>NZ_FOAV01000021.1 GCF_900109745.1 Roseateles sp. YR242 | reverse complement strand
AGGTGTTCAGCGGGTCCACCGTGTTGCCGAAGTTCAGGGCGGCGCCGGACACGTTGCACGAGGTGATGACGGTGGCGGTGACCTGAAAGGTCGTGCTGCCGGTCGTGGCGTTGGCGGTCACCGAAGACCCGACGGCTGCGGCCACGAGGCCCAGACCGACCGCAACCCGCTTGATCATCTTGCTCGAGAACTTGTTCATGGCGACCCCCTGCTGTTGATGACTGAATCGTCGCAGTCACAGCTTGTTGCACGTAGTCGCGGAAGCAGTCACGCGGCGTGCGATGTCGGGGGATGCCCGCGTAGGCAATCCGCCGACAGATGTCGGGGAGAGGCGGGGGCGGCGGAGCGAAGGCCGGTAGGGCCGCCTCTGCGGAGCGGTCTCAGGCAGAGGGCTCCGGCAGAGGATTCCGAGGCAGGGCTGCCTCGGGTGTGATGCAGCAGCGCTGGAGGAGCGCTGCGGGTGATCAGCTCTGCGACACCTTGAATTCGTCGCGCGAGCGGCCTTGCTCTTCGTAAGCGGCCAGCCATCCGGCGGCACGGCCACGGCCGGACCAGGTGTTGGCCGGGTTGGCCGGGTCGCGGTACAGCACCGGGGCCGCACCGCCGCCGGCCTTGCGGGTGCTGCCCGCGCTGGCCATGTAGGGCTTCAGGGCTTCGACGCCCTCGGTGACGGAGAAACCGGCAGCCTCGAGCTTCTTGGCGAAGCCGTCGACCAGCACTTTCAGTTCTTCACCACGCTTGGCGTTGATCTGCTGTTCGAGTTGCTTGTTGAGTTCGACGAGTTCGGCGTAGCTGAGTCGGGAGATGTCTGGCGTGGTCATGCTTGCTTGTTTGAAGTGGGTGGAGCGATGCGTGGCTGCAGTGTAGTGCGCGCGCAGGCGCCAGCTGGCGGTGACCCGGGCACCGAAATTGCCAGACGCCTCCGATCCGTGCCGTGATGCGAGGCTTGTCCCGGCCCCTCTGTCAACATTCCAGCGTCAGCACGCCCATGTCTCAAAACCGCAGCTCCACCGGCATCCCCGGCTTGGATGACATCCTCCAAGGCGGCCTGCCGCAAGGCCATCTCTACCTGTTCGAAGGTGAACCGGGTACCGGTAAGACCACCCTGGGCCTGCATTTCCTGCTGGCGGGGCTGGCTGCTGGGGAGCAGGGCCTCTATGTCACCCTCTCCGAAACCGCCGCGGAACTCAAGGATGTGGCCAGGTCCCACGGCTGGGACCTGGACGTTGCCGGCCTGGACGTCTTTGAACTGGTGAGCCCCGACGACCTCAGCCCCGAGGCGGAACAATCCATCATCCATCCGTCGGAGCTGGAGTTGAACCAGACCGTTCAGGGGGTCATGGCCCGCATCGAGGCGAGTCGGCCTCAGCGGGTGGTGTTTGACAGCCTTTCCGAGATGCGGCTGCTGGCGCAGGACCCGCTTCGTTATCGGCGCCAGGTCCTGGCGCTCAAACACTTCTTCGCGCGCCACGGCTGCACCGTCTTGATGCTCGACGATCTCAGCGCGGCCGCTGGCGATATGCAGTTGCGCAGCATCGCCCATGGCGTCGTCTGGCTCCAGCAGTTGGTGGGGGAGTACGGCGCCGACAAGCGCTTCCTGCGTGTGCCCAAGATGCGCGGCATCGCCTTCCGAAGCGGAGAGCACGATTTCACTCTCAAGACCGGCGGGCTGGAGGTGTTCCCGCGCCTGGTGGCTGCCGAACACCACAAGGAATTCACGCCGGAAAACGTCAGCACAGGCAATGAGGCCCTGGATGTGGCGCTCGGTGGCGGGCTCGGGCGCGGCAGCAACACCTTGTTCGTCGGCCCGAGCGGTGTGGGCAAGACAACCACGGCCATCGCCTGTGTCTACGCGGCCTTGCAGCGAGGCGAGAAGGCGGCGTATTACCTCTTTGATGAGGGCCTGGGCACGCTGATACCCCGCGCCAAGTCGATGGGGTATGAACTCGAATCCGAAATGGCGGCGGGCAACTTCCTCATCAATGCTCTGGACCCCGCCGAGGTGACCCCCGGCGAGTTCGCCACCGGGGTGCGCCGCGCGGTGGAGCGGGATGGCGTCCGCACCGTCGTCATCGACAGCCTCAATGCTTATCTGCAGGCCATGCCCGGTGGCAAGTTCCTCGTGTTGCAGATGCATGAGCTGTTGACCTACCTCAACCAGCGCGGGGTGACCACCATCCTGGTGCTGGGTCAGCATGGCATCCTGGGCCAGGGCAAGCTGGACATCGACCTGAGCTACCTGAGCGATGCGGTGCTGTTGTTCCGCTACTTCGAGGCGCGGGGCAACCTGCTCAAGGCGGTGTCCGTGACCAAGAGCCGAACCAACCGCCACGCGACCACCATCCATGAGTTCCGGTTGGGAGAGCACGGTATTGAAGTGGGTGTTGCACTCACTGACTTCGAAGGGGTGGTGTCCGGGGTGGCCACCTACACGGGTAGAACGGCGCTGTTCGGCGACGCCGACGTTGCATGACCACCGTTCTGGAGACCCGTGTTCTGATCCTGGCGCCTTTCGGCCGTGATGCACAGGTGATCGCAGAGGTGGTCTCACGCCTGGCGTCGGCCTGCCCGGTGGCCACGCCACAGCAGTTGCTGGCCGCTGTCAGCGAAGGTGCTGCGGCGGCGGTGGTGACGGAAGAAGCCTTCTGCGTCGCGCCTGGCGATCCGCTGGATCAGTGGCTGCGCACCCAACCGCCCTGGTCGGACTTTCCGTTTGTGGTGCTCACCAGCAAGCGCATCGGCAGGCGGCCCCTCGTTGCGGCCACCTCGCTGCAGTTGATGGGCAATGTGGTGTTGCTGGAGCGTCCGCTGAGCGTGGACTCCTTGCAGTCCGCCATCGAGGCTGCCGTGCGGGCGAGGTCGCGCCAGTATGCAACGCGCTCCATGCTGGCCGAACTGGCCGTGGCCCATGATGCCGTGGAAGAACTCAACAAGGACCTGGAAGGCCGCATTGAAAGCCGCACCCGCGAGCTCTCCGACGCCAACAACCGGCTCATGAACGAGATCGCGGAGCGCGAGCGTGCACAGACCACGCTTTTGCAAGTGCAGAAGATGGAGGCCATGGGCCATCTCACGGGCGGGATCGCCCATGATTTCAACAACCTGCTGCATGTCATCGGCACCAATCTGGACATCCTGGCGCGCCTGGACTGTCCGCCACAGGCCATGCGTATTGTTGAAGGCGCCCGACGAACCGTGCGCCGGGGCGCGCGCCTCACCGAGCAATTGCTCTCCTTCGCCCGCAACCAGTCCCTGGTGCCGCAGGCGACCAACCTTCATGCGGCCATCAACGGCATGCAGGAGCTGCTGCATACCTCGGTGGGGTCGCGTGTGAAGATCAACGTGGACCTGAGCCATCCCCACCCGGTGGCCCAGCTCGACCCCAATCAGCTGGAAATGGCGGTGCTCAACCTTTCCGTGAATGCGCGGGACGCCATGCTCGATGGCGGAACCATCACCATCTCCACCAGCGAAGCCACCCTCGAGCTGAATCATCAGCAGGTGCCGGCGGTGCGCCTGAGCGTGGCGGACAGCGGTGCGGGCATCCCGCCTTCCATCATCGAGAAGGTGTTTGAGCCGTTCTTCACCACCAAGGCGATGGGTCGTGGCACAGGCCTGGGCCTGGCCCAGGTCTATGGCTTCGTGAAGCAGTCCGGCGGGCAGGTGCACATCGCCAGCACCATCGGCCAAGGGACGGATGTGTTGCTCACCTTCCCGCTGGTATCGGATGCCCAAGGCGAGGAGCTGGTGCCGACCCGCCCCAGCCTCACAACGCCGCAGCAGCGGGTGTTGGTGGTGGAGGATGACGACGAGGTGCGTCAGTCCATCGTGCAGAGCCTCGAAGTGCTGGGGCACCAGGTCACAGCCGTGTCGAACGGGCTGGCGGCCCTGTCAGTGCTGCGGGAGAAGCCGCCGACCTTGTTGATCGTGGACTACGTGATGCCCGGCATGAATGGCGCGGAGCTGATCCGCCAGGTCCAGGATCTGTGGCCCACCCTGCCCATCATCCTGGCCACGGGTTATGCAGATATGGACAAGGTGGGGGCTGTGCTGGGGGCGCGCTTCATCCTGAAGAAGCCGTTCCATGTGGATGCGCTGGCGGAGGCTGTGCACTTCGCGGTGGTGTGAGTGCGGGGATCGCCGCGGGCGAGGTTCCGTTGAGAGATGCCTGGGGACCGGTGAGGGCGCTTGACGGAGAACATCAGCGCGGGCCTGGATCTGCCACCGAGTGTCGACGGAGTAGGGCGACCAACGGCGTCATTACCACCGCCAGCACAGCCACCAAGGCGCCCAACCACCCCACGCTTTCGACGCCCCAGGCCGGAATCGCGGCGCCACCCAGGAGGGCACCGAACGCGATCCCCGCGTTGGCCGCCGACACGTTGATCGTTCCGGCAAGCGCTTGCGCATGCGAAGCGGATTGCATGACCCGGATCTGGCAAATTGGATAGAGCGCCGTATTGGCAACGCCCCAGAGCATGAGCGCGAGTACCAGCCCTGTGACGGAGACGGGCGCGAGGCCCGTCGTGGCGGCCATCCCTGCGGCGAGCAGCAGGCAGAAGCCGGCCGTCGTCGCGAGCGCACCGCTTTGCACCCAGCGGCCACCCAGCCAGTTGCCGGCCAGGCCGACGGCGCCGAATCCCATCAGCCACCATCCGACCTGGGCCGGCGCCACGCCTGCGACCTTCTCCAGCGTCTCTGCGAGATAGGTGTAGCCGGTGAACATGCCGGTGAACACGACAACCGAAAGCACCACGTTCGCCACAAAACGTCGATCACGGAAGATCTTGGCCTGCTGCAGCAGGTGGACGCGCGCGGCGGGCTCGGAGCGGGGCATGAAACATTGCAGCAGGACCGCGACGCCCAGGCAGACCGAGGCCAAGGTCCAGAACGCACCACGCCATCCGATGAAGCCAGCCGACAGTGTTCCGAGCGGAATGCCCAGGAGCATGGCGCCCGAGATGCCCAGGTAGACCGTAGAGACGGCACGGCCGGCGCGTGCTGGCCCCGCGATCATGGCGGCTGTTTCGCTGGCCGTGCCCCAGAAGACGGGCAGCGCCAGCGCCGGCACGATACGGGCGATCGCCAGTACCCACAAGTGGGAGGACATCGCGGCCAACGCGTTCGAGGCGGCGAACAAGGCCAGAATCGCCACGAACAGGCGCTTGCGTTCCAGATGGGACAGCCAGGCCGTCAGCACCGGGCCAGCCACTGTCACAACGACGGCGAACAAGGTCACCAGCTGCCCAGCGGCCGATACGGTGACGCCCAGGTCACGGGCCAGGCCGGGAAGCAACCCGACCATCAGGAATTCAGTGGTGACGATCGCGAAGGCGGCTACCGCCAGGATGGCTGCCGTTGATGGCGCTGATGATGTTTCTGTCGGTGTCGGTGTCGGTGTCGGTCCTGGCGCCGTATGGGCGGACGTAGGGGCGGACGTAGGCGCCGGCACGGCGGTTCGGGAGGACATGGCGATCAGGGGGAAGGGGGATGCCGCGATGGTATTGAATCCCTCAAGTCTCATCTCGGATGAAATTTCCATGGATTTGAGCCAGAAATGCTCAAATGACGGCATGAACAGTGCTGAGCGCCTCAAAGGCATCGACGTATTCGTGACCACCGTGGCCGCCGGCAGCTTCACCGCGGCTGGCGAGCGGTTGAACCTCACCAGCTCGGCCGTCGGCAAGGCCATCGCCCGCCTGGAGGCGAGATTGAAGAAGCGGCTGTTTGATCGAACCACGCGGCGGCTCGCCTTGACCGACGCTGGCGCGGCGTTCCACACCATCTGCGTGCGCGCGCTGGAGGAACTGGAATCGGCGGAGCGCGTGCTGGCCGATGATGCGTCCGAGCCTTCGGGCCGGCTGCGTGTCGATGTTCCGGCGACCTTTGGCCGGATGCAGGTCATGCCGCTGCTGCTGCAGTTCTCGGAGCAGCACCAGGCCGTGCAGACGCATGTGTCGTTCACCGATCGATTTGTCGATGTCGTGGACGAAGGCATCGACGTGGCGGTCCGCATTGGCGGGCCCGATTCATGGCCGGCCCATGTGGGCCAGCAGTTCCTGGGTCACGAGCGGCTGATCTTTTGCGCGTCGCCCGCCTACATCGCCCGCAAGGGCACGCCGCTCGCCATCAACGAGCTCGATGCGCACGAGACGGTGACCTACGGGCGCGCCGACGGGACACCCAGTCCCTGGCTGATCCCCAAGGGTTCAGCGCCGATCGAACGACGCACCATGGACAGCCGGCTCGTGGTGGGCCACGGCGAAGCGCTGCTGGAGGCGGTCATCGCCGGGCACGGTGTGGCGCAGTTGGCGACCTGGCTCGCAGCACAGGCGCTTGAGCGTGGGCGCCTGGTCCAATTCCTGCCGGCGTGCAGCGTGGATGGGCTGCCGCTGCGCCTCGTCTGGCCCCAGCGCAAGCAACTGCTGCCGAAGGTCGATGCCCTGCGCATGCACCTGGCGTCGAATCTTCGAATCCGCTGACGGGTGCCCGGGCCGGCTTGTGCCGACGCTGCGAGGGCCGTGGCTCGCCGGTCAGGCCGTACATGGCCTTGGGCGAGCCCGGTTGGCGAAGACGGGGTTCCAGGTGCGCGGCCCGGGGCAGGAGGTTGCGCGGTGTTCCTGTCTCAGGAGGCGCGGGTCTGGCGCAGCCGGATATAGAGCTTTGTGTGATGGCTGGCGGGTGACTGCAGCCGTGCGTTGTCGGGCCACTGCTCCTGGCCACTGAGCGAGGTGCAGGGGCGCGAGGCTTGGTCCTTTGCGGTCTCTGGCTCGCGCGTGGTGGCTTCCGCCGGCAGCGGCAAGGCCAGCACCTGACCATTCTCCGGCCACTCCAGCTGCCAGTCCGGCTTGTCGCTGCAGATCACCACGCCGTCGACCTGCGGGATCAGCCAGCGCAGGTACCAGGGCAGCAGTTCGCTGCGCAGATGCTGGCCCACCCGCACCACACGCCGCACGGTCGCCATGTCCAGCCGGTCCGGGGGCGTGGTGAGGTCGAAGTTCAGCTGGAGCTGCGTCGAACCTTTGGCCAGGTTGGTGCCCAGCTCCATGCGTCGGGCTTCTTCCGCTGCAAAGGTGGGCAGATCAAAGCGACCGTCGGCCGCAACGGGGATGTCGATGGTGCGGTCGTCGTCCATCAGTGCCAGCTTGGCGTTGGGCGGCAAGGGCTTGCTCTTGTCGGCAGACCGCAGCCGCAGCCGGCTGACGAAGAGACCTTCGCCTTCGGTCCGCAGCGTTGTCAGCAGCTCGTTGAGCTGCTTGTACGGAATGAAGCTGCCCCGTTGCAGGTGGGTCTGCACCGAGGGCAGGGCCTGCGGTGTGGCGGCCTCGGTCGCTGCTGATGCTGATGCTGCTGGTGATGCTGATGCTGATGCTGATGCTGATGCTGATGCTGATGCTGATGCTGATGGCGCGGATTCGGCGACGTCGCCGTCAAGTGCCGGCGCTGCGGTGGCCGTCTGCGCCAGCAGGCAGGCCGCGCTAAAGATGGATGCGCTAAAACTGGATGCGCTAAAAACGGATGCGCCAAGGACGGAGGCGTTCAGGACGGACCCCGCCCACCACCGGGCACGCGACACTCGTTGACGGCGGTTCCGAGTCTTCTCACAGGACATGGTGCAGGCCCGCTTGACGCGGTTCAGGTTGAAAAATGGGAGGCGGCATGGGTGGCCGGCGCGCTCAGGCATTGCCGTCTCCACCCGCGCCGGCACCAGGCGAATCTTCATCCCCTGGCTCGCAGGACAGCAGGTCACCCGGCTGGCAATGCAGCACCGCGCAGATCCGGGCCAGCGTGTCGAAGCGCACGCCGCGCACCTTGCCGGATTTCAGCAGCGACAGGTTGGCTTCTGTGATGCCGATGGCCCCGGCCAATTCCTTGGAGCGCATCTTGCGCTGCGCAAGCATCACATCGAGTCGAACGACGATGGGCATGGCGGTGCTTGCCGGGTTCAGACGAACTCGGCGTTCTCCTGTGCCATGCGGTGCGCCTCCCGCATGATGCCGGCCAGAGCCAGTGCTCGCACAGTCCGCGAGATCCTCAACAGGCGCCGCGCCGCAGGGCCCGCCACTGAATTCATCATGTCACTTGCCGTAGACTGGTAAAAAATTACTGTAGAACAATAATTTCAAGGGTGCAATTGGGCATTGTGTCACTGGCCAGGCTCCGACATCACCCCACCGAACGGGTGCGGCCGGTTGATGCAAACTTCTGCGTCATTCGTGTATTCAGGAGCTCCACCATGGAACGCATCACCCTCGGCCAATCGGACCTGTCGGTCAGCCGCATCGGCCTGGGCACGATGACCTTTGGCGAACAGGTCAACGAGGCCGGCAGCTTTGCCCTGATGGACCGCGCCGTCGCTGCGGGCATCAACCTGCTGGATGCCGCCGAGATGTATCCCGTGCCAGCGCGTGCTGCCACTTTCGGGCAGACCGAAGCCATCATTGGCCGCTGGCTGCAGGCCCGTCCCGGCCTGCGGGAGCGTCTGGTGATTGCCTCCAAGGTCGCCGGCCCGTCGCGGGGTTATGACTGGATCCGTGAAGGCAGCCAGGACCTGACGGCCGATCAGATCGTCTCCGCCTGCGAAGACAGCCTGCGCCGCCTGCAGATCGACACCATTGACCTCTTCCAGATCCACTGGCCCAACCGTCATGTGCCGATGTTCGGCGGCCTGTACTTCGACCCGGCCAAGGACAAACCCGTCACCGCCATCCATGACCAGCTGGAGGCGCTGGCGCGCCTGCAGAAGGCCGGCAAGATTCGCTACATCGGCCTGTCCAACGAGACGCCTTATGGCGTGGCGGAGTTCATTCGACTGGCGGAGTTGCATGGGCTGCCGCGCGTGGTCAGCGTGCAGAACCCCTACAGCCTGGTGAACCGTGTGCTGGAGAACGGCCTGGACGAGGCGTTGTACCGCCATGGCGTCAGCCTGCTGGCCTATTCGCCGCTGGGTTTCGGTTCCTTGACCGGCAAGTACGACGCGCATGGTCTGGACGATCCGGCCAAGCCCGGCCGCCTGGCGATCTTCGAGAGCATGCGCAAGCAGCGCTGGGCGCGCCCGGAGACGCTGGAAGCCGCCCGCCGCTACAACGCGCTGGCGCGCGAGCTGGGGATCAGCCCGGCCACGCTGGCGATGGCCTGGGTGTCTTCGCGCTGGCAGACGCAGTCCACGCTGATCGGCGTCACCACGGCCGAGCAACTGGACGAGAACGTGGCGGCGCTGGGCCGCAGGCTGGAGGCGGACACGCTGGCCGCGATCGACCGCATCCGCTGGGAGATCCGCGACCCCGGCCAGTGACTGGTCACACCGTCAAGGTGAAGGTGCCACTCGCGAGCGTCTGGCCGTTCACCACCACATCCACCCGGTGCTCGCCAGCGTAGTGCACGCGGGTGGTGAAGTTGCGCAGGGCCCGGCGGATGCGGACCGACGTGGTCTCGCCGGCAGACAGCGCCACCGTCTTGAGCTTGAACACCTTGGGTGACGGGCTGCCGTTCTTCTTCACGTAGTGGACGACATAGTCCACCACCAGCCGCTGGGCCGCGCTGCCCACCGAGCGCAACGCAAATGCGATCTCGACCTCGCCCCCCAGGGCCACACGGGCCGGGCTGACCGACAGCCCGTCGATGGCCACCTCGGCCCCGTCGCTGGCGCCGATCAGGCGCAGGGCGCGCGGGTCACCCTTCTTGATCTGGCTGCGCAGCGCATGCTTGACGATCCAGGTGCAGTGCGGGTGGTCCATCTCCCAATCGGCCACATGGGTGAACACCCAATCCGGATGGTCCTTGGTCACGTCGTTGAGGCTGTTGGCCACGGAGCGGCGAACGTAGAGGCTGCTGTCGTGACGCAGCGCATGCAGGATGGGGGTCAGCGGCGTCGGGTCTTTCACCAGCGCGTCGAGCCGGAAGGACCACGGCAGGCGGGGGCGGCAGCCCTCGCTGGCCAGCCGCCGCACATGTTCATTGCGGTCTTGCGCCCAGCCTTCCATGGTGCGCAATGTGCCGGTGAGGTCCTGCCGCAGGAAGGGGCGGACCGCAAATTCCGCTGTGCCGTAGGGCGTGAGCCGTTTGAGCGCCTTTAGCGACCGGGCCGGGTCTGCCAGGCCGTAGGTGGCCACGAAGTCCCCCAGCGCCATGTTGAGGAAGGCGCCACTCAGGCGCGGGCCGGCTTCCACCACCAGCGCCAGTTGCTCCGCATAGCTGCCGGGCAGGGCCAGCGCCAGGCTTTGCGCCACGCGATGGACACGTTGCAGGATGGAGAGTTCGTCCAGGCCTTCCCCGGCAGCCGCCAGGAAGCGGCGCCGGTCGAACGACGGCGACAGTTCCGAGAACAGCGCCGCCACGCCTTTGAGGGCGGCGGGGTTGATCAGTTCCTTGAGCAGGGGGGCGGAGGTGGCGAGCGGCATGGTGGAGCGGGAGCCTAACGGCGGGTGCTGCCAATGGATGTCAGCATCCTGCCGCAATCCTGTACAAGCCGCCGCGCCCGGGCTTGGTCCAAAATGCCGCTCCATGAGCAAGAAGGGTTCACACGTGAGTGAAACGCCCGCCACGCAGTGGCTGCGGCAGCAGGGGGTCGCCTTTGGCGAGCATGTCTATGACTACGTCGATCGAGGCGGCACCGGCGAATCGTCGCGGCAACTGGGCGTGCCGGAGCACGAGGTGGTCAAGACGCTGGTGATGCAGGACGAAAAGGCGCAGCCGCTGATCGTGCTGATGCATGGTGACTGCACCGTCAGCCTCAAGGAGCTGGCGCGGCAGATCCCCTGCAAGAAGGTGGAGCCCTGCAAGCCGGACGTGGCGCAGCGGCACAGCGGCTACCTGGTGGGAGGCACGTCCGCGTTCGGTACGCGCAAGGAGATGCCGGTGTTTGTGGAGGCCGGCATCCTCGCGCTGCCCCGCATCCTGATCAATGGGGGCCGGCGTGGCTACCTGGTCAGCATCGAACCAAGGGTTTTGACGGAGTTGCTGGGCGCGCGAGCGGTCGAGTGCGCGCTGAAGTCCGGGGCAGAATAACGCCCCATGCAAGAAGTCCTGTTTTCCGTGCTGGCCATCCTGGCCGGTTATCTCTTTGGTTCGTTGTCCTTCGCAGTCATCATCAGCCGGCTGATGGGGCTGTCGGACCCGCGCAGCTATGGCTCGGGCAACCCCGGCGCCACCAACGTGCTGCGCTCCGGCAACAAGGCCGCCGCCATTCTCACGCTGCTGTTCGACGCGCTGAAGGGCTATGTGCCGGTGGTGCTGGTGCTGCACTTCGGCGCCGCCTACGGCATGGAGGCGGGCGTGGCCGCGCTGGTGGGCCTGGCGGCCTTCATCGGCCACCTGTGGCCGGTGTTCTTCCGTTTCCAGGGCGGCAAGGGCGTGGCGACGGCGGCCGGGGTGCTGCTGGCGATCAACCCGTTCCTGGGACTGGCGACGCTGCTGACCTGGATCATCATCGCCTTCTTCTTCCGTTATTCGTCCCTGGCCTCCATGGCGGCGGCCGTGTTTGCGCCGTTCTACCAGATGCTGATCTGGGGTGTCGGGCCGGAGTTGTTCGCCATCGCGCTGATGAGCTTGTTGCTGGTCTGGCGCCATGAGGCCAACATCAGCAAGCTGCTGAAGGGGACCGAGAGCAAGCTGGGCCAGAAGTCTGCCGGCGGATCCGGGGGCGGGGCCGGTGAAGGCTCAGGGGGCCACGGCCACGGCGGCAAGTCGCATCATTCTTCCAAAACCAAGCATCACAACCCATGAGCAACATCGAACGCTTCGACGTCGGTCCCCGTCTGTCCGAGATGGCCGTCCACAACGGCGTGGTGTACCTGGCCGGTCAGGTACCGGAAGACGCGACCCAGGACATCCAGGGGCAGACCACCCAAGTGCTGGGCATGATCGACCGCCTGCTGGCCCGCGCCGGTACGGACAAGACCAAGATCCTGCGCGCCCAGCTCTACATCAAGGACCTGGCGGACCTGGCCGGCATGAATGCGGCATGGGACGCCTGGGTGCCGGCCGGCCATACGCCGCCGCGAGCCACGGTGCAGGCCCATCTGGCCAAGCCGGAGTGGAAGATCGAGATCGTGATCACGGCGGCGGTCTGATCAGCGCATGAAGTGCGCTTGATCGGCGACCGGTCGGTGCTTGATCGACCCTTGATCGGCGCTTGATCTACGCCTCACCAGCGCGTGATCTGCAAAAAGCCTCGCTCTGCGAGGCTTTTTTCGTCTGGCTCAGGCGTCCTCTTCTTCCGCTTCCAGCACTTCGAGCCCCAGCCGGGAGGGATCTCCGCCGCCCAGCCGCACCAGCACGGGCTGGTCTGCCGTGAGGTCAACCACGGTGGTGGGCTGCATGGCGCAGGCGCCGCCGTTGATGATGACCTGGATCAGCTTGTCGTAGCGGTGCGTGATCTCCTCCGGGTCATTGAGCGGCTCCTTCTCGCCGGGCGGGATCAGCGTGGTGGCCAGCAGCGGCTGGCCAATGAGCGCCAGCAGTTCCTGGGTGACGCGGTGGTCCGGCACCCGCAGGCCGATGGTGCGGCGCGAGGGATGCGAGAGGCGCCGGGGCACTTCCTTGGTGGCCTCCAGGATGAAGGTGAAGCGGCCTGGCGTGGCGTTCTTGAGCAGGCGGTACTGCTTGTTGTCCACGCGGGCATAGCTGCCCAGCTCGCTGAGGTCGCGGCACAGCAGGGTCATGTGGTGTTTGTCGTCCACGCCGCGGATGCGGCGCAGGGCCTCGGCGGCGGCCTTGTCGTCCAGGCGGCAGACCAGCGCGTAGCTGGAGTCGGTGGGGATGGCACCGATGCCGCCCTGGTCCAGGATCTGCGCCGCTTGCCGCAGGAAGCGGGCCTGGGGATTGTCGGGGTGGACTTCGAAGATCTGGGCCATGGTGGGTGTCAGTGGGCTGATGGAGGCCAATGGATCCGGTCGCTGAGTGCGGTCCAGACCGGTTGGAGCTTGCCCGAGAGATGTTCGCCCAGCTTGCCGACATCCACCCGGCTTTCCTCGGGGCTGTGGAAATCGGATCCACGTGAGGCCAGCAGGTTGAATTCGAGCGCTGTGTCGGTGTATTGAAGGATGTCGGCGGCCGAGTGGCTACCGGTGACCACCTCGATGCCGCGCCCGCCGTGGCCGATGAATTCGGTGATCAGCGCGTATTCCTCGGTGGGTGTGAAGCCGTAGCGGCCCGGGTGGGCGATGACGGCCATGCCGCCCGCCTCGCGGATCCAGCGGACGGTGTCCCCCAGCGAGGCCCATCGGTGGGGGACGTAGCCGGGTTTGCCTTCGGTGAGGTAGCGGCGGAAGACCTCAGGCACGTCGTAGCACTGGCCGGTCTCGACCAGGAAGCGGGCGAAGTGGGTTCGGGAGATCAGCTCGGGGTTGCCGGCATATCTGAGGGCACCTTCGTAGGCGCCCAGGATGCCCACTTGCGCCAGCCCTTCGGACATTTCGCGGGCGCGGGCGCCCCGGCCGCCACGTGTGGCGCGCAGCCCGTTCACGAGTTGTTCGTTGTGGTGGTCGAAACCCAAGCCCACGATGTGCACCACCTTGGTGGCGAAGGTCACCGAGATTTCCACGCCGGTGAGGTAGGGCAGGCCTTGCGCTCGGGCGGCCGCCAGGGCGCGCTCTTGGCCCCCGACCTCGTCGTGATCGGTCAAGGCCCAGAGTTCCACGCCGTGCGCCTTGGCGCGGGCGGCGAGGAGTTCCGGGGTGAGTGTGCCGTCCGACACCACGGAGTGGCAGTGCAGGTCCGCATTGGAGAGCGCGTGCAGAGGCGCCCGGGCGGGGGGGGCTGCGGGCGGTGTGGGGTCGGCAGGCAGGGGGGTGTTCACACGACCGATTCTAGGAGGCTCGCGATAGGCGTGCCGTCAGCGCTGTTTAATGAGCGTCGGCGGGCGGCAAAAAACCGGCGCGGGCCGGCGCCGCAGTGGGCAACACGCGGCCCGCGACACTCAGGGTTTGCGCTGGCTGAAGTCCCGCTCGGGGAAGAGGCGGGAGGTCAGGGCGCCCAGGCTTTCATGGACGACGTCCACATTGGTCTCGTCCAGCACGAGCTTGGTGACCTGCGGGCTCAGCGCCTTGCGCAGCAGGCCCAGGAAGCGGGGCGCGGCAACGATGCGGAGTTGCGTAAAGTCACCGTTGTTGAATCCATCATCCAGGGTTCGGGCGACGCGGGTGGAGAAGCTGATCGCCTCCTGGTGAAGTTCATCAACACCGGCGGAAGATGTCGTACTGTTGCCCCGGCGGCCCTCCGCATCACGGCGCAGATCGGCCTTGTCGGCATGGGCTGCCGCATCCGTGAGCGTGGTCACATCCTCCAGGTCGCCACCTTCTTCCGGCAGCTTCAGCAGCCGCGCAACGCCTTCATCCGCAACCAGTACGAATAGTTTTCCGTCATCCTTGTAGTTCGGCATGGTGGGGCCTTTCGTTGTCTCGTTTGGTTTCGTTGATCAAGATGGACATGGGGGTGTCCGGCTTGATTCTGGGGTGGCAAGGGGCGTACCTGTTTGATTGGCGTCAAACGTGGGGGTCTTTGACTGCGCTCGGAAATCACCGGCCCGGAGGTATTTGCGCCATGTCCCCCGCCCCTCCGGGGCTCCTCCTGATACTTACGCAAATACCCCCGGGCCAGTGATTTCCTGAATTGAGTATGTTCACGACTTCAACGAGAGGGGTCATGATGACCGTGGGCTCGCATGCAACTGAACCAATTGGGAGATTCGCTCTGCAGCACTTGAGCGCATGATGTGGCATCTGAATTGCCGCCTGCGCGTTGAGCATTGAGCGTTACGAGGACTGAACATGGATACCGACACCAATACCGTGAGCCTGCATATCGTCTGCCCTTCCTGCGGTGCAAAGAATCGTGTTCCGCGCGAGCGTCTGGCGGAATCGCCAGACTGCGGAAACTGCAGCACGCCATTGATGGCCGCCAAACCCATGGACGTCTCGGCCGAGATATTCGATCGCTATGTGGCCGGCACAGAGCTGCCCGTGGTCGTGGACTGCTGGGCCGCCTGGTGCGGGCCCTGCCGCAGCATGGCGCCACATTTCGAAAAGGCCGCCAGCGCCCTGCCCGAAGTGCGCTTCATCAAGCTCGATACCGACCTGGCCCCGCAGCAAAGCGCTCAGTACGCCATTCGCAGCATTCCCACGCTGCTGCTGTTCCTCGATGGCCAGGAGGTGGCGCGTCAAGCCGGCGCCATGCCCGCCCAAGCCATCGTGGATTGGGTGCGCCGTTCGTTGGGCGCCTGAGAGGCGCGCCCGGAGCCACCTCGGCTGGCGGGCGCTGTGCAGCGCTTCCCTAGTCCGCCATCGCCTCCACCACCATCTGCACCCGCTGCTGCCCCTGGTACTCATCCAAGGTGAGCCGATAAGCCAAGGTGACCAGGTCCGGTAGCGACTCGGTGCGCCCAAACCAGATCGCATCCCTCAACAGCGCTCCCTGACGCAGCCGCAGCTTGAGATGCCGCTCCCCCACGATCCGTTGGTGAATGACCTGCACCTGGTCACAGAACAACGGCGCTTCAAAGGCCTGACCCCAGACCTGGGCTTCAAGCTCCTGGACCGTCTCCGCACAGAAGGCGTCCGGGGGCAGCGGGCCATCCGTGCGCAAGGTCCGGGTCAGTGAGGCTTCATCCAGCCACTCGCCAGCCACCCGCTCAAACGCAGCCGCAAAGGCCTCCACGCCCCCTGGCGCCAAGGTGCAGCCCGCAGCCATGGCGTGCCCCCCAAACTTCCTCAGCAGGTCGGGGTGGCGCTTGGACACCAGATCCAGCGCATCCCGCAGATGGAAGCCGGGAATCGACCGCCCCGAGCCCTTCAGTTGCCCGTCAGCACCGCGCGCAAAGACAAACACCGGCCGATGCAGCCGGTCCTTGATGCGCGACGCCACGATCCCCACCACCCCTTCGTGGAAATCTTCATCAAACAGCGCCAGCGCCGGCGGCGGTGCACCCTTCAGCCGCGGGTCATCCATCAGCCGATCCAGCAGCGCCAACGCCTGCTCCTGCATGCCCGCCTCGATCTCGCGCCGCTCCCGATTGATGCGGTCCAGCTCCTTGGCCAGCGTCAACGCCTGATCACTGTCCTCGGTCGTCAGGCAGGTGATCCCCATCGTCATGTCGGCCAGCCGTCCCGCCGCATTGATGCGCGGCCCCAAGGCAAACCCCAGATCGAAACTGTTGGCCCGCAACGCGTCCCGCGCCGCCGCCGTGAACAAGGCCGCTACACCCGGCTGCATCCGCCCCGCGCGCATGCGCCGCAAACCCTGCGCCACCAGCCGGCGGTTGTTGGCATCCAGCTTCACCACGTCCGCCACCGTGCCCAGCGCCACCAGGTCCAGCAACACATCCAGCCGGGGCTGCACGCCATCCGTGTACGCACCCCTGCGACGCAATTCGCCGCGCAAGGCCAGCAAGACATAGAAGGCCACACCCACCCCCGCCATGTTCTTGCTCGGGAACGTGCAACCCGGCTGGTTCGGGTTCACCAGCGCATCCGCCTCCGGCACGGTCGCCACCCCATCCGCATCAATGGCTGGCAGGTGATGGTCGGTCACCAACACCTTCAGGCCCAATGCACGCGCATGCGCCACACCCGCATGGCTGGCAATGCCGTTGTCCACCGTCACCAGCAGGCGCGGCTGATGCTGCATCGCCAGGTCCACAATGGTCGGCGTCAGCCCGTAACCATGCACCGCCCGGTCCGGCACCACATAAGAGACGCTGCCCGGCGCTGCCCCCAGCATCGCCAGCCCACGCAACATGACCGCGCAGGCAGTGGCACCATCGCAGTCGTAATCGGCCACCACGCAGATGCGTTCGCCGGCCGCCAGCGTGTCGGCCAGCAGCGTGGCGGCCGCCTGGATGCCCAACAGGCCGTCCGGCGGGACCAGATGCTTGAGATCGGCATCGAGCTCCTGCGCCGAGACCACTCCGCGCGAGGCCAGCAGCCGCGACAGCAGGGGCGACAAGCCCGCCTGCTGCAGTGCCAATGCCGGATCCGCCGGAACGTCACGCGTCAGAATGCGCGGGCTGTGCGGAGATGCGCTCACAAGGCCTCCAAGGCTTTTGCCACCTGCACCTGCGGTGCGGAAAATCGTTCCTTCAAGCGCTGCCAGCCACCCGCCGGACGCCGCTCCCAACGGCAGGCCGCCCGCTCACCGCACAAGGTGAGCTGCAGGGCACCGCCCCCACGCACATGATGCAGCGCCTCTGACAACAGCCCTGCATCCAGCGCCTTCCAGGACTCGCTCCAGGCGTACAGGTCACCCGCCAGCATGGGCTCACGCAAGCGCGTGTCCACCAGCAGGTCCGCCGGCAGGGCATGCCCACGGTCCCGGCCGCAGCCACTCACCCACGCCGCATTCACCGGACGCAGACCCCGTGTGTCACGCGCCTGGTTCAACGGCAGGTCGTGCAACACCATCTGCAATTCGTTCAACAAGGTCCGCAGCGGCCGAGACGTCGGCATCCAGGTCTCCACCGCACGGTTCAGGATGCGATCCAGGCTCGCGGCCATCTGGCCGTCCAGCGACGGGTGCGACACCGCCCAGGTGTCCACCGCCAGCCAGCGGGTGGCCCAGCCTTGCGCCGCCGGGAAGACCTCCGGTGTCAGCGCTTCCAGGAAGGCGCGCGATTCGTCCTCGGTCAGGCCCAGCGTGGCAGGCGCCAATGCCGTGACCTGATCGGCGCCCACCGCCAGATGAATGGGCGTCACCAGCGCCCAGGCGGCATCCCCCGGCGCTACGCCCGCGTCACGCAGCCGCCAGGCTGCCACGGGCAGGGCGTCGTCGTCCACGCCCCGCAAGCGGGCCAGCGCGAGTTCGTGCGGCGGCAGGGGCGCATGGTCGTCGTCCCCCAGCGTTTCAGTGGCCGTCAACAGGCCCAGCAACTGGCTGAGGGCCGGTAGTTCCAGTTCGCGCAAGGCCGCTTCAACGTGCGGCTCCTGCGCGCTGGCATGGGAGATCAACAAGTGCATGGCAGTGATTATCGGTGGGTGACGGTCATCAAGCTTTCACGAGACATCCGCAAGCTGTGGGGCCATGCTGACCGACACACTTCTGGCCGCCGCAGTATCGAACCCGCCCCCCGTCGCTGAGGCGGAGGAGAGCGGGTCCATCCGTGTTCGCACAGTGTGGATTTCAGACCTGCACCTGGGCACGCCGGGCTGCCAGGCCCGCGCCCTGCTGGAGTTCCTGCGGGAAGTGGAGTGCGAGCAATTGTTCCTGGTGGGCGATATCGTGGACGGTTGGCAACTGCGTCGCAGTTGGTACTGGCCCCAGGCCCACAACGATGTGGTGCAGAAGCTGCTGCGCAAGGCGCGCAAGGGATGTCGGGTGATCTATGTGCCGGGTAACCATGATGAGTTCGCTCGCAAGTACCTGAACCACAGCTTCGGTGGCATCGAGGTGGCCCATGAATGGATCCATGAAACCGCCGACGGCCGCAAGCTGTGGGTCACCCACGGTGACCTGTTCGACGGGGTGATCCAGTGCGCCAAATGGTTGGCCCACGTGGGGGACACGGCCTACGAGTTCACGCTGAGATTGAACCGCCACCTCAATTCGCTGCGTGCCCGCCTGGGGCTGCCGTACTGGAGCCTGAGCAAATATCTGAAGCTCAAGGTGAAGCGCGCGGTGTCCTACCTCAACGACTTCGAGGAAGCGTTGGCCAAGGAGGCTCGCAAGCGGGGCGTGCAGGGGGTTGTGTGTGGACACATCCACCATGCCGAACTGCGCGACATCGACGGCATCCTCTACGCCAATGACGGCGACTGGGTGGAAAGCCTCACGGCCCTGGTGGAGCATCCGGATGGCCACCTGGAGATCCTGGACTGGGGCGCGCGCCAGCGCGAGCGCGCCGAGTCCGATGCCAACACCGTGGCACAGGCGCTGCGCACACCCGCCTGAGGCAGCGAGCGGCACCGGCCGCCGCCGCCGGTTGACCGTCCGGCCATGGCTCTTTCGGGGGTCATTGGACTGTCACGATACCTTCATAGAATGGGTTTCATGACCGCGCCCGCTGTGCAACTGCTTAATCGCGAACAAGCCATCCTCGAGTTCAACCGTCGCGTCCTGGCCCAGGCCCAGCGCCAGGACGTGCCTCTGCTGGAACGGCTCCGATATATCTGCATCGTCTCGTCCAACCTGGACGAATTCTGCGAGGTCAGGTTCGCCGACATGCTGGATGCCCAGCATGACGGCAGCGGCCTGGTCACCTCGCGGGACATCGAGCGTGTGGCGCGCGCCGCGCATGAGCTGATCGACCTGCAATACGCCGTGTTCAACGACCAGGTGATGCCCGCCCTGCGCGAGCACAACATCCAGATCCTGAACCATGCGGATCGCAACGAGGAGCAACGCGCCTGGGTCGCCAAATTCTTCGAGCGCGAGGTGCGGCCGCTGCTGGTGCCGGTGGGCCTGGACCCGGCCCATCCCTTCCCGCAGGTGGCCAACAAGTCCCTGCATTTCGTGGCCCGGCTCTCCGGCAAGGACGCGTTGGGTCGAGACACCCGCATCGCCATCGTCAAGGTGCCGCGGGTGCTGCCCCGCGTCATCAAGCTGCCCGCCCACGTGAGCGCAGGCAAGCAGAGCTTTGTGCTGCTCACCAGCGTGATCCGGGCCCACCTGGACGAGCTGTTCCCCGGCCGTCAGGTGGAAGCCTTCTCCCAGTTCCGCGTCACCCGCGATTCCGACCTGGAAGTGGATGAGGAAGAGATTGCCAACCTGCGCCACGCGCTGCGCTCCGGGCTGACCACGCGGCACTTTGGCCGCGCCGTCCGGCTGGAGGTGGTCAACACCTGCCCGGAGGAGCTCTCCCGCTTCCTGCTGGAGCAGTTCGCATTGCCCGAAGCGGCGCTTTACCGGGTGAACGGACCGGTGAACCTGGTGCGGCTCAATGAGCTGATCGACCAGACCGATGCGGACGACCTGCGCTTTCAGCCCTACGAACCCAGTTGGCCGACCGGCCGGCTGCCGCGTGGCAAATCCATCCTGGACAAGCTGCGCGCCAAAGGCGATGTCCTGCTGCATCACCCCTTCGAGAGTTTCGACCCGGTGGTGCAGTTGCTGCGTGAGGCCGTTGAAGACCCGGACGTGCTGGCCATCAAACAGACCATCTACCGCACCGGCAGTCAGTCGGTACTGGCGGACCTGCTGATCGAGGCGGCCCGTCGTGGCAAGGAAGTGCTGGCCGTGGTGGAGCTCAAGGCCCGGTTTGACGAGGAAGCCAACATCAATTGGGCCGAGCGGCTGGAAGCGGTGGGTGCGCAGGTGGTCTACGGCATCGTGGGGCTCAAGACCCATGCGAAGCTGATGCTCATCACCCGGCGCGAAGGCGGCCGCCTGCGGCGCTACGGCCACCTCTCCACCGGCAACTACAACCCGCGGACGGCGCGTTTTTACACCGACATCGGTTACCTCACGGCGGATGCCGACCTGACCGGCGACATGGACCTGGTGTTCCGTCAACTCGCGTCACTCTCCACCTTCAAGGCGCCGCGCAAGCTGCTGCTGGCACCCTTCAACCTGCACCGCGTGATGTGCGAGACGCTGGGGCAGGTGCAGGCCGCAGCCCAACGGGGTGAGCCTGCACGCGTGGTGCTGAAGATCAATGCGCTGACCGATGCGGAGCTGATCAATGCGCTGATCAGTGCGGGCCGGGCAGGGGCCCGTATCGATCTGATCGTGCGCGGCGCCTGCATGCTGCCGCCCGGGTTGCCCGAGCTCACCGACAACATCGTGGTGCGCTCGGTGGTGGGCCGCTTTCTGGAGCACTCCCGCATCTTCTATTTCCGCTGGGGCCCGAGCGAGCGGGACGAGGCGCTGTATCTCTCCAGTGCGGACTGGATGAGCCGCAACATGCTGCGCCGCATCGAGGTGGCCTGGCCGGTGCTGGACCCCAAGCTGCGCCAGCGCGTGATTGACGAAGGTCTGGTGCCGTATCTGCACGACACCAAGGATGCCTGGCAACTGGGCCCGGATGGCACCTCACAGCGGATCAGGGATGAAGACGGTATCAGCGCCCAACAGGCCCTGATGCACCTGTACAGGGAGATGGTGCCCCCGGATGGCCGGGCCTCGGGCCCGACCATCCCGCCCCCCTAGGCAGAGGTTCCTAGGGGGCTGCGGGCCGCCTTGGGGCGGCCCGGCGGCGGCCCTCTGCGCGTATCAGAGCCCCGCTTGAACGGCGCTTCGCGCGTTCGGCGCGCCTTGTGGCCAGCAGGTGCGTTGAACACGGCTGGTACGCAGCGAGGTGCGGGAATGGCGTTAGACGCGTTGGACGCGTTGGAGGCGTTCGGCGCGCCTTGCGGCCAATGGGTGCGATGAGCTTGGCTGGGCCTCAGGCCTCGAGCGTGAGCTTGAGGCGGCCGAGTTTGGCCCAGGCTTCCTGTTCTTCGCGCAGAAGGTAGTGCGCGCGTGGGTGCGCGTCTGCCCATCCCTTGTTCATGCGGATGGTGACCTGCTGGCCTTGCCGGGCCAGTTGCATGGCAGACGCGTCCACCAGGCCCCGGGCGTGGCATTTGATGGCCGCCAGGCGCAGTGAGAGCAACTGCCACATCAGGCCTTCGTCCTGCAACTGGTCATCCAGCTTGCGCAACCCCCCCCGCTGGCCCATGGCCAGGTCGCCCAGGCGGCGCAGCTGGCTTTGCGAGAAGCCTGGTGCGTCTACATGGGAGAGCAGGTAGGCACTGTGGCGGTGGAAGTCGTGATGCGAAACCATCATGCCAATCTCGTGCAGGGCGGCCGCCCAGCCCAGCTCACGCCGCTGCTCTTCATCTGCCTTGGGCAACAACTGCGCGTGGAGCTGCTGCGAAACCTCGCGCACACGTTGTGCCTGTGCGCGGTCCACAGCAAAACGCCGTTGCAGCTCGGCCACCGACTGCTCCCGCATGTCCCGCCCCGTCCCCAGCAGGGACGGGTCCAGACGTTCCGCAAGATCAAACACCACCCCCTGGCGCAAGGCGCCCTTGGCGGGCGCCAGGCGGTCAATGTCGAAGTGGGTCAGCAGCGTGTACAGAATGCACAAGCCACCCGCCACCACCGCGCGGCGGTCCTCTTTCAGGCCGGCGATCTTGAGGGCCTCCACATGCCCAGCCTCCAGACATTGCTGGATGCACCAGCGCAGGCCGTCCAGCGTGATGCTGCCGTCCGAGACATTGTTGGCCGCCAGGATCTGGGCCACCGCACCCACGGTGCCCGAAGAGCCCAGCGCAGCCCGCCAGCGAGGCTGTGCGGTATGGCGGGCGAATTGCGTGAGCGCCTCTTCCAGCTCGGCACCCGCGGCCACCTGGGCCGCGCGGAAGGCCTCGGCGGTGAAACGGCCGTCCGGGAAGAAACGCATGGACAGGCTGACGCTGCCCACCTGGAAGGACTCCGCCTTCAACGGCTGGGTGCCGCGCCCCAGGATCATCTCGGTGGAACGCCCGCCAATGTCGATGACCAGACGCGGATCCTCGGATGCCTGCAGCCGGCACACGCCGGCATAGATGAGTCGGGCCTCTTCACGGCCGGAGATGACTTCGATCGGATAACCCAACACTTTCTGCGCACGTTCCAGGAAGGCGTTGCGGTTGCGGGCCTCGCGCAGGGTCTGGGTGGCCACCGCACGCACCTGGCGCAGCGGCACGCCTTCGAGCCGGGCGGCAAAGCGGCGCAGACAGGCCAGGCCGCGTTCGGTCGCCTCCTCGGTAAGCATGCTCTGCGCATCCAGGCCGGCGCCCAGGCGCACGGTTTCCTTCAGATAGTCCTGGCGCCGGTACTGGCCATGCAGCAGATGGGCAATCTCCAGCCGGAAGCTGTTGGAGCCCATGTCGATGGCGGCCAGGATGGGGGGCACTTGCGCTTGATTCATGGCGGGGATTGTCGCGGGGATTCGAGGTCTGCTTGGTGACGTCCCCCTTTTCCATAGAATGCGGCGAGCCGTACGCGTCCCTCGTTGTATTCCAACCTGTCCGCGCGCCGAAGCGGTGCGCGGCTGACCGACCCAAGGAGACTTGCATGACGACCGAAGACTTCGACAGCCTGGTGCCCAAGCGCTCGTTCAGCCGCCGCGATTTCGTGGGCACCGCCGTGGGCAGCGGCTTCGCCGCCGCCGTGCTGCCGGTGAGCGCCCAGACCATCACCACCGATACCGAAGGCCTGGAAGCCGGCCCCGTGAGCATCCCCGTGGGGGATTTCAAGCTGCCGGCGTACGCTGCCCGCCCCGCCGGCAAGAAACGCGCGCCCGTGATCCTCGTGATCAGCGAGATCTTCGGCGTGCATGAGCACATCGCTGATGTGGCACGCCGCTTCGCCAAGCTGGGTTACTTCGCCATCGCGCCTGAGCTGTTCGTGCGCCAGGGCGACGCCAAGGCCGTGCCGGACGTCAGCCGCCTGATGGCCGAGATCATCAGCAAGGTGCCGGACGAGCAGGTGCTGCGCGACCTGGACGCCACCGTGGCCTGGGCCAAGGCCGGTGGCGGCGACACCGGCCACCTGGGTATCACCGGCTTTTGCTGGGGCGGCCGCATCACCTGGCTGTACGCTGCCCACAACCCGGCCGTGAAGGCGGGCGTGGCCTGGTACGGCCGCCTGCAGGGCAACTCCACCCCGCTGACGCCCAAGCACCCCATCGATGTCGTGGGCCAGCTCAAAGCGCCAGTGCTGGGCCTGTATGGCGGTCAGGATGGCGGGATTCCGCTCTCCAGCGTTGCCGCCATGCAGGAAGCCCTGCAGCAGGGCAGCGCCGCCGCCAAGGCCAGCGAGTTCGTGGTCTACAAGGAAGTCGGCCACGCCTTCCATGCCGACTACCGCCCCAGCTACCGGGCCGAAGCCGCCAAGGATGGCTGGGCACATTGCCTGGCCTGGTTCAAGAAGCACGGCGTCTGAGATGGGCGGTGCTCGCCCCCCTGCCTGGACGCAACGAGGGGGCTTGACGAGTCTGAGACAATTTTGAGATCCCATACCGGCGCACCCTCCGTGGTGCGCCTTTTTTGTCCATGACCCTCTTCTATATCCTGCTGGTGACCTTGGCGGGCGGTGTGGCCTCGGTCACCGTGGCCGCCATGCTGACCGTGGGGCTGCTTGGCCGCATCGTCAAGCATCTGGTGAGCCTCTCGACCGGCGTGCTGCTGTCCACGGCGCTGTTGCACGTGCTGCCCGAGGCTTTCGAGACCGGCGCGGATCCCCACACGCTGTTCCTGGTGCTGCTGGGGGGGCTGATGTTCTTCTTCCTGCTGGAGAAGGCCGAGCTGTACCGGCACACCCACCACCATGAAGGGGACGGGCACCACCATCACCACCATTTCGACCGCGAACAGGCGGGCCGGGGCGGGCTGTCGGTGCTGGTGGGCGACAGCATCCACAATTTCTGCGACGGCATCATCATCGCTGCGGCCTTCCTGGCCGACCACCACCTCGGCTGGGTGACGGCCATGGCCATCATCGCGCATGAGATTCCGCAGGAGGTGGGCGACTACATCGTGCTGCTCAACGCCGGGTTCTCGCGGCGCAAGGCACTGTTCTTCAATGCCATCTCCGGGTTGGCGGCGGTGGCCGGCGGCCTGCTGGGTTATTTCATCGTGGGCCCGTGGGAGGCGATGTTCCCCTACCTGCTGGTGGCCGCCTCCAGTAGCTTTGTGTATGTGTCGGTGGCCGACCTGATCCCCCAGCTGCAGCGCCGCCTGCCGTGGAAGGACACGGCATTGCAGCTGCTGTGGCTGGGCGTGGGCATCGCCTTTGTGCTGGTGGTGGTGGGCGGCAAGCACAGCCACTGACGTCCGTCGTTGTCCATCGTTCGGGGGCCAGGGTCTATGCGATTGACATTCGTCACGGTGGGCGCAACATGGTGGCGCCAGACTGTTCAGGTCAAGCCGTGACCCCATGCGATGGCCCTGGAACGGCCATTGCCGTGCGGTCCGGTCCTGTTCTGGTTTGATCAACCCTTGATCAAGGAGGCCCGCCATGTTTCAACGCATCCTCATCCCCACCGATGGTTCCGACATCACCAGCAAGGCGGTGGACACTGCCGTCCAGCTGGCCAAGCATCACGGCGCCAAGCTCTTTGCCATCAGCGTGAAGGAGCCGTTTCCCTACAGCGCCGTGTCGGAAATGCAGCCCACGCCGCCGCAGGAGTTCTTTGATGCGCAGGAACGCATCGCCCAGGAACGCCTGAGCCATGTGCTGACGGCCGCCAAGCTGGCCGGTGTGGAAGCCCAGGCGCACAGCGTCGAGGCGCTACATGCCTGGGAAGCCATCATCGAGCACGCGCGTCAGGTCAATGCGGACCTGCTGGTGATGGCCTCGCACGGCCGCAAGGGCTTCCAGGCACTGCTGCTTGGCAGCGAAACCCAGAAGGTGCTGAGCCACTGCGAGTTCCCGTTGCTGGTGGTGCGCTGAGCCATCAGCCCCGAGCCAACGGCAGCCGCGGGTCGGCGCTCCACTCGCTCCAGGAGCCGGGGTAGAGCCGGCTGCCGGTCAGCCCCGCATGGTGCATGGCCAGCAAGTTGTGGCAGGCGGTGACGCCTGAGCCACACTGATGGACGGTGTCTTGCGCGGAGAAGCCACCCAGCACCTGCTGGAATTCCGCCTTGAGCAGTTCCGCAGGCTTGAAGCGACCGTTGCCGTCCAGGTTGGACTTGAAGAAGCGGTGGCTGGCGCCGGGAATGTGACCAGCCTGACGGTCCAGCGGCTCCACTTCGCCCCGGAAGCGTTCTCCCGCACGGGCGTCCACCAGCCGGACGCGACCCAGGCCGGCCAGGAGCTCCTGCTTGCTCCAGGGCTGCTCCAGCGACGGGCCGGGGGTGAAATCACCGGGCGCTGGAAGCGGTGCCGCAGGGTCGGTCTGGGGGATGTTCTCGGTGGCGGCCTTGGCACCGGCCTTGGTGCGGGCTTCGCTGCCGACCTCGGGGCAGACGTCGGTGGTGGTGCCGTTCGCAGCCAGCCACGCGGCCCAGCCCCCATCCAGCACCGCCACGCGGTCATGGCCCAGCCAGCGCAGCATCCACCACACACGGGCGGCATACATGCCGTCCCCGCCGTCATAAGCCACCACCTGTTGGCCGGTACGCAGGCCGAGCCGACGCAGCAGGGCCGCAAAGGCCTCACGGTCGGGCAGGGGGTGCCGGCCATGGAAGACGTCGCCCACCTGGCGCGGACCGCTCAGGTCGCGGTCCAGGTGCAGGTAGTGGGCGCCCGGAATGTGGGCCTTGGTGTACTGCTCTTCACCCAGCGCGGTGTTGGCCAGGTCGAAGCGCACATCGATGACCAGCGGCGGCTTCGGGGCCGCCAGTTGCGCGCGCAGCGCCTCGACATGGATCAGGCTGGTGAAAGCAGTGTCAGTCATGGTGCAGGCGTCGGGTCACGGCGGGCGAGAGGTGACGGGAGTGAAGCGGAAGCTGACAGAAGTTCAGGATTCGCTGACCGAGTGTTGCTCATCCTTGGGCGTATTGCGAGCCCGCAGTAGTGTCGCTCCCAGCCCCGCCGTGACGATCAGGCCAATCCCGGCCCAGGATTCCCAGGGCAGCAGATCGCCGAACAGCAGCACCCCATACAGCGCCGAGAACACAATGCCCAGGTATTGCAGCGACGCGTTGACGAGCGGCTTGCCAGTGCCATAGGCGCGTGTCATCAGCAATTGCGCCCCCGTGGCGAGCAGGCCTACGGCCAGCAGCAGCAGGCCACCCTTCCAGGTGTGCGCATGCCAGCCACCAGGCGTGGTCAGGCTGACCAGCGCCCCGGCGACAGCACCGCCCATCGAAAAATAGAAGACCACCCGGTACTCAGGTTCTCCGACACGACCCAGCGAGGTGACCTGCAGGTAGGCCATGGCCGACAACATGCCGGAGGCCAGGCCGGCCAGGCCGTACCAGACCTGCTGGTCGCCCATCGAGGGGCGCAACACGAGGGCCACCCCCCCGAATCCCAACAGCACCGTGGCAATGAGCCGTGGATCCACCCGAGCGCCCCCCATCATCACAGCACCGCCGATGAGGAACAGGGCCATCCAGATGGAAGACATGTAGTTCAGCGTCATCGCCGTGGCCAGTGGCAGCTTGCTGATGGCATAAAACCACAGGGACAGCGCGATGACGCCGGACAGACTCCGCCAGAAGTGCATGGCCGGCACCTTGGTCTTGAGCGGGAGCCCCTGTGACTTGGCCACGAGGAACAGGAACATCGTGCCGACAAGACCACGGTACATGACAATCTCGCCGGCGCTGTATTGCGCCGAAGCCAGTTTCACGCACACGCCCATGGTGGCGAACAACAGGGTCGCCAACACCATCAAGAGGGAAGCAGACATATGGGACTGATTCTCTGCCCAAAATGGAAGGGGGCGGGAGGGTAGGGCGTGGTGGGGAGGTCGAAGCGGTGTGAGGCGGGGCGGTGTGCGGACCGCGGGGTCAGCGCTTCATCAGCGACCGGTACCACTCATGGAAGTGCTTCATGCCGTCTTCCATGGGGGACTGGTAAGGGCCCACCTCGTTGTCGCCACGGTCCATCAGCGCCTTGCGGCCAGCATCCATGCGGATGGCAATCTCGTCGTCTTCCACGCAGGTTTCCATATAGGCGGCCTGCTGAGCCTCGACGAAATCGCGTTCGAAAGCGACGATTTCCTCGGGGTAATAGAACTCGACAATATTGGCTGTCTTTTGCGGGCCTCGCGGGAACAAGGTGGAAATCACCAGGACGTTGGGATACCACTCCACCATGATGTTGGGGTAGTACGTCAGCCAGATGGCACCCTGCTGCGGCGCTTCGCCCTGATTGAAGCCCAGCACCTGCTGGTGCCACTTTTCGTAGACAGCCGACCCCGGCTTGCTCAGCGCCTTGTTCACGCCCACCGTCTGGACGGAATAGTCACGGCCAAATTCCCACGCCAGGTCGTCGCAGGTGACGAACTGGCCCAGACCCGGATGGAACGGGCCCACGTGGTAATCCTCCAGATAGACCTCGATGAAGGTCTTCCAGTTGTAGTCACACTCGTGGACATGGATGCGGTCAAGCTGGTAGCCGCTGAAATCCAGCGCGCCTCGCGGACCCAGGGCCGCCAGATCGGCCGCAATGTCGCGCCCGTTGTCTTCAAACAGCAGGCCGTTCCACTCCCGCACGCCATAACGATTCAGGTGCAGGCAAGGGTCCTGCTTGAAGTGCGGCGCACCCACCAACCCACCCTTGAGGTCGTAGGTCCAGCGGTGCAACGGGCAGACGATGTTGCTGCTCGTGTTGCCGCGCCCACGCAACATCACCGCCTGCCGGTGCCGGCAGATGTTGGAAATGAGCTGGATGCCGTCTGCGCTACGCACGAGCGCGCGGCCTTCACCCTCCTGCGGGAGGGCGTAATAGTCACCGACCTCGGGCACGGCAAGCGCGTGCCCCAGATAACGGGGGCCATGCTGGAAGATCAGTTCCTGTTCGCGACGGAACAGGTCCTCATCGAAGTAGGAAGTGACAGGCAGCTGGGTGACTGAGGGGGCCGTGCTGCGTTCAAGGGCGCTGAGAGAAATGCTCAGGTCGGACATGATCCAAGAGGGTCTCCAAGAAACCAATGTCAACCGTGACCAGCCACCCCCCAGATCGGGCGAACCGGAATGTTGGACGTGTAAGAAAAATCGCGACGGCTGCCTTCAGCGCTCATGCAATGACCAGTCAGGAATGAGCGATCATGGCCTGGCTTCTAGAGCAACCCGCCGCGTAGGGGAACCGGGGATTGTACCCGGCCGCCCCGACCCCGCACGGCGACCCGCCAGGCCCTCGGATTGCCCTGCGCTGGCGGAAGGTCGCTGCGCCACAATGGTGCAACTTACCTCCTATGACGCTTGTGGCGTTCGATTCACATCCCCCGTTGGTCTAGTCATAGAGCATCAGGGTGGGATGCTTACAATCCCCTTTTTCGCGTTTTGAAATGAGCAAGCCTTCCGCAAGCGCCCAGACCAGTGCCACCTCGGCACTTCAGCCCACCAACGGCTCCGACCCCGTCAGTTATGAACTGGCGGTGGACGAGCTGGAGCGGCTGATTCAGTCGATGGAGGCTGGCCAATTGCCGCTGGACCAGTTGTTGGCCAGTTATCAGCGGGGCGCCGAACTGTTGAAGTTCTGCCGTACCCGTCTGCAGGCCGTTGAACAACAAGTACAAGCGTTGGAAGGCGGCGAAATGCGGCCTTGGGGAGAAGCATAAGTGGATGCAGGAGTGTTCGAGCACTGGGTCAAGCGGGCCCTGCTGGACGTGGAACAAGCCCTGGAGGCCTGGGTGCCGCCAGGCGCGCCAGCGGGTCTGGGCGAAGCCATGCGTTACGCGGTTCTGGGGGCGGGCAAGCGCCTGCGCCCATTGCTGGTGATGGCCGCCGCCGAAGCCGTGGGGGGGGAACGCGAAGCCGCCCTGCGGTCGGCCTGCGCGGTGGAGCTGATCCACGCCTATTCGTTGGCGCATGACGACATGCCCTGCATGGACAACGACGTCCTGCGCCGCGGCAAGCCGACCTTGCACGTGCAATATGGAGAAGCCCAAGCCATGCTGGCGGGCGACGCCATGCAGGCACTGGCCTTTGACGTGCTGACGCCGGACACTGGTGTCGCACCCGCATTGCAGGCACGGCTGTGCCGCCTGCTGGCCCGTGCCAGCGGGTATGACGGCATGGCCGGTGGCCAGGCCATCGACCTCGCCAGCGTCGGCAAGCCGCTGGACGAAACCCAGCTGCGCGACATGCACCGCCGCAAGACCGGCGTGCTGCTGCAGGCCAGCGTCCTGATGGGTGCCGCCTGTGGCGACATCCGTGAGGTGGCGTGGCAGGCATTGAGCGATTACGGTGCCGCCATCGGCCTGGCCTTCCAGGTGGTGGACGACATTCTTGACGTCACCCAGGATTCCGAAGTCCTGGGCAAGACGGCTGGCAAGGATCAGGACAGCAACAAGCCCACCTATGTCAGCGTCCTTGGCCTTGAGCCGGCGCGCGCCTACGCGCACCAACTGCGCGACCAGGCCCACAAGGCTCTGGCCGACAGTGGCCTGGCCGACACCGCCTGGCTCAGCCTGCTGGCTGACAAGGTGGTCGAACGAGACAACTAAAAGGTCCGGTCATGAGTGACAACCATGCGAACCAGCTGCCGCTGCTGAACACCATCGACAGCCCGGCGGACGTGCGTCGCCTCGCTCGCAACCAGCTCCCGCAGCTGGCCGACGAGGTGCGCAGCCATGTGCTGGACAGCGTGTCCAAGACGGGGGGCCACCTCTCGTCCAACCTGGGCACGGTGGAGCTCACCATTGCCCTGCACTATGTCTACGACACGCCGCGTGACCGGCTCGTCTGGGACGTGGGCCATCAGACCTATCCCCACAAGATCCTCACCGGCCGCCGGGACGCCATGAAGACCCTGCGCCAGCAGGGCGGCATTTCCGGCTTCCCGCGGCGGGACGAGAGCGAATACGACACCTTCGGCACCGCCCACTCCAGCACCTCCATCTCCGCCGCACACGGCATGGCGATGGCAGCCAAGCTCAAGGGCGAAAGCCGCCGTGCCGTGGCCATCATCGGCGACGGCGCCATGACGGCCGGCATGGCCTTCGAGGCGCTCAACAACGCCGGTGTGGCCCATGGCGGCCTGCTGGGCGATGTGCTGGTGATCCTGAACGACAACGACATGTCGATCAGCCCCCCCGTGGGTGCGCTCAACAAGTACTTCACCCGGCTGATGAGCGGCAAGTTCTACGCCGCTGCACGCGAGGGCGCCAAGTCGGTGCTCAAGCACACGCCGCTGTATGAATTTGCGCGCCGCTTCGAAGAACACACCAAGGGCATGTTCGTGCCCGGCACGATCTTCGAAGAATTCGGCTTCAACTACGTCGGCCCCATCGACGGCCACGACCTGGATTCGCTGGTTCCCACGCTGGAGAACCTGCGTGACAAGAAGGGCCCGCAGTTTCTGCACGTGGTGACCCGCAAGGGCCAGGGCTACAAGCTGGCGGAGGCCGACCCGGTCAAGTACCACGGCCCGACCCCCTTCAATCCTGCCGAAGGCATCAAGCCCTCCACCGCGCCCGCCAAGAAGACCTTTACCCAGGTGTTTGGCGACTGGCTGTGCGACATGGCGGAGGCAGACCCCAAGCTGGTCGCCATCACCCCGGCCATGCGTGAAGGCTCCGGCATGGTGGAGTTCCACAAGCGCTTCCCGACCCGTTATTACGACGTCGGCATTGCCGAACAGCATGCTGTGACCTTCGCGGGCGGCATGGCCTGCGAAGGCCTGAAGCCGGTGGTGGCCATCTACTCGACCTTCCTGCAGCGCGGCTACGACCAGTTGATCCACGACGTGGCCCTGCAGAACCTGCCGGTGCTGTTCGCGCTGGACCGGGCCGGCCTCGTGGGCGCGGACGGCGCCACACACGCCGGCAACTACGACATCGCCTTCACCCGCTGCATTCCCAACATGAGCGTGCTGACACCGGCGGACGAGAACGAATGCCGCCGGGCGTTCTACACCGGCCATCTGCACAACGGCCCGGTGACCGTGCGTTATCCGCGTGGGGCAGGTGTGGGGGAACCCATCGTCAAGGACATGGTGGCCTTGCCCTGGGGCAAGGGCGAGATGCGCCGCCATTCGGCGCAGCCACAGACACACGGGCACGGCGCCCCGCGCGTGGCCATCCTGGCCTTTGGCACTTTGCTGTACCCGGCGCTGAAGGCAGCCGAGGGGCTGGATGCCAGCGTGGCCAACATGCGCTTCGCCAAGCCGCTGGACGCGGAGCTCGTGGCCGAACTGGCCCGCACCCATGATGCGTTGGTCACGATCGAGGACGGCTGCGTGATGGGTGGCGCAGGCAGCGCCGTGCTGGAAAGCCTGCAGGCCCAAGGCTTCAGCCTGCCGGTGCTGCAGTTGGGCCTGCCGGACACCTATGTGGAGCATGGCGAGCCGGGCAAGCTGATGGCGCAGGCGGGCCTGGATGCCGCGGGCATCGAGCACTCGGTGCGCCAGCGCTTCCTGAACGTGGCATCGCTGCGTTCGGTCGCCAACAAGTAAGCGCCGGACGGCGCCAGGGCCTGCCGTTGTGCAGGCCCTCAGCACCCCAGGCTCCGCTTCAGCGGGCTTGTCTTTCCTGCATGTCTGCCAGCACGCCTCTGACCGCGTCGATGTACGCGGCGGCAAGCGCATGCCGGGGCCGGTGTTGCGGCAGCAGCGCCTGGATGCGGAAGGGCACGGAGACCGAGAACGGCCGCACCACCAGCCCGGTCCCTGCCTCCGAACCGGTCCCTGCGCAGGCCCAGGCGGTGAGCGGGTTGACCAGGGTGATGCCCAATCCCTGCTGGACCAGGGCACACACGGCGATCGCACTGTGGGTCTCGGCCTGCAGGCGCCGCTGCACGCCAGCCGCGTTGAAGATGGCGTCGAACTGGCGTCGGTACGGGTCGTCGGCCGCCAGGCTGACGAAGCGCTCGCCTTCGAAGTCGCGCGGTTCCAGCATCGGCCGCTGCGCCAGCGAATGCCCGGCGGGCAGCACACACACCTCATCCAGCTCCGCCAGGGTTTCGCTCTCCGTGCCAGGCACGGTGCCCGTGCTTTCGCTCAGCCCGATGTCGAACCGCTGGGCCGCCATCCACTCTTCCAGCAGCGGTGACTCCTGCGGGGTCAGCGAGAGGGCGGCCTGCGGATGCTGCGCCAGCCAGCGAGCGCTGGCCATGGGCAGCAAGGCATGGGCCAGAGCCGGTAAGGTCAAGACCTGAAGCTGCTCATCTTCCGCACGCCCCAGTGACTGGGCGCGGGCGATCACCTGGTCCAAGCCCTGGTAGACGCGCTGAACCTCATCGAACAGGGCAAGCGCCCGTGCCGTCGGCTTGACCCGGCCGGCGCCGCGCTCAAACAGCGCATAACCCAGCAGGCCCTCCATGCGAGCCAGTTCCCGGCTGATGGTGGGCTGTGAAGTGAACAGCAACTGGGCGGCGCCTGTCACGCTGCCGGCCGTCATCACGGCACGGAACACTTCAATATGGCGGTGGGACAGAGACATCGCGCGCGATCCATTCATCATTGGGCGGAGCAGGGTGGCTGCTCGCGGAAGCGCCCGTTCGAAGAAGCCATGAAGAGGTTTCCTGAAAACCTCCTGTCATATCAACAGTGAATGTAGTGCGAAAAACAAAGCATTTGAGTGAATGGCCGACCGGCGCGATGCTTCGGACATTCTCTGGCCACCGTCTGCAAGATATGCCGCAAGCTCTGACGCCCGCACGGGCACGCTTTTTCAAGGAACTCACCGCGCGCTTCGGCACACCGCTGTGGGTGTATGACGCGGAACTGATCCGTGAACGAGCAGGCGCGCTGCGGCAGTTCGACGTGGTCCGTTTTGCCCAGAAGGCCTGCTCCAACACCCACGTGCTGCATCTGCTGCGGGAGCAGGGGGTGAAGGTGGACGCGGTATCTCGCGGCGAAGTGCTGCGGGCGCTGGCCGCCGGCTTCACCGTCGGACAAGGCGAGGACGTCGTGCATTCGGACATCGTCTTCACCGCCGACCTGTTGGACCGCGAGACGTTGCGGACCGTGGCCGAGCACCGGGTGCCGGTGAATGCCGGCTCCATCGACATGCTGGGCCAGTTGGCCCAGGTGTCGCCCGGCCATCCGGTCTGGTTGCGCCTGAACCCTGGTTTTGGCCATGGCCACAGCAACAAGACCAACACGGGCGGTGAGCACAGCAAGCATGGCATCTGGCACGAGCAACTGCCGCAGGCGCTGGCCGCCATCCGCGAGCAGGGCCTGCAGCTGATCGGCTTGCACATGCACATCGGCTCGGGGGTGGATTACCGACATCTCGCCGAGGTCTGCGGCGCGATGGTGGAACTGGTCCGCCAGGTTCGTACGGCCGGGTTGGACCTGCACGCCATCTCGGCTGGTGGCGGACTTTCGATTCCTTACCAGCAGGGGGATGCGCGCATCGATCCGGCACATTACTTCAGCCTCTGGGATGCGGCGCGCCAGCAGGCGCAGGCCGTGATCGGCCACCCGTTGTCGCTGGAGATCGAGCCCGGCCGCTACCTGGTGGCCGAATCAGGGGTTCTGCTCGCCGAGGTGCGGGCGGTCAAGCAACAGGGCAGCCAGCACTTCCTGCTGGTGGATGCTGGCTTCAATGAGCTGATGCGCCCCGCCATGTATGGCAGCTTCCATGCGATGGACCTGATTGCAGCGGACGGCGTCGAACGCCCGCAACGCGCGACCGTGGTCGCGGGACCCCTGTGTGAAAGCGGAGATGTGTTTACGCAGGCCGACGGCGGCGTGGTCCTGACACGCGACCTGCCCGAGGCGCGCGTGGGGGACCTGCTGGTCATCCATGACACCGGCGCCTACGGGGCCTCCATGTCCAGCAACTACAACAGCCGGCCGCTGATCGCGGAAGTGCTGGTTGACGCGGGCCGCGCGCGGCTGATCCGCCGGCGTCAGACGGTGGAAGAACTGTTGTCGCTGGAGCAGGTCTGAAGGAAAAACGGTTGAAAAACCGGCCCGGGCAATCTATGAATGATGACTATCGGGTGACTTATCTTTGATAGTCATCATCAATAGCCTGAGCCAATAAGCCTCATTGGGGAATTCAACTCCGCCACTGGGGGGATCCCCCTATCATTCCGTCATCCCATCAACCCAACAGCGAGACGAGAGATGTCCCTGATCAATACCCAAGTGCAGCCCTTCAAGGCCCAGGCCTTCCATAACGGCAAGTTCATCGAGGTGACGGAAGAGTCGCTCAAGGGCAAGTGGTCCGTGCTGATTTTCATGCCGGCCGCCTTCACCTTCAACTGCCCGACCGAAGTCGAAGACGCTGCTGACAACTACGGCGAATTCCAGAAGCTGGGCGCCGAGGTGTACATCGTCACCACCGACACCCACTTCTCGCACAAGGTGTGGCATGAAACCTCGCCGGCTGTCGGCAAGGCCAAGTTCCCCCTGATCGGCGACCCGACCCACGCCCTGACCAACGCTTTCGGCGTGCACATCCCTGAAGAAGGTTTGGCACTGCGCGGCACCTTCGTGATCAACCCGGAAGGCGTGATCAAGACGGCTGAAGTGCACGACAACGCGATCGCTCGCGACGTCAAGGAAACCCTGCGCAAGGTCAAGGCTGCCAAGTACGTGGCCGAGCACCCGGGCCAGGTCTGCCCCGCCAAGTGGAACGACGGCGAGAAGACCCTGACCCCGTCGCTGGACCTGGTCGGCAAGATCTAAATCCCTGCCCCTACCTGGATTCGGTTGAGGATGTTCCTCACCCAATCTTTGCCAATGCAACACTCGCGGGCCGTTTGGGCTCGTGGGTGGGGTGCTGGCCGCCCTGTGATGGTTCACAAGGATCGGAATGATCCAGGGAGGCCGGTTCTCAAAGTCGCTTAGCGCTTGAACAAACGAACAAGCAAGAAAGGAAGTAAACGATGTTGGACGACAACCTCAAGGCGCAGCTCAAGGCCTACCTGGAGCGGGTGACGCTGCCGTTCGAAATCGAGGCTTCGCTGAACGACTCTGAGAGCTCCACGCAGCTCAAGCAGCTGCTGCTGGACATCGATTCGATGTCCGACAAGATCACGCTCAAGCTGGATGGCACCGATGCCCGTCGCCCCTCCTTCAGCCTGAAGCGCACGGGTACCGAGCAGAGCCTTCGCTTCGCCGGCATTCCGCTGGGCCACGAATTCACTTCGCTGGTGCTGGCCCTGCTGTGGACCGGCGGCCATCCGCCCAAGGTGGAGCAGTCCACCATCGACCAGGTCAAGGGCCTGGACGGCGACTACGCCTTCGAGGTGTACATGTCCCTGTCCTGCCACAACTGCCCGGACGTGGTGCAGGCGCTGTCGCTGATGGCCGTGCTCAACCCCCGTGTGAAGACCGTGATCATCGACGGCGGCCTGTTCCAGGACGAAGTCAATGCCCGCGAGATCATGGCCGTGCCGGCCGTTTACCTGAACGGCTCGCACTTCGGCTCCGGCCGCATGACGGTGGAAGAAGTGGTTGCCAAGCTGGACACCAATGCGGGTGCCAAGGACGCTGCCAAGCTGTCGGCCAAGGAAGCCTTCGACGTGCTGGTGGTCGGCGGCGGCCCCGCGGGTGCTGCGGCTGCCGTGTACGCCGCCCGCAAGGGTATCCGTACCGGTGTGGCGGCGGAGCGGTTTGGTGGCCAGGTGAATGACACGCTGGCGATCGAGAACTACATCTCGGTGCTGTCCACGGATGGCCCCAAGTTCGCGATGGCCCTGGAGTCCCACGTCAAGGATTACGGCGTGGACGTCATGAACCTGCAGCGTGCGGACAAGCTGGTGCCGGCCACCACCCCGGGAGGCCTGATCGAGATTCAGTTGGCCAACGGCGCATCGCTCAAGAGCAAGACGGTCATCCTCTCCACCGGTGCGCGTTGGCGCAATGTGAATGTGCCCGGCGAAGCCGAGTACAAGAACAAGGGCGTGGCCTACTGCCCGCACTGCGATGGCCCGTTGTTCAAGGGCAAGCGCGTGGCGGTGATCGGTGGCGGCAACTCGGGGGTGGAAGCCGCGATCGACCTGGCCGGTATCGTCCAGCATGTGACGCTGCTGGAGTTTGGTGACCAGCTGCGCGCCGATGCGGTGCTGGTGAAGAAGGCGGAAAGCCTGGCCAACGTCACCATCATCAAGCAAGCCCAGACCACCGAGCTGACAGGTGCCAACGGCAAGCTCAATGGCCTGAACTACACGGACCGTGCGACGGGTGAAGCCCGCCGGGTGGAACTGGAAGGTGTGTTTGTGCAGATCGGCCTGGTGCCCAACACCGAATGGCTGCGAGGCACGCTGGAACTGTCCAAGCACGGCGAGATCATCGTGGACGCCAAGGGCCAGACCTCGGTGCCGGGTGTGTTTGCGGCCGGTGATGCCACCACGGTGCCCTACAAGCAGATCATCATCGCCGCCGGTGATGGTGCGAAGGCGGCGCTCTCGGCCTTTGATCACCTGATCCGCAACTGATCAAGAAAAAAGATCGGCGCCGCTCCCCAACCGGGAGCGGCGCCTTTTTGTTGGCGTGACGGCGGATGTGGCGCGAGACTTGCCCGCAAACGGGCAGGACACAACAGCCAGGAGTTCGCCATGACGTCATATCCCGCCGAGGTGGTGACCGAGTCCATCAACGTCCCTGCGCGCCAGGTTTACGACTTTGCCCGCACGATGGAGAACCTGACCCTGTGGGCCTCCGGGCTGGCCTCCGGGATCCGGCAGGAAAACGGCGAGTGGTTTACCGATTCCCCCATGGGGCGGGTGAGGGTGGCGATGGCGCCGCCGAATGACTTCGGCGTGCTGGACCACGATGTGACGCTGCCACACGGCCCCACGGTGCACAACGCCTTTCGCGTTTCGCCCTCAGGCAGCGGCTGCGTGCTGACCTTCGTGGTGCTGCGGCTGCCGGGCGTGACCGACGAGGCCTTCAAGAACGATGTAGCGCATGTGACGCGCGACCTGAAGACGCTCAAGGCCTTGCTGGAGCGCGCCCCGGCCACGTGAGCGCACGCCGGTTCGGGACGCCTAGCTCCCCGCGCCTTCTTCGACACCGTCGCCAGCTCCCAGGGCACAGTCCCCGCCCCGTGCCCCGGCGGCATTCCCTCTCGACGTGTTGCTCCTCGCAGAGGTTCCCTAGGCATTCCACTGAATTTGCGGCGCGGAAATCCCGCGACCTGACATGACGGCCCCCGCCGCCGCCGATGCGCCGCCATCATGGCGCCGACGCCGTTACGGCGAGTGATGCAGGGAGTCTTCGATGTCGCGCATGAGTGTGGTGGTGCTGGTAGTCCTGGCGGGTTTGTGGTGGGCGCTGGCGGGCAGCGTCAAGCGGGTGATGCCGCCGGACCGGGTGGTGATCCAGGCCGGCCCGCCCGGTGGTTCGTTTGACACACACGCGCGCCGCTACGCGGACGTGCTGCGGGCGCAGGGGCTGCGTGTGGAAGTCCGCCATCAGGAGGACAGCCTGCGCATCATCGATCGGCTCGACGATGCCGCCAACGGCGTGCATGTCGGCTTCACGGCGCAGCGCGTGGAGGCCGGCAGCCATCCTGCCGTGGCCTCCGTGGGCGTGGTGGAGTTGCAGCCCCTCTTCCTCTTCCTGCGACGTGGGCAGCCAGAGCCCACGACCCTGGCGGGGCTGGCCGGCCGCCGGCTGGTGATGCCGCAGGCCAACAGTGCCACGGCGCAGGCCACGCGTGATGTGCTGGCGCGTTATGGTGTCACGCCCGCCAACACCACCTTCAGCTACACGCAGATGGCCGACGCGGCCACCGCGCTGCAGAGCGGCCAGTTCGACGCCGGCTTCTTCATGCTTTCGCCGGGCAACCCGGTGGTGCGGCGGCTCACCGAGGACCCCCACCTGGTCATGTACTCGTTGGCGGACAGCGTCGGCATCGCCCGCAATATCGACTACCTCAAGCCCGCCACGCTGGTGAGAGGCGCGTTTGACCTGCGCGCCCCGTTGCCGGCCCATGACGTGTCTCTGGTGGGGGCGACGGTGAACGTGGTGGTGCGCGAGGACATCCACCCCGCCGTGCTTTACGCGCTGCTGCAGGCCATGGACGAGGTCCACAAGGGCCAGACGCTGGTCTCCGACCCCGGTGAATATCCGCGTCAGACCGGCGCCGTGCTGCCGGTGCATCCGCTGGCGCTGGAATGGGGCAAGAGCGGCACGCCCTGGCTGTTCACGCATCTGCCGCCTGCCGTCGCCGGTGTGGTGGATGCCTACTGGGCGCCCGCCCTGGCCATCCTGGCGCTGGTGTCGGCCATCGGCACCCTGCAATCACTGACGGGGTTCATCGATGGCGCCATCCTCGGCGTCGCGCTGCAGTGGCTGGGTTGGCTGGAGAGCCGGGTGGCGCGCGGCCGGCGCCCGGGCTGGCTGGGGCGTCATCTGTTCCGGCTGGTAGAACCAGTGGTGTTGCGCAAGGGCCGGGAGCAGATCGCGCGGGACCGACTGGAGCATCTGCGGCCCCATATGTAGAGCGCGGAGGTGGATCTCCGCGGCGGAGATCTGCGGCGGATCTCTGGGGCAGATGTCCGAGGCAGAGGTTCAAGGCAGAGGTTCGAGGCAAAACGCCGAGCTTAGGCCGCCCGCCGCTGACCGAGCAGCCAGTCCAGCGGCCTTTGAGTCAGCCGGATCAAGCCGTTGACGCCATGGCGCATGGCGATGAAGACCAGCACCACGCAGCCCATGAGGCCCAGGCGGTCCACGGCGCCGGGCAACTGTTCCAGGGCCTTGAGCGTGACCGCCGTCGCCTCTGTCACCCCGACGGCAGCGCCAAAACCGCTGGACAGCACCATCACAAAAAAGCACCGCACCAGGCCGGTCAGGAACAGTTGCACGCCGGCCGAGGCCCCGGCACGCCAGTCCTGCGCGGCGGGCTGGAAGGTATCCGCCACATAGGCTGCTGCGTAGGCCGCCAGAGCCAGTGCTACCGCGCCCTCGGGTGAGATGCCCCAACGGGCGGGCGTGGCATGCAGCAGCACATACATCACGACAAACGCGGGCGCGGCGCGCAGCAGCGCGATCGTCAGCCCCGCTGCGCTGGCGCCCAGGCGGAGTGGCCATGAGGCAGATCCTGTGGCGGAACTTGCGGCGGAACTTGCGGCGGAACCTGTGGCGGTGTGCGCACTGGCGGACGGCAGGCACAGCAAGCCCAGCAGCAGCCCGATGGGCAGGCCCACGGCCAGTGCGTGGGCCGCCACGGACAGGTTGGTACCGAGCGCGCGGAAAAACACGGGCGCGAACGTGGGCAGCGTATGCAGCAGCGCGAAGTTCATGATGAGGCCTTGGTTGGGGAGTGGACGAGACCGCCTACGTGGCGTACGGCTGCAGCCGCGCCTGCACCCGCTTCAGCAGTGCCACCACCAGCGAGACCAGGGCCATGTAGAAGATCAGCAGCAGGCCGAAGGTGGTGGTGGATTCGGCGGAGAACGAGGCGATATCCGTCTGTGCCGCCAGCAGCTCCGGCACACCGATCAACGACGCGACCGGACTGCCGCGTGTGGCATTGGCCGCGAAGGACGCAATTTGTGCCCGCGCATGCAGGGCGGCCGCCAGCAGGCCGGCCGGCCGTCCCGCATCACGGAGGTGCCTGCGGGCTTCTGCCACCGCCTGCCCGGCATTGCTGCCGTTGAACAGCCCCAGCACCACCACCGCCACGGCCCAGGCCATGACCGGCGTGACCAGCCCCGCACTGCTGAGCAGCATGCCGGCCGCCGCCATGAACATCACCATGGGCGTGGACTGCACGACCTGCAGCACACACCACAACGGCCAGCGCAGCCAGCGCGAACGCGCGCACAGGCCTGCACCGAAGCCCAGCGCCAGCAGCACGGTGGCCAGCACCGCCCCGGCCACCAGGGCCAGCGAGTAACCGACGCCCTCCAGGAACAGGCGCCAGGCCACCTGCGTCTTGAGCATGGCCAAGGTGATGTCCAGCTTCCAGGTGGCCTGCAGCCAGCGCTCCAGCGCTTCGGCGGCCCCCGCGACGGCGGTGGGCGCCAGCCGGTTGTCCCGCGGCGGATCCACGCAGGCGGGGTCGTCCGGGGCCGACGCCGCATTGCACGGCGGTGCAGACCAGCGGACCTGCTGCGACATCAGCCACGGCATGCCCACGCCATGCTGGCGGGCCAGCCGCAGCAGCGTGCCATCGCGGTGCAGCCAGCGCAGTTCACGCGCCAGCAGCTGGGCCAGCGAGCTGCTCCTGCGGTTCACCACGATGCCCCAGGGCAGGGGGGCGAAGGACAGCTTCACTTCATAGTGGCGCGGCAGCAAGGGCAGCAGCAGGCTGTCGTCATGCGCGGCCAGGGGGCAGGTGCCGTTCTGGATCTGCTCCACCAGGCGGCGGGCGCTGCTGAACAGCATGAGGCGGGCGCCGTGCACGGCCAGGTCCGCATTGGTGGAGTTGCCGATGGTGACGCAGACGGTGTGGCCCGCCAGGGCGTCGAGGCTGTTCACCGCGTGCAGCGCTGCGTCTCGCTGGCCCACCACCACCGTGTGGGATTCGAAGTAGTGCGGGCGCACGAACAGGGCCTGTTCGTCCCGCTGCACCGTGTGGCCGGTGGTGGCGATCAGCATGTCCACGCGGTCCTCGCCCAGCACCACCATGCGGTCTGCGGCACTGACCTCGACGAAACGGATGTCCACGCCCATGCGTTCGGCGAGCAGGCGCGCCAATGCGGGCTCGAATCCCTGTGGGCCGTCGGGCGTGGACTGGCCGAAGGGCGGGTAGTCCGCACGGACGCCCACGCGGATCTCCTTGCGGCAGGTCACGCGCTCGAGCGTCTCCATGGCGGCGGGGCAGGGGCCCTCGGCATCGCCGGCCACCAGTTGGCTGAGCCGGGTCGGCCGGTCGACAGCGGCTGCCGCGTGTGCCGGCTCCCCGAGCAGCAGCCCGGCGACGGCGAGCACAGTCGGGCCGATTCGCGACATCAGGGCGGGGCGCAGGCATAACCAGGCGTGCCTCATCCACCGGACCTCGGTGGGCGGCGCGGGCGCTCTGATGGACCTCGTGTGCGCATCAGACGGGCGCGGCATGCCGGATCTCGACCACGTGGAAGTCGCAGAAGACATACGGCCCGATGCGATGCAGCGATTGCCCGTCATGCCGCTCCAGCCAGCCGGCGGGCAACACCTGCAGCTTGCTGGGCGGCACGATCGCGGTCACCGTCTCCACCACCTCGGCGCGAAGTCCGCAGGCGGCCAGCTGCTGCAGCGTGAGCGCCCAGCCCACGAAGCTGCTGTGCGTGATCAGCGCCAGGCCGTCGGGCGCGAGGTGTTGACCCAGGCCCGCCAGAAACCGATCCAATACCTCACGCCCCTGGGGGCCGCCGTTGCTCCAGCTGCGCAGGCGGTGGAGTTGCGGCGCATCGTCCAGCACCGGCAACTGAGGCGGGTTGAACACGACCAGGTCGAACGTCTGGGTGTCGACGGGTTCCCACAGGTCACCGCAATGGACCGATGCCGCGGGGAAGCCCTCTGCCAGCAGCAACTCACGGGTGCGCTGGACTGCATCCGATTCAATGTCCACACCCATGACCTCGCGGGCGCCGGCGCGCGCCAGCGTGGCCAGCACGACGCCGCTGCCGGTGCCGATCTCCAGCACACGGCCGGTGCAGGCAGGGCGCGACCACAGCTGTCTCAGCAGGGCGGCGGTGTATTCAGAGGGGCGAAAAACATCATCGTGGTACATGGACATCAGCTCCGGCATGAGGCGTCATGCTGAGCGGATGCCCGAGAACGGACCATCGGCAAATCGCTGAGATCGCGGGCGCGATTCTCGGGAGTTGGGGGGGAGTTGGGTGGGCGTTGGCGGGCCGCATCCCGAATCGAGGCCTGCTCAGCCCCGAGACGTGAAGCCGCGCGCCGTCAGAAGTCGTAGACGTGTTCCACCGTGTCCCGGGCATGGGCGGCCCGTCGCAATTCCTGCCCCAGCTGCGCAATGGGAACCGCGATGACCACACGCCGCTGGCCCGGGCGAGTCAGGATGGGCTGCTCGAACAGCAGCCGACCCTGCTGCAGCGCCCAGGCCGGTGAAACCAGTTCGCTGATGACGATCTCACCCTGGTTGCCCGCGACGCTCAGGAAATCGATGTCCTGCGCGGCCAGCCAGACGGCGTAGGTGGTGAAGCCCTCGTAGCGGGGAATGGTCGCCAGCTGCGGGCCCTTCGCCACGATGGGGCCCAGTGGACGGTAGTCGGGGTGGTCGGAGCCATCCACGTCTCCCAGGCTACAGGCGGGGCCTGGCGCCGGGTTGCGGCTCAACACCACCGCCGTCACCGGTTTGGGCGGGTCGTACAGCGTCTGCGTGCCCAGCTTGATCATGCGGGCATAACCCGCCTTGACCAACAGCTCGGTGGTGAGCAGGTAGCGCCGCTCCCATTTGCGCAGCAGGTCCGGGCCGGCCATCGGCACATCGCGCCAGAGCATCTTCAACTGCGAGGCGAAGTCAAACTGGTACCAGGGGTCCACGCGGATGAAATCCACGTAGGACTGGGCGTAGCGCGCCGCGAAGCGTTCCTCTTCCACCGGCGCACCGCTGCGCAGTCCTTCGGCCAGACGGCCGATGGTGCGTTCATACACGCCCTTGAGCGCATATTCCACGGTGGTGCTCACGCCGATCACCATCACCATCAGGTGATAGCCACCATTGAACGGCCAGGCCTGGATCTGCCCATTGATCGCCCCGTAGGACTGCCAGAACTGGCCGATATGGGAGAAGAGCGGGAAGCGGCTGGCTGGGGCGCCGGTGCCCAGATAGGCGGCGTATTCCGCCGGGCTGTGCACCAGGTACCACTCGGGGAAGGTCAGGAAGGTCTGGTCCGGGGTGCGCTGGTGCTCCGGCGGCGTGGCCGGTAGCGCGGGGGCGAGCGCAGCCCCCACGCCGGTCGCCACCAGGCACAGGCTGGTGGCCAGAGCCCGCAGCCAGGTCCTCATGTTGTGGCCTCGCGGGTCGCCGCGTGCTCATCGGTGCTGGGCCGAGCCTCGACAACCGGCAGAGTGCCGCTGCTGATGCTGCTGTCGGGCTTGATGAAGCAGAACAACGTGTTCAGTGTCGGGTCATTGGCCTGCAGCAGCCGGTGGCCAGTGTCGACAAAGCCGGCCGTCGCGAGATGCGCCACCCAGTCCTGGGCGCTGGCAAAGTAGCGCAGCTCGTTGCGGTTGCTGTCCCAGGTCTCGCCCAGCCCGGCATTGAACACGGTGTGGGCCAGCGAGACCAGGGCCCCGAGGTTTTCGTCCTGCACATCGTGGTCACGCACGATGAAGGCGCCACCGGGTTTCATCACGCGCAATACCGAGCGCAGGAAGGGCCGGAGCTTGTCCACCGTCATGTGGTGCAGACCGATGTAGCAGGTGACCAGGCCGATGCTGTCCGAGGCGATGGCATCCGGCAGCGGCGCGTAGTCGGCCAGGGGGAAATGGCGGCCGATGCGCGACAGGCGGCCGCGCTCCAAGATGTCCACGGGCGAGTTCGATTGCGGGCGTTCCTCCACAAAGACCCGGTCACCGGTCAAGGTCAGCGCCTTGGCCAGGCCGCCGTAATAGCGGCCCTTGGAACCGATTTCCAGATAACCATCGAAGGCCCGTCGGGGCAGGACCTCCAGCGTCTGCCGTGTCATCTCCGCCTTCTGCGTGAACAGCGCAGGCAGCGCGTAGCGCAGGTCGGCTGCGGCGGGCTTGATGCCGGGCAGGCATCGCTGGATCTCGCGGTAGATGCTTTCCTCATCGGTATGCCGGGCGGTGGCCTGCGCAATGAGGTGATGGAAGCGGTCCTCCGGTGCGGTGTGGAAGACGTTTTGCAGGAACAGATAGAAGGCGTCGGAGAGCCGCGTGTCGCCGAAGACGCGGTGGAAGTCGGTGGCGGGCTGGATCTCGTGGCCCGCAGGTGCCGAGAGTGGCGGGGCCGTGGCGGCGCGGGCGGGGGCACTGGGCTGCGCGCCGGGCCAGTATTGGTCCCAGAGCGCATTGGTGAAGCGGCCCTGCGGGTCCAGCCGACGCTTGAGCTCGAAGAGTTCACGGGCGCGGGGATAGGCGCGGTGGAACTGCTCGTGGGTGGCATGCGGTTGATAGGGCAGGTAGTAGGTGCCGCCGACGGACAGCGCTGCGTCGATCAGTTCGCGGGTCCAGACGGCCACGCGCCGGCGCGCGTTCTCGCGGGTGCGCTGCTTGTGATACAGCACGAACGCGAAGGTTTCGGTGGGGGCCCAGGCGAGCACCGTGTCCTTGTCCGGCATGGCATGGCGGATGGAGATGTTCAGCGCATTGACCCGATGGCGGTTGAGGATCTCCGCCATCCGGGGAACGAAATCCAGCAGCCGCTCCACCGGCACGAAGTACTCCTGCAGCACGTAAGTGCGATGCATGCGCGACGGCGGCTCCAGCTCGGCCACGTCGTAGCCTGCCTCGTAGTTGCGCCAGTGGACCTTGCTGCGCAGGTACAGCAATGGGTCGATGAGCTTTTCGCGCCGCTCCTTGCCCAGGGGCGTCTCGGAAACCGACCAGAGGAAGTACTGATGCAGCGGGTAGGCACGGCCGGGCGTCTGCAGCCGGTCCGGCACCGTGGCCGGCTTGCTGGTCTCGCACCAGGTCACCGCCCGCACGCTGCTGTAGTGCGGTGCGTACAGGTCGGCATTGTGAAAGACGGCGGCGGGGTTGTTGCGTACCTGGTCCTTGAAGAAGGACCAGTAGGCGGACAGGGGCATCACGGCGTCGGTACGTTCGACCCGCTGGTTGATGTCCAGCGCCAGTTCCACTTCCACGATCACGCCCAGCGCGCCGTAGCCGCCGATGGCGCCCCGGAACAGATCGGCGTTGTGCTCGCGCGTGGCTTCAACGGCGCTGCCGTCATGCAGCACCACGCGAATGGCCATTACTGACAGCACCAGGGGCCCCAGGCCCACGTAGCGGCCGTGGCAGTTCACGCTCAGCGCACCGCCAACGGTGAAGTTGGCGTAGGTCTGCATGATCTTCACGGACAAGCCGTGGGGATCGATGAAGCGCTGGATGTCGCACCAACGCACACCCGCCTGGACGCGGATGGTGCGCTGCGTGGGCGAGAAGGCGACGATGCCGTTGAGCGAGCGCATGTCGATGTGCAGGCTGCCCGGGCTGGCGGTCTGCCCGCCCATACTGAAGCGCCCGCCGCCGATGGAAACCGGCCCGGTGGTCCGGCGCATGGCCTCCTGGACGTCCTCGACCGACTCCGGGGCGACGATGGCCATCACACGCACCGGATTCAGCCCGGTGACATCATTGACGACGTGGTGGGCAGGGGTGCTCATGGCGTCCTTAGGTGGTACCGAGGCCGGCTCAGGATGGGCTTCGGCGGTTGATCAGGCCTTTATGCCGGCTTGATCATGGGGTGTGGGGCAGAACACTCAGGTAGTCGACGGCCATGGTGGCCTGGAAGCGCGCTGCGGCAGGGGACCTGCGGCGCAGGCCGCATTCCACGATGAGGATCAGCGGGCCCAGCACCGGCACCACGGCGGCGAGCAGCCACCATGCGGAATGGCCGCGGTCATGCAGGCGCCGTCCCCAGCTGGAAATCAGCAGCACGGTGGCCAGCAGAGCGGCCAGCCAGCCCAATGGGGTGTGGGCCATCGTGATGGCGAGCCAGAGCACCAGTGGCACGATGGTGCACTGGCGAAACCAGAAACCGGCACGCGTGAGCGTGCCTGTAGTCTTGACTTCTTTGCATGCCGCTGCGATCAGGCGCATGTCTTTTCCTCCCGGGCCGACATCATGCCGCAAGGTGGCCCGAGCGATGGCGGCGGCGATGCTGGTATGCAACGAGCTGTTGTGCCGGTGGGGATTGACGTGATCGATTTCGCGGGGCTGGCGGCTGTGTCCTGGACTGTCCGCTGCGCTGTGCCTCCTCCTGAGGCAGTGCGCAGGGCGCAGACAAGAAAAAAGCGCGGCCAGGCCGCGCTTTTCATGACCGGAAACCGGCAGACGTTCAGTGCTTGTTGGCGTCCTTGGCCACTTCCTTGGCGTCACCGTAGGACTTTTGCACCTTGCCTTCGGCCTGGCGAGCCAGACCCTTGGCTTGCTGTTCGGTGCTGCCGATGGCTTCACCGGTCTTTTGTTGCACCTTGCCGGCTGCGTCCTTGACAGCGCCCTTCACTTGATCCTTGTTCATGGCAATTCTCCAATGGTTGGTTGCAGGGTTCCGCGCACTCGAAGAATTCGCGGGAGGCAATTGCATCGTAGGCATGCGTGGTCCGGCGCGGTGCAGGTGCAGGGGTGGTTCTGTTGTCAGTGCGGACCTACGGCTGTAGCGAACTACGCAGGGCGAACAGGGGACAGGACACCCGGTGGCCAGCGGGGCCTCTTTTCTTCGGCGGCTGTTCGGCGCAGCATGCCGGCCCATGGCGCACCTCCAATTCACCGCCCAGCTCCACCGTTACGTGGACACGCCTGTGCTCGACTGCGATGTGACGCAGCTGGGCCAGGCCCTGGCGCAGGCATTTGCGCTGAACCCGCGACTGCGCGACTACATCCTGGATGAACAGGGCCACCTGCGCACCCATGTGGCCGTCTTCATCGATGGACAGCGAGCCCGGGACCGGCAGGGGCTCACCGACCCGCTGGGGCCGCAATCACGCGTGTATGTGCTGCAGGCACTGTCAGGGGGCTGACGGCGGCTGAACCGCCGAGCTTTTTAGATCTCATCACAACCACAACAGGAGACGTCCATGACGACCACCGCCTGGATAGGCACCCGAAAGGGGCTGTTCGAGATGCAGCAGCGCGATGGCGATGCCTGGACCGTGGCCCGCCACCACTTCGTGGGCGATCCGGTCACCATGGTGCTGCCACCCGCGGCCACGGGCGGGCGGCTGCTGGCCGCGCTGAACCTGGGCCACTTCGGCTGCAAGATCCAGGCGTCCGATGACGGGGGCGACCATTGGCAGGAACTGCCCGCCCCCGCTTTTCCGGCACAGCCCGAGGGGGCCGAAGGGCCGCCCTGGAAGCTGCAGCAGATCTGGGCCCTGGAACGCGGGCCGGACCAGCGCCTGTGGGCGGGCACCATCCCGGGCGGACTGTTTGTGAGCGAGGACGATGCTGTGTCCTGGCGGCTGGTGGAATCGCTCTGGCACAAGCCGGAACGCTTGGGCTGGTTTGGCGGGGGGTACGACGCGCCCGGCATCCATTCCATCTGCCTCGATCCGGCCGACCCGCAGCGTGTGCTGTTGGGAATCTCCTGTGGTGGCGCATGGCGCAGCGAGGACGGCGGGGCACAGTGGCGCATCAGCGCCAAGGGCATGCGGGCGGATTTCATGCCCCCCGAGCAGGCGGGTGAGGAGAACACCCAGGACCCGCATCGCATCGTCGCCAGCGAGTCCGACCCCGAAGTGCTCTGGTGCCAGCATCACAACGGGGTCTGGCGCAGTGAGGACGGCGGGGCCCATTGGGATGAGCTGAAGCCGCCTATATCCGGTTTTGGCTTCGCGGTGGCGGCCCATGCGTCTGACCCGCTGACGGCCTGGTTTGTGCCGGCCATCAAGGACGAGCGGCGCCTGCCGGTGGACGGCGCCCTGGTGGTGAATCGCACGCGGGACGGCGGGCAAAGCTTCGAGACCCTGCGGGTGGGGCTGCCGCAGCAGCACTGCTATGACCTGGTGTACCGCCACGGCTTGGCGGCTCACGCCGATGGCCGGCGGCTGATGATGGGGAGCACCACCGGCAATGTGTGGGCCAGCGGCGATGGCGGGGACCACTGGCGCAATGTTTCGCACACGCTGCCGCCCGTGTATTGCGTGCGGTTTGGATGACCTGGTGACCAGGCCGCAGGGGGTTAGGCGCGGGGGCCCTCGCCCTCGTGTGCGGACCGGGCGCCTGGTGCTGACAGCCCGGACGGCCCTGACAGCCACGGCTGCCACTCCGCACCGGCGGGCGCTTCCAGCCTGAGCCGCTCGCCCGTGGCGGGGTGCATCAGGTCCAGCTGATGCGCATGCAGCCATAGCCGCTGCAGGCCGAAGTGCGCCGCCAGTGCGCGGTTCAAGGGGCCCTTGCCGTAGTTGGCATCGCCGATGATGGGATGAGCAAGATGTTTCAGATGCCGCCGGATCTGGTGGCGTCGTCCCTGCACGGGTTCGCAGGCCATCAGGCTGATGCGGGTCTCCGGGAAGCGTGGGGCAGTCGTCACCGGCACGGTGAGGCGGTTCAGACAATGCCAGTGCGTGGTCGCTTCCAGGTGCGGTTGCCCTTCCGACGGCAGTTCCGGGTCCCGCGCCAGTGGGTGGCTCACGCTGCCATTGTCCGCCCCGGGCCAGCCGCGCACGAGTGCGAGATACCGCTTGTGCGTGAGGCGCTCGGCCAGGGCCACGCCCAGCCGGCTGGCCATGTCGGCGCTGAGCGCAAACACCAGCACACCGGAGGTGCCACGGTCGAGCCTATGCACAGGCCAGACGGGTTGGCCCAATTGATCGCGCAGACGCTGCAGCGCGGCGTCCTGCTCATGCGCATCCAGGGCGGTGCGGTGGACCAGCAGGCCGGCCGGCTTGTTCACGACGGCCAGATGCGCGTCAAGATGCAGCAGGGGCAGTGGCGCACGAGGCTGCGCGGCATCGGGCAACGATTCCGGGGCGGTGGCCGGATGCGGGGGCGGGAACGGGGCTGTAGTCATGGGCAGCATGGGCGCTAGCAAGCAGAAACGGAGGCGGGGCGGCGCGGCTCAGCCCAGATCACCGTCCCGATACAACCAGGCACCGTCCACCCGCTCGAACCGGCTGGTCTCCTGCAGCCGGTGGGCGCGGCCGCCCAGCTTGCTGCGAGCCACAAACGTCACCGTGGCGTGGGTGGCGTCCTGCACCTCGTGGCGTTTGACCTCCAGCCCCAGCCAGGTCAGGCCGGGTTCGTTGGGTTCCAACTGCGCAGGCCGGGTCAGCGGATGCCAGGTTGCCAGCAGATAACCGGGGAGTTCCAGCACAAAAGCGCTATAGCGCGAACGCATGAGCGCTTCCGCGTCCGGTGCCTCCAGGACCCCGCGCTGTTCAAAGGCCGCATGCAATGCGCCGCAGCAGCGCCCGTAGGCGGTGGGGCGGCCGCAGGGGCAGGGGGCATCGGGGCGGAAAATTTCGGGCTTCATCGGGCCGGCATCATGCCATCCTCTCTAGAATGGCTGGATGAATTCCCAGGATTTCGGCGCGCCCGGCGCCCACCATGCCCACGGCACGCCAGACCACGAGGACGGCCAGGACGCTCAGAGCGACCTGTTTCGTCCACGCGTGCCGCGTGGCTTGCTGGACAACCTCAACCCCGAGCAGCATGCGGCAGTGACGCTGGGCCAGGAGCCTGCGCTCATCCTGGCCGGTGCCGGCTCGGGCAAGACCCGGGTGTTGACCACGCGCATCGCCTGGCTGATGAGCCAGGGCGTGATCACGCCGGCCGGCGTGATGGCCGTGACCTTCACCAACAAGGCCGCCAAGGAAATGGTGACCCGGCTCTCCGCCATGCTGCCGGTCAACGTGCGCGGCATGTGGATCGGCACCTTCCACGGCCTGTGCAACCGCTTCCTGCGCGCGCACTGGAAGCTCGCCGGCCTGCCGCAGGGTTTTCAGATCCTGGACGCCGGGGACACGGTCTCCGCCGTCAAGCGGGTCATCAAGGCCATGAAGCTGGATGAGGAGCGTTTTGTTCCCAAGCAGGTCTCGTGGTTCATTGCCGGTGCCAAGGAAGACGGCCTGCGCCCGGGCGATATCGACCTGCGTGACGAGCAGACCCGCAAGCTGGTCGAGATCTACCAGAACTACGAAGACCAGTGCACCCGCGAAGGGGTGGTGGATTTTGCCGAGCTGATGCTGCGTTCGTTCGAGCTGATGCGCGACAACGCCGCCGTGCGGGAGCACTATCAACGCCGCTTCCAGTACGTGCTGGTGGACGAGTTCCAGGACACCAACAAGCTGCAATATGCCTGGCTGAAGATGTTCGCGCCGCCAGGGCGCGGCCAGGGTGTCTTTGCGGTCGGAGATGACGACCAAAGCATCTATGCGTTCCGTGGTGCCCGCGTCGGCAACATGAGCGACTTCGAACGCGAATATCGCGTGCAAAAGGTCGTCAAGCTGGAGCAGAACTACCGCAGCTTCGGCAACATCCTGGACGCGGCCAACGCGCTGATCAGCAACAACACCCGCCGCCTGGGCAAGAACCTGCGCACCGATGCAGGGGCCGGCGAGCCGCTGCGGGTGTATGAGGCCAGCAGCGACTTCGCCGAGGCGCAGTGGCTGCTGGAAGAGGCGCAGGCGCTGCATCGCCAGGGGCTGGCGCGCAAGGAGATTGCGGTGCTGTACCGCAGCAACGCGCAGTCCCGTGTCATCGAGTCGGCGCTGTTCAATGCCGGGGTGCCCTACCGCGTGTATGGCGGCTTGCGCTTCTTCGAACGGGCGGAAGTCAAGCATGCGCTGGCCTACCTGCGCCTGATCGAGAACGCCAACGACGACACCAGTTTCCTGCGCGTGGTCAATTTCCCGGCGCGTGGCATTGGTGCCCGCACGGTGGAGCTGCTGCAGGATGCCGCCCGCCAGAGCGGCCGCTCGCTCTACCAGAGCGTGGCGGCGGTGAGTGGCCGTGGTGGCATCAGCCTGGGCAACTTCGTGGGCATGGTGGACGCCATGCGTCAGGCCACCACAGGCCTGACCTTGCGCGAGATCATCGAGCACATCATTGAGGCCTCCGGGCTGGCCGACTTCTACCGTGCCGAGAAGGAAGGCGAAGAACGGCTGGAAAACCTGGGGGAACTGGTGAACGCTGCCGAGGCCTTTGTCACCCAGGAAGGATTTGGCAAGGACGCGGTGGCGCTGCCGGTGGATGAACACTCACCGGGCCAGATTGCCGACGGTTTCCCCTCCGCCATCGCCGCTGCCGCGCCGGCCACGCCGGATGCGGAGACGGGCGAGATCATGTCGCCGCTGGCGGCCTTCCTCACCCACGCCTCGCTCGAGGCCGGGGACAACCAGGCCCAGGCGGGCCAGGACGCCATCCAGCTGATGACGGTGCACTCGGCCAAAGGACTGGAATTCGATGCGGTGTTCATCACTGGCATGGAAGAGGGGCTGTTTCCGCATGAAAACTCGCTGTCCGATGCAGACGGACTGGAGGAGGAGCGCCGCCTGATGTATGTGGCCATCACCCGGGCCCGGCAGCGGCTGTACATCAGCTTCTGCCAGACCCGGATGCTGCACGGCCAGACCCGCTACAACATCAAGAGCCGCTTCATGGAGGAGCTGCCCGAGGAAACCTTGAAGTGGCTCACACCCCGCAACCAGGGCTTTGGCTCCGGCTTTGCGAAGGACTACCAACAGGCCTGGCAGCGGGGCTCGGGCCTGAAGTCCATGGTGGGCGCGGGCCGGGTGGAACCGCCCAGCTTTGCGTCTGCGCCTGTGCCTTCTTCAATGAAGCAGTCCGCCGCCCAGAAGACGGGCGACGAACACGGCGGCTTGCGGGTGGGCAAGGGCGTCTTTCACAACAAGTTTGGTGAAGGCGTGCTGCTGACGCTGGAAGGCAGCGGGCCGGACGCCCGGGCGCAGGTTAATTTTGGCCGGCACGGCGTGAAGTGGCTGGCGCTGAGCGTGGCGAAGCTGACGCCGACGGATTGACGTACACCCTCCGGTTGGCGGCCCAATCAAATGGGCGACTGAATTGGAGGGAGAACGGAAGCCGTTAGAGTCGGGGCGGTGCTTTCATAAGAGTCCAGGAATCTGGACCTATCGATGCCGGGAGGGAGGGTGAACTTCTCTGCAGTCTGGAAAGCCATGCGTACCGTCGTTCCTCTCGATCCTCCTCACGACCCTACCGTGCTGGACGCCGCCTCCCTGGGTGCGGCTATCCGCTCGGCACGCACCCGCTCGCGCATTCCCCTGGTGGAAGCGGCAGACGCCATTGGCGTGTCCCGCCAGACGATGATCAACATCGAGAAGGGCGGCGCAGGCGTGGGCCTGCCGACCGTGCTGCGGGCCGCCCGGGAGTTGGGCGTGACCCTGTTTGCGGTGGCTGCCACCGAACGTGAAGTGGTGCGTCGCGCCATCCTGGCCACTCGCGACGAGGATTAGGCCGGTGGAGGTGCAGGTGTGGCTGGATGACCAGCCCGCCGCCGTGCTGGACAGCCGGCCGCAGGTGGTGGCGCCGCTGCCGCCGGGGCGCGCTGCCGACTCTGCGCAGCAGCAACCGCCGCCGCTTGCTTTGCGCTACCTGCCGGAGTGGATGGCAAGCTTGCGCGCTTATCCCTTGAGCCCGCGGCTGCCGTTGAACGGCGGGCCCCATGGGCCCTATGGGCGCCAACTGTCCCTGGAAATCCATCGGCCCGATGCGTCCGATGCGCCCAAAGCGCCCAAAGCGCCCAAAGCGCCCAAAGCGCCCAAAGCGCCCGATGTGCGCGATACATCCGATGTGCGCGATACATCCGATGCGCGCGATGCACCTGACGCGCACGATGCACCCGATGGGCGCGATGCACCCGATGAGCCGCAAGGGGCTTGGCAGCTCGACACAGCGCTTTATCTTGAACACCTACTCCCCCATGGTGAAGCCCGGCGAGGATTGGCGGCCGCATTAAATGTGGGCGAGGACAACGCCCTGGCGCTGCTGCGCGCGGCGGGTGACGACCTGCCAGGCGCCGTGGCCTTACGGGCCATCGGACCGGGACGGCCGCCCCACAGGCTTCAGCAACGGGTGATCGCCCCGCGGGAATTGGCCGATCGCCTCCAGGCACCAGCTTCGGCGTGGTTGACGGACGCGGCCAGCGGTGAAGCGATGCCCTGGTGGCCGGTGGCGCCCGGGGCTGCAGACCGGCCGCTGCTGGGGGTCTATCTGGATCAGGGGCAATGGTGCTGGACACGAACCCCCGAGCTCGCCTCTACCCACCTGTTGGAGGCGCCGCCCCTGGGCCCGGCGGGGGCGGATCTGCTCTTCAACAAACTGTTCTGCCTGCGCCTGGCGGCGCGACTGGGCCTGGACGTGGTGGCCGCTGAGGTGCGGCGGGTGCCGGTGCCCGTGCTGGAATTGCGGCGGATCGACCGGCATCGGCTGGCCGACGGTCGGGTGCGCCGTCTGCATGTGGTTTCTGCGGCGCAAGTGTTAGGGCTGCCGCCGCCGGATGCGGAGGATCTCGATTCCTCGCACGCCGTTGGGGCCACCCAGCCCTGGGCGCGACTCGGTGCGTTGGTGGCGGAAAGCCCGCTGCCACTGGTGGATCGGCGGGCGCTGATCCGCTGGTGGATGTTCCTGCAGTTGATCGGGCAGCGGGATGCGTCGCCCAGCGATCTGTGGTTCCGCCTGGATCACGCCGGGCTTCGTCTGGCCCCGCTGATGAACCTCTGGTGCCCCCCGGCGCTTGGGATCCCGGCGCCTGACGAGCAAGGCAATACCGCGCAAGGCAATACCGCGCAAAGCAATACCGCGCAAAGCAATACCGCGCAAAGAAGTGCCGTGCAAAGCAGTGCCGTGCAAAGCAGTGCCGCGCGGATTGGCATGGTGCCACCTGCGGCTTCCACGCGGGACTGGGTGCTTGCGGCCCAGGCTTGCGGCGTCAAGCCCCGCAGCCTTGCTCACGAACTGCGCCGCCTGAGCACTGCAGCGCCCGTGGAGGCGAAAGCCCTGGCCAGCACCTTGGCGGATCAGGTGCCTGCCACGACCCTGTCGGCGATTGTGGAGGTTGTGCAGGTCACCAGCCGTGCCCAACGGGGCCTCGCGGACGACCTGCTTCATACTGACTCTGGCAGGCGCTAAGGGCGCCCCGTATCACGCACTGCATGCCGCACGGCACCATGCACGGCACGGCGCCCTGCCTCACGCCTCGCAGCGGATGTCACCCTTCCTTCGGGCGGTCTTCGTTGGGCGGGGAGGAGGGGGCCGGCGTTGGCGCAGGCTCCTGGGCGGGTTCAGGCGAAGGCGCAGGTGCAGGCGAAGGTGCAGGTGCAGGCAGGGAAATAGGTGCCGGCGGTTCCGCGGCAGCGCCCTCAGGCGCCCCAGCGACGCTCAAGTCCCCTTGAGCAGTCACCTTGCGCGCTGGTGGTACTGACAGATCCTTCGGTGCGCCAAACATGAAGCAGTCGATGAAGGTGAAGTACAGCGAGCACAAGAAGGCCGTGAACAGCACGAAGAACACAGGGACCTGCAGCAAGGTGGCCAACATCGGCGAGCCCAGCAGCGCGGCAATCAGGCTCACCACGATGGAACAGGCAAAGGTCAGGCCCATCCAGGCCAGGCCCGACACCAGGAAGGCGCCCTTGTTCTTCCAGACGCCCAGCGTGCTGGAGAACAGCGACTGGATCACGCCCTGGCCCCCCCAGTGGATCAGTGCCGGCGCATGCCACAACGGCACACTCACGATGGCCAGCAGGCCAAAGAAGGTGAGGGAGGCCTGCACCAGCCGCGGGTCGGTCATGGCGGCCACCACGGCGGCCGAGTCCGGCTGGGTGCCGGACTTCGCCAGTGCGGCCAACTGGTCAATGGCCCCTCCGGCCACCCAGATCGAGATCTGGCTGATGACCACACTGGACACCGCACACAGCAACGCCAGGAGCAACTGAGCCTTGCGCCGCTCCGGCGTGAGCTGCAGGGGCTGCGTGAAGACCTGCACCGTGGGAGTGTGCGACTGCAGCACCTGGTGCGAGGCCAGCATGAAACCCAGCGAGACCAACGGCACCGAGGCCACCGAGACCAGGGAGCCGACCACGGTGAGGCTCAGCAGGGTCCATACCAGCATGATCAGAGAGAACAGCCCCACCAGCGCGAACGGCTGGCGCTGCACCACCTTCAGGCCGTGCCGTACCCAGACAAGCCCATTGCGGGCGGGGACGGACTGCAGGTGCAACATCATGGCAAGGACTCCAGCGCATGCCACGGACGGGCAATACGCTCGCGCAGCACGCGCTCGAAATGGGTGGGATCGTGGGGTTTGAGGAGGCTGGCCTCACGTGGCAGGTGGTAATCCCACAGCCGGGAGATCCAGAACCGCAGGGCGGCTGCACGCAGCATGCCGGGCATCAGGCGGTGCTCGGCGCCAGTGAGGGGGCGCACCGCCTCGTAGGCGGCCACGAACGCGGTGGCACGCTGCTCATCCAGCCGGCCGCTGGCCAGGTCGATGCACCAGTCGTTCAGGCAGACACAGAGGTCGAAGAGGAAGGTGTCGACACCGGCGAAATAGAAGTCGAAGAAGCCGCTGAGCCGTTCCCGGCCGGGCAGGCCCTCGAACATGACGTTGTCCCGGAAGAGGTCGGCGTGGACAGGGCCGCGCGGCAACTGCGCTGCGCCGGGGGCCAGATGCTCCTGGAAGGCCAGTTCCTCACCCAGCAGGGTGGCCTGTGGCGGTGCCAGATGCGGCAAAACCACCGGCACGGTCTCGCGCCACCAGGGCAGGCCGCGCAGGTTCTCCTGGTGCAGGGCGAAGTCCGCCCCGGCCAGATGCATGCGCGCCAGGCCGGCGCCGACCTGCTCGCAATGGAATTGGTCCGGGGCGAGCTGATGGCCGCCGCGCAGCTTTTCCACCACGGCGGCGGGTTTGCCGCACAGCGTATGCAGGATGCGGCCTTCGGTGTCTGGCTGGGGGGCCGGCACGGGGATGCCGCGGCCCGCCAGGTGGCGCATCAACTCCAGATAGAAGGGCAGCTGTTCAAAGGTCAGGCGCTCGAACAGCGTGAGCACGAACTCGCCCTTCGCCGTGGTGACGAAGTAGTTGGTGTTCTCGATACCGGCAGAAATGCCCTTGAGCGACTGCAGTTCGCCCAGGTTCAGGGTATCGAGCAGCGTCTGCGCCTGCGCGGGCGTGACGTCGGTGAATACGGCCATGGAAAAAAAGGTAGGGTGGACCGGGCCGGCGGGTCAGGGATGCCTGTGTTGCCGGCCGCCGATCAGAAGCTCAGCAAACGCCAGACCCGCTGACCGGCATTGCCGCGATCGGCGCCCTGGCGGACGGGGATGTCTTTGCCGGTGTCGCTGAGCAGGATCTCGTACTCAGGCGCGCCGTCCTTGCGCTTGACCACAACCTTTTGAGTCAGGCCTCTCACCCGGGTCTCCTCGATGCGAACCTTGTCGTCCTCCTGGACGATCTGTTCGACCTTGGCTGGCGGTACCTCGCGCACGGTAGGGGCGGGGACCTCAGCGGCCGGTGGCACCGCTGCCGGCGCGTCCGCAGCCCAGGCGGGCGCGGTGCCGCCCAGGGCGATACAGGCGGCGGCAACCAGGGACGGGAAACTCGACAGCTGTGCGAGGCGGGTGGTGTTCATGCTGACATTCTATGCCCGAGGGCCCGATGGGCCCCGGGCACAATAGCATCATGAGTAAACCCCTGATGCTGCTGGTGGACGGTTCCAGCTATCTTTATCGCGCGTATCACGCCATGCCGGACCTGCGCGGACCCCAGGGCCAACCCACCGGCGCCATCCACGGCATGGTGGCCATGCTGAAGCGGCTGCGCGATGACGCCGGCGCGGAACATGCCGCCTGCGTGTTCGATGCCTCCGGCCCCACCTTCCGCGACGAGTGGTACCCCGAATACAAGGCCCAGCGTTCCCCCATGCCGGATGCGCTGCGGGAACAGATCGAGCCCATCCATGAGATGGTGAAGCTGCTGGGCTGGCCGGTGCTGACCGTGCCGGGCGTGGAGGCGGACGATTGCATCGGCACGCTCTCCCGTGTGGCCGCCCAGGCCGGGCACCAGGTGCTGATCTCCACCGGGGACAAGGATCTGGCCCAGCTGGTGACGCCGGATGTGGCGCTGATCAACACCATGACCAACGAGCGCCTGGACGAGGCCGGCGTGCTGGCCAAGTTCGGCGTACCGCCGGACCGCATCATCGACTACCTCACCCTGATGGGCGACGCAGTGGACAACGTGCCGGGCGTGGAGAAGGTGGGCCCCAAGACGGCCGCCAAGTGGATTGCCGAACACGGCTCGCTGGACGGCGTGATCGCTGCGGCCGACAAGATCAAGGGCGTGGCGGGCGAGAACCTGCGCAAGGCCCTGGACTGGCTGCCCATGGGCCGCAAGCTGGTGACGGTGAAGCTGGATTGCGACCTGTGTGAACATGTGGCGGGCTGGCCGGCGCTGGAAGCCCTGACCTTCAAGCCGATGGATGAGGCCGGGTTGCTGGAGTTCTACACGCGCCATGGCTTCAAGACCCTGAAGCGTGAGCTGGAGACCCGCCTGGGCGGGGCTGCGCCGGCGCATGTGGCGGCGCAGCCGCCGACCCAGACCGGGCCGGGCGCGGTGGGGGGCGAGGCGCATACCCCCGACATGTTTGCCGACGCCCCGGTGCCGCCAGCCCCGGTGGACAAGCATTACGAGACCATCACCGACTGGGCCCGCCTGGACGCCTGGCTGGAACGCCTGCAGCAGGCGCCGCTGGCGGCGCTGGACACCGAGACCGATGCGCTGGATGCGATGAAGGCCCGTATCGTGGGCATCAGCTTCAGCGTGGCGCCGGGCGAGGCGGCCTATGTGCCCTTGCGCCACGAGGGGCCGGACGCCCCGGTGCAACTGCCGCTGGAGGAGGTGCTGGCCCGTCTGAAACCCTGGCTGGAAGACATCACCCGGCCCAAGGTGGGGCAGAACATCAAGTACGACACGCATGTGCTGGCCAATCACGGCATCGCGGTGCAGGGCTATGCCTTTGACACCATGCTGGAAAGCTATGTGCTGGAAGCGCACCGCAGCCACAGCCTGGAGGCACTGGCCGACCGGGTGCTGGGCCGAAAGGGCCTGAGCTACGAAGACCTGTGCGGCAAGGGTGCGCACCAGATTCCGTTCGCGCAGGTGGAAGTGGCCAAGGCGGCCGAGTACGCCTGCGAGGATTCGGAGATGTGCCTGCAGGTGCACCAGACGCTGATGCCGCGCCTGGAAGCCGAGCCCCAGCTGCGTTTTGTGTATGAGCAGCTGGAGATCCCCGTGTCGCAGTTGCTGGCGCGGATCGAACGCACCGGGGTGCTGATCGATGCGGCCAAGCTCCAGGCGCAGAGTGCCGAACTGGGCCTGCGCATGGTGGCCGCCGAGCAGGCGGCCTATGAGATGGCCGGCCAGCCGTTCAATATGGGCTCGCCCAAGCAGATCGGCGAGATCCTGTTCAACCGGCTCGGGCTGCCCGTGGTGAAGCGCACCGCCACCGGGGCGCCGTCAACCGACGAAGAAGTGCTGGAAAAACTCTCCGCCGACTTCCCGCTGCCGGCCAAGATCCTGGAATACCGGGCGCTGGCCAAGCTCAAGAGCACCTACACGGACAAGCTGCCGCTGATGGTGAATGCCCAGACTGGCCGGGTGCACACCAACTACGCGCAGGCGGTGGCTGTGACCGGACGCCTCTCCAGCAACGAACCCAACCTGCAGAACATCCCCATCCGCACGGCCGAGGGACGCCGGGTACGGGAGGCGTTTGTGGCGCCGCCGGGGCACCGGATCGTGAGTGCCGACTATTCCCAGATCGAGCTGCGCATCATGGCGCACATCAGCGAAGACCCGGGCCTGCTGCGCGCGTTCCAGGACGGGCAGGACGTGCACCGGGCCACGGCGTCCGAAGTGTTCGGGGGCGAGCTGGCGGCGGTGACGCCGGAGCAGCGCCGTTATGCCAAGACGATCAACTTCGGGCTGATCTACGGCATGGGCGCCTTCGGGTTGTCCCAGTCGCTGGGGATCGAGCTGAAGTCGGCCAAGGACTACATCGACCGCTATTTCACACGTTTTTCCGGTGTGCGGACCTACATGGACGACACCAAGCAGTTCGCCAAGGCCAAGGGATATGTGGAAACCGCCTTTGGCCGGCGCCTGTGGCTGCCCGAGATCAATTCCGGCAACGGCCCGCGCCGCAGCGGTGCAGAACGCCAGGCCATCAACGCGCCGATGCAGGGCACGGCGGCCGACCTGATCAAGCTGGCCATGATCGCGGTGCAGAAGGCGCTGGACGAGCAGAACAAGCGCACCCGCATCGTCATGCAGGTGCACGATGAACTGGTGTTCGAGGTGCCCGAAGACGAGCTGGACTGGGTGAAGGCCGAGGTGCCGACGCTCATGGCTGGTGTGGCAGCGCTTAAAGTCCCGCTTCTTGCCGAAGTCGGAATCGGCAGCAACTGGGACGAAGCCCACTGATATGAATTTTCCTTATGAGTTGCAGGTCGGCTGGCGGTATACGCGGGCGGGTCGTGGGGGGCGCCGCAATCGCTTCATCTCCTTCATTTCCGGGGTGTCGATGTTTGGCATCGCCTTGGGGGTGGCGGCACTGATCATCGTGCTGTCGGTGATGAACGGCTTCCAGAAAGAGGTGAGGGACCGGATGTTGTCGGTGGTCTCGCATGTGGAGCTGTTGAACTACACCGGGGAAGCGCTGCCGGACTGGCAGGCCGTGGCCACCAAGGCCAAGGAGAACCCGGAGGTCGTGGGCGCCGCGCCGTTCGTGAGCTCCCAGGCCTTGATTGCCCGGGGCGAGGACATGCGCGGCGCGATTGTGCGTGGCATCGACCCGGCGCTGGAGCCGGCGGTGACACCGGTGGCGGCCGCGCTGGCCAAGGAGGGGCTGCTGCAGCGCCTGCAGGCCGGCGAGTGGAACATGATCCTGGGCGTGGAACTGGCCCGTCAGTTGGGCGTGCAGGCCGGGGACAAGATCACCCTGGTGGCGCCCAGCGGCCAGGTGACACCGGCTGGCGTGGTGCCGCGCTACAAGCAGTTCAATGTGGTGGGCGTGTTCTCCGCCGGCCACTATGAATATGACAGCGGCCTGGCCCTGGTGCATGTGGACGATGCCGCCAAGCTGTTCCGCACGGGTGGCCCCAGTGGCGTGCAACTGCGCCTGAAAGACGTGCAGCAGGCCCGGGCTGTCGGCCAGGAACTGCAGCAACGCCTGACCCGCGACATCCTGGTGCGCGACTGGACCCGCACCAATGCCAACTGGTTTGATGCGGTGCAGGTCGAGAAACGCCTGATGGGCATCATCCTGACCTTGATCGTGGCCGTGGCCGCCTTCAACCTGGTGTCCACGCTGGTGATGACCGTCACCGACAAACAGGCGGACATCGCCATCCTTCGCACCCTGGGCGCCAGCCCCCGCTCGGTGATGGGGGTGTTCATGATCCAGGGCGCCCTGGCGGGCGTGATCGGCACCTTGTCCGGGCTCGGGCTGGGGCTGCTGGTGGCGCACAACCTGGATGTGATCGTGCCCTTCATTGAGAAGGTGCTGCACACCACCTTCCTGCCGGCCAGCATTTACCTGATCAGCCATATGCCGAGTGACCCGCAATGGGGAGACATCGTTCCCGTGACTGTGACCTCCCTGATCCTGTCCTTCGTGGCCACGCTCTACCCCAGCTGGCGTGCCAGCCGCGTGCAACCGGCGGAGGCGCTGCGTTATGAGTGATACCGCCATCAAACAAGGCCCGGTGCTGCAGGGCCTGGGCCTGGGCAAGCGCTTTGTGGAGGGGCCGTTGGACGTACAGGTCTTCCATGGGCTGGACCTGACCGTGCAGCCGGGCGAGACCGTGGCCGTGCTGGGCGCTTCGGGCTCCGGCAAGAGCACGCTGCTGCACCTGCTGGGAGGGCTGGACAAGCCCAGCGCCGGCCGTGTGACCCTGATGGGACGCGACCTGGCCACGCTGGGCGAAACCGCCCGCGGCCAGTGGCGCAACCAGCACCTGGGTTTCATCTATCAGTTCCACCATCTGCTGCCGGAATTCAGCGCGTTGGACAACGTGGCCATGCCGCTGCGTATCCGGCGGGTGCCCACCGAGCAGGCGCGCGAACAGGCCGCCGCCGTGCTGGCGCGGGTGGGCCTGGGCGCGCGCGGCGCGCACCGCCCCGGCGAGCTGTCCGGCGGGGAACGCCAACGCGTGGCCATCGCCCGTGCGCTGGTCACCCGGCCTGCGTGCGTGCTGGCGGACGAACCCACCGGCAACCTGGACCGCACCACCGCCGGCACGGTCTTTGACCTGATGCTGGAGATGGCCCGGGAGCAGGGCACGGCTTTTGTCATGGTGACGCACGACCAGGACCTGGCCGGCCGATGCCAGCACCAGCGTCGGCTGGTGGGCGGCGCGCTGCAGTCGCTGGGCTGACGGCCAGCGTTCACCGACGGGCCAGCCTCGCTTCACCGATGGCGAGGTGGATCGATGGGGCGCCAGCCGCACCGGGCCGGCCCGTGAATTACGATGGGTCCCATCATGACGTCCCGCACCGCTTCCTCTTCTCCCGCCACTGCGGCGGCTTCCCGCCGGTTCATTCTCAAGCTGAGTTGCCCGGATCAGGCCGGCATCGTGCACGCCGTGACCGGCGAGCTGCTGGCCCAGGGGGGCAACATCCTGACCTCGGCCCAGCACGGGGACGCGGACCATCACCGCTTCTTCATGCGCATCGAGTTCGAATGCGCGGAGCCCCGCGCGGTCGAGACCCTGCGCGCCGCCTTCACCCCGCTGGCCGAACGCCTCAGCATGGACTGGGAGCTGGTGGACACCCAGCGCAAGACCCGCGTGCTGCTGCTGGTCTCCAAGCTGGGGCATTGCCTGAACGACCTGCTTTTCCGGGTGCAGACCGGGCATCTGGCCATCGAGATCCCTGCCATCGTCTCCAACCACCGGGATTTTTATCAGCTGGCAGCCTCGCACAACATCCCGTTCCACCACTTCCCGCTGCTGCAAGCCACCGAGGAGCAGAAGCTGGCGCAGGAGCGCCGTATCCAGGAGGTGATCGAGGAGCAGCAGATCGACCTGGTGGTGCTGGCGCGTTACATGCAGATCCTGTCGCCGCAGATGTGCCGCTACCTGGAAGGGCGTGCCATCAACATCCATCACAGCTTCCTGCCCAGCTTCAAGGGCGCACGGCCTTATCACCAGGCGCATGAGCGGGGCGTGAAGCTGATCGGGGCCACGGCGCACTATGTGACGTCCGATCTGGACGAAGGCCCGATCATCGAACAGGACGTGGCCCGCATCGATCACAGCATGACACCGGACCAGTTGGTCGCTATCGGCCGCGATGTGGAGTGCGTCACCCTGGCGCGTGCCATCCAGTGGCATGCGGAGCACCGGGTGCTGCTCAACGGCCATCGGACGGTGGTATTCCGCTGAGCTGCGGGTTCAGGCGGCCGATCTATGTGGATAGACACCCATTGCCACCTGGACGCGGGGGAGTTTGACGACGACCGCGCCGCCGTGGTGACACGCGCCCGTGCGGCCGGGGTGAACCAGGTGGTGATTCCCGCCGTGTCGGTGCAGAACTTCGACACCGTGCGGGCCCTGGCGCATGAACATGGCTTTGCCTATGCGCTGGGCATCCATCCCCTGTATGTGATGCAGGCCTCGCAGGAGGACCTGGTGGCGCTGGACCAGGCGCTCACGGCGCACCGGGACGACCCCAGGCTGGTGGCGATCGGGGAGATCGGGCTGGATTTCTTCGTGAAGTCCCTGGACCCGGCGCGCCAGCAGCACTTCTATCTGGAACAGATCAAGCTGGCGCGGCGCCATGAGCTGCCGGTGATCCTGCATGTGCGGCGCAGTGCGGACCAGTTGCTGGGGGGGCTGCGGCGCGTGGGGCTGACCACGGGCGGCATCGGGCACGCATTCAATGGCAGCCGGCAGCAAGCCGATGCCTTCCTGGCGCTGGGTTTCAAGCTGGGATTTGGCGGAACCGTCACCTTCGAGCGCTCGTTGCAGATCCGCCGCCTGGCCGCCGAGTTGCCTGCCGAGGCGCTGGTGACCGAGACGGATGCGCCGGATATTCCTCCGCAGTGGCTCTACAAGACGGCGCAGGAGCGGGCGGCTGGTGCGTCCATGCGCAACGAGCCGGCGGAGCTGCCGCGCATCGGGGCCACCCTGGCGACACTGCGCGGCTGGACGGTTGAGGAGGCGGCCCGCATCACCCGCGCCAATGCGCAGGCGGCCTTGCCGCGTCTGAAGGCGCTGGGGCACGATCACACGGCCGCGAGCCAGGACGACGCGGCTGTGGGGCACGGCGGCGCCGCTGGCGCGCTGTGAGCAAGGTCGATCCGGCCACGCCCGGCCTCCCGGTGCCGCCGCTCCGGTGGCAAGGGCTGGCGCCGGTTTACGCCCCGGACGCGCGCTGGCTGCTGCTGGGCAGCTTCCCCGGGCTGGCCTCCCTGAAGATCCAGCAGTATTACGGCCATCCCCGCAACCAGTTCTGGCGGCTGCTGGGGGACGTGAAAGGGATCGCGCTGGCCGGCCTGCCCTATGAGGAGCGCCTCGCGGCACTGCGGCACCATCGCATCGCGCTGTGGGACGTGATCACCGAGACCGAACGACAGGGCAGCCTGGACAGCGCCATTCGCCGCCCCGCCGCCAGTGACCTGGGCCGGCTGCTGCAGGCGCTGCCGGCGCTGGAGGTGATCGCCTTCAATGGCGGCACGGCCGGCCGGCTGGGCTTGCGACAGCTCCAGCAGCTTCAGCAGCAAGGTTCACTGCAGGCGCACCAACAAGGCCCACAGCAGGCCCACCAAGACCAACAACAGCCAGTGGGCCTGCTTGCAAAGCTTTACCGCGTTCTCGTGCTTCCGTCTTCCAGCCCCGCCCACACGATGCCCTACGATCAGAAGTTGCAGGCGTGGCGGGCCCTGGCGGGGCCAGGCGAGCCGCCTGCAAGTCAAGGTTGACGCAATCAGCGGTCATCCGGCGATCATCGGCAGTAAACCTCATCGGGACGGCGCAGTGGGCAACAAGCGGGACAAGAACAAGACAAGTTGGGTCGAGGCCACGCTGAGCGAATTCGACGGGGTCCGCTACCTGCACCTGGATTCGATCTGGGTGCAGGGCGCCATGCGGGTGAAAAAGCCCGACCGGCTGGAACTTGAATATATCCAGCGGATGATGGTGTGGATGCTCTGGCGTGAGTTTGCCGAGGTGACTGCGGGCAGGGCGGTGCAACTGGGGCTGGGCGCCGGTGCGCTGAGCCGTTTCAGCCGGCGCCAGCTCAAGATGAAGACCACGGCCGTGGAGATCAACCCGACCGTGATCAGCGCCTGCCGCCACTGGTTCCACCTGCCGGACGATGACGACCGCTTCCAGGTGCTGAACGAGGATGCCGGGCAGTGGGTGGCCGACGCCGCTCACTGGGGTACGGCACAGGTGCTGAATGTGGACCTCTACGACCATGAGGCCGCCGCCCCGGTGCTGGACGACCAGCAGTTCTACAACGACTGCCGGAACGTGCTGGCCGATGGCGGGCTGATGACGGTCAACCTGTTTGGCCGCAGCGCCAGCTTCGCCCGCAGTGCGGCGCGTATCGCCATGGCCTTCGGGTCGGACCAGGTGTGGCATCTGTCGCCCACGCGTGAAGGCAACACGGTGGTGGTCGCGGCGCGCGGCGTGCAGGTGCCGGACCGGGAGGAATTGGAGCGCCGGGCGGCCCTGATCGAGGACCGATTCGAGCTGCCCGCAAGAAAATGGCTGAAGTTGGTGCGCCCCTTGCCGATGAACATCATCAACCAGATCCGCGATTGAGCTTATGAAGACATCGAGCTCCAATGGCCTGACGGGCCAAAACAGCCAGGTTGGCGGCGCCGCTCAAAGCGGCCAAACCGTCCAGAGCGGCCAGGCCCCCACCGCCCGCAAGGGATCCGAGGCGGCCAGTGCGGCCAAGTCCGGCGATGCGGCCAACGGGGGCAAGCTGGAGTGGCGCACGCTGCTGAACTGGATGATGGAGGACGGCGTGATCGACGCCGCGTTGGGCCAGCAGACCCTGACCCGCTTCGCCGCTGGCCACAGCGGTCTGCATCCGCTGGTGCGCCTGGGCAATGCCGGCCTCACCCGCAAGGACTCCGGCCGCCCGCTGGACGTGGAGGCCATCACCGAGTGGCTGGCCGGCCATCTGAAGATGCCCTACATGCGGATCGATCCGCTCAAGGTGGATGTGGGCCGCGTGGCGGACGTGATGTCGGCCAACTACGCGGAGGCGCGACGCTGCCTGCCGATTCAGGTGGCGCTGACCGAGGTGACGGTGGCCACCGCCGAGCCGCTGGACATCGCCTGGGTGCCGCAGATCGAATCGCACACCCGCAAGCGGGTGAAACTGGTGCTGGCCAATCCGCAGGAAATCAGTCGCTTCACCACCGAATTCTTCACCCTGGCCCGCTCGGTGCGGGCAGCGTCCAAGACCGGCGAGGTGGGCCAGACCGCCAGCTTCGAGCAACTGGTGGAGCTGGGGCGCAGCAACAAGCAGCTGGATGCCAACGACCAGGGCGTGGTGCAGGTGGTGGATTGGCTGTGGCAGTACGCCTTTGACCAGCGGGCTTCGGATATCCACCTGGAGCCGCGCCGCGACATGGGGGCCATCCGCTTCCGCATCGACGGGGTGCTTCACACCGTCTATCAGTTGCCGCCCTCCGTGATGGGGGCGATGACCGCCCGGATCAAGTTGCTGGGCCGCATGGACGTGGTGGAGAAGCGCCGTCCGCTGGACGGACGGATCAAGACGCGCAATCCCGCCGGCGAAGAGGTGGAAATGCGCCTGTCCACCTTGCCGACCGCCTTCGGCGAGAAGATGGTGATGCGGATCTTCGACCCCGACACGGCGGTGAAGGATCTGGCGCAACTGGGCTTCTCCGGCCATGACGCGGAACGCTGGACGCGCCTGACGGCCCGGCCGCACGGCATCATCCTGGTCACGGGGCCCACCGGCTCCGGCAAGACCTCCACGCTCTATTCCACGCTCAAGCGGCTGGCGACGGACGAGGTGAACGTCTGCACGGTGGAGGACCCGATCGAAATGATCGAGCCGTCGTTCAACCAGTCCCAGGTGCTGGCCTCGATTGACTTCGGTTTCGCGGAAGGGCTGCGGGCGCTGATGCGCCAGGATCCAGACATCATCATGGTGGGGGAAATCCGCGACCTGGAGACGGCCGAGATGGCCATCCAGGCATCGCTGACCGGCCACCTGGTGTTCTCCACTCTGCACACGAATGACTCGGTGTCCGCCATCACGCGGCTGACCGACCTGGGTGTGCCCAACTATCTGATCGACGCCACCGTGATCGGCGTGCTGGCCCAGCGGCTGGTTCGCACCCTGTGCCCGTTGTGCAAGGCACCAGATCCGGACGTCACCCGCGACACGCTCAACGAGATGCTCAAGCCCTGGCGCCTGAACGGCGCAGTCAAGCCCTACAAGCCGGTGGGCTGCCTGGACTGCCGCAACACCGGGTTCCGGGGGCGTGCGGGCTTGTATGAGCTGTTGATGCTGTCCGACACCGTGCGCAAGCATTTGCACCCGCATACCGACACGACAGCCCTGCGCCGGCAGGCGGTGCAGGAAGGCCTGCGGCCCCTGCGATTGGGGGGGGCCATGAAGGTGGCTGAAGGGCTGACGACGATGGACGAGGTGCTGCGCAGCACACCCACATGGGAAAACCAGGGGTGAGAACGCCCACCTGACGACCGAGGGAATGCCCGGGCAGGGGTTTACGTCGTTTACGTGGAAACCACAGAGAGCGGCGCCTTCGCGCTCCCTAGAATCGCCGCAATTCAAGCCGCTAGAGGTTCCCTCGATGAAGATCAAGAGTCAACGCGACTTCTGGTCAGGGCTGTTGTTTGTGGTCGTTGGCGTCGCGTTCGCGTGGGGTTCACTGGTCCACTACAGCTTTGGCAGTTCGGCCCGCCCCGGGCCTGGTTATTTCCCGTTCGGGCTGGGCGTGCTGCTGGCGCTGTTGGGCGCTGCGGTACTGTTCAAGGCCCTCACGATTGAATCGGAGGGCGGACAGCCCATCGGTTCCATCGCGTGGCGGCCGCTGCTGATCGTGGTGGGCGCCATCGTGATCTTCGGCCTGGCCCTGCCGCGGCTGGGCATGGCGATCACCTTGCCGCTGCTGATCATCATCTCGTCCATGGCCAGTGACGAATTCAGCTGGCGTGATGCCATCTTGAGCAGCGTGGTGCTCACGCTGGGCAGCTGGGCCATTTTTGTGTGGGGATTGAGTCTCGTGATCCCTGTGTGGCCAACCTTCCTTGGCGCATGAGGAGCCCCACATGGATCTGCTGAACAACCTGATGCTGGGCTTCCAGACGGCCCTCACGCTTCAAAACCTGCTGTATGCCTTCGGTGGCGCAGTGCTGGGCACGCTGATCGGCGTGCTGCCGGGCCTGGGCCCGGTCGCGACCATCGCGATGCTGCTGCCCTCCATCTATGCCCTGGATGCCACGCCTGCCCTGATCATGCTGGCCGGTATCTACTACGGCGCGCAATACGGCGGTTCCACGACCGCCATCCTGATCAACGTGCCAGGCGAATCGTCGTCGGTGGTGACCGCCATCGATGGCTACCAGATGGCCCGACAAGGGCGTGCGGGCTCCGCGCTGGCGGCTGCCGGCCTGGGCTCGTTCTTCGCTGGCTGCGTGGGCACCATCATCATCGCGGCCTTTGCGCCGCCGTTGACGGAACTGGCCTTCAAGTTTGGGCCCGCCGAGTATTTCTCGCTGATGGTGCTGGGGCTGATCGGCGCCGTGGTGCTGGCGTCGGGCTCGCTGCTCAAGGCGATCGGCATGATTGTGCTGGGGCTGCTGCTGGGGCAGGTCAATACGGACGTGATCTCCGGCACCCCGCGGTTTTCGTTCGACATTCCGGAACTGACCGACGGCATCAACTTTGTCGTGATCGCCATGGGGATCTTCGGCTTTGGCGAGATCATCGCGAATCTGGGCCAGCCGGCCGAGCATCGCGAGGTCTTCACCAAGGACGTGAAGGGCCTGTGGCCGACCAAGCAGGACTTCCATGACGCGTGGCCGGCGGTGCTGCGCGGGACCGCGCTCGGCTCGGTGCTGGGGGTGCTGCCCGGCGGCGGCGCGCTGCTGGCCTCTTTTGCGGCCTATACGCTGGAGAAGAAAGTCGCCAAGGACCCGAGCCGCTTCGGCAAGGGCGCCATCCAGGGGGTGGCCGGACCGGAGTCTGCCAACAACGCAGGCGCGCAGACCTCCTTCATCCCGATGCTGACGCTGGGCATCCCGCCCAATGCGGTGATGGCGCTGATGGTGGGCGCGATGACCATCAAGGGCATCCAGCCCGGCCCGCAAGTGATGACCAGCAACCCGGAACTGTTCTGGGGTCTGATCGCCTCCATGTGGATCGGCAACCTGATGCTGGTGATCCTGAACCTGCCGCTGATCGGTATCTGGATCAAGCTGCTGACCGTGCCCTACCGCTTCCTGTTCCCAGCCATCGTGGTGTTCTGCTGCATCGGCACCTACACGCTGAACAACAACAACTTCGACGTGTACATGACGGCCGCGTTTGCGGTGGTGGGTTACATCTTCTACAAGCTGAGCTGCGAACCTGCGCCGCTGTTGCTGGGCTTCATCCTGGGCCCGATGATGGAAGAGAACCTGCGCCGAGCGTTGCTGCTGTCGCGTGGTGACTGGGCGACCTTCATGACCCGCCCACTTTCCGCCGGCCTGCTGATCGCGGCGGCACTGATGGTGGTCATCGTCATGCTGCCGTCCATCAAGAACAAGCGCGAGGAAGCGTTCCAGGAAGAATGATCCCTGGCGCATTTCAGGACATGCGCCTGGACCCCACATGAACCAAGGCCCGCTGATGCGGGCCTTTTTTCTGAGAGGAAGGCGGGCGAGGGCGCGGGTGCCCTCCGATCGCACTGCGGCAACTTTCATGAAAAGGGCGAATATCGCCAGCTTCTCACTGGGGTTGTTGTCTCGGCCAAAAATGCTGTGCTACAGTCGTGGGCTTCGCTGCTGATAAAGAACTTCTTCAAGAACTCCTTGAGAATCTGTTCAGTAGCGGCGCCGGAAGGCGGAGTAGTTTAAGACTCCAAGTGCCGGTGGCGAGTGAGGCGTCTTGATGATGAATCTCTCGCAGTCAGCGTAAAAAATAATTTGCACTGACTGCTTGACGAAATCAAAAAGAATGATTCATAATCTCGCTTCTGCGCTGCTGACGACGTTAACAAAACGACGACAGCCAGTGCGACGAAGATGGCGAAAGCTGCTTCGATGATCTTTAAAAATTTACAGCCAATAAGCGTGGGCGTTTGGACGGATGCAACCTGAGAAGGTTAAATCTAACAACGCTCACGGAAGAAAGAATGAAGCTATGAAAATAGTCTTTGTTCAATTCCGTTGAGTAATCAAGATCGAACTGTAGAGTTTGATCCTGGCTCAGATTGAACGCTGG
>NZ_FOAV01000007.1 GCF_900109745.1 Roseateles sp. YR242 | reverse complement strand
TACTTCCCCTTCTCGTCCAACAACGCGACGTCGAGCTTGGCCTTGCTCACGTCCACCCCCACCATCGAAGTCATGACCAACCTCCTCAATGAGCGCGCCTATTCGACATGCGCATCCTGATACGCGAGGTCGCCGCCGGGCAAACACCGGCGGCGCCCCAAGACACCGTCCGAGCTACAGCGTCGAATCCGACCAACGTGCCCCACTCTTAACTTCGGGATAGAACCCAGGAAGGTATCCAGGGTCACGTGGCGGGCTCCCATCAGCGCGAAGGAAGCAGGAGGGAAAGTATCAGGAAGGAATGGCCCGCGGAGCGGGACAGGAGGGACATGAAGCAAAAGGCACCCGGATCGGCGCCTTCCGGCGTGGGGCACTCTGAAGGGTCGTTCTTTTAGCGCCGCCGCCCCCCGATCCCAGAGAGAAGCCCCCCAGGAATTCATATTCGGAATTTGCTCGATACCCCCATCATTCATATGCATATGAACAATGAGTTGTTGCCAAATCCCGGGTAATCCCTAAGGATCGCAGGTTTTCTGTTCCGGCCTGTCTGTGATCCAACTCGAACAGCTTCACAAATCGTATACGGTCGATGGCCGCCAGATTGCCGCCCTGAAGGGTGTGGACCTTCATGTCCAGCCGGGCGAGGTGTTCGGCGTCATTGGTGCGTCGGGCGCAGGCAAGAGCACCTTGCTGCGTGTCATCAACCTGCTGGAGCGTCCGGACAGCGGCCGGGTGGTGGTGGCTGGCCAGGACCTGCAATCGCTCGATGGTGCGGGGTTGCGCGCCGCCCGCCAGCGCATCGCCATGATTTTCCAGCACTTCAATCTGCTGGGTTCCCGCACCGTCGCACAGAACGTCGGCTGGCCCATGCGCATTGCCGGTTGGGACAGCCCCCGCATGGCTGCCCGCGTTAACGCCCTGCTCGCCCGCGTTGGCCTCACCGAGCATGCCAACAAGTATCCGGCCCAGCTGTCGGGCGGCCAGAAGCAGCGTGTCGGCATTGCCCGCGCGCTCGCGCTGGAGCCGCAGGTCCTGCTCTGCGACGAAGCCACCAGCGCCCTCGACCCCGAAACCACCCGCTCCATTTTGGATCTTCTGGCCGAGCTCAACGACGAGCTCAAGCTCAGCATTGTTCTCATCACCCATGAGATGGACGTCGTCCGCCGCATCTGCGACGGCGTGGCGGTGCTCGACGATGGTCGCATCGTCGAAGAAGGCCCAGTGTCGCAAGTCTTCCTGCACCCCCGCTCCCCCACCGCCCGGCGCTTCGTGCAGGCGGCCGAACAGGTGGACGAGGGCACCCAGCGGGACGATTTTGCCCACGTCCAGGGCCAGGTGTGGCGCCTCACCTTCCTCGGCGACCGAACCTACGAGCCCTTGCTGGGCGAGGTCGCCCGCCACGCCAAGCTGGACTTCGGCATTCTTGCCGGCCGCATCGACCGCATCAAGCGCGTGCCCTACGGCCAGCTCACCATTGCCATCTCGGCCGGAGACCTGGCCGCTGCCCGGCAACTCCTGGCGACCCGTGGTGTCCAGGTCGAGGAGCTGCGCGCATGAGCAACGGTTTCATTCAAGTGCTCAGCACCATCGACTGGTCCGAGATTGTGCTGGCCGGTGGCGACACGCTACTGATGCTCGGCGGCTCGCTGCTTTTCACCACGCTGCTGGGCCTGCCGCTGGGCATCGCCCTGTTCCTGCTAGACCGGGGCCAGCTGCTCGCCTCTCCGCGCCTGTACGGCCTGCTCTCGCTGGTGGTCAACATTTTGCGTTCGCTGCCCTTTGTGATCCTGCTGATCGTGCTCATCCCGTTCACGCTGCTCATCACCGGCACCTCGCTGGGCGTGGCGGGTGCCATCCCGCCGCTGGTCGTGGGCGCCACGCCCTTCCTGGCCCGCCTGGTGGAAACCGCGCTGCGCGGTGTGGACCGCGGCATCGTGGAAGCCGGCCTCTCCATGGGCGCCACCACCCGCCAGATCGTCTGGCAGGGGCTGCTGCCCGAGGCCCTGCCTGGCATCGTCTCCGCCCTCACCGTCACGGCCATCACGCTGGTGTCCTACACCGCCATGTCCGGGGTGATCGGTGGTGGCGGCCTGGGCGACCTGGCCATCCGTTTTGGCTACCAGCGCTTCCAGACCGAAGTGATGGTGGTCACCGTGGTGTTGTTGTTGGTTCTGGTCCAGGCCCTGCAGATGCTGGGCGACTGGCTCGTCAAGCGGGTCTCGCACCACTAAGGGACCTCTGCAGAGGTTCTCTAAGCCTTCGGGAGGCTTGGTGTGCATGACCCTGGTGTTTATGAAAAGAGGAGTTTGAACATGAAGAAGATCGTTGTCGCCGCTCTGGCGACCCTGGCCCTGGGCTCCGCACTGGCGGAAAAGCTCACCGTTGCTGCGACCGCGGTGCCGCATGCCGAGATCCTCAACCTCATCAAGCCCGAGCTGGCCAAGCAAGGCGTGGAACTTGAGGTCAAGGTCTTCACCGACTATGTCCAGCCCAACATCCAGGTCAGCGAAAAGCGCCTGGACGCCAACTTCTTCCAGCACAAGCCCTACCTGAACGAATTCAACAAGGGCAAGGGCACCTCGCTCGTGCCGGTGGTGGCCGTGCATGTGGAGCCCTTTGGCGCCTACTCTCTCAAGCACAAGACGCTGGCCGAGCTGCCCAAGGGCGGCACCGTCGCCCTGCCCAACGACCCCACCAATGGCGGCCGTGCCTTGCTGCTGCTGGACAAGGCCGGCGTGATCCACCTGAAAGACAAGACCAACATCCTGTCCACCACCAAGGACATCACCGACAACCCCAAGGGCCTGAAATTCCGTGAGATCGAAGCCGCCACCCTGCCGCGCATCCTGCCGCAGGTGGACCTGGCATTGATCAACACCAACTACGCCCTGGAAGCCAAGCTGAACCCCACCAAGGATGCCCTGGCCATCGAAGGCGGCGATTCGCCCTATGCCAACTGGCTGGTGACCCGCGCGGACAACCAGAACGCCCCGGCGGTGAAGAAGTTGGCAGCTGCCTTGCAGAGCGAGCAGGTCAAGCGCTTCATCCAGGCCCAGTACAAGGGCGCGGTGGTGCCGGCGTTCTGAACGCCAGCGGGGCGCTGCCCCGGCGCGGGATCCCTCCGCAAAGCCTGCCGCGCGTCAACGCCGGCAGGCTTTTTTCATGGCCACAAGCATGTGCACAGCGCCCTGGCTGGCACCGCTACCGTCCATCCTTCACAGGGTGCCCCCGCACGTGGGGGGCTCAGTCGCGCCCGTCAGGGTTAACGCGGATTTTTTCCGCGCAGCGCAGGCCGGCAGGCCTCACCATCACGCGTCTTCCACGCGGCCCTGATGCCTCCCCCTACGTGTCCGATCTCGCGTCGCTGCTGCCGAAGTTCTTCCTGATCCGGGACGGAGCCCCCACGCTCCTGCTCACGGGCCACTATTCCCTCTCCCTGGTGCTGCTGTCGGTGCTGGTGGCCTCGCTCACCTCGGCACTGGCACTGCAGGTGGCCGGCATCGCCCGCCGGAGCACGGGCTGGCATCGGCAGGCGGTGGTCCTCACCGGCGCCGTGGCCCTGGGCGGCGGCGTGTGGTCCATGCATTTCATCGGCATGCTGGCCTTCCAGCTCTGTGCCTCGGTGAACTTCCACGGCGGGTTGACCGCGCTGTCGATGGTGCCGGCGCTGGCCGCCTCCTGGGTGGCACTGGGCCTCATCTCGCGCGGCCGGTTGAGCCCACGCTCCTGTGTTCTGGGCGGGGTGCTGGTGGGGGCCGGCATCGGCGCCATGCACTACACCGGCATGGCCGCCATGGAGATGACGGCCGAGCTGCGCTACGACCCAGCCTGGTTTGCCGCCTCCATCGTCGTGGCCGTGCTGCTGGCCATGCTCGCGCTGTGGATCCGCTTCGGGCTCGAGCACCGCTGGCACCGCATCTGGGTGGTGACGCTGGGCGGCCTGGTGATGGGCTGCGCCGTCACGGGCATGCACTACACCGCCATGGGCGCGGCACGTTTCATCGGCATAGCCGATGGCCCCTGCAACACGGGGCTGGAAAACAACGGTCTTCTGGCGCTGACCATCACGGTGGTCACCCTCACCATCAGTGCCATGACTGCCGGCGCCAACGGCCTGCTGGTGTTGCGCCGCCTCAACCGTGACCTGATCGCCGAGCGCCAGCGCCAAAGGGCCACCGACCTCGCCCTGCGCGAAAGCGAGACCCAGTTCCGCACGCTGATCGCCAACAGCCCGGGCGTGAGCTTCCGCTGCCGCATGGACAGCGACTGGAGCATGATGCTCATCAGCGACGCCGTGGAAACCTTGACGGGTTGGCCGGCGGAGGACTTCATTACTGGCCGCCAGCACCTGGGGGCCTTGATCCACCGGCATGACCGCCAGCGGGTGGACGAGATCGTGGCCGAGGCCTTGCGCCTGGACCAGCCCTACACCATGGAATACCGCCTGCACACGCTGGAGGGCGGCGAGCGCTGGGTGTCCGAGCGTGGCCGCGGCGTGCTGGGGGCCGATGGACAGGTGCAATGGATCGACGGCGTGATGCTGGACATCACCGAGCGCATGCACCTGCACCTGCAGCTGGAAGAAGCCAAGCATCGGGCAGAGGCAGCGGCGGACGCCAAGAGCGCCTTCCTGGCCAACATGAGCCACGAGATCCGCACCCCGATGAACGCCATTCTTGGCTTCACCGAGCTGCTGCTGGACACCACCCTCACCGAGGCCCAGCGCCGCCACCTCAGCACAGTGCGCAGCTCCGCCCGTTCCCTGCTGGCCCTGCTCAACGACATCCTGGACACCGCCAAGCTCGACAAGGGCGCCATGGACCTGGAGCAGGTCGATTTCTCGCTGCGCCAGGTCTGTGAGCAGGCCATGAACTCGCTGGGCCTGCTGGCCCAACGCAAGGGCCTGACCCTGCAACTGGACTATCCCCTCACGGCGGCCGACCACTTCAAGGGCGATGCACTGCGAGTGCAGCAGGTGCTGCTCAACCTCATCGGCAACGCCATCAAGTTCACCGAACGCGGCGTGGTGACGCTGAGCATGCGCCATGAACAGGGCGGCATCCACCTGCGGGTGATCGACACCGGCATCGGCATTGCACCCGACCGCGTCGAACGCATCTTCGATGCCTTTGCACAGGCCGACGCCTCCACCACCCGCCGCTTCGGGGGCACCGGGCTGGGCACCACCATCTCGCGCCAGCTGGTCGAACGCATGGGCGGCCGCATCACGGTGGAAAGCGTGGAGGGCGAAGGCAGCACCTTCCATGTTCATTTGCCGCTCCCCCTGGGCAACGCCGAGGCCGCGGCCCAGGACGACACCCGCACGCCATCCGCACTGCCGCCGCTGCGGCTGCTGGTGGCCGACGACGTGCCCCAGAACAGTGAACTGCTGCAGCTCATCCTGGGTCGCCACGGCCACCAGGTGCGCACCGTGGGCGATGGCATGGCCGCCGTCAAGGCGTTCTCCGAAGAGCGCTTCGACGCGGTGCTGATGGATGTGCACATGCCGGTGCTGGACGGCATGGGCGCCACCCGGCGCATCCGCAATTTCGAGCAGGCCCAGGGCCGTCAGCGCACGCCCATCGTGGCGCTCACGGCCAGCGTGCTGGAAGAAGATCGCCAGGCCGCGTTGGCCGCCGGCATGGACGGCTTTGCCGTGAAGCCGGTGGAACCGCAGCGTCTGTTTGCCGAGCTGGCCCGCGTGCTGGGCATCGCCCCCACCACGCCGGCCGCCCCGGCGCCGCCGCCCTCCATGGCCTCCACCTGGGCCGACCTGCACGGCGAGCCGACCCTGCCGATGGGTCTGGAAGTGACCGACCTGGACTGGGCGCATGGCCTGCACCTGTGGGGCAATGCGACAGCGTGGCACCGGGGTCTGCGCCGCTTTGCCGAAGATCAGCGCGAGGGCGTGACCCGCCTGCAGCAACTGCTGCGTCAACGGGAATGGCTGGACCTGCGGGCCTTGGTGCACCGATGGCGAGGCGCTGCCGGCAGCCTGGCCTTGCCGGTGTTGCTGGATGCCACGGTGGCGATGGAAGAGGCGCTCAAACAAGGCCACCAGGAGCAATTGGCGGCCCATGCCGACGATGTTTCCGTGGCGCTACAGCAGGCGGTGGAGGCCATCCATCGCCTGGCCGATTCAACGCCGACCGTACAAGCCGGGAGCGCCACAGTGACTTCGGACCGCCGCGTTACCGACGCGGCTGACCGGCTGGCCCGTGCCCTGCGCGGCAGCCAGCTGGATGACGATGCGCTGCAAGTCCTCTGCGACGCTTGGGGTGGCCCGCGTTGCGAGCCCCTGTCACGCGCCGTTGGTGACTTTGACTTCGACACCGCCCTGCGGGCACTGGATGCGCTCCGAGCGCAGCTCAACGCTTCATGACCACTGCCGATACCCGCCCCAAGCTGCTGCTGGTTGACGACGAACCCGCCAACCTTCAGGTGCTGCGCCACGCGCTGCAGGACGACTACCGCCTGCTTTTTGCAAGGGATGGCCACAAGGCCCTGGACCTGGCGCGCCAGGAACGGCCCCACCTGATCCTGCTGGACGTCATGATGCCGGAGCTCTCCGGCATGGACGTGTGCCGCACGCTGAAGGTGCAGAGCACCACCGCCGATATCCCGGTGATCTTCGTCACCGCGTTGGCGGACTCGGGCCACGAGACCGAAGGCTTTGAGGCAGGCGCGGTGGACTACATCACCAAGCCGCTGAGCCCGCCCGTGGTTCGGGCCCGGGTACGGACCCACCTCTCCCTGGTGCGTGCGCAGGAACTTCGGGACACGCGGCTGCAGATCGTGCAACGCCTGGGCCGTGCCGCCGAGTTCAAGGACAACGAGACCGGCTGGCACGTGGTGCGGATGAGCCATTTCTCGCAACTGCTGGCGCAGGCGGCCGGTTATTCCGATGCGGACGCCGAAGAGTTGCTGCACGCCGCGCCCATGCATGACGTGGGCAAGCTGGGCATCCCGGACGCGATCCTGCAGAAGCCGGGCAAGCTGGACGAGCAGGAGTGGGCGGTGATGCGCCGCCACCCGCAGATCGGGGCGGAGATCCTGGGTGACCACACCACCGGTCTGCTGGGGCTGGCGCGTCGCATCGCCTTGAGCCACCACGAGAAGTGGGATGGCAGCGGCTACCCCGAGGGCCTGGCCGGTGAGGCCATCCCCGAGGAGGCCCGCATTGTCGCGATTGCCGATGTATTCGACGCCCTCACGAGCGTTCGCCCCTACAAGCGCGCCTGGACCCCGGAAGCCGCCGTGGACCATCTGCGCGAGCAGTCCGGCAAGCACTTCGACCCACGGCTGGTGGAGCTGTTCATCAGCGTGCTGCCGAAGGTGCTGGAAGTCCGGGCGCGCTTCCAGGAGAGCGACTGAGTACTGGCTTGACCGGCGGGTCACCCGTCCTCATGCGGAGGGTTCCCGCGCATCAGCATCAACGCTTCAGCGTCGCGTCGCTCTTGGCCAGCGCTTCGTTCTGCTGATCCAGCCAGGCCTTCAGGGGCGCAAAGTACTCGATCAGCGCGCCGCCATCCAGCTGCGTTTCACCGGTCATCGCCTTGAGCGCTTCGGGCCACGGCTTGCTGGCACCCATGCTCAGCATGGCCTGGTACTTCTCGCCAGCCTTCTTGTTGCCGAAGATCGAGCAGCTGTGCAGCGGGCCGCTGTAGCCGGCTTCCCGGCACAGCGCACGCTGGAACTGGAACTGCAGCAGGTGGGCCACGAAGTAGCGCGCGTAGGCCACGTCCGCCGCCACGTGGAACTTGGCGCCGGCATCAAAACCATCCGCCTGCATCGGGACAGGACGCGAGATGCCCTGGTAGGTCTCGCTCAGCGACCACCACACCTTGTCGTAGTCTTGCGGCTTCACCTGACCCGCGTAGACCTGCCAGCGCCAGGCATCCACCTTGTACGCAAACGGCAGGAACGCCACCTTGCGCAACGCCTGCATCAGCAGGTTGTCGATGTCATCGCCCGGCTTGTCCGTTGCGGTCATCAGGCCCAGGCGGCTCAGGTAACTCGGCGTGATGGACAGCGCCACCGTGTCACCGATGGCCTCGTGGAAACCGTCGTTCGCGCCATTGCGGAACAGGTTCGGCTGGCCCCGGTAGGCCAGGTCGTAGTAGATGTGGCCCAGCTCGTGGTGGATGGTGATGAAGTCCTCCTCGGTCGGGCGGATGCACATCTTCACCCGCACGTCCTGCTGCTGGTCGATGTCCCAGGCCGAGGCGTGGCAGACCACTTCGCGGTCCTGCGGCTTGGTCAGCAGCGAACGCTCCCAGAACGAGTCCGGCAGCGTCTCCATGCCCAGCGAGGTGTAGAAGCCCTCAGCGTACTTGACCATTTCCTTGGCCGAGGTGCCGCGCTGCGCCAGCACCTGGCTCAGGTCGTAGTCCCCGGCCTTGGCTGCGGGCTTGACCAGCGGATAAATGTTCTCCCAGCTCTGGCTCCACATGTTGCCCAGCAGATGCGCCGGAATCGGGCCGGTGGCGGGCACCAGGTCCGGGCCGTAGGTCTGGCGCAGCTTGAAGCGCACATAGGTGTGCAGCGCGTCATACAGCGGGCGCACCTGCTGCCAGGTCCGTTCCATGTCCGCGGCAAAGGCGTCCGGCGTCATGTCGTAGCCGGAACGCCAGAGCGCGCCGGTGTCCGCGAACCCCATGGCACGTGAGCCCTTGTTGGAGAGCGCCACGTAGTTGATGTATTCCTGCTTATAGGCCTTGGACTGGGCATGCCAGCCGATCCACGCGTCCTTCAGCTGGGCCGGGTCACGGCTCTCGGCCATGATCTTTTCCAGCTCGTCCAGCGGCAGGCAGGTGCCCTGGGATCCGTCGGCCTTGTGCGGGCAGTACTTGGCCATGCCGTAGGCGCTGGTCAGGCCGGTGGCCAGGCGGGTGAAACGGGCACGCTCCTGATCGTCCGGGATCATCAGCGTCAGCTGCATCAGCTTGAGCTTGCGGGCCGTGTCCGCCGGCAGCTTCAGGCCGTTGTAGCGGCGGGCCGCCAGGGCCAGTTCACCGCTGGCGCGCAGCAGTTCCTCGTTGGCTTCGGCGGTGATCTGCTGCGTGTCGTCGGTGATGAAGTTCTCGGTCACCCACTCCGCACGTTGCGCCTTGATCTGCAGCGCTTCCAGGCGCGCTTCGGCGCCTTTGACAAAACGCTCGGCATCCTGGGCCGTCGGCGTGGTCTTGGCGAACGCCGTGGCGCCCAGGGTGCAGCAGCTCAGGACGGCGGCAGTGGCCACCCGCGACCAGCGGGCGGCAGGACTGGAAGATGTCATGGATTTCTCTCTCGTGTCAGACATCCTGCCGAGCGTCGCGTCGGGCGACATGGCAGGGCCGAATGTGCAAAAAGTGCCGGCACTATGCCGCAAACACCGCACCGCGCCCAGAAGTCAGCGCAGGCCGGTGCCCACAGGAGTACCCGCACGGGTGCCACAAGCCCTCGAAGCCGGTCCTGACTGTCTGGTTATGACCACCCTCGCCCCCGTCATGCTCGTCAACCCGAGGTTCGCGCAGTACCGGCCAGCGGGCCGGGAATAATCCGCCCCCATGGTGCTCAACTTCATCTGGATCGGCTTCTTCCTGGTCGGCTTTGCAGTGGCGCTGCTGCGGCTCATGCAAGGGGACCTGACGATCTTCACGCAGGTGCTCAACGGCATCTTCGACACCGCCAAGACCGGTTTCGACATCTCCCTGGGTCTGGTGGGCGTGATGAGCCTGTGGCTGGGCATCATGAAGATCGGCGAGAACGCCGGGGTCATCCAGCTCTTCGCCCGGGCGATGGGTCCCTTCTTCGCCCGCATCTTCCCGGACGTGCCACGTGGTCACCCGGCCGGTGGTTCCATGGTGATGAACTTCTCGGCCAACATGCTGGGGCTGGACAACGCCGCCACGCCGCTGGGCCTCAAGGCCATGCGCGAGCTGCAGGAGCTCAACCCGCAGAAGGACACCGCCAGCAACGCGATGATCATGTTCCTGGTGCTGAACACGGCCGGCATCACGCTCATCCCCACCTCGGTGATCGCCATCCGGCAGGCCATCGCGGTGGACCAGCACCTGGTGAACTTCAACGCGGCGGATATCTTCCTGCCCACGCTGGTCGGCACCTTCATTTCCTTCATGGCCGGCCTGGTGGCCGTGGCGGTCTACCAGCGCATCAACCTGTTCACCGCACCGGTGCTGGCACTGGTGCTGGGCTTCGTGGGCCTGATGGCCGGGATGTTCGGCTGGCTGCACCAGTACCCGCCCGACGTAATGGCCCAGATGATCGGGTTGCTGGGCAGCGTGGTGATCCTCAGCATCATCGTGATGTTCATCGCCGTGGGGGCGTGGCGGCGCATCAACGTCTACGAGAGCTTCGTGGAGGGCGCAAAGGAGGGCTTTGGCGTCGCGGTGCAGATCATTCCCTACCTGGTGGCCATCCTGGTGGCCATCTCGGTGTTCCGCACCACCGGCTGCATGGACTATGTGGTGCGCGGCATTGCAGCAGCGTTGGCAGCCATGGGGCTGCCCACCGATTTCGTTCCGGCGCTGCCCGTGGGGCTGATGAAGACGTTGTCGGGCAGCGGTGCACGCGGCCTGATGGTGGACGTGATGAAGACCTACGGCGTGGACAGCTTCCAGGGCAAGCTCGCCGCCATCATCCAGGGGTCCACCGAGACCACCTTCTATGTGCTGGCGGTCTACTTCGGCAGCGTCAACATCCGCAAGACACGCTATGCGCTGACCTGCGGGCTGATCGCCGACGTGGTGGGCCTGGTCGGCACCATCATCGTCGGGTACTGGTTCTTCAAGTAATAGGGAACGCGCGAGGAACGGGGGGCACGCGGGCTCAGTGCAACAGCTTGAGCCCGAGGATTCCGCCGACGATCAGCGCGATGCAGCCGATGCGTGCCAGCGTGGCGGGTTCGTGAAAGATGATCATCCCCAGGATCGCGGCGCCCACCGCACCAATGCCGGTCCACACCGCATAGGCCGTCCCGACGGGCAACTGCTTGAGTGACAGGCCCAGCAGCCAGAAACTGGCCCAGGCGGCCACCAGGGTGATGCCGCTGAGCAGCGGCTTGCTGAAGCCGTCAGACGCCTTCATGGTCATCGCCCACACGATCTCCAGCAGACCCGCCACGGCCAGCAGCCACCAGGCGGAGACGGAAGACAGGAATGCGGGCATGGAAAGATCCTTCGGCTGGAATGCAAAGCCGGGATCCTAAACGGCGGCAGCGGCGCCAGCGGCGACCACGACAGCGGCGGCCCTGCCCCTCACCTCAATCCGGCGTGTCGCCTTCGCCGTCCTCCAGCGCCTCCCCGGCATGCCGCGCCCGTTTGGCGGCATACATGGCCGCATCGCTGCGGGCCAGCCAGGTCTGCAGCGTGTCGCCGTCCTGGCGCTGGGCCGCGCCGATGCTGATGCTGACCGCCAGCCCTTCAGAGATGGCCGCCCAGTCGTGGTCCTTCACGGCGGCGGACAGCCGGCGGCAGGCCTGCGCGGCAATCTCCTCCGTGGCGCCGCGCAGCAGCAGCACGAATTCATCGCCGGCCAGTCGGGCGGCCATGTCCTGTTCGCGCACATGCTGGCGCATCAGGCGGGCGATCTGGGTCAGCACCTGATCACCGACCAGGTGCGAGTGCAGGTCGTTGACCTGCTTGAAGTGGTCCACGTCGATCAGTGCCACGCTCACCACACCGCCCGCCCGCAGCATCGCCTCGGCCTGCGCCTCGAAACTGCGCCGGTTGGCGAGGGCCGTGAGCGGGTCTTCCATGGAGAGCTTCTCCAGGCGCTGTGCCTGGTCCGCCAGTTGGGCGCGATCGCGTTCGCTGCGGCGGGCATCCAGTTGCCACTGCACAGCTTCGGCGCGGCTGTCCAGGCTGGCGATGCGCACCCGGGCTTCACGTTCCCGCAGCGCACGCATGCGTTGCAGGGCGCGCTGCGGCTGGCCCTGCTGTTCTTCGATCTGGCTGGCGATCAGTTCGCCCAGTTGGGCCAGCGGTTCGTGCTGGACCGCATCCGCCTGCATCACCAGTTGGGAAGCCGCCCGCCGTGCCTGCGGCCACAGGCGTCGGGACCAGGCCAGCTCGGCCTGCACCCAGGCCGCCAGCGCCGCCAGCCAATGGCGGTCACCGCCCGGCAGCAGGGCCAGGGCTTGCTGGAACTCGGGCTGCGCCAGGCCGGAGGCGCCCTTCCAGATCTGGGCCAGGGTTTGCATGAGGGTCCACCAGCATTGGGCTTCGCCCGCCAGTTCGCCGGTCACACCGCCCACGGCGCCATCCAGCACCTCGCCCAGCAGGTGCCGGGCGTTGATCAGATGCGCCTCCAGGGCGCCGAGTGCGGGCAACTGGCCGCGCTGTTCGCGCTCTCCTGCCAGCCGCAGCAATTCACCGGTGGCCAGCCACAGGCACGCGCCCAGTGGCGTCTGGCGCGGCTTGCAGGCGTTGGCGGCATCGGCCGCCTGGCGCAGCACATCATGCGCCGGCTCGAGGCTGCGTGCCCACACGTAGCAGGCACCCAGGTCCTGCAGCGCCACCACCAGCGCCACGCCGTCCCCGCGAGACTGGGCCAGCCGCAGGCCCAGCAGCGCTGCCTCGATGGCCTCTTCATGGTGGCCGGCGAGCGAAGCCGTGTGAGCGAGCACGGACAGGGCCCCGGCCTCACCGGCAGCATCGCCCAGCTGACGAAACAGCCGCGCCGCCAGTTCGCTGCGGGGGCGAGCGTCACGCGGGCGATGCAGCGCACGGTCACAACGCGCCAGGTGCAGCAGCGCCTGCGCCTGCTGCGCCTGATCACCCGCTTCCATGGCCAGAAGCAGCCATTCGTCGCCCGGCGCCTGCGCGGACAGGGCGTCACCGGCCTGCAGGGCGGCCTGGGCTTGCTGGGAAGAGGAATACAGGTCCAAGGGGGAACCAAACACTCAGCGCACCACTGCGCTGGCCCCAGAGGATAGCGGGATCAGCCGGGGTGCCATCAAGTCTGCCAGCCATTGCATGAAGACCTGCACGCGGCGCGGCAGTTGGCGGCGGTGCGGATACAGCAGATGCACCGGCATGGGCGCGGCGCGATGGTGGGGCAGCAGCTCGCGCAGGCGGCCGCTGCGCACCTCCCCATCATTGCCGCGGCGCGGCACCTGGACGATGCCCAGCCCGGCCAGGCAGGCGCCCATATAGGCCTCCGAGTTGTTGACCGTCAAGGCGCCCGCCATGGGCACGAAATGCTGGGCGCCGTCGTTGTCCTGCCACTCGAAGCCGGACGAGCGCTGGCCCAGCAGCGGGGTGTAATGAATCAGTTGATGGCGAGCCAGGTCGTCCAGGCTGGTGGGCTCGCCATGGGCCTCCAGGTAGGCGACGCTGGCCAGGTTCACCATGTCCAGGCCACCGAGCGGCCGTGCCACCAGGCTGGAATCGTTCAGGGGGCCGACCCGCAGCACGCAGTCAAACCCTTCGCGCACCACGTCCACGCGGCGGTCCGTGCTGCTCAGTTCCAGCTCCAGGCCGGGATGAGCCTCAAAGAACGCGGGCAACGCCGGTGTCACCAGGTCCCGGGCCAGCCGCAGCGGAATGTCCACACGCAGCCGCCCGCGCAGGCCGCTGGCAGCGGGCTGGAACATGGTCTGCATGTCGTTCAGGTCGGCCAGCAGGTCCAGACAGCGTTCCAGGCAGGCCTGACCGTCCTGCGTCAGTTGTACGCGGCGGGTGGTGCGGTGGAACAAGCGGGCCCCCAGAGCGGCCTCCAGCCGCTGCACGGCCGTAGAGACACTGGCCTTGGGCACGCCCAGGCTGAGCGCGGCCTGCGTGAAGCTGGAGAGTTCCGCCACCTTGACAAAGACCTGCAAGGTATCCAGGGAGGGGATGGCGATCATTTGTTCATTATGGATGAACAGTCAAATCACTTCGAGGCGATTTATCTCCATCGGATCGATCAATAAAGTTCAGCTCATCCCATCCCAACCAGGACATCACCATGAGCCAGAGCACTTCTTCCCCCGTTCAAGCCGCCCCCATCGCGCTGATCACCGGCGGCAGCCGCGGCCTGGGCCGCAACGCGGCACTGCACCTGGCGCAAAAGGGTTTCGACGTGATCATCACCTACCGCAGCAAGGCCGAAGAAGCCCAGGCGGTGGTGCAGCAGATCGAGGCCCAGGGCCGCCGCGCCGCCGCGCTGGCGCTGGATGTTGGCCAGGCCAGCAGCTTCCCGGCGTTTGTGGAGTCCCTCAAGGCGCTGCTGGCCAGCCACTGGCAGCGGGAGCGTTTTGATCACCTGGTGAACAACGCCGGCGTCGGCTTGCACCTGCCCCTGGCGCAGACCAGCGAAGCGCAGTTCGACGAGCTGATGAACATCCACCTCAAGGGCCCGTTCTTCCTGACCCAGGCGCTGGTGCCGCTGATCAATGACGGCGGCAGCATCCTGAACACCTCCTCCGGCCTGACCCGCTTCGCCGTCCCCGGCTATGGCGCCTACGCCACCATGAAGGGCGGCGTGGAGGTGCTGAGCCGCTACCTGGCCAAGGAACTGGGGGCGCGCGGCATCCGCGTCAACACCCTGGCTCCTGGCGCCATCGAAACCGACTTCAACGGCGGCGCGCTGCGCAGCAATCCGGACCTGAACCGCTTTGTGTCCAGCGTCACCGCGCTGGGCCGGGCGGGCCTGCCGGATGACATCGGTCCGGTGGTCGCCTCGCTGCTGTCCAACGACAGCCGCTGGATCACCGCGCAACGCATCGAAGTCAGCGGCGGCATGTTCGTCTGAGACAAGAGCGCTAGTGCCACAGGGGTGTCAACCTGTGGCTATCACGAGGCCCTGCCGCGATCACCGTGCGGCAGGGCCTCGTTTTGATTGTTCGCAGCAACAGAGCCGCAACAGTCGGGCTCTTGCAGTCCCAACCTTGATCGATCCTGCCTCATTCATCGTCCGCGCCGATAGTCACTACGCGTCATCCCGATAACAAACTGTTATCACGCGGCCCTCCCCAACATCTTTTGGGGACCCAGGCCGATTCCTAGACTGCGCCGCATAAGAGCCCCATCGGGTGTGTGGGCTGACGAATGACTAAAACAGGAGACAACGGTGGCGAGCGACCGCAATATTGACGTGAAGGCCTTCATTGATGAGAGGCCGATTTCTTCCTACCAGTGGCTGCTGGTGGCCCTGTGTTTCCTGGTGGTGACGGCCGACGGCATTGACGTGGCCATCATGGGCTTTGTGGCGCCGGCCATCATCCAGGAATGGGCGATCTCCCGCCCGGCGTTTGGCCTGGTGATGAGTGCTGCGCCGATCGGGTTGGTCATTGGTGCCCTGGTGGCGGGCCCTTCGGCGGACCGCTTCGGTCGCAAGCTGGTGCTGATCGCTTCCGTGTTCCTCTTTGGCATCTTCACCATCCTGACGGCCTACACGACCACGCCGACCGAGATGGCCTTGTTGCGCCTGCTGTCCGGCGTGGGCCTGGGTGCGGCGATGCCCAACACCACGACCTTGCTCTCCGAGTACGCACCGACCCGCAAGCGCTCGCTGTTGATCACCGTGATGTTCACGGGCTTCAACCTGGGCTCTGCGCTGGTGGGGTTTGCTGCGGCTGCGCTGATCCCGACGCATGGATGGCGCTCGGTGCTGCTGCTGGGTGGCGCCTTGCCGCTGGTGCTGGTGCCTGTGCTGCTGTGGCTGCTGCCGGAATCGGCTCGGCTGCTGACGGTGCAGGGCAAGCCGAAGGAACGTATTGCCGCGCTGCTGAACCGCGTGTGCGGGGCGGGTTTCACCGGCGGTGAGAACTTTGTGTCGACGGAACCGCCGCTGGCCACACGCACGCCGATTGGTGCGCTGTTCTCGCAGGGGTTCGCCAAGGTCACCTTGGCCTTGTGGGTGACGTACTTCATGGGCCTGCTGGTGATCTATCTGCTGACCGGTTGGCTGCCCACCCTGATGAAGGACGCCGGCATGCCGATCGCGACGGCGGCCAACGTCACGGCGATGTTCCAGATCGGCGGCACCATCGGCGCCATCATCGTGGGCTGGATCATGGACCGTGCACGACCGGCGCGAGTGATTGGTGCGGCCTACCTGCTGGGTGGGGTGTGCGTGCTGGCGGTGGGTGAAGCGGGCGCGGTGTCGCCGATGCTGGCGCTGCTGGTGTTCTCTGCGGGCTTCTTCATGAGCGGCGCACAGACGGGGCTGAACGCGTTTGCACCGAGCTGCTACCCGACCGTGGCGCGTGCCACGGGTGTGAGCTGGATGCTGGGCATGGGCCGCTTCGGCAGCATCCTGGGCTCGGCCTTCGGCGGCGCGCTGCTGGGCATGGGCTGGGGGTTTGGCGGCATCCTGAGCATGCTGGCCGTGCCGGCGACGCTGGCAGCGATCGCGATCGTGACCACGCAGATGGGGAATCTGGCAGAGCGGCGGCAGCGGTTGGAGGCGGCGCATTGATGCGCGGTTGAAGCCCGAATGAAAAAGCCCCGCAGTGCGGGGCTTTTTTCTTGCGGGTAACAGGTTCACCGGTGAGCAAGCATCCCGCCGATCAAATCGAGTGATCCTCCAATTGCCGCAACCGCCGCCGCCACCGCCGGTGCGCATTCAACTGCCGCAGCCCCAGCTTCAACCGCGCCATCAACGACGGGCGGACTTCGGTGACCGCGCCAAAGAACTCGTACTTCGCCGAGAAGCGCGAGGCCTGGCGGCCATAACTGGCCAGCACACGGCGCTCGTCTTCACGCGGGTCGGCGCCCGGGTTGTTCTTGTAGAGGTCGCCGCCGCGAATCGGCCGGGTGTGATGCACCGGCGTCGCATCCAGCACGGCGATGCTGCGGCGGTCACTGTTGTTGATCAGGCCCGGCCACACGAAGTCCAGCCCCCAGCCGATGCGGCTGTGGTGGAAGGTCTCGCGGCACACCCGCATCGCCTCACGCGAGAACAAGGGCGCCATGACCTCCACAAAGCCCACATGGCGCAGCACGAACCCCGACTGCTGCAGCAGCGTGTCGAAGGTGTAGTACGAGTTACGCGTCAACGCCGGCTGCGCCAGTTGCAGGCGGTAGGCGTGGAACAGGTCGAACATGCGCGACAGCGTCTCGGTGTCCACCGCCAGATCATCATCCGGCAGCCAGATGGCGTCGTACCGCTCCACCAGTTCCGGATGCTCGTCCAGCAACTCCCCCAGGCAGGGCCACTTGGGGCCGCGGCGGGTTTCATAGAGGTCGCAGGTGGCCCGATGCTTGTCCGGTGTCTGCCCGTAGTAAGAGACCAGCAGGTCGAAATTACGGTCCGCCGAAGCGACCCACTGGGGATGCAGGGACTGGTCTCCAGCGCGCAGAATCACCAGATTCCGGCGCGGGCTCTCGGGAAGGGGCAGGGCTCGCGTCATGGCAGTCGATCGTGGGCGGCGAAGGCCGCCCGAAGATCTGCGATTGAATCGAGACGAGGTAAGCGCCCGTTGGCTGCGCGTTATCCATCTGCACACAACACGAATGAAGTGTGTCGTCACCGATGCATTGGCGCACCAGCCGCGTACAACATGTCAGGCTCGACGCAATCGCCTGCGCGAGTCCCTGGAAAGTTGCCAGGCATATCTCTCCTCCCCCATCGCTTCCGCAATATCCACAAGGCGGCTACGCAGGGTCGAGCAGCTCAAGGGCCCCCCTGATCCCTCAATGCCCACCGCCCAGATACGCCGCTTTCACGGCGGGGTCTGTGCGCAGTTTCTCTGCCGGCCCGTGCAGCGAAATTCGGCCGTTCTCCAGCACATAGCCGTAGTCCGCCACCGCCAGCGCCGCCGCCGCGAACTGTTCCACCAGCAGCATGGTCACGCCCTGCGACTTGAGCCGTTCGATGATGCGGAACACCTCCTCCACCAGGATGGGGGCCAGCCCCATGGAGGGCTCGTCCAGCAGCACCACCTCCGGATTCAGCATCGTGGCGCGCGCCATGGCCAGCATCTGCTGCTCGCCGCCGGACAAGGTGCCCGCCAGTTGCTGGCGGCGCTCCTTGAGTCGGGGAAACAGCTCCATGGCCCGTTCCAGGTCCGCCTCCACGTTGCCCTTGGGCCGTGCCCCCGTGTAGCGAGGAAATGCCCCCAGTCGTAGGTTGTCGGTGACCGTCATGGTGGCAAACACCCGCCGTCCTTCCGGTGAATGCGCCAGGCCCAGCCGGGCGATGTGATACGACTCCAGCCCATCGATGCGCTTGCCGTTGAGCGAGATCTCCCCCGCGCTGGGCGCGATCATCCCCGAGACCGCACGCATGGTGGTGGTCTTGCCCGCACCGTTGGAGCCAATGAGCGTCACGACCCGGCCCTTGGGCACTTCGATGGTGATGCCGTGCAGCACCTCCACCTTCCCGTAGCCGGCATGCAGTTGATCAATCTTCAACATGTCTGTTCCGTCCCGCGCTGTTGCCGGTGTTGTTGCGGTCGCCGCGCTGTCATGCCGCCTGGCCGCCGAGATACGCCTCGATCACCTTGGGATGTGCCTGCACCTCGGCCGGCTTGCCCTCGGCGATCTTCTGGCCGAAGTCCAGCACCGACACCGTGTCGCAGATGCCCATCACCACATCCATGTGATGCTCGATGAGGATGACCGTGATGCCGTGGTCCCGGATCTTGCCGATGATGCGCATCAGCTCCTTGATGTCCGGTGCGGTCAGGCCGGCTGCGGGCTCATCCAGCAACAGCAGTTGCGGGTCCAGCGCAAGCGCGCGGGCGATCTCCAGCAGACGCTGCTTGCCATACGGCAGGTTGCGCGCCTCTTCTGCAGCCAACGGCCCGAGCCCGACGAAGTCCAGCAGGCTCTGCGCGCGCGCCTGCGCACCCCTGTCCTCCTTGAGATAACGCGGCGTGTGCAACGCCACATTCAGCAGATGGCTGCGGAAGCTGTGATGCAGCCCCACCATCACGTTGTGCAACGCACTCATCTCACCAAAGAGCTGCACGTTCTGGAAGGTGCGTGCAATGCCGGAGAGCGCAATGTCCGCTGACGTACGCCCCACCAGGGACCGGCCGCCAAACGCCAGGCTGCCCGCCGTGGGCACATAGATGCCGGTGAGCACATTCATCATCGTGCTCTTGCCGGAGCCGTTGGGGCCGATCAGCCCATGGATGCTGCCGCGCCGGACCTGCAGGTCCACCTGGTTCAAGGCCTTGAGCCCGCCGAACTGCATCAGCACGCCCTTGGCATCCAGCAGCACCTCACCGCTGCCCGCTGCAGCGGTAGACACCGCCTCTGCCGACGCGGTAGTGGCAGGTGTGGGCTCACCCAGCGGCTTGGCCTTGATCCGCAGCGCCTGCCGCACAAAACCGACGATGCCATCCTGCAGGTAATAGACCACGAACAGCGTGATCAAGCCGAAGACGGACAGCCGCCAGTCGGTCATTGTCTCCAGCACGAAGGAGAGTCCCGCCAGCGCGATGCTGCCCACCACGGGAATCACCGCCTGCACCGGCGTGACCTTCTCGCGCTTCAGCGCACCTGCCGTCGCCACCGCCACCACGATGGCGAAGATCACCGACACCCAACGGAACAGCGAGAGGTCGTCCAGCAGCTTGGGCAGCAGCACGATGATGGCCGCGCCCAGCAAGGCGCCCGTCCGTGTCTTGCGGCCGCCCATGATGATGGCCAGCAGGAAGAGCACCGTCAGCTCGAAGTTGTAGGTGTTGGGCGAGATGTACTGCTCCGAGTAGGAATACAGCGCGCCCGCCAACCCGGCCAGACCGGCACTGATGACAAAGGCGTAGACCTTGTAGCGATAGACGGAGACGCCCATGCAGTCCGACGCCACCGGGCTGCCCCGCAGCGCTTCGAAGGCCCGCCCCAGATGCGAGCGAAGCACCCGGTGCACAAACACCAGCGCGGCCAGCAGCAGCACGGCCACCATCCAGTAGTACTCCGTTTCGTCGAGGAGGTGACCGAACAGCACCGGCTTGGTGAGCGTGATGCCCATGGGCCCGTTGGTCAGGAAATCCATTTCGTTGATCAGGATCTGGACGATGGTGCCGAAGGCCAGCGTCACCATGGCCAGATACGGTCCGGTCACCCGGAGCGCAGGCAGCGCCAGCACCGCGCCGAAGGCCGCGGTGATGACCACGGCGGCGGGCAGCGTCACCAACACCGGTGCATCGAGCTTCATGATGAGCGCGCCCGCCACATAGGCGCCGATGCCGAAGAGGCCAGCATGCCCCAGCGACACCTGGCCGGTGTAGCCCACCACGATGTCCAGGCCGAACAGCACGATCGCATAGATCATGATGGTCTCGACCAGGTGGATGTAATACGGGTTGCCCGACACCACCGGGAAGCCGAACAGCACAATCACGGCCACAAGGCCGGCGACAAGTTTCTTGGCGTTCATACTTTCTTGATCGCTGTCTTGCCGAAGAGGCCTGCCGGCTTGACCGCCAGCACGATGAGCAGGAGCACCAGGCCGGGAACGTCCTTGTAGCCGGTGGAGATGTAGAAGCCGGTGGTGGTCTCGGCAATGCCGAGGATGATGCCGCCGACGATGATGCCCATGCCCGAGGTCAGCCCACCGATGATGGCCACCGCAAAGGCCTTCAGGCCCAGCACCGCGCCCATGGTGGCACCGGTGAGCGTGAGCGGCGCAATGAGCACGCCCGCAAACGCGGCGGTCAGTGAGGACATGGCGTAGGAGAAGGTGATCACCAGCCCCGTGTTGATGCCCATGAGCTTGGCGGCATCACGGTCATTGAAGGTGGCCACCACGGCGCGCCCGTAGATGGAGCGCCGGTTGAAGATCTCCACCGCCAGCATCATCAGCACGGCGCCCACCACCACCAGGATTTCCATGGGCATCACATTGGCGCCCAGCAATTTCAGCGGGGACTCCGGCAACGGTGACGGGAAGCGAAGGTCGTCCCGACCCCAGATGTTTTCGGCGACGTTCTTGAAGATGATGCCCAGGGCGATGGTGGACATAATCCAGCCGAACTCGCTCTTGATCTTGATGGCGGGCCGCACGCCAATGCGCTCAACCACGGCGCCCTGCAGCGCGCCGAAGAGGCACACCAGCGGGACCATCAGCCAGTAGTTGAGGTTGAAGCGCGTCACCAGGGTCAGGCCCACGAGGGCGCCGAGCATCAGCGCCTCGCCCTGGCCGAAGTTGAGCGTGTCGGAGGTGGAGAAGGTCAGCTGGTAGCCGAAGGCAATGACCGCATAGATCATGCCGAGCGCGATGCCGCTGAACACCAGTTGAGTGAGGATCTGCATACCGGGTCCGGGACTGCTGACGCGACAGCGGGCGCCACGGGTGTGGGCGCACCACCGTCACGAGTGAACAACAAAACGGCCGCTTGCGGCGGCCGTACGGGGGATCACTTCTTCTGGCTCAGCGCGCCCTTGGCGTTGACGTCCTTGACGCGCACCTCGGAGGCTTTCTTGAAGTCCGCCTCGTAGGCATAAACCACACGCTGGCCCTTCACTTCGCCCAGCACCGGGATGTTGGCGGTGATGGCTTCATGGTCGGTCTTGGAGAAGGGCTTGTTGTAGGTGGTGACCACACCTTCCACGGGCGCCTTCAGGTCTTCCAGCGCGGCCTTCACCTTGGGGCCCTCGATACCACCTGCCTGCTTGATGGCGGCTGCCAGCAGGTAGATGGAGTCGTAGCCCTGGGCGGCGGACACGGGCGAGTCAATGCGGCTGTTCTTCGGGTTGAACGTCTTCAGGTAGGCCACGATGAAGGACTGGCGCTTCGGCGTGGTGGGCTCCTGGATGAAGGTCTGCGGCATGCGCGCGCCCTCGCCGCCGGGGCCGGCGTTGTCGATGTAATTGGCCATGGAGAGTGTCCAGCTGCCGATCATCGGCACCTTCCAGCCCAGCTTGGTCATGCCGTTGGCGATCTGGGCCAGCTCAGGGCCGATGCCGTAGGTGAGGATGGCCTCGGCGCCGGCTTCCTTGGCCTTGAGCAGCTGCGGGGTCATGTCCACATCCTTGATGTTGAACTTCTCCACCGCCACGGGCTTGATGCCCTTGAGGTCCAGCGCCTTCTCCAGATCCTGGCGGCCGAGCTGGCCGTAGTTGGTGGAGTCCGCGAGGATGGCCAGCTTCTTGAAACCGCGTTTGGTCACGGCCTCTTCCACGATCATCGGCGCCTGGATGCTGTCGTGCGCCGCGTTGCGGAAGACGTAGTTGTCTGGCTGATTGGCGAACTGCTGGGTGATCACCGAGCCAGTAGCCACGTTGTTCATGACCGGGATCTTGGCTTCCTGGTAGAAGCGCTGCGCGGCCAGGGCCACGCCGGTGTTGATGAAGCCGACCGTGGCCGCGACCTTCTCGCGGTTGATCAGCTCCTGGGCGATCTGCACGCCGCGTTCGTTCTTGGCTTCGTCATCCCGCTCAATGAGCTGGATCTGCCGGCCCAAGACCCCACCTGCGGCGTTGATTTCCTGCGCGGCGAGCCGCACCCCATCCCGCATGCTGACGCCCATGGAGGACGAGCCACCAGTGAAAGGACCTGACACCCCGATCTTGATCGGGTCCGCCGCCTGAGCACCCAGAGTGGTCAAGGCCAGGGGGATTGCCATGGGAATGGCAAACAGGGGCACACCCATCCAACGCGCGCTGAACTTCATGTCTTGTCTCCGTCTTTGGTCTAGTGAACATGAGCACCGAAGGCCGGGGTGTCGCGCCGTTGCGCACCGAACGAACGCGCGCGGCGTGGGGGAACGCCGGCCATCTGGACCGGATGGTGCATCAATCGCGGAGAAAAGCACACATGGGAATACGTGCTCGGAAACCCCGAGCGGGGGATTCAGCGTGGTGTCAGGGAGGAGGGAGTAGGGAGGGCGTCACCGGCAGCGAGCCGCGCCCTTTCGGTTCACAAACCCTCTCATGAATACCTAAGCGCGGCAGGCCATAGGTATGGATGGCGGCATCGCCGACTCAACCGGCGTGATGGGAGGCGGTGGAAGCGAATCCTTGGAACGAAGCGGAAAGCCGCGGGCCTCGCAAGCAGCTACGCATGCCCTGACTCGCTGAGCCGCCTCATCGTTGAGTTCCCCGCGAGGGACGAGGTAAACCACACCCATCCGAGTGGTCGGATTTTCGAGAATTAGCCCCGACCATTCACCGCAGCCTTGTAAGGCGACCAATAACACTGCCGTCAGCAACGTCATCGTGGATCTCATGTTCAGGCCTTTTTCGCTTGGAGGGATCTAGTTCTTGTCTTGCTTCACGAGGTTTACGCCGGGACTCGCGAGGTCCAACAGGTGACTTCGATTTCGCAAATCGCGTCATCACCGAGATACTTCATCCCCATTCGTTCGCGCAGAACAAGCCTCAGGGGTAGCGCGTCCCTCGGCTATCCACGGACAATAACAAACTGTTTAGGTCGAAGCACAACTTGCGCAATGGTTTCACCTTGATTGTTGCTGAACTCGACCTCGTACGCCTCTTCAGGCTCCGAGAACGCAGCAACAATCACGCCGAGCATCCCCGGGGTAACCAGATCATCCGGAGGTAGCGCCGTCAACTGCACCACATCATTGATTTTCGGCTTCATTGCCAATCTCACTTAACGAAAATCGTCGTTAGTTCGGGAGTATCAGAACCTACTTTGTAGATCCAGCCGCTTCGAACCAAGCCACTGCCTGCAGGGAATCCCTCCTGAGGCCTGCCGCGCCGTTTACGCGACGCTGCTGACGGCAGCTACAACCAATCGCACGGTCCTCGCGTCGTCCAGCTCAACAACCAACACCAGTTGCGCTGCATCGCCGCAATGGGTCTGGTGGGATCGCTTCTACTGGCTGGTCTACGCCACCAACTGAGCCTCTTGGCAGAGCGGCCGCTTGCAGAAGCGACCGCTCAGACCCGGCGCTTGAGGGCCCATGCAGCCCCCACCGCCAAACCCAGCAGCCCCAGCGCATACACCACCAGCGCCGGCCACCCCTGGTGGTCCCAGAACCACCCGCCGAACGCGCCGAGCGTGCTGGACCCGACGTAGTAGGCCAGCAGGTACAGCGAGGCCGCATGCCCCTTGTTGCGTCCACCCAGCGCGCCCACCCAGGCGCTGCTGACCGAATGCGCCACAAAGAAGCCGATGGTCAGCAGCACGATGCCCAGGATCACGGCGGGCAGCCAGGTGGACAGGCTCAACAGCACACCCGCAATCGCCAGCCCGATGCCCGTCAGCAGCGCCGGCGCGCGGCCAAAGCGGTCTGACATGCCACCGGCCGTCGCCGAGGCCACGATGCCGAAGAGATAGGCGCAGAAGATCAGGCCGATGGCGCTCTGGCTCAGCGAGAACGGCGCCTTCATCAACCGGAAGCCAGCGTAGTTGTAGACGGCCACGAAGGTGCCCATCATCAGGAAGCCCATGGCGAACAGGAAGGGCAAGGCCGGATGGCTCAGGTGCCCGCGCCACGCCGCCACGTGTTCCGAGAACTTCACGCCCTGGCGCCGCACGAAGTGCTTGGACGGCGGCAACAGCCACCAGAACCCCGCCGCCGCCAACAGACCCGCCACGCTCACGATGAACAGCGCCGGGCGCCAACCGAAGGCGTCGCTCAGCAGGCTCACACCCACACGGCCCATCATGCCGCCGAACGCGGTACCCGCCACATACTGGCCCATGGCGCGCCCCAGACCACCGGCGTGAATCTCTTCAGCCAGATACGCCATGGCCACAGCGGGAACACCGCCCAACACCAAGCCCTCCAGCGCCCGAGCCACCAGCAGTGCGTGCCAGCTCGGCAGCAGCGAGGCCAGCAGATTGAGCAACGCGGCCAGCGTCATGGACGCAAACATCAGCCGGCGTCGATCCATGCTCTCGGACAGCGCACCCGCACACATGATGGCGAAGGCGAGACAACCTGTGGCCAGAGACAGCGACAACGCGCTGGCTGCCGCGCCCACCTGGAACTCGTGCGCAAACAGCGGCAGCAGGGGCTGCACGCTGTAGAGCAAGGAGAAGGTCGTGAACCCCGCCAGGAACAGGGCGAAGGTGATACGGCGGTAGGCGGGCGTGCCGGGCTGGGCCCAGTCACTGGCGGAAGAGGTACTGCTCACCGTCGCCCGAACATCATCTGGCTGGCCAGCAACCGCTTCACTGGCGGCAAGGCCTGCAAGGCGGCCAGACCGACACCGCGCGCAGCCGGCAGGCCCGGCCAGCGCCACACAAAGCTCCGCGCCAGCGCGTCGGTGGTGACGATGGTGGCCCAGCGGTCCGGCGCACGCTGGAATTCGACACGGCGCAAGGCGCTGTCCACGGATGGTTGACGGCGCAGTGCCTCCACCAACGAGAACGCATCCCGCAACCCCAGGTTGAGGCCCTGCCCCGCCACCGGGTGCAGCGTCTGCGCCGCATTGCCGATGCGCACGCAGCGCCGGTCCACCAAGGTGCGTTCGGCATTCAAGCCCAGCGGGAAGCACTTCAGCGCACTGATGTCCAGCAGCGGGCCCACGGCGTCCGGCAGTTGCTGGTTCAGCACCATCAGACGCTGGGCGTCGCTCAACGAACCCACGTCATCATCATCCTGCGGCTGGCACCAGACGAGCGCGGCGCGGCGGCGGCCGTCCTGGTCGGGCAGCGGCAGCAAGGCCAGCGGCCCACGGCGCGTGAAGCGCTCGTAGGCCACGCCAGCGGGGCTGCCCGGCGACAAGGTCACCGTCCCCACCCAGGCGTTCTGGCGGTAGTCGTGGCTGAGCGATTTACGCGCCTGCTCCGAGAACACACCGCCCTCGGCAATGACGGCCAGGTCGAAGCGCTCCGCGATGTCGGCATCCACCTCGACCTCACCTGCGTTGTCCTGCTTGATCGCGGTCACCGGCTGGCCAAACCGGCTGAACAGCCGTGCGGGTTCCAGAGCAGCTGCGGTTTGCCACGCGGCCTGCAGCGGCGCGACCAATTGGCCGTAGCTCAGCACCGCACCCAGTTGCGGCACGGCCTGCTCCTCGGCAGAAATATGAACCTCGGGCTCGCCCGAGGCGCCAAACCAGGAGGCGCTCAAGGTCGGTGGCGCCTGGCTGACATGCACTTCGCGGATGGCCTGGGCCTGAGCTGCGGGCCACACCTTCAGCCGCTGCAACAGCTGCACGCTGCCCAGCGACAGCGCCAGCGTGCGCGGGTCCCCCGACACATCCCGCTCCAGCGGGCGTGCATCAAAGACGCTGATCTGGGCCAGCGGCAGATAACGCGCGGCGAGCAAGGCCAGCGCCAGCCCGGCCGGCCCCGCGCCCACGACCGCCAACCTCAACGAGGAGGGGCCCGTGGCGCCTTGCGACGAGGAATGGGCGCGCGAAGCGCCAAAGGGGTGGCTGGCAGTGGACTCTGGCATGGCGGTGGCCCCGTACGGCAGGTGCCGCCCGACAGTGGTGGCACGGTCCGGGCACTATAGCGCCGGGCCTGCACCCCGCCCCTTCAACGGCGCGGCCATCGCCCGTCTTCCGAACTGTCTTCTGCGGTTGAGCAATGTTCACGCAACTCCGCTACGCTTGCGTGTTGTCCGTGCGCGCCTTCCAAACAGAGGAACCCCTATGCAATACCGTCGCCTGGGCCGCAGTGGCCTGCAAGTCTCCGAACTGTCGCTGGGCTCCTGGGTCACGTATCACAACCAGGTGGACATCGGCGCCGCCGTGGAGCTGATGGCTGCCGCCCGTGACGCCGGCGTGAACTTCTTCGACAACGCCGAGGTCTACGCCATGGGCAAGAGCGAAGAGATCATGGGCCAGGTGTTCCGCCAGCTCGGCTGGGCGCGCCACACCTATGTGGTCTCCACCAAGTTCTATTGGGGCATCGCACGCGAAGGCCTGACGGTGAACTTCCAGAACACGCTCAACCGCAAGTACCTGATGCAGGCCATCGACGGCTCGCTCAAGCGCATGCAGCTGGAGTTCATCGACCTGGTCTATTGCCACCGCCCGGACCCGCACACGCCGATCGAAGAGACGGTGCGCGCCATGAGCGACATGATCACCCAGGGCAAGGCGCTTTACTGGGGCACCAGTGAATGGAGTGCGGCCGATATCCGCGCCGCCTACGAGATCGCCGAGCGCCACCACCTGCACAAGCCGGTGATGGAGCAGCCGCAGTACCACCTCTTCCACCGCCAGCGCGTGGAACAGGAATATGCGCGGCTGTATGAGGACATGGGCCTGGGCCTGACCACCTGGAGCCCGCTGGCCTCCGGCCTGTTGACCGGCAAGTACCGCAACGGCATACCGGAAGGCAGCCGCGCCTCGCTGGAAAGCATGAGCTGGATGCGTGATCAGTTGCAGGACACGGCGAAGAACGGGGCGGTGGTGCAGCTTGAGGCCGTCGCCAAGGACCTGGGCTGCACATTGGCGCAACTGGCCATCGCCTGGATCAATCACAATCCTCGCGTCTCGACCGTGATCCTGGGCGCGAGCCGGTTGTCCCAGCTGCAGGACAACCTGGGCGCGCTGGCGGTCACGCCGAAGCTCACCCCGGACGTGCTGGCCCGCATCGACGAGATCACCAAACCCCTGGCCACTTGATGCGCTGAACGTCAGGGGCAACGCCGGCGCGGCCTGTAGAAGCAGGGCGGGTCCGGCCCCGCCGCTACCGTGTGTCATGCGTGCCCTGCCCGCCAAGGGTTGAGGGTGCGCCAGCGCACGTTTCACCATCCGCCCCAGACGGTGGATCCTCCGCGACCGCGCCCTAGAATGGCCGGCCGCTCACCAACCGAGGAGTACCCCCGTTTTGATGAACGACCTCGCTAACTTTCTTCAGTTCAGTTCCTGGCCGCCGCGTCTGGACTGGCTGTTCTGGGCCTCGCTGATCATGGTGGCCGCCGGGCTGCTTGGCGAATTCGTCAACCGCCGTCTGGGCCTGCCCCGTGTGGTGGGCTATAGCGTCATCGGCATGCTGCTGGCGGCCCTGGGCCACGGCATCTTCGCCAATGGTGCGCTGGATGGCCGGCTGCGGCTGGTCGTTGACTTGGCGCTGGCGCTGCTGCTGTTCGAGATGGGCTCGCGTGTCCATCTACGCTGGCTGCGCAACAACAAGGCACTGCTGTGGTCCAGCGCGGCGGAAGCCGTGGCCAGCTTTGTGGTGGTGGGTTATGGCCTCACGCTGCTGGGCGTGGCTCCGCTGATGGCGATGAGCTGTGCCGTGCTGACGCTGGCCTCGTCGGCCGCCGTGATCGGCCGCGTGGGGTCTGAGCTGCAGGCTGCCGGCCAGGTCAGTGAGCGCATGGTGGCCCTGGCCGCGCTCAACACCATCTATGGTGTGCTGGCGCACAAACTGCTCATGGGCTGGCTGCAGCTGGACCAGAAGGGCGATTGGCTGGAAGCCATCGCCCAGCCGCTGTACGCCTTTGCGGGCTCCATCGTCGTGGCCATTGTGCTGGCGCGCCTCACGGCCTGGCTGATGCGCCGGCTGGATCTGCGCAATGAGAACTCGGTGCTGATGCTGCTGGGCCTGGTGCTGGTGGCGCTGAGCGTGGCGCGTGTCTTCAATCTCTCCACGCTGCTGGTGCCGCTGCTGGCCGGCATGGTGCTGCGCAACACCACCGAACGGCCCTGGGTGTGGCCGCGCCACTTCGGCACCGCAGGCGGTGTGCTGGTGCTGATGCTGTTTGTGGTGGTGGGCTCCGCCTGGACCCTGCAGGCGCTGGCCACCGGCGTGGTGCTGGCATTGGGGTTGCTGCTGCTGCGCCTGCTGGGCAAGGCGGTGGCGCTGGTGGGCCTGGCCCGGGTGAGCGGCATCGATGCCCGCCAGGGCATAGCGCTGGCGGTGTGCCTGAGCCCGCTCTCCGGCACCACCCTGGTGTTGTACAGCGAGGTCCAGGCCCGGCATCCGGATATTGCCGCCGTGCTGGCGCCCGTGATCCTCTCGACCATCGCGCTCATGGAACTGGTGGGCCCCATCGCCGTGCAGTGGGCCTTGCGCCTGGCCGGTGAACATCAGCCGCACACCTCGCACTCGGAGGCCAAGCGATGAGCCTGGAACCTTTTGCCACTTCGCGCCCTCTGACGATGGGGGTGGAGCTGGAACTGCAGATCGTCAACCGCCACGACTACGACCTGACGCCGGGGTCCAAGGACCTGTTGCGGCTGATGAAGGGCGTGGCGCTTCCGGGCGATGTGACGCCCGAGATCACTGACAGCATGATCGAGCTCTGCACGGGCGTGTGCGAGAGCTATGACCAGGTGCTGGACCAGCTCACGATCACGCGGGATGCGCTGGTGCGCAGTGCCGACAAGCTCAACCTGGGTCTGTCCGGTGGGGGTACCCATCCCTACCAGCACTGGAGCAAGCAGCGCATCTTCGACAAGCCGCGCTTCCAAGAGATTTCCGGGCTCTACGGCTATCTGAGCAAGCAGTTCACGGTTTTCGGCCAGCACGTCCACATCGGATGTGAAGGGCCGGACCAGGCGCTGCGGTTGCTGCACGGGCTCTCGCGCTTCATCCCCCATCTGATTGCACTGTCCGCGTCGTCGCCGTATGTGCAGGGGGCCGACACCGGCTTTCATTCAGCGCGCCTGAACTCGGTGTTTGCCTTCCCGTTGTCGGGCCGTGCGCCGTTTGTGCTGACCTGGGACGACTTCCTGGTCTTCTTCCAGAAGATGACCCGTACCGGCGTGGTCAAGAGCATGAAGGACTTCTATTGGGACATTCGACCCAAGCCGGAGTTCGGCACGATCGAGGTGCGTGTGCTGGATACGCCGCTGACCATCGAGAAGGCGTCGGCCCTGGCGGCGCTCATCCAATGCCTGGCGCGCTGGATCAGCCACGACCAGCCCTTCGCGCTGGCCGAGGATGACTATCTGCCCTACACCTTCAACCGGTTCCAGGCCTGCCGCTTCGGGCTGGACGGCACCTTCGTCGACCCGAAGACGGGTGAGCACCGCAGCCTGCGCGAAGACCTGAACGTGACCCTGCACGCGCTGGAGCCACACGCCGTGGCCTTGCGAGCGGAGCCGGCGTTGCGCTTTGTGCGCGAGGAAATGCGCTGGCAAGGCAATGACGCCACCTGGGCGCGCGGTGTGGTGGACAAGGAGCAACTGCTCAACGAGCTGGTGCGCCAGCAATGTGAGCGATGGGCGGGGCGAAGGATTTCCTGATGCGAGCCATGATTCTTGCGGCCGGGCGCGGCGAGCGCATGCGGCCGCTGACCGACCATACGCCCAAGCCCTTGCTGGTGGTGCGCGGCAAGCCGCTGATCGAGTGGCACATCGAGGCCTTTGTGGCGGCGGGCATCCGGGACATCGTCATCAACACCGCCTGGCTGGACGAGCAGTTCGAAGCCACGTTGGGAGACGGCAGCCGCTGGGGCATCCGCCTGCACTACAGCCATGAAGGCCGTCAGTATGGGGGGGCGCTGGAGACGGGCGGCGGCATTGCCACGGCGCTGGACCTGCTCTGCGCGGATGGAGACGACAGCTTCTGGGCGGTCTCGGCGGACATCTTCATCCCCGAGTTCGGCTTCGACCCCGCCGTGGCCGCGGCCTTCGCGGCCAGCCCGCTGCTGGCGCATCTCTGGTTCGTCCCCAAGCAGCCTTTGCACCCCAAGGGCGACTTCGGCATTGATAGCGACGGCTACGCCACCATTGATGGCGACCTGCAGGTATACAGCAACATCGGCCTCTACCGCCGGACCTTCTTCGACGGTGTTGCGCCGGGACGGCACCAGCGCATCCGTTTCAGCCTGGACCGAGCCATCCAGGCCCGTGCCGTCACAGCCGAGCTTTACTGCGGCCCTTGGGCCAACGTAGGGACGCCTGCACAGCTCGAAGCGCTGAACGGCGACTGACGCCCTCCGCCGCCTTCGGTCACCGTCACGGTCCCGAATCGTGGGCGACCTCGGTCCGGGCCGGTGCTTGCCAAGCCAACCCAGCGCTTTCCAAGCCCGCGGGCGATGAAATCCGACCGGGGCTTTAGAATCCCGGTTTTCCGCAAACTGCCCCCGAAAAGCCATGGCTGAGCCCACCAGCGCCGTTGTCGCCCCCACCTCCACCCTGATGGCCAACGCCATCCGTGCTCTGGCCATGGACGCCGTCCAGCAGGCCAACTCCGGCCACCCGGGCGCGCCAATGGGCATGGCGGACATCGCCGTGGCGCTGTGGAACCGTCACCTGCGCCATAACCCGGCCAACCCGCAATGGGCAGACCGCGACCGTTTCGTGCTGTCCAACGGCCACGGCTCGATGCTGATCTACGCGCTGCTGCACCTCACCGGCTACGACCTGCCGATCGAGCAGCTCAAGGCCTTCCGCCAGCTGCACAGCAAGACTCCGGGCCACCCGGAAGTGGGCATCACCCCCGGCGTGGAAACCACCACCGGCCCGCTGGGCCAGGGCGTGACCAACGCCGTGGGCCTGGCCCTCGCGGAAAAGATGCTGGCCAAGGAATTCAACCGTGATGGCCACAGCATCGTCGACCACCACACCTACGTCTTCCTCGGCGATGGCTGCCTCATGGAAGGCATCAGCCATGAAGCCTGCTCGCTGGCCGGCGCCTGGAAGCTGAACAAGCTGATCGCCATCTACGACGACAACGGCATCTCCATCGATGGCCAGGTCGCCCCCTGGTTCGCTGACGACACCGCCCGCCGTTTCGAAGCCTACGGCTGGCGCGTGATCGGCCCGGTGGACGGCCATGACGTGGACGCCGTGGACGCTGCCATCGGCCTGGCCAAGACCAGCACCGACAAGCCGACCCTGATCATTGCCAAGACCCACATCGGCAAGGGCAGCCCCAACCGCGCCAACACCTCCAAGGCGCACGGCGAACCCCTGGGCGCTGAAGAAATCAAGCTGACCCGCGAGGCCCTGGGCTGGTCGCATGAGCCCTTCGTGCTGCCGACCGAGGTCTATGACGCCTGGGACGCCAAGACTGCTGGCGCCAGCCTCGAAAAGGCCTGGGACGAGCGCTTCGACGCCTACGCCACCGCCTTCCCCGAGCAGGCGGCCGAGTTTGCCCGTCGCATTGCTGGCGTGTTGCCGCCCAACTTCGCGGAAGTGGCGGCCCAGGCCACCATCGGCGCGCACGAGAAGGCCGAGACCGTCGCCACCCGCAAGGCCAGCCAGATCGCCCTGGAAGCCTTCACCGCCGCCCTGCCTGAACTGCTGGGCGGCTCTGCCGACCTGACCGGTTCCAACCTCACCAACACCAAGAGCACACCGGCCTTCCGCCTGGAAGAAGACGGCAGCAGCAACGGTGGCCGCCATATCAACTACGGCGTGCGTGAGTTCGGCATGGCCGCCATCATGAACGGCCTGGCGCTGCACGGTGGCTACATCCCTTACGGCGGCACCTTCCTGACCTTCAGCGATTACAGCCGCAATGCCATCCGCATGGCTGCGCTGATGAAGCAGCGCGTCATCCACGTGTTCACCCACGACTCCATCGGCCTGGGCGAAGACGGCCCGACCCACCAGTCGGTCGAGCACATCTCCAGCCTGCGCCTGATCCCTGGCCTGGACGTCTGGCGCCCGGCCGACACGGCCGAAACGGCCGTCGCCTGGACCATGGCGCTGGCGCACGGCACCCGCCCCAGCGTGCTGGCACTGAGCCGCCAGAACCTGCCCTATGCCGCCAAGACCGGCCAGGCGGTGGACGACATCACCAAGGGCGGCTATGTGCTGTCCGAGCCGGCCGCCATCGGCCTGAAGAAGAAGGCCCAGGCCGTCATCATTGCCACCGGCTCCGAAGTGCAGCTGGCGATTCAGGCGCAACAGCAGCTGGCTGTGGCCGGCATCGCGGTGCGTGTGGTCTCCATGCCCTGCACCAGCCTGTTCGACCGCCAGGACGTGAAGTACAAGAAGTCCGTGCTGCCGGACGGCCTGCCCCGCGTGGCGGTGGAAGCCGGTGTCACCGACATCTGGTGGAAGTACGGCGTGTCCGCCGTGGTCGGCCTGGACACCTACGGTGAATCGGCCCCGGCCAACGTGTTGTTCAAGCTCTTCGGCTTCACCGCCGAGAACGTGGCGGACACCGTCAAGGTCGCCATCGGCGAAGCGCGTCTGAAGTAATGGAACGAAAGGGGGTGTGCAAACACCCCCTTCTTGTTTCGGGCGACGGGGACAACACCACGCCCGTGCAGGGAGAGTCATTTGAAATGCGATATCGAGCGGTTCGGCTGGCGCCAGACCTTCGTCGTGGTGAGCCTGATCATGATGACGGCCGGTGGCGCCCGGGCTCAGCAAGTGCCGACACTGGCCGCTACAGAAGCAGCAGCCAGCGACGAGAAAGAACTGGCAAGTTGCTTGCGCATGCCATTGCGCAAACCGGAGAAGCCCCTCCCCAGCCCCACACAGGAGCCTCCCGGGCAGCTGCGTGTGAACATGCGCTTCACCAGCCCCGAGCTGCCACCGGAAACCGAGGTGGATAACTCCAGCGCGCGTGACGACGTTCGCGACCTCGTGTTGAAGTACGTCGCCAACTATCGATTGCCCTGCCTGAAGCCTGGCGGCGAATACCAGACCTCGCAGGTCTTCGACTTCGGCGATGCCCAGAGGCCGACGCTGTTCACCGCCGCACTATGCGTCGTCCCGCCGGCCCAGCCATTCGACATGGGCGAACTCACACCTTCCAGGCGCCGCAACATCCTGCTGCGGTTGACCTTCGCTGGCGGCGGTCAGCAGCCGCCAAGCATCCAGGTGAACTATTCATCGGCCTCCCCGGCCCTGCAGGCGGCCCTGGTGGCCTGGGCCGCCGGCTATCGGATGCCATGCCGCAATGCCGGTGATAGTGTGGCCATCTTCGAGCAGGCCTTCTCGCTGGCGCCGGCTGACGACACCGCAGAGCCCACCTTCGGCCTGACCACCCTGAGCCTGTCCGATTTCCTGAAGCAGACCGACCACCCGGAGCGGCTGCGCGCCAGCTTCGACTTCAACACCATGGGATGCCCCTTCATCGTCCGCTTCATGAATCAGCGGCCGGTGCGACCCAACATGGCCAGCGCAGGCGACCCGGAGGACCCACGCCGGATCAATCTGGTCCGCTGGCTCGCTGGACTGCGCCTGGCTGTCGAGCCCCCGCAGGAGCCCGACGAGCTTTTCGGCACCACCTTCCAGATCAATGTGCCCTGCGGTCAGCTGGAATTGACCGGCGCCCCATTGGCCCGGAACACCCCGTCCGGGGATCTGTTCAAATCTGCACAAGTTCAGTCGACGGACCGCCCGGACAAGCAGGCGCCCAGCCACGACTGACACAGCATCGCCCACAGTTTTCATAAACCAAGGAGATTTCTTCATGACGATCAAGATCGGTATCAATGGCTTTGGCCGCATCGGCCGCATGGTGTTCCGGGCCGCTGCAGCGAACTTCAAGGACATCGAGATCGTGGGCATCAACGATCTGCTGGAGCCGGACTACCTCGCCTACATGCTCAAGTACGACAGCGTGCATGGCAAGTTTGACGGCGACATCTCGGTGGACGGCACCACGCTCATCGTCAACGGCAAGCGCATCCGCCTGACCGCCGTCAAGGACCCCTCCGAGCTGAAGTGGGCCGAGATCGGTGCCGACATCGTCGTGGAATCCACTGGCCTGTTCCTGACCAAGGACACCGCCGAGAAGCATCTGACCGCCGGCGCCAAGAAGGTGATTCTGTCGGCCCCGTCCAAGGACGACACCCCGATGTTCGTCTTCGGCGTGAACGACAAGACCTACGCTGGCCAGGCCATCATCTCCAACGCCAGCTGCACCACCAACTGCCTGGCCCCGCTGGCCAAGGTGCTGAACGACAAGTGGGGCATCAAGCGCGGCCTGATGACCACCGTGCACGCCACCACCGCCACCCAGAAGACGGTGGACGGCCCGTCCAACAAGGACTGGCGCGGCGGCCGCGGCATCCTGGAAAACATCATCCCCAGCAGCACTGGCGCCGCCAAGGCCGTTGGCGTGGTGATCCCTGAGCTGAACAAGAAGCTGACCGGCATGTCCTTCCGCGTGCCCACCTCCGACGTGTCGGTGGTGGACCTGACCGTGGAGCTGAACAACAACGCCACCTACGCCGAGATCTGCGCCGAAATGAAGGCCCAGAGCGAAGGCGCCCTGAAGGGCGTGCTGGGCTACACCGAGGACAAGGTGGTGGCCACCGACTTCCGCGGTGACGCACGCACCTCCATCTTCGACTCCGAAGCCGGCATCGCGCTGGACGGCACCTTCGTCAAGCTGATCTCCTGGTACGACAACGAATGGGGTTACAGCAACAAGGTGCTGGAAATGGTCCGCGTGGTGGCCGCCAAGTAAGGCGTCTTCACCCGGGGTGCCGGCAGGACGCTGCCGAGCCACCTGCGCCTCAGAGGCCCCGCTTGCGGGGCTTTTTTCTGCCCCGGCTGGTGGGGCTTTGTTTTTCGCCCCGCTTGCAGGGCTTTCCATTGGCCCCGTTTACGGGGCTTTCTTTTTGAGCGCCTTCAGGGTTCAAATGGGCGCGGCTTCCGCTGGTTGGGCGGGCACACCGTCGTGCCCCGCATCAGCCGCCACGGGTGCACGAATTGCCGGCCTGGATGCCGGTCCGGATGGCCGGCCGCAACAGACCGCGCCACGCTGATGGAGCCTCCATGCCCGCTCGCAGACTGAAGTCGATGCACCTGGCCACCATGGCTGCCATGAGGACCACCATGACAGCCTGCAAGAGGGCCATCCTTGCCACGCCCTCCCTGACCGCCATCCTCACCGTCATGGCTGCAACCGCAGCCGCCACCCTCTGCGCCATGCCCTTGCCGGCCCAGGCAACCCCCAGTGACGGCCAGACGGGCGCTACTCCCCCAGCGCAAGCCGGGCCCGCCGGCGTGCTGACCCGCAGCCGTGCCTCAGCAGCACCCGATCAGCGTGCCGACTTCGCCCGGGTCATCGTCCGCTTCAAGGCGGACGCTTCGTCCGTCCGCGCGCGCCCGCTGGCCGCTCGCGCGACTGCGCTGGAGGCGCAGGACATCGCCCAGGTACGTGCCACCACCCTGGGCCTGCGCCATGGCAACCCGCTCAACGCCCGGCGCAGCCTGGACAGCCGTACCCATGTTTTCACCGCCGCGGGCCTCAGCTCCGCCGCACTGGCACGCCAACTGGCGCAGGACAGCGAAGTGGAGTCCGTGGAGGTGGACCGCTGGTGGCGCCCTTATGCGACGCCCAATGACCCGCTCTACGCCACCGCAGCCGGCGGCGGTGTCACCGCCGGCCAGTGGTACCTCAAGGCCCCCGACGCTTCGGTGCTCTCCCCAGTCAACGCACCGACAGCGTGGGATGTGAGCACCGGCTCCGGTGTTGTGGTGGCGGTCATCGATACCGGGGTGCGCTTTGACCATCCGGACCTCAGCGGCCAGATCCTCAACGGTTATGACCTCATTGGCTTTGCGAGCGCGGGCACCACCGCCACCGCCACGGCCAATGACGGCGACGGTGCTGACAGCGATGCCAGCGACCCCGGCGACTGGGTGAGCCAGGCGGACATCGACAGCGGCCGGTTGGGCAACACCTGCACGGCGGACGACATCGCCTCCAGCTCCTGGCATGGCACCCGGGTCAGCGGCCTGATCGCCGCCACCGCCAACAACGGCCTGGGCATGGCCGGACTGGCTTACGGTGCCAGGTTGCTGCCCGTGCGTGCGCTGGGCAAATGCGGCGGCTGGCAATCGGACATCGAGGCCGGCATGCGCTGGGCGGCCGGGGTCCTGGTGCCGGGCCTGCCCACCAATGCCAACCCGGCGCGGGTGATCAACCTCAGCCTGGGCAGCGACGGCAACTGTTCCTCCAGCTATCAGTCCGCCGTCAATGCCGTACTGGCCCAGGGGGCGGTGGTGGTGGCTGCGGCAGGCAACGGCAATGACGAGGGCGGAATTGCCGTGGGTGCGCCAGCGAACTGCCGCAACGTGATTGCAGTGACCGCCGTGCGGCACTCCGGGACCAAGGTGGGCTTCTCCAACCTGGGGCCGGAGGTGACGATCAGTGCACCGGGCGGCAACTGCGTCACCAGCAGCGGCTGCCTCTACCCCATCCTCTCCACTACCAACAGTGGCAGCACCACGCCGGTGGCTGCGGACAATGCCTACAACTATGTCGGCACCGGCACGAGCTTCTCGACCCCGCTGGTCAGCGCCACGGCAGCCCTGATGCTCGCAGTGGATTCAACCCTCACGCCCGCGCAGGTGAAGAGCCTGCTCATGAGTTCGTCGCGGCCCTTCCCGACCACCGGCGCCCAGACGGTCTCCGCCAGCCAGTGCCGGGACCCCGCCACGGTGGGCACCTCGGCGCAGCTGGAGTGTTATTGCACCACCAGCACCTGTGGGGCCGGCATGCTGGACGCCAGCGCCGCCGTACGGGCGGTGGTGGCGGCGCGGGATGGCCCGGCACCCGCACCAGCCCCGTCCAGCAGCAGCGATGGCGGGGGAGGCGGCGGCGGAGGTGGCGCCATCAGCGCCGCCTGGCTGGCCGGCCTGCTGGCGCTGGTGTGCTTACTTCGTCGCTGGCGCACCTGAGGCGCCGACGGCGGGTGCGCTTGCAACCAGTGCGCCTGCGGGCGATGCCGCCGCTACTTCACAGCTCTTGCGGTTGGCGCCCCAGGGTGGATTGGCCACGGCATCCAACCGGGCCAGTTGCAGCCCGTCCACCCGCGGCAAGCGCAGCGTGGTGTGCTGGGTGGGCGCCTGCAAGCGCAACACCCGCAGCCCCTTGTAGTTGCGCTTGCTCATGCCGTCCAGGGCCGCCTGCGCAGCGGCCTCGCTGTCATGGCGGCTCAGCACGAGCGTCGGCTGCTCGTCCGGGAAACCCTGCAACGGCTCGAACGCAATGCGTGCGCTGCGATAGGTGTCTTCCTTGCGGGCCTGGAATTCCTTGCTGGGCATCTTGATGGTGGCCAGCGCCCAGGTCCCGCCCGATGCCGTGCTTTGGGCTTCCCAGGCGCCATTGGGCACGCCGGAGCGGGTCAGCAAAGCCGTGGTCTGGCGCAACGCGTCGTCAGTCTCCAGCGGGCCCAGTTCCACGCAGGCCACCTTGCTCAACTGGGTCGCGGCTTTTTGGCCGAGCAGTTTCAGCTGTTCCGGCCGGACCTGTTGCTCCAGCCGCGATGGCGCGGCCGCCCCGGTGGACATCCAACCCTGATGCCAGGCCAGGAACAGCGCGTTGACGATGAGAAGCAGGACAACAATGGCGCGCAACATCAGCGGCTCACCCCTGACCTGCCGGCGCGCCGGGCGTGCCGCCCAGGCGCACGCTGACTTCGCCACCGGTCACGGCCTGCGGGCCCTGCGCGGTCTGCACCAGCAACTCGCCGCGTTCGCTCACGCCCGCGGCCGTTCCTTCCAGGACGCCGGCGGTGACCGGCCGGCCCTGCAGCAGGTCGCGGCTGGCAAAACGTTCCCGCCAGGCCCCGAAACCCGTGGACGGGAAACCGGCCAGCGCCTGCAGCAACGCGGGCGCCAGACGGGCCAGCGCTTGCGGGGGCGTGATGTCCGGCACCAGTTCCTGCAAGGCGGCAAAGCCGGTGTTGAGCTGGGAATCGGCCACGCGGGCGCGGTCCGAGATGTTCAGACCCACGCCGATCACCGCCATGCGCGAGCTACCCGCCGGCACGGTTTCGATGAGGATGCCGCCGAGCTTGCGCTCATCCAGCCAGAGATCGTTGGGCCATTTGAGCTGCAGGCGCTGCCCTTGCGGGTCCAGGGCCTCGGCAACGGCCGTCCCCACCACCAGTGACAGGCCGGACCAGTCCGAAACCTCCAGCGGCAGCGAAATCGAGAAGGTGAGCGAGGCGCCAGCCGTGCTGTGCCAGCTTCGACCCTGGCGGCCACGGCCGTGGGTCTGATGCTCGGCTACCAGCAGGCAGGGATGCAGATCGTGCTGGCGACGGCCGTACGGACGGGATTCGCGGGAGTCGCCCGCACGGAAATCGCTGCGTCCGTCATGGCGCCCCTCCCCGCGTGCGTCGCCTCGGGCATCAGCTGTGCGTCCATCGCCCTGCTGATGCGTGCGCGTGGCATGCTCACGCCGAACCCGATCCACCAGGATGGCATTGGTCGACTCCACCCGGGCCAGCACCTCGATGCTGAGGCCGGGCAGCAGCGGCTCCAGGTCTTGCCACAGGGCTTCAACGCCCCACTGTTGATGTTCTTGCATCGCCACGAGAAAGAGTCTTGGTCGTCCCGGTGTTCCGGTACAGCGGCTTGAGAGCGGTTGGAGGAAGGACCGGTGCTTGATAGGGTGTGAGGGAGAGGCCAGCGCGAATTTAACGCTTTGGCGCCAGCATCGTGCCACGACAGCTCGGGCTCCCGCAACGGCACTCAAACCGCTTTTTCAGTTTGGCGGTATAGCGTTCGTCAATGATCAGACCATAGTCGTAAAACAATTCTTCGCCCGGCGAAATATCCGTCAGCGCATGGATGAAAACCCGCCCCTCGTGCTCCCGCGCCTCGCAATTGGGGGTGCAGGCATGATTGATCCAGCGCGCGTTGTTGCCGTTCACGGCCGCATCGATCACATCGCCCCCCTCCAGATGGAAGTAGAAGGTGTGGTCGGGTTGGGAAGGGTCGTGCGGATGGCGGCGCAGGGCCTCGTCCCAGTCGATACGCTCGCCCTTGTATTCGATGAGTTGTTCCCCGGCCTGGAGGTCGGCCACGGCGTACACGCCACGGCCGTGCACCCCCGAGGCCCGGACCTGGATGCGGGTGCTTCGTGCGGACCCGGCCTTGGCGCGGTTACCCTGTGGGGCTGCGTCGGGCGTGACGCCCTCGGTGGGCGGACGCTTGGCGGGGCTTTGTTGCGGCATGGGGCGAGTCCGTTACATTGAAATCATGGGTGCGCGCGCGTGTACGCGCGAGGCCGGATTGTAGGCAGGCGTTCCGGACGTTCCGACGCCGCCTTCGACAGGAAAGAAGCAAGAGCACATGAGCAAGGCATTGGTGATCGCGGAGAAGCCCTCGGTGGCGCAGGACATCGTCCGTGCCCTGACCCCGCAGTCGGGCAAATTCGACAAGCACGACGAGTACTTCGAAAACGACCAGTACATCGTCAGCTCGGCCGTGGGCCACCTGGTGGAGATCAAGGCACCGGAAGAGTTCGACGTCAAACGCGGCAAGTGGAGCTTCGCCCACCTGCCGGTGATCCCCCCGCATTTCGATCTCAACCCGATCGACAAGAGCAAGGGCCGGCTGAACGCGCTGGTGAAGCTGATCAAGCGCAAGGACGTGACCACGCTGATCAACGCGTGTGACGCGGGGCGCGAGGGTGAACTGATCTTCCGACTGATCGTGCAGTACGCCGGCTCGGCCAAGACGCCCATCCAGAAACCGGTGTCTCGCCTGTGGCTGCAGTCCATGACGCCGCAGGCCATCCGCGACGGTTTTGACGGCCTGCGCAGCGACGCGCAGATGCTGCCGCTGGCCGACGCCGCCCGCTGCCGCTCCGAAGCCGACTGGCTGGTGGGCATCAACGGCACACGCGCGATGACCGCCTTCAACTCGCGCGACGGCGGATTCTTCCTCACCACCGTGGGCCGGGTGCAGACGCCCACGCTGTCCATCGTGGTGGAACGCGAGGAGAAGATCCGCAAGCACGTCTACCGGGACTACTGGGAAATCCGCGGCACCTTCGATGCGGTCGCCGGCCAGTACGAAGGCAAATGGTTCGACACCGCCTGGAAGAAGAACGAGCAAGACCCCGAGCTGCGGGCGGACCGCGTCTGGACGGCGGCCGAGGCCGAGGCCATTGCCGCCGCCGTGCGGGGCCAGCCCGCCACCGTGACGGAAGAGTCCAAGCCCAGCACCCAGGCCAGCCCGGGCCTGTATGACCTGACCACGCTGCAGCGCGAGGCCAACTCGCGCTTCGGCTTCTCGGCCAAGACCACGCTGTCCCTGGCCCAGGCCCTGTATGAAAAGCACAAGGTCCTGACCTACCCCCGGACCGACTCCCGCTACCTGCCCGAGGACTATCTCAGCGTCGCGAAGCAGACCGCGCAGATGATTGCCACCTCTGACATGCCCGGCCCTCTGCGCCCCCTGGCCCCCCACGCGCAGACCGCCCTGGCCAACGGCTATATCAAGCCGACCAAGAAGGTCTTCGACAACAGCAAGGTGTCGGACCACTTTGCCATCATCCCCACGCTGCAGGCACCTTCCAGCCTCACCGAGGCCGAGGCCAAGCTGTACGACATGGTGGTGAAGCGCTTCCTGGCGGTGTTCTTCCCGCCGGCCGAGTTCCAGGTCACCACCCGCATCTCGACAGTGAAGGCGGTGGGCAAGTCCTTCAGCTTCCAGACCAACGGCAAGGTGCTGGTCAAGCCGGGCTGGCAGGCCGTTTACGGCAAGGAAGCCACCGACGAGAACGCCGAGCCGGGTACCAGTGGTGCCATGCTGGTGCCGGTGGCGCCGGGTGAGATGGTCCGCACCGAAAGCGCCGACGTGAAGGCGCTGCAGACCAAGCCGCCCGCCCGCTACACCGAAGCCACGCTGCTCTCCGCCATGGAAGGCGCGGGCAAGCTGGTGGACGACGACGAATTGCGCGAGGCCATGGGCGAAAAGGGCCTGGGCACGCCGGCCACCCGTGCCGCCATCATCGAAGGGCTGATCGCGGAAAAGTACATGCTGCGTGAAGGCCGGGAGATGATCCCCACCGCCAAGGCCTTCCAGCTGATGACGCTGCTGCGGGGCCTGGGTGTGGAGGAGCTGACCAAGCCGGAGCTGACCGGCAACTGGGAGTACCAGCTCTCCGAGATGGAGAAGGGCCGGCTCAAGCGAGAGGCCTTCATGGCCGAGATCGCCGCCATGACCCAGCGCGTGGTGCAAAAGGCCAAGGAATACGACCGGGACACCATTCCCGGCGACTACGCCACCCTCAAGACCCCCTGCCCCAAGTGCGGTGGCGTGGTGAAGGAGAACTATCGCCGCTTCACCTGCGTGGGCAAGACCGGCAACGGCGACGAATGCGGCTTCTCCATTCCCAAGATCCCGGGCGGCCGCAGCTTCGAGCTGCCGGAGGTGGAAACCTTCCTGCGGGACAAGAAGGTCGGCCCGCTGGAGGGCTTCCGGTCCAAGGCCGGCTGGCCGTTCACGGCCGAACTGGCGCTGGTGTTCGATTCGGAGATCGACAACTGGAAGCTGGAGTTCGACTTCGGCGAGGACGCCCGCAAGGCCGAGGAATCGGGCGAGCCGGTGGACTTCAGTGGCCAGACGCCGCTGGGCCATTGCCCCAAGTGCAACGGCCGCGTCTTCGACCACGGCGCCAACTATCTCTGCGAGCATGCGGTGGGAGCCAACATCACCTGCGACTTCAAGAGCGGCAAGATCATCCTGCAGCAGCCCATCGAGGCGGCCCAGATGAGCAAGCTGCTGGAGCACGGCAAGACGGATCTGCTGGAGAACTTCGTCTCCAACAAGACACGACGCAAGTTCAAGGCCTTCCTCACCTACGACCGCAAGGAAGGCAAGGTGGTGTTCGAGTTCGAACCTCGTGCAGCCAAGGGTGCACCGGCCCGCAAGACAGGCGCCGCCGCCAAGGCGGCCGCTGCGCCGACAGAGGAAAAGGCGACAGAAACGGCGGCAGAAAAGGCGACAGCACCTGCGAAGAAGGTGGCGGCCAAGAAGGTTGCCGCCAAGAAAGTCGCCATCAAGAAGGCCACCGCCAAGTCCTGAGCGATCCGATACGGCGTTAGGTCCGACTGACTGGTTTCCTCAACTTCTCAGCGGACCCATGAGCTTCTTTCCCACAGGCCCCACGGCCAGCTTTGCCACGTCCGCCACGGGTGGGTGGCAACCCACGTCAGGGAGCGAGCTGGCGCCAGCCACCAGACACAGCCTGGCCGTGGATGAATGGAGCACGGCCGACCTGCGCCAATGCAACGACGCGGTCGGTACATTGCAGGCCGCATTGAGGGCGCTCATGAAGCAGATCCCCTCCCAGCGCGCGGAGCTGCAGGAGTTGCTGAACAAGAAGGTCGATTGGATCCTCGCCTTGCAGACGAAACTGCTGACTGATCTGGCGAAGCTGCCTCGCCGCGAGGAGGAACTGGCGCCTGTGAGACAGCTGCTTCGCATGCACCGCGATGCGACAGACGCCACTTGCCACATGCTGGCGAACCTCCCAGCGCACCAACACATCCTGATCCTTCGGCGCTGGTCCGAGGAGATGACGTCCGCGGCCAGGACCCTTGAGAAGTTGCCCCCTTCTTCCGGTACGGCCGAATGCAAAACGCTTCTTGACGAACTGCAGGGGAAGTTCCACCGCATCAGTGCGAGCGAGGATCTCGAACTCCTGCTTCAGTTGCTACTGCTCTGCCACGAACGGATCGCCCTTGAACAGCGGCCGCCAGCCGAGTGGCGCAGCCACCGCGCCCTCTCTCAGCTGCCCTCGGTCCCGCTGCCTCGGCTCACTCCCAGCGCGCAACCACCCCTGCTCGCCGCCCTCGTCAAGCGGGGAACGTCAGAGTCTGCGCCCACCGCAGACCAACCTCTATCCCTACCCCTGCCCTTGCCCCTGCCGATATCACACGGCCGCAGCGAATCCACCAGCAAGGAGGAAACCCTCGCCTCCGTCCATGAATACATGAAACTGTTGGACCGCGCCCAGGCCTCAACAACGGCCTCATCTGCGACGGTCACACCCACATCGACAGACCCCGATATCGCCGAAGCGCCCGCCAGGGTCACCAGGAAGACGGGAAGAACCCGGCCATCAAATGCCCCCAGCGCTTGCGAAGGGCCCACCACCACTGCGAAACGCGGTCGCCGTGCGGCCTCAACATCATCGGCACCCGTTGCCACGGTCGGCTGGAAGTCAACGGGCTCGTCTCCCGCGCACGGATCGTCCAACGACCTCGATCCGTTGATGGAAGCCGCTGACATGGGATCGTTCGGACTGATCGATTTCATCAACGACTCCGCAATGCCAGATACCTCCCTGCAGCCGTCTCCGACGGCGACAAGCCTGGCGACGCCCAAGAACGAAACGAGCTGAGGCGGGCGGGAGCACGGCCCGGGCAAGGCGGAAGGAGTCTCCGCGATCTGACGATCTGAACCGGCCTTCGGGTTGACTGACCCCCGTCATGGTTTTGATATGAGGAACTACCTTGAGCTTCACACCTCTTGGAGCATCTTCCGCGCCACTGTTCACCGGGTGGGCATCATCGTCGGCATCCGAAGCCTCTCGGTTTTGTCCCACCGGCCTTGTGGAGCTCTCACGGCTCAACAATCGGGAGGACTGCTTACATTTCTTGGATAACGCCATGAAGGCCGTTCACTCGCTGATGGAGGCCATTCAGAAAAAACCGCTCGACTTGGCGGGATTGCTGTCGACAAGGCTGGAGGGAGTCCTGGAGATTCAGGACAAGCTTCTGAAGTGTCTGAATTCGACACCATTTGAGCTAAATGAGTTGCAGGAGACGAAGGACTTGTTGCGCCAACTCACCGGTTCCATCCACGCGATGAATCGCCTGGGACGGGAATTGCCAGACGCTGACCACACTCAGCTGCTGCGCGAATGGCGGGATCTCAAGAACGCTGGCTCTGAAATATTGACTCGGTTGGATCCGCAGACGGCCATCGGCCGCGACACCCAGCCCTTCAATGAGGCTCTCGACCGATTCCAGATCGCCAGCACGCCACAGACCTGCGAGCGTGGGTTGACCGACCTTCGAGCAGCCGTGCTTTTCTTGCATGGACTCCTTCCTCCTATGCCGGCGCGATCGGCGGCGCCAGCGACTCGTGGTCTCTTCATGCACCACTCGGGAGGTCAGCTTGTCGTTAACAAGGAAAAACCTGAGAGGCCAATCATCCCTCACGGATGCATACCGACGCTGCACGCGCTCAGCTTACCCACCAGCAGTCCTTCGGCGGACACCCCCTGTATCGAGGACCTCCAGGACCTGCCGTTGACCAGTCTCAGCCTGTTGCTCGCCAGCGATGTCGCATCAGCGCCGGCCCCGCTGGCGCCCGTGCCGATCTTGGAACTCGTGACTCTGTACGACGCAGACCCCACCGAGCCCATCCCGACCCTATCGCCCCCCACCGTTCAGGCTGCGTCCTTCAGCGGATCGAAGCCGTAGCAACAGCCCGCTTTCGGGACACCTGGCCCGAACTCACCGGGAACCTCCGGAAGCCCGGTTTTTTTTGCGACACTGCGCTTCGGGCATCAGGAGAGTGCATGGGTCGATCGACGCTGAGCATCCAGACGCGGCTGGTGGCCGCGCTGAGCCTGAGCGCGACCATCCTGGTGGGGCTCATCGGCCTCTACTGGGTGAACCGCCACGAGCGAGAACTCGACGCCGAGCTGCTGGAGCGCCAGCGGCGCATGGCCCAACTGGTCGCTCGGGGTTTTGCCGAGCCGGTCTGGAACCTGGACGGCGCCGCACTCTCCGAGCTGCTGGATGCGGTCATGGCCGACCCCGAGGTGCATTCCATCGAGCTGACCGCACCCGGCCTGGAGACGCTGCGGCGTGAACGCACCGACCCTGCCGTCCGCCCCGCCACCATGGAATTCGAGCTGAGCCATCGCGCCGGTGTGGACACCGGCCCGGCCGGTGCATTGGGGCGGGCCAGCATCGTCTACACCCGCGCCTACATTGACCAGAGCGTGGGGGAAACCCGCAGGCTGGTGGCCAGCCTGCTGGCCACCGTGCTGCTGGCCATCGGCCTGACCAGTTATGTGCTGGTACGCCGGCTGGTGGAACGCCCGGTGTCGCGGCTGCGCGGCCTGGCGCAGCGGGTGGCCAGCGGGGAGCTGGGCGCGCAGATCACGCCCGAGCATTCCGACGAAATTGGCGACCTGACCGACCAGCTCAACGCCATGAGCACCAAGCTGCATGAGTTCGCCGAAGGCCTGCGCGACAGCGAGCAGCGTTACCGCAGCCTCTTCGAGAATGCGGCGGAAGGCATCTTCCAGGCGGACAGCCAGGGCCGGCTGCTGCGCATCAACAAGGCCCTGGCCCATATGCTGGGCATGCACAGCCCCGCGCAGGCCCAGCGCCTGACATTGCGCCGGGCCGTGCGCATCGAGCACGACGAATACCGCCGCCTCGCCCGCGCGCTGGAACGCCACCGCCTGCTGCAGCAGGTGCCGCTGCTGGTCACCACGCGGGACGGGCGCGACCTCTGGATGGAACTCAGCCTGCATCTGGTCCAGGACGGCGGCGAGCCCCGGATCGAGGGCCTGGTGAGCGACATCACCCAGCGCCGCCTGGCCGAGCAGGAAGTGAGTCAGCATCGGGACCACCTGGAAGACCTGGTGACCGAGCGCACCGTGGAGCTCTCCCAGGCCAAGCAGCGCGCAGAAACCGCCAACCAGGCCAAGAGCCGCTTCCTGGCCACCATGAGCCATGAGTTCCGCACCCCGCTCAACGCCATCCTGGGGTTTGCGCAGCTGCTGCAGATGGACAAATCGCTCACCGAGAGCCAGCAGTCCAAGATCCGGCTGATGCGGGAATCGGGCGAACACCTGCTGGTGCTGATCACCGACTTGCTGGACGTCGCCAGCATCGAAGCCGGCAAGCTCACGCTGCAGCTCAACCCGCTGGACCTGCGGGCGCTGCTGGAGATGTGCAGCGAATCCATGCGGCCCCGCGCGGCAGAAAAAGGTCTGGCCTTTGATGTCGAACTGGACCCGGAGCTGCCCGCCCGCGTGCGCGCCGACGGCCAGCGCCTGCGGCAGGTACTGCTCAACCTGCTCTCCAACGCCGTGAAGTTCACCGACACCGGCCGGGTTGGGCTGACGGTGGATCTGGTCGCCAGGGGCCCCAGCAGCATCGTGCTGCGCTTCACGGTCACCGACACCGGCATCGGCATGGAGCCGCAGCAGATGCGCCGGCTGTTCCAGCCCTTCGAACAGGTGGCGGACCAGACCCGTCGCGCGGGTGGTACCGGGCTGGGGCTGGCGATCAGCCAGCAACTGGTCCGGTTGATGGGCGGCACGATCGACGTCGAGACCCAGCCGTCCCACGGCAGCCGCTTCAGCTTCGCCCTGGAGTTGCCGCTGGCGTCCTGAGGCCCCGGGCAGGCACCGCCGCTTCACTGACGAACACCCATGTGCGGCGCCCGCCCGGGCCGGGCGCGTGCCACCGGCATACTTTGGCCCATGACAGGCATCTTGTTTTCCAAGCTGCTGGCGATCTTCATCGCCTCGGCGATGGGCTGGTTTGTCGGACACATGCGCTGGCTGGGCAAGGCGGGTGGCGACAACGACCCCGCGCGCGTGCTGTCCAACCTGGCCTTTTATCTGTTTGTTCCGGCACTGATGTTCCGCACCACGGCGCGGGTGGATTTCGACACCCTGCCGTGGCTGACCATCGCCGCCTTCTTTGCCCCCGTCGTGGTGGCGCTGCTGGGGGTCTACCTCTGGCAGCGGGCTCGCAGGCCCGCCAACCCTGCCGTGCCGGCGGTGCGCAGCATCACGGCCAGCTTTGGCAACACGCTACAGGTGGGGGTGCCGCTGGTGGCCGGCGTGTTCGGCGAGGACGGCCTGGCGGTGCACATCACCATCGTCAGCCTGCATTCCCTCACGCTGCTGACCATCGCCACCGTGCTGGTGGAGTCCGACCTGGCCCGCCATCACGCCACCGGGGCCAGCCTGATGTCCACGCTGCTGGTCACCATGCGCAACACCATCATCCATCCGGTGGTGCTGCCGGTGCTGGCCGGCTTTGCCTGGAATCTGACCGGGATGGCGCTGCCCCGGGTGCTGGACGAGGTGCTGCAGATGCTGGGCAGCGCCGTGGTGCCGCTGTGCCTGGTGCTCATCGGCATGTCGCTCTCTTATTACGGCTGGCCCACCGAATGGCGGGAGATGCTGGGGCTGATCGCCATCAAGCTGCTGCTTCTGCCCACGCTGGTGCTGGTGGTGGCGCATTGGCTCTTCGGCCTGTCCGGCCTGGGGCTGGCGGTGATCGTCATGATGGCGGCGCTGCCACCGGGCTCCAATGCCATGATGTTCTCGCAGCGCTACCGCACGCTGGAGCGCGAAGCCTCCGGCGCGGTGGTGGTGGCGACCTTGCTGTTTGCCGTCACCGCGCCGATCTGGCTGGCCATTCCGGTCTGGCTGGGGCGCTGAACCTGCCGGTTGCCCATGTCCACATGAGCTTCCCGCACTTGTGAGCCGGCGCCACCCTGTGTAGGGTGCGCCCATCGACATTTTTCCTATCCCACAGGGATACACGCCATGCGCATCAAGACCTTGACTCTGGCTGTCTGGGCCGCCCTGAACGTCGGGGGCCTGGCTGCCGCCACCGCCTGGGCCGCCACGCCCCCGGGCGCCGGCAGTGCCATCACGACCGATGGCGGCACGCTGCAGGTCAAGCTGGAGAAGGTCAAGCTGGCCAACGGCTTCGAGGTGATCCTGGTGGAAGACCACCGCCTGCCGCTGGTGGCCTTCAACCTGTGGGTGCATGCCGGGCCCCGCAACGAGGCAAAGGGCCAGACGGGCTTCGCCCACCTCTTCGAGCACCTGATGTTCGCCGGCACCCGCCACATCCCGCGCGGCCAGGCGGACCAGATCATTGATGCCGCGGGGGGCACCGACTCCAACGGCTCCACCGATTTCGACCGCACCAACTATTTCTTCACGCTGCCCTCCAACCAGCTGGAGCTGGGCCTGTGGCTGAAGTCGGACATGCTGGGCTACATGATCGACGAGGTGGATTCGGTCTCCCTGGCCAACCAGCAGGACGTGGTGCGCAATGAACGCCGCCAATCCGTGGAAAACCGGCCCTACGGCATCGTCGAGGAAGCCCTGTTCCACGCGCTGTATCCGGAAGATCACCCCTATTACGCCTCCGTCATCGGCTCGCATGCGGATATCCAGTCCATCCAGCTGCGTGACGTGAAGGCCTTTGCCCGCCGCTACTACCGGCCCAACAACGCCACGCTGGTGCTGGCGGGCGACTTCAACCCGGCGGACGCGCGCAAGTTGGTGGAGAAGTATTTCGGGCCCCTCAAGGCCGGTGAAGCCGTACCGCCGGTGCAGGTGGCGCAGCCGAAGATCACCGAAGAGAAACGCATTGCGGTGACCGACCGGATCGAACTCTCGCGTCTGAACATCGCATGGCAAACCCCCGCCGTGTTCCAGCCTGGTGATGCGGAAATGGACGTGGCCTCGCATGTGCTGGGCGGCGGCAAGTCCAGCCGGCTCTACAAGACGCTGGTCTACGACAAGCAGCTTGCCCAGTCCGTGTCGGTGCAGCAGTACTCGCTGTCCCTGGGTTCGGTGTTCAACATCGAGATCGTGGCCCGGCCGGGCAAGTCGCTGGAGGAGATCGAGAAGCTGGTGGACGACGCCGTGGCCGACATCTCCCAGAACCCGCCCACGCCCGAGGAAATGGCCCGTGCCCGTGCAGCCATCGAGACCGGTCTGCTGACCCGGCTGGAAAAGCTGCAGGGCCTGGCGGACCAGATCAACTATTACAACCAGCAGGCGGGCGACCCCAACTACATCGCCAAGGACCTGGGCCGTTACCAGGCCATGACCGGTGCGCAGGTGCGTGACGTGGCGGCGCAGCAGCTCAAGAAGCAGTCCCGCGTGGTGATCTACGCCACACCGGGCGAGCAGCAACTGGCCGCTGAAGTGGCGACGCCCCCGGCGCCCACCAAGGCGGGCAAGAACGAACGGGAATCGCTGAACGCGGACGCCGCCTGGCGCCACCAGCAGCCCAAGGGGGGCAAGGCCAAGGCGCTGTCGCTGCCGGACGGCCACCGATTCACCCTTGCCAACGGCCTGACGGTGATCCATGTGGCCAACCCTGGCCTGCCGCTGGCCAGTGCCACGCTGGTGGTTCATGCCGGCCAGACCACCAACCCGGCGGACAAGCCGGGCCTGGCCAGCTTCACCGCCGCCATGCTGCAGCAGGGCACGCAATCGCGCAGTGCACAGCAGATTGCCGATGAATCCGGCAACCTGGGCGCCACGCTGACCAGCAGCTCCAGCCGTGACGAGGCCCGCGTGGAGGTCAGCAGCCTCAAGACCAATTTTGCGCAGAGCCTGGCCCTGCTGGCCGATGTGACGCAGAACCCGGCCTTTGCCGAGACCGAGGTCGCCCGCCTGAAGGGCGAGCGCCTGGCCGCCCTGGCCCAGCAGCGCGAACAGGCGCCGGCGGTGGCCTCCCTGGTCGGCAACCGCGTGGTGTACGGCGACGGCCATCCGCTGGCTGCCAATGGCCTGGGCACGGAAGCCTCGATCGCGGCCACGGACACGGTGGCGCTGCGCCAGTTCTGGCAGGCTCATTACCGGCCGGACGAGGCGGCCCTGGTGGTCGCTGGTGACCTGACCGAAGCCGAACTCCGGCCGCTCGCCGAGAAGTTGTTCGGCGGCTGGGTCAAGCCGACGTCGGCCGCCCCCACGGTGAACGCCGCACCGGCCCGCCCGGTGGCTGCCCGTGTGGTGCTGGTGGACAAGCCGGGTTCGCCGCAGACGGCGCTGGCCGTGGTGTCGCCCGGCCCGAAGGCTGGCGTGCCGGTGGCGACCGACATCAAGGTGATGAACGCAGCGCTGGGCGGTCTTTTCACGTCGCGCATCAACACGCAGCTGCGTGAGGTGAAGGGCTACACCTATGGCATCTACTCCGGCTTCTCGCTGAACCGTGACAGCGGCACCTTTGGCATCCGGGGCAGCGTGCGCACCGATGTGACGGGTCCGGCCCTGAGCGACATGTTCAAGGAGATTGACGGCATCCGCGCCAAGCCCATGGGTGCGGCCGAGCTGAACCGGGTCCGCAACGCGCAGTTGCTGGCCTTGCCCGGCCTGTTCGACACCAATCGCGTGGTGGCGTCCACCTATGCCAGCGAGTGGGCCGTGGGCCAGCCGGCCGACAGCATCACCTCGCTGCCGCGCAAGTACAGCGCCGTGACGGCGGCCAGCGCCTTGCAGGCGGCGCGCACCTATGTCGATCCCACCGGCCTGATCGTGGTGGCCGTGGGCGACAAGTCCAAGGTGCTGCCGCAGCTGCAAACCTGGGGCCGCACACCGCTCGAAGTGCGTGACGTGAACGGCGCCCTGCTCCCCGCCGCGGTACCCGCCGCCCCCAAGCCGTAACGGTCCTGGGGCCGGACACTCGCTCATGCCGCTCGGTCGCGGGATCGGGTCGGGTGTCCGGCAAGGCGCAAACCGCAGCCATAGCAGCGCTATGGCGAGGATTTGCAACGCCGCCGGGCGCCCGACCCGGCCCCGCGAAGGGTGGGGTGGTGGGATTCGATGGGCAGGCCAGTCCCAGCTTGGTTCAGAATCGCACCATGACCGACCTCGTTGCCTACATGACCAGCGTGGGCCAGGCCGCACGTCGCGCCGCGACGTTGATGGCCGCCGCACCGACTGCTGCCAAGAACAACGCCCTTCTGGCGCTGGCCCGCCGCCTGCGCGAGAGTGGCCCGGCCCTGGCCGCCGCCAATGAGCGCGACCTGAGTGCCGCCCGCGAAGCCGGTCTGGCCGCCCCGCTGGTAGACCGCCTGCGGCTGGACGCCAAGACACTGGACACGGTGGCACAAGGCTGCGAACAGATCGCCAGCATGCCGGACCCCGTCGGCGAGATCACCGGCGTGAAGCGTCGCCCCACCGGCATCAGTGTGGGCCAGATGCGGGTGCCGCTGGGCGTGTTCGGCATGATCTACGAGAGCCGCCCCAATGTGACCATCGAGGCGGCCTCCCTGGCCATCAAGAGTGGCAACGCCTGCATCTTGCGGGGTGGCTCCGAGGCCTTGCACAGCAACCTGGCCCTGGCCGCCCTGGTGGCGCAAAGCCTGGAAGAAGCGGGTCTGCCCGCCGAAGGTGTGCAACTGGTCAACACCACCGACCGCGCCGCCGTGGGCCTGCTCATCGCCATGCCCGATGCCGTGGACGTGATCATCCCGCGCGGGGGCAAGGGCCTGATTGAGCGCATCAGCCGCGACGCCCGCGTACCTGTGATCAAGCATCTGGACGGCAACTGCCACTGCTACGTGGACGCCCAGGTGGATCTGGAACAGGCGCTGGTGGTGGTGGAAAACGCCAAGACCCAGAAATACAGCCCCTGCAATGCGACCGAATCGCTGCTGGTGCATGCCGATCAGGCGGCCGCCTTCCTGCCCCGCATCGGCCGGCTGTTTGCCGCCAAGGGGGTGGAGATGCGTGCCTGCCCGCAGGCCTTTGCGGCCCTGCTGGAAGTGCCGGACGCCAAGCTGGCACTGGCCACCGAGGAAGACTGGGGCACCGAATACCTGGCGCCCATCATCAGCATCAAGGTGGTGGACAGCCTGGACGAAGCCATCGCCCACATCAACCACCATGGCTCGCACCACACCGACGCGATCCTGACCACGCTGCATGCCAACGCGATGCGCTTTCTGCGCGAGGTGGATTCCGCCAGCGTGATGGTGAACGCCAGCACCCGCTTTGCCGATGGCTTCGAATATGGGCTGGGGGCCGAGATCGGCATCTCGACGGACAAGTTCCACGCCCGCGGTCCCGTCGGCCTCGAAGGTCTCACTTCGATGAAATGGATCGTCCTCGGCCAAGGTGAAACAAGACAGTAGCCCCCGGCTGTTCGGGCCAAAGGCCCGTCCATCCGCCCCCCAAGGGGACTGCGGGCCACCTTGGGGCGGCCCGGCGGTGGCCCTCTTTCCTAACCAGAGCCCCGCTTGAACGACGCTGCGTGCGTTCGGCGCGCTCTGGTGCGCAGAGGCGGCTCCGGCCGGGTCCGTTACCTGGAGTTGCTGCCGGGGGCGAGCATCGCAGCGTTGCGGGCGCAGCCCTGGCACACTTCTGGCCTGGCACGCCCTGAACTCCGCTCCCCATGTCCGACGCATCCCTCCCCCTGACACCCCCCAACGCCGTCATCGCCTCCAGCCGCAAGGCCGTGGTGCTGTTTTCCGGCGGCCAGGATTCCACCGCGTGCCTGGCCTGGGCGCTGGACCGGTTCGCCGAGGTGGAGACGCTGGGGTTCGACTATGGCCAGCGCCACCGCATCGAACTGGACTGCCGCCAGACCGTGCGCCAGCAGATCACCGCACAGTTCCCGCAATGGGCCGGCAAGCTGGGCGAAGACCACCTGCTGGACCTGAGCCTGCTGGGCCAGATCTCGGACACCGCCTTGACGCAGGAACGCGCCATCGAGCTGCAGGCCAACGGCCTGCCCAACACCTTTGTGCCGGGGCGCAACCTGCTGTTCCTGACCTTCGCTGCCACGTTGGCCTACCGCCGCGGCGCCTCCGTGCTGGTGGGCGGCATGTGCGAGACGGATTTCTCCGGCTACCCGGACTGCCGGGACAACACGCTCAAGGCGCTGCAGGTGGCTCTGAGCCTGGGCCTGGACGCGCCCATGACGGTGGAAACGCCGCTGATGTTCATCACCAAGGCCCAGACCTGGGCCCTGACTGAGGCGCTGGGCGGCACACCGCTCAACGAGCTGATCATCGAACACACCCACACCTGCTACCTGGGCCAGCGCGAGACCCGTCACGCCTGGGGTTGGGGTTGCGGCCAGTGCCCCGCCTGCGAGCTGCGGGCCAAGGGCTACGAGGCGTTCATGCAGGCCAAGGCCCGCGGCTGAGGATCGATCGTGAGCGTGATCTGGGAACGTTGCCTGTGGTTCATCGGCGCGGTGCTGCTCTTCTGGGGCATCGGCGCCTACAACCGGGTGATGCTGCTGCGCAATGAGATCGGCAAGGCCTTCGGGCAGCTGGACGACGCCCTCACCCGGCGGGCCGCGCTCGGCGAATCGCTGCTGGCCCATCTGCGCGAGCGGCTGCCCAGTGAGCAGGCCAGCATCGACGCACTGGCCGCCGCTCAGGCCGAGGCGCAGGCCGCCACCCTGGCCGTGCGCACCAAGCCCCATGCCGCCGACCCGATTGCCCAGCTAGCCATCACCTCCGCCGTGCATGGCGCAGCGTTGACGCGGCTGATCTCGCTGGTGGAGCATCACTCCGAACTGGTGTCGGATGCGGCACTCTCCAGCATCGTGGATGAACTCAAGCTGGTGGACCGTCAGCGGGCGTTCTCCCGCCAGATGTTCAACCAGGCGGTGCAGAACTACAACGAGGCTGTACGGCAGTTTCCCACCCGGGTGCTGGTCAGCTTCTTCGGGTTTTCAGAGTCACGCAGCCTCTGACGAGGCCCTGGCCGTCTCTTCGCGGTTTTCCTACACTCGCTCAGCGTCACAGGGGCTGGCGCGAGGGAGGGGCCAATGTTCGAACAGGCGGGATGGTCGCTGGTGTTGAGAGCGTTGGGCGCGTGGGCCGCGCTGTCGCCTGTGGCATGGGCGGACACTCCCGCCATCCCCACCGACCGTGCCCTGCACGATGAAATCCCCCTCGCCATGAAATCCCTGGCGGCCACCTGTGCCGCCTGCCATGGCACCAACGGCCACGCCGTCGCCGACACCGCCATCCCGGGTTTGGCCGGACGCCCGGCGGATGAGCTTGCGGCGATGCTGCGCGCCTTCAAGAACGGCACCCGCCCGGGAACCGTCATGCCGCAACTGGCCAAGGGCTATGACGACGGCCAGATCACGGCATTGGCGCAGTATTTTGCCGCGCAACGTTCATCACGACGTGAGGCGAGAGGCGCATCGGGGGCATCCAGGCCCTCCGAACAGCGGGCGCACCAAGACCACTCCGGCGATCGGCGAGGCCGAGGAGAACAACCATGATGCGGCGCCGCGATTGGCTGCTGGGCAGTGCCGCTGCGGCCGCATGGGGGACTGCACAGGCCCACACAGGCTGGCGTGCCGCCCGGGTGGTGGTGATTGGCGGCGGCATCGGCGGGGCCACCGCAGCGCGCTATCTGCGGTTGTGGTCGGGCCACCAACTGGAGGTGGTGCTGATCGAACCTCAGGCGGGATTTGTGTCGTGCCCGCTGTCCAACCTCGTGCTGGGCGGGTTCACATCCATTGATGCGTTGAGCCGCCCGCTGGCTTCGCTGGAACAGCAGCACGGCGTGCGGCTGGTGCGCGACCATGTGGTCCACATCGACACCGCCCGGCGGCTGGTCCTGCTGGCCCACGGGGACCCGCTGCGTTATGACCGCCTGATCGTCTCGCCCGGCATCGACCTGCAATGGGACAGTGTGCAAGGGCTGCAGGCGGCCCATCAATCAGGCCAGATTCTTCAGGCCTGGAAGGCGGGGCCGGAAACGGTGAGCTTGCGGCGGCAGATCGAAGCCATGCCGGAGGGCGGCGTCTTTGCAGTCACCATCCCCGAAGCGCCCTACCGTTGCCCCCCCGGCCCATACGAGCGCGCCAGCGTGGTGGCCGCCTGGCTGAAGAAGGCCAAGCCGCGCGCCAAGCTGCTGGTGTTCGACGCCAATCCGGACATCACCTCCAAGGGGCCGCTGTTCAAGAAGATCTGGGCCGAGCGCTACGCGGGCATCCTTGAATACCGGCCGCTGCACAAGGCCGTGGCGGTGGAGACGGGGCGTGACCCAGGGGGTTCGGTGCGCTTCGAGCTGCAACCACCGGAGCGGGCGGACGTACTGAATGTGCTGCCAGCGATGCGCGCCGGCACCATTGCACGCACGGCAGGGCTGGCAGGCGAGACCGCGGCGGGCCGCTGGTGCCCCATCCACTACCAGACCTTCACCTCCACCGTGGCGCCGGACGTGCACATCATCGGCGACGCCATCCAGGTGGCGCCGGCCATGCCCAAGAGCGGGCACATGGCCAATGCCCATGCCAAGGTGGCCGCCGCCGCCGTGCTCAGCGCATTGGCTGGCCAGGCGCCGGATGCAGAACCGATGCTGACCAACACCTGCTACAGCCATGTCGATGGTGAGCAGGTGATCCACGTGGCCAGCGTGCATCGCTATCTGGCGCAGGAGCGGACCTATCGGACGGTGCCCGGGTCAGGCGGTGTCTCCGACGGACCGACGGCGCTGGAGGCCCGTTACGCCTGGCACTGGGCCCGCACCTTGTGGAGCGACATGCTGGCGTGAGCCCCACGAGACGCAGCACTGCTTCAGCGGTGATCAGCAGCGGCCAGCGACCCTCGGTGGCCTTCGGCGGCGGTCAGCGACTCTCAGGTCCGGAACATTCGATCGCGCCGGCCGTGACCAGTTCGTCAAACAGCGCCGTCAGCGCCGCGCCAGTCATGCGGAAGGGATCGAGCTTCTGCGTCTCCCCGTACTTCAGCAGCAGCGCCGTGTTGAGCCGCTGCAGGTTCACCTGCCCCATCGCCCAGCCGGCGAAGCGCCGTTCCGAGATCTCCTCATAGTCGATCAAGGTGGGTGTGTCGTGGCGCTCATCCATCACGATGCGCTTGTAGCGGGCATTCACCGGCTCGCGCGCCCCCTCCAACACCTGGATGAAGGTGCCGCCGGAGAAGCAGAGCAGGCCGGTGATGCCGTCCTCGGTGTTGTGCTCGCGCGAGCGGCGCACGATGTCCTGCAGGTCATGCGGGCTCAGGTCATGCGAAGCACGGCTGGCATAAACAAGGCGGACAAGCATGGCAACTCCTTGGGGTGTTGATCAGTCCCTGCCGCGAATCAATGAGTGGAATTCACGCCGCAGGTTGGGGTCTTTCAGGAAGGCGCCGCGCATCACGCTGTTGATCATGGAGGATTCCATGTCTTTCACGCCGCGCCAGTGCATGCAGAAGTGGTCGGCATCCATCACGATGGCCAGCCCGTCCGGGCGCACGCGCTGCTGCAATTCGTTGGCCAGCATGGTGACGGCTTCTTCCTGGATCTGCGGGCGGCTCATGACCCAGTCCGTCAGGCGCACGTATTTGGACAGACCGATCAGGTTGGAATGCTCATTGGGCAGCACGCCGATCCACACCTTGCCGATGATGGGGCAGAGGTGGTGCGAGCAGGCGCTGCGCACGGTGATGGGGCCAACGATCATCAGCTCATTGAGCCGCTCGGCGTTGGGGAACTCCGTCACCGAAGGCGCCTGGTCATAACGACCGGCAAAGACCTCGCGCAGGAACATCTTCGCCACGCGCTTGGCGGTCTCCTGCGTGTTGTGGTCGCTGTCCGTATCGATCACCAGCGCCTGCAGCACCTCCTGCATCTTGGCCTGGACCTCGATCTGGAGCTGGTCGAGCTCGCCGGGTTCTACGAAATCCGCGATGTTGTCATTGGCATGATGGCGCTTACGCGCTTTGACCAGTCGGTAGCGGATTCGCTCGGACGCCGGCAGAGCCGCCAGGGCCTCGGCGCTCAAGTTGGGGGTGCCTGTCATGGATCGTGGGTGCGCGGACGAGCCGTGTCCCGTAGGTAAAGGTCGGTAAAAAGGAACCCTGAGGGAACGCTGCGCAGACCCGTCGGGGCACGAGCCTGCGTAGTGATTGTCCCTGCAAATACAAGTCATTGCGAGATGCGGGGCGTTGGAACAAGGTTCGCCCGCGTCAGGCGACCGACCCCACCACCCCTTAAACTGCAGCGGTGTTGTCCGCCCCTGCCTCCTCTCCCCCGCTGCACCGCCTGTTGAGCGCTGCCGCAGACGCCGTCCAGGCCGTCCGCGATGGGCATTCCCTGACCGATTGGCTGGCCCGGTGCCCTGCCGACGTGCGCCCCGGCGCCCAGGCCCTGAGTTTCACCGTGCTGCGCCGGCTTGGCGCCGTGCAGGCCGTCCGGGCCCGCCTGGCCCCCAAGGCGCCGCCCCCGCGGGTGGACGCGTTGCTGGTGACGGGCCTGGCGTTGCTCTGGCCCGGCGAGACTGCTTACACGGAACATACCCTGGTGGACCAGGCGGTGGAAGCCGCCCGGCGGCGCTCGCCCAAAAGCGCCGGTTTTGTGAACGCGGTACTGCGCCGTTTCCTGCGCGAGCGCGAGGCGCTGCTCGACGCACAGCGAGACGACCCGATCGCCACCTGGAACCACCCCCGGTGGTGGCAGGAGCAATTGCAAAAGGACTGGCCGGACGTCTGGACCGAGCTGTTGGCCGCCAATCAGCAACGCCCGCCCATGACACTGCGGGTCAACCCCGCGCAGGGCAGCACCGCCAGCTATCAGCAACGGCTGACAGAGGCCGGTATCTCGGCACACCCGGCCGGTGAGCTCTGGACCCAGGCCTTGGTGCTGGACGAACCCAAGCCGGTCCAGGCCCTGCCGGGCTTTTCCGAGGGGGACGCCTCGGTGCAGGACGCCTCGGCCCAGCTCGCCGCCCCGCTGCTGCTGGGCCAGATGCAGCCACAAGACCTGTCCCCAGGCGAGGCCTGGCCGCTGCTGGCCCATGGCGCACGGGTACTGGACGCCTGCTCTGCACCGGGCGGCAAAACGGCGCATCTGCAGGAATTGGCTGGCAACCACCTGGATCTCCTGGCGTTGGATACCGATGCCAAGCGCCTGGAGCGTGTGCAGCAGAACCTGGAGCGCCTGCATCTTCAGGGCCAGGTGAAGGCGGCAGATGCCCGCAATACCGCGGTGTGGTGGGATGGCCGGCCCTTTGACGCCATCTTGCTGGACGCTCCCTGCAGCGCCTCCGGCATCGTGCGCCGCCATCCGGACGTGCGCTGGCTGCGCCGGGCGACCGACATCCCGGCCCTGGCCAAGATCCAGGCGGAACTGCTGGAGGCCCTTTGGCCCTTGCTCAAGCCGGGCGGACGGCTGTTGTATGCCACGTGCTCCGTCTTCAAGGCGGAGGGTCAGGATCAAATCGACGCGTTTTTGCAACGCCATGGCGACGCCCGGTGGCGTCAGTTCGCGCGGGGAGCCGGTCACCTCCTTCCGCTCGCTGACAATGCTTCGCAAGACCCACCGCGAGGCGGCGCGGCCGTAACCGACGGCTTCTTCTACGCCTTGCTCCAGAAGTTGCCTTCCGCGTGACCTGTTTCCGCCCGTTCGTTTCGCTGCGCTCCTGGCTGCGGCGCCTGACCCTGGTCGGCGCCCTGCTGGCCATGCACGCCTGGGCGCTGGCGCAGGGCGTGGCGCTGCAGCAGCTCAATGCCGAACGGGCAGAAGACGGCCTGGCCCTGAGTTTCAGCACCCGATTCGAGCTGCCCAAGCCCGCCGAAGACGCACTGCTCAAAGGCGTGGCCATCTATTTCGTGGCGGATGTGCAGGTGCTGCGCAACCGCTGGTACTGGCGCGATGCCCGCGTGGCCCAGGCCACCCGCACCTGGCGCCTGACCTGGCAACCCCTGACCCGCCAATACCGCGTCAGCACCGGCGGCCTGCACCAGAGTTATGACACGCTCGGCGAGGCCGTGGCCTCCCTGCGCGGTGTTTCCGGCTGGCGGGTGGCGGATGGCAAGGACATCGAAGACGATGGCCACTATTACGTCGAGTTCAGCTACAAACTCGACACCAGTCAGTTGCCCCGTCCGATGCAGATTGGCCTGGGTGCCGGGCAGGGATGGGCCTTGTCGGTGGAGCGCTTGCTGCAGCTCAACCTGGATGTGCCCGCCACGCCGCCGCCCAACCGACCGCAGCCCTGACAGGCCTCGACCTCCCATTGCGCCGCGACAGACTGTTCCTGCCCCCGTGGACCCGACCCTGAAGGACTCCCACCTGTGACCAAAGCGGCACGCCTGGCCTGGCTGATTTCGGTGGTGGCCATTGCGGGCGCCAGCGGCATGCTGGCCTTCCTGCTGTCCATCAGCACGACCGCGCAGCGCGGCTTCCTGGAGCGTCACTACGTCTGGCTGTTCTGGGTGAACGTGGCGGTGGCCACCGCACTGATCATCGTCATTGGTGTGGCCGGCGCGCGCTTGGCGCTTCGTGTGAAGCGCGGGCGCTTCGGCAGCCGCCTGCTGCTGAAGCTGGCCGGCATCTTTGCATTTGTCGGCGTGGTGCCGGGGGTGCTGATCTACACGGTCTCCTACCAGTTCGTGAACCGCAGCATCGAGAGCCTGTTTGACCAGCGGCTGGCGAGTGCGCTGGAGGCGGGCCTGGCGCTGGGCCAGGACACGCTGGACAACGCGCGCAGTGAACTCAGCGCTCGCACCCGCAGCGCGGCGGAACGCTGGGAAGACAGTGCGTTGGCTCCACTGGCGCTGGAACGGCTGCGAGACCAGTTGTCGGCCCGCAGTGTGGCCCTGCTTGGCGGGAATGGCCAGGTGCTGCTGGCTGCGGGCGGTGATGCCGACGGCATTCCAGACCGCCCCACCTCCACCATGCTCAGCCAGGCCCGCGCCAACGGGGTCGTGTCCCGGCTGGAGGGGCTGGAGGACGAACAGCAGGCGGCGTTGGGTGAAGCCCGCATCCGCGCTATTGCCCTGCTGCCCAGCAGCGCCTTGCAACTGACCAACAGCGACCGCTACCTCATGGTGGTGCGCAACATCAGCGGCAAGGTGGTGAGCAATGCACTGAATGTGCAGGCGGCTAACCAGGAGTATCTGCAACGCTCGCTGCTGCGGGATGGCCTGCGGCGCATGTACCTGGGCACACTGACACTGGTGCTGATCCTGGCGGTGTTTGCGGCATTGCTGCTGGCAGTCGCCCTGTCCAACCAGCTGGTGCAGCCGCTGCTGCTGCTGGCCGAGGGCATGCGGGAAGTGGCTACCGGGGACCTGAAGGCCAAGCCGGTGTTCCGCTCCCGCGATGAACTGGGCGGGTTGACCCGCTCCTTTGCGGACATGACCCAGCAGTTGGCCGATGCCCGCGCCCAGGTCGATCAGAGCGTGACGCAACTGGAAAGCGCTCGTACCCACCTGCAAACCATTCTGGACAACCTGACCGCAGGCGTTCTGGTGTTCGGTGCCGATCAGCGCATTGAATCGGTCAACCCGGGGGCGACACGCATCCTGCGGCTGCCGCTCTCCGCCTATGTGGGCCGAGGGCTGGAAGAACTGGAGCCGCTGGAAGCCTTTGCCAAGTCGATCTGGCAGCGTTTCGAGTTGCAGAGCCCCGAGTCTGGCGAGCGCGAGCACTGGCAGGATTCCTTCGAGCTGCAACTCAATGACCAGACCACGCTGACCTTGCTGGTGCGTGGCGCGGCCCTGCCACATGACGCGCGCCTGGTGGTGTTTGACGACATCAGCGAGGTGGTATCCGCCCAGCGCTCCGCCGCCTGGAGCGAGGTGGCGCGACGGCTGGCGCATGAGATCAAGAATCCGCTGACACCGATTCAACTGTCGGCAGAACGGCTGCAGTTCAAGCTGGAATCCAAGCTGGAAGGCACCGACCAGGCCATGCTGGTGCGCTCCGTGAGCACCATCGTGAACCAGGTGCAGGCGATGAAGCAGTTGGTCAATGAATTCCGCGACTATGCTCGCCTTCCGGCCGCCAAGCTCGCGCCGCTGGACGTGAACGAACTGGTGACGGAGGTGTTGACGCTGTACGCCGAGGCCCAGGAGGCCGGCCGGCTGGTGGCCGATCTCACCCTGGCCTCCCCCCTCATCCTGGGGGATGCGCCTCAGCTGCGCCAGGTCATCCACAACCTGGTGCAGAACGCGCTGGACGCGGTCAGCGAGCGGCCGGATGGGCGCGTGACGGTGCGCACACAGAAGGCGCTCAGCGAGCTGGGCGAACTGCGCGCCTTGCGACTGGTCATCACGGACAACGGCCCGGGCTTCGCGGAGAAGGTGCTGAACCGCGCCTTCGAGCCATACGTCACGACCAAGGCCAAAGGCACGGGCTTGGGACTGGCCGTGGTGAAGAAAATCGCAGATGAGCACGGGGCCCGCATCCGTTTGATCAATCTTCATCCTGCAGGTGACGCCGATCAGGCCCCGATAGGTGCGCAAGTTTCGTTATCATTTTCAAAACTCGCGACTGCACCGAGCCTTGCGCCAGACGCGCCTCGGCCCGCGTGAACAGTAGGCATACATGGCAACCATTCTTGTTGTTGACGACGAACTGGGCATTCGTGCCCTGCTGTCAGAAATCCTCTCGGACGAGGGGCACACCATCGAACTGGCAGAAAACGCTCAGCAGGCGCGTGCTGCGCGTGAGCGTTCGCGGCCGGACCTCGTGCTGCTGGACATCTGGATGCCGGATGTGGATGGCGTCACGTTGCTGAAGGAATGGGGCAGCACCGGGCAGCTGACGATGCCGGTGATCATGATGAGCGGCCACGGCACCATCGACACGGCGGTGGAAGCCACCAAGTTTGGTGCCATGGCCTTCCTGGAAAAGCCCATCACGCTGCAGAAGCTGCTGCGTTCGGTGGAGCAGGCGCTGGTGAAGACCGCCCCGCGCCCGGCGCCGCCGGCACCGGTGGTGGGCCTGCCCAGCTATATCCGCCCCGAATCGCTGCCGGTGATGCCGGCGAGCACCTCGCTGGCCGGTGTGCCCAGCCTGGCGGCGCCGGCCCCGGTGCAGCATCAGGGGCTGGCCTCCGAACAACTGTTTGAGCTGGACCGCCCGCTGCGTGAAGCGCGCGATGCGTTCGAGAAGAGCTACTTCGAGTTCCATCTCGCCAAGGAAAATGGCTCCATGACCCGCGTGGCGGAGAAGACGGGGCTGGAACGCACCCATCTGTACCGCAAGTTGAAACAGCTGGGTGTTGATCTTTCGCGGAACAAGCGCGGGGGCGGAATTTAGTGCTATAGTCGCGGTCTTCGGTGTTCAGCAGCGCTGGCAGCGAAGACAAAAAAAGGCCAAGTAGCTCAGTTGGTAGAGCAGCGGATTGAAAATCCGCGTGTCGGTGGTTCGATTCCGCCCTTGGCCACCAAATTAAGAGCCATTGAACATCGGTGGCTCACAGAAACAGAAACGGCGATCACGAAAGTGGTCGCCGTTTTTCGTTTGGGATGCCGGTAGGCAGCGGGTACGCAGCGCGTGCATAGCGGTCTGGTAGATTTCTGGCCCTACAGATATTCGTCTTTTATCTTGGCCGCATCACTCGTGAGCTTTGTCAGCTTGACGGCTTGGCCGAGCACGAAGTCCCGAAGTTGGCCGGCGAACGCGCGCTCGCCATCGTCCACATAGTCCGGACTCAACGCCTGCACCGGGGCATGCGTCGTCGCCAGCTTGGCCAGTCGCAAGGCCTCCCGGTGGAGCAAACGCCTATCGACACCGCAGCGCTGGGCGAAGTCTGCCATCTGAAACCCCGCCACCTCCTCCAGCTTGAACGCGTCGCCCCAGGCCATGGCCAACTCCTGGTCGATGCCCGGGTACTGCACCACACTCACCAAGTCGTACCAAGGCGCAGGCTCTAGCCCTTCGCGTCGCACAAAGAACGAAAAGTTCTTGCCATGCGCGTCGCAGTTGCCAATCAGGAACTGGAACAGCGCCCACCTGAGCAGGGTCAGGCGCGCAGTAGCCTTGTTAACGGTTTGCGCCACTCGATCGAAGAGCACCTCGAAGCTCACGCCCTCGCGGATGTTGCGCACGTGCTCTCCGCTCCCGAGGTTGCGCTCGTACTTGTAGGCGGCAGGCAGGTCCGATGCCTGGCAAGCGTCGATGATGTGCAGACGCCTCACCTTGACCCCTGGTTGGCCTCGGTCGCTGTGCACGACCTCGCGGTCAAAGCGACGGACCACCAGGACGGGTCTCGGCGTCCTGTAGATGGCGACCTCGGCCACCGGCAGCCTCATGCGATGGGCCAAGGACATGCAGAAGTGCTCGTTGACCACCAGATGTGGTGTCCCGAGTCGCTCGGGCTCCGGCTTGAGGATGTGCGTCGACGCCAAGGGGGGCTCGACCAGGAACATGCGCCCCCCCTCCACCAAGGCACCGTCCACATAGACCATCAGCTTGTCCTGCACACCTGCGATAGACATGCGCACCTTGCCGTCCCAGACCGCCAGCGGAATGTCGTCGCGCTCGTCCAGTCGCTTGTTCAACTCCTGGCGGGTCACCTCTCGCAGCGGGGTCGTGGTGGTGGCAGGCGGGACTTCGCCGGATGGCCAAAAGCGAAACGCACCCGTGGTCTCTGTGCCCAGCGCGCTGATGAGCGCATAGATGTTGGACTTGGACACCTTGTAGGTCGTCGCCGTGATGTCGAGCGCACGCCCTTCGGGGAGCAGGTTGTCCACGAAACGCTTGACGGCGCCGGCAGCGTAGCCGTCGACCGGTGGCTCAAGCGGCAGGGCAGGCGACAGCGGAAACGACGTCGGCATCTTGACCCAGTCGGGGTCGTAGTCCAGCGACCAACGGTCGTCCAGCGAGGCATAGCCCAAGGACGCGACGCTCTGACCATCGGCCCATAGGTTCAAGGCGTGGGGCATGGCGGGTCCCGGGATCGGCGTCATGACTGCTCAGGGGGAGTGGCCTGCGGGCGCGCCGTCGCCTGCATCCACGGATGGTCCTTGGGGCCAAGCACGAGCATCAGCCCCAGTCCATCGAGCACGCCCAGCAGTTTGTCGAGCCGGACCGACCCCTTGCCGTTTTCCAGGCGGGACAGTAGATCGACAGAGACGCCGGTCAGAGAAGCCGCGTCATCGATCCGAAGTGATTGCTCGCGGCGACGCGCGCGAATGGCTGGCCCCAGGTCGGCTGGACCCGTGATGCGCATTAACTCAGAGGAGGTGCTTGCGTTCATTTCGGAATTCCCAAGATGTCGATGACCAAGGCCTGTCTTAGCGGAAAATTTCTTGAATTCCGAAATGATGCCACATTCGGACCTTCCAATCGACTAATTCCTCAAACTCCGAAACTACCGCTGTTCTGAGGGGCGGTACCTCGTGATTCACTTGAATTCCGAAACGGTGGCGCTTTGATTTCGATGGCCCGATGCCCACATTTCGAGGGGAGCCGCAGCCCGAGCGGTAGTCCGTTCCCCACGCGTCACAGCGTGGGGCCATCCAGGATGCCGTGCGAGCGCGGAACCCCTCAAGCAAGCACCTTACTCATCCTCCACCGCAGCCACTTACCGCCGAGGAGAGTCAACATGTTCGTGTCGCCGTCCCATTCCTCACCCATGCTCGACCCGGAGGTGAGCGCTAGCGCGACTGCCCCCAGGGCCCCGAATTCTCACACCCTCGGCACCGGCGAATTGAACACTGCCTCGAGGTGGTTGGGAACCATGCAAGCACTCGGGTGCGAGGGGACCGACGCGCTGTTAGTGCTCCACGAATACCTGGGTACTGGCTCTCACGAGGGTTACCTGCACATGTTGAAAGTGCATGCACCTCCGACCCTTCGGCCCCCAGAAACCGCTGCTCAGGCCCAGCGCGCCAAGCCGCCGGTTCGCAAAACAGCGGCTCAAGCCAAGCCCCCCTCGTGGCCCGAAAAGGTGAAATTGCTGGAAGAACGCAACATCAGGACCAGGATGCTCTTGGGCATGCTCTCGGACATATTCCGTGACCCGGCCATGCAGGGCCCCATGTGCCAAGGCCACGAAAAGCTGGACCCGTCCCTCTTCGAACTGATGCCGCTTCCCAGGGATTCAGGAAAAGGCTGGAAGCTGGACCTGTTCGAACGCGTGATTAACCCTGCCGTGAACGCCCTGCGGCCAGGCCAGACGCTCCTGATGTGCACTCCCGAAGCCCATAGCATGCTGCTTGGCAAGGATGCAAATGGCGAAAACTTCGGCATTTCCACCGAAGATTGGAAGCAGCCCCCGCGCCAGAGCGGCTGGATTCTCCGAGGCAGACGGCTGGAAGAGGCTTACGACAGAGCCAAAAGCTTTCCATCACAAGCCCGGCCCTGGATGTTGCTGGAACCGGCATCTACCGCCCCGCCTCACGACGCTGCCGCACGCCCTAGCGCGTGATGACGTCCCGGTGCATGGGCGCCAGCAGCGCCAGCAGGCGGTTCTGCGCGATGAAGGGCACCCCCTGCGCATCCATCGCAGCCTGCAGGTCCTCCACCAGCGCATTGAAGTGAGCCTTGTTGATGGCCAGCTTGGCGTGTGAGTTCTTCATGTTCTCACCGTCGTACTTGCAGGGCCCTCCACTAAGCTCGCAGAACTGCTTGCGCAGTTGCTCAGCCAGGAAACGGGGATTTGTCTCCTGAAAGATGTGCTTGATCCGCTCATCGGCATAAGCGCGCTCCACCAGGCCGGCGCTGATGCGGGTAATGCCCTCTTCACCTCCCAGCGCGCGATAGAGCGAATCGTCCGCTGCGCGAGCGGCCCCTGCAGCCAGGGCCTGCATCACCATCAGCACGGCAGCGCACACCAGCGCCCCCACGCCACGACGGATCAGGGAAGCTTGGTGATTCATGCGGTGCTCCTCTCGGATTCAGTACGCCAGCTGGATAGAGCCATACACGCCTCGCTGGCGGCGGGGCTGGATACCAGGCACCACCTGGCCCAGATCCACATAAGCCGCCGTCAGTGACACCCGCTTGTTGGGGGCCCACGCCACGAAGATGTCCTTCCAGTCGTCCTCCTTCAGGGCATCGCCCAGCACGGACGGATTGAGCTTGTCCGGCTTCATGCGGTATTCAGCCCCAATGGCCCAGTGCTTGTTCAGCAGGTAGGCCACCGACACCTCGGGCAGCAACGAATAGCGGCTGCTGGCCGTGCCACCGAAGCCCAGAAGCCCGTTCTGGTTGGCTTTGCTGGCTCGCAGCGTGAGGTTCACGAGAGTGCTCTGCGCCAGGAACAGCTTGGTGGCGCTGAGGTAGATATCCACCCCATGGCGCTTGGCCCCCAGCGCGGACAGTGTCGGATTCAGCCCACCTGCGTCCACATGCTTGTATTGCACGCCCAGCGCCAGTTGCGGCATCCAGGTGTCTGCGTCCAGAACGGCATCGCCGGCCAACCGCAGCTTGGCCCCCACGATGGTTTGCTTGAGATGCAGGCCCGGCAAGCCGAGCGCCGCGCCAGTGCCGCCCGCCGCGAAGTCCTGGCGGGCCACGGAGAGTTCGGCACGTTCGCCGAAAGCCACCAGAGCGCCATAACCTGTCAGGCCATAGTCCTGCGTGGGCAGGCGTGTGTAGAAAGCGGTCGCGCCCACCTGCCCATCAGTGGCGTAGCTGCCGGTGAGGGCCCAGGGGGTCAAGCCCCCCCCAGCGGCGCCGTCTATGCTGCTCACTCCGCCAGTGAGCAGCAGCTTGCCTTGGGTGGGCAGCAAGGAATAGCGGGGCGCGGGCGTGACAGGGGAAGCGGCAGGTGATGCGGCCGACGATGGAGCGGGCGCTGGGGCAGACAGCCCGGCTGACGCACCCACCGATGGCGGCTGCGGCGCGGCGCCTTCGCCGACCTGGGCGCTGGCCGCGCCACTCCAGGCGCCGCAGCAAGCGGCCACCAGCGTCAGCGCCCGGGGCACTGAACGCCAGCCACTGGCGCAAGGATTCAAAGCCGTCTCACGCATGACCTTACCTTCCTTGAATCAAGGTCGTCCTCCGCCCCAGGGCCCGCAGGTTCGATCCTATCCAGCCTTGCGAAGGGATCGGAGCCAGCGCTTTACCAGGCGCCGGTGTTGGGCATCGAAATCCAGGGCTCGGCCGGCGGCAGCGCCGGACCGTCCTGCAGCAATTCCACTGAGATGTTGTCAGGGGAGCGCACAAAGGCCATGCGCCCATCACGCGGCGGACGGTTGATGAGCACACCGTGCGACATCAGCCGTTGGCAGGCAGCGTAGATGTCGGGCACCGCATAGGCCACGTGACCGAAATTGCGTCCGCCCGTGTAGGTCTCGGGATCCCAGTTGTAAGTCAACTCGATCTGGGCCTCTTCGTCACCGGGGGCCGCCAGATAGATCAACGTGAAGCGTCCAGCCTCATGCTCGAAACGGCGGACTTCCTGGAGGCCCAGGGCATCGCGATAAAACTGGAGGGAGGCTTCGATGTCGGTCACGCGGACCATCGTGTGGAGATATTTCATAGCGCTTCACCAAGGGGCGAGGCCAGCTCCACCAGGATTGGCAGGGCCAGCGTTTCACCGTGGGGGTCAATCGCTGCATTGTGTCTTCGTCCTGTGGGCGGCGCAGACGTCAGGTCTTGCGTGACGCCCGGCTATATGGCCCGGCTGTGCGCAATCCGCTCAGTGTCTACCTGCTGGTGCGGTCTTGGAACCTGGCAAGACCTTGTGTCCCATGACCTCGGCTCATTCACCGCTGCCTTGACGCGTAAGGCACCTCGCTCGTTCGCGCACGTTCGCACGCTCATATCTGCCCGGCACCACGGACGGCCATTCACCAAAACAAAGGCCCGCCGAAGCGGGCCCATAGCGGCAGGAACGTCGCCCTGACCACGGCCAGGCACATGCGGCCCAGCCATTGAGGGATCAGTGGCCTTGAGGCGCCAGATCACCGCCACCTTGCTGCTGGGCGGCCTGCGCCAGGCGCTGGGTGATTTCCTTGCGGTAGCGGTTGAGCTCCTGAACGCTGGCGAAGCTGCGCTCCATGAGCAGGCTCATGTTGTGCAGGATGCGGTCCACCACCTTGTTCTCCCACACGCTGTCGAACTGGATTTGCTTGTCCAGCCAGCGTTCCAGCCATTCCGGATCCGGCAGGCGGCTCTGGATGGTGTCACGCGGGAACAGCTTTGCGTTCACATGCAGGTTGGTCGGGTGTAGCGCCTGGGCCGTGCGGCGGGCACTGGCCATCAACACACCCACCTTGGCAAACGCCGCCTTGGCCTCATCGCCAAACTTGGACATGGCGCGCTTCATGTAGCGCAGATAGGCGCCACCGTGGCGGGCCTCATCACGCGACAGGGTTTCGTAGATGGCTTTGATGACAGGCTCGGTGTGCCACTCGGCGGCACGCCGATACCAGTGGTTCAGTCGGATCTCGCCGCAGAAGTGCAGCATCAACGTTTCCAGCGCCGGGGCGGGGTCGAATTCGAAGCGCACTTCATGCAGCTCCGCCTCCGTGGGCACCATATCCGGACGGAAGCGGCGCAGGTACTCCATCAACACCAGCGAATGCTTCTGCTCCTCGAAGAACCAGACGCTCATGAAGGCCGAGAAATCGCTGTCATCCTTGTTGTCGCGCAGGAACATCTCGGTGGCCGGCAGGGCCGACCATTCCGTGATGGCGTTCATCTTGATGGTGCGCGCCTGGTCATCGGTCAGCTTGGCAGGATCGAATGTGTCCCAAGGGATATCCGTGTCCATGTTCCAGCGCACGGCTTCGAGTTGCTTGAAGAGTTCGGGGTAAAGCATGGTGACGGTCCTTGGATAACGCCCGACATTTTATCGGGTCGAACATGACAAACACTTACGGCGGTCGCGTCTGGCGTACTTCTGGCCTAATTCGCCCTGTTCGGCGCCTTGTTTGGCGCCTTGCATCGGGCCCTGTTCGCGCCCTTTTCGCGCCCTGTTCGCGATGCCTGCTGCACGGCACGGCCGATGCGGTCAGACCTCACAGGATCCGCGCTATTTCCAGGAGAGCTTTCATGACGTTGTCTTCGCTGCCAGCCCTGTGCCGGCGTCTGTTGGTGGTGCTGGCGGTTGGCTGTGCACCCTTCACTGCGCAGGCAGCTTCCGCGCCTGCCGCCCCCACCACCACTGGCGCCGCATGCCCGGAGGTTCTGCAGCGGCAGTTCCCGCGCTTGCAGGACGAAAAGCCGCAAGCACTGTGCCAATACGCCGGCAAGGTGGTGTTGGTGGTGAACACTGCAAGCTTCTGCGGCTTCACCCCGCAATACAAGGCATTGGAAGCCCTCTCTGCCAAGTACAAGGAACTGGTGGTGCTGGGTTTCCCTTCCGGCGACTTCGGAAATCAGGAGTACGGCAGCAACAAGGAGATCGCCGAGTTTTGCGAGAACACCTTCAACGTGAAGTTCCCGATGTTCAGCAAAAGCAGTGTGGCAGCCGGCAAGCCTGACCTGAACCCACTGTTTGCCGACCTGGCCAAGCGTACCGGACAAGCGCCCAAGTGGAACTTCCACAAGTACCTCATCTCCCGCAATGGGCAGGAGGTGCTGAGCTTCGGTTCGAAGGTGGAGCCGCAGAGCCCCGAGTTCACCCAGGCCCTGGAAAAGCTGCTGAGCGCGAATTGAGCAAAGGGCCGATGCCCAGACGCATGGGCTCGTTTCTTCAGGCTTGCGACGTGCGCAAGCCAACCCCACAAAGGGCAATTGGCGAGCCTGCTTTTTTGACCCCAAAACCTGTCCCGGCTAGCCGGTACAACGGTGACACTTGCTCACTTTTTCCCACCGAATCGGGATGACAAGAGGCCGGTTGCATTGCACTATAGAGACCAGTGCAGCGCTTCACGACTACGTGACAGGCACCTTGTTCAGATCCGCATGCAACTCCCTGCAGGCTCCCCGTCACAGGGGCCAGTAATCGGGGCAGATGAACGGCAGCAGTGCGATGGCAGTCATGTCATGGCAGCAATGCCAGCGCCACAGCCAGCTTCCGGGCAGCTTGTGGGCAGATGCGTAGCAGGTCGAGCAAGGCAGCGTCGTCAGGACTGCCAAAACTGAAGATTGAACCGAGGGCTTTCAGGGTTTCTACCAATCTGGAAGCTATTGAGGGTAAAGTCCACACGACGCGCACACCATTTCAGCCGCAAGACCTGCTTGTTCGCAAGCTGCAATCCCGAGGCCTTTCTCCTCCTCCTCCCTCCCTCCCTCGTTGGCCCGGGGCGTCTTGAGGCTTCTTTTCTACCCAGGGGCTTCCGCAACAGCGGAGGCCCCTTTTGTTTTCCTGCGCTGCGCGGGATCGAACAGCGCGCCCTGCCCGGCGCACCACGCAACAAGGGCCGCACAGAGGCGGCCCTTGGCGTTGGAGGCAGCGGCGCCCGTGGCGCCCGACCCTCAGGCCAGCCAGCCCTTGCGGCGGAAGTAGACAAACGGCGCCACCACGGAGGCCAGCATCAGCCCCAGCGCGAACGGGTAACCGTACTCCCAGCGCAGCTCCGGCATGGCCTGGAAGTTCATGCCGTAGATGCTGGCGATCAGCGTTGGCGGCAACAGGGCCACGCTGGCCACCGAGAAGATCTTGATGATCTTGTTCTGGTTGATGTTGATGAAACCGACGGTGGCGTCCATCAGGAAGTTGATCTTGTCGAAGAGGAAGGCCGTGTGGCTGTCCAACGACTCGATATCCCGCAGGATCTGGCGCGATTCCTCGAATTGCTCGGCATTGAGCATGCGGCTGCGCATCATGAAGCTGACGGCTCTGCGGGTGTCCATGACATTGCGCCGGATGCGGCCATTCAAGTCTTCCTCGCGGGCGATGGCGGCCAGCACTTCACCGGCCTCCGTGTCGTTCACCGCCTTCTTCAGTACGCGCGCGCTGACCTTTTCCAGGTTGTCGTAGATGCCTTCCAGCACATCGGCCGAATATTCGGCGTCTGCGTCGTAGAGCTTGAGCAGCACGTCCTTCGCATCCTCGATCAGCGCCGGGATGCGGCGCGCCCGCAGGCGCAGCAGCCGGAAGACCGGGAGGTCCTCGTTATGGACCGAGAAGAGCACGTTGTTGAAGAGGATGAAGGCCACGCGTACATTGCGCGGCGCCTCCATGTCGTCGATCAGGAAGTCGGAGCGAATGTGCAACTCGCCGTTGTCTTCCTCGTAGAAGCGCGCCGACTCTTCCAGGTCTTCGTCAACGATGTCCTCTGGGATCACAAGGCCGAAGCGCTCGCGGATCCAGTCCTTTTCTTCGGCGCTCGGAGATTCCAGGTCGACCCAGATCGGCTTGCGTGGGGAGTCGGTCACCGCGGTCAGGTCGGCTGCGGTGGAGATCTCTTCCTGGACCATGCCACCCTTGAGGCGGCCATTGTCCAGCGTGAACACATTCAGCATGCAGGTCCTTCGTCTGCGTCGGAGCGCTCCAAGGCGAACGCTCAAGCAGGATGGCGCGTTGACGAGGGAATGTTGTCAGGCGCACGGTTCTCTGGGAGGACGGCCTGAATCAGCACGTCCGGAACGGGGCATGGGGCCCGTCTCACTCCGGACAAGCGACGCGGCGGTGACTGGCGAAGCAACCAGTGACTGCTGTGGGCTGTTCACCAAGACCAGGGTGGGGCCTTTGGCTTCAGCTGCGGCGGTTTGACGCTGGAGTGGACGGCCACCGAGGGTGATCGCTGTCCAAGTGGGACTCCAGTGATGGGGACGCCGAATTATCACATCGCGAGAAGGCGCCCAGCAAGCCTGATGAAAGGGTGCACCGGCTCCGGCGACAACTCGCATTGCAGCACGGTCGTTGCTGACGCGCAAGGCGAAAAGATTCGCCCCCAAACCTTGCTTTTCATCACTTGTGTTCGATTCCGAACGCGCGCAGACTGGATTTGTCCAGGCCACTTCACCTCCGCTACCGGGTGCAACAGCGCCACTCGCAGACCTACTTACCGACCCGCCTACACACCCGCCTACAGAGCCGCTTAAAGACCCACTCCTGTCACCGCCAGTCTTCGATCAGCCAGGTACCGAGTCACGTTTGCGCCCACGCCCCACCTCCTGTCGCCCGCCGTCTTCACGGCACCGCCTCAACCGCTTCGGGCCACTGTCAGCCCTTCGCACCGTCGGCCCCCTCGATTTCTCCACCCCTGACCCCCAGCATCAAGACCCAGAGTTCCCCTACCCATCCCCAGCGTTTCCTCATCTTCTCGGCGCCCCCGAGGCGCAGTTTTCGACTCAGCCCTGTGAAAGGAGGCTTTATGAACCTGACCATCAGCGGCCACCATCTCGAAGTGACTCCAGCGTTGCGCGAGTACGTGCTGACCAAGCTCAGCCGGGTACTCCGACACTTTGACCAGGTCGTGGACGTCAACGTCCTGCTTACCGTGGAAAAGCAAAAGGAGAAGGACCGCCGGCAGCGAGCCGAAGTGACGCTACATGTGAAGGGCCGCGAAATCTTCGTGGAGAACTCTCACGAGGACCTTTACGCCGCCATCGACGAGTTGATGGACAAGCTGGATCGGCAGGTATGCCGCCACAAGGACCGGGTGCAGGATCATCACCACGCATCCGCCAAGCGTCTGGACATCCCGGCGCAAGGCAATTGATCACCTAGGGGTTTTCCCGTAACACAGCCACGGGAGGCGGCCGCAAGGCCGCCTTTGCTTTTGCCGCTTCGCCGCATAATGTTGCAACGCAACACCAATACCGATGTTTTCAACGAGGCGTCGCATTGGTCACACCCTCGATGCCATCGGGGTTCCTATAATCCCGGTTGTCTCTGACCCTATTGGCGCACCGCCCCGATGAACCGTCTCGCCGCCATCCTTCCCGCCAGCAACGTGCTGGTCGATGTGGACGCATCCAGCAAGAAGCGCGTGTTCGAACAAGCCGGGCTGCTCTTCGAGAACAACCATGCCATTGCCAGGGCGTCCGTCACGGACAACCTGTTCGCTCGTGAGCGGCTGGGCTCCACCGGGCTGGGTCACGGCGTGGCCATTCCGCACGGTCGCATCAAGGGCCTGAAGAATCCGTTGGCGGCGGTGCTGCGTGTGCAGCAGCCCATCGGTTTCGATGCGCCGGATGATGAGCCGGTCAACCTGCTCATCTTCCTGCTGGTGCCTGAAGCGGCCACCCAGCGCCATCTGGAAATCCTCTCCGAAATCGCGGAGATGCTCTCGGACCGGGAATTGCGCGAGCGGCTCAAGACCGAGACCGACGCCAGTGTGGTCCATCGGCTGATCGCCGAATGGGAACCGCTGAAGTCGGTGGCGTGAAGCTTTCGTGAAACCCACCTCCATCAGCGCGGACCGGCTCTTTGAGGAGCACCGCGAGGCCCTGCGTTGGGAATGGGTCGCCGGGCATGCGCATCCGGAGCGCCGCTTCGATGAAGCCGCGCTGCGAGACGCCCAGTCGGCCGCCGACCTGGTGGGTTATCTCAACTACATCCATCCCTACCGGGTCCAGATCGTTGGCACCCGTGAGGTCGGCTATTTGAGCCAGGCGTCTGGCGACGTGCTGGACCGCCGCATTGCCCGCATCGTCACGCTGGAGCCGCCGGTGATCATCGTGGCGGACGGCCAGACTGCGCCGGACCGCCTGATCGCCATGTGCGACCGGGCGGAGATCCCGCTTTTCACCACGGCGGAATCTGCGGGCCACGTCATCGACCTGGTGCGTGCCTATCTGGCGCATGTCTGCGCCAACCGCACCACTCGCCATGGCGTGTTCATGGACATTCTGGGCCTGGGTGTGCTGCTGACCGGCGAATCCGGCCTGGGCAAGAGTGAATTGGGCCTGGAGCTCATCTCGCGGGGGCACGGCCTGGTGGCCGATGATGCGGTGGACTTTTTCCGCATTGCCCAGACAGCCATCGAGGGGCGCTGCCCTGAGCTGCTGATGAATCTGCTGGAAGTCCGCGGCATTGGCCTGCTGGACATCAAGGCCATCTTTGGCGAGACGGCGGTGCGCCGCAAAATGCGGCTGAAGCTGATCGTGCACCTGGTCCGCAAGGAGACCATGGAGCGCGACTTCGAGCGCTTGCCCTACGAGCCGCTGTACGAGGACGTGCTGGGCATGCCGGTTCGCAAGGTGGTCATTGCAGTGGATGCGGGCCGCAACTTGGCGGTGCTGGTGGAGGCGGCGGTCCGCAACACCATCCTGCAGCTTCGCGGCATCGACACTTACCGCGAATTCGTCGAGCGCCACCAGCGCGCCATCGAAGAGGGTCTGAACGACTCCTCCGCCGACTGACCAGTCGCGCCCAGCGCAAAAGCCCCTTCTGCGCACGAGTGGCTCCACTGCGTGAGCGCCGGTTAGCGGGGGAGCGTCGGTTAGCGCGAGCAGGCCGACGCCGGGCCGCCCCAAGGCGGCCTGCCAAGCCCCCTCGGGGGGCGGGATGAAAGCGCCCCAGGCGTCTTTCAGACCGGGGGTCAACATCAATTTGCCGACGCCGGGCCGCCCCAAGGCGGCCTGCCAAGCCCCCTCGGGGGGCGGGATGAAGGCGCCCCAGGCGTCTTTCAGACGGGGGTCAACAACTTACCTGTCGTTTTTGTGGGGGCAATCGGTCTTCACGCAGGAAGCGTAGAGCGCGAGCGAGTGCTCCTGCAGCGAGAACCCACGCTCTTCCGCGATGGCCCGCTGGCGCTCTTCGATTTTCGGGTCGTAGAACTCTTCCACCCGGCCGCAGGTCAGGCACACGAGGTGGTCATGATGATGACCCTCGTTGAGTTCGAAGACCGCCTTGCCGGATTCGAAATGGTTGCGCGAAAGCAGGCCCGCCTGCTCAAACTGCGTGAGCACGCGATAGACCGTGGCCAGGCCGATGTCAGCTCGCTCATCGAGCAAAGCTTTGTAAACATCCTCCGCAGTCATGTGACGCCGCTGCGTCTTCTGGAAGATCTCCAGAATCTTGATGCGGGGGAGCGTGGCCTTCAGCCCGCTGTTCTTGATTTCTTCAGACCGATTCATGGGGTTTGCGCCTGCGGAAGGCCTGACGCCTCCCGCTAGAATTCCCGCCATCATAGCCCTAGCACTTCCGCGAAGCCCCGCCATGTCATTGAATTCCCAAATCGCCTTGCTTGCGCGATGGACAGCCGCCGCTGCTGGCCTCGTTGCGCTCGGCGCGTGCTCGCAGATGCCCAAGCTGGACGTGTTCTCCGTCAGCGGCGACAAGGTGCTCGGCCTCGTCCAACCCTATCGCGTGGAAATCGTGCAGGGCAACGTGGTCACCAAGGAGCAGATGGAACGCCTGAAGCCGGGCATGGCCCGCGCCCAGGTGCGCGACACCATCGGCTCGCCCCTGCTGACCGATGTATTCCATGAGGCTCGCTGGGACTATGTGTTCACCATCCGCCGGCAGGGCGCCGCCCCACAGAGTCGCCGTATCCAGCTGACCTTCGACGGCGACGTGCTCGCCAAGATCGACGCGCCGGAAGACCTGCCGTCCGAGAACGAATTCATCGCCGCCATCGACACCGCCAAAGCCAAGGGCCCGCTGCCCAAGCTTGAGATGACGGAAGCGGAACGCAAGGCCCTGCCGCCCCCGGTGAAGCAGGCCGCGGCCACCCCGGAGCCGACCGGCCCCATCCGTGAATACCCGCCGCTGGAGGCGCGTCGATGAGCAGCAGCGCCGCCGCGAGCCCCCTGCGCATTGCCATCACCGGCGCATCCGGCCGCATGGGCCGCATGCTGGTCGAGACGGTGCTGAACGCGCCGGACTGCCGCCTGGCGGCCGCGCTGGTCCGCGAGGGCAGCCCGGCGCTTGGCCAGGATGCTGGGGCCTTCCTGGGTCGGGACACCGGCGTGGTCATTTCCAGCGACCTGCGGGCCGGCCTGTCCCAGGCTGACGTGCTGATCGACTTCACCCGTCCCGAAGGCACGCTGGCCCACCTGGCACTGTGCGCCGAGCTGGGCGTGGGCATCGTCATCGGGACCACCGGCTTCACCGACGCCCAGAAGGCCGAGATCAGCACGCTGTCCAGCCGCGCCGCCATCGTGATGGCGCCCAACATGAGCGTGGGGGTGAACCTGGTGCTCAAGCTGCTGGAAAGCGCCGCCAAGGCACTGGCCGAAGGCTACGACATCGAGATCGTCGAGGCGCACCACCGCCACAAGGTGGACGCGCCCAGCGGCACCGCGCTGAAGATGGGCGAAGTGATCGCCGACGCGCTGGGTCGCGATCTCAAGCAATGTGCCGTCTACGGCCGCGAGGGCGTGACAGGCGAACGTGACCCGTCCACCATCGGCTTTGCCACGGTGCGCGGTGGCGACATCATCGGCGACCACACCGTGCTGTTCGCCGGCATCGGCGAGCGCATCGAGATCAGCCACAAGGCGTCGAGCCGGGCCACTTTCGCGCAGGGCAGCGTGCGTGCGGCGCGCTTCCTGGCGGCCCATCGCACCGGCCTGTTCGACATGAACGCCGTGCTGGGCCTGGCCTGACGCGATGCAGGAGCTGTCGGCGCTGTGGTCCCGCTGGGAGGCTGGTGACGGGGTCTCCCGCCTGGTCGCCCTGCTCTTGCTGGCCATGTCGGTCAGCAGCTGGGTGCTAATCCTGTGGCGCGGCTGGACCCTGGCCCGTGCCCGCAAGGACCTGCAGCGCGGCCTGCCCCTGTTCTGGGCAGCGCCCGAACTGCCGGCCGGCCGGCAGCAGATCCTGCACCTGGACCGCGAAGGCCTGATGCTGCCGCTGGTGGATGCCGCGCTGAGCGACAGCCCGCAAGGCAGCCTGGGGGCCACGGGCCGCCCCCATTCCCAGCTCACCCGCAAGCTGCGCGACGCCCTGCACCAGGTGCTCAACACGCTCAACCGAGGCCAGGTCATCCTGGCCACGGTGGGCAGCACGGCGCCCTTCATCGGGCTCTTCGGCACGGTCTGGGGCATCTATCACGCGCTACTGAGCATCGCCAGCGCCGGCAACTTCAGCCTGGACAAGGTGGCAGGGCCGGTGGGCGAAGCACTCATCATGACGGCGGCGGGCCTGGCCGTGGCCATTCCAGCCGTGCTGGCCTACAACCTCTTTGGCAAGTGGGTCGCGGCCTGCGAGGCGGAGCTCGAAGGCTTCGCCCACGACCTGCGCGAGCTGCTGGCAGCGCCCTGAGCCGGCCGCCGTGCGCCCCTCCCCTGCCCGCATACGCACACGCACACCATGAGCTTCGGTCGCCTCGAACGCCGTGACGCCGCCAAGCCCATGAGCGACATCAACATGACGCCGCTCATCGACGTCATGCTGGTGCTGCTGGTCATCTTCATCATCGCGGCCCCCCTGATGGCCAGCGCCCTCAAGCTGGAGCTGCCCAAGAGCGACGCGGCCACGCCGGGCACCGGCAGCCCGCAGTTCGTGGCCATCAGCATCGACGCGGACGGTCGCTACTTCATCGGCGACGAACCGCTCGCCGGCCCCGCCCTCCAGGCCCGCCTCCAGACACTGGCCGCGCAGCGCCCTGACGCCGAACTGCGCCTCAGCGCCGACCGCAGCGTGCCCTACGGCCAGGTGGCCCAGCTCATCGACTGGGCGCAGACGGCCGGGCTGCAACGCATCGCCTTCGTGTCCGAGAAGAACGCCCCGGCCGACAAGGCCACTCATTGAGGGCTGGCGGGCGGCCTGGGGACAGGCAGGTCCGGCTGCCCTCCTACAATGGGGCTATTCGCCCATAGAGCCATCATGAACGAGAAATACGCCCCTAGCGAAGTCGAACAGGCTGCCCGCGACCATTGGAACGCCGCTGACGCCTACCGCGTCACCGAAGACGCGAGCAAGCCGAAGTTCTATGCCTGCTCCATGCTGCCCTACCCCAGCGGCAAGCTGCACATGGGCCATGTGCGCAACTACACGATCAACGACATGCTGACCCGCCAGCTGCGCATGAAGGGCTACAACGTCCTCATGCCCATGGGCTGGGATGCCTTCGGCCTGCCGGCGGAAAACGCGGCGATGAAGAACAAGGTTCCGCCAGCGGCCTGGACCTACGACAACATCGCCTATATGAAGAAGCAGATGCAGGCGATGGGTCTGGCCATCGACTGGTCGCGCGAGATCGCCACCTGCAAGCCCGATTACTACCGCTGGAACCAGTGGTTGTTCCTGAAGATGCTCGAAAAGGGCATCGCCGTGCGCCGCACCCAGGTGGTCAACTGGGACCCGATCGACCAGACCGTGCTGGCCAACGAGCAGGTGATCGACGGCCGCGGCTGGCGCTCCGGTGCGGCCGTGGAAAAGCGCGAGATTCCCGGCTACTACCTCAAGATCACCGACTACGCCGACGAGCTGCTCGCCGCAGTGGCGGACCCGGCCGACAAGAACTTTCTGTCTGGCTGGCCCGAGCGCGTACGTCTGATGCAGGAGAACTGGATCGGCAAGAGCGAGGGCGTGCGTTTCGCCTTCCCGCATGACATCAAGGGTGCCGACGGCGAGTTGATCCAGGGCGGCAAGCTCTACGTTTTCACCACCCGTGCCGACACCATCATGGGCGTGACGTTCTGCGCAGTGGCGCCGGAACACCCCCTGGCCACCCACGCGGCAGCCACCAACCCGGAACTCGGCGCCTTCATCGAGGAATGCAAGCAAGGCGGCAGCACCGAGGCGGAACTGGCCACGCAAGACAAGAAGGGCCGGTCCACTGGCTTGTGGGTCACCCACCCGCTGACCGGCCAGCCGATCGAGGTCTGGATCGGCAACTACGTGCTGATGAGCTACGGCGACGGCGCGGTCATGGGCGTGCCCTCGCATGACGAGCGTGATTTCGCGTTCGCGAAGAAGTATGGGATCCGGATCCAGCAGGTCGTGGCGGTGGAAGGCGAAACCTTCTCGACCGACGCCTGGGGCGAGTGGTACGGCGACAAGCAACGCGGTGTGGCGGTGAATTCCGGCGTGCTGGATGGCCTGGGCTACAAGGCGGCGGTGGACAAGGTGACCAGCCTGCTGGCCGACAAGGGCCTGGGCGAAAAGAAAACCACCTGGCGCCTGCGCGACTGGGGCGTGAGCCGTCAGCGCTACTGGGGCACACCCATCCCCATCATCCACTGCGAGAGCTGCGGCCCCGTGCCGGTGCCGGAGAAGGACCTGCCCGTGGTGCTGCCGGAAGACTGCATTCCGGACGGCAGCGGCAACCCGCTGAACAAGCGCGCCGACTTCCTGAATTGCAGCTGCCCGAGCTGCGGCAAGCCGGCCAAGCGCGAGACCGACACGATGGACACCTTCGTGGACAGCTCGTGGTACTTCATGCGTTATTGCGACGCGGGCAACCACAACGCCATGGTCGGCGACGGCAGCGATTACTGGATGCCGATGGACCAGTACATCGGTGGCATCGAGCACGCCATCCTCCACCTGTTGTACGCGCGGTTCTGGACCAAGGTGATGCGCGACCTGGGCCTGGTGAAGTTCGACGAGCCCTTCACCAACCTGCTGACGCAGGGCATGGTGCTCAAGGGTGCCTTCTTCCGCAAGCCCCCCGAGGCCGGCAAGAACTATTACTGGGAACACGAGGTCGACGTCCAGCGCAACGAGCACGGCCAGCCGGTCGGCGGCACGCTCAAGGCCGATGGCCTGCCGTTGGAGTACGAGATGACGACCATGTCGAAGTCCAAGAACAACGGCGTGGACCCGCAGGCCCTGATCGACCAGTACGGTGCCGACACCGCGCGACTGTTCGTCATGTTCGCCGCCCCGCCCGAGCAGACTCTCGAATGGAACGATGCCGCCGTGGAAGGCGCCCACCGCTTCCTCAAGCGCGTGTGGGGCTTCGGCGCCAAGCAGGCCGACGCCATCAAGGCCGCCGGCCAGGACTTCTCCGCCCTGGGCGAGGAGGCCAAGGCGCTGCGCCGCGAGGTGCACCTGGTGCTGAAGCAGGTCAGCTACGACTACGAGCGCATGCAGTACAACACCGTGGTCTCCGGTGCGATGAAGCTGCTGAACGCGCTGGAAAGCTTCAAGGGCACCACGCCGGGCGACCATGCGGTCATCCGCGAGGGCTTCTCGGTGCTGCTGCGGGTGATTTATCCCGCCTGCCCGCACATCAGCCACGCGCTGTGGGTGGACCTGGGCTTTGCCACCGAACTGGGCGAGCTGCTGGACACGGCCTGGCCGGCCGTGGACGAGGGCGCCCTGGTGCAGGACCAGATCGAGTTGATGCTGCAGGTCAACGGCAAGCTGCGGGGCGCCATCAAGGTGGCCGCCGGCGCTGACAAGGCCGCCATCGAGGCGGTGGCCCTGGCCAGCCCGGACTTCGAGAAGTTCGCCGAAGGCAAGCAGCCGAAGAAGGTCATCATCGTGCCAGGTCGCCTGGTCAACCTGGTGGTCTGACACCATGCAACGCCGTGATCTGCTCAAGGCGGGTGCCCTCGGTACCGCCGTTGCCGCCGCCCTGCTCGCCGGTTGTGGGTTCGAGCTCCGCAAGGAGCCCGAATACCACTTCAAGACCCTGGCGCTGAAGGGCTTCGTGCCGCATTCCCCGTTGGCCCAGGAGCTGCGCCGACAGGTGCAGCGCAGCACCCTGCAGTTGCTGGAAGACCCGAACCGCGCGGACGTGATCATCGAAATCGAACGCGAGGTGCGCGACAAGACGTCGGTGGCCACCACCACCGCCGGGCAGATCACGGAATGGCAGTTGCGGCTGCAGCTGGATTACTCGCTGCATTCGGCGGGCGGCGAAATCCTGCTGCCCCGCACCGAGCTGCGCCTGACCCGCGACATGAACTACAGCGAAAGCGCCGCCCTGGCCAAGGAGCAGGAGGAAGCGGCACTGCAAAAGGCGATGCAGGTGGAAGCCGTCGGGCTGCTGCTGCGCCGCCTGGCCGCCGTCCGGTTGCCAACGTGACCCAGATCAAAGCGGACGCACTGGCCGGGCACATCGCCAAGGGCCTGAAGGCGGTCTACACCATTCATGGCGACGAGCCTTTGCTCGCCCAGGAGGCTGCCGATGCCCTGCGCGCGGCTGCCCGCCAGCAGGGCTACAGCGAGCGCCAGGTGTTCATCGTCTCTGGCGCCCATTTCGACTGGGGCCCGGTCATCGCGGCATCCCAGGCGATGAGTCTGTTTGCCGAGCGCCAGCTGATCGAGATCCGCATTCCCAATGGCAAGCCTGGCAAGGACGGCTCGGACGCGCTGCAGCGCTATTGCCAGGGACTGCCTCCCGACGTGCTGACCCTGGTGACACTGCCCCGCCTGGACAAAACCCAGCTCTCCAGCGCCTGGTTCACGGCGCTGGACACCGCCGGTGTCTCGGTGCGGGTGGATCCGGTGGAGCGGCGCGAGCTGCCCGCCTGGATCGCCCGCCGCCTGCAGCAGCAAGGCCAACCCGTGGCCGCCGGCCCGGAAGGCCAGCAGGCGCTGGAATTCTTCGCCGACCGGGTGGAAGGCAACCTGCTCGCGGCCCACCAGGAGCTGCAGAAGCTGGCGCTGCTGCATCCCCCCGGTGAACTCAGCCTGCAGCAGATCGAGGCCGCCGTGCTGGACGTGGCGCGTTTTGATGTCTTCAAGCTCAGCGAGGCCCTGCTCAGCGGCAAGGTTGCCCGCGTGCTGCGCATGCTCGAAGGCCTGAAGGCCGAGGGCGAAGCCGCCGTGCTGGTGCACTGGACCATGGCGGAGGACATCCGCGCCCTCAAGCGCGTGCATGACGCCGTGGCCGCGGGCAAGCCGCTGCCCATGGCGCTGCGCGAGGCGCGTGTCTGGGGCCCCAAGGAACGCCTGTTCGAGCGGCTGGTACCCCAGCTCGGTGGTGCCGCCTTGTCCCGCCTCCTGGTGGCAGCCCAGGTCTGCGACGGCATCGTCAAGGGCCTGCGCCACCCCGACTGGCCCACCGATGCCTGGGACGCGCTCGGGCGTTTGGCCCTGATGCTGGAACAAGCGCTGCGCCCATCCGCCCCCAAAACCCGCTATGGTTGACGCCTGAAGATCACCAGGCCCCGAACGATGCCCTCGAGCCGCCAGACTGTTGCAGCCCTGCTCCTTGCTGCTTCGGCAGTTGGTGGGGCCCTTTGCGCGCTGCCCTGCCTGGCAGCCCCCTGGACCCTCCAGGTGAAGGACAGCAGCGGCGCCCCGCTGGCGGGTGCGGTGGTGGCGGTGGAGCTCAAGGGCCAGGGCAGCCACGCGCCGCCCGGCACCTCCGCCCAGATGGCGCAACGCGACCGGCAATTCCAGCCCGGCACCTTGGTGGTGCAGACCGGGACCGCCGTGAATTTCCCGAACTTCGACACGGTGAGGCACCATGTGTATTCGTTCTCGCCGATCCGTCGATTCGAGCTGAAGCTCTACGCCGGCACCCCCGCCGAGCCGGTAGTCTTCGACAAACCGGGCATTGCCCAGCTCGGATGCAATATTCACGACAAGATGACCGCCCGCATCATCGTGGTGGACACCCCCCTTTTCGCCACCACGGACGCTCAAGGACAAGCCAAGTTGGATTTGCCACCCGGTCAGCACCAGGTGGTCTTCTGGCATTCCCGCCTGGGCAACGATGCACCGCGCCGGCAGCCGCTGGTCATCCCCGCCGGAGCGCCGGGCAGCCAGACTCTGGAGCTGCGTGACTGATGCGCTGGCCGGACTTCCTGAACCTGCGGCGGTTGGAAGGGCGCATCGTGGCGCTCTTCCTGGCATTGCTGCTGGCTGTCCAGTTCATCAGCCTGCTGCTGCTCAACCAGGGCATTGACCGCAATGCGCGTGCGTCAGTCCGTGAGGAACTGTCCAGCGGCGAGCGCGTCTTCGACCAGTTGCTGCGCCAGGACGCCGAGCAACGCGGCCTGGTGGCCGACCTGCTGCAGGCGGATTTCGGCCTGCGCCGGGCCGTGGCGGAACGGGTCAGCGGTGACGAGCTGACGGCCACGCTCAAGGACGTCTTCACCAACCTGAGCGAACGCGGCGAGGCCAGCTTCATCGGTTATGCCGATGAACGCTTCCGCTTTGTCACCGCCACCGATCCGCTGGCGCGCCAGGTGGCGCCCCTGCTGCCGGTCATGACGCATGAGGGCAAGGGCCGCACACAGAGCCAGCTTGTGCTGCTGGACAACAAGGCCTACCAGGTGGTGGTGGCGCAGATGCGCGCGGCCGGCCTGGGCGGCTGGGTCTTCATGGGCTTCGAACTGCGCCAGGAACAGTTGAAGGAGCTCCATCGGCTCGCCAACATCCAGGGCGTGCTGCTGAGCCGTGCAGGGGACCACTGGCATGTGCTGTCCAGTGTGCTCACCGAGCCGGCCAACCAGACCTTGCTGGCCGCACTGCCGGGCGGCATCGGCGACGAACCCATCACCTTCCACATCACCCTGGGCGACGAACAGTTCCAGGCCCGGTTGCAGCGCCTGTCCCATGGCGGTGACCGCAGCCAGACCATGGCCACCGTGTTGCTGCGTTCGGTGGACGAGGCGCGTGCGCCCTATCACGAGCTGCAATGGTCGCTGCTGGGCCTGAGCCTGGCCGGCGTGGCAGCCTTTGCACTGGGTGCGGTGCTGACGGCGCGGCGCATCAGCGGGCCGGTGAAGTCCCTGGCCAACGAAGCCCAGCGCCTGGGCCGGGGTGACTATGAACGGCCTGTGACCCGCCCGTCCCGCGATGAAATCGGCGACCTGGCCGAAGCCTTCGAGGCCATGCGCCTGGGCATCCGCCAGCGAGAGGAGCAGGTCAACCGCCTGGCCTTCTGGGACCCTCTCACCGACCTGCCCAACCGGGAGCAGTTCAACCAGACCATCACCCGGCGCATCGCCGACAGCCCGTCACGCTTTGCGCTGCTGATGCTCAATCTGGACCGATTCAAGCACGTCAACGACGTGCTGGGCCGCGCTTTCGGCGACCGCCTGCTGCGTGCCCTGGCGGACCGTCTCCAGCGCCTGCTCAAGGACGACGCACGGCTGATCGCGCGGCTGGGTGGGGATGAATTCGTGATGCTGATTGAAGGGGCGGGTGCCACCCGTGCCGAGACCGTCTGCCACCGCATCCAGCGCGACTTCGAACGCGCCCTCACCATCGACGACCAGACGGTGGACCTCTCTGCCGGCCTGGGCATCGCGCTGTATCCGCAACACGGCCATGACGTGAGCCAATTGTTGGCCCGGGCGGAACTGGCCATGCATGCGGCCAAGCGCAGCCAGTCGGGCTTCCAGATCTACGCCCCCAGCATGGACGCCGCCAGCCAGGAATCGCTGTCGCTGATCAGCGAGCTGCGCCATGCCATCGATGCCAACGAGCTGCGGCTGTACCTGCAACCCAAGGTCGACCTTCACACGCAACGCATCGGCGGCGCGGAAGCGCTGGTGCGCTGGCAACACCCCACACGGGGCCTGGTGCCGCCGATGGAGTTCATTCCCTTCGCCGAGCAGACCGGCTTCATCCGCCAGCTCACCGGCTGGATGCTGCGCGCCTCGGCACAGGCCTGGCTGGACCTGGAGCGCCAGGGGCTGGCGGTGCCCATCAGCGTCAACCTCTCGACGCGGGACCTGATGGACCAGGACCTGCCCATCAAGATTGCCGACCTGGCCGCCGGTGTGCCGCCGCAGGCGCTCTGCCTGGAGATCACGGAGAGCGCCATCATGGACGACCCGCAGCGTGCCTTGCAGACGCTGGAGCAATTGCATGCGCTCGGTTTCAAGCTCTCCATCGACGACTTCGGCACCGGCTATTCCTCGCTCGCCTACCTGAAGCAGCTGTCGGTGGACGAGCTCAAGATCGACCGCAGTTTCGTGATGGGCATGGAACGGGATCTGGACGATGCCAAGATCGTCCGCTCCACCATTGAACTGGCCCACAACCTGGGCCTGCGCGTGGTGGCCGAAGGGCTGGAGACGGCCAAGGCCTGGACGCTGCTCCAGACGCTGGGCTGCGACCAGGGCCAGGGCTACCTGCTGGCGCGCCCGATGCCAGGCGAGCAGTTCGCGCACTGGCTGCGCGGCTGGGAGCCGCCGGACCTGGGGGACGCCCGGGCCAATACCGTTCTGGCGGGGCTTTAAAGCCACCTCAGCGACACCTCAGCGCCACCAGCGCCCCATCAACATCCCGTCAGTCTCGATCCTCGAGGGCATCGCACAGTGCTTCCAGCCCCGACCGCACCGTCTGCGTGCGCACGGAATGCCGGTCGCCGCTGAACAATTCTTTCCAGACGCGGACCTTGGTGCGGCCATGCATCAAGGCCAGCCAGACCGTTCCCACGGGCTTGGATTCGCTGCCGCCGCCCGGACCGGCCACGCCGGTGACCGCCAGCGCCCAGTCCACCGGTGAATGCGAGACCAGGCCGCGGGCCATCTGCTCGGCCACCTCGCCGCTGACGGCGCCATACAGGCCGATCATCGCGGCCGGTACGCCCAGCAGTTCGGTCTTGGCCTCGTTGCTGTAGCTCACCACCCCACGCTCGAACCATTGGCTGGAGCCCGCCAGGCTGGTGCAGGCCGCGGCAATCAGGCCGCCGGTGCAGGACTCGGCCGTGCCCATGCGCTCCCGGCGCTGGATCAGCGCCAGCGCAATGCGTTCGATGAGTTCAGACTCTTCAGGCAACACCATGTCGATCTCCCGGGTCAGGTCAGCAACTGGCGCGCGATGGCCAGCACCAACAGCGTACATCCGGCGGCGACCAGATCGTCAAACATGATGCCGAAGCCCTGGCGCGCACCAATCGGCGCGCCCGGCGCCGATTTGAACAGGCCGTCGGCCCAGCGCACCGGGCCCGGCTTGGCCGCGTCGAAATAGCGGAACAAGCCAAAGGCCGCCAATTGCCAGAGGAAGCTCGCGGGCATCAGCAGCCACAGGATGATCCAGATGGCGATGATCTCGTCCCACACCACCGACCCCGGGTCACTCACGCCCATGTGGCGCGCCGTCAGCGTGCAGGCCCACCAGCCGACCAGCAGGCCGGCCACGATGACCACCGCCCATTGCCAGGGCGCCAGCCAATGGTTGAGCACCAGAAAACCAGCCCAGCCCCAGAGGCTGCCGACGGTGCCCGGTGCCTTGGGCGACAGGCCGCTGCCAAAGCCCAGGGCCATCCAGCGGGCCGGATGGCGCAGCATGAAGCCCAGCGTCGGGCGTCTGGGTGCCACGGCCGGCGCCGCGGCCGGCGGGGAAGCCGGTGCATCCGCATCGTCGTGGGGTGTGAAGTCGCTGGCGATATCGGCTTCCGTGCCGAACGCGTCGGCCGCAGCCGGGTCCGCCGACGCAATGGCGGCGGGATCGTCGCTGGCGCTGAAGGGCGCACCGGCAGTTGCCGAGGCGGCAGTGGCTGCGCTTTCGGCGGGCAAGCCGTGCGCCGGGGCGCCTTCGTCGGGCCGAGGTTCCATGGCACTGCTCATGACTGGAAGTGATCAAAACTTTGAAGCGCGAGGTCGAGCTCGCGGCCATCGCCGTCCAGCACCCGCAGGCCGGCCTGCGCCTCGATGCGGCCCACGCGGGACACCGGGGTCGCCGCCCGGCGACCGGCTGCCAGCACCTGGTCGGCGGCCTCGGGCGGGGCGGTGAACACCAGCTCGTAATCGTCCCCGCCGGTCAGCAGGCACATCCGCTGCAGGTCCTCGGTCATGCCGCCCAGCACGGCCGAACGCGGCAGATCGGCCAGGCGCAGATGGGCCCCCACGCCCGAACGGCGCAGGATGTGGTTCAAGTCGCCCGCCAGGCCGTCGGAGACATCGATGGCGCTGCTGGCCACGCCGCGCAACGCCACGCCCAGGGCCACGCGGGGCTGGGGCAGCTCCATGGCCAGGCGCACGGCATCGAACTGCTCGCCCGTCAGCGCGACAGTGCCACGAAACACCTCCAGCGCCAGCCGTGCGTCACCGAGGCTGCCGCTGACCCAGATGTCGTCACCAGGCCGCGCGCCGGAGCGCAGCAGCGCCTGGCCGTGCGGCACCTCGCCCATGATGGTGATGTTGAGATTCAAGGGGCCGGCGGTGGTGTCTCCGCCCGCCAGCACCACACCGTGCGCGTCGGCCAGCGCAAACAGGCCTTCGGAGAAACCGGCCAGGAAACCCTCGTCCACCCGCGGCAAGGCCAGCGAGAGAAAACAGGCCTTGGGCGTGCCACCACTGGCAGCCAGGTCGCTCAGGTTCACCGCCAGCGCCTTGTGGCCCAGGCGCTGCGGCAGCACGGTGGAGAGAAAGTGCCGGCCTTCCACCAGCATGTCGGTCGAGACCAGCCACTGGTGGCCCGGTGTCGGCGTCAGGATGGCGCAGTCGTCGCCCACGCCCAGCGCCACCGTGCCGCCGTCGTTGGAGACGGGGCGCGCAAAGTAGCGCGTGATCAGATCAAATTCACCCATGGGCGGCATTGTCGCCGCGCAGGAGGTTGGAGAGTTCCACCGCAGATTTGACATTCATCTTCTCGAACACCCGGGCGCGGTGGACCTCCACGGTGCGCACGCTGATGTTGAGCTGGTCCGCAATCAGCTTGTTGGGCAGGCCCTGCACCACCAGCTGCATCACTTCGCGCTCGCGCTCGGTGAGCTCCCCCACCCGATGGCCCAGGGCGGCCTCGTCATGGCGCGCTTCGATGGCTTCGGCGCTGCGCGCCAGGGCCTGTTCCACACGGTCCACCAGGGCGTTGTCGGAGAAGGGTTTTTCCACAAAGTCGTAGGCGCCCTGCTTCACCGCCGCGACCGCCGTGGGCACGTCGCCATGGCCGGTCAGGAAGATGACCGGCAGCGTGTGCAGCAGGCCGCGCTCCACCAGCCGCTCGAACAGCGCCAGGCCGCTCATGCCCGGCATGCGCACGTCCAGCAACACACAGCTGGGGGAATTGGGCCAATCGGCGCCCTGGCGCGGCAAGGCGTCCAGCATGGATTCAAATGCCTCGGCGCTACCGAAGCCCTCCGACAGCAGGCGCCGCGAGCGCAGCAACCAGGCCAGCGCGTCGCGCACCACTTCCTCGTCGTCGACGAGATAGACCATCGGCAGGGACTGCGGCTTCATGCGGACGTTTCTCCAGTGACCGTGGACCGGTGTCCACCAGCCGTATCCTCGCACGGGAGGCTGAAGCGGAACTCGGTGCCGGTGGGTTGTTCGGGCGCGACGCGGCTCTCGAAGTCCATCGCGCCGCCGTGCTGCTCCACCACCGTGCGGCACAGGCTCAGGCCCAGGCCCATCCCTTCGGTGCGGGTGGTGAAGAACGGGGTGAAGAGCTGCCGCGCTACTTCGGACGGAATGCCCGGGCCGCGGTCGACCACCGCGATGCTCAGCCAGCGCGGCTGCAACGGGCGCACCCGGATGACCAGCAGGCGTTCCGCCAGCGGCGTGGGCCCATCCATCGCCTGAATGGCGTTGCGGGTGAGGTTGAGCAGCACCTGCTCGACCATGGTGCGGTCGCAGCGGACACGGGGCAGGCCCTCCGGCAGGTCCACCTCGATGCGGGTACCGCTCTTGCGCGCTTGCAGGCGCACCAGCGGCAGCACCGCGTCCATCAACTGCTGCACGTGCACCCACTCGCGGGACTGTTCCCGGCGACGAACAAAGTCGTGCACGCTCTTGATGACCCGGCCGGCACGTTCGGCCTGCTCCGCGATACGCGTGACGGCCTGGCGCACCATGGCCGGTGTCTGCGGGTCGTCGGCCTCGCGCACCATGAGGTTGATGGAAGCGGTGGCGTAGCTGGCAATGGCGGCCAGCGGCTGGTTGAGTTCATGGCTCAGCAGCGACGCCATCTCGCCCACGGTCGCCAGCCTGGCGGTAGCCTGCAGGCGCTCCTGCTGCTGGCGGGAGAGTTCCTCCACCTTGCGCTGCGCGCTAAGGTCCAGCACGGCGCTCATCCACCCGGTCTGCTGACCTTCGGCATTGAGCAGCGGCGCCTCATAGATCATCACCGGGAAGCGTTCCCCGGTGCTGCGCGCAAAGACGGTCTCGAAGCCCTCGCGGGGCGGCAAGCCGGCTTCCCAGCGCGCTTCACGGTCCTGGTGGCGGCGCCAGTATTCCTCGGTGAATTCGGGCGGCCAGTAAGGCGGCGCCTCCGGCTGCCGGCCGGTGCCCACCAGCTCTTCGGCGGCGTAGCCCACCATCGCGCAGAAGGCCGGGTTCACATAGCTGATGTTGCCGTCCAGGTCCCGCGCGCGCAGGCCAGTGATGAGCGAGTTCTCCATCGCCTGCCGGAACGCCAGGGCCTCGGCGAGCGCGTGCTCGGCCTGCAGGCGGCGGCGGCCGTCCCGCGCCAGCACCAGCACCAGGGCCAGCAGCGCCAGGGACAGGCCCAGCACCAGGGCGGTGGCGAGGTTGGGAATCAGCTTGGGCTTGCCCGCGCCGCTGTCCACACGCAGCTGCAGGCTGACGCCCTGCAGGTCCAGCAGACGCTCCGCCAGATAGAAGCCGCTGCCCCGGATCAGGCCCGTCCGGGCCAGGCGGGTGCCATCCCCCTCCACGAAGGACATCTCGAACTGCCGGGTCTGCTCCTGCGAGATCGACTCTTCCAGCAGCGCCCGCAGCCCCACGGTGGCCACCACAAAGGACGGCGGCTCTCCGGCGCGCACCCGCGGCAGGCACAGGTCGCTCACCTCCAGGCCGTCGCCGCCGGGCAGGGGAACGAAGTAGGAGCGGGAGAACAGCGGCGTGCCCTGCCGCATGGCCGTGGCGCAGGCCAGCTCAGTCTCCAGTTGCAGCTGATCGCGGCCCATGCGGGCGAACAAGGGCGGGAGGTAGGGCGTTTCCACCACGCGTTCGATGCGGCGCTGTTGGTCGCGCGACTCGATGCGCAGCACCAGCCGGGTCTGGCGCAGCAGGCCGGCGGCATTGCCGCGCCAGTCCTCTTCATGGGCCCACATCAGGCCCTGCAGGCTTTGCAGGTCCCGGTTGATCAGTTGCTTGGCGCGGGCCGCCACCTCGGCGGCGGCCTGATCGGCCGCCTCCTGCGCCCGCGACGCTTCGTGGCTCAGGGTCAACGCCAGCAGCAAGGATTGTGCGATCAGCAGCAGCGCGACCAGGGCCCCCCACAGCAAGGCGCGGCGCTTGCGACGCGGCCGGGGAACGGGCGGCGACAGGGTGGAGGCGGACAGGGTGGACGGCATGAACAGCAAGAAACAGCCAGGATCCGGGCGGAAGCGGGCAGAAGACCACCGGGATGGAAAAGGAGAGGCAGTATGCGCTTGCGAAACGCGTCCGGGATGCGCGGTTTCGCGTATCCCGGGCCGGCACGCTCGCATGCACGATACGCATAGTACGTAGTGAACCGGTGCGGGCGGACTCCTACAATCCCCCACCCAACCCATCGCTGCATCAGCTGCCGCCGGGCCCTTCGCGCTCTATCCGGAGCGCGCTGGAATCCTGGTGTCGAGGCCCAACCAGACCGAGTCTTTCATGTCCACGTCCGAAGAAAAACGCGCAGAACTGCGCCAGGCCGCTCTTGAATATCACGAGTTTCCGACGCCTGGAAAGATCGCCATCGCGGCGACCAAGCAGCTGATCAACCAGCGTGACCTGGCACTGGCGTACTCGCCGGGTGTGGCCGCCGCCTGTGAAGAGATCGTGGCCGATCCGGCCAACGCCTTCCGCTACACCTCCCGCGGCAACCTGGTGGCGGTGATCTCCAACGGCACCGCCGTGCTCGGCCTGGGAGACATCGGCCCGCTGGCATCCAAGCCGGTGATGGAAGGCAAGGGCGTGCTGTTCAAGAAGTTCGCCGGCATCGACGTCTTCGACCTGGAAATCGACGAGAAGCACGACCTGGACAAGCTGGTCGATGTGATCGCCGCGCTCGAACCCACCTTCGGTGGCATCAACCTCGAGGACATCAAGGCACCCGACTGCTTCTACGTCGAGCGCAAGCTGCGCGAGCGCATGAAGATCCCCGTCTTCCACGATGACCAGCACGGCACCGCCATCGTGGTCGCGGCCGGCTTGCTCAACGGCCTGAAGGTCGCGGGCAAGGACATCAAGCAGGTCAAGCTGGTCACCTCCGGTGCCGGCGCGGCCGCCCTCGCCTGCCTGAACCTGCTGCTGAAGCTGGGCCTGCCCCGCGAAAACATCTGGGTCACCGACCTGGCCGGCGTGGTCTACCAGGGTCGGACCGAACTGATGGATCCGGACAAGGCCGTGTACGCCCAGCCGACCGAACTGCGTTCGCTGCGCGAGGTCATCCAGGGCGCTGACATCTTCCTGGGCCTGTCGGCCGGTGGGGTGCTCAAGCAGGACATGGTTGCCACCATGGCGCCTCGGCCCATCATCTTCGCGCTGGCTAACCCGAATCCGGAAATCCAGCCGGAAGATGTGCACGCCATCCGCAACGACGCGCTGATGGCCACCGGCCGCACCGACTATCCGAACCAGGTCAACAACGTCCTGTGCTTCCCCTACATCTTCCGGGGCGCCCTGGACTGCGGCGCAACCACCATCAATGACGAGATGGAAATCGCCGCGGTGCATGCCATCGCCGACCTGGCCCAGGCCGAGCAGAGCGAAGTGGTGGCGGCCGCCTATGCCGGTGCCAACCTGAGTTTCGGCCCCGAATACCTGATCCCCAAGCCCTTCGACCCGCGCCTGATGATGAAGATCGCGCCGGCCGTGGCGCTGGCGGCCGAGGCCTCGGGCGTGGCGCAGCGTCCCATCCAGGACATGAACGCCTACCTGGAGAAGCTGCAGAGCTTCGTCTATGCCTCCGGCACGACGATGAAGCCCATCTTCCAGATCGCCAAGCGGGCCCAGCACAAGCGGGTGGCTTACGCGGAAGGCGAAGAAGAGCGTGTGCTGCGCGCCGTGCAGGTGGTGGTGGATGAGAACCTGGCCCGCCCGACACTGATCGGCCGCCCGCAGGTGATCGCCCAGCGCTGCGAGCGCTTCGGTCTGCGCCTGCAGGAAGGCCGCGACTACGACGTGGTCAACACCGAGTTCGACCATCGTTATCGCGACTACTGGCAGACCTACCTGCAGATGACCGAACGCAAGGGCGTCACCCAGCAGCTCGCCAAGATCGAGATGCGCCGCCGCCTGACCCTGATCGGCTCCATGCTGCTGCACAAGGGTGAAGTGGACGGCATGCTCTGCGGCACCTGGAGCAACACGGCGATGCACTTGCAGTACATCGACCAGGTGATCGGCAAGCGCCCCGGCGTCAAGAACTTCGCCTGCATGAATGGCCTGATCCTGCCGGGACGCCAGGTGATGCTGGTGGACACCCATGTCAATTACGACCCGACCGCCGAGCAGATCGCCGAGATCACCATCATGGCGGCCGAGGAAATGATGCGCTTCGGCCTCAAGCCCAAGGCGGCCCTGCTCTCGCACAGCAATTTCGGCTCGAGCAACTGCCCGTCGGCCGTCAAGATGCGTGAGGCGCTGAGCCTGATCCAGCAGACGGCACCCTGGCTGGAAGCGGACGGTGAAATGCACGGCGACGCCGCGTTGGACCCCAACTACCGCCATCAGCTGATGCCCAACAGCCCGCTGACCGGCGAAGCCAACCTGCTGGTGATGCCCAACATCGACGCTGCCAACATCAGCTACAACCTGCTGAAGACGGCAGCCGGCGGCGGCATCGCGATCGGCCCGGTCCTGCTGGGCGCCGCCAAGCCAGTGCATGTGCTGACCCCCAGCGCGACCGTGCGCCGCATCGTCAACATGACGGCCATGGTGGTTGCGGACGCCAACGCGGCTCGCTGATCCCCGCCCCTGGCCAGCCCGGCGCCCGCAGCCTGGCGGCCGGCTTGACTTGGCCGTTCATGCGGTATCCCGGAGGCTCGCTTGAGCCTCCGGTCCGCGCCCCGCGTTCTGAACGGCATCCGACCGCGTAAATCACCTTTTAAGGTCATTCAACGCCTTTCGGTGAAACCGGGAATCGCCCTCCAGAAAAAGTTTGTAGCGGCTCACCAGTCGGTAACGGGCCGATGAAACTGTGGCCGCTAGCTTCATCCAACGTATGTGAGCACATGCCAACAATGCCGCTTTTTAGGGCATTGTGGCAGACCCCGGCTTGAGCATTCAAAGCCCTTTCTGTACCATTTCGGCTTCAGGATTCAGGGTAAACCCGTGTTTTCGCACTTTCTGGGTCAGGATCTGGGGCAAGTTCAGGGGCAGCGCCAACCGCGTCAAAAAGGCCAGTCGGCCTGGAAGTCGCTGGTGGTCAACGTGGCGAAGTCCGCCGTATTGACGGGCGCATTCACTGCGGCACTGTTGGGCGCCAACGCCGCCGTTGCTCGAGACAACGCCCCCTCCACCCGGGAACGGTGGGGAGACACGGTGGCCTTGCAGGCGCTTCCGGCCGAAGCCCAGACGACCTACCAGCGTGTGCTGTCAGGTGGCCCCTTCCCCTATGAGAAGGACGGTGTCGTCTTCGGGAATCGGGAGCGGCAACTGCCAAGCAAGGCCCGGGGCTATTACCGCGAATACACCGTGCCGACGCCGGGCGCCCAACACCGTGGTGCCCGTCGCCTGGTGTGTGGCGGGCAGCCGCCCACGAAACCTGATGCTTGTTATTACACCGACGACCACTACGTGAGCTTCTCGAAGATCACGCCGTGACCCGGCGGAACCGCAATCTGTGACCATCTAGGAGGAACGCGACCATGCAATTGCAGACAGTCCGTCCCAACATCGTGCAGGCGATCAGAGCCTACCGGGTAGAGGACTTGATGCAGGCGGCTCAGGATGCCGGCCAGCATTTCCTGTACGCCAACCTGGCGTCAGCGGACACCAAACAGGACGTGCTGGAGTTGATTGCCAGCGCCTTCCTGTTCCCGGCGCACTTCGGCAAAAACATGGATGCGCTGTACGACTGCATGACCGATCTGGTTCACAAGTCGGGCAGCCAACCCGGTTTTGTGGTGGTGCTGGACCAGCTGCCTGACCACGCCAGGTTTGACCGCGAGGCCCGCGAGCAGCTGCTGGACGTCTTCCGTGAAGCCGCTGACTTCTGGGGAGAACGGAAGATCCAGTTCCGGTGTTTCTATTCTTTTCAGTAGCCCGCTCCCAAGAAATCGGGTCATGGGAGCGGGCTGCTGAGGTGGCCCCCGCGGAGAAGCCGGTGCTCAAGAGCACCAAGACCAATCCGAACCCCAACTTCGGCATGAACATGCCCATGATGTGCAGTGCATTCGACACCTCCATGTGGCTCAACGCCGCGTGACGAGGGTCTATGGACTGAACATCGGCTGATCATCCGACCAAGAAGGCCTTCCGGCAGCGGAAGGCCTTTTTTATTGCGCGATGGTGGATTTAGAGAGATTGCGCCAGGGCCACGAACTCAGCCACCGGCACCTCTTCCGCGCGGCGTTGCAGGTCGAACTGGCCTTGGTAACCGCGGGCTTCCAGCCAGCGACCCAGGCTGTGGCGCAGCAGCTTGCGGCGTTGCGAGAAGGCCGAGGCCACCAGTTCGCTCAGCAGCGCTTCGTCCAGCATGGCCGGCTGGCTGTGCGGCGTCATCCGCACGATGGCGGAATCCACACGCGGCGGTGGATCAAAGGCTTCGGGCGGCACATCGAACAAGGCCTCGACGTCATACCGCCACTGCAGCATGACACTCAGGCGGCCATATTCCTTGCCGCCCGGCCCGGCGGCCATGCGGTCCACCACTTCCTTCTGCAGCATGAAGGTCTGGTCCACGATGTGGTCCACAAACGGCAGCAGGTGGAAAAGAATGGGCGAAGAAATGTTGTACGGCAGGTTGCCGACCACACGGATCTTGCGCCCACGCTCCTGTGCCAGGGCCGCGAAATCCACCTTCAGCACGTCCGACTCGATCACGGTCAGGTCGCCCCGCTTGCGCAGCTTGGCGGCCAGGTCCCGGTCCAGTTCGACCACGGTCAGCGGCTGGCTGCTCGCCGGCAGGCGTTGCAGCAGCGGCAGCGTCATGGCGCCCAGGCCAGGGCCGATCTCCACCACCGACTGCGCCTCACCGGGCGTTATGGCGTCGATGATGGCGTCGATGACGAACCTGTCAGTCAGGAAGTGCTGACCGAAGCGCTTGCGCGCAATGTGTCCCATGGAGATTCAGCCGATCAGTCCAGCCACTCGCGGGTTTCGATGAAGGCGCGCGCGCGCAGGTCCTTCATCCACTCGCTGTAGGCTTCTTCATACTTGCGCTCGCGCAGGGCCAGACGGGCCTGGTCGCGCAGCTGCTTGTTGTCCAGCACCACGTCGCGGCGTTCCAGCACCTGGATCAGGTGGATACCGAAGCGGGATGCCACTGGATTGGAGATGCCGTTGAGCGGCAGTTGGTCCATGGCTTCCTCGAACTCGGGCACGAAGCTGCCGGGACCGACCCAGCCCAGATCACCCCCATCCTGGGCGCTGCCATCTTCGGAGTTGGCACGGGCCAGCTGTTCGAAGGTGGCACGGCCGGATTCGATGGCCCGCTTGAATTCAGCCAGGCGACGTGCCGCCTGGTCCGGCGTCAGTTGTTCGGAAGGGCGCAGCAGGATGTGCCGCGCATGCGTCTGCACGATGGTGTTGATCGAGGCCTTGCCCATCTGGCGGTCCACCAGCTTGAGCACATGGAAACCTGCCGGCGACCGCAGCAGGGTCTGGCGCAGTTCACCGCCCTTCAGGTCGCGCACGGCATCTACAAAGACATCCGGCAGCTTGTCCGCCGACCGCAGGCCGATCTCGCCGCCCTTGGCCTTGTTGGCGTCTTCGGACACCTCACGGGCAACCTTGGCAAAGTCTTCACCGCCCTTGATGCGTTGCAGCGCTTCTTCCGCACGAGCGCGGCGCTCGGCCACGACATTGGCCGGCGCGTTCTCCGGGACCGACACCAGCACCTGGGCGATGTTGAGCTGCGCGCGGTCCTGCAGCGCCGCCTGGCGGTCTTCCAGGTATTTGTCGATGTCCCCATCGGTCACGCGGATGCGGCCCTGCACCTCACGTTCACGCACCCGCTCGCTGAGCATCTGGTCGCGCAGGTTCTCGCGGAAGCGCTTGAAGTCGATGCCTTCGGTGACCAGACGCTTGCGCAGCTCTTCCAGGGTCAGCTTGTTCTGCGTGGCGACGTTGGCCACCACACGGTCCAGTTCCGGCTCATCCACACGCGGGCCGTTCTCCCGGGCATAGGTGGTGACGACGCGCTCATCGATCAGGCCGTCGAGCGCCTGCTTGTGGATGAGTTCGTTGGTCGTGTTCTCGTTGCGGCGCTTGGCCTCTTCCTTCATGCGCTCCTGGCGCTGCACGACTTCGGACGCCGCCACGATGTCGGAGTTGACCACCGCAGCGATGTAGTCGCCAGGCTTGAGGGTTCGCTGCTCGACCGGCGGGCGGTTGGGTGCGGGCTGAGACGCTGCAGAGGCGGCAACGGCGGTCGCTGCAGGCGCCGACGCCCCCCCTGCGGCCGCCTTGGCGGCAGCGGATTCACGCACCTGCGCCCAGGACACGGTTCCGGCGGTGGCCGCGAGGAAGAAGAGAGCAGCAGCGGCCAAAGGCTGGATTTTTCGCATCGAACGCAGTTCAGTCATAAGTGCCAAAGGCCGAGCGTTCCGAGCTCAGCGAACGGTAACCGGGGATATTGTCTCTCAACACCTTGAGTGCATTCGAACCCAGCGGCGACAGGCCCACCAGCTCCAATTGCAGCATTAGGCGGGTGTTGGTCTCGGCGCGGCCCGTGGCCTCACGCTCCACCCCCACGCGCAGGATCCAGCAACCGGAGTCGTATTCAGCGCCCACCACGGAATCGGTGAAGCGCTTGTCACGCATGGAATATTGCAGCCGCCCGGCACCATACCAGGCGCCCTGGCAGCCCGGGCCGCCGCTGACCGCCTTGCGGTCCGGACCAAACAGCGGCCATTGCCAGGCCAGCTCCAACTGTTCGCTCTGCCCCCGGGCCAGCCGGTAGGACGCGCTCAACGTGCGGAAGGGCCCCGGCGAATAACGCAGGCGCAGCACGGTGCGTTCCACCGTGCCGTCGGAAGAGTTGAGCTGCAGCGTGCTGTCGGTCCACCACGCTTGGTTCAAGTGGGCAGACCCCAGCAGCACCACGTCCGACAGGCGGTGGGTCTGGGGGGTGCCGTCCGGCGTGATCTTCTGGTCGCGCAGCAGGTACCGCTGCACCATGCCCAGGCGCAGCTGCTCCTCGCCGCGCTCGTCCTCGATCCAGCGCGTGGTGGCACCAAAGGCCACCATGTGCGAATCGCTCACCTTGTCCACGCCGGAGAACTGGTTCTCCGCAAACACCGAGTCGAAGTTGTAGTCCTTCGGTGCCGAATCGAAATTGGGCACGTTGCTCTGGTCGCGGTACGGGGTGTTCACGTACAGCAGCCGCGGCTCCAGGGTCTGGCGTGCGTTCTGGCCAAACAGCGTGGTGTCGCGCTCCAGGATCCAGCCATGGTCGATGCTGAAGGTGGGAATGGTGCGGCTGATCGACCGGTCGCCATTGAGCAGCGGCTGGTCGGTCTTGTAGCTGGCCGCGTTCAGCGAGACCTTGGGAATCAGCCACCAGGCCGCGCCGCTGAAGGGCAGGCTCACATGGCCCAGCATGTGCACCCGCTCACCGGTCTGGGTCTGCGACGACAGCGAGCCGGTGGGCAGGTCGAAGCGGTTGTATTCCACCTCCATGCCACCTTCCAGCCGCGCACGGCGGCCGGTGGGCAGGTAACCCGCCAGCACGGAATCATCCGCACCGGTCTGCACCCGCATACCGATCTGCGGCGAACGCTGGTAGGGCGAGGAGAACTGATCCACCGTCTCGGTCACCTGCAGGGCCTGCCAGTGCTGAACACGGGCATAGGTCGTCAGGTCACCCCAACCGTAGTTGAAGTCGCGCTGGGTCTTGAAGTCCTGTTCCAGCAGACGGGGCGTCTGGGTGGTCATGCGACGCCGGAAGTCCTTCCAGTAGTCGTCATCCGAAACTCGCTCGGCATTGACCTCGTAGCGCCAGTTCTCGGTCAGGTCGCCCTGGTTCAGCAGGCGCAAGTCCCAGCGGGAACGGCCGGCGACCTGGTCATTGGGCAGCCAGGCGAAGCTCAACGCCCCTCGGTGCTGGGCTTCAAGATAGCGGAACTCGCTGTCGATCCCGGCGCCGCGCTTGGTCATGACGTAAGGCGTGAAGGTCGCATCCCGATTGGGGGCGATGCTCCAGTAGTACGGCTGGCCAAACTCGAAACCACTGCGGTTGTCGATGTTGACGTTGGGCGGCAGCAGGCCGGACTTGGGCTGATCCCCCAGCGGGAAGCTCAGCGACGGCGCTGCCAGGATAGGCACCCCCAGGAACTGCACCACAGCGCCGGTGGCCACGCCTTCACCGGATTCGAAGTCCAGCTTGAGGCTCTTGGTGATGAGCACCCAGTCGCGCTTGCGCTCGCCGTCCTCGGAGACCGGGCAGGTGCTGTAGGTGGCCTCATCGGCCTGCATGCGCTGTTCACCCAGGAAACGCAGCACCTTGGCGCTGCCGCTGCCCCCTGTGGTGGAGAAGAAATAGTTGGGGCTGTCCAGCTGACCTTCAAAGCGGTCCACGAACAGGCTGAGCGACGGGCCGCGCAGCACGGCGCCGTTCTGGCTCAGCTCCACGTTGCCTTCGGCGGAGGCCAGATCCTGCGCATGGTCATAACGCAGCGTGCGGCTCTTGAGCAGCAGGCCGCCATAACGCAGCTGCACGTCGCCTTCGGCTGTGGAGAGCTGGTCCACCTCGGAGGTGATGCGGTCGGCCGTCAGCGCCATCGCCGGACGAACGTCCTTGCGCTTGGTCTGGTTCAGTTGCCTCGCAGGCTTGAGCACCAGCGGATCGCCGGAGGATTCCTGCGCGAACGCACTGTGGGATGCGGGCAGGACCACAGCCAACAGGGCAGCCAGGGGCAGGGGGCGGAGTCGAAAAACCGGTGAGCGCATCAAGCAGGGCGGCGTCTTGCGGAGGTCAGGCCGGCCACGCGTGAACGCGAGGCGCTGCCCAGGGTTTGTAGAATCATTATCCACGAGGCCGACGGCGGTGCCGGCATCCATCCGCCTTGCATACTTCTTGCGGCCCGTGAACACTGAACGCGCCGTCTTTATGCCGGCGTTGTAAAGCTGGGCGTGGCGTCGCCAGCAACATGAACGCCATCGATTCGCCCCTCCTTCCTGCGCCATCCGCCTGCTCCATCCGACTGCTCCCTCGGCCCGCTCCACCTGCCTGTCCATCCAAGCGCCCCCATGACTGCTTCCGCCTCACCGGTGACCTGGCCTGACGCCCAGCGCGCCGAACACTTCCAGCAGTGGCTGGCACCGCTGGTGGCCCGCCATGCGCTGTTGCCCCAGACCCTGGCCGCCGCCAGCGCCGATGCGAGCAGCCGCCGCTATCTGCGCATCCAGACGGCTGCGGGCACCAGCCTGATCGTCATGGACGACCCCGCCACGCCGAACCAGGTGACACCCTTCGTGGCCGTGGGCGGCATGATGGCGGCCAGCCAGCTGCATGTGCCGGCCCTGCTCGCCCATGACGCGGCACGGGGCTTCGCGCTGATGGAAGACCTGGGCACCACCAGCTATCTGGAGGCACTGCGCCGGGCCCAGCAGGACAACGATCTTCCAACCGCCCAGGCGCTGATGCGCGACGCCACCACCGCACTGCTGCGCTGGCAAGCCAGTGGCGCCGGCGCGGCCCTGCCGCGTTTTGACGAGGCCTTTGTGCGCCGTGAGCTGCAGATCTTCGTGGACTGGTGTGTCCAGGCCCACCACGGCCGGCAGTGGACCCCGAAGCAGCAGGACTACTGGGACCGCACGGTCAAAGCCCTGGCCGCCAACATCGCGGCACAGCCGGCCGTGCCCATGCACCGGGACTACATGGTCCGCAACCTGATGGTCTGTGACGCGGCCGCCGGCAACCCCGGCGTCCTGGATTTCCAGGACGCGGTGCTGGGCCCCGTCACCTACGACATGGGCTCCTTGCTGCGGGATGCCTTCCTCTCCTGGGACGAACCCGAGGAAATCGACTGGGCCGTGCGCTACTGGGAGGGCGCCCGCCGCGAAGGCATCTTCGGCCTGGACCCCAACGGCGAAGACCCGCACGAAATGGCGCTGGATTTCGGCCTCTTCTGGCGCGCGCTGGAGTGGACGGTGCTGCAACGCCACCTGAAGATCCTCGGCCTGTTCTGCCGGCTCAAGCTACGGGACGGAAAGCCGCATTACGCGGACGACCTGCCGCGCTTTTATGCCTACGTCATCAAGACGGCCACCCGATATGTGGAACTCTCGCCCCTGCTGCGCCTGATGGAAGACCTGCAGCCGCAACTGCTGCAGACGGGATTCAGTTTGCGCTAGGAACCTGTGCATCACTCCCGTGAACCGAGGTGACCCTGATTCGGGATGTGGCGCAAGGCGCAGAACCACAGCCATGGCGGGCGCTCTGGCGCGGATTTGCAACGACGCGGACCGCCCGAAGCGGGGTCACATCGGCCGCGAGGCGTTATGCAGAGGTTCCCTGGGCGGCCACAGCGGCGGTGGCGGCCCCGACCTCCGCCTCCGGTGTCGCCGGGCGAACCGTGGGGCAACCGGCGGCGGCGAGCCATGGGTCTTCGTCCTTGCCGCCGAAGATCTCCACCAGGAAATCCAGGAAGGCCCGCGTCCGTGCGGGCACGAATTTGCGGGTGGGCATCGCCGCCCAGAGGGTAAAGCTGTAGATGCGCCACTGCGGCAGCACCCGCTCCAGCGCGTTCTCCATCAGGGCGTCTCCCACCACAAACGACGGCAACCCCGCGATGCCCAGGCCGTGCAGGGCGCACGCGTATTTGGTGTCGGTGGAGGCGGTGGTCATGACAGGCCGGGACGGCATGGTGAAGTAGCTGTCCTTCGGTTCCCCGTGCGGGCCGCAGCGCTCGAAGGTCACGCCCCGCGACAGCTCATGGATGGGCGGCAGCATCAGCGCATGCTGCTTGAGTTCGGAGGGATGTTGGGGCCGGCCATGGCGGGCCAGGTATTCCGGCGCGGCACACAGGATGACCTCAGTGCGGGCGAGCAGCCGCGCGATGAAGTCCCCCTGCAACTGGGCGCGGGTGCTGATGACGGTGACGTCGAAGCTCTCGTCCAGCGCGTCCACCGGCCCCGGCACCACCAGCTCCAGGCTCACATGCGGGTAGCGGGTATGGAAGCCCACCATGTGGCGCGCCAGCTGGTGCACGGCGATGGCCGGCGGCATCAGCACCCGCAGGTTGCCGCGCGGGTCGGTGACCGAGGCAGAAGCCAGCGCCTCGGCCTCTTCGATGTCCGCGAGGATGCGCCGGCAGCGTTCAAGGTAGGACTCGCCCACATCCGTGAGCGACAACCGCCGCGTGGTGCGGTTGAGCAGCCGGGCGCCCAGATGCTCTTCCAGGTCGGCGATGAGGCGGGTGACCACGGCAGGCGCCAGGTCCAAGGCCCGTGCGGCGCCAGCGAGGCTGCCTTCATCAATGACGCGGGTGAACACCCGCATGGCTCTGACCTGGTCCATGACGCTCCTCTCGACCTGCCTGCTCCCAGCAACAGAATAGAAAAGGGTTCAAGGAGCCCTTCGCATGACTCACCGTGGCCGCCGCAGCCCTGCTTCGGGATGCCCGGCCAGGCGCAAACCGCAGCCATGGCCCTTGCCATGGCGAGGATTTGCAACGACGCGGGGCTCCCGAAGCGGGGCTGCGGCGGCTGCGGGGAGTTATGCGGAGGGTTCCTCAGGGATGCGCGGCAATAACCTGCGCAACCGCGGCGGTCAGGCGCTTGCCGTAGGGCACATGCAGGAATTCATTCGGGCCGTGGGCATTGCTCTTGGGGCCCAGCACGCCGCAGACCATCATCTGCGCCGCCGGGAAACTCTTCTGCAGCATGCCCATCAGCGGAATCGTGCCGCCCTGGCCGATGTAGCCGACTGGCGCATTGAAGTGGGCCTGGCTGGCCGCCTCCAGCACCTGGCTGAGCCACGGCGACAGGTCTGGCGTGTTCCAGCCCGTGGCGCCGTAAGCACCGGCACGGCCGTCCGGCACGAAGCTGACCTTGGCGTTGTAGGGCGCGTTGTCTTCCAGCAGCGCCTTCAGGCGCAGTGCGGCCTCGTTGCCATCCACCAGCGGCGGCAGCCGCAGCGACAGCTTGAAGGCGGTGTAGGGGCGCAGCACATTGCCGGCATTCTTCAGCTCGGGAAAACCTTCGGCGCCCACCACCGACAGCGTCGGGCGCCAGGTGCGGTTGAGCAGCACCTCCACCGGGTCGGTGCTCACCGGCAGCACGGGGCCACCGTCACCACCGCAGGCCCAGGGCATACGCTTGTAGACCTCGTCCTTGAGGATGGCCGCCGCCGCGCGGACCTGCTCCAGGCGTGCGCCCGGAATCTCGCAGTGGAAGCTCTCCGGCAACAGGCGGCCGGTGCCCGAATCCTCCAGGCGGTCCAGCAGGTGGCGCAGGATGCGGAAGGACGAGGGCACGGCGCCGGAGGCATCACCCGAGTGGATGCCTTCGGTCAGCACTTCCACCTTCAGCACGCCGGAGACCATGCCGCGCAGCGAGGTGGTCATCCACAGGCGGTCGTAATCGCCTGCGCCGGAGTCCAGGCAGACCACCAGCGACACATTGCCCAGGCGGTCCTTGAGCGCGTCCACATACGCGGGCAGGTCGAACGAGCCGGATTCCTCGCAGGTCTCGATCAGGCCCACGCAGCGGGGGCGGGGCACGTTCTGGCGGTCCAGCGCCATCAGCGCGGTGAGAGAGGCGTAGATGGCGTAGCCGTCATCGGCGCCGCCACGGCCGTACAGCTTGCCGTCCTCGTACTTGGGCGTCCACGGGCCGAGATCGTTGCGCCAGCCGTTGAACTCCGGCTGCTTGTCCAGATGGCCGTACAGCAGCACGGTGTCGGTGCTGCCCGACTTGGTGGCCGGCAGCTCGAAGAAGATCACCGGCGTGCGGCCTTCGAGCCGGATCACTTCCAGCTTCAGGCCAGGGACCTTCTTGCTTTCCACCCAGGCGGCGGCGTCGCGCACCACACGGTCGATGTAGCCATTGGCCTGCCAATTGGCATCGAACATCGGGCTCTTGGCCGGGATGGCGATGTAGTCGGTCAGCGCGGGGATGATTTCCTCATCCCAGACCTGTTCGGCAAAGGCGCCCAGGGCGCTCACTTCATCGGCTTGCAGCGGCAACGACGGATCACGTGCGTTCATGAAAGGCTCCTGCGCGGCTGGATGTGCCGCCTTGGTCAGATCTTCGGATTCTAGAAGCGAGCGGCCAGCCAGGAGTTCAACCGGGCAAAAACCTGTTCGCGCTCAGGTTCGTTGAAAAGTTCGTGGAACAGACCGTCGAAGACCTCGGCCTCCACCCCGGAGCCGTCACCGGTCTTGCGGGCGGCGGCGGCAAAGGCCGCGCTGCCCGCAGGCGCCACGCAACGGTCGGCCCCCGCCCACATCAGCAGTGTGGGAACCGGCCAGCGGGCAGCCAGCGTCTGCAGCGCGGGGCCGGTGTCCGCAATCATCCGGGCCAGCATGGGGGTGATGCGGTTGTGCACCAGGGGGTCGCCCTTGTAGGCCGCCACCACATCCGCGCTGCGGGAGATCCAGGCCGGGTTGAGCCCGTTGCCCACCGCCACGTGCGGCATCAGCGGCAGCGTGGTGGCCAGCAGGCCACGCTGGACCACGGACATGCCCACGTCCAGGGCCGGCGAACTCAGCACCAGCCCGTCCACCAGGCGAGACCATTCGGTGGGCACCAGCGCACCAGCCACGAAGCTGGCCGCCACGGCGCCGCCCATGCTGTGGCCCAGCAGCACCAGGGGGCCCTGGTTCATGCGGGCATCGCTACGCACGGCGTCGATGGCGCAGGAGAGGTCCCGCTGCAGGCTGTCCGCCACCGGAATATCGCCCCGGGCGCCGCCGGAGGCGCCATGGCCGCGCTGGTCATAACCGACCACATGCCAGCCCCAGGCCGTCAGCCGTTGGGCCACCAGGTCATAACGGCCGATGTGCTCGCCCAGGCCGTGAACGATCAGGATCGTGCCCTGTGGCCGATGGGCGGGGTCCGCGCCCCATTCACGCCAATGCAATGGCAGGCCGTCATGGCCGGTCAGTGTTCTCATGGACGGAAGTGTAGGATCCCTCGCCATGGGTCCGTCACCTCCACCCGCCTCTGTTTCCCCTGTTGCACCTGCCACCACGACTCGGGACGGGGTGGCGGGCACACCTGCGGCCACCACCCGGACGTCCACCCGGACGCTCACCCAGACGTCCTCTCTGGTGCCGCCCGACCTGCGGCCCTGGCGCGACGGCGGGACCGGGGTGGACTATGTCCATCTCCGCGATTCAGGCGTCCCTGGCCCGACCGTCATGCTGCAGGCCCTCACGCACGGCAACGAGCTGTGCGGTGCCGTGGCGCTGGACTGGTTGCTGCGCCACGACGTGCGGCCGCTGTTCGGACGGCTGGTGCTCGCATTTGCCAACATGGACGCCTTCCACCGTTTCGACGCTGCCCAGCCATTTGCCTCCCGTTATGTGGACGAAGACCTGAACCGGGTCTGGGACGATGCGGTGCTGCTGAGCCCGAGGGATTCGGTGGAGCTGCGTCGCGCGCGCGAATTGCGCCCCTTCATCGACAGCGCCGACCGGCTGCTGGACCTGCATTCGATGCAGGAGCCTGGCGCCCCGGCGCTGACCATCTGCGGCATGACCGACAAGAGTGTGGCGCTGGCACGCGCCATCGGGCAGCCGGGCACCCTGCTGGTGGATACGGGCCATGCGGCCGGGCTGCGATTGATCGACCGGGGCGGTTTTGCCGACCCGCGCAGCCCGCGCCAGGCGCTGCTGGTGGAGTGTGGTGCCCATTGGGAGCCGCCCTCGGCCGACATGGCGCTGGACGTCTGCCTGCGCTTCCTGAGCCAGTTGGGCGTGGTGGAAGCGGGCTGGGCCGCCGCCCACCTGCGCTGCCCGTTGCCGGACCGGCAACGGCTGGTGCGCGTGGGCCAGGGCCTCACCGCCCGCAGCGCATCCTTCCGGTTCGTGCTGCCCGTGCATCACCTGATGGAGATTCCCCAGGCCGGCACCTTGCTGGCCGAGGACAACGGGCATCAGTGGCGCACCCCACATGACCATTGCGTGCTGATCATGCCGATGCTGCGCCCCGGACGTGCCGGGCAGACCATGGTGCGCCTGGGGCGCTACGAGGACTGAGCGCCGCCCCGTGCCGTCACTGATCGTGACCGGTCATCACTGCCGATGACCGGGCACCACTGGGGATCACTGGCGATCAAACTTGAACACCGCCATGCTGGCCCGCAGGTTGGGCAGCGTGCGCACCGCACGGCCGGCCTGCACACCGAAGCTGTCCAGCACCCGCAGGCCGCATTTACCCGCCAGCACCTCGAAGTCGGCGTAGGTGCCCACGCGGATGTTGGGCGTGTCGTACCACTGGTAAGGCAGCACCCGGGTCACCGGCATGCGGCCGCGGAGGATCTGCAGCCGGTTGGGCCAGTGCGCGAAGTTTGGGAAGCTGACGATGCCCATGCGGCCCACGCGGGCCGTCTCGCGCAGCATCGCCTCGGTGTTGCGCAGGTTCTGCAACGTCTCCAGCTGCAGCACCACGTCGAAGCTCTGGTCCTCGAAGATGGCCAGGCCCTCTTCCAGGTTGAGCTGGATCACGTTGACGCCGCGCCGGGCACAGGCCAGCACATTGGCGTCATCCAGTTCCACCCCGTACCCGGTACAGCCCTTGGCGGCCTGCAGATGGGCCAGCAGCTCCCCGGTGCCGCAGCCCAAGTCCAGCACGCGGGAGCCGGCGGGCACCAGGTCGGCAATCATCTGCATCACGGCGCGGTCGCTCATGGCTGCCCCTCCACGCTAGCCACGCTCGCCACCGGTTCCTGCGCGATGCGGTCGAAGTAGGCCCGCAGCACACCGTGGTAGCGCGGGTCGTCCAGCAGGAAGGCATCGTGCCCATGCGGCGCGTCAATCTCGGCATAGGAGACGTCGCGGCGGTTGTCCAGCAGCGCCTTCACAATCTCTCGCGAGCGTGCCGGCGAGAAGCGCCAGTCGGTGGTGAAGCTCACCACCAGGTACTTGCACAGCGCGCTGGCAAAGGTGCGGCTCAGGTCGCCGCCATGGGCGCGCGCCGGGTCGAAATAATCCAGGGCGCGGGTGATCAGCAAATACGTGTTGGCGTCGAAGTATTCGCTGAACTTGTCACCCTGATAGCGCAGGTAGCTCTCGATCTGGAACTCGATGTCGTGGGTGGAATAGCCCAGCTCGGCGGCACGCATCTGGCGCCCGAACTTCTCTTCCATCACATCGTCGCTGAGGTAAGTGATGTGCCCGATCATTCGCGCCACGCGCAGGCCGCGTCGCGGGATGGCGCTGTGCTCGTAGAAGAAGCCGTCGTGGAACTCGGGGTCGGTGATGATGGCGCGGCGCGCCACCTCGTTGAACGCGATGTTCTGGGCGGAGAGGTTGGGCGCGGTGGCCACGGCAATGCAGTGGCGCAGACGGTTGGGGTAGCGCAGGGACCAGTCCAGCGCCTGCATGCCCCCCAGCGACCCCCCGAGCACGGCGGCCAATTGCTGGATGCCGAAGCGGTCGAGCACCCGGGCCTGGGCGTCCACCCAGTCATGCACGGTCACCACCGGAAAGTCCGCGCCGTAAACGCGGCCGGTGGCCGGGTTCAGGTGCATGGGGCCGGTGGAGCCGAAGCAGGAGCCCAGGTTGTTGACGCCGATGACAAAGAACTTGTCCGTGTCCAGCGGCTTGCCGGGGCCCACCAGGTTGTCCCACCAGCCTTCGCTCTTGTCGATGCCGGCATGGGTGCCGGCCACATGATGGCTCGCGTTGAGCGCGTGGCACACCAGCACGGCATTGGAGCGGTCCTGGTTGAGCTCCCCGTAGGTTTCGACCATCAGCTCGTACTCGCCGATGCTGGCGCCACTGCGCAGGGGCAGGGGCTGGTCAAAAAGGAGTCGCTGCGGTGTGACGTCACCGACTGAACCCATAAAACACCTCGTCCAACAAAAAACCCGGCGCCGCTGCTTGAAGCGGAACACCGGGCTCTGTGCGATTCGGATGTCCCCCTTTAGCTGAATTTCTTAGGCGCCCGCAAGCCGGACAAATCGGCGCCGAGGCCAGTATACCCGGGCGGGTCGGGCCAAAGGCCCGCCCGCCTTGGGTCAGGTCAAGGCGCGGTGCACAGGCAGTGCACGATGGCTTTGACAGGCGCCCGGGTGGCACCTTGGGCATCGGGCCGGGCCTGCTCGGCGAGCCAGGTCATGTCGGCCTGCGCTTCCTGCAAGGGCGCGGGCAGTTGCGGGATGCCGCCGAGGGCCTTGAGGACTTCGGTGCGCACCGACGGCATGGCCGAGTCGGTCAAGCTGGAGACCAGGCGCTCGATGTGGCCCCGCTCGGCTTCAACGTAACGCACCGACGGGTCATCGCCCAGGTTGGCGCGCTTGGCGGCGCTGGCGACCGCATCGCTCAGGCGGCCCAGCTTGTCGACCAGACCACGCTCCAACGCCTGCGAACCGGTCCACACCCGGCCCTGCCCCACCGCATCGATCTGCGCGGCGCTCTTTTTGCGGGCTGTGGCCGCCCGGCCGGTGAACTCGGCATAGGTGTGCTCGATCATGGACTGCACCACCGCCGCCATGCGCGGGTCCAGTGCCCGGCGAGGGTCATAACCGGCCGCCAGCCAGGTGGTGGTGTAGCCGCCGGTATGGATGGAGAGCTTGTCCATCAGCTTCTCGCCCGTGGGCAGCATGCCGACCACGCCGATGGAACCGGTGATGGTGGAAGGGTCGGCAATCACCTCGTCCGACGACATGGAGATCCAGTAGCCGCCCGAGGCTGCCACACCGCCCATGGACACCACCACCGGCTTGCCGACCGCACGGGTCAGCTCCAGCTCGCGCCGCACCAGCTCCGAGGCGAAGGCACTGCCGCCGGGTGAGTTCACCCGCAGCACCACCGCCTTGATCTTGTCGTCCAGACGCGCCTGGCGGATCAGCGCCGAGGTCGATTCACCACCAATGCGACCCGGCGAGGCCTGGCCATCCACGATCTCGCCTTCCGCCACGACGATGCCGATCTGGCCTTCGGGCTTGGGCAGCTTGGGCTGGAGCTGCGCCACGTAAGCCCCCAGGGAGATGGCGCGCAGTTGCTTTTCGTCCTTGGCACCGCGCTGTTCCAGCAGCAGATCCACCTGGTCACGGGTCTTGAGGCCGTCCACCAGCTTTTCCTGCAGGGCCAGTTTGCCCAGGTCGCCACTGACCGCCGCCAACCGCTGCGGCAGCTCCTCGATGGCCTTGGCAATGGCGCCCTTGTCCAGCTTGCGGGCCTGCTCGACCTCCAGTTGATAACGGGCCCACAGCTCGTCGTAGAGATAACTTTCCGCTTCGATCGAGGCCTGCGATGGCGCATTCGCGAAGTAGGGCTCGGCGAAGTTCTTGTAGGTGCCCACGCGCATCACGTTGGCCGAGATGCCCACACGGTCCAGCGCGTCCTTGTAGTAGTTGCGGTAGCGCCCGTAACCCTCGATGCTCACGCCCCCCATCGGGTGCACATACACCTCGTTGGCCTGCGCGGCGAGGTAGTAGCTGCGCTGGTCGTAGTTGTTGGCAAAGGCCACGACCGGCTTCTTGCTTTCCTTGAAACGCGCAATGCCGGCCTGCAATTCATGCAGGGTCGCGGGCGTGGCGCTGCCCATGTGATCCAGGTCCAGGAAGAGCTGAACGATCTTGTCGTCCTTGGCGGCGGCATCCAGCACCGCCAGCAGGTCACGCAGACGGGTCTGGGCGCGGTTCTCGCCCTTGAGTTGCGCCATCGCCTGGTCCCGGGCGGAGCCGGAGAACTGCTCGACCACCTCACCCTGGATGTCCAGCACCAGCGTGGTCTGCGCCTGCAAGCCCTTGCCGCGCGAGAAGATCGACCACAGCAGCGCAATGATCAGGATCAGGAACAGCAGGTTCAGCACCACCCGCCGCGTACCGTCCAACAGCCACCAAACGCCGCCGAAGAAACGGCCGATTGGCGAAAACACAGCTTTCAATCCCATCAAGTCCTCCCTGAAAGATTCCGCGCCCGCTCCAGCAGGCGCCATCAACCCATTGTGAGGCCAGAATGCGCCAAATCGGCTTGCGCGCCACAGGTCATGGGCAAGCCCAGCCTCAGGCCCGCGCACGGAGAGAGGCCGGACTGCCCCGGAAGGATGAGGCCTGGATGGGGGCCGTGCGAAAAGCGGACAGCGAACCCGACCAGGCGCGGGTGGGAGCCCGGATCAGCCCCAGGCCGGACGCCGGCAGCCACCGGCGCCTGAATCAGGTCGCGGCCGGCGGCAGCGTGTCCTGGAAGCTGGCGCGGGTCATCAGCTTGTCGAAGTGACGGGCCAGGTTCGCGTGGCTGGCACGCCAGTCGATGGTGGGGAAGCGAAAGTCCAGGTACCCGAGCGCACACCCGAGCGAAATGTCCGCCAGGGTGAAGTGATTGCCGGAGCACCAGTTCTTTTCGCCCAGGCCATGGCTCATGGCCTGCAGCGAGGCATGCACCTTGTTCATCTGGCGCTGGATCCAGGCGGCACTGCGTTCGGCGTCTGTACGGCCGCTCCAGGTCTCTTCCATGCGGGCTGCCAGGCAGGCGTCCAGCAGGCCATCTGACAGGGCCTCCCAGGTGCGGACCTCGCAGCGCTCTCGGCCACGCTCCGGAATGAGCTTGCCCACCGGAGAGAGCGTGTCGACGTACTCGACGATCACCCGAGAATCGAACACCGCGCCGGTGATCGAATCCTGGCCTTCCATGACCAGACAGGGCACCTTGCCCAGCGGGTTGATCTTGAGGATGTTGTCGCTCCCCCAGACGTCCTCCAGCTCGAATTGATAGTCGAGCTTCTTTTCCGCCATGACGATGCGGACCTTGCGGACGTAGGGGCTGGTGAGTGAACCGATGAGTTTCATTGCGAAGAGATTCTAGCGATTCGCTTCTACCGACTGCGGCCTCGAAACAACGCCAGGCATTCACCCATTTAGGTGTCTTGTCCCTCCCAAAGGGGTGAAGCACACTTCGACGCCCGGCCAAAAAGAGCGGGGATCAGGCACAGCCGGGCTGTTCAACCGGCGGCAACACGACCTGCGCGACACGAATCGCGCCGGCGACCGAGAAATATTGAGAGGGAAGCAATGATGCGCTCGAATGAGGAGGGTGCGTCCACTGGTGGTCTCACCGGCTGGCCGCTGTCGCAATATCGCAAACGCAAGCTGGAGATCCAGTTCACCGGCTCCGGCAGCGAATATTTCCGGATCTGGATCACCAACCTGTTGCTCACGGTGGTGACACTGGGCCTGTACTGGCCCTTTGCCAAGGCCCGTCGGCTCCACTACTTCTACGGCAACACGCTGGTGGATGGCCAGGCACTGAGCTTTCATGGCGACCCCTGGAAGATGTTCCGCGGCCACATCCTGCTGATGGTGCTCATGGGCTGCTATTCCTTCGCAGGCCAGGTTTCTCTGATGGGAGGTGTGGTGGCCTTCCTGGTGCTGTGTGCGCTGTGGCCGGCCCTGTGGCGCGCCGGCCTGCAGTTCCGGCTCTACAACACCAGCTGGCGCGGCCTGCGCTTCGGTTTCGAGGCCCCGCTCAAGGGGGCCTACCTGGCGTTTGCGCCGGTCTATCTGCCCATGATCGCCGTGGTGATGGTGAGCAACCTGCTGAAGCGTCCGTTGGACGTGTCCTCCCAGGCCACGCTCGCGGTTCTCGGTGTCTCTCTGGGCGTGGCCCTGCTGCTCGCCGTCGCGCTCTCGCCCTGGACGCTGACGCTGATCAAGCGCTATCAGCACGGCGGCTATCGTTATGCGGAGCAGGAGGGTGAACTCGCCCTGTCCGGCGGCTCGGTCTACAAGCTGGCGCTGAAAGCGGCGGGCCTGGGGCTGCTGGCGGTCGCCGTCGTCAGCGTCGTGATCATGGTGGCCGTTGCCCTGTCCGGCGCACGCCGGGGCGATGCGTCCAACCCGGACGCAGCATCCTGGCTGCTGTTGCTGCCCCTGTTCACCTCCCTGCTGATTTGGCTGCTCATGCTGGCCATCATCCATCCCTACTTCACCGCGCGTTTCCAGAACCTGCTGTGGAACCGAACCTCCACTCAGGATCTGGAATTCACCAGCGCACTGACGGCCCGCTCGATGGTGAAGCTGACGCTGAAGAACACCCTGCTGACGCTGTTGACGCTGGGGCTGTACCGCGCCTGGGCGACGGTGGCGACTGCCCGCCTGCGCCTGCAAGGCGTCAGCGTGACCCTGGACGGTGACCTCGACACCTGGCTGGCCCGCCAGCAGACGCCCGAGACCGCCGCCACGGGCGACCTGGCCGGCGATTTCTTCGGCATCGACATGGGTCTGTGATGGCCACGCCCACGCTGCAGGCGGACTACTTCGATGGCCGCAGCGCGCGCAACCAGCCCGTGCGTCTGTGGCTGGAGCAAGAGCAGGCGGTGATCGCAGGCGCCCTGGGCGAGCGGCGTTATCCGGTACGGCAGGTACGCTGGCCCGAGCCCACTCGCCACGGCCAGCGTCGCGCCCTGTTGCCGGACGGCGGCGTCCTCAGCGTGGCAGAGGCTGCGGACTGGGACGAATGGGTGCAGCAGGCCACGGGCGGACGGGGCCTGGGCCGGACATTCGCTCAACGCTGGTTCTCCAGCTGGCGGCGCACGATGCTGGCGCTGGCACTGCTCGCCGGCCTGTTCTTCAGCGCGTGGCGTTGGGGCCTGCCATGGGCCGCCGACATCGTCACCGCCTGGGTGCCGCCACAGGTGGACACGCATCTGGGCGATGAGGCGATCAGCCAGTTGGGCACGGTACTGCTCAAGCCCAGCACGCTGAGCCTTCAGGAGCAACAAGCCTGGCGGGAGCGCCTGGCCACCTTTGCGGCCGCCCAGCCCGGGCCTGCCATACCGATCGAGTTGCACTTCCAGGACACCGGCAAGTCCATCGGGCCCAACGCCTTTGCGCTGCCCGGCGGTCACATCGTGGTCACGGACCAGCTCATCGAGTTGCTGCGCGACCAGCCCGATACGGTGCTGGGCGTGCTCGCCCACGAGATCGGCCATGTGCGGGGCCGCCATGGCATGCGCATGCTGGTGCGCGCCAGCCTGGGCAGCACGCTGGCGGCCATGATGGTGGGGGATGTCTCCGGCCTGATGGCCGGCGCACCGGCGCTGTTGATGAGCGCCGAGTACTCGCGCCAGTTCGAGCGCGAGGCGGATGCCACCGCGCGGGACTGGCTCATCAACGCCGGCCGCTCACCGCGCGCGATGCAGGTGTTCTTCGAGCGTATCCAGGGCAAGTACGGCAAGAGCCGTCTGCTGCCAATCGCCTTCAGCAGCCATCCGGCCAACGAGGAGCGGATGCGGTTCTTTGACCGCTGAGAGGCTCCGCCCTTGCGGGGCCCATGACGGCTGATCACGGGACACCCGTGGCCCTCAGGGCCTCTCGCCATCGCGCGGCTGCGTCCCTACACTGGCGCCATGAGCACCACCACCGCGCCGCCCGCTCCTGCCGATTCCACCCCCTACGTGCTGTACGGCACCAAGGGCTCGGGCTCCGCCATTGCGGAGATCGGCCTGACCTGGTGCGGGCAGCCCTACCGGGTGGTGCATGCCTCCTCGTGGGAAGACGACTCCGACCGGGAGGCCCTGCGCCAGCTCAACCCGCTGATGCAGATCCCGACCCTGCACACCCCGCAGGGCGAAGTGCTGACCGAGAGCGCGGCCATCCTCATGCACCTGGGTCTGCGGTTTCCGGCCGCAGGGCTGCTCGGCCGTAGTGAGGCCCAGCGTGACCAGATTCTGCGCGGCCTCGTGTTCATCGCCGCCAACTGCTACAGCCAGGTCACCATCAGCGACTATCCGGAGCGCTTCACCACCAGCGAGCAGCAGGCCGAACGCGAGGCGGTGCGGCAAGGGGCACGGCACCGGCTGCACCTGCATTGGGAGATGTTCGCCGACCAGTTTCCGGGCCGCCCCTGGCTCAGCGGTGAAGCGCCGGGCGCGCTGGATGTGATGGCCGTGATCGTGTCGAAGTGGTCCGGCACGCGGCCGCATCTGGAGCAACACAGGCCGGAATTTCTGGCGCTGCTGAAGCGGATCGAGGCCTTGCCGCTGGTGGCCGGCGTGCATGCAAGGCATTGGCCTTGAATGGCGCCATGCCGCTATGCCATCGCGTGGGCAACCTCGCCGAGGCGACTGAGCGCTTCTGATGAAATCGCCTCGCGCGACCGGAAAGAATCAGACCCGATGATTCAGGCGCGATACTTCAGGCTCGTTGAATCGGGCCCGTTGAATCAGGCCATCTGCGGCTGAAGCTGGGGCAGCAGGCGCACGTGGGTATAGAGCGCAGGGCGGCTCATCGCCACTGCATCAGCGGTTACTGCGGCAAAGCCGCATCGCGTCCAGAACTCGGCGGACTGCGAGCTTTCACAATTCACATGCAGCCGGCTGAAATGCCCTTGCGCACTCGCCAGCACCGCGCCCACCAGACGACGCGCCAGGCCATGCCCACGCCAACCCGGATGCACATAAAAGCGCCGCATGCGGCCGGTGCCCGGACGGCCCGGCGCCGGCTCCACATTGAGCCCGCCCACCGCGATCACGAAACCTCGCGCATCCAGCCACGCCCACAGCGATTCACCGGGCTGCTCATAACGATTGGCACCGCTGCGCCATTCATCCATCAAGCGGCTGAGCATGTGCCAGCCCTCCGCTTCGCTGGCCGCGAGCAAGGGCGCCCAGGCGAGGGGCTCGATCTGATGCACACGTGTCAGGCGGGGTGCGACGCCGGAAGCCAGGGAGGCCATGGAACGGACGTGGAAGCCAGCAGTTAACGGAAGGAAAGGCGGATTAAGCAGCAAGCGCCCGTCCCCCACATCAGGGACAACCCCAAACGGTGGCAGCCCCGCCACCACCGTGGGTTCAAGCCGTCACGGCGCTGCTCATTTCGGCGGTGCCGGGCGGTGGGCGGCATCGGGTTGAGCCAGCCAGGCCTTCAGCTCGGGCACGCGCGGGTGGCTCGGCGAGAGTTCGATGAACCCGGCATAGGCGGCCTGCGCTTCCTTGTCCTCCCCTGCCCGCAGCAAGGCGTCCCCGAGGTTGAGGTGGGCGAGCGCGCGGCTGCCGTCCATCTCGATGGCCTTGCGGTACCAGCGTGCGGCCTCGGCGGGCTTGTCCCGCTTGAAGTAGATAAAGCCCAGATTGTTGGCCGCGAGCGCGAAGCGGGGTTGCAGCTTCAAGGCCTCGGTGAACGCGGCTTCCGCCTCGTCATACCGGCGCTCCTTGTAGAGCTGCAGACCGCGGTCATTGGCTCGCTGGGCCGCTATGCGGGCGCTCACCGGCGCGGCGGTGGCACTGGTCTCGATGGCCGTGTCCCTGCCGTCCAGCCCCTTCAAGGTCACTTGCACTGCAGCGGCACTGGCGGCCGCCACCGGGCCGGCGGCGCCACCGGTCACCGCGCTGGCAGCGGCCAGCGGCTGAAGCTGGGCATTGCGGGCGTCGTCAGCCCGCTTGGCCAGCGCACTGGCCTGGGCATCCAGCTGGGCGCTGTTGGTGCTGAGCGCCTGCTCGGGCGCCGAGGCCAGCTCGAAGATGAACTCGCCGCCTTCCGAGCCCGGCAGGCTGCCAAAGGCCGGTGTCTGGTGGGCGATCGCTGACACGGCAGGCGCCACATAGGCGGCCAGCTCGGTGGCCGTGATCAGGCCGTCGCCATTGAGATCGGCCTTGCCGGAGAGGGCCTGCAGCAGTGTCCAGGTGAAGACGGAATGGCCACCCGGGCCGTCGTCTGCCACCTGCTGGTCGGCACCGCCAGCCGTCATCATCTGACGTCCCAGCCGGCGCGCGTTGTCACGCACGAAGTTGGCGCTGCTCGGTGCACCGCCGCGTGTCAGGCCCAGGCCGGAGTAGCAGGCATCGATCACAAAGAACGCATGTTTGGCGGGCAGCGCCTCACCCAGTTCCTGCAACTGCGGCATGGCGATGGCATCGGTCTGCAGGTCATCCGTGCCGGCGTCCACCGGAATGATGTAGCCCACCTCACGGCCGCTGGGCAGGCGGCGGGTGCTGCCGTGGCCGGCAAAGAACACGAACACACGGTCATCACGCTTGAGGCGGGGCTGGCCGGACTTGTCGCGCGCCATGCCGTTCAGGGCACGCAGGATGTTGGCGCGGGTGGCGTCGCCATCGGTCAGCGTGGTGACGTTCTCGGCCCGGAAGCCGAACTGCGTCTGCAAGGTGTCACGCATCGCCTGCGCATCACGCACGGCGTGCTGCAGGCGTGGCCAGCGCTGGTATTGGTCGATGCCGATCACCAGCGCGTAGCTGTCGCGGTACAGATTGGCGCCGGCCAAATCGGGGGCCGGCGGCTCCGCGGCGGCGGCCAACGGTTCAATCCGGCCGTCTTTCCAGGTGGCAAAGCGATAGCCCTCGGCCTTGAGCTGGTCCAGCACCAGGGGCAGCGCCTCGACCGTGCGGGCATGGATGTCATGGAACAGGACAATGCCGCGCTGCTGCTTCGACAGCTCGTTCATGACACGGGCAGCAATCGATTTCGGAATCGGGTCGGACCAGTCCAGCGAATCCACGTTCCACATCATCGAACGCAGCTTGAGGCCTTCAATCACCCCCAGCGCCGTGTCATTGCGCGCCCCATACGGAAAACGGAACAAGGGCTGGCCGTTGCGTCCGGCCGCGTCCAGCAGCGCCTCGGTCTGGCTGGCTTCCTGCTTGACCTGGTCCAACTGGAACTTGGACATCACGCCATGCGTGAAGCTGTGGTTGGCGATCGGGTGGCCGGCAGCGAGCACCCGCTTGGCCACCTGCACGCCGGGCCCCGGCTTGATCTGTCCCTTGGCGTCCACGCTGCCCAGGTTGCGGCCCAGCTCGAAGAACACGGCGGGCGCCTGGTAGCGCTTGAGGATCTCCAGGATCTCGTCGGTGTAGCGCGGGTGGGGCCCGTCGTCGAAGGTCAGCAACACGGTCTTGGGCGGCAACTGGCGGCCGAAGAGTTCGCGTTCTTCCTTGCTGGCCCCGCGCAAGGCGCCCGAAGCCGCCGCACCCGGCGCGGAGGCGCTGGCGGACGTGGCGGGGCTTGCCGACGCATTGGCCAGGTTGTTGGCCAGGCTGGTCGCGTTGCCCGGTGTGTCGGAGGGGCGGGCCTGCAGGTCCGGCAGGATGGTGGCGTAGTCCTTGAGGATGCGCTCCCGCGTGTAGATGCCCTTCAGCTTGGCGACGTAGTCGCTCCATTTTTCCCGCTTGAGCGTGATGCCGCGCTGGGCGAAACGGCCGAAGGTGTCCCGCAGCTCCTGTTCATAGGCCTGCTCCACCTCGGCCAGCACGGCCAGATCGTCGTGGGCGCGCTTGGCCAGCTTCAAGCCGGTGATGCTCTGGGAGGTGGAGAAGTTCTGTTCCAGCTGGGTGAGAAACTCCTTGAAGGCCAGACGGTCGGCATCAAACCAGCCGGGCTCCGTCTCGATGCGGTCCAGCAGTTGGCCGATGGCGGCCAGGCCGGCAGGGTCCTGGCTCTGGGCGGTGGTCGTGGCCAGCAGGGCCTGGAGGCTGTCCTGCATGTCATGGAACAGCAGCAGGCCCACACCGTGCACCGCTTCGCGTTCGGTCGGCTTGAGGCTGGCTTCGCCGTCCATGAGCACGATCATCTGGCGGTACCGCGCCAGCAACTGGTCGGACTGGCTGACCAGCGAGGCGCTGGCCGTGGGGCTGGCTGACGCGGCCACGGCTGGCGTCGGGCTGGCGACAGGTGCTTCCTGCTTCTGGCAGGCGCTCAGCAACACGGCGGCTGCGGCCAGGCCCATCAGGGTGTTTCTCGACCTCATCCCATCCCTCGTACAAGATTGTCTGGATTGCGTGGTTATTGTCGCGGCTGCCCGCAGGGTAACTGGGCGAGGCCTGTGGAGGGGGCTCTGTAGAATCTACGGGTTTGCCCCTGCCGTGGCCTAGTGCCCATTTGTCATGAATCTCTCCGCCCTTACCGCCCTGTCGCCCCTGGATGGCCGCTACGCCTCGCGCATGGGGTCGCTGCGCCCGCTGCTGTCCGAGTTCGGGCTGATGCACCGCCGGGTGCAGGTGGAGATCGAATGGTTCATCGCGCTGTCGGATGCCGGCCTGGCCGAGTTCAAGCCCCTGTCCGACGCGTCGCGCGGTTTCCTGCGTGGGCTGGTGAGCCAGTTCAGCGAGGCGGATGCCCAGGCCATCAAGGACATTGAAAAAACCACCAATCACGACGTGAAGGCGGTGGAGTACTGGATCAAGCAGCAGTTCGCCGGCAAGGACGAGCTGCAGGCCGCTGGCGAATTCGTGCACTTTGCGTGCACCAGCGAGGACATCAACAACACCAGCCACGGCCTGATGCTGAAGGCCGCCCGTGAGCAGGTCATCCTGCCGGCGCTGGACCGTGTCATCGCCAAGCTGACCGAGATGGCCCAGGCCATGGCCGCCGCGCCCATGCTCAGCCGCACCCACGGCCAGACCGCCAGCCCCACCACCGTCGGCAAGGAAATCGCCAACGTGGTGGCCCGTCTGCGCCGCGCACGCACGGTAGTGGCTGAGGTGAAACTGCTGGCCAAGATGAATGGCGCCGTGGGCAACTACAACGCCCATCTGTCGGCCTACCCCCAGACCGACTGGGAAGCCTTCAGCCAGGGTGTGATCGAACAGCAACTGGGCCTGACCTTCAACCCATACACCATCCAGATCGAGCCGCATGACTACATGGCCGAGCTGTTTGATGCGGTCACCCGTGCCAACACCATCCTGATCGACTGGTCGCGGGACGTGTGGGGTTATGTGTCGCTGGGTTATTTCAAGCAGCGGACCAAGGCCGGCGAGATCGGTTCGTCCACCATGCCGCACAAGGTCAACCCGATTGACTTCGAAAATGCCGAGGGCAATTTCGGCTTGGCCAATGCGGTGCTGACGCATCTGAGCCAGAAGCTGCCGATCAGCCGTTGGCAGCGTGACCTGACGGATTCGACGGTCTTGCGCAACATGGGCGTGGCCTTGGGTTACGCGCTGCTGGCCTATGACTCGCTGAGCAAGGGTCTGGACAAGCTCGAACTGAACCCCGGCGCGCTGGAATCCGACCTGGATGCGTCCTGGGAAGTGCTGGCCGAACCCATCCAGACCGTGATGCGCCGTTATGCGCTGCCCAACCCGTATGAACGGCTGAAGGAACTCACGCGTGGCAAGGCCATCACCGCTGAAGCGATTCGTCAGTTCATCCAGGGGTTGGAGCTGCCGGAAGCCGAGAAGCAACGCCTGCTGGCCATGACACCGGCCACCTATACCGGCAAGGCGGAGGAACTCGCCCGAAGGATCTGATGGGCGGACAGCCGATTGAACACAGCTTCAGGCAGCCGACCCTGCCTGACGTGTTCGTTCAGGGCGGCGAGCACGCGGTCCACGGTTTGGGTGCTGGCGACGGAAAACGCGGCAGAGCCATCCTCGGATCGCGCTTCCAGCAAGTCCGCCAGTTCGTCGTCATTGATCAGTCCAGCCTGATGCACCCGTAGCAGCAACGACAGCAGTTCTTCTATCACTGGCGTCGGACGCCTCAGCTTCATGGCCATTAGCAGCGCAGGCTCACCCTCGTGGCGCCCGGCCAGCAGTTCCAGCAGTTGTTCATGCGTCAGCACATGCGCTTGCGCCAGGCGGATGACGGCCGGACCCCAGTTGTCGAGTCTTTGACCTGCTGGCAGCAACGGCTGGTCGGACGATTCCAGATCGAGTTGCGCCAACCCCGGCAGCAGCGACATCCATTGGCCTCCTTTGATGGCGGGTCTGGTCAGCAGCTTTGACACCATATTCGACGTGATCGCTTCCACTTGATGCAGTTCCTCCAGCGCGTCGGTCCACACGGTGGCAAGCTCGCTGGCAGTACCCACCATCAAGACAACCATTGCGTTAGCGCCCGGCACGCCTGGCGAGTCCAGGATGTCGAGGCACCGTTGGGAGGATATCCATCCACAAGTCGCTGCTTTCACCACGGCGTCGAGGTGAACTTTGAGAGCTGCGGCGTTCCGCGATACGACTGTGGCGAAAGACCGAGTCTGGCCATGCGACTCCTTTCCAAACAGCAGGGTACATGCCTGCTGCGGCGTCAGTAGCTGTTCGTGAGTCAGGGCAAAGACCTTCTCGTGAAACCAAGCCACGATGTCCATATGTCCCCGCAGCATGGCACAGAGGCGACCGACGGTGCCTCCGTCTTGGTTGAGTAGACGCGGCAGCTTTCCTGACGGCAACCATCCCCGACGGGCTGCTTCCACCTGGTAGTCGACAAGAGTCTGCAGGCTCTGCGCACGTCCTTCGTTCATCGCATCAGACACCGGCCCATGCAGGCTGTCGACCACGAAGTCCTTCGACAAGACATCCTTCGCCGCGAGGTCGAAGACCAGTTGCAGGAACAGCTTCAGCATCTGCGGGTCAGCACGCAGGAGCCATTTCGAGGTGGGAATGACATCGTCGGGACCAACCAGATATGACTCCGGGAATGAAGCCCAAAAACCGGCCAAGTTTGGCGAACTGAGGCCGGCTGCAACCTTCCGGATCAGCGCTGCCCATGCCTGGGCTGTTTCGATGGAACCCGACGCGACGGCCCTGTGAAAGACATGCAGGCCGCCCCTTATCAGCGTCACGACGGGCGCTCGATCAGCCATGAGATCCATCAGGTGCCGGACCATTGAGGCATGGCCACCGGCCGTGGCAGCCCACAGCAGGCACTTGATCCCCTGGGGAGGGATGTCCTCCTGCCGCTGTGCCCACGAGATGGCCGCCGCCGGATCGAGACGCTGAAGAAAGCGCTCGCACTGTTCTTCAGTTTCCAGCCATTTCGCAGGAATCCGGGCCAATGCAGTGGCCGACTCGCTTTGCAGGATGGCATCCACGGCAGCCCGACGCAGCTTCTTGCTCGGGAAATTCTCCATCAGGCCGAGCACGTGCTCAAACCGAAGGTGAGACAACCCGACAGCCGTCCGCAAACCAGCGGTAGAGAGGCGCTCCTGGACATAAAGCACCCGCTTGTCCAGGTGGCACAGCGACCATCGACTGTCGGCCGTCGCGCCGCTGGCGACGACGCCCTCCTTGGGTGAACAGATGAGGCCCTGATGCGCCAGTTCGGTCAAGAGGTCGCGCACCACCAACGCATCATCGCCACGCCAATCGAACTTGCCTGTCTCGGCGTTTTCGTACACCAGACTCTGCAGGTGCATGCCTTCAAAGGTGGATCTCAGGCGGCCATGTGCCCGCATGAGCGCGTCCATGTGATCGGAATCACCGGGATCAATGGCAACTGACGGGCTGCCCGGCTGGTCGGACCTCAGTTCCTCGGCCGCCAGCGTGCTGAGCTGGGACCGATACTGCGACGCCAGTACCTTGGCGACGACGACGGGCCGGCATTCCTCCAACAGCCACAGGGCGCACTGGCTGACGTTCTGACGGGTGACTACGCCGCTGGCCGTGAAAATGTCCTTCCCATCGGCACCTGGCAGGCCCAGTTCCATCCGGAACTGATTGACGATATGGACCTCCATGTTGTCACCATATTCGTCATCCTTGTCACTGAGGATCTCGACCACAAAGCGCCGCACCGAATCGTCAAACAGGTCTTTCAGCGTCTGCCCGTAGAGGCCGCTGAGCGTCTCTCCGGATTGCTGCAAGGCGTTAAACGCCTCCATGAAGACCGCCCCTGCGCCGCGGCAACGGTCCACCCCATGGGCCAACTCGAGCAAGGCCCTCTTGCGTTGATGCAGATCGATGTCGGGGCAGCGCAACAGCAGGCAGAAGTTGTCCAGGTGTTCCTTGCCCCAGCCATAGAGCAGTTGCAATTGCAGATCGTCGAAGTATCTGAACTCACCGGAGGACTTCAGGTTCCTGAGAAAGGCATCGAACTGCTCTTCAATCGTTTCCCTATCCTCCTGGCGGAAATGCTCCACCGAGAACGCTTTGCACTCCGCAATGCGTTCTTCAATCTGCTGCGTGATTTGCCCGAACGTCGGCGTGTCCTTGAAGATGGCGAAGGTGACCACTTTCCCCGCCTGTTCGGGGTGATACCTCACCCATTCTGACGGTGCCTGAGGCACCGCCACCTGGGGAGGAGGCGCCTGGAAGGACGCGGGCATGTAGAGATCGCGGGCAATCTCGGCGAATGGACGGGACGAGGGCTGGAACATGCCTCTCAGTCATCCTTTTGCATCGTTCGTTGGCCATTGCAATAAGTGCATCCACACCCATCTCCACACTAGATGCACGCCCCCCTAGCAAGAGAAAGCCAATCGAAACTGGTCGAGCGGACGACGGAACTCACGCGTGTCAGTCCCGAAGGCCCTGATGGACAGACAGCCGCTTGAACACGGCCTCGGGCAGCCTGCGCTGACTGACGTATTCATTCAGGGCATCCAGCACCAGTTCCACCGTCTCGGCGTCGGCGACGGAAAAGGCTGCAGAACGGCCATCCTCGGATCGCCCTTCCAGCAAGTCCACCAGGTCATCGTCATTGATCAGTCCAGCCTGATGCACCCGGAGCCACAACGACAGCAGTTCTTCTATCACTGGCATCGGACGCCTCTGCTTCATGGCCAATTGCAGCGCAGCTTCACCCTCGTGGCGCCCGGCCAGGAGTTCCAGCAGGTGTTCATGCCTCAGCATATGTGCCTGCGCCAGGCCGATGACAATGCCTCCCCAGTTGTCCAGTCTCTCGCCGAGTGGCAGCAGCGGGAGGTCTTCCCAGGTCAAATCGAAGCTCGCCAACATCGGCAAAAACGCCATATCGCTACCATCCCCCTGTGCCGTGGCGGGCTCGGTCAGCAGATCCACCACCATCGCTGGCGTGATCAGGCCCGCTTCATGCAGCTTCACCAGCGCCCTGGACCACACGGGGGCCAGCGTCTTGCTGGCGTCAAGCATCAACAAAGTGTTTGATTTCTCATGTCGTCCCGGCACACCCAGAATGTCGAAACACTCTCGCGGAGATATCCACCTGCGACTCGCGGCTTCCTTGATGGCGTCCAGGTAGGCAGCGAGGGCATCGGCTTTGTGCGAAATGATGATGGCGTGACCCAGCGGTTGGTGATCCGGCTCCATTCCCAAGAGGAGGGTACAAGCCTGCTCCGGCGTCAGGAGCCGGTCGTCGGCCAGTGCGAAGACCTTCTTGTGAAACCAGCGCACGATGTCCATCTGTTCAGCGAGCATGGCACCGCGGCAACCGATGGTGCCGCCGCCTCCGTCGAGCAGACGCGGCAGCACGCCAGGCTTCAACCATCCATAACGGGCCGCTTCCACCTGGAAGGCAGCAAGAACCTGCAAGCTCTGCGCACGGCCCTCCACCATCGCTTGCTGGACCGGCCCAAGCAGACTGCCGACCACGAAGTCATTCGACAGAACATTCCTCACCGCAAGGTCGAGGACCAAACGCAGGAACAGATCTAGCATCTCTGGATCCGCACGCATGAGCCATTTCGAGGCGGGCTTCACATCGTCGCGGCCCACCAAATACTGCTCCGGGAAAATATTCCGAAACCGATTGAAGTCTTTCGGACTGATGGTGTCCGCGGACGCCCTGATCAATTCCGCCCAGGCCCGGGCTGTTTCGATGGAACCTGACGCGACGGCCTTGTGAAAGACATGCGGGCCGCCCGTAAACAGTGTGACCAGGGGACGGGCATTAGCCATTCGGCGCATCAGGAGCCGGACCAGTTCGGCATGGCCACCGGTCGTGGCAGCCGGCAGCAGGCATTTGATCTCCGAGAGGCGGATGTTCTCCTGCCGCTGTGCCCACGAGATGGCCGCCGCCGGGCCGATACGCAGAAGAAAGCGCTCACACTGTTCTTCAGTTTCCAGCCATTTCGCAGGAATTTGGGCCAACGCAGTAGCCGACTCGCTTTGCAAGATGGCATCCACGGCAGCACGACGCAGCGTGTCGATCGGGCACTTCTGCATCAGGCCGTGCACGTGGTGAAACCGAAGGTGAGACAACCCGACAGCCGCCTCCAAACCAGAAGTAGTGAGGCGCTCCTGGACATAAAGCACCTGCTGGTCCAGGTGGCACAGCGTCCATCGACTGTCGGCCGTCGCGCCGCTGGCGACGACGCCCTCCTTGGGTGAACAGATGAGGCCCTGATGCGCTAGTTCGGTCAAGAGGTCGCGCACCACCAACGCATCATCGCCACGCCAATTGAACTCTCCTGTCTCGGCGTTTTCGTACACCAGACTGTGCAGGTCAATGCCTTCAAAGGTGGGTCTCAGGCGGCCATGTGCCCGCATAAGCGCGTCCATGTGATCGGAATCACCGGGATCAATGGCGACTGACGGGCTGCCCGGCTGGTCGGACCTCAGTTCCTCGGCCGCCAGCGTGCTGAGCTGGGACCGATACTGCAACGCCAGTACCTTGGCGACGACGACGGGCCGGCATTCCGCCAACAGCCTCTGGGCGCATTCGCTGACCCTCTCAGGGGTGACCACGCCGCTGGCCATGAAAATGTCCCTCCTATCCGCACCTGGCAGGCCCAGTTCCATCCGGAACTGATTGACGATGTGGACCTCCATGTCGGCACCATATCGGTCATCCTTGTCACTGAGGATCTTGACCACAAAGCGCCGCATCGAATCGTCAAACAGGTCTTTCAGCGTCTGCCCATAGAGGCTTCTGAGCGTCTCTCCGGATTGCTGCAAGGCGTTGAACGCCTCCATGAAGACCGCCCCTGCGCCGCGGCAACGGTCCACCCCATAGGCCAACTCGAGCAAGGCCTTCTTGCGTTGATGCAGATCGATGTCGGGGCAGCGCAACAGCAGGCAGAAGTTGTCCAGGTGTTCCTTGCCCCAGCCATAGAGCAGTTGCAATTGCAGATCGTCGAAGTATCTGAACTCACCGGAGGACTTCAGGTTCCTGAGATAGGCATCGAACCCCGCTTCAATCGTCTCCCTATCCTCCTGGCGGAAATGCTCCGCCGAGAACGCCTTGCACTCCGCAATGCGATCTTCAATCTGCTGCGTGATTTGCCCGAACGCCGGCGTGTCCTTGAAGATGGCGAAGGTGACCACTTTCCCCGCTTGTTCGGGGCGATAACTCACCCATTCTGACGGTGCCTGAGGCACCACCACCTGGGGAGGGGGCTCCTGGAAGGATTCGGGCAGGTAGAGATCGCGGGCAATCTCGGCGAATGGGCGGGACGAGGGCTGGAACATGCCCCTCAGTCATCCTCGTGCGTCGTCCGTTTCCCACTTCAGTGAGTAAAACCTTTTTCATTTCCACGCTCGATGTGCCCCTCCTCCGCAGCAAAGGGCTGCCGGGTCAGCGTCGCTCTGCGACAGTGAACAACCGAGCTTGTCGAGGAACGTCCATAAAAAAAGGGCGGTGCTTTTGAAGCACCGCCCATCGCCGTCCGGCATTCGGGGGGAGGGAGAGGAACGTCGCGTAGGAGCGTGTGTCCGGACGGCGCTGATACCTGGTCAAGGCATCAGAACTGGTTGATCAGCCGCGGTTGATCAGAACTGGTAGGCCAAGCCCACGCCGAGTCGGTCTGCCTTCTTGTTGAAGCCATTGCTGTCGGGCAGGTTGTTGAAGCGGGTGGCTTCAGCGCGCAGGGACACGTTCTTGGTCAGAGCGTAGTCCACACCGACGCCGAGCTTCAGGCCGGTCTTGTCATCGTCGCCCAGGCCAGCGGAGTAATCCCGCTTGGCGTAGGCCACACCGACTTTGCCGTAGATGCCGAAGTTGTTGCCCAGCGGTGCGCGGGCGATGCCGTCCAGCGAGTAGACCTTGTTCTTCGCGTTCACACCGCCGAAGCTGACGGTGCCGAGATCCGAGTAGGCGGCTTCCACGGCGAAGTTCTCGTTGAGCTTGTAGCCACCGAAGATGCTGTAGCTGTCGGCGGCGCGCTTTTGCGAATTGCCAGCCACGCGTTGCTCGGTCTTGCCGACGTCGCCACCGATGTAATACGGGGTTTCGGCGGCCATGGCCAGACCCGAGCCCAAGGTCAGTGCCACTGCGGCGGCGGCCAGCAGACCGGCCTTCTTGCCATTCGACACGACGTTGTTGTTGTTGTTGCGGTTCATATGGACTCTCCTTAGAGCTGTGCGTCTGACGTTCGAGTCGTCTCAGACGTTGGGGTTTCCTGTCGTCTTGCGGTGCCGGGGAATCCGGCTGCTTTCGCTTTCGACATGGGCTCCATTCTGAGAATCCGGGTCTTCCCTGTCTGTGGCGCCTCTTGAGGCGGTTTGTGACGGTTCATGACAGAACCCGCCTGTGCGCTTTGCGTTCATTCACCCGCACCACGACGCAAGCCCAAGTTCGATTGCGAGTTCGAGCACAGGGCCACGTCCGCACGCAAGCGCCTTCCCTGAGTGCCAGGTCTGAAGGGACTGTTCACTGGAATGCGCGAAGCGCAGCAGGGGCGGTGAGGGGGCCCTGATGCTCGCTCGGTCGCACGCAGTCGGGCAGACGTGGACCCAAGGACCCAAGCCTCACGCGCCCCCCGCCGGCCAATGCAGCAGCAACCGTGCGCCTCCCAGCCGTGGGGCTTCGCCCAACCGCGCCTGCCCCCCATGCGCCTGCGCCACATGCCTCACGATCGACAGCCCCAGCCCGAAGCCTCGCGTCCCGGTCCTGGGGCTTTTCTCCAACCGTTTGAACGGCTCAAAGGCGGCCTCCCGCATCGCGGGTGCGACCCCTTCCCCGTCGTCGTCGATGGCCATCCACAGCTGTCCGGCTTCCACCCATGCGGAGAGATGCACCCGTGTTCTCGCGTGTCGTGCGGCATTGCGAAGCCCATTGCGCAACGCATAGGGCACCAACCGTGGGTCGAACGAAATCTTGCCGGGCAACCGCACCTCGGTTTCCAGCAGTTTCCCGTCCATCAGCGGCTCCAGCGACTTCGCTTCCAGGATCAGCAACTCCCCCAGATCCCCGCTGATCAACTCTGGCTGCATGGCCCCCATATCCATGCGCGCAGCGGTCAGGCTCGCATCGATCAGGGAATCCAGCTCATCGATGTCCCGCTCGCAGGCCAGCACAGCCTGCTCCCGTGCCGTCCCGTTGTCCTCGTCCACCAACGCATCAATGGCGAACCGCAAGCGGGCCAAGGGTGTCCGCAACTCGTGCGACACCGCACCTGTCATCTCCCGCTGTGTGGCCAAGGCGGTAGCCAACCGCTCCAGCATGGCGCGGCTGGCCACCACCACCGGCGCGAACAGGCGGCTCTGCAGCACCGGCATTTCGGTATCCAGCCGGCCGGCGCTCAAACGCTCAGCCGCGCGCTGCAGACCACGCAGGTCGCGCCACAACGGTCGCAACTGCCACCAGGCCAGCATGGCCACGCCCAGCGCCAGCACCACCGCAACGGCCAACTGCGACGCCAGCTCCTTGGGCAGCTCGCCACCGCGCCGCGTGTCCAGCGGGCCCAACAGCAGCAGTTGATCGGGCTCGCCGGGCAGGGCGGCATAGATCCGGCGATTGAAGCCGGTCACGATCACCTCGCCGCGTGCCAGCCGCGCGCGCTGATTGGCAGACAGCCGTTCGCCCTCGGCGGGGATCAGGCGCACGGGGTAGTCGAATTGTGCGTCCAGTTCCTGCACCCGGTCGCGTCGCGCGGGCGGGTCCAACGGGGCCAGGTCGCGCACCAGCAGGTCCACGGTGCCGCGCATGAAGCTGCGCACGTAGTCGTCCGTCACTTCAGACGCCCCCACCAGCACCAGCCCTTCCACCAGCAGCGCCAGGGCCAGCACGGCCAGACCCAGTCCCAGCGCCATCCGCAACAGCGAGGCGCGCAGCGTCAGCGCCGCCATCAGTCGATCGCGAACAGATAACCCTGCCCACGGACCGTCTTGATGCGGGTGGGCGAATGGGCGTCGTCGCCGATCTTCCTGCGCAGCCGCGAGATGCGGGCGTCGATGGCGCGATCCAGTCCGTCGAACTCCAGGCCACGCAGGCTCTGCATGATGTCGTCCCGGCTGACCACCTGCCCGGCGCGTTGTGCCAGGAAATTCAGCAACTCATACTCGGCGGTTGTCAGCGGCACCTGCTCGCCGTTGAATCGCAATTCGCGCGACTGCGGCAGCAGGGTCAGCGGCCCGAAGTGCAGCGCCTCCCCGACGGGCTGTGCCTGAGGCAGCGCATCGCGCCGCAGCAGGGCCTTGATACGTGCCAGCAGCACACGGGGGGCGACCGGCTTGGTGATGTAGTCGTCGGCGCCGCCTTCGAGGCCGAGCACCTGGTCGATGTCGTCATCGCGTGCTGTCAGCATCACGATGCGGCCGGTGAAATCGCGCCGCAGGTCGCGCAACACATCGAAACCATCCTTGCCGGGCAGGTGACCATCCAGCAACACCAGGTCAAACGGGTCTTGCTTGGCGAGTGTTTCGCCGGCCAGTCCGTCCCCGCTGATTGTCACCGCGTAGCCTGACTTTCTCAGGGCATCGGCCACCAGGTGGGCCAGTCGTTCGTCGTCCTCGATCAGCAAAATGCGGGCTACAGCTTCCATGCCCGCAAGCATAGGCGAGATGGGGATTTCCTGCCCTTGCCAAGGGCTGTGCGGCGCACATCCTCGAGGCGCGATGGCGGTCTCACTCCAACGGGAGATCCAGCCGCCAGCCCAGGGGTGTGGGCACGGCGGGCAGGTGCGTGTCGTCGGCCAGGGGGGCGTGGCGGCGCACCAGCGCGCGATAGGCCTGCTCGGAGAAATCCTCCCGTCCGGTGACCCATCGTGCGACCACGTCGGGTGTCACGCACGCGCTGAAGGTGGGCAGGGCGTCTTCCCTGGTGAGGGCGGCATGCCAGCGCAGGCGCAGGGCGGCGATCTCTGCGGCATCGCCAGCTGGGCGATCTTCGCGCCACTCGTACACCCGGGAGAGGCCTTCGTGGGCGAGTGTTTGCTGGACGCCCTGGTCTTCCAGGCCGATGGCCAGCAGCACCCGGCCGGAGGCGTGGTTTTCTGGCCCGGTGGTTCCCAGGATGTGTTGCATGCCCAGCACCTCGCGGCAATACGCGAAGGTGGCGGTGGCGGCTTCGCGGGCGTAGCCGTGGCCCCAATGGCGGGACAGGAAGCCGTAGCCGATATCGGGGTGGTCCAGTCCCTCGCGCTTGATGACGCCGCACAGGCCCAGGAACTCGCCGTTGTCCAGGCCTTCCACGGCCCAGAAGCCGTAGCCCAGGCTCCAGTAGCGGGCCAGCAGTCGGCTGCGGATCCACTCGGCGGCCTGCTCGTCGCTCCGAACTTCCGCGTCATAGATGTTCTGGATCCATGCTGGTTCATTCAGCAGCGCGCGCATTGACGGCGCATCCGCCTCGGTAAACCAGCGCAAGCGCAAGCGCTCAGTCTGCAAAACCTCCATGGTCCCCCCAACGAAAACGAGCGAGCATCATCCCCGAACCCACGACATTGCGCAGCAGTGCCCACCCCCTCGCAAACCCATCTCCCCCGCCCGTCAGCCACTTCGCACCTTCCCCGCACCGAAGCGCCGAACGCGCGCAGCGCCGTTCAAGCGGGGCTCTGGTGTGCGAAGAGGGCCACCACAAGATAGTCCTCGCCCCCTCGGGGGACGGTTTGGGCAAAGCCTCCCGCCAGGGCTTCTCCATGCATCGAGTCGCGCGAACGCGCGCAGCGCCGTTCAAGCGGGGCTCTGGTGTGCGAAGAGGGCCACCACAAGATGGTCCTCGCCCCCTCGGGGGGCGATTTGGGCAAAGCCTTCCGCCAGGGCTCCTCCATGCATCGAGTCGCGCCGAACGCGCGCAGCGCCGTTCAAGCGGGGGCTCTGGTTGGCGAAGAGGGCCACCGCCGGGCCGCCCCAAGGTGGCCCGCAGCCCCCTCGGGGGGCGGTTTGGGCGCGCCCGAGCGCGCCCAAACCGGGGGCACAATACCCCCCATGAAGTTCTTGCAACAACTGCAGGCGGCCGAACGCCTGAACGACTCCCTGCTCTGCGTCGGCCTTGACCCTGATCCCGCCAAGTTCCCTACCCATTGGAAGGGCGACGCTGGCCGCATCTACGACTTCTGCGCCGCCATCGTGGACGCCACCAAAGATCTGGTCAGCGCCTTCAAGCCGCAGATCGCCTACTTCGCCGCCCACCGCGCCGAAGATCAGCTTGAACAGCTGATGACCCACATCAAGCGCACCGCGCCGCAGGTGCCGATCATCCTGGACGCCAAGCGCGGCGACATCGGCGCCACCGCCGAGCAATACGCCCGCGAAGCCTTCGAGCGCTATCAGGCCGATGCCGTCACGCTCTCGCCCTTCATGGGCCGCGACAGCATCGAACCCTACCTGCGCTACCCCGACAAGGGCGCCTTCCTGCTGTGCCGCACCTCCAACCCCGGCGGAGACGACTGGCAGATGCAGCGCCTGGCCGACCAGCCGGGCCAGCCGCGCCTGTTCGAACACCTCGCGCGCCTGGCGCAGGGCGACTGGAACCTCAACGGCCAGCTCGGCCTGGTGGTCGGTGCCACCTACCCGCAGGAAATCGAACGGGTGCGTGAGCTCGCACCCACCCTGCCCCTGCTGGTGCCCGGTGTCGGCGCCCAAGGCGGTGACGCCCGCGCCACCGTGGCGGCCGGCTGGCGTGGCGGCCAGGCCGGTGGCACCGTGATCGTGAATTCGTCACGCGCCGTGCTGTACGCCTCCTCCGGCGAAGACTTCGCCGCCGCCGCCCGCCGTGCGGCCCAGGCCACCCGCGAGGCCTTGCGCCCCACCCCGGGCCGCTGAGCGCGCGGGGCGCCTTGTTCGCGCCCCGGCCAGAAATCGACCGCCAACTAATTGGCAGAATCCCCAGCCACGCGCGTTTGAGCGTGGTTTTCGGGGTTCTGCCCCTCTTCAGTTTGGCCGCCACTCGCCGAGACTTCGTTACCGGACGTCACAAGTCCAGACATATAACGAGTTGGGTACGGCGTGAGCAAGGATTCGCAGGACGATTTGAGCAGTCTGGTCGAGCAGGAACTGTCGCAAGGCGACCGCCTGCCCGCCGGCCTGCAATGGCGCGCGGCGCGTCTCTTCATCGCCGCGTGTGTGCTGCTCTGCGCCTTTGGCGGCCTGCTGCTGGTGTTCAGCATCCAGCCGATCGAACCCTGGTCCGGTTTGATGCCGCCCCTCGTGGCCTTCACCACCACCGTGGTGGGCGTGCTGCTGCTGTGGCGCCTGCCGGCCCAGCACGTCCAGGGCGCCATGCTGGTGATGCTCTCCCTGGCACTGGCCATGGCTCTCTCGGTGGCCGTATCCCGGCACCAGGGCCTTGGCGCCCAGTCGCTGGGCATCATGGGCCTGATGGTGGCACTGGCCACCGCCACGGTCAGCCTGGGCGCCGGCATCACCATCTTCGGGCTGGGCGTGGCCATTCTGGGTGGCCTGGCGACGGCGGAACTCAATGGCTGGCCCCTGGCCTCCCCGCCCATGGCCGGCATCCAGGCCCGGCTGCTCACCCAGGGCATGCTGCTGCTGGCCGGGCTGGTGGTGGGCCTGGGCACCTCCAAGCTGATCCGGCGCACGCTGCTGGAAGTGAATGAGCGCCACGCGCGTTTTCGCCACCTGCTCAACATGGCGGCCGACTGGTACTGGGAGATGGACCGCCTGTTCCGGTTCACCCACCTGGCGGAACACCATGCCGGCAGCTCCGGCCTCTCCCTGGCCGCCCGGCTGGGCCGCACGCCGTGGGAGATCGACAACCTGGGCCTCTCCGACGAGGACATGGACGCCCACCGCGCCGACATGGAATCCCACCGGCCGTTCCGCGGCCTGGTGATGCGGCGCACGGCCGAGGACGGCACGCTGCGCTATGTGTCCGTCAGCGGTGAGCCGCGCTTTGATGCGAAGGGCAATTTCCGCGGTTACTGGGGCGTGGGCCGGGACGTCACGGACGAGGTGCAGACCGAGCAGGCCATGCTCGCCACCGAGACCCGCTACCGCGAGCTGTTCCGCCGCTCGCCCTCCCCGCTGGTGCTGCACCGCTGGGGCCGGGTGGTGGACGCGAACCCCGCTGCGATGGCGATGTTCGGCTACACGCAGCGCTCCAGCATGATCGGCCAGGATCTGTTCTCGCACTACGAACCCGGCGATGAGGAGCGCGGCCGCCAGCGTGCCGCCAAGATCGAGACCCTGGCGGTGGGCGCGATGCTGCCGATGATGGAATTCCGGCTGCGCACGCTGTCGCGCCGCCGTCGGCTGGTGCAGGCCACCAGCGTGCGGGTGGACGCGGCCTCCGGCCCGGCCACGCTGTCGTTTTTCATCGACCAGACCGAGGCCTCGCGTGCGCAGGAGGCGCTGCGCCGTTCCGAAGCCCTTCTCTCCCACCTGTTTGCGACCAGCCCCGATGTGGTGACCCTCACGGAAGCCGCCACCGGCCGCTACGTCATGGTCAACAAGACCTTCGAGCAACTGACCGGCTACACCAGCGACGAGGTGCTGGGCCGCAGCTCCGAGGAGGTCGGCATCTGGCAGGACCCGCAGGATCGCCAGCATCTGCTGGAAACGCTGCGCGTGCATGGCCGCGTCAGCGACATGCCGGCGTCCTTCGTCACACGCAGCGGCCAGGTCGTCCCCATGCTGTTGTCGGCCGCGCCGTTTGTGATGGATGCCATCTCCTACCTGGTGGTGAGCTCGCGCGACGTGACCGAATCCGAACGGACCCGGCTGGTGCACGCGGCCATCCTGGAGAACGCCTCCATCGGCATCGCACTCACCCGGGAGCAGCGCTTCGTGCAGGCCAACCGCCTGGTGGAAGACATGTTTGGCTGGCCCGTGTCCACCCTGGTCGGCCAACCCGACAGCGTGGTGTGGCCCAGCGCCGAAGATGGCGAAGCCTTTGTTCGCGAGCTGGGCCCGCGCCTGGCCTCCGGCGAACAGGTGGAGGCGGAACGCCTGATGCGCCGCCGCGATGGCAGCCGCTTCCTGTGCCGGATCCTGGCGCGCGCGGTGGACCCCAACCACCCCAGCCGGGGCGGCACCATCTGGATCATGGAAGACGTGACGGAGCGGCGCCGCGTCGAGGCCGCCCTGGCACAGGCCAAGGACGAGGCGCAGGCCGCCAGCCGTGCCAAGAGTGCTTTCCTGGCCAACATCAGCCACGAGATCCGGACCCCGCTCAACGGCCTCGTGGGCCTGGCCCGGCTGCTGCAGCAGTCCGACCTGGAGCAGGGCACCCGCAGCCACTACCTGGACCAGATGCTCGACAGTGCCGAGAGTCTCTCCGGTCTGATGTCGGACATCCTGGACATCTCCAAGATCGAAGCTGGCCGCTTGACCCTGGAAACCGTGCCCTTTGCGCTGCGCGACATGCTGGCCACGATGCGCATGGGCTACCTCACCCTGGCGCAGGCGCGCGGCCTCGCCTTCAGCATCGCCGTGGATGACGCGGTGCCCGGCTGGGTGATCGGCGACCCGGTACGCACCCGCCAGATCCTCGGCAACTATCTGAGCAACGCGCTGAAGTTCACCGAACACGGCAATGTGAGCGTCCACGTGAGGAGCCTGGACGAACGGCGCTTGCGCATCGAGGTCAGCGACACCGGCCCGGGCATTGAAGACACCATGCTGCAGCGCCTCTTCCAGCCCTTCACCCAGGCCGACGAATCCACGACAAGGCGATACGGCGGCACGGGGTTGGGCCTGTCCATCTGCCGCGAACTCGCGATGCTGATGGGCGGCAGCGTGGGCGTGGACAGCCGCGCCGGCGAAGGGGCCACGTTCTGGGCCGAGCTGCCGCTGCCGGCCGCCCCGACACCCACGAACACTCAGCGGCGCGATGCCGCCCAGGAACGCGACCTGCAAGGCCGGCGCATCCTGATGGTGGAGGACAACCCGGTCAACATGATGATTGCGGTGGCCATGCTGGAGCAGTGGGGCGCCGAGATCTCCCAGGCCAGCGACGGCAGCCAGGCGGTGGAGGCCGTCCATGCGGCGGCCAGCATGGGCCGGCCGTTTGATGCGGTGCTGATGGATGTGCAGATGCCGGTCATGAGCGGCCACGAGGCCACGCGGCAGTTGCGCCAGCGCTTCACCGGCGAGCAATTGCCCATCGTGGCGCTCACCGCTGCGGCGCTGACCCAGGAGCGCGACGAGGCGCTGGCGGCCGGCATGAATGAATTCCTGACCAAGCCCATTGATGCACAGCGGCTCAAGCAGGTGCTGGTGAAGTTGACGGAGGGTTAAGGAAGGTCGCCACAACTCCGGGTCAATCCCGTAGCCGTGCTTACGAAGCCCCTAGGCCCGTGCTAGCGGTCAGATTTTCAGCTCAATTGCCAAGCGCAAGACTCGGAAGCTCCGATCGGCACTGGACGTTCTCTCGTCCAGGGCCGAGTCCACATAGTGAAGCACCTGCCGGTTGTCCCGGGCGAGAATGTTGGCAATCGTCAGGCGCCAAGAGACGTTTATGGCGCTGCGGTGCCAGGAGCCGCAGCAAGGGAGCAGGCCGACTCGTGGCGGCGAGACAGGAGCCAGGACAGGGCAGTCGCGCCCAGTGGCATGGCCACCGCTACGAGGAATGCGGGTAGCAGCCCGCAATGCTCGACCAGCGCCCCGGCAACCAGGGAGCCGGTGCCGGAGCCCAGGTTGTAGGCGGCCCCGATGGACGCGTTGGCCTCGTTGAAATGGGCCTGCGGGAAGCTCGCCGGAACCCGGACATATGCCGCGATGAACATCGGTGTCATGACCAACCCGGAACACAAGGCCACCGCCATAGCCACCCAGAGGGCGGACGAGAACATGAGAGGCGCCATGCTCAGGCCCACGAAGGCCGGCATCCACAGGTAAAGCTTGGCCGCCTTGGCATCCGATACTGCCGCCTTCCCGTACAGGAAGCCTCCTACCACGCCTCCCAACGAGCCCAAACCAGCAAGGAGCCCGGCCAGGGATGCCACGTGGAACTGCGCCGACCAGGCGGCGAACGTGATACTGCCCGCACCCACAGCCATGGCGAACCCGAACATCGGAACAGCCAGGGACAAACCGGGCACGGTGAAGACGACCGCGCTCATCGGTCCGTGCCCCCGCTTGCCGCCCTTGGGTGGGGACTGGCGCATCAATTGCGCCCAGACCTGATCACCGGCACGCCGCGCGAACCAGAACAGCAGCCCTGTCCCCAGTACTGTGGCAGAAGAGCCAGCAAGAATTGCCCAGTCCGGGCCCACGGTGAACCATAAAGATCCGACGAGCAATGGCGACAGCACATAAACGCTTTCCTCCAGCACGGAGTCCAGTGCATGCAATGCCTTGCGATGGGATTCATCCGGTGCCACGCTGGACCAGATCGACCTGAGCACGGCCCCGTTGGCGGGTGAAAAGAGCGCGCCGACGCAGACCAGCGCAGCGCCAAGCAGCGAAGAGCCGCCAGCATGAAGGACCGCAAACCCCGCCACAGCCGTGACGGACGCCGCCAACGCCAGACGAGGAAGCATGCGATGAGCGCTGTGCTGATCAATCAGCCGGCCGCGCCAGGGCGCCGAAAAAGATGACGCCAGCATGAAGCAGACAGACACCACACCCGCCGACATGAAGCTGTTGGTCTGGACGAACACGGCCAGAAGGCCAAAGGGAATCAACCCCGATGCCAGGCGTCCCACGCACACCGCCAACAACAACCCGGCGTAACCCGGAAGCCTCATCAGGCCTCGGTAGGAAACCTTTTCAGTTCTCATACGGTGAACTCACACTGACTGCGCGGATGGCCCGCACTGCTCTGCCTCTGCCCAGGACGTCAGCAAGCGTGTGGCGTGGTCAAGGGCATCACGATGCCGGGGGCCATCACATTCCTGCGCCTCGATGTGAAGCTTGCCCTTGACCCGGCGCGGCCCGACCCGGCCAACGATGGCGCCACCCGACAGGACGGGCACAAAGTAGTGCCCAAACACCCGTTCCTGTGCAGGCTTGTAAGCCTCCAGCGCATACGACTTGCCGAACAGCCGAAGCAATCGTGGTCTGAACCAGACCAGCGAATCAAACGGAGACAGTGGCACCACCCGGTCTGGCTGCGCCTCCAAACAGGACGCCGCGCGTCTGGATATCCAGGCCCTTTCACTCCAGCCCTCGACCCTGGCTTCGTCCAGTGCCAGGCCCTGCAGCCCGATCTCCACATCCGGCTTGCGAAGGCGGAAATAGTCTGCAATGTCGTCCAACGTCGCCACACCGAGGGCGTCGATGGCCAGGTTCACGAGGTGTGCCAGACAGTCGGCGTCATCGGGTTGCTGCTCAAGCAATTGCACCGGCAGCACGGCATTGGATCTCACGTATTCACGGCGCGCACCCTGACGGCTGGTGGAGATGGCCTCGCCCGTCCATAGCAGCCATTCGGCGGCGACCCGCAGCGAAGAGGAGCGCGCCCAGCCCTGCCCCGCACGGTCATCGAAGTCCTTGACCGTCACCGAGGGGCGCTCGGACAGCAGGCACCGGATCCGCTCCACGGCCTGGGGATCGACCTCTGGGCCACGCCAGCCATTGGCCTGGATGCGCCGACGTCGGAAGGAGAACCAGGGCCACAAGGCCATTGGCAATATCGCCATGGCATGCCCGGGATAAACGAAGGACTGGAAAGCCGCTGTCGCCGTCAACAGGCTGGAGGACTCAGCTACATCCAGGCCTCGTGCCAGCCCCACCATCTCGTGGGACTCGCGGACGGCCTTGAGTGGATCCAGCTGGACACAGTGGACGGCGGCAAAAACGTCTGACCAAGTGTTGGCCGCCGTGTGCAGGCCCTGGCCCGCGATCGCCAGTTGCCTAGCCTCGCGGGCGGAAATTGAATGAATCATCTGAGTCGATACATCGCCAGCGCAGAGGGCGTCAAGCACCTCTACGCTGGCTTTTCTTCTGGCGTCAGGCGGCAGTCGTCACACCGTTTGCCAGGGACTGATGCGGACGAGCCGAGGCCGGGTCAAACATTGAGATGCTGCACGGGCCGTGACCCACGCGCACCTGACTGTAACGTTCCGCGGCGATGGGGCCGTCCAGATCCGCGTCGAAGCCGACATAGCGGCGATCGAGCGGCTACGATTCGCTCCACAAAACGCTGGCAGACCATTGCAAGGCGGAGGGAGCAGGACGTGAACGAACAGGATGGGACGGTCGAGGCCACCGGGGTGCCGACCTCCGAAGGATCAGGGCCGGCGCAGACCAGCGCAGGCCAGAAACGTGGCCGACGCTGGTTTGCTGCTGCCGGCCAGGTACTGACCTTCCGATTGCCCCAATGGCCGGGTTTGACCGCAGGGCCGGCCACCATTGCCCTGCTGATGCTCTTGCTGTTGCTGGCCCGCGTGGGCCTGCAGCGCGCGGCCATCGATGGCCCGGCCAATTTTTACTGGCAGGGCTTGTTCAGCGGCTGGGCCGGCACGGCCATCACGGCGTGGTTGTGCTGGGCGGTGGCACGCTCCCAACCGGATCAGGCCGCGCCCCGGGTGTCCGGCGGCACGTTGTTGGCCCTCCTCACTGCCGCTGCCCTGGCCCAGAGCGTGCTGGTCTATGCGGCCTTCCTGACACCCACCAGACTCTTCGGTTACGTGCCAGCGTGGTCCACGCCCGCGCAATGGATCGCGATGGTGGTGCCCCTGGTCTGGCTGGGCCTGGCGTCCATGCGCGTGCTTTGGCGTGTGGCGGGCAACGGGGTCGCGCGCGTGCTGATCGTGCTGATCACACCCTTGCCACTGATCATCAGCGTGGTGGTGCAGCCGCCCTCGGTGTGGTGGCCCCAGCCCACCGAACAGGAGCCCGAAGAGGGCGGCATCGCGCTCACGGAAGAGGTGCTCCTGGCGCAGCCGCAGCTGCTGGCTGATGCGCTCGCCGCGGTCCGGCCCTCCGAGCCCGGCCACGTGAATCTGTTTGCGGTGACCTATGCGCCCTATGCCTCGCAGAACGTGTTCATGAACGAAAGCGCCACGGTGGCCCAAACCATGGCCGAGCGTTTCGGCGCCGGGGACCGGACCGTCCAGTTGGTGATGAACCCCGCCACCACCACCGCCCTGCCCTGGGCCATGCCCGCCAACCTGCGCAAGACCATCCAGCACATGGCGGCGGTGATGAACCGGGACCAGGACGTGCTGTTCCTGCACCTCACCTCCCACGGCGCACGCAACGGCGAGCTGGCGGTTGATGCCTGGCCCCTTGAGACCGAGCCCGTCACACCCGCGCTGCTGAAGCAGTGGCTGGACGAAGCCGGTGTGCGCTGGCGGATCATTTCAATCTCCGCCTGTTTTTCGGGCAGCTGGATTGAGCCACTGGCCAGTGACGACACGCTGATCATGACCGCCGCCGATGCCACCCATACCTCCTATGGCTGCGGCGCCAAGTCGCCGCTCACCTTCTTCGGCCAGGCCATGTATGTGGACGCGCTGAAGACCACCTGGTCCTTCGAGAAGGCCCATGCCCAGGCGCGAGCATTGATCGACACGCGGGAAAAGGCGGCGGGAAAAACCGACGGATATTCCAACCCGCAGATCCGGACCGGCATGAACATCCGTGCGCAGTTGGATCGGCTGGAAGCCCAGCAGAGTCAGCAGAGCCAGCAGGGCCAACTAGGTCAGCCAGGTCAACCGGGTCAGCCAGGTCAACCAGGTCAACCAGGTCAGCCACAGTAGCCCCACAGGTCGCCCCCATGTCCACCTCCCGCCGCGTTTCTCCACCGCTAACCAGCCAGTTGGCCGACAGCTACGGCACGGCCCACCTGGCGGACGCCTTCGCCATCACGCTGGCTGACGATGCTCCGGGTGACGCGATGGCCCTGGCCAGCGCGGCGCTGGCGCATCCACCCCGGTGGTTCCGGATGCTGTTGGCGATCCGGGACGCGGCGGTGAGACCCTTCGGCCTGAAGACCACCGCCGCCATGCGCGACCACCTGGCACAAAGCGGCGTGGCGCATGTGGACATCTTCCGCGTGCTGTCGGCCTCGCAGCAGGAAGCGGTGTTCGGCGAACAGGATCAGCACCTGGACTTCAAGCTGTCGATACTGATCCGGCCCATTCAAGGCACCGGCCAGCGAGAGGCGGTGGCCACCACGGTGGTCCACTGCCACAACCGGCTGGGCAAGCTGTATCTGGCCTTGATCCTGCCAGGCCATGTCTTCGTGGTGCGGTCGCATCTGGCAGCGGCGGCGAAGCGCTTCGGAGCCTCGCATCGGCGCTGAGACATCGGCCTTGAGACATCGGCACGAAACCCTCGATCCCCTGCATCAGCCATCAGCCATCAGCCATCAGCCATCGGGTATCAGGTATCAGGTATCAGGTATCAGGTATTGGGCACCGGGCGCCTCAACGCCAGCATCAGCGAAGGCTCAAGGTGGCGCCCTTCCAGTCTGGTGCCTGCCAGCGCTGGAACGCACCCAACAGGGAAGCCTCACCCGCCTGACGACGCGTTTCCAGCGAATCCAGGTCCACCACTTCGTAGCTGCGGCGGTAACGACCCTCCGCGCGCGCCTCCCGCGCCACCAGCATCTCCTTGCCACCCGGCACAAACCCCGCAAACTCCGCATAGCCCAGCCCTGGCTGGGCCGCAGCAGGCGGCAGCACCGCCAGGCGCCAGCCCTGCACCGTCTTGCGCAGCAGCCACAGCTCACGCCAGCCGTCCGTCGGCACGGAGGCCAGGACGATCGCAGTGCCTTCTCGGTTCACCCGCGCCGAGGCCGCTGACACCAGGCCCCAGCCGCAATGGCGCAGGGCTGTGGCCTTGCCGTCCGGCGCGGCCAGCGTGACACAGGTCTCTCCGGGCTGGCCGCGTTGCACCGCCAGGCGCATGCCGGCCAGGGTCTGCTCGCCCGGGGCCGCCGCCATCGCCAGCCATCGGGCGGCGTTGCCACGCATCACGGCTTCGTTGAAGGCCGACTGGTCGTCATCGGCCAGGTCGGCCGGCACGATGCTGGTGAACAAGGACAGGGCCTTGGCGGCCGCTTGTTGTCCACCCGCCGCCTCTCCGGTGGGGCCCTCCATGGCCGCACGCCGCGCCTTCACATCCGCCAGGCTGCTCCATACCGCCACCTGCCGCATCAGCACGCGGTTGCGCCAGTACGTCGGCAGTGCCCGGGTGTCCACCTTGTCCAGCACATCGGCTCGCCACTGTTCCAGCGGCTCGCGCTGCGCGGGGGTGCTCGCCGGTGCGAGGCAGTCCGTCCGGGTCAACGCCAGCGCGGCGCGTGCCCGCTGGTCCGGCGTGGCCGCCGGCATGGCCAGCAAGCGACGGAAGGCCTCACCCTCATAACAGAGCTGCACCACGCCGGACTCGCGCTCCAGAGAACGAAAGCGCAGGCCATAGCGCCCGGCCACATCCAGTTGCGCGGCCACCTGGGTATCGACGGAGGCGGAGGCGGTCGTACCGTCCGCACGCGGCGGACTGCGCGACGCGCGGTCCGCCAGCCGCTCGGACAAGGTGCCCATCGCGTCCAGCACCTCGGCGCCTGCCGGCCCATTCATCTGCTCCACGCTGGCCGCCTGTACATACGCGGCCGCCAGGCCCAGGCCCAAGGATTCAGCACCGGGCTGCTGCCGTACCAACCGCAGCGTGGCCAGCAGCGCGCCGGGCTCACCGGCGCCGCCCTCCAGCGGCAGCACCTGGCTCTTGCGCACAAAACCCCCGCGTTCGCGCCGGTAATCGTAGACCTGGAAATGATCGAAGCGCTCCCCGCGGATCTCCACCGCCTCGCCGCGAGCGAGTTGCGCCTGCAGCGGCGCCGAGTCCTTCGCGGCAGCCCGCAGCGCCACGTTGTCCTGCACCACCAGCGCGGTGGCGGCCTGCGCAGCGGTCACGGTGGTGAGCACCACCGCGCCCATCACGGCCACACCGGCCGTCCACAGCATTGAACGCATGGTTTACTCCTGCGCCTGTGGCGACACCTGGGCGGCCGCACTGGCATCGGCACCCGCACCGGCCGACCCAGTCGGCTGTCCGTCACGGCTGCCGAGCAGGGTCTTGCCGATGAACCCGCCATCGGACGGCGGGGGCGCGATGATGACCTGCACCTTGTCGGACAGCTTGTCCGCCATGGCCTTCTGGATCAGCAGCGGGTGGCGGCTCAGCAGTGCACCTTCGGCGGCCATCTGGTCCACCGCCACCTTGCCGATGCGGCTCTGGCGGTAGGCCTCGGCATCGGCCAGCTTCTCGCGGGCCTTGGCTTCACCGTCCGCCTCGATGCTGCGCGCCTGGGCCGCACCTTCGGCCATGCGCACGCGGGCCACGCGGTCGGCCTCGGCCTCCAGCTGGCGTTGCTCCACCTGCCGTTGCTTGAAGGGCAGCACATGCTTCATGGCTTCTTCCTGGCCCCGTGCGGCAATCACCTGCTCACGCGCGGCCGCCTCCGCCGCCGTCTCGCGGCGCACCTTGTCGGCGGCGGCTTCCAGCTCGGTCTGCTTGACCTTCTTTTCCTGCAGCTCCAGCGTGTAGCGCATCTTTTCGCTGGCCAGGCCTTCGGACAGCAGGTTCTCCAGCCCGGCACGGTATTCCGGCGGCAGGTCCACATTGCCGATGTCCACGCCCCGCAGCACGATGCCGTCCGCTGCCAGCTTGCGCCGCAGTTCGGTCTCCAGCGCCTGCTGGATGACGCCACGCTGGGTGGAGAAGATCTCGCGCACGGTGTGGGTGGCAATCTGGCGGTAGAGGATGCCCTGCAGGGCCGGCGCGATCACCTCGCCCTCGATGTCGTCGGGCAGGCTGGCCGCCAGCACGGACAGGCGCGTGGTATCGACCGACCAGCGCACCGTCAGGTCCAGGCCCAGCGACAGGCCTTCCAGCGACTGCAGCGGTGCTTCACCATTGGCTCGGGCAAATCGCGTGGGCCGGAAACTGCGGTCGCGCAGCGGCAGGTCGCGCACCACATGCAGGCCAGGCACCACCAGCACGGTACCGCTGCGGGCCTCCAGCACGCCCCCGCTGAGCAGGTTCTGGCGCACGCTGACGTCGCCGCGGGGCACCTCGTGGGCCGGGGGATGCGCCATCAACATGACCACGCCTCCCGCCACCGCAGTGACCCCCAGAAGCCAGGGGGCGCAGCGCAGGGCCCCGCGGCCGGCGTGACGCAGCCCCTGGCCGGAGGGAAGGCCGGCACCAGTGCGACGGCCCGCCCGGGACAGGGCCTGGCGCAAGCGTTGGAGACGGGACGTCGGGATGGACGACGGGGCCGGCGATGGAGCCGGCGTGGGCGCCGACGTCGAGTCCTGCGACGCGTTGCTCGGCTGGTCAGGCATCTGGGGCTGGTTCATGAGGGGTCCTCCGGATCCGCCCTCGCGGCGGAGGGCTGTGGTTGATGTCCGTCATGGTCCGCAGAAGGTCCGGAAGGCTCAATGCAGCCCCCAGTGCATGTGTTCACACCCCGGAAGAAACCTTCACACCCCCGCGCGCCCCGCCTCCCGATAATCCGGGCCATGGCGAATCCCAAGAACCGGGTCGCGGTCATCGAAGACGACCGCCCCACCAGCGAGCAACTGGCCGGCTGGATCCGTGCCGCGCGCCCGGAACTGCAGGTCGACCAATGGTTCGACCGCGACGCGGCCGAAGCGGCCCTGGCCCGGGAGGCCTACGACATGGTGGTGCTGGACATCGAGCTGGGCCGCGAGCGGCATGCCGGCGTGGCCCTGATCAATGCCATCAACAAGCTCAATGCCGGCACGCCGGTGCTGGTGGTGTCCGCGATGCCGGCCGCTGTCTACCGCGGCATCATGAAGGCACTGGACGCCTGGGACTACCTGCAAAAGACCAGCTTCGACGAGGCCGAGTTCACCGACACCTTCCTGGACATCCTGCGCGCCGCCCGAGCCCGCCAGGGCCATGCCGCAACGCCGGTCGCCCCGGAGGCGCTGCAGCTGGACCCCCTGTGGCAACGCAGCCCGTTGTGGCGCGGCCAGCGCATCAATCTGCCGCTGACGGCCCAGCGCATCCTGGCCACGCTGCATCAGCGCGCGCCGCAGGTGGTCTCTTACGAAGAGCTTTATGACGTGGTGAAGAGCGGCCGCACCCGGGACAACGTGCGCAAGCATGTCTCCACGTTGAGGGAGGCGCTGCGCGAGGTGGATGCGAGCTTTGACGCGATCGAGAACGTGCCGATGCGCGGGTTCCGCTGGGCGGGGCCGCGATGATGACGAGGCGCACGCCAGGAACGCAGGCCACGATGGCCGCGCCAGCCCCATGAAGCTGGGCCCTGTCGAACTGCCGGCGCTGGCGGTACCGCGCCTGGGCCTGGCGGCCTTCCGCCGCCGCCTGGTGGTGCACCTGGCCTTTCTGTTGCTGGCGCTGGCCACCATCGGGTTGGTGCTCACCGTGCTGAAGGACCAGAAACAGCGCAGCTACCAACGCTATGCCCAGGGCTTCCGGCAATCGCTGTCGGAGATCGTCCTGCAGCTGCGCCACCCCAGCGGCCAGCTGGCGCTGCTCAATCCAGAGATGGGTACCGGCGATGCCCAGGGCCAGGCGCCCGTGATGCTGCCGTTCTCCGCGATCGATTTTGACGACCAGAACAAGGCACAGCGCGCCGTGGAAATGGCGGGCTGCGGCTTGCGCTGGCCGGATGGCGCGAGCTTGTGCGTAGCCATCGGGTCCAACGCGTTTGCCGGCAGCTTTGTCTATGTGGTGGGCGGGCTGGACCTGCCGTTGCTTCAAGGGCGAGTGCGTGGTGCACTGGACATTCACACCGTGCATCGGGCGCGGGTGACCCTTGCCTTGCGAGGACAGTCTCAGACCTGGATTGCCCCGTTCGAGGCCACGGGCAACGCGGGCGCGGGCCCGCAGCGGGGCCGCCTGGCGGGCTTCGTGGAAACCGGGCCGGGGGCCGAATTGGAACGGAAGTCCCGGCCGGTGCGGGAGTTCCGGGGATGGCTGTGGCGGGATGACGCCTCCGGGCGCGGCTTCTACGCCATCCGTCTGCCGGTCGAGTCCTGGCGCGAGGCGTTGTTCAAGCGTTCGCTGCCGATATGGCCTCCTGAAGACCTGGGCCGGACACGCGTCCGTGTCGAGCTGCTGGGCCCCAGTGCCGACAGCAGCGCGCCCGCACCCGTGTTGTTCGACAGTGCGCGGCCCGGTGCATCGCTGGCCCTCTCGCTGGACCGCCTGGGCGCGGGCCTGCAACCCGGCGAGACCCTGCGCATCGACAAGCTTCCAACGGCCCAGCTGGCCACCCCACAGACCATCGCGGAACGACGCGGACCCGAGCTCTCCGAGCAGGCGCTGCCCTGGCTCATCCCGCTGATCCGCCGCCTCCCGGTGGAGGGGGTGGGCGAAGACCAGGGCCGTTGGCTCAACGCTCATGACGTGGTCACCACGCCCAGCGGCCGCTACCAGCTCACCCTGCGCGGAGACCTGCGCAGCCTGGACCGCCAGCTGGCCCTCGAAGCCCGACCGCTGGCCTGGCTGGCTTCCGCGATGCTGGCGGCGATCGCCCTGGCCTGGCTGCTGGTGGAGCTGGGCCTGATCCGCCGGATTGCCGTGCTGACCCGCCGTGCTGCCGCCGTCAGCTACAACATGCAGGACCCACGTGCCGAGCAGCGCATCGGCGAACTGGACGTGGCCGACCTGCGCGGCAGCGACGAGCTCGGCATCCTGGCCGGCGGTCTGGCCGACCTGCTGCAGCGGGTGAAGGACGGCCTGCGCCGCGAGCAGTTGCGCGCGGAACGGGAACGCGACATGTGGCATGCGGTGGGGCACGAGATCATGTCGCCCCTGCAATCGCTGATGCTGCTGCACGGCGCGCCGGATGACCCGAGCCACCGCTATGTGCAGCGCATGCAGCAGGCGGTGAAGGTGCTGTATGGCAGCGCACCGCCCAGCGAGGCCCTGGCCAGTGCCAACCTGCATCCCGAGGCGCTGGATCTGGTCGCCTTCTGTTCCGAGGTGGCCGCCAACGCGCATTACGCCGGCATCGACAACGTCACCTTTGACAGCCTCCTGCCCGCACCCCAACTGGTCCGCGCCGAAGCCTATGCGCTGGAAGATGCCGTCACCCATGTGTTGCGCAATGCCCAGCGCTACCGCGTCAGCGGCACGCCCATTGCCCTCACCTTGCAGGCGGCCGAGCACAGCCAGCCCGGCATGGTCGTGCTCGGCATCCGCAACCAGGGTCCTCCCATCGACCCCGTGCTGCTGGACAGGATCTTCGAGTACGGTGTGTCGGATGTGGATCCGCAGGCGAATGGCGAGCGCCGAGGCCAGGGGCTGTTCGTGGCCAAGACCTATCTGTCCAAGATGGACGGCAGCATCCAGGCGCGCAACCTGCCCGATGGCGTGGTCTTCGAGCTCAGCCTGCGCACCGTTGCGGCGGCTGGATGAGTCACCCCCACATCAGGAGTTGCCCATGCCCATGAATCCCCATTACGCCCTCACCGAGCCACTGCGCGATGCCGTGGACACCCTGTCCGGGGAAGGCCCCGTGCTGGTGGAGTTCGGTGCGCCCTGGTGCCCCCATTGCATCAATGCCCAGCCGCTGCTGGAAGCCGCCTTCGAGGGCGGCCATCCGGACCTGCGCCACATCAAGGTGGAAGACGGCAAGGGCCAGGCGCTGGGGCGCTCGTTCAAGGTCAAGCTCTGGCCCACACTGATCTTCATGAAGGACGGCCAGGAGGTGGAGCGTCTGGTCCGTCCGACCAGCGAGCAGGCCATCCGCGAGGTGCTGCAGCGCATTGATGGGGTCTAGCGGGCCTGGGCCCTGCGCGGTCGCCATCGCCGGCCCGTTGGGTCTCGGAGCGTGGAAACACCCAGCGTCCCAGCGTGGATGTTCCGATCACGCGACAATGTGGCCATGACTCAAGCCTCCTATGTCCTGCTGCCCAAGGACGGCCCTCCCGACCTGCTTTTTGTGCTGCTGCACGGCGCAGGTGCCGATGGCGAACAGATGCGCCCGCTGGCGGAAGCCCTGCACCGCCAGTACCCGCGTGCGGCCCTCGTGCTGCCCAACGGCTTTCAGCCGTTTGATGCCATTCCCGGCGGTGGCGCGGGCTTCCAATGGTTCTCCGAGGAGGGCGATGAGGCGCTGCGTGCACTGCGCCTGACGGCCGCCGTGCCCCCGCTGGTGGCGCTCATTCGGCAATGGGCCGTGAAGCTGGAACTGAGTTGGGAACGCGTGGCATTGGGCGGCTTCTCCCAGGGCGCCATGCTGGCTCTGGAAGCGCTGCAGCAGGAAGAGGCGCTGGCGGGGCGGGTGCTCGCCTTTGCCGGCAGCTATGCCTATTGGCCGCAGCACGCACCGCAGGATGTCTGCATCCATCTGCTGCATGGCAAGGATGACCCGGAGCTGCCTTACCCGCCGCTGCTTGATGCAGCCAAGGAATTGATGTCCCTGGGCGCCGACATCACAGCGGACGTGCTGCCCCATGTGGGCCATGAACTCCACCCTCAGCTGATCGAGCGCGCCATGGAGCAGCTTCGCACCTTCATCCCCGCGCGCCTGTGGCGCGAGGCGGTCCTGACGGCCGCCGAGCAGGACAAGACCGAGCCGCGCCACTGAGCACGGGCGGGTCAGTCCAGCGACACCTCGGCCCGTACCGTTCCAGCCCGCTCGGCGCTGGCCGACACATGGATGCGGGTGCCCTTGGGTGCCCGCACCACCCATTCGCCCACGGCGCGGTCGCCGGTGATCTCCCGCTCCGGCAGGAAGGCCAGTTGCGACTGCCGGGGCGCATGCCCCTCCAGGTGCGGCCCTTCCATGCGGAGCTTGCCGCTGACCAGGCTGATGGCCGGGTCCGGCTGCAGGTGGATCTCGAACATCACCCCCCGCACCTGCTTGCGTGCCAGCGCCTGCTTGGTGACATAGGCGGGTAGCCAGCCACTGTTGGCCACGGCCAGCCGCACCCGCCAGGTGTCGGGCCCCAGTGCCCGCACTTCCGTACGCAGCAGCTCCAGCCGAGGCAGGCTCAAGGCGATCTGCGTCATCCAGGCCGGGAAACGCGCAGCCTCCCGCTCGCGCAGGTGCGCCGGCGGGTTGCGCCAGAAATTCATCTTGTCCCAGCCGCCGATCTCCACCTCGCCCAGTTGCGGATGCAGGAAGGGCCGCCAGTCCACATAGGCCTGGCCCTCGCAGGCCTCATCGCTCCACTTGAGCAGCTTCAGGTCGTCCTCCACCGGATGTTCCCGGAACCAGTCGATCCACTTGTAGCTCTCGACCCCGGCCTCCTTGTTGGGGGACCAGAGTTCCACCACCCAGAACAGTGCGCCCAGGTGTTCGTACACCCAGTCCTGCGTGCCGGTCACCACTTCCTTGGGGTGGTACTTGAACTCGTGCCAGATGCTCACCACCGGGTAGCCGGTGTGTTTCTCGCCCAGGGCGGAGAAACGCTGGAAGGTCCAGAGATCTTCGGGCGGCATGTCCTCGTCCGGCCGGGTGCCGCAGGGCCGCAGGATCACGCCGCTGTAGGTGTGGAAACTCACTGCCGCACCGATGTTGGGGTGGCTGACCAGGAACTCCACCATCGCCCGCACCTCAGGCTCGCTGGCTGGGTAAGGGCCAGCCCCGGGCTGCTCGAACTCCTGGCGCCAGCCGGCGGGAAAGTTGCGGTTCAGGTCCAGGCCTTCCGGGTCCTTGTTGACCCGGATCGACAGCCCGTCGTGATTGAGCAGCGTCCCTTCCGGCATCAGGCGGTAGTACTCACCACCGAATTCACCTGGCTCGCGCGCCACCATCAGGCGCGGCTCGGTCGCATGCTTCTTGTAGGTGCCATGCGGGTCACGCACCCGCATGGAGAGGATGCGACCGTCGCCATCGATGTCCTCGACGGTGAGGCCGTCCACCGGTGCCTCGTCGTAGGGATACCGTCGCGTCGAGGAACGGATGTGGCGGGGGGTATCCGCCAGCGCCAGCTCGGCGCCATCCGGGTTGAGGCGCGGCACCAGGTAGATGGCGCGGGTGTCCAGCAGGTGCGTGGCCTGCGCGTCGGTGCCGTAATGGCTGACGAGGTGGTGCAGGTAGTAGAGGCAGGTGGTGCAGGCCGTGAGTTCAGACGCGTGGATGTTGCCGTCCAGCCAGAACGCGGGCTTGTCGATATCGGCACCGGTGGCCGTGTTGGTGAGGATCACCGCCCAGATGTCCCGCCCTTCATGGCTCTTGCCGATGGAGCGCACGGACACCAGGTTGGGGCAGGCCTGGACATAGGCCATCAGCAGCGCCGTCAGCGCCTCGTACCGGAGGAATTCGTCGAAGCGGGGCGAGGGCAATGCGGTCATGGAGATCCCTGGTCAATCGGTGTGACCGGGTGATTGTGCCGAGAGCGGGGGATCCCTGCACGCCTTCACTGACCCTTGAACAGCCCCTGGAACTGCCGGGAAACCGGCAGCTTCTCGGTGTGGCCCCTGAGGCTGAGCTGCATGGTGTTTTCGTCCAGGCGGGTGGCTGTGGTGATGAAGCGGCTGTTGACCACCACCGAGCGGTGCACCTGCCAGAACAGCTGCGGGTCCAGGTCGGCGAGCAGTTCCTTGAGCGCGGTTCGGATCCAGGCTTCACCGTCCCGATGCACGACGCGGGTGTAGCGGCTGTCGCTCTGGAAGAACAGAACGTCCTCGGGTGCGATCAACTGCACCTCGCGGCCCTGGCTGGCCTGGATCGGGCGCATGGCCGGCCGATGGGCGGGCAGCAATTGCCGCAGCAGCTCCAGCGTGGCGGCGGGCAGGGCCGCCTGTGGCCCGGGCTGCGCCGATGGCGGCAGCCCCTGCCCTGACGGCGTCTGCGCCGGGTTCAGCCGCGTTGGCAGGCGCTGCAGGCACTGCTCCAGGCGATGATCCTCGACCGGCTTGAGCAGGTAGTCCACCGCGCCCGCATCGAAGGCGGACAAGGCGTGATCGCCGTACGCCGTCACAAACACGACCTGCGGCGGCTCGGCCAGTTGCGCCATGCGCTGGGCCACCTCCAGCCCGGAGAGGCCCGGCATGCGGATGTCCAGGAAGCACAGTTGCGGCTCCAGGGCCAGGCAGTCATCCCAGGCATCAACACCGTTGGCGCACTGGGCGACGATCTCCAGGCCCGGCGCCAGCCGGCTCAGCGCCGCACGCAGCTGCTCGCGCGGGCCTTCTTCATCGTCGGCAATCAGGGTGCTGAGCTTCATGCGGGATCCAACGGGGTTGTGGTCACTTCATGGACGGCTGCATGGCCTGATTCAGGGCCGGATGCTTGGCTGACTTCGCGGGCAACAGCATGGGCAACTTCCCGGGCGGACAGTGGCCATTCGATCCATGCCAGGCAGCCTGGCGCAGCGGCTTCCAGGCCCATCTGCGCGGCGCCGCCCGACTGGGCCGCCAGCCGCTCCCGGGTATTGGTCAGGCCCAGGCCGTCGCAGGTGCCGGGCGCCAGGCCCGGGCCGTTGTCCCGTACCTCCAGGCGCAGCCAGCCCCCACCGTCGGCCACACTGGCACTCACGGTCACATGGCCGCCGCGCAGGCTGGGTTCGATGCCGTGGGTGATGGCGTTTTCGGCCAGCGTGAGCAAGGTGCCCGGTGGCAAGGTGACGGTGGCCAGCAACGGCGCAGGGACGGCGTCCACCGCCATCGCCCAGGTCAGCCGGGTGCCCAGCCGGGCCTGCATGATGTCCAGGTAGCTGCTGACGATCTGCAGCTCTTGCGCCACCGGCAGACGGTCGTGCTCGAACATCGGCAGCGTGGCCCGCAGGTAGCGGGTCAGTGAGCGCAGCAGTGGGCCGCCGCGGGCGTCCTGTGTGTCCACCCAGTGCTGCAGGGAGGCCAGTGTGTTGAACAGGAAGTGCGGCTGGATCTGGGCGGCGGCCAGGCGCTGGGCCAGGGCCACGCGCTGCTGCTGCTCATGCTGCTCGCGCAGCCGCCCCTCCAGCTGCTGCGAGCGGTACAGGGTGAGGAACCACCAGGAGGAGAGCATCAACGCCAGGCCCCCGGCCAGCAGGGGCATGGTGTCTCGCATCAGCGCGCGTTGACCCAGCTGCACCATCACCAGCGGAATCAGCCCGGCCACGATACCGGCCATCACGGAGGCCCCGTTGAACCGCGTACGGCTGGGGTGGCGCCAGATCCAGCGAGCGCCCCACAGGCCGGCGCTGGCGCCCACCAGGGCCGCCACCAGTACAAAGCCGCCCACGGCATCTGGCAGGAATTGATAGAAGCACAGCACCAGCACCACGACGTTGCTGTAGACATAGCAGTCGATGCCGCGCGACCAGCCACCGCCGCCTGCACGGGCCAGTTCGGCGTCTGAGAAAACACGCCGCGGCCCGGGAAAGATCCATTGGGTCCAGTCGATCCTCGGGGCTTCGGGCATGGTGTGAAGGCTGCTCATGGGGGCCAAGTCTAGGCAGGCCAGGCTCGCGCGGCCGTGGCCTGCGGCGAATGGCGGCTGGGCGGGACGAGTGGGGGAAGAGAACGACGGATTGGCCGTGGTTGGATGGCGGTGAGGCAGAGCTTAGGCGGCAGATGGGCGATGTTGGGCGATGGTTCGGCGGTTGTCAGGCGCTGGCGGCCCGGCACGCCCGATTCAGCAGAGCGCCTCACCCCCCTGGAACACCTTCAACTCTCCCGGCTCGATGGCGCACCAGGGTTCGTCCCGTGTCAGGGGCTCCGTGGCCACGATGGCGATGCGGTCGCTGTCCGTGTTCTTGGCGGAGAGGTCGATGCTGAGGTCTTCGTCCTGCAGCGTCACCGGGCCGAAGGGCGGCCGGCGCAGCAGGTAGTGCAGCCGGGTGGACCCGTGCGCCCACAAGGCCTGGCCGTTGGACAGCAGCATGTTGAAGGTGCCATGCCGGTTGAGCTGGGGCAGCAGTTCCCGCAGGGTGTGGTTGAGCTCTTCAATGGCCGGCATGTCCGCATGGGCCTTGGCAAGCTCCTGCATCAGCCAGCAGAAGGCACGTTCACTGTCGGTCTGGCCCACGGGGCGGAAGGCGGCATGCAGGCGCGGCTGGAAGGCCTTCAGGTCGCCGTTGTGGGCGAAGACCCAGTACCGGCCCCAGAGTTCGCGTACAAAGGGGTGGGTGTTCTCCAGGGAGATCACCCCCTGGGTGGCCTTGCGAATGTGGGCGATGACCACGTCGCTCTGGATGGGGTAGTGCTTGACCAGCTCAGCCAGCGGCGAGACCCGCGCGCTGTGGTGGTCCACGAAGTGCCGCAGGCCGCTGCCTTCGAAGAAGGCGATGCCGAAGCCGTCCTTGTGCTCGTGCGCGCGCGTGGCCAGGCCGGCAAAGCTGAACATCACATCGGTGGGACGGCGGGCATTCATGCCCATCAGCTGGCACATCGGGAGACTCCGGGAGATCTTGGCAACTTCGGTGACGGCCTCAGGAAAGGTCAGAGGCCGCCGATAAGCGTAGCTTATTCAAGGAACAGCCGGCTCAGCCCCTTCAGGCTCACAAGATTGCCGGGATTGCTGGTCTCATTCAACACACCGGCCATGCGGGCCAACAGACGCGGGCTCTTCTGGGCGCGCCAGATGAGCAGGTCCGCCAGCCAGGGGAACCGGTTGACGCGGTTGCCGCGCTCGTAGAGGTCGTACCTGGGCTGCAGGGCACGCAGGCCTTGCTCGTAGGTGGCGCGGACGGTGGCATCGTCGCTGCGGTGGGCCAGGATCGCTTCTGCGGCCAGCAGGCCGGTTTCCATGGCCTTGCCTATGCCCTCGCCGGTGAAGGAGTAGGTGGAGCCGGCTGCCTCGCCCACCACCAGCAGGCCGGGGCGGGTCCAGCGGGCGCCCTTGAGGGTGCAGCGCAGGGGGGCGCCCTTGAGCTCACCGATCAGTTGGCCTTCGGCCATGAGGCGCTTGGCGGCGGGGTGGTAGCTGACAAAGGCGTCAAAGATGGCGCGCAGGTTGACGTCCTTCTTCTGGCCCTTGCCGGCCAGGTCCTGGTGGCTGTCGGTGACGCCAACCCCGATGTTGAAGCTGCCGTCAGGGGCGGGAAAAATCCAGCCGTACCCGGGTTGGACGGGCTTGCACCAGACAACTTCCAAGGCCTTGATCTCGCTGACCAGCGCGGGGGCGTGGACGTAGCCGCGCAGGGCCACACCGCTGGGGGTGTGGCGCTCGCACATGCCGGCAGCGGTGAGGGCCTTGGGGACCGCGCCGGTAGCCAGCAGCACCCAGTCGGCCTCGATCTCGTGGGTCAGGCCGTTGATGAGGAAACGGGCGCCACGCACACGGCCCTGGGCGTCTTCGAGGGGAGCCTCGAAGCGGGCAGGGGAAAGGAAACGGGCGCCGGACTCCTGGGCCGCCAGGTTGAGGATTTCGTCCAGCTGCTTGCGGGGGAGAACCGCCAGGTGGCCCGGGACGTCCAGGGCGCCACCCCGGGGGCCGACACACCGGACATGGCCGGAACGCTGGGCCTTGGCCATGACCCGCTCAAGGAGCCCCAGGCGTTCGAGAACCTTGTGGGCATCAGGGATGAGGCCGTCACCACAGATCTTGTCGCGGCCCAAGGGGTGCTGGTCGGCCATCACGACGTCCAGGCCGGCGCGCGCCAGCCAGCGGGCAGCGGCGGAACCGGCGGGGCCGGCGCCGATGATGAGGACCTGGGTGCGGGAAGGGAGTTCTGTGTGCGCGTCAGTCATGCGCGTGATTCTCGCCGAGTGAAGCGTTCGGTCGCGTTTTTGCTGGGGTTTGATCGAGAAGCGCTGGTGTTGGGGAGGGACACATGGTTTGGCAAGCAAAAAGGGCCCCCGAAGGGGCCCTTTGCATGGTGCTTGAGTTCTGAGGGATCAGAAGTCGTACGAACCGCGGACGTAGAAGGCACGGCCGGTCGGGTCGGTGAAGCGCGGGTCGTAACCAGCCTGGAACACGGCCTGTTGATACGACAGCGGGGGATCACGGTCGAACAGGTTGCGCACGCCGGCCGTCAGCGACAGGGTCTTGATCGGCTTGTAGCTGCCGAACAGGTCCCACGTCGTGTACGACGCCACGGTATTGGTTTCACCAGCGGCCGTGGACGGATCATCCTTGTAGGACGACTTGAAGTGGCCGGTCACGCCCACGGTGTACTTGTTGGCGTAGCTCCAGATGGCGTTGAGGTTGTGCTGCCAACGGAACACCGGGCCCGCGCCCATGTACTTGCCCACGTTCTGGATCCAGGGACCGTCCTGGTATTCCTGGAACTCGTACTTGGCGACGTAGGTGCTGTTCAGGCCGAAGGTCAGGTTGCCGTAGGCCGTGCGCAGACGGTAGTTGCCGTTCAGGTCGAAACCATTGGTGTTGTTGCCACCCAGGTTCTGCTGACGGGTGTCCACATAGCCGCAGGTCGCGCCCGGGCAATCCTTGGTCGCCTGCGACAGAGCGCCAGAGCCGTTGCGATGGTAGAACTGGCTGAACTGGTCGTAGTTCGCCGGGTCGTACAGCGACGCTTCACCGATCACGCCGATCAGGTTCTTGACGCGGATCCACCAGAAGTCCACACCGAAGGACAGGTCGGTCGTCGGCGCAAACTGGAAGCCCAGGGTCGCGCTCTTGCTCTTTTCCGGCTTCAGTTCGGCGTTGCCGCCGTTCATGGCCGTGAACTGCGTGTCGCAGTTGATGTTGCCGTCGGCACACAGGATCGGGTCGCTGACCGTGCCGGTGTTGGTGAACGTGTTGGCAGCGTGCAGTTCATGCAGCGACGGCGCACGGAAACCGGTCGAGGCCGAGCCACGGATCAGGATTTCCTTGTTCGGCTGGAAGCGGAAGCTGACCTTGGGGTTGGTCGTGTTGCCGAAGTCGTTGTACTTGTCGTAGCGAACGGCACCGGTCACGTCCAGCATCGAGGTCACCGGCAGGTTCAGCTCGGTGTAGACCGCGTAGACCTTGCGCTTGCCCACGACGCTGGTGGCCGGATCCACACCGGTGGAGTCATACACCAGGGTGGCGTAGTCCGAGTTCGCCTTCTGGGTGAACTTTTCCTGGCGATACTCGGCGCCCACGGCGACAGCAGCAGCACGGCCAGCATTCAGCCAGTCACCCAGTTCACGGCTGGCGTGAGCGTCCAGGTTGTAGGTCTCGCCCTTGCCGTACATCAGGGTGCCCAGAGCGGCCGCATCACGGACGTACTGGATGGCCTCGTCGGACTGGTCACCAAACGGGTTGATGATGCCCTTCGTCACGCCGTCGGCGATCAGGCTGCCGTTGGCGTAACCAGCGGTCAGCTTTTCAGTGACACGGTTCTGGTTGTAGCTCAGGCCGGTGGAGTAATCCCAGCCGGACACCGTGCCATCCAGCGTCAGCAGGTAACGCTGCTGCTGGTTGATGTTCTTGTCCTGGCGAGGACCGCTCACGGTGTCGCGCCATTTCACGACCAGCGGCTGCGAAGGATCGAGTGCAGCGTTCGTCGGCCAGAACGGGTTGTCGGACGTCATGCTCAGCGAGCCGTACGGCACCGGCGCAATGGTCGTTTCCACGACGCTGCGGGTGATGAAGTACTCGGCGCCCAGCTGGTGGTCGTTGTTGAGCTTCAGCGTGCCCTTCAGCATGCCGGAAGCGCGCTCGCTCTTGGGGATGTAGTCCACGAAGGACGACGTGGTCATGCGGCAGAACTTGCCAGCCTTGATCAGGTTGGTACCGTTCGTGCAGTCCGGAGCAGCGGGGTTGTACACCACGTCGCCGTCGCCCTGGTAGTAGTTGGCCGGGTCGGTGTTGGTGGACAGGCCACCCGCGTAGCGGGTGTTGAACGGACGCTGGCTGCCGCCAATGTTGTCCTGCTTCTGGTAGTCCACGAAGCCGAAGATGTTGAAGCCCTGCTGGTCCAGATCGCCCAGGCCATAACCCACGTTGAAGTTGGCCGTCTTGCCACCAGCGTGCTGGGGCGAGTCGAAGCCGATGTTCAGCGTGCCGCCGGTGTAATCCTTCTTCGTGATGAAGTTGATCACGCCGCCGATGGCGTCGGTGCCGTACAGCGAGGAAGCGCCGTCACGCAGCACTTCGATGCGTTCGATGGCCGCCAGCGGGATCATGTTCAGGTCGGGAGCCGAACCGTCGAACGCGTTGTTGGCAATACGACGGCCGTTCAACAGGACCAGGGTCTTGTTGGCACCCACGCCGCGCATGTCGGCGAAGGAGGCGCCACCGGTGGACGAACCCACCGACTGGCTGGTACCGAGGCTCGACTGGCTGGCCGTCAGCGTGCTCAGGATCTGCTCGACCGTGGTGAGCCCTTGCTCACGGATCTCGCTCATCTTGAACGTGGTCACGGGGACCGAGCTTTCGGCATCCAGGCGCTTGATGGCGGAGCCGGTGACAACCACCCGCTCCAGCGTCGTTTGCTCGGTTTCTTGGGCCAGCGCCGGGAAGGTCGCAGCCGCAACAATGGTGGCCACTGCCAGGCTCACCGCATTCAGCTTGTGCATCTACACACTCCTACGTGTCGGTCCTCCGGCCTTCTGGGCTGCGGACCACAAACAAAAAACCCCGCGGGCAGGCGAGGCGTTGCTGGAGTTTGCAGACTTTTTCAATTCTGAGGAGGCAACTGTGCGCAGTGCGCATAAAGCACCACCAATAATGGCCAAATTGACATAAAAGCCAGGGTTATCACCGACAGGTTTCTGTTTTGTCGGTCGCAGTAACGCGACAGAGTTGGCGCTTTACACGGCTTTACTTGTACGATTTCCTGGGTTATTTCTGACGGTGTGCTGACGCTACAAATCGATCTGCCATCACCTGCGGCCTCCATGGCTACGAGGTGCGTGCGGTGGATCGCACGTTTTGCCGCTCGCCCTGCGCGCCAAACGCACGCGTACTACATGCGTGCGGCGTATGGCTGCGGTGTTATTTGCAAAGCGTACCGACGAATAAAAAAAGGGTCTCCGAAGAGACCCTTTTGGGGGCGCCGCCAGACTTTCGTGCAGCGCGCGCAAGAGGCCAGTCGGCCTGGTCAGAAGTTGTACGTACCCCGGACGTAGAAGGTGCGGCCGGTCGGATCCGTGTAGCGCGGGTCGTACCCGGCCTGGAAGACCGCCTGCTGGTAGGACAGCGGCGGATCACGGTCGAACAGGTTGCGCACACCGGCCGTCAGCGACAGCTGCTTGGTGGCCTTGTAGTTGCCGAACAGGTCGAAGGTTGTATACGAGCCGACCGTGTTGGCCGCGCCTTCATCGGTGGAGGCGTCATCCTTGTACGACGACTTGTAGTGGCCGGTCAGGCCCACCGTGTAAGTCTCGGCGTAGCTCCACACGGCCGTCAGCGTGTGCTGCCAACGGAACACCGGGCCGTTGCTGGCGTAGGTGCCCACGTTCTGGATCCACGGGCCGTTCTGGTACTCCTGGTACTCGTACTTGGTCACGTAGGTGCTGTTCAGGCCGAACGTGAAGTTGCCATAGGGCGTGCGCAGGCGGTAGTTGCCGTTCAGGTCAAAGCCGTTGGTGTTGTTGCCACCCAGGTTTTGCTGACGCACATCCACGTAGCCGCAGTTCTCACCCGGGCAGGCATTGCCACTCTGGGACAGCTCACCCGCCGAGTTGCGGTGGTAGTACTGGCTGAACTGGTCGTAGTTGTCGGCGCTGTAGAGCGATGCATCGCCGATGGTGCCGATCAGGTTCTTGATGCGGATCCACCAGAGATCAATGCCGAAGGCCAGGTCAGCGGTCGGCGAGAACTGCATGCCCAAGGTCGCGCTCTTGCTCTTCTCGGGCTTGAGTTCGGAGTTGCCGCCGTTCATCACGATGAACTGCGTCTTGCAGTTGATGTTGCTGGCGGTCGTATCCGGGCAGTTCACCGGGTCGCTGACGGTGCTGGAGTTGGTGTACGTGTTGGTGGCGTACAGCTCATACAGCGAGGGCGCACGGAAGCCGGTCGAGAGCGAACCACGGAACAGCACTTCCTTGACCGGCTGGAAGCGGAAGCTCACCTTGGGATTGGTGGTGTTGCCGAAGTCGCTGTACTTGTCATAGCGGATGGCGGCGGTCACATCCAGGGTCTTGTGCAGGGGCACATTCAGCTCGGAGTACAGCGCATAGACGCTGCGGCTGCCGACGCTGTTGGTGTTGGGGTCCACACCAGTGGAATCCTGCACCAGGGTAGCGAAATCGGTGTTGGCCTTCTGGCTGAACTTCTCATGGCGCAGTTCGGTGCCCACCGCCAGCGCGGCTTCACGGCCGGCACCCAGCCAGTCACCCAGTTCACGGCTGGCGTGCGCGTCGAAGTTGTAGGTTTCACCCTTGCCGTACAGCAGAGTGCCCGCGACGGCGGCGCTCTGGATGTAGGCAATGCCGTCGGCGGTCTGGTCGCCGAACGGGTTGATGGTGCCATCCGCCACGCCGGAGGCGATCATGTCGCCGTTGGCATAACCGTGGGTCAGCTTCTCGGTAACGCGGTTCTGGTTGTAGCTCAGGCCGGCCGAGTAGTCCCACCCCGCCACATTGCCGTCCAGCGAAGCCAGGAAGCGCTGCTGCTGGTTGATGTTCTTGTCCTGACGAGGGCCGCTGACCGTGTCGCGCCACTTCACCGTGATGGGCTGGCTGGTGTCCAGCGCCGAGTTGTCGGGCCAGTACTGGTTGTCAGACGTCATGCTCAGGCCGGCGTACGGCACCGGCGCGATCTGGGTCTGCACCACGCTGCGGGTCACGAAATATTCGAGGCCCAGCTGATGGTCGTTGTTGAGTTTGAAGGTGCCCTTGAGCATGCCCGAGGCGCGCTCGCTCTTGGGGACGTAATCCACGTAGGACGAGGTCGACATGCGGCAGAAGGTGCCAGCCTTGACCAGGTTGGTGCCGTTGGTGCAGTCGGTGGCCGCCGGGTTGTAGACCGTGCCGCTGCCCTGGTAGTAGTTGGCCGGGTCGGTGCTGGTGGACAGGCCGCCGTCATAACGCGTGTTGTAGTCGCGCTGGCTGCCGCTGATGCTGTTCTGCTTCTGGTAGTCCACGAAGCCAAACAGGTTGAAGCCGTCCTTGTCCAGGTCGCCGAAGCCGTAACCGACGTTGATGTTGCCGGACTTGCCGCCCGACTTCTGGGGCGCGTCGAAGCCGGCGCTGATGGTGCCGCCGGTGTAGTTGTTCTTCGTGATGAAGTTGATCACGCCGCCGATGGCGTCGGTGCCATACAGCGACGAGGCACCATCGCGCAGCACTTCGATGCGCTCGATGGCCGCCAACGGGATCATGTTCAGGTCAGGCGCCGAACCGTCGAAGGCGTTGTTGGCGATGCGACGGCCATTCAGCAGCACCAGCGTCTTGTTGGCACCGATGCCGCGCATGTCGGCAAAAGACGCGCCGCCGGTGGACGACCCCACCGACTGGCTGGTCCCCATGCTGGATTGGCTGGCTGTCAGCGTGCTGAGGATCTGCTCCACCGTGGTCAGACCCTGCTCACGCAGTTCGGTCATCTTGAAAGTGGTGACGGGGACCGAGGTCTCCGCGTCCAGGCGCTTGATCGCCGATCCGGTCACGACCACGCGTTCCAGCGTCTGGTCTGCTTCCTGGGCCAGCGCCGGGAAAGAGGCCGCCGCCACGATGGTGGCCACTGCCAGGCTCACTGCATTCAGTTTGTGCATGTACACACTCCTACGGGGTTCGGTCCGCGTTTCGCCGGATGGGCAGCGCTGGACCACAAATAAAAAGGCCCCGCGGGCAGGCGGGGCGTGCAGGCAGTTTGCAGAGTTTTCGAATACTCGTGGCGGAGTTGGGCGTCAATCGCCCAAAACTGATTGCGAGCGACTTCAGTTCGTCACAAACAAGGGTTTTTCCTTATTAGTTTGGTAGTGGGGACGCCACATACCGCAGCCTTTACTGATCAATTACTTGAGTTTCGAGGCTGGTTTCTCTGCCTCAAATCAATGCGCAGTGCGCCGAATAGGCGCATTCGTGTGAGAAGCCAGACCTGAAACAGTGCGGCGAAACAAAGATCAGCGCAACAGAAATCTTTTGAAATTCAACCACTTGGCAAAGAATCCATCACGCCTTGCGCAGCCGCCCGACATATTTCAACATTCACAATAAATAACGCAAAATGGCGACAAACACAAAATTCCGAATAGTTTCGCGAGATGAATTTGATGCCTACTCTGTGTCGGCATGAATATAAAAGTGGTCACCATCCTCGTGGATAAACCTCAATAAACCAACTGGGGGTTCACGGCCAGTGGAGTTCGACGGGTATCTCTCGTCGCCCCGATTCATGCAAATATCTGAACAATCTTCCAGGACAAAGAAAAAGCCCGTGGAGATGGACCCCACGGGCTTGTTGGCAACGGTGGCAGGCAACGAAGCCTGCCAGCAGTGAGCGCTCAGGTCTTACTGGAAGGCATAGCGCAGCGTGGCACGCCATTGACGGCCACGGGGGTCATACAGGCTGAAGTCATACAGCGCGGTGGTGCTGAACCCCGGGTCGTACGGCGTCAGACGATCGAACACATTGATCACCCCGATGCTGGCCTGCAGCTGCTTGGTCACGTTGTAGCGTGCAAACAGATCCAGGGTGGTTTGGGACCTGACATGCTCGGGCAGCACACCGTTCTGGAAGCGCGGGTCCTGCGCCACCATGTAGCTGGCCGCGGCGGCCTCCTGCCGGATATGGTGGGTGTAGTTCACCGTGCCGGTCAGCGCCCAAGGGCCGTAGTCGAAATCGATGGACGCGTTGCCACGAATGCGGGGGATGGTGTTGCTGCCGCCGTTGGTCCCCACGTATTCCTCGCCGTCTTCCTTGAACGACCGGATGTAGTTCAAGGCGCCATGGAAGGTGAACTTGCCGTAGCTGGTCGGCAGGCGCCAGGTGCCGTCGATGTCCACGCCACTCGTGGTGCGCTGGGACAAGTTCTCGTAGTTCGACAGGATCGTCGTTACGAAGTTGGTCTCAGGGTCACGAATGATGATGTTCGAGGTCGGGCAGTTGGGGCCGCCATCCGGGCAGGATGCGTCCACCAGGTCCTGGAAGTCCGGTGACGCCACCACATTGCGCCAGTTGATGAAGTAGAGATCGACACCCAGGTTGAAATTCTTGTTGGGCTCGAACACGATGCCGAAGGTACGGCTGGTCGACTTCTCGGCCTTCAGGTTGGGGTTGCCTGCAAACATGCCGGACACGCTCCGGACCACGCCGTCTTCCGGATCCTCCACCGAGGTGAAGAAGGTCGCCACCGAGGGCGAGATCTCCGGCAGCGTCGGCGCACGGAAGCCCTTGCCCCAGTTGGCGCGCAGCAGCAGGCCGTCCGTGGGCTTGAGCTTCAGGCCTACCTTGGGCGTGGTGGAGCTGCCGTAGTCGCTGTAGTGGTCATACCGCAGTGCCGCCTGAACCTCGATCGCCTTGATGAAGGGCAGCGAGAGTTCCGAGAACACCGAGTAGTTGTTGCGGCTGCCGTTGGTGGCGGTGATGCCCTGGCCCAGGATGCCGCCCTCTTCAGCCAGTTCGGTTGGTTGATCCTTCAGCTTCTCGCGCCGATATTCGGCACCGACGGCCAGACCGATCTCACCACCGGGCAGGTGCCCGAAGGTGGTGTTGGCCTTGGTGTCGATGAAGGTCATGTCCGAGGTGGACACCCGCTTGTTGCTGAGCCGCAGGGCGTCACGCACCGCCTGGCTGTTGGTGGTCCAGCGGTCCAGGTTGTAGAGGCTGGCGGTCGACACCGGGACGGGCGGCTGAGGATCCGTGCTGACGCCAAAGGTGGCCGCCGTTCCAGCCAGCGGCATCAGGTTCACGTTGTTCTGTTTCGTCTTGGTGCGGGAATAGCCCACCGCACTGTCCAGGTCCCACTTGCCGACGCTGTAGCTGGCACCGGCAAGCAGACGCGTGGAATCCGAACGGATGTCCGCGTCGCGCGTGCCCAGGTCGTTCATCACGCCCGTGTAGCGCGCGTTGGTCGAGAACGGATTGCCCGCCACACCCGGCGCGAAGGTGATGTTGTAGGTGTAAGGCGTCAGCGTGTCATTGGCCCCCGGGGTCAGACCGGTGGTGCCGGCAAAGAAGGGGGCCTGGAAGGTTTGGAAGGTGTCCACCCGGCTCAGGCCGAGCTCCACATAGGCGGTCGCTTCCGGCGACAACTGCTTGGTGGCACGGGAAATCAAGCCATAACGCTCGGTGCCCGGCAGCGCCGTGAACTGGTCCTTGTAATCACGGGTGCAATAGGTGTTGGTCGCAGCCGATTGCGGACCCGCCGTGGCCAGCGTGGTGTTGATCAGGCCGGCTTCCAGTGCCTGCGGGCCGGTCATCACCGTGCCGCCGCAATCGGTAATCGCCTGATAGTTATTGGTCAGTGCACCGGCTGCGGAAAGCTGGCGCCAGGTGCCGCCCGTGGTGAGCGCCTGGAAGTTGCGGCCGCCGGCGTACTTGCGGAAGTCGCGTGTCTTCCCGAATTCGGTGTCGCCCTGCAGCAGCAGGTCGCGCTTGTAATAGTCCAGGGCCGCAAAGACGTTGTAGCCGTCGGAGGCCAGGTCCCCAAAGCCACCAGCGCCCGTCACACGGTAGTCATTCTTGCCTTCGAAGTAGCCGCTGGAGGCCGTGACGTCAAAGCCCTTGAAGTCCTTGCGCAAGATGATGTTGACCACCCCTGCGATGGCGTCCGACCCATAGATGGCAGAAGCCCCGTCCAGCAGGATGTCCACCCGCTCCACCGCACTGCTGGGGATGGAGTTCAGATCCACAAAGGTGTCCTGCAGGTTCTGGGCGAAACCGTAGCCGGCGACACGGCGGCCGTTCAGCAGCACCAGGGTGGTCTTCTGACCCAAGCCACGCAGCGAGATGCCGGCAGCGCCGGGCGCGAAGCTGTTGCTGAAGCTCTCGCCAAAGCTGCCCGAGTTGGAGGGCAGGTTGCGCAGCACCTCGGCCACCGTGGCCTGGCCCGTGCGTTCAATCTGGTCCCGCGTGATGACCTGCACCGGCGAAACCGTCTCGGCATCGATGCGCTTGATGTTGGAGCCGGTCACTTCCACGCGCTGGAGCTGGGTGGTGCCCGGCGGCGTGGTGGTATCGCCCTGGGTCTGGGCAAACACTTGCGTACCGTAAAGGCTGGCGGCCAACGCGGTCAGCGTCAACCCGAGCTTTGATGGTGTATTCATAGCCTCTTCCTGACAGAAATGGGTCGTAGACCGCCCCAGTGTGTCGGTTGAGCAGAATGCCACAGCCTCGCGGCAACACCACTTGACAAGGCTTCACGGTGCGGAATGCCACCACCCGGAGACAGTCCTGGCGTGAGCGAACTCTCCTAAAAACCGCATCTGTCGAGGCCGCACGTCTGTGGTGCGCCGTACGCCGGTGGGGAAAGTGATGAGAAAGGCGCGCCCCGGAAATGCGTCCGGCGTACGTTTGCGTTGCCTTTTGCTGACACAAAACGTCTGAGTTGTTAGTACTTTGTTGCGAGCCGGTCACACCCCGTGGGTAGCTCGCGCTCCTGGCGCCCCTCAATCGAGGTGGCAAGGTGGCGCCAGCACCGGCGAAAAAAAACGCGACACCGGGATCCGGTGTCGCGTCTGGTCTCAGGCAAGCTCACACCGGTCATCCGGCGTGAGGTCGCTTCAGCTCATCAGAAGTTGTAGCTGCCCGACAGGTAGACAGTACGGCCCAGCGGGCTGGCGTAACGCGGGTCATAGCCCACTTGGTGGCCGGACGAGTTGCGCAGCGTCAGCGGAGGCGCCTCGTTGGTCACGTTGTTGATGCCCAGACGGAAGTCCAGCGCCTTGCTGTAGCGGTAGGTGCCTTGCCAGTCGAAGGTGATGTACTCCGGCACTTGCAACTGAACGGTGGCGGGCTGGTTGGTCGCGACATCCCGCACGCTGGCGGCAATGTCCGTGTACCCGGAACGATAGTTCACGCGGATCAGGTTGCTGACCTTGCCCGAATTCAGGTCGAAGGTCGCGCGAGCGATGTTGCGGAACACCACCGAAGCATCCACACCATACTTGCCCATGCTGCTGGTGAACACGTTGTCGGTACCCGGCATCGTGTACTCCGACTTGATCATGTAGGTGCCATTGATCGTGGTCGTGAGCTTGCCCAGACCGTCGATGTTCAGGCGGCCTTCCAGCTGCCAGTCCAGGCCTTTGTAGACAGACTGACCAATGTTGGTCGAGAGCGCCATGAACGCGTAGTACGGGTTCGTCTCGGCCGGCAGTTGATAGGTCGTGAACAGGGAGGCGTACTTGGTCGGATCCTTGAAGGCCTGGTCTGCGGACACGGCGCTCACCGCATCACGCAGCTTGACCTGCCAGTAGTCCACGCTCACACCGAAGTTGCGGGTGGGGTCGAAGCGCACACCGAAGGTCGCCTGCTTGGACTTCTCGGGCTTCAGGTTCTCGTTGCCACCGGAAAGCTGCGTGTACTGGGACTTGCCGCCCTTGCAGGGAGCAGAGCCGCTGCCGTCGCCAGGGAACGGGCAGTCGTACTGGGAGGCGGTCACACCGTTGGTCACCAGGGGCTGGGCGATGTCCAGCATGTCCGGTGCCTTGAAGCCAGTGCCGTAGGAACCACGGAATAGCAGGGCGTTGTTGACCTTGTAGCGGGCCGACACCTTGTAGGTGGTGGCCGATTCGTCACTACCGAAGTTGCGGGCGTTCAGCGCGTCCTTGATCTTGGTGATCGTGTCGTAGCGCAGCGCGGCGTTCACTTCAAGGTCCTTGACGACCGGGATCACCAGTTCGGCGAAGGCACCGTAGTTGTCACGCTCCAGGTCATATGCCGGGTTGGCAGCGAAGTTGTAGATGACGCCGTTCACAGCATCGTCAGATGGCGTCTGCTTGTAGTGGTAGTTGCGGAAGTCCACACCCGCACCCAGCTTCACCTCGCCTGCAGGCAGGTTGAAGATGGTGCCGGACGCGCCACCGTTCACGGCCTTCATCGTGGTGGAGGCCTTGCGGATAGAGCCGTGATAGATGGAGTCGTCGATCTTGGCTTGCGTGGCTGCATCCACATTGCCGGTGGGAACAAACGGGTCGATCACACCGCTGGAAATCAGGCTGTTGAACTCGGCCTTCTTGAAGTAGCCACCGATGTACTTTTCGTTCAGCGAGTTCTGCGACCAGGTGGCAGAGGCGTTCACGTCCCAGTCGCCGATGGAGCCTTCAGTGCCGATGGCGATGTGCTTGCCATCGGTCAGGGTCTGTGAGTCACGGGTGCCGAAGTCATTTGCACGATAGTTGGCGGTCACCGTGTCGATGTGCGCAATCTGGTTGGCCGTCAGGTACGGCTGCACATACTTGGTGAACAGCGGCGAGGTGGTGGAGATCGCGATGGGCACCGGGTTCGCCGCGATACGGGCGATCACGTCGGTGCGGGTGTAGATCAGGTCGGAGAAGACCTTGAAGTTCTCGCCCACCTTGGCTTCACCGGACGCAAAGAACGAGTCCCGCTTCGTTTCAGGATAGACGTCGATGGTGCCGACGAAGTCATAACCGCAGTTGGCCGTACCTTCCTTGGAAGTGGAGCCGGCCGGGATCGTGTTGGTCAGGTTGTAGTAGTTGTTCGGTGCGCAGGTGCCATTGGCCTGACGATACGGGTTGAACTGGTAACCCTTCAGGACGGCCACCGTGTCGGCCTCGGTCGGCAGGCGCTTGAACGTGACGGCTGCGTTGGCCGGGTCGGCCGAGGCGCTGGTGCGGTCGTAGACGTAGTTCCGGCCATTGGCGGAGAACGGAATCCAGGCCGTACTGGCGAACGCACGGTCGCCCGATTTCATGGCGTCCTGCTCGTCATGGCGATAGGACGTGACCAGGCTGAAGCCGTCGCCGCTCAGGTCGCCGAAGCCGTAGCTGATGCTGGCGGTCTTGGCCGTGGCGCCATTACCCACCGGGTTGCTGTAGTCAACACTGATGTTGCCGCCCTTCTGGTTGCGCTTCAGCACGAAGTTCACCACGCCAGCGATGGCGTCCGAACCGTACAGCGCAGACGCACCGTCCGTCAGCACTTCGATGCGCTCGATGGCGGACATCGGGATGGAATTCAGGTTGATCCGCGAGCCGGAGCCCGTGGGGGCCAGACGGCGGCCGTTCACCAGCACCAGGGTGTAGCTCTCGCCGATGCCGTGCAGCGAAGCCGTCACGATACCGCCGGAGTTGGAGCCAATGGAGATGTCGCCGATGGTGAAGCCCTGCATCGCAGGAATACGCTGCACCAGGTCCGCCACGTTGGTGGTGCCGGTGGCCTTGATTTCCTCGGCGGTGATGATCTGGACGGGCAGCGAGCCTTCGTTGGCGAAGCGCTTGATGCTCGAACCGGTGATCTCGATACGCTCCAGTTGCTGGGTTTGCTCCTGAGCGTGGGCGGCCATCGAGACCACCAGAATCGCTGCTGCCGCGCTGATGGCGCGAATATGCGGCTTGTTCGCCATGTTGAAAAATCCCGAAAGTTTGTAATGCACGCCCGGATTCACCGTTGGTTAACGGAGCACACCGTTTGTGAACAAAACTTTACGGGCAGGCATGGCGTTTGCAGCCCCCGGGCGGACCCTTATTGCCCAGGCAAGGCAAACGCTTCAGTACGCCGTTACTTTTCTCATTGGCGAAGTCTTAGACCCTTTTCTAGGCAATTTTGCACCATAACAGTGCTCACTGAACTGCCTTCGCCTGTTGGCGCCAAGCATGCAGCAGCGGCTCGGTGTAGCCGGAAGGCTGCTCCCTACCGAGGAAAACAAGATCCAACGCCGCCTTCAGCGCCAGGCTTGCCTGCGGATTCACCGCCATGGGGCGGTAGAGGGGGTCGCCCGCGTTTTGGGCATCCACGACCACTGACATGCGGGTGAAGGTCTCAGAAACTTGTTGTTCAGTGACGACGCCATGCAGTAACCAGTTAGCAATGTGCTGACTTGAAATGCGCAATGTTGCACGGTCTTCCATAAGACCGACCCCATTGATGTCAGGCACCTTCGAGCAGCCCACGCCCTGATCGATCCACCGTACGACGTACCCCAGGATGCCCTGGACGTTGTTGTCGAGCTCCTGCTGCTTCTCGGCCTCGCTCCATGTGGGGGCCGCCGCCACCGGGATGGTCAGGATCCGGTCCAGCAGGGCGTTGAAGTCTTCCTGGGCCGCCACGGTTTCCAGCTCACGCTGGACCGTCGCGACGTTGACCTGGTGATAGTGCAACGCATGCAGGGTGGCCGCCGTGGGGCTGGGCACCCAGGCGGTGTTGGCACCGGCCTTGGGGTGGGCAATCTTCTGCTCCAGCATGGCCGCCATCAGGTCCGGCATGGCCCACATGCCTTTGCCGATCTGGGCACGGCCGCGCAGCCCGGCGGCCAGGCCCACCAGCACGTTGCTGCGCTCATAGGCCTGGATCCAGGGGCTGGCCTTCATGTCCCCCTTGCGCAGCATCGGGCCGGCCAGCATGGCGGTGTGCATCTCGTCCCCGGTGCGATCCAGGAAGCCGGTATTGATGAAGGCCACGCGGCTGGGGGCGGCGGCAATGCAGGCAGCCAGGTTCACGCTGGTGCGCCGCTCCTCGTCCATGATGCCCAGCTTGACGGTGGAAGCGGGCAGGCCCAGCAGCTGTTCAACTCGACCGAACAGCTCGTTGGCAAATCCGACTTCCGCCGGGCCATGCATCTTCGGCTTGACGATATAGATGGAGCCTTGGCGGGAGTTGCGCAGGCCGCTGCCAGAGAGCTGCTTCAGGTCATGCAGCGCGATCAGCGTGGTGACCACCGCGTCCATGATGCCCTCGGGGATCTCCTGGCCGCCCTCGATGAGGATGGCCGGGTTGGTCATCAGATGGCCGACATTGCGAACAAACAGCAGCGAGCGGCCCGGCAGCACCACTTCCGCGCCACCATTGGGGGCCTGGTAGCGGCGGTCCGGATTGAGGCGCCGGGTGATGGTCTTGCCGCCCTTGGCGACTTCCTCGGTCAGCGTGCCGCGCAAGATGCCCAGCCAGTTGCGGTAGGCCAGCAGCTTGTCCTGCGCGTCGACGGCGGCAATGGAATCTTCCAGGTCCAGGATGGTGGACAGCGCTGCTTCCATGAGCAGGTCGGACACACCGGCCGGGTCGGTCTTGCCGATGGCGGATTGACGGTCAATCTGCAGCTCGATGTGCAGGCCGTTGTGGCGCAGCAGAACGGCCGTGGGGGCGGCGGCATCGCCCAGAAATCCCACGAATACGGCCGGATCAGCCAGGCCAGCCACGTCGCCGTCGCGCAGGGCCACCGACAATCGGCCGCCCTCCACCCGGTAGCCCACGGCATCCGCATGCGAGGCACCCGCCAGCGGTGCCGCCTGGTCCAGCACCTGGCGGGCGAAGGCAATGACCTTGGCCCCACGCACCGCGTTGTACCCACCGGCGCGGGTGGCGCCATCAGTCTCCGGGATTGCATCGGTGCCGTAGAGCGCGTCGTACAGCGAACCCCAACGGGCGTTGGCGGCATTCAGTGCATAACGGGCATTCAGGATCGGCACGACGAGTTGCGGGCCCGCCTGGATGGCCAGTTCCGCATCGACATTCGAAGTCGTGGCCTTGGCACTGTCGCCCACTGGCACGGGCACCAGGTAACCGATCTTCGTGAGGAATGCCTTGTAGGCCACCATGTCCTGGATAGGGCCGGGGAAGCTGCGGTGCCAGGCGTCGATTTCGGTCTGCAGGCGGTCCCGCTCCTTGAGCAGCGCCGCGTTCTTCGGCGCCAGGTCATGGACCAGGGCGTCGAAACCCGCCCAGAAAGCGGCAGGGTCCAGGCCCGTGCCCGAGAGGGCTTCGGTTTCGATGAAGCGAGCCAGTTCGGCGTCGATCTGGAGGCGGTGTTGCTGAACGCGAGTGGTCATGGTGTCTCCCCGGCTGGGCGTCAATGTCATCAATATCAATAGACCGCCATAGGCGGCGAGGACGGCAGGCTCTGATGCGCGGTGCAGGGCATCAGGCTCCCGTCTGGAGCTTGGCTCCAATGCCGATGACTGTAGGACAGGCGCAGCCCCGGATTGGTGACCGCCGAAAGAAGAGATCCCTGACTTTTTTGCACAAATAACAACGATCAGGGCAGTGATTCATGACGACAGGCGGCGCAACGACCACAATGGCCGCTCATGGACCGCCTCAAACAGATTGAGTCCTTCGTGCTGGTTGCCACCAAGGGCAGCCTGACCGCCGCAGCCCAGGCGGAGGGGGTGGCGCCGGCGGTCATGGGTCGGCGCATCGACGGGCTGGAATCCCGACTGGGCGTCAAGCTGCTGTTGCGCACCACCCGCCGCCTGAGCCTCACGCACGAGGGCATCGCCTTCCTGGAAGACTGCCAGCGCCTGCTGACCGAGTTTGCCAATGCCGAGGCCAGTGTCAGCGCGGGCGGGGTGAAGGCCAGCGGGCATCTCCGAATCACTGCGCCCGCCGGCTTTGGCCGGCGTCACGTGGCGCCGCTGGTGCCGGATTTCCTGGCGCGGCATCCCGAAGTCAGCGTGTCGCTCAACCTGAGCGACCGGGTGGTGGACATCGTCAACGAAGGGTTCGACTGCGCCGTGCGCGTGGGCGACCTGAGCGATTCCAGCCTGATCAGCATGCGGCTGGCCGACAACCGGCGGCTGTGTGTCGGGGCGCCGGCCTACCTCCAACGAGCGGGGGTGCCCAAGCACCCCACCGACCTGGCCCGGCATGAATGCCTCACGCTCAGCTCGGACGCCAGCCAGACACGCGGCTGGGCCTTCCGTGTGGACGGCCAGGTTCAGCATCTGCGCCCGTCCGGCCGGCTGGATTGCAGTGACGGCCAGGTGCTCCATGATTGGTGCCGGCGCGGCCTCGGCCTGGCCTGGCGAAGCACCTGGGAGGTGGCTGACGAGATCCGCAGCGGGCAACTGGTCAGCGTGCTGGACGACTTCGCCGCACCGCCCAATGGCATCTTTGCCCTGGTCCCTCAGCGCAAGCACCTGCCCTTGCGGGTGCGGCTGTGGATTGATTTCCTGAAACAGCACTACGGCAATCCGACCTATTGGGGAGCCTCCGGGGAAACCCCGGGGGAAGCCCCCGCGACACCCAACCCTTCCGTGGAGACCGCATGAACCTCGAAGCCCTGCTGGCCGCCCTGCACATCCTGGCCATCCTCAGCCTGGTGGTGTTCCTGAGCAGCCAGGCGGCCTTGTGCCGCACCGAATGGATGAATGCCGCGGTGGTCCGGCGCCTGGCGCGCCTGGACATCATCTACGCCGTGACGGCGGTGGCGGTATTGCTGACGGGCCTGGCCCGCACCTGGCTGGGCATGAAGGGCGCGGGCTGGTATTGGCATCAGCCACTGCTACACCTCAAGTTGACCCTGTTCATCGTGGTGGGCCTGATCTCCATCAAGCCCACGCTGACCTATCGCCGCTGGGTCAAGACGCTGGATGCGGGCGGTGGCCTGCCTGCGGAGCACGAGATCCGTGCCACCCGGAAGCTGGTGATGGTGGAAGCCCACATCGTGATGCTGATCCCGATTGCCGCCGTGTTGCTCGCCCGCGGCGTTCTTACAAAGGGTTGAATGCGCCGCTACCCGTTCACCGCGCCTCTCTCTCGTCAGAACGGGCAGAACGCGCCGCAGGCGCCGTTCAAGTGGGGCTCTGATTAGCGACGAGGGCCACCGCCGGGCCGCCCCAAGGTGGCCCTCAGCCCCCCCGGGGGGCGGATGGGCGGGCCCGAGGCCCGAACAGCCGGGGGCTCACATCCCCACCAGGGCTCTTCTATGCAAGGCATCGCGCAGAACACGCGCAGCGTCGTTCAAGCGGGGCTCTGGTTAGCGAACAGGGCCACCGCCGGGCCGCCCCAAGGTGGGCCGCAGCCCCCTCGGGGGGCGGGATGGACGGGCCCGAGGCCCGAACAGCCGGGGGCTCCAATTCATGCCGAGAGGCATTCCTTGAGGAAGGCCTTGCGGTCGTCGCCGGTCTTCTTCTTGTCAGACGCTTCCTTGTTGCAGCTGGCCATCTTCTCCTGCTGCGGCGTCATCTTGTGCTCCGGCTCGGACTTGCCAGACAGGCAGGCCTTCATGAAGACCTTGCGGTCATCACCCGTCTTGCCCTTTTCCTTGGCCTCCTTGCTGCACGTCCCCATGCGCTGCTGCTGCGGCGTCAGCGGCTTCTTCTTGTCGTCTTGCGCATAGGCGGGAGCCAGCGCAGCCACGGACAGCAACGCGGCAGCGGTCAGGCTGGTCAAGGTCTTGTTGGTCAACGTCTTCAAAGTCAACTGGGCGCTCATCTCACTCTCCTACAGGGTTGGGGGAAGGACCTCATGGCAGTGAAACACAGCAACGATCGGCTCTCAAGCCGGGTTGACCTTCGTCATGCCGGCCACCGACTCACATGATCCGGCGGGGATGAGCCAGCGTCTCATGGGCCAGATGCAGGCGGCGCACCAGCACCTGGATGAAGGCCCGGTCAAAGCGATGCTGGCACTCGGGGCTGAGCTGAGACAGTGAGTCCGGCGTGAAGGACACCGTGGTGCACAGATCGGTCACGCGGATGTCGGTGCTGTGCCGGCGCAATTCGGGGTTGGGAGCCAGGTAGGCCATTTCGCCCACCGAGGTGCCGCCCCCCAGCGTCGCCACCAGCGCGCCGTCGCGCCAGACCTCCACCTCGCCCTGCGCGATGATGTGGAAGGTATTGCCCTCCTGGCCCTTCTTGAACAGCAGGTAGTCCAGCGGGTAACGCCGCCAGCGCGCCCGGCGCACCACCTCCCACAGCTCCACATCCCCGAAGTTGGCGAAGAACTCCAGCCCGCGCAGCAGGTTGAACCGCTCCGAATCCTTGACCTCGTTGAGACGCGCCAGCGGCACCAGGTGGCGCGCCACCAGCTCGGACAGGGCCAGGCCAAAGGCCTCCCAGTCCGGGTAGCGCTCATGCGGATGCTTGGCCAGTGCCTTGAGGATGACGGCATCCAGCTCCGCCGTCACGCCGCCACGCTGCCCCTGCATGGGCTGCGGCGCCTGGTGGTAGATCTGATGCATCAGCGCCATCTGGTTGGGCGCGTCGAAGGGCGGCCGGCCACAGACCATGTGGTACAGCACCGCACCCAGGGCATAGATGTCGGCCTGGCAACCCACATCGCCGCCCTCGATCTGCTCCGGGGGCATGTAGGCCAGCGAGCCCACCCGGTGCACCTGCGTCATGTCCGCATTCAGGTTGAGCGCGCTGCCAAAGTCGCTCACCTTCACATCGGTCACCTGCCCGCTGCTGTCCAGCACCGCCAGCAGGTTGGCCGGCTTGATGTCCCGGTGCACCAGGCCCTGGCGGAACACATAGGACAGGGCCATGGCGCACTTGAATCCCAGTTCCACGATCTGGTCCAGCGGCAGCAGCCGGTCATTGCGGCAGAAATGCTTGAGGGTGACGCCATGGACATATTCCATGACCAGGTAGGGCGCTGACCCGTCCTGAACCGCGTCCAGGATCTGCACCACGTTGGGATGCTGAAGGCGCCCTGCCAGCGCCGCTTCGGAGGCAAAGAAGCGGTTGCTGAGCGTGTCTTCCTCCGGCCCCTGCCCGGCCCAGCTGCGCATGCGCTTGATGGCAACCTCCTGGCCGCGGAAGTCGTCCATCGCCAGGAAGACGTCGCTGGTGGCCCCCTCCCCCAGCCGGCGAAGGACTCGGTACTTGCCGATCTGCTCGGGCAGGTCCACCCCGGGTGAACCACCAGCCTCGAGTGGGCGACTGTGACTGGGGTGAAGATCGTCGGAAGCACTCATCGTTAGAGGCATCCTGCCCCACAGGGTGTCGAGCGGCAAGTGGAATGACGGTCTATTACAGGGCATGCCCCCTAAAATGCGACACATGATCCAAGCCAAGCAGGAATTGCTCGAAGCCCTGGGGACTGTCCTCCAGGCCTTGAGCCAGGACGCCGTTGCCAGCGGCGCGTTGGCCGCCGCCCCCGCGGCCGCTTTTGAAACGCCCAAGCAGGCCAGCCACGGCGACTACGCCTGTACGGCGGCCATGCAGCTCTCCAAGGCCTTGCGAAAGAACCCGCGCGAACTCGCGCAGACGCTGATCGCACAGCTGCAGGCGCAGCCGGCCGTCCAGCGCTGGGTGGAAGCCCTGGAAATCGCGGGCCCGGGATTCATCAACCTGCGCCTCACGCCGGCGGCGCGCCAGGCCGTGATTGGTGAGGTGCAGACGGCGCAGGCCCGGTTTGGCGAACAGCCGGCCCGTACGGATTCCGTGCTGGTCGAGTTCGTCTCCGCCAACCCGACCGGCCCGCTGCACGTGGGTCACGCTCGCCAGGCCGCCCTGGGCGACTCGCTGTGCCAGCTCTTTGGCACCCAGGGCTGGAAGGTCAACCGGGAGTTCTATTACAACGATGCCGGTGTGCAGATCGCCACCCTGGCCAACTCCACCCAGGCGCGCCTGAACGGCATCAAGCCTGGGGACGCCGGCTGGCCGGAATCCGCCTACAACGGCGACTACATTCAGGACATCGCCGACGCCTTCCTGCGCAAGGAAACCGTCAAGGCCGACGACCGCGAATTCACCGCCTCCGGCGACATCAACGACCTGGACAGCATCCGCCAATTCGCGGTGGCCTACCTGCGTCATGAGCAAGACCTGGACCTGCAGGCCTTTGGTTTGCGCTTCGACAACTACTTCCTGGAATCCAGCCTCTACACGGGTGGCCAGGTGGAAGAAGCCGTCTCGCGCATGATCGCCAACGGCAAGACCTTCGAAGAAGGCGGCGCGCTGTGGCTGCGCTCCACCGACTATGGTGACGACAAGGACCGCGTCATGCGCAAGTCCGACGGCACCTACACCTACTTCGTGCCGGACGTGGCCTACCACGTCAACAAGTTCAAGCGCGGCTTCTCGAAGTGCATCAACATCCAGGGCACCGACCACCACGGCACGATTGCCCGGGTGCGGGGCGGCCTGCAGGCCACCGGCGTGGGCATCCCCCAGGGCTTCCCGGACTACGTGCTGCACAAGATGGTGACGGTGATGAAGGGCGGCGAGGAGGTCAAGATCTCCAAACGGGCCGGCTCCTACGTCACCCTGCGCGACCTGATCGACTGGACCAGCCGGGACGCGGTGCGTTTCTTCCTGATTAGCCGCAAGGCCGACACCGAATTCATCTTCGACGTCGACCTGGCGCTCAAGGCCAATGACGAGAACCCGGTCTTCTACGTGCAGTACGCCCATGCCCGCATCTGCTCCGTGCTGCGGGCCTGGGAAGACAAGGGCGGCGACCTGGCCGCGGTGGGCCAGGCCGATCTCGGCCTGCTGACCGCGCCGACCGAATTCGCGCTGATGCAGAAGCTGGCGGACTTCCCCCGCATGCTCACCAGTGCGGCGGAAGACCTCGCGCCGCATGACGTGGCGTTCTACCTGCGCGATCTGGCCGGCGCCTTCCACAGCTACTATGCGGCCGAGCGTTTCCTGGTCGATGACCCCGCGCTGACCCGGTCCCGCATGGCGCTGCTGGCAGCCACCCGTCAGGTGCTGCGCAATGCGCTAGCGGTGCTGGGCGTGTCCGCCCCGGAAGCGATGGCTCGAGATAACCAGGAGCATCAATGAGCAAGGAGAAACAGCGCGGCGGCTTCGCCATGGGCCTGATCGTGGGCCTGTTGCTGGGGCTGGGCATTGCGCTGGGGGTGGCGTTGTATGTCACCAAGGCACCGGTCCCCTTCATCAACAAGCTGCCTCAGCGCACGGCCGAGCAGGACGCACAGGAAGCGGAGCGCAACCGCAACTGGGATCCGAATGCCCCGCTCGCGGGCCGCGCTGGCGCCAAGGCAGCCTCCGGCGTCGTCACAGCGGCACCGGCGGTGGTTCCGCCAGCGGCCACGCCGGCACCGATACCAGCAACTCCCGCACCCGCGACAGCGGCCACGCAGCCGGTCACGCCGCCAGCAGTGGACGGGCGTGCGGCCAATACCGCCAAGGTGGATGCCAGCAAGCCGGCGGACAAACCCGTTGACAAACCTGCCGACAAGCCAGCCGATGGCACCCGTGCGGGCAGCGGCTACTTCGTGCAGGCGGGGGCGTTCACTCGCATGGAAGATGCGGAGCAGCAGCGCGCCAAGCTGGCCATCCAGGGTTTTTCCGCCAAGGTGATGGAGCGTGAGCAGTCGGGCCGCACCGTCTACCGGGTGCGCCTGGGCCCATTCGACAGCCGCGATGAAGCCGAAGGCCAGCAGAAGAAGCTGGAGTCGGCCGGCATCGAAGCCAATCTGGTGGCGGTGCAGCGCTGAATTAATGTCAGCCTAAGTTTGATTCCCTAGCATCGCGGCGCCGGTTCGACCGGTGATCCGCAAAGGAACTTGAAGATGAAGCGTCGCGAATTCACCCACCTGTCCGCCGCCTCGGCTCTGGCGGCCGGCAGCGCCGGTGGCTTGCTGGTCACCCAACCGGCCCTGGCCCAGGGGGGCCCGGTCGAAGGCCGCCAATACCAGAAGCTGGCCAACAAGATCCCGGGCGCCGCGCCCGGCAAGATCGAGGTCATCGAGTTCTTCTGGTATGGATGCCCGCACTGCTACGTCTTCGAGCCCACGATTGAAGCCTGGGCCAAGCAGTTGCCGGCGGACGTGACCTATCGCAAGGTGCATGTGGCCTTCCGCGAAAACGTGAAGATCCACCAGCGCCTGTTCTTCACGCTGGAAGCCATGGGCAAGGAAGCACAGGTCCGCCCGGCCATCTTCAATGCCATCCACCGCGGCGGGCAGGCCCTGACCGACCCCAAGGCCATGGCGACCTTCCTGGCGCCGCTGGGTGTGGATTCAGCCAAGTTCCTGGAGACCTACAACTCGTTCACCGTGCAGACCAAGTGCCTGCAGGCGACCAAGCTGCAGGACAGCTACAACATTGACGGCGTGCCCACGATCGCCATCGGTGGCCGCTTCCTGACCTCCCCGGCCATGGCGGGTTTCGGCCTGCGCGCAAGCGAGGAAGAGCTGGGCCAGCGAGCGATCGCTGTCGCTACTTTCCTTCTCGAACAATCCAGAAAGTAAGGCCCCCCAGTCGCTCTCGCTCCTGCCACCAGGGGGCGCCACCCGGTGGCCTGGCAAAGCCAAAGGACTCTGGGCCCCCCAGTCGCTCCCGCTCCTGCCCCCTAGGGGCGCCACCCAGTGGCCTGGCAAAGCCAGATCCACGGGTGTGGCTTGGGGATGCTGGGGAGGATCCATGGTTGTGGCCTTGGATGCTGGGATCCGCGGGGTGGGCCTGGAAGCGGGTGCGCTGATGTGAATGAAAGAGGCGCCTTCGGGTGCCTTTGTTGTTTCGGCTATGGGGAATGCCCTTGGTCGGGGCCAGTAATGCTTCTGCAGCCCGGAGCGGGGCCTCCACCAAGCGCGAAGCCTGCAGGAGTTCGGAGCGGGCACAGTGCTCGTCTCGCGGCTAATTGACCACAGACGCCCTCGAGATAGGGCCGGCACGCCTCCTGTGACTTTCCATCGCAGGGCTAGAATGGCTTGCAAGTTTTGTGCCGCCAGGATTCCACCATGCCCCTTCGCCGCCCCCTGATGTTGTCCGGAGCACTCGCCCTGGCGTTGGCCGTGCCCTGGGCCCAGGCTGCCAAGGACGACCGCCAGAAGCCCTTGAACCTTGTCTTTGACAAGGAAGGCGCCGTCGACAAGGCCAAGCAACGGGCCGAGTTCAATGGCAATGTCATCCTGACCAAGGGCTCCCTGATGCTGCGCGCCGAGCGCATGGACGTCCAGGAAACCAACGACGGTTACTACACGGCCTACGCCAATGGCGACACCAGCCGCCAAGTGCAGTTCCGGCAGGACCGGGACACCCCGGGTGAGCGCATCGAAGGGCGTGCCGACCAGATCGAGTACGACACCCGCAGCGAAACCATCCGCCTGGTCGGGAATGCTGAAGCCAAGGTCATGCGGGGCGACCAGCTCATGCAGACCATGGCGGGTGCCACCCTCAATTACGACAACCGGACGGAGCGGCTGCTGGTGGAAACCGGCGCGTCCTCACCGCATCCCTCCGGCCGGGGGCGTGTGGTGCTGATGCCCAAGAACGCGCCCGCCGAACCCGCCTCCGCCGCCAGTGCCCCCTTGGGTCTGCGCCCCAGTCTCAACCTGAACTCGCGCCAGCCCCAATGAGTGAAGCCCGTGCCTCCACCCCCAGGAGCCGCCTGCAGGCCTGGGGGCTGCAGAAGACTTATGGCGTGCGCAAGGTGGTCAAGGATGTCCACCTGGATCTGCACAGCGGTGAAGTGATTGGTTTGCTGGGCCCCAATGGCGCCGGCAAGACCACCAGCTTCTACATGATCGTGGGTCTGGTCCGCGCCGATGCCGGCGAGATCCAGATCGACGGCCAGCCCGTGCAGCGCCTGCCCATCCACCAGCGTTCGCGTCTGGGATTGAGCTACCTGCCGCAGGAAGCCTCCATCTTCCGCAAGCTCAATGTGGAAGAGAACATCCGTGCCGTGCTGGAACTGCAGCGCGACGACCAGGGCAAGGCCTGGCCGACTGCGCGCATCAATGCCGAGCTGGACAAGCTGCTGCAGGAGCTCTCCATCGAGAAGCTGCGCGACACCCCGGCGCCGGCACTTTCCGGTGGCGAACGCCGCCGGGTGGAAATCGCCCGCGCCCTGGCCACGCAGCCGCGTTTCATCCTGCTGGACGAGCCTTTCGCCGGCGTGGACCCCATTGCTGTCCTGGAGATCCAGCGCATCATCCGCTTCCTCAAGCAGCGCGGCATTGGTGTGCTCATCACGGACCACAACGTCCGCGAGACCCTGGGCATCTGCGACCGCGCCTACATCATCAGCGAGGGGGCGGTTCTGGCGGAAGGTACGCCGCAGCACATCGTCGAACATCAGGACGTGCGCCGGGTCTACCTCGGCGAGCACTTCCGGATGTAAGCGCTGGAGCGACGATGAGGCCGACGCTACAGGTACGCCTGTCCCAGCATCTTGCGCTGACGCCTCAGCTGCAGCAGTCCATCCGTCTGTTGCAGCTTTCCACGCTGGAGCTTCATCAAGAGGTCGAGCAGATGCTCGCCAGCAACCCCTTGCTGGAAGCCGAGGAAGAGCATGACGTGGGGCCGGCCCCGACGCCGCCGGAACGGGTGGCGGAGCGTGATGACCGCCAGACCGAACGAGACGAGCGCACGGCCGACGCTGGTGACGCCGAGGCGGGTGGTGAGGCCGGCGGTGCCGAAGAAATGCGTGCCGAAGACTTCGGCACCACCGAGCGGGACGACTGGGAGAACGGCACGGAGCGTGACGACTTCGACGGCATTCGTGAGCAGCCGTCGAGCGCATCGAATTCAGGCGGCGACGATGACGAGCGCCCCGAGACCGAAGCCCCGGATGCTTCGCTGCAGGATGTGCTGCGCGGCCAGATGGCGGGCATGCACCTGGGCGAAGTGGACCGTGCGGCCCTGCTGGCGCTCATTGAATCCCTGAACGACGACGGCTACCTCGAAGACCCGCTGGAGGACCTGGTCCTGGCCCTGCTGGGTGAAGAGGCGGACGAAGAGCAGCGGGAAGACCTGCTCGACACCTTCAAGTGCGCGCTCAAGTGGCTGCAATCCATGGAGCCGGCGGGTGTGGGGGCCCGCGACCTGGGCGAGTGCCTGGAACTGCAGCTGCGCACCCATCCCCGCTCACCTGAACAGGCCCTGGCCATCGTCATCTGCCGCCGCCACCTCGAACTGCTGGCCAAGCGCGACTGGCGCCGGCTCATGTCCCTCACCGGGGCGGATGACGAGTTGCTGCGTGGTGCGCAGGCCATGATTGCCACGCTGGAGCCCAAGCCTGGCCGCCGCTTCGCCCGCAGCGAAAACCGGCCGGTGGTGCCTGACGTCATCGTGCAGAAGGCGGGTCGCGGCTTCCGGGTCATGATCAATCCGGATGTCCTGCCCAAGCTGCGCATCAACGACCTCTATGCCCAGGCTTTGCGGGCCACGCGCGGGGGCGTCAGCAACTCGCCGCTGGGTGGGCAACTGCAGGAGGCGCGCTGGTTCATCAAGAACATCCAGCAGCGCTTCGACACCATCCTGCGGGTCAGCGAGGCCATCGTGGAGCGCCAGCGCGGCTTCTTCACCCATGGCGAGCTGGCCATGAAGCCGCTGGTTCTGCGCGAGATTGCGGACGAACTTGGTCTGCACGAATCCACCATTTCACGCGTCACCACGGCCAAGTACATGTCCACGCCGTGGGGCACCTTCGAACTCAAGTATTTCTTCGGTTCCAGCCTCTCCACCGAAGCGGGCGGCAATGCCTCTTCCACGGCGGTGCGTGCCCTCATCAAGCAATTCATTGCTGCGGAAGACACGGCCAGCCCGCTCTCGGACAGCCAGCTCTCCACCATGCTCGGTGAACAGGGCATCACCGTGGCCCGGCGCACGGTGGCCAAGTACCGTGAAGCGCTCAAACTGGCGCCAGCCAATCTGCGCAAGGCTCGCTGATTCACCGAGGCTCGGTCTGCGCGTTGCCGTTCGAGGCCGCCTCACGCGGTCATCAGTCGAGGGCCGTTGCCTATCTCGGTTGCGGGAGCTGCCGGTCCGGGGGGTATTTGCGCAAATATTAGGGGGAGACCGCGGAGCGGGCGGAGGACATGGAGCCAATGCCCCCCGGACCGGCACTTCCCGCGCGCAGTCAGCCTCCCCCAATGACATGCAGCGAACCGCCTCCCCCCACTTGAAGCACGGTGGGACAATCCCCCTAATCCGCACGACACCCGACGTCGTGCAACCTGCCCCCATCTCCCCCCAGACTGTCGCGATGTCCGCCCCCTCCTTCCATCTGTTCCTCCCCTGCCCTGCCGGCGTCGAAGCCTGGCTGGAAGAAGAAGTCCGCGACATCCTCTCCGCGCAGGAGTGCCTGGAGGGGCCTCGGGCATTCCGAGGCGGTGTGGGCCTGCTTGGCACGCTGGAGGCGGTGATGCGCCTCAACCTCCACAGCCGCCTGGCCCAGCGCGTGCTGGTGGAGGTGGCTTACGGCGAGTACTACCACGAGGACGATATCTACGCCCTCGCCAACCGCATCGACTGGAGCGCGTGGATCACGCCCAACCAGACCCTGCGGGTGGACACCACCGCCCAGCACTCCCCCCTGCACAGCCTCAACTTTGCGACCTTGCGCGTCAAGGATGCCGTCTGCGACGTCATGCGTGAAATCACGGGCGAGCGCCCCAGCGTGGACACCCGCTGGCCGGACCTCCCACTGCAGCTGCACCTCACCGAGCAACACGCCACCCTCTACGTGGACAGCTCCGGCGAGCCGCTGTTCAAGCGTGGCTGGCGCGAAGACAAGGGCGACGCGCCGCTGAAGGAAACCCTGGCCGCCGCCATGCTGGCGGCCGCCGGCTGGAAGGGCACGCCCGAGCAGGGCGGCGCCCTGCATGACCCCTGCTGCGGCTCCGGCACCATCGTGGTCGAGGCGGCCACTATTGCCTGCGGCATCGCCCCGGGCATCCAGCGCCGTTTCGCCTTCGAAAAGCTGCGTCCCTTCCAATCGCTGCTGCCTGCCTGGCGCAGCATGAAGGACGAGGCCCGCGCCAACGAGCATCCCCCGGCCGTGCCGCTCTTCGCCAGCGATGTCGCCTTCCGGATGGTGGACTTCGCCCGCCGCAACGCGCAGCGGGCTGGTGTCGAGTCTTACATCCAGTTCAACGGTGGCGACGCCCTCGAGCGCCCGGCGCCCAAGCTGCCAGCCGATGTGCCCGGCACCCTGATGCTCAACCCGCCCTATGGCGAGCGCATCGAAGTTCGCGGCAAGGCCGGCACGGGCAGCCAGCGCGCCTCCTTCGAGCCCCTCTCCGAGGAACGCGACGCGGGTGACGACTTCTTCCCTCGCCTCTCGGCGCATTGGAAGCGTGCCTACACCCAGCACGAAGCGGGCTGGACAGCCTGGCTGCTGTGCCCGGAAATGAAACTGCCCAGCAAGATGCGCCTCAAGGAGTCACGCCGCATTCCCATGTGGAATGGCCCCATTGAGTGCCGTCTCTTCAAGTTTGATCTGGTCGCCGGATCGGCCCGCAAGCCAGCGGCAGAGCCGGGTGATCGGGGTGAACCTGTTGAACGGGGCGAAGCAGGCAAGGCGGGCGAGGCGGATTAAGCCGACCCGCCCAACGCCACCCATCCCAGCACCGCCAGCGGTGCCGTGTCCGCCCGCAGGATGCGGGGGCCGAGTTGCACCGCCTGGAAGCCGCGCGCGCGGGCGGATTGCTCTTCATCCGCACTGAGCCCGCCCTCCGGGCCGCTCAGCACAAGGATGGGCCCCTGCCCTTCACGGGCGCGTCGGGACAGCGGCTCCGCCGCCACCGGGCTCAAGAGCCAGCGGCGCTCCTCGGCCGCCTCCGCCGCCAGTGAGGCCAGCCATGCGGACAAGGTCTGCACCGGCGCCACCGTCAACGGCCGTGTCCGCCCGCACTGCTCGGCCGCAGCCACCGCCACGCCCTGCCAGTGCGCCTGCTTCTTCTGCGCCCGCTCGCCACTGAGCCGCAACACCGAACGCTCGCTCATCAGCGGCTGGATGGCCACCGCCCCCAACTCGCAGGCTTTTTCCACAATGCCGTCCATGCGGTCGTTGGCGGGCATCACCACCGCCAATGTCACCGATGGATGCAATTCACGGTCAACGCTGTGGCGCTCACGCAGCACCACGCGGACCTCGCTGCGGCCCATGGCCGTCACTTCCGCCGTCCACTCGTCGCCGCTGCCGTCAAACAGCGTGACCTGGCCGCCGGGTTGCAGGCGCAAGACCTGCACATGGCGGGCTGCCCCGGCCGGCAGGGCGAAATCTTCTTCAGACGCAGCCGCCGCCAGCGGCTGCTCCACAAACAGACGCGACACCAGGCTCAACCCTTCTGCTTGCCTACCCAGTCCGCCAGCGTAGCGAGGTACTTGGCCATGAACGCTTCGGTATCGGGCTTCACGAAACCACCGTCGGCATTGAACATGTCGGCCGCGCCGCCCACATACATCTCGGGCGTCGGCAAGGTGGCCACATTCAGGCACACCAGCACCTGGCGCAGATGGTGATGGGCGCCAAACCCACCCAGCGCCCCCGGGGACAAGGTGATCAGACCGGCGGGCTTGCCATTGAAGGCATTCTGGCCATACGGCCGCGACCCCACATCCAGCGCGTTCTTCAACACCGCTGGAATGGACCGGTTGTATTCAGGGCTCAGGAAGAGCACGGCATCCGCCGCCTTGATGGTGGCGCGGAACTCGGCATAACCGGCCGGCGGCGAGGCGGCCTCGTCCTCGTTGTAGAAGGAGAGATGCCCGATCTCGACGATCTCGAGCTGGAGGGAAGGCGGTGCGATCTTCTGCAGCGCCAGTGCCAGCTTGCGGTTGAACGAGGCTTGTCGCAGGCTGCCGATCAGCACCGCAACACGATAGGGCGTGGACATACGTGCTCTCCTGGGGTGAATTCAGTTGAATCCCAGTGTCTCACGCAGGGCGTGGGCCGCCGCATCTCCCTTGGTCGCGCGGACACGGTCCACCACGTCCAGCGCCAGGGTCTGCAGCTGTTCGAAGTCCTGGCACTGCTCCACTTCCAGCGCCATCCGGTAGCCCTTGAGCAGCCCCTGCTGTTTCGCAAACACGGTCAGCGCCGTGTAGAGCTGCTGGAAATCCAGCTGCGACACGGGCGCGCCCATGGGGCGCGTTGAACTCACAGGCACCGAGCGGGTCGAGGGCGGCCCCCCCACGGCGGGCGCCGCTGGCGCTGCCGGGGCAGCCACGGATGCTGGTGCAGGTGCTGGCGACGATGCCGGCTCCGGCCCCAACGGGGCTGGCCGGCTCAGGGCCGCAGCAGCCACAGACGAGATCAGGCCGTGCTGCAGCAGCAATTCCAGATCGGCGGGTGCGGCGCCTTGCACCACCCCCACCCATTGCCCCCCGGTCTTGCTCGGGTCGATCACCAGCAGCAGGTTGCGCGCAATCCGGGCCTGCACCAGTGCCCTCTTCTTAATTTCCGCTCGTCCGGCCTCGGACTTCTCGTAGCGTTCTTCCAACACGGCCTCGCCTCCTCAGGAGCGCGAAGCTTAGGCTGTCACGGGCGCTATGCGGCCAGGGAAACTGCTACTTTTTGTCGCGCAATTCACGCCGTAGCACCTTGCCCACCGGGGTTTTCGGCAGCTCGGTGCGGAACTCGATGATGCGCGGACGCTTGTAGCCGGTCAGGTTGGCTTCGCAGAAGGCCTTGACGTCCGCCTCGGTCAGCGCCGGATTCTTGCGGACGATCACCACCTTCACGGCTTCACCGGCCTTTTCATCCGGCACACCGACTGCCGCACATTCCAGCACGCCCGGCATCAGCGTCAGCACATCCTCGATCTCGTTCGGGTAGACGTTGAAGCCGCTGACCAGGATCATGTCCTTCTTGCGGTCCACGATGCGGAAATAACCCCGCTCGTCCACTGTGCCGATGTCGCCGGTGCGGAAGAACGCGTCCGGCGTCATGACCTTGGCGGTCTCGTCCGGGCGTTGCCAGTAGCCCGCCATGACCTGCGGGCCACGGATGGCGATCTCGCCGGAGCTGCCGGCCGGCACTTCCCGGCCGTCGTCGTCCAGCAGCGTCACCTCGGTGCCGGGCAGCGGCAGGCCGATGGAACCGGTATAGGCGGTGCTGTCGGTCGGGTTGCAGCAGGCCACAGGCGAGGTCTCGGAAAGACCGTAGCCTTCCACGATCGGGCAGCCGGTCTTTTCCAGCCACAGCTTGGCCGTGGCTTGCTGCACGGCCATGCCGCCGCCCACCGAGATCACCAGCCCGCTCCAGTCCACCGTGCCGAAGGACGGATGGTTGGCCATGGCCATGAACAGGGTGTTGACCGCCGGCAGGCTGTGGAAACGATGCTTGCTCAGCTCCTTGAACACCGCCGGCAGGTCGCGCGGATTGGGGATCAGCACGTTGCAGCCGCCCACGCGCATCGACAGCATCAGGTTGGTTGTGAAACCGAAGATGTGATACAGCGGCAGCGCACAGATGCTGACCAGTTGCTCGCCCTGGGGAATCTTGCGCAGCGCCGGCTGGTACCAGGCCTCGCACTGCAAGGTGTTGGCCACCAGGTTGCGGTGCAGGAGCACCGCACCCTTGGAGACGCCGGTGGTCCCGCCGGTGTACTGCAACACTGCGATGTCATTGGGGCCGATGGCCGGACGCTTGTAGGTCTGGCTGCGGCCCTTGGACAGTGCGTCGTTGAAGCGCACCGCGGTCGGGAGCTCGAACGCCGGCACCAGCTTCTTGACCTTGCGCACCACGTAATTGACGACGGCGCCCTTGGCAAAGCCCAGCATGTCGCCCATCGAGGCCAGCACCACATGCTTGGTCGGCACATGGGCCAGCACCTGCTGCAGCGTGGCGGCGAAGTTCTCGATGATGACGATGGCCTTGGCTCCAGCGTCCTTGAGCTGATGCTCCAGTTCACGCGGCGTGTAGAGCGGGTTGACGTTCACCACCACAAAGCCGGCGCGCAGCACCGCAGCCACGGCCACCGGGTATTGCGGCACGTTGGGCATCATGATGGCCACGCGGTCACCCTTGTCCAGGCCCAGGCCCTGGAAGTAGGCCGCCAGCGCACGGGAGGCCTCGTCGATCTGCGCGAAGCTGACCGACTTGCCCAGGATCTTGTAGGCCGGCCGGTCCGGAAACTGCTTGAATGCCGTCTCCATCAGCTCGACCAGCGACGGGTAGACATCCGCATCGATCTCGGCGGGCATGCCCTCCGGATAGTGCTTCAGCCAGGTTTTCTCCATTGTTATGTCTCCAAGGTACGGCGCAGATTCTCGCTTATCCCTGCGCATGCCCCATCAGGGGATTCGATAGACCGCACAACAGCCACCGAACGGCAACAAATGCGACTTTGATGGGGACAGATGAAACCAGAACCGTACGAACTAGGGTGGGTTCACTACTCAGTAGCGTCGCGAACTTTGCGCAAGGTCAATCCTGCGCTTCTTGGGTCAGCGCAGCGGCATCCACACCATCAGTTCCGTGCCAGGCCCTCCGGGGCTGTCGGTCGGCACACGCCATTCGATGCGGGCAGAGATGCGCTCGGCGCGGCGGCGCATGCCACGCAGGCCGTTACCCTGCCGCAGTTGATCGGGCAGACCACAGCCGTCGTCGGCAATGGTGAGCGCCACACCCGCACCATCCGCATCGACTTGCGTGGCAAAGCGCACCCGCGTGGCGCGGGCGTGGTGGATCACGTTGCTGAGGCACTCCTGCACGATGCGGATCAGTTCGCGCCCGCCCGTGCCCCGCAGCACCGGCACCAGTGGAACATCTGCCAACTGCCAGTCCAGCGCCAGCCCCGCAGCGCCCAGACGCGGCCCCATGCGGTGGCGCAGGTTGGCCAGCAGCAGGGTCAGATCCCCATCGGTCACGGCCAGTGCATCCACGGTCAGGCGCATCTCGCGAATGCATTCATCCAGCACCTCCACCAAGGCTTCCGACGGCACGCCACGTTCAGCACTGAGGCGCGCGGTGACGAGCTGGGAGCCCAGGCCGTCATGCATCTCCTGCAACAGGCGTTCACGCTCCTGGGCCGCCGTTCGCTGGCGCTCGCTGTCCTGCAGTTCCAGCCAGCGCGCTTCCAGCTCTCGCGTGCGGTCATCCAGGGCGCGTTCCAGCACGGTGCGCGCCTCAGCCTGGTCTCGCAGCGACCGGACAAAACGGCGCTGCAACGCCACGCCGGCCATCGCAATCAGCACGGCATGGCCGATCACGTTGATGTCCACCACATTCAGCTGCTGGGACGCCACCAGCGAGAAGTAGCTGACATACAGCCACACCCAACCCGACAAGGCCACCGCCAGGGCCCCCACCAGCGGGGCGCCCTGCCGGCTGACCAGGGCGGCCCGCGCGGCCAGCAGGGCGGCGCCCAGCAGCACCAGCAGGCGGCTGCCCAAGGCCCACCAGGGCCAGGGCGTGCGGAAGTCCGTCCAGCTCCATCCCATCAGGGCCGCCGTGCCGTCGATGAGGGTGCCCGCCACCAGATAGGCAATCACCACCACCAGCAGCCAGCGTTCATCGTGGCCGGTAAACCGTGCCACCAGAAACAGCAGCAACGCCTTGGCCACCACGTCGGCCACATCTAGCGTGACGCGCCACCACGGCGCAGGCAGCAAGGCGCCGTTGAGCAGATAGGGCGACAGCAGCAACGCCAGGCACAGGCAGAAGAGCCCGGTGACCCCAAACAGCCACTCCTGCCGCAGGGCCAGCCACACCAGCACCATGAACAGCCCGATGGCCAGGCCGATGAGCGCCGTCGTCACCCGGACCACCTGCCAGAAGCGCCGCCCTTCCTGCAGGGAACGCATTTGCGGCGCCGGCCCGAGCAGGGGCGCTGACAGGCCTGCCCCTTCGAAGCCAGGTCTGGCCAGGCGCACGCTCAGCCGGTGGACACCAGCGCCCAGCAATGCCGGAGGAATGCTGACCTGCATGCGTCGTCCAGCCAGCAGCAGGCCGCGTTGCGCCATGTCGTCCTCATCCTCGGCCGAGAAGCCCTGGCCCATGCTGGAATGCGCCAGCAACTGGCCGTCGAGGTAGATGCTGGCCGCTGGCCGATGCTGAATCACCAGCCAGTACGGTTGCTCCGCTGCCTGCGCCAGACGGAAGTCCATGGCGAACCACAAGGGGCCTGGTGCCTCGGATTCATGGATCTGCAGCGGCAATGGCCGCAACGTACGCCCGAAGACCTGGGGGGACGATGCGGCTGACGGCCGAACGTCATCGGTCAGCGGCGCACTGGCCTGTGACGCGCCAGGCACCTGTGCGGGGTCGAGCGCACTGCCCGCCAGCAGATGCGCCTCGGTCAGGCGCACCACTTGCGGCGGCAACGAGGTCCCGTATTGCTGCGAGAGCAGGTGCACCACCCACAGCAGGGCCACCGGCAGCGCCAGCAGCAGGACCAGCCGGCGTGCGCCCGTAGCCGACATCAAGGCTCACTCCACGGCCTTGAGCATGGCTTCAACGACCTTCTTGGCGTCGCCGAAGACCATCATGGTCTTGTCCATGTAAAACAGCTCGTTGTCCAGGCCGGCATAACCAGCAGCCATGGATCGCTTGTTCACGATGATGGTGCGGGCCTTGTAGGCCTCCAGGATGGGCATGCCATAGATGGCCGAGCCCTTCTGCAGGGCTGCGGGGTTCACCACGTCGTTCGCGCCGAGGATGATGGCCACATCCGTCTGGCCGAATTCCGCATTGATGTCTTCCATCTCGTGCACCTGGTCATAAGGCACCTCGGCCTCCGCCAGCAGCACGTTCATGTGGCCAGGCATGCGGCCGGCCACGGGGTGGATGGCATACCGCACCGTCACGCCCTTGTCGATCAGCTTCTGGGCCAGTTCCTTGACCGCATGCTGGGCGCGTGCCACCGCCAGGCCATACCCGGGCACGATGATGACGCTCTCGGCATTGCCCAGGATGAAGGCGGCATCGTCCGCGCTGCCGCTCTTGACGTTGCGCTGCACGGCCGTGCCGGTGCTGGCGCTGGCCTCCGCACCGAAGCCTCCCAGGATCACGTTGAAGAACGAGCGGTTCATCGCCTTGCACATGATGTAGCTCAGGATGGCGCCCGAGCTGCCCACCAGCGAGCCGGCAATGATCAGCATGCTGTTGTTGAGGGAGAAGCCGATACCGGCCGCCGCCCAGCCGGAATAGCTGTTGAGCATGGACACCACCACCGGCATGTCCGCGCCGCCGATGGGGATGATGAGCAGCACGCCCAGCGCAAAACCCAGCACCGCCACCAGCACGAAGTCCGTCCAGCTCTGCGAATGCCAGAAGCCGAAGATAAAGAACAGCGCCGCCACGCCCAGCGCCAGGTTCAACCAGTGTTGCCCGGCGAAGGCGACGGGGGCGCCCTGGAACAGGCGGAACTTGTATTTGCCGCTGAGCTTGCCAAATGCGATCACGGAGCCGGAGAACGTCACCGCGCCGATGAAGCAGCCCAACGCCAGCTCGATCCGGTTGCCTCCGGGCAGCGGCTCGCCCGGCTGCGCGATGCCCAGCGCATGCGGCTCGGCCACGGCCGCCACCGCGATGCACACGGCCGCCAGGCCGATCATGCTGTGCATGAAGGCGACCAGTTCCGGCATCTTGGTCATCTCCACCCGTTGCGCCATGACCGCACCGACACCGCCGCCCATCACCAGCCCGGCCAGCACCAGGCCAAAACCGCCGGCATGCCCGCCCGCCAGCTTGACGATCAGCGCGCCGGTGGTGAACACCGCAATGGCCATGCCGGCCATGCCAAACACATTGCCGCGGATGGAAGTGGTGGGGTGGGATAGGCCCTTCAGCGCCTGGATGAAACAGACACTGGCCACCAGGTACAGCAGCGTGACGAGATTCATGGACATGGGCAGCTAGCTCCTAATCGCGGTCATTCGCGGTGGGTAACGCATCCCTGCGGGGGGGTCGGACAAGGCACTCGGTGGACGAGCCGCCGATCTACTTGCGCTCTTTCTTCTTGAACATCTCCAGCATTCGCCGCGTGACCAGGAAACCCCCGAAGACATTCACTGCGGCCAGGGCGACTGCCACGGTGCCCATGACCTGCCCCAGCGTGGTCTCGGTCAGCGCCGCGGCCAGCATGGCCCCCACGATGACGATGGCGGAGATCGCGTTGGTCACCGCCATCAGCGGCGTGTGCAGTGCGGGGGTCACGGTCCACACCACGTGGTAGCCCACGTAGATGGCCAGCACAAAGATCGTGAGGTTGATCAAGGTGGGAGAAACGACATCCATCGGAAACCTCCAGGATTGACAGAAGACGCTGGGCAAGAGATCAACTGCGAAGCAAACGGCCCTCATGCGCCACCAGGCAGGCGGTGACGATGTCGTCGTCCGGCGGCAGGGTCACGCCGGCTTCGCCGGTCAGCACCAGCTTGAGAAAGTCCAGCACGTTGCGGGCATACAGCGAGGAGGCATCGGCCGCCACCAGCGCTGGCAGGTTGGTCTCGCCGACCAGCGTGACCCCGTGCTTGACCACGGTTCGCCCCGGCTCGGTCAGCGGGCAATTGCCACCGGCCGGCGCGGCGATGTCCACAATCACCGACCCGGGCTTCATGGCGCGAACCATCTCCTCGGTCACCAGCACGGGCGCTGCGCGGCCAGGAATCAACGCCGTGGTGATCACCACGTCCGCCTGCGCCACGCGTTTGGCCACCTCCAGTTGCTGGCGCGCCAGCCAGCTGGGCGGCATGGGCCGGGCGTAACCGCCTACCCCCTCCGCAGCTTCCCGCTCTTCGGCGGTCTCGAACGCCACGTCGATGAACTTGGCGCCCAGGGACTCGACCTGCTCCTTGACCGAGGGCCGCACGTCCGAAGCCTCGATGACCGCGCCCAGCCGCTTGGCGGTGGCAATGGCCTGCAAACCAGCGACGCCGACTCCCAACACGACCACCCGTGCCGCCTTGATGGTGCCGGCGGCTGTCATCAGCATCGGGAACAGACGCTGGTAGTGGAAGGCGGCCAGCATCACCGCCTTGTACCCGGCAATGTTGGCCTGGCTGGACAGCACATCCATGCTCTGCGCCCGGGTGGTGCGCGGCGCGGCCTCCAGCGCAAAGGCGGTGAGGCCGGCGTCCGCCAGCCGTTGCAGGCCGTCTCGGTCAAATGGGTTGAGCATGCCCACCAGGGCGGCGCCACGCTTGAAGGCGGGCCACTCGTCCGGACCGGGGGGCCGCACCTTGAGCACGAGATCGGCCCCCAGGGCCTGCGCCGAGCTGCCCACCTCCGCGCCAGCGGCGACATAGGCCTCGTCGGTGGCACTGGCCTGGACGCCGGCACCCGCCTCCACCAGCACGCGGTGCCCTTGCGCCACCAGCTTCTTCACCGTCTCCGGTGTGGCGGCGACACGGGTTTCCCCGGCCGCGGTTTCACGCGGTACACCGATCAGCATCTGGAACTCCTCCAAGTCTGAGTGCGGGAAGCAGCATCCCACCGTGCCCGCAGGGCAAGACGCCTGGGTCGCACGCTTCGTTCAGTGCTGTGAGTGGCGACTTGCGCCCCATCCCGGATCGGGGCTGCCTCGGCTTGCGGGCGTCATGCAGAGGTGCCCTAGCTTAACGGCGGGATTCGTGCGAATGGCGCACCCTGGTGACAGGGATTTCACTATGACGCCGGGGTAGGATGGCCTTCTGAAACAAAACTACATGCTGTACCGAGTTGTGTGAACCGGTCCACCGGAGTCCGAGCCGCACGTTAATTGGGTGTAGAAAGGAGCCACCATGCTCAAGCACATTCTTGTTTCCTCCGCATTGGCCGTGACCGCTCTGGCGGCACCGGTCCTTTCCCAAGCTGCGGATGTTGGCGTCTCCGTCAGCATTGGCCAGCCGGGCTTCTATGGCCAGATCGACATCGGCAACACCCGCCCGGAAGTGGTCTACGCCCAACCGATGATCATTGAGCGCGTGGCCGCTCCTCCGCCGCCCGTCTACCTGCGTGTGCCTCCGGGCCACCAGAAGAACTGGAAGCGCTACTGCGGCCAGTACGGTGCCTGCGGCCGTCCGGTGTATTTCGTGCGCGACAACTGGTACAGCAACGTCTATGCGCCGCAATATCGCCGCGACCACCCGCACGGCGGCCCTGGCCCGCGTGGCCCGGAATATCGTGACGACCATCGTGGCCCGGACCACGGCCGTGGTCCCGACCGCCGGGACGACCGTCGCGATGACCGCCGTGATGACCGCCGCGACGATCGACATGACAACCGTCGCGACGACCGCGGTCCGGATCGCGATCACCGCTGAGCCGACATCGGCACCCCTGATGCAAAAGGGCCCCTCGTCGGGGCCCTTTTTGCGTTCATGGGCTCCTCGGCGCCCATGCGTTGATAGGCCATAGGCCCTTCAACCCTGCACCAGCCTCGCCCGCTCCAGCATGGCCCGCAGCAGCACGTTGCACCCCGCCTCGATGTGATCGGGCTGCGCGTCCTCGATCTCGTTGTGGGAGATGCCGTCCTTGCACGGGATGAAGATCATGCCGGCTGGCGCCAGCCGCGCCATGTAGACCGCGTCATGCCCCGCGCCCGACACCACCGGCATGCTGCTGTAGCCCAGCGCCTCGGCCGCCGAGGCCACCGCCTGGATGCAGTCGCCATGGAACGGCTGCGCCGGGTAAGCGCTCACCGGGTGGATCTCGATGGACAGGCCGGTCTCGGCCGCCAACGCAGCGGCCCGGGCGCGGATGTCCGCATCCATCGCTTCACACAGCGCATCAGTGGCATTGCGCAGGTCGATGCTGAATTTCACCCGGCCCGGGATGACGTTGCGGCTGTTGGGATGCACCTGCACCATGCCGACCGTGCCCCGACCATGAGGCGGATGCCGATGCGCACAGGCCACCACCTCCTGCATCAGCCGGCTGGCCACCTGCAGCGCATCCTTGCGCAGCGCCATGGGTGTGGGGCCCGCATGCGCCTCCATGCCGGTCACGATGCAGTCATACCAGCGGATGCCCAGCACACCGGTCACCACACCGATGGTCTTGCCGTGGTCCTCCAGCACCGGGCCCTGCTCGATGTGGGTTTCGAAATAGCTGCCGATGGGATGGTCGCCCGGCGTCTGACTGCCCACATAGCCGATGCGCGTCAGCTCGTCCTTGACGCTTTTGCCGTCCACGTCGGTGGCGGCATAGGCATGGTCCAGCGTGAACGCGTTCGCAAAGACCCCGGAGCCCATCATCACCGGGACGAACCGGGACCCTTCCTCATTGGTCCAGAACACCACCTCGATGGGCGCTTCGGTCTGCACCCCATGGTCATTGAGCGTGCGCACCACTTCCAGGCCGGCCAGCACGCCATAGTTCCCGTCGAACTTGCCCCCGGTCGGCTGGGTGTCGATGTGGCTGCCCGTCATCACCGGCGGCAAGGCCGGGTTGAGCCCTTCGCGGCGCATGAAAACATTGCCGATCTGGTCCACCGTGACCGTCAGGCCGGCCTCGCGGGCCCAGCGGGTGACGAGGTCACGGCCCTGGCGGTCCAGGTCGGTGAGGGCCAGACGGCACACGCCCCCTTTCTCGGTGGCACCGATGCGGGCCAGTTGCATCAATGAATCCCAGAGGCGGGATCCGTTCACACGCAAGGTTTGCAGCGAGGTCATGTCGGCTCTCCGGAAGGTTCAGGTGCGGACAACCGCAGTGGGGGTGAGATCCAGGTTGCGGCGCTTCTGGGCATCGAATTGCGGGCCGAACGGCGGTCGCTTCAGGTAGCGGCCGGCACCCTGGCGCGCGCGCAACTCACCGTCGATGAAGACCACCTCGCCCTGGCTGATCGTCACCCGGGGGATACCGCGCACCTCACGGCCCTCGAACAGGTTGAAATCGCCCTTGGAATGCTGGGTGCTGGCAGAGAGCGTCTTGTGGCCTTCTGGATCCCAGAGCACCAGGTCTGCGTCCGCTCCCTCGGTGATGCAGCCCTTGCGCGGGTACATGTTGAACAGCTTGGCTGCGTTGGCGGACGTGGCGGCCACAAACTCGCTGGGCGTGAGGCGTCCGGTATTGACACCGGCGTCCCACAGCACCGTCATGCGTTCCTCCACGCCGCCGCAGCCATTGGGGATCTTGGCGAAGTCCTGCCGGCCGGCCGCCTTCTGGGCGGCGCAGAAGGTGCAGTGGTCGGTGGCGGTGGTGTGCAGGGTGCCTGCCTGCAGGGCGCGCCACAGGTGTTCCTGGTGCTCCTTCGAGCGGAAGGGCGGGCTCATCACATGCGCGGCGGCGCGGGTGAAGTCCGGGTCCCGATAAACGCTTTCATCAATGAGCAGGTGCCCCGCCAGCACCTCGCCGAACACCCGCTGCCCACGCGCCCGGGCACGCGCGATGGCCTCGGCCGACTCGATGCAGGAGACATGCACCACGTAGATCGGCACGCCCAGCACGTCGGCAATGGCAATGGCGCGGTGGGCGGCCTCGCCCTCCACCATCGGCGGGCGGGACAAGGGGTGCCCCTCCGGCCCCGTGATGCCCATGCGCGCCACCTCCTGCTGCAGCAGGTAGACGAGTTCCCCGTTTTCCGCGTGCACTGTGGGCATCGCCCCCAGCGCCAGGGCGCGGCGGAAGCTGTTCACCAGCGTCTCGTCGTCGCACATGATGGCGTTCTTGTAGGCCATGAAGTGCTTGAAGCTGTTCACGCCCTCCTCGGCCACCAGGCGGCCCATGTCATCGTGCACGGTCTCGTCCCACCAGGTGATCGCGACGTGGAAGGCGTAGTCCGACGCCGCCTTCTCGGCCCAGCCGCGCCACTTCCAGTAGGCATCGAGCAGCGGCTCCTTCGGTGAGGGGATGACGAAGTCGATGATGGTGGTGGTGCCGCCCGCCAGGCCTGCAGCGGTGCCGGTGAAGAAGTCGTCCATGGTGACAGTGCCCATGAACGGCAGCTGCATGTGCGTGTGGGGATCGATGCCGCCGGGCAGCAGGTATTGGCCGCTGCCATCGATGTGCTGGGCGTGGCTGGGCGCCATCGCCTGCGCACGCGGGCCCACGGCGGCGATCTGTCCGCCCAGAGTCAACACATCGGCCTCGAACTGGCGGTCGGCATTCACCACCGTGGCGCCACGGATGAAAAGGGCGGTAGGGTTCATGGGAGTCTCCTTGGCTGCGATGCGATCGGGGGGCGCCTGCTTCCAGCTGGCTTCAAGCTTGTTTCAGTACAGGTGCACGGACCCGACCCAGCATGGCAAGGTAATAAACCACCGCCGCGATGGCCAGGCCCGCAAACCACGCGTAGGTGTAGAGCTGCTGGAAGGATTCACCGACGGACGGGAAGGCCGAGGGGAAGGCAGCATGGAGGAATCCCGGGACGTTGGGAGCCACGCCCAACACAAAGGCCAGTACCGCAGCCCAGTTCCAGCCGCCCCGGTAGCTGTAGGCGCCCTGATCGCGATAGAGCTCGTCCACCTCCAGGCGGGTGCGTCGGATCACGTAGTAATCAACGATCAGGATCCCGGCGACAGGGCCTAGCAGCGCGGAGTAGCCGATCAGCCAGGTGAAGATGTAGCCCTGCGTGGAGGCCAGGATCTTCCAGGGCATCATCAGGATGGCGATGGCGGCGGTGACGATGCCGCCGATGCGATAGCTGATGCGCGCCGGGTTCAGGGCGGAGAAGTCATACGCTGGCCCGACCAGGTTGGCCGCCAGGTTCACACTGACGGTATCCACCAGCAGCACCACCAGCGCGATGAGCACGGCGGCCCCTGTCATGCGGCTGGCCAGGTCCACCGGATCCCAGATGGCCTTGCCGTAAATGACCACGGTGGCGGAAGTCACGATCACCGCCAGCCCCGCCAGCAGCCCCATGGGCGCGGGCAGGCCGAGCGTCTGGCCGATGAGCTGATCGCGTTGTGTCTTGGCGAAACGGGTGAAGTCCGGGATGTTGAGCGCCAGCGTGGCCCAGAAACCCACCATGGCGGTGAGCGAGGGCCAGAACACCGAAGCGAACTGGCCTTCCTTCTTGCCGCCCGGCGAGAAGGCGGAAGGCTGGTCCAGGACGGGCCCGAAGCCCCCTGCCTTGCTGTAAGCCCAGTACAGCAGCACCAGGCAGATCAGGATCTTGATCGGCGCCGTCCAGGTCTCCAGCTTGCGGATGGCTTCGATGCCATGCAGCACGTAATAGAACTGCAGCCCCCAGAACAGCAGGAAGCACAGCAGCTGGGACAGGCTGATGTCCAGGCCGGGCAGCGGTTCGCCACCCAGCGGATGGCCGATGAGCACGCCAGCCAGCGTGTGGATCATCATGCCGCCGAACCAGGTCTGGATGCCGTACCAGCCGCAGGCCACCAACGCCCGCAGCAAGGCAGGCAGACGGGCCCCACGGGTGCCGAACGCGGCGCGGGCGAGAACCGCATAGGGAATGCCGTAACGTGCGCCGGCATGGCCGATCAGCAGCATGGGCACCAGCACGATGAGGTTGCCCAGGAACACCGTCAGCACCGCCTGGCCGGCGGACATGCCGGACTCCACCAGGCTGGCCGCCAGCGTGTAGGCGGGGATGCACATCACCATGCCCACCCACAGCGCGGCAAAGTGCCACCAGCGCCAGGTGCGCTGAGCGGCCGTGGTGGGGGCCAGGTCGGCATTCCACAGCGCCTGTGAGCGCTGCTGGTCGGAACTGCTGCTCATGCGTTTCTCCTTGGGGGCCCTGCTGGGTTGGGAAAGGGACTGCGATGGCATGCGGGCCGGTGCAACATCCATGCAAGGGTCATGCCCCGGGGATCAGAGGGGCGTGAAGGCTCAGGCGGCCACCCGCGATGGATTGTTGGGATGGGTGGTCCAGTTGGCGTAGTCAGCGCTGACGGCATGGCCGGTCCGCTGGTCCACCTCGCCGGGCTTGAGCACCCGCATCGTGATGGTGTCCGGCACCGGGCACATCGAGACGCAGAGATTGCAGCCCACGCATTCGGCCTCGTTGATCTCGAAGCGGCGCGCGCCCGGCGTGGTGGTGGCGAAGATCGCCTGGTGCGAGGTGTCCTCGCACACCACGTGGCAGCGGCCGCACTGGATGCAGCTGTCCTGGTTGATCACTGCCTTCTCGACATGCTGCAGGTTGAGCTGGTTCCAGTTCTTCACCGTGGACACGGCGCGGCCCCGCATGTCGTCCAGCGTGGCGTAGCCTTGCTGGTCCATGAAGTTTTCCAGGCCACTGCACAGGTCCTGCACGATCTTGAAGCCATACACCATGGCGGCGGTGCAGACCTGCACCGTGCCTGCGCCCAGGGCGATGAACTCGGCGGCGTCGCGCCAGGTGCTGACACCACCAATGCCGGAGATGGGCAGGCCGGTGGTGGCCGGGTCCCGGGCGATCTCGGCCACCATGTTCAGGGCGATGGGCTTGACCGCCGGGCCACAGTAGCCGCCATGGGAGCCCCAGCCTGCGGTGGAGGGGCTCATCACCATGCGCTCCAGATCCACGCCAATCACCGAGTTGATCGTGTTGATCAGCGAGACGGCGTCGGCGCCCCCGGCGGCAGCGGCGCGGGCGGGTTGGCGGATATCCGTGATGTTGGGCGTGAGCTTCACGATCACGGGCAATCTGGAGTAATGCTTGCACCAGGCCGTGACCATCTGGATGTATTCCGGCACCTGGCCCACGGCCGCGCCCATGCCGCGCTCGCTCATGCCGTGCGGGCAGCCGAAGTTGAGTTCGATGCCGTCCGCGCCGGTGTCCTCCACCTGCGGCAGGATGGACTTCCAGCTCTGCTCCTCGCAAGGCACCATCAGCGACACGATCATGGCGCGGTCCGGCCAGGCGCGCTTCACGCGGCGGATCTCCTCCAGGTTGGTCTGCAACGGCCGGTCCGAGATCAGCTCGATGTTGTTGAGGCCGAGCACACGCCGGTCGGCGCCCAGCAGCGTGCCGTAGCGGGGTCCATGCACATTGACCACGGGCGGGTCCTCGCCCAGGGTCTTCCAGACCACCCCGCCCCAGCCGGCCTCGAAGGCCCGCACGACGTTGATCTCCTTGTCGGTCGGCGGCGCGGAGGCCAGCCAGAACGGGTTGGGGCTGCGGATGCCCAGAAAGTTGCTGCTGATGTCGGCCATCGTGGTCTCCCGGGTCAGGCGCTGAGGCCAACGACAGATGCTGCGGATGCTGCAGATGCCGCAGAGGCGGCGCCAGCAGCTGCGAGGGCAGTCCCGCTGCCGGGGGCGTGGGTAGCGTTCATGCGCAGGTCTGCATCGATGGACACGGCGGCTCGCTTGCCGTGTTCGACGGCTTCGACCGTCAGGTCCTGGCCACCGAAACGGCAGTCGCCACCGGCCCACACGCGGCTCAGCGACGTGCGTCCGTCCTCGTCGGTCAGGATGCGACCGGCGCGTCGTTCGAGGGCATCGCCCAGGGGTTGGGGCAGGAAGCTTTGTCCGATGGCCTTGAGCACCATGTCGGCCGGCAGGTGAAGGTGGTCCTCCGTGAGCTGCAGCTTCCCGTCATTCATGAGGGTCCGCGCCACCTGCACGCCGGTGAGGTGGCCGCCCTCGCCTTCAACCGCCACCGGCGCCATCCAGGTCAGCAGCCGCACGCCGTTCTTCAGCGCCCAGTCCTGTTCCACCGTGGAGGCGGACATGGACTCGCGGCCACGGCGGTAGACGATGCTGACCTCCTCCGCGCCGAGCAGCCGGGCCTGCACGGCCGCATCGACGGCGGTCATGCCGCCACCCACCACCACCACGCGGCGCCCCACCGGCACGGTGGCCGGTGCGTTCTGGCGCAGCGTGGCGATGAAGTCCACCGCGTTCATGAGCCCGGGCAGCGCGGGTTCGGCGATGCCCAGGGCGTTCACCCCGCCCAGCCCCAGGCCGAGGAAGACGGCATCGTGGCTCGCCAGCAAGCCGTCCAGCGTGAAGTCCCGGCCGAGTTGCTGATCACAGCGGGGCGTGATGCCGCCGATGGACAGCAGCCAGTCGATCTCGCGTTGGGCGTACTGATCCACCGTCTTGTAGGTGGCCAGACCGTATTCATTCAGGCCACCCAGCTTGGGGCGCGCCTCGTAGAGGAACACCTCGTGGCCACGGCGTGCCAGACCGTGGGCGCAAGCCAGGCCGGCCGGGCCGGCACCCACCACAGCGATACGGCGGCCCGTGGATGCGGCACGCTGAAACAGCGGGGCGCCGGGATTCTCGAAATGCGCATCCGTGGCGAAGCGCTGCAGCAGGCCAATCTCCACGGGCTTGCCGTCCTTGGCCATGCGCACGCAATCACGCTCGCACAGCTGCTCGGTGGGGCAGACGCGTGCGCACATGCCGCCCAGCGGGTTCGACTCCAGGATGGTCTGCGCGGCGCCGCGCAGGTTCTCCTGCGCGATGCGGTGGATGAAGCTGGGAATGTCGATGCCGGTCGGGCAGATCTGTGTGCACGGGGCATCGAAGCAGTAATAGCAGCGTTCCGCCTCCACCAGCGCCTGGGCCCGTGTGAGCGGCGGGTGCGCATCGGAGAAGTGCTGGTCGTACTGCGCATCGTCAAGCCGGCCGGCGACCAATCCGTCGCTGAGATGGCGGCCGTCGGCACTGGGGGTGACGGACATGGAAGGCTCTCTCGTGTTGGGGCGTCGCCATGTTTTACTGGTTGGTAAGTTTTGACCAGTTGGTGATTTCCCGCGCTCGCGAAAAGCACCGATCGACGACAGCCCCGATGGGATCGACCCATCCGGGTGCATGACCCCTTCTTTTGTGACGCGATGCACCACCGTCGCGCCGCCATCACCGTAGCAACGCCCCGGCCTGGGGATTCCGTGCCCCGTCATCGCACAAACGAGGGGGCCCTGCCGCCGGGACCGTCATCAAGAACGAGCACAATGGCGGCCCATGAAAGAAGCCGACCTTCTGGAGCAACGTCCTGTCCGCGCCACACGTGTGCAGAAGGAGCAGCGCATCCTGGTGGAGGCCGAGCGTCAGTTTGCGCAGTTCGGCTTCGAGGGCGCGTCGCTGGAGACGATTGCTGCCGCAGTGGGCATCAGCCGCCACAACCTGCTGTATTACTTCCCCAGCAAGGACGCGCTGTACCGGCGCGTGCTGGACGACGTGCTGGATCAATGGCTGGCCGGCATGGGGGCGCTCTCGGCGGCGGAGGACCCGGAGGCGGCCGTGAGCGCCTACATCGCAGCCAAGGTGCGCAACTCCCTGGAGCGGCCGACCGGCGCCAAGATCTTTGCCAAGGAGGTCATCGCCGGCGCGCCGCGTTATGCCGATGTCATCCAGGCCCGCGTGCAGCCACTGCTGCAGGCAGATGTGAAGACCTTCGAGCGCTGGGCCCGGCAGGGCCGCATCGCCAAGCTCAATTTCACCCACCTGATGTTCATCATCTGGTCCACGACCCAGGCCTACGCGGAACTGGGCGCGCAATTCGCGCTGCTGCTCGGCAAACCCGAGCTGGAGCCCAAGGACTTCAAGCAGGCCGAGACGCTCATCACCCGGCTGGTGGTGGCCGGCCTGCAACAGCATCCATCGACTTGAGGAGACCCATGACCGAACGCTTCAAGCCCAGCGTGACCGTCGCCGCCGTGATTGAACGCGACGGCCGTTACCTGCTCGTGGAGGAACAGACCTCCGAGGGGCTGCTGCTCAACAATCCCGCCGGGCATCTGGAACAGGGCGAGTCACCCGTGGAGGGCGTCATCCGCGAGGTGCTGGAAGAGACCGCGCGCGACTTCACTGCGACCGCCTGGCTGGGCATGTACATGTCCCGATTCCTGCGCCCCGCCCGTGGCCAGGACGTGACCTATGTGCGGGTCGCCTTTGTGGGTGATGTGGGAGAGCAGATTCCGGGGCGGGCGTTTGACGCGCCGATACAGCGCACCTTGTGGATGACGCTGGAGGAAGTGCGGGCCTGCCGCGACCGGCATCGCAGCCCGCTGGTGCTGCAGTGCATCGAGGACCATGCCGCCGGGCGGCGGCTGCCGCTGGATGCGTTGTATACCCATCCATCGCTGTACGAGCCCCCCGTGCATCACTGATCGGGCGGGCGCGCGGGCGTTAGGCCGATCCGCCCGTGCGCGGGCGTGATGTCGAGATGTCTCAAAGCGCCATCGCCGCCGTGATCGCCTGGTCCAGCCGCTCGGAATGGCGGCGGGTGGATTCCAGTTCGTTGATGGCGCAGCGGGAGAGAGTCAGCAAGGCTTCACGCTGACGCTCGCGCAGGCGGCGCGGCAGGCGGTCCAGCACGCACAGGCTGCCCACCACCTCACCACCGGACAGGGCCAGCGGGACGGCGGCGTAAAAGCGCACGTAGGGCGCGCCCTGCACCAATGGGTGGTCGGCAAATCGGGCGTCGTGCCAGGTATCGGGCACCTCCACCAGCGGACCTTCATGCAGGATCTGCGCGCAGAAACCGCGTGAGCGCGGCAACTGGCCGATGGTCAGGCCGGAGGTGCCGATGAAGCGTTGCAGATCCGCATTGATCAGGCTGATGGCCGCCATGCCGCTGCCGCTGATGTCGCAGGCAAGGTCGGCCAATTCGTCGAAGGCCGGGAAGGCCAGGGCCCGCACGTCCACTTCATGGACGGCAGCCAGGCGTTCGGGCTCGTCGGCAAAGATCGGGGGCAGCCAGCTGCGCAGCAGGTCCAGCGCGGACTCCACCTGGCAGCTCTTGTCGAAGAAGCCGGAGATGCCGTGTTCCGAGCAGGCCCGGCGCATCTCCTCGTAATAGCTGTTGCTCAGCACGATCACGCGGGCACCGCAGCCGAGCTGACGGATGGCGCGCAACACACGCAGGCCGCTTCCGGGCTGCAGGGCCAGGTCCATCAGCACGGCGTCCGGCTGGGTCTGGGCGATGACCTGGATCGCGCTTTGTTCGTCGGCCGCCTCGCCCACCACGTGGATGCGTTTTTCTCGCGCCAGCAAAGCCTGCAGTTGGGCACGGATGGTGATGGAACCTTCAACGATCACAACATTCATGATGGAACTCCCTTGTGCTGCCAGTTTGCGGCGGCCGCCCGGGCGGCGGGAGTCAGCGAAACCGGTGGCGGTTGTGAGCGGTGGCGCAAAGCCGTGTCGGTGGTTTGCCTACAGAGGGCGGAGTCGGTGGGGTGGACCGTGGGGAGGCCCCCCGGTTCGTGACAGAACGCACGTGCGCACCCGGCCAAGCCCCCAGCCGGGCGACGGCGGGCGGCATGGCGGACAATCGGCGGCATGAATCCCAAGAAGCAACGCATCGTCGTCGGACTGTCCGGCGGTGTTGATTCCGCCGTTTCCGCCTGGCTGCTCAAGCAGGCGGGGCATGAGGTCGTCGGCATCTTCATGAAGAACTGGGAAGACGACGACGACAGCGAGTACTGCTCCTCGAACATCGACTTCGTGGATGCGGCGGCGGTGGCCGACGTCATTGGCATCGAGATCGAGCACGTCAACTTCGCGGCGGAATACAAGGACCGCGTCTTTGCCGAGTTCCTGCGCGAATACCAGGCCGGCCGCACGCCCAACCCGGACGTGCTGTGCAACGCCGAGATCAAGTTCAAGGCCTTCCTCGACCACGCCATGCGCCTGGGCGCCGAGAAGATCGCCACGGGCCACTACGCCCGCGTGCGGGAGGTGGGCAGCCGGGTGCAACTGCTCAAGGGGCTGGACCCCTTGAAGGACCAGAGCTACTTCCTGCATCGGCTCAATCAGGCCCAACTGCAGAAGACCATCTTCCCGGTGGGCGAACTGCCCAAGACCGAGGTGCGCCGCCTGGCGGAAGAGATCGGCCTGCCCAATGCCAAGAAGAAGGACTCCACCGGCATCTGCTTCATCGGCGAGCGGCCCTTCCGGGAGTTCCTCAACCGTTACCTCTCCCACAAGCCCGGCCCGATCAAGGACGACCGGGGGCGCAAGCTGGGCGAACACGTCGGCCTCTCCTTCTACACCCTGGGGCAGCGCCAGGGTCTGGGCATTGGTGGCATCAAGGAAAAGGGGGCCGCACGGGGGGGCGGAGAACATGAACCCTGGTTTGTGGCCCGCAAGGATCTGGAGACCAACACGCTGGTGGTGGTGCAGGGCCATGAGCACCCGCTGCTGCAAAGCCACAGCCTGGTGGCCAACGACCTCAGCTGGACGGATGAAGCACCCGCCTTTGGCGGCTATGGCGCGAAGACCCGTTACCGGCAGGCGGATGCGGCCTGTGCCCTCACCCCCGGCGACGGTCAGATCCGGCTGGACTTTCCGCAGGCTCAGTGGGCGGTGACGCCTGGCCAGAGCGCGGTGCTCTATGACGGCGAGGTCTGCCTCGGCGGTGGGGTGATCGTCAGCACGCCGCCCGTGAATTGAGCAGGTGGCGTGACCACTCACACGTCTGAAATCCAGCGCTTTGTGGCACGCTAGCGGACTTCCCGGAAACCGCCCCCCGCCTTGGACCGCCTCCTCGCCCGCATCGCCCAGCCCGCCTTTGTGCTGCGCATTGCCGCCCTTGCGGTGTGCCTGCTGGAGCTGGCTTCCGCGGCCTGGGGCCTCATGGGCCACCCCACCGAGCCCTATGACGGGGTGCTGGCCAGCCTTTACCGCCGCATGGGTGGCGACACCCACGACGCCCCCTTCGTCCTCACCTGCCTGGCGCTGGTGGCGGCCTTTGCCTGGCATTTCTGGCGCATTGCCCGCCAACGCCACCTGGACCTGCCGCCGCGCAACGCCCTGCGCCACGTCGTCCTCCTGGACGCCCTGGCCCTGCTCGTCACCCCCGGCCTGCCTTTCCTCGTCACCGTCCTGGGCACGCTGATCCTCAACGTCCGCAAGGCCTTCGGCTTCGCGCTGGCCCAGGTGGTCATCAACGTCACCCTCTACTGGCTGTTCCCCAGCGAAGCGCAGCGCACCGAGCAACTCACTGCCGGCATGCCCTGGTGGCTCAACAGCCTGGGCCTGGCCATTTCCATGGTGGCACTGCACGGCATGGCCTTCGGCCTGGGCCGGCTGGCGGCCACCGAAGCCGAGCGCCGCCGCTGGTTCCAGGCCATGCTGGCGGAACGGGACAGCGGTGAACGCCTTCAGGTGGAGCAACTGCGTTATGCGGAGCGTCTGAGCATGGCCCGAGAGCTGCACGACGTCATGGGCCATCACCTCACCGCACTCAACCTGCACCTGCAGCTCAGCGATGCCCTGCTCAAGCGGCACGACGACGCTGGCGCCGCCCAGGCGGTGGAAAAGGCCCGCCTCGGCGCCGCCGGCCTGCTGGCCGAGGTGCGTGCCGCGGTTTCCCGCGAGCGGGAGAGCCAGCGCATCAACCTGGAAGCCGCGCTACGCACGCTCGCCGAGGGCATTGCCAGTACCCAGATCGAACTGAGCCTGGACCCGGTAGCGCAGGATCTTTCCCCGCGCTGCGCCCACGCCTTGCTGCGCTGCGTACAGGAATCCGTGACCAATGCGGTGCGCCATGCCAGCGCCACCCACGTGCGGGTCACCCTGACCGTCATGGGTGAAGGTGAATCCATGCAGGTTCGTGTGCTGGTTGACGACAATGGGCGGGGCACACGGAAATTGCGCGAAGGCAACGGCTTGAAGGGCATGCAGGAACGCATGGCCGAGCTGGGGGGGGCCATGCGGGTGCTGCGGCACCATCCGGGGTTCCTGATCGAGCTGGATTGCCCACGGTTTGCCTGAGGTTTACCTGGTGTCTGTCTGCCTGGTGTCTGCCTGGATCTGGCAACAGCACGTTGAGTTTGAGGTCGAGGCCTTGAGGAGAAGCGAGATGAGCGAAACGATCAAACTGCTGCTGGTGGAGGACCAGCAACTGGTGCGCGAAGGCCTCAAGGGTCTGCTGGCGCTGCATGAGGACATCCGCCTGGTCGGCGAGGCCGCCGACGGCGCGGAGGCGCTGGAACTGCTGGCGCGTGAACAGCCCGACATCATTCTCTCGGACATGCGCATGCCACGGCTGGACGGCATTGGCCTGATCCGGGCGCTGGCGGCACGGGCCCTCAAGATTCCGGTGGTGCTGCTCACCACGTTTGATGACACGGTGGCCTTTGATGAAGCGGTGCGCGCGGGCGCCCGTGGTTTCCTGCTCAAGGCCATCAGTCCGGACACGCTGGTGCAGGCGTTGCATGATGTGGTGGGGGGTGGCACGGCACTCAGGCCGCTGCTGACAGAACGTATGGAGCGCGCACCGATGGAGCGCGCTTTCAGCGCCACGCCGGAGCCGGAGCCGTTGAGCCCGAAGGAGCTTCAGGTGTTGCGGCTAGTGGCCAGCGGGCGCAGCAATACCGAGATCGCGGCCCTGCTGGGCAACAGCGAAGGCGTGATCAAGAACCACTGCTCGTCGGTGTTCGCCAAGATGGGTGTGCGGGACCGGACGCAGGCGGTCCTTCGGGCGATTGATCTGGGGTGGATCTGAGCCGGGGTGCCGAGAGGGCGCCCACACCTTCAGCGGGAAAGGCGTTGGGCAAGAACGGCTTGTGGGCGTGTCTGGACTGGAGCGGCCCGGGCTTGCAGGAGGTTCTTCAGGACCGCGCCATCAGCGGACTGCGGGGCCGTCGCTGGGCAACAGCCCTTCGGGCACCTGCGAAAGCTGGGCACTTGCCTGGATGGGGCGGATGTTGCGCGGCCGGCCCAGCTCCAGCACCCAATATGGCTGGGCTTGATGCCCTTCGCGGATGTCGCAGGCCAGGCCCACTTCGGTGAAGTCCGCGCCCATCAGGTTCTCGCAATGGCCGGGGCTCTGCAACCACAGCCCGATCACTTCCTCGATGGAATCCGGCCCGGAAGCCAGGTTCTCACCAGCCAGGCGCATCGGATAACGCGCGGCGTCCAGGCGTTCAGCCAACGTGGCCCCGGACAGGCTGGTGTGGGTGAGCTTGTCGCGGCCGGAAAGCTCGGCCGCGTAACGAGAGGCGGCATCCACCAGCGTGGGCTGCCAACGCAGCGGTGCGGCAGCCCCCATGGCCTGTTTGCCGCAGACACGTGCCTGGGCTCGCAAGGCATTCAATTGCTTCAGCACCTGCTCGGTACGCAGGTTCAGATCACACGGCGCGGCAACGGCCGGCGGCGTCAAGATGACGGCTGCGCTCAGCAACGCAGCCAGGGTGGCGGCTTTCATGCCGGCAGTTTCGTGCGGCGGATTTGGGGCAGGGGAAAGCGGACGTAACGGCGGAGGTGGTTCGCGAATTAGTTCACGAATGATGGGCGCCTGCCCGTTCGTCTGCGGGTGACCCTAGTGTTTTAAGAAGCCTTGCCGCGTCTGGGTGCCCTTGCTTCGCTGCCTGTCTCAAGCTTTTCTTCGCCTGAGGGATATCTTTCTCTACTCCTTCTCCGTGGAGCAGGCACCACCCTACTTTGAATTGTGCTTCGAGATGTCCCCGTTCTGCGGCCAATTGAAAGTGGTCATACGCTTTTTTGAAGTTTTTACTCAGGCCAACACCGGTTGAATAACACACCCCAAGGTTGTGAATTGCGTTGGGCTCGCCACAGCGGGCTGCGCGTTTATAAAGCTTCACACCCTCTGCACGCTCCTGTGGAGTTTTGGCGTGCTGCCAATATGAAGCCGCCAACGACGTGGCCGCGCCAGCAGAACCTAGCTTAGCTGCCAGCTTCAATAAGCGGAGAGATTCTTCCGGACACTTTTTTATGCCCTCTCCGTATTCATATGCATCTGCGGCACGCCACGCCATCTCAGCGTCCCCGAGATTGGCACCAGCCAAATATAGCGCCAATGCCACTCGTCTGTTTTTTCCGACGCGGTCTCCGTACGCATATTGCTGCGCGACACGTCCGATATCTTCTAATATGCCGGCATCAATGGTGACCTTGGCCAACAACGGCAATCTTAAATTCAGTTGCGTCATATTACTTTGGCTTGTTTTTTGGCTTCCAGCCGGGCTTATTCGACAAGATCAAAGGCCAAATTTCGCGCGCTCTCCCTGACAGAGGCACAGACAGACGCGCAGACGGCAACTCGCCGCACGCTTCGAGGGGCAGGCAAGTAGGCAACTGTGGTTATTCCTCCCCGGCGATTCCTGGAAAGGAATCGCTAACAAAGACGCGGTTTATGCTGCTGCGTTCTTTGCACTGACGATTCTGTCACGCTAGCAAATAAAAGTCGATGCGTGCAGACACAAACAGGCGCTCAGTACATTCAGCGAGTGGCCAGCAATAGCCATTACACCGTCTTCAATGGAATGCCTGAGTCTGCGGGAATGGTCTCTTGCGGAAATGAGATCTGGTGCCGGGCAACTATCACCCGGGCCCGGACCGAAACCCACTCACCCGGCGCGATTGCCGCAGCATGACATAACGACCCAGGGCGAACGCCAGATAAAGCGCCACCAAGGCCGTCAGGCCGAATGCCTTGGATGACACCACCCAGCCGATGGTGGCCAGATGTGGGCGAAGCAGGAGCAAGGTGCCAACAGCACCGACCATCACGGTCAGCGAGAGCACCGAAGCCAGAATCAAGCGGCGAGACTTCATCAGTTCAATTCAGAGCACAGCCAGCGCAATGCTAGGCCAGGGATGCATAGGCGTTCCAGTGGCCAGCGCCGGACTTGCGCTAATTCAAAAACAGCGGCGAAAAACAAAAGCCCGGCTAGCAGGATGCGAACCGGGCTTGCCGCCGATGTAGCAGGGATCAGAACGGAATGTCGTCGTCCATGTCATCAAAACCGGTCGCCGGCTTGGCCGCGGGGGCCGGTGCGGGACGCGGCGCGCTGCGGGGCGCGGGTGCGCGCGGGCTGTCGAAATCACCGGCATCACGGCCGCTGCCGCCAGCCGACTCACGGCCACCGCCGGATTCACGGCCAGCGCTGCGTTCGCGGCTGTAGCCACCACCACCGCCACCGCCCATCTCATCACCACCATCACGGCCGCCCAGCAGCTGCATGGTTTCGGCAATGATTTCGGTCGTGTAGTTGTCCTTGCCTTCCTTGTCCTGCCACTTGCGGGTCTTCAGGCGGCCTTCCACATACACCGGGCGGCCCTTCTTCAAGTACTCACCGGCGATTTCGGCCAGGCGGTCATAGAACACCACACGGTGCCATTCGGTTTCTTCCTGGCGCTCACCGCCTTCGCGGCTCTTCCAGTTGCGGGTGGTGGCGATGCTCACATTGCACACCGCGCTGCCGCTGGGGGTGTAGCGCAGTTCAGGGTCACGGCCGAGATTGCCGAGGATGATGACTTTGTTGACCGAGGCCATGGTTGCCGTCCGCTTGCGTATGGTTCAAAAATAGTGAGCCGCCCGGGCCCCACTGGGCGGCGCGGCGGCGCTGACCGCAATTATGCCGTCTGGCCCCACCTGCACGGGTTGGTGGAACTTCCTGCGCTTTTCAGGCAACTTGCTGCCGGGCCTGCTTGTTCCGGTACATGGCGGCATCCGCCTCGGCCATCAACGCCTCCAGCTCCCTGGGCTGGCCGGCCTCCATCGCCGCGCTGCCCACGCTGAACGCCAAGGCGTAACCCCGTTGGGAGCGCTGATTGAATGCGTCGAGCTGGATCTGCAGCCGTTCCAGGGCGCGCACCTGGTCATGGATGGCGGTGCCACTCAGCAGGGCAACGAATTCGTCACCGCCGTTGCGTGCCACCACGTCCGAGGACCGCAGACAGGTCCGCATCAGGTCTGCAAAGGCCTTGAGCGCCCAGTCCCCTTCGGCGTGACCATAGTGGTCGTTGACCTGCTTGAAACGGTCCAGGTCAAAGAACAGCAACGTGGCCGGCAACCCCTTGCGCTGGCACAGGGCCAGGACATGCCCGGCCTGGGAGTCAAAGCCGCGCCGGTTGGCCAGGCCGGTCAGTTCGTCCACCATGGCGCCGTACAGCCCGGCGAACTGCTGTTCCACCATGTAGGCGAGATCGCGCAGGGTGGTCTGGTCGTCCAGGTCGAACCCCCGGGGTTCCTGGTCGATCAGGCACAAGGTGCCCAACCGGTGTCCGGACGGCGCGCGCACCGGACAGCCCGCATAGAACCGCACATGGGGTGGCCCCGTGACCAGGGGGTTGTTCACAAAGCGCGGGTCCCGATGCGAGTCCGGCACCAGCAGGATGTCATCGGAAAGGATGGCATGGCCGCAGAAGGAGATGTCGCGCGGCGTCTCAAAAATCGCCAGACCCTGGGCGGACTTGAACCATTGACGGTCCGCATCCACCAGGCTGACCAGGGCAATCGGCACCTGAAAGATGCGTTTGGCCATGCGGGTGATCCGGTCGAACCGCTCGTCCGGGCCGGTGTCCAGGATCTGGAGCACCCGTAAGGTGGCCAGACGGACGTTTTCGTCAGGGGGTAGCGGGGGAGAGATCATGGAATGGCTGCTCCGAAGCCCACCAAATGGGGTTGGCGGGCGTCCTTTGACCGGTCCGGCATTCGTGCCATCACCCGGTCGGGCTTTCTCCTGGACAATCGCGGGCTCCATGAGTCCGCCGAAGCATCATCCCGTTCCGATCAACATCCTGCAAGAGGTGTTCGGCTATAGCGCGTTCCGCGGCCAGCAGGCCGAGATCGTTGACCACGTCACCCAAGGCGGCGACGCCCTGGTGCTGATGCCCACCGGCGGGGGCAAAAGCCTCTGTTACCAGGTGCCGGCCATCGTCCGGCAACGCGCCGGCCACGGCGTCACGGTGGTGGTCAGCCCACTGATCGCCCTGATGCATGACCAGGTGGGCGCGCTGGAAGAAGCCGGTGTTCACGCCGCCTTCCTGAATTCCAGCCAGTCCCAGGAGGAAGCCCAGCACATCGAGCGTGAAATGCTCGCCGGGCGGCTTTCGCTGTTGTACGCCGCACCGGAGCGGCTCAATACCCCGCGTTTCCTGGCCCAGCTCACCTCCTTGCATGAGCGGGGGCTGCTCAGCCTGTTCGCCATCGATGAGGCGCACTGCGTGAGCCAGTGGGGCCATGACTTCCGCAGCGAATACCTGTCGCTGAACCTGCTGCATGAACGTTTTCCGGATGTCCCGCGCATTGCGCTGACGGCCACGGCCGACGACATCACCCGTGCCGACATCATCGAGCGGCTGCAACTGCAGGACTCGCGGGTTTTCATCGCCAGCTTCGACCGGCCCAATATCCGCTATCTCATTGTGGAGAAGGACAAGCCGAAGGAACAGCTGCTGCGCTTCATCCAGGAAGACCACGACGGCGACGCCGGGGTGGTGTACTGCCAGAGCCGCAAGAAGGTTGAAGAGACCGCCGAGTGGCTGCGTGCCGAGGGCGTCTCCGCCCTGGCCTATCACGCCGGCATGGACAGCGACATCCGCCGGCGCCACCAGGACCGCTTCCTGCGGGAAGACGGCATCGTGATGGTGGCCACGGTGGCCTTTGGCATGGGCATCGACAAACCGGACGTCCGCTTTGTGGCCCACCTGGACCTGCCCAAGAACATCGAAGGTTATTACCAGGAAACCGGCCGCGCCGGCCGGGATGGTGAAGCCGCCCAGGCGTGGATGGCCTACGGGCTGGCAGACGTGGTGAACCAGCGCCGCATGATCGACGAGAGCCCCTCTACCGAGGAGTTCAAACAGGTTCAGCGCGGCAAGCTGGACGCGTTGCTCGCGCTGGCCGAGGCCACCGACTGCCGCCGCCAGCGGCTGCTGGCGTATTTCGGCGAGGAGAGCGAGCCCTGCGGGAATTGCGACAACTGCCTGCATGCGCCGGCCACCTGGGACGCCACCGAATCGGCGCGCATGGCCTTGTCCTGCATCTATCGTTTTCGCCAGAACGGCGGCCAGCGTTTTGGTGCCGGTCACCTGATCGATGTGCTGCGCGGCAAGGAGACGGAGAAGGTGCGCCAGTACGGCCATCAGCATCTGTCCACCTGGGCCATTGGCGCCAGCCTGGGCGAGCAGCAGTGGCGCGCGGTGCTGCGCCAGCTGATTGCGCTGGGGCACGTGGTGACGGAAGGGGAGTTCCACACCATCTCGCTGACTGAATCCGCCCGGGCGGTGCTCAAGGGTGAGGTGCAGTTGCTGCTGCGCCAGCCCACCACGCCGGCACGCAAGGGCAAAACCAGCCGGACCGGCACAAGCGGCAAACGTGCCACGCTGGTGGATCCGGAACTGGCACCGGACGCACAATTTCGCTTCAACTCGCTCAAGGCTTGGCGGGCGGAGGTGGCCCGGGAGCATGGGCTGCCCGCCTATGTCATCTTCCAGAACGTCACCCTGGCGGAAATGGCCCGGCAGCATCCACGCAGCCTGGAGGAACTCTCCGGCATCAGCGGCGTGGGCGCCAAGAAGCTGGAAGCCTACGGCGAGGACCTGCTGCGGGTGCTGGGCGCGCATTGATGCGGCGACCTCTCTTCCATGACGGCCCCGCTGCGGGCGCTTCCCCGTCCTGACTATTTCATTTACCAACCAAAACGCCCGGCAGAAGCCGGGCGTTCTTCTTCACACTGAAACAGCGACCGCTGGATTCGGCGCTGAATTCAGAGCTGAGGGGTGGTGCTCACCGCTTCGGCGGCAGCCACTTGGGTGTCTTCGGCGGTGGCGGCGCGACGGCCGGTGATGTAGACGGTGGGCAGGGTCTGCGCCTGGGCGACCACACGCTTGCCGGTGATGTAGACGGTGTCGAGCTTCACCACGGTGGTGGCGGTGCGTTCGTGTTGTGCTTCAGCGTGGCTGATGCCGACGGTCAGGGCCATGGTGGCGACAACGCCAAAGGCGAAGGCCTTGAAGCTGGTGGCGGTGCTGAGGTTGGTGCGGATGGTGTTCATGTCGATCTCCTGGGGGCTGCGTCAGTGGTGGGTCAGTGATTGCAGTGTCGTCATCCGCCCCGCCGTGCTCCAGGCGGAAGCGACGAAGCGGCATGAACACGGCGTGAATTGCAGCCATGGACGATCAGGAGGAAGGTTCAAGCCGTCCGCACCCCCATGAAGCATCAAGGATTCGCCGCAGGGAGCACCACCGTCGGTGGGCGCACCAGAAGACCGGCCTCACGGAGCCGCTTGAGCACGTCAAAGAGCAGATCGCTCTTCACCCCGTAGGCGGCTCGTGGTGAATCGACGAAACCGCTGGCGTTGAGGATGAGGCTGGTGCCGTCCGCAGCGATGCCGTCCATCTGCACATTGGGCGCTGGCGTGGACAGCACCCGGCTGTGGGACTGGAAAGCCGCCAGGATCAGGGTACGGGCCTGATCAAGATCCGTGGCCAGCGGCATCGGCAACTTGAACTGCACCATGCCCAGCGACTCCCCATAGGTGACGTTACGGACAATCTTGGTGATGAACTCGGAATTGGGAACGATCACCGTGGACCGGTCGCCCATCTGGATCTCGGTCGCACGCACATTGATGCGCCGGATGTCCCCTTCCACCCCCGACAGGGCCACCCAGTCCCCCACCTTGACCGGCCGCTCGGCCAGCAGGATCAGCCCGGACACGAAGTTCTGCACCACCGCCTGCAAACCAAAACCGATGCCCACGGACAGCGCACTGGCCACCCACGCCACCCGCTCCAGCCCCACCCCCACCGCCGACATGGCCGCGGCAATCACCGCCACCGCGCCCATGTATCCGAACAGCGTGGTGACCGAGAGACGCATGCCCGCATCCATGCGGGTGGTGGGCATGTAGCGCGCGGACAGCCACTGCTTCAGCAGACGCACCGCCAGCAAACCAAACACCAGCACCAGCACGCCTTGCAACAGCGACATCGGCCGCAGGCTCAACTCACCGATCGACAGCCCCTCCTGCACCCGCCCTGCGCGCGCGAACAGCTCCACCGGCCCTTCGCCGAACGGCGCCAACAACAGCACCACCGCGAACACCCCCACCAGCACGCGCAGGGTGCCCGACATCAGCACCGCCGCTTGGGCGCGGGTGCGGGAGGCAGTCGAGGCCTCGGCCAGTTCTTCCGCGTCATGCGCGTCGGGCGGGTTCGACTCGGAGGCCGCACGGGTGCCGCGCTTGAGCAACCACATGCAGACGTCGTCCACCAGGACCGCGACCAGATACGCCGCACTGAGCACGATCAGCGCCCACACCAGTTGGTTGACGACAAAACTGGCCAGCGCCACAAAACCGATCAACAGCGCCAGCAAGGCCCCCCCGAGCACGACCCACGCGGTGGAACGCAACAGGGAGAGCCACAGGGGCGAGGCCACCGCCTCATCGCCAGTGCCCGGCGTGGGGCTTGAGGCAGAGGCAGAGGCAGAGGCCGAATCCGAGCTCGCGGTCGGCGCTTGCACGGCCCGGCGCTGCGCCAGCCCTAGCGCAGCAGACAGCACGGCGATGAACACCAGCGCCGCACAGCCGTTGACGGCCCACAGCGCGGTGTCGCTGGCATCCAGCGCCGCGACCAGCCGGGTGCAGGCCCACGAGAGCACCACCGTGGAGGCAAACACGGCCGGGAACCATTGCAGGCGCGCGGCCGTGGCGTCCGCGATGGGCGCCAGACGCCAGGAGGGTTTGCGCGGCATCAGCAGCGCCGCGCCCAACCCGTAGACAAAGCCACCGAACCAGACCATGGCTTCGGCGTTGTGCAGCCAGCGATCCAGCCGGTTGGTCGTGGTGTCGCCGTCGCTCAGCACCAGCATCGTGAAGTGGCCGATCAGGCCCGGCGTCAGCATGCGGACCAGCAGTACGCCCAGGGCATACAGCGAGCGGCGCAGCCGACCGGGAGCAATGCGATGCGCGCTGAGATAGGCGACCCCACGCTGCAGCCCGACATGTACCAGCAGCAGCACCACGATGGCGCCAGCCAGGGCCAGCCAGGCGCCGGGCGTCACGCCGGACAACCGTGCCGAGAAGTCCCGGCCGAAGGCGCTCAGGCGTTGCAGGTCCGCGCCACCATCACGCGCAAGGGTGCGCCAGAAGCGCGCGCCGAGCACGGAATCGCCATGTTCGCCGAGGCGCGCACCCAGTTGCGAGCGGCGGCTTTCCAGGGCTGTTGCCGCCGCCTGCTCCGCCTCCACCGCCATCAGCCGCGCCAGCTTGATCTGGGAATCCAGCTTGGAGACCGCAGCCATGAGCTCGGACCGCTGGCGGGCCACATCGGCGGATTCCTTGACGCCGTCCGCAGGCTTGCCGAGTTGGGCCAGGCGGGCCTGCACGTCTTCCAGTTCAGGCGTGAGTGCGGCGGCGGCCTCCTGGGCCTGCGTCTGTGCGGACAGGGCGCGCTTGCGCAACTGCAGTGTGCCGGCCTCATCCAGGGTCTGGTCCTGGGCGGCGCGCACCGCGTCCATGTCCTTGCGGGCCGCCTCCAGCATCTGGGCAGGGTCCGGGGGCGCGTCGGCGGGGGCCTGGGCGTGGACGGCAAATGCGGCGGCCCACAACAGCAGCCCGAGGGTCAACCAACGGGACACCGTGAACCGGGGGGTCGTGCCTGGGGTGCGGCTCGGGACGAGACGTCCTGCGGCTGGGTTCGCCCATGAGGGCCAGCGGCCAGGACGGCGGGTGGCGATGGAAGTCATGCACCGATTGTGACGGCGGGTGGTGCGACGTGTCGGTGCGGACGATGACACAGCGACATCTCGACCCATGAATGCAAAACGCCCGGCCGAAGCCGGGCGTTTGCGAGTGCTTGCGCGCTCCTGATGCAGCGTTCCCGCTGGTGCTCAGCAGAGCTGCGTTGCGCAGGCCACCGTGTTGGCGGCCAGGGTCTCGTCGCGGCCGCGCTGGGAAGCACGGCTGCCGGTGATGTAGACGGTGGGCAGTTGCTTCACTTCCATCTTGTCTGCCCGCTTGCCGGTGATGTAGACCGGTTCGAGCTTGATGATGGAGGCGGTGCGCACTTGCTCTGCCTGGTGATGATGGATGCTCAGGGTCACGGCGATGGTGGCGCCGATACCGAAAGCGAAGGCCTTGAAACTGGTGCTGCTCATGATGATCTCCTTGGGTTTGCTGCGTCAGTGATCACAGTTTCGGCAACGCCCGCCCGTCTTTCCAGGTGCTCGCGACGAATGCGCGGCAATCGGGTGTGAATTGCATCCGGCAACGACGAACGTCTGTCCGCTTCCGCCACCACCGACCCACACCCCCGATCAACAGGGCGTTGTGAGCCGTTCAGCCGCGTCGCCCCTCTCACCATCACGCATCACAGTGATGACGCCCACGCATGCAAGACGTTGGTGCATGACACCTATCAGTCAGGCACCCACCCCTTTTGGGGGGTGCCTGGCCAGGGGCATCCCTTGAGAGGGAGGAAAGAAAAAAGCCCGCCAGAAGGCGGGCTCAAGATGCAGGGGAAAAAGGGCTTAACCGTGCGGCTTGCTGGCCTGATCCGCCTGAGGTCCGGGCGCTGTTTTCGTGGCCAGTTGGGAGGTCAATGGCAGCGGGTGCCCGCCTTCGGCGCGGTCCGCCAGCCAGACGGCAATGACAGCGGCGCTGGCCACGGCGGCCAGGGCGGTGAAAAAGGTTTTGGTGACGTCGCTCATGGGGGCTCCCTGCATGTCGCTCATTGGAAGATTGCTCGGCATTGGCTCAGCATGTTGTTATGGGGTGATCGGTGTCTCGGCGGCATCGAACGGGACGATGGCATGGGACGATGGTCAGTCAATCTCCAGTCGCCGCAGACCACCCTTTGGTTCCAGGAGACGACAGCGCAAGTGGGACTGTGCGCGCACAGCGGTCGGACCACCATGCCCAGGCGACGAATTGCGGACTGGCCGCGATGAACTGCCGTTTCGCTGTCTGAGTGCGGATGATGGCGAAGAAGCCGTCGCACGCCCTCCCTCTTCGTGGGGAGCATCCAGTGCCGTAGCGGGACTATCGGCCAGGTTCACGCCGGCCGCGGGGCTGACGCAGAGGGTTCCTGGACGGGCCATGGGGAAAGCCGTTCCGTGATGGCCTCGACTGCCTGTGGGCGCGCAAAGAAGTAGCCTTGCTGCCACCAGCAGCCCAGCTCCAGCAGGGTCTGACGCTGCTCGTCGGTCTCCACCCCTTCACCCACCACTTCGATGGACAAGGCGCTCGCCATCCCCATCATCGCCTGCACCAGCGCCCGGTCATCCGCACTGCTGGCGATCTCGCGCACAAAGGCCCGGTCGATCTTCAACCGGGCCGGCCGGAGCAGCTTGAGATAAGCCAGCGAGGAATAACCGGTACCGAAGTCGTCCACCGACAGACTCAGCCCCAGGGCCTGCAGCCGGCCCAGGGTTTGCAGGGCGATGTCGGAGTCGCTCAAGAGCGTGCTCTCCGTCAGCTCGATGGCCAGTTCACCGGGCGCCACCCCATGGCGGCGCATGGCGTCCGCCAGGCGTTCCGGCAGCCCCTGCTCGCGAAACTGCAGCGCCGACAGATTGATGGCGATGACACCGGGATGACGGCCGGCCGCCTTCCAGCTGGCCAGTTGGGCACAGGCGATCTCGATGGTCTGCCAGCCCAGGTCCAGGATCAGGCCGGTCTCCTCCGCCAGGGTGATGAAGTGGCCCGGCGCCAGCAGCCCGCGCTGCGGATGCTGCCAGCGCATCAGCGCCTCCAGGCCGCGCCATTCACCGGTGCGGGCATCCACCAGCGCCTGGTAGTGCAGCACCAGCTCCTTGCGTTCCAGCGCCAGCTTGAGTTCGCGTTCCATCTCCAGGCGCTGGGTGGCGGCCTCGTCCATGTCCTGATGGAAAAAGCTGTAGCGGGAGCGGCCCAGTTGCTTGGCCCGGTACATGGCCAGGTCGGCATGACGAACGAGGGTCTCGAAATCCTCCCCGTCCCGCGGGAACAAGGCGATGCCGACGCTGGCCGACACGCTGGCCACACCGCCCGCCAGCTGGAGCGGCGCCGCCAGCGTCTCGATCAGGCGAGCGGCGGCATGGGCCACGTCCTCGCTGTCGGCCCGCATGAGCATCAGGAATTCGTCCCCGCTCACCCGGCAGGCCAGGTCCGATTCCCGCACTGTCTGGCGCAGGCGTTCGCTGGCCTGCAGCAGCATGCGGTCGCCCGCGGCATGGCCCAGCGAATCGTTGATGGCCTTGAACCGGTCCAGGTCCACGAAGAGCAGGGCCAGGGGGCTGCGGCCACGCCGTGCCACCGCCGCCTCATGCAAAAACACCTCTCGGAACAGGGTGCGGTTGGGCAGCCCGGTGAGGTGGTCGTACATGGCCAGCTGATGCAACTGGGCATTCTTGCTTTCCATGTCCGCCAGCAGGCCGGCGATCTGCTCGCCGGCTTCGTCCAGGTGGACACCCAGCTGGCCCAGTTCATCCTTGCGATTCCAGCGCAGGCGCGGCACGGGCCTACGCTGGGCAATGGCGCTGGCCACCTGCTTGAGGCGGTCGATGGGGCGGACCAGCCTCACATACAGCACCAGCAGCACGATGGTGATGCCCGCCAGGATCTGGATCCCCACGATCAGCGCGGTCTGCCGGCGCCCCTCGGCCAGCATGCGCTCCTGCGCCGCATCGTCGAACTGCACCCGCAAGGTGCCCAGCACGCGGTCGTCCTTGCGGATCATGGCCACCAGCGTCACGATGGGCCACTCCGGGCTGCATTTGGCGCGCACGATGGCCGGCGTCTCCGGCCGCTCCTCGCTCAGTTCCACACCGCAGACATTCACATCGGCCAGCAACTGGTCGAGGGCACGCTGAACCGCCGGGCTGTCCACCGTCCACAAGGGGTCCGCCAGCCCGGTGGCCGCCAGGGTGAGCACGGCGGCACGCTGGTTCTCCAGCACCGGCTCCAGGCTGCGCCGCATGACGGAGTCGCTGAAGACCACCAGCAGCGCCGCTGGCGCCACGATCCCCACCACCACCGCCAGCAGGATGACACTGCGCAGTGAAAGTGATGGAGCTTTGAGCTTGATCAAGGCGTGGCGTCAGGCGTAGCGTTGCAGAGGCAGGGCCGTGCTCGCTGGCATTGTGCATCGCGGCCCTGGAGATACCCGCCCTCAGGCAAGGGGGATCCTTGACGGCGGCATCGTCCTGGGCGCCGGGCGATCCCAGGCACGGGCGCTGCCACAGTCCTGGCTCTATCATGGCGAGTTCGCCTCTTGTTGTGTCCAGGCCCATGTCCACGAATGTCTCGCCCGCAGCCACTGCCACTCCCGATGTTGCCGACGCCCTGGAGCAACGGGGGCCATTGACGCCCGGCCCGACGGTGGACAGTGGCCGCGTTCAGCCCGGGACGGTCATCGGCGAAGTGCCGATGATCCGGGTTCGCGGCGCGCGCACCCACAACCTCAAGAACATCGACGTCGACCTGCCGCGCAACCAGTTGGTGGTTATTACCGGGCTGTCCGGCTCTGGCAAATCCAGCCTGGCCTTCGACACGCTGTACGCCGAGGGCCAGCGCCGCTACGTGGAAAGCCTGTCGGCCTACGCGCGCCAGTTCCTGCAGTTGATGGACAAGCCCGAAGTGGATGTGATTGAGGGGCTCTCCCCCGCCATCTCCATCGAACAGAAGGCCACCAGCCACAACCCGCGCTCCACCGTGGGCACGGTGACCGAGATCCACGACTACCTGCGCCTGCTCTATGCCCGTGCCGGCACCCCGTTCTGCCCGGACCACCATCTGCCGCTGGAAGCGCAGAGCGTGGGCCAGATGGTGGATGCGGTGCTGGCCATGCCCGACGAGTCCCGGCTGATGCTGCTGGCCCCGGTGGTGCGGGACCGCAAGGGGGAGTTCCTGGAGCTGTTCCAGGACCTGCAGGCCCAGGGTTATGTGCGCTTTCGCGTGGACGGCCAGACGGTGGAAGTGCCCGACTTGCCGGCGCTGAAGAAGGCGGAGAAGCACGACATCGACGTGGTGGTGGACCGCATCAAGCTGCGCCATGACAGCGCCGACACCCTGCGCCAGCGCCTGGCCGAGAGCTTTGAAGCCGCGCTGCGCCTGGCCGAGGGCCGTGCGCTGGTCCTCAACATGGACACGGCGTCCGAGGCCATCTATTCCAGCAAGTTCGCCTGCCCGATCTGCAGCTATTCGCTGCCGGAGCTGGAGCCACGGTTGTTCTCCTTCAATTCCCCGGTGGGCGCCTGCCCGTCCTGCGAGGGCCTGGGCCAGGTGACGGTGTTCGACCCGGAGCGCGTGGTGGCCTTCCCCACGCTCAGCATGGCCAGCGGTGCGGTGAAGGGCTGGGACCGGCGCAATGCCTACACCTTCTCGATGCTCGAGTCGGTGGCCAAGCACTATGCCTTCGACATCGAACAGCCGTTCGAAGAACTGCCGCCCACTGCGCAGCAGGTCCTGCTTCAGGGCTCCGGGGAGGACGAGATCACCTTCGTCTACCAGGCTGAGGGGGCCAACGGCCGCAAGCGCAGCGTCAAGCGCGCCCATCCCTTTGAAGGCATCCTGCCCACGCTGCAACGCCGGTTCCGGGAGACCGACTCGGCCACGGTGCGTGAGGAACTGGCGCGTTACCAGAGCGCCAAGCCCTGCCCGCACTGCGAGGGCTCGCGCCTGCGCCGGGAAGCACGCAACGTGCTGCTGCAGCCGGCCGAGGCGCCGGACGGCACGCGCGGCAAACCCATCTATGAGGTGGAGCACGCCACGCTGCGCGAGGCGCTGGCCTACTTCGAACAATTGCGCCTCAAGGGCGCCAAGGCCGAGATCGCCGACAAGGTGATCCGCGAGATCGCCTCCCGGCTGCGCTTCCTCAACGACGTCGGCTTGAACTACCTGAGCCTGGACCGCAGTGCCGACACGCTCTCCGGCGGCGAGGCGCAGCGCATCCGGCTGGCCTCGCAGATCGGCTCCGGCCTGACCGGTGTCATGTACGTCCTGGATGAGCCCAGCATCGGCCTGCACCAGCGCGACAACGACCGCCTGATCGCCACGCTGCGCCGCCTGCGGGACCTGGGCAACAGCGTGCTGGTGGTCGAGCATGATGAGGACGCCATCCGCGCCGCAGACCATGTGCTGGACCTCGGGCCTGGCGCCGGGGTGCACGGCGGCCGCATCATGGCGCAGGGGACGCCGGAAGAGGTTGCGGCGAATCCCAACTCCTCCACGGGCCGCTACCTGAGCGGGCTGGATCGCATCGAGGTGCCGCGCAAGCGCCACTCCCTGGCCGACCTGCCGGAGGCGCGCACGCTCAAGATCGTCAATGCCACCGGCAACAACCTCAAGGGTGTGTCGGCGGAATTCCCCGTGGGCCTGTTGACTTGTGTGACGGGGGTCTCTGGCTCCGGCAAGAGCACGCTGGTGAACGACACGCTGTATGCCGCCGTGTCCCGCAAGCTCTACCAGAGCCATCAGGAACCGGCGCCGTATGACGAGATCGATGGCATGGATGCCTTCGACAAGGTGATCAACGTGGACCAGTCCCCCATCGGGCGCACACCACGCTCCAACCCCGCCACCTACACCGGCCTCTTCACCCCCATCCGCGAGCTGTTTGCGGAAATGCCCACGGCCCGCGAGCGGGGTTACGGCGCTGGCCGCTTCAGCTTCAATGTGGCCGGTGGCCGCTGCGAGTCCTGCCAGGGGGACGGTGTGCTGAAGGTGGAGATGCACTTCCTGCCAGACGTCTACGTTCCCTGCGACACCTGCGGCGGCAAGCGCTACAACCGCGAGACGCTGGAAGTGCTCTACAAGGGCAGGAACATCTCCGAAGTGCTGGGCCTGACCGTGGAGGATGCGCTCAGCTTCTTCAGCGCGGTGCCCACGCTCGCCCGCAAGTTGCAGACGCTGATGGATGTGGGCCTGGGCTACGTGAAGCTGGGGCAGAGTGCCACCACGCTGTCCGGCGGCGAGGCGCAGCGGGTGAAGCTGGCGCTGGAGCTCTCCAAGCGTGACACCGGGCGCACGCTGTACATCCTGGACGAACCGACCACCGGGCTGCACTTCGCGGACATTGCGCTGCTGCTCAAGGTGCTGCACCAGTTGCGCGATGCGGGCAACACCATTGTGATCATCGAGCACAACCTGGACGTCATCAAGACGGCGGATTGGCTGATCGACATGGGGCCCGAGGGTGGCTCTGGTGGCGGCCAACTGCTGGTGGCAGGTACGCCCGAAACGGTGGCGGCCTGCGAGGCCAGCCATACGGGGCGGTATTTGAAGCCGCTGCTGGCGCGGGGCTGAGGGAGGCGCGGCGGCACGACTACAGCGGCGTGCAATCAGCCGATGGAGGTCAGTGGCGTGCCGTCGGTCCGCTCTCGGCCGCCCGACTTCAGCGGCCCGACTTCAGCGAAAACCGCGCCAGCAGCGCCACCAACCCCAGGGCAAACAGCGCCCAGGTCTGTGGCTCGGGCACTGCGGGCGGTGGCGACGGGATTTCCGTTGGCGAGGTATTGGGCGGCAGCACGATCAGGCCTGGGCCTGCCGACGGGGGCGTGAGGTAGCCACCCGCCACGGGGAGGCTCTCCACCGAGGGTGTAGACAGGGCAGACGCACGAGCAAAGCTGCCGGTGTCGCCGTTGCCTGCACCGCCGCCTTCGACATTGGGGGCACCGGCGGCTGGTGGATCGAACATCAGCGGGGTGTTGTCTTCTTCGGTGGATGCGACGGGGGCACCGGCGCCTTTCAGCGGGCCGCGGGTGATGCGGCTGACATTGCGGCACACGGTGGGCACCAGCAGGCACTGGCCATCTTCGCAATACACGAGGCCGCGTTCCAGCGTCGTGTCCTTCCACTTGGCGCGGGAGACGGTCTGGCAGACCTGGCCGGTGCCAAAGTGCATGTCGCGGATGGCGGCGTCGTAGTCATAACGGCCCACGATGGCGTCCCGGCGGATGTCCACGATCTCGTCGTAGCGGCGCTCCTGCATCCGCGCTTTCAGCTTGGCGCGTGTGGCGGCGGGAATGTCCTTGTACCGATCCACGGCCGCCACCAGGTCGCCCATGAAGGGATTGACCCCAGGCCTGTCCCAGGAGCATTGCGGCAACGTCAGGCTCGACGCGGCCAAGGCGACGGTGGCGACCAACGACATGGGTGTTCTCGGTGCGGCGGACTGACCGGGGTCAGACCTTGCCGATACGCGCCGTATCAAGATGTATTCGACGCTTGGTCGCAGTGTAGGGAGCGCGTACAGGTGCGCAAGCACCTGCCCCCTCAGCCGGGGGTGTCGTCATGATGGCGATTTGTCACAGTTGACTCACATATCGCACGGCAGGCCGACATCGTGAACAGGCAGGTAGGGGCGGCGGCCCGCGGCGGCGGCCCGCGGCGGCAGCCGCACAGTCGTCATGGGCATGATCAAGTCCCGCCCTTGGCGTGAGGGACAACACGGACCACTGCGGGATTTCACTGGTATCGTGATGGCGAGATGTACCCCGCTGCCATGTCCGACGCCTCTGCCACCCGTCATGTCCTGTATGTTGAGGACGACCGCATCAACATCGTGTTGATGGAGGAGGTGTTTCGTCTGATGCCTGGGTGGACGCTGCACATTGCGGAAACGGGCGGTCAGGCGTTGGAGATGTTGCCGCGCGTGATGCCGACGCTGGTGTTGATGGACATGAACTTGCCGGACATGAATGGCCTGCAGTTGATGGGCCACGTGCGGGCTGATGCGCGGCTGGCTGGCCTGCGCTGCGTGGCGCTTTCTGCGGACGTGATGGACGACCAACGCCAGCGCGCTCGCGCGGCCGGTTTCCAGGATTACTGGCTCAAGCCCATCGACGTCCGAAAGTTGCGCCAGGCCCTCGAACGGCTTTGAACCCCAGAAGGCGCTCCTCCGGGAACGATTTGGGCACAGCCTTCCGCCAGGGCTCCTCTACGCACGCAGTCGTGCCGAACGCGCGCAGCGCCGTTCAAGCGGGGCTCTGGTATGCGCAGAGAGCCACCGCCGGGCCACCCCAAGGCGGCCCGCAGCCCCTCCGGGAGGCGATTTGCGCCGAGCCTTCCGCCAGGGCTCCTCTACGCACGCAGTCGTGCCGAACGCGCGCAGCGCCGTTCAAGCGGGGCTCTGATTAGCGACGAGGGCCACCGCCGGGCCGCCCCAAGGTGGCCCGCAGCCCCCTCGGGGGGCGGGATGGGCGGGCCCTAGGCCCGAACAGCCGGGGGCCCACATCCCTCCGGGGGCACAAAAAAACCCGCACAAAGCGGGATTTGTTCTGAAGCGAAGGCCCGTAAGGCCTCCAGGCTCAGTCCTTGAGATGGCTGTTGATCAGCTTGGTCATCTCGAACATGTCAGCCTTGGGTTTGCCGAAGATTTCCTTCAGCTTCGCGTCTGCAATGATGACGCGCTTTTGCGCTTCGTCCTGCAGCTTGTTCTTCTTGATGTATTCCCAGACCTTCTTCACCACGTCGGTCCGCGGCAGCGGCGTAGCGCCGACGATCGCGGCCAGCGCGGGGCTGGGGGTCAGGGCCTTCATGAAGGCGGCATTGGGCGTACGCTTCTTTGCAGGAGCTGCTGCCTTCTTTGCAGGGGCGGCGGCCTTCTTGGCGGGAGCAGCCTTCTTTGCAGGAGCTGCTGCCTTCTTCGCCGGGGCCGCCTTCTTTGCAGGAGCCGCCGCCTTCTTCGCCGGGGCCGCCGGTGCCGCCTTCTTGGCCGCCGGCGCCTTCTTGGCGGGCGCGGCCTTCTTCGCAGTTGCCATTTCGATTCTCTCCATCAAGGGTTGTTGATGTGCCGGGCCCTGGTGAAGGTCTGACGCCTTCGGTACTCGTTAGCACCCTGCGCGGGCAATGGTACTGCGGGCCTTTCTCATTGAGAAGGCTTTACTAGGGAGAAAACGGCCCCGAAGTCAACGCCGGCCCCCCTGTTTGTCGCGGTCGCGCATCATTTGATGGCTCGGAGCGATGCTGGAGCTAGGCTGGAGCGATTACGGCGCGTGGCGAGAGCGCGGTGCACGCACGATCAGAGCGACCTCAGCAATGCTTCAGTAGACGTCTCTTCGATACCGACCCTGCTGGATCAATGCGTCCACAACACCGTCGCCCACGGTCTCGCGCAACACCGCGTCCACGGCGCCGGCCATGCCTTGAAGGCTGCCGCACACATAGATCGCTGCACCATCGGCCACCCATTCGCGCAGGCGCTGTGCGTGTCGGGCCAGCAGATGCTGGACATGGACGCGCTCGGCCTGGTCGCGGGAGAACGCCCAATCAACATGGCGCAGGACACCCGCTCGTTGCCACGCTTCGATCTCGTCGCGGTAGTGCGCGTCGTGGGCCGATTGGCGCTCACCGAAGAGCAGCCACGCTGGCGCAACCGGGCGGGTCGACGCCGGCACGGTTGATGCCTGCTCGGCAGACCTGGCCTGCAAGTGCGCACGTAGGCCGGCGAGCCCGGTCCCGTTGCCAATCAGAATCAAGGGGCGCGCCGCGTTCTCGCCAATGCGAAAGCCCGGATGCGCACGCAGCCGCAGCGGCACCAAGCCGCCAACAGCCAGTTGATCCGTGAGCAATCCGGAGGCCCGGCCCAACTCACCGTCGTCCCGGCGGGTCTGGCGCACCATCAGCTCCACGCAGCCGCGCGTCGGCAATGAGGCGATCGTGTATTCACGCGGTCGGCCGGGGTCGGCATCCGGGAGCACCTGCACCAGATCCCCGGCGGCCCAGTCCGGCAGCGGCTCACCGTCAGGCGGCAACAGCGCCAGATGGAACACCGGTCCACCCTGGCTGCCAGGATTGAGATGGGTGCGGGCGGCCAAGCGCCAGGGTTGGAAGATGGGCCCGGCCCAATCGGCGTTATTCGCCTGATCAGCGTGATCGGGCATATCCGCCGTGCCGGCGACATGGCTCAGGCGTTGGCGCCAGGCGGTGATCGCCGCAGGGTCGGCGCGGTCCACCTCGATCCGATCAAACAAGGGCACGGCACCCTGGCGCAGGAACCAGGCATCCACGGCGCGGCCGAAGCCGCAGAAGTGCGCATAGGTCCGGTCACCCAGCGCCATCACGCCAACCTGCAAACCCCGCAGATCCAGTGGCTGATCGTCCGCCATGAAGTCGCGGGCAAACGTCGCGGCGCTGTCCGGTGCATCGCCTTCGCCATAGGTGCTGGCGATGACCAGCGCGTGGCGCGCCGTCAGCAGGTCGGCACGCTGGAGCTGCCCCAACGCGCAGACGCGCACCGGCATGCCGGCCAGGTGCAGTGACTTCGCCGTCTGCCAAGCCAGTTCCTCGCCCTGGCCGGTCTGGCTGGCGTGGAGCACCAGCACGGTTGGGCCGGCGTCGGCAGTGGGCAGCAAGGCGGCCGCTTCGACGGCTGCACGCCGCTGCAGGCCGCGGTGGCGCCACCACACCGCCGCACACAACACAACATAGAGGAGGACAAACAACAGCGCAAGCGCCAGGCGGGACCAGATCACGGGAGAACCATCAAATCAGAAGCTCACGCAGCGCCGACGAAAGCTGCTCGTCGAAACCACCGCCGGACCGCCGGGTCACCAGCAGCGCGGCCAGGCCCAGGCGCTCGGCCAGGGCCAGACCTTCCGCCGGGCCCAGCACCATGAGGGCGGTGGACCAGCCGTCGGCCCACATGGCGCTGTCGTGGATCACGGTGACGGACGCCAGGCCATGCGCCACCGGCCGGCGGTCGCGCGGGTCCACGGTGTGGGAGCGGCGCTGCCCCTGTGCGTCCAGGTAGAACTTGCGGTAGTCGCCAGAGGTGGCAATGGCCAGGCCATGCAATGCCACCCGCATCGGGGCGAGCCCACAAGCTTCGGCGGGTGGCTCGAGATCCACCCACCAGGGTTGCCCTTCCGGCTTGAGGCCCGCACCGCGCAGTTCGCCGCCAATCTCCACCAGGTGGTTCGGCAGTCCGAGCGAGGTCAGCAGCGCGCTCACGCGGTCCACCGCGTCGCCCTTGGCAATGGCGGAGAGATCCAGGGTGAGGCCACCCGGCTGGATCAGGCGCTGCTCCGAGGCATGCCAGACAAGCGTGTGCCACCCGCAGTGGGCTTGCGCGCAATCGGCCTCTGAGGGCGGCCGGAACCCTGCATCATCGTGACGTGGCCAGCGGGCGGAGGGGCCGGAAGGGCCGAATCCCCACATCGACACCAGTTCGCCAGCGCTGGGGTCGTAGGCCCCACCGCTGGTTTCAGCGATCTGCAGAGCAGCCGCCAGCACCCGGGCGAAGCCTTCCGGCAGCGCGTGGCTGGATCCGGCCGGTGCGGCGTTGAAGCGGCTGAGCAGCGAGTCCGGTGTCCACTGGCTCATCTCGGCAATGACGTCTTCGCAGACACGCATGATCGCCGTCTCGATCGGCGACAGCCGCAGACCGGCCGGGCCGATGACGGCCACCGACCAGGTCGTGCCCATCGTCGCGCCTGCCAGGCGGTGCACCGCCTGGTCGAGCGAGGGCGGCGCGCCCTCGATCTGAAGAGGTACCAGCACCCGGGGGGCCAACGCCTCCTGAAGCGGGGCAGGCCTTTGAGCCCCCATCGCCGTCGCGCTCACGCCAGGCCCTTACTTGGGCAGCACTTCAAAGGTGGCGCTGACGCTGGCACGCTGCAGCGGCGCTTCCCGGGTGCCACCGGCGGCACCGGGACCACCCCGGGCACCCGCATTGGCCCCGATCCAGTAGCGACCGGGTTCGCTCCACGCCACCGTGAACTCGCCTTGCGCGTCCGTCTTCAGGCTCACCTCCCCCAGCTTGTAGCGGTAGCGGTTGCCCTCACGCAGCACCTTCACCGCCACATCGGCAGCCGGCTTGCCATCCAGCACCAGGCGGAACTTCGTCGTGTCCCCATGGCTCAAGTCAGTCGCCTGGCCCAAGGGCAGCAGCTCCAGGCCCTGACCTTCCGGCGCGAACTGCACCTTGCCCGGCTCTTCCTTGCTGACAAAGGTCTGTTGGCGATTGGTCATCAGCGTCAGTGAGGTGATCTCCGCATCCGCCGGCACGTCCTTGGCCAGGGTGGCCGGCGTGCTGCGAAAACGCTTGGTCTCGGTGCCCTGCTTATAGCTGCCCATCAGCGACTGGCTCAGATTGCTGATGCGATAGGTGCCGTCTTCCGGCAGCTTCACGTCGAAACTCTCGCGGTGGCGGGCCGTGCTGCGGTTCTCCGCTTCCAGGCTCTGACCGTTGGGGCCGGTGATGCGCAGCGTCTCCAGCTTGAGGCCACGTTCGAAGTTGAACAGGTCCTCGGAAACGGCCGCATCCACGGACACCACACCATCACGGCTGGTGACGTTGGCGCTGTTGGGCAGCAGCCAGAGCATGTGGGCGCTGGCGGACAGCGGCAGCAGCGTGGCGGCGGCCAGGGCCAGCGGGGCCAGGCGCACGATGAGCCTGGAAGCAATGGCAGGGGATGCAATGGTCTGGTTCATGGCTTGTTCCTCTTTCAGGCTCAGGGCTTGGCGGTCAGTTCAATCGCACCGAGCTCATGCTCGCCTTGCACCGTGGCCTTCTGCTCCGACTTGATCGGCCAGGTCAGCGGCACGCGTTGCACCTCACGCCCACCGGCTTCACGGCCGGACTCCACGACGATCTCGTACTTGCCCGCCGGCAGGCTGGCCAGGCTGGGGTGGTTGTCCAGGTTGAGGACCTGCTCGCCGGGCGCACGCGTGGCGCCGCTGATACCGTCGGCCGGCACCGTCAGGTTGCGGCCGCCCTGGCGCCACCACTGGCGCATGTCGCGCAGCCACTTGGTGCCGGCATTGTTTTGCTTCTTGATGTCGTACCAAATGGCCAGTTGTGCCACGGCAGGGCCGGACTCGCCGGCCTTTTCCACCCACACGGCAACATAGGGACGGTGATATTCCGCGACGTTCAGGCGCGGCAGTTCCAGCTTGAGCTGGACGGTGGCGGCCCAGGCCGAGGAGCCGGCGGCCAGGGTGCCGAGCGCGCCGAGCGCAATGAGGGAGCGACTGGTGGAGCTGTTCATGGTCTTCGTTCGTGATGCGTGAATCGGAGGGAAGAGGCCTGGCGATGGCTCGGCGGGAAGTGGGTTTGTCGTTTTGTTGTGTTGCTGTCTTGTGTGTGGACACCAGCATCGCGTGGATACCGGGTTGGGCCTCAGTGCATCAGCAGCAGGGCCAGCAAGGCTGGAATGAGGAAACCCAGCCCGACGATCGGCCAGGTGCTGGGCCGGCTGACCGCATGGAATTTGAGGATCAGCAGCCCGGTGATGGAGAACAACAGGCAGGCCACGGCAAAGATGTCGATGAACCAGCTCCAGGCCACGCCGGCATGGCGCCCTTTGTGCAGGTCGTTGAAATACGAGATCCAGCCACGGTCGGTGTCCTCGAACTCCACCTCGCCGGTGGCGCGGTCGATGCGCACCCAGGCGTCACCACCGGGGCGCGGCATGGAGAGATAGATCTCCTCGCGGGACCATTCGGCCTCGCGGTCGTCCACGGCGCGGCCCAGGGCCTGGCTGAGCCAGTCGCGCAGCGGCGTGGGCAGGGCGACCTTCTGGTCCTTGCTCCTCGCGTCCGCCTTGCCGTGCTGGTCATTCCCCTCGTCAGGGCGAACAGCCGCCATCAGCGTGTCCGGCACCTGCGCCTGGCGGTTCACCACCGTGGGCTTGGACTCGATGCTGGCTGCGTGGTTGAGCGTGATGCCGGTGGCAGCAAACAGCAACATGCCGATCAGGCACAGCGCGGAGCTGATCCAGTGCCATTGATGCAGGGTCTTGAGCCAGGCCGCGCGGGCTGCGGGGCCCTTGGTGACGGCAGGGGTTGCGGTGGCGGCGGCTGGCGTGGAAGGGGTCTCTTGGGACATCAGGTGTCGGCCCAGAGCCGCAGCAGGTTGTGATAGTGGCCGGTCAGCGTGGTGGTCTCGGCGTTGTCGCCCAGCGTGGCCCGCAGGCGCTGAATGGTCTGGTCCAACTCGAACATCATGTGGCGCTGCCAGTCCTGGCGGATCATGCTCTGCGTCCAGAAGAAAGCGCAGACACGTACGCCACGGGTGACCGGCATGACGCGGTGCAGGCTGGTGCTGGCGTAGACGATCATGTCGCCGGCCGGCAGTTTCACTTCGTGCGTGCCGTAGGTGTCCACCACCTCCAGCTCGCCGCCTTCGTATTCCTCCGGCTCGCACAGGAAGAGCGTGGTGGAGACATCGCTGCGCAGCGGCTGCGACGAGCCCTGCTGGCGCATGATGGCACCGTCCACATGGAAGCCGTAGTGCTCGCCCCCTTCATAGCGGTTGAACAGCGGCTCCAGCGTGCGCAGCGGCAAGGCGGCGGAGATGAACAGCGGGTGTCGCTTCAGCACCTGCTGGATGTGTTCCGCGATCTGTTTGGCCACCGGGTGGTCCGCCGGCATCTGCCGGTTCTGCTTGACCTTGGCCCCCTGTTCACCCACGGTGGCCCGACCGTCGGTCCAGTCGGCGGCATCGAGCAGGCGGCGCATCTCGCGGACGTCCTCCTTGCTGAGCACTTCAGGGATGTGAAGAAGCATGTGGTTCTCGAAATATCGGCAGCTGCAATGGCACAAAGGCCTGCCCCCGCCATGACTGCTGGCGGGGGCAGGCCTGCAAACCCTACACCATGAAGCTCAGAAACCGATGTTGGCGGAGAGGCTCACGGCACGAGGAGCGCCCAGGGTCAGGCGGCTGCCACCATTGTTCAACGAAGACATGTATTCCTTGTCGAACAGGTTGGTGACGTTCAGCTGCAGGCTGACATTCTTGTTGACGCGGTAGGCGGCCATGGCGTTGGCGACCGTATAGGCCGGCAGCGTTGCCAGGCCGGTGCTGGCAGGCGCGGCCACCGTGACCACCCGCTTTTGTTCGGCGGTGTGGCTGACACCGCCACCCACGGTGATGTCACCCCACTGATAGGAGGTCCACAAGGTGGCGGACCACTTCGGCGACCACTGCACGCCATCCGTCTGCGTCTGCACACCAGTGGTGGCATTCGCGGAACGCTGGTTGATCTGCTTGGTGTTCATGGTCTGGACACCGGCCGTGACCTGCCAGAAGTTGGTCAGTTGGCCCACGGCGGCCAGTTCAATGCCCTGCACGCGGGTCTTGCCGCCTTGCGTGGCAACGCCGGTCACGGAGTCCACGCTGACCTGGCCGTCGTTGTCGCTGCGGTAGAGCGCCGCCGTCAGGTTCAGCCGCTTGTTCAACAGGTCCCACTTGGTGCCCAACTCGTAGTTCTGGGTTTCCTGCGGGTCGGCGGCGGTGGATTGCTGGCCGGTCGCCGCCAGCTGGAAGTTGGTGCCTCCGGGCGGGGTGATCGAGTTCGCAGCGGCCACATAGACGGTACCGTTGTCGGCCAGCTTGTACAGCAACGCCGTGTTCCAGCTGGTCACCCACTTGGACGTGTTGAAGGCAGCGGTCGCAGTGGCGTACTTGGCGGTGTAGTGGTCGCTGCGCAGGCCCAGGGTCAGCTTCAGCGCCTCGGTCAGTGCCAGCGTGTCGAGCGCGTAGATGGCCTCGGTGGTGGTGCTGCCGGACGTGTCGCTAGCGGTATTGCGGACCGAGCCGCCCAGTTGCACATTGGGGTTGGGGTTGTAGAGGTTGGCCGGGTCGGCGGCAGTCGCCGTGAAGGCGCGGTTGTCCTGGCTTTCGTAGGTCAGCTCGATCCCGGTGGCCAAGTCATGCTTGACACCGGCTGTGGCGAAGCTGGTGGTCAGGCTGGTCTGGTTGGTCAGGATCTCGTTGGTCTGATTGACACGCTGACGCGAGCGGCTGACGGTCCAGGTGCTGGGGTCCGCAGGCGTGACCGCTGTGATGGTGTTGACACCGGTGACCATGCGGTCCATGAAGGTGCGGCCATAACGGGCGATATTGCGCACGGTGGTGCCATTGCCCAGGTCCATTTCCAGCTTGGTGGTGACCATGTCGGCCTTCACGTCCTCATAGTCATGGACGCTGCCGTAGAAGTTGCTGGTGTCCACCTTGGGCGCGGCCAGCAGCGCTTCACGCGCGGCACCGGTATACGTGGCGCCCAGCGTGTAGCCAGGCCAGCCGATCGAAGGAATGCCACCGTCGGGCAGGTTGTTCTGCCGCACGTGCTGCGAATAGACATAGAAACGGGTGGGCGTTCCCAGGCCAAAGGCCACGGAGGGTGCAAAGCCATAGGTCTTCTTCTTGACCTGGTCGCGGCCCGGCACGCCGAAGTCCTGCCACACACCGTTCAGCCGGACGGCGGTGTTCTCGCCCAGCTTCTGATTGACGTCAACGGAGGCGCGCTTGCGATCGGCATCGCCGATGGTGGCGGTGCCTTCGATGAAGGTGTCGGCCTGCGGCAGCTTGGTGATCAGGTTGATGTAGCCGGCGCTGGCAGCACGGCCGGTGTCGGCCCCGGCGGGGCCCTTCACCACTTCGATCTGATCGGTGTTGAAGATGTCGCGCGTCACAGCGCCCAGGTCGCGGATACCGTCCACGAAGGTGGACGTACTGGCGGAGAAACCACGCATCCGGAAGGTGTCGCCGGCGGACGTGTTGCCGTTCTCCCCCAACTGCATCGTGATGCCCGGGGTGTTCTGCAGGGCTTCCACCAGGGAGACCGCCCCCTGCTCACGGAGCACTTCCTTGCGGATCACCTGGATGGTCTTGGGCGTTTCCAGCAGCGGCTGGGTCAGCTTGGAGGAAGCGCTCTTGTCGACCTTGTAGTCGGAGGTGGCGGTACCGTCCACCTTCACCGTGGGCAGGAAGGTGCTGCTGCTGGCGGAGGGTGCGGTGTCGGCCGCGGCCGGTGCTGCGGCGGGGTCTGCCTGCGCGGCCAGCGGCAGGGCGAAGGACGCGGCGAGCGCAGCGAGGGGGGCCACCGCGTGCTTGCGGCTCTTGATGTACGTAGCCATGGGGAAGAGAGCTCCGAAGTTTCTTGTAGAAATGGATCGAATCGGCTCTGCTGGCTACGTGCAAATCGGCCTTGCCGGCGGCGCTCTGTGGCGCACCTGATGCAAGGCCCCTCCCCGTGTTCACGACTGGCTGGCGGCAACTCGTTCAGATTCCGTCGCCGGAACCGAAGGGCTAGATGCTAGTCATTCTCATTTGGCCATGTCAAAGACTTCATGTCATGAATGACATAGATACGTGGTGACCACACCACGAAAACTGAACTTGCACGTCGGAAAAACGAAAACGGGCACCGGTAAGGTGCCCGTGGCGGAAAGCGCGTAGATCAGGTCAGTTGCTGCGGCTCGTGCTGCGCGGGCAACTTAGGGGCGGTACGCAAGCTCAGCCACATGGTGAAGGCCAGGATGCCCACCACCACTCCCAGCGAGAACAGCACCGGAATCTTGATCACATCGATCAACATCATCTTGCTGCCGATGAACACCAGCACCACCGCCAGGCCGTAGCTCAGCAGATGGAACTTGGACGCCATGGCCGCCAGCAGGAAGTACATGGCGCGCAGGCCGAGGATGGCGAAGATGTTGGAGCTCAGCACGATGAAGGGGTCGGCCGTGATGGCAAAGATGGCGGGGATGGAGTCCACCGCGAAGATCACGTCCGTCATGCCCACCAGCGCAATGACCAGCAGCATGGGCGTTGCCAGGCGTTTGCCGTTTTCGATGGTGAAGAACTTTTCGCCGTCGAACTTCTGGCTCACCGGCAGCACCTTGCGCAGCAGCTTCAAGGCCGGGTTGCTTTCCAGATCCGGCTCCTGGCCAGCGGCCCACCACATCTTGATGCCGGTGATCAGCAGGAAGGCCCCGAAGAGATAAAGCACCCAGTGGAACTGTGCGATGAGCCAGCCGCCCACCAGGATCATCACCGTGCGCAGCACAATGGCGCCGATGATGCCCAGCATCAGCACCCGCTTCTGGTAGGCGCTGGGCACCGCGAAGTAGGTGAAGATCATCAGGAAGACAAAGATGTTGTCCACCGCCAGCGACTTCTCGATCAGATAGCCGGTGATGAACTCCAGGGCCTTGGTGTTGGCCAGCTCCACGCTGCCCGTGCCATCACGGACGGACCACCAGAGCAGGCCGGCGAAGGCCAGGCTGAGCGCCACCCAGACGGCGGACCAATTGATCGCTTCCTTGACGGACACCTCATGGTCGCCCTGCTTGCGCAGCACCACAAAGTCCAGAATGAGCGCCAGCACCACGATGCCGACGAAGACGGCCCACAACCAACTTGGCACGATCGTGCTCATGGAAACCCCTTGCAAGTCTGGCGCTACCGCGGATGTTGCGCCATTACCGAGACAACCGCCTGCCAGATGAGGACAGGCGCCTAACGGCCGAAAGGTCTTGCAAGGCTGGAGGAAGGATGCGGAGATCCAGGTTCCAGGTGCAGCGTCCGGCTGTCCGAGGACAACGTATTGACGAACCACTGCCGCGGCGGGGCGCCGCGTTACTACTCCCCTTTCGGAAGATTCGGATTATGCATATGCATCAAGTGTTGCAACTTCGGTTTTTTCTACTTGCGGCTACCGGTATGCTGCGCGCATGAAGACCTTGATCCGTTGGTTGCTGCTGGCCGGCGCCCTGCTGCTGGTGGCGCATCTCTACCCCGGCGTGCAGGTGAAGAGCTTCACCACGGCTTTGATTGCGGCGCTGGTGCTGGGGCTGTTCAACACCATCCTGCGGCCAGTGCTGGTGCTGCTGACCCTGCCGGTCACGCTGCTGACGCTGGGCCTGTTCCTGTTCGTGATCAATGCCCTGCTGTTCTGGGCCACGGCCACGGTGCTGGATGGGTTCACGGTCGCCGGCTTTGCAGCGGCGCTGATCGGCTCGCTGATCTACAGCCTGTGTGGCATGGCGATCGATGTCGTGATGGAGCGGCTGTTCCCGGACGCCGAGTAAGCGCAGCCGCAGCCATACGCCAGACAGAAAAAGGGCCTGGCGCTGTGGCGTCCAGGCCCTTGGGCATTCCAGGAATTCCCGCTTGATTCTCCGCTTGATTCCCGCTGGTGCCGTCGCCTCAGGGCTCGGCGCCGACGGGCACGCCCCGCGGGTACATCTCGGCCAGCATCTGGCGTTGCTCATACAGCAGGCTGCGCAGGCGGGCATCGATCACCGACGCTTCGATCTGGTCCGAATCCCGGCTGCGCGACTGCCTCAGCGCCGAGCGCATGCGGTCGATGGCACCGTTGATATCACCCAGTGCGGCGCGGGCTTCGCCTTGCGCGCGCACCGAGCGCAGGGGCTGGTTCAGTTGCTGCCACAGCGGCGCAATCTCCTGCCAACCCAGGGAATCGGCGCTGTTCAGGCTCAGGTAGGTTTGCAGCGAATCCACCACGTCGCGCTTGATCTCGGGGCGGTCGTCCGCCTTGGCCAGTTCCGCCTTCAACATCAGCATGGGACGAGAACGGTCGCCCTTGAGGGCATCCAGCGCTGCAAAACCCGCCGCGGGCTTGCCTCGGGCCAGCTCGAACTCCGCGTGGAGGAAGACCATCATGCGCTGGGCGCCGGGGTCCGCTCCCAGCAGGCCGGCGATGGCGTCCGCGGTCTTGAGCGTGGCCTCGGCGCGGGAGAAGTCCCGCAGCTTGATGGAGGCCAGCGCGCTGGTATAGCGCGCGGCCAACTGGTCCGTGCGGGCCCCCTGGCGCGCACCGGCATCCAGGCCCTGCAACTGGCGCCAGGCTTCGGCGCGCTGGTCCATCAGCACCTTGGAACGCGCCGCCATCAGCGCGTGTTCGGTGGTGCCCACCAGCTTGGTTTCGGCATTGGTGCCCAGGCGGGCGCGGGCCTCGCCAATACGCTCGCTGGTCAATGGGTGGCTGCGCAAGTAAGGGTATGCGCCGGAATCCATCAGGTGATAGGCCTGCTCCATGCGTTCGAACATGCTGGCCATGCCGGCGGGCGCATAACCGGCCTGCGTCATGACCTGGAAGCCGACCCGGTCGGCCTCCCGCTCCATGTCCCGCGAGAAGTTCAGCGAGGCCTGCGCAGCCGCCGCCTGGCTACCCAGCACCGCCGCCTGGACGCCATCCGTGCTGCGGCTGCGGGCGGCGGCCAGGATGCCCAGGATCATGCCGGCCGTGGCCAGCATGGAGTTGCGTGAATCCCCGATGATGCTGCGCGCAATGTGGCGCTGCGTGATGTGCGAGAGCTCGTGCCCCAGCACTGAGGCCAGTTCATCCCGCGCGCCGGTCATGGCGATCAGGCCCAGGTGCACGCCGATATAACCGCCGGGCAGTGCGAAGGCGTTGACCGACTTGTCTCGCACCAGGAAGACTTCCCACGCAAAGCGGTCGGCGGTGTCGTCACTGATATTGCCGAGGCGGCGCGCCGCCTTCACCAACGGGTTGAAGGTGCCCTGTACATATTCGAGCAGCAGGGGGTCGTCGATGAAATCGGGATCGGGGCGGATCTGGCGCATGACCTGGTCGCCCAGCTTCTTCTCCGCACCGATGCTCACCTCGGCGGACACGGAATCTCCGAGGGCCGGCAGGTTCACCTGCGCCCATACGCTCTGGCTGAGCAGCGTGACGCTCAACAGGGCCGCCAGGCACCGCCGGCCACGGCTGACGGAAGAAGCACCACCCCGGGAAGTGGGCACGCTGGAATTCACTCGCTTCAAAGCATCTCCAAGACCACGATCTATCATGGCGCTATGACGGTTTCGCGATTGTTGCCCTATTTATGAGCTCGCCTCTCACCCATTTTGACGCCGAGGGCCAGGCCCATATGGTGGACGTTGCCGGCAAGGATGTCACCCACCGCATCGCTCGCGCCGCGGGACGTATCCGTATGCTGCCAGAGACCTTGGCCTTGATCATGAAAGGCGAGGCAAAAAAGGGAGACGTGCTGGGTGTGGCCCGCATCGCCGCCATCCAGGCCGCGAAGCGGACTTCAGACCTGATTCCCTTGTGCCATCCGCTGCCCATCACGCGGGTCGCGATCGAATTCGAGGTCGACGAAGCGGCCAGCGCGGTGGTGTGTATCGCCCAGGTGGAGACCCTGGGCCGCACCGGTGTGGAAATGGAAGCGCTGACCGCCGTGCAGGTCGGGCTGCTCACCGTCTACGACATGTGCAAGGCGGCGGACCGCGGCATGGTGATGGAGCAGATCCGGGTGCTGGAGAAGCATGGCGGGAAGTCGGGGGATTGGGTGGCGCAGGTCTGAGCGCCCCGCCAGGGCCTCGGCACGGTTCCGCGGCAGCCCCGCTCCAGCCCCAACCGAGTCAGCGCATTTCCTGGAACTGGTAGACCCGCGACGGTGGGTCACATTGGAACGGGCGCGGGTCGAGCTTGACTGTCTCCAGTGCCTTGCATTCCGCGAAGAACTCGTCGCCCACCGGATTGCGGAATTCCTTGAGACGCTGAGCGACAAAGCGCGCCTTGTCGGTCTCGCCCACTGCCGCGAGAGAACGCGCCCAGGCGACCATGAGCCGCGTGTCGATCAGATGGTGGCCTGTGCGCTGCGCCGCCACCAGGGCCTCTGCGCCCGGGGGCAGTACGGTCGCCAACGCGTAGTCCGCCTGCAGGTCAAACAGCGGCGAGCGCTGGCCGATGGCCATCCGCTCCTCCAGCGAGGCCGCGCCCTGCGGCGGCGCGTAGATGTGCACGATGCGCAGGTAGTCCCAGACCGTCACAGGCACCAGCAACACGGTGATGGCGCCGAGGGTGACCAGGTCCCAGCGCTTGGCCCGCGGGGATGCCACGGATGCCACCGCGGCTGCGGGGGCCGAGACGGCATCGGCACTCACGGTGTCGCCTTTGGCCGGCCGCACGAAACACAGGCCCAAGGCAAATGCTGCCGGCAGCAGGAAGTAGGCATACCAGAGCGGATATTCCGACATGCTGTGCAGCCCGATCATCAGCACGATCATGAAGGCGCACAAGCCCGCCCCGCGGCGGTCCGCATGGCCGCGGAGGCCGGCGACTACAAAACCCACCACCAGCAGCACGATCACCAACAGGCCCAGCGGCCAGCCCATTTCCGCCAGCAGCTGAAGCACGATGTTGTGGCAATGATCGAAGAAGGCGACCGGACGGTCCGGGAAGGGCGTCATGGTCCAGGCGAAATTGAAGTCGCCCCAGCCGGTGCCGGTCCAGGGGTGCTGCTTGAGCAGCGACCAGGTGTTGCGCAGGATCGCGAGCCGGGATGGCGAGCCCGCGCCTTCATCGCTCAGGCGGGACTCTGCGCCAAAGGCGTGGCCACTGGCATGGGTCCACCAGCGGACCAGGCCCCAACTGGCCGCAAACATGACGGGGGTGAGCGCCAGCACGATACGCGGCCCTTTGCGCAAGCGGGCGGCGGCGGGGCGCCCCCAGGCCAGCAGCAATTCAGTCCAGCCCCAGAGGGCCAGCAGGCCAACGCCGATGAAGCCGGTGCGCGATGCGCTGAACAGCACACACAGCACAAAGAGGAACAACAGCCCCCCCAAGGCGACGGCAGCGCGCACGCCCCCCCGCAGGCGCCGTTCGAGCCAACCGCCCTGGGCCAACCACACGGCAGCAACACAGCTCCAGAGCAGCAGGCTGGCCAGATGGTTCGGCTGGCGCATGTTGCCCACGGCCCGGCCTGCCAGGCCGGTGCGGGCGATGACATTGCCATCGGCCCATGAGGGAATGAAGAACTGGACGAAGCTGACAACGACGCTGAGCAGGCCGGCAGTGACAAGGGCCAGGCAGAACAGGGTGAGGATGGATTCGCGCTGATCTTCGCGGACAGCGCGCGCGGTCTGCACCAGCACCCAGGCCCCGAACAGCATGGCCCCGCCGGCCAGGGCCATGGACCACGGCAGGTCGTTGATGACGGGGGCGGACAGGGCCACCGCCAGCATCACCAGCAAGGCGATGCTCACACCGTCCAACCGCCAGCCGCGTTGCAGCGCGCCGCCAACGCCCAGGCCGATCAACGCCAGGCCGAAACCGAAGAAGGCCAGCAACTGGTTGTAGAGCGTGGCGGACGGTGTCTGGTTGAAGGCGAGCATCGGCGCCAGGGTGACGCCGATCAGCAGGCCGAGGAGGGTGAGGGGGTGGCGGTGACCAGCGGGGGCGGCCGCTTGCGTTGCCGCAGCATGGGCCGCAGCGGCAGCGTCAGGCGTCGAATCGGGAGCGGCAGAGGCCGGCGTCGTCGCGGCGATCGTCATGAGGGGTCCAGGTCGGGCAGACAGGGCGGAACTCTAAACCTTCCTGAGAGCCCTAACGATCAACGCATTTCGCTGGGCAGGTAGTTACGCGATGGTGGTGTGCACTGGAACGGCAGCGTCGTGTGCGCCTCTTCAGCCAGCTCGCATTCCTTGAAGAACGCATCTCCCAGCGGATGATGGAATTCCCGCAGGCGGTCGGCCAGGTAACGAGCCTTGTCAGTCTGGCCCGCGGCGTTCAGCGAACGGGCCCAGGCGACCATGAGACGGGCGTCGATAAGGCGGTGACTGGCCTTGTGCGCCGCTTGCAGTGCCAGGGGACCCGGCGGTAGCACCGTCGCAATGGCGTGATCCGCATGGAGGTCGAACAACGGGGAGCCATCACCTGCGGCCAGTCGCTCGACCAGCGGGGCGGCACCAGGCCGTGGTGAATAGATATGGACGATGGTCAGATAGTCGATCACTGCCCACGGCACCAGAATCACCATCAGGACACCTGCAAGCGCGAAGTCCTTGCGCTGTACCGGGGTATCTTCCTTAGGATCTCGCACGGGACGCTCTGCAGGATTGCGCAGCACGCAGAGCCCATAGGCGAATGCCGTCGGCAAAAGGAAGTACGCGTACCAGAGCGGGTACTCGGACTGACTGTGGAGGCCGATAACCAACACAATCATGAACGCACAGACGGCGGCACCCTGACGATCTGTCACGCTTCTCCATGCTGCCAAACCGGCGGCTGCCAGCAGCAGCAGCGATGCGACGGCGCCCAACGGCACCCCAAGCTCCACCACGAACTGCAGGAACACGTTATGGGTGTGGTCTACAAAGGCGGTATAGCGATGCGGGAACGGCGTCATTGTCCAAGCGAAATTGAACTGACCCCACCCCGTTCCGGCCCATGGATACTGCTTCACCAGTTCAAAGGTGTCCCGCAGGATCATCAGGCGTTCTTGCGATTGAGCACCTTGTGTGGTGAGGCGCGTCTGGCCGAAGAAGGCCAAGCCATGAGTCTCAGCCCACCACGACACAAAGCACCAGCCAAGGCCCCACATCACCGGCATCAACAGGATGGCGATGCGCACACTGCGCGTGAGACGTGCCCTGCCGGAGCGGGCGAGCACCGCGTCAACAAGGGCCCAGATCACCACGAGCAAAATGCCAATGGTGCCCGTGCGAGAGGCACTGAAAAGGATGCCCAGCACCAGTAGCCACAGCAAGACACCCAGCGCAACGACGGCGCGCCTGGGTGTGCCAAGCCGGCGTGCCAGCCAGCCGCTCTGGGCCAGCCACACAGCGCCTACACAGCTCCACAACAGCAGGCTGGCCAACTGATTGGGCTGGCGCACGTTGCCCACGGCACGACCTTCATTGTTGGTATGGGCAATAAAGAGATCGTCTGTCCAGCCGGGCTGGAAGAACTGGACCGCCCCCACGACGGTACTCAGCAGACCTGCCAGCACGAGCGCCAAGCTGAACATGGTCAATATGTCTTCGCGCATTTCCCACCGCACCGCACGCGCCGCCTGCAGGGTGAGGAAGGCGGTCACCAACAGCGCTCCGCAACTCAGTACCCCAGATAGCGGTGCACCGTGCGTTACCGGCGATAACAGGGTGATCAGCAACAGCAGCAACAGCAGGAGGCTGCCCCCATCCAGCAAGCGCCAACCTGCGTGCAATGCCCCACCGAGGCTCAAACCAATCAGCACCAGGCCGAAGCCGAAGATGGCCAGGAGCTGGTTGTACATCGATGGCGCAGGCAGGTCACTGTAGGCGAACAGCGGTGCCAGCACGACACCGATAAACAGTCCGACTAGCGTGACAGGGTGGCGATGCATAGCAGAGGTCGACGCAGCAATGGACATGTCGTTTGAGGCTCGGACGATCTAGGCCCGCCTGATGCAATCAGAAATTATTGATGGGCGCAAAACCGACGGGGTCTCCCGAGGTCTTGTTCAGCAGCACCGACCAGTCCATGCGGTGGGCCAACATGGGGACATACACCAAGTTCTGCGCCGGCTGGCCAGTGCGGCTGATGGCCTCGACAACAGCTACGCCCTCCTGTGGGTGCTTGGCCAACCAGTCGTCCACCGGATGGGCCACCTTGAGCGCCTGACGGCGGGCTTCATCGTCCCAGGCCCGCCAGTAGGTGGGACGCGCGCCGAGATCGGCGCCATTCATGCCCATGACGATGGCCTCAAGCCGTTGATCCTCCCGCGGCGTGGCGGTATTAACCAGACGTGGTCCGGTCATCGACAACGAGCGGAATTCCGCTGCGGCCTGGGGCAGCTCGGTCTCTACCACTTCAATGGCCGATGTAACGCGGAAGCGATCCACTTCCAATGCCAGCACGACTGGACGTGCCAAGTACACCGCATGGAGCCCATAACCCAACGCGCACAACTGCAGCGTAACGATGATGGCCAGGTCTCGCCGCAGTTCTTTGCGCGGCTTGTTGAGGTTGAATACGGCCAGCGTCAACATCGGGCCGATGACCACGTCCACCGACATCAGGATGAACAGCAGGTTCTCCCCGCCCGACACGATTCGGTAGGGCCAGGGATACCAGACAAAAAGCACCACCGATGCTGCGATGGCGGCCACCGCCAACGACGAGATCAGATGAATGCCAGCGGCGCGGAGTCGATGATGCCAATTCATAAGAGTCAAAACCAGCCAATGATCCAGAAGCGTGGGTTGGGATTGGTTGTCTCGCCATGCGCTGCATGCACCGCGCCGGACGTACCGAGGGTCGGCTGGGAACTGTGCAGCACTTCGCGGTAGCTCTGCACTGTCATCCACAGCATGGCTGCAACAACCAGCCATGGTAAGCCCCCCCGAGCGCGAGACCAGGTCGATGAAGTGGCGATACCCGACGCAGGTGCGGCATTTGTGCGCTTATCTGCGCGCATGGCCAGGACCATGGCGATAGCCATGGCGATCCAGAGCTGGGACACGGGCATCACGAAATTGCCAGAGAACGCGGCGTCTACAGCGATGCCGATCAAGGCGCCCCAAAGGCCGACACCGACATTGGTGTGTTGCTCTGGCAGCGTACGCAATGCTCTAAGAGAAGCTGCGAACCAGCGGCCGGCCCCCAACAGGATCAGGATCGTGGCCGGTGCCCCATACTCCGCGAGCAGTTGGAAGTAGAGGTCGTGCGGATGCGCAGCTTCGCCGTTGTACCAATGCGAGAAATGCATCGGTCCGACGCCGAGCCAAGGGGATGTTTGCCACAATTTGACGGCCTGGCCGATGAGATAGTCCCGGTAATGGACATGGGCGAACTGGTCCGGGTCTATGACGTAGCCGGCCGGTCGAAACCACAGCAAATAACACACCCACATCAACAGCATGCCCACGATCGTGGGGGGGACGGTACGTCGCGCATACGGCAAGCCACGCCGGCCAAATGCCCATAGCCCCGCGAGCAGCCCCAAGAGCAATGCTAACAATGTGGCGCGTCCATACGTGATGAACAGCAGCATGCCGCCCAGCACCAGTGTCGCCCAGGCCAACTGCCGCCACCGCTTCGAGCTGTCATCGGCGGAGACGATGGCGACAAGCGGCAATGCAACGGTTTGTGCGTGATTCAGGAAGCGAGGATTATCGAAGCCGACCAGTGCAGCCCAAGGTTCGCTCAGGTTGCCTTCGAGAACTGACACCGCCAGTAGCAGAAGCACCAGGACCGAATGTGCCATTGCACCAAGCACCAGGGTCCTTAGAACGGCTCTGCGCGTTTGCGTATTGGCCATCGCGTTGGCCATGGTTTGCGCCCATGCCCACAGCCCAACGAAGATCAGCAGTTCGCGCAGAGCGATGGTGGGATAGGCAGACAGTAACGTCGAAGCTGAGACCAGAACGACCAGCGTGCCGCTGACAATGAGCGTGGACCATCGTGAGTTTTGCCGAAGCTGGACTCTGGTCCCGTGCCAAGCCCAACACGTTGATGCCAGCAGGAGCAACGCCAACTGAACCCCACGGGCAAAGTCGTGGGCTGCCAGCCCCATACCCAACAAGGGATAGGCAATCGGGATTCCCCAAGGCAGACAGGCAGCCCCAACAGCGGTTCGGTTCATAAGCAAGGTGGCAGAGGTCTGGCAGGTCCCGCGCATTAAAGCAGAGGCCCAAGACAAAAGGGAGCCCGGAGGCTCCCTTTGAACTTAAGCAGAAAGCCTGCTTAGGTGCGCTTGCAAGCAGCGCTCAGGTATTGGTTGGGGATCGTGGCGTTCGTGCCGCACACCCAGGCCAGGGTCAGCGACGAGGCGCTCACAGTGCCCACCAGGGTCAACGTTTGTTCGTTAACGTCGGAGCCAATGTTTTGAGCCTTTGCCGTCAGGGTTGCCGTGTCGGCGTCGGTGGCGGTAGCGCCTGCGGCAGTGTCGCCGGTCGGGGCGTAAACGATCGACTTCACGTACTTGCTGGTGCCGCTGGCGCCCAGTTCCGACACGGTCGGCAGGTGGGCGTTGGTCGTCAGGTATTCCTGAATCGGGTTCTTGAAAGCCGACAGAGCCAGCACCAGTTCGCTGATCTTGGCCTTCTTCATGTAGTCAGAGTAAGCCGGCAGAGCCACGGCAGCCAGAATACCGATGATCGCCACGACGATCATCAGTTCGATCAGGGTGAAACCCTTTTGCAGAGTGCGCTTCATAAATTTCCTAAAGAGGTGAGGGGTGAGACTCCCGACATTGCGCAGGAGGCGTGCCAGCCTCTCCAGGACCAGAGATCGTGATCTACGTCACGACTTTTTTGACTTCGTCGCTTGAATCCGTGACGAATTTGGTCACCCTGAAGGACCAAAAATGAAAAAGGGGCCCAAAAAGGGCCCCCTTGTATCAGAGTGTTCGAAGCAATTAGGTGCGCTTGCAGGAGGCGCTCAGGTATTGGTTGGGAATCGTGGCGTTCGTGCCGCACACCCAGGCCAGGGTCAGCGACGAAGCGCTCACGGTGCCCACCAGGGTCAATGTTGCGTTGTCAACGCCGGACCCGATGTTTTGAGCCGTTGCTGTCAGAGTTGCCGTGTCGGTGTCGCTGGCGCTAGTGCCCGCGCCCGTGTTGCCAGTCGGGGTGTAAGCGATCGTCTTCACGTACTTGCTGGTGCCGCTGGCGCCCAGTTCCGACACGGTCGGCAGGTGGGCGTTGGTCGTCAGGTATTCCTGAATCGGGTTCTTAAAAGCCGACAGAGCCAGCACGATTTCGCTGATCTTGGCTTTCTTCATGTAGTCGGAGTAAGCCGGCAGAGCCACAGCGGCCAGGATGCCGATGATCGCCACAACGATCATCAGTTCGATCAGGGTGAAACCCTTTTGGAAAGTACGCTTCATAGAGAACTCCTAGGAAAGAAGGGAGGGGTCGGTAGAGACATCCCTTCTGATCGCAGAGCTCATGCCAGCGCGGTTCAGGTGATTTGATGTGCGCTACCGCACGAACTGTCCGCGACTGGGGATTTGCAAGTGACTATTTTTGTCTGGAAATGAACAAAGTTCGCAAGACGGGCGACATACGACCAAAAGTGTCATTTTTGTTGATCGCTGGTCGAACGAAATTGCGATTTCCGATACTGCGGAAGGGCCTTTGGGGCCACTTTCACAGGTTCAGCTTGCCGAGCGGCACGCGACCGTGAGGTATTTGTCCGGAATGGTTCCAGCACACGTCCAGTCCACAGCCGCATTTGTCAGGCCGGCGCCGCCAGTCTTGCCCGTGAGGACCAATTGCGTCCCGTCCAGGTCCGAACTGATAGAACCGGCACGGACCTGGGCGGTAATGGAGACTTCGCTCTCGCTGGCCTTCTCATAGGTCACGCTCTGGACATACTTGCTGGACTGCGCCGACAGATTCAGTTGATCTGCCGTCGGGAACGAGGACGCCGAGTTGACGTACTCCAGCACCTGCGCCTTGGGCGGCGTCAGTGCCAGCATCACCTCCGTGATCTTGGTCTTCTTGGTGTAGTCCGAATAGGAGGGCAGCGCGATCGCTGCGAGGATGCCGATGATGGCCACCACGATGATCAGTTCGATGAGGGTAAAGCCTTGTTGGGTGCGTTTCATGGTGGCGCCAGCGGGTCAGTGAGATCACCCGTATTGCAGGGGCCATGCCAGCCTCAAGTACGTCTTCATTCCCCCGCCGTCCAGAGGCAAAGCGCCGCGTGCTTGTCAGTAATGTGACAAATTGCGCCCCTCAGCACTGCCCAGCTTGGTCGCTATACAGACGAGAGGCCACAAAGTGTCAGGGGCCTTCGGGCGCTTGCTCGGGTCTTCAACCCAGCTCGAATTCCTGGAAATGCTCCAGCGCCGTCACCCGATGCGCGGACTTCAGGGCTTCCACGGCGGCCATCACGGCGGCCCGCTCGCCCGGCTTGATGTGGGTGATGTGCACCCGCACCGACGGTGTCTTCAGCTTGGTGAGCTCTTCACCCAACGTGATGGGGCAATGATGCTGGCTGATACCAGCCAGCTCACACTCATCGTTGCCAAACGCGCACTCGATCACCAGATCGGAAAGCTTCAGCTCACCCAGGCGCTTCCACAGCGCCGGATTCGGCCCCGTGTCCCCCGTGAACACCCAGTGCGCACCCGAACCCGGGTTCACCGCAAAACCCACGGCTGGCACGGTGTGAGCCGCACTCAGCACCTCGATCTCCCGACCACGCCCGATGTCCAGACGATCGCCGATGGCGAACTCATGGAAAGTCAGTGCTGGCTTCTCAATGGTTGGCAACCGGGTGAAGTCGGGCCAGATCACGCCGTTGAAGATGTGGTCCTTCAGCGCCTTCAGCGTCTGCGGCAGCGCATGCACCTGCACGGCCGGACGGCCTTCTTGCGCGCGGCGGCGCTGCACCGTGTCGGCCAGCAGCCCGATGGACAGCACATGATCCAGGTGGGAGTGCGAGACAAAGATGTGGTCAATCCGCGCCATCGCTTCCAGCGACAGCTCGCCCACGCCGCTGCCGGCGTCGATGAGCACATCGTCGTCGAGCAGAAAGGAAGTGGTTTTGTGCCCGGCCGCCATGGCACCGGCGCACCCGAGCACGCGAATCTTCATGCGCTCACTGTAGGGCCACCCTCGGCGCTTGCTAAGCGCTGAATTGGAGATTCCCCGGCTTTTTGCCTTAGGTTACGACTTCCCAACGGGATGCCGTGAAAACCTCCACGTGTAGGCAAACGCCCTACAACGCGCGCCCCTGGTGGGATACCGCTGTCCAGCGTGCGGTAGCGCGCTCTGGGCCCATTCAATGGCGGGGAGCGCGCCCTTGGGTCAGCCCTGCATGAACTGCATCTGGGTGCCGGCCAGCTCAATCACGTCGCCGTTCTTGAGCGGTACGGACTCGGCTGCCAACGGCGCGCCGTTCACCACAGGACGGACACTGCCTTCCACATGGGCAAACACATAACCGCTGGGCCGCTTGGTGATGGAGGCCACCTGCACGCCGGGCTTGCCCACGGTCGTGACCACCTTGCTCAGGGCCACCTCGCGGCCAGCCGCCGGGCCATTGAGCACCTTGATAGCCGCCGGCGCAGCCGTTGTGGCACCGGCACCGCCGCTCAGCCCACCGAACGACGAGGGAAGGCCAAAACCGCTGCTCGGGGCGGATTGGCCCGGGCGCAGGATCATGGTTTTTTCGTAATCGGCGTTGTCCTCGACCAGATACTTGATCTTGTACTTGCCGACCTCGATCACGTCCCCATGCGACAGCAACTGCTTTTTGACAGCCTTGCCATTGATGTAGGTACCGTTGGTCGAGTTGAGGTCTTCAATAAAGACATCCGAACCCACCATCTGCATCACGGCGTGTTCGCCGCTGACCGCCAGATTGTCGATCACGATGTCGTTGTAGGGGCGCCGACCCAGTGTGGTCTTGTCCTTGGTGACCTGCACCTCTTTGATCACCACACCGTCGAGCGAAACCACCAGTTTGCCCATCTTTGACCTCGTGTCCTGTCTATAGTTGTGATGGCGCGCTCAGCGACGCCCGTGGTTACGACTGAAGGGCCACCACGCCCACGGCTTGGTACGACTTTCCGCGCGAACCAGAACGATCGCAATATTATCCTTGCCGCCCATGTCATTGGCGGCGTCCACCAGCGCCTGTGCTGCCTCAGGAAGGTCTGCGTGACTCTGCAGGATCTGACCCACAGAGGCGTCATCCACCATATCAGACAGCCCATCGCTGCACAGCAGAATCTGGTCACCGGGTTGCAGTTCATGCTGGTGGATTTCCAGCATGACGGTGTCTTCCACCCCCACAGCCCGTGTCACCAGATTCTTGTTGCTGGAAAACACCGCCTCTTCAGGCGTAAGCAGACCAGCATCGATCTGCTCTTGCAGTAACGAATGGTCTCTGGTCATTTGCACCAGCTGACCGTCACGCAGCCGGTAGGCGCGGGAATCGCCCACGTGCCCCATGAGCACACTTTGCTCCCGGAAAACCGCCACCACCAAGGTGGTGCCCATTCCGGCATATCGGGGATTCGTATTGGCGGCGTTGAATATCGCCCGGTTGGCGTTGTCCACGCAGATATCCATGGCCCGCCGCACGTCCGCGTCGGACGCATGCTGGCCGGCCTCCGCCAGCCACCTGCCCAACTCCGCCTTGATGAAGGAGGTCAGCATCTGGCTGGCCACCTCCCCGGCGTTGTAGCCGCCCATGCCGTCTGCCAGCACCGCCAGCCCCACACCGGGTTCCAGGGCGATCGAGTCTTCATTGTTGTCGCGCACGCGTCCGGTGTCGGTGGCGCTGAAGAACTCCAGGGTCATGTCTTGCTGGCGGGATCGGCTGGGGGAGGATGATTGTGCACCGCGTCTCCAGTGTGAAGGCGTAAAGTTTCCTCGAAAGCCAGCCCCGTTGTCGGGGGGGTTGTCGCTTCAGCACCATCAACGGTGCGGTCTGCGCTACCACTTCCGGGGGATGTTGACGCCGAGCCAGGGGAATGGGTCGATGGGATGTCAGGCGGGTTGCCGGTACTGCCCGCCAGTTCCGCCGGCACTTCCGCCAGCACGGCTTCCAGATCCTGGGCCAGCTGTTCGCCCGATTGATACCTCAGCTCAGGCCGTTTTTCCAGGGAAAGCGCCAGCACCATGGCCAGGGATTCGGGCAATTCCGGTCGGAACTGCCGCACGTCGGGTGGGCGTTGGGTGGCAATCTGCTGCATCAGTGCGGCCATGGAGTCCGACTGATGAGGCAAGTGCGCTGTCAAAAGCTGAAACAACATGACGCCTAAAGAATACAGGTCGCTGCGACCATCCACCTTCAGGCCAGCCAGTTGTTCCGGGGACATGTAGGACGGCGTTCCCAGCACCAAGCCGGTCCGGGTTCGGCTACCGTCCGCCACGCGGGCGATGCCGAAGTCCATGATCTTCACGCTGCCCGATGGCCGGTCCAGCATGACATTGGCAGGCTTGATGTCGCGGTGCACCACGCCATGGCTGTGGGCGTAATGCAGCGCCCGCGCCAGGCGGGCCACCAGCAGCAGCACTTCCCTCAGGGGCAAGCGCTGAGCGGCCCGGGTGTGGTGGCTCAGGTCGTGGCCGACCACCAGCTCCATCGCAATCCAGGTGTCGCCACCACTCTCGCCGGCATCCAGCACGCGCAGGATGTCCGGGTGCTCAAGATGCTGCGCGGCACTGGCCTCGCGCATGAAGCGCTCTCGAACGTCCAGCAGGTCCTCGGGGGCGAACTCCCGCTGCAGGGAGAGACGCTTGATGGCAACAGCCAAGCCGTTGCGGCGGTCCACGGCCTGGTGAACCATCGCCATGGCGCCGCGGCCGATTTCTTCGCCCAGGTCGTAGTTGTCCAGCTTGGCGCTGGCCATCCGGGGCATGGGCTGAGTGGTCGGCAGCGCGCTGGGCGGATCATCATCCGCAGACCGCGGGGCCGCTCGACCCAGCAGTCGCTTGAAGAACCCAGCAGCGCTCATGACATGGCTGACCTTTCGTCAGGCTTCGGACGGGCGACGGCTGGCCAGGGCCTTGCCGACCCCCAACACCAGCAGTGCGCCAAGCACGCCAGCACCGTATTGCAGCCAGGTCACCACCACGGTCGTGCCCGGCTTGCTACCAGGCTGGCTGGGGACCCAGCCACTCAGGGCCGGGTCGGTCACCAGCATGGTACCCGCAATCCAACCCAGCAACATGGCGCCCAGGACGATCACGGTGGGGTAGCGGTCCATCAACTTGATGACCAACTGGCTGCCCCAGACGATGATGGGAATGGAGACCAGCAGGCCAAAGATCACCAGGATCAGTTGATGGCCATGGCCCGCACCTTCGGCCGCGCCCGCGATGGCAATCACGTTATCGAGCGACATGACGAAGTCGGCCACGATCACTGTCTTGACGGCCGCCCACAGCTTGTCGCTGGCCTGGATGTTGGCATGGTCTTCTTCGTCCTCCGGCAGGATCAGCTTGATGCCGATCCAGAACAGCAGCAAGCCACCGACCAGCTTCAGGAAGGGCAATTGCAGCAGCTGCAGCGCGAAGAAGATCAGCACCACCCGCAGGACGATGGCGCCGGCCGTGCCCCACAGAATGCCCTGGGTGCGCAGCTTGGGCGGCAGCTTGCGGCAGGCAAGCGCTATCACCACGGCGTTGTCGCCGCCGAGCAGGATGTCGATCGCGATGATCTGGAGAACCGCCAGCCAGAACGGGGCGTGGAGAAGCATGTCCATATGCGAAGACCTGCTGGGCGCGGCGCGGAAACGTAGCACCCAGATAAAAGCGGTTGGGGGCACCAATGACAAGAGGGGCACAAGGCCCCTCCTGAATCGTCGGCGGAAGCTGACGCATTGTCCGCGTCACCCCCCTGGCTCTCCGATGCGTGGAATTACGCATCAGACGCCGCAACAGGTTTTTCCTGTGTCACTCAGAGCCCTTGCGGGTTACCCCGCCTTCCGGATCACCCCTTCTTTGGGGCGGCCCGGCGGAGGCCCTCAGCCACAGGGACCTGTCCTTTTTACAGCAGGCCCTTGAGCAGCTTGCCCATTTCCGACGGGTTGCGCGTGATCGTGAAACCGCACTCTTCCATGATGGCGAGCTTGGCATCAGCGGTGTCAGCGCCGCCGGAGATCAGCGCGCCGGCGTGGCCCATGCGCTTTCCGGGAGGGGCGGTGACGCCGGCGATGAAACCGACCACCGGCTTCTTCATGTTGGCCTTGCACCAACGAGCGGCTTCGGCCTCGTCCGGACCACCGATCTCACCGATCATGATCACGGCGTCCGTATCCGGATCGTCGTTGAAGGCCTTCATCACGTCGATGTGCTTCAGACCATTGATGGGGTCACCACCGATACCGACGGCGGAGGACTGGCCCAGACCCAGATCGGTCAGTTGAGCCACGGCTTCATAGGTCAGCGTGCCGGAACGGGACACCACACCGATACGACCCTTGCGATGGATGTGACCGGGCATGATGCCGATCTTGATCTCTTCGGGGGTGATCAGGCCAGGGCAGTTGGGGCCCAGCAGCAGTGTCTTCTTGCCGCCGGCGGCTTCCTTGGCGCGCATCTTGTTGCGCACTTCCAGCATGTCGCGCACGGGGATGCCTTCGGTGATGCAGATGGCCAGGTCCAGGTCGGCCTCGACGGCTTCCCAGATGGCAGCAGCAGCACCGGCGGGCGGCACGTAGATCACCGACACGGTGGCGCCGGTCTGGGCAGCAGCTTCCTTGACCGTACCGTAGATGGGGATCTCGGAGAACTTCTCACCGGCCTTCTTGGGGTTCACGCCGGCCACGAACGCGTTCTTGCCGTTCGCGTAAGCCTGGCAGCCCAGGGTGTGGAACTGACCGGTCTTGCCCGTGATGCCCTGGGTGATGACCTTGGTGTCCTTGTTGATGTAGATGCTCATGTCGTATTCCTTGGCTGGGTCTTCGGCTTACTTGACGGCAGCGACGATCTTGGTCGCGGCTTCGGCCATGGTGTCGGCGGAGATGATGGGCAGGCCGGACTCGGCCAGCATCTTCTTGCCCAGCTCTTCGTTGGTGCCCTTCATGCGCACGACCAGCGGCACAGACAGATTGACGGCCTTGCAAGCCGTGATCACGCCTTCAGCGATGGTGTCGCACTTCATGATGCCGCCGAAGATGTTGACGAGAATGCCCTTCACGTCGGGATTCTTCAGCATGATCTTGAAGGCTTCGGTGACCTTCTCGGCCGTGGCGCCACCGCCCACGTCCAGGAAGTTGGCCGGCTCGCCGCCGAACAGCTTGATGGTGTCCATGGTGGCCATGGCCAGGCCGGCACCGTTCACCAGGCAGCCGATGTTGCCTTCCAGCGAAATGTAGGCCAGGTCGAACTTCGAAGCTTCGACTTCAGCCGGATCTTCTTCGTCCAGATCGCGATAGGCCACGATTTCCGGGTGACGGAACAGCGCGTTGGCGTCGAAGTTGAACTTGGCGTCCAGCGCAACCAGGTTGCCCTTGGAGTCGCAGTTCAGCGGGTTGATTTCAACCAGCGACGCGTCGGTGTCCATGTAGCACTTGTACAGCTTGGCGAACAGGTCCACGGCCTGGTCCACCGAAGCACCGCTCAGGCCGATGGCCGCGGCAATCTTCTTGGACTGCTCGGTCGTGATGCCGGTCAGCGGGTCGATGTACTCGGTGATGATCTTCTCGGGCGTGGCGTGAGCCACTTCCTCGATGTCCATGCCGCCTTCGCTCGAAGCGATGAACGCCACCTTCTGGGTGCCACGGTCGGTCACCAGCGAGACGTACAGCTCGTTCTTGATGTCCGCGCCTTCTTCGATGTAGAGGCGGCGAACCTTCTGGCCTTCCGGGCCGGTCTGGTGCGTGACCAGCTGCATGCCCAGGATCTGCTCGGAAAGCGCCTTCACGTCATCCAGGCTCTTGCCCAGCTTCACGCCACCGCCCTTGCCGCGACCACCTGCGTGGATCTGCGCCTTGACCACCCACACCGGGCCGCCCAGCTTTTGCGCGGCTTCCACCGCCTCTTGCACCGTGAACGCGGGAATACCGCGCGGAACCGGCACGCCGAACTGGCGCAGGATTTCCTTGCCCTGGTACTCGTGAATCTTCATAGGGACGTCTCGCTTGATGAATGATCAGGAAGAGAAAGCCGAGGCCGCAGCGCCACCACCGTGACGACGGCTCGGGTAATGAGTTTGCATGTGCACGGCCTTGTTGACAGCCTTGGGCGCAGGATCCAGGTCTCGACAAGGGACCGCCAGGCTGGTGGAACCAGCTGATCCTGAAAATCCGACTGACCAATAGGCGTGGTCGTCGGCGATGCGACGATCCGGCCGGTGGCGTGCGGAGGAGGCGATGGAAGACATAGACCCGATGCAAACACGCAAAAACAGGCCCGCGGCCGATGGCCAGCGGGCATGTTTGCGAAGCCGCCAATGTAGCATGCTGCGTCGCATCAAGGCTTTCATGGGAATGACACGCGCCCAGGGATGCTCGAAATAGGGGCGTCCGACTAGGATGCGCCGGGCGAACTGCAATCATTTCGCTGCGCCGTGGTGCACCAGCGTTGCCGACCACGCCGACAAGCCCTTCGCCAGATACTTGGACAGGTTGTTAGTAGACAGGTAGTCAGACAGACACTTGGCACCACGCACTTGGCCAAACTCTGCCCAACTCTGGCCGCTTCGGCCAGGGTGGACTTGAGAATGTCCCGAAAGCCGGGGGCGCGTGGCGCGCCGCCGGACAGCGCGTCTAGTCCTGAACCTGCTCACCGGCACGCACGGCTCGGATGGCGCGTCGACAAAGTTCCGAGCCAAAACCCCGGCCCATCAGAAAGCGCATCTGCCGTGCTTCTGCGGCGGCATCCAGTTCTGTTGCCGCACCGAACTTCCGGCGCAGCAACTCGCAGGCGCGACCGAGTTCAGACTGCGCCAGAGCGGCGCGCTGCTCGGCATCCAGGCTCAGCCCGTGCTGGGCCAACTCCTGTTCGATGCGGCGTTGCCCCCAGCGGGAAGCACGGGCATGCAGACGAGATTCCACAAAGCGTGATTCGTCCAGATAGCCCTGGGCCCGCACCCAGACCAAAACGGCCTCCACCTCCTGGCTGACGTCCGCCGTGTCCGCTTCGTCGTCCAGATCTACCGCAGTGACGGGATCGAAGTCTTCGAGGAGGCTGGCACTCAGCGGGGCATGGGGGGGATGGGCGAGATGGGCGCTTTGGGAAGCCACAGTTGTGACCATACTTCGGGCCGTATCTCTGGCTGCATCTCTGGCTGCATCTCTGGCGATGCGGCCCAGCTTGCGCCGCAACTCCAGTTCACTGTGCTCCCGCTGTGCCAGCAACGCCACGGCACGGGCTCTCAGCGAGAGCGGCTGCCTGGCCATGCGGCGCCTTATTCAGCGGCCGCGACACCCAGCAAGGGGATGCCCAGCGAGTCGCGGATCTTGTTCTCGATTTCCACCGCCAGATCGGCGTTCTCACGCAGGAACTCGCGGGCGTTGTCCTTGCCCTGGCCGATCTTCTCGCCGCTGTAGGCGTACCAGGCACCGGCCTTGTCCACGATCTTGGCGGTCACCCCCATGTCGATGATTTCGCCTTCGCGGCTGATGCCTTCGCCGTAGAGGATGTCGAACTCGGCGGTCTTGAACGGGGGAGCCACCTTGTTCTTCACCACCTTGACCTTGGTTTCGGAACCAATCACCTCTTCACCCTTCTTGATGGAGCCGATGCGGCGGATGTCCAGACGCACGGAGGCGTAGAACTTCAGCGCATTGCCGCCGGTGGTGGTTTCCGGGGAGCCGAACATCACACCGATCTTCATGCGGATCTGGTTGATGAACACAACGGTGCAATTGGTCTTCTTGATGGTGGCGGTGAGCTTGCGCAGCGCCTGGCTCATCAGGCGGGCCTGCAGGCCGGGCAGGGCATCGCCCATTTCGCCTTCGAGTTCGGCCTTGGGGGTCAGCGCGGCGACCGAGTCGATGATGATGAGGTCCACCGAACCGGAGCGCACCAGCGCATCCACGATTTCCAGGGCCTGTTCACCGGTGTCGGGCTGGCTGATGAGCAGGTCTTGCAGATTCACGCCCAGCTTCTGCGCGTATTGCGCGTCCAGTGCGTGTTCCGCGTCGATAAAGGCGCAGACGCCTTGCAGCTTCTGCATCTGGGCGATGACCTGCAGCGTCAGCGTGGTCTTGCCGGAGGATTCAGGGCCGTAGATCTCGATCACACGGCCGCGGGGCAGGCCACCCACACCCAGCGCGATGTCCAGGCCCAGCGAGCCGGTGGACACAACCTGGATGTCTTCAATCTTCTCGCCTTCGCCCAGGCGCATGATGGAGCCCTTGCCGAACTGCTTTTCGATCTGGGCAAGAGCGGCCTGCAGGGCCTTGGCTTTTTCACCGTTCTTTTCGGGTTGGGCGTTTTTGACGGGGGCGTCCATGAATCATCTCCGGTTGGCTGCGCGGATTATGGCTGTAAATCTGTATATCTGTACAGTGGTTGTACAGTGATTCCCAGCCACCCCGTCGCGGTTGCAATGAAGGCATCCTAGGTCTCCACTGGCTCATGGGGTGAGCCACCCCCTCCCCAACCCATCCAAGGAAGGATCTCGCCGGCCACTTTGGAGCGAGCGGCCGCTGGTGGCCAGGCTGGCAAACGCCTACAGCGGGCGCCACGGGGGCTCCCTAGAATCAACTCATTAGAAAATGATAGGGGACAAACCAATGCGCATCTTGATTGCGGAAGACGATCAGGTCCTGGCCGACGGTCTGCTGCGCTCGCTGCGGGCATCCGGCTGTGCCGTGGATCAGGTCAGTAGCGGCAGCGAGGCGGATGCCGCGCTGGCCTCCCACGAGTTCGACCTGCTGATCCTGGATCTGGGTCTGCCTCGACTGCATGGCCTGGAGGTGCTGCGGCGTCTGCGCGCACGGGGTTCGGCGTTGCCGGTGCTGATCCTGACGGCCGCGGACAGCATCGAAGAGCGCGTCAAGGGGCTGGACTTGGGCGCTGATGACTACATGGCCAAACCCTTCTCCCTCCAGGAGCTGGAGGCCCGGGTGCGTGCGCTGACCCGGCGTGGCCTGGGCACCGCGTCCAGTGTCATCAAACATGGACCGTTGAGCTTTGATGCCACGGGGCGCGTGGCCTACATCAACGAGCAGATGGTGGAACTCTCGGCCCGGGAGCTCTCCTTGCTGGAGGTCCTGCTGCAACGAGCAGGCCGGCTCGTGAGCAAGGACCAACTGGTGGAGCGCCTGTGTGAATGGGGTGAAGAAGTCAGCAACAACGCCATCGAGGTCTACATCCACCGCCTGCGCAAGAAGATCGAGCAAGGCCCCATTCGCATCGCCACTGTCCGTGGCCTGGGCTATTGCCTTGAAAAGATCCCCGGTTGACCCACCACGCTCCCGGCCCCGGCCGGCCGGCGACTGCCACGGAACCTGGACCTGGGCTGCCCGATGCACATAGTCGCGCAGAGTGCGCGTAGCGCCGTTCAAGCGGGGCTGGTGGTTGACGCTGTGGGCCGCCACCGGGCTGCCCCAAGGCGGCCCATAGCTCGCTCGTGCGGCGGGTTTCCCGCGCCCGAGCGTCGGCAGTCCGGGGGCTAGCCAATGCATCGTTCCCTGTTCGGCGAAATCCTTGACTGGATGCTCGCCCCGCTGCTGGTGATCTGGCCGATCAGCGTAGCACTGACCTGGCTGGTGGCGCAGGGCATCGCCAACAAGCCCTATGACCGTGAACTCGGCGAGATGGCGCGCACCTTGGGCCTGCAGGTGGCCACAGAACCCGGCCCCGGCGACAACCGCGCGGGCCGCTCCCGCTACGCCCTCGCCCCCGAAGCCGCCGCCCTGTTGCGTGCGGACGAGTCCGACACCATCTATTACCAGGTCCTTGGGCTGCGGGGCGAACTCCTCAGCGGCGACCAGCTCCTGGCCATCCCCGAAAGAGAGCCACCGGTCGTCCCCTGGGAACTGCACTTCCGCGATGACGAGATGGGCAACGAGTCGGTCCGGGTGGCGTTCCTATGGGTTGCCCCCGAAGGCTCGGCGGGTAGCGACCGGATGATGCTGGTGCAGGTGGCGGAGACACTGGGCAAGCGCTCGCGGCTGACCAACGAGATCATCAAGGGCGTGATCCTGCCGCAGTTCGTCATCCTGCCGCTGGCCGTCCTGCTGGTGTGGCTGGCACTGGCGCGCGGCATCGCGCCACTCAACGAGCTGCAGCGCCGTATCCGCTCGCGCGACAGCTCCGACCTCAGCCCCATTGACGAGGAGCGTATCCCGGACGAAGTGGCGCCGCTGGTCCAAGCCATCAACGACCTGCTGGAGCGGCTGGACCAGTCCATCCGTGCGCAGAAGCACTTCCTCGCCGATGCCGCCCATCAGCTCAAGACGCCGCTGGCAGGGCTTCGCACCCAGGCCGAACTGGCCCAGCGCGAGATCGATGAAGGCCGCGGCTCCCCGGCGGACCTGCGGCGCTCGCTGCAGCACATTGCGCTCTCCAGCCAACGTGCTGCGCACATGGTCAACCAGTTGCTGGCCATGGCCCGGGCCGAGGACCAGGAACACGCCTCCCGCCGCAGCGAAGTCAGCCTGCCGGTGCTGGCCGTGGAGACGGTGCGCGACTTCGTGCCCCGCGCCATGGAAAAGCGGTTGGACCTCGGTTACGAAGGGCCGGAGCCCGACCTGGCCAGCCTGCGGCTGAATGGTCACCCTCTGCTGATCCGGGAACTGATCCGCAACCTCGTGGACAACGCCCTGCTCTACACACCGGCCGGCGGCACCATCACCGTTCGTGTGGTGGAGGATCCGTTCGGCCAGGTCTGCGTGTTGCAGGTGGAAGATTCGGGCCCGGGCATCGCGGAATCGGAGCGGGAGAAGGTCTTCCAGCCGTTCTACCGCGCGCTGGGCACCAATGTGGATGGGTCCGGCCTGGGCCTGGCCATCGTGCGGGAAATCGTGCAGCAGCACGAGGCCGAGATCAGCGTGGACGACACCCGTCCGCGCCGCCAGGCAGAGGCCGAAGGCACCGGCCCGGGCGCCCGCTTCACGATCCGGTTCCCGGCTCACCCGCAGAGGGGTTAGGCGCGGCGCACGCCCGTCGTGCAGGACTTGCAGGTCCCCTAGCGCTGGGTCGCGCCGCGGCTTCTGGCGATGGACATCAGCATCCCCAGCGCCAGCCCCAACGTCACCATGGCCGTCCCGCCATAGGAGATGAAGGGCAGCGGCACCCCCACCACCGGGAGGATGCCGGTCACCATGCCCATGTTCACGAACACATAGGTGAAGAAGCTCAGCGTGATCGCCCCCGCCAGCAGGCGGGAAAACAGGGTGGGCGCCTCATGGGCAATGGCCAGCCCGCGCAGGATCAACGCCGTGAAGCCTGCCAGCAGGCCCAGCGCACCGATCAGGCCGAACTCCTCGCCATAGGCCGCAAAGATGAAGTCTGTGGTGCGTTCCGGAATGAATTCCAGGTGGGTCTGCGTTCCCTTCATGAAGCCCTTGCCAGTCACGCCGCCCGAGCCGATGGCAATCTCGCCCTGGATGATGTGGAAGCCTTTGCCCAGCGGATCCTTGGTCGGGTCCAGCAGCGTGCAAACGCGGTCCTTCTGATATTCCTTGAGCACCGGCCATTTCACGTCCGGCTGGCAGATCTTGTCTTCGCTCATCACCAGGGTGGTAATGCCGGCCGCGGCCAGCACCAGGGCCGGCAGGATCAGCTTCCAGGACAGGCCGGCAAAGAAAATCACGTACAGGCCGGCCGCCAGCACCAGGATGGCGGTACCCAGGTCCGGCTGCTTGGCAATCAGCCCCACCGGTACGGTCAACAGCACAAAGGCCGCCACGAAGTCGGGCAGGCGCAATTGCCCCTCGCGCTTCTGGAACCACCAGGCCAGCATCAGCGGCATCGCAATCTTCAGCATCTCGGAGGGCTGGAACTCCAGCCCCAGCCGGATCCACCGTGTAGAGCCCTTCTTGGTAATGCCGAACAGCGCCACCGCCACCAGCAGCACCACCCCCAGGGTGTACAGCGGCACGGCCGCCTGCATCAGGCGCTGGGGCGGCACCTGGGCCACCACGAACAGCACGATCAGGGCCAGCACGCCGTTGCGCAGATGGTCCACGAAGCGTGTGCCATGGTCATAACCGGCCGAATACATGCACATCAGCCCCAGCCCCATGATCCACAGAAGGGCCAGCAGCAGCGGCAGGTCGAAGCCAGCAAACAAGGGCCGCAGACGCTGAAGCCAGCTGGGCTTGTTGAAGACGGCACTCATCGTGAAGCTCCCGGGCTGGGTCGCGACGCTGCACGCGAGGCGGGTGGCGGCGCGGCCGGAGGGACATGGGCAGAGGACGGCGGCGTACCGGGCGGCGTGCCCGGGGTCGGCGTCAATGCGGGTGCGGGTGCAGGTGCGGCCGCAGCCGCCGGAGCAGATGCAGATCCAGGTGCAGCACTCGCGGCATCCGACGCTGCACCGGCGGCACTTGCGGCGTTCGTCAACTGCCCCGGCAGCGGCACATCCACCGCCCTGCGCGGCGTGCCGATCGGTGCGGTGGTCTGGCCCAACTGGGTCTTGGCGATGTCTTCCTCGCTCGGATACTGCCCCTCCAGCACATAGTCAAACACCCGGCGGGCGATCGGTGCCGCTGACGTGGAACCGAACCCGGCGTTCTCCACGATCAGCGCCAGCGCAATACGCGGAGCGTCATACGGTGCGAAGGCAATGTAGAGCGAATGGTCGCGCTTGCGTTCATCGGCCTTGATGCTGCTGTACGTCTGGCCGGCACGCAGGCTCACCGCCTGCGCCGTGCCGGTCTTGCCGGCGCTCTGGTAGGCCGCCCCCGCAAACACGGCGCGGGAGGTCCCCTCCAGCGTCACGTCGTGCATGGCGTTGCGGATCACGTCCACATCCGCACGTCGCAGCGCCAGCGGCTCCAGCGCATCGCTGGCGGTGCGCTGCTCGGTGTGCTTGACCACATCCTCGATCTCCCGCACCAGACGGGGCCGGAAGCGCTGGCCGCCGGTGGAGAGTGTGGAGATGGCCGTGGCCAGCTGCAGCATGGTGAAGTTGTTGTAGCCCTGGCCGATGCCCAACGAGATGGTCTCGCCGGGGAACCATTTCTGCTGCTCCGGCCGGCGGAATTTCTTCTTCTTCCACTCAATGGACGGCAGATCCCCGGTCACTTCGCCCTGCAGGTCGATCTCGGTCTTGCGGCCAAAGCCGAAGGGCTCCAGCTGGTCATGGATCAGGTCCACGCCCATCTCGTTGGCCAACGAATAAAAATAGACGTTGGAGGAGGTGACGATAGCCAGCCGCATGTCCTTCGGGCCGGCGCGGTCGCCCTCGGCGCTGCCGAAGGTGCGGCCGCCAAAGCTGTAGGTCAGGTTGTCCTGGATCACCAGGCTGGGCGACCGCTTGCGGGTGTTGAGCGCCGCCATGGCCATATAGGGTTTGAAGGTCGAGCCCGGCGGGTAGGTACCGCGCAGCGCCCGGTTCAGCAGCGGCTTGTCGATGTTCTCGTTGAGGTCGCGCCAGTTGTCCGCATCAATGCCGTCCACAAACAGGTTGGGGTCGAAGGCCGGCTTGGAGACAAAGGCCAGCACCTCGCCCGTGCGCGGGTCGATGGCCACCAGGGCGCCACGGCGCTCTCCGTAGAGCCGCTCCACCATCGCCTGCAGCTTGATGTCGATGGACAGGTGCAAGGTGTTGCCCGGCGTTGGCGGCCGGTTGCGCAGGCGCCGGATGGCGCGCCCACCGGCGCTCGTCTCCATCTCCTCGAAGCCGGTCTGGCCATGCAGCTCGCGCTCGTAGGCCTGTTCCAGCCCCAGCTTGCCGATGTATTCGGTGCCGCGGTAGTTGGAGACATCCTCTTCGGGCCAGTCATCCATGGCCTTCTTTTCGGCCTGGTTGATGCGGCCGATGTAGCCCAGCATGTGGCTGCCGGCCTCGCCCATGGGGTAGCTGCGGAACAGCCGCGCCTTGATGTCCACACCAGGGAAGCGGAAGCGCTGGGCGGCAAACCGGGCCACCTCGGTATCCGTCAGCTTGGTGCGGATGGGCAGGGACTCGAAGTTCTTGCTCTCTTCCATCAGCCGCTTGAAGCGGCGACGGTCGCGCGGCTGGATATCGATGACCTTGGTGAGCTGGTCGATGGTGTCTTCAAGATCCGCCACCTTGGACGGTGTGATTTCCAGCGTGTAGGCCGAGTAGTTGCTGGCCAGCACCACGCCATTGCGATCCACGATCAGGCCGCGGTTGGGCACGATGGGCACCACCGAAATGCGGTTGGATTCAGCGCGCTCCAGCAGCGTGTCGTGCTGCGCCACCTGCAGGAACAGCAGGCGAGACACCAGCAAGGCAAAGCAGAACAGCACGAAGATGACAGCCGCGACCAGCCGTAGCCGGAAGCGGGACAACTCCTGGTGCAGGTTCTTCAGAACCGTCATGACCGGCGGATCCCTTCAGCTCACAGCGGTCGGTGGGCGTCGGGGTCCGGTGCCCGGCGTTGCGGCGCCAGCAGCAGGACCGCCGCCACTGGCCACAACGCCGACTCCAGCACGGGGGCCAGGAACAGGCTCCAGCCCGGCCACATGCCGCCCACCATCAGGCGCACCACCACCGCAATAACCTGGGCCAGCAGGAACAGCGGCAGCACATGCACGGCCTGGGCACTCAAGGAGAACCACAGCAGGCGGCGATGCAGGGCCACGGCACCGAAGGCGAGCAGGCTGTACGCCAGCGCATGCTGGCCCAGCAAGGCGCCGTGATGCACGTCAATCATCAGCCCGAAGAAGAAGGCCCAGCCCACACCCACACGGCGGGGCTGGTGCACGTTCCAGAACACCAGGGTGAGTGCCAGCACATCCGGCATCCACGGCTGACGGCCCAGCGGCACCATGTCGATCAGCAAAGCCACGACCAGGCTGAAGGTGATGAACAGGGGGTTGGCCGGCAGCAGGAGCTGGCTGGCGCCACGCGGCATGATCATCGCGATGCTCCTCGAGCGGCTGATGCGCCGGTATCGGTGGCGGCCTCGGCGGGTGATGCCGACCTTGCGGCCCGGCCGCCCTTGCCTCGGCCCGCCTTACCGGCATCCGCGGCGGCAGCGGCGCTCGCGGCCTCGGCTTCCGCCTCGGCCCGAGCCTCTTCCTGGCCTGCCAGCGGTTCGAGCACCAGCACGTGGCGGGCACTGTCCGGCCGGGCCACCGGGGCCAGGCCCACACGAGCGAAGCTGGTGTCGCCGCGGCGTTCCACCTCGGCCACCTTGGCCACTGGCAGGCCGGGCGGATAGACCCCGTCCAGGCCCGAGGTGGCCAGGTCGTCACCCGCCTTGATGTCGGCATTCGCGGCCATGAAGCGCAGCTCCATCACCCCGCGTTCACCGCCGTAGGCGACGCCGCGCTGCTGCGTGCGGGTATTCAGGACGGGAATGGTGGCCTCACGGTCGGTCAGCAGGGTCACTTCGGCGGAGAGCGGATAGACCCGCGTCACCTGGCCCAGCACGCCGGCATCGTTGACCACCGGAGCGCCCAGGCGCACGCCGCGATAGCTGCCCCGGTCGATGACGATACGGCGGGAGAAGGGGTCCGGGGCCTCGTACAGGACTTCGGCGGCCAGGCCCTTCACCGGCAGGGCCTCTCGCAGGTCAAGCAGCGACCGAAGGCGCTGGTTCTCCGCCTGCAGCTGGTTGGCCCGGCTCAGAATCACGGCCTGCTCGGCCAGCTGGCGGCGGGCCTGGTTCTCGGCTTCGGTGGCGCGCTCCATGCCACGAGAGTAATCGCCAGCCTGTTCCCAGGCATCCACCGGCACCAGCAACACGCGCTGCAGGGGGTGCAGCGCCAGCGCCAACCCGGTACGGGCGGGTACGGTCACGCCGAAGCGGGCGTCCGCCACCATGAGAAAAAGTGCCAGTGCGGCGCAAAAGGCCAGCTTCGTCAGCGCGGACGGACCTTCGCGGAACAGTGGCGGTGGATTGCGATCCAGAGTGCCCAATGGCATGGTGATCTCAACCAATGAGACTCAACGAAAACAAACAGCCTTGCGGCTGTCGCAGCAGACTCATTCCGACGTGAAGATCGAACCCAGGCGTTCCATGCGTTCCAGCGCCATGCCACAGCCGCGCACCACGCAAGTCAGCGGATCTTCTGCCACCAGCACCGGCAGGCCGGTCTCTTCGGCCAGCAGGCGGTCCAGATCACGCAGCAACGCGCCGCCACCGGTCAGCATCATGCCGCGCTCGGCGATGTCGGCGCCCAGTTCGGGCGGGGTCTGCTCCAGGGCGTTCTTCACAGCGGAGACGATCTGGTTGAGCGGGTCGGTCAGGGCTTCCAGGATTTCGTTGGAAGAGATGGTGAAGCTGCGGGGCACGCCTTCGCTCAGGTTGCGGCCCTTGACTTCCATTTCCTTGACTTCGGAGCCGGGGAAGGCGGAACCGATGTTCTTCTTGATGGACTCAGCAGTCGGCTCACCGATCAGCATGCCGTAGTTGCGGCGGATGTAGTTGATGATGGCTTCATCGAACTTGTCCCCACCCACGCGGACACTGCCCTTGTAGACCATGCCACCCAGCGAGATCACGCCCACTTCGGTCGTGCCGCCGCCAATGTCGATGACCATGGAGCCGGAGGCTTCCGACACCGGCAAGCCGGCGCCGATGGCAGCCGCCATCGGCTCCTCGATCAGGTGAACGTCCGAGGCGCCAGCACCCAGGGCGGCGTCGCGGATAGCGCGTTTTTCCACCTGGGTGGAACCGCAGGGGACGCAGATGATGATGCGGGGCGAGGGACGCAGCAGCTTCGTCTCATGCACCATCTTGATGAACTGCTTGATCATCTGCTCGGTGACCACGAAGTCGGCGATCACGCCGTCCTTCATCGGGCGGATCGCCTCGATGTTGCCGGGCACCTTGCCCAGCATGGCCTTGGCTTCGTGGCCGACGGCCTGGATGGTCTTCTTGCCGTTGGGGCCGCCTTCATGACGGATGGCGACGACGGAGGGTTCATCCAGCACCACCCCTTTGCCGCGGACATAAATCAGCGTATTGGCGGTGCCCAGGTCGATGGCGAGGTCGGTGGAGATATAGCGGCGCAGTGAGGCGAACATATTGAATGGCACTTTGCCGGACCGTTCTCACTCATCCACCTGGACCCGCCGACCGAAACACCACCGGAACACCACCGAAAGGACAGATTCGGCGACATCGGCGGCCTTCAGAGGCCATTGGGGGACATCAGGCGATTTCGTCTGTGTATGGTCCGTGCGGCTGCAATGTCGGGGACGATGGAGGACGATTCGGGGGCGGTTCGTCGATCACCGCGTGGCCAAACCAGAGCCACGCGAACGGAGTATTCGAGCGAGGCCACCATGGCAGCCCCGACTTATGGAGATAAGCGGGGATAATAACTGATCGACCCCTGGTTTGGCCTGCCGGCAAGCCCCAAACAAGCGATTGGCGATTGTTTGGTGAATGTTTCAGCACGCCGCCGGGCTTCCCTCTGAACTACGACCTGAACTCCTACCCACGAGCTCACCGACTTCCATGGCCCTGACCCACGACGACGTCAGCCGGATTGCCCATCTGGCCCGGCTGCAACTTTCGGGCGACGAGCAGGCCGCCCTGCTGCCCCAGCTCAACGGTTTCTTCTCCATCGTGGAGCAGATGCGCGCGGTAGACACCAGCGGCGTGGCCCCTCTGCACACCCCGCTGTCGGCGGTGCAGGAAGTGGCGCTGCGACTGCGGGAGGACCGCGTCACCGAAACCGACCAGCGTGCGCTCAACCAGCGCAGCGCTCCCGCCGTTGAAGACGGTCTGTTCCTGGTTCCCAAGGTCATCGAATGACGACGCCGTTGCATCTCATGGGCGTGGCCGAACTGAGCCGCGCACTCCGCCAGAAACAGGTCAGCAGCCTGGAGGTCACGCAACATCTGCTTGCGCGTGTTGCATCAACGAAGGAACTCGGCGCATTTCTTCATGTGGCCGAAGAAGGTGCCCTGGTCCGCGCCCGGGCTGCGGACACCCGCCTGGCCGCCGGCGAAGGCGAGTTGCCCGGCGGCGCCCTGATCGGCGTCCCCCTGGCGCACAAGGACATCTTTGTCACGCAGGACATGCCCACCACGGCGGGCTCACTCATGCTCAAGGGCTATTTGAGCCCCTTCGACGCCACGGTGGTGGACCGGCTCAACGCGGCCGGCACCGTCTCGCTGGGCAAGCTCAACTGCGACGAGTTCGCCATGGGTTCGGCCAACGAAAACAGCGCCTATGGCCCGGCCCTCAACCCCTGGGACCACGGCCGCGTGCCGGGCGGCTCCTCGGGCGGTTCCGCCACGGCGGTGGCGGCGCGGCTGGTGGCGGCCACCACCGGTACCGACACCGGTGGCTCCATCCGCCAACCGGCCAGCTTCACCGGCATCACGGGTATCAAGCCTACGTACGGCGTGTGCTCGCGCTACGGCATGATCGCCTTTGCCTCCAGCCTGGACCAGGCCGGGGTGCTGGCGCGCTCCGCCGAAGACTGCGCCCTGCTCCTCTCCGCCATGAGCGGCTTCGATGAACGCGACGCGACCAGCGTGCAGCGCCCGCCGCAAGATTTCACGGCCCGCCTGCATGAGCTGCGCGAGGGTGCCACCGCCGCCCAGCCGTTGAAAGGTCTGCGCATCGGCCTGCCGAAGGAGTTCTTCCCCGCCGCCTTGAGCGCGGACGTCAACCAGGCCGTCCGCGCCGGTCTGGCCGAGCTGGAGAAGCTCGGTGCCACGCTGGTGGATGTGAGCCTGCCCCGGACCGAGCTGGCCATCCCCGTCTACTACATCATTGCCCCGGCCGAAGCGAGCTCCAACCTCTCGCGCTTTGACGGCGTGAAGTTCGGCCACCGCGCGGCGAACTACGACGACCTGCTGGACATGTACAAGAAGACCCGCGCCGAAGGTTTCGGTGCCGAGGTCAAGCGCCGCATCATGATCGGCAGCTATGTGCTGTCCCACGGCTACTACGACGCCTACTACCTGCAGGCCCAGAAGCTGCGCCGCATGATTGCGGACGACTTCCAGCAAGCCCTGCAGCAGTGCGACCTGATCGCCGGCCCGGTGGCCCCCACCGTCGCCTGGAAGCAGGGCGAAGGCGCGGACGATCCGGTCAAGGCCTACCTGGCCGACATCTTCACCCTGCCGGGTTCGCTCGCCGGCCTGCCCGGCATGAGCGTGCCGGTCGGTTTTGGTGAAGGCGGCCTGCCGGTCGGTCTGCAGCTGCTGGGCAACTACTTCCAGGAAGGAACACTGCTGCATGCCGCTCATGCGCTGCAGCAAGCCACCGACTGGCATCGCCAGGCACCGGCGGGGGTGTGAACATCATGAACAAGAACAGCAAACTGGTGCGTGGCTACGAGGTCGTGATCGGCCTGGAGAACCACGTGCAGCTCTCCACCGCCTCCAAGATCTTCAGCGGTTCCTCCACCGCTTTCGGCGCGGCGCCCAACACCCAGGCCAGCGCGGTGGACCTGGCACTGCCGGGCACCTTGCCGGTGCTGAACCGTGGCGCGGTCGAACGGGCCATCCGCTTCGGCCTGGCTGTTGGCGCCAAGGTGGCGCCGCTGTCGATCTTTGCGCGCAAGAACTACTTCTATCCGGACCTGCCCAAGGGCTACCAGATCAGCCAGTACGAGATTCCGGTCGTGCAGGGCGGCGAGATCGCCTTCATGCTGGACGGTGAGAAGAAGGTCATCAAGCTCACCCGCGCCCACCTGGAAGAGGACGCCGGCAAGAGCCTGCACGAGGCCTATCACGGCCAGTCGGGCATCGATCTGAACCGAGCCGGTACACCACTGCTGGAGATCGTTTCCGAGCCAGAGATCCGCTCCGGCGCGGAAGCCGCCGAATACGCCCGGACGCTGCACGCCCTGGTGATGTGGCTGGGCATCTGTGACGGCAACATGCAGGAAGGCTCCTTCCGCTGTGATGTGAACGTGTCGGTGCGCAAGCCTGGCGAGCCGTTTGGCACGCGTCGCGAGATCAAGAACCTCAACAGCTTCCGCCATGTGGTGGACGCCGTGCACTATGAGGTGAACTGGCAGATCGACCGCATCGAGGACGGTCTGACCATCCAGCAGGCCACCGTGCTCTACAACCCGGACACCGGGGAGACCCGTGCCATGCGCACCAAGGAAGACGCGGCCGATTACCGCTACTTCCCCGACCCTGACCTGCCGCCGCTGATGATTGGTCTCGAATGGGTGGACCGGGTGCGTGCGGAGATGCCGGAGTTGCCCGCCGTCATGGCCAGCCGCTTCCAGGACACCGACGGCCTGCCCCCGTATGACGCGTTGATGATGACGCAAAGCCTGGCCACGGCCCGCTTCTATGAAGCTGCCCGTGACGGCAGTGGTGCGCCGAAGCTCGTGGCGAACTGGGTGATGGGTGAGGTGTCACGCCGGCTGAATGCGGAAGAGCGCGGGATCGATTCCGCACCGATCACGCCAGCGCTTTTGGCGGCCCTGATCAAGCGCATCCAGGACGGCACCATCTCCAACAACTCGGCCAAGCAGGTCTTCGAAGCCTTGTGGACCGGCGAAGGTTCGGACGTCGATGCCATCATCGACGCCAAGGACCTGAAGCAGTCCAACGACACCGGTGAACTGGAGCGCATCCTGGACGAGGTGCTGGCAGCCAATGCCAAGTCGGTGGAGGAATTCCGCGCCGGCAAGGAGAAGGCTTTCAACGCACTGGTCGGCCAGGCGATGAAGGCCACCAAGGGCAAGGCCAATCCGGCCGCCGTGAACGAGCTGCTGAAGAAGAAGCTGGCAGGCTAATGGCAGCCCCGGTTTGAGCGTGCTCCGGCACGCTCAAACTTCCGGAATTCAGCGGCTGGCGGGTGCGGATGCGGGCGCCGTCAGTGGCGGCTTGTCGGTCAGGCCGGGCGCAGCACCGGCCCACATGCGTTTCAGGCGGCTGAGCTCGTCGTCGAAGATCCGGTTCAGCCGGACCAGTTCCGCACGCTGATTCTCGATGGACTGGCGTTGCGCATCGGCTGCGGCGTCGTTGTTGTCCAGTTGGTGTTGCAGCTTCATGGGCAGGCGTTTGCCCTTGTAGAACTCGGTCTCTTCCACCAGCGGCTTGCGCTCGGCAGCCAGATCCTTGATCCGTTGCTCGGACAGCTGCATGGCCTTGCGGATGTCATCCAGCGCGGCCTCACGGGCACGCTGGTGAGACGGTTCGTCCTTGTAGCGCTGCAACAGGTTGCGGTCACGGCGCACCGCGTCCATCTGTGCGGCCCGTTCGGTTTCCAGCTGACGTTTGCGTGCATCGGCAACCGACTGTTCTTCAGGCGAGAGGCTGGGCGGCACCATACGCCGCACCGAGCCGTCGGAGTTCAGCAGGCGCTGCTCGCGGGCGGCGCACTCGGGAATGGGACGGTCGGACGTGAGCTTGCGGCCATCCGATGTGACACAGGTATAGATGCCGCCCGGCGACGTCTTGGTTTGCGCCCAGGCGGACGACGACAGCAGGAGGCTCACCAGAAGGAGCGACACGGCACCACCGACAGGGGCGAGGTCACCGGTCTTCGGGCTATCGGTCAATGAAAGGCGGCGGGATACCGGGGGACACAGGGCGGGACGCATCAGACTCCGTAGCGATCTCTGTAAGCGTGAACGGCAGCGGCGTGGGCTGATACGGCGGCGCTGCTGGTCGATCCGAGATACTGAAGCAAGTCAGCAAGGCCCGCAATGGCGATCACCGGCAGTTGCAATTGCTCTCGCACATACTGTACTGCCGACCAGGGCAGATCCTGCCCGTTCTCTGCCGCCTTTTCCTGTCGGTCCAGGGCGATGGACACGCCACAGGGTGTGGCGCCGGCGGCCTGGATCATGGCGATGGATTCACGCACCGAGGTACCGGCGGAGATCACGTCGTCGATGATGAGGACGCGGCCCTGCACCTTGGCGCCGACGAGTGTGCCGCCTTCGCCATGGTCCTTGGCTTCCTTGCGGTTGTAGGCGAAGGGTTTGTTGTGGCCCAGGCGGGCCAGCTCCATGGACACGGCGGCTGCGAGGGCGATGCCCTTGTAGGCCGGGCCGAAGATCATGTCGAATGCCAGGCCAGAGGCGATCAGGCGTTGGGCGTAGAACTGTGCCAGCCGTCCCAGCTTCTGGCCGTCATCGAACAGGCCTGCATTGAAGAAGTAGGGGCTCAGCCGGCCCGCCTTGGTCTTGAATTCACCGAAGCGCAACACGCCGACATCCACGGCAAAGGCAACGAAGTCCTGGGCGATGGCGTCGAGCGCAGGGGCCGAAGAAGAACCGGAGGTGGCGGACATGGCGGAATCAGGGAGTCAGGCTGGCCCAGGATTGTAGGTGGCACCGCCACAAAAAAGCCCGCCCCCGGGCGGGGGGCGGGCTTGTAGCAAGCAGTGTCTGATGAGACCGAGGGCCGATGAGCGTAGCGAGCCACCGCGGGGCCGCCCCAAGGTGGCCGGCAATTTGTCCAGAGCTTCCTGCGGGGACTCCTCTCTGCATCCAGTCGCGCCGAACGCGCGCAGCGCCGTTCAAGCGGGGCTCTGGTAGGCGCAGAGGGCCGCCGCCGGGCCGTCCCAAGGCGGCCCTTAGCCCCCTCGGGGGGCGGATGGACGGGCCCTAGGCCCGAACAGCCGGGGGCATCAGAAAATTGCTTTGAACTGCACCCCGTACGTACGCGGATCGTTGATGAAGCCTGTGCGGTTGTTGAAGTCAATGGCGCCGGTCACACGGATCTGGTTGGTGATGTTGCGCACAAACAGAGCCGCTTCATACTTGCCGTTGGCCCAGATGTAGCCACCGCGCAGACCGCCTTCGGTCAGGGCCTTGCCGGTGAACTCCTTCGACTCATACAGGAAGAAGTTGACCTTCGAACGGTAGGCCCAGTCGGTGTAGATGTAGAACTCGTTGCCGCCCGCCGTCGGGATCGAATAACGGGCGGTCAGGTTGTAGACCACCTTGGGCGCCTGCGGCAGCTGGTTGCCGTCGATCAGGTAACCGCCACTGGCGCTGGCCGGGTTCAGCACCGTGCACAGCGGGGTCACGAAGTCGGCTTCCGTGCCGCAACCGCTCACGGCGAGGCTCTTGTCCCGAATGGTGGCCTTGTTGTAGCTGCCGCCCATGGTCAGGAACAGGTTGTCGACCGGCAGCAGTTCGAGGTTGAACTCCACGCCCTCGCCAATCACCTTGCGAGCCGTCTTCACCGAGTTGCTGTTGCCAGCGGCGCCGCCCACCTCGGTCAGCTGCAGGTTCTTCGTCTCATAACGGAAGACGGTGGCGGACACGCGGGCACGGCGGTCCCACAGGTCGCTCTTCACACCCGCTTCGACCGAGGTCGTGTCTTCCGGGTTGGTACGGCTCATCGGCGCAAACGCCGAAGCCGGCAGCATGGCGGAGGCACGGAAGCCGGTGGCCACGCGGGCATAGACGTTGGTGTCCTTGGTCAGGGCGTAGGTGCCCGCCAGGTCCCAGGTCCACTTGGTGTCCTTGGTGTTGCCCGCCAGTCCGTAGGTGGTGTCGAGCGCCTGGTCAGCGGACTCGGTGTACAGGGCCTTGCTGTCCCGCGTCAGACGCAGGCCGCCGCGCAGCTTGAAGTCCTGCGTCATGTCGTAGTTGACCGAACCGAAGACGGCGTAGGCACGGTTCTTCTGGTGGCTGCGGGCGGAGTTCAAATAGGCACCGTTATCAGCGGTGTCGTAGTTGACGCTTTCGATCTCGTACTTCTCGTCAAAGAAGAACAGACCGGCCTGGTAGCGCAGCGGGCCGGCCGGGTTGTATTCCGCGCGGAACTCCTGCGAGACCTGGCGATGACCGTGCAGGGCATCGGACGTTTCGCTCTGGTAGGGGATGGTGAGGTTGGCGTTGGTGCTGCCGTCCACATCGCCACGCGAGAAGGGCTGCACCGTCTCGATCGCGGTGATCGAGTGCAGCACCACGTCGTTGAACGACCATTGCAGACGGGCATTGGCGCCGGTCGCATGCAGCTTCTGCTCATTGCGGCCATTGATCGACATCTTCTCCGGGTCGAAGCCGTCCACCAGGTCGTTGGTGCCCTTCTTGATGATGTCGCCACGGAACAGGCGCGGGCTGCCTTCCAGTTCACGGTTGTGCACGTTGAACAGGGCCGAGAACTGGCGGTGCGGCTGGAACAGCACCTGGGCCCGCACGGCGCGGTCGTCGTAACCTTCCGTCTTGCCGGTCGGGCCGGCGCTGGTGTTGTCCACCCAGTCACCACGGTGCTGCACCTGGGCCGAGATGCGGGCGGCCCAGTCGCCGGTCAGCGGCAGGTTGGCGGCGCCTTCAGCATTGATGGTGCCAAAGCGGCCGTAGGAGACATTGACGTAGCCTTCCAGCTTCTGCGAAGGCTTGACCGACTCGAACTTCACCACGCCCGCGGGCGTGTTGCGGCCGTACAGCGAGCCCTGGGGGCCAGCGGCCACTTCCACGGCGCGCAGGTCGAAGGCGGGGAAGCCCTTCAGGATCGGGTTCTCCTGCACCACGTCGTCATAGATCAGCGAGACCGGTTGCGAAGCGTTCAGGCGGAAATCGGTGTTGCCGTAACCGCGGATGTAGAAGCGCGGGAAGGCACGGCCAAACGAGGACTCGATGTTCAGGCTGGGCACGCGGCCGGACAGGAAACGGATGTCCTGACCGCTGGAGTTCAGCACGTCCAGCTTTTCGCCAGAGATGGTGCTCACCGCATTGGGCACGTCCTTGATGTTTTCCACGCGGCGCTCGGCCGTGATGGTGACCGTTTCGAGCTGGCTCTTCTCAGCCTTGGGGGCTGCCTCCTGGGCAAAGGCAGGCCAGGCCAGGACGGCCAGCGACACAGCAGCAGCGGCCTCGCGCAGGACGGGGCGTGCCAGGATGCGCTGGGTGGCGATTCGACTCATCGGTGAACTCCGGGGGAAACAGAAGAAAAGGGCAAAAATCAATAAAACTTGGTTGGCAGACTGCACACAAAGGGGCGATCACCAACTGGAATGCGGCGAATCTAACAAGTCCGTCATCAAACCGACACCACAAGCACCACGGCGGTGCATGGACTGTTGCCGAAACACTGCACTTGGGTCGCCGGGAACGACACATTCCCCAGGTCGGCGCACCTGGCGTACCCGGATGGGGCGACGCACCGGACGATCCCGTACGCCATGCGGCCCGGTTGTGCGAGCGAGCGGACGGCATCAGCGCGCCACCGGCCGCGACTCGGGTGCACAGCGAGCACTGCTGACAGCCACGTGTCTGCGGGTTTGCGATACTGCCGCCGCCTTTTCGATCACCACTCCCTTCCGCCCATGCGCTTTATCACCCTCAATCTCAACGGCATTCGCTCCGCCGCCGCCAAGGGCGTCTTCGACTGGCTCCCCCCGCAGCAGGCGGACGTGGTGGGCGTGCAGGAACTCAAGGCCCAGGCGGACATCGTGGAATCGCAGTTCGCGGGCTACGACAAGCTCTCCGGCCATTTCCACTACGCGCAGAAGAAGGGCTATTCCGGCGTGGGTCTCTACACGCGGGAGGCCCCCAGCGACGTGATCGTCGGCTTCGGCAGCGCCGAGTTCGACCACGAAGGCCGCTGGATCGAAAAGCGGTTTGACAAGCCCGGGCGCAAACTGAGCCTGATCAGCTGCTACTTCCCCAGCGGCTCCAGTGGCGAGGAGCGCCAACTGGCCAAGTTCCGCTTCCTGGAGGCGATGTATCCCTACCTCATGGCCCTGCGCGCGGAGCGCGAGTTCATCCTGGTGGCGGATGTGAACATCGCCCACAAGGAAATCGACCTGCGCAACTGGAAGAGCAACCAGAAGAACAGCGGTTTCCTGCCCGAGGAACGCAATTGGATGACCCGGTTGCTGGAGGTGGAGACCGGCCTGGTGGATGTGTTCAGGCTGCTCAACGACAAGCCCGACCAATACACCTGGTGGAGCAATCGCGGCCAGGCCTGGGCCAAGAACGTGGGCTGGCGCCTGGATTACCACCTGGCCACGCCCGGCCTGGCCCACCTGGCCAAGCGCGAAGCCATCTACCTGGACCAGCGCTTCAGCGACCATGCGCCGCTGACGATCGACTACGAGCTGGACATCTGAAGGCGCGACCGGCGGCACGCCTGCGTCGGCGCGCCCCGCCGCGATCAGTCGTCCGGTGCCAGCAGGTCCAACACCATGGACACCGCCCATTCCTCACCGGGGGCGAGCGACCAACCCGGCCCGGCCTCGGTCAAGGCCGTGAGCGTCATCCACGGGCGCTCCGGGTGGCGCTGCAGCGTAAGGGCCGGCAGCGAACCGGCCAGACGAAGCTTGATCTGGCGCCCGTCCGCCATGGACAGGGTGGCCTGACCGGGCCAACGGTCCAGCGCAACACCAGCGCCGCGCGCCGGGCGGGGAAAGCCCGCCATCGACGGGTCCAGCGTCACATGGCTGCTGAAGGCGTCCGGCACCTGCAGGCGCAGCCCCAGACGCAGCGCCAGCGGCTGACGCCCCAGGTTGCGCAGGGCAACGGCCATTTCCAACCGCCCCCGTCCGAGACGAAACACCTGGTGGGCCTGATAGCCGCCACCTGCGCCCGCCGGGTCGCGGTACCCATGGATCAGCGTCACACAGCGCGGCGACAGCTCCGTCAGCTGCCATGCCCCGTCCAGCGCCGCCAGCTGGGGATCCCGGGTGGCCGGCGTGCCTGCCGGTGACTGGAGATCCGAGACCTGTTGTGCCGGAACGCGCGGATCAGCCAGCCACAGGCCCGCACCGCCCACCACCACATCGGCATGCCGTTCGGTCTGCTTGATCCAGTTAAATCGGCGGCCAGACTCCAGCGAAGTCAGTGCCCGCAACCGGCCGCCCAAGTCGGGCGCCACCAGCGCGCGCCAGCCATCCACTTGCAATTCAATGTCGCGTTCCACCTCACACGCCCTCCGGTTCGAGGAGTGAAAGTATTGGTCGTTTTATTAAATCGGCCTTTGACCAGAACGGGTGTCTGCGCACGAAAGCGCCCTAGAAAGCGCTTGGACAGGCTCCGATGTTGTTCAAACGCCGGTGATCAGCGAAGCCACGCGCTCATCCGACAACCTGATCGGGGCGGCATTGGCCGGCAGCAAGGCCACCACGGCGTGTTCGTCGCGGCTGCTGTCGCGCGTCACCGGGAGGTGGCGGGGCTCACCCGCGGCATTGGTCAGGGCGGACACCACCGGGCGGTGCGCCTTGTCGCCATTGCGGATCACCAGGGCCACCTCGCCGCTGGCCAGGCGCACCAGGCTGCCGGGCGGGAAGATGCCAAAAGCCTTGATCAGCGCTGCGGCCAGCGGGCTCTGCGCCGCCATCTGGTGCAGCTCGCGGCCGGCCTGCTGTGCACTCATCGCCGGGCGGTTAGCTCGGGCGCTCAGGCGGGCGGTGTAGATGTCGGCATAACGCAGCATCTCGGCCAGTTCACCCACATCGGTCAGGCCATGCGGGTAGCCCGATCCATCGGGCACCTCGTGGTGATGCAGCACCGCATCCAGCCAGTCCGGGTCAGTCACGCCGGCGGATTCCAGCATTTCCACGCTACGGATGGGATGCTCGTGAATCGCTTCGCGTTGCATGGGTGTCAACGGAGACACCTGGCTGGACAGGCGGGCCTGCAGGTCCAGCATGCCCAGATTCATGGTGATGGCGGCCTGGAAGGCACGTTTCTGGTCGTCCGGCGACCAGCCCAGGTAGCGGGCAGCGGCATGGCAGGCCGTGGCCGCATGCATGGAGTGGCTCACGCCGTAGTGCCCGCCCGCGTTGTCGGGCTGGCGCACGATGTGCGCCAGCGCCATGTCCGGCGAACAGTGGATCAGCGAGAGCATCAGGTCGGTGGCGCTGTCCAGCGCTTCAACCAGCCGCTCGGCCGGTGCCGACAGCGCCTTGCGGACATCCTGCAGCCCACGGTCCCATTCACCCGGCAGCCGGGCCAGGCGTTCCGACGGGCTTTCGTGGCGGGCCGGTTTCATGGCCTCGGCCAGTTCACTCACCTCGACCAGGGCACCGCGCTGCAGCAGGGAATCCAGTTGCGCGAGGTCGGCAATCACCTGCCCCTTCGCCAGCAGCAGCATGCGCTCCGCATCCCGCACGCTGAAGGGCAGCGGCTGGCCGAGAACAATACGATTTCTGACGGAGGAGAGAGAACAGACACGCATGAGTAGCGTCGATGGTGGAGGCGCTCGACCCGCGAACGCATCGCGGCTCAGGACTCTACATCGGCAACTGACCCAGGATCTGTACGTCGACCGTTCGCACACCGCGCGCAGCGCGAGGCTGCGAAGGACGTCACGGATAGGGAAGTGTCTCTATGTGGCGAGCTTCATACCACGGCCGAGGCGGGACTCTGCACCACCGACGGCGGCCGTCCCTGCGCCATGGCAGGCACAGGCTTCGCCATGCGCCGCCGCCACCAGTTCCTCCAGCACGCGGCAGGGATGGGTGTCGTGGTCCGCATCACATCGGTTCTGCAGGGCCACCAGTTGCGCCTCCAGCGCCTGCATGCTCTTGAGGCGGGCCCTCACCTTGCCGAGTTGCGAGGCCACCAGGTGATCGACCTGCACCAGTTCTTCGGGGTCCCGGCTGTTCAGGCTTCTCAACAATTGCGACACATCGGCGAGCGACATGTCCAACGCGCGGCAATGACGGATGAAGGCCAGACGCTCCAGATGGTCGTGGCTGTAGTCCCGGTAGCCGTTGTCGCTGCGGGCAGGGGGTGGTAGCAACCCGCTCTTTTCATAAAAGCGGATGGTCTCGATATCGACGCCGGTGGACCGGCTCAGTTCGCCAATACGCATGAGCTCAGCATAGCTGCTTGACCCTGGAGTGACTACAGCGTGTGCAATAGCCCCCATGGCACAGCATGAGCACACCCACGGCCCGCAGGTCGAGGATCACACCCACCCGCACGATCACAGTCACGGTCATGACCACGGTCACCACCATCACGCCCACGAAGGTGGCGCCTGCTGTGGCGGCCCGGCCCCTGCGGCAGTGGCACCGTCCGCACCGGCGGCCCCCACCGAGCCGGAACTTGCTGGTACCAACCACCACCGCTACTTCATCGCCGGCATGGATTGCCCCACCGAGGAGGGCCTGCTGCGGCGACGCCTGCAGCGCCAGGAGGGCGTGGTGGCCCTGCAGTTTGACCTGATCAACCGCATCCTGGACATCCATCACCGCCTGCCCGATGACGCCGCGTTGCGCGCCGCCATCGCGGACACCGGCATGCGCCCTGAACCCATGGCCCGGAGCGCACCGCCGCCCGCTGCGCAACCAGCCATCAGCACCTCCCTGCGCTGGCGCATGGCCGCCGCCGGCCTGGCGGCCGTCGCCGCCGAGGCGTTGGCCTTTGCAGGCTGGAACGAGTCCGGTCCCCTGGTCATCGCGCTGGCCTTGGCCACCATGCTGCTGGGCGGCCTGCCCACCTTGCGCAAGGGCTGGATCGCGTTGCGCAGCTTCACGCTCAATATCCATCTGCTGATGAGCCTGGCGGTGATCGGCGCGGTGGCGCTGGGCCAGTGGCCCGAAGCGGCCATGGTGGTCTGGTTGTTCGGCTTGTCCGAGATGATCGAGAGCCTGAGCCTGTCGCGTGCCCGGGATGCCATTCGTGCGCTGGCGCAGTTGGCACCAGAAACTGCCTGGCTGCAGACCCCGGACGGCCAGTTCGCACGGCAACCGGTGGAACAGGTGTCCCAGGGCGCGGTGCTGCGAGTGCCCCCGGGCGAGCGGGTGCCCCTGGACGGCACAGTGACGCAAGGCCGTTCCAGCCTGAATGAAGCTGCGCTGACCGGCGAAGCCATGCCCGTGGACAAGGCCCCGGGCGACCCACTGCTCGCCGGCAGCGTCAATGGTGATGGCCTGCTGCTCATGCAGGTCACCTCCACCAAGGGGCACACCTTGCTGGACCGCATGGCGCAAGCCGTGCAACAGGCCCAGTCCCAGCGGGCCCCCAGCCAGGCCTTCATTGACCGCTTTGCCGCGGTGTACACCCCGGCTGTGGTGCTGCTCGCACTGGCGTTGGCCGTGCTGCCGCCCCTGTTGGGGTGGGGCGGCTGGCATGAGTGGCTGTACAAGGGCCTGGTGCTGCTGGTCATTGCCTGCCCTTGTGCGCTGGTCATCTCCACGCCGGTCACCATCGTCAGCGGCCTGGCGGCCGCCGCGCGGCGCGGCATCCTCATCAAGGGGGGGCTTTACCTGGAACGCGTGCGTCAGCTCCGCACCCTGGCGCTGGACAAGACGGGCACCCTCACCGAGGGCCGGCCGAACCTGGTGACGGTGCAATCGCTCGATCCCTCCCTGCACGCGGACGATGCCCTGCATCTGGCCGCCAGCCTGGATGCGGGTAGCGCTCACCCTCTGGCCCAGGCCATCGTGGCGGCGCAGGCCGAGCGGCCGGGGCGCGCACTGGCCGCGGTGGCCCATTTGCAGAATCACCCCGGCCTGGGCGTCATCGGGCAGCTCGATCAACACCGATATGCGCTGGGCAACGAGCGCCTGGCCGAGCAGCAGGGGGCGATGAACGAGCCGGCCCGCGCCGCAGCCGCTGCCTTGCAGGCCCAGGGACACACCCTCGTCTGGCTGATGCGAGACCACACCGTGCTGGCCCTGCTGGCGCTGGCAGACACGCCCCGTCCGGCCGCTGCCGCCACGCTGGCCGCGCTGAAGGCCCGGGGGTTGTCCCTGGTGATGCTCAGCGGCGACCACCGCGCCAGCGCCCAGGCCATGGCTGCCCGTCTGGGCCTGCCTGAGGCGGCCGTGCACGCGCCCTTGCTGCCGCAGGACAAACTCGACGCGGTGGCCTCGCTGTCGGCCCAGGGGCCGGTGGGCATGGTGGGCGACGGCGTGAACGACGCCCCGGCCATGGCCCGCGCCGACATCGCCATCGCCATGGGGGCCGCCGGTAGCGCCACCGCCTTGGAAACCGCCGACATCGCGCTGATGCGGGATGACCTGACGCAACTGCCGGCACTGCTGGATCTCTCCAGGCGGACCGCCCGCGTGCTGACACAGAACATCGTGGTGGCACTCGGCCTGAAGGTGGTGGTGGCCGCACTCACCCTGGCCGGGCTGGGCTCACTCTGGCTGGCGGTGCTGGCCGATGCAGGCGCCAGCCTGCTGGTGGTGCTCAACGGCTTGCGCCTGTTGCGCGAGGAGCGCCCGGCCTCCTGATTTCCTCATCCCTGACCTTTAGCACCTAGGGCCACCCCTAATATCAGCAGACCTGTTCGGCGCGGCTTTTCTCGGACAATAGCGCGCCTGCCGCTGGCGGCCCCAGTGATCGAAAAGATCGCCTGAGGGTCCCAGCGGCACCGTTCTTCTTGATCCTTCACGGAGCGACGTTTGAACAAAATTCAAACCCCCGGCCTGCCGCATACCATCCTCGGCCAACCGGATAGCCTGTTCGTCTTGTTCTTCACAGAAATGTGGGAGCGGTTCTCTTATTACGGCATGCGTGCGCTGCTGGTGCTCTACCTCATCTCCGAGGTGGCCAAGGGCGGCTGGGGCTGGACCCGTGAGGAAGCGACCAGCCTGTATGGCTGGTACACGATGCTGGTGTACCTGACGCCCATTCTGGGTGGCTACCTGGCCGACCGCATCCTGGGCACACGCCGCGCGGTGGTGCTGGGCGGTTTCATCATTGCGGCGGGCCACATCTCGCTGTTCTTCGACACCCGGGTCAGTTTCTTCCTGGGTCTGGGCCTGGTGATCCTGGGCACGGGCCTGTTCAAGCCCAACATCTCGGCCATCGTTGGCCAGCTGTATGGCAAGGACAACGAAGGCGCACGTGACGGTGGCTACACGCTGTTCTACATGGGCGTGAACGCAGGTGCCTTCTTCGGTATCTCGCTGTGCGGCTACATCGGCGAGAAGATTTCCTGGCACTTCGGTTTCGGCCTGGCCGCTGTCTTCATGCTGCTGGGGGCGCTGCAGTTCTACCTGGGCCAGGGCATCTTTGGCGACATCGGTGCACCGCCGGACAAGAACACCAAGACGGCCGCCGCTGCGGCGGCAGCCACGGACGACACGCCGGCCAACGTGGTGCGCGACCGCCTGATCGCCATCTGCGTGTTCTCGTTCTTCACCATCTTCTTCTGGTTTGCCTTCGAGCAGGCCGGTGGTTCGATGACCATCTTCGCGGCGGATTACACCGACCGCACGTTGGTGGGCACCAGTGGCACGATCTTCAAGATCGCCAACTCGCTGATGACGCTGATCCCGGTGGCCATCCTGAGTGCGCTGCTGATCCAGCTGATGCGCGGCACCGGCAAGCGGTACCTGACGTCCAACCTGCTGTTGGTGCTGGCCCTGGGCCTGATCTGGGCATTGGCGCTGTGGATGCTGGGCCGTGAGTTCGGCTTTGACCAGTCGGAGATCCCGGCCACCTGGTTTGGCGTGTTGAACTCCTTCTTCCTGGTGATCCTGGCGCCGATGTTTTCCAAGATGTGGGCGCGTTACTGGAACCCGAGTGGCCCGGTGAAGTTCGGCCTGGGTCTGGTGCTGCTGGGGCTGGGTTTTGCGGCGCTGTCGTACGGTGCGTCCGGTATTCCGCAGGGCGCCAAGACGGCGCAGATCAGCATGGTCTACCTGACGCTGGCGTACCTGCTGCACACCATGGGTGAGCTGTGCCTGTCGCCGGTGGGCCTGTCCTACATCTCCAAGCTGGCACCTGCACGCCTGCTGGGCCTGATGTTCGGCGTCTGGTTCGTGAATGCTGCCGTCGCCAACTGGCTGGCCGGCTTCAGCGGTGCATACATCGACAAGATCTCCGAGACCTACTCGATGTCGATCTTCTTCCTGATCTTCACGCTGATCCCCATCGGGGCCGGGCTGCTGCTGATGCTGCTGAATCCGTGGATGAAGAAGCTGATGCACGGCGTGCGCTGAGGCTGCACCTCGTCGAACCAAAAACCCGGCCTTCAAGCCGGGTTTTTTATTGGATCAACGCTTGCGCGTTGCCAGGGTTCGTTGCTCAAGAATGGCGGTCTCAATGGTCTTTTGCATGTCGCGCACACCGGGCTGCCTAAAAACTAGGTAGCCAGCCACGCCGATAACAAGGGCCGCAGCAAGCGTTTGAAGAGCAAACCGTTTGAACTTCATAAGCGTGTACCAAGCCTGTCCAAGACCTATAGGGAGTCGGACAACGCTTTGTGCCTGGCTCACCGGTGCGCTCAGTCACTCGACCTCTCAATACGGTTCGCAGTTCAAAAGGCTTATCAGCAGCACGAGTCTTGTCGATGTGTCTGCATGCCGGATCACCCCGCCAGCCTGAACCTTCCCACCACCTGCGCCAGCCGTGCCGCCTGGTCCTTCAAGGACTCGGCGGCGGCGGCGGATTGCTCCACGAGGGCGGCGTTCTGCTGGGTCATGCCGTCGAGATGCGTGACGGCGGCGTTGACCTCGGTCAGGCTCTGCGTCTGGCTGCCAACGCTGCCAGCGATCTCGGCAATCAGCTGGCTCACCCGGTCCACCGCCTGGACCAGTTGGGTCATGGTGTCGCCGGTGTTGCCCACAATGCGCGAGCCGTTCTCCACCTGCTCCACCGAGGTGGTGATCAGTGACTTGATCTCCCGCGCGGCCTGCGCGCTGCGCTGCGCCAAGGTGCGCACCTCGGCAGCCACCACCGCAAAGCCCCGCCCCTGCTCGCCCGCCCGTGCAGCCTCCACCGCCGCATTCAGCGCGAGGATGTTGGTCTGGAAAGCGATGCTGTCGATCACGCCGATGATGTCGGCAATGCGCCGGGAGGACTGCTGGATGCCTTCCATCGTGTCCACCACCTGGCCCACCATGCTGCCGCCCTGCTGGGCCACACCAGCGGCCTCCCGCGCCAGGCTGCTGGCTTCCTGCGCCGATGTGGCGCTCTGGCGCGCGGCATCGGTCAGCTGATGCATCGCCGCCGAGGTCTGCTCCAGATTCGAGGCCGTCTGCTCGGTGCGCGCGGAAAGATCCGTGCTGCCCACCGCCACCTCCCGGCTGGCCTCGGCAATCTGGTGCGCACTGTCCCGCACGGCAGACACCGAGCGATGCAAGGCCTCGCGCATCCGGCCCAACGCTCGCAGCAGGTCACCCAGCTCGTCGCTGCGCGTGGGAATCACCACATCGGTCAGGTCACCGTCGGCGATGCGATCCGCCGTCTGCGAAGCCTGCTGCAAAGGTTGCGTCAGAGAGCGGGTCAGCAACCAGCCAATCACCGCACCCAAGGCAATCGCCACGGCCACCATGGACCAGATGGCCCAGATCACCGACTGATAGCTCTCTTGGGCATGCTGATGCGCCAGTTTCGCGCCCTCATCGTTGATCTGGATCAATTGCCCCAGCGACTCGGTCGTGGCGCGGAACGCGGTCCGGGATTCGCTGCGCTGCAGCGCCATGGCCTGATCGTGCTGGTTGTCCGTGATCAGCGCCACCAGACGGTTCTGCACCCCCCGGTAGGCCTCGATCCGCCGCTTGAGCTCATCGAACAGCTCGCGCTCACGCGGGCTGTCCACGTTCAGGTCGTAGGCCTTGACCAGATCCGGCAGCTTCCCCCATTGGGTACTGAGCCGGTTGGCCTCGTCCTGCAAGGCCTTGGCATCACCCCCCAGCAGCATCTGCAGCTCGGCCCGGCGCATCTGGTTGAGCAACTCATTGATGCTGGCCAGTTGCTGGGTGCTGGGCAGCCAGTTCGTCGCCAGATCCTCGACCTTGCTCTCCACCGTGCTCACGCGACTGACGGAGAACACGCCCATCGCCAACATCAGCAGAAGCAGCAGGCCAAAGCCCAGGCCCAGACGCAAACCTACCCGCAGATCGGAAAGCAGCCGCATATCGGTCTCCCGGAGGACGAAGCATCAAGCTACCACAGGGCTGGGAACCCGACATCCCGGGGACCCCGCAACGCGCCTGAACGAGGGGCAAGCCGTGCGCCAACCGGGTGAACACCCGGGCGACGCCACGCCCCAACCAGGGCGACAAGCACCCCCTTGACGGCAGGTGTAGGCTGAACGGAGTTAAATTCTCGGGTTTCCCCGGCTTTTTGCCGCCGTGACCGTTGTGATTGGGTGTTGAAGATGGCTGTTGTGAATCACTGTGAAAAGATCCCCTTGGCGTCCCAAGGTGCGCAGGAGTGGGAAGTGGTGCATCTGCCGTCCCCCATGGGTGATTTCCAGGCACGCGCCTTCCGCAGCCCCACCTCCGGCTCGGAGCACCTGGTCCTCTCCGTCGGCCCGCTGAAGGCTCGCGGGGGCTTGTTGCGCCTGCACAGCGAATGCCTGACCGGCGACGTCTTTCAATCCCTGCGCTGTGACTGCGGCCCACAACTGCATGCGGCGCTGGACCTGATCTCCAAGGAAGAAGGCGGCGTGGTCATCTACATGCGCGGCCATGAAGGCCGGGGCATTGGTCTGGTGGAAAAGCTGCGCGCCTATGCGCTGCAGGAAGCCGGCGTGGACACCATCGACGCCAACCTGCAGCTCGGCCATGCCGAAGACGCCCGGGACTATGCGGACGCCATCGACATCCTCTGCATGCTGGGCATCAGCAGCGTCAAGCTCATCACCAACAACCCGCAGAAGGTGGATGCGTTGGTGAAGGGCGGCATCGAGGTCGAAGCCCTGGTGCCCATCCGCATTCCGTCGAATCCGCACAACGAGCGCTACCTCGAGACCAAGCGCAAGCGCATGGGCCACTACCTGGAGTAAGGGGCCCCGGTGGCGCGCACGCCACATCGGCCGTGCACCCATCTCGATATCATTCCCGGCGTTGGTGCTCGCGCCCAGCCGTCCGGCTGGCGCAGTTCAACGGGAATCAGGAAGGGCGAAGCCGCCCCAACCTGAGCTGCCCCCGCAACGGTAAGCGGAGGGCGTCGTGCCGGGCCCCATGCCCGGCATCACGCCGCTTGCGTCCATGGCCACTGGCGTAGACCGCTGGGAAGGCCACGCGAGCGCCCTCTTCCGCCAGCCCGGATACCGGCCAACAGGCGACCTCGCCGCGCCCCCGCGCGCGAGGCCATGTTCGCATCCGACCGCGGGGAAGCGGTCACCTTGCGTTTTGCTGTCCCCCCTCTGCCCCATGAAATCTCCCATCCTGCGCGCCGTCCCGCGCGCCGTTGCCCTGTCCCTGCTGCTGCCCGCCGCGATCTCGCCGGTGTTTGCCCAGGCCACCAATACCGCGACCACCGCCTTGCAACCGGTCATCGTCGTCGGCACCCGTGAAGCGCAGCCGCTGAAGGACAGCGCCGCTGACGTGGTGCTGATCGACGCCGACAGCCTGCGCGACAGCGGTGCCGATTCCGTCGAAGACGTGCTGCGCCGCTACGCCGGCCTGCAGATCACCCGCGCCGGCGGCCCTGGCCAGAGCTCGGGTTACCTGCTGCGTGGCGCCGGCACCAGCAGCACCGTCGTGATGATCGACGGTGTGCGGGTCGGTTCGGCCACCCTGGGCCAGGCGGCCTTCGAAGCGATGAGCCTGGGCGACATCGACCACATCGAAGTCCTGCGCGGCCCCGCCTCCGGCCTGTACGGCGCGGACGCCGTGGGTGGCGTGATCCAGATCTTCACGAAGAAGGGCCAGGGCCCGCTGAATATCACGGCCAACGTCGCCGTCGGCGACTACCGCTCGCGGGAAGGCAACATCGGCATCAGCGGTGCCCAGGGCGGTTTCGACTACGCCGCCAGCCTCGGCCGCGAGACCTCGCGCGGTGTCTCCGCCGTACGCCCCAACGACCAGTACGGCAACTACAACCCGGACGACGACGGCTTCCGCCGCACCGTCGCCACCGCACGTCTGGGCTTCACCCCGGTGCAAGGCCATCGCATCGGTATCAGCGCCACCCAGAGCAAGCTCAACAACCAGTACGACAGCAGTGAATACCTGGCGCCGGACTACCTGCCCGACAACACGCCGGATTTCCGCAACCATCTGAAGACGCGTCAGATCTCGGCTGACTACCGCGGCGTCGTCAACACCCTGTGGACCACCTCGCTGCAGGTGGCCCGCAACACGGACGACTCGCGCAGCGGCGGCACCGAGTTGGCCCGCTTCAAGACAGACCGCGATCAGTTCACCTGGCAGAACGCCCTGCAACTCGCCCCGGGCCAGCAGCTCGTGCTGGGTTATGAACGCGTGGGCGAGACGGTGCAGGCCGACGGTTATGGCGACGTGCCCAAGCGCACCAACAACGGCTACTTCGCCGGCTACACCGGTGGCTTCGGCCCTGCGTCGCTGGAGGCGAGCCTGCGCAGCGACGACAACTCCGCCTACGGCACCCACACCACTGGCGGCCTGGGTGTCAGCTACGCGCTGAGTTCCACGCTGAAGCTGCGCGCCCTGGCCGGCACCAGCTTCCGCGCACCGACCTTCAACGACCTCTACTACCCTTACTACGGCGTGAGAACCATCAAGCCCGAGCAAGGTCGCAGCGTGGAGCTTGGCCTGAACTGGCAGTCCGGTTCCAGCCAGGCGTCGGCCACGGTCTATCGCAACAAGGTCCGCAACCTGATCGGTTATGACCCCGACAGCACGGGCACCACCTGCCCGGACGGCTACGGTGGCTGCGCCAACAACACCTCCCGCGCCCTGCTCAAGGGCGTGAGCCTGTTGGGCGGCCACCGCTTCGGCGACCTGAGCCTGCACGCCACCGTCGACTTCCTGGACGCCCGCGACTCACTGTCCGGCGCCCGCCTGGCGCGCCGCGCCGCCCATCAGGAAAGCGTGTCGGCCGACTATTCGCCGGGTGTGTGGAGTGTGGGGGCGACGCTGACCGACGTCGGCGCCCGTCCGGACACCACGGAGCCGCTGGGCGGCTACGCCTTGCTGGACCTGCGCGCCAGCTGGCGCTTCCTGCCGCAGTGGCGCCTGGAGACCAAGCTGCTCAACGCCGCCGACCGCGACGTGCAGCCGGTGCGTGACTACCAGGGCCTTGGCCGCCAGTTCTGGGTGGGCCTGCGCTACGACATGAAGGGCTTCTGAGGCCTCAGGCCTGCGGTGTCAGGGGCGGCGGCTGGCCACCAGCGCCGCCTCGACACGGCTGCGGACCTGCAGCTTCTGCAGGATGTTGGTGACGTAGTGCTTGATGGTCTTCTCGGCCAGATGCAGTTCGTCGCCAATCTCCCGGTTGGTCTTGCCCTGCCCGATGAGGGAGAGGATGGTCTGCTCCCGCTCGGTCAGTTCCTGCAACGGGTCCGGCGCCTTGCGCTGCGTGAGCGAGACCAGCATCTCCGCAGCAATGGTCGGCGACACATACACCTCGCCCGCCACGGCGGCACGCAGTACCTGGGTCAGCTCCCGGGCGGAGACGCCCTTGAGCACATAACCCCGCGCGCCCGCCTTGAGCGCGGCGAGCAGCTTGTCCTTGTCCTCCGACGACGTCAGCATCACGATGGCCGTGGCCGGGCAGGCCATGGCAATTCGCTCCGCCGTCACGATCCCGTTCCAGCCCGGCATGCTGATGTCCAGCAGGACCACGTTGGGCAACAGGGACTGGGCCAGTGCCAGGGCTTGCTCGCCGCTGGACGTTTCCCCGACCACCCGGAACCCCGGGTCCATGGTCAGCGAATGCACCACGCCCTGGCGGAACAACGGGTGGTCATCCACCACCAGCACCTCAATCATCTCGCTCATCGTCCAGGCTCCGATCCAGGTCGTGTCGGGGTGTCCAGCTCCGCATCGGCCATGGGCAGGCTGACGCGGACGGTGGTGCCGCGTCCACGTTCACTGTGGATCTCGAATCCGCCGCCCAGCGACTCCACCCGCTGACGCATGCCATTGAGGCCGAGACGGCTCCCAGCCAACGCGGCGGCCACATCAAAGCCCGGCCCCGCATCGGTGACCTCCACCACGACGCGCTGCGTGTCCGCCTTCAGGTCCACACGGCACTCACTGCCCGGTGCGTGCCGCCAGGCGTTGGCCAGCGACTCCTGCAGCAGCCGGTAAAGCGTCGTCTTGATGCGTGCGTGCGCGAGCAGGCCAGGAAGCACGTCCGTCGTCAGTGCCACCTGCTGGCGGGTCTTGCCGACGAAGTCCCTCACCACGCGCTGGGCCACCTCCGCCAGCGAGAGCGGCTCGATATCCGGCAATTCGAGGTTGGCGGCAATCGCGCGCAGATCGTTCATCGCGGCTTCCACGGCATGACTGATGCGCTCGACGTCGTCGTCCGACGCACCGGGCCGCCCCACGATCCGGTCGTGCAGGTTGCGCAGTTGCATGAGGGCAAAGCCCAGGTCCTGACAGGGTCCGTCGTGCACATTCGCCGAGATGCGCTGCAGCAGGGCCTCGTGGACAACGACCGCCTCCCGCGCAGCGCTGCGTACCCGTCCATGCAGCTGAAGATTTTGCTGGTTGAGCTCCGTCAACCGGACCACCTGGGCACTGAGCGCGCTGCGTTGTGCCGCGATGGTGCGGCTGCCGCGGCGCACCAGAACAAACAACAGCAGATAGGTGGCCAGCATGGCCCCTGCCACCACGCCCCAGCTGCGGCGCTGGGCGGCACCGGCCTCGCGGTCCACCTCGTCGGGCAACTGGTAGAACTCGGCAACGGCGCCGATGTGGCCACGGTCGGAGGTATGGATCGGTGTGTAGGTCTCGATCATGCGCTCCAGTGGCTGGCCATGGTCGGTCTGGTCGCGGCCCCGCCGCACGCTGACCTCGGAGAAGATGCTGCCCGACACGGCAGCCTCCAGGCCTTCGTCGATATCGAGCTTCTGGCCCACGCCCTGGCCGTCGCTGGAGAACAGCACCATCCCGTCCGGCCGCCAGATGCGCAGCGAGACGATGCGGCGTGCCCACTCCGCATCGGTCGTCATCTCGAAGAGCGCACGCTGCTCAGCGTCAGTCAAGTGGCCGGTCTCGTCCACATGCTGCAGCTGCGGCGCGATGAAGCCGTCCACATACAACGCCGTGTCGGCGCCGATGCGGTGCACCACGCTCTCATGCACCTGGCGCCCCACCCACCAGCCCAGCAGGACGGTGGTGGCCAGCAGGATGGGAAAACTGACCAGAAGAAACTGTTGGGAAAGCGACAGCCGCGCACGCGCCGGGTTCATCGGCGGCACTGTAACAGCGTGCTTCGCCAGGCTCCAGGGACCAAAGTCCCGATCGATCGCGACTTCCGGCCGACCCAAGTCCCGACCTGCGCCCCTGATGCCGCGGCGTGTCCATTCCTACGATGCAGCAGGCGATGGGGTGAACCCATCGACCAGACCTCGACAACACCTCGACACCATGTCGACAACACGTCACTCAGGAAGGACGCTTCACCATGTCGCATCTCTCGCACTCCACCTCCTCCCGCGCCACACGCACGCTGCTGCTGGGCCTGGCCCTCGCGCTCACCGGCGGCATGGCGGCCGCGGCCTCCTCCAAGGGCTGTGACGGCGGCGGCTTCCGGGTCCTCGGCCTGAGCGGCAAGACCAGCACCACGGTGCCGGCGGCCCAGGTGGGCACCAGCTTCCTGGTGCAGGGCAAGTATGTGCAGTTCGAGGTCGATGCCGCCACCTTCGGCATCCGCAACTACGTCCTGACCGGTGCGGCCAACCCGCTGGACATGACCGGCGGCGTGCCCACGCCCATCTTTGCGGCCAAGACGCCGGACCATCGCGGCGCCACGCTGACCAGCGGTGTCGATGTGGACCTGAAGGACACCGACATCGAGCTGATCCGCGAAGGTGCCCAGGTCACGATGAAGCTGCAGGCCAAGGACTGCGCCAACGGCGGTGTGTTCCAGATGGAAGTCGCCCGCGCCGATGGCACGGCCACGGTCTTCACTCACACGCTGGCAACGCACCCGAGCAACCCCGCCCTGAGCGCGTTCTACTTCGACAACCGCAAGTTCCGTGACCGTGAAGGCGATGCGGTGCCTTACAAGGACACCACCGTGGTCGTGACCCCGCGCATCAACTTCGGCAATGACTATTCATCCCGTCTGGTGGGCCGCGACAGCCCGCAAGTGGCCACCCGCCTGACGGACGCCGCATGCGTGAACCAGATCGTCAAGCGTGACGGCACGCTCGCCACGGTAGCCCATTGCGGGCTGACCTCGCGCTGGGAAGTCTCCAGCGGGGGTCGCATGGGCATGGTGTTCGGTGAGGACGCCACCGAGGTGGCGCCGCCCGCCACCATCTGCACCCACAAGTGCCAGGCGCAGAACCAGGTCAAGGGCCAATCGACCGTGCTGGGTTCGCCGTTCCCGGTCGCACCTGCGGATCGGCTCGCGCCGCGCCTGTAAGGCGGCCGGGCTTCACCGCCCGAGCGTCAAAGCCTCATTCGTGCAGCGGGATTTCCCGCCAGTTGATCACCTTCTTGTCGCCGGTCGTGGAGCTGCCCACGCTGGCGGCAGTGTCGCCGTCCTGGGTGGTGCTGGTGCTGGTCGTGGTGGCCGGCTTGCCGGACACCACCCGCTTCACCACGCCGTCGGTCTCCACGTACCGGGTGGAGGTCACCACGAAGTTGTAGAGCGTCTTGGTCACCGCCCCGGTGGAAAGGTCGATGTCAAAGGTGGTGGACACCCCGGACGAACTGCAGGCATCGGTCGAGCTCGGTCGGATGGCCGAGTAGCTCATGTAGTTGCCATAACCATCGCCCGGGTAGACCACGCGGTAGCCGGCCGTGCTGGTGGCGTTGTAGAGGTCGATCAGGTAGCCCACCTTGCTGGATGGCAGTGACGCGGCCGTGGTGCTGATGTCCTGCAGGTCGGAGCGAGTGCTGTTGTTGATGATCGGCCAGGTCACGCCCGAGGGCAGGTCGGTCGTGGTGGCATAACGGGTCTCGTAGCCGTCACGGATCACCACGATGCGGTTGAGTGCGGTGGTGGTCAAGTCCGAGGTGCTCAGCAACTGGCCGGTGCCCACGCCGATCCAGCGGCGGCCGCTGGCATCGATGTTGGGCGTCGGCTCCGAGGTGATGGGCAGCGGCGTCCCCGACGAGTTGGTCACCTTGGCGATCTTCACCGGTGATGGATAAGTACCGCTGGCCGCCGTCAGGTCCAGGCGCCACAGGTTGCCGTTCATGTCACCGGCATAGACCGATTCGATGGTGCCATCGGTGGTGTCGCGGTAATAGGTGGAGAGGTAGGCCAGGTTGGCCGGGCTGGCGGCGGTACCGTTGTCGATGGTGTCGGTCGTGCCGCTGCTGGGCAGGGCCACCTTCTGCAGCAGGGCACCCGTGCGGGCGTTCAGGATGTAGAACGCCCCCTTGCCCGACGAGTTGTTCATGCCGGAACCGAAGATCACCACCCAGCCATATTGCGTGGTCTTGGTGATGACGGGGGTGCCGAAGGTGAAGCCCATGTCGGAGTCGGTGTACTCCCACAGCACCCGGGTGGCCGCGCTGGCCTCCGAACCCACGGTATTGGCCGTCGTCAGGTCCAGCGCATAAACGCTGCGTCCGCCCTTGCCCAGCCCGCCCACGGCGATGCTGTGCCACTCGTTGGTGCTGAGGCTGGAGCCGACCGTTTTCTTGAAGTCCACCTCCCCCACGGCCGGCTTGGCATCCACCAGGTAGTGATGGGTGAAGTCCGGGTTGCCGACCGAGGCCAGGCCGTCCACGCTCGGCGTGTTGTTGGGCCCGGCAAAGGCGGCATTCGGGATGAAGGCAAACAGCTCCTTGCCGGCCGCCGTGCCGCTCAACGAGCCGTTGATGACGTGCACCAGGCCATTGTTGTCCCCCGCGACGAGGATGTTGGGGCGGCTGGCGTAGGTCTTGTAGTGGGCGGTGTAGCCGGCGTTGCTGGCTTCCGCCAGGTAGGTGCCAGGCGCGCCCGGCGCACCCAGGACGGCTACCCCGCTGTCCACGATGTCGCCCACCATGGCCGTGCTGGTGCGGGTGCGGTAGAGCCGGGTGCTGGTGGAGGCGGTCGCTCCCTGCTCCTGGCTCTGGTCGCCACGCAGCCAGTTGAGATAGTTGGCGGCGTCACTGGTGGTGGTCCAGCTCGGGTTCAGGTTGGTCAGCTGGGTGCTGGTCAGGCTGCCGGAGCGGAACGGCACACCGGCGGCGGTGGTCGGGTTGTAGGTGACGATGTAGCGCGCGGTGTCCCAACCCGTTCCGGCCGTCCCCATCTGGGCGGCCAGCTGGGCGCTGAACTTCCACATCTGCGTGTAGGTCACCGGGGTGGCCACGCTGTTGACGGTGTAGGCAATGACATCGCCCGTCCAGCCGCTGGAGTCGTACGAGCTGGCGTAGGACGCGCTGCCGCTGTCCACCGTGTCCGATGCGGTGTCGAAGGACGAGCTGTAGGCCGCGATATCGGTGGCGATGCTGGCGAAGGCGCTGGAGAGGCTGCTCACCATCGTGTCCGCCTTCGAGGCGGTGTAGTAGGTGTCCGGCCGCAGTTGCGAACCCACCACGTCGGTGGTGCCGCCGGTGTGCCAGGACGTCGCGGGGATGTCCGTGGTGGTGCCCAGCGCGTCCCAGCCCGACGGCACCGTGAAGCCACCGTACTTGGTGGCCAGGTAGAACTGGTTGTTGGACTCGTAGCTCTGGTACTCCATCACATCCAGCCAGTAGGTCTTGATGGTCTGTGTGCCTTCGAGGTCGCTGCGCAGATCCTGCGTGTTGGCGTAGTACGCCATGCCAGCGATCAGCGCCCCGTTGTAGTTGCAGCAGCCGTTGTAGGGCGAAGTGGTGCCCAGGGAAGAGCCCAGGCCGTGCAGCACCCCGACCTTGTTGGTCCAGGTCACCGCGTTCAGCGCGGTGTCGGCGGTCACGGCGGACGGCTTGGTGGGCTCCGCACTGCCGGTGGCGCCCGGCACGTTGCGGTCGGCGTGGGTGTTGACGTCACCGATGCCCAGAATGAAGTTCTTCTGGCAGGAATACAGGATGGGGTCGGTCCAGGTGGTGATCACCGGGAAGCCGTCGGCATAGGTGGTCTTGCTGGCGGTGCTGGCCGAGGTGGCTGCCGACCACTCCGACACATTGCCGAGGTTGCGGTAGTAGCGCAGTGCCGCGTAATACAGCTCGCTCACCGGGTCATAGCTCTTGTAGGAGCCGGGGGTGATCTCGCCGAACTTGTTGACGTAGTTCATCACCCCGCTGTTGCTGATGGTGATGCCGTAGTACGTGGATGTGGCGCTGGCGTCGGTGGTGTCCGGGTTGCTCACCATGACACCGGTGGTGGCGTTCCACTCGGCCGCCGTGTTGGTGATGGCGTCCGAGCCCGGCACGGGCTGGGTGGGGCCCACATACTTCATGCGAGCCCGCAGCACACCGCCGTCCCGGGTCAGCGTGGCGTCATTGAGGTAGCCGAATGCGGAGAAGCGGATCTTCTGCGCGTACTTCTGGATGAGGCCTTCCGGCTTGTAGTAGCCGGAATCGTATTTCACGCAGTTGCTTTCCAGGTCGCCCGAACCCGAGGTGGTGTCGCACACCTTGACCCGCACGCTCACCTGGTAGACGGTGCCGGCGGCCACGCTGGTGGTGGAGCCATAGGCCGTGGCGGTGGACACGTTGTTGTTGTTGCCGGTGCTGGTGAACCACAGCTTGTTGCCCAGCCCCTGGATGCGCAGCTTGAGCGTGCTCCAGGACAGGGGCGTGGCGCCGGCAATCAAGGTCGAGCCCGACATGGTGCGGTCCGGAAACTCGCTGGTCGTGCCCTGGCCCGTGGCGTAGGCCTTTTCAATGATGGTGCTGCTGGTGGTGTCCGTCGTGCGGTAGCCCCCGGTCAATGCCCAGCGGTAGGGGTCGATGGTCTGCATCGTCGCCCAGTTGAGGAAGTTGCCGCTCCACTTGGCGCTGCAAACATGGCTGGTGGCATTGCCGGCCGGCTGGAAGTAGCGGCTGGTCTCGGTGGCGTTGTAGCTGTAGGTGTAGCACTTGGCCGGATCGAAGTAGCCGATGTAGGTGGACGACGCCGAGTAGGTCGTGTCGATGTGGGCGTTGCTGACGGCGGTCGGGTATTCCACCGACAGCGTCAATGCGACGTTGCCGGGCACCGCGACGGACGAGAACACCGGCTGGTTGCCCAGGGTGGTCTGGGCCACGGCGGCGCCGCCGGACAGGGCCAGGGCCAGGGCGGCCGCACCGAGGCGGATCGGGAAGGAATAGCGTTGCATCTTGATTCGCCTCAATTGCTGAAGGTCGCCTGATAGAACGACTGCGCGTCGCGGGGACCATCAACGCGCACGGTGACCCGGTAGACCGGCTTGGATTCCTCCGTCAGCCCCCCGACCTTCTTGCCGCCCTGCGTGAGGGAGGAGGAGGTCAGGCAGGTATCGGAGGACATTTCGCCGGCGCTCTGGCACAGGCGGTCCACCACGTAATACAGCTTCAGGTTCAAGGGCACGGCGGCAGCCGCAGAGGTGCTGCTGGCGGTGGCCGTGCTGGTGCTCAGGTCGATGACGTTGCTGGCCACCCCATACCCCCCGACCGTCGAGGGCGCCGTGCCCAGCAAGGCGGTCGGGATGCTTTCCACCGAGGTCGGCAGCATGGCGGCGCTGTAGTTCAGGGCCGTCTGGCTGGCGGTGAGGTCGGCCGACGAGGTGTTGAGGGCGCTCATCGCGGCACGGATGGCACGCTCGGCCTGGTTGGCCATGTCGCGCTTGAAGCCCAGGTTGCCGGCATTGACGAGCGAGGCATTCATGGACCGCATGGCCGCGACGGCGCCAATCATCATGATCGCCAGCGTGATCAGCGCAATCACCATGATGACGCCACGTTCTCGATGGGGCGGGGAGGGTTGCATGGTCGCGGTAGGGAAAAGGGTGGGCATCAGAGCGGCGTGGTGCGGCCGCTATTGGCCAAGGCATTGCGGATGGGCACGGTGACCTCCACCACCGTGTGGCGGCGATAGCGGTCTGCCACGGTGTAGGTGGCCTGCAGATTGGTGGCGAGGCCGCTGAACAGGGTCAGCGAAGCCGGCGCGACGGTGGTCTTTTCGATGGTGTCCGAGCGCAGCACCAGATCGATCTTCACCGCCAGCACGCGCATGAGCAGGGCCTGCGACGTGGCGGCATTGAGGGTGCCGACGTTGTAGCTGGTGTCGTCCGGCGTCACCCAGGCGTCCACGATGCCGTCGGCGGTGGCACTGGTGTCCACGCCATAGCGCACCTTCATGTCCATCACCCCTTCGGCGACGGGAATGCCCTGGTCCAGGCTGGTGCCGGCGTTGCCGAAGCGAAGCAGGTCATATCGCACCAGCTGGTTGCTGGCATTCACGCCGAGCAGTAGGAACTTCGGCCGGTTGCCGTTGCTGGCATTGCCCATGCTCATGGCATGCGCATAGGCACCGGTGGAGCGGTCATTGAGCGCCTGACCGTTGATGACGGAGGCGTAGAAGGTGCCCGCCAGGTCGACTTGCTGGTTGTTGGCGGTGTAGGCCGAACTCACCTGCTCCAGCATGCAGGGGCGTGACGACTCGCTGACCAGCAGCAGGTCGTTGGCCAGCAAGCCAGTGGCGGCCGTGAGCCGCAGGGTGTTGGTCTGGACGCTGTTGACCCGGATCTGCGTGGCCACCTCGCCCACACCGGCCGTTCCGGACATGAGCTGGATCACGTCCGACTTCGCGGTATTCGGGCCCACGGCCGGGAAGACCATCAGCGGCACCATGCGCAGCGTGGTGGGCACGCTTGCGAAAGGCGCGGGGAAGGCTTGCAGTGACGGCAGGATCTGCGCGCCGTCACGCGAGGCGGTCAGCTCGCAGCCAAACACCTCGGCATAGGCGGTGCTGAACCCCGAGCCGGCGTTGCGCACCTGGCGGTCCAGGTCGTAGCTGAGGTAGGCGGCGGTGGACGACATGTCCGAGGAGGAGGCGCCTTCGCGCTTGGCCGTCTCGAACTTGCCCATGACCAGGCCCATTGCGACGATCATGCCCAGCGCAATGACGATGGAGACCATCAGTTCGATGAGCGAGAAACCACGCGCAGGGGTGGTGCGCGGGGTGAAGGGAAAGCGCCGCACCCGGGAGGGGCCGGCAGACATCAGGCGGCGGAGCAGCGTCATGATCAGTTGTTGAGGCGCACGTCGGTGAAGTACTGGCGTGAGGTCCGTTGGTTGGCGGGGGTCGGGCCCGGGGGTGTCCAGGTGATGGTGATGCGGGCGACATTGCCGGTCCCCACCGACACCGTGCCGGCGCCGTTGGCCAGGCCCATGCCGGTGGCGTCCGCCAGGCGGGTGTTCCAGGCGGTCAGCGTGGCGCTGGGCAAGGTCACCGTGCCCTGCAGCCACATCTCCGTGGCCAGCTCGTTGGCCAGGGACGCTGCGCGCTGGGCGTCATCGGTGGCCAGCGTGGCTTGTGAGGCGCGCGCCATCAGGGTCATCAGCCCAAGCAGGCCCAGGGTCATCACGAGGATGGCGCACAAGACCTCGATCAACGTCATGCCACGAGCGCGGTGCGGCTGCACGCCCCGCAGGGGAACGTGGACCAGGGGGCGGAGCAGGGTTTTCATGTCGTGGAGGCGAGGTTGGCGGTGGGGCAGCCGTCCGGCACCGCGTCGGACAGCGCCCGCGTGGATTCACAGGTCCGCACGGAACCACCCAGCGAGACCCAGACCTGCAGCTTCTTCAGGTCGGCCGTGCTGGTCGTGGAGCTGAAGGCATAGATGACCTGGGAGCCGTTGCCGATGGTGCAGGCCGCCCCCACGCCGGTGGTGCTGGCGTCCAGCGCCATGGGCCGGCCATGGCCACCAAAACACAGCGCCGTCGGGCCGGCGACCGCGATGGTGGGGGCGTTCTCGGTCAGGCTGCCGCAGTAGGTGGCGCTGGCCGCATCGGTGGAGACGCGGGGCAGCAGCTTGATCACCCAGCGGGTGCCGGTGGCCACGGCGGTCTCGCTACCGGTGCAGGTGGTGGCGCTGGTGCGGAAGAACACCACCTGGCGGAAGGTACGGACGGCCTCCGACTGCGCCTGCTTGACGGCCACCTGCAGGCTGGTGGCCGTGGTGCGCAGCTGCGCGTTGGCGGACCAGGCGCGCAGGCCCGGCATGGCCAGCGCCATGGACAACGCGATGATGGCCACCACGACCATCAGCTCGACCAGCGTCAGGCCGCGTGCGCGCTGGCTCCCGGGATGAATGCTCAGCATGCGTCGCCCTTGCGCGTGACCCATTTGGTGGAGCAACTGGTCCAGCCGGACTTGATCAGCGCGGCGGAGAAGATGGTGGCCTTGTTCTCCGCCTGGTCCACCGTATAGACGACGCTGGTCACCGGCGAGCTGGCAATGCCGGTAGCGGTGAGCGTGTAGGTGCTCGCGGCGGTCGTGCAGGTGATGTTGAACTTGCCCACCGTCGTGCCGGCAGCCGTGCACGGCGGCGACGCAGTGGTGCCAACCGCCTGGTAGGTGCGGAAGTCCTGGTAATAGCGCTCCATGTCGGCGCGCGTGTTGGTCAGGCCGGTAATGGCGTCGGTGATGGCGCCCCGGACGACATAGTCCTTGTACGCGGGCAACGCCACCGCGAGCAGCACGCCAATGATGGCGACCACCACCATCAACTCGATCAGCGTGAAACCATTTGTTTTGTTTCTGATCGGATAACTGGGATGGGTTTCAGGTACGTATTTCCGGCTGTGCTGCATGAATAACTCCGTTCACCAAAATTCTGGGGGGAGTATTCATGCGGTGTTGGCCGCTTATCGATGCCGGGGGCGAGTTGTGATATTCCGCACAGTATTCCAGCAGAGGCTGTTGGTAAATGCTGGCGACACATATTGTCCAGCGGATATGTATTTGCTGGCGGTCTAAGCAATGTGTGCTGTCTGAATATATCGAGCGTCGATGTTTCGGGCGTGTTGGAATTGTGTTGATCTCAACAATATATCGAATTGTTGAGCGGGATGAAGGGCACGTCCGGACTATGAAGAAGCTTCGCTCAGGTAATACGAGTGGTTAAATCCCTGTGATCTGGTTAGCCGGCACGATCACGTTTTGGCACCTTCTCAACCCCCGACAACATACCCCGTGGGGCGAATATCGGAGCGAACGTCAAAAGGTGTGCGAATCAGGCACCTGGGACGCCCGGTCCCGCGTGGCGAGCCAGCACAGTACAGAGCCACCGCACACCATGCACGCCCCCTGCCAGAAGCTCATCGAGAGCGGCGTTCGCAGCACGGCAGCCGCCAGCGCGGCCGACATGACGGGGATGAAGTAGGACGCGCCCGCGAGCACGGTCACGTTGCCGTGCAGGATGCCGACATTCCAGGCCGCATAACCAAAACCCATGGCGCCGGCAGCCAAGGCCAGCATCGCGATGGCCTGCGGACTGAGGTCCATGGGGGCGTGGTCGGTCCATGCGAATTTGATCCAGAGGCTGGCCGCCGTGAGCATGAAGAACAGCGTCACGCCGTTCTTTCCGTTGGCGATGCGCGCGGTCACGGTGCAATAGGCCGCCCAGATCAAGGCGCCGATGAAGGCCAGGCCGTAGCTCAATGGATTGCTCTGCACGTTGGCCAGCATCTGGGCCCCGTTCAGACCCTGGTCACCCCCCAGTACCCAGCACACGCCGAGGATGCCCAGCAGGAAGCCGGGCACGATCAGCACACTGGTGCGCTGCCGGTTGAACACGATGGCGGCTGTGAGGGTAAAGGTGGGCCACAGGTAGTTCACCATGCCCACTTCGATGGCCTGCCGCGCGCTGCTGGCGTAACCGAGCGATAGTGACAGGCAGAGCTCATATGCCACAAAAAGTGCCCCACCGATCCACAGATAGCGGCGCGGCAACTGCGAGACGCGGGTGGGGCCGATGGTCAGCACCAGCAGGGCCGAAGCCACGGTGTAGATCAGCGCAGCGCCACCGGTGGCGCCGAAGCTTTCGCTCACCCCACGGATCAGGCCAACGATCGAGCTCCACAGGGCGATGGCGGTCAGGCCGATGAGGGTGGCTCGCTGGGTTCGGGACATGGTGCGGGGGCAGACAGGATCGCACCGACTCGACGTGCTGCGGGTGGCTGCTGCTGGTGAACGAGGAGAACCCGCGATTATCGATGCCTGTCCTGGCCAGCGCTGAAGGGGCAGAGCTTCCCTCGGGCCCCTTCAGTCATCGGACGCCGGGTCCACCCCGGCCGCCGCTTACCGCTCCTTGACGAGCGAAGCGCCCACCGTGGTGGCGCTGGTTCCGTCACCCAGCAGGAAGACGGTATAGACGCCCTGTGCGGTGATGGTGGTGTCGGACTGGCTGAACAGCGGCGTCGAGGAGGACGACGAGTTCACCGTCACCAGCGAGTCCGTGGTGGCGGTCATCTGGACGGGCGTGGAGACACTGCCGGGCGTGACGCCAGTGGCCTTCACCGAGTAGTCCACATACAGGGTCATCGCCGATGTGTTGCCGGTCAGACCATTCAGAAGACGGATCTTTGCAGTCGTGGAGGTGGTGGGGAGCTTGTTGTCATCGCTGAGCAACGTGACCGTCGGCGACGCTGCATCGCCGTAGACCAGCAGCGTGTAGTCATTGCCCGCCACCAGGGTGGGCGCACTCACTGTGACCGATGTGCCGTTGACCGTCAGGGTGACGGCAGGTGTCCCGGCCGTGACCTTCACATAGCTGCCGATGGCCGGCGAGGAAGAGGCCGTCAGCAACGGCGTACCGCCGGCCGAGGCGCTGAGGCCGGCGCTGGTCAGGCCGGACACCAGGCGGACCCGGGCGTTGGTATTGGCGTAGTTCGTCAACGTGCCCTTCTGCACCAGCTGCATGCCGTTCACCAGCAGGCCGCCGTTGGAGCCGGTCAGGATGAGGGTGGACACGCCCTTGTCCGGCAGGGTGATCGAGGGGATTTCCAGCCGGACGTCGGAGGTGTCGCCAGCCGCCGTCACCACCAGCCGGAAGCTGCCCGACTTGATGGACAGGTAGCCGGAGCCCGAGCCGCTCGCCACGGTGCTGGCCAAGGTGGCGGCATTGTCCAGGCTCGTTTCCGTGGTGCCGGTTTCGTAGATGTCCAACGAGCCTGCATCGGGTGCCAGGTTCAGGATTTGCAGCTTGGTCTTGCCGCTGTCGGGCGTATCTTCGGCCTCAGTCACAAGCGTGGTCTTCACCGAGCCGCTCACGCCATAGGCGATCAAGGTGTATTTGCTGCTGGTGCTCAGCGTCGGTGTGCTGGAGACCAGCGTGGCACCGCTGGTGGAGTTCTGGACTTCCAGCAGCGAATCATCCGGGTCCACACCCTCGTAGTCACCCACCGTGGCGTAGGCCAGCCCACTGGTGACCACGGTCTCATCATCACCCACGGCCAGGTCCAGCGAGGTGCTGCCAATGCTGGCATTGAGCAGCCGAACCTTGGCCGTGTCATCACTCCCGCCACACCCCGTCACCAGCGCCACCGAGGCCGCCAGACTCAGGCCCAACGCCAAGCTCTTCAATCGCATGTTCCAACTCCATATAAGGACCTGGACATTGGATGAGGCCGGTGTTGCCGGGTTTCGTGCGGGGGATGGCGTGAATGTCCGTCCGGTGTCGGTTTGGAAACTTTGTGCGCGCATGCCGATCTCCCCAAGGCGGGGGCCGGAGGCGCGCTTCCACAGATATCAGGGCTCGCGCGACGCGCGTGTGTCCCGCCCGCCCTGCCTGACCGTCAGTGCCGGCGCCGGCCCCGTACCAGGATCGAAGATGATCTCCAGCGGTGTGACCTTGGCAAAGAATTCCCGCGGAGATTTCGGGAACAGCTCAAACGCTTGTTGACCCGTGGCCTGCGAGAACAAGCGGTTACCTTGCGCCATCATGCGAATCTTCATCGTTGGCGACAGCAGGTAGACACCTTCCAGCGGGGCGAGCTGTTCCGGCGTCAGCGTGACCACCGCTTGGCGGGTCAGCGCCATGTCCAATACTGGCGCCTTGGGTTCCACCAGATGCAGGGCGAGGTCGGCGATGGTGACAGGCGCGTTCGACAGCAGCGCCGCGGCGCTGCCCTTTGTTGGATCCAGCCACAGGTCGGCGATGAAGCCATAGGTCTCGCCGCCGTGGTGGAACGCCGGGCGCCCCGACAGGACGCCGAGTTGCCAGGCCAGACCCGTGCGGGCGCCCACCCCTTCACCCTCCGCATGCTCGCGCAGGCAGAGCTGGAAAGCGTCCTTCAGCGGATGGTCGAACTGGCCCAAGGCCGCCTGCGCGTAGCGCGCCAGCCCGCGCGTGCTGCCGACCAGCGCACCGGCGCCCGCCATGGCCGGACGGAAGTTCCAGTGGGACACCCGTTGCCCGGCCTTGTTGTGCCCATCCAGAAACCGGCGACCCGGTGGCGCGGTCAGGAAGATCTGATCCACCAGCCCCAGAGGTTTGAGCACCCGCGTGGTGAGCAGCGTCGGGTAGTCGGTCTTCTGCAGGAAACCGAGTGCCTGACCCAGCAGCCCGAAACCGAGGTTGGAGTAGCTGGACGCCAGGTCACGCGGTTTGACAGCCTTCCATTCCTTCAGGAAGGCGGCCATTTGCGGCCAGCCGTAGTGGGCGTAGGGGTCCTGCCCGTCAATGCCATCGTCGATATTGGACGGCATGCGCGGCAGCCCGGAGCGGTGCGTGGCCAGGTCGATCCAGCGCAGTGGCCGGTCCTGGCTGTCCCTGAGCTTGAGGCCATCAGGCAGCACGGCCTCGACGGGTGCGTCCAGCCTGGTCAGGCCACGCGTGACGGCATCGGCGAGCAACAGCGCGGTAAAGGTCTTGGTGATGGAGCCCAGCTCAAACAGCGTCTGGTCGTCAGGCAGCTTGCCTCGTGCGCTCGCGCTGCTGTAGGTGGCGGCGCCATCGCGAACTTGCATGGCTGCCATGGCGACCCCCTCATATTTGAGGCGGGTGGCGAGCAGCGGGCCGTCGGGGCCCGTTTGCTGCGGATCGGGAACGGCAGCAGTCGCTGACGCAGCGCTGGCGGCTGTACTCGCTGAAGGAGTGGCACCGGGCGGAGTGGCCGCATTAGCCGCATTGGCCGATGCTTGCGCAAACGCGCTCCATGGCGTCGACAGGCTGGCGGCCGCGAGCGCCGCCGAAACGCGCAAGCCTGCGCGCCGGGTGAGATCAGTCATCTGAAGAGCTCCCTGCAGGCCCATCTTCGATTGCTGCGTATCAGCATTTACAGTGGGCGCCTTGTCGGCGGAGTGTACGACTCGGTGCTCTGCAGGCGTTTCAGCGGACTTACAGCTGGTCTTGGGAACCTCTGCATAACTCCCGCGAGGGGTTTTATGCAGAGGTTCCCTTGAGTCCCCTCAGGGGCGAGAGGCGGAGCTGCGCAGGTGGATCATCCCGGCAGTCCGTCCAACAAAGCTACTCGGCGGCGGCGTCCTGATTGACGGCAGCCACGGCCAGCTCGGTCATCAACTCGTCGGCATCGTACAAATCATCGACGGCCTCTTCAAGCTGCCGGCCATCGTCGTCAAGCCCGAGGGCCTTGGCAAACGCCGCAACTGTGCCGAAGCCTGTGATCCCGTAATGGGTCATGCGCTGGTATTGCGCAATGATCTGCGCGTCCAACACCGGGCCCTGCTCGGGCGGTTCTTCAATGACATGCTTCAGGGCCTCGCTCACCAGCCCCTCCATGCCCTTGCAGTGCTCCTTGGACACTTCCTCGTCCTGGTTGGCGATCAGCGCTTTCAACAGGGCGGTGTGGTCCGCAATGCCGGCCTGGGCTTCCTGCAGCAATTGTGTGAGCTTGGCGTTGGTGGCCTGTGGGCTGATCTTCTTGAGTGCCCTGGCCATCTGGTCATTGGCGGACCAGAGGTCCTTCAGTTCACTGATATAGAGGTCGGAAAGGTTTGAGATTTTGGCCATGATGGCGCTCCGGAAATGGGGTGCGAAAGGACGCGAACGAGCAGGAGGAGAGACGACGGCCATTAGCCGACGCTACGCTCCGCCAGCACTCGGATGCGCGGAGAAGAAGCAAATCATCTGGCTGGCCGCGTCGGGGCCTTGCCAGTCGGCATGAGAACCACGCTGGTCGCCGCCGGACCAGGCATGACCGGCGCCTTCGATGAGCCACAGCTCGGCGAGCGATCGTCCATCCGGTGCCGCGCAGATCTTGCGCGTGTAGGCCCGACCACCTTCGCGGCCGTGTTCAACACGCTGCGTGCATTCGAGGCCTGCCGTCGCATCGGCAAACACCTGCTCGCCGTTGACTGGGTGGACCGTCATGTCACGGGTCCCATGGAAGACGATGGTGGGCACCGGTCGCCGTGGGGTCCTCGAGGCTTGTCCCAACGGTGACATCGTCTCGCCGGACCTCATCATCGCAAGCGCCTCGGATGCATTCGCGACAACGCCAGCCGGAAGCCCGGAATGAACGCCAACGGATGCAAACAGCTCGGGATAGGTCTGCCCCAGCACGGCAGCCATCGCCCCGCCGGCAGACAGGCCCGCCACGTGGACACGCCGCGCGTCGACCTGGTGGGTGGCCATGACGTGCTGTGTCAGCGCGCTCAGCAGGGCCGGCTCACCGCGCCCGCGCTCCTGGTGGCTGGTCTTGAACCAGTTCCAGCAGCCGTGGGGATTGGACTTCGTGGACTGCTCCGGGTAGAGCACCAGCCAGCCATTGCGCTTCGCCACTTCGTTCATGCGGGTGCCGGCGGCGAAGTCGTCAGGATCCTGCGTGCAGCCATGAAGCATCAGCAGCAAGGGCCGAGCCACCGACGGATCACCTGGCGGGATGTAGAGCTTGTAGTCGATCGATACCCGGCCACGCGCATAAGTGGCGTCAAGGAATCGTTCTTCCTCCAGCACCACGTCTTGAACGTCCGCAACCTCCGCCTCAGCAGGCCACGGGCGCAAGCCGTGGGCTACACCGATCTCCGCCACGTGGTCCTCGACCACCCGGGCTTCAACATCAATGACATCGCTCTGGGCAGCATCCGGGGCCGGCGCTCCAGACAGCGCGCTTTGAATGGAGGCGGTGGCCCCGAGCAGATCGCCACCGCGCGTCTGCTGGGCAGCCCGCGACATCAATCGTTGAAAGTCAGGATTCATCATGGTGCTTCCGTGGGCTGGATTCGGTGAGGGCCGGGCTGGCGATCAGACCTTCGGCGGGTCGGTTTCCCGCTCGAAGTGCCGGTGGGACGCCAAGCCTTGAATGAGGGCTTGCGCACCCGTGGCGGCAGAATCCGCAGTGATGAGCCCAGGCGCTTGCGTGTCGGGCTCCAGGGCCGGGCCCAAACCTGCGGCCCGCAGCAGCGAGATACCCGTTCCCAGGGCCAGGATGGGCTTGCAGTGCCTGAACTGGTCGCGAATGAATTCGTAGACGTGGGCATCGCGGGCGAGTGCGTGGATCGCGTCCTCGCCGTCGGGCACCACCAGCGCGTCGAACAGGAAACCGGGTTCGTTCTCCAGCGACACATCCGCCTCCAGCGTCACACCGTCAGCGGTCTGCACCGGACCGATGCGAGGCGCTGCAAAACGCGGGACAGCGCCTTGTGCGAACAAGGCGGCGTGCACGTCCGTCACACTCTGACCATTCACACCATCAGCGATGAGGATGACCACCTTGCGGCCCGCAATCGAACCGTCTCCCGGACGGGCGAACAGCGACAGCGCGGGGGACACATGGACCTCCGGTTCCGGCGCCTGGTCAATCGCCAGGGGCATGGCCGGCGGCAGGGGCATGTTGAGCCCATCCGCAATCTTGGCCGCCAATTCCTCCGAGGCGTTTCGCAGCGACGCCAGCATGCGCTCGCGAATGGCCGGTACCGTCACCTTGCTCAGTTCGAAACGGAAGGCGGCCGCGATGTGGGCCTGTTCCGGTGGCGACTGGCTGTCAAAGAACAAGCGGGCCTGGTTGTAATGCTCGGCAAACAGCTCAGGCTTGGCGCGTACCTTGGCCTGCTCGTCCGAACCCAGCTGCCGCGCCGCGACCGACTTGAAGCCTTGTGCGGCCCCGGCCTGGAACGGACATCCGCCCGCCAGGGAGTTGGGCTCATAGGAGACGCGTCCACGCGGAATGGCCTGGCGATGGGCACCGTCGCGCTGGTTGTTGTGCACCTGGGCCACGGGCGCGTTGATCGGGATCTCGTGGAAGTTCGGGCCACCAAGCCGGGTGATCTGAGTATCCACGTAGGAGTGGATGCGGCCCGCCAGCAAGGGGTCATTGCTGAAGTCGATACCGGGAATGACGTGGGCCGTGCAGAAGGCCACCTGTTCCGTCTCGGCAAAGAAATTGTCGGGGTTGCGGTCCAGCACCATTCGGCCGACCGGTCGCACCGGGATCAGTTCCTCGGGAATGAGCTTGGTCGCGTCCAGGATGTCGAAGCTGAACTTGTCCGCCTGCTCCTCGGTGAAGACCTGCACACCGAGCTCATAGGTCGGATACGCGCCGGATTCGATGCGCTCCCAGAGATCGCGGCGGTGGTAATCCGGATCGGCGCCGGAGATCTTCACGGCCTCATCCCAGACCAGCGAATGGGTGCCGGCCTTGGGCGTCCAGTGGAACTTCACGAACACGCTCTCATCGGCGTCGTTCACTAACCGGAAGGTGTGGACGCCGAAGCCTTGCATGGTGGCATACGAGCGCGGGATGCCCCGGTCGCTCATCACCCACATCAGCATGTGGGTGGATTCCGGCATCAGGGAGACGAAGTCCCAGAACGTATCGTGCGCGCTGGCCGCCTGCGGCATCTGATGATGCGGCTCGGGCTTCACGGCGTGGACCAGGTCCGGGAACTTCATCGCGTCCTGGATGAAGAACACCGGGATGTTGTTGCCGACCAAGTCCCAGTTGCCTTCGTCGGTATAGAACTTGACGGCAAACCCACGCACATCGCGCGCGGTGTCCTTGCTACCGCGTTCCCCCTGCACGGTGGAGAAGCGCACAAACACGGGTGTCCGCTTGCCGGCTTCACTGAAGGGTGCGGCCTTGGTGAGATCGGTCAGGGCGTCGTAGCACTCGAAGTAGCCGTGAGCCGCCGAGCCGCGCGCATGCACGATGCGCTCAGGAATGCGTTCATGGTCGAAGTGGGTGATCTTCTCGCGGAGGATGAAGTCCTCCAGTAGCACGGGACCACGCGGTCCGGCCTTCAGCGAGTTCTGGTTGTCGGCGATGCGAACGCCCTGATTGGTCGTCAGCGCCTGGCCGGACGAATCGACACGGACGCGATCCAGCGACGCAATGGTGGCGTTGCGGCCTTCGGGAGCCTGCGTGCCGACTTTGTCGTTGGTTTGAGTCTCAGACAGCGTACTCCCCAGCGGGAGCCGAGAGGGCGCGGCGGCCGTTGCGCCAGGCTCCGGCGACAGGCCATTCTCGAAGCCGTGCTCACCTGCCTTGTTGGCATTGAACGGAAATGCCGCCGCAAGTTCACCGGTTTCGATGGACTTCTTCAATGCGATGTCACCGCCATCGTCCGGCGGTGGCGAGGAAGGACCGCTATCGGTATTCCGAGCAGCGGCCTTTGGGCCGCTACCGGTCGGTGGATTGCTGGCAGCCGTTCCCTTGCGGGATGGGGGCGCGGGTTGGCTGAGCGATTTGGGCTTGTGGGTTCTCATGGTGTAGCTCTCTGCAAGAATGAGGCCGATGCCGCCGCAGCCACCACGACATGTGGGTCCTGCTTGGCGTCATATTGATTCGGTGGCTAATCCCTGACAGCTACAGCAATCGAGATCCCTGGCGGAATCGGTAATCCACACCGGTATTGAGGAATCGCAGGAAGAACTTTCCGATGAGGCGATTCAACGGCACTTAACCGCACTTCAACGCACGACCACCCACCGGTGAGAGTGATCAGCACCGGTTCTTCCAGATGGGCGGAGGCGGCGGAGTTCTCGCCCCGGCTTGGGGTATGACCTCCTGCTGCGCAGGCCTGATCGGCCGGTTGGGATCAGGGCAGCTTTCCGAGATTGAGAAGCCAGAGTTGCCAATGACCGTCCGTTTTTTTCAAGGTCGTACTGATGATCATCTCTGACGCATTGCCATCGCGACTGACCTTGGTCTTCTCCGCCGCAACCGCGACGTTGCAATCCAGCGCTACAAGCCCATGGCCCCCGACCAGGTTGAACTGATAACCTGCCGCCATCACCTTCGTGGCCAAGAAGTCATGAATCTGACCCGGTGTGCCAACAGCGTTGGCCAATGGCTCGGCGCCGTTCACATCCGGGCCGACCAGAACGGCCCTCTGATCCAGCAGCGCCATGGTGGCATCGAGATTGCCCTGGTTGAGCGCTGTCCACAACTGACGACGGATATTCGCTACCTGCTTCACGTCATCCGAGCTCTGGACACAGGCAGCGTCATGCGGCACTGCCGCCATGGGCGGACTGGGCGGTGCGGCGCACCCGGCAAGCGCAACGCCTGCTGCCAAAGCAATGAGTGGATGGGGATGCAAGATGTTTCTCCGATTCGTTGAAGGTTCATGACCTCGAACAACAATGCCGTTGACCAGCCCGGGGCCGCCGCCGGGCTGATTGCCTACGTTCAGGGGGCGCGGCGCCGCATCTCAGCGGCATAGTCCACGAAACCTAATGACTGATACAACGGCCGACCGTCGGTCGTTGCACCCAGGTTGAATTCGCGGACGCCGAGCGCTTCGCAGCGCGACATGAGATCGCTCAACAAAGAGCGGGCGATGCCCTTGCGGCGAAATGGCTCCTCGGTAAAGACATTCACGACCCGTCCCATCTGGCCCGACGGATTGGATCGGGTAGGTCCCCAGTCCAGGAGCACGATGCCGGCTCCAGCAATGACGACATCCTCCACCACCGCGAACAGACCAAGATAGCGCCCAGCCTCAAGGCGCGGCTGTACCCAAGTGGCGTAGTCGGAACAGCGATGTCTGTCCTCAGGCCGGTAACAGCCGTGGGCAGCCACAAGGGCGGCATCGGCGGGGCGCGCAGGGCGTTCTGACCAAAAATCAGTCATGGATCAAAGCGTTGTCTGTAGGTGATTGTCGATCCGACAAGGAGAATGGCATCCGGAGCAAACCCACGTCGCCACTCCATTTGAGGAAGAGCAGGCGGATTTCTTTGAGTTGTAGGGACTTTGAATCTGCTGCAGGTCTTGAACGAACTCTGTAGCGTCGTATCCCTTGTCCGCCCCCAGCGTGATCATGGCCTGCGGGTTGCTCTGGCGAGCGTCGCTCACCATGCTCAGCGCGGCTTGCCGCTCGGCATGACCATCGGCCGGGGTGACTCGGGCATTCACGATCAAGCCATGGCGGTTGTCCATCAACGTGTGACCCATGAAGCGCAACTCGCTCGCCGTCTTGCCCTTGCGACACAGCCGGCTGTCGGGATCGCTCGTGGACTCGTGTGTGTCGTTGCTGGCGTGGCAGTCAGGGTCTGATGAGCTTCGTCCAAATGAGATATAGCTCCGCAAGGCCGCGCCCGCCTTCCTTTTTACTAGCGAGGCCGTAAACAAGTGTCACCGTCATTCGGACAGGATTGAAGGGGACTGGCCCGAAACCGGCAAGAACGGGCTGGCCATAGTCAACAAACTTCCTGTTGCCAAAGGGCTGGTCCCAGCGGAGGAGCGGATTATTCTTGAGGAAGACCTGACTGAGGTACATGCCGACATCCATCGCCAGCGAGAAGGTGCGACTCGTAAGCTCCTCCCCCGAAATCCCGATTGCAAATTCGGAACGAGATTCGATCTCTGCGACCTCTTCGGCGGTGCGAGGCTGCACCTCAACCTGCAACGCGAACCACTCCCCTAGAGCATCCAAGGATGCAGGCGAGCCATCCGACTGCCAATCAGCGAACTGAGGGAGTTGCTGCACCTCCCTTGTCAACTCTTCATATCGCTGGGGTATCACACTTTGGAACCAAGCAAAGTAGTCCTTCAGTTCCTTCTTGGACATCTCCTTGAATTTGAGCGTGAACGGCGGTTTTATCTGTTCGTAAGTCATAGGTCAGTGAATGACGACTTTGATGTCATTGTTCTCCAGCGCCTCTCGCAGCGGGCCTGAGGGTCCCCCTCGACCTGTCACGGGGCTCTGGAAAAAGCGCCAGGACGCTCCTTGGATTTGCTTGGTTTGCATGAGCTCTACGTCTTTTACGATCTGGATCCTGATGTCGCTCGTCAACGTCGTGTAACCCACCTTCGACTCATGCGCGATACCGTTCACCAGTTGGTCCACAAACCGCTTACCCTGACTGGCCATGAAGAAACTCTGAGGTTCCCCACCGAGGGCGTTGAGTGCGTTTCCCCCCACCTTGCCTGGCGCACCGATTCCTTTCCCAAAAACCCCCCTCCCGGAGGGAAACCTTCCCTCAGGCTTTGAACTTCGGCTCCAAATCCGGCGGAGGCAAGGATAGCTCTTCCAAGCGCGGTCCCTCCAAGCCATCCAGCCGCTGGAACAGCGATTAGCGGACCAACGGTCCCCGCAGCACAAGTACCTTCGCGCCCCACGTTATGCAGAGGTTCCTTAATTCCGAACTTCACACCACCACCATGCCGCTCCGCTACCAAACCATTCCCGTCACCCCCTTCCAGCAGAACTGCTCCATCGTCTGGTGTGACGCCACCATGGAGGCAGCCGTCATCGACCCGGGCGGTGAGGTCCCTCGGCTCAAGGCGGCCGTGCAGGCCCTGGGTGTGACCATGAAAGCCATCTGGCTCACGCATGCGCACATCGACCATGCGGGAGGCGCCGGCCAGTGGGCGCGGGAAGACAGCCTGCCCATCGTGGGCCCGCAGGAAGGGGACCAGTTCTGGATCAGCTCACTGCCTCAGCAATCGGCCATGTTCGGCTTCCCGGCCGCAGAGATGTTCACACCCACGCGATGGTTGGCGGATGGCGACCAGGTTCGCATCGGTCAGGAAACCTTGGCGGTGCGCCACTGCCCCGGCCATACACCGGGCCACGTGGTGTTCCACTCCGCCAGCGCCCAACGCTGCTTTGTGGGTGACGTGCTGTTTGCCGGCAGCATCGGCCGCACGGATTTCCCCGGCGGGCACCATGACACGCTGATCCGCTCCATCACGGAGCGGTTGTGGCCCATGGGGGACGACACGGTCTTCATCCCCGGCCACGGCCCGGAAAGCAGCTTCGGCGAAGAGAAGCGCAGCAACCCGTTCGTCGGCGGCCGCTGGGGCTAAGACACGGCCAGCTACGGCGCTGACAGCTACTTCTTCTGCGCTGCCGCTGGCGGTGGCGCAAACCGCTGCGGGGGCTTCTCCGCCCGCTGATACAGCCCCTGCACCTTGGGCAAGGACCGGCGGATGTCGTCGATCCGCGTGGGGCCGGAAGGGTGTGTGGAGATGAACTGCGGCGGCGCCCCCTTGGACGCCTGTGCCATCTTTTCCCAGAGCGTGATGCCCGCCGCCGGGTCGTAACCCGCCCGCGCCGCCAGCTCCATACCCACCAGATCCGCCTCGGATTCGTCCTCGCGGCTGAACCGTAGCTTGAGCAACTGACCGCCCACGCCCACCACCGTGCGACCGAGGTCACCCAGGCCGAAGAGGGACGACACCAAGTCCGCACCGATGTTGGTGGCGGCGGACTTGCCCATCCGCTCCCGCGCATGTTCTCGCAAGGCATGGGCGATCTCGTGCCCCATGACCATCGCGACCTCGTCGTCGGTCAGTTGCAGCTTGCGCAGGATGCCGTCGTAGAAGGCGATCTTGCCGCCGGGCATGCAGAAGGCGTTGATCTCGGCAGTCGCCAGTACGTTCACCTCCCACTTCCACTGCTCGGCACGCCGGTTCCAGGTGCCGGTCAAGGGAATGATCCGCTGTGCGATGAAGCGCAGGCGCTGCACCTGGGGGTCGTTCGGCGGGGCCAGCACGCGCTTCTGCTGGGCCTCTTTCATCATGGTGGCGTACTGGGTCTGGCCGGCGGCCTCCACCTGCTCGGCGGAGACCAGCTTGGTGGCCCAGCTTTCCTTGCCCACATCCACGCCGTCCCGTGCCCAAACTGGCGTGAGGGCCAGGCCACCCGCGGCACCCAGCAGACGGGTGAACAGCCGGCGGGTCGTCGGGGTGGAAGAGACGGCAGAAGTTGAAGCAGGGGTGCGCGGGTCACCGCAGCTGCAGTAACCAAAACCGTGGGACGGTGCGCAAGCGAGCGACGGCGTGCCGTCCGGGCCGAAATCATCATCCATGACGCCATTCTAAAGACGCGACCTGGGGGGCAGAACGCAGCTGTAGCCTGCGCGATAGACAGTATTTGCGAACAGTGCCCCTGGGAGGACGACGGGCCAGGGGCGTGCCCGACGACCCATCGGTAATAAGGCATTCAGCACGGGGAATTCAGGGGAAGCGACAATACGCTCAATCATGTCCCAGTCGCCTTCCCCCTCCCCCATCGTGGTGGCCAACGGCCCCGCCCCGGTCTGCCCGTCGCCGCTGGACCCTCAGCAGTTCCGTGCAGCCCTCGGCATGTTTGCCACTGGCGTCACCATCGTGACCGCCCGGGCCGAGGACGGCACCCTGGTGGGTCTGACGGCCAATTCCTTCAATTCGGTCTCCCTCTCCCCGCCGCTGGTGCTGTGGAGTCTGGCGCGCCGGGCGGGCTCCATGCCGGTGTTCAGCCGGGGATCGCACTACGCCATCAATATCCTGGCAGCGGACCAGAAGGACCTCGCCCAACGCTTCGCCACCCGAGACATCGACCGTTTTGCCGGTGTGGCATGGCGCGAAGGCTGCGGAGGGGCACCCGTTCTGGAAGGCTGCGCAGCGGTATTCGAATGCGCCAACCGCAGCCAGTACGAGGAAGGCGACCACGTCATCTTCGTGGGCGAAGTGGAGGCCAGTTCCCGGATGGAACAAGCCCAGCCGCTGATCTTCCACGGCGGCAAGTACTACACCGAGTTGCCGATCTGAGGTCCGGGGCACTCCCCGTAACCGCGGCCCCGAGCTCATGGGGTTCGGTGGTGTTCCGGGAGTCGCTCAACATCTGACGCGACCAGGCGCTGGCTCGACTCAGGACCAGCGCCCCACCGGCCAGAAGCTGGCACTCCGCGTCACCACCGGCCAGCGCCAGACCGCCAGCACAGCAGTGAGGCATACCGACAGCGCCAGCACGCGAACATGCGTGAGGTGCAATGGCCCGGACAACATGCTCAGAAGCACCATGCCGCCCATGACGGCCAGCATGTACAACACCGTCGCCGAGTTGTTGGGCTGACGTTGGACCGACCAGTCGCGCCACTGCACCACGCCCAGCGGAAGGGTGAGCGCGGCATAGTTGAAGGCCCAGCCGATGAGGAAGGAGGGGCCGCCATGGTCCTTGGCAGTGAACTGGGTCAGCGCCTCAAGCGCCAGCACCGCTGCCATGCCCGTGGCCCAACACAGCACATACTGCGTCAACTGCCGCCGTGCGAGCTGACGGTTCAGCGCCGCGCCGCGCGGGAGCCCGGGAAGCAACAGCAGCAGCCCCTGCTCGCGACGACGCTTGAACAGGATGGTGGCCGCCGACAAGGATGGATTCACCAGCATGCCGATGACGCCAAACGCCAGGCCTTGCGCCGCGCTGCGCATGCCCTCATTCACGCGGCCACCCAGCACCACGAGTGTGACGGCGATCGCGAGGAAGATCATGCCCAGCACCAACGCAGAAGACCCCACCACCAATGACCAGTGCGAGTGGGGATTCGCGCCCAGCTCCGCACGTGCCACCACAGACCTTGCGGTCGGCCGACCCGAGCGGATCAGATGCTCCTGCCAGAGTGTCCGAAGCCAGGAGAACGCGCGGACGGACACGATGGCGAATCCGCCCGACAGCGCGGTCACGGAACGTCCATTCCCCACCTGGTTGCGCGTCAGACGCTGCATCAGCTGAGCACGTCGCCAGCTTCGCTCGTGGGCCGGTCCGCCCGCCTGGAACAGCCGCCAGATCACCATGGCCATCATCACCAGGACAAAGGCGGCCATGGAGACGGGCTGTTCTTCATAGATGTGCACAGCACGTAGCCACATCCATGCCCGGGCATCACTCGGCACCCACCAGGCGGCCGTTGCCGGGACCACCCAGACGGCCACCCACAGCCAAGGCCATCGGGTGGCCATCGCCAGCGCTGTGAATGCCACGCCAGCCGCAATGGTCCATGCCGGCCCGGGGAGGCCTGTGAGCGCCAGCACGGCGCCACACGATGCCGAGACGCCAAGAAACACAACCACGGCCACTTCGCGCAGCTGCTTCAACTGGCCTGGCACCAGCCGCGCCGCCACCGGATGGTTCTGCGCCAGCAGTGCAAAGAAGGCCACCCACCACAAGCCGCCCATCGCCAGTGCGCTGGCGGGGCCTGCGGCGGCCGTCAGCGACTCGCGGCCGCCAAAGAATGCGACCAGCACCAGCAGCAGCACGAGGAGGAACAACAGGAGGCCGCCCATGAGCCGCGTGGCACGCAGGACAACGCGGAAGATCTGTGCATGACCGCCGGACGGTTTTGCCTCGGTCAGGACGGCGCTCATTGCGTCAGTTCCACAAACAGGTCTTCCAACCCGAGCGCTTCGCAGCGCAGGCCGGCATCACCTTGCGGAACCTGATCGGCGGGAAAGCGCACCAGCCAACGCACAGCGCCCTTGCCTTCACGCTGGGTCAGCACACGGCCGTTGTGGCGTTTCGCGGTGTCTCGAACGCGTGGATCGTCCCCGATCAGCAGCCGCACCTCTTCCGCCAACGCATCCTGCGGCGCCTGCAAGGCAATCTTGCCGCCACTGAGGAAGGCGATGTTGAAGGCCACCCGCTCCAGGTCCGACAGGATGTGGGTGGAGAACAGCACGGTGGTGCCCCGGTCCAGTACCTGTTCCACCAGCTCACGCAGGAAGTCGCGTCGGCCTAGCGGGTCCAGGCTGGCCACGGGCTCGTCCAGCACCAGCAGGTCTGGCTCATGCGCCAGGGCACGAATGATGGAGAGCCGCTGCTGCTGCCCCTGGGAGAGCTTGGCGATGCTGCGGTTGCGCGGGATCTCCCATCGCGACATCAACCCATCCACCTTGGCCTCGTTCCAGCGCGGATAGAAGCTGCGGAAGTACCGCAGCAACTGGTCGGCAGTGAACTCCTCGAAGAGATCGGATTGCTGCGGCACGTAGCCCAGACGAGCCCTCAAGGCGTCGCTCGGCGTCAGGGCAGGCTCACCGAAGAGTTGCACCTGGCCGAACTCCGGTTCGCGCAGCCCGAGCACGGTTTCCAGCAATGTGGTCTTGCCGGCGCCATTGCGGCCGAGCAGGCCGACCACCTGGCCGGGCTGCAGCGTCCAGTCCAGGCCATTCAGCACCGGCCCATGGCCCTTGAAGTGCAGGCGTACGCCCATGGCGCGCACGGGGGGTTGGCCCACGGTGGTCTGGCTGGCCGCCGGGTCGGCGGCGTCGAGGCTCAATGTCTGCGTCATCATGCGTCTCCCTGGTCCTGCAACAGGCTCTTGAACAGTGCCAGCACCTGGTCTTGCGGCAACTCCAGCTGCCGCGCCTCGGCGGCGGCCTTTTCCAGCACGGGGCGCAACAGCTCCACGCGGGAGCGGGTCCGCATGGCTTTCTGGTGCTGCGCTGCCACCACCATGGGTAGCCCACGCCGGCGCTCCAGCAAGCCTTCCGCTTCCATCAGGCCAAAGGCCTTGGAAATGGTCATCGGGTGCACAGCCAATGCCTGCGCCAGCTCCCGAACAGATGGGATTTCCTGACCGGCCACCAATTGCCCGCTCGCCACGCGGCGGCGGAGCTGCTCCACCAGTTGGCGGTAGATGGGTTCGGCGGAGCCGGGGTTGATGGTGAAGAAGAGGTCGTTGTCCATGTGGCCTGCGTGTACTAGTACAGTAGTACACCAGGGGGGATTTGGTCAAGTGTGGTTTTACGTCGGTCGATTCGACGACGCCCGTCTGATTTGAGGCAGGTGTCGAAAACCATTCAGTTCTGAACTTTGTTCACTCAGTTCTGAACTTTTCGGATGGGGTGTCGAAATGTCGAAAACCATTCATCTCTGAACTTTGTTCGTTCATCTCTGAACTTTTTTGGATTGGGGGAGGGCGGGCCCAGTCGGCGCGGTGGGGCGAGGTGAGCGCCGCCGCGAATCTTTTGCAGCGAAAGTCGCGCCCTCATGGGCGCGTCTGGGAGACGCCGGAAGGCGGCTTGGGATGCTGGCCTTCGGGTACGCCCGAAAACCGCCTGGAGGGCCATTTGCGGCCCTTGGACTGGCATCGCGTGCTCAACGCCAGCTGGACCAGGCCGGCGCCGAGGTAGGGCTGCAGCTGCTGGCCAGCGAGGTCAAGCGCCATTGCGGCCACGGCAGGGCGCTTGCCGGTCAGCCGAGGTCGCCGACTTGCGTGATCCGCGCGTGGGCGGCGCGAGACTATCAATGTCAGCTGGACCAGGCCGGCGCCGAGGTGTACCTGCAGCTGCTGGTCAACGGCCCCCAGCTAGGTCGCAGGGCCTGGGCCCAGCCCGCGCAGATCTACGCGTCTGGCGGGCCGCTGAACCGACCGCATCACCCTCGACCAGGCCGATGCCTGGCAAAGTCCACCGCGCGCCGTCTGGAGTGCTCCAGCTCATCGACGCCGGCACGGTGTTCGCCGTTCAGTTGCCGTCGCAGAGCCGCCTGACGCTTAGGCACGCCTGCAGCTGCAGGCCAGCGAGGTCCAGCGCGATCACGTCCACGAGCTGGGCCATCGACTACACGATCAACTATTGCGCAGCGCTGACGCTGCACCTCTAAGATGGCGCAGTGCCCATCGACAACAACCACCTGGAGAGGCAGATCAAGCCGTGGGCGATGGGGCGAAAGGCCGGGATGTCCGTGGGCAGCGAGTTGGCCGGTCAGCGCGCGGCCGTGATGATGAGCCTAGTGCAGTCGGCGCGCATGTGCGGCCACGAACCATGGGCCTACCTACGCAATGTGCTCCAGCGGCGTCCCACGCAACTCAACACGCGGATCGAGGAGCTGCTGCCGCACCGCTGGCATCCTGCCTGACGTTCAACTCTCGCACGCGTTCAAGGTGGGACGGCTGGAGGCTTACGCCTCTCCCGCAGCCAGGTCGGAAGAAAGACTCTTACGAACTGCCGCCAACCACTTTTGATTTAAGGGCCATGAGCTTGGCGACGAGGCCGGACGAGTGAACTCATCCGCCGGCACCATATCCACAATTTTGGGGATGTAACGCACCGGGCACTGAAGCGTCAAAAGCCCAAAGCCATCGCACCGAACAACTCGCTCTCTTGCGCCTGGTACACCCGTCGCTCGAGGGGAGGAAAGCCTCAAAACCATAACGCCGCGGACCGCCCGTTGTACCGAACTGGGGGACTGATTGGCTCCTGCGCATGTGACTCGTGTGGGCTCCTGTAAAACCTAGCACGTTGACGGGGGCTGAAGCGCCTTCCATGATGAGCCAGCCATGTCGCCCCTGCCAAAGCCACTTTCGCGGTCTGTCGGGGCACTGGTAGCGCGTGAGCGCAAACGTGGGGCGGGACAAGCGACCTCGCAAGTACTGGCCCCGAAGTGACCTCGTCTGTAACCTCAAGGGAGAGAAATCATGGGCCAGCGATCGTCAGATCCAAACGCACCTCTGAACTACACAATCGCCCCGGCAGTGGGCACCGACCTCATCAACTATGGCATGTTCAACTTCAGTGTCTCGCCGCTGAAGTCGACCGACAAGATCACAGGCATCCAGTACATCGTTTCGCTCCAAGGTCAACAGACCGGGCAGTTCATGTCGTTCGTTTTTGTTGGTGACCTAGAGCCAGGACAGGGCCTGACCAGCTCCATTCTGTTCTCAGGCTACGAGGCGGCGCTGCTCAACGATAACGGCGTACCGATCATTGCGCAGATCGCGGTTGCGGTGAACGGTAACGCGTACACCTCGCCTGCGCAGGTGTACACGGAGAGCCTGTGGCCAGGCGGACCCAACTACGACCTGCACGCCCCCATTGGTCAATACCGTACACAGAAATTGGAGGCCTGATCCAGACTTGCTTCGCTCTCGCGAGCGGAGCAAGGGGAGGGCGGCTCGGCTCGGCAAGTCCATGTGATCCGCGAAGTTGGCCGGTCTCATAGGTGGAGAGCAACCTCCCTGAATTCAGGGCCTGTATGCCAAGGCTGGACAGCCAAACGACCGTTGGGCTAGCGAAGATTGGTCCGAGCTGGCTCAAGAACGTAGGCGTCGAAATCGAGCGCCGCTTGCCCGCCTTCGCCAAAGTAGCGGTTGAGTGATACCGCAGCCTCCGCTCTGTATGCATTCCAGGACTTATTTCCGCGGGTGGTGTCTGCGACAGCGAGGAAGAGACCGATGTGCTTCAAGCCAATGCAGCGGTACCTGCGAGACGCTGACCGGGTACGCGGCATCCTGGTGAAGATTCCAGAGCCTGGAAAGACTGGACAGTCCGTTCCGAAAGTTGAGGCTTGCTGCGTCGAGGTGACGGTCAGTTAGGTCACTTGGCCAGAGCCCTGTGTGCTTGTTCCTCAATGTAGAGGATGACAACGCCCTTGCCCGGTGCAGCAGCTCGACTTGGCGCAGCTGGACCGTGCCGGCGTCGAGGTACGCCTGCAGCTGCTGGCCAGCGAGGTCCAGCGCTGTCGCGGGCACGGGCTGGCCCCTCTAGCTGTGAAGCTTCAATAGGTTGTATCGGGTGTTCACCCGGGCTGAATTTGAGAGACTGGAAATCGCCAAACCCCCAGTCACTCAGGAGAGCAGCCGGATGAACACCCATAAGCATGCCCGACTCACTTTCGCGCGTCGACTCCAAATGGTCCAGCAGCTCACCTTTGAAGGGTTCTCCTTCAGCCAGGCCGCGGCAGAGCATGGCGTGACTGCGGCGACGGCCCGCAAATGGCTGGCCCGCTATCTCGCCGGCGGCGAGTCCGGCCTGGAGGACGCCTCGTCGAGGCCAACCAGGTCACCCCGCTCGATCTCGCCCGCCAAGGCCTTGTTGATCGTTGAGCTACGGCGCCGGCATCTTCTGCAAGCCCGCATCGCTCGAGCCGTGGGCGTCTCCGAGTCGACCGTCAGCCGCGTGCTGGCGCGCGCGGGCCTGTCCAAGCTCAGCGACCTCAAGCCGGTCGAGCCGGTGCAGCGCTACGAGCACGAGGCGCCAGGAGACCTGCTGCACATCGACACGAAGAAGCTGGGGCGCATCGAACGCCCGGGGCATCGCGTCACCGGTGATCGCCGTGACAGTGTGAACGGGGCCGGATGGGAGACGTTGTTCGTGGCGGTGGACGACCACGCACGCATCGCCTTCACGGAGATGCAGCCCGATGAGAAGGCACCACAGGCAGTTCAGTTCCTGCGCGATGCTGCGGCCTATTACGCGTCACTGGGCGTGCAGCTCAGGGGCCTGCTGACCGACAACGGCTCGGCCTTCAGGTCCCGCGACTTCGCGGCTGCCTGCAAGGATCTGGGCATCCAGCATCGGTTCACCAGGGCTTACCGCCCGCAGACCAACGGCAAGGCTGAGCGCTTCATCCAGTCCGCGTTGAGGGAGTGGGCCTATGGTTGGACGTACCAGAACTCCCGCCACCGCACTGCAGCCTTGGCCAGCTGGATGCACCATTACAACTGGCATCGCCCGCACAGCGGCATCGGTAACGTCGCACCAATAACCAGGCTTAAGGCTTCAGGACATAACGTCTTGACGCTTCACATCTAGCGCCACGTACGATAAAGCGCGGCGAGGCCGTGGCGGCAATGGCTGGTCGGCAGGTCAGGCGTAAAAGTTCAGAGATGTAGCAACGAAAACCGTAAAAGTTCAGAGATGAACGAGCACGGGGTTCGAAGATCAATGAGCACGAATCCGCTAAGTGGTGATCTGCAGCTGCTGCGAGCGGTCGTCAGTTCAGAGATGAGTGGTTCTCGGCACGAAAACCATTCATCTCTGAACTTTGTTCGTTCATCCCTGAACTTTTTTGACACGAAAGGACGCGGGGTGGGCGGGCAGGGCGCCGCCGCGCGCGCTCCGCCGCCAGTCTTTTGCAGCAGAAGTTGCGCCCTCACGGGTGCATCTGGGAGACGCCGGGAGGCGGGAGGGTGCACAGGTCTTCCGGCGGGCCCGAAAGTCGCCTGCAAGGCCATTTGCGACCTGCGGCGGCGGCTGCGAGAGCACAGCTGCATCTGCTTAGCTGGTCGGCGGCGGCGGGTCAGGGCTTGGGCGCAGCCGGCGTAGATCTATGCGCCTGGCGAGCCGCTGAGGCGGCCGCAGCTCCCGCGGCTAGGCCGAGGCCTGCAAGTTCAACCGCGCGCCGCCTTGTGCGCTCCAGCTCATCGACGTTGGCACGGTGCCCTGCTGTGCGGGCTCGCCCCGACCGCAGTAGGATGAGGGCATGGAAGAAGATTCGAGCACCGTTGATTGGGTCAAGCTAGGCTCAGTTCTTGAGGCTGCTGGGGTTTCACATCAGGCAGCCATCGAGCTCTTGAGCCGAGGCGGCACTGTCGATGACCTCGTCGCGGCGGCACTTGGCGACGGTGCTCCGATGGATGGCGGGCTTCAATTACTTAAGGACGCCCAGCGCCAGGATGCAGAAGACGTGGCATCGGGAAACCGTTCGGCGCGGAGCCTGTGGGTAATCCAAAAAGGCGACCTTGAGGGGTTCTGCTTCACGCCTAATCCGAACTCCGACCTTGATCTGCCCGGCGAGGGGTGGTGAACCGCTGCCCGCGACTCCCAAGTCGCGCCAGACCTACACCATCGCCGACAAGACGAAACACAAGCGCTGAAGTGCGGCGGGGCCTCGCCGCGCCGTGCTCAATACGGCAAATTGAAAGCCCGGCACTTGCCGGGCTTTTTTTCGTTCAGCGATGCGTTCAGGTCGCAGATAGCAACAAGAAGCGGATCGGATGTGGCACACCCTGCGGTCGGCACGTCGATCGGCGGTAACGTACTCGCCGTCCTGGGGCTCGAAGCCGGGAAAGAAGTCGGCCTGCTGCCAACGCGAGCCACGGTGTTCATGGACTTCATTGCCGATGTGTTCTCGCGGACGCCTGCCTTTGGCGGCACCGCCAAGCCGGTCGGCAACATTCCAGATTGACTCTGCCATCTGCGAATGGTCTTGCCTCCATTGCGTGACACCGCGTCGACGCAGAGGCGGTGCGCCGCAAAGCTCGAGCGGGACATGCCCGCTGGACGAAACCCGAACAAGACCGGGCGGCCTCACTGAACGGCAGGTCAAGTGATCAAACCGGTCGGTCGGCGTCCAACCCGCACAGTGCCAGCACGACGGGAATTCGCTGAACACCGGTCACGCGCCCCCCAAGCGCTGACCGACCGGGATCGCCGGAGGCTGTGTAAGAACTTTTCTCCATTGCACACCGGCTAAAAGTCGACCTCTCAGATCGGCTCAGGATCGACGATCGCACCGGAGCTAATGCTGTCAAGACCCAGGCAACAGCGCGCGCGTCGAGTTTTCACACAACCTCGCTGCAAAGCCGCCGCATGAGGCAGGGCGACCGCACCGGGCTGGTTTCGGCCGCTCGCTGCCGACCTGACGGGCGACATGTATCGACCCGTTGCGGTCCTTCCAATTCGTGCTCAACCCGCTCCGGAGCGGAAGTTCCACGGGCGGCGGCCGGCAACGGCAGTCAGCTTCAGCAGGCGACTAGTCGCGCGCCATTAAAACGGCACGTCGAATTCAAACGGTCCGGAATAGCGGTAGACACCCTTAAGCGCGGCCTCTATGACTCCCTGAATGTCCTTTGATTCGTTCAGCCATTGAACTACTTCTTCGTCTACCCAATACGACACTTCAAGAACATTCCTCTTGGAGTTCCATGATAGAAACGGTTCTTCATCGAAGTTCTTTAGATTTTTGAATTGAGCTTCGACTCGCCACTTCACCTTATGTTTAATTTGCGCATTAAACGCCTTGCTTAGTGACCGAATTCTATCGTGGTCTTTAATTATGTCTTCGTAGAATGCCGTTTGTTGGCCTCCAAACCACTTCACGTTGGCGGAATGCAGTTTTCCGTAGTCATCCAGTGCTGACCGGAACGCCTTAGAAGTAATGAATCTGATGCGCGAGAAGCTCTCCCTTTTTGATACTATGTAGCGAGCGATGTACTGCTCAGAGTCAATCTTTGTAGTTGAAATGCCGGAGCCGTTGGGTGCGAACATTAGCCGATACATATCCGCGCCGACGACTGAGATCAGGTTGAATTGATAAACTGCCTTCGTCTTCTTGCGACCAGGCAAGGAAGACAACTCATAAGCCTGCGCTTTGACCAGTGAGGTCATAGCGGCAAAGATGGCCTTGTCATTTCTAGGCGCACCGCTGGACTTGTTCATTTCTTGAAAGGCAAAGACGTCTACTTCCGGATCGGCCACTGCAGCGGCGACTCCGGCCGCGCGGACGCCTTCGTGATATGACTTTGGTTTTCCCGGCCGGGCAAGTTGGTAATTGATCCCCGGCTCATTTGACCAAGCGTGCAGGGGCCAATAATCCGTATTGGGGTCTTTCAAAACTGTATCTCGCGCGAGCAAGGCCCACACGTTCTCCTCACTCTTTTTGCAGCTAATAATGAGGACTGAATCGCCCCGGATTTTGAGGAGGCTCAACACTCTGAGAGGATTGAGCCATGAGCAAGTCGAACAAGTTCTCACCCGAGGTGCGTGAGCGTGCCGTGAGGATGGTGCAGGAGCACCGAGGGGAATACCCGTCGCTGTGGGCGGCCATTGAGTCCATCGCGCCCAAGATTGGCTGCGTACCGCAGACGCTGAACGAATGGGTCAAGCGCGCGGAGGTGGACGCTGGCGTGCGTGAGGGCGTGACGAGCAGCGAGGCCCAGCGCGTGAAGGACCTTGAACGCGAGGTGCGGGAGCTGCGCAAGGCCAACGAGATCTTGA
>NZ_FOAV01000019.1 GCF_900109745.1 Roseateles sp. YR242 | reverse complement strand
GGCTTGTTAGGAAACACCTTGGAGCGGTACTTCCCCTTCTCGTCCAACAACGCGACGTCGAGCTTGGCCTTGCTCACGTCCACCCCCACCATCGAAGTCATGACCAACCTCCTCAATGAGCGCGCCTATTCGACATGCGCATCCTGATACGCGAGGTCGCCGCCGGGCAAACACCGGCGGCGCCCCAAGACACCGTCCGAGCTACAGCGTCGAATCCGACCAACGTGCCCCACTCTTAACTTCGGGATAGAACCCAGGAAGGTATCCAGGGTCACGTGGCGGGCTTCCATCAGCGCGAAGGAAGCAGGAGGGAAAGTATCAGGAAGGAATGGCTCGCGGAGCGAGACAGGAGGGACATGGAGCAAATACCCCCCAGCCCTCTCCTTTCCGGCGCGGGAGCCGGTGGAACGCAGCCGGTGGAAAGCAGCCAGTGACAGCCAACCGTGACAGCCAACCGGTGGCCGCAACCAGCGAGAACAGCCCGCTCGCCCAACGAAACCGACAACTACAGACTGAGCTGCTTCAACGCTGCCTGAAGGCCGTTCACCCCCCCGACCCGTTGGTCGTTGATGAACACCTGCGGCATCTGCCGCACCGCCGGCCCGCACTTCTCGTAGAAGGCCAGGCGCTCTGCCTCGTCGTCGATTTTGATCTCCTCAAACGGGAGTGCTTTCGACTTCAACACAGACTTGGCTGTCTCACATTGTGGGCAGGCCGACTTTGAATAAACGACGATCTTGAGTTCCATGGCAGCAACTGTAGCCGCTGCGGAATTTTCCCTAAAAAGTCTGTCTATATTTCCACAAGAATTCTGGCCTGAAATCGCACAAACCCAAGGGCGATTCTCGCGCGAACTTCACACCCGCCTCGCGTGCAAAACCCCCTGTCCATCGGCACTTTCCGACGAACGGCAGCGCCGGCACCACCGCCGGCCTATGGCATCATCCCCGGCCTGAGGTACCGTGCATCGTCCGTGCCGACACGCGAACTTCCCGCTCATTTTTGCGGGGGGCTGGTGTCGCTCCACGTGCATCGGTCGCGCCGTCCCGGCGCCTCGACAGCCGCTCTTGCCCGTGCTGTAGTTTTTTGTTTGAGAGCGTCCATGATCCGTTCGATTTCCCGTCAGCTTGCCCGCCCTCTGGGCCGGCCCCTCCTGCTCACCGCACTGGGCCTGGCCGCCACCCTGGCCACTGGTGTCTCCGCCCAGGCGGACACCATCTCCCGCCTCCGCGAGACCAAGACCCTCAACATGGGCGTTCGCGAAGCCGCGCGCCCGTTCTCCTTCCTCAACGAAGCCAAACAGCCGGTCGGCTACTCCGTCGACCTCTGCCTGGCCGCCGTGGACGAGATCAAGAAGGAGCTCAAGCTCCCGGATCTCAAGGTGAACTATGTGGTCGTCTCAGGCGCAGACCGCATCCCCAAGCTGCAGAAGGAAGAGATCGATCTGGAGTGCGGCTCCACCACCAACACCAAGGCTCGCCAGGAGCAGGTGGCCTTCAGCTACACCATCTTTGTGGCCGGCATGAAGGTGCTGGTGCCGCGCGGCACCAGCGTCGAAACGCTCAAGGACCTGGACGGCATGACCGTCGCCCTCAGCAAGGGCACCACCTCCGAGAAGCTCTTCACCCAGCTCAACAGCTCCGGTGAAGCCAAGATGCAGCTGGTGCAATACGCCAACAACAACGAGGCCTTCAAGGCGCTTCGTGAGGGCAAGGCCCGCGCCTTCCCGCAGGATGACGCGCTGCTGCAAGGCCTGGCCTCCAAGGAAAAGGCGCTCGACACACTGGGCCTCTCCACCATGGCCTTCTCGGTGGAACCCTACGGCATCATGATGCGCAAGGGCGACACCCGCTTCAGCGAGATCGTGGACCGCAGCCTCAGCCGCGTCTACGCCAGCGGTGACATCCAGACCCTCTACAAGAAGTGGTTTGAGACCCCCGCGCTCACCATCCCCATGAACCGCCTCACGCGGGACAGCTTCGTGCGCCCCAACAAGGAAGCCGGCGTGGCAATGCTGCTGGGCTACTCCATCTGAAGTGACAGCCGCCAGCCGGCATGGCCCGGCTGCGTCGGTTCAATGCATGGATGACCAGCGCCCGTCCAGCGCGTCTGCGGCGGCGGGCGGCCACGCTGGCGCGGGTTGCTCCGCCTTGCGGCGCCGCTTGGCGCTGTACATCCGCCGGTCGGCCACCTCCACCAGCAGCGTGGCCTCCATCCCGTCTTCCGGATAACGCGCCCCGCCTGCGCTGCCGCGCAGCGGCACCGTCTGGCCGTTCAGCACCATGGTCCCGTCCACGGCGCCTTGCAGCCGCTCCACGGTCAATGCCAGCGCTTCGCGTGTTTCCACCCGGCCCAGCAGCACGGCAAACTCATCGCCACCCAGGCGCGCCACCGTATCCGAATCCCGCGTGGCCACTGACAGCCGGCGGCTGAACTCGATCAGGGCCGCATCCCCGGCGGCATGGCCCAGCGTGTCGTTGATGGTCTTCAGCCCGTCCATGTCCAGCAGCAGCACGGCCACCGCAGGCATGCCGCGCTCCGCCTCTGCGATGGAATGCCGGGCGCGGTCCATGAACAACGATCGATTGGCCAGGCCAGTGAGCTCATCGTGCGTGGCGCGGTGGAACAGGTCGTCCCGGCCATAGCGCGTGGCCCAGTACATGGTGGCCGCCATCAGCTTGGCCAGTAGCTCCAGCACGTCAATGTCGTCCCGTCCGAACCGGCCAGGCTGATGGGCATAAGCCTTGAGCACCCCCACCGGGGAGCCCATGTGCATGAGCGGCAGCACCACCATGGAGCGCAGCCCCACGCGGCGGCAGGCGCGCTGGTCCACGCGCGGGTCGGCGTCGGCGTCGTCGCAGATCAAGGGCACGCCGCGTTTCAGGCACACGCCGGAGAGGCTTTTGTCCCGCGAGACCCGGGCGCCGAGTTGATTGGCCGCACTGCCGGCCACGGCGCGATACACCAGCTCGTCGCCTTCGGCCATCTCGATGGCAGCGCCATCCGCGTGCACGAGCGAGAGCGTGCCGTTCACCGCGAGGGACATCACACCGGCCAGGTCCAAGCCCAACTGGGCGACCTGGGCATGCAGATCGATGATACGGAGCAGGGCATCAGGGTTCGGCATGGACGAAACCATACGGAAGATGCTCCCTGGACCCCGTCGGAACCTCTGATGCGAGGTGTTCTCTGGCGGTGCGGCCAGTCTAAACCTCTGCGGCCGGAAGGCAGCCCCCCGAGGTGAGTGAGCGCCTTGCGTGCCCGCCGGCCTGACGGGGCCGCAGCGGCGGGAGGCGCTCGCGTCCGCCGCGAGTGGGGCAACGTGCTCATGTCGCCCTCAGCTGCCTCTTCGGTCGCCTTGTGCTGTCCCTGTGGTCGCCAGGGCCGGCCAGGGTGAATCCGTTTTTGCGATGATGGCCAGGGAACCTCTGCATCACTCCTGCAAGCCGAGGTTGCTGTCATCTCCGTCCGTTAAGGGTTCTCGCACCATGACCACTTCGCTGTCTCCCCTCGACTTCGCTGCCGATGTGCTGAGCACACACCTCCCGCTCATCCAGGCACCCATGGCCGGGGTGCAGGCCGCCGGCCTGGCCATCGCGGTGAGCGAGGCCGGGGGCCTGGGCTCACTGCCCGCCGCCTTGCTTCCGCTGGACGCACTGCAACGTGAACTCGAGGCACTGCGGGCCGGCACGCATCGCCCATTCAATGTCAATTTCTTCGCCCATGTCTCGCCGCTGCCGGACCCGGCGCGGGAGGCGCGTTGGCGCGAACGGCTGGCGCCTTATTTCAGCGAGTTCGGCGTGGATGCCAGCAGCATTGTCGCGGGTGTGGGCAGGCAACCCTTCAGCCATGCGGTGGCAGACGTGGTGGAAGCCTTCAAGCCACCGGTGATCAGTTTCCACTTCGGGCTGCCCGCGCCGGACCTGTTGGCCCGGGTGAAGGGCTGGGGCAGCCGTGTCATCTCCAGTGCCACCACGGTGGAGGAGGCCGTCTGGCTGGAGGCGCATGGCGTGGACGCGGTGATCGCGCAAGGATGGGAGGCGGGCGGTCATCGCGGCCACTTCCTCAGCACTGACCTCACCCGTCAGGCCGGCACCCTTGCGCTGCTGCCGCAGATCGTGAACGCCGTGAGCGTGCCGGTCATTGCGACCGGCGGCATCGTGACTGCGGCGGGCATCCAGGCGGCCCTGGCACTAGGGGCCAGCGCCGTGCAGGTGGGCACCGCCTTCATGCTGTGCGAGGAGGCACTCACCAGTGCGCCGCACCGGCAGGTTCTGCGCGAACCGCAGGGCCATCACACGGCAGTGACCAATCTCATGACCGGCCGTCCCGCACGGGGCATCGTCAACCGCCTGATGCGCGAGGTCGGGCCGATCAACGAGCTGGCACCGGCCTTCCCGCTGGCGGGCAATGCGCTGGCGCCGCTGCGGGCCAAGGCCGAAGCGCAAGGCAGCGGGGACTTCTCTCCGCTGTGGGCGGGCCAGAACTTCACCGGCCTGAAGGAGGTTGGCGCAGCCGCGCTGGTGGCTGAGCTGGCGCAAGCTTTTTGACGAGACGAGCCGTGACGTGACTTGACGCGTCACAACCCGACGCCAGGCTGCCCTCAGGGCAGTGCCTTGCCCCGGGCTGCCTCATACAGCGCGTACCACTCGCCACGGCTCAGCGTCAGCTTGAGCGCATCGCCACAGGCGCGGATGCGCGCGGGCTGGCTGGTGCCAATCACCGGCTGGATGCCGGCGGGGTGGCGCATCAGCCAGGCCAGCAGCACGCCCTCCGGGCTCACGCCGTGGCGCTGCGCCAGTTCATGCACCAGCTGGCGCGCCGGTTCGTCTGCGGGGTCCTGGGTGGTCTCGCCGCTGAAGCGGCCACGTGCCAGGGATGCCCAGGCCTGCAGCTGGATGCCATGCTGCTGGCAATGTTCCAGCGTGCCGCCCCAGGCCAGGCTGCCGGGCCGTGCAGCGGCCTGACGATCATTGAAGGTGGTGCCGGCTTCGATCGGTTCCAGATGGCCCAGGCCGATCTCGAGCTGGTTGGCCACCAGCGGCTGGTCCAGCGAACGGCTCAGCCATGCGATCTGGCTCGCCTGCATGTTGGAGACGCCGAAGTGCCGCACCTTGCCTTGCTCGCGCAGATGGCGGAAGGCATGGGCAATCTCCTCGGGCTCCCACAGCGGGTCCGGCCGGTGCAGCAGCAGGATGTCCAGTTGCTCGGTGCCCAGGCGCTTCAGGCTGGCTTCCGTCGCCGACACAATGTAGGCGCCCGACAGGTCAAAACGCTTCGGGCCGTCGGCATCCGCAAAACGGATGCCGCATTTGCTCTGCAGCACCACGCGGTCACGCAGCGAGGGCTGGCGGCGCATCAGCTCGCCAAAGACCGATTCGGCCTTGCCGAAGGTGTAGATGTCTGCATGGTCGAACAGCGTGACGCCAATCTCCAGCGCAGCTTCGACGGCGGCATGGGCGTGGGCCACATGCGCTTCGGTGTAGGGCGTCTGGTCCCAGTGACCGCCGAGCCCCATGCAGCCGAAGGCGAGGGGACTGGCGGAGGGAAGAAAGCGCTGCAGGGGGATGGACGTCGTCGGCATGTTCGTCTCAGGCATTGTTGTGGGTCGCACGCGCGCACGGTGGGGCGCGGCGACCCGCATTGTGGCCGGTCTTTTGAACAGCTCACGGACGGGACTTGAACCTCGCCCTGGACCCGAGTTGACCCCAACATGAACCAGATGGCGACGCCAGTCGGCGGATGATCCGCCGCCGTTCAAGCCTTGGTGGCAGCCGGATACAAGACAGGCGCCCAGGCCTCGCGAACCCGGATGGGCTTCGGAATCAGCCGCTGCGAGGCGAATGCATCGGCGACCCGCTGCTGGTCCGCAGCGATGGTGTCGTTGAGCAGCCGCGCACCAAACCGTACCCGTTGCTGAAGCTGCAGCAGCAAGGCCTCATCCATGCCAAACAACGGTGCCAGCAGCTTGGCGGCGGCCTGCGGGTTGGCATTGGCCCAGGCACCCGCCTCGGCCAGCACGGGCACCACGTGGTCACGCAGCAGCGCGGGCTGCTCGGCGGCAAACGCCTTGCGGGCCTCATAGAAACTCCAAGGTGGCGCCACCGGTGCAAAGGCGCTGAAGTCCACCAGCACGCGGGACTTCGTGGCCGCTTGCGCAAAGGTCAGGTAGGGGTCCCACACCACCCACGCATCGATGGCGCCACGCTCGAAGGCGGCGCGGGCGTCGGCCGGTGCCAGGAAGACCGGCTGCACGTCGGCCCAGCCCAGGCCCGCCTTGCCCAGCGCGGCCAGCAGCAGGTAGTGCGAACTGGAACCCTTTTGCAGCCCGATGCGCCGGTCCTTCAGGTCGGCCAGGCTGCGCAGCGGGCTCTCCGGCTTGACGATGATGGCCTCGCTGTGCGGCTGGCCGGGCTCGGCGGCGAAGTAGACGAAGTCCGTACCGGCCGCCTGCGCAAAGATCGGTGGCGGTGCACCAGTGGTGCCGATGTCGATCGCGTTGACGTTGAAAGCCTCCAACAGTTGCGGGCCGGCCGGAAACTCCAGCCAGCGCACCTGCCAGCCCAGCGGCGCCAGCCGTTGCTCCAGCACGCCGCGGGCCTTCACCTGCAGCAGCAGGCCCCCTTTCTGGAAACCGACACGAAGCACCTTGCCGGTGTCGGCCGCCAGCGCGCGGGGCAGGCCGTGAAGGGCGGCAGCCGCCGCGGGCAGGGTGGCAAGCAGATGACGTCGTTTCATGCGGAGGGCTCCTGGAAGGCGGCCACGTGGGCCGCCGGGGGGCGGTGAGCGGGGCGGGCCAGGCCGAGGTGCTCGCGCAGGGTGCGGCCCTCATAACGTTCGCGGACTAGGCCGCGGCGGCGCAGTTCCGGTACCAGCAGGCGGGTGATGGCTTCGAAGCCGGTGGGCAGTACGGGCGCCATCAGGTTGAAGCCGTCGGCAGCGCGGGATTCGAACCAGTCGTGCAGCACATCGGCCACCTCCTGGACGCTACCCACCAGCGAGAGATGGCCGCGCCCGCCCGTGACGGCCGTGGCCAGCTGGCCCAGTGTCAGGCCGTTGTCCGCGCCGAGTTGGGTCAGCAGTTGCTGGCGGCTGCGCTGGCCGCTGTCGGTCTGCGGCAGCTCGGGCAGGGGCTGGTCCCAGTCATAGCCGCGCAGGTCGATATTGCCGATCATGCGGGAAAGCAGGCCCAGGGCCGCGTCGCGGTGCACCAGCGATTGCAGGGCAGCCTGGCGGTCCTGCGCCTCCTGGCGGGTGGGGGCCACCACGACGTAGACACCCGGCAGGATGCGGATGGCGTCCGGCGAACGGCCGGCAGCTTGCGTACGGGACTTGAGGTCCGCATAAAACGCCTGGGCCGCGGCCTTGCTGGACTGCGCGGTGAAGACCAGCTCTGCACTGGCTGCGGCCAGTTGGCGGCCAGCCTCCGAGGCACCCGCCTGCACGATGACCGGCTGGCCCTGCGGTGAACGGGCCACGTTCAACGGCCCGCGTACGGAGAAGTGGGCGCCACGGTGGCGCAGCTCATGGCGCTTGGCCGGGTCATAGAAGCGGCCGCCTGGGCGGTCGTCCAGCAGGGCGTCGTCTTCCCAGCTGTCCCACAGGCCTTGCACCACACGCAGGAACTCGGCCGCGCGGGCGTAGCGGTCACCGTGGGCGCGGTGGGTCTCCCGGCCGAAGTTGCCGGCCTCGCTGGCGTTGTCCGAGGTGACGACATTCCAGCCGACGCGCCCGCCGGAGAGCTGGTCCAGCGAGGCGAGCTGGCGCGCCACTGAATAGGGCTCGTGGTAGCTGGTGGTGACCGTGCTCACCAGGCCGATCCGCTCGGTCGAGGCGGCCAGCGCAGACAGCAGCGTGATGGGCTCGAAGCGGGTGGAGCGGGAGAAACGCTCCGCACCGGGGCCGTCTTCGGTGGCGACCGAGTCGGCCAGGAAGATCGCGTCCAGCCCGGCGGATTCCGCCTCTCGTGCCAGGTGCTGGTAGAGCGCCAGGTCCAGCCCGGCGGCGCGCGGCACGTCGGGATGGCGCCAGGAGGCCACGTGGTGCCCGGACTCGAGCAGGAAGGCGCCGAGGTGCATGCGGCGAGGCTTGTTCCCCGCCGGGCTGTCGTGGAGGCGATCAGAAGTCATAACGGGCCTGCACACCAAAATAGCGCTGGTCATCACGCGGCACCCAGCGGTTCACGAAGGTGGAACCACGGCCGAGGAAGGGCGCGTAGGACTTGTCCAGCAGGTTCTTGGCCAGCAGGGCCACCCGCCAGCCCTTGGTGGGCTGTGCCACCGCGATGCTGGCGTTCCAGATGCCGTAGGCGCCCTGGATGGTGTCGGCGAACTGGCCGATGTCGTACTGGACCTTGCTCTGCCAGGCGTAGTCCGTGCCCAGCTCCAGTTGGCGGCCCTCCGCCAGCGGGATGCGGTAGCTGGCCTGCACGCTGGCTTTCCAGTCCGGCGAGAAGGGCAGCGGCTTGCCATTCACATCGCAGCTGGCGGCCGCGCCTGCCGGGCAGTTGAACTGGTCGATGCGGGCATGCACATAGGCCAGCGCGGCGGAGACCGACAGCTGCCGGGTGGCCTGGGCCTGGAGGTCGATCTCCAGGCCACGGCTGGAGACTTCACCGGCGTTGATCAGCCGGGTGACCACCGTGCCGTCCACCGTGTCGTAGAAGTTGGCCTGGTAGTTCTTGTAGTCCGTGGAGAACGCCGCCACGTTCAGGCGCACACGCCGGTCCAGCCATTCCGACTTCAGGCCCAGCTCCACGCTGTTGGAGGTCTCGGGCTTGAGTGCCAGCGCATCCCGCGCCAGCATGTTGAAGAAGACGTTGAAGGCCGGGCCCTTGTAGCCGCGGGTGTAGGTCAGATAGGCGGTGGCCGATTCGCTCAGGTCATTTTGCAGGCCCAGGCGGCCGGAACGGCCGATGGCGCTGGTGTCGCCATTGATCGAGACTGCCGGGTTGACGCCGGGGATGGCGCCGTTGAACTGGGCGTCCGGTGTGCTGCGCTCGCGCTCGTGGTTGAAATCGAGCCGGTCCTGCGTCCAGCGTGCGCCTGCAATGGCGCGCCAGCTGGGCGAGAAGTGCCAGCGGCCTTCACCGAACACGGCCGTGCTGTGGCTGTTGCTGCCGTAGTGGGCTTCGCCCCAGTCGCTGTAGTCGGTGCCATTGGCCACCACGCGCAGCACATCGCGCCGATAGATTTCCTTGTCCTTGGTGTGGAAGGTCAGCAAGCCCGCAACGTAGTCAATGGGCAGCCCGAAGTTCTGGCCCAGCGGAGAAGCGATGCGCACCTCCTGGGAGAGCTGTTCAAAGTCCAGCTGACCATGGTCGTGGGACTGGGGCAGGCCCACGGCAGCGGCGCTGAGCCGATCCCCGTCCTGCAACTGGTCGTTGTTCCAGGCGCGCCAACCGGTGATGGCCGTCAACTGATGGCCGCCCCCGAGCTTGCGGTCGTATTGCAGCGCCACGCCGCGATTGCGGTCCTCCACCTGGGTGGCGAGGTTGGTGTTGATGCGGCGGTTGTCGTCGCTGGCCTGGACAGGGCCCAACGCGGCGGCAAAGGCCGGGTAGGTGCTCACCGTGCCGCTGGGGTAGGCGATGAGACTGGTGCGGGTGACGACGCCGGTCGGGATGTCGTCACGCGACTTCAGGAAATCGGCGCTGAGGCTGAGTTTGCTGTCGCGGTCGATGTCCCAGACCAGGCGGCCGCGCACGCCGCGCTTGTCATAGCCGTTGACACGGCTGCCGTCGTAGACGTTAGTGACATTGCCGTCTTCATGGCCGGCCAGTGCGGTCAGTGAGGCGCGCAGCCCTGGTGCGATGGGGCCGGAGATGCCGGCCCGCAGACGGGTTTCGTTGCCGAAGCCGTAGTAACTGGCATCGATGAAGCGCTCCAGCTCGGAGGCCGGCTCGCGGCTGACGATATTGATCACACCCGCCGAAGCGTTCTTGCCAAACAGCGTGCCCTGGGGGCCGCGCAACACCTCGATGCGTTGCACGTCCAGCAGGTCCAGCGTGCTCTGGCCCGGGCGCGCCAGGGGAACGCCGTCGATGACCGTGGAGACCGTGGGTTCCACCCCCGGGGAGGTGGAGATGGTGCCCACGCCGCGCAGGAACAGGGAGGTGTCCTTGTTGGAAGCGCCGGTGCGGAAGTTCAGGCTGGGCACCTGACTGGTGAGGCTGCCCAGGGTGTTGCGGTTGGCTTGCTCCAGGGCTTCTCCCTCCAGCACCGAGACAGCCACCGGCACCTGCTGCAGGGACTCGCTGCGCTTGGCCGCCGTGACCGTCACCGTGGGCAGTTGGCCGTTTTCATCAGCCTGGGCCGATGTGGTGGATGCGGCGGCGGGCTCGGCCAGCGCCGCCGCCGGCGACACCACCAGGGTGGCGAGCAAGGCGGCACCCAGCAGCTGGTTGACGCGCCAGCCAGGGCCCTCGGTTGCCCGGCTGGAGGAAGAGGACCCGATAGACGTGGGACGCATGGCGATCTCCGTTTTTTGCAGAAGCGATCAATGACGGTCGCGCTGTGTTAGCGCTAACATGATCCGCATCATCGAGAGAGGCGTTACCCAGCGTCAAAGCAGAAAAGATGATTTGGTTACTCGAATTCCGCAGTCGCAGTCAGGATTCCCATGCGTAAGCGCCGCGCCACAGACAGGCCCACCTTGGCAGATGTGGCGGCGCAGGCCGGCGTCTCTTCCATCACGGTGTCGCGTTTCTTCAACGAGCCGGCGCGCGTGGGCGAGCAGGCGCGTGCCCGTATCCAGGCCGCCGTGGAGGCGCTGAATTACGTGCCCAACCTGGCGGCCGGTGGGCTGGCGTCCGCGCACAACAAGGTGGTGGCCATGGTGGTGCCCAACATCTCGGGGCCCATCTTTGCGCACACCTTGCAGTCGCTGTCCGACGGGCTCTCCTCGGCCGGCTATCAGCTGCTGCTGGCGTCCAGCTATTTCTCACTGGAAGCGGAGGAGCGCGCGGTGCGTGCCTTCTTCGGCTGGCAGCCCGCAGCACTGGTGTTGACCAGCCGCCACCACAGCACGGGCACGGAGCGCCTGATCGAAGCGGCCGGCATGCCGGTGATCGAAACCTGGGATCTGGCGCAGCGCCGCCAGCCCTACCAGATCGGGTTTTCACATCGGCAGGTGGGCCGGGACGGTGTGGGTTACCTGACGGCGCGGGGCTACAAGCGCATCGCCTTTGTGCACAACAGCGCAGCGGGCGACCTGAGTGCGCAGGAGCGTTGTGAGGGCTACATCGAGGCGCTTAAGGAGCGGGGTCTGGAACCGATTCTGTACACCCCCGCTGCGGAGATCGGCCCCTTGGAGGCGGGGGCGCAAGCCCTGGAGGCCTTGATGAACCGAAGCCGGGCGCGCCCGCAAGCCATCTTCTTTGCCAACGACAATTTGGCCTGTGGTGCGGTGCTGGCGGCCCAGCGCAGGCGCCTCACCGTACCGGGCGATGTGGCGCTGTTCGGTTTTGGGGACTACGCGTTTGCGGACAAGCTGTTGCCCAGCTTGAGCACCATCCGCCCACCTGCGCGTGAGATCGGGGAATGCGCGGCCCAGCACATTCTGGCCCTGGCTGAGGGGCGCACACCTCCCAGGCAGGTGTCTTTGCCGTGTGAGTTGATGAGCCGGGAGAGTGCCTGAGGCGTCAGCGCGGCCGCACCGCTGTTGCAGCACCCCTCACGCCGATTCATTCAAGCGTAGGCGTAGAAGAGGGCCGCAAAGAAGTGGCAGATGCTGCCGCCCAGCACGAACAGGTGCCAGACAAAGTGGGCGTAACGCAGCTTGTTGTCCAGCAGGAAGACCACCGCACCCAGCGTGTAGCTGAGGCCACCGGCCACCAGCAGCGCCAGGCCCGGGCCGGGGGTACGCTCCACCAGCGGGCCGATGGCCAACACCACCACCCAGCCCATGGCCAGATAAAGCGCGGTGGAGACCAGCGGGTGCCGCAGCCGGTTCAGCAGCTTGATGGTGACGCCAAAGGCGGCTGCTGCCCAGACGGCGATGAGCAGCGCCACGCCCGGGCCGCTGTGCAGCACGCCCAGGGTGAAGGGCGTGTAGCTGCCGGCAATGAAGACATAGATGGCGGCATGGTCCAGCCGCATCAGCCACGCCTTGAGGCGGCCGTTGGCCAGCCGGGCGGGCAGCGCGTGGTACAGCGTGGAGATGCCATACAGCAGGATGCCGGTACTGGCGAAGATGGCGGCGGCCACCACATCGGCCGTGCCGCCATGGCCCATGGCACGGGACACGAGGATGGGCAGGGCGGCGATGGACAGCAGGGCGCCGAGGCCGTGGCTGATGGCGTTGGCGATCTCTTCGCCCAGGGTCTGCGGGCGGTCGCCGTTGGCGAGAGCAGGATGGGTCATGAAACGGGTGGAACCTGAGGGGATCTGGGGAGGCAGCAGGGAGTCGGGAGGACGCTGAGGAACTCTGGCAAAAGACGCACCCAGCGTGAAGGCGACGCTAATCCTTCCATGATTCTGCGCGCATTCTGAAGCCGGGGAGGCGACTCTGGTCAATGCCGGAGCGCATCGCCATCGCACACCCCAAGGCACATCCCCGCATGCGGGTCCCTGTTACTCCTTGGCCACCGCCTCCACCTGAATCCGCAGGTTCACGTCCATCTTGAAGCCCCAGTCCTTGCCCGCGCCCAGGCCGAATTCTTCGCGGTTGAAACTGCCCGAGGCGTCGGCGCCGCAGAAGTCGCGCTTGAACATCGGGTGCGGCATGCACTTGAGCTGGTGGATGGTCAGGGTCATCGGCTGGGTTTGGCCGTTCAGTGTCAACTCCCCCACCACCTGCGTCGGCACGCCGGCCTTGGCGCCGTCGAAGCGGCCCTTGAAGGTGGCACTCGGGTGCTTCTCGACGTTGAAGAAGTCCTTGCCGGTAGCCCAGGTGTTCATGGCTGCCAGGCCGAAGTCGATGCTGGACAGGTCCATGTTCACGTCCACGCTGCCAGCACCCGTGGCCTTGTCGTAGACGATGGTGCCGGCGTTCCTGTTCAGCTTGCCGCGCCAGTAGGACATCCCCATGTGGTCGGCCTCGAAGCTGGGGTAGGTGTGCGTGGGGTCGATCACGTAGGTGACCGGTGCCGCCTGTGCGGTGGCCGCGAGCAGGGCCGCCAAGAGGAACAGCGATTTCATTGATTGTCCTTGTGAGAAGGTCCAGAACTTGGCTGAGCGACCACGCCGATCGGGATGACCCGGGTGCCGGACGGCCTCGCCCCGACATCGGCCTGTGGAGACGTCTGTGTGCTCGCGGCCGGTGCCCTGACGCGTGTGACCGAGAGGATGTCCGACACGCCCTGCCGGGCCTTGGATCCGTAGAACACGACAGTCACGGCCAGGATGATGGCCGCGATGCCGGCGACGATTTTGACGGGGGAGATGTGCTGCATGGGGAACTCTTCGACAGGGCCCAGAGGTTAACAGCGCGACGCCTGATCCTGCATCACGACCTCTGCGTGCGCTGCAAAGCGGACTAATGGCACGGAACCCACCATCACACCCGCACACCCGGGCACCCGTGCACCCGCGCGGATCGGCCCTTGCAAACAGAACGACTCCCGAACAGCGCGGTTTCGGGGACCACGAGAGGCAGCCGCTGGTGCAGCCCTTAGAGACCTACCGCCCGCTCGCCTCGATTCGAATCTCGTCGTCCGAACACTCCTTCGAGTCGGGCTCGCGAGTGACGGGCAGGGGCGAGCCCAACAGGTCGCCGAGCGTGCCGCCGGCTTTGAAGTCAAGAGGTAATCGAATGCGAACTTCGATCAAGTACTCATTCGAGCAAAGCAGGGTGACACTGTTGACGGCTTTAGAGCTGCCGGCGTCCGCGGCCAGACGCTCGTAGAAGGTCTTCTTCGAGATGGTCCCTCCGATGTTGCCGGCGAGGTACTTTCCGGCGCTCGAGTCGTTGACTACTCGCACCGAATCCACCGCACGGCGAAAGTACGTGTCGGCGTCCATCGACGAGCAGGTACCGTGCTTTTTCCACTCGTACTTTCCGAATTTGGTCTCGTAGAAGAAGTTTGGCATCCAGGGGCTGATGTACGAGACCGTGTCTTCGGTAAGGCTCAGATCGGCGCCAGCGCAATTGCCGTACTTCGTTCCACAATCCTTGCGATTGGGCCAGAGGCCATGGAGTGTCAGGTTGGACACCACCAGTTGGCCGTCCGCCATGTGGTCGCATTCGGGCTTGACCCCACCATACTTGACGTGCTCACAGAACCCCGGTTGCCAAGTGATGGCCAGTACGTAGCTGTCCTGCTGGCCCGCGACGCTGCATTGACCACCGCTTGCGCCGCCTGATGGCCCGCTGCCCTGCGCGTCGACGCGGAGATCCTGCACAACGCCGCACTCTGCGGCCACCCACCTGAACTCCGGGATGCCGGGCACCTCGACGCGCAGCCAGTTTCTGGCCTCGTCATTCACTTCCCGGACTTCGTATTGCAGGCCCGGCGCTACACGCACCGCCCCTGGGTTGGCTCCCTTTCGGAAAGAGAGATAGGCATCGCACGCCCGGCTTGCGGTGAACGTTCCCGTGGCCTGCGCGCTAGCCTGTGCCGGTATGGGCGATAGTGATATCAGGGAGGTGCCGAGAACGATCCAGGCGCTGGCCATGACGGTCCGCCACTGCAGCCGCCTCCATAGATTCGACTGAAAGATTGTCAGCATGGCGTCACCAGTTCCGTCTTTGAAAGCTCGCCGGGCACCGCCTTGGCCTCGATGAGCTTGTGAACCACTTCTTTCCAGAAAGACCCGCGTGCGCCGCGCTGTTGTTGCCTTTGCTCGCCGCTTCAAAAATCATCCTGCCATCCGCCAGTTCCAGCCCGCTGAGTTCCTCGGCCGCAGCGTGCGGTTCCTGCCCCTGGGGGGGCACTTTCCATGTCACTTCAGCAATGTCCCCGGTTCGTGCGCGGAAGATCGCGCTCCCCCATGCGAGGGGACCCTGCGTGCAACCTGCTCACGACAAAACAACAATAGGCTTGGGGCCGGGCGCCAGACGACGCGGTGAGGGTGGCATGAGCCTTGCCGTCCACCGACCACCCGCCGGCCGCCCTCGGTCGTCTTTGCTTCCCCCTCGCCAGCCCGTCCCTTGGGGACGCCTCACAAGGATGTTATGCAAGCGCTGACCTACCACGGTGCCCACGATGTTCGTGTCGAAACGGTCTCGGACCCCATCCTGGTGGCGGAGGACGACATCCTGCTGAGGGTCACGGCCACCGCCATCTGCGGCTCGGACCTGCACATCTTCCGGGGCAGGACGGCAGGCATGAAGAACGGGGACATCCTGGGCCACGAATTCATGGGCATCGTGGAGGACATCGGCCCGGCCGTGACACGGCTGCGGCGCGGGGACCGCGTGGTCGTGCCCTTCACCATCGCCTGTGGCCAGTGCTTTTATTGCAACCGCGCGCTGTTTGCGGGGTGCGAGACCACCAACACCGGCCGGGGTGCCCTTCTCAACAAGAAGGACGCGCGCTCGGGCGCCGGCCTGTTCGGCTACAGCCATCTCTATGGGGGCTATGCGGGTGGCCAGGCGGAGTACGTGCGGGTGCCGAAGGCCAATGTGGGGCCTCTGCTCATTCCGGACAGCGGCCTGGCGGACGAGCAGGTGCTGTTCCTCTCCGACATCCTGCCCACCGGCTACCAGGCCGCATTGAATGCCGACATCAGCCCCGGCGCCACCGTGGCCATCTTCGGCGCCGGCCCGGTCGGCCTCATGACCGCCGCCTGCGCCCGCATGCTGGGGGCCAGCCGGATCTTCATGGTGGACCACCATGCCTATCGGCTGGCCTTTGCCGCCGAGGCTTACGGTGTCCTGCCGATCAACTTCGACCAGGTCGATGACCCGGCCGGCTTCATCATCGACCAGACCGATTTCCGTGGCGTCGATGCCTCCATCGACGCCGTGGGCCTGGAGGCCAAGGGCAGCGCGGTCGAAACGGTGCTGACCACGCTCAAACTGGAGGGCTCCAGCGGCACCGCCCTGCGCTGGGCCATTGCCGCCACGCGACGAGGCGGGGTGGTGAGCGTGCCCGGTGTATATGCGGGCTTCATCCACGGCTTCCTGTTCGGCGACGCCTTCGAAAAGGGGTTGACCTTCCGCAGCGGTCAGACCCATGTCCAGCGTTACATGCCGGAATTGCTGCAGCGCATCGCGGCCGGTGAGTTGCGGCCCGAGGTGATCATCAGCCACCGTCTGGCCCTGAGCGAGGCCGCGTATGGCTACGACATCTTCAACAAGAAGGAGGACGCTTGCCGCAAGGTCGTGCTGGTGCCCGGCCTCACGCCGGCGTTGGCGCCGGAGGCATCGGTCAGCTAACGCAGAAGCGAGATGAGCCGATCTCGGCCCTCAAGAAAAGCATCAAAAAGTCCACCTATTGCTGCGCCGCATCACGCTTTTCCAGCGGGGGTTTCACACTGTGGTCACCCGATGCGTTGTACAACGAGCCCCTGGCGGCATCGACCCGACGCCGCTGCAATACCGCCTGTGGACCGTTGGCCCCGGGCCCGTTGTGTATGCAGCCACAGACCACTCGCCATCACAAAGGTCGAACCTATGTCCTTGCCGCGCGGGGCAACGGTCCGTTCCAGGGCCGCTTCATCCTGCGCAGCCAAGGCGACGGCCACCTGGACAACACCAGCTGGCATGAGCTGGACGATGAATGGTCCAGCGAGGCGGAGGCGCTGACCCACGCCGACGAGGTGGCGCGCCAGTACATCACGACCTTTGTGGACCAGGCCTGACCGGTCACCGACCGCTGGCCTTCGGGCCGTTGCCCCATTGCTCTGCGTAGCAGCGCACATTCATTGGTCTATCCCCGGGCACTGAACCAGCATTCCTCGGGCATGCCACGAGCAATCTTTGGGCAGGCCTGGGATCTTGCGAGATCGTCGTCAAGCGGTGGTTTTGACGCCATTTGACGGCATCGGGTACTGGATTCCCGGTACGCAACGCGGTCTTTCATTGCCGGCAGTCGGCTTCGATGCGGCAATCCATAGACCCTCACGCAGGCAGGCGGCGTCGGCCTCAGGGCACAGGAGTGGCGCGGTACACGGGCATTGGTTTTGCCGCGACTCTTCCAGGTCCACGGACGCCCACGGCCGATTGGGAATGAAGCCAGCGTCCGCCTCGTGCATGGGTCCAAGGGAGAAAAAAATGGCAAGACTGTCCGATCTCAATATCGGCACGCGGCTCACCGCTGCCTTTTCCATTGTCCTGGTGCTGCTGCTGGTGGCCGTGGCGGTGGCGTTCTCGGTGCTCAACCGTATCAGCCACACAATGGATCAGGTTGTGGAAGACCGCTACGCGCAGATCGCCGTCAGTGACGACATCAAGAATGTGGGTGCCCAGGGGGTGATCGTGATCGGCCGTCTGCTGCTCTCCACCGACCCGGCACAGCGCACGCGCTACATGGACGATTACGCCAAGGTTCGAACCGCGAATACCGAGAACTTCGCCAAGTTCGAGAAGATGCTGAATACCGACGAGGGGAAGGCCATCTTTGCCGAACAGTCGGTCGCGCGCAAAGCCTATGGCGCCACAGTCCGCAAGCTCTTCGACCTGGTGGCGGCCGGCCAGCGGGAACAGGCCATGACCGTCTACCAGGGCGAGATGGCGCAGGAGCAGGTGCGTTATTACGCCCTCATCGACAAGATGGTGGACTACCAGGCCAAGGCCATGCAGGACGACGTGGCCCGCGCCAACGAGGATGCCCGCCGCTCCAAGCTGTTGATGGGGGCCGTGGCGGTGGTGGCCATCCTGCTGGGCATGCTCACCGGCTACAGCATCACCCGCTCCATCACGTCGCGCATCAACGGCGCCATCGAGCTGGCGGAGGACGTGGCCAAGGGCGACCTGACGGAACGCCCGCTGGAACAGAGCCGTGACGAGATCGGCCGGCTCATCTCGGCGCTGCAGCACATGGTGGTGAGTCTTCACCGCATCGTTTCGGACGTGCGGCATGGCGCGGTAACCATCTCCGCCGCCGCGCATGAAGTGGCCCAGGGCAACGCGGATCTTTCTGCCCGCACCGAGGCGCAGGCCAGTGCCTTGCAGCAGACGGCCTCTGCCATGGAGCAACTGACCGCCGCCGTGCGCATGAGCGCGGACAACGCCAACCAGGCCAGTGCCACCGCGGTCTCGGCATCGCAGGTGGCCAGCCAGGGGGGCACGGCCGTGGGCGAGGTGGTGAGCACCATGAACTCGATTTCGGCCTCCTCCCAGCGCATTGGCGAGATCATCGGCGTGATCGATGGCATCGCCTTCCAGACCAACATCCTGGCCTTGAATGCCGCCGTGGAGGCGGCACGTGCCGGCGAGCATGGCCGCGGCTTTGCCGTGGTGGCCTCCGAGGTGCGCGCATTGGCGCAGCGCTCGGCCGGCGCTGCCAAGGAAATCAAATCCCTCATTGACGCTTCCTCCGAGCAGGTGAGCACGGGCAACCGTCTGGTGACGCTGGCCGGGTCCACCATGCAGCAGGTGGTCAGTGGCATTCAACAGGTCAGCGGCGTGGTGGCGGAGATCAGCGCCTCCAGCCGCGAACAGAGCCTGGGCATCGAGCAGGTGAACGCCGCCATCATGCAGATGGACGACACCACCCAGAAAAACGCGGCGATGGTGGAGCAAAGCACCGCGGCCGCCCGTGCACTGCAGGAGCAAGCCTCGCAGTTGAACGATGCGGTCCGCACCTTCGTGTTGTGACCTGACCGGCGCGCCGGCGCAGGCGCGTCATGGAGATCTCATGAATGACATCAACCGGCATGTGGGGATCCAGGCGCCACAGCCTTCCCGCCTCCGCCCGGAGGTTCTGGCCTTCATCGATGCGCACCGCCGGCTGGGCGACCGGTGTGCCCATGTCGACCCTCTGCAACTGAGCCGCCCCGCCGACCTCGCGGCGCTTGACCCCCGCGCCTTCGGGCTCGCACCGTCGGATTGGCTGAATGCCGCCGGCACGCCCCTGTGGAGCGCGCGCACGGTGGCGGATCTGGACAGCTGCCTCAAGGCCATCTACTGCGGCACCCTGGCGTTGGATGCCACGGCGGTGCGCGACGATGAACGACGCGAGTGGCTGTTCCAGCGCATGGAGAGTGCACCGCCCACGCCCCAGGGCAACCAGGAGCGGCTGGCGCTGCTGGAACACCTCATCCGCGCCCAGACCTGGGAGGAGCACGTGGCGCTGCACTTCCCGCATGGGAAGCGCTTCTCGCTGGAAGGCAACGAGACCCTGATCCCGTTGCTGCATGCCTTGTGCGCGGATGCTGCGGCGCACGGCGTGGAGCGGATACTGATGGGGATGCCGCACCGCGGGCGGGTCAACGTGATGATCAACCTGCTCGGGCTGCCGCCAGCGCAGGTGCTGGACTTCTTCGACTCGAAGTCGCCACATCCGGAGCGCCACACCGACCTGGTCTATCACCTGGGCGGCGAGCGCGAACTCTCCACGCCGCAGGGCAAGGTCCACCTGACGCTGGCTCACAACCCGTCTCACCTGCAAAGCGTGCACCCCGTGCTGTTGGGCATGGCCCGGGCGCAGCAAGACGCGCTGGGACCCGACGGTGCCCGCCGTGTGCTGCCGCTGATGTTGCACGGCGACGCCGCCTTTGCCGGCCAGGGCGTGGTGATGGAAAGCCTGATGCTGGGGGGCAAGCCGGGCTACACCGTGGGGGGCACGGTGCACGTGATCATCAACAACCAGGTGGGGTTCACCGAGCCCAACCCGATGACCCGCTGGCCGCCACAGACCTGTACCGACGTGACCCGCATGGTGGATGCACCGGTGCTGCGGGTGAATGCGGACGACCCCGAGCAGGCCCTTCGCGCCGTGGCCATTGCACTGGACTGGCGTGAGCGCTACCAGTCCGACGTGGTGATCGACCTGATCGGCTACCGCCGCCTCGGTCACTCCGAAAGCGACGTACCCGCCCTGACACGGCCCCGCATCCATGCCATGACGCAACGGCATGCCACGGTGGCCGACCAATACGCCGCGCGGTTGAAGGCGGAGAACGTGGCGGCCGGCGAGGACATGGACAGCCACGTGGCGCGTCGGCGTTGGAAGGCGCACCAGGCGTTTTCCGACCCGCACCTGCCGCCATGGCAGGCGCAGGCCCGCAGGCAGGTGGAGGATCTGGAGCAGCCCGCGCTGAGCGACGTGCAACTGCGGCAGTTGGTGGCGGCCATGACCGGTCTGCCAGATCGATTCCAGCCTCATGTGATGGTGCAGACGCTGGTGGACCACTGGCAGCAGGTGGTGCGGCCGGGCGGCACGGGCATGCGCGCCGACTGGGCGCTGGCGGAAAGCCTGGCGTACGCGACCCTGTTGACCAGCGGCGTGCCGGTACGCATTTCTGGTATGGATGTGCGGCGCGGCACCTTTTTGCACCGGCAGGCGGTGTGGATCTCGCAAGGGGAAGACCACCCGCCGCAGGAGTTTGTGCCCCTGCGGCAACTGGGGGAGGGGGCGGCGCGTTTCGACATCTTCAATTCACCGCTGTCCGAGGAAGCGGTACTCGGATTCGAATACGGCTACAGCGTGCAGAACCAGGCGGCGTTGACCGTGTGGGAGGCCCAGTTCGGCGACTTCGTCAACGGGGCCCAGGTCTTCCTGGACCAATACATCAGCTCGGGGGAGGACAAATGGGGCTACCGATCCGCCCTGGCCCTGCTGCTGCCGCACGGCAACGAGGGCGTCGGGCCGGACCACTCCAGTGCCTACCTGAGCCGCTTCCTGCAGCTGTGCGGTGGAGACAACTTGCGGGTGGCCTTCCCGTCCACGGCAGCGCAGTGGTTCCACCTGCTGCGCCACCAGGGGCTGTCGGCGCACCGCAAGCCGCTGGTGGTGATGTCGCCCAAGGGGACGCTCTACCACCAGAAGGCCTCGCACGCCGCGCTGGACGAACTGGTGACGGGCCGGTTCCTGCCGGTGCTGGATGACACGCAGGTAGAGCGGCCTGCCCAGGTGGAGCGTTTGCTGTTGTGCAGCGGCAAGGTGTTCTACGACCTGGACAAGGCCCGCCATGCCGTGGTCCGGGCGGACTTGGCGGTGCTGCGGCTGGAACAGCTGTACCCCTTCCCGGCGGAGGCCATGGCGGCCTTGTTGGCGCGCTATCCGGCCACGGTGGAGCTCACCTGGGTGCAGGAAGAGCACCGCAACCAGGGCGCCTGGAGCTTCGTCCGGGAGCAACTGGAACCGCTGCTGCCACCCCGGGTGAAGCTGCGCTGCGTGGCCCGGCCTCCATCAGCGTCCGGCGCCACCTCCTCTTACGCCCTGCATCACGAGGAACAGCGGGCGCTGGTGGAACGGGCCATCGGGGAGTCGGAGCCCTGAGGCCGGGCGCCGCGCTACTTGCTCGCGCCCCCCGCTTCCACGGGGTCGGAGACTACGCATAGGGGGGCGGAGCGCGCTCGGCTAAGATCGCCGCGCCAGACTACCTTTGCGCGTTACACATCTTGGATGCCCTGCTTGCCCAGCTGTCTTCCTCCGTCCCAGCGGCCCGCAACCTCGAACAACTCACCCGCCCGCTGCTGGACATGCTGGGCGAGGTCACCGGACTTGAATCGACCTACCTGACCACGGTCGACCTGCACGCCGGCCAGCAGCAGGTGCGGCTGGCCCGCAACGAAGGGGTGCTGCAGATCCCGGAAGGCTTGACGCTTCCGTGGGAAGACACACTGTGCAAACGCGCGCTGGATGAAGGCCGCATGGCCACCAACGACGTTCCCGACCGCTGGGGAGACAGCGAAGCGGCGCGCCAACTGGGCATCCAGACCTATGTCAGCACCCCGGTCCGCACCGACGATGGCGAACTGATCGGTACTTTGTGCGCCGCCAGCGCGCGTCGGCAGGACATCCAGCCGCAGGCCCATTCCGTCCTGGCCCTGTTCTCGTCCCTGGTCGGGCAGTTCATCCAGCGTGAGAAGTTGATGGCCGAGCTGCGGGCCGCCAACGAGCAACTGGCCACCTTTGCCCTGACCGACGTCCTGACCGGCTTGCCCAACCGCCGCGCCCTGTTCGATGAGCTGCAGCGGCTGATCCAGCGTGCCAGCCGAGACGGCAGTTGCCTGCTGGTGGGTTGCATCGACCTGGACGGCTTCAAGGCGATCAATGACCGGCTGGGCCACCAGGCGGGAGACCTGTTCCTGAAGGAAGTGGCCCAGCGGCTGGCGCTGGAAATGCGCGGGTCGGACATGCTGGCCCGCATGGGCGGCGACGAATTTGTCGTGGTGGGCCCGGGCCTGGATATGCGTGCGTTGCCGGCCAATGCCGGCACCGTCATTGAACGAGGCGAAGCCCTGCAGGCGGCGGCAACGCTGCAGCAGAGAGCCACGCTGGCCACTGTGGGGCGCTTTGATCTGGGTAGCCAGGCGGTTCAGTACGCGGGCGCCAGCGTCGGGGTGGTTGCACTGAACCCGGTGGGCCTCAGCGCGGAAGAAGCGTTGCAGCTGGCGGACGCCCGCATGTATGAGGTCAAGCGCGCGCGGCAGCAGCAAGGCCTGGCATCGCCGTCCGAGACGGCCAACTGACGACGGCCCTATCGATCACCCGCTGCTGACGTCCTTGCATCAAGGCGCGGCTTCTTATTGGCCATGGCGGGTGGCCGCCTCAGGCACGGCGCAGCTTCGGCTCGTGAATCGGGCAGCGGTTGAACGCACCGCGGAACTGCCGCGAGGCGGCCAGCACCACCCGGCGGGCCCGGTTGACCGCGCCCAGCGGTCGGTGCGCCGCCACCGTGTGCCAGGGGTCGAAGGCCAGCTCATCTTCTTCCACCTGGCTGCGGCCCTGCAGCCAACTCTGCTGGGGTGGCACCACCAGCGAGGCCACCGCCACGAAGGGGCTGAGCGCCTCCGGCCACTGGACGGACGCGTCCTCGACGGGCATGCGCGCCAGATCGGTGCAGAGCTGGACCCGCAGTTCCCACTCCACCGGCGCACCGTCGCGGTCGTGGAAAAAGGCCGAGATGGCGTGGCGCTGGGCATCCTCATCTTCGCTCTGGAGCGGCTGATCCGTGAGCGCCGTCAGGGCAGGCGAGACGGGCGCCAGGGCGAACTTGGCGATGTACGGCCCGTAGAGGAAGGGCGTCTGTGCGTAGAAGGTGTCCCCCAACGGGTGCGTTGCCGGCTCGCCACCGAGGGCCTTGAGCGTTTCACTCTCTCCGCCCAAGGCCTCGATGACCTTCTCCGCGCCGCGCAGCACGCTGGAGAACACTTCCTTGGCCTCTGGCGCCTTCTCGGTGGTGGCGGCAAGCAGCTTGGCATCCCGCAGGAATTCCTTGGGGCCGGGGCGGGTGAAGACGGGACCGTTGACCATCAGGAAGTCCTGCGTATCGTGGTCCCGTGATTCAGGGACCCGCTCGCCCGGGACACGCATCAGCTTGAGGGCCACGGCGCGTGGGGTGGAGACCTGATCGGACAATTGTTCCGCTGGCGGGGAAGACATGCGCATGATGGCTTCGTACTCGCCCGGCTGCGCGAAGAGCCCCTGGGCGTAGACGGCGGGCAGGCCTTCGCGCACGGTCAGCTTGCCGCGGAGCAAGGCATGACCCTTGGCGTGGACGGCCCTGAAGGCGTGGCCTTCATAGTCCGCCACCGTGTGGGCCATGCCGAGGAAGACCTCGACCAGTTCGGCGATGGTGTTGATTTCGTCCGGCGCGGTCTGTTCGATCTCTGGCGAGAACACGACCGGCTGGATATCGGGCAAAGAACTCATGCGCGGGCTCCCGGGTGCTTCCGGGGAGGCGCGGCAAGGTGCATGCCTGCTGGGGAGTGCGCCTTCCTCAGCGCCCCCGCGCCAGCGCCAGCCGCTCCATCAAGCGGTCCACATCTACCGGCTTGGGCAGGTGATCGTCAAAGCCCGCAGAGATGGCGGCGTCGCGGTCCTGCAGGGTGGCCAGGCCGCTGAGGGCGATGGCGGTCACCCGGTCGTGCGGCGTAGGGAGGGCGCTCTCGGCACCGTTGGTTCCGGTCCGTTGCCGATGTTCCTGTTCTCGCAGTTCGCGGATCAGCGCATACCCGTCGGTCCCGGGCATCGCCACATCACTCACCAGCGCATCAAAGCGCTGCTGCGCCAGAAGGTCGCGTGCGTCCGAGACGGAGCCCGCCGTGCGCACGGAGGCGCCTGCCATACGCATCAGCTGCTCCAGTGCCTCCAAGGCATGGGGATCGTCGTCCACCAGAAGCAGCTGCAAGCCCACCAGGTCCACCGGCCCCGTACTGGCGGCTGCCGTGATCGGCGACAGCTCCTGCACCACATCCACGGCCGGGAAGCGCACCGTCAACCGTGTGCCCCGCCCCTCACCGTCGCTATGGGCCGCCACGGTGCCCCCATGCGCCTGCACCAGATGCCGGACGATGGAAAGCCCCAGCCCCAATCCCCCATATTCACGAGTGCGGCTGATGTCCGATTGCGTGAACCGGTCGAACAGGTGGGGCAGCAGTTCGGGGCCGACCCCGATGCCGGTATCCGCCACAGCCAGCTCGATCATGGCCCCCACGCGGCTCAGGCTCAGGGTGATGCGGCCGCCCGAAGGCGTGAACTTGAGCGCATTGCCCAGCAGGTTGGACACCACCTGCTGAACGCGGCGCGCGTCACCCTGGATGCGCAAGACGTCCTGCAAGCCGCTCGCCACCAGCGTCAGCTGCTTGGCCTGGGCGGCTGGCATCAGCCCTTCGATCACGGCCCGCGCGCTGGCCGCCAGGTCGATCGGCCGCATCTCCAGTGCCAGGTGGCCCGACGTGATGCGCGACACATCCAGCAGATCGTCGATCAATTGCGCCTGCGCCTGGCAATGCTTGAGGATGGTGGCGATGGCCCGTCCCGTGGCAGCCTCGTCCAGCGCATGGCGCTCATGCGCCTGCCGCAGCACGGACGCCCAGCCGGAAATCACGTTCAGCGGCGCACGCAGCTCGTGGGAGACCATGCCGAGGAAGTCGTCCTTGGCGGTGTTGGCGCGCTCCGCATCACCTCGTGCGTGCTGCGCCTGGTCCACCGCGCGCTTGAGCTGATGGATGTCCTGGAAGGCAATGACCGCGCCGTCAATGCGCTCGTCCGCTGTACGGTAGGCCCGTACGTTCACCATCCACCAGCGTTGTTCGTTGTCCTGGTATTCGTGTTCGATGGCGGTCAGGCCCTGCACGGCCGCCTGCACCAGCTGCTCCAGGTCGCCCACCGAGAAGCGGCTGCTCACAGCGCTCAGCGGCTGGCCGATGTGTTCCGCAGAGAGACCGAACAGCTGCGCGGCCGGCGGTGATGCGTGCCGCAGCTTCAACTGGCGGTCCAGCAGCACCACTGGCAAGGGGATGCCCTCCACGAGGTTGCTGAGATCGTCATTCACCACGTCCAGCTGATCATTGCGGGACTTCAGCTCTTCATTGAGGGACACCAGCTCCTGGTTGGCCGACTCCAGCTCCTGCTTGGCACTCTGCAGCTCTTCATTGGCGCTCTGCAGTTCCTCGTTGGTGCTGAGCATCTCCTCGTTGGCCGTACGCAGTTCCTCGTTGGCGGATTCGAACTCGATCACCAGGGTCTTCAATTGCAGCTGGGTGGCTTCCAGCTCATCGGAGAGTGTGGTGACCGTGCGTTCCAGCTCATCCATCCGCGCCCGGGGCGGTTGGGAGGGCAGCAAGATGGTGGGGCCGGCTTCGTCCAGCTGCGGCGCCAAGGTCACCAGGAAGTGCAGGATCGCCTCCTTGGTGTCGACCGGGAGCACCTCCAGCACGTAACGGCGTTCCATGAACTGCACACGTTCGCGGCGCACAGGCTGGCCGGTGCGCTTGGCCTCGATCAGTGCCGTGCGTACCGGCACGTTGAGCTCGGCGTGCAGCAGGCGGGGCAGGGCCAGCGTGGCTTCGCCGGTGGCGGGGGCGACAAAAGCCGCGACGTCGCCGCGAAACTGCACCACATCGCCATTGGCGTCCACCACGAATCCTGGCGGCGCATATCGCGCCAGGGCCACCCGGTTGATCGCCTCCGCAATGAGATCCGGTGCCGGCGGCTGGGTCGGGCGCGGCGCGCTGCCTTCACTGGCCCAAGGCCGCAGGGCGTCAATGGGGAACAAGGAGCGCTGCCGGCGCGCCGAAGTGAGCTTGCGGTAGAGGTGCGGCGCACCCGCGTGTTCGAATCCATCCGCCTGGGAGGCCGCCTCGGCACGGCCCAGGATCAACAAGCCATCGGGCCGGCAGGCGTAGTGAAGCACCTCCAGCACATGCTGCTGCGCCTCTTTGCGCAGGTAGATCATCATGTTGCGGCAACTGATCAGGCCCATGCCGGAAAAGGGCGCGTGGGTCAGCAGGTTGTGCCGCGCAAACACACACATCTCCCGCAGGTCCTTGCTGACCAGGTAGCCGCTGGCGGTGGCGTTGAAGGCAGTGTCGCGGATGGGCTGGGGCACGTTCTCGACCGAGGCGGCGCTGTAGCGGCCGGCACGCGCCGTTTCGATGGAGGCTTCGTTGATGTCGGTGCCGAAGATCTGCACGCGTCGGCTCAGCCCTTCGGCCTGCAGTGCATCGCGAATCAGCATGGCGATGGTGTAGACCTCCTCGCCGGTCGAGCAGGCGGGAACCCAGACACGGATGGGGTCGTGGCGCAGCTCCAGCAACTTCGGAATGACGGTCTGCCGCAGGACGTTGACGAACTCCGTGTCTCGGAAAAACGCGGTCACGCCGATGAGCACATCATCCCGCAGGGCTGCTGCCTCTTGCGCATCGCCTCGCAGCAATTGAAGGTAGGCCGCCACGTCGCGGTTCTTTTGCAGCAGCACCCGTCGCAGGAAGCGCCGTCGCAGGTTGACGTCCTTGACGTAGCCCAGGTTCACGCCGGTCTTCTGCTGCACGATAGCCAGCGCCGTTTCCAGTGCGTCCGCATTGGTCTGCATCGGGCCGTCATCGGTGTCGTGGCTGGGATCACCAAAACGCCTGACCAGCGCAGGGGCAATTTCGGCCGGCGGCAGCACCTGGTCGACCAGGCCGGTGTTGATCGCGGCCGTGGGCATGCCGTCGTGCTCGGCGGTGTTGGGCGCCTGCGCAATCACGAGGCCCCCGGCGGAACGCAGATCCGCCAGCCCATTGGCGCCGTCGCGGCCGGAGCCGGAGAGCACCACCACGGCGGCATGCACGTCGGGGTCCTGCGCCATCGAGGCCAGGCAAAAATCCAGTGGCAGGTGCGGGCCAGGCTGGCGCCGCGTCAGCCGGAAGTGCCCATCGAGCGCCTGGACACAGGCGTCCTCAGGCAGCACGTAGACGTGGTCGTGTTCGATCTTGGTGAGGTGCTGCAGGCGTTCCACCGGCAGGTCGGTGCGCTTCTTCAGCAGATCGTCCAGGTGGGAGACGGTATCCGATGGCAGGTGCGTGATGACGAGTACGGCAAAACCCGGCTGCTGCGGCAGGCCCGACAGCACCGTGCCCAGCACATCGATGCTGCCCGCCGAGCCGCCTAGTACGACTACGCGAACCACCGGATTCTGATCTGGATCCACCCCAACGCCCCTTATTCATGTCTCTCGCCGGCCGAGTCTACCGTCGTGGGAGGGTGGGCGGCTCAGCGGGCGCGAGGCGAATGCGCTTCACCGGGCCTGGCGGCCTCGTCGGCGTCCTTCGCTGCGTCTTTCTCAGTGTCTTTCCGGCCGGCCCGTTTCGCGGCTGCGCCTGCCTGGATCGCCTCCGCAATCTGTTCGGCCAGTTCCCCGGGCGCGACAGCCTGCTGCATGGCGCGTAACCGGGCATCGTCCTGCGTGGGAACGCCCACGGCTTCCGCGATTCGGTCCAGCATCACCAGCATCTTGGTGTTTTCCTGCTCGGTCAACAGATTGATCTGCAGGTCCAGCCGGTTGCGCTGTTCATCCAGGCGTCCGGAATGGGCTTGGCTGATGAGCACGAAGGCCGACAGGAAGATCGCCTCCAGCGAGACCACCAGGGTCAGGAAGGTGAAGGGGTAGGGGTCGAAGTGCGGCATCCCATGCAGGGTGTTCCACAGGATCCAGCCCGCGAACCAGATCACGTGCATGGCAATGAACTGAGTGCTGGAGCAGAAGCGACGGATCTGATCCGCGAACCGGTCGGCGCCCGTGGCCTGGCCTTCCAGCGCGGCCTCCAGGCGGGCCACGGCCGCGATGTTCTCGCGGGTGAGGCTGGCCAGGTCCTCATCGTTGTCGCCGCCGGCGTCATCGATGATTTCGGGCCGGGAGCGGCGGCCGGACGGAGGGGCTGTGGGGCGGCGGGGGGCATGCGGCACGTGGGCGACGGTCACCAATATCTCCTCAGGGCGCTGGCGTAGCAGCGCTGTGCCGCGATGGTGCGCTGGCCGCCGCCCCTGTGGCGTCGGCTTACGGCGTTATTGCGTGTAGGACAGAAAGGGTTTGTTCCCTTGGGAACCTCGGCATCACGCCTCGCTGCAGTGATGCCGAGCTCCCCTAGCGCAAATAGGACTTGAGCACCTGCGCCACCGCGTCCGTCTCCGTCCGGCGGGCTTCATCGTCCAGCGAGGGGTCGGCCAGGTGCTCCCGCAGGTGCCCTTCCAGAACCTCGGCCATCAGCCCGTTGACCGCCCCGCGGATGGCGGAGATCTGTTGCAGAACCGCCAGGCAGTCGGCTTCGCCGTCCACCGCGCGTTCCAGCGCCGTGGCCTGCCCCTGGATACGGCGGATGCGGCCGAGCAGCTTCTTTTTCCCTGTGATGGTGTGTGCCATGGCCGCATTTTAGGCTGGGCAATATACTGGGGGGGAGTATTTGTACAAGGCCCTCCCGATGCCCACCGCCCATTCCATCGCCCCCTTCGAGCACACGCATGTCTTTGATGAAGGCAACCCTCTGGCCGAGCGCAACACCCGCTGGGCGGTGCTGCTGACGGTGCTGATGATGGTGGCCGAGATCACGGGTGGTTATGTCTTCAACTCCATGGCGTTGCTGGCCGATGGCTGGCACATGAGTTCCCACGCGGTGGCGTTGGGCGTGTCCGTGCTGGCGTATGGCGCCGCCCGGCGGTGGGCTCGGGACGGACGTTTCGCCTTCGGCACCTGGAAGATCGAGATCCTCGGTGGTTTCAGCAGCGCGCTGCTGCTGGTGGGCGTGGCGGGACTGATGCTGGTGCAATCGGTGGAGCGGCTTGTCTCGCCCTCGCCCATTCACTATGAGCAGGCCGTTGCCGTGGCGGCCGTTGGCCTGCTGGTGAATCTGCTGTGCGCCTGGCTGCTGCGCGGCGGGCATCACCATGGACACGCGCATGGGCACCATCATGCGCATGGTCACGGACACGGACACGGACATTCACATGCCCATTCACATGCCCATGCCCATGCCCATGCCGACCACCGCGCTGATCACCTCGCCACCCACTCCGGCGCCCACCGCGCCCATACGCATGCAGGCCCCCACGGCCATGACGGGGCTGAGGGCCGTGCTGAGGGCGGTGCCCCGCATCACGATCTCAACCTGCGCGCCGCCTATATCCATGTGCTGGCTGACGCGGCCACTTCGGTGCTGGCCATCGTGGCCCTGCTGGCCGGCTGGCGCTGGGGGGCTGCGTGGCTGGACCCGGTGATGGGGGTGGTGGGCGCGGCGCTGGTGCTGGTCTGGGCCCGCAGCCTGCTGGCGGAGACCGGCCGCGTGCTGCTGGACGCCGAAATGGACACTCCGGTGGTGCAGGAGGTGCGCGAGGTCATCCAGGCCAGCCCTTGGCCGGCCACCATTTCCGACCTGCATGTGTGGCGTGTCGGGCGCGGCCAGTACGCCTGCATCGTGGCCTTGGTGACGGCCTCCGACGCCCAGCCGGCGGACTTCAAGCGTCTGCTCTCGGTGCACGAGGAACTGGTTCACATCACGGTGGAAGTGAATCGCGCCACAATCGCGCCCCTATGAAAACCAACTATCTCCTTGCCGCCATCCTGGTCTCCAACACCATTGGCGCGTTCATCAGCAGCCGGTCCATGAAAACGGTGTTTTGCATCATTTCAGCCGTGATCGCGCTGTATGCGCTGCTGCGCCAGGTGATCTGAACCGCCTCCCGATGGCCGGAAACCCGGCAGCTCCGCTCGTCGGATGCCGGCTTTCATTCCCTCCGCGCTGATTTCCCGTTGATTCCCCACGGTTCGCCGTAAATCTTGCGCTAAACCCCACTTTCCTGCAGCGCCCGACAGGCATCCCGCCTGCCCGGAACAGGCGGCCGTGCCTTCCAGCTGGCCGCACCTGCCGTCCATCCCGACGGGGTGGCGGCTTGCCGGGTACACCCTATGGTGGGATGGCATGTGAATCGGCTCCGCCCGATAGTGGCGACATGAGGGGAGATCAAGACATGCGGCACCGTTTCGCCAACCATCCTGTGGCGTTGCAGCACCACCAGTTCAGTCTGGTGATGCAGCGCATCCTCCGTCAGACGGAGGTGTTGATGCAGCGGCGTCAGGCCGCCGCTGGCGGGCAGGCCAATGAGCCGGAACATCCGTCACTGGATGGCCTGGAGGTCACCGAGTCCACTTGGGACGATTGGGCAGAGGCTATGAGCACGCAGGAGGCGCTCCGCTAGCGAGCGCGCTCAACCTTCCTGCTTGTAAAACCGGATTTGTGCCGCCGGTAGCGCGGTCATAGCTGGCCCGAAGTTGGTGAGGTTGCGCAGAACGCGGGTGTGGTGCGCGGAAATCTGCGCGGCCGTCAACCCGCCGTCGTCCAGGGTGCTGTGTCCGTCTTCCACCAGGGTGACGTCATAGCCCATGGACAAGGCTCGCCGGACGGACGTGTCCACACAGAAATCACTTTGCAGGCCGCAAATCACCAGGTGGCGGATCCCCAGCATCCGCAACAGTGCATCCAGGTCGGTGCGGTGAAATGAATCGGCCGCAGTCTTGCGGATACGCGGGTCACCTGCCTGGGCATCCAGCCGGGAATCGAGTTGCCAGCCGTCCGTGGCGTGGCGCAAGCCGTGTTCGCCGGCTTCCTCATGCTGAATAAAGATGACCGGCACTGTTGCCGCCCGAGCATCCTCGATCAGCCCATTGATGCGGGCGATCACATTCTCGATGTCGTGACAGGCGTAATCGCCGATGCAAAGAAGGCGTTGAACGTCAATGACGAGTAAGGCAGTGCGGGGTGCCATGGGTTGGGGGCTCTGTCCGAAGTTGGATGGTCCAGCATAAGTCCACACAAGGGCTTCGCTGATGCAGAGCTACCCCTAACTAGGCGTGATATCGAGAAGTCGCGGCGGCGCGAATGACGCCCGGCCTCTTATGCCGCGCTCAGGCGAGGCTTAGGGAAACTCCGGCCACCTTGGGGCGCGGGAGTTACGCAGAGGTCGTTCAGGTGGGCAAACCCGCCTTGGCGCGTTGCATCTGCGGGCCAAACACCTGCTCCATCGACTTCTTTTCCGGCAGTACATAAACAATGCCGCCGCGTTTGCCCAGGATGGGCCACAGCTGGTTCTCGAAGAACTTGACCGGCATGTTGATGCAGCCAAAGCTGATCCGGTTGTCCTTGGGAGTGGGAGAAGCCAGTCGTTCCAAACGACGTTCGGCCGGGTTGGTGACGCGCACTCGATGCATCGAGACGGCTGCGTCGTAATCCACCCACAGCACATCTTCGTTCAGCGCATTACGCCCCGGCTGAGCCACGAAGCGGCCTGCAGCGGTAGTGCGTTCGGAGGGGCGAACCTCTGCGATGGGCCGCAGACCAATGCCCGCAACGCTGTCATCACCGGCCGCATAACCCAGCAGCACAGGGGTACTGCCGGCGAGCTTGCCGTCTGGATAGAAGACAAAGACTTGCGCCTGACGCTTGTCCAGAATGGCAAACGGACGGCCGCCGTGGTCGTAGCCTGCCATTACCCAGCCGGCCAATTGGCGCGCTTGTGGCGAGGCCTTGGTCTTCCCAAAGTCCGCCTTGCCGCCAAGGATCACAGGCGCATGGCGTGGGGGCACATGACCCGCAGCCCGGAGTGAACCAGGAGCCTGCACCACGCTTGGCGGTTTTGCAGGACGCGCCTGCTTCATCAGGTAGGTGGCAGCCGGCCACGCCAGTAGCGCGGCCACCAGCCCCAGAGCCAGGCCTTGAGCCGCCCACCCTGCGCGCTCGCGCAACGAATCCGACACCGGTTTGCGGGTCGGCTCCGGCGGTTCACCGCCGGAAAAGTATCCGCTCGAAGCACGCAGCATGGGGCGACCTCAGGCTGGCAGGGCAGACCCTGGCCGCTTAGTTGCGGTCAGCGCGGGGAGCCGGTGCACCGGCAGACGTCGGTTCGGTCGGCAGCGGGTCTTGCTGGGACGCGGCGTTCTGGTTTTGCCAGGCGTTGTCCTGCGATTGCGGCTGCTGGGTTGTGTTCGACTGGGTCGATTGCGCTTCGCTTTGATATTGCGATTGCGCGTTCACGTCACTGGCCGGTTGGTCTGCCGGCATGGCCGCTTCGGTCGATTGCGACGACTGCTCTTGCTGCACCACTGGGGTCTGCGTGGCGTCCGTCGGATTTTCGACCTGGGCATAGGCCAAGCCCAGCACGCTGGCGAAAGCGGTCAGGGCGACGGCACCGGTCACAAGGGATTTGGTCGGGTTCATCAGTCTCTCCTTTAGGCTTGGAAGGCTAGGCCGATCGCTGGATCGGGTAGGACTAACTGTGGACCGTGGGACGGCCGATGTGCGTGAGTTGATGCCGTCAGCGCTTGTAGGACAAACGGAAAATTTCAGGTGGATACATCCCTGACGGCCGGGATGACACCGTACGGCACACCCTCCGACCGCTGGCCTTTGAGAGGCTCTAGTTGGTGATCCTAGGCGGCAATCCCCCGCCAAGCCAGGAATAGCACCGTCAGCAACGCGGGCAGCAAGGCCGCCCAGCCGAAGTTCACGAAGGCCAACGCGCCGAGGATGGCGCCGCTGCCGAAGGCGACGATGGGCCAGAGCATCTTGTGCACCCGGCTCCGAATGTCCGCGCCGCCATGTCCGAGCAGCAGGTCGGTGACGTCCAGCACCAGCTGGGTCACATTGCCGGTCATGACCGTGTGGGGCGTCAGCTTGCTCAGCAGCAACCGGCCCGCGCCATTTTGCAGGCCCATGGCGGCGGCACCCAGCAGGCCTGCCGTGATGGCCAGCGGATGCTCGGAGCCCCGCATCGGATGCCCATAAAAGCCCGCCAGCATGAAGCCCAGCAGCAGCACCGCCTGCAGCGCCAGGATCAGCCGGATGGCGGGGCGGTCACGCTGCTCGCACCACAGGGCAATGACACGGGAAGCCGCAACCGCCAGGATGAAGGCCGGGAAGGCCAGCAGCTTGAGCAGCACGCCATGCCCAGGCCGAGCCAGCTCCGCGCCGATCAGTACGAAGTTACCGGTGACGTGGGCTGTAAACAGACCGAACAAGGCCACGAAGCCGATGGTGTCGACATACCCGCCCACGGCCGCCAGCAGGGTGGCACTGGTGTTCGATGAGAGGGGGGCCGTGCCCTGGGGCACGGGAATGAGGGAAGGAGGCGTAGCGCTCATGGGTACTGCGAGTGACGTTCAAAACCGTCATCGTGCATGGCTGCCTGCCATCCGTCTTATCCCAAACGGGCATGGTGCCAGGCTGGGAGCCCTGAAAACACCAACGCCGCCCTGGAGGGGCGGCGTTGGCGAAGCTCGATGCGAAGCTCAGTGCAGCAATCAGCGGGCGGCCACGTGCTTCTTGCCGGCTTCCTCTTCCGAGAAGCGCTTCACCAGCGCGGCATAGGTGGGCGAGTTGCGCAGCTGCTCATACCGCGCCTGGGCCTGCTGGCGACGGGTGTTGTCAAACCCCAGCTCTTCCGTGCTGTCCACCAGGGCCAGGCCAGAGTCGCGGTAGATCTGCAGGTCCGCCAATACCTCGGCGCGTGTCTTCTGGCTGGTCGTGGTGATTGGCTCCAGGTGGCTGTAGCTTTGGGCGAACACAGGGGCGGCAGCGGCACCGACAGCAATCAGGGCGGCGGCGATCAGGGTCTTGGTGGTGCTCATGACAGTGTCCTTTCGGTGTCCGTGAAGCGGGGCTTCGCGGCGGGGTGGGTCTGGGAGGCTTGTTGTCGGCAAGTCGTTTGTCGATGGCTGAACAATAGGCATCACCCCTAGGCCCATAAATGGTTGCCTCTGCAATGCATCGTTGTGGCCATCAGAACAATCAAATTGGTGCAGACGGGCCAACCCCGTCTATCCCCGCTGCCATCGGCCAGTGCGCCTTCCGAACCCGTCAAAAGCAAGCGAGGCGCGCGCGCCTGTTCGGTGCATCTGCGTAGCGCCCGGCACTTAACAAACGTGCACAAGTTGTCGCATGCGGGCGATATACGTCCGTACGTGCTGTGGGGTTGTAGGCTTTCGTCAAACCTTGCCGTCAATATGTGCGGTCGCGCGCAGAAGAGCTCAATCTTTACCGGATGTAACGAGTGAGTGATTCCTAACGAAAGAGCCGTCGGACCGGTTTTCGGGTCGGGGTTTTACGTATGTCTAGGGGGTCGCAAGCCTTCAAGATCGCGCCGTGGCCGGCAGCGGGAGGAGGGTTCCGTGCGCCGGTGTAGTAACCGAAGAAAAGGCCCACGGCCATTCATCTTTTCCCAGGAGGACCCATGTCTTCAGTGCTGACCGACCCGAGCGTCGCGCCCAGCGGCGCAAGCTGGCTGAGCAAGGAGCGCACGATTGCCGCCCCCGGCTTCAACCGCTGGCTGGTGCCGCCGAGTGCCCTTGCCATTCACCTTTGCATCGGGATGGCCTACGGCTTCTCGGTGTTCTGGCTGCCCCTGTCCAAGCTGATGCAGACCGCCGGTACCGGCGCGGCCTGCGGCAAGGATGTGAGCTTCTTCCAGCAGCTGTTCACCACGGAGTGCGACTGGAGCGTCGCCACCCTCGGCTGGATGTACACGCTGTTCTTCGTTTTCCTGGGTTGCTCTGCGGCGATCTGGGGCGGTTGGCTGGAACGCGCGGGTCCCCGCAAGGCGGGTCTGGTCAGTGCGCTGTGCTGGTGCGGCGGCATGCTGTTCTCGGCCCTGGGCATCCACACCCACCAGCTCTGGATGATGATCCTGGGCTCGGGCGTGATCGGTGGCATTGGCCTGGGTCTGGGTTACATCTCGCCCGTGTCCACGCTGATCAAGTGGTTCCCTGACCGTCGTGGCATGGCCACCGGCATGGCCATCATGGGCTTTGGCGGCGGCGCGATGATCGGTTCCCCGCTGGCCGTGGAACTGATGAAGAACTTTGCCACCCCGACGGATCCGGGCGTGATGCAGACCTTCGTCGTCATGGCGCTGATCTATTTTGTGTTCATGGTCGCCGGTGCCCTGGGCTACCGCGTGCCGCCGTCGGGCTGGAAGCCTGAAGGCTGGACCGCGCCTGCCGCGCAAGCGTCCAACACCATGATCACGCAACGCCACGTGCACGTGAAAAAGGTCTGGGGCATTCCCCAGTTCTGGCTGGTGTGGCTGGTGTTGTGCATGAACGTGAGCGCCGGTATTGGCGTGATCGGCATGGCCAGCCCGATGCTGCAGGAAATCTTCGGTGGTTCCCTGATCGGTGTGGACGCCAAGTTCGCCGACCTGGACAAGACCCAGCTGGCCGCCATCGCTGGCATCGCCGCCGGTTTCGCCGCGCTGCTGAGCCTGTTCAACATTGGTGGCCGCTTCGTCTGGGCCACGCTGTCGGACAAGCTGGGCCGCAAGCTCACCTACACGGTCTTCTTCGTGCTGGGTGGCCTGCTGTACGCCAGCCTGCCGGCTAGCGCTGCTGCTGGCCACAAGCTGGCCTTCGTGGGCGCGGTCTGCGTGATCCTGTCGATGTATGGCGGTGGTTTCGCCACCGTGCCGGCCTACCTGGGTGACCTGTTCGGTACCCAGATGGTGGGCGCCATCCACGGCCGTCTGCTGACTGCCTGGGCCACCGCCGGCATCCTGGGCCCCATCGTCGTGAACTACATGCGCGACTACCAACTGGGTCTGGGCATCCCCCGTGAACAGGTCTACAACCAGACCATGTACATCCTGGTGGGTCTGCTGGTGATTGGCCTGATCGCCAACCTGCTGGTGCGTCCGATCGCCGACAAGCACTTCATGAGCGACGAGGAACTGGCCGTCGAGAAGCAACTGGCCAGCGACCGTGCCGCCGCCAACGAAGTGGGCAGCGGCCCTGGCGCCGGCAAGGCCACGCCGACCGTGCTGGTGGCCCTGGCCTGGGCGGCCGTGGCGATCCCGCTGGTGTGGGGTATCTACCGCACGCTGCTGACCGTCGCCAAGTTCTTCAACTGACGACGCGCCGACTGCGCCGCCTGGAAACACTTCATGGCGGCGCAGTCGGAACATGACCCTCCGCGAGCGCGTTCCAGTGCTCGCGGCTATTCTTCACTTCGCCCCGTTGGCGGCCTGTTTCTGGCGCCCCGGGGCGACGTTCATTGAGCTTGAGACGCCACAGCCGAGGACCGGATGAGCGACCAGAAAATTCACTTCTACAAGGGCCCTGCCGGTGGCTGGGGCGCGCTGCGTAGCGTGGCCAAGACCTTGCAGACGCAAGGCATCGCCGTGAAGGGCGCCAAGACACTGCTGTCGGCCAACCAGCCGGACGGCTTTGACTGCCCCGGCTGCGCCTGGCCGGACCGCGATCACCGCTCCACCTTCGAGTTCTGCGAAAACGGCGCCAAGGCCATCGCCGCCGAAGCGACGGCGCACCGCGCCACGCCCGATGTGCTGAGCGCACACACCGTCAGCTGGCTGGCGGAACAGTCGGACTTCGACCTCGAGAATTTCGGCCGCATCACCGAGCCCCTGGTCTACGACCACGCCACGGACAAATACAAGCCCATCGCCTGGGACGCCGCTTTCGAACTGATTGCCGCCAAGCTCAACGCGTTGGCCCATCCGGACGAGGCGATGTTCTACACCTCGGGCCGTGCGAGCAATGAAGCCGCCTTCCTGTACCAGCTGTTCGTGCGCGAGTTCGGCACCAACAACTTCCCCGACTGCTCGAACATGTGCCATGAGCCGAGTGGCCAGGGCCTGAAGCCCACCATCGGCATCGGCAAGGGCACGGTCACGCTGCACGACTTCGAGAAGGCGGACGCCATCTTCGTGTTCGGGCAGAACCCGGGCACCAACCACCCCCGCATGCTGGGTGAGCTGCGTGAGGCTTCCAAGCGCGGCTGCAAGATCGTCAGCTTCAACCCGCTGCGTGAGCGTGGGCTGGAGCGTTTTGCCGACCCGCAAAGCAAGATCGAGATGGCGACCATGGGCAGCACGCCCATCTCCTCGCATTACTTCCAGGTCCGCATCGGCGGCGACATGGCCGTGATGAAGGGCCTGTGCAAGCGCGTGCTGGAACTGGACGACGTGGCCGTGGCCGAAGGCCGTGAACGCGTGCTGGATCTGGACTTCATCGCGCAGCACACCGACGGCTTCGATGCCTTCGCTGCCAGCATCCGCGCGGAAGACTGGGCCACGCTGGAAGCCGAATCCGGCCTCTCGCAGGAGCAGCTCCACGCTGCGGGTGACCTGTACGCGCAGGCCAAAAGCGTCATCATCTGCTGGGGCATGGGCATCACCCAGCACCAGCACTCGGTGGCCACCATCCAGCACATTGCCGCCCTGCTGATGCTGCGCGGCAACCTGGGTCGCGAAGGCGCAGGCGCCTGCCCGGTGCGCGGCCACAGCAATGTGCAGGGTGACCGCACCATGGGCATCTATGAGAAGCCGGCCCCGGCCTTCCTCGACCGCCTGGGCAAGGTCTTCGGCTTCGAGCCGCCGCGCAAGCACGGTTATGGCACGGTGGAAGCCATCCAGGCAATGCTGGACGGCAAGGGCAAAGTGTTCATTGCGCTGGGCGGCAACTTCGCCTCGGCCACGCCGGACACCTCCGCCACCTGGAAGGCACTGCGCAACACCGAGCTGACGGTGCATGTCACCACCAAGTTCAACCGCAGCCACACGATCCATGGCAAGGACGCCCTGGTGCTGCCCTGCCTGGGCCGCACCGAGATCGACATGCAGGCCGGCGGCCCGCAGGGCGTGACGGTGGAAGACTCGATGAGCATGGTGCACATCTCCAGCGGCATGAACGCACCGGCCTCGGAGCACCTGCTGTCCGAGCCGATGATCGTGGCCCGCATGGCGGCCGCCACGCTCAAGCACAGCAAGACGCCGTGGTTGTGGCTGGTGGAGGACTACAGCCGCATCCGCGACAAGATCGAAGAAGTGTTCGACGACTTCAAGGGCTTCAACGAGAAGATAAAGACGCCGGGTGGCTTCCGCCTGCGCAACACCGCCAGCGAGCGCGTCTGGGCCACGCCGACGGGCAAGGCCAACTTCATCACCTACGCGCTGCCCACCGACACGCCGGTCCATCAGGCCCGCGAGCGTCTGCGTGAGCACAAGACGGTGGTGTTCAACCTGGCCACCGTGCGTTCGCACGACCAGTACAACACCACCATCTATGGCATGGATGACCGCTACCGCGGCGTCTGGGGCCATCGCCGTGTGGTGTTCATTCACCGCGAAGACCTGAAGGCCATTGGCATGAAGGCCGGTGAATGGGTGGACATCACCAGCGTCTACAGCGATGGTGAAGAGCGCCGGGCCGAGAAGTTCGTGTTGATCGAGTACGACATCCCGCGCGGCTGCCTGGCCAGCTACTTCCCCGAAACCAATGGCCTGGTGCCGCTGTCCAGCGTCTCCATTGGCGCCGGTACACCGACCTCCAAGTCGATCCCGGTGGTGCTCACGCTGCGTCCGCAGGACGCGCCGATCCCGCAGGACCAGGCACGTTCCGTCGAGGGGGCCACCGCCTGATGGCGGCAGGCCAGGCCGTATGACCCAGCCGGGCATGAAGGACCCCGAGGCCATGCCGGACGCCGATGACTCGGCAGACGGTGGCGACGGCGCGGCGTTCGAAACCCAGGCCCGCCTGGCCTTGCAGGCCCTGGCTGAACTGGACGGCGGGCGGGGTGTTTCCCTGCCTCGCCTGGCCAAACGCACCGGCCTGCGGGTCAGCGTATTGCTGCGTCTGTTCACCCTGCTCAGCGATGCGCGGGTGGGCGACGAGGCCGGCCCGGGCTGGGTGCGGCTGGCGCTGGAAGAGGACGGCCGCTGGATGGCGAGCATGACGGCCGCCGGGCGCGGGGATCCTGAACAGTGGGATCATTCGTCGCCATGAGCACCAGTTCTTCCGTTCCCGCCTGCGGGCTCCCTGACGCTGATGACGCGCCGCTGCCGGCTGCGCTGGTGTCCGTGCGCCCGACGCGGCTGGGCGGCCCGGCGCGGGGTGACGAGGAATGGGTGGCGGAGGAAGTGCCCATCGCCCTGGAATACAACGGCCTGTCCCATGCGGTGATGCTGGCCACGCCGCTGGATCTCGAAGACTTTGCGCTGGGCTTTTCGCTCAGCGAGAACCTCATCGCCTCGCCGGCGGACCTGCTGGATGTTGAAGTCCAGGCACGGCCGCAAGGCGTGGCGCTGCAGCTGCGTGTGACCGCGCGCTGTGAACTGATGCTGAAGGAACGGCGCCGCAGCCTGGCGGGCCGGACCGGATGCGGCCTGTGCGGCACGGACAGCCTGGACCAGGTCTTCCGTCCGCCGACACGACCCCTGCCGCCAGTCCCCGTGGACCGCGAGCAGCTGATTCCCGTGCTCTCGCGGGCCATGCGTGAGCTGGCCGAAGCACAGCCCCTGCAGCAGCGCAGTGGGGGCATCCATGCCGCCGCCTGGTGCAGCCCGCAGGGCGAAGTGCTGATGGTGCGCGAGGACGTCGGCCGCCACAACGCGTTGGACAAGCTGGTCGGTGCGCTCGCACGTGCGCAGATCGACACCGCGCAGGGCTTTGCGGCCGTTACGAGCCGGGCCAGTTTCGAGATGGTCCAGAAGGCCGCGGGCGCCGGCATTTCGCTGCTGGCGGCTGTCTCCGCACCCACGCATCTGGCCATCCGCACGGCCCAGGCCTGCGGGCTGACCCTGGCGGGCTTCGTCCGCGAAGGCCGGGCGACGCTCTACAGCTGACGCTGTCGGCACAGGCTGGCCAGGGATGGCTGCCGGATGCCTCACGGACGGTCCCGCCCCCCATCGAAGGCTATAGAAGCGCCACCCGCGCGCGTCTTACCATCTACCAGCGTTGCCCTGGGTCGCTACGTCTTCAACCCTCATTGGGTTGGGGCCAAACCGGCAGCGCGCGCCGTTTTGATGATGGTCGACCTATATTAATCATGTCGAACGACATTTAAAAGGAATCGTCATGGATCTCTCCCGTTCTGTTGCCTTCGTGACCGGTGCCAATCGTGGCCTGGGTCTGGCTTTTGTCCGTGCCCTGCAGGAAGCGGGCGTCCAGAAGATCTACGCGGCGGCGCGGGATCCGGCCAGCATCAAGATCCCGGGCGTGATTCCGGTGAAGCTGGACGTGACCAAGGCGGACCAGGTGGCCGCTGCCGTGAAGGCGGCCCCGGACGTGAGCCTGCTGATCAACAACGCGGGCATCTTCCGCGCCGTGTCCTTCCTGGCGGACAACGCCATTGAAGCGGCCCGCGATGAATTCGAGACCAACTTCTTCGGCCCCCTGGCGCTCAGCAAGGCCTTTGCGCCCGTGCTGGCGGAGCAGGGCGGTGGTGCCATCGTGAATGTGCTGTCCGTGCTGAGCTGGCTGAATGTGGCCGGCGCTGCCACCTACAGCGCCTCGAAGGCGGCGGCCTGGTCGCTGACCAACGGCCTGCGTCAGGAGTTGAAGCCGCAGCACACGGCGGTGCTGGGCCTGCATGTGGGCTACATGGACACCGACATGGCCGCTGGCGCCCAGGGTCCCAAGACCGATCCGGCCGATGTGGCACGCCAGGTGCTCCAGGCCTTGAAGGAAGGCCGCGATGAGGTGGCGGCGGATGAGCTCAGCCGCAACGTGAAAGCCGGGCTGTCGGCGGGTAGCTACCGCAGCGAGGTCTGAGCAAGCTCTGCATCACTTCCGCTCTCCGATTCTGCGGGGAGCGGCAATCACCCTTCGGGGTGGTGTCGTGGCATCCCAACCAATAGCGATGGGCAGCTGTTGATGGAGATGGCAGGGACGCTATATTCGCGTCCGCCCGGTTATTTCAATCAAGACACAATTGAACCGCGGCGCGAGGGAAAACACATGCTTGCCATCATTCGCCGCGCGGGAATCCTGCGGGCGTTCGCTGCTGTCGTGATGACAGCCAGCCTCACCGGTTGCGCCAACTTCTATGTCGACAACGCGACGCCTGAGGTGCCGGTCTCGGCCTATCAAAAACCGGCGCAGCCTCAGCCTGTCCAACTGTTCTTTGAATTCCAGACAAAAGGCGTGCTGAACCAGCAGGCCTCGGCCCATTTGAAGGCACGCCTGGCTGACCAGGTGCGGGGCAGCGGCGTCTTTAGCGAGGTGTCTGAAGGCCCTGTGGCCGGAGGCGCGTCGCTAAGCATTGTTCTGAACAATGTCGTTCTGACCGACGACGCCTTCAGCAAAGGCTTCGCGACAGGCCTGACTCTCGGGCTGGCCGGGTCCCAGGTTGGTGACGGCTATATCTGCACGGCCACCTACCGGGCACCGGGCGCTACAGAGCCAATCGTGAAGAAGGCGCGTCACGCCATCTACACGACGATGGGCGCCACCGCCGGTACCCCGGCGAACGGTACCAAGGCTGCCAGTGCCGAAGAAGCCGTCACGCTGATGATGCGCCAGGTCGTGAGCCAGGTGCTGAACGACGTCACCCACGACACCGCCTTCAAGTAATCCAGCCCGCGACTCGTCAGGCTGTTTCCCGGCGCTCCTCGCCGTACGGCGGGGAGGCCCACCTTAGTCATTTCCTCTCCATCAAGCGATTCTGAATCATGATCAAGTCAACGATCCGTGCTGCCCGCCTGCTTCTCGCCCTGTCCGCAGTGGCCGCCTTGTCCGCCTGTGTGACCGCAAAGCTTCCGCCGCCCGTGGCGAGCGCTGCCAATGTTGAAAAGCTGCGTGCCGCTTCGGCGGGGCCGGCCCAACTGGGTGTCTTCAAGCTGGCACCGGGCAAGCCTGCGGACATGGATACCACGGTGGGTGGTCTGCGCGGTTCGTCCGTGTCGCCTTCCGCCGGAACGTTCTCGCTGCAACTGCGTGAAGAACTCGGTGCTGAGCTGAAGGCCGCCGGTCTGCTGGATCCCGCCAGCCCGGTGATCATCGAAGGCCTGCTGACCGATAGCCAGGTGGATGCTGCCATCGGCACCGGCACGGGTCGTCTGGCCGCCCGCTTCAGCGTGAAGCGCGATGGCAAGGTCGTCTTCGACAAGGAACTTGCTGTGGACGCCAAGTGGGACTCGTCCTTCGTGGGCGCCATTGCCATCCCGGCAGCCATCAACCAATACGGCGCGCTGTACAAGAGCCTGGTCGGCAAGCTGCTGGATGACGCGGACTTCCGCGCTGCGGTGAAGCGCTGACCAACTGACCGGCCCGCGCTGTCATCGTGACAGCGGGGTGGGTGATCGAAAGAGGCCGCGATGCGGCCTTTTTTTACTACCGATCGATAAAGACTGAGCCTTGGGGCCGCAGCCGCAGCCGCAGCCGCAGCCGCGGCTGCGGGGCAACGGTCTCAACGCTCCGGCGCCCGCTTCACACCGTATCGCGCGCCCACCGTCGCCCAGACCGCCCGGGCGTCATGAATCACCCGGCCGCCCGCATCCTTGGGGGCGTCGGTATAGCAGCGGATCAGTTGCATCACGCGTGGCAGCTTGACCTCGGTCGTCTTGGCGGCCGTGGCGGTGGTGCTGGAGGTCGCCTCGCGCTCGCCGTCCTTCTTGCGGGTCACCACCTCCGTGGTCGTTGACACCCCAGGCTCGTCGTAGCTGCCGACACGGGTTTCCCGTTCTTCGCTCGTGACCACAAAGTAGCTGTAGCCATGGGCCAATGTCACCTCCGCGCTGCGCAGCAGCACCAGGTCGTCGATCCGCGGGCCGACATCCAGGCCACCGCCCAGGAAGGTGACCCGAAAGACATCCGGGGCCAGCCGCACATCGGTATAGCCATGGCCGGCGAGCAGCTTCGAATACGGCCCCAACATGCAGCCCCCGAGCAGCACGGCTGAGCACATCGCGATCAACTTCTTCATGGAATCCTCCCCGGCCCGCTGCGGGCCTGCAGCAATGCTTCTTCTCAACGCGCCGGCTGGCGCTCCACCTTGTACGTCCGGCCGATTTCCTTCCAGAGGAAGTCGGCGTCGTAGACCATGCGGCCCCCGGCGTCCTTCGGCGGCTCGGTATAGCAGCGGATCAACTGCGTCACCTCGGGATGATTCAGCACCACCGTCTTGGCCGGCGTGTAGGTCGTGGTGGTGGTCGTTGTGCGCTCGCGGACGCCCGGTTCCTCGCGCTTGACGACCTGGGTCTTCGACTGGGTCGTCTCCTGGGCCGCGATGTCGAAACTGCTCGTCTTGACGTCCCGGTCCTCGCTGGTGACGACGAAGTAGCGGAAGCCATGGGTGAGCGTGACCTCCGCGCTGCGCAGTAGCACCAGGTCGTTGGCCGTGGTGATGCCGCCGGCATCCGTGGCCAGGAAGGTGACCTTGAAGGTGTCAGGCCCCACCTGTGCGTCGCTATAGCCCTGGCCGCCAGGTGTCAGCCGCATGTAGGGCGAGAACATCGAGCAGGCACTCAGCAAGGCCGCGAGGCCGCATGCGGTCAAAAGTCTTTTCATGAATCCTCCCGGCGGGCACTCTAGCAGCGGCCCGCGCAGGCTCCTCAACGCACAGGGGCGGCCATGCGCCGACATCTTCACGGCTGGAAGTCGAGCTGTCACAGCTTGTTTCGCTTTGGCGGCTGCATGGCAAGTCCCGCCGAGGCTCCACCAACGCCCCTGCGGTGGCGCTGGCGGCACTGCGGCAGCGCCCAAGAAAAAGGGGCCGCATCAGCGGCCCCCGTGTCTTGCGTGTGGCAATGCTGGGCGTCAGCCCATCATCCCCATCATCCCCATCATCCCAATCAGCCCATCAATCCCAATGCCCTCGGCAGCATCAGCGACAGTGCCGGCCAGTAAGTGACCACCACCAGGAAGCCCAGCATCGTGAGCAGCCAGGGCCACACCGCCATCGTCAGCTCGGTGATCCCCATCTTGGTGATTCCCGACGCCACGTAGAGGTTGAGCCCCACCGGCGGATGGCACAGCCCCACTTCCATGTTCACCGCCATCAGGATGCCCAGGTGCACCGGATCCACACCCAGCTTGGCAGCCACCGGGAACAGGATGGGCGCCATGATCAGCACAATGGCCGCCGGGTCCATGAAGTTGCCGGCACCCAGCAGGATGATGTTGACCAGCAGCAGGAACACCACCAGGCCAAAGCCCTGCGCGGACATCCAGGCCGCCATCGTCTGCGGAATCTGCTCCGAGGCCATCAGGAAGCTGAACAGCACCGCGTTGGTGATGATGTACAGCAGCATGGAGCTCATGGCGGCAGCCTTGAGCAGCACCCGTGGCACATCCTTCAGCCCCATGTCCTTGTAGACAAAGACCGAGATGATGAAGGCGTACACGGCGGCCACGGCGGCGGCCTCGGTCGGCGTGAACTTGCCGCTGTAGATGCCGCCGATCACCACGACGATCAGCATCAGGCCCCAGAAGCTCTCGCGGAAGGCCTGGAAGCGTTCGCCCCAGCTGGCGCGTGGCATGCGCGGGTAGTCATACTTCTTGGCACGGTACCAGGTGGTCACGCCCAGCAGCACCGACAGCACCAGGCCCGGCACCACACCCGCCATGAACAGCTGGCCCACCGAGGCCGTGCCCACCATCTCCCCATGCGGGCCGGTGGCCGACATGCCGGCCGTGGCGATGGAGAACATCACCAGGTTGATGGAGGGCGGGAACAGGATGCCCAGCGCGCCGGACGTGGTCACCACCCCGGCCCCGAACTGTTTCGGGTAGCCCTGCTTGGTCATGGCCGGCAGGATGATGGAACCCACGGCCACCACGGTGGCCACGGACGAGCCCGAAATCGCGGCAAACATGGCGCAGGCCAGCACGCCCGCCAGGCCCAGCCCACCATACCAATGGCCGATCATGGTGCTGGCGAAGTGGATGATCCGTCTGGCCACCCCGCCATGGGTCAGGAAGTTGCCCGCCAGGATGAAGAAGGGCACCGCCATGATCTCGAACTTCTCGATGCCGGTGAACAGCTTCAGCGCCACCGACTCGATCGGCACCTGGGTCATCGTGAAGAGATAGGTCAGGACCGTCAGGCCCAGCGAGATCGAGATCGGCATGCCGGTGAGCATCAGCAGCACCAGCAGCGAGAAGATGATCAGGGTGTTCATGGCTTGAGCTCCTCCTGAGCGAGCGCGGTCGGCGTGGCGAGGGAGGGGTTGTCGTCGACGCCCTCCACATGGCCATGGTCCGCGTGCGGCACGTCGCCGGTCTGGATGAAGTGCCAGAGCACCTGCAGGAACCGGAAGCCCATCAGGTAACTGCCCAGCGGCACACAGGCGTAGGCGATCCAGGTCGGGATCTCCATGTCCGGCGAGGTCGGCCCTTCCGGAATCTCACCGGTGTCCATGCCAAAGGCATGCAGGAAGGCGTAATGCGCGCCGTTCTCCCACACGAAGGTGGCGCCCAGCGTGCCGATGGTGGCGGTGAACACCGCGCCAGCCAGCAGGCTGAACATCACCAGATACTTCGCATGCCCGGGCTTGAGCTTGCGAACCACCACGTCCACACCCACGTGGGTGCCGGCGCGCACGCCGTACGCCGCGCCGAACTTGGCCATCCACACAAACATGTAGATGCACAGCTCCTGCGCCCAGCTCACGTCGATGCGGATGATCCAGTCCTGCAGCACGGGCACGCCCGCGAGAAAGCGGTGCAGCACCGCCATCGCAATCACCAGCGTCGCCGCCCCCATGAGAACGCTGATCAGCGTCTCCTCGATCCGATCCAACCATTTCAAGGTCATCGGTCCCTCCAATATCAATACGGCAAAACGCTGCGCACCCTGGATGCATCCAGGGGCCCTCGCCGGGATGCGCTCAGGTGCTTACTTCGGCAGGACGAAGCCGGAGGCCTTGTAGGCCGATTCGATCGTCGCCTTGCCCACGCGGCCTTCCATGTCCTTGTGCACGGACATCAGCGCCAGCTTCCATTCGTTCACTTCCGCTGGCGTCAGGGTGTAGACGGTGGTCTTGCCGCTGGCCTTGATCTTCTCCATGGCCTGCTGGTTCTCGGTGGCGGCGATCGCGTTGGCGTAGGTGGTGGCGTCCTTCACGCTGCTGTCCACAACAGCACGCAGGTCGGCCGGCAGGCCGTCATAGAACTTCTTGTTGATGATCAGCGCATAGGCCAGGTGGCCGTGGTTGCTGACCGTGGTGTGCTTCTGCACTTCATAGGTCTTCTGCGTGTAGAAGTTGGACGGCACACCCTCGGTGCCGTCCACCACACCCGACTGCAGCGCCTGGTAGAGCTCGGAGAACGCCATCACCTGCGGGATGGCGCCCAGGGCGCGCATTTGCGCGTCCAGCACCTTGGAGCTTTGGATGCGCATCTTCAGCCCCTTGAAATCCGCCACATGGTGCAGCGGCTTGTTGGCGCTCATGATGTGGAAGCCGTTGTCCCAGAAGGCCAGGCCCTTGATGCCCTTGGGCTCCAGTTTCTTGAACAGCTCCATGCCCAGGGTCTGGGTGGTGTTGCGGAAGGCGGCGTCATCCTTGAAGAGGAAGGGCAGGTCGAAGACCTCGAACTCCTTCACCCCCAGCGGACCGAACTTGGCCAGGGACGGTGCCAGCATCTGCACCGAGCCCAGCTGCAGCGCCTCCAGCTCTTCCTTGTCCTTGTAGAGCTGGCTGTTCGGGTAGACCTCCACCTTCAGCCGGCCCTTGCTGCGCTCCTCCACCAGCTCCTTGAAGCGTTGGGCGCCCTTGCCCTTGGGCGTGTCCGGGGCCACCACGTGGCTGAGCTTGATCACGATGGGCGCCTGGGCGAAGGCACCAGCGCCGGTGGCCAGGCCCGCCACCGCCAGGGCAGCGGACAACAGCAGGCGACGGGGCAGGAGGGTGGACAGGGGAGCGGACATGGAGGTCTCCGTTGGAATTCTGGGAATGCGGCGGATTGTGAAAATCTCACGCGCTGCCGCCCAGTTGTGGACTTCCACATGAGCGGGGATTTCGGCGTACCAATCGCCCGCCTCGCGAGACACTGCAGCTCCACGGGGTTGCGCGCAACGGCCCCGCCACCGAGATTCCCTACACTTTTGACATGCGATTGCTGTTCCCCGGATATGAGGCCGTTCGGCGCGCCAGTTGGGCGCTGCCCTTGCTGCTGGCGCTGGCCTTCGCCGCGTCCGTGGCGGCCTGGCTGCGCCACAGCGATGCGCAGGACCTGGAAGAGGAACGTCTCACCCTGATTGCCGACACGCTGACGCTGGAAGCGCGCATCAGCGACTGGCTCAACGCCGAGCACGCGGTGGTGGACCGGCTGGCCACCCAGTTGCCTCATGGCGTGGATGACCATGTGCTGCTGAACCATCCTGCCGTGGCGGAGGGCTTGCGCCGGCTGTGGGTCAGCGTCACCGTGCTGGACGCCAACAACCGCGTGGTGGCGCATGTACCGCAACTCCCGCCCCAAGCCATCGCCCCGCAGCCCATCGCCCCGCGACGCGAGCGCGCCGGGGTCAGCCTGGACGAGGGCGGCGTGACCGCTCACTGGAGCGCAGATCGCCCGGGTGGTGGCCGCCTGGTGGTTCGGTTCGCCCCCACCGCGTTGCTGCGCCAGACGCTGCCCTGGTGGCTGGCCCAGAAATACGACGTCCGTCTGGTGGATGGCCTGGGGCAGCGCCTGGCCCAGGTCGGCAACGAGGACGTTCCGGTGGGCACCCAGAGCTACCGCCTCAGTGTGGACCCGGCCATGCGCGAGACCTGGCTGGAGCTCAACACGCGCGACCGTCACATTCCCTGGTGGACCACGCTGGCGGCGGCGCTCATGAGTGTGTTCATCGTGCTGTCCGGGCTGGCCAGTGCCATGCTGCGGCGCCAGATGCAGGAGGTGCGTCGCGCGGAAGGCGAGGCCAGAACCGAAGCGGCGTGGCGCCGTGCGGTGGAGGATTCGCTCACCGTGGGCCTGCGGGGGCGCGACCTGGAGGGCCGCGTCACCCACGTCAATCGAGCCTTCTGCGACCTGGTGGGCTACAGCCCCGAAGAACTGCTCGGCAGCCTGCCGCCGATGCCGTACTGGCTGCCGGACGAGATGGAAGACAGCCTGCGCCGCCACCAGCGCAACATGGCAGGGGGCGCACCGCGTGAAGGGTATGAGGCCCGCTGGCTGCGCAGCGACGGCCGGGTGATCGAGGTCATGATCTTCGAGGCGCCGCTGGTGGATGCTGGCGGCCGGCAGATCGGCTGGATGGGCTCCATCGTGGACATCAGCGCCCGCAAGCTCGCCGAGGAACGCGAGCGGCGCCAGACCGAAGCGCTGGCCCACCAGGCCCGGCTCAGCACCTTGGGCGAAGTGGCGTCGGCGCTGGCGCATCAGCTCAACCAGCCGCTGGCCGCCATCGCTGGCTACAACGCGGGGGCACTGCGCACGCTGGAGCGGGGGGGGCCGACGGACGACATGGTGATGGAGGCGCTGCGCCGGCTGGGTGAGCAGGCGGCAGAGGCCGGCCGCATCGTGCAGCGCATCCGCGCCTTCCTGACCCGCCGCGCACCGCAGCCCGAGGTCTGTGCCATGTCGGACATCGTGGCGCGTGTGCTGGCGCTGCTCAAGCGCGATCTGCGTGGTCTGCGGGTGGAGCAGGCCTTGCCGGCGGACCTGCCCTTGGTGAATGCGGATGCCGTGCTCATCGAGCAGGTGTTGATCAACCTGATCCGCAACGCCGCGGATGAGTTGCAGGCGCGGTCCCAGCCGGGGCCGCGGCCGCACATCCGCATCAGTGCTGCAGCGGTGGGCCAGCGCTTCGTGCGGGTGGATGTGGACGACAACGGCCCGGGCCTGCAGGGGCGCGGCATCGAGCAGCTGACGACGGCCTTCTACTCCACCAAGCCGGAAGGCATGGGCATGGGGCTGGCCATTTGCCGCTCCGTGATTGAAGCGCACCATGGCGGGATGGAAGCGGGCACCGGGCCCCTGGGAGGGGCGCGGCTCAGCTTCACGCTGCCGTTGGTGGCCCTGGCGGAGGGTGTGGCGGAGGATGCAGCGGCCCCCGTCCTTCCGTCGGCGAACAAGGAGAACACCCCATGACGGACATCCAGTCCACGGTCCACCTGGTGGATGACGAAGCGGCTGTGCGGGACGCGCTGGCTTTCCTGATGCGCTCCCATGGCCTGCGCGTGCAGGCGCATGCGAGCGGGCAGGAATTCCTGGACGTGCTGGATGCCCAGCCGGACCCCATGGGCTGCATCGTGCTGGATGTGCGCATGGAGCCACTGTCCGGCCTGCAGGTGCATGACGAACTCATCAACCGGGGCGTGACGCTGCCGGTGATCTTCCTGAGCGGTCACGGCGACATCCCGATGGCGGTGGACGCCATGCAGAAGGGGGCGGTGGATTTCGTCGAGAAGCCGTTCAACGATCAGGCGCTGGTCAACAAGGTTCAACGTGCGCTCGCGTTGGACACCCACCGGCACCGCGAGGCCGTGGCGCATGCCGATGCCGCCCATCGTCTGGCCACGCTCACCGACCGCGAGCGTGAGGTGGCGCTCAGGGTCGCCGCGGGCAAGCTGAACAAGCAGGTGGCCGATGAACTCGGCATTGCCATCCGCACGGTGGAAGTCCACCGCGCCCGCGCCTTCACGAAGCTGGGGCTGCGCTCGGCGGCGGAACTGGCAACGCTGCTGGAGCGCTTCGAGCTGAAATGAGACGGCTCGCGCGCTTTATGCAGAGGCGCCCTTGACCACCAACGAGACGTTGCTGCCGCCAAAGGCAAAGGAGTTGGACACCACGGCCAGGCCCGGCGGGAGGGCGCGTGGTGAGCCTTCGATGAGGTCCACGCGTTCGCGCAGCTGGCTGTTGCGCACATGGGCGCTCACCGGCAGGCGGCTCCGGCGCAGCGCCTGTACGCAGGCGACCAGTTCCAGCGCGCCGCCGGCGCCGATCAAGTGTCCATGCAATGCCTTGGTGGCGCTCACCGGCACCCCGCGGACGCCAAACACACGGGCCAGGCTGTCCGCTTCCACGGCGTCGCCCACCTCCGTGGCCGTACCGTGGGCATTGACGTAGCCCACCTGATCCGGTGTCAGCCCCGCATCCGCCAAGGCTGCCCGCAGTGCGCGCTCCTGCCCGTCGGCGTCCGGCCGCGACAGGTGCACCGCATCCACGCTATGACCATAGCCGGCCAGCACGGCAAGCGCCGACGCGCCGCGTGCGCGGGCGTGGGTGGCCGTTTCCAGCACCAGCGCCGCCGCTCCTTCGCCCAGCACCAGGCCGCGACGCGCGTCGTCGAAGGGCCGGCAACTCCGTGACGGATCGTCCACGTCCGGCGGTGCCATCACGCCCATCGCCTGCCAGGCCATCACCGATCCCGGGTTGAGCATCGACTCCGAGCCGCCGGCCAGCACCACATCCGCCCGGCCCTGGCGCATCAGCATCAGCGCTTCGCCCAAGGCCTGCGCAGAGGAGGCGCAGGCGTTGGAGAAGGTCAGCATCGCTGCACGCAGCTGGTAGCGCATCGCGAGATGCGAGGCCGCCGAGTTGCTCATCACCCGCACCACCGTGTAGGGGTGCACCCGGGGTGTCTCCTTCGTCAGCACTTCCGTATAGGACTGCTGCAGCGAGTTGGAGCCACCCAGCCCGGTTCCCCAGGCCACCGCCGCGCGCGCCGGCGTGTTCACGGTCGCCGGCAGGGCCGCCTGCGTCCACGCCTGGGCGGCGGCCTGCAGCGCCATCAGGCTGTGCCGGTCGTACAGGTTGCGTTGCGCGGGTGGCATGTCCTGCCCCAGCGGCGAGTCGATCGCGGCTGCCGCGAAGGGCATCAGCCCCCGTGACGGTTCGCCGGGATGAAGCCGCACGCCAGAGCGTCCCGCCTCCAGGGCCTCGGCGAGCGCATCGGCGTCCGGGCCGAGTGCACTGCAGGCGCCGATACCGGTGATCCATATCTCTTCTCCGCTCATGGCCGTGGTGTCCCCAGATGTCGGATTCGACGGATTCGATGAACAGGGCGGCTCAGGCCACCACCGGTGTGCCGCGGCCAGCCAGTTGCGGTTGCGCCGCCACCAGTTGCTCCACCAGCGTGGCCAAACCCGCCAGCGTCGGGGTCTTCATGGCGGTGTCGTGGTCGATCTGGATCAGGTACTGGTCTTCCACAGCGAACATGAAGTCCACCAGCATCAGGGAGTCCAGGCCGAGCGCGGCGAAGTTGGCGTTGCTGTCGAGTTCGGCTTCGGCCACGCCGAGTTCACGGGAAGCGAGTTGGCGCAGGGATTCAAGCATGTTGCTCATGGAGGTGCTCCTCTTGGGTAAGGGTTGGGGCCATGTTTTGGCCCGGGTTTTGAGCCCTGTTTTGGAGGGCGTCCGGGGTCAGACCCAGGCTCAGGTCTTGGTTCGCTCCCGCCACCGGCACGCGGTTCAGCAGGAAGTCGCGGGCGGCGTTGGCCACTGCGCTGCGTTCGTTGTCCAGCGTCAGCATGTGATAGCTGTGATGGAACCAGTGGACTTCGATGTCTTCAGGCCGGGTGCCCAGGCGGCGCTGCAGTTCATGCACCGAGCGCGGCCCGCTGACGTCGTCCTCGCTGGCATGCAGGATCAGCGTGGGTGCATCCAGGTGGGGCAGCCCGGCCCGCACGAAGCGGATCATTCGCCAGGCTTGGTAGAGCGAGGTGGCGGGCAGGGTGTCGGCGCCGGCAGCGGAGACGTGGTTGGACACCATCGCCTGGGCCACCCAGGCGCGCAGCCGTTCATTCTTGATGCCGTAGGGCTCGCGCTCGCGGAAGGTCAGCCATTGGCGCAGGGGCGGCACAAAGGCGATGGGCAGCAGGCGGCGCCATGGCGAGACGTTCCAGCCGTCGAAGTGCAGCGAGGTGGAGACCAGCAACTGGGCGGCCGCCGGGCGACGCAGGGCCACTGCCAGCGCCAGCACCGACCCCATCGACAGGCCGCCGACCACCACGCGTTCATGGCGTGCGGCCAGGTCGTCGAAGTGCTGGACGGCCAGGGCCAGCCAGTCCTCGAAACGGGTGACAGGGATGCGGTCCTGCTGCTCGGCGGGGACACCGTAACCAGGCAGGGCCGGCGCCTCCACCACATAGCCGGCGGCACGCAGCGTGCGGGCCAGGGGCATCAACTCCAGCGGATTGGCGCACAGGCCGTGCAGCAGCAGTACGGCGGGGCGCTGGTCGCGGCGGGTGCCGGCAGCGGGGGGCGGAGGATTGAATGAAGCAACCATGTCCGGCAGTCTGGCGGTGGTCGCTGTTGCGGACTTGTCGTCAAGCTTGCAGAAAGCTGTCCCCGCCGTTGCCCTCAGGTTTCTGCAAGCCACCCGGATGACCGTTGCAAGACACAGGCCTTATGCTGACGGCATGCGCATCCTGTTGGTCGAAGACGATGAATTCCTGGCCGAATCCACGGCCCGGGCGCTGCGTTCCCAATCCTGGGTGGTTGATGTCAGCGCTCGCGGGGAGCCCGTTCCGCTATCCCTGCGCGAGGACCGGTACGACCTGCTGATCCTGGACATCGGCCTGGCCGGCATTGATGGTTTCGAGACGCTGCGGCGTGTGCGTGCCCAGGGCAGCACCGTGCCGGTGCTGCTGCTGACCGCGCGGGACGCGGTGGAAGACCGGGTGCGGGGCCTGGAAGGCGGGGCGGACGACTATCTCGTCAAACCCTTCGCTCTCAGCGAGCTGATCGCCCGGGCCCGTGCCCTGGTGCGGCGCAGCCAGGCGCGCTCCGGCAACGAATTGCACCTGGGCTCGCTGCGCATGGATCTGGAAGCGCGCCGCGCCTACGTGGCCGAGGAGCCGCTGGCACTCTCCGCCCGTGAGTGGGATGTGCTGGGCTTCCTGCTGGCGCGGGCCGGCAAGGTGGTGGCCAAGGAGCAGATCGGTTCGGCCAGCAATGGCTGGGAGCAGGGCGTGAGCGACAACGCGATCGAGGTCTGCGTCTCCCGCCTGCGCGCCAAGATCGAACCTGCCGGCCTGCAACTGCGCACGGTCCGTGGCCTGGGTTATCTGCTGGAGGAAGTGCCTCCGGCCAAGCGCTGAGCGTGACGACCAGCCGCGCCCGCCTCAGCCTCAAGCAGCGCCTGCTGCTGTGGTTGATGGTGCCCGTGCTGGTGGCCGTGCCGTTGGGGGGCGCGGTGCTCTACCGCGTCATGCACGACACGGCCATCTCCTGGCTCGACCAGTCCCTGGGCGACACCGCCCTGGCCGTGGCCAGCCTGATCCATGAGCGGGACGGGCAGATCATCGTGGACGTGTCCGGCCCCACCGACAGCGCCTTGCGCTTCGACCGCACCGACAGCGTCTACTACCTGGTGCTGGACCCCGATGGCCGGCCCCTGCACGGCGACGAATCCCTCAAGCGCCTGACCCTGCCGCACCGCGCTGCCGGGGAGTGGTACTTCACCATTGCCACCCTGGACGGCGAGGCGCTTCGGGTGGCGGTATTGGGCGCGGCCTGCGGTTTTGCCCAGACCTGCCAGATCCTGGTGGCGGAAACGCTGCACAAGCGCGACGAGCTGCAGCAGCAACTGGTGGTGGTGGTCAGCCTGTTGATCGGCGGCATGGCGGTGCTGCTGGCGGCTGCGGGCTGGTGGGCGACGCACCAGGGGCTGCGCCCCCTGTCCCGCCTCAGCGCGGAACTGGAACGGCGCGACCTGGCCCGGCTGGATCCGCTCGAACCGGACGTGCCCGGGGAACTGCGCCCACTGATCGCGGCCTTCAACCGGCTCTTCGAGCGCCTGCGCCGCGCCTCGTCGGCGCAACAGGACTTCCTGGCCAACGCGGCCCATCAGCTGCGCACGCCGCTCACTTCGCTGCGCACCGACATCGACCTGGCCCTGCTGGAGCCGCATGACCCTCAGGTGGAGCCGCTGCTCAAGCGCCTGCAGAAGTCGGTCGACCGCAGTGCTCGCCTGGCGCAGCAGATGCTTTCCATTGCCCGCGCCGAGGCCGAGCCCGCCCAACGGGACCGGCCGCTGGACCTGCGTGACATCGCCGCCCAGGTGGCCGAGGACTGGGTTCCCCGGATGCTGGAGACCGGGATGGACCTGGGCTTCGAGCTGAGCGAGGCGGCCGTGCTGGGCCAGGGCTTCCTGCTGCGAGAGCTGCTGGAGAACCTGCTGCACAACAGCCTGAATTACGCCGGACCGGGGGCCCGCATCACCGTGCGCACCGGTACCGAAGGCGACTGGGCCCACCTGGAGGTGGAAGACAACGGGCCTGGCATCGCGCCGGCGGAACGTGCGCGCGCGCTGCAACGCTTCCAGCGCGGCAGCGAAGCAAAGGCCACCGGCAGTGGGCTGGGCCTGGCCATTGCCGTGGACATCGCCCAGCGCCATGACGGCCGGCTGGAGCTGCTGGATGCCACGGCGGGGCAGGGGCTGCGCGTGCGGCTGAGCATGCCGCGGCGCAGTCAGGCACCCCTCAAGCCGCGCTGAGCACCGCCAGCTTCGCACCGTTGGGCGCCACCGGCGTCACCGCCGCCGTGGTGCCGGCCTTGGCATCGCAACTGGCCAGCAGCTGCTTTTGCCACTGCGTGTGCCGGTCGAACAGGTCCGCCACCCAATCCACGAAAACGCGCAGCTTGGTGCTCAGGTGGCGGTTGGGCGGGTACACCACGTACAGCGGCAGCGGGTCCGACTCCCAGTCGCAGAGGAAGGGCACCAGCTCACCCGCATCGACGTGGGGCTTGATCATGAAATAGGGGGCCTGGATCACGCCCAGCCCGGTCAGGCCGGCCGTCATGTAGGCGTTGCCGTCGTTCACCGAGACCTGGTAGCGGCCGTAGACCTCGTAACGCTGGCCGTTCTTGCTGTAGTCGAAAGGGAAGCGCTTGCCAGTGCGGGCCGAGAAATAACTCACGACGAAGTGCTGGTCCGACTCCAGGTCCAGCGGATGCTGCGGCAGGCCGTGGCGGCGGATGTACTCCGGCGAGGCGCAGCAGCCGTAGCCCCAGTCTCCGATGCGCCGGGCCACCAGCGACTGGTCGGTGATCTCGCCACCGCGCACCACGCAGTCGATGTTGTCGCTGATCAGGTCCACCGGGCGGTCGGACACCCCGAGGTCGATCTGAATGTCCGGATGCTTTGCATAAAACTCCGGAAGTGCGGGGATGATCAGCATCCGCGCCACAGATGAGGCCACATCCACGCGAATGCGGCCACGCGGCGTGGCGCGCGCATGCGAGACCGAGCCTTCGAGTTCCTCGATGTCGGAGAGCAGGCGCGTCACACGGTCGTAATACGCAGCGCCATCGGGCGTGACCGTGACACGGCGCGTCGTGCGGTTCAGCAGCTTGACCTTCAGGTGCTCCTCCAGCGACTGGATGAGCCGGGTCACTGCCGTCTTGGGCAGGTCCAGCGATTCCGCCGCCTTGGTGAAGGTGCCGGCCTCCACCACCCGTGCAAAAGCCTGCATGGCATTGAGCTTGTCCATTCGACGTTCCTCTTCCTCTTCCTGCCTGACCCCTGAACTTCGCGCTGAACTTCGCGCTGAATTTCACGCTGATTTCGTGCCGAACCCCGCCTTCCCCACGCCAGTGACGCGGGGCCTCGCCATTTCTGTACGTGCGCGCGAGGTCGCCATCCTGCCCGACCCATTGTTTCGCCGGCGAAACATTGATTCGCAGCGGCGCCCATTTATCGAAACGGTCGGAATCTCTAAATTTCGCTGCATTGCAACATGAACGCCTGCCCCTTGTGCGTGCAGGCCTTTGCTGTCTCCGCAGCTTTCCCCCAAAGGATTCACGGCCATGGACGCCTTGCCGCTCACCTCCTGCCACGACGACCTGCTGCCCGCCGGCGACGGCGTGATGCCGGTGCGCGTCTACAAGGGCGCCACCCGGCGTCCCCATGCGCCGGTGGTGTTGCATCTTCACGGCGGCGCCTTCACCAGCGGCTCGCTGGACAGCGGCGAGCTGATGTCGCGCCTGATGGCCGAGGCCGGCGCCGTGGTGGTGGATGTGGATTACCCCACCGGCGTGGACAAGGTCTTCCCGACCGCCTTGAAGGCCCTCGACGCCATGCTGCAAGGGCTCTACAAGAGCCGCGCCCGTCTGTCCGGGCGTTCCAGCCCGGTGCTGGTGGCGGGCGAGGAGGCCGGCGGCAACCTCGCCGCCGCACTGGCATTGATGGCCCGCGACCAGGGCCACCACAAGCTGGCAGGGCAGATCCTGGTGAGCCCCATGCTCAACCCCTGCCTGGCCACCGCCTCCCTGCGCCAGGCCGAAGCCGGCAGCGGCCAGTGCCGCTGGACCCTGGGCTGGCGCGCCTACCTGGGGGAATGCGAAGAAGGCGACCACCCCTATGCCGCCCCCGCCTGTACCAACCGCCTGGCCGGCCTGCCGCCGGCCCTGGTGCTGAGCACCGACGACGACCCGATGCGTGATGAAGCGGTGGCCTATGCCCGCGCCATGCAGCGTGCCGGCGTGGAGGTGCAGCAGACCATCCTGCCCGGCCCCACCGGCTGGCCCTGCAGCCTGATGAAACTGCCCTCGCTGGAGGTGCTGCAGCCGCCCTGGATCAAGGCGCTGCGCCAACGCCTCTTCGATTTCCTGAACGCCTTCCCGCCGCTGACCTCGTCGCGCGGCTCACGGCCTCAGCCGGCCTGACGGGAGGTGATGGATGAACCAAAGGCCCCTCCTGAAAAGCGCCCTGCGGCGATGTCCACCACCGTCGCCCATCTCAATCACTTGCCGTCTTCCCGCATCCCCTGAATTGCTCGAATCGTCTACGGAGTCACAACAATGAAGAACCTGCTCAACCGCCGGCGCCCGTTCGCCATCACCGCCACCTCCCTCACCGCCATCGCCGCCGTTGTGGCCGCTGGTGTCGTGGGTCTGCACAGCCAGCAGGCGGAAGCCAATCCGCCTGCGGCCGCGCCCCAGGCCATCCCTGTCTCGGTGGCCACCGTCACCACCCAGGACGTTGCCGCCTGGGAGGAGTTCTCCGGCCGCCTGGAAGCCGTGGAGCGCGTGGACGTGCGGTCCCGCGTGGCCGGCGCGGTGCAGTCGGTGAACTTCCGCGAGGGTTCGCTGGTCAAGGCCGGTGAGCTGCTGATCACCATCGACCCCGCGCCCTTCCAGGCCGAGGTGGACCGGGCCGATGCGCAGGTCGTGGCCGCCCAGGCCCGTGTCAGCTACACCAAGAGTGAGCTGGAGCGGTCCACCCGGCTGTGGAGCGAGCACGCCATCGCCCAGCGTGAGCTGGACGAGCGCAGCAACGCCTCCCGCGAGGCCGATGCCAACCTGCGTGCCGCCCAGGCCGCGCTGCAATCCGCCCGCCTCAACCTGGGCTACACCCAGGTGCGGGCCCCGGTGGCCGGTCGTGTTGGTCGTATTGAAGTCACGCAGGGCAACCTGGTGGCTGCCGGCCCCAGCGCGCCTGTGCTGACCACGCTGGTCTCGGTGAGCCCGATCTACGCCAGCTTCGATGCTGACGAGCGCACCGTCGCCCGTGCCCTGGCCGAGCTGCCGGGCGGTGGCGGCGCGCGCAGCCAGCTGGACCGCATCCCGGTGCAGATCGGCACGGCTGCCACCACCGACACCCCCTACACCGGCCGCCTGCAGTTGGTGGACAACCAGGTGGATGCCCGCAGCGGCACCGTGCGCGTGCGCGCCGTGCTGGACAACAAGGACGGCGCGCTGATGCCGGGCCAGTTCGCCCGCATCCGCCTGGGCCAGTCCAAGAGCCGTCCGGCCCTGCTGGTCAATGAACGTGCGGTGGGTACCGACCAGAGCAAGCGCTTCGTGATGGTGGTGGGCAAGGACAACACCTTGTCCTACCGCGAGGTGCAGCTGGGCGCCAGCGTGGATGGCCTGCGCATCGTCACCGCGGGCCTCAAGCCCAACGAGACGGTGGTGGTCAACGGCCTGCAGCGCGTGCGCCCTGGCGCACTGGTGCAGCCGCAGGTGGTGCCGATGAACGCCAAGACTGAACTGCAGGCCAAGGACGGCTCGCCCAAGACTGACAAATCTTGATCTTCCGGTGACCGGCGCGGCGCCGTCCTGAAGGGACGCGCCAGCGTCAGCCATGTCCCGGTTGTTCAACACAGTCGCCAAGAAAGACTGCCATGAATCTCTCCAAATTCTTCATCGACCGCCCGATCTTCGCGGGTGTGCTGTCGGTGCTGATCTTCGTCGCGGGGCTGCTGGCCCTGCGGGTCCTGCCCATCTCCGAATATCCGGAAGTGGTGCCGCCGCAGGTGGTGGTGCGCGCCCAATACCCCGGCGCCAACCCGAAGGTGATTGCCGAAGCGGTGGCCACGCCGCTGGAAGAAGCCATCAACGGTGTGGAAGGCATGCTCTACATGGGCAGCCAGGCCAACACCGACGGCAACATGACGCTGACCGTCACCTTCAAGCTGGGCACCGACCCGGACAAGGCGCAGCAGCTGGTGCAGAACCGCGTCTCGCAAGCCGAGCCGCGCCTGCCGGAAGAAGTGCGCCGTCTCGGCCTGACCACGGTCAAGAGCAGCCCCGACCTGACCATGGTCGTGCACTTGCTCTCGCCGAATGACCGGTACGACATGACCTACCTGCGCAACTACGCGGTGCTCAACGTCAAGGACCGGCTGGCCCGCATCCCGGGCGTGGGCCAGGTGCAGCTGTTCGGCTCCGGCGACTATTCCATGCGCGTCTGGCTGGACCCGCAGAAGGTGGCCGAGCATGGCCTGAGCGCCAATGACGTGGTGCAGGCCATCCGCGAGCAGAACGTGCAGGCCGCCGCCGGTGTGGTGGGCGCGTCGCCCGGCCTGCAGGGCATTGATCTGCAACTGCCCGTCAATGCGCAGGGCCGCCTCAAGAACGAAGACGAGTTCGCCGACATCATCGTCAAGACCGGTGCCAACGGTCAGGTCACCCGCCTGCGCGACCTCGGTCGCATCGAGCTGGGTGCGGCGGAATACGCGCTGCGCTCGCTGCTGGACAACAAGTCCGCCGTGGCCATCCCGATCTTCCAGGCGCCCGGCTCCAACGCCATCGAGATCTCCGACAACGTGCGTGCCACGATGGCGGAGCTGAAGAAGAGCATGCCGGAAGGCGTGAACTACGAAATTGTCTATGACCCGACGCAATTCGTGCGGGCCTCGATCGAGTCCGTGGTGCACACGCTGCTGGAGGCCGTGGCTCTCGTGGTGCTGGTGGTGATCCTGTTCCTGCAGACCTGGCGCGCTTCCATCATCCCGCTGCTGGCCGTGCCGGTGTCCATCATCGGTACCTTCGCGGTGATGCATGCCTTCGGCTTCTCGATCAACGCGCTGTCGCTGTTCGGCCTGGTGCTGGCCATCGGCATCGTGGTGGACGACGCCATCGTGGTGGTGGAGAACGTGGAGCGCAACATCGAGGCGGGGCTGAGCCCGCGCGCCGCGACCTACCGCGCCATGCAGGAAGTGTCCGGCCCCATCATCGCCATCGCCCTGGTGCTGGTGGCGGTGTTTGTGCCGCTGGCCTTCATCACCGGCCTGACGGGGCAGTTCTACCGCCAGTTCGCGCTGACCATCGCCATCTCCACCGTGATCTCCGCGGTGAACTCGCTGACCCTGTCGCCTGCGCTGGCCGCGATGCTGCTCAAGGGCCATGATGAACCCAAGGATGCGCTGACCCGCGGCATGGACCGTGTCCTGGGCCGCTTCTTCGGGGCCTTCAACCGCCTGTTCAACCGCGGTGCCAAGGCCTACAGCGGTGGTGTCGCCCGCGTGATCTCCCGCAAGGCGATCATGCTGGTGCTTTACGCCGCCCTGGTGGCGCTGACCGTGGGCCTGTTCAAGGCCGTGCCCGGTGGCTTCGTGCCGGCGCAGGACAAGCAATACCTCATCGGCTTCGCGCAACTGCCGGACGGTGCCACGCTGGACCGCACCGAGGACGTGATCCGTCGCATGAGCGACATCACGCTGAAGACGCCGGGGATCGACCACGCCATCGCCTTCCCCGGCCTGTCGATCAACGGGTTCACCAACAGTTCCAACTCAGGCATCGTCTTCGCATCGCTCAAGTCCTTCGACGAGCGCACTGGCAAGGGACTCTCCGCGGGCGAGATCGCGGGCAACCTGAATGCCCAGTTCGGCCAGATCCAGGACGCCTTTGTGGTGATGTTCCCGCCCCCGCCGGTGCAGGGCCTGGGCACGACCGGCGGCTTCAAGCTGCAGCTGGAAGACCGTGGCGGCCTCGGCTACGAGGCGCTGGACGGTGCGGTCAAGGCCTTCATGGCCAAAGCCGCGCAGACGCCGGAGGTGGCCGGCCTGTTCACCAGCTACCAGGTGAACGTGCCCCAGCTCTATGCGGACCTGGACCGGACCAAGGCACGCCAGCTCGGCGTGGCGGTGACCGACGTGTTTGACACCATGCAGATCTACCTCGGTAGCCTGTATGTGAACGACTTCAACAAGTTCGGCCGCACCTACACCGTGCGTGTGCAGGCGGATGCGCCCTACCGTGCCCGTGCCGAGGACATCGGCCAGCTGAAGGTGCGTTCCGCCTCCGGCGAGATGGTGCCGCTTTCCGCGCTGATGAAGGTCGAACCGAGCTTCGGCCCGGAACGTGCCATGCGCTACAACGGCTTCCTCTCCGCCGACATCAACGGCAGCCCCGCGCCCGGCTTCTCGACCGGCCAGGCGCAGGCCGCGATCGCTCGCATTGCTGCTGAAACGCTGCCCCCTGGCATCAGCTATGAATGGACCGAGCTGACCTACCAGGAAATCCTGGCCGGCAACTCCGCCCTGTGGGTGTTCCCGCTGGCCATCCTGCTGGTGTTCCTGGTGCTGGCCGCCCAGTATGAAAGCCTGGCATTGCCGGTGGCCATCATCCTGATCGTGCCGATGGGCCTGCTGGCCGCGATGACCGGGGTGTGGCTCAGCCATGGGGACAACAACGTCTTCACCCAGATCGGTTTGATCGTGCTGGTGGGGCTGTCTGCGAAGAACGCCATCCTGATCGTGGAGTTCGCCCGGGAGCTGGAATTTGCCGGCCGCAGCCCGCTGCAGGCCGCCATCGAAGCCAGCCGCCTGCGCCTGCGCCCCATCCTGATGACCTCCATGGCCTTTGTGATGGGTGTGCTGCCCCTGGTGCTGGCGCATGGCGCTGGTGCCGAGATGCGCAACGCCATGGGTGTGGCGGTGTTCGCCGGGATGATCGGCGTGACGGCCTTTGGCCTGTTCCTGACGCCGGTGTTCTATGTGCTGATGCGCCGCCTCTCCGGCAACCGTCCGCTCAAGCAGCATGGCGAGACGCCGCATATCGAGGCCTTTGCCCAGCCCGAGCAGGGCGCGGGACATGACTTTGGTGGTGGTGCCGGTGCCCATCCGCACCCGGCCGCCCCGCGTCATGACCACGAATGAAGCGAGCCTCGCGCCAAGAAAGACAAGGATCATTGCCATGAAACTGATGATGACAACGCTGCTGGCCGCGCTGGTGCTGGCCGGTTGCGCGACGCCGCCCCCGATCGACGAGTCGCGCCTGCCGGCCACGCCCACCGCCTTCAAGGCCGGGCAGTCCAGTGCTGCGGTGGCCGACGGTCACTGGGCCGTGGTGCCGCCGGCCGATGCCGAACCACGTGGCGACTGGTGGCTCGCCTTTGGTGACGCCCGCTTGAACGACCTGGTGCAGCGCGCACTGCGCAACAACACCGACCTGCAATCGGCCGCCGCGCGGCTGGCACAGGCCCGGGCCTTGTCGCGCAGCGCCGATGCTGACCGGCTGCCGCAGCTGGGCGCCTCGGCCGGTGCCTACCGTGGCACCACGGCCGGCCAGGGCCCCGCGCTCACGCCGGTCTACAGCGCCGGCCTGAACGCCAGCTGGGAAGCGGACATCACCGGGCGCCTCTCGCAGGCCAGCCGTGCCGCCCAACTGGACACCCAGGCCCGTGAAGCGCTGCTGCAGAGCACGCGCCTGATGGTGCAGGCCGACGTGGCGCAGACCTATCTGTCGCTGCGCTTCACCGACCTGGAACGCCGACTGGTGCGTGACACCGTGACGGCCTACCGCGAAACGCTCGCGTTGACCCAGCGCCGCTACCAGGCGGGCGATGTGGCCGAGCTGGACCTGGCCCGCGTGCAGACGGAAGTGGCCTCCACCGAAGCCGAAGCCGTGGCACTGGACCGCCGCCGTGCGGAGCTGGAGAACGCGCTCGCGGTGCTGTTGGGTGAGCCGGCTTCGGGCTTCTCGCTCGCCGAGGACCAGACGCTTTCGCCGCTGCCCGCCATCCCGGCCGGCCTGCCCAGCGCCGTGCTGGCCCGCCGTCCCGACGTGGCGGCGGCCCAGCGCAGCCTGCTGGCGGCCCAGTCCCGCGTGGGCGTGGCCCAGGCGGCCTGGTTCCCCAGCCTCACGCTGACCGCCACCGGCGGCTACGCCTCGCCCGAGCTGAGCGATGTGTTCCGCTGGTCGGCCCGTGCCTGGTCGGTGGATGCGCTGCTGTCGCTGCCGCTGTTCGATGGTGGCCGCCGCAAGGCCGGCATCGAATCCGCCGAGGCGGGCCTGGACCTGGCGATGGCGGGTTACCGCCAGCAGCTGCTGCAGGCCCTGCGTGAAGTGGAAGACAGCCTGAGCGGGCTGCAGCTGCTGTCGCGCCAGGCCGAGGTGCAGGCCCAGGCAGTGGAATCCGCCGCGCGTGCCACCGCCCTGTCGGACTCACGCTACCGCAATGGCTTCATCAGCCAGCTGGACCTGCTGGACGCTCGCCGCAGCGAACTGCGCAACCGGCGTGTGGCGCTGCAGGTGCAGGCCTTGCAGTACCAGGCCACCGTGGGGCTGGTGAAGGCGCTGGGCGGCGGCTGGACACCGGCGGCCTGAACGCAGGAGGGCGGCGACCCGCGGCCCTTCTGCCGATTTCCTCAAGCAACCGGTGGCGTCCTTGCCACCGGCACCTGCGGCACGCATGCCGCACGCGTGTGGCGTTCCCATGCGGCCAGGATGACCAGGACCAGACAGGCAAACGCACTGGTCAGCACTGGCGGCCAGGCCTGCACCCACGGGCTCGCCACCGCCAGTGAGCCAATGGCCACCGCATGTGACCACGGCCACCGCCCCATCACCGACCACTTGAACAGCCCCACCCCCAGGATGTAGAGCCCGAAGCCGCCCAGCACGCAGACGGCGGTCTGCAGCGAGGTGTGTCCCAGCGGATGGGCCAGCACGAACTCGTCACCCGCCGCATTGACGATGATGCCGGCCACGATCAGCAGGTGCAGGTAGGTGTAGCTCAGACGGGCCAGTCGGCCGGGGTCCTGGCTGTGGGCGATGCGGCCGGTGGCGAACTCATTGGTCGTGTCGAAGTACAGCCACCACAAGGCCAGGCTGCCGGCGAAGGCCACCACGAAGGCCAGCGCCGATGCGGCGGTGATGGCATGCGCGGAAAACGTCGCGCCGGTCACCAGCAGCGATTCCCCCAGCGCAATGATCACGAACAGCGCGCAGCGCTCGGCCAGATGCCCGCCTGAGACGTTCCAGTCGGACGTGGCGGAGCGGCCCAGCCCCGGCACGGCAAAGCCCAGTGAAGGTGCCACATATTCCAGGGACAGTGCCGCCACCCAGCAGGGCAGGCGCCAGGTCTCTTCCAGCGCGCCGCACCACCACAACACGGCACTGGTGGCCAGCCAGACCAGCATGCGCTGGAAATTGCGCACCAGCGAGGCATGGCCCCCACGTGCGGCCCAGAGGAAGAACACCGTGCGCCCCACCTGGATGGCGGTGTAGCTGCCGGCAAACATCAGGGCGCGGTCGTCGAAGGCGTCGGGGATCGCGCCGGACATCATCAGCCCGAGCAGCATGAACAGGAACAGGCAGGCCCGCACCGGCGTGAGGTCCGGGTCCAGCCAGTTGGTCACCCAGGAGGTGAACACCCAGACCCACCAGACCGCCAGCATCAGGAACAGGGTCTGCGCCACGCCCGCCAGCGAGAAATGGCCGATCAGGCGATGGGAGAGCTGGGTGACGGCAAACACGAACACCAGGTCGAAGAACAGCTCGGCAAAGCTGACCTTGGCGTGGCCTTGCGGGTCCGGCGCACGGAGCAGCGAGGGGCGGTGGGAGGGCCTGAGCGTGTGCAAAGAGGGGTGCATGGGCGGACTGTAGGCGTGCTGCGCCGGTCGCGCGTCCGCCATTGGGGCGGGGTCCTTGTTGCAAATACCGCAGGGGTGTCTGTGTCCCGCACAACGGGGGACGGCCTTGACGGGGGCAACAACGCGGCACTGATAATTGCCCGCGCGAGGCATGACGCCACGCATCGAGCCCGCGACTTCATGCGATCTTCTCCCGACATCACCCTGCGCACCATGATGGGTCGCGGCGTGGGGCTGCTGTTGCTGTCGCTGGCCGCCATCGCGGTGCTTTCCGGGCTGCTGGCCTGGCGGGCCCAGACCACGGTGAGCCTGTTGCAACGTGCAGACCGGATCAACCGCAGCCTGCCGCAGCTGCACCGGGTGACGCAAGACCTGCTGAATGCGGAGACCGGCCAGCGCGGCTACCTGCTTACCCAGAAGGGCAGTTATCTGCAGCCCTACCGTGATGCCATGCTGGGCCTGGAGCAACGCCTGAACGAGCTCGTGCAGCGAAACCCCGACCCCTTGCGCGAGCCTCGCCTGCAACGGATCCGTGAGTTGGCACTGCTCAAGCTCCAGGAGCTGGGCCAGACGCTGCGGCTGCACGACAGCGGCCGGCACGAGGAGGCCCTGGAACTCGTGATGAGCGACCAGGGCCAGCGCCACATGGACGAATTCCGCGACCTGATCGGTGAAGTGCTGGCGGACATGCAGGCCGAACGGGGGGCGATCAATGCCAGGCTGCAGAAGGAGACGGGGCAGGCGGAACTGCTGCTGCTCGTCGGGCTGGGCGCGTTGACCGTCTTCACGGTCCTGGCGGTCACCCAGGTCATCAGCCGCACCCGTGACGCGGAACGCTCGGAGCACCGCTTGCGCGGCATTGCGGACAACGTGCCGGCCATGATCGGCCAGTTCGACCGGCATGGCCGGCTGCTGTTTGCCAATGTCGAGGCCGGGCGTGTCTTTGGCTTCGACCCTCAGGCGGTTGTCGGCCAGGACATGCAGGAGCTGCATACCCCCCAGGACGCCGCGCTGCTGCTGCCGTATGTGGAGCGGGTGCTGGGTGGCGAGCGGGTGGAGTTCGACATCGAGTTCCTGGTGGCAGGGGAACTGCGCCACTTCCATCAGTGTTTTGTGCCCGATCATCCGATCAGCCACGGGGCCAAGGATCGTGCTGGCGCGGTGGACGGTTTTTATGCCGTCTCCATGGACATCACTGATCGCAAGCGGCATGCCGACGAGGTGGCCCGCAGCGAAAAGCGCATGAAGGCGGTGACCGACAACCTGCCCGTGCTGATCTCCTACGTCGACGCGGACCAGCGGGTCCGTTATGTCAACGAGACGATACGGACCTGGCTGGGGCAGGACCCCGCCCACATCGTGGGCAGTACGGTGGAGCAGTTGATGGGCCCGGAGCTGTATGCGCAGCGCCGGCCGCATCTGATGCGGGCGTTGCAGGGGGAGCGGGTGGAGTTTGAGGTGGCGTCGACGCTGCTGGGCCGCCTGCACCACCTGCGCAACATCTACCTGCCGGACGTCGGGCCCGGCGGCCACGTGGTGGGGGTGTACACCCTGTCCATCGACATCACGCCGATGAAGCAGGCTGAGGCGCAACTGGCGCAACTGGCCAGTTCGGATGCGCTCACCGGCCTGCCCAACCGGCGGGAACTGGACCGTGGCCTGGAACGGGCGCTGGCCCGCCAGCGGCGCAGGGCGCGGGACGGCGGCGCGATGGCGCTGGTGTTCCTGGACGTGGACGGATTCAAGTCGATCAACGACACCTACGGCCACAGCGTTGGCGATGAGGTGCTGTGCGCCTTTGCGGACTGTCTGCGACGCAGCGTCCGGGCCAGCGACCTGGTGGCGCGGCTGGCGGGTGACGAATTCATCGCGGTGCTGGAGGGCCTCAACCATCCGGACGAGGCGGCCCAGGTCGCCACCAAGATCCTGGAGGCGGTGCGCAGCGAGGCCATGGCCGGGCTGACGGTCACCACCAGCATCGGCGTGGCGACCGTGATCGACGCCGAGGTGCCCGCACGGGAGCTGGTGGCACTGGCGGACCGGGCGCTCTACGAGGCCAAGCGGGCAGGGCGGAACCGCTTTGCGGTGCAGCACTGGCCGGGGTCGGACCGGCGCCATTGAGCCTGGGCAGCCGCGCGCCAATGGCGCCAGAGTGAGGAGCGAGGAGCGGCGGGGCGCGGATGGGCGGACGGGCGGACGGGCGGATCGGCGGGCGATATGGGGGCGTACCACCCCTGATTTCAAGATCTTGAAGAACGCCTGGGCCGACCAAAGCTTGGATCCATGGCGGCACGCAGCCGCCGATCAGATCCCCCACCGTCCGTGAAGGAGGCCCCTATGTACCAACGTCTGTTTGCCCGTGACCTGTTCAACGACCTGGAGCGCCTGCAGCGCGAGGTCAGCCACGCCTTTGACGTCCAGCCCAGCCGCAGCGGCCAGGGCACTTACCCGGCACTGAATGTCGGCCTGTCGCCCGAGGCGGTGGAGGTATATGCCTTTGCTCCGGGGCTGGACCCGGCCACCGTCAGCGTGGACCTGGACCGGGGGGTGCTGAGCCTGTCCGGCGAGCGTACCCAGGCGGCATCGGCCGCATCCGCACCGGCTGGCGAGGCAGGTGCGGCGGAGGCGGCAAGCGCGGCCAAGACCATTCGCCATCAGAACGAACGCTTCACGGGACGTTTCCGCCGTGTGGTGAATCTGCCGGATGACATCGATCCGGATCAGGTGAAGGCCAGCTACCGCGATGGCGTGCTGCGCGTGAGCATCCAGCGCCGCGCCGCCGCCCAGCCCCGCCGTATCGACATTCATTGAGATCGCCCACGGCGTCCACCGACCCCACTGACTTCGAGAGCACACATCATGAGCACCCAAGCCGTTCATTCCTCCACCACCGCCCTGCCTGCAGCGGCCGCCAATGCCGCCGCAGCCGCCAATGCGGCAGCCGCAGCCACCTCCGCCCAACCGGGCACCCAGGCATCCACTCGCCAGCGTGCCGGCCAGGCGCTGGTGCCCCCGGTGGATGTGGTTGAGGACATGCAAGGCATCACGCTGTATGCCGACCTGCCCGGCGTGCCGCGTGAGCTGCTGAACCTGCGGGTGGATGGTGATCAACTGATCATCGAAGCCGAGATGCGTCTGGACCAGCCCGACGGGCTGCGGCCAGGCCATGCGGAAGTCACCCGTCAGCACTACCGCCGCAGCTTCACGCTCAGCAAGGAACTGGACGCCGACCAGATCAGCGCCGAGTTGAGCAACGGGGTGCTGCAGGTGCGTCTGCCCAAGACCGCTCGTGCGCAGCCGCGCAAGATCCAGGTGGCGCTGAGCTGAAGCTGAAAACCCGCAGGGCCCGCACGGAACGGACCCCGCCGTGGGCGGCGCCCATCTCGGGCACCGTCAGCCGGCTATCCAGTTACCCGGTTACCCGGTCAGCTGGTTACCCGGTGACCCTGTCACCCCGTCATCCGGGTGCACGGGTCACCGGCGCCGCGAGCGGGTCGTCGCCCATCGCGATCAGCGCGGATTCCGCAGCCTGCCCGGCGCGGGCGGCGTCGTCCATGCTGACCTGCAGGCGGCGTCGCATCCAGGGGCGGATGTCCTCGGTCGGGCCCACGTCCGGCAGCAGGCTCCAGTCCTGAAGCAACTGCAGTGTGGGCGGCACGGGTTCCTGCCCGGCCAGTGCACGGGCCAGACGTTCGGCATGTGGCGGCATCAGGGCCAGGCCCTCAGGGCCCAGCTCGGCAGCGCGGCGCATGAGGGTCTGCCGCATCATCGACAGATGGGCCATCAGCCGGTAGCCATGGTCCAGCATGGTGTTGAGTTCTTGCAGCGGCGGGCGCACACGGCGGGGTTCCGCCGCACTGCGCTGCAGGGCGGCGGACAGCGCCGCCAGCGCGTCATAGGCCTGGCGCCGGGCCAGCCGCTGGCTCAAGGCACCGGCCGGGGTCAGCTCCGCCGTCATGGCCTGCCGGACGTAGAGCTGCAAGGCACCGCGCGCGCGCTTGAGCGCACGGGGCAGGTTGCGGCGCTCCCAGGCCGGCAGCACATAGCTGAAGCCCCAGGCCAGTGCGGCGCCCAGCACCGTGTCCGCCAGCCGCTCCGCCACCGCCACGCCATGGGTGGGGTCCGCCAGATGTGCCTGCAGCAACGCCATCATCGTCGCGGCGATGGCCGTGATGAGGTAGCGCCGGGTGGTGAACGCGTGGGCAATGCCCACCGCCACCTGCAGCACCAGGATCCACAGCAGCAGGTTGGGCACCAGCGAGAGCAGCAAGATCAAGCCGCAGCCGATGGCCGTTCCCAGCACCCGCATGTTGCGGCGTGCCAGGGTCTGGTCCAGCGTGCCGCGCAGCACCACGGCCACCGACAGCACCAGCCAGTGCGGATGCGAGGCCCAGGGCAGCGCGAGTGCGATGTAGAAGGCGCTGGAGAGCGCCAGCATGCTGCGCAACGCATGGCGCAGCACCGGTGAATCCAGATGCCACTGCGCCTTCAGCAGCCCCATGGGCCAGCCTTCCGGCGTGACGAACTGATGCAGCTGCAGCAGGTCCAGCGGCAGCGGCGGCAGCGGCAGTTCACGGTCCAGGGCGCGGGCAATGGCCAGTACTTCGCCGTCCAGGTGGGCCAGGCGGTCCTGCAGCAGGGCTTGCAGGCGGCCGCGCGGGTCCTGGGCCGGCACGGTGGGCCAGGACACCGGTGGCAGCACCAGCGAGCTGGGCGAATCCTCGTTCAGCAGCGCTTGCCGGCAGTGCTCCATGGCAGTGGTGAGCGCCTTCAGGCGTTCCACCAGGGCCGTGCGCAGTTGCTGGCCGATCGGGTCTTCGCCGATCAGCTCCAGATCCAGCCGGCTGGCCAGCATCAGGTCGCGCAACTCAATCACATGCAGCAGCACGGCGGTGCTGCGCGGATCGTCCTGCACATGCGGGAAGATCTGGTCACGCGCGGTCTGCAGCACCTCGGCCAGTTGGGCTTCGTTGCCCAGCCAGTCGTGCATGGCATGCGCCGCACCGCCACTGCCCAGCAGTTCGGCCCGGGCATGCAGCAGTTGGGCCAGGCCGCGCAGGGCCTCGGCCAGCGCCAGGCGGCGGAAGCGCCGTTGCAGCAACGCCCCGCTGATGACCGCCCAGGCCAGATAGATGAGGATGCCCGCCGCGCCGCTGGCCAGCACCACCGGCAACGGCTCCGGCGGCCAGGCGAGCGCAAACACCATCGCCAGGATGGGTGCAAACGAGACGGCGGCCGCACGCAGGCCCCAGCTCAGCATGAGGGCACTGCTGAACGCCATCACGGCCACCAGCGCGCCCATCCAGCCATGATGGTGGCGCAGCAGGGCCACGGCGGCGACGGCCAGCAGGGCCAGCCCCCCGGCCAGTGCCACCCGCTTGAAGTTCCGGCTGATGTTGCCGGGCAGGTCGGCCAGGCTGGCGCAGATGGCGCAGGCCATGGCCAGTTGGGAGGCAATGTGGGCCAGCGCCGGCGGCGCCAGGCGCGACACCACCATCTGCACCAGCGCCACCCCCAGCGCGACCGTCAGCCCGTTCCACCAGTGCACCGGCCATTGCCGCCACCGGCCCAGCAACCAGGCGATGGAGGTGTCAGCGGCGCCCGGCAGGACCAGCACCCCGCGCTGCTGGCGAGGTCCGGTGGGGAGGCGGTGCGGTTTCAAGCTTCCTTGATGCGCTGGGCCAGGTGGGCCAGCGCTTCTTCCACCTGATCCACCAGGACCAGGCACAGGTCACCGGGCTGCAGGCGTTCCAGGGCGCGGTCGATGGCCACGAACTCGCCGCGGATTTCTTCCACATGACGGGTGCGGGAGGCGCCTTCCAGGCCCTGACGCAGCAGCCCCAGCACTTCGCCGTCTTCACGGCCGCGCTGGCAGGCGTCCTGGAACAGGATGGCGTCGTCGAACGCACGGCCGAGGATCTGCGTCTGCACGCGGATGTCCTCGTCACGGCGGTCGCCCGCACCGGAGATCACCACCGAGCGGCGGTTGGCGGGCAGGGCCTCCACGGCCGCTACCAGGGCCTTCATCGCGTCACCGTTGTGGCCGTAGTCGGCAATCACGGTGGCGCCCCGGTAATCCATGATGTTGAAACGGCCCGGCACGCTGTCGGGGTCGCTCATGAAGCTGGACAGGCCGCGGCGGATGGTGTCCCAGTCCAGGCCGACGCCCCAGGCGGCCGCCACCGACGCCATGGCGTTCTCCACCTGGAAGGGGATGGCCCCGCCCCGGGTGAAGGGGATGTCGCGCAGCGGGATGGATTCGCGCCAGGCGCCTTCGGCGGCCACCAGGCTGTCGCCATCCACATAGACGCTGCGTTTGCCTTGCGCGCGGTGCGTGGCCATCAGCGGGTGATGGCGGTCGCTGGCGAAAAAGATCACCTGGCCAGGGCAGACCGCAGCCATGTTGGCGACCACCGGGTCCATCGCGTTGAGCACGGCATAACCGTTGGACGCCACGTTCTGCACGATCACGCGCTTGACCAGCGCCAGTTCCTCGACGGTGTTGAGGAAGTTCATGCCGAGGTGGTCACCCTCGCCGAGGTTGGTCACCACCGCCACCTGGCAGCGGTCGAAGCCCAGACCCTCGCGCAGCACACCGCCGCGCGCGGTCTCGAACACGGCCGCCTCGACGTCCGGATGCATCAGCACGTTGCGGGCGCTCCGGGGGCCGGAGCAGTCACCGCTGTCGGTCTGGCGGCCTTCCACATAGACGCCGTCGGTGTTGGTCATGCCCACGCGCAGGCCCTGCGTGGCGAACATGTGGGCGACCAGGCGCGACGTGGTCGTCTTGCCGTTGGTGCCGGTCACCGCCACGATGGGGATGCGGCCGTCCTCGCCCTTGTCGCCACGGGCGCCATGGCCGTAGAGGCTGGTGATGATGGCTTCACCCACGTCACGCCCCTTGCCGTAGGAAGGGCTCAGGTGCATGCGCAGGCCCGGGGCGGCATTCACTTCGACGATGCCGCCGTTCTGGTCTTCCAGCGGACGCAGCACGCTCTCGGCCACCACGTCCACACCGCACACGTGCAGACCCACGACCTGCGCCGCAGCGATGGCACGGGCGGCCACTTCCGGATGCACGTCGTCGGTGACGTCGGTGGCGGTGCCACCGGTGGAGAGGTTGGCGTTGTTGCGCAGGATGACGCGGCGGCCCTTTTCGGGCACGGACTCCGGTGTCAGCCCCTGCAGGTCCAGCCGGGCAATGGCGATGTCGTCCAGGCGGATCTTGGTCAACGAGGTGGCGTGGCCATCGCCCCGGCGCGGGTCTTCATTGACCTTGGCGACCAGCTCGCGCACGCAGTGCGTGCCGTCGCCGGTGACGTTGGGCGGGTCACGGCGGGCAGCGGCCACGAGCTTGTCGCCCACCACCAGCAGGCGGTAGTCGCTGCCGGGCAGGAATTTCTCGACCATCACCTGGCCGATGTCCTCGGCCGCCTTGTAGGCGATCTCCAGATGCTGGCGGGAGGCGACGTTGACCGTCACGCCCTTGCCCTGGTTGCCATCCAGCGGCTTCACCACCACCGGCAGGCCGATGTCCTGCGCGACGGTCCAGGCTTCGTCCACGGAGTCCACCGGTGCGCCGATGGGCACCGGCACGCCGGCCGACTGCAGCAGGCGCTTGGAGAGGTCCTTGTCCTGCGCGATGGATTCGGAGACGGCACTGGTGGCGTCCACCTCGGCAGCCCAGATGCGGCGCTGTTTCACGCCCCAGCCCAGTTGCACCAGGCTGCCTTGCGTCAGGCGGCGGAAGGGGATGCCGCGTTTGCAGGCGGCGTCCACGATGGAACCGGTGGAGGGGCCCAGGCGGATGTCTTCGTCCGTCTCGCGCAGATCGCGAACGGCGGCATCGGCGTCGAAGGTGCCGCCGCCGGCAGCGGCATTGATCAGTTCCACCGCCTTGTCGAAGGCCTTTCGGCCGACGTCTTCCTCGCTGTACTCAACGACCACCTGGTAGGTGCCCGGTTCCGAGGTGGTGTGGGTGTGGCTGTAGGTGACCGGGCAGCCGGCCTGGGCCTGCAGCGCCAGGGCGGCCTGTTCCAGCACATGGGCCAGCGAGATCGGGGTCTTGGCACTGCTGGCAGGACGCAGCGGGCCGATACCGGGGAAGAGGGCCCGCAGGCGGGCCTCGAAGCCTTCCAGGCCGGCGATCGTGAGTTCCGACTCGGTGCATTCCACCACCGCCTCGATGGCGGTGTGGCGGCTCCACATGTTGGGGCCGCGAAGGGCGCGGGTGCGAGAGACTTCCATCTGTCGTCTTTCGTTCGTCTGTTTTTTTATTGGGGCAGCTCGGGCACGAAGGTATCGAGCCCGGCGGAAATCAGTTCAGGGGAAATGCCCAGGGCCCAGGCCGTGGCCACGGCGGCCAGCACGGCATCGGCCGTGATGTCCTGGCCGGTGGCCTTGAAGCGGACCTGCAGGCTTTCCACGTTGGCGCCGGCGGTTTCGGTGCTGCCATGGGCCAGCACCGCTGCACCGCCTTGCAGGAACACGCAGCGGCCTTCCTTGGCGCGATGTTCCACCAGGGCGGCGTTGCCGGCGTCGTGGGCGTAGAAGACCACTTCGCCATCACACAGCGGCGCCATTTCCACCAGGCGGGGTTCTTCGGCGTTCAGCACCGCCACGCCGTCCGACAGCACCACGTCCACCTGGGTGCGCAGCACCTTGTAGAGCTGGTCTTCGGTCAGCACGTCGTGCTGGTCCAGTTCGGGTACGCGGCCCATGTCGGTGACCACGCCCACCTGGCAGCGGTCATAGGCCAGGCCGTCGCTCAGGACGGTGCCGGCGCTGTTCTCCACCACGATGGCGTCCACCGAGCGGTTCATCAGCAGGCGGTGGCTGGCGGCCCAGTTGGCGCTGGGCTTGCGCTCCACGCGGCGGGTGCCCAGGAAGAGGCCGTCGCCGCAGGCCAGGCCGACATGGCGGCCATTGAGATGCAGCAGCCAGCCGACCAGTCGGGCCACCTGTGCGGTGCCCCGCGAGCCGGCCACGCCGACGATGGGGATGCGGCCGCTTTCGTCCTCGGCAAAGAGGTGGTCGATGATGGCCTGGCCGACCGGCTGGGGCATGCCCTCGGCCGGCTTCAGGTGCATCAGCAGGCCGGGGCCGGCATTGACTTCGACGATGGCCCCACCGGTTTCGGACAGCGGCTTGCTGATGTCGCTGGTGACCAGGTCCACACCAGCGATGTCCAGGCCGATGGTGCGCGCCGCGAGCGACACGGCGTGCGCCACCTCGGGGTGGATCTGCGCGGTGCAGTCGATCGCGACGTTGCCATTGCGCTGGATCAGCACCCGGCGGCCCGCTTCGGGCACGCCGTCGCCGGTCAGGCCCTGGCGCTGCAATTCCAGCAGCACAACCGCGTCGTCCTGGATGTTGATGCGGTTGAGCGGGAAGTCTTCGGTCAGGCCGCGGCGCGGGTCGGTGTTGATCTGCAGGTCGATCAGTTCAATGACGGTGTGGCTGCCGTCGCCGGTGATCCAGGCTTCTTCACCCCGGGCCGCCGCGACCACCTGACCACCGACCACCAACAGGCGGTGTTCCATGCCCGGAATGTAGCTTTCAACCAACACTTCCGAGCCTTCCTGGTCCGCCAGTCGGAAGGCGGCTTCGATATCGGGCTGCTGGCGCAGGTCCAGCGTGACCCCCCGGCCGTGGTTGCCGTCGGACGGCTTGACCACCACCGGCAGGCCCAGGTCTTGCGCGACCTCCCAGGCTTCCTCGGCCGTCTTCACGGCCTGGCCGGCGGGCACGGGCACACCCACGGCCTTGAGCAGGTCCTTGGTGAGGTCCTTGTCGCGCGCGATGCCTTCGGCAATGGCGCTGGTCATGTCGGTCTCGGCCGTCCAGATGCGGCGCTGGCGGCCCCCGTAGCCCAACTGCACCAGATTGCCGTCATTCAGGCGGATGTGCGGAATGCGGCGATCCGTGGCGGCGGCCACGATGGCGGCGGTGGAGGGGCCCAGGTAGCAGTCGTCGAGCTTGTCCCGGATGGCATGGACAGCGGCGTCCACATCGAAGGGTTGGTCGTTGATGGTGGCCATCAGCAAGGCATGACCCTGGCCGAGAGCTTCGCGGGCGACCTGTTCGTCGCGGGCGCGAAACACCATACGGTAGACCCCGGTGGTGGAGGTGGAGCGGGTCTGGCCAAAGCCGGTGGGCATGCCGGCCAGGTTCAGCAGCTCGATGACCACGTGCTCCAGCACATGGCCCATCCAGGTGCCTTCGGTCAGACGCTGGAGGAAACCGCCGCGCTCACCCACCCCGCAATGGTGTTCCACCAGGGCCGGCAAGCGCTGGGTCAGGCGCTCGGTGAACCCGGGCAGCAGGTTGGAGGGGTGGTTTTCCAGGTCCCCAAGGTCCAGCCAGGTTTCCAGCACCGGACGGTAGGTCCACATGTTGGGGCCGCGCAGGTAGTTGATGCGCAGGAGCTTGATGTCGTCGTGTCGGCTCATTTGGGGGGAGTCGTGGAGGGGGACCGGCTACAGGAAGATGGAGCAAAGCGCAATTGTGCGCCCAAGAAATGGTGGCACCAGGTGCCGGGGTCAAGGGCGCGGGCTCACCAGTAAACCTCTGCGGAGGTTTCCTGGGAGAAAATCCTGCCATACCGTTGAGGTCATTTCTTCAGAACAATCACAATGCAGCATTCACATCCTGTCGTATCGGCTGGTCCATCGACGGTGGCGTCGGCGGAGGCACTTCAAGCGCATCTGCGCCCTGGCGAAAACGTCCGGGCGACGCTGGAGGTTGACCTCGACACGCAATTGCGCTTTGGCGCGGGCGTGCTGCAACTCACGGATCAGCGCTTGCTGGCCCGGGAGTCCGCCGCCGGCGGGGTCCAGGAATGGGCGCTGGCGGGGGCGCCCGAGCTGCGCCTGGTGTTGTCCGACCACGCGGGCGTGGGCTTGCTGGAGCTGACCGACGGCCGCAGCCGGCTGGCCCAGTGGCGCTTCACCATGCGTGCCAACCTGCAGGCCCAGCGCTTCGAGGACGCCTTCAACACCCGGGGCGAGCCCGTGGCCGCCCTGCGCGAGGAGCCCGAACTCTGCCCCAGCTGCCAGGCCGTGCTGCCGGAAGACAGCGAGGAGTGCCCCAGTTGCGCCCGGGAGCTGCACACCCCCCCGTCCACCTGGGTGCTGCTGCGGCTGTGGCGCTTTGCCCGACCCTACCAGGGTCAGCTCTTGCTGGGCTTCCTGCTGATGATGGGGGCCACCGGCGCCACGCTGGTCGCGCCCTACCTGACCATGCCGCTGATGGACAAGGTGCTGATTCCCTTCCAGCAGGGCCAGCAGATCGACACCAGCCTGGTGGCGCTCTACCTCAGCGGGCTGTTTGGCGCTGCGCTGGTGTCGTGGGTGCTGGGTTGGGCCAAGACCTACATCCTGGCGCTGGTGTCGGAGCGCATCGCGGCGGACCTGCGCACGGCGACCTTTCAGCATCTGCTGGGCCTGTCGCTGGAGTATTTCGGCTCCAAGCGTACCGGGGACCTGATGAGCCGCATCGGCTCGGAGACCGACCGGATCAGCGTCTTCCTGTCGCTGCACGCGCTGGACTTCATCACCGACTGCCTGATGCTGGGCATGATCACCGTGATCCTGTTCAGCACCAACCCCTGGCTGGCCCTGGCGACGCTGGTGCCGCTGCCCTTCATTGCCTGGATGATCCACCTGGTGCGAGACCGACTGCGCACCGGCTTCGAGAAGATCGACCGTGTCTGGGGCGAGGTGACCTCGGTGCTGGCGGACACCATCCCCGGTATCCGCGTGGTGAAGGCCTTTGCCCAGGAGCGCCGTGAAGCGCAGCGCTTCAAGGAGGCCAATGCGCACAACCTGGAGGTGAACGATCGGCTCAACCGCACCTGGAGCCTGTTCTCGCCCACCGTGGCGCTGCTGACCGAGATCGGCCTGCTGGTGGTCTGGGCCTTCGGCATCTACCTGATTGCCCATTCGCAGATCACGGTCGGTACGCTGACGGCCTTCCTGGCCTACATCGGTCGCTTCTACGGCCGGCTGGATTCGATGAGCCGCATCGTGTCGGTGACGCAGAAGGCGGCGGCTGGCGCCAAGCGCATCTTCGACATCCTGGACCATCAGTCCAACGTGCCCGAGCCCACCAACCCAGTGAAGCTCCCACGCGTGGAGGGCGGCATCACGTTGCAAGATATCGGTTTCCGTTACGGCAATCGCACGGTCATCCGTGACCTGAACCTGGAAATCAAGCCTGGCGAGATGATCGGCCTGGTGGGCCACAGCGGTTCGGGCAAGAGCACCCTGGTGAACCTGATCTGCCGCTTCTACGACGTGACCGAAGGCGCCATCAAGGTGGACGGCGTGGATCTGCGCCGCTTCCAGCTGGCGGACTTCCGCCGCCACATCGGCCTGGTGCTGCAGGAGCCCTTCCTGTTCTTCGGCACCATCGCGGAGAACATTGCCTACGGCAAGCCGGACGCTTCCCGCGAGGAAATCGTGGCGGCGGCCCGGGCTGCCCATGCCCACGAATTCATCCTGCGCCTGCCGCAGGGGTATGACTCACTGGTGGGCGAGCGGGGCCAGGGCTTGTCCGGTGGCGAGCGCCAGCGGATTTCCATCGCCCGCGCACTGCTGATCGACCCCCGCATCCTGATCATGGACGAGGCCACCTCGGCGGTGGACACCGAAACCGAAAAGGAAATCCAGAAGGCCCTGGACAACCTGGTGCGGGGCCGCACGACCATCGCCATTGCCCACCGCCTGTCCACCCTGCGCAAGGCGGACCGCCTGGTGGTGATGGACCGTGGCGAAATCGTGGAGGTGGGCCCGCATGATGAACTGATCGCCAAGCAGGGCGCCTACTGGCGCCTGTGGGAGGCGCAGGCGCGCCGGGTGGACCAGGAGGCCGAGGACAGCGTGGTTGTGGTCACCCCCAATGCCAACGCCCATACCGCCAACGCCTGAGGCCTTGCCAGGAGTATTCATCTGATGAGCAACATTCAACACCTGGCCCGCAACGCCTTGGGCCGCCTGCTGCTGGTGGACCTGCAGGGCCGCACGCATGAGAACGTCACCCCGGTTCGCGCCCACCCGCTGAGCGCACCGGACGAGGGCATCGCCCTGGTGGGCGAGGACGGTCATGAACTGGCCTGGGTCGACCACCTGGACCAGTTGCCCGAGGCCCTGCGCACGCTGCTGCGCGAGGAATTCGCCAACCGCGAGATGATGCCGACGGTGCAGCGGCTGCTGAACGTGTCCACCTTCTCTACGCCCAGCGAGTGGACGGTGGAGACCGACCGTGGCGAAACCGCCTTCATCCTGAAGAGCGAAGAAGACATCCGGCGCCTGGGTGAAGGCCGGTTGCTGATCGCCAGCAGCCACGGCATCCATTTCATGGTGCCGGATCGCTTCGCGCTCGACCGCCACTCCCGCAAGCTGCTGGAGCGCTTCCTGTGACGGCTTGAGCTGCCGAGCCTTCCATTCAAGCTTCCCAGCCTTCCAGTCTTCTGACCGTCTGATCATGGATTCAGCACGGTGGTCCTGGCCCCGGACTTCAGCTTCGGTCGCCAGGTCCAAAACCTCCGCTTAGAATTGACGCGAACGTCAACTGTCTCCCGTATACGTCAAGTCGGCGGTGCCCCGCTGTCTGGCCCGCGCGGTGGTGCAGTGAAGCCGACGTTTGTGACATCAAAGAATCTGTCCTGCACGGCCCCTGGGCCGGCGGAGGCGGTCGAGGAGACAACTGGATGAACCTGCCTGGGCTGAATTTTTTTCTTGGCGAAGACATCGAGGCACTGAGAGACGCGGTGCGCGCCTTTGCGGACGCGGAAATCGCGCCACGCGCCGCAGAGATTGACCGGAGCGACCAGTTCCCCATGGACCTGTGGCGCAAGATGGGCGATCTGGGCGTGCTGGGCATCACCGTGCCGGAGGAATACGGCGGCGCGGCCATGGGCTACGTGGCCCACATGGTGGCCATGGAGGAAATCAGCCGGGCCTCAGCGTCCGTCGGCCTGAGCTACGGTGCCCACAGCAACCTGTGCGTCAACCAGATCAAGCGCAATGGCAGCGAGGCGCAGAAGCGCAAGTACCTGCCCAAGCTGATCAGCGGGGAACACGTCGGCGCATTGGCCATGAGCGAGCCGGGGGCCGGGTCGGACGTGGTCAGCATGAAACTGCGTGCCGAGGACAAGGGCGGGTATTACCTGCTCAACGGCACCAAGATGTGGATCACCAACGGCCCGGATGCCGACACCCTGGTGGTCTACGCCAAGACCGAGCCCGAGCTGGGCGCGCGCGGCATGACCGCCTTCCTGATCGAGAAGGGCATGAAGGGCTTCTCCATCGCCCAGAAGCTGGACAAGCTGGGCATGCGCGGCAGCCATACCGGTGAGTTGGTATTCCGTGATGTGGAAGTGCCAGCGGACAACATCCTGGGCCAGGTGGGTGGTGGCACCAAGGTGCTGATGTCGGGCCTGGACTATGAGCGTGCGGTGCTGGCCGCCGGCCCCATCGGCATCATGCAGTCGGTGATGGACAACGTCGTGCCCTATGTGCATGACCGCAAGCAGTTTGGCCAGAGCATTGGCGAGTTCCAGTTGATCCAGGGCAAGCTGGCCGACATGTACACCGTGCTGCAGGCCGCACGGGCCTTCTGCTACACCGTGGGCAAGAACCTCGACGCCCTGGACGGCGCGCATGTGCGCCAAGTGCGCAAGGACTGCGCCTCGGTCATTCTGTGGTGTGCGGAGAAGGCCACCTGGATGGCGGGCGAGGGCATTCAGATCTTCGGTGGCAACGGCTACATCAACGAATATCCGCTGGGCCGCCTGTGGCGTGACGCCAAGCTCTACGAAATCGGTGCGGGCACGTCCGAGATCCGGCGCATGCTGATCGGAAGGGAACTCTTCGCCGAGACGATGTAAGTCCCGGCGGGATGAGAAAATCCCCCGCATGAGCACGAACGAACTGCAAGACCTGCTGGACAACAACAAGCGTTGGGCCGCTGAAACGGAACAGGAGTCTCCGGGCTTCTTTTCGCGTCTGCTGAAGCAGCAGACGCCGCAATACCTGTGGATCGGCTGCGCCGACAGCCGCGTGCCGGCCAACGAGCTGGTGGACCTGCTGCCCGGTGAGCTGTTTGTTCATCGCAATGTGGCCAACGTGGTGGTGCACTCCGACCTGAACTGCCTGTCGGTCATGCAGTTCGCGGTGGACCAGCTGAAGGTGCAGCACATCATCATCGTGGGCCACAGCAACTGCGGGGGTGTGCGTGCCGCGCTCAAGGACCTGCGGGTCGGCCTGGTGGACAACTGGCTTCGCCATGTGCAGGACGTTCGCAACCACCATCAGGACTGGCTGGACAAGCTGCCGGAAGACCAGCGCGTCAACGCGTTGTGTGAACTGAACGTGCTGGAACAGGCCCGCAATGCCTGCCAGACCACCGTGGTGCAGGACGCCTGGGCCCGCGGGCAGCCTGTGGCCGTGCATGGCTGGGTCTATGGCCTGCACAACGGCTTGTTGAAGGATCTCAGCATTACCGCCGCCAGTCATGACGACGTGGGCCCGGCCTATCGGCGTGCACTCGCCGCCCTGCACCAGCGCTACGAGGCGGCCATGGGGTCCGGCCCGGCGCCGGCAGTCGCCGGCTGACCCATTTCCCTCCAACAGCAAGGCAGGCCCATGTTCCCTCATGAACTGACCGACCCCCGCGCATTCCAGATCGCGATGGCCTTGCTGGAGGGCTTCAACAAGCACTACCGCCTCTTTCGAGCCGCCTCGGCCAGTGCCAAGCAACGCTTCGAGCAGGCGGATTGGCGGGGCCAGCAGTTGGCCCAGCGCGAGCGCATCGAGTTCTACGACCTGCGCGTGGACGAAGCCACCACGCTGCTGGAAGCGCGGTACCAGGCCAGCGGCTTACCCACCGATGTCTGGCAGCAGGTGAAGCTGCACTACATCGGCCTGCTGACCAACCATCGCCAGCCGGAGCTGGCCGAGACCTTCTTCAACTCGGTCTGCACCCGGCTGCTGCACCACAGCTACTTCCACAACGACTTCATCTTCGTGCGGCCCGCCATCTCGACCGAATTCATCGAGAACGACGAGCCCGCGGCCCAGCCCACCTACCGCTGCTACTACCCCTCGCACGACACGCTGCGCGACACCTTCATGCGCATCGTCTGGAACTTCCAGCTGGATCTGGAGTTCGAGGATCTGGAGCGCGACATCGACTGCGTGCTGAAGGCCATTGGCAGCGAGCTGGGCAACTTCCGCTGGCGCACCAATTTCCAGGTGCAGGTGCTCTCGTCCCTGTTCTACCGGAACAAGGGCGCCTATATCGTGGGCAAGATCGTCAACGGCTTTACCGAGACGGCGTTTGCCCTGCCCATCCTGCATCAGGAGCCGGCGCTGGCCGAGGGCGAGGTGGCGTTGCCGCAGCGCGACCCGGGCCTGCTGTATATCGACGCGGCCCTGTTTGGCGAGGATGACCTGCTGATGCTGTTCAGCTTTGCGCGGGCCTATTTCCTGGTGGACATGGAGGTGCCCAGCGCCTACGTGCAATTCCTGCGCTCCCTGATGCCGCGCAAGCCGAGGTCGGAGATCTACGCTGCGCTGGGGCTGCAGAAGCAGGGCAAGAACCTGTTTTACCGGGACTTCCTCAACCACCTGCGCCACAGCTCGGACAAGTTCCGCATTGCGCCCGGTATCAAGGGCATGGTGATGCTGGTGTTCGACCTGCCGTCCTATCCCTTTGTCTTCAAGGTCATCAAGGACTTCTATCCGCCGCAGAAGGACACCACGCGGGAGCAGATCCAGTCCAAGTACCTGCTGGTGAAGCAGCATGACCGCGTGGGCCGCATGGCCGACACGCTGGAATACACCCGCGTGGCCTTCCCGCGCCACCGCTTCGAGGAAGAGCTGGTGGCGGAGCTCAAGCACTTCTGCCCCAGCCTCATCGAGGAGAACGGGGACGACCTCATCATCCACCACCTCTACATCGAGCGCCGCATGGTGCCGCTCAACATCTACCTGCAGGAGGCTTCGCCCGCGCAGCTGGAGCATGCGGTGGTGGAGTACGGCAATGCCATCAAGGACATGGTGGCGGCCAACATCTTTCCCGGCGATATGTTGTGGAAGAACTTCGGCGTCACGCGCCATGGCAAGGTGGTGTTCTACGACTACGACGAGATCGAATATCTCACCGACTGCCACTTCCGCGAAGTACCGGCACCGCGCAACGAGGAAGACGAACTCTCCGGCGAGGTCTGGTACCCGGTCGGCAAGCACGATGTCTTTCCCGAGACATTCGGCCCCTTCCTGCTGGGCCACGGCCAGGTGCGCGAGGCCTTCATGGCCCACCATGCCGACCTGCTCGACCCCGCGTTCTGGCAGGCGCACAAGCAACGCATCCTCGCCGGCCACGTGCACGACGTGTTTCCGTACGATCCACACAAGCGCTTCCACGTGCAGACGACCGCCCCCGCGCCGTCAGCGCCTGAGCCGGAGCACCGCGAGCTGCCCATTCAATAAACAACCAGGCTTCAAAAGCTGAACAAGGAGACCTCCATGTCCGATTCCATCGTCATCGTGTCCGCCGCCCGCACGCCCATTGGCGGTCTGCTGGGTGACTTCGCCGGCCTCGCCGCATGGGAGCTGGGTGCCGTCGCCATCAAGGCGGCGGTCGAGCGCGCCGGCATTCCCGGCGACGCTATCAACGAAGCCTTCATTGGCAACTGCCTGATGGCCGGTCAGGGCCAGGCGCCCGCGCGCCAGGCCGTGCTCAAGGCGGGGTTGCCGCAATCGGTCGGGGCGGTGACGCTTTCCAAGATGTGTGGTGCCGGCATGCGTGCCGTCATGTTCGCCCACGACACGCTCAAGGCTGAAAGCGCCGACGTGCTGGTGGCGGGCGGCATGGAATCCATGACCAATGCGCCGCACCTGATGTTTGCGCGCAAGGGTGTGAAGTACGGTGCCGCCCAGATGTATGACCACATGGCGCTGGACGGCCTGGAAGACGCCTACGAGCGCGGCAAGGCCATGGGTGTGTTCGCCGAGCAGTGCGTGGACAAGTACGCCTTCACCCGTGAGGCGCAGGACCAGTTCGCCATCTCCTCCACCGAGCGCAGCAAGCGCGCCAACGAGGACGGCAGCTTCGCCTGGGAAATCGCGCCGGTCACGCTGGCCGGCAAGGGTGGCGACACCGTCATTGGTCGCGACGAGCAGCCTTTCAAGGCCAAGCTGGACAAGATCCCGACCTTGAAGCCGGCGTTCAAGAAGGACGGCAGCATCACGGCCGCTACCTCTTCTTCCATCAGCGACGGTGCGGCCGCCCTGGTGCTGATGCGTGAATCCACGGCACGCCAGCGCGGCTTGACGCCGGTGGCCCGCATCGTCGGCACGGCGGTGCACGCCAATGCGCCGGAATGGTTCACCACCGCCCCGGTGGGGGCCATCCAGAAGCTGCTGGCGCGCAATCAGTGGGACGCCAAGAGCGTCGATCTATGGGAAGTCAACGAGGCCTTTGCCGCGGTGACCATGGCCGCGATGGCCGAATTCAAGCTGCCGCACGAGATCGTGAACGTGAACGGTGGCGCGGTGGCGCTGGGCCACCCCATTGGCGCCTCCGGCGCCCGCATTCTGGTCACGCTGCTGGGCGCGCTCAAGCATCGTGGGTTGAAGCGTGGGGTGGCGGCGCTGTGTATTGGTGGCGGTGAAGCCACCGCTGTTGGTGTGGAGTTGATCTGATATGACACAGGTGCTGATCATTGGTGCGTCTCGCGGTATTGGCCTGGAGCTGGTGCGGCAGTACCGCGAGTCGGGCGACCAGGTGGTCGCCACGGCGCGTGACGAGGAGAGCCTGACGCGCCTGCGCGCGCTGGGCGCCACGGCCATCAAGCTGGACGTATCGGACGTGGTCAGCATTGCCGGGCTGGCGTGGCAGCTGGACGGCTTCCAGTTCAACCGCGTGATGTATGTGGCGGGTGTCTATGGCCCGCGCACCATCGGCCTGCAGCCGCCCAGCCAGGCGGACTTCGATGCGGTGATGCACACCAACGTGCTGGGCCCCATGCGTGTGCTGCCGCAGCTGCTGGATGCCTTGGCGCCGGATGCCCGCATTGGCATCGTGTCGTCGCGCATGGGTTCGCTGACACTGCGCGCCAACTCGGCGGGCTGGGTCTACCGCGCTTCCAAGGCGGCGGTGAACTCGGTGATGAAGGACATCGCCCTGGCCTTGGACGGCCGCGCGCTGTGCGTGAGCTTGCATCCGGGTTGGGTGAAGACCGACATGGGCGGCCAGGAGGCGGACATTGATGTGGCCACCAGTGCATCCAGTCTGCGCAAGGTGCTGGATGGTCTGAAGGCGGGAGAGAACGGCAGCTTCTTCAACTACGACGGGCAGCCGTTGCCTTGGTAAGCACCACGGGCCCGCCGCAAGACAGGCGGCCCCCGTCTTCACCACCGCCGATAACACCCAGGCCCGCACGCACAACGAGCGGGCCGAGGACACCAAGGGCTGACCATGCTCCTCTCCGAAGACCATCGCGCTGTGCAGGACGCTGTGCGGACCTATGTGCAGGACCAGATCGCGCCGCATGCGGCCGCCTGGGACAAGAGCCACCAGTTCCCTGCTGAACAGCTCAAGGGCCTTGCGGCGCTGGGCTGCTACGGCGTGGCGGTGCCGACCGAGTACGACGGTGCGGGCCTGGACTACCTCTCGCTGGCATTGATCCTGGAAGAGATCGGCGCGGGTGACGGGGCCACCTCCACCGTGGTGAGCGTCAACAACTGCCCGGTGTGCAGCATCCTGATGGCCTTTGGCAATGATGATCAAAAGGAGCGATTCCTCAAGCCACTGGCGCGTGGTGACATGCTGGGCGCCTTCTGCCTGACCGAGCCGCATGTGGGATCCGAAGCTGGTGGCCTGAAGACCACCGCTGTGCGCGACGGCGACGAATACGTGCTTAACGGTGTGAAGCAGTTCATCACCAGTGGCAAGAACGGTGACGTTGCCATCGTCATGGCGGTGACCGACAAGGCGGCCGGAAAAAAAGGCATCAGCGCCTTCCTCGTGCCGACACGCACGCCGGGCTATGTGGTGGCACGCATCGAAGACAAGATGGGCCAGCATGCCAGCGACACGGCCCAGATCCTGTTCGAGAACTGCCGCGTGCCTGCGGCCAATCGGTTGGGTGACGAAGGGCAGGGGCTGAAGATCGCGCTCTCCGGGCTGGAGGGTGGCCGCATTGGCATCGCCTCGCAGTCGGTGGGCATGGCACGAGCGGCCTTCGAGGCGGCGCTGAGGTACAGCAAGGAGCGGGTCGCCTTTGGCGTGCCGATCTTTGAACACCAGGCGCTGCAGCACAAGCTGGCCGACATGGCCACGCAGATCGAGGCCGCCCGCCAGTTGATCTGGCATGCCGCGAGCCTCAAGGACGCCGGCCAGCCTTGCCTGAAGGAGGCTGCCATGGCCAAGCTCTTTGCGAGCGAGATGGCAGAGAAGGTCTGCTCTGCCGCCATCCAGGTGTTTGGCGGTTACGGCTACGTGAGCGATTTCCCGGTGGAGCGGATCTACCGCGATGTTCGGGTCACGCAGATCTACGAAGGGACGTCCGAGGTTCAGAAGATTCTGATTGGGCGGGCGTTGATCTGAGCTTCAACAAGGGCGCGGCGCTGCCACCCGCGCGGTCATAGTTTCATTCCGCGCCAAATGACAGCCTCCGTAGAAAAAGACACGACCGGCTGAATCACCCGCGACCACCCCGCCGGCCACCTCCGACCCAATGTACCCGCTGCCTGTCTGGCTCCGCTCCCGTTGCTCCCGACAAGCGCTCCAAACGGCAAAACGGCCAGACGCCAGACGGCCAGAGGGCCAGACGGGCAAAAGCCCCTTTCGGGGCCTTTGACCGGGCGCGAGGAGGGAACGCCCAGGGGAGAAACTGTGGTGATGCGATCAGTAGCTGATCGTCACCGTGACGGTGTCGGTATAGCTCCCAGGCACCGCATTGGCCAGCGAAGGCAGACGGCCATACACGGTCAGGCTCTGCGTGCTGCCGGAGCCCGTGCCGTTCTTGGCCGAGCTGGACGACGTGCCATCGCCCCACACAGTCGAACGGCCGGAATCCAGATACAGCTGATAGGCCAGGGTGTCCGAGCCACTCTTCATCGTGCGGCTTGCGTAGTTGGAGGCGCCACCGGCGTTGGCGCCAGCGTTCAGCGACACCGTGTAGGGCGTGGTGTTGGAGCAGGAGACGCTCACGGTGGAGGTGGCATCCACCGGGGTGGAGCTGCTCAGCGAATCCAGCGTGTTACCAAAATTCAGGGAGGAGCCGGACACCGTACAGGCACTGATGACGGTGGCGGTGACCTGGAAGGTTGTGGTGACGGGCGTGGCCGCCGTCGCCCGATTCGCAAACACCGCCAGAGCCAGGCCGACCAGGATGACGGACCCCTGCAGCAGACGGGTGGTGAGTTGCTGCTTCGGGCTTGCAATGGTGCGGGTGGTTTTCATGGTGGTGGCTCCCTGTTGATGAAACGAATCTTCGTTTCCGGGGGGGAAAGCCAACAGACGGCGCTTGCGCATCGCCCCGTCCCATTTCCGCGTCAGCCGCTGTAGGCGGTTTCCTCACACCTGTGGGCCACCCGCCCGCCCTGCGGCCTTCCCGTGAAAAACCGCACATCCGGATGTGCCATACGGAGTTTCACCAGGGACACCACACCACCCGGCAGATGTGCTGAGCCCCCCGCGATGCAGGCCGGGCCTACGACAGCCCTTTGCGCGCAACGGTTCCGCCGACTAGGGAAAGAACTACCCCTTTGTCCAGGGGGGAATGGGCGTTTCCGAACGCTGTTGATTCGTGAAGCGCGTCACACAATCAAGCGGCCCGGGGATGGGGCAGTCCGGACCGTCCCACGGAAATTCTGGCGTCAGCCGCATGACGGTGAGCGCGTCTCCAACAAGTACGGGGTGGACATCCCACCACTATCTCCAGAAGGACCTGCAATGTTCAAGCAAGCCTGCGCGGCATTGGCGCTGGTGGGTGCAATGGCATCCGCGCACGCCGACGCCACCCTCATCAGCGAGGGATTCGACAACGTCGCCAACCTGACCTCCTCCGGGTGGCAGATCCTCAACCTGAACACACCGGCCGGCCTGACCTCGCCCTGGGTGCAAGGAGACGAGACGGTGTTCACCGCGCTGAGCGGTGCCGGCAACTCCTACATCAGCAGCAACTTCAACAACGCCGCCGCAGGGGGCAGCCTGGCCAGTTGGCTGATCACCCCAGTGTTCTCCACTGCCGAGAACCTGGTTATCACCTTCTGGGCCAAGGCCGACATCATCGACGGCTATTACGACCAACTGGCCTTCGGCCTGGTGGACGCCGCCGGCAACCCTTCCAGCCTGGTGCTGGACACGCAGGTGACGGTGACTGGCGACTGGAGCCAGTACACGCTGAGCCTGGCCGGCCTGGGCGCAGGCACGACCGCTCGCTTCGCCATTGAATATGTGGGCAGCGCCGACCTCTCCAACTACGTGGGCGTGGACAACCTGGCGGTGACCGCGGTGCCGGAACCGGGCAGCTTTGCCCTGGCTGGCCTGGGCCTGATCGGCCTGGTGGCCGTGCGCCGCCGCCGTCAGGCGCGTTGAGCGTCCCGTTGCACAAGGAGCTACAGATGTTGATCCGAACCCTGACCCTGACCGTCGCGGCCCTGCTGCCGCTGGCCGCTTCGGCTGCCGAAGGCAGCCTGCCTGTCAGCGAAGCTGCCCAGGACGCCCTGGTGGTGGTGCGTGATGCCGAGACCGGCAAGCTGCGCGCGGCCACCAACGAGGAACGCGCCTCGCTGCAATCGCTGCGCGCTGCGAAGCGCTCGGTGGCATTGAGTGCCGTGGCCGCCACGCCCCAGGTCAAGCGCCATCCCAATGGCGCCACCGGCGTGCGCCTGACCGACGACATGACGTCCTACTCCGTGATGGTGCGCCGCCCCGACGGCAAGCTCGAAGAGCTGTGCTTCGCCACCAAGGAAGAAGCCGACGCTGCCGTCACCAAGGGCGTCTTCACCAAGTCCGAACTCCCGACCAAGTGAGCACCATGGACAAGAGCATCAAGACTTTCGCTTTGCGCGCCAGCCTGCTGGCCGCCCTGTGCGCCGCCGGTGCCACCCAGGCCGCCACCATCGTGGTCACGAGCCGGGACCCCGCAGGCGTGGGCTTCAACGACACGACGCCGGTCGCGCCCGTTGGCGGCAACCCGGGCACCACGCTCGGTGAACAGCGTCGTTATGTCTACCGCTACGTGGCGGACATCTGGGAAACGCAGCTCGACAGCGACGTCACCATCACGGTGAATGCCGCCTGGGAAGCGCTGACCTGCACCGCCAGCAGCGCCACGCTGGGCAGTGCCTCCGCCTGGAACATCTGGCACGACTTCCCCAACGGGAAGCCCGGCACCTGGTACCCCCAGGCGCTGGCCAACAAGCTGGCGGGCTACAACCTGACCGACGGCATTGAGGACGACGGCAGCGGCTACGGCAACGTCGACATCAAGACCCAGTTCAACGTCAACCTCGGCAAGAGCGACTGCCTGGACGGCAGCCCGTTCTATCTGGGCGTGGACGGCAACGCCGGCACAGCGGTGAACTTCGTTGAAACCCTGCTGCATGAACTGGGCCACGGCCTGGGCTTCTCGGTGCTGACTGTCTACACCGGCTCGGTGTCCAGCGCGGTGGGCTACCGGCTGAATGCGGACGGTACGGCCTACCAGTCCAGCGGCGGCCTGCCCAGCGTCTGGGAACAGTACATGTACGACAACACGGCTGGCAAGACGTGGTTGAACATGACCAGTGCCGAGCGCCGGGTGTCGACCACCAATGCGCTGGGCCTGGCCTGGATCGGCCCACAAGCCGTGGCGGGTGCTGCCACTACGTTGACCTCGCTGCCGGTGCTCAAGACGGCCACGTCGGCGCCGGGGTACTCGGGCTTTTACGCCTACAACACCGCGTCCTTCGGGCCGTCGGTGGCCACGGGCCTGTCGTTGGGTGCGCTGGCGGTGACGCCGACGGACCTGGTCAATGGCGGCGGATGCCTGACGTTTGACGCGGCCACGGCAGCGGCTGTTGCCGGCAAGGTTGCCATCATCGACCGTGGGGTTTGCGGCTTTGCCGTCAAGGCGAAGAATGCGCAGAACGCGGGTGCCATTGGCGTGATCATCGCCAACAACACCGGTGGTGCGGCACCTGGCCTGGGTGGCTCGGATCCGACGGTGGTCATCCCGACCATCAGCGTGTCGCAGGCCGATGGTGCGACGCTGAAGGCTGCTGTCGCCGCTGCAGTGCCTTACGGTACGCGCAAGGCCGCGGGGCTGGTCTCGGCGTCGCTGGCGGTGGATGCCTCGCGTCGTGCGGGTGCTGATGCGCTGGGCCGTCCGCTGCTCTACACGCCTTCGACGCTGGCCTCGGGCTCGTCCGTCTCTCACTGGGACGTGTCGGCCTTCCCCAACCTGCTGATGGAACCCAACATCAACAGCGACCTGACGACCATTCTGGTTCCGCCCAAGGACCTGACTCGTCCGCTGCTGAAGGACATCGGCTGGTGATGGCCCGGCCAGCGTGAGCTGGCCATTCCCCCCATTCCATGCAAGGGCCCGGTGCGAAAGCATCGGGCTTTTTCTTTGCCCCATCTGGCCCGCCGAGACGCTCCAACCTTGATCGCTCCGCGATCCGGAGGACAACTCAGCAGTTGCCCGCCACCGACGGCGCGTCCTTCAGTCTGTCATCCATCGGATGAAGCGACTTGATGCGGTTCTCATAAACACGGGTGCATTTGCTGCCCTGCTGGATCACGGTAGAGCCCGTGCCGCTGGTGGAGGACTGGACCACGATCGGCAGCGTGCCCATGGCGTCGGCCATCCGATGTTCCATGGTGCGCGCCTCGGTGTGCGCACGGGGGTCATTGCGCACCTGGTCCATCATCGATTCCGGGCGGGGAGAAGACGCGGCGCGGGGCGGCAGGGTCAGCCGCAGTGTGCTGGCGGTGCCCGCTTGGCCGGGTGCTGGTGCCGCGGTGGTCGGTGATGCAGGGGCGTCGATGCTGGCGGCGTCGGGAAGCAGGCTGGTCGTGCGCTGAGGGGCAGGCGTCAGCGCGGGCGGTGCCAGAACGGTGACCGGTGGAACCGGCGCACGAGTGGGCCGGCCGTCACGCGGCGGCGGCTTGGCCACACGCGGGTCCGGCGGCAAGGGCAGCAGCCGGATCTCGGTGACCGTGTTCCCGATGTGCTGCCGCGGCCGCTCCAGCCGCAGCAAGCCCCACCAGGCGCCCTGGATCAAGGCAGCGGCCAGAAGACCGATGCCCATGCGGGACCGGGACGGCGCTGGAAGCCCCGCGCCGCTCATCCTTGGCCCAACCTCTGCGGACACGCTTTCGCCATCCACGCCTTTCCTTGAGGGAACGAAAGAGACCGCCGGCGGCCGCTGGAGGCGGCTGTGGGACCTGAACCGCCGTGCCCACGGTCGGCGGATCGCGGCGCAGTATAGAGGCGGGCCGCGAGGCTGATCACCCACCCTGGAACGCCCGGCCTCCCCCGATTGGAGCAGGCCGCCGCCAGCCCCGCCCCGGATGATGGAGGCCCGCAGGCGCGGGCGATCCGTGCCGGCCCCGTCCTTCCCCCCATAGGCCGTTCATGACCACTTCGACCTCCCTTCTGACGCCGCAAGACTGCTGCGTCCTGCTCGTGGACCCGCAACCTGGCCTGGCCTTCGCGGTGCAGTCCACCGACCGCCAACTGTTGCTGAACAACCTGTTGGCGTTGGGCCGTACGGCGAGCGCCTTCTCCATTCCGCTGATCCTGAGCACTTCCGCCACCAAGGTGTACAGCGGACCGACCTTCGCCGTGCTGCGCCAGGCTCTGCCGGACATCGAGCCGATCGACCGGCGCTCGATGAACGCCTGGGAAGACGACGCGGTGCGTTCAGCCGTGCAGGCAACGGGTCGCAAGACCATCATCCTCGCCGGCCTGCTCACCGAGGCCTGCGTGAGCTTCCCGGCGCTGAGTGCCGTGCGCGACGGTTACCGCGTCCTGTGCGTGGCCGACGCCTGCGGAGGCGCGACGGTGGAAAGCCACCGTCTGTCCCTGGACCGCCTGCGCGACGCGGGTGTGGAGATGACCAGCTGGCTGCAGTTCCTGCTGGAACTCCAGCGAGACTGGACCCGCCACGAGACCTACGACGCGGCAAGGGCCATCGTGGAAGCCCACGCGGGTGGCTACGGCATTGGCTTGTCGTATGCACGGGACATGATCAAGCCGCCCACGCCGGCCGCCACGCCCAGCCCGGCATCCGGCGCCTGAGCCGATGCCCCTTTGGGGCACGGAAATGGACTGATCGCCGCACGCCTCCCCTGGCGGCGGCCCGGGCCGATGGATCCCCCTCGGCCCCCGTCCCCCTATTGGGGGAGCGCCTCGCGGACCTGTTCAAAAGCTTGTCCGCCGATCACCTACGCCAACGCGCGGCAACTCCACCTCACGGTAAACGGCGGCTGCCTCATGGTCTGCGGCCGGGCGAAGCGCGACCATTGCGGTCATGAAAGTCGCTGTTGTCGAAGACTCTTTGCCAGTACGTCGCCTTCTGGTGCGCCGTGCGGAAAACGAACCCGGCGTGACCGTGGTGGCGCAAGCCACCAGCGAGGACGAGGCGGTGGAGGCCGTGTTGGCCACCTCCCCTGACGTGGTGCTGCTGGACATTCATCTGGCGCCGGGATCCGGCTTCTCCGTCCTCAAGCGTCTCCGTCAACGTTCGTTTGGCGGACAGGTCTTCGTGCTCAGCGCGAGTGACCGGGCCACCGTGGCGGCGCAATGCGAGCGTCATGGCGCTGACGGGTTCTACGACAAGGCTTTTGATTTTGAACAGCTGATGGTGGACTTGCGTGAACTGGCGCGCGGCGGCGCTGCCAATTCCCGCTGGATGTTCCATATGGATGGTGCTCGCGCCGTGGTCAACGGTTGACCACAGCGAGGGCAGGGAGCGGGCACATGATTCGACGACTGATCCAACAACGTCCGGGCCGCATGACGATGTGGCTGGTGATGGGCAATGTGCTGGTGGTGGCTGCCCTGGTGGCCATGACCACGTTCAGTCTGCGCTCGCATCTCCAGTCCGAGGAAGCGCGTGCCCGTGATACTGCGGACAACCTGGCCCAGAGCCTGAGCGTCGAGGTCAGTGCCGAGCTGCGTAACGCGGACAACGCGCTCTCCACCATTGCCTTGCGTTTTCACAGCGCGCGTGCATCGAAGGACCACGAGGAGTCGCTGGTTCGCATCATCGAGGAGCAGCGCAGCCTGCTGCCGCAGGTCGCTTCGTTGCGCATCACGGATATCTACGGCAATGTGATTGCGGGCTTCTCGAAGGACGAGAAGGCGCACAACGTGGCCGACCGCCCCTATTTCAGCCAGGCGATGATGAGTGCCGACATGGTGATCTCGGAGCCTTTGCAGGGCCGAACCACTGGTGCATGGAGCATCGTGCTGGCCCGCCGCCTGATGAACCATGATGGGCAATTTGCCGGTGTGGTGTATGCGGCCGTCAATTCCCAGCACTTCGTGAACCGTTTCAGTCAGCTGGCATTGGGGCGTTCCGGTGCGGTGTCCCTGCGCACGGATGGGCTCAACCTGATCGCTCGTTATTCGGCGAGCGAGCCTGGCAGCACGCGTGGATTTGGTGCGCGCAACCTGTCGCAAGAGCTGCTGAAGAATCTGGCGAAGAATGCGCAGCACGGGGTCTACCTGACTCGCGTGGCGTTGGACAACGTGGAGCGGGTCACGGCTTATCGGCATATCGCCGGTTATCCGGTCACGGTGTTCACTGGCATGAGCAGCGAGGACTATCTGGTGTCCTGGTGGCGGCAGGTCTGGCAGCAATCCATGCTGGCCGCGCTGGTGGCGCTGGCGGTGGCTTGTTGCTCGTGGTTGATCCATTGGCATCTGCGCGGCGAACACCGTTCCCGGCAGGCGTTGGCGCAACTGGCGCAGGAGCAGGAGGTCATGCTCCAGAACTACCTGATCGGCATGGTGCGTGTGCGTGGTGGCCGGGCGGCCTGGTGCAATCCGGCGCTGGAGCGCATGTTTGGTTATGAGGCCGGTGAATTGCGGGAACGTGATTCGCGACTGCTCTACCTGTCGGATGAGGATCACCTGCGTGTGGTCAAAGAGGGTTCGGCGGCCATCCGTGGCGGGGATCCCTATCGGACTCAGCTGCGCATGCGCCGCAAGGACGGCAGTGCATTCTGGGTGGACGTGAGTGGCTCGGTGTTGTCGGACTCGGAATCGCTGTGGATGCTGGTTGACATTGACAGCCTCAAGATGAGTGAGGAAGTGGCGCAGCAGCAGGCCACGCGTGATGCGTTGACCAACCTGCCCAATCGCCGGGTGCTGGAAGACCGCCTGGGTGATGCCATCCAGGCCTCGCGCCGGACGGGCGAGGGATATGCGCTGTGTTATCTGGACCTGGATGGATTCAAGCCGGTCAATGACCAGCATGGCCACGAGGCGGGTGACGAGGTGCTCAAGCAGGTGGGGCAACGCCTGCAGGATCTGGTGCGCAGCAAGGATGTGGTGGCGCGCATGGGGGGTGACGAGTTCGCCATCCTGTTGCCTGGTGTCAACCGTGTTGCCGATGCGGAGCAACTGCTTCAGCGTGTGCTCTTCTCGATTCAGCGCCGGATCCAGCTGGATTCGGGCGAGACGGTGTCGGTCAACGCCAGCATTGGTGCTGTTATTGGCACTGGGGCGGACATTGGGCGTGATGTCTTGCGTGCGGCTGATGAAGCCATGTACACGGTCAAGCGCAAGGGCAAGGGCCGCATCAGCGTCATCACCCAACCGCACCTGCGCCCCGTCCCCGAAACCGTCTCAGAAGCCTGGGCCGCAGCGGCCTGACCCAACCTGACCCAACGAGCCGCCCGGGACATGCAAGGTCCTTGGCCTGTTCGGCGGATAGTGGATCGAGGAGGAGCCTTTCGCCAAGGCTCCTCCATGCATCTAGTCGTACCGCTCCTCTATGCGGGCCGCATCTCAACGGCCACCGCACATCGCTGGGAGATCGACAGAGATTTGCTGGACCAGTTCATCGCCAACATGGGACTCACGGGGCTGGATGGCGAGTCGCGCGAACGGAAAGCGTCTCAGCAAGTCGTGGCGACGTGGCCGCAATGGCGGCCGGGCGACTCAGAATCCGTCCGATGAGCACTGTAACCATAACTCCCGGGGCAGTTGCCAACGCCTGCAAAAGCGCCGCTTTCTCCACATCAGCACTCACAGGGGTTGCCCGCTTCGGAACATAGCGCAGATCGATCTTCACCGATCTGCGGATTGCCTGGCGTTCTTGAGCTCATCACCTCCCCCAAAACTTCATGTGAGGATCATCTACGCATCGGTCACTAAAATCTATCAATAGACCGGAGTGTGCGCATGTCTCTTGGGGGCTGGAGGTGGATTGGCATCTGTGGCGTTGCAGCCTCTTTCTTTGCGCTCGTCATTTATATGACTTCCATTGAGCACAATGCGGTGCGCCTCGCCGACCGCTCCGAGCGAGGCCACACGCTGGTGACTTCTCCGCAACCATCCGGTCCAAGCCTACGTACCGCAGAATCTTCCGTTAACAGGAAGGTTCCATCAGGCTGGAATTCGATGGCTGTTAACGACAATCTGGGGGAGATCTACGATGCTGCAAGAAACTTCCCCGATTCCGAGTTTCGGCATGCCGCACTTCGAATAGCTAGCTTTTGTGGAGTTTTGCCGACGACGCCGATGGACATAGAAACGGCCGCAGTGGTCGAAAGCAACCCCAACCGGCAAAAGCGGTTGATGGTAGAAGTTGACGCAGCCCGCCAGAGGTTGGCAGCTTTCTGTCGATCCGGCAGCAGTGACGCCTATATGGATGACATTCGGGAGAAGCGCGTTGTCATCGACGGCGTATCTATGAAGTTCCGGCGTGGCCCTAAAGTGTCGGATGGAACGTCTCCAAATCAATGGGAAACCACTGTTCTGGCGAATCCAGAGGCTTTCCCGATTGGGTTGGATGGGTGGTTAGAGACCAACCTACCTAAGCTTTTGCCTTCACGGATTAGTGAGAACAAAAAACTGACTCAGGCTATTGCCGAAGATTTATACGGCAAGTTCCTGGGTGAATCACCGGATGGTGGAGTTCGTAGCCTTTATCAGTGTGCAATATTGCTTAATTGCCCAAACAGCGATGACCTAACGCAGGATCAATGGCAGGAAGTCGAGGCCCTTTCTCTTGAGATTGAGGCGAAAATTCGACAGCAGCGGTGGGGTGACCTTGCCACAACATCAAAATGAATTGGCACGTGTTTTCGCTGTGCCTCTGTGGCTGCAGAGGAGAATTCTGGCGGCTGCTGTCCTCGTGGACACGGACATAGGCTCCTTGGACTGCCCCTAGGCCCGAACAGCCTGGGGCTCACGTCCCCACCACTGCTCCTCTATGCATCGAGTCGCTTGAACGCGCGCAGCGCCGTTCAAGCGGGGCTCTGGTATGCGCAGAGGGCCACCGCCGGGCCGCCCCAAGGTGGCCCTTCAGCCCCCTC
>NZ_FOAV01000002.1:411728-834909 GCF_900109745.1 Roseateles sp. YR242 | reverse complement strand
GATAGTGCGGATTCCCGTGTGAAAGTAGGTCATCGTCAGGCTAATAACCCTGCAAACCCCCTGAACTCCAGCAGTTCAGGGGGTTTTGCTTTTGGGGAACCGAAAACGATCCGTTAATGAGTTTCTGGCCGAGGGATATTGATCCGAAAGAATCTCTTTGGACGAGAGCGATGCCCGGATCGGCACTGTCTTTCCGGGCACTTCCCCATGCTTGCCACGCGGTCGAGGAGCTCAGTGTTGTCGGAGCTCCCGCCGTAGGATCTTTCCAACATTGGTCTTCGGCAGTTCGTCCCTGAACTCGATGTATTTGGGCCGCTTGTAGCCCGTGAATTGGGAATGGCAGAAGCTGCTCAGGTCCTCCTCTGCCAATGCCGGATCCTTCTTGATCACAAACAGCTTTACGGCTTCCCCGGAGTGTGTGTCCGGTACACCGACCGCCGCACATTCCAGCACTCCGGGATGCATATTGACCACCTGTTCAATCTCGGTGGGATAGACGTTGAATCCACTGACCAGGATCATGTCCTTCTTCCGATCAACGATGCGGGTGTATCCCTGTTCATCCATCACCCCGATATCTCCGGTCTTGAAGAAGCCGTCGGGGCCAATGGCTTGTGCCGTCTCATCCGGTCGATTCCAGTAGCCGGCCATCACCTGAGGCCCGCGGATGCAGATCTCGCCGCGCTCTCCTAGCGGCACATCCTTGCCCTCATCGTCCCGAATGGCGATCTCGGTGTTGGGAACGGGCAGACCGATCGATCCATTGAACGCGTCAAGATCCAACCGGTTGATCGTGGCGACCGGCGCCGTTTCGGACAAGCCGTATCCCTCCACCACCGCACAGCCGGTAATACGTTGCCATTTCTCCGCCGTCGCCTGCTGGACAGCCATCCCACCGCCGTTGGAGATCACCAGTTCGCTGAAGTCCAGCTTCGCAAATCCAGCGTCATTGGCCAACGCGTTGAACAAGGTATTCACCGCAGGGAACATGTTCACCTTGTAGTTGCGCAGCGTGCTGACAAACCCGGGGATGTCTCTCGGATTGGGAATCAGCAGGTTCATCATGCCCAGCCTGGCGCCCAGCATGTAGCAGGCCGTCAGCGCGAAGATGTGATACAGCGGCAGAGCGCAGACGATGGTGAGCGGTTTATCTCCCACCCTGTTCAGCATGGGTTTGAACCAGGCTTCACTTTGAAGGATGTTGGCCACCACATTGCGGTGCAACAGGGTCGCTCCCTTCGAAAGTCCGGTGGTCCCGCCCGTGTATTGAAGGAAGGCGGGATCATCGGCGCGTAACTGCACGGCTTGCAGCCGAAGGGAGGCCCCGTCGTTCAACGCCTGCCTGAAGCGCGTCACCGTGCGTGCCTGGGTCAGCGGCAGCCGAAACTCCGGCACCATCTTCTTCAGATGCCGCACCGCGAAATTGATGAGCGGGCCTCGCCACCAGCCCAGCATGTCGCCAAGCCCGGTGACCACCACGTGTCGCACGGCGGTCCTCTCAATCACTTCCGACAAGGTCTTCGCGAAGTTCTCCAGCACGATGATGGCTTCGGCACCGGAATCCTTGAGCTGGTGTTCCAGCTCCCGGGGCGTATAGAGGGGGTTCACATTCACCACCACGAAGCCGGCGCGCAGGATGGCGGCGATGGTGACCATGTACTGCAGCACGTTGGGCATCATGATGGCCACACGAGCGCCACGCGCCAGTCCACGCTGTTGCAGCCAGGCCCCGAGGGCCTGGGAGTATTTGTCCACTTCTGCAAACGTCAGCCGTTGATCCATGCAGACGGCCGCATCACGTTGGGCATGCACGCGGAAGGACTCTTCCAGCAGCGTCACCAGCGAGGGGTACACATCGAGGTCAATACTCGGTGCCACCCCTTCGGGATAGCTCGTCAGCCAGGGCTTGTCGGCGTAGATAGCAGTCATGTCTCCGTCTCGTTGTTGGGCCGCCGCGCGGATGCGCGTGCGTCCGAGTTTTCTCCCATGCTCGCGTGGCTGAACCGGGGGGCAAAGGGGGCTTGCCCTAAGCGCCGCGTCGCCTGCATGACAGACACCGACGGCTCCTCGGGGCGATCTCCCCAAACGGCCAGGCTCGCTGCAGCTGTTGAGGAAACTCTGATAAGGCTTCGCCGCCGATGTGACGCCGGTTCGGGTGATCCGTGGCGTTGCATATCCTTGCCCTGGGGAACCTCTGCATAACTCCTCGCCGCCGATGTGACCCCGTTTCGGGCGGTCCGCAGCGTTGCAAATCCTCGCCAGAGCACCCGCTTTGGCTGTGGTTTGCGCCTTGCGCCCCATCCCGGATCAGGCTCACCTCGGCTCGCGGGGGATGTGCAGAGGTTCCCTGGTGCCCACCATGGCTGTTGCGCCTTGCACCCCAATCCGGATCCCGGCCACCTCGACTCGCGTGAGTTAGGCAGCGGTTCCGTGGGCCTCTACACTGGCCCACAACCACAAGGAATCTGCTTCCCGATGAACGGCCGCATCCATCGCCTGACCACCCTGTTCCGCTGGCTGGGAGGCTGTCTGCTGGCTCTCTTGGCGGCCTACTGTTATGGCACCTGGGCGGGTGCTGGGGTCCTGGCGATCTTCATCGCAGGCCCCCCTTTGGTGATGCTCCCCCATTTCATTGCGTTGCGCTTTTTCCCACCGGCGCCTGGTCTGCCGGCGGCGCCCTGGCCTGATCTGCTGCAGGCATGGTGGCGTGAGGTGGTTGTGGTGACGCGGGTGTTCAATTGGCAGCAGCCCTGGGCGGAGCATCGCTATCCGGACCATCTGCCGGAGGCGACCAGCGCGCCGCGTGGCGTGCTGCTGCTGCACGGCTACAGCTGCAATCGCGGCCTATGGAACACCTGGATGCCTCGCCTAAGGGCGCGGAACATCCCATTCATTGCGGTGACCCAGGAGCCGGCCTTTGGCTCCATTGATGACTACGCGCCGGCCATCGATCGCGCCATGCGGGAGCTGCAGCGTTTGACGGGGCGTCCACCGTTGATCGTGGCGCACAGCATGGGCGGGTTGAGTGCGCGCGCGTGGTGGCGCAGTCAGGGCCATCCGCGAGATCGCATGTACCGCATTCTCAGTCTGGGAACGCCGCATCACGGAACCGCGCTGGCCCGTTTCGGCAGCACGATCAACGCCAAGCAGATGCGTGGCGATTCGCCTTGGTTGCTGCAGTTGGCTGCTGAAGAGCCAGCGGCCTTGGGAGGTCACTTCGACTGCCTCTACGGGCACTGTGACCAGATTGTGTTCCCGTCCGAAACGGCGATTCTGCCGGGTGCTCGTGTTTTGCATATGCCTGCACGCGGCCACCTTCAACTCGTCTTCGAGCCCCAGGCATTTGAAAGAGCGTTATCGCTCATCCAGGCCGCCGAGGACGCCCAATCGGAATCCACGAGCCAGCCGCCCCAATCGCCTCAAGCGACCCAAGCCCCTCAAGCGCCGCAACCGAACCAGGCGCCGCAACCGCCCCAATCACCCCAACTGCCCCTGGCGAATGAAGGTCAGCGAGCGAATGAGGGTCTGAGTGAGGAGGGTGGGGTTGGTGAGCGTGGTGGACGAGCGGCGGGCTCGATGGGGGTGGGCTCGGTGTAGGGAAGTGGTGGTCCGGGGGGTATTTGCGGAAGTAAAGAAGGGAATGGCCGGCGGAGCCGGACAGGAATGACATGAAGCAAATGCCCCCCGGGCCGCCACTTCCCGGCGCGTTCGAGGCGGCGGGTGCAGTGAATGGTGAGCTGCCGCGGCATTGGCTGCATGCCGCACTGCGCGCTCCCCCTCACAGCACTGCGGCGAGCCCCCCACCGCAGCAGCCGGCACCTCCCGCCCCCAACCAGACCCTCAGGCTTCCGCCTTCAACGCCCCCGGCCGAACCAGCCCCTCAGACTTCCGCCTTCACCCCCCCAGCCGAACCAGACCCTCAGGCTTCCGCCTTCAACACCCCCCGCCGAATCTGATCCAGCTCGATGCTCTCAAACAGCGCCTTGAAGTTTCCTTCCCCAAAGCCCTCATTGCCCTTGCGCTGAATCAACTCGAAGAAGATCGGCCCGATCACTTCCTTGGTGAAGATCTGCAGCAGCAGCTCATGCGGCGCGCCCTGGTGGGCGGCGCCGTCGATCAGGATGCGCAGGCGGCGCAGCTCATCCAGGCGTTCGTTGTGTTCCGGCAGCCGCTTGCTGACCAGGTCGTAATACGTGTCGATGGTGTCCTGGAACACCACGCCGGTCGTCTGCATCCCTTCCACCGTGCGGTAGATATCGTCTGTTCCCAGCGCCACGTGCTGAATCCCTTCGCCGTGATACAGGTCCAGGTATTCCGCGATCTGGCTCTTGTCGTCGCTGCTCTCGTTGATGGGGATGCGGATCTTGCCGCAGGGGCTGGTCATCGCCTTGGATTTCAGGCCGGTCAGTTTCCCCTCGATATCGAAGTAGCGCACCTCCCGGAAGTTGAACAGGCGCTCATAGAACTCGGCCCATTCCTTCATCCGTCCGCGGAACACGTTGTGGGTCAGATGGTCGATATACGTCAGCCCATGGCCCTTGGGCTGCGACGCCACCGGCTGGCCTTCGGCATCCAGCAGCGGCACGAAGTCAACGTCATAGATGCTGATATTGCCGATCTCGCCCGCTGCAGCACCGTTCTTCCCCTGCCACCGGTCCACAAAATAGATCAGCGAATCTCCGATGCCCTTGATGGCCGGAATATTCAGCTCCATCGGCCCGGCCTTGTTATCGAAGCCCCAGGCACCCAGCTCCAGCGCGCGCCGATAGGCATACGCCGCGTCCTTCACGCGGAAGGCGATGGCACAAATCGACGGTCCATGAAACCGAGCAAAGCGTTGAGCGAACGAATCTGTCTCGGCATTGACGATGAAATTGACCTCACCCTGTCGATACAGCGTCACATTCTTGTGACGATGCCGGGCCACCGCCACGAACCCCATGGAGGTGAACAACGCGCCCAGCGCGGCGGGGTCGGGGGCCGCGAACTCGATGAATTCGAATCCGTCGGTGCCCATCGGGTTCTCCCAAGGGGTAAAGGCCATGGCTTGTCTCCGCTAGTCCAGAAAAATCAATGCGTGAGACTGTAGGCGTCGCCCCCCGCAGTTTTCATGCGAACTGCAGCGTGACTTCCTGACCAGACGCAAGATCCCTGCAAGAATCTGCCTATGGACAAGCAGATCGAGCTTGATGCGATCGACCGACGCATCCTCCACGCCCTTCAGGCCGACGGCCGCATCACCTACGACGCCTTGGCTGCGCAGGCCAACCTGTCCGCGTCTGCCGTGCTGCGGCGGGTCCGGCGGCTGGAGGAGGCCGGTGTGATTGCCGGCTATGTTGCGTTGCTCAACCCGGAGCGTGTGGGTCTGGGCCTGACGGCTTACATCAACGTCCGGCTCGAAAAGCACACTGAAAGCCACAAGCGCAACCCCATGGATCTGTTCCGTGCCGCGGTGCAGACCTGGCCCGAAGTGGTGGAGTGTTCCGCGTTGACTGGGGAAATGGATTACCTGCTGCGCGTCCTGGTGGAAGACATGAGCCACTACGCCCGCTTCATCACCGAAACCCTGCTCAAGCACCCCAGTGTGCAGGACTGCAAAACCAGCTTCGTGCTGGACCGCCTCAAGAACACGACCGCGATCCCGGTGTAAACACGATCAGCGCAGTCAGCAGCTTGCCGCTTGAGGCCGCCGCCTCATCCCGCTGCTTCCGCCCGCCGCTTCAGCCTACCGCTTCAGCCCGGCGTCCCATCCACCTCATGCAGCAGCTTGAGCGTGTGCGACGGCGACAGCGTCAGCAGCTCCCCAATCTCGATCAAGTCATCCGGAATGGCTGGGTTCTCCCACCCATTCGCGGTGTGCCTGGCCAGCCGCACGGCCAGGGTGACGCAGCGCACCTGCGGGTCGCGCCCCTTCTTGTCGTTGGTGATGTGGGTGAGCAGCTCCGGCAGGTGCCAGGCCTTCATCAAGGCCTGTTCCAGGTCGCCCAACTCCACATTCAACACCTGTTTCTGCGCGGCCGTGCTGCGCAGGGCCGGATCGGCGGCCTGCCGCCGCTGGATCTCCAGCGCCAGGGTCGGTGCCTCGCACCACAGCAGCATCTCCGAAAAATCATGCAGCAGGGCGGCGCTGTGGATCACGGCGGCGTCCGGGTCGGCTCGATGGGCCGCAAACCCCAGTGCAAACCGGGCGGCCCGTTCCGCGCGTAGCAGCACGCGTTGCAGGCCGGCCAATGCCTCTGGCCGGTCGGCCAGGCGTTCCTCCGCGGTCGGCTGGGGGCCGAAGGCCCTGAAAAACGGGGTGATGCCCATCAACACCAGCGCGGCCGTGACCGTTTCTGCGTCGGTCAGCAGCCGGCTGGAGCGCTGTGACGCCGCATGCGCCAGCAGCTTGAGCGTCATCAAGGGATCCTTGTTCAGGATCTCCCCGAGCAAGTGCGCGTCCGCCGCGTCCTCATTGGACCGCCACAGCTCCAGCTGCTCGCTGGTACTCGCCAGGACTGGAATAGTCATACGGCGAAGGTGGTCGGTCCACGCGGACAGATCGCGCAGCGGCCGATCCAGCATGGGCTGGGGCGGGGGGACCGGCACGGGAACAGGAGGCTGGTCGCTCATGATGGGGCTGGGCGGTGGCGGCGGTGACGCACGGGAGGCCTTGATCGTATATCGGCTCCCCCTCCGCCAGCTTGATCCCCACAAGCGCGGCGACGAGCACGATCCAGGCGGGCATCACAGCCGTTGAACACCCGCGAGGGTGCCCACCAGTTGACCGTTGCGATAAATCGCGCCGTCGGAACCACCGCCATGGCGGCAAAACTCCAGCTCGGCAGCCGCCGGCTCGCTCCCTGTTGCCGCAGGCGCCAGATGCCAGGCCCAGCGGATCAGCCAGCCCCCCATGCTGAGCAAGGCGGCTGATAAACGTCCCCGCCAGCTGCGGGGCCCCGCCGAACCCCATTCCCGGTTCGGCATCCAAGTGATGTGTTGCATGTCTTTTCTCCCTGGGCAGCCTCGCAGGCTGTCCGGGTTCAAGACCGGACGCCCGCGGGCGCGCGCTTCATGGACTGAGTTCGTGCAGATGCCGCAGCTCGCGCTGTAGCGTCTGTTGAGCCTGCTGGCGGCGTGCGCCGGTCGAGGGGCCGTGTCGGCCTGCGGATCGATTCAGGCTGGGCGCCACATGCGGATTGCGTGGCTTGCGCAGCAGCATTTGCTGAGGACGTGGAGCAGTGAATTTGGCCATGACAGCCTCCTGTGATGACAGCGGTTGGTGAGACGAAAGAGGGCGGGTAACCGGTGCAGAGACTGCATACCCCGCCTCAAGAATTGCGCAAATGATAAACACTCGATTATCAAGCGCAAGTGCTTTTTATCTGATGTTGTCCCTGGCCGACGGGACGGGTTGAGCGGGGCACGCGCGTGCCTTTCCCTCGCCTGGGGCGATGGGCCATAGCCGATGGAAAGGGGTAACGGAGCCGCAGGGGTGTCCCTGCAGGACCTGGACGCGTGACAGCGCCGTCAGCCGCGTGGCGCGTAGGCGTGGGGCCGGATTGCGGGCAGCGTGGCGCGCCGCATGGCGGCGAACCACCGGGCGGTGGGAGGGCGCCTTAGCGCTTCTTCGCCTTCAACGGTGCCACGCTCTGCTGCAGCCGCCGCCATTCATCCACTTCGGCGGCCGACTTGGCGGGGGTCTTCACTGGCGCTTTTGCTGTACCTGCCCCAGGTTTGGCGCCGCCTCCCGACGCAACCGCAGGCGCTGGCACGGGCGCCGATGCGGCCGCCCCAGGCGTCAACACCTCACCCAGCAGATCCAGCAGCCGCGTTCTTGCCCGCTGCGGATGCCGGCGGTAATAGGTCAGCACCAACCCGACGATGAAGCGCTCGTCGTCGTCCTGCGGCAAGCCGGACGGCTGCTCCTGCTCCGGCGCCACCGGCGTGGCGCCAGCCCCAACTGCTGCACCGGCTCCGCTGGCTGCCAGGCCGTGCTCCTGATCCATCCACCCCACGGGCTTGTGGCTCAGTTGCTCGAACTGCCGCGCCAGCCGTTCGCCAATCTGGCGGGAGCGGCCCTTGATCTGGCTCCAGTAGCTGGGCTGGATCTGCAAACGTTCGGCAAAGCGCCGCTCCAGTCCGCGCAAGGCGGCGGCATCGGGGTGCTTGAGGGTGGCGGCAACGAACTCGTTGAACAGGCGCATCGCGTTGTCCAGGCGGATCTGCGCGACATCGCGGGGGGCAGAAGACATATCGCCATGATAAAGCTTCGTTCACCATCACCACGGCCCAGGGTCTCATGCCCCGCACGGATCATGAGAAATCCCCTGGTTGGCCGTTGAATCGGTGCCCGGGGAGGGCGCTAATCTTCATCCTTGAGCTGATAGTGCGACGCCAGCTGCGCCTGGGTATTGGGCGGCACCGGTTCGTAATGGGAGAGCACCAGGGTGTATTGACCCTGGCCGCTGGTCATGGCGTTCAGCCGGTTCTGATAGGCGGAAAGCTCCGCCAGCGGCGCCAGCCCTTGCACCACGATCTGCCCAGGCACGCTGCTGCGGGTGCCGCTCACCTGCCCGCGCCGCGCCGCCAGGTCTCCGGTGATGTCCCCGGTGGCCGATTCCGGCGCGCTGATCTCCACCTCCACGATCGGCTCCAGCACCAACGGCTGGGCCTCACGCACGGCCGCCACCACGGCCTTGCGCGCGGCTGTGATGAAGGCGATCTCCTTGGAGTCCACCGAATGATGCTTGCCATCGAAGACGGTCACGCGCAGGTCCTGCAACGGATAGCCCGCCACCACACCGCGCGCCAGCGCCTGCCGGACGCCTTTCTCCACCGCCTGCATGAATTGCCCGGGGATGGTGCCGCCCTTCACGTCATCTTTGAACTCGAACCCTGCGCCCCGTGGCAGCGGCTCGATGCGCAGCCACACCTCGCCGAACTGCCCCGCGCCCCCTGTCTGTTTCTTGTGGCGGTGATGCCCCTGCGCCGGTGCCGAAATCGTCTCGCGGTAAGCCACCCGTGGCGGCTGCGTCTGCACCTCCACCTTGTAGTGTTCCTTCAGCCGCTCCAGCAGCGTGCGCAGATGGAGTTCGCCCAGCCCGTAGACCAGGGTCTCGCCCCCCTGCGCCCCCACGCCCTCGTGCTCGCCGGCCCTTTCCAGCCGCAGGCAGGGGTCTTCCTCCACCAGGCGGCCCAGCACATCCCACAGCCGTTGCTCGTCCCCGTGGCGCGTCGGGCGGATGGAGAGGCCGTGCACCGGCGCGGGCAGCGCGATCGGTGCCAGATGCAGGTGTTCGTCCTCCGGTGCGTCATGCAGCACGGCGTCATAGTGCAGCTCATCGAGCTTGGCCAGCGCGCAGAGTTCGCCCGGCAGCGCATGGTCAATCTCCACATGGTCCTTGCCCTGCAGCCGGAACAGGTGGGCCAGCCTCACCGGTTTGCGGGCATGGCCCACAAACACCTGGGCATTGCGCCGCAGCGTGCCCTGATGCACCCGCACCATGGCCAGCTTGCCCAGGTAGGGGTCGGACTGGATCTTGAACACATGGGCGACCACATGCTGCTGGGGATCCATGGCGACCTGCAGCGGTTCGGCCTGCGCGCCTTCGCCACGCAGGAACTGCGGCGGATTGGCCTCGTAGGGGTTGGGCAGCAGCGTCTCGATGGCGGCCAGCAGCTCATCCAGGCCGGCGCCATGGCGCGCCGAGACAAAACACACCGGGATCAGATGACCTTCGCGGAACGCCTGTTCCAGCGGTGCATGCAGCTCCGATGCCGGCACATCCCCATCGTTCAGGTAGCGGTCCACAAAGGCCGGGTCCACCTCCACCACCTGCTCCACCAGGGCCCGGTGGGCCGCTTCCACCGAGCCGAAGTCCGACTCTCCGCTGCATCCGAAGAAGCAGTCCTGCACCCGTGTCCCGCCCGCGGCCGGCAGGTTCAGCGGCAGGCATTCGCGCCCGAAGGTCTGCTGCACCTGCGCCAGCAGCGCGGCGGCATCCACGCCGGGCGCATCGATCTTGTTGATGATCACCAGGCGCGTCAGCCCGCGCTGCGCGGCCGCGTCCATCATGCGTTGCGCCATCAGCTCGATGCCCGCCTGGGCATTGAGCACCACCGCCACCGTCTCCACCGCTTCCAGGGCGGGCAGCGCCTGGCCGATGAAGTCGGACGCGCCGGGGGTGTCCAGCAGAAACAGATGAACGCCTGCGTGGTCCGCGTGCAGCAGCGAGGTCTGCAGCGAATGCTGCACCCGCCGTTCCTGCGGGTCATGGTCGCTGACCGTATTGCCCTTCTCGATGCTGCCGGCGCTCTTGATGGCGCCGGCCTTCAACAGCAGTGCCTCGGCCAGCGAGGTCTTGCCAGCACTGGCGGGGCCCGTCAGCGCCAGGGTGCGTATCGCCGCGATACCCGCATGCGGTGGGTGCGCCGGATGCAGGGTTCCCGCGGCGCCAGGTCGGCTGCCGGGGTCGGGGCCCTCCGGGCCCTCCGTGCCCGTCCGGGCCGGATCTGGGGTAGGTGGCATGGCTCGCTCCTCTCGTTCAAGAGTTGGACTGCGTCTGGAGCCTGATTGCGGCCAGCGTAGAGGAAGCCGGTGCCGGGCACAAGGGCCGCACATCCGGGGGGCCGGCCCGCCTTGGCCCGCGTCCAGCCCTGGCTTTTCCTGAAAACCCTGAAGCACTGGCTCACGGATAGCGGTGTCCGGAACACCTAGACTCGGCCACTGTTGAATTTTTCCAAAGGGGAGTGGTTGATGGTCCGGAACCTGAGTGCAGCCTGGATGGTGGCCCTGATGGCCTGTGCCGGTCTGGCATCCCACGCCATGGCCGCTCCACCGCTCATGCAGGACGGCCCTGCGGTCGACAAGGCGGAGCCTGAAATCCCGCTGCAGACACTGACCACTTCGCTGGAACGCCCCTGGGGCGTGGCCCAACTCCCTGGCGGCGACCTGCTCGTCACCCAGAAGAACGGCACGCTGGTCCGCCTCACATCCAGCGGCAAGACGGTGGCCACGATCAGTGGCGTGCCGTCGGTGCTGGACAGCGGCCAGGGCGGCCTGCTGGGCATCGCCATTGATCCGGACTTCGCTGCGGGCAGCCCCTGGGTCTATCTCTCGTATTCCGAACCCGGCAGCGGCAAGGAGTCCGGCCTGGCCGGGACCTCGGTGGCGCGCGGCAAGCTGGTGGGCGAGTCGCTGGTGGAGGTCCAGGTCATCTTCCGCCAGCAACCCAAGGTGGACAGCGGCGGCCACTACGGCTCGCGCCTGGTGTTCGGCCGTGACAAGACCTTGTTCATCACCACTGGTGAACGCATGAAGGGCGAGCCGTCCCAGGACCTCATGCAGACCCTGGGCAAGATCATCCGCATCCAGCGTGACGGCTCGATCCCGCCCGGCAATCCCAGCTTCAAGACGCCGTCCCGCCCGGGCGTGTGGAGTTATGGCCACCGCAATGTCCAGGGGGCCGCCCTGCATCCCGTCACCGGTGAACTGTGGATCAGCGAACACGGCCCGCAAGGTGGCGACGAGATCAACATCGCGCGTGCCGGGCAGAACTACGGCTGGCCGCTGAAGAGCTACGGCTGCCCCTATGGCTCGCCCGTGGGCGAGGCCTGCCGCATCGGTGGCGGTACCCAGGCCCCCACCTTCGTCGAGCCGCTCACCACCTGGGTGCCGCTGTCCATCGCACCTGCCGGCCTGACCTTCTACACGGGTGCCATGTTCCCGGCCTGGCGCGGCAACCTGTTCTCCGGCTCGTTGGCCGGGCAGGCCTTGTGGCGCCTCACGCTGGACGGCGACAAGGTCGTGGCCCGCCAGCGCCTGTATGCCTCGCTGGGCGAACGCTTTCGCGATGTCGTCCAGGCCCAGGACGGATCCCTGCTCATGCTGACCGACAGCGGCAAGCTGTTGCGCCTGGCGCGCTGACAGTTCAGCCCAGCCGCTTCCAGTACAACGCCGTCGCCCGCAGGGTGCCGTCCGGGTTGGTCGCGAAGAACGGGATCTCTCCCGTGCGCTGCCAGCCTTGACCCTGATAGAAGGCCTCGGCCGGCGACTGCGCTTCGGTATCCAGCACCAGCAGGCTGATCCCGGCTTCACGGGCCGCGCCCTCTGCAGCGGCCATCAACTGCCCGGCCACGCCGCTTCGCCGTGCATCCCGGTGCACCATCAGCTTCTGCAAGTCGGCGCGGTGGCGCCCGTTGGGCTTGCCGCAAAGGGCCAGTTGAACGGTGCCCACCGCCTGCGTTCCCTTTCTCATCACCCAGAGGTGATGGCGCGGCCCGAGCTGTTCAAACACGGCCTCCCAGTACTCGCGCATCTGGGGCTCGTCCACATCCGCCAGGAAGCCCAGCGAGGCGCCGCCGTCCACCGCATCGAAGAACAGTTCCCCCAGCGAGGGGATCCAGTCGTGGTCCTCGCGGCCCAGTTTGATCAGGTCCATGCTGTTTCCTCTTGGCGTTGAAGCCGCTTGCCCAGGCAGACCGAGTCGGTGCGACCCACGTGGCGCCCGAAGAGCGGAATGTCGTGATAGCCGTGGCGGCGATAGAAGGCGCAGGCCTGGGCATTGACGCGACGGGTCTGCAGCCAGATGGCGCGATAACCCATGCCCCAGGCGGCCTGTTCCAGCGCCATCAGCACCGCCGCCCCGATGCCTCGGCCCGGGGCGCGTGCATACATGCGCTTGAGCTCTGCCACTGGCGCGGCACCCGCGCCCTCCAGCGGCCGCAAGGCGCCGCAGCCCGCTGGCCGCCCCTGTTCATCTCGCGCCAGCAGAAACACGGCACGGCCGGCATGCAAGGCCGCAGGGTCGAAACCCGCCGCACCGGTGGCGCCGGTGATTTTCTCCAACCGTTGGTTGAGTTCTTCCATCAGCTGCATCGCATCCACGCCGTTGGGGTCAACCGGCTCGATGGTCAGATGCTTCTCAACAAGCGGGCTTTGTGGCATCGTTCATCGTGTTGAACCAACATGAATGCAATCCTAACCAATGGTTAGAAAAACACCAAATATCGATCCGCGCCCCAGCGGCCCCAAAGGGCTTCACCCAGCGGCGGGTGTGGTGCAGGCCGCGCCGGATGGGGATGCCACGCGGCCCCAGCCCAAGCCGCAACCCCGGGTGCGGCAGAAGCTGGCCAAGCCGGAAGGCCCGCTCAAGCGGCAGGCCCAACGCAAGGGAGCGGAGGCTGCGGCGCCGGCCAGTCCGGCGCAGCAACGCCGCGCCGCGCAGAAGCAGGCCCTGGAGGCCGGCATCCTGGCGGCCGCGCGTGAGCTGTTCGCGGCCCATGGGCCGGAGGCGGTCACCTTGCGGGAGGTGGGCGCGGCGGTGGGCTACTCACACGCCACGCTCTACAGCTTCTTTGCCGACAAGAACGAACTGCTGGCGCGGCTGGCGCAGGACAGCCTGGCCACCTTGCTGATCCGCCTGCAGGGGGCGCAGGATGGTGCCGAACCGGGGCGGGCCGCCGCAGCGGTGGCTCGAGCCTTTGTGCAGTGGGGGCTGCAGCACCCGCACGACTATCGGTTGCTGATGCTGGATGCGCCGCTGGACATGCGGCCCGCACTGGTGGCGGGCCTGGACGCCGTGCTGGCCTTGCCCCCTGCGCAGGCAACGGCGCTCTGGGCCGGCCTGCATGGGTTGTTGATGCTGGAGTTGGCAGGGCTGGCCGCTCTGGGGGGCGAACTGCCCCGGGCGCAACGCCTGGCGATCTTGCTGGAGCAACTCGGCAGTCACTGACGCCTGCCGGCGCGCCCCTCAAGTCAGCGCCCTCCCGCCAGCGCCACCTTTAACCAGCGGCTCCTTGCACGAGCGGCTCCTTGAACCAGCCCGCACTCCTACCAGCGCGCCTTCAAACCAGATGCGGCAGTCGCTTGTAGTAGATCGCCACGCTCTGCAACTGGCCTTCGGCGCCATGGCAATGGTCCGGGATCTGGCCGGCACGTTGCCAGCCCAGATGGGCGAATACCGCCTCGGCCTGGGAATCCGCGCAGGTCTCCAGCTGCAGCAGGAAGCGGCCCTGCGTGGCGGCGGCGCACTCCACACGGCTCATCAACTGGCTGGCCACGCCACGGCTGCGCTCCTGCGTATGCACCATCAGCCGCTGCACTTCCCCACGGTGGTGCGCGTTGGCCAACGGGCACAGCGACAACTGCACCGCGCCCAGCAGCCGCCCGGGGCCGTCAGACTCGCAGGCGATCCACAGGCTGTGGTGCTGGCCCAGCCGGGCGAACACGCCATGCCAGTAGTCCAGCGCCGCGTAACGGGACAGCGGCGCCAGAAAACCCAGGGTGGCGCCCTGGTGCACGTTGTCGATCAGCAGGTTCGTCAATGCCGGCAGCCACTGGAGATCCCTCGAGCTCAGCTTCACGATCTCGATCGGCGCGCGCTGTGGCGTGATGACGGCAGCATCAACCACCAACGGGGCGAGGGCACGCGTTGCGCGGGCGGGGCGTGCATGGACAGCGGCAGGACTGAGGGCGACAGACATGAACGTGAGACTCCAGGTCGGAACGACTTTGCCGTCGGGTGGACGGGACCTGGAAAACCCTGATGCAAACGGTATGCCAACCCGCCGGCGGGCCATGACGATCGGGCGTTTCTCGCGCACGGGCCTGGATGATGCGTGATGAATGTCACGCCGACGTGGCCACGCTCAACTCGGCTTCCAAGCCAGGCTCCGCGCAAAGCCGGCCCCGGCCCTGGTGCTTGGCGGCATAAAGCGCCGTTTCGGCGCGCCGTTGCATGTCCTCGAGATTGCGGTCGCCCGAACGAAGCTTCGCCCAGCCCGCCGAGAATCCGAGCGGAACGCCCAGGTCACGCGGCGCCGCTTCCTGCAGCGCGTCGCGCACACGGCGATCCAGCGCAGGCGGGCCGACCAGATCCGATCGGGCCATCAGCACGGCAAAGCGCTGCCCGTCGATGCGCGCCACCAGGTCGCCCAGCCGCTTCTGCTCATCCAGGCAGCGTCCAAACAGCGCAATCGCCTGGTCGCCGCGCTCCGCGCCGTATTCGGCGTTCAGCGCCTTGATGCCGTCCAGGTCCATTACCAGCAGCATCAGCGGTTCGTTGTAGCGTCGGGCCATCGAGATCATGTCCACCGAGCGTTGCTGGAAGGCCCGGTGATTGGGCAGTCCGGTCGGTGCATCCACCTGACTCAGCCGCCGCAACTCGGCCTCGCTCTCGCCGCGCCACGCCACCAGCACACCGATGCCGGCCGCCAGCACGCACACATTGGCCGCCACGGCGAACACGATGTTCAACGGATGCGGCGCATCGAAGCGGGGCAAGGCTTCGCTGCCCATGCCGGCGAGCCAGGCGCGTGCCAGGTTCAGCAGCCCCAGCAGGCCCAGGCTCACGGTCAGCAGCAGCCGCCAGCGCAGATGCCCGAAGGGGCCACGCTTGACGGGCTGCAGCAGGCTGGCGCACAAGGCCAGCATCTGCAGGGCCAGGCAGCCGTTGGACCAGGCGAGGCGAAAGCCCTGGTTGTCGAAGCCCAGGCCGTAACCCAGCATCACGATCACCGGCATGCCGTATTGCAGCCAACGCCCGAAGCGTCCGGGCAGCCACAGGTGCACGGCCATCCACAGCAGTGTCAGGCTGGCGCTGAGCAGGCCCAGCGCCAGCGTGGCGGGCAGCCGATGGCCTTCATCGGGCAGCAGCAGCAAGGCCCAGCCGGCGGCCTGCGCAGCCGCGCTGAGCTGGGCGCGGCGGGCACTGAGGCTCTCGCACCAGCCCAATTGCAGCGGCAGCACCACCGCCAGGGCCAGCGACAGGATCAACAGCAGGCTGAACAGGGTCGGGACGTCAAAGCGCATCGCAGGGGGGCCGAGGTCGTGGGACATCGGCCAGGATGAGTCTGACCCATTGTGGCCCCTGGGGCCGTGGCTGCCCCGGGTGTCAGCCCGGGCGTCGGCCCCACGTCATCCGAACTGGCGACGGTGGCCGGTGCGGTGGGCGGGCGCTGCGGCTCGCCTGAGAGCGCCCGAGTGCAAAAAGGAGCACCAAGAGCTCGCAGGAACAACTGAGCGCCTGAGCGCCGTCACTTCACCGGAATCGGCGTCCCGTGATCCACCGGCACGGCCGTCACGCTGTTCTGTGGCGAGCCTTCGATCACACGGTCCGAATAGGTCAGATAGATCAGGGTGTTGCGCTTGGGGTCCACCATGCGGACCACCCGCAGCCGCTTGAAGATCAACGACCGGCGTTCCGAGAACACTTCCTCCTTGCGGGGCAGTGGTTTTGGAATGCTGATGGGGCCGACGGCACGGCAGGCGATCGACGCTTCGGACTTGTCCTCCGCCAGGCCCAGCGCGCCCTTGACGCCGCCGGTCTTGGCGCGCGAGACATAACAGGTCACGCCTTGCACGGCCGGGTCGTCATAGGCGTCCACCACGATCTTGTGATCCGGGCCGATCAGCTTGAACACGGTGTCCACCTCGCCGATGGCATCGGACTCGGCGGCATGGGCGGTGCCGGGTCCGGCACTTAAACCCAAGGCGATGAGGGTCAGAGCCGCCATGGACGACACCGTCGGGCGGATGGAAAAACGGATGGAACCACCCATGAAATCAAGCATGCTGCGCACTCCTGGAGTCTCCCGTTGTAGCACGGCCGGGGCTCAGGAACTGGGTCGGCAGCCAGCGGTCACGCAGCGCCAGAAAGGGCAGCTCCACCAGCCGATGCAGCAGCCATCCGCCGAGCAGGCAAGCCAGGGTCACCACCGGGATGGCCGTCCAGGCATTGGCGGCGATGCCCACGGCGGCCATGGGTTGGATCATCAGATAGCCGACGGGTTTGTGGGTCAGGTAGAGCGCATAGGACCAGCGCGCCAGCGCGCCAGCGCCTGGCACGACGACGCGCGCCAGCGGCCCGGCCGGTGCCAGCGCGGCCATCACCAGCAGGGCGAAGCTCCAGGCGTTGAGGCTGTAGCCCAGAGCGGTCATGGCGCGGCCGTAGCCATAGCCGTTGATGTAATACCCATCCAGCAGCAACGCACCCATCGTGACGCAGGCCGCCAGCCCGAGCGCCAGCAGCACGCGCGGGCTGGCCATCAGGCGTAACCATGCCCGGGGGTGCCCGTGCTTGAGCAGCGCCACCGCCACGCCGGGCAGGAACTCATCCAGCCGCGCGAGGCTGGCGTAATACAGATGCGGGTGATAGAGCGCCACGGCGCCCTCGGCCTCGCGCCCGTACAACTGCCACAGGTGGTCTCGCCACGCACAGGCCGCCACGGTCAGCAACCCGATCATTGTCCAGGCCAGTGCGCGGCGGTGGCGCTTGAGTGACCAGCCCAGCGCCAACGTGGCGGGCAGCACCAGATAGAACTGCTCCTCGATGCACAGCGACCAGGCATGCGAGAACGCGGTGCCGGGTGGCAGCCCGACGTTCTGCGTGAAGCTCAGGAAGCGCCACAGGGGCGGGGGCGGCCGGCCGCCCATGGCCACCGGAAACAGCCAGAACAACGCCAACACTACGTAGAAGCTGGGCAGCGTTCGCAGCAGGCGTCGGCCGTAGAAGCGGGGCAACGACAGCTCCCCGCCACGCCGGAAACCGGCCATCAACTGGTTGGCGATCAGGTAGCCGCTGAGCACGAAGAACAGGTCCACGCCCGTCCAGCCCAAAGTGCTGACCCAGCCGAAGGTGGGCTCGCCGCTCACGAACAGCGCGTAGTGGTAGGTGAACACCAGCACGATGGCGAGGGCCCGCAGCAGGTCCAGGCCGTGCAGGCGGGGCGGTGCCAGAGGGGGCGGGGTGTTGATGTGGGGCGTGGCAGGGGGCATGCGCGGGCGTCGGGAGTGATGCAGAGGTTCCCTAAGCAGATGAACTCATCAGTGCTGCTCAGCAGTCATGCAGGGCTGGCGGGAGACGGGGAACCGCCGCCTTGCGTGGTGGCCGCGATTCTCTGCTGCCGTGGGCCCGGCAACCTGCTTGACGCTGCGCCGTAACGGCCGTTACCTGAAATTGAATGCCCGTCCCCGTGCCACCCGCGCCGCCGGGCGGATCGTGTGACCCCCGGTCAGGCACTGCCCCCATGCCGGGCCTGGCTGTCGTGAGGTGCCTGCTCACGCTGATGCATGCCGTAGTCCCGCATCACGGTGGCGACCCGGAGGCGATAGTCCTTGAACACGCCACTGCGGCCGGCCGCTTGCGCCGCGCGGTGCTCTTCCAGCTGTCGCCACGCCTGCACGGCAGCCTCATCGCGCCAGAACGACAACGACAACACCTTGGACGGATCCGTCAGGCTCTGGAATCGCTCGACGCTGATGAAACCGTCCATCGTCTCCAGCAGCGGCCGGAGGTCGGCGGCAATGCCGAGGTAGTGCTCGCGCTCGCCGTCGGCGGGAACGACTTCGAAGATTACCGCGATCATGTTGAAACCTCTGTCGATGGCAAGGGGTGGTGGAATTGAAGAATAGCCATGTTGGGCAGTGACAGCGGGTGTGCGGTAACAGGCAAGGGCAGGCGCTGCTGCCGGGCTGCGACCGCCAGCGCGGCTTCGATCGACGTCAGCGCAATGCCTTGGCCCGGGCAGCGATGCGGGCCGTCGCCAAAGGCGTGATCGCCGCCGGTCAGTTCGATGGACAAAGCGTCGCCAGTGGTGAGGGCATGTCCTTCGCACGAGGTGGGCCGTTGCGCAAATCGGCGGGTCAGCCGCACGGCGCCACCTTCGCGGGCGATGTCCTTCAGGGTGGTGCGGTCCGGCGCTACCCCGGTCCTGACCAACGCCCACAGGCCATGGCTGAGCAGCGCGGTGCCGGCCTCATGGCTTTGCCACAGCAGCGCCAGCCGATTCGCTTCGCGCGTGGCGGGGTCTGGCCAGGCTGCGGCGCCGGCCTGGTGCAGCCATGCCCATTGCAGCGGCGCATCCGGCGCGGTGGCCTCGGCGGCCCGCAACGCGGCCAGCAGTTCCAGCGTGGCCTGGTCCGCACGCGCAACGGCCACGGCGGCATCCGCGGCGTCTGCATCCGGGGCCAGTCCGGCTGCCAGGGTACGCAGCTGCTGCACCAGATCCCGTTGCTCATCAAGGGTGCCCACAGGGAGCCCCAGCAAGCCGGCGACCGTTACGGCCGGTACGGCCCAGACCCAATGGTTCCAGCCACCGGGCAGCGCCACCGATGCCTGTCGTCGCGCTTCTCGGCGGACATCGTCTTCCGAGACGGCGCGCAGCGCTTGCGTCACGGCCAGCTTCTGCGCGGCATGCGCATCGTCATCCCGCTGCCGCAGCCACTTCTTGAACTGGTCGGCCACGGCGCCGGCGTGCCGGGCCAGGTGGGCGGGCTGGGGCTGGCCCGGTGGGCGTACGCCCAGGTCGGGGTGGGTCAGCAGGGCATGGGGACAGACGCTCATCAACGACTCCTCGTTCTCCGGGCCTTGGATCGGGGCGGTGCCAAGGGAAGCGCTGCATCACGCCCGCGAGCCGACGCGGGGCACATCGGTCGCGATGCGTTGTGCAGGGAATCCCTGAGGCATGTGAAGCGGTAAACCCGGACAAACGCATGTTCGCCGCGTGGCTACCGACACGCTTCGTTTAGCATCGAAGCATGGATGCAAGCCCTACGGCCGATCAGGCGCTCGCGCACATTGCGGGGAGCATGGCGGAGCCTGTACGGGCGCGCATGTTGTGCTGCCTGATGGACGGGCATGCCCGCACGGCCACGGAGTTGGCGGCGGTGGGGGAGGTGGCGGCGTCCACAGCCAGCGCGCATCTGTCTCGCCTGCTGGCGCAAGGGCTTGTTGAATGCATGGCCCAGGGCAAGCACCGTTACTACCGGCTGGCCGGTGCCTCGGTGGGGCAGGCGCTGGAGGCGCTTCTGGTGCTGGCGGGCCAGCCGCGACCGACGTTCGAACCCACCACACCGGTTGGCCTGCGCGAGGCGCGGCGCTGTTATGACCATCTGGCCGGCCACTGGGGTGTGCGCCTGCATGACCATGCGTTGCGGCGCGGCTGGCTGATGGTCAATGACGACGAACCGCGGGGTTATCTCATCAGCGACCCGGGCCTGGATGCCTGGCGGGCGCTGGGCGTGGATGTCCGTGCCGCATCGGGCGAACGTCGCCGGCTGGCCTGTGCCTGCATGGACTGGAGTGAGCGCCGGCCGCACCTGGGTGGCGCGCTGGGGGCTGCCTGGCTGCGCAGCATGCTGGACCAGGGCTGGCTGGCGCCGACCCTGGACAGCCGCGCCCTCACTGTCACGCGCCGAGGCGCGACCCGACTCAACCGCTTGCTGGAGGATTCCACGACATGAACACAGCGCAAGGTTCCCCCTCGGCCACCACGGCGATCACGGCGCCCTCGGGCCACGCGGCCATCCGCGTCGGTGTGGGCGGCTGGACCTTCGAGCCTTGGCGGCAGACCTTTTATCCGCCGGGCCTGGCTGCGGCCAAGGAGCTTCACTATGCCAGCCGCCAGCTGACGGCCATCGAGATCAATGGCACCTACTACAGCACCCAGCGCGCGGCCACCTTTGCGAAGTGGCGTGATGACACGCCGGACGGGTTTGTCTTCTCGCTCAAGGCGCACCGGCTGACCACCAATCGACGTGTGCTGGCCGAAGCCGGGGAGTCTGTTCAGCACTTCCTTCACAGTGGTGTGGCGGAGCTGGGGGACAAGCTCGGGCCTATCGTGTGGCAGTTCGCGCCCGGCAAGCGGTTTGACCCGGACGACTTCGGCGCCTTTGTGGCGTTGCTGCCGCAGGAGCTGGCGGGCCTGCGGCTGCGGCATGTCCTGGATGTTCGCCACGACAGCTTCCGGGACCCGGCCTTCCTCGCGCTGGCGCGCCGTCATCGGGCGGGTGTCGTCTTCACCGAGTCTGACGACTATCCGGCGTTGCCGGACCTCACGGCCGATTTTGTCTACACCCGCATCATGCGCACCCGTTCCGAGCTTCAGACCGGTGTGGACGACGCGACCCTGGACCAGTTGGCCGCCTGTGCCCGCGTCTGGCGGTCCGGTGGTCAGCCCACCGGCTTGCCGCTCATCGACCCTGCGCATGAGCCTCCCGCGCATCCCAGGGACGTTTTTGTCTTCTTCATCAGTGGTGCGAAGGAGCGTGCGCCCGCTGCCGCACAGGCTTTGCTCTCCCGTCTCGCCTGATCCCCCAGGGAAGCTCTCTGCTTCCCCCGGCGCAACAACCACGACCCAGCGACCACCACTGCGACGATGTCCTGGGGAGGCCGTTGAAGTTCTCGGTTCGGAAAGTGGCGGCCCGGGCTCCCTTGGCGTAAGTCAAGAAGGGAATGGTCGGCGAAGCCGGCCAGGAATGACATGGAGCCAAGGGAGCCCGGGCTGCCACTTTCTGCGGGGGCTTGAAGCGTAATAACCCCCGCAGCAACCGCAGCGCGAGGCCTATCATGTGCGAATGTCGCCCGTGATGCTTCACATCCCGACCTTGATGCTGGCCTTGCTCAGCGGGTTCGCGATGCTCGGCATTCAGCTCTGGATGGCACAACGCAGCCGCCTGCGCTACCTGGACCTGGGCCTCTGGACCTGGGGTTCCTGGACGCTCCTGGCCGGTTTCAGCATGCTGGCCGCCCGCGTGTTCCTGCCCACCTGGATCTCCGCACTGGCTGGCAATGGGCTCATCGCCCTGGGCATCGTCATCTACTGCGAGGGCATTTTTCGCCATGTCCTCGGCCGCTCGCTGCCCCGCTGGTGGTGGTGGTGCGGCCCTGGTCTGGCCTGGGTCCTCACCGCATGGATGCTCGCCTGGCCGCTGGCGGTGCGCACCGGGGCCATCTCGCTGGTCTTTGCCGCGCTGCTGATGCCCGGCATCGCGGTCCTGCTGGGCCCCGGCTGGCGTGCCGAGTCCTCGCTGCGCAGCGTGGCCCTCACCCTCGTCCTGGCGGCCACCAGCCTCATCCTGCGTGCCGTCCACGCCTGGCGCCACCCCGAGGACTATCTCGACCTCATGCAGGGCAGCCTGGGCCAGGGCCTCACCTTCCTCTTCAGCTTCATCTGCCTCATCGGCGCGGGCTTCGGCTTCGTGCTGGCCAACTTCGAGCGCATCGCCCGCCGCATGGAAGAGATGGCCTCCACCGACACCCTCACCGGCTGCCTCAACCGTGGCACGGCAGACACCCTGCTGCGCCACGCCCTCGAACGCGGCCGTCGCGAGGCCTCCCCCGTGGCCTTTGTGCTGCTGGACCTGGACCACTTCAAGGTGATCAACGACAGCCACGGCCACCCGGCCGGCGACACCGCCCTGCGCTGCTTTGCCAGCGAGGTCCGGCAACGGCTGCGTGGCTCCGATGTCATGGGCCGCTGGGGCGGTGAGGAGTTCGTGCTCATCCTGCCAGCCACCGATGGTGCTGGCGCCACCAGCCTGGTGGACCAGATCCGCGAAGGCATCGCCGCCCTGCAGTTGAAGGACGAAAGCGGTGCCCCCTTCAACATCACCGTCTCCGCCGGCATCGCCGTGGCAACACCCGGCCTGCAGCTGGGCGCGGAGCAGCTCTTCACCTTGGCCGATCAGGCCCTCTACCGCGCCAAGGGGGCAGGACGCAATCGCGTGCATGTGCATGAAGGCCCGGTGATGCCGCCTGCCGCAGACATCATCGGCCGCACGGCCTGACCCCGTCGCGTCCCGACCCGTCGCGTTCCGTTCAGTCAATGCTGCGCCTGAGCGCGCCACCGGATTTTCCGGAGCCATCCCCACCTCCAGTGGTGGCGCCCACCCCGTTCTGGCAGCTTCCTGACGGTCTTCGGGTATGGCGCCCCGGACTGGACAATTCCGTGTGCCAACGGTCATTGACAGTCATGGCGGCCGCGCGTGAGGGTGGTCTATGCTTGGTCCATGGCTACCTCCAAGACCTCTTTGCTCCTCCGCCTGCCCGCAGCACTGCCGCTCTGGACCCTGCTGTCCCCGGTGGCCGCCATTGCAGCCCTGCTGGGCCTGTCAGACGGCGGAGGCTGGGTGGCCCTGTCGGCCGTCAGTGTGCTGCTCATCGCCGCGGTGCTCGCCGCCGTGCACCACGCGGAGGTGGTGGCCCACCGCGTCGGTGAACCTTATGGGTCACTGGTCCTGGCGGTGGCGGTCACCATCATCGAAGTGGCGCTGATCGTCTCGCTGATGCTGGCCGGTGGTGAGTCCACCAACACCCTCGCGCGGGACACCGTCTTCTCCGCCATCATGATCGTCTGCAACGGCGTGCTGGGCCTGTGCATCCTGGTCGGCGGCTGGCGCCACCGGGAGCTGAACTTCCGGGTCGAGGGCACCGGGCCCACGCTGGCGGTGCTGGCCGCGCTCTCGGTGCTCACGCTGGTCCTGCCCGCGTTCACCACCAGCTCACCCGGCCCCACCTTCACCCGCACGCAACTGCTGTTTGCCGGGGCGGTGTCGCTGGTCCTGTATGGCGCCTTCGTTTTTGTGCAGGCCGTCCGCCACCGGGATTACTTCCTGCCGGTCACCGGTGTGGACGACCAGGATTCGCATGCCGCGCCGCCCAGCACCCGCGTGGCCCTGGTCAGCCTGGCCCTGCTGATGGCCTGCCTGGTGGGGGTGGTGGGCCTGGCCAAGTTGCTGGCGCCCACCATCGAAAAGGCGGTCAGCAGTGTGGGCGCACCGCCGTCGCTGGTCGGGGTCATCGTGGCCTTGCTGGTCCTGTTGCCCGAGACCGTGGCCGCCGTGCGGGCGGCCCTGCACAACCGTCTGCAGACCAGTCTCAACCTGGCCCTGGGCTCCGGCCTGGCCAGCATCGGCCTCACCATCCCGACGGTGGCGGTGCTGTCCCCTCTGTTCCCGCATTCACTGGTGCTGGGGCTCACACCGCTGAGCATGGTGCTGCTCTTCCTGACCTTCATCGTGGGCGGGTTGACACTGGCGGGCGGTAGGGCCACCGTCCTCCAGGGGGCGGTTCACATGGTGGTGTTCGCGGTGTTCCTGTTCCTCGCCGTGGTGCCCTGACGAGGTTCTTTGACGAGGTTCTTTGACGAGGTGCTTTGACGTGGTGAACTGATCTCGTGCCTCAGGTAGCGGGCCACTGAAGCCCCACGCGCTGAAACACCTCGCGCTGACGCACTTCGCGCTGACGTACCTCGCGCTGACGTACCTCGCGCTGACGTACCTCGCGCTGACGTACCTCGCGCTGACGTACCTCGCGCTGAAGCGCCCCAACAAGCGGGCGCTTCAGCGCCCCACCAGGCGGAACGCACTCACCAGCGCATTGAGCTGCTGCGCCTGGCTCTGCAACGAGCCTGCCGCAGCGGCGGACTCCTCCACCAGCGCGGCGTTCTGCTGTGTCATCTCGTCCAGCCGCTGCACGGCCACGTTGACCTGGCCGATGCCGCCACTTTGCTCCGCGGCTGCGGTGGCGATCTCGCCGACGATCTCCGCCACGTGGCGAACGCCCTGCACGATCTCCCCCATGGCCTCGCCGGCATCCGTCACCAGTCGCGTGCCGGAGGCTACCCGGTCGACGCTTTCGCCAATCAAGGCCTTGATCTCCTTGGCCGCACTCGCGCTGCGCTGCGCCAGGGCCCGTACCTCGCTGGCCACCACCGCAAACCCCCGGCCCTGCTCGCCGGCACGGGCCGCTTCCACCGCCGCATTCAACGCCAGGATGTTGGTCTGGAATGCAATGCCGTCAATCACGCCGATGATGTCGTTGATCTTGCGTGAGCTGGTCTCGATCTGCTGCATCACCGCCACCACTTCGCTAACCACCGCGCCGCCCTTGGAAGCGGAGCTTCGCGCCGCGCTCACCAGGTCATTGGCCTGACGCGCCGAGCTGGCAGTGTGCGCCACCGTGCCGGTGAGCTGCTCCAGTGAAGAAGCGGTTTCCTGCAGATTCGAGGCCGTGGCCTCCGTCCGGGAGGAGAGGTCCTGATTGCCGGTGGCAATTTCCTGTGTGGCCACGTTGATGGTCTCGGTGCCTTCGCGCACCTGGCTCACCATGCGCCGCAAGGCGTCCTGCATGCGGCTGAGTTCGCGCAGCAGGGCGCCGATCTCGTCATGGCGGTCCACATGGATGTCCTGGCTCAGGTCGCCGCTGGCAATCGTCGCGGCCACCGCTCCGGCCTGCACCATGGGCGCCCGCACCGAATGCGTGATGCGCCACGCGATCAGCACACCCAACGCCACCGCCAAGCCGGTCAACGTCATCATCAGCACGCTGGCTTCACGGGCCTGGGCGGCCTGCTGAACGGCGAAGGCATCCGTATCCTCCGCAATCAGCAAGGCCAGCTTGTCCACGGCGGCGAGATACGCGGCCGCTGCCGGTGCCAGGGTCTGGTCCACCTGGCGCTGGCCCGTGGTCGGGTCCGCCTGGATGGCCGCCATCACCGATTTGCGGATGTCCACATACCGCTTGCGCGCCTCGGCGATCTCCCCGAGCTGCGCCTTCTGTTCCTTGTCGGTGATGCCGGCATCCAGTTCGGACTGGAGCTGATTGATGCGCTCCGTGGTCTTCCCCATCTGGCCACTCAGATACTCGCTCAAGGTGGCTTGGCCACCCGACTTGGCAATGGCCATCACACGGTTGAGATTGAGCTCCGTGGCGCCACGCCATACCGCGGCCTGGTTGCGGCGCTGCTCCTGCTGATGCAGCGCCTCGCTGAGCCGCATCATCTCGCGGAGCTTGTACACCCCGACGCCGGTCATCAGCGCCGCCATCGCCAGCACCGCTGCAAAACCGACCTGCAGCAGCGTGGTGATCTTCATCCGATTGAGCCCCTGGAACAGCATGGCGGACCCCCAACGTCGATAAGTGTGCCGTTGATTATGGGAGTGGGCTCCGCGGGCGGCAACCAGCGGCCAGGGTGGGTGATCCCCGCGTTCACGCGGATCGGGACGGCGAATGTGACGTCGTGCGCAGGCGGCGATGGCGCAGCCCGGCCTTCACATGCTGCGCCGGTACTGCCCCCCCACCTCGAACAGCGCTGCCGTGATCTGGCCCAGAGAGCAGACCCGTACCGCCTCCATCAGCACCTCGAACACGTTGCCGTTATCGATCACAGCTTGCTGCAATTGCTTGAGCAACGCCGGAGCCTGGGCCGCATGGCGGGTCTGGAAGGCTTCCAGCCGCTGCAACTGGCCGGACTTCTCCTGCTCGGTCGATCTGGCCAGCTCGATGTGTTCCGGCACCGGGTCCCCCTGCGGGTTGCGGAAGGTGTTCACCCCGATGATGGGGAACTCACCGGTGTGCTTGAGCATCTCGTAATGCATCGACTCTTCCTGGATCTTGCCGCGCTGGTAGCCCGTTTCCATGGCCCCCAGCACCCCGCCCCGTTCAGCAATGCGCTCGAACTCGGCCAGCACCGCCTCCTCCACCAGCGCCGTCAGCTCCTCGATGATGAAGGCGCCCTGGCTGGGGTTCTCATTCTTCGCCAGGCCCCATTCGCGGTTGATGATGAGCTGAATGGCCATGGCGCGGCGCACTGACTCCTCGGTGGGCGTGGTGATCGCCTCGTCGTAGGCATTGGTGTGCAGCGAGTTGCAGTTGTCGTAGACGGCGATCAGCGCCTGCAGCGTGGTGCGGATGTCGTTGAACGCGATCTCCTGCGCATGCAGGCTGCGGCCGGACGTCTGGACGTGGTACTTCAGCTTCTGGCTGCGCTCGTTGGCCCCGTAGCGGTCCCGCAGGGCCACGGCCCAGATGCGCCGGGCCACACGGCCCAGCACGGTGTACTCCGGGTCCATGCCGTTGCTGAAGAAGAAGCTCAGGTTGGGGGCGAAGTCGTCGATGTCCATGCCGCGCGCCAGGTAGGCCTCCACAAAGGTGAAGCCATTGGAGAGCGTGAAGGCCAGCTGCGAGATCGGGTTCGCGCCGGCTTCAGCGATGTGATAGCCGCTGATCGATACCGAGTAGAAGTTGCGCACGTTGTGCCGTACAAAGTAGTCGGCGATGTCGCCCATCACCTTCAGCGAGAACTCGGTCGAGAAGATGCAGGTGTTCTGGCCCTGGTCCTCCTTGAGGATGTCGGCCTGCACGGTGCCCCGCACCTGGGTCAGCACCATGGCCCGGATGCCGGCGGCCTCGTCGGCCGTCGGCGCGCGGCCGTGCTCCTGGTGGAAGCGCGCCAGGCGCTGGTCGATGGCGGTGTTCATGAACATCGCCAGGATGGTGGGCGCTGGGCCGTTGATGGTCATGGAGACCGAGGTCGTCGGATCGCAAAGATCAAAGCCGTCGTACAGCACCTTCATGTCGTCCAGCGTGGCGATGCTCACGCCGGAGTTGCCGACCTTGCCGTAGATGTCGGGCCGCGGGGCTGGGTCGGCGCCATACAGCGTCACCGAGTCGAAGGCTGTGGAGAGGCGCTTGGCAGGCAGACCTTCGGACACCAGCTTGAAACGGCGGTTGGTACGGAAGGCATCCCCTTCACCGGCAAACATGCGGGTCGGGTCTTCACCTTCGCGCTTGAACGGGAACACACCGGCCGTGAAGGGGAAGTAGCCTGGCAGGTTCTCCAGCATCAGCCATTTCAGCAGTTCGCCATGGTCCTCATAGGTCGGCAGCACCACCTTGCGGATCCGCGTGCCGGAGAGGCTGCTCGAGACCAGCGCGGTGCGTTGCTCCCGATCGCGGATCTTCACCACATAGTCGTCGCCCGCATAGGCCTGCTGCACCTCGGGCCACCGCGCCAGCAGCCCCCGGGCGTCAGCATCCAGCCGTGCCTGGCGGTCCTCGGCCAGCGCATGCAGCGCCGAGACGTCCGCCGCCGCGTCGGCCTCGCCCAGCATGGCCGCGCTGGCCTGGAGCTGCTGCACTTCACGTGCCAGGCGTGCCTGCGCCTGTGCGCGGCGCTTGTAGGCCCGCACCGCATCGGCAATCTCCGCCAGATACCGCGCACGCGCCGGCGGCACGATGGGGGTCTGGTGCGTGCTGAAACGTGTGTCCGCCAGCGGCAACCGGCCAGCGGAGAGCGACAGGCCCAACGCGGCGAGCCGCGGCTTGAGCGCCTGGTAGAGCGCGGTCACGCCGTCGTCATTGAAGCGGCTGGCCATGGTGCCGAACACCGGCATCTCCTCCGGCTTGCGGCCCCAGGCCTCGCGGTTGCGCTGCACCTGCTTGGCCACATCGCGCCAGGCATCGGCCGCACCCTTGCGGTCGAACTTGTTGATGGCCACGAACTCGGCAAAGTCCAGCATGTCGATCTTCTCGAGCTGGCTGGCCGCGCCGAACTCCGGCGTCATCACATACATCGGCACATCCACATGCGGCACGATGGCGGCATCCCCCTGGCCGATGCCCGAGGTCTCCACGATGACCAGGTCAAAGCCGGCCGCCTTCGCCGCCGCGATCACATCCGGCAGCGCCTTGGAGATCTCCGAGCCGAAATCCCGCGTGGCCAGTGAACGCATGTACACCCTGGGGCCTGCCGACCACGGGCTGATCGCGTTCATGCGGATGCGGTCACCCAGCAGCGCGCCGCCACTCTTGCGGCGCGAGGGGTCGATGGAGATCACCGCCACGCGCAGCCGGTCGCCCTCATCCAGCCGCAGGCGGCGGATCAGTTCGTCCGTGAGGCTGGACTTGCCCGCCCCACCCGTGCCGGTGATGCCCAGCACCGGGGCGCGAATATCGGCGGCGGTGGCCCGCAAGGCCTGGGTGAAGGCCTGGAAGTCCGGATCGGCCTGCTCGTTCTCCAGTGCGGTGATGGTGCGCGCCAATGCGCGCCAGGCGGCTTCGTCATGGCCCTGCAGGTCCTCCAGACGGTAGGGCGCCCGGGCGGCCAGTGCCTGGTCGCAGCGCATCAGCATCTCGCCGATCATGCCTTGCAGGCCCATGCGCTGACCGTCTTCCGGGCTGTAGATGCGCACGCCGTGGTCGTTCAGGTCGCGGATCTCGGCGGGCACGATCACGCCGCCGCCGCCGCCAAACACCTGGATGCTGTCGCCGCCGCGCTGCTTCAGCAGCTCCACCATGTATTTGAAGTACTCGACATGGCCACCTTGGTAGCTGCTCACGGCAATGCCCTGCGCGTCCTCCTGCAAGGCGGCGGTGACCACTTCGTCCACCGAGCGGTTGTGGCCCAGGTGGATCACCTCCGCCCCCATGCCCTGCAGGATGCGCCGCATGATGTTGATGGCGGCGTCATGCCCGTCGAACAGACTGGCGGCGGTCACGAAACGGACCTTGTGGGTAGGGCGGTACTCGGCCAGGGCCTGGTACGCGGCGGACATCTCGGTCATACGGTTGTCTCCAGCACGGCCGCCCGCGTCCGTCGTGATTGCAGACTGTGTCGCTCGTGGCGACGCTGGGCGTTCCGGTTGCGGTCGATTCTAGGCGCCGATTGACGTTAACGTAAACGGTATCCAAGGGTAAACCCTCTTATCCGCCCCCGCCATGTTGAAACCGTGTCGCCGCCGCCCGCCGCCCGCCGCCCGCCGCCCGCCGCCCGCTGCCCGCCGCCCGCCGCCCGCCGCCCGCTGCCCGCTGCCCGCCACTGCCATCGCCATCGCCATCGCCATCGCCATCGCCATCGCCCGCCACCGCGGCATGAAACTTGCGCGGCGCCCACGGTGCAAGCCCCCCGCCCACCCTCCACGCCAGCACCGCCGTCCGCGCCTTCTGCGCCTACTGCGTCGGCCGCGCCACACAGCTCGCCGCCCGCCACCCAGGGCCTGCGGGTGCTGCTCATCGACGACGGCGCACACCGTGTGCACCTGCTGAGCGAAGAACTGGCCCGCCAGGGCTGTGAGGTCGTCGGCGTGATCGAGCAGGCCACCTTGATCCACGACTGCGTGCTGCGGCTGCAGCCGGACGTGGTCATCGTCGATGCGGAGTCCCCCACGCGCGACACCCTGGAGAACCTGGCAACCCTGTCGGCGCGCATGCCACGGCCCGTGGTCGTGTTTTCAGAGGACGCCGACCAGGCCCCCATGCGCCGCGCCATCAAGGCCGGTGTCAGCGCCTATGTGGTGGCCGGGCTGCAGGCACAGCGGCTGGCGCCGGTGCTGCAGGTGGCCATTACCCGTTTCGAGCAGGACCTTGCGCTGCGCGAGGAGCTCAACAAGGCCCAGGTGCAATTGGCCTCCCGCAAGCTGGTGGACCGCGCCAAGGGCATCTTCATGAGCGAGCTGGGCCTGGACGAGGACAAGGCCTACCAGCGCCTGCGGCGCCTCGCCATGGACCGTGGCGAGACCCTGGCGCAGGTCGCGCAGCGCGTGATCGACGCGCATGAGCTGCTGCGCCCGGGCTGAGCGGGGCCGGACCGAGCTTGAGGTGGAAACCGGCGCAGGCAGGTCCTGCGCGACGGACTGGTCAAGCCATGCACCGTGGTGGCGCACCATTGCGGCGCAATCGGCCACCGGACAGTGCACGGCCGCCGTTCCCGGTCTGGCGCCGCAGCCCACCGTGCCAGCGCACTCCCCCCCGGGTAGGGACGGCAGGTCTTCCGCTGGCGCGTGATGGCAGCGGGCTGCGCTCCCGCTGGCACGCTTCATGCGAGACCGTTGCTGAGGCCTGCAACGGCGTAGGCCTCCTGCCCATCGGCGAATTGGACAAAGGCGTCCGATCCGGTGTGTGCCGCTGCTGCGGCACGCGCCCGATCGAGACGCCTTTTTTGTTTGTTCTGGCCACTTGCGCGGCAAGCGCCGCGCGGCATCGGAGATTCCTGCATGCACAACAGTTCCAGCGGTCCCAGCGGTTCCGAGACATCCAAGGAGGGTTTGATGAGTGCTGAGCGTCGCAAGCTGCTCGCCACGGGCGCGGCCTTGTCCGGCCTGTCGGCCATTCCGGGCGGGGGCGCCTGGGCGGCGGGCTCTGACAAGCCGGAGAAGGAGGAAGTCCGCATTGGCTTCATCCCGCTGACCGACTGCGCCTCGGTGGTCATGGCCGCTGCCCTGGGCTTCGACAAGAAGTACGGCATCAAGATCGTGCCCACCAAGGAGGCCTCCTGGGCCGGTGTGCGCGACAAGCTGGTCAACGGCGAGCTGGACATGGCCCATGTGCTCTATGGCCTCATCTATGGCGTGCACCTGGGTGTGGCGGGTCCCAAGAAGGACATGGCCATCCTGATGACCCTGAACAACAACGGCCAGGCCATCACCCTGTCGAAGAAGCTGGCCGATGCAGGCGCCACCGACATCGGCTCGCTGGCCAAGGTGATGCAGAAGGACAAGCGCGAATACACCTTCGCCCAGACCTTCCCCACCGGCACCCACGCCATGTGGCTCTATTACTGGCTGGCCACCGCGGGCATCCATCCGATGAAGGAGGCCAAGGTCATCACCGTGCCGCCGCCGCAGATGGTAGCCAACATGCGGGTGGGCAACATGGACGGCTTCTGCGTGGGCGAGCCCTGGGGCCACCGCGCCATCATCGATGGCATCGGGATCACCGCCATCACCACGCAGGACATCTGGAAGGACCATCCCGAGAAGGTGCTCGGCACCACTGGCGACTTCGTCAAGAAGTACCCCAACACCGCTCGTGCCGTGATCATGGCGGTGCTGGAGGCCAGCCGCTGGATCGATGCCAGTCTGTCCAACAAGCAGAAGATGGCCGAGACCATTGCCGACAAGGCCTACGTCAACACCAGTGTGGACGCCATCAACCAGCGCATCCTGGGCCGCTATCAGAACGGCCTGGGCAAGACCTGGGACGACCCCAACTACATGAAGTTCTTCAATGATGGTGCGGTCAACTTTCCCTACCTGTCGGACGGCATGTGGTTCCTCACGCAGCACAAGCGCTGGGGCCTGCTCAAGGAGCATCCGGACTATCTGGGCGTGGCGCGGCAGATCAACCAGATCGACCTCTACAAGTCGGCCGCCTCGGCCCTGGGCGTGAGCGTGCCCAAGGAGGTGGTCCGCACCAGCAAGCTCATGGACGGCGTGGTCTGGGACGGCAAGGACCCCGCCAAATACGCCGACAGCTTCAAGGTGCGGGCCTGACGGCGCCGCGCTTTCGCGCGTCGTTCAAGCGTCGTTCTAGCGCCCATCAGGTGCCCATCAAGTGCCCATCAGCCTCATTGCCGCCAGGAGAGTGCCATGGTCAGTGCAGTATTCCATTCCCCCAGTGACGGCAGTGCCGGTCCGGTGACCGTCTCGGTCGCGGCGTCGCCCCTGCCTTTGGCCCGTGATGCCCAGCCCACCAGTGTGGTGTCTCCAACGCCGGCACCCGTGCCGATGACACCGATGCCGGTGGTCAGCAGGCCGCCCTGGCGCCATGCGGCGGCCTGGCGCGCCTTCTGGATGCGGGTGCTGCCCCCGGTGGTCGGCCTGGCCGTGCTGCTGCTGGTCTGGCAACTGGCCACGCAGAAGGGCGGCGCCTTCCCGACGCCAGCGTCCACCTGGGAGGCCGCCGTCAAGCTGTTCTCCGATCCCTTCTATCGCAACGGCCCGAATGACCAGGGCATTGGCTGGAACGTCCTGAACTCGCTGCAGCGCGTGGCCCTGGGTTTTGGCCTGGCAGCGGCGGTGGGCATTCCGCTGGGCTTCGTGATCGGCCGCTTTGATTTCGCCAGCCGCATGCTCTCGCCACTGATCAGCCTGCTCAAGCCGGTCTCCCCGCTGGCGTGGCTGCCGATCGGCCTGTTGGTCTTCAAGAGCGCCAACCCTGCGGCCATCTGGACCATCTTCATCTGCTCCATCTGGCCCATGGTGGTCAACACCGCCGTCGGTGTGCAGCGTGTGCCGCAGGACTATCTCAATGTGGCACGTGTGCTGCGCCTGTCTGAATGGAAGCTGGTCACCCGCATCCTGCTGCCGGCGGTCATGCCCTACCTGCTCACGGGCGTGCGGCTCTCGGTGGGCACTGCCTGGCTGGTGATCGTCGCGGCCGAGATGCTGACCGGTGGCACCGGCATCGGCTTCTGGGTGTGGGACGAGTGGAACAACCTCAACGTGCAGCACATCCTCATCGCCATCTTCGTGATCGGCCTGGTGGGCATGCTGCTGGAGTGGATGCTGGTCTCGCTGGCCCGCCGCTTCGAGTGATAGCGCCGTGTCTCCCGCTTCCACTGTCTCTCGCCTTATTTCGTGATCCTCCCAGGAGCCCAACATGACGACCCAATCCTTGGCGCCATTCGTGCGGGTGCAGCAGGCCGACATGGTGTTCACGACCAAGCAGGGCAAATTCCCTGCGCTGCGTGACATCAACCTCGACATTGCCCGCGGTGAGTTCGTGTCGCTGATCGGCCATTCCGGCTGCGGCAAGTCCACCCTGCTCAATCTCATCGCCGGGCTGCTGCGGCCCACCAACGGCGGCCTGCTGTGCGACGGACGCGAGATCGCGGGCCCGGGCCCCGAGCGCGCGGTGGTGTTCCAGAACCACTCGCTGCTGCCGTGGCTGAGTTGCTTCGACAACGTGATGCTGGCCGTCGAGACGGTCTTCGGCCCTCGCGAATCGAAGCCCCGCCTCATCGAGCGCACCGAGGCGGCGCTGCAACTCGTCGGCATGGGGCATGCGATGGCCAAGCGCCCCCATGAGATCTCCGGCGGCATGAAGCAGCGGGTGGGCATTGCCCGTGCACTGGCCATGGAGCCCAAGGTGCTGCTGATGGACGAGCCCTTCGGCGCGCTGGATGCACTGACCCGCGCCCATCTGCAGGACGAGCTGCTCAAGATCGTCGCTGCCACGCACAGCACCGTGGTGATGGTCACCCACGATGTGGACGAGGCCGTGCTGCTGTCCGACCGCATCGTGATGATGACCAACGGCCCGGCCGCCACCATCGGCGAGATCCTCCCCGTCACGCTGGCACGCCCGCGTGACCGGGTGGCGCTGGCGGAGGACCCGGTCTACATGCATGCCCGCAAGGCCGTGATCGATTTCCTCTACACCCGCCACCGTCACGGCGAGTCGGCAGCCGCCTGAGGCGCCACGCCCGACGCGTGACGCTCAGCCCAGGATGAGCTGCAGGCTCTGCTGATACAGGCCCGTCAACATGTCCAGCTGGTGGAGCAACACTTCGCTGCTGCGGGCCAGGCCGGTGGCCGCCTCCTTGCCGTGGGTGTCGCGCAGGCAGCGCATCAGGCGCAGCCACTCCGCGCCCACCTCGGCCTGCAGGGCACGGATGGCCTCGCTGGAGAGCGGCGCCGCCTCCAGCTCCACCAGCCCGGCGGCAAACCGGTCCAGGCTGTCCGCCAACGCGCCGGCATCACGCTGCGGCAGCAGGTCCGCCAGCAAGGCTTCTTTCGTCAGCTGCTGGCTCAGCATGCGCTGGCGCCCGCACAGGTTCACGATGTGCAAGGGCCGGCCCATGCCGGCGGCGGCGATGTCCGTCGCGAGCCGGTCCGACAGGTCCAGCAAGGTTTGCGCGGCCGCGTCCGCTTCCAGCAGCAGGGCGAGGTCAGGTTTGCCGCGCAGGCAGCGCTGCAGTCGCTCCCAGGCCAGCGTCAGCGCGGCCAGGTCCACGTCTGCCGCCAACAAGCTGGGCAGTCGAGCCAGGTTGGCGGACACCCGCTCGCAGCTTTCGTCCTGCAGCAGCTTTGCACGCTTGGCCTCGATGCCGGCGGCGCGCTGGGCCATCAGCTTGACCAGCCGCTGGCTGAGCATGCGCTGCTGGCCGGCCAGGTTTACCGCCTCGGCACGCTGGGCCGCATGGACCACCGACCGGGCCACCTCGCCCAGCCGCAGATGGGCATGCATGGCGGCTTCACGCAGCAGGCGGAAGGCGCCGCCCTCATCCAGGTCGCGCGCGGTCATCAGCAGGCCCTTGGCGCGCTCGGTCCATTTGCGGTCGTCCAGCTGGCCCTGGATCAGTGCAAGTTGGGCCGCGTGGGCCTGCGCGCGCCAGACCGCCCAGCGGAGTTGGCGATGCAGCGCCTCGGTGCTGACCGGTGCCTCCAGCCACACCTCCACGCCCAGCGCCAGGGCGCGACGCTGCCGTTGCGGCGTGGTGTCCGCCGAGACACAGACGCCGGGCGGGAGCTGCCGTCCGTCCTCGGCCGAACCTGCCGCCCGGGCGGCTTCCAGGGTGTCCAGCCACGCCTCCAGTGCCGCCGGGCTGTCCGCGTGCAGCAGCAGGGCATCGGGGGCATGGGCCTGGACCGCATGCACCAGGCTGTTGCGCTCGTCCTGGTGCAGGTGTGCGCAGATCCAGTGCATCGGCGCCCCTTTATCTTCCCTGGCCAGCCATGGCTGGCCCAGCAGCAGGACGCGCGCGGGCGCTTCGTCGGCCGTCGGGGCGGTGGGCAAGGGCAGCGGTGAGGCGGGGGCGATCATGGCCTGTACAGAGAGAGATTGCGGTCCAACCTGTCCATCGAGGAAGCGCTGCAGCATACGGCAGGGAAGGGGCCTGACGCGAGGCCCGTCCGGGCAGCCCCTGATGGCACAGGACTTGCGAGAGAACCGGTGGGGTGCAACGACGCGCCCCGCCCCGCGATGCTCCGCCATCGCCCCCATCTCGCCGCCCTGCGGCGTCCCATCCTTCATTCGGCCTCGCCGAGCCTGGTGCTCGACGCGGCCTTTTTGCGTTTGCAGCCATGGCAGTGTTCTTCCGGACCTTCCTGAGATCAGGCCACGCGCCCACCCTGGGCGCCGCCTTCCTGTACTTCGCGTGCTCCTGCTGTATCTGGGTGCTCAATGGGGCGCTGGCGCCCTTCATCAGCGAGGCCTACCAGCTCACTGCGTCCCAGAAGGGCCTGATGCTGTCGATTCCCATCATGGCCGGCGCGCTGATGCGGTTTCCGCTGGGGGTGCTGTCGCAGTACATCGGGCGCAAGAAAGCCACGCTGGTGGAAATGGTGCTGATCGCCGTGGCCATGCTCTACGGCTTCTTCATGGTCGAGAGTTTCAACGACCTGCTGGCCATGGGCGTGCTGCTGGGCATTGCTGGCGCCAGCTTCGGCGTGGCGCTGTCGCTGGGGGCGGGCTGGTACCCGCCGCGCTACAAGGGCCTGGCCATGGGGCTGGTGGGGGCGGGCAATGTCGGCACGGCCGTGTCGGTGCTGCTGGCACCGCCGCTGGCGCAGTGGCTCGGCTGGCAGGCCGTTTATGCGGTCGCGGCCGGGGCCATCCTGGTGCCCATGGTGGTGATGATCGTTTTTGCCAAGGAGCCACCGGATGTGGATGCCCATGCCGGGCTGCGCGACCACGTGGCCTGCCTCGTCGAGAAGGACGGCTGGGCCTTCAGCCTGATCTATGCCGTCACCTTCGGCGGTTTCATCGGCCTCACCACCTTCCTGCCCACTTATTACTACGACCAGTTCGGTGTCTCCAAGGTGCAGGCCGGGCAGCTCACCATGCTGGCCGCCTTCATGGGCGCGGCGGTACGCGTGCTGGGCGGCTGGATGTCGGACCGCTGGGGTGGTGTGAACACCCTCACCGTGGTGCTGGTCGTGGTGAGTGTCTCGCTGGTGCTGGTCGGGCTGTCGGCGCAGTCCCTCGTGCTGACCACCGCACTGCTGATGCTGTGTTTTGCTGCGCTGGGGGCGGGCAACGGCGCGCTGTTCCAGCTCGTTCCGCTGCGCTGGCCGACCGCCACCGCCGTCGCCGGTTCGATGATCGGCGAGATCGGTGCATTGGGCGGTGGTGCGGTGCCCAACCTGATGGGCATTTCCCGGCAGTACGCCGGCACCTATCTCTGGGGCTTTGTCGTGTTTGCCGCGTTCGGCCTGGCCATGCTGGTGGTGATGCGCGTCATGCAGGTGCGCTGGACCCGCACCTGGGTCGAGCGCGGCGGACGTGCGCGTGGCGTGGTGGTGCCCGAGGTCGCCAAGGGTGATCCGATGACCGGCCATGGCGAGACCGCCGCCGTGGCCTCCTTCCGTATGGAGAGTGCCGCATGAAAAAGATGAAGCTGGTGATGGTGGGCAACGGCATGGCCGGCGTGCGCACCCTGGAAGAGCTGCTCAAGATCGCTCCGGACCTGTACGAGGTCACGGTCTTCGGTGCCGAGCCGCATCCCAACTACAACCGCATCCTCCTGAGCCCCGTGCTGGCCGGTGAACAGACGCTGGACGAGATCATCCTCAACCCGGTCTCCTGGTATGAGGAGAACCAGATCACGCTGCACCTGGGCAAGCGCGTCACGAAGATCGATCGCGTGCGCCGGCAGGTCATCGCCGAAGATGGCACGGTGGCGGACTACGACCGGCTGCTGATCGCCACCGGCTCCTCGCCATTCATCCTGCCGGTGCCCGGCAAGGAACTGGAAGGCGTCATCGCCTACCGCGACATCGCCGACACCAACACCATGATCGAGGCGGCGCAGAAGTACCAGCATGCCGTGGTCATCGGCGGTGGGCTGCTGGGCCTGGAGGCGGCCAACGGGCTGATGCTGCGCGGCATGCAGGTCACCGTGGTCCACCTCAATGCCTGGCTGATGGAACGCCAGCTGGACGATCAGGCCGGTGACCTGCTGCGCAAGTCCCTGCAGGACCGCGGGCTGCGCTTCAAGCTGGGCGCCCAGACCGAGGCGCTGATCGGCGGCACCGACGGCCGTGTCCTGGCGGTGCGTTTTTCGGACGGCACCGAGATCCCGGCAGACCTGGTGGTCATGGCCGCCGGCATCCGTCCCAACACCAGCCTGGCCGAAAGCGCCGGCCTGCACTGCCATCGTGGCGTGGTCGTCACCGACACGCTGCAGACCGTTACCGACCCCCGCATCTACGCCGTGGGTGAGTGCGCCGCACACCGCGGTATTGCCTACGGCCTGGTGGCGCCACTGTTCGAGCAGGGCAAGGTCTGCGCCAACCACCTGGCGCAGTTCGGCATCGGCCGCTACCTGGGCAGCCAGACCAGCACCAAGCTCAAGGTCACCGGCATCGACCTGTTCTCCGCCGGGGACTTCATGGGCGGCGAGGGCACCGAAGAGATCGTGATGAGCGACCCCTTCGCCGGGGTCTACAAGAAGCTGGTCATCAAGGACGACCAACTGGTGGGCGCCTGCCTGTATGGCGACACGGTGGACGGAAGCTGGTACTTCAAGCTGCTGCGTGATGGCCGCAAGATTGGCGACATCCGCGACAAGCTGATGTTCGGCGAGAGCAACATCGGCGACGTTGGCCACCAGGGCCACAACAAGGCTGCCGCCATGGCCGACAGCGACGAGGTCTGCGGCTGCAATGGTGTCAACAAGGGCAGCATCTGCAAGGCCATCAAGGACAAGGGCCTGTTCACCCTGGAAGAGGTGAGGAAACACACCAAGGCCAGCGCCTCCTGCGGCTCCTGCACCGGCCTGGTGGAGCAGCTGCTGATGTTCACCGCCGGTGGCGACTACTCCGCCACGCCCAAGAAAAAGGCCATCTGCGGCTGCACCGAGAAGAGCCATCAGGAAGTGCGCGATGCCATCTTCGATGAGCACCTGGTCCGCATGGCCGATGTCTTCGAGCGCCTGAACTGGAAGACCCCCAACGGCTGCGCCACCTGCCGCCCGGCGCTCAACTACTACCTGATCTCCTCCTGGCCCAAGGAGGCCCAGGACGATCCGCAGTCGCGCTATATCAACGAACGCAGCCACGCCAATATCCAGAAGGACGGTACCTACTCGGTCATCCCGCGGATGTGGGGCGGCGAGACCAGTGCCGACGAGTTGCGCCGCATCGCCGACGCGGTGGACAAATACAAGATCCCGACCGTCAAGGTCACCGGCGGCCAGCGCATCGACCTGCTGGGCGTGAAGAAGGAGGACCTGGTCCATGTCTGGCGGGACATCGGCATGCCCAGCGGCCATGCTTATGCCAAGGCGCTGCGCACGGTGAAGACCTGCGTGGGCTCTGAATGGTGCCGCATGGGCACCCAGGACAGCACCCAGATGGGCAAGGACCTGGAACGCGCCATGTGGCGCATGTATGCGCCCCACAAGGTCAAGTACGCCGTCAGCGGCTGCCCGCGCAACTGCGCCGAGGCCGGCATCAAGGACGTCGGCATCATCGGCGTCGATTCCGGCTGGGAGATGTACATCGCCGGCAACGGTGGCATCAAGACCGAGGTGGCCCACTTCTTCACCAAGCTCAAGACCGCCGAGGAGGTGCTGGAATACACCGGGGCCTTCATGCAGCTCTACCGCAAGGAGGGTTGGTACCTGGAGCGCACCGTGCACTACGTCAGCCGTGTGGGGCTGGACCATGTGAAGAAGCACATCCTCGAGGACCATGAGGGCCGCAAGGCGCTCTGGGCGGAGCTGCAGTTTGCGCTGGATGGTGAGCCCGATCCCTGGTTCGAATTCAGCAAGGCGCAGGTGGACCTGCGGCAGTTCGATGCGTTGCCGGCGTTGTCGGTGCCCGGCACCAACCCCACCGCCACCGGTGCACCCTCCACCTCGGTGGTGAGCGATGCCGTCGCTGCCACCGCCGACCGCTAGCCCTTCGCCAACCCACTGAGAACCCTGAGGTCCCCCATGTCTTCCTGGATCACCATCTGCGCCGTCACCGACATCCCCGTGCTGGGGGCCCGCCGCGTCAGCCGCGCCCAGGGGCCGGAGGTCGCGCTGTTTCGCACCTCGGACGACCAGGTGCATGCGCTGCTGGACCGTTGCCCCCACCGGGCCGGCCCACTCAGCCAGGGCATCGTGTTCGGCAACGCGGTCGCCTGCCCGCTGCACAACTGGACCATCGCCTTTGACAGCGGCTGTGCCCGCGAACCGGATGAGGGCCACACGCCGGTCTTCCAGGTGCGGGTCGAAGACGGCCAGGTGATGCTGGACCGCGAGGAGCTGGACACGGTTGGCATCGACCTGCCGCCGGTCAAGGCCGGTCCCTGCACCCGGGTGAGCTGCTGAGCCGAGGCGCCGCCGCCATGAACCGCACCACGCGATCGACCTGTCCCTACTGCGGTGTGGGCTGTGGCGTGCTGATCGACTCGACCCATGATGCGGATGGGGATCGCGTCACCGGCGTGCGCGGCGATCCGGACCATCCCGCCAATGCGGGCCGGCTCTGCACCAAGGGCGCGACGCTGCACCTGACCGCCACGCCGCTGGTCCGGCAGCATCAACGCCTGCTGCACCCGGCCTGGCGGGCCTCGCGCGCGTCCTCGCCGGCCCCGCTGGACTGGGACACCACCACCCAGCGCATCGCCGACCAGTTGCTGGCCATCCACACGGCCCATGGTCCGGATGCCATCGGCTTCTACATTTCCGGCCAGTTGCTCACCGAGGACTATCACGCGTTCAACAAGCTCGCGCGTGGCCTGGTCGGCACCAACAACATCGACAGCAACTCGCGCCTGTGCATGAGCGCTGCGGTGGTGGGCTACAAGCAATCGCTGGGGGCGGATGCGCCGCCGGCCTGTTATGAAGACCTGGAACAGGCGGACTGCCTGTTCATCGCCGGCTCCAATACGGCCTGGGCCCACCCCATCCTGTTCCGCCGCATCGAGGCCGCCCGCGCGGCGCGGCCGCACATGAAGATCATCGTGGTGGACCCACGCCGCACCGAGACCGCCGAGTTTGCCGACCTGCACCTGGCCTTGCGGCCCGGCAGCGATGTGGCGCTGTTCCAGGGGATGCTGCATGCCTGCATCTGGGAAGGCTGGATCGATCGTGACTTCATCGACCAGCACACGGCCGGTTTTGACACGCTGAAGGCGCTGGTCCGCACCATGACGCCCACTGAATCGGCGCGGCTCACCGGCCTGAAGGAAGCGCAGATCCTGGAGGCCGCGCAGTGGTTCGCCCGCTCGCCCGCCACCTTGTCCTTGTATTGCATGGGCCTGAACCAGAGCAGCAGCGGTACCGCCAAGAACACGGCGCTGATCAACCTGCATCTGGCCACCGGCCAGATCGGTCGCCCGGGGGCGGGCCCGTTCTCGCTGACCGGCCAGCCCAACGCCATGGGCGGCCGAGAAAGTGGCGGCATGGCCTCGTTGCTGCCGGGGCATCGTGACCCGGCCGTCGAGGCGCACCGTCACGAGGTGGCCCGCCTGTGGGGCAGTGACCCCTTGCCGGAGACGCCGGGCAAGACCGCCGTGGAGATGTTCCAGGCGGCCGCACGTGGTGAGATCAAGGCCCTGTGGATTGCCTGCACCAACCCGGCGCAGTCGCTCCCGGACCAGGCGCTGGTGCGCGCGGCCCTGTCGCGCTGCGAGCTGGTGATCCTGCAGGAGGCCTTCAGCGGCACCGCCACGGCCGACTTCGCCGACGTCCTGCTGCCCGCTGCCACCTGGGCGGAGAAGGAGGGCACGGTCACCAACAGCGAACGCCGCATCAGCCGCGTAAGGGCCGCCCTGCCGCCGGCCGGCGAGGCCCGCGAGGACTGGCGCATCGTGCGGGACGTGGCGCTGCGCATGCAGGCCGCGTTGCGGCCTGGGCGGCCCAGCCTGTTTGCGTGGGACCGTGCCGAGCAATTGTGGGAAGAGCACCGTGCCGCCACGCGGGGACGGGACCTGGACATCACCGGCCTGAGCTATCCGATGCTCGAAGCCGCGCCCGCACAGTGGCCCTGGCCCGAAGGCGCCACGGCCGGCCAGGCCCGTCTCTACGAAGACGGCCGCTTCGCCCATGCCGACGGCCGCGCGCGCTTCATCACCAAGCCCTTTGTGCCGACGGCGGAAGCCCAGGACGCGCGTTACCCCCTGGCGCTCACCACCGGCCGCCTGCGCGACCAATGGCACGGCATGAGCCGCAGTGGCGTCGTGCCCCGGTTGTTTGCCGGCGAGCCGTCGCCCGCCTTGAGCATGCACCCGGCCGACATGGCGCGCCGTCGCCTGGAAGAAGGCGCGCTGGTGCGTGTGCAATCACGGCGTGGCCCGTTGATCGTGCCGTTGCGAGGCGATGACCGACTGCCGCCGCAAGGCGCCTGGATGCCGATGCACTGGGGCAGCGAGTTCCTCGGCGGCCAGGGGCAGGCCGGGGTCAATGCGATCACCCAACCCGCCTTCTGTCCGGATGCCCGCCAGCCGGAGCTCAAGTTCGCGGCGATCTCGGTGGAGGCAGTGGACCTGCCGTGGCGCGTGGTGGGGGCGGCCTGGGTTGCGCCCGGCGAAGGCGCCGTGCTGCGCAGCCAACTGCGGGGCCTGATGGATGAAGCCGCCTATGCCAGTTGCCTGCCGGCGGTGGGTGATGGCAGTCAGGAGGGCTGGATTCTGGACCTGGCCTTTGCCGATCAACCCCCGGCCACGGTGGTGCAGGCCCTGGCCAGCGTGCTGCAGTTGAATGGCGTGGGGGTGCTGCGTTATGCCGACGGCCGCCGTGGCCGCAGCCGCCTGCTCAGGCTGGCTGGCGAGGGGGCCCAAGCCCGTTTGCAGGCCCTGCTGCGTGTGGGTGAGGGCGCCCAGGCCAACTGGCTGGACACGCTCTGGCGTGAGCAGACACCAGTGGCGCCCTTCGGCCGCCGCCTGCTGGCGCAGGACGCGGATCAACCGACGCCGCAGCAAAGCCCGCAGGTCTGCAACTGTCTGGATGTGAGAGAAGACGCGATCAAGGCCTGCCTCGCCCGCCAGCCAGCGGGCAGCCCGGCCGAACGTCTGGCCGGGCTGCAGGCGGCGCTGCGCTGCGGCACGCAATGCGGCTCCTGCCTGCCCACGCTGCGCCGCTGGGTGCAATCGACCGAGGAAGTGACATGACACAAGCCAACTTGACCGCCCCATCGTTGCCGGTGGTTTCTCTGGTCGGGGCCGGCCCCGGGGATCCGGAACTGCTCACCATCAAGGCGCTGAAGCGCCTGCAACAGGCCGAGGTGGTGCTCACCGACGACCTGGTCGACGCCCGTGTGCTGGCCTGCGTGCCGCCGCAGGCCCGTGTGCTGCGGGTGGGCAAGCGGGGGGGCTGTGTCTCTACCGAGCAGCGCTTCATCCATGAGCTCATGATTCGGGAGGCCCGTGCCGGCGCGCGCGTGGTGCGCCTCAAGGGCGGCGATCCGTTTGTATTCGGCCGTGGCGGCGAAGAGGTGGATGCGCTGCGCGAGGCGGGGCTGGCCGTCGAGGTGATCAACGGGCTCTCCGCGGGCCTGGCCGCGCCTGCCGCCGTGGGGGTGCCGGTCACCGACCGGCGCTGCACGCCGGGTGTGGCCTTTGTCACCGGCCACAACGGCGAACACGGCACCTTGCCTGACTGGGCCGCGCTGGCCCGCAGCCGGCTGACGCTGGTGGTCTACATGGGCCTGACACGGGCGGGCGAGATCAGCCAGGCCTTGATGGCAGGCGGGCTCGCGGCGCAGACGCCCGCAGTCATCGTCAGCGCGGCCCATACGCCCCGGCAGCGCGAGTGTTTCACCACGCTGGCGGACCTGCCTGCGGATATCGAGGCGCACGGCATGCAAAGCCCGGCGTTGCTGGTGATCGGCACGGTGGTGGCCCTGTCGTCCCAATGGCGAGAACAGGCGGGGCTGCCTGCTGCGAACCCAGGCGACACCGAGCCCGCCAGCACGCCTCCCCTGGTCAAGGCCAGCAGTCAGGCGGCCCGGACCGTCCAGGCGGCGTGAACGCACGCCCCTGACCCGGGCGGCGCGCGTTTGTCAGAAGGTTTGTCAGAAGGTTTGTCAGAAGGTTTCCCAGTCGCTGTCGTTCGGCGGCGCGACGGGGGAGGGCGCCTGGGGCTTGGGCACCGCCACTGCCTTGGGCGGTGTAGCGCGAGCGGGGGCCGCGCTACTCCCCACTGCGGGCGTCTTGGCCGTGTGGGTCTTGGCCTTGATCGGCGCCGGAGCGGCCTTTGGAGTTGCCTTTGCCAATGAGGACCGCGGTACGGTCGATGATGCGGTTGCGGCGGTTGCGGCGGGGGAGGGCGCCGATGACCGTACAGGCGACGGGGCAGGGCTGCCCAATGGCGCCCGTGCCAGCGCCCCACCCTGCATCCGGAAATGCGCCACCAGCCCGGTGAGCCGGCGCGCCTGCTCGTTCACGGACTCCGCCGCCGCTGCCGACTGCTCCACAAGCGCCGCGTTCTGCTGCGTCATCTGGTCCAGCTGGGCCACCGCGCCATTCACATGCCCGATGCCCTGGCTCTGTTCCACCGTGCTGGCACTGATCTCGCTGATGATGTCAGAGACCCGCTGCACACTGGCGACGATTTCCTGCATGGTGGCGCCGGCCTCGCGCACCAGTTGCGAACCCGCCTCCACCTTGGAGACGCTCTCACCGATCAACGACTTGATTTCCTTGGCGGCCCCCGCGCTGCGTTGCGCCAGGGCACGCACCTCGCTGGCCACTACCGCAAATCCGCGCCCCTGCTCGCCCGCCCGTGCCGCCTCCACGGCCGCATTCAGCGCCAGGATGTTGGTCTGGAAGGCAATGCCGTCGATGACACCGATGATGTCGTTGATCTTCTTGGCACTGGTGTCGATCTCGCCCATGGTGCCCACCACCTGGCCCACCACCACGCCACCGCGCTGCGCCACCTCGGCGGCGCTGCCGGCCAACTGGTTGGCGGTGCGGGCGCTGTCGGCGCTCTGCTGCACGGTGCCCGTCAGCTGCGCCAGCGACGACGAAGCCTGCTGCAGGTTGGACGCCGTCTGCTCGGTCCGGTGGCTCAGGTCGGTATTGCCGCTGGCAATTTCCTGGCTGGCCGTCTGCATGCTGTCCACGCTGCTGCGAAAACCCAGGATCACCGTTCGCAGCGAGGCCGTCATCTGTTGCAGCGCCTGCTGCACCTCACCAATCTCATCTCCCCGCAGCGCGGGTGCCTGGTCCGACAGGTCCCCTTCGCCGATGCGCTCCGCCTGCCGGACCAACTGCTTGAGCGGCTGCGAGATCGTGCGCACAAAATAGGCCGTGGCCACGGCCAGCAGCGCCACGATCAGGCCCATCACGCCCGCCACGGTCCAGACCGTGCGCATGCGCTCCGCGCCGGCCGCCTCCCGCAGTGCGGTGGCCTTGCCCTGCTGCAGCTGCACAAAGGCCTGCTGCGCCGCCAGGTATTGCTCGATGGCGGGCACCACCTTCTGCTTCAGCGCGGTGTGGGAGCCGTCCACCTGGCCATCCGCCTTCAGCTTGCCGGCCTCGTTGCGCGCGGCAATGTAGGCCTTGCGGCGCTCGGCGATGGTGGCCATGGCGGTTTTGTCGGCCGCATCATCGGCCAGCGCCTCCAGCTGCTTCTGGACCTCGTTGATGGTGTCCGTGGTGCGGGCGATGTCGGCCTTGAGCGCATCGGTCACGCTCATGTCGTTGGCAGCCAGGCCACCCTGCACCCGGCTGGCGTTGGCCTCGGTCAGCCCGCGCCAGCGCAGGGCCAGCTCGAAGCGTTGCTGTTGTTTTTCCTGCGTCACCTGGGAGACAGCCAGCAGGGCCCGCGTTCGCACGGCGGCCCCCACAGCCATGAGGACGGTCATCACCGCCATCACCAGCACAGGAATCCATAGACGGGTGGCGATTGAGAACTTCATCGGCAGCATGCTTTCGAGAATGCCCGGGCCGGGCTGGCCCTGGCAAGGGAAGGGTGCCTGAAACTGAGACAACTCCCCAACACGAGTCTCATCGACCTGTTGGGCCCCGTCTTGAGGGCAAACGCTGCTAACCTGCCGCCTGTCGCAGACAGCGCGTGAACTTATGAGCTTTTTGGCCATCGACATCGGTAACACCCGCCTGAAATGGGCGCTGTATGCCGGGCCTCAGCCGGGCAGCCCCATGCTGGCCCACGGCGCCCAATTCCTGGAAAACATCGAGAAGCTGGCCGAGCACGACTGGGCCCGCCTGGCCACGCCTGGCAGCCTGCTGGGCTGCAACGTGGCGGGCGACGGCATGCGCTACCGCGTGGAAGAGCAGCTCGAGGAGCTCTGGGACCTGGAGCCGCGCTGGGTGGCCTCGTCCGCCCAGGCCGGCGGTGTGATCAATGGTTATGACCATCCCAACCGCCTGGGCACCGACCGTTTTGTCGCCCTGATCGGGGCCCGCCACCATGTGCTGGCCCGAAGCCAGGGGCATGCGCCCCGGCCCGCGCTGGTCGTGATGGTGGGCACGGCGGTGACAGTGGATGCGCTGGATGCCGACGGCCGCTTCCTGGGCGGCCTGATCCTGCCGGGCCACGGCATCATGCTGCGCGCGCTGGAAGGCGGCACGGCCGGCCTGCGCGTGCCGACCGGCGAGGTGCGGGAGTTCCCCACCAACACGTCGGACGCGCTGACCAGCGGCGGCAACTACGCCATCACTGGCGCCATCGAGCGCATGCACCGCCACATCGTGAAGCATTGCGGCCAGGAGCCGGTCACGCTGATGACCGGTGGCGCAGGCTGGAAGGTATCGCCGGCGCTGGACATCCCGCATGAGCTGATCGACTCGCTCATCTTCGATGGCCTGCTGGCGCTGCAGTCGCACCGCCTGGCCCTGTGACCTGATTCAGCCCCAGGTTTCCTGCAGCACCGTCCGGAACAGTTCGGACAGCAGGGGCTCCACCTCCGAGCGCTGCTGCGGCTCCGGGCGAACCGCTTCCAGCCGTTCCAGTTCTTGTTCGATGAAGCGCTGAATGGGCGGCACCCGGGGCGAAAGCCCCATCTCGGGTGAGGCCTCCTTGAGGGCCAGCAGATCATGGATCGCCGACACCAGGCCGGGCTCCTTCTCCGCCATCTCCAGAAGCCGCCGGAATTCGATCGGCGCCGGCCGCTGGTAACGCTCCAGCCACCGCACGGACAGCAGCGGCCGCAGCACGTAGAAGTACTTCTTCAGCGGCACCTGCTCGTTCTGCAAGGCGGCGCGGAAGTTCGTCTGCGCCATGCTGCGGTAGTGATAGATGCCCCGTTCCACCGAGTAGACGGTGGGCAGCAGCGCCAAGGCGCGGCGGTGGAAGCTGCCGGCCTTCTCGTACACGATGGGCGACTGGATCCACTCCACGAAGCCGGGGTTGGACTTCCAGAACAGCCGCAGCGCCTTGCGCAGGTCCCAGCCGTTGATGTCCATTTCATCCACGATGGGGTATTCGATGACGTCGCGCATCTCTTCCAACCCGACCGAGAGGTAACGCTCGGGGCGGTGCACATAGATGAAGCGCGCGTCATAGTCGCTGTTCGGCGACGCAAATCCCCACGCGCGGCTGCCGGACTCCACCGCCAGCAGCACCTTAGCTTCATGCTCGGTTTCAGCACGCCGCAGGCGTGCCAGGACTTCTCGTCGGGGGGCGTCGTCAATCATGATCATTCAAACGGGCGAGGGGCCACGGCGGTTGTCCGGGCGTGATCAGCGCGATCCGGGTGGGAGCGCTGGCGGCGGACTGTAGGCATTTCCGAACTCACGCCCATAGAAAAAACGCCAGGGTGTGGCCCTGGCGTTGTTTTTTCCGCGACGAGACTGTGGAAAGTCGTTATTGAAGCGCGCCGCGCCCAGTGGTGTTCGCCCTCACAGAATGAACCGGCTCAAGTCTTCGTTCTGGGCCAGTGCGCCCAGTTTCTCGTCCACCGCCTTGCCGTCGAGCGTGACGGTCTGCCCGGCATGCTTATGGGCATCGAAGCTGATGTCGTCCAGCAGGCGTTCCAGCACGGTGGAGAGGCGGCGGGCGCCGATGTTCTCGGTGCGCTCGTTCACCTCGAAGGCAATCTCGGCCAGACGGCGGATGCCGTCCGCGCCCAGCTCCAGTGTCAGGCCTTCGGTGGCCAGCAGGGCCTGGTATTGCTTGACCAGGCTGGCATGGGTGCTGGAGAGAATGGCCTCGAAGTCCGCCACGGACAGCGACTTGAGTTCCACACGGATGGGGAAGCGGCCCTGCAGCTCCGGAATGAGGTCGCTGGGCTTGCTGAGGTGAAAGGCGCCGGAGGCAATGAAGAGGATGTGGTCCGTCTTCACCATGCCGTACTTGGTGTTGACGGTGGTGCCTTCCACCAGCGGCAGCAGGTCGCGCTGCACACCCTGGCGGGAGACATCGGCGCCACCATGTTCGGCGCGGCTGGCCACCTTGTCGATCTCGTCGATGAAGACGATGCCGTTCTCCTGGGCGTTGGCCAGGGCGGTGGTCTTCATCTCGTCCTCATTGACGAGCTTGGCGGCCTCTTCCTCGACCAGCAGCTTCATGGCTTCACCGATGCGCAACTTGCGCGTCTTGCGGCGCGCCTGGCCCATCTGGGAGAACATGCCCTTGAGCTGCTCGGCCATTTCTTCCATGCCCTGCGGGCCCATGATTTCCATGGTCGGCTTGGGCTCGGCGAGTTCGATCTCGATTTCCTTGTCGTCCATCGAGCCCTCGCGCAGGCGCTTGCGCATGACCTGGCGGGCGGTGCTTTCACCGGTGCCGCTGGCACTGGTGGGCTCGGAGGGGGTGAAGCCGGTGGAGCGGGGCGGGGGGACGAGGGCGTCGAGGAGGCGTTCCTCGGCGGCGTCTTCGGCGCGGGTGCGCTGCAAGCGCATCTGGCGCTCGCGTTCTTGCTTGACGGCGATGTCGACGAGGTCGCGCACGATGCTGTCGACGTCCTTGCCGACGTAGCCCACCTCCGTAAACTTGGTGGCCTCGACCTTGATGAAGGGCGCGTCGGCCAGCTTGGCCAGGCGGCGCGCGATCTCGGTCTTGCCCACACCGGTGGGGCCGATCATGAGAATATTCTTGGGCGTGATCTCGCCGCGCAGCTTGTCGTCCACCTGCTGGCGGCGCCAGCGGTTGCGCAAGGCGATGGCGACCGCACGTTTGGCGTCCCCTTGCCCGACGATGTGTCGGTCCAGTTCAGAGACAATTTCCTGAGGCGTCATACTGCTCACTCCAACACCTCCAACGTGTGGTTGCCATTGGTATAGATGCAGATTTCCCCCGCAATGACGAGGGACTGCTTGACGATGTCGGCAGCACTGAGTTCGCTGTGGTTGAGCAGCGCCTTGGCCGCCGCCTGGGCATAGGCGCCGCCAGACCCGATGGCCACAATGCCCTGCTCAGGCTCCAGAACGTCACCATTGCCGGTGATGATGAGCGAAGCCGTACGGTCGGCGACGGCCAGCATGGCCTCCAGCCGACGCAGCACACGGTCAGTTCGCCAGTCGCGGGTGAGCTCCACCGCCGCACGGACCAGATGGCCGTTGTGCTTTTCGAGCTTGGACTCGAAACGCTCAAAGAGCGTGAAGGCGTCAGCCGTGGCACCAGCGAAGCCGGCCAGGACCTGGTCCTTGTAGAGCTTGCGGACCTTGCGAGCCGTCGACTTGACCACAATGGTGCCCAAGGTCACCTGACCATCGCCACCAATGGCAACCTGGTTGCCGCGGCGGACACTGACGATGGTGGTGCCGTGGTACGGCGGCAATGGAGAAGATTCTTGTGACATGGCGGGGCTGGGTGTCATGACTCTCTCAACTGGGGGGCTGAGAGTCGGATCACAAGGGGTGGGGGCTGGGGGGCGGCCGGTTTTTGGGCCGCTTTTGGGGCGGGTTGTGCGTATGCCGGGTTGTGCGTGTGGCTGACTGGGGCCTCGGAGGCGCTATTCGAGCCGGGGTCTCATGCCGCGACAGCACGCTTGGGCGGGATGATCGGTGCTTCCGGGGAGCGCTGCAAGTTGCGCGAAAGTGCGCCAGAGCGCGCCAGGATGGGCGCCAGTCGCCGCGGCCGGCGCGCTCCGCAGCATGCGGTGGCCTGTTGGGTGGGTGAATACGGAGGTTCTGAGGGCTCCGCCCTCAGAACTCCCCTCCGGTGCTCAGAAGTCGGGGCGGGCCCAACTCGCTTCTCTCACCTTCGGCTCGTTTCGCTCAAACAGACGGGCCCTCTAGTCAGTTATTGATGCGCGCTCCGCGCGCCCCCCGACTTCCTCCGCTCCTCGGCTCCTCCCACACCCACCCAACAGGCCACCGCATGCCGCTCCATCACCACCGTGAGCAACGGAAAACGAAGGAAAAATCTCGCTGACGCCCTAACCGGGGTGACCTTGAGGCGGGCATGCTCCACCGAACTGGCCAGCGCATGCTGTTTCATCACCACTGTGACGATGGGGAGAGAAAGACCAGTCTTGCTGCGGCCTTAAACGTGGCGGACCTTGACGCGCGCATGTTCGTTGATGCCCATGGCACCAAAGAACAAGGCCACCAGGCGGTGGGCGTCAGTGAATTGCACCGCGCGGTTTTCGCTGCGGCGGGCCAGTACCCAGTTCAACAGGTCGCCAGCCGCCATGAAGTCCAAACGGATCAGCTTGGGGCAGGCAATGTTGACCAGCGAGGCCGGGCCCAGTTGCTCGGTCATGAGCTTCAAGGTCTCACTGATGTCGCCACTGAGCTGGCCGGACAGCTCCATCTGGGCCGCCGTGCTGAGCGCGTCAGTGATCGTCGACTCAAGGAAACTGATGCCAGTATCCATCGCGGGAAGCACCGACGGCACCGGCGAACTGGTCGAGAGGCTGTTGCCGCTGACCCGCACATGCGCCTCAGCCTTTTCCCAGGAGGGCGGCGAAACTTCGTAGGTGACGCAGTAATCGATGGCGACTTCGTCGAACTGGTCCGGGCGATTGGCCAGGCGCAAGGCCTCCAGGCGCACCATCCAATAAACAGGGTCGGCATCCCGTGCGCCCACCGGCGCCTGATCCTTCAGGATCTGGAACAGGTGGTCACCAGCCAGCCAGCGCAGGTCCAGCGCCTGAGGTGCCCACGCACGAAACACTTCACGCAGGCGTGCACAGGCTTCCGGATCGATCTGGCGCAGGTTCTGCCAGTCCAGCACCCAGGGAAGCGGAAGGTTTTCGCAGCGGTTGCGCATCTGCAGCACGCCGTCCACGTCCAGATATTCAGGCGACGACCACGCCACCGAGTTGGCCTGGCCGCGCGGCGCACGCTCCTGCTGCACGGCCTCCGCCACCAGCTTGGGCAGCGAGAACCATTGCGGGGAGGAAAGCCCGAACTGCTGGGCGTAGTCGTTGGCGAGTTGCTCGAACTTGCCCTGCTGCCCAGTGGCCCGATACAGATCGAACAGCACCAGCCAGGTCTCGGCATGCACATGCCGCGCGCCACCTTCCCGCGTCAGGTCCGCCAGGCTGCGCTCGCAGTGCTCGTAGTCGCCATTGGCAAAGGCAATGACCGCCTCGTCCAGTTCGGCGTCGTGCACCACCTCGTTGACCTCGACCTCGTTCGGGTCGGCCACGTGGAAGCTCAGCGTCGGGATGGCCTGCTTGGGGTCGGGAATCGGGGCCGCTGCGGCCGCACTTTGCGGCGACAGTCCCGTGCCGGCCGAGGCGGATGCCGGCGCAGGCACGTGGCGCTCGGCACCGGCGGGCGAGGCGAAATCCGGTGAGCGCGCACCAATCTGGTCCGCCGGCAGCGTGGCGTTGAAATTGACCGGACGGGTGCTGGTCTCAAAGAAGGCGGGCGGATGCTGACCTTGCACCTGCGTCGGTGCAAAGCTCTCACCCACCATCTGCTGCTCGATCTGGTCGATCTTGGTCTTGATGCTGGTCTGGCTGCCGTTGATCTCGCTGATACGGCCCAGCTCGTCAATGCCCGAGGTGGCATGGCCCCCCAGCGCCGCCAGCTGCTCGGGCGTCAAGCCCTCGCGGCGGATGCGGCGAAGCATGTCCAGCTCGCGCTTGCGCACGAAGTCATTGCGCCGCTTGCGCTCAACCATCGCCCGCAGCTCCGCCTTGGCCGCGTCAGCCTCTGGATCGTCCTGGCGAGAGTTGATTTCTGCCCAGTCGGTCGTCGGGTTGGCGACAAAACGCGCCACCTTGCGGAAGAAGCTCTCGCCGTCTTTGGTGGTGGGATCGGTCATGCTGGGTGGCGTCTCTCTGGGCAGTCTCGGAACAGTCTCTGGGCTGGGCAGCGGTCAGAACAGTCAGGAAAAGGGGAGGCTCAGTCCCCGAACATCTTCTGCTTGAGCTCGCGGCGCTGCTGCGCTTCCAGCGACAAGGTCGCCGTCGGCCGTGCAATCAGACGGCCCAGGCCGATCGGTTCACCGGTCTCGTCGCAGTAACCATATTCGCCACTGTCCAGGCGGGTCAGCGATTGCATGATCTTCTTGAGCAATTTGCGCTCGCGGTCGCGGGTGCGCAGCTCCAACGCATGTTCTTCCTCAATCGTGGCACGGTCGGCCGGATCAGGGACGATGGAGGTGTCTTCACGGAGATGCTCTGTGGTCTCGCCCGCATTGGACAAGATATCTTCCTTGAGTTGCGTCAACTTGGCGCGGAAGAATTCCACCTGTTTGTCGTTCATGTACTCGCCGTCCGGCATGGCAAGTACTTCAGCGTCAGTCAGTTCGGCACCGGGCTTGGATTTCCAGGCATTGGCGAGTTTGGGGTCGGCTTTCACGGCGGTGCGGTTGTTCTGATTCGAGGTTGAGGTGGCGGTCGGGCGCTGGACGGGGGCGTCCAGCGTGGCGACCGAGCTATCGGGAGCGTCCGCTACGGGGGCGTCAGCGGCATTGGCGGCCTTGGCCGCCTCAGGCTTGGCAACCTTTGCGCCTGCTTTCGGCGCCGAGGTCTTGGAGGCCGGGGTCTTGCTCACGTTCACTCTCCTAGCGGCTCTTTATACCTGCTTGTGGTGCGGGACAACCCGCCGCCCTGGCACCCATCCCGCTCGGGTCGGGGTGTCATGGCAGCTCATCTGGGCAGGAATCACGCGTTCGTGCCAACTCCTGCACAGGTTGTCCCTCCCGTACCGAGGATGGGCGCGGCGGATTGTAGCCACGTCCGCACCCCATCGGCCGGTCAGCGAGTGTGTCACTAAGCCAGGCAGCCTTCCAGCCCCTGGAGAAGGATGTCTTTGGGAAGGTCGATCCCAATGAAAACCAGCTTGCTGATCCTTTCTTCCCCAGGCATCCACTTCGGACCCAGATCCGAACCCATCAACTGGTGCACACCCTGGAAGATGACCTTCTTGTCAGTCCCGTTCATATTCAGGACACCCTTGTAACGAAGCATCTTCGGGCCGTAGACCTGCACGATGGCGCCCAGGAAATCTTCCAGCTTGGCCGGGTTGAAGGGCCGGTCCGAGCGGAAAACGAAGGACTTCACGTCGTCATCATGGTGGTGATGATGCGGGTGATCGCAGTGCTCGCCCGGCGCATGGTCGTGATCATGGTGGTCGTGCCCGTGATCGTGGTCATGACCATGGTCATGTTCGTCCACGTTCAGGAATTCAGGGTCGATCTCCAGCTTGGCATTCAGGTTGAAGCCCCGCAGGTCAAAGACCTCGGCAATGGAAACCTCACCAAAATGCACCCGGCGCTGCGGCGCACGCGGGTTCATGTGCTTGAGGCGGTGCCCCAAGGCGTCCACCGCCGCTTCGTCCACCAGGTCGGTCTTGCTCAGGAAGATCTGGTCCGCAAAGCCGACTTGGCGGCGGGCCTCCTGGCGGCTGTCCAGTTGGTCGCCCGCATGCTTGGCGTCTACCAACGTGAGGATGGAGTCCAGCAGGAAGGTCTCCGCGATCTCGTCATCCATGAAGAAGGTCTGGGCGACCGGGCCGGGGTCCGCCAGGCCGGTGGTCTCGATCACCACCCGTTCGAAGTCCAGCTCGCCCTTGCGGCGTTTCTGGGCCAGATCGGTCAAGGTGGTGCGCAGATCCTCGCGGATGGTGCAGCACACGCAGCCGTTGCTCAGCTGGATGATCTGCTCCTGGGTCTCGCTGACCAGGATGTCGTTGTCGATGTTCTCCTCGCCGAACTCATTTTCGATCACGGCGATCTTCTGGCCATGGGCCTCCGTCAGCACACGCTTGAGCAGCGTTGTCTTGCCGGCGCCCAGGAAGCCCGTGAGGATGGTCGCCGGGATCAGCCCGCCGGCGCCCGTGGGGGATGCTCCGGCCGGGCCAGAAACCTGTTCATTCGATGCTGCTGTCGACATGGTGTACCGCAAAAGTAGAAAGCTTGGGCCCGACAAATGGGGGCGAAAGACTGTGGTTCAAGCGAATCGCAATGTCAATCGGTTATTCTGGCGCCTCATCAACGACGGCACACACTGCAGTGTCTGAACCTCAGCCTAGTCGGCCCGCCAAACATGGCGGGCGTGGCAACGACCATCGCGGTCTGCTGGACCGCGTACTTGAATTCCTCCATCCCGGCCCGGATTCCACCAGCGAGCTGATCGAAACCCTCGCCGAAGCCGAAGAGCGTGAGCTCATCGCACCCGAATCCCGCCAGATGCTCGAAGGCGTGCTCCGCATGGCCGAACTGAGCGCCGGCGATGTGATGGTGGCGGCCCCCCGCATGGATCAGCTGGACATCCACGCGACCGTGGACGAGCTGCTGGCGGCGGTGATCGACACCGGCCATTCCCGCTTCCCCGTCTACGACGGCCAACGGGACAACATCATCGGCATCCTGCTCGCCAAGGATCTGCTCAAGCTCCAGCGGGCGCCTGAGCTGAACCTGCGGGCCCTGCTGCGCCCGGCAGTTTTCGTGCCCGAAAGCAAGGGCCTGAACGAGCTGCTGCGGGATTTCCGCTCCAACCGCAACCATCTGGCCATCGTCATCGACGAGTTCGGCAACACCGCCGGCCTCATCACCATCGAGGATGTGCTGGAGGAAATCGTCGGCGAGATCGAGGATGAATTCGACGTGGGTGACGGCGACGCCGGCATCTACACGCTGGCCGACGGGAGCTTCCGCGTGGCGGGGGATGCCACCATCAGTGCCGTCAACGACGCCTTCGGGCTGAGCCTGTCGGACGAAGATTTCGACACCATCGGCGGCCTGGTGGCCCACGAGCATGGCCGTGTGCCGCGCCGCGGCGAAACGGTGGAATCCGCCGGCCTGCGCTTCTCGGTGATGATCAACCGCGGCGGTGCGGTGCGCTGGTTCAAGGTGACCCGCGTCCACGCCTCGGAAGCTGACGACAACACCGGCTGATGGTGGTGTCCGGTCTCTCTCTCGGGCAGCCCGGGCAGCCGCGGCTGCCCGCCCTGCGCCATCCCCTGCTCGCCCTGCTGGCGGGCGTGCTGCATACCGGTGCGTTTGCGCCCAGCCCCGCCTGGTGGCTGCAACCGCTCGCCCTGGCCTGGCTGTTCTGGGCCTCGCTGGACGCGCGCCCGCGCCGCGCCGCGCTGCTGGGGGCGTTGTTCGGCATCGGCTGGCTGGCGTCAGGGCTGTGGTGGCTCTACATCAGCATGCATGATTTCGGGCATCTGCCCGGGGCGGTATCCGCCCTGGCGGTGCTGTTGCTGGCGACCTTCCTCTCCCTGTATTACGCGCTGGGCCTGGGTCTGGCGGCCCGGCTGGCGGGCCCGGCATGGGCGCGAGCGCTGGCCTTTGCGGCGCTGTGGCTCGGTGCGGAACTCGCGCGTGCCACGCTGCTGACCGGCTTCCCCTGGATCGCCAGCGGTTACGCCCACACACAAGGGCCGCTGGCCGTGTTCGCCCCATGGATCGGCGTCTACGGCATCACGGCGTTGTCCGCGCTGGTCGCGGCCGCCCTGGCGGCCCGCGCCTGGCGGCTGCTGGGCCTGGTGGTGGTGCTCATCGCCGCCGGCCAGGCGCTGCCCGGGGCATTCACCCAGCCGGCGGGCGAACTGGCCGTGTCGTTGGTACAGCCCAACATCCCGCAGGACCAGAAGTTCGACCGGGACCGCTTCAACGACAACCTCGACAAGCTGGCCACCTTGATCGAATCCGCGCGGGGCCAACTGGTCATCACGCCGGAATCCGTGCTGCCGTTGCCCCTGGCCTGGCTGGATGAGGGGCAGGTCGCGCGCTTTCAACGTGCCGCTGCCCAGCGCCCGCTGCTGCTGGGCACCTTCCTGGGCAGTGAACAGCAGGGCTTCGTGAATTCGCTGGTGGCGCTGGGTACGCCCCAGCCGTATGACTACGGCAAGCGCCACCTGTTGCCGTTTGGCGAGTTCATTCCGCCCGGTTTCCACTGGTTCGTGCGCGCCATGCGCATCCCCATGGACGACCAGGCCCATGGCACCCACCAGCGCGCCATGCCGCTGGCCGGCCAGCGCCTGCGCCCGCTGATCTGCTATGAGGATCTGTTCGGCGAGGACGTGGTGGCCAGTGCCCTGGACCAGGGCGAGGCGGCCGCCACTATCTTCGTCAACACCAGCAACCTCGCCTGGTTCGGGCCCCGCATGGTGCAGGACCAGCACCTGCAGTTCTCGCAGATGCGCGCGCTGGAGTTCCAGCGGCCACTGGTGCGCGCCACCAACACGGGCGCCACGGCCCTGGTGGACCACCAGGGGCGTGTCGTCGCGCGGCTGCCGCCCGAACAACCCGGGGTGCTGGAGGTGACGGTGCAGGGCCGCCGGGGCGAAACGCCGTACGCCCGCTGGCTCGCCGCGTTCGGCCTGTGGCCCTTGTGGGTTGGGGTGGCACTGGGCCTGCTTCCCGCCCTGTGGTTGCGGCGTCGGCGCTGAGCTTGCGGCCGGCCAACGCCCCTAGAATGGCTCCCTTCTCCCCAATGCCCCGGTGTCCAGGGGCCGACGCTCCATGCTGACTTTCCAGCAACTGATTCTTCGCCTGCAGGAATATTGGTCCAAGCAGGGCTGTGCCCTGCTGCAGCCCTACGACATGGAAGTCGGTGCAGGGACCAGCCACACCGCCACCTTCCTGCGCGCGCTCGGTCCGGAACCCTGGAAAGCCGCCTACGTCCAGCCCAGCCGCCGCCCCAAGGACGGCCGTTATGGCGAGAACCCCAATCGCCTGCAGCATTACTACCAGTTCCAGGTGGTGCTCAAGCCGGCGCCGGCCAACATCCTCGAGCTCTATCTGGGCTCTCTGGAGGCACTGGGGTTCGATCTGAAGAAGAACGACGTTCGTTTCGTCGAGGACGACTGGGAGAACCCCACACTCGGCTGCTGGGGCCTGGGCTGGGAGGTCTGGCTCAACGGCATGGAAGTGACGCAGTTCACCTACTTCCAGCAGGTGGGCGGCATCGACTGCAAGCCCATCACCGGTGAGATCACCTACGGCCTGGAACGGCTGGCGATGTATCTGCAGAACAAGGAATCGGTGTATGACCTGGTCTATTCCGATGCCTCGTCCGAAGGTCGCATCCTGACCTACGGCGACGTGTTCCACCAGAACGAGGTGGAGCAGTCGACCTACAACTTCGAATACAGCGATGTGGACTTCCTCCTGCAGGCCTTCGGGGCCTACGAGAAGCAGTCCAAGCTGCTGATGGAACGGCAACTGGCGCTGCCCGCCTACGAGCAACTGCTCAAGGCCGGCCACACCTTCAACCTGCTGGACGCGCGTGGCGCCATCAGCGTGACGGAACGCGCCGCCTACATCGGCCGCATCCGCAACCTGGCGCGTGCCGTGGCCCAGAGCTATGTGGACAGCCGTGCCCGCCTGGGCTTCCCCATGGCGCCCAAGGATTGGGCGGACGAGGTGGTCGCCCAGATCGAGAAGAAGAACGTCGAGAAGAAGGCAGCCTGAATCCCATGAGCACCTCCAATCTCCTGGTTGAACTCTTCGTTGAGGAACTTCCGCCCAAGGCGCTGAAGAAGCTCGGTGAGTCCTTTGCCGCCGTGCTGGCGGAGAGCCTGCGTGGCCAGGGCCTGGCTGGCGCCGACGCCGTGGTCACCCCCTTTGCCACGCCGCGTCGCCTGGCGGTGCATGTCACCGCCGTGGGCGACAAGGCCGCCGACCGCGCCGTGCAGCAAAAGCTGATGCCGGTCAGCGTCGCCCTGGACGCCGCCGGGCAACCCACGCCGGCCCTGCTGAAGAAGCTCTCGGCCGCCGGGCTGGACGCCGCCGTGGTGCCCCAGCTCAAGCGCGCGCCGGATGGCAAGGCCGAGGCCCTGTTCCTGGACACCGTGGTGCCTGGCGTCTCGCTCGCCCAGGGCCTGCAGAAGGCGCTGGACGACGCACTGGCCAAGCTCCCTATCCCCAAGGTCATGACCTACCAGCTGGCAGACGGCTGGAGCGATGTGAAGTTCGTGCGCCCCGCCCATGGCCTGGTGGCCCTGCACGGTGACGCGCTGGTCCCGGTCTCGGCGCTGGGCCTGCAATCGGGCCGCACCACGCGTGGCCATCGCTTCGAGGCGCGCAGCGCCGAAATCCAGCTGCGCCAGGCCGACACCTACGAGCAGCAACTGCGCGAGGAGGGCGGTGTCATCGCCTCCTTCGACCAGCGCCGTGCGGACATCGTGCGCCAGCTCCAGGCCAAGGCCGACCCGCTGGGCCTCACGCCCATCGACGCGCCCGAGCTGCTGGACGAGGTCTGCGCCCTGGTGGAGCTGCCCAACGTGCTGGCCTGCCAGTTCGAGCCCGAGTTCCTGGCCGTGCCGCAGGAGTGCCTCATCCTGACGATGAAGGCCAACCAGAAATACTTCCCGCTGCTGGACAGCCATGGCAAGTTGACCCACCACTTCCTGCTGGTGAGCAACATCCATCCGGAAGACGCCAGTGCCGTCGTGGAAGGCAACGAGCGCGTGGTGCGCCCGCGCCTGGCCGACGCCAAGTTCTTCTTCGACCAGGACCGCAAGCGCACGCTGGCGGACCGCGTCGGTGGCCTGGCCAAGGTGGTCTACCACGGCAAGCTGGGCAGCCAGGGTGAGCGCGGCGAACGCGTGCGCGCCATCGCGCACAGCATCGTCAACCAGTTGCGCATGGCCACGCTGCCCTACACGGTGGAAGCCAAGGACGAATTCGACGTGCTGGACAGCAAGGTCAAGGAAGCATCGCTGCTGGCCAAGGCCGACCTGCTGACCGACATGGTGGGTGAATTCCCCGAGCTGCAAGGCATCATGGGTGGCTACTACGCCCGCCACGAAGGTCTGCGCGACGGCGTGGCCATCGCCATCGAAGACCACTACAAGCCTCGCTTCGCCGGAGATGCGCTGCCGCGCAACCATACCGGCACCGTGGTGGCGCTGGCCGACAAGCTCGAGACCCTGGTGGGCCTGTTCGGCATCGGCCAACTGCCCACCGGTGACAAGGACCCCTTCGCGCTGCGCCGCCATGCACTGGGCGTGATCCGCATCCTGGTGGAAAAAAACCTGCCGCTGGACCTGCCCGCGCTGATCGAGGCGGCGGTGCCGGCCTTTGGCGAGTTGATCCAGAACCCGTCCGAGGCGCTGCTGGGCTTCTTTGCGGACCGCCTGGCCGTGAGCCTGCGCGACCAGGGCTTCAGTGCCCAGGAAGTGGATGCCGTGCTGGCGCTGTCGCCCGCCCGCCTGGGTGACGTGCCGCGCCGCCTGGAAGCCGTGCGCGGCTTTGCCGCCCTGCCGGAATCGGCCTCGCTGGCCGCGGCCAACAAGCGCGTGGGCAACATCCTCAAGAAGATCGAGGGCGAGCTGCCGACCGAGGTCAAGGACGCGCTGCTGCAGGAAGCGGCCGAACGTGCGTTGGCCGAGGCACTGGCCCAGGTCGGCCCGAAGGCGGACCAACTGTTCGAGCGGCATGACTATGCCGGTTCGCTCAAGGCGCTGGCGGCCCTCAAGGCGCCAGTGGATGCCTTCTTCGACGATGTCATGGTCAACGCCGAAGATCCGGCCCTGCGCGCCAATCGCCAGGCACTGCTCAAGCAGTTGCACGGCGCGATGAACCGCGTGGCCGATCTTTCCCGTCTGGCCGTCTGAGCCACCAAGGACGCACGATGCCCAACCGGTCCGAGCATCCCCACGGCATGAAGCTGGTGATCCTGGGCCGGGACGGCACGATCAACCGCTACCGTGATGACCACGTCAAGGCGCCCGAGGAGCTGGAGCCCCTGCCCGGCGCCCTGGAAGCCGTGGCGCGGCTGAACCATGCTGGCTGGCACACGGTGATGGCCACCAACCAGCCCGGCATCGGCCGCGGCCTGCTGGACATGGCCTCGCTCAATGCGGTGCATCTGCGGTTGAACCAGTTGCTGGCGGAGAAGGGCGGGCGGCTGGATGCCGCGTTCTTCTGCCCGCATGCCCCGGAAGAGAACTGCAACTGCCGCAAGCCCCTGCCAGGGCTGATCGAGCAGATCGGTGAACGCTTCGGGGTGGACCTGCCCCAGGTCCACATGGTGGGCGCCACCATCCGGGACGTGCAAACTGCCCTGGCCGCGGGCTGCCGGCCGCATCTGGTGCGTGGCGAGCGGCTGGCGGGCGTGGACGAACAATCCCTGCAGGAACAACTGGCCTTGGTGCCGGATGTCCGTGTGCACGCCAACCTGGCCGCTTTCGCCGAATCCGTCATTCAAGAAGAGCGTCGCGCTCGCGCTGGTGCGCGTGGCGAGGCGTTTGCTCCCGATTCCCGACCTGGAGACCTGAGCTGATGCTCATCGCCCTGCGTTCCCTGCTGTTTGTGCTCTATCTCACCGTGACCGTGATCCCCTGGGGAACGGCGGTGGTGCTGGTCTCCCCCTTCCTGAGCAGCACCCGGCTGTACTGGATGTGTGCCGGATGGCTCACCGTGGCCCTGAAGGGCGCACGGTTCATCTGCGGCGTGCAGTGGAAGGTCCGTGGGGCGGAGCACCTGCCCCAGGGGGAGAACGAATCGGTGATCCTGCTGTCCAAGCATCAGTCGACCTGGGAGACCTTTGCGTACCCCATGCTGATGCCCCGGCCGCTGGCCTATGTGTTCAAGCGCGAGCTGATCTATGTGCCGTTTTTCGGCTGGGCGATGGCGCGGCTGGACATGATCCATATCGATCGCAGCAAGCGCAGCGAGGCCTGGGCCAAGGTGGCCGCGCAGGGCCGGCGGCTGGCTCAGCAGGGCACCTGGGTGATCATGTTCCCCGAAGGCACTCGCGTGGCCCGAGGCCGTGCAGGTGAGTACAAGTCCGGCGGTACCCGGCTGGCGGTGGAAACCGGGCAGCCGGTGGTGCCGATCGCCGTGAATTCGGCGCGCTGCTGGCCGCGCAAGAGTTTCCTGCTGCGGCCAGGCGTGGTGGACATTTCCATCGGGCCGCAGATTCCCAGCACCGGCCGCACGCCGGCCGAGCTGATGCAGGAGGTGCGGGGCTGGATCGAGGCAGAGATGCATCGCCTGGACCCTGAAGCCTACCCGACCAGCGCGCCGGCCCCGGTGAGTGCACCGCCGGCCCCTCCCGCTCCGGCACCTGTCTGAGTACACTCCCCGCCCATGCCGCCTTCCAAGCTGCGGGGCCTGGCCGAGCTGCTGAAGTTCACCCAGTTGTCGCTGTTTGACAGCGCCCCGCCCCCTGCCTCCGAGTCTCCCCGTGCGCCCGAGCGTGGCGCACCGCCACCGTCTCCGGTCGTACCCCGGCCGGACGTGGCCTTGGTGCCGCCGCCGCGCGCCCGTGCTGACGGGGGCTCGGCCCGGCATGTGCTGCTGCATGGGCAGCCGATTCCGTATGACCTGAAGCGGGCGCGTCGGCGCAGCATCGGGTTCACGGTGAGCGAGGACGGGCTGCGGGTGTCGGCGCCGAAGTGGGTGGCGCTGGGGGATATCGACAAGGCGCTCCAGCAGAAGGCAGACTGGATTCTGCGCAAGCTGGTGGAGCAGCGGGAACGGGCGCGGCGGACGCAGGCCGCGCGGGTAGCCTGGGGCGACGGCTGCAGCCTGCCGTATCTGGGCGAACCGCTGATCGTGGTGCTGGATCCCAGCCTGACGGGTGCGCGGCTGGATGAAGGCCGCACCGATTCGCAAGGGACGTTGGCGGCCGTGCCGCGGCGCATGCTCTATCTGGGGCTGCCGCAGCAGGCCAGCCCGGATCAGATCCGGGATGCCGTGCAAGCATGGCTGCAGCGGCAAGCAAAATCATGGTTTGAACCGAGATGCCGGCATTTCGCGGCACAGCTGGGGGTGACCATGACGGGGCTGCGTTTGTCGTCGGCGCAGACGCGGTGGGGAAGCGCGAATGCGGACGGGATGATTCGCCTGAACTGGCGGTTGATCCACTTCTCACCCGCGTTGATCGACTACGTGGTAGCTCATGAGTTGTCCCACCTGCTGGAGATGAACCACAGCCCACGCTTCTGGGCGGTGGTGCGGTCGGTGATGCCCGACTACGAGCTGGCACGGGATCGGTTGAAGCAGGTGGTGTTGCCGTTGATGGATACGGAAGGGGCGGGGGCCTGAGCTGGGGGTCGATCGAGAACACCCCGCCACCACCCTCCGAACCGAGACATTCCTCGAGAACACCCCAACGCCACCCTCCGAATTGCGGCATTCCGTTAAAGCGCCGTGCGGCACTTTCACGAATCCGGATTCCTGGAAGGCGCCAATCGGCACTTTCCGAATCGAGGCAGCCTCGTTTGACAGCTTCCAGTCAAGACCGATGTTTTGGTCAGTGAGCCCTAGCGAGAAAGCAGCTCCGCACGCCGGGTGGAATGGGTTTCGTACGACGGTCGTACTTTGGGGCTCAGTGATTTCCCTTGGTGTTCGTTGGGGTGAGGAATAACGCCGGATTTCCCCCTTTGGGGGGGCTTGCCCCCTATTTGGATGGAGATGCACACTCGCCAGCGCTGTCATTACCGCATCTGAGCTCTCACACGATGCTCCGGTCGCGTCAGGATTCGCAGCCTGCGCTGTGTTCGGTCGATCCGCGCTGACAAACCGTTATTGATGCATACAAGGCTCAGCGCCGCCGCCCCCGGAAAGGGCGGCGGCGACTGGTTTAAGCCCTCGACAGCCCTCCCCAGACCAAGCACCGCCGCGCTGCAGCTTTGCAGCACGGCCGCAATGCAGCTCCGCCGCTGTGCATCTTCCTTCGCTGTGCAGCAATGCAGCACCGCCGCTACGCAGCGTCGCTACGCAGCGCCGCTACGCAGCGCCGCTACGCAGCGCCGCAGCGCAGCAACGCAGCTGTGCCGCGATGCCGCGATGCGGCGATGGGGCGATGCGGTTGCGTCGTCAGACGGAGAAGCGGTGGATGCCGTCCGCATCCAGAGTGCGCCGCAATTGACCACCTAGCCAGAGATGGTTGAGGTGGGCCACGGCCTCGCCCATGGCGAAGGTGGTCTGGTGCAGGTCCAACGGCCGGCGGAACATCATCGGCAGCAGTTCGGCCGCATGGCAGGGCTTTTCAGTGCAGGCCGTGAGCACCTCGGCCAAGCGCTCGGCATGGTGCTGCTGCAGTTGATCAATGCGTTCATGCAGACCCTTGAAGGGCTTGCCGTGCGCCGGCAGCACCAGGGTGGTGGCCGGCAACGGCAGCAGGCGAGTCAGGGAGTCAAGGTACAGGCCCAACGGGTCGGCCTCGGGCTCCATGTCCACCACCGAGACATTCGTCGAGATGCGCGGCAGGACCATGTCGCCAGCCACCATCACCCCCAGCGATTCAGAGAACAGGCTGATGTGCTCCGGCGCATGGCCATAACCGACCAGACAGCGCCAGTCATGGTCACCAATGCGCACCACCATGCCGTCCATGAGCCGCCGGAACGCCACCGGTACCGCCGGCACCATGCCAGGGTAGTAGCTGGCCCGGCCCCGGATCTTCTCGAGCGCCACAGGGTCGGTCAGCCCATGGCTGCCAAAGAAGGTGGCCGCCGCCTCACCCCCCATGCCCACCGTGGAAGAAGACGCCACCTTGGCCAGGTGGTAGTCCGTGGCACTGATCCACAAACGGCACGCCCAGCGCTCGGTCAGCCAGTGCGCCAGCCCCATGTGGTCGGGATGGAAATGCGTAACGATGACCCGCAGCACCGGCAGACCGTCCAAATGCTCCGCAAAGATGCGCTCCCAGTTCGCCTGCGTGGCCTCGCTGTGAATGCCGCAGTCAATCACAGTCCAGCCCACGCGGCCGTCCATGTCGTCCTTCAGCAGCCATAAATTGATGTGGTCCAGCGCAAAGGGCAGCCCCATGCGCAACCAGCGCAGACCGGGCAGCACCTCCAGCACCTCACCAGGCGCAGGCAGCTGGTCGCCCAAGGGATAAGACAGTTCAGATTCGCGGGGGTTGGCCATGGCGATAGACTTCGGGTTACGTTTACGTCAACGTCACCACAGTGTAGCCATGAGCCCCGTTTCCCGCCCGGCCCCCGCCATAGACTCCCCAGAGGGCGCGTTCTCCGCGTCCGAGAATGAAGCCCTGCCCGAGGCCAATGCCGCCGCCGGACCGCTGTTCACCATCACCGAACTGGCCGCAGAGTTCGACATCACGCCCCGCGCCATCCGCTTCTACGAAGACATGGGCCTGCTCACCCCCGCCCGCGCCGGTCGCAACCGCGTCTATACCCAGCGGGACCGCACCCGCCTGAAACTCACCCTGCGCGGCAAACGCCTGGGCCTGTCACTGCAGGACGTGAAACAGCTGGTGGACATGTACGACAGCCAATCCGATACCGCGCCGCAATTGCGCGCATTCCTGGCCGTGCTGGACCAACACCGCCGCCAACTCCAACAGCAGTTGAGCGACATCGAGGTCACGCTGGCCGAAATCTCCCAGCATGAGGAACGCTGCTTCGCCCTGCTCGCCGACGCCGGCCACCCTACCGCCTGAGCCCCCCCTTGAAGCGGAGAGACGACCCGTCCCCGCCAGCCTAAACTGCGCGGCGATGAACGGATTGCACCTGACTGCTGACCTCACCGGCTGTGCCGACACGGCCCTGCTGGTGGACCAGCACGCCCTGGCCCACCACTGCCGCATGACCACCGAGGCTGCGGGCCTCACCGTGGTGGGCGAGCACTGGCATCGCTTCCCCGACAGCCCCGATGGCCAACCCGGCGGCATCACCGGCATGCTGCTGCTGGCCGAATCCCACGTCGCCCTTCACACCTGGCCCGAACTCGCCGCCGTGACGCTGGACGTCTACGTCTGCAACTACGGCGCCGACAACTCCGGCAAGGCCAATGCACTGATGACCCACCTCGTTGAGCACTTCCGTGCCGGCCAGGTGCAGTGGCAGCAACTGCAGCGAGGGCAGTTGGCAGGCTGATCGGTGTCAATGCCGTCCCCCACACGCAATTACGTGGCGGATTCGACAGATCAAGCGATTCCATGGCGTTGGACCGCCCACATTCAGGGTTTTCACCCACCCGCCCCGCGCACGCCTCGAAAGGCTCTCTCCTAGACTTCCGCCCATCGCCCGCGAAGACGGGTTGAAGGGAGTGATGTGACAGCCAGCAATACCCGCCGCAGGGAGGAAGACCCGTGGCATGTGCCGACGGTGCTCGAGCCGGTCGGGCCAGGCACGGAGAACCCCTCGCAGCCGTTGGCGGGCGTCCCTGTCGCCCTGCGGCTGGCCTCGGACGACGGACTCCTGCCCGACAACCGCCGCGGTACTGGTGGCACCCGTGACGACATCACCAGCCACACGACCAGCGACAACGGCGAACACACCAGCGAAATCACCAGCGAAATCGCCAGCAACCCCAGCCGCCTGCGCGATTTCCCCGGCCGGCATGCAGCCCGCCACGCCGTCGATTTCGATGACTTCGTCAGCACGCAGCCGTCCGACTGCCTCGACGACCTCCCGGCCGACTATCTCAACGACCTGCCCCCCGGCTATCTGGACAACCCATCGGGCGAGGCGCACCCGCGCGCCGATGGTTTCGTGCCCGGCTCGTCGCGCTCCGCCACAACTCCATCCACGCCTGCCAGGCGCCGCAGCGTCGCCGACCAACCGCTGGCTGCCATCACCGGCCTGTTGGCCAAACCAGTGGCTCAGACCGTGCGCTTCACCGGCACGGGCACCGAATACTTCCGCATCTGGGTCGTCAACACCCTGCTGACCCTGCTCACCCTGGGGCTCTACTCGCCCTGGGCCAAGCGCCGCAAGCAGCGCTGGTTCGCACGGCATACCTTCCTGGACGGTGAACCCTTCGATTTCCACGGCGACCCCCGCCGCATCCTGGTGGGCCGCCTGGTCGCGCTGACCCTGCTGGTGGGCTACACCCATGCGTTCCAGTGGTCGTTGTGGGCCGGCTGGGCCATGCTGGGGGTGCTCTATCTCTTCGGCCCCGCCCTGTTTGCCGGTGCCCAGCGCTTCCGCCTGGGCAACACCAGCTGGCGCGGTGTGCGCTTCGGCTTCCAGGCACGCGCTGGCGTGGTCTATGCCTCCTGCCTGCCCCTGGTCGTGGCCTGGACAGTCACCTCGGTCGGCCTGGCGGCCGGCGTCGCATCGTGGGTGGTCGGTGCGGCCGCCTTTGCGGTGGTGTTGGGCTTCCCGGTCGCCCACGGCTGGCTCAAGCGCTTCCAGCACCAGCATGCGGCCTACGGCCAGCTGCCGTTCAGCTTCGACCTGTCGGTGCGTGGGTTCTACGGGCTCTACCTGGCGATCATCGGCCTGGTGGCCCTGGTCTCCATCGGTTCGGGCCTCACCACCCTGGTACTGCTGCGAGCCCTGTCATCGACCGGCGTAGACCCGAAATCCGTCTCGGCCCTGATCAGTGTCGCCAGCGGCGCCGTGACGCTGGTGCTGGCCTGGCCCACTTACGTGGCGCGCCTGCAGCGGCTGGTGTGGCGCAATACCCGGCTGGCCGGTGGCATCGAGTTTCAGTACGACATCGACACCGCCGCCCTGGTCAAGGTGCTGGCCACCCATGGCCTGCTGGTGCTGCTCACGCTGGGCCTGTACTGGCCCTTCCTCGCCGTGCGTCTGGCCCGCCTCCGTATCGAAGCCCTGACCGTGCTGGCGGACCAACCGCTGGTCGATGTCATCGTGCAGGCGCGGCTGGCCCACCAGCACGGCGTGGTGGGTGATGCCGCCGCCGATGCCTTCGGCCTCGACCTGGGATGGTGAGCATGAGCGACGTCTATTCCACCAACGCCCGCTGGTTCGACGGCCGCGACAACCGGCCCCGGATGGCGCTGGTGCGCATCCATGGCGAGCACCTCGAACTGGTGCCCCACTTCGGGGACGACTCCTCCGGACCGCTGCCGAGCAGCAGCGGCAGCAACGCCGAAGCCGCCCGTCGCGGCCCGGCGAGCCGCTACCCCGCCGTCCCCGTGGAAGGGACGGCGCGGCAGTACGCCCGTGCCCTGCTGCAGGTGGGCGAGCGCTGGCGCGACACCCCCGTGTCTGTGCTCCTGCCCGATGGTGGTTCGGTGATGCTGAGCCCCGACAGCGCCGTGGCCAAGGCCCTGGCACCGCGCAGCCTGGCCACCCGGCTGATCGGCTGCTGGCCCGGTGTGCTGCTGAGCCTGGTGCTGCTGATCGCCCTGGTGACGTGGTTTGACCGGCAAGGCGCCGGGCTGCTGGCGAGCGCGGCCCTGCCGCTGGTGCCGGAGACGGTGGATATCGCGGTCGGTGACGCGGCGCAAACCCGGATCACCCGTCGCTGGCTGGAAAACTCCGAGCTGCCCCAGGCCCGTCGCAAGCAGTTGGAAGCACGCTTCGACGCCATGGCGGAGCGCCGCTTCCCCGGCGTGTATGCGGAACTTCATTTCGGGCGCGCACAGATCGAGATGTCCGACGGCACGCGTGACGACAGCGGGGGCTACAACGCCTTTGCCCTGCCCAACGGCACGATCTTCCTGCTCGACGGCATGGCCAACGAGCTCTCGGACGATGAGCTGATGGCCGTGCTGGCCCACGAGATTGCGCACGTGAAGTACCGCCACGTGATGCGCGGCATGGTGTCGGGCATCGGTCTTGTTGCCGTGGCACGCGTGGTGCTGGGTGACTATTCCGGCATCGCGGCCCAGGCCGTGGGCACCGTGCAGGCGCTGCACTACGGGCGGGACGCCGAACGCGAGGCCGACGCGCAGGCCCAGCGGGTGATCCGCGAGGAAGGGCTGCCGCCCGATACCCTGACCAAGGTGTGGCGCAAGCTGCAGGCCAAGGGCGGGGACGGCGATGGCGCACTGCCGGCGCTGTTGTCCACACACCCGAGCCTGCAGGAACGCATCGAGAGCGCGGAGCGCGCGATGGCGGCGCCCCGCTGAGTGCCGGCTGAAAACTAGTTCTTTCCTTCACCCGCCGTTGCGCTGCCCGCACCGGCCACCGCCGACGCCGCAGGCACCACGGGCTTGAACAGCCCCATCACATCGCGCTTGCCGCGTTCCAGGTAGGGCACGGGCTGTTCCATCCAGGCCGGCCGGGGCGCACCCAGCAGGAAGTGGTCGAAGAATTCGCCCATGTGCACCGTGTAGTGCTTCATGTGGTCGCGGTCCTTCAAGCCGTGCTTCTCGCCGTTGTAGTTGAACCAGTAGGCTTCCTTGCCCAGCCGGCGCAGCGCCGTGAAGAACTCGATGCCCTGGTACCAGGGCACGGCGTCGTCATCGTCGTTGTGGATGGTCAGGTAGGGCGTCTGCACCTTGTCCACCTGGAAGATGGGTGAGTTCTCCACATACAGGTCGGGCCGCTCCCACGGCGTCGTCCCCATGCGGCTCTGGCCATGCTCGTACTGGAAGGCACGGCTGATGCCCGCACCCCAACGGATGCCGCCGTAGCCGCTGATCATGTTGGCCATCGAGGCGCCTGCCTCGGCCGCACGGAACATGGTCGTGTGGGTGATCAGGTAGTTGATCTGATAAGCACCCCAGCTGTGGCCCTGGATGCCGATGCGCTTGGGGTCCACATGGCCCTGCGCCACCACCTGACGGATGGCCGGCAACACCGTGTTCATCGCACTGCGGCCGGGATGGCCGGTGGTGTAGACGATGTCGGGCCGCAGCACCAGGTAGCCGTTGCTCACATAGCGCGTCACGTTGATGTTCTGGCTGGGCGCCGGTGGCACGTAGCGATACCGGTTGTCCGTCATCTTCTCGTAGATGTAGACCATCAACGGATACTTCTTCGCCGGGTCGAAGTTGTCCGGCTTCGCCAGCAGGGCACGCAGCTTGCGGCCGTCGGCGGCGGTGTATTCGATCTGCTCCTGGGTGCCCCACACGAACTGGGATTGCTGGGGATTGGCCTGGCTGATCCGGCCCGGCTGGCTCAGCGGGCGGCCCAGGTCCAGGGCGGCGGTCCAGAGGTCCGGGAACTCGCTGAAGGTCTGCTGGGTGAAAACGATGCGGTCGGCGTTTTTCGCCTTGATCAGGCCGCCGATCATCTTCTGGTCCTGGATCAGCACCTTGGGCTGTCCACCGGTGGGCGCTACGCTGTAGTAGCCACTGTCGCGGGTCTGATCATGGGTGCCGGTCAGCAGCCAGGTGTCGGCCGCCAGGGGGCGCTTGTCGGCGTCCTCGGGGTCCAGGGGCACGGCGCGCAGCTGCACATGCTGGCGGCGGCCCCAGCCCTGCGTCAGGTTGGTGGCCTGGCCAGTGGTGGGCTGGATCTGCCAGAGGTCGTAGCGGTCGTAGAGCACGACGCTGTTGTCGTCCTGCGTCCAGCCCGCCATGCCATAGGGCTCGGGCAGGTCGGGCACGTCGCGTTCGTCATTGTCGAAACGCGCCGAAATGCGGGCGGTCAGCACGCGCGCGGCGCCCGTGTCCGTCTGCCAGGCCACCCAGCGGCGTTGCGGGGCTTCGAAGCCCAGCACATAGCGGCCGGTGGGAGAGAGCGTGGGGGCCTGGCGCAATTGCCGGGCGACCAGGCGAGCCTCGCCGGTCTGCAGGTTCACGGCATAGGCGTCGGTGTACTCACCGTCCCAGGAGCGCAGCGGGCGGTAGGGCAGGTCGCTCAGGCCCAGGGCCACGGTGGCGTTGTCGTTGACCTGGATGTTGGGCAGGTCCTGGCGGCCAAGCTGCACGAAGCGGGCCTGGTCCACGGTCTCGCCCAGGTGCACCACGGCGCGGTAGCTGCGCACCTTCTCGCGTTCCGCCTTGGCCTTCTGCGCGGATTGCAGCTCCGGGTCCTTCCAGTGCCAGAGGTCCACCTTGACGGGTTCGGGGGCATCGGCAGGCTCGGCCTTGGGGGTCTCGGCGGTGCCGAGGAAGAGGCGCTGACCGTCCTTGCTGAACGCCAGCGGTGCATGCTCGCTGGGGCTCCAGCTCGCCGGCATGCCGGAGGTGTCGGCGCTCACCAGCACGGCCGCCGCAGTGCTGCCGTCGCGCCAGAGGAAGACCTTGTAGGGGGTGGGATCGGGCTTGGCTTCCTTGGTGTCCTTGGCGTCGCCGGTGCCCGTGTCGCCGGTCTTGTCCTTGCCTGCGGCCTTGGCGGCCGCACGCGCCGCCAACGCATCGCGGTTGCTGACGAAGGCGAGCTGATCACCCTTGTCGGCCCACTTCAGTTGGCGATAGGTGCCTGCACCAGCGACCAGCGTCGTGACCTGGTCCGGCTGCAGCGGGTCCAGCAGGTAGACACCTTCGCGGGCACCAGCGTCCGGCGTGCCCGCGCGGGTCGGGGTGGATCCAGTGGTTTCGGCGGTGAGAGGGACCACGCTGCGCGAAGCCGTGCCGCTGGCGCTGTCGGTGTCGGCGGGCTTGCGTTTGGCGGCCGGCGTTTCCTTCACCGACACGGTATAGGCCAGTCGGCGGCCGTCATCGGACCAGGCGAAGTCCGCCACGTCACGCACCGTATGGCGGCTGCGGGTGGCAGCCTCGATGAGGATCAGGTCCGTACCGGGGGTCTTCTTCGCGGCGGCACCGGGGGCGGCGTCGGCCGCGGCTTCCTGGTCGATGGGCGAGGCCATGCCGCCGATGACGTCGTTATCGGCCACCTCGTCCGCGCCGTGGGCGTCGCTGTCATCGGTCGAAGCAACGAGGGCGTCATCCGTCTTTTGCGTGGCGGCGTCCTTGGCTGTCTCCTTCTTGCCTGGCGCGGTCTCCAGCAGCAGGGCCAGTACATGACCACCCTCCTTGGGCCAGGCCAGACGCTTGACGCGTTCCACGATCTCGACCTGGCCGGTGGCGAGGTCCATGAGCGCTGCACCCGCCTTGGGGGCGTCATCGCCCTTTTTCTTGTCCTTCTTGGCCTGGTCGAGGGCGGCACGGGTCGGCTGCACGGCAAAGGCCAGGTAACGACCATCGGCACTGAAGCTTGGGGCGGTGCCGCGCGCGGCCCGCCATTCACGGCCATCGGTCAGGTGGCGGACCACGAGTTCACCGTCCGCCTCCTGCGCCACCAGGGCATAGGCCGCCCATTGGCCATCGCGGCTGAGCTGGGTGCCCTGGATGCTGCGCCAGTTGGCGTAGACGTCATAGGTGAGGGGCCGGGTGGCCGACACGGGCACCGCCGTGGCGGCCGCGGCCGCTGCCGCCGCCACAGGCTTGAGCGTCAGGGCGGGCGCATGGCGCTCCAGTGTGGCGGCCGTCAATGCCGCCGGCATCGCCGAGAGGGCGAAGGGCAGGGCCACAGCGAGGGCCTTCAATGCGGGCAGGGCGGACAGGGAGGGGCGGAGCAGTGAAGTCATGAACCGGAGGTCGAAGCCGCAGGACGGGCAGAGGCAGAGGATCGCCCGTTATATCAATCGACACCGTTTCTGGAACAAAGGCATTCCCGAGGGACATGCAATGCACGGTCGATTGGCGGACCGAGTGTGCGGAGCGCGGGTGGGTTTCATCCTTCCTGGATGAGCAACGCGTTCAACCAGTTTTGCAGGGCCTGGATCTCCTCCATGCTGACCTCATGACCCATGGGGTAGGTCTGCCACTGGACCGGATAGTTCAGCCGCTGCAGTTCGTCGAGGCTGGCCTGGGCGCGGGCCGGGGCGACGATGGGGTCGTTGTCGCCGTGGGCCAGGAAAATCGGGGTGGCCGCGTTGGCCGGGTGGCGCTCCTGTTCGGTGCTGTCGAGCAGGGGGAGGTAGCCCGACAGGCCAACGAGGCCCGCCAGGCGGTGGGGGTAGCGCAGGCCGGTGAGCAGGGTCATGGCGCATCCCTGCGAGAAGCCCATGAGCACAATGCGTTCAGGCGGGATGCCGCGTTCACGCCCTTCGCGTTCGATCAGCTCGTTCACCAGCAACTGTGAACGCCGCAGGCCCTCGGCATCTTCGCGCTGGCGCAGGTCGCCATGGCGGATGTCGTACCAGGCACGCATACGCATGCCGTTGTTGATGGTGACCGGGATGGTCGGCGCCGTGGGGAGCACAAAACGCAGCCCGCCCTTGGCCAGCACCGGGCTCAGATCAAGCGCCTGACACACCGGGACGAAGTCGTTGCCGTCCGCGCCCAGGCCATGCAGCACGATGATGCTGAAGCGCGGCGTTTCGCGGGTTTGCAGTTCGATGGTTTCGAGGGCCATGGTGAGGGGGTCCTGAGATGAGTGTCATGCGATGAGCGCATGCTAGTGCAATGAAGGGCAACGAACGCCAACGAAGGCCAACGAAGCATCAAGGCCCGAGCGCAAAACGCCTGACGCCTTTCGTCACGCAATGTGTCGCGGCCCGCTGCAGTTGATCGGAAGCGGATGGCCGAAAAAACGGGGGTCGATACGCTGCGAAGCATCAACGGAAAGAAGCCGATCCCCGGCCCTCACCGCACACCAAGGAGCCCCCCTCCATGTCCGCCAGCGAAGAACTCCAAAAACTTGCCGACCTGCATCAGCGCGGCATCCTCAGCGACGAGGAATTTGCACAGGCCAAGGCGCGTGTGCTGGGCGGGGACTACGCCCACAGCGCGGGTGCCAACGCCAGTTCAAGCGCCAGCTCAAATGCAGGTGCCTATGCCAGCACCGCGCCACGCGCCCCTGCGGTGGACGCCATCAACGCACTGCGCCGCAGCCGCTACGACCGTTGGCTGGGCGGTGTGTGCGGCGGCATCGCGCGGTTGAGCGGTTTGCCGTCGTGGTTCTGGCGCATTGTGTTCGTGCTCCTGGTGGCCTGCGCCGGCAGCGGCTTCCTGCTGTACCTGCTGCTGTGGATCTTCGTTCCGCAGGAGGACTGAGCCCCAGCGCAGCAGGGCATCGCCTTGCACGGGCCTGGGCCTGCGCAGGCGCTGCATCGCGCGCTACTGCCGGCAACGGCCGTAACGGCCGCTACTGCCGCAAAGGCCGCTACTGCCGCAAAGGCCGCAAAGGCCGCAAAGGCAGCTACCGCCAGCCCTTCAGCAAGTAGGCCGACCCCAGCCAGCGCCGCTCCACCTCGGCGCTGGCCAGGCGCGGTGCCAGGTCATGCCAGGGGCAGTCCAGCCGCTGCGGCGAGATGATGGAGTGCATGGCGGCGCCCATCACAAAGAGGTTGCTCAGTGGCCACCACGGGGCTGCCCACACCAGGCCTGCCGCCACCACGCGGGCCCCCGGCTTCAGCGCGCCCAGCACCCGGGACAAGCCCAGCGGTTGCTGCAAGGCGTCGTGCGTGAAGAAGAACAGCGCGGCGTCGGCGCTCCCTGGCGCCACCAGCGTCTCCAGGGGCGCTTCCTCCACCGTGCTGTCGACGAAGTCGATGGGCGTGCGCCATGCCGCCACGGCGGCCCTGCGCCGCGCCTGCGACATCATGGCCGTGCAGGGCTCGATGGCAATCACGCGGCCCCGCTCGCCCACGGCCTGCGTCAGCGCCGGAAGGCTGAGCCCCGTGCCGCCGCCCACATCCAGCACCGTCTGCCCCGGCGCCAGCTCGAGCGCAGCGATGGCCTCACGACGCAGCGGCGCTACCGGCATCAGCTCGTAGTCATACACCGCCGCACGGCGTGTGTACAAGGCCTGCAGGCGCTCGATGGACAAGCTCATCGTGGGTTCCTTCCCCTTGATTCAAGGCGCCCTGCAACACGCAAGCACCTCGGCTCGCGGGAGTGATGCAGAGCTTCCCTAGCTTCGCCATGGCGTCGGCGCCCGTCAAGCGTGTTCTCGGCGTCTGCTTCCGCAGAAAAATCAGTTCACTGGCGCGGGACCCCCGTTCAACCGGCATGCGTACGCGCCCGCGTGGTGCCGTGCGGCGGCGGGTGTGTCACGCCATCGTCATGAGCGGCCGGAACAATGCCCGGCCATGTTTGCCCAACGCTTTGCAGGCATGACGCTTGCTCATCGCCGCCTCCGCCTGCCGGTGGCCCTGTCACGAGTCACGCTGCTGACCACACTCCTGGTTCTCCTGCCGGGCATCACCGGCATGGAGGCCGCCAAGGCCGCACAAGCGTCCGCACCAAAAACCGCACAAGAGGCGGCACATGAGGCGGCACAAGAGCCGGCACAAGCGCCAACGCCGCCCCTGGAACTCAAGTTTGCCCAGTTTTTCCGCCAGCCCGTGGGGGACCATGGCCTGGCGCTGTCCGAGGCGCTCCTGGCCGCCAATGGCCGCGAGGTTCGTCTCGTGGGCTACATGGTGGCCCAGGAGCTGCCCAAGGCCGGGCGCTTCTGGCTCACCCCACGCCCGGTACGCATGAGCGAACACGCCGACGGCGAAGCCGACGACCTGCCCCCCGCCACCGTGACCGTGCAACTGGACCCCGCCCAGCAGGACCGCCTGGTCGCTCATCGCGACGGCCTGCTGGTGCTGACCGGCCGCCTGCGCGTCGGGCGTTTCGAAGATGACACCGGGCGCGTGTCCTGGATCCGCCTGGAACTGCCCCCGCAAGCCCTGGAGGCCCAGCCGGGCACCACGTCTCCCTCTCCATCTGTCACCCCCCATCCATGAAACACCTCCCCACCTTGCTGGCGACCGCCAGTGCCCTCCTGGCGGCGGCCACCGTCCAGGCCGCGCCCACGGTCACACGGCTGACCCCACCCAGCGAGCTGTTCGCCAGCGGCCAGCCGGAACCCGTCATCGCGCGCTTCCTGCCCGGCCAACGCTTCGACCTGCAGGCCACCGTCAAGCCGGATGCCGGCCAGCGCATCACGGCCGCCCGCTTCTTCATCGACGGCAAGCCGGTCGACGCCACCGTGGCGCTGCGTGATTGCGCCAGTGGCTGCGTGAAGGGCCTGGCCGCCGAGACTGCCATCGCCACGGTGCGAGCGGTGAGCCTGGACAAGGCCGGCCGCCATGAGTTGCGCATCGAAGCCACGCAGGCCGACGGCCAGACCGCCAGCGCCCGGGGCGACTTCGACGTGGTGCCCTTCTCCACCGCCATGGGTCCCAAGGTGAAGAACGTGATCATCCTGCTGGGCGACGGCATGGGCGCTGCCCAACGCACTGCCGCCCGCATCGTGAAGGGGGGCTATGCGCAGGGCAAGGTCATCACGCCGCTGGCGATGGACACCTTCCCCGCAACGGCGCTGGTCAAGACCGCATCGCTGAATTCGGTGGTCACGGATTCGTCGCCCGGCATGACGTCCTACGTCTCCGGCAACAAGAACAACAACAATGAAGAGGGCGTGTTCCCCGACGACACGACCGATGCCTTTGACAATCCGCGCGTCGAATACCTTTCCGAGTATCTGCACCGCACCGAGGGCAAGGCACTGGGCATCGTGACCACCGCCGATGTGTTTGACGCCACGCCCGCCGGCAACGCCGTGCACACCAGCAACCGGGGCGCGGGCACCGGCATCGTGGACCAGTTCTTCGACGACCGCAGCCGCACCGGCCTGACCGTCCTGCTGGGCGGTGGCCGCAAGTGGTTCCTGCCCGCCGGCACCCCTGGCTCCGAACGTGCCGAGTCCAACGACTACGCGTTCTCCAGCACCGACGCCCACACCGCCGAGATCGTCAAGCGCTGGGGCGCCGCCCCTGGCAACAAGGACAAGGACCGCGACCTGATCAAGGCGTTTCAGGATGCCGGCTACCGCTACGCACCGACCCGCACCGAACTCGCCGCCGCCGAAGGCGCGGACAAGCTGCTGGGCCTGTTCGCGTTCTCCAACATGAACGTGGCGCTCGACAAGATCGACGGCCGCCGCGGCGCGAAAAAGGGCATCACCGGCACGGTGGTGGACGACTACGGCTTCCCCGATCAGCCGATGCTCGACGAGATGGCCCGTGCCGCCCTCGGCACGCTGAAGAAGCAGCCCAAGGGCTTTGTGCTGATGATCGAAGGCGCCTCCATCGACAAGCAGGCCCACAACATGGACACCGAGCGCTGGATGCTGGACACGATCGAGTTCGATCGCGCCGTGCAGGTGGCGCAGGACTTCGCCCGCGAGAACGGCGACACGCTGGTCATCGTCACCGCCGACCACGAATGCTCCGGCGCCGCACTGATCGGCGGCTCCATGCTGAGCGACCTGGCGCTGCAGGAAGCCATCCAGAAGAAGGGCGCGGCCCACCTGCGCGACAAGGTGGTGGGCGTGTACGAGAAGGCCGGCTTCCCGCGTTACCGCCTGGCCGCCGACGGCTACCCCGAGGCCACCGACATCGATTACCGCCTGCTGGTGGGCTACGGCGCCAATGCGGACCGGTATGAAGACTGGCGCACCAACACCACGCCGCTGCGTGATCCGCAGCAGCCGCTGGCCAAGAGCGAGCCGCTGAAGTGGTACCCGCCCAACCCGTCCGAGCGGGATGACGCCCTGGGCGACTACCTGGTGACCGGCCAGGTGCCCGGCGAGTCGGCGGTTCATACGGCCACGGACATCCCGCTGTCGGCCTTTGGCCCCGGCGCGCTGGCCTTCACCGGCGTGATCGACAACACCGATGTGTTCTTCAAGCTGGCCCAGGCCGCCGTGAAGGGCACCACGGCACCGGCCGATGCCTCCGGTGCCAAGCGGCCTGCGCGCACCGCACGCTGAGCAGGTCGGCACCCCGACCCAGGGCCGCAAGCGCGTGCTTGCGGCCTTTTTCATTGCGGCGCGCCCCCCAGCGCGCGGATGAGCGCAATGCGATTCTCCAGCTCGGCCTGCCGCAGGCGGATCAGCTCGTTGTCCTGCGCGAAGAGATTGCGCTGCGCATCCAGTTCTTCCAGGTAGCCGGCATAACCCGCCTCGTAGCGGTCATGCGCGTACTGCAGGGAGCGGGCCAGCACATCCCGCCGCTCCATCGCGTAACGGCGCTGCTCCGCCAGCCGGTCCAGGCCGGCCAATGCGTTCTCGACCTCCGCCAGCGCCGTCAGCACACGGGCGCGGTAGTTGAAGGCCGCCTGGTCGCGCTGCGCCGTGGCCGCGTCGAACTGGGCCTGCAGCCGGCCCGCGTCGAACAGTGGTGCCAGCACACTGGCCCCGATGGACCAGACCCGGATCGGGTCATAGTCCAGCGCATCGATGTAGAGCTTGCCTGCGGTGGCGCTGAGGTTGACCTGCGGCAGGAAGGCGCTGCGGCGAGCCGCCAGCGTGGCGTCCGTGGCGGCCAGCTGGCGAGCCGCCTGGACCAGGTCCGGCCGCCGTTCCAGCAGTGCCGACGGCATGGAGGCCGGGGGCGCCGGCAGCGCCATGCGGTCAAACGCCAGCCCACGCGGCTGCTCGCGGGCCGTATCGCCCACCAGCAAGGCCAGCGCCTGCTCCTGGCGGCGGATGGCCAGTGCCAGCTGAGGGATGGCCTGCGCCACCGAGGCGTATTCCGCCTGTGCCTGCGTCAATTGCAGCTGTGAGATGTAGCCCACCCGCGCCTGGTCCTGCGCCAGCCGCAGCGCTTCCTGGCGAGACGCCAGCGTGGCGCGGGAAAGGGCCAGTTGCGCATCGAGCGCCAGCATGGCCACATAGGACTGCACCGTGGCCGCAGAGACGCTCAGCGCTGCGCCCTGGCGCTCCGCTTCGCTGGCTTGCAGCCGCAACTCGGCGGAACGGGTCAGGTCACGGCTACGCCCCCACAGGTCCAGCTCCCAGCTGGCCGCCAGCGTCGGCTGCACCAGGTGGGTCTGGGAGATGCCCGTGACCTGCAGCGTGCGCGAGGCCTGGTAGGGAAGCTGCAGGTTGCCGGCAGGTCCCTCCGCCGCGCGGCTGGCACCCAGCGCGGCGCGGGCCTCTTCCCATCGAGCGCCCGCCAGCAGCAGGTCGCTGTTGTGGTCCAGCGCGCGGTCCACCAGCGCGTTGAGGACCGGGTCCTGGAAGGATTCCCACCAGGGGGAGACACCGTGTCTGGCAGCGGCCGTTGCGGAGTCGGCGCCCGCTGGCGTGGGGAGAGAAGAGGCCGGGGCCGCCGAGGCGCCAACGGCGGAGGCCGGCGGGTTGCGCCAGCTCGCCGGTATCGCCACATGCGCGGCCTCAGGCGCCGGCCGGATCACCGGTGCGCACCCGCTGAGCCCAGCGGCCGTCATGGCGAACAGGCCGGCGAACAGGCCGGCGCACAGAGCCGCAGTGCCGGGCCTCATCGGGAGGCCCCGGATGCCGCAGCTCCGGGGGCAGAGGCGGCCGTATCCACACTCACCACCACCGACATGCCTGGCCGCAGGCGCGACGCCATGGGCTGGTCCGGATCCAATGCAATACGCACCGGCAGCCGTTGCACAACCTTGGTGAAATTGCCGGTCGCGTTGTCCGCCTTCAGCACGCTGAATTCCGAGCCGGTGGCTGGGGCGATCTGCTGGATGCGCCCGGTGAAGCGCACGTCCTTCAGTGCATCCGCCTTGAAGTGCACCGGCTGTCCGATGTCCATGTGCCCGGTCTGCGTCTCCTTGAAGTTCGCCACCACCCACAGCTGCTTCGGTACCAGGAACAGCAACTGCGACCCCGCCGTCACGTACTGCCCCAGCCGAACCGACACCTCGCTCACCTGACCGTCCGCCGGTGCCTTCACCACCGTGTTGGCCAGGTTGATCTGCGCCTGCGCCAATTGCGCCTCGGCCGCTTCCACCTGCGCCCGCAGGCTGGCGCGGCCCACCGTGGTGGCCTTGACGCGCTCCTCGCCAATACGGATGTCGGCGCGGGCTTTTTCCACATTGGCCTGTGCCAGCCGATGGCTGCTGCGCACGCGGTCGCGTTCATTGAGCGAGACCGACCCGCGCTGGGCCAGATCCTCCACCCGCGCCAGCTCCGCGTCCGAGCGCGCCAGCTCCCCTTCGGCCGATGTCATCGTCGCGCGAGAGGCCCCCAAGGTGGCCTGGTTCTGGGCCTGGTTCTGCGCGAAGTTCTCCAGTTGTGCCGTGGCATTGGCCCGCTGCGCATCGGCCAGCGCCACGGCGGCCACATACAGCCGGTCATCGATGCGCACCAGCGGCTGGCCGGCCCGTACATCCTCGAAGTCCTTCACCAGCACCTCCACCACGTAGCCGTTCACCTGGGGTGCCAGCACCGTCACGGCACCGCGCACATAGGCGTTGTCCGTGGTCTCGAGGCTGCTGTCGAAAGGGCCGATTTCCCAGGCACGCAGGATCAGCGTCACGCCCACGAGGAGCACCACCAGCATCAGGACGATGGCGGTGGGCGAAGCCTTGAGATATTTGGGCGGCGGCGCTGCCCCCTCGCCATCCGTCGGCAGCGCGATGTTGGCGCCGGCCGTTTCTGCCGCCGATGCCGCCAGCGCCACGCCAGCTGACGTGGGGGCGGGCGCCGGCGGGTAGCCGGGCGGATGAGCCGGAGGCGGCAGGGGCGCCGCAGGCTCGTTGCCGGGAGCTGAAGGCGGCGTAGAGGTCATGTGGCGGGGCCCTGGACGACGGATGTGGAAGAAGCTGCCTCACGACGCCGGGCCCAGGCGGTACGGCCCAGCAGCGCCAGCAGCCACAGCAGGAAGGCCACCGCCGTCATGGCGCTGAACATGAAGACATCGTTGTAGGCCCGGACGTTGGATTCCCGCCGCGCCACCTGGGCCAATTGGGCCGCGCCTTGCGCCGCACGCAGCGTCGGGTCGGCCATCACGCCCGACAGCGCGGCGCCCTGCGCGGCCAGCCGTTGCGCCACCTGCGGATCGGTCCGGCTCATGGTGGCCACCAGCGCGGCGGAGAACTCGTGCTCCCGCTGCAACTGGTAGGTGTTGAGCAGCGCCGAGCCCATCAACCCACCCAGCGTCTGCGTGATGGAGAACATCACCGAAAACGTCACCATGTAGGCCGGCCCGTTCTTGAGCGCCTGGCCGATGCCGATCAGCATCAGCGGGCCCATGAACATGCCGGCCCCCACCGACAGCAGGAACTGGCTGAGGTAGAAATCATGCGGGCGGTCCAGGCTGGTGCGGTGGTGGTCCATCAACCCCGCCACCGCAAACAGCACGATGGAGACCAGGATCTGCGGCACCAACGTCTTGGGCGTGAAGGTGATGGAACAACCCAGCATGCCGATGACCATGCCGGCCAGCACCACTGCAAACAACGGCTGCAGCTGGTCCGGCCCCATGCCCAGCGCGCGCAGGAAATTCACCGCACCCACCGATTGCTCGGCCGTCAGGAAGCGCAGGATCAACGCGCCCAGCACAAATCGCAGCGTCACGCCGTTGGCGAACCAGCGGGTCTGGATCAAGGGGTTGGCCCGGTGGTGCTCGATGAACACCGCCAGCACCACCAGCACCAGGGCGGCCACCAACAGCCATGCCAGCCAGGCGGCATCCAGCCACCAATGCAGATAACCCTGCACCAACACCGCCACCACCATGGCCACGGCCGGTGCCATGAGGGTGAACGTGAGGAAGTCCAGCGGCTCGAAGACCTTGAGTTGCACCCCGGGCGGCAGCTTGAGCATGACCACGGCGGCGAAGCTGCACAAGGCCAGGCCGGCTTCGAACAGATAGAGGTTGTGCCAGGAGCCGGCCCCCTGGTTCAACAGCGCCGGGGACACCACCCAGGCCAACGGTGCCGCCAATTGCCCGATGCCCACACCGATCACCAGCATCTTGCCGGTGTGGGTGCGAGGCATGCTCTGCAGCATGTAGAGCAGGCACAGGGTGCTGCAGGCGGCGCCCGCCAGCCCGCTGCCGGCACGCACCATCAGGGTGGTGGCAAAGCTGCCCACCAGCAGATGCAGCAAGGTAAGGACCGCATAGATGCCCAGGCCGATCTCGGCAAACCAGCGCATGCCGAACTGCTGGCGGCATTTGAAGACCAGCAGGTTGGCCGTGACGTTGACCATCACATAGGCCGCCGACAGCCAGGCGCCCTCGGAAGGTGTCAGCCCGAGCTGACCCTGCAGCACTGGCAGATTGGCCGTCACCAGCCCGCTGCCCAGCGCGCCGGTGATACCCACCAGCACGGCCACCAGTGCATACGCTGCCCGCCGCCACGGCGGGTGCCAGGGCATGGAGGGCGACCCCGGCATGGAGGGCTTTTCATGCTCCTGCCAGTCCGGGAGGGGCCGCAGCGGCACGGGCTGCGGCGCAGGCGGTTTGATCGGTACGGAAGCCGTGGCCAAGGACCTCACCTGTCTGGGTTGTCAGGACCGGGGAACCGCCCCCATTATTCAAAAGCGGCGCCCGGCCGCAAGCCTTTACTCATAGGTGGGCCATGGGTCGGGGACGCCCGCGGGGCTGGCCACTGGATCGGTGGCAGCCGGACGCGCCATCCAGCGTTCTGCCGCCCGCACCAGGCAGACCGCCGAAGCCCCGGCCCGCTGCGCGGCCTCCACCTGCGACGGCGCGAGGATGCCGCCAATCGCCACCACCGGGCGGCCCGCCATCCGGGCCCACCAGCGCAGTTGCGCCAGTCCCTGCGGCAGCCAGGGCATGTCCTTGGTGGTCGTGGGCCACACCGGCCCGCAGGCGATGTAGGTGGGGGAGACCGCGCGCGCACGGCACAGTTCCCACAGGCTGTGGCTGGAGAGACCGAGCTTCAGCATGCCCGCCTGACAGCGCGTCCACAGGTCGTGGCGCTCCGGCAGCGTCAGGGTGGTCCAGTCCTCCTGGCCCAGATGCAGGGCGCGCGCCCCTTCCTCCAGCGCCAGCCGCCAGTGGTCATTGATCCAGAGCGTGGTGTCGAGGCCTTCCACCGCGCCAAGCGCCGCGCGGATGCTGTCGCGTAGCGGCAGCGGGGCGGAGTCGCCCTGAGCAGGCTTGGCCGCCTGCTTGATGCGCAGTTGGATATGCGCAAAATGCCCCGATGCTGCCAGCGCGGGGATGCGGGCGGACTGGTCGGTGATGGCGTACAGCCCAGGTCTGAAGTCCGCACTTGATCCGCGTTGTGATGGCGCTATCGATGGCCCTTGAGACGGTGGATGCCATGGCGTCTGCGTTTGCGTCGATGGCTGCAAGGGCTTGTGCTGCGCCGGTTCCAGTCGCTGCTGCAGCGCTTGGGTCCACCGCTGCATCAACAAGTCCGAGAGCACCTCTTCGTCCGCCTGTCCCATCACCGGCAGGGCGGCCGGATCGTTGATGAAGGCAGGGGACGGGCGCAGCGGGCCCGCGCCCGCACCGGCGGCATGACCGTCGCGCAGAGCCGTCCAGGCCAGCATCTTGGCCAGGATGACCGCATCCGGCACCGGGAACCCGCGTGCCAGCGCTGCCGCCGCCGCCGTGGCAAAGGTGCAGCCCGATCCGTGATGGTGCAGCGCCTGCCCGGGCTCGGCCGTCAGCCGGGGCAGCGCGATCCAGCCGCTGGCCATTGGCGAATCCAGCCAGTCGAGCGCCAGTGCCGTGCCTTGCGAGGTGTCGTCGCCCCCGGTGATGCAGACGGCCTGGGCCCCCAGTTGCCGCAACCGCCGCGCCAACTCCGGCACGCCACACTGGCCTGCGGCAACGCCCAGCAGCCGTTCCGCCTCACGGCGGTTGGGGGTGACCAGGGCCGCCTGGGGCAACAACTGGTGGCGATAGGCCGCCAGCAGCGCGTCATCGCAAAACGCGGCGCCTCCCGCGCTGGCGCCCAGCACCGGGTCCACCACCAGGCAGGCGTCCTCCCGCTGGGCCAGCAGCACATCCACCGCCGCCGCGCTGGCCAGCAGGCCGGTCTTGATCACCCGCGCCGGCAGGTCGGCGCGCAGTGCCTGCAGTTGCGCGCGCAAGGCGGCCGCCGCCACGGGATGGACCGCCTGCACACCCATCGAGTTCTGGGCCGTGATGGCGGCCACGACGGTGCACAGGTGCACGCCCATGGCCGAGGCAGCGCGGGTGTCGGCGGCCAGGCCTGCGCCGCCGCCGCTGTCGGTGCCCGCCACGCTCCAGACCACCGCCGGGGTCGCCGCGCCGGCCCATGGGGTGAGTGATTCCTGCCACGGATCCACGGTGCCCGCCCAGGGCGAGGGGAGTGACGGGTGCGGCCACAACCGGGGGAGATCGGTGGGCGTGGCCCGGGCTGTCATGTCGTTGATGTCGAACACTGCACGGCGCATCGGCATCAGGCGTCTCCCAGCAGGAACGCATGCCCGCTCACCGGCGTGCTGGCCACGGCCATGGACTGCGGCGCCATCAGGCCGGCGCGCCACGCCTGCCGTCCGGCCCGGATGGCGTCCCGGAATGCGCCGGCCATGGCGACCGGGTCCTGGGCGTGGGCCACCGCGCTGTTCAGCAGTACCGCGTCATAACCCAGCTCCAGGGCCTGCGCGGCCTGGGAGGGGGCGCCGATGCCCGCGTCCACGATCAGCACCGTGTCCGGCAGCCGCTCGCGCAGCGTGCGCAGCCCCTGCAGATGCAGCAGGCCCTGCCCGGAGCCGATGGGGGCGCCCCAGGGCATCAGCAGCGGGCAACCGGCATCCAGCAGGCGCCGGCCCAGCACCAGGTCTTCGGTGCAGTAGGGGAAGACCACAAAACCCTCGCGCGCCAGCGCGGTGGCAGCGGCCAGCAGTTCGAACGGGTCGGGCTGCAGCGTGTGCTCGTCACCCACCACCTCCAGCTTGATCCACGGCGTGTCGTAAAGCTCGCGGGCCATATGTGCCAGCGCCACGGCTTCGTGGGCGCTGCGGCAGCCGGCGGTGTTGGGCAGCAGCCGCGCGCCGCGTGCGCGTGCGGCCGCCAGTGCATGCGCCAGCGCGCCGTTGTCGCCACTGTGCAGCGTGCGTTTGAGGCCAACGGTGAGCACCTCGCTGCCCGAAGCCTCGATGGCGGCGCGCAATACGGCCGGGCTGGGGTGGCCGGCGGTGCCGAGGAAGAAGCGGCTGCTCAGGGTGGCGCCGCCGATCCGCAGGGGATCCGGTGAGTCCGGGAACAAGGACGGCATGTCAGCCTCCGACGATAGGTTGGAACAGCAGCACCTGGTCGCCATCGGCCAGCGGCGTGGAAGCCCTTGCGGCGCGGGGCACAAATCGGCCGTTCACGGCCGTGGCGACGGCGGTGGCCGCCAGCGACTCGCGGTCCAGCAGGTCCCGCACGCTCGTGCCCATGGGCAACTGCAATGGACGGTCGTCCAGGCGCACAGTGATGAAGTCAGGCGTCATGGTGGTGTTTCTGTGGTGCGCGCACCGCGCTGCACGGGTTGTTGAACGCGGCGGGGAGGTTGGTCGGGTGCCTGTCGGCGGGCACGAGCGGTCCGAGCCCGGCCTCCATCAACATCGCCTCCACCAGCGCGGGTGCCAGCAGCCAGCCGTGCCGGTACAGGCCATTGAGCCGGACCAGTCCCGGTTCGCAATGCGCCAGCGGCAGGTTGTCCGGCAAGGCCGGCCGCAGGTGCCGGTCCATGCGCAGGATGCGCGCTTCCGCCAGGGCCGGCATGACGCTGTGCGCCGCGGCCATGAGCTCCACAGCAGAGCGCAGGGAGACGGGGCTGCGGTCCTCGCTCTCGATCTCGCTGGCGCCGACTGCGATTTCGTCCGCCGTGCGTGGCACGAGGTAGACGCGGTGGCGCGGGTGCAGCAAGCGCAGCGGCCGTCGCAGGCCGTGCGAGGGCAGCCCCAGCGTCACGATCTCACCGCGGACCCCACGGACCGGCAGCGTCGGGCTGGCGCCCAGGCCACGGGTGTCGATGGCCCAGTCGCCGGCCCAGCGTCGGCCGTCCTGCAGAACCAGGCCACGTGGATGCACCTCGGCCACGGCGCAGCCCCAATGCCACTGGACAGGTTGAACACCTTGGACAGGCTGGACACCGCTGGCACCCGTGCCCGCCCACAGGCCAACCATGGCGGCCACAGGGGCGATCTGCCCCTCCCCGGGCAGCAGCCAGCCCTGCAGGCCGGGCAACAGTTCCGGTTCCAGGCCTTGCAGCCCTGCCGGGTCCAAGGGCACGGCGCCGGGCATGCGGGCGAGCGCCCGCTGGGCGGCCCCCAGGTCGCTCCGGTGCGCCAGCAGCAGGCTGCCCTCGCGGCGGAACGGCACCGGGGTCGGCAGCGCCGCCACGATGGCGGGCCACAGCGCCAGGGAACGCCAGCCCCATGCCGCCACCTGGGCGCCGCCCTGTTCCTGCTCCGCCAGCGGGCTCAGCATGCCGGCGGCGGTGAATGCCGCCGCGCCGGTGCCATCAAAAGACGGGGCCGGCCCTTGGGCCGCATCGAACACCAGCACCTCATGCCCGGCGCGACCCAGGGCCCATGCAAACAGGCGGCCGGCCAGACCAGCACCCGCCATGACGATCCTGGCCATGGCTCAGGCCGGCTGGATGGGGATGTAGAGCTCGCTGCCCGCAGCGCGGAACTCCGCGCTCTTGGCTTGCATGCCCGCCTGCATGCCCTCCGGGGCTCCGTCGGCTTCCAGCCGCGCGCTGTACTCCCGCACGTCCTGCGTGATCTTCATCGAGCAGAACTTCGGCCCGCACATCGAGCAGAAATGCGCCACCTTGGCACTGTCCTTGGGCAAGGTCTCGTCGTGGAACTCACGGGCGGTTTCCGGGTCCAGGCCGAGGTTGAACTGATCCTCCCAGCGGAACTCGAAACGCGCCTTGGAGAGCGCGTCGTCGCGCGCCCGCGCCGCGGGGTGGCCCTTGGCGATGTCGGCCGCATGGGCGGCAATGCGGTAGGCCATCAGCCCCTGCTTCACATCCTCGCGGTCGGGCAGGCCCAGGTGCTCCTTGGGCGTCACATAGCAGAGCATGGCGCAGCCGAACCAGCCGATCATCGCGGCACCGATGCCGCTGGTGATGTGGTCGTACCCCGGTGCAATGTCCGTGGTGAGCGGGCCCAGGGTGTAGAACGGCGCTTCGTCGCAGTGCTTGAGCTGCTCGGTCATGTTGGCCTGGATCATGTGCATCGGCACATGGCCCGGGCCCTCGATCATGGTCTGAACATCGTGTCGCCAGGCGATCTTGGTCAGTTCGCCCAGGGTGCGCAGCTCGGCAAACTGCGCCTCGTCGTTGGCGTCCGCGAGCGAACCCGGGCGCAGCCCATCACCCAGCGAGAAGCTCACGTCGTACGCCTTCATGATCTCGCAGATCTCCTCGAAGTGCGTGTAGAGGAAGTTCTCGCGGTGATGCGCAATGCACCACTTCGCCAGGATGGAGCCGCCGCGCGAGACGATGCCGGTGCGGCGCTTCACCGTCATCGGCACAAAGGGCAGGCGCACGCCGGCATGGATGGTGAAGTAGTCCACCCCCTGTTCCGCCTGCTCGATCAAGGTGTCCCGGAACAGCGCCCAGGTCAGCTCTTCGGCCACGCCGCCCACCTTCTCCAGGGCCTGGTAGATGGGGACGGTGCCGATGGGCACGGGGCTGTTGCGGATGATCCAGTCGCGGGTGGTGTGGATGTTGCGGCCGGTGGAGAGGTCCATCACGGTGTCCGCCCCCCAGCGGGTGGCCCACACCAGCTTCTCGACCTCTTCCTCGATGCCGGAGCTCACCGCCGAGTTGCCGATGTTGGCATTGACCTTCACCAGGAAGTTGCGGCCGATGGCCATCGGTTCCAGCTCGGGATGGTTGATGTTGGCCGGCAGGATGGCGCGGCCGCGCGCGATCTCGTCCCGCACGAATTCCGGCGTGATGAAGCCAGGAATGCTGGCCCCCAGGCCCTGGCCGCGCAGACGGTCCTCGCGTTCGGTGTCGGCGCAATACTCCTTCATCCAGGCGCGGCGGCCGTTTTCGCGGATGGCCACGTACTCCATCTCGGCGGTGATGATGCCGCGCCGGGCGTAGTGCATCTGGCTGACGTTGCCGCCGGCCCGCGCGCGCCGCGGGGCACGGGTGAGGGCATCGGTCTGGGCGCGCAACGCCTGCTGCTGATGGGATTCCCGCAGGCCGTCGTCGAAGAGCTGGATGGGGCGGCCGGTGTAGGGCTCGGTGTCGCCGCGGGCTTCGATCCACGCCGCGCGCGGCGTTGGCAGCCCCAGGCGCACGTCGGTGGACTCGGCCGGGTCGGTGTACGGGCCCGACGTGTCGTAGACGGCGATGCGTTCCCCATTGGTCAGCAGGATCTCTCGCAACGGCACGCGCAGGTGGGGATGCAGCACACCCGGCTCATGGGTCTTGCTGGAGGCGGGTAGCGGCGCCCGGCTGGCGGCCAGGCGCTGGTGCACATCCAATGCGGGTGCGGCGCTATCGGTGGAAGGGGCAGGGGGCAGGTGTTGCGACATCAGGCTTCTCCGGTGGGGCACCGGAGGCTGGGCCTGAACGGAACGCGGGCGCGGTCGGAACAGGTCCCGGGAGCATGATGCAGCGGACAAGGGCACTCCCAGACCAGGAGGGCGCCATGCACGGCCACAAGGAATCCGCGAGGGATGGCTCAAGGGGCAGGCTCTTCTTACGCCGGTACGAACCGGATCAAGTTCAGCGGGTCCACGGCTTCATCGCCATGTCTCAGCCCATATCGGGACCGCGTGTTCATTCACGCGGTCCAGGGCTCCCCGGAGCAGGCGCGCAGTATAGGAGCCTTCACGGCGGTGGCTCAAGCGCCATGCCCGTGACGGTTTCCTGGCGCAGGCCGTGGTGGGCGAACTGGTGCGGTGCGCCCGCCCATGGTGCTGCATGCACCGCGAGGCCCCATTCAGCACCGTGCCAGCGCCATGACCACGCATAAGCACATGCGGCGCCAATATATCGGCGCTGGAGAGCCTGTGACGATTTGTGAAATTTCCGACAACTCCATCATTCCGGACCCGGACCCCGGGCAAACACTGAGGAGAGGTCGCGCGGGTGACTTCTTACACTTTGTCGCTCCTCGCCGCGCAATTGTTTACAAAGAAGAATCGGCGACCAAGCTTCAAGAGGGTGGGAATCATGAGCAGCCGTAGTTTCAAGGTCATCTGGCCAAGCTGTCTGTCCGTGTGCCTGTTGCTGGTGGGTGGGGGTGCGAGCGCGCAGACGCCGGGGGCGAATGCTTCCAGCGCTGCAGGCGCTGCGGCAACCGACCCCAAGGCCCAGCAGCTCAGCGATGTCGAGCGTGCCAAGCGCGATGCGGACAAGGTCTTCCAGTGGATCAAGTTCCACGCGGAAAAGGGCGAGACCAAGAAGGCCGACAAGCCCGACAAGCCTGAAAAACACGAAGCCAAGGCCGAGCCCAAGGCGCCGACTGTGGTGGCCAAGGCCGCTGCACCAGCGCGCAAGGCGGAGGACGACAGCAAGACCGTGGCGGCAGCCGCCACGGCCACGCCTGCCGACACCCAGACCCAGCAGACCACCGCCCCCGCCTTCATGGGCCGTGTACCCGAGGTGATGGCCATGGCCGCCCCGGCCACCACGCCTGTCGTGGGCACACCGGCTCTGCCGCAACCCGAGCCCGAGCCGGCACCGGTGGCGGAGGAAGAGTCGCCTTTGCGCCTGCTCAGCAAGGTGGACCCGGAGTACCCGCGTTCGCTGCTGTCCCAGCAACGCAATGGCTCGGTCATGGTGAAGTTCACCGTACAGCCGGATGGCTCGGTGGATGCCGTCGAGGCCACCAAGTCGCCGGACCGCAAACTCAGCGCGGCAGCAATTGCTGCCGTCAAGCAGTGGCGCTTTGCGCCAGTGAACAAGCCGCGCTCGGTCAGCGTCGAAATCGGCTTCCAGATGGACTGAGGGCCATCCGGGGCCGGCTTAGCGCTGCTTGAACATCCCGGACTGGTCGAACGGCGACAGCGTCGCCGCCATGGCATCGAGGAACACCCGCGTGCGCAGCGGCATCAGCCGCCGCTGCGGGAACACCGCCCAGCAGGTCGAGGGTTCCGCACACCATTGCGGCAGCACCCGCACCAGCTCCCCTTGATCCACGAAGGTCTGCGCATATTGGTTGCCCACCCAGGTGATCCCCAGGCCCGCGCGGGCCATATGCAACAGCATGTCCGGCGCATTCACCAAGGTGCGCCGCTCCGGCACGCCCACCCAGGTGCGCTGCTCGTCCGCCGTGCCGTCGTGAATGCCGAACAGGCGCCACGGCAGGGGGTCGCCGGCCCGCCCCAGAATCATCAGCCCATGCATGCTGGTGAGCCCCTCCGGCATCTGGGGCTCACCGTGGCGCTGCAGGTAGGCGGGTGCGGCATACAGACCGCTGCCAAACATGGCCATGCGACGCGCGGCCAGTTGGCTGTCGGGTGGCAACTCCCCCATGCGCACCGCGATGTCGAAACCTTCGGCAATCAGGTCCACCCGGCGGGGTGACAGGTCCAGCTCCAGCTGGACTTCCGGATAGTCACCCACAAACTGGCTGAGCATGGGGCGCAGCATCTGATGGGCGAAATCCGCCGGCATGGACACGCGCAGCCGTCCGGTGGGGCGCTGCTGGCGATGCAGGGCCAGTGCCAGTGCGCTGTCCACCTCGCCGGCCAATGCGCGGGCATGGTCCAGCACGCCCTGGCCGAACTCGGTCAGGTTCAACCGCCGGGTGCTGCGCTGCAGCAGCTTCTCGCCCAGACGCTCTTCCAGCGCGGCAATGCGCCGGGATACGGTGGATTTGGGCAGATGAAGACGCTCCGCCGCGCGGCTGAAGCTGCCGGCTTCCATCACACGGGCAAATACCAGCAGGTCGTCGGCATCCAGGCTCATGGCGGTGGGGGCCGTGAGGCCCCGATTGTTCTATCAGTGGAACAATCTTATCCAAAGCGCAGTCTTCCGGTGCGCAGAGGGGATCAATACAGTGAAGCCATTCCCTCACACACCTGATCAACCCGGAGAGTCACCATGAACATTCTGCAAATCAACTCCAGCGCCCGCCGCCTGCAAGACGGCCAGGGTTCCGTGTCCACGCTGCTGGCCAATGAAGTCGTGGCTGGCCTCGTGGCCCGCCAGGCCGGCGCCAAGGCCGTGGTGCACGACCTGTCCGCCAACCCGCTGCCCCCGATGGACGAAGCCGCGCTGGGTGCGCTGTTCACCCCGGCCGACCAGCGCAGCCCTTCGCAGCAAGCGCGTGTGGCGTTGAACGACGCGTTGATCTCCGAGCTGCAGTCCGCCGATGTCATCGTGATCGCAGCGCCCATGATCAACTTTGGCGTGAGCTCGCAGCTCAAGAACTGGATCGACGCGGTGGCCCGTGCTGGCGTGACCTTCCGTTATGGCGCCAATGGCCCCGAAGGCATGGTCACCGGCAAGAAGGTGATCGTGGTGACCTCGCGCGGCGGTGTGCACCGTGGCCAGGCCACCGACAATGTGGTGCCTTACCTCCAGGTGACCCTGGGCTTCCTGGGCATGACCAACGTGGACTTCGTCTACGCTGAGGGCCTGAACATGGGGCCGGAAGCCACCGCCCATGGCCTGGCCAGCGCCCGTGCCGAAATCGCCGCCCTGCTGGGCGAAGCTCAGGCCGCCTGAGCGCGCCTCTTCCAGCCCTCGGGCTGGTTGGCCCCCCCCCACTGGCGCCTCTGAGCCCAGATGATTCACAGGAAAGGAATCTGTCATGTCTGCCGTTGTTTCCCCGGTCTCCACCATCGCGACACCTCGCCAGGTTGAGCGCCTGGTCCAGGGAATGGCCACCAGCGACGGGGCGGGCGTCAAGCTCACCCGCGTGCTGACCCAGGACCTGCAGCGCCGGCTTGACCCTTTCCTGATGCTCGATGCCTTCGGCACCGACAACGCTGACGACTACATCGCCGGTTTTCCCGATCATCCGCACCGGGGTTTCGAGACCGTGACCTACATGCTCGAAGGCCGCATGCGCCATCGCGACTCGGCAGGCAATGAAGGCCTGCTGGGCAGCGGCGGTGTGCAATGGATGACCGCCGGGCGTGGCGTGGTCCATTCGGAGCTGCCGGAACAGCAGGAAGGCCGCATGGAAGGCTTTCAGCTGTGGCTCAACCTGCCGGGCCGCGACAAGATGCGCGACCCTTGGTACCGCGACATTCCCAGCGGTGAGATCCCCGAGGTCTCGCTGCCGGGTGCCACGGTCCGGGTGATTGCGGGTGACAGCCACGGTGTGGCCGGCGCGATCCAGCGTGATGCCACCTTGCCGCTGTACCTCGATGTTCACCTGCAACCTGGGGCGCATTTCGAGCAAGCCATTCCGGAGGGCCACAACGCCTTCCTGTATGTCTATCGCGGCGCGGTGCGCTTCGACACCGGTTGCAAGGTGCCCGCCGGGCGCATGGCCATCCTGGCCAACACGGCCGGCGCCGACGGTGTGCGCTTTGATGCAGCAGAGGAAGGCGCGCGGCTCATCCTGATCGCGGGCAAGCCGCTGAATGAGCCCATCGCGCAGTACGGCCCCTTCGTCATGAATACCGAGGGTGAGCTGCTGCAGGCGGTGCGGGACTTCCAGGCCGGACGTTTCGCCTGACACGAGGCACCTGACAAGAGGTGCCTGACACGAGTGCCGCATGGGCAGGGCCAGTGGGCCTGCCCATGCCGCATGTACGCCCCGCGCTTGCCCTGCTCTTGAGGCGAACTTCTACAGCCTTCGCCCGACTGAGATCGCACACCAATATCGGGAGGCGACTCATGAATCACATTCCAGGCGCGGGCGCGCCGCATCGATGGGCAACGCTGGAAGAGGAAGCCTCGGCAGCGATCGCAACCATGTCCTTCTCCGAGCGGGAGCAGGGCTTGAACATTGCGCTGTCGCCGCAAGCCTTCTTCGACGGGGACTGTACTTTCCCCGTCTTCCTCCGCTCCCCCCAGGCAGGTCTCGCTCGGCTCGAAATTGCTACGGCGCTGAGCCTTCTGGGGGCGATGCTGGCCGATGTCGATCCACGTGGAGAGGCAGGTGAGGCGCTGATGAAACTGGGCCCTTTCCTGCAGGATGACCATGAGCAATACGCGCAAATGATGGGCCACGGCAAGCGGTGGCTATTGGCGGTGGTCAGATTGCTGCACGAAGGGTCAGTCGATCTCTCGGACCGCTCGGTGGTTTGCGGCATGCTGGCGCGGCGGCTGGTCGAGCCCGGGGCACAACCCGCCAAGGTCCTGGGGGGCGCCCTCACTTTCCTGCGGTGTCGCGCGGAAGGCGGCCAAGATGCGCATGCCATCCGGAAGATGCTTTATGAAAACATCTTGTCGTCCTATCTCCGGTCGACGGATTTCCGCCTCGCCGGCAACAAGGAACTGCTTGACCGCCGAGTGCAGGACCTGCTCACCGGGTTCGGGTTCGGGTTCGAACTGGCCGACAGCAGCAGGCCGGCGGTTGCGGGCCCGGGGGGGGCAATGACCGCTGCAGAGCTCAATGGCGCCGCCAAGCGCCTGCAGGAGAAGCAGAGCGCGGCTATGCTGTTGGTCGCGCACGAGGTGCTCAAGCGTGTCCAAGGCGCATTCGAATATACATGGGGCTATCAAACCCCAGCCGCAGGCACGCTCCAGCCGCTCCAGGAAGAGGCGGTTCGCGGCACCCTGGCACTCTTCGGGAAATCGCTGCGCTTTGACCTTCAGCGTCTGCTGGTGCAGCCGCCGCGCCGTGGCGAAAGGGCCGCAAGCTGGGATCTGCATAACGCCGACCAACTGACTCGCCAGCTCCAGAGGCAGTTGCCCGAGTTGCGTTCTGACGAGGAGCCCGATCTCCATGCAGGCCGCCAGCCATGGCCACGGAGTGCCCCGCCCGTCGTGTCCGGTGCGGCCATGCTCCCGCTGGATCCGCCGAGCCCGACCGACGAAGAAATATCGGACTCGGACAATGAAAGTCCGTCGCTCAGGGAGGGGCCGTCAACGAACACAAGACCGCATACCGCGCCCGCGGGCTCCCACTTCTCATCGTCATCCCAGACCCGGAGCCGCCCGGCCACTGCCCCGGCAGCGAGTCAGGACAAGGGTGTCGGGGGCACCGGTGTCTTCAGTGGCGGCACGGGTGGCGCCAGCAGGCGCGGACCGTTGTAGCCCTGCACCCGGCCAAAGACGCCCCCATCCTCGTGCTGGTTCCATTCGGCGGCATAACCGTTCATCTCTTCCCGCGTGCGGCCGACAAAGTTCCACCAGAGCAACACCGGCTCGTTGAATGGCGGCCCGCCCAGCAGCAGCGCGCGGCTCTTGCCGCCGCCGCTGCGCAGTTGCAGGGACTTTGCACCCGGCGCCACATAGAGCAGTTGCCCGGGTGCGCTGAGGCCGGTGTCTTCCTCATCCACCTGCACGGACAGCTCGCCCTCCAGCACCATCAGGCCGTATTCATGGTCCGGGTGCAGCAGCAGCTCGGCCGCAGCGGCGGCGCCGGCGCTCAGGTCCATGCCCAGCAGCGGGGAGTGGCTGGGCACCGGCGAGCGGTGGCCGGCCCACTCGCCCACCAGCAGCGTGGTGTCGAAGTCTCCGGTGCGAAAGTTGGGCAGCGTCGGGAAGTGCTCAAAGGCGGGCGAACCCTGGCGGATGGCATCGGGCAGGGCGATCCAGAGCTGTGCCAGTTGCAGCCGCGAGGTCAGCGATTCTTCGGAATGGCTGATGCCGCGCCCGGCCGTCATGAGGTTGACCTGCCCCGGGCGCAACACCTGCTCGGAGCCCAGGCTGTCCCGGTGCAGGATCTCGCCCTCGATCAGCCAGCTGAAGGTCTGCAGCCCGGTGTGCGGATGCGGGCCCACGCGCATCGGGTGTTCCGGCGGGAGGTCTGCCGGCCCGGCATGGTCCAGGAAGCACCAGGCGCCCACCATGCGGTGCTTGGGCGTGGGCAGGGCCCGTCGGATGGTGAGGCCACCCACATCGCCCAGATGCGCCTGCAGGCGCTCCCAGCGGGCGGGCGTGTAGTCAGAGTCAAGGCTCATGGGTGAGCTCCTTGTGCAAGGTCGTCAAGAATGGGGCAATCGGGGCGGTCGTCACCGTGACAGCAACTGGCCAGCGCCGCGAGGCTGCGTCGCATGGCCTGCATCTCGGCCATGCGTCGGTCCAGGTCGGCGATGTGGGCTTCGGCAATGCGCTTGACCTGGGCGCTGGCGCGGCGGCGGTTCTGCCACAGGGCGAGCAGCTCGGTGATCTCGGTCATGGAAAAACCCAGGTCGCGCGCACGGCGGATGAAACGCAGCGTGTGCACCTCCCGCTCACCATACAGCCGGTAGCCCGCTTCCGTGCGGGCGACCGGGGGCAGCAGGCCGAGCTGTTCGTAATGGCGCAGCATCTTGGCGGACACCCCCGAGCGTTCGGCGGCTTGGCCGATGGTCCAGGGAGCGCCGGTGCGCGTGGTGTCGCTGAGGGAATCGTGCATGGCAGGACGCAGGGTCTCATTCATGGCCGGTCTCCGTTCCATCGCTTCAGCAGCAGCGCATTGCCAAGCACCGACACGCTGGAGAGCGCCATGGCCGCGCCAGCAATCACCGGGCTCAACAGCCCCAGGGCCGCCAGCGGGATGCCCAGCAGGTTGTAGATGAAGGCCCAGAACAGGTTCTGGCGGATCTTGCGCACGGTGGCGCGGGAGATGCTGATGGCCTGCGCCACCAGGCGCGGATCGCCGCGCATCAGCGTGATGCCGGCGGTCTCCATTGCCACGTCGGTGCCGCCGCCCATGGCCAGGCCTACATCGGCGGCGGCCAGGGCGGGGGCGTCGTTGATGCCGTCGCCCACCATCGCCACCTGCGCGCCTTCGGCCCGCAGGGCCGCCACACGGCGTGCCTTGTCCTCGGGCATCAGCTCGGCATGCACCTCGTCCATGCCCAGTTCTCGGCCCACGACGGCGGCGGCAGCCTGGTTGTCGCCACTCAGCATGATGGTGCGCAAGCCCATGCGCTGGAGCTGTTGCACCGCCTCGGCGGCCGCCGCCTTGGTGCGGTCGCCGAAGGCCAGCAAGGCCAGCGGCAACGGTGGCTGGCTCCCGCGCTGTTGCGCGAGCCAGGAGACCGTCATCCCTTCAGCGTGGGCGGACGCCGCCTGGGCGTCCAGCCAGTCGGTTGCCACCCCGAGAGCGGCAAGCCAGCGGGTGCTGCCCAGCATCAGTTCGCGGCCCTTCACTTGCGCTTGTATGCCTCGGCCTGCGGTGGCGCGGGTGCCTGCAGCCGCCAGCACGGGCAGGCCGCGATGGCGGGCCTCATCCCGCACGGCGCGGCCCAGCGGATGTTCGCTGCCCTGCTGCAAGGCAGCGGCCAGTTGCAGCGCTTCCTCGTCGGCCATGCCGTTGAAGCCGGTGATGCGGCGCAGGTGGGGGCGGCCCTCGGTCAGGGTGCCGGTCTTGTCGAACACCACGGTGGTGACCGCGCGGGCCTGTTCCAGGGCATGGGCGTCCTTGATGAGCAGCCCATGGCGAGCCGCCACACCGGTGCCCACCATGATGGCGGCCGGCGTCGCGAGACCCAGGGCACAGGGGCAGGCGATCACCAGCACGGCCACCGCGTGGATCAGGGCCTGCGGCCAGTCACCGGTGGCGAGCCCCCAGGCCAGCAGCGTCAGCACGGCAATGGCGATGACCACTGGCACAAACACCGCACTGACCTGGTCCACCAGCCGCTGGATGGGGGCCTTGCGGGCCTGGGCGCCTTCCACCAGCCGGACGATGCGGGACAGCGTGGATTCCGCGCCCAGTGCGGTCACGGTCACCAGCAGCAGCCCTTCACCGTTCACGGCGCCGCCGACCACCGGATCACCGGCCGAGCGGGCCACGGGCAGGCTCTCGCCGCTGATCATCGATTCATCCACCAGGCTGTGGCCGTCCAGGATGCGGCCGTCCGCCGGCACCCGCTCGCCAGGTCGGACCGCAAGCGTGTCTCCCAGCCGCAGTTGTGCCAGCGGCACTTCCACGTCGGCGCCGTCCCGGCGCACGCGCGCCGTGTCCGGCCTCAGGGCCTTGAGTGCCGCCAGAGCGCCCAGTGTCTGCCGCTTGGCACGTGCTTCCAGCCATTTGCCCAGCAACACCAGCGTGATCACGGCGGCGGCGGATTCGAAATACAGTGGGGCGTGGCCCTGCTGCGTGAGCAAGCCGAACAGGCTCAACCCGTAGGCCGCACTGGTGCCCAGGGCCACCAGCAGGTCCATGTTGCCGCTGCGGTCCTTCAGTGCAGCCCAGCCGGCACGGTAGAAACGGGCGCCCAACCAGAACTGCACCGGTGTGGCGAGCAGCCACTGCACCCAACCCGCCAGCATCCAGTGCCGGCCAAACAGCAGGCCCACCATCGGCAGCACCAGGGGCGCCGACAGCAGTGCCGCCAGCGCCACGGGCCAGCCGGTGGCGGCCCATGGCGGCGGGACCGGACCGGTGGCCGAGCCGTCGCTGGGGATGTCGACGTCGCCGGGCAGCGTGGCGGCATAACCCGCCTTGGAGACGGCGGCCAACAAGGTGCTGGTGTCCACGCTTGCCAGGGCGCGCACCTGGGCGGTCTCGGTGGCCAGGTTGACCTCGGCGCTCTCGACCCCTGGCACCCGCTTCAGAGCTCGCTCCACGCGGCTGACGCAGCTGGCGCAGGTCATGCCGGCCACGGCGAGCTGGACGGCCTGCTCGGGCACGCTGAAACCGGCACTCACCACAGCGGCCTTGAGGGTGGACAACGGCAGGCTGGCGTCGGACCGAACTGTGGCGTGTTCGGTCGCCAGATTGACTTCCGCTCCCACCACGCCCGGAATGGCCTGCAGCCGTTTCTCGACCCGGCGCACGCAACTGGCACAGGTCATGCCCTGGATGGGCAGCAGCAGTTCCACGGCAGTCGACGCCGGGCGGGTGCTGCCGGCCGGCGGTGGGGGGAGGGTGGAGGTTTCATTCATGGCGGAAGTCTCGAGCTTGCCATGATGGGAAGGTCAAGGCCATGCCCTGATGGAGATAGGGGTCTGGGCCCGTGCGAGGGGTGGTCCCTTGACCTTGCCACCGTGGAAAGGTTTACGCTTGCGCCTGCGCATTCTGAAACTGCGGAGGTGGCCTCTCGGGGCGGAATGTGTCGGCGGGTGAACGTGGGGTGAAAGGCCCGGACTTGCACGCTCACGTCATCTGGCTGAGGTAGCGTTGCGGTTGCGCTTTTATGTTTTGTTTTCGGGAGGGTCCGACATGTATGAATTCAAGGTGCCTGACATGAGCTGCGGGCATTGCCTGGCCGCCGTGACTGAAGCCCTCAAGGATGCGGATGCCCAGGCCGACGTGCAGGTCAGCCTGGAGCAAAAGACGGTGAAGGTGCAGAGCGCGCTGGAGCGCGAACGCCTGGCGGCCGTGCTGGCCGAGGCGGGGTATCCGCCTGCGGCTTGAGGTGACGGCAGGCCCCGCGCCTCCCGGCGCAGGGCCTGGCTGATCAGGCCTTCTTGAGCGCGTCGCTGTCGAATGGCAGCTGGCGCAGCCGTTTGCCGGTGGCGGCGAAGATGGCATTGGCGACCGCCGGCGCGATGGGTGGCGTGCCGGGTTCCCCGATGCCGCCGGGCGCTTCAAGGCTGTTGACGATGTGCACGGCCACCTTGGGCATCTCGTTCATGCGCAGCACCGGGTAGTCGTGGAAGTTGCTCTGTTCCACCTTCCCGTCCTTGAAGGTGATGCGGCCGTAGAGTGCCGCCGACAAGCCATACACCACCGCGCCTTCGATCTGGCGCGCGATGGTCTGCGGGTTCACGGTCTGGCCGCAGTCCACCGCCGCGGTCACCTTGTGGACACGAATGGACCCGTCGTCCCCGACAGACACCTCCGCCACTTCGGCCACGAAGGTGCCGAAGCTCTCCGCCACCGCCAGGCCGCGGAAGTGCCCCTTGGGGGCCGGTGTGCCCCAGCCCGCCTTGGCGGCGGCCAGTTCCAGCACGCCCTTGGCGCGGGGTTGCTTGTCCAGCAGGGCGATGCGGTACTTGAGCGGGTCGGCCTTGGCGGCATGGGCCAACTCGTCGATGAAGCTCTCCACGAAGAAGGCGTTCTGCGAGTGGCCCACCGAACGCCAGAACCACACCTGCGGCCCCGGCTCCGCACGGCCGTAGGCAATGCGCTGGTTGGGGATGCTGTAGGGGTGGTCGGCCAGGCCTTCCACCGCCATGCTGTCCACGCCGGTGTCCGGAAGCTTCATGAAGCCCGAGGCGGCCATGATGGACGGGCTGGCCACATCCGCCTTCAGCTGCAGCGGCCGGCCTTGTGCATCCAGGGCCGCTTCGAAGCGCACGCGGGAGGTCGGCCGGTAGAAGCCGGCGCCCATGTCGTCCTCGCGGGCATAGATGAGCTTGACAGGGCTGCCGCTGATCTTGGAGAGCAGCGTGGCGTCGATGGTGAAGTCGGGCGCAAAGCGGCGTCCGAACCCGCCGCCCAGCAGCAGGGTGTTGACCTTGACCTTGGCGGGGGTGACCTGCGCCACCTGGCCGAGGATGCCCTGCGCCGGGCCCTGGCTCTGGGTGCCGGCCCAGATGGTGACCGAGTCGCCCTCGACCCAGGCCAGGCAGTTCAGCGGCTCCATGCAGGCGTGGGCGAGGTAGGGCACCTCGTACTGGGCGTTGACCCGTGTGGCGCCGGCCTCGGCGCTGAGCGTGCCGTCTTCGCGGGCCATGGCCTTGGCGTCCTTCAGGCCCTGGTCCAGTGCGGCGGAGATCTTCTCCTGCGAGAGGTCGGCATGCGGGCCCAGGTCCCATTCGACGGCGAGCGCCTCGCGGCCCTGGCGTGCCGCCCAGTAGCCATCGGCCAGCACGGCGACGCCGGAAGGCAGGGTGATGACCTTGCGGACGCCGGGCACCGCCTTGGCCTTGGTTTCGTCGAAGGCCTTGGGTTTGGCGCCCGCGATGGGGGCCCGTGCCATGACGGCGATGAGCATGCCGTCCACATGGGCGTCAATGCCGAACTTGGCGGTGCCATTGATCTTGGCGGCGCTGTCCAGGCGCTTGGTGGGCTTGCCCATGATGCGGAAGTCCTTGCGGTCCTTCAGTGCAGGCTTGTCGGGGACCGGCATCGTGGCGGCCGAGGCCACCAGCGAACCGTAGCTGGCCTTCTTGCCCGCCGGGCCGATGACGTGGCCGCGTTCGGTCCGCAGGGACTCGGCGGGCACCTTCCATTGCTGGGCGGCCGCCGCCACCAGCATCTGGCGTGCGGCGGCGCCGGCCTGGCGGACCGGGGTCCAGTGGGCGCGGACGGTGGTGCTGCCGCCGGTGGCCTGCATGCCGAACATGGGGTTGTTGTAGGCCTGGTCCACGGGTGCCTGCTCCACGCTGACCAGGGACCAGTCCGCGTCGAGCTCTTCAGCCAGCATCATGGGAATGGCGGTGAGCACGCCCTGACCCATTTCGGCCGAGCCGCAGAGGACGGTGACGCGGTTGTCCGGGGTGATGCGGAGCCAGGCGTTGGGGGCGAAGGTGTTGCTGGCCGGGGCGTCGGGGGCGGCCTGGCCCTGGGACTGGCCCTGGGCCATTGCGAACCGGCCGGCGGCCAGGGGCAGCGTGAAGGAGAGGGTAAGGGCGGCGCCCGTCTTGAGGAGGCCGCGGCGGGTGGGGCTGCCAATGGTGGCGCGTTCAACCGTGTTGCTCATGGTCAGCCTCCCTTGGCCAGGTGGGCGGACGCATCATGGATGGCCGCACGGATCTGGTTGTAGGTGCCACAGCGGCAGATGTTGCCGCTCATGGCGTTGTCGATGTCCGCGTCGGAAGGCTTGCGGTTGCCGGCCAGCAGTGCCGAGGCACTCATGATCTGGCCGCTCTGACAGTAGCCACACTGGGGAACGTCAATCTTGAGCCACGCATACTGAACCGCCTTGCCGCTAGGCGTGGCAGCCACACCTTCGATGGTGGTGATCTTCTTGCCAGCAGCCGCTTCTAGCGGCGTCTGGCAGGAGCGCACAGGCTGCCCGTCAAGATGGACCGTGCAGGCACCGCACAAGGCCATGCCACATCCGAATTTGGTGCCGGTCAGTTGAAGCTGCTCTCGCAAGGCCCAGAGCAAGGGCATCTGCGGGTCGGCCTCCAGCGAGACCTGCTTTCCATTGACCGTGAGCTTGATCGTCATGACTTCTCCTCCAGGGGGATGCCACGGTCGCACTTTTTCCAGTCCCGGATGGGCGGGGGCGCCGGGCGAGGTGCGAGAGCGTATCGCGAAAATCCGTTGGGGGGTTGCCGGATCCTACGAGGGGAGTGCACGTTTGAGGCGCCATCTTCGGCCACCCGGTGCCAGCCTCTGCCACTCCCTGCAACCCTCTGCCACTTCCTGCAATCCTCTGCCACCGCCAGAAGGTGCCGATCCGGCTACCTTTTGCTTCATGTCCCTCCTGTCCCGCTTCGCGGGCCTTTCCTCCCTTGACTTCCGCAAAAGGCACCCGGATCGTCACCTTCCAGAACCAAGGACTCCCACCCATCCCCTACTTCCACACTCGAGCAGCCGTCGATACAGCCGTGGACTGGTTCAACGCACCCACGATTTGCTCCTTGAGCCTGCGCAAGGCCTGGAGCTCCTGGTCCGGGGCCTGCAAGGCCGGCCAGAGCAGCGCCACAAGGTCGGCCGCAGCTCGGTCCACCTGGATCTCGCGCCCCGCAATGATGACCTCCCAGAGCATGTGCTCCATGGGGCCAAAAACGAGCGAGCGCAACATGCGCAGAGGAATGTCCTGCCGGACCTCGCCGCTGGCCTGCCCCCGCGAAAGCAGGTCCATCAGCGGCGCGGTGTAGCGCCGCTGCAGATCCACAAACGCCGCGCCAAAGGCCTGCCCATCGTCCTGGCTGAGCGTGAGCGTGGCCTCGCGCTTGCGCCCCTCGGAGAGCACCAGCTCGCACAGCCCCGTGCCCTGAATGAGGAACAGCCGCAAGTGGGTGTGAACAACGAATTCAAGCTGGTCCCGGATCGGGCGCTCCCGCGGTAGCCCACTTTCGATGGCCGCAATGATTTCGTCATACCAGTCCCCAATGACCCGCATGCATAGCTCGCGCTTGCCACGGAAATAGGTGAAGACCGTGCCCTCGGAAACCCCCAGCCGCTGCGCAATCTCCGTGGTGGTGGCCCGCTCGTACCCACGCTCGGCAAAAACCGCCCGGCTCTCCCGAAGAATGTCCTTCACCCGCTGCTCCGCCTTGGCACTGATCGGCGCACGGCGCTGCGAAGGCAGCGTCGCCGTCGCGGAACTTGACTTGGTCGACCGGGAAGAGGCGTGGGAGCTCATGGGGGCCCGATTGTGATCAGTTATTGAGCCGGGCTCAAGTCTTCTTGTTGAGCCCGCGCTTCTGGCTTATGCTTCGCGCCTCGCTCGGCCGCAGCTACCACTGAGCCGACAGTGCGGTGGCCGCCCAAGAGGCGGGACATCGCTTGAATTGAGCAACACTCATAAAGTCTTCTTCTGCTCAGGCCATGACGTGTCCTCCCCGTCAGAGGCTCAGACAGGAAGAAGACGCCCAGGAGACTTCATGCCCGTGCTGTCCACCCAGCTGAATGCCCGCTCGGCCGAGTTCAAGGAGAACGCGGACGCCATGCGTGCGTTGATCGAGGACTTGAATGCGAAGCTGGCCACCATCGCCCAAGGCGGTGGAGACACCGCCCGCGCCAGGCACGTGGCCCGCGGCAAGCTGCTGCCGCGTGACCGGGTGGAAATGCTGCTGGATCCCGGCACGCCGTTCCTGGAGATCGCCCCCCTGGCAGGCCTGGATATGTACGACAACGCCGCCCCCGGCGGCGGCGTGATCGCAGGCATCGGACGCGTCTCGGGCGTCGAATGCGTGATCGTCTGCAATGACGCCACAGTGAAGGGCGGGACCTACTACCCGATCACCGTGAAGAAGCACCTGCGCGCCCAGGAGATCGCGGACCAGAACCGCCTGCCCTGCCTCTACCTGGTGGATTCAGGCGGCGCCAACCTGCCCAATCAGGACGAGGTGTTCCCCGACCGCGACCACTTCGGCCGCATCTTCTTTAACCAGGCCAACCTGTCCGCCAAAGGCATCCCGCAGATCGCCGTGGTGATGGGCTCGTGCACCGCCGGCGGCGCCTATGTGCCCGCCATGAGCGACGAAACCGTGATCGTGCGGGACCAGGGCACGATCTTCCTGGGCGGCCCCCCCCTGGTGAAAGCCGCCACCGGGGAGGTGGTGAGTGCCGAAGACCTGGGCGGTGGGGACGTGCATACCCGCCTGTCCGGCGTGGCCGACCACCTCGCCGAGAACGACACCCACGCCCTGGCCATCGCCCGCCAGTCGGTGGCGCGGCTGAACTGGCACAAGCAGGGCGAATTGCTGATGCAGCCCGCCCGCCCACCGCTGCATGACCCCAGCGAGCTGCACGGCGTGATCCCCACCGATACCCGCAAGCCGTTTGACGTGCGCGAGGTCATCGCACGCCTGGTCGACGGCAGCGCGTTCGACGAGTTCAAGGCCCGCTACGGCAACACGCTGGTATGCGGCTTCGCTCACATCGAGGGCATGCCCGTGGGCATCGTGGCCAACAACGGCATCCTGTTCGCCGAGAGCGCGAACAAGGGCGCCCACTTCATCGAGCTGTGCTGCCAGCGCAAGATCCCGCTGGTGTTCCTGCAGAACATCACCGGCTTCATGGTGGGCCGCAAGTATGAGAACGAGGGCATCGCCCGCGCCGGCGCCAAGATGGTGACCGCCGTGGCCTGCGCCCAGGTACCGAAGTTCACGGTGATCATCGGCGGCAGCTTCGGCGCCGGCAATTACGGCATGTGCGGCCGGGCCTATTCGCCACGCTTCCTGTGGATGTGGCCCAACGCCCGCATTTCAGTGATGGGCGGCGAACAGGCCGCCTCGGTGCTGGCCACGCTCAAACGCGATGGCATCGAGGCCAAGGGCGGCCAGTGGGCCTCCGAGGAGGAAGAGGCGTTCAAGGCGCCCATCCGCGCACAGTACGAGGCGCAAGGCCATCCCTACTACGCCAGCGCTCGCCTGTGGGACGACGGCGTGATCGATCCCGCCGATACCCGCCGTGTGCTGGCCCTGGGCCTGTCCGCCTCGCTGAATGCGCCCGTGCCGGACACCCGCTTCGGCGTCTTCCGCATGTGATGATCGGCGCCATCGCCCCGCCAGCCCCGTGTTCATGAACAACAGCCCGCCGAGCTCCCCCATCGATGCGCTGAAGCGTGGGCCGCTGGCGGCGCCTGTGTATGCGTTTGTCCTCGCGCTGATCGTGGGCGCCGCACCCGTGCAGGCGCGTGTCCTGAAAGACCAGGCCAGCCCACCGCCGGACCGGGCCCGGGAGACCGCACCAGCCGCGGAGCCCGCCATCCAGCCCGCAACTCAACCAGCGCCCCGGCCCGCGCCCGTGCGCATGGTCGAATCCTGGGCGCCGGACCTGCGCGAACGCATCGAGCATGTGCAGGCCCAGGTGCAGGATGCCAGTGGCCGCACGGTGGCAGGGGCGTTGCCCGTCACGGTGTTCCGCCCAGCGGGCCCGGGCCCGTTCCCGCTGGCCGTCATCAACCACGGACGCGACTGGCGTGCCCGCGCCCACTACGAGCGCCAACGTTACGAGTCGGCGGCCCGCTTTTTCATCCGCAAGGGCTACGCGGTGGCCGTGCCACTGCGGCTGGGCTATGGCGAGCTGGCGTCCGCCGGAGACCCCGAGTCCAGCCTCAACTGCGACCAGCCGCGTTATGCCCCCGCGCTGCGCGCGGCTGCCCAGGAGATCAACGCGGTGTTGCGCTTCATGGCCCGCCAAGCCGATATCGACGCATCCCGCACGGTGCTGGTGGGCCAGTCCGTCGGCGGCTTCGCCGCGCTGTCAGCCCTGAGCGAAGACGCTGCCAAGCGCCCCGATCGCGTTGACGATGGCCATGGTGCTGGCGATGGCGATGGCAGCAGCAACACCGCAGCTGTGCTGGCCGTCATCAATTTCTCCGGGGGACACGGTGGCCGGCCGGAGGTGCCCGGCAGCCCCTGCCGGCCGGACCTGCTGCGCCAGGAGATGGCACAGCTGGGCGCTGAACAGCGCTTGCAGCCCCGGCCGGTTCCCACCCTGTGGCTCTATGCGGAGAACGACCGTTTCTTCGGCGCCCGGTGGCCTCACCAGTGGGCGCAAAGCTACCGGGACGCCGGTGGGGCCATGACCTGGCGGCAATTGCCGCCCGTGGGCCTGGACGGCCATCGGCTCTTCACCGATGCCAACGACCGATGGCAGCCGCTGGTGGACGAGTTTCTGCAGCCCCTGGGTGTGGAGATTCCGGGCGCGTTGCCGTACCCGCCCGACACCGACCCGGGCCGCGCCGATGTGGACGATCCGTCCGCATTGCCACCCTCCGGGCCGGAACTGCGCCGCCTCTACCGGACCTTCCTGGCCGCGCCCTTGCCGCGCGCGTTCGCCATGAACGGCCAGTCCCGCTCCGCCTATGCCAGCGGCGACGATGCGCAGTCACGTGCGCTGGCGCGCTGCGAGGAGGGCGCCCAGGCGGAAGAGCCCTGCCGCCTTTACGCGGTCAACCGCACCGTTGTCTGGAGCCTGCCATGAGCGTCGCCGCCCTGCCGTCCACCACCGCACTGCGGGTCACCCGGGAAGGCGCCGTGGCGCGGGTCACGCTGAACCGGCCTGAAGTGCGCAACGCCTTCAACGACACCGTCATCCAGGAGCTCACCGCCGTGTTCGAGGCGCTGGGCGCCGACCCTTCGCTACGCGCCATCGTGCTCGCCGCCGAAGGCAAGGCCTTCTGCGCCGGGGCCGACCTGAACTGGATGAAGGCCATGGCCGGCTACAGCTGGGAGGACAACCATGCCGACGCCTCCCGCCTGGCCCACATGCTGTGGACGCTCTACCGCTGCCCCGTGCCGCTGATCGCCCGCGTGCAGGGGGACGTCTACGCCGGCGGTGTGGGCCTGGTGGCCGTATGCGACATTGTCGTGGCCGTCGATACCGCCGGGTTCTGCCTCTCCGAGGCCAAGCTCGGCCTGCTGCCCGCCACCATCGGCCCCTATGTGGTGCGGGCGCTGGGAGAACAGGCTTCCCGGCGATACTTCGTCACCGCCGAGCGATTCTCCGCCGCCGAGGCCCACCGCCTGGGCCTGGTCCACGAGCTGGTCACCGCCGACTCGCTGGAGGAGAAGGTGCAGGCCCTGAGTGCCGCCCTGGTGGCCAATGGCCCCATGGCCGTACGGGCCTGCAAGCGCCTGGTGCAGGACGTGGCGCACGCACCCATCACCCACGACCTGCGCGACGACACCGCCCGCCGTATTGCCGACATCCGCGCCAGTGCGGAAGGACGCAGCGGCGTGCAGAGCTTTCTCAACAAGTCCCGCCCTGCCTGGCTGGACTGAATTCCTGATGTCCGTTTCGAATCGCCCCCATGTCTGAAGCAGTACAACAAGACTGGCAACGCCGCAGCCTCCGCGCGGTGTGGCACCCCTGCACGCAGATGGCCCGCGCCGAGCGCGTGCCACCCCTGCCGATCGCCCGTGGCCAGGGCCCCTGGCTGTTTGACCACGACGGCCGGCGTTATTTCGATGCCAACAGCTCCTGGTGGGTCAATCTCTTCGGCCATGCCGACCCCGCCCTGAACAACGCCATCAAGCACCAGCTGGACACGCTGCCGCACGTGATGCTGGCCGGCTGCACCCATGAGCCCGCCGTGCGGCTGGCGGAGCGCCTGTCCGCGCGCACCGGTGGCGCCCTGGGCCACCTGTTCTTCGGCAGCGATGGCGCCAGCGCGGTGGAGATCGCCCTCAAGCAGAGCTTCCACAGCTGGCGCAATCGCGGCCAGGACAGCAAGCGCGAGTTTGTCTGCCTCCAGAACGGCTATCACGGCGAGACCATCGGCGCGCTGGCCGTGACCGACGTGGCCATCTTCCGTGATGCTTACGACCCGCTGTTGATGCGCTCGCACATCGTGATGTCGCCGGACCAGCGCCTGGGCAACGAGCAGGCGGCACTGGATGCGATGCGCGCATTGCTGCAAGCGCGCGGCGCGCACATCGCCGCCGTGATCGTGGAGCCGCTGGTACAGGGCGCTGCTGGCATGGTGATGCATGCGCCGTCCTACCTGCGCAGCCTGCGGCAGCTGTGCCGCGAATTCAATGTGCACCTCATCGCCGACGAAATTGCCGTCGGCTGTGGCCGCACCGGCACCTTCTTCGCCTGGAGCCAGGTGAATCCGGACCCGGCCGGCGCCCTGGCCGCTCCGGCCACGGACGCAGCGGACTGGCCCGACTTCCTGCTGCTGTCCAAGGGCATCACGGGCGGCACGATGCCGCTGTCGCTGGTGCTGACCACGGATGAGGTCTACCAGGCCTTCTGGTCGGACGACGTGACGCGCGGTTTCCTGCATTCCCACAGCTACACCGGCAACCCGCTGGCCTGTGCGGCTGCCAATGCCGTGCTGGATCGTTTTGATGCGGGCCAGCTGGCATCCAACCAGCAGCAGGCCGCTCGCCTGACCGCCGCCTTTGCACCGCTGGCGGCGGACCCGCGCGTGGCCCACCTTCGCCAGCGCGGCACCATCCTGGCCTTCGACGTGAAGCCGGAGGTGGCGCGCTTCTCCGAGCGCTTCCATCTGGCGGCGCGCCAGCACGAGCTGCTGATTCGCCCGATCGGCCAGACCGTCTACCTCATGCCGCCCTACCTGATCGACGACGAGACGGCCGCCTTCCTCGCCACGGCGGTACAGGCCACGCTGGAAGAGGTGCTGCATGCTGATTGAGCACCTGCAAGCCCGGCTCGACGAGCTCCAGGCCCAGAGCCTCACCCGCTTCACGCGCGTGGCCGAGACCGGGACGGCGCCCCGCCAGGTGGTGCGCGGCGCCGATGGTGAGCCGCGCGAGCTGCTGATGTTCTGCAGCAACGACTACCTCGGGCTCGCCGCCCATCCAGCCATTGCAGACGCGCTGGTGGAAGGCGTCCGTTGTTATGGTGGAGGCTCCGGCGCCTCCCCGCTGGTCAGCGGCCATTCCCGTGCTCACCACGAGGTCGAATCCCAGCTGGGTGAATGGTTCGCGCCCTGGATTCCGCAGGCACGGGCGATCGGTTTCTGCACCGGCTACATGGCCAACCTGGCGGTGGTGGCCGCGCTGGGCGACGCCCAGGCGGAGATCTTCAGCGAGACGCTGAACCACGCCTCGCTGATCGATGGCACCCGGCTCGCCAAGGCCAAGGTCGGCCGCTACGCGCATGTGGATGTGCAGGGCCTGCGCCAGCAACTGGCCGCCAGCACGGCACGCATCAAGCTGATCGTCACCGATGCCGTCTTCAGCATGGACGGTGACATCGCCCCGCTGCCTGCGCTGCTGGCGCTGGCCGAGGAATTCGATGCCTGGCTGATCGTGGACGATGCCCATGGCTTCGGGGTATTGGGCGCCAGCGGTGCGGGCTCGCTGGAGCACTTTGGCCTGCGCAGCGAACGGCTGATCGTGATGGGCACGCTGGGCAAGTCCGCCGGACTGGCTGGCGCCTTTGTGGTGGCTCATGCCACCATCTCCCGCTATTTGCTGCAGGCCGCGCGCAACTACATTTTCTCGACGGCTTCCCCGCCAGCCGTGGAGCACGCGCTGCTGACCAGCTTTGCGCTGATCCGGGGCAGCGAAGGCCGTGCCCGCCGCGAGCAACTTGCGCGGCTTCAGGCGCGCCTGCAGGCCGGCATTGCCGCGCTGCTGCAGCGCCACCCGACCTTGCCCTGGCGGATGGCCGAGTCCTGCACGCCCATTCAGCCTTTGATCATCGGTGGCAATGCCGAGGTCATGGCCCTGGCGGCGGCCTTGGAGCGCGAGGGTCTGCGGGTGCCGGGCATCCGTCCACCAACCGTCCCCAAAGGCGAAGCGCGCCTGCGCATCACCTTGTGCGCCACTCATACAGAAGCGGACGTGGACCGTCTGGTCGCCGCGCTGGAGGCTTGCGCATGAGCACCGCACGCTTCAACGGTTTTTTCATCACCGGCACCGATACGGAGATCGGCAAGACCTGCATCACGGCCGGCCTGACGCAGGCCTTCGGGCAGCTCGGCCGCCGGGTGGCGCCGATCAAGTCGCTGGCCGCTGGCCAGGCGCAGGACGCGCACGGGGCCTGGGTGAATGAAGACGTGGCCCAGCTCCACGCTGCACAGACGCTGGGCTTGACCACGGACGAAGTCGGCCCGCTGCAATTCCGCGAGCCCTGCGCGCCCCACATCGCTGCCCGGCTCGAAGGCCGTGCCATCAACCGTGACGCCCTGCTGGCCGCCATTGAAGCCACGGCCGCCAAGGCCGACCTGGCGCTGGTGGAAGGCGTTGGTGGGTTCCGCGTGCCGCTGACCGAGACCTGGGACACGGCCGACCTGGCGGTGGACCTGGGCCTGCCGGTGGTGCTGGTGGTGGGCCTGCGCCTGGGCTGCATCAACCATGCGTTGCTGACGGCAGAAGCCATCCTGGCGCGTGGTTTGCGCATCGCAGGCTGGGTAGCGAACACCGCCGATCCGCATCAACCGCATGTGGCGGACAATCTGTCCGCACTGAGCGCGCGCCTGGACCCGATCACGGGCGGGCCGTGCTGGGGCCATGTGCCCCGCCTCACCGATCCCTCTCCCGCGGCCGTGGCCGCGCATCTGCAGCAGCATTTGCTGCTGAACGCATTGAAAGCATGACGATGAAGCAGACCGTCAACCAAGTCCAGACGCTGACGCCCACCACCGACGAGCAACGCCGCAATGCCAAGCCCTGGTCGGTGAATGAGATCGCCGCCCTGTTCGAGCTGCCGTTCAACGACCTGCTCTTCCGTGCCCAGCAGGTGCATCGCGAGCACTTCGACCCGAACGCGGTGCAACTCTCCACGCTACTGTCCATCAAGACCGGTGGCTGCGAGGAGGACTGCAAGTACTGCCCGCAGTCCGCGCACTTCGACACCGGCCTGAAGGCCGAGAAGCTGATTCCGCTGCAGGAAGTGCTGGAGGCCGCGCGAGTGGCCAAGGCCAGCGGGGCCACCCGCTTCTGCATGGGGGCTGCGTGGCGCTCGCCCAAGGAGCGCCACCTGGAAGCCATCGGCGAGATGATCACCGAGGTCAAGGCCATGGGCCTGGAGACCTGCCTGACCGCTGGCATGCTGGGTGACGGGCAGGCCGAGCAGCTGCGTGAGGCGGGCCTGGACTACTACAACCACAACCTCGACACCTCGCCTGAGTTCTATGGCCAGATCATCACCACCCGCACCTACCAGGACCGCCTGGACACGCTGGACCGCGTGCGTGGCGTGGGCCTGAAGGTGTGCTCGGGCGGTATCGTCGGCATGGGTGAGACCCGCCGCCAACGTGCCGGCCTGATTGCGCAGCTGGCCAACCTGGACCCGTATCCGGAATCGGTGCCCATCAACAACCTGGTCCAGGTGGAAGGCACGCCGCTGGCCGGCACCGAGGCGCTGGACCCGTTCGAGTTCATCCGCACCATCGCCGTGGCGCGCATCACCATGCCGCGCGCCATGGTGCGCCTGTCCGCCGGCCGTGAAGAGATGCCCGAGACCATGCAGGCGATGTGCTTCATCGCCGGCGCCAACAGCATGTTCTATGGCGACAAGCTGCTGACCACCAGCAACCCGCAGGCGCAGAAGGACCGCCGCCTGCTCGACCGTCTGGGCATGCACTGCGCCACCGAAGCCGACCTGAGTGCCGAGTCGGCGCCGGCTGGTGAAGGCGCTGCCGCTGGCGGTGCGGCTGCTTGCGGCCACTGCCACTGAGGTGCTGAAGGGCTGACGGGGCCGTCAATCCACCACAGCCGCGTCGGGCGGCTGTCCGTACCCAGATCCACCCGACCATCACCGGAGCGTGCCGGCAGCCGCAGCCACAAGCGGCGGCGCGCCAGGCACCCGGGGCTTGAGGAGACAACCTTGTTCAAGAAGATCCTGATTGCCAACCGCGGCGAGATCGCCTGCCGCGTGGCCGCCACTGCGCGGCGCCTTGGTGTGAAGACCGTGGCGGTCTACAGCGACGCGGATGTGCAGGCTCGCCATGTGCGAGCCTGTGACGAAGCGGTCCATGTGGGTGGCGCCGCGCCGCGGGACAGCTACCTGCAATGGCGGCGCATCCTGGAGGCCGCACGCAGCACCGGCGCGGAGGCCGTGCATCCGGGTTATGGCTTCCTGAGCGAGAACGAAGAGTTCGCCCAGGCCTGCGCCGACGCGGGCCTGGTCTTCATCGGCCCGCCGCCATCGGCCATCCGGGCCATGGGCCTGAAGGCCGAATCCAAGCGGCTGATGGCGCAGGCCGGCGTGCCCTTGGTGCCGGGCTATCACGGCACGGACCAGGATCCGGCGCTGCTGCGCCGCGAGGCGGGCCGCATCGGTTATCCCGTGCTGATCAAGGCCAGTGCCGGCGGTGGTGGCAAGGGCATGCGCGCGGTGCACAGCGATGCGGAATTCGACGCCGCGCTGGCCTCCTGCAAGCGCGAGGCGATCAACAGCTTCGGCGACGATGCCGTGCTGATCGAGCGTTATGTCCAGCGTCCCCGCCACATCGAGATCCAGGTGTTTGGCGATGGCCACGGGCAATGCGTCTACCTGTTCGAGCGCGACTGCTCGGTGCAGCGCCGTCACCAGAAGGTGCTGGAAGAAGCGCCGGCTCCTGGCATGACGCCTGAGCGGCGTGCCGAGATGGGCGCGGCGGCCGTGTCGGCGGCGCGCGCCGTTGGTTACCAGGGGGCGGGTACGGTGGAGTTCATCGCCGAACAGGACGGGCGTTTCTATTTCATGGAGATGAACACCCGGCTGCAGGTGGAGCATCCCGTCACCGAAGCCATTACCGGCCAGGACCTGGTGGAGTGGCAGTTGCGAGTGGCCGCTGGGGAGCCGCTGCCGCTGCGGCAGGAAGATCTGCGCATCCAGGGACATGCCATCGAGGCACGCATCTGCGCCGAGAACCCGGAGGCCGGCTTCCTGCCCGCCACCGGCCGCCTGGCCGTCGCACGCTGGCCCGACCATGTGGCCTTCCAGCGGGGGGCGGTGCGCATCGACTCGGGCGTGGGGGAGGGCGATGAGATCAGCCCCCACTACGACTCCATGATCGCCAAGCTCATCGTGCACGGTGACACCCGCGAGCAGGCGTTGGCGCGCCTGGATGCAGCGCTGCGAGACACCCACATCGTGGGCCTGCACACCAACGTGGCCTTCCTGCGCCGCTGCGCAGCCACGGCCTCGTTCACAGGCGCGCAGCTGGACACCGCGCTCATCGAGCGTGAACGCGAGGCCTTGTTTGAGCAGCCCGGCCTGCCGGTGGCGCAGGCGGCCGCGGCGGTGGTGGCGCACACCTCGGCCGAAGAAGCGCTGACGGAAGATGCCAGCCCCTGGAGCCGCCGCGATGGCTGGCGCCTGTTCGGCGCTTCACAGCGGCGCTTCGAGCTGGAGATCCACGGAGAGCATCAGACCGTGCTGCTGTCCCGACATCATCAGGGTGGCCTGTCGCTCACCGTGGCCGGACAGGTGCTGCCGCTCGCGCTGAATTCGGATGGCGGCCAGGCCCATGAGTTGTTCCTTGACGGGCAGCGCACACAGGTTCGCACCTACCGGGTCGGCGAGCAGGTGGCGGTCTTCGGGGCCGAGGGCTCTGCGCTGGTCACCACGGTGGATGTGATCGCCCACGCGGGCGGTGCCCATGCCGAAGGGGGGCGCCTGACCGCGCCCATGCCGGGCAAGCTCATCGCCTTCCTGGCTCAGCCGGGGGACGTCGTCAGCCAGGGGCAGGCTCTGGCGGTGATGGAAGCGATGAAGATGGAACACACCATCAGCGCCCCGCGCGAAGGCGTGGTGGATGAGTTGCTGTTCGCGGTGGGCGACCAGGTCGGCGACGGCGCCGAGTTGTTGCGCCTGCGGCCGCAAGCCTGAAAAGGAGCATCACCATGAGCATATTGCCGGCACGGGTCACCCTGGTGGATGTGGGGCCGCGCGACGGCCTGCAAAACGAGAAGGCGCAGGTCGGGACGGCGGACAAGGCGAGGCTGGTGCTGCTGCTGCAGGACGCGGGCTTGAAGGAGATCGAGGTCACGAGCTTTGTGTCTCCGAAGTGGGTGCCGCAGATGGCGGACAACACCGAGGTGATGGCGGCGGTGGACCGGCGCCCCGGCGTCCGCTACAGCGTGCTGGTGCCCAACATGAAGGGCCTGGAGGCCGCACTGCCCACAAGGCCGGACGAGATCGTGGTGTTCGCGGCCGCGTCGGAAGCGTTCTCGCAAAAGAACATCAACTGCTCCATCTCGGAGAGCATCGAGCGATTCGCGCCCGTGGTGGCCGCCGCGCATGACGCCGGGCTCAAGGTGCGTGGGGCCTTGTCCTGCGCGGTGGGCTGCCCGTATCAAGGGGAGGTCTCCCCGGATCAGGTCGACCGCGTGGCGGGTTTGCTACGCGCCGTGGGTGTGGACCATCTCGGTGTGGCCGACACCATCGGCGTGGGCACACCGCGCCAGGTGCAGGCCGCGATGGACCGTGCGTTGAAGCACTTCCCGATGGTGGAGGTGAGTGGACATTTCCACGACACCTATGGCCAGGCGCTGACCAACATCTATGCCTGCCTGGAAATGGGCGTTCACAGCTTCGACGCGAGCGTGGCGGGGCTGGGAGGCTGCCCTTATGCGAAGGGCGCGACAGGCAATGTGGCGACGGAAGACGTGGTGTTCATGCTCAACGGCCTGGGCATCGAGACCGGGATCGACCTGGACCGGCTGGTGGATGCGGGTGCATTCATTTCAGGCGTGCTGGGGCGAGCGCCTGCTTCGCGCGTGAGCCGAGCCGTGCTGGCCAAGCGACAGTGAGGGCGGTGAGCCGTTCAAGCCCCATCGCCAGCGGGATGCAGAGCAGCAGCACCGGCAGATAGACCCCGAACGTCCACGCCTGCGACGCGCCGAACTGGGCCCTGTACAGCGCCACGGCCGCCAGCACGATCCACATGTGGGAGAGATACAGCTCATAACTGAGCCGGCCCATGTGCGCGAGCCACCGCAGCATGGGACGTGCTGCGGGTGGGTGGGCGAGGAAGGCCCACAGCATCAGGCTGGTGCCGAGGCACAGGCCGTACATGCCCGATTTGAAGAGATGCCGGTGCACCAGGTCTGACCAGCCCAGCACGAGCAGCAGGCAGAACCCGCCGAAGAGGGCCATGGCGCGAGCGTCCGTCTGGCGGGGGGCCCATCGCCGGGCGGCCATCGCGGTCAGCACGCCCCAGGCAATGGCTGACATGCCTGGCAGGTAGGCCTTCTCCCACCACACCTCATTGCTGATGGGCACCAGCGAGCGCAAGGGCATCAGGCTCAGCGCCAGCACGACCAAGCCTGCAACGAGCAGGCGGCGGGGCAGGGCGAGGCACAGCAGCGGGAAGCCGACATAGAAGACTTCCTCGATGGAGAGCGACCACAGGATGTCCCAGGCTGCCGGGGCCCAGCCGGTACGGCCTTCATACCAGTTGAAGGTGAAGGTCAGGGCGGCACCCAGCAGGCCCGCCAAGGTCTGGTGCGGGCCGGGCGCGAAGTCCGGCACGCCCAGCAACGCCAGCAGGCTCAGCCATGCCAGTACCAGGCACAGGAGTGGAAGGATGCGCCGCGCCCGCGCGCTGTAGAAACGACGCAGGTTGATCCGGCGCAGGTCCCGATCCCGTTCCAGAAGACGGGTGGTGATGAGGAAACCCGAGATCACGAAGAAGACGAACACCGCCTCGTAGCCGTTGAAGCTGATGAAGTCGATGACGCGTTTGGGCAGCCACGGCCCGAGCAGGCTGGGCGCCAGCGGCAGTCGAAAGGGCAGGGCGAGGTGGTGGACGATCACCAGCAGGATGGCCAGACCTCTCAGGCAGTCGATGCCGAAGTTGCGTGGGCGGTCGGTGGGTGAGGCGTGCATCCGCGCGGATGTTATCGGGCCCGCCTGGCTTTGTGGTGCTGCAGGCGGGTTACGTTGTTTCGGTGGCTTGTCGCAGCGCTTGTGCCAGCGGGTTGGATACCCCGGCGTGGGTCTCGACGGCGGTGATGAAGCCAGGCATGTCGCGCAGCCACAGCGGCACGGTCAATGGTTGTGAGTGGGCGGGGATGCTCACATGCAGGTAGCGCAGGCCCATGATGGAGGCCGGTTTGACTGACACGATGTCGCCCCACTTCACGGAGCGGTAGATGCCCCAGAAGTTGTAGCAATGCAGCGCTTGAGGCAGCACCTTGACCGGAAAAGCCAGCACGACCAGCACGTTGATCACCGCCAGCACTGCACCGCCTGCCAGGGGCAGTACAACGGCGCCGAGCCAGCCCGTGACGTCGGGGAACCGCTCGGTGCGCAGCTGGGCCCAGGTCTCCAGTGCCAGCTCCAGCGCCAGCAGCGCCACAGTGACCCACACGCAAATTCGAATGACGGGGTAGAACTGTGAACGAAAGGATTGGGCGGGCGGGAGGGACGATGACATCGTAAATATGGCGATCATGGCGGGAGCGGCCGGATGTTAGACCGCAATCGCCGTTGCCAGACCGCAATCGCCGTTGCAAGGTGTGCGCACCTTGGGGAACCCCTTGCATACTCCCGCGAGCCGAGGTTCCCTAGCCCCGCATGGCCCCGTCCACCCGTTCCCGGAACATCGCCGCCCGGTCCGCGTCGGAATGCTCTTCGATGCGCTCGCAGCACAGGTCCACCCATTCCATGAACCGGCTGTGGGTGTCGGCCTCGCGGGCGCGGTTGCGCAGGTCGGCCTCCCGGCCGGCCAGCATGCGGGTGACCAGATCCAGCGCAAAGAACTTGGCATTCACCAGGCGACGTGCCGCCTTGGCCTGCTGCGCCTGCTGAACCTGCAGGGCCCGCTCCCTGCTGCGTGGGTCCTCCAGCGGTGTGGGCAGCTCGATCAATCCTTTCTCCGCCAGCAACTGCACGCTGTTTTCGCCCAACCCCAGCCCGTGGCCGAGGCGGCGCAACTCGGCCGCGTCACGTTTGCCGTCCACGATGATGAGCAGCGCGCGCAGCGCGGGCGCCAGTTGCCGCTGCCCCGGCGCGAGCAGCTGTTTGGCGAGATCGGTCTTGCGAGGTACTTGCATGGCGCCCTGAATCTTGCGCACCAACCATGCAGGCTTGATGACGGCGCCGTGACCCATGCGCTGTTTGTGCGTTGCGGCACCGGCCCACCCTGTCCACAATCGCGGACCGGCATGGCCCATCAGGCAAAGGGAGACTACATGGACAAATACATCGTTCTGCATCGAGGCAGCCTGCGTGCCAAATACCGCGCCGAGGGCCTCGCCCGCATCGAGGCCGCGCTGCAACAGCTGGTGGCCGCCGATCGGCGACGCGGCGTCGAGACGCAGCTGCTGGCCATCGACATGAGCACCCCGATGAAGGCCATCGGCGCCACGCCCGTGCCGGAACACCCCGACGCCCGCCAGCTCAAGCGGGCGATCGACGCGTTGGTCACCGCCCGGGCACCCCACTACATCGTGCTGCTCGGTGGCCCCGATGTGCTGCCCATGGTGCCGCTGCGCAACGCCGCCCATGGCGGAGACCTGGGTGACAGCGACCCCGCGGTGCCCAGTGACCTCCCCTACGCCTGCGACGCCGCCTACAGCACCGACCCCAACCGCTTCCTGGGCCCCACGCGTGTCGTGGGCCGCCTGCCTGACTTGGCCGGCAGCCACAAGCCCGATCTGCTGCTGCGGCTCATCCGGGCGGCCGCCCGCCACAAGGCGCTGCCCCGCGAGGACTACCTGGAGAGCTTCAGCCTCTCCGCCGAGGTCTGGCAGGCCTCCACTCGCCAGAGCCTCACCAACACCTTCGGCCATGCGGACCACCTCCATCTCTCCCCGCCCGAGGGCCCGCGCTGGACCAAGGCCGACCTGGCTCCGCGCATGCACTTCATCAACTGCCATGGCCAGAAGGACATGCCGGAGTACTACGGCCAGCAAGGGGAGGACTTTCCGGTTTCGCACCGCTCGGCCCTGATTCGCGACCGCATCTCCGCCGGCACCGTGATCGCCGCCGAGTGCTGCTACGGTGCCCAGCTCTTCGACCCGGCCCTCGCCGACGGCCAGTGGCCCATGGCCTTGCGTTACCTGGCCGACGGCGCCACCGCGTTCCTGGGCAGCACCACCATCGCCTACGGCCCCAGTGAAGGCAACGGCTCCGCCGACCTGCTCTGCCAATATTTCCTGCAACGTGTACTCGCGGGCGCCTCCACCGGCCGCGCGCTGCTGGAAGCCCGCCAGAAATTCGCCGGCGAGCGCACCCATCTGGACCCGATGGACCTCAAGACGCTCGGTCAGTTCTACCTGCTGGGCGACCCCTCACTGCAGCCGGTGTGCTTTGTCAGCCATGCGCTTGCCCGCACCCGGGCCTTCCGCAAGGCCTTTGCCTCCGTGCAGGACCGCGGCGTGCGCGGGCTGCGCCGGGAAAAACTGGAACGTGAGGGCCGCTACCTGGCACGTGCCTTGCCCCGCCTGAAGTCCAGTGAACTGTCGCCGTCCCGGACGGTGCTGTCCGCCATCGAGCCAATGCTGCGTGAATCGGGCCTCAAGGCCGCGAGCTGCAGCCGCATCAGCTACGTGGTGGACGGCGCTCCGGGGCAGCGGCTGATCCATGTTTACAAGGGATGGAACGCGGGGCGCCTGCTGGCGCTGATCGTGACCGAGCAGGACGGGTCGCTCCTGCATGTGAGGCGCATGCATGCCCGCTGAGTTCCCTCCCGGCCAGGACGGCCGACCCTGCTTGCAGGGCCGGCTGGTGCGTGATTGCATCGACCAGGGCAGCAAGAGTGAAAGGCATGCGCTGCTGATGGAACTCGAGGACGGGCAACGGGTGCTGCTTCGCCGCCATGGCGGGCATCCCATCCGTGATCCGGTCCTGGAGGCTTTGGAGGGACAGGTGTTGCGGGTGACGGGCGAGCAAAGAGAGGGCTACTTTCTCGTCCGCGACATCGCCACATTGGATGATCTAAATCAATGACCGAGCGGGAGATGACCGCGCGGCAGGGTCGGTTACCTTGCATCACTTGATGCCAGCAGCCGTACCGACGTAAAAACCCTATCGGGATCTCTGCAACATCAACTCAACGAACAGGAGAAAAGCATGGCCAAGAACCCTTCCGACCGCTTGTTGGCGGACCTGCATCAGGTGGTGACCGATGCTGAATCCCTGCTGCGCGCCACGTCCGACCAGACCAGCGCCACCGCGTCCGAGCTGCGCGCCCGTGTGCAGGCCACCCTGGACCGCGCCAAGGGCAGCCTGGGCGACTTCCAGTCGGCCGCCATCGACCGCGCCAAGGCCGCCGGCAAGGCCACGGACGAATACGTCCACACCAACCCCTGGGAATCCATCGGCGTCGCTGCCGGTGTGGGCCTGTTGCTGGGCCTGCTGATCAGCCGCCGCTGATCATTGGCCTGACATCACGGGCCTGACGCAGGGGTGAGGCCACCCTGGTGGTCTCGCAGCCAGTCTTCCAGCTGGTCGGCTGGCATGGGCCTGGCAAACAGCCAGCCCTGCCCCTCATGGCAGCCCAGCGCCAACAGGTGCTGGCGCTGTTCTTCGGTTTCGATGCCCTCCGCCACCACGCGCATGCCCAGGCTACAGCCCAGGTTGACCACCAGTTGAGCGATGGTGGCGCCCGCGGCACTGCTCTGCGCCTCATGCACAAAGGCGCGGTCGATCTTCAGCCGCTCCACATCCAGGCGCCGCAGTTGGCTCAGGGATGAGAAGCCGGTGCCGAAGTCATCAATCGCCACGGTCGCGCCGGTGCTGCGGATATCCGCCAGCACCCGCATCACCGTGGACACTTCTTCCATCGCCATGGATTCGGTGATCTCCAGCTCCAACGCGGCCCCGGGGATCTCCGCATCCGTCAATGCGCGGCGCAGCGAGTCAATGAAGCCGTGATGCCGGAACTGCGCCAACGAGATGTTGACCGCCACCCGGAAGTCGCTGAAGCCATTGCGCCGCAGCTGGGCGATCTGGAAGCAGGCCGTCCTCAGCACGAATTCACCGATCGGGACGATCAGCCCGGACTGCTCGGCCAGTGGAATGAACTGGTCCGGCGGCACGAACTGGCCCTCAGCCGTGCGCCAGCGCAGCAGGGCTTCGGCACCGATGACGCGCTGCGTCTGCAACTCCACCTGCGGCTGATAGACCACGAAGAGCCGCCGCTCCTCGAAGCTCGCCCGCAACCCCTTGAGCAGCTTGAAGCGCTCTCGCGCATCAACGCCCATTTCGGCGTGGAAATACTGTGACGCGCCCCGGTTCTGGGCCTTGGCCCGCTTGAGCGCAATCTGCGCGTCCAGCAGCAGCTCGGAGCCCAGCGCCCGGGATTCGGCCAGCCGAACCAGGCCGGTGGTGGCGCTGAGCTGCAGCCGCTCGTCGGAGACGGTGAAGGGGTCGTTGAACAGTTCGGCGATACGGTCGCCATTCACCAGCTCCTCCGGCCCGAGCAGGCCGAAGGCGTTGGACGAAATGCGCGCCATGGCGGTGTTGTGGCCCAACTGCTGCGCCATGCGCAGCGTCACCGCCTGCAGCACCTGGTCGCCGAAGCGATGGCCGAAGGCATCATTGATGTCGGCGAAGTCGTCCAGGTCAATCAGCGCCAGCGTGATGCCGTCCGGCGACTTCAGGTTGTGTTCCAGCACCTCGATGAAACGGGTGCGGTTGGGCAACTGCAGCAACGGGTCGTTGTAGGCCTGATCGGAGAGCTGGCCATAGAGCACCACGTTCTCGAAACCGGCCGCGATGTTGGAGCTGAAGGCCCGCAGCAGTTGCTGGTCGAGGTCGTCGAGCGCGCGCGGAATTTCCAGCAGCACCGTCATCGCGCGGCCATCTGGCAGCCCGAAGTACATGGCGGTGCAGCCATCTTCATGCACATGTTCACCCTGCGCCAGGCAACGTTCCAGCAGCTGCCGCACCCGTTGCATCGGGATGTGCCGCAGGGGGCGGTTGACCAGCGAGCTGTACTGCCCGGCAGCGGCGATGACACGCGCGTCGCCGCTGGGGTCGGTTTCGCTCTGCACACATACCAGCCCGTCGGGCAGGGTGCTCAGCAGCGCGCTGAGCAGCGTGATGACGCCTTCGGCAAAACCTTGCAACCCACGCAGCCGGCCCAGCTCGGCGCTGGCCTCCACGATCATCTCCATGCCTTCCCGGCTGGCTTCCAGCGCGCGGATCTGGCGGTAGGAGCGGATGGCGGCGGTGAGCACCGTGTAGAGACGGGTGCGGGTGAGTTCCGACTTGGTCTTGTAGTCGTTGATGTCGTAGGTCTGGACCGTCTCGATTTCGGGCGCGTAGCCCGGCTGCCCGGTGCGCAGCACGATGCGCACGGCCTTGAGCCGCAGTTCATCGCGGATATGCCGCACGAGCTGAAGGCCGGCGTCGTCGGACTCCATGACCACGTCCAGCAGCACCACGGCGATGTCGGGCTCCTGTGCCAGCAGGCGGCGCGCCTCGGTCGCGGACCGGGCATGCAGGAAGCTCAGCGGCAGGCCTTCCACGGCCAGGCCTTGCATGGCCAGCTCGGTGGCCTTGTGCACATCCGTGTCATCGTCCACGATCAGCACCCGCCATGGCTGACCGGCGGCGGGCCCTTCCCGGGCGGGGTCATGGTCGTCCAGGAACTGCAGCACGTCGTCGTCCTCGACGACGGCAGAGCTCGACGAATGCTGGCGATCAGACATTGAGGGACCTTGTCGTGACGCCCGTGCGCGGCGGCGCAAAAGACGTTTTGTTGACTGTAGCCCAAGCCTCTGCCCGGGATGTGGCTTGTACGCCATCGTTTCCCCCGATTCGGTGGTAGCGTCCCGGCGTCGAGGAGGAGGAAGTCACATGGATTCGCAGGAGGTGAATCTGGCCGACCGTTTGCGCCGCATGGCGGCGCATGCGTTGTCGCTGGCCCGCGTCCGTCTGGAACTGGTGGGCGTGGAGCTTCAGGCGCAGTTATTGCGGCTTTTTGCCGCGCTGGCCGGCCTGTTGCTGGCGCTGCTGCTGGGTGTGGCCGCCTTGCTGATGCTGGTGTTTTCTGCGCTGCTGTGGGTGCCGGAGGCCTGGCGGGCGCCGCTGGGTCTGGCCCTGGGGCTGCTGTTGCTGCTGGCGGCGCTGCTGAGCTGGCAGTGGGCCAAGCGCCAGTTGGCCGATGGCCAGCCCTTTGGCGCCAGCCTGGCCGAGCTTGCACGTGACAGCCGAGCGCTGGGCGACACGGAGGGCCGCTGATGTGGCGCGACATGCAGCAGCGCCTGAAGCTGCGCCAAATGGAGTTGCAGTTGCGCAGTGCGGAGCTGCGTGTGCAGCTGGCGCAGGATGTTCGCGCCATGGAGCAGCCCCTGCGCTGGGCGGACCGCGGTTATGGCCTCTGGCGGCTGCTGCGCAGCCTGCCGGTGGGCTGGCGAGCCGCCAGTGCCCTGGGTGGGCTCGGCGGCTTGCTGGGGCTGTTGAAACTGTTCAAGCGGCCCGGCAAGGTGGCCCGGGTGTGGGCCTGGCTCTCGCTGGCGCGACGCGTGTGGCGCTGGATGCGGCCGGCGCACGCGACCCGGCCCGATGAGGCCGAGTCCCCCGCCCATCCGCGCTGAGCGCCGATTCAGCGTTCAGCGGTTCAGGCGCCCGGACTCAGGCCCTGGCGACAGGCTCAGGGCCGGCTTCGCTTGCCCATACCACTGCGCATGGGTGTGGCTGGTTTCGCCGATGTCGTGGACACCGGACGTTGGCCCCCCGGCCCGCCACGCTTGCCCGTGGTGCTGCTCGTGCCGGTGATGCCCCGTGCCGCCTGTGCACGCGGCGCCTGACCGGCCATCGATGTCGGCTTGCTACGGCCGGCACCGGTCTCCCGCGGCGGCAAACCCGTGTGCTGGGTCAGGATCTGACCCGACCGTGGTTTGTTCGGTGCGGTCTTCTGGCCGGCGTTTGTTGAGTTCTTGCGCCGGGCCGACTCATAACCGCCATCGGTGCTCGGCTGGAAGGTCGGGATCAGGTGATGCTTGCCATTGCCGATCAGGTCGGCACGGCCCATGTCCTTGAGCGCCTCGCGCAGCAGCGGCCAGTTGTTCGGGTCGTGATAACGCAGGAAGGCCTTGTGCAGCCGGCGGCGGCGCTCGCCCTTGACGATATCGACGGCCTCGCTGTCGCGGGTGACCTTTTTCAGCGGGTTCTTGCCCGAGTGGTACATCGCCGTGGCGGTGGCCATGGGGCTGGGGTAGAAGGTCTGCACCTGGTCCGCGCGGAAGCCGTTGCGCTTGAGCCAGACGGCGAGGTTCATCATGTCCTCATCCGCCGTGCCGGGGTGGGCCGCAATGAAGTAGGGGATCAGGAACTGCTTCTTGCCGGCCGCCGCGCTGGCCTGCTCGAAGAGCTGCTTGAAACGGTCGTACGTGCCGATGCCGGGCTTCATCATCTTCGAGAGCGGACCGCCCTCGGTGTGTTCCGGCGCGATCTTCAGGTAGCCACCCACGTGATGGGTGACCAACTCCTGGATGTACTCCGGGGACTCGATGGCCAGGTCATACCGCAGGCCCGACCCGATCAGGATCTTCTTCACACCGCGCAGCGCGCGGGCACGGCGGTAGAGCTTGATCAGCGGGCCGTGGTCGGTATGCAGGTTGGGGCAGATGCCGGGGTAGACGCAGCTGGGCTTGCGGCAGGCCGCCTCGATCTCCGGGCTCTTGCAGCCGATGTGCCACATGTTGGCCGTGGGGCCGCCCAGGTCCGAGATGATGCCGGTGAAGCCCTTGACCTTGTCGCGGATGTCCTCGATTTCTCGGATGACCGAGTCTTCACTGCGGCTCTGGATCACCCGGCCTTCATGCTCGGTGATGGAGCAGAAGGTGCAGCCACCGAAGCAGCCGCGCATGATGTTGACCGAGAAGCGGATCATTTCCCACGCCGGGATCTTGGTGCCGGCATCGTGGCTGCCGTTCTCGTCGGCATAGCGGGGGTGCGGGCTGCGGGCGTAGGGCAGGTCGAAGACGTGGTCCATCTCCGCCGTGCTCAGCGGGATGGGGGGCGGGTTCAGCCAGACATCCCGGTCCACGCCGCTGGAGGAGTGGCGTTGCACCAGCGCGCGGGCGTTGCCCGGGTTGGTCTCCAGGTGCAGCACGCGGTTGGCATGGGCGTAGAGCACCGGGTCGCTCTTGACCCGCTCGTAAGCGGGCAGGCGGATGACGGTGCGGTCCCGCGGCGTGGTGAGTGCCCGGCCATCGCTGCCAGTGCGGGCCATCGGCTTGCGGATGATCTGGATGGTCTTGACCTCGGGCATGCCCGCCTGGATGGGGGCGGCACCCGAGGCCTGCTCCTGCTGCTTGGCGCAGTCGGTGCCCTGGTCGGCGGCCACCTCTTCGGTGGTCATGTAGGGGTTGATCAGGGCCTCGACCTTGCCGGGGGCGTCCACCTCGGTGGAGTCGATCTCGAACCAGCCGTCCAGCGTGGCGTCGTCCGGGCGGCGCATGAACGCAGTGCCACGAACGTCGGTGATCGACTCGATGGGCTTCTTCTGCGCCAGGCGGTGCGCGATCTCGATGATGGCGCGTTCGGCGTTTCCGTAGACCAGCAGGTCCGCCTTGGAATCTACCAGGATGCTGCGCCGGACCTTGTCCTGCCAGTAGTCGTAGTGAGCAATGCGGCGCAACGAGGCCTCGATGCCGCCGATGATCACCGGCACGTCCTTGAAGGCTTCCTTGCAGCGCTGGGTGTAGACCAGCGTGGCGCGGTCCGGCCGGCTGCCGGCCTGGCCACCCGGGGTGTAGACGTCGTCCGAGCGGATTTTGCGATCAGCCGTGTAGTGGTTGATCATCGAATCCATGTTGCCGGCCGCCACACCGAAGAACAGGTTGGGCTTGCCCAGCGCGCGGAACGGATCGGCCGACTGCCAGTCCGGCTGCGCGATGATGCCCACGCGAAAGCCCTGCGCCTCCAGCGTGCGCCCGATCACCGCCATGCCGAAGCTGGGGTGGTCCACATAGGCATCGCCGCTGACGATGATGATGTCGCAGCTGTCCCAGCCCAGCTGGGTCATCTCTTCGCGAGACATTGGCAGGAACGGCGCCGGGCCGAAACGCTTGGCCCAGAACGGGCGGTAGGCGGTGAGCGCCTTCAGTGAAGAAGGCTTGGACTGGGTGACGGACACGGCGGCGGCTCGGGCGGAGTTAACCAAGCATTGTCGCCGTTCCCTGGGGTTGACCCCAGGAGAGACCTCACAAATCCGGGGCTTTCGACCGGGAATCGGGCCCGCCAGCGCAGTCGGCGCTGTCGGTGTGATGGTCACGCGGGCAGGCATCGGGAGACAGGTCTGCGCTGGCGCCCGGTCTGAGCGTGTCCAGGCGCTGCTGGGAGGCTTCGCAGATCGGCTGGCGGCCCAGCGTATGGCGTTCGGCCTCGGTCAGTGGCACAAAGCGGTTGGGCACCGACGGCGCCAGGCTGGAGATGTAGTGTTCCAGCTGCGCCTGACCCACCTCGATGAGGTCGAAGGACTGCGGGTCCAGCATCCAGTGGTGAAGCAGCCCGCCCACCAGCGCCATCAGGCCGATGGAGGCGCGGTGCGTGTCCAGCCCCGCCGGCAATTGGCCCAGCGCGATGGCCCGTTCGAAGGCGTCGCGGTTGTGCAGCGTCCAATCGCGGTGCGCCACCACCTTGCGTTCCAGGATGCTGGCCATCTCCCCGACAAATTCCACCCGCAGATTGGCAATTTCGAACGCCCGGCGTGTGCGGGCGTTGTTCACCGTGCAGTGAAACACGTTCAGCAGGCCCAGCCGCAGGTCTTCCAGCGGACGGTCCGGGGAGGCGGAGGTGGCCGCCTCGATGCCTTCTTCCAGCGGCATGGTGGCGCGCTGCATCATGGCGTCGAACAGCTGGACCTTGTCCTCGAAATGCCAGTACACGGCCCCGCGGGTGACACCGGCGGCCTGGGCAATGTCCTGCAGCGAGGTGCGCGAAACGCCCCGCTCATGGAACAGCTGTTCGGCAGCGTCCAGCAGGCGGGTGCGGGTCTCCTGGGCTTCTTGTTTGGTTCGGCGGGCCATGGCCGCGATTGTATGTGGGTAAACATACATGCGCGAATGTATGTATATACTGCGACCCGCATCGTAGCGTACGCCTACGCTTTCGTCAGCTTCGCCCACTCACTCCGGCGCTGTTCGCCCTTCGGCTTGATCGAGGGGACGCAACCGCTATCGCCGTTGCGTGCGGGCGTGCCTTTGCCGATGATGCGCCCAGCCGAAACGCTACGTAAAAACACCAACAAGCCACCATTGGCTTCACAAGAGGAACCCCATCGTGATGTCCTTCCCTCAGTCGCACGAACAACCGGGGGCGGAACGCCCCGGCCTGAAGGCCGGCGCGCGCGTGCTCTATCTCCTGCCTCTGGTGGTCTCGCTGGCCGCTGTCCTGACCGCTTGCGGCAAGGATGAGAAGGCTGCTGCCGGCCATGGTGGCGGCATGCCGCCCGCCCAGGTGGGCGTGGTCACGGTGGGCACCCAGGCGGTGGCCCTGCAGACCGAACTGCCCGGCCGCGTGGAATCGCTGCGCACGGCCGAAGTCCGCGCCCGCGCGACCGGCATCGTGCTCAAGCGCCTCTTCACGGAAGGTGCCGAGGTCAAGGCCGGCCAGGCCCTGTTCCTGATCGATCCCGCCCCCTACCAGGCCGCCCTCGACAGCGCCAACGCCAGCGTGACCAAGGCCCAGGCCAACCTGGCACAGGCTGCTGCCCAGGCCGAGCGCAACAAGCCGCTGGCCGATGCCAAGGCCATCAGCCAGCAGGACTACATCACCTCGGTGGCGACCGCCAAGTCGGCCGAAGCCGATGTGGCCGCCGCCAAGGCTGCAGCCGTCCAAGCCAAGCTGAACCTGGACTACGCCCACGTCACGGCGCCCATCTCCGGCCGCATCGGCCGTGCGCTGGTCACCGAAGGCGCGCTGGTCAGCGCCAGCGAAGCCACGCAACTGGCCCTGGTTCAACAGGTCAGCAGCGTCTATGTGAACTTCACCCAGTCGGCCAACGAGGTGCAGAACCTGCGCCGCGCCCTGGCCAACGGCCAACTGCGCAGCAACGGCAATGGCGCGCAGGTGCAGGTGGTGCTGGATGACGGCACCGTCTACAGCCGCCCCGGCAAGCTGCTGTTCACCGACCTGACGGTGGACACCACCTCGGGCCAGGTCACCCTGCGCGCCGAAGTGCCCAACCCGGAAGGCACGCTGCTGCCGGGCCAGTACGTGCGCGTGCGCCTGGCGCAGGCCGAGCTGCCGTCGGCCGTGCTGCTGCCGCAGCAGGCCGTGACCCGTGGCAACGATGGCGACACCGTGCTGGTGGTGGGTGCGGACAACAAGCCGCAGCCGCGCAAGATCCGCATCGGCAACGCCGTGGGCAACCAGTGGGTGGTGACCGACGGCCTGAAGGCCGGTGAGAAGGTCATCGCCGACGGCTTCCAGAAAATGATGGTGCCGGGCGCACCGGTCAATCCGGTGCCCTTCACGCCTGCCGGTGCCGCCAGCGGCGCCCCCGCAGGCGCTTCGGCCGCCGGTCACTGAGCCCTGACGCTCAGGAAGGATCCAAGACATGGCACGTTTCTTTATTGATCGCCCCATCTTTGCGTGGGTGATCGCTTTATTCATCCTGGTGTTCGGTGGCGTCGCCGTCACCCAGCTGCCGGTGGCGCAGTACCCCACGGTGGCGCCGCCATCGCTGGTGTTGAGCGTCGTGTACCCAGGCGCTTCGGCCAAGACCATGGACGAATCGGTGATCTCGGTCATCGAGCAGGAGCTCAACGGCGCTCCCGGCCTGGCCTACATGGAGTCGATCAGCCAGGCCAACGGCACGGGCACGATTACCGTGACCTTCGAGTCCGGCACCAACATCGACCTGGCGCAGGTGGAAATCCAGAACCGGCTTTCGCGCGCCGAGCCTCGCCTGCCGTCCGCCGTGACGCAGCAGGGCGTGAAGGTGGACAAGTCCCGTTCCAACTTCCTGCTGTTCGTCATGCTGGCCTCCAAGGACGGCTCGATGGACCCGATCGCGCTGGGCGACTATGCCGCCCGCAACATCGTTCCGGAAATCCAGCGCGTGCCCGGCGTCGGCCAGGCCCAGCTGTTCGGTTCTGAACGCGCGATGCGCATCTGGCTGGACCCGGCCAAGATGCTGTCGTTCAACCTGACGCCGGCCGAGGTCAATACCGCCATCTCCGCGCAGAACGCGCTGGTGCCAGCCGGTGTGCTGGGCGACCGCCCCAACACCACCACCCAGACCATGTCGGCAACGATCGTGGTCAAGGGCCAGCTGGAAGACAAGGCGCAGTTCGAGAACATCGTCCTGCGCGCCAACAGCGACGGCTCCACCGTCAAGCTGAAGGATGTCGCCCGCATCGAGCTGGGCGGTCAGAGCTACAGCACCTACACCCGCCTGAACGGCAAGCCGTCCACCGGTATCGGTATCCAGCTCTCGCCCAGCGGCAATGCGCTGGGCACCGCCACGGCGGTGAAGGCGCGCCTGGAAGAGCTGAAGAAGTTCTTCCCTGCCAACGTGGAATACGGCATTCCGTACGACTCGTCCAAGTTCGTGAAGATCTCGATCGCGCAAGTGATCGAGACCCTGATCGAAGCGATCGTGCTGGTGTTCCTGGTGATGTTCCTGTTCCTGCAGGACTGGCGCTACACCCTCATCCCGACGCTGGTGGTGCCGGTGGCGCTGCTGGGTACCTTCGGGGTGATGCTGGCCCTGGGCTTCTCCATCAACGTGCTGACGCTGTTCGGCATGGTGTTGGCCATCGGTATCCTGGTGGACGATGCCATCGTGGTGGTGGAGAACGTCGAGCGCATCATGAGCGAGGAGGGGCTCTCGCCCCGCGAGGCGACCAAGAAGGCCATGAGCCAGATCTCGGGCGCCATCATCGGTATCACCACCGTGCTGATCGCGGTGTTCGTGCCGATGGCCTTCTTCGCCGGTTCCGTGGGCAACATCTACCGCCAGTTCTCGCTGGCGATGGTGGCGTCCATGGCGCTGTCCGCGCTGATGGCCCTGTCCCTCACACCGGCCCTGTGCGCGACGCTGCTCAAGCCGGTGGACGCTGGCCACCACCATGAGAAGCGTGGTTTCTTCGGCTGGTTCAACCGGGGCTTCGCCCGCACCGCCAAAGGTTATGAAGGCTGGGTCGCCCGCCTGCTCAAGCGCAGCGCGAGCATGATGGTGGTGTTTGTCGCCATCGTGGCGGTGGTGGGCTGGTTGTATGTGCGCATGCCGACTTCCTTCCTGCCCAATGAAGACCAGGGTTACCTGATCGTCAACGTGCAGCTGCCGCCGGGCGCCACGTCCAACCGGACCGAAGCCGCCGTGGCCGCCGTGGAGCAGTTCCTGCACAAGCAGCCGGAAGTGGCGGACACCATCGGCGTGATCGGCTTCTCCTTCTCGGGCCAGGGCCAGAACGCCGCGCTGGTGTTCGTGCCGCTCAAGCCATGGGATGAACGTCATGGTGCGGAGCACAGCGCCAGTGCCGTGGCCGGACGGGTGTTCGGCGCGATGATGGGCACCGTCCGCGATGCCTTCATCTTCCCGCTGTCGCCCCCGCCCATCCAGGAACTGGGCAATGCCACCGGCTTCGCCCTGCGTCTGCAGGACCGTGGTGGCCTTGGCCACGACGCGTTGCTGGCGGCTCGCAACCAGCTGATGGGCATGGCTTCGCAAAGCAAGCTCATCACGGGCATGCGTCCGGACGGCCTGGAAGATGCACCGCAGCTGCAGGTGGACATCGACCGTGCCAAGGCACAGGCGCTGGGTATCAACTACAGCACCATCGCCGCCACGCTGGGTACCCAGCTGGGCTCCGCGTATGTGAACGACTTCCCCAGTGCGGGCCGCATGCAGCGCGTGATCGTCCAGGCCGATGCGACCAAGCGCATGGCGCCGGAAGACGTGCTCGCGCTCAACGTGATCAACACGAAGGGCACCAGCGTTCCGCTGTCGGCGTTTGCCACCAGCCACTGGATCACCGGCCAGATGCAGGCCACGCGCTACAACGGGTATCCCGCCATGCGCCTGGCCGGCGACGTGACGGCGGGTGCCTCCACCGGCCAGGCCATGGCCGAGCTGGAAGCCATGGTGGCCAAGCTGCCGGCGGGCATCGGCTACGAGTGGACCGGCCTGTCCCGCGAGGAAAAGCTGTCCGGCTCGCAGGCCACCATCCTGCTGGTGTTCTCGCTGCTGGCGGTGTTCCTCTGCCTGGCCGCGCTGTATGAGAGCTGGTCCATCCCGGTGTCGGTGCTGCTGGTGGTGCCGCTGGGTCTGCTGGGCGCGCTGGCCGGTGCCACGCTGCGTGGCATGCCCAACGACGTCTACTTCAAGGTGGGCCTGATCACCATCATCGGCCTCTCGGCGAAGAACGCGATCCTGATCATCGAGTTCGCGAAGGATCTGCAGGCGCAGGGCAAGGGGTTGGTCGAGGCCGTCCTGGAAGCCGCGCACCTGCGCTTCCGCCCGATCATCATGACGTCCCTGGCCTTCATCCTGGGTGTGGCGCCGCTGTTCTTTGCGTCGGGTGCCGGCTCTGCCAGCCAACGGGCGATCGGTACCGGCGTGCTGTCCGGGATGATCACCGCAACGCTGCTGGCCGTGGTCTTCGTGCCGGTCTTCTTCCTGGTCGTGCGTCGCGTCTTCAAGGGCAGCGAGCGCCAGCGCAAGATGTACGCGCATGAGCTCGAGGGCGCGAGCGCCAAGAACGCCGACGGTGTGTGATGAACGTTGCGAGCCCCGGCGACAGCCGGGGCCGTGCGGAGAATTCGAATGATCAAAAACAGATTGACCGTCCTTGCCGCCGCTGTTGCAGCGGTGGCGCTGACCGGCTGTATCAACCTGGCCCCTGACCACCAGCGCCCCGAGGCGCCAGTGGCTGGCCAGTGGCCGCAGGGGCCTGGCGCCGAAGCGCCAGGTGCGCAGGCGGCGACCCAGTTGCAGTGGCAGCAGTTCTTCAACGACGCACGCCTGCGTGAGCTGATCTCGCTGGCACTGAAGAACAACCGCGACATGCGGGTGGCCCTGCTGAACGTGGAAGTGGCGCGGGCGCAAGCCGGCGTGGCCGAAGCGAATCGGTGGCCCACCATCAACGCGGGCCTGTCGGCCTCCCGTGGCCCGGAGACGACCAGCTCCGGCGACATCAAGGTCATCAGCACCTACCAGGCCGGCCTGCAGATCAATGCCTACGAGCTGGACCTGTTCAGCCGTCTGAAGAACACCAGCGAAGCGTCCTTTGCCAGCTATCTGGCGACGGCGGAAGCGGCGCGTACCGCGCGCATCGCGCTGGTGGCGAGCGTGGCCACGTCCTACCTGGCTGTGCAGGCGGACGATGAACTGCTGAAGCTGACGGAACAGACCCTGGCCACGCGCGAGGACAGCCTCAAGCTGACCCAGCTGAAGTTCGACAACGGTGCCTCGTCCAACCTGGACCTGAGCACCGCCAAGTCGTCCTATGAAGCAGCCCGCGCGACGCTGGCCCAGCTTCAGCGCACCCGCATGCAGGACATCAATGCCCTGACCCTGCTGGTGGGCCAGACGCTGCCGGGTGACCTGGCCGCGTCCCAACCGCTGAGCAGCCAGACCATGGGCGCACTGCTGGCCGGCTTGCCGTCCGAAGTGCTGATCCAGCGTCCGGACGTGCGCCAGGCCGAGCAGCAACTGGTGGCGGCGGAAGCCAATATCGGCGTGGCGCGTTCGGCCTTCTTCCCCAGCATCACGTTGACCACCAGCGCCGGTACGGCCAGCAATGCGTTGTCCGACCTGTTCAAGCGCAGCGCCTGGAACATCGCTGGCTCGGCCCTCATGCCGATCTTCGACTTTGGCAAGAACCGCAACAACCTGGATGCGGCCAAGGCCAACCGCGAGATCGCCGTGGCCAACTACGAGAAGGCGGTGCAGACCGCCTTCAAGGAAGTGTCTGACGCCCTGGCCGGCCGTGCCACGCTGGACGAGCAACTGCGCGCCCAGGATGCCCAGGCGGAAGCTGAGGCCACCCGCCTGCAACTGGTGGAGCTGAGCTATCGCAACGGCGCAGCGTCCAACCTGGATCTGCTGGATGCGCAGCGTTCGAGCTTTGCGGCGCAGCAGTCAGCGCTGCAGGTGCGCCTGGCGCAGCTGCAGAACCAGGTGCAGCTGTACAAGGTGCTGGGTGGCGGAACCGAGCCGGTGCAGACCGCTCAGGCAGCGCAGCAACCCTGATCAGCAACAGTCCCGCGCCGGCCCTCTCCGGCGCCCCGAACGGCATCGGTCCGCAGCAGCGGTCGATGCCGTTTTTTCATGGCGCGATGGATGTCGCACGCCATCATACGAACACGACTACGAGCCGCGTCGCCACGACGGCCACTACAAAAGCTTGTGCAGTCCCAACCATTTCTGATGCGGCATTTGCTAGCTTGACGCCGCTCAACGTAGCAAATGAATCGCCAGACGAAAGGCGGCGTCCTCTGCATCATCGGCGCCCCTGTCAACTCGTGTGGCGAACCCATGTATTTCCCCTACCTCCATGGCATGCAGAAGGAGATGTTGGCCTTGCGCCAGTCAGTCGCCCTGTTGGCCGCTGAAGGTCAAGTTCAACCGGTGATCGAGCCGGTGCGTCATGTGCTGGCCTCCCTGCGGCACACCTTGCAGGTGTGCGAGGTGGAAGGCCTGCCGGTGTGGATGGTTGTGAATCCGATGCTGCAGGAATTTATTGGCGTCGGCGCCATGACCGCCCTGGGCTGGGGCCGGCATCTGCTGAATGCCATGCCCACGCGCCACCACGTGCGCCCCACCTTGCTGTTGCACAGCGGCGTCACGGTCGAGGTGGTGCGGCTGTTTGCGCAGAGTTATGTGGGGCAGCCGGTGGGGGTGGTGATGACGGAGCCGCCATTGCCATTGATGCCGTTGTTTGAATGTCTGCGGGGCGTGCAACTGGAGCTGGTGCTCTTCAAGCATGGGCCGCCCCCGGTGGACCTTCAGGCGGCAATGGCGCCCGCGCGGTTGGTCTGGGTGGAGCCGCTGGAGGCGGCGATGCCGGACGCGCTGCGGCGCGTGGGCATGGGGCGTTTTCTGCAGGAGCGGCAATTCTTCAGTGATGCGGTGTCGCGTTTCCTGGAGGTGGGTGGCCACGGGTTTTCCGACTACACCAGCCTGCCCTCCAGCCCGCTGGCGGGCGGCGGGCCCACGGGCTGCTTTCACCTGGCCTTCCAGCAGGATGGCGGCCCGATGGACCGCGCCCTGTGCCTGGAGTTCTTCGTGGCGGAGCGGCGGTTTCCGCCAGAGCGTCTGGCGGAGGCCCGGTTCAGCCGGGCCCTGGAACGTTTCCATCTGGCGCTGGACCGACCCGATGCCTGCTTCGGCCCCACGGAGGCGGTCCGTCGCTTCGTCAACTGCCACATCCGTGGTGTGCCGCCCACCCAGGCGCTGGCCCGCCAATGGCAGCTGATGCACCACCTGGAACTGGTCAGTGGTTTGCTGTCGGGACGTTTTCCGCCCCACTGAGCCGCACGGGCACGCCGGTGAGCACGGAGGTGCCCGAGACCGGGTCGCGGTCGTCCTCGTCCAGCAGGAGGTTCATGTTGACGCCAGGCTGCAGGGCCGCCACTTGCAGGCGGGTTCCGGCCAGGTCGTGGCCCCAGCCGTGCGGCAGGCTCACGACGCCTGGCCGCATGGCGTCACTGAATTCCACCTGTGCCAGCACGCTGCCCCGGGCATTGCTCAGGCGTGCCATCTGGCCCGCCTCCAGGCTGGCACGGGCCGCATCTTCGGGGTGGATGAGCAGGGTGCAGCGCTCCTTGCCCTTGGCCAACACCGGCAGGTTGTGCATCCAGCTGTTGTTGCTGCGGGTGTCGCGGCGGCCGATGAGCAGCAGCTCGTTGTCCAGCGGGCGGTGCAGGGCAGCCGTCACGGCCTGCATATCCTCCAGCAGCGCCGGGGGTGCGAGTTCGATGCGGCCCGAGGGTGTGCGCAGGATCTCCGGCACGCGGGAGGTGAGTTCGCCAAGGTCGATGCCCTGTGGCGCAGCGCGGACCTTGGCCAGGGTGAGACCCTCGGGCCGTGCGCCGAAGCCATCGCCATAAGGTCCGCTGCGCAGGGCCAGATCCAGCCAACGCGCGGGGCCGGCCCCGCCGTCGATCATCGGGAAGAGCTGCTCGGCGCGGTCCCCCGCGCTGCGCTGCAGTTCCGCCTGCAATGCGAGGTCGTCCAGGGCCTGCAGGTCGGCGCGAGGGCCAAGTCCGTTCACGATGGCGGTGAGCCGCAGCAGCGTCTGCCATTCCGCCTGTGGCGCTTCCGGCCCCTCGCCGATGGGCATGACCGGGCCGGACCAGCGGGCGTGATTGCGCCAGGACAGCTGCGCAAACACCTGGTCGTAGTGCCAGTCTTCCAGCGGGGAGGGTGGGGGCAGGATCAGGTGGGCATGCCGGGTGGTTTCATTGATGTAGGGGTCCAGGCTGATCATGAAGTCCAGCCCTTCGAGCGCGCGTGTCAGCCGTGCGCCATTGGGCGCCGAAAGCACCGGGTTGCAGGCCACGGTGATCAGCGCGTGGATCTGGCCGTCTCCGGGGGTCTCGATCTCCTCGGCCAGGCAGCTCATGGGCAGCTCGCCCATGATCTCCGGCGCCCGGCTCACGCGGCTGTGCCGGCGGCCCACCGTGACGCCCTTGCCCTGGCCGCCACGGCCCAGCGTGTTGGCGGCGAAGGCGGCGGCCTTGGGGAACATCAGGCCGCCGGGGCTGTCGAGATGGCCGGTGAGAATGTTCAGCACATCGATCAACCAGCTGTTGATGGTGCCGAAGCGTTGGGTGCAGGTGCCCACCCGGCCATACAGCGCGGCGCGGGGCGCGGCGGCCAAGTCGCGTGCCAACTGGCGGATGGTGGTGGCGGGCAGGCCGGCGTGCGTGGCGCAACGCTCGGGGGCGAAACCGGTGGCGAGTGCGCGCAGTTCGTCCAGGCCGTTGATGTGGTCGGCGAGCCGACCCGGGCGGACCCGGTCTTCGGCAAACAGCGTGTGCAGCATGCCCAGCAGCAGGAAGACATCACCACCGGGCCGGATGGCATGGTGCTCGTCGGCCGCCTGGGCAGTCTCGGTGCGGCGCGGGTCGATGACGATGATGCGTCCACCACGGGCGCGCATGGCCTTGGCCTTGCCGCGGAAGTCCGGCACGGTCCAGAGGCTGCCGTTGCTGACGGCCGGGTTGGCACCCAGGATGATGAGCAGGTCGCTGCGCGGCAGGTCCGGCACCGGCACGCTCATCCAGTGGCCGTACATCCAGCCGCAGGACAGTTGCTTGGGCATCTGGTCCAGCGTGGAGGCCGAGAACATGTTGCGGCTGCCCAGGGCGCGCGCGAGGCCGGGGAAGTAGCTGAACAGGCCGATCTTGTGCGAGGCCGGGTTGCCGATGCTCAGGCCTACCGCGTCCGCGCCGAAGGCCCGGCGCAGCGGGGGCAGGCGGCGGTCGATCTCCTCGAAGGCCTCGGCCCAGCTGATGGGGGTGAACCGGCCGTCGGGCTGCCGCCGCATCGGTTGGCGCAGGCGGTCCGGGTCTTCATGGAGGTCTTTCAGCGCCACCCCCTTGGGGCACAGGTAGCCCTGGCTGAACGGGTCCTGCTCGGCCCCTCGGATGCTTACCACGCGAGGCCCCTGGGGCCCGGTGTCGGTGCGGATCTCCAGGCCGCAACTGGCCTCGCACAGGGGGCAGATGCGGTAATGGGGGGCTCCGCCCTCAAGTCGAGGCGTGGCGTCGATGGCCATGGCTGTCTCCGTATCCTTCGTCTTGTGCGGACGATTGTGAGACCGCCCACCCTGCCGGGTAGTCATATCCGCGACAGAGGAGGGGCGGGGCATACTGCCGGGCATGAAAATCGACATCGGTGGCGGCGTTCGCCTTTACGTGGATGTGGAAGGTGCGGGCCTGGTGCCCGACGGCCCGCGCATGCGGGAGAAGCCCACGCTGATTTGCATGCATGGGGGCCCGGGTTTCGACCACAGTGCCTTCAAGCCGGCCTTCAGTTCACTGACGGACCTGGCGCAGATCGTCTATTACGACCATCGCGGCCATGGGCGCAGTGATCCGCGGCCGTCTTTTGAATGGAACCTGGATGTATGGGCGGACGACATCGTGCGCCTGTGCGATGCGCTGGGCATCGATAAGCCCATCGTGCTGGGCCAGTCCTTCGGCGGCTTCGTGGCCCAGCGCTACATTGCCCGCCACCCCGGCCATGCGTCGAAGGTGATTCTCTCCAGCACCTCCCACCACATGGGCCTGGACCGCAAGCTGGCCGCTTTTGAACGCCGCGGTGGCCCGCAGGCCCGCGTGCTGGCCGAGGCCTTCTGGGCGCGCCCCAGCTACGAGACCTTCGAGGCCTACTGGAGCGGTGTGCGCCATCTCTACAACACGCAGCCCGCAGCCGATCCGGAAGCTGGCAGCCGCACGCTGGCCAACATCGAGATCCTGCTGCACTTCGTGGCGGGTGAGAAGCAGGACCTGGGTCTGCTGCAGGGCCTGGCCAAGGCGGCCTGCCCGGTGCTGGTGATGGTGGGTGAGGAAGACCCGGTGTGCCCGCTGGAAGATGCGCTGGAGATCCATGAGGCGATCCCGGCGCAATGGCGTCAGCTGGCGCGCTTCCCCGGCGTGGGCCACGGCGCGTGGCGGGATGACCCGGCGGCAGCGTTCGAGGTACTGCGGCGCTTCATTGCGCAATAGCTTGCTTGCAGCCCGTCGGCAGCTGGTTGGCAGCGGCGCGCCGCTGCTCAGGCCGTCGGCACGGCTGCCAGCGCCTTCAGGTCACGCTCGGCCAGGGCAGGGTCGCCCAGGTTGAGCTCGATCATGCGCCGCAGGTGCGTGATGCTTTCCAGATCGATGCCCAGGCTGAGCAGCCCGGCACGGTCGTTCTCGATGTGCGCCACCTGCACCGCCATGGAAATGCGGCCTTCGTGAGGCAGCAGGGGCAGGTCCAGCAGGGCCAGCCCGCCGGGTTCCACCGGGGCACCCGGCGGCAACAGCAGCAGGGCACCCTTGAGGGAGAGGTCCAGCACCTGCACCGCGACGCGTGTATCCACAGTCACCAGGTGCGCGGCCCCGGCAAACGCGATGCGTGAGAAGTGGCGTCGCTCTTGAGCGGAATCAGAGGTCATCAGGCTTCCCCAGTTTCGGCTGACTATTCTCTTCAACCCACGCAGCGTCAAAGCCGCACTGTGTGCGTCAGAGTTCGGCGTAGATGGTGGACTTCTCGATGGCCTGGTGCAGGCGCGAAGGCGCCAGCGACTCCAGCCCCATCGTCTCCATGAGGTACCACGAGGCGCGAAGCAGTGCGGAGGTGGCCTGCCGCAGCGCGGCGGCTTCCGGTGAATCCTGACGCGAGAGCATCTGCTGCAGTTGCCGGTTCTGGGCGTGGCCGGGAACGTCGGGCAAGGACTGGCCGGGGTGGTGCTGGGCCACCCGCGACAGCAACTGCTGCACTTCGGGGCCATGCTCGGGCGACTGGATCAGCCGCGCGAGGTCACCCAGCAGCCGTTCGCCCGCGGCGGCCAGCAGTTGGGCGGAATGATCGGCGCCGCCGGCCAGGTACAGGGCCGACGCCATGTCCAGGTACTCCAGGGCTCGGGCCAGACGGGGCAGGTCGCTCACAGGTCCTCCTTGATGCTTCTCTTCGCTTTTGTGCGTTCGCGCCAATCTTGTTGCGGTGCCGCGACCCTTCGCGTTGGCGTTCGCGCAGTGTATCGGGCGGGGCGGGCTGGCGGCGCGCCGTTTGTCACGGGCAGGCGTAGCATCGGCCTTGACACCTTGTCCGGCCGGAGAACTGCACCGCCGTGGTGCGCCGGCCTCATGGAAAACCCGGAGATGCCCATGAATCCCTTCGATCATCGTGACCGCCTTGCGGGGTCTGCCGACGCTGCTGAACCTGTGAGCGACGTCCGCCGGCTGGCCCTGGCGCGCATGGGCCGCCTGGCGGCTGGTGGATTGATCCTGCCCGCTGCCGCAGGTGCGGCCTGGCCTGCCCTGGCGGCGGACAGCAAGGAGGAGGACGACACCTTCGACCAGGATTCCGTCCTCAAGGATGCGACCGAGTTCTTCGGGCAGACCACGGAGGGTCTGGCCAAGGTGATCGAGAAGGCCTTCAAGGAGCAGGGGCGGCCCAACGCCTACATCAAGGGCCAGGAAGCGGCGGCGGCCATCACGGTGGGCCTGCGCTATGGCGACGGTACGCTGATGATGAAGCATGGCGGCGGCGAACCCGTTTTCTGGGCGGGGCCGTCGGTCGGTTTTGACCTGGGCGCCAATGCCTCCAAGGTCTTCACGCTGGTCTACAAGCTGCCCAAAGCCTCGGCCATCTACCGGCGCTTTCCGGGGGTGGATGGCAGCCTGTATTACGTCGGTGGTGCCGGCATCAACTATCAACGGGCCGATGGCATCACCCTCGCGCCGATCCGGCTGGGCGTGGGCTTGCGGGCGGGCGCCAGCGTGGGCTACATCCACTACCGGCGCGAGAAGACCTACAACCCGTTTTGAAGGCAAGGCTGCGCGTGGCGGGCGCGGTGCCGGGCTGATCAGCCCGTGCGCAGCGGGCCGCCCTCGCGCTGGCTGCGGTCCAGCGCGCCTTCGGCCCGGGCCAGGAAAGCGCCACCCGTATCACCGGGACCGCGCCAGGCCGTGAGGCCCATTGCCAGGGCCCCTGCGCCGGGGTGCTGCTGGAACCAGACCGTGCGGATGCGCTCGCAAACCTTGCGGCCGGTGGGCAGGTCCACATCGTGCAGCAGCATGAGCATGGCTTCGCCCTTGCCCAGGGCCAGGACATCCTGGGCACGGCATTGCTGGCGCAGCATCTGCGGCAGCACACCGGCCGGGGCCCGGGTGGCGCCCAACGCGACCAGGCACCAGGCCAGATCGGGGGATGTGCGCTGATGCTCGGCCAGCCGAGACAGCAGTTGGTCGCGTGAGGCCAGCGGCGCTGCCCCCGCCTGGATGGCCAGCTTGTGGAAGCGCTTGTAGAAGCGCAGCGCGGCCGCCCAGTCTTCCTCCGCTTCTGCGAGGACGCTGAACGCCTCCTGCAGCGGAGCGTGATCATCGCCATGGGCGGTCTGCAGCGCCTGAAGCTGATCGCGGGCAGCGGCAAGCGAGCCGTCCTGGATCAGGCGGCGGGCTTCGGTGCATTCATGTTCCAGGTCGCCGAGGGTGCCGGGGCTGGATCGCAAGACCTTGTCGGGGTTCATGGAAAACAAGAATAGTGCGGTGTTGACAATCGTCCCATTGGGGCTTCCCAGCGGAGTGCGCGCTCACGAGGTGGAAGTTTCAGCTTTGTGACTTGATGTAGCGCAGTCGGGGCTTTGGACGGAGGACTAATATCGACCGATTGCCTTGTGGAGTTCCGAATGACGCAGCCCTCCGTGCCCTCTGTACCGAGCCTGATTTCCGGCGCGGGCGACCCCGCAGCGGCCCGCCTGAAGGCCACGGCGGAGAGCCTGCCGGCGCAGGACATCAGCGCCGAAGTGCTGTTGGAAAAATACGCCAAAGGCAGTGAACGGACGCTCGACGACGTGCGCCAGCGGGTGGCGCGGGCCTTGGCGGAGGCGGAATCTGCGGAGCATCGGCAGGCCTGGGAGGCGCGCTTCCTGGATGCCCAGCGGCGTGGCTTCGTGCCCGCCGGGCGCATTGCTTCGGCGGCGGGAACCGAACTATCTGCCACGCTCATCAACTGCTTCGTTCAGCCCGTGGGGGACTCGATTGCCGAGGAGGACGACGGCGTGCCGGGCATCTACACCGCGCTCACCGAAGCTGCCGAGACCATGCGGCGAGGTGGCGGTGTGGGCTACGACTTCTCCCGCATCCGACCCAAGGGGGCGTGGGTGAAGTCCACCCAATCCAGCGCATCGGGGCCGGTGAGCTACATGCGGGTGTTTGACCGCAGCTGCGAGACGGTGGAATCCGCCGGCTCGCGCAGGGGTGCGCAGATGGGTGTGTTGCGGTGTGACCACCCCGATATTGAAGAGTTCATCCATGCCAAGGATCAGGGGGACCTGCGCAACTTCAATATCTCGGTGGGCGTGACGGATGCGTTCATGGAAGCGGTGGAGGTGGACGCCGAGGTGGAACTGGTTCACCGCGCCGCGCCCAGCGCCAAAATGCGGGCCGCAGGGGCCTCGCAGCGGGCGGACGGGCTCTGGGTGTATCGACGTGTAAGGGCTCGCAAGTTGTGGGACCAGGTGATGCGGTCCACCTACGACCATGCGGAACCGGGGGTTTTATTTCTGGATCGGATCAATGCGGACAACAACCTGCATTACTGCGAAACGATCAGTGCCACCAACCCTTGCGCCGAGCAGCCGCTGCCGGCCTACGGTTGCTGCTGCCTGGGCTCCGTGAACCTCACCTGTTTTGTGGCGGATGCGTTTGGGCCGAAGGCCCGCTTCGATGAAGAAGGGTTTGCGGAGGTCTGCCGGGTAGCCACCCGCATGCTGGACAACGTGCTGGACGTGACGCCATGGCCGTTGCGCAAGCAGGCCAATGAGGCGGCCAACAAGCGCCGGGTTGGGTTGGGGTTCACCGGGCTGGGTGATGCCCTGATCATGCTGGGGCTCCGTTACGACACGGAAGAAGCCCGCGCCATGTCCCGCCGCATCAGTGAAGTGATGCGGGATGCGGCTTATGAAGCCAGCGCCGATCTGGCGGTGGAGCGGGGGGCGTTCCCGCTCTTCAACGCGGACCTCTATCTCTCTGGCGGCAATTTCGCCTCGCGCCTGCCGCCGTGGCTGAAGGACAAGATCCGGGCGCAGGGGCTGCGCAACTCTCACCTGCTGTCCATCGCGCCCACGGGAACGATCAGCCTGGCTTTTGCCGACAACGCCAGCAACGGCATCGAACCGCCGTTCTCCTGGAGCTACACCCGCAAGAAGCGGATGCCGGACAACAGCTTCAAGGAATACACGGTGGAGGACCACGCGTGGCGGCTGTACCGCCATCTGTATGGCGCCGACGCACCGCTGACTCCGGCCTTCGTCACCGCGCTGGAGCTCCAGGCGTCGGACCATGAAGCCATGGTGGCGGCGGTGGCGCCCTATGTGGACACGTCCATCTCCAAGACGGTCAATGTTCCGGCGGATTACCCGTATCCGGACTTCCAGGACCTTTACACCCTGGCCTGGAAGAGCGGCCTCAAGGGTCTGGCCACCTATCGGCCCAACCAGGTGCTGGGCTCGGTGCTGAGCGTGGAGCCGGTGGCCCAACCCGAGCCGCTGAAGCCCGAGGTGGGCCCCAACCAGCGGCTGCGGGTGGAACGCCTGCCCAAGCCGGTGCTGGCCTCGCTGCGTTGGCCGAGCCGGCCGGAGCTGCCCGGTGGCAACCCGGCGTGGTCCACCATGATTCGGCATCCGCATGGCGACTTTGCGCTGTTCGTGGGTGAGCTGCCGGCCGAGGGGCCGGAGGCCGGCCTGTTTGGCCGCACGTTGCCCTTCGAGGTGTGGGTCAACGGCGCGGAGCAGCCACGCGGCTTGTCCGCAATGGCCAAGACCCTCTCCATGGACCTGCGCGCCAATGACACGGCCTGGCTGAGGCTGAAGCTGGACGCGCTGGCAACGGTGGCGGAAGAACGCGCGTTCGAGATGCCAACACCGCCCAACGGGGACTCCCGATTGTTCCCCGGGGTGGTGGCGGCCACTGCTGCGGTCATTCGCTGGCGATGCGAGCAATTGGGGGCATTGCAGGACGGCGGCCCGACACCGGTGATGGACGCGATGTTCTCCCGGGAGGAGCCGCGCACCGGCACCATGGGCACCCTGGCCTGGGCGGTGGACGTCGACAACCCGGCGACGGGGGAGGTCTTCACGCTCACTCTCAAGGAGGTGAGCCTGCCGACGCCGGAAGGTGGCGCTGTCACGCGGCCTTGTGCCATGGGGTTCTCTGGCAACTATCCCAAGGCGCTGGACGGGCTGGCCCGTCTGCTGTCTCTGGACATGCGGGTGCTGGACCCCGGCTGGATCGGCATGAAGCTGCGCAAGCTGCTGAACGTGGGCGAGCCGCTGGGTCACTTCATGGCGCCGGTGCCGACGCTCTCGGGCGAGCGCCGCCAGCAGGTGTGGCCGTCAACCGTGGCCTATGTGGCCCGGCTGATCATCCACCGCTACGCCATGCTGGGCGTGCTGGACGAGCAGGGCTTCCCGCTGGTGGATATGGGGCTGCTGCAGCAGGCGCCGTTGGCGGCCACCCGCACCGTGGCAACCACGGCAGGCGTGCCCGCCATGGCCGGCAAGAAGTGCCCGGAGTGCGGGAACCTCACGGTGATTCATCGGGATGGGTGCGAGTTTTGTACGGCTTGTGGGTTTGTGGGGCAGTGTGGGTAGGTGACGCCTTTCCTGTGGTCACGAGACCCATCGGACCGCCAACAGCCAGTGGTGTAGGTGATCCAGCCTTGGTCTGCCGTTGTCGGGTCACGAGGGAAAATCTGAGTTTCTGCCCGCATCTCATGTTCAAGCAATGACTACTCCCTTTTCCCCCTTGTCCGTGGACGAGTTCGACGAGCTCGATCAATTCCTTCTCTATGAGGTCGACTCGGAAGAGGGCATGACCCTGGACATGGCGGACGGCTTCTTGCACGCCCTTGCGATTGGTCCGACGACGCTGCACCCAAGACAGTGGCTGCCCAAGATCTGGGGCACCGAGGAGATGATGCCGCCGATGGAATCTATGGAGCAGTTGAATCACACGCTGGGCTTGGTCATGCGTCACTTCAACAGCATCATTGCAGGGCTGGAGGATCAGCCTCGAGAGATCAATCCGTGCTGGTCAACGATGACCTACGAAGGCGACGAGCGTGAGTATGACGACGCCGAAGGATGGGCTTACGGCTTCGTCCAGGGCATGCGGCTTTGCTGGAGCGACTGGCAGCCGCTGCTGTCAACGCCTCAGGGACAAGCCTGGTTCCGGCCGATTGCTCTGCTCGGCGAAGACGAGTTCTCGGCCGATCAGGACGAGTTGACCAAGACGCCAGCGATGCGGGCGGACTTGGCACTACAAATCCCGCAGGCCGTCCTGGAGATGCATGCGCACTGGCTGCCCTTCAGACGCGCAGTCCATGAGCGCACAGTGGCCCGGTCGCTGCAGCCCAAGGTCGGCCGCAACGAGCCTTGTCCCTGCGCAAGCGGCAAGAAGTTCAAGAAGTGCTGCGGCGCGGCGGCTGATCTGCACTGAGGCGCAGGCCCCGCTGGTGCGGATTCGGCCGTCGATCTCGGCTTAAGACCCGAGACCATTTTCGGCGCCATTTATGCCATGCCATGCGGCACGCTGTGCTCCGAGCTTGTCCAACTGCTTCGCCAGAGCCACAAGACGCGGCTTCCGCGGGCCGGAGGGACTGAGCGCAAGGCATGCCTACCCAACATGATCTCCATCGCGCTGTGTCACACGTTGATGGACAACCGCCATGGCTTGATCGTGAGGTCCGTGACATGCCGGCCCGAAGAGATCGCGCAGACGCCAGGCTACGTCTTTTCGATGAGTCGCGGCAGTATTTCAGCAGCCTGCTAAACGCTTTCTTCCCGATGCAGGCGCCGGTAGGCGCTGAAGTGCCGAAGCGACGACTGAGTGTCGCCAAGGCGCTCCATGAGAACACCGAGGTTGTAGTGAGCGTCCGCCAGTTGCGAGTCCAACTCCAATGCACGCCGATAGGCATCGACGGCGAGCGCCGGACGCCCCGAATCTTCCAGCGCCGCACCGCGGTTGAAATGAACCAACGGCGTGTCGCCGCAATGAGAGAGGGCCGCGTCATACAGGGCCACCGCTTCCATGCAGCGCTTGGACTCGCAGAGCATGGCGCCCAGGTTCACATAGGCCACGGCGTGGCACGGATCCAGCGCAATCGCTCGCCGGTAAGCGCGCTCCGCAGCGGTCGTGTCGGTCGCCTCCAGGCGCACCGCCTGCTGGAACCAATAGCGCGCATCGCGCGCGACGGGGGGCGTCGAAACCGGCGCAGGGTCCAAGTTCTCCTCACTGCCATGCAGCGGCAACAGCAGCTGGCCGGAGACCGCGTCGCGCTTGCCGGCTTCGTCGGTGGCTTCCACGTTCTTGCCATTGGCCCGCACCCGAACGCTGGCCAGATGGGCGGGGGCAGACAGGCTCCCGCGCACATTTTTCAGCGCCTGGATGATCTTTCGGTGTGGCACGCGTGCATCGCGAAGGCCCTTGGCCGTTCGGAGCACCACCAGGTCCTGCAGGGTAAATCGCCCACCGTCTTGCGGCACGACGATGCCCGCTTCGGTCAGGGATTGAATGAAAGCCTTCGTCAACCCGACGAGCTTCTCGACCTGCCGCGAACTGTAGGACGCGTGCTCCGCCGCCATGGTCACTTGCGGGCCCGGCTTCTCGGTGCCGGGGCCGCAGCCGGCTCAGGCTCCACCACCGCGCGTTTGGCCGGTTTGCGGGTGGGGGCGGGCGCGGCGGCGGCCGCCTGCTTGAGCTTGGTCACGCTGGCCGTGGGCTTGGCTGCCTTGGCAGACGGATTTTTAGCGAGGCTGGACCGCAAAGCTTCCATCAGGTCGATCACCTGGCCGCCGGCCACGACTTCATCCTCGGAGTGGCTGGAGGCCACGATTTGCTTGCCGGCCACCTTCTCGTCGATGGCCGCCAGCACACGTACCTTCTCTTCGTCCTGGAAGTCCTCCGGGTTGAAGTCGTCTTCCGCAATGGTGTCCACGAGCTTGAGCGCGAGCTGAAGCTCGGAGTTGGTGACCGGCGCCTTCTCGATGTTGAGATCGGCGAGCGAACGCACCTCTCCCGCGTATCGCAACTGCTGAAGGATGAGACCATCTTCGTTGGCGCGTACCTGGACGATGTACTGCTTGGCCTTGAACGCCCATTTCGCCAGCGCGCAGCGGTCGGAGCGGCGCATCGCCTCCGCCAGCAGGGCGTAGGGCTTCGCCCCGCGCTTGTCGGGGGCGAGCAGGTAGCTCTTGTCGTAGAACAGCGGGTCAATGGACGTCTGCGGGACGAAGCTCACGATATCGATGACGTGGCTGCTTCCTTCCTCGAGCGCCTTCAGCTCATCGGGCGTGAACAGCACAAAGTGGTCTTTCTCCACCTCGTAGCCCTTCATCATGTCCTTGCGGTCGACGACGTTCTTGGTGCGCTCGTTGATGTACTGCTGCTTCAGGCGCGAACCGTCCTTGTCGAGCAGGTTGAAGCGGATCTCGGAGCCCGACTCGGTCGCTGAGTACAGCCGGACGGGGACGTTGACCAACCCGAAGCTCAACGTGAGCGAGGCGATGGAACGGGCGGAAGTGACCATGATGGCTCCAGGCTTTGGGCGAACTTACTGCACCTGGCGGTGCATGGCATTCACCGGACAGCCCGTCCGGATGTAGGACGGCGCCGCATTGACGATGGATCAACGGGCTGCTGGTGGGGCCTCGGCAGGAGGGGCAATTGCCCGTCTTTGATGGATGGGTGGTCGGCACGGATAGGTGTGCTGTCACCGTCTCTCCTCCAGCAAATGGCCAGGGCCTCCATGCTTTCTCCCATCAATGCACGAACAACTGCGCGGGCCTCCTCTGCTCGGCAGACGGAGGCGTCCCATGGCAGCGTCGGCACGGCGTGAGATCGACCATCAGGTCGCCAGCGGGACGGGTGTGCCCCGCTCCCGCAAGGTGCTCCTGCTCGTCGACTTCATCAATCCACTCGCATTCGACGGTGCCGAAGACATCGCCGAAGCTGCGGTCGATGCCGCGAGGGCCGCAGCGCGGCTGAAGAAGCATTTCCACCACGAAGGCGCCTGCGTCATCTACGTCAATGACAACTTCGGTCAGTGGCGATCGGATGTGCGTACCTTGCTGCAGGAGTGCAAACGCGTCGGCGGTGCTGCGGCCGAACTCGCCCGGCTGCTTGCGCCTTCCAAAGTGGACCTGATGATCCTGAAGCCGAGGCACTCCGGCTTCTATGCCACGCCGCTGGACCTGCTTCTCGAGCAACTCGGTGCCAAGGATCTCGTCATCACCGGTCTGGCGACGGATTACTGCGTGAAGTGCACAGCGATGGACGCTTATGTCCGAGGGTACCGTCTCGCCGTGCCCAGTGACTGCACCGCCGCTGAATCGCAGCGACGCAAGGAGGACGCGTTGGCGTGGATGAAGGACGTGTTGAAAGCACGCGTGACCGCGTCCCGGTAACCCCGTCGCCTCACCCCCGCAGCATCATCAGCCCCTCCGGATATCGTCCACACATGAACTCCACAAACGCCCGCACCTTGGGCGCCGGCAGGCGCCGGGATGTGTGCAGAACCCACAGCTCCACATCCCCGCCCGACACGGTTCCCCACTGAACCAGCTCGCCCCGAGCCAGCTCGTTCCAGACAATCGACTGCGGAAGCCGCGCCACCCCTGCGCCAGCCACGGCGGCGTCCCGGATTGCCAGGAACGACGAGAGCTGCAGCTTCGGCACCGGCGCAAGGACGAGCCGCCCACCGTCCAGAGTCCAGGGGTCCAGCCGGGCGTTGGTCATCACGATGCCCGGCACCGTCCGCACCTCGTCACCGGAGCCCGGCATGGCGATCGACGGTGCCGCCACAACGATCAACCGATCCTTCGCAAAGCACCGCCCCACCAGCGCCGAATCGGGCTCCGGGTTCGGTCGGATCGCCACATCAAACTGCTCTTCCACCAGATCGACCAAACGGTCTTCAGCCACCACCTCGAAATGGATGTCGGGATAGGCGGCGCAGAAGTCCGCGCAGATGCGCCCGATCGCGAGTTGGGAGAACAGCACCGGCGCAGCGACGCGCAGCCGCCCCCGGGGTGTCGAGAGACCCTCTCGCGCGGCGGTCATCGCCTCGGCCACGTCATGCATGGGCCCTTCCGTGCGGGCCATCAGCATCTCGCCGGCTTCCGTGAGCTTCAGGCCCCGCGCACTGCGCTCGATGAGCCGCACGCCCAACTGTTCTTCCAGCTCGGCGACGCGTCGCGAAAGCGTGGCCTTGGAACGGCCGCTGGCGCGGCTGGCCTTGCCCAGCCCACCGTTCGTGGCGACCAGCGCAAAGTCGGCCAAGGCATTCAAGTCCATCAGGTGTTCCAAAGTTGAGACGATCTGTCTTGATTTTCAGATCTTCGTTTATCAGACGCAACACCCTATCGTTCGTTCATCTCAACACGACAGGTGAACACCATGCGCTCCATTCAACTCCTCAACTACGGTGGCGAAACGGCTGCTCAATTGGCAGAAACATCCAAGCCGACGGCTGGCGCCGGACAGGTTCTGGTCCGGGTGCACGCGGCTGGCATCAACGCCCTGGACTGGAAGATCCGTGAAGGCTATGTCCGTGACGCCTTCCCCCTGGAACTGCCCACCGTGCTCGGCATCGAGTTGGCGGGCGTTGTCGAGGCGGTCGATCCGGGCGCGACACGCTTTCAGGTGGGGGACCGGGTGATGGGCCCGCTCGGTGGCCTGGGCGCGTTTGCCGACTACGTGGCCGTGGACGAAGCCAAGCTGGCGCCGACGCCGCAGGGCTTGAGCGATGTCGATGCGGCTGGCATGTCCGTGGCGGCACTGGCCGCGTGGCAGAGCCTGAACTTCACCGGCGCCATCCGGGCCGGTGCCCGGGTGCTGGTTCACGGGGCTGCCGGCGCGGTGGGGGCCTTTGCGGTCCAGTTCGCCCACCAGGCTGGCGCGTTTGTGGTCGGCACTGCGTCGGCGGCCAACCTGGCGTACGTGCAGAGCCTGGGTGCGGACCAGGTCATCGACTACCGATCAGAGCGGTTCGAGGACCTCGTCGACAACATCGACCTCGTGCTCGCCTATGTTGGTGGCGACGTAATTGATCGTTCGTGGGCGGTGTTGAACCCCACCGGTGCCATCGTGGGCACATCGTCGCCAGAGATCCTGGCCCGCACGCCGGCAGGCCGCCAGGGGCACTGGTTCATCATGAAGCCCGATGCCGCGATGTTGGCAAAGTTCGCCGCCGACGTGGCCAGTGGTGCGCTGCGCTCCAAGGTCAGTGAGGTGGTCTCGTTCGAGGACATTCCAGCGGCCATTGAACGTAGTCGTCTGGGGGCGAACAGCGGGAAGGTTGTGGTGGACTTCAAGCGCTGAGCGGCTGCGGCAGGCACCTGTGAGGTGTCGTGGGAATTCTTGCAAATGCTGATTTGCAAGAATCAACTCATGCGTTCCAAGCCTCCTGCCGCACCCTGATTTCCGTTCCCTTCGGCAGACCTTCGAGAGTGCCAGGTTCGTCGGAACTTCGACTTGGCGCATGAGCTGTTTCACTCCCTAACTTGGGAGCGCATGGCGCCTGAGCGCCGAGAGTCAAACGCTCTGGGAGCACGTGCAGCCAAAAGCAATGTGCGTATCGAGCAGTTGGCCGACAACTTTGCGGCAGCGCTGCTGATGCCGACAGCCTCGCTGAACGCACTTGTTGATCCAGACCGTGCGAAGGACGCCGACCATCTCGCGGATATCGCTCGGCAACTGCGAGTTTCAACAGACGCCCTTGGCTGGCGTCTGAGGGGGCTTGGCCGCATCGACGAAGCAACGCGGCTCAAACTGGCTGCCACGCGGCGTGCTGAGTCGCCGACGAGTGAAACGCCCAAGCCGTTCTCCACCATGTTCGTCAAGGAACTGCATGCGGCGCTAGATCGAGGGCGCTTAACTGCCCGCAAGGCGGCGAGCGCGCTGGGGATGACCCTCGGTGAGCTGGCCGACCTCTTCAAGACTTACGAATTGAGCGATCCCTTTCGGTCGTAGCTCCTGCGTTTATGGTTGAACGCCGCGTCTTTCTTGACGCCAATGTCATCATTGAAGCGTTTCGCGTCAGCGTGTGGAGCGAGTTGTCGAAACGGCACCATCTGGAGACTGTCCAGATGTGTGAACGGGAATCGCTGACCGGTCAGACCACCCGTTACGGAAAGGTGGCCGTAGCGTCGGCAGCGCTTCAAGCCGGACTCAAGGCGTCGCACGATGTCTCGCGTGCAGAGCGCAATGCGCTCATCCGGGCCTCTAGAGCCTGCGGCGACATGGACCCTGGCGAGAAAGACCTCTTCGCATATCTCTTTGCCCACCATATGCCGTTGCCTCCGCGCATCGTCATCAGCAGCGCAGAAAGATGCTGAGCGCATCACGGCAGGGCTGCGGCCTGGGCTCACGCCGTAGACAGTGCCCCATCCACATGATGCGGCAACATCAGCCCCGGCCCTTCCACGGGCGTCGCCCGCACCAGCGGCGCGAATTCCGAGGTGACATCGCCGAACATCATGGCGAACGGCACGTCCGCAGCGTCACGGCCCGTGCCGATGCGCAGGTAGCCCATTGGAATGCCCATCCCCGAAGGGTCGAAGATGTACCAGCGCTGGCCCAACCACACCTCCACATAGGCATGGAAATCCGGCGGCTTGCCGGGGTCCGCACCGAAGTCGGTGCCAGTCACGTATCGGGCAGGGATGCTCATCGCCCGGCACAACGCGATCATCACGTGAGCGAAGTCGCGGCACACCCCCACGCGCTCCGTCAGCGTCTCTACAGCGGATGTCCGGGTCGAGGACACCAGGCTCGAATACTTGACGTTGCTGCGGACCCAATCGCGGATGGCCAGCACCCGCGCGTACCCTGATGGCAATTGGCCAAAGCTGGCCTCGGCGAAGTTCAGCAGCCTGTCGGATTCACAGTAGCGGCTGGGTGTAAGGAAGGGCAGCACCGAATCCGGCAGGCTGGACACCTCCGCCTCGGCCAGGTGCTCCGTCCCTTCGATTACCGGCAGCAGCGTGACCTCCGCCTGGTAGCTCATGTGCAAGGTCCCCGCCGCCGCCTTGACGCTGATCAGCCGGTTGGTACTGCCGGGCACCGCGCGTTCATGCCAGATCGCCCCGTCCGTGACCACCAGCTGCTCATGAAGCACCGTCTGCGCCAGCGTGAATGCCGGCTGCACATTGAAGATAAAGCTCGCCTGGCCGCTGTTCACCAGATAGTCGAGTTCGAAGCGTACGTTGAGCCGGATCATGAGGTCACCGCCGGGCCAGGTGTGAGGCCGCCGGCGGTGCGAGCGACTTCGCTGGGTAGGCTGAGGGTCGGGTTGATTTGCGCATCGATCAGGCAATGGATGAAATGCAGCTTGGGCACCGTCGCCGCAGGCAGCACGAACGGGTAGAAATCCGGCAGGCCCATCGCCCGGGACATCTCGTTCATCACGCAAGTCACCGCCACCCAGTCACGCACCAGCGTGAGGAACTCGGCGCCGGTGGCATGGTCCCGCTGCCAAAGGTCGCGCTCGGAAAACGGTCCGGCGATCGACTCCTCATGGGCATGGCCGTCCGCTGGCCGGGCCGTGCCCAGAATGCCCACGCTGATGGCGGTATCGATGGTGTCGCGCAGATGGAGATAGTGAGCCCATGTCTCGGCCCAATCTTCCCAGGGGTGGGCACTGGCATAGGCGCTGATGAAGTGCTTTCGCCAGTCCGGCGGCGGGCCCCGCTCATAGTTCCTTCTCAGCCCGCCCGCATAGTCCTGCCGCTCATCGCCGAAGAGTTGGCGAAACGGCACCAACCAGGATGTCTGCGCGACCAGCCGGTCCCAGTAGTAGTGGCCAATCTCATGGCGGAAGTGGCCGAGCAATGTCCGGTACGGTTCACCAAATTCGGCGCGGGTCTTTTCCCGCTTGGCGTCGTCCGCCTCTTCAATGTTGATGGTGATGACGCCCGCTGCGTGGCCGGTGATGACACGCTTGCCAGGCTCGGCTCGGAGGAAGTCGAAGGCAAGCCCTTTGGCAGGATCCTTGAAGCGCGGAACCACTGGCAGCCCCAAGCCCAGCAGTTGCGAGACCAGCCGGCGCTTGGCGCTCTCCATGCGGCGCCACAGCTCGGCATTGACCGGAAACGACAGGTCGGGGATGGTCCGGCTCAGGCTGCAGGCCAGGCAGAAGGTAGGGGTGTGCAGGCCTTCGTCCTGCACCAGCCAGTTGCACCCCGCTGCGCTGGAGAAATTCGCGCAACGCCGGAAGGTGGCACCCTCGTGCCCGTGGATGCGGAAGTGGTCCGGATGGGCGGTGGGGTGCAGGGCGTGCAGGGTGCCGTCTTCAGGCAGGTAACCGAGCGGCGACCCGCAAGAGAGGCACGCGCTGTTGCGGAAGAACACAGGCATGCTGCAGCGGCACAGGTAATTTCGAGCAAGCATGGGCGTCCTGACGGAGGGCAGAGGGGCGTTGAGCAGCGTACACCTCTCTCAAGGCAACTCCCGGGCCCAAGCCCGTTCCCACGCGGATCAGTTCAGCAAATCGGCAGGCTGAAGCGCTTTGGAGGACGAAGCAACCTCAGCCCCATGCGCGGGCTGTTGCTGCACGCGGCTGTAGGCGCGGAAGTGGCGCGCAGAGAATCGCGGCTCGCCGATCTCTTCATACAGCAGGCCGAGTTCGTAGTGGGCGTCCGCCAGCGTGGCATCCAGCCCCAGGGCGCGGTGGTGCGAGGCGATGGCGTCGGCCACACGCCCGGCCGCTGACAGTGCGCAGCCGGCATGGAAATGCAGCAGTGCCACGTTGCTGCACCAACCCAGCGCCTGGTCCACGGCCTCCAGCGCTTCGTCATGGCGGCCCTGGCGGCTCAGCAAAGCGGTGAGCCCGGCAAACGCCTCGACCTCACAGGGATCCTCGGCGATGGCACGGCGCAAGGCGACTTCCGCCAGTTCGTCGTCCACCGGGTTCGTCAATTGGGCCAGCCCGGCCAGTTGGGCCATGGCAGCATCGCTCCAGCGGCGCGCCTGTCGGCAGGCCTGCACGTCCTCGGCCCGGAAGCACAGGGACATGACCACACTGCTTGCCTGCGCCACCGGGTCAGTGGCTGGGGACAGGGCCGGTGCATGGGCGGCATGGTCGACGTGGGCGAGGGCAGAAGCGTTCATGGTGGCAAAGGTCTTGTTGTGGTCTACCTGAGGGGTGCCCAGACGTTATCCACCCGCTTCGCCTGGGGATGCCAGCAAACGCGGCGTTGTCTTGTAGGACAAGAGGAGGTACAAAAAGGCACACCGCTTGCCTGACGGCGCCTATCTCTCTCTATCTGCCTCTCTGCCGCCATCCCCCGTGGCCGGCCGAGGTTGATCAACACAAAGTGGACCACCATGGAAAACTGGAGCACCCAAGTGATTGCGCACGTCGAGAACGGCGACTTCGACGGCGCCCTCAAACTGATCGAGCATTGCCCGGCCCAATCCTTGCTCGATGAACTGAAGGCAGGCTTCGCCCTGAAGGAGCTGGACAAGGGGGCTGGCGCCGCACGGCTTCTTGCCGGTGTGCTGGAACGCCAACTGGCCCTGGCCGCCCGGGCGGTGAGCCCCTCAGGCACGCCCGGGGTGAGCCTCGGCGGCGCCTTGCCCGGGGTCTGACCGTTCAATAACGCTCCGGGACGAACATGCTCTGAGGCACCGGGTTTCTCACATAGTCCGCGTGCCGCTCCCGTTCTGGCAGCCGCACCTCCTCGCGCTGCACCTCGTGATACGGGAACTGCTCCAGCAGATGCTGGATGCAATTGAGCCGTGCACGCTTCTTGTCATCCGCCGCCACCACCCACCAGGGCGCTTCGGGGATGTGGGTGCGTTCCAGCATCAGTTCCTTGGCCCGTGTGTAGTCCTCCCACCGGCGGCGTGACTCCAGGTCCATGGGGGAGAGCTTCCACTGTTTCAGCGGGTCATGGATGCGGCCCAGGAAGCGCAGATGCTGCTCTTCATCGCTGATGGAGAACCAGTACTTGATGACGCGGATGCCGGAGCGCACCAGCATGCGCTCGAATTCCGGCACGGAGCGGAAGAACTCCTCCACGTCGCTGTCCTCGCAGAAGCCCATCACCCGCTCCACGCCGGCGCGGTTGTACCAACTGCGGTCGAACAGCACGAGCTCACCGGCCGCCGGCAGATGCGGCACATACCGCTGGAAGTACCACTGCGTCCGCTCGCGGTCATTGGGCGCCGGCAGGGCCACCACGCGGCACACGCGCGGGTTGAGCCGCTGGGTGATGCGCTTGATGGCGCCACCCTTGCCCGCGGCGTCACGGCCTTCAAAGAGAATCACGACCTTCTGGCCGGTGTGGTGCACCCAGTCCTGCAACTTCACCAGCTCGCGCTGAAGGCGAAAGAGCTGCTTGAAGTAGGCCAGCCGGGTGCCATGGTCCTCGGTGTTGCTGTCCAGCGTGAGCAGGGCCTCGTCCACCGCACGGTCCTCGATCTCGAGTTCCAACTCTTCGTCATAGCCGTCCAGCAGGTCGCGGCGGATGCGTTGCACGAGATCCTTGTAGTCGTCATCAACAACGGCCTTCAGGCCCGCCGCATCTTCGGAAATCAAGCCACCACTCATGGTCCTGCCTCAGCCGTTGTGTCAAACGGCTGATGATTGATGGCGGAGATGACGGTTTCGTGAAGCTCGCCGTGCCCGCACTACAGCCGAAACCGCCCGCGGCCCAAACCGCCAAACCGCCAACATTGCCAGACCAGCGGCCCCAGGGCTCGAAAAAACACGACATTCCCAGTCGGATGCTGGCCGATGTGCGTGATTCGCATCCTGCGAGGCAGGTGCATAGAACAATGCAGGCCACCATGAACGTCTCACGCCTGCGCGCCCACTTTCTGCCGGACCTGTTGGCCGGCCTCACCACGTCCTTCGCCCTGGTGCCGGAGTGCATCGCCTTTGCGCTGGTGGCCCACCTCAACCCGCTGATGGGGCTCTACGGCGCCATCTTCATCTGCACCATCACCGCGCTGTTGGGTGGACGCCCGGGCATGGTGTCCGGGGCCGCGGGCTCCATGGCGGTGGTGATCGTGGCGCTGGTGGTCCAGCACGGCGTGTCCTACCTGCTGGCCACGGTGCTGCTGAGCGGCCTGCTGATGGTGCTGTTCGGCGTACTCCGGCTGGGCGCGCTGGTGCGCATGGTGCCGCATCCCGTGATGCTGGGCTTCGTGAACGGGCTGGCCATCATCATCGGGCTGGCGCAGCTGGAGCATTTCAAGCGCGGGGGGCAGTGGCTGGAAGGCTCAGCGCTGGCCTTGATGGCCGGGCTGGTGGTGGTCACCATGGCCATCGTCTATGTGCTGCCACGCATCACGCGCAGCGTGCCGCCCGCGCTGGTGGCCATCCTGGGCGTGGGGCTGATGACCCATCTGCTGGGCCTGCCCGCACATACGCTGGGCGACATGGCGCACATCGCGGGTGGACTGCCCAGCTTCTCACTGCCGGCCGTGCCGTGGACGATGCAAACGCTGCACATCATTGCGCCCTACGCGGTGCTGATGGCCCTGGTCGGCTTGCTGGAGACCCTGCTCACCCAGAACCTCACCGACGAAATCACCCAGACCCAGGGCGACAGCAACCGCGAGTGCGTGGCACTGGGGGTGGCCAACGTGGCGTCGGGGCTGGCGGGTGGCATGGGCGGCTGCGCCATGATCGGCCAGACCATGATCAACCTGGATTCCGGCGGCCGGGGGCGGCTCTCCGGTGTGGTGGCGGGGCTGATGATCCTGATGTTCGTGCTGTTCCTGTCGCCGCTGATCGAGCGCATTCCGCTGGCGGCACTGGTGGGCGTGATGTTGGTGGTGGCGATCGAGACCTTTGCCTGGGGTTCGCTCAAGCAGGTGAACAAGGTGCCGCTACAGGACGTGATGGTGATCGCCGCCGTCACCGTGGTCACGGTGCTGACCGACCTGGCCACGGCCGTGCTCTGCGGCATCGTCATCGCTGCGCTGAGTTTTGCCTGGCAGCATGCGCGGGAGCTGCGCGCCGAACAGGCGCTGGAGGCCGATGGCAGCAAGCGCTATCGCGTGCACGGCACCTTGTTCTTCGCCTCGGTGACGGCCTTTCTGCAGCGCTTCGACACGGCCACCGATCCGGCGCGGGTCACCCTGGACTGCCAACACCTGAGCTTTGTGGACCATTCCGCCATCGAAGCCTTGAAGACGCTGAAGACGCGTTACGCCAAGGCCGGCAAGGCGCTGCGGGTGATCAATGTCTCGCCGCGCTGCTCACTGCTGCTGAATCGGGCGGGACTGGCTCTGGGCGATTGAGGTCGGCGCGCAAAAAGGCGGCCGGAAACTGCCGTTCGTACCAGTTGCGTGCGTCTTCCGGCGCCAAGCGGAGGAAGGCCTTGAGGCCGGGCACGGCCAGCAAGGCCAGCCCGCTGAGCAGGAAGCCGGCCGACATCACACCGTAGACCTGGGCCACGGGCCACCGCTGCAGCAGCAGGCCCGCCAGAAGCGGTGCGCCCGCGGCGGCCATGTGCGCAACCGCCAACTGCGCAGACGCCATCCGCGCCCGGAAATCCTCCGGCACCGCCAGTGCCCGATGGGTCTGGCCCATGAGCTGGGTCACCGACGTGCACAGGCCGATCACCGCGAACAGCAGCGCCAGCACCTGTACGCGATCCACCGCCCCTACGGCGCCCAGGCAGACACCGCACAGGGCGACCGCCATCAGCATGGCGCGGTGCCGCCCCGCGCGCAGCATCAGCCGGTCCGCCACCCCCAGCACACCAATCAGCACGCCTACCGAAAGCGCGCCGCTGCACCAACCGAACCAGGTGGCGGGGGCGCCCATGGATTGAAGCCGAAGGGGAAGCATCAGGCCGATGGCGGGTGCATAGAAAACCATCATCAACGCGCCGGACAGGGTCCACCACCGGTCCACGCGGACCAGCCACTTGGCGCGCAAGCCGGCGCGCAGATCGTCCACCCAGCGGCCCTGGCGCGCAGCGGCCTGGGCCGCGACCCGTGCCGGCAGCTTGGTCGCGGCGACCGTGCAGGCGGCCGCCAGCAGCAGTTGCAGCGCGTAGGCCCAGCCGACGCCTCCGAAGGACATGGCCAGGCCAGCCAGCGCCGGCCCGCACAGGCTGCCGATGGCCTGCGTGCCACGCCGGATGCGGATGGCCTGGGACAGGCGGTCGGCCGGCACCACATCCAGCAGGGCGGCAGACTGCACCGGTTGCACCACGGCCTGCGCGACGGTCGTGACCACGCCGCAGACACAGATCGACCACAGGCTCAGCAGGTCCACCGAGGCCAGCGCGCACAGGGCCGCCGCCACCGCCACCAGCGTGGCCTGTCCACGGACCAGCAACAGCCGTTTGGCGCGGCGGTCGCCCAGCGGCGAGAGTGCGGGCAGGCTGATCAGTGCGGTGAGGGCCACGATGGCGCTGTAGGCGGTCAGGCCGTGAGCACCCTGGTGGCCGGCCAGCCACCACAAGGCGGTGCTGTGACCGACGCTGGACGCGCACAGGCTGAACAGCTCACAGAGCAGGAGCCATCGCGCGGTGGTGGAGAGACCGGGAAACCATTTGGGCGTCTGGAGGCGAAGGAACATGTGGGTGCGTCAGGTGAGTGCGTCAGTTGGATGGATCAATTGGCTGCGTCTGGTTGCTGCATCTGGTGGCTGCATCTGGTGGCTGCATCTGGTGGCGGCGTCAGGTGAGTCATCGGCGAGCGGGGACGCAGAATACAGGCAGGGTGACCCGCTATCCGGGTGAGTCGTCAGCTTTCGGGCCGCCCAGCGCAGGCCGTTCGCTCTCATCCTTCAAACCAACCCCTGTGAGCCCCAGCCGCCGCGCCTGCGTCAGCAGGTAGTGCAGCTTGCTGGCCGCCGCATCCAACCTCAGCCCTTCGGGCCGCACGTTGGAGATGCAGTTGCGCTCCGCATCCCGCCGTCCCACCCGTGGACTGTGCGTGACATAGATCCCCAGGCTGTCTGGCGAGCTCAGGCCTGGACGTTCGCCGATCAGCATCACCACGAAACGAGCGCCCAGCATCGCGCCGATGTCGTCCCCCAGCGCCACGCGGGCCTGCGTGGCGATGAGAACCGGGCCGATGGCCCACCCCTGCAGGCGCGGCATCATGTGCGCCAGCAGCGGCACGGCCTGCCGGTCCGCCGCCGTGGCGGAGAGCCCGTCCGCGATGACAAACAGCAACTCCGGCGCTGGCTGCGTCACCAGCGCTGCCAAATGCTGGCGGCTCGGCTCAGAAAGCGTTCGGCCGAGGTCGGGCCTTCGCAGATACACCGCCCGGTCTTCGGCCGCGCTGTGCACCTCCACGACCTGATGGCCCTGGCCGGCCAGCCCCTGCCGGATAGCCGGTACGTCCAGCGGGTGGTGCACGGCGTCACGGGCCTGCGCGTGCGCCAGGTTGAAGGCCAGCCATGGTGCTGTCGGCAACGCATGGCCCGTCCTGCCCAGTGCAATGCGGGCATTGGTGAACTGCCGCCAGGCGCTCCATGGGTCAGGCTCCGCCACAGGCTGCAGAGGTGGGCCGTCACGCGTCTGTGCCGGTGTCGGTGTCGGTGCGGGTGCCGTCATGCCGCGCCCGCCCAGTCACGGGCATCCGCCAGCAAGGGTTGGGACAGCGCCGCCTGGCGTAGCCCACCCCGCGCGTCCGTCACGCCCATGCGCTGCAGCCACGCCTCGAACTCTGGCGCCCGTTGGAGCCCCAGCACCTCCCGCGCATACAAGGCGTCATGGAAGGAGGTACTTTGATAGTTCAGCATCACATCGTCCGCGCCGGGCACACCCATGATGAAGTTGACCCCCGCCACGCCCAGCAGGGTCAGCAGCGTGTCCATGTCGTCCTGGTCCGCTTCCGCATGGTTGGTGTAGCAGATGTCGCAGCCCATGGGCACGCCCAGCAGCTTGCCGCAGCAATGGTCTTCCAGGCCGGCGCGGATGATCTGCTTGCCGTCGTAGAGGTATTCCGGCCCGATGAATCCCACCACCGTGTTGACCAGGAACGGATCGAAATGCCGGGCCACCGCATAGGCCCGCACTTCGCAGGTCTGCTGATCCACGCCGTGGTGGGCGTCGGCCGACAGGGCGCTGCCCTGTCCCGTCTCGAAGTACATCAGCTGCTGCCCCACGGTGCCGCGCTGCAGTGAGCGCCCGGCCTGGTGCGCCTCCTCCAGCAAGGCCAGCGAGATGCCGAACCCGGCATTCGCTGCCTCCGTCCCCGCAATGGACTGGAACACCAGGTCCACCGGCGCCCCCTGCTCGATGGCTGCCAGCGTCGTGGTCACATGGGTGAGCACGCAGGACTGCGTCGGGATGTCGTGGCGCTGGCGCAATTCATCGACCAGCCGCAGCAAGTCGCCGATGGCGTGGGGATGGTCGGAGGCCGGATTGATGCCGATCAGGGCATCTCCGCAGCCATACATCAGGCCGTCCAGCATGGACGCAGCGATGCCCCGGGGGTCGTCGGTGGCGTGATTGGGCTGCAGGCGCACGCCAAGGTGGCCGGGCAGGCCCATGGTGTTGCGAAAGCGCGTGATCACCGGGCGCTTGCGCGCCACCGCGATGAGGTCCTGGTTGCGCAGCAGCTTGGACACGGCCGCCACCATCTCCGGTGTCAGGCCCGGCGTGATGCGCATCAGGGTGGCGGTGTCCGTGCTCTGGTGCAGCAGCCAGTCGCGGAACTCGCCCACGGTGAGGTGGCCGATCTCCGCGAAGGCCGAGGTGTCGTGGGTGTCCAGAATCAGCCGGGTGACTTCGTCGCGCTCATAGGGAATCAGCGTCTCCGTCAGGAAGCGGCGCAGCGGCACGTCCGCCAGCGCCAGGCGCGCGGCCACGCGCTCTTCCTCGCTGGTGGCGGCGATGCCAGCCAACTGGTCGCCGGAGCGCAGCGGTCCGGCCTTGGCCAGCAGCGCCTTCAGATCCGCAAAGCGATGGGTGCGGTGGCGGATCGTATGGGCGTAGCTCATGGGCGCGGTTATACGCGGCAGCCCTGGCGGCGTCATCAGGGAGGTCGAGGGCTGTCGCGCGCCGGTGTTTGGACGCCCGGAGCGGCTGCCCCAAACCAGGGCGTGCGGTTGCCGCGCATCAGGTCTTCCCAACGGGAGAGGCCCGCATCCGCATTCCCGTCAGGCAAGCCCGCGAAAACCCGCGCCTGCCGCGCAAAGGTCGCGTGCCCGCAACGCTGACCGATCGCCCCACGGGCAGTGGGTGAGTCCGTCTGCCACGACAATGGCACCCATGCGCGCCCTGATCGAACTGCTGATCCAGCATGATTTCCTGCTCATCTTCCTGGTGACATTGGCGGCGCGCATCGGCGCTCCGCTACCGGCGGCCCCGTTGCTGGTCGTGGCCGGTGGCCTCGCTGCCGCGGACCGGCTCTCCGGCCCCAGCCTGGTGGTCTCGGCCGTTTTGGCCAACGTCCTGGGGGACGCCGTCTGGTTCATTGCCGGCCGCATGCATGGCCATCGGGTGCTGCGGCTGCTGTGCCGGGTGTCGCTCTCCCCGGACGTCTGCGTGCGCCAGAGCGAAAGCCTCATCGCGCGCTGGGGCGGCAGCTCATTGCTGGCTGCCAAGTTTCTGCCCGGCATCTCCGTGGTGGCTGCGCCCATGGCGGGCGCGCTGGGCATGGGCTGGCGCCGTTTCATTGCCTATGACGCGGTTGCGGGCCTGGTCTGGACCCTTTGTTTCCTCGGCCTCGGCCTGGTGTTCAGCAACCAGATCCAGGATGTGCTGGACACCCTGGCCAACGCTGGCAAGTGGGCCCTGATCACCATTGCGGTGCTGCTGGCCGCCGTGGTGGCCTGGCGCTGGTGGCGGCGCCACACCACCGCCCGCCTGCAAGGCGAGGTGGAGCGCATCAGCGTGGAAGACGCTGCCGCGCTGCTGGACCAGGACATGGCGCCGGTCTTCATCGACGTGCGCAGCGACACCGGCCGCGAGGCGGACCCCCGCACCTTGCCGGGCGCGTTGAACATTCCCCTGGCCAAGCTGGCCGCGCAGGCCGATCAGTTGCCGGACGATCGGCTGCTGGTGCTGTATTGCAACTGCCCCAACGAGATCTCCGCCGTGACGGGCGCGCGCCAGTTGCTGGATCGCGGCCACGCGCGCGTGCTGGCGCTGGAAGGCGGCCTGGATGCCTGGGAGGTGGTGCAGCGCCGCCGCACTGCCGTGGCGCCGCCCACCACCGAATCACTGGCCTGATGCCGCTGCCCGTACCGGGCACCTGCCTCACGTCCCCCATTTCAAGGATGAGCGCGCAGCCTGGGCTGGCCCGGCGCTTGCATACTTCCTGGCATGCAGTGCATGCCTACCATCCTGGATCTGGAGGCGTCCGGCTTCGGCCGGGGCAGCTACCCCATCGAGATCGGCTTTGTGGAAGGGCGCGGCATGCCGTTCTGCTCCCTGATCCAGCCCGCGCCGGACTGGGAACACTGGGACGCCGAGGCCGAAGCCCTGCATGGCATCTCCCGCGAGCTGCTGCTGCGCCACGGCCGGCCGCGTGAGTGGATTGCCGAGGAGATGAACCGCCGCCTGGCCGGGCAGACCGTCTACACCGACAGCTGGGCCTTTGACTACAGCTGGCTGGCCAAGCTCTATGACAGCGTGGACATGCCGCAGCGTTTCAAGCTCGACGACCTGCGCCGCTTGCTGAACGAAGATGAAGCGCGCCGCTTCGGCGACGTGAAGCAGCAGGTGCGGGACGAGGCCCACCTGCGGCGGCACCGTGCCAGCGCGGACGCCAAGCTCCTGCAGATGACGTTGATGAGGATCAAGCAGCCGGCTTGATGGACGGCGGATCGGCCGGTGCACCCGAGGGATCGTGGGGCTGCGAAGGGGCGTCCGGATCCAGGTCTGCGGCGCAGACGCTTCCCTGCGCGCGACCCCGCCCGGCGCGCTTGGCGTGATAGAGCTGGGCATCCGCCTGCGCCACCAGTGCCGGCAGCTCCACCTGCCGTGCCCATTGAACACAGAAGCCCACGCTGGTGCCGATGTGCAGTTCCAGCGCGCCGATGCGAAACGGCATCGAGAGTGTGTGCACCAGTTTCTCCGCCACCACCTGCGCGTCGTCCGGCTTGGCCACATGGTGCAGGAACACGCCGAACTCGTCGCCCCCCAGGCGTGTCACCAGGTCCTGCGGACGCAGGGCATGGCGCAGGCGTCCGGCCACCGCCTTCAGCAGCGCATCCCCCACCGGGTGGCCGTACTGGTCGTTGACCGGCTTGAAGCGGTCCAGGTCCAGGTAGAGCAGGGCCACCAGTTCGCCGCGGTCGCGGGCGCGCTGCAGGGCCGTCTGGATGCTGGCCGCGAAACCGGCCCGGTTGAGCAGCTCCGTCAACGGGTCGGTGTTGGAGGCCTTGAGCAGCCGGATCTGTTCTTCCTTGTTGTCGGTCACGTCGCGGCCGACGCCATAGGCGCCGATGGGTGAGCCGCCTGCTTCGCCCAGCAGGGGGGCGTAGCTGAGTTCCAGGTAGCGTGGCTCGGTGCGGTCGTCCGGATCCTCGTCGCGCCACTCCACCACGCTGGCCTCTCCCGCCAGCGCGCGCTGGATCAAGGGCTGGGTCACGGCATAGAGCTTGTCGCCCAGGAGCTGATGGGCGGTTTGCCCCTCCCAGGCGCGCGGCGCAATGTGCAGGCGCTGCTCCAGGGTCTTGTTGCAGAACAGCACCCGCTCTTCCGTGTCCACCGCCAGCATTTCCACGGCCGCGCTGTGCGCCACGGCACTCATCACCGCCTGGATGCGCTCGCGCTCCCGCGCCATCGCGAGTTCCGTGGTTACATCCAGGACGGTGCCGGCGTAGGCCACGACCCGGCCATTCACCCGCATCGGACGGGTGCGCACCGCGAGCACCATCTCGGTGCCATCGGGGCGCTGCATGCGCCGCATCCGGTCCATGGATTCGCCTTCCCGAACGCGCTGCATCCAGTCCTCGCGTACCTGCGCCCGTTCATCTTCCGGCATGCGCTCCAGCCAGCCCCAGGCCAGGTCGGCGCGGTCAACCTCCAGAAGCTGCAGGTAAGTCTCGTTGGCGTAGACGGTGCGGCCGTCCAGGTCGGCCCGGAACAGGCCCATGGGCGAGGCGTCGGCGGTGGCCTGGCGTTCTGCCTCGGCCAGGCGGGCCTGCTGCTGAAGCCGGGTCAGCCAGGCCATCAGGCCCACGGCAATCACGCTCACCATCAGCGAGAACGCCAGCACCACCCGGCGCTGTACCAGGTAGGCGCTCAGGATCCGGTCCTCCTCCAGCGAGACAAAGACCCGCAGCGGGTAGTCCTGCAGGGAGTGGTAGGAGACGATGCGGCCCTTGCCGTCCAGCGACGCGTCGCCGGTTTCGAACTCGCCGACCGCAGGAGCGCTGGGCGGCAGCTTGCGGTCCGGCCGGCCGGTGACGACGTTGCTCCCCACCAGGCCCGGGACCTCGGGCAGGCGGGCCAGCGCGACGCCATCGTCGCGCTCCAGGAAGATGGCCATACCCTGGCGTTGCAGCCGGGCGCGGTAGAGCCGCAGCAGCCCCTCCAGGTCGATGAAGGCAACGACGGTATCGAACACGCCGTTGTCCCCGCTCAACCGGGTGGCGAGCGGCAGCACCGCACGGCCGCCCGGGCGCAGGCTCAGCGGCGCGCCCACCACGACGCTGGGGGCACCCGGTGCGTGCAGTTCGTCCAGGAAGCTCTTGGGCGCCAGCTTGGCAAAGGGCTCGTGGCCGGAGGGGATGCGCCACAGGCGGCCATCGGTATTGGCCAGCATCACGTCGGTCAGGCCGCGGGAGCTTTCACGCAGGGTGTCGGCCAGCAGGCTGACGGTGGCGTCCTGGCCTTGGTCGGTGGTCCGGCGCGTGAGCAGCATCAGGTCCAGCGTGCGCAGATTGCCTTCGGCCTCGCGCAGCAGCGCATCGGTCTCGCCAGCGGCGCTTTCGGCCGTGCTGTGCAGGTCGTCCTGCACGTCCTTGATGAGCGAGCGCGGATAGATGACGGAGAACCAGGCCACCAGCGACCAAAGCACCACCAGCACCAGGCCCAGCGACAAGAACGGGCCCAGCACCAGCAGGCGCCTCATCCGCAAGGGCGCCAGCGGGGAGCGGCTGTAGGGAGGGGAGCGCATTGCCGTGATTGTCGTCGTGCGTCGTACGGTGGCAAACGCTCAACAGCGGGGGAGGGTTCGGGGGCGCCTGTTCATGGCCGCTCAGGTCCGCCCGGGGCTGCCGACCTTGATGGCCGCCACTTCGGCAGGCGTGGCTGCTTCCATGGCGGCGAGGGCGGCCAGGCAGGGGAGGCAGAGGCACTGGTCGGGATACTGGGCGCTCAACTGCGCCTTCAGCGACTCCGACAGGCGCAGACCGAAGCAGGCACAGTGCCCGTCGTTGACGCCGCAACGGAAGCCACCACCGCAGCGCGGGCAGGCGGTGTTGTCCAGGCTCATGTCAGCCAAAGGTCTTCCCCAGTTGCTCGCGCAGCACGTTCTTCTGCACCTTGCCCATCGCGTTTCGTGGCAGCGCCTCCTGCACAAAGACGTGCTTGGGCACCTTGAAATTGGCGATGCGATCCTTCAGCGCAGCGATCAGCACCTCGCCCTTCAGCGCTGCGCCGGGGCGCGGCACCACCACGGCGACCACACCCTCGCCGAAGTCGGGGTGCGGTACACCCACCACGGCGGATTCCGCCACCCCCGGCAGGTCGTTCAACCAGCCCTCGACCTCCGCCGGATAGACGTTGAAGCCGCCGGAGATGATCAGGTCCTTGCTGCGCCCGACGATGGTCACATAGCCCTTGGCATCGGCTCGCCCGACATCACCGGTCTTGAACCAGCCGTCCGGGGTGAATTCCTCGCGTGTCTTTTCCGGCATGCGCCAGTAGCCGCCGAAGACGTTGGGGCCTCTCACCTGGATGTGGCCGATGTCGTCCGGGCCGCAGGCGCCGCCCTGGTCGTCCACCACGCGCAGCCCCACGCCCGGCAGTGGCCGGCCCACCGTGCCACCCACGCGGTCACCGTCTTCGGGCTCATACGGGTTGGAGGTGAGCATCACCGTCTCGCTCATGCCGTAGCGCTCCAGGATGGTGTGGCCGGTGCGCTGCTGCCAGGCCTGGAAGGTGTCGATCAGCAGCGGCGCGGAGCCACTGATGAACAGCCGCATCCGGGCGCAGGTCTCGCGGGTCAGCGCGCCTTGCTCCAGCAGGCGCACGTACAGCGTGGGCACGCCCATGAACATCGTGGCGCCCGGCAGGCGGGCCACCACGGCGGCCGGGTCGAAGCGGTTGAACCACAGCATCCGCGCGCCGGCCAGCAACGCGCCGTGCGAAGCGACGAACAAGCCGTGCACATGGAAGATGGGCAGGGCGTGGATCAGCACATCCTGGCTGCTCCAGCCCCAGTACTGGTGCAGCACCTGCGCGTTGGACAGCAGGTTGGCATGGCTGAGCATGGCGCCCTTGCTGCGCCCGGTGGTGCCGCTGGTGTAGAGGATGGCGGCCAGGTCGTCGGGCTGGCGCGGCACGGTCTCGAACACATCGCTGTGCTGCTGCGCACGGTCCAGCAGGGTGCCGCTGCGGTCGTCATTCAGACTGAAGACCCAGGGCACGCCGGACTGGAAAGCCAGTTTGCTGACCCAGCCGAAATTCTTGCCAGCGCACACCACCACCGCCGGCTCGGCATTGCCGATGAAGTACGCCAACTCGGCTGCCTGGTAGGCGTTGTTGAGCGGCAGGTACACATGGCCGGCGCGCAGAACCGCCAGGTACAGCATCAGCGCCTCGACGCTCTTGTCCACCTGCACGGCAATGCGGCTGGCCGGCGGCAGGTCCAGCGAGGCCAGCAGGTTGGCCATCATGGCGGTGGCGCGGTCCAGGTCGCGCCAGCTGTAGTGCTGGCCGGCATCCGGGCCGTCCGCGCATTCGATGGCCCAGGCGTCCAGGTCCGCCGGGAAGGCGGCCCGCAGGGCGGCGAACAGGTTGCCGCCCGTGGGGGGCGCCGGGGTGCCGGAAGTAGAGGCGGAAGTAGAGGCAGAAGAAGTGCTCATGACCTGCATTGTCCTCAGTCCAGCTTGGCGCCGCTGCTCTTGACCACCTCGGCCCAACGGACGATCTCGCTGTGAACGAATTTACCGAAGGCATCTCCGTACAGGTTGGGCGTCTCCGTGCCCAGGCCATTCCAGGAGGCGCGCAGTTCCTCGGTGGCAAAGGCCTTCTTCAGTTCGGCCTGCATGCCGGCGATGGCTTCCTTGGGCGTGCCCTTGGGTGCCCACAGCCCATACCAAGTGGACACCTGGTAGTTGGGAATGCCGGCTTCCGGGGCGGACGGAATGTCGGGGAAGCCGGGGGCCCGCTTGGCGGCCCCCACGGCCAGCGCCTTGATGCGGCCGCTCTTGATGTGTGTGGCGGAGGAAGCCAGGCCGTCGAACATCAGGTCGACCTGGCCGGCGATCAGGTCCTGCAGCGCCGGCCCGGCGCCCCGGTAGGGAATGTGGGTGATGAAGGTCTTGGTCTGCAGCTTGAACAGCTCACCCGCCAGGTGGTGCGAGGTGCCATTGCCTGCCGAACCGTAGTTGAGCTTGCCGGGGTTCTTGCGCAGCAGCTCCAGCAAGGCCGGTACATCGCGGGCGGGCACCTTGCCCGGGTTCACGACGATCACCTGCGGCACGCTGGAGATCAGGCCCACCGGCACAAAATCTTCCTCCAGCCGGTATTCCAGCTTTGGGTACATGGCCGGGGCGATGGCGTGGTGAACCGCGCCCATGAAGAAGGTGTAGCCGTCCGGCGCCGCCTTGGCCGCGAGCGTGGCCCCCACCGTGCCGCCGGCGCCACCCTTGTTGTCGATGATGAACTGCCGGCCGCTCTGGCGGGTGAGCTGGGCACACAGCGGACGGGCGAAGGTGTCGGTGCCGCCGCCAGCAGGGAAGGGCACCAGCCAGGTCACCGGCTTGTTCGGCCAGCCGCCGTCGGCGTGTGCCAGGCCCGGCCAGCCGGCGGTGCCGGCGAGCAGCCCCAACGAAGTGCCGGCGGCCTGCTGCAGCACGCGGCGGCGCGATCGGGCTTGGTCTTCAGTCATGAATCTTGTCTCCGTCTTGGTATGGAAAGCGCCTCTTCGGACGCTGGAAGGTCAGTGGAACACGAGGTGGCCGGAGCCGGGGTTGACCAGCGCGCGGCGCCTACAGGCAGGCGCCGACCGCGCGGGAAAAGGCGATCTCGCCGCGGGTGAAGTCCTCATGGTGGGATTCGATGCGGTCGAGGTCGTACAGGTAGTTCACCATCAGGCCGTGGGATTGCTTCATGCCCTTGGCCGAGCGGTCGGCCGAGACATTGAGGCGCTCCAGGCGGGCGCCGTTGTCCAGGTGGAAACGGGCCACCGGATCCCCGCCCGGCAACGGTGTCTGGCCCACCAGGTAGGCCGCAGCCAGATGGCGCAAGTCGGCCTGCAGGGCCTCGTTGGCCAGTGCGGTGGGGCTGGTCAGTTCCGCACTGCTGTGCTGCCGGACCCGCGTCAGCGCCTCGCTGGCGCGTTCGATCTGGGGCTTCTTCAATCCGCTGAGCCCGCCGAGGTCCGGTGCCCCGTGCAGCCATGCCGCCAATCCGGGGATGGGGGAGAGGGTGCAGAAGCGCTTGAGCTTGGGCAACTCGCGCTGGAGGTGCTCGGCCACATGCTTGATGAGGAAGTTGCCCAGCGAGACGCCGCGAAGGCCGGGCTCGCAGTTGCTGATGGAATAGAACACGGCGCAGCGGTAGCTGTTGGGCGGCATCGGCTCCGTGCGTTTCTCGATCAGCGGCGCGATCGCGTCCGGCATCTCCGGCAGCAGCGCCACCTCGACAAAGATCAGCGGCTCCTGCGGCAGCTGCGGGTGGAAGAAGGCAAACAGGCGGCGGTCCGGCAGCAGGCGGCGGCGCAGGTCGTCCCAGCCGTCAATGGCGTGCACGGCCTCGTGGTGGATGATCTGTTCCAGCAGGTGGGCCGGGGAGTGCCAGTCCACCTGGCGCATCTCCAGGAAGCCGGGGTTGAACCAGGAGGAGAGCAGGTGCAGCAGGTCCGCATCGACCATGCGCCAGGAGGGGTGCGTCTTCAGCCCGTCCAGCAACCGTCGCCGCATGCGCACCAGCAGCCCGGTGCCACCGGGCGCGCGGTTGATGCGGCGGAACAGCTCCTGGCGCGGCGGCTCGCTGACCTGGGTGAGGGCGAGCAGGGCGTCGGCATCCGGCCGGGTGGCGTAGTCCTGGGCGGCTGTGAGTACGGCGGCCGGGTCGGGGTTGAACTCGGCGGCCAACCGGTCGAACACTTCCGGCCAGGCGTCGGCGGGCAGTTCTCGCATGCGGGTGATGAGCGTCCGCGCCTGGCCCAGGCTGTTGGCCTGGCCGCGCTCGGACAGCAGTTGCCGTGCCGCCACCAGCAATTGGCGTGCAGCTCGTGAGGAAGTCCAGGATCCAACCATAGGCGCGTTTTATAGAGCGATTCACGCCCCCTGTACCTGCTCCCTAACCCGCAGTCCGTTCGGCCCCGGCGCTGCTACATTGGGTTGGACAAGGGAAGCGCTGCGGAGCTTCTCCAGCCGCCCGGCACGAGGCGGCGGGCCTGGCGCCCCACAAGGAGACACCATGAACGAGATGCCCAGGGATGGGAAGGCTTTGCCGTCGCTGGCGGACCGGTTGGCCCGCCTGCAGGCCGAACTGGACGAGACACGCCGGCAACTGGCGGTGGCGCAGCGGCAGCACCGGCGGCCTGAGCATCGCATCATCGATTTTGTCGGCAGCAGCCCGGCGGCCCAGGAGGTCAAGCGGCAGGCGCGCCGCGTGGCCCAGGCGGACGCCACGGTGCTGCTGCTGGGCGAGGCCGGCACAGGCAAGGCACTGCTGGCCCAGGCCATCCACGCGGCCTCCCGGCGTGCCGCAAGGCCGCTGGTGACCCTGGACATCGCTGCGGTGCCGCGCGCGTTGCTGGAGGTTGAGCTGTTCGGTGTAGCCGGCGACGGCGACATGAGTGACGGTGCGGCGCCCGGCGGGTCTGGTGCGGCCGGACTGGGTGTTTCCGGAACGGGTGTGTTGGGGCTGGGTGGCTACAGCGACCCGGCCCGGCCTTGGGGCAAGTTCGGGCTCGCCGAGGGCGGCACGCTGTTTCTGAATGAAATCGGCGACCTGTCCCTGCCATTGCAGGCCAAGCTGTTGCGGGTGCTGCAGGCGCAGGAGGTGGCGCCACTGGGCGGCGAGCCGCAGAAGGTGGATGTGCGGGTGATCGCCGCCACCACGCGTGATCTGGCGGCCATGGTGCAGCGCGGGGAGTTTCGCGCCGACCTCTATTACGGGCTGCATGTGCTGCCCATCCGCGTGCCCGCCCTGCGGGACCGGGTCGAGGACATCGAACCGCTGGCGGAAGTGCTGCTGGAGGAGCTGTCGCGGCGCGGCGGGCTGCCCACCAAACCCCTGGGGGCCTCCGCACTGGCGGCGCTTCAGCGGCGGCCCTGGCCCGGGAATGTCAGGGAACTGCGCGATGTGCTGGAACAAGCGTTTCTGGCCGGCACCAACAGCCCGGTGTTGATGGCGGGCGATCTGGGCGGGACATCGGCGGGCATGTCGGGCGGCGAGTCCTCTGGCATATCGAGCGGCCTATCGGATGGCCTGTCTGGTGGCCAATCTGGGGGCATCTCGGGCGACGCGTCCGTGGCTCCATTGGGGGCCTCGTCCGGCGGTGTCCCGTCAACCGAACGGGCGATGCCGACCTTTGCCGTCACACTGCCCGCGTTTGCCGCCCGCAGCCCGTCCACCACCAGCAGCGAGTCAGGCCCGGAGGAGTCACTGCCGTTGCCCACCTTGTCGGTTCGGAAAGCGCAACTGGAGCGTGAAGCGATTGCCAATGCCTTGCGCCGCACCAATGGCAACCGGGTGGCGGCTGCGCGGCTGTTGGCCATCTCCCGGGCGACGCTGTACGAAAAGCTGGCGCGCTGGCCGGAGCTGGGACGCCGCCACAATTGATTGCCAGGGCCATCGAAGCGCCGTCACTGGCCACCGGCGAAGCATTGCCGCTGTGCGACGCTGAAGTGGGTCGGACTGGACGAGACCCGGGTTGAGCCGTAGATTGCCAACGCATGGGAACCCGCCTGAACACCCGCCAGCCCACCTCGCGCTACCTGCGCTGCGAGGACCGCGAGATCCACTTCATGGATTGGGGCGACCCGGCCGCCCCACCCGTCATCGCCTGGCATGGCCTGGCCCGGACGGGGCGGGACATGGACGACCTGGCCGCCCGGTTGTGCAGCCGTTACCGGGTCATCTGCCCGGACACCCTGGGCCGTGGGCTCTCCCAATGGAGCCCGGACCCTGACGCCGAATATCACCTGGCCTTCTACGTGAAGCTCGCCACGGCGCTGGTGGATCAACTGGCGCTGCCCACCTTCCACTGGGTGGGCACCTCCATGGGCGGTGCCATCGGCCTGCTGGCGGCCGCGACCTCGCTGCGCGGTCGCCTGCGCCGGCTGGTGCTGAACGATATCGGCCCCGAGATTGCCGCGACCGCTGTGCAACGCATCCGCGCCTACGCGGGCAAGCCGCCGGCCTTTGCCACCCTCACCGAGCTGGAGGCGTATTTCCGTCAGATCTACCAGCCCTATGGCTGGCTGAGTGACGCGCAATGGCGCCGTCTAGCGGAAAGCTCGCACCGCCGCCTGCCGGACGGCCGGCTGACGCCGCATTACGACCCCGCCATGGTCCGGCAGTTCGACGTCTTTCCGCAGGACTACGACCGGTGGGCCGAGTGGGATTCGCTGACGCTGCCGGTGTTGTGCCTGCGGGGTGAGCAATCCGATCTTCTGCTGCCGCAGACCGCGCAGGCCATGCAGGCGCGCGGGCCGAAGGCGGAGGTGGTGACCATTCCGGGCTGCGGCCATGCCCCGGCGCTCAACGTGCCGGAACATTGGACCCTCATCGAGCGCTTTCTTGCGGGCTGAGCGCTCCCAAGGTGGGGCCTGGACGCGGGGGCCTGGCAGCCTCACGAGGCCCGCGGGCCCGGTGTCCCGGTCTCTAAGGGCCGGCGCCAGGGGACCGGCAGGCCTCAGTCGTTCAGTTGAGGCAGGTCCAGCCAGCGCGCCAAGCGGCGGCGCAGCGTCAGGAAGTCCAGCGGCTTGGTGAGGTGTTCATCCATGCCGGCCTTGAGGCTGTCCGCCACATCGCTGTCCAGCGCATGCGCGGTCAGGGCCAGGATGGGGAAGCGGGGCAGGCGGCCCTGGGCTTGCTGTTCGCGCAGGCGGCGCGCGCATTCCAGTCCGTCCATGCCCGGCATCTGGATGTCCATCAGCACCAGGCTGGGGGCGGCGCGCTCACACAGGTCCAGCGCTTCCTGACCGTTGCGGGCCAACTCGGTCTTCAGTCCCATCAGCGCCAGGAACTCCAGCGCCACCACCTGGTTGATCGGATTGTCTTCCACCAGCAACACAAAACTCTCGCCGGGCTCGGGCCGTTGGCCTGAACTGCTGCCATCCGGGGTGGTCTCAACGGCGGACTTCGGCGAAGCGGACGCGTCAGACGACATCAAGACCAGGGTGGTCTCGGGAAAGTGATGGCCGTCTTGTCTATCCATGTCGTGCTGCCCCGGTCGTCGGTAACTTGGTCGGGGACTTGGGGTAATCCCTGATCTATAGCGCCAGCGGTCATGACTTATTCCACTGAAACGCCCTGGCCCCATTGTTGCCCCAGCTTCACCAGAGTAGCAAGTACGCCGTCGTCCATCCTTGCCGGGCCTTGACAAGCGTAACCAGTCCCACGTGTGCGCTTCGCTGGTTCGCAAATGCTTACCAAATCAATCTTGAAGGATGTCGCGGGCGTCGTCCTCGGGGCGGTACGTGGATCGAAGGTCCGACTTGACCAAGGTCATCACTGCTGCTGTCAGTTCCTGTCAGTACCCCTCCCTAGAATGTTCTGCCTCTGCCCTAACCGAGTCTGCTACCCGCATGTCCGACGCTGATATCCGTATCCGGGGTGCCCGCCAACACAACCTCAAGAACCTCGACCTGGACCTCCGGACGGGGGAACTGACCGTGGTGACCGGGCCCAGTGGATCGGGCAAGTCCAGTCTGGTGTTTGACACGCTGTATGCCGAAGGGCAGCGCCGCTACGTGGAGACCTTCTCCGCCTATGCCCGCCAGTTCCTGGACCGCATGGACCGCCCGGCCGTGGACAAGGTGGAGGGGGTGCCGCCCGCCATCGCCATCGACCAGACCAATCCGGTCCGCACCAGCCGTTCCACCGTCGGGACCATGACGGAGCTGAACGACCACCTGAAGCTCCTGTTTGCGCGCGGTGCCGAGCTGTTTGACCGCGACACCGCGCTGCCGGTGCGCCACGACACACCGCAGACCATCTATGCCGACCTGCTTGAGCGGACCAGGCAGGAAGACCCCCGCCTGGTGCTGACCTTCCCGGTGGAGCTGCCGGAAGCGGTTAGCCCGGAGGAAGTGCAGCAGTGGCTTTCCGCCTCCGGTTTCACGCGTGTGCAATCTGAACGCGTGCGGGATGGCCGCAAGGTGCTGGACGTGGTGGCCGACCGGTTCCGCGCCCAGGGCGTGGAGCAGGCCCGCGCCATGGAGGCCATCGAGCTCAGCCTCAAACGCGGCAGTGGCCGCATGGCGGTGTATGTGATCCCGGCGGAAGAGGGTGCGGAGCCGGTGCTGTGGCGCTACTCCACCGGGCTGCACTGCCCGGAGAGCGACATCCGTTATGCCGACCCGCAGCCCGCGCTGTTCTCCTTCAATTCCGCCATGGGCGCGTGCGACAGCTGCCGCGGCTTTGGCCGTGTCATCGGCGTGGACCTGGGCCTGGTCATTCCGGATGAGCGCAAGACCTTGCGCGGCGGCGCCATCAAGCCCATGCAGACGCCGGCCTGGAAGGAATGCCAGGACGACCTGCTGAAATACGCTGGGGAGGCCGGCATCCCGCGCGATACCGCCTGGAACCAGATGACCCAGTCCCAACGCGACTGGGTGATTGAAGGCAGCCCCAACTGGAACGGCAACTGGAACAAGCAGTGGTACGGCGTGCGCCGGTTCTTCGACTATCTGGAGAGCAAGGCCTACAAGATGCACATCCGTGTGCTGCTGAGCAAGTACCGCAGCTACACGGAATGCCCCACCTGCCGCGGCGCTCGCCTCAAGACCGAGGCCATGCTGTGGCGCATTGGCTCCAAGCCGCTGGCCGACGCCGCGCTGTCTCCCGACACGTCGGGGGCCACGGTTTATCAGCGCTTCATGCCTGAGGGCGTGCGCTGGACCCGTGAACAGCTGGAGAACCTGCCGGGCTTGTCAGTGCACGACCTGATGCTGCTGCCCCTTCACCGGGTGCGGCAGTTCATGGACGACCTACAGTTGCCCGGCACGATGCTGGATGAAGCGCTCAAGCTGTTGCTGGGCGAGATCCGCAATCGTCTGAAGTATCTGGTGGATGTGGGCATTGGTTACCTGACGCTGGACCGGCAGAGCCGCACGCTCTCCGGCGGCGAAGTGCAGCGCATCAACCTGACCACGGCGTTGGGCACCTCGCTGGTGAACACGCTGTTTGTGCTGGACGAGCCCAGCATCGGCCTGCACCCGCGGGACATGAACCGCATCGTCGAAGCCATGGGCCGCCTGCGTGATGCGGGCAACACCCTGGTGGTGGTGGAGCACGACCCGGCGGTGATGCTGGCGGCCGACCGCCTGATCGACATGGGCCCCGGCCCTGGACAGCAGGGCGGCCAGATCGTCTTTGATGGCACCCCTGACCAGATCCGGTCTGCCGACACACTGACCGGCGCCTACCTGGGCGCCCGCAAGCATGTGGGCATGGGCCTCAAGCGCGTGGTGGACGAGCACACGCCCCGCCTCATCCTCGAGGGTGCCCGCGAGCACAACTTGCGCAACGTGGACGTGGACTTTCCGCTGCAGCGCATGGTGACGGTGACCGGCGTCTCCGGCTCGGGCAAGAGCACGTTGATGCAGGACGTGCTGTACCCGGCGCTGGCCCGCTGGTTTGGCCAGGCCACCGAGACCCCCGGCGCGCACGACCGCCTGCTGGGCGCGGACTGGCTGGCGGATGCCGTGTTTGTGGACCAGTCCCCCATCGGCAAGACCGCGCGCTCCAACCCCGCCAGTTATGTCGGCGTGTTCGACGAGATCCGCAAGCGCTTTGCGGAGGCGCCGCTCTCCAAGGAGCGCAGCTACGGTGCCGGCATGTTCAGTTTCAATGCGGGCGACGGCCGTTGCCCGACCTGCGGTGGCTCCGGCTTCGAACACGTGGAGATGCAGTTCCTGTCGGACGTCTACCTGCGCTGCCCGGACTGCGACGGCAAGCGCTTCCGCGCCGAACTCCTGGAGGTCAAGCTGGAGCGTGCCGGACGGCAGTTCAGCGTGTCCGACGTGCTGGAGCTGACCGTGGCCGAAGCGTTGAGCGTCTTCCGCGATGACCGCGAAGTCGTCAACAAGCTGCAGCCGCTTTCCGATGTGGGCCTGGACTACCTGACCCTCGGCCAGCCGGTGCCTACGCTCTCCGGCGGCGAGGCGCAGCGTCTGAAGCTGGCCGGCTTCCTGGCGGAAGCCGCTTCACGTCCGCGCCAGGCGACCGCCACCAAGGGCACGTTGTTCCTCTTTGACGAGCCAACGACGGGCCTGCACTTCGACGACATCGCCAAGCTGATGCGCGCCATGCGCAAGCTGTTGCAGGCGGGGCATTCGCTGATTCTGATCGAGCACAACCTCGACGTGATCCGTGCGTCGGACTGGGTCATCGACCTCGGGCCCGAAGGCGGAGAAGGCGGCGGCGAGGTGGTGGCCGTGGGCACGCCGGAACATCTCAAGGAGCATCCCACCTCGCACACGGCCAAGGCCTTGCGGGAATACGCCCTGGAAATGGACCGCCCGCCCGTGCCGGTGGCCGCCGAAGGGCGACCGCTGCAGACCTTGGTGCGAGAGCGCCGGCAGGCGGATGAGGTCATCCGCATCGTCAACGCGCGGGAGCACAACCTCAAGTCGGTGGATGTGAGCATCCCCCGTGGCCGCTTCAACGTCATTACCGGGGTCTCCGGCTCCGGCAAGAGCACGCTGGCCTTCGACATCCTGTTCAACGAAGGGCAGCGCCGCTACCTGGAGTCGCTCAACGCCTACGCCCGTTCCATCGTCCAACCGGCGGGCCGACCGGAGGTGGATGCGGTGTGGGGCATTCCGCCCACGGTGGCCATCGAGCAGCGGCTGTCCCGTGGTGGGCGCAAGAGCACCGTGGCGACCACCACCGAGGTGTGGCACTTCCTGCGGCTGCTGTATGTGAAGCTGGGCGTGCAGCATTGCGCCAAGGACGGCACACCCGTGCGTCCGCAAAGCGTGGAGGCCATTGCGGCCCAGTTGATGCGGGACTACAAGGGGCGCCACGTGGGCCTGCTGGCGCCGCTGGTGGTGAGCCGCAAGGGCGTGTACACCGACCTGGCCAAATGGGCCAAGGGCCGGGGGCACACGCACCTGCGCGTGGATGGTGAGTTCCTTTCCACCAGCCCGTGGCCGCGCCTGGACCGCTTCAAGGAGCACACCATCGAGTTGCCCGTGGGCGACATGGTGGTGAGCCCGGAATCCGAAGCCGAGCTGCGTGACCTGCTGGCGAAGGCGCTGGACCAGGGCAAGGGGGTGGTGCATCTGCTGGCACCGCTGGACGGCCTGCATGATGCGATCCGCAATGCCCGGCCCACCACCGGCATCGGTGAGCTGCGGGTGTTCTCCACCAAGCGCGCCTGCCCGACTTGCGGTACCAGCTATCCGGAACTGGACCCGCGCCTGTTCAGCTACAACTCCAAGCATGGCTGGTGCACGACCTGCGTCGGTACCGGCCTGGCGCTGACGCGTGAGCAGCGCAAGGCGTTGGACGACACTCAGCAGGACAAGGACAACCGGGGCCGTGAACAGAGCTTCCCGGCCGAGGAGGCGGAAGTGGAGGGCCTGAGCGACCAGCCCTGCCCGGACTGCTGCGGATCCCGTCTCAACCCGGTGGCGCGGGCCGTGACCTTCGAGGACGAAACCATTGGCACGGTGGCGGGCTGGAGCGTGAACGAGGCGCGTGCGTGGATCGCCGGCCTGGCGCTCACTGGCCGTGATGCCGAGATCGCACGGGATGTGGTCTCCGAGATCCGTGGGCGTCTGGAGTTCCTGGAAGAAGTCGGCCTGGGCTACCTGACGCTGGACCGCGCCGCACCCACCCTGTCGGGCGGCGAAGCCCAGCGCATCCGCCTGGCCGCGCAACTGGGCAGCAACCTGCAGGGGGTCTGCTATGTGCTGGACGAGCCGACCATCGGCCTGCACCCGCGAGACAACCAGATCCTGCTGAAGGCGCTCTCCACGCTGGGGGACAAGGGCAATACGCTGGTGGTGGTGGAGCATGACGAGGACACCATCCGCCGTGCCGACCACATCATCGATATTGGCCCGGGCGCCGGCAAGCGTGGGGGGCAGGTGATTGCGCAAGGGACGGCCGAAGAGCTCGCCCGGCATCCCGACTCATTGACCGGGCGTTTCCTCTCCCACCCCCTGGTGCACCCGTTGCAGCCACGGCGCGAGGTGGACCTGTCTCAAAAGGATCAACCGCGCCTGACGGTGCTCAACGCTTCGTTGCACAACCTGCGCGCGGTGACGGCGCATGTGCCGTTGCATCGCCTGGTGGCCATCACCGGGGTCTCCGGCTCCGGCAAGAGCACGCTGGCGCGTGATGTGCTGCTGGCCAACATGGCGGCGGCTGTTCCGTTGCGCAAGGCGCCGTCGCGCTGGATCGGCTGTGACGGCATCGAGGGCCATCAGCAGGTGGACCGGGTGCTGGAAGTGGACCAGACCCCGATCGGCAAGACGCCGCGCAGTTGCCCGGCCACCTATATCGGCTTCTGGGACGCCATCCGTCGCCTGTTCTCGGAGACGCTGGAAGCCAAGGCGCGGGGCTACGGCCCGGGCCGTTTCAGCTTCAACACCGGTGAGGGCCGCTGCCCGGCCTGCGAAGGTCAGGGCATGCGCACCATTGCCATGAGCTTCCTGCCGGACGTGAAGGTGCTCTGCGACCAGTGCCACGGTCAACGCTTCAACCCCGAGACGTTGGCGGTGAGCTGGCGCGGCAAGAGCATTGGTGAGGTGCTGCAGATGGAGGTGGACGAAGCGGTGGAGTTCTTTGCGCCGATGACCAACATTGCGCACCCGCTGAAACTGCTGCAGGACGTGGGACTGGGCTACCTGACGCTGGGCCAGCCAAGCCCGACCCTGTCAGGTGGGGAAGCGCAGCGGATCAAGCTGGTGTCCGAACTGGTGAAGGTGCGTGATGACGTGACCCGCCGTGGCCAGAAGGCGCCGCACACCTTGTATGTGCTGGACGAGCCGACGGTGGGGCTGCACATGGCCGACGTGGAGAAGCTGATCCGCGTGCTGCACCGCCTGGTGAATGGCGGGCACAGCGTGGTGGTGATCGAGCACGACCTGGATGTGATTGCCGAAGCGGACTGGGTACTGGATCTGGGGCCGGAAGGTGGCTCCGCCGGGGGGCAGGTCGTGGCGCAGGGGCAGCCGGAGGCCTTGGTCAAGCGGGGGACCCATACAGGGCATGCGTTGGCGCCGGTGCTGGCGCGCGGGTGAGGGCGATTGATTGCAGCATCGATGCCGAATTTTTGGCATCGTGCTGTATCGCCTGCGGCTAAGCGGCCATACAGGTTTTGGCGATCCAATGGTCGAAGTGCTTCCGCTCAACTGCGCTGAAGCAGCGATAGGGGAGAGGCAGGGCACCGCGCTTTGTCACCACCAGATAGGCGTTCCCGTAGCGACGGATGGCCGTGATATCGCGCCAGCTCACATGAAGCTGACCCCGGCGGCTGCGGCGGGTGATGCCGTCGGCGCCGACCTCGAACAGACAATCGCCGACGCGCCATTTCTTGAAAAGAAAAATGGGCGGCACCAGGACGACCAGCATGAGGCGGTTGCCAAGCCCGATGGGGTCACTCTTCTTGCCTCGCTCGCGAAGTGCAGTCGGCAAGTGTTCCCTGACCAGTTCCAGATATTCCCGCAAGTGATAGCGGACTGAAATCTGGATGGGGCGTTCCATGTCGGTCCGCGAGCCTGCGGCCGGAGCCGGGTCGAGTGGAGGGTTCATCCCCGGCAGGTGGGGGCCCGTGGCCACTGCTCAATGGAGGGTTTCCCCCATCGACCCGTCAGTGCACACCTTCGACAAACGTCCTGATCGAGCCACAGTTATCGGGTTAGCGCGATGCCGTGAGCGCCAACTGTCATATCAGTAGATCAGTGCGGCTTGCGCCGCTGCCGCTGCTCGAATTCATCACCGTGGTAGACGTTTCCGTCCCACTTCGCGGCGCGCTGTTTGGCGCGGGCAATGGCGTCTCGTGCGGCGTCATGAGCGGCGCGGCGGCGTTCGCGGGAGTTGAAGCGCAGACCCATGCCGGATAGGCGGCTCCCGAATGAACCTGCCGCAGGCCCGAAGCCGCGGCGCAGCCAACCGCGCCAGGCCAGTTGGTAGCGCCTGGGCAGCGCCATGTCCACGGCCAGCAGCACGCAGATCAGAAGACCCAGGGCGGCAAAGACTTTGGTGAGCATGGGGCAGCGCAGGTAGCCGCGCCGCAATGGCGCGTGGATGCGCTGACTATACGCGAGCCCATCTCAATGTCGCGCTTCAATGGTCGCGATGACGGTGCTGATCATCCCCGCGCCGGTCATCTCCCCGACGGTCATCCCAGTTCCGCCGGCCATCGCCACGGCCGTCCCAGTCCCGGCGGTCGCCTCCCCGGTGGTCCCAGTCCCGGCGATCGCCATCGCGCCGATCCCAACCCGCGCGCCCATCCCAGCGCGGCGGGGGCGGTGCCACCACCGGATACCCATGGGGACGGCCATATCCAGGGCCGTATCCATACCCAGGCCCATAGTCAGTCCTGTAAGCCGGCGCGTACCGGCGCGCATACCAATCCTCCTGCACGAAGTACACCGGACGACCACAGGCTCTGTAAAAGCCGCAGTGGCGTGACCAATGCTGATAGTGATCCGGCGGTACGCGCAGGTAGATGGGCGGCGGCGGGGCATAGACCTGCTGCACCAGCACCGGTTCGCTATAGATGACCGACGGCGGCGGGTAACTGCCCCCCAGGTGGATCTGGCCGTAAAAGCCGGGTTGGCCTACGCTGATGGACACCCCCACACCGCCAGCATGGGCAGCGGGCGCCGTCAGGGCGGCCAAGGCCAGGGTCGAAGCAATCAGCAGAGTCTTCATGGTCAGTTCCTTCCGCGAACAGACTTAGGGAAAGCCTGGGTATCTAACGCGCGCTCACCGTTCGCGGTGCACGGCGGCGCGGTAAGCAGGTGTTGCCAGGGTTCCTAGAATCGCCGGTCCCCCGGTGAGCGGGGTTGGAGAGGTACTTTGAAACATTGGATCCTGAGCACCCTGGCACTGGCGACCCTGGCGTCCGGGCTGGCCCTGGGGGACGGCACCGCCGCACATGCGGCCGCACCCACGCCGGTGGCCGTTGCCACCTCGTCGCTGACCCTGGAGCAACTGTTCCGGGCCGAGTCCTACCGGGGCGAGGCCGCCAAGGAGGCTCGGTTCAGCAGTGACGGCCGCTATCTGGCGTATCTGTGGAACCCGTTCGGAGAACCGGGCGCCGATCTGTACGTGCATGACACCCAGACCGGCAAGACGGTGCGGGTGAGCTCGCCCACGCTCATGGCCAGCGTCGAAACCCCGGAAAACCTGGACCGATTCGCCCTCAAGCTGCAGCAAAAGCGGGACGAGCTGGCGGAGCGCCAGGCGAAGGAAGAAGCCCAGGCTGCCTATCTGCGTGGCGAGACCGTCGATCTGGATCAATGGGAGCGCAAGGCGCTGGAAGCGCTGAAGGTGGAATTGGCCCAGCGCAAGGCCCGTGACGACGCCCGCAAGGCCGCCGAGAAGGCGGCCTGGGGCGAGACGCCGGCCGCCGCTTCCGCACCTGCGTCCGGGGCGTCCGGGGCCGCGGCCTCGGCGGAAGCCCGCAAGCCCGCCAAGGACCCGAAGGACATGGAGCTCTGGGAGCTCCGTGACGAGCTGAAGAAAAAGCAGGCCAAGGACAAACTCAAGCCCGAGGATCTTTATCCCGGCGTTTCGCAGTTCGTCTGGGCCAGCAAGGCCGATGAACTGGTCTTCAGCTATCGCGGTCAATTGCTGCGCTGGAAGGCCGGCAGCGATCGCGCCCAGCTGCTGCTGGCGACCGGCCGCGCGCTCAAGCCGGTGGCCTACACCCCCGATGACCGCGCCCTGATCGTTCAGGATGAGACCCGGGTGCTGCGGGTGCAGCTGGCCAATGCCGGCGTTGAGGTGATCAACCGCGAGCTCTTCAATCCCGACGACGAGGACCGCAAGTTCAAGATTGCCCAGACCACCCTGAGCGAGAACGGCCGCTGGATGGCGCTGGTGGCTGAGGCCCCGCTGACCACGGCGGACGGCAAGCCGGCGCCCAAGCCGGGTCGCCAGGTGGAAATCATGAGCTACAGCGAGCGCTTCGCCACCGCGAAGAAGGTGGATCGCGAAGTCTCGGATGACAAGCGCGGCCTGCCCGCCATGGCCATCTACATCCGCCCGGTGCCGGCCGCCGGTGAGGTGCCTGCCCGCCAGCCGGAACCGGTGTTCACCCATCCGGGCGGCGATGTGTGGTTTGAAATCTCGCCCGTGGTGTGGTCGCGCGATGGCGCCAATTACGCGTTCGCGACCTTTGAGCGTGAGAAGAGCCTGTACCGCGTCTACCTGGGTCAGCCCGGCAACAAGCCGGTGGTGGCACTGGAGCGCCGTGCCCCCATCCACCACGAACTGGTCAACGTGATGACCCCGCAGTTCACGCCCGATGGACGCGACCTGGTGGTGCTGCTGGCCGACAAGGGCTGGCGCCAGCCCTATGCCCTCAGCCTGCAGGGGACGGACCGGACCGTGCGTCCGCTGGTGAGCGGTGACTTCGAGGCCTACCAGGTGCTCGGCTTCACGCCTGACGCCAAGACCATGTTCGTGGTGGCCAACAAGGACGACTACGCCGCCATGAACCTTTGGCGCGTGGACCTCAAGGACGGCCGCATGACCGCCCTGGGCCAGGCCCCGCAATACCACCGCAACGCCACCGTGGCGCGCAACGGCGAGTGGCTGGCCGCCGTCGCCGGCGACTGGGCGCATTTGCCCGAGCTCAAGCTGATCAAGGGCCAGCCCGCTGCCGCAGGTGCAGAGCCCGGTCGTGTGCTGACCAGCAGCCACGATCCGGCCTGGGCCCAGGTGAACGTCATGCAGCCGGAGCGCGTCAGCTTCAAGAACCGCCAGGGCGACAGCATCCCCGCCTACGTGTTCAAGCCGCAGGGCTGGCAGCGCAGTGACCAGCGCGCCGGCATCGTGTACGTCTATGGCGGCCCGCTGAATGACCGCCATCTGGTGGAAACCGACAGCTTCCAGAACACCGGCTATCTGTTTGCGATGTACATGGCCGCCAAGTACGGCTATGTCACGGTGACGGTGGACCCGCGTGGCCATTCCAACTACGGCGAGCGCTTCGCGGATGCCAACTGGCAACAGCCGGGTCAGCCGCAGGCGGAAGACCTGGAAGACCTCGTGGCCTACATGAAGACCAACCTGGGCGTGGATGGCACCCGTGTCGGCCTGAACGGCTGGAGCTTCGGTGGGTTCCAGACCCAGTACACGATGTACACGAAGCCTGACCTGTTCGCGGCCGGCATTGCTGGTGCCGGGCCGACGGAATGGGAGAACTACAACTCGTGGTACAGCGGCCGCACCATCGGCAAGGTGGACCGGACCAAGCCCGTGTTGCGCAAGTACTCGCTGCTGCCGCTGGCCCGCCAGCTCAAGCGGCCGCTGCTGCTGGTGCACGGCATGCAAGACCCCAACGTGCTTTATCAGGACACGGTGAATGTCTATCGCGCCCTGCTGGAGTCCGGCAAGGAAGGCCTGGTGGAACTGTTCCTGGATCCGGACGGTGTCCACGCCCTGGGTGGCGCCGTGAAGCCGGTGGGACAGCATCGCAAGTACGAGGCGTTCTGGCTGCAGCATCTGGGCGCCGCCCAGCGCTGATCGCTGCATCGTTGTCATCCGTCGGCCGGTATCGGCCGGCGGGACACGACTCAAACTTGTGGTCCGCTAACGCGTTTCACGCAGCGTGTCTACACACATCCGCCAGGCCTGAGGCCTGGCGTTCTGCCCATGAGCTTTGGCTTTGATCTTCTTCAAGAAGTGTGGGCCGAACTCCATGGATCATGAGCCATTCCAGCTTCGATGGCCTGAACCGGAGTTCCCTCATGACGCACACCTTTCCCTTCACCTCGCACCCATCCTCCCCCTCGTCCGCTCACCCGTCTCCCCACCCGTCCGCTCCCTCGTTCGACACCGCAGACTCGCCCCGGTCGTCGCAAGACAGCGCCAACAGCCAGTGCTTCAGCGGTGACTCCCAAGCCTCCGTCGGTGCGCTGCTGGACAGCCGTCCGCTGCGCGACATGAACGAGGTCGAGTTTGAAGGCTTTCTCTATTGGTCCCGCATGTACCCCAGCCGCAGTCGCTTCATGCCGGGCAATGCGGAATGGCTCGCGCCACGACGGGACATCACTGTCCGTGTGGCGTTGGAAACCTTGCGTGAGCGCATGCAGCAGGCCGCTGCATCGGTTGAGCTGGTGGCCCGCCTGGAGCGGGACCATGTCGACGAAAACCCATTGCCAGACGATGACGAGGCGCTGGTCGTCTCCGCCGCCGTGCGGGACAACCTGCGCGAAGCGATGGGCATGTTGGGGGTGATCGAACGGGCGCTGGAGCGCGGCACGCCCACCGACATGCCGCCTTTCACGCCGGACAACCCGTCCGGTTACGAAGTGCGGGAGCCCGCCGCCTTCTACACCAGTGTGGCCATGGCGGCCTGAAACCTCAGTCCGCTGCCTGGCGCAGCGTCCAGAGCGTCAGCACGCCTTCCGGCACTTCGCGGCTCAGGGCATCGCGCCAGTGCAGGTCGGCGAGCTTTTCCTCGTCCTCGGCAGAGAGCTGGGCCTCGTCACCACCCAGCAGGGCGATGGGGGCCAACGCAGCGGCCGTCTTGGTGTGCTCGAACAACGGGCCCCAGGCTTCGCCGTCCTGATCCACACCGATCATGAAGCCGGTGCACCAGTCTTCAGCATCCACCAGTTGCTGTTCACCTTCTTCAGCGATGCTGAAGATGGGTTCCCATTCCGCCTGCTTGGAGGTCCACTGCACCGACAGGCTGTGCACGTGGCGCAGCAACAGCAGCGAGATGCGCTTGCGTTGCTTGCCGCTGGTGAACGGGTCGCCCCCGCCCCACACGGGCGCCATCCAGTCGGCACCGGCCTTGTCGCTGAGCGACACCGGGCTGAGCTGCAGGGCGCTCAGGTAACCGTCCAGCGCCTCGATGTTCATCGCGGCGTCGGTCGGCAGTTCGGACAACCAATCGTCGAGGTCTTGCAGCTCGTCGTCGGTGAGGGGCAGGTAATCGGCCTTGTCAGGCTGGTACTGCGGGAGTTCCATGGTGTTCCGGATCTTTCAGCAATCAAAGGGGCCCTGCCAACGGCGGCAGGGCGGGCGTCTGGGGTCTGGTCTGGGGTCTGGTCTGGCTGGGGGCCATCTGAGGGTCGCGCCGGGGCCTCCGCACGATGTCAGCGCCGGCTTTTCGCCTTGCGGCTGTCGAACTCGGCCAGCTGTGTCTTGAGCAACGCCATCAGCACACGGGCATTGGCTTCGGTCATGGTGATCAGGCTGGACGGCTCAATGCCCTCCACCGGCTGGCGGGCCGTCACCAAGGCATCCACCTTGAAACTCATGGTCCCGTGGGTGGATGAATTGGAAGCGGCCTTGAACTTCTGAATCTCGATCTGATGCGTCTTCATGCCGTGATTCTCCGCGATGCCGCCGCTCCAGGGTGCACCTTACCAGTCCTGGCGGCGGGTCGCGGCGGCCGAGCGCCCTTAGCCGCCACGGCGTCGCCTCAACGTCGGCGCAGGCGTTGCACGGCGCTGACACCTGCCAGCACCAGTGCGCCGGCCACCAGGCCCACCACCACGTCGCCCACCAGTTGCAGCACGGTCTGCACCAGGCTGGGCGCACCCAACCCCTGCACCAGGTGTTCAATGCCATGGTGCAACGCTGGCCAGCCATGGGTCAGGATGCCGCCACCCACCAGGAACATGGCAGCAGTGCCCAGCACCGACAGGGCTTTCATGAGCCAGGGCGCCAAGGACACCAGGCCGCGGCCCAGGGCCTGTTGCCAGGCGGCCGCGCGGCGGGTGAGCCACAGGCCGGCATCATCCAGCTTCACAATGCCGGCAACGAGGCCATAGACGCCAATCGTCATCACCACGGCCACGCTGGACAGCACCAGGAGCCGGGCGGTGAAGCTGGCGTCCGCCACGGTACCCAGCGTGATGGCGATGATCTCGGCCGAGAGGATGAAGTCGGTCCGGATGGCGCCCTTGACCTTGCTTTTCTCCAGGGCGGCGATGTCGGCACCGGGCGCTGCCAGCGCGGCTTCCATCGCCTCGCTCTCGGCATCCGGCTCGTCGCCATGCAGCCAGCGGTGGGCCAGCTTCTCGACCCCCTCAAAACACAGATACGCGCCGCCCACCATCAGCAGCGGCGTGACAGCCCAGGGCGCCCAGGCGCTAATGGCCAGGGCTGCCGGCACCAGGATGGCCTTGTTGACCATGGAGCCCTTGAAGACACCCCACACCACCGGCAATTCCCGGTCTGCCCGCACCCCCGTCACCTGCTGCGCATTCAGGGCCAGATCGTCCCCCAGCACGCCGCTGGTCTTTTTGGCGGCCACCTTGGAGAGCAGGGCCACATCGTCCAGGACTGTGGTGATGTCGTCGAGCAGGGCTAGCAGGCTGGAGGCCATGGTGGTGGTAAACGGCGGTAGGCCGTCGGAGGGTTGCAGTTTGTGAAGACGCGTTTGTACCGCATGCGCCCATCGGTATTCCCGATGCGGCCTGGCGCCGTGCACGGCCTTGTTGGCAATGGCACACTTGCAGCATGAAACGACGCACCACCACCCTTCTGATGGCAGCCGCCCTGGCCCTGGCGGCAATGCCCGCGGCCTACGCGGCCGAGGCTTCGCCGGCCGGCCCATACAACGAGCAGTCGGATGCCCGGGCGGACATCAACCAGGCCATCGCCAAGGCGGCCTCGGAGGGCAAGCAGGTGCTGGTGGTGTACGGCGCCAACTGGTGCAAGGACTGCCTGGCGCTGGACCGTGGTTTTGGCCAGGGTTCGTTGTCGCACGAAGTGGGCAAGCGATTTGTCACCGTGAAGGTCAATGTCGGTCGTTTCGACCGTAATGTCGATGTGGCCAACCAGATGGGTGTCACCCTGAAGAAGGGCATCCCGACAGTTGCCGTCCTGAGCCCCGAGGGTCAGGTCTTGGGCGCGACACTGGGTGGTGAACTGGCCGACGCCCGCAACATGGGTGAGGACGCCGTCCTCCAGGTGCTGGCCAAGCTCGGCAAGAGCTGAGCCCCACCGGCGGCGAGCCCGGCCAGGTTGAAGCCTGACCCCGGCCAGCCGAAGACATGAGTGCCACGTCTTGCGGCATTCGACGCCCCCCCTGCTTGACGGTGGGGGCGTCTTGTTTTTTGGGGTTGGCTCGCCTAATTTGGGGCATGGCCAGGCCGCTTCGCATCGAGTTCCCAGGTGCCGTCTATCACGTCGCAACACGTGGTGATGCGGCCGTGTTCGCGGACGATGAAGATCGCAGCCTGCTGCTGGAACTACTGGATCAGGCGGTTCAGCGCTTCGATGCGCAAGTGCTTGCTTACGGTGAAGGCGAGAACCACTATGAATTGCTGATCTTCACCCGTCAGGCCAACCTCTCGCGCCTGATGCGCCATCTCAACGGCGTCTATACCCAGGCCTACAACCGCCGCCATGGCCGCACCGGGCATGTTTTCCAGGGCCGCTTCAAGGCCGTCCTGGTGGACCGGGAGCATCTGCTGCTGGATGCTTGTCGGTATGTCGAACTGGTGGGCGTCCGGACCGGCCTGGTCGGCGATGCGGCGGACTGGCCGTGGAGCAGCTTCCTTGCTCATGCCGGCATGGCGTCTTCGCCCGACTGGCTGGAGGTGGAAGGCTTGTGGGGCCACGTGCTGGGCAAACAGCCCCAGAACGCTGCCGATCGCCGCAAGGCCGGCCAGCGTTATTACGGCATGGTGGAGTCCGAGCCGGAACTCGACATCTGGGGCCAACTGCGCCACCAGATCTTTCTCGGCGACGCTGCGTTTGTGCAGCGCACTGTGCGGCTCAGTGAGCGGGTGCCTCGTGCGCCTCGTCCGCGAGGGCTGCGGGAATGGCTTCGCAACAGTGGCAGCCGGGAGGAGGCGCTGTACCGTGCCCATACCGAAGGCGGGCAATCCATGACAGCCCTGGCGCGTGAGCTGGGCTTATCCGTTTCCAGGGTGAGCCGGCTGATTGCGGGCCACGAGCGCGGCCATCGGGAGATGGGGCGCAGCCACTGAACCGTGGCCGGGGTTCAATCACCGCCTAGGAGTCGCCGCGCTCAGTGCAGCGCGCGTGCAGGCGCGGCAGGGCAGGCTGCCACCGATTGATCGACCTCGGCTGCCTCGTTCCAGGCGGCGGTGGTCAGTTCGCGCGCGGCGCTGAGCTGGTGGCAGAGTTCCGCCACACCCAGGCCGTCGGCTTCACCTTCGGGCAGCGGCAGGGCACTGATCTCGGCAGGCAAGTCCGCCAGAGCACCCAGCAGCTGGAACAGCAGATCCAGGTCGGGACCGCCTTGGCCGCCGTCATCGGTCGGGGCTTGCTGGCGCGCCAGACCCAGGCTGCGGCACAAGTAGAAGCAGGCCTGGGCCGCGTCATCACACATGGCGTGCGACAAGGCCAGTTGTTCCAGCGCTTCACTCCGGGCGGCCTGGGCCTCCGGGGTGTCGGCATCCAGAGACTTCACGAGCCCGTCCAAGGCCGCAGAAGACGGTGCAACGACGTCGTCGTCCCGCAGAGGCGGCAGTTGGGTGGTTTCAGCAGTACGGATCGCCATGGAACTTCCAGTGGATCTACAACAGGGCGAATGCTAGGAAACCTTCGCCCCAGGCGCCTCCCACAGGTCGGGGGGCTGGCCGCTTGGCGGCGGGCGGTTTGATGAACATGTCACATAGAGATGCCACAGAGACATTCCACAAGGCATGCCACAAACCGCCACAACGCAAAGCCAGCTTAAGGGCATTGTGGACCCCTCACTTCTTTTTGACAGGCCTAACCCATTCGGATATCACGGTTTGTCGGCCTCGCGCCACGGCGAGTTGGCCCGGGGCCACGTCCTTGGTGATGGTGGACCCGCCGCCGATGGTGGCGCCGTCCCCCAAGGTGACGGGCGCAACCAGCACGCAATTCGAGCCCACGTGCACATCCGCGCCGATGGTGGTGCGGTGCTTGTTGGCGCCGTCATAGTTTGCGGTAATCGAACCCGCGCCGTAATTGACGCGCTCTCCAACTGTGGCGTCGCCCAGGTAGGCCAGGTGGTTGGCCTTGGCACCCCGCGCCAGCGTGGCGTTCTTCACCTCGACGAAGTTACCGATGTGCACCTCGGCACCCAGTTGGGCGCCGGGCCGCAGGCGGGCAAACGGGCCGATGAGGGCGCCTTCACCCACACTCACGCCAGCGGCCTCGCCATCGATATGGGTGAATTCATGGATGCGGGCACCGGCGGCAATGGTTGCGTTGCGGATGACGCAGTTGGCGCCGATGCGTACGCCGTCACCCAGACTGACCTTGCCTTCGAACACGCAGTTGACGTCGATGTCCACATCCCGGCCGCATTGCAGTTCACCACGCAGGTCAAAACGCGCCGGATCAGCCAGGCGGACCCCGGCGTCCATCAGGGCTTCGGCCTGCTGGCGCTGGAACCGCCGCTCCAGGTGGGCGAGTTGCGAGGGGCTATTGACACCCAGGACCTCGGTTTCGTCGGTGGTCTTCACCGCCACGACCGGCACGCCTTCCGCCACCGCCATGGCGACGATGTCAGTCAGGTAGTACTCGCCTTGTGCGTTCTGATTGCTGAGCTGACCGACCCAGCGTTTGAGCGCCTCCGTGGGGGCGGCCATGATGCCGGTGTAGCACTCGCGGATCTGCCGCTGTTCGGGGGTGGCGTCCTTGTGTTCCACGATGGCCTTGACCGCCTCGCCGTCCCGCACGATGCGGCCGTAGCCCGTCGGGTCCGCATATTCGATGGTCAGCAGGACCAGCCGGGCGCCGTGACTGGCTTCCACCAGCGCCTGGGTGGTGGGGGTGCTGATCAGTGGGGTGTCACCGCTCAGGATGAGGGTGCTGCCGCCGTCTTCCAGGGCCGGTACGGTCTGCTGGATGGCGTGGCCGGTGCCGAGTTGCGGCTCCTGGCGCACGAAGCGGATGCCTGCGCCGGCCACGGCGGCTTCGACCTGGTCCGCCCCATGGCCGGTGATGACGATGCGTGCCTGCGCCTGCAGCGCAGCCGTGCGCGACAGCACGTGCTGCAGCAGCGAGCGGCCCGCCAGCTTGTGCAGCACCTTGGGCAGCGACGACTTCATGCGGGTGCCCTTGCCCGCGGCCATGACAACAATGTTCAGCGGCATAAAAAAATCGCGGCTTCCAGTGGAAAACCGCGATTATCGTTGCGCCGACCCGCTGCCGGCGTGCGGCTTCAGGGGGCGTCGAAGGGCGCCCGCCCTGGCCTTACGGGGTCGGTGCCGGCGGCAACTGCACGGTTACCGAATGGGGTTCGGGCCGGGTCTGCGGGAAGTCCGCAAATGAGGCCTCGTACAGCGCCGCCAGCAGCCGCTGGTCGCCTTCGGTCAGGCCGTCATTGCTGGCGCGGGCCTCATAGAGCGGCTCGTTGGTCTTGCGGTCGCGCAGCAGCAGCGCCACTTCGCGGTCGTAACGCCGCTCCGCCATGGGGTCCATCGGGTAGGAGAAGCCCCAGCGGTTGTAATACGGACGCCAGGCCGGGCCGTAGCGCCACTGGAAGTAGTTGCCGTTCCAGCGCCACCACAGCGGGTCGTCCCAAGGGGCCGCGGCGGTCCGGGTGATGCGGGCCCCGATGGAGACCAGCACGTCCGCCGCCTTGGGATCCGGCGCGGCGGTGAAGCCGGCTTTTTCCAGGGCGCCGCGGGCGGCGTCTTCCAGCCGCGCCTGCGACTCCGCATGCTGCTGCTGGGAGGGCATGCGCTCGAAGGCATAGGTGCCGGGTTGGCGGCCAGCGGGCCAGCTGCCGAAGGACTGTACTTCCGCAGAGACGCTGTTGAGTGCGGCGCAGCCGGACAGGGCCGCCAGCAGCGTGGCCGCGCCCAGGCTGGCCAGGGCCAGGCGACGATTGAGGTTGAACATACGGGGCCTCCTGTGGGGGTCGATGCCGTGTCGATGTCATACAGGCCAGCCTGCACCTGACCGTGCAGCACCGACCTTCCATGACAACGATTGTGACCGTGTCAGGTTGACCCCGTGTGTGAGGGCCGCGTAATGATGTGGTTTCGCTCCGGTTTCGGCTGCGCCACCACACTCAGCGGTCACTCCTGATCGTCCTCGCGCACCAGCCGGATCACTGACCCGGACTCGCCGGCACCGGTGCCGCAGTGTTCTTCCTCGTCGAAGGCGATGTCACCGTCCTTCACCGGGGCGCCGGTGGCCTTCATGGTCTCGAACGGGAACAACGAGCGGTCCATCATGTGCGAGGTCACGATGTTGCCCATGGCGGTGAACATGTTGTCCACGCGGCCCGGGAAGCGCCGATCCCAATCCTGCAGCATGGCCTTGACGGTGGCGCGTTGCAGGTTGGGCTGGCTGCCGCAGAGATTGCACGGGATGATGGGGAACTCGCGGTGCTCGGCCCAGCGCTGCAGGTCGGATTCACGCACATAGGCCAGTGGGCGGATCACCACGTTCTTGCCGTCGTCGCTCACCAGCTTGGGCGGCATGCCCTTCATGCGGCTGCCGAAGAACATGTTGAGCATCAGCGTGGTGACGATGTCGTCACGGTGGTGCCCCAGCGCGATCTTGGTGGCGCCCAGCTCGCCGGCCACGCGGTAGAGGATGCCCCGGCGCAGACGCGAGCACAGGCTGCAGGTGGTCTTGCCCTCGGGCACCAGGCGCTTGACGATGGAGTAGGTGTCCTGCTCCTCGATGTGGAATTCCACGCCCCGTGTGCGCAGATAAGCCGGCAGCACATCGGCGGGGAAGCCGGGCTGTTTCTGGTCCAGGTTCACCGCGACGATGTCGAACTTGATCGGCGCGCGTTCCTTCATGTTGATCAGGATGTCCAGCAGCGAGTAGCTGTCCTTGCCGCCCGACAGGCAGACCATCACCTTGTCGCCGTCCTCGATCATGTTGAAGTCGCCGATGGCCTGGCCCACCTGGCGATGCAGGCGCTTGGACAGCTTGTTCATCTCAAACGCGTGCTTCTTCGCGGCGGCATCGGCGGCGCCTGGCTCGACGCTGTCGACGGCGGTGGCGGTGTTGACGGTTTCAATCATGGTCGGTCCTGAAATTCTGGGGGTCACCACTGCCCGCATTCGGCACTGATGGCGACCTGGCAGTCGGGGAAGATTTCGAGTTTGGTCACCTTGATGCGCACACCCACCACGCCGGGCAGCTTCATCAGGCGTGTGCAGAGCTTGCCCAGCAAGGCTTCCAGCAAGTCGGTGTGCTCGGCGGTGCACTCGTCGATGATGATGAGGCGAACGCGCCGGTAGTCCAGCACATGGCCGATGTCCGCATCGCGCGAGACGATGGTCTGGGCGCCCAGGTTGACCTCGGCATCCACCTGGATGGGTTGAGGCCCCTCGCGTTCGAAGTCGAGGACCCCGAGGTTGGCTCCGAAACGCAAACCGGTGATGTGGATCACCTGCCGGTTGTTGCGGCGCAGGGCCAGGGGGGGCTGGGCCTCGCGCAGAGGCCGCAGGAAAGCCTCCACCTGCTTGGCCGCCACCACGCCGTCACCCAGGGCGGTTTGCACGCAGGGGTGCTGGCGCCCGCTGGCGTCACCCGCCACGAACAGGCCAAGCACCCCGAAACGAGGCTCGTCGCGGAAGGGCTGGGAGGGCGCCGTGACGCCAGCGCGTTGCAGCGCATCGGACACCAGCAACCAGGCGGACGGCTCGGGTTCATAACCCAGCAGCACAGCCACATGGTCGAAGGCCTCATCGCCATAAGCTTTTGAGCTCACCTGCACACCGTCCGCCTGCGGCGTCACCGCCGTGGGAAGGGCCTGCGCCGGGCGGCGACGGATGCCGGGCCGGGCGTCCAGCTGCTGCAGCAGATGCGTCTGGGCGCGCCAGTCGGAGCGGGACCAGATGGTCACGTCATGGCCGCGAGCCTGCAAGAACAGGGCGTTTTCGATGGCGTTGTCACCGCCGCCCAGCAGCAGCAGGCGGCCTGGCGGCAGGTTGTCGCGGCTGGCGGTCAGCTCGATGGCGTCCATCACCCGGCCGTGGCGGGGGCCAGCGGGATACAGCGGCGCGGGGTGACGTGGCGTGAAGCCGGTGGCCAGGACCAGCGCGCGCGCGCGCAAGGGCTGGCGTTCGGGGAGGTCCGCACCAGTGGCGGCGAGCGTTTCGCCATCCAGATGGATCTGCCAGCCCAGTTCCGGCTGCCAGTCCAGGTGACGAGTGCTGCGGTGCACCAACACATGCGCGCCCGGCAGGGCCCGGACGTGGCTGGCGTAGCGGTCGCCCACCGCGGCCAGACTTTCGCCGGGCTGGCCGAGCAGCCAGTCCTGGTCGTAGGTGAGCGCCTGCAAACTTCCGCAAAGGCGCGGACCGCGCTCGATCACCGCCACGCTCAGGCCCAACTGGGCCAGCCAACTGGCCGCACTGCAGCCGGCCGGGCCGCCGCCAATGATGGCGGCATCCAGGATGGCGGGCAGGGGGGCCTGCGGGAGGTCCGGCTTGGAGCCGGGGAGGGCGTCGGCGTCGATCATGGCGCTGCTGCGCAGAGCGCCGGAAGGCACTCACAGGCAGGAAAGGGATAAGGGCCCACGGGCAGCGCGCCAGGAAGGCCCGCCGCCAGTTGGAAAACCCGTGATTATCCGGGAATGACCACGAATGCCACCCATCCAGGGCATCAATCCCTTCGCGCGGCGTTTTTCGTCACGGCCTCAAGCCTTCATCGAGCCTTCATCAAGCGCTTCAGCCCTCAAGCCCCGAAGCTTCAGCCCTCAAGCCCTGAAACGCTTCCACAGCCGCCATCCCAGCAGCACCGCCAGGATGGCGCCATACACTGCCGGTTCCGCGAAGTTGTTCTTGCCGGCGCGCATCCAGATGAAGTGCATCAAGCCCACCACGGCAATCACATACACCAGCCGGTGCAGCCACTGCCAACGCTTCGCCCCCAGGGCCTTGATGGCCCGGTTGAAGGAGGTCAAGGCCAGCGGCAGCAGCAGCAGCCACGCCACAAAGCCCATCAGGATGAACGGGCGCTTGGCAATGTCACGCAGGATCTCGGGCAGGTCCAGCTGCATGTCCAGCAGGGCGTAGGCCACCAGGTGCAAGCTGGCATAAAAGAAGGTGAACAACCCCAGCATGCGGCGAAACCGTGCCAGCGCCGGCACGCCCGCCCATTGCCGCACAGGCGTCACGGCCAGGGTGATCCACAACAGGCGCAGCGTCCAGTCGCCCAGCCCGCGAATCACCGCCTCCGCAGGGTTGGCGCCCAACTGATAGGTCACCACACCGAACACGTACCAGGCCAGGGGCAGCAGGCACAACACAAAGAGCAGCACCTTGGCGGCCGGATGCAGCAACGGGTGCCGACGGCGCGCGGCGGCTGGCTGGCCGCGATGGGCGGCAGCGGGAGACGGGGGCGGGGCCTTCGGGGAAGAGGAGCCCGTTGCGGAGGAGGTGACCATCGTGCAAGGTGCGTGTTGGCGCGTTCAAGCTGCGTTCAGAAGAACTTCTTCAGATCCATGCCGGCGTACAGCTGGCCCACCTGGGGCTCATAGCCGTTGAACGTCAGCGTGGCGCGTTTCTTGGCAAAGAAGCCGCCTTCCTCACCAATGCGGCGTTCGGTGGCCTGGCTCCAGCGCGGGTGATCCACTTTGGGGTTCACATTGGAGAAGAAGCCGTATTCCTGCTGGGCCGCCTTGGTCCAGCTGCTCACCGGCTGCTGCTCCGTGAAGCGGATACGCACGATGGACTTGGCCGACTTGAACCCGTACTTCCAGGGCACCACCAGCCGCAGCGGCGCGCCGTTCTGGTTGGGCAGCACTTCGCCGTACAGGCCGAAGGCCAGCAGGGTGAGTGGGTGCATGGCCTCGTCCAGGCGCAGGCCCTCCACATAGGGCCAATCCAGCACGCCAGAACGCACGCCCGGCATCTGGGCCTTGTCCGCCAGCGTGGTGAATTCGACGTACTTGGCACGGCTGTTGGGCTCGGCCTTCTTCAGCAACTCAGCCAGGGAGTAGCCCTCCCAGGGGATCACCATGGACCAGCCCTCCACGCAGCGAAGCCGGTAGATGCGCTCTTCCATCGGGGCCAGCTTGAGCAGGTCTTCGATGCCGTAGCGGCCGGGCTTGGCGCATTCGCCTTCGATGGCGACGGTCCAGGGCCGCGGCTTGAGCGTGTGGGCGTTTCGGGCCGGGTCGCTCTTGTCGGTGCCGAATTCGTAGTAGTTGTTGTAGGAGGTGACGTCCTCATAGCGCGTCAGCTTCTCCACCGCCAGGGCGCCGGGCACCGCACTGCGTGCACCTGGCAACTTGGCCAGCTTGCCGGGGCCGGCAGTCTGGGCCTGTGCTTCAAGGCCCAGGCCCGTGCCCAGCCCTGCCAAGCCCAGGGCACTGGCGGCCTTGAGCCACTCACGGCGGTTTTCGTAATCGGCGCGGGGGGTGATTTCGGAGGACGGAACGCGCAGTCCGTCTCGCTGACGCAGGAAATGCATGGCCAACCTTTGGGGCTCACCCGAAATGGGCGGACGACCCGGACCTTACGCCATCACCTGAGCATTTGCATGAGGCAACGCTTAAAGCGCCGCTGCCTCGTTAGGGAGAGGCAGTGGGACCGATTGTGCGATATCCGGGCACACGCAGTCAGTGCAGCCAGGCCGCTTTGGGTTCAGCGCGCAACACTGTTGGTTGTCAAAGCGTCCCGTAGGAGTGCAGGCCGGAGAGGAACATGTTGACGCCGAGGAAGGCGAAGGTCGTCACCAGCAGGCCGATCAGGGCCCACCAGGAAGACACCACCCCCCGCAACCCCTTCATCAGGCGCATGTGCAGCCAGGCGGCGTAGTTCAGCCAGACGATCAGGGCCCAGGTTTCCTTCGGGTCCCAGCTCCAGTAGCCGCCCCAGGCCTCCGCCGCCCAGAAGGCGCCGAGGATGGTGGCCACGGTGAAGAAGGCAAAGCCCAGCGCGATGGACTTGTACATCAGGTCGTCCAGCGTCTCCAGGGCCGGCAGCCGGGCCGTGAGCGGCGCGCGCAGGGCCACACTCAGGGCCAGGAAGACGGCCAGGCCGGCCATCTTGCCCGCCCAGCCGTCCAGGCCGGCGGTTGTTTCGGGCGTCAGGGTGGCACCGAAGCGGAAGCCCAGCAGGATCACCACCAGGCCGACCGGCACGCCGATCAGGCCAATGACCAGGCTGCGCGGCGGTGCCGTCTTGAGCAAGGTGGCCAGGGCCACCATGGCCGCCAGCGAGAAGCTGCCATAGCCGATGAAGTTGGCGGGCACGTGGATCTTCATCCACCAGCTCTGCAGGGCCGGCACCAGCGGCTGGATCTCATGCGCCTCGCGCGCCACGGTGTACCAGAGCAGGAAGCTCACCGCCGCGCTCACCACCAGCATCACGTAGGCGCCGAGCGCCCGGGTGCGGAAGCGTTGCTCATAGTAGAGATACATGAGCGTCGTCAGCCAGGTGAACAGGACAAACACCTCATAGAGGTTGCTGACCGGGATGTGGCCAATGTCCGGGCCGATCTGGTGGCTCTCGAACCAGCGCACCATGGTGCCGATCAGCGCCATGCCCACCGCGCCCCAGGCGAGCCGGGTGCCGATGGCCTCGGCGGCACTGTGGGCACCTTCACGCTTGAAGAAACCCAGCCAGTAGAACAAGGTGCTCATGTAGACCAGCACGCTCATCCACAAGATGGCGCTCTGGCTGGAGAGCATGTACTTGAGGAAGAACACCTTGTCGGCGGCGGCCAGGTCGGCGCCGAAGCTGTCCGTCTGGCGCAGGTAGAGCTGAATGGCCAGCAGGCTGGCCGCACCCACCACCACACACAGCAGCCGCAGGGGCCGCCAAAACCAGCCCAGCGCGATCAGCGCCGGTGTGGCGCAGATGAGAATGCCTTTTTCATAGACATCCATCGACCCCTGGTAGCGCGTGAACGCAAAACCGGCGCCCAGCAGCACCAGGGCGGCGAAGATCCAGTCGACCATGTCTCGGCCGTTGTACCAGCCGCGTTTGCCGATCAGCAGCGAGCGTGGGGCGGCCGCGAGGGTGGATTCCAGCGTGGACGGATCGGTGGGCATCCGGCTTTCCACGGCGGTGGTGGTGGTGTTCATGTTCAGGCCTCCTCATGCAGCAGGTGCCGCTTGAGCGCTTCAAATTCCGTGGGCAGGTCTTGGGTGTCGCGATTGCTGGACATGGCCATGCGCACGCGTGTCTGTTCCGATCGGCCGGGTGCTGTCTCCAGCCAGATCCAGAGCCGGCGTTCCCGGATGTAGAGCATGGCAAACACGCCGATGATGAGCAAGATTGCGCCGGCATAGACCAGGGTGCGCCCAGGGGACCGTGTCACCTGGAAGACACTGGCCTGGATCTGCTTGAAATCGTCCAGCTGCAGCACCATGGGGGCGGGGTAGAACATGGAGTCCGACAGCGACAGCACCGCCTGCGTCATGAAGGTCTGGGTCTTGGGGCTGGGTTCGGGTGCCGGCAGGCCCAGCTGTTGCTGGGCCTGCTTGTGCAGTTCAAACAGGCTGCCGTTGAGGATGCGCAGCAGCACTTCGGAGACGCGGCTGCGATCAGCCTGCGGGACTTCCCGTTCGATGAAGTCCGACAGCGCCGGCAGGCCACCCACGGCGGCGCCCTGTGCGGGTGCGTCCGTGTGCAGGCCGGCGGCACCGGCAAACAGGGTCAGCACCCGCAGGCTGGTGGACTCGAGTTGCTCCCGCATCTTCGGGTTGTCGTTGGGGGAGGCGGCTTCCGCGTAATGGCGGGCGGCGCGGTTGCGCTGGGCCGGGTCCGCCAGCGCGCGGCGCAGGGCCAGCCAGCCGTCCATGCTGTCCTGGGCATCGGCGGGGACACGCAGGTAGCGGAAGTTGTCGCCCGTGGCTTCGCGCACGCCCAACAGGAACACCCGCTGACCCTCGAGTTCCAGCGGCAACATGTAGTTGTTGAACTCTCGCGCCTGGCCGCTGGCGTCGCGCAGCTTGTAGCTGAACGACGGGCCCACATTGTGCAGGTTCTTTTTGCCGGAGGTGTTGGCGCCGGAGCCCAGGTGCTGCTGCAGGCTGTCCACCAGGTCCACGCGGCGGACGTCGGTGCCACCCGCCGTGTCACTGGCGCCCGGCGCGCCGGCCGTAGCACCGCCGAGGTTCTCGACGTTGATCACGCGCAGGTCCGAGAACTCCAGCGTGGTCTTGCTGCTGTCCGCGCCGGTCATGGTGGTGGAGCCGCCCACCTTGGCGGCGAGAACCACGTCCTCGCGCGTCGAGAGACCCCGCATGCGCAGCTTCAGCTCGGAACCACCGTCCTCGAAACTGCTCTGGTACAGCGCCATGCCCCGATAGGTGTAGGGCTCGTTGACCTTGACCGTGGCTTCCTTGGTGGTGCCGGTTTCACGGTCATGAATGACGATGTCGCTGGCAAACAGCTTGGGCATGCCGGTGGAGTAGTACTCCACCTTGAATTTCTTCAGCTCCACGTCGAAGGGCAGCTCCTGCAACATCACGCCGGAAGGCATGTTGAGCAAGGCTGCGCCGCTGCGGCTGCCCTCGGGCACATACAGATTGGCCCGGAAGTTGGGGTTGCCCGGGCCCAGGCGGTTTTCCGCCGTCATCTTGTTGAAGTCGCTGCCCTGGTAGACGGTCTTGCCCTGGAACCACATCATCAGACGCAGGAACTGATTGCCGTCCAGCGAGCTGCCCAGGATGATCAGCACGATGGCCGAATGGGTGGCCAGGTAGCCCAGCTTGTGAACGGCCCCCTTCTTGGCGCCGATCATCACCCCAGCGGTACGGACCTGCGCCCGCGCGCGCCAGCCATGGGCGGTGAGCCAGGCATTGATCTGCTGAAGCGCCGCCTCCGGGTTGAGGTGCAGGTGGCCGATCGCCTTGTGCGGGAAGGCCTGCAGCGACTGCTCGCGCACCGTCTCCCGATAGGTCTTGAGGTCACGCAGGATCTTGGGGGTGTGGCGGGTGATGCACAGCGTGGTGGAAATCACCAGGAAGGTGAGCATCAACACGAACCACCAGGAGCTGTAGATCGTGTAGAGGTTGAGCCGGCCAAACAGCTCGGACCAGAACGGCCCGAACTGATTGACGTAGTTGTTCATCGGCTCGTTCTGGCGGACCACGGTGCCGGTGATGGCTGCAATGCAGATCACCACCAGCAGCGAGATGGCAAAACGCATCGACGCCAGCAGCTCCATGGTGCTGGCCAGCATGGCGCGGCCGGCCGCCGATGGCGGGGCCAGGCGGGTGTCCGCAAGGGCCTCGGAGCTGGCAGCAGGGCGGGCGGGGGACTTCTCGGTCATGGGGGGCATTGTCGCGGGCATCCGTGACGTCTGCCGGCGGCCCATGTAACAAGCCGGTGCGAGCACCGGCTGAATGACAGGCACCGGTGCGAAAACCGGTGCGCCTGGGTCAACCCGTGCGCTGGGCGGCACGGGCCTGGACGCAGCCGGGCGGCGGCCTGGCGCCCCCGGGCTGGCGCCGGGGCGTCAGCGCAGGCCGGCAATGTAGTCGGCCACGGCCTTGATTTCCCGGTCGCTCAACTTGGCGGCGATGGTGGCCATCGGCGCGTTGTTGGGGCGGGTGCCGGCGCGGAAGGAGGTCAGTTGCAGCTCGGTGTAGTCACTGTGCTGGCCGCCCAGGCGTGGGTACTGGGCCGGGATGCCGGCACCGTTGGGGCTGTGACAGCCCGCGCAGGCCGGAACCTGTTTGTCCGCGATGCCGCCGCGATAGATCTTCTCGCCCAGCGAGACCAGCGTCTTGTCTTTGGCGAACCCGGCCTTGGCCTGCTTGCCGGCGTAGAAGGCCGCGACGTTGCGGATGTCGTCATCGGACAAGGTGGCGGCCATGCCGGCCATGATCGGATTGGGCCGCTTGCCAGATTTGAACTCGTGCAGTTGTTTGCTCAGGTAATCCGCATGCTGGCCTTGCAGGATGGGATTGGCGGGCGTGCCCCGCGTGCCATCGGCCGTGTGGCAAGCGGCACAGACCTGGGTGGAGATGGCTTGACCTTTGGTGAGATCGGGCTTGGCCGCAGGGGTGGTTTCCGCAGCCAGCGCAGCGCCGGACAACAGGACCAGACTCGATAACAAGATAGAGGCTGTCTTCATGAATGTTGTAGGTTGGATGAGCGCAACCGAGAAATCTTACAATGGCGCCTCTTTGACACCCGAAGCGCGATGACCGATTCCAACAAGAAACCCGCTTCGGCGACCCCAGGGAAACCCGCAGGGCGCACAGCGCCCGCGAAATCCACCCCGGCCGCCCAGGTCGAGGCACAGCGGTCGCCCTCGGGTGCGACCACGGCGGGCGCCTCCAGCGCCACGCCCGGTGCCCCCGCCACGCCTGGCACCAAGGGGGGCAAGGCTGCAGGCAACAGCGCCGGCAAATCCGTGGGCAAGTCCGCGGGCAAATCCGCAGCTAAAGCGGGTGGCAAGTCGGCAGCGAAGTCCGGCAAGTCTGGCAAGGCCGGCAAGGCCGCGAAGCCCGTCAAACCCAAGCGCAACGCTCCGGGTAGTCAGCCGGTGGTGGTGGCGCCTGTCGAGGTCTCACCCGCCAAGCGTGCCATGGCGTGGACGCATACGGCCCGCTTCCTGACCACGGCCAGCCAATTGCACCACCTGCCGCAGAACGGCGTGCTGCCGGGCGCGGAACAGGAAGCCGCTGACGAAGACCTGGGCGACGAATACGACGACGACCAGGATCCCCGTCAGGACGGCGTGGAGGCGGGTGAGGACGAGGGCCAGGGTTTGCCGGCCCGCACGCTGCCGGAGATTGCCTTTGTGGGCCGCTCCAATGCGGGCAAGTCCACCGCCATCAATACGCTGGCGCAGCAGAAGCGCCTGGCCTTTGCCTCCAAGACCCCGGGCCGCACGCAGCACATCAACCTGTTCCTGCTGGGCCCCAAGGACGAGCCCGACGCCCTGTTCGCCGACCTGCCCGGTTACGGTTACGCAGCGGTGGCGCGCGAAGCCAAGCTGCGCTGGCAGCGGGTGATGGCCGACTACCTCGGCCAGCGCGAAAGCCTCTCCGGCGTGGTGCTGATGGTGGACTCCCGCCTCGGCCTGACCGACCTGGACCGCCAACTGCTGGAGTTTGTCTCTGACCGCGTCACTGCGGGCGAGGTCAGCCTGTTGGTGCTGCTGACCAAGGCTGACAAGCTCAACCGCAAGGAAGGCGCCGCCGTGCTGGCGAAGGTGGAGAAGGAGCTGGCGGTGCTGGCCACGCACGACTCCGACATTGCCATCACCCTGTTCTCCGCACTCAACAAGCAGGGCCTGGACGATGTGGCCGAGCAGATCTACGACTGGGCCCATCGCGAGCCCCGGGTGCTGAGCGACGAAGACGGTGATGACGTGGCCGAGGACGACGGCGACGACGAGGTCTCCTCCGAAGACTGACCCCGCGCCTCGGCCCCAGAAACCGCCTCCCCTGAGCCGGTTTTTTTATGCTCAGGGCCGGCCGATGAACACGTACAGCGCGGTGCCGCCCTTGGGCGAATATCCCAGCCCCACATACAGGGGACCCAGGCCGGTGTCCGACCCCAGGAAGACGCTGCTCGCGTAGCGCAGGTCCTTGGGGTTGATGTCGCGGCGGCTGGTCCAGGTGTTGCCGGCTTCCAGCGTGCCACCCACAAAGAACCCGCGCGACAGGAACGGCGAGTCGTTGAGCCGCCGGTAGTAGGTGGCCCGGGTGAACAGCAGCGCGTTGCCGCTGAGCTGGTTGGGTTGGTAACCCGACAGCTGATGGAAGCCGCCCAGCGTGTAGCCGCCCAGCCCGGAGTCATCCGGCTGCTGCACCGCCACGCCGCGCATGTAGAAGGCCAAGGTGTGGCCGCCAAAGCTGCGGGCCAGCGTGCCATCGGCGCTCACGCGGACGAAGCGGCCGCTGTTCAGGTTCTTGTTGTCCTGGTGGCCGGCCTCGGCTTCGGCGGTGAAGCGGTAACCGTGCTGCGGGAAATTGGCGTAGTCCAGCTGGTCCACCACAGTCTTGAGCCGCAGGCCGGTCTCGTGGCTGGTCCAGCGCAGCTTGCCGCTCTCGGGCGTTACCACGGTGATCAGGTCCGGGCGGGCGAAGCGGATCTCGCTGACCACACCCAGCCGCACCTCGCCCCAGCGGCCCCAGGGCTGGCCCAGGTCCAGGCCGACACTGCCATCGCGCCGCACCAGGCGGGCCTGGCCCAGGCTGGCGTTGTCCGGATCGTTGTCGTCATAGACGATCTGCTTGCGCTGATTGGCCTCGGCCCAGCCGGAGACAAACCAGTCGTCCGCCACACCCAGCTTCAGGCCCAGCGGATGGTAGAGCTCGGTATAGAGGCGGGGTGTCTCGCCGATGGTGAGCTGGTTGCGCCATTCGGTGCCTTTGTCGGTCAGCCAGTGGCGGTTGTGGCTGAGGCGCAGGTTGAAGAAGCTGTCCCCGCTGGAGTCGGTGGAGAGATCCATGCCGACACGGAAGTAGTTCGGCCCCCAGGGCTTGTCTTCCATGTTGAAGACCAGCGTCTCGCCCTCGGCGCGCTGCTCGACGTGATAGTCCACCCGCTCGTAGTCGCCGCTGGAGGAGAGGAAGCGCATATCCCGTTCCGCCGTGTCGTTGTCGAAGGGCACACCGGCCTTGGATTCGAGCTGGCTGCGGAAGCGTTCCGGGTTGGTCAGGTCGCTGCCTTCCATCTTGATCGCGGCCAGCAGCGGTGCGGGAGGCTTCAAGCCCATGCGGGCCATTTGCCACTGGGCGTAGAGGTCGGGATCCACCGCGTAGGCGCGCAACTGCGGCAGCATGGCTTCGGCAGCTTCTTCCCCGAGGCGGATGAATTCGGGCGCCTTGTCGAAATCGGCGGAGGTGAGCTTGCCCAGGCGGGGTGTGATCAGCAGGTCCTCACCGGCGGCCATCGAGGCCAGCGAGCGCTGCACGTTCTGCTCGGTCAGGATGGTGATCATCTGCGAGGTCAGGCCCAGCAGCGAGTTCAGGGACGCGCGACCAGCCACCGGCGTGCCGACGTTGATGGCGATCAGGCGCTGCGCGCCCATCTCGCGGGCCACGTCCACCGGCAGGTTGTTGACCAGCCCACCGTCCCCCAGGATGCGGTCTTCCCATTCCACCGGCGCGAACACGCCGGGCACGCTCATGCTGGAGCGCAGCGCCAGGGCCAGATCCCCTTGGGACAGCACGCGTTCGGCGCCGTTTTCCATGTCGGTGGACACGGCGCGAAACGGTGTGGGCAGGCGGTCAAAGTCCCGCACGTCCCGCACCGGCAGGGTCAGGCGGCGCAGCAGCGCCTCCAGGCCTCGGCTGGAGAGCGTGCCGGTGGGCACACGCACCTCGCCGTCGCGCAGACCGAATTCGATGGTGGCCGAGAACTCGAAGTCCTCCTCCTTGCGGCGCTGGGAGAGATCCTGCCGGTCCACGCGGCTGGCAAACAGACGGTCCCAGGCGATGCGCTTGAGCTCCCGGTCCAGGTCCTGGGCAGACATGCCGCTGGCATACAGGCCGCCGATGATGGCGCCCATCGAGGTGCCGGTGATCACGTCCACCGGGATGTGCTCGCGCTCCAGCACCTTCAGCACACCCACGTGGGCCAGGCCGCGTGCGCCGCCGCCGGAGAGCACCAGGCCCAGGCGAGGGCGGGGGGTGATGTTGGGGGGGGGACTGGTCGGGGTGAACGCGCTGGTGGGAGATTCAACCGGATCGGCACCAGCGGGTGCCGCATACAGCCAGGCCACCATCACCAGGGCGCCGACCCGCAGGAGCGGGAGGCGGGGCAGCAAGGACATCGGGCTCAGCGCTGTTGTTCCAGGTCTTGCATCAGGGTGCCGATGGCACGTTGCAGCAACGGTTCGGGTTCCAGGAGCGTGATCAAGCCGTTGACCACCAGTTGTTCCAGCGCGCCACGGGTGAGGGAATGCCGGTCATCCGGCAACTGGCTGATGAACAGGAAGAGCTGGCGGCTCTCGCTGATCCAGGTGATCTGGGCGGTCACCCACTCGCTCTGCACGAACAGGTGGTACCAGTTGCCGATCTCCATGCCGTTGATCCAATCCTGCAGGGCCACGCGCGCGTCTGGCGAGCGCTCCTCGGCGAACAGGCCAATGGGCACGGTGGGCAACTGGCCGCGGTCCACACGCTCGTGCGCCCAGCGCGACGGCAGTTGGGATTCGCGTTCGGCCAGCAATTGCTGCAGCACTTCTTCCGGCGTCAGGGCCGGGCGGCGGCCGGCGCCTTCCACGGTGGCGGTCTCGTCGGCCGGCAGGCCGCGCAGCACACGGCCGTGCTGGCGCATCAGCTCGTTCATGAAGGCCTGGCGTTGCAGCGGGGGCAGGGCGATGCTGTCCATGCCGCGCTCCAGGGCCTGGACCATCACCGGCAGGCGCCCGCGCAGAACCTGCCGCGCAGGCTCGTCCGCATGCGGCTGCACGCTGTGCAGCAGGCCGTCCACCAGATCCACATAGGTCACGGCCTGTTCGGATTCACGCCCGAACTGCACCATGGCCTGGGCGATCACTTCCACCCATGGGCCCAACAGGAAGCGGCGCATCAGCTTGCCTGCGCCAGCGTCGTCCAACTGGTGCTGCAACTGCTCGCGCAGCACACGCTGCCAGTCCTGCCGCTGCTGTTCCCGGTCCATGCGTTCCAGCGCCACCGCACTGCGCTGGCCGCGTTGTTCGGCCTGCTCGCGGATGTGCTGTTCCACCTGGGCCAAGGCTTGCTGGAACTGGCTGGCGGCGGGTTGTTCGGCGGCAATCAGGGGCTGGATCGCCTGGTCCACCACCTGCAGGAATTCCTTCAGGCCGGCGTCATCCGCAGCGTTGAAACCGGCGCCGTGGGCGGCGATGCGGTTCAGCAGGAGCCAGGTGGGGTGGTCCTGGCGCTTGAGCAGCGTGATGTCGTTGCGGGAGAGCCGGACGATGGCCACCTGCAGCCGGCCCATCAACACCTTCAACTGCGGTTGCAGGCTGGTGTCTGCCAGGATCTGGTCGTACAGGCGGGAGAGCAGGTCGCCGCCCTTGGCGCTACCGGGAGAGCCGGGGCCGAGGCGCGGGCTGGCGGCGGTGCTCATACCCTTGGCCAGTGTGTCCAGCCCGGCTGGCCGCGTGATGGCGTCCAGCAGCAGGGCCACTTCGTCCAGTGTCGTGTTGGGGGCCTGTGGCAGGTTGAGCGCCTTGAACTGGCGCATGCGCAAGTCGGATTCCTGCACCGCTGCGCCGTGGCTCTGCAGCATGCCGCTGAGCTGGGCCTGCCGCAGCTCGCGGCACAGCAGCGTGTACAGCGGCTGCAGGTGGCGCGCCAGCGGCACCGAGGCGATGCGCATGAGCTTGTAACGGCCGTCGGCGTCCAGGTCCACACCCTCGATCGCGCGGGCCAGGGCATGGGCGAAGACAGCGGCACGCAAGGGGTTGTCGCTCTTCAGCGGACGGGCAATGCCACGCAGCGCACCGAAGAAATTGCCCAACTGATGCAGCTCGGCGCGGGTGGTTTCCTCGACGGCGTTGATCACGTGGGCGATGGCTACGTCTTTCAACGCCTGGTTTTCATCCACCAGGCTGAGGTCGCTGCGCAGTTGGCGGTCCCGAGCGAGCGGGTCCTTGCCTTCGGCGGCCATGTGCAGCAGACGGGAGAGCGAGGCCTCGAAGTCTGCCGAGAAATGCGCCCGCCGCTTGGCCCACCCAGCCATGAGCTGGTGGTGCTCCAGGCGGCTCTTGAGTTCGTCCTGGATGCCGCCGTAGACGGCGTGTGCCAGGGACGGAACGTGGGCCAGGGTCTCGACGACCAGGGATTGCAGCGAGGGCGCTTGAACCATCTTGAAAACGTAAGTGCCCCGCCATTATGGAGCCTCCCCCAAACGGGAGGCGACCCCCAGGCGAAGCGGGAGCATCAACCCGAAGGTGGCCACGGTGGTGCGGTTGCAACAACCTGCAACAGCCGGGGCCGCGTGCCTGGGGGAGACCGGCGTGACGACACAAGAAAAAAAGGGTCGCCGGAGCGACCCTTTTTGAGCGAGAGCAGGGGCGAGCCCCTGCCCAGGCGGGACATTACATGTCCATGCCCATGCCGCCCATGCCACCAGGCATGGAAGGAGCAGCGCCTTCGTCCTTCGGCGATTCGGCGACCATGCACTCGGTCGTCAGCATCAGCGAAGCCACGGAAGCGGCGTTTTGCAGGGCGGTGCGGGTGACCTTGGTGGGATCCAGGATGCCCATTTCGATCATGTCGCCGTAGGTGTCGTTCGCGGCGTTGAAGCCGTGATTGCCCTTGCCGGCCAGCACGTTGTTGATCACCACCGACGGTTCGCCACCGGCGTTGGCCACGATTTCGCGCAGCGGGGCTTCGATGGCCTTCAGGACCAGCTTGATGCCGGCGTCCTGGTCGGCGTTGTCGCCCTTGATCTCACCAGCGGACAGGCGTGCACGCAGCAGGGCCACGCCACCACCAGCCACGATGCCTTCTTCAACGGCAGCGCGGGTGGCGTGCAGCGCGTCTTCCACGCGAGCCTTCTTTTCCTTCATTTCGACTTCGGTGGCAGCGCCAACCTTGATCACGGCAACACCGCCGGCCAGCTTGGCCACGCGCTCTTGCAGCTTTTCACGGTCGTAGTCGCTGGTGGCTTCTTCGATTTGCACGCGGATTTGCTTCACGCGCGCTTCGATGTCGCCGGCAGCGCCGTTGCCGTCGATGATGGTGGTGTTTTCCTTGCCCACTTCAACGCGCTTGGCTTGGCCGAGGTCAGCCAGCGTGACCTTTTCCAGGGTCAGGCCCACTTCTTCAGCGATGACCTTGCCGCCGGTCAGGATGGCGATGTCTTCCAGCATGGCCTTGCGGCGGTCGCCGAAGCCAGGCGCCTTGACGGCCACGACCTTCAGGATGCCACGGATGGTGTTGACCACCAGGGTGGCCAGTGCTTCGCCATCAACTTCTTCGGCAATGATCAGCAGCGGACGGCCGGCCTTGGCGACGGCTTCCAGCGTCGGCAGCAGGTCACGGATGTTGCTGATCTTCTTGTCGTACAGCAGGACAAACGGGTTGTCCAGCAGTGCGGCTTGCTTTTCCGGGTTGTTGATGAAGTAGGGCGACAGGTAGCCGCGGTCGAACTGCATGCCTTCGACGACGTCCAGTTCGCTGTCCAGCGACTTGCCGTCTTCGACGGTGATCACGCCTTCCTTGCCAACCTTGTCCATCGCTTCAGCGATGATGCGGCCGACTTCGGAATCGCTGTTGGCCGAGATGGTGCCGACCTGGGCGATTTCCTTGGAGGTGGTGGTGGCCTTGGAGGCGGCCTTCAGCTGGGCGACCAGGGCGGTAACCGCCTTGTCGATGCCGCGCTTCAGGTCCATCGGGTTCATGCCGGCGGCCACGTACTTCATGCCTTCGCGCACGATGGCCTGGGCCAGCACGGTGGCGGTGGTGGTGCCGTCACCGGCGTTGTCCGAGGTCTTGGAAGCGACTTCCTTGACCATCTGGGCGCCCATGTTCTGCAGCTTGTCCTTCAGCTCGATTTCCTTGGCGACCGACACACCGTCCTTGGTGACGGTGGGGGCGCCGAAGGAGCGCTCCAGCACCACGTTACGGCCCTTGGGGCCCAGCGTGACCTTGACCGCGTTGGCCAGGATGTTCACGCCTTCAACCATGCGAGCGCGGGCTTCGCCGCCGAAGACTACGTCTTTTGCTGCCATATCAAATTCTCCGAATTCAGTTTGAGAGTTCCGCTACGCCCATCGAATCGATAACGCTTGGTGATCGACGAAGAAAGCGTAGCGAGCGAGTCAGTGGCCAGGCGTACGGAGCGCAGGAACCGGAGCGACCTGAAGGTCTTGAGGATTCCGAGCTCCGCCCAACGACGCCACCGGCTCGCGCAGTAGCTTTACTTGGCGATAACGGCGAAGAGGTCTTCTTCGCGCATGACCAGCAGTTCTTCGCCATCGACCTTGACGGCCTGGCCGCTGTACTTGCCAAACAGGACGCGGTCGCCCACGGCCACGTTCAGGGCCACGAACTCGCCCTTGTCATTGCGCTTGCCCGGACCGATGGCCAGCACCTCGCCCTGGTCGGGCTTTTCGGCGGCGTTGTCGGGGATGACGATGCCGGAGGCCGTCTTGGTTTCGTTCTCGAGGCGCTTGACGATCACGCGATCGTGCAGAGGACGCAGTTTCATCTGATCTCCTTGACTTTGTCGGACTTGATGGCAGGGCCGGCTCCGATGGACGCCGCCCGTCACAAGAATGCTGTTAGCACTCGGTTGGGGTGAGTGCTAGCAGGAAGGATTATAGGGACGGGATGTGACGTTTCAAGGGGGGTGTCGACATTCGGCTCACTTGGGAAGTTCGACGTCTAAGTTGAAACTTTCGACCCGGCGGGCTGCGGGGGGGCCTCGTAAGCTCCCCTGTCAAGCAGACAGTTGGATCCTAGAGTCCGCCGCAGTTTTGGTGATCAATCGGGTCATGAACTGCTTGGGCCCCTCACGGGTGGGGCCTACTTTCGCTCGGAAGCCGCCGTTATCTGATCCTGAAATTTGGTCTGCCGCTGCAACCGCTCGGCATCCCTCTTGGAGCGGACTTCGCGCAAAAGGCTCGACACGTCCGCGGAGCTCATCGCATCGACATGTGCCTTAGCTGGGTGATCGTCTGCCAGGACAGGGCGTGAATAGGCCCGGCCGAAGCCATCTCGTACCCAATACCCCATGTCTATAAGCGATCGCCGCAACTCGACATGGTCAATTCTCAGCATGGTGCCCCCTCCGCCGAGCCACTCCTTCAAGGCTTGGTTCGCAGAAGTCTCGGATTGCTCTGCCAGGAGCGGAATTGAGAGTGAGGCATAGGCCAACGTGATTAGCAGGTCACGTTCGGACATGCGACCCAGCGTGACGCCACGCTTAAGAACAAGCGCCTCAAGCGCTTGCAGGGTGGCCCAAGGATTTTGATTGGCTACCACGATTGTTGACTCTTCCGCTTGCGAAAAAACCGGAAAGTACGAAGAAACCCGCGCACAAGCAGATGACCACCTGCATGCTCCATCGATCTAGGGCAGCTCCAAACGTGAGGAACCCGACAGCTTCGGTGATTAGCAAATAGAAGGACTCCACCGCAGCACGATTCTCGCTGTCCACCTCCTGATGAAGGATGCCGTACAGGGCAGTCTCAAGGCTGAAGTGCAACACCCGCGAGTTATTGCTTGATCAGTGGACTGTAGCCTGATGCGATTCGCCGATACCCCGCAGGAGTTCTGCGAAGACCTGAATGGGGCTGCGCCAGTTCAAGGTTTGACGAGGCCGGTTGTTGAGCAAATCAGCAATGGCATCGAGCGCATCTTGGTCGTGCACAGACAAGTCGGTGCCCTTGGGCAGCATTTGGCGCAGCAGTCCGTTGGTGTTTTCACAGGACCCTCGCTGCCAAGGACTGTGGGGGTCGCAGAAGTACACGCGGATGTTGGTGACGCGGGCCAGTTCGCGGTGCCGAGCCATCTCCCCGCCCTGGTCGTGGGTCAGCGTCTGGCGCAACGGCTGAGCGATCTGGTTGAGCTTGGCGGTAAAGGCCGCGAGCGCGGATTCAGCTGTCGCATCGGGCATCTTGGACAACAGCACCAGGCGCGTGCTGCGCTCGACCAACACGCCCACGGCAGAGCGGTTGTTGGCTCCCTTGATCAGGTCTCCCTCCCAGTGCCCAGGCATGACCCGGTCGGCCACCTCAGGGGGGGCACATGGATGCTGACCATCTCCGGAATCTGGCCACGGCGGTCCTCGCCCGCAGAGCGAGGGCGGCGCGTGCCCTTGCCCTGGCCCAAGGCCGATGAGCGCCTTGCGTAGCTCGCCTTTAGGGTACGCATAAATTCGCGTTGTAGATCGTCTCGTGAGACAGATGCAATTCAGGGTTCTCGGGCCACATGCTGCGCAGTGTCCGCGCGATTTGCTGCGGCGACCACAACCACACCAACATGTGCGTCACCAGCGGCCACAGCGGCCTGCCAGGATCCAGCCGAGAAGCAGGCCGAGATGCAACGCGCCGCTGAGTGCTCAAACGCTGTGCGGCGCTCGACGAATAGCCCCACGTCACTGGAATTGCGCCTGACCTCTATGCTCACGGTCGCCGGGCTGCGACCCAAAACCGCTGCGATCTGCCGCCGGCTGAAACCCTTCTGGTGCAGCGCTGCCAGCGTCACTCGGTCTTCAGGCCGCAGTTGCTTGTATCTCGCCGTCATCTTCACACCTTACCGGTTGGCAAGGTGTTGCACTTCAGACTTGAGACTGCCTAGTTTCAGCGGCGGCGACAAAATTTCGGAACTCTGATAGCTCAGGCGCAGCTTGCAGAGAGTATAGGGCGGACTTCATGTCATCAAGGCTTATCCCGAACCGCCCGGCAGCCTCTTCGGAGGATTGTCCAACCAATACGGATAAACCTGCCGGTCCAAAAAACGAGATTTGCTCCAAAATGATTCTTGCCTCGGTACCAAAAAGTCCCAAACTGGTGCAGACTTCACTCACTGACTCCCCGTCGTTGACACGCTTGCCACCTGAGACATATATCGCCAGTTGCTCAAGATGCCCAATTTCTTCGTCTGAAGTGATGCCGTGTGCAACTACTACCTCATTGACCTTGACGCCATCCAGGACCTTAATCGATGCTGGACCCTCCGCTACGACCCGTTCTAGTGAATCTCGCACTGCAGGGTCAGTGATTCCGCGGGCATTGACTGCGTCCCCAATAGGCAGTCCATTCATTATGTCAGGCCACGCGAGAAATTCGCCCACGTAATTTTCCAGGATTCTACGATCCCTAGCATCTTTCACTTGTCGATTGCTGACCACGTTATGAATAGTAATCCCTGAATCTAGGTCGCAAAACGCCGCGTGCAAGTGCGGAAATTCGCCACGCTGCACGGTTGATCGATATCCGTGGGCAAGCTCCTGGACTTCGACTTTGGCCGCATGAGTTGTGATGCCGAGTTCTTGTATCAAATCTTCGGGAGACTTTCCCCCAAGAATTGCCTTTTTCCCCACAATGTTTAGTGCGAAGTCCTCCAGTTGCTCGATCGCGGCAGCGGTCTGAAATCCGTGTTGGCGGACCAGTGCATTGACGCTTGTGCCCTCATTCAGTTGATGTCGGGCCACGAACCTGACGAACGCAATTTCGACCAGTTCCGCTGTCCTTTGATTGAGCTCGAAGTCTGATGCGAGGCTCTTTGGAGAGGCCCCAAGACAAATTGCTAGGCACAGGCGCGTTGAATGCTCTCGAATCAACATGTCGATTCCCAACATCCCAAAGGCCTCCCTCACCCTTAGCTCCGAATGGGTCGTGGAGCACCTCTGTCGAAAATCTTTCAGCGTGGTAAGCAGGAACGGCAAACCTCGCTTAGCATCCAGGCGCGATAGGCTGCACAGTCGGTCACTCAGCCTCGCGAGGAACCTTGCCTGTTCTGCCGGCGAGAGATGATTCAAGTTAGGATCCGATTCGGATGTCGGATGCAGCACCTTCATGAAGTCAAGGACCGTAGTTATTGTGGAGATCCGCAGCTGAAGCGCTTGAGCCGTCCACAACATGCTGGTATGGCTCTTTACCGCAGAAGACACTCGTTTTAACCGCGTGAGTTCGATGAGCGGCAAATATTGTGCAATCGCCCCCACCATTTCAATGGGCAGCCGCGACGACCAGCCGGGAGCAATGCTTGGCCCTTGGCGTGGGGCGATCTGGGTGGTGGCACCAGCCGTGGCTCCAGGCGCCACGGACGTGTTCATCGCGCTCGTCCCTGCCCGGGTTCCTTCAAGATCTGACATCGCATTCCTTCAGTTAATACCAATGCGTCTAGCATTCAGGCAACTAGGTGTCAGATCGGCGAGCGTAATTCCCTTCCGTTATCAAATCATTGATAAGCCGGGACTGACCCCAAGTGGCATGGGACAATCCCTAAATGGAGCGTCCTCGAATGGCCCCTTAAGAGGCGGCACACGCGCTTTTCGGCGCTCACTACCAGTGCTTCGTCGGAGGTGGCGCGCGTCAAGGTAGTTGTTACCTCGGTCAGGAAGGCCGATGCTCATGGCTGAAGTAGCGGATGCCGCTATGCGTTGCTCGACGTTGTACCAACCACGAACTCAGCAGCCCGACTGCGAGCTGCAGCGAGCTCGTGGGCTGCGCTGATGCGTCCTTCATCGCCGCCTCCTGTTCTGGATTTATCGAGGCGACAGCTATTACGGCGGGGGGAGGAACCAAGCGTTGCCGACGGCCACCAAAGCGCTGCTAATCGTTGCTAATGCTGAATCCGCCATCGAAAGGGGACCCTTGCGAACACCATCTCCCGCCTCCGCCCAGCAAGCACTGACGCTGAGTGACCAACAGAGGTCGGATTCACCAAGCACCACCGCCCACAATGGCATAAAAAAGCTAGACACGAGTCAGCAACTACATCCGGAACCATTGGCGGCCGAAGAGGTCGCCACCATTCCTGGTGCCAGGAACTTTAAATCCGAGATCCAGCATGGCACCGCGGCGTCTGCCCTGAAAGCAATCTTCAAATGGGGGCCTGACTCGCGACGCTTGCAGTCAAAGCCTGTAGGCCAGCCCCTGCGCTCTCCCGCCAGCACTGGGGCAACGCTCGCGCGGTCGCCAACATTGGTGCCGATACGCTTTCGGTTTAGGTGGCGGAGTAAGACGCCAGGCCTCAGTGTTGAGGCAGCATCCCATGCGCCGGCCTCCGGCGCGAAGCCGGCTTCAAAACATGAAACCGTGGCAGAGATCGAAGCACGCCTGCGCGAGGTCGGACGCATAAGCGCTCGTCACGTCCTCGTCAACGTGAATCACGACGGCAACTGTTTCTTCCACGCGCTCATTCGCGTTGCAGGGCCAGATGTCAGAAATGCAGTCATAGGACGTTTTCAGATAGACACCTTGACGGTTCCCCCCATTCGTCAAGCACTCGCCGAGGCGGTGCTTGACCATTTCATCGCTCTCAATGAAAAGCCAGAGCGCGATAAAGAACTATCCCTCAAAAGCGATCCACTGGCAGAGATCTTGTCTGCCATGAGTGATTTGAAGCCTTCCACGTCTGGCGACGAAGAAGGGTTGCTGCTGGCTGAGCAGGACCGTGCGAAGTATCGGAAGCTTCAGCCCTATCAACAGGCGGTCGTAGAGAGCCTTGCCAGGAACCATTCCTGGGGTTGGGAAGCGCATGCACTGACGCCTTTCATTGCATGCATGCTGTTGCGTGTGCGTATCGCCATCATTCCCGAAAGCGCTGACACCCAGGGCAGGCGCATCTTGATGCCGACCCAATATTTCCCTGATGCTACGGGGCCTGCGGTGCTGCTGTACAGCCGCGACGTTCCAGGTCAACCTGCGCATTACATGGCGGTGGTGGACCCTTCGGAGTTGCAACGGGAGAAGTCGTAGTCGAGCAAAATGGAATGACCCGGTCCGGGGCTGTCTGAATTTCTGTGTTCGAGGCTCCATACAGGGCTCGCCGATTCAGACGAGCCCACGCCGCATAAATCGGTGCCGTACTGCTCGGCCAGGAAACCCTGAATCTCCCGCACCGTCATGCCGCGGGCGTACATGGCCACGATCTTGTCGGCAAAGCCTGTGAAGCGGCGCTCAAGCTTGGGGATGGAGATCGGCTCGAAGTGGCCGGCGCGGTCCTGTGGCACTTCGCTGCGCAGCGGGCCGTCCTCGGTCAGTTTCTCTATGAGTTCCTTAGGGATGGACGGCGGCGCCGTCGTACCGGCCGCAGCCGGCTTCTTCTGGCTTGGCATAGATGCTTCTGGTCGTCATGCCATGCCTCGCGCACAAAAATCCTGACAGGCTCCCCGGTGCAAGGTTTTTGAGCCTACATGAGCTATTTCGACGTCACTCCCTCGCGCGCATCCCTCAACTCGGCCTAATGACCACGCACTAATGTCTGCGGCCCTCCCGGAACCGCGCCTACTCTGGCTACACCCATCACGACTTGTGACTGATGAGGAGCTTGACGCATGGCTTCAGAAATTGCCCGACCCAATTCAGCTGGCTCACAACGCCCTTCACTGGGTATCGCGGCGCAGCGTATGGGGATATTGCGTTCGTCCCTGCCCGCGCAAGCACTTCACCCGTCAGACGTGCGGCCCGCCATGGGCCCTCCGCCAGCTATCCGCGGGGTACGCAGGGACGCCGCGACCATTCAAAAGGAGTTCCAACAGTTCAGGCGAGAGGTCACGGAATTGCTGGAACAGTTGCCGGCCGAGACTGGCGAACGATTGCGTGCCGCGCTGAACGAAGTTCGTGATTTCAGCCAGTTGCATTCGCTGATGGATCAACTGATGGAAATGTTGACCGGGGCAGGTGCAAAGGGGAGCCGATTGACTTCGACCGAGGACACGTCCTCTTGTCTGCGTGGCGCTGTCCATTGGGTGAAACCCCTCGTTTTCTCCCTTTTCGCGGGCGTGGCGATGACGGCGGCTTGGTACGCGCATACCGCCATCCCCAGGAATCGGATCGCTGGGCCGACCACCCCCGGACTCGTTGTGCACGAACGTAAGGTCGGAATCAGTTGGGCGATGGCGCTGGCGGAGTACCCTTTCGTGATTCTCGCGGCTCGCTCCGCGCAGGCGTCCGGCATTGCGCTGAGCAAGTTGCGCGCGCCCATTGAGCTCATCAACCTGAGCTGCTTCCTGGTGTTCTTGACGGCCGTGAAGAAGGAGCCCACCGACTGGCGGCATTGGTCGGGCTTGGCGGCTTCCACGGTCGGGACGCTCACGATGGTCGTCCCCAGTTGCGGTGCAGCGCCAGGGCCGAAGGCGGGCCACATCGCCGGCGCTGGGGGCCGGAAGATCGCCGCCGCACATCGTATGTTCCACGCCGCGCTGAACCGCGCTTCTCAGCAGCGGCAGCACCTCGGGATCATTGAACGTGAATTGCGGGGGCTCATGGAAGGGCACCTGGACCGGGAGCACTGTGCGCCAGCAACGGATCAAGCCCGAAAACTATTGGAAATTGCGAATGGCATTGAGCGGGCGATGCAGGACCAGGGTGAAGAGATAGAAGCTGCCCATGCGTCCACCAGACATTGGTCACGCAATTCATTGAAGTATTTGTTCCTGGGAATTGCCGCCGCCGTGATGGCGGGGAGCCTGACGGGCGCCCTTGCTGTCAAGGACGACCGGGCGCGTGCCGCGCTCTATGGCGTCGTGGCGGCTGGGATCAAGACTGTGGCGTGGTATGGGCACACCCTTATCCCTCCAACGCTCAAGCCATCACACGCAATTTCCTGGCAGCGGCCGGCGCTGAAGTCAGCCGGGGCCGCGTTCGAGGACATCGTCCTGGGCTACGTGACTGCCCATTTTGAGTATCAATCCCTGGTCAAGGCCAACAGCCTTGCTAACCTCGCAGAGGTGCGGAGTGGTCTCGCCGCGGCAGATCTGTGCTTTGCGGTCGGCGTTCTGGCGACGGTGAAGGGGGAACCGTTTGGTTTGAGACAAGGGGTGGCGTTGGTGCTGGCCGGGTTGGGCGTTGCCTTGGCGAATCTGCCGATACATGCCTCGCGTGAACGGGTCTCTCCGGGAGCAGGATCTCATTGAGCCACGGTGTCCTGTTCCGTACCGTTGCGCTGAGCCACTCCAGAAAGAGCATGGAACGATTCAAGCGGCCAGGCCACCCACTTGGCATTAGCATTTTCCAGCATGACAACTCATGGATATCCGTCCTACACACCAGTTAAGCGGAGCGCCTCCTGCCTACGGCCCGCGCCCCCCAGACCACATCAGGCCATCGGCGTCCGCCGTGCCGCTGATGCCCTCCAGCGGCACGGCGCCCGCCATCAGTTATCGCGTTGCAGAGGGGCAGTCCACGGCCCGTATTGAGCAAACGCAGGAAACGGAGGTGGAAGGACCTCCTGCTTACGCGCCAACGCTCCGTAGACGGACGCTCCGCTCATTATTTTCGGACCCAGACAAGCTTCAGCGGGAATTTCTCGAGGCTGCTGAACGTGTCGATGTAGGCCAGCTCTCGAGCTTGGTGACCCGCGGTGCGAACGTTAACGTCCTCTCCGTCGAGAACCGCAGCAACGCTTTGCACAAGGTGTTCAAGCACGCGACCAGCGCATCAGCGGCGGAAAAGCAAAAGGTCCTAATGGCCATTGGATTGTTGCTTCGAGAACACGTCAACATGTATAGCCTCGACGTCAACGGCAACACGCCTCTCCTGATCGCGGAGGAGAAGGGCTGGTTAAGAGATCAGGAAATGTGTAGGGTGCTGACGCAGTATCACATCAGCTTCGATGAGGCCACGTTGCGCGGTATGCAGCAGCACCGCCAAGCCCGGGCCGATCAGCGCGTAGCAGCAGCCGATGCAGAATTGCGTGAGCGGCTGCGGAGCTCCGGTCTGGAGTGATCTCGCAAGCCCATTCCTTCCCGCGGGCCAGACGCAACGATAGGGCAGCGTCCGCGATCAGGTGGCTCGGTTTGTGCGAGTACTGGCGTTTCTGGAGTGCTGGATCTTGCGGCGCTCGCGGCGTAGTACGCCATGGATGGTGACGACACACTCTGGAGGCCGCGGCGCTGCTACTGCACACGCCTTGCTTTGCACCAGGCATTGAACTTCGAGGCCAGCGTTGAAGATGTCGCCGCCAGGCCCCGGGCCCTATCCGATGACGCGCGCTGCTACCGCCGGTCCAGTTCGAAATAGGTGACCTTGCTGCCGCCCTGGGCGCTCTTGGCATAGTTGCCGACCTCGAAGTAGAAGCTGCCGGGATCCAGGCGGGAGTCCAGCGTAATGTGCTGCCGACCACCCCCGGCGTTGATGTCCACGCCGCAGCCCGAAGTCAGGTCCAGGCGGTAGGAGGCCCGCGGGTTCATCGGTACGTTGGAGGCAATGAGAACACCACGTCGGTTGCCCGTGGCATCCATGACGCCGGCCGCGATATTGCCTATGCCATTGCCTTTGCCCTGAAAGAACAACTCGATCGGCGTTTCGTGGCGACGATCTTGTAGTTCTTGTAGTTCTTGTAGTTCTTGTAGTTCTTGTTGTCGATGTCGCAGTGGAACACGGCACCGACGGTGCCAATGATGCTTATGGGGAACCCCTTTCCTGTCGAGCTGGTCTCACAATGCGTGGAAGGGGCTCCCCGAAAGGTTGCATCGCCTTGCGACGACCTCAATCCAGCGTGATCTTCGCCGCGTCCACGATGTCCCGATAGACCTGCGCCTGGCTCTTGACGAAAATGCCCAGCGATGCGCCGTTCATCGGTGCGAGCGTAATGCCATATTCAGCCAGCTTGGTCTTGACGGCGGGTTGAGCGAGCGCGGCCTGCAGTGCCTTTTCGTAGCTGGCCGCAATGGCGGCTGGCGTACCCTGCTTGACGAACAGCCCTTGCCACAGTGGCAACGAGACATCGTTGAAGCCGGCCTCCTCTCCGATGCGCTTGACGTTGGGCAGGCTCGACACCCGGTCTGCGTCGGAGACCGAGATCGCCTTGATCTTGCCTTCCTTCAAAAATGGCAGTGCGGTGGACATCACGAGGACGGCGCCATCCACTTGCTGGCCGACGAGATCATTGACGATCTGCGCACCGCCGCGATAAGGCACATGAGTCATGGTCAACCCACCTTGCTTGTTGATCAATGCGCCATACAGGTGCTGCATCGTGCCGACGCCGGGTGTTGCAAAGTTAAAGCGAAGACCCTCCCCAGCCTTGCGCCCCGCCGTCATCAGGTCCGTGAGCGAGGTGTACTTCGAGTTGGATGGCACGGCAAAGATCATGGGTACCGTGCTGATCCGCCCCAGGGGCACGAGGTCTGCGTCCCATCGATGCTTCACCTTGGGGTTGACCATGGGGATCAACACTGTGTCCGTGCCGCCCATGTAGAGGAACTGGCCATCCGCCGGCGAGTTCATCATTTTGGTGAGCGCCATCATCCCGCTGGCACCGGCGATGTTCTCCACGATGACCTGGCGGCCGAGCTGCTTGCTGACTTCTGGAGCCACCACACGGGCCACCAAGTCGGCGCTGCCACCCGCCGAATAGCCGACGAGCAGCGTCAAGGCGCTGTTTGAGGCCGACCAGGCGCCGGTTGAGGCACAGGCCGCCGCGGCGGCGAGAGACAGGCGCAACAGGGATCTGCGATTCATTAGTAGACCTTTCAGAACGTGTGTTTGAAGCCGGCATCGAAGGCCGTGGTGCGGGAGAAGCTGTCGCGCTTGGCGCTGCCAAGGTTGGCGTAGAGCAGGCTGCGTTTGGACAAGTCATACTCGACGCCAGTGCCGACCATCGCGGCGTCCCGGCTGTCAGCGGGACGAAGCTTGCCGTAGGACCCATAGGCGCGGCCGAAACTCAGCGGCACGCGGACGGCCAGCGCGTAGGAGGTCGCATCTCCGGCCAATCCTCCCCGCGCGCGGCTGTAGGTGGCAGTGGGGAATACAACCCCGAAGTCATAACCGGCCGCCACGATGGACATGTTGTTGCGACTGTCCATCCGGTCGGTGCCAGCCGCCAGCCACACCGGGCCGTCCCGGTACTGGATGTTGGCGGAGTCATTTCGTTTGCGTGCGCGTTCACCCAGGGCCGTGGCCACCTCGACGCTCATTCCCTTCCAGGTCGGTGACTTATAGCCCACGCTGTTGGACCAGCGGTTGTTGGAGGCTTCCACACTCGCCGCCACGGCCGTGTAGTTCGCATAGGTGTAGGTGGTGCCCAACTGGCCGACATAGCTCAGCGCGGTCGGGTCGGCAAAGAGCGCAATCCAGTACACCGGTGAATATTCGCGTCCTGTGTACACCTCGCCCCATTGCTTGTCACCGATGGCCACGACGGAGCGGCCGAGCCAGAACACATTGGGGTTGCTGGGGGTCCCCGTGTCCAGGGCGACGCGGTGCTCCATCTGGAAGCGTGCGTAGGAGCCACCCCCTAGTTCCTCGCGACCACGGAATCCCAGTCGCGAAGTGTTGCCGGCCTTGATCGTCCAGATGTCGGGCGCCGCGCGCCCCGGCAGCATGGCGCCCGCAGTAGTGCCGCGGTTCGCCTTGGTGATGCCTTGGTCGATGATGCCGTAGATCGTGAGCGAAGACTGGGCCTGCGCCCAGTCTCCGCAAGTCAGCAGGGCCAGACCGCCAATGCAGGTCAGTCGCCTGGTAAGCGCATTGTTCAATGGTGTCTCCTGATGTTTTGATACGCCTCTGCGCGCCGCCTAAGTGTATTGTATGTAATGTAGCAACACACATATGCGATACACTTCGAGCCAGTTCACGCAAGGCATCGGTCCGACGGACCGAGCGCGTGACCCAGGAAGACACCGCTATGTTTGACCGGACCGCCCACGTCGGCATGTTTGAATCGTTCATCACCGCCCACTGGTTTCATTCGAAAGTGAAGGCGATATGGAGCGACCGGGCCACACTCCAGGCCTGGTTGACGGTGGAGTCTGCCCTGGCGCATGCCCAGGCGCGGAGCGGCTTGATTCCGGAAGAGGCCGCGAGAGTGATCGAGACCCGCGCCGACGCGTCCTTGTTCAACATTAGCCAGCTGGCGGAGCAAATCGCTTTTGCCCAGCATCCGCTGGTACCTGTTCTGCATCAGCTCGAGACCCTATGCGGTGAACCGGCCGCAGGCTACATTCATTGGGGCGCGACGACGCAAAACATCTTTGATACCGCCACCTCGCTGCAGATGATGCAGACGCATTGCTGCTTGGTGGCTGATGTGGATGCTGCCATTGCCGCACTTTCCACGCTGGCGGAGACACATCGCGACACGCCGATGGCGGGGCGCACGCATGGACAGCATGCACTGCCCATGACCCTGGGCTTCAAGCTCGCAGGGTGGATCGCCGAACTCGCCCGCGACCGGCAACGGCTGGACGAGCGGGTCGCCAGTTCGTTCACGGTGAGTATGGGCGGCGCGATTGGCACCTATGCCGCGACCGGGGCGCCGGGGCGGGAGGTGGAGGCTCGCCTGGCCGAGCGGCTAGGGCTCCAGCCGAGCGTGGTGCCGTCACGATCTTCCTTCGATCGAGTGGCCGACTATGTCAACTCGCTAGGATTGCTGGCGGGCACGGCGCAGCGGATCGCGCAGGAAATGATCTTCCTTCAGCGGACCGAGATCGGCGAGGTGTCCGAGGCCTTCCATCTGGGCAAGGTGGGCAGCTCCACCATGGCCCAGAAGCGCAATCCCACCACGGCGCAGCTCTTGTCGAGCCTGTCGCGCATGCTGCGTGCGCGGGTACCGGTGGCCCTGGAGTCGATGGTGCGGATGGACGAAGGGGACGCGGCCGTCACCAATGTCACCGACACCCTGATGCCGGAAATCGCCATCCTGGCCGCGTCGATGGCGCAGACCCTGCGGCGACTGGTGGAGGGCTTGACCGTGCATCCCGGCGCCCTGGCGCGCAATCTTTCGCTGACCGACGGGCTGATTGCCTCGGAGGCCGCGATGATGCGCCTGACGTCATTGATCGGACGGCATCACGCGCACCATGTCCTCTACGACGCGGTACATCAGGTGGACGCCACCGAGAGCGACCTGTTGGAGCGTATCGCACGGCATCCTCTGCTGGCAGGTCAATCGCTTCCGGACGGCTTCGCAGCCGCGTTGGACCCAGCCGCCTACACCGGCGAGTCGGCGGCGATCGTCGAAGACGTCATACGGCAGGTGAGAGGCGAGCGCGGTTGAAGAACTGTCCGTCTGTACTCGCGAGTCGCGAGGTCAGGCGGTCTGGCGCGGAAGGGCTCGCCGGGCGCGGGCGGGCGCCGCGATGGACTGCCCTGCGCGGGTTCGCACTGGTACCAGCCGGACACCAAAGGGCGCGCCGGGACTGGCCCAGCGCTCGGTCACCGCCGCATGCAGGGCCGCGATCTGGTCCTCGATGCTTGCACCGACGACATCGAAGAAGTGGGCGTGCTCATTGGGAAGGTCAGGTCTCGCGAGCAAGGCGACGCTCAGATCCCTGGGCACCGAGATGCCGCGCGATTCCAGCTGTGCTCGCCACCCGGCGCTGTCCTCGATGCCCCACGCCACGAGTCCGGTAAACGGCAATCGCCCCTGGCGCGAAAGCAGTTCCGCCAGGTGCTCCACCAGGGCCGTGGCATACGCTTCGTCCGGCAGCAGGGGCAGGGCAATTTCGGTCAGCGAGATTCCCGGCCAGTCCTGGGCAAGATGGGATAGCCGTCGCCGAGCCAATTGGACGGACAGGAGGGGATGGGAGGTCGTGGCGAAGGCGATGTGTTGATGCTGACGCTGTTTCAGCAAACCGACCGCGATGGCCAGGGGCTCCGACCATTCGGTGCCCACGGCCTCCACATCGGCGCCGGCCAGAGAAGCGCCATCGATCGCGACGACGTCGGTCTTCTCCCGTAGCGCCGCGAGCAGCGCGATCGGGATTGTCCTGAACGTCGATTGCACGACGCAGGCATCAAAGCGCGGCAAGCCCTTCAGCACGGTCAATGCGTGCAGGGGGTCGTTGTAGGCCACCTCCAGAACCTGATGGCCGTCTGCGGAAAACCGGCGCTGCAGGCCTTCCACGAGGAGGCGACCCCGAGCGACGCTGACGGATCGACGAAGCAGCAGGATCGCTCGAGGTCCATTCGCAGGCCCGGTCGATGCGGTGCCATGTTGTCCCGCCGCGCCTGCGCCGGTCGTGCGTCGTTGCATGGAATGCACGGGCTCTATGGTGGTGGAAGTCCCCGAAGGCGCTCGGCTCAGAAAATAGGTGCCCCGCCCCACCTGCGACTCGATCAATCCGAGCGCCTTGAGTTCCTGGAAGGCGCGCTGCACCATGGCCTGCGATGCGCCGAAGCGCCGCATCAGTTCGCGGATCGTGGGCAGTTGCTGGCCAGGCTCCGCATCCGCCGACAGTTGTTCGAGGTGGCGGAGCAGTGCATTGGGGGAAGCGTTCATCCCGATACAATACACCAGAGTGGGGCGTATTGGATCGATGCAGCAGACGGAACTCGGACGTGCTGCCCATCACCTATTGAGCTCTTTCAAGGAGTTCAATATGGACAAGGTCACTGACGTTTTGCAAAGTGCCTGGCTCTCTCTGCCCCCTATCAGCAGGCTCACTGGTATTCGAGGCCTGCGTGCGCCAAGTCTGACACCCGGGAGCGCCGCGGAATCAACCGCCGTGCGCAGCCATGAGGCGGGCGGGGCCGCCATCCCGCTGGAGGTCCTCAAAATCAGTGAGGATCGCGGAGCGCCGTCCCTGCGTCCGGATCAGAACGCCCTGGACATCATTAGACAATTCTCCGACCCTATCGAAGGCCTCACCGCCTTGCGGCATGCGATGAGGCACCTTTCTCTTCAGAGAAAGTCTGCCTTGCTAGGGCATTTCGTCGCGAGGCTGAAGGCGGGGGAGTTGCCCCTGCAGCATCATGAACGCATCGCGATCTACTGGAACTTCAGCGATCTACCGTGGCCGGCTGAAGCGGCCTGCTACTTGACTCAAAAACTGTTGTACACGCCACCGGCGCTGGAGGCGATCTGGGATCGGCGTAAGCAAGGAATTCTCAGTGAGGAGACAGTCCAGGCGCAGTGAGGAACCTTCGCTGCCTGCGCACGTGCTCCAACGCAGGAGGCGTTGGAGCAGGTGGCGCGTTGCAACCCTGCGCCAGCACGCTCAGCCACCCGCTTGCATCTGACGGGCGCGTGACATGACGGCGCTCGCATACGCGTCGGCATGAATCTCACGTCCGTAGGAGTCCGTGGCGCCGGGATGCCAGTTGTCGCCACCGTTGTACTTCTGAAGCATGTTCTGAATGCTCCCGCCCTTGTCCCTCAGGATGACCGCAGCCATCTCCACTTGGTCACGCGGATTGCCGTGGTCATACCCGTGGCCCATCTGCTCGCGGAACTTGGCCATATAGCCGCTGCGGGTGCCGGGCTCGACTTGCATGAGGCCATCCCCCGCGCTCGGACTGCCCTGCAGGCCACGGCCGAAGTTGCTCTCCCGCTCCATCTGTGCGGCCAGGATGTAGGGGCTGATGTTGGTCTTCTGACCAGCCTCCACGCAGTAATCCCAGAGTTCCTTGGGCATGCCCTCGGGTGTGCGTCCCGAGGACGCACCGCTGGTTCCGCCATCGCCGTTGACGCCGGAGCCCTCGCTCCCGGTGCTGGCGCCTGGCGCTTGCTGCCCCCCTCCGCCGGGGATGGGAGGCGCGTTGGGGCCCACGGGCTGCGCCGGCGTTCCTGCAGGACGGCCGCTGGGGTCGTTCTCCAGCTTGAAGTTCTGCCAGTTGCTGATGCGAACGCCCTGGCCAGCGGCGATCTTGTCGGGATCAGTGACCAGCTTGGACGTGTTTTTTCCGGTGACCTCATAGACACCTTGATCCAGATCGCAGTAATAAACCGTGCCGATTTCACCCTCGACGACTTGCACTCTGCCAACCATGGCTTCTGCTCCGATTGAAATAAGGTCATGGGATGGGTGGCAGAGCGGGCGGGAAAGTTGCATCAATCTGGCTGGGTGGGAACTGCCCCGGCAAGCCGTGAAAATCCTCGGTGCGCCTTGCCTGCCAACCAGCCCACCGCGAGCCCAGAGGGAGCGGACAGAGTGTTCCCCAACGCGGTCAGCACGGCCGCGCCTTGCATGGCCGAGGCCCAGGTCTTTTCCATCGGGTCATGCTTGACTTGGTTGTAGGCCCACACGCCGGTCATCGCCAGGCTGAATCCGCAATACTGTCCGAAGTCGTCTTCGGAAACTTCCAGCCGGGTGTGCGGGTCGGCGGCGTTCATCGCCATCACAAGAAAGACGAACGCGGCATTCGCGACGAGATCAACGAAGCCTATGGTGTTGTCCTTGAGGAAGGCCGCCGGCGCCACACAGACGCCCAGCGCAAATACGGCCAAGGCCGCTTTGGCCACCCATTGATCGTTCGCGCGCGACTCGACGGGAATGCCGAGCACCAAACCGATGCTTTCATTCAGCCGGCCGAAACTGCCTTCGACGGTGCCAAACAGCTTGGCGCTGCTGTCGCTGAGTGTCCCCAGCTTCTGCATCTCACGGCCCAGATGCCGCACCCCGTGGCTGGCGCGTTCGGACACTTTGAGCAGATACTGCAGCGCGTCCTGCACCTCTGATGGCAGGTCCTCCACCTTCAGCGCCCCGGCAGGCGGACGAGCCATCGTGCGCCGGGCGTCCCGCATCAAGGCATCGCGCAGACTGCCGAGCCGTCGCAGCGCCCGATCCCCAAGGGTTTCCCGTCCCTGCAGGTTAGGAGCGGCATGACCGTAGAAGAGCTTGTTCAGCAGGCGCGACAGGTCCTTGTGATGGAAGGCGAGCATCGCGGAGATCACCGAGGCGACACCCACGAACGTCAGGTAGGGCGCAGCGCTGGTGCTTCGCTCCAGGCGGTCCCGTGCCGGGCCGGGCGGCATTAACGCGCCAATCAAGTGGATGGCGAACAGCAGGCTCTGCTGCGTGTTGATCAGATCGCGGCCGATGAAGTGGTCGGCGACTTGCCAGGCATGCGTGGTGGCGCGCCGCCCCAGACCGATGGCCCGCACGGCACTCTTGCCGGACACGGCCACGTACAGCGCCGTCGTCTTGCGTTGGGGCTCCATGAGTGGCACGCCGAGAAAGATGAACGTGTTGACCGCCCGCACGGTGCTCAGTGCCGCGATGCGCGAGGTCAATGAGGCGTCGTGCGCAAAGTCGGCCAGGTTCCAGTCCGCTTCCCTCCATCGCGCCTTCAGCGCTTTTGCCAAGGGCGGCGGCAGGCGAGACTCGTTCTCCTCGATGACGACCCGCATGTGGTCGATCACATCGCGAGCGCCTGTCAGCGCCCAACGAACGTTGGGGTCGCGGCGAATCCTGTCGTCATCGCGAGTCGTGAGTGCCCGCACGAAGTCCAGGTTGCCCAACACCTTTTGCAGGACCTGTACACAGGCGTGGCGCTGCGGTGACGCTGGCGCCAGGTCGATGACGGTATCCAGGCGAAGGAGCATCTCCGCGACGACGGCAGGGTTGCGGGAGTGAGTGGGCTCGGTGGGACTCGCCACCGCTTGGGAGGCCACCGTGCCGATTGAATGGTCGTGCGACGGCCCATCGCCTTCGGCCGTGGGCATCGTGATGAGCTGTGCCAGCGGCTCCTCACCCCCCAATGGCGGTTTGGGGGCGCCTGCAGGAGCCGCCGGGACGGCCGCTGCCGGCAAGGCGTCAGGTGGGGTCACCCGGACGGCGGCGGGTGCCAGCGCAATGACAGGCGCGCCCGAAGACGAGTGTGCGTGCATGAGGTCTTGCGTGTGCGTGGAGACGATGGTGCGCAGTTCGACGGACGATGCGCGTGCAAGAGGCAAGGCTGACATGGAGCAGATCCTTTCGATGTTGAGCGGCCGGGCGGCTTGGTCCCGTTGGGTGGCGCAGACCTGCACCTCGTCACAGCCGGGCTTCGAAGTTCCGCGCCGATCGATGTCCGCATTCCTTCGGGAACTGACCGTTCTCTCAAAACCTGGGAAGTGCTCAAACGCTTGACTCGAAGGTTTGAGCGGCGGTGGGGTGGGCTAACCCGTAGGTGGTCAATAAATCCCTTTTGAATCAGCGGGTTGGAGATTCGTCGCGGCGTGGCATGGACGTTGCGCTGTCAAAGGCCGAGCAGACCGCCGGTCTGCGTGTGTCTTGAAAGAAGTCCGTCATGTCGACCACCGATTCTTCCGAGCTGACGCCCGTGGCGCGGCTGACGATCCAGGACCTGGATCAACTCGTGCGGACCCACGCCTCGCGGCTGGCCAACTTCCTGCGACGCCGCGTCGGAAACCCGCACGACGTCGAGGATCTGGTGCAGGACACGCTCGTCGAAGCCTTGCGCTGCATCGAGCAGTTCCAAGGGCAGTCGCGCCCCGAAACCTGGCTCTTTGGCATTGCGTTGAATCTGACGCGTGGTCATTACAAGCGCGCGCGCTGCCGGGATGTTTATGTCGACGCGGATGTGGCGGACGTGCCCTCGGAAGGCGGCGACAACCCGATGGACATCACCGAGCAGCGTCAACGCATGACGCGAGTGGCCGCGGTGCTGCCGTCCTTGCCTGAAGACAGCCGACAGATGCTGGAACGCGTGGTCATCGACAACCTCAGCTACGAAGAGGTGGCGCTCGAGATGAACATTCCGATCGGGACCGTGCGGTCGCGCATTTCGCGTGCGCGGGCCCATCTGAAGCGACAGATCGAGGCGAGCCCCGATCTGACCGAAGCCCAGGAGGCCGCGCCCAAGCCCATGAAGGCTCGCGCCAGCGATCTGCAATCCACCTGAAAATCGCTGCAAGGGGGGGCGCATGGCCCGGCTCCCTCAACACTCCGACGCCGGCCGTGCGCTCCGCACCGCCGGCGTTCTGCATTCAGGGGGATGCGGGGGGCGCCAGTCGCGCCGAGTCGCCGTCCACGCGCTGTGCGAGCCGCACCAGGCTCTTGATGCCGGCGATTCCATCGACGTCCAGATGCTCCTGGCGCTGGAAGGCGCGCAGGGCGGCCTGGAGAGACGCATCAAAGCGCGTGCCGTCGACCCGTGAACCGACGCGACCGTGCAGCCGCGAGAGCGAGCTCCGGATCCAGGCCACCGCGGGTCCGCTGTCTCCCAGGCGCAAGGGGCGGCTGAACGCGGGCGGCGAAGACCAGACTGCGGTGAAGTCCCCGCGCCAGCGCTGCTTCATTTCCTCCACCGGAATCCGCAAGCTCTTGTCGTCAAAGCGCAAGAGCGCCTGTCCGGCGTCAATGCCCTGGAACATGGCGTCACCGGAGCGGCCGCTCTCGTCCGACAGATGGAGAACGACTGGAAGGTCGAGATCAAGAAGCTCCTGGAGAGATGTGCGGCCCTGCAGGCATCGCAGGCGATCGGGCAGGCGCGCGCAGCCGGGCCAGTCGCTTGAGGAGGCTCTCCATCGCTGCAGCATGGCGACCATGGGCTCGGGACCGGCAGCAGTCGAAACAGCGGTGGCCGATGGGATCAGCACAGGGGGGGGCTGGGTTGGCACGGGCCTCAGCAGCACCGGCGTCGCGGTCAACGATGGCGCGGGCGCCGGGCGCGGCGCTGCGTGAGATTTCTCGCCGCGGTCGATCCATGCCACCGCGCCCGCGCAGGCGAGCACCAGCGTCAGCGAGGTGCCCGCGAGCTGCGGGCTCCAAGGCCAGGGCATCCTCATGTGGGACAACCCGATATTGCGGGCCGCCCGCGCCAACGTCGAGGCGTCAAGCGTCAAGGCGCCTCGGGACAGCGTGGTCGCTACGGCCCGGTCCAGCAGTTGATCCACCGTGCGTGGCACCCCCTGCGTCCATGCATGGAGCGTCCAGGCCGCGCGTCGTGACAAACGCAGTCCAGCGATGCCGGACGCATCGAGCTTGTGATGAGCGTAGGCGACCATCTCTTCGCGGGCGAGAGGGACCAGATGATGGCGAGCGACGACACGCTGCGACAGCTGGCGCAGTTCCGGCCGCTCCAGCAGGTCGCGCAGGCCGGTTTGGCCGACCAACACGATTTGCAGCAGTTTGCAACGGTCGGTCTCCAGGTTGGTCAGGAGTCTGAGCTGCTCTAGAAGATCCGGTGAGAGACGCTGTGCGTCATCGACGATCAGCATCGTCCGGTGCCCCTGCGCCTCGTTGCGCAACAGCAATTCGTTGAGCTGATCAATGTGTGCGCGCTCCGACGCGGCCGGATCGACGTGGAGTCCGAAGCCGCGACAGATGTCGATCATCAGGCTTTTCCGGTCGGATCCCGGGCGTGCCAGATGAAAGGCCTGGACCTGGGGCGGCAGCTCGCGCAGGAACGCCCGGCACACGGCGGTCTTGCCCGTGCCGATGGCGCCGGTGAGCAGCACGACACCACCCGCGCAATCCAGGCCGTAGCGCAGGTGCGCAAGCGCTTCCATATGCTGATGGCTCATGAAAAGCGAGACCGGCGAGGTTGTTGACATCAACTCCGGCAGCGCGCTGGCAGAAAAGCGCGTGACGTGGACGTCAGCCGGGGAGGGCGTCGCCGGACGCGGCAGCCATCGACGCACGGCGGCCGCCACTTGCAACGTCAACGCCAGGCGATGCGCTGACGCGAGTGGCGTCGAACCAAAAATGCGGGGACGAGGTGGGGCCACGATGGATCTCCATGAACAGTTGTTGGCCACGATCGGACGATCCGACGCACGGCGCCTGTTGGGTGGCGTCGTGCGAGGCAGCGTTCCGCAGGGTGTTCCCGGAGCGCATGCGATCAAGCGGCCGTCATGTCAGGTTCAGCGCATCATTGAACTGCCGCACCCGTTGCTCCAGCAGCAGCGCGTCGTGGGGCTCGGACCGCGGCGTGGTGCTCGCGGCCAGCGGATCGCTCGTATAGTGGTCGATGAGCCGCCAACTTGCGGCATCGGACAGACTGTGCAAGCGCTCCAGCGGAGCGTGCTGCTGGCAATGCAGCCAATAGCCGAAGTGCGCGAGCGCCGCGCTGACGCCGGGCGCATGACGACGGTGCTGCATGTCGGCGGGCGTTGGAAGGGCGACCGGGTCATGTGAGAGCGAGTGAAAACGCGTCAGGGCGGTCTCGCTGGAGGCCGCCAATCTTCCGTCTCCAGGCCGATCATTCAGAGCCTCACGCCACTGAAGACTGGTCTCGGCCGAGCCATCATGCAGCGTCACCAGCGTCCATAGTTCCATGGCCATGGGCGCACGCCTGGCGGGTGCCAGCAAGGCCAGCCGTCCCGCCAGGGATGCCAGCAGTTCACGTCGCCCTGTGGCGTCGAACTGCGTCCAGAGCTGGCGATCGGAACTGAGCAGGGTCGACACCTGGCCTGGCGCATGCAGGCATTTCGCTGCGCTCACGAGAATCTTGTGACGCGGCAGACCGATGTTTCCCAATGCCACCACCGCCTGCCGAAGCGCCTCGGGCGCCAAGGGCGGCACCTGGATCAGCATCCGGCGCATCAGGTCGTCCATCCGGTCGGCCTGCATCGCGTGAGGCAGCCGATGCAGCGCATGGTCCTGTGGGCCTTCGATCAGAAGCAGCAGTCGCTTCAGATCCAGCGGCGCGGCACGCAGCGCGGCATCGAACCGCAATCCCGGGCGGAGCGCTCGCAAGGCTTTAGGCAGGGCGGCCGCCGTCGCATGGATGTCCGCGGATGAGGTCGGCGTGGCCGCACCGTGCCGGTCCAGCAGCCCCGCGGCTAGATGCCGCATCGCGCTGGCCGACTTCAGCGGATCTTGTCCAGGCGCGGCCGAAGCGACGTCCGGGTTCGCAGCCCGCAGGCAGTCCCGCGGCGCACCATGCGGCACCGAAGAGTTAACTGCAGCCCGGACGTGGTCGCTCGGCGGCGCCAGGCCGATATGGCCGGCGGAAGCGAAGGTCCCCGGCGCCGCCATCGCGAGCGACGCGGGTGTCGAGACACCGCCCAGGCGTGCCAGACCGCGAGGCAAAGGAATCATCGCAGCCGCTCAGACATGACAGCGAAGGACGAGGACGCCTGTCAACGATCATGCGCCCCGACTGCCGAGCTCTCGCGACCCCAGCAGCGCTCGCGCACCGCCGGACAGAGATCCAGACAGGGCGGGCCGGACGTCCTCCTTCGGCTTGAGGAAGTAGGTACGGCGCCATTCCTCCGCCTTGCTCGCGATGTGATGAAGCACGTCGATCAGGCGTTGCCCGGTCAACTCCGCGGTGGTGAGCTGCTGCATGCAGATCACGCGCTGGGTCAGGGCCGAGTAGCCGAAGATCACGCCGCTATCTGGCGAGCCCAGGTAGTTCTGTGACAGCAGTTCGGCATGGATCTCTGCTTCACGGCCGGAAGGCACGCCCCCGAACTCGACATAGACGACCAGCGCTTCCGCGGGACGTTGACGATTGGGCGTTACCGAACAGGTTACGCCGTCGACCTCGATTGGGGACCCGGTGCCAATGGCTTTCGCATCGGGCAGTCCGGCCAGGCTGCAGAACTCCTGGATCAGGCGGTCATAGTCACTCATCGGAAACTCCATGAAGGGAAAGGTGGTGCTGGCGTGCGGCACCCCGCGCCAAGCTCGACACGTCCCAGGTCCGTACAGGGTCGCGTGGCAGCCAGTCCCCGTCGTGAAGGCAGAGGCCCGCGGCGTCATCGACGGGAATGCGCAGGCCGGGCGAAAGATAGTCGAGTCGTCGCAGGCTCTGATGCTCGCTGCATTCCTCGCTTAGTCGTTGTTCCAGCTTCAGCAGGAGGGCGCGGGCGTGCTCGGCCAGATCGCTACTGCACTCGCCCTCAGAGGCGTGTGCGAGTCCTCTGACCATCGCGATGCGATGCCTGAGCAGCACCGCCGGCGCTGTGACACTCTCGCGCTCAATGCGCATCAGCAATTCTTGTGTGGGCACCATGTGACTCGCCGTAAGGTGTGGTGCCAGTAGGTGTCCCGTTGCGGGCCGAAGTTCCCGCCAATCTGTTCGGCTGACGAGAGCGGCGCGGCACCGTCCCAGGACCGACACGGGCCCGCGATTGACGGCATGGAGTGAACTCCATATCCTGCGCACCGGGCGTCGATGTGCACGACAACAACCGACCCCACCAGCAGCATCGCTGGTTTACATTCGGCTACATCAGCCCCCTGAATTGCGCCATGGCGCCGTCAGGGGGCTTTTTGCTTTCAAGGTCCGTCATGCGTCCGTTTCCACCCTTTCGAGTGAGGCTGCCCTCCCTTGTGGCAGTGATCACGCGCTGCCACCGAGTGGCTGTCACTGCCCACCGCTCGCGGCCAGCGCAACTTTCCGCCATGCATCGCGGGAACTGGGTGGTCCCTGTGTCCACCTATGACCCGCTGCATCTGTCAGCGAACGTCCGGCGATCTGCTGGACATGATGAGGAGACCGGCGTGAATCCAAGAGATCCCAAGATCGGTATATGGACGGCGGTGATGATCACCGCCGTCATGGCCGGCGGCTGCGCGTCGCGGCCGACACCGCCGCCGGTGGAAGCGCCGGTCGCAAGCAAAGAGCCCGCAGTGATGACGGTAGGCGCGGAGCGGGCCGCCTTGCCTGTCCGTGCGCCGGGCGGCAACGGCGTGCCACTGCGCAAGGCCGTTGAGCAACTCGTGCCGCCCGATTACAGCGTGCGCTGGGTCGGCGTGGATGCGTCGCGCCTGTCGGCACCGGTGAGTTGGGGCGCGGACCAGTCCTGGGCCGATGCGCTCGAGGAAGCCCTGAATGCCGTGCCTGGTGTGGCCGTCACGATCGCCACGGGTTCACGCCTGGTGTTGGTGCGCGTGGCCTCCAATGATTTGAGACCGCTGCCCAAGCCGACAGCCAAGACCACATCCGCCGTGACGACCGGGCAGGCAGCTCGATCGCTGAAAACCAAGGACAGGGCTAAGGGACGTGTCAACCCCGAAAGCGCAGGCGGCAACAACCCCGCCATGCGTCCCGTCGCCATGGAGGTCGACGCGCTGCCTGCGCCCGCAACGTCCGAGGCGGTGGTGCTGGAGCGCGTGTCCGTACACGGCACCAAGACCGCCGCGCGAGAGGGGTGGGTGCTCCAGACCGAGGATCAGACCCTGCGCGGCGCTCTGGACCGCTGGTCACGTGAGGCGGGGTGGAAGATGTTCTGGGAGATGGGCGTGGACTATCCCATCGTGGCGCCCGCGGATGTGGAGGGTAATTTCGAGGACGCCATTGCCGTGGTCGTGCGCAGCCTGAGCCAGGCAGACGTGCCGCCCAAGGCGGTGTTCTACCGCGGCAACCGGGTGCTGCGCGTGATTCCGAGGGGCAAGGAATGAGCGCCGCATATCTCGCACGCTGGGTCCGCTCGGCAAGCGCCACGGCATGGGTGCTGCTCGCGGGCTGCACCGGACTGACCCAACGCCTGGACCAGGAGAGCCGGGAGGCCGATCGCCGTGCCTCCGTCCAGTCAAGGCAGGTCGGTCAGGTGGTGGACGACCGCCGTGGAGACGGCGTCCAGATCAACGAGGGCATCTGGATCGGAAAGTCCAGCGTGCGCCTTCAGGAAGCGTCGTCCCTGCCGCCGGTGTTCTCCGAACCTGTCACGTTCAATCGCCGTGTGCGCTCACTGGCAGAATTCGCGGAACGCATCACCGCCATGAGCGGCGTGCCGACGCGCGTGACCGCCGACGCCACGGACATGGCTGCCAATGGACGTCCCGCGATGCGCGGCAACGCACCGCTGGCCAATGCCAGCGGCCAGCTGACCGTGCCGCCCCCCAATGGACTGCAGCAGCCCTTGCCCGCGGGCATGTCCGGGCCCACGGTGGGCTGGGAGCCCGGCGGCTTGTCGCTGGTGTATCGCGCGGGAGATCTCAAGGGCCTGCTGGACCTGGGCGTGACCCGTTTTGGCGTCTCGTGGAAATACACCCAGGGCGCAATTGAGTTCCTGCATGTGGACACGCGCAGCTTCCAGATCAACGCAGTGCCGGGGGATTCGGCGCTGAGTGCCAACGTGGGTTCGCGTGCGGGCTCCGACTCTGGCGTTGCCGGCGGGCCGCTGGGTGGCAGTACGGGGATGACGTCCGCAGTGGGCGGCGAAGTGGCCTCCGGCAACGGACAGGCCACGGCGGTGCGGTCGCAGCTCTCGGTCTTTGCGAGCCTCGAGAAATCGGTGCAGGCCATGCTGTCGCCCAGCGGCACGGTGGTCAGCTCCACTGCGACGGGCACGCTCACGGTGACGGATACACCGGCCATCCTGGATCGGGTCGAACGATTCATCGAGCGGGAGAACCGGACACTCTCCAAGCAGATCATGATCAACGTCACGGTGCTGGCGGTCTCCGTGGCGGACGAGGACAGCTACGGCCTTCGCTGGGACCTCGTGTATAAGGATCTTTTCCGCCAGTACGGGGTGAGCAGCACCTTCGGCGCCGGCCAGGGGAGCACATCGTTCTCCGCCAGCATTCTCGACACGGCCAACAGCAAGTTCGCCGGTTCGTCAGTGATGATCAGTGCGCTGTCCACGCAGGGCAAGGTCCGCAAGGAAACCTCGGCGTCGGTGGCCACCTTGAATCACCAGCCGGTGCCGGTGCAAGTGGCGCGCCAGACGGCCTATTTGAAGTCGTCGCAGACGACGATCAGTGCCAATGTGGGCTCGTCCACCAGCCTGACGCCGGGCGTGGTGACCTCGGGCTTCACGATGACGGTGCTACCGAACCTGCTGGACAACGGCACGGTGATCCTGCAGTTCTCCACCGACATCTCCACGCTGCGCCGGATCCAGACGGTCAGCAGTACAGGAGCGACCACCGGCAGCCAGATCCAGACCCCGGAGATCGATACCCGCAACTTCCTGCAGCGCGTGGCCATGAAGTCCGGGCAGACGCTGGTGGTGAGCGGCTTCGAGCAGCTTGAGAACAACGTCGATCGCCAAGGCACCGGGCATCCATCCAACTTCCTGCTGGGCGGGGGTGTCGGCGCCCGTTCGAACAAGGAAGTGATCGTGATCCTGATCACGCCGATCACCATGCCAGGCGCCTGAGGAGTCGAGATGCTTGTCATCACCGAGATCCGCAAGCGCCGGTATGCCAGCGGACTGCTGTGGCAGTCGCTGTCTCATCCGCGCGAACTGCGCGCAGAGGCGGCCGAACTCGCGCGCAAGCTGAATATGAACTTGATGGTCCTGCGCAAGGACCTGGGCCTGGCGCAGGCAGGATTCGCGAGTTCCCGCGAAGGCGGCCAGCCCGGCCTGCTGTCGCTCGGTGCCCTGGTGGCTGGAGTCATTGCGACGCGTGGCGTGGCGGTGGACGGCACCCGGCAGCCGGCCTCCAGCTGGCTAGCGGCGCTCCGGCTGGATGAGCAGCGCTGGGCCTACCTTGCGGTGCGGGAGGAGAGCTTCCTGCCATCGGGGGACTTCGCCGGCACGCGAGACGAGGTGCTCGACCGGTTGCACGCGGACTACGCCCTGGGGGGCTGGAATGCGGTCATCGGCGATGCCAGCCTGGCTGAGCAGGGCTTCCACAACTTCGAGGCGGTGACGCTGGCCGACGTGTTGCCCCGCCATGCCGCACCGCGCTGGTGGTCGGGCATATCGGCGGAACTGCGTCCTGTGCAGCGCAAGAGCCAACGGGCCTTGGCCGTCGCCTGCCTGGCGCTTGTTGGCGTGGCTGTGGGAGGGACGGTGTGGTGGCAGCAGCGACAGGCCACGCAGGCCAGGCTGTCACTGGATCAGGCACGCCTGGCTGCCGACGAGCGCCGCTCGCGCGACCAGAAGCAGCCGCGTCCTCCCTGGCCGGACAAGCCGATGCCCAGGGAGATGGCGCGCGCATGCGCGCAGCTGCTGGAGGTCGTGGCCCCGGGCGGTTGGAAGCTGGACGAGTATCGATGCTTTCCGAACCAGGCCACGCATCAATGGTCCCGGGGCCAGTCGATGGTGTCCTACCTGCTCGAGCAACGGCCGGACGCCATCGTGGACCTCAACGGAGAGACCGCAAGCCGGACGCAGGCCATTGCCGCGTCGGCGGGCCTGAATGAGGAGCTGATGGACAGCCGGCGTCTGCTGCCGCCATTGGTGGGCCGCTTCCAGCGCCTGGGGCTGCGCCTGGAGGTCAAGGCGCCGTCCGCGCCCGGGCCCGCGGCGCCGGCGCTGCCTGGTCTCAAGCAATTCACGCCGGAGCCGCCGTCGTGGCGGGTCTTCCCCTTCAGTCTGCGCGCCGGGGGCTTGCCACTGGCGGAGATTGCCTCGGCGCTCAGCCAGCCGGGTGTGCGGCTCGAGAAGTTGTTGTATCGCGACGGAGATTGGTTTGTCGAAGGAGTGGCATATGCGAAATGAGGGAACGCCCCGTCTGGGTGGCTTCTGGCTGCTCGCGGCAGCGGTGGGCGTTGCGGTGATGATGGCGCCTCCGGCGCATGCCGGCACCACTGCGGAGGAGCTTGCACAGATCGAGGCGGAGCACGTGGTGCTCAAGGCCCGGCTGCGCGTGGCCGAGACGCGCGCGCAGATTGCGGCGCGGCAGGCCGATATCGATCGGCAGGCCCCTTACCGGCAGAACGGTCTGCCCACGGTCCTGGGCATCGAGGGGCTGGGGCGGCGCGTCAGCGCGACCCTGGCCATGGAGAACGGGTCCCAGCTCGACGTCGTGGTGGGCGACCTTCTGCCGGACGGCGTCCGGGTGGTCGCCATCGCCGCCACGGGGGTCACGGTCATGACGGCCGGGCGCAAGCAGCTGCGCCTCCGGGCCGCCGCGGACCTCGGAGAGGGGCTGCGCCCGGCTGCGACTTCGCTGGGGATGGCGCGCAGTCCGTTCCCCGCACCCGGAAGCAGCGGCATGACGGGGCTGCCGGCACTCGCGCCCATGGTGCCCCCAGCGCCTTCGATGGCCGGCCCTCAGCCCAATGGCAACCTGAACCCGGGAAGCCCGCGATGAACGCGCCCGCATCGTTGCGTGACATGGCGCGGGCGGATCCGATGCCCGTGGAAGTGCTCAGCGCCTCCGGACTGCTTGCAGCGGGCGAGGAAGAACGCAAGTTCGTCTGCCTGTTGTCGGACGGGCAACTGTTGATCGCGCAAGGGCAGGCGATGAATGCCTATGTCCTGTCCTACCAGGCGCGTCTTCGTCATCTCGGTCATGCGTGCCGCATCGTTTCCGTGCCCATCGAGGTGATCGGTCGCCACTACCGCGGCGCCTCGCGCGCGCAGTTCGATCCTGAGCACACGCGCATGCAGCAAGATGCGAAGGACCTGCTCACCGCCGCGTGTTCAGCCCAGGCCTCGGACATCCACATCCGGGTCAAGCAGCTGGGGACGGAAGTCTATTTCCGCATCCACAACGACCTGGAACGCATCGGCGGCCACACCCGCGAGTACGGGGCACGGCTGCTCGCCACGCTGTACGGTGCGATGGCCAGCGTCTCCGACAACGCTTACAAGCCCACCGAGCGTCAGGACGCGGCCATCGCCGACCGGGACAAGCTTCCGGAGCAGTTGATCGGCGTTCGCATCGCCACCACGCCGACCAGCGAAGGCTGGCTGATGGTGCTTCGGCTGCTCTACAACGATGCGGGCGAGACGTTGGATCTGTGCCGGCTCGGTTTCACGCCGGCGCAGGCCAGCGTGCTGCAGACCTTGCGCGAGCAGCCGACCGGCATGAACCTCATCAGCGGCCCGGCGGGCTCCGGGAAGTCGACGACGCTGCAGCGGGTGCTGCTCGGTCAGCTGGCCCAGCAGGAGGGCAGGCTGCATGTGATCACCGTGGAGGACCCGGTCGAATATCCGATTGCCGGTGCCGTCCAGACCCCGCTGGTCAACGCGGCGAGCGAGGAAGATCGTGCACGCTTGTTCTCGGCGGCCATCGTCAATGCCATGCGGCTGGATCCCGACACCATCATGATCGGCGAGATCCGGGACATGGCCTCGGCTCGCAGCGCCTTGCGCGCAGCGATGACCGGCCACCAGGTCTGGAGTTCGGTCCATGCCAACAGCGCCGTTGGCATTGTGGACCGCCTGGAGGACATCGGCCTGCCGCTGCGCATGGTGGCGGACCTCAGCATCATCACGGGGCTTATCAGCCAGCGCCTGGTCAAGCGTCTGTGCCCGTCATGCTGCCAGCCGCTGGGCAGCGACTTGGCGCGCCAGACCCCCTCCCCCGAACTGCAGGAACGACTGCACGCCACCATCGGCCAGGACCTCACTGCGGTGCGCGTCGTCGGCACCGGGTGCATGGCCTGTGGCGGACGAGGCACGATCGGACGCACGGTACTCGCTGAGGTCATCGCGCCCGACGAGCGTTTCTGCGCACTGCTGCGCGCTGGCGACAAGTCCGCGGCCATCCGCCATTGGCGAGACGCGATGGGCGGCCTTACGATGGTCGAGCACGCCATCGCCAAGGTCCGCGAAGGCATTGTTGATCCGGCCATGGCGGAGCGGGCCGTGGGGCGCCTGGCGCCCAGCATGTACGTCCAGGAGGTCGACCTTGCGATTTGATCTCCACCGTGCCTGGGCGCGTCTGGTCTTCACCGAGCCGGTGCGGCTGCGCGTCTATCGCCAGATTGCCACGATGCTGGCCAACGGATTGCCGCTCGTGAGGGTGCTGGATGACCTCTACCAGCGCGCGTCGCTCCGTGGCCGGCGGCCGTCCGAACCCCTTGCCATCGTCCTGTTCGAGTGGAAGCGCGCGGTGCAGAGTGGCCGCATGCTGTCGGACGGCATGAGCGACTGGGCGCCTCGCGCAGAACGCTTGCTGGTGCAGGCCGGCGAGCAATCGGGCCGGCTGGAAGCGAGCCTCGCGGCGGCGGCGGAAGTGGTGCAGACCTCTCGCCGCATCCGCAGCGCGGTGATAGGCGGGGCGGCATATCCGATCCTCATCCTGTGTTCGATCGTGGGCTACATCTACCTCTTCGGCACGCGGGTGGTGCCGGAGTTCGCCCGGCTGGGGGATCCTGCCCAGTGGCATGGCGCCGCTCGCGGGCTGCACTGGATGTCCTTGTGGGTGCAGCAGTGGATGCCGCTGGCGGTGCTGGCGCTGCTGGCCGCCTTCGGACTTGTCGCCTACGCCTTGCCGCGCTGGAGCGGTAGCTCCCGGCTCTGGGTCGAGCGGGTGCCACCCTTCTCGATCTACCGGCTGATCAGCGGCAGCAGTTTCCTGTTGGCGTTTTCCGCCCTGCTGGCAGCCGGCATTACCGTCGAGAAAGCCCTCTACCGGCAATGCGAGTCGGCCGGGCCCTGGTTGCGCGAGCGTCTCGAGGGCGCGTTGCTCGGCGTGAAGTCCGGCCTGAACTGTGGCGAGGCGCTGCGGCATGCCGGTTATGGCTTCCCGTCCGCGGAGATCGTGGACGACCTCTGCGTGTATTCGGAGTACCGCGGTTTTCCCGAGGTGCTGCAACGGCTGGCGCACGAATGGATGGAGGACGGCGTGGCGCGCATCTCGGCCCAGATGAAGCTTGCGAACGGGCTGGCCATTGCGCTGTTGACCACGGTCATCGCCTGGCTCGCCGTCGGTATGTTCAGTATCCAGGAGCAGGTGGTGTCCTCGACCCGCCTGATGCATTGATTCCCCCTCCGAACCCGCCTCTGCCAGTGATGAAGGAGCTCCCGATGTTGTCCATCGTTTCGCCATCGACGTGCCGCCTGAAGGTCCGTCCCGCTTCACCGCCACCGCTCTCGCGTCGTGCAGAGCAGAGAGGCGCTTCGCTGCTGGAGGCCATTGCCTTCCTTGGCGTCGCGGCCACCATAGTCGTCGGCGCCGTGGCTCTGCTGACCAACGCGTTCAGCGGTGCACGGTCCAATCGTTCCCAGGAAGAGATCGCCGCCATCAGCACCGGTGTGAAGCGCCTGTTCATGAGTCAGGCCGGGGCCTATGGCACGGGCAGCCTCAATGAGGTGTTGATCCGTGCAAAGGTCTTTCCTTCCACGCTCGCGGTCAACGGCACCGCGGTCACCAACGCCTGGAATGGACCGGTGAACGTGACCGGTGCATCCACCACCTTCGACATCAGCTATGGCAACGTGCCGCAGCAGACGTGCGTGGAGCTGGTCGCCACGTCGGGAGAGTGGATGGGCGTTTCGGTGAACGGATCGGCGGGGCTGACCCCACCGGTCAGCCCGGCGCAGGCGGCGGAGCAGTGCACCGATGCGACGGCCAACACCGTGACCTGGACGGCGCGATGAAGTCCGTGCACACCGAGCAGGAGACGGTCTGATGTGGGCGCAGGCGATGCTGGTGAGCGCTGCCGCCGCGATCGGCTGGATGGCCCTGGATGCCCGGCACGACGCGCGGGAGGTCGAGGGCCTGCGATCACGTTCGACTGCGGAGTCGATGGCCACCGTCCGGAGTGCCGCAGTAGCCTTTAGCCGGGCGCATCCATCGTTCGAGGGCGCGTTGGCCCAGGGCGATCTTGGATTGCCGGATTGGGCGCATCCATCGCCCGGCATCCATGCGCGCATTGACGGGCGGTTGGTGATCGTCTATCTGGACGGGGTGGCGCCCCCCGACCTGCTGATGCAGATGCGTCGCCTGGCCGGTGGGTCCATGCTGGTCGGGCAGGCGCATGCGGCCACCGGCACGCTGATGTCGCCGGACCTTGGCGACACCGGCATCGCCGTATCAGCGGACATTCCGGACGGGGCCGCCGTGTGGCTGGCCGCGAGGGAGTGAGCATGCGCGCAGTCTTTGCCGCCGAAGGGTCGCCGGGCGGGCGCCGTTGCCAGAGACAGGCGCGGCGCCAACGGGGCGTCACCTTGCTGGAGCTCCTGGGCGCCCTGGCGATCCTGGCGGTCCTGGCGGCCGGCGCTGTGGCCCTGGTGCAATCGGGCATCAATGACACGCGAGGCCAGCATGCGGCCCAGCATCAGGCGTCCGCGGTGGATGCGGCTGAACGCTACGTGCGGGCCCACTACGCGGACCTGGTGTCACAGACCGCCGACGGGCCGGCCGCCGTGCCGCTGAGCGCGTTGGTTGATCTAAATCTGCTGCCCGAAGGCTTCCGGCTCGAGAACGCGTTCGGCCAGATTCCCTGCGTGCGCATCCTGCAAGCGCAGCCCGGCAAGCTCCAGGCCTTGATCGTGGCGGAGGGCGGAGAGTCCATTCCGCAACGCGACATTGCCTACATTGCCGCACACGCAGGCCGCGGCGGAGGCCAGATCACCGAGGATGAGCCCACCATCGCCCAGGGTGCTTTCGGAGCCTGGCGCGTCAACCTCAATCCGTTCACGGTGAGCTGCGGCGCTGGCGGCGGGACACTGACGCCGGCCAATCGCCTGGCCTCGGCGCTGTTCTTCGACGGGCCGGACACCAGCGCCGTCGACTACCTCTATCGCAACGAGGTGCCGGGACACCCCGAACTCAATGCGATGTCGCAGCCGATTGCCTTCCGGGGCCGTGGCGTCGCCGTGGAGAACGACGCCGCCGACCCGCTGTGCAACGCTGCGGACACCGCATCCACGGGGCGCGTGGCGGTCGATGCTCGCGGCGTGGTGCTGAGTTGCCAGGCGGGCGTCTGGCGGCGCCAGGGATCCGCGTCCTGGAAAGACCCGGTGCCGGATGCCGCCTCGCTGCCCGCGACCGGCAATGGCGTGGGCGACGTGCGCTTGACGGTCGACACCTCGCGTGCATTCGCCTGGACCGGCAGTGCGTGGCAGGCGCTGGCCGTCGACCAGGACGGCAATTTCGACGTCCCCGGGGTCTCCAGCGGCAACTACCTGCGCGTGGCCAGCGTGGAGGTGGTGGGCCAGGCCTGTGCCCGGGATGGCTTGATTTCGCGCACGGCGGAAGGGCTGCTCCTGACCTGCCGAGAGGGGCGTTGGCGCTCCCAGGCCACGCAAGAACTCGCCTACACCGAGACCGGCAGCAGCGTCGTGATGCGCTCCGGCTACCTCGCCTATCCGGCAGGGACTTCTTTCTACGATGGGCCGTTCCAGTACGACGCGCCCAACGACACCGTCACCGCTGCCGTGGAACGGCAACTGACGCCGACCAAGGACGGCCTCATCATCACGAACGTCAACGCCGCCATGAGCAACGGCAACGTGAGCGGTGCAGCCGGCACCGCGCAGATGACATTGCTGGTCCAGGTGGTGGACCGGGACACGGGCCGTGTGCTGGCGGCCAACCGGGCGATGTCGCCTCGGCTGGTGAACGACATCTCGACACTGGCGGTGACGGTCTCCAAGGCCGTGCCGCGCAACCGTGACGGCTACCTGCTTCGCATGCAGGTCTTCTGGACCACCTACCGGTCCAGCTACGCCGGCAACTTCTACAACCGGGCCAATTACCGCAATGCCGCTGGCGACGTGGTGGAGCTCACACCGCTGCAGATGGACTGGTCCATCGACTTGACCTATTGACCACATCGGGACCCTGGAGATGACTCGCAACGCAAGCGCTCGGCCACCGCGCCGCCTCAACACTTCCTGTGCGGCCCTGTCCGCGAAGCTATTGTCCGGGCTGGCGCTGACGCTGAGTCTGGCCGGGCCGGCACTGGCGTGCTGGGAGCAGGCGGCGCAGAAGTACAACGTGAGCCCTCAGCTGCTCTACGCGATTGCGAAGACCGAATCCGGACTGCAGCCCAAAGCCATCAACCGCGCCAACGGCGATGGCAGCTACGACATCGGCCTGATGCAGATCAACAGCAGCTGGTTGCCGAAACTGGCTCGATTCGGGATTCAGGAGAAGGACCTGTACGAGCCTTGTGTCAGCATCGAGGTGGGGGCGTGGATCCTGGCAGACAACATCCGTACCCGCGGCATGACCTGGGCGGCGATCGCCGCCTACAACACACCCAATCCGGTGCGCGGTCTGGAATATGCCCGGCGCGTGTACGCCAACCTTCCGCCGGAGCTGCGCGGGCAATGGACCGAACGATAAGGCGCCTGGCCGGCGTGCGCTGTCACGCGCCGGCCTCGGAGGCGATTGTGACTTCAGCGGATGTGGCTCAGCATCTCGTGCAGTTCGCTCCGCAGGTAGGCGGCCCGCAGCGCATCCTTGGACGACACCTTGCGGGCGGCGACCAGTTGCGCGAGGCTGTCGTTGAGCGACCGGGACATGTTGTCCTCCTTGCGCCGCATGAAGTCACCCAGCAGGTGGAAGCGCGAGGCGTCCTCGATGAAGGGCGTGGCCTGCTGGTGATTGTTGAAGATCATCTCGCTGGCAAGCACGTAGTTCTCGCCGCTTTCTCCGGGTACCAGGCTCTGGCAGACCACCCCCAGCAGCGACGCGCCCAGGGCGGCGGCGCGTCGGTCTCGCTGCTCCGGCGGGAAGAACGACAGCAGCTTGGAAATCGCGCCCATGGCGCTGCTGGTGTGCATGGTCGCCAGCACCAGGTGGCCGGATTCGCCCGCATGCAGCACGGTATCGGCGGCCTCATGGTCTCGCACCTCGCCGACCATGATCACATCGGGTTTCTGGCGCAGCGCTTCCCGCAGCCCCGTGCCGAAGCTCGGCGTGTCGGTTGGGACCTCGCGCTGCGAGATCAGGGCGCGGGCACGGCTGAACTGGTATTCGATGGGTTCCTCGATCGTCACCACGTGCGCGCTTCGTGTGGCGTTGATGTGGTCAATCATCGAGGCAGCCGTGGTGGTCTTGCCGGAGCCCGTCGGTCCGGTGAGCAGGATCAAGCCTTTGCTGGATTCCAGCAGCGCCGAGCGCACGTAGGTCGGCAGTCCCGTCTGGTCCAGCGGAAGCGGCCGCAGTGGCAGGCAACGGAGTGACAGCACGATGCGCTGCCCGCCCTTGATGCAGTACACGTTGCAGCGCATGCGACTGGTGGGCAGCGCCAGCAGCCGATCGATCGCGCCCACGCGCAGACGGCTCCGCCAGTCCTCATCGATGGCGCCGAGCAGCGGATACAACTGTTCCTCTCGAATGGGCCCCCACTCCAGCGGCCGCCAGCCGCGGGGGGACTTGATCATCGGCAACTCGTCCTGCTCGATGTGGATGTCCGTCACCGCGTGGTTGCCGTTGCTGACCGCCGCCAGCAGCTGCAGCAGGTCGGGCGCTGAAGCCTCCCGCCGGGCCGGGACGGCGGAGGCGGCATTGATCGCGGCGGCGTCGCCTTCCGCAAGGCCTTGGTCGATCGGGACGAATTCGGAGCTGGCGTCCATGACGGCCTTTCGCAACGGTAGTGAATATCGGCAAGGGCTTGCGCGGGACTTTTGGGGGAGACCGCCATGTCGCCGTGGGCCATTGGCGGTAAGTGGACCCAAGCGGGCCATGGTTCCTCGCGAGTCCCCGACTTCGGTGGCAAAGGGAGGGCATTCATGGATCGCCTGATCGCGGCTGCGCAAGCAGGCGCTAGTGTCGTCGAAGTCCTGCATGAACCGGCTGCCTGGCAGGCCGCGCGGCGTCTGGCGCCGCTGGCTGTGGACATGCTGCTACAGGGAGAGACCGGGGCTGGCAAGGACGCACTCGCCCGCGAAATCCACGAATGGTCCGGCCGCCATGGGAAGTTCATCGCCATTAACTGCGCCGCCATTCCGGAGCATCTGGCGGAGAGCGAGCTGTTCGGCCATGAGGCCGGTGCGTTCACCGGCGCGGCGCGGTCCCGGGAAGGGAAATTCGAGCTGGCGGACAAGGGCACGCTTTATCTGGACGAGATTGACAGCATGCCGCTGGCCGCGCAGGTCAAGCTGCTGCGTGCCTTGCAGGAGCGCGGGTCGGAGCGGCTGGGCGGCAGCCGTTTCATTCGTGCGGATTTTCGTGTGCTGGCGTCGACCAAGGTGCCACTTCCGGCGCTGGTCAAGGCGGGGAGATTCCGGCAGGACCTCTACTTCCGGCTGAACGTCGTGCGTCTGTGCCTGCCCGCATTGCGCGATTCGCCCGAACGCGTGGTGCCCTTGTTTGCCGCTTTCGCGGCCGAGGCGGCGGAACGCCACCAGCTACCCAACCCCCCACTCGGCGCCGAAGGGCGCAGGCTGCTGCTGACGCATACCTGGCCAGGCAACGTGCGGGAGCTACGCAATGCGGCGGAGCGTCATGTGCTGGGCCTGCCGCCGCTGGACGATGGCGGCCTGGCTGCGGCAGCGCCCAGCCGGAGCGCGCCCTCCGACCTCGACGGCGGTGGGGCCGGTCCCTCGGGTTTTGCCGACTTGGGCGGCGCGCCGTTCACGGGCGGGGAGGGCGATGGGGATGGCGACCGTGGCGACGCAGCCGAAGCACCGGGATCGCTGCGCGACCGCATGCGCGACTTCGAAAAGGACCTCATCGTCCAGACCTTGCGCCTGCACGGGGGCTCCGTCGCCAAGGCCAGTGCCGAGCTGCGGGTGCCGGCCAATACCCTCTACTACCGCATCAAGACCTTGGGCATCCAGTTCACGGCGGGGTGAGGGGTGTCGGCTGTCGCCAACAGGCCTCAGCCTGGAAGAAGGTCCCGACCTTTCTGTTGCCGAGCCTGCACGCATGCAGGGGCCGGGGACCCTGGCGGGTCACTCCGAAGCGGGCGATCAGGCCTGCTTCAGGTAAAGGCTTTCGTTAGCATTTACGTGGTTGCTCTGCTTACGGCAGTCGCCTCTCGGATCGTCGCCCGTCACCGCCATGCGCCGTCGAAACCAGTCAGCCCCACGAGACTGCATGCCGGGTGACACGCACTCTGGTGGAGCTGGGGGGAATCGAACCCCCGTCCGGCGCCTTTGAGTTTCCAGCTTCAGGACGCTCGGGCGATGGTCACCGTTGCGTCCATACGATCATTTCAACCAACTGCAAACGACTCAAGTAAGACATTGGCTGTACAGGTAGGTGGTGGCGGTCTTTGGAAAGTTCCCGCCCCTGACTATCCGGGAACCAGCTCATCAATGCATTCACCCAAGGGCCATTGACCGCGGACCGTTGATTGAGAAAGTAGAAATGATCAACACACCCTTTGTAAGCGGGCTACGGCCCGGCCATGTAATCACCGCCGGCGTCGCAGCGAGGGGGATCATTGAGGCCCGTCGTCCTGGAATCGGACCGTCGCCCCACGTGCTCCCAGCGGTGCGGCGATTTGGGGCGCCCGCTGTTGATCGGTCACGTATTGGCGGCGGGCATGAAGCTTCGGATACGGGGTATGCGCTTAACAGCGGCATTGTGGATGAATTCAGGGCCGGCCGAATCAACGCAGATATGTTGCTGAGGATGACCGCGACGGTCATCAGCAAGGAGTGCATTGATCAACCGAAACTAGCCGTGGCCTGTCTGAATGAATTGAGTCGCGCCGTCTTCGGTGGGGCAAGGGTGGCCCCCAATTGCTACGTCTACACTGCGGTCATCTCGACTTACGCGAAGGCGCGTGACCCGGAAGGCGCTTTGGAGTGGTTCGAGCACCTGCTGATACACGGCCCGGTGCTGTGCCCCCCTGCCGTGCCCAATGTGGTCACCTACAACGCCGTGATGTTGGCGTACCAAAAGGCGGGCAATGCGAAGGGCACTGCGAAGTTGTTTGTGCATCTGATGACCCACGGGCCGACGATGATCCCGCCAGTCCAACCCAACATCTTGACTTGCAGATATTTGATCTTTGCGCACACGCAGGCGCACGATGCGAGTGGCGCCTTTAACTGCCTCAAACATCTGTTGGCTTACGGCCCGACCCTCACCCGCCCGATCGTTCCCGATATCCTGATCTGGAACGCCGTTCTCCTTGCGCAAGCGAAGGTAGGCGACAATATTGGCGCCTCTGAATGCTTCAAGCTCCTGTGCTCCCAAGACGCGAGCTTCGAACCCCGGGCCGTGCCTAACGACGCCACATACCTCGCCGTAATGTTGGCTCACGCCGAGGCAGGAGATCCTGTCGGTGCCAATTATTGCTTCGAGCACCTATTGCAAAATGGCCCACACTTCGACCCCCCGGTCGTACCCAATATAAAGATCTACAACGCCCTGCTCGCGGCACATGCAAGGAGCGAAAAGCCGGAGGGCGTGTTTTTTTGGTGGAACCACTTGAAGGGGCGCGGCCAGGAGTTAGAACCGAAGGTTGTTCCGAACAAGCACACCTATCGGACAATGATCAAGGCTTGCAAAAAACTCGGAGACTGGGCTTTCGCCAGGGCGTTTCTTGAGCATGCGATCAAGAGCGGCTTTGACCCCGAGGCCGCGATCGACGGTGCACAGCTCGGCCAACTTGTCCCGCCTGTTCCGCAAAAAGAGATCGAGGAGCCGCGACCCAAGTCTGCCGACGGTGTGCAAAAGGCTGCCTCGATTCGTACAGACTTCCGTCGCCGTTCGATCTGAATGTGATGTCACTTCAATCGGAGTTTGGCAGACAGCGCTTCTGGAAGGGTGCCGGAATTTCAAGTCTTTTGTGGTCACAAGCGTGCCTCGCTGCAGAGCCTGAACTCGAGGGGAGCGGCGAGTGACCATTGGGAACGTTCGTCTTTGTCGATCCACTTAATCTCGGAGTGCCGCGATGCCGCGGCGATTGCGGATGGACCGATATGTACAAGGAACACTTCCGACTCCGGTCGATGCCCTTCTCGATCGCGCCCGACCCGAGCGTCTTCTACATGAGCAACCAGCATCGCGATGCCTGGCTGCATGTGAACCATGCGGTGACGGGAGACGCGTCCGTGGTGCTGCTGACGGGCGAAGTCGGCGCGGGCAAGACCACGGTGTGCCGGCGTCTTCTGGTCGAGCTGCCTGGGCACGTGCAGGGTGTGATGCTCTTCAATCCCGGAGGGACCGCCGACGACCTCCTGTCGGGCATCTGCCTTCAACTGGGCATGGAGACGCGGGTGATGCTGGACGGCGATGACCGGGAGGCTCGCATCCTCGCCCATGCCGCCGCGCGATGCCGCGAGGACCGGGCCACCGTGCTGATCGTTGACGAGGCGCAGGGGTTGGGCAACGATGCGCTCGGCATGCTACTGCGCCTGTCACGCCGCGGTCATGAGGGGCAGGACGGCCTGCGCCTGGTGCTGGTGGGGCAGCCCGAACTCAACGAGGTGCTGGCACGCCCGGAGAATGTATCGTTCAATCGCGCCATCAGCATGCGCTACCACCTTGGCCCGCTGGGACCGGAGGATGTTGCGGCCTATGTGGCCCACCGGCTGGAGCGGTCGGGCGGACAGGAGTCGCTCATCCCTCGTCGGTTGATCGGCCGGCTGCATCGAATGAGCGGCGGCATTCCACGCGTCATCAACCTGATCTGCGATCGGGCCTTGCTGGCCACTTTCGCGCAGGGACGGCGCGCGGTGACAGGGCGCGTGCTCAGGGAGGCCTGCAGCGAGGCCAGAGGCCGCCTACCGGTCCCGGTGCGCTGGGATCGCCGCATGGCCTGGGTGGCGGGGGCCTGCACGCTGTTCGCGGCGGGTGCGGCGCTAGGGGTCGCCGCACGCCCGGCGGCAGTGGCCGCGACGCCCGTCGCATCCGCCACCGCCGCGTCGGCGCCCGGCGTGCTGGAGCCCAGCACTGCAGGTCTCGACGCGAGAGATCCCTCCGACTGGCCCGACGGCATGGCAGGCCGCGGCAGCACGGTCCTGGCCTACCAGGCCTTGCTGCGACGCTGGGACGTGCCCGCACCGCCCACCGGCGTGGAACCGTGTACCCAAGCGGCGCGCTCGGGCCTGATGTGCGTGCAGGGCCGCGATGAGATCGAGGCGCTGCGGCGACTCGACATGCCGGCGGTCCTGCAGTTGGTCGACGCCAAGGGCCGTCAGACGCACGTGGCCCTGGTGCAGCTGCGCAAGCACCTGGCCGTGCTGCAGGTAGGCGGAGCCTTGCGTACTGTCACCATCCCCGTGCTCGAGTCGCAATGGACCCGGCACTACACGCTGATCTGGCGCCCACCGCTCGGGCTTCAAGGCGCCGTCAACGCAGGTGCTGACGGCGTCGCCGTGAGCTGGTTGCGCGACCGTCTGGGCCAGTCTCAAGGCGTGGACCCCAGCCGGCTTCCGGCCCGCTTGGAGGGGCGCCTCAAGCAGACGCTGCGCGAGTTCCAGGCGCTCGAGGGGCTGCCCACCACAGGCGTCGGTGACCTGCGCACGCTTATGCATCTGGCCAGCCGCACCGAGGCCTTGGCGCCTCGGCTTGAGCTGCGGCAATGTCCTGGAGTCTGAGCATGTCCATCATCCTGCAGGCCTTGAGAACGCGGGCGGCGCGAAGCACCCCCTGGTCTACCACGCTGCATGCCGGTCTTGGCCCGACTCTGCCTGAATGGCTCGGCACCCGGCGTGGCCTGACGGGCTGTGCCGTCACGGCGGCCATCGTCGCAGCACTGGCTGGCTCGATGTGGGGGGCGCGAGGCTCACCCGTTGCCAACGCGGCGTCGAGCTCGGCGTCGAATGCGGTGCCGTTGCCCCTGTCATTGCCGGAAGAAGCCGACATCCCGATGCTCCAGTCGCTTCCAAGGTCGCCCTTGACGCGAACTGTCGCCGTGTCGGGCGTGCCGCCCCTGGCTGCCGCGACCGTAGCCTCGGGCGCGGGGGCCACCGGCTCGACGAATGGCGCAATGGTGGCGACGGCGGCCGGATCGACACCCGCCGCCATGGCGGTTCCCAGGGGGCGCCTGCCGCTGGTCTCGTCGCCCCCGAGGGGCGTCTTCATCGCGCCACCAGGTTCGCTGTCGACGCCGCTCCCGCTACCGGGTCCCGTGCTGCCCCCAGGCGCCGTGCCGGGGCAAGTGCCCCCAGCACCCGGCGGGGGAACGGCCCTCGCACTGGCCAGGCCCGCCACCGTCCCGGTGACCGTGCCGGGGCATGCGCCGACGCCGTCCGTCGCCACGGCGATGCTTGCAGCGCCGGCTGCTCGGGCCGCTCCCACCTTTCTGACAATCGATGAACTGCCGCCTTCGCTGCGCGGCGCGATCGAAGGGGTGCGGGTTCAGCTCCATCTGTATGGGCCGGTGGCCCGCCAACGGCTGCTGGTGGTGGCCGGCAAACGCCTGCGCGAGGGGGACGATCTTGTAGATGGCGTGCGGCTCGAAGAGATCACACCGCAGGGGATGGTGCTGAGCCAGGGAGCGCAGCGTTTCCTGATCCGGAGTTCGTCCCTGCGCGGCGGCTCGGCTTGATTGGAATTTGCGTGAACTTCCTCCGCGTGGCTGACACCTACTTGAAAGAGGCGATGACCGCTGGACGGTCAACGCGATGTGTACAGGCGCCTCGTCTTCGAGGCCCTTCGGGAGCCCCCAATGAATGACCTTCAACAGCAGCTCGAGAGCAACTTTGCCGCCGCCTACGACAGGTACGAGGACCATGCGCGGCGGCCCGTCGGGAGCCTGAATGATCTGGCGGCCATGTTGCCATTGACCGCGGACATGCTACTGTCGCAATGGGGCGCTTCACTCGACATCAAAACCCGGCACGACCTGATGAAGTCGAGCATCGACGCCATTCGCTGACCTCCAGGCGACGCAGTCATGCCCCTTTTGTCTACTTCCGTCAAATCATTCGACCGTCCGCTGCCGGTCCAGCCGGCCCCCGTGCCGATCTCATCACCGCCGGCTCTGCCACAGGTCACCGCGCCGGTGAAGGCCTCCGCCAGCGGGGACGGCGGGCCGATGTCCATGCCGCGGGATGGCATGGGCGGGATGAGCGAGCGCCTGGCCGCGCTCGGGTTGCACTTGCCATCGGCACCCGGAGCCCACTCGCTCATCAAAGATGCGCGGCAGATGCGGGAGCTCTATCGCTTCTCACGAATGCGCAAGCTGCATGCGGCCATTCCGGAGGCCGAGTGGCGCGATTACGCGGAACCGCGCGCGCCGGAAGTCCTGAACGTCGCGCGCGAAGGGCGGGACCTGAAGCATTTCGTGGTTCTCCAGCAGAGTCAGCCGTTCAAGCAATATCTGTCCCTGCTGGAAGCCGAGCATCTGCTGGAAGCGACCGGCGGGTCGGAACCTGAAGTGCACGAGCGCATCGCGGCGGCGCAAGCGGCCATCTGGGACTCTCATGCCGCCGATATCGCGTTGGATTTCCACACCTCGGCGCCATTGCTATCCATCACACGTTCACTGCACGGCTGGGACGAAGCGCGCGCCATCTATCGCGACTGGGTGCCGCAGAGCAACGGCATGCAGTCGCTCTATCGCAACCTTCACCAGGCCTTCGGGCCCGCCCGACTGCGCGCCGGATTGGTGGCCATGCGCAATGCCCTGCGCGCAGACCTGGCATCGCCTCTCGTGCTGCGCGACAGAACCCGTTGGCAGACCCAGACCATCGATCTGGAGCGAACCGCCGTGCTTGAACGGCTGGTGGCCAGTGCAGACCAATTCATGGACAAAGGCGTCCCGGACGTTGGACAGGAGCGTTGGGGGCAGTTCATGTCCGAAGTCATTGAGTGCACAGCAGGGCAGGTAAGCGAGCGTCGTTTGCAGACCCTGCATGCGGCGGCGTTTCCCGATCGATCCTACTCACCGAATGACCGTGGAGCCGTCGTGAATTTTCTTCTGAAAGCCCTGCCCATGGACATGTGGGAACAGCCGGAGGTCCGGGACGCCTTGCGGCGCAACCCCGTGACCCTGCAGGTCAAGTGAAGGAGCGACGATGGACACCGTCTCGCTGTTTCATGAAGCGCTGGTGATGGTGGTGCTGTTGTCCGCCCCGGCACTGGTGGTCACGACGGTGGTAGGCATTGCAGTGTCACTGGTGCAAGGCCTGTTCCAGATTCAGGACCAGGCGCTGTCGTTCACCTTGAAGATCGTGGCGCTGGTGGTGGTCCTTCTCCTGACCGGTCCCTGGATGTTCGCGGAGTTGCTGTCGCTGGCCAATCACATGTTCGACCTGCTCGGCCGGCGGCGATAAGCGGCCCACGGCCCCCAGGCGTCGATACGGTTGAGCCGTTTCCCTTTTCAACCCGCGACCCAGCACCAACGGCGGAGGCATGGCCGATGGTGTTCCGATCCGCATGCCTTACAGGAGCCCTCATGAGCGTTGCATTTCCATCCAACACGTATTCGGACTTCCCGAGCTTGCCGGACCGCGCCCCGTCCTCCAGTCCCGCCCCATCCGGGCCGCCAAACCCCGCGGCCAACGGTGGCGGCTCGTCCGAGCTGCCCGGAGCCGGAGGGGGTTTTTCGAGCGAGATGCCGACATACCCATCGGCCTCGGACCGCGACGTGGAGGACGCAGACGGAAAGAGTCCCGCACCTTCCAACGCTACGGTGGTGAGCAGCCGCACCGAAGCGAATCTGGTCAAGCCCGCCGCGGAGGATCCCCAGCACAAGGACCTGGAGATGCCGCTTGGCGAGAAGACGGTCAAGCTGCGCTGGAATGCCGACCTCGGATACGTCGTGATTGGCGAGAAAAATGCCGAAGGACAAATGGTCGACTACGACAGCGCGACGTTCCGTGAGGTCAACGCCGGCCAGCTCGAAAGGAGCGGTGGAGGGCGAATTCCGAGCCAGACATCACAGAATCCCGAGTTCTTCCAGCCACCGACGGGAGACGCCTCGCTGATCTATCGCCGCGATCCCGATTCAGGCAAGGAGGTCATCGTCGGCTACCGGACCGACGGGGAACGCTACTACTTCCAAAGCCAGGCCACGATGGATGCGGTCAACGCCAAGGCTGATGAGGGCAAGCTCGCGCCGCCAACGCGTCCGCCCGCGCCGTCCGGCGATGAGATTCCGCCCAAGAGCGAATTCATCGACGGCCATATGAACATGCAGTCGCCGGCCACCAACGGGGATAACAAGACCTACATCTGGCGCTGGGACGCGGACGCTGGCCGCTACTGCGCCGTAGCAGATTCCACCGACGGCGGGAAATCGTTCAATTGGTTCAATCAGGACCAGTATCAGTCTCGCAATCGCGGTCCGGAGGCCGTGGTGATGCAGGCCACACCCATCCGCGCCCCGTCCTTCGACCCGTCGCAGGGGCTCACGCCCGACGACGGCCCCACTGCGGTCCGATTTGATGAGGACCTCGACAGCGACCAGCACGGTGGGTCTTATCCGCGCTGGGGATCGCCCATGTATGTGACTGACCGGGACACCGGCCACCAAGTGATGGTGGGGGTGCGCGTCAAGGGAGAGAAAGGCGCGGAAGACCAGGTCTACTATTTCGATGATCAGCAGATGGCCCGCTACAACGACTCGGCGGCGACCAGCGGCGGCCGGACCTACTACAAGGCCAAGGACCTGGACGGGATCCCCGACGAATTCAAGAAGGCCAAGAAGGACGTCGAGCCGAATAACGACGATCCCCCGCAACGGTCGGACAACGGTCAGGGTGCGGAGGAGGCGAGAACAGCCATCTGACGCCTGCGGCCGCCGCGAGGGACGCGGCGACCTTTGATGTTTGAACGCCTTCGCTTCCCTGGGCCGGTTGCCTCGCGCAATCGGCCCGATCTCATTTGGGCGCCATGGCCTTCGGAAATTCCTGTCTGGGTCGAAACGGCAGCGTTCAAAGATTGGTGTGAATCACGGGAAATTGAATCGAAGGACGGGAAGGGATGACGCCGGGACGGTCGGGAACAACGATGAAATCGATGTTTCCGACCATTCATTCCGGTGGCACAGGGATTGCGAAGTGACGTGGGCCTCATGTCGAGGTCCGCTCACGGAGCCCCCATGTCCATAGAGACCGTCGCCCTCCATTGCCATCACCCCCTGCTTACCTCGACCGACCTGGAAGGGCTGGTCCAGCAGCATGGCCGTCGCCTGCGCCACTTCATCCGGCGGCGAGTTTCGAACGCCGATGACGTCGAGGATCTGATCCAGGACACCTACCTGGAAGCCCTGCGCTGTCTGGATCGGTTCCAGGGCGCATCGCGACCAGAGACATGGCTGTTCGGTATCGCCGTGAATCTGGTGCGGGGACATTACAAGCGAAACGCGCAGCGCCCTTTTCTCGAGGATGAGGTGGCCGAAGAGAGTCGAGACCTCGAGACGGCGCAGGATCCGCTGGAAACCATTGAGCGCCAGCAGGCGCTTGCTCACCTGGAGCGTGCCGCCGAGCGCCTGCCTAGCGACACCCGCCGCGTTCTCGACCTGGTGCTCGATCAGCATCTCACCTACGAGCAGGCAGCGTCCCAGCTCAGCATTCCGGTGGGCACGGTGAGATCCCGCCTCTCCCGGGCCCGGGCCGCGCTACGCAGCGCCGACCGTCGCCGTGGAGGCCTGCTGTGAACACGCGGGCCCTTGCGTCGCCACGCGCCGGTGCGCTCCTGATGGGGCTGCTGCGCAAGGTGCCTTCGCGCGTTGAAGCCGTGCTGGCGCTGGCGGTCGTCGGGGTGATCTTCCTCCTGGTTTTGCCGGTGCCCGCGCCGGTCATGGACGCGCTGATCGCCATCAACCTCTTCATCTCCGCGTTGCTGATCTCGCTGTCGCTCTATGTCAGCAGCCTGACTGCCTTCTCCACATTCCCGGTGGTGCTCCTGCTGTCGACCTTGTTCCGCCTGGGCATCAGCGTGGCGACGACCCGTCTGATCCTGCTGGACGGGCACGCAGGCTCCATCGTCGACACCTTCGGCAACTTCGTTGTGCGCGGCGACATCGTCGTGGGGCTGGTCATCTTCACCATCGTGACCGTCGTGCAATTCCTCGTCGTGACCAAGGGCGCGGAGCGCGTGGCCGAGGTGTCGGCACGTTTCTGCCTGGACGCAATGCCCGCCAAGCAGCTGGCCATCGAGAACGAGCTGCGCTCCAACCTGATCGACCAGGCGGAAGCCAAGCGGCAGCGCAATTACCTCAGCACCGAGAGCCAGTTGCTGGGCGCGATGGATGGGGCCATGAAGTTCGTGAAGGGCGATGCGATCGCAGGGATGGTGATCGTGATGATCAACCTGATCGGCGGGTTGAGCACCGGCATCCTTGTGCATGGGATGTCCGCCAAGCAGGCCATCGCGCATTACTCCGTGCAGACGGTCGGTGACGGTCTCGTGGCCCAGATCCCGGCGCTGCTGACCTGCCTGACCGCGGCCATCCTCGTGACACGCGTGGATGCCGTCAACAAGACCGCCGACAAGAATGCGGCGCCGCGCGGCTTTGGGGATGATCTGCTGTCGCAGATGGGGGCTTACCCCCGGGCCCTCTGGGGCTTGGCCACGGTGATGGTGCTTTTCGCGCTCATCCCCGGCATGCCGTCGGTCGTCTTCGCGGTGCTTGCCGTGGCTGCGGGTGCGCTGGCACTGGCGGCGCAGCGTCGTTCTGCCGCACGGGACACGACGCAGGTGACCGCTTCGGCGAGCGGCAGCACCCAAGCCGCCGATGCCACGATCGTGCATGAGTTCACCCAGATGGAGCCGCTGTTGGTGGTGTTTCCCGACGGGACGCAGGACCAGCCGCCGGTCAAGGGCTTGTGCGCGGAGGTGGCCGAGGCCCGCAACGAACTGGTTCGTGGACTCGGCATGTCGCTGCCTGCGTTCAACTTCCAGTTCGACCCTTCATTGCCCGGTGATGTGCTGGAGCTGCGTGTCTATGAGGTCCCCGTGATGCGCATGCCTTTCAAGCCGGAGCGTGTCGCGGTGACGGGCCGTCATGCATCCCAGGCGGCAGTGTTGTCATCCACGGTGGAAGAGGGCGCAGGACCGGCGGGGACGTCGATCGTGTGGTTCGAGCCTGCAGAGCTGGCTGACCACGAGGAACTGCGTCAGGTCTCTCTCAACTGGGTGTCGTGCCTGCGCGATCGGATCAAGCGAAAGCTGATGCGCTATGGACCGCGCTTCACCGGCGTCCAGACGGCACAGAAGTACATGGGCTGGATGGAGGGATGGATGCCGGAGCTCGCCAAGGAGGTCCAGAAATCCTTGACCACCGCCAAGGTCGCAGAGGTGACCCAGCGCCTGCTGCGCGAAGGCGTGTCGATCCGCAATATGCGGTTGATCATGGAGACCTTGTCCGACGTCGGCCAGAGAGAACGCGATGCAGCGGTCCTGACCGAGTTCGTGCGGCATGCGCTGCGCGAGCAGATCTGCCACGAACTGGCCACGCGTGGACGGCTGGAGGTGTTCGTGCTGGATCCCGACCTGGAAGACCTGCTGACGCAGAGTGTGCGCCAGGGCGCGGCGGGCAGCTTCCTGTCATTGAGTCCGCAGGAGTCCAGCGTGGTGGTTGACGCGATCCGCGAGACCTTGTCCTCCCAGCAAGACCGGCGCATGGCCTCGGTGATTGCTTGCGCGCAGGACCTGCGGCGATTTCTGCGCACACTGCTGGAGCCCGACCTGCCAGACGTTGTCGTGCTCTCGGTCGGGGAACTCAGCCCCGAGGTGACCGTGTCCGTGCGGGGCACGATCGAACGCCCGCTGGAGCTGGCATGAGAGCGCGACGGTGTGCGCTGAGCGCGCTGCTCGTGTCCGATCCGCGCGGTCGGCGCATCCGCGTGCCCGCCGCCGGAACGCTTTCTCGCTGACGGGACGGAACTGGGTGCGCGCTCGATCCACCTACTTCCCGCGCGCCTGAGGCTGCACCGCCCATTCGCATTGAGGAGCATCATCATGAAATTTCCAGCGATCTCGGCTACACCCGGCGGGCTATCGACGTGGCCGCAGCACCACCGGGCGGGCGTGGACTCTCCCTCAACCCCCGCGGCGCCGTCCGCCACACTTCCGGAGATGAGCAGCGGCCTGTTTGCCCTCGCGAATCAGCTCGATGAGGCTGTGAAAACGAGGACGTCGACGTTTCAGCAGCTCTTGGGACGACGAGATCCATTTTCACGCGCTATCCGGACGAGCAGCGGTACGGCGCCAGCGCGCTCAGCGCGCGCACCGCGCCGGCTCTCGATCACTGGCAATGAGTTGGTGCAGCGCATCCAGTCGCATCGCGGCCCCATCATCTTCCTGGACGTGCATGGATCGCCTCAGGTTCTCTTCGAGCGTTGTGGGGATCAATGGCAGGGCTATCTCGGGGTCACGCGCCAGCCTTGCGATCTGACGCTGCTGCAGGCCATTGAGAAGAGCTTGCAACAGCCGGGCGCGTTCTTCGAGGTTGCCTACATTCCCTTCGGATCGAGCGCCAGTCCGAACCGCAAGTCAAACGCTTCACAGGTGGATGACGTCCTGATCATCCGGCAGGCAGAGCCGGCGCGGGAGCGGAAACGTGCGCAGGAGGCCCCAGCCAGAGAACCCGGAGTCGTACCTCCCCATGTGCGCCCACATGAGTCTGCCCAAGGGCAGGGCGGCGAAGTCGACGACACATCGTCCATCCATACAGTGACCACTTTCCATTCGGCCGCCGACAACGGCGTCGAGGCGGAGGGATCAACTCCTTCGCGAAGTGCCTTGCCGAATGAGCACAGGAGGACGATCCCATGAATGGCCGCCGGATCCTGGCTGCATTGAGCCCTTTGCCAATCCGGTGCCTGGGCGTCCTCGCGGCGGGTCTGGCACTGGCCGGCACCTCCCTGGCTACAACGCCGGCCAAGTGGAAGGAATCGGGCTATGCCTACAACGCGCAAGGCGTGCCGCTCAGCAAGGTACTGGAGGACTTTTCGCGCAGCCACGGCGTAGAACTGCGCGGGGCGAGCGTCATGACCGAGCTGGTCACCGGTTCGGTCAAGGGCGGGACTGCTGCAGAGTTTCTGGATCGAATGGCCGGTACCTGGCGCTTCCAATGGTTTGTGCACAACCGCGTGTTGTATGTGAGTCCGGGTGCCGACATGGTCAGTGAGCGGCTGGAGATGCCCCGCGAAGCGATGGTCGATGCCAAGACGGCCTTGACCGGCGTGGGCCTTCTGGAGACCCGTTTCGGATGGGGCGAGCTGCCCGAGAGCTCGGCGGTGATCGTGACCGGTCCGCGCGAGTATGTACGACTTGTCCGGGAGATGGTCTCCACCCGGGACCGGGCCGATGACTACGAGGCCATGGTGTTCCGCCTGAAGAACGCGACCGTGGACGATCGCACGGTCACCATCCGCAACCAGAGCGTGGTGACGCCCGGTGCGGCGTCCATGCTCAAGAGCATGTTGAGTGGAACGGCGGCCGGTGGCGGTGGCGGACGAGCGTTGACGGGTTCTGGCGGTTTCCTCAATGATTTGGCTAGCAGTCGGTCGGGCGTTCCGATGCCGTCGATGAACAGCGGCACGGGCGGATCGTCCGAGGGGTCCTCGGGCATGGCGACCGGCAGCAGCCTGCCGCAGCGCACCAATACGTCCCGCGGGAGTGGCAGCGGTCGCGGCGTCGGCGTCGAGGGGGATGTGCGGACCAATTCCCTGGTGATCTACGACCTGGCCAGGAAGCGTGCGTACTACCAGCGGCTCGTCGACGCCATCGACGTCCCTCAGCAGCTGGTCGAGATCGAGGCCTACATCATCGACGTGAATCGCGATCGTGTGGCTGAGCTGGGTTTCGGACTCGACGGGGGCGGTGGGGACGTTCGCGCCATCATCGATCCGGCGGGAGTGCTCGCGGCGCCGCTCGCTGGTGGCAGCTCGCTGGTCGTCTCGAATGTCAATTCGTTCTTTTCGCGCCTGCACCTGATGGAGCGCGAGGGTCAAGCCAAGGTACTGGCCAAGCCGAGCGTGCTGACCCTGGAAAACCTCGTGGCCGTGCTGGACCTGAGCCAGACGGTCTATATCCGCGCCACCGGCGAACGCGTGGCCAACATCGAACCGGTAACCGCCGGCATGCTGCTGCGCGTCACGCCACGGGTCGTGCGTGAAAAGCGTGGGAACAAGGTCAGCCTGACGGTCGACATCGAGGATGGCAAGGTGATGTCGGCCGCCACGAGCGCCGACACGCCTGAAGTGCAGCGCAGCACGATCAGTACCCAGGCCACCTTGCCCGACCGGCAGTCGCTGGTGATCGGCGGCTACAACACGGACAGCACCACGAGCAGCGACGCTTCGGTTCCCGGGTTGTCGAAGATTCCGCTGATCGGGCGGCTCTTCACCGGCACGCGCCAGGAGAGCCAGAGCCGTCAGCGCCTGTTCATCATCACGCCGCGCCTCGTGGCCACCACAGGAGTGAAGGGATGACAGCCATGCAACTACGTGTCCTGTCGGGCCTGCATCGGGAGGCCGTGCTGGATCTCGACGAAGCGCTGGATGAACTGGTCGTCGGGCCTGCGCAGGACGCTGACATCGCCCTGGTCGATCCTGGCCTGTCCGGCCGCCATTGCCGGATCGTCCGGCAAGGTGGCCTCTGGCTCATCGAGCCGCTCGAGGGGGCCGTCCTGGACGTGCGGCGGCAGCCGATCGCCGGTGCCGTGCCACTGATGCGCGGCGTGCCGGTCGGTCTGGGGGACATCTGGATCGTGCTCCAGGCCGCCGAGGATGACTGGGCCGAAGTACCGCCGCTGAAGCGGCCTGGGAAGGTGCCGGCCGACGGGCCCGCGGCTGCGGGCGCCATCCGCACGCAGAAGCGGGCCCGGGCGGCCGCCCCGCAGCCGGCGACGTCGCCCGCCGGCACCACGGCGCTCCGTACGGCCTACCCCGGAATGAATTCGCGTCTGGCCGCCGGGGTGTTCGCCATCGCGCTGGTGCCGCTGGCGGCGTGGTTCGTGTCGGCGGCCTGGGGCAGCGCGGCTCCGCGGCCGTCCACGCCCGCGGGGGACCTCGTACCGGCCCTGGCGGCTGTTGCGGCGTCCGGGGCGCAAGCCGCCGCAGCGGCCTTGTCCAGCGCCGAGCTCGCAGAGGAATTCACGCATGGGCTGGCCGAGCGCGAACTCACGGATCGGCTCGACCTGAAGTTTGACGAGGACCGCTGGAGCATTCGCGGCAGCCTGGATCCCGAAGAGCAGCAACGCTTCGAGCGCTTCCTGATGCGCTTCATGGACCAGCGCAAGCCCGAATTCGGCATTGAGGTGGCGCTGCTGCCGTTGGCGGAGCTGCTGCCCTTCAAGGTCATTGAAATCATCAATGGAAAGGAAGCGACAGTGGTGACCGATGCTGGCGACCGGATCGCAGTGGGTGACGTGGTCCAGGGGTACCGCCTAGCCTCGGTCGAGGTCGGCAAGGCCATCTTCACCGGCAAGCGACGCATCGAGGTGACCCTATGACCTCCTGGCCTGATCCCCCCGTGCTGGCGGAACGCGCGGCGCTTTGCGACGTACTCGCGCGTCAATACAACGCCGTGGAAACCGCCTCGCTGGTCCGCGCCAGTGGCAGCGTGGTCAAGGTGACAGGGCCGCTGGTGCAGGCCACCCTGCCTCAGGTCCGCGTTGGCGAGCTCTGCCGCATCGGCCCCCTGCCAGGGAGCGGGGCCCTGCTGGCGGCCGAAGTGATCGGCTTCAGCGAGCACCAGGCGATGCTCTCACCCTTCGGATCGACCGAGGGCGTGGGGCCCGGCATGCCTGTGTGGCCGCAGGGCCGACCGCAAGCCATGTGCGTGGGCCAGCACCTGTTGGGGCACCTGCTCGACGGTTTCGGCCAGCCGCTCTCGGCCGTGGGTCCGGTTGATCGGGAGGCGGTGGAGGTGCCCGTGCGAGCGACCGCGCCCGCCGTCTTTGATCGGCTTCCCGTGACCGAGGCGTTGAGCACCGGCGTGCGGGTCATCGACGGCCTCCTGACGCTCGGTCGCGGCCAGCGCATGGGGGTCTTCGCCGGTCCCGGGTGTGGGAAGACCACGCTGATGAAGGCCATCGGCGCGGCGGTGGATTGCGACGTGGTGGTGTACGCCCTGATAGGCGAGCGGGGCCGGGAATTGGCGGAGATGGCCGCGATGCTGGAGCAGCCGGGGCTGCGGGAACGCGTCGTGATCGTGGGGGCGACCTCGGACCGTTCCGCCGGCGAGCGCATGCGCGCGGCCTACACCGCAACGGCCATTGCCGAGGGGTTTCGCGCGCAGGGCAGGGACGTGTTGCTGCTGGTCGATTCGCTGACGCGCTATGTGCGTGCGGTGCGCGAGATCAGCATCGCCGCTGGCGAACCCACTGGCCGCACGGGGCTGCCGGCCTCCGTCTATGCCGAGCTGCCTCGCCTTGTCGAGCGCGCGGGCAATACCCGGCAGGGATCGATTTCGGCGCTTTACATGGTGCTGGCCGAAGGCGCCGTGCGCGACGATCCGATCGCCGATGAAGTGCGCTCGCTCGTGGATGGGCACATCGTGCTGAGCGCTGCCTTGGGCGAGAAAGGCATTTATCCCGCAGTCAATGTGCTGGAGAGCCTGAGCCGGCTGATGCATGACATTGTGGAGGACGGGCATCGCGAGGCTTCGGTCCGCGCTCGCCAGTTGATGTCACGGTATGAGGACATGGAACTGCTGATCCGGCTCGGGGAGGTCAAACCCGGCGCCGATGCCGAGACCGACCTCGCCATTGCCGCCCATGAGGACCTGCTGGCGTTCCGCTGCCAGGCGATGGGCCAGTCGTCGGCATTCGACGACACCGTGGACCAGTTGGCGCGGGTCGCGCGGCGGTACGCGGCCGGGCGAGGCGGGCGATGAAATGGTCGCGACCCGTGCTGGACAAGCTCGCGAAGGTGCGCGATGTGCGACTTCGACTGGCCGAGGCGGCCGTGAGCCGGGAGGACCGCGCCCTGGATGCGCGTCTGGTCGAGGAGGAGCAGGCCGGCGAGGCGCTTACCGAGGGACGCCAGCGCAGCGAGCAGGCCGCGCAGGCGGCCGATGACGCGCTGGTCGCCCGCAGCACGGGCGGACGTTCCGGCATCACGCAGTGGCGTGTGGACCGCACGCGGGCCAAGCGCATCGTCGAGGACGCACAGGAAGCGCTGAGCGCCGCCTGCGCATCCACCGAACGTCAACGGGGGATGTGCGCCGACACGCGGGCGCAATGGCGGGAACTGCGATTCGACGTCGAGCGTCTCAAGGCGTTGATCGAACACGGGGCCAAGCCCCCAGGATCACGATGAGACCGCAGGACACGCTGACATCCCCGCGCGCGACGACCGCGGAGTCGCATGGCCCTCAGCACCCATGGGCCGTCGCCCCGGGGATGCTGGGAGGGGAGCATCCGCGAGGTCGGGAGCGTCCGGGAACCGATCGGACTTTCGAGGTCCAGTCGCAGCGGGACGGTGGCGCTGCCGGGGAGGCTACGTGGAGCGACGCGGCCGCCGGGGCGTGCAGCCTCACCCATACTGGGGGCGCGCCGCGTGATGTCGCAGGCGAAGGGGCCGATTTCGCCCGGGCCCTGTCCGAGGCGCCTCCAGGCGTTGCGCGATTGGGCGCCGACGCCAACGTGGACGCCGCCGCCGAGCTGGTCGGTTCCTGGGTCACTGAAGCCGCCGCCGTGCCCAGCGCTGGACAGGGCGTCCTGGAGCTTGAGTTCTCGGTGGATTCGCTTCGTCTCGGTCCGCTGCAGGGGCGTGTGTCCATCAGCGGCGGACGGGCCGATGTGGAGCTGCAGGCCTCGCGACCGGCAACGGCTTCCGCCTTGCGCGCCAGGCAGCTGCAGCTGCAGCATCTGGTCCGCCGCGAATCGGGCGGGGATGTCGAACTGAGGCTGTTGTGATCGCGTCGCGGTCGAGAGGAAACACGATGCAGAGCCCTGAGACCGAATCGAAGGCGGGCATGCTGTCCGCTGCACAGGCCATCGCGCCGCGCCGCGCCCTGCAGTTGCGGCGCGTCGATGGTGCCAGGGCTGCACTGGCGACACGTCTGGCGCCGGGGCGGGAGGCGTCACTGCAGGCGGGCGGGGGGCTGCTGCGGCTGCGCACGCGGACGATCGTGGAGGCGCCGGGCGCCTGGTCCGAGGATGCCCTCGTGATCGAGACCCAGGCCGGTCCGGTCCGCCTCTCGCCGGCGCGCTCCCTGTTGCGTGTGCTGACGGCGATCGACCTAGGAGCCGAGCAGGCCGCGGGCGAGCTCGACCTGCGTGATCTAGGGATGGACGGGCTGCGCGCGGACTTGGCGTGGCTGTTCGGGTCCGAAAGGACGCGATGGGAGCGCGCAGGTTCTCACCCGGCTTCAGGAACCACGGGCAGAACGCAGGGTGCAGACACTGCAGGACACGGGACGCTGGAGGTCTCGCTCCAGCTGGAGGACGAATGCATGCGGCTGCCGCTGCGCCTGCGGGGGCGGTCACCGGCCTTGCGGGCGATGTTCGATCGGGCCGCGTGGCGGTCCGTCGCAGCTGAGGCGGCGCCGTTGCCGGATGCCTGGCGCATGCGCCAGCCCCTGGTGATCGGCAGCACGGTGCTGACGGCGGGAGACGCGCGCGGCTTGGAGATCGGGGACACGATCGTGGTCGAACACCCCCTGATCGACGAGAAAGGCTCGGGGCGGGTGTGGCTAGGCTCACGGTGGGCGATGGGCGACCTCCATCTCGGGAACCGGAATACGTGGCGGGTCACCCACTGCGCGGACACCGAGCCCTACAACCTGGAAAGCTCCATGAATCTCGATCCCGCGACCGCCTTCCAAGAGGCCGATCTGCCCTCCGGGCTGTCGGAACCCGACGAGGCACGGATGGCGGAGTCTCTCGCCATTGAATCACCGGGGACCGGCGGCTCACAGCCTGCACGGACCGATGCGCTCGACACCTTGCCGGTGCGTCTGCGGTTCGAGCTGGGCGAACTGGTGCTGAGCCTGAACGATTTGCGGAACCTCGGGCCTGGCGCCGTGTTGCCGATCGACGCCGCATTGCCGCCGCAGGTCCACGTCTGCTCGGGCGGCGTGAAGCTCGGGGAGGGTGAACTCGTGGACCTGGATGGCCGGCTGGCCGTGTGCCTCACACGATGGGGGAGCGCGCGTTGACCGCACAGTTCGACAGCCTGAGCATCACGCTGCTCCTGGCGGCGTTGTCGCTGCTGCCCTTGATCATCGTGTCCACCACAGCGTTTCTCAAGATCGTGATCGTGCTGCTGATCACGCGCAATGCGATCGGTGTTCAGCAGGTGCCGCCAAGTATCGCGGTGTATGGGATGGCAATGATGATGGCTGCCTTCGTCATGGCCCCGACGCTGCACGCCATGACTGGCGCGGTCAGCCAGGCGTTGCAGGAACGCTCGCACGGCGATTTGACGCAGACTGTCTCGCGCACCGTCGATCCTTTGCGGACGTTCATGCTGAAGTACAGCAAGACCGAGGATCGCGAGGTTTTTCTCGACAAGGCTCGCCGGCTTTGGCCCAAGGAGCAGGGGGACCGCGCGAGCGCCGATGATTTCTTCATCGTCGTGCCGGCCTTCATGATTTCGGAGATCCAGGCCGGTTTCGAGATGGGCTTTCTCATCTACATCCCGTTTCTGGTCATCGACCTCCTGGTGTCTAACGTGCTGCTCGCATTGGGGATGCAGATGGTGTCGCCAATGACGATCTCGCTGCCGCTCAAGCTGTTCTTGTTCGTTGCCGTCGATGGCTGGGGCAAGCTGCTGCGCGCGCTGCTGGATTCCTACCTCTGAGCCGGGCGGGCATGAGCATCGTGCAGTCCTCCGGGCTGATCGAATTCGCGGACGCGGCCATCAAGGCCGCCACGCTTGGATTGCCACGCCTGTTCGTTTGCCTGGCGGTCTTGCCGATCTTTCCATCGCGCGTCTTTCCCCGGCTGCTCAAGGTAGGAATCGCCTTGGGCCTGGGCGCGCCCGTGTCCCTGGGCGTGTATTGGAAGCTGCAGTCGTCGCAGGCCATTGCCTTGCCGCCCCTGGTGCTCAAGGAGTGCGTGCTCGGCTTGATGCTCGGTCTGATGCTGGCCACACCGTTCTGGGCGATTGAAGCCGTGGGGGCATTGACGGACAACCAGCGAGGCGCAAACGCCGGCCAGCAGGTCACGCCGTTCTCGACGGCGGGCGATTCCGTCCTGGGTGCTGCATTGCTGCAGGCGCTGCTCGTGATGCTGGCGATGAGCGGCGCACTCGCCGCCCTGTATGGCCTGCTGCTCTTCAGCTTCGAAGCCTGGCCCGTGCTGGAGCTGATGCCGGACCTGCGGATGCTGGCCATGGACGTCACGGCCCAACGCTTTGGGGAATTCCTCACGAAGGCCCTGCTGTTTGCCGCCCCCATGCTCGCGATCGTATTGCTGGTGGACATGGTGTTCTCGCTGATGGGCATCTTCGCGCCCCAGCTGCAGACCTACTTCGCGGCCTTCCCGATCAAGAGCCTGGCAGCGCTCCTGGTGTTGATCGTCTATCTGACGCGGCTGCTGGATCACGGTGAGGACTACACACGTCAGGTCATCGAACAGGAGACGCAGCGAATGGAGCGTCTGCTTGTCCCCGCGCATTGAGACGTTGCAGTGAGCTGTCGCCAAATCTCCCATGTCCGAGAAAAACAAGCCACCAAGCCAGAAACGCATCGATGAAGCCCGCGAGCAGGGCCAGGTCGCACAGACGCCCTCCATCCCGCACTTCCTGGCGGCCATCGGGAGTTTCGAACTCGTCATGGGCAGCAGCAACCTTTGGTTGTCGCAGGCGGTGGAGGTCATGGGCAGCTACATCGAGCGGCTGGGCGCCACCTCCCCGCAGGCGCTCACCGCGAAGGACCTGCTGGTGCCGCTTGGCGGGCTCGGCTTGACCCTGTCGCTGGGGCTGCTGATGGCGGCCGTGGTGCTCGGCCTGGCCGGCAATCTGCTGCAGACCGGCGTGGTCGTTGCGACCGGTGGATTCCTGAAGTTCGATCGGCTGGATCCGGTGCAGCACGTCAAGCAATGGTTCTCCGCCGAGCAGCTGGGCAAACTGGGCATGGACATCGTCAAGGTCGCCCTGATCTTTGGTTGCGGGGGGCTGGGCGTGTTGATGTCGCTGGACAGCCTGATGCATCTTGCCGATGGCACGCTGATCCAGGGGGTGCAGGTGGTGCTGGACATGCTGCTGCTGTGCGAGCGCCTGTCCTTGATCCCGATCATCGCTTGCGTGGCCGTGGACTGGTGGTTGCGGCGCCGATCGCACATGAAGTCGCTGATGATGTCCGAGGAGGAGGTCAAGCGGGAGCAGAAGGACCAGCTTGGGGATCCGCACGTGCGTTCAAAGCGCAATGAGTTCCGCCGCGACGTGCTCGGCGGTGAGCTGACCGAGAGCACGCGCAGAGCCAACGCCGTGGTGACCAATCCCACCCATTACGCAGTGGCGCTCCTTTATGACCCGTCGAAATATCCGCTGCCAGTCGTTCTGGCGAAAGGCGCCGACGAGACCGCGGCACTGATGCGCCAGATCGCCCGTGCCAACGACATTCCGATCATCCGTTCGCCGCAGCTGGCGCGGCTGCTCTTCCGTACCGGCCGTGAGTGGCAGCCCGTGCCGCGTTTGGCGCTCAAGGCCGTCGCGGCGGTGTACCGCGTGGTGGCGGAGATCCGCGCCGGGGAGCGGCGGCTGGAGGACGTCCACGCGATCGAGGCGGATGACGGGCGTGGGCCTTTGTGAACTTGCGTCTTCACGTATCGCGCACTGGTACGCAGCATATTGATGGAACAAATGGGAGGGCGCTGACACCCAATCAGGCAGGTATCAGCAGAACCTGTGGAATGTCCCCAACCGTCTTCTGAAAGGAATGCGATGCCAAGCAGTATTGACGACGTCATGAGGCCGATGGCGTCCCAGCTCGTCGGCGACGACATGATGCGCTGGAACAGCGATCCGAAAGCCAACAATTCGTTCAAGTACAACCGCGAGGAAATGCGTGGTGACGCGGATAGTGGCGAGGATCAATATCTCCCCAAGCCCATCAAGGTGGAAATCTGAACGGCTTTTAACAGATGGGGTCAATGCAAACGCAGGAGGTTTTATGTTTTTTGCAGCCGCAGTGATTGCTGCATCCCTGGCTTCCGTAGGGACGACCATCGGGGTCAGCGTTGCACAGCAAAAGCAGGCGGACAAGGGGATGGACAAGCAACGCGAGTTCACTCTGATCAACGCGTGCGTCGATTACGGACAGGCACTCGCCCGGGCCCCTGGGGCGGTGCCGACGAGCTGAGTATTGTTCGAGCACAAACCGACGGGCAAGACGATGTTGAGCCTCTCTCAAACCGATTGGAGGTAATCAAATGGCAGTTACAACGGATGGGTATATAGACGAAATGAAGGGCATGGCGCAGCAAACACGGGATTTCTCATTGGAAATGCTGAAATACAACGTGGACCAGCAAATGGCTTCCATGACATCAGATGCTGCGATCAAGAACATCAACGGACTGGTTGGCCAACCAGGCAAATTGAACCCGGTTCAATAAATCCCACTCTTTATCAGGAGATATCCATGACAACAGCAGTCACCGATTCAAAAAATAGTGATCTTCCATCGCCGGCAACGTTGAACGAAAAACTTCAGATCGGCCCCAACGATACTGAAGAGATTCAGGCGGCAAAGCTTCGGTATCAGACCAGCGTGGATTCGCAGATCATCCAAGGGGTGATGAATTCGGTGCATGTGTCCCAAGGCGGCCCCAAGGCCGTGGGAGGCCAGGTATGACCGCCGCGCTGATCAACGGCGCGTCGAACGCCGCCATGTGGGGCTCCGGCGCGGCAGTCATTGCCACCTCGGGGATCGGCATTGCCACCAGCGCCGCGCAAATCCACCAGGGTGAGCTTCAGCTGGAGGTCAAGGAGGCCGACATGATTGCCAACACGACCAACCGCATCGAACCCCCCCCGATCGTCTCTCCACGCTGATCTGCACTCTGTGGGCGCCGCCTTCCTGGCGGCGCAGGCCGCGGCGCGCGAGATTTGCGCGCTGCGGCTGTTATCGCACGCATCGCGAGATGGATCTGCCTGTCAGGAGCCCGCATGAACCCCTTCACTGTCTCTTCGCTGAATCCCTCTCCCGAGACTGACTCGGGGAACGGCGCATTGCCGTCGCAAGACGCTCAAACCCAACAGGATGCGGCGCAGTTCGAGCAATGGCTCCAGGAACCCGCCGCGTCCACACAGGCTGCGGCTGGCGCGGAAGCGTCTTCCGGCAAGCCGCTGGGCCAATGGCTGCGCGACGTCGGGGATGGGCTGCGCCAACGGGAAGCCGCTTACTTCGAGACACTTGCGCGGGCTTCCCGCACAGGCGATCCGGTGGAGGGGCTGGCGGTGCAGCGCAAGCTGTCCGACCTTTATCTGGATCATGGCCTGGCCGTGAAGGTCATTTCCAAGACCGCGCAGGCGGCCGACAGCCTGACGAGGTTGCAATGACCATCGCCCTGTCAGGAGGCGCCGGCCTGTTGCGCGCGCTGGCGATGACCATGGCCTTGCTGCTGGTCGTGGGTTGCAAGGAATCCGTGGACATGCACACGGGCTTGACTGACCAGGAGGCGAACCGCGTGATCACGGCATTGCGCCAGGACGGCATCGACGCGGAGAAGCGCACGACGAAGGAAGGCGTGACCGTCAGCGTTGCTCCCAGCGACCTCCCTCGTGCCACGCAGGTCCTGCAGGCCAGCGGCCTGCCGCACCGCGCTTCGGCGCGCATGGGCGACGTATTCCGCAAGGAGGGCCTGATCTCCAGCCCCATGGAAGAGCGGGCGCGTTATGTCTACGCCCTGTCGCAGGAACTGGAGGCCACGCTGGCCGAGATCGATGGCGTCGTCATCGCGCGGGTGCACGTGGTGCTGCCCGAGAAGGTGGCGCCGGGCGAGCCCCTGCAGCCTCCGTCCGCGGCGGTCTTCATCAAGCACTTGCCTGGACTCGATCCAGACGTCATCACCCTGCGCGTGCGTCAACTGGTGGCACGCAGCATCCCCGGAATGGGAAGCCAGGCGGTGGATCGGGTGTCGGTGATCTTCGTGGTCGCGGACGTCCTACCCAGACGTCTCGCGCCGGCGCCCAGTTACACGGGTGGTTGGATCACCCTGATCCTGGTGCTCGTGGCAGCACTGGCCGGCGGGGCCGCATTTCTGGTCCGCGCGGCGAAGGGGCGGCGCGACGCCCTGCTGGTGAATGACGCCGACGACGCGTCTGAGGGGGGCGAAGATGGAGAGGCCGGCGGGCCGTGGGATGCGCAGGGGCAGGACGCCTTGGCAGATCTTCCCGACACCGGGCGCAAGGGCCCCGCTGCGCCGTCGCAGATAAAACCGGCGCCGCTGGGAGCATGACCATGACCATCGTCCACTCAGCCGCGGACTGGACCCGCGCCGCATGGCTGCAATGGCATCGTCCCTGGGACGCGATGCATGGCAGCTGGGAAGCGCAGGGACATGACCGCTTCGTCGCCGCTGGCGCCACTGAGCACTGGCTGCGTTTGCACTATGCAGGATGGTGCGCGTGTTATGACCTGCCGTTGGCGCCCATTCCCGCGCTGCTGTCCGGCGTCAACGCCGACGACCCCGGCTGGCGTTTGCTGGCGCTGTCCCGCGAAGATTTTGATCGTTGCCTGCGAATGGTGGGGCGTGCGCTTCAGTTCGCCGCATTCCCTTCGAGCCGGCTGCGGAACGACAGCGTGACCGCCGATCGATCCGAACTTCGATGGTCGCTCGCGCGTGCCCCGCTGATTCCTCCTGAGCAAGCTCGCTCTTTGGTGCGCAGCGCCGAGGGGCACGCCACGGCGACGTGGTCGGCGCTGGCGGCAAAGGCGCTGCATGGTTGGATCTCGCCCCTATCGCCATTGACCTGGCCTCGGCTGCGACTGCGCTGTGAGAGGGACGCGGTGCTGGCTGCCGAGTCGGGTGTCGAGGGGCTGACGTCGTCCGGGGCGGCGCTGTGCGCTCGTCTTTGGCGCGCCGCGTTGCGCGCCTCGCATCTCGACCTCGAGGAGACTCTTTCATGACGCATGCGGTGAACGACGACAAGCCTGCACACCTAGTGCCAAGCCTCTCCCTTTGGGCGGGTTCCCGCCTGCGCAGCGTGAGTGGGTCCACGCCGGTCGGTGTCGCGATGAACGGCGCGGTACTCAAGCGCAGCGCCCGCCAGGCGGTGCTGAGCTCGCAGGCCCTGCTCGAAGCGGCGGACCACGAAGCGGCCGCGCGGTTGGAGTCGGCCCGCCAACGTGCGGTGGAGGCCGCCGACGCGCATTGGCGCGAGCGGAAGGAAGCGCTGGACCAGCGAGAGGCCGCACTTGAGCTGGAGATGTGGCAGCGTATGGCCGCCTACAGCGCCGCGCTGGACAAGGCATGGACCGCCGCCGTGGATGGCCTCGAGACGCGGGCCACGACGGTGGTCGCGCAGGCGCTGACCCGGCTGCTTGCGCAGGCGCCAGAAGGTTCACGTATCCAGGCCTGCGTGCGCCAGCTCATTGCTCACGCCGACCGTCCGGACGTAGGTGAATTGCATGTCGCCGTCCAGGACCTGGACCCTGTGATGGCCATGGCCGACCTTCCTTGGCCGGTGAAGGTCGATCGCCAACAGGCCAGCGGCACGGTGCGCCTGGTCGCGCCGCAGGGCCATTGGGAAAGTGGAATCGATGGGGCACTCGAGAGTGTCTGCGAAGCATTGAAAGGAGCTTGATCATGCGCATTACACCAGTAGCAACGCCCCCTCGTCGCAACGCCATGGACGCGACCGCGTCCGCTCCGGCGCCATTGGGAGACGAGCGGCGCTCGTCCTCTCCGTCTCAGCCGGGGACACCCCCGCCCTTGGCGGGTGATGGGCACGTCCGCCAGCCGACGACTCGACGAACCAAATCCCCCCTCCTTGAAACGGACCGCGACGACCCCAAGGCTTCCGATGGCAATCCTATGCTGGTGAACACGACCGACACAAGGAGGGCGCAGGAAAAGGCGCATGCCGCAGAAAATTTCAGATCCATGTGGAGCAACGTCTGCAGCAAGGCCGCCGAACTGCCCAAGTCAATCGGTGACTGGCTGGTGCAGCTGGTGGCGTCCATCAACTCGCGATGACGCTTTGCGAGAGGTCTTCATGACGTTTCCCTGCACGGCCTGTGGCGCCTGCTGCCGGCAATTGCCGGCGGGGTCACCGATGGCACTGGAGGATGGCACCTGCCGCCATCTGGACATTCGGACGCATCACTGCTCGATCTATTCGGAGCGCCCACTGGTGTGCCGGGTCGATGAGGTGTACGAGAGACGAGTGGCGGGTCACGCGTCTGCCCGTGTCTTCTACCTGCTGCAGGCCCAGGTGTGCGCCTCGCTGGATGCGCGCAACTCGGCACTGCCGCGATTGGTCGCGGAAGCGCTGATGTCGCCCCCGTCCAATAACGCCCCGAGCATGCATGAGCAACGTCTGCAGGACTTCATGACCCTGGAACCGGACGAGCTGCAGGAGGGCCTGCGCCACATCTTAGGCGTGGCGCGCTCACTGATTGCTGAGACAAGCGAGGAGCGGCCCGTCATCGCCGCACCAGATTGCGGCAGCGATAGCGGACGCCACTGACGCCGGACTCCACTAGCGGGAACCGCGTCCATCACGCTGTCACAGACCAGTCATGGTTCAAAGCATGCCGCCATCGTCGGCACCACGCTGGGGACCATGCCCGCGCCTCGGCATCAGTCCGGGGTTTCCGTCTCTCCCAACCTCTTCAGGGAGTCCCATGCAGTCATCCAGCGTTTCATCAGCGCAGCCTTCCATGCAGCCGACGGTTTCCGTCCTCGGCGTAGCGGGATTGAGCGCCGGCACCTCCAGCCCGATCGTGCCAACGACCACAAGTCACCCCGCAGTCGGTTCTCCCGTTCGCAGCAAAGGGGTTCGAGGTCAGGCGGTCATCCGCAGCAGTGCCGCGGACAAGGCTCCGGCAGGGAACCAGGCATCGATCCGGTCCGCATTTCCGGGTCCATTCGACGTAAGCAAGTCCGCGGAGGCGATGGCCGAGTTGCGACGCGACAAGAGCGCAGGCGCGAATGTCATCGGCTACATGTCGGCGGCCGGTCATAGGGCGATGCGACTGAGCCAGATTGGTAGCGGACGGGCGGAGAAGATCCGGGTCTCAACCCTTGGGCGCGAGATGCCGCTTCTGAACCCTCAGAGCCTGGGGCGCTATTTCTCAGAACCGATCGGACATTGGGATGTCCAACGCCCCGCATTGATCAACGCGATCTTCCGGAGCTTGCAAGCTCTGCCCTTGACGGCTCCGGAAAGTTCCGCTCATCAGCTACACCTTGAATGCAGCCTTCACTGGCGCTGCCTGAGTCAGATGGAGCAGTCAACCTTGCTAGACCGGCTGGTCGACGCGAATTCAAACGATCTGGGAAATAGAGGCCATGCATTGACGCAATGGATCGAGCATTCGCTGCTCGGAACCTCGTCTTCAGTCGCAGCGTCGCTGAAGGATGGATGCAACACCCGCACCCGAAAGACGCTAGCGGCCCTGTTCGAACAGGCGGGACAGACGCAATTGCTCGCGTCGCGTTTTCCGCATTTGCGCATGAAAATGCCCATCGACCACTTCTATGATTACGCGGGCTTCATCAAGGCGACCGGACGAGTTTATGGGCATATTCCTCCAGAGATTGCTCGCCATCAGCGTGTTCTGGTGGTCGGCGGGGGGGCCACCGGCATCACGGTTCTGGACGGTCTGAACCGCATGGGTGTGCCCTGCACGTTGATGGAGCAGGCCGATCACATTGGCGGACGTCTCGCCACGGTCCGCAAGCCGTCCGTGAGTGGACGGGACAGCCCCACGCCGATGGAAATGGGCGCCATGCGCTTCCATGACGTGAAGCATGCAGACGTTGGCCACACGGGCAACAGCTTTGGCGCGTTGATTCAACACTATGGTCTTCCCATCGCGGATTTCCCCAACCCGACCACTGTACGCACCGCGCTGATGGTGGGGGGCGAGGTCATCTTGGTCGAGCCCGGAGATGCGCCGAATCATGATGGTCTTCGAAGCGTGAAAGAGGGCTACGAGCGCGTTGAAGCAGCCTTGTTCGGGCCGATGCGGGCAGCACGCGCGGCGGGGGACACCCAGGCGCTCCACGCACTACGGAACGCCCATTTTCAGCGCTTCAATTCGCACAGCTTTCGCAGCGGCATGGCGACGCTACTGCAGGAACAAAAAATTGAGTGGGACCCGGAGCAATGGCGGCTCTTTGGGGCGGTAGGCATCGGAGTTGGGGGCTACAAGGGCTACGAGGCCACCGGCTTCCTGGAGGAATTCAAGTTTCTCGCCGATCAGCGGCTCGAAGACCACGTATTCCTTCCGGGCGGCGCGAACTCGGTACTGCACGCGATGATTGAAGACAACGATCTTCCTCAAGGCAGGACGTCGTTGGCGGCGCAGCAGGCGATCCGCTGCGGGCATGAGGTCACGAACATCGTCCGCACAGAGGACGGTTATAAGGTCCACTTCAGTGCAAATGGTGTCGAGGATCAAAGCCAGATCTTCACGGATGTGATCTTCACTGCGGGCCCTTTCGCGGCGCGAAGTTTGAATTTGACGGGCTATCGGACCGATTCACTTCCGCTGATGAGTCCGGAGAAGGCTGCTGGTTTGAAAGGGGCGAATCTGGTCAATGCCATCAAGTTGGCGGTCAAGGTTGACCGGATGCGGCTGGATGAACTTGAACGCCAGGGCATGCCGATGAACGTGCAGTCGGACGAAGCGTTCCAGCAGATCTATGTTTTGCCCGCCGCCAGTGAGGAAGCTACCTCGCGCACGATTTTTCTGAGTTATCAGCTGGGCGACAACGCGAACCAGACATCCAGCCTTGATGGCGACGCCCAATTCGCGAAGTTCGTTGACGTCCTGCGCAAGGCTGCCGGAGATGGCTCTGACACCGTGCGAGCTCAGCTGGGGAAACTGGCGGAATTGATTGCGTCGGGCCAGCCGTCCATGGAGTTCAAAAATTGGGGGCAGGATCCGCATCTCAATGGCGCATTCGTGATGGATCGTCCGTTTGAGCAAGCCAACACCCAGGCGCTCTGGGACGGCTCCTTGCAGCGAGATTCCGAGGGCATCCTGATTGGAAATGAGATGTCAACGGGAGAGGGCGGATTCGCCAGTGGCGCAGTCAGCATGGGCATCAATCTGACCCAGCAGTACGTCGTGCGCCTTGGAGGAACTCTACCGCCGAACTCGCCGCTGGATCAGGAGCGGCTGTACGCCCCAGGCGCCCGCTGACCGAGCGCACGGCGATCGGACGGGCGGCGCCGTGTCCGATCGCTGCCGATTTCGTCATCGGTGTCATTGACCCGTATCCGAAGGAGTTCCATGTTCACGCAAGTCACCCACGCGTCGTCTCCATTGGCTGGTGCCCAGTCGCCGTACACCACTGCGACGGCACGTCAATCGATCCGTGCCGCGAGGTCAACGACCTCGGTGGCCCCCACCATGCCTCGACGAGCTGAGGTCATGGGGTCGCCGCCTCGGGCTTCTTCGTCCACGGAGATCAGCGCACCGGCGACGTCAGGCCCCGAGCACGCCCTGTCGATGCAGGATCTGCATGCACTGCTTGGCTATGACGCTTCGATCCCGGAGGATGTAGGAGACCGCCTGGTACAGACTCTGCAGGTGCTGGTCGATCACGGCGTTAGCTCTCGCTCCAGGCTGGAGTCGATCATGTCCACGGCCCTGGCCCACGATGTGACCCTCACCGTTCTCAATGCGCTGGGCAGCAATGCCCTCGGCTACACGGGCGGACTGTCGCTGAATGCGCTGGTGCTGTCGCCTCTTCTGACCAAGGTCGTCTCTCAAAGAGGCCTGTTCAACGGCGCGATGACGGTCACGATGAACACGGGCGTGGGCACCCTGGCCGGTGCAATGCTGGTCCCCGCGCTTGCAGCCGGTCCGGAAGGTTCGCTGCCGAAGTCCATCCGGGATCGGCCTTCGAGGGCGGCCCGAGGACTGCACGAGGCGGCCTTCACGCTTGTGCATGACCTCGTAAGGCAATGCATCCCTGTGCTGCAAGTACTGAGCTATCCGTCCCAGGGGGCGAGCGTGTCTATAGCCGGTTCGGGGCGCCAGCATGTGGTCGCGGACGCAGGGTCACGCCCTGTCAGCGCCGTGCTCAATGCAATTCGCTCCATCAATGCGGGCCGGTTCCCCATTGACGGGCTGTACGCAGACGAAGCGACGTACAACGAGCGGCTTCTACTGCAGACGCCGGCCCGCCTCGATCAGTGGCTGAGCGATCACGCGGACCAGGGGCTCATCGCGGCGCTTGTGCCAACGCGCGCGGGAATGGCCCGCAGTTTCGGCGCGCTGCCCTCGGGCCTGAAGCAATTCTGCCTGCGTCTTCCGGCAGTCATTCCGCAGGCTCTCATGGGCGGGCTCATGATTTCGGAGGGTCTGATGGCCGCCTCGGGCCGTGCTGCTGAGAGGGCGATGGGCCGGCAGTTTCCAGAGGGCTACGAGGATCAAGCCAGCGCGTTGCATCGTCGGCTCAGCTTTGGTTGCACGCACGAAGCGATCCTGGAGGCGGCTCTGGTCGGCATGGGCACGATCTACGACGAGCTGATCTCCAGTCAATTTGCCACTCAGGCAGGTGACTGGGTCTCGAACCGGGGCGGCCTGGCGGCGCGATCCTTCGCGGACTGGTCCGTGAACCAGATGCGATGGGCATTCGGACGCCGGCCGATGGCGGCCCCGGCGTTGAGGCGTGCGGCGTCCTGGGTTGGCGACGATATAGCGTTGGGCCGTGTCGCGTCGCCGCCGAGCGTGCACTCTCGATTTTCCGCGGAGAGCGACTTCGCTTGAAGTGTTCACGACGCTGTGCCGGCTTCAACGCTCGGAAGATGAAAGGCCCAGTTTGTCCATCGCCTCCTGCGCTTCGATCAGCATGGTGGCGACCTCGGCCACCGTGATGCGCAGGCTGGTCGCTCGCATGCGCATGTGCTCGTAAGCCTGCGGTTCGGTCATCTGGCGGTGTTCGACGAGCGTGCGGATCGCCTTCTCCAGTTGCCTACGCAATTTGATGGTGCTTTCAAGCTTCTCGATCTTTCCCTGCTGGCGTTTGTGGAAACTGTGCGACGAGCGCGCCAGGACCAGCGTGCTCAGGATGCCGAAGGATCGGAACGGCTTGGTGATGACGCCATGGGCTTGGGTATCGAGCAACACCTTGAGGGTGGTCGGGCTTTCGTAGTCCGACAAGGCGATCAAGGTGGCGGAGATCGTCGCGGACGTCCAGGGGGTTCCCTCCAGTTCCTCCGAGACACGGAACAGGATGACGTCGGCACCCGCGGGCGCCTCGGCAGGCATGGGCCAAATGACGCGGATGCGGCAACCGATACGCTCCAGCTGGCGCACGATTACCTCACGATCCTCGCCAGCGGGATACACCACCGCCACGTCGATCCTGCGCAGATCCTCGTAGAGGCGTCGAAGACTCGAGCTCAAGATGGTCCTCCCTTCACCGTAACCAGAAATTGGAGAAACCCAGGGTGGACAGATAGGGGTCGGGCTTGATCGGCTCCGGGCTCTCCCAGATCACGTCGAACTGGCCGTCACCGCGGCAGATGCCGATGCGCGGCGTCAGCGCGCAGTGGTTGTTGTCGGCATCCACAGTCACCCGGCCTTCAGGCGAATCGAACGGGAACGCGTGCGCGGCCTCCACCAAGCGATGGCGCTCCAGGCTACCCGTGCGCTCCAGGGCGCGCGCGAAGAGGTGGACTTGCGTGTAGGCCATTTCGGACCACGTGCTGGTGGGACGCTCGCCGAATCGCTTTCGCCACAGGTGCGTGAAATGGCGATTGCTCTCATTGGCGAGCGAGCCGAAGTAGGTCGCCGCCGTGATGTGGCCCTCGCAGAGGGTCGGGCCCACCATGTGGATCTCCTGCTCCGCCATGGACAGGCTGGCGATCGGCATGCGAGCGGGGTCCAGGCCGCGCTCTCGATATAGCGCGTAGAACTCCCGCGCGGAATCACCGACCAAAGTCGAGAAAATCACATCCGGCTGCGCCACCTCGATGTCCTCCAGCACGTCCATGAGCTGCGCGCGGCCGGCCTCCAGCGGCACATACACCTCGTCGAGGATCTCGCCGCCATGGTCCTCGACGACCTCGCGCATGATGCGATTGGACTCCCGCGGGTAGATGTAGTCATTGCCCACCAGAAACAGCCGGGTGCCTCGATGCCGAAGCAGATAGGCTGCCAGTTGCACGCTGTTCTGATTGGGCACCGCTCCCGTGTAGATCACATTGGGCGAGTATTCAAAACCCTCGTAGAACGAGCAGTACCACAGCAGCGCATTGTGCCGCTCGATCACGGGTAGCACCGCCTTGCGGCTGGAGGAACGTGAGCAACCGAAGATGACGTTGATCTCGTCGGTCATCAGCAGCCGGCTGGCGAGCCGCTGGTATTCGTCGGAATCGCCGCGCGGGTCGTAGACCGTCGGGACGAGCGGCCGGTCGAGGACGCCGCCGCGGGCGTTGATCTCCTCGATCGCAAGCGTCGTTCCAAAGAAGTGCTCGGACTCGGTGACGCTGGTCGCCCCCGAGCGCGAATAAAGGATGCCGATGCGCCATCCCGGCTCGACCCGTAGAGGCAGGCCGGTACCGTCGCCACCGGGCTGCATATGGGGCTCTGAAGTTTGCATATCGATTGTTCTCCCTGTGCATGGAATGGAGCTGCGCACACGGCTGAGACTTCGGCACGAGTGCCGATACGGGTGCTCCATCGCCATGACGTCGGAGGAACTGTAGGGCGTGGCACGCCCCTGAGGCCCGGCACTTCCGTTGTTTAACCAAAGTTAACCGTGAGCTCGCCAACGGGCGCAAGCCGTCCGCCACTCATCCGGCTCCATCACATTCTTCATGCTCGCAACATCGGGCTCAGACCATATGCATGCCATCTTTCAGGCCGTTCGCCGTCCCGGTGCCGTGCCGCCGCCAGCCGCTGATACCCGCCGTTCAGGATTTGTTTCCGCCGGCTCGGCGAGCGTCGGTCCTTCCCGGGCCGCCCCAGCGCCGCGCGTGCCAAGTGTCATTCCGGAGGCGATCATCCGGGGGCGAGCGCATATCGGAGCGGCGCAGGCAGTGGTGGGCCTTGTCGCCGGGACCACGGCAGCTCAGGCCACTTACCAGTTCCTCACTGCGCGTCCGCGCCTGCGCGAGACGGTGGTCATGGGCCTATCGACCGTGACACTGACGCTCTTGGAGCAAGTTCGTGCACTGCTGAATCGGGCGGCCGAGAACAACCACCTTTACCATCTAGAGCGCGGCCCCACTAGCCCGCAGGTTACGAATCTAGTGGCGGATTTGCTTGGGAAGCTGCCTGATGACGCCCTCGACGAGGCCCTGAGCTATTTGGTGAAGAGCTGGAATCGCATCGGCCCCCTTCTATTTCGATTGCATGAGACCGGGAGCGATGCCGTGAGCGCCGTTAATGAGCTGGCTGCGGACCAAGGGCTGACGAGGCGCTTGGGTGTTCCGGCCCTGCGCGAGGACCAAATTCAGAATACGTTAGGTGATGTGCTGGACCTGGCGCAATTGCTGGCGCACGGCAATGAGGCTCAATCGATGCCCGTGATCCAGGAGCATCAGTACATGAATGTCAGAGTCATGGTGCAAAGTCTGAGAAATGCGGCACCCCAATGGTTTTTCTGGGTTTCCAAGGCCCCCAACTTGCGGGTGGACGGTGGCCTCGAGACCGCAGTGTTCAAAGCGATGTTGCCGCATCTTGATGCAGATACATCCGAGGTGACGGGGGCGCTAGTGGTGGCTAATCGTTTGAGACAAAGTGACTCGTGATTTGGCGTTGAGCGGCACGAATGCCCTCACGTCCGGCGTCCTTTCTATCGGTCGAACAGCCGCTGAACCTCTGGGCCTGGGAGACCCGCCTGAAGCGCGAGCATCAGCAGGATGCGCGCCTTTTGCGCGCTGAGATCGTCGGCAAAGATCACTCCCAGGCCTTGAAGCGTCCGGCCTCCGCCGACAAACCCGTATACCGGCTGGACGCGTCCCTGGCCCGAGCGGCTCGTGACGACCACCAGCGCACCCTCCTTAATGGCCTCGCGAATGGCCTCGAACATTTCGGAGTTGACGTTGCCATAGCCCAGGGCCTGCACCACGATGCCCTGTGCACCCAGCGCCTGTGCGGCGGTCAGCAGCCATCCATCCGCGCCGGCATGCATCGCCACGATGTCCACCCGGGGCAGCGCGCTGTCCGCCACTGGCAGGTGCAGACGTCGCAGGGGCGCCCGCGCGAATGTCACGCGGTCTTCATCCACCGTTCCCAGAAGACCGAAGCTGCCGGATTGGAAACTGCCCACATCGGACGTGTGAGTCTTGGTGACCTCACGCGCCGCGTTGATCTGGCCGTTGAGAACGACCAGCACTCCGCGATCGATCGCGTGTGGCGAGAGGCACACGCGCACCGCGTCAAGCAGGTTGCGCGGTCCATCGAAGTCGGCCATCGAAGCATTGCGCTGGGCGCCCACTAGCACCACGGGCTTGTCGCTCCGAACAGTCAGATCGAGGAACCAGGCCGTTTCCTCCAGCGTGTCGGTGCCATGTGAGATCACTACGCCGGCCACGTCCTCCCGGGCCAGCTGGTGCAGCACCGCGGTCCGCAGTTGCTGCCAGCGCGGCGGGTCCATGTAGTCAGACGGCACGTTTGCGAAGTCCACGACGTCGATCCTGGCCAGGCGACCCAGCTCCGGAACGCCGCGCAGGAGGTCCTCACCGGTCAACGCCGGCAAGGCAGTGCCGGTCCGGGGATCCCGCTTCATCGCGATCGTGCCGCCTGTGGCGAGCAGGATCACGGTCGGCAGCGCAGCCTTGCCTTCGGAAGCGACGCGGGGCGATCCGGGCGGCGTTAGATTGCAGCTCATCACACGCGCAGGTAGTGGAAGATCGCGTCACGCGCGCCGTCGTTCCGGCACTCGCCCTCATCGACGATGTCGCCCTGCTTGAGCACGACATAGCGATCGGCGACGTCCAGCGCGAAGGGGACGTGCTGCTCGACCAGCAGCATCGCCGTGCCGCGCCGCTCCCGCTCCCAGCGCAGCGCTGTGGCGATGACCTCGATGACGGAGGGCTGCAGGCCCTCCGTGATCTCGTCGAGCAGCATCAGGGACGGGCGCGCCATCAGTGCGCGGGCGACGAGCAGCATCTTCTGCTCGCCTCCGGACAACGTCCCGGCGCGCTGCCGCAGACGCTTGACCAATACGGGGAACAGCGGCGCGATGTCCTCCAGCCGTTCAGCAAAGCCCTTGTCCGAGCGCAGGGCCAGACGGAGGTTGTCTTCAATGCTGAGCTCGGTGAAGACCGCATGTTCCTGGGCGGCATAGGACACGCCCAGGCGGGCGATCCGGTGCGGATCGAGAGCGCTCGCATCCGTGCCCAGCACGTGAATGCGGCCATCGCTCGGCCGCAGGTAGCCCATGATGGTACGCAGCAGCGTGGTCTTGCCCATCCCGTTCTTTCCAAGCACTGCGGTGGCCTCTCCACGCGCCAGACTCAGAGTCACCCCACCCAGCACCACGGCACTGCCGTAGCCGCTGGAAACGTCATCCAGTTGAAGCGCCAGTTCGCTCATATCGCCTCGGTGGCAGGCAATGCGGTGCCTGCGTAAATAGTCCGGACTAGCGTCGATTCGGTGACCTCCGCAAAGCTCCCCTGCATCGCAATCCGTCCCTGATGCATGACGACGATCCGGGTGGCCACCTCCCTCACAAAGTCGAGGTCGTGCTCCACCAGCAAGCAGCACAAGCGGTGGCGAAGCGCAAGATCCGCTAATACGGCGCCGATCTGCGTGCGCTCCGTTTTCGTGAGCCCGGCGGTCGGCTCATCCAGGAGCACGACCCTGGGAGAGAGCGCTAGCACCATGGCCAGTTCCAGTGCCTGCTGCTGCCCATGCGAGAGATCGCGCGTAACAGCGCCCAGTTGGCGATCCAGCCCGGTCGCCTTCAGCACGTCCAGCGCGTAGACGGGCAGCGCCAGCGTGGTCTGGCGAGCCCAGGGCGAGGGTCGGTCCGACCGGGCCGTGGCCATGCGCAGGCATTCGCCGACGGTGAGCGACTCGAAGATGTTGGCGTTCTGGAACTTGCGTCCCAGGCCAAAGCGGACGGCATCCTCAGGGGGGCGCCGCGCCAGTGCGTGGCCATTGATGTGCACGCCGCCGCCGCTGCGCTCGGCCCCGTCGCTGATGCATCGCATGAGCGTGGTCTTGCCGGCGCCGTTCGGACCGATGAGGCCGACAAGATCGCCGGGGTAGGCCTGCATCGTCACGCCGTCCAGCACCTTGAGCGAGCCGAAGCTGCGTGTCACGCCGTCGAGGCTCAGCATCGGGATGTCCAGCGCGACGTCGACGTCGACCACCGACGCAGTCGCTAGCAGGAGCCCCGGATCAGGCGCTGGGGCGGCCACCAGCCGAAGCGGCCAGGCTGCCCGGGAGCGCCGGAACTGTGGTGCCAGCAACATGGGCATCAGGCCGCGCGGCAGGCACACGATCACCACCACAAAGGCAGCTCCGAGCACCAACTGCCAGGCAAAGGGAATGATCGCGCTCAGGTAGGCCGTGGCCACGTTGATGAGGATGGCACCCAGCAAGGGGCCCCACAGCGTGCCTCGTCCGCCCAAAGCCACCCAGACGATGAGCTCGGTGCCGAGCACAAAGCCCGCCAGCTCAGGCGCCACCACGCCGCTGTAGGCGCCAAAACCGAATCCGGCCAAGGCAGCGATGCCCGCCGTCACCACCAGCAGCAGGATCTTGATCACTGGGACTCGAAAACCCAGGAAGGCGCACCGGGATTCGTTATCTCGGATGGCCGCCAGGACGCGGCCCGCATCGCTGCGCACGAGCAGCCAGGCGAGCAGCCCCACCGCGATCACGGCCAGTCCGGCGATGCGGAACCACGCCTCCATCGTGAGGTCAAAGCTCATGTAGCCCGTCAGGCCGGAGCTTGATCCGGTCCATTCGCCGCCGGACAGCAGCAGCTGGGCCGTGACGATGGGAAGAGCGAGCGAGATCACCGTCGCGAAGAAGGGTGAGGCCCCGCGATAGAAGGACAGCCAGCCCACCGCGGCGGCCAGCGCCATCGCACCGACGACCGCGCCTGCCGCAGCCAGGACAGCCGTGCCCGTGGAAAAGCCGAGGTGGGTGAAGGTCAGGCCGGCGGCATAGGCTCCCAGCCCGAAGAAGGCCGACTGCCCGAAGGTCAGGTAGCCCGTGTAGCCCCACAGGAGGTCTACCGTGATGGCCACAATAGCGAAGAAAAAGGCCTTGATGAGCACATTGAGCAGATAGGCGTCGAGCAGCCAGGGGCCGACGAGGACCAGCGACGCGGCCGCGAGCGTCACGGCCAGCAGGTGGCGGAACGTCGCGGCTGCGCGTGGAACGGGCGTGTCGGTCGCGTCGGGCGGGCGCGGGGATTCGGCAGTGGCCGGGCGGGGCAGGGGAGTGAACATGAGCCTCGGTCTCAGGATCGGGAGAAGCCTTGTGGGCGGATGCGCAGGGTCAGTGCGGCGAGCACGGGAATGACGAGGCCTCCGAGCACGGGGCTCGCATGGCGACTTGCCACGACCTGAACGGCGGCGAAGACGACGCAGGTGAGCAGCAACGCGCCGATGGATTCACCAGCGACCATCACCAGCATGAAGGCGCTGACCAGCCACGGCAGGCCCACGCCCGGATCGACGCTGGACAGCGGGGTGATCAGCACGCCAGCCAGCGCCGCCAGGCTCGAACCCAACGCGAATGCGATGAAACGGACACGGCCCGCGGGGATGCCCAGCCCGGTGGCCAGGGCCTCGTTCATGATCACGGCGCGGGTGCTGACGCCGAAGCGCGTGCCGCTGAGCAGACCGATCAGTGCCGCGGCCAGCAGAATGGCCAACGGCACCAGCAGCAGCCGGTAGGCTGAATAGTCGATGCCGAAAAGGCGAAAGGTTCCGTCCACCGGAGATTCCGCGAACTGGACCTCGCGTCCGAAGGCCAGCACGATCAGCTGCCCGATGATGATGCCCAGCCCCCAGGTGGCGAGGATCGCATCGAGCGGCCGTCGATACAGCGGCCGCACGATCCATCGTTCGGCGGCCATGCCAACCGTGAAACCGACGGCGACCGCAAGCGGCAAGCTCAGCCAGGGCGAGAGATGCAGCTGCGTCGTCACCAGGCTGACGTAGGCGCCGACCGTGAGCAGCGAACCATGCGCGAAGTTCACGATCTTCATCACGCCGAACACCACCATGAGTCCGGCCGTCACCAGGAACAGCAGCGCCGCGGTGGTGAGGATGTCCAGGAGGATCACCATGGGTGACTCACTTCAGGTTGGGGCACTGCGTGCCTGGATCCACCGCAGGAAAGGTCTGCAGGACCCGGACCTGCCCGTCGGCCTGGATCTGGCCCAGCCGCATCGACAGCGCCGTGTGATGGCCGCGGTCCATCCGGATGACCCCGCGGGGTCCGGTGAATGTCACCTCCGCCAGCGCCTTGGTCACGGGTCCGGCCGCCGTGGTGCCCGCCTTCTGCACTGCCGCCTTGTAAAGGTGGAAGGCCTCGTATTGCGGAACGGATAGCTCGTTCGGCGTCTTGAGTGCGTCGCCGAACTGCGTCTTCATCGCCGCAAGGAAGGCCATGTTGTCGGGATGGTCGATGCTGGTCAGGTAGGAGGCCGAGATGTACATGTCTTTGGCCACGCTGCCCATGCCGCGCGCCGTGGCTTCGTCGATGGCGAGGTTGCCGTAGGGCACCGTCAGACCGGCGCCGCGCAACTGCTTGGCCAGGGCCACATTGGGCGCGCCGCCGCCTGTCGCGCTGATGAGGGCATCGGGATGGGCTGCGCGAACCTTGCTGATCACCGACGTCCAGTCGGCGCCGTCGATGGGCAGGAACTCCTCGCCGACAACCTGGCCGCCGGTCTGCTCGATGTACTTACGGGTGAAGGTCAGCATGCCGCGGCCAAAGGCGTAGTCGTTGCCCACGAGGAAGAAGCGACGCGCGTTGAGCGTTTTGGAGAAATAGTCCACCACCGGGGCGACCTGCTGCTCGGGTACCCAGGCGTTGACATACATCCAGGGGTTGCAGGAGCGGCCTTCGTAGAACGACGTGTAGAGGTAGGGCACGCGTGCGCGGGTCACGATGGGCAGCGCTGCATTGCGGGCCGCGCTGGTCTCCATGGCGATGATGGCATCGACCTTCTTCTGGAACACCAGGCTGTCGAATGCCTTCTGCGCGCCCACGGCGCCGGACGCGTCATCCACGATTTCGAGCTGCACCTGCCGCCCGAGGATCCCGCCGGTGCGGTTGATTTCGTCGACGGCGCGCTGTGAGGACTGCACGACGGCCGGCGCCACCACACTATTGGCGCCGGACAGCCCGACGGGGACTCCGATCCGGATAGGCTCGGCCGCAATGGCGCGGCTCGCCAGGGTGCAGGCCAGCAGAGCGCCTGCGAAGGTCAGGGCATAACGCGCAGAGGCATGCGAGAGGGTCGTGAGCATGGCGGAGGTCCTGAGGGTAAGGGTAATGGGACGCGGTTCAGCGTTCGAAGGAGGGTGCGGCGGCGGGCAGGCCTCGGGGTGCCGCTTCGTTGAAGCTGCAAGCGCCGAAGAGGTCCGCGCGGCGGTCCCTGAGCAGGTGGTTGAATGCGTTGAGCTGCCGGCCACGGCGGGCCTGCGCGATGTTGATGCGGGCGAGCAGGAGCTCCGGGCGGTCGATGCTGGCGGGCCCGGCCAGGGGCCATCCGTCGGCATTGACGATCAGGCTCTGGCCGATGAATGCCTGACCGCGCTCCACACCCACCCGGTTGGCGCAGGCGATGGCCATAGCGTTGCTGTGCGCGGCCGCCATGGCCAGTGTGTTGGCCATGGCCGGCATGCCTGCCGGTTGCTGGGGCATGGGCACCCAGTTGGTCGGCATGCACACAAGGTCCACGTGCTGCTCGGAGAGCCGTCGATAGACTTCGGGGAACCAGCCGTCGTAGCAGATCACTGCGGCGATGCGTCCGAAGTCGGTATCGAACACCGGCAGACCGAGGTTGCCGGGTTCGAAGAAGAGCTGCTCGTCGCCCCAGAGATGAAGCTTGCGATAGAGACCGAGCAGGCCTCGTGGGGACATGATGGCGGCCGAGTTGTAGAGGCGCTCACCCTCCCGCTCGGCGAACCCGGCCACGAGATGGACGCCGAGCCGGGAGGCCGCTTCCGACCAGGCTCGCAAGCTGACGCTGTCGCTCACCGGTTCCGCCGCCGCGAAGGCCTCGGACCGGCTCTTGAAGGCATAGCCGCTGGACACCAGCTCCGGCAGTACGATCACCGACGCGCCGCGCGCCGCCGCCATCTCGATGGTAACCATGGATTCTTCAAGATTCTGGGCACGTTGGCCCAGGCGTGGTTCCATCTGGACGCAGGCAACCAGCGTGTCAGGGAGTTCGCTGTCGCCCGCGGTGTGGTCGACGTCAAGGGAGAGATTCGACGGTGAAGAGGGCAAGGACATCGGACACAGCTCCAAGAACGCAAAAGCCCCTGGCCGCGCGGATGCGCAAGACAGGGGCTTCATAGCCGGAATGGAAGGTCAGCGATGCTGCTGACGACCCTGCGGCCCGGCCCGGGGCCGGCGCGAGAGTTGGGCGAAGAATAGGAAGCTCAGGCGGGTCTTGTCAAGGTGATTAACCAGTGCCGACCGCTGCGGCGTCCGGAGCGACCGGAGCGTCCAGGGCGTCCAGGGCGTCCAGCACGGATCGCGCGAAGGCCACGGGCGCGTTGTCGCCGGCTGTGGCCCTGATTGCCTCCTGGAGATGCTGGTGGGCTTGCGCTGCGCGGTTCTGGCCGATCAGGAGATCGGCGCCAGAAATCAAGCCGTGCCGGATTTGCGATCCGGTCGAGGGGCGGCGGGAGATGTCCCCGCGTTCCGGATCGGCGATGGGCACCACACCTTCCTTGCCGAAATTTTTCAGTGTCTGCGTCTCGGCTGCCGACCAGGCCGAGATCCAGGACAGGAGGGTATTGAGGACGAGTGCGCCAATCAACCAGGCCGTCGGCGTGGAGGAGGCGGTGCCGTGTGCGGCGGTCACGATCCGTGTGCTCATGCTCGCCGCGGCCGTGCCGGCCACGCCGAAATGGAAGCTCTGCGTGCCGCGCTGCGTCCATTGAACCTTCCATTCCGACAGCGTCGACTTGGCACGGATGTCATGATGCAGGACGCTATCCCGGTTGAACATGCTGGCCCAGATGCCCTGGCGTGAGGCCTGCAGCATCATTCGACCGGCCCAGTCGTTTTCTGGATCCAATTCGGTGAATCGCCCGGCCCGGACCGCTTCCCGTTGCTGCTGCAGTTCACCACGAAGTGCATGGCCATCGGGTAGATGTGCGAGCGCTTCCTTGAGGACCCGATCTACGCGTTTGGCCAGCGATTGCACGGGGCCGAGCACCCGGGCGCGGCACTTGTCAGCATCGACGTGGTGAGCTTGCAGGGGCAGTCCGCGTTCGAAGCAGTCCCGCCCTGCCGGGGTGAGAACGTCGGCGAAGGCCAGGTCCAGGAGCGTTTTGTAGCGGACCTTATTGCGTTCGTCGGCGCCGGCGGCCGCGTGTTGCCCGGTCTGGCAGAGCAAGATCCATACGATCTGGAGGACCGCGACCGCCGCTGGCGGCAGGCGCTGCCTCCGCCCGACGTGGCGCAGCTTCTGCGCGAATGCTTCGGGATCGAGCTTGCGGGCGTCCACGCCTGACAGGAGCCCCAAGCCGCTCGCAATCACCGGGCGGGCGACGCGCCAAGGCCGCTGCCACCAGACACCTTCCACCTGCCGCTGATGAGCGCCTTCAGTGGCAAGCAGTCGCCGGTGCTGATGATCGATGCCTTGCGCCGCGCGCAGCAGCTGCGTCGCCGCCTCGCGCAGCTCGTTGCGCTGCTCCTGGGAGGCGCTGGAGAGGAAGGCGTGGAGATCGTCCCTCCGGGCCGGGTTCAGCACCGTCGCTGTGTTCTCCACATGCTGCCGCTGTGAACGGGCGTGGGCGGCGGCCTGCGCGGCGGCGAGCGGCAGATAGTGCTGGTAGTTGACCTGCGTCTTGTCCACGTGGATGAGCGGTCCGTGTCGCTCGGCGGTGTGTTCACTGGGCAGCACCGCCAGCGGCTGTTGCAACACGCCGGTCAGCACAAAGCCCATAGCGGCGCTCACTCCGGCGATGCCCAGGCCCCACCCCGGATTCCCGGTGGCGCCGAGCACCGACGGGAGCACGTACTGCAGCAAGTTGACCGGCAGCGACGCACTTGGATACCAAAGGCCCGAATACCCGTTGGCCGATCTCAGCGCCCGGCGGTCGGCAGTCTCAAGCCCCAGGGCACGATAGTAGTCGTCGAGGTGCCGCTCAGCGAGTTGCATCAGGGCAGCATTGCTGGCGACGGGCGTCTTGCCGGCACCTTCGAAGGCGCGGCCGCCGTATTGCCTGGCCTCGCCCACGATGCGAGCGATGGCGGTGCAGTCGATCTCCCGCGTGATCAGACGCCGGAAAGCATCCTCCATGCCGGCTAGCGTTCGCGGCAGCTCGGACAATGGATGCTGCACGGAGCCGGGCGGCCTGGCCTCCGGGGCCGCTGAATCGGGCCGCGTCGGTGGGAGGGACCGGGCGGAGTGGAGGGGCGAGACGTGAGGTGAGGCGTGTCCCGTTACGGGAGGAAGCGGCACGGTGCCATCCATTGAACGGCGAACCCCGGCCGCGTGCCCGGCCGGACGCGCTGACCCTTGCAGAGTAGGCCCGGCCGGGACCGGGGTGACACCGACGTGTTCGAGAGAAGATGCATCCATCCGAGACTCCTGGAAGAGCCTCGTGGGTGCGTCACACCGCGGGCCCGTTCCGGGTCCGCGGTGAGGGTCACGCAAGGTTCATGGGAATGTCACGTGGCGTAGGCTGGATGGGCTCTGCGCTCCCCGCCGGACGCCGACCGGAATGTCTCTCGGCCTGGCCCTGCAGGAACTGGGCGATCCGTTCTGCGGCCCCTTCGACGGGCAGCGCGTTGCTATGTGAAGGTGCGTAGGGGCCTTGATCGTCAGTTACGTCGGCGGTATACACAGCCTCACGGAACTTGCGGGGACTGCTGATGCCAATCCTTTGCAACGAACCGAATGCGACCGTACCCAGATCCTTCAATGTCAAGAATCGACGGTTCGAGTGCTCGATACCGGACTTCTCACCCCACACGATGGGCCGCACGTTCATGGCGATGCATTCACCAATCGATCCGCCGCCTGGCTGGATCGCCATAATGTTGGCCGCCCACATGTACATGGCCATGCCATTGGCGTCTTGAGTCGGCACCGCTTTGATGCGCGGCCCATTCGCGTTATTCTCCTTCAATCGCTTGTCAAATTCCTCGATGCGTGTTTGCATGTCCTGGTTGTTGCCGGTCAATGCAATGACATAGAGCGACGAGGCTTCTTCATGCGTCATCAAGCCTTCCATCTGGCTGACGAAGGCGCCGGGATTGCGGGCATTGCCAGCCGTCATCATGAGAATGCGCGTCTTGTCTTCCGGGATTTGGAGTTCCTTTCGTATATCAGATTTGGAGTACATGCGGGCCACCTGTTGAAATGCGAGACGGATGGGATAGCCAGCGATCTCAATGCTTTCGCTTGGGACGCCATGCTTGATGGCATGCTGCTTGGTCAGCGAATTGGTGGCCAGCAACTTGTCTGCATTGCCGGGTTGTTTCAGCCTCGGATTGAACCATCCCTGATGCACCTTGCCAGGGTCTGCGAGGCCGATGGCCAGGGGCAAATTCGCCGGCAAGGTCTTGGACAGGACGTCTCCCAGAAAACGGTGGTTCGTGAAGACGTAACTCAATCCGGGAAATTCGTGCAGGATTGCTGTAGTCTGGTCCGCAGCCGCGCGGAATTCAGCGCGTGCGGACACATGCTGGCGCCATCGATTGGCCAGCTTCGCAAGCATCCTGTTGTTGCTGCTCGTATATCGCAAGTGGTCCAGCAAGCCGCGGTTGAACGTGCATGTCGGCATCCTATCGGCATAGATGACCTGCACGGTGGAGCCTGGCGCAATCATGCGCTCCACGATGGCGTCCACGGGTGACCGGTGGCCGCCGCCCTGGCCGCCCGTGACCATCAGAATGGTCGTTACCCTATTCGGTTCAGACCCCTCCGGCGTGAAAACGTGGCAGGTGACGGCAGCCCCGCCCCCCGGAGGATTGATCAAGACGCCGGTCATGGAACTTCGAACGTCCGGCACCGGATGGCGGCCCGCGGCAGGGAGTGTCGCTGCCGCGATTCCGCTTCCGGAGACGACCGTGGGCCGGGGGATGATCAGGCTTGTGGCGGATGAACTCATTGATGTCTCCTTCTGGTTGAAATACGGAGCACGGCGTACCCCGTACAGGGTGGTGCACTGCAACCTGAGTGCGGGCGCAGTGCCGAGATAAGCCGATCAGACGGACACGGTCGGCGCCGGGCCCGGCGTCTACGGGACGGTCGAAGCGCTGGCGCCGTATGTGCTGCGCCACCCCAGCACTCGCGCGACTTGGTGACGCACCAGCGTCTTCAGCGAGTCAGGCGTGAACCCACTGACCGGCATCGCGCCGGACAAGGTCACCCGATCGGTTGTCGGATCGATGGCGAACCGGGGTCGCTTCATCCAGCGCAGCTGGGCCGCGGGCGCGCTGGGGGGCAGGGGACCGTAGGCGACGACCATGAGCAACTGGGACGCGTTGATACCGGGCTGCGGCATGAGGAGGATCGACACGTCCTGAATGCTCAGTGCCAGCGGCGCCTCGGGGTGGTCTGGCCTTGCTGGCGCTCGAGTCGGTAGAACTCGCGGATCAAACCAGGATAGGCGGCGTTCATTGTGGCGCTCCCGATGGGGCAGGCGCTTCCAGCGACGCCGCACGGGACAGCGCCTGCAATGTCTGCCTGGCTTGATGACCGGCGCTCACCCCTCGTCCCAACCGGATCAGTTCCTCCCCAGGGCGGAACACGTTCAGGAAGGCCTGTTTGGCGTAGCGGGACTTCCAGCCGGGGGACTCTTGTCGAGACGGATACGACGCCTTGAGCGCCTGGCGCTGCATGATCGTCGCGTTGACCAATGCGCCTTGGAGAAGCTCACTGCCGATATAGAGGACAAACGGTAGAGAGCCGAACAACGCTCGCAATCCGATAGTTGCAGAATGTCCGGTGGAGGCAGAGATACCGAAGGCGGCGGACACCACCAGCGGGACCAGCGATCCGCCCATGACCATCTGCGTGGCCTTTGCGGCCTTGAGGAAAAGATCGGGGCTGTAATCACGCCAATCTCGCCGAACGCTGTCCGCCACCTGATGGGCAGCGCGGACGCTGTCCGAGACCTCGGCCGAGTCGATGCGATGCGCGGCCGCGTTCCACATGAACTCCCAGTAGCGTGCGGCCACGTTTTTCGTGTGATGCTCGGACAGGGTCAAGGACAACCATTCCTTGGTTGACAGGCTCAGGTCGCGCCACGCGTCACTGAATTCGTCACGAGCTGCGGCCCCCAGCATGGTCTTCAGGTGAACTCGGTCGCGAATCAATGCGTCCAGTGACTGGTCCAGTTCCTGCAGACGGGCATGCTTCCCTTCCTGGTCTGGCGATGCGACGATGTTTCCCCTCGCGTTCTCGACGAGTTGACGCGTCGAGTCCCTGGTACTTTGTTCCTCGGAGGTCAGACTCGATGAGTCCATCGCGTTCTTGGTGTCCAGCCGGTGCAGGGTCGCCATCGCGGCTGGCGACACGTCCAACAGCACCGACAGTTGATCGTTCACGTGATCGATGCTCTCTTCGAGCAGCTTCTGCGTCATCTCGATGCGCGTTTGTTTCTGGCTCTTGAAGATGCCTCGCGCCCAGGTCCAGGTTTCGTCGTCAATCTCGGCGTCGGCTGCGCCCGCTGGCCGAGCCGCCCGTTCCGGCCCGCCCTTGATGAAGTCCACATGCAGAGCGCCGTCGCGAAGCAGTCGGTCCCGCTCCGGACCCGCCCACAAGTAGTTGGCCACCCAGGAGGCGGGATAGGCCACCAACTGGTACGCCAGCATCGTGGGCACCAAACGGGAGCGGGGGTCCCCGGACACGCCAAACACATTCCAGGTTCCGGCGACGATGGCGAACGCGCGCGCGATTCGCACGTAGTTCTCCGGCATGTACATGCGCACGCGTTGCGCCGTGGTGCCGGACGCTTCCTTGAAGTTGGCCAGCGCCGCCGTCAGGGCCGCGTGCATTTGCCGGATCTGAGCCGCCTCGGCCCTGTCCGTACTCGATGCCAGCAGGCGTTTTGCCTCGGCGGACAATTCGTTCATGCTGCTAATGGCCCCGTCGACGTCGACCGCGCCGCCAGCACGGGCTGGCATCACCGCCCGGATATACCGCTGCATGATCAGCACCGGCTGGATCCAGCGGCGTGTTAGAAGCGGATTCACCACCATGTTGAGCAGGCTGCCCATCAAGGCGATCACCGGCGGCGCGAGGTGGCCGGGTGGTGCCTTCTGCCCTGGCGCGAGGTGGTCGAGCATGTGCTTGGCTGTCCCCGCCTGCACGGCGAAGGAGATCAGCGTAGGAAGCACGGACAGCGCGTCCGAGCCCCAGTTGTGCATGTTGAGCCACTGCCCGGCCTCGCGCTGATTGGCTTCGATACGGTCTAGCGAGGGATGGAACGCCAGCAGAAAACTCCGCGTCGCTGCCTCCAGAACGCGCTTCTTTTCATTGGCATTCGCGGTGGTGTATCGCCCCATGTGCCGAAGGAACGAGCGAAGTTCCGTCGCATTGCGGTACGGCGCCCTGGTCCCATCCAGCGTGGGTACCGTGATCGCCTCGATGCGATCCTCGATGACCCGATTCAGTTGGTCCTCTCGCGAGACCGCTATGGGATGCAGCGTGAGCGCGATATGGCTTCCTTCTCCTCGGATCGCTGGTGCAGGCCGGCCCAGGCCACCGAGGTGGCTGCTGGCTTGCAGCGATTCAGGGATGAAACGGGGGGACTCGGAAGCGCCGCGCGGCGCGGTGGTCGGAAGTTGGAAGGCGACAGCGGACGAGGGCTGGCCTGCGGTAGCGGTAGGGCTGAGCGCCATGAGTGGCTCTCCATCGGTCGGGGGCGGGTGAGGAGACGGATTCAGACAGGCGTATGGGCCTGCAGAAGCTCAGCGGTGGCATCGCGGCCCGCCGTTCTCTGCGGGTGCGCGCCAGGGGCCAGCCACTCGCGGGCTTCTTCAGCCATGGTCGCCATGAAGGACAGCGCCTCGAGTGCCTTGTCCGGGTCGAGCCGGTGCAGGGGCAGACGACCTGACAGGAGCACGTGGCCAGGCCGTTCCGGATGGCAGCCGTAGAAAGGGGCGCCAGTTCCCGCGAGATAGAGATTGGATTCCAGCAGCTGGATCGCCGCCTCGGCGCGCCCCACCTGGGGCAGCGGGCCCACATCGCCAAACACAGCCACGGCATCAATGTGACCGTCAAATCCTGCCGCAGGCAGCAGGGAGAAAGGCGTGTCGTTGACGATCAGATCCAGGCGGTGGGGCGTTGCATCGGTTGATGGTGCCTGCACCCGCTCACGCAGTGCCGCGATCAGCACATCGAAATCAAACGGTTCGGTCATGGTTTTCTCTGGCCGTGGTTGTGTGCCAGTAGGTGGTCCACCTCCGATCGCGGTTCCTGCGTTTTGTCGGTCCTGATGCGGGAACTCCCCCGTCAGGGCGGCCACGCAATCAGACTTTCAATCTCTCAACATGCTATGGACACCACCTTCTCCCCCGCGTCTGTGTTCAGGTCACAGGCAGTCACCGGCCCCACACCTGCAGGAGCCACCGGCGGCAACGGCATTCGCAGCGCGCCGGGAGCCGCCCTGGCCCCCGCGTTGGGCGACATGGATGCTGTCGGAAGTCCCGGCGTTGGGTCGGAGCGCGGCACCCAGAACTCCATCTACCTTGAGCTACCCCGCGAGATGCGGCAGGCGATTCATAAGCTGCTCTCGCCTCTGGACAGGAGTCGCGTCAACCTGAGCAGCAGGCAGCTTTACGCCGAGACCGTCGATGGACGTTTGGCTGACCGCATCCTGTGCCGCATCATGCCAGTCGTCAATTTCGATGACTTCAGCGACGTGATTGGATTGCCTGAACACTCACCGGCGAATGCACCCGACAGTGGCTCGTCCACGGAACTTCCGACCATCCGTCATCTTCTCGAACCAGATCGAGGCCGCGCGCTCATGGCGCTGGTGGGGCGAATCGACATGCTGGAGATGGCGCAGTGGAACGCCATGCTGGTGCAAGTCCAGGAACAGTTCAGGCAGTTCCAGACTCCCCAGCCCAGGCGTCAAGACCAGCTGGAATCGATTACGACCGAATATCTAGCTTTGGTGAAGATGGCCGACTGGGAAAATGCTGAAGCGTTTGGAGTTTTGCTCGATGACATTGCGCTACTTCCTGAGGACCGCCGAAACGACATGCTTGAGTTGGCCGCGTATCGACTTCACGGGAGAGATCCAGAGGCCCGCTTGCAATGGCTCAACCGATGCCGGGACATTCCTGCAGACGGATGTCCCCCCAGTTTGACGCAGCTCATCCTGCAGGTGGGACAAAACCAGCGTCTGGGCGACGCCTTGACTCGCGCGATGACGCTGGTGCGGCAGTCCTGGCGTGCGGATACGGCTGCCCGCGTGTTCGGGTACACCCGCCTGCAGGTCCTGACGCTGGAAATGAGTGTCGCGATGAGCCATGGGAAGAATGCGGTACGTTCCGGGCTGAGCATGGCTTGGGCGGAGGCCCGCTTCGGTCTGACGACCGAGGCCGGCAAGAAGGCGCTGAGAGAATATGTTGCACGCACGACTTGACCAGCCCGCCGTGTCAAACCGATCCATCCAGCCATCGCAAGCGCCACGCCTCAAACGGAGTCAAGGCCAGACGCGATCCGTCCAGGCTTGCGTGACGGCCATGCGGGCGGGGTCGGCCCCCAGCTGGGCGCCTTTCCACAGTGCGTACTGCAATTGCTGTTCCGCCGTCTGGAATCGCCGGCCCGCAATGCTGCGCATCGCCATCCCGCCTGTCGTCGCTTGCACGAGCGGCTCACGCCCCACGTCCAGGCAAAAGGCAAAACCGGCATAGGGCTCAGGCTCACCCAGATCCATGTTGTCCGCAGCGCAGCGACGCCATGCCGCCGGATCGGTCCCGGCATACAGCTGGTTGAACTGCCGGAAACCGCCGTTGACGATCATTAGCAGAACACCCGGCTGGAGTTGCTCCAGCCGCTTGTAAGGCGAGGGCGTATCGGCCTGCTGCGTCTTGATGTCCATGATTGACGTCGGGATCATGCCGCGCATGACCGCGGCGCGACCGAAGCGCCCACGGTTCAAGAGCAGCGAGCGCGTGTCGGTGGGGACATACATCGGGATGTCGCTGTTCGCATACTGCGCGATCTTGATGTGCGTATGCAGCCGCCGGATGCGGGAGAGTTGGCCCTGCGTCACATGGGCCGGCGTGGATTCGCCAATGGTGTTGGCCAGCACGTCGGTCGAACTGCTCATGTAGGGCCAGTCCATCGGATAGTTGGCCCAATCGCTCTGGGCGCCTGCGTTGATCGAGGCCTGGGCCTGGTACCACGCGCTGGTCCGGTAGTAGGCCCCCACGCGGTTGCCGGCTTCCCACGCCTGGACCCATTCTCGGGTGACGCGGCCCGAGGCGTCGTGATCCGCCTGGTAGACCATGTGCGGTGCAAGATAGAACGCACTGACCGTGTTGAAGGGCCAGCCCCGGATTTCCCCGCGACCCTTCCAGGTGCGGGAGGTGGCGTCATAGTCGCCGATGAACCAGCGCTGGTCGCCCTCCAGGCCGAAGGTCTGGGCCCAGGACCATTGCTGCACGACGTTCCACTGCAGCAGGCTGCCGACGGCGCGTTCGATGAAGGCGTTGCTTGTGAAGGCTTCGGGCTCCCGCGCCATGCTGGCGGAGGACGCCCGCCGCTGGAGATTGGCCCCGCCCACCTGGGATCCGTACAGCCCGCCCGTGGCGATGTGGTTGCCGCGTTGACCGCCGATCCAGCTGTAGACCTCGAACCCGTAGGGGCGGATCATCGACTGGATCTGGTTGCTATCCACGGGGGTGAGATGACTCCAGTCGCCGTGCACGCCATTGGCATTGCGGTGGGACACGAACCAGGCCTTGATGCGTTGGGCTGTCGCCAGCGGATTCAGCCGTCCGTTGACGAAGGTGGCCCCCGACTCGAAGTCGCCGGAGGGGTCGGCGCCTTTGGGCCAGATATCCATGGGATGGATGGCGGGGAGATAGGCATTCCAGTCGGGATACTGGATCGGTACGGCCGTCTCGCGATTGTTCAAAGTACCGGTGGCATCCATCACCTTGTCGACGTCCGCTTGTGTGATTGCGAGCGCCTTGCCATCCATCGGCTTGCCGAACAGGGCTTTCATGGCGTCGGCAGGCGACTCGACAACAGCCTCCAGGCCCGCCCCGGCCGCCCATTCCGCGATCGGGCGGCTGTCCAGCCCCGGGCCCGGTTGATACGGGGGGTTCCAGGGCGCCGCCTTCGGCACGTGCGCGACCGCTTGCATGGCGTTACGGATGTAGGCCGAGATCTGCTGGCCTTCACGTTCGGACAACCCGTGGAAACGGGCACGTTGCACGATAGAGTTGTTGGAATAGTTGAAGTACTGCAGGTCCCGCCCACCTTCGGCATGGCAGGACGCGCAGGAGGCCTGGATGGGGCTGCCGGTCAACACCGATTTGAGCAGCCGGTTTTGTGCGTTCCACAGGACTTCGCCTGCGGAGACGTCCGGCGTCATGGCTTGCCCTGCGGCCTTTTCGGCGCCGATGTCGGCGTTCTGCACAGGATTGGTGGCCAGACTGCGGCCCTGCACGTCACGAAGCTGCAAGGCAACAATGCGCAGGCCACTGGTTTCACCGTCACTGCCGTTGAAGCGGAACTGGATGGTGTTGCTTCCCGCGATGAGGCGGGCCCGCGTGGCGGTGTCCAGCGCCAGGCTCATGCGCGCCGTGTAGAGACCGCCGCGGTTGAGTCCGCCCTGCAAGCGCTCTGCATCGGCGAGTCTCACGTTGGCGTCGGTGATATCGACCCACGGTACCGCGCCGCTGTCGGCTGCTCCGCCCAGCACGCGGACGCTGGCCTTGACACGCGGCGGCGTCTGCCGTGTCGCCTCGAACTCTGGCGCACCGAAGAATCCGCATCGATGGCACTGGAACCACAGTTCGGTGGTGTTGGCCGCACCGGTGGCATCCAGCGTCAGCGCGCGCGAGGCGATCGTTGGCGCATCCGGAAGGCCGGGGCCGAGCACCTCGATGGGCAGGATCAATGCGTCGGATGTCTGCTGCTGGGCCCCGGAAGATGCTGCCGGCGCGGCGGCGCTGGGCGATGCATCTTGCAGCGTAGGAGAGACTGGATCACTGGCCGCCGGGCGGGGGGCCTGGGCCACCGGCGCGGGGGCCGTGGGCAGCGTACCGGCGGATGCCGACTCTGGACCTCCGGATGCCGGGTTCCCCCCACCGCCACAGGCGGACAGCAGGGCGCTGACGGCGAGCGCGGCAGAAATCCAGTGACGACCGCCCTGGTAATTGACCGATCGATTCATGGCCACGATGTCCTTGTCAGAGCCCGGCTGGGCGATCGGAGGACTCTAGAACCGGGTCGGTTTACCAAGGTCAATCCTGGTTAATGAAGGGGGATTGACGCTGTATTTGCTGTGTCTGCTGGTAACTGGACCCGCGTGGGCGAACCGCGGACATCGGATGCGTATCCATCTCACCAAGGCATTCCGCGTTGACACCGGCCCTATTACGTACAGCGGCAGGACGACGATGGGAAGCTGCAATGGATCGCACTTCCCGGTGCGCCGCTTCGGTATGACGGAAAGGACGGTATCGGTGATCGGGCGGCCCATGTGTCTTCGCAGGTCGACCGCAAGAGCGGGTCTTGAATAAAAAAGTGGCCCGGATTGACCCTTATAGAGGCGTGATGCTTAGCTTTGACGGTGCAGACCTGGCAATCTGCAGGTCGGCCCACCCTCGCAAATTCAGTCGGTCAAGCCCGGCCACCGCGCCTGCAAGAGCGACCTGTCGGTTCTTCGACTTCTTGAAGTTTTGCGCCAGCGCCAGCAGCCCAGCCGCGTGTGTAGTAGAAAGTTGGTCCAGGTGCTCGCTCAGCGCAGCGACACATTCTGCTCTGCTGGATTCATTCAATGTGTCTCCCTCCGGGCCCAATACCATTTGGACCAGCTCATTGATTTGATTCGGTTCGAGGTCGGCCAGCACCGAGGCGAATGCGCAAATGGGCCAGCTCCTGACCCTGGGCGGTAGAGCTGCTGTAGTCTGCAGTAAGGCGGGTGCCATATAACGCGCGCCCGCAGTCATTGCCGCCGTGATGTGGCCCTTGACATCATGGCTGGATGCAGAAGCTTTGGCTAGCATGAGATCGCGCTGACTTCCCGTCAGCCATTCCATATGGCTGGCCCAACTGGTTAGGCTCTCCGCAATATTCGGCTCGTCAAAGCTCTCAAAGCTGGCGTTAAATAACAGATTCCGGTGATCATCGGACACGTAAGGGGCCCCGCGCGCCAAACCTGCGGCGCCCCAAGCCCGTCGGTCCACGCTTTGAATCGTTAGGGCCGTTTCGACGATGTCATAAACATCATCCTGATCGAGATGTTCCAGGGCGGGCCCCAGAGAATGAAAGGTATACGCTGCTTCACTTTCCGTGGAAAAATTCAGAGCAATTGAAATGAGATTTTTCTTCTCGGGGTGGCGTAAGGAAAAGAAGCGTCCATCCAACACCTCGAATACTTTGCGGGCATAAAGCGGACTTAATTCTCCAACAATTTGGATGAGATGTGCAACCTCGTCCTGTTCGAGAAGATGAGCCTGAGCCAGCAATTCGCCTACGTTATGGCACTTATCTTCTGGGAACTCGCACTCCAGGACATCATTGAAAATTCTGTGGCGCTGCGCCCTCGTGAGTGATTTGAATTCTTCAATGAGAACTCGATAAACGGGGATCGCAAGCGAACGCTGGAACCGGAAAAGATTTATCGCCGCATTTACAAGTTGTGATTGAAGCGCTCCCATAAAGGGGAGCGCCGGACAAAAGGCGATGATCGCCTGTGAGAGTGCTACATCGCGGTTGTCCAATACCTTGTTCACAACGCGGGCCTGAAGCTGAGGGTTCAGACGGCTCATTAAATTCGCCATGTCGGGCATGACGCGCCGACGCTCCTCGGAACTCAGATTGCAGAACCAGCTGGTTAGCGCTTCGGAAGCGTCCTTTGGGCCGTACTGCAGAAGACGGCGAGCATTCCGGGTGAGCGTCTGGCTCCGGCGCACGGTATCAGCCCTTGGCAAGCAGTCCGCCACCCAGCTCTGCAGGTCGGTCTGGAACGATCTCAGAGCGACAGTATTCCAGAGGCCTTGCGCATGTGCCTGTAGTGTGCGGCATGTTTGTCCGACAGATCTGACTTCGGCCGGCAAGAGGCGGATTAGCCAGTCAAACGCGAGTTCAGTTGGCAGTTTCGTCAAGCCGGGTTGCCGACTTTCAATGGCCACGGAAATCTGGCCGTCGGGGTGAAGGGCTGCGTTTGTTGTCGCGGCCGTAATGCTCGCCGTGGGAGGCGGCATTGCCGATGCTGCGGCAGCCGGGCGGGACACATCGAAATGGTTGGTAATCGGTTCCAAGATGAGTCTCCAGCGTGTTGATGTTGTTTTGGTGTTCCCAGAAACCGTGCCGTTCCAAGATGATCATTGCGGAACCATGCTTGACCCCGCCACTGACACGGCAATGGCAAGTTGCTTTCATCCGCGCAGGTTGAGCTGTACCAGCGATGGCACCGTGCCAGCAACTGCAAGCCGGCGCGTTCCTCACGACCCGCGCGGCGTTGCGCTACATGTATGTGGCAGGCAAGGGCGGAACCACCCGCTATATGGGGTCGGTGCATTCGAAGGAGGCGTCGCTGCTCAAGGCTCAGTATGTGACGGCCAAGCATGGGCTGATTGGCCAGGCTAAGGTTGTGGCGAAGGAAGGTGCGGCGCAGGGTGTGCGGGCGAACGTCATCTGCCCGGGCTTCGTGCGCACGGCACTCGTGGACAAGCAAATCCCGGAGCAGGCCGTGACCCTTGGCATCAGCGAGGAGGAATCAACGGCGATCGTTTGGGCTCTGTCATTCTCAACTTTTCTCGGTCACGTGCATGTTCAACAGGCTGCGCCCCAACACGGAATGCCCGCTGTTGAATGCAACCACCGCGAGTTTCGTGGCCGTGCTCTCCGTGGGCGTCTCGCCTTGCAGCAACGCTTCGAGGGCAGCCTTGTGTCCGCCTGCCGCTGCGTGCTGGGCCGCAGTCATCGACTGATCGTCGACGGCTTGCCGGTCGCTGTCTGGATGATCGATCAACAGCTGTACAGCTTCCGTGTTACCAACCGCTGCCGCGATCATCAAAGCGGTCTGACCGAGGCCATCACGCTGATTGATGTCAAATTCCAAGTCATCTCTAGTACGGGAGGATGCGAGCAGCAGCTTCAGCATGGGCGTCAGACCGTTCGCGGCCGCCAAGTGCACGGGGTTGTGTCCCTCGCCATTGAGCGCAGTCAGGCTCTTACGGACATTTGGATGGGCCAGCAACGTGGTGAGCGCGGCCTGCTGCGCATGACGTGTGCTCAAGTGCACCGCCGTGTCGCCATCCGCGCCAGCGCGATCGGGATTCGTCAGTTGATTGAGCATGGCGCTGAGTGTGGCCACGTCCCCGCTGCTCGCGGCGCCGTGAAACTTTGGCAACCGTTTGGTCGCCCAATTCGAGATCGTGGTTTGCCGCCCGCTGGCGATCTCGGCTTGCAAGCGAGCCTCGGCGGCTGCGCGATCCAGCACTTCAGGGCTAGCCCCCTTTAGCTGCTCGATCGCCTCGGCGATTCGCCCACTCAGTTCCCTGCTCGCGGCATCGCTCATTGGCGACGCGTCGCGCTCGCCATCGGGCCGGAAGGGCATTCCAATGGGCTCAATCAAGAATTCTTCAAAGGGGTCCTTGCGCCCCCGTTCCTCCTTGATAACGCTATACAAGGAAAACTCTCGCTCCAGGACGGCAACAAGATCGGCCTGCAATGCTTCGCGTGGCACCTCTGGCCACGTCAGGTCGAGGTCTTGGGGAAGAGACGCTTCCTCCGTCGCGAGCGTTCCGGATGCCTCGTCGTTCGGTTGGGCCATGACGCGCCGCCGCGCGGCGACGGACAGTTCACTGAACAGACTGCTGACAGCCTTAAGCAAAGGTTCAGCGCCTTTATCTCGCTTCAGATTCAACTGTAGGCAGTACCACATCATCTGATTGATGGTCTGACGAATACCCGAGCGCTCGGCCAGCGGCAGATCAAGAAGTTCGAGCCTCCTCACTTCTGCGTTCACGGTTCTCTGCACTTGGCTGCGTCGCTCAGCCTCGCTGCTGCGAGCCACGTGCGTCTGCTCCAAATACATGGAAAGCGCCCCGTCGGTAATGGGCTCAGTGGTGGTGAGAATTACCGGGATTTCAGTTAAAGGAATTTGGAATTCGCAATTCGCTACTTGCGCCAAGCGCAACACAGGATTGTCGGCTTCAGTGGACAAGTATTTACGCGCCTGCCGCATCTGGTCCGGCTTGCTCAGATCGACGTCGGAGAGGATGATGCCGCAGTTATAGAACTCGCCTTGCAGCAAGGGCTTCAGAGGGCCTGCCAGGGCGTTGAGATCGATGCTGGGCTGTTTGTCGTCCGTGCTGGCGAAATATCCCTGGTTCGCCGCATTGGAGGTAAAGAGGTTCGCGTACTCCAACAAGGTAAGCTTCAGCACTTGGAATCCCAGATCCGAGAAGATCTGGGCAGCCTTTTCGCCGCAACTGGTCTCGGGCGGGCCAGACAGCGCCAGCGTGGCCCTCTGCACCCGCCGCTTCCCTGCGTCGTTATTGAACGGAAGGGTGTTGTCTACGGCGCGCTGCGCGAACTTGGCCACGCTGGTGCCCCCATCAGTGGTGCCCTCGAATCGTTGCTGCAGGCGAACGATCTTTTCCTCCACCGCCAGGCGCGCGTTCGGGTCACCGGACTTCTGCCAGTGAGACAGGTTCTTATGCCGGGTGGGGATACGCATCACCGTGTCGAAGAGGTTGATGCACATCTCAGGTCTCATCACGTTAAATGGGAAGGGCCTTCCCGCGGGATCCGGAGAGATGTGAATCAACCCGGCCGTGGCGTATTCCATCAGGAGGTCTGCGGTCTTTCGAATGTCGGCCGGGCGATGGTCAAGCTCGGAAGCCCATTGCTGCTTGACCGCCTCGACCACATAGCGCATGGCTTCGCGGCGATTGAGCCTCGAGTCCGTTTGGGCGATCTGCATGTGATGCGCGACGTCCGGCAGCGGAGCGTTGTGGGTGCGTTCAAGCAAGGCATTCTTCGCGTCAAAGAGCAAGCTCTTGACCCAGTCCGGGGGACGATGCTTCGTGAACATGCGATTAATGCGCAGGATAGCCTGCGCGTCGAGGTTGATGGATGGCCCCCATGTCGTCGGGTCCATGGGATCTCCGCTGGGAATTACGCGCGCCAGAGGCTCGTTCTCGCCCAAGGCGCGGAGGGCAGCCATTTCGCGAGCGACGTCGCCGATGACCACCTGCATCATCTGTGGCGACACGTCGTCGGAACCCTGCTGGACGATGTGGGAAAGAACGCCCGCCAGCTGCCCGCGGATAGAGTCTTGCTCCTCCGCGGTGAGAGAACGTTCGAAGTTTCGCTTCAGCAGTTCGTTGAGTACATACGAGGCGGTGTCAACGGCGATGTCATCGCGCTTGTTCTCCGGAGTACGGTTGCAGTAGGCGATCCCGAAACGGCGAAATATCCCCGCGTCGTTGGGTACATTGTTGGTGGTGATGATGAACGACACTCGCCGCAGATCGATGAGAAAAACCACCCCCTCCGGCGCACCGGCCAGTTCGAACCGGCCGAAGCCCGTGTGATCCATCTTGCGTTTGATCTCGTCGAGGTACTGATGGGCGGTTGGTTGGGCACCGGCGGAGCCATCCCCGCCGGACTCGACGGGGCCGACCAGATCGCCTTCCTCGATGCGGACGATGCTTCCGGGGCGAATATGGATAAGCTTCTCGAAGGTGTTGAAGCGCTCTGATGGAGACTGGATGGTCGCTTCTTTGTCCTCAGCGGCCTTCTTTTCGGCCGGCCCAAGATGCTGCAGCAGGTCGCTGAACAGGACCTCCACCTCGTCGCAGCCTGCTTCACCTTTCGCTCGTTTGGCGCAATTCAGCGCTTCGCTGATGCGCCTGGAAACGAATGACTTGCCAGTGCCGGGCTCCCCCACGAGGACGAGAACGTTCATGTCGGAAGAGCCTTTGTTGTCCGTCGAAGGCTTCCAATTTCCAGCAGTCATGAGTCGATGGATGCTCATGAATTTTTCCACGGCGTCGACGCCATCCCGATCGACGTTTGCACAAATCTCTTTCGTGGCTGTTCGAAGTTTTCGCCCTGTTTCGAGGTCGCCGACATCGAAACCCCAAATGTTGCGCGGCACGAAAAGAGAGCTCTCGAAGGATTTGATCAAAAGCTCCAGCGTTTGCATCAGGTGTCCAACCTCGCTGGCCGATGGCTTTGCGCCGGCATCGATGTCCTGACGCCAGAGGGTCTTGATCCGGCCGTTGACGATGTTGAAGACGCTTCGACGAGCTCGAGGCATTCCCTTGATGGTCTTGTCATGCATCCTTAGCAGCTCGGCGTGTGCTTGCCGGAGATCCTCCAGTGCTGTGGGGCGTGATGACGCCACTGTGGTGCGCAGGTGGCTCGAATACTCCTTGAACGTCTTCATCGCGGTGGTCAGCGATGCCATGTCCGCATTGGTAGAGGCCAGAAACGTGGCGACGACGGCGTCGGATACGCCGATCTGAGGCATGGCGAGCTGCAAAAGCTGCTTCAGGTAGCGAGTTGACAGCACAACGCCGTAGGTCAACAACAGTCCGCCTGCCGTGCCGGCCGCGAGGGAAACACCCTCGCGGAATATCTTGGTGAAGCTGCGCCTCAGGAGCGTCGTGTCAAGCCGATAGGGAGCATTGGGGTCTAGGAGATCACGAGCGCTCGTATCGTGTTGCTTGATCAGGTTGCGTGCCGTCACCTCGTCGGATGGACCTTCCTCGCCAGGCGAGGGGGGGGGGGCGGCCGCGAGGGAGACCTGTCGTGGAGGGGCTGCCGAGATGCTGGGTGGGCGGAATCTGCTGAGTTCCGCAGTCACCGCTATGCCAGTGTCCGCCCTGTAGGGATTGGCACTGGGCGAGAGCGTGTCAGCGGAACGTGAACGACGCAAGACGTCTCTGGAACCGGCTGGAGACGTGAAGCGCTGTTGCGCTACCGACGTTGACGGTTGATGATGAGGCTCGCCTGGGCCAATGCCGCGCATGGTTGGAGGTCCGGTTTGGGGAGAGCCTTGGGTGTTCTCGCCCGTGGCCTGGTTCCCATGTGCCAAACGGCTCGATTCGTCTGCGTTGAACAACGTTGCGCTTGACCGCCGTCCTTCCACACGCCCCCTTCCTTGACCTCGTCTTGGTACTCCTTTTGCGGAGCAACTGAATCCCCGTGGTTGGACTTGACGGGTCAAGCGGTAGCTAGCATCGGGAAGCCCACAGCTCTGGGTGGTTGGAATCCAGGAAGGCCCCATGCGGCAGGTGACCCGCTTTCGCCTCGGGGTCATCAGCTACCGCCTGGTGGGCCATGACCGCCTGCTCGTGACCGCGCATGACGCCTGGCCCGACTGCGCGGACCTGGCTTGCAACAAAGCCCCGCTCGATCAGCAAGCCGCGCGCCACCAGGCAGGCGCAGCCGTCGGCAAGGGACTGACCTATCGGGATGGACAGTCGCCGCGCTACATCGACGGTTATGTCGATGATCGATTCGTGACGCTGTTTAAGTCCCGGCTCGGCGGCGACCCGCCCGTCACCGACGCCACTGCCGTGGTGCGCGGCTATCGCTACGACGTCGTCGAACGCAACTTCACCCCGGATGGCCGTCGCGATGGACAGGGCCCGCACAAGGCCACTAATCGATGATCGCCGCATCGCCGCCAGCGCGTACCGCGCGCAGGCCGTATGCGCTGAGGTGAGGTCGCCCCGCGATCTCGTGAAGAGCAGGGCGTACCGGATGTTCAGGCCGTGCGGCCTCCCTGGCCTCTCTGGCCATTCGGGCGTGACCGTGGGCCCTGGTCGTCTCCGGCAGGCGGTACCTCGGCGCGCCATCGCGAAGGTCCCGGGTCAGCAGCGACTTGCGGGCCAGCGCCGACAGGACGCCGACCAGCTCCGGGCGAGACAATGCCTCCAGTCCCGATCCGGGTCTCGATGCCATGACGGCCGCTTTCTGCACATCAAAGTCGCCGTCCAGCGCCGATGCAGCCATCAGCAGGCGAACCTCGCGGGCGGACAGGTGTCGCCAGCCCCAGGCCTGGGCAGCGTCCAGACTGCGATGTCGCTCCGGCCCACCCCGGCGTGCGCCCAGCCCCTGGAGCCCGATGTCGAGCTGCTGCAGTAAACCGTCCAGACCATGGTCCACGAGCTGGGTGGCGGCCAGTTCAATCGCCAGAGGCAGCCCGTCCAGCCGGCGACACAGTTCTGCGGCCTTTCCGGCTTCCCCTTCTTGCAAGACAAAGCCCCTTGAATGTGCCGCGGCCCTGTCCAGCAGCAGACGGATGGCGGGGAAGCACATGGCACGCGCTGTCGTGAGGCGGCTGGCGCTTCGGGGCAGCGCCAGTCCGCGAAGGCGTCGGACGCATTCACCAGAGACGCTCAACGGCTCACGGCAGGTGACCAGCAGCCGCAGGCCGGGGCAGCGCCTGAGCAGTTCGTCCGCGCAGTGGGCGGCAGCATCCACCTGGGCATCGCAGGTGTCCAGCATCAGCAGCAGTTCCTGATGCTCCAGGCAACGGCACAGGGCGGACAGGGCGGCCGGGCCTTCAACGCTGAGATCCAGGGCGGCCGCCACGGTGGCTGGAACGGTGCTGGGATCGGTGACCGCCGCAAGGTCCACGAGGCAGGCTCCGTGCCGATAGTGCTCGGCCAACTGTGTCGCGACGGACAGCGCCAGGCTTGTCTTGCCCACGCCCGCCGGTCCCACCAGGGACACCAGCCGATGCTGTTCGACGTCATCCATCAGCGCCGCGGCTTCCCGGTGCCGCCCCACCAGCGGGCTGACGAGCGCAGGCAGGCGGCGGGGCAGCAGGCTCCCGCCGGCACCCAATGCGGTCGTTTCAGTCCAGTGGATCTGCTGGACGATGCCCACGAACCGGTAACCGCGTCCTCGGGTGGTCGCGATGAAGGCCCGGTGGGAGCCGTCGCCCTCCAGCGCACGGCGCAGTGCCGCCATGTTCACCTTGATGTTGGAGTCTTCCACCACGGAGTGGGCCCAGACTCTCGCCAGGATTTCGTCCTTGCCGACGAGCGCACCGGCTCTTTGCACCAGCAGCGTCAGGATGTCCAGGGCCCGGCTGCCCAGGTGGACCGGCTGATGGTGCTCCATCAGCACCTGCCGCTCGGGAATCAGCACGAAACGACCGAAGGCATAGGCCGTAGGTCCGGAGGAGGGCGGGTCGTCGCCCGATCCGACCGGAGCCGGAGCGGCCCCGTGAATCCTTTTGTGCGCCCACATGTCCGCCACTGTAGGGATCGCTCGAGCAACCGACCAGCCGCTGCTCAGGGATGGCCGCCTCACTCGATCGAGTGAGGCGGCCGTTCTGCCGCGACGCTGGCCACTCTACGGTCGAGCCCTGGCGGGAGCCATCCGCCTTGCTGATGCCCCTCCACGGCCAGTTCCCCACCATGGCCGCACAAGATGCTCGCCACGCGCGGCCATCGGGGAGAGGTCATGAAACGAATACTCGCGCTGGCGCTGCTGGGGCACCCTCGCGATGTTGGCCCATGCCGCTGCCGTCGTGAACGTGCGATTGAACGTGTGTTCATATCCCCAAGGTTCCAAATTGAATAGGATGACCTGATTAGTAACGTGCCTCAGCAGGCTCACGCCATGAGCTACCGTGCCGGAAATCTGACCTCTTAACCACCCCCGAGTTCAGAGCACGGCGTTCAACTTCATCCAGTTCCAGCTTGGCATGTCGCTGCCTGAATTCATGGCCTGCTTTGGCACCGAGGAGCAGTGTGCGGCGGCACTCAAGGCGGCCCAGGGTTGCCAACGACGACGCCTTCATCTCGCATGTTGAGAAGAACGGTGTAGACGCGCTGCACGCCAAGAGGAAATATACAGGGAGGACCTCATGACAATCCACAGCAAGCGAGCACCTCAAACAAACGAATCGCCACGGCGGCGATTGCCTTCGAGCATCTGTCGAAGGATGTTGCTGAGACGCGCCGCCGGAATGATCCTGGCGAAATCGACGGTCGTGATGGCACAAGGCGAGACCACGATGGCAGGACCCACTTGGCCCGTGGATCTCCGGCCCTTTCCCGGTCAGATGTCCAACCTTGATCTCTCTGTCAAAGTCGTCCGCAGTACCCGCTACGCGCTTCGGGGCGTTGGTCTCACGACGGGTTGGGTGGACGACGGCACTCTGGTCAACACTGATGAACAGATGTCGTTCACGCTTCGCCAACGCATCCGGGCGGATAACACGGCAGAGGCCGGCCTGCCGATAGAGGCGAGCCTCGAAGTGTTGAATTGGAAGGCCACGGAAAATGGGCAGAGCGCGAGCCAGGATCTGACGTCATTGAAGAACCTGCGCTTTGAAGGTCGAATTGCTCCGCCGGAGAGCCGCTACGACATCCAGAGTGGCTGGGCGGTGCGCGATGCCGTGGAGAAGCCGCTGTCGGGCAGTGCTGCGGCCAAGGAGTTCTCGAGGAACTTTGCGCTGCAAGAGGCGTTCGTAGGGAAGCCCAGAAAGATCGGAGAAGCCGTCTACCTCTTCTTCCCTGTCGATCAGTTGCCGATCTTCATGAGAAGGTCTGTCTGCATGCTGAGGTGGACGTTGGTCTCCGTCCAAGGAGGCAACGCGGTGTTCGAAGGGATGTTGCTGGATGACCAAGATGTCGGACGGAGCATGCGCGGCGAGCCGTTGGCTGCCGCCGCACCCGGCGTTGAATTCTCCAGTCGTGGCCGCCTTGAGATCGACATGAAGCAGCGGCGCGTGGTCAGACTGACGTTCGATGCGAAGTGGGTGGCCCAATCCGACAGCCGTCCGGCCGCGACATCCACCGAGACGCATGTCATTCAGTGGCGTGCAGGGAAGTGAACTCGCCAGTGCGGCGTCTGTCGGATTCGGGCTTGCAGCCTTGAGGCGCCGAACGCCCAGGGCTCTCAGCGAGTTCTGCTGAAGACCATACTCGCCGGTGCCAGCCTTGTTCGACGCACATGTCGTTTGCATGGCTGGGAGTCAGGAGACATTGAAGCCCTCGATGTGTCCATAGCCTTCTCCCAAAAGCTCATAAGGGAACGGTAGGGAACCTTGCCAGCTCTGGCCGATGCTCAAGACTAAAAACCCAGTTCGCCTTGAGGGTCGCCGTCATCGGAGGACGGCGTCGCACCTGCCCATCTTGTAAGGTGTCGCGCAAATGAGAACTCACACTCCCAGCTGAACCACACTGATCGCGCGGCGAACCAGCTGCTGCATCAGTCCGGATGAGGCACTATGGCGCTATCTGGAGCCGTTCTTATCGACAATTCCAAACATGTTCCCTTCAGGGTCCGTGTAATTGACCCAGCGTGTGCCGAGATAGTCGCCCATCTCACTGGAGGGCACAACGCCCTGCTGATGCAGCCATGACATCGCTGGCTCAAGCCGGTCAACGCCGAAGGAAAAGCGGGCAGATTGCTGCGCGGGTGTCTTCTTTGTGGATGAGGAAAAGCCCCCGGACCAGATTTCGAGTAGCGCTCCTCCGCCGATACTAAAAATGTGGCACCCGTTGTGCTTCTCCAATAGCTGAAGGCCGACCTGGCGCTCATAAAAGGCAGAGACGAGGGTCAAGTCGGCAACGCGAAGCCCGACGTGGGCGATTCCTTTTGAATGAAGCATGGCGAGCATTCTTGTGTATGGGGCGCACTGATCCCCCCGTTTCCAACACACCGGCCGGTGAAGTTAATGCTCTATATTTTGATCATTAAACCGCTTTAGTGACTAGAAATACTGGCATTAACACAGACTACGTCCAGCCTGATCATGGGTTGTGGCAGCCCCATGAGCATCAACGTGCCAGGGCGTGCCCCGGGCCACCTTCTGCCCCATCATGACCAGGAGCACGATCAACGCGACCTGCAAGGCGAGCACAAAGACCGAAGCCTCAAGCCCGAACTCCCCGCCGCTGAGCCAGGTCGGTTGTTGGCCCAGGCTGACCTGGAACCACGCCTGAGATGACGCGATGCCGCTGACGCCAAATCCCAAGGATTGCTGCAGGAGGTTCCAGCCAAAGTGCAGGCCGATCGGCAGGGCCAACGACCCAGTGCGCAGATACAGCAGGCTTTGAAGAACGGCGAAGGCAAAGAGGTTGGCCATGGCGGTCGCCAGCAGGGCAGGACCGACCGCCAAATTGCCCGGCAGATGCCCGAAACAGAAGATCACAGCAAAAAGCGTGATGGCCGGCCAGACGCCCATGCCACGTATGGCACGCTGGAACGCGTATCCGCGGAACAGCAGTTCCTCAAAGATGGCACCACCGAGGAACACGACCACGAGTTTCAGCTCAGTCGCCAGCGTCGGGACCGACGCGGGGTGGAGTTGTACATCCGCCCACGTGCAGACGGCCGCAGTACTGATGAGGATCATGGCGACGCCCACCAGGACGCCGACAGCGGATTCGCGAAGAAAAAGCCGCTCCAGCCGCCAGCCAATGCTTGCGAGGGTCGTTCCCTCCATACGCACGGCCAACCAGGAGATGCCGAGCCCGAGTATGGTGATCAAGATGGCGCTGGGCGCGAAGCGCTTCAGCGACGCGGGCAACTGATGCCCCACGAAGCCGACGATCACGAAACAGACCATGGCGGCCAGAATGAAGAACAGGCTCTTCCAGCCGTCCCGAATATGCGCGCGCTCGTTGCGTAAGGAAAGTTTCAAGGTCGCTCCTCCAGAGATCGGTGCTGAATCTAAGCGCCGCATGATCGGCAGGCGTAGTTCCTCTGGCGAGCGGTTCGCGCTGCAACGCCGCAGCAGGCTGACGAACTGCATGAGGCTGCGACAAACCGGCGCGGCGAATGACTTCCGCTGCCGTGCCCCACCTCCACGCCATATGTGAATTCCACCGATCGTCATGCACCGAAATTCCAGAGAACTGCGGCCTACCCTCTGATCCCCAGACGAGCTCCCATGCGATGCTGGTTCATGACGAGCTCGACCCTACCCATCCCGTCCACTTCCACGCCTGTTCGTGGCATCTCCCGCCGCTCCATGATGGGCTCGGCCCTCATGCTGGCCGCGCCGCTCGCATGGAGTGACCCCAGCCCCTTCCCCAAGCCCGGCGCGACGATCCGGTACGTGGTGCCCTTCACGCCCGGTGGCCTGACCGATGTCATGGCGCGCCAGATGGCGCAGCAACTGAGTGAGCGCTTGAACGTCAATGTGATCGTCGAGAACAAGCCTGGGGCAGGGGCGATGGCCGGCGTCGAATACGCCGCGCGGTCCACGGCCGACGGTACGACGCTGCTCGCGGTGAACATGACGCACTCGGTCAATGCCACCCTCTTCAAGGGGCGCTCGAAGATCGACTGGGACAAGGACCTCAAGCCGGTGGCGCTGCTGGCGGGCACCCCAGTGCTGGTGGTGGTGCCGGCCGACAGCAAGGTGCAGACCCTGGCGGACCTGGTGGCGGCGGCGAAAGCGCGCTCCTTGAACGCCGGGTCCAGCGGCATTGGCACACCGTCTCACCTGTCGCTGGCCGTGTTCAACCAACTCAATGCAACCAACATCCTGCATGTGCCCTACAAGGGCGGCTCGCCGTCATTGACGGACCTGATCGCCGGGCAAGTGGATGTGATCTTCAGCAACTTTCCGGAGTCGATCCCGTTTGTGAAGGCAGGAAAGCTCCGGGCGATTGCGATTGGCACGGCCCAGCGTCACCCGCAGGTGCCGAATGTGCCAACCACGGCGGAAGCCGGGATGCCCACGCTCAATGCAGAGCAATGGACAGCGGTGATGGTGCCGGCAGGGACGCCGGACCTGGTCGTCGACAAACTGGGTGCTGAATTTGTTCAGATCCGGCAGGTGCCAGAGGTGGCGAAAAAGAGCCAGGATCTGGGGTTCCGCGTGGACCCACGAGGCCCGAAGGCATTTGGTGCCTTCTGGAACTCGGAGGTGCAGCGGTGGCGCGGCGTGATCGAGGTGGCGGGAATAACGGCCGAGTGAGCCATCAGAAGTCGAACTGCACATTCACGTTGCCGGCGCGTGGGGGGCCGAACGTGATCAGCTGTGCATTGGAACGGCGCTGAAAAACATGCAGCTATGCAAGCTGAAGGCGAATATCTCTTTGGTTATTCCCGCTCAAATCAACCGCGAGAGTCAGTCCTTGGCGAAGGCGCGGGCCGCGGCAGCGGTGTCCAGCGCTTCGCGCAGCAGCTTGATCTTGCCGCCCTCGGCCAGCAGCACGCCGGCGTAGGTCTGCTTATAGAGCTTGCCGGTGCTGCTGACGACGGCCTCGACCGAGTACTCGCCGAAGGCCTTGTCCGGTGTGTCGATCCATACCTTGAGGTCCTTGAACCTGAAATCCGGCACCTGCTTGAGCAGCCCGCTGATCAGGCCCTGGATCGCGGCATGGCCCTGGGCGTGGACCTTGATGGTGGGCAGCTCCAGCACGCCGTCCTCGGCGAAGAGGGCGGACGCGGCGATGGGGTCGCGCACGTTGTCGAGGTAGGACTTCAGGAGTTGAAGGGCGGTTGTCATGAGATCACCTTGCGTGTGAGTTTGGGGAGACGTTGGAAAGGACAAACATGCGGAAGTTGTCGAGCATTCAGGCGCCGCGAACGCTGCGGAAGGCCTTGCGCAGTTCTTCCGAGAACAGCTGGGGCTGCTCGAAGGCGGCGAAGTGGCCGCCGCGATCGACTTCATTCCAGTAGAGAAGGTTTGGCCAGTGCGCCTGAGCCCAAGCCTTGGGCGCGCGGTAGATCTCCTTCGGGAAGATGGTCGCGGCCATCGGCAGCTCGATGCGGCCGGCATCGAAACCACCGCCATGGCGGGTGTTCTCCCAGTAAATGCGCGCAGAGGACGCCGCCGTCTCGGTGAACCAGTACAGCGAGATGTTGTCCAGCATCTCGTCCACCGTCAGCGCATCCTCCGGCCGGCCCTGGTTGTCGGTCCAGGCCTGGAACTTCTCGTAGATCCACATGGCCTGGCCCACCGGGGAGTCGGTCAGCGGGTAGCCCACGGTCTGCGGGCGAGTGGCCTGCTCCTGGAAGTAGCCGAACTGATCACCCGAGAACTTGGCGGCTGCATCCATGGCGGCTTTCTCTTCTGGCGTCGGATGCTCCGGGAGCTGCTGCGGGAACACCAGCGGCCAGTTGACGTGGGCCGCCACCAGCCCATCCGGGCGGACGTGCCCCAGCGCATGCGTCACGCCCGAACCCCAGTCGCCCCCCTGGGCCACCCACTTCGTGTAGCCCAGCCGCTGCATGAGCACGCCCCACGCCTGCGCGGTCCGTACGACATTCCAGCCGGTCTCGGTGGGTTTGTCCGACCAGCCAAAACCCGGCATCGACGGGATGACAACGTGGAAGGCGTCCTCCGCGCGGCCACCAAAAGCGGTCGGGTCCGTGAGCGGGCCGATGACCTTGAGGAACTCCGTCACCGAACCTGGCCATCCATGGGTGAGGATGATGGGCAGCGCATTCGCATGCTTGGACTTCACATGGATGAAGTGGATGCCCAGCCCGTCAATTCGGGTGCGGTATTGCGGCAGCGCATTGAGCTTGCGCTCGAACTTGCGCCAGTCGTAACGGCTCTGCCAGTGGCCCACCAGCGTCTTGGCCGCATCCAGCGGAACGCCCTGGGACCAGTCGCTCACGGTGCCTGCGTCGGGCCAGCGGGTCATCGCCAGGCGCCGGTGCAGATCGTCTATTGCACGTTGCGGCACGGCTACCTTGAACGGCACAAGCTCATCGGTGGCGGCCGGCAGTGCAACGGGGGAGGGCGCCGCTTCCGCCACTGACGGGAGGGTGGCGGCCAGCGCGGCGGCCGCGGTGCCCTGGAACAGTCCACGCAGCACGTTGCGGCGCGACATATCTTCTCGGGGCAGATCAAATTGGGGGTCGGACATGAAAGGGTTCCTGGTGGTTTTTGAGCGCCGCAAGAGCGCGGCTTGATCGTTATGGATGAGCCTGGTTGCAGCGTCTGCCTGTCGGGCATCGGCATGCACCCCGTACGAGGGAGCGAGATCGCCAGAATAGGAAGGACGGTCCTCCTGAAAAAGAGGCAGCGGTAAATTCATCATTCATCACGGGAAACGATCCATGCCTCACCGCACCTCGCTTCATTCAGCCAAGGTCGCGCTGTTGGCGCATCGCCAGCAGCCATGCTGCTGCGGCCCATTCCAGCGACACCGAGGCGAGATACGAGAGCGAGCTTCCCGGCAGGCCGGAGCAGCTGAGGCAGGCCGGGCCGCCCGCGTCGGCCAGAACCCGGGAGCCGGACAACGCCAGCATCAGCAGCGCGACGGCGCAGCGGCTGAAGGTGGGTCGCCCGGCACGGGCCAGGAGAACAGGGAGGATGCGCTGGTGCGTCTGCATGGTCATTCCTTTGGGCAGCGCCTCAGGGTGGGCGGCGCCGTGGATTTCCGACTCGGTCGCAGGACGAGCGTCTCCGAAGCGCTGCTCCCATTGAGAGCGCCCTCGAGTTCCAGTCTTGCGGGGGGGGGGGGTGACCGTCAGCAGACCGCTGCGGTCGACAGAAGTGCCGTCAGGCAGCCATGGCGTGCCGTGGGGTGGACGCGAAGCCCACCATCGGCAGCTGCGTCACCATGCCGCGCTGCAGGGCAACGGTGACTGCATGGGCGCGCGTGCGTGCCTCCAGCTTGCCCAGCACGGCCTTGACGTAGGTCTTCACCGTGCCCTCGGCGATGGCCATGCGCCGCGCGATGTTCTTGTTGCACAGGCCTTCCGTCAGCAGGTCCAGCACCTCCTGCTCGCGGCGGGTGAGTTCGTCCCTGCCATAACCGTCCGCAATGCAGCGTGCGGCGGCGCGGCAGATGTGGCGGCCACCGCGGGCCACGGCCTGCAGGCATTCGATCAGCTCGGCAACATCGTCACCCAGCACCACGTACCCACGGACCCCGGCGGCCAGCACGCGCCGGACCTCGGCTTCACGGGCGGTGTGGCAGATCGCAATGACGCGTGCCCGCGTGTCGGACGCGGCCAGACGCAGCGCGCCATCTTCATCCGCAATGACGACATCGGGCATCGAGAGCCCTTGCGAATGGCGGGTGGGTTCCCCACACAGCGTCACGCCTGGGATGGTCATCAGCAGGGCTTCCAGCGCCTGCTTCATGAGCGGATAACCGTGACGGACCTGGACCTTGAGAGAAGAATTCATTTGTGCCTGCAACATCGCGCGACTCCAGTAGAAGAAGAGATACGGACTGCTTTCGTATGCACAAACTGTATTCAAACTGTGCCAATCAAAAAGGTACAGTTGAACGGAACAGTTCTGGACGCCTGCGAATAGGCTGTCTGAGCACTGTCACCTCATCCCCATGACGATGGAAGTACTCTCTCCAACGGGGTAGATGGCCGGGGCCAGGTGTTGCCAGGACGCATCGCCGGTGCAAAAGGCTCCCATGCGCAGCCGCTCCTGGATGTGCCCGGATGCTGGAACCGACCATTAGGGAACCTCTGCATAACGCCTCGCGGGAGTGATGCAAAGCTTCCTTAGCGGCCAGGCAGTGCAGGCGTCGTCGAAGCGACAGGCGCCTTCGCGCTGGCGGTCCACAGCGGGCAGTGGCTGTCTGCCTGTGTGCGCCACGCCGTCTCTCCGGTGAGCGTGCCAATGGGCTGGTAATAGTCCCACGGCGCCTTGGATTCGGCGGGTGCCTTGACCTTGAGCAGGTACATGTCGTGGACCAGTGTCCCATCGGCGCGGACCCAGCCGTCCGTCACATACATGTCCTTCATGCGGCGGTTGCGCAGCGCGGCCAGCACGGCATCGGCCTGGTCTGTGCCTGCCGTCTGCACGGCGTGCAGGTATTGCCAGGCGGCCGAATAGTCGGCCGCCTGCAGGGAGGTCGGCATGCGCTTCCAGCGCTTGAAGAAGCGCGCCGCCCAGGCGCGCGAGTTGTCGTCGCGGCTCCAGTACCAGCTGTCTGTCAGCAGCATGCCCTGGGTCGCGGGCAGGCCCAGCGCATGGATGTCGGTGACGAACATCAGCAGCCCCGCCAGCTTCAGGCGCGGGGTGACACCGAACTCCTGGGCAGACCGCACCGCGTTGACGGCGTCCTGCCCGGCATTGGCCAGGGCCAGTACGTCGGCCTGGCTGCTCGCCGCCTGCAGGATGAAGGAGGAGAAGTCCGCAGCGCCCAGTGGATGGCGGGCTGTGCCTGCCACCGAGCCGCCCAGGGCCTGCAGCACCTGCGTGGCGTCGGCGTGCAGGGCCTTGCCGAAGGCGTAGTCCGCCTCCAGGAAGAACCAGCGTTTGCCGCCTTTGCGCACCATGGCCTCAGCGGTCCCCTTGGCCAGCGCGTAGGTGTTGTGAGACCACTGGACCAGGTAGGGGGAACATTGTTCCCCGGTCAGCGCCGAGGTGGCACCCCCCACCGAAATCATGAGGCGGTGTTTATCCCTGGCGACCTGAGACATCGCCAGATTGGCCGCTGAATTCGTGCCGCCGATGAGCAGCCCCAGGCCGGAGCGGTCAAACCACTCTCGCGCCTTGGCCGCCGCCAGTTCGGCGCGGTTCTGGTGGTCGAAGTAGTCCACTTCGACGGGGCGTCCGAGGACGCGGCCACCAAAGTCCTCGACCGCCATCTTCACGGCGTCCGCACCCGCCGGGCCATCCAGGTCGGCAAAGACACCGGAGCCGTCGGTGATCAGGCCAATGCGCACCGGCGCTGGCGCCACTGTCACCGGGACAGCAGGCGCCGCGAACGCAGACAGTGGAAGGGCCGCAAGCAGACAGACGAGTGTTTTCACGCGGCGCAGTGTAAGCACGTCCGCGGCCCCTCAACTTTCCAGCGAGGGCGAGCCCCCCCATCCGGGAGAGTTCAGGCGGCAGAGGTTCCCTGCCGGCCACGCTTCCCAGCGGTGAGCTCCCGCACCGCCTGCGCAAAGCGTGGATCGATGACAGCACCGACGTTGAAGCGCGACCAGCGTGAGGGCACGCTTGAATCCACGCTGAAGACCTTGCCTGGCGCCATCACGATGCGGCGTTCCAGCATGCGTTCTGCAAACGCCGCCGTATCGTCCACACCGGGTAGTGCGGCCCAGAGGTACAGTGACTCCGGCCGGCGGGCGAACACTTCCGCCCCCAGGTCATCGAACACCTTCAGCGCGCTGGTGGTCGCCTCTGCCAGCCGTTGCCGCAGGCCGGCCACATAGCGCTCGAAGTGCTGCTCGCTGAGGATCACGTCCACCGTGCGTTCGCAAAACTCGGAGCTGCTCACGTGGGTGAGCGCCTTGATGTCCGCCAGGTCGCTGGCCAGGTCCGGGCTGCAGGCAACAAAGCCCACACGCAGTGCGGCCGAGAACGACTTGGAGAAGCTGCCCACATACACCGTGCGTTCGAGCTGGTCCAGCGCGGCCAGTCGCGGCGCCGACACCGGCTTGTAATCCGCCAGCGGATCGTTCTCCACCACGATCAGGCCGGATTTCTGCGCTATCTGCATCACCCGGAAGGCCTTGGCGGGGGTGATGTCCGAGCCGGTCGGGTTGTGGGCCACGGACTGGGTGAAGAACAGTCGGGGCCGGTGCAACTCCACCAGGCGTTCCAGGGCCTCCACGTCCGGGCCGTCCACCAACCGCGGCACGCCGACGATGGTCGCGCCGGCGAATTTCAGCTTGCCGAACAGCGGGTAGTAGCCCGGGTCGTCCACCAGCACCACGGCGCCGGGCGTGACGAAGCGCCGGATGATGATGTCCATGGCCTGGTTGGCGCCATGCATCAGCACGATCTGGCGCGCCTCCACATCGATGCCGATGTCCGCCAGCTTGGTCACCAGATGCTGGCGCAGCGGTGTGTAGCCGAAACGGCTGCCGTAGCGGAACAGGGCCCCGAGGCCGGTTCGCACGACCTTGTGGTAATACTTGTCCAGCCTGGAGTCGGCCAGCCATTCGACCGGCGGATAGCCATCCCCCACCGACAAGGTGCCCGGCTCCGTCTTGAGTTGCTCGCGCATCAGCCAGACGATGTCCATGGCGTTGCGCAGGCCGGCACCGTCCTCCTCCTGAGGCTGGGCGGCGGCGGTGCGCACGTAATAGCCGCTGCCACGGCGCGGCTCGATGACGCCACGCGAGACCAGCGTCTCAAAGGCCGCCACCACGGTGTTCTTGGAGTACTCGTGCTTATGCGCCACCTCGCGCAGGGAGGGCAGCTTTTCGCCGGTCTTGTAGGCACCTTCGCCGATCTGCCGCTGGATGGAGTCAGCCAGCGTTTGTGCCAGGGAAATCGCCATGTCCGTATTCAAAGAGTCTGGTGCCTGACTATGACATCTCCCAACGCCTGGCGGGACAGCGGTCCAACTGTCCTGCGAATCTGTACCCGCATCTGTACCACACGGTCGCCCACGGTTTCACAGAAATGGCAGGGACGACGGGGGCAATGGGCACTCTCCCGTCCGGGATGTGTCCGGCGACGGGATCGCCCGCACGCTTCGGGGTCCGACAACACCGGGCAACACGCCCTTCCCGAACGAGGTTCGCCATGACAAAGACTCGCCGTTTTCCTGCCGCCGCATTGCTCGCGGCCTTGACCCTTGTGGGGTCCATCGCGCTGCCGGTGGCTGCCGCCACGCCGGCACCGGTCATGACACCCGCGCTGATCAACAGCTTCGACACCCGGGACGAGACCCTCGTGGCGAAACTGCCCGGCTTCCGCAACGGCACGGCCACCGTGCGCGGCCTGCGTCTGCACTACGTCGAGGGCGGCAGCGGCAGTCCGGTGGTTCTCCTTCCCGGTTGGCCCGAGACCTGGTGGTCGTATCACAAGCTGATGCCTGAACTGGCGAAGCACCATCGTGTGATCGCCCTGGACCTGCGCGGCATGGGTAGTAGCGACAAACCTGCCGATGGCTACGAAAAGAAGTCGATGGCGGCGGACCTCGCGGCCCTGGTCGCTCAGTTGGGCCTGGGGCCGGTGGACGTGGTGGGGCACGACATCGGCGCGCAGGTCGCCTACGCGTTCGCAGCCAACCATCCGGCGCTGACCCGCAAGCTGGTGATGCTGGATGTGGCCCATCCCGACAAGGGCCTCCTGCAGTTGCCGCTGCTGCCGCCCGTGGGCACCTTTGGCGACAAGCTGGGCGATGACCCTGCCTTCCTGTGGTGGTTTGCCTTCCATCAGGTCAAGGGGCTGCCGGAGGACCTGCTGGAGGGACGCCAGTACATCGAGCAGGCCTGGTTCTTTCACTACCTGCTGCAGGACGAATCCGCCATCAATGCCGAGGACCGCGCGGTCTACGCCAAGGCCTATGCCTCACGCGACGCGATCCGGGCCGGCAACGCCTGGTACCAGGCCTTCCCTCAGGACATCCTGGATGACAACGGCTACGGGCCTATCCGTGTGCCGGTGCTCGCGTTGGGCGGTCCGGGCTACGGTTGGCTCAAGGCGGTGCTCACCCCGAAGGCCGCTGACCTGACGGTGGTCAAGATGGTGGGCTCCGGCCACTTCATCCCCGAGGAGCAACCGCAAGAGACGTTGCAGCAGCTCAACAGCTTCCTGACGCACTGACGCGCTCGGGGCGTCCCGGGCCGACGCAGTGCAAAATGCCGCTCGCTCCTTGCGAAACCATGCGTCGGCCCCTTTCCCTTCTTTCAAGCGTCTGCCTGATCTCCAGTCTCCTCTGCCTTGGCTCCGTGGCCATGGCATCTGTTGGCAGTTCACCCGCTCGCGCCTACGCCCCTGACTTCAACCACAGCGCCTGGACAGAATTGCAGGGCGCGCCGCCCGATGTCATTGGCATCGACCAGAGCAAAGACGGTTTTCTCTGGCTGGCTTGTGCCTGGGGGCTGGTGCGCTTTGATGGGCAGCGGTTTGAGCGCATGGGGCCGGAGGCCTCCGCCGGATCTCCGCCGCAGCCCAACGCCAGCACCCTGCTGGTCTTGGCCGACCAAAGCATCTGGGTGGCCTATCGGGCTGGCGGCGCCGATCACTATCGCCCGTCAGACGGCACATTCACCCACTATGCGGCGGGAATGGGCCTGCCTGCCGGACGCCTCTTCAGTTTTGTGGAGTGGCACGGCGAGGTCTGGGCCAATGCCTTTGAAGGCCTCTACCGGTTCCGGGGCGGACGTTGGGAACGCATCTCTGGCACCCTGGGCCTGCCGGAGCGGGCGCCCAACTACCTCCTGAAGGATGGCGACGGCAGCCTGCTGCTTTATGTGCCGGGCACAGGCTGGCTCCGCCTGGACCGCCCCGGCGGAACGCTCCGCCCGTTTCCGACCTTGCGCGGCGAGTTGGCCCAGCTCGATGGACGTGGTGGCTACTGGAGCGCCGATGGCCCCAGGAGCCAACTCATTCATACCAGCGGGCAGCGGAAGGATTGGTGGCCGCTTCCGCTCGACATCACGGCGGACCTTCTTCATGACAGCCGTGGGGATGTCTGGGTCTCCGGTTTCCATCGCGATGGGATTGCCCATTTCTCCGCGAACACCTTGCGAGACCCGGTGCGCGCAGAGGGGGAACTGCTGGATGCGCGTGCGGGGCTCAGCGCCTCGTCCGTCCTCAGCCTCTATGAGGATCGCCAGCGCCAGGTCTGGGTGGGTACCACCCTGGGCATCGACCGATTCGCGCCCAAGGCGGTTCATCCGCCGCCCAGCAGCTCAACCTACGGATTGCCCCTGCCGCTGCCAAGCGGGGAGATATTGCTGGTGTCGCGCTTCGCCGCCCCTGTGCTTCTCGATGCGGCGCTCAAGCCGGTGCCGGCACCAGTGCCTCCGGCGCGATTTGATTCGGCCGGGGGGGTGGGTCATACGGACCGGAACGGCCTCGTGTGGATCGGCGGCTACGACTCGCTGTGGAAGCTCCAGAACCGACGCCTTCACAACGTTCCCCTTCCCGACGGCGTTCATCATCGGATCCTCCAGGCACTCGGCGACATGCCGGACGGCAGCCTCTGGGCCTCGTTCATGGACCAGGGTCTCTGGCGCCTCTCGGGCGGCCAATGGTCCCGCGTGGAGGACCCGCTGCTGGGCGGCCAATGCACCACGCTGACCAACACACCGGCCGGGCTGCTGCTCGGTTTCACCGATGGCCGGCTGGTGGAGGTGTCGCCCGGCCAGGTGCGAGCGCTGCAGAGCCCTGACGTGCATCGTCTGGGGCGGGTCATGGCCATCGTGAGCCATGGTGCGGATGTCTGGGTCGGCAACGACCGAGGGATCGAGCTGGTGCGCGACGGCGTGCGTCGGCCACTGGCACTGGCTGAAGGCGAGACCGTCGGGCTGATCTCGGGGATGGTTCTCGACGCGGCCGGTGACCTGTGGATGAATGAAGCAGGCGGCATCCTGCATGTGGGGGCGGCCGAGTTGGCCCGTGTCGCCGAGGACCCCAGCGCCAGGCTGCGCGTCGACCGCTTCGGCCCCCATGACGGTGTGCGGGGGGCCCTCAGTCCGCGAGGGACGCCGTCGCTCCAGCTGGATTCGTCGGGGCGGCTGTGGGCCACGCGGGGGAGCGACGTGCTGTGGTTCTACCCGGCGGAACTGCTGGTCCAGCAGATTCCGCCAGCGCCTCGGCTGCTGGACGTGGCGGTGAAGTCTGCCCCCGTGAACAGCAGCCACGGCATCGAGATGCGAAGTGGCGACTTTGCCCGTGTTCAGTTCACCGCTGTGGATCTCCATCAGGCAGAGGCTGTGCGGTTTCGCGCGCGCATTGTTGGTCTGCAGGACGACTGGCAGGAGCTGGGCGGCCGACAGCTCAATTTTGGAGGGCTCCCACCGGGGCGTTACCAGGTTGAACTGCAGGCCAGCGCCCCGCGCAGTGCCTGGGGCCTGGGGGGCACCTTGCGGCTGCCGGTGGTGATCATCCCCAACTGGTACCAGACCTGGACGTTCCGCTGCTGCACGGCGCTGGTCCTGATCGGGCTGCTGGCGTTGATCTATCGAAGCCGCGTGCGGCTGGTGGTTCGGCGGGCCCAGGAACGGCTTCATACGCAACTCAATGAGCGGGAGCGCATCGCGCGGGAACTGCACGACCACCTGCTGCAAGGCACCATCGGCCTGACCCTGCAGGTGGGGCAGACCGCTCGCCGGCTGCCGGCGGACAGCCCGGAACGCTCGCAGCTGGAACGCGCGCTTGAGCGTGCGGAGCAATTGCTCGACGACACTCGGGAGGAACTCCGCAACCTGCGGTCTCATCAATCCCATGCGCCCTTTGACCAGGAGTTGCGTCGGGAACTGGGGTCGCTGCGCGCGCCGCAACTGCCCGTTATCGAGGTGACGACGCAGGGAATCGCTCGGCCCGTGGGGATGGCGGTGGCCACGCAGTTGCGTGCCGTGGTGATCGAGGCGGTGCGCAACGCCATCAAGCATGCGTCGTCTGCCCGTATCGATGTCACCGTCTGCTACGAAGCGCGCCAGTTGCGGGTGAGTGTCCAGGACCACGGCGCTGGGCTGCCCGCCGCAGGCTCCGCCGTGGTGACGAGCATGGGTGCGGGATTCGGGATGGCGGGCATGAAGGAGCGCGCCGGTCTGATCGGTGGGCGTCTGACCTGGGTGTCCGAACCGGGCCGCGGCACCCGCGTCGACATCCTGATACCGGGAAGGCGGGCCTACCCGGACTGAAGGAACCCCCTGCATCACCACCTCGCTTGCACGAGTTATGCACAGCTTCCTTAAGCGGTCGAATAGTGAGATGACACTATTTGTCCGCTGAAGTGTGTCGGGTCTGACAAAACGTGGCCTGGAGGTCACCACGCAGATCGCACAAATGCGGCAGGTCGCGCTTTGGGGTCAGATTCCGCCCGGCAAATGCATGACTTTCGGCTGGATGTGCCATGCCTTGTGACGAATCGCAACCGGCACGTTAACTGCATTGAAATCCGCAGAAGTTCATTCGGGGAATGCGCTGGCGCGCATCCCGTGATTAGTTTTCTCGGACATGCAGGAGCGCTATGCGCAACAACGTTTCAGAAGCTGACCATAAGTCGGCCTGCCCACCCCCACCGACCAGTCTGGGGTTCATGTTCAGTGCGGCTCTCGCCCTCGGTGCGCTCGGCGTGCTGGCAGGTTGCGGTGGCGGCAACTCCTCCGGTGATGGGACCAGCCAACCCGTGGCGGGCACCCCCGCGCCGGCGCCGGCTGCATCGACGCCCAGCACGACCGAGCCCGAACTGCCCCCGGCCGCCACGCCGGCGCCCGATTCCCTGCCCACTGGCGGCGTCGCCATCGCCCCGCCGATGCCGCCGTCCCTGCAACTGCCTTCGGGCGTGGATGTCAGCAAGCCGGGCAGCGCCGTCAAGGTCGTCATCGCGACCTCCAGCGCCACCGAGAACGATGCCAATGGTCCCGACAAGGCGGTGGATGGCAGCTTGACCACGCGCTGGTCCAGCAAGGCCGATGACGCGGCCTGGATCCAGTTCGATTTCGGCACGAAGACGGCACTGGGCTACATGAAGCTGCAGTGGGAAAACGCCTACGGCAAGGAGTACGCCCTCCTGGCCTCCGATGACGGGCAGACGTGGTACCAACTGCGTTATGTCGCCGGTGGCAAGGGCGGCACCGAGGAGTTCTTCAACCTGAACGCCAACGTGCGCTACGTGAAGCTGCAGGGCGTGGCCCGGGCCACGCAGTATGGCTACTCGCTGTTCGAGGTCACCTTCCAATCACCGGGCAGCGACAACACGCTGTCCACGCTGGTCACCTCGGCTTCCCCGACGCCGCCGGTGGGCAGCACGGTGGCGACGCCTGCCACTCCGGCCACGCTGGAGCAGGTGCAGTTCACCCTGCCGGACGGCACGCTGGTGACCCGTTTCGGCTTTGTCGGCCGCTCACGCCATGCACGCGAGCGCGGTGAGGACTGGGCCGAGATCGGCTATGGCACCAATGCCACCGTGGACGCCAATGGCAAGCCGCAGGACAAGGGCCCGGGCGCCTACCTGAACTTCATCGCCAACTATTTCAAGAACCGCACCTGGGGTGTGGAGTTCATCGACAACAGCCGCGTGGCCGGGGTCACCAAGCCGCGCATCATCGTCAACCAGTATTACCAGCAGGCGCAGCGCGGCGGCGGCCATTCCTTCTTCCGCCGCTTTGACGACCCCGGTGTCACCGGCTACGGCTGGATGTCGCCCGGCACCCTGCTGGACAACACCACCTACACCGACGGCTTCAAGGACCTGACCTCCTGCCCGGTGGTGCCCAAGCCGCCCGAGGGCGCGCTGGCCAGGCCCGACTCGGGCTACGGCGGCATCATCGGTGCCAACGATGGCTGCTCCGTGGTGCTGGACAACGTGCCCGGCCATCAGGACATTGCGGCCGATGCCAACGGCGTGCTGGTGCCTAACGGTGTGAACGTGGCGTCGCGCAGCCTCAAGGTGGGCGACGCGATCGAGTTCACGGGTTCCTTCTTCGCCAGCCGTGCGTCGATGGACGCGATTGGTGACAGCGGCAACTTCCGCTACTACACCAACGAGGTGACCTATGTGGTGGGCAGTGGCCTGCGGCCGTGGTACGGCGTGCAGCCGCGCCTGCTGAACGCACCGCTGCCGGTTGAGACGCTGCAAGGCGGCACGGGGTCGATCTCGTACGACTACGCGGACAACGCGACCTTCATGTTCCAGCAGCCCAACACGCAAATTGGCATGCAGAACATGCAGCGCTTCGTCGAGGGGCGGCGCTGGGTCCACACCAACATGTGGACCGGCGACCACAACGAGGCAGGCAACGACCGCAACACGGCGGCGGTGGGTCTGCAGGGGCCGCGTTTCAATCAGTCGAACTGCTTCGCCTGCCACATCAACAATGGCCGTGGCCTGGCGCCGCAGGTGATCAATCAGCGCCTGGACACCATGGCGGTGCGCACCGCCGCACTGGATGCCAACGGCAAGCAGCAGCCGCACCCGACCTACGGGTTGGCGGTGCAGATGAATGCGCGCTCGGCCACCACTGGTGCGTTGCAGGACTGGGGCAACAGCGTGCGCGTGGCGGGTTTTGACACCCGCACCGTGACGCTGGCGGATGGCACCGTGGTGACCTTGAGCAAGCCGCGCCTGAGCTTTGACGGCCCGACGCCGGCGGTGTATTCGCTGCGCAGTGCCCAGCCCATGATCGGCATGGGCCTGCTGGAAGCGATTCCCGACGCCGACATCCTGGCCCGCGTGCGCAGCACCCCGGACGAGGACGGAGTGAAGGGCCAGGCCAATCTGGTCTATGACCCCGAGACGGGCGCCGTGCGGGTGGGCCGCTACGGCTGGAAAGCAGCGAAGGTGAGCATTCGTCACCAGACGGCCAACGCCGCGCTGCTGGACATGTCGGTGACCTCGCCGGTCTACCCCAACCGTGACTGCCTGGCCGGCCCGGCCCAGTGCAACCGCTCCAAGGTGGAAAAGGGCCTGGCCGAGGAAGACCTGCAACTGCTGTCGCGCTATGTGGCTCTGCTGGGTGTGCCGGCGCAACGCAGCCTGACCAGCGGCTTCCCCAAGGGCGTGACGCCGCTGCCCTATCTGGATGTGAATCCCACCCAGATCGCGGCCGGCTCCAAGCTGTTTGCCACCATGCGCTGCTCTGCCTGCCACGTGACCGACATGAAGACGGGTCTGGCTGGTGAACTGGCCGAAAACCGCAACCAGAACATCAAGCCCTACACCGACCTGCTGCTGCACGACATGGGCGCGGACATGGCTGACAACCTGGTCGAGGCGCAGGCTGCTGGCAACCAGTGGCGCACCTCGCCGCTGTGGGGCATTGGTTATACCGAGCGTGTGGCGGGTACAGGTGTGAAGGTTGGTTATCTGCACGACAGCCGTGCCGGCACACTGACCGAGGCCATCCTCTGGCACGGCGGGGAAGCTGCCGCCAGCCGCCAGCGCTTCGTCAACCTGAGCAAGACAGACCGGGAGGCGCTGCTGGCGTTCCTGAACTCCCTCTGACGCTGCAGAGGTTCCCGAGGCCCCCGGGGTGCCCTTGATGGGCGCCCCGGGGGCTTTTTGTTTCAGGGCACAACGGTGGCGGCAACCTGTGCGATTGGCGATGTCTTGGCGTCTGGCGAAGGGCAAAAACATCCGCAAAAAGATCCGCAAAAACATTCGCAAAGTGACCAGAAACCTCCCAAGAATCAAGGTCTTGCAAGAGATGAAAGATCCGCAAAAAGATCGGCATCCGCATTCGATTTCTGTCAGGTGCGAACAGTCGCGAGGGATCGCTATTTGGGGGGGAGAATCACGGTCTGGACCACCCCTGACCGGCAAGCTGGCCTGTCATTCACGACAGCAGGTGCTGTCAGCCTACTCATGACCGACGCTAAGTACACGACCTTGCCGCAGTGGCCCAACGCTTATCCAGCCAGCGGCGCCAGCGCCACGCTGAAACTCCTCAACGAGGATTTCATCGTGACCGAATTGCCGCTGCAGTTGCCCGCTGGTGAGGGTGAACACATCTGGCTGGATATCGAAAAGAACGGTGCCAACACCGCCTTCGTCGCCCAGCAACTGGCCGAGGCCGCCAACGTGCAGGAAAGGGACGTGGGGTATGCCGGTCTCAAGGACCGCTACGCCATCACCCGGCAGTGGTTCAGCATCTATCTGCCCAAGGGCGAGACGCCCGACCTGACGCTGATTCAGCATCCGGAATTCAAGGTGCTGCAGCAGAGCCGCCACGTCAAGAAGCTGCGCCCGGGTGACCTGCAGGGCAACCGGTTCCGCATCGTGCTGCGAGACGTGACCGGCGACCGTGACGCCATTGAGGCCAATCTTCAGGCCGCTGCTTCCCATGGCGTGCCCAACTACTTCGGCGCGCAGCGTTTTGGCCACGATGGCGGCAACGTCGAGTTGGGCCGGGCCATGCTGGCGCGCGAAATCCGCGTGCGCAACCCGAAGAAGAAAGGCATCTACCTGTCGGCGGTGCGCTCGTTCGTCTTCAATGAGGTGCTGGCGCTGCGAATTCAGCAGGGGCTCTGGGGCAAGACCCTGCCCGGTGACGTGATGGATGAGGCGGGCCGGCCCACCGGACCGCTCTGGGGGCGCGGCCGTGTGATCACCGCCGATCAAGCGCAGGCCCTGGAGAACGGCGTGGCGCAACAGCACGCCACGCTCTGCGACGGCATGGAACACGCGGGTCTCGATCAGGAGCGTCGCGCCCTGGTGGCGAGCCCGGTGGACATGTCATGGGAATGGCCGCAAGACCATCAACTGGTGCTCACGTTCTCCTTGCCCGCCGGGAACTACGCCACATCCGTCCTGAACGAGATCCTCCACACCACGGAGCCTGACCGGCACACGGAGAACGAGTCCGCGGCTGCCGAGTGACGGTTTCAGTCCATTCGCTGACAGAACCCCGTCCTCGGCGTGTCCCCTGCTCACTCCCTAGAAAGAGGGCAACACGGTCAAGGTCTGGCGAGTACAACCAGATCCCAACCCATCGCGTGAGGCACGCACCATCACGGCTGCAGCCATTCGCGAGCACCCAGTGGTCATGGCCCTCGCCGAGCCTCAGAGGCAGCGCATCGAGATCGTCGAGAGCCCGTGGATGCCGCTGGACCCCACCACCATCGAAACCTATCCGGAAGGGATGGCCGCCCATCACCTGAACTTCAAGGCGCACTCGGCCTGCGACAACGTGCTGCAGACCTACACCGTGCAGGCGGACGGCAAGGTCGGCGCCTGCTGCGGGATCGGCATGCGCCTGATCCCGGAGCTGAACGTCACCACGGTGAACACGCCGCAGTTCCTTCATGTCGCCTGCGAAGAGGCCGAGGACGACTTCCTCAAGATCTGGATTCACTACAAGGGGCCGGAACAGGTGCTGGCCTGGGCGGCCCGCCGGGACCCGTCCATTGAATGGGAAGGTCTGTACGCCCACCGCTGCCAGGCCTGTGCCCGCGTCTATCAGGACCCGAAGGTGGCGCAGGTCGTGCGCGATCACCATCTGGAAATGGTGGCGGACGTGCTTCAGTCGGCCTGGTTTGACGAGCGGTATGCCAAGAAGGCCATGCAGACCGCCCATGAACAAGCGGAAGGTGTGCCGCAAATTTCACCCTGAAGGCGCTGCCGTGGCGGGACTTGGCCCGGAAAGCCGCGACAATCGCGCATGACCCGTACTGAATCCACCGGCGCCGCGACGCCGGCGCAGTCGCCACTGCCGGCCGACGCTTCTTCCTTCGCTCACCTGCCGCTGCCGCCCACCATGCAGGCCACGCTGCAGCAGCTGGGCTACCTGTCGATGACCCCCATCCAGGCCGCCAGCCTGCCGCTGTCGCTGGCGGGGCGCGACCTGATTGCGCAAGCCAAGACCGGCAGCGGCAAGACCGCCGCGTTCACGCTGCCGCTGCTGGCCAACCTGAACCCCCGTCGCTTTGCGGTGCAGGCGCTGGTGCTGTGCCCCACGCGTGAACTGGCCGACCAGGTCACCCAGGAGATCCGCCGCCTGGCACGGTCCGAGGACAACATCAAGACGCTGACCCTGTGCGGCGGCGCCCCCATCCGCAACCAGTTGGCCAGCCTGGCCCATGGTGCCCACATCGTGGTGGGCACGCCCGGCCGCATTCTGGACCACCTCTCCCGGGACACCCTGTCGCTGGACGCCCTCAACACCCTGGTGCTGGACGAGGCGGACCGCATGCTGGACATGGGCTTTGCCGAGGACATCGCGCAAGTCGTCCAGGCCTGCCCGAAGAACCGCCAGACGCTGCTCTTCTCCGCCACCTATCCCGATGGCGTGGCCTCGCTGGCCGGGCGCTTCATGCGCGACCCGCAAGAGGTGAAGCTCACCGAGCGGCATGCGGCCGGCAAGATCCGCCAGCGCTTTTACGAGGTGAACGAGAGCGAACGCCTGCACGCGGTGGGTCAATTGCTGAACCACTTCCGCCCCGGCAGCACCCTCGCGTTCTGCAACACCAAGCAGCAATGCCGCGACCTCGTCGCCGTGCTGCAGTCGCAGGGCATTGCAGCGCTGGAGCTGCATGGCGACCTGGACCAGCGTGAACGCGACCAGGTGCTGGTGCAGTTCTCCAACCGCAGCTGCAGTGTGCTGGTGGCCACCGACGTGGCGGCTCGCGGGCTGGACATTGCCCAGCTGGAAGCGGTCATCAACGTGGACATCACCCCCGACGCCGAAGTCCATGTGCACCGCGTGGGCCGCACCGGCCGCGCGGACGAGGAAGGCTGGGCCTTCAGCCTCGCCAGCATGGAAGACATGGGCAGGGTGGGCCGCATCGAGCAGTTGCAAGGCAGCCCCAGCGTCTGGCATCCACTGAGCGAGCTGACCGACAAGCCGGGCGCCGAACCCCTGCACCCGCCGATGGTGACGCTGCAGATCCTGGGCGGCCGCAAGGAAAAGATCCGCCCGGGCGACGTGCTGGGCGCACTGACCAAGGACCTCGGCTTCGCCGGCAGCCTGATCGGCAAGATCAACGTCAACGAGTTCTCCACCTATGTCGCTGTGGATCGCAGCGTGGCTGACCAGGCCCTGCGCGGCCTGAACGCCGGCAAGGTGAAGGGCAAGTCGGTGAAGGTGCGTCGCCTGTGAGTACCTCGCCCGCAAGTACCTCGCCCGTGAGCACCTTCGCCGCCCTCGGGCTGGCCGCCAACTTCGTGCGTGCGGCCGATGCGCTGGGTTACGACGAGCCCACGCCCATCCAGGCCGCCGCGATCCCGCCGGCCCTGGCCGGCCGTGATCTGCTGGCCTCGGCCCAGACAGGTTCGGGCAAGACGGCGGCATTTGCGTTCCCGCTGATGCAGCAGATCGATACCGGCATTCGTCCTGCATTGCGGCGCACGCAGGCCCTGGTGCTGGTGCCCACCCGCGAGCTGGCCGCCCAGGTGGGCGAGACACTGCGCCAGATCGAGCCCTTCCTGGCCGAGCCGGTGAAGGTGTCGGTGCTGTTTGGCGGCGTGTCGATCAATCCGCAGTTGATGGCATTGCGCGGGGGGGCCGAGGTCGTGGTCGCGACCCCGGGCCGGCTGCTCGACGTGGTCGAGCACAACGGCCTGAAGCTCGCCGATCTGGACTGCCTGGTGCTGGACGAGGCGGATCGGCTGCTGGATGGTGGTTTTGCCGATGAGGTGAACCGCGTGTTGGCACTGCTGCCGGCCCGCCGCCAGAACCTGCTGTTCTCGGCCACCTTCCCGGAGGCGGTGCAGGCCTTGGCCGCAAAGCTGCTGCGCGACCCGGTCCGCATCGAGATCACGCCGGAGCCGGTGATCGAAGCAAAGATCGAAGAGCATGCCGTCGAGGTGGACGACGCTCGACGCACACCGCTGCTGCGCCACATGATCGAACAGGGGGAATGGTCCCGCGTGCTGGTTTTTGTGGCAACCCGCTACGCCTGCGACCACGTGGCCGACAAGCTGCGCAAGGCCGGCATCGAAGCGGCCGCCTTCCACGGAGATGCGAGCCAGGGCGCTCGCACGCGCTTGCTGTCCGACTTCAAGGCGAGCCGGCTGCGCGTGCTGGTGGCCACCGACCTGGGCGCGCGCGGCATCGACATCGCCAAGCTGCCGGTGGTGGTGAACTACGACCTGCCGCGTTCAGCGGTGGATTACGTGCACCGCATCGGCCGCACCGGCCGAGCGGGCGAGACGGGGCTGGCGGTCAGTTTTATCGGCGCGCAGGCGGAGGCGCATTTCCGCCTGATCGAAAAACGCCAGGGCCACCGTGTGCCGCGTGAGCGTATCGAAGGCTTCGAGCCGAAGGACGTACCGGTGGCTGTGTCGGCGCCGCTGGACCCGAACGGCGGCGTCAAGGGCCGGCGGCCGAGCAAGAAGGACAAGCTGCGCGCGGCAGCGGCCCGCAGCGGGTCCTGAGCGCCTTTAGCGGCTCGTGCGGCTCGTTGCGGGTCCTAAGGGCTTTTAGCCGCTCGTGCGGCTCGTAGTGGGAAGGGCGCCGCGAGGGATTGGGAAGGGGCCGCGAAAGGGGTCGAAAAAGGGGCCGGATCGGGGACCGGAAAAGGGGCCGGATCATGGACCGACAAAAGGCCGTTGCGCCAGGCTGCGATACTCAGCCGCAGTTATTTCCTCGTGCCCCCCGCCCGCGCCATGATTGACGACGAAAGTTCGCCCGCCCGCGCTCACCTCCACGTGGTTCCCACCGGCACCGTCCGGCCTGCTGCGCATCCCCTGTTGAGCAGCACGGATTGGGGCGCCACCACACTTGGCCATCCGGATCAGTGGCCCCGGGCGCTGACCAGCTCCGTTGCGATGATGATGGACTCGCTGATGCCCATGTGGCTGGCCTGGGGGCCGGAGCTGGCGATGGTCTACAACGAGCCCTATTCGGCGATGCTGGGGGGCAAGCATCCGGCCGCCGTGGGAGCGCCGCTGCAGCAGGTCTGGGCCGAGATCTGGCCGGACCTGGAGGCGCTGGTGTCCACCACCCTGCAGGGCCGCGGGCTCTACCGCGAAGACCTGCCACTGCTCATCAACCGCCATGGCCACACTGAACAGGCCTGGTTCACCTTCTCCTTCACCCCGCTGCGTGACGATGCCGGCCGCATCCAGGGCCTGATCTGCACGGTCTGGGAGACGACGGAGAAGGTGCTGAAGCTGCGTCGTCTCAACGAAAGTGAAAGCCAATTCCAGACGCTCTTCGAGCGCATCGACGAGGGCTTCTGCGTCATTGAATTCTTCGATGGCCCGCACGGGCCGCTGAGCGACTACGTTCACATCCTGGCCAACCCGGCCTACGCGGCCAACGCCGGCATACCGAACGTGGTGGGCCAGAAGGTGCGGGAGATGGTGCCTGACGAAGCCGACGGCTGGGTGGAGATCTACCGCAACGTGTTGCTCTCCGGCGTGCCGGTGCGATTCGAGCGCGAGCTGGAGCGCACGGGCCGCTACCTGGAGCTGGCGGCCTTCCGCATTGAGCCTGCCGAGCGTCAGCAGGTGGCTGTGCTGTTCCAGGACGTGACCCAGCGCCACCGCACCGAGCAGGCGCTGCGCGAGCTCAACGACACGCTGGAACGCCGCGTCCAGGAAGAGCTGGACCACCGGATGCGGACCGAGGACGCGTTGCGGCAGTCCCAGAAGATGGAGGCGGTCGGCCAGCTCACCGGCGGCATTGCCCATGACTTCAACAACATGCTCGCCGTGGTGGTCAGCTCGCTGGACCTGCTGGCGCGCAAGTATCTGAAGGACGACGCGCTGGCCATGCGCTACGTGGACGCGGCACGCAATGGCACCAAGCGGGCGGCCCAGTTGACGCAGCGCTTGCTGGCGTTCTCCCGGCAGCAACCGCTGAAGCCGGAAGCGCTCAACGTCAACAAGCTGGTGGCGGGCATGTCGGACCTGCTGCGCCATTCAATGGGCGGCGCCATCGAGCTGGAATCCGTGCTCGCGGGTGGCCTGTGGCGCACCCACGCGGATCCCAACCAGCTGGAAAACGCCATCCTCAACCTGGCCGTCAACGCACGAGATGCCATGCCGGAGGGGGGGCAATTGACCATCGAGACGGTGAACGCCTATCTGGACGAGCGTTACGCGTCGGAGCAGATCGGCCTCGTCGCAGGCCAGTATGTGATGGTGGCGGTGTCTGATACCGGCAGCGGCATGGCGCCGGACGTGATGGCCCGGGCCTTTGATCCCTTCTTCACCACCAAGGAAGTTGGCCGGGGCACCGGGCTTGGGCTGAGCCAGGTCTACGGTTTCGTCAAACAGTCCGGCGGCCACGTCAAGATCTATTCCGAGCCCGGCCAGGGCACGACCGTGAAGATCTATCTGCCGCGGCTGCTCAATGCGCCCGAGGACGAGGTGGTGGCCAGCGCCACGGTCCCTATGCCGCTGAGCGATGGGCAGGAGACGGTGCTGGTGGTGGAGGATGAGGAGTCGGTGCGGCTGTCATCGATCGAAGCCTTGACCGAACTCGGCTACCGGGTGCTGGCAGCGGAAGGCGGGGAAGCCGCGCTGAAGCTGATCGATGCCCATCCGGAAATCGCGCTGCTGTTTGCAGACGTCGTGATGCCGGGCATGAACGGGCGCAAGCTGGCCGATGAAGTGCGCAAGCGGCGGCCCGATCTGCGGGTGTTGTTCACCACCGGGTACACACGCAACGCCGTGGTGCACAACGGCGTGCTGGACCCGGGGGTGGAGTTGCTGGGCAAGCCCTTCACTCTGGACGAACTGGCGGCCAGAGTCAGGGCCGTCCTGGATAAACCGGACTAGCTCAGCTCGGTTCCTTGGCGCCTCCGGCCTGTTCGGCGGGGGAGGGCGACCCCTTGCGCTGGGCCTTTTCCTGCTTCTTCTTCTGCTTCGCCATTTCTCGCTGGCGTTTTTCGAACTGGTAATTGGGCTTGGTGGCCATCGCGGTTTCCTTCTTGAACTTCAGGTCAGCGTGGGGTGTCAATGTCGGCGCTGGCTCGTCGCTGAGCGACTTCGCGCCTGTAGATGTTCTCGCCAGTCGTGGTCAGGCGCAAGGTCCCACCATTCCATTCCAGCCAATCCAGGCGGACAAGTCGATCGATCAGGAGCTCGGGGATCTCGCTGGCGCGGCGTCGCTGCAATGCTTCAACGCTGGTACGCAGGGCGTCACGTAGCGCTTCGAGCTTCAACTCGGCAGATATCTGGACGGACATCGCAGGACTCCTCGCGTTTCACGCCACGACATGTGGCGGGAGCAGATGCGCCAAGCGATCAAGGCGAGGACTTGCCCACGTTCGATGGAATCGGACGAGACAAAGCGCCGGTTTGACAACCTCACGGTCTATCGGGCCATGGTAGCGCACAAACGCAAAGGGTGTCCAAAATCCGGGCAGGTGCCCGCTTTGCCCTCCCGAAACGGTACTGGCCCGTTGCCCCTGCCCGCAGCAACGTCTTGCCGGGCACGGCGGGGACGTACGCCCCGGGCAGTGACCCCTCCAACGCGGCGACGAGGCAGAAGGGCAGCCATGAAGACCTACGGACGGAGCCTGGGACTGGGCTTTGCAGTCGCCTCGGTGGCCTTGTGCGTGATGGGCGGTCTGGCCGTGCGCAGCGCCTTCCTCATGGAGCAGTCCAACCTGGAGGTCACCGACGAACAGGAGGACGTGCGGGCCATCGCCGCCCTTTCAACTGCCCTGACGGCCACCGAAACGGCCCAGCGCGGGTTCCTCCTCACCGGCGACCGGGCTTATCTGGTGCCTGAAAAACAGGCGGCCACTGCGGTACGGCAGGGGCTGGCCTGGCTGCAAGAGCGCCCCAGCCTGGCCGCAGGCGGACGGCAACTGGCCGAGGTACAGCGTGGGGTTTCGATGCTGTTCGACCTCTATGACGCCCGCATCGCTCAACGCCCGGGCGCGTCGCTCGATGCCGTCATGGCATCAGCCAAGGTCGCCGAAGGCCGGCAACTCATGGAAGGGCTCCGCAGCCGGCTGAGTGAGCTTGAGCGGGGCCAGGCCGCCGAACTCGATGCCGCCGCGCTGGCGATGAACAAGACCACGGCCTTCGTGAAGACCAGCGCCATGGCCGGGACCGGCATGGGGCTGGTGCTGGTATTGGCGGTGTGGATCGGTTTGCAACGCTTGCTGACTCGCACCGTCGGCACTGCGGCGGATGAAGTGGCCCTGCAATCCCGGGCATTGACGGCGTCTTCAGGGCGACAGGCCCTTTCCAGCCAGCACACGGCCACGGCGGCTGTGCAACTCAGTGCCACCCTGCACGAGGTGCAGACAGCTGCAGGACAGATCGCCCGCCGGTCCACCGAGGTGCAGCAGGTCGCGATGGCCAGCACCCATGCCGCCCTGGAGGGCGGGCTCGCAGCCGAGCAGGCGCAATCGACGGTTCAGGCGCTGCGCGTGCAGATTGACCACGTGGTGGACCAGATGCTTCGGCTGGGCAAATCGGTGCAGGACGCCGAGGGGGTGCTGGGCACCATGGAGTCACTGGCGGCACGCACCAACATCCTGGCCATCAATGCCACGATCGAAGCGGCGGGGGCAGGCAGTGCCGGGGAGCGATTCCAGACAGTGGCCGACGAAATCCGGCTTCTGGCCAAGACCATGCAGGCGGACGCCATCGACATCAAGCGCCGGCTGGAACTGATCCGCAACGCGTCCAACGCGACGGTGATGACCACGGAAGGTGGCTCCAAGGCGGTGGATGAGAGTGTCAAGCGCTTCGCAGAGGTGGCGAACACTTTGCGGACCATCGTGGAGCGGGTGCGTTTCACGGAGACCGCGAGCAGGGAGATCACTTCATCGACGCAGCAGCAGTCCGTGGCGGTGCAGCAGATGGACGGCGCCATGGCCGACGTGAGCCGCTCCGCCAAGGAAGCCGAGGAAATCGCCAGCGGCAATCTTCTGACGGCGTCGTCGTTGTCCGATACCGCGCAGCGCCTGAGCGCCTTCGTGGCAACACCCGCCCGGTGGCGGTTGTTGGCCAAGCGGTTGGATGCGGCGCCTGTGCCGCAGTAGGCGCCCGGCCCCGGCTCAGGCAGCCGCGCGAATGGTGCTTCGCTGTTGCAGCCACACGCTCATCGGCATCAGCTGCACATCGCGCTGCTTCAACGCTTCATGCATGGCGGGATCGGCCCACACCAAGAATTCACGCCGACGCGCATCGGCAATGGCGTCACCGTCGATGCGACTCGCCGCAGGGTGGCACATCAACAGATCACTCCGGTTCCAGGGCCTTCAGTGCGGCAGCCCCCGGTAGCCAGGCCGGCGCGCCGACCATCGCACTGGTCGCCTGAAGCCGACCTTGCGCCACCAGTTGCAGCACCGCGTCATTGACGGATGGATGCAGACCGAAAGCATCGGCACACACGCACAGCCTTGTGGGTGCGCCGCCATGCTGGTCCGGACTGGAGCTTGCCTCTTCATTCATCACGTCATGATTCATCGCGACGGCCCGCAATCGAGCTGCGCCGGCACCACGCGCCACAGCGCCACGCCCCGCCGCACAAAACCTTTTTCAGTGCGGTCTCGTCGATGAGGTGGCCTGCCGGGCCTCCGGGGGTGAAGTGCCCCGTTTCCGCCAGCTCCTTGCGCCAGTTGTCTCGCGCCAGGACCTCCGGCGCGTTCCAGTCGCTCTGTACCCGGACCGGGGACTTCAGCCTGGCATACAGCGGCAGGTCGTAATCGAACCGGCGGAGCATGACGACGGGCTCGTCGCCCTGACGCAAACGACGAAGGTCCTCCGCCAGTTCACGGGTACTGTGCAGCGGGGACACCGCCAAGGCGGCCACCGCTGCAACGCCCAGCACCGCTGCCACCCCCAGGCTGACCCATGCCCAACGCTGCATCAGCGCGGAGGCGGGCTGCAGGCGGGCCCAGGCCAATGCCACCAGTCCGGCGATGGGGGGCACCGCGGGAAGGACGCAGCCCACCAGTCGATTGCGGCAGTGAGAAGAACACCACCACCACGGCCATCCACAGCACCAGCAGTGCGGTGAGGCCGTGCGGGTCCACCTGGTCACGCCGGCGTGTGCCTGCGAAACCCAGTGCCAGTTGAGGACGTGCTGAAGAAGACTGTCACAAAGCTGTGGACAGACGGCCGCGGGCCATTGAAGTAGACCAGTGATCGACTTGTATGGGTCAGTTTCTCAGGCGGTGGCGCGCAGGCCTTGACGTTTGGCCTCTGCCGCCCGCTTCAGCTTGCGGCGGTCCAGATAGAGCCACCAACCGGTGATGGTGAAGGCGGGCAGTATCAAGGCGGCGGCCAGCATCGCCAGTCGCCCGGGGAGGCCCAGCAGCGTGCCCATGTGCAGGGGGTAGATCGCGGCCAGGATCTTGCCGCCCAGCGGCTTGGCGGCGAAGCGCTCGTCCTTCATGACTTCACCCGTTGCCGCATTCACAGTGGTGCGGTTGCGCGCCCGCTCGTGGGCGGGGGAGCGGTTCAGCCAGGTGAACAGCATCGGTGCCTTGGCCTGGGTGGGCACGCGAATGATCACCTCGCTCCAGCCCTCTGCCGACGTGGCGCGGCCAAAGCTCGTCCATGCGGTCGCCAGTGACACCTCGCCAGCGCCGTCGGCCTTGGGGCCAGCCTTCTTCGGCGTTTCAGCCTTGGCGGGTCGGGGCTCGCCGAGCCAGGCGCTGACCGGGTCACGCACACCATCAAAGGCCCAGAAGATGCCAGTGGTGGTCAATGCGAGGTAAAGCACCAGGCAGGCCGTACCGGCCACCAGGTGAAGCCGGCGCCACAGCGCGCGGCCGCGCAGGCGGGTGTCGATGTGCCACCAGGTGCGGCGGTCCTTCCAATGCCGCGGCCAACGCAGATACAGCCCGGACAGCGAGAGGATCAACAGCCCGATGGCCAGCAAGCCAGTGACCACTCGCCCGGGCTCGCGCGGCAGCAGCAGCCAGCGGTGCAGGGATTCGGTGAACTCGAAGAAGCGCTGCCCCCAGCGTTCCTCCAGCAGGAGTCCTGTGTAGGGGTTCACGAACAGCGTGTCGCCCCGCCGTTCACCGGCCCGCGGTTCCAGCACCAGGCGAGCCGGGAGTTCGGGTTCGGCGTAAAGCGTGAGCGTGCCGACCCGCTCGCCGGGCCGCTGCTCGGCCCATTCGTGAAGCAACTGGTCCGGGGTCATGAGCGGCGTGTCGCGCTTCACCACCCGGCCGGTGGCCGGATTGAGCGCCTGCAGTACTTCCTCCCGAAAGGCCACCACGGCGCCACTGAGGCCGATCAGCAGCAACAGCGAGCCGACGGAGATCCCCAGCAGCCAATGCAATTGCGTCCAGAACTTGCGTACGTTCATCGAGAATCTTTCGGAGGCTTCCTGTGGCCATGAGGCCGGGTGGCGATAAGACAGGCTCGAGCCGAGCGCATGAGCCTCGTACTCAGTGGCGTCTAACGGCCCAATCAACAGCCGCGTCGAACCATCGGGTGCCGCTGGCCAACAGATTGCCGAAGGTGTTGTTGACGCCACAGGTGGCGCAGGCCAGCGGCTCCGTCAAGGCCAAGCTCCTACAGGCCTGACCGTCAAAGCGCAACGCGGCGCTTCACCCATTGCCATGGTGACCGGGCGCAAGCGTTCGGAGGGCGGTGGTCTCTGAACCGCCTGGAAGTTGTTCACAGCCTGACGGAGGCGTCAACTGCGGGCTGGCAAGCCCTTGCAATTCTCCAAGGGCTTGGAGCGGGGGCAGGGTCCGGGCGTCTAGAGTAGCGCCCTCCCACAGCTCTCGCCCAGGATTCCGTCATGTCTGCAGTCAGCCCGGCCACCGTTGAGCACCAGGAGATCAGCCGGGATCAACTGGCGCAGTTGCTTCAGGGAGCCGCGGGTCCTCATGTCTTCCATGCGTGCGTATTCGACGAGGCGGACCTTGAGGCGATGGACCTGCGCGGGTCAGAATTCCGAAATTGCAGTTTCGTGGGGACGCGGCTGGAGCGCGCCTGTCTGGCGGGCACCACTTGGCATCGTTGCCGCGCGGCTGGTGCGGATCTCGCCCTGGCGGACCTGACGGATGCCAGGTTCAGCAACAGCGATCTGAACAACACGAACTGGACGCGGGCGAAGCTGTCCGGCGCCACGTTTGTGGAGGTGAAGCTCACGGGAGCCAAGTTCCTGGAGGCACGGACGTTGGGCATGAGCATCCGGGAGAGTCTGGTGGTCAGTGCGCAACTGCGTGGCATCTCCTTCCGGAAACTGACGGTGGTGGGGCTGAACCTGACCGGTGCCGACCTGTCGGGCTGTGATTTTTCAGATGCGGTGCTGATTGACTGTGATCTGGCCAACGCGAACCTGAAGAACGCCAAGTTTGTCGGGGCGGACCTGCGCCGGGCGAAGTTGGGGCAGCTTCAGATAGGTGACCTGGGGCAGCACCTGAAGGGCAGCATCATCTCGATGGATCAGGCGGCGGATCTGATCACCGGTCTTGGCGTGCAGGTGATCTGAGCGGTTGGCCGTAACCAGGCGCTTTGGCGGCCTCTGCGGCGCTGGCTCCGGTATCAATGGCAAGACGTGGCCCCACGATCTCACCCGGTTGGGGGATGAAGTCCCTGCTCACCCCATGAATTGGTTAACAATCCCGACACGATTTCGCGCCGCCGACACGTCCACAGGACGCTGCCCAGAGCGGACGATGCCTGAGGGAGAACCTGTTCATGTTTCGAGTCTTGATGGGCTGGCGCCAGATGGCCAGCTGCGCTGCGCTTGTCCTGCTGAGTGCATGCGGCGGCGGCGGGGGTGACGGAGGCGCCGATTCGGGCTCTTCATCTCCGCCACCCACCTCTACCGAGCCGCCTTCTGCATCGAAGCCGCTGGGTGAGTTCACCGGCACCGGTGCCCTGGCCAATGGTGGTGTGCCCGCCGCTGGCGACGCAGTGGTGTTCAAACTGACCGGTCAGGGCTCGCTCCTGGCCGTTACCTGGGATTTCGGTGATGGTGTGACCACCACTGTCACCGCCGAGCCCAGCACCATCACGCACGCCTACGCCAGCGGTGGCGACTTCAACGTCAAGGCGACCCTGTCTGGTGCTGCAGGCGACAAGGTCGTACTGAGCTTCGTCCAGACCGTCCGCCCCAGGCTGTTGACGCTGGACATCAAGACCACCGCCGCCTCCGACGCGACAACGCCCCTCATGCCGGGCGCCTTGGTGCGTTTCGCGCCTGACGTCGAACCCGGCATCTGGACACTGAAGGCGATCCCCGCAGGGACACGATTCCGCTGGACCTTCAGCGACGGCCAGGTGGCCACCACGCCGGCCGTCACCCGAAGCTTCCTGTCTGCAGGGAACTATTCGGTTGAACTGACCATGACGGATCCGTATGACCGGACCGTGTCTGCGCGTCGCACCCTGAAGGTGGCGGACATTGCGGTCCGCAACGTCCAGGCCAATTTCGGTGGCACCGGGTCCAGCAACAACGGGCCGTTGTCCCTGTATGGCTATCCGGATGGCATGGCGCGAGACGCCCGTGGCAACACCTTCATCATGGATGCCAACAACTATGTGATCCGTCGCATCGCCCCCGATGGCACGGTGAGCAACTTTGCGGGCGCCAGTGGGGTCAGCGGGACCGTGGACGGGGTGGGCGAAGCCGCTCAGTTCGACACCGGCGCCAGGTCCCTGGCCATCGATGCATCGGGCACGCTGTACACAACGGGATCCGGCGGCTTGCTGCGCACGGTGTCGCCCGATGGCAGCGTGAAGACGCAAGCCCTGGCGTCGCTGCCCTCCGATGAACCGCCGAGCCTCAACAGAAGCTATTTCATCACCGACCTGGCCACGGGCCCGGATGGCTCCGTCTACATCGCTGAAGACCGGCGAGTGCTCCGGATCAAGGACGGCCGGATTCAGACCGTTGCAGGCGTCGCAGGTCGCCCCCAGGTTTCCTGGGTGGATGGCCCTGCGGCCCAGGCGCGCTTTGCCTACATCTCGGCCCTGGCGGTCCGCCCCAATGGGGAGATCCTGGTGCTGGACAGCTGCTATGGCGTGCGCAAGATCGCGGTGGACGGCGTGGTCAGCACTGTTCAGCGTTATGCGGACAGTTGGATAACGCCGGACAACACCAATGCCTGTTCCTACTATTGGGGCAAAGGTCTGGCACTCGCCGCCGATGGCAGTGTGTACATGAGCTGGCTAGGCGACGTGCGCCGCATCGCGCCGGACGACACCATCCGTACCGTGGCCACCGGGTTGCCTGGCGGACGCCTGATTGTGACGGGGCCCAATACCGCCTGGGTCAGCAGTGCGTACAACGGCCTGATCTATCAGGTGGATCTGACCAACGGTCTCTACAACGTGGTGGCCGGGCGTCGCCAGGATGCAGCCGATGAGGTGTTTCCGCCCCCCACAGCGAGTACGTCGGAGGTCTACCCCGAATACGGCATCGCCAGTGACGAGCGCGGCGACATCTTTTTCAGCCATCGTGGCGGCCTGTATCGGTATTACGTGGGGAGTGGCCCGTCCACGCTGCCGGTGATGCCGGCTTCCAGCCAGGGCTTGATGGTGGATGGCCCGTCGGGTGACGCCAGGATCCGCTGGGCCACCTCTGTGGCGACGGACGCGTCCGGCAACCTGTACTTCCTGGACGGCCAGAGCGCCGTCCGCCGTCGTGCGGCGGTGGACGGCAGCATCACCACCCTGGCAGGGTCGGTCACCTCGGGCGCACCGCTGGATGGGGTGGGCGCCGCGGCACGGTTCCGGAACCTGAGTGGCCTGGCGGTGTCGACCGATGGCGTGGTCTATGTGATGGACGACTATCAGCGCCTAGCGCGCATCACGCCCGACGGACGCGTGGTGACCTTGACGACGATGCCGGAGCGTTATGGTGCGTCGCTGGCGGTCAGCCCGTCCGGGCAGCTGGTGATGGGGTATCTGTACAACCTCTACCTGGTCGCGGCCGATGGTGCACTCACGCCTGTGGCCGTTCGGGGCACTGGCGCGAGCCCGACGCAGACCTTCGGTGATCTCTGGCCGACCTTGGTGTTCCAGCCGGACGGGACGTTCTGGATACGCGACTATGCGCCCCAGAGCTTCAGCCAGGTGCTCCGACGGCTGGATTCCTCCGGAACCCTCGTGGATACGCTGCAAGCCACGCCGCTGGCGTACACGCTCTTTGCCAACCGGGAGCCGATGGAGGTGGGATTCAACCTGGCCTATGTGGCGGCCAGGCCCGACGGCTCCCTGATGGTCTATGCCGGCCGGCCGCACTCGTGGTGGATCCTCGACCGGCTGCCCCGGCGCTGAGCGAGCGGGCGGGGTGCTCGCGGATGCCGATGGGTTAACCTCGGCATTCGCGCTGTACCTCTGGAGACCCGGTCTCCGCCGCCATCCCGCATGATCGCTTTCCTGTTCCGCTGGCTCCGCAGGCTGCTGAAGCTTGTGCTTGTTCTCCTGCTCATCCTGGCCCTGCTTGCCACCTGGATGATCCTCATCGAACCCCGCTGGGTCGCGCATCGCGACATCGACGTGGCCGTGCCCGACTGGAAGGGGCCACAGGGCTTGAAGGTCGCCGTGGCGTCCGACTGGCACATCGGCCATGAGGCGATCCAGCGCGTGATGACCGTCGAACGCGCCACGGCCATCGTCCAGGACATCAATGCGGCCCAACCGGATGTGGTGCTGCTGCCGGGCGACTTCATGTCGGGCCAGGGCGAGGATGGCACCACACCGGAACAGATCGCCGCTGTGCTGGGCGGCCTCAAGGCGACGCACGGGGTTTATGCCGTCCTGGGCAACCACGACTGGTGGACCAACGGCCCTCGCTTCACGCAGGCCCTGCAGGCTGCGGGCGTGACGGTGCTGCTCAATGAGTCCGCGCCACTGCCCGGTACCGCGCTCTGGGTGGTGGGCATTGGCGACCGGGTCACCGGTCACAGCGACCCGGCACAGGCCATGCGCCGGGTCCCGGCCGGTGCGCAGACGCTGACGCTCATGCACGATCCGGCCAGCGCCCGCCTTCTGCCCAAGGGCACGGGCCTCACGGTGGCCGGTCACACCCACGGTGGGCAGGTGTGGATCCCCTTCTACGGCTCCATCGTTGCGCCGCATGGATGGCCACGCACGCAGACGTATGGCTGGGTCAACGTGGGCCGACAGAAGGTCTACATCACCAGCGGCCTGGGCGTGAGCATCTATCCGGTGCGCTTCAACATGCGCCCGGAGTGGGTGATGTTCAACCTGAAGGCGGCTGCGAAGCCATAACCACGGCTTGAACCGCCGGACCGTTGAACTACAGGGGCACGGCGGTCACCGCCGGCCTGCCGGCCAGCACCTCGCGCAGGTTCTCCAGCGCGAGCGCCAGCATCCGGTCACGCGTCTGATGCGTGGCGGAGCCGGCATGGGGCGACAGCAACACCTTGGGCAGGCGCCGCAACGGGGATTCACCCAGCGGCTCCTTGTCGAAGACATCCAGCGCCGCACCGCGCAGGCGGCCGTTGGTCAGCGCCTGGATCAGCGCCGGCTCCTCGACCACGGTGCCGCGTGAGACGTTGACCAGCCATCCATCGTCCAGGGCTGCCAGCACACGTGCGTCGATCAGCCCACGCGTGGCTTCTCCTCCCGGGCAACTCAGGATGAGCACATCCGACTCCGCGGCCAGTTCAATCACGCCGCCCACGTGGCGCCACGGCAGGTCCTGCTGCAGCCGGCCGCCGCCATAGGCGATCCGCGCGCCGAAAGGCTCCAAGCGCCGAGCGATGCCCTTGCCGATCCGGCCCAGCCCCACGATGCCGACACGCAGGCCTTCGAGGCTGGTGGTGAGCGCATAGGCGCCACCGGTCCATTGGCCTTCGCGCACAAACCGGTCCGACTGCGGGATCTCGCGCAGCAGGCCCAGCAGCAGGCCCACGGCCAGCTCGCACACCGCTGCGTCCAGCACGCCCGGCGTATTGGTCACCACAATGCCCTGCTCGCGTGCGGCCGCCAGCGGAACGCCGTCATAACCCACGCCGAAGTTGGAAATGATCTTCAGCGCCGGCAGCCGTGCAATCAGGGCCGGGTCGGCCTTGGCGTTGCCACGCATGAGCAGGCCACGGACCGAGGTCCTCAGCGATTCATCGGCCAGGGCCTGGTCCAGCGTGACCGGGCGATAGGCCTGATCAATGCGCGCCTGGTGCTCAGCGGGGAATGCGCCGATCTGGACCAGGGGCTCGCGAGTCGCGTGGGGGAACGGTTGGTTCATAAGGTCGGGCCCGGGGGCGGTCTCTTGCATGACTGTGAACCTTATCAGTTATGCAGCGCGCCGGACTGCGGCGAAAAGGCCGGATGTCGGCGATCGGCCCCGAGATGCCCTCACACCGCCCGACCGTTGCCGAACCTGCGTGCCAGGGCGGATGGCCAGGGCGGACAGCGAGGGCAGGTGGCGAGGGCAGGTGGCGAGGGCGGATCGCGAGAGCCAGCCAGACGATGCGCAGATCAGGGCTGCTGCTGCGACGCTTGCTGTGGCGCCTGCGCCTTCTTCATGTAGTTCATGTAGGCGGGAATCGAAATGGCTGCCAGGACGCCGATGACGAAGATGACGGGCAACACCAGGGCCAGGACGCGAACGCCCGTTGTGTTGGCCGGGGGCGGTGGACCGAAGCGGTTCGGACCCTGAGTTCCCGGCCAGAAGATCCAGGCCAGGCCGATGAGCGGGATGAAGAAGGTGGCCGACCACCAGCCGCTGATGTTCATGTCATGGCAGCGCTTGATGCCGGTGACGATGGTGAATGCGAACAACGCAAGGTAGAGCGCGGTGTTCACCACGATGGCCAGCACCGAGCCACGGAAGACCAGGGTCAACAGCCCCGCCACCACGGCATGGATGAGCGACGCGCCAGTGACATACGCCAGATAGCGCAGCCGACCCACTCGGCCATTGGCGGAGAAGTAGTTGAGTTCCGACGTGCCTTCGTGCTCGGCGGCCACATCGGCCACCATGGCGGTGGGCGGTGCGTACTGATTCAGTGCAGGTTCAATCATGGGTTCCTCCTCGTCAAGAAATCATCAAAGCAGTCCGGAGCGCTTCACCTGGTGATACCGGTTCACCAGTGTGGCGGCCAGTGCGCGCGGTTCAACGTCGATGGACAGCCGGTCGTGGTCCACCACGCGGGCAAAGGCGTCCTGGCGGGCCTGCGACAGCAGATGCGCGCTGGCCACGGCCACCGCGTCTTCCGTCGTGGTGATCGGTTGCGTGGCAATGCTGCCCAGAGCGGTCTCGCGCAGGCTGGCCAGCAGCACCAGGTGGCGGCGGCGCAGCAGGCGCAGGGCCGGCTGAAGCTCCGGTGAATCCTCGTCCCGGAAATTGGTCAGCACGATGATCAGCGAGCGGCGGCGCAGCCGGCGGGACATGTCCTCCGCCGCCGCCAGGTAGTCGGAATGGTGGCCACCGGGCTGCAGGTCATGCATCCGGTTCATCAATGCATTGAGCGTGGCCATGCCCTTGCGCGGCGCGCAGTCGCGGCGCTGGCCAGCCTCGCAACCGAAGGTCATGGCGCCGACCTCGTCGCCCTCGCTGAGCGCCACATAGGCCAGCAGCATCATGGCGTCGAGCGCGTCGTCGAAGTGGCTGGCGCCACGCTGGCCGTCCGACTGCTCGTCCGCCCGCATGCGCCGGCCGCAGTCCAGCAGGAACATCACGCACTGGTCGCGCTCATCCTGGTACTCACGCACCACGGGCTTGCGGTGCCGCAGGGAGGCTTTCACGTCGAGATGGCGAAGTGGATCTCCACGGCGGTATTCCGCCAGCTGCCGGAAGTCCGTGCCCTGGCCACGCTGGACGAAGTCCTTGATGCCGATCTGCGCCAGCCGGCGGTCTCCGGAAAGCCAGGCATAGCGCGCCAGGGCTGCGAAGTTGGGATACACGCGCAGCTTGTGGGCCTCGCCCACGGTCTTTCGCACTTCGAAGATGCCGCCACGGGTGCGCCAGAGCAACTGCGTGCGCCCCAACTGCACCACGCCCCGCTCGCGTGCCGTGACCCGGATGTTCACGGCGCTGCGCGTCTGGGCGGCCACGCTGAGTGTCCTGGGCAGGCCTTCGAAGTCGAGCAGCGGATCCAGCTCGTCAAACACCTGAAGTTGCCAGGTCAGCGGGCCGGCATTCACCAGGTCCAGCTTGAGCTCGGTGGGCGCACCAATGGCCAGGGCAGCCGGCAAATGGCGCTCTACCCGAACGCCATCACGTGCCCACAGGCGAAGGCTGCGCCACAGGTCCACGGCAGCAGCCAGCAGCAACGTGGCCAGCAACCCGAGGCCCACCGGCGCGGCAACGCCCAGGGGCGCGCCCACCGACAGGGCAGCGGTGAAGGCCAGCCCCACCGCCACCAGCACCCCAATGCTGGCCCGCGTGGGCAGGATGACGCGACTGGCAGTGTTCATCAGAGCCGCGGCGCCTCCACGCTCTCCAGGGCTGCCTGCAGCAGGTCGTCCAGATCACGCCCTTCGATCTGCGCATCCGGCGCCATCGTCACGCGGTGGCGCAGGACGGCCAGCGCCTGCCGCGCCACGTCATCCGGGGTGATGAAATCGCGGCCGTTGATGAGGGCCACGGCACGTGCCGCACGCACCAGGGCGACGCTGGCGCGTGGGCCGGCACCCATCTCGATGCCGGGCCAGTGGCGGGTGGACCGCACCACGCGCACGGCATAGTCGATGACCTTGGTGTCTGCATGCACCTCACCTGCCAGCCGCTGGAGTTCCTGCACCTGCACGTCGTCCAGCACCGGCTGCACCGCCTCCAGCGGCAGCTCATGGCCGGCACGTCCGGTGGTGACCAGCTGCACCACGGCCGTCTCTTCATCGTGGGTGGGATAGCCGATCAGGATCTTGAGCAGGAAGCGGTCCAGCTGGGCCTCGGGCAGCGGGTAGGTGCCTTCGGTGTCCACCGGGTTCTGTGTGGCCATCACCATGAAGGGGCGGGGCAACGCCAGCGTCTGGCCTTCCAGGGTGGCCTGGAATTCCTGCATCACTTCCAGCAGGGCGCTCTGGGTCTTGGCCGGTGCGCGGTTGATTTCATCCGCCAGCAGCAGGTTGGTGAAGACCGGGCCCTTGCGCACGCGCAGCCGCCCCAGGCCGGCGCCGGTGTCGTCGAGCACGCTGTGGCCGATGACGTCAGCGGGCATCAGGTCCGGCGTGAATTGCAGGCGCGAATACTGCAGGCGCACCGCCTGGGCCAGTGCCCGGGCCAGCAGAGTCTTGCCCAGTCCAGGCACCCCTTCCACCAGCACATGGCCGGAGGCCACCACAGCCACCAGAAGCTGTTCCACCACCGGCGCCTGGCCCACCACGGCCTTGCTGATTTCCTGGCGCAGGGCGTGCAGCCATTGCGTGGCGAGCTTGAGCTCCTCGGGCTTGATCATCGCGGATGTCTTTCGTCGTGGGTTCTTTGGAGACGGCGTCGGGCCGATTCGAGCAACTGCAGGCGCTGCGGCAGCTCCGCGCGGGTGCAGAAGCGGGCGGAGAGGGCAGCAAAAAGTTCTGGCTGCGAGGTGCCGGTGGCCTCGGCAATGCGTTGGGCGCGCTCATGCACCGGCAGGCGGCTGTAGCCGGCCAGGCGCCGCGTGGCGGTGTCATCCAGTGCTCGTTGCTGGGCCGCCAGCAGCGCTTCGCTGCCATGGCGGTGCAGGTAGGACCCCAGGCCGCGCACCTGCTCCGAGATCGAGCGGCGCAGGCGAGGCGCTGGCGCCAGTTGCGGGCCAAAGCGCACCGCGCCGCGCCAAAGGGCAGCCAGCAGCGCCAGCGCGCCGAAGACCACCGCAATCCAGCCGCTGTGCCACAGCCAGGGCACCAGGGATTCGCGCTTTTCGTTGAGGTAGAGCCAGACGGTGGCCCCGGGTTCGGCTTGCAAGGCGGCGCTCAGCAGCAAGGCGTGGTCACATTCCAGAGCCTGGCGGTTCTGGAAGGCGAAGCCGGAACTGTTGAGCACGGTCACGCTGCCCTCGCCGACCGCCAGTCGCAGGCCCTGTGCACCGGGGCCCTGGTTCAGCTGCCAGGTGGGGGTTGCCGTGCCGGGTTGAAGCTTCAGCCGCACGCCCCAGTGGAACATGCCGCAGGCCCGGTATTGGCCGAAACCGTCCGACAGCATCGGCTGGGCGGGACGAGCAGTGGCCTTGCCATGGTCGGGAACCGCTGTCGGCAGCACGTCCTCGTCCTCGTCTTCGTCGCCAACCTCGTCGTCTTTCTCTGCTGCCGATGCGGCCGGCTTGGGCTGGGCCGCGGACGCCGCCGAGGCAGGCATCGGGAAGAGCCGCTCCTTCACGTTGATTGCGTCCACGGGCACCCAGTCGCCGAGATCGGTTGCGTCCCAGTCCGTCCCTTGGAGCAGCACCAGGTGGCCGCCTTGCAACACCCACTGGTGCAGGCGTTCGGCACGCGTCGGCACCAGGCTCCAGTCATCGGTGAGCAGCACCAGGCGGGCGTGGGGCGGCGGCATCGGGTCCAGCGTGTCATGGTGGACCGCCTGCAGGCCCAACTTGCGCATCAGCTGCTCAAAGGCATAGACGGGGTTCTCCCGCGCCTCGCCGGTCGCCCCGCGGGGCACCTTGCGCTCGGCCCACTCGGTGTTGGCGGAGAGCCACCAGCCGCTGGCTGCCAGCGCCAGCAGGGCCAGTCCCCACCACAAGCGGTCGCGCGTCATGGCGCAGCTCCTGCAGGCAGGCAGGTGTCGAAGTCCGAGCACAGCTGTTCAAAGTCTCCGGCCAGCATGTCGCGGCGGGCATAGGCCACCAGCTGCCAGCCCGTCACCAGTTGCACCAGGAAGCTCTGGGACGCAGGCCCCAGGCGCGTGGCGGAGAGCGCCAGGCATTCGCTTTCGGTGCTGGCCGCGCGGATCGGCACACCGTGGCCGTGCACCAGCCGCGACAGTGCGCCCCGGTACAGCAGCGACAGGGCGGCGCGCGTGTCGCCGCGCTGCCACAGCCCGCGCGCGGCGGCGCCAATATCAGCGGGCAGGCTTTCTGGCCGGATGTCCAGCGAGCCGACATGGGTGGGCGGCACGGCAGCCACCTTGGGGCCGCCACTGCGCAACTGGACCCAGTCCCGCACGCGCAGCACCACCCAGATCAGCAGCGCGGCGCCGGCCAGCCACATCAACACCCGCAGGCCGGTCGAGAGGTTGGCCAGCAGTTCGGTCCACCAGCGGGCACCACTGCTGGGCTCGCGTTCGTTCTTGTCCTTGTCCTTGGACGTCTTGAAGCGCAGGTATTTTTGGGGCTGGGTGCCGGGCAGCAGCGGGTCGGCCTTGACGGCCTCCACCGCATCCCGCACGGCGCTGGCGCTGATGGCCGGCGCCGATGCGGCGGCGGCAGTCTCCGCCACCTCGGCCACTTCTGCCGCCTCTGCCACCTCTGCCGCCTCTGCGCTAGCCGGCGCCGAGGCGCTGGTCTGACCCTGCGCCTGGACCGCCCACAGCACCATGACCATCAACAGGACGTCACGCAAACGCACGGCGGAACTCCTGCTCGATATCCCAGGCTTCCAGCACCACGCGCCGGTTCAGGTACATGGCAAAACCGGCCGCCACATAGAAGGGTTCCAGGAACAGCACCACCAGCACGTACGCGCACGAAACGACCAGATCCAGACCCAGCTGGCCCGCCGCATGCGCCTCGGGATTGATGATCCAGTCCCACACGCCGGACCGGCTCTGTTCCGGCGCCATCCACCACACCAGCGCCAGCACGGAATAGCTCAGCACGGCTTCAGCGTGAACAAAGGCGACCTGCAGCGCCGTGGCTGCGCCACGGTTCTCATTGAGCAGGAGCTTGGTGCGCTTGCGGCGGCGAGCGCCGGTCTGGCCCTCCAACTGCTCGATTGGCTGGGTGTAGGCGCGCCACGGCGAGAACCGCCGCCACAGCAGGGTCCGCCAGAATTGGCCGCCGAACACTTGCCGCCGTGCGCGCCACAGATCGGCCCATCGCGTGGCTTCACCAAACACGGCGCGCGACATCACGAACAGCAGGCCACGGTCCAGCCAGGGCTTGAGCCAGAACACGATCAGGACGGGCAACCAGCCGGCGATGTCTACCGTGCACAGCGCCACAGCCGCCACGGCCAGCAGCACGGGCGCGAAGCAGCGCCAGATTGACTTCGCCTGGCCACGCACCAGCGCCAGCCCGAGGTCACACGCCTCGCTCTGGCTGCGCGGGCGCAGCGTGACGGCCAGGCCTTCAACGCGCATGAACACTCCCTCGGCCCATCAGGCACAACCACAGCAGCACCAGGGCCCAGCACAGGCTGGCCACCACAAACTTCACCCACGGCTCCACCCAGGCGGCGGAGGACCAGAACGCCTCGAAGCCGGCCGCAATCAGCAACAGGAAGAACGCGGCGTAGACCAGTGGCACGGCCGCTCGGGCGGCGGCCTTCAATGCCTCCACGCGCGAGAGCCGGCCGGGCATGAGCCAGCCCAGCCCCATGCGCAGGCCGGCCGCGCCGGACAGCACGATGCCGGTCAGTTCAAAGGCCGAGTGCGTGGCCACGAAGGGCCAGAAGTTGTGGCCCAGGCCGGCACGCTGAAGGTGCCCCGCCACCACGCCGATCTGCAGGCCGTTGAATACCAGCACAAAGGCGCTGCCCACACCGGCGAGGATGCCGGCGCCAAAGCAGCGGAAGCCGATGCCGATGTTGTTGAAGATGTAGTGGCCCAGCATCTGCCAGTCGCTGGCGGCCTCGCGAATGCGGCCGATCGATTCCCGGCCGTCGCCATACATCGACTCATAGTTGCGCAGCTGAGTGGCTTCCAGCACCCGCAGGGCGAAGTCGGGGCTGTGCCAGGCCAGCGCAAAGGACAGAGCCAGCGGCAGCGTGAACAGCACAAAGGCCAACCACACATACCGGTGCTGCGCCCGCACGGCGCCGGGCAACTCCACCCTCAGCAGGCGGCCCAGTGCGGCCAGGCCGTAATCCTGGCGACGGTAGACGAGCTGATGGGCGTCCTGCGCGAGTGTCTCCAGCCGCGCCACCAGATGAATCGGATAAGCGCGGGACTGGGCCAGCGCCAGGTGCTCGCATACACGCCGGTAGCGCGCGGCCAGCAGCGCGCCGTCCACGGTCCTGCCTTGCTGGGCGACCGTGATCTGCTCGGCAAACGCATCCCACATGGCGCCGTATTCCGCCTCGAAGCGAATCGGGGTCATGTGCGCTTTCCCATCAGCCACTGCGCCACGCCCATCAGGCGCTCGGAAGGGCTGCGTCGGGGCTCATCCGGTGGGGGCACCGGCAGCACCGGCGCGGCCAGCAGGGCTAGTTCTTCAAAGCGCTCCGGCGTGAGGCGCCTGGCCCGCCCGGCCCAGGAGCGGATGGCCGCCTGTTCCTGCTGGCTCAGCGGCCGTGCCGGTGCCAGGCTGGCGGCTTCAGGCGGTTGGTCATGCAGCACCACGGGCTTGGTGTAGACCACCAGTGTTCCGGCGGCCAGGTCACCCAGGCGCTTGCATTCGCGGTTTAGCAGCAGGGTGATGATGCCAAAGGCATAACCCAGCGGCAGGAAGTCGGCCACGCGCAGCAGGTTGCGGGTGACCGAGGCTGCCGGTGTCACCGGCAGGCCGGTGTCCATCACCACCCGCAGCCCCAGCGCCCGCTTGCCGGGCGTGGCACCCGAGCGGGTGAGCTCGAACACGATGGGGTAGAGCCATTCCACCAAAAACATGCCGATCAGGAACAGCCCACCGCCCAGGCGGCCGAGCGAGCCCAGCAGCAAGGCCAGGGCCATGTCGATCAGCATGCGGAACAACAGGTCCAGCATGAAGGCCATGGTTCTGGCCACGAGCCCGGCGGGCCGCAGCGAGAGCACGATGCCTTCGGGCGTTTCAACCTGCGCCAGCGTGTCGATGCGCTGGGCGGTAGCGGCGGGATGCACGTTCAGAGCTTGATGACCTGGGTGTCCGCAATGTTGTCGTGCAGGCACTTGCGTGATTCACGGAAGATCAGCACCGAGTCCACCAGACCGAAGATCCCCGACAGCACCAGATTGGCGTTGACGAGATAACCGATGCCGTAGCGCAGCCCCAGCATGCGCCACACCTCTACGGGTGAGCCATCGGTGCGGACGATGCGCAGCTTGAAGATCATCTTTCCGAGGGTCTGCCCGCGCTTGACCAGCGGCCAGCCCTGCACAAGCACGAAAACGCCAAAGCTGACGATGTTGGGAATGAGGTTCCAGCCGCTCCAGTCCTCGTTGCTGTCAGCGAACGGATTGATCCCGCTGGGGAGGCCCGGGATCTTGCCGATCACCCAGAGCAGCGCGGCGAGGATCAGGCCATCAATGATGACCGCCAGCAGCCGCGTGCCACGCCCGGCCAGCCCCGGCGTGCCAGTGGCAGGTGCCAGGTCTTCCACATGCGCCTCGGGCGGCGCAAAACGTTGGTCCACGGTTCCCGACATGGAGACTCCCTCAAATCGTTGCTGAGATTATTGTTGTGAGGGATTCTGTCAGTGAAAGGGCCGAGGGGCTATGGGTGGGTTCACCCAATTGGCTCACCCCTCGGGGGGATTGAGACCGGCGCAGTGCTGCGGTGCATGATTTCAGTTCGTGATGAATGTCACGAATCGACGGTGAGCCGATCGGGACTGCCGATCAGGGCTGCCGACCAGAACTACCGACCAGAACTGCCGATCAGGCTCATTGCCAGACGCGATAGACCCGCCCCGTCTGCGCCCCTTCGACGCTGCGCACATACGCCTGCGCCACACGCACCGCCGGGACGGTCTCAAAGCCGGGGAAGACGGCGCCGTAGGCGTTCTGTGATTCGGTCAGCAGCGTTGGGCTGATGGCGTTGATGCGTTGGCCTCGTAGCAGCTCAATGGCTGCGCCCTTCACAAACCCCTCAACCGCAGCGTTCACCGCGCTGGCGTTGGTGCCATGCCGAATGGGTTCTTCTGCCACGATGCCGGTGGTGAGCGTGATGGAGCCGCCGTCGCGCAGCACATGTTGACCCAGCAGCGCCAGCCGCACCTGGCCCAGCAGCTTGTTCTGCAGGCCCACCTCGAAGTCCACCGGCCGCATGGTGCCGAGCGGTCCGAAGAACAACGCGCCGGCGGTCGAGACAATCGCATCCAGCGGCCCGGTGGCCTTGAACAGTGCCTCGACGCTGTCGTCCCGCGTGATGTCCACCCGATAGTCGCCATGCTCGCGGCCTGCGCTGAGCACCTCATGCCGCTGCGCGAGGGCCGACGCCACCGCCCGACCCACCGTGCCGCTGGCACCAATCACCAGAATCTTCATGGTCTGACTCCTTCATGCAAATACGGAAGCCCTGATTGTTTTGATAATCGATGCTTCGATAAATGCAACGGCGGTAAGCTGATCACGAACTTCAGATTAGGAATATGGATAAGCTGCGCGCAATGGAGGTGTTGGTGTCCGTGGCGGAGAAGGGGAGTTTCACGGCTGCTGCCGAAGCACTGGACCTCTCCCCCGTGATGGTGGGCAAATACATCCAGGCGCTGGAGGCGCAGCTGGGTGGACGGTTGCTGGAGCGCACCACCCGCCGCCAACGGCTGACCGAACTGGGGGCGGCCTATCTGGAGCGCTCCCGCGAGGTGCTGTCCAGCGTCCGTGCGGCGGACAGCGTGGCGGAAAGCCTGCAGGCAGAGCCGCATGGCACCCTGCGCATCACGGCACCGGTGTCTTACGGTGCCGCCCGTCTGGCACCGGTTCTGGCGGACTATGTGGCGCGGTATCCCCACGTCGATCTGGACCTCAATCTCAACGACCGTGTGGTGGAGCTGGCCGAAGAGGGCTTTGACTGCGGCATCCGCATGGGCCCCACCCATGACGACTCGCTGATTGCGAGGCCGTTGGCCGCCTCCCACATGTGGGTGGCGGCCAGCCCGGCCTGGGTGAAGCGGCACGGGCGCCCCAGGCACCCGTCCGAGCTGGAGGGGCAGGCCTTGCTGGGCTTCTCGGCCTGGGGCCGCAGCCATGCCTGGCGCTTCACCCGCGGCACGGAAACCGTGCAGGTGCCGGTGCGCGGCCCGTTCGCCACCAACAACGGGCAAGCCCTGCTCGCGGCGGCCGTGGCCGGCATGGGCGTGGTGGTGCAGGCGGACGTGTTGCTCGCGCCAGCCTTGGCGGCTGGTCGGTTGGTGCCTTTGCTGCCAGGCTGGGCGTTGCCGTCCCGGGCGGTGGCCATCGTCCGGCTGGGCGAGCGCCGGCCCAGCGCGAAGTTGCGCAGCTTTGTGGACTTCGTGGTGGAGCGGCTGGGTGACGCGCCCCAACGCCAACCGCCACGCTCATGAACTATCCTTCGCCCACCAAGCTCGGCCCCTTCCGCCGTGGACCCATCGAGGACGGTCAGCGACCGCCTGGAGAAGCCTCCGCCCCATGAGATCCCTGCTGCTCATTCTTCTGACCGCCGCTGTGTCCTGGTGGCTCAGTGACATCCACTCCCATGCGCTGTTTCGAGGCTGGATCTGGCCGGCGGTCTTTGTGCTGTGCCTGGTGGCATTGGCTGTCTGGTTCTACCGGCGCACCCGACCCGGCGACCGCGGGGACGCCGATGGCTGGGATCTGTGCGACAGCTGTTTTTTCTCCTGCTCCGGCTGGCATGACTGATCAAACGCATCTTGCACAATAACGGCTCCCTGACCGACCGCAGCCGCCATGTCCACCTCGACCCCTGCCCGCGCGCGAACCGAAGCCGAGGTCCGTGTGGACCTTGCCGCCGCTTATCGGCTGGCGGCGCTGGCCGGATGGGACGACACGGTCTATACCCACCTGTCCGCCACCGTGCCGGGTGAGCCCGGCGTCTATCTCATCAATGAATTCGGCCTGGGTTTTGACGAGGTCTGTGCGTCCAACCTGGTGAAGGTCGACGTGCACGGCCGGGTGGTGGACGGCACGAACCGCCGCGTCAATCCCAGCGGCTTTGCCATCCACGGCGCGGTGCATGCGGGCCGGCCCGATGTGGCGTGTGTGGTCCACCTGCATGCGCCGTGGGGCGTGGCACTCGCCATGGTGCCCGGCGGCTTGCAGCCCACCTCGCAGTGGGCCATGCGGCTGTACGGCCGCCTCGGACGCCACCCCTATGAAGGCCTGGCGCTGGGGCCCGAAGAACAGCAGCGGCTGGTGGCCCATCTCGGCGCGCTCGATGGCCTCATTCTCGAGAACCACGGCACCCTCACCGTGGGCCGTTCCGTGGCGGAGGCCTACATGCTGATGCACATCCTGGAGCGAGCAGCCCAGGCGCAGCTGCAGGCCATGGCCGCCACTGGCGGGCGTATCCAGGCCGTCAACCATGAGCTGGCCAGCCTCACCCATCGCCAATGGGTCGGGGACGCCTCGGAGTGGGACGGCGATGTGGAATGGCCCGCCCTGCTCAGGCGGCTGGACCGGCGCTCGCCCGGATTTCGCGAATGACCCGCCGCGTCCGCACCACCGCTACGCAACACCCCACCTCCATCCCGAACTCACAAGGAGATTTTCATGCCCACCCTGCGTGTTGAACTTTTCGACGGCCGTACGGCTGAACAGAAGGCCGAACTGGCCAAGGAACTGACCGCTGCCTGCGTGCGGGTGCTGGGCGGCAGCCCGGATGGCGTGGACGTGCTGTTCTTCGAAGTGCCGCGTGAGCACTGGGCAACGGGTGGCGTGCTCTGGAGCGAAAAAGGCCAATAAGCGTCAGCCCGTGGCCTGGGACGCAGCGGCCCAGAACGCGTCCGCGGCCTCGCCCAGCGCGCCGCGGTCACGATAGAGCCGCAGCGCGAGGTCGATTGTCCATGCCGGGCCGGCGGCCAGCACCAGACGGCCGCTGGCCAGATCGCTGCTCACCAGAATCTCGGGCAGCCAGGCCAGGCCCCGGCCGTCCATGGCCATGGTGCGCAGCACCGAGGCCAACTGCGCGGTCATGCCTGCCTGTGCGGCGAGCCGGGCATAGGGAGCGCCCTTGAGCTCACGCAGCAAGCGGCCGATGCCCGATTCAAAGCCGTAGGTCAGCAGCTTTCCCGCCACCTCCACACCGCCAACGGTGTCCTCCACCAGCCGGTGCATGGGTGCGCCGCCCGCGTCTGGCGCACTCACCGGCAGCAGCCGGTCCGAGCCCAGCACGGCGAAGGGGTAACCCGCCTCGTCCAGCGCACCGCGCACGCTGGCATGGCCATGCGTCAGCACGAACTGCACCTGCCCCTTCAGCAGCAGGGCCTCGCATTTCTCGTGCACATCCGAATCCAGCTGTACCGGCCCTACGGGCAGGCGCTGTTCCAGCGTGTGCAGCCAGCGCGGCAGGAAGGTGAAGGAGAGCGCATGCGTGGCGGCCAGCCGCAGCGTGCGTGAGCTGGCCTCCGCCACGGCGCGCGCTTCCAGCGGCACCCGGGTGACGTGGGCCTGCAAGTCCTGGGCGGCCTTGCGGAACCATTCACCGGCCGGGGTCACCCGCGCGGGCTGGGTATTGCGGTCGAACAGGTCCACCCCCAGCCATTCCTCCAGCGCCCGGATGCGGCGGCTGAAGGCGGGCTGGGTCATGTGGCGCTCCTCGGCCGCGCGGGAGAAGTTGCCAGAGGCGGCCAGCGCCATGAAATCATCGATCCACGTCAGGTTCATCGTCATGGCGGTGCTTTCAAAGCATCAAGCCCTAAAGAAAAATGAATTGGCCGGCGACCGGCCTCGGGGAGGAACATGCGAGCCATCTGAAACACACGTGGAGACAGTTCTGTGAAGATCGTCGAAATCAGGGAGAAAACCCTCCCCATCAGCAGCCCGATCCGCAACGCCTACATCGACTTTAGCAAGATGACGCTCAGCCTCGTGGCCGTCATTACCGATGTGATCCGCGACGGCAAACCGGTGGTCGGCTACGGCTTCAACTCCAACGGTCGTTATGGGCAGGGCATGCTCATGCGCGAGCGCTTCATCCCGCGCATTCTCGAAGCAGACCCCGCCTCGCTGGTGGACGCCACCGGCAACAACCTGGACCCGCACAAGGTCTGGGCCGCCATGTTCACCAACGAGAAGCCCGGCGGGCATGGTGAGCGCTCGGTGGCCATCGGCACCATCGACATGGCGGTGTGGGATGCGGTGGCCAAGATCGAAGGCAAGCCGCTGTTCCAGCTGCTGGCCGACCGTTATGGCAACGGGCAGCCCAACCGCAAGGTCTTTGTGTATGCCGCGGGGGGCTACTACTACCCCGGCCAGGATCACGGCAAGCTCAAGGACGAGATGCGCAGCTACATCGACCGGGGCTACTCGGTGGTGAAGAAGAAGATCGGCGGCGCCTCGCTGGATGAGGACCTGCGCCGCATCGACTCCATCCTCAGTGTGCTGGGCGACGGCCAGAAGCTCTGTGTGGACGCCAACGGCCGGTTCGACCTGGACACCGCCATCCAGTACGCCAAGGCGCTCTCGCAATACGACCTCTTCTGGTACGAGGAAGCCGGTGACCCGCTCGATTTCGAGTTGCAGGCCACGCTGCGCAGCTACTACAAGAACCCGATGGCGACGGGCGAAAACCTGTTTTCCATGCAGGACGCTCGCAACCTGATCCGTTACGGCGGCATGCGCCCGGACCGGGACTACCTGCAGTTTGACTGCGCGTTGAGCTACGGCCTGGTGGAGTACCTGCGCACACTGGACATGCTGAAGGAACACGGCTGGTCGGCCAGCCGCTGCGTGCCGCATGGCGGTCACCAGATGTCGCTCAACATTGCCGCCGGCCTGGGGCTGGGCGGCAACGAGTCCTATCCGGACCTGTTCCAACCGTTCGGCGGTTTCCCTGACGGGGTGAAGGTGGAGAACAGCCATGTCACCCTGCCGGACCTGCCGGGCATCGGCTTCGAGGGCAAGGCCGATCTGTATCGGGAGATGAAGGCCTTGTCCGCCTGAGTCCTCCCCCGCGCCTGGCGCGATCCGATCGCCCCAGGCCATGGCCATTCCCATGCCCCCCCGGACCATCGGCCAAAGAAAAGTGCCAGCGAATCTCCTTTTTGTATAGAGGCAGATCGACGCCTTTTCCCTAATCTTCCAATCATCGCACCACGTCCGAAACGTCTCTTTGCAAGCGTTTCGGACGGCTGGTTGGAAGCCTTAGAGGAGAAGCACGTTGGCTGGAAAAGTCCATCTCAAGATTGCCATCGCCGAGCACCCGCACACCTCGGCCATTCGCAGCGGCGCCATTCCCATCGAGGGCGTGGACGCCGAGTTCATCACCGTCCAGCCCCAGATCGGCGCCTTCCGCCGCATGGTGCGGGATATCGAGTTCGACGTCTGCGAACTCGCGCCCACCACCTACATCATTGCCCGCGCCTACGGCGCGCCCTTCGTGGCGCTGCCCATCTTCGTGGTGCGCCGCTTCCACCACAGCGGCTTGCTGGTACGCCCGGACGCGGGCATCCGCACACCCAAGGACCTGGAAGGCAAGCAGGTGGGCGTGCGGGCCTATTCCGTCACCACCGGGGTGTGGACGCGCCAGGTCCTGATTGACGAATTCGGTCTCGACGCCGCCAAGGTCACCTGGGTGGTGGACGATGAGGAACACGTCACCCAACTCCAGCTGCCGCCCAACGTCATCCATGCGCCCGCTGGCCGTTCACTGGCGGACATGATGGCCCAGGGGGAACTGGCCGCCGGGTTCGCGGCCGCCGCCGGCATCGGCCGGACCGGAGCGCCCACGGGCGGATGGAAGGAGGTGGAGGCCGACTACCCGGACCTGCTGCCCAATGCCGCCACCCTGGAAGCCGAGTACTACGCGCGCACCGGCGTCTACCCCATGCACGGCACCATCGTTGTCAAGGACTCGGTGCTGGCCGAGCACCCGTGGGTTGCCCAGTCGATCTTCAACGCCTTCGATCAAGCCAAGCAGGCGTGGCTGGCCCGCCTGGACGCCGGCCAGGCCACCACGCCCGGCGACCGGAAATATGCGGACCTGCGCAAGATCGTCGGCCATGACCCACTGCCCTATGGCCTGCAGGAGAACCTCCGGACCATCGAGACGCTGGAGGCCACCGCCTTCAAGCAGGGCCTGACGCCGCGTCGCATGTCCACGGGCGAGCTGTTTGTCGACCCCGCCCGCTGATTCCATCGGAACCGACCATGATCATCGATTGCCACGGTCACTTCACGACCGTCCCCGCATCCTTCCGTGACTGGCGCGCCCGCCAGGTGGCCGCCGCCAACGACCCTGCCAACGCACCACCACGGTCCGGCGCGCATGTGAGCGACGACGAGATCCGCGACGGTGTGGGCAACGGCCAGCTCCGCCTGCAGCGCGAGCGCGGCAGCGACCTGACACTGTTCTCGCCCATTGCCGGCCTGATGAGCCACCACCTGGGCAACGAGCGCACCAGCCTGGAATGGGCCGAGGTGTCCAACGATCTGGTCCGCCGTGTCTGTGACCTGTATCCGGACAACTTCGTCCCGGTGTGCCAGCTGCCGCAATCGCCATTGGCGCCACCGAAAAATTCCATCCCCGAGCTGCGCCGCTGTGTGGAGGAGCTCGGCTTCGTGGGCTGCAACCTCAACCCGGACCCGACCGGCGGCTACTGGACCGGCAAGCCCATGACCGACCGTGAGTGGTACCCGCTCTACGAAGTGTTGTGCGAGCTGGACGTGCCCGCCATGATCCACGTGGCCGCGTCCTGCAACCCCTGCTTCCATGGCACCGGTGCTCACTACCTGAATGCCGACACCTCCGTCTTCATGCAGCTGCTGCAGGCCGACCTGTTCAAGGACTTCCCGACCCTGCGGTTCGTGATCCCGCACGGCGGTGGCGCGGTGCCCTACCACTGGGGCCGTTATCGCGGCATGTCGCTGGAGATCGCCCAGCGGCCGCTGGAGGGCCTGCTGGACAACGTCTTCTTCGACACCTGTGTCTACCACCACCCCGGGGTGGAACTGCTGACCAAGGTGGTGCCGACCAGCAATGTGCTGTTCGGCTCCGAAATGATCGGCGCCGTGCGGGGCCGCGACCCCAACACCGGCGAGTACTTCGACGACACCAAGCGCTACATCGACGCCTGCGACGCACTGGATGCCGAAGACCGCGCCGCCATCTACGAACTCAATGCCCGCCGCGTGTACCCCCGCCTGGACGCGCTGCTGCGCGCCCGCGGGCAGTAAGGGAAGGCCATGACCTACATCGACATTCACCCCCACATCATCTCGGACGATGAGACCCGCTATCCGCCAGCGCCGCTCTTCGGCAAGCGGTCGGAATGGTCCCAGGAACGCCCCAGCACCGTGGCGGCGCTGATCGAGGCGATGGATGCGGCCGGCGTGGCCAAGGCTGCCGTGGTGCATTCCTCCACGACCTATGGCTTCGACAATGCCTATGTGGTGGACGGCTGCAACCAGTATGCGGACCGGCTGGTCGCCGTCGGCTCGGTGGACATGCTGGCCGACGACGTGGCCACCGTCATCAAGCGTTGGGCGGACAAGGGCCTGGCCGGGCTGCGCATCTTTACCGGCGGTTCCACCAAGGACTTCGACCCCAGCGAGCTGGACAACCCCCAGTCCTTCCGCGCCTGGGAGATGCTGGCCGAACTGGGCCTGCCCATGTGCATCCAGACCGGCCCCATCGGCCTGCCCCAGGTCACTTTGCTGGCGAAGAAGTTCCCGCAGGTGGACATCATCCTGGACCACCTCGGAAGACCCGATGTGCTGGATGGCCCGCCCTACAAGAGGGCCGACAGCCTCTGGGCCCTGGCCGACATTCCCAACATCTTCCTGAAACTCACGCCGCGTATCTTCGCGGACGTGAAGAAGGACCAGGCCAGTGCCGAGACCTTCTTCCCGCGCGTGGTGGAGGCGTTTGGCGCGAGCCGCATGGCCTGGGGCTCCAACTTCCCGACCTCGCCCGGCACGCTTGGGGAGATCCTCGCCACCGCGCAGGAGGGGCTGGCCAGCCTGCGCGAGGAGGACCGTCAATGGATCTTCGGCAAGACCGCGCAGCTGCTCTATCCCGCATTGGCCTGAGCGCCCAGGACCGACATGGAGACCAACCAAGCACCGATGAGCAGCTCCAGCCGCTGGACCGTCCTGGCCCTGCTGGCCCTGGGGGTGCTCATTTCCTTCGTGGACCGCACCAGCATCTCCTCCGCGCTGGCGGACAAGTCCTTTGTGCAGCAGTTCGCGCTGAGCAGCGTGGACCGGGGCTGGATCAATTCCGCCTTCTTCTGGTCCTATGGCCTGTTCCAGATTCCCATGGGCTGGGTGGCGGACCGCTATGGCGTGAAGTGGCCCTACGCCATCTGCTTTGCCCTGTGGTGCGTGGCCACGGCGCTGATGGGGGCGGTGTCGGCGCTCGGCGCGCTGATCGTGATGCGGCTGATCATCGGCGCGGCAGAAGCGGTGGTGATCCCGGCCAGCTATCGCTGGATCCGCAACCACTTCGACGAAAGCCAGAACGGCCTGGCGGTGGGCATCTTTGCGATGGGCAACAAGTTCGGCCCGGCCATTGGCGCCCCCGTGGGCGCCTGGTTGATCGTCAACCATTCCTGGCAGGTGATGTTCATCGCCACCGGCATGGTGGGCATGGTGTGGCTGCTGCCCTGGCTCGGCCTGGTGCGCAACGACTTTCCCTCCAGGGAGGAACTGGCCGTGGCCAAGCGCCGTGCCGGGTCGGTGACGCTGTCCAGCATCCTCACCAGCCCGGTGGTGTGGGGCGGCATGATCAACAACTTCTGCTACGGCTACTTCACGTTCTATTGCATGACGTGGATGCCGGCCTACCTGGTGGAACAGCGTGGCCTGTCGCTGGGCGAGTCCGGTCTCTACACCTTCTTCAGCTTCGCAGGCATCGCCATCGTGGCGGCGGCTGCGGGCTGGGTGGCAGACCGGCTCATTGCGCGCGGCGGCAATGCGGTGTTCGTCCGCAAGGCGTTTGTGATCTCGGGCTTCGTCGGCGGCTGCACGGTGCTGCTGGGGGCCTATGCCAGCACGCTGGACATGGCGCTGTTCTGGAATGTCTTCTCGCTGTCCTTCCTGGGCCTGGCCACGGCCAACAACCTCGCGCTGAGCCGCCTGACGCTGATCCCCAAGCAGGCCATCGGTCTGGTGACCGGTGTGCAGCAGGTGGCCACCAGCCTGGCCGGGGGGGTGGCCGCCAGCCTCTCTGGCTGGTTGCTGCATGTGGGGGGCAACTACGACCTGCCCATGATGGCCATCTTTGTTTTCCTGATCATCGGTGCGGCGGCCACAGCCATCCTGCTGCGGCCCCAGTGGGCACCGAAGGTTCGCGAGGAGCCCGCTGCCCCCCTCGACGACACGCCCCCCATCCTGAACGCACCGCCCGTGCCCCGCTGACGCCGCACGCCCAGGCGCAAGGGGCGGGGCTCAGGACGGGAAACAGGACCGGCAACAGGACCGGAAACAGGACCGGAAACAGGACAGAACCCAGGCCCATCCACTCACCAACGTCACGGCCGCGCCCTCGCCGCCGCAGGGCGTTGCTTTGTCAAAAACATCCAATCGGCTGAAGAGCACATGGCAAAAATCGTATTCGGGATGGCAGTGCCCCACAGCGGCATGCTCGGCCAGGCGCCGGAAGACTGGCTGAAGAACGGCGAGCGGGACCGCAACAATCCCGAGCTCTGGTTCCGCAACCGCACCTGGACCTACCCCGAGCTGGAGGCCCATCGCGGCGCGCAGTTCGAGAAGTTCCTGACGCTGGAGGAGCGGACCGCCCGTGCCGACCGGTGCCGTACCGCGCTGGACGAAATGGCCCGGGCCTACCAGCGGGCGAACGTGGACGTGGCCATCATCCTGGGCAAGGACCAGAAGGAGATCTTCACCGACTTCTCGCCCTCCATCGCCATCTACAGCGGCCAGGAGGTCCACAACGGGCCGCCGCAGCGATCGGTCTACGCACCGGACCACCACGTGGTGCACCAGTGCCATCCGCAACTGGCCACCTATCTGATCAACAGCTTCCAGCGTGAAGGCTTCGACCTCACCGACCTCTTCGCCTGGCCGGACAACGTGTGGATGAAGCCGCTGCCGGACTATCCGGTGGTGCCGCATGCGTACAGCTTCGTCTACCACCAGATCATGGGCGACCAACCGCCGCCGCATGTGCCGGTCATCATGAACTGCTTCTATCCGCCGACGCAGCCGTCGATGTCGCGCTGCATTGAATTCGGGCGGGTGCTGTGCGAGGCCATCAAGGCGTGGCCGGACGATGTGCGCGTCGGGATCATCGCGTCCGGCGGCCTCTCTCACTTCGTCAACGACGAGGAATTCGACCACCGCATCATGAAGATGCTGGCCGACTACGACTACGACGCCCTGGCGGCGGTGGACGACCGCTCCTACCAGTCCGGAACCTCGGAGATCAAGCTCTACGTGAGCGTGATGAAGGCCCTGCAAGAAACGGGCGCCGAGATGACGGTCGTGGACTACGTGCCCTGCTGGCGCACACCCGCCGGCACCGGCGAAGGCATGGGCTTCATGTACTGGGACGCCTCGCGCTGAGCCCGGCATCCCCCAGGCCCCCCGAATCACCAGGAGACTCCCATGTCCGACACCCGACTGAACAACATCATCCGCGCGCTGGAGGCCGGCAAGCCGGCATTTGCGGCCTTCTCCAAGCTGGACAAGCAGACCGCCATCGAGATGAGCGATGCCCCGTACGACGGCATCGTCTTCGAGATGGAGCACAACCCCTACGACGTCTCGGCGCTGGGTGACGCGCTGCAGTACATGCTCAGCCGCAAGCAGATCGTGGACAGTGGCTCGCTCTCGCCCAAGGTCACGCCCATCGCGCGCATTCCGGCCAACGGGGCGGAGATGAACCAGTCCTTTGCCAAGCAGGTGCTGGACCGCGGCTGCTATGGCGTGGTGTGGCCCCACGTGGCCACGGTGGCGCAGGCCTACAACGCCGTGGCCGCGTGCCGCTATGCGCGTCCCAAGGGCGCGCCCCTGTATGAGCCCAAGGGCGTGCGTGGCGATGGGCCAGCCACCGCCGCGCGCTACTGGGGCCTGAGCATGGCCGATTACTACGCCAAGGCGGACGTCTGGCCGCTGGCCCCGCAGGGCGAGATCCTGGTGGGCCTGATGTGCGAAAGCACGCAGGCGATCGAGAACCTGGACGACATCCTGGCCAACGTGCCGGGCATCGGGTTCATCCTGATCGGCGAGGGGGACCTCAGCCAGGAACTGGGGTTCCCGCGCCAGTACGAGCACCCGGAAGTGGTGGACGCCATGCGCCGCATCGTCGAGACCTGCCACCGGCACAAGGTGGTGGTGGGCAATCCGCATGTGACGGCGAAGAACCACAAGCGGCTGCTGGAGGAGGGCTACCGCTTCCTGCTGTCGGCGCCGCAACGCACTTACGGCGTCGTTGGCCTCGCTCGCGAGGTGGCAAGTTATTAGGGTCCACCCCCTACCGGCTTACGCCGGCCCCCTCAAGGGGGCTCCCCCAGTGGACCGGCAAAGCCGGTCCACGGGCGCCGCTTGAGGGGCGGCGGCGCTGCGCTGGCCTTGGGAGGGGATGGCCTCTTTTTTGAATGGCGCGGAGATCAAGGGGCTCCCCCATGGACCGGCAAAGCCGGTCCACGGGCGCCGCTTGAGGGGCGGCGGCGCTGCGCTGGCCTTGGGAGGGGATGGCCCTTTTTTGAATGGAGCGGAGATCAAGGGGCTCCCCCCAGTGGACGAACAAAGCCGGTCCACGGGCGCCGCTTGAGGGACGGCGGCGCTGTGCTGGCCTTGGGGGCAATGGCCTCTTTTTTTGGAGAACGATATGAATGGAGCGGAGAGCCTGGTGTCCACGCTGGTGGATCAGGGGGTGGACATTTGCTTCGCCAACCCGGGGACGTCGGAGATGCACTTCCTCGCGGCACTGGAGAACCCGCGCATGCGCAGCGTGCTGTGCCTGTTTGAGGGCGTGGCCACAGGCGCGGCGGACGGCTGGTACCGCATGCGCGATACGCCGGCATCGACCCTGCTGCACCTCGGGCCCGGCCTGGCCAATGGGTTGGCCAACATCCACAACGCCAAACGCGCGGCGTCCGGGATGGTGAACATTATCGGCGAGCATTCCAGCGCCCACCTGAAGTACGACCCACCTCTGACCTCCGACATCGAAGGCCTGGCCCGGCCGCTGAGCCACTGGGTCCGGCGCGCGGATTCGGCACCCGCCATCGCGTGGGACGCCGCGCAGGCCGTGGCCGTCGCCTCTGAGCATCCGGGAAAGATTGCCACGCTCATCCTGCCTGGCGATGCGTCCTGGCAGGAAGCCGGAGCGCCGGTGCTGCCACCCAAGACCGCGCCTGGACGAAAGCCCGGCAGCGCCGACAACGCCGACAACGCCCGTAAGGCCCCGAACGCGGCCCGCATCGACCATATCGCCCGGGTGCTGCGTTCGGGCGAGCCGACACTGATCATCCTGGCCAACAAGGCCACGCGGGGCGACGCCTTGGAGCGCGCCGGACGCGTGGCGGCCGCCACGGGCGCACGCCTGGGTTCGCAGTTCTTCACGGCACGAATCGAACGCGGGGCGGGGCGGGTGCCCATCGAGCGCATTCCCTATGCGGTGGCGCAGGCCACGGCATTCCTGAAGCCCTTCAAGCACCTGATCACCGTCGAGACCCGGGAGCCCGTGGCCTTCTTCAGCTATCCGGACCAGCCCAGCCTGCTCAAGGCGGAGGGCACCCTGGTGCACCCGCTGGTGGAAGCCGACGAGGACAGCGCGCTGGCGTTCGAGATGCTGCTGGACGCGCTGGGTGCCCGGAACGTGGCACCTGTGGTGCAACAGCGTGTGCAGACCGCCGTGCCCAGCGGCGCGCTCAACCCGCTGAGCATCGCCCATGCGCTGGCCGCCGCCATTCCGGCGCACGCCATCGTCGTGGACGAATCGCTCACCACCGGCCGCGAGTCCATGGGCCACACCATGGGCGCGCAGCCGCACGACCTGATCAACAACATGGGCGGCTCCATCGGCTATTCCACGCCGGTGGCCACCGGTGCCGCGCTGGCCTGCCCGGACCGCCGCGTGTTCTGCATGGTGGGCGACGGCAGCGCCATGTACACCATCCAGTCGCTCTGGACCCAGGCGCGTGAAGGCCTGAATGTCACCACCATCATCTTCGCCAACAACAGCTACGCCATTCTCAAGGCCGAGTACAGCAACATGGGCGCCGGGGTGCCCGGCGCACGCGCGCTGTCGATGATCGATATCGATCGCCCCCGCATCGACTGGCTGGCCATGGCCACCAGCATGGGCGTGCCCAGCGTGGCCGTGGAAACGGCCGAGAGCTTCCACCAGGCGCTGGTCGATTCCGTCAGGGAACCGGGCCCGCGCCTGATCGAGGTCAGGCTCTGAGCCGATCGCTCCCGGCCTGCGCGCCGCTTCACCCGCCCCCTTCAGGAACCCGGAGACCTCCACCATGAGCGCCATCCTCACCGACATCCCGACCCTGCGCACCAACCTGGCCGACTATCCCGTCACCAAGGCCATGAAGGACGGACGGGTCCGCTCCGACATCGTCCGGCTGGACTTCTGCGGCCCCACGCCGGCACACAACGGCTTCAAGGCGATGGTGCGCGAGAACGCGTTTGATGCCGGTGAACTCGCCATCGTCACCTACCTGCAGGCCAAGGCCTACGGCAAGCCGTATGTGCTGCTGCCCGCCCCCATCTCCGGCCGCTTCCAGCATCACTGCGGGGGCTTCAACATCGACTTCGGCCACCTGGACCCCAAGGACATCGAGGGACGCCGCGTCGGTGTGCGCACCTATGCGCAGACCACGGGCCTGTGGATCCGCGGCGTGCTGCGCCACGAGTACGGCGTGGACCTGGACAAGGTGACCTGGATGACGCTGGGTGAAGGCCACCTGGCCGAATACACCGACCCCGCCAACTGCATCCGCTTGCCCAAGGGCGCCAACATTGCGCAGATGCTGCTGGACGGCGAACTGGACGCGGCGCTGCTGGGCGAGGACATGCCCAAGGACCCGCGTGTGCGCACCCTGGTCCCGGACGCGCACAACGCCGCCAAGGCCTGGTACGCCCGCGAGGGATTCGTGCCCATCAACCACATGTTCGTGGTGCACCAGGACATCTCGAAGCAGCGCCCGGACATCGTGCGTGAGCTCTACCGGATGGTCGTCGAGAGCCGTGCCGCCACTGACGGCGGCACGCCGGCCATCTTTCCACCGCTGGGGCTGGAGGCCAACCGCAAGGGCCTGCAGACCGCCATCGACTGGGCGCTCGACCAGAAGATCATCCCGCGCCGCCTGCAGGTCGACGAACTCTTCGACGACGTGACGGGCAGCCTGGGCTGAGGCCGCTCGTTCCGCCCCATCGGCGGCACGGCATCACCGGCACATGAAGGCGGAAAGCCTCGGGCCGCAGACCAAGAACCAACGGAGACAACATGAACTACAAGACCTCGCTTTGCCTCGGCGCGGCGATCATGGGGAGCACGTCCGCGTGGGCGCAGTCCGCGCCCGCCACCGGATCGGTGCAGATCTACGGAATCCTTGACCAGGTCGTGGAATCGGTCAGCCACATCAACGCAGGCGGCAAGGAGAGCGGCCAGCTGCGGGTGGGCCTGGGCGTGACGCCGTCCCGGCTGGGCTTCCGGGGCACGGAGGACCTCGGCGGCGGGCTGAAAGCCAACTTTGTGCTGGAGACCGGCGTCACCGCCGACACGGGCACGGTGGGGCAGGGCAGCCGCATGTTCGGCCGTCAGGCCAATGTGGGCCTGACTGGACCGTTTGGCACGGTGGCCGTGGGCCGCGTGTATGCCATGCGTTATTACGCCACCTGGGATGCCGATTTCTACAGCCCTGGTTCGCAGGGCCTGGGCACGCTGGACAACGGCATTCCCAACGCCCGCATCGACAACGGCATTTCCTGGCGTGCGGATTCGGGTCCCATCAGTGGCGGCCTGACCTACAGCCTGGGCCGCGACACGGTCGCAGGCGCCAACCCTGCGGCCACCGGCTGTGCGGGCGAGGCCGCCGAGGCTTCCCAGTGCCGCGAATGGTCGGCCATGCTGAAGTACGACGGCGGCACCTGGGGCGTGGTGAGCAGCTATGAGCGCCAGTACGGCGGTACCGCTGCCACCTACGGTGGCCTGACCCGCCCGGACCTCACCGACAGCCGCACGCTGCTGAACGCCTACTGGAAGCTGCCCGGGGACAGCCGTATCGGCATTGGCTGGCAGGGCCGCAACAACGAGGGCAGCACCACGCCCCGGAGCAACCTGTTCTGGCTGGCCGGGCAGACCCATCTCTCGGAGCCGCTGGTCATCACCGGCATGCTGGCGCAGCTGAAGTTCAAGGACTCGCCCAACAAGGCGGTGCTGGTGGCAGCCCGTTTGAACTACTGGTTCTCCAAACGCACCACGATCTACCTGGGGGACGAATATCTGAAGAACAGCGGCACGCTGGCACTCTCCGCCACTTCCAATGCCACCGGGCCACTGCCCGGACACGGCCAGAATTCGCTGCAGCTGGGCTTGGCGCATTCGTTCTGAAGGCAGCTTCCGCCACGTCTTCCCAACGCCTCGGCTCGCGGGAGTGACGGGAGTGATACAGCGCTTCCTTAATGACACCTGACGCGTGGATACGCACTGTGCGCGGGCAAGCCCAGGGAATGCCCGCGCACGTGCTGGCGGTACGCCGATGCATGATCAGTCATTCGGTCCAGCTGGCTGCCTGCCGTGCAAGCCCAGACTGGCCCTCCGGCGGAAGGAGACACCGCCCCGCATCAGCGTAGGTCAGGACACATGACACACCTTGCATTGGCGAAACACCCGGGCCTCCCACAGCCCGAGGACAGGGGGGCACCGGCCACGGTGCCCAAGGTGCGGCTCTACGTGGAGCGGCCCGAGCAGCAGGACAAGTGGTTCGTCAACGTGGGCCACGTGACCGATCGGGGGCGCTGGCGCACCGAGCCGCATGCCCATCCGGGTTATGGCCAGATCATCTTCATCCGCATCGGGCGTGGCCTGATGAATCTGGAAGGACGCAGCGTGCCCTTCGAAGGGCCCTGCGCACTGCTGCTGCCCACCGACTGTGTACATGGCCTGGACTACGACAGCGATGTCGACAAATGGGTGATCACCGTGGAGGTGTCCTACCTGTCGCAGGTCAATGCCAAGCTGCCGGAGTTCACCCAGCTGTGGAACTTCCCACGCATCATCGCCATGGACCAGGAGGCCGAGGCGGCCGAGATGCAGGCGCTCATCGCCAAGCTGGACCATGAGGCCAAGACACGCGGCGTGGGCCACGTCGTCGCCACCGAGGCGGTGCTGACCGAACTCCTGCTGGCGCTGGTGCGTGGCACGGGTGCCGAGCTGGTGGAGGCGGATACCGAAGGCGCCACACGCACGGCCACCCGGCTGGCCGAGCGCTTCCGCGACCTCATCGACCAGCACTACCGCGAGAACCTGCGGCTGCAGCATTACGCATCCGTGATGGCGGTGTCGGAGAACCAGCTGCGGGCCGCCTGCGTCGCGGCCACGGGGCTCAGCCCCAACAAGCTCATCCATGCCCGCATCATCACGGAAGCCAAGCGCAGCCTGATCTTCAGCGACATGACCATCGAGCAGATCGCCTATTGGCTGGGCTTTTCGGACACCGCTTACTTCACGCGCTTCTTCCGCAAGGAAGTGGGCCAGTCCCCCAGCCAGTTCCGCGCTGCTGCACGCGCGCAGCCGCACGGCGGCCGGTAACCCGGCACGCCTCAGCATCGGCGCCACTCCGGGCTGGCGGCGTCACCCCGGGTTATCGCCGTCACCCCTGGCCGTTGGCGTCACCACGGACCCCTGGTGTGGCCGGTCAGCGGTCAGGGTTCGCTCCCGCTCCACGGGCGAGAAATGTGCCAACGAAGCTTGGATTTGTGCAGGGCCTTGGCGTCCGCGTTCCCCTAGTCTTGTGGCCCGTCGAGAGCATTGGCCGACACCCTTGCGCTCACGCAAATACATCGCCATAAGACCAGCGTTCATCGCGCCAACCAAGGGGACATCCATGTATTTGAAACGCCTGCGGGCATCCGCCGCGACATCCTGCGTCACGTCGTTCACTGCATCCGTCACCGCATCGATCACCGCATCGATCGTCATCTGCACCGCCAGCCTCTGCGCGCCTGCCCTGGCCCACGGCGGCAACAGCGGCAGTGACGGCACGCTCATCCTCAACCGCGTGGGCCCGGTCTCGTCCGAGCTCTATATCGCCAACGCCGACGGCAGCGCGGAACGCAAGCTGCTGTCCACCCCCGGGTTTGACTATCACGCGAGCTTCTCGCGGGATGGCCAGTGGGTGTACTTCACCTCCGAGCGGGACGGTCTGGGCCAGTCCAATCTCTATCGTGTGCGCACTGACGGCACCGGTCTGCAGCGGCTCACCGACCACATCGCGGTGGACGATGCCGCCGCCGTGTCGCCCACCGACCCGCATGTGGTCGCCTTCGTGTCCTCGCGCAGCGGCGCCAACGACTACGGCACCGCCAACATCTGGACGCTCAACGTCCTGACCGGTGCCCTGCGCAACGTGACCGGCGCCTTGCCCTTCGACGCCAGCAAGCCGCATGGCTACTTCCGGCCGGCCTGGTCGGCCGACGGCAAGTGGCTGGCCTTCTCGTCGGACATCGGCACCGACTGGCGCGGCCATGACCTGCCCAACGGCTGGGAGCGCACGCAGGCCAGCGGCATCTATGTCATCCGGCCTGACGGCAGCGGCTTCAGGCAGGTGGCCAGCAACCCGGGCTCCCTGGATGGCTCGCCCACCTGGTCACCCGATGGCAGCAGCCTGACCTTCTACGAGTCCACCCAGGAGGCCACCTGGGGCGCACGCCGGCCGGAGCTGATCAATGCGGTCAGCTCCCAGCTGGTGACGGTCAACCTGGCCACGCTGCAAAAGACCACGGTGACCAGCTCGGCCGGCTACAAGGTCTTCCCGCAATACCTGAGCGCCACCAACATCGCCTACCACGTGAAGGGCGGCGCCACTGAAGGGCTCTACACCACCGAGGGCGGCTTCCGCTCCACGGCCAGCACCGGCATCCGCTCGCCGCGTTATTCGGCGGACGGCACGAAGCTGGTCTATGAGAAAGTCGCCTTCGACCCATCGCGCGCCAACGGCACGCCGCTCTACAGCTTCGACAACCGCTGGCGCTATCAATACCTGGACGTGTTTCCGCAGCTCTCGCGGGATGGACGGAAGTTGGTCTATACCGAGAAGGCACTCAACTCGTCGGTCGCCGTGATGAATGCCAGCGACTTCTCGGGCTACACCCGCATCTATGACCCGGCCACCAGCGGGCTGGACCCCGTGCTGATCTCGCATGGCCTGGCGGGTGCGTTCCAGCCGACCTGGTCGCCGGATCGCCAGTGGGTGGCCTTTGGGGTCGGGCAGTGGTTCCTGACACGTGCGGCGGGGCCGGGCCGCATCATGCGCATCAAGGCGGACGGCAGCATGAACGGTGTGCCGGAGGCACTGACCGACGGCGCCATCAATTCCGGCTTCCCCAGCTACTCGCCGGACGGCCGGAAGATCGTCTTCCGCGTCTGGAGCCCGACCGTCAAGGGCCTGCGCATCATCGATCTGGACACACGCGCCACCACGGTCCTGACCACCGAGCCGGACAACACCCCGGGCTGGTCGCCGGACGGCAAGCGCATCGTCTTCACCCGCAAGCAGTACGACCCGACGGACTCCAACAAGTTCAACTATGACGTCTACACCATCAAGCCCGACGGGACCGGGCTGGCGCGGCTGACGACGCATGGCGCCAATGACGCCCATGCGGTGTGGACCTGGGATGGCCGCATTCTCTTCAGCAGCGGGCGGTATGGCTACAGGGACGAGGTCTCGCTGTATGACGACACCTTCCAGCCCGATGGCCAGAACTGGGTCATGAATGCGGATGGCAGCCAGCAGCGCCCCATCACCGATACCCTCTGGGAAGAGGCCATGCCTCTCTACATTCCGAAGTGATGGCGCGGCATTCCATGGAAGAAGACCGCAGCGGCCGCTGGCCCGCCGTCCGATGGCTGAGCCGGCAGACCGACGGGCTTGCGGGCCTGGCGGTGGCTGCGGCGCTGGCGGTTGGATGCGGTGTGGCGCCCAGCGTGGCGGAGTCGGGGCAGGCGGCGGGGCGGCAGGCGGGGCAGCAGGCGGGGCAGCCGGTGGGGTTATTGCGCCCGGGCTCGGCCGCTGGAATGAGCGGCGGCGCCGGTGCCTCGCTCCATGGCGCCAACGCTGGAAGCGGAACCACGCTGGTCTATATCGGTCAGGAGGGCGGGCAGATCCAGGCCCTTCGTCTGGATACGGCCCAAGGTCGTCTGTCGGTGCTGGGCACGGTGGCCGAGTTGCCGCGCCCGCGCTGGGCCGTGTCGGATCCACAGCGGGGGCTGCTCTACGTGGCCAGTGATGCGCAAGGGCAGCCCGGCAAGGTGCTGGCGTATGCGGTCCAGCCCGAGACCGGCGCGTTGAGCAAACTCAACGAGCTCGGTGCGGGAGGCGCGGGCACGACGCATCTGGCGCTCGACCCCGTCTCGCGCACCTTGCTGGCGGCCAACTTCGGCGGCGGCTCGGCGGTGAGCCTGGCCATCAAGCCGGACGGCGGGCTGGAGGAACTGGTGTCGTCCCGGCAGGCCATTGGCTCCGGGCCCCACCGCCGGCAGGCCAGCCCGCATGCGCATGGCGTGACCCTGGATCCCTCCGGCCGGTTTGCACTGGTCCCGGATCTGGGGGCAGACCGGGTGTTCGTCTATCCCTTCGACCGGGCGACCCATCGGCTGGCGGCTGACGATGGCGTGACGCCACGCTCATTCCCGGTGGCGCCGGGCAGCGGACCGCGGCGGGTGCTGTTCAGCCCGCAGGGTCAGTCCGCCTATGTGCTGGATGAGTTGAGTGCGGATGTGCTGGTGGCAGGCTGGAATGAAGTTGCCGGCACATTGACCTTGCGGCAGACCGTGCCCATCAGCAGCGAGGGTTTTCAGGGCGCCAAGAGCAGCGCGGAGATGGTGCTGACGCCGGACGGCCGGTTCCTGGTCGTGGCCGACCGTGGGGAGCACACGCTGGTGGTGTTTCGCACCGATCCCGCCACGGGGCAATTGGCCTTTGTGCAGCGCCTGCCGGCGGGCGGCGACCGGCCCTGGAACCTTGCGCTGGACCCCGGCGGACGCTGGCTGCTGGTGGCCAACCAGCAGAGCAACACCGTCAACCTGTTCAGCCTGGATGCGGCCACGGGCCGGATCACGGACACCGGACAGTCGGTCGCATCGGCGGCGCCGCTGAGCATCACGTTCTATCCATAGCAACGGCGGCGGCACCGGGACAGCGGGGCGGCGCGGTAGTCGGCGCCGGCCAGTGCGTCGCCACCGTGCCACCGCCCCTGTGCCGCCACTTCAGCCCTGACGCTCCAGATCAAAGCGGTCCAGGTTCATCACCTTGGTCCAGGCCGCCACGAAGTCGGTGACGAACTGGGCTTCTCCATCGCTGGAGGCATAGACCTCGGACAGGGCGCGCAGCTGGGCATTGGAGCCAAAGACCAGGTCCGCCAGCGTGGCCGTCCAGCGGACCTCCTGGGTCTTGCGGTCCCGGCCTTCAAACACGCCGGCTGTGGTCTCCGAGCGCTGCCAGGCGGTACGCATATCCAGCAAGTTGACGAAGAAGTCCGGGGTGAGCAGGCCGGGCCGGCGGGTGAAGACCCCCAGCGGAGACTGGCCGACGTTGGCACCCAACACCCGCAGCCCGCCGACCAGCACAGTCATTTCCGGTGCGGTGAGCGTGAGCAGCGCGGCGCGGTCGATCAGCGCAGTGACCACGCTGGGCTCCGGACCGACGCGGAAGTAGTTGCGGAAGCCGTCCGCCGCAGGTTCCAGAACCTTGAAGGCATTGACATCGGTCTGCGCCAGCAGGGCATCCATGCGGCCGGGCGTGAAGGGCACCGACACCGGGTGGCCGGCACGCTGGGCCGCATCCTCCACCGCCGCGGTGCCGCCCAGCACGATGAGATCGGCCAGCGAGATCTTCTTTCCACCGGACGCCGAGGCATTGAACTGCTGCTGCACCTCGGTGAGCTTGCCGATCACCTGCGCAATCTCGGCGGGCTCGTTCACCTCCCAATCCTTTTGCGGGGCGAAGCGGAGGCGGGCGCCGTTGGCGCCACCGCGTAGGTCGGTGCCACGGAAGGTGGAGGCCGAAGCCCAGGCCGCCTTGATCAACTGCTGCGGCGTCAGGCCCGACGCCAGCACGGTCTTTTTCAGTGCTGCCACGTCGGCAGATTCGACCAGCGGGTGGTCCACGGCGGGAATCGGGTCCTGCCAGAGCAGGTCCTCCTGGGGGACCAGGGGGCCGAGATAACGGACCTTGGGGCCCATGTCCCGATGGGTCAGCTTGAACCAGGCGCGGGCGAAGGCGTCGGCAAAACGTTGCGGGTCGGCCATGAAGGCCCGCGAAATCTTCTCGTAGGCGGGGTCCACGCGGAAGGCCATGTCCGCCGTGGTCATCATCGGGGCGTGGGTCTTGCCGGGGATGTGGGCGTCCGGCACGGTATTGGCCCCGGCGCCATTCTTCGGCCGCCACTGGTGGGCGCCGGCCGGGCTGCGGGTCAATTCCCAGTCGTAGCCGAACAGGGTCTCGAAGTAGCTGTTGTCCCATCGGGTCGGGGTGGGGGTCCAGGCGCCTTCGATGCCGCTGGTGATGGCGTGGGCGCCAATGCCGCTTTCAAACTTGCTCTTCCATCCCAGGCCCAGTTCCTCGATGTTGGCGCCTTCGGGTTCCGCGCCGAGGTGATGGGCTTCACCGGCCCCGTGGGCCTTGCCGAAGGTGTGGCCGCCCGCGCCCAGGGCCACGGTCTCTTCGTCGTCCATGGCCATGCGGGCGAAGGTTTCGCGGATGTCTCGCGCGGACCCTGCCGGATCGGGCGTGCCGTTCGGGCCTTCAGGGTTGACGTAGATCAGGCCCATCTGCACGGCGGCCAGCGGATTGGAGAGTTCCCGGTCTCCGCTGTAGCGTTCGTCGCCCAGCCAGGTGGATTCGGGGCCCCAGTCGATCGGCTGCGGTTCCCAGATGTCCTCGCGGCCGCCGCCGAAGCCGAAGGTCTTCAATCCCATGGATTCCAGCGCCACGTTGCCCGCCAGGATCATGAGGTCGGCCCAGGAGAGCTTGCGGCCGTACTTTTGCTTGATCGGCCAGAGCAGGCGACGGGCCTTGTCCAGGTTGCCGTTGTCCGGCCAGCTGTTGAGGGGGGCGAAGCGCTGCTCGCCGGAGCGGGCACCGCCGCGGCCGTCAAAGATGCGGTAGGTGCCGGCCGAGTGCCAGGCCATGCGGATGAAGAAGGGGCCGTAATGGCCATAGTCCGCCGGCCACCAGTCCTGTGAATCGGTCATCAGCGCATGCAGGTCCTGGATGACGGCCGACAGGTCCAGGGTGAGGAACTCCTTGCGGTAGTCGAAGTCCTCCACCATGGGGTCCGACAGTTCGGAATGCTGGTGCAGCACACCCAGGTTGAGCTGGTCCGGCCACCAGTGCACATTGGTGCGGGGCCGTTGGGGCGGCTTGCCGGAGGTCGAGTGGGCAACAGGGCACTTGGTTTCTGCGGTCATCGGGCTTCTCCTCGGTCAAAAGGGGGGCGGGATGCTGAAGGGCACGCCGGTGCCAGCGTGCTGTGGGTGACCTGAAGCCTATTACGAGCCTGTTGGCGATGGAAGCGTGTGGTTTCACGGGTGACGAGACCGTCTGACCTCAGTCCTCCACATTTCCCCCTGCCGATAGTTCCGCCCAGTCCAGCTCCTGAATCAACAAGCGGTAGGCGTGGTCGCCGATCACGTCCTGCTCCCGCAGTTCCACCGCCTTGTCACGCGCCACGGCAATGGCCTGGCGCCGCAGCGGGCCGCCCGGCACCTCGTCCAAGGGCAAGGTGACATGCTCTTTCGAGTTCAGGTCCACCACGGCCTGGTATTCCTTGCGCAGCAGCGCCGCCGGGAAGGACTGATCGTTCTCGATGGAGGCCAGCAGCGCCTGGTAGATCTGGGTGCGGCCATTGCGCACCTCCTGCGCCACCGGGTCGTTGTCCTCCATGCGCAGCCAGCGGATCAGCGGTTTGAGCGTGAAGCCCTGAAGCACCAGGGTGCCGAACACCACCGCGAAGGCGCTGAGCAGGATCAGGTCGCGGTAGGGGAAGGCCGCCCCATCGGGCAGGCGCTCCGGCACCGAAAACGCCGCCGCCAGCGTCACGATGCCGCGCATGCCCGCCCAAGACAGCACCAGGCCGCCCGCCCAGGCAGGATGGGTGCGTGCCGACTGCGCCAGCCCGCTGTGCCGCGCGGTGAAGGCGCTGTAAGTCATGACCCAGGCAAAACGTGCCATCACGGTGACGCCCAGCACCACCAGCGCAAAGATCACGGCTTCCTGATGCGTGCCCGAGGCGCCCAGCCGCTGCCAGATGGGCCGCAGCTGCAGCCCGATGAGTACAAAGGCGAAGGCGTTGAGCACAAACACCACGGTCTCCCAGACCGCAAAGATGGGCACGCGCAGGCGCGCCGGCATGGTGGGCCCGCCGCGCCGCGCGCTGACCATGGCGAAGGCCACCACGGTGAGGATGCCGGACAGCCCGGCCTTCTCCGCCAGAATCCACACGCCGAAGGTGCACGAGAACTGGATGATCAGCGCGGTGGGCGCGTGTTCGGTGCCGCCGGTGAGCGGGCGCAGCAGGTAGGAGCAAAGCACCCCCGCCGCGATGCTGCCGAACACCGTCAGCAGCAGCATCGGTGCCAGCGTGCCGAAGCTCAACGGGCCCGCCATCATGGTCACCAGTGCCAGCCGGTAGATGATCAGCGCGCTGGCGTCGTTGAGCAGGCTTTCCCCCTCCAGGATATTAAGCACCTTGTAGGGCAGATGCAGCTGGCGCATCACGGCCGTGGCGGCGGCGGCATCGGGTGGCGACACGATGGCACCAATGGCCACCGCCACGGCCCAGGGCATGGCCGGGATCAGCCAGCGGCACACCAGCGCCACACCAATCACCGTGGTGCCGACGGCGGCCAGCACCAGGCCAGCCACCGGCCGCCAGTTGGCCCGCAGGTCACGCTGTGAGGCGTCGTAGGCAGTGTCCATCAGCACCGGCGCAACGAACAGGGTCAGGGCCAGCTCAGGGTCCAGCGTCCACTTGGGGCTGCCGGGCCAGAAGGCCAGGGCCATGCCACCGAGGGCCAGCAGGGCAGGGTAGGGCGCACCGATCCGCCGCGCCAGCATGGCCAGAAGGGCGGCGCCCATGAGGAGCGCGATGATCCATTCAAAATCGTGCATGCACTGTTGTGGCGGCGGCGATCAGGGCCGCATGCGCCGGACAGGGCAAGCCTTGTGCCGGCCAGGCAAGCTTTGCACAACGGCTCGCGGGAGCGATGCTTCCCTAGGGAATCTAGCTAAACCGCGACACCCGGAAGGCCGACAGGTCCGGGGCCCCCGCCTCGCCCAGCACGTGCTGCGCCACGGCTTCACCCAGGCCCGCCGAATGCTTGAAACCGTGGCCGGAGCAGGCGGAGATGACCGCGGCACGCGCCAGCGTCGGGTGGGCATCCACGATGAACCCCGAGTCATCGCTCACCGTGTACATGCAGGGCACGGCCTGCACGCACTCGCTGGTGACCGAGCGCAGCCGGCCCGCCACATGGGTCTGGAACATGGTCTCGCGCTCCTCCGGCGAGACGCTGCGCTGCAGCTGGTCCGGATCCGCGTCCTTCAGGTATTGCTCCGACGCCACCTTGACGCCGGCATGGCCGTCCACCATGGGGAAGCCGTAGAAATAGTCCTCGTCCCCACGGCCGTGCATCCAGATGAAGATCGGACAGCCCGGCGAGCCATACAAAGCCGGCTCGGTGGGGCGGAACCAGAACAGCACCTGGCGTTTCACACGCAGATGGGCGCGGTAGGCATCGCCCACCAGGCCGGGTGTCCACGGGCCGGCGGCAAATACCACCTGGCCCGCCGAGTAGGTGCCCTTGTCGGTCCGCACCGTCACGCCGCCCGGTGTCTCGCTGATCGCCAGCACCTGCTCGCCCATGCGCAGGGCGGCACCGTGCTGGCGCGCCGCCTCCAACTGCACCGCCACACATCGCTCGGGCTTGAGCACGCCCGATTCGGGCTCGTAATACGCCAGCTCATCACCGCGCAGCTGGAACTGCGGAAAACGCGCCTGAACCTCGTCCGGTTGCAGCAGCTCATGCGTGATGCCGTACTGGCGCGCCAGGCCAATGGTCCGCTGCACGAAGTCCGTCTTGCCGTGGTGCTGCGCACCACCATCGGCCGCGCCCATGATCAGCCCGCCGGTGGGCAGGTAAAGCGCTTCGCCATGGGCCGCCTCCAGTTCTTTCCAGATGCGGTGGGAGGCCTGCACCAGCGGTACATAGGCCTCCCCTTCGCCAACGGCCAGGCGCGTGATGCGGGTGGCGCCGTGGCTGGAACCCAGGTCATGCGGGGGATGGAATCGGTCGATGCCGATCACCTTGGCGCCACGCCGCGCCAGCTGCCAGGCCGTGGCGCTGCCAAAAGCGCCCAGGCCGATCACGATGACGTCGGCGGTACTGGCGGCCCCCCCAACGGCTGCGGCCGCTGTTGTCGCTGTGGTGCTTGCGGCCCTGGAGGTCAAGCCATCGGTGTCAGGTCTTGTGTTGTTGTTCAATGTCTTGCTCCACAGCGTCACAGGCCAACGAGTGTAGGCGCCATAATCGCCGCGACTCCTGCCCTGCCAAGCATGTCGGAGGCTCACGCTTCCGGGCCCCGGGGAATCCCCGGGGCATCGTCCATAGTGATTCATTCCGGCGCGAGTTCCGACGTGCGCTCCGCGCATTCCAGAACATCGCCAGACCGGCCGGTTGGTGGGGTGGGAGTCACCCGATATTCCACCTTGTTGCACGGTTGGCACCATGACGCTGGCGGCACCGCTCACCTATCACCGCTGGATCGCACTCGCCCTGGCCCGCGCGATTCAGGCCGACGACGACCAGCCTCAAGGGCGTGAGGCGCATGCGCTCCTGGGCCGCACCAGTGAATGCCTGGGGAAGGAACATGTGCCCTGGCTGCGCGCGCTGTGCCAGGCGCTGGCGCGCATGACGAAGCCCCAGTGGGACCGATTCACGACCCACACCCTGGCGGACCATCTGGAATCCATGCATGAATTCTTCGGGTGGGCCCACGTTAGAGGGGATGGTGACCCCGATGACGAATCGGAGGAGGACCCTGACGGCGAACCATTCCCCACGCCCAGGGTGCGCCGGCTCCTGCTGAGGCCCGCACGCATGACCGCCCGGCCGTACGCCCTGGAGGCGCTGGAACTGCCCGTCTGGCACACCCTGCCGGACCTTGCGAACGGCCTGGGCATCGACCTGGACATGCTGGAGGTGCTGGCGGGCCGAGCCCACCACTACCGTGATGCGGTGGCCACGCCGCTTCGGCCCCATGTGCGCGCCACGCACCACTACCGCTCGCTGCTGGTGCCCAAGCGCCGCGAAGGCATGCGGCTGATCGAGGCGCCCATGCCGGCGTTGAAGGCCGTGCAGCGCCGCCTGCTGGACGTGCTGCTGGCGCGCGTGCCGGTGCACGAGGCCGCGCATGGTTTCGTGACGGGGCGCAACGTGGCCAGCCATGCCGCCGCGCACACGGGCCAGCACTGGGTCTTGCGCTTGGACTTGCAGGACTTTTTCCCGAGCATCGGACGGGCCCGGATCGCTGCGCTGTTTCGCACGCTCGGTTATGCGGAGGGCGTCGCGGACCGGCTCACCACGCTCTGCACTGTGCGTACACCGGTGAATGTGCGGGAGCGTCTGCGTGACGCCGGGGCCATCGATTTCCACGGGGCCAAGCGGCTGGCCTCGCCCCACCTCCCGCAGGGCGCGCCCACCTCGCCGCACCTGGCCAATCTCTGCACCTTCTCGCTCGACCTGCGTCTGGAAGGCTTGGCCTACCGCTTTGGTGCGCACTATTCGCGCTATGCGGATGACCTCGTGTTCTCCGGCTCGCGGGACACACGCCTGGCGCCAACGGCCTTGCATGCCTGGGTGCGGACCATCGTGGAAGAGGAGGGCTTTCGTCTGCGCAGGGACAAGACACGCCTCATGCGCGCGGGTGGCCGACAGACCGTGACCGGGGTGGTGGTGAACCTCAAGCCCAATCTGTCCCGCCCGGATTACGACCGCCTGCGCGCCGAACTCCACCGGCTGAGCCATCAAGCCGCGGTGGACGGCGCGCTGCGCTCCCCACTGCTCGGGCGCTTGGCCTGGGCCCAGCAGTTCGTGGCGGCCAGCCGGGCGGCCAAGTTGCGGCGGCTGTTCGGCGCCATCCGGTTCGTCCCGTAGCGTTCCACGGAGTTCAGTAGACTCCACGCATGATCACCGTCCACCACCTCAACAACTCCCGCTCGCAGCGGGTCCTCTGGCTGCTTGAAGAACTGGGCCTGCCCTATGAGATCAAGCACTACCAGCGCGACCCCAAGACCATGCTGGCGCCGCCGGAGTTGCGCCAGGTGCATCCGTTGGGGAAATCGCCGGTGATCACCGATGGGGAACTGGTCATCGCTGAATCCGGCGCCATCCTGGAGTACCTGGTGGACCGTTATGGGGAAGGCCGCTTCAAGCCCGCACCTGGCACTCCGGATGCGTTGCGCTACCGCTACTGGATGCACTACGCCGAGGGATCGGCCATGCCGCCGCTGCTGCTCAAGCTGGTGTTCGATCGGATCGAGTCCGGGCCGCTGCCATTCTTCATCAAGCCCATTGCCAAGGCGATTGCCGGCAAGGCCAAGTCGACCTTCATCCAGCCGCAGATCACCAACCACATGAACTATCTCGAAGCCGAGCTGGGCAAGGGCCCCTGGTTCGCCGGCGCCGAGTTCAGCGCGGCCGACGTGCAGATGAGCTTCCCGCTGGAGGCGGCTGCCATGCGTGGCGGCGCGGTGGCAAAACAACCCCGTCTCACCGAATTCCTGGCGCGCATCCATGCCCGCCCCGCCTATCAGCGCGCGCTGGCGCGTGGCGGCCCTTACGCCTTCGTCGGCCAGGACTGACGGCTGCGGCGCAACCAGCGGCGCAGCAGGCCAGGCCTGCTGGCGCCGCGCCGGGGCACGCGCACCTCCACACGCGTTCCTCGTGGATCCTCCCGGCCGATCTGCAGCACGGCCCCGATGCGCAGGGCCCGCTCCCGCATGCCGGTGAGCCCGAAGTGGCCAGGGCGGCCGCCCTGGGTCAGCGTCTCTTCGCTGATGCCGTTGCCGTCATCCATCACGCTGACCGCCACCTCGTGCGGCATCCAGCGCACGCGTACCGCGATCCGGGTCGCATGGGCATGGACAGCTGCGTTGAACAGCGCCTCGCCCACCAGGGGCAACAGGTCGTCCAGTTGCAGCGGGTCCAAGGTCCAGGCGGCCCCTTCGGTGTCCAGCGTCCGTGCCACGGAGGCCCCGGTGGCCAGTTGTTCCAGCGCCAGGCTCAGCCCCTGCTCCAGATCCTGTGGCGCATGGCTGCGCTGGCGCAGCCCCACCACCCGGTCGCGCCCCTCCTGGATCACCGCCTCGGCCTTGCTGAGCGCCCGTTCGATGTGATCGCTGCTGCCGCCCACACCGCCGGGCTTGGCCAGGCGGTGGATCTGCAGCATCAGGCCGTGCACCGATTGCAGCACCGTGTCGTGCAGTTCCCGGGCGATGCGCTCGCGCTCGCCCAGCCGTTCGCTCAGACGCTGCTGCAGCCTCACCGACATCTGCCGCAGCCGCAAAACATAAAGCGCATACAGGACCCCCAGCACCAGTGCCACACACAGGCCCTTGAACCAGGCGGTCTGCCAGAAGAAGGGCGCGATGTCGAAGCTGAAGCGCTCAGCCTGGCGGTTCCACAGGCCGGAGTCGTTGGCGGCGATGACCTCGAACCGGTAGCGGCCCGGCCCGAGGTTGGTGAAGAAGGCTTCGCGTCGCGCGGTCGGTTCGCTCCATTGCTCGCTGGAACCAATCAGCCGATAGCTGAAGCGCACGCGCTCCGGCCGCGCCAGGCTCAGGGCGGAATAGGCGATGCTGAGGTCGCGGCTGCCTGCGGGCAGGACCAGCGAGGCGGTATCCGTGGCCCAGCTCGACGTGCCGACGGTGACCGTCTCCAGCGAAATCGGTGGCGCCAGATGATTGCGCACGTCCCGGCCCGGATCGATCCACGCCAGGCCATTGGCAGTGGAGACCCACAGGCGGCCGTCGGTGCCCAGCACGGCGGAGGGCAAGGGCCGGTGCTGCTGCGGCACGCCGGGCAGGCCGTCGGTGTAGTTGAACAGTTCGCCGGAGACCGGTGTGTCGGGCTGCGTGATGGCGGCCTCCAGGGCCTCGGCGCGGATACGGAACACGCCATGCCGCTCTGCCGCCCACAGGTCCCCCGAAGGCACCACCACCAGGCCGGACACCGCCGCCATGCGGGTGGATTCGGCGGTGCGCAGCTTCACGAAGCGGCCATCCTTCAGATAGGCCACGCCCATCTCACCACCGATCCACAGCCGGCTGCCCTGCGTGGCGATGGCGGTGATGTTGCCCAGCGAAATGCCGTCTGCTTCGGTGAAAACGGTCAGACGCCCGTGTGACAGCATCGCCACCGCGTTGTGCGGGTAGCCGAACCAGGTGCGCCCCTGGCTGTCCTGCGCGGCCACCAGCGGGTTGAGCCCCGGCAAGCCGGGCAACCCACCGTCCTTGCGCCATTGCCCGCCGGACCAGCGGAACAGGCCCGCGCGCACGATGGCCACCCAGATGTCGCCATCGGGCTCCACGGCAATGGCCTGAACATCGCCGGTCCCCACCTCGGGCGGGATGTCCATGGTGGTGACCTTGCCGCCGTCGATCCGCCACAGCCGGCCCGGGCCGCCCATCCAGACGCTGCCATCCGGCGCCCGGATGGCGGTGGTGGAATAGACCTTGGTCGGCATGGTGATGGCGCTGTTGGCATCGGCGCGTAGCAGCGCCCCGACACCGCCTGCCCACAGCTCGCCGTTGGCGCCCGGCGCAATGGTGATCTGCACCGCCGACTCCGGCAGCGCCACCGGCCGGAACTTGGGCGGGCGGAACTGGTCCAGCCCGGCCCGCGTACCGACCCAGACCGTGCCCTCGCGGTCTTCCAGTACCGACAAGGCGTAGTTGGAGGTCATGCCGTTCTGGCGCCCGAAAGGCTCCACCTGCAAGGGCGAGCTGGCGTCGGAGGCCAGGCGAGACACACGATGGATGCCGTCCTGATAGCCGGCCACCCACAGGCGCCCCTCCGCATCCGAGACCATGGCATTGGGGCTGGCATAGCTGGACCAGTCCGGGACCTCGCTCACCGCGCCGCTGGCATGCAGCACCCGCAGGCGGTGGGGGGCGTCCATCACCCAGAGATCGCCGCCCGCGCTGGTCTGCAGCACGGCACGATCGACCTTGAGGCCGGTGGGTTCGAAGCGACGGGCACCCAGGGGTAGCTTCAGCAACTGGGTACCGTCGTCGGCCCAAACAGTGCCGCTGCGGTCCACCAGGACCTCGTAGGCGCGCTGGGCGGGGTAGTTCCAGCGGCTGTCCATCCGCTCCCAGTGGCCCCCTTCGAAGCGCAGCAGCCCCTGCAGCGATGCGGCCCACAGCACACCGCTGCGTTCCTCGGCGAAGGCATAAACGACCACCGAAGGTACGCCCTCGGCCGTGCCGAAATGCCGCAGGTGCTGACCCTCGATGCGCGAGATGCCGCCAAAGCGGTAACCGACCAGCAAGCCGCCGTCCGTGAGGGCATGCAGGCTGGAGATGTTGAGGGATGGCAGGGCGTCACTGCCGGCCGGGCGGAACTCGTGAAAGCGTACGCCGTCAAAGCGGAAGAGGCCGGCGCTGGTGCCCAGCCACAGGTAGCCGTCGCGCGTCTGCGCCATTGCCACCACCTCGGTGGGGGCGCCTTCCGAAGGCAGCCAGCTGCGATGGGTCCACTGTGCCAGCGACGGTTCGCTGAATTCGGCCCGAACGGGCATGGCCAGCATCAGCACCAGGATGCTGATCAGCGCCATTAGCCATGTGTTCGTCCGCACGGTCTGCCCCGGGTTTCCCTTGTTCATGGAGACGGGAGCGGGGCTGCGGCCCAGCCTCCCGGGCGCGGATTGTGCATTGCCATTCAGGGGCCTGGGTGGAGAGCCGCGTCCAGCGTGCGCCGGATGCGACGGACGGTCCGACATCAGGGGGATGCATCACGGAGATGCGTCAACGAGATGCGTCACGAGGATGCATCACGGGGTGCGGGCGGCGAGCCCCGCCGTTTCATCAATTGTCCGGTTTGACCTTGGCGCGGATCAGCACCGGCTTCCACCGCTTCTGCTCCTCGGCGATGAAGCGGGTGAACTCGGCCGGCGTGCTGCCCACCGCGATCGCGGCTTCCTTCGCCAGCCCCTCCAGCGCGGCGGGCGATTTGATGGCCTTGGCGGCGGCCGCCGCCAGAATGTCCGCCGCGGCTTGCGGCAGGCTGGCGGGCGCCAGCAGGCCGTACCACTGCGTCATCTCGAAGCCGGAAAAGCCCTGCTCGGCCACGGTGGGGACGTCCGGGAGCTGGGGCAGGCGTTCGGTGGTGCCGGTGGCGATGCAACGCAGCTTGCCGGCCTTGATGAACTGCATCACCGCCGGCGCGCCCACGGACGCGGCATCCAGCCGGCCGGCCAGCAGATCGGTGAGCTGCGGGCCCGTGCCCCGGTAAGGCACGTGCGTGACGAAGATGCCGGTGGCCATCTTGAGGTATTCAAACGCCAGATGGCCGGCGCTGCCGTTGCCGGCAGAGCCGTAGTTCAGCTGCCCGGGCTTGCTCTTGGCCAGGGCCACGAACTCCTTGAGGTTTTTCACCGGCAGGTCCGGATGGACAAGGTAGAGCGACGGGACCTTGGCCAGCAGCGAGATGGGGCGGAAGTCCTTGTTGGGGTCGTAGGGCAGCTTGGCAAAGATGAAAGGGTTCACCGCCAGGGTGCCGATGTGGCCGAGGATGACCGTGTGCTGGTCCTCCGCGCGGGCGGCTTCCTGCATGGCGACGTTGCCGGCCCCGCCCGGCTTGTTGTCCACATACACGCTCTGGTGCAGCAGCTTGCCCAGTTCCACCGAGGTGGCCCGCGCCACGATTTCCGAGCTGCCCCCCGGGGCGAAGGGCACGATGAAGCGCACGGGTTTGGTGGGCCAGCTGGCACCTTGTGCGTGAGCCAGGGCGGGCAGCAGCAAGGCGGAGCCGGCGGACCCCAGGCCGGTGATGCCGCTGATGCCAGCCAGGTGGGTGAGGGCCTCGCGGCGGGAGAAGGACGTCTTCACGATGGGAGCTCCGCTTGTCTTGATCAGCAGGGGCCGGTCTGCGCCGGCGCGGGAGCATTGATTATGCGGAGCCCAAGCAAATGTCTCCGTGCGCAAGCGCCCGAGGGTTAAACCCCGTTGCGCGCTCCCCGAGCATCGACATGCAGAAAGCTTTGTAGCCGCAGACGCCTTGCGCTGGAACCATGGCGGCCCCGCCGCACTGTCCGGCCACTTTTGTCTGGCTTCCTCCATGCTGTCTGCTGTTGTTCGTCCTCTGCGTCCGCTGCTTCGTGCTTCACTTGCTTCATTTCTGAGCGTCGTGCCGGGAGCCTCCGGCCCGGGCGGCGCCCCTGCGGCTGGGGGGCCACGCCGCGCGCTGACGCTGTGCCTGGCCGCTTCGATGCTGGCGGCTTGTGGTGGTGGGGACTTCAGCCTGAACGCCATCGCCCGCGTGCAGGCCAGTGATGATTTCACCAATGGCCTGGGCCAATGGAAGGTGGAGCAGCAGGACAGCACCGGCACCGTGACGGCCAGCCATGGCGTGCTGGACATCGTCCAGCCCTCAGGCGCCACGCTCTGGTTCAAGCAGCGCCTGACCGGCAACTACGAGATCCGTTTCATCGCCACGCCCATTCCGGCCACCTTCGGCACCACCTACGTGAACCGGATCTCTGACCTCAACGTCTTCTGGAATGCCACCGTGCCCGGCACCGCCAGTGAGGACCCGACGGCCGTGGGTTATGACGGCACGCTGGCGGCTTACAACCCGCTGCATCTGTACTACGTCGGCTTTGGCGCCAACGGCAACACCACCACGCGCCTGCGCCGTTACGACGGCACCGCCGCACGCCCGCAGATCACCGGCTACGCGACCACCGCGTCCGCCACCGCCGATGACAAGGCCGGCGCCATGACCCCCGCCACCAGCCTCGTGGCCAACACCCCCGTGAACGTGCGCATCGTCTCCCGGCAGGCCACTACGGCCAATCCGGCCACGCTGCAGTGGTATGCCAATGATCAGTTGATCTTCAGCTATACGGACGCGTCGCCCTATCTCTCGGGCTGGTTTGCCTTTCGCACCACCACCAGCCACTGGCAACTCCGGGATTTCAAGGTGCTGACGCTGGCCGAGTGATACCGGGCAAGCGATGGGGGATCCGTGCTGGCATTCGCGCGGGAATTCGTGCGCGCATTCGTGCGGGAATTGGGGGTCATTACACTGGCGCCCCGCCAAAGCGTCCGTGCTTCCCCGCCATGCAAGCCCTGCTCGACCATATCGCCACCATGAGTCGCCCCACGGCGGCCGGACGCCTTTTCCACGGGCGGGGCGGGCGATTCCCCGGGCATGAGCAATGGGCGCTGGACGCGTTCCCGCCGGTGCTGCTGCTGACGAGCTTCGCACCGGTGACGGACGAGGCGCTGGCGACCATCGGTCAGGCGTTGCAGGCCCGCTGGGCGGTGATCGCGCCAGGCGAGCCGCTGAACTGGGTCTTCCAGCATCGCGATGAGTTCCGGCCGGCCAACCGCGTGATGGCCGGCGAGGTGCCGGCGGAGCATGTGGTGGAGGAGGACGGCACCCGCTATCTCGTCCACCTGCTCCAGGGGCAGAACCACGGCTTCTTCCTCGACATGGCCGAGGGCCGCCGCTGGGTGCGTGAGTGGGCACTGGCCCGGCCCGGCGGCAAGGTGCTCAACCTGTTTGCCTACACCTGCGCCTTCTCGGTGGTGGCGCTGCAGGCCGGTGCCAGTGAGGTGGTCAATGTGGACATGGCCTCCGGTGCGCTGTCCATCGGGCGGCGCAACCATCAGCTCAACGAGCTGAAGGCCGGCGTGCAGTTCCTGGCCCACGACATCTTCAATTCCTGGGCCAAGATCCGCCGGGCCGGACCGTATGACCTGGTGATCATGGATCCGCCCAGCTTCCAGAAAGGCAGCTTCGTGGCGACCAAGGATTACGCGCGGCTGGCCCGCCGCCTGCCGGAACTGGTCGTGCCGGGCGGGCATGCCCTGGTCTGCCTGAACACGCCCAAGCTCGACAGCGCCTTCCTGCGCGAGGTCATCACGACCGAGGCCCCGGGGTTCGAGATCGTGGAACGGCTCGCCAACCCGGCCAGCTTCGAGGATGTGGAACCGGAGCGCGCGCTGAAGGTGCTGCTCGTTCGGAACGTGACTTCACACTGAGCTCACCCGGCCCGCCTACGCTGGCCGGCATGAACCAGACGTCGCCCGATCCCTCGTTTGCCCGCACACTGGCCCGGCAACTTGCCGCCACCGAAACCCGCACGGGATCACCGCCCGTGTTGGCACCGCTGCCACTGCTGGCGCTGCCACAGGCCATGCCGACCCGGCGTTGGCGTTGGCGCTTCAGTGGCCGCTACGCCCTTGCGGCCATCGGCATCTTCCTGATTGAAGCCGCCATCGCCACTATCGGCCAGCACATGGCCTGGCTGCGCTGGTATGCGGGCGACGTGATCGTGGTGGGGTTTGTCCATTGCCTGCTGGCGATGGTGATCGATGCCTCCACGCCCCGGGTGGCACTGGCCGCCTTCGCGGTGGCTTGCGCGGTGGAGCTGTCGCAGTACGTGTCCCATGTGATGGGCTGGACCATCGGCAACCCGGTGCTCCGCGTCATCGTGGGCAGCACAGCGGACTGGATGGACGTGCTGTCCTACGCGCTGGGCACCGTGTTGATCCTCGTGGTGGGCGTCCTGTTCAAGGCGGCCCGGGGCTTCAAAGCGTCGCCAGCCCCGTATCGCCAAACCGGCTTTCCGGGAAGCCCTGTACCGCCAGTGCAATGAGCTCGGCCAATTCCTCGTAGGAGCGTTCCTTCTGCAGCACCGCCATGCGGCCGAGGGTTTCGGCGGTGGCTTCCAGCTCGTCCGAGATGAAGCCGGTGGTGACCACGATGGGCAGTTCCGGGTTGAGCGATCGCACCGCCACCGCCAGCTCCGCGCCATTCATGTTGGGCATGTTGAAGTCGGTGACCAGCACCTGGAACCGCTGCGGGTTCGCGCTGATGACGGTCAGGAATTCCTCGGGCGACCCAAACACGGACACCAGAAAACCGGCCTTGATCAGCAACTGCTCCACCATCATCAGCACGATGGGATCGTCGTCCACATAGGCCACTGGCTCGCCATGGCCCGGCCGCATCGCCTGGTGCAGGGCTTCCACCTTCACCGGCCCTTCGGCCTCGACCACCGGCAGGAAGACCATGAAGCGGGTGCCCGCGCCCTCGTTGGAGCGCACGTCGATGGCGCCGCTGTGCAGATCCACGATGCCATGCAGCACGTGCAGCCCCAGGCCCGTGCCCTGGCCGCGAGGTTTGGTCGTGAAAAACGGTTCGAAGAGGCGCTGCTTGACCGACTCCGGCATGCCGGCGCCATCGTCCTCCACACACAGTTCGGCGTACTGTGTGGGGGCGAGCTGGCCGATGGTGCACACGCGCGGCGTTTGCACGGTCACGCAGCGCAGCAGAATGCGGATGGTGCCCTGCCCGCCCTCCATGGACTGCCAGGCGTTGGTGCACAGATTCATCACCATCTGCTGCACTTCGGAAGGGCTGACGGTGGCTGCACAGTTGTCGTCCCCCAGATCCACCTCCAGGCGGACCGACGGGGGGAGGGTGGCCTTGAGCAGGTCCACCGCCTCGCTGACCAAGGGCGTCAACGGCTGGCGGCAGAACTCCTCGCCGCCGCCACGGGCAAAGGCCAGGATGCGCTGCACCAGCTCGCGGGCGCGTGAACCCGCGCGGCGGATCTGGTCCATATGGTCGCGCAGGGGCGAGTCCGGCGACGATTCGTCCGCCACCATGCCGGCATGCCCGAGGATCGCGGCCAGGATGTTGTTGAAATCGTGCGCAATGCCGCCGGCCAGGGTGCCCAGGCTCTCCATGCGTTGCGCACGCATGAGCTTTTCCTCCAACTGCACACGCGCTGTTTCGTCGGCCTTGCGGGTGGTGATGTCGATGAGCAGGACGATCGCGCCCTCGCTGCATGGGAATGCGCGGAACTCGAACCATTTTTCCAGCCGCTCGACGTATTCCTCGAAGGTATAGGAACGCCCGGCCTGCAGGGCAGCGCGAGCCTCGTTGCTGCGTCGGTCGTTGGTGGAGGCGGGGAAGCATTCCCAGTAGGGGCGGCCCAGCAGGGTGTAGCGGGAGCGCGCTGTCGCCTCCTCGAAGGCGCTGTTGACGAACTCCACAACGCCATCTCGGCCCAGGAGGATGAGGGCGTCGGAGAGGTATTCCAGAGCCGCCTGCAGTTTGTCGCTCAGGCGCGCTTCGTTGCTGATGGGCTGAATGGACGCGGCTGCGACGAGGTAGGCCTGCAGGCACACCGTGGCGCTTCGGAAGGCGCGGCGCTCGTCGCGAGAGAGCTGTCTGGGCTCCGGGTCCATCACCCGCAATTGGGCCACCACGTGGTCCCAGCGCACGTCCAGTGCGGCCGTGATTTCAGGGGCGATGCCGTGGCCGCTGGCCACGACCTGTCCGTCCCACACGAGCTCGCAGGCCGTCGCGCCACAGGTATTGGCAACGGTGTCGAGCAACGCGGTAAGAACGCGGGGGTCGCCTGGAACGACGCGCGTAAGCATGAGAGCCTCCTTTCCCGGAGGTCGAGAGAGAGCGGAGCGGCCGAAGCAGCGCTTACGCTGTCAGCAAGCGGCAGACCCAGCGGCGGAAAAAAGGGACACCCGCGAGAGAAGACATCGCGGGTGTCAGACGTTACGTCACGCGGCCGCCGGGAGGGCGGCGGGACAGCAACAGGCACAGCGGCAGCGCAGCGGTGCCGCAGCCAAGTACCTGCGGACTGTCTTCCAAGTGTTTACTTGGTGGTCGCTGGCGGCGTGGTGGTGGTGCTCGGCTTGGCCGCCGCCTTCTTGGCGGCCGGCTTGGCGGCGGCGGCGGGCTTTGCCGCTGCGGCATCGGCGTCCTTGGAGGCTGCGGTGGAGCCGCCCTGCACGCCCAGCCGGCCACCGGTACCCAGGCCACCCTTGACCTGCTGCGCCTTGTAGTTGCGCAGGGCCTTGACCATCTGGTTGAACGAATCGGCGAATGCGGCGGTCACGACCTTGCCGGCCGGGGTCTTGGCGTAGGCGCCACCCGCCACCGCGGTATTGCCGAACAGGCCACCACCCAGGACGCCGAAGTCGAAGTTCTTGGCCGTGCCTTCGGCCGCAGAGATCTGCACGCCCGAGCGGTTGTCCACCAGCAGCAGCGTGGTGGAGGCCTCGTTCTGGTTCACGCTGGCCGCCACGGCGGTGATCAGGCCCAACGCGCCGGTCCCGATGCCGCCGCCACCGCCACCGGTCTTGCCGGAAAACTGAACTTCCGGAGACAGGGTGTAGTCGGCCGCGACGATCTGGCCCTGGCCGAAGTTGCTGCCGGCACGGGTTTCGCCGGACTGCATCAGGGCACGTTCACGCTCCATGTTGGCGAAGGCCTTGCCGCGCTCCACGACCACGAAGCAATTGCTCTGCTGCACCATCAGGCGGATGACCGGCAGGGTGGAACCCAGTTGGCGCTCACGCATCTGCGACCACCAAGGCGCCTGCGGGTCTTCGTACAGGGACAGGGTGCCCAGCGTTTCGTCGCAATGCTCCAGCTTGGAGTTCTGGTTCTCGGCCGTGGCGCCGCCGGCCGCCCCCGAGACCGTGCCCTTGTTCTCGCCCATGGTCGGCGCCGTCGCCAGGCAGCCGGCCAGAAGCAGCGGGGACAACAGGAGCGCGGGCTTCAGCACCGAACGGGCGAGGGGAGCGAGAGCAGCAGACATGAAATTCCTCCAGATGGGTTCTCAACGGAACAGGCGAGAAGGCAAGGCCGGGCGGGTGCCCGCCTGCCAGGGGATCAATCGATCGGTCAACCAGTCGATCCGACGAAGCGGGCGGCGCTCAGGGCGCCGGCGTGGCGGGGGCGATCCCGTAATAGCCGCCGACAGGCTGGCCATGCGGGTTGCCGATCCAGATGCTGGTGCCGAACACATCGGCGCAACCGCCCCAGGCCAGCTCGGTGCCCTTGGGATCACGGTTGCCGGTCTGCGCGTACAGAGTGACGACGCTGTCCGACGGGCCGATGGTGTAGCAGACCCGTGCCCAGACGGCGCGCGGGGCGTCGGTCAGCACCGAGGCGGCCGACTCATCCACGCCGTCAGACGCCTTCACCACCCATTTGGTCCCGCGGTTGGGGCCCGGGTTGTAGGTGAAGACGTAGGGCACCTGCGCCAGCACGCCAAAGGAAACAGCGGTCAGCACAGCAGCCATCAACCCGCGGTAGGTCATACGCATGTTCTTGTTGCCCGAATTGCTTCTAGTTGCAAACGAGTTTAGGCAGGGGCTCCCAAAAAGAACTCGGCCAAAGGTCACACAGTTCGGCGTCCGGTTATTCCTTGTGGTGTAACAGCGACGACATACCGCGACACGTGTGCGAAACACGCCGTACGTTTTACGACATGAAAGTCGGTTTGATGGGCGTCCGCTGGTCGCCCCTTCGACCCATCCCGTGGCTTGCAACGGGCAGGGACGCCCTGATGTGACCCCTCCCGCCGACCTGCGGCTCAGCTTTCCACGCCTTGCGCAGTTGTGCTCTGTCGTTCTGCCGTCCTCTACACCACTACAGCGCTACACGGCGCCTTGCCATCTTTCCAGGAGTCCCATGTCCGCTCTCTTTTCCCCGTTCTCCCTCAAGAGCGTCACGCTGCGCAACCGTATCGCCGTGCCGCCGATGTGCCAATACAGCGCAGTGGATGGCCTGGTCAATGACTGGCACAAGGCCCACTACGCCGGACTGGCGCGTGGCGGCTCCGGCCTGGTGATCGTTGAAGCGACGGGTGTGCTGCCCGAAGGCCGCATCACGCCGGGCTGCCTGGGCCTGTGGAGTGACCAGCATGCGAACGGCCTGGCCGAGATTGCGGCCTCTATCAAGGCCGGTGGTGCCGTGGCCGGCATCCAGATCGGCCATGCCGGCCGCAAGGCCAGTGCCAACCTGCCCTGGCAGGGCGACGACCACATCCCCGCAGGCGACCCGCGCGCCTGGACCACGGTTGCTCCTTCCGCCGTGGCCTTTGGCAAGCACCTGCCGCGCGTACCGCAGGCCATGACGACGCAAGACATTGCGCGGGTGCGCGATGCCTTCGTGGCGGCTGCCCGCCGCGCGCGTGATGCCGGCTTCCAGTGGCTGGAGCTTCACTTTGCGCACGGCTACCTGGCGCAGAGCTTCTTCTCAGTGCATGCCAACCAGCGCACCGACGACTACGGCGGCAGTGCCGCCAACCGTGGCCGCTTCCTGCTGGAGACGCTCAAGGCGGTGCGCGAGGTCTGGCCGGAATCGCTGCCGCTGACGGCGCGCTTCGGTGTGATCGAGTTTGATGGCCGTGATGAAGAGACGCTGGCGGAGGCCATCGGCCTGACGCGCCAGATGCGGGAAGCGGGCCTGGACCTGCTGAACGTGAGCGTGGGTTTCTCCACACCGGACGCGCAGATCCCTTGGGGCCCCGCATTCCTGGGGCCCATTGCTGATCGCGTGAAGCGTGAAGCCGGCCTCCCGGTGGCATCGTCCTGGGGCATCGACACGGCGGAACTGGCGGAGCACGCGGTGGCGTCCGGCCAGATGGACCTGGTGATGGTGGGCCGTGCACAACTGGCCAACCCGCATTGGCCTTACCACACGGCGATGAAGCTCAAGCAGCAACGTCCGTCGTGGGTGCTGCCGGCACCTTATGCGCATTGGCTGGAGCGCTATCAGCCGGCATCGGTCTGACCTGGCGCCTGAAAACGCAAAGGCCGCCCTTGGGCGGCCTTTGTCTTGGGGGCGCGGTCGTCAGTAGGTGATCGTCACCGTGACGGTATCCGAATAGTCGCCCGGCACGGCATTCGCGACGGTTGGCAAGCGGCCATACACGGTCAGCGATTGTTGCGTGCCGGTGCCGGTGCCGGTGTGAACACTGCTGTTGGTGCCATTGCCCCACACCTTGCTGTGGGCCGCGTCCAGATACAGCTGGTAGGGCAGCGAGTTGGTACCGCTTTTCATGGCGCGAGCGCTGAAGGCGTTCAGGCCGCCCGCATTGGCACCCGCGCTCAGTGCAACGCTGTAAGGCGTGGTGTTGGTGCAGGTGACCGACAGATTGGTGCTGGCATCGATGGGGCCACTGCTTTGCAGCGGATCGATGGTGCTGCCGAAGTTCAGGGTGCCACCGGCCACATTGCAGGCCACGAGGATGGTGGCGCCCACGGTGAGCGTGCCGCTGGTGGTGTTGGGGGCCGCCTCGACGCCGAAGGACAGCAGGGCAGCGAGGACAGAAAACAGGACGACCCTCAGCGCGGTGATCGTTGCAGCGTTGTTCATGTGTCTGAAGACTTGTTACATCAGCACTGACACCCAGACCTGGGCTGAAAGCTATGTGTTGTTGTCGATGGATAGATTGGAACTGAATTCAACCTGTCCGCCCATGCCCCATTTCACGAACCGAGCACCCACTTTAGAGGGGAGCCCTTAGTCGTGAGAAAGTATGCGCCGTACAGGATCGTCCAGCAAAGCGGCTTATGCATTGGCACAGCTATGCGATGACAGCAGCGGCAGCATGCTTGGGCGCCGCAGTGACTTTTCAGCCGGCCATGGCCGGTACCGTGAACAGCGCCATCGGGGCGTCCGTGCTGGTCACGAGTTCATGCTCGTTATCAGGCACCACCCTGAACTTCGGCAATGCGCTCAATCCGGTGAGTGGGGGCGCGACTGACGCCACGTCCACCTTGACGGTGCAATGCACTGCCACCACTCCGTACACCATCTCGCTCAATGCGGGCACCAATACTGGTGGTGGCACGAATTACACGGGGCGGGTGCTCAAAAGCGGCAGCTATTCGCTGCCTTACCAACTCTATGTGGACACCGGGCGCACCTCGATCTGGGGCAATGGCACCGCCAGTGCCACCTATAGCGCCCAGGGATCCGGCAATCCGCAAAACATCCTGATCTACGGCCGGTTGCCTTCGCTGACCGGCATTCCGCCGGGGGTGTACACCGACACCGTCACCGTGACGATCAGTTATTGAACGCTTGCAGCGCGGGTGGGGTGCTGGCCGTGATCGGCAGGTGCCCACCGCAAGGAGGGGACAGATGGACAGATCTCGATCACGATGGGCCGCCCGGATGCGAGGCGGCTTATGCAGGATGCGCACGATGTGCGCGGGTCTCTGGCTGCTGGCGGCCGGGGCTGTGGCCTGGGCGGCCGACGTCAGCATCATGCCCGTCAATGTGCATCTGGACCGCCAGAACGACCGCGCCACCGTGCAGGTGCAGAACAACGGCAACGAAGTGGTGGTGATGCAGGCGGAGGCGATTGCCTGGACCCGGCAGGCGGGCCAGGACATCGACGCCCCGACGCAGGAGCTGATCGTCAACCCGCCCATCTTCACCCTGCAGCCCGGCCAGACGCAGATCCTGCGTGTGGGCCTGCGGCGCACGCCCGACCTGCAGCAGGAGGCCACCTACCGGATGGTGCTGCGAGAGGTGCCGGTTGCGCGCGCCAGCGAGAACCGGGTGTCAGGGCAGGTGCGGGTGCTGGTGGCCTTGCGGGTGCCGGTGTATGTGGCCCCCAACCAGGTCAAGCGCGCGCAGAACTGGCAGGTCCAGCGGGCCTCCAGCGGCGAGACGGTGGCCACGGTCGCCAACAATGGCAACGTCCATCTCAAGGTCAGCGAATTGCGGCTGAGCGGGGCGACCGGCGACAACAAGGTACTGGCCGTGTCCGGTGCACAGAGTGTCATCTTCCCTGGTGAGCAGAGAACCTTCCGCATTGCCACACCCACCAACCCCAGCAGCACGCTCCAGGTCATGACTGACCAGGGCCTGCAAAATGTGGCGCTGGGCACGACGGCCCAGTAACTGGTGTGCGGCCCTGCTGGCCGCGCCGCTGGCGGCGGCTGGACAGGTGTCGGCGGAAGAATTGCAACGCACCCTGGAGCGGCTGGCTGCGGAGCGGGCGGCGGCGGCGCCGCGTTTTGGCGAGACCCTGCTGCTGGGCCTGCGCATCAATGGCGAAGCGCGCCCCCAGACGGTGCGTGCGGTGCGGGTCCAGGAAGGGCTGGCCATGCCGCAGGTGCTCTGGCAGGAACTCAAGCTGCGGCCCCCCGCCCTGCCGCCGCGGATGATCGACAACGAGCTCTATCTCATCCTCAGCGACGCGCCGGGGGAACTGGTGCGCTGGCGCATCGAGGAACTGAGCCAGACCCTGGAGATCGAGGCGCCTCCGCAGGCCTTCAGCGACCAGAAGATCGAGCTGGATCGCGCTGCCACGCAGGTCACGCTGCCGGCCCAGTTCGGGCTGTTTGGCAACTACGACCTGCAATGGCAACGCCGGCTGGGCGGCGACGCCACCCTGGACGGCCTGGCGGAGATCGGTGTGCTGACCGGCAGCGGCGATCTCAGCCACCTGCACCTCTATCGCAGTGATGGCGGCTGGACCCGGCTGGATACCCGGTGGACCATGGACCGGCCCGAGCAGCTCGCCAGCCTGCGCCTGGGGGACACCATTGCCCAAGCCGGCAGTTGGGGCCGCGCGCTGCGCATGGGCGGCGTGCAGTGGGCGTCGGACTTCACCCTGCGCCCCGGCTTTCTGAGCTTCCCGCTGCCGACCTTGAAGGGGGAGGCCTCGTTGCCATCGACGGTGGATGTCTTTGTCAACAACAGCCAGCGGCTGCAGGGGCGTGTTCAGCCCGGGCCGTTTGACATCACCGACCTGCCGCTGGTGACCGGGCAGGGGGAGATCCGCACGGTGGTCAAGGACCTGCTGGGGCGCGAGCAGGTGGTGGTGCAGCCCTACTACATCAGCCCGGCGCTGCTCAAGCCGGGGCTGGACAGCTACAGCTTCGAGCTGGGCTGGCTGCGCGAGAACTACGGCATTGAGAGCAACCGCTATGGGCGTGCACTCGGTCAGGTGACCTGGCGCCGTGGCATCACCGACCGGTTCACCGCCGAAGGGCGGGGCGAGGTCGCTACCGACCAGCAGACTGTCGGCGCCTCCGGTCTCTGGCTGCTGGGCGACCTGGGCACGCTCAACGTCTCCGCCGCCGGCAGCCGCAGCAATGAGACGGATGCCCGCCAGGGCTGGCTGGGTACCCTGGGCCTGGAGCGTCAGGGCTTCGGATGGAGCAGCGCGGTGGAAGTGAGGCGGGCCTCGACGGGCTTCGTGCAGCGGGGGCAGCCGGTCTCTGCCCGCTGGAGCGGCTCGGCCACGGTGAGCACGCAGTGGCAGGGCTGGGGGCTGGGCATGGGCATGGTCTACCAGGGCCTGCCGCAGCGGACGGTGACCGACGGCAGCGTGTCGGTGGCGTCCAAGCTCTGGACATTCAATGCCGGGCGAGGGCTGGGCCGTTGGGGCTATGTGGGCCTGTCCATGCTCAAGTCGGGCGACGGGGGCGGCACGGCCATGTCCGTGTTCTGGACCCTGCCCCTCGGGGACCACCAGAACATCTCCACCAGCTGGCAGGCCCAGCGTGGCGGCGGGCAGCCCAACCAGCAGCAGTGGCAGGTGCAGTTCCAGGACAACCCGCCGCCGGGCGAAGGGGTGGGTTACCAGGTGCAGGTGGATTCAGGCGGGCGGCGCCAGTTGCAGGCGCAGTGGCAGGACCGCCACGTGGCGCTCAATGGCGGCGTTGCCAATCAGCAAGGGCGCACGGATGTGCGTGCCGGCGCCAGCGGCGGCATGGCCTGGCTGGATGGCAGCGCCTATGCCGGGCGGCGTGTGGACGGCGGTTTTGCGGTGGTTGAAGTGGCCGACCAGCCCAATGTCCGCGTCACCCACGACAACCAGGTGGTGGCGCGGACGGACGCGAGCGGCCGGGCCTTCCTGCCCACGCTGCGGGGCTACCAGGTCAATCGGGTGGGGGTGATCGCGGACGACCTGCCGCTGGATGCCGACATCGAATCCCTGGACTTGCAGGTGACGCCGGCTGCGCGCCGGGCCTCGCTAATCCGCTTCCCCATCGGCATCAGCCGCACCGCCACTTTCCGGCTGGTGGACGAGCATGGGGCGCCGATTCCGGCCGGCGCCGATCTGCGCCCCTTCGGCCAGACCCGCAGCTTCCCGGTGGGCCTGGACGGACGCGCCTTTGTCGCCGGCCTCGGCGCAGCGCCGGGGCCACAACGCATTGAAGTGCGCTGGCCTGGCGGCGGTTGTGATGCGAGCATCACGCTGCCGCCAGGCGATCTTGAGCTGCCCGAACTGGGCACCATCATCTGCCAGCCGATGGCCACGACCCCTTCTTCATCCAGGAGCCCGCAGTGACCACTTTCTTGCGTTCCCGTCTGAAGCCTCTCAGGCGCCTGATTCGGCTCCTGCTGTGTGTCTCGGCCCTTGGCGCGGCCTCCCACGCACAGGCCTTGTGCCTGCCGGCCCTGTGCTCGTGCAGCGTCGTGGTCACCAACATCGTGTTCGCCGCCTACAACCCGATGGCGTTCGGCACGACCGATTCGACGGGCACCATCAAGGTCACCTGTGGCGGCGTGGTCGGCTTGCTGATCCCCTTCACCGTCGATCTGGGCACGGGAGGCGGGTCCAGCTTTGCCACCCGTCGCATGGCCTCAGGCGCCAACACGCTGTCCTACAACGTCTATGGCGACAGCAACTACACCACCGTCTGGGGCGACGGCACCAATTCGACGGGCCGGGGCGCGGGTTCGGTGACATTGGATGCCGTGGGGCTGACGCCAGGTCTGGTCTTTACCGTGTACGGTCGGATTCCCGGGCGCCAGCTCACCGTGCCGCCCGGGACCTACACCGACAGCCTCACCATCACCGTCACCTATCAGTAGGACAGCGCTAGCGGGCGCGTGCCGGGGGAAACCAGCCCTATGTTCAACACGAAGTTCGTGGAACACGAACTTCGTGTAGCATCCAGCTCATGAAGAACGTGACCGTGACCATGGAAGACAGCGTCGCCGAATGGGCGCGGCTGGAAGCTGCACGGCGCAACACCAGTGTCTCCCGCCTGGTCGGTGAGCTGCTGGCTGAAAAGATGCGCTCGGACGACGCCTATGAGCGGGCGTTGCAGGATTGGCTGCACCGCGAGCGAACCTGGGCCTCGGACGGCGGGCGCTACCCCGGCCGCGAGCAGCCATGACGGCCGCACTGCCCGCCGTGGCGCTCGCCAGCCCGGTGTTTGTGGACACCTCGGTGCTGATCCAGAGCGAAGACGGCGCCTTCCCCGACCGCCGCGAGCAGGTGATGGCGTGGCTGCGCGTGCTCTGGCAGCAAAGGCTGGGCCGTGTGTCCAGCCAGGTGCTCAATGAGTTCTACCGCACCATCACCACCCGCATCCAGCCGCCCATGCCCAATGGCGACGCGCGCGCCGAGGTGCGCCGCTACCAGCGCTGGGCGCCCTGGGCTGTGGATCACGCCACGGTGGAATCGGCCTGGTCACTGGAGAGCCGGTTCAACCTGCCTTACACGGATGCGCTCATCGTGGCCGCCGCCAAGGTGCAGGGCTGCGAGCTGCTGCTGAGCCTCACGCTCCCCCACCAGCAGCTGTTTGACAGCGTCACCATCATCAATCCGCTGCTGGCCGCCCCTGCGGGCGTGCCGGCGACAACCTCTGCCGAGCGTTCCGCATGAGTGCCTACCTGACCCGCGCCCTTGAGACCCTGCGTGAAGACGTGCGTGCCCTGCATGCCTACCAGGTGCACAGCGCTGCCGGCCTGCTCAAGATGGACGCGATGGAGAACCCCTATCGCCTGCCCGCCGAGCTGCAGCAGGCCCTGGGGGCCCGCCTGGGCCAGGTGGCCATCAACCGTTATCCCGGCGAACGCACGGCGGACCTGGCCCGCGCCCTGGCCGCTCATGCCGGCATGCCGGCAGACAAGGCCGTGATGCTGGGCAATGGCTCGGACGAGCTGATCTCGCTGCTGTCCCTGGCCGTCGCGAAGCCCGGCGCCACGGTGATGGCGCCGCTGCCCGGCTTTGTGATGTATGAGCTGTCGGCCCGTTACCTGGGCCTGAAGTTTGTGGGTGTGCCGCTGACCGACAGCTTCGAGCTGGACGAGGCCGCCATGCTGGCCGCCATGGCGCTGCACCAGCCCGCACTGATCTACCTGGCCTACCCGAACAACCCGACCGCCAACCTCTGGGATGCCGATGTCATCGACCGGATCGCCCAGGCGGCGCCGGGTCTGGTGGTCATCGACGAGGCCTACCAGCCCTTCGCCTCCCGGAACGCCATGGGACTCCTGGACCGCTACGACCATGTGCTGGTCATGCGCACCATGAGCAAGTTCGGTCTGGCCGGTGTGCGTATCGGCTACCTGATGGGCCATGCCGACCTGGTCCACCAGGTGGACAAGCTGCGCCCGCCCTACAACATCAGTGTCCTGAACGCGGAAGCCGGCTTGTTTGCGCTGGAGCATGCCGAGGTTTACGAGCGCCAGGCCGCCGAACTGCGCGCCGAGCGAGACCGGCTGCTGACCGAACTCCGGCCGCTGGACGGTGTTCAGGTCTTCCCCAGTGAAGGCAACATGATTCTTGTCCGTGTGCCGGATGCCGGTGCCGTGCACGCCGCACTCAAGGCCCGCGGCGTGCTGATCAAGGACGTCTCCCGCATGCATCCGCTGCTGGCCCGCTGTGTGCGGTTGACCGTGGGCACGCCCCAGGAGAACCACACGCTGCTGGTTGCCTTGCGCGGCGCGCTGGCGGAGCTGGCCCCATCTGTGGCAGGCTGAGCACCTGCAGAGCCAAGAGCTCCCGTTTGCCCCTCCCTTCTTTTTGATCCCGACCTCGTCCCTGGAAGCATCATGAGCGCCGAACGCATCGCTGAAGTCCGCCGCGACACCAAGGAAACCCAGATTCGCGTCCGCGTGAACCTGGATGGCACCGGCCAGGCCAACCTGTCCACCGGCATTGGATTCTTCGACCACATGCTCGACCAGATCGCCCGCCACGGGCTGATCGACCTGGACATCGAGGCCAAGGGCGACCTGCACATCGACGGCCACCACACGGTGGAGGATGTGGGCATCACGCTGGGCATGGCGGTGGCCCAGGCCATCGGCGACAAGAAGGGCCTCACCCGTTACGGCCACAGCTATGTGCCGCTGGACGAAGCACTCTCCCGCGTGGTGGTGGACTTCTCCGGACGTCCGGGCCTGGCCATGGACGTGCGTTTCACGGCAGGCAGCGTCGGCGCCTTCGACACGCAGCTGACCTATGAGTTCTTCCAGGGCTTCGTCAACCACGCCCTGGTGTCGCTGCATGTGGACAACCTGAAGGGCCATAACGCCCACCACCAGTGCGAGACCATGTTCAAGGCCTTCGGCCGCGCACTGCGCATGGCGATGACGCTGGACCCCCGCTCGGCGGGCGTGATCCCCTCCACCAAGGGGACGCTCTAATGACGCAGGCCCGAACCGTCGCCGTGGTGGACTACGGCATGGGCAACCTGCGTTCGGTCTCGCAGGCCGTGCAGCATGCGGCCCAGGGGCAGGGCGTGCAGGTGATCATCACCTCCCGGCCGGAAGAGGTGGCGGCCGCCGAACGGGTGGTCCTGCCTGGGCAGGGGGCCATGCGGGACTGCATGCGGGAACTCAGCGACTCCGGCCTGAAGGAGGCCGTGCTGCAGGCCGCCGCCAACAAGCCGCTCATGGGCGTGTGTGTGGGCATGCAGATGCTGCTGGACCACAGCGAGGAACAGGACACGCCGGGCCTGGGCCTGATCCCCGGCCGCGTGCAGCGTTTCCAGCTGGCGGGCCAGCTGCAGCCGGATGGCAGCCGTTACAAGGTCCCCCAGATGGGGTGGAACCGCGTGCACCAGATGCGAGCGCATCCGGTGTGGGGAGAGGTTCCCGACGACAGTTGGTTCTATTTCGTACACAGTTTCTATGCGCAGACGTCGGCGTCGGACGACAGCGTCGGTGAGAGCGATTACGGCTTGCGCTTTACCTGCGCCGTGGCGCGGGATAACATTTTTGCCACGCAGTTTCACCCTGAGAAAAGTGCCGCGTTCGGGCTCTCGCTCTATCGCAACTTCCTGCATTGGAAGCCCTGACTTTCTCTCCTCCACCCTTTTCATCCACATTTTTCACCCGCATCTTCGGCCATGCTGCTGATTCCCGCGATTGACCTGAAAGACGGCAAGTGCGTCCGCCTCAAACAAGGCGATATGAACAACTCCACCACCTTTGGCGAAGATCCCGCCGAGATGGCACGCCGCTGGCTCGATGCCGGCGCACGGCGCCTGCATCTGGTGGATCTCAATGGAGCGTTTGCCGGCAAGCCGGTGAACGAGCCCGCGATCCGGGCCATCCTCCGCGAGGTGGGTGACGAGATCCCGGTGCAGCTGGGGGGCGGCATCCGCGACCTGGACACCATCGAGCGTTATCTGGACGACGGCCTGTCGTACGTGATCATCGGCACCGCTGCGGTCAAGAACCCGGGCTTCCTGAAGGACGCGGCCTCCGCGTTCGGCGGCCACATCATCGTGGGCCTGGACGCCAAGGACGGCAAGGTGGCCACCGACGGCTGGAGCAAGCTCACCGGCCACGAAGTGGTGGACCTGGCGCGTAAGTTCGAGGATTACGGCATTGAAGGTGTCATCTACACCGACATCGGCCGTGACGGCATGCTGACGGGCGTCAACATCGATGCCACCGTGCGCCTGGCCCAGGCCTTGAGCATTCCCGTGATTGCGTCGGGTGGCCTGTCCAACCTGGCGGACATCGAGGCGCTGTGCGCCGTGGAGTCCGAAGGAGTGCAAGGCGTCATCTGCGGTCGCGCCATCTATACGGGCGATCTGGACTTCACCGCGGGACAGAATCGCGCGGATGAATTGAACGGGGACTGACTTCTTGCTGGCCAAACGCATCATTCCCTGTCTGGACGTGACCGGCGGTCGTGTCGTCAAGGGCATCAATTTCGTTGAGCTGCGCGACGCCGGGGATCCGGTGGAAATCGCCGCCCGCTACAACGAGCAGGGCGCCGACGAACTCACCTTCCTGGACATCACCGCCACGAGCGATGGGCGAGACCTGATCCTGCCCATCATCGAATCGGTGGCCTCGCAGGTGTTCATTCCGTTGACGGTGGGCGGTGGTGTCCGCTCGGTGGCGGATGTGCGCCGGCTGCTCAATGCGGGGGCGGACAAGGTCAGCTTCAACTCGGCAGCGGTGTCGGACCCCGAGCTCATCCGAGCCGCATCCGACCGGTATGGTGCGCAGGCCATCGTCGTGGCCATTGACGCCAAGCGCCGTGCTGATGGCACCGGCTGGGAGGTCTACACCCATGGCGGGCGCAAGAACACGGGCCTGGACGCCGTGGAATGGGCCAGCCGCATGGCCACGTTGGGTGCTGGCGAGATCCTGCTGACCAGCATGGACCGCGACGGCACCCGCAGCGGTTTTGACCTGGCCCTCACACGTGCCGTGGCGGACGCCGTGCCGGTGCCGGTGATCGCCTCCGGCGGTGTCGGCTCGCTGCAGGACCTGGCGGATGGCATCAAGGTCGGCGGCGCCGATGCGGTGCTGGCGGCCAGCATCTTCCACTATGGTGATCACACGGTCGGGGAGGCGAAGGCGCTGATGGCCAGCCAGGGCATTGCGGTTCGCCAATGACAGCACAGGAACGCCGGCCCAGCGGGGCCAGGGGCAAAGCTTCGCAAGACCAGAAAAGCCCCGGTGGCGCCTCCGGCCGCAGCGCGGCACCGGCCGTCCGTGGCTCCAGCGAGGTGCGTATCGTGGGCGGCGCCTGGAAGCGCTCCAAGCTGCCGGTGGCCAACAAGCCCGGCCTGCGCCCCACGCCGGATCGTGTGCGTGAAACCTTGTTCAACTGGCTGGGCCAGGACCTGGCCGGCTGGCGGGTGCTGGACGCCTTTGCGGGCAGTGGCGCGCTGGGGTTTGAGGCGGCTTCACGCGGGGCTGCCCAGGTGACCCTGCTGGAGCGCGATCCCAGCCTGGCGGCCCAGCTGCGGGCCAACCACCAGCGCCTGGACAAGGACGGCACGGTGCCGATGAGGGTCGAGGTGGCGGATGCCCTGGCCTGGATGGGCCGGGCGGCGCCCGCCTCCCTGGACCTGGTGCTGCTGGACCCGCCTTTTGCGCAAGACCTGTTCCAGGCGGCGCTTCGAGCGGCTTCGCGGCTGCTGGTGCCCAATGGGCTGCTCTACCTGGAGTCCCCGGCGCCGGTGGAACCGCCGGCCGAACTGGGCCTGTCCCTATGGCGGGAAGGGCGTGCGGGGGCCGTCCACTACCGCTTGTTCCAGCGCATCGGATAATCGGGTCTTTTGCCGACGCCTGGAGCGCGATCTTGACCTCCCAGACCCTGCTGACCGCCGTTTATCCCGGAACCTTCGACCCGCTGACGCTGGGCCACGAGGATTTGGTGCGCCGTGCCAGCCGTCTCTTCGAGCGTCTCATCCTGGCGGTGGCGGCAGGGCATCACAAGCGCACCATGTTCAGTGTCGAAGAGCGGCTGGACATGGCGCGCAAGACTGTGGCGCCTTATCCCAACGTGGAAGTGGTGGCCTTTGAAGGCCTGTTGCGCAACTTCGTGCTGGAAAAGGGCGGCAAGGTGGTGGTGCGGGGGCTGCGCGCCGTCTCGGACTTCGAATACGAGTTCCAGATGGCGGGCATGAACCGGCAACTGATGCCGGATGTGGAGACGGTGTTCCTCACGCCGTCCGACCACTACCAGTTCATCTCCTCCACCTTCGTGCGGGAGATCGCCACGCTGGGCGGGGACGTCAGCAAGTTCGTGTCACCGCTGGTGCGCGAGCGTCTGCAGGAACGCCTGGCCCAGGTGCCGGGCAAGGAATGATGCGTGGCGCCGCCCGGCCGCAAGGCCCGGCGGTGATGCGCCAGGAGTACCAGACATGGCCTTGATGATCACCGATGAATGCATCAACTGCGACGTGTGCGAGCCGGAGTGCCCCAACAACGCCATCTCCATGGGCGAGGACTACTACCAGATCGACCACGGCAAGTGCACGGAGTGCGTCGGCCACTTCGACGAGCCGCAGTGCGTCATGTTGTGCCCGGTGGCCTGCATCCCGGTGAATCCGGCGCATGTGGAGACGCGGGAGACGCTGATGGAGAAGTATCTGCGGCTGACCGCACAGGCGGCCTGAGGTCGAGCCTGGCTCGCCAGCGGAAGCGGTCTCAGGGGCCGGATACAGCGCTGGATGCGGCGCCGGATTGAGCACCGGATTGAGCGGATTGAGCGCCGGATGGGCCGCCCTGGGACTGGGGGCGGAACGTCGCGCCGGCCGCCGCTGCGATGGACCTTGCAGAAGGCAGTGCCCAACACGCGCCGTACGCAGGCGGTGCCGGCCATTGATCCGCTGACGGCGTCTGGCCAGGATGCTCAGCCATCCAACGGCGCGCCAGCATCCATCCGCCGTGGCTGACCACCAATTGGCCCCCCGTCCAGCTGGATGCGCGGGCGAGCAAAGCGACCAGGCTTTCACCGCCGCCCGGCGTGGCCGTGGCGAAGTCCTGGACCCAGGTATCGATTTCGGCCTTGGAAATCTCCGCCCACGGACGGCCATCCCAACGCCCGAAATCCAGCTCACGCAGGGCGGCATCGATGTGGTGGCGCCAGCCCCAGCGACGTAGCCAGCGGCCGACCTCCGCGCAGCGGCGCAACCCGGAGGTCCAGATCTCGTGGGGCAGCTGATGACGGCGCGCGTGGGCCTGAATGCGCCGGGCCAAGCGCTTGGCCCGGCGAGTTGATACCGGCAGATCGCAGCCAGCGCCCACACACAGCCCTTTGGCGCCTTCCGGGCGAGGATGCCGCCAGACGAAGAGCGTGTGTCCATCGGACGCGGCGTCCGCTCGCAGGCGTTCGGTGGGCTGGCGCTTCATGGCGATGAGGCCGGATCAGAACACCGTTGCGAGGCCGAGGATCGCCAGCAGCGCGCCCACCTCCACCACCTGCTGTGTGGCACCCAGGTTGTCCCCGGTGTAGCCGCCCAGGCGGCGGTCCAGCATCGACTGCATATAAAAGGTCAGCCCGGCACAGGTCAGCAGCGCCCCCAGCAGCAGCGGAATGTCGTCCGGCAACAGCCAGGCCCACACCACCGAAGCGACAAGCACCGACCCCAGCGCCACCACCAGCCCACCGCCGCTGATCTGCGTGGCCAAGGGTTTGGCCTTGGCGTGTGCGGCGTCGCCGGCATAAGGCAGTGCGTGCATCAGCCACACCGGGGCCGCGCGTGACGCCAGGTGGGACCAGACGATGGCGACCAGCGCCAGCGTGGCATCTGCATCGGCCAGGCCGAGCAGGGCGGCGGCTTTCAGGCCCAGCACGAACACCAGCCCGAGGGCGCCGTAGCTCCCCAGGCGCGAGTCCTTCATGATCTCCAAGGCGCGCTCACGGCTCACCGCGCCGCCCAGGCCGTCACAGGTGTCAGCCAGGCCGTCTTCATGGAAGCCGCCGGTTAGCCACACGCTTGCCGCCATGGCCAGCACCACCGCCACGGTGGCCGGGAAGACCAGCAGCGCGGCCCACAGCACGCAGGCCGACCAGGCCCCCACCACCGCCCCCACCAGCGGGAAATAACGGGCGGATTGCTGCAGCCATTCGGGCTGGAACCCGACCCAGCGTGGAATCGGCACACGGGTGAAGAACTGCAGGGCGATCAGGAACAGGCGGAGGTGATGCAGCATGATGCGGGTCGCCCAGGCGACCGCCGGACAGAGAAAACGACGGCGGCGATGATACGGTGCGGTCTCAAGCCGTCGGGGCGCTGCCTGCCGGTGACGCCAGCAGACGCTCGTAGGCGATGGCCACATTGGCGCAAAAGATCTGCAGCAGCTCCTGCCCATCCGTGTCGATCGGATCGGAAAAGGTCATGTACAGCAGGCTCTCGTTGCCCGAGTGGGTGCGGTAGTAGCCGACGAAGCGCTCGCTGTCGAACTGGCTCTGGCGGGTCTTCAGGGCGTGGGCCAGCGCATCCCGGACCTCCGAGGGCAGGTCCCCTACCGCTGAATCGTCCAGCAGCCCCTGGAACTGGGCGGTAGCTGCCAGCACCCGGTAAGGCCCTTCGCCATGGGACGCCGCATAGGCCGACATCCGGCTGGCGCAAAGCCCCTCGGCCTCATAACCCAGCAGGTGGGCCAGTTGCGCCAGCAGCGCGGAGGCCAGCAGACGCAGGTTGGCGGCATCGTGGATGTGCGTGATGGCTTCGATGGAGCGGCGCAGCGCCTGGCGCGACTGATCAATGATGATGATGTCGCGGTAAGAGCGCAGCGCGGAATAGAACACAGTGATCAGCTTGCGCTTGGTCAGCTCGGTCTTTTCCTTGTAGTCGTTGATGTCGTAGGACTTGATCACGTCCTCTTCGGGCGCCTGGCCGGGCTGCCCGGTGCGCAGCACGATGCGCACATGCCGGTTGCCGATCTCCTCGCGGATGAAGCGCGCCAAATCCAGCCCGGCATGCTCAGATTCCATCACCACATCCAGCAGAATCAGCGCCACGTCCCGACGGCTTCGCAGCAGGTCGCGCGCCTCGCTGGCGGTATAGGCGTTGAGAAACTGCAGTTTGCGGCCGGCGAACTCGAAGTCGTCCATGACCAACTGCGTGACCTGGTGAACCGCCGGATCGTCATCCACGATCATCACCACCCAGGGCGCGAGCGGTCGCTGTCGGCTGCCGTCGCCGAGCCCCTCGTCGGGCAGTTCATCGGCGAACACGAGATCGGTACTCATGGTTTCCCCCTGCGGCGGGCGTCTGTGCGCCCAGGCTTGTGCTGCCGCCGATTATGCGGGTCCGCCAAGCTTGGCGGACCCCCTCCCTGGGTTCGCCCGGTTCTCAATAGTCCATGGAGGCGCTGACCGTCACGCTGCGTGGGGTGCCCAGCACCAAGTAGCCGCTGCCGGGGTAGCCGCCGGCCGAAGCCCAGTAGCTGCGGTTGGCGACGTTGTCCACCCGGGCTCGCAGGGTCATCAGGTGGCCCCGGAAGTCGATGGTGTAGCGGGCACCCGCGTCCAGGCGAGTCCAGCCCGGCACGTTCAGCGTGTTGATGGCATTGGCGGCCACAGGGCTGGTGGCGACCATGCGGGCATCCAGCGTGAGGCCCTCCAGACCCGGCACATTCCACTCGGTGCCCAGGTTCAGCATGCGGCGCGGCACGCCGATCACCTGCTTGCCCTCCGTGGTGGGGGCACCGGTGCGACGTTGCTCGGCGTCCAGCCAGGTGAAGCCGCCCAGCAGCTTCCAGTCGCGGGTGATCTCACCGAAGGCGGTGAACTCGACGCCTTGGTGGCGATCTTCGCCTTCGGCGGTGAAGCTGACGTTGTACACCGTCACAGCCCGAGGCTTGGCCGTCGAAAACAGCGCCACCGTGCCGCCGATGCGTCCGCCGTCGTACTTCAGGCCCAGTTCCTTCTGACGCGAGACATAGGGGGGCAGGGTGATGCCGCCCAGGTTGGCCCCAGCCGTGGTCGCGCTGGCCGTTTCACCCTGCGTCAGGGCTTCGATGTAGTTGGCGTAGGCCGACCAGGACGGCGTGAAGCGGTAGATCACCCCCGCCATCGGGCTGGTGCGGCTGGGGCTGTATCCGGAGCTTTGGGTGCCGGTGTTGTACGCATAGGTGCGGATGTCCAGCTGCTGATGCCGCAGGCCCAGCGTGACACGCAGGCGATCGTCCAGCGCCACCAGCGTGTCGGCCAGTGCGACGCTGCGCAGGTAGGTGATGCCGGTGGTGCCCGGGTTCTCGAGCTGGTTGGCGATGGTGGTCAGCGCCGGCATGGTGGCGTCCACCGGTGTGTAGAGGTTGGTCTGCAGCAGGTTCACGCCGGAGGAGGGCGACGAGCCGTAGGCCGCCTTCTTGTCCAGCTTGAACGCGTTGGCCGAGGCCACCAGTTCGTGGCGGATGCCACCGGTGCGCAGTTGCCCGCGCAGACCGATTTCGCCGGTGTGCACATGGTCTTCACGTGTGTTGTCGAACCGATAGGTGGTGCCGGCGCCGGTGGTGGAATTGGTGAGCGTCAGGTTCGCCAGCGAATTGGCCTCGGCGCTGTTGCGGGCACCCATGGCGAACCAGGCGGTCCAGTCCTTGGCACCGAGGCGGTCCAGGTCTACCTCGCCACGGATGGTGCCGAAGGTGTCGCGTTCCTTGGAATAGCTCCAGGGCTGGGCCCAGTTGGCGTCGCCGTCCGGTGTCTTGGGGATGCCGGTAATCGAGGCGGTGGCCGCTGTCGAGAGGGTGACGTTGGTGCGTGCGCGCTTGAGCTGGTGGTCCTGGTAGCCGATGTCGGCCGACAGGCGCACGTCGCGGCTGCGCCAATCCAGTGCCACCGCGGCCATGCCCATCTCGACGGACTCACGGTCCACGGAGGTGTCGCCGCTGCGCGTGGCGGCATTGACGCGAATGCCGGTGCTGTTGTCCGGGCCGAAGCGGCGGGCCAGATCCACGGCCAGGTAGGTCTGGCCGCCACTGGCGGTGCCCACGGTCAACTGGCTAAGGGCCTGGCTGGGGGCGCGCTTGGGCAGCAGGTTGATGGAGCCCCCGATGCCGTCGCTATTGGGCGTGGCACCGTTCAGGAAGGCCGAGGCCCCACGCAGCACTTCCACACGCTCGAACAGCTCGGCCGAGATGTACTGGCGCGGCAGCAGGCCATACAGGCCGTTGTAGGCCACGCTGTCCGAGTTCAGAATGAAGCCGCGGATGAAGTACGACTCCTGGAAGTTGCCGAAGCCCCGTGCCACTCGCACGGCCGGGTCGTTCAGCAGCACGTCGCCCACGCTGCGGGCCTGGGTGTTCTGGATCAGTTCGTTGGTGTAGGCCGTGGTGTTGAATGGCGTTTCCATGATGTCCTGGTTGCCCAGCAGCCCGATGCGGCTGCCCCGTGCCACCTGGCCCCCGGCATAGGCCTTGGGCAAGCCTTTGGCGGACGCATCGGCGCTGGCCTCGATCACCACCTTCTCCAACTGGCGCGGTTGCGCTGGGCCGCTGTCTGGCTGACCGTCTGCCGGGCTGGCTGCCGAAGCAGGCACCGGAGCCGCAGCGGCCGCCGCTGCCGCGGTCTGGGCAAAGGCCCCGCCATGCAGGGCGGCCAGCAGCGACAGGATCAGCGGCGTCGGCGCCAAAGCACGGCGCCGGTGGGAAGAGGGCGTGGAGCGGCGGACAGGATCGGCGTGACAAGCAAAGCGGGAGGACGACATGACTGCGAAAAGTTCTCAAATAGGAATGTTTCGCATTATTCGGGTTCACGCTGATGGGCTCGTGTTTGCCGTCAGCGCCAGCGGCATCAAGGGCGAGTGCCGCGCAAAGTGTGGCGTCCTTCCCGCGAAATCCTCGAGGCAATTCCCCGAACGGGGAGGCCCTTCAAGATCCATCAAATCCGGCTTTCGAACACCTCGTGGTTTACCCGAGGCGGCGTTGACTCAAGAGTTGGTACCGGTATCATATTTTCATGGTAACGGTACCAGGTCGGCATAGATCGACCGACCAGACCCCTGGAGACAACATGCAGATTTCGCTTTCCGCGGCCTCGGGCGCAACGACCACCCGCACCCGCTTCGGCGTCCTCGCGATGCTTTTCATCGTGACGGTGCTCAACTATGCCGACCGGGCCACCGTCGGCGTCGCCGGACCGGTGCTTTCCAAGGAATTGGGTATCAGCGCCGTGCAGATGGGTTTCATCTTCTCGGCGTTCAGTTGGTCCTACGTCGCGGGCCAACTGCCCGGCGGCTGGTTGCTGGACCGCTTCGGCGCCAAGAAGGTCTATGCCTGGAGCATCCTGCTCTGGTCCTTGTTCACCATGCTGCAAGGCACCGTGCATTACTTTGATGTGGGTACGGCCGTGTTTGCGCTGTTTGCGCTGCGCTTCATGGTGGGCCTGGCGGAATCGCCGTCCTTCCCCGCCAATGGCCGCATCGTGGCAGCCTGGTTTCCGGTGGCCGAGCGTGGCACGGCCTCCGCCATCTTCAATTCCGCCCAATACTTCGCCACCGTGCTGTTCGCGCCGATCATGGCCTGGATCGTGCACGCGATGGGTTGGCAGGATGTGTTCTATTTCATGGGTGCCCTGGGCGTCGTGCTCAGCGTGGTGTGGCTCAAGACCATGCACAACAGCCCGCATGAGCATCCTGGTGTGAGCCAGGCGGAGCGCCAGCACATCGAAGCCGGCGGCGCCTTGCTGTCGGGCCGTGATGCGAAGGATGCGAAGGCCGCCGGCCCGAAGATGGCCTACCTCAAGCAGTTGCTCACCAACCGCATGCTGCTGGGGGTCTACATCGCGCAGTACTGCGTGAATACGCTGACCTACTTCTTCCTCACCTGGTTCCCGGTCTACCTGGTGAAGGAACGCGGCATGACGGTTCTGAATGCCGGCATCGTGGCGGCCCTGCCGGCCATCTGCGGCTTTGCAGGTGGTGTGCTGGGCGGGGTGGTGTCGGACTGGCTGCTGCGTCGCGGCCACTCGGTGACCTTTGCCCGCAAGGTCCCCATCGTCATCGGCATGCTGCTGTCGACCTCCATGGTGGCCTGCAACTATGTGGATGTGCAGTCCCTCGTGGTCGCCATCATGGCACTGGCCTTCTTCGGCAAGGGCCTGGGTGCGCTGGGCTGGGCGGTGGTCTCGGACACCTCGCCCAAGGAGATCGCCGGCCTGAGCGGCGCGCTGTTCAACACGTTCGGCAACATCGCCGGCATTACGACCCCGATCGTGATCGGCTACATCGTGCAGACCACCCATTCCTTCAATGGTGCCCTGGTGTTTGTCGGCGCCCATGCCGTGATCGCCGTGGTCAGCTACCTGCTGGTGGTGGGTGAGATCAAGCGCGTGCAGCTCAAGAACTGACGCGAATCCCGCCGAATCCAGTCGAATCTTGTCGTTATCGGCCCCAGGACCTTCCTTCACGACAGCTGCCCCGATCGCCACCAGCCGGCCCAACCCCGGCCGGCGGCGAACACACCGGGGCCCGCCATCAGGACCGCGATCATGAATACCGTCGTTGCCACTTCTCCGCTGACCATTCAGATCCACGAGGCGGACAACGTCGCCATCGTGGCCAACGACGGGGGCCTGCCAGCGGGCACCGTGCTGCCCAGCGGCCTGGTGCTGAAGGACAAGGTGCCGCAGGGCCACAAGGTGGCGCTGGTGGACCTGCCGGCCGAAGCGGCCGTGCTGCGCTACAACGTGCCCATCGGTTATGCCGTTCAACCCATCGAGGCTGGCAGCTGGGTGCATGAGCGCCTGCTGCGCATGCCGGAGGCGCGCGAGCTGGAAGGTCTGCCCAAGGCCACCGTCAAGCCAGCGCCCCTGCCAGCGCTGGAGGGCTACACCTTTGAAGGTTTCCGCAACGCGGATGGCTCGGTGGGGACACGCAACATCCTCGGCATCACCACCACCGTGCAGTGTGTGGCGGGGGTGGTGGAATTTGCGGTCAAGCGCATCAAGTCAGAGATGCTGCCGCTGTATCCGCATGTGGATGATGTGGTGTCCCTGGAGCACACCTATGGCTGCGGGGTGGCCATCGATGCACCGGACGCCATCATCCCCATCCGGACCTTGCGCAATATCAGCCTCAACCCCAACTTTGGCGGCGAGGTGATGGTGGTCAGCCTGGGCTGCGAGAAGCTGCAGCCCGAACGCCTGATGCCCCCCGGCGTGATCCCCATCAGCGATCAGCGTGACGAACATGCCGGGCTGGATGTGGTGTGCCTGCAGGACAACGAGCACGTCGGATTCATGTCCATGGTGGAGTCCATCATGAAGACTGCCCGCCGGCATCTGGAACGGCTGAATGCGCGCCGCCGTGAAACCGTACCCGCATCCGAGCTGGTGGTGGGGGTTCAGTGTGGTGGCAGCGATGCCTTCTCCGGCGTCACCGCCAACCCGGCGGTGGGGTTCTGTGCCGACTTGCTGGTGCGCGTCGGCGCCACCGTGATGTTCAGTGAGAACACCGAGGTGCGCGACGGCATCGCCCAGTTGACCTCACGGGCCAGCACGCCGGAAGTCGCGGACGCGATGATCCGCGAGATGGCCTGGTATGACGCCTACCTGCAGCGCGGCAGTGTGGACCGCAGCGCCAACACGACGCCGGGCAACAAGAAGGGCGGCTTGTCCAACATCGTGGAAAAGGCCATGGGCTCGATCGTCAAGAGCGGCAGCGCGCCCATCAGCGGCGTGCTGTCGCCCGGCGACAAGCTCAATGGCCAACGTGGCCTCATCTACGCGGCCACGCCGGCCAGTGACTTCATCTGCGGCACGCTGCAACTGGCCGCAGGTATGAACATGCATGTGTTCACCACGGGCCGGGGCACACCGTATGGCCTGGCGGAATGCCCGGTGATCAAGGTGGCCACGCGGTCCGACCTGGCACGCCGCTGGCATGACCTGATGGACATCAATGCGGGCCTGATCGCCGATGGTGAGAAGTCCATCGCCGAAATGGGCTGGGAAATGTTCCAGATGATGCTGGACGTGGCCAGCGGCCGCCGCACCTGGGCGGAGCGGCATCAGCTGCACAACGCGCTGGTGCTTTTCAATCCGGCGCCGGTGACCTGACACGCTGGACCTGGTGGCGTCGCGGGAAGCGACGCGGCTCTCATCAGTCGGCCGATTCTGCGGATGCCGAGGACATCGGCACCACGGGAAACGGCCGGCTCACAAAGCGTGACCCGGCCAGGCCGAAGCGCCAGGGCAGGTCGATCGCCTTGGAAATGCCGATGCGTACACCGGCGATCACGTCCGTGCGGGCACTGGCGGGCTGCAGTTCAAACGGCGGCTGATCGACCGGCAGACCATCGTGCTCGCGGGTGATGCCTAGCGCCTGCGCCACCCGGCCGGGGCCGGAACAGAGCACACGTTCATCCTGCAGGCCGCGGCGCTGGCGCATCACATCCAGCCCGTGAGTGGGTTGGATGGCGCGGATCAACACCCCGGCGCCATGGCCCGCCTCACGGCAGACCAGGTTCAGGCACCAGTGGATGCCGTAGGAGCGGTAGACATAGACATGGCGCGGCGGGCCGAACAAGGACAGGTTGCGGGGCCGCGGGCCGCCGTGGCTGTGGGAGGCGGGGTCGGCCATGTCGTAGGCCTCGGTCTCCACGATCAGGCCGCCAACGCCATCCACCAACAGCAGTGCCCCGATCAGGTCGCGGGCGACCTGCGGGGCGTCGGCATTGAAGTTGATGTTGCGGCGGCGGGGCATGGGGCCATTGTGGCTCGGGCAAGAGCCATATCTGCGCGCATCGGCTGATGGACCGCCCTGACGAAAGCGCTGACGCGGACGCAGACCCATGCGCGCCTTACCTGGAGGCGGCGCCCTCGTTTCCGCAGCGCGGTGGGGGAGGGGGCGCGGAGCCGGCGCCATCGGGTGGCGGCGGCATGCCGCCACGACCACCACCGCCACCACCGTCTTTACGGCCGCCCTCTGGCGGCTTGCCGCCCATGCCTTGCGGGCGTGCTGCCAACACGCCGCCCTGCTGTTCACAGACACCGCTCATGGTCTTGCCGTCACGCATGGTGAGGGTGACGGTGGCACCGGCGGTCTTGCCCTTGCACGCTGCCACCGCTTCTGGCGGCGGGCCCTTGGGGCGGTTCTGGTCACCACCGCCTTCGGGGCAGGCGGCAAAGGCGGCGGAGGCCGCTGTGGCGGCGAGCAGGGCGCCAAGCAGCAGAGGGATGTGACGGAGGGTTGGCATGCGCAGACCTGTGAAGTCGATGCCAGGGATTAGGCGTGGTGGGCGTTTCGGGCGATTTGCGGATTTGTAGGCTTGCACGCAGGCGACTACACGGGCTTGCTACAAAGCGCCGGGGTGCACTTGCGGCAGCCCAGATTCAGCCGTGCATGGAATGTTGACTCTGGCACGAACGATACAAGTGGTGACGGAACCGGCCGCGCCGACATGACCAAGGTCCGAGGGCCGCGTGGTCCTTGATCGCTAGAGTCCATGCACCGTTACCCTCCGTGTCGTCCCGTTCATGTCTGCTGCTGCCATCACTGCCCACGCGTATTTCGAGCACTTTGGTGCTGTCCTGAACATCAAGACCTTCATCAAGAAGGAACCGGTCAAGCGGCCCGACGGTGCGATCCAATGCGCCGAACTGGTGAAGGCACTGGCGAACGCGCCGCGCACCCAGCCGAACAACTGGAAGAAGGGCATGGCGCTGACCTCGGCCGTGGTGGAGTCGCTGGCCATCGGTACGCCCATCGCCAGTGGATGGAATGCAGAGAACTTCTATCCCAACGGGTCCACGGGCCAACACTCCGGGTTCTATTCGGGGGTGGTGAAGGACAAGAGTGGCGTGGTGATAGGCTTCACCAACGTTGAGCAATACCGTGGCGTGGCCGAGATCAAGGAGCGCGAGGTCTACTTTGATCCCAAGGCGCACGGCAAGCCCGACACCTATTTCTACAACGGCGGCAGCTACGCGACCATCCAATGGTGAACTTCTTCTTGAAAGCGTCCGTGGTGGCGCTGATGGGCATCGGTGCATCGGCCATGGCGGCCGTTGAGCCGTTCTCATGCCCGACGGAGCTCGTTGGCGTTGACCAGCAAGCCCGGCAGGCGCCGGCCGGCTGGCAGGCCGCTGTGGAAGGGCCTGGCGAATCTCGCCACCACCTGAATGGGTTCACGATCAACCTGGGTCCGGTCTCCAAATCCGACGGCGCCATCTATGACGATGTGACGGAGAAAAAGGACGCACGAGGCCATGTCACGTCGACCTTGGTCTGGCAGGTCAAGCCGTTGCAGGACGCCTATGCGGTGTGCTCGTACTACCGGACATCCGTGGTGCTCACGCGCCCGCTGACGGGTTACACCGAGTGCAAAGCCGTGAGCCGCCGCACGCGGGATACCCAGTTCCGGCTGGAAGAGGCGAGCTGCCGCTGAGTGTCTGAGCGACTGATCTTTAGGGCGGGCGCTGAGGAGCGGTGATCTGCGGGCACTTCTCCACTAGCGTGATGCGCAAGCGCGCTTGTGCTGAACTTCGGTGTTCGAAGGTGGGCTTGTTTTTGCGTGTTCGTCAGTCGTTCTTTGCGAAGAGAAATCTGGCGAAATCCGAGAATTCAGAGAATTTTCCGGTGCTTCCGGAGAAAAAAACCGACCGTTAAGTCGTTTCGGATGATTCCTCAAACGCTCTGCGGCGCCGCTTCAAGACCAATTTGTAGGGAAAAGTGGCTGAAATCTAATTTTCGAAGAAAAATCCAAGAGAAACAGCGATTTCGTATAAATTTCTCAGCTCAGCGGAGAAAAAAATGGCGACTCGGGACCTTGGGTACGAATTTCTTGCCTCGACACTGAAGACAGCCGTCTTTCCGCCCGAGCGAACCGCACGCATCGCTTCGGTCAGCCGCATTTCTCATCAACCTGACGCGATTCTTGTGCCGTCATCGGTCGCGCCCGCATCGGATGAGCCCCTCGATCACCTGTTCTTCGCGCTCAAGCATGAAGGACTGAACCTGGCCGCCGCGATCGCCTCTCTGCGGCGCATTCCCGGTGCCGACGTCGCCAACGCGTTTGCAGCGGCTCCAAGTAGCCGCTTCGCAAGAACGGCATGCTATCTCTGGGAAATTGCCAACGGGGAGGAACTCAAGGACCTTCCCGCTGCGACGGGCGCCTACGAAAAGCTGTTTGACGAGGACGACTACCTGACGGATGCCGTTCAGCGCAATACCCGCTGGCGCATCGACTTCAACGGAATTGGGTCACCCCAATATTGCATCACCGTTCGACGAACGCCGGAGGTGCAGGCCTTACTCGCGCAAGATCTGCTCGCGCAGACGGCCGAGTTTCTTGGCAGCGTGGACAAGGGCATCCTCGACCGCGCGGTTCGATGGGCCTACCTCAGCGAGACCGACAACAGCTATGCCATTGAGCGAGAGCGTCCGACGCCCGGCAAGGCGGAGGCTTTTGCTGCGATGCTGGCCAAGGCTCACGATGGTCAGCTCGTTACCGAAGAGTACTTGGTGACGTTGCAGAATCTGGCGGTATCGAATCCCATCGACAAGGCTGTGAATTTTCGCGAGGCGCAGAACCGACTTCGCAACGAACTCCGAGGCGCCTTGGGCGTTACCTATCTGCCACCGCCTCCCGAACTGCTAGATGAAGTCATGGCGGCTGTCATGCGTCTGGCCAATCATCGCGACAGTGCGCTGGATCCTTTGGTGCGGGGGTCGTTGGTCAGTTTCGCCTTTGTCTTTGCCCACCCATTCATGGATGGCAACGGACGGTTGTCACGCTTCTTGTTCCACAAGGTGGCTTGCACGGACCATCGTCTGAAGAGTGGTCTGGTCCTGCCGGTGTCCATCGCGATGAGGCGCCATGAGCAGGACTACCTGGCCGCACTTCAGAGCTTCTCCAAGCGCAGCCGCGCCTTGTGGGACGTGCAGTGGGTGGGTGACGAGGAGATTTACCAGGACTTTCGCGGCGACCCGGAGATCTACCGGTATTGGGACGCGACGGCTTGCGTCGAATTCGGTTTGAGGATGGCCAGCGAGGCGCTGCAACGTGACTTGCGCGAAGAGATGATTTTCCTTCGCCGCTACGACGCGATCTACCGCGCCGTGAACAGTGCGGTGGACATGAACAACAACGACCTGGTGTTGACTGCGCGCGCCATCGCTGAGACCGGACGGCTTTCCAACAACCGACGCAAGCAGTTGGTCGCGAAGGGGCACACCGAGGCTTTGCTGGATGCGGCGGCGATGGCGGCGGCCGAAGCGATGGAACTGCTGGGCGATGAGCCGGCGCAGCCTGCAGCTCCGCCCCTGGCCAGTTGATACGGCGGCTATGTTGACGTCTTGATTTGACGGCGCATGAGCATACGTTCAACGGCGCCGTACTGACGCCGCCAGAAATGCCATGATTGGGCCCGTCATGCCAGGGATGACGGGCGGCGGCGCTTCGCCTTCGGGTGTCCGTCGACAAGCGGTATGGCGTACTGGTCAGGGTATGGCATTGACTGTGAAAGCTGCGGCCGCAGAAGATGGTGAACTACTCAATCAAAGATCCTCGCGAGATCAATCGATCGAACGAGATAACTATAAGCATGACCTTGGCCACACAAACATCTGATCGCGCCCATGCGTAGCAAATGTGGATTTCTCACGGTATACAAGCGTCTGCAGTGCCAGATAGCCCCCTATCCTCCGACCCAAGGAGGATAAAACAATGGCGGTACTCATCCCCGCAATGAGCGCGTGTGCAGGACGCATGACGCCGGGCGAACGGCGCATTGCCGAGCGTCTGGAAGGCAAACTCGATGAGGACTACATGCTTTGGTATGACGTCCCCGTCGGTCCTAAGCAGACTCACCCCGACTTCGTCATCATTCACCCCCGCCGCGGCATCTTGATCCTCGAGGCCAAGGACTGGCTGCTGGATACGATCCAGGAGGCCAGCCGGGAAACCTGGACCATATTCGCCGACAACCGAGTCAAGTCGGTCGTCAATCCGGCAATGCAGGTCCGCCACTGCGCGATTCAGGTCGTCAATGCCCTGGAACGGGACGCCGAGTTGATCCTTGCCGACGGCCCCCACCGTGGCAAGCTCGCCTTTCCCTGGGGCAGTGGTGTTGTCTTCACCAACATCACCCGCAAGCAATTCGAGCAAGCAGGGCTCGACCAGGCGATCGAGCCCCATCTCGTGATCTGCAAGGACGAAATGCTGGAGTCCGCAGAGCCGGAGGCGTTTCAGCAGAGATTGTGGAATATGTTTCCCCATGCGTTCGGCAAGGCCATCTCTGTGCCACAGCTCGAACGGGTGCGCTGGATCATGTTCCCGCAGGTGAGAGTCCCGGTTCAGGGAAGCCTCCTTTCGGAGGATCCGCAAGAGTTGCCCAGCATCATGCGCGTGATGGACATACAGCAGGAGCAACTGGCTCGCAGTCTGGGGGAAGGTCACCGCGTGATCCATGGGGTCGCCGGTTCCGGCAAGACGATGATCCTGGGCTATCGGGCCGAGCTGCTGGCGAATGCCCACGCCATCCGGCCGATTCTGGTCCTTTGCTACAACGAACCGTTGGCGGTGAAGCTCACCGCCTTGTTTGCCGCCAAGGGGCTGACAGACAGGGTACACGTCCGGAATTTCCACAAATGGTGCCGGCAGCAGTTGGTGGCGTACGGCCAGCCCATCCCGCCTCAAGGCCCGGGCATGTTCGACCAGATGGTCCACAACGTGATTCGCGGCGTCGACCGCAAGCAAATTCCTTCAGGACAGTACCAAGCGGTCATGGTCGATGAAGGCCATGACTTCCAACCTGAATGGCTCAAACTGGTCACGCAAATGGTCGATCCCGAGACCAACAGCTTGTTGATCCTGTACGACAGCGCACAGGACATCTACGGCAAGAGCCGAGCCCGCGGCTTTAGCTTCAAGAGCGTGGGCATTCAAGCTGCCGGCCGCACCACGATTCTCAAGATCAACTACCGCAACACAAAGCAGATCCTGCAAACCGCCAATCGCGTTGCGGCCGAGTTTCTCCAACCTGACATGCAGGATGACGATGGAGTGCCTCTGGTTCAGCCACTGAGTTGTGGCAGGGAGGGGCCAGAGCCATTGATCGTCCGCGTGCCTACGCCGAGTCAGGAGCCCACGACGATTGCGGGGCTCCTATCGGCCGCGCATCAGGAGGGGCATGCATGGGGTGACATGGCCATCCTGTGCCGGGATCACAGCACGATGGACCAATGTGCCAGAAGCTTGAGCCATCGGCGGCTGCCACATCATGTCCGGCACCGATCGGGTGATTTCGATCCGCTGGCCAACACGATCAAGGTGATGACGATGCACGCCAGCAAAGGCCTGGAATTTCCAGTCGTGGCAATTGCGGGCGTGGGACGGATGCCGCACGGGGGGGAGGAGCCGGCAGACGAGGCGAAGCTCTTCTATGTCGCGGCCACACGAGCGACGCACAAGCTCATCGTGGCGGTCTCTGGGGACGGTGCTTTCGCAAATGCTTTGGTGTGACCGATTGCCCAACAACAATACCGTCCAACACTCTGGTTTCTTTGGCAAGCCCGTTGTTATGCTGATCAAGCTTGGCCCCATCCTCGCCCTGTCGCTGGCTTGTGCGTCGGTGAGCGCCGCCCCGCAGGCCTTCAGTTGCCCGGCCCAACTTCCTCAGACGCAGCAAAAGTTGGGCGAGGTGCCTGCCGGTTTCACGGTGGGGCAGGAGACGCCCAAGCACACGTTGGTGGCTTTTCGCATCAATGAAGGTCCGCTCGATGCAAGGGCTGGTGCCATCTACGACGATGTAAAAACCAAGCGAGACGCCAAGGGCACGGTGACCGAAACGGTGCTCTGGAACTTGCCAACGACACCTGGCGCCATCGCCATCTGCGGGTACTACGCCACCAGCGTCGTGCTCACGCACGCCTTGGAGGGCTACAAGCAATGCACCATGGTCAGCCGCAAGTTGCGAGACGGCGTGTTTGAAATTCAGTCGGCGAGCTGCCGCTGATTTGCGATGGAGGCAAGTTCCCGCGTCTGAGGATCGGCATCGAATGCGATCTGAATCAACCCGGGTTGATTCAGTCCTTCCTGAGGGACTAGCCGTCGTCCTTGATGCCTTCAACGATTCCTTTGGTGCGACCCACTACACCATCGCTCCAGCGTTCGATATGCCCCTTGAACAGTTCAAACGCCTGCTGACCGAACTTGCAAAAAACGCGATCAAGGAGGCCGCATGATTTCCATCCCGGATGCCTGGGCCCCGATGCTCCTGCAGTCGGTCCGTGACGCGGTGCTCTATCACGAGGGGCTGCTCCGGAGTGCGACGATTCGAGATCGCGCCGACTATGAGGACTACCACCTCCAACTGCCCCAGTTCCTCTCGTACGTGAAGGAGGAGTACAGGGCCGTGGAGGGCGAGATCGGCGTTCTGCTGGAGCAGCTGCACGTCTAAGACCGACGTTGCTCTTCCGACTTTGGGCCGGCGTGCGGGGGCTCCGAGAGAGAAATATCAGATCGTTCTGACAAGTGGCGTCGCCACAAAGCACAAAGGGTTACGACTTGCGTCGTAACCCTTTGATTTATCTGGTGGCGCTTCAGGGATTCGAACCCCGGACCTGCGGATTATGATTCCGTCGCTCTAACCGGCTGAGCTAAAGCGCCTTGCGAAGAACGCGACTATAGCAAGGTTTTCTACGACAATGCAAGCCCCGCCGGAAAAAGGCGATTGAAACGGCGAGCAGTCTCCTTCATGTTTAGCTTCATCAAGAAAAAACTGGGCTTCGGCTCCGAGGCCGCGCCCGCACCGGTGCCTGTTGCGGCATCAGATGCCGCGCCTGTTACGACACCGGAAATCCCGGCGGCAGTCCCGGCTCATGCTGTTGAGTTGGCTCCCGCTCCCGCTCCGGCTCCGGCCTTGGCACCCGTGCCGCCCCCCGTCGCTCCGTCCGCGCCAGGGCCCGTTGTTGCGCGGCCCTCCGGCCCTTCGTTCGCAGCGCCGCAAGTCGCTTCACCCGTGCAGGCCCCAGTTGCCACTGTTCAACCGGTCATCGCGACGCCAGCAGTGCAGCCAGCAATGCCTGTCGCAGCACCCGCTCCCACCGCGACCACACCAACACCGGCCCAGGCCCCCGCTCCAGCCACGCCCACCACCGCCAAAGCGTCCCTTCCCGTCTTTGGCGCCAAGCCCTCGCCCACAGCCACTTCGGCAACGCCTGCCCCGGCCCCCGTCGCACCTGCTGAGCCGGCTGCACGCAAGTCCTGGATGGACAAGCTCCGCCAGGGCTTGCGCAAGACCGGCTCCAGCATCGCCCAGGTCTTCACCGGCACGCAGATCGACGACGCGCTGTATGAAGAGCTGGAAGCCGCCCTGCTGATGGCCGACGCCGGCGTCAAGGCTACCGAGTTCCTGCTGCAGGACCTCAAGCGCCGCGTCAAGGACAGCAAGGTCACCGAGCCCGCCGCCGTGCGCCTGCTGCTGGTTGATGCGCTCACCGAGCTGCTGAAGCCGCTGCAACGCCAATTGGTCATCGGCGAGCACAGCCCCACCGTCATGATGGTGGTTGGCGTGAACGGCGCCGGCAAGACCACCAGCATCGGCAAGCTCACCCGCCATCTGGCGGATGCCGAAGCCAATGTGCTGCTGGCCGCTGCAGACACTTTCCGCGCCGCAGCCCGCGAGCAGCTCTCCGTCTGGGCCGACCGCAACCGCGTGCAGATCGTCAGCCAGGAAGGGGGGGACCCCTCCGCCGTGACGTTCGATGCCGTGGTGGCCGGCCGCTCGCGCGGGGCTGACGTGGTGATCGCCGACACCGCCGGCCGTCTGCCCACACAGCTCCACCTGATGGAAGAGCTCAAGAAGATCAAGCGTGTGATCGGCAAGGCGCAGGAAGGCGCGCCGCACGAGATTCTGCTGGTCGTGGACGGCAATACCGGCCAGAACGCGCTCACCCAGGTGAAGGCCTTCGACGAGGCTTTGGGCCTGACCGCCCTGATCGTGACCAAGCTGGATGGCACCGCCAAGGGCGGCGTGCTGGCGGCCATTGCCCGTGAGCGGCCCGTGCCGGTCTACTTCATCGGCGTGGGCGAAAAGCTCGAGGACCTGCAGACCTTCGACGCACGCGAATTCGCGCTGGCACTGCTGGAGTGATGCCTAGCGGATGCTGCTGAACGGTCTCCGGCTTGGTCGCCAGGGCCGCCAGGGCGGAACAACCAACAAAAAGGGCTCCCTCGGGAGCCCTTTGCTTTGCCTGGTGCAACTCAGAACGGCATGCCGCCGCCACCGCCGCCCATCATGCCCTTCAGCCCCTTGGCGCCGCCCAGCTTCTTCATCATCTTCATGAGGCCGCCGCCCTTCATCTTCTTCATCATCCCCTGCATCTGGTCGAACTGATTCAGCAGGCGGTTGACCTCCTGGATCTGGACACCTGCACCTGCAGCGATGCGGCGCTTGCGGCTGGCCTTGGACTTGCCGTCCATCAGCAGCGCGGGCTGGCGGCGCTCCTTGGCCGTCATGGCGTTGAGGATGCCTTCCATGCGCTTCATGTCGCGCTCGGCCTTGTCCATGTCCTGCGGGCCGGCCTTGGCCGTCATCTGCGTGGGCAGCTTGTCCATCAGGCCGGACAGGCCCCCCATCTTCTTCATCTGGGAGATCTGCGCCAGAAAGTCGTTCAGGTCGAAACCATCGCCGGACTTGAGCTTCTCGGCCAGCTTCTGCGCCGCCTCGACGTCCACGCCCTTCTGCACTTCCTCGACCAGGGCGACGATGTCGCCCATGCCCAGCACCCGGCCGGCATGCCGGTCGGCGTCGAAGACTTCCAGCCCGTCGATCTTCTCGGAGACGCCGGCAAACTTGATCGGCGCACCGGTGATCTGGCGCACGGAGAGCGCCGCGCCACCGCGCGAGTCACCATCCAGCTTGGTCAGCACGATGCCGGTCAGCGGCAACGCTTCGCGGAAGGCCTTGGCGGTATTGACCGCATCCTGGCCCTGCATGGCGTCCACGACAAACAAGGTTTCCACCGGCTTCAGCGTGGCGTGCAGGTCGCGGATTTCCGCCATCAACGCCTCGTCGATCGCCAGACGCCCGGCCGTGTCCACCAGCAGCACGTCAAAGAAGTGGCGGCGGGCATGGTCCAGCGCGGCCAGCGCGATGTCATGCGGCTTTTGGTCCGGCGTGGACGGGAACCATTCGGCACCGGCCTGGCCAGTGACGGTCTTGAGCTGTTCGATGGCGGCTGGGCGGTACACGTCCGCAGAGACCGTCAGCACCTTCTTCTTGCGCTTTTCGATCAGGTGCTTGGCCAGCTTGGCGGTGGTGGTGGTCTTGCCGGCACCCTGCAGGCCGGCCATCAGGATGATGGCGGGCGGCTGCGCGGCCAGGTTGATGTCCGCAATGCCCTCGCCCATGGTGGCAGCGAGTTCCTTGTGGACGATGCCCACCAGGGCCTGGCCGGGGGAGAGTGAACCCACCACCTCCGCGCCCAGGGCTTTTTCCTTGACGCGGGCGACAAAGTCGCGCACGACGGGCAGGGCCACATCCGCCTCAAGGAGCGCCATGCGCACCTCGCGCAACATGTCCTGCACGTTGTCTTCGGTGATGCGGGCTTGCCCGCGCATCGTCTTGACGAGGCGACTCAGGCGGTCGGTGAGAGTGGATGCCATTGTTCAAACGCCGGCGGAAAACCGGCGTGTCTCATTACACTTTGAGGATGATTTTATCGTTCGGATCAGAACAGCCTGCCGGCGCGCTGTTGACGGTGCTCAGCGTTGCCGGCGTATTGGCCTACGCCCTGGCCGCATTCTGGGCCACGCGGCGCCCCCGCACGTGGCGTATTGTGCTGGCGTTGGCCTGGTGCCTGCACCTGGCCGCCCTGGTGACAGATATTGCCGGTATCGGCGCCCCGGCGCCGTCCAGCGGGCTGGTGCATGCGGCCCGCTTCGGCTTCGCGCCGTCCTTGTCCATGACCCTGTGGCTGGTGCTGGGTGTCTATTTAATAGAGAGCCGCTTTTTGCCGCTGCCGTCCGCGCAGCGGCTGCTGAGCATCCTGGGCCTGCTGGTGATGCTGGTGGCGTGGCTCTTTCCTGGCGAATATCGCCCACAGGCGGGCTCACCCCTGGCGCCGCTGCACTGGGCCATGGGCCTGGCCTCCTACGGCCTGTGCGGGGTGGCGGTGATGCATGCGGTGATGCTCAACCGGGCCGAACGGCAGATGCGGGCGCAAAAAGGGCAGGGCGGCCCCATGCTGACCACGCCGGTGCTCACCACGCCGCTGTTGCGGCTGGAGCGGCTCACCTTCCAATTCGTGGGCGCGGGGGTGGTGGTGCTGTCCCTGGCGCTGGTGCTGGGTTGGGCCTTCATGCCGTCCTGGCGCTGGGACCACAAGACGCTGTTTGCGGTGCTCGGCTGGCTGGTGCTCACCGGCCTGCTCACCGGGCGGCGAGTGTTTGGCTGGCGTGGGCGGCGGGCCACCCGCTGGCTTTATTTCGGGGCCGGGCTGCTGCTGCTGTCGTATGCCGGCTCGCGCTTCGTGCTGGAAGTGATCCTGCAACGCACCTGGTGATCGGACGCGTGAAATGAAATTGCTGTTCTGGGTGCTGGTCCTGGCCCTGTTCTTCTTTGTGCTGGGCTTCAAGCGTGGCCGGCCGGACCGACCCTCCGCATCGCCTGCGTCGCCCGCACGGCCCGCAGGCCCCCCGCCGGCCACGCCGGTGGAACCTGAACCGGAGGCCATGGTCCGCTGCACGGCTTGTGGCATGCACTTCCCCGCCAGCGATGCGCTGCCGGGGCGGGGCGGCCAGTTCTGCAGTGCCGAGCACCGCGCCAGCTTCGAAGCCCGCCTGGGGTGAGCGTTGTCCTGACTGCCACATGGCGCCCGTACCCTGATGTCGTAGGTGGTCGCCGTATCTGACCGCCGCCCTTGATCGCCCCCCATGCCGCTTTCCGACTCGTCTTCCCGCACCACCGGTATCAGCACCGTCCAGCGCCTGTACCGCGCGTTCATGGGGGCGCGTGCGGCCCTGAGTCTGGCACTGCTGGCCACCCAATCGCTGGCCAGCCTGATGGGCGCACGGCCCAGTTCCTGGGCCGCCTGGCTCTCGCTGCTCTATGGCGTGCAGGCCGTGCTGGCGTGGATGCTTCCGCGCTGGTTCGGCGGCGGCGCCTGGCCGCCCACACCGGAGCGCCAGACATTGAGCTGGCGCCAGATCGTCCTGAGCATGGGTGTGGATCTGGTCCTGTTCAGCCTGCTGCAATGGCTGGACCCGGCCGGCCTGAGCTACGGGGCGCTGCTCTTCATGCCGGTGCTGATGGCCGGGGCGCTGCTGCCACGCCTGCGGGCGCTGGCCTGCGCCGCGCTGGCCAGCCTGCAGCTTCTGGCGGTGGCCGCCTGGGCGGTCATGCTGGGACTGGACAGCGGCCTGCGCATCAGCCAGGCCGGCCTGCTGGGGGTGGGCCTGTTTGTGGTCACCTTGCTCGCCAATGAATTGTCCAGCCGGCTGGCCCGTGAGGAGCGCGCCGCGCGCGGCAGCCTGGAATACGCCCGCCAGCAGGCCGACCTGAACCGACTGGTGATTGAAGAAATGGAAGAGGGCGTGCTGGTGGCCGACCGCCGCGGCCTGGTGCGTACCGCCAACCCGGCGGCCCGCGCGCTGCTGGCTGAAGGCGCCACCCTGCGTCCGGGCCCGTTCCGCCTGGACACCACCCCCTCCTGGGCACCGCTGCTGCGCGCCCTGAAAGAGGCCTACACCGAACACAGCTGGCCCGAGGCCGGCGGCGATGTGCTGCTGGACTTCGGCGGCGGTCTGCAGCGTTCGCTGCATGTGCGCATGCGTTTCACGCTTCGGCCGCTGGATGGTGACGATCTGTGTGTGCTGTTCGTCGAGGACAACCGCCATCTCGAGGCCCGCAACCGCCAGGAGAAACTGGCGGCGATGGGACGCGTTTCTGCCGGTATCGCCCACGAAATCCGCAATCCGCTCACCGCCATCTCGCAGGCGAACGCACTGCTGGAAGAAGACTGCGCGGGTCAGCCCCGCCTGGAGCAGCTCACCCGCATGGTGGCCAGCAACGTGGAGCGGCTCAAGCGCATCGTGGACGACGTGATGGAAGTGGCGCCGGGCATTGCACCGGTGCCGCTGGTGCTCGCGCTCTCGCCGCTGGTGCGTGAATATTGCGCAGATTGGGCCGCCACGCAGCGCCTGCCGGAGGGCGACGCCAGCCCCTTGCGGGTAGAGATCGAACGTGAACACGCGGTGGTGAGCTTCGACCCCGAGCATCTGCGCCGCATCCTCATCAACCTGCTGGACAACGGCCTGCGCCATACACGTCCTGGCGCGGCGTCCGTGCGGGTGCAAGTGGCGGAGCAGGGGGCGGAATGGATACGACTGTCGGTCCTGAGCGACGCTGATCCCCTGCCGGCAGAGGTAGAACGACACTTGTTCGAACCATTCTTTTCAACCCGAAGCCGTGGAACGGGGCTGGGCCTGTACATTTGCCGGGAACTGAGCGAGCGCTATGGCGGGAGGATCGATTACCACCGTCTCGACGCGCAGCACCTGAACGAATTCCGTCTGCTGCTGCCGCGCATCGCGCCATCCCCTGCCCAAGAAACTGTCCATGAGCGCTGATTCCCGATTGCTGGTGGTCGATGACGAACCCGACCTGCGCACGCTGTATGAAATGACGCTGTTGCGCGAGGGTTTCACCCTGGACAGCGCAGGCACGGTCGAAGACGCGCTGGCGCTGCTCGAGTCCCGCCGCTACGACGCCGTCATCACCGACATGCGCCTGCCCGACGGCAGCGGCCTTGATGTGCTGCGCTGGCTGGAGCAGCAGGGGCGCAGTGAACGCGCCATCGTCATCACCGCCTACGGCTCGCCGGAGAACGCGGTGGAGGCCCTCAAGGCGGGCGCCTATGACTATCTGACCAAACCCGTCGATCTGCGTCAGTTCCGCATGGTGGTCGCTTCCGCGCTCGGGCGGGTGCCTCGGCCGGACGCGCCCTCGGCGCCCGTCGCGCGCGCGCCGAGTTCTCCACCGGTCGCGCCACCGGCGCCGACCATGTTTGGCTCCAGATCCCTGTCTCCGGGGCCTTTGGCGCCGACGGCACCAGCCGCAACGTCCGCCCCGACATTCGCCACCCAGTCCGACCTTCATGCCGACACCCATAGCGCCCCCACCGTGACCCCCATGGGTGCCGCGATGGTGGAGGCTTCACGCCGCGTACCGGTGCAGCGCCTGCGTGTCGCCGCCGCAGGCCCGGTCTCCGCGCTGGAACGCCTGGTCGGTGAATCTGCCGCCATGCGGCAGGTGCGGGAGTTGATCGAGAAGGTCGCCCGCAGCATGGCGCCGGTGCTGTTGAACGGCGAGTCCGGCACTGGCAAGGAACTCGTGGCGCGCGCCATTCACGATGTGAGTGCCCGTCGGCCGCACCCATTCATCGCGGTGAATTGCGGCGCCATCCCCGAGCAGCTGCTGGAAGCTGAATTCTTCGGCTATCGCAAGGGCGCCTTCACCGGCGCCACGGAAGACCGCGAAGGTTTCTTCCAGGCCGCCCAGGGCGGCACGCTCTTCCTCGATGAAATCGGCGACCTGCCCATTGCCATGCAGTCCAAGCTGCTGCGTGCGCTGCAGGAGCGCTCCGTGCGCCCGGTGGGGGCAGTGGCGGAAATGCCGGTCAATGTGCGTTTGCTGAGCGCCACCCACAAGGACCTTGCCGCAGAGGTCATGGGCGGACGCTTCCGCCAGGATTTGTATTACCGGCTGAACGTGATCCAGATCCGTGTGCCGCCGCTGCGTGAGCGCATGGAAGATCTGGCACCCATCAGCGCGCGTGTGCTGGAGCGCATTGCGGCGGATGCCGGCGTCGATACCGTCCCCCAACTGACCGCACAGGCCCTGGCCGTGCTGGGCCGCTACAGCTTCCCCGGCAATGTGCGGGAGCTGGAGAACCTGTTGCATCGCGCCCTGGCCCTGTCCAGCGGCGACGGCATCGACGTGGCCGACCTCGGCCTGCCCGATGGCGTGCTGGAAGCGGACGATGCCCCCGACAACGGTTTTGGTGGCGCGGATGGCGCCTCCGGTGTGCCGCTGCCGGCTGAGGCCAACGGCCAGGCCCCCTTGCCCACCGACCTCGCGACCTATCTCGACGAGGTGGAGAAGCGGCTGCTCCTGCGCGCGCTGGAGCATCACCGCAACAACCGCACTGCCGCTGGCGCCAGCCTCGGTCTGTCGCTGCGCCAGATGCGCTATCGCATGGCGCGGCTGGGCATCTCGCTGGGCGGCGAGGAAAGCTGAGCCGCGAAGCTCGGTGACGGGCGTTGCCACCGGCATGTTCGGCAGGCGATGCGCAACGTGGTGCGCAATGTGATGCGCAAGCGGGTTTGCCGCGGTCTTGCGGCCGCATAGCGCCCACCTGGCGCCCCTGCGGGAAGGCCCTAGTTGGGGCTTGTCCTGATCAGCTGTGACAGGCGCCAGAAAAACGGAACGCAGGTCCGCTCGGTCAGGTGCACCGCGATCCCTTTGTTGATGGGTATTCGCGGCCGATTTCCGCCCGAAACCCGCGCCAATCCTGGCGCTCCAAAATGGATCTCCCAATCCATCGGACATGTGCGGGGGCGGGCCTTGCCGCTACTCACATGCCTAGGGGTAGTCAAGGGGTCGTAACGCTATCGGTAGTTGCTTGAAGGACCACCAGACCCTAGATATAGTGTCCTACATGCTATCCTGCTGACTTCGCAAAACAGCGATGAACGCCTTTCCCGCAGTCCTGTCGATGTCCCCGCGCTGCTTGCGCGCTGGCTTCGCAACGGTCACGGGAAGCTCGGCGGGAAGGCGTTCTCTACAACACCCCATAACTTGATGCGCTGGCACGGTCGGTAGCCCGGGCACGGCGTAGCTTTTTTTGTTTTTCCGAACCAGAACAGACGAGGATCCCATGCAGACAGTCGCCGTCACACCGACCGCTGAAGCAGGCCTGGCGCAGACTCATCGCGAGTCCGCTCCGAACGCCGCCGGCAGCTTCCAGGCCTATCAGATCATCCGCCGCAATGGCGCGGTGGTGCACTTCGAGCCGAGCAAGGTGGCGGTGGCCATGATGAAGGCCTTCCTCGCCGTGCACGGCACCAGCGGCGCTGCGTCCGCCAGCGTGCGCGAAACCGTCGATGCGCTGACCGATTCCGTGGTGCGTGCGCTGGTGCGCTCGCGTCCGGGCGGCGGCACCTTCCATATTGAAGACGTGCAGGATCACGCCGAGCTGGCGCTGATGCGTGGTGGCCACCATGAAGTGGCCCGTGCCTACGTGCTGTACCGTGAGCGTCGCAGCCAGGAGCGCAAGCACCAGGGCGAGGTGGCGCAGGCGTCTGTGCTGGAGTCCGGCATCAGCGTCACGGAAAACGGCGTGCGTGTGCCGCTCGACCTGAACAAGCTGTCGGCGCTGATCGTGTCCAGCTGCGAAGGTCTGGGTGCCGACGTGAAGCCGGACCCGATCCTGGCCGAAACCAAGCGCAACCTGTATGACGGTGTCCCGATCGACGAGGTCTACAAGGCCGCCATCCTGGCCGCCCGCACGTTGATCGAGAAGGACCCTGGCTACACCCGTGCCACCGCCCGCCTGCTGATGCACACCATCCGCAGGGAAATCCTGGGCGAGGAAGCCACGCAGGCCGACATGGCCACCCGCTACGCCGAATATTTCCCCGGCTTCATCAAGAAGGGTGTTCAGGCCGAGCTGCTGGACGAGAAGCTGCAGCAGTACGACCTCGCCAAGCTGGGTGCGGCGCTGAAGGCCGAGCGCGACCTGCAGTTCGACTACCTGGGCCTGCAGACCCTTTTCGACCGCTACTTCCTGCATGTGGACGGCACCCGCATCGAGCTGCCGCAGGCCTTCTTCATGCGCGTGGCCATGGGCCTGGCGCTGAATGAAATCGACCGTGAAGCGCGCGCCATCGAGTTCTACGAGGTGCTCTCCAGCTTCGACTTCATGTCCAGCACCCCGACGCTGTTCAACGCCGGTACCCGTCGCTCGCAGCTGTCCAGCTGCTACCTGACCACGGTGGCCGACGACCTGGACGGTATCTATGAAGCGCTGAAGGAAAACGCGCTGCTGTCCAAGTTCGCTGGTGGCCTGGGCAATGACTGGACCCCCGTGCGCGCACTGGGCTCCCACATCAAGGGCACCAACGGCAAGAGCCAGGGTGTGGTCCCCTTCCTGAAGGTGGTCAACGACACCGCCGTGGCCGTGAACCAGGGCGGCAAGCGCAAGGGCGCTGTCTGCGCCTATCTGGAAACGTGGCACCTGGACATCGAAGAGTTCCTGGAACTGCGCAAGAACACCGGTGACGACCGTCGCCGTACGCATGACATGAACACGGCGAACTGGATTCCCGACCTGTTCATGAAGCGGGTGCTCGAAGGCGGCGATTGGACCCTGTTCAGCCCGTCCACCTGCCCGGACCTGCACGACCTGTTCGGCAAGCCTTTCGAAATCGCCTATTCGGCCTACGAGGCCAAGGCCGACCGTGGCGAGATCAAGCTCTACAAGCGCATGCCCGCCCGGGACCTGTGGCGCAAGATGCTGACGATGCTGTTCGAGACCGGCCACCCCTGGATCACGTTCAAGGACGCCTGCAATGTGCGCTCCCCGCAGCAGCACGTGGGCGTGGTGCACTCGTCCAACCTGTGCACCGAGATCACGCTGAACACCAACGACAACGAAATCGCGGTGTGCAACCTGGGCTCCGTCAATCTGTCCCAGCACTTGAAGGACGGCGAGATCGACCAGGCCAAGCTGAAGAAGACGGTGTCCACGGCCATGCGCATGCTGGACAACGTCATCGACATCAACTACTACGCCGTCAAGAAGGCCCGTGACTCCAACCTGCGCCACCGTCCGGTCGGCCTGGGCATCATGGGCTTCCAGGACGCGCTGTATGAACTGCGCGTGCCCTACGCCTCGCAGGCGGCGGTGGAATTTGCCGACCGTTCGATGGAAGCCGTCTGCTACCACGCCTACTGGGCCTCGACCGAGCTGGCTGCCGAACGCGGCCGCTACAGCAGCTACCGTGGTTCGCTGTGGGACCGCGGCATCCTGCCGATCGACTCGCTGGATCTGCTGGCTGAAGCCCGCGGCGGTTATGTGGATGTGGACCGTTCGGTGACGCTGGACTGGGACGCGCTGCGCGCCAAGATCGCCCGTGACGGCATGCGCAACAGCAATTGCGTGGCCATCGCCCCGACCGCGACCATCTCCAACATCATTGGTGTGGACGCCTCGATCGAACCCTGCTTCGGCAACCTGTCGGTCAAGTCCAACCTGTCCGGCGAGTTCACCGTGGTGAATGAATGCCTGGTCCGCGACCTGAAGAAGCTGGGCCTGTGGGACGACGTGATGGTCATGGACCTGAAGCACTTCGACGGTTCGCTGCGCCGCATCGACCGCGTGCCCGAGGAACTCAAGCAGCTCTACGCGACCGCCTTCGAAGTCGACACGGTGTGGCTGGTGGAAGCCGCCGCGCGCCGCCAGAAGTGGATCGACCAGGCGCAGAGCCTGAACATCTACATGGCTGGCGCCTCCGGCAAGCGCCTGGACGAGACCTACAAGCTCGCCTGGCAGCGTGGCCTGAAGACGACCTACTACCTCCGCACGATGGGCGCCACGCACGCCGAGAAGAGCACGGTGCAGAACGCCGGCCAGCTCAACTCGGTGAGCAGCTCGGTGGGTGGTGGCCACGCAGCGGCCGCTTCGGCAGCGCCTGCGGCCACTGCGCCGGTGGCAGCCGCCGTGGTGCAAACCTCGGTTTCCGCCGTCATCGACGACGTCACGCCCGCCACCGACGTCAAGTTCTGCGCGATTGACGACCCCGGTTGCGAGGCTTGCCAGTAAGTCTTTGTTGGCCCACTGGTGACCATCGCGAGGTGGTCATCAGAGGGCTGAAAACGGACCGCAAGGCGGCTGCAGGATGCGTGAATATCTGCGGCAATCCTTGCGGAAATTTTCAGCCCGACGCTCGCGATGCGAGTGTTCATCGATGTTCTCGGCCGCCTCGCGTTTTGCGATGAATCATGCGGAGCATCGATGAGCACTTGAATTCATGCCCCCGCGGCATGACGATTCAGCACCACGCCGCCCGTCTCCGCGCGCCGCTTCGGAAGCGAAATGCGATGCGGACCAGCAACAGGGAAGTGGCGCTGAAGTCAAGAAGTCCTTTGTGTTTGAACACAACACTCCGATAATCCGCGACGATAGGAAGACCACCATGTTGGTTTGGGAAGAAGACCGTAAACCTTCGAGCAGCGCGCCGGCCTCCGGCGCATCGATCAACGCAGCGACCATGAACACCATGGACGCCGCGCGCCAGTCCGTCGTCTCCGGCGCGGACACCTCCGCATCGAGTGACAACGCCCAAGCCAGCAGCGCCCGACGTGTCAACGTCGCGGACAAACGCATCATCAATGGCCACACCGACGTCAACCAGCTTGTGCCCTTCAAGTACAAGTGGGCGTGGGAGAAGTACCTGGCCACCTGCGCGAATCACTGGATGCCGCAGGAAGTGAACATGTCCCGCGACATCGCCCTCTGGAAGGACCCCAATGGTCTGACCGAGGACGAGCGCCGCATCATCAAGCGCAATCTCGGTTTCTTCGTGACCGCGGATTCGCTGGCGGCCAACAACATCGTGCTGGGCACCTACCGCCACATCACCGCTCCCGAGGCGCGCCAGTTCCTGCTGCGCCAGGCCTTCGAGGAAGCGATCCACACCCACGCCTATCAATACATCGTTGAATCGCTGGGTCTGGATGAAAGCGAGATCTTCAACGCCTATCACGAGGTGAAGTCGATCCGCGACAAGGATGAATTCCTCATCCCCTTCATCGACGCGATCATGGATCCGCACTTCGTCACCGGCACGCCGGAGACGGACCAGACGCTGCTGAAGTCGCTGATCGTTTTTGCCTGCCTGATGGAAGGCCTGTTCTTCTACGTCGGCTTCACGCAGATTCTGGCGCTGGGCCGCCAGAACAAGATGACCGGCGCGGCCGAGCAGTACCAATACATCCTGCGCGACGAATCCATGCACTGCAACTTCGGCATTGATCTGATCAATCAGATCAAGCTGGAGAATCCGCACCTGTGGACGCCCGAGTTCCGCGCCGAGATCAAGCAACTGTTTGAAGAGGCCGTGGAGCTGGAATATCGTTACGCTGAAGACACCATGCCGCGCGGCGTGCTGGGTCTAAATGCGGCGATGTTCAAGGGTTACCTGCGCTATATCGCGAATCGTCGCGCCACCCAGATCGGACTGGAGACGCTCTTCCCCAACGAAGAGAATCCGTTCCCCTGGATGAGCGAGATGATCGACTTGAAGAAGGAACGCAACTTCTTCGAGACCCGAGTGATCGAATACCAATCGGGCGGCGCGCTGTCCTGGGACTGATGAAGTCCCGGGCTGGAGCGACCGCTGAACTGTTGACTGTTTGACTGAAGAGAAGAGATCAAGATTGGCGATGCAACCGACTGACCGACGTAGAAGCGGCGGTCCTGCATCGCAACCCCATTCATTGCACCGTGGCGAACTCCCTCGACTCATGGGCAATGGATACCTGCACTGGCAACAACCGGTTGTTGACGGGCAGGGCTATTTCCACTTGATCAAGGAGAACTGAAATGGCAACTGCGAAGAAGGCCGCTCCGGCCAAGAAGGCCGCCCCGGCGAAGAAGGTTGCAGCCAAGAAGGCTGCTCCCGCAAAGAAGGCCGCTCCGGCCAAGAAGGCTGCTCCGGCTAAGAAGGCCGCTCCGGCCAAGAAGACCGTTGCTGCCAAGAAGGCCGCTCCGGCCAAGAAGGCTGCTGCTCCGGCGAAGAAGGCTGCTGCTGCGAAGAAGGCTGCACCGGCTGCGAAGAAGGTTGCTGCCAAGAAGGCTGCACCGGCCGCGAAGAAGGTTGCTGCCAAGAAGGCTGCACCGGCTGCGAAGAAGGTTGCTGCCAAGAAGGCTGCACCGGCCAAGAAGGCTGCGGCTCCTGCCAAGAAGGCCTCTGCGGCCAAGAAGCCGCCGGTCAAGGCTGTTGCCAAGGCCAAGCCTGCGGTCAAGTCGGCTGCCAAGCCTGCTGCCAAGAAGGCCACTGCTGCTGCCAAGCCCGCTGCCAAGGCTTCCAAGCCTGCTGCGAAGCCGGCCGCCAAGAAGGCCTCTGCCAAGAAGGCGCCGACCAAGCCTGCCGCTGCCCCTGCGCCTGCTGCCAAGCCTGCTGCTGCTGCCCCGGCGCCTGCCGCCAAGACTGCGCTGAGCCCGCAAGCGGCCTGGCCTTTCCCGACTGGCAACAAGCCCTGAGCGGTTTGATTTCGGTGCCGGCCTCGCCGGCACCAGAAATCAACAGTGAAACCCGGCCTTCTAGGTCGGGTTTTTTTTTGCCCCCGGCTGTTCGGGCTTAGGGCCCGCCCATCCGCCCCCCAAGGGGGCTGCGGGCCACCTTGGGGCGGCCCGGCGGTGGCCCTCTTCGCTAAACAGAGCCCCGCCTGAACGACGCTGCGCTTGTTC
>NZ_FOAV01000002.1:0-411593 GCF_900109745.1 Roseateles sp. YR242 | reverse complement strand
CCCTCTTCGCTAAACAGAGCCCCGCCTGAACGACGCTGCGCTTGTTCTGGCGCTTTTGTGCGGAAAGGTGCTGTGTGGCTGTGTGGCTGACGCCCTGGGGTGGGGCGGCGGTGACCCTCTTCAGGGGTAGAAGAGCTCGACGGTGTAGCCGCTGATCTTGGTGGTGCCGCTGTCGAAAACAACCTGCAGTTGCTGGTCGGCGCCCGAGGCCATGGCGGCCTGGCTGGCGTGCAACTCTTCCGGTGACAGCATGCGGCGCACCACCAATTGGCCAGCCGCGTCAGTCAGGCTGAGATCCACCCAGGGCTGCGCCACCTCCCAGTTGCTGCGGTTGCGCAGGCTGAGCGTGAGCCGGTAGTGATTGCCTTCTCCCGCCGGGTTGAGGCTGCTGCTCTCCACACTCAAAGCCTCAATGTGCCGCCACGGCTTGAGCTCCTGACCCATCGCCGTGGTCACCTGCGCCAGCATGGGCTTGGCAAACGGGTACTGCGCCGCAATGGCCTCGCGGGCATGCCATACCCCCTGGCCCCCCAGCCCCGCCAGAAGCATCAGCGCCACCGCCCCCAGCGCTGCTCGCACCCACGGGCGATGCCACCGCTGCGCAGACTCAGCCTTGCGTACAAAGCTCGGCACGGTAGGCGCGGCAGCCGCAGCCTGCTGGCCCTTGATGCGCGCCTCAGCCTTGGCCGCTTTCTCAGCCGCCTTCTGGGTTTCCTTGGCCAGCTTCTCCGCTTCCTTGGCCGCCCGCTCGGCTTCTTTTTCGGCTTCCCTCGCAGCCTTCTCAGCCGCCTTTTCATCCAGCTTGGCCTGCTTGGCAGCTTCCGCCGCCCGCTTGGCCTGGGCTTTCTCGGCCGCCTTGCGCTCAGCCTTGCTCAGCGGCGCGCCCTCATCCGAGGACGGCATCATCGAGGGCTCACCCTCGTCAGTGGTGCGCCTCACCGGAATGTGAGGGTCCAGCGCAGGCTCCTGCGACTTGAGCTGCGCCGCCGTGGCCGGGCTCAGCGCCAGCAGGACGTCAGGACGCTCGTCATCCGGCACCGGCGGCGGCAGCTCGTCCTCTTCAAAACGCATGCCCCTGGGTTCGGGCAGATGCGAGGGCGAATCCGGCGGGGTCGGGGGAGCGAGGAAAGGCTCCAGACGTTCCTCGTCATACGAGGATTCGGAATAGGTGGACGAATGCGGTCGCGACGGCGGCGGCGCCGGACGATGACGCGGCCGGCTGTATTGGCGAGGCGAGGGCTGAAGTTCCTCCTCGTGCAGGTCTTCCTCCTGCAGATGCCGCGGCGGCGCAAACGGGTTCAGCTCGTTGTCGTCGTTGGCCAGCCAGTCGCTGTCGCGCGCCTCCACCGGCGGTGGTGCAAAACGTCGCGGGATGTCGTCAAAGGCCGCCGCCATGGACTGAGTCGGGAAGCTGGGCGGCGCCTCGACCGGCTCGCGAGGCACAGGCGGCGGCTCAGCGGCATACATCGGCGCAGGCGGCGCCACCGGCTGGCGTGCAGCCGCCGCCGCCAGGGTCTGCGCCTGGTGCGGCGGCGCGGCCGGCGGTGTCGGTACGGGGGCCTGCTTCAGCGGTGCCGGCCGCGAAGGCGGTGGCTCGGCCGCCGCTTGAGGGGGCCAGGGCGGCGGGCTGTCCTGCTCCAGATCGAAGAGCTGCTCGCGAGCGTCGAACACCTCGGCGCAACGGCCGCATCGCACCCAACCTTCAGAGACGCGCAGCTGGTCCTGCACCACCCGGAAGATGGTGCCGCAGGTGGTGCAGCGAGTCGCAAGATTCATGGCCGCGATGATGCCAGAAACAGGGTCAGTCCTTGACGCTCGTCCCCCTGACAGCAGGCCCTGGCAAGGCCCTGGAGACGATTTGATGCAATTCGGCGGCGGCCGTTATGGAGCGCGGCGCGCCGTCATCAGAATCCAGCCGTCTTCCTGATCGGTGACCTCCAGCGCCACGTGGGGCGCATAGGCCGCCTTCAGCTCATCCGCCTGGCGTTCCAAAATGCCGGCCAGCACCAGATGCGCGCCAGGCGCCAGGTGCTGGCACAACAACGGCGCCAGCAGCTTCAGCGGCGTGGCCAGAATGTTGGCCAGCACCACCGGATACTGCCCCTTGGCCGCGTCAGGCAGGGCCGCGTTCAGCGTGACCTTGTTCTCCTGCGCGTTCTGCAGGGTGGCTTGCACCGCCGCGGGGTCGATGTCCACCGCGTCGATGCCCTTGGCGCCGAACAGCCCGGTGGCAATGGCCAGAATGCCGGAGCCGCAACCGTAGTCCAGCACCCGATCCCAGCCAGCCGCTTCACCGCCGTGACCGGCGATCCAGCGCAGGCACATGCGGGTGGTCGGATGCGAGCCCGTGCCGAAGGCCAGGCCCGGGTCCAGGCGCATCACCTGGCGCGCCTGGGCCGGCGCCTCATGCCAGGACGGCACGATCCAGAAGCTGTCAGTGATCTCCACCGGGGCGAATTGCGACTGGGTCAACCGCACCCAGTCCTGCTCTTCCACCGCCTGGATGGTTTGCACGTGGACGTCTGCCGCCCATTCCTGGGCCAGCACCAGCGTGGCCGCCTCGGTAGCCAGGGCCTCAGTCTCGAACAGGGCCTTCACCACCGAGCGGTCCCAGCCCGCCTTCGGTGCCGGCATGCCGGGCTCCCCAAAAAGGGCGTTCTCGATGGGGGTGTCCGCATCCGCATCCTCCACGGAAACGGCCAGGGCTTCCAGCTCCATCAGCCCGTCGCTGACGGTTTCCACGTCGTCTTCGCGACAGATCAGGATCAGTTCGTGCAACTTGGCGTCGCTCGTGCTCATGGGGGCTCCAGAAAGCAATGAAGCCCTCAAGGCAGGCGCACAGGCCGATGCACTTGAGGGCAGGGACGCCCGAAGGCGTCATTCAACAGTGAAGATTCAGCGCTTGTGCTGGCTCATCCAGCTCTCAAGATAGTGAATGTCCGTGCCGCCTTCGATGAACTTGGCGTCCGCCATCAGCTCGCGGTGCAGCGGGATGTTGGTCTGGATGCCTTCCACCACGGTCTCCGACAGCGCAATGCGCATGCGGGCCAGGGCCTGTTCGCGGGTGTCGCCGTGCACGATGATCTTGCCGATCATGGAGTCGTAGTTGGGCGGCACGAAGTAGTTGGTGTAGGCATGGGAGTCCACACGCACGCCAGGACCACCGGGCGGGTGCCACATCGTGATGCGGCCGGGCGACGGAATGAACTTGACCGGATCTTCCGCGTTGATGCGGCACTCGATCGAGTGGCCACGCATCGTGATGTTGCGCTGCGTGAAGGGGAGCTTCTCGCCGGCAGCAATGCGGATCTGCATCTGCACGATGTCGATGCCGGTCACCAGTTCGGTGACCGGATGCTCCACCTGCACGCGGGTGTTCATCTCGATGAAGTAGAACTCGCCGTTCTCATACAGGAACTCGAACGTACCCGCACCACGGTAGCCCATCTTCTTGCAGGCAGCCGCGCAGCGGTCACCCACACGTTCGATGAGGCGACGGGGAATGCCGGGTGCCGGCGCTTCCTCGATGATCTTCTGGTGGCGGCGCTGCATGGAGCAGTCGCGCTCGCCCAGCCACACGGCGTTCTTGAAGCCATCGGCCAGCACCTGGATTTCCACGTGGCGCGGATGCTCCAGGAACTTCTCCATGTAGACCTGCGGATTGCCGAAGGCAGCACCGGCTTCGGCCTTGGTCATCTGCACCGCGTTGACCAGGGCGGCCTCGGTGTGCACCACGCGCATGCCGCGGCCACCGCCGCCGCCAGCGGCCTTGATGATGACCGGATAGCCGACCGTGCGGGCAATGCGCACGATCTCCTTGGGATCGTCGGGCAACGCGCCTTCAGAGCCGGGCACGCAAGGCACGCCGGCCTTGATCATGGCCTGCTTGGCGGAGACCTTGTCGCCCATGGTCCGGATGTTTTCCGGGGTCGGGCCGATGAAGGTGAAACCGCTGCGCTCCACACGTTCGGCAAAGTCGGCGTTTTCGCTGAGGAAGCCGTAGCCGGGGTGAATGGCCTCGGCGTCGGTAACCTCGGCCGTGGCGATGATGGCCGGCATGCTGAGGTAGCTCTGCGCAGACGCGGCCGGGCCGATACACACGGCCTCGTCGGCCAGCTTCACGTACTTCGCGTCGCGGTCGGCCTCGGAGTAGACGACCACGGCCTTCACGCCCAGCTCGCGGCAGGCGCGCTGGATGCGAAGGGCGATCTCACCCCGGTTGGCGATCAGGATCTTCTTGAACATGCCGCAGCCTTATTCGATGACGATCAGCGCCTGGCCGAATTCCACCGGTTGGCCGTTTTCGGCCAGCACCTTGACGATCGTGCCCGACTTGTCGGCTTCGATCTCGTTCATGATCTTCATGGCTTCGATGATGCAGATGGCATCACCTTCCTTGACCTGCTGGCCCACTTCCACGAAGGGCTTGGCGTTCGGGCCGGAAGCGCGGTAGAAAGTGCCCACCATGGGCGACTTGACGATATGACCCGTCTCCGCAGCCGGTGCCGGTGCGGCAGCGGGCGCTGCGGCCGGCGCCGGGCCGGCCGCAGGCTGGGCCGCCACCATCGGCTGGGCCTGCTGCATCATGGGCATGGCAGCCACCAGGGGCGTGCCATCGGACTTGACGATGCGCACCTTGCCATCGGCTTCGGTGATTTCAAGTTCAGAGATGTTCGACTCGGACACGAGGTCGATCAGGGTCTTGAGCTTGCGCAAATCCATAGGGTTTCTCCAACGGGGAAGGTTTGTATTTTGTCTGTGCCCGGCGCGGGCCTCGATGAAGCCTAGGCGCCGCGATGACTCAACGCATACTGCAGCGCCAACTGATAGCCCATGGGGCCCAGGCCGCAGATCACGCCCACCGCAAGTTCCGACACATAACTGTGATGCCGGAAGGACTCCCTGCGATGGATATTGGACAGGTGAACTTCAACAAAAGGCAGCGCCACCGCCGCCAGCGCGTCGCGAATGGCCACGCTGGTGTGGGTGTAAGCCGCCGGATTGATGATGACGAAGCGCGTTCCGTCGCGCCCGGCCGCCTGGATGCGGTCCACCAGAGCTCCTTCATGGTTGCTCTGGAAGGTTTCTAGCTGAATACCGGCTTCCTGCGCCTTTTGACGGAGATCTTCGTCGATCTGCGCCAAAGTGTGAGCGCCATAGACCCCGGGTTCTCGCGTTCCGAGAAGGTTGAGGTTGGGGCCGTGAACAACAAGAATCTGCATCTGCGACCGGTCCTGACTCATTAGAGCGAAGACACTAGAAGCGTAAAAGGGTGGACTTTACGCCTTTTGTCCCCAGATCCAGGCAGCTTCACAAAAATAAATGGCTTGACCCACCCTGGCCGCTTGGCTATGGCACCCCGTGTGCCGCCAGGACCCGCCCTCGAGAATCAAGTTGGGACGCCAGCAGCCATCTGGCGGAGTTCTTCCAGGTGGGTGGCTCCCAATTTGCGCCAGATCGGTTCACCTTGCGCGCTGAACGCGACGGTAAACGGCAGGCCGCCTTTGGTGTTTCCAAGTTGGCGAGAAAGGTCGGTTCCGGTCAGTCCTGCCAGTGCCACCGGAAAGCGCAAGGGGAGCTTGGCCAGGAAGCCGCGTACCGGCGTGGGTGCGTCTACGGCCAAGCCCAGCACTTGCCAGCCTTTGGCCGAGAACTCGTCGTGAAACTGATTGATCTCCGGCAATTCCTTGACGCAAGGCGCGCACCAGGTGGCCCAGAAATTCAGTAGCAGCGGCTTGCCGCGCAACTGGGCGGGCAGGTAGGGCTGCTGGTCGAGCGTGTCGAAGCTGGCATTCCAGAATGCTGCGGCGGTGTCTGACAGGGGGGCGCTGGAGGGCGCGGCGGCAGGCGATGCGCCACCGTCGGACTGCCGCTCATGTCGCAGGGCGAGCATCGCACCCCCTGCCACGGCCACCCCGCCCACGGCGGCCCAACCCAGGAGATGACGACGCTGCATCAGTCTTCTTCCTTCATCCGTTGCCGAAGGGCGGCCAGGTCGCCGCGTTCGGTCCGTCCACGCGCGTCCGGCTTGAGGGCGCCGCGCTGGTCGTTGTAGTCAAGAATGGTGAGTGCCAGGGTCACACGCTCATTCAGCGCGCGGCAAGGCACATCCAGAATCAGTTGGTCCACCGCATCGCCCCGGCTGTTGCGCGCCTGGCCCACGTCGTACTCCACGCCCTGGTTGAGCAACGCGATTTCTGCCGACTTGCTGTCGTCGCAATACAGCTGCAGATGGATATTGGAGAGCCGGGTGGCCGTTCCCCGCCAGACGGCGCCGGCCAGGTGGGGCCGGAATTCCGCCAGCCGCTCCATCCAGATGGCGGCCACCTCGCGCAGCGCTGCCAGTTCGGCGGGCTGGGTATCGGCGCAGAAGATGGCCAGGTACTCGCGCACCTGATCTTCCAGCTCGTCGTTGTCGGGCAGCGGGGTACGGGGCGGCAGGCCCAGGGTGCGCACGGCCCGGGTCTTGGCCGGGCCGTAGTCCATGCCTTCTTCCACCACCAGCCGGGCCGCTGTCGCGGCAATCTCGGTACTCAGTTCCGAATTCATGGCAACTCCACAGCACCCATACGAGCCTCAATAGTGCCTGCACGGCTGAGCAAGTAGGGTGAGCGGGGTCGTTTTTCGAAGCGTTTCGGTGCGGGTAGCATCACCGCCAGGTTGGCCGCCTGCTGCGGGCCCAGCCGTGCGGCGTCCACCTGGAAGTAACGGCGGGCGGCGGCCTGGGCGCCAAAGACACCCTCGCCCCATTCCACATGGTTCAGATAAAGCTCCAGGATGCGCTGCTTGCTGAGCATCGCTTCCAACATATAGGTCAGCACAAATTCCTGGCCTTTGCGGACCAGGGTGCGTTCGGAGCTCAGGAACAAGTTCTTGGCCAGTTGCTGGGTGATGGTGGAGCCGCCCACGATCTTGGCAATGGGCGGCGGCTTGGTCGGCGCCACCACCGCCATCCGCGCGGCACGCTTGTCCACCTTGGCCTGTTCCTTCTGGTTGCGCTCCCAAGCCTTTTCCATGGCTTCCCAGTCCACGCCGCCGTGCTCGTTGAAGCCGGCGTCCTCGCTGGCGATCACCGCCCGCTTGAGGTTGATGCTGATCTGGTCACCATCCACCCAGCGCTGCGCCCACACCACGGCGCCCTTTTCGCGCAGCAGGCGCAGCACTTCCGTGCGCTGGAAGCTGGTGGATTCGGGGGGCAGTACCGCCATCAGGGCAATGCGTACCGCAAAGAAGATCTGGAGGCAGGCGATGCTGACGATCAACATCAGCACCAGGCGAATCAGATGTTTCACGAGGCGGCCTCCATCGGGGGGACTGGCGCGGCGCGGTCCGTCCCGTCGTTTCCGTTTTTCCCATCGACCTGACGGCGCAGGTCCGCCAGCACTTCAGCGCTGTCCGGGCGCACGCCCCGCCAGAGCACAAACGACTCCACCGCCTGTTCCACCAGCATGCCCAGTCCGTCGCGCAGGCACGCCTGCGCGCCGCCTTGCTCGCGAGCCCAGGCCAGGAAGCCGGCGGCCGGGGCGCCGTACATCATGTCCACGGCCACACCGCCAGAAGCCAGCACGGGCCGCGCCGGATCGGGCAGGGGCACGCCGGCACCACTGAGCGAACTGCTGGTGCCGTTGATCACGACGTCATACCGCACGTCCGTCTCGTCCAACCCGCCTGCGCTGAGCGTCACGCCGTGTTGGTCGGCCCAGGCCTGATGGCTGAGTACCAGGGCGCGCGCCTTGTCGGGGCTGCGGTTGATGATGCGGATCTCTGACGGACGCGTGGCCGTCAGACTGCCAAGCACGCCCGCCGAGGCACCGCCGGCACCGATCAGCAGCACCCGCAAATTGCGCAGAGGGCGGTCGGCATTGCGTTCAATGTCGGCCACCAGCCCGGCGCCGTCGGTGTTGTCTCCCGTCCAGCCGTTGGTGTCGAAGCGCAGCACGTTGACGGCGCCCGCCAACCGCGCGCGGGGCGTCAGGGTCTGCGCCAGGCGGGCCGCTTCGAACTTGAAGGGCACGGTGACATTGCAGCCTTGGCCGCCTTCGGCCACGAACTGACGGACGGTCGCTTCAAAACCGTCCAGCGGGCAGAGCAGCCGTTCATAGGTCAGGGCCTGGGCGGTCTGGCGGGCGAAGGCGGCGTGGATCTCCGGCGAACGGCTATGGGCGACCGGGTTGCCGGCCACGGCGTAGCGAGCCGGGGCACCGGAGGGGGCCAACATGGATGGTGCCGAAGCGGCAGGGGCAGATGAAGTGGTCATGACAGACGCTGAATGCCGGGAATGCACGCGAGGGCCTGGTCGGGCTCAGGGTGGGTTGCCACTCATCGTGGCCTCCAGCCCTTCGTCCCGCGTGAAGCGGAAGCGGGAGGTGATGACCAGCACTTCGGCGCCCTTGCGCATGGCGGGTGTGAAGCCACCGAACGGCGCGCTGGCCTGCACGATGGCAATGGCCCGGCGGTCCAGCACGCGGTTACCAGAACTCTGCACGATGTCGGTTTCCACCACGCGGCCCTTGAAGTCCACGTGGATGTTCATGGTCAGTTCCCCATAGAGCTTGCGCCCCTGGTAGGTGGGGAAGTCGCGCGTGCCACGCGCCTCGATGCGCCGACGCAGCGCGTCGTAATACATCGCGTAGACCACCTCCCGGGTGGCGGGGCTCAGATAGCGCTTCTTCGGGCGCGAGTTCTCCTCGTTCACCCGCTTCTCGATCTCGGCCAGCAACTGCACCAGTTGCCGGCGGCGTTCTTCCTGCTGCTGCGCCAGCTGGGTGCCCTTGTCCCGTTGCGGGTCGGGCGTGGGCAGCAGCGCCAGCTCGCGGCGGATCTGCGTCAGCAACTGTTCCTGGGTCTGCTGCAGCTGCTGGATCTGGCTGTGCTGCACCTCGATGCTGTCGCCCGTCTCCACCTTGGGCGAGGGCGGCAGTGGCGAGGTGGCGCGCACCTTGGCATCGGTGTCTCCGCCGCCAGCCAGGTTGGCCTGGGCCAGTGCCTGGGCCTGCGTCGGTGCCTCATGGCCACGGGCATTGACGAGCACCACTTCCAGCGGCGTGTCGGTGAACACGCGGTCGAACTGCTCGGGCGCCACGATCCGGAACACACCCAGGCACAGGTGCAACCCGACCGAGGCAATCAGTGCGTAATGCAGAGAACTGAGCTTGGGCATGTGATGAGATCAGGGAGCGCCCGGGGGCGCCGGTTCGGAGGCCGCGGCCGGCGCGTCCTCGGCGTTCACGTCGATGGCCAGGGTCAGCACGCCGCTGGGTTCCTCGTCCTCTTCCGCGTCGCTGGCGTCGTCCGCTGGCGCCGGCGCGTCCAGGCGCTCCACCAGGTTGGCGTGCACGTCCAGGGTCAGTTCATCCAGCCCGGTGATGCGCACCTTCACATGGGTGTGACGCGGCAGGTTCTCGCAGCCCAGCGCACGGAACACCAGCGGCAGGTCGTCGGCGCGGACCAGGCCCTCCTTCATCACCGTGGCGGTCAGCTCGGTGATGCCCTGCTGCTGCAGGTAGCGCAGCGTCCAGTAGCGTTCGATGCCGGACTGGAAGCCGTTGTAGGCGCTGTAGGCGGCGTCGAAGCCGGAGATGATGGAGAAGAGCTGAGCGTCCTTGGGCTTGAACGGCGCCACCAGCGCGGCGGTGCGGCCATGGCGGGCGCAGGCAATGATCTGCCACTGGTTCACCAGGTCCACATAGCGGCGCAGCGGCGAGGTGGCCCAGGTGTATTGCGAGACGCCCATGCCGGCATGCGGCGCCGGCTTGGTGCCCATGCGCACCTTGATGCCGGGGGCCAGGCTGGCCTGGCTGCGGTAGATGCCGGGCACTCCGCATTCAGCCAGGAATCCACCCCAGCTGCTGTTGGCGAGGATCATGGCTTCGGCCACGATCAGGTCCAGCGCCGCGCCGCGCTGGCGAACGCCGATGCTGACCTGTTCCAGGCCGTTGGGCTCGTGCTCGCCGTTGTTGTCCAGGCGGAAGTTGTAGTCCGGCCGGTTGAAGGTCTCGGGCTTGCCGCGCACCACTTCGCGCTTGACCTTGAGGTCCTTGGCGAGGCGGTAGGCAAAGGCCAGTTCCGGGGCGAAGTCGTAGTCGGCCGGTTCCGCGCCGGTGAGCGTGGCATCGGTGATGACCTTGTCCAGCTTGTCATGGCGCAGGTTGGCCACGATGGGCACCCGATCCAGACGCGTCTCGCGCGCGGTGATCTCCAGCGTGGCCTCGTCCATCGTGAGGTAGATGCTGACGGCCGGGCAGTCCCGGCCTTCGATCAAGGTGTAGGACTGCACCACCTCGTCCGGCAGCATGGTCAGCTTCCAGCCCGGCATGTAGACGGTGCTGAAGCGTTCACGCGCCACCTTGTCCACCGGCGAATCCGGCTGGATGGCCAGGGCGGGGGCGGCGATGTGCACACCAAAGATCACCGTGCCGGTGCCCAGGCCCTGCACGGACAGCGCATCGTCGATTTCGGTGGTGGCCGAATCGTCGATGGAGAAGGCCCGCACCGGGGACAGCGGCAGCTCATCCTTGATGAGCGGCGCCGACAGGGCCGGGAAATTCGTGCCCTTGGGGAAGTGTTCGAAGAGGAAGCGCTTCCAGTGGAACTGATAAGGGCTGGTGATGGCGCCAGCGTCCTTGAGCAGGTCCAGCGGTGCCTTGTGGCTGCGACGGGCGGCTTCCACCAAGGCCTTGTATTCCGGGCCGTTCTTGTCGGGGCGGAAGAGGATGCGATAGATCTGCTCCGCGATCGGGGCCGGGCAGCGGCCTTCGGCCAGTTCCACGGTCCATTCCTCGATCTGGGCGGCGATCTGCTTCTTGCGCTCGATGCCCAGCAGCGCGGCCTTGACGATGTCCGCCGGCGCCTTCTTGAACTGGCCCTTGCCCATGCGCCGGAAGTAATGCGGCGCCTCGAACAGGCGGAACAGGGCACCGGCCTGCTGGCCGAGGGTGGCTTTTTCGTCAAAGTAGTCCCGGGCGAGGTCGGCAAAACCGAACTCCGCATCCGGGGCGAACTCCCAGGCCAGGTCCAGGTCGATCTCCTGGGCGAGGCGCTGGCCGTCCGCGATCAGTTCGGCCGGTGAGGGCTTGTCGAACTTGAGCAGCACATTGGCGGATTTGACTTTGACGCGTTTGCCCGAATCCAGCTCGATCTGCATCGAGGACTCGGCTTCGGACAGGATGCGGCCGGCGAGAAATTTTCCGGCTTCTTCGAAGAGGGCAAACATAGCGGCGGCATTGTCGCTGATCCCCGGGGATCCCCGGATGGGGGCACGGTGGCCACGGTGTCAATTCGTTCCGGTCGTGGCGACCGGCCCACGGCGCCATGTTGGGGGTGCGGTGGATGCGTTTCCCCTCGAATGCGCGAAAAGCTGCCAAAACAGCGCGGAAAACCGAAGAAATGCCGCGGTTTGGCCAGAAAGCTGTGTTCAGCAGTGGACAAGCCGGCGTCACGGCGCTGTCAAAGCCTTGTCAAGCGGTGGTCACCTGGCGCTTCCACACTGCGGCGGCCCCGACCGCCGCTGCCCATGCCACATCGTTTCTACACGCTCATCGCTGCCCAGTTCTTTTCCGCGCTGGCGGACAACGCCCTGCTGATCGTTGGCATTGCGATGTTGCGGGAGATGGGGCAGCCCATCTGGTGGGCGCCGCTGCTCAAGCTCTGCTTCACCTTGGCCTATGTGGTGTTGGCGCCGGTGGTGGGTCTGGTGGCGGATGCTGTCCCGAAGGCGGCGCTGATGAGCTGGATGAATGCACTCAAGGCGGTGGGTGTGGGGGCGATGGTGCTGGGGCTGGATCCGCTCGCGGCCTTTGCGTTGGTGGGCGTGGCGGCGGCTTGTTATGCGCCGGCCAAGTACGGCCTGATCACCGAGATCGTGCCGGCCAGCCGGCTGGTGGCTGCGAATGGCTGGATCGAAGTGTCGGTGGTGTGTTCGGTGCTGCTGGGCACGCTGGCGGGTGGGCTGCTGGTCAGCCCCTGGTGGATGGCGACGGCCGGGGGCTGGGGGTTGCGAAGCCCGCTGGTGGGTTCATTGCTGGCGCTGGTCTTCATCTACGCGGCCGCTGCCGGGCTTCAACTGCGGGTACCGGACAGTGGCGCGGTCTATGCCCGGGCGCCGCGGCGGCCGCTCGCGATCCTGCGGGATTTTCTTGCGTCCAATGCCACGCTGTGGCGGGACCGTCTGGGCGGTCGTCTGTCCTTGTCCATGACCACACTGTTCTGGGGTGCGGGCGCCACGCTGCAACTGGCGGTGCTGCAGTGGGCGCAGGATGTGCTGGGCCTGCGGCTCAACCAGGGCGCCTACCTGCAGGCCACGGTGGCGGTGGGCGTGGTGGCGGGCGCCGGGCTGGCGGGCCGCTGGATCGGGCTGCATCACGCGGTGCGGGTCCTGCCGCTGGGGCTCATGCTGGGCCTGCTGATGTTGGCCACGCCCTGGGTGCGCTCACTGGGCTGGGCCTTGCCGGCCATGGTGCTGGTGGGTGCCGTGGGCGGGGCCATGGTGGTGCCGATGAATGCATTGCTGCAGCACCGGGGCGTGCAGCTGCTGAGCGCGGGCCGTTCCATCGCGGTGCAGGGCTTTAATGAGAACCTCAGCATCCTGCTGATGCTGGGCACCTACGCCGCCCTGCAGGCTGCGGGGGTGCCGCTGGTCTGGCTGATGAGCGGGCTGGGCACCTTCGTCAGCCTGAGTGTGCTGCTCCTGATGCTCCGTCGCTGGCGACACGGCCCTAATTGCACCCTGGCCGCTCAGCCGCCTTGCGCCGGTCGGGCCGCCATGCCAGAGAGTTGAGAGGTGAAGTGAAGGGCGACGTTGGTGGCATCAACGGCGTTGGCATAGATCTGCTCGATGCTTTGCACGATGCCGTCCCAACCCATGCATTCGGCCCCTTCGCGAGCAGCACTGCGCATGGCGCTCAACTGGTGGCGGTCACGCAGCAGGCCGAGCACACGTTCCAGGAAGGTGCTGGTGTCGCTGCCCAGCGGCACCGTACCCCCGTTGACACCATCACGCACCAGCAAGGCCGCCGCCGCATAGTGGAACGCCACCACCGGCAGCCCGCTCGCCAGCGCCTCGGGGGTCACATTGCCGAAGGTCTCGGTCACGCTGGGGAAGAGGAACAGGTCTGCGCTGGCGTAGTGTGCCGCCAGGTCCGCCCCGTGGCGCATGCCGGCAAAGACCGCATCGGGCAACTGCTGCTGCAGCTCCGCACGCGCCGGGCCGTCACCCACCAGCACGAGGCGTGCGCGCGGGTGATGGCGGCGCACGGCGGGCCACAGGTCCACCAGCAGCTGCAGGTTCTTTTCCGCTGCCAGCCGGCCCACATGCATCAGCACCGGGTCTTGCGGCGCGGCCCCCCATTGCGCCCGCAGGGCCTCGCTCCGGCGGGCCGGATCAAACAGTTGCGTGTCCACCCCGCGCGAGATCACGCTGACATGGCGGAACCCCTGCGCCATCAGTTCCCCCGCCAGCGTGGCGTTGGGCACCATGGTGCTGTGGCAGCGGTTGTGGAACTTGCGCAGGTAGGCCAGCAGCGGCCGGCGCAGCCAACCAATGCCGTAATGCTGCGCATAGGCATGGAAATTGGTGCGGAACTCCGACACCACTGGCAGCTTGAGCTGGCGTGCCGCCTGTAGCGCGGACCAGCCCATCGGGCCCTCGGTGGCGATGTGCACCACATCAGGGCGGCGGTTGGCCCACAGCTGGACCAGCGTGCGCTTGGACACCACGCCCATGCGCAGATGCGGATAACGCGGTACCGGCAGGCCTCGCATGAGGACTTCATCCACTCGTGGCGCCTCGGTGTCGCTGCCGCCCTGGCGTGGCCGCAGCAGCTGAACCGCATGGTCGCGGGCCTGCAGCCCCTGCACCACACTGGCGATGCTGCGGGCCACGCCGTTGACCTCGGGCGGATAAGTCTCCGTCACCACGGCCACGCGGAAATGCCGTTGGCGGGTAGGCAACTCGTCCACTTCAAGTTCGATAGGCGCGGTGGTCATGGCCTGCATGATGGTCGGCCAACGCAACAGTTGTGTGACGCCCGCCACCGTCATGCGCCTGAAACAGCGCCTTGACACAGTCGCCACGCTGCCGTCGCGAAGGCGCCACCCGACTGCCACACCGTTGCCACGCCGCTGACACAGCGCAGCGGCCGGCGCGGCCAGCGGGCCGGGGTGCGGACGGCCCGCCCCTGCACCGCCGCTGCATTGCCTGCGCAGCGTGGGTGCATCACCTGCTCACTACCTGGAAGAGGGCTGCATGAAGGACTTTCTGGATCTGCTCAATGAACAGCGTTGGGACGACCACCGCTACTACCACCACTGCCGCATCAACCAGTCGCTGCATCTGTTGAGCGCCTGCTGTTTCGTGGTGGCCTACGCCCTGCTGCTGGTCGACCCGGCCTGGGCCGCGCTGCTGGCCTGGGGAGTCTCCATGACCAGCCGTCAGGCGGGCCACTTCTTCTTCGAGCCCAAGGGATTCGATGAGGTCAACCAGGCCACCCATGACCACAAGGAAGCCATCAAGATTGGCTACAACCTGCGCCGCAAGGTGGTGCTGATGCTGCTGTGGGCCGCATCGCCGGTGGTGCTGTGGCTGCAGCCCGGCCTGTGGGGCCTGTTGGCACCCGCCACCCGCTTCGTGGACTACCTGCACCAGTTGGGGCTGGTGTGGTTCTGGTTGGGCGCGGGCGGCCTGTTGTTTCGCGTGCTGCAGTTGGCGGTGACCCGCGACCTGCGCACGGGCCTGGCCTGGGCCACCAAGATCATCACCGACCCCTTCCACGACATCCAGCTCTACCATCGCGCCCCGTTGCATCTGTTGCGCGGCGAACGGATGGATCCCATGCATCACGTGCTCATGGAACGGCAGAATGCAGGACACGGTGAGCAGGCGGCCTGAGCGCAGGCGCCTGGGTTCCTGAACGGGCGAACACCTGCCCGCTGCCGGCATCGGTCCGGCGGTGGGACAGGGGGCGTCTGCCTGGACGGCTCGCCGGAAATCCGTGCTGTTCAGGAGTTTTTCGCATGTCCTTGTTGCGCTGGCGCCGCTGGTCCGCACCCGTCCTGTCCCTGTCCTTGCTGCCCGTGCTGCTTGCAGGCTGCAGCGCCATGCCCAACACCGGCATGCAACGCCTGGTCGGCGGGCCGGTGGTCTACACGCTGGTGGGGCAGGGCAAGCCGGTGGTGGTGCTGCAATCCAGCATCGGCGATGGGCGAGACCCCTGGATTCCGGTGCTGTCCGAACTGCGCGGCCGTTATTCGGTTTTCGCCTATGACCGCCCCGGTTACGGCGACAGCACAGCCACCCCGCCCACGCCGCGCAACCCCTGCGGCATCGCCACGGAATTGCACGACCTGCTGCATGCCGCCGGCATCCAGCCGCCCTACGTGCTGGTGGGGCATTCAATGGGTGGCCTCTACCAGTACGCGTTTTCGCGGCTGTATCCGGATGAAGTGGCGGGCCTGGTGCTGGTGGATGCGGTGCACCCGATGCACACCCGCCGCATGCAGGTGGAGGTGCCCCTGATGGCCAACATGCTGGAAAGCATGAGCCGGCGCGTGTTCCGGGGCATCTTGCAGGTGGAATACAACATGCAGATCGAGTGCGTGGACGCGCTGCTGCCCAAGCGGCGGCCCAATGTGCCGGTGCGGGTGCTGACGCGGACCGTCTACACGCCGGAGGAAACGATCAGCGGTTTCGAGGCCATGGTGCATGGCCTGGAGCCGAACTGGCTGCCGCTGACGGGGGGCAAGCGCATCGAGCCGGTGCCAGGCGCCGGCCATTACATCCAGCGGGACAAGCCGGAGGTGGTGGCGCAGGCCGTGGATGAGGTGGTGCAGGAGATCCACGCACGGGCGGAGGCCGCGTCTGCGGCGGCGTCTGCGGCCTCTGCGGCCTCTGCGGCTTCAGCGGCGTCCGCAGCAGCTGCAGTCCCCGTGGCGCCAGCAGCTTCTGCGGCGTCATCTGTAGCTACAGAACTCCGTGGCGCTGGCACGCCGGCGCCAACCCGAGCTGCATCGTCACCTGCACCTGCACCTGCACTGAAGCCCGCAGCCTCAGCGCCACGTTGACCGGATCATCGGAAGCTGAGCTGCTGAGCTGCTGAGCTGCTGAGCTGCTGAGCTGCTGAGCTGCTGAGCTGCTGAGCTGCTGAGCCACTCAGCGCGCCAGCCCCAGCGTCTCCATCAGCAGTTGCCGCTTGATCGCCTTGTTGGTGAGGTCGGCAGGGGCGGCCCACCAGCCGCCGTCGCGCATGGCCTGGGCGGCCGCGAGGATGCGGCGCTGCACCTCGTCGAAATCCTGTTCGCTGAAATCGGTGCTGAAGATCATGCGGCCGGTGCCCACCCAGCTCAATGCCAGACCCTGCGCCCGCATGAAGTACTGCAGCATCCAGTTGTAGCGGGACGGTTGCAGGTAGTAGAGCGTCCAGACCGAGGACATGTTGGCCGCCCGCACCGGCAGGTCGGCGGTTTCCAGCGCGGCATTGAGGCGGGCGCGGCGTGCGTCCTGCACCTGGTCCTGGTCCGCCAGGGTGCGTTGCCAGGCCGGGTCTTCCAGCGCGTCGAGGAAGACCGACATCGCGCCCATCACATACGGATGGGTGTTGAAGGTGCCTCGCGCAAAGCAGATATCCGCCGGGCGCTGTTCGCGGTAGCGCTTCATCCAGGCCGCCTTGCCGCAGACCACGCCCACCGGCAATCCGCCGCCCAGGGTCTTGCCGTAAGTCACCAGGTCGGCCTGCACGCCGAAGTAGCGCTGCGCACCACCCACCCCCAGGCGGAAGCCCATGAAGACTTCGTCAAAGATCAGTGCGATGCCGCGCTCCGTGCAGACCTGGCGCAGCTCACGCAGCCAGGTGGCGTAGGCCTCGCGGTCATAGGCCGCGCGGCGGGAGCTGTCCACCAGCGAGCCGTCGCCGGGCGCCGGCTTGTTGGGGTGCAGGGCCTGCAACGGGTTCACCAGCACGCAGGCGATGTCGCGCCGGGTGCGCAGCACCTGCAGGCTGCGCGCATGCATATCGCGCAGCGTGTAGGTGCGCTCGGCCGGCAGCGGATTGCCGGGGCCGGGCTGGGCCTCGTCCCACCAGCCGTGATAGGCGCCGCAGAATCGCACCAGGTGGGTGCGGCCGGTGTGATAACGGGCCAGCCGCACGGCCTGCATCACCGCTTCGGTGCCGGACATGTGAAAGGACAACTGCGCCATTCCGGAGAGCGCCAGCAGCCGCTGCACATTGCGCTCCACCAGCGGGTGGTAGACGCCCAGCACCGGGCCGAGCTCGGCCACCCGGGCACTGCCCTCGGCGATGCAGCGCTGATAGAACGCATAGCCGAACAGGTTGACGCCATAGCTGCCAGCCAGATCGATGAAACGCTGGCCGTCCAGGTCGGTCAGCCAGTGGCCCTCGCTGCGGGCCATCACCGCCCCCAGCGGCAGGGTCTCCTGCACCAGGGGGCTGAAGGGCGGCGGCACGCGGTAGCCGCTGGTGAACTGGAGGTCCGGCAGGCCGGGCTTGAGCGACCGGGTGGCGGCAATGCTGAGGGCGTGGCGTTCCCGCAATTCGTGGGAGAGGGCCGCAAAGCTGGCGCGGCGCCGGGCGCTCACGTCCAGCGGCACATCATCGGCGCGGAAGAAGCGCTCGTCGCCAAAGCGGCGTGAGGGCATCAGCCGTGCCAGGCGCACCGCCATGCGGGAATGGCCGGCCAGCGAGGGATGTTTGGCGCGCGAGAGCTGCAGCCGCCGCCAGCCCTTGGGCGCCAGGGCGAGAGCAGCGGTCAGCAGGCCGGCGGCGGCCAGCGCGGAAAGCAGGTCGGGATTCATCGGCATGGCCTCGAAGCGCTGGGGAACCTCTGCAAGGGCCACCTCGGCTCGCGGGAGTGATGCAGAGGTTCCCTGGGTCTGTTGTCACACAGGGTTGGCAAATTACGGGCGACCGTACCCGACGCAATTGACATGTCTATGAAACTGGCGCGCTGGCGTGACAGGCTCACCCAGCAGGAAGACCTGAACTTTCTGCTCACCAATCGCGTACCCCGCCTGGCGCTGACGCGTTTCATGGGCTGGTACAGCCGCATCGACAGCCCACTGCTGACCCGCATCTCGGTGGCGGTGTGGCGCCTGTTCACCGAGCTGGATCTGGACGAGGCCGAGCCGCGTCATTACCGTTCATTGCGGGAGGTGTTCACCCGGCGGCTGCGCGCGGGGGCACGGCCGGTGGAGACGGCGCCGGGCGCCCTGGTCAGCCCCTGTGATGCCATCGTCGGCGCCTTCGGTCCGGTGCATCGCGGCATGGCCTTGCAGGCCAAGGGCATGGCCTATGGCATCGCCGACCTGTTCGGGGACGCCCAGCGGGCGGCGCCCTATCTGAACGGCAGTTTTCTCACGCTGCGGCTCACCTCGGCCATGTACCACCGCTTCCATGCCCCGGCGGACCTGACCATCGAGCGGGTGACCCACATCGCCGGTGATACCTGGAACGTCAATCCGATTGCCCTCAAACGGGTGGAGCGGCTGTTCTGCCGGAATGTGCGGGCGGCGGTGGAGGCGCGGCTGCCGGACGGCACCCCCATGGCGCTGGTACCGGTGGCGGCCATCCTGGTGGCCAGCCTGCGCTTGCATGCGCTCGACCTGACCTTGCGGCCAGACCGGGCCGGCCCGCATCACTTCGAGTGTCGCCATTCGCATACACGTGGCGAGGAAATGGGCTGGTTCGAACAGGGCTCGACGATCATCGTGTTCCTGCCCCCGGGCGTCGATCTGACGCCCGGCCTGACCACCGGCCAGCGGCTGCGCATGGGGCAGGCGATTGCGCGGCTGCCCGGACCCCCTTGTGCTGATGCCTGATCCTGTTTCCGAATCGCTGCCTGGCCATTCACCGGACCCCGCCCCGGCGGGAAGGCCGCCGGTATCGCTGGCGCCGCAGGTGTCTTCCTATGGCAGCGACCAGCAAGGCCTGATCTGCGGCTTCTGGATCCACCCCGAGCGAGAGACGCAAGCCCTGCCCACGCTGGCAGAAGCGCAGGTGCGGCTGGAGCAGCCCGAGGGTGGCTTCGTCTGGCTGCATTTCAACCTCAGCCATTCCGGGGCCTTGCCCTGGCTGGCCAAGCATGCGGCGCTGGCGGACAGCTTTGTCGAGGCGCAACAGGCCGGTTCACGGTCTTCCCGCATCGAGCGCGATGGCGACCAGCTCTTCGCGGTGCTGAACGACGTCACGTTCGACTTCGCCTTTGACGTGGGCGATGTGTCCACGCTGTGGATGCAGGTCAGCCAGCATCTGGTTCTGAGCGCACGCCGTTCGCCGTTGCGCTCGGTGGACCGCTTGCGCATGGCGGTCAAGCGCGGGGAGCGGCCCCATTCCAGCCTGGGCCTGCTGGACCACCTGCTGCGGGACCAGGCCGATGAACTGCAGCGCATCGTCCGCCAGGCCACGGAGCGGGTGGACGATATCGAAGATGCCCTGCTGGCCGGTCGCCGGCCCGGTGCCGACAGCGAGGTGGCCCAGTTGCGCCGCCTGATGGTGCGCCTGCAGCGGCTGCTGGCGCCGGAGCCCAGTGCCTTGCTGCGCATGCTGTCCAACCCGCCCGCCTGGGTGGCGGAGTCGGACAAGCAGCAGTTGCAGCAGGCCAGTGAAGAGTTCTCCCTGGTGCTGCGCGATATTCAGGCATTGCAGGAGCGCATCCGCGCGGTGCAGGACGAAACAGCCGCCCGGGTGGCTCAGGAAAACAACCGCACCCTGTACCTGCTGACCATGGTCACGGTGCTGGCCCTGCCGATCAACCTGATCTCGGGGTTGTTCGGCATGAACGTCGGCGGCTTGCCCTTCCTGGACCATCCGCACGGTTTTGTCGTGGTGGTCAGCCTGATCGTGGTGCTGACGGTCGTGGTGACCGGCTTGCTGGTCTGGGCGGTCAGGAAGCCTTCGCGCTGAGCCCCAGGAAGGCGGTCAGGGCCTCCAGGTGGTCATCGAAATCGGACAGCGCATGGTCACCGCCTTCCAGCAGGCGGATCTCGCTGCCGGGATAACGGCCCACCATCTCTTCCCAGTCCAGCACCTCGTCGCCCTTGGCAATGACCGCCATGACGCGGTCCGGATGGGTGAGGGGCCCCACCTCCAGCGCGCGCAGTTCCCCGACGAACTCTGGCCGGAAGTAGAAATGCTCGTCCGGGTTCTGCCAGCAGGTCTGTTCACCGATGTAGTCGGCCAGGTCCCGCGCCGGGTCCACGGCCGGGTTGATCAGCGCCGTGCGGGCACCGGTGCGCTCGGCCAGGTGGGTGGCGTAGAAGCCGCCCAGCGAACTGCCCATGATGGCCATCGTGTCCCGCGGCCAGTCCTGCACCAACTCATTCACCAGCGCCACTGCGTCAAGGGGTGACGGCGGGAGCTGCGGGCTGGCAAGAACCAGGTCCGGCCGGTGCGCTGCCACCCAGCGCGCCATCCGTTGCGCCTTGGCGGAACGCGGCGAGGAACGGAAGCCGTGCAGATACAGCAGATGGGTGCGGCGGGCGGGAGAAAACGCAGTCATGGCCGCGAGTGTAGGGGTGGGCCCTGAATCACTTCCGTCACTGGGCTTGCGGTGCGGTATGGTGCGGCTGTCTTTTCTCAACCTGCACGCGGCCGGCAGCCGTCGCCACCCGTCGCGCTCACTTCAACGATCCGCCCTATGACCTCCACGGATTCGATCAAGCTGTCCGCCATTGCTGTGGCTTCCCTGCTGCTGTGCGCCTGCGCCACGCCGCCGACGGCCGGTGGTGCTGCGGCGCCAGCGGCGGCTGCTGCCGCCGCCGCCTCGGCACCATCCACTGCCGCCTCTGGTGCGCCAGGCTCGCCGGGCGCCACCCCCCCGATGGCCGCCCGCCCCCCGGCCGACCCGACCGCCCCCAAGCCGTTCGCCGAGGTGTCCCGTGACACCAAGCGTCAGGACGGTCTCTTCCCGATCCTGCGCAAGGACGAGAAGGTCTGGCTGGAAATTCCCCGGGCGATGCTGAACAAGCCATTCCTGTTCACCATCAACATCTCCAGCTCCATTGGTGAACGCGGCTTCTATGCCAGCCAGATGGGTCCTGACGTGATGGCTGAATGGCGCCGGGTGGGCAACAACATCCAACTGGTGGCGCTCAACACCCGCTTCCGCGCCGAAGGCGGTGGCAAGCGTGCGGCTGAAGAGGCGTTTTCGCCCAGCCTGCTGGCTGCCGGCCCGGTGGCCAGTGCGGACCATCCGGAGCGCAAGTCCTTCCTGGTGGATGCCGGCATCCTCCTGACCGACATCCCGGGCATGAGCACCCGCATGGAGGCGGCCTTCCGTCTGCCGTACGCGGTGGACCGGGGCAATTCCTTCTTCGAGACCACCCGGGCGGATGACACGCTCAGCACCCTGAGTGCGCGGGTCCACTACTTCACCCCACGTATTCCGGCCCCGCCGCTGGTGGCCCTGCCGGTGCCGGTGCCACCGCCGCCGATGGTGACGCCGGACCCGCGTTCGATGTTCATGGGCTTTGTCTACAACTTCCGCGCCCTGCCGGAAGCGGCGATGAACACGCGCCGCGCCGACGGCCGCCTGGGCCACTTCACCGAGTCGTTCACCGACCTGAGCGACGACGTCAAGGCCAACCCACGGGTGCACTACATCAACCGCTGGCGCCTGGAGAAGAAGGACCCGGACGCGGCACTGTCCGAACCGGTGCAGCCCATCGTCTACTGGATGGACAAGAACATTCCGCCCAAGTACCGCCCGGCGGTGGAAGCCGGCATCCTGGAATGGAACAAGGCCTTCGAGAAGATCGGCTTCAAGAACGCGGTGGTGGCCAAGCAGCAGCCGGATGACGCGGACTGGGACAACATGGATGCCGAACACGCCTCCGTTCGCTGGTTCGTGGGGGCGGACGTCGGTTTTGCCATCGGCCCCAGCCATGTGGACCCGCGCACCGGTGAAATCCTGGATGCCGATATCGGCATGAGCGATGTCTTTGCCCGCGGTGGCCGCGCCTTCATCAGCGAGGACACCCCGCGCCTCACCAGCTTTGGTGAAGAGGAGGCTGCGCTGGCGCAGATGAACCAGGGCTGGCGCGAGGGCCGCAATGCGAGTTATTGCACCTACGCCACCGACGCAGCGTCGGAGATGAACTTCGCGCTGGACATCCTCGAAGCACGGGGCGACATCGACCCGGAGAGTCCCGAGGCCGACGCCTTTGTGCAGGCCCGCATCAAGGATGTGGTGATGCACGAGGTGGGTCATACCCTGGGCCTGAAGCACAACTTCAAGGCCTCCACCACCGTTACGCAGGCGCAGCTCAAGGACAAGGGCTACACCGATGCCCACGGCATTTCCGGCTCGGTGATGGACTACAACGCCTACAACATTCCGCTGGAAGGCGAGGCGACGACCACCTACAACAACACCACGCTGGGTGCCTACGACTACTGGGCCATCGAGTACGCCTACAAGCAACTGCCCAAGGACCAGGAAGACGGTGAGCTCAAGCGCATTGCCGCGCGCAATGTGGAGCCCGGCCATGCGTATGCCGATGACACCGATGCTGGGGGTTTCGGCCCGTACGACGGCATGGACCCGATGATCAACCGCTTTGACCTCGGGGACGACCCGCTGGCCTATTACAAGAAGCGTTTGAAGCTCTCGCAGGAGCTGTGGAACCGGGTGCAGAACCGTCAGCCGGTGGCGGGTGAGGATCCGCTGCGTCAGCGCCGGTCGCTGATCAATGGCTTCACGCAGCTGGCGCGTTCGTCGGAGCTGGTGGGCAAGTATGTGGGGGGCATGTACACGATGCGTGACGTGCCGGGCTCGGGGCATCCGACGCTGAAGCCGGTGGAGCCGGCCAAGCAGCGCGAGGCTCTGCGCTTCCTGGCCACGGGGCTGTTCAGTGCGGACAGCTTCCGGTTCAAGCCGGAGTTCCTGACCTCGTTGACGGCGGACTATGTCGAGTTCGCGCGGCCGGAGTGGGTGAGCATCCCGGCGGCGGTGTCGCGGGTGCAACTGGTGGCGCTGGACCGCCTGCTGAACGCCAGCACGGCCATCCGCCTGATGGAGCTGCCCAACTTTGTGCCGGCGTCGGAGCGCAAGGGCATCATCTCGCTCAATGAGGTGTATGGCACGCTGCAGTCGTCCATCTTTAGCGAACTGAAGACGGGTGCCGAGATCGACCGACTGCGTCGCAACCTGCAGCGCGAGTACCTGCGCCGGCTGCAAGCCAACCTGACGCGCGGCAGTGCGGCCACCGGTCAGTTTGCCGATGCCTACGCCATGCTGCGCCTGCATGCGACACAACTGCAGGGTGACCTGCGAGCCGCCCAGGCCAAGGGTGGTCAGTCGGTCGAGACCCGGGCCCACATCGCCGAAAGCCTGGACATGCTCAGCACGGTGCTGAAGGCAACAATGACGCGGACCTGATCAGGCCGACGCGGCATGAAGCAAGGGCCGGCAGCGATGCCGGTCCTTTTTGTTTTTGCTCACGCCCGAAGCAGTGGTTGGGCCGTGGCCCGGGCTCAGCCCGTTCTATCGTCCGGATACCGCCGCTCCGCCGCCACGATGTCCCACACCGCGATGAACATGGCGGCGATCAGCGGGCCGATGACGAAGCCGTTGATGCCGAACACGGCCATGCCGCCGATGGTGGTCATCAGCACCACGTAGTCCGGCATCTTGGTGTCCTTGCCCACCAGCAACGGTCGCAGCACGTTGTCCACCAGCCCGATCACCAGCGTGCCGTACAGGATGAGGCCAACGCCAGCGCCTACCGAACCGGCCGCCAGCAGATAGATGGCCACCGGTGCCCACACCAGTGCCGCGCCCACCGCAGGCAGCAACGAAAGAAAGCCCATCAGCACCGCCCACAGCACCGGCGCATGGATGCCGAGCACCCAGAAGGCGAGGCCGCCCAGCGCGCCCTGGAGCGCCGCCACCACGATGTTGCCCTTGACCGTGGCGCGGATCACCGTGCGGAACTTGTCGCCCAACTGGCGCTTGTAGGCGTCCTGCAGCGGCAAGGCATCGCGGATGCGCTTGGACAGTTGCTCACCATCGCGCATCAGGAAGAAGAGCAGATACAGCATCACGAAGAAGCTGACCACGAAGTCAAAAGTGTCCTGCCCGAACCCCAGGGCCTTGGTCGCCACGAACTGGCTGATCTGGTTGAGCGCAGCACCCAGGCGGTCCTGCAGGCTGCTCAGGTTCTGCAGCCCCAGCCGCTCCAGCACATCCATCATCCAGCGCGGCGTGGCGGCATACACCTGCTGCACGTAGGTGTGGAAATCAAAACGGCCGGACTTGAAGAGCTCAAAGAGTACCGTGGCTTCGCGCACCAGCGCGGCGGTCACGTAGACCATGGGCAGCACCACCAGCAGCATGATGATGAGGATGGTCAGCACCCCCGCCACGTTGGGCCGCTTCACCTTGCGCAGCAGGCGCAGGTACAGCGGCCGGAACACGATGGCCAGCGCCACCCCCCAGAGGATGGCGCCCAGCATGGGCCACAGGATCCAGCCGAACCCCACGGTGACCAGTGTCAACAGACAGAGGAAGGAACGGTTCTGCAACGCCGGAACCTGCTTGCCGGAAAGGCTCATCTTGTCTGTGCTCCTCGATCAAAGGATGGTTGTGCGCCGCGCCCAACGGTGGGTGCGGCGGACGCGAGCTTACTTCAGCGCTACGCCAGTGCCGCCAGCAGCTTCTCGTGGATGCCGCCGAAACCACCGTTGCTCATGCACAGCAGATGGTCGCCAGGCTTGGCCACCGCCTTGATCAGCTTCACCAGCGCGTCCACGTTGGCGCCCACCACGCCCTGCTCGCCCAGTGGCGCCAGGGCTTCCCTGGCGTCCCAGGTCAGGCCGTCCTGGTTGCAGAAGCTCAGGTCCGCCTCTTCCAGTGCCCAAGGCAGTTGTGCCTTCATGGTGCCCAGCTTCATGGTGTTGGAACGCGGCTCGAAGATGGCCAGGATGCGCTCCGCCGGGGCAATGCGACGGCGCAGGCCGTCGATGGTGGTGTGGATGGCGGTGGGGTGGTGGGCAAAGTCGTCATAGACCTTGATGCCACGGACCTCCCCGCGCAGTTCCAGGCGCCGACGCACGCTCTTGAACCCACCCAGTGCCGTGGCGGCCACTTCCGGGTCCACGCCCACATGTTCGGCTGCCGCGATGGCCGCCAGGGCATTGAGCTGGTTGTGCTCGCCCAGCAGCTCCCAGCTCACGTGGCCCACCTTCAGGCTGCCGCGCAGCACGTCGAAGGAGGTCGGCTCGCCGCGGGCCCGCAATGCGCCGGGCTCTTCCTTGCGGGCACCAAAGCGCTGCACTTCGCTCCAGCAGCCGCGTGCGAGCACCCGTTGCAGGGCCTCCTCACGGGCGTTCACGACCAGCCGCCCCGACGGCGGCACCGTGCGCACCAGATGATGGAACTGGGTCTCGATGGCTGCCAGGTCCGGGAAGATGTCTGCGTGGTCGTGCTCCAGGTTATTGAGCACGGCGGTGCGCGGCCGGTAATGCACGAACTTGCTACGCTTGTCGAAGAAGGCGGTGTCGTACTCGTCCGCTTCAATCACGAAGAAGCGGTCCTTGTCCGCCGCCCCCAGCCGCGCCGAGACGCCGAAGTTCTGGGGTACACCACCGATCAGGAAGCCCGGGGCCAGCCCGGCGGCCTCCAGGATCCAGGCCAGCATGGAGCTGGTGGAAGTCTTGCCATGGGTACCGGCCACCGCCAGCACATGGCGCCCTTGCAGCACGTGCTCGGCCAGCCACTGCGGGCCGCTGGTGTAGGGCAGCCCGGCGTCGAGGATGGCCTCCATCAGCGGGAACCGCCCCTCGGAGGAGCGTGTCACCACATTGCCCACCACGAACAGGTCGGGCTTCAGCGCCAGTTGGTCCGCGCCAAAACCCTCGATCAGCTCAATGCCCAGTGCTTCCAGCTGGGTGGACATCGGCGGATACACGTTGGCGTCGCAACCGGTCACGCGGTGGCCGGCCTCGCGCGCCAGGGCGGCCAGGCCCCCCATGAACGTGCCGCAAATGCCCAGGATATGGATATGCATGGTTCGTGCTTCAGCTGCTGTACCAAAGGGTAAGCAAGAGTAATACCTGTCTCACGGTTGGTGCTTGGCGACAGGTCCGGCGCGGTCTTTGCCTAGCGCAGCGCTTCGCGCGCAGCGGCCAGGGTCTGGTCGATGTCGGCGTCCGTGTGGGCGCTAGAGACGAAGCCCGCCTCGTACAGGGCCGGTGCCAGGTACACCCCGGCTTCGAGCATGCCGTGGAAGAAGCGGTTGAAACGCTCCTTGTCGGTGCGCATGACCTCGGTGTAGTTGTGCGGCAGGCTGGGCAGCAGGAAGAAGCCGAACATGCCGCCTTCACTGTCCGTGCTGAAAGGGACGCCGTTGTCGGCGGCCACGGCCGCGAGGCCCTTCACCAGGCGCTGGGTGCGGGCCGAGAGGGCCTCGAAGAAGCCCGGCTTGCGGATCTCGCGCAGCGTGGCCAGACCGCAGGCCGTGGCCACGGGGTTGCCCGACAGGGTGCCGGCCTGATAGACGCCACCCAGCGGTGCCAGGTGCTTCATGATGTCGCGGCTGGCACCGAAGGCCGCCAGCGGCATGCCGCCGCCGATCACCTTGCCGAAGACGCTGATGTCCGGCTTGAACCCGGGGATCAGGTCGGCATAGTGCCCCTGCGCGCTGCGCAGACCCACGCGGAAGCCGGTCATGACTTCGTCCAGGATCAGCAGGGCACCGTGTTCGCTGCAGAGCTCGCGCAGCCGGGTCATGAAGGGCACGCTGGCGCGCATGAAGTTCATGTTGCCCGCGATCGGTTCAACGATGACCGAGGACAGGTCCTTGCCGTGCAGGGCAAAGGCCTCCTCCAGCTGCGCCACGTTGTTGTACTCCAGCACCAGGGTGTGCTGGGCGGTCGCCTCAGGCACGCCGGCGCTGGTGGGGTGGCCGAAGGTGGCCAGCCCGGAGCCGGCCTTGACCAGCAGCGCATCGGTGTGGCCGTGGTAGCAGCCTTCAAATTTAATGAACTTGTTGCGGCCAGTGGCGCCGCGCGCCAGCCGGATGGCGCTCATGGTGGCTTCCGTGCCGGAGCTCACCAAGCGAATTTGTTCGCAGCTGGGCACCAGTTGCAGGATTTCCTCGGCCAGTTCGACCTCGCGCTCCGTCGGGGCGCCGAAGGACAGGCCTTCGGTGACGGCACGCTGCACCGCCTCGATCACGGCCGGATGGCCGTGGCCCAGGATCATCGGACCCCAGGAGCCGATGTAGTCGATATAGCGCTTGCCGTCTGCATCAACGATGTAGGCGCCTTCGCCCCGGGCGATGAAGCGGGGCGTGCCACCCACGGCACGGAAGGCCCGCACAGGCGAATTCACGCCGCCGGGGATGACACGCTGGGCGCGTTCGAAGAGGGAATCGTTCTGGCTCATGATGGCGGGAAATCAGTGGATACGACGGGGGCCGCGGCTGGGCGGCTCTTCGATGTGGGGCTCTTCTGCGGCGACGGGCTCGCCCTCGCCAGGTTCGCCTTCTTCGCCGGGCGGCAGGGCCCAGAAGAAGCGGTCTGGCACCACGTTGCCCATGCCGGGCCTGAAGCCCGCTTCCAGTGCCTGGTCCAGGAAGGCCAGCGCCTCGCCGACCGCGTCATGCGGCTCGGACCCTACCGACAGCAGGGCGGCCAACGCCGCCGACAGCGTGTCGCCAGCGCCGACGAAGCTGGCTTCAAAACGTTCGAACTTCTCGCCAGTGATGGCGCCCTGCGGGCCCGCCAGCACGTTGTCCAGGTGCTGGTTGGGCAGGCTGATACCGGTCACCAGCACATGCGCCGCACCGTGCTGGTGGGCGGCCACCGCGAGTTCGCGGGGTGAGGCCGGACGGTCCGCGTCCCAGTCAGGCAGCAGGCAGTCGCTCAAGGTCTTGTGATTCCCCACCAGCACCAGGGTCTGGGGCAGCACCAGTTCCCGGAAGGCATCCAGGTAGCTCTGCTGCTGCTCTTCGTCCAGCCAGGCAATGCTGGGCAGATAGGCCACCAGCGGCACGTCCGGATAGTCGGACAGCACCTCGGCCACCGAGGAGATGCCCTCGGCGCTGCCCAGGAACCCCACCTTCCAGGCGGCCACGGGCACATCCTCCAGGATGGAGCGGGCCTGCTCGACGATGCAGTCGCCGTCCAGTGTCTGGTGGTCGAACACTTCGGCGGTGTCGCGCATCACAATAGCGGTCACCACCGGCAGGGCGTGGGCGCCCATGGCCGCAATGGTGGCCACGTCGCCCGCGCTGCCGCCGGCACCACTGGGGTCACTCGCGTTGAAGCTCATGACGCACGCCGGCGGCGGAGATTCCTGTTCCTCACCGGGTTGGGCGCCAGGCTGGTCGGGATCTTGGGGAGATGGGTCTTGACGGCTCATGGATGGTCGGCGGGAAGCCGTGAACTGATGCGCGAAATGTGACGAAGGACCGCTTTTAACTGTTGTTTCATCGGTACTTCTGCCCTCCGGGATACCCAGGGGGCTTGGCTACAATCTTTCGATCATTGTAGTGATGCAAAGTCAACCCATCGTGAGCGAAGCAAGGACCTGGATGTGCCTGATCTGTGGCTGGATTTATGACGAGGCCGCGGGAGACCCCGAGCACGGTATCGCCGCCGGCACGCGTTGGGAAGATGTGAACATGAACTGGACCTGCCCGGAGTGCGGTGCCCGCAAGGAAGACTTCGAAATGGTCCAGATCTGAGCGGATTCGAGCTCGGGGAGGCCTCAGCCCCCTGAAGCTCGCCCGCCAGACTGACACAAAGCGGTGCCGAGTGCGGAACGGATCACGGAACCTGTCCGTTCGAATTTCGCCCGGCCCCGATTCGCAACAACACTGACGACCCTGGTCTGACATTTACGGAGAACAGCTTGGAATCCAAGGCCACCAAGGTGCTGGTCATCGACGACAGCAACACCATCCGCCGAAGCGCAGAAATCTTTCTGAAGCAGGGCGGGCATCAGGTGGTGCTGGCGGAGGATGGCTTCGACGCCCTCGCCAAGCTGAGCGACTACCAGCCTGACCTCGTGTTCTGCGACATCCTCATGCCTCGCCTGGACGGTTACCAGACCTGCGCCATCATCAAGCGCAACCCGCAGTTCGCGTCGGTGCCCGTGATCATGCTGTCCTCCAAGGACGGCCTGTTCGACAAGGCCCGCGGCCGGATGGTGGGCTCGCAGGACTATCTGACCAAACCGTTCACTAAGGACCAGTTGCTACAGGCGGTACAGCAACACAGGCGCGAGGCCTGAACGTCAACAACATCACACCGCCGCGACTTCGCGGCGTTTGATCTTCCGAGTTTCCTGTCAATCTCATCATCCCCGACAAAAGGCCATCGCGGCCGAAGTCTGGCCGCGTTACCTGGGAGCATTCATGTCCATCCAAAAAATCCTGGTCGTCGATGATTCGAAGACCGAGCTGCACCACCTCACCGAGTTGCTGACCAAGCGCGGGTATACCGTCCGCACCGCCGAAAACGGCGAAGAGGCCATGAAGCGCCTGGAAGAGGAAAAGCCCGACCTGATCCTGATGGACGTGGTCATGCCCGGCCAGAACGGCTTCCAGCTGACCCGCGCCATCACCCGTGACGAGCGTTATGCCGACGTGCCGGTGGTCATCTGCACCAGCAAGAACCAGGAAACCGACAAGGTCTGGGGCATGCGTCAAGGTGCGCGCGACTATGTCGTCAAGCCGGTCAAGGCCGACGAACTGATCGCCAAGATCAAGGCATTGGGCTGACCTATGGCCAACAAGCAAGCCCTGCGCGATCTCCAGCAACGTCTGGCGCAACGGATGCAGGCGGCGCGTGAAGCGCCGCAAGCCGCCAATTGGCTGGCCGTCGAATGCGCCGGCCTGGGCTTGCTGCTGCCCCTGAAACAGTCCGGCGAAATCTTTACCCCTGTGCCGCTGCAGCAGGTGCCCTACACCCAGCCGTGGATGCTGGGCGTGGCCAACCTGCGGGGCGGCTTGCATACGGTGGTGGACCTGTCGGCCTTCCTGGGCCTGCGGGGCGCCACTTCACTGACGCCTGCCCATCGGTTGGTGTCGATCAACCCGGAGCTGGGTATCAACTGCGCGCTGCTGGTGGACCAGCTCCTCGGCCTGCGCGGCGACGAACAGCTTCAGGCCGAGCCGGATACGGCCGGCCATCCCGACTTCGCCCCCACGCGCATGCGTGACGGACAAGGTCGACGCTGGCAGGTGCTGGACCTGGATGCATTGATCCTGCATCCCCAATTCCTGCGCATTGTTTTGAACTGATGCCTCAAGGCGGCCTGACCGGGCCAGCTTCGACGAAACGAGACCAAACGAGGGTGTGATGAGCTTCCTGGACAAAATCAAGAACAAGGGCAAAAACGAGGGCAAGGCGGACGTCGATATCGACGACACCGGCCCGACGACCGAGGCCACCTCGGGCGCTGATGAATCGCAGGACTTCCAGCCCTCGATCATCACCACGGCGCAGCCCACTGCCGAGTTCCAGGACACGGGCGCCGGCTTCCAGCCGACCGCTTCGGCCACGGAAAAGCCGTCCAGCCCGATGCCCAAGCTGCCCCCGCAGGCGCCGCGTCGTACCGGCTTGCTGACCGCCCTGGTGGCGGCCGGTCTGGTCGGCACCGTGCTGACCGTGACCTTGAGCCTGGTGGGCTCCAACCGCGCCGCCGACCAGGTGGCCGGCGCCGGTCAGGCGATGACGGAATCGCAGCGTCTGGCCAAGGCGGTCTCGACGGCCCTGCTGGGCAACAAGAACGCCTTCCCCGAAATGAAGGAAAGCTCGCAGGTGCTGACGAGCGTGATCGCCGGCCTGCGTGAAGGCTCCGACACGCTGTCCGAAGCCCCGGGCTCGGTCAAGCCGCTGCTCGACAAGATCGCCCCCATGGTGGAGCGCGCCGACAAGAACACCAAGGTGATGCTGGCCCAGGAAAAGGTGCTGACGCAGGTGGGTGCCGCGCTGCGCGCCATTAACCGCCAGTCGTCCGACCTGCTGGAAAGCGCCGAGGCCGTGGCCTCGCTGTCCATCCAGGGCAATGCCTCCACCGGTGAAGTGGCCGCGGTGGGCCAGCTGGTGATGCTGACCCAGCGTATCGGCAAGTCCGCCAACGAATTCCTGACCCAGGACGGCGTGAGCCCCGAGGCCGTGTTCCTGCTGGGCAAGGACTTGAACGCCTTCCGGGAAATCGCCCAGGCCCTGCTGGACGGCAACCCCGAACTGCGCCTGAACGGTGCCAAGGACCCGCAGGTGCGTGAGCGCCTGAAGGTGCTGCTGGGCCAGTACGACCAGACCCGTACCCAGGCGACCGCCATTCTGTCCAACCTGCAAGGCCTGGTGTCCTCGCGGGAAGCGCAGACCGCCATCCTGAACGACAGCGAAGTGCTGCGTAAGGACCTGGGCGAGCTGTCCAACGGCCTGGCTTCTGCTGGTGGCCTGAACCCGCTGCTGCTGATCGGCATGGTGCTGTCGCTGGTGGCCCTGGTGGCCGGTTCGGTCGGGTTCCTGCGTCTGTACGTGAACGACCAGGCCCGTCGTGCCCAGCTCGCCGACGAACAGCGTCGCGAAGCGGAAGCCCAGGAGCAGGAAGCCAAGCGCGTCAATGACGCCAACCAGGCCGCCATTCTGCGTCTGATGAACGAACTGCAGACGGTGGCTGAAGGTGACTTGACCCACCAGGCCACGGTGACGGAAGACATCACGGGCGCGATCGCCGACTCGGTGAACTACACCGTGGAAGAACTGCGCAGCCTGGTGCACCAAGTGCAAACCACGGCCGTACGGGTGACGGACACGACCGCTCAGGTCGACCAGACGTCCACCGAGCTGCTGGCCGCTTCGACCGAACAGCTGCACGAGATTCGTGCCACTGGTGAGGCCGTGCTGCAGATGGCGCACCGAATCAACGACGTGTCCGCGCAGGCGCAGTCCACTGCCGACGTGGCCCGCCAATCCCGTCAAGCCGCTGAACAGGGTCTGCAGGCCATGCAGAACAACATCGGCGGTATGAACCAGATTCGTGACCAGATCCAGGAAACCTCCAAGCGGATCAAGCGTCTGGGCGAGTCGTCGCAGGAAATTGGCGAGATCACGGAGCTGATCTCGGACATTACCGAGCAGACGAACGTGCTGGCGCTGAACGCGGCCATCCAGGCAGCGTCCGCCGGTGAAGCCGGCCGCGGCTTCTCGGTGGTGGCGGAAGAAGTGCAGCGTCTGGCGGAACGTTCCGCTGACGCGACACGCCGGATTGCCGCGCTGGTGAAGACCATTCAGACTGACACGCACGACGCCGTGGCCGCTATGGAACGCTCCACGCTGGGTGTGGTGGAAGGTACCAAGCTGTCCGATGCGGCCGGTCGCGCGCTGGAAGACATTGACTCGGTGTCTCGTCGCCTGGACGAACTGATTGGTGAAATTACCAACGTTACCCAGAACGAAGCCCGCGCAGCCAACGAAGTCGGTGCGAACATCCAGCACATCTTCGCGGTGACCGAGCAGACCTCCGAAGGTACGCGTTCCACGGCCCAGATGGTGCATGAACTGTCACGGTCGGCTGAAGCGCTGAAGCAGTCGGTGGCGCGATTCAAGGTGGTCAACTGACCCTGAGCGGCCATCGCCACACAGGGATCACGGCCACCACAGCGCCCACCACAACAAAGCGACAATAAAGAGCGAGCATGGACCTTTCGCGCGAATCCGAGTTCCCCGCAGACTTGAGCCCCTTGGCCTGGGTCCAGGAGGAACTGCGTCGCACGCTGGAATCGGTGCACAAGGCCATGCGCCGTGTGCTCCGCGATACCGACGCGCGCGCTACCACCCTGGGCGGCGAAGGCCAGCCCAGCCCGGCGCTGCAGGGAGCAGCCCAACAAATGCACCAGGCAGCCGGCGTGCTGTCGGTGGTCAGCCTGCCGGCGGCGGCGCAGTTGCTGCGTGCCGCCGAGGCCACCCTGTTCCGCCTGGCCGAAAACCCGGCGACGGTGTCGGTGGCGGAGGTGGAGGCGGTCGAGCGGGCCGACTTTGCCGTCCTGGCCTTTATCGCCAAGACCCTGGCCGGCGGCCAGCCCAGCTCGCTGGCGCTGTTCCCGGCCTACCAGACCTTGCAGGAACTCAACGGCGCGGGCCGTATTCACCCGGCCGACCTGTGGACGCAGGAGTTCCGCTGGCGTGACCTGCCGGCCGACAAGGCGGTGCGTGCCCTGACGCCGGAGCAGATGCGTGCGCCCTTCGAGGCGCTGCTGCTCAAGCAGATGCGTGCCCCCGCCCCGGGCCAGGGCCAGTTGCTGAGCGACCTGTGCGCCGGCCTGGCCCTCACGCAGACCCAGCCGCATGGTCGCACTTTGTGGATGCTGGCCTCGGCCCAGTTCGAAGCGCAGTCCCGCGGACTGTTGCCGGTGGACACGCTGGTCAAGCGTCTGGGCTCGCGCCTGCTGGCGCAACTGCGCGCCGGCCGTGATGCCGCGCCGTCCGAACGTCTGGCCAAGGACCTGCTGTTCTTCGCCGCCGCTGCCAAGCACCCGGCCGCCGGTACCGCCCCCCGCCTGGAGGCGGTGCAGGTGGCCTATGGCCTGGTGGAAGCGCCGGTCGTGGATTACCGCGACGACACCCTGGGCAAGATCGACCCGACCTGGGTGCAGGCGGCCAAGCGCCGGGTGGCCACCGCCAAGGAATCGTGGGGCTCTGCCGCTGAAGGCGAGACCCACCGCCTCGGTGGCCTGGACGAACAATTCGCCGGTGTGGCGGAGTCGCTGACCAAGCTCTTCCCCAACGGGGATGTGCTGGGCGACACCCTGCGCCGTGCCGTCGTGACGACGCTGCGTTCGGGCCGTCCGCCCGAACCCACGCTGGCCATGGAAATCGCCACGGCGATGCTCTATCTGGAAGCGGCCCTCGAGGACGAGGCCTTCGACCAGCCCGAGCAGGCCGAACGGGTGAGCAGCCTGTCGCGCCGCATCGAAGCGGTGGCTCACGGCCAGCCGCCCGAGCCGCTCGAAGCCTGGATGGAAGAGCTGTACCGCCGCGTGGCGGACCGCCAGACCCTGGGCTCCGTGGTGCATGAACTGCGCGCCAGCCTCTCCGAGGTCGAGCGCCAGTGCGACGAATATTTCCGCGACCCCACCAAGCGCGACCAGTTGATCCCGGTCCCGGGCCAACTGCAGACCATGCGTGGTGTGTTCAGCGTGCTGGGGCTGTCTCAAGCCGCCCAGGCCGCGCTGCGCATGCGTGACCAGGTGGATGAACTGGCGCAGACGGAAGTGGACCCGGCGTTGCCCGGCTCCCGTGCCCAGTTCGACCGCCTGGCCAATAACCTGGGTGCGCTCGGTTTCCTGATCGACATGCTGAGTGTCCAGCCGCATCTGGCCAAGCGGATGTTCCGCTTCGACGATGCGACCGGCCTGCTGCAATCCCTGGTGGGCCGCGAGAGCGAGCATCACCCGGTGCAGGAACCGGCCAACGAGGAGCCGGCTGCCGCCCCGCAGCTGATGGACCAGCTCCAGGCGACCGCACAGGCGGTGGCCCAGGGCGAGCGCCCGGCCGAAGACCTGGCACGCGACCTCGAACGCATCTCGCAGGAAGCCCGTGCCGCCGACGACCTGGGCCTGGCTCAGGCCGCCCAGCAGGCTCAGCAGCAACTGCTGACCGCCGGCCCGGAAAGCACCTCCGCCGCCACGTCGCTGCAGCAGTTCATCGAGGCTTCGGCCCCGGTGGCGCCGCCCGCCGTGCCCGAAAGCGCCCCGATTCCGCAGGAAGAGGCCGCTGTCGACGAGGAGATGCTGGAAATCTTCCTTGAAGAAGTGTCCGAGGTGGTCACCACCGCTCGCGATGCGTTGGCCACGCTGGCCCGCGACAGCAACAACCGCGAAGAGCTGACGACTGTCCGCCGCGCTTTCCACACGCTCAAGGGCAGTTCCCGCATGGTCGGGCTGAACGAGTTTGGTGAAGCGGGCTGGGCCTTTGAACAGCTCTTCAACCATCGCCTGTCTGAACATCCGCAGGCCGACGCCGACCTGCTGCGCCTCAGCAATGAGTCGCTGGATGCCTTCCAGGCCTGGGCATCCGCCATTGGCGAGAAGCGCCCGCATGGCTTCCACAGCGCGCCGTTCCGTGCCGCTGCCGATGCACTGCGCCTGAACAACCGCTATGAACCGCTGAAGGTCTCGGCCGCGCCCGTGGCTGCGGCGCCGGTGGTGGCCCCCGTGGCTGCTGCCCCGGTGGCCGCGCCGGTGGTGGTCCCGGCCGACGTGCCGGAACTGGTCGAAGTGCCGGAGATCATCGAGGTCGCCGAGCTGCCCAGCGCCATCGAGACGCTGGACGAGATCGAACTGTCGCCCCTGGCTGCTGCCCCGGCGCCTGCCGCCGTGGACGGTCTGCCTGCGCTGGAACTGCCTGGCCTGGATGTGCCGCCGCTGGCGGTGCCCACCGCCGTGGACGAGCCCACGCTGGATCTGTCGCTGGACTTCCCCTCCGAAGTGCCGGAACTCACCCGCGACGTGCCGCAACTCGATGCGGCGCTGGACCTGCCCGCATTGACCGCTGCCGCGGTTTCCGCCGATGCGCAACCGCTGTCGTTCGAAGTGCCGGAGCTGGTGGAAGTTCCGGAACTGGTGGAACTGCCGGTCGCTTCGATTGTTGAAGAGCCGACGCAGTCGCTCGACATGCCGGAAGGCTGGCCTGATGACGTGACGCCGGTCGAAGTCGAAGCCACCGCGCCGGTGCCGCTGGACGACGGCCTGCCGGTGGCAGCCGCCGACGAGCTCGACCTGGACAAGCTGGACCTGTCCGGCCTGGACCTGGGCGCCGCGCCCGCCGCCGAGCCGATCGATCTGGAACTGGACCTGACCAGCGAGCTGATCAGCGCGCCCACGGCGGAAGAACTGCCGCCAGCGGGCGAGCCCATCATCGAGCAGGCGTTTGCGCCGGAAACCGTGGACCATGCCGCCCCGGTGCTGAGCCTGGTGGGTGGCACGTCGGTGGAAGCCTCCGAAGCTGACGACGCCCTGGCCGAGGAAAGCGACGAAGGCATCAAGGTCATCGGCCCGCTGCGCCTGAGCATTGCGCTGTTCAACATCTTCCTCAATGAGGCGGATGAGCGCTCGCGTCGCCTGCAGGTGGAACTGACCGAATGGTCGCTGCTGCCGCAGTCGCCCCTGCCGCAGGATGCCGAGCCCCTGGCCCACGCCCTGGCCGGCAGCGCCGCCACGGTGGGCTTCGATGACCTCTCCACGCTCTCCCGTGCGCTGGAACATGCCCTGGGCCGTGCCCAAGGCCATGAGGTGGCCGACCCGACGCTGTTCCAACGTGGTTCGGACGAAATCCGCCGTCTGCTGCATCAGTTCGCCGCCGGTTTCCTGAAGGAAGTCGAAGCCGAACTGCTGGCTGAGCTGCAACTGTTCCAGCCGGGCGCGCCGCTGCCCGATGGCGCACAGGACAGCGACGAAGGCCTGCTGGCCATGACGCTGGACGAGGTGTCTACCGCCGCCCAGAGCAGCGACGCCCACGTGCCCCCGGCCTATCTGGCCGCTGCGGCGCCGGTCGTGGCGCATGAGCCCGACGACCTTCTGGCCGACGACGATTTCGACTTCAGCCTGCCCGACCAGATCGAGCCGGAGCTGATGCCGATCTTCGAGGAAGAGGCCGAAGACCTGCTGCGCCAGCTGCATGCCAGCCTGCGCGAGTGGGCGGCCCAGCCGCAGGATTCCTCGCGGGCATCGGCCTGCATGCGGGTGCTGCACACCTTCAAGGGTGGTGCCCGTCTGGCAGGCGCCATGCGCCTGGGTGAACAGGCGCACAACCTGGAATCGCAGATCGAGCGCCTGATCGGGGACGGCAAGGCCGACCACGGCGAGGTGACTGCCCTGCAGGACCTGGCCGATGCGCTGGAGTTCAGCTTCCAGACCCTGCAACGCGATTGGCGCAATCCCGCGCCGGTGGTGCCTGCACCGATGGCGGCCCCGGTGGCAGCTCCCGTGCCTGCGCCTGCGCCGGTCGCGGCGCCGGCCCCGGTGGTGGAAGCGCCAGCAACGCCTGAAGTGGTCGAAGCCATCGAAGTGCCTGCCGTGGTGCAAGCCCCGGCGGAACTGCCGGTGGAAGGCTCCGACGCCATCCCCGCTCCCGCGATCGAACCCGTTGCCGCAGCGGTGCAGGCCCCTGCGCCGGCCGTGGCCGCGCCGGTCCCGGCCGCCGCACCGGTGGTGGCCAGCCCGACCGCACCGGCGGACATCGAAATCGACTGGGCGCATTTCAGCGAAGTGGCCGACCTCGGCCAGCCGATGGAAAGCGCCCCGGTGGCCCCTGCCGCGCAAGTGCGTGTGCGTGGTGTGTTGCTGGAACGCATGGCCGCACTCTCCGGCGAAGTCGCGATCCGTCGCGCCCGTCTGGAATCCGAGCTGGGCCAGATGCGCACCCTGCTGGGCGACCTGGACGACAACTTGGAGCGTCTGCGGACCCAGCTGCGTGAGCTGGAACTGCAGGCCGAGGCCCGTATCGCGGCCCGGCAGGAAGCCGCCCAGGCCACTGGCAAGGACTTCGACCCGCTGGAATTCGACCGCTACACCCGCTTCCAGGAACTCACCCGGATGCTGGCCGAGTCGGTCAACGACGTGGCCACCGTCCAACGCGGCCTGCAACGCAACGTGGCAGCTGGCGAAGACGAACTGGCGGGCCAATCCCGTCTGACGCGCGAACTGCAGGACGACCTGCTGCGCACGCGGATGGTGGAGTTCGACAGCAGCCTCGGCGAACGTCTGCACCGCGTGGTGCGGCAGGCCGCCCGCGAAAGCGGCAAGCAGGCCCAGCTGGAAGTCCGTGGCGGTGGCGTGGAACTGGACCGTTCCGTGCTGGAGCGTCTGACCGGTGCCTTCGAGCACTTGCTGCGCAACAGCGTGGTGCACGGCATTGAGCCGGCAGCCACCCGTGAAGCGGCTGGCAAGACGCCCACAGGCCGCATCACGCTGAGCCTGCACCAGGAAGGCAACGAGATCCAGGTGCGCTTTAGCGATGACGGCGCAGGCCTCCCGCTGGACCGCATCCGCGCCCGTGGTGAAAGCCAGGGCCTGATCCAGGCCGGCCAGACGCTGACCAACAAGCAGCTCATGGAACTGATCTATGAGCCGGGCTTCTCCACCGCCGAATCGCTGACCGAAATGGCCGGCCGTGGTGTGGGCATGGACGTGGTGCGTTCCGAAGTGAACACGCTGGGTGGCTATGTCATCACCGACTCCACGCCGGGGCAGGGCGCCAGCTTCGAGCTGCGCGTTCCGCTCACCACGGCGCTGACGCAGGTGGTGGTGCTGCGCTATGGCGATCGTCGGGTGGCGGTCCCCGCCAGCCTGATGCTCTCCGTGCAGCGCCTCACCGCCGAGCAGGTGGAAAAGGCCTACCAGGATGGCTTCATCACGGCGGCCGGCGAGCAACTGCCCTTCTACTGGCTGGGCGGGCTGATGCACCACAGCGAGCGTGGCCTGGCCCAGGGCAAGACCTTGCCCGTGGTGCTGGTGCACAGCGCGCAGCAGCGCCTGGCGCTGCACGTGGACGAAGTGCTGGGCAACCAGGAAGTCGTGGTCAAGAACCTCGGCCCGCAGCTGATGCAGGTGCCGGGTCTGGCGGGTATCAGCCTGCTGGCCTCCGGTGACGTGGCGCTGATCTACAACCCGGTGGCGCTGGCCAACCGCTACGGCCATGCTGCGCAACAGCGCGTGCATGACAGTGCGGCGGCCTCCCATGTGGTGGTGGAGACGCCTCGCGAGCCCCTGCCTCCGCTGGTGATGGTGGTGGACGATTCGCTCACGGTGCGCCGCGTCACGCAGCGCATGCTGGAGCGTGAAGGCTACCGCGTGCTGCTGGCCAAGGACGGTCTGGATGCGATGGAGCGCCTGGCAGGTGATGAACTGCCGGCCGTGGTGCTCTCCGACATCGAGATGCCACGCATGGACGGGTTCGACCTGGTGCGCAACCTGCGTGCGGACGGCCGTCTGCGGGCCCTGCCGGTCATCATGATCACCTCCCGTATCGCGCAAAAGCATCGCGACTATGCGCAGCAATTGGGGGTTGATGACTATTTGGGTAAGCCGTACGACGAAGAGCACCTTCTGGGCCTCATCGCTCGATACACTTCCCAGAACCTCGCCGGTCAGGCGGTAGTGTCGTAAACGCCCGACGTATGGGCGTGGATTGAAACAGCGCCATGCCTCAGGTCGTTGATCATCTCGCCGAGCTCACAGGATTTCGTGACCGTGACGTCATGGACGTCACTCTGGTCACGGCCCTGCGGGATCTGCTTGAAACACCCGCCTCGGTGGCGATCTACCGTTGCGTCGGCGAACCCGGCCAGCAACGCTGGCTCACGCGGGCCCGCCTGCGTGTCGAGGACACCGTCGCCACGGCAGATTCGCTGTGGGTCGATCCCGACACGCTGCCCCGCCTGGACGATGTTCCGCGCCGTCTTCAGTCTTTGAAGGAACGCGCCGTCATCCAGGACCGGGAAGGTTCGCAGTGGGTGACCTACTTCCCGCTGGCCACTGAACGCGACGTGATCGGTGTGCTGGAACTGCACACCGCCAGCCGGCCCCGTCCGGCCTCCCAGCGCCTGGTCACCAGCGTGCTGCGGATTTATCACAACTTCCAGGGTCTGCTGGACTACAGCGAGCGCGACACCCTCACGGGCCTGCTCAACCGCAAGACCTTCGACGAGAGTTTCCTCAAGGCCGTTTCCGAACTGCCGCTGCGGGCCTCCGCCGCACAGGACGAACGTCGCCAGGCCGAAGTGCATCCGCGCTATTGGCTGGGTGTGCTGGACATTGACCACTTCAAGTCGATCAACGATCGCTTCGGCCACCTCATCGGTGACGAAGTGCTGCTGCTGCTCTCGCGCCTGATGCGCAGCACCTTCCGCTTCAACGACCTGCTCTACCGCTTTGGTGGCGAGGAGTTCGTGGTGCTGATGCGTTGCGAGAACGAAGAGGACGCGGCCCAGGCGTTCGAACGCTTCCGTCACAACACCGAGCACTATGCATTCCCGCAGGTGGGCCGCATCACGGTGAGCATCGGCTTCACGCAGATCCGTGCAGGTGATTCGCCCGCAGGTGCTTTTGAGCGCGCTGACAAGGCTGTCTATCACGCCAAGGGCGCGGGCCGGAACCAGGTGCAGAGCCACGCCACGCTGATCGCTCAGGGCCAGATGTCCGAAGCGACCCATCTCAGCGACGTCGAACTGTTCTGAGCCGGCTCCCGCCGACAGGGAGTCTCGATGCTGAAAGACCTGACCCGGTCGCTACCTGTGGTGTTGCTGGCGCTGGTGGTGGCATCCGTGCTGACGGCTTGCGCCGGCCCTGCCGTGCCCAGCCTCCTGGAACCCGACCAGCCCGCCGTGCCCGGCATCGAGACCGCCGAGGATGGCAGCCACCAATGGCAGGACCTCGACTGGCGCGATGACCAGCGCCACCGCGCGGTGCCGGTGCGGGTGTATTGGCCCGCCGGCCCCCAGGCCGAACCACCCGCGGGTGGTTGGCCCGTCATCATCTTCTCCCATGGCCTGGGCGGCTCCCGCCGGGGTTACAGCTATCTGGGCCACTACTGGGCCTCGCAGGGCTTTGTGGCCTTGCATGTGCAGCATGTCGGCAGTGACCGCCGCCTCTGGGCCGGTGGCTTCGGCGCCAGCAATTCGGTGGCCCTGATGTGGCGGCTGAATCAGGCCGCCCAGCCTCGCGAAGCCATCGACCGTGTGCGGGATATGCAATTTGCGCTCGACAAGCTTCTGACCGGCGAGCTGGCGACCCGGCTCAATACCCGACAGATCATCGTGGCCGGCCACTCCTATGGGGCCAATACGAGCCTGCTGCTGGCCGGTGCGCGCGTCGGCGCGCCGGAGCGTTTCCAGGCCGGGCAGGCCGAGATGGTGCTGAATGACCCGCGCATCCGGGCCGCCATCCTCATCTCCGCGCCGCCGTTTTACGGCGAAGGCGATCCCGGCCCCATCGTGGGCGGCATCACCGTGCCCACGCTGCACATTAGTGCCACCATGGACGAGATCCGCATTCCGGGCTATTACTCCGGCCCTTCGGACCGCGTGCAGCTGTTTGAGGCCACGGGTGGACCCCGCAAGGCCTTGGCCATGTTCAAGGGCGGCTCGCACAGCATCTTTACCGACCGCTTGAACACGGGGGGCGAAGCCCTCAACCCCCAGGTGAAAGCGGCAACGGCCACATTGAGTGTGGCCTGGCTGCGCCTGGTGCTGAATGAGCAGGACGGGCCGCTGCAGACGTGGCAGACGCAGCATGGCGCGCTGCTGTCGCGCTGGGAATCGCCCATGAACACCAAGGTCGCGGGCCGTGGCATGCGCCCGGCCACCGAGGCGGGTCACCCCGATGCAAGACTTGCCCCCCACCCGCTGCAATGAGCAGCGCTTCCCGGTGGGACCTATCGGACAGCGTTCTGCGCAGGGCCGGCGTCGCTTCTCAGGCACGCCCATGTGGGTGTGGGCTTGCTTTTCTGAGCAAGCACCCCTAGCGTTGGGGTACGCGTAACAGGCTGTCGCAGAGGGCGGCCTCTAACGCCAGGTGGGCATTGCGCCGATGTCATGGCGATTCAGTCGCACAAGGCCAATGCCTGCGGGGTAGTTAAAGAGGGCCGTAATGCCCCACGATGCATGCGTTTTCTGAGCTTCCCGGTGGCTGCAGCCCTGCTGCTGGCCGGCTGCGTCGCCTTCGTGGCCACGGCCTACGGCGAGTACAGGAGTCTGGGCGAGCTGACGCGCCTGGAGAATCTGCGCGCCCACGCGTTGGGCACGCAGGTGCTGATCAGCCGTCTCAATCATTTGCTGGTGGATCTCGAGACCGGTCAGCGCGGGTTCCTCATCACGGGGGACGCAAGCTTCCTGGAACCCTACGACCATGGGATGCGCGAACTTGACCCGCGCTACACCGAGCTCAAGGTCGCCCTGCAAACCTCTGGTGACCCCCAGGAGGCTGCGTTTGCACGTCTGGACCGCTTGATTGCAGACCGACGCGTGCAATTGGCGCAGAACGTGGACAGTCGCTGGAAGCTGGGGGAGGCGGCGATTCGCAATGTGCAGGCCTGGGTGGCGGGCAAGCAATTGATGGATGAAATTCGCGGGGAGCTGGACCGGCTGGATTCGCTGCAGCAACAGCGCATTGACGGCATCGAGACGGAAGTGGCCCAACAGCAAGCGCAGACGGCCCGATTGGCGCAGGTGCTGCCGCTGGTCGGCGGGGCGTTGGTGGCGGCGGCGCTGGCGGCCCTGTGGCTGGAGCGGGAACGGCGCGACGAAGCGGAACGGGCGCTGCGAGACAGCCATGCGCAGCTGGAATCGATGGTGGACCAGCGCACGCAGGCCCTGCGGGAGGCTCTGGACCGGATCCAGAGCTTTGCGGCGGAGCTGGACCGTAGCGTGGAGACCGAGCGCCGCCGGCTGGCGCGGGAGGTGCATGACCATCTGGGGCAACTGGGCACGGCCAGCAAGATGCTGGTGATCTCGCTGACCCGCAAGATGGCGCCCGTGAAGGAGCCGATGCTCGAAGAGATGCTGGGCATTGCCGACGATGTGATTGGCGCGGCCCGCCGCATTGCCTCCAGCCTGCGGCCCCCGCTGCTGGATGACTTCGGCTTTGCCGCCGCCGTGCAGCATTACGCACAAGGGCTGGAGCGGCAGGCGGGCCTGACGGTCATGCTCGACCTGGCCTCGGATGACGACCTCACGCCGGAGCAGCACAACCAGTTGTTCCGCCTGCTGCAGGAGGCCGCCACCAATGTGCTGCGCCATGCCAACGCGCAGGAGCTGGTGATTGAATCGCATCTGGACGACGGTTTCTACTGCCTGCGTATCCAGGATGATGGCGTCGGGCCCGGGCATGTCCGGGCCGATGCTTCGGGCTTGCGAAACATGCGAGAGCGCGCCGTGCTGGCTGGAGGCGAGATGAGCTTCGGCCCGGCACCGGGGCAGGGCACACGGGTTGAAGTGCGTGTGCCGTTGAAGGCTGCGGAAGCACCAGTGGCCGCAGCGGCCGCCGGAGCGCCCGCGATTGAAAAAGAGGAGGGTTGGGATGAGGTTTCTGATCGTTGATGACCATCCGATCATGCGGCTGGGGGTCAAGCAGCTGATCCACGCCCAGTGGCCCGACGCCGTGATCGATGAAGCGTCCACCATTGCCGAAGCACTGCAGCTCGGCCAGGCCCATGCGCCTTCGGCGATCGTGCTGGACCTGTCCTTGCCCGACGCCAGCGGCACCGAGGGCGCCAGCCGCATCCTGCGCGCCATCAAGACGGTGCCGGTGCTGGTGCTCAGCCTGAATGCCGAGTCCGCCTATGCAGCCCGGCTGCTGCAGATGGGCGTGTCCGGCTACCTGCCCAAGGACAAGGCCACCGATGAACTGGTGCTGGCACTGCAGCGCCTGCTGGTGGGGGGCCGGTATGTCACGGCGGCGATGGCGGACCACCTGCTGGGCCTGCTCAGCGGCCAGGCCCCCAACCAGCTGCCGCATGAGCAGCTGTCGGCCCAGGAGCACCGCGTGATGTTGTTGATCGCCGCCGGCAAGACGCCGGCCGAGATCGCCGACACCATGCACCTGTCGGCCAAGACGGTGGGCACCTACCGCGCCCGCATCCTGGAAAAAACCGGCTGGCGCAACAACACGGAACTGACGAAATACTGCGTACAGCATGGATTGACCGATGCTATTTAACGTTGGTACCGCTGTCCCAACGCTGTAGGTGATTGCTGCACAAACCCTGCCGCGAGCTTCCGACACGAGCTTGCGCGGGCTGCCGCTGACTGATTCGATCCCCGCGGGCCAAGATGCGCTCCATGCCGTTCACTCAGGAACGGTGCTTGGAGAAAGCGTCCCATGGATATCTTCCTCGTCGAGGACTCTTCCGCGATCCGCCGCCTGTTGGCCCGCCGGCTCGACAGCCTGCCGGGCACCCGTGTGGTCGGGGAAGCGGAAGGTGCGCCGCAAGCCGTGGCGCTGATTGACTGGCTGCAGCCGGACACCGTACTGCTGGACATGAATCTGGCCATCGGTACCGGGCTGGATGTGCTGCGAGACCTGCGGGGCCGGGGCTACAAAGGCCGCATCCTGATGCTCAGCAGCCAGTGCTCCGACATCTACCGCGACCGGTGCATCAAGGCCGGCGCGGATGGCTTCTACGACAAGGGCACCGGTCTGGAAACCCTGTTCGGGGATCTGGACGAACTGCTGCAAAGCGAGCGGGCCAGCGGCAAGCAACTGCGCTTCTCGCCGCTGCTGCGCGACACGGTGACCGGCCTGCTGGGCCAGGTGGCCTTGCTGGAACGGCTGGATCAGGTCCTGCGCATGCTTCGGGCTGACCCCCAGCCGGTGGCGGTGGCGGTGGTGGTGCTGCGCGGCCTGCAGGCGCTGCTGCTCTCGCACGGCCCTGCGGCCACGGCCCCCTTGCTCGTGGAACTGGGGCAGCGCATGAAGAGCTGCACCGGCGATGCCGACCTGCTGGCCCGCCATGCCGACGAGCAGTTCGCCCTGGTCGTCACCCGTGTGGACAGCACCCACGACGCCGACGCGCTGACGCACCGGCTGGACGACGCCTTGAGCTTGCCCTTCGAGCTGGCCGGCAAGCCGATCCGGCTGCATTGCTCGGTGGGCATGGCCATCTATCCCCGCGATGCCATCAGTGCCCGTGGCCTGTTGAACCTGGCGGAATCCCGGGCCCATGGCGAATGCCTGCCGTCCGATGGCAGCGCGGTGGTGCACTGACCCCCCAGGCGGCCGCGTGCCACACCCCTATTCGGGCAGGCGCCGGTCCTTGACCACCGCGTAGCGGTCCAGCGTTGCCATCCGCGCCAGCTCGTGGCGCACGATGGGCAGCGGATAGTCCCGGCCCATGGCCACGCCACAAGCTTCCAACTCCACGGGGCGCGCCGTCCACGGGGCGTGAATCAGCTTGGGAGGCAGTTTCGCCAGCTCGGGCACATAACGCTTGATGAACTTGCCCTGCGCATCGAACTTCTCGCTCTGGCTGACCGGGTTGAAGATGCGGAAATAGGGCTGGGCATCGCAGCCGCTGGAGGCGGCCCACTGCCAGCCGCCGTTGTTGGCGGCCAGGTCGAAATCCAGCAACTGCTGGGCGAAATAACCTTCCCCCCACCGCCAGTCGATGCCCAGGTCCTTGATCAGGAAGCTGGCCGTGACCATCCGTAGCCGGTTGTGCATGTAGCCGGTCTCGTTGAGCTGGCGCATGGCCGCGTCCACGATGGGGAAGCCCGTGCGGCCCTCACACCAGGCCCGGAATTGTTCTTCCGCCTCGGGGCCGGTTTCCCAGCGGATGTTGTCGTATTCCGGCCGGAAGGCGTGGCCCACCACATGGGGATGGTGATGCATCACCTGGTGGTAGAAATCCCGCCAGACCAGCTCGGAAAGCCAGATCTGGGCGCCCTCATCCCCCTGGCGAGCACGCAGCCAGGCCTCGCGCGCGCATTGGCGGATCGAGAGGGTGCCAAAGCGCAGGTGCACGCTCAGGTAGCTGGGGCCCTTCACGGCGGGGAAGTCCCGTTGTTCGCCATAACGGTCGATACGGGTCAGGAAATCCTTCAGCAACCGCTGAGCACCGTCGCTGCCGTCGCGCAGCGTGGGGCTGAGCTCGACCGGGTCGAAACCGATGTCCGTCAAGCTGGGGATGCGTGGCGCCTGCGGGCCGGGGGCTGGTGCCAGATGGGCGGCGTATGGGCGCACCGGATAGGCGCGGACATAAAAGTCGGTCAGCGTCTTGAGCCAGTTGTTCTTGTAGGGCGTGAAGACGCCGTAGGGCTGCCGGGTGGCGGTCAGGATCTCCGAACGCTCGAAGATGACATGGTCCTTGAAACTGTGGACCGCCACGCCGCGCGCCAGCAGGGTTTCGCCCACGGCGGCGTCTCGCTGCAGCGCCTGCGGCTCGTCGTCATGGTTGAAATACAGCGCGCCCGCGCCCAGTTCGGCCACCAGCGCCGGCAGCAAGGCCGCGGCGCTGCCGTGGCGGACGATCAGCCCGGCACCGAGGGCCAGCCGGCCCAGGTCGGCGTCCAGCACCCGCAGGGCGTCCAGGATGAAAGGGACGCGACGGTCCGCGCGGGGCAGGGCGTCCAGGATGTCGGTGTCCAGTACAAAAGCACAGTACACGCGGGGGTGGTGCTTGAGCGCGTGATAGAGCGCCGCATGGTCGTCGGCGCGCAAGTCCCGGCGGAACCAGACCAGGGCGGTGTCCGGATCAGGAGCGGTACGGGCTGTGCTGCGAGAAGGGGCGGTCTTCATGGACGGGGAGTGTCGGTGAAATAGAATGCCGCCATGTCCAAGGAACGCATCGATCTGACCAACCAGTTCCTGATCGCCATGCCGGGCATGGTGGACGAGACCTTTGCAGGGTCAGTGGTCTACCTGTGCGAGCACAACGAGAAGGGTGCCCTGGGCCTGGTCATCAACAAGCCGATTTCGTTGACGCTTGGCAACCTGTTCGAGAAGGTCGAACTGGAGCTGCCGGACGAATCGATGGCGGCCCGCCCTGTCTTTTATGGGGGCCCTGTCCAGACCGAGCGCGGTTTTGTGCTGCATGAGCCGCTGGATGAGCAGGGCAACCACTACAACGCCACGCTGGCCGTGCCAGGTGGGCTGGAAATGACCACCAGCCGGGATGTGCTGGAAGCCTTGTCCAGTGGTGCCGGCCCCAAGCGGGTACTGATCACGCTGGGCTACAGCGGCTGGGCCGCGGGTCAGCTGGAAGAAGAGCTGGGCCGCAACGGCTGGATCACGGTGGACGCGACCCCCGAGATCATCTTCGACACGCCGATCGAGGAGCGCTATGAAAAAGCGCTGGCCCTACTCGGCATCGACCCCCGCATGCTCAGCCCGGAAGCCGGCCACGCATGATGGATGTTGGCCCCTCAGTCGCTTTCGCTCCTGCCCCCAAGGGGCGCTGCCCAAGGCTCGGGGCGGCCCTTCGCCTGGGCTGGCTTGATGAAAAATGGCCCCCCAGTCGCTTCGCTCCTGCCCCCAAGGGGCGCTGCCCGAGGCTCGGGACGGCCCTTCGCCTGGGCTGGCTTGATGAAAAATGGCCCCCCAGTCGCTTCGCTCCTGCCCCCAAGGGGCGCTGCCCGAGGCTCGGGACGGCCCTTCGCCTGGGCTGGCTTGGTCAAGAATGGCCCCCCAGTCGCTTTGCTTTTGGCTACTGGGGGGAGGCGCTGGGGGTATGAGTGGGGCGCTGATATGAGCACTTCTCTTCCTGTGTCCCTGCTGGCTTTTGATTTCGGTACCAAACGGATCGGTGTGGCGTCGGGCAATCGGCTGCTGGGCAGCGCGCGCGGCGTGCGGACGATCACGGAGCAGGGGGATGCGCGATTCGCCGCAATCACGAAGCTGATCGCCGAGTGGCAGCCGGATGCGCTGGTGATCGGCGTGCCACGCCATCCCGATGGCCAACCGCATGAGATGACACAGCGGGCCCTGCGCTTTGCCGGCCAGCTGCGCGGGCGCTACCACCTGCCCGTGGTGGAGGTGGACGAACGCTACACCAGCGCCGAGGCCCAGTCCCAGGGCGCTCGCGACCTGGATGCCGCCAGCGCCGCACTCATCCTCGAACAATACTTCCGGGAACATTCATGAGCACACTCCATCTCGATGCCGAAGCGCTTTATGGCGACCTCCGCCGCGGCGTGCAGCGCCTGCTGCAGCCGCAGGCCGTGCTGGTGGGCATCTGGTCCGGCGGCGCCTGGCTGGCCGAGCGCCTGCAGCAAGACCTGCAACTCGAGGGCCAGCACGGCGTCATCTCCAGTGCCCTGCACCGCGATGACTTCGGCTCCAAGGGCATGAGCGCCGCCGCCGACCACACCAAACTGCCCTTCGACATCACCGACCGTCACATCGTGCTGATCGACGACGTGCTCTTTACCGGCCGCACCACCCGCGCCGTGATCAACGAGCTGTTCGACTTCGGCCGCCCCGCCAGCGTCACCCTCGCAGTGCTGGTGGACCGCGGCGGCCGCCAGCTCCCCATCGAACCGGCCTTCTCCGCCGCACGCGTCGCCCTCGCGCCCGAACAACGGCTGCGCCTGGCCAAGGACGACAACGGCCGCTTCAGCTTTGACGTGAAATGACCATGCTGAGTAAACGAAATCCTCAACTGAACAAGCACGGTGAGCTGATCCACCTGCTCTCCACCGAGGGCCTGCCGCGTGCGGTCATCCACCAGATCCTGGACACGGCGGGAACCTTCCTGTCGGTGAACGACCGGGAAGTGAAAAAGGTGCCGCTGCTGCGAGGCAAGTCGGTGTTCAACCTGTTCTTCGAGAACAGCACCCGCACCCGCACCACGTTCGAGATCGCCGCCAAGCGGCTGTCGGCGGACGTGATCAACCTCGATATCGCGCGCTCCAGCACCGCCAAGGGTGAAACGCTGCTGGACACGGTGGCCAACCTCTCCGCCATGCATGCCGACATGTTCGTGGTGCGCCACAGCGAGTCCGGCGCCCCCTACCTGATCGCCCAGCACTGCGCACCCCATGTGCATGTGGTGAATGCCGGTGACGGCCGTCATGCCCACCCCACCCAGGGGCTGCTGGACATGTACACCATCCGCCACTACAAGAAGGACTTCACCAACCTGACCGTGGCCATCGTGGGCGACATCGTGCATTCCCGCGTGGCGCGCTCCGACATCCACGCGCTCAGCATCCTGGGCGTGCCCGAGATCCGCGCCGTCGGCCCCAAGACCCTGGTGCCGGGTGACCTCAAGGACATGGGCGTGCGCGTGTGCCACGACATGGCCGAAGGCGTGCGCGACGCCGACGTCATCATCATGCTGCGCCTGCAGAACGAGCGCATGACCGGCGCCATGCTGCCCAGCGCGGGTGAATACTTCAAGAGCTTCGGGCTCACCCCGGAGAAGCTGGCCCTGGCCAAGCCGGATGCCATCGTGATGCACCCGGGCCCCATCAACCGCGGCGTGGAGATCTCGTCCAGCGTGGCCGACGGCCAGCACAGCGTGATCCTGCCGCAGGTCACTTTCGGCATTGCGGTACGGATGGCGGTGATGTCCATTCTGGCCGGCAACGAGGCCTGAGCAGAGGCTGGAGCACTGTATGAAGATCCTGATTCAGAACGGACGCCTGCTGGACCCCGCCTCGGGCCTGGACCAGACCGGTGACCTCGCCATCGCCTCCGGCCGCATCGTGGGTGTGGGCCGGGTGGGTGATTTCAGCGCCGACCGCGTCATCGACGCGTCCGGCCTGGTGGTCGCCCCGGGCCTGGTGGACTTGGCCGCGCGCCTGCGTGAGCCTGGCCATGAGCACGAAGGCCTGCTGGAAAGCGAACTGGCCGCCGCCGCTGCCGGTGGCGTGACCAGCCTGGTCTGCCCGCCCGATACCGATCCCACGCTGGACGAACCGGGCCTGGTGGAGATGCTGAAGTTCCGCGCCCGCAAGCTCAGCCGCTGCCGCCTGTTCCCGCTGGGCGCCATCACCCGCGGCCTGCAGGGCGAAGCGCTGACCGAGATGGCGGAACTGACTGAAGCCGGCTGCGTGGCCTTCTCCCACGCGGCCGTGCCCATCCGCAACACGCTGACCATGCAGCGCGCCATGCAATACGCCGCCAGCTTCGGCTACGCGCTGTGGCTGCATCCGCGGGACCCCTGGCTGAGCGGCGGCGTGGCCGCCAGCGGCTCGGTGGCCACCCGCCTGGGGCTTTCCGGTGAACCGGTGGCGGCCGAGACGGTGGCCTTGCACACCATCCTGGAACTGGTGCGTGCCACCGGCGCCCGGGTGCATCTGTGCCGCATCAGCAGCGCCGCTGGCGTGGACCTGGTGCGCCGTGCCAAGCACGAAGGCCTGCCGGTGACGGCGGACGTGTCCATCAACTCGCTGCACCTGACCGATGTGGACATCGGCTACTTCAACCCGGCCTTCCGCCTGCAACCGCCGCTGCGCCAGCAACGCGACCGCGACGCGCTGCGGCAGGCGCTGGCCGACGGCACCATCGACGCGCTGGTGAGCGACCACAACCCGGTGACCACCGACGAAAAGCACCTGCCGTTCGCCGAGGCCACCCCCGGTGCCACCGGCCTGGAGCTGCTGCTGAGCCTGGCATTGCGCTGGGCGCAGGACGAAGGCCTGCCGCTGGCCCGCGCACTGGACGTGATCACGGCCCGGCCGGTCAAGGTGCTGGGCCAGGCGCTCGGCTCGCTGTCCGCCAGCGCCGGCCGTCTGGTGGAAGGCGGTGTCGGCGACGTCTGTATCTTCGACGCTGCCGCCTCCGGCGCCGTGACGCCGGAGCGCCTGGTCAGCCAGGGCAAGCACACGCCGTTCGCCTTCGACATCACAGGCTTCGAGCTGCCGGGCCAGGTCCGCTACACGCTGGTGGCGGGCACGGTGGCGTATGAGTCCCTGCTGACGGAGGCGGCGGCCTGATGTCGGGCCTGCCACGTGGGCTGGTCGCCATGGGGCGGGCCGCCGGCATGCTCGGACACATCCTGCACGGCTTGTGGATCATCAATACGCGCTGGTCGAAGCTGGATGCCCCGCAACGACAGGCGTATGTGGGCTGGTGGTCCGGCAAGCTGCTGCGGGTGCTGGGCGTGACCCTGCAGCCGCTGCACGCGCCCACCACCACCGCCCGGCTGATCACGGCCAACCACGTGTCCTGGCTGGACATCGCGGCCATCCATGCAGTGATCCCTGAGGCACGGTTTGTCTCCAAGGCCGACATCAAGCACTGGCCGCTGGTGGGTGGCCTGGCCACCGCCGTGGGCACGCTTTATATCGAGCGGGCCAGCAAGCGGGATGCCTTGCGGGTGGTCCACCAGACGGCCGAGGCGCTGTCGCGCGGCGAGACGGTGGCGGTCTTCCCGGAAGGCACCACCGGGGCCGGTTATCCGCTGCTGCCCCTGCATGCCAACCTGCTGCAGGCGGCCATCAGCGTGAACGCGCCGCTGCAGCCCGTGGTGCTGCGCTGGCATCAGCCGGGCCAGCCCTACAGCGAGGCCGCCTGCTACATCGGCCAGATGACCCTGATGCAGAGTCTGTGGCGCATTCTGACCGCGCGCGATCTTCATGTGCGGGTGGAGAGCCTGCCACTGATGGAGACCCATGGCCAGGAGCGCCGCGCCTTGGCCGAGGCGCTGAGCCAGCGCCTGTCAGCCGCGCTGCCGCCGGCCTGAGCCTGGCGCATGTCCGCAATCGCTTTCAGAAAGGCCGCCCATGTTGCTGGCATTCGAAGACGAGCAGGGGCTGGCGCAGCGCCTGGCCGCTGAGCTGCAATGCCCACTGGGCCTCATCACCCGCCACCGGTTTCCGGACGGCGAGCTCCGCCTGGTCCTGCCCAAGCCCTTGCCGGCACAGGTGTGGCTGCTGCGGGGCATGCAACACCAGCCCAACGATCGGTTGGTGGAATTGTTGATCGCCGCGCCCACTGCTCGTGCCTGGGGCGCGCAACGGCTGGGCTTGGTGGCCCCTTACCTGGCCTACATGAGGCAGGACATGGAGTTCACCCCCGGCGAGGCCGTCAGCCAGCGCCATATCGCCGCGTTGCTGGCCACGCAGTTCGACCAGGTCGTCACCGTGGACCCGCACCTTCACCGCATCCACAGCCTGGACGAGGTGATGCCCGCAGGCGTGGGCATCGCACTGTCCGCCGCCACCTTGCTGGGCCGATGGATCGCGGCTCAGGTACCCGGCGCCGTGCTGGTGGGTCCGGACGAGGAGTCCGGCCAATGGGTGGCCGAGGCCGCGCGTGATGCGGGCCTGGACTTCGCCGTGGGCCGCAAGGTGCGCCACGGGGACACCCAGGTGCAACTGGCCTTCCCCGATGTCGCGGTGGCAGGCCGGCCTGTGGTGTTGCTGGACGACATGGCCTCTACCGGCCGCACCCTGATCGGCGCCGCCAAGGAGGCATTGGCACGGGGGGCCAGTTCGGTTGATGTGGCGGTGACCCATGCGCTGTTCAACGGCGATGCCTTGCCCGCCCTGCGCGCCGCAGGGGTGCGCCATGTCTGGAGCAGCAATGCCATCCCGCATGAAAGCAACGCGGTCTGCGTGGCGGCGATGGTAGCGAAATCATTGAATGCGGCGTGAATGAATGCCGCTGAAACTCATTGACTTTGATGATTTCAATGAATATCTGAATTCTGGGCTGCGGGAATAAACCGGAATAAACCCATAAGGTCCGAACGTTTCGGTCAATAAAAAAGCCCCGCACTGCGGGGCTTTTTGTTTGGGGTGTCTACTCTATGGCAGCAATATTCCGGATATGTTCAATCGGCGAATAAATGCGGAATGTTGGCTCACGTCCCCGGAAAGAGGCTCAGGCCTTGCCCTGGCTGGCCACGGCCGCTGCGGCCTTGGCGGCGGCTTCGGCGTCACCCAGGTAATAGCTCTTGATGGGTTTCAAATCCGCGTCCAGTTCATAGACCAGCGGAATCCCGTTGGGAATATTCACGCCAACGATGGCGTCGTCGGCGATATTGTCCAAATATTTCACGAGGGCACGAATACTGTTGCCATGGGCTGCGATTAACACCCGGTTACCGGCCAGAATGGCGGGTGCGATCTGCTCGTTCCAGTAAGGCAGTACCCGGGCGACCGTGTCCTTGAGGCATTCAGTCAACGGAATCTGAGAGGGTTCCAGGCCGGCATAACGGATGTCACCACGCTCGCTGCGCGGGTCGGTGGCTTCCAGTGCCGGCGGCGGGGTGTCATAGCTGCGACGCCAGACCAGCACTTGTTCGTCACCGTACTGCTTGGCCATGTCGGCCTTGTTGAGGCCCTGGAGACCGCCGTAGTGGCGTTCGTTCAGGCGCCACGAGTGGCGCACGGGCAGCCATTGGCGGTCCATCTGATCCAGGCAATGCCACAGGGTCCAGATGGCGCGCTTGAGGACAGAGGTATGGGCGACATCGAAGTCCAGACCCGCTTCCTTGAGCAGGCGTCCGGCCTGTTGGGCCTGGGCGACGCCCGTGGGGGTGAGATCCACATCGGTCCAACCGGTGAATCGGTTCTCGAGGTTCCAGGTGGATTCGCCATGGCGAATGAGCACGAGCTTGTACATGGTGGATCTGTGAAGTTTTGCCGGTCTCCGGCGGGGCTGCGCGGATTCTAGAGGCAGCCCTCTGGCACCGCGGGCTCAAGAAGGTTTTTGAAGAACCGACAACTGGTTCGTGTCTGGCGAAAGGCGGCCAAGGCCTGCGCTCCCCGACACGGACGGATGTCGTTGTGATGGTTGTTGGTAACGAAGAATGAGGAGTACTCCATGATGGTTGTGAAGAACTGGCGTCTGACGCCTCTGGCCCTGGGTGCCGCGCTGACGCTGGCTGCCGTGGGCGCCCAGGCGCAGGCTCAGGGCGAGTCGATGTTCTCCCTGTCGGGCTTCGGCACGGTGGGCGTGGTCGGCACCACCAAGAGCGGCGCCGAGTACGTGATCCCGGGCCAGACGCAGGGCGCCGACAAGTCGCTCAGCGGCGAAGTCGACACCAAGCTGGGTGTGCAGGCCGGTGCCAAGTTCAACAGCCAGTTCTCTGCCACGGTGCAGGTGCTGACCAAGCAGAACGGCAAGGGCAACTGGACGCCCCAGATCGAATGGGCATTTGCCAAGTACCAGGCCACCCCGGGCCTGGCCTTCCGCCTGGGCCGCATGGGTGCCCCGTTCTTCGCCGTGTCGGATTTCCGTGACGTGGGTTATGCCAACACCTGGCTGCGCCCGCCCATCGACGTCTACGGCCAGGTGCCGGTCAGCCACTTCGACGGTGCCGACGTGAACTGGACGACCCAGGTCGCCGGCCACGCCGTGACCCTGGGTGGCTTCGCGGGCCAGAGCTCCTCCTACGTGCGCAACGTGAAGATCGAGCTGAAGGACATGTACGGCCTGAACGCCTCGGCCGAACTGATGGACGGCCTGACGCTGCGCCTGGGCCACGTGATGGGCAAGTTGACGGTGAACAACGCGTCGCTCAACACCCTGGTCGCGACCCTGCGCGGCACGCCTTACGCCAGCGTGGGCGACCAGCTGGACCCCAACAGCAAGGACGCCACCTTCTCCAGCATCGGCCTGACCTACGATGAAGGCAACTGGGTGGCATCGGCGGAATACACCAAGCGCAAGACCGACACCTTCGTGCCGGACACCACCGGCTGGTACACGACGCTGGGTTACCGCGTTGGCAAGTTCACGCCGTACGCCACGCTGTCGCAGCAAAAGACCGACAGCCTGAACGTCAACAACACCGTGCCGTCGCCTTCGACGCTGCATTCGCTGGTCGACATCGCGGCCAACTCGCAGAGCACCCCGCAAAAGACCATCGGTTTGGGCGTGCGTTGGGACGCCTGGCGCAACATCGCGGTGAAGGCACAGTACGACAGCATCAAGACCACCGGTGGCGGCCAGTTCTACAACGTGCAGACCGGCTTCAGCAACGAGCGTGTGGGCGTGTACAGCCTGGCCGTTGACTTCGTGTTCTAAGCGGGCGAGGCAGATATGCAATTCAAGATGAACAAGATGCTGATGGGCGCCACCCTGATGGTGGCAGGTGTTGCCGCGCAGGCCCAGGTGGCCGTGGTGGTGAGCGCGAAGAGCCCGGTGGGCAACATGACGGCCGACCAGGTCTCCGCCATCTTCTTGGGCAAGAGCAATGCGCTGCCCAATGGCAGCGCCGCCGTGGCGGTGGACCTGCCGGAAGCGGCAGCTGCCCGTGAAACCTTCTACACCAAGGCCACGGGCAAGTCCTCGGCCCAGGTGAAGGCCGCGTGGTCGCGCCTGGTGTTCTCGGGCAAGGGCACGCCGCCCAAGGAACTGGGCAGTGCCGCCGACGTCAAGAAGTTCGTGGCGGGCAATCCCGATGCCATTGGCTACATCGAGAAGTCGGCGGTCGACGGCTCGGTGAAGGTGGTGCTCAGCGTTGACTGATACGCCCACCACGGCGTAAGACTGGCAGGCGCCTCCCCATGCCGGGGTGGCGCCTGTGGCGTTGCTGGAGACTGAAGATGAACCTGAAGACCCGAATCGCGATGTTGCCGGTACTGGCGGCGCTGATCTTTGCCGTCGGCATCGCGGTGGTGCTGTTCTATTCCACCCGCACCTCGGGCGCGATCCATGCGCTGGGCGAGGCGGACTATCCCTATCTGGTGGCCACCAACCAACTGTCCTCGCAGTTGGAAAACCTGAGCGGCACCATCCAGAGTGCGGTCGCCGAAGGCGAGAAGAAACGCCTGGACGAAGCCGGCGAGCGCGCCGCAGCCATGCGCAAGGTGATCGCCTCCATCCAGGCCATTCCTGGCCGGCGCGACGTGGGCGGCAAGCTGGCGTCGGCCTTCGAGGCCTACTACGCCGCGTCGGTGGACACCGCGCAGCTGTTCCTGGGCATCAAGCAGGGCGACCAGGCCGGTGCCATCCCCAAGATGCAGGCAGCGCAAAAGGTGCTGTCCGACCTGCTGGCCGAATCCGCCAAGGATGCGCGCGGCAGCTTCGACGCCTCCCTGGCCAAGGCCGAAGGCGGGGTGTCGGCCAGCGTGTGGGTGACGGTGAGCAGCGGGGTGATCGTGGTCCTGTGCCTGGGCTTCGGTTCCTGGCTGCTGATCAACAGCGTGTGGCGCCAACTCGGCGGTGAGCCGGAATATGCGCGTCACGTGATGCAGCAAATGGCCGAGGGCGACCTGGCCCAGCACATCGTGGTGGCGCCGGGCGCGAACAACAGCCTGCTGGCCGCCGTGCGCGACACGGCCCAGGGGCTCAAGGCGATCGTCAGCGAAGTGCGCAACGGCACGGATTCCATGACGGTGGCCTCCCGCGAGATCGCCGTGGGCAACCAGGACCTCTCCACCCGCACTGAAAAGCAGGCCGGCTCGCTGGAGCAGACGGCTTCCAACATGCAGCACCTGACCGAGACGGTGCGCCAGAGTGCCGACGCGGCCAGCCAGGCCAACCAGCTGGCCGGTTCCGCCGCCACGGTCGCCCGCAAGGGCGGCGAGGTGGTGGGGCAGGTGGTCTCGACGATGGATGAGATCACCGCCAGCTCGCGCAAGATCGGCGACATCATCGGCGTGATCGACGGCATCGCCTTCCAGACCAACATCCTGGCGCTGAACGCGGCCGTGGAAGCGGCCCGGGCTGGTGAGCAGGGGCGCGGTTTTGCGGTGGTGGCGGGCGAGGTCCGTTCGCTGGCGCAGCGCAGCGCCGAAGCCGCCCGTGAGATCAAGACGCTGATCGGTGCCAGCGTGGAACGGGTGGAATCCGGTTCGCGCCTGGTGCAGAACGCCGGCGCAACGATGGATGAGATCGTGGCCAGCGTGCAGCGGGTGTCCGACATCATCAGCGAGATCACTGCCGCCTCGGCCGAGCAGAGCCAGGGCATCGGCCATGTGAACGAGTCGGTGCTGCAGCTGGACCAGATGACGCAGCAAAATGCCGCGCTGGTGGAAGAAGCCGCCGCGGCGGCCAGCAGCCTGGAGCAACAGGCGCGGGCTTTGCAGACCTCGGTGTCGACCTTCCGTCTCTGAACGTCGCAGCGTTCCCCAAGGGCCCGCCCGCCTCACCGCCGGCGGGCCCTTGGCCTTTCAGGTCGAAACCTATAATCGCGTTTTTCTTTGGTTGGGCCCTGGCTTTGAAATTCCTGATCGACAACTGGTATCTGGTGCTGACGGCGGTGATTTCCGGCAGTTTGCTGCTGTGGACAACCTTCCGTGGCAAGGCCGGTGGTGTGTCCACCGCTGAAGCGGTGCGCCTGCTCAACCGTGAAAAGGGTGTGCTCATCGACGTGAGCGAGCCCGAGGAATTCGCCCAGGGCCATGCCGGCGGCGCCCGCAATGTGCCGCTGGCGCTGCTCAACACGGGTGGCCCCATCAAGCAACTGCCCACCAACAAGGCCCTGCCGCTGGTGCTGATGTGCAAGAGCGGCGCACGCGCCTCGCGCGCAGCTGGCATTCTTCGCCAACAGGGCTATGCAAATGCCGTTGCGCTGGGGGGCGGTCTCGCCGCCTGGCGGGAGGCAAGTTTGCCGGTAGAGAAGTCCGCAGCCTGATCGCCCTGGCCGGTTGCAACGACCCCTCGACCTGACACTTTGGAGAATTGGCGATGCGCGCCGTGAAGATGTACACCACCCTGGTCTGCCCCTACTGCGTGCGGGCCAAGTCGCTGCTCAAGCAGCGTGGCGTTGACCAGATCGAAGAAGTGCGGGTGGACCTGGATCCGTCCCAGCGGGACACCATGATCCAGATGACCGGCCGCCGCACCGTGCCGCAGATCTTCATTGGTGACACCCACGTCGGTGGGTGCGACGACCTGATCGCGCTGGATCAGCGCGGCGGGCTGCAGCCGCTGCTCAACGGCGTCTGAGGCTTTTTGTCACCGGCCGGGGTGCCGTCGCACCCTGCCATAATGCTTTCACGGCCCGCGCCTGCGGGCCTTCTCATTTTTGGAATAACCATGGCCGACGACAACAGCACCCCCGTGTTCCAGATTCAGCGCATGTACCTGAAAGATCTGTCGCTGGAGCAGCCCAATGCCCCGCAGATCCTGCTGGAGCAGGCACAGCCGCAGGTTGACATCAAGCTGGCCCTGGCCGCTGAACCGGTCGCTGAAGGCCTGTTCGAAGTGAGCGTGACCGGCACCGTCACCACCTCCGTCCAGGACAAGACCCTGTTCCTGATCGAGGCCAAGCAGGCCGGCATCTTCGAGATCCGCAATGTGCCGCAGGAACAGCTCGAAGGCATCCTGGCCATCGTCTGCCCGCAGATGATCTACCCCTACCTGCGCGCCATCGTCTCCGACGTGTGCACCCGCGCCGGCTTCCCGCCCGTGCTGCTGACGGAAGTCAACTTCCAGGCCATGTTTGAAGCCCAGCAGGCCCAAAGCCAGATCAACGGCGAATCCGCGCCCAACTGAGCGTCGCCTCCCCACAGTGCGCCGGCCCCGCGGATTCCGCTTGGCCGGCGTCGTTGTCTGGAACCCTCGGGTCCGGTGGGGACTGACATCTTCCCGTCATCCATGTCCGATCAAGTCCTGCGCATGAAGATCAGTGTGCTTGGCGCTGGCGCCTGGGGTACGGCGCTGGCCATTGCTGCCAGTGCGCGGCACGAGGTGTTGTTGTGGGCCCGTGATGCCGACGGTGTGGCTGCCATGCAGGCCGAGCGCCGCAATGCACGCTACCTGCCGGATGCGCCCCTGCCGGATTCGCTGGGCCTGACGGGCGACCTTCAGGCCGCCTTGGCCCATGGCCGCGGCGGGCTGATCGTCATCGCCACGCCCATGGCCGCTTTGCGCGGCATGCTGGCCACGCTGCCCGCAGGGGCACGTTGCCTGTGGCTGTGCAAGGGCTTCGAGGCCGGCACCGGCCGGCTCGGCCATGAAATTGCCCGCGAAGTGGTGCCGCAACTGGCCACTGGGGTACTTTCCGGCCCCAGCTTTGCGCAGGAGGTGGCTGCCGGCCAGCCGACCGCCCTGGTGTCCGCATCCGAAGACGCCGCGCTGGCGCAATTGGGGGTCACGGCCTTCCACAGCGAGCGCCTGCGTGTGTATTCGTCTGCCGACCCTGTGGGCGTGGAGGTGGGCGGCGCCGTCAAGAACGTCATGGCCATTGCCGTGGGCATGGCCGATGGCCTGCGCCTGGCGGCCGAGATGGCCGGGCGCAAGGGCCCGGGCCTGAATGCCCGCGCCGCGCTGATCACGCGCGGCCTGGCGGAAATGCAGCGCATGGCGCTGGCGCTGGGCGCTCAGCCGGAAACCCTGCTGGGTCTGGCCGGCCTGGGTGACCTGGTGCTGACGGCCACGGGTGACCTCTCCCGCAACCGCCGCGTCGGCTTGCTGATGGCCGAGGGCCTGAGCCTGGAGGCCATCCTGCAACGCCTGGGCCATGTGGCCGAAGGCGTCTATAGCGCCCCGACCGTACTGGCCCGTGCCCGCTCATTGGGCGTGGACATGCCGATCACCGAAGCGGTGGTCGACGTGCTGGAAGGTCGCATGGACGCGCATGGCGCCATGGAAGCGCTGATGGGGCGGCAAGCCAAGTCCGAGTGGTAGGTGCGGTGAGTACGCCAAGGGCTCGGCAGAAGCCGAGTTGAAGTTCTGGATAGGCGCCAGCGTCCTGCCCAGCCTCAGCCGCCTTCTGCATAGCCGTTCTGTCGCCAGGCCTCGAAGACGGCCACCGCCACCGCATTGCTGAGATTGAGGCTGCGCTGGCCGGCACGCATTGGCAGCCGCACCCGTTGCGCCAGCGGAAACTGATCGCGCAGCTCGGCCGGGAGGCCGGCGGTCTCGCAACCAAACACCAGATAGTCACCGGCCTGCAAGGCCACCTCTGGCAGCAGGCGGCTGCCGCGTGTGGTGAACGCAAACAGCCGCGAGGCCTCGGGCTGCTCGGCGTCCAGGAAGGCATTCCAGTGGGCGTGGCGCATCACCGGCGCGTACTCGTGATAGTCCAGCCCGGCGCGTTGCAGCAGCCGGTCTTCCATCGAGAAGCCCAGGGGCTCGATCAGGTGGAGCCGGCAGCCGGTGTTGGCGGCCAGGCGGATGACATTGCCGGTGTTGGGCGGGATTTCCGGATGCACCAGCACGATGTTGAACATGGGACAGCAGACCTTCCTTGATTTCAGGGCGTGCGCGCCACCACCCAGGCCTGCACCGCCAAGGCGCCCGCCTCGTGCAACGTGGCCGCGGCCTCGAACAGCGTGGCCCCGCTGGTCATCACATCGTCCACCAGGGCGACACGCAGGCCTTGCACCGGACGGACCACGCCAAAGGCTGCCCGCAGGTTGCCCCGGCGATCCACCAGGGGCAGGTCCGACTGGCGGCCCGTGTGGCGTACACGGACCAGCGTGTGGGCGCACAGCCGGTATTGTCGCTGCGTCGGCAGGTGCCTCGCGATCTCCAGGCTCTGGTTGAAACCACGCTCTCGCAGCCGTTCGGTGGAGAGCGGGATGGGCAGGACCAGGTCCGGTGGGGGGAGCTGCGGCCACTGTAAGTGAGCCCGGGCTAACGCTCCGCCCAGCAATTCACCGAGCAAGGGCAGGACCTCCAGCCGGGCGTGGAATTTGAGCGCCTGCAGCCAATGGTCCCAGGGGAAGGCGTAGTCCAGCGCGGCAACACAGTGCGCCAGCGGCGGCGCATGGACCAGGCACTTGCCGCACCGGGGCCGGGCTGTGGTGGCGTTGCGCTTCCTCTCGAGAGGGGTGTTGGGGTCTGCGTGGGTCGGTACGGGCAACGCCAGCCCGCAGGTCGCACAGCGCCAGACGTCCGCCGCTGCAAAACGTTCTCGGCAGGCTGCACACCACCGGCCCCGGCACCACTGCCGGCACAACAGGCATTGCCCCGGCCAACCCGCCGGACCGGCCCATTCCCACCAGTTCCCCACAGACCCGTGCGACGACAAACCCCAGCGGCGGACGAGATTTCGCATGGCCGCCTACAATTCGGCCCCATGAGTGGGAACGAGGCCAAGCCGCCTGGCACACAGCAGATTGATGCGGCGGCGGCACGGCGGCAGCGCCGTCGACTGGCCTTGGCCGACCAACCGCCCTGGCTGTACCAGGAGGTGGCGCAACGCATGCTGGAGCGCCTGCCGGTGATCAAGCTGCAGCCCGCCCAGGTGCTGCAACGGCGGCCTTCCGTGGGCGGCGGCGACGCCGGGCTGCGGCAGCAGTATCCGCAGGCCACGCAGGTCTGGTGTGAGCCGGACGACCGCGTGCGCGCGCAATTGCAGCAACGGTTCAAGCGGGGCTGGATAGGCTCGGTGGCGCAATCGGTGCTGCCATCGGCCATGCAGACGATGATGGACAAGCTGCGCGGCACCTTCACGCCCGAGTTGGTGGCCCAGGCCCCTGCCGGCGCCTCGCAATTGCTGTGGTCCAACATGGAACTGCATGCCGAGACGGACAAGCCCGCGCTGATCCATCAGTGGCATGACGCGCTGGCGGTGGACGGATTTCTGATGTTCTCCTGCTTCGGGCCGGACAGCTTCATCGAGCTGCGCCCGTTGTACGAGCGCGAAGGCCTCGGTGTGCCCACCCCGGAATGGGTGGACATGCATGACCTGGGCGACATGCTGGTGCACGCCGGCTTTGCCGACCCGGTGATGGATCAGGAACACCTGCGCCTGACCTGGGGCACGCCGGACGCCTTGCTGGCGGACCTGCGGGCACTGGGGGGCAATGTGTCGGTACTGCGGGGCGCGGGCTTGCGCAGCCGCGCCTGGCGCCAGCGGCTGTTGGCGGCCCTGGAGTCTTTGCGCGGGGCGGATGGACGGCTGGGGCTGAGTGTCGAGTTGGTGTATGGCCATGCCTTCAAGCCGCAACCGCGGCTGAAGATGGCGGCGCAGACGGCGGTCTCGCTGGATCAGATGCGGGCCATGGTGCGCGGGCAAGGCAAGCACTGACCCCTGGCCGTGCGAACGTCGCACCAACACCAGTGATGCGTACAGCGAAACCCGGGTGCGCTCTGAGGGTAATCCTGGGCGGTTGGCGCCCCCGGTGGCAGTCATAGTCCGGCTTTGGTGCACGGTTCTCCGCGAGTGAAGGCGCGGGAAGGGCCAAAAAGGGGCGTGGGCTAAAATCCGCCCCCGACTGGAAGACGTCTGCTGGCCCCAACCCTGGTGGAGATCCGGGTGACGAGAGCTTGAGAGAGACTGGATAAAGAGACGAACCATGACGATGATGAACAGTGATGTGCATCAGCTGGGGCGCCGATGGAGCCAGCTGGCGTTGACCGCAGTGGTCGCGCTGGCCAGCCAGTCGGCCCTGGCGGTGAATGACCTGCCGGGTGGTCCGGCGGTCAACCAGCTCAACCTGCAGCCGGCGGTCACCAAGATCGCCCATGAGCAGGCGTGGCTGCACAACATGATGTTGGTCATCTGCCTGGCCATCTTCATTGCCGTCTTCGGCGTGATGTTCTATTCCATCTTCAAGCACCGGAAGTCCAAGGGCGCGGTGCCGGCCAACTTCCATGAAAGCGTGAAGGTGGAAATTGCCTGGACGGTGGTGCCGTTCATCATCGTGATCCTCATGGCGCTGCCGGCAACCAAGGTGGTGGTGGCCATGAAGGACACCACCAATGCCGACCTCACCATCAAGGCTACCGGCTACCAGTGGAAATGGGGCTACGACTACGTCAAGGGAGAAGGCGAAGGCATCGGCTTTGTCTCCACCCTGGATGCGTCGCAGCGGGCCCTGTCCGACTCCGGCAAGCCCGGCGATGTGGACAACTACCTCCTCAAGGTAGACAACCCCCTGATCGTGCCGGTCAACAAAAAGGTTCGCATCATCACCACGGCGCAGGACGTCATCCACGCGTGGATGGTGCCGGCCTTCGGCGTGAAGCAGGATGCCATCCCCGGTTTCGTGCGCGACACCTGGTTCAAGGCCGAGCAGGAAGGCGACTTCTACGGCCAGTGCGCCGAGCTCTGCGGCAAGGAGCATGCGTACATGCCCATCCATGTGAAGGTGCTGAGTGCGCAGGCCTACACCGCATGGGTGCAGGAAGAGCAGAAGAAGCTGGCCGCCAAGGCGGACGACCCCGCCAAGGTCTGGTCGCTGGAAGAGCTGCTGGCCCGTGGCGAGAAGGTCTACAACAGCAACTGCGCGGTCTGCCACCGGCCTGATGGCAAGGGCGCCGGGCAGTTCCCGCCGCTGGATGGTTCCAAGGTGGTGCTGGCCGACAGCCATGCCGAGCAGCTGCATGTGGTGCTCAACGGCCGCAACCAGATGCCGGCCTGGAAGTCCATCCTGAAGGACAGCGAGATCGCTGCCGTGGTCACTTACACCAAGAACAGCTGGTCCAACAAGACTGGCCAGATCGTTCAGCCCGCCGAAGTCGTGGCCGAGCGCGCCAAATAATCCGGACGCCCATCCGAGGAACCGAGGAATCCCCATGAGTGCAGTGCTTGACCACCCGTCTGGTCACGTTCATGACCATCATGACGATCACCACGCCCCGACCGGCTGGCGCCGCTGGGTGTTCGCCACCAACCACAAGGACATCGGCACGCTGTACCTGTTGTTCAGCTTCACGATGCTGATCATCGGCGGCATCCTGGCACTGTGCATCCGTGCCGAGCTGTTCCAGCCCGGCCTGCAGTTCTTCAATCCGGAGCAGTTCAACCAGTTCACCACCATGCATGGCCTCATCATGGTGTTCGGCGCCATCATGCCGGCCTTCGTGGGCTTCGCGAACTGGATGATCCCGCTGCAGATCGGCGCCTCCGACATGGCGTTCGCGCGGATGAACAACTTCAGCTTCTGGCTGATGATCCCCGCAGCGCTGATGCTGGTGGGTTCGTTCTTCATGCCGGGGGGCGCCCCCGCCGCCGGCTGGACGCTCTATGCGCCGTTGACCCTGCAGATGGGCCCCTCCATGGATGCCGGCATCTTTGCCATGCACATCCTGGGCGCCTCCTCCATCATGGGGTCGATCAACATCATCGTGACCATCCTCAACATGCGGGCCCCCGGCATGACGCTGATGAAGATGCCGATGTTTGCCTGGACCTGGCTGATCACGGCCTACCTGCTGATCGCGGTCATGCCGGTGCTGGCCGGTGCCATCACGATGACGCTGACGGACCGCCACTTCGGCACCAGCTTCTTCACACCCGCCGGCGGTGGTGACCCGGTGATGTACCAGCACATCTTCTGGTTCTTCGGCCACCCCGAGGTCTACATCATGATCCTGCCGGCGTTCGGCATCGTGAGCCAGATCGTGCCGGCCTTTGCCCGCAAGCGGCTGTTCGGTTATGCATCGATGGTGTACGCCACCGCCTCGATCGCCATCCTCTCCTTCATTGTGTGGGCCCACCACATGTTTGCCACCGGCATGCCGGTGACGGGCCAACTGTTCTTCATGTACGCGACCATGCTGATCGCGGTGCCCACCGGCGTGAAGATCTTCAACTGGCTGGCTACCATGTGGCGCGGTTCGATGACCTTCGAGACCCCGATGCTGTGGGCGGTCGGTTTCATCTTCGTGTTCACCATGGGGGGCTTCACCGGCCTGATCTGCGCGGTGGCGCCGGTCGACATCCAGATCCAGGACACCTATTACGTCGTGGCCCATTTCCACTACGTGCTGGTGGCCGGTTCCCTGTATGCGCTGTTTGCCGGCGTGTACTACTGGGGGCCGAAGTGGACCGGTGTGATGTATTCCGAGACGCGCGGCAGGATCCACTTCTGGGGCTCGTTGATCACCTTCAACCTGACCTTCTTCCCGATGCACTTCCTGGGTCTGGCCGGCATGCCCCGTCGATATGCCGACTACCCCATGCAGTTCGCCGACTTCAACATGGTGGCCTCGATCGGCGCCTTCGGCTTCGGCCTGATGCAGGTCTACTTCTTTGTCTTCGTGGTCATCCCGATGATGCGCGGCAAGGGCGAAAAGGCGCCGCAGAACCCCTGGGAAGGCGCTGAAGGCCTGGAGTGGGAAGTGCCGTCGCCGGCACCGTTCCACACCTTCGAGAACCCACCCAAGCTGGACGTGACCGCCACCAAGGTGATCGGCTGAAACTGGGGTCCGGAACAGACGTATGAGCACATCGAAGCAGCAGCGGAAGAGCAACCTGAAGCTGGCGCTGATCCTGTTCAGCGTGGCGCTGGTGTTCGGCCTGGGTTTCGTGGCCAAGATCGTCTGGCTGAGCCACTGAGGGGCCCGCCATGAGCCGCCGTCCACTGGCCGCCTGGATCCGCAGGGACAACCTGCGGATGACCGGCAAGCTGGTGGTGGTGGTGGCCATGATGTCCTGCTTCGGTTATGCGCTGGTGCCCATCTACCGCGCGGTCTGCACGGCGCTGGGCATCAATGTGCTGGCCCTGGGCGAGCGCCAGCATGTGGTCAAGCGCGAGGACGTGCGCAACACGCAGGTGGACTACAGCCGCAGCATCAGCGTGGAGTTCGACACCAATGCGCGTGGCCCGTGGGACTTCAAGCCTGCGGTGCGCCACATGGACGTGCACCCGGGCCAGCTCACCACGGTGATGTACACCTTCCAGAATGTGCAGGACCGCAGCATGTCGGCGCAGGCCATTCCCAGCTATGCCCCCAAGCAGGCCACGCCCTACTTCAACAAGCTGGAGTGTTTCTGCTTCAATGAATACACGCTGCAGCCTGGCGAGCAGAAGGCCTGGCCAGTGGTGTTCGTGATCGACCCGAAGATCCCCAAGGATGTGAAGACCATCACCCTGAGCTACACCTTCTTCGAGGTGGCGGGGAAGCACAAGGAGCCGGGCAAGGCGCCGGTCATGGAGCCAGGTAAAGAGCCGGGTAAGGAGCCCAGCACATGACCACGCCGCGCCCCGGCGACGATCTGAAGGAAGCGATGCGGCGCACCGGCTCCTTCTGGGGGACGGTGCGTGCCGTGCTCTGGTCCTTCTTTGGTGTGCGCAAGGGATCGGAATACGACAAGGATGTGTCGCAGCTCAACCCGCTGCATGTCATCGTCGCGGGCGTGCTGGGCGCGGCGATCTTCGTGGTGGGTTTGCTGCTGCTGGTGAATTGGGTGGTGGCCAGCGGCGTGGCCGGGTCATGACGCCCGCCGGCGCAATCGCGGCACGCCGCTTCAGGCATTGAGAACGCAGTACCGGAATCGACGAGAGCATCACAGGCATTCGAGGAGAACAAGGTATGTCGGCAACGACTCACGGCAAGACCCCTTATTACTTTGTGCCGGCGCCATCGCGCCACCCAGCCATGGCCGCCTTCGGCCTGTTCTGGGTGATTCTGGGCGCGGGGCAATGGGTCAATGGGCATGACTGGGGCGCCTGGTCACTGCTGTTCGGCCTGTTGTGGTGGGCCTTTGTCCTCAAGCAGTGGTTCGGGCAGGCCATCCATGAAAGCGAGGGCGGGCTCTACAGTGACCGCATCGACGCCAGCTACCGCTGGAGCATGGGCTGGTTCATCTTCTCGGAGGTGATGTTCTTCGCTGCGTTCTTCGGCGCGCTGTTCTGGTCACGCGGGTATTCGATTCCCACGCTGGGCAGCCTGGATAACGCGCTGCTGTGGCCTGATTTCAATGGCCTGTGGCCCAGCACTGCGCCTGGCGCCACCGGTTCGCCGGCCGGCACGGTGGAGCCCTTCCACATCATGGGTCCGTGGCCCATCCCGTCCATCAATACCGCGCTGCTGCTCACGTCGGGCGTGACGCTGACCATCGCGCACCATGCGCTGATTGCCAACCAGCGCGCCAAGACCATCGGCTTCATGTGGCTCACGGTGCTGCTGGGCATCACCTTCCTGGGCTTCCAGGGCTATGAATACATGCACGCCTACCAGGAGCTCAACCTGAAGCTCTCCTCCGGCGTCTACGGTTCCACCTTCTTCATGCTGACCGGCTTCCACGGCTTCCACGTGTTTGTCGGCATGCTGATGCTGTTGTTCATCACGCTGCGGCTGATGAAGGGCCACTTCACACCGGACCGGCACTTCGGCTTTGAAGGCGCCGCCTGGTATTGGCACTTTGTGGACGTGGTCTGGCTCGGTCTCTACGTCATCGTGTATTGGTTCTGAGCCCGTGGCCGATCCCACCGGCGCTTCGCTGGTGGGTTCCCTAGTTGGCGACGGGGACGCCGCCCGGCTTGATCCAGCCCATGTAGGCGCTGAACATGAGGAACAGGAACAGCGCCACCGACAGCCCCACCCGCCACGCCAGGGCATGGGCCATGCTGGCCTTGCCCTTGTTCCGGCGCAGCATCAGCACGCCGGCCCCAAAGAGGGCGGCGAGGATGCCGACGAACGCCAGGATGACGATGATCTTCATGACAAGTGATTATGCATAGGCCGCGCTGGCCCGTGCTGGTAGCGACCCTGCTGGGCGTGGTGGTGGCGGCCGCGCTGGGCACCTGGCAGCTGGACCGCGCTGCGCAAAAGATCGCGCTGCAGCAGGCGCTGACGCTGCGGGGGAACCTGGCGCCGCTGGCCACCGGCGACCTGCCCTCTGCTGACGACCCCCCGGCCGAGGCACTGCTGCATCGGCGTGCTTCGCTGCAAGGGCGCTGGGACCCGGACCCCCGCCACACCGTCTACCTTGATAACCGTCCGATGGACGGCCGTGTCGGCTTTCTGGTGCTGACGCTATTCCAACTGACCGGTCGGTCAGAGGCCCTGCTGGTGCAACGGGGTTGGGTGCCGCGCGATGCCGCCAACCGCGAACATCTGCCGGCACTGATCAACCCCCAGGGCGATGTACGGATCGAGGGGCGGTTGGCTGGTGCGCCCTCACGTGCATTCGAACTGGGCACGCCGGTGAAGGCCGGGCCGATCCGGCAGAATGTCGAGCTGTCCGCCTTCCAGGACGAAACCGGCCTGCGCCTGCTGCCGCTGGTGCTGCTGGAGACGGACGGCCCTTCATCGGGCACGCCATCCGCCGACGGCCTGCTGCGTCACTGGCCGCCGCCTGCCGTGGACGTCCACAAGCATTACGGTTACGCCTTTCAATGGTTTGCGCTTGGCGCGCTCATTCTGGGTCTTTATGTCTGGTTCCAAGTTCTCGCCCCTCTCCGGAGAGACCGCCGTCGACGCGATTCCCCAGACGCCGATGCCGCCTGACGGCCCGGTGACGATGGCGGTGCACAGCCTGCCGGTGGCCCCGGCGGATGTGCCGCGGCGCAGCCATTGGCAGATGTGGCTGGTGCTGCTGGTGTGTGCGGCGCCGGTGATCGCCTCTTACTTCAGCTTCTATGTGCTGGACCTGCGCGGCTCGGCGTACAGCGACCTGATCAATCCGACGCGTGACCTGCCGCATGACCTGCCGCTGCGCACGCTGGACGGCCAACCGGTCAACCCGATCTCGTTGCAAGGGCAGTGGCTGCTGACCTACGTGCCGGACGCCAAGGCCAGCTGCAACCAGGCCTGTGAGCGCATGCTCTTCATGCAGCGCCAACTGCGCGAGATGTTGGGCAAGGACCGCGACCGGCTGGACAAGCTGGTGCTGCTGCCCGACGAGCTCACGCTGACCCCGGCCCAACTGGACGCCCTGGTGGGCCATGAGCCCAAGGTGACCGTGCTGCGGGCGCCCACCGCGGCCCTGCAGGCCTGGCTCATGGCCGCACCTGGCCATCACATGGGCGAGCACCTGTTCCTGGTTGATCCGATGGGACGCTGGATGCTGCGTTCTCCGGCGCAGCCTGACCCGGGCAAGTTCAAGAAGGACCTTGAGCGCTTGATGCGCGCCAACGCCGGCTGGGACCGGGCGGGACGCTGAGCATGGTGATGAGAGTGTGGGCATGACCGGTTTTGATTTCGCACCGCTGCTGGAGCTGCTGTTCATGGCGGCCCTGCTGGGCGGTGGGCCGCTGCTGTGGTGGTACCTGCGCCAGCGCAGCGCCACGCCCGGCCAGCGCCTGCGCGCGCTGACGGTGATGACGGTGTTCCTCACCTTCGATCTGATCCTGTTCGGGGCCTTCACCCGGCTCACCGATTCCGGCCTGGGCTGCCCGGACTGGCCTGGCTGTTATGGCACCTCGTCGCCCATGGCCGCGAGCGCCGAGATCCACGCGGCGCAGGCCGCGATGCCGACCGGGCCGGTGACCCATCACAAGGCCTGGGTGGAGATGGTGCATCGCTACCTGGCGGGCGGCGTCGGTTTCCTGATCCTGGTGCTGGCCGCGCAGAGCTGGTGGCGGCACCTGAGGGCGGATCGGGGTGCCCGGGCGGCCTCCCGCGAGGCGGGCGGGCAGGGCGCGATCTCCCCGTGGTGGAGCACGGTGTCGCTGATCTGGGTGCTGGTGCAGGGGCTGTTCGGGGCCTGGACGGTCACGATGAAGCTCTTCCCGGCCATCGTCACCACCCACCTGCTGCTGGCGCTGGGCCTGCTGATGCTGCTGGCCTGGCAGGCCGAAGCCTATGCGCCCCGGCCGCTGCAGTGGCCCAGGGGGCTGCGCCGCGGGATGCTCGCCTTCACGGTGCTGGTGTTGGTGCAGGTGGCGCTCGGTGGCTGGGTCAGTACCAACTATGCGGTACTCGCCTGTCAGGATTTCCCCACCTGCCAGGGACAATGGTGGCCGCCGACGGATTTCGAGCATGGCTTCACGATCTGGCGCGAGCTGGGCCGTGGCGCGCATGGGGACTGGTTACCCTTCGAGGCACTGACCGCCATCCACCTCACCCACCGCATGGGTGCGCTGGTGGTGGTGCTGGCGCTGCTGGCACTGGCTGCCGCGATGTGGCGCCAGCGCGGTGAGGGGCGCCGCTGGGCGGGCCGCTTGCTGGCCGTCGGGGCGTGGCAACTGGCCTCGGGTTTGTCCAATGTCGTGCTGGGGTGGCCACTGGTGGCCGCGCTGGCGCATACCGGTGGCGCCGCGGCGCTGCTGCTGATCTGTTCCCTGGTGCTGGCGCGTTTGCATGCCGGCGGCCGCAAGGCCTTTCTGGATCCTGTGAGATGACTTCCCTGACTCAGGCCGCCATGCCCTCGCGCTGGTGGCAGTTCTATCAACTGACCAAGCCGCGCGTGGTGCAGCTCATCGTGTTCTGCGCGGTGATCGGTATGGCGCTGGCCATTCCCGGGCTGCCGCATGGCGAGGAATGGGTGCGCCTGGTGGCGGCCACCGCCGGCATCTGGCTGGTGGCTGGTGCCGCCGCTGCGTTCAACTGCCTGATCGAGCAGCAGATCGACGCCAAGATGAAGCGCACCGCCTGGCGTCCGACAGCGCGGGGAGAACTCAGCCGCCGCCAGACCCTGCTGTTCTCGGGCGTGTTGTGCGCCATGGGGTCGGCCATCCTCTACCTCTGGGTGAACCCGCTGACGATGTGGCTGACCTTTGCCACCTTCGTCGGTTATGCGGTCATCTACACCGTGCTGCTCAAACCGACCACGCCGCAGAACATCGTGATTGGCGGCGCCTCCGGCGCCATGCCCCCGGTGCTGGGCTGGGCGGCCATGCGCGGGGACCTGGGCGCCGAAGCCTGGCTGATGTGCCTGATCATCTTCCTGTGGACGCCGCCGCATTTCTGGGCGCTGGCGCTGTATCGCGCCGAGGACTACCGCAAGGCGGGGCTGCCGATGCTGCCGGTGACGCACGGCAACGAGTTCACCCGTCTGCAGATCCTGCTCTACACCTGGGTGCTGTTTGCCGCGACGCTGCTGCCGTTCCTCACCGGCATGAGTGGCTGGCTCTACCTGGCCAGCGCCGTCATCCTGGGGCTGATGTTCTGCCACTATGCCTGGCGGCTGTGGCGGGAGTATTCCGAGGCCCTGGCGCGGCGTACCTTCCTCTTCTCGCTGTTCCATCTTTCCCTGCTGTTCGGGGCGCTGCTGCTGGATCACTATCTCAGCCCGTGGATCGGCTGAGCGGCCCGTCTTCCGTTGCGAATCTGTTGCTGAGGTCTTTGACATGATCGTTCGACGCTCCCTTTGCCTGGCCGCGCTGGGTGCTGCCGTGCTGCTGACCGGCTGCGACAAGCTGGGCTTCACCTCGGCGCCCAAGGCCAGCTTCCAGGGCGTGGACCTGACCGGTGCCAACTACGCGCGCACCATCAACCTGCCGGACATCGACGGCAAGCCGCGCACGCTGGAGGACTTCAAGGGCAAGGTGGTGGTGGTGTTCTTCGGCTACACCCAATGCCCGGATGTCTGCCCCACCACCATGGCGGAGCTGGCGCAGGTGAAGAAGGCGCTGGGCGCGGACGGTGACCGTGTGCAGGGCGTGTTCATCACGGTGGACCCGGAGCGCGACAAGCCCGAACTGCTCAAGGTCTATCTCCAGAGTTTTGACCCCAGCTTCGTGGCGTTGCGCGGTAGCCCGGAGCAGATCAAGGAGACGGCCAAGGAGTTCAGGGTGTATTACGGCAAGGTGCCGGGCAAGACACCGGACAGCTACACCGTGGACCACATTGCGGCGAGTTTCCTGTTCGACCCGCAAGGCCGGGTGCGTGTGTACGCACGTTATGGCGCGGGCGCTCAACCGTTGATGAGCGATATCAAGCTGTTGTTGGCGGGGCAGTAAGCGCTGCCGCGCTGCCCCCACCAGAGCATGTGCAGCCGACCACTGCCATGGCTGCTAGATCCGCGTCGTCCTTGATGGAATCGGTTCCGCGGTCGCTTTGACAACCTGCTGAGCGCTTTCCCCGCAGGGGGATGCAGGACGAGAATTTGCTCGCACAGGAGCGACTCGTCATGCAACCCGAACCCCTTCTTTCATCGGTCCCCGACTTCCCGGCCAGGGGAGCCAGCCCTCCGCCGGGCGGCTCACGGTATCGCCCCGGCAAGGCCGCTTCCGCTCTCCAGCACCGGGTTCGGGAGCCCGTGGCCAGCGATGAGGGCGAGGGGCCTGTATGGCGCCCCGCCAGCGTGGCACTGCGCGGCTACCTGGAGGCATCCCGAATGGCCCGCCGGTCAGTGACCTATGTGCGGGAGTTTGTGGACCGCTACTGTCCCAACGAGACGTTTCTCCTTCCTCCAGCCTTGGCCGAGGAGTTGACGGCATTGGGTGGCCTGAACGATCAGCAGCCCGCCGGCACCTACATGCGGCGTGTGCTGGAGCCCTTGCTGGTTGACCTGTCCTGGTCGTCGTCCTACCTCGAGGGCAACGCCTACACGCGAATGGCCACAGAAGAGCTGTTCCGGCGCGCTGACCCGGCGCAGAACCTGGACGCCCTCATGCTGCTCAACCACAAGCAGGCGATCGAATTCATGGTGGACGCCGTGCCGCGGCAAGGCTTGACATCGAACGTGATCCGCAACGTCCATGCCTTGCTGATGAGCGAGCTGCTGTCCGACCCTCATTCCTTGGGCACCGTCCGCCACAAGGTGGTTCACATCAGCGGGACCACCTACTTCCCCTGCCAGGTCCCGTCCGTCCTGAACGAGATGCTGGAGCAGATCGTGAGGAAGGCGGGCTACATCAAGAACCCTATCGAGGCCGCCTTCTTCCTCTGGATTCAGCTGGCCTACCTGCAAGGCTTCGAAGACGGCAACAAGCGGGTGAGCCGGCTGGCAGCGAACATGCCGCTCATGCTCTACAACCAGGCGCCGCTGTCCTTCCTGGATGTGACGAGGGAGGACTACGCGCTGGCCATGATCGGCATCTACGAGTGCAATGACGTGTCGCTGGCGGTGGATCTGTTCGACTGGACATATCGGCGGTCATTGCCGACGTACCGGCAGACCATGGAAGTCATGGGCAGGCCCGACCCGTTCCGGATGAAGTACCGGCTTCCCCTGAGCGTGGCGATGGGGCATGTCGTGCGCCGACGAGAGTCGCAGGCGGTGGCGGTGCAACTGGCCGGTGTGCCCCCTGAAGACCAGGCGGCCTTCCAGTCCATGTTGGCGCGGGAACTGGAAGGGCTTGGGGCCCACAACTGCGCGCGACGGCGTATTTCGATGGAGGAAGCCTCCGCCTGGATTGAGGCGGGCCGTCCGCAGTAGGGGCTTGCAGGCCACCCACGGCGTGGGCGCCACTCACCAGCCCGCGACGACTTCCTCGGCAATGCCAAATGCCGTGCTGGCCCCCGTCCCGCTGGGGATCAGTAGCACCCGCAGACCGGGTGCCGGGGCCTCGATGAGTGCATCCGCCGTGTGCCCATGCAAGGGGGCGGCGCCCCACCCATCAAACTCCTCAGCCCGGGGTCGCGTGTGCCAACGCAAAGCTGAATGCCGCGCGGACAGCCGCCAACTGAGCCTCCTCGCATTCCTTCGGATTCGTGCGGGGGCTATCGGGATAGACCTCGGTGGTGGTGGAGAACTTCGCACCCGTGAAGCCCGCGCACAACCCCACCTGTCGGATTGGAAACTCGATCACCCCGTTGGCGATGACGGGGGAGCCGATGATCTGCCCGGCCGCATCAGCCGGGGCAATGTGCGTCACCTGCTGGACGGCCTGCACGATGGCCTGCTGGAAGTCCAGACGCGAGGTCTCGCTGTTGCCCACCAGGTAAAAGCCGTCGGGGATCACTTGAGGTTCGTGCGGTTTGCCATCGCGGGCCGCCAGTGCGGGGTCGTATTCGCTGGCGTCGGTGTCCGTGGTCTCGTGCAGGTCGATGTGCAGCAGGAATTGGCCGAGATAGGGGGTCAGCAGCTCAATCAGCGCAGACGATTCGTCCGCATGCCGGCGCATGCCAAAGTTCCGGTTGGGATCGATGGCGTTGTAGTTCCAACGGCATACCCGCTCATAGGCCCAGGGGCTGACGCAGGGTGCCACCAGCACATTGACCTCCCCGGTGTAGGCGGCGGCCTGTTCTTCGGCAAAACGCAAGGCGCCCATCACGCCACTGGTCTCATAGCCGTGGACGCCCCCGGTGACGAGCGCCACCGGGCGTCCCGCCTTCCACGACGTGCTTTTCAGTGCCAGAAGCGGATAGCTGTCGTCGCCGTAGTTCAGTTGGCCGTATTGAACGATCTCGAAGGCGACATTGGCGCCGACCGCTGAGCGATCGGCCAGACGCCGCACCCGCGCCACCACATCGTCCTGATAACTTCGGCTGCGCACCTGCCGCGCTCGCCACAGGACTCGCTCTTCCGCACCCCAGGGCACACCAGGCGTTCCGATGGGATAAAAGCGTGCTGTCGTCATGGGTGCTCCGAACTGAGGTGGCCAAGCCAGGGCCTTGCCAACAGACCCCTGACCTGTGGAGATTCTCCCATCAGGCCGGGAGGCCCACGCGGTTCAAGAGGTCCAGCTCCCAGGTCTCTCCCACCAGATCCAGTCCGAAATCGTGAAACGGCTCGCTCGCGGTCAGCTGGTAGCCGGCCTTGCGGTAGATCCCCTTGGCGGCGGCCAATTGGCTGTTGGTCCACAAGCGGACACGCTGATAACCGGCCTCCCTGGCAAAGCGGTGGCATTCAGCCACCAGCCGTTCCCCCAACCCCAGTCCGCGCGCAGAGGGTTCCACCAGCAGCAGCCGCAGCTGGGCAGTGCCCTCGATGGGTTGATGGGTGCTGTCGTCCCGGGCCTGGACCAGGCATACACATCCGATGTTCATGCCGTCTCGTTCAGCGATCCAGCAGGCCTCGCGGCGGGCGTCGAAGCGGTCGATGAAATCGGCGGCGATGCGGGCCACCAGGGCTTCAAAGCGCATGTCGAACTGGAAGTCCCGCGCATACAGCGCGCCGTGCCTGGCCACCACCCACCCCATGTCGCCAGGCCGGTGGGGCCGGAGGATGAAGCCTTGCCTGGCGGGCTTGTCGTCTGGGTCGGCCAGCAGCGCTTGCACACGCTGGAAGGCTTGCAGCAATTCCACCTGCTGAGCGTCGCCCAGCCGGCTCAACAAGGCCGCCACCTGCTGTTGGGACCGAAGGTCCAGCGGTTCAAAGGCGCTTCGGCCCGCAGGGCTCAATTGAAGTTGAGATTGGCGGGCGTCCGTGGCGCTGCGCGTGGCGGTCACCAGGTCCCGCTCCTTGAGCGCCTTCAACAAGCGGCTGAGATAACCGGCATCGAGATCCAGCAGACGGCCCAGGTCCGTGGCCGTGATGTCAGCGCCTTCATCGAGGTGCGCCAGCTCCCAGAGCAGACGCGCCTCGGTGAGGGTGAAAGGCGAGTCCAGCAGCCCTTCATTCAGAACGCCTACCCGGCGGGTGTAGAAGCGATTGAAGCGACGAACGGCTTCGATGCGGTCTGCGTGATCCATGGCGCCATCATCCCCAAGATGATTGCTTTTGGCAAGTAAATAGTTGCTGAAAGATGGGATGGCACTGGTCACCGGTCGAAAAAGCACAAAGGCCCCGAAGGGCCTTTGTTGGAAGTGACTCCCACGGACTCAGCCGCAGGTGGCGTGGTGAGTGTCAGGAGGGGCGCGCATCAAGCGGCCACTGCCACGCTTTCCGCCAGCTTGGGCAGCTTCTTGGCCACTGCCTTGGCAGCAGGGGCGTCGTCGCCGGCCATGGCCTTGCGCATCTTCTTCATCGCCGCCACTTCGATCTGGCGAATGCGTTCGGCCGACACGTTGTACTCCGCCGCCAGTTCATGCAGCGTCATGCCGCCGGAGCTGTCGTCGTTCACCTTCAGCCAGCGCTCTTCCACGATACGGCGGCTGCGCGGATCCAGCACTTCCAGTGCCTTCTGCAGGCCATCGCTGGCCAGGGAGTCGCGTGAGCGGGCTTCCAGCACGCGGGTGGGTTCCTGCGAATCGTCGGCGAGGTAGGCGATGGGCGCAAAAGTCTCGCCATCATCGTCACCCTGAGGTTCGAGCGCGATGTCGCCGCCGGAGAGACGGGTTTCCATCTCCAGCACTTCCTCGCGCTTGACGTTCAGCTCCTTCGCCACCAGGTCGATCTCACGCTCGGTGAGCGACGAACGCTGCTGGTTCTCAGCGCCTTCCTTCAGGCTGTGCTTCATGGAGCGCAGGTTGAAGAACAGCTTGCGCTGGGCCTTGGTGGTGGCCACCTTCACCAGACGCCAGTTCTTGAGGATGTACTCGTGGATCTCGGCCTTGATCCAGTGCATGGCGTAGCTGACCAGACGGACGCCCTGGTCCGGGTCGAAACGCTTCACCGCCTTCATCAGGCCGACGTTGCCTTCCTGGATCAGGTCGCCCTGTGGCAGGCCATAACCCAGGTATTGGCGCGAAATCGACACCACCAGGCGCAGGTGAGAAAGCACCATGCGGCCCGCAGCTTCCACATCGCCCTGAGACTTCAGGCGGTGGGCGTAATCCTGTTCTTCTTCGGCAGTCAGCATCGGCAGACGATTGACGGCCGAGATGTATGCATCCAGGTTGCCCAGCGACGGCACCAGGGACCACGGGTTGTTGGTCTTCAATGCAAGGCTGTTGGACATGTCTTGGAATCTCCTGAACCAGATCATTCACTGGTGTTGCGATGGATATTAGCACTCATGGGAAACGAGTGCTAAGCCCCCCACAGAAGGCCCTTTGACGGGTCCCCACAGGGAAAACCGGCTCAATTACTGATGTTTCTATCAAATTTATGAGAAATATCAGTTGAAAACCGCCTGCAGGCTACTTCTGCTTGATCGCTATCTTGATACGGATTCAGGCCGCGATTGTTGCGCTGGCTTGCACACTGTGTTCAACGGGAACGGCTGCCCGGCGATGGAAGGTCGGTTTCAGGCGCTTCCGGCAAAACCTGCGCCTGCTGATCCGTCACTGCAGCCGGCGCCGCTTCAGGCGGGTGCGGCCCGGTCGATTCGGGAGGCAGGGCCGCCGCTGGGGCGGCCTGCAGTTCGAAGCTGAAACTCGATCCCCGTCCGGGCGCGCTCGCCACCGCCAGTTCGCTGCCCAGCCGTTCCACCAGACGCTTGGTGATCACCAGCCCGAGGCCGGTGCCCTCGATGCTCCCGGCTTCGCGTCCCAACCGATTGAAGGGCTGGAAGAGTTGGGTGAGCTGGGCTTCAGACAACCCGGCGCCGGTGTCGGTCACGCTCAGTTGAACAGCGCCGTCCGCCGTGCGGTGGGCGCGCAGCCAGACTTCCCCATCTTCTCGGTTGTATTTGATGGCGTTGCTCAGAAGATTGGTCAGGATCTGCCTCAGCCGCGTGGCGTCCGTCATGACCGCTGGCAAGGGCTCGACCAGTTCCAGGTGCACGGTCACCTGGCGGCGCTGGCGCTGTGTCTCCACCATGGCCAGGCTGTCCGCCAGGATGGGCGCCAGGGCCTGGGGGGAGAGTTCCACCCGGATCTGGTCCGCCTCCAGCCGGGACATGTCCAACGCGTCGTTGATCATCTCCAGCAGGTGCCAGCCGGATTGCTGGACGTGCTGCACCCAACTGCGCTGGCGCACGCTGATGGGCGGATCCCTGTCCGCCTCCAGCAGCTGCGAGAAGCCGAGCATGGCGTTCAGCGGCGTGCGCAGTTCATGGCTCATGCGGGAGAGGAATTCGTTCTTGGCACGGTGCGCCGCATGGGCGGATTCATGCAGCCGCTCCAGTTCTTCCAGGCGCAGTTGTTCGCCGATGTCCTCCACCACGCCCACCAGCCGGTAGGGCTCGCCCTGCGCGTCCCGCAGCAGCGAGACCCAGACCCGAACCGTGATCAACCGGCCTTCGGCACTGATGTAGCGCTTGATGCGGCTGTAGCGCTCCAGGTCGCCGCGAATCAGCGCATTGCCCAGCCGGCCGTCCTCGGCCCGGTCCTCCGGGTGCGTGATCTTCATGATGGTGCGCTGCTTGAGTTCTTCTTCGGTATAGCCCAGCAACTGCGCGTAATAGGGGTTGAGCGTCTGCGGCCGGCCGCTGAGGTCGGTGAACACCACGCCCACCGGCGCATGCTCCACGATGCTGCGAAAGCGCTCCTCGCTTTCGCGCAGCCGCTGGGTGCCTTCTTCCACCAGTTCTGCCACCCGCGTGGCACGGCCGGTGACCAACAGCAGCAACAGGCCCAGCAGGCCCGTGCACACCAGCCCGGCCACCGCAAACGGCAGGCCGATATGACCGGGCAGCGCCGGCAGGCCGGCCGGCGCGTAGACCACCACCAGCCACTGGCGGCCGGCAAAGGTGATGGCGCGCTGCCGGGTGGGGATGCTGGCGGGGAGGGCCGCGCAGCGGTCGTCGCCGGCCAGCAGCACGTGGCGGGTGCCCGGCGTGCGGTCCAGCAGGCAGAAGTCCAGGTCGGCCGACTGGGTCGGCATGGATTCCTGCAGCAGGCCTTCGGGGCGCAGCGTGGCGAAGGCCAGGCCGCGCACGCGTGGTTGGGGCTCCGCACCTCGGTCGCCCTCCGCATAAACGGCACGATATATCACCACGCCGATGGCCCGCGTGCCCACGTCCTGGGACAGGGGGAATCCTTCAGCGGCGTAGGGCCGGCCGGTGGCCATGGTCAGATCCTGAGCCACCCGGGCCTGCGGGATGCTGCGGGTGTTGATGCCCAGCGCATTCTGATTGCGCGAAAACGGCACGATCAGACGGATGGCCATGAGGTCGGCAGTGGGGTCGGGCGGTAGATCGCCTGGGCGTTGCCGTTCGCGCAGGTGGTAGTCCGGGTAGCCATCGGCCTGCGCAGCGCGTTCGAAGGCCGCGCGCTCCGACGGCGCCACCCTGACGGACCAGCCCAGGGCGTAGACGCCCTCACTGCCGGGGGTGCGCTCGGCATGGGCACGCTCGAAGTCCTCCCGGCTGATGTGCGGCGCCACCATCAGCAGGCTGTGGTTGGCCTCCAGCGCGGTGAGCGGGCGCTGCAGTGCTTCCCCCAACACATCGAGCGCGCCCTCTGCTTCCAGCTCGAAGGCATGGCGCCGTCGGCTCTCCTCGTTGAGCGAGATGTAGTAGCTGGCGGCACTCAGCAGCACGCAGGCCAGCAGCATGGGGACGGCCACCCCCAGCCGCCGCGGCGCCCAGTGGGCCCGCGGCAGGCCGAAGATGCTCAGCGCCACCGGGGTGGCGAGCATCACGCCAATGGCATCGCCGGCCCACCAGGAAAACCATTGCAAGGGCCAGCGGGCCGCGGGCAGGGCGCCCGACCACGCGAGCGTGAGGGAACCGACGGTGGGGCTGATCAGGCAGGCGATGCCGACCACGGCGGCGTAAAAGCGCAGCAGTTCTCGCGGCTCCGTGAGGCGGGGGACCGGGCCCACCCAGCGCCTGGACAGGGCGGCGCCCACATACGCCTGCAGGGCGGCCCCGAGGCCGACCAGCACGTGGGCAAGCAGCCAGACCTGACCGCGTGCTTCGGACAGCAGCAGGCTGACCAGCGCGCACCCGATGGCGATGCTCGGCAGAAGCCGCGGGCCCCAGCGCAAGACGGCCGCCACGGCAAGGCCCGCAGCGGGGTAGACCGGCGCGGCGTAATCCGGCGGCAGGACCAGTTGCAGCGAGGCCACGCCCAGCGCTGCATAGAGGCCGCCAATGAGGATGTTCAGCCCGAGCGTGCTCAACCACCGCCGGTAAGGCACGGCAGCAGGGAACATGGCAGCCGCTCGGGAGGAAGCATCGCGCATGGCGTTCAGCCTAACGCTGAATCTGATAACGCGAAATGCTCAAATCATGGGGGTGAACTGCATCAGGGACATGCCAACCAGCAGGGAGATCCAACAGGGCGCCGGCTGCGTAGAAAGAGCGTTCTCCTTACAAGGCCGCCACATGGACCTCGCCCTCTCCGCTCTCGCTGTGAATCTGGCCGAACGCGGGCTGCTGCCCGCGTCCGCGGTGCGAATGGGCATCCGTCGCCTTCTGCGGCAGCGTCTGGACGAGTCGCATCACCGTGACCAGGAGACGGCCGCAGCGCTGACGCAGCGCTTCCTGACGTCCCTGCGAACGTCGCCGCTGGCCGTGCAACCGGAGAAGGCCAATGCGCAGCACTACGAGCTGCCACCCCAGTTGTTCGAGGCCATGCTGGGCCCGCAGCGCAAGTACAGCTGCTGCTGGTGGCCCGACGGCATCCACACGCTGGCGCAAGCCGAGGAGTCGGCGCTCGTGGCCACAGCGCAGCGCGCCGGGCTGGCCGACGGCCAGCAGATTCTGGAGCTCGGTTGTGGGTGGGGATCTCTGAGCCTGTGGATGGCATCGGCATTTCCGAATGCCGACATCCTGGCCGTGTCCAATTCCGCGTCGCAGCGAAGCTTCATCGAGGGACAAGCGGCGGCACGTGGCCTGCACAACCTGCAGGTGCTGACCTGCGACTTCAACGAACTGGGCGACGATGGGCAACTCGACCGCCGATTCGACCGTGTGGTGTCGGTGGAGATGTTTGAACACCTGCGCAACTGGCCGCGGGCATTTCAGAAGGTGGCGGGTTGGCTGCGTGACGATGGCCGGTTTTTCATGCATGTATTCGCCCACCGCGAGGCGCCTTACGCCTTCGAGGTTCGTGACGCGACGGACTGGATGAGCCGCTATTTCTTCTCCGGCGGCATGATGCCCAGTGACGACCTGGCATTGCTGTGTCAGGACGATCTGGCCGTGCTGGAGCGCTGGCGATGGGATGGGCGCCACTACGCGCGCACTGCCGCCGCATGGCTGGAGAATTTCGACCGGAACCGCACGGCGTTGTGGCCGGTGTTCGAATCGACCTACGGGGTTGCCGACGCGCCCACGTGGTGGCGACGCTGGCGGCTCTTCCTGCTGTCGGTCGAGGAACTGTTCGCCTACGACCAAGGCCAGCAATGGTGGGTGAGCCACTACCTTTTTGCGCCCAGGCGTTAAGGCACAAGCGATGGTGGACGTCCACGAATTTCCCTCCCAGCTCACGCTGGGCCTGTCCGGGCTGCTGCTCGCCGTCCTGGTGGCGCTGCCCACCTGGGCGGTGAGCGTGCGCATGAAAGATGCCAGCCTCGCCGACCGGGTCTGGTCGGTGTTCATCGCGGCACCCGCGTTGCTGTATGGCGCGCTCGCTGGCGCCGATGCGCGGCTGTTGGTGATGCTGGCCATTGCGGTGCTGTGGGCGCTGCGCCTGGGCCTCTACATCACGATCCGCAACTGGGGGCATGGCGAAGACCGACGCTACCAGGCCATGCGCGCGCGCAATCAGCCCGGCTTTGCGCTCAAGAGCCTGTGGCTGGTGTTCCTGCTGCAAGCCGTGCTGGGCTGGGTCGTGAGTGCGCCCCTGCTGGCGGCTGCTCATGAAGACCGGTCGGCCTGGGGCCTCCTGGATAGCCTGGGCGCGGTGGTCGCGGCGTCGGGGCTGCTGGTCGAGGCCATTGCCGACGCGCAGATGGCGCGCTTCCGGCGCCAAGCATCCCGCCAGGGCCGCGTGATGGATACAGGCCTGTGGCGCTACTCCCGGCATCCCAACTACTTCGGCGAGTGCTGCCTGTGGTGGGGGCTGGGCATGATGGCGGTGTCTGCGGGTGAGTGGGGGGCGGCCTGGAGCCTCGCCTCGCCCCTGCTCATGACCTTCTTGCTGCTGCGCGTCTCGGGCGTCACCTTGCTGGAGAAGGACATGGAGGAACGGCATCCGGCCTACCGTGACTACATCGCGCGCACGAGCGTGTTCATTCCCTGGCCGCCCAAGGCGATTGGGCCCTCCCCAGGCCGAGGTCAGCCGTGATGTCGGCGCGGCAGCGGCATGGCTGTGCCGCTGCCTCTGCGGTGATGGTGCTGGCCGTGTGTTCGACAAGGCTGGGTGCTCAGACCTGGAACTTCGATGTCCGGCTGGATGGCAAGCTGATTGGCACCCATCGCTTCGTGGTGGAGGGCGAGGCCCCGACACGCCGAGTCCACAGCACTGCCCGGCTGGACGTGAAGCTGCTCGGCCTGACCGTTTTTCGCTACCGGCATGACGCCACGGAGCAATGGCGTGGTGACTGCCTGCAGGAGATTCGAAGCATCACTGATGATGATGGTAAGCCGCTGGAGGTCGACCGCCGCTGGGCAGTTCCCGACCTGCCTGGCACCGGCTGCCTGATGAGCTACGCGTATTGGAACCCGGCACTGGCGGAGCAGCAGCGCCTGTTGAATCCCCAAACCGGAGAGATCGATGCGGTCCGCTTCGACCGGCTGCCGGACGCTGCCCTCCCTGTGGGTGGCAAAGACGTGGCGGCCTCCGGCTGGCGCATCACGGCCATCCCACCGCCATCGTCACGCCAGGATGCGCCACCCCAGCAGGTGCTCACGCTCTGGCGCGACCGGGCGGATGGACGCTGGATCGGCCTGGACGCCCTGGTCAAGGGCGGCCGCCTCCTGACCTACCGCTTGCCCTGACCCATCGCCTGCCCTGACCCCATTGAAACCCCGTGGAGAAACCCATGACCTTGCGGCCCGACCCCCATGCCTGGCACCACGCACCTGTGTGGCGCTGGCCGCTGGCCTATGTCCTCATTGCCCTTGTCTTCCTGGCCATGGATGCCGTGTGGTTGGGTAGCCTGTCGGCCTCGCTCTACCAGCCCGCCATTGGCCATCTGATGGCGCCATCGGTGGACTGGGCGGCCGCTGTGGCGTTCTACCTGCTGTATGTCGGCGGCCTGCTCTTCTTCGCGGTGGCGCCGGCACTGTCACGGCCTCAGGCGCAGGCGGCCTTCGCCTTGGGGCGGGGTGCCGTTTTCGGCCTTCTGGCCTACGCGACCTATGACCTGACCAACCAGGCCACGCTGCGCGACTGGCCCTGGCACGTCACCTTGCTGGACCTTGCGTGGGGCACCATTGCCAGCGGCGTGGCTTGCGGCATCGGCACCGCCTTGACGGCAGCTACATGCCGACGAGTGCGCCCAGCCAACGGGCCATGAAGCCATCGAAATGCAGCCGGCCGTCAACGGCGGCCAGGCAGATGCATTCACTGCCGTCCTGCACTGCTGGCTGGTGATGGACCTCCTCATCCGCCGCGTCGAAGTCACCGGGGCCGAAGAGGGCGCGCCCGTCATGAAACCGTCCGTAGAGAATCTGGGTGAGCTCCGTGCCGCGATGGGTGTGTTGGGGCAAATATTTGCCGGCACCAATGCGCAGCAGGAAGACATTGGCCTCGGGCGCATCCGGCACCGTGACCTTGCTCCAGCGCATGCCAGGGGCGATCCAGCGCCAGCGTGTGGCCGTACATCCGACCAAGGCACGTGGCCAGACGGCGCCTGCTGGCAGCGGGGGCGGGGCCGTCACCTTGCGAGGTGCGATGGGCGCCAGGGCAGCCGGCGCGTGATCAAGCACATCGATACGCGCCATGGCCCGCGCCAAGGCGTCCTCGTGCATCGGGGCTTCCGGCTGATCCTCCAGCAGCACACCGCCGAGCGTGCGCAGCATCGTCGCCCGCGCCCGGCAGGCGGGGCAGAGTTCCAGATGGGTTGCCACCACCAAGCGCATGCCCACCGGCAACGCGCTGGCCACAAATGACAGCAGCAGTTCGTCGGCGGGGTGATGGCGAATCTCGGGGGGCAGCATGGTCTGAACAGTGGTCAACATGGCGGGGACTTCACAGCTCAAGCGCCTTGCGCAGGTGCGCAACGGCCAGCCGGATACGCGACTTGACCGTGCCCAGCGGCAGGCCCAGCGCCTCGGCAATGCGGGCGTGTGGCTCATCCTCATAGAAGGACAGCCGCAGCACCTGCGCTTGTTCGACGGGTAGCCGATCGAGCGCGTCACGAACCCGACGCGACAAACGGGCGGCGTCGGTCTGTTCGGCCTGGTCGGGCTGGTCCGCCTGGAGCAGGTCGAACTCGAAACATTCGTCACCGGCACCGTCAAGTTGATGGCGCCGGGCGGCATCGATCCGGAGGCGACGTGCGATCGTGAAGATCCACGTCGATACGGCCGCCTGCGCCGGGTCGAACAAGGCCGCCTTGCGCCAGACGGTCACCAGCGCCTCCTGGGCGAGGTCCTCGGCGACACCCTCGGCGCTGCCGGTGCGCATCAGATAACTCTTCACGCGTGGCGCGAAATGCGAGAACAGCAAGCCAAAGGCCTCACGGTCACGCGATTGCGCCACCCGGCGCATCAATGCCGGCCAATGGCTCTGCGGCGCTGGCGGCGGGGACTCTCGGCCAGCGGCGTCGGGATCCAGAGGAACAATCTTCAAGTGGGGCGCTTTCTGGACGAACAAAGGCCGTGGTGCGTTGCCCGACGTTCCCGCCGGGTCGTGTTCCGTTTCCTCGTTTCGCAGGCTGCCCATGCTGGGTGATACGCGGAAAACGGCAGATCGGATCATCGCTCAACACTAGAAGCGCGTTGTGTGGGCGACTTTCGCACGCACTCCGATGAAACCCTGAGGCGAGCGACCGATCCAAATCGCCCATTCGGCCGTACAAGGACAAAACTGCCCTCACGCCATCATGGACCGCCCAGAAACCACCGACGCACCGCGTCATCCGTCCAGCTCGGCGGACCGCCCGTTGCGAATCGCCGTAGTTGGCGGCGGTATCGCCGGCATGTCGTGCGCCTGGTTGCTGTCGCAGCGCCATCATGTCGAACTGTTCGAGGCCGACCGCCGCATCGGCGGGCACAGCCACACCGTGGACGTGACCTCCGGCCTTTTGCAGGTGGCCGTCGACACCGGTTTCATTGTCTACAACGAGCCCGCTTATCCCAATTTGACAGCCCTGTTTCGGCATCTGGACGTACCCACCCGCGCGTCGGACATGTCATTCGCGGTGAGCTTGAACGACGGGGCGCTGGAATATGCCGGCACCGATCTCAACGGGCTGTTTGCCCAGCGCGGCAACTTGCTGCGACCCCGCTTCTGGCAGATGCTTCGGGAACTCCTGCGCTTTTATCGGGAAGCACCCGGGCACGCGGCCACGTTCGGCGACATGGCGTTGGAGGACTATCTGGACGCACGCGGCTACGGCCGAGCCTTTCGTGACGATCACCTGTACCCGATGGGGGCGGCGATCTGGTCGGCCACGGCGTCGGAGATCGGGCGCTATCCGATGGCTGCCTTTGTGCGGTTCTGCGAGAACCACGGCCTGCTCCAGGTCTCGGGTCGTCCCGTGTGGCGCACGGTCGATGGCGGCAGCCGGGAATATGTGCAGCGCCTGACCCGCAGCTTCCAGGAGCACATCCATCGCGATGACCCCGTGAATGCCATTGCCCGCCTTGCCGACGGCGTGCGGCTGCGGACCCGCCGGGGCGCATGGACCCCCACCTTCGATCACGTTGTGCTCGCCACCCATGCCGATGAGTCCCTTCGCCTGCTGCAGGACCCGACAGCAGCGGAGCAGCGTGTGCTGGGTGCGTTCTCCTACACCCGAAACCTCGCCGTGCTGCACCACGACCCCGCGCTGATGCCCCGGCGCCGGGCGGTCTGGTCGAGCTGGAATTACCTGTCGGCGGGCCAGAGCAGTGCCAAGGGTGGATCCGGCGGCCCCGATCAGCCCCCCTGTGTGACCTATTGGATGAATCGTCTGCAGCCGCACCTGCCTCAAGGGCGCAGCGCGGTGCCCCTGTTCGTGACCTTGAACCCGCCCGTGCCACCGCAACCCGAACACCTCCTGCATTCGGACGTCTATGAGCACCCACGCTTTGACGGCGCAGCGATGGCGGCGCAACGGGAGTTGTGGTCGCTGCAGGGCACCCAACGCACCTGGTTCTGCGGTGCCTACTTCGGTTCCGGGTTTCATGAGGATGGCCTGCAAGCCGGCCTGGCGGTGGCCGAGGCGCTGGGCCAGGTGCGACGCCCCTGGACGGTCGAAGGCGAGTCCGCCCGAATCCATCTACCGCGAGCGGTGTCCGCATGAGCGCACCCGACCTTGGCGCAGGCGGGCAGTTGCCAACCGGGCGTGAGCTACCCGGGGCAAAGACGCGCCTGGCGGTGGAGCCCGGCTCTGCCATCTATCGTGGCCGGGTGATGCATCAGCGCCTGCAGCCATTGCGACATCGTCTGGACTACCGCATGTTCTCGCTGTTGCTCGACATCGATGAACTGCCGGCGTTGGACGCCCGCTTGCGCTGGTTCTCCCTGGGGCGCTTCAACCTCTTCAGCTTTCGGCCCACCGATCATGGCGATGGCAACGCACGGGATGCCTCGGCACTGCGTGCGCTGATCGACGCACGTCTTGCACAGGCGGGACTCCCCACCGGCGGCCGGATCCGCTTGCTGACGATGCCCAGGCTGCTCGGCTATGCCTTCAACCCGCTGAGCGTCTGGTTCTGTGATGGACCTGATGGCGAGTTGCAGGCCATGGTCTACGAGGTCAACAACACCTTCGACCAGCGTCACAGCTATTTGATCGAAGTCGCCCCGGCGCAGCGCCAGGCGGCGGTGGTAGAGCAATGCAGCGACAAGCAGCTGTACGTCTCGCCCTTCCTGGGCATGGCCATGCACTACCGCTTCCGAATCGAACCGCCGCGAGAACACCTGTCGATCGGCGTGAGCGTGCACGAGGGCAGCCAGCAAGCGCCTGGGGCCTGCGTCCTCAACGCCCGGCTGGATGCCTTGCGCGCACCGCTGACCGATGCGGCGCTGCTGCGCTTGCTGGTCACCCACCCGCTGTTGACGCTCAAGGTGCTGGTGGGCATTCACTGGGAGGCGCTTCGGCTCTGGCTCAAGGGCGCGCGCCTGCACCAGCGGCCGGAGCCGCCTGACCGCGCGCTCACCGTCATTCGCCACAACGATACGACCTGACTCGTACCGTCAAGAAAAAACGCCAGGACTCTCCTCCATGTACGACAACATGCGCACGACCTTGCCTGCCCCGCCAGTGGCTTTGTCTGAATCTGCCACGCTTCATGGTGACCCGCTGCGGACCTGGCAGGCGCCCCTGCGCCGCCTGCTGTCACGGGTCCAGCACGGCCAATTGGCGATGACGTTGCCGGACGGCCGCTGCGTTGAAGTGGTGGGGCCGCTGTCCGGCCCCAAGGCCGCGCTCCATCTGCGCCGCTGGCGCCCGCTATGGCGCCTGCTGCTGCAGGGCGATCTGGGCCTGGCGTTTTCCTATCGGGACGGTGACTGGACCACCCCCGACTTGACCGCGTTGCTGTCATTCGGGGTTGCCAACGAGGCAGCGCTGGGCGGTGTCACCGAGGCACGCGGCCCCGCGCGTTGGCTGGCCCAGGCGGTTCATCGCGCCCATGCCAACACCCGCCGGGGCAGCCGGCACAACATCTCCGCGCACTACGACCTGGGCAACGGGTTCTATCAACGGTGGCTGGACGACACCATGCTGTACTCCAGCGCGCTTTACGCGGACGACGGCGGCGTAGCCCCGGTGGCCGCCGCGCCGGCCTGGGAAGCCTGGAACGCGACCGAATCGCTGGAGGCCGCGCAGGCCCGGCGGCTGGATCGCATCATTGAGCTGCTGGATGTGCGCCCGGGCCAACGCGTGCTGGAGATCGGCTGTGGGTGGGGCACCTTGGCGGCCACGCTGGCACGGCGCTGCGGTGCGGAGGTGGTGGGGGTGACCCTGTCGTCTGAACAGCTGGCCTTTGCGCAGGCGCGGGCTCGGGCGTGGGGCGTCGAAGACCGTGTGGATCTGCGCCTGCAGGATTACCGTGACGTTGACGGGCAGTTCGACCGCATCGTCTCCATCGAGATGATCGAAGCGGTGGGGGAGGCGTACTGGCCGGCCTACTTCGCCACACTTCGCGATCGGCTCAAGCCTGACGGCGTTGCCGTCCTGCAGGCCATCACGATTGGCGAGGCGTATTTCGAGCGCTATCGCGCGAATCCGGACTTCATCCAGCGCTGCATTTTCCCGGGCGGGATGCTGCCCACGCCCGCACGCATGGCGATGGAGGCGCAGCGGGTCGGGCTGAGCTTGTCGACGCAGGACCGCTTTGGCCGCAGTTACGCCGCCACGCTTGCGGAGTGGCGCCGCCGCTTCGAGGCCGAGTGGGGCGCCATCGAGGCCCTGGGCTTCGACCAGCGGTTCCGGCGGCTGTGGGCGTATTACCTGTGCTACTGCGAAGCGGGGTTCCTCGCGGGGCGAGTGGATGTGGGCTTGTACAGGCTCGATCCGCAGCGCTTGTGGTGATCGAAAAAAGCCCGGCGTTTGCCGGGCTCTGCGCTTTGAACGGCACGCAAACGGCACGCGCTTCGTGCCGTCGGTGGGACGTCAAAAGTGGATCAGACGTTGAACAGGAAGTTCAACACATCCCCATCCTTCACCACATATTCCTTGCCTTCCGCGCGCATCTTGCCGGCGTCCTTCGCGCCTTGTTCACCCTTGAACTGGATGAAGTCGTCAAAGGCGATGGTCTGCGCGCGGATGAAGCCGCGTTCGAAGTCGGTGTGGATCACACCGGCCGCTTGCGGGGCGGTGTCGCCGATATGGATGGTCCAGGCGCGCACTTCCTTCACACCGGCGGTGAAATAGGTCTGCAGGCCCAGCAGCTTGAAGCCGGCGCGGATCAGGCGGTTCAGGCCGGGCTCGTCCTGGCCCATCTCGGCCAGGAACAGGGCACGGTCTTCATCTTCCATTTCCGACAGCTCCGCCTCGGTCTTGGCACAGATGGCCACGACCGGCGCGTTCTGCGAGGCAGCGTATTCCTGCAGGCGGTCCAGGAAGGGGTTGTTGGAGAAACCGTCTTCGGCCACGTTGCCCACGAACATCGCCGGCTTGGCGGTGATCAGGCACAGCGGCTTCAGGATGACCAGTTCTTCCTTGCTGAAATCGATGCCGCGCACCGGCTTGGCTTCGTTCAGGGCGGCCTGGCACTTCTCCAGCACCTTCACCAGGGCAGCCGCTTCCTTGTCGTTGCCGGAGCGCGCCGCCTTGTTGTAGCGGTGCAGGCTCTTTTCCACGGTGCCCAGGTCGGCCAGGCACAGCTCGGTCTGGATGACCTCGATGTCGGAGATCGGGTCCACACGGCCGTTCACGTGGATGACGTTCGGGTCTTCAAAGCAGCGCACCACGTTGACGATGGCGTCGGTCTCGCGGATGTGGCTCAGAAACTGGTTGCCCAGGCCTTCACCCTTGGAGGCACCCGCCACCAGGCCGGCAATGTCCACAAATTCAACGATGGCCGGAACGATGCGCTCCGGTTTCACGATTTCTGACAATTTCTGCAGACGGGGGTCGGGCAGCTCCACAACGCCCACATTGGGCTCGATGGTGCAGAACGGATAGTTCTCGGCGGCGATGCCGGCCTTGGTCAGCGCGTTGAAGAGGGTGGACTTGCCCACGTTGGGCAGGCCCACGATGCCGCATTTGAGGCTCATGGGGGGCTTTCGGATTGCTTGTAGGCCAGCAGCGACGCGCAGCAGGCAAGTAGGAATCTCTGCCTAGCGGCTCGCAATGGCGCGCGACCCGCAATGCCCCTAGGCAGAGATCCCTTCAGCCAACATTTTAAGCGGCTGCGGACGGCACCCTTCAAGCCCTGCCTACAATCCCGGCCATGGAAAAGTTCGACGTCCTGGTGCGCGGCAGTGGCTGCGTCGGCCGCAGCCTCGCGCTGGCGCTGGGTGCCAGAGGGTATCGCGTGGCCTTGCTGGGCCGTGCGCCGGCGGCCATCACCGAGGCCGGCCTGGCGGCCGGCCGCTCGGCCACCCCGGGAGCGGACGTGCGCGCCTATGCGCTGAACGCCCAGGCGGTGCGGCTGCTCAACCGCCTGCGCGTCTGGGACACCCTGCCGGAAGATGCCCGCACCCCCGTGCACGACATGCGCGTGATGGGCGATCGCGCAGGCGCCTCCCTGCAATTCAGCGCCTGGGAGCAGGGCGTCGGCGAGTTGGCCCACATCGTGGATGCCGCCGCGCTGGAAGAACAACTGGACGCGGCGCTGCGCTTCGCGCCCCATGTGCAACGCGTCAGCGCGCCGGTCCCGGCGGCCCTGGAGGCCTTGTGCGAGGGGCGTGAATCCATCACGGCCCAGTCGGTGCACGGCGTGCAGTTCGAGCGCCATGACTATGGGCACCTCGGCGTGGCCGGCCGCCTGGTGGCCAGCCAGCCGCACCAGGGCCAGGCGCTGCAGTGGTTCCGGTCGCCAGACATCCTCGGCATGCTGCCGTTTGACCGCCCGGAACCCGGCCACAGCTACGGTTTTGTCTGGTCGCTGCCCCGTGAGCGTGCCCAGGCCATGCTGGCGGCAGGCCCTGCCGAGTTCGAATCGGCCCTGATGGAAGCCACCGGCGGCGTGCTGGGATCCCTGAAACTGGCGGGCGAACGCCAGTCCTGGCCCTTGCAACTGGCCCGTGCCGACCGGCTCTCCGGCCCCGGCTGGGTGCTGCTGGGCGATGCAGCTCACCTGGTCCACCCGCTGGCCGGCCATGGTCTGAACCTGGGCCTGGCGGATGTGGAAACCCTGGTGGATGTGATCACCGCCCGAGAATCCTGGCGCGACCTGGGCGATGAAAAGCTCCTGCGTCGTTATGCCCGCGCCCGTATTGCCCCGACCTGGGCCATGGGTGAACTGACCGACAGCCTGCTGCGCGGCTTTGCGAGCCAGGCCCCCGTCATCTCCCGCTTGCGCAACGAAGGCCTGCGGCTGGTGGATCGTGCAGGCCCCATCAAGAAGTGGCTGACAGCACGCGCCCTCGGCCAGTAACCCTCATTCCGTATGACCCGCCTCCGGCCCTGCGCCGAGGGCAAGAAGGAAACCGTTCCATGAAGTTGTCCGTTCCCCTGCTGGCCGGCATGCTGGCCCTGTTCGGCTGCACCGCGCAGGCCAATGAAGATGTCATCCGCAAGAACCTCGGGGCTGCGCTGCCCAAGGAGATCAAGCTGGATGAGGTCCGCGCCACACCCATCCCGGGCCTGTTCGAGGTGCGCATTGGCTCGGAGATCCGCTACACGGATGCGATGGGTCAGTACCTGATTGAGGGCGAGATGATCGACCTCAAGAACCGCCGCAACCTGACGCAGGACCGGATCACCAAGATCACCATGGTCGACTTCTCCAGCCTGCCGCTGAAGGACGCCATCGTGTGGAAGAAGGGCGACGGCAAACGCCGCATCGCCGTGTTTGCCGACCCCAACTGCGGTTACTGCAAGCGGTTCGAGCAGTCCCTGCAGGGCGTGAGCAATGTGACGGTCTACACCTTCGTCATTCCCATCCTGGGTGGGGATTCGCCGGACAAGGCCCGTGCCGCCTGGTGCGCCAAGGACAACACCGCCGCCTGGCGCGACTGGATGCTCACCGGCACGCCGCTGCCCCGCCCGGACGCCAAGTGCGACGCCAGCGCCATCGACCGCAACCTGGAGCTGAGCCGCAAGGTGAAGGTCACCGGCACGCCGGCCATCGTCTTCGAGGACGGCACCCGCGCGCCCGGCGCCCTGAGCACCGAGCAACTGGAGCAGCGGCTGCAGGCGCAGGGCAGCGCCAAATCCTGATCAACGCGCCTGATCGCGCTTCCCGATCGCTCTTCCTGATTGCCATCTGTCATGACCGAACGCACTGTCGTCCCGCCCAACCCGGTGGCCCTGAAACTGGGCTATGCCGGGCTGTTCCCCTTCATCCTTGGGGCGGCGTTGGCCTGGCTGGTGCGGGAGGATGCCCACGTCTACACCCTCATGGGGCTGACCAACTACGCCACCGTGGTGGTGGCGTTCCTGGGAGCGATCCACTGGGGCCTGGGTTTTCGCCAGACCATTCCCTCCCCAGGCCCCTTTGTCTGGGGCGTGGTGCCCATGGCGGTGGCGTGGGTCGGTTCGATGATGCCGCCCAACGCCGGCCTGGTGGTGCATGGCGTGATGCTGATCATCTGCTACGTGGTGGACCGCCGCATCTACCCGGCGCTGGGCGCCAGCGCCTGGCTGACATTGCGCTTCCGCCTGAGCGCGGTCGCGGCGCTGTGCTGCTTCCTGGCGGCGCAGGCGACTTGAAGGCAAACCCAGGCCTTTGGCCGCGTTCATGGCCGCTTCAATGGCCGCTTTGAAGGTGGCTTTGACGGTTGCCTTGAAGGTTGCCTTGAAGGTTGCGTCTGTGGCTGGTGTGCCATGGCCCCCCACTGAGCCCCTTGCCTGATCCTCGGGCGATCCACCGTTCGCCGACGCCCACTCAAGGGTGGTTTTCGGCTGATCTGTACCTCCGCTGTGTCACCTTGGCGTCAGTCCCCCTCAAAGTTCCCCTTGATTCGAGCGAGAACCGCCCAAACACGTGTAGAACCCCACCAAGCCTTGGTAGGCTTGCCTAATGATCCACTACCGCATTGCCATTGCCGACCTGCACGCCCACCGTTTTGAGGTGAGCGTGACGGTGCCGACGCCTGCCGCGCGACAGGTGCTGAGCCTGCCGGTCTGGATTCCGGGCAGTTATCTGGTGCGCGAGTTCTCCCGCCATCTGGGGCAGGTGAGCGCACGGCAGGGGAGCCGGGACGTGGCCGTGCACCAGACGGCCAAGAACCGCTGGGAGTTTGATTGCAGCGGCCGGGGTGCGCTGGTGGTGACCTATCCGGTGTATGCGTTCGACACCTCGGTGCGGGCCGCCTTCCTGGATGCGCTGCGGGGATTCTTCAACCCGACCAGCCTGTGCCTGCGCGCGCATGGCAAGGAGTCGCTGGTCCATCGCATCGAGTTGGCCGGCGTGCCGGAAGGCTGGGAAGTGGCGACCGCCATGCCGCAGCATGAGCCCGGTGTCTGGCAGGCCGCTGATTACGACGAGTTGGTGGACCACCCCTTCGAACTGGGCACCTTCTGGCGTGAGGAGTTCCTCGCCGGGGGCGTTCCGCATGAATTCGTGGTGGCCGGCGCCCTGCCGGTGTTTGACAGCGAGCGCCTGCTGCGGGATGCCCAGCGCATCTGCGAGGCACAGATGGTCTTCTGGCATGGGCACAAGACCAAGCCACCGATGGATCGCTATGTCTTCCTGCTGAACTGTGTGGAAGACGGTTACGGGGGGCTTGAACACCGGGGCAGCACGGCGCTGATTGCCGCGCGTCGGGACCTCCCGCGCCTGGGCCAGCCCGAGATGAGCGACGGCTATGTGAAGCTGCTGGGCCTGATCAGCCACGAGTACTTCCACACCTGGAACGTCAAGCGCCTGCGCCCGGATGCCTTTGCGCACTACGACTACGAGCAGGAGAACTACACGCAGCTGCTGTGGTTCTTCGAAGGTTTCACCTCCTACTACGACGACCTGTTCCTGGTGCGCAGCGGCCTCATTGACGAGCCGCGCTACCTCAAGCTGATCGGCCAGACCTTCACCCAGGTGCTGGGCGCCCCCGGGCGCAAGCACCAGAGCGTGGCGCAGTCCAGCTTCGAGGCCTGGACCAAATACTACCGGCAGGACGAAAACGCACCCAATGCCCTGGTGAGTTATTACGCCAAGGGCTCGATGGTGGCGTTGGCCCTGGACCTGACGCTGCGCAGCGCGGAACGGACCAGCTCGCTGGACGACCTGATGCGTGCCCTGTGGCGAGAAAGCCTGGGCGGGCCCATCAGCGAAGAGCGCATCTTCACCCGCGTGGCCGAGCTGGGTGGCGAAGCGGTGGCGCAGGCGTTGCATCACTGGGTGCATGGCTGCGACGATCTCCCCCTGCCGCAGTTGCTGGAGCGCCTGGGCGTGCGCTGGAGTTCGGAGAAACCGACGCTGGCCCAGCGCCTCGGTGTGCGGGTGCAGGAGGCGGATGGCACGCTGAGCGTCAAGCAGGTGCTCCTGGAGGGGGCCGCGCTGGCCGCCGGCCTGAGTGCGGGCGACGAGATCGTGGCCTGCAATGGCTGGCGCATCCGCAAGCTGGACGACCTGCTGCTCACCCTGGACCAACAAGACCCGCAACACCTGCAGCTGCTGGTGTCTCGTGACCAGCGCATGTTGACGCTGACCTTGGCGCTGCCGATGCAGGACGCCCTGGCGCGGCCCGTCTGTCTTGGCCCCCTGGACAAGGCGCCTGCCCGCGCGCAAAGCCTGCGGCGTGCATGGTTGGGCGGCTGAACCATCGCGGAACCGGTGTCCTGGCGGGGCTGACCCTGCTGGTGCTGGCGCTGCACCTGGGGCTGCTGGGGGGCGCGCACCGCCTCATGGTGGGCTGGGCGCCGGACACCCCGGAGCCCGAGCGCATGAAGGCGATGTTTGTGCGGGAACTCAAACCCGCCGTACCGCCGCCGCCGTCGCTGGTACCGCCCCGGGGTAACGAAGGCACGCCAGGCGCTGCGGTCGCCAAGGCCAAGCCCTTGCCGCAACTGGCCGCCCCCCAGGGGCAGGGCCTGAAGCCGTTGCCATCGTCAGAAGCGGTCACGCCCGAGGCGATTCCGCCCGTGGAGGCGCTCCAGGCGCCTGCCGACCTGCAGTTGCCCGAGACCCCTGGCCCCTACGCGCCGGGTATCGAATGGCCACTCTCCACCGAGTTGCGCTACCAGCTCACCGGGAACTATCGCGGGCCGGTCTACGGCCAGGCGAAAGTCCAGTGGCTGCGTGATGGCGCGCATTACCAGGTGCATCTGGAGGCCAACATTGGCCCGGCCATCGCGCCCTTGATGTCCCGCCGGCTCAGCAGCGACGGGATGATCGGCCCACAAGGCCTGATGCCCCGCCGCTTCGATGAGGTTACCGGGGGGCTGGCCGGTGGCAACCGCAAGACCACGCTGCTTTTTGACGATGGCGGCGTGATCCTGGCCAATGGCCAACGCACCCCCCGCGAGGACACCGCGCAGGACGCGGCCAGCCAGTTCGTGCAACTGACGTGGATGTTCCTCACGGGCCGCCAGACCGCGCAGCAGGGCTGGTTGGTCCAGCTGCCGCTGGTGTTGCCTCGCCGTGTGCATCTGTGGCGCTACATGGTTCGTGAGCTGGAGCAGGTGCAGACGCCCATGGGCCCCATCGAGGCCTGGCATGTGGATTCGGACATGCAGGACACCTGGGGCGACATGCAGACGGAGATGTGGCTGGCGCCGTCGCTGCAATACCTGCCGGTGCGCATCCGCATCTGGCAGGACCGGGCGAAGGACGACAAGACCTATATCGACCTGGCCCTGCGTGAGGCGCCCTTGCAGGCGATGCCACCCGCGGCCGCCAGCGCTGCGGCATCCAGCGCTGCGGCTAGGCCCCCGGCTCTGGCGGCCTCTTCGGAGCCGTAAATGGGTGCAGTGAATCCGTGTAGTGAATCGGCGCCGTGAATGGGGATCTGACACTGACGCAGGACTTCGTTTCAGCCTGTCCGTGGGCGCGGTCCAACGGCCTATAGTTGCCGCCATTGATCACAAGGCGGCGTCATTCCGCCGCATCTGGAGACAAACCCATGACGACCCAGCCCATCACCGAAGTGGCGTTCGAGAACATTCTGGTGGAGATCGTCGGCACCGGCGACCGCAAGACCGGCCTGATCCGGCTGAACCGCCCCAAGCAGCTCAATGCCCTGAGCGATCCGCTGATGGATGAGCTGGGCCGTGCCCTGCTGGCCTTTGATGCGGACGATGGCATCGGCTGCATCGTGCTGACCGGTAGCGAACGGGCGTTTGCCGCTGGCGCGGACATTCCGACCATGGCGCCGCACACCTTCATGAGCGCGTTCAAGAGCGGTCTGATCTCCAAGAACTGGGAAACCATCCTGCAGGTCCGCAAGCCGGTGATCGGTGCGGTGGCCGGTTTTGCGCTGGGCGGCGGGTGTGAGCTGGCGATGATGTGTGATTTCATCATCGCGGCGGATACGGCGCGCTTTGGCCAGCCGGAGATCAAGCTGGGCATCATCCCCGGGGCGGGCGGCACACAGCGTCTGCCGCGCGCCGTGAGCAAGAGCAAGGCGATGGACATGCTGTTGACCGCCCGGATGATGGATGCCGCCGAGGCGGAGCGGGCGGGCCTGGTCTCTCGTGTGGTGCCGGCGGATCAGTTGATGAGCGAGGCGCTGACGGCGGCGGAGACGATCAACGGCTTCAGCGGGCCGTCCACGATGCTGATCAAGGAACTGGTGAACCTGGCGTATCAGGGGCCGCTGACGGATGGGGTGGCGGTGGAGCGCCGGTATTTCCATGCCGTGTTCGGAAGCGACGATCAGCGGGAGGGGATGGACGCCTTCCTGGCGAAGCGGGCGGCGGTGTTTACGCACCGTTGATCATCGGTGGCGGGGTGATTGGGCGGTTGGCGGATTAACTTGACCGGACGGGATCGTTGATGGGGCTGGTTGTGCGGCCATCGCCATGGCGGGCGATTGTTGACAAACCATGAACAGATCTATCCAGATTGGCTACTGTTTTCCCCAGGGGGTGCCACCTACAGTTCAGCTCCATGGACAACGCGTGGAGTGCGGAGTCCGGTTGCAACACCCGAGAGGAACCGCCATGACCAAGTTTTCCACGACCGCCCTGATCGCCGCCGCCCTGCTGAGCGCCGGTGCCGCTTTCGCCGCTGAGCCGGTCCAGAAGACCCGCGCGGAAGTGCTGGCCGAGCTGCAAGCCGCCCGTGAATCCGGCGAAGTTGCCGCGCTGAGTGCTGAGCAAGCCGGCGTGGGCGCACTGAGCAATGGTGTGAACGGCATGTCGTCCACCCAGATCGCTGCCAAAAAGGCCGCCGAGAAGGCTGCTGCGGCCAAGAAGGGCGCTGCGTCGGAAGGCGTGTCGAGCAAGTAATCGGCTGCCCAAGCCCCCAACGAAAAAGAGGCCCGCGGGCCTCTTTTGTTTTTGCTTTTGTTTCGGTGCTTCGGCTCAGACCCGCTTGAGCGCCGGGAACAGGATGATGTCGCGGATGGACGGGCTGTCCGTGATCAGCATCATCAGGCGGTCAATGCCGATGCCGCAGCCACCGGTGGGGGGCATGCCGTATTCGAGCGCGCGGATGAAGTCCGCGTCATAGAACATGGCTTCTTCGTCACCCGCATCCTTGTTGGCGACCTGGGCCTGGAAACGTGCGGCCTGGTCCTCGGCGTCGTTCAGCTCGGAGAAGCCGTTGGCGTATTCGCGGCCCGTGATGAAGAGCTCGAAACGCTCGGTGATGGCGGGGTTGTTGTCCGCAGCACGTGCCAGCGGCGACACCTCGACCGGGTAGTCGATGATGAAGGTGGGCTCCCAGAGCTTTTCTTCGACCACGGCCTCGAACATGCCGAACTGCAACTCCGGCAGGCTCCAGTGCTTGGGCGCTTCTTCACCATGTTGCTTGAGCTTGTCGCGCAGGATGGTGGCGTCATCCGCCTCGGCGGCGGTCAGGCCACCGTGGACGATCAGCGAGTCACGCACCGAAAGGCGGGCAAAGGGCTGCTCCAGATTGACCGGCTTGCCTGCGTAGGTCACGTTGGCGCTGCCCGTGGCGGCGCGCGCCGCGTGGCGCAGCACTTCCTCGGTGAAGTCCATGAGCTCATGATGCGTCCAGAAGGCCGCATAGAACTCCATCATCGTGAACTCGGGGTTGTGCCGGACACTGATCCCCTCGTTGCGGAAGTTGCGGTTGATTTCGAAGACGCGCTCGAAACCACCCACCACCAGCCGCTTCAGGTACAGCTCCGGGGCAATGCGCAGGAACATTTCCTGGTCCAGCGCGTTGTGGTGCGTGGTGAAGGGCTTGGCGTTGGCACCACCCGGGATCGGGTGCAGCATGGGCGTTTCGACTTCCAGGAAGCCGTTCTGCACCATGAAGCTGCGGATGGACGACACCGCCTTGGAGCGGGCCACGAAACGGTCACGGGCCGTATCGTCGGTGATCAGGTCGACATACCGCTGGCGGTACTTCTGCTCCTGGTCCTGCATGCCGTGGAACTTGTCCGGCAGCGGGCGCAGGCTCTTGGTCAGCAGGCGCAGCGTGGTGACCTTCACCGAGAGTTCGCCGGTGCGGGTGCGGAACAGCGTGCCTTCCGCACCGAGGATGTCGCCCAGGTCCAGATGCTTGAATTCGGTGTAGGCCTCTTCGCCCAGCGCGTCCTTGGAGAGGAAGAGCTGGATGCGGCCGGTGGCGTCCTGCAGGGTGGCGAAGCTGGCCTTGCCCATGATGCGCTTGAGCATCATGCGGCCCGCCACGCTCACCTGGACCACCTTGGCCTCCAGCGTCTCGTTGGCTTCCTCGCCAAACTCGGCCTGCAGCGCCAGGGCGCGGTGCTGGGGCTTGAAGTCGTTCGGGAAGGCGGCTTTGCCCTCGGCCTTGGCCTTGGCACGGATCACGGCCAGTTTCTCGCGGCGCTCCGCGATCAGTTGGTTTTCGTCTTGTGCGGGGGCTGCCGGCGGCACCACGGCAGTGGTTTCGGTGGCAGCGGCAGGCGGATTGGCCTTGGAAGGGTCTTGGGGCTGGCTCATCATGAACTCGTTGAATCTCCGGGGATTTTAAGTGGTGATGCGAGGCCGACCCCTTGCGGGCCGTCAAAGCGGTGAATTTGGGGGCCAACACTGTCCGGTTTCAGCACACAACCGACACTGGGCGCCGCCGCAGGCGGCCGCATCGCCGCCCCCTCTGGCACCCGTAAAATCGGCGGCTTCGCCCGGTTTTTCGCCTGAATCATCCCCTATGCCTCAGTTCCCCATCCTGGACCGAAAGGTTCGCGTCGCCCTGGTCGGCTGTGGCCGTATCTCCAAGAACCACGTGGAGGCGCTGGCTCGCCACCAGGAACGCGCGGAACTGGTGGCCGTGTGCGACAACCGGCCCGAGGCCCTCGCGGCCGCTGTCGCCCAGACCGGTGTGCCCGGTTTCGAGTCGCTGGACGCCCTGCTGGCCGGCAGCAACGCCGACCTGATCGTGCTGGCCACCCCCAGCGGCCTGCATGCGCAACAAGCCATCACGGCCGCCCGTGCCGGCCGCCATGTGCTGAGCGAAAAACCCATGGCCACCAAGTTCGAGGAAGGCCAGGCCATGGTGCGCGCCTGCCGCGAGGCGGACGTGAAGCTGTTTGTGGTCAAGCAGAACCGGCTCAATGCCACCGTGCAACTGGTGAAGAAGGCGCTGGACGAAGGCCGCTTCGGCCGCATCTTCATGAGCACGGTCAACGTGTTCTGGACCCGCCCGCAAAGTTATTACGACGCCGCCCGCTGGCGCGGCCGCTGGGACATGGACGGCGGCGCCTTCATGAACCAGGCCAGCCACTATGTGGACCTGCTGGACTGGCTGGTGGGCCCGGTGGACAACGTGCATGCCTACACCGCCACGCTGGACCGCGACATCGAAGCCGAGGACACCGGCGTGCTCAGCCTGCGCCTGCGCCATGGCGGCCTGGCCAGCATCAACGTCACCATGCTGACGTATCCGCAGAACCTGGAAGGCTCCATCACCATCCTGGGCGAAAAGGGCACCGTGAAGATCGGCGGCACGGCCGTCAACAAGATCGAGCACTGGACCTTCGACACGCCCCACCCGGACGATGAGCTGGTCAAGAACGCCAGCTACGAAACCACCAGCGTCTACGGCTTTGGCCACGCGGCCTACTACGACAACGTGATACAGACCCTGCGTGGCGAAGCCCATGCGCAGGTGGACGGTTACGAGGGCCTGCGCTCGCTGGAGCTGCTGATCGCGGCCTACCGCAGTGCCCGCGATGGCCAGCGCGTCGGCCTGCCGCTGGTGTTCTGACCCCATGACCTACTGGAAACATGCCTCGGCCGTGGTGGATGACGGTGCACAGATCGGTGAGAACACCAAGGTCTGGCACTTCAGCCATGTGTGCCCGGGCGCGCGCATCGGGGCGGACTGCTCGCTGGGGCAGGGGGTGTTTGTGGGCAACGATGTGTCCATCGGCCGCAACGTGAAGATCCAGAACAACGTGTCGGTCTATGACGCAGTGACGCTGGAGGACGATGTGTTCTGCGGCCCCTCCATGGTCTTCACCAACGTCTACAACCCGCGCTCGGCCGTGCCGCGCAAGAACGAATACCGGCACACGCTGGTCCGACGCGGCGCCACGCTGGGCGCCAACTGCACCATCGTCTGCGGCGCGACGTTGGGCGAATACGCCTTTGTCGGTGCGGGTGCGGTCGTGAAGGGCGACGTGCCGGCCCACGCCTTGATGGTGGGCGTGCCGGCCCGCCAGATCGGCTGGATGAGCCGCCACGGCGAGAAACTGGACCTGCCGGTCTCCGGCCAGGGCCGCGCCACCTGCCCCGGCAGTGGCGAGGTGTACGAACTCAATGGCCAGGCACTGCGCCTGGTGTCGCTCCCGGAGCCCCAGGCATGAGCCTTCCCTTCATCGACCTCAAGTCCCAGTACGCCGCGCTGAAGACCAGCATCGACGCCCGTATCCAGGCGGTGCTGGACCACGGCCAATACATCATGGGCCCGGAAGTGCAGGAGCTGGAACACAAGCTCGCCGCCTATGTGGGCGTGAAGCACTGCATTACCGTGGCCAGCGGCACCGAGGCGCTGCTGATCGCGCTGATGGCCCTGGACCTGCAGCCCGGCGACGAGGTCATCACCACGCCGTTCACCTTTGCCGCCACGGCGGAGATGATCGTGCTGCTGGGTGGCGTGCCGGTGTTCGTGGATATCGAGCCGGACAGCTGCAACATCGACGCCCGCCTGATCGAGGCGGCCATCACGCCGCGCACCCGGGCCATCATGCCGGTCAGCCTGTACGGGCAGGTGGCGGACATGGATGCGATCAACGCCCTCGCGGCGCGCCACGGCAACATCCCGGTGATCGAGGATGCGGCGCAGAGCTTTGGCGCCAGCTACGGCAAGGGCGCCAGCGCGCGCCGCTCCTGCGGCCTCTCCACTTGGGGCGCCACCAGCTTCTTCCCCAGCAAGCCGCTGGGCTGTTATGGCGACGGCGGTGCGCTCTTCACGAATGATGACGCGCTGGCGCAAGCGGCCCGCGAGATCCGTGTGCATGGCCAGAGCCAGCGCTACACCCACACCCGCCTGGGCGTGGGGGGGCGCATGGACACGCTGCAATGCGCGGTCGTGCTGGGCAAGCTGGAGCGTTTTGACTGGGAAGTGCAGCAGCGCCTGGCCCTGGGCGAGCGTTATCAGCAGCGCCTGGCCGACCTGCCGCTGCAACGTCTGGCCGTGCGCGAAGACCGGGACAGCGTCTGGGCCCAGTTCACCGTGCAGGTGGAAAACCGGGATGCCGTAGTGGCGGCCTTGAAGGCCGCCGGTATTCCGACCGCTGTCCACTACCCCAAGCCGCTGCACCGCCAGCCCGCTTATGCGCAGCGTTGCCGCGTGCCGGCGCCGCTGCCGCATGCCGAAGCTGCCGCTGCCCGTGTGCTGAGCCTGCCCATGAGCCCCGACCTGACCGAGGCTCAGCAGGACCAGGTGGTGGAGGCCTTGCGCCAGGCACTGGCTTCGGTGGCCAGCACGTCGGTGGCTTCCGGTGCTGCTGGTGCCGCGGGTGCCTTGGCGACGCCTGCCCGGACCGCCTGATTCCATGCTCCGAGCCACGCTGACCCTGCTGGCCGGCGGCGCCCTGGCGCAGCTGTTGCCGCTGCTGCTGGGGCCGTGGATCACCCGCCTTTACTCGCCGATCGAATTCGGCCATTTCAGCCTGGTCTGGACGGTGGCCACCAATGTGGCGGTGGTGGGCTGCGCGCGTTATGAATTCGCACTGCCGCTGGAGAAGGACAGCCACGCGGCCTCGCGCCTGATGGCGCTGTGCCTGCGGGTGCTGGTGGCGGTGACGCTGGCCAGCGCCCTCATCGGCTGGGCCTGGGCCACCTGGCAGGACCTGGACCTGGCGCTCTGGCTGGGCCTGGCCGTGCTGGCCGGCGCGCTGGCCCAGGCCATGACGCTGTGGGCTACTCGTGCCAGCGCCTTCAAGGCCCTGGCCGCTGCACGTTTGCTGCAGTATGGCGGCGCCGCTCTCCTGCAGGTGCTGATGGGCCTGGCTGCGTTCGGTGCGGTGGGCCTGCTGCTGGGGCCGGTCATCGCCAGCCTGGCCGCAGCCTTGTGGCTGGCCACGGTGGCCCGGCCGGTGGATGGTTGGCGCGCGGTCTGGCAACAGGACCGTACCGGCCTGCGCGCCATGGCACTGCGCCACAAGGACTTCCCGCTGCTCAACACACCACACGCCTTTGCTGGCGCACTGCAGGACAGCCTGGCCCTGCTGCTGCTCTCGTACTGGGCCGGTGACGCCGCCGCCGGCTACTGGGCGCTGGCCATGCGCTACCTGAAGGCGCCGGCCGGGCTGGTGGGCGGTGCGTTGTCCCAGACCTTGTATCCGCGCCTGGTCGCGGCGCGCTCCCCGGCAGAAGCCGTGCGGCTGGTGCGGCAGGCCATGGCGGCGTTGGCGGCCTTTGCGGTGCCGCTGGCTGCCGTGCTCACCATCTGGGGGCCCAAGCTGTTTGCCTGGGCCTTTGGGGAACGCTGGCAGGATGCTGGTGAACTGGCGCGCGCACTGGCGCCCTATGTGGCGGTGCACTTCATTGCCTCGCCGCTGTCGGTGACCACCATGGCCTGGCAGGCGCAGGGCTGGGCGTTGCGCCTGGCGCTGGTGGGGCAGGCCGCCTTTGTGCTGGGCATCGGCCTGGGCCTGCTGCGTGGCGGCCTGATTGGCGCGGCCTGGGGCGTCTCTGCGACGATGGCGCTGTATTTTGCTTATTACTTCTGGGCCCTGGCGCACTGGAAACACAAGGACGGACTGTTCGCCACATGAAAGCAAGCCTGCGCCGACGGCTCTGGCAGCCGGTCAAGATGCTGATCTCTCGCCTGTGGGGTACCCGCATGGTGGGTGGTTTTGTGCGTGGGGACGGCGAGTTCCTGCCGCACACCCGGATCAGCAACACCAGCGTCGTCTTCGCCCGTGAATTGCTGGCGGTGGAAGACCATGTCTTCATCGGCCACTTCAGTGTGCTGGACGCCACCTACGGCCTGCGCATCGGCGAGGGCTGCCAGATCGGTTTCTTCACCGGCATCTTCACCCACTCCAGCCACGCGGCCATCCGGCTGTATGGCCGTGAGTATGTGCACACGCCAGTGAAGAAGGCCTACTACACCGCCCCGGTGGAGATCGGCGATTTCTGCTTCATCGGCGCGCATGCCACGCTGCTGCCGGGCACCACGCTGGGCCGTGGCTGCATCGTCTCCGCCTACAGCATGGTCAATGGTGCGTTCCCGGACTTCGCCATCCTGGCCGGCCAGCCGGCCAAGGTGGTGGGAGACACCCGCCGCATGGATGAGCGCCTGCTGCGCGAGCACCCCGAGCTGGCCCCGTTCTATGAGGACTGGGCCGGGGGCCCGCCGACGGTGCCCGCTGGCACCCATGCCGGGGCGCTGCCGGGGGATGCACCCCCTGTGAGCGAGCCCGTGCCGGTGGAGGCACCCGCGCCCGCATCGCCACACCCGGAGTCCCCATGAGACTCGTCCTGATCGGTGACGGCGAAAGCCCCCATCTCCTCAAATGGGCCCGTGCCCTGGTGGATGAGGTGGAGCTTTGGGCCGCCTCCACCCGTGGTTTTGCACCCGAGTTCAGCTTCCTGATTCCGGAGGACCGCCGGCTCGCACTGGACACCCATCCGGCCCACGGTGGCGGGAACCTGGCGGTCATCAGGCAGTTGCCCCGGCTGGGCCAATGGCTGGCCAGGGTGGACGCCGACTGGTTGCATGCGCATTACCTCACCTCCCACGGCACCCTCGCCTGGGCGGCGCGCAAGGGTTGGCGATTGAAGGCCCGCATCGTCGGGTCGGCCTGGGGCAGCGACATCCTCGTTACACCGAACCAGGGCTGGGGTTACCGCTGGCTCACGCGCCAGGTGCTGCAGGCTTGCGCGCTCACCACCTCCGACTCCGAACACATGGCCGGCCGCATGCGTGAGCTGGGTGCGGGCGAGGTGATGACCTTCCCGTTTGGCCTGGAGGCGTTGCCCAAGCAGAACGTGCGCAAGCAGCCCTGGCTGTTCTATGCCAACCGTGGGCTGGAGCCGATCTATCGGCCGCACCGCGTGATCGAGGCATTTGCGGCCATCGCCGCCCAGCGGCCGGAGGCCCGGCTGCTGGTGGCCAATGATGGCTCGCTGCGCGAGGCGCTGCAGGACCAGGCCCGCGCGCTGGGCCTGGCCGACCGCATCGACTTCCTCGGCCGGCTCGACGCCACCTCCCAGGGCCGGCACTATGCCCATGCCCGCTGGTTCCTGAGCCTGCCGGAGAGTGACTCTGTCTCTGTCTCCGTCATCGAGGCCATGGCCCATGAATGCCTGCCCGTGCTGTCCGACCTGCCGGCCAACCATGAGTTGCTGGCGCCGGGGCGGCACGGTTTGATCCTGTCCGACCAGGAAGACCTGTCGCGCCTGCCGACGCGGCTGGCTGCGCTGGCGGACGATGCCCACATCGACCAGATGGGCGCGGCCAACCGGGCGTGGGTGGCACAGAACGCCCTTTTCAGCCCGGCGGTGAAGCGCTTCGTGGCACGACTGAACTCCCTATGAAGCTCCTGCTCATCAATCATTACGCCGGCTCGCCCAAGCATGGCATGGAATTTCGCCCCTTCTACCTGGCCCGTGAATGGGTGAGGGCGGGGCATCAGGTGCTCATCCTGGGCGCTTCCTACTCCCATGTGCGCACCACCCAGCCAGGGCCTGGCAGCGCGCAACTCAGTGGCGTGTCCTATCACTTCTACGACACGCCCGAATACCAGGGCAATGGTGTGGGCCGAGTCAAGAACATCTGGTCCTTCTGCCGGCAGGTGTGGAAGGACGCGGACATCCTGGCGCGCGAGTTTGCACCGGATGTGGTGATCGCCTCCAGCACCTACCCGATGGATGTGTGGGTGGCGCGCCGTGTGGCGCGCATGGCCAAGGCCAAGCTGGTCTATGAGGTGCATGACCTGTGGCCGCTTTCGCCCATCGAGCTCTCGGGCATGTCCCCGCGCCACCCCTTTGCGATGCTGTGCCAGAAGGCGGAGAACGACGCCTACCGGGATGCCGATGTGGTGGTCTCCATGCTGCCCAAGGTGCACCAGCACATGGCTTCGCATGGGCTCGACCTGAAGAAGCTGCACATCGTCCCCAACGGGATCACGCTGGACGAGTGGCAGGGCGATGGCGAGCCGCTGGACGCTGCCGTGCAGGCGCACCTGGCCACGCAACGCGCCGCTGGTCGGACCGTGGTGGGTTATGCCGGTTCCATGGGGCAGCCCAATGCACTGGATGTGCTGCTGGATGCGGCGAAGCTGCTGAAGGAGGCGCCCCTGGCTTTTGTGCTGGTGGGGGGCGGGCACGAGCGGGAGCGGCTGGAGGCGCGGGTGCGGGACGAGGGGCTGAGCAACGTTGCCATGTTCCCGGCCATTCCCAAGGCCCAGATCCCGACGCTGCTGAAGGGCTTCGACATCGCCTACATCGGCTGGCAGCGCACGCCCATCTACCGGTTTGGCATTGCGCCCAACAAGCTGATGGACTACATGATGGCCCAGCGGCCGGTGCTGCATTCGGTAGAGGCGGGCAATGACCCGGTGGCCGAGGCCGGCGCGGGCCTGACCGTGCCGCCGCAGGACGCCAAGGCCGTGGCCGACGGCCTGCGCCAGCTCGCGGCCATGACCCCAGGCCAGCGCGAGACCATGGGCCGCAACGGGCGCGAGTTTGTGCTGAAGCACCACACCTATCCGGTGCTGGCCCAACGATTCATCGACGCGGTGACGGGCTGAGCGGACACTCGTGACCGGACACCAGCCGCAAATCACCGCACCGGATCACCACACCAGATAAGCGCACCAGATAAGCGTCCCACACGTTCGCTCCCGCCGACCCCGACCCCAAGCTTCGTATCAACCCACCCACCACCATGCCTCAGGACCACGAACTCCAGGCCATCGCCCAGCGTTACGCCCGGCGCGAGGAACGGCTGGGCGGGCTGGAGCGCTACAGCCTGCTGCGGCCCGAGGTCTGGCAGATGCTGCACGAGCGCCAGGCGATGATGCTGCGGTTGTTGGCGGCCCGGGCGCATGGGCTGGGGCCTGTGGCGGAATGGCGGCTGGCCGAGGTGGGCTGCGGCGCGGGCGGCAACCTGATGGACATGCTGCGCATCGGTCTGCGGCCGGAGCACCTCACCGGCATCGAGCTGCTGCCGGAGCGCTTCGAGGCGGCCAGGGCTACGTTGCCGGCACAGGTGCGTCTGCTGGCGGGGGATGCTTCCCAGGCGGAGGTGGCGCCGGCCAGCCAGCATCTGGTGCTGCAATCCACCGTGTTCTCTTCCATCCTGGACGATGGTCTCCAACAGCGCCTGGCCCAGGCCATGTGGCGCTGGGTGAAGCCGGGCGGCGCGGTGCTCTGGTATGACTTCATCGTCGACAATCCACGCAACCCCGACGTACGCGGTGTGCCTGTGAAGCGTATGCGGGCATTGTTCCCGGAGGGCCGGCCGGTGGTGCGACGGGTCACACTGGCGCCGCCGCTGGCGCGGGTCGTGTGCCGGCTGCATCCGGGTGCTTATGGTGTGTTCAATGCATTGCCGCTGTTGCGGACGCATGTGCTGGCGCTGATAGAGAAGCCGGCGGAAGCGCCTGGGTGACGGCGGTTGTCACCGCGGGCCAACCATCGGATCGGCGCAAGATTGCCGTTTGAGTTGCAGCCGAATGGCGACCATTGCTGATCTGCCTCCGACCCATGGCCTGCGTGGCGTCAGCGCCCCGCGAAAAATATTCTGTCCAACCAAGATTCCACGGACCTTTCCGACCATGACCGACAAGTTGCCCTTCCTGCCCTTTGCGCTGCCCGAGATCGGCGAGGAGGAAATCGCCGAGGTGGTGGACACGCTGCGCAGCGGCTGGGTGACCACTGGCCCCAAGGCCAAGCGTTTTGAACAGGCCTTTGCCGAATTCCTCGGCGAGCCGCAGATCGAATGCGTGGCCGTCAACTCCGCCACGGCCGGCTTGCATCTGGCCTTGGAAGCGCTGGGCATCGGCCCCGGTGACGAAGTCATCACCACCACCCATACCTTCACGGCTACGGCCGAGGTGGTGCGCTACATGGGCGCGGACGTGGTGCTGGTGGATATCGACCCCAAGACCTTGAACATCGCCATCGACCAGATCGAGGCCGCCATCACGCCGCGCACCAAGGCCATCATCCCGGTGCACTACGGCGGCCTGGCCGTGGACATGCTCACGCTGCTGGACATTGCCCGCAAGCATGGTCTGAAGGTGGTGGAGGACGCGGCGCACGCGCTGCCCACCACGCTGGAGAAGGAACTGATCGGCACCATGGGCAGCAATGCCACGGTGTTCAGTTTCTATGCGAACAAGACCATGACCACGGGTGAGGGCGGCATGCTGGTGACGCGTGATGCCGAGCTGGCCAAGCGCGCCCGTGTGATGCGGCTGCACGGCATCAACCGGGATGCCTTCGACCGCTTCACCGCCAAGGTGCCGAGCTGGTATTACGAGATCGTGGCGCCCGGCTTCAAGTACAACCTGACCGACATTGCGGCTGCCCTGGGCCTGCATCAGCTCAAGCGGCTGCCGGCCTTCCAGAAGCGGCGTGAGCAGATCGCGCAGCGTTATTTCGAGGCGCTGGCGGATCTCCCACTGATCCTGCCGCCGCAGCCTATCGAAGGGGACACGCACAGCTGGCACCTCTACGTGCTGCGCCTCTCCGACGAGGCGGAGCTCAGCCGCGATGAATTCATCGAGCGCATGTTTGCGCTGGGCATCGGCTGCAGCGTGCACTACGTGCCCTTGCACCAGCATCCGTACTGGCGTGAGCGTTACGGCCTGACGGCCGAACGCTTCCCGCATTCGCAAAAGGCCTATGAGCGGACGGTGACCATTCCGCTCTACACGGCCATGACGGATGCCGACGTGGAGCGTGTCATCCACGCCGTGCGCCAGAGCCTGGGTTTTGCCTGAAGCGTTTATCTGAACAATGAACCAGCCTGCTGACGAAGGATTCCACGGGCCATGGCCAAACGTCTGTTCGACCTGATCTGCGCGGGTATCGGCCTGCTGCTGCTGAGCCCGGTGCTGCTGCTGGTGGCGGCGTGGATCAAGCTGGATTCAGCGGGACCGGTGATGTTCCGCCAGGAGCGTGTGGGGCGGTACGGGCATCCGTTTCGCATTCACAAGTTCCGCACGATGCGGGTGGACGCGCCTACGCTCGGGCCGCAGATCACCATCGGCGCGGACCCGCGCATCACCCGCAGCGGGCATTTTCTGCGGGCCAGCAAGCTCGATGAATTGCCGCAGCTGTGGGATGTGTTCCGAGGCGCGATGAGCCTGGTGGGCCCACGGCCTGAAGTGCCGCGCTATGTGGCGATGTATCCGGCGGAGCTGCGGGAGATCGTGCTCTCTGTGCGGCCCGGCATCACTGATCCGGCGTCACTGAGCTTTCGGCATGAGAGCGATGTGCTGGCGAAGGCGGCTGACCCGGAACGGGAGTATGTGGAGGTGGTGATGCCGGCCAAGCTGCGCATGGCGGCCGACTATGTGCGCAGTGCCAGCCTGCTGGGAGATGTGCGGTTGATCTTTGCGACGCTAGGGGTGCTGCGCCGCTGAGGTGTTGAATGGCGGGCTGAACTGAAGAGCAGCCGGCTGATATCCCATGGCTGATCGCACCAACGTTCCGAATCGCATGTGGCAGGCCCGCGGGTCACTGCCCTTGAACCGAGATCCTTGACGATGAACTGGTTGTCCCTGGATGCGTTCCTGACACGTATCCGTCCTTATCGCGAGACGCTGGCCTTGGGCCTGGACATGGTGGCGGTGGCGCTGGCGTGGCAGGCCACCTATCTGTTCCGCCTGGGCTTCGAGCGCTGGTTCAGCGCGCGGCCGGGTTACGACGGCTGGGTGATGCTGGGCGTGGTGGTGGTTTACGGTGGGCTGCTGTGGCTGTTCCAGGTGCCCAAGGGCATGTGGCGGTTCTCGGGCTTTGGCGAGGTCAAGCGCCTGGCGGCAGTGTGCGTGGCGGCTGGCCTGATCGGGGCCGTGGCGGTGCTGATGGCGCAACTGGCCGCTGTGCCGCGTGCTGTGCTGGCCTTGCACCCGGTCTTCACGCTGATGGCACTGGCCATGATGCGCATGGGCTATCGCATGTTGTATGAGCACATGCGCAGCCGCATCAGCGGCAGTGCGCTGGAACAGCGACGTGCGCTGGTGATGGGCGCGGGTGATGCCGGGCGTCTGCTGGTAGCGGGCATTCAGCACCAGCAGGGCTGGGTGGTGGTGGGTTATCTGGACGATGCGCCGGAGAAACGCGGCGCCCGTGTGGGTGGTGTGCCTGTACTGGGCACGCTGGAAGAGTTGCCGCGGTTTGCGGAGCTGCACGGCATCACGCATGTGATCGTGGCGATGCCAGCAGCCACGTCCGTGCAGCGACGCCGTGCGTTGGCGCTGGCGGGCCGGGCCTCGCTGCCTGTGCTGACCGTGCCCAGCAGTGAGGAGCTGTTGGCGGGCCGATCGGTCAACCAGGTGCGCGACATCGAGCCGGAAGATCTGCTGGGGCGTGAGCCGGTGCAGCTGGATGAGAGTGGTATCAGCGAGTGCGTGAGCAGCAAGACGGTGTTGATCACGGGCGCGGGCGGATCGATCGGATCGGAGCTATGCCGACAGGTGGCGCGCTACGGTCCGTCGCGGCTGGTGCTGTTCGAGCTGAGTGAATTCGCGCTGTATTCGATCGAGCAGGAACTGAGCGAGAAGTTCCCGCATCTGCCGCTGGTGCGGTTGATTGGTGATGTCAAGGATCTCGCGCATCTGCGGCATGTGTTCCTGAAGCACCGGCCGCAGGTGGTGTTCCATGCAGCGGCCTACAAGCATGTGCCGCTGATGGAAGAGGAGAACGCCTGGGCGGCACTGCGCAACAACACACTGGGGACATACCACGCGTGTGTGGCGGCGGCGGCTGCGGGGGCTGAGCGGTTTGTGCTGATCAGCACCGACAAGGCGGTGAACCCGACAAACGTGATGGGTGCGACCAAGCGGGCAGCGGAGCAGGTGATCAGCCACATGGCGGCGCAGGGTCATTCGACCAAGTTCATGGCGGTGCGCTTCGGCAATGTGCTGGGCTCCAGTGGCAGCGTGATTCCGAAGTTCAAGGAGCAGATCGCCAAGGGTGGGCCGGTGACGGTGACGCACCCGGACATCATTCGCTACTTCATGACGATCCCGGAGGCGGCGCGGCTGGTGTTGCAAGCGGCGGCCATTGGGGATTCCGGCCAGGTGATGGTGCTGGATATGGGCGACCCGGTGAAGATCGTGGATCTGGCGCGGGACATGATTCGGCTGGCGGGGCGGAGTGAACAGGAGATCGGGATTCAGTTCACCGGGTTGCGTCCGGGGGAGAAGCTCTATGAGGAGCTGATCGCGGATGCGGATACGACGTTGCCGACCAAGGTCTCGCGGGTGAGGATTGCGAGGTTGGGGGACTTGGCGGGGGATGGAGCAGTGGTGGAGTGGGTGTGCCAGGCGGGGGGGAGTGAGGAGTGGTCGAGAGAGACGGTGGTGGCGGGGTTGAGGAGGTTCGTGCCGGAGTATGTGCGTCCGGGGGGCGGGGCGCGATAGGCGACAAAGAGCTCCCTCGGTGACATCAGAAACTCCCCAGAAGTCAGCCCAGCCATTGGAGGAAGCTGGCGGTGGCATTCTCGATGATGTCCAAGATGTTCTCGCCACTTGCCCTGCCGGTCGAATCGGCCATCACATTGCCTTCATAGCCGCGCTTCGGTGGTGCCTGGCGATTGCCGTTGGCATCCTTGGACTCCATGTATTTGTCCTTGGCGCCCATCAGGTGTCTGCCTTCATCTGCCGCCGTCGGGGGTCACATACTTCAGTGGGTTGTTGTAGCCGTAGGCATAGCGATTGAACGAGTGAATGTTGTGTTGAGCGAATTCGACTGGGTCGGGACCGAGGCGGCAACTATCTTGATGTGCGCCGGAAATACGTGAGGTTTCAGCGCAATTGGTATGGTTCAGAAAGTGTGCGAAAACCTTTCATTCGGCGCGTTAGGCGCCCGGATGGGCGATGTTTGCAGTGCCAATTACGTGCGCCGCACGGTTGCGACAGCTTTGCCTATAAAAGTCATTAATTGGTAACTTGGTGCATCTTCGGCTTTTAGACTCACCCCCGTCAGTGACGGCAACGCGTGATGCGAGTGCCCGTCCGCCATAAATAGACTTTCGGGAGTGGAGAAGATGACGCGAGAGGGAGGCCACAAGGTCGGCTTGGCTATTGCATTGGCCGTGTGTGGTTTAAGTGCCTGTGGTGGTGGGGAGCCGGATCGGATCCTGTCGGGGCAACTGTCCCACCCGGAAGGGCTTAGCTGGAAGGTCTGCCTGGACAGCAATGCCAATCTAAGCTGCGAGGCCTCTGAAACCAGTGTCATGGCGGATACCACGGGGTCGTTCCGCATCACCCTGCCCCACGGCACTACATTGGAAAATAAGTATTTGGTGGCCGAACAGGTGACCGCCGTGACTACGCTGGCAACCGCGGGGACCTTCCGCCTCTCGGCTCCTGCCACGGCCACCGCGATCAACGGGCTGACTTCACTGGTGGTGACGCAATGGCGTCTGGAGCCCTCTGCAGGATTGACAGCGGCAGTGGAGAAAATCAGCACCCTGTTCGGCCTCACAAGCAGTGCAGACCTGCTCAAAGGCTATGACAGTAGCGTTTACACCGGCGTGGACAGCATCGTCACTTCTTCGCAGACGGCGCTTCAGACCGGGACGCAGGCCTATATCCAGCTTGCCCAGGAGGCGCCCGCAGGTAACGCAGGCCGGGCCTCTGCCCAGGCTGCCGATGATGTCTCTACCGGGATTGCTGCTCTCACCGATCAGTTGGGCCGCAAGGTCCTGGCCATCATTGGCCGTTATGTGGATGCTGACAATGGCCGCATGCTGCCGACCGTCACATCGCGCACGATCAATGAAGAGGTCAACCAGGCCATCAATCCGTCTCAATGCAACGTCAATACGCCGCTGCCTATTTACATCGATACGGTCAACAATGCACCCATTGATTCCAAGGAGACCTATGTCTCCGCGCGCCTGAGAACCGCCACCAGTGCCGCGTATGGCGATGCCATCGACGTAGACACTTCCATCCGGGGTCGGGGCAACACGACCTGGGAGATGCCAAAGAAGCCCTACAAACTGAAACTGGGCAAGGCAGCTTCGCTGCTGGGCATGGCGGCGGACAAGGAATGGGCGTTGCTGGCCAACTACGCGGACAAGACGCTGCTGCGTAATGCCGTGGCCTTTTGCTTGGGGACGACAACAGGTTTGGCCTACACACCGAACTCCCGTTTCGTCGAACTGACACTGAATGGCCAGTACGCCGGCGTCTATCAGCTGGTAGAAACCATCAAGACGGCCGGTGCCCGCGTGGAAATTGGCAGTGACGCCCCGACGGACACGGACCCGGCGGGATTCCTGCTCGAGATCGATTCGCGGTTGGATGCGGATGACTGGTTCTATTCGGCTACCGCCAACGTGCCTTACACCATCCAGTCCGATGTGACCGAGAGCCAGATTCCGTTGATCCAGCAGGTGATCGCGCGCTTCGAGCAGACGCTGTTCGCCGACGACTTCGCCGCCCACAAGGCCGGTGGATACACCAGCCAATTGGATACGGAGGCTCTGGTCGATTTCTACCTGATCAACGAGCTGCTCAAGAACAATGACGCCTTCTTTAGCAGCACCTTTGTCACTCGCAAGAACAATGGTCCTCTGGTGTTCGGGCCGCTGTGGGACTTCGATTTGACGGCCGGCAACATCAACTATAACGGCAATGATTCAGTCGAGGGTTGGTGGGTGCGCGGCGCCAGTGCCTATGTCACGCGTCTGCTTCAGGACCCGGTGTTTGCCAAGCATGTCACCGCACGTTGGGCCTACCTGAGCAGCCGCATGCCGGATCTGCAGCGCTTCATCGCCTCGAGCGCCGTGACCTTGGATGGCGCCCAGGCGCGAAACTTCCAGACCTGGGACATCCTCAATACCTATGTCTGGCCCAATGCGGTTGTGACGGGCAGCTACAGCGGTGAGATCAACTACCTGAGCACTTGGTTAAAGCTGCGCACGGCCTGGATGGATACCCAATTCGTCCCCGCCGTGTCGGCACCGCAGCGTGTGTCGTCGAGTGCCGGACGCCTGTGAAGGTAGGGCGGGCGCCGCAGTGCCGGTTCCGCACCTGTCTCAACGTGGCCTGAGCACGTAGGCCGCTAGCCGGCCCGGATGAAGCTGGAAGGCGATCCGGCGTAGCAGGGATGGACCGGGCTGCACGTCATGGGCCTCGCCCAGCGCCTGGGCGAACAGCCCGGTCGCCACCCAGAAGAACATGATGGTGGCCGGCGAGACACTGATCAGGTTGATGAAGATGCCGCCGATGGCCACCGCCAGCACTGCTGTCCAGCGCGTACACAGAAAGGACACCAGCAGCGCGTAGAGGAACAGGGCGGCATAACCGAAGTCAGCGGCCAGCTTTGAGGTCACGCTGCCATCCAGGAAGGCGCGCCGGTCATCGAGGAACTCGTAGTTCTGGAAGATGTCCGCTCGGGACAGATCGTCAATACCGTTGCCGAACCAGTGGATCACGTCCCATTGCGTGGCGAAGGTGTGCAGGCCGATGATGCGGTGATAGAACGATGCATCGAGTTGCATGGCCAGCTCGGTCTCTTCGATGAAGAACGCCACTCCGGCAATCACGACCAAATGAATGGCGACGAAGAACAGGAAGTTCAGCGTCATGCTGCGCCAGGTACGCGTTTGTTCTGCCGGCGTGCGCCAAACGAATAGCAGCGCCAGGATCAACGGGAAGACGATCTTGGACAGAGTGCATAGCGTAGCGACGGTGAACAGCCCTGCCAGGAGGCGCCGGCGCATGCGCAGGGCGATGAAAGTCATGCCAACGAACAGCACCGACGCGAAGGCCGGTTCCCGGCTCAGACCTGCCACCCGCGGAAGGAACAGGTCGAACTGGGAGAATGCGTTGTAGTCAATGTGGATGCCCGTCGGCGGCAGCAGTGGCCCGTAAATGGCGCGGAGTACCTGGGAAAAGTCGATTTCCACGCCGATGAGCACCAGCAGCAACTGGGCGATCACCACCCAGGCGTGCAGTTTCATCAGGCTCAGCATGAATTCCCGCTTGGCGGGATGCTGCATGGCCACATGCAGAAAACAAAGGCCGCAGAAGAACGCCGTGGTTCGAGCGGCAGAGACGGGATCCACGAGCCCAAGCACCGCCATGCCAGCAGCGCCGCAGACCATCAGCGGCAGCAGTCGCGAGGTCGGGATTCGCCAGTCGATGGCGTCCCGCACACCCAGCAGCAGGAACGGATAGAGCACCATCCCGACTGCTGGCGACAGCAAGGGGAAGGTGAAGAACACGGCACTGATGATGAAGAACAACGACATGTCAGCGGCTCATCGCGGAAGCAAGCGACTGTAGCGCCAGTGCCCAGCGAGCCACAAAAGTCCGCACGTCGGTGGCAGCCGTCGCCCGGGCGAACGCTGGTTCGAAAGCCGGTCGGTGGGCAGGATCCAGGGCTTGGCTGACGGCCTCCAGCACCTGAAGCGGCTGGTGGCGGTCAAATTGGGCAAAGGCAGGCAGCCAGGCAGCCATGCCGTCAATGTCGGAACCGGCCACGGGCACCTGGCGAGCTAGCGCTTCCATCATGACCAGAGGCACGCCTTCGAAGTTGGAGGGCAGCACCACGGCATCCACTGCGGCATAGACCTCGTCCATGCCACCCTCAACCCACGGCAGCAGATGGCAGCGGTTGGACAGACCCAGCGCACTGATCATGTCGCGAAGCTGGGCTGCGTCCGGTCCATCACCGACGATCAACCAGTTCAGGGGGCGCTCGCGCCCCGGTGGCGACGCCATGGCCCTCAGGAAGTGGTCATGGCCTTTCTGCCGGAAATCGATGCGGCCGATGGTGCCGACAGTCGGCCCTGCTTCGGGCAGGTGGAGTCGCGCCCGGGCCGATGCCCGCAGGGGCCGACGGGTGGGAGGCGCCGGCACCCAGTTCTCGGCGACTTCGATCGGAGCGCGCGCGTGGCGCGCACGAAGATCACGCTCGACCGCCGGATCGATGGTGATGTAGGCCGGCACCTTCTTGTACAGGCCGCGTAGCACCCGCTCGCGCAGGCCGGGCAGTGTGCCCACACCCATCTGCGACAGTGTGTGGGCCATGGGCAGGTAGGAGATGAGGGGAAGGCCGAGCTCGGCGGCGGCGTTGAGGGTGACCAGACCGGAGTCGATACGGCCCTGGACCAGGACTCGCGCAAAGGACGAGTCTTTGGCGAGGAATCGTCGAGCCTCGGCTATCTCCACGCCGCGCTGCCAGGTCCGCCATGAACCCAGGCGGATGTCGGCGGCAGCCGAGTCGTCCAGCGTGATCGAGGCACCTTGGGCGTTCTCGGCGGCAATGGCGCGGCGCAGCCGTTCATTGCCGACCCAGAAGCGGAAACCCACCGGCACGCCTGAGCGCGAGAGACCGGCCGCGGCACGCAGCGCCATGGACTCGTGACCACCGAAGGCGGTGGCCTCGCTGATGAACAGCACGGGCCGTTCCGACCAGTCGGCCCCGTCTGAACCGACGGTCAGGCTCTTCTGCACTGCAGCGGTCGGTTTGCTCATGCCGACCTGCGGGTGATGAGGAAGAAGATTGCCAGCATGAACGCATCCAGCCCACGGCGGCGACATTCACGCGAGCGGGTCGCCAACACAAGTCGGTCCCAGGGCGTCAGCCGCTCCAGCCGTTGCATGATGTCGTCCTTGATCTGCAATGCATCCGCCATGCGCAGCGTCTCCATGCGGAAGCTGCCATCATGCAGTTGGCGGAAGCGGCTGCGCGCAGCCCGCAACCCGACGTTGGCGCCCAGTTCGTTGAGACCGTGCTGACGGTATTCTATGGCTGACCTTGGATCAATGATCCAGCGCATGCCATGTGATCGCACGAAGGCATAGATCGTCCAGTCATGAATCCGCAGGCGCCGCGCCCTCTCATAGTCAGCCCGTACCAATGCCCTCAGTTGGTCGAATGCCCGGCGTGTCAGGACGAAGGTGCAGCCGGCCCCGGCGGATTCGAAGAAGTGGTCGTTTCGGCGCTGGGGCTGAGACTTCATCAGCAGCTTGCGACGGCCATCCGGCCAGAAGGCCGTGATGTTGCTGGAGTAGCCATCCGCGCCGTCCGCCGCGAGGCGCTGAGTGGCCACCAGGAGCTTGTCCTTCAGCCAGATGTCGTCCTGGTCGGAAAAGGCGACGAAGTCCGCATCCTCCAGGGGAGCGTCGTGGATGAGCCGCATGAAGTTGCGGTTGGCATTGCCCAGCGGCAGCTCAGAAGGGGGTAGTACTACAACACGGCCGGTGAATGCCCGTGCCTCCAGCTGCGCGACGGTGTCGTCACGAGAGCGATCGTCGCTCGCCACCACCAACGGCTGGACACCATTCTGACCGAGGATGGAATCCAGCTGTTCGGACAGATAGCGGCCACCGTTGTGGGTGGCCAGCAGCACGGCCACCTTGGGCTGCGCGGAAGGCGAGATAGTCATGATCAGGATGCAGAGGTCGGTGCCTGGCGGGCAGCGCCGCCGGCGTCGAGGGCTTGGATGCGGGCAACGGCTGTGTTGATGGCGGCACTGTAGGCGTCTGCCAGGAAGCCGGGTGTCGAGACCTGCACGAGAGCGGTTGGCCGTTCTCGCCGCTGCACGGCTGCCAGCAGGTGGTTGACGTCATCGGACAGGATGGCCAGCCCGTCGAAGAACTCGCGGAACGTGGGCGAGGCCGAAAGGTAGCAGGGGATGCCCTGCATGATCGCCGTTGCCACTGGCCGCCCGAAACCTTCATTGGTTGCAATGCCTATGACGGCATCGCTCCGCGCCAGGAAGTCCTGCAGAGAATGCTGCGTGGGGGAACAGACCGAGAGGCGAGCCTGCGGGTAGGCTGATCGCAGGCGGCCGACGTAGGCGTTCTCCTCGCCGTACAGGCAGAGTTCGATGGCATCGCGCAAGGCTGGCTGTTGTAGGGCGTGCAGCAGCTCTGGATAGCGTTTCTTTTCCGAGTCCGTGCCAAAGGCGGCCAGCCGAATGGCGGCGCCAGGCTTTTGGCCGACGGCGTTGCCTCTCGTGTCGCTGCGGGATGCGCCGGTGTAGGCAGGGGGGGGCATGTTGGGCGCGTAGATCAGTCGATCCGCGGGGATGCCCTGAGCCGACAGATAGGGCTTGGCCATCGATTGGTTGATGTACGCGACCTGGCAGCCGGAGGTCCGGAGGCCCCACAGCAGCAATTGCAGTTTGCGCGCTCCGTTGCGGCCTTCAAAAGGGTATGCATCGTGAAAGGTCACGACCTGACGCTTGATGTAGGGCAAGGGATGGGGGGTGGGACAGTAGACCAGCTCGCCCCGCGCTGCCGCGAGGGCCGCGTACCGCAGAAGCCCAACGAGGCCCACGGCCTTCACCTGCATCTGTGTGCCTGCGAGCTGAAGGGATGCCATCTCCATCAGGCTGGGCCGAACCAGGACCAGCATGGGACGGTCAAGCGCCCGTATGTAGTCCAGCGCATACCAGAACATGCCGTTGGGCGCCTTCAGCATCCACAGGTTGGCAATCATCAGACGATGTCTCCGGCACAGGGGTGGCCGCCCTCGCGGCTGTCACGGCTGCTCAGGCGTCGTGCCGGGACACCGCCCCAAATTTCGCCGGCCGGAATGTCTTTGGAGACCACTGCACCGCCGGCCACCACGGCACCTGCACCGATGCGAACGCCTGGCAGCACGATGCTGTTGGCACCCAGCCAGACGTCGTCGCCGATCTCGATGTCTGTTTTGTCCAACGCCCACGGCTGTTCAGCCATCGGGACGCCCGGGGCCAGGCCATGGTTGCTCGACACCAGGGTGACGAACTGGCCGAACAGGCATTGCCGTCCAATGCGGATGTTGCCGCCGGCCGCGCGCAGATTGCAGTATTCATTGACCGCCGTCCCCTCACCGATCTCCAGTGACGAAGAGCGCGGCGAGGGGGCGTTCGGGTCCATGGCCACCACCAGGATCGTGCCGTGTCCGATCGAGACGCCGGCGCCAAGCGCCAGCCGTGTGCCTGGGGCGGTCGTGATGACTGCCTTCGCAGCGATACGGGTGCCCCGCAGGCGCCAACGGGCACGTTGGCGGATATGCGCCAGATACTTCAGGGCATCGTGGCCCATCAGTGCCAAGGCATAAAAAAGGAACTTCATGCGATTCAGGCGAAGCGGCGCTTCAGGCGGCGGGCCTCGAACCGCAAGCGGGGCATCGGCGAGCGGGCGTACTGCTGGATAAAGGCCAGCTCGTCTCGCTCCCGGATGTCGGGCGGGCAGCCCACTTCGGAATCGGTGGCGGAATGCCGACGGTAGTAGAAGCCAGGCTTGCCGGTATTGAGGTAGTCGCCGTGCGTGAGCACGCGGCAGTGAAACTCCAGGTCCGCCAGCCATTTGTAGCTGGTGTCGATGCGCTGGGCACCCACGGCGCTGCGCCGCAGCAAGGTATTGGATGGGCCGCCGATCTTGTTGTCGATGAGGCGTACGCAGGACTGGACCGCTTCGTCCCCGGTCAAGGGGCCGGCGAGGTAGCGAGCCTCCTTCAACGGCTCGAGCTTCGGTCCGGTGACGATGCAGTCGGACGTCACCAGCGAGGCGTTGGGGTGTCTCTGCAGCGCGGACACCTGCAGAGCCAGCGTGTCGGGGAATAGGACGTCATCGGCCGAGAACAGTTTGACGAACTCCGACCGTGCCAGATCCAGCGCCCGGTTGTGGTTGGGGCCGGAGCCGATGTTGATCTCGTTGCGCAGGTAGAAGAAGCGCGCGTCGTCATAGCTGGCGCACAGCGCAGCGGTGCCGTCGGTGGAGGCGTTGTCGATGACCAGCACGATGAAGTCGCGGAAAGTCTGTGCAGCGATGGAGTCCAGGCACTCGCGCAGGTAGGGCTCGCCGTTGTACACCGGCACGCAGATCGTGACGGGAACCAGTGATGCCTGCGCGGCGTATTCGGCTTCGGAGTAGGGCTTCATGTCGAGGCTTGGAATCGGAAGGGGCGGTGAGGTCTGGGGGCCGAGGTGCCGCCGGGTTTAGCGCCGCCAGTAACGGCGGAAGATGAGGACGGTCCACGGCAGACCCACAAGCACCGTGATGCCCGCATACATGGCAAACGGCCAGTGCACGTCGTAGCGGCTGGTGGAGGCGACCCCGGCCAGGGTCAGTACGGCCACGACCACGGCGCTCTGCAGCATCGGCTCTTCCTTGTGGCAGCGCATGAAGATGGCCATTGCACCAATTAGGCAATTTCCCACGGTGGCCCCACCCATAAGCAGCAGAATGGGCACGTCAGCAATGCGCTCGGCCAGCGGCAGGCCGGCATACGCGGCCGCCGCACGCCCACTCACCAGGATGAGAGTGGCCATCACGGTGAAGGCCATGGACCGAACGGCGACGCGGCGAAAGATGCTGCGGAGTTTATCTCGGTCGCCGCAGGCGATGGCGGCCGACATCATCGGCGTGGAGGCATTCACCCAGCTCATGCCCAAGCCGAGAATGGCGGTATATGCCGCCAGCGCCAGCCCTGTCCGCCCGGCTTCGGCCGCACCGTGGAAGGCGAAGACGAACGGGTTGAAGATCTGGAAGATGAAATAGCCGCTGATCCAGCTCAGGGCGATGCGCCATTGCAGGGGAAAGACGTCGCGCCGCCAGCTGATGGTTGCCGACGGGTCTGACGGCAGGTCCGCTGTCGGCCCCCGCGGATGATGCAGGTGTGCACGATGACGGATCCACCAAAGGCTCAGGGCCGCGCCGGCGGCCGGCACCAGCACGGCAGACCACAGCCGGGCATGCAACAGCAGTAGCACCCACATGGCGCCGTAGCCGACCATCGACTGCACGAGTCGCAGGCGCGCCACTCGGTCCACCCGGCCCAGACCTTCGCTGATGGCCAGTTGAGGGCTGGCATAGAGGTTCAGCGCGCTGGCCCCGCAGATCAATGCCCAGGGCATCCACCACTCGCCCGCGGGCAGGGCCTTCTGCGCTTCGAAGAACACCAGGCCCGCCACGAACACGACCAGCGCAAACAGTATGGCCATGACCTGGTACCAGCGATGGCCCAGGTGGCGCACTGACGCCAGCCGACTGGCATGCCATTGGCGCTGCGCCGGGTCGGTCGAGGCGTGCATCAGCGCAGCCTCGTGGCTCACCAGTTGAGAGATCACATGGTTGAACCCCAGCTCGAAGAAGATCTGGATGGAAATCAGGCTGGAGAACGTGAAGTAGAAGCCCTGATGTTCCTTGGGCAGGCACAGCGGCACCAGCAGCATGGTGAGGACGCCGGCCAGCAGAGCCCAGCCGCGGAACAGCAGCGTGCTCAGGACGTGAGCGTCCAGCCCGCCAAGGCGGGAAAGCCGCGTCAGGAGGCGCTCTTGGGGCACAGCCGTCATGGTCAGCGGCGCACGCGGGCATTGAGCCCGGTGCGGGCGCGGGGCGCGGCCGGGAAGCAGCCGGTCACGACGCGTCAATGGTTGGGCGCAGACGCCGGCCCACGCCTACGCGATGTGCATGCCAGTGCATGGCGCGCTCGATGGCCGCTTCGGTCTGGACGGCCTGGCGCAGGCCCAGTGTCGCCTCCACATGCTGGAGGTCCGGGAAGAAGTCGTGCTGGCGGCCCCCCGCTGCGGGCTGGCTCTTGTAAACCAACTGGGGCGTGGGCACGGTGAGCCCGGCGACCAGATCGGCGACCTGCGAATGGCTGACCGGCTCATTGCCACCGACGTTGTAGACCTCCCCATCACGGCCCTCGGTGAGGATCTTCAGCAGCCATGCGGCCGCATCACTGCCGTACAGATAGCTGCGGCGGGTATTGCCATCCCCATGCAGGCGGATGTCGTTGCCGGATAGCGCGTCGCGGATGAAGTTGTTGAGAGCCCAAGGGGCGTCCAGCGGCTGGTACGGTCCGATAAAGGTGAAGGCCCGCGCGGTGCTGACCGGGATGCGGTATTGGCTCGCGTAAAGGCTGGTCAGACTCTCGGCTGCACGACGGGACTCGGCATACACGTTGTGCACACGGGTGAAGTCCAGCAGGCCGAGGTCGGACTCCTTCAGTCCCCGGGCCTGCACCTGCATTTGCTGCGGCAATGTACCCGCCACCAAGCCAGAGCTGACATTGACGAAGCGCTGCAGCAGCTCGAGGCGAGTCGAAGCGGCCAGCGCATGGGTGAGGCCTTGCAGCGCGGTTTCCTGGACCCGAAACGGATCTGACGCATGCACCCGAGGATCAGCGACGCCCGCCGCGTAAAGGACCAACGTCGCGTCGCGTGCGAGCTCGAAGGAGGAGCGCACATCAATGGTCTTGAGCTGAATGTCGTCGCGCCCTGCCAGGTGTGGATGAGCCGCCCGCCAAGCCGGTGCCGAGCGTCCCAGCAGATCAACGCGAACGCCGCAACGGAATTCGTCATTGAGTGCCGCCACGATCTCCGCGATCCATGTGCCGACAAAGCCGGTGCCGCCAATGATGGCGATCCGATGTCCGGCAGCGCGCTGCGCGAGCGCCGGCTGTAGCGCCAGCGAGGCGAGGCAGTCACTTCGAAGGGCGGACGTGAGGCTTTCAGGCATGCGTTACCTCCGCTTGCGATTGACTGGCCTTGAGCGCCAGTGCGACTTCCAGAATCAGGCTCTCCTGACCGGCGACCGCGTTGCGGCGCCCGAGCTCGAAGAAAATGTCGCGCGGGTCCACGCCATGTTCGGCGCCGATGCTGTTGACCTGCTTGATGAAGCCTGAGAACACACCCGACATGCCGCTCACGATGCTGGTGGACGAGATGTATGGCATGGACTTGACCATGGTCTTCTCGGCGAGGTCTGCGGCGTCCAGCATCTTGTAGAGGTCGATGCCGGTGTCGAAACCCATCTGCTGGAAGACGGCGACCAGTACCTCCAACTGCGCATTGCCGGCGCCCGCGCCAAAGCCGCGTGCGCTGCCGTCGATGATGGTGGCACCCGCCTCCACGGCGGCCACCGAGTTTGCGACGCCCATGCCCAGGTTGTTGTGGGCGTGGAAACCGACCGGAATGCTCAGGGCATCCACGAGCGTGCCGATGCGACGGCTGACGTCGGCTGGCAGATAGGCGCCAGCCGAGTCCATGATCACGAGGCCCTCAGCACCATAGGCTTCCATCTTGCGGGCTTCGTCTGCCAGCGTCTCAGGCGTGGCCATGTGGCTCATCATCAGCACGCCATACACCTCCTTGCCGTGTTTGCGGGCAAATTCAATGTGGCGTTGCGTGATGTCGGCCTCAGTGCAGTGGGAGGCGATGCGAAACACGTCCACACCCAAGTCCATCGCCATCGAGAGGTGACGGTGGATGGTGCAGAAGCCGGGAATGGCGTGGATGGCCATCTTGGAACGCGTGAGGTGCTCTCGCGCGGTCTTCAGAATGGTCTCGTCCGTCAGTGCGCATTCGCCCACCAGCAGCGAGGAGGCCCCGAGCCCGTTGCCGTGGCCGACCTCGACGATCGGCACGCCAGCCGCGTCCGCAGCCTTGCAGTAGGCGGCAAAGTGTTCCTGGGAAATCTGGTGGCGCACGGCATGGTTGCCATCGCGCAGCGTCGGGTCGCTGATCAGGATCTTCTTGCTCATGACGTTCACTCCGTGCGTTGGCGTGCGATGCGCTCGGCGATGCCGATGGCTGCACAGTTGATGATGTCCAGATTGCCGGCGTAGCGGGGCAGGTAGTCGCCGTTGCCCAGCACCTTGACGGTGGTCATGACCTTGCCACCTTCGATGGTAGGCGGCACGATCAATTGGTAACCGGGGACGTATTGCTTGATGCGGGTGATCATCTCAGCCACCGAGGCCCGGATTGCAGCCAGGTTCGGATTGCCGACCTTGGCATAAATAGTGGTCTGCATGTCGATTGGCGGCCTTGCGGGATTGAGGATCAGGATGGCCTTGGCGAGTCGGGTACGGCCAAACTTGATCAGGGCCTGCTCGGTGGTTTCGATGTATTCATCGAGATTGGCACGCGTGGCCGGACCAGCGCTGCGCGAGGCGATGCTGGAGGCCACTTCGATGTACTCGATGTCATCCTGCACGGCGGCGATGGCATTGGCGATGGGCACGGAGGCCTGGCCGCCACACGTGATCATGTTGATGTTCTGGGCGCGGCTGGCGATGATCTGGTCAGTGTTGATCGCCGGCACGCACAGGTCGCCAATCTTGGCAGGCGTCATGTCGATCACCGTCTTGCCCAGTTTCTGCAGCACCGGCCAATGCACCATATGCGCGGCGGCGGAGGTTGCATCGAAGACGATGTCGATGTTGTCGGCGTGCTGGACGATACCGTCTATGCCTCGATCGGAGATCGGCGCGCCCAGTTCACTGGCCTTCTGCATCCCGTCGGAGCGCAGGTTGCGGCCCACGAAGAGAGTGCATTCGAGCAGGTCTGAGCGCATCGCCTTGATCAGAAGGTCGGTGCCGATGTTGCCGGTGCCGAGGATAGCGACCCGGGTTTTTTGCTGTGCCATCGAATGTTTCCGTAGCGGTAGGGGCGCTTTGATCAGGCGAGCAGCGCGGCTGCTTCTTCCAGCACGCCACTGATCGACGAATGCGCGGGGGTATAGCCGAAGGCTTCGGCCTTGCGGTTCAGGGAGTAGTAATGCGGCTTGGCGCCGGTGGCATTGACCGCCACGTTTGCGGCCGGTGCCGAGAATTGGTAGGCCAGGCCGAAACGCTCATGCAAAGACTGCAGCAACGTGGGTTTGTCTACCGGGGCCGTGGTGTAGCAGTCCAATGCAGCATTGGCTGGCGGTGCCGCGAGCACGGCGTCCACTAGGCGATGGAAATCGCTGGGGTGGAGAAAGTCCCGAACCATATAGTCCGGCGACACCGTAACGGTCTCGCGGTCGCGGACAGCACGCAGCAGGTCCGTAATGAAGAAGCGAGAGGCCAGGCTCTGGGTGCGGCTGAAGTAGTTGAAGACCCGAAGGTCGACGATGGCGGTTTGCGCCCGCGAACGGTGGCGCGCCTCCGCATGCAGCTTGGCCACGGCATACCAGTCCTGCGGGCCCAGTTGGTTGATGGCCACACGGGCCTGCGTCTGCGCACCGACCGGCTGCTGGAACGCGTCGCCGTAAACGGCGCCGCTGGACAGGAAGATGTAGCGGCGATCCGGATGATCGGCCAGGCCGCGCAGCACCAGATCGTCGAAATGCTGCGTGATCTCGAAGATGGAGGCTCCCATCTCGACCGCCTTGCGTGGGTCGCCGACGCCGACGAAGTTCAGCACGGCGTCATGGGGCGTATGGCCATAGGCGTCATAGCCCGCCGCGTGGCACTGGCGACCCAGACCGTTGACCTCGATCCAATGCTGCAGGGCCGCAACGTCCCGCCCGAAGAGCAGCAGATCGTCGCGGCCAGACGCAGCCATCGACAGGATCAGGTCGCGCGCGATCTGGCTGTTGGCACCGAGGAAGGCGAGGGTCTGGGCCATGGTTACACCTGGGGCATCCGCGTTGGGGCCGTTCAGCGCAGCGAACGGGACTTGTCATGCACACCCACGAGCATGGCCGTCTCCAGCATCTCCAGCGGGACCAGCGGCGACAGATCTTCCAGCGGCGGTGACACCAGCGTGCCCTGCGGCGTTTGCGCCACCGACAACTTGGGCACGAACAACTGCTCGGGGTGCATGAACACCTCGCAGATGACCGGGCCGTCATGGGCCTGGACCTGTGCCAGCACACTGTCGCACTCGTCCCAGCCACGGATCTGGAAGGCCGGCATGTCAAAGGCGGCCGCCACCTTGCTGAAGTCCGGGCAGGACAGCCCCGATGTCTTGTTGGTGCCCACATAGCCCGCCTTGTTGAACAGGGCGTTCTGGGTGTGCTTGATCATCAGGTAGCCGTCATTGTTGAAGATGAACAGCTTGATGGGCAGGCGGTGGTGGGCGATGGTCTGCAGTTCCTGCAGGTTCATCATCATGCCGCCGTCGCAGTTCAGACACATCACTTCGCCACGGTCGGTGGCAAAGGACACACCGATTGCCGCTGGCAGACCGTAGCCCATTTCCCCCAGGCCCGTGGAGGTCAGAAGGCGCTGACCGGGTTCGAACTTCAGAACCTGGTGGCCGCAGAGCAGGGCCGTGCCCATGTCGGTGACGACCTTCTGGTCGGGCTTGAAGACCCTGTTCAGGCGCTCCATGAAGCGGTAGGAGTTGATGAAGCCGTCCGAATCGTCGTGTTCCGTACCGATCCAGGGGAAGGTCTCACGGTAGGTCTGGACCTGGGCGAGCCACTCGGTCTTGGCACCGATGCCACCTGTGGCTGCCTGCTGCAGCGCATCAATGAAGGCGCCCGCATCGGCATGGATGAATTCGCGCACCCGGTCGCCCAGTTTGCGGCCTTCGGTCTCGTCGATGTCCACGACATCGATTTGCGCACCGCGCGCCAGTTCGGTGAGGTCGTAGCCGACCTGCGGAATGGCCATGCGGTTGCCGATGGACAGGATGTAGTCGCTGTTCTGCAGCACAAAGTTGGCGTTGCGCTGGCCGTAGACGCCTGCGCGGCCCACCACACGTGGGTGGCTGGAGTCCAGCATGTCAATGCCGGCCCAACTGACCAGGGCCGGAATGTCCAGGGTCTCCAGGAAGGGCAGCAGCCGATCGGCGGCACCGGCCAGGCGGATGCCATGGCCCAGCCACAGCACCGGGCGGCGCGCTTCGCGCAGGGCTTGGACGACGCGTTGGACCGACGCGTCGGCTGGCGCCAGCCGAGGCACTTCCTGCGGTGTGAAATGTGCCAGCGTGAGCGGGTCGAGGCGAGTGGACTGCACGCTCATCGGGATCTCGATCCAGACCGGGCCGGGGCGGCGGTCCAGTGCGATATGGGCGGCCTTCTCCAGTTCGAACAGGGTCTGTGTCGGGTCCGTCACGCGGGCTGCGTACTTGGTGACCTTCTCAACCATCTGCACCGAGTCGTAGCCCTGCACGCCCCACATGCGCAGCGGGTTGGCAGGGTCGCAAAACTTGCCATTCTCATTGCCGGCAATCACCAGGCCGGGCACCGAATCGGCCCAGGCGGATACCACGCCGGTCACGCCATTGGTGGCGCCACCACCGGTGGTGAGCAACGCTGCCGCGAGCTTGCCGTGGGTCCGGTAGTAGGTCTGCATGGCCATGGTGGCGGCCTGTTCATGGTGCACGCAGACGATCTCGGTGTAGCCATGCCTGGTGATGGATTCGAACAAATGAACGTTGCCCGCACCGATGATGCCGAAGGCGTGGCGGATGCCCATCTGCTCAAGAAGGATCGCAACTTCGTCGCTGACCTTGGCCTGGTTGCTCATCTTGTCGTCCGATCAGAAGTTAAGGCCGAAGAACTCTTCGAGCTTGTCGGCGATGTAGTCCAGCTGCTCGGGCCCCAGCGCCGGGAAGGTGCCCAGCCAGAAGGTCTGGTTCATCACGACATCGGTGTTGGTCAACTCGCCGCTGACGCGGAAGTTTCGACCGGCCATGTAGGGCTGCTTGGTCAGGTTGCCGGCAAACAGCAGGCGGGTACCGATCTTGTTTTCTTCCAGGAAGTTGATCAGGTCGGTACGCTTGATGCCACTGGCCTCCTTGACCACGAGTGGGAAGCCGAACCACGAGGGTTCGGACTTCGGCGTAGCTTCCGGCAGGTGCAGGAATTCGGCGCAACTCTGCAGGCGGTCTTTCAGGTAGGTGAAGTTGGCTCGGCGCTTGGCGATGAACTCGTCCACGCGGTCCATCTGCGCCAGGGCGCAGGCGGCTTGCATGTCCGAGATCTTGAGGTTGTAGCCCAGGTGGCTGTAGGTGTACTTGTGGTCGTAACCGTCCGGCAGGTCGCCGCCGAGGTCCTTCTTGGTCCAGCAGAAGCGCTTGTCGCAGGTGTTGTCCTTGCCGGGCGGGCAGTAGCAGTCACGGCCCCAGTCGCGGAAGGATTCGGCGATCAGCTTCAGCTCGGCGTTGTTGGTGAACACCGCACCGCCTTCGCCCATGGTGATGTGGTGGGCCGGGTAGAAGCTCAGCGTGCCGATGTCACCGAAGGTGCCGACCAGCTTGCCGTCGTAGGTGGCGCCCAGCGCGTCGCAGCAGTCTTCCACCAGCCACAGGTTGTGCTTCTTGCACAGGGCGGTCACCACGTCCAGGTTGAACGGGTTGCCCAGGCTGTGGGCCAGCATGATGGCCTTGGTCTTGGGCGTGATGGCCGCTTCGATCTTGCTCGCATCGATGTTGTGCGTGGCCAGGTCTACATCCACGAACACCGGCACGGCACCGAACTGCAGGATGGGGTTGACGGTGGTGGGGAAGCCGGCGGCCACGCCGATCACTTCGTCGCCCTGCTTGATGGCGCGGTCGCCCAGCTTGGGGCTGGTCAGCGCGGAGAAGGCCACCAGGTTGGCGGACGAGCCCGAGTTCACGGTGATCAGGTACTTCACGCCCAGGAATTGCGCCAGGCGCTGTTCGAACTGCGCGTTGAAGCGGCCGGTGGTCAGCCAGCCGTCCAGCGAGGCCTCGACCATCAGCTGGAGCTCCTTGGCTCCGATCACTTTGCCCGACACCGGCACCGCGGTCTGGCCGGCGATGAAGGGTTTGGGGGCATAGGCGATGTCGGCATATTGCTGGACCAGGTCGCTGATCTGGCTGCGCAGCTTGTCCAGCTGCGGTTGGAAGTTGACAGGGGTAGTGCTCATGCGTCGGCTCGGTGGTCGCAATACAGGGAAATCTGATTCAGGCAGAAGGCGCGCATGTCTTGGCCATCCAGCCAGGACTGATGCCAGTCGGTGATGCGGGACAGGGCGGTCTCCAGAGACCAGCGCGGCGCCCAGTTCAGGCGTTGACGGGCCTTGGAGATGTCCAGCTTGAGAAAGTGGGCCTCGTGCGGGTGGTTGCCAGGCTGCAGTGTCCAGCGGGCGCCGTCGCCCCAGCGCTCGCACAGGTGTTCCACGATCCATTGCACGGGCCGTGCGTCTTCGTCGCGGGGACCGAAGTTCCAACCTTCGGCATCGGCCTGGCCCTGGGTGTAGAGGCGCTCGGCCAGCAGGAGATAACCGGAAAGGGGCTCCAGCACATGCTGCCAGGGGCGGATGGCATGGGGGTTGCGGATGAGGACGGGGTCGCGCTTTTCCAGTGCGCGCAAGATGTCGGGCAGCAGACGATCGGCCGCCCAGTCGCCGCCGCCGATGACGTTGCCCGCACGTGCGGTGGCCATGGCGATGCCGGCATCCGTCAGAAAGGACTTGCGGTAGGCGCTGCTGACCAGTTCCGCACAGCCCTTGCTGTTGGAGTAGGGGTCATGACCGCCCATGGGCTCGTCTTCACGGTAGCCCCAAACCCATTCGCGGTTCTCGTAGCACTTGTCGGTGGTGATGTTGACGATGGCCTTGACCGTGCCCACATGGCGCGCGGCCTCCAGCACATGCACCGTGCCCATCACGTTGGTGGCATAGGTCTGTATCGGCTGCTGGTAGGAGAGCCGCACCAGCGGCTGTGCGGCCATGTGGATGACGATCTCCGGTCGGAAGTCGGTCATCTGGGCCTGCACGGCTGCAAAGTCGCGGATGTCCACGACGTGGTGCTCCATGCCCTGGGCGACACCTGCAACCTCGAACAGCGAGGGTTGTGTGGGGGGCGCCAGGGCGACACCGCGCACCTGTGCGCCCATGGATTGCAGCCACAGGCTCAGCCAACTGCCCTTGAAGCCGGTGTGGCCGGTCAGCAGGACACGTTTGCCAGACCAGAAGGCCGGGTCGGTCTGTGCGGGGAAGCGGGCGTGGCTCATGTCCAGGCTCACTTCCAGGTTTTCCAGGGGGCCCGGCCGGAAGCCCAAAGTTCTTCCAGGTGGGTCTTGTCGCGCAGGGTGTCCATCGGCTGCCAGAACCCGTGATGTTCGTAGGCCATCAGCTCGCCATCGGCCGCCAGGCGCTGCAGGGGCTGCTGCTCCCACACGGTGTTGTCGTCCTCGAGATAGTCCAGCACGCGCGGGGAGAGGACAAAGAAGCCACCATTGATCATGGCGCCATCGCCCTTGGGCTTCTCCATGAAGCGCTTGATCTGGTTGTTTTCGATGTCCAGCGCGCCGAAGCGGCCCGGCGGGAAGGTGGCCGTGAGCGTGGCGGCCTTGCCGTGCTGACGGTGGAATTCGATCGCGGCGCCGATGTTCAGGTCGCTGACACCGTCACCGTAGGTGAAGCAGAAGGCATCCTCGTTGCGCACATAGTCGGCCACCCGGTGCAGGCGACCACCGGTCATGGAATCGTCACCGGTATCCACCAGCGTGACATTCCAGGGCTCGGCGCGCTTGTGATGCACTTCCATGCGATTGCTGCGCATGTCGAAGGTGACATCGGACATGTGCAGGAAGTAGTTGGCGAAGTACTCCTTGATCACATAGCCCTTGTAGCCGCAGCAGATCACGAAGTCGTTGACGCCATGATGCGAGTACATCTTCAGGATGTGCCAGAGAATGGGCTTGCCCCCAATTTCCACCATGGGTTTCGGCCGGGTGCTGGTCTCTTCGCTCAGTCGGGTTCCCAGGCCGCCGGCCAGGATCACTGCTTTCATGGTTGTCCCTATTGGTTCAGGTGGCAGCCGAGCACACGAAGGCGTCGGAGTGGAATTGCCTGTCAGGTAGTCCAGCCGCTTGCAGGCGGGCCTGGGCGCTGTGGATCATGGCGTCCGAGCCACAGGCGTAGACGAGGGTGTTTGGGAGGTCTCTGACCTCGCCAAGGAAAATGTCCTGGACGTAGCCGCGTGCGCCCGTCCAGCTGTCATCCGCACGGGAGAGCACGGGGACAAACCGGAGCCCCGGCTGGTCCGGTGCATGCCAGTAGAGGTCATCCCGGTGCCGTCCGCCCCAGTAGACCGTGACACTGCGCGGCTGAGCAGCCGGCTCGCGGCGCACCACGTCTTCGAGGATGGCCTTGACCGGGGCGATGCCGGTGCCGGTGGCCAGCAGCACCAGATCCTTGCCGGCCTGCCCGCGCAAGAAGAAGGTGCCAATGGGGCCACGCAGGCGCAGCAGATCGTTGGCCCTGGCTTGATGGAACCAGTATTGGCTCATGGCGCCGCCGGGCACCTCGCGGATATGCAGCTCCAGTTGCTGATCCTCGCGCGGTGCGTTGGCCAGCGAGTAGCTGCGCCGAATGCTGTCGGGGCCAATCACATCAATGTACTGGCCCGACAGGAACGGCAGCCGGCTGGTCGGTGGCAAGCGCAGCATGACGCGCACGACATCATGGGAAATGCGCTCGACCGTCTGGATGCGGCATGGCACGGTCTTGGCCTCGGGCAGTTCGATGTCGCCAAGATCGTCGATCTCCAGCGTCACGGCGCCGACGGCGCCGCGCACACAGGTGAGGATGTAGCCCTCGGCCCGCTGTTCGGCGCTCAGCCCGATTTCGTCTTGCTTGGCCACCGTCTCGCCCGCGCGCACACGACCCTTGCAGGAACTGCAGCGGCCGGTACGGCAGCTGTAGTCCAGCACCACGCCTTGGCGCAAGGCAGCATCAAGCATCGTTTCGCCATCATTGGTGACGAAAGTCTTTCCGCTGCTGATGGTGACTGAGTGCATGCCTCTTCTTCCGAATCCTGTTATCCGCGCTGGTCATTCATGTTGTTGTCGACCTCATGACGCAGCACATCAATCTCACGTTGCAGAGCTTCGAATTCCTGCTCCTTCTGGGCCAGGAATGCCCGTGCCAACCGCATCTTGGCGTGAACACCGCTGGGCGTGAGCAGGTAGGCATAGGCCAGCTTGTTATCCGCCCGCCGGAAGTTGTTGACCTTTACCCAGCCACGATCCACCACCGCACGCATGCAGTAATTGATCTTGCCCACGCTGACGCCCAAGCGCTTGGCCAGATCTCGCTGGTTGCTGTCGGTCTTTTGCTCCAAATGGCGCAGTAGCTCGTAGTCCAGGGGGTCGTCGGGCGGTGTCTGATCCATCAACATGGTCCGTTCATGCGTTGAACGGGTGGCACTCTAGCATGGGCGGCTGCGGCTCCGCCGCTGTCCATTGCGGTTAATCGCTGTTTGTTGCCATCAAGCACCGATGAGAGCTGTCGCTCGCCGGGGCGGCGGCGGCAGGCGCGGCGACATCTGCCACACGCGACCTGCAAGCCGCTTCGAGGGGTTCAGGCCGTCGTTGTCCGGAAATGACGGCGAGTGAAGAACAGGCAAAGCAGCAGGAAAGTCACGAAAGCGGCGCCAGCTGCAATCGTGCTTCGGCGCGGCTTGCTGCGCTTTTCCGGCGGCGTGGCCGGGTCCAATACCTGGATCAGCGTGCCTTCGCGGGCCTCATCCATCTTGGCCAGTTCGAACTGCCGGGCATAGACCTCGAACAACGTTTCCTGGTATTTGTATTCCCGGTAGGCCGACACATAGTCCTGGTTGCCACCCGCCTGGAGCGGTTGCTCAAGGCCGGCGAGCTGGCTGCGCAGGCCCGACAGCACTGCCGTCTGCTGCTGGATCTCCGGGGCGGTTTCCGTCAGCGTCCTGCGCAGCGAGCCCAGGCGCACCTCTGTCGAGGCGATTTCCGCCTTGACCCGGGCGTAGGCCTCGGCGGCAGATTTGGGCTCGCTCTTGAGGGCGCCCGCGCTGAAGCCACTCTTCTCGAGCGCGCGCTGGGCGACCTTCAGGGCCTCCTTGGTCTCGGTCAGCTGCTGCTCGAAAAAGTTGCGGCGTTGCTGCGCCTCGGTCAAAGCCAGGCCGTTGGTCAGCTGTTTGAGTTCCCGGACGTAAGCGTTGGCCATTGCAGCGGCGCGCACAGGGTCCCGGTCATCCACTTCCACGGAGATCAGGTTGTCCTTCTTGCCTGCGCTAATGCGCACACGCTTTTCCAGCGTCTTGCGAGCATCTTCCTTGAACTTGGCGTCATACAGGTCCATCAGCTTGAATTCGTCCACCAGACGGTCACTCACGGTGACGCTTTGCATCAGGCCGATGTATTGGTCCGACGGGCTTTTGATCACGCCTGCAGCCCCTGCCAGGCCGGACAAGGCACCCAGCGAGGACAGTGCCGCCGCCGCAGAGTTCTGCTGCTGTTGAGGGCTGATGATCGAGGTCTTGGCAGTAAACGTGGGCGGTATAAGGAGGCTGATGCCATAGGCGAAGGCGCCCGCAGCCACGGACGCCAGCAGCAGCGTTTTCCAACGCGGACGGACGGCCGTGTAGACGTCGCGCAGGGTGACGGTCTGGGGGGCGGCTGTGGCGCCGTTCGAGCCCTCGGTCGGGGGCGTTCCGGTGGCTTGCATGTCCATCATTCGCGAATCGTCTTCAGTGCTGCTGCGCCCAGGCCGAACTGGTAAAGGATGGTGGTCCACTCCTTGGCTTCCTGGATGAACGTTGTCTTGTTCATTTCTTCCGGCACGAACACCGTGTCACCGGGCAGGGCTGGCAGGCTGGAGAGGTTGGAGCCGAAGCCCAGCCAGCCACTGCTGGACTGGCGGGCGCTTACCACGCCGCCATTGGCGCGGAGCACGAAAATGCTGCTGGGGTCGGCCCCGCGGGTGGGCCCGCCCGCCAGGCGTAAGGTGTCATCCACCGATGCGCCGCTGTTCAGCAAATAGCTGCCGGCATTGAAGACGCTACCAAACACGCCCACGGTGGTGGGGCGAGGCGGGATGCGTAGCTTGTCGCCGTCCTCGACGGTCAGGGATGGCAGGACTTGTGCTTCAGGTTCGAGTTGCAGCACGATGCGACCCGTCGGGCGCACGGCGCGCAGACGTTCGATCAGGCGGGCCGAGCCCGCCGCGCGCTGCGCCTGTGCGGCAGCATCGTCCGCGTTGATGGCGCGCTGGGTCGCCGTGTTGCGGGTGAACTCGGTTTCCAGGTCACGCAGGGCCCGGTCGTAATTCTCCTGCTGGGACAGGCGAACACTCTCGCGGGAGAAATCGGTGCCGAAGACAAAAGCCTGCGGCGTGAGGCCGCCGGCGGCCTGGATGGCGTCGCTCAGCGTGGCGGCCGGCGGAAGCACGTATTCCCCTGGCCGGGCCACTTCGCCTTCAACCTGCACCCGCTTGTATTGCTTGTATTGCGGCAGTTGGGTGTTGACGCTGCTGAAGACGCGCATCACATCACCATTGCTGATGCCGGCCTGCAGTTGCTGGGGCAGTTGAAGTTCGACAACGCGCCTGTCCGTCCGTTCGCTCAGGCGCTCGACGGAGACGCGCGAGCGGTCCGCCACAGCACTGAAGCCACCAGCCATGGCCAGCACGTCTTCAACGGTTTCATTGGGCTTGAGCTCGGCAATACTGGGCTTGTTCACACTGCCCAGGATGGCCACCTGGGCGCCAATGGGGCCGATATGGATCACGTCTTCGGCCTGCAAGGCCCGGTCGGTGGTCTTGTCGCCCTTGAGCAGCAGGTCGTAGGCGTCGAACTTGGCGACCACCTCGCCGTTGCGGCGCAGCTCGATCTGGCGGAAGCTGCCGGCCGCCGAAGGGCCCCCGGCACGGATCAGGCCAGTGACCACGGTGGCCAGGCTGCTGACGGTGTAGGCGCCTGGCTTGGCGGTGAAGCCGGTGACATAGATGCGGATGGTGCGCAGCTTGCCCAGTGAGGTGCTGACCTGGAAATTCCTGAAGACCTGCCCCGCGCGGCCTCGAACCACATCGTTCAGGTCACCATAGCGAACGCCTGCCACCATCACCGGGCCTACGCGGGGGATGGTGATGCGGCCGCTGCGGTCCACGGTCAGTCGCAGGTCTGCGTCCACCGACCCCCACATGGTCACCTGCACTTCGTCGCCGATGCCAATCAGGTAGTCCGGCGGCGCCTCCCGGGGCCCGTCGGCACCGGAATTGCTGCCCGGACTGTCGTCGAGCATCAGGTCCGATCCCAATCGGCGGATCACCTCATCAGGGTTGATGCGCTTGGTGGGGGATGGGTTGCCGTCGTTGGCCGCGTTGGTGTTGTTGGCGCTGGTCGACTGCACGGCGGTGCGCTCGCTCAGTCGCTCCTTCTTCTGCTGTTCTTCCAGCAATTGAAGGTCGATGCCCAGCAGCTTGTTCACGTAGATTTCGAACTCGCCGGGCACATAACGTGTCTTGCTGCGGCTGTCGTACTGCTGGTTGTTGTTGGCCGATTGGGTGTTGTTGCCTTCGCTTCCAGCCTGCCGGCTGGAATTCAGGCGCACCGGGCCGGATATGTCCGAACCGCTGCTGGCGCTGCCCATGGTGCCGTAGTTTTCGTTGTCAGCGGCATACGCATTCAGGGCGCCCATGGCGCCCAGCCCGAAGACACAGGCGAGAGCGGCCAAACGGGCATGACGCGCCAGGCGGTTCAAACGGTTCAGGCGGGTCGCCGGAACAGGGGCGCAAGCGGCGCTGATATCCATGCGTGATCTCATCCAAGGCTGCAGTGGGACCGCCGTGAGGGCAGAGCGCCCCGACAGCAAGCCGCCGCATTCTAAGAGCACGTTGTGGCGCCAAAACCGCTAAGCACGTAAACAGCATCGCTACACTGCCGCGCATGCTGTTTCTGTTGATCCCCTTTGCCCTGGCGGCGGTGGTCACCCTTTATGTGGTGCATTCATCGACCCGGCACGGTCACCTGTCGGCGGACCATGACCTGTCCGGACCCCAGAAGTTCCATGCGCGACCGGTTCCGCGCATTGGCGGTGTGGGCATCTTCATCGGCCTGGTGGGCATGGTGGCCGTCGGCTACCTGCAGGGCGATCCCAATGCGCGCCTGGGCGCCTTGCTGCTGCTGTGTGGGCTGCCCGCCTTCGGCGCCGGTCTCATCGAAGATTTCACCAAGCGTGTCTCCCCGGCCAAGCGGCTGCTGGCCACTGCGGTGTCAGCGGCCCTGGGCGTCTTCGTGCTGGGTGCTGCCATCACCCGCACCGACATCCCCGGCCTGGATCTGATCGTCGGCACCTCCGTGGGCGCCTTCCTCGCCACCGTGTTCACCGTGGCCGGTGTGGCCAATTCGGTGAACATCATCGACGGCTTCAATGGCCTGTCCTCCATGTGTGTCAGCCTGATGCTGCTGACCTTCGCCTATGTGGCCTATCAGGTGGGCGACACCGGCCTGGCGCTCTGGGCGTTGGCCGGCGTGGGCGCCATCCTGGGCTTCTTTGTGTGGAACTACCCGGCGGGCATGATCTTCCTGGGGGATGGCGGTGCTTATTTCATGGGGTTCTACCTGGCAGAGATGGGCATCCTGCTGATCTCCCGTCATCCCCAGGTCTCCCCCTTGTTCGCGCTGATGGTCTGCATCTACCCGGTGTTCGAGACCCTGTTCTCCATCTACCGCCGTCGCGTGCTGCGGGACGTTTCTCCCGGTGCGCCTGATGGCATTCACCTGCACTCGCTGATCTATCGCCGCCTGATGCGCTGGGCGGTAGGCGCACGGGATGCTCGTGTCATGACACGCCGGAACTCGATGACGGCCCCCTATCTGTGGACGCTGTGCATCTCCTCCCTGGCGCCGGCGCTGCTGTTCTGGAACTCCACCCCCATGATCCTGGCCTGCATGGTGTTGTTCGGGGTGGCCTATGTGGCGCTCTATTGGCGCATCGTCCGGTTCCGTACGCCCAAGTGGATGGTGTTCCGGGGGGATCCCCGCAAGGCGCCTCCCCACCGGCCCTGAACACGCTGCGTTTCAAGGATTTCAGCCCGATTTGGGCCGGATCCGGGGCATAAGGGATAATCCGGCCCCATGACAGAAACCACTCCGACGCCAAGTCCGCGTTTTGACACGCTGCCGCTGGATGCCAAGCTGCTCCGCGCCGTGGATGACCAGGGCTACGCGACGATGACGCCCATCCAGGCCAAAGCGATTCCCGTTGTTCTCTCCGGCCGCGATGTCATGGGCGCCGCCCAGACGGGCACCGGCAAGACCGCCGCCTTCTCCATCCCGCTGCTGCAGCGCATGCTCAAGCATGAGAATGCCAGCGCCTCCCCCGCCCGCCATCCCGTGCGTGCCCTGGTGCTGGCACCCACCCGGGAACTGGCCGACCAGGTGGCCAACAACGTCAAGTCCTATGCCAAGCACACGCAGCTGCGTGTGGCCTGCGTCTTCGGCGGTGTGGACATGAAACCCCAGACGCTGCAGCTCAAGGGCGGCGTGGAAGTGCTGATCGCCACCCCGGGCCGTCTGCTGGACCACATCGAAGCCAAGAACTGCGTGCTCAACCAGGTGGAGTACGTGGTGCTGGACGAGGCCGACCGGATGCTGGACATCGGCTTCCTGCCGGACCTGCAGCGCATCCTCAGCTTCCTGCCCAAGACCCGCCAGACCCTGCTGTTCTCGGCCACGTTCTCGCCCGAGATCAAGCGGCTGGCGCAGAGCTACCTGCAGGAGCCCGAGCTGGTGGAAGTGGCCCGGCCCAATGCCACGGCCTCGACCGTGGAGCAGCGCTTCTTCAGTGTGGAAGATGACGACAAGCGTGCTGCCGTGCTGCACCTGCTGCGCCAGCGCCAGATCACGCAGTCCATCGTTTTTGTGAACTCCAAGTTGGGCGCCGCGCGGCTGGCGCGCTCGTTCGAGCGTGATGGCCTGAAGACGGCGGCCCTGCACGGCGACAAGTCGCAAGACGAGCGCCTGAAGTCGCTGGAAGCCTTCAAGCGCGGTGAAGTCGAGCTGCTGGTGGCCACCGACGTGGCGGCCCGTGGCCTGGACATCGCCGATCTGCCAGCGGTGTTCAACTTCGACGTGCCGTTCAATGCCGAAGACTATGTGCACCGCATCGGCCGCACCGGCCGTGCCGGCGCCTCGGGCCTGGCCTTCACCCTGGTGTCCCGTTCGGACGCCCGCCTGGTGGCCGAGATCGAGAAACTGATCAAGCGCAAGCTGGAACTGGAGCCGGTGCAACTGGAGGACGAGCGTCCGCGCCGCGCCGAACGCCGCGACCGGGATGACCGCTCCGAAGGCGGTCGCACTGAAAGCCGCTCCGAAGGCGGTCGTGAGGATCGCCCCCGTCGCGAACGGGAAGACCGGCGTGATGAGGCCTATGGTTCGTCCCACGCGCCCCGGCCCCAGCAGCGCGCGCCCTACGATCCGTTGTTCGACAAGCCCTATGAGGCCTCGGACCGCGTCGAGCCGCCGAGCTGGGACAGTGCTTCTGCCAGTGCCGTGCAGGCAGCGCGCGGCGGCGCTTCTTCTGCCAGCAGCGTCAAGCCCAAGCGCAAGGTCGCCGCACTGTTCGGCGCCAAGCGACCGGCGGAGACCGCCGAGTCCTGATCAGAGTCAGGGAGGTCGGCCGGGAGGCCGATGTCCCTTCGGCCCCGGTTCTCAGCGCGCGCCCAGGAAAGCAAATACTGCCGGCACCTTGTCCGGCACCGCACGAGGTGCCTTGCGCCATTGCGCCACGGTGGCGCTATGGGTCCAGGCGTCCGCAAGGCTCAGCCCGCAGCTCACCGACAACAGGGTGCCCGGCTTGAGCTGGGTCACCAAGGCCTGAAGCAGGGCGCTGTTGCGGTAGGGCGTCTCGATCATCAGCTGGGTCTGCTGCTCGCGCGCGGACCAGGCTTCCAACTCCTTCAGCCGTGCCTGCCGTGCGCCCGTGTCTACCGGCAGGTAGCCCACAAAGGCGAAGCTCTGTCCGTTCAGTCCGCTGGCCGCCACGGCCAGCAGCAGTGAACTGGGGCCAACCAGCGGCACCACGCGGACACCCGCAGCATGTGCAGCCGCCACCAGCTTCGCCCCAGGGTCGGCCACTGCCGGCATGCCGGCTTCCGAAATCAAACCCACGTCAACCCCGTTCAAAGCCGGTGCCAGCAGGGCTTGCCAGGCGCCGTCGTCCGCGGCAGTGGGTGGGCGGCCTTTGGGCGGGCGGGGCAGCTCAAGGATCTGCTGTTGCTGCAACGGCTGGGCCAATGGGTGGACGGTGTCCACGCGCTTGAGGAAGGCGCGGGTGGTCTTGGCGTTCTCGGCGGCCCAGTGCGTGATGCTCGCGGCCTTGGCGATGACGGCATCCGGCAGCACTTCCCGCAGATCCACTTCCTGGCCGTCAATGCCGAAGTCCAGTGTGTTGGGAACAAGATAAAGGCGGCCCTGGGTCACGAATGGTCTCCGGAAACGGATGCTGGGGAGGGAAGGTGGGTGGCGTTGTTGCCGCTGGCGTTGCTGGCGCTGGACGTCGTCGCCGGCAGGCTGAGCCCCGCCTGCCGCAACAGGGTGCAGGTGCGAATGAGCGGCAGACCGATCAGGGCTGTTGGGTCATCGGACTGGATGGCGTCGAGCAGCGAAATGCCCAGGCCTTCTGCCTTGGCGCTGCCCGCACAGTCGTAGGGCTGCTCGGCCCGGAGGTAGGCTTCGATTTCTGCATCGCTGAGATCGCGGAAACGCACTTCCACCGGCGCCAGGTCCGTGGCGGTGAAGCCACTGGACTGGCAGACGACCGCCAGTGCCGTGTGAAAGATCACGGTCTTTCCCCGCATGGCGCGCAACTGCGCCACGGCCCGTTCATGGTTGCCGGGCTTGCCCAGGGGCTGCCCGTCCAGGTCGGCCACCTGGTCCGACCCGATCACGATCGCCTCCGGCCAGCGGCTGGCAACGGCCTGCGCCTTGGCGAGTGCCAGCCGGCGAGCCAGCGCCTGCGGGGCTTCGTCGGGGCGTGGGGTTTCGTCGACGTCGGGGGAAGCGACGTCGAACGGCCATTGAAGCCGCGCCAGCAACTCGCGCCGATAGCGGGAGGTGGAGCCCAGCACCAGGCGGCGCGGTGTGTTCATGGGGAATTCAGGGGCGACAACACTCATGACCCGGATTCTCCCATCGGCGGCACGGGGTGCTGGCTGCTGAGGCGGGCCAGCCTCGTACACTTGCGGGCTATGAAGTCGCGTGCCCCGAACCCCCTCAAATTGGATGTCCAAGTCTTTGCCCGCGAGGGTGAGTTGCTGGAAGGCGAGTGGCCTGCCGCCGCCTTGACCCGCCTGGCGGACACGGCAGCGGCCGAGGCGCCCGCAGTCGGCTGGCCGGCGGTGCGCTGGTCCACCATCGGCGAGATCCGCACCCCGCGGGGCAGCGAGGCCCAGATCTGGCTGCGCCTGGATGCGCAAGCCCAGGTGGCGCAGACCTGCCAGCGCTGCCTCAAACCCGTCCAGGAAGAGGTGGCTGTGTCTCGCTGGTTCCGTTTTGTCCGGGACGAAGAGCAGGCGGCCGAGCTGGACATGGACGGCGACGACGACGTCCTCGCGCTGCCCCGCCACCTGAACCTGCAAGACCTGGCTGAAGACGAATTGCTGCTGGCCTTGCCGCTGGTGCCGCGTCACGATGTCTGCCCGGAGCCGCTGCCCCTGGCAGAGCCAGATGAGCTGGAAGAAGAGGAGGCCGAGGAGCGGCCGAACCCCTTCGCTGCACTGGCAGCCCTGAAGAAGGGAACGGCTGGTAAAGCCTGAAGACGCTGTGCTACACTCGCGGGCTTCCCCGGTTCAAGCAGGTGAATTCATCTGAATCCACTTGGTTGCTCATCCGGGGCGAGGCATCGGTTGTGGACAAACTCTTATCTGTTTTAGAGGTCTCCCAGCCTTCGCAGGCCTCGAATTTTTACGAAGCTTGATCAGTCGTTGATCACCGCGCCGAAGCCTTTAGGAGAATTTTCATGGCCGTTCAGCAAAACAAGAAGTCGCCTTCCAAGCGTGGCATGCACCGCTCGCACAATGCCCTGGGCACCCCGGGCACTGCTATCGAGCCCACCACTGGTGAAGTGCATCTGCGTCACCACATCAGCCCCAACGGCTTCTATCGTGGCCGCAAGGTCCTGAAGACCAAGGCTGACGCCTCCTGATCGTTCCGACATTGGTCGGTCACGTTCAGTAGACGCTAGCACTCTCATGGCGCCCAGCGCCATGATCTGGTCCTTGCAGACCTCTTGCTTCCAAAGCCCGGTTCAGCGCATGGCGTTGCCGGGCTTTTGCATTGCTGGTGCACATGTCTGGCATGGTGGGGCTGCCATGGTCCGATCGGGTCACGGCGGCAGGCAGGCGCTTTGCCGCATCTCACCGCCATCCTTGCCGGCTGCGGCGGTCTCGCGTAACGTGAACCGCCGGCTGCACCAGAGCGGCTGGCCCTTTTTCCTGTCCCTCATTGGTTTCGATGTCTGACACCCACGCCCAGCAGTCTTCGTCCTCCACGTCGCCCCTGACGCCCTTACGGCTTGCGGTGGATTGCATGGGTGGCGACCACGGTCCCTCCATCACCTTGCCAGCCTGCAAGGCCTTTCTGGCCAATCATCCGCAGGCCGAACTACTGCTTGTTGGCCAGCCGGCGGCGCTGGCTGAAGCGGCTGCCTGGCCACGTTGCCGCATCGTGCCGGCCAGCGAGGTGGTGACCATGGACGATGCGCTGGAGGTGGCGCTGCGCCGCAAGAAGGATTCGTCCATGCGGGTGGCCATCCAGCAGTTGAAAGCGGGCAAGGGCGGCGAACTCGCCCAGGCACAGGCCTGTGTCTCTGCGGGCAACACCGGCGCGCTGATGGCGGTGGCGAAGTACCTGCTCAAGACCATGGAGGGCATCGACCGGCCGGCTATTGCCACGGTGATGCCCAACCAGACAGGCGGCTTCACCACTGTGCTGGATCTGGGTGCCAATGTGGATTGCGGCCCCGAACACCTGCTGCAGTTCGCCGTGATGGGCAGTGCCCTGGTCTCCGCCGTGGACGGCAAGGAAGAGCCCAGCGTGGGCCTGCTGAACATCGGCGAAGAAATGATCAAGGGCAACGAGACCATCAAACGCGCTGGCGAACTGCTGCGCGAGGCCCATGCCCACCGCACCCTCAAGTTTCACGGCAACGTGGAGGGCAACGACATCTTCAAGGGCACGACCGACATCGTCGTGTGTGATGGTTTCGTCGGCAATGTGGCGTTGAAGACGGCCGAAGGGCTGGCCAGCATGATCTCCAGCTTCATCCGTGCGGAGTTCACCCGCAATGGCTGGACCAAGATCGTCGCTCTTCTTGCCATGCCGATCCTGCAACGTTTCAAGAACCGCGTCGATCATCGTCGATTCAACGGCGCGGCCCTGTTGGGGCTGCGTGGTCTGGTGTTCAAGAGCCATGGTTCGGCCGATGCGTTTGCCTTCGAGCAGGCTTTGAACAGGGCGTATGATGCGGCCCGCAACCGGCTTCTAGACCGGGTTCATGATCGAATCGTCGCAACGATGCAGGCATTGCCAGTGCCTGCCGGTGAGGAGGGCGACGATGCTGGAGACACGGCGGCTACCGCTGCCCATGCTGCATGACCACTGCCCCCCATTCTTCCCCCAACCCCTCACGCTTCTCACGCATCCTCGGAACGGGTAGTTTTCTTCCCGGCCCCCGGATCACCAACCAGGCCCTGGCGGACCGGCTGGCGCAGGAGGGTGTCGAGACCTCCCATGAGTGGATCGTCGAACGTACCGGCATTCATGCCCGTCACTTCGCCGAGAAGGACACCACGTCCAGCGACCTGGCCCTGCCGGCCGCCCGTGCGGCGCTGGCGTCCGCCGGTGTGGCGGCCGAAGAGATCGACCTGATCATCGTGGCCACGTCCACGCCGGACATGGTCTTCCCGTCCACGGCCTGCCTGCTGCAGCAAAAACTCGGCATCCATGGCTGCCCGGCGTTCGACGTGCAGGCGGTCTGCTCCGGCTTTGTCTACGCGCTGACCGTGGCGGATTCGATGATCAAGAGCGGTGCTGCCAGCAAGGCGCTGGTGGTGGGCGCTGAAGTGTTCTCCCGCATTCTGGATTTCAAGGACCGCACCACCTGTGTGCTGTTCGGCGACGGCGCCGGTGCCGTGGTGCTGGGTGCCAGCGACACCCCCGGCATCCTGGCCAGCGAATTGCACGCCGACGGCCGCCACGTGGACATTCTCTGCACCCCCGGCACCGTGTCCGGTGGCGAGGTGCTGGGCCATCCGCTGCTCAAGATGGACGGCCAGGCCGTGTTCAAGCTCGCCGTGGGCGTGCTGGACAAGGTGGCGCGCGCGGTGCTGGACAAGGCCGGTCTGACCGATGAAGACATCGACTGGCTGATCCCCCACCAAGCGAACATCCGCATCATGCAGGGCACAGCCAAGAAGCTGAAGATGTCCCTGGACAAGCTGATCGTGACGGTGGACGAGCACGGCAATACCTCCGCCGCCTCGATCCCGCTGGCGCTGGACGCGGCTGTGCGTTCGGGCAAGATCAAACGCGGTGACACCGTCATGCTGGAAGGCGTGGGCGGTGGCTTCACCTGGGGCGCGGTGCTGCTGGACTTCTGATCCGGCGCATTCGCTTTTCCCCCTCCCATCCTTTACTACCGACAGATCCGACAGCCATGAGCAAGAGCTTCGCATTCGTCTTCCCCGGCCAAGGATCGCAATCCGTCGGCATGCTGGACGCCTGGGGCGATCACCCTGAAGTGGTGCGCACCCTGGCCGAGGCATCCGCCGCCCTGGGCGAGGACATCGGCACCCTGATCAAGCAGGGCCCCAAGGACCAGTTGGACCTGACCACCAACACCCAGCCGGTGATGCTCACGGCGGGTGTGGCTTGCTACCGTGCCTGGATCGCCGACACCGGCCTGGTGCCCGCCGCCGCCGCCGGCCATTCGTTGGGCGAGTACACCGCCCTGGTGGCCTCCGGTGCCTTGAGCCTGGCGGACGCGTTGCCGCTGGTGCGTTTCCGTGCCCAGGCCATGCAGGAAGCCGTGCCTGTGGGCACTGGCGCCATGTCCGCCATCCTGGGCCTGGACGCTGCCGCAGTGCGCGAGGTCTGCGCCCAGATCGCCAGCGACACGGGTGAGGTGGTCGAGGCTGTGAATTTCAACGATCCCAAGCAGACGGTGATCGCCGGCAGCAAGGCCGGCGTGGAGAAGGCGATGGAGGCCCTGAAGGCTGCTGGTGCCAAGCGTGCACTGCCGCTGCCGGTCTCGGCCCCTTTCCATTCCAGCCTGATGAAGCCGGCTGCCGAGCGCCTGCGCGAGAAGCTGGCCGCCGTGGAATTCAAGCCGGCCGCCTTCCCGGTGATCAACAACATCGACGTGGCCGTGACCGACAGCGCCGATGCGCTGCGTGACGCCCTCTACCGTCAGGCCTTTGGGCCGGTTCGCTGGGTGGAAGTGGTGCAGGCCTTGAAGAGCCGGGGTCTGACCACCATCATCGAATGTGGCCCCGGCAAGGTGCTGGCGGGCATGGCCAAGCGCATCGACGGCGAGATCGCCAGCACCACCGTGCTGGATCCGGCCTCGCTGGCGGAAGCGAAGACCCTGTTGAGCTGAGGATTTCCATGAGTGAGAGCAAGCAAGTCGCGCTGGTCACCGGCGCCAGCCGCGGTATCGGCCGTTCAATCGCCTTGACGCTGGCCCAGAAGGGGTTCACCGTCATCGGCACCGCCACCAGCGAGTCCGGTGCGCAGGCCATCACCGAAGCCCTGCAGCCCCTGGGCGGCCGTGGCGTGGTGCTGAACGTGAATGATGGCGCCGCTGTGGAAGCCCTGGTGGATGGCATCAGCAAACAGGACGGCGGCCTGCAGGTGCTGGTCAACAACGCCGGCATCACCCGCGACATGCTCTCCATGCGGCTGAAGGACGAAGACTGGGACGCTGTCCTGGACACCAACCTCAAGGCGGTCTTCCGCGCCAGCCGCGCGGTCATGCGCACGATGATGAAGCAGCGTTATGGCCGCATCATCAACATCACCTCGGTGGTGGGTGCCTCCGGCAACGCCGGTCAGGCCAACTACGCGGCGGCCAAGGCCGGCGTGGCGGGCATGACACGTGCCCTGGCCCGTGAGCTGGGCAGCCGCAACATCACCGTGAACTGCGTGGCGCCCGGCTTCATTGCGACCGACATGACCGAGGTGTTGCCCGAGGCGCAGAAGGCGGCGCTGCTGGCACAGATCCCGTTGGGCCGCCTGGGCGACCCTGCTGAAATTGCGAGTGCGGTGGCGTTCCTGGCCTCGCCCGAGGCCGGCTACATCACCGGTTCCGAACTGCATGTCAACGGCGGCATGTACATGAGTTGAGGGCTGAGCCCTCTCTCATGCGGCATGGCCGCCCTTTCTGAATCGTGGCACCTGTCCTTTAGGGGTAGGTGCCCACCGGATTCACCCGGCCGGTGTGGGGCTGATAGAGTCCGAGCGCGTTCAGGCTCCCAACGGAGCTGAGCGCCTCGGGAGCGTCCAGACTTAGGGGCGCGACTCTAAGGCCTTAGAATCCCGGGTTGTTCCTAGCAAACCCCTCCTGGAGGAGTCATGAGCGATATCGAAGCACGTGTCAAGAAAATCATCGCCGAGCAACTCGGCGTGCCTGAAGCCGATGTGACCAATGAAAAGGCCTTCGTCGCCGATCTGGGCGCTGATTCTCTGGACACCGTGGAACTGGTGATGGCCCTGGAAGACGAGTTCGGCATCGAGATCCCGGACGAGGAAGCCGAGAAGATCACCACCGTCCAGCTGGCGATCGACTACGCCGTCAAGCACCAGAAGGCTTGATGAAGGGCCCGGAAGGCCTTCGCGCCTTCCCCCTTCATCGGCGCTCATCCTGAGCGCAGCCTCTGATGTACCCGCAGTATCAATTCAGTCATAGAGCATGAGCCGTCGTCGCGTCGTCGTCACCGGTCTTGGCCTGATCAGTCCCGTGGGTAACACGGTCGAACAGGGCTGGGCCAACATCGTGGCTGGTCAATCCGGTATTGATCACATCACCCGCTTTGATGCCAGCATCCTGGCCTGTCATTTCGCGGGCGAGGTCAAGGGCTTCAACGTGGAGGAGTACATCCCCGCGAAAGAAGCGCGGCACATGGACACCTTCATCCATTACGGATTGGCGGCGTCCCTGCAAGCCGTCCGTGATGCCGGCCTGCCGACCGGCGATGCCCTGACCCCCGAGCTGGCCGAGCGTATCGGCGTGCTGGTGGGCTCCGGCATCGGCGGCCTGCCCATGATTGAAGAGACGCATGCGGAACTGGCCTCGCGCGGCCCGCGTCGCATCTCGCCGTTCTTCGTGCCGGCCTCGATCATCAACATGATCTCCGGCCACGTCTCGATCCAGTGCGGCTTCAAGGGCCCGAACCTGGCCATCGTGACGGCGTGCACCACCGGCCTGCACAGCATCGGCCAGGCTGGCCGCATGATCGAGGCGGGTGACGCCGACGTCATGGTGGCCGGCGGTGCTGAATCCACCGTATCGCCGCTGGGCGTGGGTGGCTTTGCCGCGGCTCGCGCACTCTCCACCCGCAACGACGACCCCAAGACCGCCTCCCGCCCCTGGGACAAGGACCGCGACGGCTTCGTGCTGGGCGAGGGTGCCGGCGTGCTGGTGCTGGAAGAGTACGAACACGCCAAGAAGCGTGGCGCCAAGATTTATGCGGAACTGGTGGGCTTTGGCATGAGTGCCGATGCTTATCACATGACCGCACCGGATGTGGACGGCCCGACCCGCTCGATGCGCAATGCCCTGCGCAATGCCGGTCTGAATGCCGACCAGATCCAGTACATGAACGCCCACGGCACCTCCACGCCGCTGGGTGATGCCAACGAGACCAACGCCATCAAGCAGGCCTTCGGCGACTACGCCAAGAAGGGCCTGGTGGTGTCGTCCACCAAGTCGATGACCGGCCACCTGCTGGGGGGTGCTGGTGGCATCGAATCGGTGTTCACGGTGAAGGCGCTGCACGACCAGGTCGCGCCGCCCACGATCAACATCTTCAACCAGGACCCGCAGTGCGACCTGGACTACTGCGCCAACGAGGCGCGGAAGATGCCGATCGAATACGCCGCCAAGAACAACTTCGGTTTCGGCGGCACCAACGGTACGCTGATCTTCAAGCGGATCTGAGTGGACGCGGGGCGGTCTGGACATGACCGTGCCTGCTCACGACACCACGCACCACACACCCGCCCTCCAGGGGGCGGACCCACGCCGGGTCTATCAGCGCGCCACTGGCCGCTCGATGGCCCGGCGTTTTGTTTGCAGGCCTGAACCGGTGTGGCAGCGCTTTCACGACGTGGCCTGCGCCGTGGGTGCACTGGCGGCCTCGCAGGCGCTGCTGATGCAGATGCTTGCCCCCCACTGGGCGTGGACCGTGACTGGGCTGGTGGCGATGGTGCTCACCATCGTCATCGCCCTGCGCGGTCGAGTCCTACATGGTCGAGTGGTGCGCGGTCGAACGGTGCGCGGTCGAACGGTGCGCGGTCGAACGGTGCGCGGTGACAACTGGGCCGGTGCCGAATCGGGTCTGCTGCGCTGGGACACCCAGCAATGGTGGTGGCAATCCTCCGAGCCCGGGCTGCTTGATGAAGCCACCGATGCGACCCCGGCGGCGACCGCAGGTGCGCCGCTTGCCGTGACGCCTCAGGTGCTGCTGGACCTTGAACACTGGATGCTGCTGCGTTTGACACCTGTCGGCGCTGGCTGGCGGTTCTGGCAGCACCGTCTGGTGGCGCTCAACGGCCGGCACCACGCTGGCGACTGGTCGTTACTGCGCATTCACCTCTTCATGGCACGCGGGTGAGCAATTCCGTGCATGATGTGAGATCTGTTTTCAGCTTCGCTCCTGACGCGAGTCTTCATGTCCAACACGTTCCGTCATCTTGCCCTGGCGCTCGCAGGCGCCGCCGCGCTGCAGGCGCCGTTGCACGTTGTCGCCCAGCCGGCGGCTCCGGTGGCCACGCCGCCCCAACCGGCCGCTTCCGGTCCGGTGGTTCCCGCCGTGCCCAGCACCGATCTTGCACGGGCACTGCCCGACTTCAGCGTGCTGGTCGAACAGGCCGGCCCGGCCGTGGTCAACATCCGGACCTCGGAAAAGATCAAGGCGGGTCCGAATGCGCAGCTGGACGAGCAGATGCGCGAGTTCCTGCGCCGCTTCGGCATCCCGGTGCCCCAGCAGCGCAAGGGCACGCCAGCCCCCAATCCCGCACCGGACGATGACGATGATGATGACGATGCCTCGCCGCAGCGTCGTGGCCTGGGCTCCGGTTTTGTCATCGGCGCCGACGGCTATGTGATGACCAACGCCCACGTGGTGGACGAGGCCGACGAGGTCATGGTCACCTTGACCGACAAGCGCGAGTTCAAGGCCAAGGTGGTGGGCCTGGACCGCCGCACCGACGTCGCCGTGCTCAAGATCGAGGCCACCGGCCTGCCCATGCTGCGCATGGGCGATGTGGGCAAGCTGAAGGTGGGTGAGTGGGTGATGGCCATCGGCTCGCCCTTCGGCTTCGACAACACGGTGACGGCCGGCATTGTCAGCGCCAAGGCGCGCGACACCGGCGACCTGCTGCCCCTGATCCAGACCGACGTGGCCATCAACCCCGGCAACTCCGGTGGCCCGTTGTTGAACCTGCGCGGCGAAGTGGTGGGGATCAACTCGCAGATCTACAGCCAGTCCGGCGGCTTCATGGGCATCTCGTTCGCGATCCCCATCGATGAAGCGATGCGTGTGGCCGACCAGCTCCGCAGCAAGGGCCGTGTCACGCGCGGCATGCTGGGCGTGTACCCGGACGACCTGACCAAGGAAGTGGCCGAGGCCATCGGCCTGGGCAAGCCGCAAGGCGCGCTGGTTACCCGCATCACCGCCGGTGGCCCTGGCGAGAAGGCGGGCCTGGAGCTGGGCGACGTCATTACCCGCTTCGGCGGCAAGCCGGTGGAGAAGGCCGTGGACCTGCGCCGCCTGGCCGCCTCCAGCCCGCCCGGCACGAAGGTGCCGATGCAGGTCTTCCGCCGTGGTTCCTACAAGGAGCTCACCGCGACGCTGGATGCATTGCCGGACGACCGCGCCGCAGCGACGCCTGAACCGGAAGCGCCTGCGCAAACCGGCGCCCAGGCCTGGGGCCTCACCGTCAGCGAGCTGACCGATGCGCAGCGCAAGGAACTGAAGCTCACCGCCGGCCTGAAGGTCGACGCGGTGGACGGCGCTGCTGCACGTGCCGGCCTGCGTCCTGGCGATCTCATCCTGTCGGTCAGCAACACCGAGATCAAGACGCTCAAGCAGTTCCAGGCGGTGCTGGCCAAGGTCGAGAAGGGCAAGCCGCTGCAGATGCTGGTGCGTCGTGGCGATGCGGTGACCTTTGTGGTCCTGAAGCCGGGCAAGGGTTAAACATGCCGGTGGTGGGTGTCACGCAGGGTAAACCCTCGGTTCCCCGCTTCACCCCACCAGTCATCTGGGGCTTTCCGTGATGCGGAATCCACAGCCGTTTAGCGACCAGCGGCGCAGAAAGTTGCGTCGGTTGGTGCTCGCTAGCGGATGTGACCAACCCCAGGGATTGATGCATCCCTCCGCTACAATCGCACCGCGTCTGGCTCCCTTTGTAGCCATCTCTGCAGTGAATCCAGTCGGCCATCTGCTTCCGGGTGAAGTGGCCGGAATGATCCACAGGATGTCCTCAAGCTTTTGTGGATAACCTGTTGAAAGAATTCCTGTTGGAGGAGGGCAACGCCCGCAAAGCTCGCATCCATGCGGTTTCCAGGGCGGCCCTTTTGGCTACAATGAAAGCCCAACAAGCAGTTGCCATAAGTTTTGTTGGAAGGCGCGTCACCGTTTAGACGTGCCTTTTTTTTATGTCCCCGTATGTTCCGTGGGCCCCCTGAAAGGGCCCTCGACCTGCCGCACACACGTGGCCTCGTCGGACCGTTCATCTCACGGTCCCATCGTTGGCGCCTTACTGTCCGCGGCCTCCGACTGAGTCCATGAACCACATCCGCAATTTCTCCATCATTGCTCACATCGACCACGGCAAGAGCACGCTGGCCGATCGCATCATCCAGCGTTGTGGAGGGCTGTCGGACCGGGAAATGGAAGCGCAGGTGCTGGACTCGATGGACATCGAGCGCGAGCGCGGCATCACCATCAAGGCCCAGACCGCTGCACTTCAATACAAGGCGCGCGATGGCCAGGTCTACAACCTGAACCTGATCGACACCCCCGGGCACGTGGACTTCTCCTATGAAGTCAGCCGCTCGCTGTCCGCCTGCGAAGGGGCGCTGCTGGTGGTGGACGCCAGCCAGGGCGTCGAGGCCCAGACCGTGGCCAACTGCTACACCGCCCTAGAGCTGGGGGTGGAAGTGGTGCCGGTGCTCAACAAGATGGACCTGCCGCAGTCCAACCCCGAAGGGGCCAAGGCCGAGATCGAGGAAGTCATCGGCATCGATGCCACGGACGCCATCCCGTGCTCGGCCAAGACCGGCATGGGTGTGGATGACATCATTGAAGCCATCATCGCCCGCATGCCGCCCCCCAAGGGCCAGGTGGAAGCCCCGTTGCGGGCCATGATCATCGACTCCTGGTTCGACAACTACGTGGGCGTGGTGATGTTGGTCCGTGTGGTGGACGGCACGCTGCGCAAGAACGAACGCATCCGCATGATGGCCACCAATGCCATCTACCCGGCTGAACACCTGGGGGTGTTCACGCCCAAGTCCGAGCCGCGGGACCAGCTCAACGCGGGCGAGGTGGGTTTCATCATCGCCGGCATCAAGGAACTGGCGGCGGCGAAGGTGGGCGACACCGTCACGGTGGAAAAGAAGCAGCCCAACAACCTGGGCCCGGCAACCGAGGCGCTGCCCGGCTTCAAGGAAATCCAGCCGCAGGTGTTCGCGGGCCTGTATCCCACCGAAGCCAGTGAATACGATCAGCTCCGTGATGCGCTGGAAAAGCTCAAGCTCAATGACGCCTCACTGCGCTTCGAGCCGGAAGTCTCCCAGGCGCTGGGCTTCGGCTTCCGCTGCGGCTTCCTGGGCCTGCTGCACATGGAGATCGTCCAGGAACGCCTGGAACGTGAATTCGACCAGGACCTGATCACCACCGCCCCGAGCGTGGTGTACGAAGTGCAGCTGGGCGACGGCGAAGTCATCGAGGTGGAGAACCCCTCCAAGATGCCGGAGCAGAGCAAGATTGGCGAGATCCGCGAGCCCATCGTCACCGTCCACCTCTACATGCCGCAGGAATATGTGGGGGCGGTGATGACGCTGGCCAACCAGAAGCGCGGTGTGCAGCTCAACATGGCCTACCACGGCCGCCAGGTGATGCTCACCTACGAAATGCCCCTGGCCGAGATCGTGCTGGACTTCTTCGACAAGCTGAAGTCGGTCTCGCGGGGTTACGCCTCGATGGACTACGAGTTCAAGGAATATCGCGCCTCGGACGTGGTGAAGGTGGACATGCTGATCAATGGCGACCGCATCGATGCGCTCTCGCTGATCGTCCACCGCAGCCAGTCCCAGTACCGCGGCCGCCAGGTGGCCGCAAAGATGCGCGAGATCATCCCGCGTCAGATGTACGACGTGGCGATCCAGGCGGCCATCGGCGCCAATATCATCTCGCGCGAGAACATCAAGGCATTGCGCAAGAACGTGCTGGCAAAATGCTATGGCGGGGATATTTCCCGTAAGCGCAAGCTGCTTGAAAAGCAGAAGGCCGGCAAGAAGCGCATGAAACAAATCGGTTCGGTGGAGGTGCCGCAAGAAGCCTTCCTGGCCATCCTCCAAGTCGAAGAATGAACGCGATGAGTGCACTGACCGGGCTGCTGTACGCCGCCCTGATCGCCTACCTGGGCGGCTGGTTCTCGGGCTACTGGAACGGCAATTTTTCGCTGTTGCTGTTTGTGCTGACCATGGTGACGCTGGGTTACTGGACCGCCGAGCGTTTCTATTTCCAGCCGGCACGCCGACGCGAGGCTCAGGTGGCCGCCGACGCCTGGGAGAAGGAACAACGCTGGCGCGGTGCCGATCTGAACCCCGCCGCACGGGAGCTGATTGCCGAGCCGCACCTGCGCCAGCCCTGGTGGCTGGACTGGACCGCCGGCTTGTTCCCGGTCATCTTGATCGTCTTCCTGCTGCGCTCCTTCCTGTTCGAGCCATTCAAGATTCCGTCCGGCTCCATGGTGCCGACGCTCCTGATCGGGGACCTGATCCTGGTCAACAAGTTCCACTACGGCGTTCGGCTGCCGGTGATCAACAAGAAGATCATCAGCAACCATGACGTGGAGCGTGGCGACGTGGTGGTGTTCCGCTACCCGCTCAACCCCAGCGTGGACTACATCAAGCGTGCCGTGGGCCTGCCCGGCGACGAAATCCGCTACCTGAACCAGAAGCTGTATGTGAACGGCAAGCAGGTGGACACCCAGTCCCAGGGCGACTTCTTCGACGACGACCCTGGCGCCATGCGGATCCGCCCCCTGTTCACCGAGAAGCTCGGTGTGGTGGAGCACAAGATCCTGGTCGATCCGCAGCCGCGCGAGAGCGTCGTCCGCCCCATCGCTCCGTTCCCGTATTCAGAGAACTGCACCTACACGCTGGAAGGTGTGACCTGCAAGGTGCCGGCCAACCATTACTTCATGATGGGCGACAACCGCGACAACTCGCAGGATTCCCGCTACTGGGGCTTTGTGCCCGATGAGAACATCGTCGGCAAGGCCTTTGTGGTGTGGATGAATTTCGGGAATCTGAAGCGCATTGGCAGCATCCAGTGATGCTGGCACAAATGACTATGCTGGATACTAAACAACGAGGATTGGGAGAACGCACCATGATCGGGGCTTGCATCAAACGTCGTCCATCCACCAGCGGCCAGCCCGCCGGACATCGCCAGCGCGGTCTGAGCCTGTTCGGCCTGCTGTTCTGGGGCGTCATCATTGCATTCCTGGCTATCGTGGGCATGCGCGTCACCCCGACGGTGATGGAGTACTTCACCATCCAGAAGGCAGTGGAGAAGATTGCCAGCAGCGGCCCGTCCTCCGTGGGCGAGGTGCGTTCTGCGTTCTCCCGGACCAAGGAAATCGAATATTCGATCGTCAGCATCGAGCCCAACGACCTGGTGGTCACCAAGAAGGACGACAAGGTGAAGATCAGCTTCGCCTACGACAAGGAAGTCTCCCTGTTCGGTCCGGTCTTTCTGCTGATCAAGTACAAGGGCGAAACTCGCTGAGGACCGCCAAGGATGCCCATGACCCCGCAAGCACTTGATGCCCTCCAGCAACGACTGGGCTACCGCTTTTCGCAGGCGGATCTGCTCCAGCGCGCGCTGACGCATCGAAGCTTCGGGCAGCAGCACAACGAGCGCCTGGAATTCCTGGGTGACGCGGTGCTGAACATGGCGGTGTCGGCCTTGCTGTTCGAGCGTTTCGCCGGCTCGGACGAGGGCGACCTCACCCGCATCCGCGCCCATCTGGTGCGCGAGGACAGCCTTCACAAGCTGGCGCTGCAACTGCAAATGCCGGAATCGCTGCGGATGAGCGAGGGTGAAGCCCGTGGGGGTGGTGCGCAGCGCCCCTCCATCCTGGCAGATGCCCTGGAAGCCGTGATCGGCGCCTCCTATCTGGACGGTGGCTACGCTGCCGCCAACGACATCGTTCGCCGGCTCCTGGGCGACGTGGTCACCGGCAGTGGTATCGACCAATGGGCCAAGGACGCCAAGACGGCACTGCAGGAATGGCTGCAGGCGCGCCGGCTGCCGGTGCCCACCTACCGCATCGTCGAGACACGCGGCCAGGCGCACGCCCAGACGTTCACCGTTGAATGCCAGGTGCCCGCGCTCAGCCTGGCGCGGACTGGCGATGGCCGCTCCCGCCGCATGGCGGAGCAGGAAGCAGCCCGTGAGCTCCTGGACGAGCTACTGGCTGGCGACAAGCCCGGCACCGGCTTGCGCGACTAAGCAAAAGGCATCCCATGAAAAAATACGCTCGCAGCGGTCTGGTTTCCGGACCGGCTGCTACTTCACCGACGGCGCTTGACGGCCAGTCCGACGACGCCATGAACCATCCGGACGCCGCCGACGCGGACAGCCCCGACGCAGCGCCGGGCAGCTATGACGACGACCATGTGGTCGTGCACGGCCATGAGCGGGACGACGCCGACGACGTGGATGACGTCACCGACGCTGAAGCAGACGACGGCGACGAAGAGGATGACGCTGACGACAGCGCCGCCCTCGGTGTGCGCGGGGGCATCGGCGCGGCGCCCTATGAAGGTGATGCCCGCTGCGGGCTGATCGCCATCGTCGGCCGGCCCAACGTCGGCAAGTCCACGCTGCTGAATGCGCTGGTGGGGCAGAAGGTGTCCATCACCTCGAAGAAGGCCCAGACCACCCGGCACCGGATCACCGGCGTGCGCACGGTGGATGAAGCCCAGTTCGTTTTTGTGGACACCCCCGGCTTCCAGACCCGCCACAGCTCCGCACTCAACCGCAACCTGAACCGCACGGTGCAAGGCGTGCTGGCGGACGTGGACCTGGTGCTGTTCGTGGTCGAGGCTGGCCGGTTCACCCAGGACGATGCCAAGGTGTTGTCGCTGTTGCCGCAGGACAAGCCGGTGGTGCTGATTGCCAACAAGCTGGACGCCGTCACCCGCCGCGCGGACATGATGCCCTGGCTCAAGAGCATGCAGGAGCGCCGCAACTTCAGCGAATTCGTGCCCTTGTCCGCCCAGAAGGATTCGGACGTGCTGCGCCTGTTCCAGATCCTCAAACCCTACCTGCCCAACCAGGAGTGGTTCTATGACGAGGATGCGCTGACCGACCGCAGCGAGAAGTTCCTCGCCAGCGAGATGATCCGCGAGAAGCTCTTCCGGCTGACCGGTGATGAACTGCCGTACAGCGCCACGGTCATCATCGACCGCTGGCAGGAGGAGGGCAACCTGCGCCGCATCGCCGCCACCATCGTGGTGGAGCGGGATGCGCAGAAGGGCATGATCATCGGCTCGGGCGGGGAACGCCTCAAGCGCATCGGGTCCGAGGCACGTCAGGAACTCGAGCGGCTGATGGAGGCCCGCGTGTTCCTGGAACTGTGGGTGAAGGTGCGCTCCGGCTGGGCCGACTCCGAGGAGCACCTTCGCAGCTACGGCTATGAGTGATTGAGCCCCCCAGTCGCTTCGCTCCTGCCCCCGAGGGGCGCCATCCGTTGGTCAGGGGGACCCTGACCAAGGATGTGGCTGGAGGGGTCGGGCCCGGCGGGGCCGGACCCTCTGGGGTGCGCGTTCTGGGTGCTGGGTGCTGGGTGGTTGGGGCTATGCGGGGGCTATAAGGGCTGCCGAGATGGCGTTGTTGTGGTGATGGAAATACGTTGATGGTTCGTGCTTCACGGCCGCCCGCCGTCCAGGCAGGGTTTGTGCTGCATCACTACGACTGGAGCGAAACCAGCCTCGTGCTGGATCTCTTCACCCGTGAGCAGGGGCGGCTGGCCGTGGTAGCCAAAGGGGCCAAGCGCCCGTATTCCCAGTTGCGCGGGGTGCTGCTGCCGTTTCTGAAGCTGCAGGTGACGCTGAGCAAGCCGTCCAAGATGAACGAGGAAGGCGTGGCCGAGGTGCAGTCACTGCGCGGCGCAGAATGGGTGGGCGGCCAGACGCTGCCCAGCGGCGCCGCACTGTTCAGCGGCTATTACGTCAATGAACTGCTGCTGAAATTCCTGCCCCGCCAGGACCCCCATCCCGCCCTGTTCGACGCCTACGCCGACTTGCTGCCTCAGCTGCAGTCCGGCGAAACCGCCCAGACCGCGCTGCGCGCCTTCGAGCTGCGGCTGCTGGCCGATTGCGGCCTCCTGCCCGACCTCAGCGTGCTGGCCACCACCCAGGCTCCGGTGGACCTGGAACGCCTGTATATGCTCTCGGCGGAAGCCGGCGTGGTCGTGCCCACCCATGACGCCCCCCAACTGACCGGCCAGGCGCTGGTGCGCCTGCAGGCAGCACTGATGCATGGCAGCATGGAGGCGTTGCGTGCCGCCTGCGAGGACGCAGGTTCATCGCTGAAGCCCTTGCTGCGAGGCCTGCTTCACTATCATCTGGGCCATCGACCGCTGAGAACGCGACAGGTGCTGCTGGAAGTCCAGAAGCTCCTGACCTGACCGGAGTTCCCCACCGCATGAATCCCCTGATCGCCCCCGAAGGCTCCCGCCCCGATGCGCGTTGCGCGCTCTCGGTCAACGTCAACAAGGTGGCGCTGCTGCGCAATACGCGGCATCTGGGCATCCCCAGCGTCACCCGGGCCGCCCAGCTGTGCCTGGAAGCCGGCGCGCAGGGCATCACCGTCCATCCGCGCCCGGACGCCCGCCACATCCGTCCCGATGACGTCCACGAACTCGCCCAGTTGCTCAAGGCCTGGCCAAACGCCGAATACAACATCGAAGGCAACCCGACCCAGAACCTGATGGAGTTCATCCGCGCCACACGGCCGCATCAGGCGACCTTCGTGCCGGACAGCGAAGACCAGTTCACCTCCGACCACGGCTGGAACCTGCCCGCCGATGCCGAACGGCTGCGCCCCATGATCGCCGAGTGCAAGTCCCTGGGCGTGCGGGTGAGCCTGTTCATGGACCCGCTACCCGAGGCCATGGCGCATGTGGCCGCGCTGGGCGCGGAGCGCATCGAGCTCTACACCGAGACCTGGGCCAGCGCCTTCGGCACCGACCGCGAGGCCACCGTGCTGGCGGGCTTCACCGCCGCCGCCCAGGCCGCGCTGGCACAAGGCCTGGCCGTCAATGCCGGCCACGACCTGAACCGAGACAACCTGACCCGCTTCCTGCGCGAGGTGCCGGGCGTGGCTGAGGTCTCCATCGGCCACGCACTGATCGCCGACGCCCTGGAGCTGGGCTACACGGAAACCGTGCGGGACTATCAGCGCTGCATCCAGCGCGCCTACGCCTGAGCTCGCCATGATCTACGGCATCGGCACCGACATCTGCGATATCCGCCGCATCCGCGAGACCTTCGAACGGCGTGGCGTGCGCTTTGCCGAGAAGGTGCTGGGTCCGCACGAGCTGGCCGTGTTCCACGAGCGTTACGCCCGTGTACCGGCACGTGGCATGGCCTACCTCGCCACCCGCTTCTCCGCCAAGGAGGCCTTCTCCAAGGCCATCGGCATGGGCATGCGCATGCCCATGACTTGGCGGGACTGCGAGGTGGTGAAGGCCCCCAGCGGCAAGCCCGGCATCCGCCTGCACAACGCACTGGCCACCTGGTTCGAGGCCAAGGGCCTCACGGCCCACGTCACCGTCACCGACGAGACCGAATACGCCGCCGCCTTTGTGGTCGTGGAATCGCGCGACTGATCACCCCGCTGCCGCAGGAACACCTCCGGCATGCGCTTTCTGGATCCCCCCAATGACCGACTCCCTGCACGCCCCCGTCATCCTCGATATCGCCGGCCCCGCGCTGAACGCCGACGACCGCCGCCGCCTGGCGCACCCGCTCACCGGCGGGCTGATCCTGTTTGCCCGCCATTTCGAGAGCCGCGCACAGTTGACCGCGCTGTGCGCCGAAGCCAAATCCATCCGGCCGGATCTTCTGATCGCCGTGGATCAGGAAGGCGGCCGTGTGCAGCGCTTCCGCACCGATGGTTTCACCGCCTTGCCAGCCATGCGCACGCTGGGGGAACTGTGGATGGAAGACGCCATGCGCGCCGTGCAGGCCGCCACGGCCACCGGCCTGGTGCTGGCGCTGGAACTGCGCGCCTGCGGTGTGGACCTGAGCTTCGCCCCGGTGCTGGACCTGGACCATCAGGACGACGCCCGCCAGTCGCGCAGCGGTGTCATCGGCTCGCGCAGTTTTCACCAGGACCCGCGTGTCGTGAGCCTGCTGGCGCAAAGCCTGATGCAGGGCCTGGCGCTGGCCGGCATGGGCAGCTGCGGCAAGCACTTCCCCGGTCACGGCTTCGTGACGGCGGATTCCCATGTGGACGTGCCGGTGGACAATCGCAGCCTCAAGGCCATCCTGGCCGAGGATGCTCGGCCCTTCGAATGGCTGAGCCTGAGCCTGTCGGCCGTGATGCCCGCGCATGTCATCTACCGCAAGGTGGACAGCCGCCCCGCCGGCTTCAGCCCGCGTTGGCTGCAGGAGATCCTGCGTGAACGGCTGGGTTTTGCCGGCGCCGTCTTCAGTGACGACCTCGGCATGGCGGGCGCGCGGGTCATTGAAGGGCAGCCGGTCGGCTTCACTGAAGCGGCGCTGGCCGCGCTGGACGCCGGCTGTGACCTGGTGCTGCTGTGCAACCAGAGCCTGCAAGACCAGGGCCGCGCCATCGATGAACTGCTGGAGGGCCTGCAGCAGGCGCAGGACGCCGGCCACTGGGCACCGGCCATCGACAGCGAGGCCCGCCGCGCCGCGCTGCTGCCGCAGTCCGCGCCGCTGACCTGGGATGAGCTGATGCTGGCGCCGCGTTATCTGGAGGCGCTGGCCCGCCTGCCCTGATCGCTCACGCCTTCTCCGCCTTCAGGCGCAGCACCAGGGTGATCAGGCTGGTGAAGGTGGCCAGCCCGGTCACCCCTACCCAGCCCACATGGTTGAGCAGCACGCTGCCCAGCGCGGCACCGGTGGCCATGCCGATGAACATGCCGGTGAACAGGATGGCGTTCAGGCGGCTGCGGGCGGCCGGGTCCAGTCCGAAGACGATGGTCTGGTGGGAAACCAGCACGGCTTGCACCCCGAAGTCGAAGGCGATGGCCAGGACGACCAGCAGCACCAGCGCAGCGGAACGGTCCAGCAGCGGCGTGACGGACATGACCGCAAAGGACACCGCCGTGATCAGCGCGCCCACCTGCGTCACCACCCCCGGCCCGCGCTTGTCGGCGATACGGCCGGCCAGCGGTGCCGCCAGCGCGCCCGCTGCACCCGCCAGGCCGAAGGCGCCGGACACCGCACTGCCCAGGCCGAAGCGCTGATGCAGCATCACCGCCAGCGTGGACCAGAAGGCACTGAAGGCGAGCGACAGCATGCCTTGGGCCAAGGTCGCACGGCGCAGCGCGGGCAGCTCACGCCACAGCTTGCCCAGTGAGCGCATCAGGGCCGGATACGTGGTGGGCGCGGCCGGCTTGAGCGAGGGGAGCCAGCGCCAGCTCACCAGGCCGGTGATGGACAGCGCCAGGGCGGCCAGGCCGAAGACCCAGCGCCAGCCCAGCACCTCGGCAACGATGCCGCTCATCACCCGCGACAGCAGGATACCCAGCAGCAGCCCGGTCATCACCTGGCCGACGATGCGGCCCCGATGTTCCATCGGGCTGAGCGCGGCGGCCATGGGCACAACGTCCTGCGCCAGCGTGGCGGTCAGGCCGAGCAGGGCGCTGGCCAGCAGGAACGGGGTGTAGGCGGGCACCAGCCCGCACAGCAGCAAGGTCAGCACCAGCAGCACGAACTTGGTGAGGATGACCTTGCGGCGATCGAAGCGGTCGCCCAGCGGGGTCAGCAACAAGATACCGGCCGCGTATCCCAGTTGGGTGAGCATGGGCACGGCGCCGATCTGGGCCGGGCTGGCATGCAGGTCATCGGCCAGCGCGGCCAGAATGGGCTGGCTGTAATAGAGGGAGGCGGCGCCCAGCCCGGCGGACGCGGCCATCAGGACAATCAGCGGCCCCGGCGGCGAGACCGTTGGCGCGGCCATGGGCACAGGCCCTGGGGCAGCACCGGAGACAGTACCGGAGACAGCACCAGGAGCCACACCTGGTGCAGCACTAGGAGCAGCACCAGGAGCAGCACCAGGTGCTGCGGTCAGTGGAAGAGCGGACATGGAAAACCTTTCTGGAGCGGCGAGGGCCCCTAGGGTTGGCCTCACCGGGTGTGTCGCCGAAACGACTTGGGATGAATTGTTGAGGCTGCACGGCCGCTCCGGAAGCCGGCCCGCATGCACAAGCGCTATACCCTTGGCGTATGAATGACGCGACCCGAGACCTCGGCGGCCTGGACCGCCTCTCGTTGCTACAGACCTTCCTGCAGGTGGTGGAGGCCGGCAGCTTCTCCGCCGCCGCGCAGCAACTCGGCACCACCCAGCCCACGGTGAGCCGTCGGCTGCAGATGCTGGAGTCGCTGCTGGGCGCCCGCCTGGTGGAGCGCTCCACGCGCGGCCTCAGGCTGACCGAGGAGGGGCGGCGCTGCCTGGCGCAGGCGCGTTCGCTGATCGACGGCTGGAACACGCTCAGCGAGGATCTGGGCGAGGACAACCAGCCGCTCAGCGGCCGGCTGCGGGTGCGCGTGCCGCATGCCTTTGGCCAGCATCAGCTGATGGAGGTCCTGGCGGGTTTCATGAAACAGCATCCGGGGCTGACGGTGGAATGGATGCTGCAGGACGAGTTGCCGGACTTCAGCCGCGAGGCGGTGGACTGCGCGGTGGTCGTGGGGCACGTGGAACGGCCGGAGCTGATCATGGTGCCGCTGGCGGAGGTGCCACGGGTGCTGGTGGCGGCGCCCGAGCTGGCGGGTCGCCTGCCGGCCGATCTGGACCAACGGTCGCCCGCGGAGATTGCCGACAGTCTCCAGACCCAGTCGTGGCTGGCACTCACCACGTTCTATCGCGAAGAGATCCGCCTGCGGCCGCAGGGCGGCGGTGAGGTGTTGTCGGTGCCGCTGAACTTTCGTTTCGGGACGGACAGCCTGTTTGCGCTGATCGAGGCCACCCGGCAGGGCCTGGGCCTGGCGGCGGTGTCTCACTGGGCGGTGATGGACGACCTGGCATCAGGGCGACTGGTGCGCTTGCTGCCACAGTGGTGCGCCATGCCGTTGCCGTTCTCGCTGGTCTTCCCGTCCCGACAACATCAACCGGCACGGCTGCGCGCCTTTGCGGCCCTGATGCGGGAAGTGGTCCCCGGCATCCGGGGCATGCGGGCGGTGGGTGGCGGCGTGGGCTTGGGCGTGGGCGGCGAGCGCCCGCAGACCTGACGCGGCGAGCGCCCGGGGTTTGGTCCGACGACGACGCCCGATCAGCCACGTTTCTCCGGCCACGCTCAGTCCACGCTGCGCCCACGCTCAGTCCACCGCCGCCCATTCCTCCTGCGCCACGTCCCGGATGCAGCGCACGAAGTCTTCGGCCGCCCGGGTCAGCAGGCCGTCTTCGCGCACCAGCAGGCTCATGTTCAGCCGCGGCAGGTCCTGCGCCACCGGCAGCGGTGTGAAGCGCTCCCGCAGCAGCGGCATGCCAATGGCAAAGAGCGACCAGAAGAACACCACGTCGTTTTGCATGGCCAGGCTGTGAAACAGGGCCTGCGACGTGCAGCGGGTGACCCGGCGCGGCGGCTTCAGGCCGTGCTGGCCAAACAGCGCCGCCAGGAAGGCGGGGAAGCGGTCGGTGATGTCGGTATGGATCCACTCGGCGTCGTGCAGCTCCCGCAACTGGGTGCATCGCGCCAGCGGGCTGTCCCGGTGCACGGCCAGCGAGGTCCGCAGTGAGCACAGGGGTTCGCTGGCCAGTGAGCCGGCAGGCTCCTGCCCGGTGGTGGCCGCCACGGCGAAGTCCAGCGCACCCTGCTGCAGCTTGTCGTAGAGCTGGTCGCTGGTGTATTCGATGAAGTTGAGTTCCACCTCGGGCCAGGCCGCCCGGAACAGACTGAAGGCGCGCGGCAGGATGGTCAGGCCGGCCAACGGCGTGACCCCGATGCTCAGCCGCCCGCCGCGCTCGCCCTTCATCGCGCCCACGTCTTCCTGCGCCCGTTGCATTTCCCTGACGATCAGGCGTGCGCGCTTCAGCAGGGTCTCGCCCTCCGGTGTCAGGTTGACGCCACGGGTATGGCGAGAGAGCAGCCGGATGCCGAGGCCGGTCTCCAGGTCCTTGATGGCCTTGGTGATGGCGGGCTGGGTGAGGTGCAGCGCCCGTGCGGCGGCGTTGATACCACCATGGTCGGCCACGGCAACCAGGGCCAGGAGTTGATGTTGCTTCACGTCAGAGGGGGCTGGAAAAGGGAGCGGCGGGGGCCTGCCAGCCCCCGTGGTTGCGAGCTTTGGGACAGTCGCGCCACCCCGGCAAGCCGGGAAAGCGATCAATAAGCGGCAGTTATCACTATAACTATCCGTGAATTGCTGTTTCTTACTCCCTTCATCAGAGTCCGGTCGCCGGGAGCCTCTGCGCAGAGGCCGACCCAGCTGGTTTCCCCGACCTCTCCAACGACCGCCAAGACCCCCATGAAAGCTTCCCAAGCCGCTCTGAGTTGTGTCCTCGCCTGTGCGTCGCTGTCGGCCCTGGCCGCCGATCCCGTCCAGCCCTACCTGTACAGCCACCTGGCCCGATGGCCCGAATTCAATCCGGGCAACGACAACAAGGTGACCATGTATGGCACCGTCGACCTGGGCCTGAACTACGCCAAGGCCGAAAACGCCACAGCCTCCAAGACCATGCAGAGCGGCGGGGACTACACCTCCAAGCTGGGCATCTACGGTCGCGAGGATCTGGGTGGCGGCCTCAAGGCCGAATTCAACCTGGAATCCAGCATCAAGGCCGACACCGGGACGGCCACCACCACCCAGTTCTGGGACCGCGCGGCATGGGTGGGGCTGAAGTCCCGCGAGTGGGGCACGCTGCGTCTGGGCAACCAGCTCGGCGCCACGCTGCCGCTGTTCGTGGACGTGTTTGGTGTGGTGACCACCAATTCGATGAGCTACTGGCTCGCCAGCGCCATCACGCAAAAGAGCGCGTACACCGCTGGCATTAGCAGCTACGGGCTCAACAGTGACCTGGGCAACGGTGCCACGCAGGTGACCACCCGGGTGCCGCGCGCCATCAGCTACCAGACCCCGCGCATCAATGGTTTCGACGCCAAGCTGATGTATGCGCCGGGCGCCAACACCACCTCGCAGAACAAGGTCTACAACCGGGCCGGCGTGGTGACCTACCTCAATGGTCCGTGGTTCGGCTCGGCGAGCTACAACCAGGTCTTTGGTAATAACTCCATCACCGGCGCGGCCGTGCGCACCGACGTGACCGGCGTGGCGGGCATCTACGACACCGGGTCCCTGGTGCTGTCCGCCGCCGTGAACCAGAACGAGGTGAAGATCCAGGACGGTGGCAAGGCCACGGTCTATTCGCTGGGCTTCATCCTGCCGGCAGGCCGCCATGTGGCGCGTGTGTCGATGGTCTACCGGGACACCTCGGGCGTGCGCGAGCAGGCCACCGGCAAGGAAGTGAGCAGCTCCGCGCTGGGCATCATGGCGGGTTATGACTATGAGCTGTCCAAGAGCGTGGGGCTGTATGCCCGTGCCGGCTGGCTGCGCAACTACGGCGCCTCCACCATCATGTTCAACAACGTGACGCTGCCGCTGCAGGCCGGCACCACCAACGCACAGCTCGGCATCACGGCCGAGACCGCGGCGGTGGGCATGTACTACCACTTCTGATCCAGCAGGACGCAGGCGATGGCCGACCTCCCCACTTCCCCCCCGCCGGCTGACCGCCGCCGTCCCTGGATGGTCGCGCTGCTGATGGCCGTGATGGTCATCAGCGTGCTCGACAAGACCATCTTCGCCTTCGCCGGCCCGCAGATCATTGATGAGCTGCGGCTGACGCCGGAGCAGTTCGGTTTTGTCGGCAGCGCCTTCTACTTCCTGTATTCCGTCTCCGGGCTGGTGGTGGGCTTCCTGGCCAATCGCTGGCCCACGCGCTGGATCCTGGCGGGCATGTCCCTGGTCTGGATGCTGGCGCAGGTCCTGACGTCCGTCAGCGGTGGTTTCGCCGCGCTGGTGGGCAGCCGCATGCTGCTGGGCGCCGGTTGCGGCCCGGGCACGGCCGTGACGCAGCACGCCTGCTTCAAGTGGTACTCGCCACGCGAGCGGGTGCTGCCGGCCGCCTTGATCCAGGTGGCCATCATGCTGGGCGCGGTGGCCGGTGCACTGGCCCTGCCGATGGTCATCCAGCGGCTGGGTTGGCGGCAGGCCTACCTGATGCTGGCAGGTGTCGGCCTGGTCTGGCTGGTGCTGTGGCAATGCTTCGGACGTGAGGGCCGGCATGGTGACCCGGAGGACAGCGACGGCGCACCGGTGCGGGGGCGCTACGGTGCGTTGTTGCTCAACCGCAGCTTTGTCCTGATCACGGTGGCGGGCTTTTGCGCCTATCTCCCCACGGCGCTGCTCTACAGCTGGGTGCCCATGTATCTGCAACGCGGGCTAGGCATGACGCCGGTGCAGTCCGGCCTGCTGGTGATGGTGGCCACGGTAGGGGTGATCGTGGGCAATCTGGTGGTCTCCGGCCTGTCCCAGCGGGCCCTGCGGCGCGGCGCAAGTGTGCGTGCCGCCATGGTGGCCCCCCCGATGCTGGCCTGTGGGGCTGCTGGCGTGGCCCTGGCGCTGATGGGCTTCAGCCATGCCGTGCCCGCCGTCACGCTCACGCTGTTCCTGACCGGCAGCGTGCTGGTGAACCTGCTGCCGGCCTTCGCCAACAGCATCGTCGCGACCCTGGCGCCCACGCGTCAGCGCGGCAGCATGCTGGCCATCCACATCGGCCTGATGACCAGTGCCGGCATGCTGGCGCCGCATGTGGTGGGCCATGCCGTGACAGCCATGGGTGGTGACATCGCGCGGGGCTTCGAGCTCTCCGTCGGTGTGTTTGGTGTGGCGCTGGTGATCGCCGGGCTGTTGGGCGGATGGCTGATCGACCCGGAACGCAGCCGGCGCGAAGCGCTGGCCGTGCAAGGAGCGGCAGCATGAGTGTCGAAATGGACCTGCAATGTTTTTCGGCCAGCTACGCTGAGGCCCGCGACAAGTTTCTGGGTGCTGCCGCGCGACGTGGCCTGCAGGTGCGCTCCCACCTGCATCCGCTGCCCGGGCGGGACGGCGAGCGGCTGGCGCTGGACGTCGTGCGCATGGGGGCGCCGGAGGCCGCCAACCTGCTGGTGATCAGCAGCGGCTGCCATGGCATCGAGGGCTTCTGTGGCTCTGCCGTCCAGGTGGACCTGCTGCGGGATGACGACTGGCATGACCGATGCGAACGCGATGGCCTGGCCGTGCTCTACCTGCACGCGCTGAACCCGCACGGCTTCTCGTGGGAGCGCCGCGTCACGCACGAGAACGTGGACCTGAACCGCAACTTCCGCGATTTCGACGGGCCGCTGGAAACCAATGAGGACTACCAGGCCATTGCGCGGCTGCTGGTGCCGGAGCGTTGCCCACCCACGCTGGCCAGCCATGCCGGCTTGCTGTGGCACGCATTGCGCCACGGCCGCAAGGCCATCCAGGCCACCATCTCCCGAGGGCAGCAGGTGGATCCGAACGGTTTGTTCTTCGCCGGGCGCGGGCCGACCTGGAGCCATCTGGCGGTCAAGGCCGTGATGCAGGAGCATGGCCAGCGTTGCAAACGCATCGGCTGGGTCGACATCCATACCGGGTTGGGCCCGATGGGGGTGGGCGAGCGCATCTACAAGGGCCCGCAGGATGCCGCCTCGCTGGCGCGGGCGCGCCGCTGGTGGGGGGCGCAGGTCACCAGCGCCGAGGAGGGCAACTCCTCCTCCGCCGTGCTGGGCGGCACGCTGGACCAGGGCGTGATGCCCGCCTGCCCCCAGGCTGAATACAACGGCTTGACGCTCGAGTACGGCACCTTGCCGGGCCGGGTGGTGCTGGACGCGCTGCGCGCGGACCAGTGGCTGGCCTGCCATCCCGAGGCGCCACACGAGCAGCGCCTGGCGATCAAGCGCAACATCCGTGCGGCCTTCTATGTCGAGACCGATGAGTGGAAGCAGCAGGTGCTGCAGCAGGGGCGCGAGGTGATGGCGGCGACGCTGGAAGGACTCGCCTCGCCCCTGGGTTCGTGAAGGTCTCGGTATCTGTCCGCTATCAGTCCGCTATCAGTCCCGATAGTGGTTCTGCAGCTTGTAGCCCCGCGCATACCAGGCAAACAGCAGTGCTGCGGCCAGCGCAAAGCCGGCGAAGAAGAACATCTGGAACGCGGTCACGCTGGTGCCCGTGCTCTTGATGTAGCCGGTCACGGCCTCGCCCTTGACGCTGGCGTTGGCCACCAGCACCCACAGGTTGCCGATGGTCACCGAGAGGTTCCAGAAGCTGGTGATCACGCCCTTCATGGCCAGCGGTGCCTGGCTGTAGGCAAACTCCAGGCCGGTGGCCGAGACCAGCACCTCACCCAGGGTCAGCAGCGCATAAGGCAGCACCTGCCAGACGATGGACACGTTCTGTCCGCCATCGATCCACAGTTGCAGGCCCCCCACCACGATCCAGGCCAGGCCCGAGAGCGCGATGCCCGCGCCCATGCGGCGCAGCGCATTGAGCTTCACGCCGGCACGTTCCAGCAGCGGGTAGAGCACCAGGTTGTTGAACGGGATCAGGATCATCACCAGCGCCGGATTCAGCGCCTGCATCATGGACGACTTGAACCATTCCGGCTTGGCCATCTGGTCGGCCTGCAGGATCCAGGTGGAGGCCTTTTGGTCGAACAGGGACCAGAATGGCGTGACCAGCGCAAACAGCACCAGCAGGCGCAGCACGGTGCGAACGCCTTCCACGGCTTCAGCCGGATGGGGGCCACGAGCTCGCGGCAGCTGCATCCAGGCGCCCACGCCGCCAAATCCGAGCACCAGCACCAGCGCGCAGCAGAAGGCGATGACAAAGCCCCATTGCGGCGACATCGCCAGGGCGGCAATGGCCAGCAGGCCGCCAATGGCGGCGACGGTCAGGCCGGGACGGCCTTCACCGTCGCGCCGTGCCAGCAAGGCGGTGCGCACCACCTTCAGAAACCCGTGCGGGTCCTGGGCCGCGGTTGGCGCCACATGCACGTAGCGGCGGCGGCCGCTCCAGAAGATGGCGGTGGCGATGAACATCAGCACGCCCGGGATGCCGAACGCCACGCTGGCGCCGAAACGGTCCAGGAAGATGGGCATCAGCAGCGAGGCGAAGAAGGACCCGAAGTTGATGATCCAGTAGAAGGCATCAAACACCTTCTGGGCCAGCGATCGGTTGGTCTTGTCGAACTGGTCGCCGATGAAGGAGCTCACCAGCGGCTTGATGCCGCCTGAGCCCAGCGCAATGAGAAACAGGCCGGTGTAGAAGCCGTGCAGGTTGTTCTCGAAGATGGCCAGGCAGGCATGGCCCGCGCAGTACACCAGGCTGAGCCAGAAGATGGTGTTGTATTTGCCAAAGAAGCGGTCGGCCAGCCAGCCGCCCAGCAGCGGGAAGAAATAGACCCCGATCACGAAGGTGTGGAACACCTCCTTGGCTTCGCCCTTGCGCAGCGGTTCCGGAATGGCCAGCAGCAGGCTGGTCATCAGGAACACCGTCAGGATGTTGCGCATCCCATAGAAGCTGAAGCGTTCGCAGCCTTCATTCGCGATGATGAAGGGGATTTGCGAGGGCATCTTCGGCGCGGCGGCGGCAGCCTGACCGGCGCCCAGCGGCGGGGTGGAGACGGAGGATGAGCTCAAGGGGATCTCCCGGCGGGATCGCTGCCACGATGAGTGGCGTTCAGACAAGGCACGGGTCGTGCCAACAAAGAAAAAGCCGCCGGGCGAGAGGCCGCGGCGGCTGCGCGGACTGAAAGCGCCGGGGCGCCTTCAGTCGTTTCAGGCCTCGAAGGGCAGCTTGAACTGGCTGAGATCCTTGCGAGTTTCCACAAGCACCAGCGGACCTTCGTCCACCACCGTCACCGGGGCCGGTTCACGGCCCAGCTTGGCGGCCTTTGGTTCCGCTGCAATGGCCGCCTGCACGGAGGCGATCTTGTCCGCATCGCTGTTCACCCAGACCAGGCCGGCGCCTTCGGCGACAGCGCTCAGATCGGCGATCGGCAGTTCGAAGCGGGGCACGACCGGAGCCACAGGGGCCGGGGCCGGGGCCGGTGCGGCCACAGGCACCGGGGCAGCGGCCACGGGTGCTGGTGCGGGGGCTGCTACCACCGGAGCGGGCGCGGCCACAGGGGCAGGAGCCTGCTCCACAGATTCACCCACCGATGCCACCTGTTGCGGTGCTTCAGCGTGCTCACCCTGGGCGACACCTTCGGCGCTACCTTCAGCGCTACCGGCTTCGGAGCCACCCGCCTCGCCCTCACGGCGATCGCGGCGATAGCGGTCACGCCCACGGCCGCGGCGGCGGCCGTCACGCGCCTGGCCTTCGCCTTCTTCGCCAGTAGGCGCTTCACCTTCAGCGACGTTGCCCACGGGCTCGGCAGCTTCGGTGACGTCAACGTCAGCCTGCGCGGTCTGGCCGTCCAGGGACGCGTCGATGCCTTCTGCGCCTTCCGCGCCTTCGGCACCCCGTTCACCGCGGTTGCCACGACGACGACGACGGCGACTACCACGCTCTTCACCGGTTTCGGTGTTCAGCGCCAGGCCATCCGGCAGTGTGTCGGCGAATGCGGTCGGCGATTCGGTATTGGCGGCTTCCGTGCCGGACAAGGCCAGCGTCTGCTCCTGTGCGGCCTCGACAGCGCCTTCGTTGCGAGGGGCGCGGTCACCACGCTCTTCGCGGCGACGACGGCCACCACCTTCACCGCGCTCACCACGCTCAGCGCGTTCACCACGGTCGGTACGCTCACCACGGTCCGCACGTTCCTGACGCGGGGCGCCTTCGGTGGCGGTCACTTCCGGCTTGTCGGCACGCGGCTCATTGCGGCGGCCACCGCGTTCGTTGCGGTCACCACGTTCTGCACGTTCGCCGCGTTCGGCCCGATCACCGCGCTCGGTACGCTCACCACGTTCCCCACGCGGTGCGCCGTCCTGTTGCGGGCGGCCTTCACCGCGGCCTTCACCACGACCGTCACCACGACCTTCGCCACGACCTTCGCCACGGCCCTTGCCGTCGCGCGCCTTGGCTTCGCCGCGCTCGCCGCGCTCGCCACGGTCACCCCGTTCGCTGCGCTCACCACGCTCACCACGCTCACCGCGCTCACCGCGCTCGCCACGACGCGAACGATCACCACGACCGCCGCGTTCACCCTGGCGTTCGCCGCGTTCCTTGCGGCCCGGCTCGGTGGCCTTGACGGCCGGTTCCGGCGCAGGGGCCGGTGCCGGGGTCGCGCCAAACAGGCTCTTGATCCAGCCGAAGAAACCACCACCCGCATCCACCGGTGCGGCAGGCGCGGCCACAGGGGCCGGCGCGGCCACGGGCTCGGCGGCTGCCTTGGCAGGGGCCGGCACCGGCATCGGCGCGGGTTGCTCCGGCAGGATGCCCTTGATCACGGGCTCTTGCTTGTTCTGCTTCTCGGCGCCACGACGGGTGATGCCCACCTCGTCCTGCGGCTCCTCGATCATGGTGTAGCTGGCCTGCAGGTTTTCCAGACGCGGGTCGTCGTGGCGCAGGCGTTCCAGCTTGTAGTTGGGCGTGTCGAGATGCTTGTTGGGCACCAGCAGCACGGTGACGCGCTGCTTGAGTTCGATCTTGGTGATCTCGGTGCGCTTCTCGTTGAGCAGGAAGCTGGTCACTTCCACCGGCACCTGCACGTGCACGGCGGCGGTGTTGTCCTTCATCGACTCCTCCTGCACCATGCGCAGGATCTGCAGCGCGGAGGACTCGGTGTCGCGGATGTGGCCGGTGCCGTTGCAACGCGGGCAGGTGATGTGGCTGCCTTCGGACAGGGCCGGGCGCAGACGCTGGCGGCTCAGTTCCAGCAGGCCGAACTTGCTGATCGAGCTGAACTGCACACGGGCGCGGTCCTGGCGCAGGGCGTCGCGCAGGCGCTGCTCGACGTCACGGCGGTTCTTGGACTCCTCCATGTCGATGAAGTCCACGACGATCAGGCCGCCCAGATCGCGCAGGCGCATCTGGCGGGCGATTTCGTCGGCCGCCTCGAGGTTGGTGCGGGTGGCCGTTTCCTCGATGTCGCCGCCACGGGTGGCGCGGGCCGAGTTCACGTCCACCGACACCAGCGCTTCGGTGTGATCGATCACGATGGCGCCGCCCGAGGGCAGGTTCACCGTGCGGCTGAAGGCCGTCTCGATCTGGTGCTCGATCTGGAAACGGCTGAACAGCGGCGCGTCATCGCGGTAACGCTTGACCTTGTGCGCCGTCTCCGGCATCACATGGCTCATGAATTGGTGGGCCTGCTCGAAGATGTCGTCCGTATCGATCAGGATTTCACCGATGTCGGCGGTGAAGTAGTCGCGGATTGCGCGGATCACCAGCGACGATTCCTGATAGATCAGGAAGGCGCCCTTGCCACCGTGGGCCGCCTCGTCGATGGCGGTCCACAGCTTGAGCATGTAGTTCAGGTCCCACTGCAGCTCGGCGGCATTGCGGCCGATGCCTGCGGTGCGGGCGATCAGGGACATGCCCTTGGGGTAGTCGAGCTGGTCGAGGGCTTCTTTCAGCTCCTCGCGGTCTTCACCCTCGATGCGGCGGGACACGCCACCACCGCGGGGGTTGTTGGGCATCAGCACCAGGTAGCGGCCGGCCAGCGAGACAAAGGTGGTCAGGGCTGCGCCCTTGTTGCCGCGTTCTTCCTTTTCCACCTGGACCAGCAGTTCCTGGCCTTCCTTGATCACGTCCTGGATCTTGGCGGAACGCACGTCCGCGCCTTCGCGGAAGTACTGGCGGGAGATTTCCTTGAACGGCAGGAAGCCGTGACGGTCCTCGCCGTAATCCACGAAGCAGGCTTCCAGCGACGGCTCGACGCGCGTCACAACCGCCTTGTAGATATTGCCCTTGCGCTGTTCGCGCCCTTCGATTTCGGTCTCGAAATCCAGCAGCTTTTGTCCATCGACGATGGCCAGGCGACGCTCTTCCTGCTGCGTCGCGTTGATCAGCATGCGCTTCATCAGTTCTCCTCCACGGCCGGAATGTGTTCTCGGCCGAACTACATCAGAATCGCCGCCGTCATTTCATTGACCGGCGGGCGACTCAACCGATGCACGAGAAACGCGAGAGAACCGTGGAAGGAATCGCCCTGGACTGCAGACAACGGACAAGACGTCCGTTTAGTGATGCAGCGTTGGCGCGTGCGCGTCGGGCCCCGATCCGTCTGTTCCGGCCCGCAAGCGTGTCCTCGATCGGATCGAGGGCACGGCCCGCCCACGGCCGGTGACCAGCGTCCGGGCAGAACCGGGACGCGCACGCAAGCGGCGGGGGGTGAGGGGGACTGGGGGAATCATCCGGACTGAATGCCTGGGCGCTGACGCCAGGACGTGAGTGAAAGCCCTCATCCTGACGTCGTGAAACCTTGTTGTTTAACCGGCACCGCCTGAAATATTGAAGCGGCCACACGGCATGGTTCTGACGACGTTGCTCTTCCGTCCTGAGGTCTGGACTGCCTGCTCACTTGGGGAGAAGGCCCGACACGACTGACAGGACGTTGCACAACCATTGCCACACTGTTGTTGCCCGTGTTGTAACACCTTTAGCAGGTGTGGGTTGCCGCAAACGGCTTCACTCACGGGGTCTGCCCAGGGTCTGAACAGGCCTCTACATAAGTGCCCGCACAGGTAAAATGAGAAAAATCAAACACTTACAACGCGAACGTGGCAAGCAGCATTATAGGGGCTAAAGCCCGCAAGGCCGCCCCAGGGACTGCCCGGGGTGCCACGCGGTCAGGGGACGCCCCGAAGCGGGCCTTCCAAGGGGGCGTTGCCAAGTCTGGCAAGGCCGCCGGCAGCCGTGCGGCCCCGGCCGAGCGGCGCGCGGGAAGCGGCCCGGCGAAGCCGCCACGGGCGCCCGGGCAGCAGGCCGGGAAGCCGGCCGCTGCAAAGGCGGGCGTGCCAGTGAAGGCCCAGGCCACTAACGCCAGCGCCAACGTCAATGCCAGCCAGAGCGTCGGCGCCAAAACCAGCATCGCAGCGGCCGCGCCCACTCCGGCCGAGGTGTTGTCCCCCCAGGTGCGGCTGCTGACCGTGGACGAGGGCTCCGAAGGCCAGCGCCTGGACAACTTCCTGATGCGCGAGCTCAAGGGCGCGCCCAAGACCCTGGTCTACCGGATCATCCGTTCGGGGGAAGTGCGCATCAACAAGGGGCGCTGCAGCGCGGACTCCCGCCTGGCGTCAGGGGATGTTGTTCGTGTACCGCCCTTGCGGTTGGCGGAGAAGTCGGATGACTCGGATGTGCCAGGGCGTGAATTCCCGGTGGTTTATGAGGACGAGCACCTGATCGTGGTGGACAAACCTGCTGGCGTGGCCGTGCACGGCGGTTCCGGGGTGAGCTTCGGGGTGATCGAGCAACTGCGCCGCGCCCGCCCGCAGGCCAAGTTTCTGGAACTGGTGCACCGGCTGGACAAGGAAACCTCCGGGCTGCTGATGATTGCCAAGAAGCGCAGCGCGCTGAACCACCTGCAGGACCAGTTGCGGGAGCGGGAGACGGGCAAGCGGTATGCAGCCTTGGTCTGGGGCCGCTGGGCGGCGTCCAAGAAGGTCATCGACGTACCGCTGCTCAAGTTCGTGGGCCATGACGGCGAACGCTGGGTGCGTGCGGTGCCCCATTCGCATGATCCAGCGGCCGAGCAGGCCAAGCGCTCCATCAGCCTGGTCCGCGTGACCGAGGCGCTGCCGCAGCACAGCCTGCTGGAGGTGACCATCAAGACCGGGCGCACCCACCAGATTCGTGTGCACCTGGCGCACGAGGGCCATAGCATCGTCGGAGACCCGAAATACGGGGATTTCGAGGCGAACCGGGCGCTGGCGCGCGGGCCGATGCGTTTTGACCGCATGTTCCTGCATGCGAAGGAGCTGCGCTTCACCCATCCGGCCAGTGGCGCCGAACTCACGTTAACGGCACCCTTGCCGGCAAGCTGTGAGAATCTGCTGCTGGCGTTGCGCAAGGCCGAGGGCGGTCGCTGAAGCCGTTTCAAGCCGTCTAAAGCTTGTCTGAAGCCGCTTGAGACCGCTTGAGACCGCTTGAGACCGCCTGAAGCCATTGCCAGGATGTCGCCCCGCCCGCCCCCACCGCTGATTGCCTGTTGCCCCATCCGTTATTGCCCATGCCACAACGTTTTGACTTGATCGTCTTCGACTGGGACGGCACCCTGTTCGACTCCACCGCGCTGATCGTGAAGTGCATGCAGTCGGCTGCCGCGGACCTGGGGCTGGAGCCGCCCAGCCGGGAGCGCGCGAACTATGTGATCGGCATGGGCCTGGTGGAGGCGCTGACCTATGCGCTGCCGGGCCTGGACCGCGCGCACTACCCGGCGCTGGGCGAGCGCTACCGGCAGCACTACTTTGCCTCGGCCCATGAGGTGACCCTGTTTGATGGCGTGCCCGAGATGCTGCAGGCGCTGAAGGCCCGCCATCACTGGCTGGCCGTGGCCACGGGCAAGAGCCGCCGGGGCCTGAACGAGGCGCTGGCTGCCGTGTCCATGCAGCGCCTGTTTGATGGCACCCGTACCGCTGACGAGACCGCCAGCAAGCCTGACCCCCGCATGTTGCTGGAACTGATGCGGGAGTTCGGCACTGAGCCGGAGCGCACGCTGATGATCGGCGACACCAGCCACGACCTGGAACTGGCCCGCAATGCGGGCTGCCCGGCAGTGGCGGTGACCTATGGCGCCCATGCCCACGAATCGCTGCGGGCCTATGACCCGCTGCTGGTGGCGCACGATGTACCCAGCTTGCAGGCCTGGCTGCTGGCCAACGCCTGAGCGGCGCGCCGGTTTTCCACCACTCATGACCGATACCCACCAGCCCGGGCCAAAGCCCGACCCCAAGCCTGGCCCGAAGCCCGACCAAAAGTCGGACGACAGCGCCGCCGTGCTGCTCTGCCCCTCCGACGCGCTGGAGGAAAAGGGCAAGGCCCACACCTTCGATGTGCTGCATTTCCGTCAGTCCGCCACCGCTTTTGCACTGCGCTTCGAGGGGCAGGTGGTGGCCTACCTGAACCGCTGTGCCCACGTGCCTACCGAGATGGACTGGCAGGAAGGCGAGTTCCTGGACCGGGACAAGCGCTACATCATCTGCTCCATCCACGGCGCCGTATATCACCCGCTGGATGGGCGCTGCGTGACCGGCATGTGTGGCCGCATCGGCCTGACCCGCCTGGACGTCCGCGAGCGCGACGGACAGGTCTATTGGTACCCTTCACGGGACACACGTCCCGCCTTTGAGGACTGAATGAATCAGAACCCGAACGATCTGCCGCCACCCATTCCGGACGCCACGCCGCGCCCGGAAGACATGTTCCGCGCGCCGCCGCCGCCGGCCGTGGCCGGTGCCGCAGCGGCCCCGCGACCCTATGAACAGGTGCTGGAGCAATTCGCCCACGACTACCTGCGTGAACGCCGCAGCGAACGCCGCTGGAAGATCTTCTTCCGCCTGATCTGGGCCTCCGTGGTCCTGTTGCTGGCCTGGGGCCTGTTCTCGCAACGCCATCACGGCGGACCGGCCGCAGGCCCGCACACCGCGCTGGTGGAAGTGCGCGGCGAGATTGCGGCGGATACGGAGGCCAGCGCGGAGCTGATCGTCTCCGCGTTGAAGAGCGCCTTTGAAGATCCCAACAGTGCCGCGGTGGTGTTGCGTATCAACTCGCCGGGCGGCAGCCCGGTGCAGGCGGGCATCGTCAATGACGAGATCCGCCGCCTGAAGGCGCTGCACAACAAGAAGGTCTACGTGGTGGTGGAGGAAATGTGTGCCTCCGGCGCCTACTACATCGCGGCCGGTGCCGACGAGATCTATGTGGACAAGGCTTCCGTGGTGGGCTCCATCGGCGTGCTGATGGATGGCTTCGGGTTCACCGGGCTGATGCAAAAGCTGGGCGTCGAGCGCCGCCTCATGACGGCGGGTGAGAACAAGGGGATGCTGGATCCGTTCTCTCCAGTGTCCGCCAAGCAGCAGGCCTATGCGCAGGCCATGCTGGACCAGATCCACCAGCAGTTCATCAAGGTGGTCCGCGAGGGCCGTGGTGCCCGCCTGAAGGAAACACCGGAGACTTTCTCCGGCCTGTTCTGGAATGGTGAGCAGGCCGTGCAGATGGGCCTGGCCGATGGCACGGGCAATCTGGACTATGTGGCCCGTGAAGTGGTGAAGGCCGAGGACGTGGTCGACTACACGCCCCGCGACAACGTGGCGGAACGCCTGGCCAAGCGGTTTGGCGCCGCCATGGGGGCTGGCGCGGTGAAGACGATGCGTGAGATGTCCAGCATCCGTTGAGCGGCTGCGAGCGCTCCACTCGCCCACTCTCCAACGAGGCCCTGCGGGGCCTCGTTGCGTTTCATGGGGAGGGGGCCGTGAGCGGCCGCGGCCGTCATCGCACTGAGGGTGTGCCGGCAGGGCGACAATAGCGGCCGTTCCCAGCTCACGAGCGTCCTGTGGAGAACCCGGCTCATGCCGACGTTCCCCTGCGCTTCTCGCCAGGCTTGTTCCCGTTTGGTCCCCCTTGAGGAATGACGTCCATGAACACAGTCCTGCCCCGGAAGTCCCGGCGCTTGATGAACCGCTTGAGCGCCCACGGCCTGGCCCCAGCCTTTGCGCTGCCGCTGGTGATGTCCCTGACACTGGCGGGCTGCAGCAGTGCTGACGCGCCCCGCGCATCCGCCACCAGCCTGAATGCCGGCGCAGCCGTTGCATCCCGCCCGGATGCGCCGTTTGTCCTGCTCGGCGAGGTTCACGACAACCCGGCCCATCACCAGGCCCGCGCCGAACGCTTGCGCCAGTTGCTGGCGCAGGAGCCGAAGACGGTGGTGGTGGTGGAGCAGATGGCCCGGGACCGGGACGATGCGGTAGCCGCAGCGCGCCAGCAGCATCCTGGCGCCGTGGACGAGGTGCTGGAGGCCGGCCGGTTCGACCGCAAGGGATGGCGTTGGCCGCTGCACCAGCCGGTGTTTGACGTGGTGGTGCACAGCGAGGCGCCTCTTCGTGGTGGCAACCTGGAGCGGGATCAGGTCCGTCGCATCGTGCGCGAGGGCGATGCGGCCTGGCCACAGGACCTGCTGGCCCTGCGTGGCCACACGCCCTGGGCAGACACCCAGCAGCAGACACTGGCGCGTGAAATCCAGGACGGTCACTGCGGTGCGATGCCGGAAGCCATGTTGCCCGGCATGGTGAATGCGCAGCGGGCGCGGGATGCGGCCATGGCGCAGGCCATGCTCAATGCCCGGGCCCAGGGCGCCCGCCGGGTGGTGCTGATCGCGGGCAATGGCCATGTTCGCCGTGATGTGGCGGTGCCGGTCTACCTGCAGGCGGCGGGGGTGCCGGCCAGTGACATCGAGGCGGTGGCCTATCTGGAAACGGACAGCGCCGCCGGCGCTGGTACCTATGACCAGGTTCAGCGCGCCCCGGCGCCCAATCGCGAGGACCCCTGTAAAAACCTGTGATCCCCCGCGCCGCCTCAGGAGGCGGTGCCGGCCTGCGCGGTCTTTGCCTTGCGGGTGGGGACTGGCTCCGGCAGGTCCTTGGCGGCGAGCGCGCGGGCCTGGATGACGAGCTGGTTGTGGGCATCAAGGAAGGCGGCGGCGATGACCTTGCCTTCATTGCTATTGGCCCAGCCCGCGCCAGCAGCGCCGCCGAGCTTGCCCAGCACCAGGCCACCCATGCCCAGATCGGTGACGCGAACGGAACCCGTGGCGGCGGCTACCTGCTCGGTGGTTTCGTTGTCGGTGAGCAGCAGCGCCACCTGCGCCTCCTTGAGCTTGACCTGCTCGGCGGCACCCACGAATTTGTTGAGCACGGGAATCATGGCCAGCAGGCCGCCTACCTGACGGCCAGCATCCTGCTCACTGAAGGTGAGGCTGGGCGTGAGTGTGTATTGCGCTTCATAACCCTTGCCCTTGGCGACCGTGCTGCCTTCCTTGCGCAGCACACCGGCCTCCTTGAGCTCCTGCTCCTTGATGGTGGCGCGCAGGCCTGCATTGCGGTCGACGACACGGAAACAACCGCTTTGCTGCGCCAGCAGCCGCACCAGCGGCAACGGGGTGTTGGGCAGGTTGTGGGCGCCGACCACGGTGTAGCCGTTGGGGTTCTCCACCAGCGCCAGCGTGGCCACCGGCGCCTCGCACTTGAGCAGTTCGCGATTGGCCTTGCTGGCACCCGCAGGGCCCGCCGATCCACTGATCTCCGAGCCACCTTCGCCCAGCGTTGCGCCTTGCTTGCCGCAGGCGCCCAGCAAGGCGGCCCCCGCCACGGCGATGGCCAGAACCCCAGGGCGGCTCGAGAAAATCGCGACGGAAACAGGACGGAACAACGGGTGGGACTTCATGCGAACTCCATGCATTTGGTAACAGATGCCGCCCGATCAGGCCGGGCGCGACGCGCACCTTAGCGCAAGCGTGGCCAGGGCCAACCCCCACTGATGGGTGGGAGCATCCCGGCACCGATCCTGCATCGCCGATCCAGGGGACATGCCTCACAATCCGCGCATGAATTCGTTGTTTCACCGCTCATGGGCGAGGGCCTGGTCAGCCTTGCACTTGCTCTGCGTGACCCGCTGAGGCCAGGGCCAGAGAGGCCCGTCAAGACGCGCCAGCATGCAGTAGCTTCTGCATCGTCCGCTCCAGCTCATTGAACTCGATCGGCTTGACCAGGTGGGCATCGAAACCTGCGTCGGTAGTGGCTTCGCGGTCTGCATGCTGGCCCCAGCCCGTGATGGCGACGAGGATGAGACCGGGCTCGTCGCTCATGGCCCGCATCCGCCGCGCCACTTCCAAGCCGGAGAGCCCGGGCAGGCCAATGTCCAGAAGCACGACGCGCGGCCGGACGCGGGTGAAGCAGGCCAAAGCCTCTTCGCCGCTGTAGGCCACCGCCGTCCGGTAATGCGCGCCCTGCAGCACCTCGGAAAGGGTATCCGCCGCATCGGCGTTGTCGTCCACCACCAGGACGGACCAGGACGAAGCCGCCGCATCGCCTGGGGCGCCGGCTTCGCTGATGTGTGCAGGCGCCTGCACGTCCTTGACCAGGGGCAGGCACACGATGAAGCGGCTCCCGTGGCCCGCGCCTTCGCTTTCAACGTGGATGGTGCCGCCATGCAGCAGCACCAGTTGCCGAGACACCGCCAGACCGATCCCCAGGCCCGACGGGCCCGCACCCTTGGCATCCAGCCGGGTGAACAGTTCGAACACCTGCGGCTGCTGCGCCATGGCGATGCCGATGCCGGTGTCCGTCACCTTGACCTTGGCATGCCCGTGATCGATCTCCACATCGACGCGAACCTCGCCAGGGATCGGTGAATATTTCGCCGCGTTGTCCAGCAGGTTGGCCAGCACCTGCTGCAGCCGCGTCGGGTCGCCGTCCACCATCACCGGCTCTTCAGGCAGCGCGAGGGACACCCGGTGCCGCATCTCGCTGTAGAGCGGCTCCACGGCTTCCAGCGCCTGCCGGACCACGCTGCGCACGTCGATGATCTGGCGCTTGAGCTCGATCACGTTGCGCGTGATGCGGCTCATGTCCAGCAGATCGTCCAGCAGCCGCGCCATGTGGGCGGACTGGCGCGCAATGATGTCCGTGGCCCGATGGCGCATGTCGTCCGAGCGGGCCTGGCGCAGCATGGTGACGGCGTAGCGGATGGGGGCCATCGGATTGCGCAGCTCGTGGGCGAGCGTGGCCAGGAAGGCGTCCTTGCGCTGGCTTTCGCGGCGCAGCTGTTCCTGGGCCGCGGTGAGCTCGGTGACGTCCACCGTGGCACCCAGCACGCGCCGCACCTGACCGTCTGCGTCCCGGACCGGCTTCAGGGAGGTGAGCAGGTGGAAGCTGTTGCCGTTGTGGGTGGACTGCTGAGCCAGGTTCACCGCATCGCCGGACACGACCGCGTCCCGGATGATGGCGGCGTACTGCGGCTGATCGACCAGGCTGCCGACCTCCGCGCCGATCAGGGCCTCGCGCGAGATGCCCATGGGGATGTTGTAGGCCCAGGTGTAGCGCCCCTGGGTGTCGCACTCCCACGCCATCACCTTGCCACTTTGCAGCGCCAGGTGAAAGCGCTCTTCGGCGGCCTGGCTGGCGCGCAGGGCTTCCTGCTGGGTGGTCACGTCCACGGCGACGCCGTAGGCATGCGCGGCGCGGCCCTTGGTGTCCAGGGTGACGTACCCATCGATCTGGACCCAGACCACCTCGCCGTTGTCGCCGCGGGTCATGGGGGCCGACAAACTGAAGCGGCCGCCGGACTCGACCGCATAGCGGTAGCGTTCCCGGAAGTCCCTGGCCACGTCGTCGGGCAGGCCGGCCAGCATGTCGTCCATGGTCTTCCAGCGCGTGCCGAACAGCTCGCGCACGCCCCCCGCCGTGGTGGCGAAGCCGGTGGCCACGTCCCAATCCCAGGTCACCATGCGGCCTGCCGCCAGCGCCAGGTTGAGCCGGCGCCGGCCCAAACGCTCCTTCTGCATCAAGCGCCCCGCCCAGGCCGATACCACCGACACCAGCAGGCCGGCGCAGAAGAACAGGATGAGCAGGACGCCATCGGCCACCGATTCAATGGGCCAGATCTGGCCTGCCGGCGGGATCCACCAATACAGCATGGCCATGCAGGCGGCCAGCAGCAGGACCAGAGCCGGCGTGAGGCCACAGGTCAGGCCCACCATCACCAGCGCCGGGAAATAAGGCATCAACGGCGCGCGGCTGTCCAGGACCGGCTGCAGCTTCATGTTGAGCCAGGTGGCTCCCACGAATGCCAATGTGGCGACCAGCCACCGCAGCCAGACTCTCTCGATGACCATGCGTGGACCTCTTCGAAGCGGGGGATCCCCTTGCGAGCGCGAGCGTACAGGAGCGGCATTCGCCGTGCCTGCGGTGATGCAGCTGTTTACATCTGGGAGATCAGCTCAGCGCGGCAGGGGTGATGCCATAAAGCGCCAGCAGGCCGAAGACGTGGCCGATGGCGACGCCGGGCTCGCCGGATTCGATCCGGCCGATCGTCTGGACGTGAACGCCCAGCCGTGTGGCAGCGGCCCCCTGGCTTTCACCTGCGGCCGTGCGGGCGGCGCGGGCCGCCGCGCCGAGGTCCTTGATCGACTGCAAAGCGCCAGCGTCGATCTCCACCGATATCCGTTTACCTTGTGCCATGAGCACCTATTCTCCACGCGCTTGGCTGCGCGCTTCGGCCGTGTTGATCGCCATGGGGATGGCCGGGTGGATGGCCAGATGGATGACCCGGCCACCGGCCCGTCAGCGCTGATGGAAGACAGCTTCAATGTTGTGGCCGTCCGGGTCGATCACGAACGCGGCGTAGTAGCCCACGTGATATTGCGGGCGGTCGCCGGGAGGGCCGTTGTCCTTGCCGCCGGCGTCCAGCGCCGCCCGATAGAAGGCATCGACCTGTTCGCGGCTCTTGGCCATGAACGCCAGGTGCAGATGGGCGGGCTTCTCATCGGTCTGGTAGAAGCACAACGAAGGTTCGCCTTCACCGCAGATCTCGATCCCGTTGGGCGCCTCGTTGAAGTGGGTGATCCCCAGCGGAGCCAGCGCCTTCAGATAGAACGCCTTGCTGGCCGCATAGTCCCTGACGCCGAACTTGACGTGATCAAACATGAGCTCTCCCGGTTTGGAACCCGCGAATCGAGCGATTGTGCCCGTGGCTGCGCGCCGGGCCCAGGCCGCGCTTTCCCTGGCTGTTCATGCAAAGGTTCACGGTATGGAGGCTTGGGCGCGTGGAGCAGCGCTGCAGGGTTTGCGGCCCCGGGCATCATCCCGGGCCAGGCACCGGTCGGCCAATGAGCCCAGACTCCATCCAAGCCGCCGGCTGCCGTTGTGTCACTGTCTCCAGGGAGGAAACCTCATGTCCCAGCAACCACCGTTCGCCCCGGCTCAACCGGGCGAACCAGCCCAACCCGGCCACGCCGACTTCGACATCGCCGCGCGCTACGCGCCGCCCGAGGCCCATGTGGCGGCCGTGTCGCCCGAGCGGCCCCAGGGCGACCCCATGTGGTTCTCCGTGTCGCCGTTCAAGCTGCTGGTGATGTGCACAGTCACCTTTCAGTTCTACAGCGTGTACTGGTTCTACAAGCAGTGGCGCCTGGTGCGCACACGTGAGAAGTCATCCATCGTTCCCGCGCTCCGCGCCCTGTTCTCGGTGCTCTTCATCTGGGCCTTGTTCACCCGCGTGCGAGACGCTCAGGGCGGCGTCGGCGTGACGGTCCATGCCACGGCCTTGGCGGCGGGCTGGGTGGTGACCTCACTGTTGTGGAAGGGCGTTGACGCAGCCTGGTGGCTCACGTTCTTCAGCCCACTGTTCCTGTTGCCCGTGCAGGGCGCGATGAACGCGATGAATGACGCCGCCACGCCCGGCCATCCCCGCAATGACGGTTTCGGGATCCTGAACTGGATCGGCATCGTGTTGGGCGGTGGTTTCCTCGCGCTGGCGCTGATTGGCGCGTTCATCCCGGGTTGAGTCCGGGCACGCTGGAGATCGCTCGGGGCTAACCTTGGTCAGCCCGGCCAGCTCGGCCAGCCAGATCAACGGTTCTTCAAGTCGCACCGGGCGCCAGCGAGAACATGTGCGCATCCTCCGCGCGGCCTTCCACGCCGCGTATGCGGTTGCGCAGCACGCCTTCGTGGCGGGCGCCGCTCCTGCGGGCCACGGCGAGGCTGGCTTCGTTGCCCTGCGCCACCACGATCTCCACGCGGGCGAGTTTCAGCGCGTCGAACGCGTGACGGCTCAGGGCGCGAACCGCTGCCGAGGCTGCACCCTGCCGGTGACGGCTGTCGCGAACCCAGTAGCCGAGATTGCAGAACGGATGCACGGGGTGCAGGCTGTTGAGGCCAGCGCCGCCGATGAAGTCACCCGTCTCGCGATCAAAGATGCCGAATTCATAGCAGGTCCCGCTCTGCCAGCCTCGCGCGCAATGGGCCAGCCATTCGGCACCATCGGCGGTGGAAAACCCCGCATGGGCCCACTTCATCCACCGACCGATGGTCTGGTGGGATTCCAGCACCCCCGCGACAAACGCCGCCAGATCCGAGGGGCGGTAGGGCCGCAGCAGGAAGCGGCCTTCGGTGAGCTCCACCGGTGCCGGGCCCGCCATCACGGGTTCTCGCTCCCAGACCTCCGCCACGAGCTGCCGAGCAGCGGTCAGCGTCGAACGGTTGTAGCGTGAAAGGTGCGGCGCGAGTGTGGCCAGGGCGAGGCCGGCGGCTTCACGGCCACGCCCCTGCGCGGCATAGGTGAGGGCGAGCAGGGCGCGTGCCTCGTCATGCAGCGGGGCGTCATGGCCCGGACGCTGGTGGCGCTCCAGTTCTTCGATGAGCAGCGCTTCGCTGTCGTCCAGCCGATCCAGCCAGCGCAGGGTACTGGCAAGCTGGATGACGGCACGCGTCTGGCGATAAGGGTCGAGCTGCCCCGTTTGCAGGGCTGCGCGGTAGAGCGGTTCCGCGTCGGCTTCCTGGCCGGCCGAGTCGCGGGCGCAGGCCCGTTCGAAGAGGGCGCGGGCATCGGTGGCGGGCCGCTCCGTGGCCAGTGCATCGATCTCGGCCACGAGCTGTGAACCGGCAAGTTCAGGCGCGCGGCGCCAGACATCATCGATTCGCAGGGTCCATGCGTCATGCAGCGGGGCAGTCGTCATCATGTGGCGCCAGTTGAAAGGGGCGCGATGGCGCCCGGTCAGTGGCTCATCATAGGGACATGCGGGAGCGCGGTGATCCAGGTGGCGGGGGGCACGATGATGAGTTGATCAGCCCTGACGCGGATCATCCCATCCGAAGCCATCAGCTCTCGCGGACAGCCGGCGCGGCGGTGTCGTCTTCAGCTTCGCGCTCGTCCAGGCATTCCCAATGCGCGGCGCAAGCTGCTTGCGCTGGGGGACGCGACGGAGACACACAGCTTGGTGTGGCTAACTGGATCTATGCCCGACCAGGGACAGTCCAGTTGACGATCAATGAAGCCGCCGCAGCGTTCTCACACAGCCTCCAGCGGAAGCGGACTTCGGAATCGCCGTCGGCAGGTACGATTCGCCACCCATCGCAACGACTGCAGAGAATGATTCAACTCAACATCCACGAGGTTCGCCAGAACGCAGGCGGTGGCAGTTCAGTGGTCATCTTCGACGCGGAGGTCCACCTCACATCGGATGGTCAGACGTCAGTCCATGTGGAGTCCGTTGAGCCGGAAGATACCCAACCAGGGCTTGTCGAAGAGGCTAGCCGGGGCATCCTGCGCGGCGTTGAACATGTCTTGCAGCCTCTTGGAATGGTCGCTTCCGTCCGTGTTCGCCGACTCGTCGTGAATTCTGTTGATTTCAAGCCCTCCCGGTTCACGCTGATGACTGCACTCGAGTTGAAACGTTTGATGGGGTAGCCCCACCTCCCATGGATCGTTCTTCCCCTTGAGCGACCGAACTCGGAGTTTCCAGATGGACGCTCCGATGCGAAGGCGGTGCTTTCGGGGCACCTCTCCGCCTTGTGCTTGCAAACTGAACTGTACGGGAGGCCCACGTCGCAGGGCTGGAGATGCTCAATTTCGGAGCACGTCCCCGCCCAGCCATCATCACTGTTCTGATCCCTCTCCCATCGGACATCCGGAAGGAGGACGTTCTTCCTGGAACGAATGTATTCCTGCTCCCCGAGACCGATGTCGAGGCAAGACCCCTTACAGCCTCAGCCTGAAGCAGACGGCAGCGCTGCAGCGGAAGCGGACCTCGTACCATCTATGGCCATGAAGCTCCTCTTCGTCGTAGAGCACGCCTTTCAAATCACTGGACGGGGCTGCGTTCTCGCGCCCGGGCCGGCCGCAGCTACTGGCGGTCCAGTGGTGAAAGTTGGCTCGGCAATTCGACTTGAGCTAGGCGATGGCTCGGTGCGTGACACATGTGTCAAGGGCATTGAGCTGCTCAACTATGGCTCGGGTCCCCGGCCCGCAGTCCTCACGGTGCCAATCCTCCTTCCGAACGACCTGAAGAAGGACGACGTTCCTCCCGGAACACGGGTCCTCCTTCTCTCGGACTGAGTTCCGCTCCCGTCTAAAGCGGCCCTGCGCCATCAAGGGGCCGCTCTGCAGCGTTTGCAGACGGTCGAGCTTCCAACCCGGGGCAGCAGCTATCGGCCATTCGCGGCCTTTGCTTAGCTGCTGTCGGTTTTGGGAATCACGTTTTGGGCTGGATGCAGGAGGTTAAACCGCTGGCATTACCCCTCTAAAACTGGTAATTTCCTATTGAAACGCCCTCAATTATTGAGGGGAGGTCTCGGTGCTGGATGTAAAGGCAACTGCCAAGGAGAGCATACATGTCCCTTGAGAAATACGAAAGCCACTTGGTTGGTCAATTCCTGCAGCTGTGGGGGAGGCGCGAAGGCGTCGAATCTATGCCTGCAACAATACTGAATAATGCTCAAAACCCGTTTGATCACTGGTTTGGCGATATTTGCGGGGAGGTCCGACATCGCTATTTCCTGATCGAGTTCAAACAAACTCGAGACGGCTTCGCTGAAGAGGCAAAACCAGGCTCAAAGAAACCTGACAGAACAGCTCTGTATCAGCATCTGCGTAGCGATGAGTCTTGTAGGAAGATCGCACGGGTCGGCCATTTCGCCGCGTACCAGGAAGATTCTGGTGTACTCGCCTTCGAGCCCTACGCTCACAGCATTGCCCCTCTGCGGCCCAAAATGGATATTGTCAATGAAATCTTAAATGGCACTCAGCCCTGGTCCGAATTAGATTACCGGGCGTGGACGTTCAATTTTAACAAACTGTACGACGCGTTGCACGAAAGCGACCTAACTCTTTATGGAGAAAGACCGCCATGGTTGTTCAAAAGAGGCCTAGGAATTCCCGTGGCCGATCTTGAACAATACGTGTCGTGCATGTATTCACACATCAATTTCTATGAAAACGATAAGGGGCTTCTACTTCTCGGCTCAATTAACCCCGCAAATAATGAACTGAAGACCGTAGCACTTTCGCCGTTCCAGATGGTGAGTGAGCTGAAGGTGAAATTTGAACGCATGAGGTTGGCGATGGCTGAAGAGCTTGCAGATGAAGAGCGTGAAAAACGCACCGATCGCGACGCTCACTAACAACGTTGAAATCGAGATTTGCATTGCAAGCGATTCGCAAACAACACTAAATCGAAACACAAGAGAATGTCAGGCGTCCTCGTTGTCGCCATAAGTGCTATGACTTCGAGAGTCCGCAATGGGTCGATTGCGGTTAGCCGACAGCCGCCGTGCGGAGGACCGCAATCAGCCTGAAACGGCAGTCAACCCGGGCAGATAGTTGCCAGCCGACCAAGTATTTTTAGTCTTGCTGCCCGGCTTGCAGAGGCGCTGCTTCCGCGCGCTCTTCCGTACTCAGCGACCCCAGCGCCCGCCGCATGCCGCTCGCGCTCGGCGACTCGATGTAGACGCACTTCTTGCCATGCCGCTTGCAGTGATCCTTCACCCGCCAGTAGGCGTCATGGCTGATGCAGCCGGTCTGGCAGATGACCAGGTCGGCGGCGGCCAGGCTGGCGTCGAGCTTGGCCACGGCGTCCTCTTCGCCGCCATCGTGATGGAGGAAACGGCCGCCCGTGCGCTCGATCAACTGGCGATAGATGGGAACCACCGCCGGCCGGCCACCCACGCACAGCACCGAGCGCTCATCGAGCGAAGGCAGCGCGGGCTCGGGCTCGGGCACGGCGGCAGCCTGTTGTTGTGCCAACTGCGCCTCGGCGGCATCCAGCTGGCGCTGCACGTCGACCGCGCGGCGCTGCTCACGCTCCGCCATCTGTTGAGCGGCCAGCAGCGTGCGCTCCAGTTGATGGATGCGGTCCTGTTGATGCTGCAGTTGCCGGGCCTGCTCGTGGCGATGGCGCAGCCCGGGGATGCTCTCCTCCAGCTGCTGCAACTCCTCCCGCAGGCCGGCCACCAGCGTGTCACGCCCCATGAGCTCGCCCCGCAGCCGCAGGCATTCCGCCTGGCTGCTCTCCAGCTGCTGCGCGCGTTCCGCCAGCAGCCGGGTGCTGCGCGACTGGGCCTGCGCCAGCTCACGGCCGAGCACGGCGTTTTCGTCTTCCAGTTCGTCCATGCGTTGCAGGTCCGCACGGTTGGCCGCGCCCACCTGGTGCTGCAGCATATGAATGTCGCGCAGCACCCGCTCCTGCAGCGCGGCATCGCAACGGGCATGGGTGAGGGCGCCCCAGAGTGCACCGGCCACATCGTTGCCCGACTGGGCGGCCTCCCACCAGCGCGCCAGTGCCTCAGGCGTCTTGTGTTGCGCGGATTGGCGCAAGGCCACGGTGTAGCGTTGGTCCAGTTCCTTCTGCAGGGCCTCGGAGACCGAGCTGCGGTGATTGCACTCGTTGATGGCGCCGCAATGCAGCTCGTAGTCGTTGCCCTGCGCCTGCCCTCCCAGCACCTTGCCCAACCGGCGCCGTAGCACCTGCATGGGCAGGCAGACGCCGATCACCGGGCACAGCGCCTGCGTGGGCAGTTCCCACAGGCGACGGCGGCGGGAGCCGCGTGCGGCCGGCGATTCGTCGGCACCGCCGTCAGCCGGCGGCAGCCCGCCCGGGGTGGCCAGGCCGCCCACGGCAATGGCGGAAAGATCCGTCGTACCCGGGCCGGGCGTGGTGTCGGCAAGGGGCAGGCGGCTGAACAGGGTGGGCTTGTCGCACATGGCGGACTCCTTCGGGATCGGGCTGGCGGGGGCGCTGACGCGATGAGGTGTTAGAGCGAGGCGCTCGATGCGGGCTGCAAGGCGAAGCGGACCGCATATTCGATCCAGCTCGCCAGGCGTTGATCTCCGCGCCGGGCAGGCACATAAGGGCAGGACTCGGCAACCCGGCGCGCGGCTTCGTCCAGCAAACGGAAGCCGCTGCCGTTGGCCACCACGACCTCAGCCGCACGGCCGTTTTCATCCACCTTCACCCGCAGGCGCACCAGGCCTTGAACACCACGCTCACGCAGCATGGCGGGGTAGTGGCGGGCGGTCTGCTGGTCGCTGCACTCGCGGTGGTTGGCCGGCAGCGCGGCGGGTTGTTCCTGCGGGGGCGGGACGTCCGGGCGGGGGGCGGTTCCGGCGCCGGTGGGCTCGGCCGTAGGAATGGATCGGGCCCCGGGCGCCACGCCTGTTGCCATCGCCACCGTCATGGGCGCCTGTGCATCGGTGCTGGCAGGGGGGCGCTCCGGCGGTGCGCTGGTCTCGACCAGCGAGGTCATCACGATGTTGGGAATGGCAACGGTGGGAAGGTCCGGCAATGCCCGCATCGCATCCGGCATGGCAGGCACCACGCGTGCGGGCATTGGCGCAGCGGGCGCGACGACCGGGCGCGCGCTGACCAGCAACAGGGCCGGCGGCACCGCCGGCACCACCGGGGCGCGGTGCATGACACCGATCAACGCCAGGATCAGCAGGCCGTGGATACCGACCGTGGCCAATCCTCCGCTCCAGCGGGTGTTCATTTCACCGTCTCCAGCGCGGGGGGCATCACGGGCAGGATGGCGATGCCGTGGTCATCCTCCAGCAGCCGCAAGCGGGTGCTGTAGAGCTGTTCCAGCAGGGGCAGGGTGGCGGGCAAGGCATCGCAGTCGGCGATCAACTGCCCGTCCTTCAGCATCCACAGCCGGTCGAAGTGGTTCAGGGCCAGGTTGAGGTCGTGCAGCACCGCCACCAGCGCATGGCCGCGCTGGGCGGCAAAGCGGCTGATGGCATTCATCAGCGCGAGCGTCAGGCCCGGGTCCAGCGCGGCCAGCGGTTCATCCACCAGCAGCAGGCCGTCGCGGTCGTCCCAGGCCTGGGCAAAGACACGTGCCAATTGCACCCGGGCCTGCTCGCCGCCGGAGAGGGTGTCGAAGCGCCGCCCGAACAGGTGGTCGGCCTGGGCCTGAGCCAGGGCCGCGCGCACGATGTCTTCCTGGCGGCCATCACCCTGGCGCGCAACGCGGCCCAGTGCCACCACCAGCTCCACGGGCAGCCCGAAGGCCATCCCATGCTGCTGCGGCAGCACCGCCCGCCGCCGTGACAGCGCCTGCGATGACCACTCGTGCAGGGGGCGCCGGTCCAGCAGCAGCTCTCCGCTGGCGGACTTGAGCTCGCGCGCGATGAGGCGCAGCAACGTGGACTTGCCCGCGCCGCTCGGGCCGAGGATGGCCACACGCTCCCCGGCCGGCAGCCGCAGGTTGATCGGGCCCAGGCGCAGGGCGCCGAGTTGAAGACGGACGTTCTGCAGCACTAGCATCACGCACTCCCCATGCGGCGCACCGCGCCGCGCAGCAGCACCAGGAACCAGGGCGCGCCGATCAGCGCGCTGAAGATACCGACCGGGATTTCGGCCGGCACGGCCAGCGTGCGGGCCAGTGTGTCCGCCACCAGCAGCAGCAGGGCACCGGCGAGCATGGCGTTGGGCAGCACGCGGCGCAGATCGGCACCCACCAGCTGACGCGCCAGATGGGGGGCCATCAGCCCGATGAAGCCGATGCTGCCGCACCAGGCCACCGCCAGTGCCGCGAGCAGCGCCACGATGGCGATGGCGGCACGGCGAAGGCGTTCGACGTCGATGCCCACATGTGCGGCGGCCGCCTCGCCAAGTGCCAGCGCATTCAGTTGAGGCGCCAGGGCGCGGGCGCCCAGGCCCAGCAGGCCCAGGGCCACCAGCATCACCAGGGCCATCGTCCAGGTGGCGCCGGCCAGGGAACCCAGGGTCCAGAAGTTGATGGCGCGCAGTTGGTCGTCACTGGCCATGAAGCTGCACAGGCCCACCAGCGCGAAGGTCATGGCCTGCAGCGCCAGCCCGCACAGCAGCAGCGCGGCGATGGAGCCGGGCGCCAGCCAGCGCGAGAGCCGTTGCAGCGTGAGGCAGACCGCCAGCGCGCCGGCAAAACCCACCACGGGCGTGATCCAGAGCCGTGCATCTGGCGGCAGGGCCTGATGCAGGCTGGAGAACAGGGTGAGCGCCAGGGCCACCGCTGCGGCGGCGCCGCTGGTGACGCCCAGCAGGCCGGGCTCGGCCATCGGGTTGCGGAAGAGTGCCTGGCACAAGGTGCCGGCGAGCCCGAGTGCCGCGCCGACGGCCAGGGTCAGCACGATGCGTGGCAGACGCAGTTGCCACAGCACATGGGCGCCAGCGGTGGTGGCGTGGTCCTGCCAGGGCCCCTGCAGCCAGTCCGATGCGGCGATCGGCACGGCGCCCAGGTGGACACCCAGGACCACCGCCAGGCACAAGGCCGCCGCCAGGGAGGCCGATCGCGGCCACGGGCGCCGCAGCGGCGCCATCGGGTGGGGCAGGGCGGAACCAGAGGTGCTCATGGGGCGTCCCGATGCAGGCGCTTCAGCCGGCCGCGCCGTTGTGCAGTGCCGTGGCCAGCGTGGCCAGGGCCTGCGGCAGGCGCGGCCCAAAACCCAGCATCTCCATGGTCTCCATGGCCACCACCCGCTTGCGCTGGCCGGCCGGCGTCTGCGCCAGCCCTGGCATGCGCAGCAGGCCGTCGATGCCGCCGGTGGACTCGAGACCCTGGGTCGTCGCCAGGATCACGTCCGGCGCCGCCGCAATGGCCGCCTCGGGCGACAGCAGCTTGTAGCCCTGCACGTCGCCCAGCGCGTTGATGGCACCCGCGTAGGAAATCATCGCGTCAGCGGCCGTGCCGCTACCGGAGATACGTGCCTGGTTGCCCGCGTTGGAGAGGATGAACAGCACACGGGGTGGGCGATGGCCGGCGGCCGTGCGGGCCACCGTCTGCTGTGTCTGCGCCCAGGACTTCTGAAGCGTGTCGATGAGTGCCTGCGCCTGCCTGGCCTTGTCGAGCAGGTCGCCCAACTGGCGGGTGCGGTCGAGCACGCCTTCGAAGCGGTGGTCGGCGCGCAGCACATGCAGCGGTATGCGGGCCGACTGCAACTGGGCCAGAACCGCCGGTGGCCCGGCTTCCTCCGTGGCCAGGATCATCGTCGGCGAGAGCGACAGCAGGCCTTCGGCCGCCAGCGTACGCGCATAACCGACGTTGGGCAGGCGAGTAGCGGCGACCGGATAGAGCGAGGAGGTGTCCACGCCCACCAGGTCGCCCTGCGCGCCCATGGCGTAGATCAGCTCGGTGAGGGCGCCGCCCACGCTGATCACCCGGGGCTTGGCGGCGGCGCCCGCCATCAACGGCAGGCCGGTCAGCGAGCCCGCAGCCAATGCGGGCGCTGCGGCCAGCAGGTGGCGGCGGTTCAGCATGGCACGGTCTCCGTCTGGCCTTCGGCCATGCTCTCCAGCAGTTCGCGCCAGTCGGCGCGCTCGGCTTGGCCGGGCTTGCGCTCGCCAAACATCATGGCGATGGTGCGGCCTTGCGCATCAAACAGCTCCATGGAGCACACCAGGCCATCGACCGTGGGCTTGCGCACCAGCCAGGCGCTGGTGATGTGGTCTTCCCGTAGATGCAGGTTGAAGCCCGGATCCAGCACATTGATCCAGGGGCCCATCATCGCGACCTTGTGGATGGGGCCGCTGTGGATCTGGATCATCCCGGGATTGCCGACAAACACCATGATGGACACGCCCTGCCGGGCCGCACGGCTGAACAGCGCCTGCACGCTGGACAGCGGCAGCGGCTGCACGAAACGCGCCTCCGCCAGGCGCAGCGCCTGGACGCGGCTCAGGCCGTGCCGCTTGAGCAGGCCGAAGAAGTCGTGCGTGTCCCGCAGGCCGGCCCATTCGGCGTGGAAGGCCTCGACGTTGATCGCATGGTCCGGCTGTTCGGCTGGGTCTTGCCAGGCTTCGCCCAACGACAGGCCGGGGTGCTGGTCCTCGGCGAGGAAGCGCGCCACCAGGGCCTCGTAGGCCGCCAGATCGCTCTCGGGCTTGAGGAAGACCTTGTGAATGGCGCCGCCGGCAGCATCGAAGAACTGCAGGCTGTGCTGCAGCGCGCCGTCGGCCAGGTGTTCGGTCACGGCAAAGCCGTGCTGCCAATGGCTGTAGAACACCCGCAGGTCGATGGCGCCACCCAGCACCAGGCCCATCTGGCGTTGGGGGCCCATGGCGCTGACCTGGCTGTAGACGCCGACCTTCTCATGCACGCAGGACTCGTTGCGCGTCAGTGCCATGACCGTGCCCAGAGGCTCCAGCGCTGCGATCAGGTCTTGCCACTGGGCGCGCAGGCGACGCGCTTTCAGCGGCGACTCCGCCTCGGAGAAGGCGCCGAGGTGGGCGGCCAGCAGTTCGCCCTCGGAGATGTGCAGGGCGGAGGCGATGTCGCGATGGCGAGCACGACGTTCCTGCCGAGCCGTGGCGAAGGCCTGGCGCAGCACGGTGTAGCGGGCTTCTTGCATGGAGTCGCTCCTCTTCAAGGCCATGGTGGCGATCAGAACGTGGCGCGCAGCGAGACCTGCATGGCGCGACCCGGTGCGGTGTAGCTGTCCAGCACCGTGCTGGTGGCAGCCACGCCGGACACGTCGCCCCAGCGCCAGTACTTGCGGTCAAACAGATTGGTGATGGCCGCCGACAGGCTCAGGTTCTTGGTGAAGCGGTAGGCACCCCCCACGTCCACCACGTCGTACTTGGGCGTGGCGAAGTAGGTGCTGCTGCTCATGTCGGAGGCCTTCTTGGCCGCGTTGTGCTGGAGGCTGGCCCAGCCGGACCAGTCGCCCTGCTCATAACGGGCGCGCAGGGTGGCGCGGGTGGGCTGGATGGTGTTGAGCGGGGTGTCCACGCCGTCCACGGTGCTGTGGCCTTCGGCGTGGGCCACGGCGGCCTGCAGCGTCAGGCCGGGCGTGACGTCCCAGACCGCGCGGGCTTCCACGCCCTTGATGCGGGCCTGGCTGAGGTTGATGTACTGATAGACCAGATCCTGCGTGGCCAGCGAGCCGCTGACGACTTCCTGGCTGATGAAGTCGCGGTAACGGTTGTCGTAGGCGCTCAGCTGCCAGCGAACGGCCGGGCCAAACTGGCCGCGCACGCCCAGTTCCCAGCTGTTGGCGTGTTCGGCCTTGAGGTTGGGGTTGCCTTCGCTGGAATAGCCATACAGCGGGTTGGCGAAGGAGTTGTTGACCTGGTCCGGCGTCGGGGCGCGGAAGCCCTGGGCCCATTGCACGTACGGCTGCAGCCAGCTGGTGGCACGCCAGATGGCGCCCAGGCGCGGCGTGACCGCATGGTCGGACAGGTTCACCGCATCGCCGGTGTACCCCTCGGTCTCGGGCGAGAGCTTGTAGTGCTCCAGGCGCAGGGCCGGGATCAGCGAGACGTCGCCCAGCTCGATTTCGTCTTGCAGGAAAGCGCCGGCCAGGGTGTAGTTGGTCTTGGGGAAGGGGCGGCTGGGGAAGGTTTCACCCGCGGGCGGCACTGTGCCATCACGGGTGCCTTCAATCGTGTTGCGGCTGATGTCCACCCCGTAGCTCAGGCGCTGGCCCTGCAGCTGTGTCTGTGCCTGGGAGCTCAGGCCGATCAGGTGTTCCTTGTAGTTGCTGGAACGGGTGCGGTCCGTGGAGGTGTAGCGGTCCTCATAGGAGAACTGATCGGTCTCGCTGTCCTGCACATAGACGTGGGTGGTGGCCTGCTGGATCCAGGTGGCGTTCAGATCTTCGTAGCGGTGCTCCAGCGACACGCGCTTGCGGTCCATCCGGTCGTTGGCGGTCAGGCCGATGACGGAGGTGGACGCGGTGGCGGCGGCGGCCACGCCGGTCAGCACGTCCGTGTCGATCTTGCGCTCGCGGTACTCGACCGTGCCGGTGAGGCGGTTCTGGGCGTTGATGCGGTAACCCAGCTTGGCCATCACGCTGTTGGTGTCGATGTCCGTGGGGTTGGGCTTGGTGCGGTTGAGGTTGGCCGCGTCGTTGTCGCCCTGATTCTTGGTCTCATGGCCGCGGCGCACCGAGGCCTGGATCAGGCTGGACCAGTCGCCGCTGCTGAAGGCCACCGCCGCGCTGGCGGTCTTGGAGCTGTCCACCGTCTGGATGCCGAGCTTGGCGTAGCCGGCGAAGGTCTTGCCGTCCTTGAGCAGGTCTTCCGGGGAGAGCGTGCGCATCACCAGGGCGCCGGCCAGGCCATCGCTGCCGTAGCTGGTGGAGGCAGGGCCGCGCAGCACTTCGGCGGAGGAGAGGCTGTCCAGGTCAACAAAGTCCGCACGGCCGCTGGCGAAGGGGCCGAAGGAGAAGCTCTGGGGGATGCGGATGCCGTCCACCATCATGAGCACCTGGTTGCCTTCCAGGCCGCGGATGTTGATGCCTTCGTTGCCGGCACGGCCGGTGGAGGCGCCTGCGGCGCTGAAGCGCGGGGTCACGGACTTGACGGAGAGGTCGACCTCATCGCTGAGCAGGTCCTTGAGGTCGCGGGCGTCGCGGCGGTCCAGATCCTTGCGGGTGATCACGGTCACCGTGTTGGGCACGGAGGCCGTGGCCCGTTCAGTGCGGGTGGCGCTGACGGTCACGTCGCCCACGGTCTGGGCCGTGGTGTCGGACGAGGGCGTGGAAGCGGTAGAAGCGGCCTGCGCAAAAGCAAGCGGGAATGCGGCGGCGAGAGCGAGCGCGACGGGCGTCTGGCGCAGAAACATGGTGCAGAGGTCCTAATGGATCTCGCACGGGCTGGCAGAACGCGGGCTGGTGCGGTGGCCGTCGGTGAGACGGACCTGAAGGTCTAGGAAAAGGAAGGCTCCCGCGAGAACGCGGGAGCCCGTATGGATGACAGCGTTATTTGGTGAGGATGAGCTTGCCGAGCGAGGTCAGGCGCAGCCGGTACAACTGACCGGCGTGCTCGATCTCCACCTCCCGCTCGTTGCCCAACAGTGCCTGGCTGTTGACGCGCCGCCGCTGGGGCAGGGGAGTCGCATCCGGGCGCGACGATCCTGACGCGGCCACGCGCGCGCTGATGTCCAGCGCGGCGGCCTGCAGGGCCTCGGTGTGGGTGGTGTGATAAGCAGTCATGAGTGCATCTTAGATGAGAACGATTCGCAATATCAACAGAAATCTGAGAATTGATGTTCTGGCGCTGCTGACGCCTGGCGTCGATGGGTGCGACTGCGGCTGCGAACGCTTCGCAAAAAGAGCGGCAGTGCCGGGTCTTGTCCCCACAGGCGATAGGGACTGAACGAGAATCCGCGCATTGCGGGTCCAGGGAACCTCTGCATCACTCCCTCGTCGCGCGGGAGTGATGCAGAGGTTCCTCGCGCCCGGCTTTATCGGTTTTTGTCGGATTTCGGATTTCCTTTGAGGAGAAGAACATGAAGGGCGACGCCAAGGTCATCGAGTACCTGAATCTCCAGCTCAAGAACGAGCTGACAGCCATCAACCAATATTTCCTGCACTACCGCATGCTCAAGAGCTGGGGCTTCGAGCGCCTGGCCAAGCACGAGTACGAGGAATCCATCGAAGAAATGAAGCATGCCGACAAGCTGATGGATCGCATCCTGATGCTCGAAGGCCTGCCGAACCTGCAGGACCTGGGCAAGCTCTTCATCGGCGAGAACGCGGTGGAAGTGCTGCACTGCGACCTGAAGATCGAAACGGGTTCCCACCCGCTGCTGAAAGAAGCCATCGCCCACTGCGAATCGGTGCGTGACTATGTGTCGCGGGAAGTCCTGGAAGAGATCCTGAAGGACACCGAGGACCACATTGACCACCTGGAAACGCAGATCGAGCTGGTGGCCCAGATCGGCGAGCAAAATTGGCTGCAGAGCCAGGTCGGCGACGGCCCGGCGGACTGAGCTCGCAGCGGTACAGCGCCCCTCTCGAAGCCCCGCCTTGGCGGGGTTTTTTTATGGCCGCTGGGCGTCATCAGGGGCTCGCAGCGCGCTCCTGCCGCAGAAGAATGAGCCGGGCGGTGCTGTTTTTAGGCGCACTTGGCATCGCAAGGTTCGCCACTTGTCCGACAAAACCAAAGGATTTTGGCTTCCAATTGAGAGGAGTTCTTGTTTGCGTTAGCATCTGCGGCATCCCATGAACGGCTGCGAATGCCACCCATGATCCTCTGCCTCTGCCATCGAGTTTCCGACCGCGACATCCGCCGTAGCGTGGCCGAGGGCGTTCACAACTTCGACCTGCTGCAGGACGAAACCCATGTGGCGTCCGCCTGCGGCAGTTGCCACGATTGCGCGCGTCAGGTGTTCGACGAAGCGTTGCAAGCCTGCGCGGCCGCTCACGGCGTGAGCTGCGCAACTTCCTCATCGCGCGTCATCCCGATCGCGCGTGTGGCCCAGGCAGCCTGATTGCCTACCAGGCACTCAAAACTGATCAATATTCCGGTGCGTGCCAGTCAGGCGCTGTGGCAGCGCCGGCTTGGCCACCACCATCCAACACTCCGAGAGCTTCCAACGGATGCTTGAGGACCTTCGGCGGGCAGGCCGATCGTCCATCCTTCAAGCCCGATCAGAGAAGCATCCATCCCATACCGCAGCACCGGCAACGGTGGCTGCGGTTTTTTATGGGGCGTGGTGCTGTGCGAGAGGCGTCTTCACCTTGTTCGATTCCTCTCGCACAACGACCACAGCCGCCCCGAAGAGCGGCTGTCCGGAGATGGCGCCGCGCTCGAGGCGGCGCCACCAACCTTGAACTCTTACTTGGCGGCTTCGGAAGCCTTGTCAGCGGTCTTCTCGGCCTTGTGATGCTTGGTGCCGCTCTTGTGCTTGGTGGCAACCTTCTTTTCAGTAGCGCCTTCGGCCTTGGCTTCCGTCTTGGGGGCGGGCTTGACCTCTGCCTTGGCTTCGGTCTTGGCCGGCGCGGGAGCGGCGGCGGGAGCGGCAGGCGTCTGCGCCATGACTGCACCGGCGATCAGCAGTGCGGGGATCAGGGACAGGGTCTTCACGGTCTTCAGGGCTTGCATCTGGGTGCTCCAGGGCTGTTGAACAAGGTGAGCAAACAACGCCACCTGATGACACGGTGTTGACATGAATCTGGCCGCTTTGCATTGCGTTACCTTCACGGTTCAGCAACGTCGAAGGCCGGGGCAGGTGTTGCCCGCTGGTGCGTCGTGAGGGATCGGGCCAAGATTGCTCACAAAGATCGGCCGAGCGCTCTACCCTGGTGATGATCGAGCGGCCGCCTCTGTGTCTTTGGAGACCTCATGCCTTCGCACGCCTTCGACTGGACCCGTGGCTACCCCAGCGTCCGCACCCCGGTATTCGCACGCAATATCGTGTCCACCTCCCATCCGCTGGCCGCGCAGGCGGGTCTGCGCATCCTGGGCCAGGGCGGCAATGCGGTGGACGCCGCCATCGCCGCCGCCGCCTGCATGACCCTGGTGGAGCCGTGCAGCAATGGCCTGGGCTCCGACGCGTTTGCCATCGTCTGGGATGGCCAGTCGCTGCAGGGGCTCAATGCTTCCGGGCAGGCACCGCAGGCCTGGTCGCCGGCGTATTTCGACCGCCGTCATGGGGAAGGCCTGTCGCTGCCCCGCCGAGGCTGGGACGCAGTCACCGTGCCCGGTGCAGTCGGCGCCTGGGCGGCATTGAGTGAGCGCTACGGCAAGCTGCCCTTTGCCGATCTGCTGGCGCCTGCCATCGAGATTGCGGAGCGTGGTTACGCGGTGCCTCTGGTGGTGCAGAGCAAATGGGCCATGGCTGCTGAGGTGGCGGACCTGGTCAGCCAGCCGGGCTTCGCACAGGCCTTCCTGCCTCGGGGGCGTGCGCCACAGGTGGGCGAGCGTTTCTGCTTCCCTGATGCCGCCCGCAGCCTGCGCCTGATCGCCGAGACCCGCGGCGAGGCCTTCTACCGTGGCGAGATCGCTGCCGCCGTGGAGGCATTTGCCAAGGAGAGCGGCGCCGCCATGACGGCGGCCGACTTCGCCGCCTACCGGCCGGAGTGGGTGCAGACCCTCTCCATGGATTACGCCGGCCACACCCTGCATGAGATCCCGCCCAACGGCCAGGGCATTGCCGCATTGATGGCCCTGGGCATCCTCAAGCAGTTCGACCTGGCCGCGCTGCCGGTCGACAGCGTCGCCTCCCAGCACCTGCAGATCGAGGCCATGAAGCTCGCCTTTGCCGATGTCTACCGCCATGTCGCTGATTCGCGCGCCATGCGCGTGCAGGCCGACGAGATGCTGGACCCCGGCTACCTCGCCACCCGCGCCCGCCTGATCGACCCGAACCGCGCCCAGGACTTCAAGGCCGGCAACCCGGTCAAGGGCGGCACCATCTACCTGACGACCGCCGACGAGTCCGGCATGATGGTCAGCTTCATCCAGAGCAATTACATGGGCTTTGGTTCTGGCGTCGTGGTGCCGGGCTACGGCCTGTCGCTGCAGAACCGTGGGTTCGGCTTCACGCGCGAGGCGGGCCACCCCAATCAGGTGGCGCCGGGCAAACGCCCCTTCCACACCATCATCCCCGCCTTCCTGATGAAGGACGGCCAGCCCCAGATGAGCTACGGCGTGATGGGCGGCAACATGCAGCCGCAGGGCCACATGCAGACGCTGGTGCGCATGCTCGACTATCACCAGCATCCCCAGGCGGCCTGCGACGCGCCCCGCTGGCGCTTCAACGAAGGCCTGTCGATCAACGTGGAGCCCAGCATGGACCCCGCCACCGTCGAAGGCCTGCGCCAACTGGGCCACCAGGTCGGCGACATCCACGACAGCTACCAGGACTTCGGCGCCGGCCAATTCATCTGGCGCCTGGGTGACCCAGCCGTGGACGGCTATGTCGCCGCCAGCGACCCGCGCCGGGATGGCGCCGCTGCCGGCTGGTAGTGCGCGGCGGCCCGGGTGCGGAGGTGCCGCAGATGTGCACGAACACCACAGCCACCGTGCCGTTCTTCACTTGTAGGGGAGAACCCGCCCCTGCTAGCATCCAGACTCTCCTGCCTTACCCGGATGCTGCCCATGACCAAGCTGCTCGACCGCACCCGACCTGACGCCACGACGTCGGTGGTAGCGCCCGTGCATGCGCAGGGCGGGGCGCCCATGCTGCGACGACCCTGACCACGCGTCATCGGCATCGTCTTCGATGCCGACCCTCCCTGAACGCAGGCGTGCGCTGAGGGTCGTGGAGTCCAGGTCACCCGCGTGGCTCGTGAAGCCCGTGCAGGGCGTGTAGTGCTTGTAGTCCGTAGGGTTGGACGAGCGTCGGGGGCAAGTCTCCCTCACGGACGTCCGGCCGCCTCGGCTCAAGCACACCGCCCACCCCAGCGCCCACCACCAGCGTCCACCACCGGCGCCCACGCCCCAGCCACCTCCTGTCGCACCGCACGCCCGCCCGACGTGCCCGTTTCGTCAGTCCCAGGTCCCCACCGGAATCCACCCGGAGTTTCACCATGCCCGCCAGGCAGTTCGTTTCCTCCTCACTCGTCGATCGTTTCCTCGACCTGTGTCGTCTCCCCAGCGGTGATCTGCTGCGAGACCTCGTCTACCGCCGCCTCTGGTCCTCCATCCTGATCAGCTCGCTGGGCGGGCAGATCACCATGCTGGCGCTGCCCCTGACGGCGGCCGTGCTGCTGCATGCCTCGCCCACCCAGATGGGTTGGCTCACCGCCATGGAGATCGTCCCGTTTGTGCTGTTCTCGCTGCCCAGCGGCGTGTGGCTGGACCGGGTGCGCAAGCTGCCGGTCTACGTGGTGGGCGAGATCACGCTGGCCTTCGCCGTGGGCAGCGTACCGGTGGCCGCCTGGGCCGGCTGGCTGGGCATGCCGTGGCTGTACTTCGTGGCCTTTCTTCTGGGCACGGTCTACACCGTGGCCGGCAGTGCCGCGCAGATCGTGCTGACCCAGGTGGTCAGCCCGGATCGCCTGGTGGAGGCGCACGCCAAGAACGCCCTGGCCTCCTCTGGCGCTGAAGTCGCCGGCCCGGGCGTGGCGGGTGCGCTGATCAAGCTGTTGGGTGCGCCCCTGGCCCTGGCCGTGGATGCCCTGCTGCTGCTCAGTTCGGCCCTGATCCTGCGCGGCGTCCATGTGCGCGAGCAACTGCATCGCCCCAAGCGCTCGCACTTCTGGCGGGACCTGACCGCTGGGGTCGGCTTTGTCTGCCGCCATCGCCTGCTGCTGAGTCTGGCCGTGGCCGTGGGCGGCTGGCAGATGTGCAACCAGGCCGCCCAGGTCGTGCAGATCCTGTTTGCCACCCGGGTGCTGGGCCTGTCCGCGCAGAGCGTGGGCTTGTCCTACGTGGCGCTCGGGGCCGGCACCGTCCTGGCCAGCATCTTCGGCCACCGCATCAGCCGCTGGCTGGGGCCTGGCCCTTGCCTGGTCACGGGTTTCGGCATCAGCAGCCTGGGCTGGATCGTGCTGGCCGTGGCACCGGTCAACGCGTGGGGCGTCGCGGCCTTCGGCTTTGCGCTGTTTGCCTTCGGGGTCGGCGCGGTGCTGATCTTCATCAACTTCCTGTCCTTGCGCCAGGCCGTCACGCCCGCCCCGCTGCTGGGCCGCATGACCAGCACCATGCGCTGGCTCACGCTGCTCCCCGCTGGTCCGGGCGCCTTGCTGGGCGGCTGGCTGGGTGAGCATGTGAGCCTGCGGGCGGCCCTGCTGTTCTCCGGCATTGGCGCACTGGTGCTGACCCTGGTGGCCTGGCAGTTGCGCGCCATCCGTTCAGTGAAAACATTGCCCAGCGTGGCGGACGAGCATCAAATGCTGGGCGTGGAGACCCAGCCGGGCGGCCTGAACCTGCAGTCGGTGAACGGCAACTGACGAGGTTTCCCCTCGCGAACTCTCCGACCATCATGAAAAACAACGATCCCGTCCTCATCCAGGTGGCGGAACTGCTGAGCACGGACCATGTCCTGCTCACCATTCCCCGCGTGGGAGACGGCCCTGTGCTGAACCTGGCTATCCAGCGCTCCCTGGCGCACCTGCGGCCCTGGATGCCGTGGGCGCAGGAGATGCCCAGTGTGGAGGAGTCCGAGGCGGTAGTGCGACGCATGCTGGCCGAGTTCCTCACCCGCCAGCATCTGGCCTACTTTCTGTATGAACGCGCGGCGGACGGCGCGCCGGGGCGCCTGTCGGGCGGTGCGGGTCTGATGCGGGTGGACTGGGCGGCCCGGCGTTTCGAGATCGGCTATTGGCTGGCCCCGGACGCCACCGGCCGCGGCCTGGCCAGCGAAGCCGTGACGGCGCTGGCGCGCATGGCTTTCACCCAGTTCCGGGCCATGCGCGTGGAGATCCGTGTGGATGCCCTCAACCTGGCCAGCCGTGCCGTGGCCGAACGCTGTGGCTTCACGCTGGAAGGCACGCTGCGCAACGACATGCTGGGCGTCGGTGCAGATCCGCGCGACACCTGCGTCTACGGCATGGTGTCGCTGGATGAGCTGCGCAGCCCGGCGCTGGCCCTGGCGCTGGGGCACTGCGGCCAGCCCAGGTAACCGGCGGCTCTTCAGGCCGTCGGGCTGAACCGGTCCACCGCATCCGTGATGATGCCGTCCACCCCGTTGGAGATCAGCCACTGCGCGGTGGCCGCGTCATTGACCGTATAGACCAGCGCCTTCAGGCCCAGATGGTGCAACTGCTCCACCAGTGGCTGATCCATCAGCGCGTAATGCGTCACCACGGCGCGGCATTCCAGCGCCTGCACGGTACTCAGCCAGTCGGGCGGCAGCTTGTCCAGCAGCAGCGCGCGGGGAACCTGCGGCGCCGTTTCACGGGCGCCGCGCAGGGCTTCCGGGTCGAAACTGCTGAACAGCAGCGACACAGGCCCGGTCTCCTTCCATAGACGCATCACTTCCCGCCCGACCACCTCGCCGGTCCGGAACTCATCCCCCGGCGTGGGTTTAATCTCGATGTTCAGCGCGTGCTGATTGACGCGGACGAAGGCGGCAATGGCCTCCAGGCTGGCGGGCGGTTCGCCGGCATAGGCGCGGCTGTGCCAGCGGCCCGCATCGAGCCGCGACAGCTCGGCCCAGGGCCGGTCCGCCGCGCGGCCCCGTGCGGTGGTGGTGCGGTCCAGCGTGGCGTCGTGCAGCAGGAAGGGCACGCCGTCCGCTGCCAGCTTCACGTCGCACTCAAAGGCCCGGTAGCCGTGGCGTGCGCCCTCGCGGAACGCAGCCAGCGTGTTTTCCGGCGCCAGCTTGCCGGCGCCACGGTGGGCAATCCAGAAGGGCAGGGACCAAGGCCAGGGATGGGCATCCATGATTCACTCCTCCACGCGTTGGCCGCTTGTGGCGTCGAACCAGTGCAGCCGCGCGGCAGGCGCCTGCATCCAGACGGTATCACCGGGTTGGGGTGGGTGGTCGGTGCCGGCAATGCGCAGCGTGAACGCCGTGGGCTCGTCCGCCGAACGGTGCCCCACGGGGTGCTGGCCCTGCGGGGCGGCGCCCCCCACGTAGCCATACACCAGGCGCTCGGCGCCCAGCATCTCCACAAACTCCACCTGCAGCGGCCAGGCGTCGGTGCCGGGCTCGCCCGCACCCCGGCCCACCGGCATGGCATGTTCCGGCCGCAGGCCTAGCACCAGATCGCCCTGCCGGGGCGCGGGTGCGGGCAGTGCCAGCGTGGTGTCGCCCACGCGGAAGCGGTCGCCCTCCACGCGGCCGCGCAGCAGGTTCATGGCCGGGGAGCCGATGAAGCTGGCCACGAAAGTGGTGGCCGGCCGGCCGTACACCTCTTCCGGCGTGCCGAACTGCTCCATGTGCCCGCCGTTCATCACGATGATGCGTTGGGCCAGCGTCATGGCCTCCACCTGATCGTGGGTCACGAACAGGGCGGTGACCCCCAGCTCCCGATGCAGACCCTGGATCTCCAGGCGGGTCTGCACCCGCAGCTTGGCGTCCAGGTTGGACAGGGGTTCGTCGAACAGGAAGACCTGCGGGTCCCGCACGATGGCGCGGCCCATGGCCACGCGCTGGCGCTGGCCGCCAGAGAGCTCACGGGGCTTGCGCTGTAGCAAATGCCCCAGCTCCAGGATGCGGGCGGCCTTGTCCACCCGGGCCTGGATCTCGTCGGCCGGCAGCCGGCGGATCTTCAGGCCATAGGCCATGTTGTCGAACACGCTCATGTGCGGGTAGAGCGCGTAGTTCTGGAACACCATGGCAATGTCCCGGTCGGCGGGCTCAACATCGTTGACCACTCGGCCGCCGATGGCGATTTCGCCGCCGCTGATCTCCTCCAGCCCGGCCACCATGCGCAGCAAGGTGGATTTTCCGCAGCCGGACGGCCCGACGATCACGACGAATTCACCGTCATGGATCTCGGCACTGACGCCGTGGATCACCGGGTTGGCCTTGGCTCCGTGGCCGTATTGCTTGACGACTGTGCGCAGGGAAATGCTTGCCATGATTATTTTTCGGTATCCACCAGGCCCTTGACGAACCAGCGTTGCATCAGCATCACCACGAGTGCGGGCGGGATCATCGCCAGCACGGCGGTGGCCATGATGATGTTCCAGTCGTTGGCGGCGTCGCCCCCGCTGATCATGCGTTTGATGCCGATGACCACGGGGTACATCTGCTCATCGGTGGTCACCAGCAGGGGCCACAGGTATTGGTTCCAGCCGTAGATGAACTGGATGACAAAGAGGGCGGCGATGCTGGTGGAAGACAGCGGCAGCAGCACGTCACGGAAGAAACGCATGGGCCCCGCGCCGTCGATGCGGGCGGCCTCCACCAGCTCGTCCGGCACGGTCAGAAAGAACTGGCGGAAGAGGAAGGTGGCGGTGGCGGAGGCGATCAGCGGCACCGCCAGGCCCGCATAGCTGTTCAGCAGGTGCAGGTCCGCCACCACCTGGTAGGTGGGGCCGATGCGCACCTCCACCGGCAGCATCAAGGTGACGAAGATGGCCCAGAAGAACAGCTGTCGAAACCGGAACTGGAAGTACACGATGGCAAAGGCCGACAGCAGCGAGATGGTGATCTTGCCGACGGCGATCAACACGGCACACACCAGGCTCACCCACATCATGCGGGAGACCGGGGCGTTGGATCCCGCACCGGTGCCGGTGCCGGTCAGCGCGGTCTGGTAGTTCTCCAGCAGATGCGCGCCCGGCAGCATCGGCATGGGGGACTGCACGATGGCGTCCGCCGTCTGGGTGGACGCCACGAAGGCGATATACAAGGGGAAGGCCACGATCAGCACGCCCAGCACCAGGACCAGGTGGGCGAGCATCGTGAGCGCGGGACGGCGTTCAACCATGGGGGAAACCTGTTCTGTCCGTTCAGTGCCGGTTCAGTAATTGACCTTGCGCTCTACAAAGCGGAACTGGATGACCGTGAGCACGATAACCAGGGCCATCAGCACCACGCTCTGGGCGGCCGAGCCGCCTAGGTCCATGGCCTTGAAGCCGTCGTAATACACCTTGTAGACCAGAATGGCGGTGTCCTTGCCGGGGCCACCCTGGGTGGCCGCGTCGATGATGCCGAAGGTGTCGAAGAAGGCGTAGACCACGTTGATCACCAGCAGGAAGAAGCTGGTGGGCGACAGCATCGGGAAGGTGATGGTCCAGAAGCGCTTCCAGGGGCCGGCGCCGTCGATGGCGGCGGCTTCCAGCAGCGACTTCGGGATGGACTGCAAGCCCGCCAGGAAGAAGAGGAAGTTGTAGGAAATCTGCTTCCAGACGGCGGCGGCCACCACCAGCGTCATGGCGTGGTCGGGGTTGAGCAGGTGGTTCCAGTGCACGCCCAGCCGCTCCAGCCCGAAAGACACGACGCCGATGGACGGCGCGAACATGAACAGCCACAACACCCCCGCGATGGCCGGCGCCACCGCGTAGGGCCAGATCAGCAAGGTGCGGTAGACCGTGGCGCCGCGCACCACCCGGTTGGCCATGGTGGCCAGCAGCAGCGAAATGCCCAGACCCAGCACCGCCACCAGCAGTGAGAACACGGCCGTGGTGCGGAACGAAGCCAGATAACCGGGGTCATTGAACAGCGCGCGGAAGTTGTCCAGCCCGACCCAGTCCACCGCCAGCCCGAACGGGTCCTGCTGCTGCAGGCTCTGCAGCAGCGCCTGGCTGGCCGGCCAGAAGAAGAACACGGCGATCACGGCCGCCTGTGGGGCCAGCAGGACCCAGGGCAGCCATCGGGATCGGAAGACCACGCGTTTTTGTTGCGACATCGAAAGGAGGGGAGCCAGTCAGAAAAGCCCCGGGCCAGGCCGGGGCGGCGCCGTGGTCAAAGCTTGGCCGACTTCTGGAAACGTTCCAGCAGCTCGTTGCCGCGGCGCACCGCGTCATCCAGGCCCTGCTTGGGCGCCTTGCGGCCGGCCCAGACCTGTTCCAGTTCTTCGTCCACGATGGTGCGGATCTGCGGCAGGTTGCCCAGGCGCACCCCACGGCTCTTGTCCGTGGTCTTGCGGATCATCTGCGTCACCGCCACATCGGTGCCGGGGTTGGCCTGGTAGAAGCCACTCTTCTCGGTCAGCTCATAAGCCGCCTTGGTCACCGGCAGGTAGCCGGTGCGCTTGTGGCTCTCGGCCGCCACTTCCGGGCGGGCGAGGTATTGCAGGAAGGCGGCGACGCCCTTGTATTCCTGCGGCTTCTTGCCCGCCATCACCCACAGGCTGGCGCCACCGATCACGGTGTTCTGCGGCGCTCCGGGCACATCCGGGTAGTAGGGCAGGGGCGCAATCCCGGACGAGAACTTGGCGCTCTTCTTGATGTTCGCGTAAAGACCGGAGGAACCGGTCTGCATGGCGCACTCGCCGGAGACGAAGGTGGCGTCGGCCGTGTTGCCACGGCCCTTGTAGACAAACAGCCCCTGCTTGGCCATGTTGGCCAGGTTCTCGATGTGGCGCACATGCAGCGGGGAGTTGAAGACCAGCCGGGCGTCCAGGCCGCCGAAGCCATTGTTCTTGGTGGCGTACTCCACGTTGTGCCAGGCCGAGAAGCTCTCCAGCTGCGTCCAGCCCACCCAGCTGGTGGTGAACGGGCACTTGTGGCCAGAGGCCTTCAGCTTGGCCGCCGCCGAGGCCACTTCCGGCCATGAGGCGGGGGGCTTGTTCGGGTCGAGGCCGGCCGCCTTGAACGCGTCCTTGTTGTAGTGCAGGACCGTGGTGGAGCTGTTGAAGGGGAAGCTCAGCATCTGGCCGTTGGCGGCCGTGTAGTAGCCGGCCACCGCCGGCACATAGGCCGCGCCGTCGAACTTGACACCGGCCTGCTGCATCACCTGGCCCACCGGCACCACGGCGCCCTTGCTGGCCATCATGGTGGCGGTGCCCACTTCAAACACCTGCAGGATGTGGGGGGCGTTCCCCGCACGGAAGGCGGCGATGGCGCCGGCCATGGATTCGTCGTAGGCGCCCTTGTAGACCGGGACCACCTTGTAGTCCTTCTGGCTGGCGTTGAAATCCTTGGCCAGGTCGTTGACCCAGTCTCCCAGGCCGCCACCCATGGAATGCCACCATTGGATTTCGGTCTGGGCGTAGACGGCGGTGGGGCCAGCGGCCAGCGCGGCCGCGAGCAGGGCAGCCGGGGCTGCGCCAAGCAGTGAAGTCTTCATGTGTCTCCGATGCTCCTGAGGTGTTGTTCCGGCGTCACGCCGAGAGAGCTTTGCCCAGATTGTGACACCCCCACGGCCGCCGCAGCCTCGCTTCGGGCGCCCGCCGTCGTTGCGAATCCTCGCCATAGCGCTGCTATGGCTCCGGTTCGCGCCTAGGCGGGCATCCCGAATCGAGGCCGCGGCGGCCGTGGGGGGCGAGCGTCGTTGGTTGGGCTGCCCAAGCTTCGGGCGCCCGCCGTCGTTGCGAATCCTCGCCATAGCGCTGCTATGGCTCCGGTTCGTGCCTTGCGCCCCATCCCGAATCAGGGCCACCTCGGCTCGCGGGAGTTATGCAGAGGTCCCCTAGGCGGGCATCCCGAATCGAGGCCGCAGCGGCCGTGGGGGGCGAGCGTCGTTGGGCTGCCCAAACATGGTGGGGGCTTAGAGGCCCTGGACCAGGGGGGCTCTCTGGCGCTAGGGTAGGATTCCGGACATTGCCCCGCCCGGGCCCGGCCGACATCCCGGCCATTCGCGAACGCCTTTCCGGCCCCCGACACGTGTCAGGGTCTGGCGGACCAAAAGTCCGGGCGCTGCCCGCACCGGGGCCACGGTTTGCCGTCCGATTTCCAGTGTCCCAGCCTGGCCCTGCCGCTTTCGCGTGCCGGGCCGCAACCCAGGGTGCTCACGCACCTGGCCGCCATGAATGCACCGCATCTGCTGATGCCCGCCGACCCCGCGATGGCCGGCGATCTGATCCAGCCCCACGCGCCCGCCCCCCGGCTGCGCGAGATTCCGTACAACTACACCTCCTTCTCCGACCGGGAAATCGTCCTGCGCCTGCTGGGCGCGCGCGCCTGGGAACTGCTGGACCAACTGCGGGTCGAACGCCAGACCGGCCGCTCCGCGCGCATGCTGTATGAGGTGCTGGGCGATATCTGGGTGGTGCAACGCAACCCCTATCTGCAGGACGACCTGCTGGACAACCCCAAGCGCCGGGAAGCCCTGATCGGCGCCCTGCGCCACCGCCTGACCGAGGTGCAGCGCCGCCGCCACCCGGAAGACGACACCCAGCGAGACGCCTGGGTGGGTGAGCTGCTGACCGCGGCCGAGGCCGCCGTCGCCGCCTTCTCGCATCAGTTCGAGCAGGTGGCCGAACTGCGCAAGCGCGCCGTCAAGGTGTTTGCCCGAAGCACCGCCAAGGACAACGTCAAATTCGACGGTCTCTCCCGCGTCGCCCACGTCACCGACGCCACCGACTGGCGGGTGGAATATCCCTTCGTGGTGCTCACCCCGGACACCGAAGCCGAAATGGCCGCCCTGGTGGCCGGCTGCTTCGAGCTGGGCCTGACCGTCATCCCGCGTGGGGGCGGCACCGGCTACACCGGTGGCGCCGTACCGCTGGTGTGGAACACGGCGGTGATCAACACCGAAAAGCTCGAAGCCATGCGCGGCGTGGAGATGATGGTGCTGCCCGGCATGGACCGGGAAATTGCCACCATCTTCACCGAAGCCGGAGTGGTCACCCAACGCGTCGCCGACCTGGCCGAGCTGCATGGGTTTGTCTTTGCCGTGGATCCCACTTCGGCAGAAGCATCGTGCGTTGGCGGCAACGTGGCCATGAATGCCGGCGGCAAGAAGGCGGTGCTGTGGGGCACGGCGCTGGACAACCTGGCGTCCTGGCGCATGGTGACACCCGAGGCCAAGTGGCTGGAGGTGCACCGCATCGGCCACAACATGGGCAAGATCCATGATGTGGACGTCGCCAGCTTCGAGCTGCGCTACTTCGACGCCACCGGCAAGAAACTGGAACGCACCGAACGCCTGGACATCCCCGGCCGCACCTTCCGCAAGGAAGGCCTGGGCAAGGACGTCACCGACAAGTTCCTCGCCGGCCTGCCCGGTATCCAGAAGGAAGGCTGCGACGGCCTCATCACCAGCTGCCGCTGGGTGGTGCACCGCATGCCGGCCCATGTGCGCACCGTCTGCCTGGAGTTCTTCGGCAACCCGAAGGACTGCGTGCCGTCCATCGTGGACATCAAGGACTTCATGTTCGCCGAGATGAAGAAGCCTGACGGCGCCATCCTCGCCGGCCTGGAGCATCTGGACGACCGCTACCTCAAGGCCGTGGGTTACGCCACCAAGAGCAAGCGCGGTGGCCTGCCCAAGATGGTGCTGATCGGCGACATCGTCGGTGATGATGCGGACGAAGTCGCCCGCGCCACCAGCGAGGTCGTGCGCCTGGCCAATGGCCGTTCGGGTGAAGGCTTCATTGCCGTCAGCGCCGACGCCCGCAAGAAGTTCTGGCTCGATCGCAAGCGCACCGCCGCCATCTCCAAGCACACCAATGCCTTCAAGGTGAACGAGGATGTGGTCATCCCGCTGCCGCGCATGGGTGAATACACGCTGGGCATCGAGCGCATCAACATCGAGCTCTCGCTGCGCAACAAGCTGAAGTTGGTGGAGGCGCTGAAGGAGTTCTTCTCCCACGGCCAGTTGCCGTTGGGCAAGGGCGACGATGCTGGCGAGATCCCGAGCGCCGAGCTGCTGGAAGACCGCGTGCAGCAGGCCCTGGGCCTGCTCAACGACGTGGGCAGCCTCTGGCAGACCTGGATGCAGCAGCTGGACCTGGTCCAGCCGGAAGGCCGCAGCTTCTTTGAGCAGCTGCAGGACTACACGCTGCGCGCCAGCTGGCGCACCCAGATCCTCAAGCCGCTGCAGGACGTGTTTGCCGGCGCGGCCTTTGCGCCCATCCTGGACGAGTGCAAGCGCATCCACAAGGAGGTGTTGCGCGGCCGGGTGTGGGTGGCCCTGCACATGCATGCCGGCGACGGCAATGTGCACACCAACATCCCGGTGAACTCGGACAACTACGAAATGCTGCAGACCGCGCATGAGGCGGTGGGCCGCATCATGACGCTGGCCCGCTCGCTGGATGGGGTCATCTCGGGTGAGCACGGCATTGGCATCACCAAGCTGGAGTTCCTGACGGACGATGAGCTGGCCAATTTCGCCAGCTACAAGGCCCGTGTGGATCCGGAAGGCCGCTTCAACAAGGGCAAGCTGCTGCGCCCGGTGCGTCCATCGGCGGGGTCGCAGACCACCTTTGCCGACCTGACCAACGCCTACACGCCCAGCTTCGGCCTGATGGGGCATGAGTCGCTGATCATGCAGCAGAGCGACATCGGCGCCATCAGCGAGTCCATCAAGGACTGCCTGCGCTGCGGCAAGTGCAAGCCGGTGTGCGCCACCCATGTCCCGCGCGCCAACCTGCTCTACAGCCCGCGCAACAAGATCCTGGCCACCTCGCTGCTGGTGGAAGCCTTCCTGTATGAGGAGCAGACCCGTCGGGGTGTCTCCATCAAGCACTGGGAGGAATTCGAGGACGTGGCGGACCACTGCACCGTCTGCCACAAGTGCCTGAACCCCTGTCCGGTGAAGATCGACTTTGGCGACGTCACCATGAACATGCGCAACCTGTTGCGCAAGATGGGCAAGAAGAGCTTCCGTCCTGGCAATGCAGCGGCCATGTTCATGCTCAATGCCACCAACCCGGAGACCATCAAGGTGGCACGTGCCGCCATGGTGGGCGTGGGTTTCAAGGTGCAGCGCACGGCCAACCGCCTGCTCGGTGGCCTGGCGCGCAAGCAGACCAGCGCGCCACCCGCCACCGTGGGCAACGGGCCGGTGAAAGAGCAGGTCATCCACTTCATCAACAAGAAGCTGCCAGGCAACCTGCCCAAGAAGACGGCGCGTGCGCTGCTGGACATCGAGGACAAGAACTACGTCCCCATCATCCGCAACCCGGTCACGACCAAGTCGGATGCGGAGGCCGTGTTCTATTTCCCGGGCTGTGGTTCCGAGCGCTTGTTCAGCCAAGTGGGCCTGGCTACCCAGGCCATGCTCTGGCATGCGGGTGTGCAGACGGTGTTGCCCCCGGGCTACCTGTGCTGCGGATATCCGCAGCGCGGGTCCGGCCAGTTCGACAAGGCGGAAAAGATCATCACGGACAACCGGGTGCTCTTCCACCGCGTGGCCAACACGCTGAACTATCTGGACATCAAAACCGTGGTGGTGTCCTGTGGCACCTGCTATGACCAGTTGCAGGGCTACAAGTTCGAAGAGATCTTCCCGGGCTGCCGCATCGTGGACATCCACGAATATCTGCTGGAGAAGGGCGTGACCCTGGCGGGCAAGCAGGCCTACCTGTATCACGACCCCTGCCATTCGCCGATGAAGCTGCAAGACCCGATGAAGACGGTGAAGGCGCTGATCGGCCCCGAGGTGGTGAAGAGCGAGCGTTGCTGCGGCGAAAGCGGCACCCTGGGCGTGACCCGGCCGGACATCTCGACGCAGGTACGCTTCCGCAAGGAAGAGGAGCTTCGCAAGTCCGAGGCGCAGTTGCGCGGCGCGGGCAAGGTGGGGGAGCAGGAGAACCTGAAGATCCTGACCAGCTGCCCGAGCTGTCTGCAGGGCTTGAGCCGCTATGGCGATGACCTGCAGAACGGCCTGCTGGAGGCGGATTACATCGTGGTCGAGATGGCTCGCCAGATTCTTGGTGAGCAATGGATGCCGGATTACGTTTCTTTGGCGAACAACGGCGGCATCGAGCGCGTCCTCGTCTAGTCGCGAGGCTCTGTATAGGCCGGCCCTGCGAGGCCGGCCTTTTCATTTCTGCTGGTGAAAGCTCGCTGGCGAATTCGGTCAAGTTGTCGTACAACCTCCCCCAATGAACGCCCGTCCGTCCCTTCGCCGCCCCCGCAGCCTGGCTCATGGCCTGGTCGATACGCTGGGTGAGCGCATCCGTACCGGCCTGCTGGCATCCGGCGACAAGCTGCCGACCGAGGCGGCCATCATGGCCGAGTTCTCGGTGAGCCGGACCGTCGTGCGGGAGGCGATCTCCAAACTGCAGGCCGCAGGCCAGGTCGAGACCCGCCATGGCATCGGCACCTTTGTGCTGGGCATGGGCGAGGGCGGCACCTTCCGGATTTCGCCGGACCAGATGGCCACGCTCAACGATGTGGTGGCCGTGCTGGAACTGCGCATCGGCCTCGAAACCGAAGCAGCCGCCCTGGCCGCGCAACGGCGCTCCGAGACCCAGTTGATCGTCATGCGCGAAGCGCTCGCCGCCTTCGCCGCCGCCGCAGAGGCCGGCCGCGACGCGGTAGGCGCGGATTTCCTGTTCCACCTGGAAATCGCCCGCGCCACCGGCAATCCGCATTTCGAGCAGTTGATGACCACACTCGGCGCGCCCAGCATCCCGCGCGCGCGCCTGGCCAGCCTCGCGGCCGACCAGCAGGACCCTGCGGCCCAGCGGGAATACCTGCACCGGGTCAACGCCGAGCACGAAAGCATCCTCAACGCCATCGCCGCCCGGGATAGCGAAGCCGCCCGTGCGGCCATGCGCACCCACCTGGGCAACAGCCGGGAGCGCCGCCGCCGCGCTGCGTTGACCCTCCAGGACCAGACCGCGGCCTGACGTCCGGCCGGCCACCACGTTCATCTGGCGGTCGCTACGTGTAATTCCTGATCCAAACATCGGATCAGCCCCGTTGTCAGGATTTCAGGACCACTTGTATGATGACTGACAACAAGGCTGCCACCCGTTGTTGATAGAGCGGCCCGTTCTGATTCGGTCCAAGCCCGGCAGGGCAGGTCCGGTAACTGGAGACAACAGATGAACCGATTGATCCGCCGCCTGGGCTCGGGCCTGGCCACCACCCTTGCCACCCTCGGCCTGGCCACCAGCGTGGCCACACTCGCCGTCAGCCCCGCGCTGGCCGCCGGCTTCCCGGACAAACCCGTCACCCTGCTGGTGCCTTTCCCCCCGGGCGGCACCAGTGACTTCCTGGCTCGCGCCATGGGCGCCAAGCTGCAGCAGAAGTGGGGCCAGACGGTGATCGTGGACAACCGCCCTGGCGCCACCGGCACCCTGGGCACCGCGCAAATCAAGCGCGCCGCGCCAGACGGCTACAACATCCTGGTCTCCTCGCTCGGCCCCTTCGTCATCGCCCCCCACCTCCTCAAGGCAGTGCAGTACGACGCCCTCAAGGACCTGGACCTGCTCACGGTCGCCGTCCAGGCGCCCAACGTGCTGGTCGTGCCGGCCGCGTCGCCGCTGAAGTCCATGAAGGACGTCATCGACGAGCTGAAGAAGCGCCCGGGCCAGGTGAGCTTCTGCTCGTCGGGCAACGGCTCCTCGGACCACCTCACCGCCGAACTCTTCTGGCTGCAGACCGGCACCTCCGGCCTGCACGTGCCCTACAAGGGCGGCGGCCCCGCCATCAGCGACCTGCTGGGCGCCCAGATCGACGCCTCCTTCCAGAACATCAACTCGGTGCTCTCCCATATCCAGGCCGGCAAGCTGCGAGCGCTGGCCGTCACCGGCGACAAGCGCTCGCCCGTGTTGCCCGACGTCGCCACCCTGGGTGAGCTGGGCGTGAAGGGCGTGGATGCCTACTCCTGGCAGGGCGTGGCCGTGCCGCGCGGCATGGCCCCGGCGCTGCGCACCCAACTGGTCAAGGACATGGTGACCGTGCTGCAGGATCCCGGCATCCAGAAGCAGTTCCATGACCTCGGCTTCGAAATCGTCGCCAGCACGCCGGACCAGGCCCAGGCCTTCCAGAAGACCGAATTCGCACGCTGGAAGCAACTGATCGACGCCCGCAAGATCACGGCCGACTGATCAGGCCCCCAGGACACGGAGAAGTCAGTCATGAGTGCAAGTCCTGTTGTGAAGTCCGTCCGCGCCATTCCGGTGGCGGGACGAGACGGGATGCTGATGAACCTGAGCGGCGCCCATGCGCCGTTCTTCACCCGCAACCTGCTGATCCTGGAAGACAACGCCGGCCATGTCGGCGTCGCCGAGATCCCCGGCGGCGAGCAGATCCGCAAGACGCTGGAGCAGGCCGGCGAGATGCTGGTCGGCCAGCCGGTGGCCAAGTGGAATGCGCTGCTCACCCTGGTGAAAGAGCGCTTCCAGGGCCTGGACGCCGGCGGCCGCGGCCTGCAGACCTTTGACCTGCGCACCACCATCCACGTGCTCACCGCCGTGGAATGCGCGCTGCTGGACCTGCTGGGCCAGCACCTGGGGGTGCCCGTGTGCGAGCTGCTCGGTGAAGGCCGCCAGCGCGACAGCGTCGCCATGCTGGGCTACCTGTTCTACATCGGCGACACCTCCCGCACCAACCTGGCCTACGTCAAGCCCGAGGACGAACCCGAAGGCGACGCCTGGCTGGCCCAGCGCCACCGCACCGCGCTGACGCCCGAGACGATCGTGGCCCAGGCCGAAGCCGCCCAGGCGCGCTACGGCTTCAAGGACTTCAAGCTCAAGGGCGGCGTGTTGGCTGGCGAGGCGGAGGTCGAGGCCATCCGCGCGCTCAAGGCGCGTTTCCCCGACGCCCGCATCACGCTGGATCCCAACGGTGGCTGGCTGCTCAAGGACGCCATCCGCCTGCTGCGTGACCTCGGCCCGGTGCTGGCCTATGCGGAAGACCCGTGCGGGGCCGAAGAGGGCTTCTCCGGGCGTGAGGTGATGGCGGAGTTCCGCCGCGCCACCGGCTTGCCCACGGCCACCAACATGGTGGCGACCGACTGGCGCCAGTTCACCCACGCACTGACCCTGCAGTCGGTGGACATTCCGCTGGCCGACCCGCACTTCTGGACCCTGTCCGGCGCCGTGCGGGTGGCCCAGACCTGCCGGGACTTCGGGCTGACCTGGGGCTCGCATTCCAATAACCACTTCGATGTGTCGCTGGCCATGTTCACCCATGCCGCCGCCGCCGCGCCGGGACGCCTCACTGCCATCGACACCCACTGGATCTGGCAGGACGGCCAGTTCCTCACCAAGAACCCGCTGCGCATCGTCGGCGGCGAGGTGGCGGTGCCGAAAGTGCCCGGCCTGGGCGTGACGCTGGACATGGCGGCCGTCGAGGCGGCTCACCAGCTTTATCTGCAGCACGGCCTGGGCGCGCGCGACGACGCCATTGCCATGCAGTTCCTCATCCCCGGCTGGCGCTTCGACCCGAAGCGCCCCTGCCTCGTGCGCTGACCCCAGTGCACCGCCCATTCACCAGGACCGGCACGCTCCACCCGAGAGTCCCTCAAGAGATCCCACGATCCCGCCGGCCTGGTTGATTCCCCCCACCCCCTTGGAGAGAGACATATGAAGATCCAGACATCGATGGTCCGTACCGCTCGGGTTGCGGCAACGGTCACCGTCACCGCCCTGACCCTGGGTGCCGGCAGCGCCTGGGCCCAGGCGGCCTGGCCGACCAAGCCCGTGCGCATCATCGTGCCGTACACCCCCGGCGGTTCGTCCGACATCATTGCCCGCGCCATCCAGCCGATGCTGTCCGAAGCGCTCAAGCAGCCCATCATCATCGACAACAAGCCCGGCGCCAGTGGCAACCTCGGTGCCGACGCGGTGGCCAAGTCCAACGACGACCACACCCTGCTGATGTGCGATGTCACCGCACTGGCCATCAGCCCGTCGCTGTACACCAAGCTTTCCTTCAATCCGTCCAAGGACCTCAAGGGCGTGGCCATGTTGGCCTACAGCCCGCACATGCTGGTGGTCCACCCGTCGGTGCCGGCCAACAACCTGAAGGAATTGGTGGCCTTGTCCAAGACCACCAAGATCGACTTCGCTGTCACCGCCATGGGCAGTGCACCTCACCTGGCCGGCTTTGCCGTGGCGGCCGCCACCGGCGCCAAGTGGGAATACATCCCCTACAAGGGCGGCTCGCAGGCCGTGACCGACACCATCGCCGGCCAGACGCAGGTGCTGATGAACGGCATGCTGGCCACGCTGCCCTTTGTGCAGAGCGGCAAGCTCAAGGTGCTGGGCGTGAGCAAGGCCACGCGCGTGCCGCTGCTGCCCAATGTGCCCACCATCGCGGAGCAGGGCGCACCCGGCTTCGAGTCTGGCACCTGGCAAGGCATCCTGGCCCCGGCCAGCCTGCCGCCGGCGGCCGTGAACAAGCTCTCGGCCGAGCTCATCCGCATCATCCGCTCGCCGGACCTGCGTGCCCGCCTGGCGGCACAAGGCGCGGAAGTCAGCACCATGAACCCGACCGAGTTCAACACCTTCTTCGCGAAGGAACGCCAGAACTGGGCCGGTGTCGTCGCCAAGAGCGGCATCAAGCTTGATTGATTGACGAAGGCGCCGTCGCGTTTTCCCCTGCGCCAGTAAGGACCCTCTTATGCCAACACCCACCACGCCGTACAGCAGTTTTCCCAATACCTTGCGCCAGCGCCTCATCGCGGGCGAGCGCCTGATCGGCTGCTGGTGCTCGTTGGCCAATCCCATCTCCACCGAGGTGCTGGGGGTGGCCGGGTTCGACTGGCTGCTGCTGGACGGCGAGCATTCACCCAACGACGTCGTCAGCTTCGTGCCGCAGCTCATGGCACTCAAGGACAGCGTCAGCGCGCCGGTGGTGCGCCCGTCCAGCAACAACGCTGTCGAGATCAAGCGGCTGCTGGACGCCGGCTTCTCCAATTTCCTGATTCCCTTTGTCGAGACCGCCGACCAGGCCCGGCTGGCCGTGGCCGCCACGCGTTACCCGCCGCAGGGGATCCGTGGCGTGTCGGTGGCGCAGCGCAACAACCGCTACGGCACCATCCCCGGTTACTTTCAGGGCGTGAATGAGCAGATCAGCGTGAGCCTGCAGATCGAAAGCCCGGCCGGTGTGGACGCGGTGGCGGACATCGCCGCGATCGAAGGTGTTGATGCCATCTTCATCGGCCCGTCCGACCTGGCGGCCGGCTACGGCCACCTGGGCAACCCGGGCCATCCGGATGTGCAGGCCGCCATGGCCACCATCTTCAAGACGGTGAAGGGTCTGGGCAAGGCCGTGGGCATCCTGGCCCCGGTCGAGGCCGACGCCCGCCGCTATATCGAAATGGGCGCCACCTTTGTGGCCGTGGGCAGCGACCTGGGCGTGTTCCGCTCCGCCACCCAAGCCTTGCGCGACAAGTATCTTTGAACCTGACGATCTGAAGGAGAAGTAGTCATGACCACCAAAATCGGTTTCATCGGCCTGGGCATCATGGGTGCGCCCATGGCATTGCGTCTGTCCCAGGGCGGCCACCAGCTGTTTGTGAATACACGCGGCGAGGTGAATGCGGAACTCGTCGCCGCGGGCGCCACCGTGTGCAAGAGCGCGGCGGACGTGGCCCGCCAGGCTGACATCATCATCACCATGGTGCCGGACACCCCGGACGTGGAGCTGGTGCTGTTCGGTGCCGGTGGCGTGGCCGAAGGCCTGAGCAAGGGCAAGACGGTGGTGGACATGAGCTCCATCTCGCCGATGGCCACCAAGGACTTCGCCGCCAAGATCGAGGCGCTGGGCGCCGAGTGGCTGGATGCGCCCGTCTCCGGTGGCGAGGTTGGCGCCAAGGCCGGCACACTGAGCATCATGGTCGGCGGCAAGCCGGAGACCTTCGAACGTGTCCAGCCGCTGTTCGCGCTGATGGGCAAGAACATCACCCTGGTGGGCGGCGCCGGTGCCGGCCAGACCACCAAGGTGGCCAACCAGATCATCGTGGCCCTGAACATCGCCGCCGTGAGCGAAGCGCTGGTCTTCGCCTCCAAGGCGGGCGCCGATCCGGCCAAGGTGCGTGAAGCGCTGATGGGTGGTTTTGCTTCCAGCCGCATCCTGGAGGTGCATGGGGAGCGGATGATCAAGCGCACGTTCAACCCGGGCTTCCGCATCGGGCTGCACCAGAAGGACCTGAACCTGGCCCTGCAGAGCGCCAAGGCGCTGAACCTGTCCCTGCCCAACACCGCCAACACCGCCCAGCTGATGCAGGCTTGTGCGGCTCAGGGTTGGGATCAGTTGGACCATTCCGCGCTGGTCCGCGCCGTGGAGCTCCTCGCCCACCACGAACTCAACTGATTCCATGGCCGTCGCGGCGTCGATTCGGGCGCACCGCGGTGTTGCAAATCCTCGCCATAGCAAAGCTATGTCTGCGGTTTGCGCCTGGGGACCTCTGCATAGCCCCGCGAGCCGAGGTGACCCCGCTTCGGGCGGTCCGCGGCGTTGCAAATCCTCGCCATAGCACCTGCTATGGCTGTGGTTTGCGCCTTGCGACCCATCCCGAATCAGGGCCACCTCGGCTCGCGCGGCTATGCAGAGGTCCCCTAGCACTGCATCCCGACTCGACGCCGCGCCAGCCATGGAATTTTGTGCATCTGTGGGGAATGGAATCTCGTGCGTCCCTAGTCATGAAATCTCCCCGCATCTGACGGCCCTGGAATCTCCTGCATCTGGTTGAACATGGCTGGATACTCCAGCATTTGAGGCTGTACGGCTTCGGCCGGTTTTTTTTGGCAACACCCGCATGACCGCTGCACCTGCCCTCGACGATCCCCGCGCGTTGCTGCGTCACCTCTATCAGGTGGCCGTCGAACGCGCCATGCCCGGCAAGATCCTGGCCGGCCACCTGCCGCCGCCGCCCAAGGGCCGCACCCTGGTGCTGGGTGCCGGCAAGGCGGGCGGCTCCATGGCGCAGGCGCTGGAGGCGGCATGGCCGGCCGAAGCGCCGCTGTCAGGCCTGGTGATCACCCGGTATGGCCACCTGCCGCCGGACTACCAGCCGCAGCGCCTGGAGATGGTGGAAGCCTCCCATCCCGTACCGGATGCCGCCGGCGAGCGGGCCGCTGCCCGCATGCTGGCGCTGGTGCAGGACTTCAAGCTGACCGAGGACGATCTGGTCATCTGCCTGATCTCCGGCGGTGGCTCGGCACTGCTGAGCCTGCCGGCGCCCGGCCTGAGCCTGGCCGACAAGCAGGCGGTCAACCGCGCGCTGCTGGCCAGTGGTGCCGCCATCCAGGACATGAACTGCGTGCGCAAGCACCTGTCCGCCATCAAGGGCGGCCGCCTGGCAGCCGCCTGTGCGCCAGCCCGTGTGCTGACGCTGATGATCTCCGATGTGCCGGGCGACGACCCCGCCATCATTGCCTCCGGCCCCACCGTGCCGGACGCCACCACCTGTGCCGATGCCCTGGACATCTGCCGCCGCTACAAGATCGACCTGCCCGCCGTGGCGCGCCAGGCACTCGAGCGTGGCGAGTGGGAAACGCCCAAGCCGGGCGACCCGCGTTTCCAGGGGCATGAGCACTACATCATCGCGGCGCCTCGCCAAAGCCTGGAAGCCGCGGCCGAAGCGGCCCGCACCATGGGCCTGCCAGCCTATGTGCTGTCCGACGAGATCGAAGGCGAATCGCGCGATGTGGGCCGCGTGCATGCCGCGCTGGCGCGTGAAGTCGCGCGCCATGGCCAACCGTTCCAGAGGCCGTGCGTGATCCTCTCCGGCGGCGAGACCACCGTCACGCTCAAACCCAACCCCGGCCGCGGTGGCCGCGCCGGTGAATTCCTGCTGGGCTGTGTGCTGGCGCTGGGCGCAGAGCCCACCATCTGGGGGCTGGCGGGAGACACCGATGGGATCGATGGCGTGGAGGACAACGCCGGCGGCTTCATCACGCCGGACAGCCTGGCCCGTGCCGAAGCCCTGGGCCTCAAGCCGGCCGAACTGCTGGCCGCCAACAACGGCTATGCCTTCTTCGAGGCCCTGGGCGACCTGCTCATCACCGGGCCCACGCAGACCAACGTGAACGACTTCCGCGCGCTGCTGGTGCGCTGAGACCAAGCGCCGGCCCGCCAGCCCGCAGGCTTTATGCCTGGGCGCAGTGGCTTGCCGTGGCGACACTGGTCGCGGCATGGTCGTATCAACATGCAACAACTCGGCCCGGGAGGGCCGGTTGTTGACCTGCCGCAAAGCAGGTCCCGCGCATAGCCGCGACAGTGCGGCATACCCGCTCAGCGACTGCACCGTGCCTGACTCCGATCCACGCCTCCACGATCCGACCTTGCCGGCGGATCCTTCTGGCTTGCCATCGCTGGCTGTCAGGCTTCGGACCGGGCCAGAGCAGGTGCATGGGCAGGTGCAGGTGAAAGTGCAGGAGCAGGCGCAGGCGCAGGTGCCTGAAGGGCCGGCACCCGCGGGGCCACAGGAACAGGCGGAGCGGATGGTCAGTGCCAACGCACCGGTCTTTCATCCGAGCCGGAAGGAGCAAGGGGCTTTGCCGTCGACGCTGCCTACGCCGTTGCCGTTGCCTACGCCATTGCCGTCTTCAATGCCGCCTCACCAGCCCATGCCGCTGGGAGACGCCATCGTGTCCACCCCACTGGCGCAGCGGCTGATCGACTGGCCGCTGCTGCTGGGCGGGCTGGCCTTGCCCGAGGCCTCGCGCCAACTGCTCAACAGCATGGTGGGCCTGCGTTCCCTGCGCCAGGGCGCGGCCATCTATCGCCATGGCCAGGCGCCCACCCATCTCTATGCGGTCTGTCAGGGTGCGGCCGGATTGGGTCGAAACCGGCGCGGCCGTGCGGATGTGCTGATGCAAAGCTTCCAGCTCCGTCGCACCGTCCAGGAAGGCCACTGGCTCGACCTGCACACCGCGTGGCTGGGTTGTACCCATGAGCTGGATGCCTGCGCGCTGACCACCCCCACCCTCATCATGGAATGGCCGATCCATTTGGCGCGACCATGGCTCACGGCGCAGCCGGACGTGGTGATGGCGTTGATGCGCGAGATGGCTGCTCAGGTGCACATCTTCAATACCGACCTGCACGACTTGCTCTCCAAGAACGCCCTGTGTCGCGTGGCGGGCTGGTTGATGCGCCGGGCCGGCCCGCACACGCGCTTCCAGATGGACGAGCGCAAGCGGGACGTGGCCGCCCAGCTCGCCGTCTCTGCGGAAACCTTCTCCCGCATGATGCGCCAGCTGGAGCAACGTGGGCTGGTGCAGGTGGACGGTTACGACATCCTGTTGCTGGACCGCATCGCCCTGATCCGGCTCGCGCGTGATCATTGACCCGCGCGCCCGTGCCTGATCCCGCGCTGGCGGGCCCGGCCCCCAGGCTTGTGACACCCGCATGTGACACCCCCATGACCGCCGCTTCGTGATGTCTGACCCCCTGCACCGCGGCGTCACGTCATGACCCCAAGAGTGGCTCTAGCCGCCGCCAAAAGACAGGCATAGACTCCCACGAATCATTGGCCTTGAATGGGGAGCCATGGCGATGAATACGAGCGCGGAACGTTTCTTCAGTGGCCACGGCAGCCTGCCGGTCATGCCGGAGGTGGGCAGGCGCTTGCTGCTGAGTCTGGATGACGACAACGTCACCCTCACCCAGATTGCCGAATTGATCAGCAAGGATTCCACGCTCTCCGCCAAGGTCTTGCGCCTGGCCAATTCGGCGCGTTACAGCCCGTCCCACACCATCTCCACCTTGCAGGACGCCGCCATGGCGCTCGGCCTGGAAACGCTGCGCAACCTGGCCATGGCCGCCAGCATCTCCGGCAGCTTCCCGCAGGTGCAGGGCCTGGACCGTCAACGCTTTTGGCGCCACAGCGTGCGCACGGCGGGTTATGCGCGGCTGCTGTGCAAGTTGCTGCAGGGGGATGCCGACACCGCCTACCTGGCCGGGCTGATGCTGCGCACCGGCCAGCTATTGATGGCCATGCGCGAACCCGCGCAGGTGGCCGAGGTGGAAGCCAACGCCAAGGAGCCGGGCAGCCGTTATTCGCTGGAAATGAGCCGGTTTGCCTGCACGCATGCGGACGTCACCGCCGCGCTGGCGGCGCACTGGCATTTCCCCAAGGGGCTGGTGGAGGCGTTCAAGGATGCCAACGCACCGCTGGAGATCCGGCCGTTTTCTCTGCTGGCGGCCGTGCTGCACCTGGCCGAAGTCCTGGCCGACGCGGCCGACCACCAGCAAGACCCGGTGAAGGCGCTGCAGGCGGCTGTGCCGGAGCTGGTGGAGCACCTGCACATGGACCTGGACTTCCTGCGTCTGAGGTTGGAAGGTGCCGGCGATCCCGGGACCGATGTGGACCTGATGCTGAGCTAGGGAACCTCCGCATAGCGCCTCGCGGCCGAGGCAACCCCGCGTCGGGTGGTCTGCGGCGTTGCAAATCCTCGCCATGGCACCCGCTATCGCTGTGATTTGCGGCTTTTGCCCCGCCCCGAATCAGCGCCACCTCGGCTTGTGGGAGTGATGCAGGCAGCCCCTGGCGAAGCTCCGCTCCAGTCCCTACGCCCGCACCGCCTCCACGGCATCGAGCACCGCTTCGGCGGTGGCTGGTGCACGAAGCGGCGGGTCACACCGTTGCGGCCCGCAGGCGGCGACCGCATCCTTGATGGCCAGCAGCACCGAGAACGGCAGCAGCAGGGGTGGTTCACCCACCGCCTTGGAACGGTGGATGCTGTCCGCGCGGTTGGGGGCATCAAACAGCGCCACCCGGAAATCGCGTGGCATGTCGTTGGCAGTCGGGATCTTGTAGGTGCTGGGCGCATGCGTGAGCAGCAGGCCCGATTGGGGATGCCAGACCAGCTCCTCTGTCGTCAGCCAGCCTTGGCCCTGCGCAAAGGCACCCTCCACCTGGCCAATGTCCAGCGCCGGGTTGAGTGACTGGCCCACGTCATGCAGCACGTCCGCCCGCAACACGCGGGATTCGCCGGTGAGCGTGTCCACCACCACCTCGGCCACGGCGGCACCGTAGGCGAAGTAGAAGAAGGGCTTGCCCTGCAGGCGGGCGCGGTCCCAGTGCAGGCCGGGCGTGGCATAGAAGCCGTCGCTCCAGAGCTGGATGCGCGCCAGGTAGGCCTTGGCCACCAGTTCAGCGAAGCTCAGGCTGCGCGCACCGCTGCTCACCCGCCCGCCCTGGAAGACCAGCGTGTCTTCCTCGCAGTCCAGCAGTTGCGCCGCCAGTGGCTGCAGACGCTGGCGGATCTTGCGTGCAGCGTCCTGGGCAGCCTTTCCGTTCAGGTCCGACCCCGTGGAAGCGGCCGTGGCCGATGTGTTGGCCACCTTGCTCGTATCGGTGGCGCTGGCGCGCACCCGTTCGGCGGGAATGCCGAGTTCCTGGGCCACCACCTGCGACACCTTGGTATTGAGGCCTTGCCCCATCTCGGTCCCGCCGTGGTTCACCAGCACGGATCCATCGGTGTAGACATGCACCAGCGCGCCAGCCTGGTTGAGGTGGACGACATTGAAGGAGATGCCGAATTTCAGGGGCGTCAGCGCCAGCCCGCGCTTGAGCACCGGGCTGGTGGCGTTGAAGGCGTCGATCTCGGCACGCCGGGCGTGATAGCTGGAGGTATCGACCAGGCGGTCCGTCAGCGGCTGCAGCAGGTTGTCCTCGACCTGCTGGCCGTAAGGCGTCATGTCCTGGCCGTCGCGGTAGAAGTTGCGCTGCCGTACCAGCAGGGCATCCAGCCCCAAACGGCGGGCAATGCCGTCCATGATCATCTCGATGGCGAGCGCGCCTTGCGGGCCGCCGAAGCCGCGGAACGCGGTATTGCTCTGGGTGTTGGTGCGCGCGCAGTAGCCATGCATGGCCACGTGCGGCAGCCAGTAGGCGTTGTCGAAATGGCAGAGCGCGCGGGTCATCACCGGCGCGGAGAGGTCTGCACTGTGGCCGCAGTTGGAGATGAGGTCGATCTCGGCGCCCAGCACGTGGCCGTCATCATCGAAGCCCACGGTCCAGCGGTAATCAAAGCCGTGCCGGCGGCCGGTGACGAGAAAGTCGTCGTCCCGGTCCACACGCAGCTTGACCGGCATGCGCAGCCGGGTGGCCGCAATGCCGGCGATGCAGGCGAACAGCGCCGACTGCGATTCCTTGCCGCCGAAGCCGCCGCCCATGCGGCGGCACTGAACGGTCACCTGGTGCGCCGCCCAGCCCAGGGCGTGCGCCAACAGTTGCTGCATCTCCGAAGGGTGCTGGGTGGAGCAGTGAACCAGCAGGCCGTTGTTCTCCTGCGGCAGGGCGTAGCTGATCTGGCCTTCCAGATAGAACTGCTCCTGCCCACCCACCGACCATTCACCTTCCAGGCGGTGCGGCGCCTGCGCCAACGCGCTGGCGGCATCCCCCCGGTTCAGGTGCATGGGTGGGACGACATACTGGCCCAGCGCATGGGCTTCGCGTGCGGTCAGCACCGGGGGAAGCGTCTCCACCTGCAGCGCCTGCCGCGCCATGGCGGCCGCGCGGCGGGCCAGTTCCCGGTTGGTGGCGATGACCGCAAAGACGGGCTGGCCGAGGTAACGCAGCTCGGTGGCGGCCAGCAATGGGTCGTCGTGGATCAGCGGGCCGCAGTTGTTGTCTCCGGGCAGGTCGGCGGCGGTGAGCACATCCACCACACCAGGCTGGCGGCGCAGCAGGTCCACATCGATCGAAAGCAGCCGGCCGTGCGCAACCGGGGAGAGCCCCAGGGCGGCATGCAGGGTGCCACGCGCCTCTGCGATGTCATCGGTATAGATCGCCTCCCCGCTGACATGCAGATGCGCGGCCTCATGCACGCGGCTCACGCCCACCTGGGGCTGCGGTGCCAGCGTGGGCAATGGCAGGTCCATCGGCTTGTTCATGGCTGAGCCTCCAGGGCCGGCAGGCCGGTGACGGAGGGCCAGATGCTGACGGCGCTGGCGGGCAGTGGCGATTCCGCCCGGGTCTCCAGCCAGAAGCGGCGGAGCAGGTTGCCGGCCACGCGCAGGCGATAGTCCGCGCTTGCGCGCAGGTCGGTCAGCGGTTGGAAGTCCTGCCGCAGCGCCTGCGCGGCGTCGGCCTGGGCTGTTTCATCCCAAGGGCGGCCGATCACGGCCGCCTCAGCGGCCGCGGCGCGCTTGACGATACCGGCCATCCCCCCGAACACGAATCGCGCCTCGCGGACCACACCCTGGTCCACCACGATGGCGAAGACGGCGCACAGGGCCGAGATGTCGCTGTCGTAGCGCTTGGAGATCTTGTAGGCCCGCAGGTGGCGTACGCGGTGGTGTGTGGATGGCTGGACCGACAGGATCGAAGCCTGTGCCGCCTGTGCCGCCTGTGCCGCCTGTTGGTCCGGCCCTTCGGCGCAGGGGCCGTCATGGGCCTGCAATGGCACCTCCAGCGCTTCGACGAACTCGCCGGGCGCCAGCGCATTCTTCATGTAGTCCAGATAGAAGGCTTCCAGCGGCAGCCGGCGCTGGTTGGCACCCCGGCGCAGCACCACAGTGGCGCCCAGGGCAATCAATGCCGGCGCGCCATCACCGATGGGCGAGCCGTTGGCGATGTTGCCACCCAGCGTGCCGGCATGGCGCACGGGCGGTGAGGCAAAGCGCAGCCACAGCTCTCGCAGGGCACCGAAGGCGGCCGTCAGGGCTCGCCAGGCATCCTCCAGTGAGGCTGCGGCGCCAATGCGCAACACACCGTCCGTGGTGCGGATGGCCCGCAGGGCAATGACCCGGCCGGTGAGAATGATGTCGCCCAGCTCGCGGTGCTGCTTGTTGACCCACAAGCCCACATCGGTGGCGCCTGCCACGAGGCGGGCTGCCGGCCATTGCTCGCGCAGGTCCGCCAGGGCCTCGATGGTCTGCGGGGCGAAGACCCGTTGCGGCGTACCGCTGCGGGAGGCTGATTCGTAGATGAGCGGGGTGTCCTGCTGCAATGTCTGCAGCGCCTGCACCAGCGGTGCGCGGTCCAGGCAGCGGGCCGGCGCATCGAACATGCGCTCGCCGGCGTCCAGCAGCGGCCGGTAGCCGGTGCAACGGCACAGGTTGCCGGACAGGTCGTCCGCAAGTTGCTGGCGCGAAGGGCGTGTGCCCGACGCCTGGTGGCGCTCATACAGCGCCTGCAGCGTCATCGCAAAGCCTGGCGTGCAGAAGCCGCACTGGGAGCCGTGGCAAGCGACCAGCGATTCCTGCACCGGATTGAGTTGATCGCTGCGGCCCAGGTCCTCCACCGTCAGCAGCGCCTTGCCGTCCAGCATGGGCAGGAACTGGATGCAGGCGTTCACGTTGCGCATCTCCATGGACTCGCCATCCGCCTGCAATTCACCCACCAGCACCGTGCAGGCGCCGCAGTCCCCCTCCGCGCAGCCTTCCTTGGTGCCGTTGCAGTGCGCGTGTTCGCGCAGGTATTGCAGCACTGTCGTGGTGGGCGGCAGATCGGTCACCGTCTGGATCTCTCCACGGTGGACAAAGCGGATGGGGCGGGGCGCGGTCATGGACGGAGGATGCACTTCAACAGGCTCAACGGTACTCCTGTGCCTGGCGAATGGTTATAGGATATTCCGTATGGTCGGTATATTGGATTTGAAATGAATCAGGCGCTGGACTTCGACAAGATCGAGCTCCAATTGGTGCGGGTGTTGCAGACCTTGATCCTGGAACGAAGTGTGTCCAAGGCCGCGATGCGGCTCGGTAGCACGCAGCCCGCGATAAGCGAGAAGCTGCGGCGCCTGCGTGCGCTCACCGGGGATCAACTGCTGGTGCGCAGCGGCGCCGGCATGACGCCCACCACGGTCGCCCTGGAATTGCTGGCGCCGGCGGAGCGCCTGCTGCGGGAGGCCGATGAACTGTTCGGCAGCCGCCTGCGCCGCACCGGCTTCGATCCGGCGACAGCGCAGGTTCGCTATCGGATCGCGGCCAGTGATTACCTGGACCCCCTGTTCCTGCCCCAACTCGTCGCCCATCTCCAGCGCCTGGCCCCTGGTGTGCAGCTGGACCTGCACCCGTTGACGGCGGACTACGACTACCGCGCCGCCCTGGCCCGGGGGGATGTGGACCTGGTCATTGGCAACTGGCTGGAGCCGCCCGGTGAGCTGCACATGGGGCGGCTGCTGACGGACGAGGTGGTCTGTCTGGTCAGCCAGCAGCACCCTGCTGCCCGCATGAGCGCGCGGGCCTGGACGCAGGAGCGTTACCTGGACTGCCAGCATCTCGCTCCCATGCCGTTGAGCCCGGGCCAGCCGGGGGTGATCGAACAGCATTTGCTCTCGCTGGGCCTGCAGCGGCGCATTGCCGTGCGAGGCGCCCATTTCAGCCAGCTGCCGCCGATGGTGGCACGCAGCCTGCTGGTGCTCACCACCGGGCGGCTGTTCTGCCGCCGTTTTGTGGATCATTTGCCTGTGACGATTCTGCGCTGCCCGGTAGCCTTTCCGCCCATGACCTACTACCAGCTCTGGCATGACCTCAGCCACCACAGCGCCCCGCTGCGCTGGCTGCGGGAGCAGGTCAGGGAGGTGGCCAAGGACCTGGTCCGCCCCGGTTGAAGCGCGTGCCCGCGCCTGTTGCTCCACCATTCGTCCCCCTCATCCAGAACGCCAGCCTGACCGCTCCGCCTGTTGCCCATGACTGTCTCCACGCCTTCCGCCGACCGCCTCGCCCTCAAGGGCGATCTGCTCGATTTCACCGCCCAGCCGGCCTGGGGCCGGGTGGACGACCCCGCGGTCCGCTTCCGGCCTGATCACTGGCTCCTGGTGGAAGGCGGCCGCATCGTGGGAGCGCAGGCCGACGACCCCGGTGATGGCTGGCAGCGGGTGGATCACAGCGGCAAGCTCATCCTGCCGGGATTCATCGATACCCACGTCCACAGCCCCCAGCTGGACGTGATCGCCTCCTACGGCACCGAGCTGCTGGACTGGCTCAACACCTACACCTTCCCGGCCGAGCAGCGTTATGCCGATGAGGCGGTGGCGCGCGCCGGTGCCGCGCGTTTCCTGGACGCCTTGCTGGCCCATGGCACCACGGCCGCCGTGGTCTACCCGACCGTCCACAAGATCTCAGCCGAGGCGCTGTTTGATGCCGCCGCCGCCCGGGGCATGCGCCTGATCACCGGCAAGGTGCTGATGGACCGCCATGCGCCGGACGGCCTGCGGGACGACGTGGTGCAGGCGGAGCGTGACTGCCGGGAACTGATCGAACGCCATCATCGCCGTGAGCGCCTGGCCTACGCCGTCACGGTGCGTTTCGCCCCGACCAGCACGCCGGAGCAGCTCGCCATGGCGGGCCGCCTGTGCCAGCAGGACCCCTCGCTCTACATGCAGACCCACGTTGCGGAGAACCGCAGCGAGGTGGACTGGGTGGCCCGGCTGTTCCCGCAGGCGCGCAGCTACCTGGACGTCTACGACCGCGTCGGCCTGCTGCATCCCCGCTCGGTCCTGGCGCACGGCATCTGGCTGGACGACGAGGACCATGCGGTACTGGCGCGCACCGGCGCCCACATTGCGCATTGCCCGTCCTCCAACCTGTTCCTGGGCAGCGGCTTGTTCAACTGGCCCAAGGCCCAGGCCGCCGGCGTCCGTATCAGCGCGGCCAGCGACGTGGGTGGCGGCACCTCGCTCTCCACCCAACGCACGCTCGCCGATGGCTACAAGGTCCAGGCCCTCAACGGCCAGCGCCTGACAGCCTGGGCCGGCCTGCACGCCGCCACCCGTGGCGCGGCAGAAGCCCTGGGTTTGTCGGAGGAGCTGGGGCATTTCGGGGTGGATACACTGGCCGACGTGTGCATCTGGGACTGGGCCCAGGGCGCGGTGGCCGACACCCGCATGGCGTTGGCGCGCGACCTGCACGAGAAGGTCTTCGCCTGGGTCACACTGTCCGACGAGCGCAACCTCGTCGCCAGCTATGTGGCGGGGCGGGAGCGCCATCGCCGCAGCCGATAAGCTTCGCCCATCACGATGACGCCACGCCTGGAACTCCGCCGCATCAGCAAGTCCTACCCAGGCGTCAAGGCCAACGATGACGTCTCCCTGCAGGTGGCGCCGGGTGAGATCCATGCCGTGCTGGGCGAAAACGGCGCGGGCAAGTCCACCCTGATGAAGATCATCGTCGGCGCCGTGCAGGCCGATGCCGGCGAGCTGCTATGGGACGGTCAGGCCCGCCAGATCCGCCACCCGGCGCAAGCCCGGGCGCTGGGCGTCAGCATGGTCTACCAGCACTTCTCGCTGTTTGATTCCCTCAGCGCGGCACAGAACATCTGGCTGGGCCTGGACCGTTCGGTCTCGTTGGACACCGTGCGGGCGCGTGTCCGGCAACTGGCGGCTCAATACGGTCTGCCACTGGACCCGGAGCGGCCGGTGCATTCGCTCTCGGTGGGGGAGCGCCAGCGGGTGGAGATACTGCGCGCCTTGATGACGGAGCCGCGTCTGCTCATCCTGGACGAGCCCACCTCGGTGCTGACGCCGCCGGCGGTGGAGAAGCTCTTCATTACGCTGCGCCAGCTGGCGGCGCAAGGTTGCTCCATTCTCTACATCAGCCACAAGCTCGACGAGATCCGCGCCCTGTGCGAACGCTGCACGGTGATGCGCGGTGGCCGGGTGACCGGCGAGGTCGATCCCCGGCAGGAGACCACGGCCGGGCTCTCGCGTCTGATGATCGGGGCGGAGCCCCCGCATCCGCCCGCGCGAGCCTCGCGGGCGGACACACCGGTCCGGCTGGCCGTGCGCGGCCTCAGCGCCGAACCGGACACGCCCCATGGCGTGGCGCTCAGCGATCTGCAGCTGGCGCTGCGAGCGGGTGAGATCCTGGGCCTGGCCGGCGTGTCCGGCAATGGGCAGCAGGAGTTGCTGCGGCTGCTGTCCGGGGAGGACCGGCGTGCCCCGCCAGGCACCCTGGTCTGGTCGGCCGAGGATGGCACGACGCGAGACCTGGGCCGGATGGGCCCGCGCCGGCGCCGGTCGCTGGGTCTGCACCATGTGCCGGAAGAGCGGCTCGGGCGCGGGGCTGTGCCGGTGATGTCGCTGGCGCAGAACACGCTGTTGACCCGGCGTGATCCGGTGGGCCGCTTGGGCCATTGGTCGCCCGCGCGTGCGTCCGCCTTGGCGGCGCGGCTGATCGAACGTTTTGGCGTGAAGGCCGCCGGCCCGCATGCCGCTGCCCGCAGCCTCTCCGGTGGCAATCTGCAGAAATTCATCATGGGGCGCGAGATCGCCGCCGGCCCCCAGGTGCTGATCGTGGCCCAGCCCACCTGGGGCGTGGACGTGGGCGCGGCGGCACAGATCCGGGCCGAGCTGCTGGCCCTGCGAGACCAGGGCTGTGCCCTGTTGGTGGTGAGCGAGGAACTGGACGAATTGATGGAACTGAGCGACCGGCTGGTGGTGATGGCCCGGGGGCGGCTCTCCCCGGTGCTGCCGGTGGCGCAGGCCAGCCTTGAGCGGATCGGGCTCTGGATGAGCGGCCTGTGGGGCGAGGCGATGGTGGAGGCGGCGCATGTTCCGGCTTGAGCCCCGTCCCCAAGCGTCGAGATGGATGTCGCTGGCCTCGCCGCTGCTGGCGCTGGCACTCACCACCTTGATCGGCGTGGTGCTGTTCGTCAGCCTGGGCAAGGACCCGATGCAGGGCCTGCGCATGTTTTTCTGGGAGCCCCTGCGCAACGCCTACGCATGGGGCGAACTGGGGCTCAAGGCCACGCCCATGGTGCTGATTGCCCTGGGGTTGGCGGTGGCTTTCCGTGCCAACGTCTGGAACATCGGTGCGGAAGGGCAGTTCGTGGTGGGCGCGCTGGCCGCCGGCTGGGTGGCCATGCAGGCCGGGCCGGAGAGCAGCCGGTGGATCGTGGTGCCGATCCTGCTGGCGGGCACGCTGGGCGGGTTGGCCTGGGCAGGGCTCACGGCCTGGCTGCGTGACCGCTTCCATGCCAATGAGATCCTGGTGAGCCTGATGCTGGTCTATGTGGCGGAGCTGCTGCTGCAGTACCTGGTTTATGGCCCCTGGAAGGACCCGGCGGGCTACAACTTTCCCCAGAGCATCACCTTCTTGCCGGTAACCCAGGTGCCCCGCCTGTTCCCCGGCACGCGGCTGCATGTGGGCGTGTGGATCGCGTTGGCATCGGTGGTGGGCGTCTGGTGGCTGTTGTTCCGGTCGATGGCCGGGTTCGCCTGGCAGGTGGGGGGGCTGGCGCCTGCGGCGGCGCGATACGCGGGGTTCTCGTCGCGCGGCGCCTTGTGGGGCGTGCTGGCCCTGTCGGGCGGCCTGGCGGGCCTGGCCGGTGGGCTGGAGGTGGCGGGGCCGCTGGGCCAGCTGACGCCGTATGTGCCGATGGGCTACGGCTTCGCCGCCATCATCGTGGCCTTTGTCGGGCGGCTGCATCCGGTGGGCATCGTGCTGTCCGGCATCTTGATGAGCATGTTCTACATCGGCGGCGAGCTGGCACAGTCGCGCCTGGGTCTGCCCAAGGCCATCACCGGCGTGTTCCAGGGCCTGCTGCTGTTTTGCCTGCTGGCCTGCGACACCTTCATCCATTACCGCGTGAGACGGGTGCGTTCGCAAGCGCCCTTGGCGCCGAACTCACGGCCGGTCGGCACGCCCCCTGAGGAGGTCCGCTGATGGAAGCCTGGGCCTTGCTGATCGCCGCCACGCTGAACGCGGGCACCCTCGTGGCCCTCGCCGCGCTGGGCCTGTTGATCAACGAGCGCGCGGGCGTGGTGAATCTGGGTGCCGAAGGCATGATGCTGATGGCCGCCATCGCCGGTTTTGCCGCGACCGTGCACAGCGGCAGCGATGTGGTGGGCCTGCTCGCCGGCATGGGCGCGGGGGCCGTGATGGCGCTGGCGTTTGGCTTGCTGGTGGTGATGCTCAATACCAACCAGTACGCCACCGGTCTGGCGCTCAGCCTGTTTGGTGCGGGGTGCTCCGCCTTTGTGGGCCAGGGCTACACCCAGGCCACGCTGGCGCCTCGGCCGTCCTTTGCGGTGCCAGGTCTTGCCGACCTGCCCTGGATCGGCCCGGCGCTGTTCCGCCAGCATCCGTTGGTGCTCGGGACGGCCGCCCTGGCCGCCGTGCTGGCCTGGTGGCTGGCGCGCTCACGCGCCGGGTTGGTGCTGCGTGCCGTGGGCGAGTCGCCCGAGGCGGCGCACGCGCTGGGCTACCCGGTGCGCCGCATCCGGCTGCTGGCGGTGATGGCCGGTGGCGCGCTGTGCGGGCTGGCGGGCGCCTACTGCTCGGTCGTCTACACGCCGCTATGGGTAGAGGGCATGATTGCCGGCAAGGGGTGGATTGCCCTGGCGCTGACGAGCTTCGCCACCTGGCGGCCGGCACGGGTCTTGCTCGGTGCCTACCTGTTCGGCGGCGTGACCATGCTGCAGTTCCACCTGCAAGGGCAGGGGGTGCAAGTGGCGAGTCAATTCCTGAGCATGCTGCCCTACCTGGCAACCATCCTGGTGCTGGTGCTGATCTCGCGCAACGAGAGCTTCATTCGCGCCAACATGCCTGCCGCGCTGGGCAAACCCTTCCATCCGGGGTCGTAGTCCCCGGCCTTCATCCGGTCCTTGTCCGGTTCACCGTGGAGCCTCCATGTCCCTGTCTTCCCTGATCCCGATCCTTGCGGAGCGTGGCGCCAAACGGCAGCCTTGCGCCATGCGTTCGTTGCAGCGACGCCCGCTGCTGGTGGCTGCTGCGGCCGTGGTGATGCTGGCCGCGTGCGGCAAGAAGGAAGAGACACCGGCTGCCGCCAGCAGCCCCGGCGCTGCGTCCGGCCCGGCGGCGGGCGCGAGTGCGCCGCTGCAGGTGGCTTTTGCCTATGTCGGCCCGGTGGGGGATGGGGGTTGGACATTTGCGCACGACAACGCGCGCAAGGCGGTGGAGAAGGAATTCGGAGACCGCATCAAGACGAGCTTCGTGGAAAAGGTGCCTGAAGGCGCGGATGCGGAACGGGTGTTCCGCGACCTGGTGCAGCAGGGCAACACGCTGGTGTTCGGCACGACCTTCGGCTACATGGAGTCGATGCTGAAAGTGGCCGCAGACAGCCCGACCGTCAAGTTCGAGCACGCTACCGGCTACAAGCAGGCGGCCAACATGCGGACCTACGACTCAAGGACGTATGAAGGCGCTTACCTGGCTGGCGTGCTGGCAGGGGCCATGACCAAGACGAACGCGCTGGGCGTGGTGGGGTCCATCCCCATCCCGGAGGTGATCCGCAACATCAACAGCTTCACCCTCGGCGCCCGATCGATGAACCCGAAGGTGACGGTGAAGGTGGTGTGGGTGAACGAGTGGTTCAACCCCCCGCAGGAGACCAATGCCGCGCAGACGCTGATCAATGCAGGCGCGGATGTGTTGATGCAGAACACGGATTCGAGCGCGGTGCTGCAGACCGCAGAGAAGAACGGCAAGTACGCGTTCGGCTGGGATTCGGATATGAGCAGCTACGGGCCGAAGGCGCATCTGGCCTCGGCGGTGGTGAACTGGGCGCCGTATTACAGCGCGAGCATCAAGGCCGCGCTGGACGGCACCTGGGCGGCCGGCACGGGCAAGCACAGCTGGTGGGGCGTGAAGGAGGGGGCCATTGACCTGGTCTCGATCAATACGGTGGTGCCCGCGGAAGTGCGGGCGAGGGTGGAGAAGGTGAAGGCCGGGCTGAAGGACGGAAGCTTCGTGATCTGGAAGGGGCCTTTGCTGGGGCAGGACGGAAAAGAGGTCCTGGCGAAGGACCAGGTGGCGGACGACCGGTTTCTGCAGGGGGTGAAGTTTTATGTCCAGGGCGTGGAGGGTCAGGTACCGACCGGGAAGTAGGGAAGGGGACGTGGCCCGACGTTGCAGCGCTTACAGCCTGTTGCGCCGGGTCCTTGCAGTCTGGGCAGTATGCGTTCCGTGAACCCGGACGTGAGACACCCGGGCTGTCTTGTCCTTGTGAGGGGGAACGTGATCATGCGATTTGAAGGTACTTTGAACAGTTGGTATGGGGAGCGAGGCCACGGCCTGGTCGTGCCTGAACAAGGGGGTGAATCCCTGTTCGTGCATGTCTCTGCCTTCCCGTTGGATGGCCAGGCGCCTCAGGAAGGTGAGCGCGTGAGCTTCGAGGTTGTGTCCAGAAGTGACGGCAGCAAACAAGCCGTCCGCTTGCAACGCCTGTCGCCGTTCAAGGTACCCGTCCAATTGCGCGCAGCTCGCACATCTTCGCGCCCTCGGCCGATCGGTCGCCGCCGTCGTGTCACCCCACTGATGTGGATGGTGATGGGCGTGATGGTGCTGGGCCTGAGCGCCACGCTGTGGGCGCCTGCTGGCACTGCCATGGCCAAGCAGCGCACCACCGCCGTCAACCGATAAAGCGATTCGCGGCCGGGGATGGTTGCCCCGCCCCGCCGCCCCGTGACGATTCTCGTGGGGGACCAACGCTGTTGGTCCCGTCGCCCAGGCGGGCGCCGCCCTCGGCATCCGTCTTTCAGGCCACCCCTTGGGTGGCCTTTTTTGTGGCCGCCTCGCGGGAGCGACGCGGTGCGTTCAGATCTTCATTTCCAGGCGCACCTGCCAGAGCGTGAAGCTGCGGCCGGTGCTTTCGCCGGTGATGATCTTGGCCGGGCTGAGCAAGGCGCCATCCGTGCCGTAGCGGGCCGGAACCACCGAGACACTGCCCGTGCCATAACTGAGCGGCGCCAGATTGGTGGCGGAGACACGCATCGCCGTGTTGGGCGAGAAGCTCCACATCGCGAAGAGGTCGAAGACGCGCTTCTTGTCGCTGCTGACCTGGGTGAGTGTGGTCTGCTGGATGGTGTTGGACGGCGTGTAGTTCATGGAGCCCCCCAAGGTCAGCGGCAGGCTGCGCAGCCGATAGTCCGCCCCCAGGTTGGCGGTGTAGCGCGGCTGCTGGTCCAGCTTGTTGTTGGGCCCCTGAATGTCCTGCACCTCGGAGTGGAAGAGTGACAGGTTGCTGCGGATGTTCACCGGCAGCGCCTGCTCCAGGTACTCGTCCAGCCGGAACTTGGCCTCCAGCTCTACCCCATAGGTCTGCGCCGAGCCGATGTTGCGGGGCTTGGAGACCCAGCGCTGGTCGCTGGACCAGCTCACATCTTCCAGCGCAGTGACGGTGCGGATCAGGTCGCTGATGTGGCGGTAGAAGAGATTGGCGCTGAGCAGCCCCCCCTTGGTGAGGTACTTCTCCCAGCCCAGCTCCACGCCCGTGGCCATTTCCGGCCTGAGCGCCGGGTTGCCCATGCGGTCCGGGTAGTTGATCGCGTTGGTGCCGCAGTCCACCGTGAGACAGGGGTACTGTGAATTCACGCTGGGCTTGGCAATGAGGTCGTTGAGCTGCGGAGAACGGTAGCTGCGGGTCAGGCTGGCCCGGATCTGCTCGCGGTTCTTGTCGTCAAGCTTGTAGACCGCATGCAGCAAAGGTGTCCAGACGCTTGAACTGTTGCTGACGTTGTAGTTGGTGGCCGTGCTGTCGGTCTGGATGCCTTCCCAGCGCAGCCCGGCATAAAAGCCCCACAGCTTGCCAACACTCCACTCGTCCTGCGCATAGGCAGCCACCCGGCGGGTGGAGGCGTCCACGTCGTCGCCGAAGTCCAGCAGGTAGTCGCAGCGGCTGCCGTTCTGCAGGCAGTCCCGCGTCTGCTGGCGGCCGGTGCCTTCACCTTCCAGGCCCGCCACGAGGTTGTGCTCGTTCTCCAGCTGATGGGTGTATTTGCCGTTGAAGCTCCAGGAGGTGTCCCGGCTCTTGGTTTGGTCGTCCTGGGTGCGGGTGAGGGCCGCATCCTCGTATTCGTCGCGATGGGCATTGGTGGTCATGGACATGCGGCCCACCCCTGCGCGCACCTCCAGCCGGCTCACATCGCTGAGACGCTTGGTCCACTGGGCATTCAGGCGGGCCATCACCGAGTGGTTGTCGCCGTTGGTGTCCACGTGGTTGAAGTTGAAGTGGTCCGGCCCTTCTTCCACCTCGGGGGTCTGCGTCTGGTCGAACTGGTTGAAGCTGCGGCCGCTGTTGACCACCACAAACGGCTGCAACGCCAGCGTGTCGCCATCCTCGAGACGGAACTGCAACCGGCCCGTCATGTTGAGGGACTTGCGGCTGTTGCTGGTGTGGCCCAGCGTCTGCAGAACGGTCTGCGCCCCCGTGTCCGGCACCAGCGTCACGGAGCGGCTGTTCACGTCGTCCTGCTGCCGGTTCTGCATGGCATTGACGGTGAAGTTGTAGGCGCTGCCCTTGTCGTCCAGCTTGTCGTTGCGGGTCCAGCTGAGATGCGGTCGGACCTGGTCGTTCTCGGAGGCGAGTGCCACGCGGACTTCATTGAGACGCCGCTGCAGGGCCTCGCGCAGCACGACGTTGATGGTGCCCGCCACGGCGCGCGCGCCGTATTCCGCCGTGGGTGCGCGCATGACCTCGATGCGCTCGATCTGGTCGGGTGGCAGCTCATCCAGCGAGAAGCCCGGCGGCATGCGCTCGCCGTTGACCAGGATCTGCGTGTAGCCACTGCCCATGCCACGCATGCGGACCTCACCCCCACGGCCAGGCCGTCCGCCCGTGGTCACGCCCGGCAGGCGCTTGAGCACCTCGCCGATGGTGCTGTCGCCATACCGTTCGATCTCCTCGCGGCCGATGATGATCTTGGAGGCGGTGGAGGACCGACGTTGGGCCTCGTCTGTGGAGGTGCCCTGCACTTCAACGCGGTTGAGCTGCTGGGGATCACCCGCTGGTGGCCGCGCCGTGTCGGACGGTGAGCGACGATCAGGACTGGCGTCGGGCTTTGCGTCTGGCCGGCCTGCGGATCTGGGGCCGGCCTTGTCGCCCCCGGGCGGGGGTGTGGGGCGGCCCGAGGGGCGCTCTGGCGGGCCGCGGCGTTCCGGTGCACTGGCGGCGGTGGCCGGTGCTGCAGCCGCCGCGGTCGAGTTGCCAGCGGAGGTGCCAGCGGAGGTGCTGGTGGAGGTCCCGGCGTTAGGACTGGTGGCACCAGTTCCGGAATCCGTTCGAGGGGCCGCCCGGGTGTCTGTCCGGGGATCAGTCCGGTTATCGGTCCGGTTATCGATCCGGTTGTCCGAGGTCTGTGCCCACAAGGGCGTGGAGGGCATTGCGCCAAAGCCGATCAGGAGGCCAAGGGCGAGCGGGTGCAAGGCGGGGCAGGTGCGTGTCATCGGGCAGGCAAGCGAGCAACGGCGATGCAACGTGGTCCGGACTTGGCGATGGCTGGGACGCGGGACGCGGCGTACTTCGTGTCAAAGTGGAAATGAGGCCGAAGGATCGCACGGCGTACGGTGGGCGCCCATTCCCGCCATTGGGGTTTCATGGTTCTTTACACGCGCTGATGGCTTCGCGCGACGGCGCCCTTAACGTACACGCACGACAGGAAGCGCTTGCTCACCGAGCAATGAACAAGCAACACAGAAATGAAAAAGCCACCGCATCTGGCGATGCGATGGCTTGATTCGGAATAGGTATCCGGACGCTGGTGACGGGTTCCAGCTCTCTGCCCAATGTTGCAGCCGGTTATTTGTCTCGGATGCCTTGCATTGTGCCCGGCGTCTGTGACGCTGATTTGACGAAAAGCAGGGTTCTGGTTGGTCAGACCTCGAATGACAAAAAGAGGTGGGTGACGGCCGATCAGGCGCCCGACATCGCTGCCGGCGCCGCGGCGCGGCCCACTCGCAGCCGCCGCAAGGTCAACCCCGTCAGTGCCATGCCCGGCATCTCCACATAGCGGTGGCACAGGTGGCTGAACAGCACGATCACCGGCGTCATGGCCCACACGGCCAGCCAGTGCTGCGTGCTGGTCATCTGCACGGCAGCGGGCCCGATCAGCCATTTGAAGCCGATGTACAGCACCAGGCCGTGCAGCAGGTAGAGGCTGTAGGTGGGTTCGCCGAAGGTGCGGGACACGCGGCAGGACAGCACGCCGAACAGGTCGTTGCCGGCGGCAATCAACACGAATGCCCCCGCCTGCAGCAGCTGCGGCAGCGGCGAATAGGTTTTCATGGCCAACCCGTAGCCGCCGAGCAGGCACAGCAGGACGAGGGCCGATGCAACCGGGCCATGGGCCCAGTTCCGGAGCCACTGCCAGCGGGAAGAATAGGCGGCCACCATGCCCACGCCAAACGGCAGGAAGTTGTTCAGGCTGGGCTTCCAGCAGAGGAACATCAGGCAGAAGCTCGCGGTGACGGCCAGGGCGCCCAGGGAAGGTCGTCGCCCCGTGAGCAGCACCAGCACGGGAAGTGCCGCGTAGAACATCCATTCAAAGGGCAGGGACCAGGTGACCCCCGACACGATCACCTGGGTCTCGAGCAGGCCGTTGATGTCGGACTTGCCGGGAAAGGTGAACAGCAGCCAGTCTGCCAACTGGCGCAGCAGCGCTGGAAACGCCACCTGCAAGCGGCCGCCGGTTTCCACCGTCACCACGGCGAGCAGCAGGGCCAGCATCACCAGGTAGGCCGGCGTGAGGCGGAATAAACGGCCGGCAAACAACCGTGTCCAGTCCATCGGCTTGTGCCGCGCATCCAGCAGCCGGCTGTAGAACAAGAAGGCGGTGATCATGAAAAACAGCGCCACGCTGCCCTTGCCCGCGTTCATGTAGAACGCTGAATTCAAGGGGGCCCATTGGCCGGTGGTGCGGTATCCCTGCCAGATCGCTGCATGGTGAAGGAAGACCCCGAAAGCGAGGTAGCCGCGCAGCCCGTCAATGCTGCGAAAGCGTGAGGCTTCCTCATGCAGATGGCCCCGGCCGGCGACCAGATGCGAAGTCAGCAGCGCCAGCGCCAGCGCGACCAGCGCCGGCCAACCGTCGGTTGGGTTCATCTCTCGCTCCCCGCCGCCGCCTCGGCATTTGTGTTGGTCACGGACCTGCGACAGTACACAAACCCGACATCTTTGGGCGGGTACGGACCCTCAGGTGAGTGGGATGGGATGTGCAGGATTGACAGGCGGGGACGGCGGTGGCGGTGGGCGGTGTCCAGTAGAGTGAGGGCTGCTTCATCCCCATAGATCCGCCATGACCCGTCTGCAAGCCGAGTTCGACCGTCTTTATGCACCGCTGGTGGCAGAGCGTCCTGGCGCCACCGGCCAGGCTTTGAACCTGGTGGGACCCGGTGGCGAGGTTCGGGCGCTGGTGCTGGACATTGGCCGGCCTGTGAACTGGGAACTGGTCGGCCCGGTTTGGCGCGCGGTACAGGAGGATCTTGCGTGGCCGGCACCGGCCATCGCCATTTCCGGGACGCAGGGTTTTCAGTTGTGGTTCTCGCTGGCAAAGGCGGTGTCGGCGCGGGAGGGCCACACCTTCCTGGAGGCGCTGCGTCGCCGCTATCTGTCTGAGCTGGCAGCGGCGCGCGTGTGGGTCTTCCCGCACCCCGGCGAGGACGCGCCGGCCGGTGCCGGTGCAGGCACAGATGCAGGTGCCGGGACAGAGCGCGGTGCGGCCTGGCTGCATGCCCCTGCAGTGCCGTCGCTGGTGAGCGCAGACCAGTGGTCCGCCTTCGTAGCGCCTGGGCTGGCACCCGTCTTTGCGCAAACGCCGTGGCTGGACTTCCCGCCCAACGAAGAAGGGCAGGCGGATCTGCTGCGGGGTCTGGAGAGTGTTCCGGAAGCCGCCTGGCTCGATGCCAACAAGCGACTGAGCGTGGCGGCCAGCGGCCATGCGGCTGTCTGGCCTGCGGTGCACGGGTTGAATGAGGCGGCGGTGGTACCCGCCGGGGCGCCACTGCCCGCGGTGTCGGGCGTGCTGGCACCGCTCGAAACGTCGGCGAGCACCAATCTCCTGCAGGACCCGCGCAGCTTCCTGCTGCAGGTCATGAACGACGAGCGCGTGGCGCTGCCGCTGCGGATCGATGCGGCGAAGGCATTGCTGCCTTATACGGCGGAGCTACGCCCTTCCGAATGACGACGAAATGAGTGGCGGAATATGTCGGCCAACACGCAACTGAAAATTCCCGATCGCTAATGTATGAAAGCAGGAAAACAATGCGTAAAAGTCGCCGACACAAAGTGAGGATGGTGTTCACGTTACGTTATCCTGAGTTGTCACGGGCTTCATGACGACGAAGACCGCACAACAACAGAAGGGGACAGGTGGCTTTCGGGCCGTCTGTCCCCTTTTGCATTCAGAGCCCAGCATTCGTGTCCGCGATCGAAATCCGCTCTTCTGCATGTTTGAAGTCCTGGTATCTCCACAACGGTGTGGAGGTGCCGCAGTTGCGTGCCTGCATCGGCCCGCTGCCGTCTACCGGCGCCTATGTGGCGCAGTGGTCCAGCCACGAGTTCGATGAGCAGCCGCGGGAGATCCTGCCGCACCCCAACTTCCTGCGGGTGGCGGTGATGCTGGAGCCGCTGGAGTCCCAGGTCTGGAAGAACGATCAGCCGGTGTGGGGCGGCATCATCGGTGCCCATCACTTCCGCGTGTGTGGGCCAGACGAGCGGGGCCGCTGGACGCAGTTGAGCCGCTGCAACATCGCCAACGTGTTCATTCCCCTGGACACGGTGCGCCGATATGTGGCGCTGGCCGGCCGCGCACAGGGGCGCAGTGGCGCTGAGAACGGGGCGCACTGGCCACAGGTGCAGCAATACACGCAGGACCGCCGCGTGGCCGACCTGACGCTGCAGATGCTGGACGCCACCGCCATGCGTGGGGATCTGGCGCTGCACTACTGCGACGGCCTCATGACCGCCTTGCTGGCCTATTTGCTGGAGCATTACGGCGAGACCGAGGATGCACGGCCGGTCAGCGCCTTGCGCGGCCAGCCACTGCGCCAAGTGCTGGCCCACATCCATCGGCAGGCGGGCCGGGATCTCTATGTCACCGAACTTGCGGCCATGACGGGCATGAGCGAATCCCACTTCTCGCGGGAGTTCAAGCGTGCCGTCGGTATGCCGCCGCATCAATACCTGCTGACCCATCGGCTGGACGAGGCGCGCCGGGCCCTGAGCGGGACGGACGAACGTATCGGTGACATCGCCTTCAATCTCGGCTTCACCGACGCGAGCCATTTCTCGCGCCTGTTCTCGAATCGCTTCGGTGTGACACCGACCCGATTCCGCCGACACCACCGCCACACCGGCGCCTCCGCACTCAGCGAATAAGCGCGCAGATCCACCTCCTCGGCGGGAAGACCGGCGAGCGGACCGGCGCATAGATCAGCGAATGGACCGGCGAGCGCCGGCGCGTTGTCACGCCTGCTGGCGGCGCGGAAATCAGTACATCGACGGGGCAGAGTGCAGCCAACAACCAACAGCTTGTGTCCGTGGCGCTTGGTGGTTTCCCTGCAAACGCCTGGGGTCAAAGCGGCTTTCTACAAACCCCGCAGTTTTCTCCGGGCGCAAAAGAGGGGTGGATTACAGAATTTTTACAGGCGGCTGTGATCCAGCCATCTGTCTGTTTCCTCCATCCCCTCTTTTTCCCGTCCAGGAGTTTTCATGCGACTTCGTCGTCGAGCGACCGCACTTGCCATGCTGGTGCCCATGGTTCCCCTCTATGCCCAGACTGCCAGCACCGAGGCGGATAGTCAGAAGCTGGAGCGAGTCGAGATCACCGGCTCGATGATCAAGCGCACGGACAAGGAAACGCCAGCCCCCGTCGCCATCATCACCCGTCAGGACATCGAGCGAAGCGGCGCGACCTCGGTCGAGCAACTGCTGCGCATGAATACCTCGGTGACCGGCGATGGCCAGCAGGATCTGAGTTCAGGCAATGGCTGGGCCTCGGGCACCTCGTCCATCTCGCTGCGCGGCATGGGCTCCGCAGCCACGCTGACCCTGCTCAATGGACGGCGCATGGCCCCAGCGGCCGCCATTGACCCGAACACGGGTCAGGGCACCATGTTCAACGTCAGCTCCATTCCGCTGTCGGCGATCGAGCGGGTCGAAATCCTGAAGGACGGTGCCTCTTCACTGTACGGCTCTGACGCACTGGCCGGGGTGATCAACATCATCCTGCGCCGCGACTACACCGGCCAGGCCGTGGAAGTGTCCGCCAGCCAGCGCGGAGACGGCCTGTTCAAGACGACCAGCGGCAACGTGGCCTGGGGCCGTGGTGACCTGGCGAAGGACGGCTTCAACATCTTCGGCGTGCTGGACCTGTACCAGCGCGACGCCGTGGCCATCACCGAGAAGCTGGACCTTGTGGACCAGGACACCCTGGGTTCTCTCTTCACCCGCAACACGCTCAACAGCAACTACTCCAGCCCGGGCAACTTCTACACCTACCGCAATGGCCTGGCCGGTACGTTCAAGGGCATGGGCAATGACTGCCCGACGGACAGCCAGTACACCTCCGGCACCTCCACCTATTGCCGTTATGCGTCCTATGGCAAGGACCTGTACTACGTGAACGGCCAGAAGCGTGCCTCCGGCCTGCTGCGCGGCAGCATGAACCTGGACAATGGCGCGCAGATCACGGCGGAGCTGCTGGCCTCGCGCACCGAGAGCCGCTACAACAGCGCGTCGGCCACCATCAGCGAAGCCACCACCACCTGGGGCGATGCTGCGGGCAACTCCGTGAGCTACAGCGGGCTGGTGCTGCCGGCGGACCACCCGGACAACCCGACCTCGGTGGCGACCGCCGCCAACCCGGTGTTCGGGTACACCGCGCCAACGGCCCTGGGCCTGCGTTATCGCTTCACCGACATTCCTCGCTACACCGTCAACACCACGGACAATCTGCGCCTGGTCGTGGGCGCCCAGTTTGAATGGGGTGGCTGGGACTGGGATGCCGGTTTCCTGCACCACTGGCAGGACAAGACCGAAGACCGTTATGGCTTCATCAGCGTCTCCGGCCTGACCGCCGCAATCGCTGACCAGAGCTACCGCTTTGGAGGCACCAACAGCGCATCCGTGATTGCGTCCGTGTCGCCCAAGCTGCAGAACACCGGCACCGCCACCACCACCTCGGTGGATCTGCGGGGTTCCCGCCAGGTGGGGACGCTGTCCGGCGGCGCCGTGATGCTGGGTGTGGGCACGGAGCTGCGTTATGAGAGCTTCAAGGTCGGCGCCGATGATCGCATCGGCTCTGGCGACATCATCGGGCTGGGTATTTCGCAGGCCAATGGCTCGCGCACCGCAGCAGCGGCCTTTGCCGAACTGCAGGCGCCGCTGTTGAAGGACCTGGAAACGCAGACCGGCGTGCGCATTGAAAACTACAACGACTTTGGCTCTGCGCTGACCGGCAAGGTCGGCGCCAAGTACAAGGTGGCGCAATCGCTGGCGGTGCGTGCGACCTACTCCAACGGCTTCCGTGCGCCGTCGCTGTCGCAAATCTCGCCGTCCAAGGTGTTTGCGTTCACGACCGTGCAGGACCCCTCGCTGTGTCCGGTGGTGAGCAGCTCCAATACGCATTGCACGGAGTCGATCTCCAGCGTCATTTCGGCCAATTCGGATCTGAAGCCGGAACAATCCAATTCCCTGACCGCCGGGTTGATCTTCAACCCCACGTCCTGGCTGGACATGACACTGGACGGCTATTCCATTACACGCCGCAATGTCGTGGACCGTTTGAGCGCCCAGGAAGTGGTGGACCGTGAAAGCGAGTTCCCCGGCGCCGTGATCCGCAATGCGGATGGCCAGATCACGCAGGTGATCCGCCAGTACCGCAATATGTCGCGCAACTCCGCCACCGGTGTGGAATGGGACAGCAACCTCCGCTGGCGCGTGGCGGAAGGCCATGACCTTCGCTTCACCTTTACAGGCACCCGCGTGCTGAGCCAGAAGGAGCAGACCGAGGCCGGTGGTGAGGACGTCGAGAAGAAGGGCTACTACGGCGTGCCGCTGCTGCGCATGACCACCAGCGTGAACTGGGCGCACGGACCCTGGAATGCCAATCTGCGCGTGAACTACACCGGCAAGATGAAGAGTTATGACGCAGGCGGCACCTGCAGCGTCACGGCGACCACCGCTGGCCGTTATGACCTGTGCCAACTGAGCGCCTTCACCACGGTGAATCTGAGCGGCAGCTATAGCGGCTTCGCGGGCTGGAAGCTGACCGGCATCATCACCAACCTGTTCGACAAGGCACCGCCGACCGACGTGTATTCCTCGTCGTATTACTCGGTGGGCTACAACCCCAGCCTGTATGACGTGCGTGGCCGGGTGTTCACGGTGACGGCTCGCAAGGACTTCTGATCGTGTGAAGCGGCCGACAACGGGCATTGCCTGTTGTGGGTCCCTTCATGAGCGGCCCAGGCCCGCATGGCGGCCCTGGGCCTTTTTTTGTCCGGGGTGTCGCGCCGGTACAGTCGTCGCATCCGGCGAACTGGCGGCTTTTTTTGACGCATGCCCCGCGAGTTGAACCGGACCGTGCAACTTAGAACGGACTCGTCTCGCCCATGCTTCGCGCTCTCGCCGTTGACAACTACCGCTCCCTGCGCAAACTGCGCCTGCCACTGGACCAGCTGACGCTGATCACCGGGGCCAACGGCAGCGGCAAATCCAGTCTTTATCGTTCATTGCGGCTGCTGGCCGATGCGGCGCAAAACCGTGTGGTGCCCGCGCTGGCGCTGGAGGGCGGGCTGGCCTCCACGCTGTGGGCGGGGCCGGAGGACATCACCCGGGGCATGCGCACCGGTGACGTGCCGATCATGGGAACCGTCCGGAACGAGCCCATCAATCTGAAGCTCGGCATTGCAGGAGACGAGTTCGGCTATTCCCTGGAGCTGGGGCTGCCGCCGCAGGACCCCAGCTCGACGTCCATGTTCCTGGGTGATCCTCACGTCAAGCGGGAGGCCGTGTGGGCCGGGGCGGTGTACCGGCCAGCCTCCGCACTGGTGGAGCGCCGCAATGGGCTGCTGCAAGTGCGGGAAGGGCGCTCCTGGCAGCAGGTCGGGACCATGCTGACGCCTTTCGACAGCATGCTGTCGCAGTACGCCGACCCGGCAGGTGCACCGGAGATGATCAACCTGCGGGAACGCATCCGGGGCTGGCGGTTCTATGACAGCCTGCGGACCGATGCCGAGGCGCCAGCGCGCCGCTCCCGCGTTGGCACCTTCACACCGGTGCTGGCCAGCGACGGCGCCGACCTGGCGGCAGCCTGGCAAACGATCGAGGAGATCGGGGACAGTGCGCTTCTGGAGGAGAGCCTGCAGGACGCGTTTCCTGGCGCGCAGGTCCAGATCCGGGAGGACGCGGGTGGCTTCCGGCTCGCCATGCGTCAACCGGGCCTGCTGCGTCCGTTGGAGGCTGCAGAACTGAGTGATGGCACGTTGCGGTATCTCATGCTTCTGGCGGCCTTGCTCAGCCCGCGGCCGCCCGAATTCATGGCCTTGAACGAACCCGAAACCAGCCTGCACCCGGACCTGCTACCCGCGTTGGGTCGGTTGATCGTCAAGGCGAGTGAACAATGTCAGCTCATCGTGGTGTCGCATGCGCGCCGGCTGATCTCAGCCATCGAGGCCCACGAAGGCGCCCGCTGCTGGCAGCTGGAAAAGGCGCTGGGCGAGACTACGCTGCTGGGCCAAGGGCTGGAAGACACACCGGCGTGGCATTGGCCGGCGCGCTAACTCGATGCTCAGGCAGAGGCCTCCGCCCTGGCGTAACGGGTAGCCGTCCACTGCGACGACACGCCGGCGATCTTGTGGTCTCGGTAGGCGAGATCGCGCAGGGTGGCCCGGATCTGTGCTTCCGGCAGGGCGGCCTTGGGTCCTTTGCGATGGATGATCCAAAGTCCACGGCAAGGCATGGTGCTGTGCATCTGCACCGCAGCGGCCAGATCGGCCGGTGTCTTCACCACGGCGATCAATACAGTGGCCGCCTGCAAGTTGCGGGTTTCCGTCCCGTTGCTGAGCGCCTGCGCCAGCGCCTCATCCGGTACCGTGCCGAAAACGGCCGCGGGCCGGTCCGGGCCGATGCCGAGTTTTTCTGCCAGTGAAGGCGGCAGCGTCTGGATCTTGCGCAGCCATTTCTCGGAGACGTCGCTGCCGAGGTGCAGGGTCACGGTGTCGCCGTCGGCCGACTCGAAGGCCAGGACATCATCCTTGACGCGCGGATTCAAGATCGACGTGAGCACAAAACGCCGCCTGATGGCGCCACGCAGCAGGATCTCGTGGGACTCCAGCAGGGCTTTCACGTGCTCGCGTTGCAAGCCCAGTTCGCACAGTGCCTGTGCCTCATAGCCCATGCAGCCCTCCCATCCACCGCCATGGAGGGCAGCGACGAAAAGATATTAGTTCACGGCGACAACAATCAAGGCCACTGAAGCTGGGTACAGCTCACCCACGTTCGTGGGCGAGCACCTCGCAGAGATGGGCCAGATCGCCCACTTTTGTGTGCAGTGTGCCGGCTTGCTCATCGGCCGTGACAGCTTCTTCCTCGCGCACCACCCAGGCCGCTTGCGCACCGGCCCCTACGGCCCCGATCACGTCCAGGTGCCAGTCATCGCCCACATGCAGCAGTTCGGCCGGTTGCACACCCGCCAGTGCCGCTGCCGCATGAAACGCCTCGGCCTGGGGTTTGGCAATCCCTAGTGTGGCGGCGCTCAGGGCACCCTTGAAGAACTGTCCGATCCCAGCCTTGTGGACGCAGGCATTCCCGTTCGACAGCGCCACCAGAGGCAGCCGCTGGCTGAGTTGGGTCAACGCTTCCAGCACCTCGGGGTAGAGCTCCACCCGTTGACGTTGTTCAAAGAACACGTCGAACGCTTGTTGCGCCAGGGTGGGGTCTTCCTGACCGGCTTCGAGAAGCGTACGGATGGAGGCCAGGCGCAACGCGCTGAGATCGGTGCGCAGGGCCGGGAAATCGGCGTGGGCTTTTGCCCGATAGGTCATCAACGCGGCAGGTTCGGCCAGCAGTTCCCGGGTGCCGGGCGCATGGGTGCGCAGCCAGCTCAGAAGCGCCGCTTCGGCGCGGATCAGACAAGGGCGAAAGGGCCAGAGCGTGTCGTCCAGATCGAACGAGATCGCGCGGATGCGGTTCTTCTGCATAAATGTCGGGGCTGTGGTGCGATGCGCAGGGGTCGCCATATTCTGTCTACTATTTGTGTTGCCGCATTCGGCGAACCACATGAAAACGTCAGGGACTCAAACGCGGGAGGCAATGACTTCATGGTGCATGGCTATGCGGCGTTGCCGTGCCCATCGAAGCGCTGGCCGATAGCGGCCGCACGCTGATAATCGCGCGAACTGGAGCCTTTTACCCATGAATGACGACCTCGACCCGAAGCAGATCAATGCCTTCTGGAGCTGGCTGCTCTCCCATCAGTCCGACCTGGACACGCTGCAGTCCCCGGATGATGAATTCTGGGATGTACTGCTGGCGCGGCTGCAGGCAGTGAACGCTGGCCTGTGGTTCGAGGTCTCCGTGCCGGGCGAGAACGACCGCGAGTTCGTCATCACCGCGCAAGGCGACTGGGAGTTGTTCCCCCTGGTGGACGCGCTGGTCTCCGTCGCGCCGGACGTGCCGGGGTGGACCTTCGTGCCCTTGAAGCCGCCCATGGGGTTCGACTTTGGTATCCGTTATGAAGGTGTGGAGCTTGAGCCCAAGAACATCTGGTTTGAGCCGATGGTGGACCCGGATGCGCCGGAGGTTCTGGGCCTGCGGATCGCCGTGCTGGGATTCAATGACGATCAGGAACAAGATTTCGCCAACGGTCTGCTGTTGATCCTGGACACCGCGCTTGGCGAGAAATCGGCCGCCACCGATGTGGATCTGGTCGAGGTCTGTGAAATGCCCGAGAACCCTGAAGAAGAGGGCTTCCTGCCGCTACCCGAGTTGGGCAGCTACGTGGAATGGCGCAAGAGCCGCGCCACGCATTGAAGGGCTCAGCGCTTCGGATTGGCGGTTTGGCCTTGTTGTCTTCTCTCAAACACGGCCACATCGCCCTCGTCCGCTGACGCGAGGTCAAAGGCCATCATCGTTCGTGCCATCTCGCAAGGAAGGTCGCCGTTGCTGGCAGAGAAGCCGGGTGTCCGCCACTCGTTAATGGCTTCGACAATTGCCTTGAGCTCGCCCCTGGTGCGCGGTAGTTGCTCTGGTTTCGCACCCATGCGCTCGGCGTGGACCGTGGCGCCCAATTTTCCCAATGCCGACGGCTCCATCCTGACCGCATCCAACGCAAAGCCCTGGCAGGCGGCGCCAAGGGCGGGGTCGGTCGGGGCTGTTTTGCCGCAGGCCGTCCACAAGCCGGCGGCGGCGTCGAACCTGTCTGCAGAATCAATGCCTATCGTCGTCACGGCTATTGGCAGCAACTGCTCCGGGCCGCTATCCATCAACATGGCTGCACGCTTGAGCAACTGATTCTTGAGCGGGATGACGTGGGTAGCCGCCGCTGCGCCCTGGAGCGCCTGAATGGCAGACGCACGGTCTTTGGCCGCTGCTGCCAACGCCCACCAGGCGGTGGCGTTGGACGGATCCAACTGGATCCACCGCTGCGCGCTCAAGTGATCGCATGCGGGAAGTTGGCTCCTGGGGCATGCCCGCAGGGCCAGCCCGTAGACCAGAGGATTCGTTGTGCCCTGGGCCAACTGGACGATGGCGGCGTAGTCGTTTACCAGCACCGCGCCGGTCAACTGCCCCAATTCGTCTGGCGCGGTCCGTAGTTGCTGAGCCTGCTGACGGATATGGGCGTGGTTGTGTTGCTCCAAACGTTTTGTGCGTGCCTCTTCAGCGAGGCCGTCATCATCCATGAATGGGGCGCCACAGAAGCGTTGGCCAGAGGGGGGGGGCTGCGGCATTGGCCTGGCGGGATGCTTCTGCGGCCAGCGCCCATGGGTTTGCCCCGCTCGATGGTGCGGGCGAAGCAAGGCCTCTTGACGTGGATGGGGGCGTCAGCACGGCGGCCTGCCGCTCCTCGGGCCAAAGCCACCACGCCAGCGCGACCAATGTCAACGCGGCCATCGGGATGGCGATCTTCCAGGGTGGCTTGTCCAGTAGCTTGTTTTGAAGGGATCGGAGCTGCATTTTTCCTTGGGAGGGCACCCCTAAGCGGCTCACCGTCCAGCGACAGTGCGTCCGGCAGGGTAGCCCGGCTTCGAGTGTTCCGCCATGGGCTCAGACCTTCTTCACAAACTCCGACTTCAACCCCATCGCCCCGATCCCGTCGATCTTGCAGTCGATGTCGTGATCCCCATCGGCCAGGCGAATGTTCTTCACCTTGGTCCCGACCTTCACCACCAGCGATGAGCCTTTGATCTTCAGGTCCTTGATCACCGTCACTGTGTCCCCGTCCTGCAGCACGTTGCCCACGGCGTCGCGGATGACGCGGATCTCTTCGCCCAACGCAATCTCCGCGCCCGCCACGGCGGACCACTCATGGCCGCATTCCGGGCAGACCAGCTGCGCGCCGTCTTCATAGGTGTAGGCGGACTGGCATTTGGGGCAGGCGGGCAGGGTGGACATGAGACCTCGGGAACGCGGGAGGACCGCAGCGTAAAAAAGAAGAAAACCCCGTCGCTTTCGCGAATGGGGTTTCATTGGGGTGCCCCGACCGGGGCGGCCGGTGAAGTCTACCTGGGTGAGGTGGGCGCCATCCCTAGCCCGACTTTGCCGCTCAGTCTTGCTGGCCTGGACATTCGGCTGGCGCATCCCGATGGGATCGACTGTGTTCGAAGCAGTCCTTCAGATAATCAATGTCTGAGCCAAAGCCGGTCATGGGGCGCTGCCCGATGCCCCGCCAGTTCTCTGCCAACGCATCACGGATGGGCTGCACGGCCTTCATGTAGGCGTCGGGAAACGGGATCACTTCGAAGACCAGCGGGAACTCGATGTACCCCAGCTTGACCAGCGCCCCGAGCTGCTCATAGTGGTAATGGACGGCCGCGTAGTCCTTCATCGTGGCACTGAAGTAGAAATCCTCCCCGGAGCCGGCTTCCCGGATCAGGTCGACGACGTGCGGTTCGATATCGGGGACGCCCCTGCGCAAAAAATGCCTCGCTCTTATACGGATGGCCTCATCCTCCTTGAGGATGCTGTGGATCTGCTGAAGCGCCTGGAGCCGGGTGCTTGCGTTGGCGCGTTTACTGTCTTTGACCAAGGCGGCCAGGTGGCTGACGGACATCGCCACGCCGACGATGACGCTCAGGCCGGTGGCCATGCCGACCACTTTCTGCCAGTACGTGATCATCGTGTGTTGCGCACGAAAGGCCATGGACTCCTCTGACGGGTGGACGCGCATGGTGGACTCAATGCTGGCTCTGGCTGCCGTGGTGGAAATTGGGCCTCGGCGGCGTCGTGGACAGCGTCCTGGCTGTCTCACCGGTCGAGGTTGAGCGGGCGTCCGGTGATCATGCGGATCGCTCGGCGCAGCGCCATCCGAAATCCTCTGATTTGCGGCCTGCCATGCGCTGAGCTGGATCTCCGTGGGGTAGCCAAAAAGAAGAAGCCTCACAGGCTTTCGCATGTGAGGCTTGATTTGGCTCCTCGACCTGGGCTCGAGCCAGGGGTCTGCGGACTAACAGTCGGAGGGTGAGGTGCTCTATGCCGGGCGGTAAGCCGAAGATCTTGAACAGTTTTTACAAGGGTCAGTGTGGTTCGACCCTTCCAACAGGGGACCTGCCCGGCTTAGAAGCGGGCGGTCCATTTCCTTGCGGCCAGGAAACCGATCACCGCTCCCGCGACCAGACAAACCAGCATGAAGCCGAAGGACCACATCGTCCTTCATTCCGTCACCGGTAGTTTGCATGTCGGGTCAGCGATGTCATAACCCAACCACAGATACAAATGGGTTTGAAGCCGATCCCCTTGCGTGGCGTGAAGGTGAACTCCCTCTGAGCTTGTGCAGACTGTTGCTTTCATGGGCGAACCGTCCGGTGCACGCCCCTCAATCAGATAGTCTTGACTCCGCACGTGCTTGAAATCTCCCACCGCCGCCATCCCGATGAATGGGCCTTTTGGCCAATTCGAAGGGGCGCGGGACTCGTAGGTGAAAGCTTCGCTATCGGTCAGTTCGTTGCTGGCGACGATGTCCTCTTCGCTAAGCTTGAATTGCGATGCTTTGAGCTGCTGGCAGCATTGGGTGCCATGTTTTGGATCCGGGAACTGCAATTGAACGACGTGTCTCGGGTCCAGCTTCGCGGCCGAGATGAGGATGAGCTGCCCCTTGTTGGTCACCTTGATGATGGCAAAGTCCGGCGACGTGGCAGACATGGAAACGCCACTGACGCTCGCCAACGCGAGTGCAGCAATCCATTGCTTAGTGACCATCATCAGACCAGTGAGGTTTGTCGGCCAAGAGCTTGATGACGCCGTATGACTTGCCCACGGCATGAAGATCGCGCTCCTTTTCTATTTTCACTTCTTTCCCCTCGACGTCGGTCATCTTCTTTCCAATGCGGGGAACGCCGATTGGGAAAGCGCCTAATGTATTTTGGCAGCGCTTTGGCGGCGATTCACTTCAGTCATACTCCAACGATGAGAGGTGAAATGGCTGCCCGTCAATCACCGGCTGCCAGGTCCCCACAGCTGAGCGACCGCCAAGAAAAAGCCCCGACATCTTTCGATGACGGGGCTTCAGATTTGGCTCCTCGACCTGGGCTCGAACCAGGGACCTACGGATTAACAGTCCGAGGTGACGAGCACCATGGACGGCGGTAAGCCCAAGATCTTGAACGGTTTTCCCAGCGGCCAACCCTCTGCAGCAGGTCGAAACGAACTGTGCTCGAACCCTTACTCCCATAAGCTGAGCCGTCGATGGGAAAAATTAGATACAAATCAAGCTTCTAGGGAGGGTTCGCCCGATCGAAACTCGACATACAGAAGCTGTTCGACCGTTCCGGCACCCGACAGCCATGCTCAAACGCGCACGGTCCATTTCCTTGCGACTCGGAAACCCACAATCGCTCCCGCAATCAGACACACCAGCATGAAGCCCAAGGACCACATGTAGGCTTGCCCGATGTCGTCATCAGACCTGATGTACCTAGGGCCATACCAAGAGGCGAATAGCTCTACCAGTCCATACGAGGCGATAGCGAAAACGGCAGCGCCGGTGACCAGCCCTAGGACCCTCAGAAGGATGATTTTCATGGCATTTGCCAGAACCAGATGGCTTTGGCCTTCTTGTAATCACTCCACAGCCCCTGGATCGAGAAGCCTGTGGCGATGCGGAACCAAGAGGAGGTGTCCGTCATCCGGTTGCTGTTGAAAAGGTCGATGTGGTCGCCAGAATTGCCCGGCCCATAGTAGTCCTTGATGAAAATGACGCCATGCTTGCCCTTGAGCTGGTCAAAAGAGCTTGCGACATCGTTTCCGGCGAACTTCTGGACCTTACCCGGCAACAGAACTGCGTTCTTGTCGAGCCAGCCAGCCAATTCCTCTGCCCTGATCGCATACTTGGGCTTGTCCTTTTCCCAGGATCGAGTGCCCGCGAAGGTCTTCATGTCGATGCCCGAGCGCATTAGCGAGGCGGACATATTGATCGCGCACTGGTTTTCGTAGACCTTCTTGTCCAACAGCGGCGCATCCCCCTTGATGTTGGGATGATTCTTCCAGAGTTCCGAAAACGCGGGCATCGGTTCATCCTGTATGGCTATGACCGCATTGTCATTGGAGCGGAGCGAAGTCAGAGGTGACGTTGGTCACTCGTTCTGCGCGTGCTTCCTGGCCCTCCCGCTCCTTTAACACTAGGCCTTCATCAAGGTAGGCAGTTGGCAGAGCCCCTCATTGAGGATGGCATAGCCGTTTGCAAGATCGGCGGCCGAAAGTCGCGTCTTGCGAGGTCGCAGACCTTTCAGAGCCGCATACCTTCGAACGACAGCTCGTGTTGTCCTCTTGTCGGCCTTGGCGACCTCGCAGAGATTGATTGCGTCCCGGTAGTTGCCGACCTGCAGGAGAGTGGTATTTCGCTTTTCCCTCATGTAGGGATCACATGCATTGCAATATGCAGTTTGTTGCCTCGACCCTTTCCACGATGCGAGTTCCTACGGATTGCTCTGGTTAGTAGCCACCTCCGCCGCCGCCGCTGCCGCCCGATATAGGCATTCGAGACGGGGTGTAAAAGAGGAGGGCATCCAAATCGACGAACGACACAGCGCAAGACAACAGGAATGCGATATTCGCATTGGTATTCAGTCCGGCAGTAGTCACTTCTGCAGCAAACCAGCCGCGCTTGGTGCATTCGTAGGCAAAGAGCCAATATTCGTCCTTGAACGCGTCCGTCACTAGCCAGGAGCGCCAAAGTGTCGAGTCGAATGAAGGGGGAAGTGCGGCCTGTTCCTTCGCGATCATGGCGGCGACCGCAACAATTGCATCGTCCATCGCCGCAATAAGATCTTGGTTTCGCGTTTCGATCTGTAGATTGAGCAGCATGCTCACCCAAAGGCTCCAAACCACCTCGCTGCCGTGCCCAATTGGTGCGCTGGATTCAATCAGCGAATTAATCGCGGTCGAACCCATGGATACGTCGATAATGTGCCCTGACGTAATCCTATTGCCCAATAGGACATCAGCGACGAAGCGTAGGCAGCCCGGATCGGCAGTAACGCATTGCCAGAGAAGCTGTTGTGCAATCTCCCATACGTTGGGGCCAATCTGCACACTTTGCAGGGCTGAAACTGCGTACCTTAGGACGCCGTCTTTAGGTTTGTTCCGAGCGGCGACGAACGCGCGATTGAAGTAATCTACCCATTGAGCTCGCGAATTCGTGCCAGAGGCTGGAAGGTAGGATCTGAGGTTGGTAACGAAATCTGATTCAATTTCATCAGGCAGTTCGCAAATCTTGGTCTTGATTGGATTGAGTTGCAGCTCGAAGTCGCTTAGCAAGGACTCAAGGGTCGCCAATGCTGTATCCGCATCTGAGAGGCGCCGGAACGTCAACTCAATATCGTCGATAAATCTTGTCCCACCAAGAACATTGCAAGTGGTGTGAAGTCTTGAGTCAATTGGCGCCAGCAGTAGCTCTGCTATTCCTAGCGAGGTGTCTGGCCCAATTGGCACGCCTTTAGTTTGCCCGTGCTGGCCAGCTTGCACTTCTCGATCAAGGACATTGCCAAAGTAGCTCATGTCCCTCATTATTGTTTTGGCTGTTGACTTTGTATACAAGGCCCAAGGTATCGAGTGGCTGTATATCGAAGGGTAGAATTGGGCAATATCCGTCCGGAGTAGGTATCTAGCGCCAACCCTGGCCTTCGTGCGGGTGGCGGCGCGATCTGCTGGCGTGCCTGCAATAGCTCGCGGGCCGCCGCATGCGACATCTGGCTTCGTCTGCGAGTAGGACGAGTGGCTCCAATGTGCGGAGAGTGCAGCGCTATTGGCGTCAAACGTGCGCGCCAGCCTGAAATAGTTCACTGGATTCGGGATCGATAGCTTGCGGCGCAAGCCACCCGGTCGGGACAGGTTATGTTGAAGCGGCTGAGTCCATACCGCTGCTGCGGAAGAGAAGTCAGGGGGTAGCCCAGGCTGGCCGACCAAGCCCGCCAATGTCGCGGAAGAAAACAGAGGGGGTAGCTCTCTCGGTAGCAGACCTTTGCTCAATAGTGCGGCGTGCAATTCGGCTTCTCCCTTTGGAATTCTCGATGCGCCAATCGGTGCCGCAGTCGGTCCGAAGGCCGCGAGGCAGCAGCGCATGCTGGCTGTTAGTGTTGGGTATCGTAGGCGCTGACCATCGCTTATACCGCTAGGGGAATGCCCAGAGGAGCCCAAAACGAGCCGGAGCTGACTGAGGAGCGAACAGGGCGGGCGGCTAGGGCAGGCGAACACCTTTGCGGCTCGCCGTACCGACCATCAATCGCGGCCCCAAAGAAAAAGCCCCATTCGCTTTCGCGAATGGGGCTTCAATTTTGGCTCCTCGACCTGGGCTCGAACCAGGGACCTACGGATTAACAGTCCGGCGCTCTACCGACTGAGCTATCGAGGAAAAGTCTTTTCAGATCCTATCGACCTGATTCTTGTGCCGTTGCCTTCGGTCGGGCATTGGCTTGATTCAAAACTTGAAACACAACGAAGGTCCGAAGACCTTCGCGTTTTTTATCTCTTGGCTCCCCGACCTGGGCTCGAACCAGGGACCTACGGATTAACAGTCCGGCGCTCTACCAACTGAGCTATCGGGGAAAGGAGACCAAGAGTATACACAGAAAATTCAGGCGCTCACAAGAGCCATTCCACAGACGCACGCCAGGTGCGAACAGCGAGCGGATAGAGGTAAACGTGCTCGTACTGATAGGGAGATTCACGCCATGCCCTGCGGTTCGTGACGTTGTCCACGCCCACGCGCCACACCAGCGTCTGGCGGCCCAGCGCCTGTTCATAACGGGCACCCAGATCCACCCGCGTCCAGCTCGGGATGCTCAGGCTGTTGTCCGGCAGCACCATGCGCCGCCCTTCATAGACCAGGCCGGCCTGCAGCTCCAGGCCCGGCAACCCGACGCGCTGCCGCGCCAGCAGTTTGGCCGTGGTCTCCGGCACGTTCACCGGCTTCAGCCCGTCGAGGCTGGTGTCGGTGCTGCCGTGGCGCCGCGCATGCAGCTTCATCGCGCTGGCCTGCAGGCCGCCGCTGCTCCACTTGAAGTCGGCCTGCCCTTCAAACCCGCGATGGTCCTGCGTGCCGTCCAGGCGCCGCTGCAGATTGCCGGCCGTGTCCACGGCGACATCGCTCCAGGTGGGCTTGGTGACATCGAAATAGTTGACTGACCAGTCCACCGACCGGTTGCCCGCCTTCAGGCCGATCTCCCATTGGCGGCTGCGCATGGCTGGCAGCGCCTGACCCTGGTTCACATATTCCGCGCGGTTGGGCACCACGTCCGACTCCACGCCTTCTCCCCAACTGGCGTAGGCCATCAGTTCGGGGTCGATGGCGTAGCTCAGGCCCAGCCATGGCGTGGTGACGGACTGACGGTAGTTGGTTCGTGCCTCCTCCCCGGCCTCCACATTGACCTGGAAGCTGTCCCGACGCAGGCGGGTGTGGCGCACGCCCAGCCAGCCTTGCCAGCGCGGGCTCAACTGGACGGCATCGCGGAGATAGAACTCGGTGCTGCGCTCATCGCGATCGGTGTTGGCGCCGCTGAGCGTGGGGTCCGCCACGGTGGGCAGCGAGCCGGTGATGTCGCCCGTGCCGGCCCAGTTGTAGGCCTGGCCTTGCAGGCGGCTGTAGAAGCGGCTGAAGAGCACACCGGTGGACAGCTCGTGGCTCATGTCGGCCAGGCGCAGCTTGCCTTGGGCGGAGAGATCCAGCGCGCTGCTGTTGCGGTGCTCGTTGTCGCTGCGGAAGTCGTACTGGTCGAAGGTGCCGTCGGGGCAATAGCTGCTGGCCCAGTAGGTGCCGTCGCTGGCGGTACAGCCGAACGGGTAGGCCAGCCGGTCATCGGTGACCAGGCGCTGAACGGCGCCGTGCGCCTGCAACTTCCAGTCTGCGTTGAGCTGATGCTGCACGCGCAGCGAGGCTGTGCGCCCCTCAAAAACTACCGGCTGGCTCCAGGCCTGGTTGTTGAGGTTGGTGCGCGGGTCGATGCTGTGGGCGTCCGGGAGTGTGGTGCCCAGCAGGCTGAAACCGGCCTGGGAGGGCTGGCTTTGGCGGTTGAGTTCCACTTCTGCCTCCACCAGCGTGTCCGGGCTCACGCGCCAGTCGCCGGCCACGGCCATGAGCCAGCGCTTGCCCTTGGCGTCGTGAAGTTCGGGGTCCAGATGGGCGGCAGCCAGGTTCACGCGCAGGCCGAAGGCGCTGTTGTGGCCATAAGCGTCGGAGAAGCGATGGCTCCAGTCCAGCGCGCCTTCCACCGTGCCACTGCCGCTGACGCCCAGCGTCACGCTGGTGAGTTCCACGGTCGGGCGCTTCACCACCAGGTTCACCAGGCCGCCGGGGGCGCTGGTACCGGCCTGGATGCCGCTGGTGCCCTTCAGTACTTCAATGCTGCTCTTGTTGCTCAGGGGCAGGGCGGTTTCCGCGTTGATGGGCAGGCCGTCGCGGCGGTAGTTGAAGCGGTTGTCCAGGTCGTAGCCGCGGATCTTCAGGTAGGAGACGTAGCCTTCGGAGTTGTAGCTGTCGCCGACGCTGGCGTCGATGGAGGTCAGGCCGGCGAGGGTGCTGAGTCCACGGTCGGCCAGTTGGTCACTGGTGATGACACTGGCCTGCAGCGGGAGCTTGGCCACGGGCGTTTCGCCAAACCCGCCGACCGTCAAGGCGGATTGGGCGTTGCTGCCGCGTACGGTGACGATGGGGAGTGGGGTGCCGGTGGTGGTGTTGCTGCTGCTGCTGTTGCTGTTGGCGCCGGCACTGGTGTTGGTCGTGGCGCTGCTGGACGCCGCAGTATTGGCGCCGGCTGTGCGGGCCGGGCTTGTGGTGTCCGAGGCGGTTTGCGCCCAGGCGTTGGCGCCCACACCTGCGGCGAGCAAGGCGGCAGCAAGTGTTGTCGGGCGGCGAGCGAAGGCTGCCGGGGAGAACGGGAAGAATGAAGATGCCATCGTGTAGACCGAATGCGATGGCAGGTGGGCAGACCGTGCGCGTCATGCTTGCACCGTTGAGCGCCGGTGCAGAGGCTGGACGGGCCGGAGGGCCCGAAGACGCGAGAGACCCGGAGGTCGGTAGGCTTGCTTCCCTGCGCGAGGATTAACTCGGGCCATGGATCTCTCCACAGCCTGGCAGCCGAAGCTGCCGATCAGGTTCAAAGGGACTTTCTCAGCCGGCTGGGTCTCCCCTGCCAGCACCCCTAGCGATCCCGGCGCAGTGCACCGGGCTGCATCATTCTATGCCGCGACTGTCCCGGCTATGCAGTGGCGACCCTTCCGGCAAGGCGCATGCAGCGCCAAGCTCGACCAATCCATATCAATTCCTTGCAAACTGCGTCGAGGTGGGCGACTCGATATCTGGCGACGCCTATAACGCGCTGTCATGAACCGGCAGCCCGGCCTCCCGTATCGCCTTCTCGATCTCCGGCTGGACTTTGCGCGCTGCCTCCAGATCCTGACGCGCCCGGTCGGCGTCGCCCAACTTCAGCCACGCCAGGCTGCGCCCATACAGCGACCAGGCCTGCGAGGACTTCAGTTGAATCGCCATATCGAAGGACGCCTTCGCGTGCGGAAGGTCGCCCAGGCGCAGGTAGGTCCAGCCCAGCGAATCATGGAAGGCGGATGACTGGCTGTCCTTCTCGACGGCGTGCTTGCAGTCCTGCAATGCAAGGCTCAGTTCAATGTGGCGGGCGGTCCGGAGGAAACAGCGCGCGTTGAACGCGCTGCCCAGCCTGACGTCACGTGAGTGACTGCTGATCCACCAGTCCCACTGCTTGAGTGCCTCGGTCACGTTGTTCAGGCGGTCATACATCATGGCCATCCTGAAACGGTGGTCGGCGTCGCGCGGCAAGGTGCTGTCCAGCAGGGTCAGATCTGCAAGTGCGAGGTCGCGCTCATTCATCCATGTGTACAGCCCGGCCCGCAAAAAGCGGGCGTCGTGCAACCTGGGGTCAAGGCCAAGCGCCTCGTTCGCATCCTTGAGCGCGGCTGAGCGATTCCCCATCGATTGCTGAATGCGCCCGCGCGTCAGGAACTGGCGCGCGACATCCGGCTTGAGCGCGATGGCACGGTCCATGTACGCGAGGCCGTCGGTGTATTCGCCAAACTGAAGTGCCAGTTCACCGCGACGGGCCAGCACTTCGACGTCCTCCTGCAGCGGCGGTGGGGCCGCCGTCGCAAACCGAGGATCGAAGCGGTTCTCGGCAGCGCCGGCCTGTTTGGCAAAGACCGCACCGCCATTCCAGGTCGCGAAGATCTTTCGCTGCAGGTACGAGACATAGACGCGGTGTGCCATGAGGTAATCCATCCCCAGCCACATGCCGAAGTCGCCCCCGGCATCGAGGTCGTCCACCGCCAGCCGCTGGTCAGTGATGCGTTCACCGCCGAGTTGGAAGCTGTCGATATCGGTCACCCAGGTGGAGGCTTCCTTGTCAGTCCCCAGCGTTTGAAGGCGATCCTCTGGAATACCAGCCTTGCGGGCCGTGCTCAGGAGCAGCGCCGAGGCCTGCGAACCGGTGTTCAGGAACGCCACGGTCTTGACGTTGTTGATGGTGACCGGCACGCGGATCGACGTGTCGCTGTCGCTCAGCGAAGACGCCATCGGTGCGGTGATGACCGGTGCATCACCGGCCCAATAAGCCAGGTTGACCTTCTCGCAATCGCCCTGCGGGAAGACCAGCCGCACCACACCGCGAGCCAGGTCGTATTCGGTATCCCCGGCTGCGAGGATGTTGCGCCCCAAAATGCCCTGGATGCCAAGGCCCGGGTTGAAGTCGGCAACGAGGAAAGACACCTGTCTGAGTTCGAGGTCGCCCAGGGTCAAGCGGTCGACCTTTGTCGCATGGACGTCGATGGCGCCCTTGTCGCTGCTGAGGTGAGTTCCGAAAGGAACCGGCCCTTCCGGCAGATTCAGTGCCTTGGCGGCTGCGGGCAAGAGCATGCTGTGCTCAACGCCGCTGCCCACCATCATCGGCACGTCCTGACCATTGACTCTCAGCAACGCGACGGGCCTTGCATGGACCACACGCACCGGGATCGCCGTCGGTTGCATCTTGCATTCGCCGGCCCAGGCCATCGCCGGGATCAGCGTCAGCGCTGCGCAAACGCCGGCCACGGATGCCCATTGCGGGACGACTTTCGCGCCCGCCTCACTCTTTCCTCGCAAAATGAACTCCCTTGTTGGCCTGCCGCGTGCGGCTCGCCGTTGTTGGTCTCAAGGCGCATCGGCCGCCAGGGTGCAGAACTCTACTGCATCGAACAGCGCTGGTTCCGTGTTCAATAGGTGTTGCGCCAACAACCCGGTGGCCCACACCACCCCCTTCCAGGCCATGGACCCCCGCCCGCCAGTGTCGTCACCACGCCGCTGTCACCGCCGTCCGCCGTTTCCCCGGCCGCAGTGGTAGTAGAGTGCTCACCATTCGCTGCGGTCAGCCGAACCGTAACCGCCGAATCACCCCTGTTTGAGAAGGAAACCACAACATGCCCAAAGGCGTACAACGCAACGATAAATCCAGCAAGAAGCCGAAGAAGGACAGCGGTTCTTCCAAGGAATCGTCTTCGGTCTCCGACCGCCCTGTCGCGCCGACCACGTCGGTCGCTCCCAAGGGCAAGCTGAAGAACAAGCCGGCCTGAGCACCAGGCTGGCCCACGGCGCAAGCCACAGCGTCAGACGGCGCGCTCACGGCGCCATGAAAACGGGGCCGGCTCTCGCCGACCCCTTTCTCTGACTTAGGCGCCTTCGCCGCCTTCGCCACCGAGCCCGCCAGGGCTCGGCGCGCCTGCCTTACTTGGCCAGCAGCGACTTGACTGCGGCCTCCAACTGCTGGTCTTCTCCCTTGTCCAGCTTCGCCTTGTCGTTGGGCACCACCAGGTCCGGCGTGATCAGCGCGCGTTCCATGAAGTCGCCGTTCTGCGCCCGGAACCCCACCTGCGGAATGCCGAAGTAGGTCGCACCGTCCTGCATCGTTTCCCACCACACCGCCGTCCCGGTGCCCGCCACCGGCATGCCGATGAGCTTGCCGATGCCCAGGTGCTTATAGGTCCACGGGAAGAGGTGGGCGTCCGAGTAGTTGCTCTCGCTGATCAGCACCGCTGAAGGCTTGACCCACTTGGCCGTGGGCTCCCAGCCGAGGCTTTGCCCGCGCGGCAGGAACTCCAGGTACTTCTTGCCAGACAGCAGCGTGGCCAATTCGTCGTGCAGGTTGCCACCGCCATTGAAGCGGGTGTCCACGATCAGGGCCTCCTTGCCGCTGGCACGGCCCAGCGCATCCGCATAGGTCTGGCGGTAGCTGGCGTCATTCATGCCGCGCACATGCACATAACCCAGGCGGCCGCCGGAGAGCTTGTCCACCAGCGCACGCTCGCGGCGCACCCAGCGCTTGTAGAGCAGTTCGCGCTCCGCGCCGATGCTGATGGCCTTGAGCACCTGCTCGAAACGCTTGCCGGAGGCCGGGTCCAGCACCGACAGCACGACCTGCTTGCCTGCCTTCAGGTTCAACATGGAGTCGAACTCGGCGCCAGCCGCAATGGTCTGGCTGTCGATGGCCTCGATGACCATGCCGGCCTTCAGCTTGTTGTCCGCCGTGTCCAGCGGCCCGCCTTCAATCACCTCGATCACCTTTACGCCTGCGCCTGACCAGGCCTGGTCGTAGAACAGGCCCAGCGACGCCGTCGCGTCACCCGAGGGCGGCGGGCGATACCCGCTGCCCGTGTGGGAGACGTTCAGCTCGCCCAGCATCTCGCTGAGCAGCTCGGCGAAGTCGGTACCGTCCGCCACATAGGGCAGTTGGCGCTCATAGACCTTGCGGTAGTAGTCCCAGTCCACGCCGCCCATGTCGGTCACGTAGAGCTTTTCCTTCGTCTGGCGCCAGGCGTGGTCGAACATCTGGGCGCGCTCGGCGCCACGGTCAATACGCAGCTCCGCCGTGAAGTTCACCGGTTCGGGCCGGACATCACCCTTGCCGTCGCCCTCGGGCACCTTGAACTTCTGCACGCGGCCGCCGGCCATCACGAAGCCGTTGGCGCCCTTGGCATCCAGCCACAGGGCCACGGATTCGCTGCGTCCGCCCGGCAGGCTGCCCACGCGGCGGCTTTCCTTTTCGCGCAGGCGGCTTTGCCACAGCTCGTAGCTGTCGCCCGTCTTGAGCACGTAGAACAATTGCTCGCCGTCCGGCGTGACGGCGAAATCGCGAATATCGCCCGAGGCGGTGGTGAGCCGTGCCACACGGTCGTCCAGCCCCTCGGCCTCGATCACGACCGGCTTGGCGGGTTCTTGCTTGTCCTCGGCCGTCTTGCCATCAGCCTTGCCGTCACCCTTGGCGCCGGACTTGTCCTCCGCCTTCTTCTCTTCCTTTTTCTCGGCTTCCTTCTTTTCCTCCTCCTCGCGCTTCTTCAGCTGCGCGAACTCAGCCTTGTCCAGGTTGTAGCGGTCGAAGGCGGCACGGGTGAGGAACATGCCAAACACGTCGGCATCGGTGCGCGCACCGCCGCCACTGCCGTGCAGGCCCTGGCGGTCGGACAGCCACACCATCATCTGGCCCTGGCGGGCAAACAGCGGATGGAGGTCGTCATAGCCACTGTGGGTCAGGTTGGTCAGCTTGCCGGAGCCGTCCGCCGGCACCACGCCCACCTCCTGGCCCCAGCGGTTGCGGTCCACAAACTGCACCAGCAGGCTCTTGCCGTCCGGCGCCCAGTCAAACCACTGGTCGCCGTCCTCGTAGGAGTAGGTCTGCTCGGCCGCCATCACCACCCGCGTTTTCCCAGAGGCGATGTCCAGCACGTGCAGCGCCGCGCGGTCTTGCAGATAGGCCACCTGCTTGCCGTCCGGCGAATAGCGCGGCTGGAAGTTCTGGTGGCCATCCTTCAGCAGCACCTTGGTCTCCACACGCGGGGCGTTGAAGAAGCTGGGCACCGCCTTCTTGTCGCCCACGAGCGTGGTCTCGCACAGGCTCCATTGGCCGGCCTGCTCGCACGCATACAGCAGCTTGCGGCCGTCCGGGCTGAAGCTCACCGAGCGCTTCTGACCAGGGCCATCGGTGATGCGGCGGGTGTTGCCGAATTCAGCCGACGTCACAAAGACCTGGCCGCGCACCACCACCGCCACTTCGCTGCCGTCCGGGCTCACGGCCAGGTCGGTCGCGCCGTCGGAGACCTTGACGTTCTCCACGCTGGGCACCAGCGCATCAGCGTTGATGCTCACCCCCACCTTGCGCGGCTGCGCGTCGTCCCCGGCCTGGGTGTAGAGCTCACCGTCATAGCCATACGACAAGGTGCCGTCAGCTGCCACGGAGAGGAACCGCACCGGGTTCTTGCTGAAACGGGTGATCTGGCGGGCGGCCGCCGGATTGTCCAGAGGCATCTTCCAGACATTGAAGGAGCCGCTCTGCTCGCTCAGGTAGTAGACCGACTTCTCGTCGGCCGACCAGACCGGATCGCGGTTCTCGCCCCCGCTGCTGGTCAGCTTGCGGTGCTGGCCAGTCTTGGCATCCCACAACCAGATGTCCCGCGCCACGGGGGAGATGTGGTGCTTGCGGAAGGCATTCTCATAACCCTTCCAGTCTTCATAGACCAGCTGGGTGCCAGCCTTGTTGTACTGTCCCGCCAGCGCGGGCTCGCTGAACAGCTGCTCCGGGCGGCGACCGCCGTCGATCGCCACCTGGTAGGCCTCCCCCAGGGCCGGGGAGGGGAAACCCATGTTGGTGCGTGAATCCTGCCGCTGGGCGGAGAACAGCACCGACTTGCCGTCCGCCGTGAAGGCGAACGGGGTCTCCGGCGCGGAGTTGAAGGTCAGCCGGCGCGACGGGCCACCTTCGGCTGACACCACAAAAACGTCGTCATTGCCATAGACGTTGGCCGCATAGGCCAGCAGCTTGCCGTCCGGCGACCACACGGGTGCGGCGTTGTGGCGCCCGTTGGAGACCAGCAGCCGGGCTGTTCCGCCCGAGGAGGGCACCAGGAACAGGCTGCCCTGGAAGGTGAAGGCGATCTGTTTCCCGTCCGGCGAAATGCTGGACTGCCGCAGCCACAAGGGCTCGGTCACCGGCCCGAGCGCCGGTGTGGGGCCCTGCGCCTGTACAGCAGGGAAGGCCATCATCAGCGCCAGTGCGGCGCCCGCGAGTTTGAATCTCATGACATGAACCGGACGGGTTAAAACCGTTGAGTCTAGGAGCGAGACCCCCCAGGTGTCCTTAGACACCCCACACCCGGGGGCGATGCGTGGTGGCGCCGGGACGCTCAGCGGCCCCCCAATTCGTCCGGTCGTGCCCGGTCGTGCCCAATCGTGCGCAATCGTGCGCAAACGGCCGGGTCGTCCCCCATGACCCATCCCCTTGACGCTCGTTTACGATTCCTGCATGAAAAACAGGGAGGGTGGCGCCAACACGCGCCAGGGATCCGATTGGTCCCGCATTGACGGTCAACTCGACCGAGGGCTGTACCTGCAGCTCAACGGCGAGCTTGATCAATGGCTGACGGCTTACCAGCAAGGCGATGTGGCGGCCGGCATGCGTGCCGTGCGCGCATTGCGCTATCTTGGCGCCGAGCGCCAGGGCGACGCGCTGGCGCTGCGGATCGGCCGCCGGTTTCCGGATCACCCCGGTGCGCGGGTGGTGCAGCTGCGGCAGGTGCTGAGCCACCAGGGTCCGTTTGCCTACTGGCGTGCGGCCCGCCGCTGGCCGTTGCCCACGCAGGCACTGCCGGCCGATGCTTCACCGGCTGAGCAGGAAGCCCGCGCGGATGCGCTGTCGCTGCACGCCTTGTGGCTGTCCGATCTGCGGGACTTCAATGAAGCCATGCGTCTGAGCGACCAGGCCCTGCAGGATCGGCCCGGCGACCCCTGGCTCCATGTCGAACGTTCCTACGTCCTGGTGCGGCAGGACCGCTACCAGGACGCGCTGGCCGCTTGCGACCAGGCGCTGGCCCTGTGCCCGGGCTACCGCGCAGCCACCCAGCACAAGGCCCATCTGCTCACGCTGCAGCAACGGCAGGACGAGGCGGTGGCGCTGTTGGCCACCACCCTGGCCGGCTGTGAATGCGGCCCGCTGGCCGTGCAACTGGCCGACCTGCATGTGGAGCGAGGCCAACATGAGCAGGTGCTTGCGGTGTTGGCGCAGGCCGAAAGCCTGATGCCGCGCCTGGACAAGCTGGCGGCCGGCCGCCTGGCAGCCCGCCGTGCGGATGCGCTGCTGGCGCTGGGCCGCCAGGAAGAAGCGCGCGTGCAGGCGGCCCTGGTACCGGGCAAAGGCTTCTACGCCGATCTGGCGGTCCGTCTTGAACATCCGCCTGAAGGGGCTGACCGTGTGCTGCTGCGCCTGCCATTTGTGCGCCAGCACTGGGCCACCTGCGCACCCGCCACGCTGACCTCGCTGTCGCAGTACTGGGGTTGGGCCGCCGAGCACCTGGAGGTCGCCCAGGCCATCTGCTACGACGGCACTACCGACGTCAACGAGCGCCTTTGGGCACAGGGCCGCGGTTTCCATGCCCGGGAGTTCCGGCTGGACTGGCCCACGGCCTGCGCGCTGCTGGATGCCGGCATCCCGTTTGCGCTGATGACGCAGTTCACGGCTGGTGGCCACCTGCAGGCCGTGGTCGGCTACGACCGGATGCGCAATTCGCTGCTCATTCGTGACCCCTTCATGCCGCACCATGCGGAGTTCGAGGCGGATGCCTTCTTCAAGGGCCAGGCCATTCACGGGCCGCGGGCCTTGCTGATCCTGCCGCCGCAGGAGCTGCACCGGATCGAAGGTCTCACCCTGCCCGAAGCGGAAGACTGGGACGTGCTGCACCGGATGCAGGCCGCCCTGGACCGCCATGACCGCGATGAGGCGGTGCGTGCCGTGGCCGAGCTGCGCCAGCGGGCCCCGGACAGCCGCCTCTACTGGCGCGCCTACCGGCAGCTGGCCGGCTACGACGGCAACGACCCGGCCCTGCAGGAAGCCACCGATGCCCTGCTGGCCATGTTCCCCGACGACGTGAACCTCAAGCTCAGCAAGGCGGGCTCGTTGCAGGAACTGGCGGGCCAGCAGGCCTGCGAGCGTTATCTGGAAAGCGTGGCGGCGGGCCCGTTGCCGGACCCCTTGCTGCTCTCGCGCCTGGCGGACCTGCTGTCCCTGGACAGCCGCCGCATGCCCCGCGCCTGGCACAGCCTGCGCCGAGCGCTGCGGCGTGCACCCGCCCAGGGCCGCCTGTGGTGGCAGTGGGCCACCTTCGAATGGAACCATGGCGACCGGCAAGCCGCCCTGCAGGCCTATCGCTGGAGCGCCTGCCTGATGCCCACCGACGAGTCCGCCGCTCGCTCCTACATGCGTGCGTGCCGGGTGCTGGGCCAGACCGAGGTCGGGCTGGACTTCCTGCGTGAACGTGAACGGGTGTGGGGAGACCGCTCCAGCGCGCCGCTGATGACCCTGCATGAAATGCTGGACCTGCTGGAGCGTGGCGAGGAGGCCGAGGCCGTGCTGCAGGCTGGCCTGGCGCGCCGGCCCGACGACGCACCGCTGCGCCTGTTTGCCGCCGAGGAGCGCCTGCGCCGCCAGCGGCTGGATGAAGCCGAAGCCTTGTTGCAGGCCGCGACCCAGCCCACCAAGCAAGCGAGCGTGCTGCGGGTGCGCGCGCTGCTGGCGCAAGCCCGTGGCCAGTTTGACGAGGCCCTGGCCTGCGCGCAGGAAGCCGGCGAGCTGGAGCCGTTTGTGCTGTCCCATCACCGCCTGCGGCTCACGCTGTTGTCCCGCCGTGAGGGCAAGGCGGCTGCGCAGGCCTGGCTGCGTGAACTGGCCGCGCGCCACCCCGCGCACTATGGCCTGCACCGGCTGCTCTATGAATGGATGCCCGACCAGGCGGATGAGGTCCGCGCGGTGCTGAACCAGATGCGGGAGCACCATCCCCATGACGGCTGGTTGCGCCGCGAGATCGCGGTGCAGGCCAGCCGCCAGGGCCGCCATGACGAGGCACTGGCCGAGATCCAGGCTGCGTGCGAAGCCGCACCGGAGCGCGCTGAGTCCCATGCCTCGCTGGGCTACGTGCTGCTGCGCCGGGATGGTTATGACGCGGCGGCGCCCGCCTTCCGCCAGGCCCTGCGCCTGGACGCGGACCATGAATTCGCCATGCGCCAGTTGATTGGCGCAGCCCCGGACACTGCCCGCTGCCTGGCCGCCACCGATGCCGTGGCCGCCGAGTTGCAGCGTCAGGTGGTGCTGGGAGATGGCTGGTTGTCGTTCCAAGCCGTGGCCTGGCGCGGCTGGCCGGCCCCCCGCCTGGCCCGCTTCCTGTTCCGCGCCTTGCGTCAGCGGCCCGACGGCTGGGAGGTCTGGGTGGCGCTGGCGCGCCAGTGGGTGGAAATGGGCCGGGGCCGCCGCGCGCACCGGCTGCTGTCCGAGGCGGTCAGCCGCTTCCCGCTACTGCCGCGCCTGCGTCTGGAACTGGCCGAGGCCCTGCGGATGCTGGGTGACCGCGCCGAGGCCTTGCAGGTCAACGCCCAGGCGCTGGCCATGTCGCCGGGCTGGAACCAGGCCGTTCGGCTGCAGGCCCACCTGCTGGTGGAGCACCAGCGCAACTACGCGGAGGCCGAACGTGTCATCCAGCGCGGCCTGCAGCACAGCCACGATGACGACGACCTGATCGGCCTGCTGGGCTGGATTTACGACGCACAGATGCGCAACGACGAGGCCCTGGCCGAGGCTCGTCGCTCGCTGCTGCTCAATCCGCGTCCGGACTGGATCTGGGGTGTGGCCCGCCGCGCCTGTGAGCGTGGTGAGCGGCTGCATGACTTCGATGCCCTGGTGGCCGAGGTGGTGCAAAGCCGCCCGGGCGATGCCTGGGCCTGGGCCGTGCAGGCCGAGCATGGCCGTGATGACGAGCAGGCGCTGGTGGATGCACAACGGGCCATTGAACTGGACCCCAGGCTGGAGTCGGCCTGGCAGGCCCGGTTCGAGCGGCTCTCCCGGCTGGGGCGCTTTGCGGAGATCGAATCGCTGGTGGCGGCCTTGCCCTGGCCCGATGCCCCGCCGGTCTCCCTGCGCGCCTGGCATGCGCGCTGCGCCTGGCAGCGTGGCGACCGCCAGGAGGCCATCCAGCGTTTGCGCGGGCTGGTGGCCGAGGCGCCACATCTGGAGCAGCTCTGGCGAGACCTGGCCGACTGGCAGGACACCGAGAACCTCAACGAGGCCTATCTGGAATCCGCGCTGGCGTTCCAGCGTCTGGCCCCGCACCGGGCCCTCAGTCAGGCTTATGTGGGCCACGCGCTGGTGAAGCTCAAGCGCTTCGAAGAGGCCCTGCCCCCACTGCGACGGGCCGTGGAGCTGGAGCCCGCCTACAACTTCGCCGTGAGGCAGCTCTGCCTGGCTGCGGCGCAAACCCAGTCGCACGACGATGCCGAATGGGCGCTGCAGCAGGTCTGGCCCCACGCGCAGGAACCCGCCCACGCCCTCATGGGCGTGGCGGCGGCCCGCCGGGCCGGCAACCTTGCGCGGGCGCTGCAGTGGCTGGACCGCCTGAGCGCCTTGGCGGATTCGCAGGACATGAGCTATTCACGGGACGCCTGTGACGAAATGGTCTCCGGCGGTTGGGGTGAGGAACTCCGCGCGCGGCAACTGGCCGCCATCGAGCGCGGCGACGGCCCGCCCGGGCTGGCGGTGCACTGGCTGGCTCACGAATATCGATCGCGCGGTTACTGGCGCACCCTGTTCAAGGTCAGGCGGCTGCTGGCGCAGGGCCCCAAGCCGGTGTTGATGCGCGCGTTGATCGAGTGGCTGGCGGATCAGAAGATGCCGCTGGCCCTGCAGTACTTCGTCAGCCGCCACGACGCGACCTTGCGCAGTGATCCGCAGCTCTGGGGTGTGGTCAGCTACGCGCTGCTCAGCCTGGAGAAGGAAGGCGCCGTGGTCCATTGGATGCGGGACTGGCGGGACCAGCCGCGTGCGCCGGTCTGGGCCCTGGGCAACCTGTGCGCGGCGCTGGCGTCCAAGGGGCAATGGCAGCATCTGGCCGACGTGGTGCGCGCCGCACTGCCCCGCGCGCCCTATCAGGAAGACATCCGGCTGTGGCAACTGGTGACGCTGGCGGAGGCCGGTGATGGTGACCGGCTGGCGCATCAACTGGCCCGCCGCCATGAGTGGTCGCCGGATGCCTGGATGCAGCCGGTGCTGACGGTGTTGGAGACCTTTGCGTCACTGATGCGAGAGCGTGGCGGTGCGGGCACCGTCCACGCATTCCGGCAGTCCCTGCAGGTGACGGGGCATGCCTCCCGCGTAGGCGGGCGGCTGCGGCGTGCCGCCCAGTGGCAACATACGCCATGGCGCCAGCAATGGCGCTGGTGGCTTCCGCTGTGAGGTGTCGATGAGTCCCGACAAAGTAGATCGAGAACGGGTGCGCTGGCTGACGGATCTGCCCAACGTCGGTCCGGCCACCGCCAAGGATTTTCAGCGGCTGGGCATCGACTCGCCCGCGCAGCTGGTGGGGGCCAACGCGCTGGTGCTGTTCCAGCAGCTTTGTGAGGTGACGGGTGTGCGCCACGACCCGTGCACCCTGGATGTCTTCATGTCGGCCATCGACTTCATGAACGGTGGCCCGGCGCGTGCCTGGTGGGACTTCACGGAAAGCCGCAAGCGGCTGATGCCGTCCTGGGCCAGCTCGCACAACGCCTCGCGATAGCGCTCGCCATGGCTGCGGTTGGCGCCTTGCTCCCCAGCCCGAAGCAGGGGCTATCGCGGCTCGCTGGCGTTATGCAGAGGTCCCTTGAGCGGCCTGCACCGTGCCAAGCCGCATGTTGATGGGCCAGCGCATCTCGCGGGTGCGGGCCGGGTCGCCCCATCGCTCGGTCAGCTCGGCGGCGAAGCGGTGGAGCAACGCCTCCTGGCCTTTCTCCAGGGCACTGCGAACGGCCGACCAGGTGGAGATGTAGCCCAGCAGTTCCTCCAGGTTCCAGTCCTTGCGGATGGTCATTGGCGGCGCCTGGCGCTCATCGAAGGGGAAGTCGATGCTCGCGTAGCCCGTGTCCACCAGCCGGCGCTCGGGCGGCCAGAAGCGGCCGACGTCCTGTGAATAGAAGCGCTGGAACAGCTCGTTCAGATCGCCGTCGAGGACGAGCACACCATAGCTCAGCAGCGACACCACCGCGTCCGGTGCCGCCACGCGACGGACTTCCGCGTAGAACCTGGGCAGGTCGAACCAATGCGCGGCCTGCGCCGCTGTGATCAGGCTGGCCTGGCCGGCCTTCACGTCGAGTTGCTCGGCCGGGCAGCAGCGATACACCACGCGGGCATGCGGCGTGGCGTTGGCGAGCTGGTCGGCGCTGGGGTCCAGGCCGATGGTCTGTTCGAAGTGCTCCGCCAATTGCACGGTGAGCTGGCCGGTGCCGCATCCCACGTCCACCGCCAGGGCCCTGGTGGGTGCCACGGAAGCCAGGAAGGCGGCAAGTTCCGGCGGGTACTCCGGCCGATAACGGGCGTACGCAGCCCCGCCTTGGTTGAACCAGTTCTGGGTCGATTCGCCTGACATGGTGCGCTTCCTTGCTCGATGGAGCCTCTCGTGGAGATTCTGTCAGAGTCAGCGGTGGCGCCGTGGCTGACAGGCGTGTACGCCGCACCCAGCTCACCAGCTCACCAGCTCACCAGCTCACCAGCTCACCAGCTCACCAGCGCACCAGCGCGCTTAGCGTATCCAGGCCGGTCATCGTGCAGAATCCAGCGAGCCATCCGATTCCCGGTTTGGCGCCCATACCTTGGGAACCTCTGTGTCTTTCGCCGAACTCGCCAAGCGCCATCACTTTGATCCTGTCCCTGCTGAGCAGTGGCCGGCGCACCTCCCGGACTTTGTCGCTCGCGCGTTGCCGGCCGATGGCTGCCTGGTGTTCCCGGTGGCCGACGAGCATTCGGACACGGCGCAGTTCAGCGCGCGCTTTGGCTTCAGCCTGGAGGACTGTGCCAACACGCTCATCCTTCGTTTTACGAAGGAGGGTGTGGATCGTTATGCGGCAGTCGTCACGCTGGGGTCGCGGCGCCTTGACATCAATGGCGCTGTCAAGGCGGCGCTGGATGCTCGCCGCCTGTCGTTTGCCAAACGTGAAATAGCGTCCGAGTTGACCGGCATGGAGTTTGGCGGCGTCACCGCCTTCGGCCTGCCTGCGGACATGCCCATTCTGATTGACGCTGCGGTCATGGAACGAGCCTGCGTGGTGGTCGGTGCTGGCTACCGCCGCACCAAGATCCTGGTGCCGCCATCGTTGCTGCAGGCGCTGCCCCAGGCGAGTGTGGCGGCGCTCGCCTTCCAGGAACCGGTGGACGCTGCGCCGCCGTCCGCGCCCTGATGGGGCCTGGCGGCGTCATGCGTCAGTTGCCTAACCGAACGTGAATGCATGCGCCTGGACATCAGCATCCAGGAACTCGATCTCGAACAAGCGCTCCCGACCATCCGCAGCTTGCCGCACCAACTGATAGAGCCGGTAGGTCTCCACGGTGCCGCTCCCGTCGGTCAATACGTCGCTGCCATGGTCGGCCCCGGGCGGCTGGCCATCCAGCCGGATCCTGAAGCGCACCGGCCGGCCGTCCGGGCCAGGGCCCAGCACCAAGTGCAGATCGCGGGCGCGGAAGCGATAGCTGATGCTGCCGCCGGGCTGCGCCAGCGACAGTTGCTGGGTATCCACCCGCCAGCGGCCGGCGAGCGTCCATTGGTTCAGACGCAGCTGCGGGGCCGCTGTGTAGCTGCGCGGTCCGCCGTCGCGCAGCTCGCCCGCAGCAGCGACGAAACCATCGCCGCGCGCCCAGCCGAGATAGGTCTCGTCGGACGCAGGCGGCCGTGGCCCGACGGCCGCCTGCGTGCCCGTCGCCTGGGGCACCACCAGATCATCCGGCACCTGGCGTTGACCCGCCTCGCGCAGAAGCTCCTGGATCATCCGTTCTGCCTGGTCATACCGGCCTTCGCCGAGCTGGCGATAGCGGATACGGCCCGTGGCATCCACGAAGTAGAAGGTGGGCCAGGCCTGGGTGCCGAAGGCATTCCATAGTGTCTGTTGGCTATCAACGGCGACCGGGTAGCGGATCTGCAGATCCTTGACCGCCCGCTGCACGTTGCTCACTGACCGTTCGAAATCGAACTCGGGTGTGTGGGCGCCGATCACGACCAGGCCGTGCTCGCCGTACTTCTGTGCCCAGGCCTTCACATAGGGCAGCGTGCGCAGGCAGTTGATGCAGGAGTAGGTCCAGAAATCGACCAGCACGACCTTGCCTTGCAGCGCCTTCGCCGTGAGCGGCGGCGAATTGATCCAGGCGGTCGCGCCCGCCAGCGAGGGAAGCGGCGGCTGCACTGCAGGTGCGACTGCCGCTTCGGCCAGCCATTGGCCGCCGGCCGAGGCCGGGTGCAGGGCGGCATAGGCGAAGGCCGCCAGGGCCGCCACGGCGCCAACGCGGACGAGGTGGGGCATGCTGATCTTGATCATGGGGTCGAGCGAGGTGTCTGGCGCGTCGATATTGCCGCCCGATGCGGGGCCTGTCGAGCGCGCCGGAGGTGAGGGAGGGCGTTTGAAAAAAACTCAGAGGCGAACCACGTCGAGCACCGCTTGAGCGAAGGCGCCCGGCGCCTCCTGCGGCAGGTTGTGGCCGATGCCGCCGGTGATGACGCGGTAACCGTACTTGCCGCTGAACTTGCTGCGGAACGGCGCGTCGCTGCTGGCGTGGGGGGCGCCATTGGCGTCACCCTCCAGCACCAGCGTCGGCACGGTGATCTGCGGGCCGGCCGCCAGGCGCTGCTCCAACGCATCGTAGGCGCGCTCCCCGTCTGCCAGGCTCTGCCGCCAGCGGTAGTTGTGGATGACGATGTCCACATGGTCGGGGTTGTCCAACGAGGCGGCGCTGCGCTGAAACGTGGCCTCGTCGAAGTTCCACCGGGGGGAGGCGGTGCGCCAGATCAGCCGGGCGAAGTCATGGCGGTTCTTCTCGTAACCGGCGCGACCATGCTCGGTCGCGAAATAGAACTGGTACCACCAGGCGTACTCCGCCTCCGGCGACAGCGCAGTGTTCTTGATGGCGTCACGGTTGCCAATGAGGTAACCGCTGACCGACACCAGCGCTTCGCAGCGCTCCGGCCACAGCGCGGCAATGACATCGGCGGTGCGTGCGCCCCAGTCAAAGCCGGCGAAGACCGCCTTGGGGATGTTCAACGCATCCAGCAGCGCCACGATGTCCATTGCCACGGCGGACTGCTGGCCATTGCGGAAGGTGTCGCTGGAGAGGAAGCGCGTACTGCCATGCCCGCGCAAGTGCGGCACGATGACGCGGTAGCCCGCCCGGGCCAACTGCGGCGCCACCTCGATGAAGCTATGGATGTCGTAGGGCCAGCCGTGCAACAGCACCACCACCGGCCCGTTGGCCGGGCCCAGCTCGGCATAACCGACGTTCAGCAGGCCCGCCTGGATCTGGCGCAGCGGACCGAACGCGGCAGGTGCCGGGCTGGCGGCTGCCCATGCCGCCCCTGCGGTGCCGGACAGGCTCAGGCTGGCCAGGGCACCCAGGCCGAGGGCGCTGGTGTTGAGAAAGCAGCGGCGTGAAGTGGAGGGGTTCATCTACGGGGCTCCGTACAGGCGTTTTCGTTGTCGAGATGGTCGCGCTGCGCTCGCCTATCAACAAGAGCAACTAAACTCACACATCGTTGCTCAGTAGGCAACACAGGGGGGTGAACAGTTGAACCGAGAGATCAACCAGCAACGGCTGCGCTACTTCCGGGAGGTCTATGCGCAGGGATCGATCCGTGGCGCGGCAGAAAGCCTCAACACCGCCCCGTCGGTGATCACCCGCCAGATCCGGCTGCTCGAAGAGGAGCTGGATACACAACTGTTTGAGCGTGAGGCGCGCGGCGTCAAACCCACCGAAGCGGCCGCGCATCTGCTGGAGTTCTGGCGGAGCTATCGCTCACACCAGGAGCAGCTCCATGAACGTCTGCAGGCGATGAAGGGCCTGCAGCGGGGGCAGGTCCGGCTGGCGATCAGCGAAGGCTATGTGGACGTGCTGGTCAAGGAGGTGCTGGCCGAGTTCTGCGCCCGCTACCCGAAGCTGGAGGTGGCGATCGACATGCTGTCGATCGAGGACCTGGTGGACAGCATCGCCCAGGCGCGTGCCCACATCGGTCTGGCGTTCAACCCACCGCCCCATGAGCAGGTGGCGTGGCGCGCCAGTTCACCGCAGCCGGTGGTGCTGCTGGTCCATCCTCGGCACCCGCTGGCGCTGCGGGGCGGTCCGGCTCGCGTGCAGGACCTGCTGGAACACCCCTTGGCGTTGATGCCCTCGGCCTTCGGCATTGGCAAGGCCACCGAGATGATCGCCTTTGCCGAAAACGTCGAGATCCGTCCGACGCTGGTGACCAACTCCTTGACGGCGCTCAAGCGCATCGTGGCCGAGGGGCGCTTCGCAACGCTCATCGGCGAGTTCGCCGCGCGCCGGGAACTGGATGCCGGTGAGCTCACCGTCGTGCCCATCGACCACCCCCTGTTGCGCAGCACACAGGCGCGCGTGCTGGTGAAGGCCGGCAGGCCACTGGGCGCGGCCGGCGACGAACTGCTGTCCTGGATCCTGGCGCGCATGCCAATGTTCGCGCCCCACCCGTAAAAAAGCCCGCCGGCAAAACGCCAGGCGGGCTTCTTGTGTCCTGCAGCAGGAACGCTCAGTCGAAGTTCGGCGTTTCCACGCCCAGCACCTTGTGCAGCTTCGGGCTGGTGGTCGTGTATTGCAGGTGGACGCGCTTTTCCGGGTTGATGATGGGCATCGCGCCAAAGGCGGCCAGGGCGGCTTCGTGGAAGCCGGAGAGGATCAGCTTCTTCTTGCCCGGGTAGGTGTTGATGTCGCCCACCGCAAAGATGCCAGGCACGTTGGTCTGGAACTTCTCGGTGTCCACCTGGATCTGCTTCTTCTCCAGCGCCAGACCCCACTCGGCGATCGGGCCGAGCTTGGGCGACAGGCCGAAGAACACCAGCACCTGATCGGCCGGCACCACACGGGTGACGCCGTCGCCGCCGGTGACCTTCACGCCCTTGAGCATGTCGTCACCTTCGTCGATGTCGCTGACCTGGCCCACGATGAACTGCATCTCGTAGGCATCGCACAGCTCACGCATCTTGGCCACCGAAGCCGGTGCGGCACGGAAGCCGTCACGGCGGTGCACCAGGATGACGCTCTCCGCCTTGTGCGGGTTGCCGTCAGCATTGCCAGCGCAGAAGTTCAGCGCCCAGTCCAGTGCCGAGTCACCGCCGCCCACGATCAGCAGATTCTTGCCGGCGAACTGCGAAGGGTTGCGCACGCGGTAGTGCACCTGCGAGCCTTCGTACTTGTCGATGCCCTCGACCTTCAGGGTCCGCGGCTGGAACGAGCCCACGCCCCCGGCGATGAAGATGGTCTTGGTCAGGAACTGCGTGCCCTTGCTGGTCGCCACGAAGAAGCGTCCGTCTTCCTGCTTCTCGACCGTGGTGACTTCCTGGCCCAGATGGAAGGTCGCGCCAAACGGCTCGATCTGCTTCATCAGGTTGTCCGTCAGTTCCTTGCCAGTCACCACCGGCAGTGCCGGGATGTCGTAGATCGGCTTGTCCGGGTAGAGCTCGATGCACTGACCACCGGGGTAGGCCAGCGAGTCGATGATGTGGGCCTTGATTTCCAGCAGGCCCAGCTCGAACACCTGGAACAGGCCTACCGGGCCCGCGCCCACGATGACGGCGTCGGTTTCGATCACGCCCGCGTGCGGGGCCGAGGTCGCTTCAGTCACTTGCTTTTCCATTCTTGAGAGAGAGTGAGTGCCGGCCTGGAGGAGGCCAGCACCAGGCCCCCGTCACGCCAACACGAGGTCAACGTCGGGCCCGCATCCGGGGGTGTGGGTCAGCGGATCAGCTGATCAAGCTTGCCGGTCTTGTCCTTCCACTCCTCGGCGTCCGGGAGGGAGGACTTACGCTTGGTGATGCTGGGCCACTTCTTGGCCAGATCGGCATTGATCTTGATCATGATCTGCTGATCGCCCGGAACATCTTCCTCCGGCATGATGGCGTTGACCGGGCACTCCGGGATGCAGACCGCGCAGTCAATGCACTCGTCGGGGTCGATGGCCAGGAAATTGGGGCCTTCGCGGAAGCAGTCGACAGGGCAGACATCGACGCAGTCGGTGTATTTGCAGCGGATGCAGGCTTCGGTGACAACGTGGGTCATGGAGCGGCTCTTAGAGTGGCGGGGCCCCGTCCAGGAAACCGAAAGGTCGGATGGAAGGGGCCTGTGGGCATCAGTGCGGCCGGCACGGCAATCGGGCTCGCTCTGACGGAAAACGGCAGATTTTAAACGTTCAGGGTTTGTGCCAGGGAGTCGGATGGGTCAATACCGGGGAATTGCGTCGTTCCTTGGCCGCATTCCGCCGTGTTTTCGGCCACCGGCGCAGCCCCGGCACCCACCACCACGACCGTCGGACGGCCCCGGTGCAGCATGGCGGCCGCCGCCAGGCTACCCACCTGGTGTTCGCTGGCCAGCGCGTCGGCACACCCGGCACGTGACACCACGCTCACCGGTGTTTCGGCCGGCCAGCCGGCCTGCAACAGCCGGCGGGCGAGTGCGGCCAACTGGCGGCCAGCCATGTAGAACACCTCGGTATCGGCGGTCTTGCTGGCCTGTAGCTCACCGTCCTGGGTCATGGCGGTCGTCAGGCTGACGCTACGGCCCTGGCCCCGGCGGGTCAGCGGCCGGCTGGTCTGGGCGGCGGCGGCAATGGCGGCGGTCACGCCCGGGACGATCTCCCAGGTGAGTCCGGCCGCGGCCAACGCCTGCAGTTCTTCCTCCAGGCGCCCGAAAACGCTGGCGTCGCCCCCCTTGAGGCGCACCACCACCGCATGGCGCCCGGCCTCGCGGACCAGGGCCGCATTGATGGCGGTCTGCTTGGTGGAGTGGCAAAAACCTCGCTTGCCCACATCCAGCCACTGGGCCTGGGGGGCCAGATCGCGCAGGGCAGGGTCGGTCAGGGCGTCGAACAGCACCACCTCCGCCTGCGCCAGCGCCCGTGCGCCCCGCAGCGTGATGAGGTCGGCGGCCCCTGGCCCCGCACTGACAAAAATCACCTTGCCCATAAACGTCCTCGAATTACCGCACCAGCAAGGCACCGCTGGTGCTGTTGCTGGTCGGGTCCACCACGATCAGCGCGCCCCCCACACGGTTGTCAGCGTAGGGCTGCAGCGGCAGCTCCGACTGCAGCTCCACCGTGACGTGGCCGATCTCGTTGACCTTGAGTTCATGCGCCTCGGTTTCGGCCAGCGTCTGCACGTCCAGGCGATGGTCGATGGCGCTGATGCGGGCCTGCACCCAGCGATTGCCATGGCGCACCCAGTACTTGCGGCCCACCACGGCGGCTTCGGTGTCCAGCCACGCCAGCGTCGCCTGGAAGCTGCGGGTGGGCTGGGCCGCACCCGGCGCCACGATCCAGTCACCGCGGGAGACATCGAGCTGGCGGTCCAGCACCACGCCGGCCGACTCGCCGGCCACGCAGGCCTGCACAGTTTCGCCGGCACGGCGCAGTTCGGCCACGATGGCGGTCTGGCCACTGGGCAGGATCTGCACCGTGTCGCCCGGCAGCACCTGGCCCTGGGCAATGCGGCCCCACAGGGTGCGAGGCTGGTTGCCGGTGCCTTCGCCTTCGCGCGCCACGTATTGCACCGGCAGCATCAGCTGCGCCTCGACGGTCTCCTGCACGGTCGGCAGGCCTTCCAGCACCTGCAGCAGCGAGGGGCCGTCATACCAGTCGGCTTCCAGCGGCTGGGTCACGTTGTCGCCGCGCAGGGCGGAGACCGGCACGATGGCCGTCACGCGGATGCCGGCGGCTTCGGCGAAGCGCGTCAGCGCCGCGCTGACCTTGCGGAAGGCCTCGCCCGGCTGCTCGGCCGCGTCGATCTTGTTGATGGCGAACACGATGCTGGGCAGGCGCAACAGGTGGGCCAGCAGGCTGTGGCGGCGGGTCTGCGGCAGCAGCGGCACGTCATCCACCGACAGGTCCAGCTTGGTCACGTCCACCAGCACCACGGCGGCATCGCTGCCGGCGGCGGCGGTGACCATGTTGCGGGTGTACTGCTCATGGCCCGGTGCGTCGGCAATGATGAACTTGCGCTGCTTGGTGGCGAAGTAGCGGTAGGCCACATCGATGGTGATGCCCTGCTCGCGTTCAGCCTCCAGCCCGTCGGTCAGCAGGCTCAGGTCGATCGGCTGGCCGGCGGCGCGCTTGGACAAGGTGTCCAGCTGGTCGGCCAGGATGGCACGGCTGTCAAACAGCAGGCGGCCGATCAGTGTGCTCTTGCCATCGTCCACGCTGCCGGCGGTCAGGAATCGCAGCGCGCGGTGGGTGGTGTCGAGGTCCGACTGATGGATCTTGTGGGCGGTGGTCATGGAATCGTCTGCCGGCAGTGAACGGAGTGAGCCAGGGGTCGCAGTCATCAGAAGTAGCCTTCCTTCTTGCGGCGCTCCATCGAGGCGTCCGAGGTGCGGTCGTCCATGCGGGTGGCCCCGCGCTCGCTCACGGTGACCGTCAGCGTCTCGGCCACGATGTCGGTGGCATTGGCCGCCGGGCTTTCCACCGGGCAGGTGCAAGTCATGTCGCCCACGGTGCGGAAACGCACCTGCGCGGTCTCGATCTGCTCACCGGCCTCCGGTGGGGTCACCTCGGTCACCGGCACCAGCAGGCCCTTGCGGCGAATGACCTGGCGTTCATGCGCGTAGTAGAGCGACGGCAGCGGGATGTTTTCGCGGGCGATGTAGAGCCACACATCCAGCTCGGTCCAGTTGCTGATGGGGAAGGCGCGGAAATGTTCACCCGGGCGGATGCGGGTGTTGAACAGGTTCCACAGCTCCGGGCGCTGTTCCTTCGGCTGCCATTGGCCGAAGCTGTCGCGGTGGCTGAAGATGCGCTCCTTGGCACGGGCCTTTTCTTCATCACGGCGAGCACCGCCGATCAGCACATCGAAGCGGTGCTCCTCGATGGTCTCCAGCAGCGTCACGGTCTGGTGGCCGTTGCGCGACTCCAGCGGGTGCGAGAGGCGGATCGTGCCCTTCTTGATGGAGTCCTCCAGATGGCCCACCACCAGGCGTTCGTCCATTTCGGCCACACGGCGGTCGCGGAACTCGATCACTTCGGGAAAATTGTGGCCGGTGTCCACATGCACGAGGGGGAAGGGCAGCTTGCCCTTGAATTCCTGGCTGGGTCCCTGGCCGGGCCGCTGCGCCTCGTGCGCCGGATTCAAGCGCTGCTTGAAGGCCTTTTCTGCCAGGCGCAGGACCACGCAGGAGTCCTTGCCGCCGGAGAACAGCAGCGCCGGGCGCTCGAAGGCGGCGGCCACTTCACGCAGGATGAAGATGGCTTCTTCTTCAAGGTGGTCCAGATGGCGGTGGTCCGCCAGCGGCAGCAGTTGTTCCAGGTTCACGGGGGCGTTCATGCCGGGGCTCCGGTGCGGGGGAGGGAAGAAGAAGCGGCGGAGGGCTCCGCGGCGCCATGGGACTTGTGCAGCCCGCATTCCTTGGCGTCGTCGGATTCCCACCACCAGCGGCCGGCGCGGAAGTCCTCGCCCACCGAGATGGCGCGGGTGCAGGGCGCGCAGCCGATGCTGGGCATGAAATGGTCGTGCAGGGGGTTGTAGGGCACCACATGCTGTTGCACGTAATGCCAGACATCGGCCCAGCTCCATTCGGCCAGCGGATTGACCTTGGTGCGGCCCTGGCCGTCGGGTTCACGGAAGGGCACGTCCGCGCGGTTGTTGCTCTGCTCACGGCGCAGGCCGGTGATCCAGGCCTGCTTGCCGGCCAGCATGCGTGCCAGCGGCTCCAGCTTGCGCACGCCGCAGCAGGCCTTGCGCAGCTCGATGCTGCGGTACATGGCGTCGTCACCGTGGCTGCGCACGAAGTGCAGCACCTGCTCCTGCACCGGGCTGAACACCTCGACCTTCAGGCCGTAACGCTGCTCGATGGCCGGGATCAGGCCCAGCGTTTCTTCATGCAGCTTGCCGGTGTCCAGCGTGGACAGCGCGATGGGCAGGTGATGCCGGGCGATCAGATCCGTGATGATCATGTCCTCCACGCCCAGCGAGGTGGACTGCACCGCGGCCGGGCCGAAGTCCGCCGCCACCTGGCGCAGCACCTCGACCGTGCGGGCCAGCCGGTCCTCAAAGCCCGGTGTGGCGCGGGCATACAGCCCGATGGCCCCACCATTGGCCTGCGCCGGACCGGCCGGTGCAGTCAGGGTCGAGGCCAAGGAGGTGGGCAGCGCGGAGGCGTCGCTCATGGATCAGGCTCCGGTGCGCGCAAACACCGGGCGATGTTCAGTCACGTCACCCTGGTAGTGGCCGGGGAAGAAACCGAGCGCGCGTTCGGCGGCTGCCTGGTTCTGGTCGCCCCGCATCTGCACGGCATCCACGCCGCAGCGTTGCAGCAGCGGCATCATGTCCACCAGCACTTCACCCGTGGCGCGGATCTCGCCGGTGAAGCGGTGCCGCACGCGCAGCAGGCGGGCTTGCGTGTAGGCGCGGCCGTCCACCCATTTCGGGAACTGCACCACGATCAAGGACAGGCGGGGCAGGTCGGCGGCCAGTTCGGACACGTCCGCATCATTGGGCAACTGCACGCCCGTAGCCAGGCCGGCGGGCCAGGTGTCGCGCACCGCGTGCCACTGCTCCAGCGTCAGCAGCTTGTGGTCGGCGGCGGCGGGGTGCGGCTGCGGGCCGTCCTCGCCAGCGCACAGGTGCCAGGGGTCTTGGGCTTTGGAAACGAACTTCATGGCGTTGGCGGCGGTCAGTGAGCGGCGGCGGTGGTGCGGCGGATGGCGTTGGTGGCCTGCTTGAAGGCGTCCAGGCCGATACGGCGCACGGTGGCGATGAAGCGCTCGCCAGCCTGGCGCTCGCGGCGATAGGTGGCGATCACGGCTTCCACCGCATCGGCGGCCTCGTCAGCCGCAAAGGAGGGGCCGATCACCTTGCCGGCCACGGCCTTGCCCGACAGCGTCGAGCCATCCGATCCGCCCAGCGTGATCTGGTACCACTCGGTCCCGTCCTTGTCCACGCCCAGCACGCCGATGTGGCCGCTGTGGTGATGGCCGCAGCTGTTGATGCAGCCACTGATGTGCAGGTCGATGTCGCCGATGTCCCAGAGCTCGTCCAGATCCTGGAAGCGCTCGGTGATCTCGCCGGCCAGCGGGATGGAGCGGGCATTGGCCAGGGCGCAGAAATCGCCACCCGGGCAGGTGATCATGTCGGTCAGCAGGCCGATGTTGGGCGTGGCAAAACCCAGCGCCTTGGCAGCGGCATACAGCGCCGGCAGGTCGGCTTCGCGCACCCACGGCAACAGCAGGTTCTGGTCGTGGCTGACACGCAGCTCACCGTGGCTGAAACGGTCGGAGAGGTCGGCGGCGCCGTCCATCTGGGCGTCGGTGATGTCGCCGGGGGGCAGGCCCACACGCTTGAGCGAGAGCGTGACCGCGCGGTAGCCGCTGACGCGGTGCGCCAGCACGTTGCGCTCCAGCCAGCGGCGGTAGGCCGGGTCCGCACCGTCGAAGATGTCGATGGCCGGTGCCGGTGTCACGCCCGCAGGCTCCACGAAACTGGCCGCCACGCGGGCCAGTTCGGCCTCGGGGATGATCTGCTCGTGGCTGCCGCTGTCGTCGCCCAGGATGTGCTGGTATTCGGTGTTGACGGCGTCGAAGAAGGCCTGGCCTTCCGCCTTGACCAGGATCTTGATGCGCGCCTTGTACATGTTGTCCCGGCGGCCGAAGCGGTTGTAGACGCGGACGATGGCCTCGATATAGACCAGGATGTCCTGCCACGGCACGAAGGCGTTGATCTCCTGGCCGATCACGGGCGTGCGGCCCATGCCGCCGCCCACCAGCACCTGGAAGCCCACCGCGCCTGCGTCGTTCTTGCGCAGCTGCAGGCCGATGTCATGCCAGCCGATGGCGGCCCGGTCCTCGGTGGCTCCGGAGATGGCGATCTTGAACTTGCGCGGCAGGAAGGCGAATTCCGGGTGCAGGGTGCTCCACTGGCGCAGCACCTCGGCATAGGGGCGCGGATCCACCAGTTCATCGGCGGCCACGCCGGCGGTCACATCGGCGGTGATGTTGCGGATGCAGTTGCCGCTGGTCTGGATGCCATGCATGTCCACATCGGCCAGCAGATCCATCACATCGGCCGACTGGGGCAGCGGAATCCAGTTGAACTGCAGGTTCTGGCGGGTGGTGAAGTGGCCGTAGCCCCGGTCGTGCTCGCGGGCGATGCGAGCCAGCTGGCGCAGTTGCCGGCTGTCCAGCACACCATAGGGCACGGCCACGCGCAGCATGGGGGCATGACGCTGGATATACCAGCCGTTTTGCAGGCGCAGCGCACGGAAGTCGTCGTCCGGCAGTTGACCCGCCAGATGGCGTTCGAGCTGGTCGCGGAACTGCGCCGCACGGGCGTGGACGAACTGGCGGTCGAAATCGGTATAGGCGTACATGGCAGCGATGTCAGCGCCGGCCTGGACGACAGGCCGCTGCGTCGGCTGACACGGCGGCTGGCCCAGGGCTGGCCGGGAGTTAGCACTCTATGAATGCTTTATATATATGGGAACTACAAAATCGTAGATTGCTTATTCTTGAATAAGCATATGAACAATTCTGCAAAGGGCAGGCGCAGCGAGTCAGCCGCGCGCGAGACGTTCCAGTGCGGCCACCTGAGCCCCGATGCGCTCGGGGATGGCGGTCTCTCCGGCCAGCATGGCGCGGATCAGCGCCGCGTTCTCAGCGGGCTCGCAGGCGGTGGACAGCGGCACCTCCAGGTCCTCGTTGGGCGAGGGTTGGAGATCCCAGGCTTGCCCATCCACGAAGCCTTGCAGGTGTGCCTTTCGGCGCAGGTGCAGATAAGCCTCACCTTCGCTGGCGCGCATGAGCAGCGCACGGCTGCCCTGCAAGCTCAGCAGCGGGAGCGCGGCGCCCATGCTGTCCACATATTCCGGATGGGTCACGGCCACCACCCGCACGCTGCGGCCTGGTGCCGGGTCCAGCAGCTTGGCCACGCTGTGGCTGCTGTTGCGCACACCCATGCGCGGGCGCAGAGCCATCAGTGCGTCGATGCCGGGATTGAGCAAAGCCAGGGGCAGCACGGCCAGGTGGCGCTCGAGCAACTGGGCCTGGGCTTGCGCCACGCCGCCGGCGGCGGGCAGGCCGAGGGCGTCCAGCAGCTCGAAGGGGCTGATGCGGCTGTCGAAGTCGTGGCGGCCATGGATGAGCACCGGGATGCCGGCACGGGCCAGCAGCAGCGCCACCAGCGGCATCAGGTTGGCCTGCTTGCGGGCGCCGTTGAAGGCAGGGAGCAGCACCAGGCGCGGGCCCTCGGGCACCTGCAGCCGGGCGGTACGTTCCTGCATGGCGGCTTCGAAGCCCAGCAGTTCCTCCAGGCTCTCGCCCTTGATGCGCATGGCGATGAGGATGGCGCCGCGCTCCAGGTCGGGCACGGTGCCGTCCAGCAAACCACCGAACAGCGCATGCGCCTGTTCACGGGTGAGGTCACGGGCGCCGCGTGTGCCGCGGCCGATCTCCTTGATGAGGGGCGCAAAGTCCATGGGTGCTGGCAAAGATGAGAAGTCGGTTCATGCGGCCCGCCAGTGCGGGCCGGAACCGGCGGCCATCTTACGCGGCGACTGAAGGCGCCCGACGGTCGAGCGCCCACTGCACCAGCCCTTCAGCCGGCATGGGCCGCCCGAACAGGTAGCCCTGCAGCACCTCGCATTGGTGGCTCAGCAGCCAGTCAGCTTGCGCATGGGTTTCCACGCCCTCGGCCACGCAGATCATGCCGAGTTGGCGGCCCAGGTCGAGCATGGTGCGCGCGAGCAGTTGGCCGTGGGGGGTGTCCAGCGCGCGGATGAAGGTGCGGTCCAGCTTCAGGGTGCGCGCCGGCAGGGTCTGCAGGCGGGAGAAGGAGGAGTAGCCCGTCCCGAAGTCATCGATGGCCAGGTCGAAGCCTTCGGCCGCCAGCCGCTCCAGCTGGGCGGGCGCCCGGCTGTCGGGGTCCATGATGGTGGTTTCGGTGATCTCCAGCTCCAGGTCGGCCGGGCTCAGGCCGGCGGCGCCCAGATGCTCCAGCAGGTCCTGCGTCAGCCGGGCGTCGGCCAGTTGCTGGGCGGAGATGTTGATGGCGATGCGGGGCACCATCACGCCTTGCCGGCGCAAGGCAACCAGATCGTTGCAGGCGTGGCGCACCACCGCCTGGCCCAACGCACCGATCAGGCCGGAGGCTTCGGCCAGCGGGATGAACACATCGGGGCCTATGGGCCCCAGGGTGGGGTGGTTCCAGCGCGCCAGTGCCTCCAGCGCATGCAACTGGCCATTGGCGTTGACCAAGGGCTGATAGGCCACGTGCAGTTCATCGCGGGCCAGGGCGCTGCGCAGGTCCAGACGCAGGCGGTAGTCGCGCTGGCGGGCGACATCCTGGCTGGCATCAAAGACGGCCGCCTGATGGCGCCCCTGGCGCTTGGCCTCGTACATGGCGATGTCCGCCCGGCGCTGTGCTTCGGCCGCCGAGCCCACGTCTGGGCCCAACCGCGCGGCGCCCACGCTGCCGCCCACCTTGAGCGAGAGCCGATGCGCGGCCACCGGGGCTTCCAGGGCATCGAACAGTGACTTGAAGATGGCTTCGACCGGCCGCAACGGCGAGCCGGTGACCAGGATGCCGAACTCATCACCCCCCAGCCGCGCCACCTGGCCGTCGGCCTTGAAGGCGTTGCGCAGGCGCCCACCGATGGCCACGATCACGGCATCCCCGATGGGATGGCCGTGCTGGTCGTTGATGCCCTTGAAGCCGTCCAGGTCCAGATAAAGGATCCAGCCGTCACGCGGGGTGCGCAGCAGCGCCTGGTCAATGACCTCATCAAAGGCACTGCGGTTGAGCAGCCCGGTGAGCGGATCGGTCGTGGCTGCGCGACGCAGGCGCTGTTCAGTGTCCCGCAACAGCTGCCGCTGGCGGCGTGAACTCAGCAGCCAGACCACCATGCCCAGCATCTGGGCGGCGACGAGGATGCCGACATCCCGACCCACATCCTCATAGACCCCGCTGGGGTCCAACTGCATCTGCAGCGACACAGAAGGGTCCTGGAGCGAATTGACCTCCACGCACAGGCCCCAATCACCCCCCTCGGCGCACGGCAGCCGAGTGACTGGATCGCCGAAGGCGTGGCGGCAGGCGTCACCTTGGCACAGGGCCAGGTCTTCGAGCGTGTGGTAGTGCTCCAGCGCCGAGCGCATGGCAAAGGGCCGGGCCGCATCGGACATGGGCGCCATGCCTTCCAGCAGCGTCTGGCCCAGACCTTGCGCCTGACGGGTCTGCTCGACCAGGCCGAAGTGCAGGTTGACCATGCACATCAGCAGGATGGCGATGACCGAGGTGACGGAAAACTGGAGCCAGTGGCCCTTGTCCGTCGAGGGCGCACCACGAACGTTGGACGACATGGATATGCGGGAAAGCCTCGGCCGGTCCGAAGCGAAGCCCGATATCTTCTGTCGGCGCCCTGACGTCTGGCAACGGGCGGGTAGGGGGGTGGCCGGCTAGCAATTCACGTTATGTCAGACTATTACCGGCTTCCCAGCCTGACGGGTGGCCGGGATGGGCGCTGCTGCTGCGACCTCCGGTGTGCTGCAGCGTTCCGGGGTCAACTGACCGAACAGGTCGCGCGGGTCTGTCAGCGCGGGGATCAGGGACAGCGGCTGCCCGATGCCCAGTGCCTGCGACTGCTCGTTCAGCCAGCGAAGCGTGGAAAAGTCTTCCAGCGCAAAACCAACGGAATCGAACACGGTGATCTCGTCCTTGGACTGGCGGCCGGCGGCTGCACCGCTCAGCACCTGATGCAGCTCGGTCACCGGGAAGTCTGCCGGCATCTGCTGCAAATCGCCCTCCACGCGGGTTTGGGGTTCGAACTCCACCACCACACGGCCACGGGCCAGCACCTCGGCGTGCAGTTCGGTCTTGCCTGGGCAGTCCCCCCCCACGCCATTGATGTGCATGCCGGGCTCCAGCATGTCCGGCGTGATGATGGTGGCGTTGCGTTTGTCCGCCGTGACGGTGGTGACGATATCCGCGCCACGCACGGCTTCGGCCGTGCTGGCACATCGCACCAACTGCAGGCCAGGCACGGTGCCCAGGTGGCGCGCCAGCTTGTCGGTCGCGGCCGGGTCGATGTCGAACACCCGAATCTCCGTGATGCCCAGGAGGTGGTGGAACGCCAGCGCCTGGAACTCGCTCTGGGCGCCGTTGCCGATCAGGGCCATCACGCGGGCATCGGGCCGGGCCAGATGGCGGGCGGCCAGGGCTGATGTGGCGGCGGTGCGCAGCGCGGTGCTGAGGGTCAGTTCGGACAGCAGGGTGGGGGTGCCGGTGTCCACATCCGCGAGCACGCCGAAAGCCATGACGGTGGGCAGGCCCACCTGGTGGTTTTTGGGGTGACCATTGACGTACTTGAAGCTGTAGAGCTGGCTGTCGGTGATGGGCATCAGCTCAATCACGCCCTCGGCCGAGTGGTGAGCGACCCGCGCGCTCTTGTCGAAGGCGGCCCATCGGGCGTAATCCTCGGCGATGGCATGAGCCAGTTGGTCCAGGGTGCTGGCAAGGCCGTGGTGGTGGACGATCCGGGCGACGTCCTTGGGGGTGAGCAGGCGGGTCATAGGCGGGCGCGAGGGGTGGCAATGACCCGATCTTGAAGAGGGATGCTGTCAGCGGGAAGCCAGAAACTTGATCAAGAATGCCAATGGATTGCGCATTTCGTCAGAGTTGACTACCGTTTTGCAGCACCGCACACCATGGACACCCTGGACCAGCAACTTCTCGCCCTGCTCCGGCAAAACGCTAGAGACAGCATCGCCACGTTGGCGCACAAGCTCAAGGTTTCACGCGGGACGGTGACCAACCGTCTGGCCAAGCTGGAGGCCAGCGGGCAGATCGTCGGCTACACCGTGCGCCTGCGGGCGGATGTGGCGCCCAAGCAGATCACCGCCTGGATGAGCATCGCGGTGGAGGGCAATCGGACGCGGGAGGTGGTGGGCATCCTGCTGGGCGAACCCGGGGTGGCCGGCATGTTCGACACCAATGGCCGGTGGGACCTGCTGGCGGAGTTGCGGGCGGACACGCTGAATGAATTGGCCGACATCCTGGAGCGGGTGCGGTTGATCAAGGGCATTGGGGCCACCGAGACCAGCATCCATCTGCAGACCTACAAGCTGTCGTGACCGGTGTTCAGCAGGCCTGATTCACCGGGCAGCCTTCAAGGGCCGACGTGAAGCGGGCGGTTCAGCGCGCGCTCAGGTCCGGGCCGAGATAGGGCGGCGCGGCATCGGGCGCCGCCTGCGTGTCGTCGAGCTGGAACCGGCCGTCCCGCAGCGTCATGCGCTGCCGCACGACACGCGGTTCCGGCCCGGGGCAGCGGCCTTCGTTGAAGCGCAGCACCACTTCCACGCGCGGGCCGGCACCAGGGCTGAGCACGCTCACGCCAGTGGCCTGAGGCGCGGCACCGGCACCGCAGGCGGCCGGGCCTGGTTTGTCCTTGAAGCCTTCGTCCAGGGCCAGCACCAGTTGATCGCCTTGTTCCACCACCAGGCGTTCACTGCGGCTTTCCAGGCCGGCGACCACATCGAGGCGGCGGCTGCGCAGGGCCCAGCGGTCGTCGGCCACCTGCAGCATCTGCAGGTCTTCATCGCCGGAGCCTGGGGCGCCAGGCATCAGCAAAAGGCCACGTGCGCGCAGCTGCCAGCGGCCCTGTGCATCGGCCGCAAAGAGGGCTGCACCCAAGGCCGGCACACACCCGCCGCAGCGGAACTGGTCACGCGGCCCGGGCGTGAGCTGGTAGACCAGCATCAGCTTCTCGGTGCCCTGGTCCGCATAACGCTGGCGGTAGACCTCGGTCACGGCGGCCTGGATGGAGACGCGTGAGCCACCGCCGAAGAATTCGGTGAGTTGTGGGCCGCGCCAGGTCGCGCCGCCATACACGGTGCGTCGCGCAGCGGCCATGTCGGGCACCGGGTCGATGGCAATCGGGATCTGGGCCAGCGCGGGCCTGGCCGGTGCGATCCATCCGAGCATCGCCAGGGCAATGGTCACCACCATGGCGGCCATGCTTCGCGGCGTCGCGGGGGCGGAAGGGGAGGCAGGCAGTGGGCGCATCCGGGGCAGTATCGGTCATGCCTGCTGGCGCCAGCGAGCATGGAGCATCACGGGTACAGTGGCGCCACCTTATTGATGCCATCCGCCCGGCGTGTCGCGCCTGGCCATGGAGATGACCGCATGACGGCCCCAGTGATCCGAAGCCTGCTCGAAACCGATCTCTACAAGTTCACGATGTGGCAGGCCATGCTGCATCGGCACGCCACGGCCCAGGCCGAATACCGGTTTGCCTGCCGCAATACACCGCAGTACCCGCTGGCCTCGTTGGCGGAGGACCTCTCCCGGGAGCTGGACCATCTGTGCTCGCTGAGCTTCACCGCGGACGAATTGGCCTACCTGCGGACCTTGCGCTTCATCAAGCCGGACTTCATCGACTTCCTGCGCATCTTCCGTTTCCAGCGGGACTTCGTCAGCATCCATACCGACGGCGAGCGTCTGGACATCGTGATCCGCGGCCCGCAGGTGCATGTGATGGGTTTCGAGATCTTCGTGCTGGCGATGGTCAACGAGTTGTACTTCCGCCGCTTCGACAACGCTGCGGCGCTGGTGGAAGGCCGTCGTCGGTTGCAGGAGAAGATTGAGCTGCTGCGTGCCTTCGAGCGGGACGAACCTGCTCGCCGCCATCCCTTCCAGTTCTTTGACTTCGGCCTGCGCCGGCGCTTCTCCGGGCCGTGGCACCGCGAGGTGCTGGCGACCTTGAAGGCCGAGTTGCCGACGCAGTTCCGCGGCACGTCCAACGTGCTGCTGGCCCAGGAGCTGGACCTCGTGCCCATCGGCACCATGGCGCACGAATACCTGCAGACCTACCAGGCCACGGGCGTGCGCCTGCGGGACCATCAGAAGGCCGCGCTGGAAGACTGGGTGCAGGAGTACCGAGGCGACCTGGGCATTGCGCTGACCGATGTGATCAGCATGGATGCCTTCCTGGCGGATTTCGATCTCTACTTCGGCAAGCTCTTCGATGGCCTGCGGCACGACTCGGGCGATCCGGTGGTGTGGGGCGAGAAGGCGCTGGCGCACTACGAGAAGCTGCGTATCGACCCGCATACCAAACGCCTGGTGTTCTCGGACGCGCTGGACATGCCCAAGGCGATCTCGCTGTACCGCCACTTTGCGGACCGCACGCAGCTGGGGTTTGGCATTGGCACCAAGCTGAGCAACGACATGGGGCTGCAGACCCTCAACATCGTGGTGAAGCTGACCCATGTGAATGGTCAGCCGGTCGCCAAGCTGTCGGACAGCCCTGGCAAGACGATGTGTGAGGATCAGACCTTCCTGGCGTATTTGCGGCAGGTGTTCAATGTGACTGCAGGCTAGGGAAGCTGGGTGTTCACCGCCGCGCCCCTCGCTTCACTTCGCCACGGCGGTCAGACGATGCTGCTCAGCCCCCGCCAGCAGCGGCGTCCTTCGGGCCTGGACCCAGTCCTCATGCCCGGCACCGTAGTACGGCGACATGGGGTGCCCGCTCTGGCCGCCCGGCATGGAGAGCCAGGCCTGCTCCTCGCGGCCGGGTGACACCACCAGCCGCTCTGACTGCCCAAAGGCCGGCCCCGCCACATGGGGCAGGTTGCTGTCGCCGCCTTGCGGAAGGGTCGGCATGTCCAGCCAGCGTGAGAGCGCAGGGATGGCCTTGGCCAGCACATGCTGGATGTGGCTGGCGTTTTGCTGGCCCCAGGTGGCCTGCCCCAGTGGACCGCTGGCCGTCATCTCCTTGACCGCTTCGTTCAGTTGCGCCAGCAGCAGGGCGTCCCAATCGGTCTGCCCGACCGGCAGCAGGTGGGCAGGCTTCTCATCCAGTGCCTGGACCGCCGCATATTCAAACTGGTTGCGCCAGCGGATGCGCTGCTTCGCATCGTCCTGACGGTCGCCCAGGAACGGGCGTGTCCAGGCCTCCCATAGCAGGTTGAGCGTGTTGAGCCGTGTGGTGCGCACCAGCCGGTAGGCCACCTGATCCGCGTCCGCCGTGCCGTTCCAGCCCGCCAACAAGCGGGCCAGGCCGGCCTGTTCCGGATGCGCCTTCAGCAACCCCTGCAGCCGGTCCGCCCAGGTCTTCATGAAGCGCGCTTCGTTGTCCAGGTGGATGGCGCCGATGCTGGCTTCATCATGCTTGTGTGTCTCGCTCAGGCGCTCGCGGATCTGGCGGGCACGGGCGCCCAGGTCGAAGCCTCCATCGCCGATCAACTCTGCCTGGGCGCCGCCCAACTGGCGGCTGTTGGCCGTCCACAACTGGTCTTGCGCAGGTGACACGATCTGCGGGGACTGCGCCGGCGCCAGCCAGCTGTGGCGCAGTGCCGCCAGATCCATCAGGCGGCCCTGGCTCTTCTCCAGGCCCGGCTGCGACCACAGGCGGCCGGCGATGGTCCAGCCGATCTGGCCCTCCTTGTCCGCCGTCACCAGGTTCTGGTGGGGCATGCCGGCGCGCTGGGCCACGGCCAGCGCATCGCTCACCTGGCGGGCCTGCAGCATCTCATCCAGGGCCAGGTTGTAAGCCTCGCCTTCCTGCGCGATCCAGTGCAGCGCGAAGCGGCGCTGCCCATCCCTGGACACCACCGGCGCGCCTTCCAGCTCCTCCACCTTGAAGGTCTGCGAAGCGCCGTTGTGGACGAGCAAGGTCTCTTCACGCGTCACCAGCCGGGCATCGGCGGGAACTTCCACCCAGTCGAACCATTGGCCGTAGGCATTGGTGAAGCCCCAGGCCACATGGCCGTTGCTGCCGACAACCAGGGCCGGCAAGCCCGGCAGGGTGACGCCAGCGGCGCGCAGGCCCGTGGGGCCAGTGCCGATCTGGAATTGCGCGCGGAACCAGATGCTGGGCACGCCCAGCCCCAGGTGCATGTCGTCGGCGAGGATGGCCCCGCCGTGGCTGCTGCGCTGGCCGGACACCGCCCAGTTGTTGCTGCCAATGACGGGTGGGGCGTCCAGGGCGGCCAGGCGGCTGTCGATCCAGGTGTCCAGCGGGGACACCCAGGGCGTGTGGCGGGGGTCCGCCAGCACGACCTGCCCCCCGGTGGCGAGATCCGTGGTGCCTTTGGCGCGGCCCACGCGCAGATCGATCTCGGCGGGCGTGGGCATGGGTGCGGGCGGCACGCTGCTGCCGTCCAGCGGCGCATCCCAGCGGCCACCACGCGGATAGAGCCAGTGGTAGACGGTGTCGCCAGCCTTCTCCCGCACCAGCGCACGTTCCAGCCCGGCTTCGAAACTGCCGGACTGAAGCATGAAATACATCTCGCTGATCACCAGCAGGGAGTCCACGGGGGTCCAGTCCTGGGGCGCTGCGCGCAGCAGCAGGTATTGCCAGCCCCGCATCGGCAACGCATGCAGCCCGGCGTTGACACCGTCCGCATACGCCTGCAGCAGTGCACGGTCCTGTGGTGGCAGGGTGGGGAAGCGCTCGGTCAGGCGGGCGCGCAGGCGATGGACGCGGCGCTGGCGATCCCGATCGAGGGCCTTTTCCCCGAACAGCGCGGAGAGCTCTCCGGCGGCGGAGCGGCGCGTCAGGTCCATTTCGAAGAAGCGCTCCTGGGCGTGCACATAGCCCAGCCCTCGGGCGATGTCCAGGCGGTCCTGGCCAGCAAGCGTGACGGTGCCGCGCTCGTCGCGGCTGATGTCCAGCGGCTGGCTCAGGTCGGGCAGGCGGATGTCACCGTCCAGCTGGGGGCGACTGCCGCGCACCAGCAGCCAGGCCGCGAGCACCGCCAGCAGCAGCGCCACCACGATGCCCGCCAGGGTGCGGAGGGCCCAACGCCCCCAGGGGCGTCCGACGGTCTTGTTCATGTGGTCTCCCTCGATATCCATCGCCGCACAGCATATTCAATCCCGCCGACCCCTCACACAGATTCCCTACGCAAGCTGCAGAAGTCCCGCGAGATGGGGCGCAGACTTTCCCTAGAATCCGCCGCCATGTCCCCAGTTTCTTTCCAGCCCGGCCGCCGCCGTGGGCTGAGCCTCTTCGCTGCGTTCAGCGCTTGTGTCCTGTCCGCCTGCACGGTGATGACACCCGCGCCCGCCCCCTCCCCGACGCCGGCCCCCGTGGTCCAGGCGCCCGTGGAGACCGAGCTGCCGGCCCCCATCACGCCCAAGCCACCGCCCAAGCCCCCGCGCATCGGCCTGGCGCTGGGCGGTGGAGCGGCGCGTGGTTTTGCCCACGTCGGTGTCATCCAGGTGCTGGAAGAGCAGGGCATCAAGGTGGATCTGGTGGCGGGCACCTCCGCCGGCAGCCTGGTGGGGGCGCTTTATGCGTCCGGGCGCAATGGCAAGGAGCTGGCGACGCTCGCCGAATCCATGGACGAGGGCGCCATCACCGATTGGACCTTCCCCATCCGAGGCCTGATCCGTGGTGAGGCGCTGGCGCGCTTCATCCGCGAGAAGACCGGCAACCGGGGCATTGAACAGCTGCCGGTGCCGCTGGGCATCGTGGCCACGGACCTGGGCGACGGCACCCCCATCCTGTTCCGTCAGGGCGATGTGGGGGTGGCCGTGCGCGCCTCCAGCGCTGTGCCGGCGGTGTTCCAGCCGGTCAAGATCGGCACGCGGGAGTATGTGGATGGTGGCCTGGTGGCACCGGTGCCGGTGCGCTTCGCCAAGCAGATGGGCGCGGACCTGGTCATTGCCGTGGACATCAGCGAGCCGCCCGACCCGAAGGTGCCCGGCGATGCCATGCGCATGCTGATGCAGACCTTCTCCATCATGGGGCGGTCCATCAGCCAGTACGAATTGAAGGAGGCCGACATCGTGTTGCGGCCGCGGCTGGACGGGTTCAGCGGTTCCGACTTCACCGTTCGGCGCCGTGCCATCCAGGTCGGGCGCGAGGCGGCGCTGGCCATGTTGCCGCAGATCAAGCGGGCGATCGCCGCGAAGACGCGCTGAGCCAGTCAAGCGCGCTGCGCGCCGGTGGCTCAGGCCAGCCGCTCACCTTTGGCGGACGCGTCAATGAGCTTGTTGAGCCGCGTGGTCTGTGTGTCCGCCTTCTTCGCGCTCAGCACATTCCAGATGCACCTGCGCTGGTAGCTGGGCGCCTGCGCGCGGAAGAATTCCCAGGCGGCTGGATGATGACGAAAGGCCACCTCTTGCGCCGGTGTCAGTTCGATCTCGTCCTGCTCGTGGGAATAGACGCGTGAGCGCTCGTCGCTGCGCCGCTCGAACGCCGCCACGCCGGACGCCCGCATCCGCCCCTCCTTGATCAGCACCTCCGCCCGCACGATGTTGACGGCGCTCCAGATGGAGTTGGCCTTGCGCGGCGAAAACCGGATCTTGTAGGACTTGTCGTCGATGCGGGTCCGCACCCCATCGATCCAGCCATGGCACAGCGCCTCATCGACCGACTCCGGCCAGTCGATGCTGGGCAGGCCGCTGCCGCGCTTGTAGAAGCCCACCACCACGTCGGTGGCGGTGGCTGCATGCTGGTCCAGCCAGGCACGGAAGTCTTCGGCGGTCGAGAAAAAGATGGGGGTGCGGGTGGCCATGGCCCGCAAGTATGCCGGGTTGTGTCGGCGGTCAGGCCACCTTGAAGATGCTGACCACTTCTTCCAGGCGGGCAGCCTGCTCGCGCAGCGAGGTGGCCGCGGCGCTGGACTCCTCCACCAGCGCGGCATTCTGCTGCGTCATCTGGTCCAGGTTGGCCACGGCCTGGTTCACCTGGCCAATGCCGTCACGCTGCTCGATGGCGGCGGCGGAGATCTCGCCCATCAGGTCGGTGACACGGCCCACGCCGGTGACGATGTCGCCCATCGCCTGGCCGGCCTCGGTCACATCGGCCGAACCGGCGTTCACGGTTTCCACCGAGCGGTTGATCAGCGTCTTGATTTCCTTGGCGGCTTCGGCACTGCGTTGCGCCAATGAACGAACTTCGCTGGCCACGACCGCAAAACCGCGGCCCTGCTCGCCGGCACGGGCCGCCTCCACGGCGGCGTTCAGCGCCAGGATGTTGGTCTGGAAGGCAATGCCGTCGATCGTGCCGATGATGTCGTTGATGCGCTTGGAGGATTCGCTGATGGCGCGCATGCGCTCCACCACCTGGCTCACCACACGGCCGCCGCGGGTGGCCGCTTCGGCGGCGCTGTTGGCCAACTGGTTGGCCTGGCGGGCGGTGTCGGCAGACTGGGACACGGTGCCCGTCAGTTCTTCCATGCTGGAAGCGGTTTCTTCCAGGTTGGAGGCGGTCTGTTCGGTCCGTGCCGACAGGTCGAGATTGCCGGTAGCGATCTGCGCCGAGGCGCTGGAGACGGACTGAACGCCGTCACGGACCTGGCTCACGACCGACTTCAACTGGCCCACCATCTTCATCAGCGCGGTCTGCAACTGGGCCACTTCATCGCGGCCCTTCACGACCAGATGGCCGGTCAGGTCACCGTTGGCCACCGACTCGGCCAGGCGCACCGATTCGCTCAGCGGGCGAGTGATCATCCGGCTGATGACGGTGGCCAGCAGGGCGCCCAGCAGCACCGCCACCACGGTCAGGCCGCCCACCACCCAGCGGCTGTTGGCGTAGATGCGATCGCCCAGTTCATTGGCGGCCGCGGCGCCCTTGGTGTTGAGTTCCACCAGGTCATCCAGCGCCTTGCCCAGGGCCTCATATTTGGGCAGACCGTCCACGGCCAGCATGCGTTTGGCCTTGACGTCGTCATGGGCCTTCACGGCGGTGAGGAAGTGTTCGCTGGCAGCCAGGTAGTCGGTCCAGTAGCCGCGCACCTGTTTGAACAGGGCTGCTTCTTCGGGGGAGCTCACCAGCTTTTCGTACAGGTCCAGATGCTGGTTCACCGTTTGCCGGGATTGGTCGATCTTGGCGGCGTCTGTCGTACGGGCGTCGCCCTCAGCCAACATCAAGCGGTATTCACGCGTACGAAAGCGGGTGACGGCCTGGTTGATGTTTTGCGCTTCACGGGCGGAGGGCATCCAGTTGTCCGCCATGGCACTGGCGGTGTCATTCACCCGTGACAGTTGGACAACGGCCACCACGCCCAGGATGGCGGTAATCAGGAGGACGATGGCGAAAGCAACGCCAAGCTTGGCCCCTACGGACAAGCGATCGAGCATGGACACGGCGGTCTCCAGTAAAGCGGGGTGGAGGTCGACATGCATGACTCGGGCATGTCGTTTGCCCTAATTGTCGTACGCGTACGCAAGTGTTTGATAGGGCTCAAAAGGCCATCACACCGAGGGTTCGTGAGGATTTAACAAAGGCCAACTACTGGGTTAACGTACAGCGACAATAAGGATTGTGACAATTTCCGCGATCAAGGGAGAATAATTCTGGAAACGAACAATCAAGCAGAGCGGACGCCCACACGTCTGCGGCGCGGCCCTGTCGAAATGGCCGCACTCAAGCGCGAAATGATGGAACGCGCGCGCAAGATCTACCGCGAAGAAGGGGTGGAGGCGCTGAGCATGCGCCGTCTGGCCAATGAGCTGGGCATTTCCACCATGGCCATCTACAGCTACTTCGCCAACAAGCAGGCATTGCTGGACGGCTTGTGGATCGAAATCTTCGAGGCGCTGACCGAAAAGCTGCTGGATGCCTCCAGCGAGCAACGGGGCCCCCGCAAGGTGCTGGAAGCCCATGTGCGTCAGTCGCTGGAATTCTGGGAAAGCCACCCGGAGCAGTTCCGCATGATCTATATGTCGCAGAGCACCGGCTCGCTGGCGGAGATCGGTGAATCACAACGGCCGGTGTACAACCGGCTGCTGCGGCTGATCCGTGAACGTGTGGCGGCCTGCGCGCCGGACGGCGCCGAGCCGGATGAGGCCGCGATCCGTCTGCAATGCGACCTGCTCGCCGCCAAGACCATGGGCTTCCTGTCTCTGGTGGTGGGGCTGCAGCGCTACCCGCTGCACGATCGTGAGGCATTGCGCGAGCACATCGTGCATGAGGTGGTGCGTGATGCGGTCGAGGGCCTCAGTGCGGCGTCCTCTCCATCGACTTCATCGGCCACCGCAGCCACCTGATCGGCAGCCACCTGACAGCAGGCGCTGACAGGCAAAAAAAAGCCCAGCATTCGCTGGGCTTGAAGGGCACTTGGGAAGCCTAGCTTCCTTGGGTACCGAGGAGACAAAGGTTACTGACCTCAAGCCACGGCGCGCTTCGGTGCGCGGGCGCTGGCTTGGCCGGTCTTCAACGCCGTGTTGGTCACGGTGTTGACGTTGTTCTCGACAATTTCGCTGGCTTGCTTGACGGCCTTTTGAACGCTTTCATACGCGTTGTTGGCAGCCGCCACAGCAGACTTCACCAAAGCTACAGCATTTTCTGTGCCAGCTGGCGCGTTCTTGGTCACGTTCTCGACGGCCGAGCCAAACTTGTCTTGCGCGTCGGCCACTTGGGCTTCTGCCAGCTTGGTGAATTCGGTGCCGGTGGCCGTGGCGATGTCATACACATGACGGCTGTAGGCGACGGCCTTTTCGGCCGACGGTTGCAGCAGCGCGGCTTGCAGGGCCAGGAATTCCTGGGCGTCCTTGACGGACAGGGCCGCCTGGGTGGTCTCAGCGGCTTCGCTGAGGGCGGTCTTGGCGGTCTGGATGTTCAGTTCCGCCAGCTTTTCCCAGCTTTCGAAGACCTTGCCGGTCAGCCCGAAGAGGGCGTTGAGGTTGCTCTTTTGGGCGGCCAGCACTTGTTCAGCAGTCAGCATGCGGAATCTCCTTGAATGTACGGATTGAAGCAGTGTCAGCCTCGAAAAACTCGGCAGGCTGAGAGCCGGGGTTGCAGGGGCCTGGAGGCCATGGTGCGCTGCAACATGAAATGAAGTATAGGGACGCTCAACCGGATTGCAAGCACTTTTTGCTGCGATGCACAAAACTTCTGCGCATGAGCACATGCCCAGTATTCATCGGGCTTCCAGGCCGTCTGCGCGAACCGGACGGCGTCCGAAAACCGGACAGTTGCATGCGCGTGTTGCGGGGCAGCATGGGCCGCCACCTGGACGTCTCGGGCTGGGTCGTGCGCCGTACAGCGGCTGCACTGATGAACGCCGCATGCGCGGCAAGCCCGTCAGCGCGACGGGCATGAAGCAGCGCTTCCCTGATGAGATTCAGGCGGTATGGTGTGGGGCCATGCTCGCGTTCCATTACGACCATCTCACCCTGGCCTTGCCGCCGGGCCACCGCTTTCCGCAAAGCAAATACCAGATGCTACGTGCGCGTATGGAGGCGGACCCTGGTGCGGTCCGCCTGCGCGTAGCGTCGCCGGCTTCGCGAGAGCAACTGCTGCTGGCGCACACGCCGGACTATGTGGATGCCGTCCTGCACGGCACGCTTAGCGCGGCGGCGCAACGCGAAATCGGCTTCCCGTGGGCGGAAGGTCTGCCGCGCCGCTCCCTGTTCTCGGTGGGGGCGACCATCGACGCCGCACGCGCCGCACTGAAAGAGGGCGTGGCCGCCAGCCTCGCGGGCGGCACGCACCACGCCTATGCGGACAAGGGCAGTGGCTTCTGTGTCTTCAATGATGTGGCGGTCGCGGCGCGGCTGATGCAGGCGGAGCATCATCGTGCGCAATCCGCCCAATCCACCCACGCCGTCCCGGCCGCCTTGCGCGTCCTGGTGATCGATCTGGACGTGCACCAGGGCAATGGCACGGCCAGCATCTTTGCGGACGACCCCAGCGTTTTCACGCTCTCGCTGCACGGTGAGAAGAATTTTCCATTCCGCAAGGAAGCCAGCGATCTGGACATCGGGCTGCCTGACGCCTGTGGTGACCAGGTCTACCTCGAAGCGCTGGAAGACGCGCTTCACCAGGTTTGGCTTCGCATGGCCGACCACCCCCCGGGGCTGGTCTTCTATCTGGCGGGTGCCGACGCCCATGAGGGCGACCGGCTGGGCCGCCTGAAACTCAGTGCCGAGGCGTTGGACCGGCGCGACCGCATGGTCCTTGACGCGTTGGCGGCCCGCCGCATTCCTGCAGCGTTGAGCATGGCGGGCGGTTATGGGGAAGATTTGGCGGTGACGGTGGACATCCAGCAGCGCACCCTCACGACGGCGGCCACCTCCTGGGCTATGTGGAATGGGGGAAGGAATTAGGCGCGCACTTCGTTCCACTCAGGGCAACTCAATCCCGAAAGACGTTCGAATGCCAATCCTTCCCACGATGGACGCATGCCATGCCCACGCCCACGCCTGGGACACGCCCATGGAAGTATCCGCACCGGCAGCCCAGGCCAGTGCGCCGCCGACCGGGAACGCGGTACGGGTGGATATCCTGGCCAACTTCGCCGCCACGCTGGACGGGCAGGCCCTCCAGATGCCCCCTCATCCGGCGATGGTCACTTCTGAAGTGACGCTCCCGGCCGGCGCCACTTTGCGGCGCCCCGACGGGCTGCTTCAACGTTATGCGTTGGTGCAGTCCGGCCAGGTTCGTGTGAACCAAACCGACGCCTCGGGCCCCCGCATGTTCCGGCAAGGAGATTGGATTGTTGACGGGCCCCACGGGGTCTGGACGGCTGATGCGGCCAGTGATGGCCGCCCGGCACGCCTTCTCCTGATCGAGCATGTCGAGCCCGCACCGGCACCGTCCGCACAGAACGCGCCACCGAGCGGACGCCTGGATGCCAGGCCGAGCGAGCGGCAGGTGCTGCGCACCACCACGGACTATCAAGGCCAACCGATCACCATGCCGGCCGGCCCGCTGCGTGTCATGGTCTATCGCTACCAAATCGAAGGTGGCGCCCGGTTGCCTTGGCACCTTCACGAGTCACCGCGCTACGGGTTTGTGGAAGACGGCAGCATTGAGGTCGAGGACGCGTCGGGTTCCCGCAAGTCCTTTGCCCGGGGGAACATGATCGTGGAGCAGCGCGACGTCTGGCATCGGGGCGCCAACCCGGGACGGCATCCGGTGTCGTTGCTGGTCCTGGATGTCATCCCCGCGGAGCGCAAGAACAACACGGTCGCGTGGAATCCCGAGCTTCATCCCTGCCTGCCGCTCCGGCCCGACGACAGGAAGGTGGATGGCCCCCCTCGGTAGGCGGGTCGCGGGGGGGACTGCACAGATGTTGCGTGCAAGGCATAGTTGCGCCATCGCCTGAACTCTCGCCAGCGTCCGTCGCATGAGCATCGACCGTCCCGCCCCCGAGCCGCGCAGCGCCTTTTTCCGCTTCATCCCCGTGCCCACACGCTGGATGGACAACGACGTCTACGGCCACCTCAACAACGTCGTCTATTACAGCCTGTTCGACACGGCGGTGAACCGCTACCTGATCGACCAGGGCGCACTGGACCTCCACCACGGCGAGGTCATTGGCCTGGTGGTGGAGACGCATTGCAACTTCTTTGCGTCGTTGGCGTTTCCCCAACAGATCGAAGCCGGTCTGCGGGTGGGCCGCCGGGGCCGCTCCAGCGTGCGTTACGAGATTGGCCTGTTCGCTGCAGGCGAGGACCTGTGTGCGGCCGCCGGCCACTTCGTGCATGTCTATGTGGATCGCGCCTCGCGCCGCCCGGTCGCGGACCTGCCGCCGTCCTATCAACAGGCCTTGCGGCCATTGGAGACCTCATGAGCCAAGCAGGCCTGCCCCATCCCTTCCACACGCCAACCCCGGAGCAGACGGCGGCCGTGGAAACCGCCCTCCAGACGCGCCACTCCATGCGCGCGTTCCTGCCCACACCGGTGCCGCGCGAGACCATCGAGCGCATTCTCCAAGTGGCGGCGCGTGCGCCCTCTGGCACCAACACCCAGCCCTGGCAGGTCCATGTGCTGACGGGCGAGGCCAAGGACCGTCTGGTTCAGCGCCTGCATGCGGCCTACGACGACCCGGAGGAACTCGCCACTCATACCGAGGAGTACGCCTACTACCCGCGCGAATGGGTTTCGCCCTACATCGACCGCCGGCGCAAGGTGGGGTGGGACCTGTACGGCCTGCTGGGGATCACCAAGGGTGACAAGCTGCGCATGCATGAACAGCATGGCCGCAACTACAGCTTCTTCGATGCGCCTGTGGGCCTGATGTTCACCATCGACCGCGTCATGCAACAGGGCAGTTGGCTGGATTACGGCATGTTCATCCAGAACGTCATGGTGGCGGCGCGGGCACATGGCCTGCACACCTGTCCGCAGGCGGCCTTCACCCAGTTTCATCGTCTGATTGGCGAAGAACTCCAGCTGGCACCGCAGCAGATGCTGGTTTGCGGCATGGCCCTGGGATATGCGGACCCCGAAGCGGTGGAAAACACCCTGGTCACCGAACGGGAGCCGATCGGCGGCTTTGTGCGCTTCCTCGAATGAGCGCGCCCCCGGCGCCGGATGGTCGTGCCGGCCTGGTTGAGAATGGGCCGAACATGTGTTGCGTTCCCGTGCCCGACGATCGCCGACCACCCCCGTGTGCTCAGCCCGTCCTGGGGCAGTCAGTGACCGTTCCGAGGAGATTCTGAGATGAGCAAACCCAAGGTGCTGGTGGCCTGCAAGACCTTTAGCGACATCGTCGACCGGCTGCGCCCACATTTTGATGTCGAGACCAACGACACGGATCAGCCCTGGCCGCAGGACGAGCTGATCCGCCGGCTGCAGGGCAAGGCCGGTGTCTACATCAGTGGCAGCAGCAAGGTGGACACCACGCTGCTGGAGGCCTGCCCGGACCTGCGTGCGGTCTGCACCATGGCCGTGGGCTACAACAACATTGACGTGCCGGCCTGCACGGCCCGGGGTGTGCTGGTGAGCAATGCACCGGACGTGCTGACCGAGACCACGGCCGACTTCGGCTTTGCGCTGATGATGGCCACGGCCCGCCGCATCACCGAGAGCGAGCATTTCCTGCGCCGGGGGGAATGGAAGCACTGGTCCGTCACCATGTTTGCCGGGGCGGATGTGCATGGCGCCACCTTGGGGGTGCTGGGCATGGGGCGTATTGGCGCGGCCATTGCGCGCCGGGGGCACCTGGGTTTTGGCATGCCGGTGATCTATCACAACCGCAGCCGGCTGCCGGCCGACCAGGAAGCGCCGCTGGGGGCGCAATGGGTGGAGAAGGACGAGTTGCTCCAGCGTGCCGACCACCTGGTCATCGTGGTGCCCTACAGCCCGTCTGCGCACCACCTCATCGGTGAGCGCGAGCTGGCGATGATGAAGCCCACGGCCACACTCACCAACATTGCGCGCGGTGGGGTGGTGGATGACGCCGCGCTCGCACACGCCCTCCAGGCCGGCACCATTGCTGCTGCGGGCCTGGACGTCTTCGAAGGCGAGCCGGTGGTTCATCCGGCGCTGCTGGAATGCACCAACGTCGTACTGACGCCTCACATTGCCAGCGCCACCGTGGCCACGCGCCGAGCCATGAGCAACCTCGCCGTGGACAACCTGATTGCCGTGCTCACGGGTGGTACGCCGCCCACGGCATTGAATCCAGAGGTTCTGGTCAAGTAAGCGGGCCCTCGTCCGAAGGCCTTCGATGGCACAGACCGGTGGTCTGTCGACGGCCCTGGTCTTGACTCGGGGCTCATTAAACGGTGGCAGGGCTCGGCGCTTTCCCGTGCACAGCCAAACCCCTCCTGCCACACGCTGACGCCTTCTCTACCTCAAGGCTGAGAGAATCCCAGCCATGACCCTTGTTGAAGCTCTGCTGACTGGCCTGCTGGCCCTGATCCTGATTGTTCTGGTTCTCCTGTGGCGCCGCATCGCCTCCCAGGAGTCCCCCACCGAGCAGGAGCCCGTTGCTGGGGTCATCATGCCGCTCATCCAGCAGTCCAGCGACCGCCTGGACCGTTCCCTGCGCGACGAGCTCAACCGTGTCAACAGTGCCCTGCGCCAGGACACCCTCTCCACGCTCTCCCAGTTTCAGCAATCCCTGCTCGCCCAGGGCGGCGACGTGGCGCGCACCCAGAACGAGCAGATCGACAGCTTCCGTGTCCAGCTCGGCCACCTGCAGCAATCCCTCGCCACGCAGGCCGCCACCGCCCGTGAGGCGCAAGATGCCGCAGCCGCCCGGCTCGGCAGCCTGCTCACCGAGCAACTGCAGGCCCTGGCCCAGCGTAACGAAGCCGGCCTGGCCGAAACCCGCCGCACCGTCGAAGCCCGGCTGCAATCCATCCAGCAGGACAACGAGAAAAAGCTGGAGCAGATGCGTGCCACCGTGGACGAAAAACTCCACGCCACGCTGGAGCAGCGCCTTGGCGAAAGCTTCAAGCAGGTGGCCGAGCGCCTCGAGCAGGTCTACCGTGGCCTGGGCGAGATGCAGACCCTGGCCCGCGATGTGGGTTCCCTCAACCGTGTGCTGACCAACGTCAAGACCCGAGGCATCTTCGGTGAGGTCCAACTGGCCGGCCTGCTCGAACAGGTCTTCACCCCCGAGCAGTACGCCTCCAACGTCGAGACCGTTCCCGGCACGGGCGCGCGGGTCGAGTTTGCTCTCAAGCTCCCGGGTCAGCGTGACGACGGCCAGCCGTTGTGGCTGCCGATCGACGCCAAGTTCCCCCGTGAAGACTATGAGCGCCTGCTGGATGCGCAGGAGCGCGCCGATGCGCCTGCCGCCGAACTCGCCGGCCGCGCCATCGAGACCCGCCTGCGCCTGGAGGCCAAGACCATCCGCGAGAAATACCTCGGCCCACCCCACACCACCGACTTCGCCCTGCTGTTCCTCCCCACCGAGGGCCTCTACGCCGAAGCCCTGCGGCGCCCCGGCCTCACCGAATCCCTGCAGCGTGAGCACAAGGTGATGCTGGTGGGCCCCACCACCTTGCTGGCCACGCTTTCCAGCCTGCAGATGGGCTTCCGCACCCTGGCGCTCGAGAAACGCTCCGCCGAGGTCTGGGAGGTGCTCTCCGCCGTGAAGACCGAGTTTGGCAAGTTCGGCGAGGTGTTGGCCAAGACCAAGAAGAAGCTGGAAGAAGCCAGCAACACCATCGATGCGGCCGAGGTCCGCACCCGCGCCATGACTCGCCGGCTCAAGACCGTCGAGGCTTTGCCTGACGACCAGATGACCCGCGTGCTGCAGCTCGGCCAGGTGGACGAGGAGGGCGCCGCCGGATGACACCTGACGCCCCGGCCGCCACGCCCTCTGGCGCCAGCCGCGCCTTTCCCGCCGTCATCGCCACCCTGGTGGCCGTGCATGCCTGCATGGCGGTGACGCGGGTCACCGCCAGCCTGTGGGTGCTGGACCGCGGTTTTGGCGAATGGACGGTGGGGGTGCTGCAAAGCCTTTTTGCGGTGGCGCCGATCGGGATGTCCCTGTGGGCCGGCCGTCTGGCGGACCGGCATGGTTTCCATCGGCCGGTGGGTCTGGGCGCGATCATGGGTTTTATGGGCGCGGTCATCGCGCTGGTCGCCCTGTGGTGGCAGTCGCTCGCCCTGATTGCCGTCGCGTGCCTGCTGTGCGGCGGCGCCGTGGCGGTGGCGGCGGTCGCCATCCAGCGCGAGGCCGGCCTGATGGTCTCGGACCCATCCCAGCTGAAACGGGTGTTCAGTTGGGTGGCCCTGGGCCCGGCCTTGTCCAACGCCGTGGCGCCGGTCATGGCAGGGTTGCTGATCGATCATGCGGGCTTCGCCTGGGCCCTGGTGCTGGGCGTGGTCCTGCCGGGCATTGCCTGGGCCATGGCGCTCCGGGTGCCGCGCTACACGCCGCATGCCAAGGCACAGGCGCCCCGCAATACCAAGCCTGCCTGGGACCTGCTGCGGGACCCGGCGCTGCGCCACCTGTTGGTGGTCAATATCACGATGTCCGCCTGCTGGGACGCGCACAGCTTCGTGGTGCCGGTCATCGGGCACGCCAAGGGACTGTCGGCCTCCGGCATCGGTCTGGTGCTGGGCAGCTTCGCGGCGGCCGCGACCCTGGTGCGCCTGGGCATCGTCCGCTGGGCCCACCGGGTGGATGAGATGAAGGCCTTGCGCACGGCCATCAGCGTGGCCATGGCCATCCTGGTGGTCTACGCCTGGTTGCCCGGCACGGCGGGCCTGATGATCGGCTCGGCCATCCTGGGCATGGCGCTGGGGGCCGTGCAGCCCATGGTGCTGGCCACCTTGCACCAGGTGACACCAGCTGATCGCCACGGCCAGGCCCTGGGCCTGCGCATGCTGGCCAGCAACGGCGCCACCGTGGCCATGCCGCTGGGTTTTGGCATGCTGGCCACCGCCAGTGTGCCCTTTGCACCGCTGTGGCTCATGGCGTCGCTGCTGGTGGGGGCGCAATGGAGCGCCCGCAAGGTGCCATTGCACAGCCCATAAGGGAAGCTCTGCATAACTTCCATAAGCGCATTCCACTGCGCTTATCGCGCAAAGCGCGCGCAAACGCCGCGCAAATTTGGCGCAAACACTACGCAAGCGGGCCTCAACACCCGATATCAATCTGCGAATACGGCAGTTGGCCGATTGGCTTCGCCTCCCATTCCTCTTCTCGAGCTGGCCGGGCACGCCAAATGAAAAGTCAGACAAGTCAGTCCATTGGCGTGCCAAGCCCCGGAAACCAAGGCCCGCAGAGCTATTCATTCATCGCGCACTCCCTCGAAATCGAGACCGTGTCACGTTTGTGAACAAATGATTGCTAGGGGATTTCCTTTCCTGTCAGGTCTTGCAGGTGGCTGTGCCACGCCCGCCAGCCGCTTCCTACACTGCATCCACGCCACGAATCAACCGATTGCGGCGGGGTGTCCATCCAACGGCAGCAATACCTGTCTGCGAGATGGGAGCGGGGCGCCGATATCCGGTGCCTCAGGGAGAGAAACCATGGAGATCACAGCATGATGCGTTTGACGAAGCTCAGCCGTGCGCTGGCCCTCGGTGTCTTTGCAGTCAGTTCTGCCGCCTATGCCGGCGCCCCCGCCACCGATGTGAATGCCAAGCAGCCGCTGCCTGAGCAGACCGATCGCTTGATCGTCAAGTACAAGGACGGCAGTGTGGCCGTCCAGCAGAAGCTGGGTGTCGCCGTGCAGGCCCATGCGGTCGCCAGCGATGCGCTCAGCACCCGTACCCAATCCCTGCAGCAGCTGGCCGCCCCGTGGGGTGCCCGTGTCAGCCTGTTGCGCCAGACCGGCACCGGCGCCCACGTGTTCAAGCTGGACCGCCAGCTCAGCGTGGACCAGCTGCGTGACCTCGCCACCCAGATCAAGGCCAGCGACGCCAACGTCGAGTACGTCGAACCCGACCGCAAGATGTATGCGCTGGCCACGCCTACCGACCCGTACTACGCCACCAACCAGTGGGATCTGTTCGAGACCACCGGCGGCATCCGTGCCCCCGCTGCCTGGGATCAGTCCACGGGTACCAACGTGGTGGTGGCGGTGATCGACACCGGCTATCGTCCTCACGCAGACCTCGCCGGCCAGTGGGCGGTGAACAGTTCCGGCGCTGTGGCCGGCTACGATTTCATCGCGGACACGGCCGTGTCCGTGGACGGCAATGCGCGTGATGCCGACGCGCTGGACCCGGGCGACTACTACGCCACCAATGCCTGCGGATCCGGTATTCCGGGTTCCAACTCCAGCTGGCACGGCACCCACGTCTCCGGCACCATTGCAGCCAAGGCCAACAACAGCCTGGGTATTGCCGGGATCGCCTACAACGCCAAGATCCTGCCGGTTCGGGTGCTGGGCAAGTGCGGCGGCTACACCTCCGACATTGCCGACGGCATCACCTGGGCGTCGGGCGGCACCGTGTCCGGCATTCCTGCCAACACCAATGTGGCCAAGGTGCTCAACCTGTCGTTGGGCGGCAGCGGCAGCTGCGACTCCACCACCCAGGCGGCGGTCACCGGCGCACGTTCACGCGGTTCCAGCGTCATCGTGGCGGCGGGCAACTCGGCGGCCAACGCGGCCAACTACAGCCCGGCCAGTTGCTCCGGCGTGGTGACGGTGGCGGCCACGAACCGCAGCGGCGGTCGCGCCTCCTACTCCAACTACGGCAGCATCGTCGCCCTGGCGGCTCCGGGCGGGGATTCCGGCACCGGCAACGGCATCTACTCCACCTTGAATGCCGGCACCACCACCCCGGGTGCGGACAGCTATGCCTACTACTCGGGCACCTCGATGGCCACGCCACACGTGGCCGGTGTGGCGGCACTGCTCTACAGCGTGAAGCCCTCGGCCACGCCGGATGAGATCACCGCGGCGCTGAAGAACAGCGCCCGTGCCTTCCCGGCCACCTGCAGCCAGTGCGGCAGCGGGATCCTGGATGCCAATGCAGCCATCACCCTGATCCTGACGGGTACGGGCGGCGGCGGTGGCGGCGGCACCGCCATCACCGAAACCACGGCCTCGAACAACACCCGTGCCACGGCACAGGTGATCGCGGCGCCTGGCGGCACCATCAGCGGCAGCCTGTCCAGCACCACCGACACCGACTACTACGCGGTGACACTGACCGCCGGGCAGACCCTGACGGCGTCGCTGCCCAACGCCAGCGGCGTGGACTACGACCTCTACGTCTACAACAGCTCAGGGACCACCCTGGCCTCCGGCACCAAGAGTGCCGGGCTGACTGAAAGCATTTCATACACCACCTCGACCGCAGGCACCGTTTATGTACGGGTGACCTACTACAGCGGCGGCGCCGGCAGCTATGCGCTGACGCTTGGGTGGTGATGGCCGAACTTGCCAATCACCTCGCTTGGTAAGCCGGGTGCCCTGGGCCCGAACGGGGCATCTGTTAATTCCCGCCGGCGCGAGTCGGCGGGTTTTTTTTATTCCTGTCGGCCCGGTACACTGCCCGTTTATTGCATTACCGGGCGGCCCTTTCTGAGCCAGCCGCTCCGCCACTCATGGCCGGCCTCGAGACCTCTTCGCCTCTCCCTACCGACATCGTCGTCCACCAGCAATCCAAGGTGTTGGAACTGGCGTTCAACGACGGTGCGCGCTTCCGTATCCCGTTCGAGCTGATGCGTGTGTGCAGCCCGTCGGCCGAGGTGCAGGGCCATGGTCCTGGGCAGGAAGTGCTGCAGACCGGCAAGCGCGAGGTGCAGATCGTCGCTGTCCAGCAGGTCGGCCACTACGCCTTGCAGCCGCTGTTCTCGGACGGCCATGAAAGCGGCCTGTTCACGTGGGCCTACCTCTACCAGTTGGGCCGAGACCAGGTGCAACTGATGCAGGACTACGAAGCCCGCCTGGCCGCCGCCGGCCTGGACCGGGACGCCCCCATGCCGGGCAAGGGTGCTGCCGCCGGCCATGAAGGCCATGGCTGCGGGAGCCACTGAGGCTCAACCTTGAGCCTCAACCTTGAGCCTCAGCCCCCCGAGCGCCGCCCACTTTTCAAGCATCTTCAGCAGGATCCGCCATGAGCTCCACCCACTTCGGTTTCGAAACCGTTGACGAAACCCAGAAGGCCCGGCGCGTGCGCGGCGTCTTCGACTCCGTCGCCTCCCGTTACGACATCATGAACGACCTGATGTCCATGGGCATGCACCGCGCGTGGAAGGCCTACACCGTGGCGGTGGCCAACCTCAAGCCTGGCAACAAGGTGCTGGACATTGCCGGCGGCACTGGCGATCTGGCCCGAGCCTTCGCCAAGAAGGTGGGTGAACGCGGCATGGTGGTGCATACCGACATCAATGAGGCCATGTTGCGCACCGGTCGCGAGCGCCTGCTCGACGAAGGCATGGTGCTGCCCACCAACCTGTGTGACGCCGAGGCCCTGCCTTACAAGGACAACAGCTTCGACCTGGTGTCGGTGGCGTTCGGTCTGCGGAACATGACTCACAAGGATCAGGCACTGGCCGAGATGTGCCGGGTGCTGCGTCCGGGCGGGCGCCTGCTGGTGCTGGAGTTCTCCCGCGTGGCCGAGCCGCTGCGCAAGCCCTACGACTGGTATTCCTTCAAGGTGCTGCCCCGCCTGGGCCAGCTCATCGCCGGGGATGCCGACAGCTACCGCTACCTGGCCGAATCCATCCGCATGCATCCGGCGCAGGCAGAACTGAAGGCGCTGATGAAGACCGCAGGTTTCGGTCATGTTGACGTGCACAACCTGACCGGCGGCGTCGTGGCCTTGCATGTCGGTATCAAATGCTGATGACTTGTCGCAGTCGTAATTAAACGCGACGGGCTGTTTATCCTCACCACTGGCGCGGGAGCGCCAGCGAGCGCCGACTCACCGTCGGCGCCATCCCCCATCAGCGGGGCTTTCGGGCGCTCTGCAGCGCCCCTCTCTCCAATCGCCCCCCTTGTTCAAGGGGGCCTCGCGGCACACCGCGCCGGGGGTAGGAGTCATTCTTGCTAAGGACCCACCTAGTCTCGGGATCGAGGGAGTCGGGTACGCATGGAATCAGGGTTTACCGTCATGGTGCACGGCTACACTCGCCGCTCACGTGAGAGCGTGGGTCGCCCCGTGAGGGTCGCCGGGACTTGCATAACAACGAGAGTCGAAGCCATGAACTTGAAGAGAAAGCGGTTCAACTGCAACGGATTTCGGTGGGCGGGCCTGACGGCCGCCACCGTGGTGGCGATCGGGCTCGCCGCCTGCGGCGGTGGCAGCGGTGCAAAGGCCTCGCAGACCGCGGCGAAGGTGAACAAGGAAGAGATCACTGTTCACCAGATCAACTACGTCCTGCAGCGTCAGCCCAATATCAAGAAGGAACAGGTCGAGCCCGCCTCGCGCCAGGTTCTGGAGCGGTTGATCGACCAGGAACTGCTGGTCCAGAAGGCGCAGGACCTGAAGCTCGACCGCGATCCGCGGGTCGTGCAACAGATCGAAACCGCCAAACGCGAAATCATTGCTCGCGCCTATGCTGAACGCCTGGGTGAAAAGGCCACCAAGCCCAGCGAAGAAGACGTCTCGAAGTACTTCAACGAGAACCCGGCACTCTTTACCGAACGCCGTGTCTATAACGTCCAGGAACTCAACATCGAGGCCAAGCCTGAGCAGCTGGAGGGCATTCGCAGCCATCTGACTGACGCCAAGACCTTGACCGAATTCGTTGAATACCTCAAGGCCAGCGACATCAAGTTCGTGGGCACGCAATCGGTTCGTGCGGCCGAACAAGTGGCCGCCGGCAGCCTGCGCATCCTCTCCAAGATGAAGGATGGCCAGCACTTCGAGGCCCCCATGCCCAACGGCGTGATGGTGGTCTATCTGGCGGGATCGCGTGTGCAGCCGGTCACGCTGGAGCAGGCCCGTCCTGCGATCGAAGGCTTCCTGCTGGGCCAGCGCCGCATGGAGCTGATCACCAAGGACGTCAAGGCGATGCGTGACAACGCCAAGATCGAATACGTCGGCAAGTTTGCAGAGGCGGCCGCCTCCTCGCCGACCCCCGCGCCGGCCCTCACGCCGGACCCCGTCACCGAGCCGGCCTCCAGCGCCACGGGCTTGGACAACAGCACCATTTCGAAGGGCTTGGGAATCAAATGAACATGATCCAGACGCGGCGTTGCGCTGCCCAATTCCTGAACCGCTCCTGCGTGCAGCCGCTGGTGGCCACGGCCATGGCGCTGCTGATGGCAGTCGGCGCCACGGCGCAGACCAGCCAGCCCGCACCGGTGGGTCTTGCCAGCGGTGCCACCGCTGAATACCGGCTGGGTTCCGGGGACGCCATCAAGATCAGCGTCTTCCAGAATCCGGACATGACGCTGGAGACCCGGGTCTCCGAAGCCGGCACCATTTCCTTCCCGCTGCTGGGCACGGTGCGCATCGGCGGCCTGTCCGTCAGCGACGCGGAAGCCCGCATCGCCGAAGGCCTGCGCAAGGGCAACTTCGTCAAGCAGCCGCAGGTCAGCATCCTGGTGATCAAGGTCACCGGCAACCAGGCCAGCGTCCTGGGCGCGGTCAACCAGCCGGGCCGTTACCCGCTGGAAGTGGCCGACACCCGGCTGACCGACCTGCTGGCGAACGCCCGCGGCGTCGCGCCCTCCGGCGGCGACCTGCTGGTGATTTCCGGCACGCGGGGCGGCAAGGCTTACCGGGCCGAGATTGACCTGCCCACGCTGTTCAGCGCCAACGGCCGCGAGCAGGACATCCTCATCCAGAACGGCGACGTGCTCTGGGTGGACCGCTTCCCCACGATCTATATCTATGGTGAAGTACAGAAACCCGGCCAGATCCGCCTGGAGCGCGGCATGACCCTGCTGCAGGGCCTGGCCGCTGGCGGTGGCCTGACGCTGCGTGGCACGGAGCGTGGCATCCGCGTGCACCGCAAGGGCGGGGATGGCAAGGTGCAGGAAATCAAGCCTGCGATGGATGAAGCGCTCAAGGACGGTGACGTCATCTACGTGCGCGAAAGCCTGTTCTGATCTGTGGCCGCGTCTGACGGGGGGGACCCTGTGACCCCTGTTCAGCCGGCCGAAGCAGCCGGGCCGCGTGGCCCGGCGAAGGAGTGAGTCGTGACGCCCAGCAAGTTGATTTCCATCATCCGGGCCCGCTGGTCGCTGGTGTTGTTGGTGGTGGTGCTGACCACCCTGACGGCACTCGGCGTCAGCCTCTCGATGCAGCCGAAGTACGTGGCCACCGCCTCTGTGCTCATCGATGCCAAGCCCGATCCGATCTCGGCCCTGATCTATCCGGGCCTGGCCTCGCCGTCCTACATGAACACGCAGGTCGATGTGATCGCCAGCGATCGTGTTGCCCTGCGCGTGGTCAAGGACATGAAGCTGACCGAGCTGCCGGAAGTGCGCCAGAACTGGCAGGCCGCCACCAACGGTGAAGGCACCATCGAGCAGTGGCTGGCCCAGGGCCTGAAGGGCAACATGGAGGTCAAGCCCTCCAAGGAAAGCAATGTGCTGATGGTGACCTACAAGTCGCCACAGCCAGAAGCCGCCGCCGCCTTTGCCAATGCCTTCGTGAAGGCCTACGTGGGCACCACCCTGGAGCTGCGCGTGGACCCGGCGCGTCAATACGCCGGTTATTTCGAGCAGCAGTCCAAGGCCGCCCTGGACAAGCTTGAGGTGGCCCGCTCCAAGCTCTCCGCCTATGAGCGTGAGCACGGCATCCTGGCCACCGACGAGCGCATGGACATCGAAAGCAGCCGCCTGTCCGAGCTGTCCTCGCAACTGGTGGCCGTGCAGGCCGTCACCGCCGAGTCCAACAGCCGCCAGGGCGCTGCGGCCCGTGGCAGCGAAAACCTGCCGGATGTGCTGGCCAACCCGGTGGTCTCCTCGCTCAAGGGCGAGCTGAGCCGCTCGGAAGCGCGCCTGCAGGAGCTGAGCACCCGTTATGGCGACAACCATCCGCAGGTGATCGAAGCCAAGGCCTCGGTGGCTGACCTGCGCACCAAGATGGCGACGGAAATCCGCCGTGTCACCGGTGCGGTGGGGGTGACCAACACCATCAACCGCCAGCGTGAATCCGAGATCCGCGCCCAGCTGGACGAACAGCGGGTCAAGGTGGTCAAGCTCAAGGAAGCGCGCGACGAAGCCGCCGGCCTGATCCGCGAGGTCGACAGCGCCCAGCGCGGCTACGACAGCATCGCCGCCCGCCTGACCCAGACCAACCTGGAGAGCCAGAGCACGCAGAGCAATGTCAGCACGCTGACGGAAGCCACGCCTCCGATGCGTCCGGCCTCGCCGCGTGTCGGGCTCAACACCGCGCTGGCCTTCGTGGCCGGCCTGATCCTGGCGGTGGGCATGGCGCTGCTGCTGGAAATGCGTGACCGCAAGATCCGCGACGCCGACGACGTCATGGCCTTGCTGCAGATTCCGATGCTGGGGGTGCTGCCCGCACCCAACAAGCGTCCCAACAAGTTGCTGCCCACGGCCGAGCGCCGGCTGCTGGGCCATGCTGCGAGCAGAGGAGCCGCTTGATGTCCGACCTGAAGGAACCCCTCCACTACGCCTCAAGCAAACCCGTGGACGCCCAGACGACCAAACCCAGTGCCGGCCTGCATGACCGGTCCATCGGCGCCATCATTGCCGAGACCCGCAACCTCAGCGCCGACCAGGTCGAGCGCGTGCTGCAGTACCAGCGTGAGCGCGGCATCCGCTTCGGCGAGGCTGCGGTTGCCCTGGGCTATGCCAATGCCGAGGACGTGCTGGAAGCGCTGTCCAAGCAGTTCCACTACCCGTACGCGGCCAGCGAGCGCAAGAGCCGCAGCCCCGAACTGGTGGCGCTGAACCAGCCGTTCTCCTCCCAGGCGGAAGTCTTCCGCGGCATCCGCAGCCAGATCATGATGCGGCTGTACCGCGAGGGGGAACCGCGCCGGGCGCTGGCCATCATCAGCCCCGACACGATGGACGGGAAGAGCTACTTCACCGCCAACCTGGCCGTCACGCTGGCGCAACTGGGCGGGCGCACGCTGCTGGTGGATGCGGACCTGCGCCGTCCGCGCCAGCACGAGATCTTCGACGTGGCCAACCAGGCGGGGCTGTCGTCCATCCTGTCGGGCCGCAGCGAGCCCCGGGTCATCCAGCAGGTGGAGGGCATGAACAGCTTGTTCGTCCTGCCGGTCGGCGCGGTGCCGCCCAATCCGGTGGAACTGCTGGAGCGTCCGGCCTTTGGCATGCTGATGCGCGAGCTGGCCGGCAAGTTCGACCACGTGGTGGTGGATACCTCGGCCAGCCTGTACGGCGCGGACGCCTCCATCGTGGCCTCGCGCTGCGGTGCTGCGCTGGTGCTGGCTCGCCAGGACCGCTCGCGTGTGCTGGCGCTGCAGGAACTCACCGACAGTCTTGACGGCATCAACACCACGTTGTTGGGCACCGTCATGAACCAGTACTGAACCCGGGCCGACGCGCCCCGGTCTTGTCGCTCTTGCAGGGAACCCAGTGAAAGTCATGTCGCGCAATGTCCTTCCCGGCGGCCAGGGCCGTATCGCGCCCCGGTTCGGACCGTTCTGGGCTGCCAACCGTCTGGTGCTCGTGGTCCTGGCCCTGGGCCTGGCCGCCATGTATGTGCCCACCATCGTGGACTTCATGCATGGCCCCTGGCGCGGTGACCGCAACAGCCACGGCCCCATCGTGCTGGCGCTGTCCGCCTGGTATTTCTATTTCCAGACGCGCCGCATCGCCGAGCAGGGCGAACGCTTTGAGCCGCGGCCCGCCCCGGTGGCGGGCTGGCTGGTGCTGCTGGGCGGCGCGGCCCTGTATGTGCTGGGCCGTTCGCAGTCGATCGCGCTGCTGGAGATGGGCTCGCTGCTGCCGGTGTTGCTGGGCATTGCGCTGCTGCTGGTCGGCCCTGCCATCGCCAGGCGCTACTGGTTCGCCTTCTTCCTGCTGCTGTTCGCCGTGCCGTTGCCGGCCTCCATCGTGGACGTGATCACCCAGCCCATGAAGCTGGCGGCCTCCTGGGGGGCGGAACAGCTGATGTACCACCTGGGCTACCCGGTGGCGCGCTCCGGCGTGATCCTGCAGATCGGCTCCTACCAGCTGATGGTGGCGGATGCCTGCGCCGGCCTGAACTCCCTGTTCACGCTGGAGGCGCTGGGCCTGCTCTACATGAATGTGGTGCGCCACGAATCGGTGTTCCGCAACTTCACGCTGGCATTGCTGATCGTGCCGATCTCCTATTCCTCCAACGTGATCCGCATCCTGATCCTGGCCTTGCTGACCTACCACTTCGGTGACGACGTGGGGCAGGGCTTCATGCACGAGTTCTCCGGCATGGCGCTGTTCCTGACCGCGCTGATGCTGATCGTGCTCACCGACAGCCTGCTGCGCGCCTTGTCGTTGCGGGTGGAAAGCCGCTACCGCAAGGAGGCCGCATGAGCAGTACAAATTCGACCTCAAACGCCGCCGCTCCCGTGGGCGCCTTCCGCATGCCCAGGCTGTCGCGCTTCAGCGCCGTGATCGGCCTGGTGGTGATGCTGGCTGCCGCCGCCTGTGCCTGGCTGGCCACGCCACGCCTGCAGGCCATCAGTGGCGCGCCCAGCCTGGACGCGACCGTGCCCAAGGCCTTTGGCGACTGGCGCGTGGTGGCCGACACCACCACGCAGGTGGATGTCGCGCAGGGCGTGGAGACGGTGCAGGAGCAGCCCTATGACCAGACGGTCATGCGCACCTATGCCAACAGCCACGGCGACATGATCATGCTGGCCCTGGCCTGGGGCGAACGCCAGCGCCAGGACGTGAAGGTGCACAGGCCCGAGGTCTGCTACCCGGCGCAGGGTTTTGCGGTGCGCCAGCTGGGCGACGGCCATGCCATCGCCACCGATGCCCGTGCGCAGCCGGTGCCCACCACACAACTGCTGGCGGAAGGGCGTGGCGGTGGTTTCGAGTCGGTGCGCTACTGGATCCGCATCGGCAACATGTATGGCGGCGACGGCCTGCAGGCGCGCTGGTACATCCTGCAGGAGGGCTTCAAGGGCCGCATTCCGGACGGTGTGCTGGTGCGGGCCTCCCAGCGCCTGGCGCGCGCGGACGCCGCCGGTGATTCGCAGGCCCTGATGGAATCCTTCCTGAAGGACATGGTGGCGGCAGTGCCGGCCGGCTCTCGCAGCCTGCTGGTGCGCTGAGCATGACGGGACGCGACGGGAAGTGAAGGACACATCAGTGCGTTGGTTGAATGGCGTCCTGCGCATGTGGCGCGGCGTGATGTTCGGCATGGACGGGACCGGCTTCCTGGGCCTCGTGGGCCTGAGCGTGGGCGCGGTGGTGATCGGTTATGCCAGCGTGTTCCTCGGCGGGGTCTCGGCCGAGAAGCCGGTGATGCTGGCGGTCATGCCGCTGATGCTGCTCACGGCCTTTCTATTCATCTACAGCCGGGAGGCGTTCCTCATCGTGGTGCTGCTGGTTCGGGCCGGCGCCAATCCCATCTTCGAGCAGGCCCGCATGGCCGCGGTGGGCGGCCTTGGTGGCCTGCTCAATGCGCTGGTCATCCTGCTGGCCGCGCTCATCATCTCGCGGGACCCCAAGCGCATCCCCAAGGCCGCCTGGTGGGTCTGGGGGCCGCTGCTGGCCCTGCAGGCGCTTGGGCTGCTGCATTCTTCGGACACCATCGCCGCCATCCGGCTCTACCTGGGTTATGTCTCGGTGGTGGCGCTGTTCCTGGTGAGTTTCTATCTCGTCATGGACGAGAACGACCTCAACAAGATGCTGAAGATCATCACCTGGTCTTCCGTGCCGGTGGCGCTGGTCACGCTGGCCTACATCGCGATGGGCCGCACCGCCGGGGGCGGTGACGCGCTGGAGAACTCGGGCCTGCGTTATGGCGGCCCGTTCCCGCACGCCAACATCCTGGCCTTCTACCTGGTGCTGTCGCTGGGCGTGATCTTCTATCGCTGGAAGAGCCGCCAGACGGGGCAGACGCCGTTCTCGCTCATGGTGGTGGTCGGCTACATGTTGCTGCTGGCGGGGCTGCTCTACACCACCAAGACCCGCAGCGCCTGGATCTCGGTGATGTTCATCTTCGTGGTGTACGGCCTGGTGAAGGAGCGGCGATACCTGGTCTACCTCGTGCTGATCGGTGCTGCCGCAGGGGCGGCGCTGCCGGAGCTGCGCGAGCGGGTCATGGGGCTGACCGAGGGCAACGAGGTCGTGCAGTACGCCAAGCTGAATTCCTTTGCCTGGCGCAAGCTGCTCTGGACGGATGCCCTGACATGGATGGCGCCCAGTCGCTACCTGGTCGGGTATGGCGCGGAGTCCTTCTTCAACCTGTCGCCCACCTTCTTCTCGATGGCCGGGCCTGCGAAGTGGGGCGCCCACAGCGCGGTGGTGCAGACCTTCTTTGAACTCGGGGCCACCGGCCTGGCCGCCTACCTGTGGGTCTATGTGAGCACGGCACGCCTGATCCGGCGGCTGTTCTCGGTGAAGCCGCTGCTGGCGCTCATCGGCATGTGCCTGCTGGTGGCCAACTTCATGGTGTCCAGCTCGGACAACATGTTTGCCTACCTCATCTACAACTGGTACTTCTGGTTCTGCATGGGCTGCCTGTGTGCGCTGGCGGTGCGGCTGGTGCCCGACGGGGTGGGGGAATTCCGATACCGACGGACCTGGGGCATTCGCCCCAGCTCACAGGCCCGGGCCCGGGCCGAGGCGGCCGCGGAGACAGACCGGCACGCCAACGGCACGGCCTGGCAGCCCACGGTGCCCATGGGGCTGACACCGACCCGCAGCCTGCCCAAGGGCGGCAGGGGCCCGGCAGGCCGGCCGCAGGTGCAAGCCCGATGAACGCGCCTGTCGCGTCCCTCCCCAGCCACCACGTCCCCTCCGAGCGATCACCGGCCCTGGACGGCGTGCGGGCCGTCAGCATCCTGGCGGTGCTATGGACCCATCTGATGCCTTTTCATGTGGGGGGGGTGCCGCTGAACGAGTCGTTGGGCATGTTCGGCATGGCGCTGTTCTTCATTCTCTCCGGCTACCTCATCACCGGGCAGTTGCTCAAACGCCCGCCGGTCAGCAGTTTCCTGGCCCGGCGCCTGCTGCGTGTGGTGCCGGCGGCCTGGATCTGCCTGGTGGTGGTGTGGCTGTTCCGGCCGGTGGACCTGGAAACCGCGTTCAGCTACTTGTTCTTCTACGCCAATCTGCCGCCCCAGCGCCTGGTGCCGCCCATCGACCACTTCTGGAGCCTGTGCGTCGAGGTGCAGTTCTACATGCTGGCGGCGCTGATGCTGTGGCTGCGGGTGCGCGCCATCTGGTGGCTGTTCCCGGCCTTGCTGCTCACCTTCACCGGGATGCGGATATCGCATGAGATCACTGCATCCAGCGTGACCTGGTTCCGTGCGGACGATTTGCTGGCCGGTGCCTGCCTGGCCTTACTGGTGAATTCGCGTTTGTGGCCGCAGGCCCGGAAAGCGCTGTCCCGCCCCGGTGTGGTGCCTGGTCTGCTGTTGCTGCTGCTGGCCGGCAGTTTTATCAGCCATGACATGCTCAATCCGCTGTCCTATCTCCGTCCTTATGCGGCAGCGGCATTTGTAGGTGCGCTTTTGGCGCAGCCGAATCATCGGCTTTCGGTAGGGTTGGGAGGACCGGCGCTTGCCTATATCGCTTCAATTTCCTATGCACTGTATGTGTGGCACCTGCCCTTGGCGGCCACCTGGCTGGGAAGCGGCGATCTCTGGACCAAGTATCTGAAGCGTCCGCTGTTGTTGCTGGTGGTCTTCGGTATTGCGCACGTATCCACCTTCCAGGTGGAGCGGCGTTTCAACGAGCTGGCCAAGCGTGTTGGGGCAGGGCGCGGTCAGCGGTTGAAGGAGGTTTGACCATGTCGTCACGATCGCTGTCATCCCTGTCCCGACTGGTGTCCGCGTGGCATCGCCGGCAAGGTGCACTGCCCAGGTCCAGGCGTGCTACCGTGCTGCGACTCTCCACGCTGGCACAAGCGGGCGTCTTGGCGGGGGCACTCGCGGGTGCGCTCGGCGCCGGTTTACCGGCCTGGGCGCAAACCACGACGCTGCCAGCCCGAACGTTTGGCTCCTACGCCACACCGTTTGCGGCCTTCTCGCCCTGGTACATGCAGCCGGTGAACCCGGTGCTGGGCACCTTTGTCATCCCCACGTCCTCGTATTACCCCACGGTGGCCGAGGGCACCTGGTCCACCGGCGTGTTCCAGGCCTTGAGTACCGACCCCAGCGTCACGGTCTATCCGCCCAGCGGCAGTACCAACGGCATCTGGGATCCGGACGCGGAGGCCTACCGCGCCACCGTGGTGATTCCGCGCTGGCCCGCCAATGTCGTGCCGGCCTCCGGCTCGGATGGGCATGCGGACATCATCGACGAGGCCATGGGCATCGTGCACTCGTTCTTCCAGCTCAAGCTGGTGAACGGCGTGTGGCGTGCCGGGCAATACGCCTGGGCCCCGCTGGCCGGGCGCGGCTTTGGCGAGGGCGGCCATTACTACCAGGGCGCGCGCGCTGTTGGCGTGCCGGCCATCGGTGGTGTGATCCGCAGCGCCGAAGTGAACGACGGGCTGGATCACTACCGCCACGCGCTGGCCATCTCGCTCACCTACAACGCACTCAGCGCGGCCACCGTCTACATCTATCCAGCCACCTCGGCGGACAGCAACGCCGCCACCACCAACACCGGTGGCATCCCCGAAGGCTCGTTGCTGATGTTGCCGTCGACCTTCGACACCAGCACCATCACCAACCTCAAGCTGCGCAAGGTGGCGGAGACGCTCAAACGTTATGGTGGCTACGTGGTGGACCGCAACGACGGTACGCCCTTCGTGATCTACGCGGAGAACGGCAGCAACTTCAATCTCATGCCCAACGGCTGGGACAACACCACGGCCAACGAGCTGCAGACACTTCGCGGGGCCCTGCGCCAGGTCATGAGCGTGGGTGGCTGGATCGACGGCAACGGCGTGGCCATCGTGCCGGAGCAGCGGCTCAATATCCTGTCCCTGCGGGGGCAGTGGTATCTGCAGCGCAGTTCACCGCTGGGCACTTACGACACCTGGAAGCAGGCGGTCGTGTTCCCCTCCACGGCGGCCGATGTCATACAGGTGAACTACAGCCTCCGTACGATCAGCGCGGTGGCCTGGGCCAAACCCGTGGCGGGCACGCCTTACCAGCTGACCTCGCGCTGCACCGGCGGTGGTCGGCTGCGTGTGGCGCTCTACGACAACGCCGGCACCAAGCTGTATGACAGCGGCGAGCTGGCCAATGGCGTGGTGGCCAATTTCAACTGGCCGGCCAACTACGCACGCGTGGCCGTGTACGCCTACAGCGGTGCCGCCGGCACCTCCTCGACGGTGGGCGGCTCCCTGGTGTCCAACGAGGCACTGACTTCGACTTCCGGAAAGATCCTGATGAAATGACCCAGCGGCATGCGGACACGGACTGGTTGGCCGACCTGGCGCGTTGCGGTGACGCACGCGCCTGGCGGCGGGAGCAATCGCTGTGGGCCCTGTGGGTCTACCGCTTCGGGCGGCGGGTGGACGCCATGCCGGCCGGTTTCGGCCGGCAATGGCGGACCAAGGTCTACTGGCTGATGTTCCGGGCGGTGGAAACATTGACCGGCATCAGCCTGCCCAAGGATTGCCGCATCGGCCCCGGATTGCGCATCTGGCACTTCGGCGGCATCTTCATCAACCCGGGCACCGTCATCGGCGCGCATTGCACCTTGCGTCAAGGTGTGACGCTGGGTAACCGTGTTGAAGACGGCCCTTGCCCGGTGCTGGAGGATGGCGTCGAGCTTGGCGCCTATGCGCAGGTCATTGGCGGGGTGCGTCTGGGGGCGGGTTGCCGCGTTGGCGCCATGGCGGTCGTGTTACAGGACGTCCCTCCCGGCGCCACGGCGGTGGGCAACCCGGCACGAATCCTGCCCCTGCGGGCGGCCGGCGTGCACGGCGGCCTGGACGGCACCACCCCGGTGCCGGACCTGCCGGCGCGAGTGGTGGATACGCCTGCCGAGGGCGAACCAATAAAAACATCGCTGACCCCGGTCGGCGATTGAATAGAGACAAAGGGGACCCTGGAGGGTCCCGGCCACCCGGCGTGGCCAGTTGCGGCTGTGGTCGTCTCCACGACGACGGCCGCGCCTTGGATCGAGGGAAGTACGGGAAGGGACAGCCAGACATGACGACGCAGTGGGATCGCCGCCAATGGTGCGGCGCCAGCCTGGGGCTGGTGGCGGGCGCGTTGGCGCCGGGCCTGGCAAGCGCCCAGGCGGACCGCCAGCAGGACAAGGCCGCCCGGCCCGCACGCAGTGGGGGCGACAAGCCCGGCGAGCTGCGCTTTGGCACCGCCGAGCGCCCGTTCTCGGCCCGTTCGCCCTGGAACTGCCGCCCGGTGGACCCGGTGCTGGAGGGCTGGGCCATTCCCAAGGACGCCTATTTCCCGGCCATCGAGAGCCACAAATATTCCACCGGGGTGTTCCTGTGCAGCCCGGACGACAAGCCGCTGCGGGTGCTGGGCCTGAACCCGCGCGGCATCTGGGACCCGGATGCGGAGGCCTTCACGCCGGAGGTCGTCATCCCGCGCTGGCCGGCGGATGTGCTGCCAGCAGCCGGATCGGACGGCCATGCGGACCTGGTGGACGTGCAGGCCGGGGTCATCCATTCCTTCTTCCAGCTCAAGCGCGACGGTGACCAGTGGCGTGCCCAGCAATACGCCTGGACCCCGCTGGACGGCCGTGGCTGGGGCGACCCGGCGCACTACTTCCAGGGCGCCCGTGCCGCGGGTGTGCCCACGATGGGCGGGCTGATCCGCAGCCACGAGATCGAGGACGGCGACAGCGTCTACCGCCATGCGCTGGCCTTGTCGCTCACGTTCTCCGGCCTGAGCCCGGCGCCGGGTTATGTCTTCCCGGCCACCTCGGCCGACCGTGGGGTTGAGCAGAACAAGGGGCAGATCCCCGAAGGCGCCTTGCTGATGCTGCCGTCGGACTTCGAGATCCGCGCCCTGGGCGATGCGAGCATGCGCAAGATCGGGGAGACGCTCAAGCGCTATGGCGGCTACGTGGTGGACCGCAACTACGGCACGCCCTTCGTGATCTATGCCGAGATCGGCAGCCGGTTCCCCATCGTGCTCAAGGGGGGCTGGAACAGCCAGGTGGCCAATGACCTGGAGCGGTTGCGCGCCAACCTGCGACAGGTGAAATCCGTCAAGGGCTGGCTGGACGGCCATGACCGGCCGACCGACCTGGAGGCGTCTTTGAACCTGATCTCCATGCGGGGCGACTGGCGGGTGCAGCGCGGCACCGCCAAGGCGCGCTTCGACACCTGGCGCCAGGCCGTGACCTTCGAGGATGCCAAGGACGCCGTGCTGGCCGTGGAAGGCAACCGCCAGGTCTCCGGTGTGTACTGGGCCCGCCCCAAGCCCGGCCAGGCCTGCAAGCTCACGGCGCGCTGCAGCGGTGACGCGCGCTTGCGCCTGGAGCTCAAGGACAGGAACGGCCGGACGCTGGTGGACAGCGGCGAGCTGGAGAATGGCAAGACCGCCAGCTTCGACTGGCCGGACGGCTACGCGGTGGCGCGCAGCTCGGTGCGTGCGGCCGGCAGCGGCTCGGCCGGGGCCGATCTGCGGGTGGTGTCTGCCGCATGAGCACCGCACCGATGCCCCCAGCCTCCTCGGCCGGCACCCCCCTGTCCACGGTGCCGGACCCGTCGGTGATGACCAAGGTCACCGACCGCCCTGGCGACACCCCCTCACCATCCCGGGCTGGCACCGCCGGCCCGGCGGCGTCCCCTGCCATCCACCCGCCTGCGCTACCCGACAGGTTTCCCACCCGTTCATCAAGGAGTCCCGTGAAGGTCGCGTATCTGGTCAACCACTACCCCAAGGTCAGCCACACCTTCATCCGCCGCGAGATCCTCGCCCTGGAGAAGCACGGCGTGCCGGTGCAGCGGCTGGCGGTGCGCGGCTGGGACGATGCCGCCCCCGACCCGCAGGACCAGGCCGAGAAGGCCAAGACCCAATACCTGCTGCAAGGCGGCCTGGGTGCCCTGGCCAGCGCGTTTGTCGGCGAGGCCGTGCGTGCGCCGGGGCGGTTCTGGTCCGCCTTCAAGCTGGCCCTGCGCATCGGCCTGCGTGCCGACCGGCCGTGGCCGCTGCACATGGTGTACCTGGCGGAGGCCTGCGTGGCCTTGCGCATGCTGCGCCAGAGCGGTGCCACCCACGTGCATGCGCACTTCGGCACCAACTCGGCCGAGGTGGCCATGCTGGTCGAGGCGCTGGGGGGGCCGGGCTACAGCTTCACCGTGCACGGCCCGGAGGAGTTCGACAAGCCGGAGTTCCTGCACCTGGGCGAAAAAATCCGCCGGGCGCGTTTCGTGGTGGCCATCACCTCGTTCTGCCGCAGCCAGCTCTACCGCTGGGTCGACCGGCAGCACTGGGGCAAGGTCCGTGTGGTGCATTGCGGCCTGGAGCCGGCCTTCCATCAGGTCCGGACCGAGCCGCCTGCGGGCCGCCGGCTGGTGTGCGTGGGCAGGCTTTCCGAACAGAAGGGCCACCTGCTGCTGATCGAAGCCGCCGCGCTGGTGGCGGCGCAGGAACCTGACTTTGAACTGGTGCTGGCAGGCGACGGCGAGCTGCGGGGCCCCATCGAGGAGCGCATCCGCGCCCACAAGCTGGAGCAACATGTCCGTATCACCGGCTGGATCAGCAGCGACCAGGTCCGGCAGGAACTGCTGGAGGCCCGTGCGCTGGTCCTGGCCAGCTTCGCCGAAGGCTTGCCGGTGGTGGTGATGGAGGCCATGGCGCTGGGCCGGCCAGTGGTCAGCACCGGCATCGCCGGGATTCCCGAACTGGTGCTGCCGGAAGAGAATGGCTGGCTGGTGCCGGCGGGTGATGCGCCGGCCCTGGCAGCTGCCATGCTGGCCTGCCTGCGTGCGGACGACGACACCCTGCAACGCCTGGGCCATGCGGCCCGCCAGCGTGTGCTGGTGCGTCATGACGTGGATGTCGAGGCCGAGCGACTGGCCGACCTCTTCCAGGAGTACGCCCATGCTTGAGCTGTTGCACAGTCTGCCGTGGCTGTTGGTGCTGCTGTTGAGCCTGCTGCTGGCGGTGCCGGCCGTGCTGCTGCTGGGGCAGGTGCTGCTGGCCCTGGTGGCGGGCCGCCCCCTCGCCGACTATCCACGCCCCGGGCGTATTGCCGTGGTCATGCCGGCCCACAACGAAGGCCGTGGCCTGCGGCCCACGCTGATGCAGGCGATGGCGCAGTTGGGCCCCAAGGACCGCATCCTGGTGGTGGCGGACAACTGCACCGACGACACGGCCGCCCAGGCGCGTGAATTCGATGTCACGGTGGTGGAGCGTACGAATGCCACCCAGCGCGGCAAGGGTTTTGCGCTGGATTTCGGCGTGCGCCACCTGGAGGCACTGGCGCTCCAGGAAGGTCATGCGCCCGACGTGGTGGTCATCCTGGACGCTGACTGCGAGCTGGGCCCGCGCCTGCTGCCGCGCATTGCCGGCGTGGCGGCGGCCACCGGCCGCCCGGTGCAGGCCACCTACCTGATGCATGCGGCCAATGACGGGCTGAAGGCGCGCATTGCCGAATTCGCCATGCGTGTGAAAAACCTGGTGCGCCCGCGCGGCATGCATCAGCTGGGCCTGCCCTGCGGGCTGTATGGCACCGGCATGGCCTTTCCCTGGGACGTGGCGGTGAAGGCGCCGCTGGCCAGCGGCCATCTGGCCGAGGACATGCAGCTGGGCGTGCGCCTGGCCCAACTCGGCGCGCCGCCGCTGCTGTGCGAGGACGCGCTGGTCACCAGCGTCTTTGCCAACAGCCAGGAAGGCGCTGCCAGCCAACGCACCCGCTGGGAGCACGGCCACCTGGCCATGCTGGTGGGCGAGGGCCCGGGCCTGCTGTGGCGGTCGCTACGCCCTGGCCGTGGCGCCTTGTTGCTGCAGGTGCTGGACATGCTGGTGCCGCCGCTCACTTTGCTGGCGTTGCTGCAGGTGGGCTGGCTGCTGGTCACGGCCGTGCTGGCGCTGGTGCTGGGCTGGCAGGCCCCCCTGGTGGTGGCCCTGCTCAGCGTGCTGATGCTGGCGGCGGCCATTGTCATTGCCCAGCAACGCTGGGCTGATGACATCCTGAGCCTGGGCGAACTGGCGGGCGCGCCGATGCTGCTGCTGGCCAAGGTGCCGCTCTACCTGCGCTTCGTCTTCAAGCGCCAGGTCGAGTGGGTGCGGACCAAACGAGACCTGTGATGGGACCTTTCACCTCATGAGTGCGACCTTGCCGATGAATGCTCCCGCCCCTGTCCTGCCCACCATCGCGGTGGACGGGCTGCCTTTCGTGAACTCGACCGTGTCGCAACTGGCGGACCACATCGTCACCGAGGCCCAGGCCGGGCGCGGCGGCTGGGTGGTGACCCCCAATGTGGACATCCTGCGCCGCTGGCGCCTGGAGCCCGAGTTCCGGGCCCTGGTGGCGGACGCCAATGTCTTCACCGCCGACGGCCGCCCCATCGTCTGGGCCAGCCAATTGCAGGGCACCCCCCTGCCGGCACGCCTGACGGGGTCCGACCTCTTTGTGCAACTGGTCGAGCGCGGCCATGCCGCGGGCCTGCGCCTGGCGCTGATCGGTGGCAACGAAGGTTCTGCCGAAGCCGCCGCTGCGCGGCTGGTGCCGCAGGGCCGCGAGGCCACCGTGCGTTGCCTGTGCCCGCCCTTCGGGTTTGAGCAGCAGCCGGCCGAGATGGCCCGCCTGGAGCAGTTGCTGACCGACTGGCAGCCCCAGATCGTCTTCATCGGCCTGGGCTCGCCCAAGCAGGAGAAGACCATTGCCCGGCTGCGGCCGCTGGCGCCTCAGGCCTGGTTCCTGGGCGTGGGCGTGAGCTTCAGCTTCGTGGCCGGCGATGTGCAGCGTGCGCCGGGCTGGATGCAGCGCAGCGGCCTGGAATGGGTGCACCGGCTGGTGCAGGAGCCCGGCCGGCTGGCGCGCCGTTATCTGGTGGACGGCATCCCCTTCGCGCTGGGCCTGCTGTGGCGGGCGGCGCGTGCCAAGAAGCACATGGCGCGATGAAGCGGCGCTGCCACGTGAACAACCGATTGAATCGAATGAACGGACCGAGGGGCATGCATGGCCTTGTTTGATGTGCTGATGCCGGTGAAGAACGGCGAGGCCTTCCTGAGCCAGGCGCTGGCCAGCGTGCAGGCGCAGACTGAACGCGACTGGCGGCTGGTGGTGCTGGACCATGGCTCCACCGACCGCACCGCCGAGATCGTGGCTCGCGCGGCTGCGCAGGACCCGCGCATCGAGTTGCATCCCTTTCCGCACGCCCCTGGCCTGGCCGGTCTGCTCAACGAGGGGCTGGGTCTGGTCGAGGCGCCTTACCTGCTGCGCATGGATGCGGATGACGAATGCCTGCCGGAACGCATGGCACTGACGCATGCCGCCTTCGAGCGCGATGCCGACGTGGTGCTGGTGGGCGGGCAGTCCATCATGATCGACGCGCAGGGCCGCGAGATCGGTGTGATGAAGCACCCGACCGACAAGGAGGAGCTGGCCCGTTGTGCGCTGTTCCGCAACGTGTTTGCACACCCCACGATCAGCCTGCGCAGCCAGGCGGTGGCGGACCGCGGCATCCGCTACGGCCAGTCGATGTTCCGCAGCACCGATCCACAGGCCGACATCCAGGTGCCCAACCTGGCCGAAGACTACCTGCTCTTCGGCGAAATCGCGCTGCAGCGCCAGGGGGTCAACCTGCCGCAGAACGTGCTGCGCTACCGCTTCCATTCGGGCAGTGTCAGCCGGCAGAAGTATTGGGACCAGTTGCAGATGTCCGGCCGCATCTCGCGCCATCTGGGCGGGCTGCTGTCCCGCTGGGCAGGGCAGGCGGCCTTTGATCCGGTGCCGTTCTGCTCGCATGGCCAGGCGCTGATCGACGTGCAGGGCCGCCGCGACTATGCGCAGGACTATGCCCGCATGGTGCACACGCTGGCGCGCGCCGGTGTGGCGTGGACGGGCGAGGCCGCCGAGCGTGAACTGCGCTGGCGCCGTACCTTTGTGGACCGCCACCCGCTGGGGCTGGCCTCGCGGGCCCTGCGTTTCGGCCTGGGCGGGCGCGCCGACCCCTGGGAAATGCGCACGGCGATGAATGCACTCAAGCAGCAGATCCGTGGCCGGGCACGGCTCCAGATGGAGCCGGTGCCGACCTGAAGAACACCAGCGGCGCTGCGCCTGCGGCCCGATGAAGAATTGATTTGAGGGAAATCCGATTGAGACGAGTTCTTGTCGTTCGAGATGAATTGCTGCCGCTTTCCGAGACCTTCGTGCGCCAGCAGGCGCTGCACCTGAGGGACTGGCGAGCCACCCTGGTGGGGCAGCGCCTGTGTCCCAACGGGCTGTCGCTGGAGGGCCTGGACTACCAGGTGCTGGACCTGGTGCCGGCCAGCGCGGCCGAGGCCCTGGGCTGGCGCCTGTACCGCCGGCTCGGCTGGCCCATGCCGGCGGCCTTGAGCCGCCTCATGGCGCCGGATGGCGATGGTGAGCGGCCGGCTGTGGCGCACGTGCACTTCGCCACTGATGCGGTGCAAGCCTGGCCGTGGCTCAAGGGTCTGGGCCTGCCGGTGGCGGTCACGCTGCACGGCTACGACATCCATACCCGGCCGGACTGGTGGGAGAGCGGGCAGGGCGGCGAGCACATGCGTGACTATCCGCAGCGCCTGCGCGCCATGGCCCAGGACCCGCGCGTGTCCTTCATCGCCGTCTCCGAGGCCGTGAGGGCCCAGGCCATCGCCGCCTATGGCATCGACCCCGAGAAGCTGCACACGCTGTTCATCGGCGTGGATACACAGGCGTTTTCGCCCTCCGGCCTGCCTGCGGGCGAGCGTGAGCCGCACATTCTCTTTGTCGGCCGCCAGGTGGAGAAGAAGGGCCTGGAGGTGTTGATCCGCGCCATGAGCCAGGTGCACCAGCGCTTCCCGCAGGCCCGTGTGAAGGTGGTGGGGGACGGCCCCTTGCGTGAACGCATGGAGGCTCTGGCGCAAAGGCTGGACGTGCCGGTGGACTTCCTGGGCGCCCAGCCCAGCCACGTGGTGCGCGAGCTGCTGGCCACCGCCAAGATCTTCTGCCTGCCCAGTGTCGTCAGCCAGTCCGGTGATGCGGAGGGGCTGCCCATCTCCATCCTGGAGGCGCAGGCCTGTGGCGTCCCGGTGGTGACTTCGGCCATGGGCGGGCGTGATGAAGGCATCGAGCCGGACCGCAGCGGCTTCGCGTTTCCCGAAGGGGATCCTGAGGCCCTGGCCGCGCAACTCAACCGCCTGCTGGGCGACCCGGCGTTGTGCAATGCCATGGGCCGGGCCGCGCGTGAACTGGCCACTCGCAAGTTCGACATCCAGGTCTGCCAACGGGCGCTGGAGTCCTTCTACAGCGCGCGTGCGGGAGGTGCGCGTTGAGCGGCATGATGCACAGCGTGCGCTGGCTGAGCGTGGCGCAGGCCAGCAAGGTGCTGGGCCAACTGGTCAGCGTGGTGGTGCTGTCGCGGCTGCTGCCGCCGTCGGCCTATGGGGTCATGGCGCTGGCCGGCGTAATGCTCACCTTCGCCAGCCTGCTGCGGGACCTGGGCACCGGCGCGGCCATCATCCAGCGCAAGAACCTCTCGCCTGTGCTGGCGGACACGGTTTTCTGGCTGAATGTGGCCATGGGCCTCGGCCTGGGGCTGATCCTGGCGGCGGCCGCCTATCCCATCTCGCTGTTCTTCCGCGAGCCGGAGCTGTTCCCGGTGATGCTGCTGATGTCGCTCGGCTTCCCGCTGGGCGCGGTGACGGCGGTGCATCAGGCCTGGATGGAGCGGCATGCGCGCTTCCGTGAACTGGCCATCCTGGATGTCTTCACGCAGGTGGGCGGGCTGTGCCTGTCCATCGGCTGTGCGCTGGCGGGTTGGGGCGTGTACGCGTTTGTGGTGCCGTCGCTGTTCACCATTGGCGTGAGCAGCACCTGGTTGTGGTTCAAGTCCGGTTTCAAGCCGGGGCGGCAATGGAGCCGCGAGGAGTTCCGCTCCCTGTGGGGATTCAGCGGCAGCCTCACGGCCTTCAACTTCATCAACTACTTTGCCCGCAATGCGGACAGCATGATCATCGGCCGCATGCTGGGGGCGGGCCCGCTGGGCCAGTACGGCATGGCCTACAAGCTGATGCTGTTCCCGGTGCAGCACATGAGCTGGGTGGTGGGGCGAGCCCTTCTGCCGCGCCTGAGCGGCATCCAGGACGATCTGCCGGCGGTGCGTGAGGTTTACTTCAAGGTGCTGGGTGGCATTGCCCTGCTGAGCATGCCCATCATGGTGGGGCTGTGGTCGCTGCGTGATCCGTTTGTGGCTGTGGTGCTGAGCGCCAAGTGGGCCATCGTGGCGCCGCTGCTGGGCTGGCTGGCGCCGGTGGGCATCATGCAGTCGCTGATGAGCACCATCGGCAGCACGCTGACATCGCAGGGCCGTACGGCGGCGCTGTTCCAGCTGGGCATCTTCAACACGGCGACGGTGCTGGCGGGGTTCTTCCTCGGTGCGCAATACGGCGTGGTGGGTGTAGCGGCGGGTTACTTCGTGGCGAACTCGGTGAACTTCGTCGTGACGGTGGTCTGCATGGGCCGCTGGCTTCAGGCCACGCCGGGCCCGCTGTGGCGTCAGATGAAGGCGCCGGTGGTGTCTTCGGTGGTGATGGCGCTGGTGCTGTATGGGGCCGGCATCGGTTTCGAGCACATCGTGTTACCACTGAAGCTGCAGCTCGGCATGCTGATTGCCGTTGGCGCCGCGGTGTACCTGGGCGTGTTGGGGCTGGCATTCGGCCTGTCTCCGCAGAGCCTGCTCAGGACGCTGAAAGGCAAGTCATGAGTGATGGATCAGGTTCGCGCCTGCCCGGTATTGATGCACTGCGCATCTTTGGTGCGGTGCTGGTGGTGGGGCTGCATGTGGGGCTGTTTCCGGAATGGCCGCATGCGTTGATGGAGGTCAGCCGGGCGATGAGCCGCTGGGTGGTGCCCTTCTTCTTCCTGGTGATGGGCTTCTTCATCGGGCAGCGGGCCTTGATCGGGCCGACCGCGCTGGTCACGTCCGGGCGGCTGTTGCAGATCACCCTGGTGTGCACGGTGCTGTATGGCGTGCTCAACCTGCTGCAGCTGGGGCTGCGCGGCGGGGTGGAGCGCATGATTTCGCCGGAATTCATCGTGCGAGGCGCGTGGGGCCACCTGTGGTTCATGCATGCCGCGCTGGCGGGCCTGCTGCTGGCGGCGGCCCGGCCCGACTGGTGGCAGCCGCGTGCGGCCTGGTGGGGCATTGGCGTGGTGCTGCTGGGTTGCAGCGGCCTGGATTCGATGTTTGCGATGGGCCGCATTGACTGGCCCACGATGTTTGCAAGCCGCTTCCTCTCGGGTGTGGCGATGGTGTGGCTTGGCATCAAGCTTGCGAGCGTGCCGCGAGAAGCCTTGGCACGGCGGTGGCCGGTGCTGCTGGTGGCGGGCCTGGTGCTGATGGTGCTGCAGGCGTTGGCGGTGCGCTTCAAGGGTGGCGAGCCTGCGGAGATGCAACTGCATGTCGGCGCCGTGGTGCTCGGTGTTGCGGCATTGGCGTTGGGGCTGGCGCTGCCGGCCTCGGCGGGGCTGGAGCGGCTGGCGGGCTGGGGCCGGCGTTATGCGCTGGGCCTGTACCTGCTGCATCCGATGATCATCGAGCTGCTGCGGGTGGCGGGTGTGCGCCGCAGCGATGTGTTGTGGCTGGGGGCGGCGGTGCTGACCCTGCTGTTACTGTGGGCTTCGGAACACCTGTTCCCGAAGGGCAAGGCGGTGTTGGATGGGCGATGAACATTGGTTCCGCAGCCGCAGCGCCTCACCGATCTTTGATGTGAGAAATGTTCATGAGTGAATTGCCCTTGGTCTCGGTCTACATGCCGACGCAGAACCGGCTGGCGTCGATGCGCGCCGCGGTGGAGTCGGTGCTGGGGCAGACCTATCGGAATGTGGAGCTGGTGGTGGTGGACGATGGTTCGACCGACGAGACGCCTGCTTACCTGACCGAGATGGCGCAGCGCGACCCGCGGTTGAAGGTGTTGCGGCATGAGAAGGGCAAGGGCGCGTGTGCGGCCCGCAATGAGGCGATCCGTGCGTCCACCGGTGTGTTCCTGACGGGCCTGGACGATGATGACGAGTTCAAGCCCCACCACATCGAGGCGTTGCTGGCCTATTGGCAGCTGCTGACGTCGATGGGGGACGACCCGTCCATGCTGTATGTGCAGTACGAATTCCGTAGCGGCGACCGGGCCTGGTACAGCGCCAAGGTGGGGCGTTGCACGGCGGAGATGATGCTGGACGCCAACCACGTGGGCAATCAGTTGTTCGGGCCCCGGGAGCGTTTTATTTCGGCGGGCTTGTTTGATGAAGAGATGCCGGCGTGGCAGGACCTGGAGTTCTTCTACCGCATCCTGAAGCTGCATGGGCCGGCACGTTTGCTGGACCTGCCGACCTATGTGTTTGATGTGTCGCCGCGGCCGGACCGGATTTCGTCGAAGTCCAAGCAGAAGGTGCTGCGTGCCTGCCAACTGATGTTTGCCAAGCACGGGCAGAACAATGGGCGGGTGATGCAGTTGATGTTGCTGCAGGTGTTCTCGGAGTATTACGGCTTCCGGCCGGATGCGACGGACATGCGCCAGTTCATGAAGCTGGGTTGGTGGGCCGAGGGCTGGTACCAGATGGTGCGGCGCTGGCTGCGCGAACCGGCGAAGGTCTGAGAGACCGGCGTATGCGGGCTGAGTATGCCGCGGTGATCCGCACGCATGTCTACACACCGCTGTTGGAAGCGGTGGTGGCGGGCCTGAAGGCGCAGACGTGCCCACCGGCGCGCATCGTGTTGGTGGATTCGTCGCGCAGCCCGGCGGTGCGGGCGCAGCTGCAGCGGCTGGGCGAGGTGGTGCCGTATCCGGACGGGCCGTTCAATTTCTCGCTGGCGATCAATGTGGGGATGGCAGCGGTTGAGGAAGCTCATGCGTTGCTGATCAGTGCGCATGTGTGCCTGGCGGGGCCGTCCGTGGTTGAAGACAGCTTGAAGGCGGCACAGGCGGTGGGGGCCGAGGTGGTGTATTGGCGGTTCGCGCATGAGGGTGTGAACCGGGACACCCTGATCGGGCCGGCAGAGTTCGACGGCTACAACGGTTTGTCCAACGCCTGCGCTTATCTGCCCACCGCGCTGGTGAAGGCCCGGCCGTTCCGGGCCGATGTGTTTTCTGCCGAGGACCAGGAGTGGGCCGCCTGGTATTTCAAGTCGCATCACGGGAAGGTGCTGCGGTGCGATCGGCTGGATGTGAAGTACGAGAACCCGCATCTCAATGAGCGCAAGGTGATCAACGAGGAGTTGGCGATTGCCTACTTTGCGTATCCGCGGAATCGGTGGCCCGACAAGATCGCGTCTCGGTTGGGACGGGCGCTGTTGGCCTTTGTTCGTGGGCGGAAGAAGCGGGCTCTCATGCATTGGGAGATCGCGCGGGGGCTGTTCTTGATGTGGTTCAGGGCGCCGCATGGCACGTCAAAATACTTTTGAGCTGGGGATGGAGAAGCTTTCTTTGTCCGCGCTGGAAGCCGCCGAGCCGGGGGGTATTTGCTCCATGTCCCTCCTGTCTGGCTTCGCCAGCCATTCCTTCCTTGACTTACGCAAATACCCCCCGGCTCGTCGGCTTCCGATAGCGAGGACCGCCACCGCCACTCCTACTGCCACTGCCACTGCCACTGCCACTGCCACTGCCACTGGTGTTGGTGTTGGTGTTGGTGTTGGTTTTGATCGGTGGGGAGGGTGGGCTGGTGGCAGTACGTTGCTGGGTGGGGAGGCGGTATGCGCCTGCCTGTGGGGGTGCGTGGGAGGAGCTGAGGAGCGCAGGACTGTGAGGCGCGCGCGGAGCGCGTTTCAACATCTGACTGGCCGGCACATGTTTGACCGTAGCGAGCCGAAGGTGAGCGGAGGGAGTTGGACGGCCGCCTCGCAGTCCGAGCACCGGAAGGGAGTCTTGGGGGCGGAGCCCCCAAGACCTCCGGATTCGCACCCCCACAGGCAGGCGCATACCGCCGGGCGCTCCGACGCCAACTCAAGCAGGAGCCACCACCCGAAGGGAGACAAATTATTGGGAACGGACCCAGCAAGACCTCCGGACGCACACCCCCACAGGCAGGCGCATACCGCCGGGCGCTCCGACGCCAACTCAAGCAGGATTCTCAGCCACCCCTCTGAGGGGGGCCAAGAAAGAAAGTTGAAGTCCTATTGGCCCGAAAATAGGGTCGTTGAGAGCAGCGATCGGGAGATCTCGTGAAAGTACTCGTTACCGGCGCGGCCGGCTTCATCGGCATGCATGTCAGCCAAATCCTGCTCGCGCGTGGGGATCAGGTGGTGGGCGTGGACAACCTCAACGATTACTACGACCCGACGCTGAAACACGCCCGTCTGGCCCGGTTGACGCCGCATCCGTCCTTTTCGTTTGTGCAACTGGACGTGGCCGACCGTGAAGGCATGGCCAAGCTGTTTGCCGACCATGGCTTCGACCGCGTGGTGCACCTGGCAGCACAAGCCGGCGTGCGCTATTCGCTCGTGAATCCGCATGCGTATATCGAGTCGAACATCTCCGGCTTCACCAACATCCTGGAAGGCTGCCGCCATCACAGCGTGGACCACCTGGTCTATGCCTCCAGCTCCAGCGTGTACGGCGGCAACACCCTGATGCCGTTCAGCGAGCATCACAGCGTGGACCATCCCGTGAGCCTGTATGCGGCGACGAAGAAGGCCAACGAGCTGATGGCGCACACCTACAGCCACCTGTTCAACCTGCCCACCACCGGCCTGCGGTTCTTCACCGTGTACGGCCCCTGGGGCCGGCCGGATATGGCCCTGTTTCTGTTCACCAAGGCCATCCTGGCCGGTGAGCCGATCAAGGTGTTCAACCATGGGCAGATGATTCGCGACTTCACCTACATCGACGACATCGCTGAAGGTGTTGTGCGGGTGCTTGACCGCACCGCCACCACGGATCCCGACTACGATCCCGTGCAGGCGGACCCCGCCCGTTCAAGCGCGCCGTACCGGGTATTCAACATCGGCAACCACAATCCGATTCCGCTGATGGGCTTCATCGAAGCCATCGAGCAGGCGCTGGGCCAGGAGGCGAAGAAAGAATTCCTGCCGCTGCAGGATGGTGACGTGCCCGCCACCCACGCCGATGTGGAAGAGCTGGCCGCGTGGACCGGCTTCCGTCCCGCGATGCCGGTGCCGGAAGGCGTGAAGCGCTTTGTTGCGTGGTATCGAGACTATTACAAGATCTGAGACAGAACGCCGACGTTTGTCGGCGATGCTGGCATCCGGTTTGCTCACCGGGCGCCGGCATCAATGAATTCCTCCGGGCCGCCCCTGGTGGCGCGGAGGCCTCTGAATCTGGGCAGTATTTGGAATGACCCCTGGGAGTTATCGCATGAAAGTAACGACGATTGGCACCGGCTATGTGGGCCTGGTCACGGGCGCTTGTCTGGCCGAAATGGGCAACCACGTGGTGTGCCTCGACGTGAATCCCGACAAGATCCGTGTGCTGAACGAGGGTGGCATCCCCATCCACGAACCCGGCCTGGACGCTGTGGTGGCGCGCAATGTGGCCGCCGGCCGCCTGCAGTTCACGACGGATGTGGATGTGGCGGTGAACCACGGCACCGTCCTGTTCATCGCGGTGGGCACGCCCCCGGGTGAAGATGGCTCAGCCGACCTGCAATATGTGCTGGCGGCTGCGCGTTCCATCGGTCAGCGCATGACCGATTACAAGGTGGTGGTGGACAAGAGCACGGTGCCGGTGGGCACGGCCAGCAAGGTGGACGCTGCCATCCGCGAGGAGTTGGCCAAGCGCGGCGCGACGGCGAATTTCGCGGTGGTGTCGAACCCGGAGTTCCTGAAGGAAGGCGCTGCGGTGGACGACTTCATGAAGCCGGACCGCATCATCGTGGGCTCGGACGATGAGCAGGCCACGCTGATGATGCGCGCGCTCTATGCCCCGTTCACCCGCAGCCACGACCGGCTGATGGTGATGGACGTGAAGAGCGCCGAGTTCACGAAGTACGCCGCCAATGCGATGTTGGCCACCCGCATCTCCTTCATGAACGAGCTGGCACTGCTGGCCGAGAAGGTGGGGGCGGATATTGAGCTGGTGCGCCGCGGGATTGGTTCGGACCCGCGCATCGGTTATCAGTTCCTGTATGCGGGCGCCGGTTATGGCGGTTCGTGCTTCCCGAAGGACGTGAAGGCGCTGGTGCGCACCGGCCGTGAATACGGCCAGGAGCTGCAGGTGCTGAATGCGGTGGAAGACGCCAATGACCGGCAGAAGCTGGTGCTGGTGGAGAAGGTGGTGGAGCGCTTCGGCGAAGATCTGGCGGGCAAGCGGTTTGCGCTGTGGGGGCTGGCATTCAAGCCCAACACCGACGATATGCGTGAGGCGCCGGCGCTGACCATCATCGAAGGACTGACCAAGCGCGGCGCCGCGATCGCGGCCTACGATCCGGTGGCGATGAGCGAAGCCTCCCGGCTGCTGTCGACCAACCCGGGCGTGAGCTTCTGCGAACGCGCCGAACACGCGCTGGCAGAGGCCGATGCGCTGATCATCGTGACGGAGTGGAAGGAATTCCGGACGCCGGACTTCGACAAGTTCAAGACCGATCTGAAACAGCCGGTGGTGTTTGACGGCCGGAATCTGTATGAGCCGGCGTTGATGAAGTCGCTGGGGATTGAGCACTTCCCGATCGGGCGGAGTGGGAAGATCGCGGCGCGTTAACTCGCTCTTGTGGGGCTTTTGAGGGTGCCTTGGGTTCGTGCGCTGGAAGGCGCCGGCCCGGGCACCTTTTGCTTCATGTCCCTCCTGTCCCTCCTGTCCCGCCCTGCGGGCCATTCCTCCCTTGACTTCCGCAAAAGGCACCCGGGCCGTCACCTTCCGGTCTGCTTGACTGCCTCGGGTGCTGGTGGGTGCCTTCCCTTGGGCAGGGGGGATGGGGGCCTTGGCGCTGCCAAGATGGGATACTTCCGGTCTCATTCCGGAAGTCATCACCCCCATGGTCAAGATCAACAACATCCAGGTCGACAACGCGCTGCCGTTCGTGCTGTTTGGCGGCGTCAACGTGCTGGAATCCGAGCAGTTCGCGGTGGACGTGTGCGGCGAGTACGTGCGCGTGACGCAGGAACTGGGCATTCCTTATGTGTTCAAGGCGTCGTTCGACAAGGCCAACCGTTCTTCCATCAAGTCGTATCGGGGCCCAGGCCTGGAACAGGGCCTGAAGATCTTCGAGGCGGTGAAGAAGGCCCACAACGTGCCGGTGCTGACCGACGTGCATGAGCCTCACCAGGCCGCCGAAGTGGCCGCCGTGTGTGACGTCCTGCAGTTGCCAGCGTTCCTGGCGCGCCAGACGGACCTGGTGATTGCACTGGCCAAGACCGGCAAGGTGATCAACATCAAGAAGCCGCAGTTCGTGAGCCCGCCGCAGATGAAGAACATCGTGGAGAAGTTCGAAGAAGGCGGCAACACCAACGTGCTGCTGTGCGACCGCGGTGCCCAATTCGGCTACGACAACCTCGTGGTGGACATGCTGGGCTTTGGTGTGATGAAACAGGTCAGCGGCAACAAGCCAGTGATCTTCGACGTGACCCATGCCCTGCAACAGCGCGAATCCGGCGCAGCCGCCTCCGGCGGCCGCCGTGGCCAGGTCACCGAACTCGCCCGCGCCGGCATGGCCGTGGGCCTCGCCGGCCTCTTCCTCGAAGCACACCCCAAGCCCGAGGAAGCCCGCTGCGACGGCCCCAGCGCCCTGCGCCTGTCGCAACTCAAGCCCTTCCTCCAACAGGTCAAGGCCATCGACGACCTCGTCAAGTCGATGCCGGCGCTCGACACGAACTGACCTCCACCCGCGCACAGGCACTCGTGGCAGTCACCTGTTCGGAAGGTGACGCTCCGGGTGCTTTTTGCGTAAGTATCCGGGGGAGACCGCGGAGCGGGCGGAGGACTGAGCTCGGATACAAACAGTCCAGTGGACTGTTTGTGCCTAGCGAAGGCCAGGGCCACTGGCCCCTGGCATGGAGCAAAAGGTGCCCGGAGTGGCGCCTTCTGGCGTAGTCAGAGAACCAGCGCAGAACTCAACACCGAGACGATCCGCGACGAGGCGCTCCCATCCCAGAGCGGCGGTCGCCGACCACCGGCCCAGAGCCCGCCTTCCAGCGCATCCAACAGCGCATGCGCCATCGTCAGCACGGTGGTGGCGTCGGTCCCCACCAGCCGGTTGGTCCCCATCTCCACGGTGATTGGCCGCTCCGTATTCTCACGAATCGTGAGGCAGGGCACCCCCAGCGCGGTGGTTTCTTCCTGCAGACCACCGCTGTCGGTCAACACCACCGCCGCCCCACTCCACAAAGAGAGAAACGGCTGATACGACAACGGGGACAGCAGCACCAGCGACGAGGGCAAGTCCAACGACAAGGCCTCGATCCGCCCCCGTGTCCGCGGATGCACCGGGAACAGCAGCGGCAACCGCTCCGACAGTCGCCCCAGCGCCCCCAGCAATGCGGCCAACTGCCCCGCATCGTCCACATTCGACGGCCGATGCAAGGTCACCACCCCGTACCGACCAACAGCAGCCAACGCAGCCTCCTGCTCAGCGCGCCCCGCCCACCCAGCCCGATCCGCCCCCACCACCTGCCGATGCTGATACAGCAGGTTGTCCACCATCACATGCCCCACCTCATGGATGTGGGACTCCGGATGACCCTCACGCCGCAAATGCGCCGTCGCACTGGGCTCCGTCGTGAACAGCCAGTCCGACAACGCATCCGTCGCCCGCCGGTTGATCTCCTCCGGCATCGACATATCCCCGCTGCGCAGCCCCGCTTCCACATGTGCCACCCGCACCCCCAGCTTGCGTGCCGTCAATGCACACGCCAGGGTCGAGTCCACGTCGCCGACGACCACACAGGCCGCCGGCCGGTCCGCCACCACCACCGGCTCATAGGCCTGCATGATGCGCGCCGTCAGCTGCGCATGGCTCCCGCCATGGCAGTTCAGCGACATGTCGGGCGGCGGCAGCCCCAGCTCCTCGAAGAACACACCACTCATCGCGTGGTCGTGATGCTGCCCCGTGTGAACCAGCCGCCAGGCCAGATGGCCATCCGCCCGCAAGGCCCGCACCAACGGTGCCAACTTCATGAAGTTGGGCCGCGCGCCGGCAATCAGATGAAGCAGCGGTGCAGTGCGCATGCCCGGTACCGCTCCGTCCAAATCAGTCGAAGAACTTCGCGTCCGCCAGCAACGGCGCCAACGCGTCCTTGTCCGCCAGCTTCGGCGTCACACCCGTGTCGGGCCAGACGATCCCGATCGCCGGATCATCCCAACGCACCGAACCCTCCGCCTGCGGCGCGTACAGATCCGTCGTCTTGTAGAGAAAGTCCGCCGTCCCGCTCAGCACCAGGAACCCGTGCGCAAAACCCGGCGGAATCCACAACTGGCGATGGTTCTCGCCACTGAGCTCCACACCCGCCCACTTCCCGAAATTCGGGCTGGAACGGCGCATGTCCACCGCCACGTCAAAGACGGCCCCCGCCGTGCAACGCACCAGCTTGCCCTGGGCATGCGGCGGCAACTGGAAGTGCAGGCCACGCAGAACTCCCCGGCTCGAACGCGAATGGTTGTCCTGCACAAAACGCACGTCGTGGCCCACCGCCGCATTGAACTTCGGCTCGGTCCAGCTCTCCATGAAGAAGCCGCGCGCATCCCCGAACACCTTCGGCTCCAGAATCAAGACCTCAGGCAAGGCAGTCGGAATGACGTTCATCAAAACACTTTCTCGTTGAGCAGTTGCTTCAGGTATTGGCCGTAACCATTCTTCAGCATCGGCAGCGCCAGACGCTCCAGCTGTTCCGCCGTGATCCAGCCCTGCCGGTAGGCAATCTCTTCCGGACACGCCACCTTCAAGCCCTGGCGCTTCTCCAGCGTGGCAATGAACTGCCCCGCTTCCAGCAGGCTGTCATGCGTGCCAGTGTCCAGCCAGGCATATCCCCGGCCCATGATCTCCACCTGCAACTGCTGTTGCGCCAGATAACGGGCGTTCACGTCCGTGATCTCAAGCTCGCCGCGCGGGCTGGGCTTGATGTCCGCCGCAATGTCGCAGACCTGCTGGTCGTAGAAATACAGCCCCGTCACCGCATAGTTGCTCTTCGGAACCTGGGGCTTTTCTTCAATGCTGATCGCGCGCTTGTCACCATCAAACGCCACCACCCCATACCGCTCCGGATCCTGCACGTGATAGGCGAACACGGTGGCGCAGTCGGTCCGCGCATTGGCCGAGCTCAACAGGCCCAGAAGATCGTGGCCATAGAAGATGTTGTCTCCCAGCACCAGCGCGCTGGGCGCACCCTGGATGAAGTCACGGCCCAGGATGAAGGCCTGCGCCAGTCCGTCCGGACTGGGCTGCACGCAGTACTGGAGATTGATGCCCCAGCGGGAACCGTCGCCCAGCAAGGCTTCAAAGCGCGGCAGGTCCTGCGGCGTGCTGATGAGCAGGATGTCGCGCATGCCCGCCAGCATCAGGGTGCTGAGCGGGTAATACACCATCGGCTTGTCATACACCGGCAGCAACTGCTTGCTGAGCGCCAGCGTGGCCGGATGCAGCCGCGTGCCAGAACCACCCGCCAAGATGATGCCCTTGCGGGACGGGGGGGAAGTCGGAGAGGTCGTCGCCATGGAAGTTCCTCAGAGAATCTCGTCGAGCATGCGGTCCACGCCCGCTTGCCACTGCGGCAGCACCAGGCCGAAGCGCTGCTGCAGCCGGCCATTGTCCAGCCGCGAATTCAACGGCCGCGGCGCCGGCACCGGGTAGGCCGAGGTCGGGATGGCCTGCACCTGGTCCGGCGCCACCTTGAGCACCACACCCTTGGCCACCGCCCGGCGCAGCACATGCTGCGCGTACGCGTGCCAACTGGTCTCGCCGCTGGCCACGGCGTGATACACCCCCGCCAGCGAGCGGTCCGCCCACGTGGCCCGCACCAGATGAGCCGTCAGGTCGGCCAGCAGATCGGCACCCGTGGGCGCGCCGATCTGGTCCGCCACCACCTTGAGCTGATCCCGCTCCGCCGCCAGGCGCAGCATGGTCTTGGCGAAGTTGCCACCACGGGCCGCATACACCCAGCTCGTGCGCAGCACCAGCGCATCCGCGCCGCTGGCCTGGATCAACTGTTCGCCTTCAAGCTTGGTGCGCCCGTAGACGCTCAGCGGTCCGGTGGCCGCGTCCTCGTTCCGTGGCAACTCGCCGCTGCCATCAAACACATAGTCGGTGCTGTAGTGAACCAGCAGCGCGCCCAGGGCCTTCGCCTCCCGGGCCAGCACGCCGGCCGCAGCAGCATTGATCTGCTGAGCCGCCTCCACGTCCGATTCGGCCTTGTCCACCGCCGTGTAGGCCGCCGCATTGACGATCACGTCCGGGGCCACACGCTTCACGGTGGCGGCCAGCGCCGCGCTGTCCGCGAGGTCACCACCCTCATGACGGTCCAGCGCCACCAGCGTGCCCAACGGTGCCAGTGCACGCTGCAACTCCCAGCCCAACTGACCGTTCTTGCCCAACAGGAGAATCTTCATGATGGGCAGCCTCAGGCTTGAGGTCCGGAACCGTATTGCTTGGACACCCAGTCACGGTAGGCACCGGACTGCACCCGTGTCACCCAGTCTTCGTTCGCCAAATACCACTGCACCGTCTTGCGGATGCCGGTCTCGAAGGTCTCGGCCGGCCGCCAGCCCAGCTCACGCTCGATCTTGCGGGCGTCAATGGCATAACGGCGGTCGTGACCGGGCCGGTCGGTCACGTAAGTGATCAGGCGGCTGTATGGGCCCGCCGGGTCAGGGCGCAGCTCGTCCAGCAGCGCGCAGACCGTCTTCACGATGTCGATGTTGGCTTTCTCGTTCCAGCCGCCGATGTTGTAGGTCTCACCCAACTGGCCGCCGGCCAGCACGGCGCGGATGCCGGAACAGTGATCCGTCACATACAGCCAGTCGCGGATCTGCTGGCCGTCCCCATACACCGGCAGCGGCTTGCCGGCCAGGGCGTTGACGATCATCAGCGGAATCAGCTTTTCCGGGAAATGCAGGGGCCCGTAGTTATTGCTGCAATTTGTGGTGACCACCGGCAAGCCGTACGTGTGGTGCCAGGCACGGACCAGGTGGTCGCTCGCCGCCTTGGAGGCGGAGTAGGGGCTGTTGGGCTCGTAGGCGTTGGTCTCGGCGAAGGGCGGGTCTTGCGGCTTCAAGGAGCCGTAGACCTCGTCGGTCGAGACATGGTGAAAACGGAAGCCCGCCTTCAACTCCCCGTCCAGCCCGTTCCAGTGCGCACGTACGGCCTCCAGCAGCGTGAAGGTGCCTTCGACGTTGGTGCGCATGAAGGCACCCGGGCCATAGATGGAGCGGTCCACATGGCTTTCCGCCGCAAAGTGCACGATGGCGCGCGGGCGGTGCGTGGCCAGCAACTGATCCAGCAGGGCACGGTCGCAGATGTCGCCCTGGACAAAGACGTGGCGCGCGTCGCCCTGCAAGCTGGCCAGGTTCTCCAGGTTGCCCGCGTAGGTCAACGCGTCCAGGTTGACGACCTGCTCGTCCGACGACCGCAGCCAGTCGAGCACGAAATTGCTGCCGATGAAGCCGGCACCGCCGGTGACGAGGATCGTCATGACACGTTCTTCCCTGGGAGTTCGCCCACAAGTTCAGGACTGCCGGATCGCGTCCGGGGAAGGACGGACCCCTACAGGCGCCAGACCTTCAGCCCGGCTGCCCGCAGATTGTCGCTGTTAAACGCCGCCTTGACGTCGATGAAGGCGCCGCCCTCTACCAGCTTGCCGCAGAGGTCGTCCAGGGCCAGCGCCCGGTACTCGCGGTGGGCCACCGCCGCCACGATGGCGTCGGCGCGGGGCAGGTCCTCGAAGCGGTGCAGCTTCACGCCGTACTCATGCATGGCCTCGTCCGCCTCGGCGGCCGGGTCGGTCACCCAGACCTCGACGCCATAACTCTGCAGCTCATGGATGATGTCGATGACCTTGGAGTTGCGCAGGTCACCGCAGTCCTCCTTGAAGGTCAGCCCCAGCACATTGACCTTGGCACCCTTGATGTAGCTCCCGGCCGCAATCATCTGCTTGATGGTCTGTTCCGCGATGAACTTGCCCATGCCATCGTTGATGCGGCGGCCCGCCAGGATGACCTGCGGGTGGTAGCCCAGCATGTCGGCCTTGTGGGTGAGGTAGTACGGGTCCACGCCAATGCAGTGGCCGCCCACCAGTCCCGGCTTGAACTTGAGGAAGTTCCACTTCGTGCCGGCGGCTTCCAGCACCTCGGAGGTGTCCAGGCCGATGCGGTCGAAGATGATGGCCAGCTCGTTCATCAGCGCGATGTTCAGATCGCGCTGGGTGTTCTCGATCACCTTGGCGGCCTCGGCCGTCTTGATGCTGGAAGCCCGGTGCACGCCTGGGCGAATGATCGCCTCGTAGGTGCGCGCCACGACGTCCAGCGTCTGCGGCGTGTCGCCGGAGACGATCTTCAGAATCTTGGTGAGGGTGTGTTCCTTGTCGCCCGGGTTGATGCGCTCCGGGCTGTAGCCGACAAAGAAGTCCTGCTTCCAGGTCTTGCCCGATTCACGCTCGAGCACCGGAATGCAGACCTCCTCGGTCGCCCCTGGATAGACGGTGGATTCAAACACCACCACCGCTCCTTGCTTCATGTGCCGGCCGACACTGCCGGACGCGCCCACCAGCGGGCGGAAATCAGGAATGTGGGCGGCATCCACCGGCGTGGGCACGGCCACGATGATGACGTCCGCCTCGGCCAGGCAGGCCGGATCGCTGTGGTATTCGGCGTGGGTGGCTGCCTGGACCTCTTCGTCCGTCAGCTCCCGGGAGGGGTCCGTGCCCGCGCGGCATTTCTCGACCTTGTCGGTCGAGATGTCGAACCCAATGGTGCGGCCCAGCTTGCCAAACTCGACCACCAGCGGCAGCCCCACATATCCCAGACCTACAACGGCAATCACGGCCACGGCCTTCTCCTCTTACAAGCGTGCGCTTCTTTTCCAGGCCAGCTTTGTAGCCGGTTTCTGGCGCGCCGCCGATCCCTCAGTTGCGGCCGTAGGTGTCTTGATAGCGAACTATGTCATCTTCGCCCAGATAAGAACCCGACTGGACTTCGATGATCTCCAGCTGCACCTTGCCCGGATTGGACAAACGGTGCACCTGGCCCAACGGGATGTAGGTGGACTGGTTTTCCGTCAGCAGGATGGTTTTTTCACCGTTCACGACCTCGGCCGTGCCAGACACCACGATCCAGTGCTCCGCCCGGTGATGATGCATCTGCAGGCTGAGCGAGGCGCCCGGCTTGACCATGATGCGCTTGACCTGGAAGCGCTCGCCCATGTCGATGCTGTCATACCAGCCCCAGGGCCGATGGACCTTGCGGTGCAGGTTCTGTTCGCCACGCTGGCTGGCGGTGAGTTGGTTGACGATCTTCTTGACGTCCTGGCTCTTGCTGCGGTCGGCCACGAGCACGGCGTCCGGGGTTTCGACCACCACGATGTTGTCCAGCCCCACCGCCGACACCAGCCGGCTGGTGGCATGCACCAGCGTGTTGCGGCTGTCGGTGATGATGGCGTCTCCCCGGCTGGCATTGCCGGCGTCGTCCTTGGGGGCCACCTGCCAGACTGCTTCCCACGCCCCCAGGTCGTTCCAGCCCGCGTCCAGCGGCACCATGCGCAGCGGGAATTCGCTGCCGGGGCAGCGCTCCATCACCGCGTAGTCGATGGATTCGCTGGGCACCTGGGCAAAACCGTCCTTGGCGGGGCGCACAAACGCACCGTCCGTGGCGCGGGCGTCGAAAGCGGCCCGGGTGGCCGTTTCGATGTCCGGGCGGAACCGCTGCAAGGCCTTGAGCCAGGTCGAGGCACGCAGCACAAACATGCCGCTGTTCCAGTAATAGGCGCCTTCGTCCAGGTAGCGCTGCGCGGTGGCGGCGTCCGGCTTTTCCACAAAGGCTTCCACCCGCAGGCCAGTGCCTTCGGCCTGGCTGCGGATGTAGCCATAGCCGGTCTCCGGACGGTCCGGGGTGATGCCCAGGATGACGATGGCGCCCTCGCTGGCCTGGCGGATCGCGTCCTGCAAGGCGGTGGTGAAGGCGTCCGGATCGGTGACGGTCTGGTCCGCCGGGGTCACCACCAGCACCGGGTCGGAGCCGGCCTGCAGCGCCTGCAGCGCGGCCAGCGTGATGGCCGGCGCGGTGTTGCGGCCCACCGGCTCCAGCAGAACGGCACCGGGGGTGAGGCGCTGCTCGCGCAACTGGTCCAGCACCATGAAGCGGTGTTCTTCATTGCCCACCACCAGCGGCGCGGCGACGGTAATGTCCTCCGCACCCAGGGTGGCCAGCCGGTCCGCCGCCTGCTGGAACAGGCTGCTGTTGCCGCTCAGGATCAGGAACTGCTTCGGATAACCGGCCCGCGACAGCGGCCACAGCCGTGTCCCGCTGCCGCCCGCCATGATCACCGGTTGTACATCGATCTTGCTCAAGCTGCTGCTCCCTCAACCTTCAAAGCCGTTGGGATTGTTGGACTGCCAGCGCCAGCTGTCCTCGCACATGCGCTGCAGGTCGTATCGGGCCGTCCAGCCCAGCCGCTCGCGGGCCAGTGCCGGGTCGGCGTAACAGGCCGCCACGTCGCCCGGGCGGCGTGCAACGATCTCGTAAGGAATCTCGCGGCCGCTGGCCTTGGCAAAGGCCTTCACCAGGTCCAGCACGCTGTAGCCCTGGCCGGTGCCCAGGTTCACCCAGATGGATTCCTGGCCTTCCAGCAGGAACTTCAGCGCTGCCACGTGGCCGTCGGCCAGGTCCACGACGTGGATGTAGTCGCGCACGCCCGTGCCGTCCGGGGTGTCGTAGTCGTTGCCGAACACGCTCAGCTTCGCACGCCGGCCCACTGCCACCTGGGTCACGTAGGGCATCAGGTTGTTGGGGATGCCGCGCGGGTCTTCGCCGATGCGGCCGCTTTCATGCGCACCCACGGGGTTGAAATAACGCAGGCAGGCGGTCTGCCATTCGGCGTCCGCCGCGCCCAGGTCGCGCAGGATGCCTTCGCCAATCAGTTTGGTGGCGCCGTAGGGGTTCACCGCCGTCAGCTCGGCGTCTTCACGCAGCGGCAGTGAACGCGGCTGGCCGTAGACCGTGGCGCTGGAGGAGAAGACGATGCGCTTGCAGCCGTGGCGCTGCATCACCTCGCACACCGTCAGCAGCCCGTCCAGGTTGTTGCGGTAGTAGCTCAGCGGCTTGGCCGTGGATTCACCCACCGCCTTGTAGGCCGCGAAGTGCACCACCGCCGCCGGCTTGTAGTCGGCAAAGACGGTTTCCAGCGCGGCGGCGTCACACACGTCCAGCTTCTCGAACAGCGGGGTCTGGCCGCTGAGTTCGGCCAGGCGCTCCAGCACCTTGGGCGAGCTGTTGCTGAAGTTGTCCACGCCGATGACGCGGTAGCCCGCCGCCAGCAAGGCCAGCCAGGTGTGGGAGGCGATGTAGCCGGTCGCGCCGGTCAACAGGATGGTGTTGCTCATGAAGGTCCCTGGTGGTCTTGGCAAGGTCTTACTGGATGACGCCCTGCACGTAGCAGCCGGCCGTATAGGCGTTATAGCTGTAGAGCAGGTTGTAGGAGTCCCGGATCTGGCGGCTGTAGTTGCAGCCCACTGTCACCGCACGAGTCGCCTGCCAGCTGATGCCGGCGTTGTAGAAGCGGCTGCTGTCGCTGTAGCCGGTGTTGAGGTTGCGGTCGTCGCGGCTGACCTTGGAGTAGCCACCGCCGGCCGTCAGGTTGAGCTTGCCGGTGAGGCGGTAGGTGGCCTGGGTCTGGGCGGAGGTGGTGACGCGGTTGTAGTCGGAGACGACGTTGGCCACGCCCAGATAGTAGGTTTCCACGCCGGTATCCCGCGAGATCTGCGTGCTCAGGCTCCATCGGCCCCCCGGACGCCAGTCCCAGATCAGCGCGCCCGTGACGCCGTCAAAGCCGTCGGCACGGCTGCGGCTGATGCGGGCGTTCAGGTTGGTCGAGCCGGAGGCGTTCCAGCCGGCGGTCAGGTCCAGGTCCTTGCGGGAGTATTCGTAGTCGCTGCCGTCGGTGGTGCGGCCCTTGGTGTAGCGGCCGGCCACCCCAAAGCGCCACAGCCCGCTGGGGCTGTAGGTCAGGCCCAGCGAGGTCGCGCCCTGGCGGTATTCCTGGCTGACATAGCTCGCCAGCGAGTAGTCCCGGGTGCGGTAGGCATAGCCGCCCTCCAGCGCAAAGCTGGTGGTGGAGGGGATGCCCAGGCGTACCGTGCCTTCCATGCTCTGGTCGGTCTGGATGTTGCGATCGGTGGTGGGCGCGATCTCGGAGGTGCTGTTGTAGTCCGCCAGATAGCGCTTGCGGATATAGGTCAGGTTGCCGGTGAGGTCGCCCACGGTGGACCAGTCCAGGCCGGTGCGGATGTCAAAACCGTTGTTGTTCAGCTGGTCGTTGTGGTTGTAGCGGCTGTCCATCCACTTGGTGGCCGCATAGACGCGCTGCCGCCCCAGCCGCACGTCGCCGCCGGCCAGCAGGGTGAGCGTGGTGTATTGGTCGCTGTTCTCGGCCGAGCTGTTGTGGAAGACGTTGTTGGCATATTGCTGGGACAGCGCGGCCCCCAGGTACCAGGGGGTGCCACTGCTCTGTGCCAGCGCGCCCGCGCAGGCGCTCGCCAGCACGCCAGCCAGCGCGAGGTGGGCCGGGCGCAACCCCGTGGGGTGCGGGCGGCTCGCCAGGCGGGGCGGGCGGTGAGGAAGGTGGGATTTCACGTCGTCGCTCCTGGTTCTGATTGTTCTTCAGTAGGCGTGACGGTCAAAGACCATCAGCCGCACAGTCCGCACGATGATTTGCAGGTCCAGCCCGAGGGACCAGTTGCGCAGGTACTCGAGGTCGTACTCCACGCGTGCCTTCATCTTGTCGATGGTGTCGGTCTCGCCACGCAGGCCGTTGACCTGGGCCCAGCCCGTGATGCCCGGCTTGACCTTGTGGCGCACCATGTAGGCCTTGATGATCTGCCGGTATTCCTCGTTGTGGGCCACGGCGTGCGGGCGCGGCCCGACGATGCTCATGCGGCCCTGCAGCACGTTGATGAACTGCGGCAATTCGTCCAGCGAGGTGCGGCGGATGAAGGCGCCGAACGGCGTGATGCGCGGGTCACCCTTGGTGGCCTGCTTGACCACGGTGCCGTTGTCCATGGCCCGCATCGAGCGGAACTTGTAGACCACGATCTCGTCGCCGTCCAGGCCGTTGCGCCGCTGCCGGAAGATCACCGGGCCCGGCGAACTGAGCTTCACGCCGATGGCCAGCCCCAGCAGGATGGGGGAGATCAGCAGCAGGATCAGGCTGGCCAGAATGACGTCGCTGATGCGCTTCACCACTTCATTCACGCCCGTGAACGGCGTTTCCAGGATGCCCACCACCGGCACGCCGTTCATGTCCTGCAGGCGGCCCTGGATGATGCTGATGCCGAAGACGTCCGGCACGAAGAACAGCGAGGCGGTGGTGCCCTGCACCTGTTCCAGCAATTGCACGATGCGCGGCTGAGAGCCCAGCGGCAGCGTGATGTAGACCTCTCGCACGCCGTGCGCCCGGACAAAGTCGCTCAGCTGCGGCAGGGTGCCCAGGATGCGGCCGTTGGTGTCGCCATGCAGGCGATCGTCCTGGCGGTCGTCGAAGAAGCCGAGCAGGTCCACGCCCTTCATCGGGCCGGCATCCAGCGCCCGGGCCACCTTGGCGCCCAGCGGGCCCGCGCCCACGATGATGGCGGTGCGGCGGATCCAGGGTTGGCGGGCGCGCCAGCGCAGGATCTGCCGCCCGACCTCCACCGCCACGATCTGGCTCAGCGGGGTGATCACGGCCCACCACAGCAGCACGTCGCGCTCGAAATAATGGAAGCTGCTGGTCGCATAGGCAAACATGCCGAGGATGAGCAGCAGCATCAGCCATGAACCGATGATGTCGGTCACGGCACTGGCAGGATGTTCACCGAAATGGTTGCGCCCCGGAAACGTGAGCGCAAAGACCAGCATGCACAGCGTGTAGGTGGAGCGCATCACCGGCTCCCCAAACCAGGCCAGCACCGCCAGATAGACCAGGACGATCAGGCTGGGCTCAAGAAACGCCGCGATGAAGGACTGGACCGATTGCGGCGCGTTGTAGAAGGTTCTCTTGTAGTTCCGATCCTCAAACATCACCCTGTGGTCCTTGGTTGCTTCCCTCTTGCCCACGGACTGGCCTCACCAGCCTGGCCGCCCGTCCTGCCCTTTTGGCCAGACGTGGCGGCGCTGTCCGCACCCTCCCGGTCTGGCCACGCGCGGGGCGTGGCTGCCGGGTTACTCCCTCATCCCGGCCGGAGCCGGAAATTCTCTCTCAAATCTGACGCATCACTCGTAACCGATGACCCCCTACCTTCGGGCCGCGTCTGCCTACAATCCGCCCCATGCTTCAAGAATGGTCCAAGCTTTTGGCCCCTGCAGTGCAGGATCGCATCACGCTGTTGCTCAACCATGTCATGTCGCGCGAGCCGATCGCGACGACACGACTGGCGCCGCACACCGGCCGGACGGTACGGCTGCACCTGGCGGGTTGGCCCCGCCTGCTGCCTGCCGCGCCAGACCTGCGTCTGCGCATCACGCCCGCCGGTCTTCTGGAACGGTTGAATGACGGGGAAAGCCCAGAGCAAGAACCGGACCTGGATATACAACTTGAAGCATCCAATCCGGCCGCCGCCGCCCTGGGGCTGCTCTCCGGGGAACGTCCGGACGTGCGGGTGCAGGGGGATGCGCAACTGGCGGGCGAGATCAACTGGCTGATCGACAACCTGCGCTGGGACATCGAAGACGATCTGGCGGCCATCACCGGGCCGGCCGTGGCGCATCAGCTGGGCCGCTTCGGCCGGGCGGCTGCCCAGGGGCTGGCGCTGCTGGCGCGCCAGGCGGGCCGCTTCATGCCGGACGGGTCAGGACGGGCATGAACGTCTGCTGTCCATCATGAGGTATTTCTCCCGCCTGCTGGTCATTGTCTGGACCCTGTACCGTTTCGGCCTGGATGAGCTGGCGCTCTCTACCCTGAAGCGGCGTCGCTTCCGCTTCCTGCGGAGGCTCATTTCGGTCGGCCGGGCCTGGGATGCGCCGCGTGGCGCGCGCCTGCGCATGGCGCTGGAGCGCCTGGGCCCGATCTTCGTCAAGTTCGGGCAGTTGCTGTCCACCCGCCGCGACCTGGTACCGGCAGACATGGTGGCCGAGCTGTCCCGGCTGCAGGACAACGTGCCGCCATTTCCGGCAGAACAGTCCCGCGCCCTGATCGAACGGGCTTTCGGCCGACGAATCGAAGAAATTTTTGCCAGTTTCGAGGCGGAACCCGTCGCCAGTGCGTCCATCGCCCAGGTGCACTTCGCCGTGCTGCCGGATGGCCGCGAGGTGGCGGTGAAGGTGCTGCGGCCCGGCATGCTGGACGTCATCGAGGACGACCTGGCGCTGATGCGCACGCTGGCGGGCTGGGTGGAACGTTTCTCGGCCGATGGCCGGCGGCTCAAGCCTCGCGAGGTGGTGGCCGAGTTCAATACCTACCTGCACGACGAGCTGGATCTGGTCCGCGAAGCCGCCAACGCCGCCCAATTGCGCCGCAACATGCAGGACCTGCATCTGGTGCTGGTGCCGGAGATGATCTGGGAGCTGTGCGCCAGCGACGTCATCGTCATGGAGCGCATGCGGGGGGTGCCCATCTCGCAGCTGGACCGGCTGCGCGAGGCCGGGGTGGACATCAAGAAGCTGGCGCGCGACGGCGTCACCATCTTCTTCACCCAGGTGTTCCGCGACGGCTTCTTCCACGCCGACATGCACCCCGGCAATATCCAGGTGAGCCTGGAGCCGCAGACCTTCGGCCGCTACGTGGCGCTGGACTTCGGCATCATCGGCACGCTGACCGAGGTGGACAAGGACTATCTCGCCCAGAACTTCATTGCCTTCTTCCGGCGTGACTACAAACGCGTGGCGGAGCTGCACATCGAATCCGGCTGGGTGCCCCCGCAGACGCGGGTGGACGAGCTGGAGGGCGCGGTCCGCACCGTCTGTGAGCCCCACTTCGACAAGCCGCTCAAGGACATTTCGCTGGGCCAGGTGCTGATGCGCCTGTTTCAGATTTCGCGACGATTTAACGTCGAGATTCAACCCCAGCTTGTTTTGCTGCAAAAAACGCTGCTCAACATTGAAGGTTTGGGTAGACAGCTGGATCCGGAGCTGGACCTCTGGGCCACGGCCAAGCCTTTCCTGGAACGCTGGATGGATGAGCAGATCGGCTGGCGGGCCTTTGTCCATCATCTGAAGAAGGAAGCACCGCGCTTTGCGCAAATGCTGCCCGAGTTCCCTCGGCTGATGCACGAGGCCCTGCGCCAACGCGCCGACGGTGGCCGCGACGAGCTGGCCCGCCAGCTGCTGCAGGAGCAGCGCCGCACCAATCACCTGCTGCAAGCCCTGCTGTGGGGCGTCGCCGGCTTCATGGTGGCCCTGGTCGCGACCCAGCTTGTCACCCGCTGGCTGGGTCTTTGACCGCAGCGCTTGCGCCGCTCAGCTCGCGTAGTCGGCGAAGCCCTGCTGGAGCTTGGAGCGGAGCAGGGTGCGGACGCGGTTGACCCGTGACCGTACTGTGCCGATGGGGATCGACTGGATCTCCGCCACATCCCGGTAGGACTCCTCCTCCAGGCAGGCCAGGTGGAAGGTGCCGCGCAAGTCGGGGGACAGGGTGGACAAGGTGTCATCCACCACCCGGGCCAGTTGGCGATAGGACACGCACTGGCTGACATCCATCACCGACTCGGACGCGCGTTGCGCGGTTTCTCCATCGGCGACATAGGGTGTGGCGTCCAGGCTCTCCACCTGGCTGCTGCGCTTGGCGCTTCGCGCGACATGGTTGCGTGCCACGTTGGCCGCGATGCCGAAGAACCAGGTCTCCACCGACGACTTGGCCATGTAGCGGTCACTGCAGCGGGTGGCCTCCAGCAGCGCATCCTGGATGATGTCGTCCAGCTCACCAGGCGAGCGTTCGTAGCGGCGCAGGAAGCGCTTGAGCTTGCTCGAATCGCTGCGCGACTCCCTGGCGATGCGGGTGATGTGCAACAGGACCTGTTGTTGGCGATCCCGGGCCAAGTGTTCGGTGTCAGTCATGATGGGTGTTGAAGACTCTTGAGGAACGCAGGGCCCCGACGGTGTCCGGCTGTCGCCGGTAATCGCTTGCGGGGGACGGAAGGGCAGGGGGAGGTGCGCGGCGGCGTTCATGACCGACCTCCGAAGGTGGACAAGGCTGCCAGTGCCTGGTCGCCCAGTGCCAGGATCTGCAGGGCCATCCATCGCCCGGTGACCGCCAGCGTCACGCCGACCGACATCAACTTGACGGCGAAGGGAATGCTCTGGTCCTGCATGGACAAGATGGTCTGCAGCAGCGAGACGATCACCCCTGCGATCACGGCCACCACCAGCGAGGGCAGCGAGAGCCAGATCACGGCCAGCAGGCCTTTCTGGAAGAAGTGAATGGTTTCAACCACGATGGATCCTTTCAGGCATGCCTTCATGCATAGGAATTGACCAGGCCTTCAAACAGCCGCGTCCATCCATCCAGGACCACGAACAGCAGCAACTTGAGGGGTAGCGACACCACCATGGGCGACACCATCTGCATGCCCAGCGCCAGAAGCAGGTTGGACAGCAGCAGGTCGATGACCACGAAGGGGACGTAGAGAACAAAACCGGCCTTGAGCGCCATTTCCAGCTCCGAGATGACGAAGCAGGGGATCAGCACCACGTAGTCGCGTTCGCCGGGTGCGACCAACGTCGACCGCCGCCATTGGTGACGGGCCAGATCGACAAACTTCTGGCGGCGTTCGGGCAGGGTGTTGGCGAGCATGAAATCGCGCAGCGGCTCGGCGGCGTAGGCCACCTGCTCAAGCCCGATGCGGCCCGAGGCCGGCCCGCGTTGGACGCTGGCAGCTGCAGGAGAGCCGCTGGCTGGTGTGCCCAGCTGGAGCCGACCGGCCATGTCATTGAAGATGGGCGCCATGACGAACAGCGTGGCCGCCAGTGCAATGGCATTGACCGCCATGCCTGGTGGAACCTGCTGCACGCCCAGCGCGTTGCGCACGATCAGCAGCACCATGGAGATCTTGAGAAAGCTGGTGGTGCACACCAACAGCAAAGGAAGCAATGCCAGACCCGCCAGCAGAATGACGAGCGTGACCGGGTCGTAGGCATTGATGTTCATGGCCGAGTGCCCCACTCGGTGATCTCGACCGCCAAACGGCCTTCGACATCAATCAATTCGCCAAACCCCAATTCGGTGCCGTGCGCAACGATGCGAACACGAGGGGGTGTCGCCAATTCAAGCGGGAGAATCCGACCGGGGATGACCGCGGCCAATTCGGCAACTGTCATCGAGAGCCGGCCGACGACGAAATCGAGATCGACTTTCAACGCGTCCATGATGTTTGGGACCTTTTCAATTGCCTTGACATGAGACGGATTGGAAAGGGGAGGCGCCTCGACAACCCATCCTTCAAAGACATAGGAGTCGCCATCTGGTTGACTAAAGTTAACTAGCGCTGATCCCAAAATCATGCGGAGAGGTGGCGTCGAAAACCCATCCTTTGAGGGAATCAGGAGGGCGTCTCCCACACGCAATTCGCGCAGACGCCGAAGCGGCATCTGCCGTCTTCCGAGGTGCATGCCGCCAGAGAAGCGAAGCCCTGCCAAGGTGCTGCCACGCAGTGACGGCGCATGCCAGTCCACGGCATGCCGCTGCCACCCGGCGCCATCCACCCAGCGGAGCAAGGTGTCGAGCGACGCTTTGATCAAAAACGTCTGTGACTCTCCATTGATATCAGTCAAGGTGAGTAAACAAGGGAGGTCATTTCCTTTCTCGTCTTTCTCTTGATCTGGAGCAAGAACATGGAATGGGCCACCCATGATTTCCGTCAATGGCGCTGGAATATTGGCCAGGCCCATGCGGTGCAGATCAAGCGCGATCGCCGGAGATAGCTGGTCGGGGTACTGCACACCACTGAGCAGGGTGAGCAGGGCGGTATCGGCCATTTCCAGCCGCCCGTAGCGGCCCTGCAGGCGCAGGGACTCGGCAGCTTCGCCGGACCAGGTGGTCCCGGGCGCCAGCGTGAGCTCCAGGCGGGTCCAGGGCAGGTCGGGTTGGTCGAGTGGAATCATCACGCCACCCATGAGCCTCTGGGACAGGTGTTGCTGGGCCTTGGTCACGGCGCGCAACCGCACGGCGTGGGAGGAACGTCTCTCGAGACCGTGAGGAGCGGATGGCATAGGCAGGCGCAGGCGGGCTGCGGAAGAAAGGAAAGGGCGGGGCGCCGAGGTCCTCAGTGGGGGAACCGATTCGGCGCGGGGTTCGGCGAGAGTTCAGTAGGGTTCGGATGACAAAAGAGTTCATGTGCGTCATCCCGCCCATGCGGTTCCACAAGTTTTCGTTCGATCAGCGATTCGCTTGAGAACCGGTTGAGGGCTCTCGGCAACTACATCAGCACCATGAACCCGAACTGGATCACCCGTCGCCACCGGCTGGCCGGCACCCATCACCACCTTGAGGATGAGGATGGCGTGCTGTCGGCGGAAGCCCTGCAGGTGGTGGTGAAGGCCGCCGACCTCACGGGCGCGGTGCGCGCTCGATGCGCGGCACGCCTGCGTGCGGCCCGGGCGCGTCAGCGAGAACAGCTGTTTCGCCAGCGGGAGGCCTGCGAGGCCCGTGTGCTGGCGGAGGTGGCGCTGCTGTCGCGATCCCTTCAGAACGAGCGGCGTGACCTGCGTGCTTCAGCCTCCGACCTGGTGGCTCAGGTGGCGCGCGACGCGCTCAAGCGCCTGATGTTGGCGCTGCCCGAGGCCTGGCCCGTGCAATCCAGCGTCGAACTGGTGCTGGATGAATGGGGCGCCATGAAACTGAAGGACGAAGCTGTGGTGCACGTCCATCCCGATGACCTGCCGATGGTGGCGCCGGCTGGCAAGGAGGCGCCATGGACGTTCGAGGCGGATGCTTCGATCGCGCGAGGCTCCTGCGTGCTGACGCATTCCGCCGGCACGGTGCAGGCCGATTTCCAGGCCAATGTCACCGCGTTGCATGCCGCGCTGGCCAACAGTGCCGCCTCTGATGTCGATCCCGATGTCGATCCCCATGTCGATATCGATCCCCACCCCACCCACGAACGCCCAGGAGTACCAGCATGAGCAACTACGACCCTTTGTCCCCTTTCGTCCAACAGATGCAGTCGCGCCAGATCGAGATCGAGAAGCGCCTCGAGACGATCGATGTGATGGACGCCGAGGGAACCCGTCGATTTCTCGACGCCAAGCTGGAAATGGACCGTGTGAACTGGGCCGGCAAGATCGGACTGCAACTGCGTCACGGCCTGCTCAAGAAAGTCACGAGCAAGATCTGATGAACACCCTTTGCTGCTCCGGCGTTTTGCGGCCGCCTGCGCTTTTGCGCGGGCTGCTTGCCGCAGCGCTCCTCGTGTCCGCCTGGCATCTGCCGGCCCAAGCCACCACCCCGCCTGGTTGGCAGGACATCCGCTACAGCAATCGTGCGGATGACCAGGCCACGCTGGAGTCGGTGCTGCGGCAGTTCTCCAGCACCATGGGTGTGGAGTTGCGCCTGGCGGATCCGAAGCTGGGGCAGCGACGCATGCTGGTGTTGCCGGAGCGCGGCAGTGCGCCGGCCGCCTTCCTCGATCAACTGACGCAGAGCCTGTCGATGGACTGGTATGTCTATCGGGGCATCCTCTACGTGTCGGCCCAGTCGGCGTCGGTGAGCGACCGTGTCGTGCTCAATGGCCAGACGGCCGCTGCAGCCCGGCAGGCGCTGGTCGGGCTGGGGCTGTTTGAATCCAGGTTCGGTTGGGGCGAGCTGGACACTGACCCACCGATGGTGCTGCTGTCGGGGCCGGCCAGCTACGTCAACGCCGTCAAGGCTGCGCTGGAGGTGCCTAAAAAAGAGGCGGAAACAGTTGAACGTCCCAAGCTCATGGTGTTCCGCCTCAAGCATGCCACTGCCCAGGATCGGGAAGTGCAGGTGCGCGGCATCACGACACGGCAGCCCGGGCTGGCCTCTACCTTGAAGCAACTGATAGCGCCGGCATCGGGCCAGCGCGAGGATCCGGGTGGTGTGCCGGGGGCGAACCTTGGTTCAAGCATGGGTTCGATGACCGGGGCCCTGTCGAATTCATGGCCGGGGTCATTGTCGGCGCCAGGTGTTGGTGTGACCGACCCCGGCATGGGTGCTGCAACGCCGCTGTCGAGCCTGGCCGCCCTCGGCGGTCTGGGGGGGCGGGACTTTCTGTCGTCCCCGCTGCCTGAGGGTTTGCTGACGCCGTCGGCGCGCAAAAGCGGCGACCGAACCGGTGGTGAGGGCGCGAAGCTGTCGGCCGAGTTGGCTCGCCTGCCTGCGATTGCTGCCTACCCGCCGCTGAATGCGGTGCTGGTGTGGGACCTGCCCTCCCGGCGGCCTGAATACGATTCCCTGATCGATGAACTGGACGTGGCCACGCGTCAGGTCGAGATCAATGTCACCATCCTGGACGTGAACGTCAACGCGCTGCGCGAATGGGCAGTGGATCTGTCTGCGGGGTCCGGCGCCGCGCGCGTTCAGGTCAATGCCGCCGGCAACATCGCTGGCGATGGCAGCTCCAGCGTGGCGGGAGGGTCCTCGATGGTGCTGTGGGCCACGGACCGCCTCAGCCTGCGGCTGCGCTCACTGGAGTCGCGCGGCCAGGCGCAGGTGATGTCTCGGCCATCCCTCCTCACGCAGGACAACCATCCTGCGGTGCTCGACATGAGCCAGTCGGTCTACGTCAAGCTGGTGGGTGAGCGCACGGCGGACCTGCGAACCGTCAGTGCAGGCACCATGCTGCGGGTCACGCCCAGCGTCATGGGCAGTGGCAACGACGCCACCATCCGGGTCACCCTCGACATCGAGGACGGCGCGTTGGCCGACAACGCCGCCGATTCCTCCGCACCGCTGGTGGGCAACAGTTCGGTCAGCACTCAGGCGGTGGTGCGTCCGGGTGAATCGCTGGTGGTGGGCGGGTATCGCCGCCAGAACACCGAGTCCTCCCACAGCCGGGTCCCCGGACTCGACAGCGTGCCCCTGCTGGGCTGGCTGTTTCGCGGCGAGAGCGTGATCAGCGACGAACGGGAACGGCTGTTCATCGTCACAGCGCGGGTCCTGCCCTGAATCCTGCACCTTCCCCTGAATTTCGCGCGTTACTTTTCTTCTGGAGTTGACATGACATCCATCCGTTCCATGCCCGCGACTTTGCCGACACCCATGGAGCACGACCTTGGGCGTCCGGACCCGGCCCGGCGTGCACAGGAGAACCGGCATGTGCAGGACGCCAGGCGTCTGGAGCGGGCTCGGCAGGAGCAGACGCTCCCGCCGCTGTCGCTCACCCGGTCGCCCACGGCCGGCCTGGGTCTGGAGGCCTTCGAGGAAATTACCTTCCAGTCCAGTGAACGTGAAGAGGCCGAGGTCCACGACGAGCTGCATGATCACCACGTCCGCGAAGCCGAGAAGGTTCAGCGTGCCTTGCCGGTGGAGAAGGTAATGGCGGTGATGCGGCTCATGGCCGGGCATGAGGGCTATCAGATCCTGAACACGCGGGCCCGTATGTTCGCTCGCGACTTCCTGACGGACCGCGAAGGGGCCCTGGAGCGCCTGAAGCCCCAGTCGCTGCGCCCGGAAGAGCGAATTCTCGTGCTGGGCTTGGCGGAGGGCCTGCTAAGCCAGTCGCAGACGAGTCCGGAGACTGCAGCGACGGTGCAGGCGCTTCGAAGCCTCGAAGCACCGGATCCCGCGCAGGTCTCGCACCTCATCAAAATCTATGAAAGTGCCAGCAAGACCGGCGAGGGCACGGTCACCGGCACTGATTCCACGCTGCTGCAGTACCTCTCCTCCCCGTTGAGCGCACGCATGCTGATGGACGCCATCGGCACCCCGGAGGGGCTCAAGGCCCTGTCGGACCAGGTCCAGCGCCTGCCTGGGGAGGGGCGCTTCGAACAGGCAGGGGCGTTCGTCGGGCTGAGTGTGTCGCTGGCGCATCTGATGGCCGTGATCCGGACCATGGATGGTCACGTCGCTACCCTGGCCGGGGCGCTCCAGCTGCCGCCGGCCGAAAACGGCAAGCTGCTGCGCCTTCTGATGGATATGTGCCGCACCGCCGCCCCCCGGCCCAAGCTGGAGAAGCTCCGCAGCGATGTGCTCAAGCAGATTGGCCCAGCCCAGAGCCTGCGCTTCGACCTCGAGCTCATGAAGCAGGTGGGGCAGTACCCGGAAAGTGTGTGGATCAGCATCGATGCGAAGACGGCCGTGCAGGGTTGGCTGCGCGAAGCCCAGGGCCTGCACTACCGGCGCGAAGGCGTGTTCAGCGTCAACGGAAAACTCCAGCGGGATGCCATCACGACCGTCGCGCCTGCGGCCTGACATCATGCGGTGCGTCAAGAATTGACGCTTCGGAACCCTGGCGAGGGCTGCACACAGGATAGATTTTCCGCACTGATCCTACATGGACAGCTCCGGAACCCCCACCGCCAAGCCCGGCCCGGGTGCCGCCCCGGCCGGGCGCATTGAAGGCGCCGCTGCGGCCTCCAGGGCGCTGGCGTCTCGCCTGGTGCCCAGTGGCGAACGCGCCGAGATCGTCGTCACCATCCTGGTGGTGGCGGTGGTGTTCGCCATGCTGTTGCCAGTGCCGTTATGGATGCTGGACCTGTTGATCGCGGTCAACCTGTGCACCTCCGCCTTTCTCATCGTGCTGGTGCTGCAGATCAAGCACACCACCGGCCTGAGCGCCTTCCCCTCGCTCTTCCTCGTCACCACACTGTTCCGGGTGGCCTTGAGCGTGGCCAGCACCCGGCAGATCCTGCTGAGCGCGGAAGCGGGGCACATCATTGCGGCCTTCGGCGAAATCGTGGTGGGTGGCAATCTGGTGGTGGGGCTGGTCGTCTTCCTGGTGCTGACCGTGGTGCAGTTCATCGTGATCACCAAAGGCTCCGAACGGGTGGCGGAGGTCGGCGCGCGGTTTTCGCTGGACGCCATGCCGGGCCGCCAGATGGCCATCGACATGGAACGAAAGTCCGGGGGCATTTCTCAGGAAGAGGCCACGGCGCAGCGGGACATGCTGACCGAGGAGAGTCAGTTCTTCGGCGCCATGGACGGCACGATGAAGTTCGCCAAGGGCGACGCCATCGTGGGTATCGTGATTGTGCTGGTCAACCTCATCGGCGGGCTGGCCGTGGGGGTGCTGCAGCGCGACATGGCAGCTGGCGAGGCCCTCAAGGTCTATGCCATCCTGACGGTCGGGGACGGCCTGGTGGCCCAGATTCCGGCGCTGCTGATGTCCATGACGGCCGGCCTGCTGGTCACGCGTGTGTCCAAGCCCGGCGGGGCCGGCGGCAACATTGGCAAGCAGCTCACCGATCAATTGCTGGCGCAACCCAAGGCCTGGGTCACCGCCAGCGGCGCCATGGTTGCGTTCGGCCTGCTTCCGGGCATGCCGCTGCCCGCCTTTCTCTGCCTGGCCGGCGGGTCGGCCGCCGTCGGTCTGTGCAGCTTGTGGCGCACCATGAGGAAGGGAGAAGAAGAGGAGAAGAAGAAGGCCCAGGAGGTGGAGCCCGAGAAGGAATTCGACATCATCCGGGCCTTCGTGGTCCGGGTCAGCGACCGCGTCGAGCCTGCGGCGGCTCGCAAGGCCACGAACCTGTGCCGCACGGTTCGCAATGACCTGCTGCTGCGCATCGGGCTGATGATGCCTCCGGTGTATGTGGAGGAAGCCGTGAAGCTCGACGATGTCGACCTGGAGTTCTGCCACGGCGAAGTGCGTGTGTTTGGCCTGAAGCTGGACGAAAGCCTGATGACCTGCTCCTGGCTGCACGAGGAGGCCCCGGGTGTGGACCTGCCCGCCGAGCAGATGGAGCTGCGCGGTGGCATGGCGGGGTCCGTGCGCTTGTGGCTGTCGAAGGCACAGATCAGCGAACTGTCACACCCCCCGTCTGATGTGCAGGATTGCTGGGAGCGCCTGCGGTCGCTGACGGATGAAACCCTGACGCGCAACGGCCCCAGCTATTTCGGTATTGAGGAGTGCCAGCGCATCGTGGCGTGGACCACCACCCGCATGCCGGAAGTGGCCAAGGAGCTGGAGCGGGCGCTGCCGCTGAGCCGAATGTCCGATGTGTTCCGTCGCCTGCTCAGTGAGCGAGTGTCCATTCGCAACCTGCCGGTCATCCTCAATGCGCTGATCGATTGGGGCCCGCGTGAGCGCGACCCGGCCATCCTCACCGAATGCATCCGTTCGGCGCTGCAGCGCGAAATCTGCGAAAGCCTGTCGGTGGGCCGTGAGCTACGGGCGCTGATGCTGGAGAGTGAACTGGAGTCGACCGTGCGGAGCTCAATCCGCCAAACCGCTTACGGCGACTTCCTCGCGCTGGACGCGCAGACCACCGACGGGATCGTCGACCGGCTGTCGCAAGCCTATCTGACGGCGGTGGACCAGCACCATCCCACCGTGGTCATCTGCGCCCAGGACATCCGCGCCCATGTGCGCAAGCTGCTGGCGGACCGCATCCCGGAGATGGCGGTGATCGGCATGTCCGAGTTGCCTCCGGACTACCGTGTGAACGTCCTCACGGTGGTCGCGTCCCCGGCCGGCTACAGCGGTTATTCAGACCTCCACTGACATGAACAGCCTGCAACACAAGGAAGCACTCCCGCTGAAACCCGACGAGGGGGCGGCGGTGACGATGCTCGAACTACGCGTACTCACCGGCCTTCAAGCCGGTGCTGCCTTACCGTTGGACCCACCGATCACCGTCGGCCGTGGTGATGACTGCGACATGCTGCTGCTGGATGAGCAAATGCCGGAAGTGCTCTTGCGCATCGGGCTCGACGCGCAGGGCCGCCCGGTGCTGGAGCCGCTGGAAGGCGGGCTCACCGATGAAGCGGGCCAGCCGATACAAGCCGCAGGTGTTGTGGGTATCGGGCAGGCGTTTGGCACGGGCGGCGTCTGGCTGGAGGTTCAGCCCGGCCACGCCCCGTGGACGCCGTGGACGGATCCGGCAGACCGGCCCGCTTCGGATGACACGGCGGTCGCTGGCGATGGCCACGCCGCTGGCGGCGCGCTCATGGGGGGCGAGGATGCGTCCGCGGATGGCGCGGTTGCCGTGGATGGGCCCCCGGCCGATGTCGATGCCGATGAGGCCGATGCCGAACTCGATTTTGATGACTGGATTCCCGATACCCCGGCCGGTGGCGATGTCGTGGGTTTGGACGATCCCTGGGCGGTGTCGCCCAAGGGCGCAGCCCCCCTGGTCCCGGAAATCGGTCGTGGCGCCGCTGGCCAGGCTGGCACGCGAGCACTTCGCGGCCCGGTGCTGCAGCGCACGCTGGTGTTGGTGGGCGGCGCGGCATTCACCCTGTTTGGCCTGGCGGCCATTGCGTTGCAGCTTGGCTTGCCCGCCTTTGGCGATGCGGTCGCCAGCCCGCCCGTCCGGTCGTCCGCCCCTTCGCCCATGAATCGGCCCCCCGCGCAGGCGCCGCAGATGGTTGGAGAGCCGGTCGGCATGCCCACTGAGGATGCCCCAGCCGCGATGGACCTGGTAGACCCCGTCGCGGCGGCCACGCCTGCGCTGGCCCGGCGCCGCGAAGCGCCCGCCAGTGTGGCCGGTGTGACCCTTCTGCGTGGTGCGACGGCCATCACTTTGCCCTTCGAAGTCAGGGAGGTCGTCATGGGGCCTCGTAGCCGCGTGGTGCTGGGGACGGGGCGCGTGCTGGTACCCGGCGACGCCGAGGGCGACTGGCGGCTGATGGAGATCAAGGCAGGCACGCTGGTGTTCGAGGGGCCCGAACGGGTCTTGCTGCCATGGTGAAGCTTGCGCGGCCGATCCACCGTCAGGTGGGCGCGTGGCGCTCCGCCATGGCGCAGGTGCCGGTGACCCGCAGCTTCGGCAAGGTTCATCGGGTGACCGGCATGCTGATCGAGGCGCGAGTGCCGGGCACCAGCGTGGGCGAGCTCTGCGAAGTCTTCGACCCGGACCAGCCGGGCAAGATCTGGCGGTGCGAGGTCGTGGGTTTCCAGGGGACTCAGGTCCTGCTGTCCTCCCTGGCGCCGCTGGACGGCATTTCCGCCGGCTGCCTGGTGCGGCCCTTGCGGACCTCGCATCATGTGGCGGTGGGGGCCGCCCTGCAGGGCCGCATTCTGGATGGGTTCGGCCTGCCGCTGGACGGTAAACCGGCGCTCCTGCCCGGCCAGGACGGGGTGACGCTGCGCAAGGTCAATGCCGACGCGCCGCCTCCAGTGGAACGCTGGCGCATCAAGGACCGCTTCCCGACAGGCGTGCGCAGCCTGGACGCCCTCGCCACCATGGGCCAGGGCCAACGGGTCGGCCTGTTCGCCGGCCCGGGTTGTGGGAAGACCACGCTGATGGCCGCCGTGGGCCGGGGCAGCCCGGCCGACATCGTGGTGGTGGGGCTGATCGGCGAACGGGGGCGCGAGGTCCGCGAATTCACCGAACACGAATTTCCGCCCGACTTGATGGCCCGTACGGTCATGGTCTGTGCCACCTCGGACCGCACCTCCATCGAGCGGGTGCGTGCAGCGTTCACTGCCACCGCGATCGCGGAAGGCCTGCGGGACCAGGGCTTCAACGTGTTGCTGATGATCGACTCGCTCACCCGGCTGGCGCGTGCGCAGCGGGAGATCGGCCTGTCTGCCGGCGAAGCGCCGGCCCGGGCGGGTTACCCGCCCTCGGTCTACGCGATGCTGCCCCGTCTCATTGAACGGGCCGGCAATGCTGCCGGCGGCTCGATCACCGCCCTCTACACCGTGCTGCTGGAAGGCGAGCTGCGGTCCGATCCAATCTCCGAAGAGGCGGTGTCGCTGCTGGACGGCCATATTGTCCTGTCCCGCAAGCTGGCGGAACAGGGCCAATACCCGGCCGTGGATGTGCTGGCCAGCCTGAGCCGCGTGATGAGCAACATCGTGCCACGCGAGCACAGCCGGGCCGCCACGCGTCTGCGCCAGGTGCTGTCCGGCTATCGGGACATGGAACTGATGGTCCGGCTGGGCGAGTACAGGGCCGGGCAGGACCCGGAGACTGATCGCATCGTGGCGGACTACCCCAAGGTGGTCGACTTCCTCCGTCAGGACACCCGAACCCCCGCACCGATGGACGAGAGCATTGCTCGCATGATGGCCCTGGCGGGCATTGCCGCGTGAGTGCCTCATGACCGGCTTCGGCAGCATGGCAGGCGAAGATGGGGCGCCGCCTATGGGCGAGCGCCCCTCGCGCTGGCCACATGAGATCGTCCCGGATCCCGTGCCTGACGGTCGGCTGCCACCCCTGCGCTCCCTGGAAACACTGTCCGCGCGCAAGGCACGCCTGGCCGAGGCCGCACTGGCGCGAGCCCGCCATGCCTGGTCCGTCGCGGCGCGGGCCTTGGACGACGCCCGCCAGGCGCTCGACGATCAGGTGGCCTTTGTGGCCGATGAACGGCAACGTCTGTTGCAGGAACGCCAAGCCTCGACGGAAGGGGGGGCGGCCTTGAGACGCTGGCGCGAGGCCGACCAGCAGCTGCTCGACAGCATTCCTCCTCGCCGGAAGGCGGTGGTGGCCAGCCAGCGTGCACTGGCGTCGGCAGAGCAGTTGCTCGAGCGTGCGCAACTCGAGCAACGGCGCCTCGCCAGGCGGCATGAGAAATTCGACATGATGATCGAGCAGATCCAGGAAGAGGCTTGAAGCGTCAGGAAGTTGTGTGGCGCGGTCCGAAAGGTCTCAAGTGGGCGTCTCGAACATCGCCTCGCCCAGTTCCTCATCCACCTCTGCGAGTTCCATGTCCATGTCGTCGGCCAGTGAGCCCAGCTCGGGGTGCAGCAGGTCCGGCGCCAGGCGTTCGTATTCTTCTATCACCTTGAACAGCAGCGCCACGGCACGGATGGTGTGATCGGGCACGGCTTCGCCCGGCTTGCCACTGGCCAGAAGATGGCGGGCCAGCGGGACATATTTGATGACGGGCACGCCCTGCTCACGCGCAAACCGCCGCAGGGCCATGGCCTCTTCGTCGCTTTCGGCTGCCAGCATGATGGGCATGTCCATGCCGTCCGGTTCGTAGAGCAGGGCCACCGCGATGTGCTCGGGGTTGACCACCACCGCGCTGGGTTTTTGTTTGCCGGACATCGCCGGCCCGTCCCCCATGACCATTTCCTTGGACACCTGCTTGCGGGTGCCCTTGAGCATGGGGTCGCCTTCGTTTTGCTTGTAGTCCCGCTTCACTTCGCTGATATCCATGCGCAACTGGCGCCAGACCAGGTAGCGCTGCAGCAGGATGTCGGTGATCAGCAGTATGAGGAGCACCACCACGCACTGTCGCATCAGGCTGTGCAGCAGTTCCATGGTCAGCATCCACCCCTGCATCGGCGTGACGCGGTAGGCCTGCCCCACGAGCGGAAGTCGATCACGTATTTCGAGGTAGATCACCCACAGCAGCAGCCCGCCTTTGATGGGCCCCAGCAACGGCATCAGCAGCTTTTGCGGCGACACCAGTTGCTTCATGTTGTTGCCGGGGTTCAGCTTATCGACCCCTTTGGACAGTGCCTTGGGCGCGATGTTGAACTTGGTCTGCGCCAGCGTGGCCATGAAGGCCAGCAGCATGGGCGTCACCACCAGCAGCAGCACGCTGAGCAGCACCGGCAGCGTGGTCTCCTTCATGCCGGTGAGGGGGACCGACCCTTGCTGGGAGATCGACCGCAATGCGACGTCCACCATCTCGGCGAGCATGCGACGCCAGTAGGGTTCGATCGCGAATGCGAACTCGGCCATCACCAGCAGCTTGACGATGCGCACCGCGTCCTGGCTGACACCGAGGTTGCCTTCCTCCGCCGCTTGCTTCAGGCGGCTGGGGGTGGGTGGGAGGGTCTTTTCGCTCACGGTGCCTGCTCACGTGGGTCTCAACCCCAGCACCGCCGGCAGGCCTTCGCGCCACCACCGAATCGCGGTTTCACCCTGGTGTTCAAGCACCGCCGGACTGACCAGCAGCAGGACAAAAAGGGCCAGCAAGGTCTTGACCGCCAGGCCGGAGGCATACACGTCAAAGCCCTGTACGGCGGTGCTTGCAATGGCGAGCCCCAATTCCACCAGCAGCAGTGCCAGCAGCACCGGCCCGGCCAGCACCAGGGCCTGGGTGACCAGGTTCGCGAGCGCGCTCAGGATCTCGTGTCGGTGGGTGGAAAGGTCAGGCAGCAGCGCGAGCACCGGCCAGGGGTCCAGGCTTTCCGTGAGCACCATGAACACGGTCTGCAGCATGCCCCATTGCACCAGCAGCGCCACCAGGCCGCGTTCGGCCAGTTCACCGATCAGTGTGGCGTCGGCCTGCAACGACGGATTCACCTGCTGGGCGGCGTTGGCGCCCCGCTGGTTGTCGATCAGGGTACCCATGCCGCGAATGGCCCAGAAGGGCAGTGCGGCCAGCATGCCCAGTAGAGCGCCCAGCATGACCTCTTTCATGGCCAGCATCATGACCATCGGCATCGAGAGCGGCGCCTTGACCAGGAGGGGCCACAGGCCGAAGGCCACCGGCAGGCTCAGCCCCAGCGACACCGCGCCGCGGATCATGATGCTGGTGTTCTGGCGGGAGAGGAAGGGGAGGAACAGCACCATGCCCAGCGTGCGGCCCATGCCGAGGATGATGGCTTGAAGCATCAGCAAGGCGTCGGGCATTTGCAGCATGGTGGTCACCAGGACGGGGTCAGGCCGTCTGCAGGGCCTCGGCGACGGCGTCGGCCGGGGCGGCAGTGGCGTCGGCCGACGCGCCAACAGCATCCGCGGAGTCGTCTGCCAGTGTGTGGGCAAGGTCCACCCGCTCATCGTCGGGGATGGTCCTGGACGGTTCAAAGACCGGCGCGCCCGCCAGCCGGGCCCGTTGCTCGAGCCGCCGGTATCGGGCGTCCATTCGTATCATGTAGTCCTGCCACTGAGGGTCGTCCGCCCGGACGCCCCAGATCTCGAGGTCATTGGTCCGATCGCCATACCGGACGACGTCGGGGAGAACGGCCCAGCGTTTGAGCCGGCAGCCCCGCACCAGGGAGAGGCTGCGGCGGTTGCCGCCGAGGATCCAGCAGGTCAGGGTGTCGAAGCCATGCCGCAGGATCTGCGGATGAACGTGACGCGCCATCAGCATGGCCACGCCGCTGCCATGCCAGGCGCGGGCGACGTAGATCCACAGGTCGGCCACCGCATTGCAGGCGGCGCCACCCCAGACGATACGACGCAAGTAGGCCCAGCCGATGATGTCGGAACCCGAGGCCAGCACCCACATCGGCCAGCCGTTCTCGCGGCCCTCCTTGAGTTGCAGGCTCAGGCCATAGGGGGTGGCGTCGCCCAGCATCGGGCTGTGGCCCCCACCCTGTACCGATTCGTTGTAGATGCGGGTCATGGCCGGCAGGTCTTCTGAGCGGGCCGGGCGCCAGTCAAGAGGCGGAAGGAGGGATTTCATGGGAGTAGTCCGACAGGTCGTTGAGAGCGGCAGCGCGCCAGATGCGCCATGCCTGGCGCTGCAGCGCCACGGGGTAGGGGGCTGGCGCCAAGGGCTCCAGCGCAAAACATTGGGGGTCGAAACGCAGCCGCAGGCGCGCCCAGGCACCCGGCACGGCGTCCTCGATCAGGCGGGCCATCAAGGGCAGTGCCCAGCGCTGCAACTGTGCGGCACTGGCGTCGGGCGGGGGCTCGTGGCCGGTGGTCATCGCCAAGGGCCGGGCACGGGCCTGACGCAGCGCGTCCCGCCAGGCATCCGCGTCACCGGCATCCTGATGGCCCTGCGAGAACAGCCGCGCCAACCCGTGGCGGGAGGAGGTCAGGCAATGGCTGGCGTAACCGACGCGGCCCAGCGCCGTGGCCGCCGCCACCAGTTCCTGGCGGCTCAGCGGCAGGGCCGGCAAGTCGTTGACCGCCGCCAGCGGAAACGGGCGCGGCGAAGCCAGGCCGGTGTCGATGCCAAAGTATTGGCAGAACGTGCGGTAGGCCAGGCGGCAGCCGGGCCCTGGGTGCTGGAAACGTGCCAGCAGCGTGTGGGACAGACCGTCGGAGCCCCGCCACCAGCCCGGATGCGCCTCGAGCCAGGGCTCATGCCACAGCGACCACCAGGCGGCTGGGCCAGCATCATCCGTGGCGCGTGGCAGGGCGGGCATGTCAGCGCTCCCGGCGGGGCGGAGGCGCCGCCGGCGCCCTGCGTTTGTGCCACCATAACCAGGCAGAAGGGCCGCCGATACCGATGAGCATGGCCGTAATGCCGATCACCCACGCCTGCCAGGCACCGCTGGTAGCTGGTGTGACAGCCCCAGGGGCTGCAGCGAGGGCCGTCGGACCCAGTGCCGCAGGGGGGGGCTTGCCATTGGCAGCGGAGTGAGCGCGATAGGCCAGGGCCTGGTCGCGCACGGCGAGTCCCTCGGACGGCACAAACACCACTGCCACCTTCTCCGGCGCTTCTGCGAGGCCGGGGATGCTGGCCAGCACCAGCTTGCGGATCCGTGGTTCGTAAGCGGCGGTATCCCAACCCGGCACGTGCTTGATCAGCACGGAGCAGGAGCTTGGCAGCACGGGCTCACCGGGCACCACACGCTCGGGCAACACCGGGTGCACACGCGCCTGGACCACGCCGTCGATGCCCGAGAGCGTGCTCTCCAGCTCCTGGGACAAGGCATGCAGGAAGCGGGCGCGCTCCTCGGTGGGCGTGGAGATCATCCCGTCTTTCTTGAAGATGTCGCCCATACGGGTGAACGAGTGACGGGGCAGCCCTTCCGCCTGCAGCAGCGCCACCGAGCGGCTGAAATCGCTCTTGGGCACCCGCACGGCGAAGAGCTGCTTGCCCAGAGACTCTTTCTGGGCGTCGATCCCCTGGTCCGTCAGCGCGGCGGTGATGTCGTTGGCATCGCGTTCGGGCAGGCCGCCATAGAGCTCGACACGAGCGTCGCAGGCGGTCAGCACCACGGTTGCCGCAGCCACCGCCAGCCATCGGTTGATCAGGGGTTTCACGGCAAGCTCACTGCATCTTGACGATCTGGTCGATGCCGGTCGTCGTCTTGGTGAGAACGGTGGCCAGCACATCCTGCCGCGCATTGGCGTCCAGGATGCGGCTGTAGACCTGCGGCATCTGGCGGTTGTCTCCGCTTGCAACGATGCGGCGCATCTGGCTGGCCAGGCCTACGCGTTCGGTCGCAATGTCTCGCGCAATGCCGGCCACATCTTTCAGCGCATCGGTGAATGCCCGGCCTTGCGACGAAGCCGGCCGACTGGTGGCGGAGGCGCTGGCCGGAAGGACCACGCGGGCAGGCAGGTCGAGCGGGTTCATGATGCCAATCCCAACGCGTAGCGCACGTCGATCAGGGTGACCTCCTTGGCGGTCTCGATCAGACTGCGCATGAAGGGGCTGGTGGCCGGCACATGGTCGAAGCCGGCATGGATGGCGTTCGTGATCTCGTCGCCCTGGGCCACGCCTTCGGCCAGGCAGGTCTTGTACATCGACATGGCCCGCGCCATGACCTGCACATCTTCCTCGGCCGCATCGGGGGAGGCGAGGCGCTGCACGGCGGCGTCAGGCTCGAAGCGCTCGCCGCCCTGCTCTTCGGCCTTGCGCAGGAATTCGGACAGGTCCGCGCGGTCCGGGATGCCGTCCTGCGCGGAGCGCATGACCTGGATCAGGCGGCCGATGGCCATGTCCAGGGTGAGCTGGTCACGTCCCTGGGGTACACAGCGCTGCTCGACGAATTCGAGCCAGGTGACGGCAGCCTCTGGAGGGGGAAACGCTTCCGGATGGCGATCCATGAACCCGGCGATGCACTGGCGTTTCAGCGCGTCCGGATGGTTGGGATCGTTCGAGGATGAGCCTGGGTCGTCTTCGGTGGAAGCCAGTTCATGCTGGAGTTCAGTCGTGTTCATGCTGATTCCCTCAGGGAGTTGGGAATTTGGAGCGGGAGCAGACCGGGGACACCGGGCTCCCGCTTGCGGGGTTTACCAGCGGCGGTGGCCAAAGCCGCAGCCTTGGGAGCTCATCATGTTGCTCATCATGCCGAAGGCCATGGCGCCGCCCATGCCGCTCATGCCGCCGAACATGCGCATCAGGCCCATGAGGCCTTGCATGCCGCCCATGCGGCCGTCCTGGACGCCTTGACGATAAGCATCTTGTTCGCGATGAGCCGCAACCGATGGATTGATACCTGAAGACATAAAAAATCTCCGTTTGAAATGAAGTAGGGAAAGAGAGCGGGACCTGAGGAAGCTCTGCACAACTCCCCTAAAGGGTCCCATCGAACTATCAGTGGCTCAGATTGATCTTGTCGCCGACCTTGGCGTTGTATTGGCTTTGTTCCACCAGGAAGTTCGTCCTGTTGTTCTGGACCTGTTGCCTCATCTTGTCCTTCTGAATCTGGGTGTTGGCCATGGTCGTTTCGGCCGAGGTCATGTCCAATTCCTGTTGCTGGATGGCTGTTGCCACCGAACTCATGCCGCCGGTGGCGTTGCCAATAGAAGATCCCATGAGAGACTCCTTGAAATATGTGAATAGAGAGGTTGTTCTTAAGCGCAGAAGCCGCGCGCCCTGCTGCCCATCAGTCGGGGCACCAGCGTGACAAGTTCGATGGATCGGGGGAGACCCGGGTGAGGTTCGGCCGTTCTGCGGGGATAATCGCGCGCGCTTTTTCCTACCCAGTCAGTTCCCAAGGCCGACGCCATGCTTTTGACCCTGGTCATCCTTTACCTGCTTGTCACCATCGCGATCGGCCTTTGGGCCGCCAAACGGGTGAAGAACACCGCCGATTTCGCGATTGCGGGGCGACACCTGCCCCTGGTGATGATCATCACGACCACCTTCGCGACCTGGTTCGGCTCCGAAACCGTGCTGGGAATCCCCGCAAAATTTGTCCAAACCGGACTGAACGGCGTGGTGGAGGATCCGTTTGGCGCCGGCTTCTGCCTGATCCTGGTGGGTCTGTTCTTCGCCGCCAAGCTCTACCGCATGACGCTGCTGACCATTAGCGACTACTACCGCGAGCGTTATGGCCGGGTGGTGGAGGTGGTGTGCAGCTTCATCATCATCCTGTCCTACCTGGGCTGGGTGTCCGCCCAGGTGACCGCGCTGGGCCTGGTGTTCAACCTGCTGTCGGCTGGCGCCATCTCCATCCCGGTGGGCATGGTCATCGGCACGGCGTCCATCCTGGCCTACACCTTGTTCGGCGGCATGTGGTCGGTGGCGGTGACGGATTTCATCCAGATGATCATCCTGGTGGTGGGCCTGTCCATCATTGCCTGGTTTGCGGCGGACAAAGCCGGTGGCGCCGACAAGGTGATCGCCCTGGCCACCAGCCAGGACATGTTCAAGTTCCTGCCGGAGCCCAGTTTCCACGACGTGGTCTTCTTCGTGGGGGCAGCCATCACCATGATGCTGGGTTCGATTCCCCAGCAGGACGTGTTCCAGCGTGTGATGTCCGCCAAGGACGAACATGCCGCGACGCGCGGCCCGGTGATCGGTGGCATCTGCTACATCCTGTTCGCCTTCGTGCCGATGTTCATCGTGGTGAGCGCGCTGATCATCATGCCGGAGGAGGCCAAGCAACTGATCGCCGAAGACCCGCAGAAGGTCATCCCCACGCTGGTGATGGAACGCATGCCCTTTGTGATGCAGGTGATCTTCTTTGGTGCGCTGCTGTCGGCCTTGAAGTCCACCGCCTCCGCCACGCTGCTGGCACCGTCGGTCACCTTTGTCGAGAACATCTGGCGCCAATTCTTCCCGCGGGTGTCGGACAAGCAGGAGCTGCGCACCATGCGTATCGCCGTGCTGATCTTCTCGATCTGCGTCTGTGGCTATGCGGTGGCGCTGCAGGGCACGTCCATCTATGAAATGGTGTCGGGGGCCTATCAGGTCACCCTGGTGGGCGCCTTTGTGCCGCTGGTGTTTGGCCTGTACTGGAAGCGTGCCACCACCCAGGGCGCCATCTTCGCCATCGCGCTGGGCGTGGTGGCCTGGCTGCTGTTCCTGCTCACGCCGGCCGGCGAGCTGTTCCCGGCCCAGTTGGCGGGCTTCCTGGCCGGCATCGTGGGCATGCTGCTGGGCTCGCTGGGCCCCCAGGCCATCAAGGATGTGCAGGGGTCGCATCACCGGATGGCCGGGATGTCGCACTAAGAAGTCAGACGTTGGGCGATTGCCGCCCGGCCAGAACTGGCCCCAAACCGAAGCTATACCGAAGCTACCGAAGCCAAAGTGACGCAAACCCGACGCTCGGTGTGCTGCGGCGGCTGATGCACGGCCCCGCGCGGGGCGAGCCGCTGCGCCTCTATATAATTTCCGGTTTTTGACCCCAGGCGAACACGATGCCGATCTACGCTTACCGTTGCGGTGCATGCGGTCACGCCAAGGACGTGCTGCAGAAGCTGTCCGATGCTCCGCTGAGCACCTGCCCGGCCTGCGGCGCGCAAGCCTTTACCAAACAGGTGACCGCTGCGGGCTTTCAGCTCAAAGGTTCCGGCTGGTATGTCACGGACTTCCGTGGCGGCTCCGGCGGCACCAGTGCACCTGCAGCTTCCGGCAGCTCGTCGAGTGATGGCGGGGGAAGCACGCCCAGTGGTGGGTCCGGTGGTGGCACGACGGGCGGCGGCACATCCGCCAGCGGCTCCGGCGATTCATCGTCCGGAAGTCCGTCCAGCTCCTCGGGCTCCGGCTCCGGCACCTCCTGTGGCGGCGGCTGCGCCTGCCACTGAACGACTACTGAACCAAGAGGCCGGACCCTGGCATGAGAAAGTACATCATCACCGGCCTGCTGGTCTGGCTGCCGCTGGCCATCACCGTGTGGGTGCTGCTGTGGGTGCTGGGCATCATCGACGGTGTGTTCATCTGGCTGCTGTCCGCCGTCCAGGCGGTGCTGCCGGATTCCGCCCGGGCCTCCATCCGCGAGCTGCACAACATCCCCGGGCTGGGGGTGCTGGTGCTGGTGGGTGCGCTGATGCTCACCGGCATGTTCGTGGCCAACATGTTTGGGCAGTGGTGGTTTCGCCAGTGGGACCGCCTGCTGTTCAAGATCCCCATCGTCAAGAGCATCTACAGCTCGGTCAAGCAGGTCTCGGACACGCTGTTCTCCTCCAGCGGCAATGCCTTCCGGGAAGCCGTTCTGGTCCCTTACCCGCATCCACATTCCTGGACCATTGCCTTTGTCACCGGCAAGCCTGCCGGTGAGGTGGCGGAGCAGTTGTCCGGGCTCAGCGGCGTTGCGGCCGAGGAGCATGTGAGCCTGTATGTGCCCACGACACCCAACCCGACATCCGGCTTCTTCCTGATGATGCCCCGGGCGCAGTTGCGGCCATTGGCCATGAGCGTGGATGAAGCGCTCAAATACATCATTTCGATGGGCGTGGTGGCGCCGCCGACCGAGGCGTTGGCCGCAGCCCAGGAGAGCGGCCGAAATTGATCGGGTTGAGCGCCCCGGCAAGCGCTCAACCCTGAGGGTCCGCGGGACCCCGCCAGTGCCCCGTTTGCGTTCCGTTCAGCATCCCATTCATGCGGGTGCGCGTCCAAAAGCCACGCGCGCCCACCGACACCCGATTTCCGGAGAGATTCCATGCGTACCTGCTATGCCGGCCAAGTCAGCGAGAAGCTGCTGGACCAAACCGTGACCCTGATGGGCTGGGCCCATCGTCGCCGTGACCACGGCGGTGTGATCTTCATCGACCTGCGCGACCGCGAAGGCCTGGTGCAGATCGTCTGCGACCCTGACCGCGCCGACATGTTCAAGGTGGCCGAGGGTGTGCGCAACGAGTTCTGCCTGAAGCTGGTGGGCAAGGTGCGCCTGCGCCCGGCCGGCACGGAGAACGGCAACCTGGTGAGCGGCAAGGTGGAGGTGCTCTGCCACGAGCTGGAAGTACTGAACCCGTCGGTGACGCCCCCGTTCCCGCTGGACGACGAGAACATCTCCGAGACCACGCGCCTGACGCATCGCGTGCTGGACCTGCGCCGCCCGTACATGCAGAACAACCTGATGCTGCGCTACCGCGTGGCGATGGAAGCGCGCAAGTTCCTGGACGAGCATGGTTTCGTGGACATCGAAACCCCGATGCTCACCAAGAGCACGCCCGAAGGTGCGCGGGACTACCTGGTCCCGTCGCGGGTGCATGACGGCATGTTCTTCGCGCTGCCGCAGTCGCCCCAGCTGTTCAAGCAGCTGCTGATGGTCGCCGGCTTCGACCGCTACTACCAGATCACCAAGTGCTTCCGTGACGAAGACCTGCGCGCCGACCGCCAGCCCGAGTTCACGCAGATCGATATCGAGACCAGCTTCCTGAACGAGGAAGAAATTCGCGCGATGTTCGAAGGCATGATCCGTCATGTCTTCCGCAAGGCGCTGAACGTCGAGCTGGGCGACTACCCGATCATGAAGTACTCGGACGCGATGTTCCGCTTCGGTTCGGACAAGCCGGACCTGCGCATCAAGCTCGAGTTCACCGAGCTGACCGACATCATGGGTGATGTGGACTTCAAGGTCTTCTCCACCCCCGCCACCACCCCGGGTGGCCGTGTCGTGGCCCTGCGGGTGCCGGGCGGTGCCCAGCTGAGCCGTGGCGAGATCGACAGCTACACCGAGTTCGTCAAGATCTACGGTGCCAAGGGCCTGGCCTGGATCAAGGTCAATGAAGTGGCCAAGGGCCGCGAAGGCCTGCAGTCGCCCATCGTCAAGAACCTGCATGACAAGGCCGTGGCCGACATCCTGGCCCGCACCGGCGCGCAGGATGGCGACCTGATCTTCTTCGGTGCGGACAAGGCCAAGGTCGTTAATGACGCCATCGGCGCGCTGCGCCTGAAGGTCGGCCATAGCGAGTTCGGCAAGGCCCACGGCCTGTTCGAGGACCGCTGGGCGCCGCTGTGGGTGGTGGACTTCCCGATGTTCGAGCAGGACGAGGAAAACAACCGCTGGGCAGCGGTGCACCACCCGTTCACCGCACCGAAGGACGGCCATGAGGACCTGATGGTCACCGACCCGGGCGCTTGCGTGGCCAAGGCCTACGACATGGTGCTCAACGGCTGGGAACTGGGCGGCGGCTCGGTGCGTATCCATCGTGCCGATGTGCAGTCCAAGGTGTTCGAGGCCCTGAACATCAGCCCGGAAGAACAGCGTGTGAAGTTCGGCTTCCTGCTGGACGCGCTGCAGTATGGCGCGCCCCCGCACGGTGGTCTGGCCTTCGGCCTGGACCGTCTGGTGACGCTGATGACCAAGGCGGAATCCATCCGCGACGTCATTGCCTTCCCCAAGACTCAGCGCGCCCAGTGCCTGCTGACCGGTGCGCCGTCGTTCGTGGACGAGAAGCAACTGCGCGAATTGCACATCCGCCTGCGCAACGCGGCGGCGGCGGCCGAGTAAGCCGCGGCGGCGAACGTCGGCATGTCCGGCATCTTCCCGCTGCCGCGGCAGGGCGCTTCAGGGGCGCCAGCGCGCGCCGTGGTGCGTTCGCCGCTTCGATGGGAACGCGTGCTGATGCGCCGGCCCGCGCTGGCGCACCCGCTGCTGCAACGCTGGGTCACGGGTTCACCGACGCCTCCTGTACAGGCCCTGCTGGGCCTGTTTTTCATCCTCGAACGCTGGGGGCGGGGGCCGGAGCTGCAACAGGCGCTGGAGGCTGCGCTGGCCCGTGCCCTGCAGGTGCAGGGACGCGGGCAGGCGGCGGACGGGCAGGACGGCGAGGATGCGGCGGAGTTGAGCGAAGCGCTCGGCCGGCTGCACTATCAGCGTGGCGACTATGTCCAGGCCTGCGGCGCCTGGAGCCAGACGCTGGAGCTGACCCCCGCAGACACCCGCTGGGCCTGCCTGGCCCGCATCGGCTTGGCGCACCTGTGCTTTGCGCTCGGCGACTGGGCGCGTGGCGGCCGGGTGCTGGACCAGGCCGAGGCGCACTATCCCGGGCTGGCGGGGGATGCCTACCTGCGCGCCAAGATTGCGCTCAACCGCGCCGTCTCTTCCCGTGCCACGCTGGGCCCGCAGGCGGCGCAGCCCTTGCTGGACGAAGCCCAGGCGGCGGCACGCCAGGCCGGACACCGCGACTACGAAGCGGAGGCCCTGTGGCACCGCGCTCGCTGCGCGCGCGACAGCGGTGCCCCGGTACAGGCCATGACACTTGTCACCGAGGCGCTGGCAACGGCCCGCCGTTGTGACTACCGCTGGCTGCAGGCGCAGTGCCTGCTGCTGCTCAGCGACCTGCAGCAAGGCGAGGCCGCGCAGGCCGCCGCCGAAGACGCGCTCTTGCTGGGTGAGGCCTTGCAGTCACGCGCCGTGCAGGCCGCAGCCCACGGGCGGCTCAGCCAACTGATGGCTGAACGAGGTTCGCTCGGCCCGAGCTGGCATCACCAGCAGCAGCGGCAGCGGCTGGAGGCCGTGCTCGTTCAGTCCGCGTTGCCCGCGCGACTGGAACAACTGGCACGCTTTGACAACCACCCCGCCAGCCAGGCGAGCCCGGTGGCAGCCGTACTGGCGCCAAGTGACCTCGCGCTGGCTGCACGTGAGGCGGCAGCGCTGGGCGAGGCCTTGGCCGGACTGGCGGGCGGGGGAGCCTCCTCTGCGGACCTGCGGCGGGAACTGCGCCGCCTGTCCGACAAGGCCGCGCAATTGGCGCGGCGCTTGTCTCCCCGACCGTCCTCCTGACCGCCTCACAACACGGTGGTTCCCTGGCCTGTCTGGATGGTGATGGGATCGGAGGCAAGCGTATTGGGCAGCGAGATGACCAGATCCGCCTGATGGAAGTTTCCGTGGCCGTCCCAATCGACCAGCACCGACACCTGGCCTGTGGCATCCACCTGTTTCTGCAGGAACAGCGATTCACCACCGACGGCCATCTGCTGAAGCAGCGCTGTCAGGTCGAGCTTGTCGCCCTGGGCGGCATTGAAGTCCAGGACGGTGTCCTTCCCCCCATGGTTGGCCAGCCAGGTGAAAGTGTCCGCACCGCCACCACCCCGCATGGCATCGTTGAGGATGGTGCTCACGATCACGTCGTTGCCGTCCTGGCCGACGATCACCGCCTGCCGATGCTGGGCGTCGTAGTCCATGCGAACCCCGTCCAATATCAGGCTGTCGCCGGCGCCCATGACGATGGTGAGCGGCGTGCTGCCATTGGCAGCCAGCGTGTCCCGGCTCAGGGTCAGGGTATTGGCCTGGCCGTTGTCCATCCACACCTGCTCGATACCATGCACACCACCGGGCATCTGGGCGAAATCCAGGTTGACCGACCCCGAAAGATAGAGCGTGTCGTGGCCAGCCAAGCCGTCGATTCGTTGGATGCCGGTCTCGCCCGCGTAGGTCAGCACGTCGCTGGCAGCGCTTCCTTCCAGTGACTGCATGTTGGGGACGCTGTTGTCCTTAGCCAGATAGACCATGAATTCGTTGAGCATCACCTGCTGGTAATAATCCAGGGAATCAGCCGCGTGTCGTGCCAACTGCCATGTGGAACTGGTCGAGAAGGTGCCGACCATGGAGTTGGTCGCGGCGACATTGATCCCGTTCTCGAAAATGGCCATTGCGCTGTCGGTGAAATTGGCGGCGGCGCTGCCAGCCGTGGTGTTGCCCGAGTGCGCCTCGAACACTACATCGTTGGCATTTCCTATCAAGGCACTATTCCCGTTGGTCACCGGTCGAGCCAAGCGAACCGAGGTGGTCACATCAAACACGTAGCCGTTGTTCCCGGCGGCTTCGGGATAGCACGCATTAAGGCGGGCATTGCCGCTTTCGCCAAGATTGAACAGCGAGCCATTCGCACTACCCTCCGACTGCACCTTGGAGTAGATGACCGTACTGCGCCAGTCGTTTGCGGCGATTCCTGTGCTGTACATGTAGTCATCTCGGGCGCCATTTCGGGTGTTGAAACTGATGCCTGCCGATCCATCCGATCTCGTGACGATCTGCCCGCCATCCACAATCAGCCCCTGTTTGTCTCCCAGCGGCTGGACCATGTCCCGGCCGTTGCCCGACTGGTCATACCAGATCGTCACGAAGCCGCGATCGCTGGCGGAGGTGCCGACGAAGGCGCGGAGGGTCTTGGTGTCCAGATTGCCGTTGGCATCGAAGCCGATATCGGCCTCTTGGTTGTCGGAGGACCTCCGTACCCGGATGGCGGCGGTGTTCAGGTTGGCGTTGACGTCGCGCAGGCTGTAGGCCGCCTGAAGGAGGCTGATATCGACCTCATTGATGTTGCCGACACCGAACCCGTCACCGACCAGGCCACCCGTGGGTTGTTCGAGATTGACGACAAGGCGTTCATTGACCTCGCGGTAGTTATCCCCAGTGATATTGAAAGTGATCAGCTTCTGCGTCTCGCCGGCAGCGAAGGACACCGTGCCGGAAGACGCCCCGTCGTAGTCCTGCTCGGAGGCCAGGCCATTGGAGTTCGCGCGGGCCGAACTCTCCCCGAGGTTGACCTTCCATGCCACGCTCCCGGCGCCGGACACATCGCCATCGCGCGTGATCAGGAAGACCATTTCCCGCTGGCCGCTGGTGCCTTCCACCACCTGCGAATCGGAGATGCTGAAAACCGAGGCTGTAGCGGTGCTGCTGTCCTCGCGAACGGTCTCGTTGCCAGCCAAGTCATAGCTGGTGACGCGGGCGTTCACCTGGTCGCCGTTGGAGAAGTTCGGGACGACGCCGGAGACAGATGGTGCTGTGCGAGTGTCCACGAGCCAGTGGCCGGCGGCGTCCGAGGTGGTCTCGTAGCGCAGCTCGTAACCGTTGGCGAGGTTGTTGTCTGTGTCCAGTTCCACGACCACGCGCTCATTGGGATCGGACACGCCGGCCAAGCGAGGCTGGAGAGACACCGAGTCACCCATGCCAAAGCTGCTGGCGGGCGGGCGCGTATCCACAGTGATGGTCAGGGCCGGTGAGCGCAGTTGCGCACCAGCATCGACCGCCAGGAAGGCGTGGTTGCCGTCGGCCATCGCCGTGCCGGCCAACGAGAGATGCCAAACTCCCTTGGCATCACAGATCGCAGTGCCAATGGATTCGCTGGCATCGGCCTGTCCGTCGTTGTTGGCGTCGCGATACACCGTGAGGGTGGCGCCCGGCCGCCCGACGCCGATGAGCGTCAACGGCTGGGCCGCCGAGCCATCCAGCCGTGTCACATTGTCATTGCGGTAGGTGCCGGTGTCCGAGGCCTCGTCCAAAAACACCATGGGTGTTCCGGCGGGCAGCACAGTGAGCGTCGAGCTGGTGCCCGATGTGGCGGTGTTACCGGCGATGTCGGTGGCGAGCACGGTCAGGACACGGTCCCCGGTGGGCGCGCCGGCGTCGGATTCGTAACGCAAACCTCGCAGCAAGGCGGAGGCCTGTGACGGCGAGAGTGCGGTGTCGGCATTGATGACCAGCAGCGGATGCACAGCATCGCTGCTCAGTTGCAGCGTCAATGTGACGCCAGGCAAAAGGGTGGTGTTGGTCAGGGTGCCACCCTGTCCGAGCACCAGAAGGTCGGTGCTGCCGTCGTGGTCCGTTCCGTCCGACAGGCCCAGCCGTTCCTGCTGCCCAGGGGTGGTACTGAACACGCCCGTGACGGACGAAGAGAGCTCCACGGTGATTTGAGTCACGAAGGTGGCCTCGTCCACAAAGGCGGTGGCGGGGTTGGTCACCGGCATGGACCATGGCATGCCAACTGCCACGGCGGTGGCATAGTCCTGGCCGGCGGCGCTGCCGTTGAGGTCGGCCTGAGGGGGCGTCTGGTCCAGCCACACGGTGCCGGACGCCAAGGCGGTGTGCCCGAGTTCATCGGTCAGCCTCACGGTGAAGATCTTCTCGCCCTGGCCCGGCTGGGCGGCGGTATTGCGCAGGTGCAGGGACCCCAACAGATCGGAGACCTCGCTTGCGCTGGCCGGCTGGCCGTCCTGACGGGTCAGGGTCACCACGTTGGAGATCTTGGCCACGCTCCAGGTCGAACCGTTGACCGTCAGCGTGCTGCCGGCGGCGACGACGGTCTCGGTGCCTGACACCGGCGAACTGATCAGTTGGTCATCGGTGCTGAAGCCGCCACCGGTCTCGGTGATGACAATCCTGGTGAAGCCCGCCTGCGGATTCTCGTGGCCCACTGCCATGTCGGGCGAGAACAGGCGCACGGGTGTCAGCATGGAGGTGACGAAGCTCCGTTCGTCCACGCCGGCGGCGGTGCCGTTGAGGTCCAGGCTCGGCTGGCGGGTGTCCACGGTGATGGTCACGACGGAGGCTGCGCCCAGGTTGCCGGCCATGTCCCTGCCGTAGATCGAGAACTGGCGATCACCGTCTGCCGGATGGTCTGCGAGGTTGGCGAGCTGCAAGGCATTGGTGAGCCGGGTGGCCTCCAGCCCTGTGAGCGCGGTGCCATCCGTCTTGCTGATGCTCAGCACGCGCGAGTGGCTGTCGTATTGGTAGGAAAGATCGGCGATACCCGCGATGGTGATGCCGGTGACCTGGACGTCCTGATCGGCCAGCACTTGATGGTCCAGGACCAGTTGGTCGTCCGCGGCGAAGCCGCTGTCCAGACGCACATGCAGCGTCTGCAGGCCAACGCTGCTCAGGGCGGCGGTCGTGTTGGTCAGGGCCTGGCCCAGGTGCAGGCCGGTGATCCCCACCACGCTGTCCTGCGTTGTCTGCAGGCCGTCCGCGGCCTGCAGGTCGATGGCCGGGCCCTGGGGCAGCAAGGTGAAGCCCAGGCTGGTCGCGGCGCTCTCATTGCCCGCCTTGTCGGTCTGGACGACCTGGACGCTGACCTCGCCCCCGTCGGGTACAAGCGCGGCGAACAGCGCATCGTCCAAAGTTGTGCCGGTGCCGTCCTGCCAGGTCTGGCCGCCATCGGTGGAGTAGCGCCAGGTCGCGCCATCCTCCAGATCAGTCACGTTGACCTGTCCATGGTTGGTGATGAGGTCGTCGGTAAAGGGGCCGCTGTCATCGGCCAGGTTCAGGGTGACGGCCTGGGCGCTCGTGTCCAGCGTGAAGGTCAGCGAGGCGGCCGGGCTCACGTTGCCGGCGCTGTCGGTTTGACGGATCTGCACGGTGTGCGAGCCGTCGGTGGTGAAGGTGGAAGCGGGCAGGGAGGTGCCGCTACCCTGGACCCAGGTCTGGCCATCGAGGCTGAACTCCCAGGAGGCCCCTTCGACCAGGTCATCGATGGTGATCTCGGCGTTGTGGGTGATGAGATCGTCAGACAGCGATCCGGTATCCTGGGCCAGGCTCGGCGTGAGCGATGGCGCGGACGTGGTGAGCGTGAGTTCGATCAAGGCGTTGCCGCTCACGTTGCCGGCGGTGTCGGTTTGGCGCACGAGCACTTGCTTGACCCCGTCGTCGCCGAGCGCCGAGGTGGGCAACTCGTTGCCCGTGCCGTCCAGCCAGTCCACGCCGTCGAGCGAGTACTGCCAGTGCGCGCCGGTCTCGAGTTGACCGATCTTCACGGTACCGTCGCTGGTGATGCGATCGTTGCCCGACACCCCGGTGTCGTTCTTGAGTTCCAGCGTGGGATCCAGGATCTCCCGGTCCAGCTGGAACTCGAAGGTCTGGGAGTTTGCCGTATTGCCCGCTTCATCCGTCTGACGCACGGTGACGTGCACGTTGCCGTCCACACTGAAAGCGCTGGATGGAATACGGTCGCCGACGCCGTCAATCCACACGGCGTGGTCGAGGTCCGAGTCGGTGGTGTATTGCCAGGTTGCCCCGGGTACCAGGCTGCCCACCGTCACGGTGGCGTCGTTGGTGGTCTGGTCGTTGGTGTCGGCGCCGGTGTCGTTCAGCAGTTCCAGGGTGGGGGTGGCCACCTGGGTGATGCGTTGGAACTGCAGGGACTGCACAGGGCTTTCGTTGCCGGCAACGTCCGTTTGCTTCACCTCGACGAGCAACTGACCGTCGGTGAGCTGGTCATCCGGGATTTCAGTGCCGGTGCCGTCCGTCCAGGCTCCGCCGTTGACGCGGTACTGCCAGGTCGCTCCCGGCTCCAGGTCGGACACCGTCACCGTGCCATCGCGGGTGATCAGATCCTTGTCGTTGGAGCCGGTGTCGTTGAGCAGCCCGAGCGTGGGCGCCTCGGCCAGTGTGTCCAACACGAGATTCAGATCGGCCAGGTCGCTGACGTTGCCTGCTGCATCAGTTTGTCTCACCTCGACATGCACGGGCCCGTCGTCGCCCAGAGCGCCACCGGGCAACTCACGACCCGAACCGGGCGTCCAGGCACCGCCATTGATGCGGTATTCCCAGCTGGCACCAGCCTCAATCCCTTGGATGTTGACCGTTCCGTTGCTGGTGTGCAGGTCATCCAGCCTCGTGCCGGTGTCGTGCTTCAGCTCCAGCGTGGGCGTGGCGACGGTGGTGTCCAGCCACAGGAAGAAGGGCAGGGTATCCGTTTCGTTGCCGGCACGATCGGTCTCGCGGATGATCACACGATAGGTGCCATCGCTGGGAAAGACGCTGGTGGAGATCTCGTCGCCGGTGCCGGCGTGCCAGGTCTGGCCGTTGTCCAGGCTGTAGGACCAGGTGCAGTCCGGGTCCAGCCCCGTCAACGTGAGGGTGGCGTCGTTGGTGTAGCGGTCGCGCGGGTAACTGCCGGAGTCATTTTTCAGCTCCACCTTCACTGGGGAGGTGGTGTTGGCCACCGTGAGCAATTCGAAGTTGAAGACCCCCGCGACGCTTTGGTTGCCGGCCGCGTCGGTCTGCACCACTTCGACGTTCTGAAGCCCCTGAGTGGTGAAGGCGTCGGCCGGGATCTCCGTGCCGGTGCCTGTTTCCCAGGTACCGCCATTGATGCGGTATGACCAGGTGGCGTCTGCTTCCAGATGGTCGATGGTCACCGTGGCGTCGCTGGTCACGCCGTCATTGGACGAGCTGCCGGTATCGTTCTTCAAGGAGAGGGTCGGGGTGTCCACCTGCTGGTCGACGCTGATGGACAGGGCACCCGCGGTGCTGACGTTGCCCGCGATATCGGTCTGGCGCGCCTCCACATGGTGGACGCCGTGGGTCAGCACGGCCGAGCCGATGCCGTTGCCGAGGCCGGCTGTCCAGGTGCCGCCATCAATGCGGTACTCCCATGTCGCGTTCGCCTCCAGATTTTCGATCCGGAGCGCACCGTCATTGGTCAGGAGGTCATTGTCGGAGGTCCCGGTGTCATTCACCAGGGACAAGGTCGGTGCTGCGGCCTGCGTATCCAGCACGACGCGGAGTTGGCCGGTAGGGCTGATGTTGCCGGCCGCATCTTCCTGCTGAACCAGAACGTCATAGGCGCCATCGGACTGGAATACGCTGCCGGGGATGTGGGTACCGGTGCCGGTGTGCCAGGTTTGGCCATCCAGGCTGTAGCGCCATGAGGCACCGGTCTTCAGGCCGGTGACGTCGAGACTGGCGTCGCTGGTGACCTTGTCGCCGAGCAGGCCGGTATCTGTGGTCAGTATCAACGTCGGCGCGGGGGCGCTGCGCTCCAGCACGAAGGTGAAGGGCGTGGAGTCCGCCTGGTTGCCGGCGGTATCGGTTTGCCGCACGAGCACGGTCTGGTCGCCGTCCTGCGAGAAGGCGGCGGCGGAGATCAGTTGGCCGGAGCCCTGAAGCCAGGCGCCGCCATTGATCTGGTACTCCCAGCGCGCACCATCCTCCAGGTCGTCGACCTTGATGGTGGCGTCCTGCGTGAGGCCGTCGCCGGCGACGCCCGAGTCGGTTTGCAAGCTCAGGACCGGTGGCGCGACCATGCGGTCCACCGTGATGGTTTCGGTGTGCTCGGCGGTATTGCCGGCCGGGTCGGTCTGCCGCACGGTGATCCGCACATCACCTTGTGTCGTCACGGCGCTGTCGGGGATGGTGTCGCCTGTGCCCGCCACCCACGGGCCATTCGGCCCGATACGGTAGTCCCAGGAGGCACCAGGCTCGAGGTCGCCCACGACGAGGGTTGCGTCCCGGGTGTTGCGGTCGGTGGCGGAGATACCCGTGTCGTTGGGTAGGGTAAGAGACGGGGCATTCGTCTGCGTATCCCAGATGAAATCCAGCGAGGCCGGCGTGGACAGGTTGCCGGCCGCATCGGTCTGACGCACAAGCAGGTGCACTTCGCCCTTGGGGCCTGCGGTGCCGGGAGGCAGGTCGTCCGGGTGCAGGGTGTTGGCATGACCCGCCAGCCAGGTCTGGCCGCCGTCGGTGCTGAATTCCCAGTGCGCCTGGTTCGCGAGATCGCCCACGCCGACAGTGGCGTCGCGCGTGATGAAGTCCGTCTTGCTGGTGCCCGTGTCGTCGACCAGCCACAAGGTGGGCGCGGCCACTGACGTGACGATCTCGACGTCAATGACGCCGAGCCTGCTGATATTGCCCGCCAGGTCGGTCTGCTGCACCAGCACCAGGCGATAGCCGTCGCCAGTGAACGCGGATGCGGGAATTTCATCGCCCTTGCCGTGCACCCAATGCAGGCCCCCGTCCACGCTATAGCGCCAGCTGGCGCCGGGCTCCAGGTCAGTGACGACTATGCGGCCATCCGCGGTGAGGTGGTCGGTGGCGGACACGCCGGTGTCCTTGGCCAGTCTCAGCGTCGGCGTGGCCACGGCGTTGTCCACAACGAACGCAAAGGGTGCTGACTGCGCGGTGTTGCCTGCAGCATCGGTCTGCCGAACGATCACCGACACCTGGCCATTCTGCGGAAACGCCGTGCTGTCGATCTGGGTGCCCTGCCCCTGCGTCCAGTGCTGGCCGCCGTCGAGGCTGTAGGACCAGGTGCCGCCGGCTTCGAGATCGCCGACGCGGACCGTGGCGTCCCGGGTGATGCCGTCCAGGCCTGACAGGCCGGTGTCGTTGACCAGGCCCACGGTCGGGACCGCGACGAAGGTGTCCACGTCAAAGGCGCCCGGCAGGACGGCTGCAGGCCCGACCTGCCCGATCGCGTCGATCTGGCGGACCATCACCTGGCCGGCCTCATAACGCCCGTCGGCCAGATGGCAGCCGTCGTTGTTCATCTTGAGCCAGTGCAGCCCGCCATCGATGGAATATTCCAGATGGCCACCGGGTTCAATGCCAGCGGCGGTCATGTGGTTGCGGTCCAGGCTCAGGGTGGGAGCGTCGGGCGGACCGTCATACAGGATGCCCAGGGCGTTGGCCCCGTCGACCTGCCCGTCCTGCCGCCAGACCTCGGCGGAGAACTGCCGCAGGCCGTCGCCATGGCCCAGGCTGGCGCCGGTCACGGGCACGCGCAGGCTGGCGCCATCGGCCGCGACGATGATGTCGAGATCGGCACGCTGGGCGCCGTCCTGATGGATGACCACATGGTCGCCCGCCTTGAAGTCGCCCGTGAGGGTGAGCGTGAGGCTTTCCAGGCCGTTGACGGTGGCCTGCCGCATGGACCCCAGGTGCACCGGCATCTGTGTCCAGAGCTGGACCAGGGTCTGAGCGCTCGGGCCGTCCAAGGCATCGCTGGCGGCTGCTTCTTCCAGGCCGTCTAGGAGGAGGGTGGCGGCGCGGTGAGCGGCTTCTGCGCTGGGCGGAATGGCCTGAGCGCCATGGGGCAGGGCCGCGGCGAGTGTGGACAGTAGCGCCGCCATGCCCATGCCGGCCACCTGGCCGGCGGAGGTCAGTACGGCCAGAACTCGGCCGTAGAGGTCCGGACCATCGGCCGGCGCACCGCCGGCATCCGTCACCGGGTGCGGCGCCTGGAGGATGTCGGAGAGGCCGAACCAGCGTGCCACGGCCTCGTTGGCCTGCGTGACGGACGCCGAGGTCAGAGCTTCGTTGCCCAGCGTCAGGCTCGCCAGGGTCGTGAGCGGTGTGATGGCGACCGTCTGGTGTGCGTCGCCGCCAAGCACCGTTACCGCACTGAGCCTGCCTGTGCCCTGCATGTCCGTACTGCCCACCGGGGTGACCAGCAGGCGTACCGGGCCGCTGCCAGCTGGGACATTCAGCAAGAAGCTCCCGTCCTGCGCGACATCGACCGGGCCGGCCAGCGGCGTGCCGTCGGCCTTGTGGGCCACGATGACCAGGTGCTGGGGCTGGGAGGTAGACGCTGGCGTGACGCTGCCGCTGACCGCGACCAGGGATTCGGCGATGCCAGGGTGTTCGGGAACGACAGGGGTGGGTGTCTTGCCGCCCGAGCCACTGCCGATGCCCGCCCCGATGAGCAGGGCGCCAGCGCCCGCCATAAGCAAGGCCGTGTTGGTACTGGGGCCGCCCGTTTGTGCTGCTGGCAAGACGCCGGCCCGCCAGTTCGCATCGTCCTCGGTGGCCATTGGAGCCGCTTCGGGCGCTGCGTCAGGGACCGCTTGCGGGTCGGCGCCGCGGACATCGGCCTGCGGATCGTCGTGGGACTCGTCGTGGGGCTCGTCGCGGCCTGATTCTTCAGCGGGCGGGTTGTCGGACATCTCGCCATCCCGCTCGTCCGGCTCTCCTGGCCAACCGTGACGGGCGCCCCTGGCCCCGGCTCCATGCACTGCGGAGCCGGACGCCGGTCCGGACGCAGCATGCGGGGCTTCCGACCGTTCGATAGGCACCGCCGACGGGGCGGCGGCCGAGGTGATCGAACCAGGGGATTGAGATGGGGCGGATGGAGCCTTCCTTGACTCGGGCTTGGCAGTGTGCGTGTTCATGATGACTCACAGATGTGGCTGGCATCTGAAGTCTCTTCAAAACTGTTCGCCTTCGAGCCTCCTCAAATTTGCTGAATTGCAGGCTGTTGATAGCAATTATTTGCAGGTCAATCGACGTTCATGAGTCATGTCTGCTCACCAGATCGACAGACTGCTCGCCAACACCCGCTGGAGCCAGCTGCGATGGGAGGCATCGGCCACTTCGCCACGGCCCACCAGTTCCATGCGGGCGTTGACGATGTCGGCGGAGGCGACCTGGTTGCCGCTGCGCACGTCCTGCGGATTCACGATGCCGGAGAAGCGCAGCGTATTCATCCCACCGTTCATGGCCACACTGCGTTCGCCGGCCACCACCAGGTGGCCGTTGGGCAGGACGTTGATCACGGAGACAGCCATCTGGCCACTGAAGCTGCTGCTGTTCTCGGTGGTGCCGTCGCCCTTGTAGGAGTCGCTGCCGGAAGCGGAGGCATCGGCCTTGAGCAGCTTGTCGATCAGGCCGACATTGCTGGAGCCGCCGGGGCCTTTGACCGCCAGCGCGTTTTCGCGGCTGGTGTCGGTCTTGGTCTTCTGATTGGCACTCATGGTCTCGCTGATCACCACCTTGAGCGAATCCCCGACCTGGCGGGCCCGGCGCTCGGTGGTGAAGAGTGACGCGGCCGACATGCCGGGCTGGTAGATGGCGCCGTTGTTGGTGCGCTCCACATAGGCGGCCTCCGGGGCCGGCATCACGTGGATGGGATCCTGCACGAGGATGGGGTCGTGCGAGGCGCAGGCGGTGGTCAGGACGGTTCCGATCAGCAGAACGGCGGCGGTGGTCTTTGACATGATGTCCCTCGATGGTCGATGTGACGGTCAGGATCCGGCCAGGGCCGGGCCGGTCGGTGGAATGTGCGGGTGATCAGCCTTCGAAGCCGGTCAGCAGGGCCTTCACCACGGGAGCGAGCTTGTTGCGCGTGCTACCCCACTTGCCCAGCCCCATGACGGCCTCTTCGCTTTGATAGGTGCTGGCCGACATCAGCCGGCCGCCCGCGTCATGCAGGCTCAGGGTCGCGTTGGCGAGGTAGGGCCGCATCTGGTCTGACAGCGGTGGTTTGTCCCACTGCTGCAGGCCCGCATAGTGCAGCCAGGCAGGGCACTCTTCGTCGCCGGGGCGCACGCCCACGTCGAACACACGCGACGCCACCTGGTGGTCCTTCAGCTCCGCCATCAATGCCGGCACGAAGTCCGGCATCTGCAGCGAGCGGTTGTATTCGATGCATACGCGCTTGGGCACGGCGGCGCCCTGGAAGACGGTCTGGCTGGCCTTGTTCGGGCCTTGTCCGATGGCGACCGTGGCCGCGCTGGCGCTGGCCTTGATCAACTCGATGGTGGGCAGGGGGCTGAAGAGCGAGCAGCCCGAAAGCGCGCCAGTCCCGACCAGGACGGCGGCCACGGCCATGCCGCGTGGGGACAGCGCGCGTGTCATCACAGGATCTCGTCGATCAGCGCGCGGCCGGCGACGGCGCCAGCGGATACATAACCCGCCACGGTGCTGCCGATGTCTTCGACTTCATCCACGACGGTGCCCACGCCGCTGGCGAGGCTTTCCGCACCGCTGACGACTGCGTTCTTGACGGTGGTGGCGCCGGAAGTGATGGCGTGGCCCAGGGCGGAAGCACCGTCGCTGATGGCGCTTCCCACGGCGGTGGCGGCGTCGCCCAGCGCCGAGGCGCTGTCGCTGATGGCTTCACCGACGGCGGAGGCGCCTTCGCTGATGGCATGGCCGGCCGTGGTGGCGCCGCTTTCCAGCGCCTGCAGGCCTTCCTCGCTGAGCGAGACGATGGCGCTGACGGCGTTTTCGCCACCTTGGTAAACCGCCTGGGTGAGGCCGATGGCCGAGGCGGCCACCGTTCCGTATTCGCGGGCGTTGATCTCATAGCTGCCGCTGGGGCGGCTGGTGAGTTGCCGTGAGGCCACCAGGGAATTGTTGGGGATCGAGGTCATGGCCACCTCCTGTGGTGCCGTTTGCGATGGATTGAATTCTGCGGATTCGGGTTTTGGGGCATCCAATGAATACCGGGTCATCCTTTCGGTTCAGAAAGCGTTGCTTCCGTCCAAACAGAAATTTGCACTCACCAACATTTGTTGGGCGTAAACAAACATTGCTGCAGAGGGCGCCGCATGTGTCGGGCGGCGAAATGCGCCCCAATGTGTCCTGGCATGTCATTCGCCAGAGACAAACATGATGCAAAAACTGACACATGACGCCGCCGAGGCCTCGAAGGCGGGCTTGGGCGGCGGTCTGCGGCGCTGGGATATGCTTTCGACCATGAGCGAAGCCGTCCTCATGTCGCCGCACCCCTACAAGATTCCCGAATCCGTGCTGGTGGTGATCCACACCACCGGCCTGGAGGTCCTGATGCTGGAGCGGGCGGACCGCCCCGGTTTCTGGCAATCAGTCACGGGCTCCAAGGACCACCTGGACGAGCCCCTGCTGGAGACCGCCCGTCGGGAAGTGGGGGAGGAAACCGGTATTTCGGTGGCCGCCCTGCCGCCTGGCGCGCTGGTGGATTGGTTGCTGGCCAATGTGTATGAGATCTACCCGGTCTGGCGCCACCGCTACGCGCCAGGGGTGACGCGCAACACCGAACATGTCTTCGGCCTGTGCGTGCCGGCCGGCACACCCGTCACACTGGCGCCGCGTGAGCATCTGCAATACCGCTGGCTGCCCTGGCGTGAGGCGGCGGACCTGTGCTTTTCACCGTCCAATGCGGAAGCCATCCTGCAGTTGCCGGCCCACTTCAAGCCTGCGGCCCTGGCTGCGGAGGAAAGCCCTGCCCCTGCCGGCACCGGAGAGTCCTCATGACCCGCCCCACGCCGCGCCACGCGGCCGCCATCAATTCCGCCACCACCGACACCACCCCGGCGCAGAGCGCCGACCGCCTGCGGGTGGCCACCTACAACATCCACAAGGGTGTTCGCGGCATGGGGCCGGGAAAACGGCTGGAGATCCACAACCTGGGCATGGGGGTGCAGGCCCTGGATGCCGACCTGGTCTTCCTGCAGGAAGTGCGGCTGTTCCATCACCGCGAGGCGCGCCAGTTCGAGCGCACCTGGTTCGGCTGGCCGGAGCAGGGCCAGGCGGAGTTCCTGGCGCCGGATGGCTACGAGGTGGCCTACCGCACCAACGCCATCACGCGCCATGGCGAGCATGGCAATGCGCTGTTGTCCCGCTACCCGATGGGGGACATTGGCCACCACGATGTGTCGGACCACCGCTTCGAGCAACGCGGCCTGCTGCATGTGCCAGTGCGCTGGCAGGGGCACGAGGTGCATGCGGTGGTGGCCCATCTGGGCCTGATCCACGGCAGCCGGGTGCGTCAGGTGCAGCGGCTGGCCAAGTTCATCACCGACCACGTGCCGGACGGCGCGCCGCTGGTGGTGGCGGGTGACTTCAATGACTGGGGCGAGCGCCTGGATGCGCCCATGAAGGATGGCGGGCTGAGCCGGGCGCTGGTGCCGGGGCGTGGCCGCCTGCCGACCTTCCCCTCGCGGGTGCCGGTGTTTTCGCTGGACCGCATCTATCTGCGTGGCCTGCGCTGCGTGGACATGAAGGTACCGCGCGGGCCCAGCTGGGCGCGCATGTCGGACCACCTGCCGCTGCTGGCCGAACTGGTGCTGGACACCTGACCCGCTGGTGAAGCCGCAGGACGCCCAGTTTCCCTGGACCCTGAGCGCCCAGCCCAGCTTCAGTGGCGGTAATGCCGTGGAGCTGCTGTGCGGGGGGGATGCCCTGTTTCCCGCGCAGATTGCTGCCATTGATGGTTCGCAGCACGAGGTCTGGCTGGCCACCTATATCTTTCATGACGACGCGGCAGGCGCCGCCACGGTGGCGGCACTGCGGCGCGCGGCTTTGCGTGGGGTGCGGGTGAGGGTGGTGGTGGATGGGTTCGGAAGCAAGTCGAGCCTGGCCTGGCTGCGTGGGCAACTGGCGGATGCCGGGGTGGCGCTGGCGGTGTTCCGGCCGATCGACCGTTGGTGGAACTGGCTGCATCCGGGGCAGCTGCGGCGGCTGCATCAGAAGCTGTGCGTGGTGGATGGGGATATCGCCTTTGTGGGCGGCATCAACATCATCGAAGACCGGGTGGACCTGCATCACGGGCGCACCGAGTTTCCGCGCCTGGATTTCGCCGCGTCGCTGCGGGGCGTGGTGGTGCGGCCGGTGGAGCAGGCCGTGCGGGCGGTGTGGACACGCGCCTGGCTGGGGCACGATTTCGGGGATGAGCTGCGTGCGATGGTGCGTAGCGCGTCACCATGGCGGCGTGCGAGGCGGCTGCTGAGGCGGGTAAAAATGCCCAAGGCCGCCTATCGGCAGCGAGACCCGAAGCAGTTGGCGCCCGTGCGAGCCGCGTTTGTGCTGCGGGACAACCTGCGGCAGCGTCGGACCATCGAGCGGGCCTATGTGAACGCAATCCGCGGCGCGACGGCGCGGGTGGATCTGATCACGCCGTACTTCTATCCCGGGCAGCGGTTCCGGCGCGCGCTGAAGGAAGCCGCCCGGCGAGGGGTGCAGGTGCGGTTGCTGCTGCAGGGGAAGGTGGACTACCGGATCGCGGCGTTGGCCGCCCATGCGCTGTATGAAGAGCTGCTGGCGCATGGGGTGCAGATCTTTGAGTACACGCCCGCGTTTTTGCATGCCAAAGTCTGTGTGGTGGACAACGACTGGGCGACCGTGGGAAGCAGCAATATCGATCCGCTGTCGCTGCTGTTGAACCTGGAGGCGAATGTGGTGGTGCAGGACGCCGGTTTCGCCGGGGACGTGGCGCGGGAGTTCGATGCGGCGATCGCGCGGTCTCGGCGTGTGGAGCAGCCGGACGCCGGAGGGCTGCGGGGGGTGTTGCGCCGGGGGCTCGTGGCTTGGGTGGCGTATGTTTATCTGCGGGTGGCGGGGGCGACGGGGCGGTATTGAGGCTGCGGCTGTTGCTGCTGTGGTGGGTACTGCGCGCCGGAAAGCACCGGCCCGGGGGGCATTTGCTCCATGTCCTCCGCCCGCTTCGCGGGCTCCCCCTAATACTTACGCAAATACCCCCCGGGCCGGCACTTTCCTGAACCGAGACCTGCCTCGATGCGCAGTGCCTCGAAGCGCAGTGCCTCGAGATTGGCGCACGGTAAGGCAGGCGATTCTTGCCAAATACTGGTCACTCCTCATTTCCGGTCCACTTTGCTGAATGAGGACTGTCGGCCGAGAGGACTACGGCCGTGGGGGGGAGTGGCGCTACTGAAATCAGTCGCGTTGGATCCGCTGCGGAATGGTGGGCGGGAACGGGTCGTCCGAACCCCGGGGCATCCTCGGCGTCGTCTTGCCAGGCCAGACGGAACGGTCCAGGAAGATCAGCATCGGCGCCACACGTGCGGCCCAGCTGGCTTCGTCATGCGTGCCGCCGTTCGCTTCAAGATAGTTGATGTCGTTGCGGTTCCAGCCACGGTTCAGCAAAGTGCCGCGCAGGTTGCGCAACTGCTTGATGGCCGCATCCCCCTCACCCGTGCCCATGTCCAGCCAGAGCTTCGGGCGCGGCTGGGTCAGGCCCAGTGGCGTTTTCACCAGGTCCCTCAGCGGGAATTCGTTGTCCCACCACAGCGCCGGCGAGACCACCAACGCACCACCAAAGATGTCGTCACGGTGCAGCGCCAGCCACAGGCTCATATTGCCGCCCAGCCCCGACCCGCCCACCGCCGTGTGGCCCGCATCCGGCAAGGTGCGGTAACGCTTGTCGATCTCCGGCTTGACAGTGCCGATCAGGAAACGCGCATAGTCCGCCGCCTTGCCACCCTGCGGCAAACCGTCCCGATCAATGCGGGTGGCCGTGTAGTCGTCCACACGCTTGGGGCCACTGGCCACCGCCACGATGATCAGCGGCTGGATGCGACCCTCGACCACCAGGCTCTGCGCCGTCTCGTCCATGCCCCACTCAGCCCCCGCGGCCGCCGCATCAAAAACGTTCTGGCCGTCATGCAGGTAAAGCACCGGGTAACGCTGGTCAGGCTGCCGCTCATAACCGGGCGGCAACCAGACCTGCACGCTGCGGGGACCGACCTGGGCACTGCCCAGCGCCGGCAACTGCTCAATATGGCCCGCGCGGCTGATGGAGATGGGCGCGGCCGGCGCGCCAAAGGCGCGCGCCACCAACACCTGCTCCGCCACCAGCTCCAGGCTGCGGTCCGGACCCGGCTCCCAGCCATCCCCGTTGCCCTGGCCCGCACGTTCGATGCGGAACTTGTAGAGCAACGCGCCGTTCAATGGCGCGCGGTCCACCACCAGGTCCGCCGTCCAGAGACCGTCGCTGTGCGCACGCGCCGCGTCAGGCCGCCCAGCGGCCGGAGGTGCCGGGTGGGCATAGAGCGGCGTGTCCCAGCTCAGCGGCGCCGCACCACGGATGCCCAGGCGGTCCTTGGCAGGGTCGAAACGGCCCGCGCTGATTTCCTCGCGCAGGTCAATCTCGAACTTCACCCGCGTCGCCGCCATGGCCTGCGTGCCCGCGAGAATCAGCAACAGCCCCGCAATGAAGCGGACAAGCGTGGCCACCAGGGCCGTGGCAGCAGCACGCACAGGGCTGCGGAAATGGGCGTTCAGGCGCATGGATCTCAGTGGGGAATCAGTCCAGCACCACCATAGCAGTTCTCGTGTGCAGCATTGTTGCCAGTTCACCCTCATTGACGATGCAGGCAGCACGTTCAATGTCAGGCGCGAGATAGTGATCCTCCGCCATGGCCGGGCAATGGCGGCGCAGCAGCGCATGCACAGACTCCAACACCGCCGAGCTGCGCAGCGGGCGCAGAAACTCGATGCCCTGGCCCGCCGCCAGCAATTCGATCGCCACGATGTGCGCCGTGTTGTCCAGCATCGGCCCCAGCCGCCGCGCACCAAACGTGGCCATGGAAACGTGGTCCTCCTGGTTGGCGCTGGTGGGCAGGCTGTCCACGCTGGCGGGATGCGCCAGCGACTTGTTCTCGCTGGCCAGCGCCGCCGCCGTGACATGGGCAATCATGAACCCGGAATTCAGCCCCGCATTGGCCGTGAGGAAGGGCGGCAGGCGCGACACACCCGTGTCGATCAGCATGGCAATCCGGCGCTCGGCGATGGCACCCACCTCCGCAATGGCACAGGCCAGTGCATCCGCGACCAACGCCACTGGCTCCGCATGGAAGTTGCCACCGCTGATCATGGCCGCCTCCGCAGCCCCCCCACCATCAGCGCTCCCATCAGCCGCGTCGCCAGCAAAGACCAGCGGGTTGTCCGTCACCGCATTGGCCTCGCGCAGCAGCACGTCCCGCACATGGCGAGCCTGGTCCAGGCAGGCACCCATGACCTGGGGCTGGCAGCGCAGGCAGTACGGGTCCTGCACCCGGTCGTCGCCATCCCGGTGGGATTGGCGGATGGCGCTGCCACTGAGCAACGCCCGGTAGGCCGCCGCCGCCTCGATCTGGCCCGGCTGGCCGCGCACTTCATGGATGCGTGGGTCGAACGGGCCATCGCTGCCGCGTGCTGCGTCCAGGCTGAGCGCGCCCGTCACGATGGCGCTGGCAAACACGGTCTCGAAGCGCAGCAGGCCCTCCAAGGCCAGCGCGGTGGAGGTCTGTGTGCCGTTGATCAGCGCCAGCCCTTCCTTGGCCTCCAGCACCAGCGGCTTCACCCCGGCACGTTCCAGTTCCGCAAGGGCAGGGCGGCGCTGGCCGTCCACCAGCATCTCGCCCTCGCCCATCAGCGCCAGCGTCATGTGCGAGAGCGGCGCCAGATCGCCCGAGGCGCCCACCGACCCCTGCGCCGGCACGTAAGGGACGAGGCCGGCATTGAAGGCGTCAATGATCGCCTGCACCACCGACTCCCGAACACCCGAGTAGCCGCGCGCCAGCGAGGCCGCCTTGGTGGCCAGCATCAGGCGCACCACCGGCGCCGCCAGCGGCGCGCCCACGCCCACGCAGTGCGAACGGATCAGGTTGCGCTGCAGCGCCGCCAGTTCGTCCTTGCCGATGCGCTTGGAGGCCAGCTTGCCAAAGCCGGTGTTGACGCCGTAGACGGGGGCGTCGCCCGCAGCCGCGGCCTGCACCACGGCAGCACTGCGGCGGATGGCGGCCGAGGCGTCTGCATGCAGGGACAGGCGCACGCCGCCCTGGCGGATCTGGCGCAACTGATCCAGCGTGAGATGGCCGGGGATGAGTTCGAGCGAGGTGGTCATGATGAGAGGCAGTGAATCAGCAGATCAACAGGCCACAGCCGGGATCAGCTATTGCACCTTGGCACTGAGGCTGTGAGCCGTTGACGGTGGTGGTTGGCGTTCTGTGGATGTTCGGGGGGGCCGCGCAGGTGGGAGCGCGCTTGTCTGTGGCTGCGTGACGGTTTGCCCGTCAACGGTCAAGCATCGGCAGATTCAGGCCCCGCTCCCGGGCGCAATCCTGCGCGCTTTCGTAGCCCGCATCGGCATGGCGCATCACGCCCGTGCCGGGGTCGTTCCAAAGCACGCGCTCGATGCGCTTGGCGGCGGCATCCGTGCCATCACACACGATCACCACGCCGCTGTGCTGCGAATAGCCCATTCCCACGCCGCCCCCATGGTGCAGCGACACCCAGGTGGCGCCGCCCGCCGTGTTGAGCAGGGCATTGAGCAGCGGCCAGTCGGAGACGGCATCGGAGCCGTCCTTCATGCGTTCGGTCTCGCGGTTGGGGCTGGCGACCGAGCCGGAATCCAGGTGGTCGCGCCCGATCACGATGGGCGCCTTCAGCTCGCCCGTGCGCACCATCTCGTTGAACGCCAGGCCAGCCCGGTGCCGCTCACCCAGCCCCAGCCAGCAGATGCGGGCCGGCAGGCCCTGGAAGCTGATGCGCTCACGCGCCATGTCCAGCCAGCGGTGTACACCCGCGTGCTGAGGGAACAGTTCCTTGATCTTGGCGTCCGTCTTGTAGATGTCCTCCGGGTCGCCGGAGAGCGCCACCCAGCGGAATGGGCCACGCCCCTCGCAGAACTGCGGCCGCACATAGGCCGGCACAAAACCGGGGAAGTCAAAGGCGTTCTTGACGCCCTGGTCGAACGCCACCTGGCGAATGTTGTTGCCGTAGTCCACCGTGGGGATGCCCAGCGCCTGGAAGGCCAGCATGGCCTGGACATGGTCGGCACAACCCTGGGCCGCCGCGTTACGCAATTCATCGTGGCGCGCGGGATCGGCCGCTGCCGCCTTCCACTCTGGCACGGTCCAGCCCGGGGGCAGGTAGCCATTGATCAGGTCGTGCGCCGAGGTCTGGTCGGTCACCAGGTCCGGGCGCAGTGCCGTACCTGCCTTCACACGCGCGGCCAGCACCGGCAGCACTTCGGCAGCGTTGCCCAGCAAGGCGATGGAAACGGCCTTCTTCTCGGCCGTGTAGCGCGCCAGGCGCGCCAGCGCGTCGTCCAGGTCGCTGGCCTGCTCGTCCACATAGCGGGTCTTGAGACGGAAGTCGATGCGGGACTGCTGGCATTCAATCGTCAGCGAACTGGCCCCGGCGAAGGTCGCCGCCAACGGCTGCGCGCCGCCCATGCCGCCCAGGCCGGCCGTCAGCACCCAGCGGCCCACCAGGTCACCGCCAAAATGCTGGCGGCCCGCCTCGGCGAAGGTCTCGTAGGTGCCCTGCACAATGCCCTGCGAGCCAATGTAGATCCAGGAGCCAGCCGTCATCTGGCCGTACATCATGAGCCCCTTGCGATCCAGCTCGTTGAAGTGGCTCCAGTTGGCCCAGGCGGGCACCAGGTTGGAATTGGCCAGCAAGACCCGCGGCGCGTCCACATGCGTGCGGAACACGCCCACCGGCTTGCCGGACTGGATCAGCAGCGTCTCGTCCTCGTTCAGCGCACGCAGAGCCTGCAGGATGGCCTCGAAGGCGTCCCAGTTGCGCGCCGCCTTGCCAATGCCCCCGTACACCACCAGTTGGTCCGGGTTCTCGGCCACGGCCGGGTCCAGGTTGTTCTGGACCATGCGGTAGGCCGCCTCGATCAACCAGTTCTTGCAGTGCAGCTGCGTGCCGGTGGGGGCGCGAACGGTGCGGGGCTGGGCGCTCATGAGGGTCTCCTGAAACATGGGGCGGGGCGCCTCCCGGGCAGCTTTGAGGCGGCCTCGGGGGCTGTTGGGGCGCGATTATGTGGAGCCTGTCCAAGCTTGTCTATACAAGTTTGCTCCAGTAGGATGCCCGCCCATGGTTACGCCCTCTGGTCCCGCCCCGCAATACCTCAAGGTCAAGACGCATCTGCGCGAAGGCATTGCCAGCGGGCGTTGGCGGCCAGGCGAGCGGCTGCCCTCTGAATCCGAGCTGACCCAGGCGTTTGGCGTCAGCCGCATGACGGTCAACCGCGCCCTGCGGGAATTGCACCAGGAGGGCATGGTGGTGCGGGTGCAGGGGGTGGGCAGCTTCGTGGCGGAACTGAACCGGATCGCCTCCACGCTGACGGTGCGGGACGTGCATGACGAAATTGCCGCCCGGGGCCACCGCCATGAAGCCTCGGTGCATGTGCTGGAGACGGTCAAGGCCACGGCGGAGCAGGCGCTGCAGTTTCAATTGAAACCAGGTGCGCGTCTGTTCCACAGCGTGATCGTGCACCGCGAGAATGGCGTGGCCATCCAGTGCGAGGACCGGCTGGTGAATCCGGCCTGTGCGCCAGCGTACATGGCACAGGACTTCGAGCGTGTCACACCCACGCATTACCTGCTGGAAGTGGCGCCGCTGTCTGAGGCGCGCTATACGATCGAAGCCGAGATGCCCAACCTGCTGGAAGCCCGCCTGCTGGGCATGCCGCGCGGGGAACCCTGCCTGGTGGTGAAGCGCTGCACGCTGAGCGTGGGGCAGGTGGTGACGGCGGTGCGGCTGGTGCATCCAGGCAGCCGCTGGTTTTTGCAAGGGAGTTTTCAAGCATGAATGGCGTGCAGTCGATGCTCGTGACGGGAGTGGTGGCATGAGCTGGATGCGGATCTGCGCGGATGACGTGACGCCGACCCCCTGGCGCAATGGCGGTGGCCAGACCCGGGAGTTGCTGGCCTGGCCGCATGTGGCGGACTGGAAAATCCGCGTCAGCGTGGCGGACATCGATCGCGACGGCCCGTTCTCCGCCTTTCCGGCGGTGGACCGCTGGTTTGGTGTGCTCAGCGGCGCTGGCGTGCACCTGCTGGGCGAGGAACGCCGCCCCGGCGGCGGCCTGGTGAGGTTCAAGGGTGAAGACGCGCCGGATTGCCGGCTGATCAAGGGCCCGACGCGGGATTTCAACGCCATGCACCGGCGCGGCGCTGGCCGCTTCCGCGTCCAGCCCGCCGAACGGCCCGTCATTCCGCATGAGGTGGATTGGCTCGGCCTGTTCACCGAGCGCGGTGGCCTGCTGATTCACGGGGCGCGTGCCGTGCCCGTGGCCCCGCATACGCTGGCCTGGTGCGAGGCACCCGCCGCCCAGAGCTGCGTGTTCGATGATGGCGACAGCCACGGGCCGGCCTGGTGGCTGCTGTGGAGTGCGGAATGAGCGCACCCGAGCTCACGGTCCGTCCAGCGGCCCGCCGGCTTTGGCGGGGTGGACGGCTGGTCACATTCCAGGACCGTGAAGGGTGGGGCCTGGTGGCGGACGGCGCCATGGTCACGGCCGGCGAGACCCTGCTATGGGTGGGCGCGCTGGCCGATCTGCCGGAGGACCTGATGGCAGACCTGCGCCATGGCCAGGTCGAAGAACATGACCTGGGCGGCGCGCTGGTCACCCCAGGCCTCATCGATGCCCATACCCACCTGGTGTATGGCGGCGAGCGTTCCGCGGAATTCGAACTTCGCCTGCAGGGGGCCAGCTACGAAGACATCGCCCGGGCGGGCGGTGGTATCCGCTCCACCGTGGCGGCCACGCGCGCGGCCAGCGAAGCCGATCTGCTCAGCGCCGCCGAGGCACGTGCGCGTGCCTTGATGGCCGAAGGACTCACCACGCTGGAGGTCAAGTCCGGCTACGGGCTCGCTTTGGCCGAAGAGGCCAAATGCCTGCGCGTGGCCCGCCGCCTGTCCGATCTGGGACTGACGGTGCGCACCACCTTCCTCGGCGCTCATGCCTTGCCACCGGAATTCGATGGCCGTGCCGATGACTACGTGGACGCCGTGTGCGCCTGGATGCCTCAGCTGCAGCGCGAGGGCCTGGTGGATGCGGTGGACGCCTTCTGCGAACGCATTGCCTTCAGCCCGGCGCAGACACGCCGGATCTTCGAGGCCGCGCGCGCGCTCGGCCTGCCCGTGAAGCTGCATGCGGAGCAACTCAGCGACCAGGGCGGCGCGGCGCTGGCGGCCGAATTCCAGGCGCTTTCCTGCGATCACCTCGAATACCTCAGCGAGAGCGGCATCCAGGCGATGGCGCGGGCGGGTACGGTGGCCATGTTGCTGCCAGGCGCCTTCTATTTCCTGCGAGAAACCCGTCTGCCCCCCATCGAGGGCCTGCGTGCCGCAGGCGTGCCCATTGCGCTGGCCTCGGACCACAACCCGGGCAGCGCCCCGGGCCTCTCGCTGCTGTTGATGCTCAACATGGCCTGCACCTTCTTCCGCATGACGCCGGAAGAAGCACTGCGAGGCCTGACGGTGAACGCTGCTCAGGCGCTGGGCTTGCGGGACAGGGGGCAACTGGTGGCCGGTCAGCGCGCCGACTTCTGCGTCTGGGACGCCGCCCACCCGCGTGAACTCGCTTACTACTTCGGACGCAACCCCAGGCGGACCACCGTGATCGGCGGCCGCGAGCGCGGCTAGCCCACGTGGGCAGGGCCGCTGTGAGAGGAGACACCATGAAGCACGACGTTTTTGAACTGCGGCCAGGCCGCACGCCGCTGTTGATCAGCATGCCGCATGTGGGGCGCGAGATCCCGGCCGACCAGCATGAACGTTATGTGGACCGCGCCCTGGGCAGCGAAGACACGGACTGGCATCTGGAAGGCCTGTACGCGCCGATTGCCAAGCAATTGGGGGCCGGGCTGCTGATCCCGCGTTATTCGCGCTACCTGATCGACCTCAACCGCCCGCCGGAGGACACACCGATGTACCCGGGCGCGTCCAACACCGAGCTGTGCCCCACGCGTTTCTTCACGGGCGAGCCGCTCTACAAGGAAGGCCGCGCGCCGGATGCCGACGAGAAGCAGCGGCGCATCCAGACCTACTGGGCACCTTATCACCAGGCGCTGCAGGGCGAACTGCAGCGGCTGCGGCAGACCCATGGCCAGGCGCTGCTGTTCGAGGCTCACAGCATCCGCTCGCAACTGCCGTGGCTGTTCGAGGGGCAGTTGCCCGACCTGAACCTGGGCACAGTGGAGGGCCAATCCTGCAAGCAGGTCACCCGGGAGGCGATGGAGATCGTTCTGAACGCGCAGCAGGACTTCAGCTGGGTGGTGGATGGTCGCTTCAAGGGGGGCTACATCACGCGCCAGTATGGGCGGCCGGCGCTGGGGCAGCAGGTGGTGCAGATGGAGATGTGCTACCGCTGCTACATGGTGGAAGGAGACCTGGGCTACACCGGCTACTCGCTGGACGACGCCTGCATGGCCCGTGTGCGCCCGGTGCTGACGATGCTGCTGCAGGCCTATTTGCTGGCCAATCCGTCGCGGTCCACGGGTACGGCGCAGGCATGAGCGCAGGGTCTTTGTTCCATGCACCTCTGGCCTGGCTGGACGGCCGGTGGCAGCCCGATGTGCTGCTGCACGTGGGCCCCGATGGCCACTGGCTGGATGTCCGCGCCGGCTTGCCCGCGCCAGACGCAGCGCAGCGCCTGCCCGGGCCGGTGCTGCCCAGCCTGGTCAACGCGCACAGCCATGCCTTCCAGCGCGCCTTTGCCGGCCTGGCGGAGCAGCGAGCCCGGGACAGTGACGACTTCTGGTCCTGGCGCGAGCGCATGTACGGTGTGGCCCTTCGCATCACGCCCGACCAACTGCGCGCCATCGCGGCGCAGCTCTACACGGAGCTGCTGGCGGGGGGCTACACGCAGGTGTGCGAATTCCACTACCTGCAGCATCGGGAAGACGGCCAGGCCTACGACGACGAACTGGCCATGTGCTGGGCGCTGGCGGATGCCGCGCGTGAGGCGGGCATCGGCCTGACCTTGCTGCCGGTGCTGTATGCCCATGCCGGTTTTGGCGAAACCGGGCTGCGGGAGACGCAGCGCCGTTTCCGCACCGATGCCGGCTGGGTCTGGCGCGCTTGTCAGCGCATCAACGCCGCAGGGCTGCCGCTGGTCTCGGCCGGCGTGGCCCTGCACTCCCTGCGGGCGGCGCATCCGGAAGACATCCAGGAACTGCAGCGCCTGGTCGGCGCCACGGCGGTCCCGATTCACATCCATGTGGCGGAACAGCAGCAGGAGGTGAGGGACTGTGTGGCCGCCACCGGCCACCGGCCCTTGGCGGTCACGGCGGATTACGGATTGGATGCCCGCTGGCAACTGGTTCATGCGACCCACAGCACCCGGGGCGAAATCGACCGAGTGGCCGCCAGCGGCGCGGGCGTGGTGATCTGCCCGGGAACCGAGGCGAATCTGGGCGACGGCCTGGCCGATCTGGAAGGCTGGTTGGCGGCGGGTGTGCCGATGACGGTGGGTTCGGACAGCCAGGTCTCGCGTGGCTGGGTGGAGGAACTGCGCTGGCTGGAGTATGGCCAGCGCTTGGGACAGCAGCGCCGCAATGTGGCGGCGGCACCGGGCCGCCAGCCGAGTACGGCGGCACGGCTGTTCGAGGCTTGCCTGCAGGGCAGCGCGGGCGCAGCGGGCTTGTCCAGCTGGGGTTTGACCCCGGGCGCGCGCGCCGACTTCCTTGTGCTGGATCCGGACGCCTGTGGCCTGGCCGGTATGCCGGCGGCCACACTACTGGACGGCCTGGTCTTCGCCAGCCAGGGCCTGCCCTGGCAAGCTGTCTTCGTGGCAGGGCAGCCACGAGCGTTGCGAGATGACGCCCGGCTGCGGCGCTATGCGGGTGTGATGGCGGAATGCTGGGGTGATTGACCGCTGGTATCCGGATCAAACCTCGCGCCAGTACAAGTACGAGGTGGATGGCAAGCCCTGGCTGATCAGCGCCTTGATTGATGAGTCCGGGGCGACCTACGGTCGCTATGGCTACGACAGTGCTGGGCGAGCGATCTCGACCAGGACCGGAAGCAACGGCGAGCAGTGGTCCGTGGAGTGGACGCAGCCCCCCGCTGTGACGGCGGTAGACACCCTTACCAGCAGCGGTTTCTATCGAGCTTTGTCGTATACCCAGCCGACGGTCGCTCAGCTTCATGGACCTGACGGGTATGAAGAGACCTTGAGCAGCGCCCAGCTGGAAGGTGCGACCTTCATGGCAAGCCGTGTGCAGCCGTCGGGTTCCGGTTCTTCGCCGGCCACGTGGCAATACGACCGGGATGGGGAAGGCAACATCACCCGCCGCGTGGATGCCAACGGTCTGCAGTCCTGCCACGCCTTTGTGAGTGGCCGCAAGGCTGAGTCTTCCCGAGTCGAAGGACTCGCCAGTGGCGCTACATGCAGCACGGTTCTCGCCGCCAATGCGGTGATGCCGGCAGGTGCTCGCAAGGTCAGTTCCTTGTGGCACCCGGTCTGGCGCAAGCAGGTCCGCACTGCCGAGCCCAATCGCATCACCACCCTGGTCTACAACGGCCAGCCGGATCCTACCAATGGCAATGCGGTGGCGAGTTGCGCGCCTTCGACGGCCAAGCTGCCGGACAACACCTTGATTGTTGTGTTGTGCAAGAGTGTGGAGCAGGCCACCACGGATGCGACTGGCGCTCTGGGCTTCAATGCGGTCGCGCAGGCAGGCGTGGCCGCCCGCACGACCAGTTGGACCTATGACGCCCAAGGCCATGTGCTGACGGAGACTGACCCGCTGGGCAAGGTCACCACCAACGAGTACTACACCGACACCACGGCTGACCATTGGCTGGGTGACCTCAAGAGCAGCACCAATGCTGCGGGGCATGTCACCAACTACCTGCGCTACAACGCGTTTGGACAGGTGCTGGAAGTGGTGGACCCGAACGGTATCAATACGGTCTACACCTATGACGCCCGTTCCCGGGTGACTTCAGTGACACAGGGTGGTGAAGTTACTGGCTACACGTATTGGCCCACCGGGTTCGTCAAGCAGGTGACTCAGCCGGATGGCACCGCCGTGGCCTACGACTACGACGATGCCCACCGCCTGGTGGCCGTGGCCGACAACCTGGGCAACCGCATCCAGTACACGCTCGATCAGCGCGGCAATCGCATCAACGAATCCGTGCAAGACCCTGCCGGTACGCTGCAACGCGGCATGGCCCGGGCCTTTGATTCGCTGAGCCGGACACAACAAACGACGGGTGGGGAGTGAAGTTCATGAGAGCACAACAAGCGCGCTTGGCGCGTCGGCGGGAGCGTGTGCTGCAGGCGGCAGCGCTGGCCATCACAGCGCTGGCGGGCGCAGCCCATGCGGCAACATTGCCTCCGCCGCCGGTCTCTCCGGTGCCGGTGACGGACTACGAATATGACGCCAAGGGCAATCTCACCAAGGTGATCAAGGGCAAGGGCGTGACTGGGTTTGGTCTGACCACCCAGAACGCCTATGACCCCCTGGACCGTCTCAAGACTTCCACCAACGCCAAGAACGGCGTGACCTCGCTGGGGTACGACGGGCAGGACAACCTCAATCAGGTCACGGACCCGCGCAGCCTGGTCACTCAGTACCAGCGCACGGGGCTCGGTGATGTCACCCAGCTCAACAGCCCGGATACGGGCATTGCGAACAGCACCTACGATGCTGCCGGCAACTTGCTCACTCGGACGGACAGTCGAGGTGTGTTGGCCACCTACACCTATGACGTTCTCAATCGGCCATCGTCGGTTAGCTATACCCAGGCGGGCCAAGCCACCGTGGGCTACGGCTGGACCTATGACCAGTCCGGTGGCGAGTTTGGGTATGGCGTCGGCCGCCTGACTACCGCGACGTTCCCTGCCGGTAACACGCAGTCCGGGTATGACGCTCATGGGCGGGTGATCACCAGTGTCCAGACCGTCGGCACGGTGGCCCTGACGACGCTCTACACCTACGACGGGGCTGGGCACGTCACCAGCCTCACCTATCCATCCGGCCGCAAACTGGACTTCACCTGGCAGGGTGGCCAACTGACGTACATCGGGCTCACACAGGCCTCGACGCCCATCACGGCGCCGCTGCTGAGCAACATCCAGTGGCAGGCCTTTGGCCCGGCACGTAGTTGGCAAATGGAAATGGCCAACGGGCCCCAGGCCTACGAGCGGGTGTTTGACCAGTACGGCCGGCTGGTGCGGTACCCGTTGAACTCCGTGGTGCGGGACCTGACGTATGACGCGGCCAACCGCATCACCAGCTATTCCCACCTCGATGCTGCCACGGGGCTGGCAACGGCGGCCACCCAAGCGCTGGGCCAGAGCTTCGGGTACGACGAGCTGGGTCGCCTGACCACCGTCAGCACGGCGTCGCAAAGCTGGTCCATCAGCTATGACGCCAATGGCAACCGGACCAATGTGACGGTGAACGGCTCAAGCCGCGGTTATGCGGTGTCGGCCACGAGCAACCGGCTGGAGCAGATCACCAACCCGGTGCGCAGCTTCGGCTATGACGCGGCGGGCAACACGACGGCCGATTCTTCGCTCTACGCCACGGCCACGTATGCGACGGACAACCGCCTGACGGCCATCACGACGGCCGGTGCGACCACCACCTATGCCTACGATGCGGGTGGACAGCGGGTCAGGAAGACCGCTGCCAGCGCGGCAGCTTCACGGCTGTACGCCTACGACCAGTCAGGTCATCTTCTGGGCGAGTACGACGCCAACGGCACCCCCGTTCAGGAGTTTGTGTGGCTGGGGGACATTCCCGTGGCGGTGCTGGACGGGGCCGCACTGGCGCCGCAGATCCTCTACGTGTATGCCGACCACCTCGGCGCCCCGCGCATCCTGGTCGACACCACAGGCGCCGAGCGCTGGCGCTGGATTTCGGAGCCGTTTGGGTCCACGGCAGCGGACCCTGCGCCGTCGGGCCTGGCGGCGCTGGAGTACAACCTGCGTTTCCCAGGGCAGTACTTCGACAAAGAGACTGGCCTGAACTACAACTATTTCAGGGATTACGACGCAACGACTGGACGATATGTCCAAAGCGATCCCATAGGTTTGAGTGCCGGGAGTTTTTCGACATATACATACGTCTCGAGCGCTCCACTTGCATTTATTGATCCTACAGGCCTCAAAAAGATTATATTGCTACCACTCGATGACCCCAACTATCCTGCAGCACAAAATACCCCTGATGATCCGACTATATGTCTCGTTATTTCGCATGGTAACCCGAATGTTGTAAGAGGTATGGATGCAAAAAAACTGAACAAGGAGCTTGCACGTCAAGGCTGCACTCCTAAGCAACCTGTTGTACTCGATGCATGCCGTACGGGCGAAGGTGAAAATTCGATTGCCGAGCAATTGGCCAAACTACGCCGAGGAGTTGTTCGCGCCCCGGACGACAGAACTTGGACGAGTGAAGGCGGGATGTCTAACCCCATTCCTATGCCTCCACTTAGTTCTGATCAAAGTTCAGTTTTGAATAGGGTTCCGAATGTGTTTAGTCCAGGTTCTTGGCGTGAGTTTGGTCCCAAAGGACCAATTAATTACCCCCAGCCAAACTTTCAACCGGGATATTGAGTATGAGGTTATCTTTATTCTTGTTGTGGGCAGTGATTCTTGTGACGGCATGTTCCAAAGCCAGCACCGATCAGCCAGCTAGCACATTGGAAACCGGACTAGTAGTTACTGAGTCTGAGGCATGTACTAACACAGAAGCGACCGAAACCCTGGCAATCAAGAAGGCGGATGACGGCTACAGCGTGGTCGCTGTTGCTGATCTTGAGTGTGGGCTAGAGCGGCCGAGGCCATTTCTTACGATCACCCTCGACCAAAAAGCTACCCTGGTTTTGGGTCGCGAGCCAGGGAAATCTGCATCCGGATGCGAATGCCGCCGGCGGGTGAAAGTTTCAATTAAGGGGCGGCTGGAGCCAGGGGATGTTCTGTATTTGCTCAATGACTACACAGTTATTGGGCATGTGCTTGTTCCGTAAAGGTGAGACGCCCTATCTCCTGCGTGTCCAGATGAACTATCTGGAATTCAATGGGTGGCTGCTGACTCCCGCCCGCACTTTCCCTCCGGACCAGTCATTGTCATAAATATAAAATTTGGTTAGCACACAGTCCGCTTCCGACCACAGCGCCACTTTTCCCTCCCCCCCTCTCTCCCCAGGGTTCCGCGCAGGCGCTCTGTTTGCTAGGCTGACCCAGCGGTCAACGAGTCGTTGGGGAAGCCATGTGGTCCTTGCGTAGCTACACCATCCGGGTACGCCTGATGGCGTTGGGTCTGTTGTCGGTGCTGACACTCCTGTTGATTGGCGGCGACGGTCTATGGGCCATGGCCAGCACCAAGAAAGACTTTCAGCGCTACGTCAGCCAGGACGTGGAATCCCTCGCAGAGCTCTCCGATGTCCGCGCCGGCGTGGGCAACCTGCGGCGCTATGAGAAGGACATGCTCATCAACATGGGTGAGCAGCAGGCGGTGAAGCGTTACCAGCAGGAATGGCTCTCCGCCTATGACCGCACCGTCAAGGGCCTGGACGGGATTGCCGCGCTCGACATCGATCCCCGCATCAAGTCGATGCCACCGGCCATGAAGGACAGCCTGGCCCGCTACAAGTCGGGGCTGGAAGGCGTCGTCGCGCGCATCCTCAACGACGACTTCACCGATTCTGCAGAAGCCAATCGCGCCGCCGAGCCCATCAAGGGGCCCGTGCGGGAGATGGATGAGCAACTCTCCAAGATGACGCAGGCGATCCTGCAGCGCGGTGCAGCAGAGGTGGAGCGCATCAACACCGAAGAGCGCCGCGTGCGGCTGGCACTGATGGCCGTCATGCTGCTGGGCGCCTTGGGCATCGGCGCTTTCACCTTCTTCAACATCAGCTCCATCCTCTCGCCGCTGTCCCAGGCCGTGCACACCACCGAACGCATCGCCAAGCAGGACCTCAGCGAGCACCTGGTGGTGCAGGGCGATGATGAGACCGCCGCGATGATGCGCGGCGTGCAGGGCATGCAGTCTTCCATTCGCGAGGTGGTGACCGGCGTGCGCAGCGCCACCGACAGCATTGCCACCGCCTCTCGCGAAGTGGCCGCAGGCGCGCAGGACCTCAGCAACCGCACCGAACAGACCGCCTCCAATCTGGAGGAGACCGCCTCCGCCATGGAGGAACTCACCGTCAGCGTGCAGCAGAACGCCGACTCGGCGCGCCAGGCCAATGCGCTGGCCTCCGAGGCAGCACGCGTGGCCGAGCGCGGGGTGGCCGTGGTGGGCGACGTGGTGCAGACCATGGGCCGCATCAGCGATTCTTCCAACCGCATCGCCGACATCATCGGCACCATTGACGGCATCGCCTTCCAGACCAATATCCTGGCCCTCAACGCGGCAGTGGAAGCGGCGCGCGCGGGTGAGCAGGGGCGCGGCTTTGCCGTCGTGGCCGCCGAGGTGCGCATGCTGGCCAAGCGCAGCGCGGAGGCGGCCAAGGAGATCAAGCAATTGATCCAGGGTAGCGGCGAGGCGGTATCCAGCGGTTCGGCACTGGTGGAGCGTGCGGGCGGGACGATGAGGGAGATCTCCGATTCCATCGGCCGTGTCTCACGCATCGTGGCTGAGATCAGCCACGCCACCACGGAACAGAGCAACGGCATCCACCAGATCGGCTCCGCCATCTCCCAGCTGGACCAGATGACGCAGCAGAACGCTGCGCTGGTGGAAGAGTCCGCAGCGGCGGCGCAGAGCCTGCAGCATCAGGCGGACGCGCTGTCGCAGTCCGTCGCGGTCTTCCGCCTGACGTGAGGCCGGCTCAGTAACCCATGAGATGCACCCGGTTGCGGCCCGCGTGCTTGGCGGCATACAGCGCCTGGTCCGCCGCCTCCACCAACTGATGCGGCCGCTCTGGCGGCTCCCCCGCGCTCAGGCCGATGCTCACCGTCACCGCGAGCCCTGGCGCCAGCTCCTTCCACGTATGGGTGGCAATGGCATTGCGCAACCGCTCGCAGATCTCCTGCGCCTTGGCGGGCTTCACGCCCACGAACACCAGCATGAATTCCTCGCCGCCCACCCGCGCCAGCAGGTCGGCGCTGCGCAGCTGCTTGCGCAGGCACACGGCCACCTGCTGCAGCACCAAATCCCCCACGCCGTGCCCCAGCGTGTCGTTGACGCGCTTGAAATGGTCCACATCCAGCAGTCCCAACGCGATGGGCTTGCGCTCCTGCCGAGCCCGCTCCAGGAGCAGTGGCAAGGCGAACTCGGCGTGGCGGCGATTGTTCAGCGCGGTCAGCGCGTCCTCATGAGCCATGCGGCCCAGTTCGGCGGCCTGGCGCTTGAGCTTGTGCTGCTCCTGCTCGGCCTGCTCTGCGCGCTGGCGCTCACGGCGGGCGTCCTGCAGCGCATGTTCGGCGCGCGCCTGTGCGTGTTCAAACTCCTGGCGGATCAGCATGGCCTCGGTTTGCAGCGCCATGGCATTGCGAGCGGACTGCCGCTCCAGATCCGAGAGCTGTTCATGCGCCGCCAGCGCACGTGCGTAATCACCGCGCGCCTTGCAGGCCTTGTACAGCGCGAGCGAGAGTTGCCGGCGCAGCCGGGCCGCCAGCGGGGATGGGCCGTCGTCGGACAGCAGCGCCTGGATGTCCGCCACCGCCGCCTCCACCTGCGTGGGCCCCCCGCGCAGCCCCAGCAGTGCACGTTGGGCCCGGGCCTGCAGTTCCATGCCGGCATAACCATGCTGCCGGGCCAGGGCATCGTATTCATTGACCAGCGCCAGGGCCCGTTCAGTGGCGCCGCTGCCCAGCAGTTGCTCCACCTGATTGGACAAGGTCACCACGATGATGAAGGTGTTGGGCTCCTCCCGCACCAGCGTGGCGGCCCGGTCGGCATACGGCCCGGCCTGCGACAGGGCTTCCGTGGCGGCATGGCGGTCGCCATTGCGGATGGCCTCCGCATGGGCCTGCAGCCAGAAGTGGGCCAGGTTGTTGAGGCAGGAGAGCAGCAGCTCGGGGTCGTCGTCGGGTCGGGCCTGGGCGATTTCCAGGGCCTGCATCGTGTCCTGGCAGGCCTGATCGGTCTGGTCCATAACGGCATACGCGACGGCCAGCCGGTTCAGGGCCCATGCTTCCCGCACCGGGTCGCTGGCGAGACGGGCGGCGGCCAGGGCCTGCCAGCCGGTCTGCAAGGCGTCGCGGCCCATGAGGAACTGCGAATAGATGAAGCAGAGTTCGGTGAGCGCCTCGGCCAGCCTCGCGTCGAAGCCCTCGCCGGGGGTCTGGCGTGCCAGCGCCACGGCTTCGCTGGCGCGGCGCAGGGCGGCTTGCAAATCACCGTGGCGCGGCAGGATGTGCGCCAGTGCGGTCAGCGCCACCACCCGCTGCGGGTCGTTCACGGCAGCAGCAAGCGCGCGCTCCAGCGCCTGGGTGGCCGCGCCATAGGCGCCGTGACGGCTCAGGTGATGTGCTTGTGCCAGTTCGCGGTCGAACAAGGCGCGCTCCTAACGCGGCCCGATGGGGGCCCTCTGCATAACCCTCGTCCGTCCAGCGGCGATGCCTGCCACGGGGGTTATGCAGAGGTGCCCCAAGCATTGGGCCAGAAGCGTAGGCCGTCAATGCTCGCCGGCCCCATGGCGCAGGGATGCGACAGGTCCGGCCGGGGCAAATGTCTCGAAATGACCCCAGGCGTACCCTGATCCGGGGAGCACGTGCAGAAATCTTGTTGGCCTGTCTTGCGTCCGCAGCAGCCAGGCGTGGAGGCGGACGAAAGAAGACCGTGGTGACGCCGACGATGCCGACGATGCCGACGATGCCGACGATGCCGACGATGCCGACGATGCCGACGACGACCAGGCGTCGCTGGCGGGCCGCCTCCCGGCGGCCCGAAGAACATCAGGTGCGGACCGCCGCCGTTGCCCGGGTGGCGGGCTCGATCACCGCGACGCGGTGGCCACGGGCTGCGTAATAGGTGATGTAGATGTAGCAGACCAGCGGCACCACGAAGGAGGGCATCAGGCCATGTGAGTCCGCCAGGGCACCTTGCACCAGCGGCACCAGCGCACCGCCCACGATGGCCATGCACAGCAGCCCGGAACCTTGTTCGGTCCGCGAGCCCAGGCGCTCCAGCGCCAGGGAGAAGATCGTGGGGAACATGATGGCGTTACACAGGCCGATGGCCAGCAGCGCCCACATCGTCACGTGGCCCCCAGCCAGCATGGCCACGGTCAGCAGCACCACTGCACCCACAGCGCAACCGGTCATGAGGCGTGCGGCGGAGATGCGCTTCATGGCCCAGGCGCCCAGGAAGCGCCCCACCATGGCGCCGCCCCAGTACAAGGCCAGCATGTGGCCGGCATCGCTGCCGGACAGGCCCGCCACATCGGGCGAGCTCATCACGCTCACCAGGAAGCTGCCGATGGACACTTCCGCACCCACGTAGACAAAGATGGCCACCACACCCAGCACCAGGTGCCGGTAACGCCATGCCGGCGGTGCGGTGTCAACCGTCTGGGCGCGCTGGGTCTCGCCGACCTTGGGCAGGCGAACCACCATCAGCACCACAGCGATGGCGAGCAGCGCGGCCGCCAGGCCGAGGTAGGGGACCCGCACCGCCTGGGCGTCCGCGGCCACCGATTCGGCGGCCGTCAGGATCAGCGCGGCGCCGAACAACGGGCCCACGGTGGTGCCCAGGGAGTTGAAGGCCTGTGTCCAGGTGAGCCGGCGGGACGCTTCCTCCTCCGGCCCCAGCAGGGTCACATACGGGTTGGCGGCCACTTGCAGCAGCGTGACACCGCTGGCCAGGACAAACAGCGCTCCCAGGAACCAGCCATAGGTCTGGAAGGTGGCGGCCGGGTAGAACAGCGCGCAACCGATGGCCGCAATCACCAGGCCGATCACCATGCCGCGCTGGTAACCCCAGCGGCGCACGGCCGCACCCGCAGGCAGCGACACCAGGAAATACGCACCGAAGAAGCAGAACTGCACCAGCATGGCCTGCACGTAGTTCAGCGAGAACACGGCCTTGAGGTGGGGAATCAGCACATCGTTCAGCGAGGTGATGAGACCCCAGCCGAAGAAGAGAGCCGTGAGCAGGGGCATGCCGAAGCGTGGCTGCTGGGAAGGATGAGTTGAAGCATTCATGTCCGAGGGCCTGTCGTGAGAGCGGCGTGGAACGTCCTGAAAGGGACAGTGGCGCGTCGGAGCCATGGCAGGGCCATCAGGCGATGCTCGGTTTTGGCTCCTCGGTGGGGACTGGATCCCTCTCAACTTGAACGAAACTTTAAAACAATCTGAATGCAGATTACCTAGGGTTACTACTAAAAGCCCTGCCACAAGGTCGGTCTTGCCCGGCGGGCGACCTCTGATTTAGCTAAAAATCTCTTAAAGAATTAACGTTGTCTTAAAAAGTAAAGAACCGGCAGCGACCTGATTCTTAAGGCCTTGCGGGCATGACGCACCCCTTCGCGTTCCCTTGCGGGCCGTGAAACCGGATGATGGTCAAGCGGGTGAGGCCGGCTGCCACCGCCCGCCGCCAGGAACCGATCAGTTACGCTTCGAGGCTTTCCGCCTACGGCCAACGCACCGAACCATGCCCAGACTCCTGATCGCTGAAGACGATCCCATGCTGACCGACGCCCTTGTCTCGCAGTTCCAGGGCGTGGGGTTTGAGGTCGAGCACGCGCCGAATGGTCCGGTGGCGCAATACCTGCTGACGAAGCAGCCGTTCGATGTCGCCATCCTGGACCTGGGCCTGCCCTATGTGGATGGCATGGACGTCCTGCGCCAGGCTCGCCAGGCGGGCGCCCGGATTCCGGTGCTGATCCTGACCGCGCGCGATCGCGTGGATGACCGGGTGAACGGGCTCAATGCGGGTGCTGACGACTATCTGGTCAAGCCATTCGACTTTCCCGAGCTGCTGGCACGGGTGAACGCGCTGCTGCGCCGTGGGCAGTCCGCCTCGCAGGAGCCCGCGGAATCGGCCGGGCTGGTGCTGGACCGACCGAATCGCCGCGCGTTGCTCAACAGCGAGGTGCTGGACCTGACACAGCGGGAGTGGTGCCTGCTGGAGCTGCTCATCACACGCCGCGACAACGTGGTGACCAAGGAAGAGATCACGACGGCCTGGGGCGGCGGCGGGGAGGGCGGGGCCGACGCCAAGTCCGATGGCAAGTCCGATGGAAAATCGGACGGCAGTGGCTCCATCGAGGTCTATATCCACCGCCTGCGCAAGAAGCTGAACCAGAGTGGCCTCAACATCCGGACCCTGCGTGGGCTCGGCTACCTGCTTGAAACCGACCGCTCGGCCGAGCGGTCCGAGCCCGGCGCACGATGAAGGGAGCGTCCGAAGGGCAGACGCAGCACGGACGGCGGGGCTTGTCCCTGCAGCGCCAGCTGTTCCTGTGGCTCATCGTTCCGCAGATCGTGCTGTGGGCCGCCGCAGGCATCTTCACCTTCAAGCTTGCCCAGTCCTACGCCAACCGCGAAATCGATGCCTCGTTATCGACCGCCACGCGTGCGCTGTCGCGTCGCATCCAGCCGCTGGAATCCGGCCTGCTGATCGACTTCCCGCGGGCCGCTCAGGACATCCTCGAGTCGGATGCGAGCGACCGTCTCATGTACATGGTGAGTTCCCCACCCGGCAAATTCGTCCTGGGCAACCAGCACCTCCCGCCCATCCCATCCACCACCACGCATCAATGGGGCGTGGCCGAGTTCCACGACGGCGAGATGCGGGATGGGGACAAGCGCATCCCCGTGCGCCAGGCCGCCCTCTACGTGCGCATGGGGGGCGGGTTGAACGGGCCGGAGCAGGCCCTGCTGGTGCAGGTGGCCCGCTCGCGCGCCAGCAGCGGAGAACTGGCGCGCGGCATCTTGCTGGACACCGTGTTGCCCCTGTCGCTGCTTGCCGCCTTGCTGACCCTGGTGGTTCGCGTGGGCATCAAGGCCGGGCTGGCGCCGCTCACGACCCTGCGCAAGGAGGTGGATGGCCGTGATCCGGAGGACCTGGCCGCCATTGAGCTGGACATCGCGCCGGTGGAGGTTCGTGGCCTGGCGGAAGCGGTGAATGCGCTGCTGCTGAAGGTGCGCAAGAGCATGGACACGCAGCGGCGTTTCATTGACGACGCCGCGCACCAGTTGCGCACCCCGTTGGCCGGTCTGCGCAGCCAGACCGAACTGGCCCTGCAGGCGGTGCAGGATCCAGAGGTGGTGGCGCGGCTGCAGAAGGTTCACCAGAGTGCCCTGCACAGTGCCCATCTGGTCAGCCAGTTGCTGACGCTGGCGCGCTCGGGGCCGGAAGGCGCCTCGACGCTGCCGCTCGAACAGGTCCAGGTGGCGGCCTTGTGCAAGGCGCTGGCGCTGGAGCTGGTGCCCCGGGCCCTGGCGGCCCACATCGACCTGGGTATCGAGGGCGGCGATGACAACGAGAGCAAAGGCGTGGTCCTCGGCCGGCCCGTGCTGCTGCGTGAGGCGGTGCTCAACCTGCTGGACAACGCCTTCCAGTACGCGGGCGCTGGCGCCACCGTGACCTTGCGTGTGCAGCGCCTGCAAGGGTGGGTGCGCATCCAGGTGGAAGACAATGGGCCAGGCATGTCCGAGGCGGACCGGGAGCGCGCCTTTGAGCGCTTCTACCGGGCCCAGCCCGATGCCAAAGGCTCCGGGCTGGGCCTGGCCATCGTGCGTGAGATCGTGCTCTTGCACGGTGGCACCGTGGCCCTGGCAGCGGCACGGCCCCATGGCACGGTGGTGACCATGGACCTCCCGCTGGCACCGATTTTCAAGGAAACATGAGTTCGCCATCTGTCATCAAGACCCTCGTGGGCGTGGATTTCTCCAGCGCGCCCACCCGCCGAAAACCCATCCGCCTGGCCTTCGGCCAACGGCAAGGCGCCGTGGTCCGCCTGGAAACGCAACGCGGGCTGGAATCCTTGGCGGCCTATGAAGAATGGCTGCGCGAGCCTGTAGTGCCCGGTGGCGGTTGGCTCGGCGGTTTTGATCTGCCGTTCAGCCTTTCGCGCGAGCTGGTAGAGACGCTGGGCTGGCCCACAGCCTGGGCACCGCTGATGGCGCACTACGCCTCGCTGACCCGTGCGGAGATCCGGGAGACCTTCGCGGCCTTCTGCGCCGCGCGCCCGGTGGGAAGCAAGTTTGCTCACCGCGCCTGTGACGGGCCGGCAGGCGCATCGCCCAGCATGAAGTGGGTGAACCCGCCTGTCGCCTACATGATGCATGCCGGTGTGCCACCTCTGGTGGCGGCGGGTGTGAGCCTGCCGGGCCTGCACGCGGGGGATCCGGCGCGGGTGGCGTTGGAGGCCTATCCCGGCCTGCTGGCGCGCGAGCTGATCGGCAACCGCAGCTACAAGAGTGACGACAAGGCGCGCCAGACACCCGAGCGTCTGATCGCTCGCAAGGACATGATCGACGCGCTGGAACAGGGCCGCAGCCGCCTGGGCCTGCGGCTCAAGCTCAGCCATGCTCAGCGGGACGAACTGGCCGATGACGCCAGCGGAGACAAGCTGGATGCCGTGCTGTGCCTGATGCAGGCGGCCTGGGCCTCGACCCAGCCGGACTACGGCATGCCCAAGGATGCGGACCCGCTGGAAGGCTGGATCGTCAGCGCCGCTTGAGCCTGAGCGGTCAGGGCTGCCGCACGACGTTGCGCGGTGCTCCGCGCTGCTGTGCGCTGCTGTGCGCTGCGCTGCGGATATCTGAGCAGGGACAGGTGTTGCGGCCGCGGCGGGCGTCCTTGGGACGACCTAACATGCGGGTCGTATGTCCTGACCGCCTGCCTACAAGGAGACCTCCCCATGGCCGCCTCGCCTGCTTCGCCCGTCACGCCCGCTGCTCCCAAGCCCGCCACGCCTGTCCCGACCACACCCACCGCCAGCCGCCTGCGCATCGCCGTCATGGGTGCGGGCGCCGTGGGTTGCTATTTCGGCGGCGTGATGGCCCGTGCGGGGCATGAGGTCGTGCTGATCGGCCGGCCCCAGCATGTCGCGGCCATCCAGCGCGACGGCCTGCGCATGGAGACGGCCACCTTTGATGAACAGGTGCGCGTGGAGGCCGCCACGGAGGCCTCGGCCGCTCAGGGGGCGGACCTGGTGCTGTTCTGCGTCAAGTCCACCGATACCGCCGACGCCGCCCGCCAGTTGCAGCCCTACCTGGCGGCGGACACCTTGCTGCTGTCGATGCAAAACGGCGTGGACAACGCCGACCGCCTGCGCGAGCTGCTGGTGCAGCCCGTCTCCGCCGCCGTGGTCTACGTGGCCACCGGCATGGTGGGCCCGGGCCATGTGAAGCACTATGGCCGTGGTGAGCTGGTGATCGAGCCCGCCCAGGGGGCGGAGCGCACGGCGCAGGCCTTCATCCATGCCGGTGTGCCCACCGATGTCTCGGAGAACGCGCGGGGCGCATTGTGGGCCAAGCTGCTGATCAACTGCGCCTACAACGCCATGTCCGCCGTCACCCAGCAGTCCTACGGGCAACTCGTGCAAGGGGAGGGCGTGTGGGAGGTGCTGGACGACCTGGTGGCTGAAGGGCTGGCGGTGGCTCGTGCCGACGGCGTGGAGGTGGCGGGGGATGTCCGCGCCGCCGTGCGCAAGATCGCGGAGACCATGCCGGGGCAGGTGTCCTCCACGGCGCAGGATCTCAAGCGCGGCAAACCGACCGAGATCGACCACCTCAACGGCTACCTGGTGCGGCGTGGGCAGCAGCTGGGGGTGGCCACACCAGCCAACCGCGTCATGCATGCGCTGGTGCGGCTGATGCAGTCGCCCGCAGCCAGCGTGTGAACGACCCGTGCTGAAGCGCCTGAAGCGCCTGGACCGTCTGACGGGCCGGACGGGCCGGACGGGCCTGGCGGGCCTGACGAGCGCCGGTTATTTGCCGCCAGTCTTGCGCATCAGCGTGGACTTGCCGAACAGCGATTCGATCAGGTCCACCGCCACCAGCGCCGTCTTGTTGCGCACATCCAGCGCCGGGTTCAGTTCCATCACGTCCAGCGAGCCCAGCCGCCCCGTGTCCGCGATCATTTCCATGCAGAGCTGCGCCTCGCGGTAGGTGGGGCCGCCCGGGATGGTGGTGCCCACGCCGGGGGCCACGTCCGGGTCCAGGAAGTCTACGTCGAAGCTCACATGCAGATGGGTGTTGGCATCCATCGTGGCCAGGGCCAGTTCCATCGTGTGGCGCATGCCCATCTCGTCGATGTAGCGCATGTCGAAAACTTCCAGGCCCACCTCGTGCACAAAGCGCTTTTCGCCGGGGTCCACGCTGCGGATGCCGATCTGGCGGATCCACTTGGGGTCGATGGCCGGCACATGCCCGCCGATCTCGACCAGCTCCTTCGGGCCGTAGCCGCACAGGCAGGCCACCGGCATGCCGTGGATGTTGCCGCTGGGGGTCAGCAGGCTGGTGTTGAAGTCGGCATGCGCATCCAGCCACAGCACGCGGAGCTTCTTGCCGGCGGTTCGGCAGTGGCGCGCCACGGCCGAGATGGAGCCCAGGCCCAGGCAATGGTCGCCACCCAGCAGGATGGGCATGCGGCCGGCGGCGAGCTCGCCGTGAACCGCGTCATGCACGGCCTCATTCCAGGCGGTCACTTCCTCCAGGTGGCGGTAACCGTCCACCGGGTCGGTCCAGGGATTGGACGGGCCCTGCAGGTTGCCACGGTCCAGCACCTCCACGCCGTGGCTGCGCAGGGCCTGCGCCAGGCCGGCCACACGCAGGGCCTCCGGGCCCATGCTGGCGCCGCGGGCACCGGCGCCGACGTCGGTGGGGGCGCCGATCAGGCTGACTTGGTGGGTGCTGCTCATAGTGATCACTCCTGGAGGGAGCCGGTGGTGGCGGGCTGGCCGATGTCGTATTCCTTCTTCAGCAAGGCCCATGCCTCATCGGCGGTTTCAACGTAATGGAAGAGTTGTTCGTCGCCGGGGCTGATCATGCCGGTGTCCAGCAACAGGTCGAAGTCAATCAGGCGCGACCAGAAATCCTTGCCGAACAGCAGAATGGGGCGGCGACGGCACTTGCCGGTCTGAATGAGGGTGAGTGTCTCGAACAGCTCGTCCAGGGTGCCGAAGCCGCCGGGGAACGCCGCCAGCGCCACCGAACGCATCAGGAAATGCATCTTGCGCAGCGCGAAGTAGTGGAAGCGGAAGCACAGTTCCGGCGTGACGTACTGGTTGGGTCGCTGCTCGTGCGGCAGCACGATGTTCAAGCCGATGCTGCGGCCACCGGCCTCGTGGGCACCACGGTTACCGGCTTCCATGATGCCGGGGCCGCCGCCGGTCACCACATACAGCGGGTGGGCGTGGTCGCGGGTGTGTTCGGTGATGAGGTAGGCGAAGCGCCGCGCTTCTTCATAGAAGCCGCTCATCAGCAGGCGCCGTTCGGCGCGTTGCAGGGCCACGTTGTCGTTGGCACCACGGGCGGCGTCCACGGCCGCCTGGGCGGACGCGCGGTCCGGGATGCGGGCGCTGCCGAAGATCACCACGGTGGACTGGATGTCCAGCTCCTGCTGGATCAGCTCCGGTTTGAGCAACTCCAGCTGCATGCGCACCGGGCGCAGTTCCGGGCGAACCAGGAAGTCCGTGTCGGCGAAGGCCAGCCGGAAGGCGTCCGGCGGGTTGTCGTCGAAGGCATTGGCCTGTTGGGCTTCCTCCTGGGCGGTGGGGAAGTTGCGGGCGGTGAGCTTGTCGGTTTTGATCATGATCCGGTGGCCCGAGAGCTTACGGGCGTCTGCACTTAATTTCTGTTCGTCCTGAGGCGGAGCGGGTGCTGGTGCCGTTCTTTTATTGCGCGGTGGACGGGGATGGGGGTGTGGAGGCGGGCGTGGGAGCAGGCGTGGAAGGGGGCAGAGGCACGGGTGCGCCACAGCAGGCGCAGTGCGGATCGCGCATCACCTGCAGATCGGTCCATTCCATGCGCCGGCCGTCCAGCATCAGCAGGCGTCCTGGCAGGGCGCTGCCCATGCCGGCCAGCAGCTTGAGTGCTTCGGCGGCCTGCATGCTGCCGATGATGCCCACCAGGGGGGCCAGCACCCCCATGACGGCGCAGCGCTGCTCCGGCGGCGGCTGGTCCGCCGGGAACACGCAGGCGTAGCAGGGGAAGCGGCCGCCCCGGCTGTCATAGACGCTGAGCTGGGCATCAAAGCCCAACGCCGCGCCCGAGACCAGCGGCTTGCCATGGCGCACGCAGGCCGCATTGACCAGGTGACGGGTCTGAAAGTTGTCGCTGCAGTCAAGCACCACATCGGCCTGGGGCACCAGTTCGTCCAGCAGGGCTGCATCGGCCCGGGCGATCAGCGGCCGTACCCGGGGCTCCGGGTTGATGGCGGCGATGCCGGCGGCGGCTGAGACGGCCTTGGGCTGGTCCAGCCGGTCCAGGCTATGGACGATCTGGCGCTGCAGGTTGGTCAGGTCCACCCGGTCATGGTCGATCAGCGTGATGCGGCCGACGCCGGCCGTGCCCAGGTACAGGGCCACCGGCGAACCCAGGCCACCGGCACCAATCACCAGCGCATGGGCATCCAGCCATCGCTGCTGGCCATCGATGCCGATGTCGTCCAGCAGGATGTGACGCGAATAGCGCAGCAGTTGCTCGTCATTCATGCGGCAAGCATAGCGCCGCCAGACGGACGAAAAAAAAGGCCCCGAAGGGCCTTGTGTCGTTCCGCAGAACTTATTCCTTGGACGTCTTGGCTTCCGCCTTGCGTTCCACCGCCGTCTTGGAGATGGCCACCGGCTTGCCCTTGAGCTGGTTCAGCGCCTGCAGCAACGGGAAGTCTTCCGTGCTGCCGAACTCGGGCAGCGGCTTCAGCGGTTCACCACGCTTGGCATATTCCGCTTCCAGCTTCTGGCGGCGCTCTTCGCGCAGCTTTTCCAGCTCTTTCACGCGGGCGTCGTCAGCCTTTTCGTCAGTGCCGGACAGGTGCTTTTCCAGGTCGGCTTCGCGCATGCGAAGCTCGGCGAAGACATTGCCCTCGGCCGTTTCATCCACCGGCACGTCCGGCACGATGCCCATGGCCTGGATGGAGCGACCGCTGGGGGTGTAGTAGCGGGCGGTGGTGAGCTTCACGGCTGTGTCGGGGCCCAGCTGGCGCACTGTCTGGACCGAGCCCTTGCCGAAGGTCTGGGCGCCCATGATGGTGGCGCGCTTGTGGTCCTGCAGCGCCCCCGCGACGATTTCGCTGGCCGAGGCCGAGCCTTCATTCACCAGCACCACCAGGGGCACGTTTTTCAGCGCGTCCGGCAGCTTGCGTAGCGGGTCTCCGCTGCCACGGCGGGAATAGAACTCCGGGTTGGCCTTGTAGCTGAACTTGGATTCGGCCATCTGGCCGTTGGTGGACACCACTTCCACATCCTTGGGCAGGAAGGCTGCCGAGATGGCGACGGCGCCCTCCAGCAGGCCGCCCGGGTCATTGCGCAGGTCCAGCACAACGCCCTTGATCTTGGGGTCCTGCTTGTACAGGTCGGCCAGCTTCTGGGTGAAGTCATCGACCGTGCGGTCCTGGAACTGGCTCACACGCAGCCAGGCGTAGCCCGGCTCCACCATCTTCGCCCGCACGCTCTGCACGCGGATTTCCTCGCGGGTGATGGTGATGGGGAAGGAGCGGCTTTCCGACTTGCGGAAGATGGTCAGGGAGACCTTGGTATTGGGCTCGCCGCGCATGCGCTTGACGGCCTGGTCCAGGGTCAGCCCCTTGACGGCTGTGTCATCGATCTTGCTGATCAGGTCACCGCTCTTGAGGCCGGCCCGGAAGGCGGGGGAGCCTTCGATGGGCGAGACGATCTTGACCATGCCGTCTTCCATGCCGATCTCGATGCCCACCCCCACGAAGCGGCCGGAGGTGCTTTCGCGGAATTCCTTGAAGCTCTTCTTGTCGAAGAACTGGGAATGCGGGTCCAGCCCGGAGACCATGCCGGAGATGGCGTCGTTGATCAGCTTTTTCTCGTCGACCGGTTCGACATAGTCGGACTTGACGATGCCGAACACCGCGGCCAGTTGCTGCAACTCTTCCAGTGGCAGCGGAGCGGCCGTGCTGCGCGCATTGGCCTGCAGCTGCATCGTGGTCAATACGCCGGCCATCGCTCCCAAAGCGACCCAGCCCGCAACTTTCAGTTTGGCGCCCATGATGCGAAAAATCCTTGTGTGTACAGCTTCGGCTGTTCAAGCGTCCTGCCCGGCGCTCATGCGAGTGGTATAGCGCAATCCGGGCGGCCTGGGCGGATGGGTTCACGATTGCGTCAACGAATCCTCGCTCAGGCGGACTTCAGCCTTGTGCCAGTATAGGCCCGGGGCAAAATCCCGGCCTGGCGTCAAGGGCCGTTTTACCCCCTATTTACGGTTGGCCCCTCGGTTGTTCGCCACTTGTTCTGCCGTGTTCGGGACTAGGGCACCGCTGCATCACTCCTCGCGGCCGATGTGACCCCGCTTCGGGCGGTCCGCGGCGTTGCAAATCCTCGCCATAGCGGCCGCTATGGCTGCGGTTTGCGCCTTGCGTCCCATCCCGAATCAGGGTCACCTTGGCTGGCGGGAGTTATGTAGAGGTTCCCTGGAGCCCCAACGAGGGTGCGACCGGTGGGCGCCCGTTGCGTGCCATGATGGGCGGGAGACAAACTCCAGGAGCTTTTTCATGGCCTTGCCGCATGCTGCACCTGCACAACCGATCGACGTGTCGCCCCTGGGCGCCGCACTGGCCCAGACCCCGTCGTCGGCTTTGTTCAAGTCCAATGGGCTGGAGGTGATGCGGCTGGTGCTGCCGGCCGGCAAGTCACTGCCGCCCCACAAGGTGGACGGCGAGATCACCGTACAGGTGCTGGAAGGTGAGATCGAATTGAGCGTCCAGCGGGACGGCGGCGAAGAACGCCAGCGGCTCGGCGCCGGGCAGCTCTGCTACCTGGAAGGCGGCATCGTGCATGCCGTGACAGGGGTGCAGGATGCCTCCGCCCTGCTGACCATCGTATTGCGTCATCCGGCTTGAGTAGTGCGCTGGGTGCGACGCCCTGAGCCGGAGCCTTGGGCAGGCCGGTTTAGGTACTTGATCAGATCGGCCTGAGAAGCACGCCGCTTGAGGCACAATGGCGCCCGCGTGGCCCTATGGTTCAATGGATAGCACAGCCCCCTCCTAAGGGGCAGATCCAGGTTCGATTCCTGGTGGGGCCACCAGGATGTTGGCCCCCGCTGGCCGCGCCTCGGGCGCGTCCAGCCCGCCCCCCGAGGGGGCAGAAGGGCCGCCTTGGGAGCGGCCCGGCGCCGGCCCTCTG
>NZ_FOAV01000026.1 GCF_900109745.1 Roseateles sp. YR242 | reverse complement strand
CTGATCGCTCCGATCGCCATGGAAGAAGGTCTGCGCTTCGCTATCCGTGAAGGCGGTCGTACCGTCGGTTCGGGTGTCGTGGCAACGATCATCGCGTAAGTTAGTAAGAAGGCCACAGGGGCATAGCTCAATTGGCAGAGCGTCGGTCTCCAAAACCGAAGGTTGGGGGTTCGAGACCCTCTGCCCCTGCCAGCGACAAGCGATAAGCATTAAGCGATAATCGCGCGCTGGAACAAGTGGTCAAGCCAAGCCCGCGGGAGTTCGTCTCGGCGGGCTTTGCTGCTGGTGGGTTCTGCGAACCAGCCTGGTGTCGCAGTGGTCTAGAAGTGAGTTCAATGTCCAATCCTCAAGTCGAAACAGTGACGACCGGCGCCGACAAGGCCAAGCTGGCAGGCGCTGTCGTCCTGCTCCTGGCCGCGCTGGTTGCGTTTTATGCGCTGGGCAAGCAAGGTCCTTGGGTGCAGTGGGGCGCGCTGGTTGTGCTGCTGGCTGCCGCCGTGGGTGCCTTCCTGACCTCTGAATCCGGCAAGTCGCTGATCGCCTACGGTCAGGATTCGGTCAAGGAAGTCCGCAAGGTCGTCTGGCCGACCGGCAAGGAAGCCCGCCAGATGACGCTGTATGTGTTTGCGTTTGTCGTGGTCATGGCGCTCTTCCTGTGGTTCACGGACAAGACGCTGGAGTGGGTGCTGTACGACCTGATCCTGGGTTGGAAGCGCTGAGCGCCATAGATAGGACCGAGATGAGCGAAGATCAAAACGTCGTAGCGACCGAATCGACCGCCCCCGCAGGCCTGCCCAAGCGCTGGTATGTGGTGCATGCCTATTCGGGCATGGAAAAGGCTGTCGAGCGCAATCTGCGCGAGCGCATTGATCGCGCCGGCATGCAAGACAAGTTCGGTCGCATCCTGGTGCCGACCGAAGAAGTCGTTGAACTGAAGAACGGCAAGAAGGCCGTCACCGAGCGTCGTTTCTTCCCCGGCTATGTGCTGGTGGAAATGGCCATGGAAGACGACACCTGGCATTTGGTGAAGCACACCTCCAAGGTGACGGGCTTCGTCGGTGGCGCGAAGAACCGCCCGGCTCCGATCTCGGAAGCCGAGGTGATGAAGATCGTCAACCAGATGCAAGAGGGCGTGGACAAGCCGCGGCCCAAGGTGGAATGGATCGTTGGCGAGATCGTTCGCGTCAAGGAAGGTCCGTTCACCGACTTCAACGGCAGCATCGAGGAAGTCAACTACGACAAGTCGAAGCTGCGCGTGTCGGTCACCATCTTCGGCCGTGCCACCCCGGTGGAACTGGACTTCGCGCAAGTCGAGAAGGTCTGATGCTCTGACCCTGCAGCGCCCCGAGTTCGCTCCGGGCGCTTGCATCGTTTTTGGAGCCTGACAGCGCTCCGTGGCTCCGGCCACCCAGCTGTCCGTAACCAGTCTGCAACGAGAGGCGGACAAGAGGAGCAAGGGTAGGGATTTCGGTCCGAGCCCCTTGCGTTAGCACTCAGGCGATGTGACGAGGCCGTTGCATCGCTGTCAGGAGAAAATATGGCCAAGAAGATTGTCGGCTTCATCAAGCTGCAAATCCCGGCAGGCAAGGCGAATCCTTCGCCGCCGGTCGGTCCCGCGCTGGGTCAGCGTGGTCTGAACATCATGGAATTCTGCAAGGCGTTCAACGCCCAGACGCAGAGCTATGAGCCGGGCCTCAAGCTGCCGGTCGTGATCACCGCTTTCGCGGACAAGAGCTTCACCTTCGTCATCAAGTCGCCCCCGGCGACCGTGCTGATCAAGAAGGCTGCGAAGATCGAAAAGGGTTCCCAGCGTCCCCATCTGGACAAGGTCGGCAAGCTGACCCGTGCCCAGCTGGAAGAAATCGCAAAGACCAAGCAAAAGGACCTGACGGCAGCCGATATGGATGCCGCAGTCCGCACCATCGCCGGCTCCGCCCGTTCGATGGGCATCATCGTGGAGGGTGTGTGACATGGCCAAGCTGACCAAGCGTCAACAAGCTCTGCAAGGCAAGGTTGAAACGACCAAGCTGTATCCCCTGACGGACGCGCTGAACCTGGTGAAGGAACTCGCTGCCGCCAAGTTCGACGAATCGATCGACGTCTCCGTCCAGCTGGGCGTGGATGCGAAGAAGTCGGACCAAGTGGTTCGCGGCGCCGTCGTGATGCCCAACGGCATCGGCAAGACCAAGCGCGTGGCGGTGTTCGCCCAGGGCGCCAAGGCTGAAGAAGCCAAGGCCGCTGGTGCTGACGTCGTCGGCATGGAAGACCTGGCTGAACGCGTGAAGGCTGGCGACATGCCCTTCGACGTCGTGATCGCTTCGCCCGACACCATGCGTGTCGTGGGTACCCTGGGTCAAATCCTGGGCCCCCGTGGCCTGATGCCTAACCCCAAGGTTGGCACCGTGACCCCGGACGTGGCGACTGCCGTCAAGAACGCCAAGGCGGGTCAAGTCCAGTTCCGTATTGACAAGGCCGGCATCATCCACGCCACGATCGGTCGTCGTTCGTTCGACACCGACAAGCTGGAAGGCAACCTGCGCGCGCTGGTCGAGGCCCTGAACAAGGCCAAGCCGGCAACCAGCAAGGGTGTGTACGTGCGTAAGGTGGCTGTGTCCTCCACCATGGGCGTTGGTGCCCGTGTGGATGTGGCCAGCATCAACGCATCGGCTGCTGCCTAAGCAACTCAATTGAAGCGCGACGCGAGTCTGGCGTTGCGCTGATGAATTGGTGGGCCGGGCCGGTTGAAAAACCGGCCCGGGTCATCCAAGACCGCTGGCGCGGATTCCCGCAGTAAGGGGGAAGCTGCTTAATCGAGGACTTCGGTCCCTGGCCAGCGCAGATGGCGGTCCCGCTGAACGGATCTGAACACTGGTTTGCCTTGATGGTTGACTGGATGGTTTCCTGGTCCCGACAGAAGGTCGCTGAATCCGGTGCCCGAGACCCGATGCGCAAGCGTTGAGTCAAGGGCGTAATGTGAGGAGTAGACCTTGAGTCTCAATCGCAACGAGAAGGCAGCCGTTGTGTCGGACGTGGCAGCGCAAGCTGCCAAGTCGCAGACGCTGGCGCTGGCCGAGTACCGTGGCCTCACCGTGGAAGCCCTGAACAAGCTGCGCGTCGAAGCGCGTGCCAAGGGTGTGTATCTTCACGTGCTGAAGAACACCCTGGCCCGTCGCGCCGTCGCCGGCACCTCGTTCGAGGCTGCTGCGGATGCCATGGTCGGCCCGCTGATCTACGGCTTTTCGGAAGATGCTGTCGCGGCTGCCAAAGTCATCGCTGACTTTGCCAAGACCAACGACAAGCTCGTCCTCAAGGGTGGCGCCTACGGCGGCAAGGCACTGGACGTCACGGCCCTGAAGGCCCTGGCTTCCGTTCCCAGCAAGGAAGTCCTGCTGTCGCAACTGGCTGGCCTGCTCACGTCCCCGGTGCAACGCACCGCGGCCGTGCTGGCTGCCCTGGCTCAGAAAAAGGGTGCCGGCGCCGAAGCCGAAGCCCCCGCAGAAGCTCCGGCTGCTGCCTGAACGCCCCCCAAGCAAACCATCTGTATTTAGGAAACTATCATGGCATTCGACAAAGACGCTTTCCTGTCCGCTCTGGACAGCATGACCGTTCTGGAACTGAACGATCTGGTCAAGGCAATTGAAGAGAAGTTTGGCGTGTCCGCCGCTTCGATGGCTGCTCCCGCCGCTGGCGGCGCTGCTGGCGGTGGCGCTGCTGCCGTTGAAGAGAAGACCGAGTTCAACGTCGTCCTGACGGAAGCTGGCGCCAACAAGGTGTCGGTCATCAAGGCCGTGCGTGAAATCACCGGTCTGGGCCTGAAGGAAGCCAAGGACCTGGTCGACGGCGCTCCGAAGCCCGTCAAGGAAGGCATCTCCAAGGCTGACGCCGAAGCTGCCAAGAAGAAGCTGGAAGAAGCCGGCGCCAAGGTCGAACTCAAGTAAGACCTTGGAGAATCGGCAGGCACTGCCCGCCGGTTCTTCTCGACGAGAGGGGTGGTCCGAACGGGCCTCCCCTTTCCTCGTTTAAGAGCGGTCTCGGTTCGACATCTCGAATGTCGGTCGAATGTCCCGCTTAGTAGGGTTGTTGTCAGGGTTTTGCTCTTGACAAGAGCACCTGAAAGCATCGTCCATGTATCATGTGCGGTTCTTTCAAGTGTTCTCTGATCCGACTGCAGAGAACGGTTTGGTCGGGCCGCGGTAGGGCCGGGGATGATGTTGGGGGTGCAACGCCTTCAGTCATGTCCGGCTACCGGGGTTGTCCGCCAGCGGTTGGTAGTGGCCAACCACCAAGCTTCGGGTGCAATGCCCGAACAGCCAGTCGCCGACGCGGTGCGCACCACGGCCAGGGGCGCACTCGACACGGAGTGTTTATGGCGCAAGCAACCCCCTACAGCTACACCGAGCGCAAGCGCATTCGCAAGAGCTTCGGCAAGCGCGTGAGCGTGCTCAACGTTCCTTACTTGCTGACGATGCAGAAGGACTCGTACGTCGCGTTCCTGCAGAAAGACGTAGCTCCGCTCAAGCGTAAACCCGAAGGCCTGCAAGCGGCCTTCTTGTCCACGTTCCCGATCAATTCGCATAACGGGTTCGTGGAAATGAAATTCCTCGAATTCAACATTGCCAAGCCGCCGTTCGACGTTCGCGAATGTCAACAGCGTGGCTTGACCTTTGCAGCGGCCGTGCGTGCCAAGCTGCAGATGATCATCTACGACCGGGAAAGTCCCCAGCCGAAGACGGTCAAGGAGATCAAGGAACAAGAGGTCTACATGGGCGAAGTGCCCCTGATGACCGACTATGGTTCTTTCATCATCAACGGCACCGAGCGGGTCATCGTCTCGCAGCTGCACCGTTCGCCCGGCGTGTTCTTCGAACACGACAAGGGCAAGACGCACTCGTCCGGCAAGCTGCTGTTCTCTGCGCGCATCATTCCCTACCGCGGCTCCTGGCTGGACTTCGAGTTCGACCCGAAGGACATCCTGTACTTCCGCGTTGACCGCCGTCGCAAGATGCCGGTCACGATCCTGCTCAAGGCCATCGGCCTGAATCCCGAGCAGATCCTGGCCCACTTCTTTGTCTTCGACAACTTCCGCCTGATGGACTCGGGCGCCCAGATGGAGTTCGTGGCCGAACGCCTGAAGGGTGAAGTCGCCCGCTTTGACATCACCGACAAGAGCGGCAATGTCATCGTCGAGAAGGACAAGCGCATCACCGCCCGCCATGTGCGTCAGCTGGAGCAATCCGCCACGCCGCACGTGACCGTGCCCGAAGACTTCCTGCTTGGCCGCCTGCTGGCCAAGAACATGGTGGATCCGGACACTGGCGAGATCATCGCCAAGGCCAATGATGAGCTGACCGACTCGCTGCTGAAGAAGCTGCGCGGCGCCGGCATCAAGGACATCCAGTGCCTGTTCACGAACGAGCTGGATGAAGGCGCCTACATCAGCCAAACCCTGGCGTCGGATGAAACCGCCGACCAGCTGGCTGCCCGCGTCGCCATCTACCGCATGATGCGCCCTGGCGAGCCGCCGACGGAAGACGCCGTCGAGGCCCTGTTCAACCGCCTGTTCTATAGCGAAGACACGTACGACCTGTCCCGCGTCGGCCGGATGAAGTTCAACGCCCGCGTGGGCCGCGACATCTCCGAAGGCGCGATGACGCTGTCCAACGAGGACATCCTTGACGTCGTCAAGATCCTGGTTGAGCTGCGCAACGGCCGTGGCGAAGTGGACGACATCGATCACCTGGGCAATCGCCGCGTGCGTTGCGTGGGCGAACTGGCCGAAAACCAGTACCGCTCCGGCCTGGCACGTATCGAGAAGGCTGTGAAGGAACGTCTGGGCCAGGCTGAGACCGAAGCCCTGATGCCGCACGACCTGATCAACTCCAAGCCGATTTCCGCGGCGCTGAAGGAGTTCTTCGGTGCGTCGCAGCTGTCGCAGTTCATGGACCAGACCAACCCCCTGTCCGAGATCACGCACAAGCGTCGTGTCTCGGCCCTGGGCCCGGGCGGTCTGACCCGTGAGCGTGCCGGCTTCGAAGTCCGGGACGTGCACCCCACCCACTATGGCCGCGTCTGCCCGATCGAAACGCCGGAAGGCCCGAACATCGGTCTGATCAACTCGCTGGCCCTGTACGCGCAGCTGAACGAATACGGCTTCCTGGAAACGCCGTATCGCCGCGTGGTGGACTCCAAGGTCACCAACCAGATCGACTACCTGTCCGCCATCGAGGAAGGCAAGTACGTCATCGCCCAGGCCAATGCCTCGCTGAACGAGGGTGGCCAGCTGATCGACGAACTGGTCTCGGCTCGTGAAAACGGCGAATCGGTGCTGACCTCTCCTGAACGCATCCAGTACATGGACGTGGCGCCGACGCAGATCGTGTCGGTGGCCGCCTCCCTGGTGCCGTTCCTGGAGCACGACGATGCGAACCGCGCACTGATGGGCGCGAACATGCAGCGTCAGGCCGTGCCGACCCTGCGCCCCGAAAAGGCGTTTGTGGGTACCGGCGTGGAACGCGTGGCCGCGAAGGACTCGGGCACCGTGGTGGCGTCCCGCCGTGGTGGCGTGGTCGACTATGTGGACACGAACCGTATCGTGATCCGCGTGAACGACAACGAGACCGTGGCCGGTGAAGTGGGTGTGGATATCTACAACCTGATCAAGTATCAGCGTAGCAACCAGAACACCAACATCCACCAGCGCCCCATCGTCAAGCGTGGTGACCGCGTCGAAGCGGAGGACATCATTGCCGACGGCGCCTCGACCGACCTGGGTGAACTGGCCCTGGGCCAGAACATGCTGGTCGCGTTCATGCCGTGGAACGGCTACAACTTCGAAGACTCGATCCTGATCTCCGAACGCGTGGTGGCCGAAGACCGCTACACCTCGATCCACATCGAGGAACTGGTGGTCAAGGCGCGTGACACGAAGCTGGGCAGCGAAGAAATCACCCGCGACATCCCGAACCTGAGCGAACAGCAACTGGCTCGTCTGGACGAATCCGGCATCGTGTACATCGGTGCGGAAGTGAACCCGGGCGACGTGCTGGTGGGCAAGGTCACGCCCAAGGGCGAGACCACCCTGACGCCGGAAGAAAAGCTGCTGCGCGCCATCTTCGGCGAGAAGGCGTCCGACGTGAAGGACACCTCGCTGCGTGTGGACCAAGGCACCAGCGGTACCGTCATCGACGTGCAGGTCTTCACCCGTGAAGGCATCCAGCGTGACAAGCGCGCCCAGCAGATCATCGACGATGAACTGAAGCGCTTCCGCCTGGACCTGAACGACCAGCTCCGCATCGTCGAGGCCGACGCCTTCGACCGTATCGAGAAGCTGCTCAACGGCAAGATCGCCAACGGTGGTCCGAAGAAGATCACCAAGGGCACGGTCATCTCGAAGGAGTATCTGGCCGAGGTCGAGAAGTTCCACTGGTTCGACATTCGTCCCGCCGAGGACGACATCGCCAACCAGCTGGAATCCATCAAGAACTCGCTGGAGCAGACCCGTCACAGCTTCGATCTGGCCTTCGAAGAGAAGCGCAAGAAGCTGACGCAGGGCGATGAGCTCGACGCCGGCGTGCTGAAGATGGTCAAGGTGTACCTGGCCGTCAAGCGTCGCCTGCAGCCTGGCGACAAGATGGCCGGCCGTCACGGCAACAAGGGCGTTGTGTCCAAGATCACCCCGATCGAAGACATGCCCTACATGGCCGACGGCACGCCTGCCGACATCGTGCTGAACCCGCTGGGCGTTCCTTCCCGGATGAACGTCGGCCAGGTGCTGGAAGTGCACTTGGGCTGGGCGGGCAAGGGCATTGGCCAGCGCATCGGCGACATGCTGCAACGTGAAGCCCGCGTGGCCGAGCTGCGCAGCTTCATGGATGAGCTGTTCAACCAGAACGGCGGCAAGCTGGAGAAGCTCGACGAGCTGACCGACGCTGAAGTCATCGACATGGCGCACAACCTGTCCAAGGGTGTGACCTTCGCCACGCCGGTGTTCGACGGTGCCAAGGAAAGCGAAATCCGCGCCATGCTGCAGCTCGCCTATCCGGAAGAGATCGCGGCGAAGAAGGGCCTCACGCCCACCCGTACGCAGGCCTTCCTGTATGACGGCCGCACCGGCGAGCAGTTCGAGCGTCCGACGACCATCGGCTACATGCACGTGCTGAAGCTGCACCACTTGGTGGACGACAAGATGCACGCCCGCTCTACCGGCCCGTACTCGCTCGTTACCCAGCAGCCGCTGGGCGGCAAGGCGCAGTTCGGCGGCCAGCGTTTCGGGGAAATGGAAGTGTGGGCGCTGGAAGCCTACGGTGCTTCCTACATCCTGCAGGAAATGCTGACCGTGAAGTCCGATGACGTGAATGGCCGTACCAAGGTGTATGAGTCCATCGTCAAGGGCGAGCACTCGATCGAAGCGGGCATGCCCGAGTCGTTCAACGTGCTGGTGAAGGAAATCCGTTCGCTCGGTATCGACATCGAACTCGAGCGCAACTAAAGGGAACAGGAGAGACACATGAAGGGTTTACTGGACCTGTTCAAGCAATTCACGCCGGACGAGCACTTCGACGCGATCAAGATCGGGCTGGCCTCGCCCGAAAAGATCCGCTCGTGGTCTTTCGGTGAAGTGAAGAAGCCCGAGACCATCAACTACCGGACCTTCAAGCCGGAGCGTGATGGCCTGTTCTGCGCCAAGATCTTCGGCCCGATCAAGGACTACGAGTGCCTGTGCGGCAAGTACAAGCGCCTCAAGCACCGTGGCGTGATCTGCGAGAAGTGCGGCGTTGAAGTCACCCAGACCAAGGTGCGTCGTGAGCGCATGGGTCACATCGACCTGGCCGCGCCTTGCGCCCACATCTGGTTCCTGAAGTCCCTGCCGTCCCGTCTGGGCCTGGTGCTGGACATGACGCTGCGCGACATCGAGCGCGTGCTGTACTTCGAAGCCTACGTGGTGGTGGACCCGGGCATGACCCCGCTGAAGAAGTTCAGCATCATGTCCGAGGACGATTACGACGCGAAGCGCATCGAGTTCGGTGACGAGTTCATCGCGCTGATGGGTGCCGAAGGCATCAAGAAGCTGCTCGAGGAGATGGATCTCGACGTCGAGATCGATCGCCTGCGCAACGACATGACCGGCTCCGAGCTGAAGGTCAAGAAGAACTCCAAGCGCCTCAAGGTCATGGAGGCCTTCAAGCGTTCGGGCATCAAGCCGAACTGGATGGTGCTGGAAGTGCTGCCGGTGCTGCCGCCGGACCTGCGTCCGCTGGTGCCGCTGGACGGCGGCCGCTTTGCGACCTCCGACCTGAACGACCTCTATCGTCGCGTCATCAACCGCAACAACCGCCTGGCCCGTCTGCTCGAGTTGAAGGCCCCTGAGATCATCGTGCGCAACGAAAAGCGCATGCTGCAGGAAGCCGTGGACTCGCTGCTGGACAACGGCCGTCGCGGCAAGGCGATGACCGGTGCCAACAAGCGTGCCCTCAAGTCGCTGGCCGACATGATCAAGGGCAAGAGCGGTCGTTTCCGTCAGAACTTGCTGGGCAAGCGCGTCGACTATTCCGGCCGTTCCGTCATTACCGTGGGCCCGACGCTCAAGCTGCATCAGTGCGGCCTGCCCAAGCTGATGGCGCTGGAGCTGTTCAAGCCTTTCATCTTCTCGCGCCTGGAGGCGATGGGGATCGCCACCACCATCAAGGCGGCGAAGAAGGAAGTCGAATCCGGCACGCCGGTGGTCTGGGACATCCTTGAAGAAGTCATCAAGGAACACCCGGTCCTGCTGAACCGCGCCCCGACGCTGCACCGCCTGGGCATCCAGGCGTTCGAACCGGTGTTGATCGAAGGCAAGGCCATCCAGCTGCACCCGCTGGTCTGCGCCGCCTTCAACGCCGACTTCGACGGTGACCAGATGGCCGTTCACGTGCCGCTGTCCATCGAAGCGCAGATGGAAGCCCGCGTGCTGATGCTGGCCTCCAACAACGTGCTGTTCCCGGCCTCCGGCGAACCGTCCATCGTCCCGTCGCAAGACGTGGTGCTGGGCCTGTACTACGCGACTCGTGAGCGTACGAACGGCCGTGGCGAAGGCATGGTGTTCTCGGACATCGCCGAAGTCATCCGCGCGCTGGAAACCGGCGCCGTGGAAGTGACCGCCAAGATCAGCGTGCGTCTGGTCGAGTACACCAAGGACAAGGATTCCGACGAGTGGGTCCCCGAGACCAAGCTCGTCGAAACGACGGTCGGCCGCGCGCTGCTGTCCGAAATCCTGCCCAAGGGCCTGCCCTTCAGCAACATCAACAAGGCGCTGAAGAAGAAGGAAATCTCGCGCCTGATCAACACCTCCTTCCGCAAGTGCGGCCTGAAGGAAACCGTGGTGCTGGCAGACAAGCTGCTGCAGTCCGGTTTCAAGCTCGCCACGCGTGCCGGCATCTCGATCGCCATCGACGACATGCTGGTGCCCAAGCAGAAGGTGGACCTGATCGATCGCGCCGAGAAGGAAGTCAAGGAGATCGAGCAGCAGTACGTCTCGGGTCTCGTGACCGCCGGTGAACGCTACAACAAGGTGGTGGACATCTGGGGCAAGACCGGTGACGAAGTCGGCAAGGTGATGATGTCGCAGCTGTCCAAGGAAAAGATCCTGGACCGCCACGGCAAGGAAGTGGAGCAGGAGTCCTTCAACTCCATCTACATGATGGCCGACTCCGGTGCTCGCGGTAGCGCGGCCCAGATTCGCCAGCTGGCCGGTATGCGGGGCCTGATGGCCAAGCCTGACGGCTCCATCATCGAGACGCCGATTACCGCGAACTTCCGCGAAGGTCTGAACGTTCTGCAGTACTTCATCTCCACCCACGGTGCTCGTAAGGGCCTGGCGGATACGGCGCTGAAGACCGCGAACTCCGGCTACCTGACGCGTCGTCTGGTGGACGTGACGCAGGACTTGGTCGTGACCGAGACCGATTGCGGCACGGACAACGGCATCAACATGCGCGCCCTGGTGGAAGGCGGTGAGGTGATCGAGTCCCTGCGTGACCGCATCCTGGGTCGTGTGGCGGCCATCGACGTGCTGCACCCGGAAACCCAGGCGCTGCTATTGACGGCTGGCAACATGCTGGACGAAGACACTCTGGACGTGCTGGAACAAGCCGGCGTGGACGAGGTGAAGGTTCGCACCCCGCTGACCTGCGGTACCCGTTTCGGTCTGTGCGCCAAGTGCTATGGCCGCGATCTGGGCCGTGGTGGCATGGTGAACACGGGTGAGGCCGTGGGCGTGATCGCTGCACAGTCCATCGGTGAACCGGGCACGCAGCTGACGATGCGTACCTTCCACATCGGTGGTGCCGCTTCGCGTGCTGCCGTGGCCTCCAGCGTGGAAGCCAAGTCGGACGGCATCATCGGCTTCAACGCCACGATGCGCTACGTGACGAACGGCAAGGGCGAGTTGGTGGTGATTTCCCGTTCCGGCGAAATCGTCATCTCCGACCCGCACGGCCGTGAGCGCGAGCGTCACAAGGTGCCGTACGGTGCGCTGCTCAACATCAAGGCTGACCAGACCATCAAGGCTGGCACCATCCTGGCCAACTGGGACCCGCTGACCCGCCCGATCATCACGGAATTCGCCGGTCAGGCGAAGTTCGAGAACGTCGAGGAAGGCGTGACCGTGGCCAAGCAGGTCGACGAAGTGACGGGTCTGTCCACCCTGGTGGTGATCGATCCGAAGCGTCGTGGCGCAGCCAAGGTGGTGCGTCCGCAGGTCAAGCTGCTGGATGCGCAGGGCAACGAGGTCAAGATCCCCGGCACCGATCACTCGGTGACGATCGGCTTCCAGGTCGGTTCGCTGGTCCAGATCCGCGACGGTCAGGATCTGGCGCCCGGCGAAGTGCTGGCCCGTATCCCGGTCGAAGGTCAGAAGACCCGGGACATTACCGGGGGTCTGCCTCGCGTGGCCGAGCTCTTCGAAGCCCGTTCGCCGAAGGACGCCGGTGTCCTGGCCGAGCAGACCGGTACGGTCTCGTTCGGTAAGGAGACCAAGGGCAAGGTTCGCCTGGAGATCACGGATCCGGAAGGCCGCAAGCACGAAGTGCTGGTGCCCAAGGAAAAGAACATCCTGGTGCACGAAGGCCAGGTGGTCAACCGCGGCGAACTGATCGTGGACGGCCCGGCGGATCCGCAGGACATCCTGCGCCTGCTGGGTATCGAAGAACTGGCGCGTTACATCGTTGACGAAGTCCAGGACGTCTACCGTCTGCAAGGCGTGAAGATCAACGACAAGCACATCGAGGTGATCGTTCGCCAGATGCTGCGTCGTGTGCAGATCGCCAACCCGGGTGACTCCGCCTACATCGTGGGCGAACAGGTCGAGCGTTCGGAGCTGCTGGACACCAACGACCGCCTGCGCGGCGAGGGCAAGATCATTGCCACGCACGCCGACGTGTTGCTGGGTATCACCAAGGCATCGCTGTCCACCGACTCGTTCATCTCGGCGGCTTCCTTCCAGGAAACCACCCGCGTGCTGACCGAAGCGGCCATCATGGGCAAGCGCGACGAGCTGCGTGGCCTGAAGGAAAACGTGATCGTGGGTCGTCTGATCCCGGCCGGTACCGGTATGGCTTTCCACCAGGCGCGTCGCGTCAAGGAAGAGATGGACGACGCCGAGCGCCGTTCCATCGCCATGCAGGAAGCCGAGGAAATGGCAGCGGTTCAGCTGTCTGCCCTCGACGCCGACGACACGCCGAGCGCTTGAGCTGCTGACTGATACCGGCGGTGTGAACCGCCGGTCAGCCACAAGAGGCTGCTGTCCCGAAAGGGCGGCAGCTTTTTTTATGGACGGCTGGAATTCAGGCGGTGGGCGAGGCTGGGGCCTGCAGCTTGATCCAGGCCTCGGGCGACAGGATCTCCAGGCCGAGCTTCCTGGCTCGCTTGGCCACCTTGAGGACCGCCCGGTCGCGGGAGATCAGCCAGGTGGGCTGGCGAGCCGCGCAGGCCAGGGCCAGATCGATGAACTTCTGGTCGTCCGGGTCACTGCAACGGGGCCGTGCCATGCCCAGCTCCGGCGCCGCCACCAGATGGCAATGCCGTGCAAATGCCTCATCAATACGCCCCAGGTCGGGGGCGTAACGGGCGGCCACGCCGCGGCCCAGGACATGCAGCATCTCCGCCTTCATGGCCTCCGTGGCCGTCCAAAGTAAGTGCCGGCTCTCCACCGATGCAATCAGTGGTGCGATTCGGGGTTCGGCAAAGACCAGCCAGTCCATCACGATCTGGGTGTCCAGGATGACCAGCGGGACCGGCGCAGCCAGAGGCGCCGTGTCTGGGGCCCTATCCGGAGTGTTATCCGGGCTGTTATCCGGGCTGTTATCCGGGTTGATGTCCGGTGCGATGGAGGGGAAGTCAGTGTCGATCATGGGGGCTGTGAGCATAGCGCCTTGTGTGATCTCGACGAACTGGCCTACAATCGCCGGCTCTTCAGCGTGTATAGATGCGCCTGAGTGCGCCCGCCCTCAATCCTTCAGGTCAGCCCTTGAGCTCAAGCCTTAAGGTGAGGTCGGTGCTGCGCTTTTGTCGCTTGTGAATCTCACGCTGAAGCTGTGACTTCAAACGGGAACAAGTTACTTATGCCAACCATCAATCAGCTCGTGCGCCACGGTCGTGAGACCGAGGTGACGAAATCCAAGTCGCCGGCTATGCAGTCGTGCCCGCAGCGCCGCGGCGTCTGCACCCGCGTGTACACCACCACCCCGAAGAAGCCGAACTCGGCGCTTCGTAAGGTGGCCAAGGTGCGCCTGACCAACGGTTTCGAGGTCATCTCGTACATCGGCGGTGAAGGCCACAACCTGCAGGAACACAGCGTCGTGCTCGTGCGCGGCGGTCGTGTCAAGGACTTGCCGGGTGTGCGTTACCACATCGTCCGCGGTTCTCTGGACCTGCAGGGCGTGAAGGATCGCAAGCAGTCGCGTTCCAAGTACGGCGCGAAGCGTCCGAAGAAGGCCTAATCAGCCAGAGTTTTTGGCTGCCGAGGTCCCAGGACAACGGTCACCAAATTGTTTGCGGTTGAGGTGCATGTGCACCGATCACCGAGTAAGTGGGTCCCCCCTCAAGAAGATGGTGGAGATCCGCGGCAGGCGAAAGCCAGCCAACTGAAGCATTGAAGGAAGAAGTCATGCCACGTCGTCGCGAAGTACCCAAGCGCGAAATCCTGCCGGATCCGAAGTTCGGTAGCGTTGATCTGTCCAAGTTCATGAACGTCATCATGGAATCGGGCAAGAAGGCCGTTGCAGAGCGCATCATTTACGGCGCCCTGGAGCAAGTCGAGAACAAGTCCGGCAAGGACCCGCTCGAAGTCTTCATGATCGCGATCAACAACGTGAAGCCCATGGTCGAAGTGAAGTCCCGTCGTGTCGGCGGCGCGAACTACCAAGTTCCCGTGGAAGTTCGCCCCGTCCGCCGTCTGGCTCTGGCCATGCGCTGGCTCAAGGAATCGGCCCGCAAGCGCGGTGAGAAGTCGATGGCCCAACGTCTGGCCAACGAACTGCTGGAGGCCTCTGAAGGCCGCGGTGGCGCGATGAAGAAGCGCGACGAAGTGCACCGCATGGCAGACGCCAACAAGGCGTTCTCGCACTTCCGTTTCTAAACAAGACCTTCCTGGCCGCCTCGGGTTTTTACCAACCCGCTGGCGGCTCCATGCATTTGGAGTGACACCATGTCCCGCAAGACCCCCATCGAGCGCTACCGCAATATCGGTATCTCCGCGCACATCGATGCTGGCAAGACCACAACGACCGAGCGCATCCTGTTCTACACGGGTGTGAACCACAAGATCGGTGAGGTGCACGACGGCGCCGCCACGATGGACTGGATGGAACAGGAGCAAGAGCGCGGCATCACGATCACGTCGGCCGCGACGACCTGCTTCTGGAAGGGCATGGACATGTCCTACCCCGAGCATCGCTTCAACATCATCGACACCCCCGGACACGTGGACTTCACCATTGAGGTGGAGCGTTCCATGCGCGTCCTGGACGGCGCCTGCATGGTGTACTGCGCCGTGGGTGGCGTGCAGCCCCAGTCGGAAACCGTCTGGCGCCAGGCCAACAAGTACAAGGTGCCCCGCCTCGCGTTCGTCAACAAGATGGACCGTACCGGCGCGAACTTCTTCAAGGTCGTTGACCAGATGAAGACCCGCCTGAAGGCCAACCCTGTGCCCGTGGTGATCCCCATCGGCGCGGAAGAAAACTTCAAGGGCGTGGTGGACCTCTTCAAGATGAAGGCCATCATCTGGGACGAAGCCTCCCAGGGCATGAAGTTCAGCTTCGAAGACATCCCCGCTGACCTGGTGGAAGTGGCGCAGGAATGGCGTGAGAAGATGGTCGAGGCTGCTGCCGAGGCCACCGAAGAGCTGATGAACAAGTACCTCGAGACAGGCGACCTGACCGAGGAAGAGATCAAGCTCGCGATCCGCAAGCGGACCATCGCGACCGAGATCCAGCCGATGCTGTGCGGTACTGCGTTCAAGAACAAGGGCGTGCAGCGCATGCTGGACGCCGTCATCGACTTCCTGCCGTCGCCGCTGGACATCCCGCCGGTGTCGGGCACGGACGAAGATGATCAGCCGATCACCCGTCAACGTACTGACGAAGAGAAGTTCTCGGCGCTGGCCTTCAAGCTGATGACCGACCCGTATGTCGGCCAGCTGACCTTCGTGCGGGTCTATTCGGGCGTGCTGCAGTCGGGCGCGACCGTCTACAACCCGGTCCGTGGCAAGAAGGAACGTATCGGCCGGATCCTGCAGATGCACGCCAACCAGCGTGAAGAAATCAAGGAAATTCTGGCGGGCGACATCGCTGCCTGCGTGGGCCTGAAGGACGTCACCACGGGCGAAACCCTGTGCGACCCCGACAGCATCATCACGCTGGAACGCATGGTCTTCCCGGAGCCTGTGATTTCGCAGGCTGTGGAACCCAAGACCAAGGCTGACCAGGAAAAGATGGGCCTGGCGCTGGGCCGTCTGGCTGCTGAAGATCCTTCCTTCCGTCTGCGTACCGACGAAGAATCTGGCCAGACCATCATTTCCGGCATGGGCGAGCTCCACCTGGAAATCATCGTGGACCGCATGAAGCGCGAGTTCGGCGTTGAAGCCAATGTGGGCAAGCCGCAAGTGGCCTACCGCGAAACCATCCGCAAGTCGGTCACCGACGTGGAAGGCAAGTTCGTGCGTCAGTCCGGCGGCAAGGGCCAATACGGTCACGTCGTGCTGTCGCTGGATCCGCAGGAACCCGGCAAGGGCTTCGAGTTCGTGGACGCCACCAAGGGTGGTGTGGTGCCGCGCGAGTACATCCCCGCGGTGGAAAAGGGCGTCATCGACACCCTGCCGAACGGCGTGCTGGCCGGCTACCCGGTCGTGGACGTGAAGGTCACGCTGACCTTCGGTTCCTACCACGATGTGGACTCGAACGAAAACGCCTTCAAGATGGCCGCTTCGATGGGCTTCAAGGAAGCCTGCCGCCGCGCCAATCCGGTGATCCTCGAGCCGATGATGGCAGTGGAAGTGGAAACGCCGGAAGACTATGCTGGTACCGTGATGGGCGATCTGTCCTCGCGTCGTGGCCTGGTGCAGGGCATGGACGACATGGTCGGTGGTGGCAAGGTCATCAAGGCGGAGGTTCCTCTGTCCGAAATGTTCGGCTACTCGACCTCGCTGCGTTCCGCCACGCAAGGTCGCGCCACGTACACGATGGAGTTCAAGCACTATTCGGAAGCTCCGAAGAACGTTGCTGACGCCATCGTGACCGCCCGCGCCAAGTAAGGCGCATCCCCCACCGGCTCCGCTTGAGGAGCCGGCCCGAAGGGCTTTGGTGGGGGCGTGTGTTTTCAGAATCGTCTTCGTAGTGCTTGGCCTGGTTGCCAGCCGCCAGGGGAAACAGGCACTACGGAAACGCTAAACCAACAGACTGGATTGATGCTCTTTTTGGAGAATTGAAATGGCAAAAGGCAAGTTTGAACGTACCAAGCCGCACGTGAACGTGGGCACGATTGGTCACGTTGACCACGGCAAGACGACGCTGACGGCTGCAAT
>NZ_FOAV01000033.1 GCF_900109745.1 Roseateles sp. YR242 | reverse complement strand
GGATGGCGGTGAGGTCAGAAGATGGAATCGCGCAGGCATATCGATATCGAAGAGGTCAGCGGCTACGGGTAGGTCACGGCGCGGCATCGGGCGAAGGCCCGGACACGCTGGGAGCCGTTGATGGCTCCGCTGGCGGACCGGTATATCCGCCCTCCGCCAACATGGACCGATCAGAGTTCTCAGAGGGCCCCGGCAGGGTTGGACGCCAGTGCGTCGGCCGGTGCGAGGGGGACTTAGGCAGCGTCAGTGGCCCGGATGACGCCTCCAGCAGTTGGTCCGCATTCACCCTGAAGACAAACTTCAGGTCCCGGCTCGTCGCACCTTCACGCTTAAGTCGCCTCGCGTAGTGCAGATCAGATTCCGAGGGTTGCTGCCGATACGTACGCATGAGCGTCGGCAGATGCTTGCGCAGCGGCAAAAGGCGCTCTCGCACTGCTGCCGCCCAATCGATGTTCGCCATCAACATGAGGTCTTCCACGCGAAGCACACCCTTGCCTCTATATGCCGCTAGTGCCAGGCGCCGGGCATGCCCATCTGAACTCTCCAATGAGCCGGGTGCGGGTGGCGGCTCCAGCGTCAACAACGCCTGTTGCCAGGACTGCAGCGGCTGATTCCGCCGCCACACGATGCTGCTTGCATCGGTTCGTTCCTCCACTCCCGGGATTCCCTGGACCGGTCGCTTGTCCGACCGGTCGATCGCCGTGTCCGTGCCAGAGGCCCCTTCGCCAGGCTGCGGTGGAACCGGCGGTTCCCTGAGTACAGAAGCCCCGTCCTGCGTCGGGGCGGGAAACAGCTGAGACAGCGCCATGCTGAATACGCAGCACAAATCGGTTGGCGGGGCGGCATGTTCCGCAAGCCGCCGAGCATAATCGCGGTCCGATTCACGGAAGTCTTGCGGATACTGGCCCATCAGGCGCCGAAGCTCGGGAAAGTCGACCAGCTTGCGAATGTTGCGCGCAACACAAGAACCGACACCGGTCATGGCCTCGATATCCTGGGCAAGCACCGGGCCGGGCCATCGGTCAACCTTCAGTACCAGCCTGCGGGCGTGTGCGCTAGCGGTTTCAACGAGGCCGCGGGGGAAGTCGCGCAATAGAGTCTGTTGCCAAGGCAGTAACGGACGGGCTTGACCCCAGGCCGGATCGGGGTGGTCCCGACTGGGTGGCAGGCTCGAAAGCAAGGGAGCCTCAGGCAGATTCCATTGGCTCTGTGGCAAACCGTGGCGACTCACCTTGTAGAGGTATTTCACGTCCTGCCTCTCCACACCCTCCGCCTGGATTCGAACGATGTATTGCAGATCCGATTCCCAGGGTTGCTGCCGATGCTGGCGCAGGAGCGCCGACAATGCCTTGCGCTCCGGCAGGAGTCGCACCATGGCTGCGTCAACCAAATCAATCCCTGCCATCCAACTCAGATCTTCGGGTGCAAGAAGACCCCTCACCGGATACGCCAGGAGTGCCAGGCGCCGGGCATGGCCCATCGGACTTTCCAATGCACCAACAGCGGCAGGGGGTTCCAACGCCAACAACTCCCGGTGCCACTGCTGCAGTGGCTGATTCGGCGGCCACTCGCCGCCACCTGCAGCAGTGCGCAGAGCCACGCCGGAGAGCCCCTGGACCGTCCGCTGGCCCGACCGGTCGGCGGATGTGTCCGCGCCGGAGACGGGTGCGCCAAGTTGCGGTGAAGTCTGCAGCGATACTCCGACCACCTTTGCCCGCGGGGCCTCGGAGACGAGGTCTTTCAGCGTGAGATGGAATACGGCGTTTAATGCGTCCGCTCGGGCACCCTTTCCCAAAAGCCGCCGAGCATAGTCGCGGTCGGACTCACGGAACCGTTGCTCATGCTGGCGCATCAGGATCTGAAGCTGGGGAAGGTTGGTCAGCTTGCGAACGGCCTGCGCCATGGAATAACCGACGCCCGACATGGTCATGAGATCCTCGGTAAGCATCGGGACAGGCCACCGTTTAGTCTCCAATATCAGCCTGCGGGCGTGTGCACTACGAGTTTGGGTTGTCACTGGGGGTACGGCCTTCAACAGCTCCCGCTGCCAGTGGCGAAGCGAACTGGGCTGGGCCTGCTCCGGTACCAACGGGCGTTTCCGGCTCACCGGATCGGCCGCTGCCTGCGCGCTTTCAAATTGGTGGCGAGGATCATTCGTCAACAGATCCGCCCGCCAAGGCCGCAGCGAACGGGCATGGTCCTGACGATGCGGGGCAGGAGACTCCAAGAAGACCGGTAATCTCGGGAGAGCCTCCGGCAACTGGCGCAATATCGGCGCGCCACGCTTGATCCCGCTTGGCCCTTCGCCCGGCTGATCGGGTCCGAGCGGGCGTTTGCGGCTCACCGGGTCGGCCGTGGCCTGCACACGGCTGGGCGGTGCAGGCTGCAGCCACCCGTCCAGCATCTGTGGAGCGGCCTGCGCGCTTTCCAGGTTCGGCGGTGTGTGCGCCTGCAGGCTCACCGCCACCCGCGAACTCGCGGGGGAATGAACCTTCGCCGGGCACAACGATGCCACCGCCATCCCCACCTCCACGGTGCCTGGCGCCAGCCATTGCACCTCCTCCCCTGGCCCCGGCTCATCCACCTGCGCTGCCATGTGCAACGTCCGGCCCAACTCGCGCCTTAACCCCGCAG
>NZ_FOAV01000018.1 GCF_900109745.1 Roseateles sp. YR242 | reverse complement strand
CGACAGGGGTTCGCAATACCTGTCCATTCGATACAGCGAGCGCTTGGCCGAAGCCGGCATTGAGCCATCAGTGGGCTCCAAGGGCGACAGCTACGACAACGCCCTGGCCGAGACCATCAACGGGCTCTACAAAGCTGAGGTGATCCACCGGCGCGGACCGTGGAAGACCAAGCAGGCGGTGGAACTGGCAACGCTGGAATGGGTAGCTTGGTTCAACCACCACCGATTGATGGAGCCGCTGGGCTACATCCCGCCGGCCGAGTTCGAGGCCAACTACCATCGACAACGCGCTGGTCAGGCCGCGACCGTCTGACTTAAACCAACAGGCCTCCGCGATTGCCGGGGCGGTTCATGAACGCAGATTTAGTCCTTCATACCTCGGCAACCATGGTCCTCGGTCTTGACAAGGTCAAGGCGATGACGCCTGAGGGGATGCGAGCTCGAATCGTAGGCACTCTCGCGATGCCCACCGCTCCGGGGTGCTCCGCCAAAGGACGCCGCTACTTCGCGCTAACACCCGCCGGCGCAGAGGCCGCCTTGGATGCAGCCTCAACTGCCGCCGCTTGGGCCGTGCCAACTGGTTGAGTCAGCTTGTAGGTCTCGATCAGTTTCTCAAACAGCGGTCTCACCTCGGACTGGCTCAGAGCTCCGTTCATGTAGAACTGGCATAGGGTGAACAGTCCTGTCCTGAAGGCGTCAAGCGGCGCATTGCGGGCCGAGAGAACGGTGACCGACGTCTCCAGCTTGTCCTTCAGGCTTACCTCATCACCCTTGACCTTCAGAGTTCCCTCCCAGTCAGCCTTGAGGCCTGTGGCAGTGTCGGGCGGTGGTTCTGCACAAAACATCGGGTGCCTGTCGCTGGACGTGGCAACGACGATCGTGCGTCGGTCGGCAGACAACGAGACTGTTGACATAGTCTCCCTGATGCTGTCCTCAACGACGGGGCGGTTGAAGAACGCCCCCAACTGAGAGGCACAACCAACGTTCAACGTCGCTGCGGCACACGCAGCCAGGAATGGGGCCCTCATTCGAGTCTCCCAAGACACGGTCAGTGAATCATCTTCTCGGAGAGTGCGAGATCGCATCCCCAACTCTGATGACCCGAAGCGCCTCTGGGGCGACACGCAACTGACTTTCGGCGGAGCGAGTCGAGCGCCAGCAAAGTAGCCTTGTCTGACGTTTGCGCTGCAGCCCGACGCTCGCTTGGACTTGGGCCGCGTCACGTCGGCTTTCAGGCGTTGCCTCGATCGACCGCTCCTGACCCTGAAGCGGCAGCGGCACCGTCATCGCAGCCAAATCAATCACCCCCTGGCGGGTCCTCATCGCTTTCGGTTAGAGTCACTCCCGGCCCGGCACCACCGCCAGGCCACGTCGCTCGGACGGTTCCGGGCGCTGACGTGATATCTGCCAAATGACCACATCCTCTTCTGCCACCGGCAGCAAGCGGCGCTTCGCGCGCATCGATCGCCTTCCTCCCTACGTCTTCAACATCACGGCCGAGCTCAAGCTCGCCGCCCGCCGGCGTGGGGAAGACATCATCGACATGAGCATGGGCAACCCGGATGGCCCCACGCCACCGCACATCGTCGCCAAGCTCAATGAGGTGTCCCAGCGCCCCGACACCCACGGCTACTCGGCCTCCAAGGGCATCCCCCGCCTGCGCCGCGCCATTGCCCACTGGTACGGCAAGCGTTATGGCGTGGACATCAACCCGGACACCGAGGCCATCGTCACCATCGGCTCCAAGGAGGGTCTCTCGCACCTGATGCTCGCCACGCTCGACCGTGGCGACACCGTCCTGGTGCCGGACCCCAGCTACCCCATCCACATCTACGGCGCCGTCATCGCCGGCGCCGATATCCGGGCCATTCCCGTCTCCAGCGAGGTCGACTTCTTCGCTGAGCTGGAGAAGACCATCCGCGGCAGCTATCCCAAGCCCAAGATGATGGTGTTCGGCTTTCCGTCCAACCCCACCGCGCAGTGCGTGGATCTGGGCTTCTTTGAACGCGTGGTGGCCCTGGCCCGCAAGCACGACATCCTGGTGGTGCACGACCTGGCCTATGCCGACATCGTCTACGACGGCTACGTGGCCCCCTCCATCATGCAGGTGCCCGGCGCCAAGGACGTGGCAGTGGAGTTCTTCACCCTCAGCAAGAGCTACAACATGGCCGGCTGGCGCATGGGCTTCATGGTGGGCAATGCGGACCTGGTGGCAGCGCTGGCCCGCATCAAGAGCTATCACGACTACGGCACCTTCACCCCGCTGCAGGTGGCCGCCATCGCCGCACTGGAAGGCGACCAGCAATGCGTGAAGGACATCGCCGCGAGCTACCAGCGCCGTCGGGACGTCCTTCACAAAGGCCTCATCGAAGCCGGCTGGCCGGTGGAAAAACCCAAGGCCAGCATGTACATCTGGGCGCCCATCCCGGAACACTACCGGGCCCTGGGCTCACTCGAGTTCGCTCGCCTGCTGCTGGAAAAGGCCAAGGTGTGCGTCTCCCCCGGCATCGGCTTCGGCGACCAGGGCGACGGCCATGTTCGCTTTGCGCTGATCGAAAACGAATCACGCATCCGCCAGGCCGTGCGCGGCATCAAGGCAATGTTCAAGGCGGATGGCGTGACCCCATGACGGTCTGACCGCCTGATCGCCTGACCGTTTGCAGCGGCGGTACCGGCACGTGGTACTGCCACGCAGTGCTCACGCCGGCACCGTGTAATCGTTCTGCGTCACCAGGTCGATGCCGCAGGCCAGCGTCTGGACCCAGTCGATGAACTGCTGCACGGCCGGCCCCTGCATCGGCGCGCCGTGCTGCGGGACGATCATCCTGATCGGCAGCGTACGGACCATTTCCGCCCACAGCCGTAGCACCTTCGCGCTCACCATGTAGCGCTTGTGGAAGGCCTGCATCGAGGGAATGTGCGGCGCCAGATCGGTGATCGTGGTCCCCGGGTCCACACCGATGGAGACCCCCAGGTCGCCGGAGAACAGGATGCGGCTGGTGGGGTCCCAGAACTGGAAATTGCCCTCTGAATGCATGAAGTGCGCCGGCAGGGCCACCAGCTCGCACTGGCCCACCTTGATGCGCATGCCGCGGTCTGGCACTCCGATGACGCGCCCGGTGGTCTTGCCTGGCTTGCAGAAGTGGGGAATGAAGCGCTCCCAGATGCGCGAGATGTAGACCGGCGCTGTGGTGGCCGTCATCCACCGGTCCAGCGACGCAATGATGTCAGGGTCTGCATGCGAAGCCAGGATGGCGGACAGCTTGTGCGGGGGAAAACAGGCGGTGACGCCCAGATACAGCTCGCTGTAGGCGAGATTGCCGCCCGGATCAATGAGGGCGCCGGTCTCGTGATCGACGATCAGGAATTGGTTGGCTTGTACGCCGTCGTCATGACCGAAGTCAGAAAACATGAGGCAACGGTGATGACCGTTGTTGAAGAGTTCAATGGCCAAGGGGGCTCCGCAGGATTCAGTCTCGACACCTTAGATCGCGTGACAACTGATCGCAGCGGGCGAGATGCGCGGAATTTGATTAATGCCAAATCAAATTGCATCTGTTTGCGAACCAGATGCAAGCGCACGCTGGCCGAGGGCGCGGGGTCACCTCGGCCGCGAGGAGTGATGCAGAGGTTCCCTAAGCGCGCCGGCCTCGTCCGGCCGCTTTGGCGGCATAGACCGCCGCGTCCGCACGGTGGATGAGGCCCGCCCATCCGTCCCGGGCCCCCAGGGCGATACCCACACTGGCACCGACGGCGAGCCGGTGCGACCCCACCTCAAACGGTTGGTGCGCCGCCGCCAGGACCTTGTCGGCCACCAGATCAGCGCTTTCGCGGGAACGAACCCCTGTCAGCACGATGACAAACTCGTCGCCACCGATGCGGGCCACCAGATCAGAGGGGCGCACCTGGCTGCGAATCCGTTCGGCAAACGCCTTGAGCAGCGCGTCGCCCACCGGATGACCATAGGTGTCATTGACCGGCTTGAACCGATCCAGGTCGATGTAGAGCAGCGCCACGCCGTCGGTGTCGTTGACTTCCTGCTTCGCCACGAAAGACTCAAAACCCTGACGGTTGGCGAGGCCGGTCAGCGCATCGCGCTCGCTGATACGAATCAGGTTGCTCTCGCGCTGCTTGTGCACGCTGATGTCGCGGACCACGGTGACCAGGCCGTCCTGCGCCCCACCGGCTTCACGCAACGGAATGAAGTTGACCTGGACGTGTCGCAGTACATCGTTCAGGCTGGATTCGGCTTCGTAGCTGACCGCCTCGCCCGCCATGGCTTTTTCCATCCACGGCCGTGCGGTCTCCTGCTCCTGCGGCGGCAACTGGTCTTCCAGGCGCTGCCCGAGCAAGGCCTCCCGCGGGCGGCCAATCCAGCGCTCAAACGCGGTGTTCACAAATCGGTGGCGCCCTTGGGCATCGATCACGGCGATGAAGTCCGGCAGCGCCTCTGCCACCGAACTCAGCGTCTGCTGCTGGCGGTGCAGTTCCACCCGCGCGGCGACTTCGCTGGAGATGTCCCGCATCAACGATGAATAACGCGCAATCCGGCCCTGGGTATCCCGGTGCGCCAGCACCATGTGGCTGACCGGCGTGACGCCCGAGGCCACCACCACCGTGCTCTCGCCCAACCAGGCCTTGCCTGCCGCGACCTGCGGCACGATCTCCTGCTGGTAACGCGCCACCGTCTCCGGCGTGTTGAACTCCAGGAAGGTGCGGCGGGAGACGTCCTCATCCATCCCCACCCCCACGGCTCGGCGCACGGCCGGGTTCATGTAGGTGATCCGGCCCTGGCGGTCCGCCTGGACCACATAGTCCGGCGTGGTCTCGAAGATTTCGGTCAGCACCCGCAACGCATCCTCGGAGGCCTTGCGTTCGGTAATGTCGATGGAGACCTTGAACACGCCCACCACCAACCCCTGCTTATTGAGGTCGGGCATCAGCTGGCAGTCGGTGACCCGGGTCTGGCCGTCATAGGTCTCGGCATGCTCAAAGCGCTGCTCATGGCCCAACAGTGCCGCAGCCAGCGGCGCGGCGGTCACCACCAGGGTGGCTTCGTCGAGCAGTTCGGTGCGGCGCCGGCCGATGATGCGCTCCCTGGGGAGCCCCAGCCGCTCACACGCCCCACGATTGGCGAAGCGGTAGCGCCCCTCCCGGTCGAAGTAGGCGATCCGCACCGGCAGATGGTCGGTGATGCTGCGGATGAACTGTTCACTGCTGGCAATGCGGTGCTCGGATTCCTGACGCAGCGCCACCTGCTCCTGCAACTCCTGCTCGCGCAGTGCCAGGGCCTCGGCCATGGTGTTGAAGCGGTGCGCCAGGGCGCCCAGCTCGTTGTTGTCGGAGAGCGTGGTGCGGGCCGTCAAGTCGCCCGCGGCCAGCGCCTCGGTCAGTGCCTCCAAGCGCGCCAGCGGTCGCAGCACCTTGGCAGCCACCAGGACGCCCAGCAATTGGGCCAGCAGCGCCAGGGCCGCCAGCCCGAACAGCGCCGCCCGCATGAACAGGCGCTCGCTCCGGTTCTGGGCCTCCGACGCCTGCACCGACCAGCGGAAGATGTCGTCGGAAAGGGTCTGGGCGCTGATCAGCAATTGATCGACCATGAGCGCCTGCTTGCGCTCCGTCAGGTCGGACTCCGGCAAGGCCTGCGTGGCCACGAAGCGCTCAAAGCGCTGCCCCAACTCCTGGATGGCTTGGCGCACCAGCTGGATCTCGGAACTGGGCATGAGCGAGCTGTCCTCGGCCACCACCGCCTCCAGCGTCTGGCGCTTGAGTTCCCACTGCAGCGCCGTGCTGCTGCTCCAGGTGCGCGCGTATTCCTGCGTGAGCGGCAGCAGCGCGCCCACCTCGCGCGCCGCGGTACGCGCCCGTTCCTGTTCACGCGCCGCGATCTCTCGGCCGTGAGCCGCCGTCCACACCCCCTGGCCCACGCCCGCCGTCAGCACCACGACCAGCACGGCGGTGATTCTTAGCAGGTGACGGATCTTCATGGCTTCAACCCGATCGCCACGGCCTGCGCCTTGGCCTTGCGCAACGGTTCGCTGTCTACCAGCGAGGGGTAGTCCGGCTGGTTGGCAGAGATCACATGCCCTTCGCGAACAGCCCAACGGCCCGCACTCTCCAGCGACTTGATGAGACTGGCGTCCAGGTTGAGACGGAACTGCAGCCCGGCAAAGATGCGGCTTGCCGCAGCGGCGTCCAGTTGCAGGCGCTGCTGCAGCACCTCCCTGGCCTTGGCGGGTTCGCGCTGGATAAAGGCGATGGCCCGGTCCAGCCCGCGCAAAAGCCGCACGTCATCATCTGCTGCGCCCTTCCCTTGGCCGCGCGTGGCGACGATGGTGAACGTCGCCCTGTAGCCGGACTGGTTGGGGACCACCCCGGCACCGGGGCCCGCGGCCGCCAGGGCCTGGCTGGCATAGGGCTCCCACACGGCTGCGGCGTCCAGTTGGCCAGCGGCCAGCATGCGCGCGGCGTCCTCCGGCTGAATCTGGATCTGGCGCACGGCACGCGGGTCCACATCGTGGGTCAGCAACAGCGCGTCAAAGAAATACTGGCTGCCGGTGGCGGGCACGACACCCACCCGCAGGCCCACCAGTTGCTTGGGTGCGTTGACCTCGCTGCTCCGGCGCAAGATCAGCCGCAACTCGTCCTGCGAGCTGGCAAAGGCCGCCAACACACGCCAGTTGCGGTCACGGAAGGCTGCCAGCGAGACAAGAATGTCGGAGGCGGTGGCAAAGTCCGCGCGGCCCTCCTGCACCTGACGCATGCAACGTTGCCCACCCAGGCAGTCGGCCACGATCAGGTCCAGGCCCTCGTCACGGAAGAAGCCCTGCTGCAAGGCGACATAGAACGGCAAGGCCATCGGCGTGCGGGACACGGCGATGGTGCGGCTGGCCGCCTCCGCCGCGCCGACGGTCGGCGAGCACAAGCCGGCGCCCAGGAGGACACCGAGCAGAAGAGCCTGGAGACGACGTAACGGTAAGTGACGCATGGAACAGGAGCCTGGAGCACAGGTTGAAAGGTCATGCCAGGTGGGCGACTTCCCCCACCCTAGTCGCGAAGATCGTCAAACGCTGTCAGGCCCTTGCCTACAGGTTGAGGAGGTGTGACAGATGCCACAACGTGGTGATGAATCAGAACGTGGCCCATTCCTCGTCGTTGATGTCAGCCATGGCAACCGGGGCGGGTGCACGCGCAGGGGCCGGTGCGCGAGCAGCTGCAGGCGAAGCCGCCTTGGGCTTGGGAGGCTTGGCTGAGCGCACTGCGGTGGGCGCTGCGGCCGGTGCTGGCGTGACCGATTTCGGTGTGACCGGCTTCGGCGCGTTGCCGCGACCGGCTGTGAATGTGGAGGACACTGGCGAGATCGAGGAGACGGCGGAAGCGGAAGAGACAGCAGCCGCCGTCACCGCCTTGGCCGCCGGGGTGGCCGCCAGACCGGCCGGGGCCACCACAGGTGTGTGGCCAGGCAGTGACGTCACCGACTCATTGCCGGTACGGAACACCGCAATCGCCGCGACCATCTGTTCAGCCTGGCGCTGCATGCTGGAGGCAGCGGCGGCGCTTTCTTCCACCAGCGCGGCGTTTTGCTGCGTGGCACGGTCCATCTTGGTCACGGCAGAACCCACCTGCGTCACGCCGGTGCTCTGCTCCACGCTGGCGGCGGTGATCTCGCCCATGATGTCGGTCACCCGATGGATGGCGGCCACCACGTCCTGCATGGTGCTGCCGGCATGGTCCACCAGCGACGAGCCTTCCGCCACGCGGTCCACGCTCGTGCCGATCAGGGTCTTGATCTCCTTGGCCGCCTGGGCCGAGCGCCCGGCGAGATTGCGCACCTCGGCGGCCACCACGGCAAAGCCTCGGCCCTGCTCACCGGCCCGTGCGGCCTCCACAGCGGCGTTCAGCGCGAGGATGTTGGTCTGGAAGGCGATGCTGTCGATCACGCCGATGATGTCGGCGATGCGGCGGCTGCTGTCGTTAATGCCCTTCATGGTCTCGACCACGCGGGCCACCACATCGCCGCCCTTGGTGGCCACCTCGCTGGCGCCCTGGGCCAGTTGATTGGCCTGGCGCGCGTTGTCGGCGTTCTGCCGCACGGTGGCGCTGAGCTGCTCCATCGACGCTGCGGTTTCTTCCAGCGTCGAGGCCTGTTCCTCGGTGCGGTTGGAGAGATCGTTGTTGCCCTGGGCGATCTCGGCACTGGCCGAGGCGATGTTCGCGGCGGAACTGCGCACCTGCAGGATCAGATCCAGCAGTTGCTGCTGCATGCGGCCCATGGAGGCCAGAACGCTGCCGGCCGGGGCCTGAGCGGCACCTTCCACCGGACGCAGGTCGCCACCGGCCACACGGCCGGCCACCTCGCCCAGCACGGCAGGCTCGGTCCCCAGCGACGCCACCAGCCGGCGGGTGATCACCCAGCCCAGCACGGAAGCGCCCACCACGGCCAGGCCGCAGAACAGCAGCATCCAGCGGCGCTGCGTCACATAGGCTTCGGCCGAGTCGGCTTCGATGGCCTCGCCCTCGGCGGTGACGTTCCTGGAATAGTCCTGCAGCACATTCAGCAGCGAGGCCAGCAGGGGCCGGCACTCGCGCGTCATCAGATCCATCGCTTCGTCGCGATGGCCGATGGACGCCAGGTCCACGATACGGGCGGCCACCGGGCTGTACTTGGCTTCCACTTCCAGGATGCGCGCCACTTGTTCGCGTTCCTTGTCCGACACGTTCGCGGGCTCGACCTCGCGTTTGAGCTGGGCCAACAACTCACCCAGCGAGCGGTGCGCGTCCAGCGCCATGTTTTTGGAGGCCGCGATATCGGCATCGGTCTTGACGATCACCATGTCCCGCACCCCGATGGCGCGGCGGTTGGTCATCACGCGGGCTTCCAGCACCAGCTCGCGACGGGCAGAGGCGCCATTGAGGTAGTCGGTGAAACGCTTGTTGACCGCCCCCATGCCGTAGAGGCCCCAGGCGCTGATCAGCAGGACGGTGGCGACAAGCGCGGAGAAGGCAAAAGCAAGCTGCTGCCTGACAGACAGTCCATTCATGGTCGTACTCGGTAAGACGAAGGAGAAGGGAGGAAGCCCGGCGCGAGCGCGGGGCGGAATGCCTGCCAGGGGTCTCACCGAAGCACATCCGGGTAGGAAGTGATCGGGGGAAAAGCAGTTGCAATCTGATAGAGATGCTAGTTTTGATTGAAAAAATTACCAACCGCCCGGCGCTCGTGGTCCGTGATGGAGTCGTGGCTCGCCCCTCGCTGCCCCCCCGACTGAGGGGGTAACGGGGTGTAAGCCCGGGCGATCGAGGCGCCGAACCAGCGGCAGGCCGCTGCGGGGCGAGCACCGCTCAGTTTCAGGAGGGTTCGGTCAAGAAAATGAGTTGAAGCGTGCCGTCGTTCTCGCCCCCGTCCGACCGACTTGCTCCCCCCTCGTTTGAGTGGTCGACAATGGCGGGCTGAACCTGAAGGAAGTTGTCGGATGGGCCAAACAGCTTGTTTCAAAAATGGTCCGCTCCGAAACAAGCGCGGGCAAGCGGATACAGACAATTCGCGACCGCGCGACTTGATACTCCGCCCTTTTCAAGCCTCCCCGCCTCCGATCCGCGCTGCGTGTTGTCCGAGTGACCAAGCTTCGGGGTTTTCGATAGCGCCCCTGTGAGCCTGACCGCAAAGATGGATGCCGTCCCCCTTCCCAGCGACTGGATTGAAGCCTGCCGCCCCGATCTCGTGGTGGCGGCTGCTGAATGGGTGAGCGCGACCGGTGCCGCACTGGACCGCGCGCAGAACCGCGCCGACAGCGTCGGCGAAGCCAACCGCCTCTTTCATGTGCAGCGCGCCCTGGACCGCTGGCAGCACAGTGCACCCGACCGCATCGTCGGTCTGCTGCTGTCCAGCATGGACGAACGCTGTACCGAACCGCGCTACGCCGCCAGCCAGCCGCCCCTGCTGCCCAGCGAGATGGAACTCGTGGATGACGACGTGGTGAGCGAGAGCATCGGCATCTCCCGCCTGGTGACCGGCATCTTTGCCGAGGCCGAATGGGAGATCCGCACGGTGGAGCGTGCGCTCTCCGGCAGCGCGGGCGACTTTTCCGTGCGCTCCAACCCGTTCCACCCCGAAGCGATTGCCCGGACGGTGTGGAAGCTGGCCGAGGACCTGGGCCTGCAGCGTGAAGAGCGCGCCGCCTGCCTGCGCGTCTCGCTGGAGGCCACCACCGCCTTTGCCAAGACGGCCTACGCCAATCTCTCCGCCTGGCTGCATACCCAGACGGCGGCGGAGCCGCTGTCCATCAAGCGCCAGGCCTCGGCCGTCTACAACGCCATTCCGGTGGACGTGCTGGCCGGGCAAGGGGACGAGCCGCTCGCGCTGGAGCTCGAACCCATGCACGGCCGCCCGTTCGAGGCCGGCGGTGCCCCACGCGCTGGCTCGCCCAAGGCCGACGGGGAGGTGGTGTTCTCCCGCCTGATCCGCAGCATCGAGGACATCCTGGCGGATGTGCGGTTGACCCATGAGCTGCGGCGCGTCCTGAGCGGCCTGCACATGGGGGTGCTGCGATTTGCCTTTGGCACACCGTCGGCGCTGTATTCGGCGCAGCACGGCATGTGGGACATCAGCGGCGCGCTGGTGCAATATGCCCTCAACCACTGCATCAAGGATCGTGTGGCGCATGACGACTTCGTGCTGTTCGCCGATCACACCATCCAGGGCCTGCTCCAGATGGAGGTGGGCCGGCTGCATGAGTTGGAGAAGAAGCTCACCCGTATCCAGCGCTACCTGAAGGAACGGCCGGCCGAGCTGGTGGAAAGCCGCCGCCATGCCTCGCTGCAGTTCGCACGGCTGGAAGAGCGCCGCCACAAGATCCGCAGCGTCTCCATCAACCGGCACCGCGAGCGCATCAATGCCGCCATTGCGCCGATGGAGATCCCGTTCCGCCTGCGTCAGTTCCTGCTGGTGGACTGGTCGGAAGCCCTCACCCATACCGAAGCCGCCGAAGGTGCGAAGTCGCCCGCGTACGCGGAACTCTGGGGCGCAGTGGACCGCATGGTGAAGGCCGTCCAGAAGGACACCCTCACCGCCGATCCGGCCAGCCTTCAGGAGAAGGTGGAGTTGCTCAAGATCCTGGAGCGGGGCATCGGCTGCGTGGCCGTGCCCAGCGTCGAGAAATACGAACTCACCGAGATTCTGGACCGCACCGGCATGATCTCGCGCGAGGGCGAGGAGTGGTCGGACAGCGACGTGGGCGGCCTGGACAGTGCCCTGCCCCCGCCACCGCCCGCACCCGCCCGGCACCGCAAGGACTTCTGGGGCGGCCAGGCAGCCGGCACGCAGTGGTCCAACACGGTCTCCACCACCGTCGGCTTCACCACCGCGATGCCGACCTCGGATGCCGAGCACTGCGTGAACACCTTGCAGGAAGACGATCTCATCGAGCTTTTCCTGGCCGGCACCTGGGTGGAGGTGCGCCTCATCGAGCTGGCGGAAGACGGACAGATCTTCCTCTTCGAGGGCGAGACCGACGGCGGCGGCACCCATCAACTGACACGGCGGGCGCTGTTGCGCCTGTTCCGTGAAGGCCTAGCTACCCCGATCTGAAGCCGGCAGCCATGCGTAGCGAACACCCCGTGTCGGAAGACGTCATCGAACGCAACGCCAGCATCCGCTTGCTGGGCGAGGCGGAGTGCCGAACGGAAGACGGCACCGTCACACGCATCACCGATGCGCGGGTGGCGACGCTGCTGGCCATGGTGGCCCTGGAAGGCGGCATTCCGCGCACCCGTGCGGCCGATCTGTTCTGGCCGCAATCCGGCAGCACGGCCCGCACCAACCTGCGGGTGCTGCTGCACCGCATCCAGAAGACCTTTGACCTGAAGCTCTTCACCTCCGGGGACGTCATCGAGCTGTCGCCCCACATCACCGTGGACCTGCATGCGCCGGACAGCCGATGGGTGCAGGGCTGCCTGGAATCCGGGCCGCTGGGCCTGCGGTTGCTGTCCAGCCTGGAGTTGCCGGAAGGCCTGACCGAGGCTGGCGCCTGGCTGGCCGCCGCGCGGGGCCAGGTCGAGCAGCGGCTCACCCGCAGCCTGATCGCCTGGTTCGAACGTGCCGGCGAGGCCGGGGACCTCAGCCAGGCCATGGCGCTGGCCGAGGTGCTCATCGGCCTGAATCCGTTGAGCGAGGTCGGTTACCAGGAACTGATGAAGGCGCTGGTAGCCAAGGGCGACCGCTCCGCCGCGCTGGCCGTGTTCGAACGCTGCCGCAAGGAACTGCACGAGCAGCTCGGCACCCACCCCAGCCGTACGACGGTGGAGCTGCACCGGCAGATCCTGCGCTCCCGGGCCGAAGGTCAGACGGACGCCGCAGCGGCGCGGCTGGTCCAGCGCGAGGCGGAGATCGAGCAGATCACCAGCGCCATCAGCCGGCGGCGCATTGTCATCGTCGAGGGCCCCAGTGGCATGGGCAAGTCGGCCCTGCTGCGGCATGTGGCCAACGAGCGCGGCGACATCTACTGGCGCATCACCGAGCACGACAGTGCGCGGCCTTTTGCCACCTTCCACCGCGCGGCCGTCCACCTGATCGAACGGGCGCGCGCCCGGCCGGACCACAACCCGGACGACCTGGCGGTGGCGGAACGCTTCCTGGAGCGGCTGGGACCCTCCGCAGCGCGGGACAGCCGGGACAGCCGGGACAACCTGACGCCAGGCAGCACACGCTCCCTGGTGCAATCCGCGATCGACATCATTCAGCTCACCAAGCCTGGCCGGAACTTCGCCATCATGGTGGACGATCTGCACCTGTGTGATGACGAGAGCCTGGAAGTGCTCTCGACCATGATCACCGACAGCGGCGAACTGATGCCCTGGTGCGACTTCGTGCTGGCCTACCGCCCGATGCGGGCCCGCCGCCGGGTACGGGCGCTGTGCGAGAAGCTGGCCGCCTCCGGCCGCCTGAAGCTGGTGCAGCCAGCGGCGCTGACCGCCGCTTCGGTGCACCGCATGCTGGCCGAAGACGGCATGCCGCTCCCCGCTCCGCTGGTGGACGAGGCTGTGCGTCTCAGTGGCGGCACCCCGGCCATCCTGATGGGCCTGCTGCAGGCCTGCCACGACCACGGCGGCCTGGACGGCATGCCAACGCCCGCCATGCGCTCCATGCTGCTGCAGCGGCTGAACTCCTGCAGCTCCACCGCCGAAGGCGTGGCCCGACTGGCGAGCGTGGCTGGTGCCAGTTTCTCGGTGCGCATGGCCTCGGACATCACCGGGCTGTCCTCCTGGCGCGTGGCCGAGAAATGGAATGAACTGCTGCTGGCCGGCGTGTTCGACGCCAAAGGCTTTGCGGTCCCGCTGCTGGAAACCGTGGTGTATGAATCGGTGCCGGAAACGGTGCGCCAGTTCATGCACGGGGAAGTGGCCGCCGTGCTGGAGCGCCATGGCGCCACGGCAGGCGAACTGGCTCACCACTGGCGCATGGCCAGCGACATGACACGCGCGGCCGCTTATGAGCGCAAGTTGGCCGGTCAACCCGGCTCGGTGCCTGAAACGCCGGGGCCGGGCGACGGTTCAACGCTGGGTTGAAGGCCGGTTCCGCTCAGGCGGAGGCCGGTTCCGCTCAGGCGGAGGCCGGCTCCGCGAGCCACTGGGCCTCGTGATCCATGGGCACGGTGTCCATGAACACGGTGTCGCGCCAGGTGGGCGGCATGGCAGCGGCGCGGTCCTGTGCATCCAGCGGTGCCACGGCGGGGCTGTCCAGCGCCGCGTCTCCGGCAGCCAGAACGGCCTCCACCCGGGAGCGGCGCTGCTGCAGATGCCGGTCTAGCTGAAGCCGCAGCACATCCAGCGTGGGCGAATGGCGCGCCGCCACCTCCAGCTGCCTCATGGCCACATCCAGCGTACGGGCTGGCAGGCGGGAGAACGGGTCGTCGCTGCTCGTTGAACAGGCGAATTCCAACAACACCAGATGGGCATGCCGGGCTCTGAGCGCCGGCTTCGCATCCAGCGCCTCCCGCAACGCATTCAACTGCACGGGCACTGCCCGAGCCACCGGAACCGCTGGAGCCGCCGGAGGGGGCGTTTCAAGCGGCGCGCGGGTGGTGGAAAACGCCTGCGTGTGCGCTGCGGCAGACGGTTTGGCCGAGAGTCCGATGGACCGCGCGATCACACGGCCGAAGGAGCGGCACCAGGACGTCGTCTGGATGTCTTTCATGGGGCAGGAAGCGTCAGCGGGAGGAAAAAAGCAGCAGCCGTAAGTGTCGGTAACAGCCGTTTCACCAGCGTTTCGTGACCTGTAACGAGGCGGTTCGAACGGGCGGGGGTGACTTCCCGCCAGCCGCGCAACGGCGGGCCGCCTGCCCGGAAACGGGTGTGAAACGCCTGCGCGAGATAGTCACGGCATTCAAACATTCGGGGGTTGGGCCATGACACTCGCGGCGCGCATCGAGACGGCGGTCAAGATCCAGAGTCTGCTGAAGGAACATGCCATCTCGGTGGACCCTGTCCGCCTGGCCTGTGACGCCGACTATGCATCCGCCATGGAACAGGCCTGCCTGCAGATTGGCCAACTGGATGAGTGCCTGCACCTCCTGAATGCGCTGGTGGACACCATCGTGCTGTCCGGCCTGCCCACCCGCGAGGAGGAGATCCGCCTGGGTGATGTGCATCCCGAGTTTGCCGACACCGTGGCCAGCGACCTCATGGATATCGACCTGGAGCAGGAGCAGGACGTGGACATCGATGTGGGCCAGACCGCGATTGCGCGCTCTCACCGCCGCGTGCGCACCCACTTCCAGGCCGGTATCGACTACCTGCGCCAGGACGACCACCTGAACACGTTCAAGTCCAGCCCGGAACTGCTGGCCGCCTTTGTTGTAGCTTCTGCCGCAGAAGTCCTGGCCAAGGCCTTGACGCAGGCCTCGGCCAAGTAAGTACACGCCAACCGACCATTTTTGTATTGCCATGGCAGCGTTTCACCTTCAGCACTGGATCTTCAGCGGTTTCATGGCGGGCGCCTTGCTGGGCGGCTTCATGAACCCGATGCGCGTCATCAACATTGCGGCGGCCTGTGCCGTGGCGGCTTTTGGCGCCATGTGCTGGTGGCCCGAGGCCTTTGGCGGGCAGGGCGCCGAGATCTTCGGCACCTTTGTGATGGCGGTGCCGGCTTGGGGCGGCGCGGCCGCAATCGGCGCGTTGGGCAGTTATCCGCTGGTGCGGGAGCTGCGCAAGCGGGGCTACCTGCGTCTGCGCAAGCGTGCCCGTTTCATGCAGCACCCGGACCAGTGAACGGCCTGCGCCCGTCCGATCCCGGCAGGGCCGGGCGGGGGGCGGATGGGCCGCCAAGGGTTAGCTCCAGTCATTTAGTAAGGTCACCGAACTAATATCACTGCAAGCGGTCAATTCATAGACCGCCGCAGTGCTGCATCAGCCGCGCTGCATCCAGTCAAGGAGACAGTGGATGCCGACATTCACGAGGCGCGGCGCCGTGCAGCTGGCATGGGCATCGGTTGCATGCGCGAGCCTGTCCGCCGCCGGCGACGTGGCCGCGCAAGCCCCCACCCCCCCACCGGGTTCGGCTGCCTCGGCGGCGGGGACGTCCGCGCGGGACATCGACATGGACCTGCGCAAGGCTGGCGCGGCGGTGGACCGCAGCTTTGATTTCGCGGTGGGCGCGGACTTCCCCGGCACGCTGGCGCGGGCGGATAGTCAGGCGCAGTTGAAGACGGCGGTGGATGAGCTTGGCTTCCGCCATGTCCGCTTTCATGCCGTTTTCCATGATGCGTTGAAGACGGTGGTGCGCGAACCGGACAGCCGGTTGCGTTACGACTTCGGCCGCATTGACGCGCTCTACGACGCCCTGCTGGCCAAGGGCATCCGCCCGTTTGTTGAACTGGGGTTCACGCCGGAAGCCATGGCCACGTCGGCGCAGACCATCTTCCACTGGAAGGGCAACACCTCGCACCCGGAGCCGAGCGCCTGGGCCGCGCTGGTGGACGCGTTTGCTCGCCATCTGCTTGAGCGCTATGGTGCGGACGAAGTGCGGCGGTGGCCGTTTGAGGTCTGGAACGAACCCAATCTGGACGGTTTCTGGGAAAAGGCCGACCAGGCCGCCTACTTCGCGCTCTATGCCAACACGGCGCGCACGCTCAAGGCGGTGGACCCGCAGTTGCGCGTGGGTGGCCCGTCCACGGCGGGGGCTGCCTGGGTGGTGCCCTTTTTGGCGTTCTGCAAGGCGGAGGGCGTGGCGGTGGACTTTGTCACCACCCACACCTACGGCGTTGAAGGCGGCTTCCTCGACGAATTCGGCCATGACGACAACAAGCTCTCGCGCTCTCCGGATGCCATCGTGGGCGATGTCCGTCGTGTCCGCGGCGAGATCGACGCATCGCCCTTCCCGGGCCTGCCGCTCTACATCACGGAGTGGAGCACCAGCTACAACCCGCGCGATCCCATTCACGACGCATACCTGAGCGCTCCTTACATCCTGGAGAAGCTCCGCCAGACCCAGGGTCTGGCCCAGGCCATGAGTTACTGGACCTACAGCGACCTCTTTGAAGAAGCCGGGCCTCCGCCTGCGCCATTTCATGGCGGCTTCGGGCTCCTGACCCGGGAGGGCATACGCAAGCCGGCGTTCTTCGCCTACAAGTACCTGCATCAACTGCAGGGGCAGCAACTTCCGCTGAACGACACGGGCGCACTGGCGGCGACGGCCAACGGCGGCACGACCACCATCGTCTGGGACTGGCGCCTTCCGGACCAGGACACCAGCAACCGCCCCTGGTTCAGCGAACCTCGTCCTGCGCAACGCCTGGCCCCTGCCATTCTTCGTTGGCAGGGACTTCGGCCTGGCACTTACCGCCTCCGCACCTATCGCACCGGCTTCGAAGCCAACGACGCCCACACGGCCTGGCTGAAGATGCGCAAGCCGGCGGAGCTCAGCAACGAACAGCTCCGGCAACTGCATGTGCTCACCGCTGACCGCCCTGAAGTCGATCTGGAAATCAAGGTTGGGCGTGACGGGCGTTGGCAGGAGCAGCTGCCCTTGCGTACCCACGACCTGGTGTTGATCACGCTGGAACCGACACAGCTCCGTTGATCCATCTGCGCCTTCACGCACTCGGTGGGCTTGGGGCCGAAGTTCAAACATCGAAGATCGATGGTCAGCGGTCCCCCGCCGCCCGATCATCAAACGGCGCAAACACCTCCGCCACCCAATCCACAAACAGCCGCAGCTTCGCGCTCAGATGCCGAGCTGCCGGATACACCACGTGCAGGGGGTGTGCCGGCCGCGTCCAATCGTCCAGCACTGTCCGCAAACGCCCACTGTCCAGATGCGGCTTCGCCGCAAACCGGAACGTCTGCCCCACCCCCACCCCAGACAGCAACGCACTCAGATGCGCCGTGCTCTCATTCACCGCCACCACCGCTTGCCCACTGACCAACAGGTGCTCATCCCCCCGATGGAACTCCAGCGGAAACGCCTTCCCTGTCAGCGATGAGAAATACCCGGCGATCCCATGCCCCGGCACGCCCCCACTGACGCCCGGCGCATCCTCACGCACCAGCAGCTCTGACGGATGTTTCGGCACCCCACGTGCCTTGAGATACAGCGGGCTCGCGCACGTCACCCAATCGAGCGTGGCGATCCGCCTCGCCACCATCGACGTGTCCGCCAGCGCCCCGCCCCGGATCACGCAATCCACCCCTTCGCCGATCAGATCGATCGGCCGGTCGCTCACCCCCAGGTCCACATACAGCTCGGGATGTTGGGCCCGAAAGGCAGGCAGGGCCGGGATCAGGATCATGTTCGCCAGCACCGAACCCACATCCACACGGATGCGCCCCTTGGCCTGTGCCCGTGCGCGTGCGGCCTGCTCGTCCATCTCCTCCAGGTCCGCAATCAGGCGCCGGGCCCGCTCGTAATAGGCCGCACCTTCAGGCGTCACGCTCACCCGCCGTGTCGTGCGCTGCAGCAGCCGGGTGCCCAAATGGCGTTCCAGATCCTGCACGAGCTTGGTCACCGTGGGACGGGGCACGTTCAGCGTGTCAGCCGCCTTGGAGAAGCCGCCGGATTCGGCGATACGAACGAAGACACGCAGGGCAAGCAGTTGATCCATGGCCATCAGCAGGAAGTGAAAGGAGACAAGGGTGGCGAAACGTCGTACGCCCAGGGAAGCGGCGCCGAGCAAACTCAGGAACAAGCGGTGAAGCAACCCTAACCCGATGCACCGGATGCACCGGATGCACCGGATGCACCGGATGCACCGGATGCACCGGATGCACCGGATGCACCGGATGCACCGGATGCACCGGATTATTCATGATCATGAATTAACAAGCAGCTCTTAGCGTATTTATTCATTTTCATGAATTTTTTAAGCTTCGCTCACCCTATCAACAAGTCCTCAGGACTTCTGGAACAGATCATGAGCAACAAACTCGCAGGCAAGGTCGCTGTCATCACGGGTGGTACCTCCGGCATCGGCCTGGCCGCCGCCAAGGCTTTCGCTTCCGAAGGCGCCCACGTCTACATCACGGGCCGCCGCAAGCCGGAGCTGGACGCCGCCGTTGCAGCCATCGGCCCCAAGGCCACGGGCGTGCAGGCCGACTCCACCCGCCTGGACGATCTGGACCGCCTCTACGAACAGGTCCGCGCGGCGCACGGGCGTATTGACGTGCTCTATGCCAACGCCGGCGGTGGCGGCATGGTGCCGCTGGGCGAGATCAGCGAAGCGCACTTCGACGACACCTTCAACCGCAACGTCAAGGGCGTGGTGTTCACGGTGCAGAAGGCGCTGCCGCTGCTGGACAAGGCCACCAACGGTGCCTCCGTCATCCTGGCCGGCTCCACCACCAGCAGCATGGGCACCGCCAACTTCAGCATCTACAGCGCCACCAAGGCGGCGGTGCGCAATCTGGCCCGCAGCTGGGTGCTGGACCTGAAGGGCCGCAACATCCGCGTCAACACACTCTCGCCCGGCCCGATCCACACGCCCGGCCTGGTAGAACTGGCGGGTCCGGACCAGGCGCAGCAACAAGGCCTGCTGGATTACCTGACCGGCCAGCTGCCGATCGGCCGCATCGGACAGCCGGAAGACATTGCCAAGGCAGCGGTGTACCTCGCATCGGAGGACTCCTCCTTCGTCACCGGCATCGAGCTGTTCGTCGATGGTGGCATGGTGCAGGTGTAAGGGTGACCGGGGGCGGGGAGAACGGCCATCGGCGGCATGACGATTGCCCCGGGGTCAGAACCCGCCCCCAGGCCTCCCATGACAGCACCCCGCCCGCAGCGCCCCTCCCCGCCGACACAAAGCGCCGCTGCTTCACGCACCCGCAAACAGGACCTGCCTGTTTCCGAGGTGCGTCGCTACCTTGAACCCGGCCCTATCGTGCTCGTCAGCTCCCACTGGCGCGGGCAGGACAACCTCATGACCATGGGCTGGCACCTGGTCATGGAATTCACGCCCTCGCTGATCGGCTGCGTGATCTCCTCGGCCAACCATAGCCACGAGATGATCCGGCGCAGCCGGGAATGTGTCATCAATCTGCCCACCACCGCATTGACCGACACGGTTGTGCGTATCGGCAACTGCAGCGGCGCCGAGGTGGATAAGTTTGCCGCCTTTGGCCTTGCACGCGGCGCTGGCGAGGTCGTCAAGGCACCGTTGGTGACGGACTGCCATGCCAACTTCGAATGCCGGCTCCACGACACGGCACTGGTCAAGCGCCATGACTTCTTCATTTTTGAAGTGGTGAAGGCCCATGTGGCGCCACGGCCCCGGCACCCGAAGACCCTGCACTACACCGGTGACGGTGTGTTCGTCGTGGCGGGTCAGGTCATCAGTCGCCGTCAATTGTTTCGTCCCGGCATGTTGTAGCTCGAAATGGAACTACGATCCCCGTCCCATAGGTGTGCCCAACCCCAAGGTGCCCTCCATGTCCCTGAGTCTTCACTACCATCCGCTCTCGTCCTTCTGTCACAAGGCGCTGATTGCGCTGTATGAACTCGACGTGCCTTTTGTGCCCCGTTTCCTCGACCTGGGCAATGCCCAGCGGCGCGCGGACTTCCTGGCGCTGTGGCCCACCGGCAAGATGCCGCTGCTGCAGGACAACGACCTGGTCATCCCCGAAACCAGCATCATCATCGAGTACCTGGCCACCCGCCACGCCGCAGCGTCCCAGACCCTCATCCCGGCAGAAGCCGCATCGGCACTCGAAGTCCGGCTGATGGATCGCTTGTGTGACCTGTATGTGATGCTGCCCATGCAGGCCATCGTGGCCGACCGGCTTCGGGAGGAAAAGGACCGCGACCCGATTGCCACCGGCAGAGGCCGCGACACGCTGGCCATGGCCTACGGCATGCTGGACGAACGCTTGCAAGGCCGTGCCTGGCTGGCCGGCGACCAATTCACCATGGCCGATTGCGCCGCCGCACCAGCGCTGTTCTATGCCTCCACACTGGTGCCCTTTGCTGCAAATCAGCAGCGGCTCAACACCTACTACAAGCAGTTGCTGCAGCGCCCCTCCGTCGCGCGGACACTGGACGAAGCCCGGCCCTACTTCAAGTTCTACCCCTATCGCGAAGCGCTTCCTGCGGCGTATCAGCCGCAGGACTGACGCAGCGCAGCCGCCACGTCCACCAGGCGCGTGACTTCGTAGGTGGGCACGGTGTGCGGGTCTCTGGCATGGCCATGGGGATTGAACCAGCAGGTCTCGATCCCGAACTGGTTGCCGCCCAGGATGTCGGCATCCAGGCGGTCACCCAGGATGACCGTGGTCTGTTTGTCGAAGGCTGAGGCGCGAGCCACCGCGTATTCAAAGAACCGGCTGTCCGGCTTCGCGTGGCCGCATCGCTCCGACGTGGCCACAAAGGCGATGTAGGGCGACAGCCCGGACGCCTCGATGCGCCGAGACTGGATGCGCTCCACGCCGTTGGTGATCACCCCCAGTTCGCCCACCTTGGCCAGCTCGGCACAAAGGGCCTGCGCGCCGTCGATCAGCACCACGGTGTCGGCCAGACTGTCCAGGTAGTGTTCGCTGGCCGTGGCGGCATCCAGGTCGAGCGCATGGCGTTCGAACGCAGCGCGAAAGCGCTCCACCTTGAGGAAGTCCTTGGACACGGTGCCCTGCTCGAAGCTGCGCCACAGGGCCAGGTTGATCGCCTGATAGTCCTTGAACAAGGCATCCAGTGGCTGGTCCATGCCCAGGGACCGCATCACGCGCCCGAAGGCCTCGCGCTCCGAGGCCTTGAAGTCGAGCAGTGTGTCGTCCAGATCGAGGAGAAAGAGTCGGTGTTTCATGCCACCGCCACTCTATCCGAGGCGGTGGCCCTGGGGGTCAGCGCGGCGTCGCGGCCACGGTGTTCACTGGCACACCATCACCCGCATCGTCTTGATGCCGGTGTAGGCCTGCGCGGCACTGGGCACCTCCTTGCGCTTGACGAGCGCACGACGGATGGTGCCATCCGGCATCCGCTCTTCCTTGAGGCAGAGCTCGGGGTTCAGGCTGAGGGCGATCTTCTCTTCCATGGACGGGCGCGGTGAATTGCTGCGAGGGTCCATCACCGCCGGATTGGCCAGCGAGCCGCGCAGCACCTCCCGGCCAGGGATGGCTGCCAGACGCTGCGGGCCCGACGCTGGGCCGGCGGGCAGATGCGCGGCACCGTCCAGGCCCACCCGGCCAAAGGACTGCGGTGCGTCTGTATCTGCCGACGTCGCCTCGTGCGCAGCGCCACCAGCCCAGCCGGACGAGTCGGGAAGCAGATTGATCTCGGTGCGCAAGCCCGCCAGGCTGGACAGCGGTGGTGGCGAGCCCAAGGGTGCAGGCAAGGCCATCCTGGCGGACGGCTGGGCCTGCTCCGCTGGCGTGGTGGGATCCGGGATCAGGCGAACCGTGCTCACACGCGGCGCTTCGTGCTCACGGGGCGTGATCAGTTTCATCTGCCAGGCCAGGAACAATAGAAACAAGTGGGCCAGTGCGGTGACAGATACCGCCACCCCACGCCTCGCCATTCCCGGAGGTTGATCTCGCCACGACGCCAGCGAACGGCTATACGGAATTCTCACTGCGCTCGGCATCCAGGCACACACCACAATCGGGACATGCTACGGATGCGCGCCGCACGTTTGGATGCGCCCCGGTGAGGCGCGCGTAAAGCCGTTGAAACGTCCCGGAATCACGCGGGCCAAGGGCCTCGATTCAGGTCTACGTGCGTCTCAAGAACCGGTACACCCCATAGATCACCGCGATCCAGACCGGCAACGCCAGCGCCGACAGGCGGACTTCCGGCGAACTCAACATGACCCCCAACACCAGCGCCATGACTGCCAGGCAAAAGAGGTTGGACACGGGCGCCACCGGCGCGGGGAACTTCGCCAGCGCCGCCTGAGCCCGTGCGCGGCGAAAGCGCCAGTGCGTGATGATGATCGTCATCCAGGTGACGACCAGCGCGCCCACGATGAGCGACAGCAGTGCCTCGATGACGCCAGAGGGCATCACGTAGTTGAGCAGCACGGTGACCGCCGTCAGGATGCCGGGAAACACAATGGCCGGCACCGGCACCCCGCGCCGGTTCACCTGGGTGAGCAGCCGGGGCGCGTTGCCCTCCCGTGCCATGCCGTAAAGCAGCCGGCTGGTGCAATAGACCATGCTGTTGTAGACCGACAGCGCCGCAGTGAGGATCACGAAGTTCAGCAAGTGCGCGGCCGTGCCCTGCCCCAGGCTGGCGAACACCTGCACGAAGGGGCTCTTGGCATAGGGGTCACCGCCTGCGGTGAGCTGGGCCACCAGTTGGTTCCAGGGCGTAAGCGACAGCAGCACCACCAGCGACCCGATGTAGAAGACCAGCACCCGCAGGATCACCTGGTTGATGGCGGTGGGGATGACTTTTTCCGGTTGCTCTGTTTCCGCCGCCGCAAAGCCGATGGTCTCGATGCCGCCGAAGGCGAACAGCACAAAGGCCAGTGCCATGGTGATGCCGCCGAGGCCCTTGGGCGCAAATCCGCCGTGGGTCCAGAGGTTGCTGAAGGATTGGTCGGGCCGGTCGGAACTGAAGAGCAGGTAGCAACCCATCACGATCATCGCCACCACGGTGACGACCTTGATGAGTGCGAACCAGAATTCGAACTCTCCGAAGGCACGGACGTTGACGAAGTTCAGCGCGTTGATCAGCACAAAGCAGACCGCCGCCGTGGCCCACACCGGCACCTGCGGCCACCAGAACTGGATGAACTTGCCCACGGCGGTGAGTTCGATCATGCCCACCAGCACATACAGCGCCACGCAGGTCCAGCCGGACAAGAAGCCTGTGAACGGCCCGCAGTAGCGGTTGGCGAAATGGCTGAATGAACCGGCCACCGGCTCCTCCACCAGCATTTCGCCGAGGAAGCGCATGATCAGGAAGATCACCAGGCCACCGATGCCATACGCCACCAGCGCGGCCGGGCCCGCCATCTCGATGATGCCCGCAGAGCCCAGAAAAAGGCCGGTGCCGATGGTGCCGCCGAGGGCGATCAGTTGGACATGGCGGTTGTGGAGCTGGCGGTCGAGTTGACCCTGGGTAGAGCGCTGCATGGGCATCAGTCTACGATGCCGTACCTTGCACAACAGGGCGCGGCGGCGCCTGCGCCAGCCCTGTTTTCCGGTGACGCAAAGACAGGTCAGACTCTCCCCATGAACTATCTCTTTCGACCAGCACTTCCTGAAGACGTCGCCGCTTGCATCGATCTCCGTGGGCGTACACGCGAGAACGCGGTGCCGGCCGCCCGGCTGGCGGCGCTGGGGATCACGGAAGCGTCCTGGTCGGCGCAGGTGCGCCAGGGCGAGCTACCCGGTTATGTAGCGCATGACGGCACCATCCTGGCCGGTTATTGCTTCGGTGATGCACGCAGCGGCGAGATCGTGGTGCTGGCGCTGCTGCCCGAGCACGAAGGAAAAGGGTTGGGTCGCCACCTGCTGGACAACACCGTGGCCCACCTGGCTTCGCTCGGCCACCAGCGCCTGTTCCTGGGCTGCTCGGCCAATCCCGCGCATCGCTCCCACGGCTTTTATCGCCGGCTGGGCTGGCGCCCCACCGGAGAGCGGGATGGCTATGGAGATGAAGTGCTCGAACTGAGGCTAGGCGGCTAACTTACAGTTAGCTACAAGCACCCTCACCATACGTAACTGAATGTGCGGTGCGACACTGTACGGCTGCGTTAATGCGGTATTCGTGATCAACGCGTGATCAACGTAGTCTGGGCGATGCAAGAACTTAGGGAACGCCTGCATAACCCATGCGGCAACGCTCTGGCTAGACTCCCGGTTCTGGCGCCTCCTCTTCGCCACCCTTCCTTTTGCTCAGCTTGCCCATGTCGGCCGGTCCGGCCGCAGGGCATTGGTCTCTCAACAGGTCTGCAACATGTCCGACAACGAACGCGACGGAACCCCGAGCGAACCCGCGCCGATGATGGTGCTTGGGCCCTGGCGTGCCTTCCGCTCGCCCATGGGCAAGCTGCATATCGCCAGCGAACTGGGCCCGGGCGCCGTCCGGATCACCTCCTCGCTCAGCGGCGTGGACCGCGTGGCGCGCATCGCCAAGACCAGTTCGGGCAACCTGTACCGTTTCGTCAGCCCGCCGGCGCAAGACCAGGTGACCTGCGGGATGCTGACCGACTACGCCGGCCGCGCCGGCCTGGCCGGCGCCAAGGATGTGAGCGCCACCTTGTGGCAGGCCATCGAGGAAAAGGCCGCCGAGCTGGCCCAAACCGCCTGAGCAGGCGCTGCCCCCGTCGGGTGGGGCGATCATGGCTTGTTTTGTAAACAAGACTAAACAAGAAGGAAAATCGGGCTCTCGGTGTTGACCCGTGCAGGAGCGACTTCAAGAATCGCCCCCACCCATGAGCTCAGTGACCATCCGCGATATTGCCAAGGCATCCGGCCTCTCCATCGGCACGGTTTCGCGTGGCTTGCGGAATCAGGCTGGCCTGTCGGAAGGCACGCGGCAGATCGTCCATGAATGGGCGGTGCGCATGGGCTACGACCTCACCCAACTGCGCCGCCACCGCATCCGGCGGGTGGGCTTCCTGCTGCACAGCCAGCACAACACCCTGGCGTCCAGCCCGTTTTTCTCCTCAGTGCTGCACGGCGCGGAACAGGTCTGCCGGCGCGACGGCATCACGCTGTCCTTCATCGTCGCCGGGCCCACGGACCGGGTGATCGACCAGAGCCGCGTCCAGCAGCTGGATGCCTTCCTCTGTGCCGGTTACTTCGAGCCCGAGATTCTCGAGGGCCTGCGCCGGACCGGCAAACCCATGGTGCTGGTGGACATGCACCGGCACGGCATCCCCTCCGTCAATCCGGACCATCAGCGCGGCAGCTTTCTCGCCACCAGCCACTTGCTGCGCAGCGGCCGCCGGCACATCGCCTTGATCTCCGGCTCACCCGCGCATTACAGCCTTCAGCAGCGGGCCCACGGCTACCGCCGTGCCCTCTTCGAGGCGGGTGTCCAGGCGGACCCCGACCTGGAGGTGGTGGCCTCGCACCTGGGCGACGGTGATGCCGGCGTGACCGCCGCCATGCGGCAGTTGCTGGCCCTGCGCAAGCGGCCGGACGCCGTGGTCTGCTTCAACGACAGCGCGGCGCTGGTCGCCATGCAGCAATGCCTGAGTGAAGGCCTGCGCATTCCGCAGGACATCGCCATCGTCGGCTTCGATGACATCGGTGGCGCCTCGGTCGCCCATCCGCCACTGAGCACGGTGCGGGTGGACAAGGAATCGCTCGGCGCCAAGGGCGTGGAGCTCCTGCTCAGCGCCACGACGCAGACCCCGCTTGAACTGGTCATGCCCGTTGAACTGGTCGTGCGTGACAGCTCCAGCAGCAACGATTAGCGCTCAAGCTCGAGTGCCTCCAACCCTGAACCACATGTCCAACCTGCCTGACTTTCGCTCCCCCGACGTGCTGCTGGCCCATGCCAGGCACACGATGCGCTTCTATCACCCCCGCTGCATCGACCCCAGCGGTGGCTTCTTCCATTTCTTCAAGGACGACGGCACCGTCTACGACGCGCATCAGCGCCATCTGGTGAGCAGCACGCGCTTTGTGTTCACCTACGCCATGGCCTACCGGCGTTTTGGCGACCCCGCCTATCTGGAAGGTGCTCGGCACGGTGTGCGCTTCCTGCGAGAGGCCCACCTGGACCAGGCCCGGGGTGGCTACACCTGGCTGCTGGACTGGCAGCACGGCCAGGCCAAGGTGATCGATGGCACCCGGCACGCCTACGGCATGGCCTTTGTGCTGCTGGCTTATGCGCATGCGGCCATGGCCGGCGTGGAAGAAGCTCGGCCGTGGATTGCCGAGACGTTCGACTTGATGGAGCGGCGCTTCTGGAGCGAATCGGCCGGGCTGTATGCAGACGAAGCCAGTGCCGACTGGCAGGTGCTTTCGCCCTATCGCGGCCAGAACGCCAACATGCATTCGTGCGAGGCGCTGCTGGCGGCCTTCAATGCCACTGGTGAGCGACGTTATCTGGCCCGTGCGGCGCTGATTGCTGAAAACATCACCCGCCGCCAGGGTGAGCGTTGCGGCGGTCTGATCTGGGAACACTACGACGCGCACTGGCAGCCGGACTGGATGTTCAACAAGCACGATCCCGCCAACCTCTTCCGCCCGTGGGGCTACCAGCCCGGCCACTTCACCGAATGGACCAAGCTGCTGCTGCAGCTGGAGGCCCACGGCAGCCGGCTGGATCAGGACCTGAGCTGGATCCTGCCCACGGCCACGCAGCTGTTCCGTGTGGCGGTGCGCCGCGGCTGGGATGCCGAGCATGGGGGCCTGTGTTATTCGCTCGCGCCCGACCTGACAGTCTGCGACCCGGACAAATACTTCTGGGTGCAGGCCGAAAGCACGGCCGCTGCCGCGCTGCTGGCGCAGCGCACCGGCGACGACGTTTACTGGGACTGGTACCAACGCCTGTGGGCGTACAGCTGGACGCACTTCGTGGATCACGAGCACGGCGCCTGGTACCGGATCCTGGACCGGGAGAACCGCAAACTCAGCGATGAGAAGAGCCCTGCGGGCAAGGTGGACTATCACACGATGGGTGCGTGCTACGACATCGTGTCTGTCCTGGAGGGACCCCGATAGATCAACAAGCACTTCCTGAATCTGCACAACCACACTCATAAACGGAGACAACAGATGATCAAGACGAACTGGACACGCCGCACCTTGCTGGGCACTGCGGCCATCATGGCGCTGTGCGCGTCGGCCGGCGCGGCGCAGGCGGGCGACCTGGAGGTCCTGCACTGGTGGACCAGCGGCGGCGAGGCCAAGGCCATTTCCGAGCTGAAGGACTCCATGCAGGCCAAGGGCCACAAGTGGAAGGACTTTGCCGTGGCCGGTGGCGCGGGCGATGCCGCCATGACGGTGCTGAAGTCCCGCGTGATTTCCGGCAATGCCCCCACGGCCGCCCAGATCAAGGGCCCGCTGCTGCAGGAATGGGCGCGCGAAGGCACCTTGAGCAACATTGACGACGTTGCCAAGGCCGAGCATTGGGACGAGCTGCTGCTGCCGGTCATCAGCAACATCGTGAAGTACCAGGGCCACTACATCGGCGTGCCGGTGAACGTGCACCGCGTGAACTGGTTGTGGGTCAACCCGGAAGTGATGCGCAAGGCTGGCGTGAAGCCGCCCACCACCTGGGACGAATTCTTCACCGTGGCCGACACCCTGAAGAAGGCCGGCGTCACGCCGCTGGCCCATGGTGGCCAATCATGGCAGGACTTCACCACCTTCGAGGCGGTGGTGCTGGGCACGGGCGGCCCCGAGTTCTATCGCAAGGCGCTGATCCAGCTGGACCCGGCCAGCCTGAAGAGCCCGACGATGGAGAAGTCCTTGAGCACCTTCCGCCGCCTCAAGGCCTACACCGACCGCAATGCGCCGGGCCGCGACTGGAACCTGGCAACAGCCATGGTCATGAAGGGCGAAGCCGCCATGCAAATCATGGGCGACTGGGCCAAGGGCGAGTTCCTGAGCGCCGGCAAGGTGGCGGGCAAAGACTTCCTGTGCGTCCCCGCCCCGGGCACGGCCAAGACCTACACCTTCAACGTGGACTCGTTTGCGATGTTCAAGGTGAAGGGCGAGGCCAACGTGCAGGCCCAGCGTGACATGGCGGTGGCCATCATGTCGCCGTCGTTCCAGGAGTCGTTCAACCTGGCCAAGGGCTCGATCCCGGTGCGCAAGGGCGTCAACCTGTCGAAGTTCGACGACTGCGCCAAGGCTTCCGCCACCGACTTTGCCGACGCGGGCAAGGCCAACACGCTGCTGCCGTCCATCGCGCACGGCATGGCGGTGTCTCCTTCCGCCGAGGGCGCCATCAAAGACGTGGTCAGCCAGTTCTGGAACAGCGAGCAGATCACGCCCGCACAGGCGATGGATCGGCTGGTGGCGGCGGCCAAGTCGCAGTAATGCCGGGATGCGGTGATTGAAAACGGGGAGCTCGACGATCGCGTCGAGCTCCCCGTCAGACGGCCATCACGGCCAGCCCCCGCTGCCGCCCCGGAGCCACGCACGCTGGTTGCCTGGCGCCGTTGCGGCGCTCACTTACTTGCAGACGCTGGCGTCCACCGCCGAGCCATCCCACAGGCGCTTCAGGTTGTTGTACTTGTCCAGTGAGACGGTCTGCCAGTCATCCAGCAAGATGCCGCCCGTGTCGCCGGAGTTGGGGTTCCAGGACCAGTAGAAGAAGTTGCGCGTGCCCTTGCACTTCAGCCAATCCACCATCTTGACCTGCCACTGGCGGTCCTTGTCGGTGAAGCGGCCGCCAAACTCGCCCAGCACCACCGCATACTGGCCCATGAAGCGGCCCAATTGGTTCTGCCAGATGGCCGGCATGTTGTTCGGGAAGCCCGTGCCGTCGTTGAAGTAGGGCTGGTTGCTGACCGACGGACCGTAGATGTGCGGCGACAGCACCAGCTTGTTGCGCGGGATCTTGGTGGTGTCGATCGGGTAGCAGGACACCGGCTCGATATTGCCGCCCCACCAGTGCGCATCCGGGTTCTCGCAACGGCCGCCGTTGTCGGAGACGCCTTCCACAAACACCAGCAGCTTGCTGTTGCTCGTGAGCACGGCACTGCCGGCACGCTCTGCCGCCAGCTTCCAGTCATTGTTGATGTCGCCCGTGCCCCAGAACGCGCCGCTGCCACCTGTGCTGTGCGGCTCGTTCTTCAGGTCGATGGCGAAGACGTTGGGGACATTCTTGTAGCGGTCCGCGACGAACTGCAGATCCGCCACCCACTGGTCCAGCGTGTAGCCAGGGATCTGCGGCGTGCTGGAGATGGCATTGCAATCCGGACGGTGATGGTCCAGCAGCACATAGAAGCCCTTGGCAGCGAACTCCGCCACGATGCGGTCCAGCACTTGCAGCGGTGTCTTGTTGGCCAGGTCGGCGTTGACACTGACATTGAGCGCACCACTGGGGCGGCCGGTGGAATGCAGCGTGGTCGGGCAGAACGGCAGACGGACGGCATTGAAGCCCAGGTCCTTCATCTGCGTGATCATGTCCTTGTAATTGCGCTGCCACAGGCCGTGTGCCACCAGATCCGGCGTTTCGAAGCCGAACCAGTTCACACCACGCAGGGACACCACGGCGCCCTGGCTGTCCAGGATGCGGCCGTCGGTCGCCACACTGAACGGCAGCGCGAACTGGCCGGTCGCAGGAACGGAGAGGTCGCCTGCGGGGGCGGGGGCGGGGGCGGGGGCCGGTGCGGGTGCGGGCGCAGGGGCTGGTGCAGGCGACGGCGCAGGCGCTGGTGATGGCGCGGGGGCCGGGGACGGAGCGGGTGCTGGAGAAGGTGCCGGGGACGGTGCCGGGGCGGGTGAAGGCGCCGGCGCCGTGCCCGCTTCGGTGATGCGGAACGACGTCGGGCTGGGTGCCGTGCCGTTGCCGCAGAAGCCGATCTCGAAGCTTTGACCTGCGGCGGCCGGCGAATTCCAGCTGATGCCGGTCACCGACACCGTGGTGGCATTCACCTGCTTGAAGGTGCCATTCCAGCTGCCATTCAATTGCCCATTGGGCATGTCGAACAGCAAGGTCCAGACACCACTGGCTGTGGTGGCTGGATTGCGAATGGTGACGCGAGAGCAGAAGCCGCCGGTCCAGGTGTCCTGAGCAACCGCAATGGTCAGCGCAGCATGCGCCGGCATCACGGCACCAAAGGCCAGGGCGACAAGACTGCTGCGCAGGATGAATCGGGTGGGGAGAGGACGCATGATGACAATGCCTCGTTGACTGCAGAGGCAATCAGTTTGCTTTACGGCCCCGAAAGATCCAGCAATAAATGGTAAGCCAACGTGGACAAGCACTGTCCGGGTCCGCGAATCGCGTCTGCCATTGCGAGCCGTGCAGTGTGTACAGCTGCAGCCCGCCCCATCCAGCGGCTTATGCTCAATCGTTTCAATTGCAGACCGTGGTGTCTGCGGCAGAACCGTCCCACAGGCGCTTCAGGTTGTTGTACTTGTCCAGTGAGACGGTCTGCCAGTCGTCCTGCAGGATGCCGCCCGTGTCACCGGAATTGGGGTTCCAGGACCAGTAGAAGAAGTTGCGCGTGCCCTTGCACTTCAACCAGTCCACAAACTTGACCTGCCATTGGCGGTCCTTGTCGACGAACTTCCCGCCGAATTCACCCAGCACCACGGCGTACTGGCCCATGAAACGCCCCAGCTGGTTCTGCCAGATGGCCGGCATGTTGTTGGGGAAGTTGGTGCCATCGTTGAAATACGGCTGCGAGCTGACCGAGGGGCCGTAGATATGCGGCGACAGCACCATCTTGCTGCGCGGGATCTTGGCCGTGTCGATCGGGTAGCAGGAGAACGGCTCGATATTGCCGCCCCACCAATGCGCATCCGTGTTCTCGCAACGGCCGCCGTTGTCCGACACGCCCTCCACAAACACCAGCAGCTTGCTGTTGGTGGCCAGCACCGCGCTGCCTGCCCGCTCGGCCGCCAGCTTCCAGTCGCTGTTGATGTCGCCCGTGCCCCAGAAGGCGCCGCTGCCGCCACTGCTGTGAGGCTCGTTCTTCAGGTCGATGGCAAAGACATTGGGAACATTCTTGTAGCGGTCCGCGACGAACTGCAGGTCGGCCACCCACTGGTCCAGTGTGTAGCCGGTGATCTGCGGCGTGGTGGAAATGGCGTTGCAGTCCGGGCGGTGGTGGTCCAGCAGCACATAGAAGCCCTTGGAGGCCAGCTCGGCCACCACCCGGTCCAGCACCTGCAGCGGCGTCTTGTCGGCCAGGTCCGGATTGATGGTCGTATTGAGCGCACTGCCCGGGCGGCCCGTGGAACGCAGTGTGGTCGGGCAGAACGGCAGACGGACGGCATTGAAGCCCAGGTCCTTCATCTGCGTGATCATGTCCTTGTAATTGCGCTGCCACAGGCCGTGTGCCACCAGATCCGGCGTCTCGAAGCCGAACCAGTTCACCCCGCGCAAGGACACCACGGCGCCCTGGCTGTCCAGGATGCGGCCGTCGGTCGCGACATTGAACGGCAGCGCGAACTGGCCGGTCGCAGGGACGGACAGATCTCCGGCGGGTGATGGGGCCGGTGCCGGTGCCGGTGCCGGTGCCGGGGCCGGGGCAGGAGATGGCGCGGGCGCTGGTGAGGGCGATGGCGCGGGTGTTGGCGCTGGAGCTGGAGACGGCGCAGGGGTAGGAGCCGGCGTTGGCGCGGGTGCTGGCGCCGGGCTCGGGGCGGGTGAAGGAGAAGGAGAAGGCGCCGGAGAAGGTGAAGGTGAAGGTGAAGGCGCTGGAGAGGCGGCCGGTGCGGGCGTCGGCGCGGCCGCATCACTGTCCTTGTCGGCCCCTCCGCCGCAAGCAGTCAACGAGGCAGCGGCAAGCAGCAAGGCAATGCCGGGGCTGATGCTGGACATCGAGGGCGGACGGGGACACTTCATCACGGCGGCAGTCTGAATAGGGACAGGGCCGCGATGATCTGCGAAGGCGGTTTACGACATCGTCACAATGTGTCTGCTCCTGCGCTCATTTCGTCTCCATTGGTAAGGCCGCCCCCGCGCTTCAGCACCATGACAGACTCAAGACCAACCCGTAACAACACGGGTTTGAGGGACAGGCGCTCGATGGTCAGGCCCTTGATCCAGCGCTGACACACACCGGTCACCCGACTGTCAAAACGCCTCCTGAAGATGCAGGCCGACCCCGCATCACAGGAGCTCCCATGCCCACCCCTTTCGCTTCGCTGGCCCGTCTGGTCCTTCCGCTGACCCTGGCCCTGGCCGCCTCGCTGGCGTCCGCCACCGTGCTCACCTTCGACGACCTGGGTGAGGACGGCTATGTGCCGGTCGATTACGGCGGCCTGGACTGGTCCGGCAGCAGCTGGTTCCAGTACGCCGGTGAACAGTCGCCCTTCACGGCCCACTCGGGTGACCGCCGTGCCACCCTGGGCTGGGACGGCAGTGCCGACACCAGCGCCGTCCGTTTCACCTCCGCCAGCACCTTCGCCGGCGCCTGGTTCGCCGGATACGAGGGTGTGACGGTGAGCATCGACCTCTACAGCGGCGGCCTGCTGGTGGGCAGCACCGCCACGTTGGACCTCGGCGCGTCCCCGGTGTTCCTCGCCTCGGGATACGCGGGCCTGGTGGACCGCCTGGTCTTTCGCAGCAGTGACCCGGCCAACTTCGTGATGGACGACCTGACCTTTGCGGCCGCTGTGCCCGAACCCACCACCGGCGTCCTGCTGCTGGCCGGCCTCGGCCTGGTCGCCTTTGTCGCCCGCCGCCGCCAAGCCTGATCAAGAGGAGCCCCGCCATGACGCAGCCCACCACCCCTCCCCGTCGCGAGTTCCTGCGCGCCATCGCCGGCACGGCCGGCGCCACCGCCGCCCTGGCCAGCTTCCCGCCGTCCATCGCGCGGGCCCTGTCCATCCCGGCGGCGCGGCGCACCGGCACGCTGATGGACGTCGAGCACATCGTGATCCTCACGCAGGAGAACCGCTCCTTCGACCATTACTTCGGCACGCTCAACGGCGTGCGCGGCTTTGCGGATCCGTTCCCGATCCCGGTGGCCGACCAGGCCGCCGCCGGCATCATCGGCAAGACCGTATGGACACAGCCCACCGCCGCGGGCAGCGCTGTGCGCGCCACCGCCCCCTTCCACCTCAACACCGCCCAGAACTTCGCGGTGATGCGGGTGAGCGGTACGCCCCACTCCTGGACCGATGCGCAGGCCGCCTGGGACCAGGGCCGCATGAATGCATGGCCGCTGGCCAAGCAGAACCACTCGATGGGGCACTTCGAGCAGGCGGACATTCCCTTCCAGTTCGCACTGGCCAATGCCTTCACGCTGTGCGATGCCTACCATTGCGCCACCCAGACCGGCACCAACACCAACCGGCTGTTCCTCTGGTCCGGCACCAACGACCCCCTGCGCAAGGGCAACGGCCCCTCCACCGACAACAGCCATGACTGGTTCAATGCCAACCCGGCCGACGATTACACCTGGACCACCTACCCCGAGCGCCTTCAGGCCGCCGGCGTCAGCTGGCAGGTCTACCAGAACATGGCGGACAACTTCACCGACAACTCGCTGGCCGGGTTCAAGGTGTTCCGGGACGGCTGGTACCTGCGCCCCGGTTATTCGCAGGCGTTGAAGGACCGCGGCATCTCCACCCGCGACCTGGACCTACTGCGCGATGACGTGGTCAACAACCGCCTGCCGCAGGTTTCCTGGGTGGTCGCCACCGCCGAAGGGTCCGAGCACCCAGGCCCGTCCAGCCCCGCCCAGGGCGCGGACTACACCGCCAAGGTGCTGGACGCACTGACCGCCAATCCGGAGGTCTGGAGCAAGACCGTCCTGTTCATCAACTTCGACGAGAACGACGGCTTCTTCGACCACGTGCCGCCCCCGGCCGCGCCGGCCTACGCCAGCTGGAATGAAGACCCGGCCAAGGCGGTGCTGGCGGGCGCCTCGACGGTGGACACCACCGGCGAATACAACGAGATCCTCAACGGCTCCTCGCCGCTGTATCTGCATCGGCCCTACGGCATGGGCCCGCGGGTGCCCATGTATGTGATCTCCCCCTGGAGCAAGGGCGGCTGGGTGAACTCGCAGGTGGCGGACCACACCTCCTTCCTGCGCTTCGTGGAGGCCCGCTTCGGTGTGAAGGAACCCAACATCAGCGCCTGGCGGCGCGCGGTGGCCGGCGACCTCACCTCCTGCTTCAACTTTGCCGACCCGGAAGACAGCGAGTTCTTCTCCAGGCTTCCCAGCACCGTGGCCCTGGCCAACCGGGCGCGTGCACTGCCGGGCACCACCACCCCGGCCACGCCCGGCAGCGTGGTGGCGCCGCAGCAGCTCTCCGGGGTGCGTCCCGCCCGTGCGCTGCCTTATGACCTCCAGGTCACGGCGCGCGTCCTGCCCAGCGCCGTGCTGGGGGCCACCACGCTGGCGTTGAGCTTCGAGAACACGGGCCGGGCTGCAGCCGTGTTCCATGTCTATGACCGGTTGCGCCTGGCGGACCTGCCGCGCCGCTACACCGTGGAGGCCGGCAAGCAGCTCACCGGCAGCTTCGCCCCCGTGGCCAGCGGCGCTTACGACCTGTGGGTGGTCGGCCCCAACGGCTTTCACCGCCATCTGGCGGGCAACGCGCGCCGCGCAGCGGCGGCTGGCCAGCCCAATCCGGACGTCCAGGCCCGTGCGGAACCCGCCAGCGGCGAGCTGGTGCTCACGCTCACCAACACGGGCCCGGTGGCCGCCAGCTTCACGCTGGTCCACAACAAGTACCGCCAGGTCCCCGCACAGACCATCCAGGTGCCGGCGCGCAGCAGCAGCGCGCTGCGCATTCCGGTGGCCACCAGCGCGCACTGGTATGACGTCTCCCTGCGTGTGGGCGGCCAGGCGGACTTCCTGCGCCGGCTGGCGGGCCACATCGAAACCGGCGCGCCGTCGGTGTCGGATCCGACGATGGAGGGCACGGCGGTGATGGCACAGTACCGAACCGCCGGATGAGTGTCGGGCCTGGCTGACCGGGTTCGGCCACGTTGGGCCGGGCTCGGCCAGGTTCGGATGCGGTTAACATTCGTCCCGCCTTGGGTGCGCGCCTTCCATCAGGAATGCGCGTTAAACGGGAAACCGGTGACGCTGTGATCCACAGCCATTCCGGTGCAGCCCCCGCTGCTGTAAGCCAGACGACCCTGCATACCAGCCACTGTGAAGTTCACGGGAAGGCGCAGGGAAGGATGATGGCGAGCCAGAATACCGGCCCGATGGCGACATGTCAGCACCATTCCCCGGGGCGAGGGAGGCCGTTGTCGGTACTGCGCGACCAGGATCGGTCTCGCCGTCGCTGATGTTGCCGCCGAAGCTTCCGTTGAAGGGTGTCGAGTTCATCCATTCGACGGGAGGTATCGAATGCACATCATGGAGGGCTTCCTGCCTTTCCAGCATGCGCTTGCGTGGACGGTGGCGTCCGCACCATTTCTGGCCTGGGGCCTGGCGTCGGTCAACCGCACGCTGCGCGCCCATCCGGAACAACGCATGCTGCTGGGCGTCAGTGCCGCCTTTGCGTTCCTGCTGTCCGCCCTGAAGTTGCCTTCGGTCACCGGGAGCTGCTCGCATCCGACCGGTGTCGGGCTGGGTGCCCTGCTCTTCGGGCCCGCGGCCATGGTGCCGGTGGGTTTTGTGGTGCTGCTGTTCCAGGCACTCCTGCTGGCCCATGGCGGCCTGACGACGCTGGGCGCCAATGTGTTCTCCATGGCCATCGTCGGGCCGTTTGTGGCGTACGGGGTGTTCCGCCTGGGCTGCGCGCTGGGGCTGAGCCGCAGTGTGGCCGTGTTCTTCGCGGCCTGCCTCGGTGACCTGGCCACCTACGTGACCACGTCCGTGCAACTGGCCCTGGCGTTTCCCGATCCGGTCGGCGGTGTGCTGCTCTCGTTCGAGAAGTTCGCCGGCATCTTCGCGGTCACCCAGCTGCCGCTGGCGGTGACCGAGGGCTTGCTGACCGTGCTGGTGGTCAATGCCATGGCGCAATTCAATGCTACCGAGCTGCGCCTGATGCCGGTGCTGACCTATGCCCGGAGGCCCACACCATGAAGAAGCAGACCTGGCTTCTTCTGGCCGCCGTGGTCCTGCTCACGGCACTGCCCTTGGTGTGGGTGGGGTCGCCGCCCGCTGAGGCCTCCGGCGAGAGTGAGCTGTTCCAGGGCGCCGATGCGCGCGCGCAGCAGGCCATTACCCAGATCGCGCCCGACTACAAACCCTGGTTCAGCCCCGTGCTGGAGCCCTCCAGCAATGAAATTGCCTCCCTGCTGTTTGCCCTTCAGGCGGCCGCGGGTGCGGGCGTGATCGGCTATTGGCTTGGCATGTCGAGGGCACGAGCATCCGCCAAAAGCGGCGCGCCGGTGCCGGCGGCCACCAGCCAGGGCGGGGCCGATGGCAGGGCCATCAGCAGCGGCCGTGGGAGCGACCACGCCAGCCACGGTACCGCGAGCAGCAACGACACCACACAGGTAGTGGCCGGTGAGCATTGAGCGGTTGGCTTATGCCGGCCCATGGCGCGCTGTTGCCCCGTCGGCCAAGGCACTGTTCACCGGCTGCGCCATGGGCGCGGCATGGCTGGCATCGTCGCCATGGGTGGCCCTGGGCCTGGCCGCCCTGATGGCAGCCGTCACGGTGGGGGGCGCGCGCATCCCGTTGCGGGCGTATGTGCGGGTGGCCCGCGCCCCGTTGGGATTTCTGGCGATGTCCTGCCTGTCGATGCTGGTGTCCGTGACACCAGTGGACGGCACCCTGAGCTGGCGCCTGGCACCGGAGATGGCACCGCAGGTGTTCATGGTCGCGGCACGTGCGCTGTCGCTGTGCACGGCCCTGTTGTGGCTGGTACTCACCACCCCGCTGGGCGACCTGTTGGCCCTGATGCGCCAGATGCGCATGCCCGCCGTGCTGCTGGACCTGATGGTGGTGGCCTACCGGATGCAGGCCGTGCTGGCAGAAGCCTTCTCCGACGGCGTCACCGCACAGCGAGCCCGGCTCGGTTATGGCGGGCGGCGGCAGGCGCTGCGCGCCATGGCCCTGCTGATCAGCCAGATGGCCGTGCAGTGCTGGATGCGCGCAACGGCCTTGCAGGCGGCTGCGGACGCGAGGAATTTCGACGGCCAGCTGCGCTTCCTGTCGGCGGACTTTCCGCAATGGCGGCGGCAATGCCTGACGGCAGGCGCCTGCGGGCTGACACTGATGCTGGTGGCGGCATTGGCGAGCCCCGATCACCTGGATGGCCTGGGGCTCATGGCGCCCAGCGGCGGCAACGGCCAGGCCCTTCAGGCAACCACCGCAAATACCTCGATTGCCGCAAATGCCGCAACCGCCGCGACTGTCGTGGCCAACCCGGGAGCGGCCGCATGACCCATCTCATCGAGCTGATCTCCGCCCACTATCAATATCCCGACGGCACCGCCGGGCTGGTCGATTGCAGCTTCCACCTGCGCCCCGGCACCCGCAATGCCTTGTTGGGCGCCAACGGTGCCGGCAAGACCACGCTGATGCAACACCTGAACGGCCTGCTGCGTCCTGCATCGGGCGAGTTGCGCTGGCAGGGCCAGGCGGTGAACCACGACCGCGCAGGCCTGCGCGCATTGCGCCAGCAGGTGGGCCTGGTCTTCCAGAATCCGGACCGCCAGCTGTTCTCCGCGCATGTGGAGGAAGACGTGTCCTTCGGCCCGCTCAACCTGGGCCTGGCGGAAGCAGACGTACGTGCCCGCGTGGCGGATGCCCTGGCGGCGGTCGGTATGGCGGCGCACAGCCGCACCCCGGTGCACCACCTCAGCTTCGGGCAGAAGAAACGCGTCTGCCTGGCGGGGGTGCTGGCGATGCAACCCCGGCTGCTGGTACTCGACGAGCCCATGGCCGGCCTGGACCAGCCGATGCAGGAGGATCTCCAGCAGTTGCTGGATGACCTGGTGGCCCGGGGTGTCACGGTACTGCTCTCCACCCACGACGCCGCCTTTGCCGCCGAATGGGCGGACCAGATCCACATCATGGCGGCCGGGCAGTGCCGCCTGTGCGAACCGACCGAATTCCTGATGGCGCACCCCCAGGCCTGGCGCGACGCCGGTCAATCGCCGCCCGAGGTGATGGCCCTGCATGCCGAACTGGTGCAACGCGGCCTGCTGGCCACCACGCCGGTGCCGCGATCGATGGGCCAACTGCTCGCGGCCCTGCGCACCGCGCCCGTATCCAACCATGAAGAGAGAACCATCCATGCCGCCTGATACCCCAGAAACACCGGGGACGCCGGGCACTGTCTGGTTCGTCGGGGCCGGCCCCGGCGATCCGGAGCTGATCACGATCAAGGGCCAGAAGCTGCTCGCCCAGGCCGGTGCCGTGCTTTTCGCGGGCTCGCTGGTGGACCGTGCCGCGACCGAATACGCGCCCGACGATTGCGAGATCCGCGACTCCAAGGACATGACCCTGGAGGACATGACCGAATGGCTGGTGAGCCGCGCGCGCCAGCACCAGACCGTCGTGCGTCTGCAGACGGGTGACCCGGCCCTGTACGGCGCGTTGATCGAGATGGCACGCCCGCTGGATGCCGCCGGTGTGCCGTGGCGCGTGGTGCCCGGTGTCTCGTCGGCCATGGCGTCGATGGCGGCGGCCGGTGAATCCATGACCCTGCCGGAGGTCACGCAGAGCGTGATTCTCACGCGCGTGGAAGGCCGCACGCCCATGCCGGAGGGTGAAGACCTGGCCGCACTCGCCGCGCACCGCACCACGCTGTGCATCTTCCTGTCCATCACGCTGCTGCACAAGGTCGAAGCGGCCCTGCGCGAAGCCGGCTGGCCGGAGGATGCGCCGATGCTCGTCGTGCACAAGGCCAGTTGGCCTGGCGAGGAACTCATCATTCGCGGCACGCTGGCCGACATCAAGCAGCGCTGCCGCGAGGCCGGCGTGGTCAGCCAGGCCATGATCGTGGCCAGCCCCACGCTGGGCGCCCGTCATTGGGAGACGCTGGCGCGCTCCAAGCTCTACGACCCCACATTCACCCATCGCTTCCGAAAGGCCAATGCATGATCAGCGCCGACGACACCATCCTGATTGTGGGCCACGGCTCCCGCGAAGATTCGGGCAACCAGGAGATCCTGGCCTTTGCCGACCAGTGGCGCGCGCGCCAGCCGGACTGGCGCATCCACGTCTGCTTCATTGAATTCGCCCCACCCGGGCTGAAGGAAGGGCTGCTGGATGCCGCCCGCCAGTCACGGCGTGTGCTGGTGGTGCCGCTGATCCTGAACGCGGCGGGCCACGTGAAGATGGAAGTGCCCGAGGCGATCGAGCAGGCCCGGTTGGCCTACCCCCAGACCGAGATCCTGCTCGCGCCGCACCTGACCGCCTGCGACCCGGTACTCGCGGTGCTGCGCCGCCGGTTGCGCCAGGCCATGAATACCCTGGACATGCCGGACCCCACCACCACCGGCGTGGTCCTGCTGGGCCGCGGTTCTTCGGACCGGGGCGCCAACGGCGACATGGCCAAGATGGCGCGCTGGCTGCTGGAGGTCGGGGACCACGAACTGGTGGACCTGGCCTTCACCGGCATCACCTGGCCACGCCTGGAGCGAGTGGTGCAGCGGCAGGCCTTGCTGGGCATGCGGCAGATCGTGGTGCTGCCGTACTACCTCTACACCGGCACCCTGATGCAGCGCATTCACCGCCAGGTGGAGCACCTGCGCGCCCAATATCCGCAGCTGCGTTTTGTCTGCACGGCGCACTTCGGTTTCGAGCCGGAGATCTTCGACCTGCTCACCCAGCGCATCCTGGACCTGGACCGCCATGTGGCGGACAGCCGCTTGCCCTGTGACGGCTGCACCTACCGTGAGCTGGCGCATGACGCCGGCCATGGCCATTCACATGAGCACACCCATGCGCCGGCCGCCAACGCTGCGCAGCAGGAGCATCCGGTCCACATCCACGCGCATGCACCGGGGCACGATCATGATCACGATCACCCGCACGGTCATGGGCACGACCATGGGCACGATCACGACCATGCCGCGCCACACCGGGAGGGGCAGACCGCATGAGCACCGTCAACGTCGTCACCGAGCAGTTGACCCGCGCCGGCCAGGTCATCGAGCACGACAGCTTCTCCATCATTGATGCCGAGGCTGGCCCCCACGCGTACACCGATCCGCAATGGGCCATCGTCCGCCGCATGATCCACGCCAATGCGGACTTCGATTTCAACGGCCTGACCGACTTCCACCCGGACGCCGTGGATTCCGGCGTGACAGCCATGCTGCGGGGTGGTACGCCCGTGGTGGCCGACGTCGAGATGATCTGCTCGGGCCTTTCCCGCCCGCGCCTGAATCACTTTGGCATGAAGACCTGGCAGTTCATCAGCGACGAGGACGTCATCGCCACCGCCCAGGCGCAGGACACCACCCGCGCGGTGCAGGCCATGCGCAAGGCGCAGCGGCAGGGCCTGCTGGAGGGCGCCATTGTCGGCATCGGCAATGCGCCGACCGCGCTGATCGAACTGGTTCGCCTCATCCGTGAGGAAGGTGTGCGCCCGGCCCTGGTGGTGGGCATGCCGGTGGGTTTTGTCTCGGCCAAGGAATCCAAGGACCTGATGGCCGAGCTGCAGGACGTGCCCTGGATCGTGATCCGCGGCCGCAAGGGCGGATCGACGCTGGTGGTGGCCGCCCTGCACGCGCTGCTGGCGCTGGCCGAAGCGCGCCAGCGTGCCGCCGGCCTGGCCGCGCCGGGAGCCGGTGCATGACAGAGACCGGCCAGGCAGCCGCACGCGGCACACGCACCGGCTTCACCACGGGCGCCTGCGCGGCCGCGGCGGCGCGTGCGGCGGTGCTGGGGCTGGCTGGCGGTGACGTGCCCGAGCGGATCGAAAGCCTGCTGCCCAACGGGGATCGCGTGTGGTTTGAAATTCACGACGGTCAGGCAGGTGCCGCCCAGGCGCATGCCATGGTCGTGAAATTCGCCGGTGACGACCCCGACTGCACCGATGGTGCCCACCTGACGGTCGATCTGCAGCTGCTGCCCGGCCGCGCGGACGAAATCACCTTCCACGCGGGTGATGGCGTGGGCATGGTGACCATGCCGGGGCTGGGCCTTGAGGTGGGGGGGCCCGCCATCAATCCGGTCCCGCGCAAGAACATCGCCGAGAACCTCCGGGAAGCCGCGCCGGACCTGCTGGCCCAACACGGCGTGGCGGTGACCATCAGTGTGCCCGGCGGACAGGAGATGGCCCGCAAGACCACCAACGCCCGGTTGGGCATCCTGGGCGGCATCAGCATCCTGGGCACCACCGGCATCGTGAGGCCCTATTCCACGGCGGCCTGGCGGGCCAGCGTGGTCCAGGGCATCCAGGTGGCCGCCACGGTGGGCCAGGGGCTGGTGGCCCTGACCACCGGCGGACGCACCGAGACCTTCGCCATCGCCACCTTGCGGGCCGAGCGGCCCGAGTTGCCGCAGGCGTGTTTCATCCAGATGGGTGACTTCCTGCGCTATGCCCTCGACGAGGTAGTGGCGCAAGGCATCCCGCTGGTGGTGCTGGGGGTCATGGTGGGCAAGCTCACCAAGATCGCGCAGGGCGAAACCATCACCCATGCCAACCGCAATGTGGTGGATACCGACCTCATTGCCGAGATCGCGAAGCGCATCGGTGCCTCGGACGAAGACTGCCAGGCCATTGCCACCGCCGAGACCGCCCGCTTCGGTGCGGAGCTGATGGTGGAACGCGGTCTGGGCGACGCCTTCCATCAGGCACTGGCGCAGGCCGCCATCGACACGTTGCTGGCCCCGGACCGTTACGACCATGCGTTTGCCCTGCGTGTGCTGGTGTGCGATTTCAGCGGCCAGTGCGTGGCGGATGTCAGCTCCGCCCCGGCACCACCCCGCGAGCGCCCGGCAACGGCAGGCCGCACCGGCATCGACCATCTGCTCGACGCGGACACCGCCGCCGATCTCTGACTTCTGACCTCTGACGACCCTGATGCTCAACAAGGACTTCGCGTGAAAGACCCCAACCCCTGCCACGTCGTGGGCGTGCTGGATGACGGCATGGCCAGCCTGAGTGCCACGGCCGGCGCCCTGATCCGGTCGGCGGACGTCGTCATCGGCGGCAGCCGCACGCTGGAACTGTTCGGCGCCTTCTTCAAGCCCGGCGCCGTCCGGCACGACCTCACCGGTGCACTGACCCAGGTGCCGGACTGGGTGCGCGCGGCGCGCGAGGCCATGAAGCGCTGCGTGGTGCTGGCCACGGGCGACCCGCTGTGCCACGGCATCGCCCCCTACCTGGCGCAGCACCTGTGCATCGACGCACTGGAGATCCATCCCAATCTCTCCACGCTGCAACTGGCCTGCGCACGCATCGGACTGGCCTGGCAGGACGCCCGCATCGTCTCTGCCCACGGCAAGGATGCGGGTGAGTGGGCCCGCGGCAGCCTGCCCTCGCATGGCCTCTATCCGCTGGCCCAGGCCCTGCGCGTGAATGACCGCCTGCTGGTGCTGACCAGCCCGGTCAACAGCCCGGACCGCATCGCACGCCTGCTGCTGGCCGAAGGGCTGGGGGACGACTTCCACATGGCCGTGGCGGAGCGGCTGCTGCAGCCGGAAGAACGTGTGCTACCCCAGTTGTCGCCCACCGAGGCTGCCGGCATGACCTTCGCGGATCTCAACGTTGTCCTGCTGTGGCGCCACCTGCCACCGGCCCGGCCAGTGCGCTTCGGGCTGGCCGACACGGCCTACCACCAGCGTCAGCCGGACAAGGGGTTGATCACCAAGCAGGAGGTCCGTGCGGTCAGCCTGGCACGCCTGCAACTGCGTGCGGACAGCATCGTGTGGGACATCGGCGCGGGCTCCGGGTCGGTGGGGCTGGAGGCCGCCCGCCTCTGCCCCCAGGGCCATGTGTTTGCCATCGAGAAGAACGAGGCCGACGTGGCGATCGCCCGCCGCAACCATGAAGCCTTCGGCGTGAGCAATTACAGCCTGGCCCACGGCAAGGCACCGGAAGGGCTGGAGGACTGGCTGGCACCGGATGCCGTGTTTGTGGGCGGGTCCGGCGGCGAGCTGTCGGTGCTCATCGGCAAGATCCTCGGCCGGCTGCGGCCGCAGGGGCGCCTGGTCATGAACTTCGTGACGCTGGAAAACCTCGCCACCGCCACCGCCGCGCTGCAGGCCCTGGCGGGCGAAGGCGTGGCCTGGGATGTGCTGCAGATCCAGGCGGCCCGCAGCAAGCCGATCCTGCACATGAACCGCATGGTGGCCGAGAACCCGGTATGGATCGTGTGTGCCTGGCGCGGTGAACCCGCAGCAGCCACCAAGGAGGCCACGGATGACTGACGCCCGCCCCACCGCGCCAGGCACCCTGTGGGGCGTCTCCCTGGGCCCGGGTGATCCCGGGCTGATCACCCGCGCGGCCTGGGCGGCCCTGCAGCGCACCGACACGGTGTGGGTCTATCCCGCCCGCAGCGGCAAGACCCCGAGCTTCGCCTTTGACATCGTCCGGCGCGCCGAGTTGCCACCGCCCGCCATCCACACCCAGTTGCTGTTCCCCATGACGCATGACGGCGAGAAGCTCGCCCGTGCGTGGCTCAAGGCCGCCGACACCGTGCTCCCGTGGCTGCAGGCCGGCCAGGACGTGATGTTCCTGGTGGAGGGCGATGCCAGCACCTACGCCACCTTCGGCCACCTGGCGCGCACGGTACGGGCGCTTGATGGGGACATCCCCGTGCAGGTGATTGCTGGCGTCAACGCCTTCACCGCCGCCTGCGCCAGCGTGGACATTCCCTTCGCCGAGCAGGACGACACCGTGGCCATCGTGCCGGCGGCCTATGGCGTGAGCGCCGTGGACCGCCTGCTGCCCGACTTTGACACACTGGTGCTCATGAAGATCAAGCCGCTGATCGGTGACCTGATCGACTGGCTGGAGCGCCGCGAACTGCTGCCCGGGGCCCACTTCATCGAGCGCGTGGGCGCGCCGGATGAGCGGCGTGTCTCCGGCACCGACCTGCTGGCGCTGCGTGGCGAGAAGGTCAGCTACCTCTCGCTGCTGGTGGTCAAGAACCCCCACCGCATCCGCGGTGAACGCATCAAGGGCTGCCTGAAGAAGAGCAGCCCGCTTCCTGATCCTGTGGAAACCCCATGACCGCTATTGAATCCCCCTCGTCCGCCCCCTCGCCCTCGGCCACGCCCGCGGCTGCCGAGCCCCGCATCTGCCTGGTGGCCATCACCAAGCATGGGGCCGCCCAGGCCGCCAGGCTGGCGGCGTCGCTGCCCCAGGCGGCGGTCTGCACATCGGCCAAGTTTGCCGAGGCCTTTGCTGGCCTGCCCAACAGCGTGCATGCCTACGAGGGCGCGCTGCGGGACCAGATCGGGCCGCTGTTCAGCCATCAGGACCAGCTGGTGTTCTTCGTCTCGCTGGGGGCGGTGGTCCGCCTGATTGCGCCGCACCTGAAGGACAAGGATGTGGACCCCGGCGTCATCGTGGTGGACGATGCAGGCCAATACGTCATTCCCGTGCTCTCCGGCCACGTGGGCGGCGCCAACGAGTGGAGCGAACGGGTCGCCGCCCTGATGGGCGCGGTGCCGGTGCTGACCACCGCCTCCGACGTGGGCAAGACCATCCCCGTGGACATCCTGGGGCGCCACCTGGGCTGGCGTGTGGAAGCGCCCAAGATCAACATCACCCGCGTCTCCGCGCATGTGGTCAATGGCGAGCCCATCGCGTTTGTGCAGGAGGCCGGAAGCCCGCAATGGTGGACACGGCCCACGCCCCTGCCGGCCAACATCCATCGCTTCGACCGTTTCGATGCCGTCGACCTGGCGCGCTTTGCGGCCGTGCTGTGGGTCACCCACACGCCGGTTCCGCCGTCGCAGTGGGAGGCGCTGCATGAGCGCCTGGTGGTCTATCGCCCGCCGCAGGACAGCGTGGCGGATGCGCCTGGAACCCACGCATGAGGAACTCGGCGGCCTCGGCGGCCATCACCCTGGGCCTGGGCTGCGACCGGGGCACCTCGCTGGCCACACTTCGAGAGGCCGTGACCGCGGCCTTGCAGCAGGCCGGGCTGCGGATGGATCAGGTCGTGGCGGCAGGCAGCATCACGATCAAGTCGGACGAGGCCGGCCTCCTGGCGCTGGCGGCCGAACAGGGATGGACGCTGCAGTTCTTCGCCCCCGAGGTTTTGGCCGCCGTGCCCGTGCCCAACCCGTCCGAGACGGTACGTCACTACACCGGCACGCCTTCCGTGAGTGAAGCGGCCTGCCTGCTGGCGGCCGGCCCGAACACCCCCATGACGGCATTGATCGTCGAGAAATTCCGGCACCGTGGCCTTGATGGCCGCCATGCCACCGTATCGATTGCAAGGAAGACACCATGACCCCCACTCCCCACGGAAAAATCATGCTGGTCGGCATCGGCCCCGGCAACGTGGAGCACATGACGCAACGCGCCCGCTCGGCCATCGAAGAGGCCGATGTGGTGATCGGCTATGTCACCTACATCAAGCTGGTGGCCGACCTGGTGGAAGGCAAGGAAGTCATCCGCAAGTCGATGACGGAAGAGCTGGACCGCGCGGTCAGCGCGCTGGAGGCCGCCCGGCAGGGCAAGAAGGTGGCCCTCATCTCCTCCGGCGATGCCGGCGTTTACGGCATGGCCGGGCCCACCTATGAGGTGCTGTTCCAGGCCGGCTGGACGCCGGAAGACCCGGTGCAGGTGGAGATCATTCCCGGCGCGTCCGCCCTGAACAGCTGCGCCGCGCTGGTGGGTGCGCCCCTCACGCACGACTTCTGCGCCATCTCGCTGTCGGACCTGCTGACGCCCTGGCCCACCATTGCACGCCGGCTGGACGCAGTGGCCATGGCGGACTTCGTGGTGGCGCTCTACAACCCCAAGAGCGGCCGGCGCACACGGCAGATCGTCGAAGCGCAGCGCCTTTTCCTGCGCCACCGACGCGCGGACACGCCGGTGGCCATCGTCAAGAGCGGCTATCGCCGCCGCCAGAAGATCGTCTTCACCACGCTGGACAGCATGGCGGATGCGGACATCGGGATGCTCAGCACCGTGCTGATCGGCAACAGCAACACCTTCGTGCGGCACGGCCTGATGGTCACGCCGCGCGGCTACGCCAACAAGTACGACATGGCCGATGGTGGCAGCACCCGCGAAGGCGAGCGTCCCGGCCGTTCCTTGTCCACCGGCCTGCTCGGCTGGCTGGAGCTGGTGAAGCTGGAGCATGCCGAAGGTGCGGATGTGGCCACCCTGGCCCTTCGCCATCGCCTGCCGCAGGACTACATCGCGTCGGTGCTGGCCGCGCCGGATGAAGCGGTAGAGGCCGAAACCTCGCCCGAGGAGGACGTGGCATGAGTGACCAGGACGTCGTCAAACCCAAGATCGGTGAATACCGCCGCCACATCCTCGTGTGCACAGGCGAGCGTTGCACCAGTGATGGCGCCTCTCAGGCGCTGTTCGACAGCCTGGGCGACAAGTTCAAGGCAGCCGGCCTCAATGCCGGCCCGCTGCGTGTGAAGCGCACGCGGGCCAGCTGCTTTGCGGCCTGCAAAGGCGGCCCCATCGTCTGCGTGCAGCCGGACGGCACCTGGTACTACAACGTCACGCCCGAGAACATGGACCGTATCATCCAGGAGCACCTCTGCGAGGGTCGCCGGGTGGAGGAGCTGGTGTTCCATCAGGCAGGGGACACCGATTGACGGCCGGATTCACCTCCACGGTTTCGTTGACGCCCGGTAGCGTGGCGCTGGTGGGTGCCGGCCCGGGTGCGGCCGACTTGCTGACGCTGCGCGCCTGGCACTGCCTGCAGCAGGCCGATGTGGTGCTGCACGACCTGCTGGTGAGCCCCGAGGTGCTGGCTCACGTGCCTGAGGGCGTGGCCTGCCTCAGCGTGGGCAAGGCCGGCGGCCGGCACAGCTGGGCGCAGGCGGACATCTGCGCGCTGATGGCGGAGAAGGCCCGCGCCGGGCTGCGCGTGGTGCGGCTGAAGGGCGGGGATCCCTTCATCTTCGGGCGCGGCGGGGAAGAGATGGAAGCGCTGCTCAGTGCCGGCATTCCTGTGCAGGTCGTTCCCGGCATCACGGCTGCGGTGGGTGCGGCGGCCTGGCTCGGCTTTCCCCTCACGCATCGGGACCATGCCCACAGCTGCGTCTTTGTCACGGGGCATCTTCAGCACGACCAGTTGGCCTTGAACTGGACGGCCCTGGCGCAACCGCGCCAGACCGTGGTGATCTACATGGGCGTGACCGGGGTGGAGACGATTTCGACCCAGCTGCAGGCGGCGGGCCTCTCCGGCGACACCCCGGTGGCGATCGTCCGTTATGCCACCTGTCCAGCCCAGGAGGTCTTTGTGACGTCGCTGTCGGGGCTGCCCGGCGTCGTACGGGGCGATAGCCGCGGGGAAGGCCGCGGGCGCGAAGTGCGGGCGCCCGCGTTGCTGATCATCGGAACGGTGGTGAGTCTGCTGCAAGCCACTCCGTCCTAAACCGGGGACGGAGGCGGGGACAGGGACGGCAGCGGCGGCGACGCCATCAACATGTCGCCAAGTGGCCGGCCCTGCCGCCAGCCGGTGGTTTCCAGCATGGGCCGGTCATAAAACGCCGGCACCGGCCCGAGGCACAACAAGCCCAAGGGCTCCGCGCCCGCCGGCAATGACAGGGCTGATGCCAGCGCCGCAGGGTCGAACATCGATACCCAGCCCATGCCGAGGTTCTCGGCTCGCGCCGCCAGCCAGAGGTTCTGGACGGCACAGGCGGCGGAGCACCACGCCATCTGGCGCGGCTGGCTCAAGCGGCCAAAGACCGTTCCGTCATCCGGCGCCAGCACCACGGCCAGCAGCTCGGCGCAATCCCGGATGCCGTCCACCTTGAGCTGGAGGAATTCCGTGTCCCGCTCGCCCAGGGCCACGGCGGTGCGCTGCCGCTCTGCCTCTACCAAGGGCTGAAGCCGTGCACGCCATTCGGGCGAACTCAGGCGCATGAAACGCCACGGCTGCATCAAGCCGACGGATGGCGCCGCATGGGCGGCCTGCAGGAGCCGTTGCAACTGATCGTCCGGCAACGGTGGCGAGGGCGCGAAGTGACGCATGTCCCTTCGAAGTGCAATCGCCCGGTAAACGGCGGCGCGCTCTGCGGCGTTGAAGCTCGGCCCATCCTCGGCCAGCCCATCGCCAACGGGGAGGGCCTGCGCCTGCGTGTGACACGGCACTGGCATGGCGTGGTGAAGGGATTTCTGATTCATGGGAGGGTTGGATTCTCGCGCGCGCCGGTAGATCGACCGGACGTGATGCATGGAATTCATCCGGACCGGATTCACAGGACACTCCGTGCAGGCACCATCCGTGGCGGTTCCGTCCAACGTACGGCCATGTGGGTGGCGACACAACGCCTTCTGGCGCCTCGCGCCTTTGAACATGGCCACTCTTCATCTGCAGTCCGTCCGGTTCATGCTGACACGCTGGTGGCGTCAGGCACTTCAGGCGCTTCTCGCCTGCTCCGCCGTGGGGCTGGCCGCGCCCGCCCTGGCCCTGTCTCCAACCCCACCACCGCGCCCGCCCGTTGAGCGTCTTGTGCCACCCATCCGCATCGTGGCGGAGCAGGCTCGCGAGCCGGTGCGCATCCAGGCTGCGGTCGTGCAGGCGGAGATCGTGGGCCTGTCCGTGGCCACGCGGGTGGAGCTGACGCTGTTCAATCCCAACAATGCGGTGCTGTCGGGCGAGTTGCAGTTCCCGCTGTCCGCCACCCAGGTCGTGACCGGCTTTGCGCTGGAGATCAATGGCGAACTGCGCGACGCGGTGCCCGTCGAAAAAGCCAAGGGGCGGCAAGTCTTTGAAGACGTTACGCGCCAGCGCGTGGACCCTGCCCTGCTGGAGGCCACGCAAGGCAACTTCCACAAGCTGCAGGTTTATCCGCTGCCGGCGGCAGGTACGCGACGCGTGGTGCTGGAGATCCGCGAGTCCATCGCACCGGGGCGCCCCCCGGTGTGGCGGCTGCCGCTGCGGTTCGGCCGGCCGGTGGCGAGGCTGGATGTTTCCGTCCGGGCCGCCCAGTTGCCCCCCAACGCCCTCGACGCCAGCCTGGGTGCAGATCGCCTGGAGGCCCGCCCCATGGACGGCGGCAGCCGGTTGGATCTGGGCCGCAGCGATTACAGCGGCGCGAATGAACTGCGTGTGACGCTTCCCGCGGCCTCGAACAAGGCGCTGACCAGCACGGAGCACTTCCGGGACCGTCGTTATTTTGTCGCGGAGCTTCCCATCCAGGAAGCCGCCTGGCCGCGCCAGGCGCCACGCAAGCTGGGCCTGCTGTGGGATGCGTCGGGGTCCGGTGCAGCACGCGACCACGGCCGCGAACTGGCGTTGCTGGAAGCCTATTTCCGGCACCTGCGCGATGTGGAGGTGCAGTTGGTGCTGGTCCGCCATGTGGCCGAACCTGTGCAGCGCTTCCGCGTGCGAGGGGGCGACTGGACCGCCTTGCGCCAGGCGCTGGAAGGGGTGGCCTATGACGGAGCCACTCGAATGGAAGCGTTGGTCCCACCCTCCGGCAGCGATCTGACCCTGCTGTTCACTGACGGTATCGGCAACTGGGGCACGGGTGCGCTGGCGTTCGGGAAGACGCCCACCTTCGCCTTCACGGCATCGGCTGGTGCGGCGGTTCGCACGCTGCGATCACCGGCGGAAGTCTCGGGCGGCGGCGTGGCCGACCTGCTGTCTGTTCCCACGGCGCAGGCCCTGGGCTTGCTCACCCATGAGCGCCCGCGTCTGATGGCGGTCCGGTCCAACGAAGCCACGGATCTGGAAACGGCGTCACTCTATCCGGAGGCCGGCCGCCTGGCCGTTGCGGGGGTGCTGAATGCGCCCAAGGCCACCGTGCGTCTGACGCTGAGCGGGCCCAACGGGCGCACCACCACCCGTGAATTTGATGTGGACACGCCCCGGGTGGAAGGGGGCAACAAGATGCCGCCCGTCGGGGTGGCGGCCCACCGATGGGCTGAGATGCGCCTGGCACGCCTGGAAGCCAACGAGGCGCTGCACCGCCGCGAGATCCACGATCTGGGCATCCATTTCCGCATGGCCACGCGTGAGACCTCGCTGATCGTGCTGGACACTCTGGCTGACTATGTGCGCCACGACATTGAGCCCCCAGCGGACCTGATGCCGGCCTGGCAGCGCAGCCGCCAGCAGAAGAGCACCAACGATGCCGCCGAGCGTGAGCGTTCCCTCAACAGCGTGGTGAGCCGGTTCAGCAAGCTGGTGACATGGTGGGAGACGACCTATCCCAAGGATTCGCCGCAGCCGGAGGAAGGCCAGGCGTCGGTGCAGGGAAGTGGGGTGGCTCGCCCGGACGCCGCGATGGACCGCCGACGCACGGAAGAAGAACAGCGCCTGTCGCCACCTTCACGCAGCCGGGAGGTGCAACCGCCCGTCGCCATGGCCGCTCCGGCGCCTGCCCCGGTCATGCCTGCGCCGGCGGAGGCCCGTATGGCAGCAGCCCCCGCTGCGCCAGCCGCCCCAACCCCGGGATCCGCACAGGCAGCGCCCAATGCCACCATTTCCTTGCGAGCCTGGCAGCCCAACGAGCCGTACGTGCGGCGCCTGCGCGAGGCAAAACCGGAGCAGCTCTACGCCATCTACCTGGATGAGAAGCGGGGCTACCTCAACAGTTCCGCTTTCTTCCTGGACGTGGCGGACCTGCTCAGCGAGCGTGGGGAGAAGGACCTGGCGGTGCGGGTGCTGTCCAACCTGGCGGAAATGGATCTGGAGAACCGCCACCTGCTGCGCATCCTGGCCTACCGCCTGCTGCTGATCGGCCAGGTGCAGGATGCATTGCCGCTGCTGGGGCAGGTGCGGCGACTGGCGCCGGACGAGCCACAGTCTCTGCGGGACCTGGCTTTGGCTCATGCGCAGGCAGGTGATCCGCAAGCGGCGGTGGACCTGCTGTGGGAGGTGGTCAACCGGCGCTGGGACCCGCGGTTTCCGGATGTGGAGTTGATCGCGCTGACCGAGCTGAACGCCATCGCCGCAAGGTCTGCAGCGGCGGGCAAGCCGCTGGACCTCACGCGCGTGGACCCCCGACTGCGCCGGGCCTTGCCGCTGGATCTGCGGGTGGCCCTGACCTGGGATGCGGACAACACCGACATCGATCTGTGGGTGACCGACCCCAACGGAGAGCCGTGTTACTTCGGCCGGCCGCTGACCCGGCAAGGCGGCCACATGTCTCGCGACTTCACCGCCGGTTTTGGTCCAGAGGTCTTCTCACTGCGCGACGCCAAGCCAGGAACCTACACCGTGCAGGCCCGGTTCTACGGGCATCGCCAACAGGTGGTGGCGCCTGCCACCACGCTGATGGTGAAGCTCTCCACCGGGTACGGTAGCGCCGGACAGCAGGACCGGGATCTGGTGGTCCGGCTCAGCGGGCAGGGGGATAGGGTGACGATCGGGACGTTTGTGGTGGAGGGGAAGGCGTCTCTTCAATCGCTTGATCCCAGAAGTTCGAACCCGGAGACCGCCACCAATTGACGCGGTTGTCTTCCGGACAGAAGCTGTCCTGTCACCTGAACGTAGGCGCCGCTTCGCATGTGGGCGCGGTGCGCCTTTTCATAGCTGTCAGCATTCAACATTGCACGAACCCTCACGGTTTCACCCTCTTCAGGAAGAAGAATCGCGAGCAGCACGTCCCCGGACCGTCGGCCGTCTTGACCCATTTCACCGTCAAGTCGTTCAACGCTGCCGATGAACGCAGCCTCTCGATGCGGGTCCGACGCGCGCAGCGCTCTGCAGACCTCTTCGATCCGGGAAAAATGCGATCTCTGGATGCGAAGCGGTCGCGATGCGTGCGCAGGCGCCGGGCGTAAGGCTGACCAGTCGAAACCGACATCCAGCGAGTTGCCCATCCGCTCGTCATGCATGCCGAAAAGGGCTTCACACAGATTGGCGGACAGCACCGGTTGATCTGAGGACTTGAGCTGGTCCATCAGTGGGTCCAGCGCTTCTGACTCGATGGCGTTGATGAGGGTCTCAATCGCTACATGCACAGATAGCATCACTTGGCGCGCGAAGGGTGCCTGGTCGCCTCCCGCCTCCGTCAGCCGTTGCCGCTCCATTCCATGAATGGGACAGGCGACGCGAAGGATGAAGCTGCCTTGTTCGGTCTGCGCGAACCTGGCCTTTTCAATGAATTGTGCCGCCTCGGCAAGGAACAAACGCGGATGGTGGGTTCGGGGCTTCAGAACGGTACAGGCTGATGCACGCAGAAGCTTCTCTGTGTTCTGCACCAGTGCTGCGGCGAATCCCAGCGGCAGCGAGCTGTCATCACTGGTGGAAAATATTCTCAGGCGGAGGACATCGTCGCCGAGGGATCGAATCCTTGAAATCACACCTTCCACCGATTCACCGCCAAGCTCGGCCAGCTTTTCAATGACCGTTCTGATGGATTCCTCGAAATCCGGAGCCTCTTGATCCATGGGAAACGTGAGCTGCCGGCGGGGAAACTGCAGGTGCTCGAAGATGTAGAGCCGGTCCTTCATCGGCTCTTGAAGCAGCATCCACCCATGCGCCTTCAGCAACGCCTTGAGGTCAGCCGGCGAGATGTTCCAACTCGGTTTCACGCGTCAAGCTCCCTGTATCTCGGGATGTCATTCCTGGAGATTGCACAGAAAAGCGAGGACAAACCGTCAGCATCAAAGCGCTGGCCCCTGGGGATATAGACCGTCCTGGCTGTCTTGTTGTCCGACGCCTTCGCTCCCCTCAGGCTCACCCAATAGGCGCGCTTGTGGAGGGAGAGTGCTTCGTCGGTGTGGGAGACCCACTCCTGCGCGCATTCCGGCAGGTAGAGAACCACGAGGATCCTGGGCGTTGAAACCGCCTCACATCGAAGATCGTCGTAGCGACCGATGCCCCGCAGGCTGTAGGCCAGGCAGCCGCTGATCTCGAGGGGGGGCCGCGTGGTCGCCTTGAGTTGGACGTTGAGATCGACTTCAACCCGGTATCCACCGCCTTGGAATGGTCCCCACGCAGTGACTTTCGCATCAATGCCAGCACAGTCATCGTGGCGTCCACCCACCACGCAACTGGCTCCCGTCTGAGATGCCACGACATGAAGGTAGGCGTAACTCAGTTCGGATTCGATGTTCTCAGGCGTCAGCGGTTTCATCTCTTGGGCTGCCATCTCGTGTTCGAGCAAATGGTAGCCACGATCAGAATGAAGCCAGATGACGCAGGGCAAGGGCAGATGCAAACAGCCGCTTGTGCGCCCCCCTGCGGCCCGTTCGCCCCGGCCAGCGTATGCCGTCAGCCGCCCCTGAGCTCCGTCTTGCGCTCAATGATCCGCGCCACCAGCCCGTACTCCACCGCCTCTTCCGCCGACAGCCAACGGTCACGCTCGATGTCGGCCAGCACGGTCTCCAGCGACTTGCCCGTCTGGCGCGAGATGGTGCGTGCGATGCGCTCGCGCGCCTTCACCACCTCCCGCGCCTGAATGGCGATGTCGGTGGCCTGGCCACCCGCGCCGCCGCTGGGCTGATGAATGAGGAAGCGGGTATTGGGCAGGCAATAACGCCGCTCCAGCGGCACGGAGAGATACAGATGGGTGGCCGCGCTGCCCACCCATCCGGTGCCGATCATGTTCACCGGCGCAGCGATGAAACGGACGATGTCGTGAATGGCATCTCCGGACTCCAGATGGCCCCCCGGTGAACTCACGATCACATCAATGGGTTGGGCACTTTCCGCGTCCAGCGCAATGAGACGTCGCGTCACGTCGGCAGCCGTCACGTCCGTGATGGCACCGAAGATCAGCAGCGTACGGGCCTTGAAGGCCTTCTCTTCCAGATAGGAGGTGCGGGGCTCGGTGACGTTGGACGGAGGCGTTGTCTCTTGCATGTTCATGGATTTCCTCTTGATACGGCTGATCAGGATCGCCGGGTTCGGCGACGCCACATTACCAGCAATCCGCCGCCCGCCAGCAGCATCGCGTAGGTGGAGGGCTCCGGCACTGCAGCCGCAACGGCCAGTTGCTCAAAGGCCAACTGCTGCATAAACGCCACCTGGGCTGTCGTGATGCCCAGTTGTGCGGCGGCAGTCTCGTTCACGCCAAGGCTGCGCGGGTCCAGGCCGGTGATCTGGCCAAAGATGGTCAGTGCCTCCAGATAACTGCCGTAAGCGCTGGCGTGGTAGTTGTCGCTGGCCCAGAGCTTCACCTTGCCTGGGTCGATGCCGTTGTAGGGATTGGTGTCAGCAAACCCCTGCGCCATGGCGCGGTTCCAGGTCAGGCCGACCGGGATCACGCCATTGATGTTGATGGACGCCGCATCCGCCAGTTGGTAGCCGGCATACACATCGTTGGCCATCTGGTAGATGGACTGCCCGTACCAGGCGCCGGTGCTGGGATAGGTCTGGTCCGCCCGCGACCAGGTGGCCATCAGCTGGACGTCGACGTTGCTGTTCTTCGCCTTGAAGGCATCCGCCAGCAGGCCCGCGTACTGGATGAGCTTGGCCGGGTTGCCCGGGTTGCTGGCGTCCAGAGTGCTGTAGCTCTGCAGCACCACCTTGTCCCAGGCCTTGTTGATCACGCCCAGCTTGTTGTTGTAGTGATAGTCCAGGCCCGTGCCGCCAGCGGTCTCCAGGCTCACGTCGTAGTTCAGGCCGGCCTGGACGGTGAAGGACTTGAACAATGCCGGGATTCCGCCAATGCCTTCGTGGTTGAGGTCGGTGACGGTGTTCGCGTTCCAGGTCTGGACCGGTGAGCCAAAGGCGTAGGTGAAGCTGTTGCCTACGAACAGGATGCTCTCTGCCTGAGCCGCGCCCAGGCACAGCATCAAGGAGCTGCCCAACAGCACGCGGCGGATGCGAGCTCCGAAAATCGGACGGTGAGTGAGTCGATTCATGACGTCCTCCAGACCACCCGAGTGGTCAGTGGTGAAGCCCTGAATCCTGCCGAGGCGGCTTCATTTGGATAGCACAGCACGTCGCCACTGGAAGCGACAAACGTGTCCCCCGCATGGGACTGCGACCATGGACGGTGTACGCAATGCCGCAGTGGCGGGCCACCTGCGGAAGCTAGGGCACCTCTGCATCACTCCCGCGAGCCGAGGTGGCCCCGATTCGGGCCGGGGCGCAAGGCACAAACCGCGGCGATTGCAGGCGATATGGCGACGCCCAGGGGATGGCTCAGGCGTTTTCCAGGCGCAGCAAACCTTCCAGCACACTCACCGGCACGGGCTTGCCCAGCAGATGATCAAACCCGAAGCAGTTGGTGAGCGCGTTCTTTCCAGAAGGCAGCGTGCCCGACAAGGCGATCAGCAGCACTTCGTCCGGATACAGGGAGCGCACTTGGCGGGCCAGTTCGTAACCGTTCATGCCCGGCATGTCCAGGTCGGACACCAGGGCCCCCGGCTGCTCCCGGGAAATCAGCTCCAGCGCCTCTTGCGCGGAGCCGGCGGTCTTTACCTGAAACCCGTCAGCACTGAGGACGGCGGACAACGTCTCCAAGGTCTCAGGGACGTCATCGACCAAAAGCACGGTGGGAGTGGCGGAGTTCAGCATGTAGGGCGAGGCCGTCTGTCACGGGAGATTCCCGATCACCTTGACGGGCAAGCGGGATTCCCACCCCCCTGAGCAAAGGCCTGCCCAGCGCGCTCAACCCGGCACTGCGCCCACGGCAGCCCCACCCGCGCCGGGCTGCCGGCGCTTCTTGAAGCTCAGCAGGCGGCGCTCCAGCACTTCCCACGAGAGGGCGGCGACAACGCAGGTGGCCAGGAACTGTGCGGCGACGAGGAAGACGCTGGCATACGGCAGCCACGTCAGACGGTCTGCGTATTGGAGGAAGTTGGGGAAGAAGTAGTGATAGACGTAGAAACCGTAACTGATGGTGCCCAGATAACGCAGCGGTGCGAACTCAAGTGCCCGAACAATCTGCCCCTCCTGGGCCGCAGGGATGTAGGCCAACACGGCAAAGCAGATCATCAGAGCGCCCAGTTCCCGCAATCCGCGCAATGCGCCCGCCGACGTGATGGTGAAGGCGCCGGCCGAAGCATCAGCAAACAACACCGCCCCCACCAGGAAGACGGCCGCCAACAGCGCAGGCGTCAGCACCTGCTTGCCTGCGGCACGCGCCAGTGCCAGCAGTGCGCCGCACGCCATGAAGGCGAAAAACGGCAGATCCGGCAGGTAGGGCTGCGGGACATTCTCATAGTTCGCGAAGTCCACCACCGCGGCGGCGACCGAGACCGCCAGCAAGGCCAGGGTGATCAGGTGATGCCGCGCAGCAGAGGTCCAGAGCAGCAGGGGCGATGCCAGCAGGTAGAAATGCTGCTCCACCGAGATGCTCCAGAGATGGGAAATGTTGCTCCAGGCATGGGACTTGTACTGGATGTAGACGTTGCCCAGAAACACGAAGTAGTAGCGCAGCCCATCGGTGTGCAGTGGCACGCCCTTGAGGAGGAACTTCGCCAACAGCAGGGTCAGCACCAGGTAGTAGATGGGGAAGATGCGCAGTGAGCGGCTGACCCAGAAACTGCGCAGCTCCCGGGCTGCGGTGCTGGCACCGGCCTCCACCTTGGCGCGTTGGCCGTGGAGAATGCCAACGATCAGGAATCCACTCAACGCGAAGAACACCTTTACGCCGAGGCCGCCAAGGTTATGGCCGCCAAAGACAAAGTGCTCCGTGAATACCAGCAGCACGCAAAGCGCGCGCACGCCATCCAGCCCGGCGATTCGGGCGCGTTGATTGCTCATTGTTCTCTCCCTGATTGGCGCGGATCGTAGCCGATCGGCCGTGGCTCAGGCGCCGTCAGCTCCACTGGCACGCCCACGCCGAGACGGCTTCACGGCCCAACGCCAGGTGGCCGACACTTCTCGCAGGTGCTCCACAAATGACGACACCCGCATCGACACCGCCGAGTGGGCGTAATAGACGGCATGGATGGGCTGGGTGGCCCCCGAGTTGTGCTCCGCCAGCACCTCCACCAGGGCACCACTGGCGCGGTCGCCCTCCGTCATGAAATCCGCCAGGCTGACAATGCCCTGCCCGTTCAGGGCCAACTGCCGCAGAACCTCGCCACTGCTGGCCGCCATGTCCGGCCGGATCTGGAAAGACGGGGCGTCCCCATGGCGCACCGGCCAGGCGTTCAGGCTCTCGGGTTGGCTGAACCCGAGCAGCACATGCTGCGCCAACGCCGCCACGTTGCGGGGCAGCCCATGGCGTTCGATATAGGCCGGGCTGGCGAGCAGCCGCAGGCGGCAATGGCACAACAGCCGGCTGTGCAGCGTGGAATCCTTCAACAGACCAATGCGGATGGCCAGGTCGATGCGCCGCTCCAGCAGGTCCACATAGCCCTCGTTGCTGCTCAGCTCCAGCTCCACCAGCGGAAAACGCTTCCGATACCCCTCCATCAGCGGTGCCAGGACGTGCAGCAGGAACGGGGTGGCAGCATCCACCCTGAGGGGCCCCGACGGCTGCCCTTTGCGCACCAGCAGCCGCTCCTCGGCCGCCTGGACGGACACCATGATCTGGCGCGCGTCCTTCAGGAAGCTGCAGCCCTCGTCCGTCAGGTCCAGCCGCCGCGTGGTGCGTCTCAGCAGCGTGGTCTGCAGCGCCTCTTCCAGCCGGCGAAGGCTGCGGCTGATGGACGACACGGGTTGCGCCAGCCGGAGCGCCGCAGCGGTCAGGGAGCCGGTGTCCACCACAGCCAGAAAGACTTCCAGCTCCTCCAGCGTGAATTTCATTTTTCCAATTTGAGCAAAGGTATTTGTCGGTTATAGCGCTTTATCTGCAAAAGATGAAGCCAGACAATGCGACCCCAGAGGCTCCCGGAATTCCGGGGGCCGGCCCGGGCTCCGGCCCAGATTGGCAGCAAATACCCCATGAACACCGATCTCTCCACTCCCCAGAAAAGCGCCACCTGGCCGCTGCTGGCGCTCGCGGTTGGCGCCTTTGGCATCGGCACCACCGAATTCGGCCCGATGGGCATGCTGCCCACCATCGCACAGGGGGTCGGCGTGTCCATCCCCACCGCCGGCATGCTGGTGTCCGCCTACGCCACCGGGGTGATGGTGGGCGCGCCCATCATGACCCTGCTGCTGTCGCGCTGGCCGCGCCGTCAGGCCCTGATCGTGCTGATGGCCATCTTCACCCTGGGCAACCTGGCTTCTGCGCTCGCGCCCAACTACGCCAGCCTGCTGATGGCCCGGGTGCTCACCAGCTTCAACCACGGTGCGTTCTTCGGTCTGGGTTCGCTGGTGGCCGCCAGCCTGGTGCCGCGAGAGAAGCAGGCCAGTGCGGTGGCAGCGATGTTCATGGGGCTGACGATCGCCAACGTGGGCGGGGTGCCCGCCGCGACTTGGCTGGGGCAGGCCATCGGATGGCGTGAGTCCTTTGCGGCCATTGCCGTGCTGGGGCTGGTGGCGATGACCTCGCTGCGGTTGGCGCTTCCCGCTGGCAGTGCCGGCACGGCCCCGAACGTTCGTGCGGAACTGCGGGTGCTCACCCGCCCCACCGTGTTGATGGCCTTGAGCACCACGGTGTTGGGGGCCGCCGCGATGTTCACGCTCTACACCTATATCAACCCGTCGCTGGAGACGCTTACACAGGCCTCGCCGGGTTTCATCACCGGGATGCTGGTGCTGATCGGCGTGGGTTTCACCATCGGCAACACGCTCGGCGGCAAGCTGGCCGACAAGTCGGTGGACGGCGCATTGATGGGCTTCCTGCTGCTGCTGGCGGTGGTGATGATCGCGTTCCCGTGGCTGTCCGCGTCGAAGATCGGCACCGCCGTGGCTTTGCTGGTGTGGGGAATTGCCGCCTTTGGTGTGGTCCCGCCCGTGCAGATGCGGGTGATGCGCAGCGCCACGGGTGCGCCGGGCCTCGCCTCCTCCGTGAACATCGGCGCCTTCAATCTGGGCAATGCGCTGGGCGCTGCACTGGGCGGTGTGGTGCTGCAGGCCGGGCTGGGTTATGCCAGCGTCTCCATCGCCGGGGCTGCGCTGGCAGCGGTGGGCTTTGTGCTGGTGCTGGCCCAGTCGCAACAAGCCCGCCGGGGCGTGCTGGCCCCGCAGCCCCAGTGAGGCCCGCTCAGATGTTCTTCTGGCCCCGCGCCAACCGCGCAATGCTTTCGGCGAACAGCGGCGTCTCGCGGCTGTTGTGATCGCCGGAGGCTGCATCACGGTCGCGCGCGGCCTGTTCGAAGCTGATGCTGTTCTTCTCCAGGAAGGCAAGGAAGTCTTCCGTGGGGTGGGAGGTGACCTTGTTGGTGTATTCAGTGCGCTGTCCATCCACCGCCTTGGCGCTCAGTTCCCAGATGACCTGAACCTTGGTGCGACCATGCGGCGTGAAGACGTCGGAGGTTGACACCATCTTGCAATACGTCTTCTCAGCCACCTCGGCGACGTAATGCTGCACCACCAGACCCGTGCCGATCATCTCCACGTTGATGGACATGCGCCGGCCATCATCGGTCCAGGTGGCGCCGGCGGCGATATGGTCGGGCGGCGCGCAGCGCTGGTATTCGGCGTCGGGCAACGCAAACAGCCATTGGGCGATGTCGACCTGTTCGATGGGAACGTCGATGACATGGCTGAAGGCGGATGTTGACAGCAGCAGATCGGAGCGAATGACAGTGGACATGGCGAATTCCTGAATGAGAGTGGGAGGTCGTTGCCAACAGGTGGGTGCTCCGTTGGAATCAGAGCGTCTTCTGTTGGCAGCGAAGCCAGTCTCGGTCTGCGCTTGAAAAGCTTCAATCCGCCAGTAGCACTAGTACTTTGGGGTCGGATGAAAAAGTTGGTGATCCATCGCCGCGCGCAGAGAATCCGCGCAGCGCCGCAATCACCGCGACGACAGGACCGGTATGAACGTCAGCAGATCGGCTCGCCAACCAGGCATCGATGCGCTCCGCATTCTGGGAGCCGTGCTCGTTGTCGGTCTACATGTCGGTGCGTTCCCGGAATGGCCTCACTGGTTGATGGCCACCAGCAGGGCCGCCGGCCGCTGGGTGGTTCCCTTCTTCTTCGTGGTGATGGGCTACTTCGTCGGGATCAGGCCCTCATGGCGCCAGCCGGCCGGTGCGGCCCTGCAGCGGGTATGGCGGCTGGTCGTGGTCTGGAACGTCATTTACGCCGGGGCCCTGGTGCTGATGGTGGGGCTGGGGCCTGCCGTGGAGCGCATCGTCTCCTCCGCCACCATCACGCGGGGTGTCTGGGGCCCCTTGTGGTTCCTGCACTCGGCGCTGGCCGCGCTGCTGGTCGTCTACCTCCTTCCAGCGTGGCTCGCCTCCCGGTGGGCATGGCTGTTGATCGCCGCCATGCTGATGGTCTGCAGCGCGGTGGATTCCCTGACCCTGCTGAGACGGGTGAGCTGGGAGGTGATGTATGTCTCCCGCTTCGTGGGAGGCATCGGCTTGGTCTGGTTGGGCGTCAAGCTGGCCAGCATTCCCAGCCATGTACTTTCACGAAGATGGCCACACCTGCTCATGGTCGGCCTGCTGCTGGGGCTGGTGCAGGCCTACCTGCTCTATCGACGCGCTGGGGCGCCCACTGAACTCCAGATGCCGGTGGGAGCGATGCTCTGCGGCGTTGCCGCCATGGGCGCTGGCTTCGCCCTTCCATCGTCGCCATCAGCGGAACGGATGGCGGATTGGGGAAGGCGCCTGGCCCTTGGCATCTATCTGCTCCATCCCCTGATGATCGAGACCCTCAGAGCCCTCGACATATCGCGAAGCGATGCGCTCTGGGCCGCAGCGGCAGGTCTGTCCATAGGCGCCCTGCTTGTGCTGGAGCGCTGGCTGCCAGGCGCCAAGGCCAGGCTGGATGGTCAGTAGAACGAGAAAGTCCCGCCCGTCGCGAGCCGCGACCAAAATCCATCAATTGGGAGAGGCTTCAGACCGGGATTCTTGTGACAGTGAACGGTTTTCGTCCTAGCTATCAAGGAGCATCAACATGGATCTTCAACTCAAAGGCAAATTGGCCCTGGTGAGCGGCAGCACCGCTGGCATCGGCTATGCCATCGCACGTACGCTGGCGCAGGAAGGCGCCAGCGTCATCGTCAACGGCCGGACACAAGCCGCCGTTGATGAAGCGGTCGCCAGCATCCGCGCCGAGACCCAGGGCACCGTGCTCGGCTTTGCAGCAGACCTGAGCACCGCCGAGGCGGCGGATGAAGTGGTGCGGCGCCACCCCGGCATCAACATCCTCGTCAACAACCTCGGCATCTTCGAGGCCAAGCCGTTCGAAGAGATCCCGGACGAGGACTGGTTGCGGTTCTTCGACGTCAACGTGCTGAGCGGCGTCCGCCTGGCACGGCTGGTGTTGCCCGAGATGAAGCGCGCCAACTGGGGACGCATCATCTTCATCTCCAGCGAAAGCGCGGTACAGATCCCGACCGAGATGATCCATTACGGCATGACCAAGACCGCACAGCTCGCTGTGTCGCGTGGTTTGGCGGAATCCGTCGCCGGCACCGGCATCACGGTCAACAGCGTCCTGCCCGGCCCCACCAAGTCGCGCGGCGTGGGCGACTTCGTGGACGGCCTGGCGAAGGCCAGCGACAAGAGCTTCGAGCAGGTTGAGGCCGAGTTCTTCGACCACGTGCGTCCGACCTCGTTGATCAAGCGCTTCGGCACCCCGCAGGAGGTGGCCTCGCTGGTGGCCTATGTGGTGAGCCCGCTCGCGTCAGCCACGACCGGTGCCGCGCTGCGTGTGGACGGCGGCGTGGTGAAGAGCGCGTTCTGACGAACCCAGAGGGACTGCAAGCGCAGTCCCTCTTTATGGGCGCGGGCCACCGGGAGGTCGGCTCGCGCCCGCCGGTGAGAAGTTCATCCGGACGCCGGTGTCGCAGGCCACCACGCTACCGCGCATCTGCTCGAAGGCGGCACAAGCCCTGTTGCCCGCGGCATCTTCCAGGTCGGGATGCGTGACAACCGCATACGGCGCCGATTTCCACGGCTGCGAAGGCGTGAAGCGCCAGACCGCATCATCCCCTGCCAATATCCCCCTCCCGGGGATGCGACGGCCGTCACCATCCACCACGGCGATCAAGGCCTCGGCCGTCGAACTGATCGGCGCGTGCAGGTTCAAGACCAATGTGCCCTGGCTGTGGGCTCGTGGTGCGTGCAGCGTCCAGGCCGCAACGTCGAGCGGGCGCTCGTTGGCCGCCGACACTTCCCATTGCTTGACGACAGCCGGCCCGCGCAGGCCCGCGTCAGCCACCCGCAGGCTGACCCTCCGCCCCGGCGTCAAAGCCCGTCCCGCGTCCAGGTTGGGGCCGACGCCGCGTTTCACACGCCCCGGATCCATCAGCACGGTGATGCGACGGCCGTCCGGGCTTGGCAGGGCCAGGTCCAGCACGGCGTTCCGGATCTCCACGCCGCTTTCATCGAGCAGCGTCAGGCGCCGCGTGTCGAAGGGCAGGTGTTGAGGTTGCGAAAAGCGCAGCTCGATCCTGAGCAGGTTCTCCGGGACCGTCGGCCCTGCCGGATGAATATCGACCGACGCGGCCCATGCTGTTGGCAGCCCCGCCAGGGCCATCACCATCACCAGCCGCAGGGCGCTCATCATGGCTTCGCAGGCGCCAGGTCGGCGTAGCCTTCGTCGGTGCGCAGCATGCGATGCACGTCGCGCCAGTGGTCATTGGGCTCGTACTTGAAATCGGCGAAGTCGTACTCGTTGACGAAGTCGCTCAGGCGCAGGAACAGGCCCTTGCGCAACGAGACCAACTCCATGGCCCCGCTGGCTTCATTGCGGCGAAGCGCCACGAGGAAGTTGGCATCCTGGTTGTCAATCTGCGCAACGTGGATGGGGATGTAGGTGGACTTCAGTCCCAAGGTGGGCTCGGACGGCCACTTGATCGGTGTAGACAGTCCTGGCTGCGTCGATGCACCCGCGATGTCGGTGACGGACATCAGGTCGGCAGACTTGTGGGAGTGGGTCAGGAGCACCATGGGCCCCTGGCCGGCATCGAACATCACCATGCCCACCGGGGCACTGCCCCAGCCGAACTCGGCGACCGTCTTGGCCGCGAGGTGAGCGCCGTCCTTCAAGTCCTTGAGCGGAATCGTGACCAGCGGAGAACAAGTGAATGCGGCCACCAGGGTCGGCTCGCCGTTCAGCTCTGTAATCACCATCTTGCGGATGGGTGCCCGGGTCTCGACCTGGTTGTGCACCGGGTGGTACATCTCGATGCTGCTGACGGCCGCCTGGCCCTGGAAGGGGAAGTCAAACACACGCAGCGTGGACGCGAAGCTGGCGTTGGACAACCCGGCGACATAGAGCTTGCCGTCGTGGTACTTCATGTCGGTGACGGTGAAGCTGGCCGCCGGTGTTTCGCGCCAGAGATGCTTGTCCGGGGATGGCAGGTTGCCGATGGCCACCGATTTTCGGGCGGCCTGGCCCAGGTTCACCACGCCCACCTGGCCGGCGGCGTTGACGGAGACCAGCGCTGGGATCGGGGCCGCGCCGGCGGTCCTCCCTTCGACCGACAGCGCGATGTAGGCCACCTCGCTACCTGGCCGGACCGCCATGTCCTGGAAGCGCAGCTTCTCGGGGCTCGTGTGCAGCGTGCGCGCAATGGCGGCCGACACGTCCTTCAGATTGAAGGCACCCGGTGCGCCGGGCGCCACTGCGGGCAGCGTGAGGGCGTGCAGTTGACCGCCGCGCCAGTCGGCCACGACCATGGTGTTCGCGTCTACAAAGGTCAGCTTTCCCGCAGACTGCACCGGCGCGCATAGCCCCGGCGCCGCATGCAGCCCCAGCGACAACAGCAAGAGTTGCAGCGCCCTGCGGTACCGGCCGCTTCCGGTCGATGACCGCTGAGGTGGGAGGGTGTCGGGTGCGTCGAGACGCTTCATCAGCTTGAACATGGAATTTCGCTTTCAGGTGGTACGAATCGCGCTACGACGCCATGGCGCTTTGCGCAGGCGTCATCGACGGATGGGCCCGGCGCTCAAGCCAGACGCTGCAGGCTGCCACGGCCAGTCCGCACAGCGTGGTGACGGCCGCCGCCCAGGGCAGACGCGCCAGGCCGGGGCCGTGATCAATCACCACGCCGCCCAGCCAGGCGCCCAATGCATTGCCCAGATTGAAGGCGGCGATGTTGAGACTGGACGCCATGCTCTGGCCGGTGCCGTGTGCCTGGTTCAGCACACGAAGCTGCAAGGGCGCTACGGTGGCGAAGGCGCCAGCGCCGAGCAGACCAACAAACAGCACGGCCGACACGCGGTGCCCCATGGCGAAACCCATGAGCAGCAGCACCACCGCCAGGCCAACCAGGGAACCGAGCAACATCCGGACCGGGGCACGGTCAGTCAGCCGCCCGCCAACGAGGTTGCCGAGGATCATGCCCACGCCGAACACGAGCAGGATCACGGACACGCTGGCTTCGTCGAAGCCCGAGACCTGGGTCAGCAGGGGCTGCACATAGGTGAACACGGCAAACACTCCGGCGAATCCGAACACGGTCGCAGTGAGGCCGAGCAACACATGGACAAGACGCAGCACCCCCAGTTCCTCACGCAGCGACACACGGCTGCCACAGCCGGCTTCGCGTGCCGACACGAACAACGCAATGACGGCCATGGCGATCAATCCAATCACACACACCGCCCAGAAGGTCGAGCGCCATCCGAAGTGCAGACCCAGCCAGGAGCCCGCCGGCACCCCCAGCAACGTCGCCACCGTGAGCCCGGTGAACATGGTGGATAACGCGGCGGCCTTGCGGTCGGCCGGCACCACGCTGGTGGCGACCACCGCACCCACACCAAAGAAGGTGCCGTGCGCCAGAGACGTCATGACACGGGCGATCATCAGCACCGTGTAGTTGGGTGCCAGCGCGCACGCCAGGTTACCGAGGGTGAAGATAACCATCAGCGCCAGCAGTGCCGTCTTGCGTGGCACGCTGCCGAGCAGCGCGGTCAGCAGCGGTGCGCCCACGAAGACGCCCAGCGCGTAGCCGGAGATCAGCAGGCCTGCGGTGGGCACCGTCACATGCAGGTCGGCCGCCAGTTGGAGCAGCAGCCCCATGATGACGAATTCCGTCGTACCGATGCCGAAGGCGCCTATCGTCAGCGCATAGACGGCCCATGACGGACGCGGTCTCGGTGGAGTGGATGGATCATGCATAGGGGTCTCCCTTATGGCGGCTGACCGGACGGCTGACCTGATGGCGGACTTGATCGCTGAATCGATCGCTGACTCGATCGCTTACTTGGCGGCCAGGAAGTCCTTGATGCCCTTGGTGGTGGCCTCAGGCTCCTCTTCCATCAGCCAGTGGCCCGAGCGTGGGATGACCAGTTCGGTCACGTTCGTTGCTGCGTTGCGCATGGCCACCGCTTCAAGCGGGCCGAAGGACTTCTCGCCACCAATGGCCAGCACCGGCATGGTGAGCTTGGTCTTCATCGATTCCAGGTTGTCCTTGGCGTCCTGCCGGAAGGCATGGAATTGGGACAGCGCGCCCTTCATGGCGCCCGGCCGGGCATAGAGCCTGGCGTAATGGTTGCGCGTGCCTTCGTCGATCTTGGACGGGTCGCCGCCGAAGTCGTTGTAGAAGCGGTCCAGGAAGATGCGCTCACGCCCTTGCACCAGGCGCAGGGCGTCCTTGCCATAGAAGTCGAAGTGCCAGAGCAGCGGGTTGCGCACCACTTCATCCCACGGCGGGATACCGGGGGGCGGTGCATCCATCACGACGAGCTTGGTGGTCTTTGTCGGATAGGCCGCGGCATACGCGTAAGCGACCATGACGCCGATGTCGTGCCCCACGATGTCCGCCTGGTCGATGCCCAGTTTTTCCAGAACACCACGGATGTCCTTGGCCTGGTTCTTCTTCTCGAAGCCGTCTTCAGGCTTGGCCGAAAGGCCCATCCCGCGCAGGTCGGGCACCACCACGCGGTGGTCCTTGGCCAGCTCGATGGCCAGTGGCGTCCACATGTCGCCGGTATCGCCAAAACCGTGAATGAGCACCACGGCGGGACCGGTGCCGCCAACACGCACATGCAGCGTCGTGCCGTTGGTGGCGATGTCCTGCAGCTTGAAGCTGGCGGGATAGGGTTTCGGCTCGGCCGATGCAATCGGCGCAGCCATCAGCGCTGCGGCGCTCAGCAGCACGGCACCGAGCAGGTGCGAAGTGGACTTGGACATGACGTCTCCGGGTTGAGGTCGTTGGAAAACGGAAAAGGGGAACGGACTGGAGCTTGATGGATGCCGGCGTGCAACGCGAGTGAATTACCGCGATTCCTCATGCAGGCAGGTTCACGCGGCTTCACGCCGCTTCACTGGCGCAGCCAACCGCCAGCGTCCAAGATGGCCCTGCCGCCAGACATCCCTGCCGACCTACGTCCTTGCTGCCCCACGTCCTTGCCGTCCATGCCCCTGCCCCAGGAGAGAACACCATGCTGATGCCCACCGCAACGCGTGTGCTTGTGTGCCATGCCGAACCACTGGTCCGCCGGGGTATCGCCGCCACCCTGGGGGTGGACAGCCGCTTCGACGTCGTCGAGCAGCGCCCTGGCGACCTCGGTCTGTATGGGTATGAGTCGCCGCCGTTCCAGGTGGTCATCACCGACCTGTCATTCGGCATCGCCACCGCGATGCAAGGGCGCGACGGGCGGCTGCGCCGGAATGGGCCCACGCCGGAGGTCCTGGTGCTGTCCCACTCGGACGGTGAACTGAGCATCCGCAGTGCCCTGGAGTGCGGCGTGAAGGGCTACCTGACCCAGGCCTGCCAGCCGGAGCACCTGGTGGACGCCGTGCTGGCCCTGGCGCGCGGCCAACGTTACCTGGAGGGTCGGGTGGTGCAGCGGCTGGCAGATACGGTGGCGCAGGACCTGCCCACGCCGAGGGAGATCGATGTGCTGCGCCTGATGGCCACCGGCTTGTGCAACAAGGCCATTGCTGCCGAGCTCAACATCGCCGCTGGCACAGTCAAGACCCACGTCAAATCACTGCTGGGCAAGCTCGACGCGCCGACACGTACGGCCGCGGCAGACATTGCCAACCGTCGCGGCCTGCTGGATGCCTGGGTGGAGAACCTGGCGCCGCCGCGCCATCGCAGGCGCTGGGCGATGGCCTGAGGCGGGGAATTCGCGACCTGCCTGGCGCTTTGCCTGCGCTTTCTCGAAGATTCACGCCGATTCACGCCCAGCGGGCTGCGTCCCATCGATGATTCGTCCGCGCACGTTTTGTAGCGTGGAGAAAGGTTCGCATGTTGGTGTCGGGGGGCAAGGCCCGCGGGGTTCGTCGGGAGCATCGCACCGTTCTTGTGCTGGTGCCCGTGGCGCTGGCCGCCAGCCCGCTGGCCGTCCGGGCCGAGGCAGACAACACACTGCCGCCAGTGATCGTCACCGCTGAACGGATCCCGGGCCCGGCCGACAAGGCGCCGGTGTCGGTGGCCGTGGTCTCGCAGGAAGACATCGAGAAAAAGGGCCTGTTCCAGCTCAACGACCTGGTCGGCATCGTCGCCGGCATGGCTGTGCCCAACGGCTACAGCAACATGCCGCAGACCGTGGGCCTGCGCGGCGTGGGGGTGTCTCAGCCGGCCATGGCCCAGGCGGTCGGCATCTACGTCGACGACGTGCCATTGCTGCGCGGCTACGCCACCGCGCTGTGGGACCTGCCCGATGTCGTGCGCTACGAGGTGCTTCGCGGCCCTCAGGGTACGCTGTACGGCCAGAACGCCACGGCGGGGGCGGTCAAGATCGTCTCCGCTGACCCCGACCAGATCACCGGCTCCTGGGTCAGTGCCGGCCTGGGCAACCTCGGGCAGCGCGAGGCACGCGGGCTGTTTGCGGGGCAGTTGAGCCCGGACCTGAGCGCTTCGCTCGCCGTCTCCCGCCGGGCCAACGACGGCTTTGGCTACAACGCCACCCGGCACGAAGACATCAACAAGCTGGATGCCACGCAGTTCCGCGCCAAGGTGAAGGTGCGCGCCGGCTCGTCGGCACACATCACCTTCGCGGTGGATGGCTTGCTGGACCGCTCCGACACCAACACCACCAACTATCCGCTCAACCACGAAAACGCCGCACCGCGGGTTTCCTACAACGCGTCCGATGCGGGTGCCTTCAAGCGCAAGGCCGGCGGGGCCTCGGCCACCGCCGAGTGGGACGTGGGCGCCGGCATGAAGCTGCGTTCCATCACCGCCTACCGGGGCTACACCGATGACCCCACGGTGGCGGACTGGAGCGGCCTGGAGGTGGAGCGCTACGAAATTTCGCAGCAGGTGCGGCAACGCACCTTCTCCCAGGAATTGCAAATGGTGTGGCGTGGCACCGACCTGGACCTGGTCGCCGGCGCCATGCTGCTGCGAGACCGCTTCGACTTCAACCGCTACGTCACGGCCTTCCCGCTAGCGGCGCCGGCACCCGGCTACACCCAGGCCCTGACCCATCAGGAGACGCGGGACCTGGGCCTTTATGCACAGGGCCACCTGCGCCTGACCGACCGGCTCTCGGCCACGCTGGGCCTGCGCGGCTACAACACCCGGCAAGACGCCGCCAACGCCTTCTGGCGAACGAATGCCCAGTTCGTACCCACGCAGCAGGTCTACGACGCCCCTCAGCTGCACACCAGCGAGCACGGCCTGCTGCCGCGGGTGGGCGTGGATTTCAACGCCTCGCCGACGACCTTCCTGTATGCCAGCGTGGCGCGCGGCGAGAAGTTCGCGGGCTTCAATCGCGCGGCGGAGTCACTGATCTCCGCCGGTGTGGCGGCACGCCCGGAGAAGGTCACCACCTATGAAACGGGCGTCAAGCTGCGCACCGCGCCGGAACGGCTGACCGTCAATGCGGCTGCGTTCTACAACGACTACAAGGACTACCTCGCCTCGCTGAGCGGCACCACCGTCAACGGCGTGTTGGTGACGGACACCGTGTTCCTGAACGCCGCCAGCGCCCGCACGTATGGCGTGGACCTGGAGGCCGAGAAGGGCCTGACGGCCGACGTGAGCATCACCAGTGCCGTGGAGTGGCTGCGCGCGAACTTCCGCAGCTTCCTCAATCCCAGTGGCGCCGCAGCCGGCGACTTCACCGGCCACACACTGCCCTACGCCCCCCGCTGGAGCGTCGCGCTTGGACTGAAGGGCCGCCGCAGCATGGCGGGTGGGCTGGTGACGGCCGACGCCTGGCTGCAGTACATCGACCAGCAGTTCATCGATGCTGCCAACACCGCTGCGCTGCGTGCACCGCGACAGACCTATCTCAACTTCGCATTGACCTACGCGCCGGACGGCTCCCGGTGGCAGGCCTCACTGCGGGTACGCAACGCCACCGACCGCGCCTATGCGCTGGCCCGCAGCCGCATCCCGGCACTGGGCATCGATGCGGCCTACTACAACGCGCCGCGGACCGTCATGGCGAACCTGCGGTATGACCTCTAGCCTGGTCCTGGGGACGCCCACCCACGCTGTGTCGTCGGCGCTTCAGTTCGGCCCCTTCCTGTTCGACCCGGTGCGGCGGGAAATCAGCAACGGGCACCAGCCGCTGCGGGTGGGCAGCCGGGCCCTGCAACTTCTTGAAGTATTGCTGGAGCAGCCCGGCCGGCTGTACAGCCGTGAAGAACTGGTGGCCCGCGTTTGGCCACGCACGGTGGTGGAGGAAACCAGCCTGCGCGTGCACATGTCGGCGCTGCGCAAGGCACTGGGCGATGGCATTGCGGGCGTCCGCTACATCACCAATGTGCCGGGGCGAGGTTATGCCTTTGTGGCGGAGGTCCATGCGGCACCGCCCCGTGCAGGCGGGCCGCATTCGCGGGCCTGGCCGGAGCCACCGCACCCGCCACTTGCTCCCCTTGCGCCCTTGACGTCGTTCGCGCCCTTCCCGCCGAGCACGGCGGACGCGCCGTTCCCCTCCCCCTCCGGGCCTTCCCACGTCCCCGCGTCTGCATCCATTGCAGCCAGCCTCACCAGCCGGCTGACCCGCCCCATAGGCCGGGAGCACGTCATGGCCCAGATCGGCGGGCTGTTGGCGCGGGAACGTCTCGTCTCCGTGGTCGGCGCCGGAGGCATGGGCAAGACGACGGTGGCCCTCTCGGTGGCCGACGGCCTGCGGCCGCAGTATGCGGATGGTGTCCACCTGGTGGACCTGTCCGGCTTGTCAGATCCGACCCTGGTGGCCGCCGAGTTGGGGCAGGCGGTCGGCGCCGTCGTGTCGGCGGGTGATCCACACGCCATGCTGGAAGCCGCGCTGCGAAGCCGGCATCTGCTGTTTGTGCTGGACAACTGCGAGCAAGTCATCGACGCCGTGGCCAGGGTGGTCGACCGGCTGATGCGCGTATGCCCGGGGGTGAACTTCCTGGCGACCAGCCGCGAACCGCTGGAGGTGGAGGCGGAATGGGTATTCAAGCTCCCGCCACTGGCCCTGCCTGCGCCAGATGAGTCGCTGGACACGGACGATCTGCTTGCCTACCCGGCGATCCAGCTCTTTGTGGAGCGTGCCCAGGCCACCTGCGCCGCCTTCACGATGACGGAGACCCACGCGCCGGCGGTCCGTCAGCTCTGCGGCTTCCTGGACGGCATTCCCTTGGCCATCGAGCTGGCCGCAGCACGCGTGGACAGCCTTGGCGTGCAGGGGCTGCTGCAGCGCCTGGAAAGCGCCTTTGAGCTGCTGACCCGGGGGCGACGCACCGCACTCTCCCGCCACCGGACACTGCTCGCGGTGATGGACTGGAGCTACGACCTGCTCAGCGACAGCGAGCAACAGGTGCTGCAGCGGCTCTCCGTATTCCGTGGAGCCTTTGACCTGGACGGCGCGGTAGCGGTCGCCTCCGGCGACGAACTGACCCGGCGTCAGGTCATTGAAGGCGTGCTGAGCCTGTGTGCCAAGTCGCTGATCGTGCTGGAAGCCACCGACGGAGACCTGCGGCTGCATCGCCTGCTCTACATCACACGCCTGTATGCGGAGAAGAAACTCGCCGACAGCGCGGATGCGGCCGAGGTCCATCGCCGCCATGCCACGCTCGTCACCGAAGGCCTGCTGCGCGCGCGCGATGCAGAGGCGGCCATGTCGCAATATCACTGGTCACCGGCATTGGGCTCCACCATCCCGGATGTACGGGCCGCGATCGAATGGACCTTGATCGAGGAACACGACCTCGCGCTGGGCCTGCGGCTCACCGCCGCCGCCAAGCGCACCTACTGCGATGTTGGCCTGGTGGACGAATACCTGCACCACCTGGAAACGGCCTTGAGCAAGGTCGACCGCGCCGGATCGGACAAGGCGCAGTTGGAACTGCCGCTGCGGGTGGCCGCCAATTTCATGCTGGGCTACGTGCCCCAGGGCAGCCAGCAATACGCCGATGTCTTCTCGCGTACGCGCCAGTTGCTGCAGACTCTGGGCTCCGACGACGAACGGATCGAAGCGCTTTTCGGCATGAGCACCAGCGCTTACGGCCAAGGCAATTACCAGATGTCGCTGGCGTCGTGCGAAGAGATCCGCAGCCTCGCCAAAGGTCGGTTCGAACCGCTGGCGATCGCGATCTCGGACCGCGTCTGCGCACTGTGTCTGCATTCGATGGGGGACCACAACGCGGCGGAACACCTGGCCTGGCGGGTCATCGGCTTCAACGGCGCTCGCGTGGGCCGCCAGTTCCTCAGCGAGGTGCCTTTTGGTGTCTCCATGCGCATCCAGCTGGCGCGCATCCACTGGCTGCGAGGCAACTTCGTCACCGCCTGGCAGATGCTGACGCAGGCCCTCGACGGCAGCAAGGACGCCCATGTCTTCGCGCGCTGCCAGGTGCTGGGCACGGCGGCCATCCCGATGGCGATCTGGCGCGGCGACCGGGCGCTGGCGGACTCATGGACCCACGAACTCCGGGAGCTCTCCGAACGCAAGAGCCTGGCCTACTGGCTGGCCCATGCGCAGGCCTTCCGTTGCGTAGTGGCTGGCGACGCCATCTCCCCGGGCTGCCCGGTGGACCTGGCCATGGCGCGCTGCCCGCCGCTGGGCGACATGATGGCCACCTTGCGCTCGACCTGCCCACCGGCATATACGCAGGCGCGCGTCGAGCAAGGGGCTGTGGGGTGGTGTGCACCCGAGGTCATGCGGCTGGTGGCGCTTGACGAGCTGCGCCAGGCACCTGAGCCAGGCGCGGCCCTGATGCGACTGGACCAGGCCATGAAGCTCGCCGAACAACAGGGCGCCAAATTCTGGATGCTGCGCATTGCGCTGGCCCTGGCAGCCTTGGCCAGGGATGGGGAGCTCGTGACCGCATCCGCGCCCGCACCCGCATCTGTATCCGCATCCGCATCCGCATCCGCATCCGCATCCGCATTGGCCACTGTGGGCCAACTTCTGTCGAAGCTCGACGATGGCAGCGAGATCCCCGACTTGGTGACGGCACGGATGATGTTGAAGGACTGTTCATGACCAAGCCGCTCAGCCCACCAGGTCGGCCGCGCCAGCCGGGTGACATCGGTGAAGTGGCTCCACCGCCCCGGGCCGCCGACAGCGCGGGGCCGAGCGCGGGGACAAGCGCGGGGCCGAGCCCGATGCCTGGTGACCAGGGCTTGATGCCCGACGGGAGGCGCGATTGGGATCGCGACCCGCACGGCGACGTAGGGCACGACTTGGGGCACGACTTGGGGCGCGACGTGGAGCGCGACGTCATGCGCGGAGAGCCTCGCACCCTGGCGCACACCGCACTGCCGGAGTTGCCGCGCCATTTTGTCGGTCGCGACGAAGTGGCCAGGAAGCTCGCGGCCCAGTTGGCCGAGCAGCGGCTGCTGTCCATCGTGGGCGCGGGCGGCCTGGGCAAGACCACCTTGGCGGTGGCGGTGGCTCGCCGCTTGTCCGACACCCTCACGGGCGGCGTCTATCTGCTGGACCTGGCCCGGCTGGGCAGCGGCGCGACGCTGGAGGCCGAGCTGGGCCTGGTGCTGGGCATGGACGGTTCGCGCGGCGTGTCGCCCGCGGCGCTGCGCCAGCGGCTGGCGGGCCAGCAGATGCTGCTGGTGCTGGACAGCTGCGAGACGGTCATCGAGGCAGCCGCCACGCTGGTGGAGGACCTGCTGGCCTCGGTCCCCGAAGTGCTGATCCTGGCGACCAGCCGCGAGCCCCTGCGAGCCCGGGACGAATGGGTGCACCGTCTGGCACCGCTGACCTCGCCACCCTCGGCAGCCGCCCTGCCCCCATGGCTGGCGATGACCTATCCGGCGGTGCAGCTGTTCTTCAACGTTGCCCAGTCGCGAGACCCGGCCTTCGCGGCCACACCGGAGAATCTGGCCCAGGCGACCGCCCTTTGTGCCCGCCTGGACGGGAGCCCGCTGGGCATCACGCTGGTGGCGTCGCATGCCAGCCAGCTGGGCCTGGAGCGGGTGGCCGCGCGGCTGGAGCCGGAATTGTTGAGCCTGGCGGCTGACGGCACGTCGAACCGGCACAGCTCGCTGGAGGCCGTGCTCGACTGGAGCTACCGGCTGCTGCAGGGCGATGAGCAGCGCGCTTTCCGTGCGTTGTCCTGCCTGCGCGGCAGTTTCGATCTGGAGACGGCCGTGGCGGCGGCCGGCGGGCCTCGCGCCCAGGCGATGGACGATGTCCTGAGCCTGACCGACAAATCGCTGCTGATGACGCTGCAGATCGGCGACCAGACGGTCTACCGCATGCCCGACCTGACGCGGGCTTATGCGGGCGAACAGTTGGCCCAGGCCGATGCGACGGAATACCGTGCGGCGCGCACCCGCCACGCGGACGTGCTGATCCGCTTGCTGGCGGTGGCCGAACAGCAGTGGAACTCGATGGGCAAGGCCGAGTGGCGCCGCACCTACGGTGTCTGGATCGAGGATGTGCGCCACGCGCTGGGTTGGGCGTTCTCAGACAGCGGCGATGTGTTGCTGGGAACCGAGCTGACAGTGGCCGTGCTGCAACTGGCCGAACAGACCGGTCTGTTCGCCGGCTTCGATGCCTTTGCACGCCGTGCCCTGCGGGAGGTCTCGCTGCTGGATCCACCCCGGCCCGATCTGGCCGTGCGCATCCACACCTTCCCGGCCTTTGGCCAGTTGAAGGCACTGAGCGATGACCCCAATCACATCGCCACGCTGACCAAGGCGCTGACGATCAATACCTTCGATGCTTCGGCGGCGACCCTGCTCGGGGCACGCGTCGCGCTGTGGGCCAACAGTTTTCAGCTGGGCAACTACCGGGAGTCTCTGAAACGGTCGAACGACATTCGGCAGCTGTCCGACATGGATTGGGTGGTGGACGTGACGGCGCGGCGCACGCGCGCGCAGTCATTGCATTTTCTGGGCGAGCACGCGGCCGCCCGCAAGCTGGCCACCAGCGTGCTGGCGCAGGCGGACAGGCGCATTCCGCTGTCCTACACGCCGTCGCCGGTCAGCCTGGAAGTGTCGATGCGCATCCTGCTGGCACGCCTGCACTGGATGGAAGGGCGCCCTGGCCTGGCCTGGCGCACCGTGGAGGAATGCCTGGCTTTTGCAGAGCAGGACGCGCCCCCCTCCATCTGCCAGACGCTGGCCATCGGCGCCATTCCCGTGGCCTTGTGGTCCGGGCGCAAGGATGCCTGCGCCGCGTGGGCGGCACAGCTGCTGGAACATTCCACCCGCTACGAATTCCAGTACTACATGGCCTGGGCACGTCTCATCGAAGTGGTGCTGGATGCCGGCGGCGCCGACCTGCCCGCCCACACCGAGGCGCTGAAAACCCTGCCCAATGAGGAGCAGACCAAGTACCGCGACCATCTCGCCACCTTCCAGCCGGACAGCCTCTGTGACGACACCCTGTTGCGCGCACAGACGGGTGCGGTCGGCTGGTGTGCGCCCGAAGTCATTCGCCTGAGGGCCGAGCATGTGGCTACCGACAACGGTCCGGAAGCCCGGCCCGTGGCCACGGCGTTGCTGGCGCAGTCGCTGAGCCTGGCTCGCACGCAGGGGGCTTTGGGATGGGAGTTGCGGACGGCGATCAGCGTGGCGCGGCTGTCGCGGCAATGGGGTGACCCCAAGCCGGGCCTGCACCAGCTAAGCGCGGTCTACGACCGGTTCAGCGAAGGTTTCGGCACGCAGGATCTGCGCGTGGCCCGTCAGTTGCTGGACGCGAGTTGAATGCACGCACTCAGGCCACTGCCTGCCGCTGCCGGCCACGCGGGGAGAGGCAGGTCACGGCAATGGCCGCCACCACGGTGCACGCGATCACAGCGAACATGGCTTCAGCGCCCTGGTTGCGCAGCAACGGCACCAGCAACAGCGGCGCTACTGCCGCACCGACACGGTTCAGCGCCCAGGCACTGGACAGCCGGCGGCCTCGGCCTTGGGTCGGGAAGAGTTCGGCGGCGTAGAGGTTCAGCGTCGCGAGGTAGATGGACGTCACCATGCCAAACACGGCGGCGGCGGCCAGGACCTGCCAGCCCACGGTGGACGACACGAACACGGCACCCGCCAGCAGCATCACCACGGAGCAGCCGGCCAGGCCGTACCGCCGGTCGATGCGATCCAGGCTCATGGAACTGATGATGTTGCCTGCCATTGGGCCGGCCATGGAGACACCCACCACCATCAAGGCGTCGTTGAGCGCAAAGCCGCGCTGCGTCAGCACCGCACCGGACAGGATGGGGAACGAAGCAGTCGCCCAGGGGCTGAGCGCGAACAAGGCGTAGACCTGGCGTTGCGGGCCGGCGGCTTGTGCGGGGTCGGATGCGGTGATGGCGGTAGACGCGGCGGTTGATGATGCCCCTGGCCAGGACACCGCCCTCGAATGCTCGAAGCGGCTCAAGGCAAGCGCGGCTTGCGCCAAACGCCCTCGTACTTCCAGGAACCGTGGGGACTCGGGCAGCAGCGCGGTGGCCCCGGCCGTCAGCAGACACAGCAGCCCCAGCACGCCGAAGGTCAGCCGCCAAGCTTCACCGCCATGCCAGGAGGAGGTGCTCATGCCGTGCAGGAACATCAGCGTGCACAAGGGGCCTACGGTGGACAACGCAATGCACCAGAACGTCATCTCGCCGCGGTGTTTCGGAGGCAGTACGTCGGCCAGGAGAGCAATCACCAGCGGCGGCAGCACGCCCAACGCCAGGCCCGACAGGCCGCGGCAGACCGTGAGTTCCAGTATGTTGTGCGCAAAGCTTGCGGCGAACGAGGTGACGGTGGTCCACAGCAGCACACCGATCAACACCCGCCTGCGGCCGATCCGGTCGGCCAGCCAGCCGAACAGCGGCGCGCCAATGACCGCCCCCACGTAGACCGAGGACAGCAGCGCGGACAACTCGCCCGCAGAGGCCTTGTTGGCCCCGCTGGAGAAGATGGCCGACAAGGCCCCGCTGAGCGACATCTCGCTGATGGCCGCAGCCATTGCCAGGGTACAGACCAGCACCAGGCCGACATGCATCCGTGTCAGTGGCAATCGGTCCAACTGCGATGCGATGCCGGGCGAGTCGTGAATGGCGGCCAAAATCTGCTTCCTGTTCCTTGGAGCGCCGGACCATAAGCCATGGCGTCAGCGTCACAGGCATTGCGCACCCAGGATTCACGACGATTCACATCGCCGCCGCGTCCTGCATTCAGGCTGCGTTCGCCGTTGCCGCGCCGGTGCGGACGGCCAGGCGTTGCAGATCCAGCGCATGGCGGGCGTGGACAGCGCCAGCCTCCGGCGACTCGGCCAAGCGTTCCAGCGCGTACAGACGTACGGCGTGCGGCAGTTGGTAGCAAGGGCCATCGTCGGTGCCCAGCCCGTGCAAGCAGGGCTGCAGCAGGGATTTGTCCACCAGGCGCAGCACGATTTCTTCGACGCTGGCGGGCCCAGGCGGCCGTGCCGCCACGGCGGCCGCGCTGGTCAGCGAGAAGCGCGCGTCAAACACGGCCAGGCCGCACAGCACCTGGCGCTCCGCGTCGTCGAGCAGCCCGTAACTCCAGTCCATCGTGGCGCGCAGGGATTGGTGACGTGGCTGGGCGCCTCGGCGGCCGCGGTTCAGCAGCAGCAGCCAATCCTCCGGCCGTGCCAGCAGGCCCTTCAGGCCGACGGCCGGTATGCGCCAGGCCGCCAGTTCCAGGGCCAGCGGGACGCCGTCGAGCTGGCGGCACAGTTCACGGAGGTCTGGCAGGTCGGCATCGTCGAACACCACCGTATCCGCCGCTGCACGGGCGCGTTCCACAAACAGGGCCAGGGCGGAGAACTGCAATGCCTCCGCCAGTGTCTGCGCCTGGGCGGGCACGGTGGCGAGCGGTTCCAGGCGCAGCACATGCTCGCCGGTCGCGTTCAACGGCTCGCGGCTGGTGCAGATCAGGCGCACCTGGGGCGCCTGGCCGGTGATGGCTTCGGCCAGCGTGGCGGCCTCTTCCAGCACATGCTCGCAGTTGTCCAGGATGATCAGTTGCTCGGTCTGCCGCAAGGCAGCGGCCAGCGTGGGCAGGCTCGCGCCAGGCTGACCCAGCGCCACGGCCACGTGGGGGAAAACCCCGCCGATGGCGACCTGCGACAGGTCGATCCAGCTGCCACCGCTGGCGAAGCCCGGAGCAAAACGGGCCAGCGCCTGCTGGGCCACGCTGGTCTTGCCCATGCCGCCCGGGCCGACCAGGCTCACGATGGGGCAGCGCTGCAGCATCGTCGAGAGGGTGATCAGGGTCGGTTCACGGCCGATGAGGCGAGGCAGCAGCGGCCGGGACGGCACGGTGGCAACTGGCGACGCCGTAGCCGGGGTTGGCTGGCTGCGGCGTTGGCGCACCACAGGGGCGACGAAGCTGTAGCCGCGGCCCGGCACATTGGCGATATAGCCGCGTCCGCTGTCCCTCTCCCCCAGCGCCTTGCGCAGCGCGGCCACATGCACACGCAAGCTGGAGTCCTCCACGATGGTGCGTGGCCAGACACGCGCCACCAGGTGCTCCCGGCTCAGCACGTCCCCCGCCTGTTCCACCAGCGCGATGAGCAGGTCCAGTGCCCGGCTGCCCAGGGTCACTTCGTTGGGTCCAAGCGACAGCGAGCGACGGCTCACGTCAAGCGTGAAGCCGTCAAACACATAGACCTGAACGTCCGGACCAGCAATCATGGGGCGCGAGGATGTTTCATCGCAAAAGATACGGGTCAGGATGCTAGCTGGTCGAGGGGGAGATCGCCAGCGGGGCGCGTTACAAGATTTGGCGTCCCCTGGATCGACCCGGATCGACCCGGATCGACCTGGCTCAGCCAGGAAGGTACCGTCGCCCTTTTGAGCCCCGTCCATCAACAACACTTCTGAGAACACCTTCCAATGAGATTCCCCATTCCCGTCAGCAAGTGGACGGTGGTAATTCTGGCGGCCTTCGTCTTGATGGCGGGAGGGGCATTTGTTCTCAAGCGCTCCTCTGACGATGCGGCTGATGGAACGCGCAGGTCGGCAGACGGCGCCGCCGCCCAAGCCCATGACGGGCCCACCGTGCAGCTGGGAAGGCCCGAGCTCACGCCGAAGGACGATTCGCAAAAGACGCCGCCGGCGCAACGGAATCCGTTGGCGATAGGCATGACCTCGCCAAACCCGCTGGCCTTCGTCACCCAGATGCGGCAGCAGGGCGGCCCGGGCGCCTATGCCATGGCGGAGCAGGTCACGTACCAGTGCCGAGAGGCGCTCCAGGCACTGCAGCGATACACCGATCCGGCCTATGCGTCGCTGCGGGCCTCCCAACGGGCCAGGAATGTGGGCCGAGAGGGGCACGCTGAGTCGCTTCAGGCGATGAGCGCCCAGAAGATTGAAGCCCGATGCCGCCCCTTTGCCGATGATCTGGAGAGCGATCAACCGAAGTCTGATGACAGCTCAGCAAAGGCGTATCAGGAAGCCATGCAATTGCTTCTGGATCCGAGCAAAGACCTGGCCACCAGCTTGAAGGCGCTGGCCGAGCAAGGACAGCTTCAAAGTGCTGCGGTGGTTCTTCGAAGCCGATACCGGTTTCGGGACGATGAGCTGAATACGCCGGAGAACCGGGACCTCCTGGCCCGTGCAATGACGCTGGCAGCCTTCAACGCGAGCACCGATCAGCAGAACCAGTCGGAGGATCTTCGTTTGATGACCAGTTGCCTGTACAGCAGCGTCTGTGACGGCAGCTATGCCTCCGAAGTGCTGGAGCGTTGGCCCGAGGGCTCGCCTCAACGCGCCAAGGCGCAAGCCGTGGCCGAACAGTTCCAGCGCGCGTTCGAAACGGGTGACTATGCAGCGTTTGTGAGAAAGCGCTAGGGAACGTCTGCATAACTCCCGCGAGCCGAGGTGACTCTGATTCGGATGGGACGCAAGGCGCAAACCACAGCCATAGCGGGCGCTATGGCGAGGATTTGCAACGCTGCGGACCGCCCGAAGCGGGGTCAAATCGGCCGCGAGGAGCTATGCAGAAGTTCTTGGGAAAGCGAGGCCATCGGCTGCGAGGCGTTGTGCAGCAGGTCCCTTCGACTCAAGGGGACTTTTCGAGCGTGGCACCTTTCACCCGTGTCGGCGCCGCTTCATAGTTCAGCGGCACCCATTCAAAGGCATTACCGGCCTTGCGGACGTGGCCCACGCCCGGGAAGGAGATGTGGGCCGCCGCCACGAGGTAGCACCTCTCTGCGGCCGATTGAAGCAGGCCGACCCGTGTCTTGCGCGCTTCGGCACCGTCCGAGTCGTACGTCACCGTGACCTCTGGATGCGGGAGCTGCAGAGCCGCCACGTGGACCAAGTCGCCGACCACCACAAGCGTCTGCCCCCGGCTGGTGAATGCAAAGCTCAGGTGGCCGGGGGTGTGCCCCGGCGAGGCCAGCACCTCCACTCCATCTTCGATGGGGCCGGGCCCGGAGATCGGTTGCAGCCGTCCCGCCGCCTTGTAGGGCGCCAGCGAAGCGGCTGCCGCATCGAAGAACGTCGACAGGAACTCCGGCGCCTTTGCCTTGGCGGCGGCTGAAGTCCAATAGTCCACATCAGTCTTTGAGGCCCTCACCACCGCGTTGGGGAAAACCGCCCGCCCGCCGCTGGTGATACCGCCTACGTGGTCCTTGTGCAGATGGGTGAGGAGCACCAGGTCCACCTGCTCCGGCAAGTAGCCCGCAGCCCTAATTTGCTGCACCACCTGCCCGCAACAATCGCCGTACAGCGCGCCTGCGCCTGCATCCACAAGAATCAGCCTCTTCCCTGTGTTGATGAGGAAGGCATTGATGGAACCCGCCGGCGGTCGGTCGAGGAAATCGTGCTCCAGGGCGTCTCCGATTTCCGGCCCGCTTGCGCCGACCATGACCGTGTCGACCGGAAACGGATGCGTGCCGTCCGACAGCGCCGTCACATCCAGCTGCCCGACTCTGAAGCGATAGATGCCCGGCGGCGGGACCTGCGAGACATCGGCAGCGGCCAGGGTGAGGGTGTGGGCCAGCAAACCCAGAAGAAGTGCACCCGCGCCACGGGCGAGGCTGGTGGCGAAACTCATCGCAGACTCCATGCGGTCGTTGTAGCCGGCCATCGTGGCTGAGGAGGCCGCAAACGCGCACCCCCAATTGGCCGATGCTTTGGCACCGCCTTCGCGCCTACGGCCTCCAAGGCTACAGTTCGCCCATGTACGATCATCACTTCGCCATGCGGCGCATCGCCGCCTTCGGTCTGGTGCTTGGCTTGGCCGGCTGTGGCGTGACGCCGGATGGGCTCTACGAGCCCCTCCAGGCGGCGTCTCGCACCCAGTGTCTTTCGCAGCCCAACCAGGCCGAATATCAACGGTGTGTGGACCGGAACAGCGTAAGCAAGGGCCGGTACGACGGCGAGGTGCGGCGGGTGTCGAAGCAGCGAGACTAGGGAATCTCTCTCGGGCGTCCCGCTTGCTCTGCAGCGTGCATTTCAAGACCTGCGGGAGCGGCTGATGAAAGCCAGGAAATTGACCGACGTGCCTGAACGGACTTTCGTTCTGGTGTTCGAGACCGGCGACGAAGTGATGACGGTGCTGCAGCGCTTTGCGCAGGAAAACGCCCTGACCGCATGCAGCCTGCGCGCCATCGGCGCATTTGAAAGCGCTGTCGTGGGCTACTTCGACTGGGAGCGCAAGGAGTACCTGCGAATCCCTGTGGATGAGCAGGTCCAGGTGCTTTCGCTGCTCGGCGACATCGCCCTGGACGGCGATACGCCCAAAGTCCATCTGCACGCCGTGCTCGGCCGGCGGGATGGGTCCACCGTTGGCGGGCATCTGCTGGAGGCGCACGTGCGCCCGACGCTGGAGGTCATCGCCAGCGACGCGCCCACGCATCTCCGCCGGCGCTTCGACGCAGCATCGGGCATCAGCCTCATCGACCCCACCGCGCGCTAGTGGGCATCGGGCTTGCCAGATCAGTTGCTGAGGCGGACCAACGTGGCTCGCCGAACCCAGCCATCATCGCCAGGAGAACTTCCATGCCGTCCACCACGCCCAGAACCCAACCCAGCCGCAAAACCGCCACCCGCAGCGCAGCGGCCCCCCGTACCAAGACGCCGGATGCCGTCGCCTTGCTGCGCGCAGATCACAAGCTGGTCAGTGAGCTCTTCGACCAGTTCGAGAAATCTCGCTCCACGGCGAAGAAGAAGCAGCTGGTCGCACAGATCTGCCTGGAACTGACCGTGCACGCTCAGGTGGAAGAAGAGATCTTCTATCCGGAAGTTCAGGCAGCGCTGAAGGACAAGGAGCTCGTCCCCGAAGCGCGGGTAGAGCACCAAAGCATCAAGGACCTGATCGCTGCCGTTGAAGGCGTCGAGCCTGGCGGCGAAGACTATGACGCCAAGGTCAAGGTCATGAGCGAGTGGGTCAAGCACCACGTCAAGGAGGAGCAAAACGAGATGTTCCCCAAGGCGAAGAAGTCAGGCTTGGATATGGCCGAACTGGGCGAACGCATCGCGCAGCGCAAGGAAGAATTGCTGGCGCAGGAGCAGGCCAAGCACTGATCAGCGGCGAGGCTTTCGGCCCAAACATCAGGAGTATTTCGATGACGTCCACGAGCAAGATCGCTTTTCCCAAGCAATCACAGCCCTGGCCGGGCCTCGCCAGCGAGATGACACCGCGGCCCGATCACGGGGAAAGCAGTTATGTGGGGCACGGCCGCCTCACTGGCCGCCGCGCATTGATTACCGGGGGCGACAGCGGGATTGGCCGCGCCGCCGCGATCGCGTTTGCCCGAGAGGGCGCCGATGTGGCCATCAACTACCTGCCGGCGGAGGAGCCGGACGCGAAGGAAGTGATCGAACTGATCCGCTCTGCGGGACGCAAGGCGGTCGCCCTACCGGGTGACTTGCGCGATGAAGCCTTCTGCGAGCAACTGGTGGCGAACGCCGTGACGGAATTGGGCGGCCTGGACATTCTGGTGAACAACGCGGCCCGCCAACAGAGCCATGAATCGATTCTGGACATCAGCACCGAGCAGTTCGACTGGACATTCAAGACCAATATCTATGCCCCGTTCTGGCTCTGCAAGGCGGCCGTTCCTCATCTTGCGGCGGGCAGCTCCATCATCAACACGGCGTCCGTCAACGCCTATGACCCCGGCGAAAACCTGCTGGACTATGCCTCTACCAAAGGCGCGATCCTGATCTTCACCAAGGGCCTGGCCAAACAGTTGGCCAAGCAAGGCATCCGCGTCAACGCGGTTGCCCCCGGCCCGTTCTGGACGCCGTTGCAGGTGTGTGGCGGCCAGACGCAGGAGAAGTTGCAGAAATTTGGTACCGAGACGCCCATGGGGAGAGCAGGTCAACCTGCGGAGCTGGCTGCGGTGTATGTCCTGCTGGCGTCTGCAGAATCCAGCTACGCCACCGGGCAGGTGTATGGCGCCTCCGGTGGACGTGGTGACCCATGAGGCCACAAGCCTCAAGTTTTCTTGACGATGCTGATGCTCCCATCACTCTCCAACACCGCCATCTTCATGTCCGCCAGCGAGCAATCGCACTCCCGCAGCGCTTTCTCCACATCCGCGCCGCTGAGCCGGTGACGTCGCAAGACATCGTTGAACCAGCGGCCATCTCGTCCCACGAGTACGGGCGATCCTTCGATCCAATGCTCGAAACGCTTGCTTCGAGAACCGAGAAACGCAAGGGTGCTGTTCATCGCGATCAAGGCCGCCGCAAGGATCCAGGCACCAACGACCGAGTTCTCGCCGCCGCTCAGTCCATTACTCACGGACTCACTCAGCAGCATCACCACCAGCAGGTCAAACGGGGTGAACTGGCCGACCGTCCGTTTTCCGGACACGCGCACCATCACCAGTAGAGCGCCATAAATGAGGGCCGCTCGCGCCAGCAGCTCCCAGGGGCTGATCTGCATTTCGAACATTGCCGCGTTCTCCTGTAGGCGTGCCTGCGGTCCAGAGCCGAATGCTGCGACCGCAGCGCGCTGAGACGTCAGGGCAACGCACAGACCTGCGCGTCGATGTTCCGCTCGCTTTCATCGACCAGCGACTGGCCGTTGAGACACAATCCGAACCGACTCAAACGGAACGGCTCATCAGCGCCATTTCGGGAGCTTCGTCCGCAAGGGCACCAGCCCTGCGAGCTTCCGAGGCGCGGCCTGTCTCCACTCGGCTGCTATTGGCGGGCGATCCGCCTTGGTCCTCGTCCACTCGAATCACCTGCTCGGCGGCGCGCAGGTAGGCCAGGGCCAAGTCAGGATGGCGAGACCCACGCGCCACCGCCTCCAGTGAGCCCGAGCGGCGCAGCGCCTTATTGAGTTCAGCCACTTCGTCACCCAGCGCTTGGGCTGCGTCGAGGGCGCGCATCAGGTCGAGCAAGCCGCCGCGCTTGGGCTGAGAGACGTCCGGGCATAGCTTGCGAATCAGGGCCGGCTGTGTGCGCAAGGCATCAGCCAACGCAATGGCCTCCCGGTCCCGCAGCGGGGCGAGATGCCGGGTGCCGTGCAGAAACATCGATGCCATCCCGCGCAGGAGGCGCGATGGCAGATTGGCGTAAAGCTCGCCCAGCAGCGTGGCGGCCTCATGCAATTGCTGGCGGATGGCCGCGCGTGCAACCGGCAGCACCGCCGGGTCGTTCTCCACCTGATAGCGCCACACGCTGGCGGAAGCGAGGTACAGGCAGGCAAGCACATCGCCCAAGCGTGCCGACAACAACTCCATGCGCTTGAGCTTCCCCCCCAGTAAACCCATGGCGAGATCAGCGGTGAGCGCGTAGCGTGCGGAAAGCGAGGCGATCAGCTTGGCCTCGGCGCGCAGATCGGCAGGTGGCTCCCCCAACAAAGGCGTGTGCGCCAGGCTTCGCCAGAGGTTGCGCATCACGTGGCCGACGTGCCCCACGAGCGCGCGGCCCAGCCGCTCAGGATCCTGCGCCTGTACAGCCGCCATTTCTTCCAGCACAAAAGGATGGCAACGTGTCGCCCCCTGGCCGAAGATGATCAGCGCCCGTGACAGCAGATTTGCGCCTTCCACCGTGATGGCGATGGGAGCATGGCGATAAGCCACACCCAGCAGGTTGCGCGGGCCGGCAATGATGCCCTTGCCCCCCAGGACATCCATGCCATCGTTGACGGCTCGGCGACCCGCTTCGGTCAACTGCACCTTGAGGATGGCGCTGGCCACGCTGGGACGCTCGCCTTCATCAAGCACCGCAGCGGTGTAGCGCCGGGCGGCATCGGTGGCATAGAGCCTGGCGGCCATCTGCGCGGTGATGCCTGCAATGGCGTGGAAACGCCCGATGGGCAAGCCAAACTGTTCACGTACCTGCCCGTAGCCGTTGACCACGAACAGCGCCGTCTGCTGCATGGCGGCACCCAGGGCCGGCAGCGAGATGGCGCGGCCAGCGGCCAGGCACTCCATCAGCATGCGCCAGCCCTGACCCACCCGCTCCTCGCCGCCGATCACCCAATCCATCGGCACAAATACGTCCTTGCCGCGAATCGGCCCGTTCATGAAGGCCGAGTCCATGGGGCGGTGACGGTGACCGATTTCCATGCCGGGCGTCGGCACCGGCAGCAATGCGCAGGTGATGCCGAGCTCCTGCTGGCCGTCGGGCCGTGTGGGGTCCACTGCCTGGAAGGCCAGGCCCACGACGCTGGCCACGGGGGCGAGCGTGATGTAGCGCTTGTCGAAGCGCACATTGAAGCCGCGCACCGGCCGGCCATCGATGATGCGTTCGGTGAGAACACCTCGGTCGGGGATGGAGGCTGCGTCCGACCCCGCGTAGGGCGAAGTCAGGCCGAAACAGGGCAGCTCGCGGCCGTCGGCCAGGCGAGGCAGGTAATGTTGCTGCTGTGCCGGCGTGCCATAACGCAGGAGCAGTTCGGCCGGGCCCAGTGAGTTGGGCACCATGACCGTCACTGCACAAGCGGTGTTGACGGTGGCGATGCGGGTCACTACCTCGGCATGCGCGTAATGGCCGAAACCCAGGCCGCCGTATTCCTTGGGAATGATCATCCCGAAAAAGCGGTTCTCGCGCAGGTATTGCCACACCTCGGGCGGCAGGTCGCCGGCTTCGTCGATGGCGTGGTCGTCCAGCATGCCGACGAGTGTGTTCACCTCCTGGTCGAGGAAGCGACGCTCGTCTTCGGTCAGGCGGTTGGGACCTTGTCCCGCCAATACATCGAAATCCGGCTGGCCCGCAAAGAGTTGCCCTTCAAAGCCAACGGTACCGGCTTCGAGCGCAGCGCGTTCCGTATCGCCCATGGCGGGCAAGGCTTTGGCGAACGGCGCCATAGCCAGGCGCCCGATGAGTTGGTGCAGTCCCATGGAGCAAGGCTAGCGCTGGCAGCCTGTTGCCAACGTCAGCCCCGGCCGCGCCCGCGTGTAGGACGAGCTTACGGCTGCTTCTGGCTTATGTGCCAAGCCACCAACGCATTGGCGTGGCCGTGACCCAAACCATGCTCCGTCTTGAGCAGGTTCACCAGTTCCATGTGCTTGAGGGAGCCAGCTTGCTGCAACAGTTGCATCCAGTAGGCAATGGGGTGGCCGTATGTTTTTTCGATGGAGGGAAAGTACGACGCAGGACCTTTGACGGGGGGTGGGGTAGCCATACGCAGGATCTCCGGTTGGGGGAATGCCTATCCTGGCCGGCGGGCGCCAATCGCTCTAAGACCCAATTCAACACCTTGCAGTTGGCACCGATTCGTTGGAGCTTACTGAAGCTTATCGGGCTCTGCCACCCCTATCACCACTCGCCCTTTGCCTGCGCGCTTTGCGGCGTAAAGCGCCTCGTCCGCAGCATGCATCAGCTGCGAAATTGCATCGCCGATTCTCCCCATCGCCAGTCCGACACTGACGTCGACATGTATAGACTGTCCTCCGCTCAGGCGCATCGGCCGGCTGATCACCTCTCGCAGTCGATGCAAGACCGCCGTCGCCTCTTGCTCGCCGGAAACGCTCGTCAGCGTCAATGAAAACTCGTCCCCGCCCAGACGTACCGCCAGGTCCCCCTCGCGCAAGGCACTGGATAGCCGCGCTCCCACAATCCGAAGCACCTCATCGCCAGCATCATGGCCAAGCGCATCGTTGATGGGCTTGAATCCGTCCAGATCCATGTAGGCCACGGCCATAACGTCCGACGGTGAGCGTCGCGGCATGAATTCCGCGATCCAGGCTTCCAGCCCTCGTCGGTTTGGCAAGCCAGTGAGCATGTCCAGGCGAGACAGCTGAAGCGCCTCTTCTTCGCTTTGTTTGAGTGCGTCGATGTCGGCCAGCATCCACAGGCTCTCGTCTTCACCCACGGAAGTACCGCTGAGGTCTACCCAGACCGGGCGCCCGTCCTTGCGCCGCATCTGCAACTGAGTGCGAAACAACTTGCCCGCGCGGAACGCGGCGTAACCGGCGTCGCAGACTTCTCGATAGGATGAATCGTCCAGATACAGCAACCGAATGGGCGTGTCCCAAAGCTCTTGCGATTCATAGCCAAACATGAGCGCCAGCGCTTCGTTGGTCCATGTGGTTTGGCAGTGCTGGAGCCTGGCCATACCCACCAACTCGTTGCGCAACAGGAGCTCCTGCTCACGCGCCACTCGCAACGTGGCATCGCGTGCCTGGCGCTCGGCGCGATGCCGGCGGTACAGGTGGATGGATAGACCGGCCATGGCCCACATGACCAGTGCCGCCACCGCCAGATCACGACGAAATTCGGCGGACGACGTCAGCAGCACTTCCTCCGCGCCGACGCCGACGATCACCGTCAGTGGGTAGGCGCTGACACGTCGATAGGCATTGATGCGCTCGATGCCATCCAGCGCCGTGGTGGATCGATAGCTGCCCTGGCCTGGCGCCAGCGCCAACTGGCGGCGCAGCGTTTCCGATACTGCATTCGATCCGACGCCTTTCGGCGATGGCGGCTCACCGGGCGTATATCGGGCGATCAAGCGCATGTCGTCGCTTCTTAGGGAGACGGCGCCTTGCGCGCCGAGGTCAAGCGCCTTGAACGCGGCTCGGAACTGCAGGGTCGGCAATACGGCGATAACGGTGCCGAGCGGGCGGCCTTGACCGTCTGTCAGGCGACGCGCCATGGAAATCGACCAGTCGCCAGAGACACCACACTGAACGGGCGCCGACACTGTGAGACCATCACCCGTAGCGACGGCGCGATGCGCCAGCGTACACGGCCTCACATCGTCGCCATCGCTGACAGGGGCGTCCCGCGCTGTGGTGAAAGAGACGTGAAGTGAGGCGTTCCCGCCGAGCAGCGGCTCCAGCCTTGCCGCCTCAAGGCGGGCGCGGCCAAGCGGGTCATTTGATCCCTCTGTCGTCGCCCTTGTGACCGCCAGGAGCACCCGATCCACGATCTGGAGATCCGAGTCGATGTCGAGGCTGAGACTATGGGCGAGGTTTTGCGCGGCCTGTTCGGCCAAACGCTGATTGGACGCTCGCGCCAGGACAAGGTTCTGCCAAACGGCGCCGAGCAGGGCGCCATCAACCACGATATTGGCCACTAGAAGCCAAGCGGCGAATCGACGCAACGGCGCGGCGGGATGCGGTTTCAGACGTTCCATCGACCCATTTGGGCAACGGCGTCTGCGCGCCTCGTGCATCCCTGTGCGGCATGCGGCGCCCTTGGCTAAGAAACGCTGCACTGCCATAAATATAGAGATCAATGCCTTCGCGGAACTGACTTTTCGCAAGGTCGCTGCGAACGTACTTCTTCACCGGCGCAGCGGCCGGGCGCTGACCACGCGGCGACATCGGCATGGAACGAGCGGTCTGCTGGATGAAGTCAGGACGATGAGCATCGTCCCGCGCGACGGACGAGCAAGAGAACGGCGTGCACGCGGTTAAATCGTAAACAGATTGTGTTCCTTGTATCGAAACGGCCCAAAACCGCCCGCAACACCTGCTCCTCAGGCATCATCGCGCCCGATATCCGTAGCCGGGCAGTTCCCGGGAACGACTGACGTCGCGCGGACCCGACCTCCCCCGACCGCCCGCGGCGCAGCCATGGAAACCGCCCCTCTCCACACCGATTCGGCGCCCAGCTCTCGACGAAGCCGCAAGCGCTCCCCGAGAAAGGCAGATTCGACCACGCCAGGCCGGGCGCGGCTCGCGGCACCGAACGGCGCGCAGCCTGTGCTGGCGGCCAGCCTGGTGGTGGAAGTGACGGGGCGGGGCCAAGGCGACCAGCTCGTGTCCGGCTGGGTGCTGATCCGGTTTTCGCTGGCCCGCTGCCTGGTACTGACCGGCGCACTGGAAGGCGACGCGCGCGACGTAGCCCTGCGCTCTGCCGTCAAGCAGGTGAGCGGCACCCTGACCCGCCGCGTGCGCTGGGTCATCCGGCGCCTGAACGGCGGCCTGCTGACCGTGACGGCGCTGTCCGTTCGTGGCGGCCATCAGCTCTATCGCTCCCTCCCCATTCCCGAGGACCGCTTCAAGGCCATGACACGTCCCGGCTGTCTATCGGCGGGCCCTTACGAGCAAGTCCTCAACGAGACGCTCTTCTACGGACGCGCCCCTGCCGAACTGCATGCGCGCTTCCTGCAGGAGACGGCGCGGCGCGCAATGCCGTTGGCGCGCGAATCCACACCCACGAGCAGCCGCCGCTCCCCCGCCGGGCGCAAAACCCGGCCCATGCCAGTGCGCCCCGCTGCCCCACGGGCCCGGCGCGCCCTGCGGACGCACGAGCTGCGACGGTCGGCGATTTCACTGTCGGTCTGCGCCGCGATGGCGACGGCGGCGCCGGTTCACTATGCCTCCGCTGCCTCCTACACCAGCACGCTCACGCGTGCCGGGCTGACGGACCGGGTCTTTGCGCCGAGCCTGGATGCCGAAGGCCGGCCAGTCTTCACTCTGCAGCAGGGCAACAGCCTCTTTACCTCAACCGGCCCAGGGGCCCATGTTCGCGGCGTCAACCTCAACGGCATGACCACACCTGTGGTTCCGCAGACGGGTGGCAAGTCCGGCGTATTGACCATGCCATCCGCCCACCCCGCCCTGGCAGAACGCATCACCCCGGAAGCCATCGAGCCGATCGCTCTCACCGACCTACCGCGTGTCACGCTGCAGGGCGCGAGCGGCCTGGTGACGCCAGGCGAGACTGGATCCAACAGAGCGGATCACTGGGCCGTGACGGACACCAACGGGATGTCGCCCTCGGAACTGGGCGCTTCGGAGGGCCCGTCAACGGCGGCGCTGAATCTATCGAGCACACCGACCACCGCTGCAGCCGTATTGCCTGCCGAAGCCGTTCTGACCGCTGGCGAGGCGCTGGACGCCATGCGCAATCTGCTGTTGCGAACCTCCAATTGGACCGCAGGTAACGTCTCGAACTCAGCGAGCCGGGCGGACGAATCGTCGCGGCATGTCTGGGCGACGCCCATGGCCAGCCACGACAAGACCGACACGAGCAATGGCCGCCAATATCGGCAGAACGTCACCGCGCTCAACCTGGGCGGGGACTGGTATGTCGGCCAGGTTGGCAACGGAGCGGCCCGCGCGGGCGTCAGCGTGACGCAGGGGCATGTGGATGATGCCTATGCTCGCGGGAACGGCATCGCGAACATGACATCGGTGAACGGCCATGTCAGCGTCAGGACCAGGGGCGGCGCTTATGTCGCGGCCAGTGTCGGCGCGGCCACGGTGCGGGCGGTCTACGACGCCACCAGCCTGGAGCCGAGTGTCAGTAGCGGCCGGTTCCGCACCAGTGCCGCCACCGCCAGCCTGGAAGGCGGTGTGCCGTTTGAATTGAGCCGCGGCTTGTCACTGGAGCCGTCCGCCTCGGTGGTCGGTGCGGTGATGTTCAAGGATAACAATGTCACCACGGCGGGCGTGCTGATGCAAACGCAGCGCACGACGTTCGGCCAGATGAAGGCGGGGTTGACACTGCGGCACCTGGGGACGAGCGACTCACTGACCCATCAGGTGTATGTACGCGCGTCAGCACTGAAAGGATTCGGAACGAATCCTGCCGTCAATGCGAGCAAGGACGGCACGGTCATTGGCACCCAGGCGGTCATTGGCCAGCACAGCGGCCACGAGGAGGTGCTGGGCGCCTCCATCGGGGTGGGGAATCGCAAGGCGCTGGCGGTCAGTTTTGAGGCGGGGCATCAGAAGATCACCAGTTCAAGCTCGGGATGGGCGGGGATGGTGAATGTGTCGTTTAGGTGGTAGCGGTCTGTGATTACTTCCCGGGCATTGTCCGGACTGGCGGTATGAGCGCCAGGATGTGCCGCCGCGTTCCGGCCAGAGCTTTGCTGGCACCCCAACGAGCGTAGGCCAGCGGCGTGGAATAGTTCGTTCGTTCCATGTCATTGGTCTCCGGGCTCGCGCCTCGACAGCAACTGGTCCAGCAGAGGCTCCACCACATCGCGGCCTCGCAGACCATCGCGCCAGCGTGCCGGAATGCCGGCCAGTCCAAAGCGGATTCCCGCAATGCCTCCGGCAATGCACGCCGTGGTGTCGGTGTCGTTCCCAAGCTGGATGGCGGCGCGGACGATGGCCTCGTAATCGCCGGCCGACTGCACCTGGCGTGCCGATCGCAACGAGTCGACGACATAGCCCGTTCCGCGCCCGGTCGCGTCACCTTCGGGCCGGATGTGGAACTCCAACTGCGCGACGGCCTCAGGCGAATCGGCCACAAGCGCACGTGTAGATCGCACAGCATCCAGCCACGCGGCCTCGACCTCTTGGCCGTCGAGCAGACGACGGGCCCAGAGCACGTAGATAGCGCAGCAGACCTGCGAGCGCACGTGACCGTGGGTGGGTAGCGACTGCAGGAAGGCGTCCCTCACCAACTCCTCGTCGCTGCCTGCGTGCCACAGCGCCAGCGGCAGGACACGCATGAGCGAGCCGTTGCCGTTGTCTCTCTCTGACGCCCCTCCTGCGGTCACGGCAAGCCCGCCCCTGCGGATGACTTGCAGCGCCCGGCTGGTCTGGATGCCGACGTCGAAGACGCGCCCATCGGGCGTCATGTACCCATGGTCGTTCCAGTTGACAAGGCGGCGCCCAAAATCCTCCACGTCCAGACGATCTTGACGGAGGACGCTCGCGAGCAGGCAAAGCGCCTGCGCGCCGTCGTCCGACCAAGTACCCGGGGGTGTCCCGGTGTGGGCGCGCTGGAATGCAGCGGGCGGCTCCAACTCGATGTCATGGGCGTCCGGGACCTCCGCGGGCGGCGTAAATTCGTAGGGCACGCCGAGGGCATCCCCGATCAGCAGGCCGACGAGACCACCAGCGAGCCGATCGCGGCGTGACGGCGTCTGTTGAACAGTCTTCACCGCACGAACTCCAGATAGCGGGGCGGCGCGGCCTCAGTCAGCCACACACCGTTCGCCGAGCAGCGGAAGACGTTGCCGTCCGCGAGCATGCGCGCGGCGTCGATGCGAAGCAGCACCGGAACTCCGTAGCGCTTGCCCACGGCGATCGCCGTGTCGCAGCTCGCGGTCAGGTGGACATGATGCCGCGCACGGATCCTGGTACTGGCACCACGCGCCTCCGGGCACCTGATCATCTGCCCACCAGTTTGAAATCGAAGTTGATAGACAACTTGTTGTCGCCGGCCCTCACCGCGTCAATCTTCAACGCCTGCACTTCCCCTTGAAGTCGGCCTGAGCCCTTGAGCATCTCTTCGACCGCCTTCTTGACGTCGAATTCCACGGCACCAGGCAACGCCGGCGCAAGGCCCAGGTTCAAGAGGCTCCGTGTGTTGGCGTCATCCACCTCGTCCACTCGGATCTCAGTCAAGCGCACGACGTGTCCTTGGGCGACCGGAGCCGCTGAGACTGTGGCCCAACTCGCCAAGCCCACGCCTAGACAGTCTCGCCCCGAAACCACGCCCAGACGACTGCTCAAGTGGACGCGGATGACCACGCGGCCACGCTGGAGCGACACCTTGGGGTCCTCGACGTAGGCGTAGCAAGCGCCCTTCTGCAGATAGAGCCGCCCCTCCTCCTTGAACAGTCCTTCGATCAGCAGCGACTGAACCGCCGATTGCTCAAGGACGATCTCCGCGCACCGACTGCTGCTCGGCAAGCCGAGCAAGGCGGCGGCGAGGGCCCCACAAATGAATAGGTTGTTCATGGTCTCCACCATCAGATGTCCAACGGAATCAGCCGCAGAGGGCTGCGATCTGCTCGGGTCTGGCTCAGTCTGCCATGGTCACGCCGGCTCGCACGGTACAAGTGCGATTCCGTGCTTCTCTTCTTCGGCCAGACGAGACAGCTCGCAAGCCCGGCGACCGTCTTCGTCGCCCGCAGGGGCACCGCATACCTACCGTTTCGTCGCCGCACACGGCGCATTGATCAACTTCGTCCGCAAGGGCGCATAGCGTCCGGTCAGGCGCTCATCAAAGACGTGTGGGACTTCCTGAAGGCAGATGGCGACATGCCCTTCAGTCTGATGAACTGACGATTGAACAGCGACAGGTTGCCGTAGCCGACCTCGCTTGCGATAACAGAGACCGGTGCGGCCGAGTTAATTAGCAAGGAGCATGCCCGTCCAACACGAAGGCGCATGACGTAGTTGACCATGGTCATGCGAGCTTGCCGACGGAACATTCGATGGAAAGCAGAGGTGCTTACACAGGCCATTTCAGCAAGCTGCTCTACGCGGACCGTCTTCGTGTAGTTCGCATGCAAGTAGTTAAGCACGCGTTGCATGCGTTCGCTCCCGACGATGTCGAGCGAGGATGCTTCATGGGCGTTTGCAAGGCACGTGGCTTCGGAGTCTTGTCGAAGAACGTCGAGCACCCAGATGAGCGTGCACAGCCGTTGTGGTGGACTGGCCTGGCGCATCGAGATGATGACCGGGGCAACCTGGTTGCGGACATGTTCACTGAACTGCACACCCTGCATGGACTTGCTGAGAAGAGCCTTGATGCACTCCATCTCGGGAAATGCGGCGACGAGAGACTCAACCCATCGCTGGGTGAACCAGCAAACCAAAGCGACATGCGGCTCCGTCGGGTCAATAGCCTCCTCCGAACACCAACTATGAGCCATGCCAGGGCCCATCAGGACCAGGTCGTTCTCCCCGTAGGGCGAGATGTCATCGCCGACATGTCGAAAGCCGCGACTGTTGAGCGTGAGCGTGAGCTCGAACTCCGGGTGGTGGTGCCACTCGAACGGAATCCGGTTTGGAAGCCGGCGGTCTAGAAACGACCACGATGCACCAGGCTCGGGAGTGACGGTCTCGAAGAACGGTTGCATTGTGGCGTCGTCGAAATTGCTTGGCGCGGCAATAGTATCAGTGAAGGCCAGACGCTGCAGTTGGTGTCTTCATAAGCTGGCGGGGCATTCACAAGCGCAACCCCAGAGGAGACATATGGACAGCCCCGTCGAAAAGACGCCCACGTCGGTTTATGGCGGCCACGGAGACCATCCCGGTCTGCGCGGCAGCACCACGCAACTTCGAGACATCCAGAAGCGGTTGCCTTTGCGAGTGCTGAGCGACGCGGACTGGCTCCAGTGGGTGACTCAAGGCTACGTTGTTGTTCGAAACTCAGTGCCGCAGACCAAGCTCGAGGCGGTCGTGAACATGCTGTGGGAGTTCCAGGAGATGGACCCTAACAATCCGTCGACCTGGTACCAGCCACAGCGCCGCGAGATTGCGATGAAGGAGCTGAACGGCACCGGCATGGTGGAGGTCTACAACCATCAGAGCCTGTGGGATACCCGGCAGGAGCAGCGGGTGTACGACGCCTTCGTTGACATCTGGGACCGCGAAGACCTGTGGGTAGCATTGGACCGTGCCAACCTCAACCCTCCGAACGCGGCAGCACGTGACTCAGGGAAGGTCAACGGCTTCATACATTTTGACGTCGACCCGTCGGTTCGCCCACTGCCGGTCTCGGTGCAGGGGGTCTTATCGTTGAAGAAGCAGGGCGGTGAGATTGGCGGGTTCCAATGCGTGCCGAGCGTGTTCGCCGAGATTGACGAGTGGTGGAGCAAGCAGCCGGCCAACTCCAATCCCTTCAAGCCGGACGTATCCGGTCACGACATCATCAACGTCGAGCTCGATGCGGGCGACCTTCTGATTTTCAACAGCCTCTTGGCGCATGGTGTGCGCCCCAACCGGTCCAAGGACTCGGTGCGAATGGCGCAATACATCTCGATGTTCCCGGCCGATTTCGAGAACGAAGGGCTGCGGCAGGAGCGCCTCCGTATTTGGCGCGACCAGGCACACCCTGTGGGCGACCCGTTCCCTGGCGACCCACGCGAGTTCGAACGGAGGAATTACAAGCGAGCCAAACTCGGCCCCCTTGGGGTGAAGCTCCTTGGAGTCGAGCCTTGGCCTGCCCCTACTCAAGGCTCGCGGCGCTAACCGCTAAGCGGAGTCACCCCCTAATGCGAGGGGCTTCTACGTCGATGGACATTGGTTCATCGATTTTTTTTGTTCCGCAGAGCAACTTCGTCGATTGTTCCTTCTGGCCGGAATAGTTCATTGCGCCACCTGTACGTTATCCTCGACATCTTCTGCCGTCGCCATCGCACCGATCAGGTTTGGTCTGGGGACGTCATCAAGTAGAAGGGGCCAGCCAAAGGACCGGCTTCCACATGGTGCGCACCAAGCCCAGGTAGCGGCCCTCGTCGAGCAACGTAGCGTGCACAGCTGCGGGCGCGGTGTCTGCAAAACGCTGCTGAGGGCATCGAGTGGTCCTTGTCTCTCCTGGGCATCCAAGGCCTGCCGCGGCCGGGATCGAGCCGCACGTGCCGGCTTAGAGCCAACCAGAGCCGCGCGGTGCAGCCAGTATCAGCAGGGCGATGATCTGCAACGAGGGTGACCATTCCAAAGGCGACTGGTTCTGGCCAATTCGTCGCCGGACAACGACGCATTGACCAACTTCGTCCACAAGGGCGAATACAGTCAGTCACTCCTGGAGATCTGACATGAAGCAATTCGACAAGCACGCCGATGCCTACCAAGCCGTCCGCGGCAAGATCGTCTACCCGGATGCTTTGTACGAGCGCCTGGTCGCAAGCGCTCCGGGCCACGAGGCCGCCCTCGACATCGGTTGCGGCAACGGTGTCTCCACCTATCGCCTGCAGCCCTTCTTCGACTACGTGGAAGGCTCAGACTTCGGCGGCGCGCTGATCGAGAAGGCGCGGGCCACCTACCCCGGCATCACTTTCGGGGTGTCCCCCGCCGAGGCGTACACCTCGACGCGGCAATTCGACCTCGTGACCTGCGCGACCGCCTTCTACTGGATGGACCGCGACGTGGTGCTGCGCAAGATGGAAACCCTGCTGAAGCCGGACGGCGTGTTCTGCGCCTTCAAGTACGACTTTCCGATCGCCTATGGCCCGCTGCGCGACCTGTTTGAACGCGAACTGGCGCTGAAGTGGGCCGAGCATCGCGACCCCCGTCTCACACGCTACGACGACACGCTCGAACGCATCGAGGCCAGCAAGGTGTTCCGCCGTGCCGAACGTGTCGTGATCTCCAACATCATCGACCTCAAGCCGAGCGAAGTCGCGCTGTTCTTCCTGTCGACGAGCTACGTCACCAAGTACATGGATCAGCAGGGCGGCCCGGACTACGCGGACGAGCTGCTGGCCAAGGTGGCGGAGCTTGAGCGCGCGCCGTCGGTGAAAGTCAACTTCGACATTCACTCGTTCTTCGCATCGCGCTGAGCGTAGGAAACCGCTGTAGGGGCATGATTGAACGCTGAGCATCGAATCGAGACCACCCATGACAGAAACGCACTTCCACCTCCGGGACATCGCCACTGTGGACACTCACGCCATCGATCTGATTGCTCAACGGATGAGGGCCACGCTGGTGGAGGTGGAAGGCGAAAAGGAAGGGACCGCCATGTACTCGCTGGACTGGCTGCGCGATCGAGTGCGGTGGCACCTGGATCCCGCAGCCACCCGGGCCCGGGTGGTGGTGGCGGAGAACGATCGTGGCGCGGTGGTGGGCCATACCATCTTCCGTGTGGAGGCGGACCCAGCCGACGCCGAGCTGGGCTTGATCTCTACCACCTACGTGGTTCCCGAGGTGCGCCGGCACGGCGTCGCCAGACTGCTGCTTTCCTGCGCCGAGGATTGGTTTCGCGACTTGGGGCTGAGGCGCTCCGCTACCTGGACATCCGCGACGAACACGCCCCTTATCGGCCTGTATGAGCGCTGCGGCTACGCCGCGGCGGAGCGTGCTCCGAACGAACTCACTGGCACGGCGATGATCAGGCTGGAGCGTCAACTGACCGAGGAACCTTGCCGCGAGTGGGCATTTCATGCCTCATGAATAAACCATTCCCCCTACGGAGGGCTTCAACTAACGAACCGCTCAGACCACCGCTGCGTTCACCCGGGCCGTCATCTCGTTGACTACCGACACCAACACCGGCTTGGCCAGGGTGACCCGTACATGCCGCCTACTTCGCCAGGCTGGATGGGCGCGAAAAGGGGCGTCCAGTAGTTCGACTCTGAGGTTCAGCACATGATCCGTTTCGCGGATGATTTCCACCAGAAAATCGTCGAAGGTATCCCCGAAGGCGACAAGCCTTGCCGCTCCAATTCTGGACTCCGCAGGTGGGTGAATTAGGAGGCGGAGATTGGCGATGAAGCTGGGCATATAGGTCGGCTCTTCCAATGTGCCAATGGGCAGACCCTTGAACCAGACGCGGACCGGAACCAAGTTTTCTCTGAGGCAGCCGGCGTAATCGATGGAGAAGTGCTGTTCGTTTCCAACACTGAAGATGGCATCAGGCATCTTTGTTTCCATTAATCATGGTCCACGCCGTTATTTACGAGTGATCGCGATTTTTACTCCATATCCAGAATTAACTCAAATTCTTCTTTCAAATTAGCATCGGAGGCACACAATAGTTCAACACAGAGTTTCGAAAGCCGAGAGAACTTTGCCCCACTTGAGCTCATCTCGCCCTGAACCCCACCTTCGAAAACCAGTCGCGAAGGAAACTCTCGATACCTTCTTAGCGAATTCTTCGCCGCCTCGGCAATGAACTGATGATATTCAGCATCGACGTTTTCGTTGAATGCATCAATATCTTTTACAAGCGGATCAAAAGAACCTTCGGTCAGCGGACAACCAAGGCCCCGCACTTGATCCACAGACTCCTTGGTCTTCCACGGAGCCCGGCGACGGATCAGCTCGGCCTTGTAGAGCCCGTTGATGGTCTCGGCCAGGGCGTTGTCGTAAGAGTCACCCTTGCTCCCCACGGACGGCTCGATGCCGGCTTCTGCCAGTCTCTCTGTGTAGCGGATGCTGACGTATTGCGAACCCCTATCGGAGTGACAAACCAGACCGCCGTCCCGCCAGCGTCGACCTCTGCGCGCTTGACCCATTCGTTCAGCGTCTGCGGCACGCAGCCGATCTTGGGCGCGATGGACTCGATGGCCGCCCACAGCGACGGGTACTCCCCTCGGTGCTCCTGCACTATCCTCACCGCGCGCTCACGCACCTCGGGTGAGAACTTGTTCGATTTGCTCATGGCTCAATCCTCTCAGAGTGTTGAGCCTCCGCGAAACCCGGGTTGATTCACGACACCCGCTTCTTCTTATTCGCAGCAGCGAGCAACGGTCTTTGGTTCTTGGTGAACTTGTGGCTTACCGGCCAGTTCCTGGTGAAGACCATCAAGTACGTTCGAGGGGAGTTTGGGGAGGCTGCCTATCGGCGGCTCGCCTTGCACTATGCGCTTCGGCGCGACCTACATGTGGCGCTGTGTGAGGACATCTTCAATCGACAGTTCCTGCAGCACGGGACGTTCTCCCTCTATAGCGGCCAGCCAATCGTGGGGTCAGTCAGGTTGCAGGCGGGGGCTGCGGAGGTGGTCCTTCGCTTGACCGTAAGCGGTCAATGAACCGCGTCCTTGAGCTGCGGGCCGTGAGCTGACAACGTACGTTCCCACGTAGACGAACGTGGGAACGTAGTGACGGAAGATCTGGAAGAGCTCAAGCGCCGGCTGGTGGTCGGGCACAAGCGCGACGGGCGCAGTGTGTACGACGAGACGGCGAAGTCCGAGTTGGTGGCGCTGTGCCTGCAGCCAGGCGCTTCGGTGTCGCGCCTGGCGCGCGATTGCGGGGTCAATGCCAACCAGGTCGGCCGCTGGCTGCGCGAGCACGGTCATAGTCGTCGCGTGCGTCAGGTCGTCGCCAAGGCGGGGCCGTCGCCGGCGGCGTT
>NZ_FOAV01000016.1 GCF_900109745.1 Roseateles sp. YR242 | reverse complement strand
TGCGTCGGCCGACGCAACTGGCTGTTCGCCGACACCGTGGCCGGGGCCAATGCCAGCGCAAACCTGTACTCGCTGCTGCAAACCTGCCAGGTCAACGGCATCGACGGCTACCGCTACCTGCGCGCACTGTTCGTTGCGCTGCCCAAGGCCCAGACGGCGGACGACTACGCCGCATTGCTGCCCTGGCGCATCGACCTCGCGGCCTGAATCGCTTCTACCCCGACAACTCGTTGGCGCCAAGGGCGCAGTTCATTGACCGCTTACGATGAAATACGGACGCCGCGCTTCAGACACCTGGCGGGGCGCTTCATCTCACCACATGAAGCCGCCCGCCCCCCGTCACTGACTAAAGTCGACTGCATCAATCGCCGCTGCCGGGCTCAACCACCCGTCCCCCGTCGAGCCGGTATTGAGGCTGATGGTCAAGGTGTTGGTGCCCACGACCAACGCGCTCGCTGGCACGGTGTAGGTATAGAGCGTGTTATTCCCACGGTAGGTGCCGACCGTCAAGCTGCGGGTCTTGGGCTGGCTAGGGGCCGCTGGCAGCGTCGAGCTCCATCCATTGACGGTAATCTGCGGGCGGGCGCCGAGATAGGAGGTCGTCAAGCCGATACGTACGGTGCTCGCCAGAAGCTGCGACGCCGTCAGCGTGAAGGTCACGCGCTGGCCATTGTTCTTGTCTTTCCACATGTATGCGGGAAAGTCGGTGTTGGCGGACGTTCCCACCACGAAGTCGCCAGGTGCCCAGCTGGCCATACGAACATCCGACGGATGCATGTAGGTGACCTTGTCGCCGTTGCGCAGTTCCGTGGGCGAGCCATCCCAATCGCCAATGCGCCAGAGGGCTGCCTTGCTGGAGGGGTCGGTGACGGCAATCGGGCTGACGGTGGTGGTACCGCCGGCGGTCACCGTCACGGCTTGTGAAGCCACGACCAGTTCGTTCTTGTAGACGTTGAGGGTGTAATCCCCGGGGATCACCCCGGCGCAACTGAAGCTACCGCTGGTGCCGTCGGCCGCCGTCCAATACTGAGCGGTGGTGTTGGACAGCCCCACCGTGTAGCGATAGTGGCTATCAAGCCCCGTGATGCTGGCGCCAGAGACCGTTCCTCGCGCACTGGAAGCGACCCAGCCCTTGAGGCCCATGTCGCCATACCAGCTGGTGTCAATCACCGCGGGCTTGCTGCCATCGGTGAAGACCAGCGCGTAGGTGTTGAGCACATTCATCCGGTACGGCTCCGTCTGGGCCATGCCGTAATTGACGATGTAGGTGAGCTGCTGTTGAGTATCCAGGCCTTGGTTGAGCAGGCTGCGGTAGAAGGGACCACCCGACATCCCTTCGCTGTTGCCCCGCACCACCCAGAGGCCGACATTGCTGCCTGTGGCGCCGATGTAGTACCAGTCGCGCAGGCGTTGATTCGAGTAGTGCTTGGAGCGGGTCTCGCCGGTGGCCGTGCTGAAAATGTCTGACGCCTCGATCGTCGCGGTGTTCTCCAGCATGTTGGAGGCCGCAGGGCCATTCGGGAGCCGGCCAGTGAGTGCACGCACGATGTAGCGGACGAAGCCCTCGTTTTCCTGGTTGGGTTCGCTGGCGAAGACAGTCCCCATGTAGATCTTGGCCTCGCCACGATGCGCCAGGTAATAGTGCGTCATGTCGCCCGCGGTCACCGTGATCCGGATGTGGTCCGCGTCCACCTGCACCGCATCCAGGACCACGTCGTTCTCTCCCACGGTGGTGTAGATCCATCCCATCCCGGCGTTGATCTGGGTGCCGCTGGTGACGTCTTGATACTCCACGCCGTTGTAGACCATGGAGGTCAGGTCCCCAGGCGCCTGCGTGTTGCTCGAATAGCTGCCTCGCCGGATCTTGAAGACCAGGCCGGCGCCGGTGTCCACGGTGTAGACGTTGTCGTTCGTCGTCAGGCCGAAGGAGCTGGTTGTCGATGCATCTGGGGTGGGGGCGGCGGCAATCGCGGTGGTGCACCCCGAGTCCAACGTCGCGCCGGTCGAGCCTTTGAGCGTCACCACCGGTGTGGTGGTCCCCGTGTCGGGCGTGGTGGTTCCGCTGCCGGTCGTGGGCGCACTTGCGCCGCTGTCCACGCTGCTCGCGGCCGATCCGGGCGTTTCCGCGCCAACGGCGCTGCCGTCCGAGGAGTCGCCGTCTCCACCGCAGCCCCCCAGGGACATGGCCAGGGCAGCCGTGAGCACAACAAGCTTGGCGCGGGGGTAATTCGTCATGACAGGTCGATCCATTCGTAGGCGGACAACGCACCCACTCGCTCGGACGATGTCCATGCGTGCACGGTGAAACAGTGCGTTGAAGTGGGAGTGTCCAGATTCAGCGTTTCATCGCCGTTTCAACCTGTTCCGTCCCCGGTGCCTCGCAATGGTGCGTCGTTCCCCTCACGCCTTTCTGGCGGGCCGTCTGGCCGGTGGGTGGCTGCGCAGGTCTTTGGGGCTGAGCACATATTCACAGGTCTCGCCCAACCTCTGAAGCGCCAGGTCGATAAACGCCCGCGCCCGCGCTGGCTGCGACGATCTGCTGCCGAAATAGACGAAGTAGCTGGCGTAGTTGGGCATGTTCTCCACGAGGACCGGCACCAGCTGCCCCGAGCGGATGTAGGGCGCCGCCGTCACACCAGCGAGTTGCCCCAGCACACGCCCCGCCAGTACAGCCTGCAGTTCAAAGAGCTCGTCATTGCTGCATATGGCGGGCACCACCGGCTGGTCCGCCGCCTCGTCGCCGATGCGCACGCGCCAAGGCAGCACCTTCCCGGTGCTGGGATGTCGGTAGGCGCTGCATTGATGGGCCGCCAGGTCCGCAAGCGTCTGCGGCACCCCGTGTTGTTGGAAGTAGGAAGGTGCGCCGCAGATGGGCAGCTGTACCGGAAACAAACGGCGTGCGATGACCCCCTCGTGGGGCGAGGGGCCCAGGCGGAACCCAACGTCCACACGGTCCTCCACCCAGTTCCCGATGCGGTCGTCCAGCAGCACATCGGGCTGGATGCCCGGATGCATGTCGCAGAACTCTTCGACAAGCCGCCAGAGAATCGGCTGGAACGTCGTTCGTGGCCCCGTGATGCGGAGCGGCCCCGCAAATTCATCCTTCGCCGACCTCGCCGTTTGAAGTGCCCGTTGCATCCCCAGCAGCGACGGGTGCACGTCTTCGAACAGCCGTTGGCCCGCATCGGTGAGCGACATCACCCGGGTGGTGCGATGGAACAGACGCGCGTCCAGGTGGGTTTCCAGCTGGGCCAGCGCCTTGCTCGCCGCCTGTGGGCTGATTCCCAAGGCCAGGGCCGCCTTGCGCAGGCTTCCCAGCTCTGCGGCTTTGATGAAGGTGGTGATGGAACGAAGCTCGTTGATCGCCATGGCGGATGTCCTTTAGGAACCTCTGCGGACCTCCCGCGAGCCGAGGTGGCCCTGATTCGGGATGTGCGTCTTCAAGCCGATTGTCATCAGTTTGGCGCCAATTCATCAACCTGAACGTCACTATTCAGATGTCAGTGTGCTCCCTACAGTTCATTGCATTGAACAGTCTCACGAGGAGCAGCCCATGCAACATGTTGTCCTGAACAACGGTCTTCAGATGCCCATCGCTGGTTATGGCGTCTTCCAGATCGCTGACGCCAAGGAGTGCGAGCGCAGCGTCGTGGATGCCATCGAGACCGGCTACCGCTTGATCGACACGGCCGCCTCCTACATGAATGAGGAAGCCGTGGGCAAAGGCCTTCGGGCCAGCGGTGTCGCGCGCGACCAGCTGTTCGTGACCAGCAAGCTGTGGGTCCAGGAGACGGGGTACGCCCGGACGCAGCAGGCCATCGACAAGTCGCTTCGGCGGCTGCAGCTCGACTACCTGGACCTCTACCTGATCCATCAGCCGTTCGGAGACGTTCACGGCTCCTGGCGCGCCATGGAGGACGCCTACCGGGCTGGCAAGCTCCGCGCCATCGGCGTCAGCAATTTCCATCCGGACCGCCTGATGGACATCAAGGCGTTCAACGAGATTGCGCCGGCGGTCAATCAGGTGGAGGTCAATCCCTTCCAGCAGCAGCGCGAGGCCGCACCCTTCATGACCGAGATCGGCGTTCAGGCCGAGGCATGGGCACCGTTCGCGGAGGGCCGCAATGGTCTCTTCCAGAACGAAGTGCTCATGGGCATCGCGCAGCGGCACGGGAAGTCCGTGGGCCAGGTGGTGCTGCGGTGGCTGGTGCAGCGCGGCATCGTGGCCCTCGCCAAGTCCGTGCGGAAAGAACGCATGGCCGAGAACATCGCCATCTTCGACTTCCAACTCGAAGACGCGGACCTGGTGCGTATCGCCGCGCTGGACACCAACACCAGCAGCTTCTTCCCGCATCGTGATCCATCCATCGTCAAGTGGATGGCCGAGCGCAAGCTGGACATCTGAAGAACACCATGAGCCGCACCGCACCAAGCCCGTCGCCCCGCAACACGGGCGCGATCCTGGCCATCATCGTGGCCAGCTACCTGATGATCGTGGTGGATATTTCCATCGTCATCACCGGGCTGCCGCGAATCCAGAGCAGCCTGGGCTTTACGTCCGCCCAGTTGTCCTGGGTCACCAATGCATACACCCTGACCTTCGGCGGCTTGCTGTTGCTCGGCGCACGGGCTGGTGACATCCTCGGTCGCAGGCGCATGTTCATTCTGGGGCTGACGGTGTTCACGTTCGCCTCGATGGTGATTGGGTTCGCGCCATCAGCGACCTGGCTGCTCGCGGCGCGGGCAGTCCAGGGCGCCGGGGCCGCTGTGCTGGCGCCTTCGACACTGGCCCTGCTTTCCACCAACTTTGCGGAGGGTCCGGAACGGACGCGTGCGCTGTCCTTGTATGCGGCCGCGGCAGGGGTGGGTGCGACGTTGGGATTGGTACTGGGCGGCCTCTTCGCCGACCTCGTCTCCTGGCGCGCAGGGTTCTTCATCAACTTGCCCATCGGCGTGTTGCTCATCGCCGCCGCTCGGCGACACATCGAAGAGACGCAGCGGCAGCCGGGGCAGTTCGACATGGGCGGCGCCCTCAGCTCCACCCTGGGTATGACAAGTCTGGTCTACGGACTGGTGCGAGCGGCCGACGCTGGTTGGAGCGACCGCTTTGCGCTGGCCGCGCTGGTGAGCGGCTTGCTACTGATCGCCATCTTTGTCGGGATCGAGCGCAACGTCAGTCAACCCATTCTGCCGTTGCGGCTGCTCGCCAACCGGGAACGGGCCGGGGCTTACCTGGCGCGCATGCTCTTTCTTGGCGGGGCGGTCGGGTTCTGGTTCTTCTCCACCCAGTTCTTGCAGGGCGTTCTCCACCTGCGTCCGATCCATGCAGGGTTGGCCTTCCTACCGGTCACGCTGCCCAACTTCGCCTCCGCGATGGCGGTGCCCAGGCTCGCTCGCCGCTTCGGCAATGAGGCGCTGCTGGTCACAGGGCTTTTGCTCGGCGTGATGGGCTTGGGGTGGCTCGGCCAGGCTGGTGTCGCGTCCAGCTACTGGACGGGCGTGGCCCTGCCCATGGTGCTGATCGGCCTCGGGCAAGGCTTGCTGTTGGCACCGCTCACGGCCGCAGGGGTTGCCGGGGTCGCCCCGAAGGATGCTGGTGCCGCATCGGGCCTGGTGAACGTGGCCCACCAGTTGGGCGGCGCGTTGGGCCTGGGGCTGCTGGTGCTGGTCTTTGCGAATGCCGCGCCCGCCATGGGGCACGACGTCGAGGGCCTCGCCCGTCGAATTTCCGTCGTCATGGATGTGGCCGCCGTGCTGCTGGGCTTGGCGCTGGTCGTGGCGGTGTTGTTCATTGTCATGCCGCAGCACCGGCGGGGTAGAAAGCTGGAGGTTCTTTCGTGAAAACACGCTGAGGACCGTGCGTTTCGCCTGGTTGAGCGATCGGCTGCGCAAACCTCGCTGAAAATTGCGATTCAACACGTTATGCCCTAGGAACATATGGTCAAACGCCTCGACAAGCTCGCCAGACTGCTTGCCGTGTTCGATGAGTTTCATCATGCCCTGGAGGGGCTGGATGACTCCACGTCGCGGCGCCTTGCCGAGAACTGGGCTGGCGTCCGCCCCCAATACGCCGAGCCACCAGCCGGTATACCTCGGTCAGCGCTCGCTGCCGGCATGGAGCAAGGCCTTCGGGAAACACCGATGCTGATGCAGGCGATGAATCCAGAGGCTCGCAGGCACGCAGCGAAGGCCCTGGCGTCGGCGACGCTGGCCCACTATCCAGACTTCCTCGCCAAGACCGCCGAGCGGATCACCAAGGTGAAGGCGCGCGGCTCCATTCGTGGGGAGAGTGAATTCCACCTCATCCGCAGTCGAGTCGACGAGCTGGAAGGTGCGTCAGGCCAGAGCATAGATCTCCAGCAGTTGTACAAATTGCTCGATGCCTATGAAGGTCGCTCGGCCTGACTGACCAGCCTTCATCGCTTGACCTTCTCCGCGAAAATTTCTTCTATTAGAGCCGCGCCGCGACATGTGGGGCGGCGGCGGCTAAGGAAGCTATGTATGACTCCCGCGAGCCGCGGAGGCCCCCATTCGGGATGGGGCGCAAGGCGCAAACCACCGCCATAGCGGGGCTATGGCGAGGATTTGCAACGCGGCGGACCGCCCGAAGCGGGGTCACATCGGCCGCGAGGAGTTGTGCAGAGCTTCCCTGCTGCAAGGCGCGTCAGCATCAAACGACCAAGCCGCTTGGCCATTGACCGTCCGAGCAACATCGCCGTGCACGCGGCAGGGCAACGAGTTGTTGAATCTACGCCTGAAATGTCTCCTGATGTGAGGCGCCGCCGTCGGGAGACGGCATCGCCCGAATATGACCGCGTCCTTAAAGAACCGGTGACCCCGCGCAATTCGCGGGATTCATCCTCAAACACCCGCCAAGTCCGATCAGCGGGCAACCCCGATCTACCGCAGTCAACGGCGGTCGCCACGGCGCCATGTGTCTTCGATTTCAATTGAATACACATCCCAAAACAATCACGACAAGAATGCGCCGACTTCCAATCCCCTCCGGCAAGACCATGGCTCACAAGCTCCCCGATCCCGCACCCGCTCCGAAGTACCGCCCCGCGTTCGGTGCCGCTCGGTTCTCAGCTGACACCAGCCATGGTTCGCGCCTGACCTACCTGGTTTCCGTGCTGAGCAGCTGCGCAACGCTGAGCCTGCTCACCGCGTGCGGTGGTGGCACGGGCGCCGACACCGCGCCAACGGCTTCCGCTGCGGCGGCCACCGAAAGCACCGATACCTCGATCAGCCAGGCCCGTGGCCGTGTGTCCATCCAGGCCGCTGCGGCAGCACTGCCCAGCACCACCACCACCATCGTGGCCAGTGCCCTCAACGCCTGCACGCAGGCCGTGTCCAGCTGGGACGTCAAGCTGAGTGCCTGCAGCGGCGGCACTGATCAGAACTTCGTGTTCCATCCGGTGAGCGGAAGCTCTTCGGTCTACACGATTGAATCGGCCAGCATCAAGGGCGCCTGCCTGAAGCCCGAGAGCACTCGTGCCGGCGCCTATGTGCAGCTCGACACCTGTGACACCAGCACCAGCCAGCAGTTCCAGGTGTTGATGCAGGCGGATGGCCTGCACGTCGAGCTGCGCAACATCGCCAGCGGCCTGTGCCTGGTGGGGGCGTCCAAGCTGGGCACGCTGGGCTTCTCCACCGCCACCTGCAGCAGCAGCAACGCGAACGAGATCTTCAGCCTCTCTTCGTTGGCTTCCGCTCCGGCACCGGCTCCTGCGCCCACACCGGCGCCATCACCCGCCCCGGCTCCCGCGCCGACACCCGCACCTTCTCCGGCGCCCAGCCCTGCGCCGGCCCCAACACCGGCGCCTGCTCCGGCTCCCACACCGGCCCCTGCCCCTGCTCCCACACCAGCACCAGCACCAGCACCAGCACCAGCACCAGCACCTGCTCCGGCGCCCGCACCGGCCCCTGCACCAGGTTCCTGGTACAAGCCCACGGCGACTGCTACCTGGACCTGGCAACTCACCGGCAAGTTGGACACCACCGTGAACGCGACGGTCTACGACATCGACCTGTTCGACAACACCGCCGCCACCATTGCCCAACTGAAAGCCGCTGGCCGCCGGGTGGTGTGCTACTTCTCCGCCGGCAGCGCGGAAGACTGGCGCTCGGACTACGCCCAGTTCATCACAGCCGATAAAGGCAAGGGGCTGGACGGCTGGCCCGGCGAGTACTGGGTGGATACACGCTCCGCGACCGTGCGCGCCGTCATGACGGCCCGCCTGGACCTGGCCAAGTCCAAGGGCTGTGATGCCGTGGAGCCGGACAACGTCGATGGCTACACGAACAAGAGCGGCCTGCCGCTCACCGCAGCCACGCAGCTGGACTACAACCAGTTCCTGGCCACACAAGCCCATGCCCGGGGGCTGGGCATCGGCCTGAAGAACGACGTCGACCAGATTGCCGCCCTTCAGCCCTCCTTCGACTTCGCCGTCAACGAGCAGTGCAACGAATACAGCGAGTGCGGCGGCTACAGCGCGTTCACGTCCAACAACAAGCCGGTGTTCAATGCGGAATACGCCAGCAAGTACGTCAAGAACACCAGCGGTGCTCGCGACAAGCTGTGCACGGCCTCGCGCGCTGCCAACATCCGCACGCTGGTGTTGCCGCTGGATCTGGACGGCAGCTTCCGGTATAGCTGCGACTGATCACGGTTCCATGACTTCAGGGCGGCTGGCCGCCTTGAGGTAGGCTCCGGCGACCTCATTCAACGGGAGCTTCTGATGACGCATCAAGGCGCTTGCCACTGCGGAGCCGTCCGGCTCACGCTCCCATCGACGCCCGAAGTCGCCACGAGATGCAACTGCTCCCTCTGCCGCCGGATCGGCGGACCCTGGGTGTACTTCGCGTTTGGCACCGTGAAGATCGAAGGCCATCCCGAATCGACCGTGGCCTATGTGCAGGGCGACAAAACCCTGCGCACGATCCACTGCAAACACTGCGGCTGCGTCACCCACTGGGAGCCAATCACGCTGGAGCCCGGTGAAAGACATGGTGTCAATCTCGGGAATTTCGATCCGGCGTTGATCGCCTCGGTACGTGTTCGCAAATTCGACGGAGCAGTCACCTGGTCGTTCCTGGAGGAGTAACCGGGCCCGAACGCGATCAGCAACAGCGATCAGCACCAGCGATCAGCAGAATCCCCCACGCCATCGCCCCGTCCCATCGCTAAAGTCAAAGCTCCACCGCAGGGGAGATGTCATGGCTCAGTTGCATGTGAACGGTAAGACACTGAATGTGGACGCCGATGGCGACACGCCGCTGCTGTGGGCACTGCGTGAGCAGTTGGGGCTCACCGGCACCAAGTACGGCTGCGGCCTGGCCCAATGCGGCGCGTGCACCGTACACCTCAACGGGGAAGCCGTACGCAGCTGCGTACGCCCGCTCTCCACGGTGGCCCCCACCGACCGCATCACCACCATCGAAGGCCTCGCCGCCCATGCGAGCCACCCGGTGCAGAAGGCCTGGGCCGCGCTGGACGTGCCGCAATGCGGCTTCTGCCAGAGCGGCATGATCATGGCCGCCGCCGCGCTATTGAAGCAAAAGCCCAAACCGACGGATGCGGACATCGACACCGCCATCACCAATATCTGTCGATGTGGCACCTACAACCGGGTGCGTGCCGCCATCCACCTGGCGGCTGGCCAAGTGAACCGAAAGGCCATCGCCATCCGGCTGCTGGACCCCAACGGGAGCGAAGCATGAACGCGCCGCACCCATGGAGCCGCCGCCTGTTCCTGCAGTCCTCGGCGGTGGCTGGTGGGCTGATGGTGGGCTTCCACGTTCCCGGTTTCGCAGCCGAGACAGCCGCCCCTGGCACCCCCCCAGAAATCAACGCCTGGGTCGTCATCCAGCCCGACGAGACCGTGATCATCCGCATCGCCCGCTCCGAGATGGGCCAAGGCACCCTCACCGGGCTGGCCCAGTTGGTGGCCGAGGAGCTGGATTGCGACTGGGCCCGCGTGAAGACCGAATACCCCACCCCGGGTCAGAACCTGGCGCGCAACCGCATCTGGGGCAGCTTCTCCACGGGAGGCAGCCGGGGCGTGCGCGAATCCCATGACTACATGCGCAAGGGCGGCGCCAGCGCTCGCCTGATGCTGATACAGGCCGCCGCCGATGAATGGCAGCTGCCGGTGAGCGAGCTGAGCACCGCACCCGGCCAAGTGCGCCATGCCGCCAGCGGCCGCAGCGCCACCTATGGGCAACTGGCTGCCAAGGCCGCCACCCAGACGCCGCCAGCCGACATCACGCTGAAAGACCCCAAGGACTGGAAGATTGCGGGCCGGCCCTTCAAGCGGCTGGACACACGCGGCAAGCTCGACGGCAGCCAGGTCTACGGCATAGATCTCAAGATGCCCGGCCTGCTCAATGCCGCGATCAAGGACTGCCCGGTCTTTGGCGGCAAGCTCAAGAGCTTTGATGCCGCAGCCATCGCGAACAAGCCCGGCGTCAGGAAAGTGGTGCCCGTGGGTGACTCCGCCGTCGCCGTGGTGGCGGACACCTGGTGGCACGCCAAGACGGCGCTGGACGCACTGCCCATCGTGTGGGATGAAGGCCCCAACGCCAAGCTGGACAGCGAGCAGATTGCCGCCATGCTCAAGGCCGGGTTGGACGCCCCGGAGGCAGTGGTCGGCCAGCGCCAGGGCGACCTCACCGCCGGGCTTGCGGGGGCGGCACGCCGCATCGAGGCGGTCTACAGCTACCCGCACCAGAACCACGCCACGATGGAGACCATGAACGCCACGGCGCGCTGGACGCCGGAGCGTTGCGAGGTCTGGACCCCGACGCAAAACGGTGAAGCCGCGCTGGCCGCCACCGCCGAAGCCGCCGGCCTGCCGCCCGCGCAGTGTGATGTCTACAAGCTGCACCTGGGCGGTGGCTTTGGCCGACGAGGTGCTGTGCACGACTGGGTGCGGCAGACCGTTGCCATCGCCCGTGCGCTGCCCGGTACACCGGTCAAGTTGATCTGGAGCCGTGAAGAGGACATGCAGCACGGCCGCTACCACCCGATCACGCAGTGCAAGTTCACAGCAGGGCTGGACACCAAAGGGCAGCTGCAGGCCCTGCACATGCGCATCTCGGGCCAGTCCATCGTGGCGGACATCTTTCCTCAGAACATCAAGAACGGTCTGGACCCAGTGGTGTTCCAGGGCCTCAACCAGGGCGGCGCCGAAGGCGCGTTCGGTTATGCCGTGCCGAACCTGCTCATCGACCACGCGATGCGCAACCCGCCAGTGCCACCCGGCTTCTGGCGCGGGGTGAACCTCAACCAGAACGCGATCTATGTCGAGAGCTTCATCGACGAGATCGCCCACGCTACCCGCAAGGACCCCCTGGCGCTGCGCCGCGAATTGCTGGCGCAGTCCCCCAAACACCTGGCCGTTCTCAATGCGGTGGCGGACAAGGCGGGTTGGGGTAAGCCGGCCCCCAAGGGTCGATACCGCGGCCTGGCCCAGATCATGGGCTTCGGCAGCTATGTGGCGGCGTGTGCAGAGGTGTCGGTGGCCAAGGACGGCACGCTGAAGATCCACAAGATCATCGCGGCCACGGACCCCGGCCATGCAGTCAATCCGCAGCAGATCCAGGCGCAGGTGGAGGGCAGTTTTGTCTACGGGCTCTCGGCGGCGCTGTTCGGTGAGATCACGCTCAAGGACGGCCGCGTGCAACAGGACAACTTCCACACCTATCCGGTGGTGAAGATGGAGCACATGCCGCAGGTGGAGTCGATCGTGATGCCGTCCGGGGGCTTCTGGGGTGGTGTGGGCGAGCCAACCATCGCCGTGGCCGCACCGGCCGTGCTCAACGCCATCTTCGCGGCCACGGGGCAGCGGATCCGAGATCTGCCGCTGTCCCGGCATCAGCTCAAACCGAAGGCGGCTTGAGCGCGCGTGGCGCCGAATGAGGCGCTTCAGCACCGACCCGTCCGTCTCATCCAGCGCCCGAAGCCTCCCCGGCCACCGAAGTCCCCGCCATGCCCATCGCCGTCATGCTGCTGGCCACAAGTGCCTTGCTGCCCTTCCAGCTGGAAGGGGACGCCATCAATCAGCCTCTGGGCGGGCTGAAAGGCGATGTGGCACGGGGCCGTGCGCTGGTGGCCAGCCGGTCTCAAAGCCTGTGTCTGCTCTGCCATGCCGCGCCCATCCCGGAGGAGCGGCAGCAAGGCAACCTGGCGCCGGATCTGGCAGGCGTGGCGCAACGTCTGGCCGAAGGTCAGTTGCGGCTGCGGCTGGTGGCACCGCAGGCGGTGAATGCGCAGACGGTCATGCCGGCGTATTACCGGGCCGGACCGGAGGCCGGCCTGCAGCGCGTGGCGCGTGAGTTGGAGGGCAGGCCCATTCTGGAGGCCCAACAGATCGAGGACATCGTGGCCTACTTGGGGACGCTGAAATGATGGCCAGCCGACGCCTGGTGCTGCAGACCCTGTCCATGGCCGCGCTACTTCCACACCCGGCCTGGGCAAACCGTGCGGAGCTCGAGCAGGCCATCCTCGCGTTCACCCAAGGGCAGGTGCCCCGCGTGGGCCAAGTGCGTCTGGACGTTGCACCGCTGATCGAGAACGGCAATGCGGTGCCGGTGACCTTGTCCACGACCCAACCCGCGAGGGCGCTGGCACTCTTCAACGAGTTGAACCCGCAGCGCGAAGTTCTGCAGGCCCGGCTCCCGCCAGGCCCCACGGGTGCCCGGCTTGCGACGCGAATCCGTCTGGCCACCAGCCAGCAACTGGTGGCACTGGCGCAGACGCAGGACGGCAGGTGGTGGTCGCACCGCGTGGACGTGATCGTCACGCTGGCCGCATGCATTGAAGGAGGTTGAAGCGATGGCCATCACGCGCATCACGCTGCCTGCACAAGCCAGACGCGGCGAAGCCATCGAGGTGCAATGGCTCATTGCCCACCCGATGGAAACAGGCCACCGCAGCGACGAGCAGGGCCGGCTCGTCCCCCGCGACATCATCACCCACTTTGAGTGCCGCTACCTGGACCAGACGGTGATCAGCCTGGACCTGTTCCCAGCCATCGCCGCCAACCCTTACTGCGCCTTCACGCTCGTGGCGGAGCGCAGCGGGCAGGTGGCGTTCCGGTGGACCGGCGACCATGGGTTCGAGCAGCAAGAGGTGCGGATGCTGGAGGTGCAGGGGTGATGCTCAAGCGCCGGTGCGTGCTGCGGCGGGGTACCCTGCGGCTCGCACTGGCCACCCTGCCATGGCTGCTCGGCGCGGGCAGCGGCGGGCCCGCAGCACAGGCACAGGCACGCGCGCGGGCACTGTCCCCGGCACAGTCCGCGTCAATGGCGGCGCCGGCTCAGCGCTCCGGATTCGACTTCATGACCCCCGCCCTGAAGGCCATGCAGCGCAGTGATGCCCAAAACCCGGCCATGCTCTGGGTCGCGAGCGGCGCTGACCTCTGGAAGGCGGCGCCCACCAATGGCAAGCCCGCATGCGCCGGCTGTCATGCGTCCGGCCTTGCCGGCACCGCCAACCGATACCCTGCGTTCTCGGACGCCCTGCAGCGCCCCGTGACGCTGCTCCAGCAGATCAACCGCTGCCGCACCACGCATCAGGAACAAGCGGCCTGGCCCAACGAGAGCGAACCGTTGCTGGCCCTGGCTGCCTACATTGGCCAGCAGTCCCGGGGCCTGCCGATTGACCCACCGGAGGATGAGCGCCTCACGCCTTGGCGCCAGGCAGGTGAAGCGCTCTACCGCGCCCGCATCGGGCAGCTCAACCTCTCCTGCGCGCAGTGCCATGAGGATCGGGCCGGGCAGCGCCTGGCCGGCGCCGTCATCCCTTCCGGGCTGGCAACGGGTTATCCGCTGTATCGCTTGGAGTGGCAGGGCCTGGGCTCCCTGCCTCGCCGGCTGCTCAACTGCACCACCGGCGTGCGGGCGGCGCCGCTGAATGAAGAGGAACTGACGCAGGTGGAGCTCTACCTGATGCAGCGTGCCAACGGTCTCCCGCTTGAAACGCCCGCCGTACGGCCCTGAACCGCGTCAGCCCTGTCCTCGCACGTCGCCACGGCCAGTGCAGGGAGAAGGGCCCTTTCTGCGGCCCCAAATAGAAACGCGGGCCGGGTGCCACCGAAGTGGACAACCACGGCCCGCGCCGGAGCAACGGTCAGCGGATCAGGCGGCCTTCAGCTGGCTCAAGCGCAGCAGATGGCTGGGCTCGCTCAGGAAGCGCATGCGCTCATTGGCGGCCAGGCTGTGCAGCGCACTGGGCAACATGGCAATGCGCGACAGGTGCAGGTCACGGACATGCGCCCGCAGCCCACGGCCGGTGTCACGGTGGCCCATCGCCTGGCAGGCCAGGGTCAGCAGGCGGCGGTTCTCCAGCATGTCGGCCCAGCCCGGCAGGCGACGGTTCTGCTGACCATAGGCCCAGGCGTGCTGCAGCACCGTCGGTGTGCGGCTCTCCTCGGGGATCATCAGCAGGCCCAGCTTGCGCAGACGGGCACCCAGCAAGGCACGGCTCGTGAACACGGTGATCGGCGCCGCCAGCATCAGCGGCAGGGCGATCGGCGCAATCCACAGCACCGTGGAGGGACGCAGCACCGCCAGCACCACCGCCACGGCCAGCGCGAACAGACCTGGGCGACCGAAGGCGGCGAATGCTTCCTTCCAGGACACGTCTTCGGCCGACCGCGGGGGCGACTTCCACTCCAGCGAGATGCCGGTCAGTGCCACCAGGCAGAAGATGCTGTGGGCGACCATGCGCAGGGGCGCCTGCAGCAGGGCCATCACCGCTTCCACGGCGCTGCTGGCCAACAGCTTGAGGGCACCGCCGTATTCACCCTGCTCACCACGCAGCAGCACCGAACCCACCGACAGCAGACGCGGCAGCGTCAACATGCCAATGGTGCCCACCCACAGGGCCAGTACGCCCGGTGCGAGGCGGCCGTCGGGCGTGAAGGGGTGGAAGGCATCGTTGCCACCCACGTTCCACAGCAGGGCGCCCAGGCACACATACAGCAACCACAGCGGCGCTGCGAAGTAAGACAGCGCCCCGGTCACCAGCATCGCACGGTGCACCGAATGCAGGCCGGGCTCCGCCACCAGACGCACGTTCTGCAGGTTGCCCTGGCACCAGCGGCGGTCGCGTTGCAGCTCGGCCAGCAGGTGCGGCGGCTGTTGTTCGTAGCTGCCCACCAGGTCATGCACCAGCCACACCTGATAGCCGGCACGGCGCATCAGGGCCGCTTCGACGAAGTCGTGCGACATGATGTCCTTGCCATGCAACGGCGCCAGCGCGCAGTGCTTCATGAACGGTTCAACGCGGATGATGGCGTTGTGGCCCCAATAGTGGGCCTCGCCCAGTTGCCAGTACTGCATGCCGGCGGCGAACAGACGGCCGGTCACGCGGCTGGCGAACTGTTGAGCACGCGCATGCAGCGTCTCGTGGCCGCAGACCTGGTTGGCGGCCTGCAAAATGCCGGCGCGCGGGTTGGCTTCCATCAGGCGCACCAGCGTCAGCAGGCAGTCGCCGCTCATCACGCTGTCGGCATCCAGCACCACCATGTAGCGATAGTTGCGGCCCCAACGGCGGCAGAAGTCGGCCACATTGCCGGCCTTCTTCTTGACCCGGCGCTGGCGCCAGCGGTAATGGATGCGGCCCTGGCCAGCGAACTGCTCGCGCAGCTCCGCCCAGGCGGCCAGTTCAGCCGTGCGGCATTCCGGGTCGCTGCTGTCGGAGAGGATGTAGACGTCGAACAGGCGCAGCGCGCCTGCAGCGGCCAGTGACTCGCAGCTGGCACGCAGGCCGGCGAACACGGTGGTCACGTCCTCGTTGCAGATCGGCATCACCAGGGCGGTACGGGCGTCCGCGCTGATGGGGCCGTTGCCGGCCTGGTGGGCCGACAGGGCATGTCGGTCACCACGCAGTTGCACCCAGAAGCCCATCACGGCCGTGACGCAACCGGCGCTCACCCAGGCAAAGAGCAAGACAAACAGGCTCAGGTGCAGACACTGCAGCAGCAGCGGCAGACCGGGCGAGGCCCAGCCGCCTTGCGTGCGCAGCAGCACACCGGTGGCGAGCGTGGTGGCAGCACCGATGGAAAGCATCAGTGCACGGCGCCGACGACGGGCAGCGCGTTCCCAAGGGGCCAGTTCCGGCGCCGCAGGCAGCGCACCCTCAACGGGCGCTTCGCTGAACCACGGACGCGGCACCATGGCACCACGATTGACCGACGGAGCGCTGGCGCCCGCCGGGCCGGCGAGGCCGGCACTCATTGGGGAGGTAGTACGAGGCTCCATGTTTCGGTCAGTACGTTGTTGTCTTGTTGGAGGAAACCGCGCAGCTCAAGCGGCTGCCCGGGGCGAAGTTGTTTGGCACGAACGGTCATGCGCCAGCCGCCGGTGACGGGGTTGGGATAGGCGTTCGCTTCGGTGATCTGGCCATTGGCGTTGGCACTCAGCTGGGCCTTGACCTCGGCGTTGGGCGGCAGCGCCTTGAGCGACGGGCCTTCGAAATCAACGATGTACTGCACCTCGTTGGCGGCCAGCTTGGCGTAGCTGTAGCCGGTGCGGGTCTGCACCGCCCAGGCGCCGGGCGGGCGCTGCTGGGGATCGTCGCCCTGCTGGTGCAGCTTGTAGGCAAAGTCCAGCGGCTGGCCGGGCGCGGGCTGCTTGGCAGGCACCCAATAAGCCACGATGTTGTCGTGGGTCTCGTCCGGCGTGTGCAGCTGCATCAGCTCCACGCGGCCCGGGCCCCAGTCACCCACGGGCTCGATCCAGGCCGAGGGACGCTTTTCGTAGCGGGCCTCGATGTCTTCGTAGCTGGAGAAGCGGCGGTCCCGCTGCATCAGGCCAAAGCCGCGCACGCCCGGCAGGCTGAACGAGGTGGTGAAGGTGCCCTTGGGGTTCATCAGCGGGCGCCAGATCCATTCACCGGAGCTGCTGTTGACCATCAGGCCGTCGGAGTCATGCACCTCGGGGCGGAAGTCGCCGACCTGGGGCTGGTTCTCGCCGAACAGGAACATGCTGGTCAGCGGGGCCAGGCCCAGCGTCGCGACCGGTGTACGGAGGAAGACACGGGCCTTCACATCCACCACGGTGTCGGTGCCGGGCTGCACCACGAATCGGTAGGCGCCGCTGACACTCTTGGAGTCCATCAGCGCGTAGATGGTCAGCGCCTTGGCGTCAGCGGCCGGGCGTTCGATCCAGAACTCGGTGAAGCGGGGGAATTCCTCGCCCTTGCCGCCCACCGTGTCGATGGCCAGGCCGCGGGCGGAGAGGCCGTAATGCTGGCCGCTGCCCAGGGCGCGGAAATACGAGGCGCCCTGGAAGACGACCAGCTCGTCCTTGTATTGGTTGTTGTTCAGCGGGTAGTGCACGCGGAACCCCGCAAAGCCCAGATCGCCCCACTTCTGCGGCGAAAGCTTGTTCTTGCCGTAGTCGAAGTCGTCCTTGCGAAAGGGCACGGGCTGGGCGCCCGCTCCGGTGATCTCGTTCACCCGCACGCCTTCGGTCTGGTAGTGACCGAGGTGGAAGAACATCACTTCAAAGGGCAGCTTGTCCTCGCGCCACAGGGCGCGGGCCGGCTTGAAGCGAATGTCTCGTGCGCCGTCGTAATCAAGATTCTTGAGTTCGGCCGGCAGCGCCTGGGTGGCGGGTTGGTAAGGCTTGGCCGCGAGGGCCCGTGCACGCTCGGCCACATCGTCGAAGCCGAAAGCCTGTGCTGCGGCGCAGCGAAGCATGAGCGCCAGGCCCATCAGGAGGCCGGCGTATCGGGGGGTGAGGGTGGGGGCAGGAGTACGCATGTGACAGGGTCTTATGCAACACCCGTGCCATGCAACTTAACCGTTATGAATCAATGACTTACGCAGGGGATGCGTAATTTTTCCCGCTTATGTGTCGCCGGGCGGCGACGGATCTACGGCGAAATACTCCAAGTTATTGATTTGGCTGAGTTTTTTCTTGTCGCTATTCAGCGACAGGGGGATCTGCGCGGAAAAGACCGGGGTTCAGGCCATTGCGCTGCAGCAATCGGTAGAACTCGGTGCGGTTGCGATCCGCCAGGCGTGCGGCGTCCGCCACGTTGCCGTCGGTGAGCTTGAGCAGCCCCACCAGGTACTCCCGCTCAAACCGTTCCCGGGCCTGGGCATAGTTCAGCACTTCCATGCTGGGCACCCGCAGCGCGCGTTGCACCAGCGAAAGCGGGATCAGCGGTGAGGTCGCCAGGGCGCAGACCTGTTCCACCACGTTGTGCAGTTGGCGGACATTGCCGGGCCAGGTGGCCATGCTCAGCGCCTTCAAGGCGTCCGGTGCGAAGCCGTTGAGGCGCTTGTCGTACTTGGCGGCCAGGCGGTTCAGCAGATGCTGCGCCAGCAGCGGAATGTCCTCACGCCGCTCGTTCAGGCTGGGCAATGTGATGCTGACCACATTCAGCCGGTAATAAAGATCCTCGCGGAACAGGCCCTCGGCCATGGCCAGGTCGAGGTCGCGGTGGGTGGCGGAGAGGATGCGCACATCGATGGGCACGGTCTCGCTGGACCCGACCGGCCGCACCTGCTGCTCCTGCAGCACACGCAGCAGCTTGACCTGCAGCGGCAGCGGCATGTCGCCGATCTCGTCCAGCAGCAGGGTGCCGCCGTCCGCCGCCTGGAAAAGGCCCCGATGGTTGCTGACCGCGCCGGTGAAGGCGCCCTTCACATGGCCGAACAGTTCGGACTCCAGCAGCGCCTCTGGAATGGCGCCGCAGTTGACCGCCACGAAGGGCTTGCCGGCGCGCGGGCTGGCCGCATGGATGGCGCGGGCCAGCAGTTCCTTGCCGGTGCCGCTTTCGCCCCGGATCAGGATGCTGGCCTGGGACGTGGCGACCAGCTTGGCCTCCGCCAGCACCTCGGCCATGATGTTGGAGCGGCTGACGATGCCTTCGCGCCAGGCCGTGTCGCCATGCTGTTCGACATCCCCTTGGGGCGCCGTGAGGGCCAGCGCCTGGGCGATGGTGTCCAGCAGCGCACGCCCGTCAAAGGGCTTGGTGAGATAGGTGTAGACCCCGCGCGCCGTGGCGGCCACCGCATCCGGAATGGTGCCGTGGGCGGTGAGCAGGATCACCGGCAAGGCCGGATGGCGCTCACGGATGGCATCGAACAGGGCCAGGCCGTCCATGCCCGGCAACTGCACATCGCTCAGGACCAGTGCAGGGCGCTGAACCGCCAGATGGGTCAGCGCCGCCTCGGCGGAGGCGACGGCGGTGACGTCGTAACCTGCCGCGTCCAGGCGCATGGACAGCAGCTTCAGCAGGTCGGCGTCGTCATCGACCAGCAGCAGGCGCGTGCCGGTCATTTGGACGCCCCGCTGGCCGGCGCACTGGCCGCCGTGGCGCTGGGACGTGGCGCGACCAGGCTGCGTTCGATGGCCTTGAGCGCTTCCAGCTTCTGGTTGGCCTGATCCAGCCGTTGCTGCAGGCTGCCGCGCTGCTGGTTGAGCTTGTCGGCCTGGTCCTCCAGGCGGCGCTGCTCCACCAGCCGGTCCAGCAGCAGTTGCGCCAGCGGCTTCCAGTCGCCGGCGTCGGGCTGGCGCAGCACCTGCTCCAGCAGCGTCTGGGCTCGCGCCAGCTCGCCTTGCCCGTGGTTGGTCATCAGCGCCAGGGCCAGCGGTACGGCCGCAGCGGGCGGTTGGGCAGCGTCGTCCCGGGGCTGCAGTTCCTGGGCCAGTTCGGGCGCCTGCATCTGCCGGATGCGGTCGTGATAGGCCAGCAGGCTGCGCGCAGCTGCATCCGCCGGGCTGACGGTCGGCACCTGCACCGGCACCTCTACCCGCACTTCCTTGACGATGGTCTTGGGCGGCAGCGGGGCACAGCCCACCAGCAGCAGGGTCAGCACAGCGGCGAGCGTGGTCGGCGTCAGGACGTGGCGGGGGGAAGGTGCGTGTGGCTGCATGGCAGGCTGATTCTGAAATGGGCACCGCGCTCGGAGGGCATCAGGTCGATTTGCCCGCCGTGTGCGGCGATGTACTCCTTGACGATGGACAAGCCAATGCCGGTGCCGCGCAAGGCGTTCTCCGGCTGGCGTTCCCCACGGTAGAAGGGCTCGAAGATCCGGGCGCGATCGGCGGGCGCAACGCCCGGACCGTCGTCGCCCAGGTCGATGAGCAAGTGGCCGTCCCGGCGAGAAAGTTCAAAACGAATCCCACCGCCCGGCGGGGCGAAGCGTATCGCGTTCGAGAGCAGATTGCCGAACGCGGCGCCCAGCTTGTCCGGATCCACCTCGATCTCCTGCGGCCCCCCCTCCACGGAGATTCGCAAGTCTCGTACCTGCCACTGCAGCCGCTGGGCGTCGATCGTCCCCTGGATCAGGGAGGCCAGCTCGGTGGGCTGGCGCTGCAGGCGGCGGGCCTCGAAGGCAGCCGCGTTGAAACGCAGCAGGTCTTCGATCTGGCGCTGCAGCACGGCAGTGTTGTCGCGCAGGATGCGGGCGACCTCGCGCTGCTTGTCGTTCAGCACACCGGCCACTTCGTCTTCCAGCAGCGAGACGCCCTCGCGCAGCGCGGCCAGCGGGGTCTTCAATTCATGGGAAATGTGCCGCAGGAACCGTGCCTTGTCGGCATCCAGCTCACCCAGGCGCAGGCGCAGCCAGTCCAGGCGCTGACCCAGGGACTGCAAGTCGGCAGGGCCGCGGAAGTCGATGGGCTCCTCCAGGCGGTTTTCGCCCAGACGCACGATGGCCTGTTCCAGGCGGCGCAGCGGCCGCGTGAGCCAGAAGCCGAAGGCCAGCGCCAGCAACACGGACAGCCCGATGGCCCCCAGCACCTGCTGGCCCAGCTTCACCCGGCCGCTTTCCAGTTGGTCCTGCAGCGAGCCGTTGCTCTGCTGTGTGTGCTGGCGCACCATGTCTGCCAGCTTGGCGGTCAGGGCGCCCAGGTCGCGGAACTTGGCGGTGAGGTCGGTTTCCTTGCGGCGCGCGGGCCCTGCGCGCGAGGCCAGGTCGAGCAGGCTGCGGATTTCAGCGAGCTTGTTCGCCCAGGCCTCCAGGGGCTCGGGGTAGAGCGATTGGTCGCGCAGCTGCTGCAGCAGGCGTTCAGCGTCCTCGGCATCGTCCTCGAAGCGCTGGCGCAGGCTGCGGTCCTCCAGCACCAGGTACTGCCGGGCCGCACGCTCCATGCTCACGCTGCGTTCAGCCAGCTGCTGCACCTCGTTGCCCATGCGGGCGGCGCGCAGCACGGCCTCACGGCCCTGTACCGTCAGCCGCTCCAGCGTCAGCAGCGCGCCCAACGATGCGGCCGACAACAAGCCGGCGATCAGCAGAAAGCCGATCAGCAGCACCTGGCGGAAGGAAATGCGGAAGAAACCGAACATCACGCCATGCCGCCACGCCGGGCCATCGGGGGCTTCACGTCAACGCGCTGAGAACGGCAATCCGGGGCCAACGGCCTGCACAGGGGCCGACGGAATGAAGGGGGGATGGGCATGGCGGGCAGTGTAGCCCTGCCTGCCCATGGGCCTTGCCGGGCACGCCTGGCGTGGGCCCATCAGAACCTGGGCTGCAATGCCGTGTCGATATCGACGTACTGCCAGAACAACTGATTGAAGAAGGGACGCCGGTACCCGATCACCCAGGGCTGGCTGATGTCCGTCACCATGCGGTGCACGCGGATCTTTTGCGGCATGTAGGCGGTCAACAGGCGCTGGGCCTCGCGCAGCAAGGCCAGGCGCTCGGGGCCATCGGGCAGCACCAGCATCTGGCGGTAGATCTCGTCGAACCGGTCCAGCTTGAAACGGCCCAGGTTCTGCCCGCCCGAAGCCGGGCCATACACCAGCTCCAGACCCAGTTGCGCATCCGGCGTGGTGTTGTTGAAGCCCAGTTGCCAGATCTGCAGTTGCCCTGCTCGCGCCGCCTTGAGGTTCTCCGGCCATTGCGCCATGCGGATGCGCAGCTTGACGCCCAGCCGGTCCATGTCGCGCTTCCAGAGCTCGTCATAGGGCTTGGAACGTGAATCCGGCGTCGAGGCCACCTCCACCACCAGCGGGCTGCCGTCCGGCATGTCGCGCCAACCGTCGCCGTCCTTGTCGACATAACCGTAGAGGTCTAGCAGCGCCTTGGCGCGCGCGAGGTCGGTGTCGCCGTTCTCGGACTTGAAATGCTCGTCAAAGCCCCACGTCAGGGGCGCCACCACCGACTGCGCCGGTACGGCCTGCTGGTGGCGCGCGATGGCGATCTCGGCACTCACATCGGTCGCCAGGCCAATCGCGCGGCGCAGGGCCACCTTGTCCGGTGTGTAGCCCCCCACCACCGGATCTTCCATGTTGAAGTAGTAGAAGTAACGGTCGCTCGCCAGCACCCGATGCAGATGCATGCCTCGCTTTTCGAGGTTGGGCGCGAGCTTGCCGTGCGGCAGCGCCACGTCCGCATACTCCTCGGGCAGCGTGTAGATGAGGTCGAACTCGCGGTTCAGGTAGGAGAGCCAGCGCGGCTGGCTCTCTGCGATGATGCTGATCTCCACCGCATCCACCAGCGGCAGCCGGCGACCCTGGAAACGCGCCCGCAGGGCCTGGCCTTCGGCATCGTCGGCATTGGGTTCCACCTCATACCGGACGTCCCGGAAGGCCGGGTTGCGCACCAGACGGATGAAGGAGCTGCGCCGCCACTGCTCCAGCTTGAACGGGCCGGTGCCCACCGGATGCTCGCCGATGCTGCCGCCATAGGCCTGCACCACTTCGCGCGCGACGGCGCCGTAGGTGTCGCCGCCGGCCAGGTTGTAGATGAAGCGTGGGCGGGGCTGCTCCAGGTTGAACTGCAGCGTGTAGCGATCCAGCGCCTTCACCCCTTCCACGGGCTTGTCGTAGTTGAAGGGCTTCCTGGTCTTGATCGCCTCGTCGCGCAGCGCCTGCAGACCTCTGATGCCTTCCTGGCGGAAGCTCGAGTACAGCGGCGCCTTCACGGCGGGGTCGAAGAAGCGCTTGAGGCTGTAGACGTAATCTTCCGCCGTGAGTTCACGGCGCTGGCCCTTGAAGGCCGGATCGTCCGAGAAGTAGATGCCGGGGCGCAGGCGGATGGTCCAGGTGCGGTAGTTGTCCGTGGACTCGGGCATCTGCGCCGCCGTGTTGGCCTTGAGCTTGTAGGGCCGGGCGAGGTAGTCGTAGTTGTAGAGCGACTCGAAAATATGGGCCGTGACCGTGCGCGAATAGAGATCGCTGATCTGCGCAGGGTCGAAGGTGCTTTCCGCCACCAGGAAGGCATACCGCAGCACCTTCTCGCGGGGGGCACCGGCAGCGGCAGCGTCAGCAGCAGGCGCCGACGCTGCGGCGGAGGTGGCGGAGGTGGCGGCGACAGGGGCCGCAGGTGTGGCGGCCGACAAGCTCGCCGCACCCATCAAGCCCGCGGCACATGCCACGCCCACCACGACCGCCATCACCCGGGCGCCCAGCGCACGGTTGCTCGCCGGCTCGGGCGGCTCGGGCGGCTCGGGCGGCTTTAAGCCTGCGGGACCCTGGCTGACTGCGCCTTCAACCGCCCGCCGCCAGCATCGCTGTAGCGCTGATCGCGAGGCGTCGACAGAAGAAACAGGCAAGCGCAGGAGCATGGTGGGCAAGGGTGCTAGCGGGACAGGGCCGATGAAGACGCGACAGATGCCGGGCTGGCCCCGGCGGGTGGGGTGGCGGATGGGGAAGCTCCATCCGCCGCAATGTCCACATACTCCCACCAGTTGAGCCAGAACGGCGACCGACGATAGCCGATGATCTCGGGTCGGGCGATGTCCGTGATGTAGCGGTGCAGCCGGTACTTGTAGGGCATGTAGGCGGCGGAGATGCGCTTGGTCTCCAGGAACACCGCCGCCCGCTCCGGCCCGTCGGGCAGATGGCTGACCTGCTGGTAGAGCTTGTCCAGCGCGGGCAGGGTGAAACGTGCGTAGTTCTGCCCGTTGATCTGGCCGGAATAGAGCCGGCCCAGCGAGTCTTGGCCGTCGGGCTTGGAGCCGGAGGTGGCCAATGACCAGATCGAGAAGCGCCCCGCGCGCATGGCCTTGAGGTTCTCGGGCCATTTGCCCGTCTTGAAGTTGATGCGCAGGCCGATGGCCGCCAGGTTCTTCTGATAGATCTCGTCGATCTGCCGTTGGAAGGCCTCCGGCGTGGTGAGGCTCTCCAGCACCAGAGGACGGCCGTCAGGCTGGTCGCGCCAGCCATCGCCGTCCTTGTCCACATAACCGTAGAGGTCCAGCAGGGCCTTGGCGCGGGCGGGGTCGAAGTCGCCGTTCTCGCTCTTGAACGCCGGATCAAAGCCGGTGGTGTTGGGCATGTAGAGCGACTGCGCCACATAACCCTGCCCCCGCCGGGCCACGCTGAGTTCGCGGTTCACATCCAGCGCCAGGCCGATCGCACGGCGCAGGGCCACCTTGTCCGGCGTGTAGCCGCCGACCACCGGATCTTCCATGTTGAACACGGTGAACATCACGTCCGTCGCGGTGACGCGATAGGCCTTCATGCCCTGCTTGGCCAGGTTGGGGGCGAGCTTGCCGTTGGGCATGGCCTGGGTGATGAAGTCCTCCGGCACGCGCTCGATGAAGTTGAACTCCCCGTTGAGGAAGGAGAGCCAGCGCGGCTGGGTTTCCTCGATGACGCTGATCTCCACGCGGTCGATCATGGGCAGGCGGCGTCCCTTCAGGCGGGCCACCAGGGCCTGCCCATCGGCATCCTCAGGCGCGGGTTGGACCTCCTGGTCATAGAAACGTGGCCGGTACTGGGGGTTGCGCTCCAGCACCATGCGCGAACTGCGTCGCCACTGGGTGAGCACGAAGGGCCCGGTGCCCACCGGGTGGGCGGCCGACTGGCCGGGATAGGCGTCGATCACCTCACGCGCCACGGCGCCGTACAGGTCGCTCTGCGCAAAGGTCTCCATCAGGCGCGGGCGGGTTTCCTTCACCCGGAACTGCAGCGTGTAGCGGTCCAGCGCGCGCAGGCCTTCGATGGGATGGTCATAGTCGAAGGGAACGCCGCGTTTGCGCACTTCCGTGCGGTACTCCGCCAGCCCCAGCAGGCCGAGTTCCTCGATCTCGCTCCAACTGGGCGAGACCACGGCCGGGTCGGCAAAACGCTTGATGGCGTAGACATAGTCCTGCGCTACCAGCTCACGCGGCCGGCCCTGGAAGGCCGGGTCGTCGGCGAAGAAGATGCCCGGGCGCAGACGCACCGTCCAGGTCCGGTAGTCATCGCTGACCTCGGGCAGGGCGGCCGCCGTCAGCGGCTTCATACGCGCGGGGCGGGCCAGTTGGTCGTAGGTATAGAGCCCCTCGAAGATGTGGGGCGTGATCATGCGGGAATACAGGTCGCTGACCCTGGCTGGATCAAAGCCGGTTTCGGCCACCCGCAAGGCGAAGCGCAGCACCTTGGGGGGCGAGCCATCAGGGCCGGTGCCCTGGGCCCGGGCCGGCGGGGCGGCCAGGCCGATGGCCAGCGCGGTCAACAGGGGCAACGCGATCGAGGCGGCCGAGGTGGCCAATGCACGCAGCGGCTGCGGCCGCTGCGGCCGCTGGGGCCGTTGCCCCCGCTGTCGGACCCATGACGGCATCAACCGCAGCCGACCCTCAGCGCGATGACGCTCGTCGCAGCACATCCGTATCGATATCGACATAGGCCCAGAAATCGCGTTGATAGAGATTCTTGTCGTAGCCGATCACCCAGGGCTGCGTGATGTCGGTGAACACGCGGTGGGTTTCCGCCTTGAACGGCATGTAGGCCACCGCCATCCGCTGCATCTTCTTCATCACCGCGAGGCGCTCGGGGCCGTCGGGCATCGAATGCTGCAGCTCGAAGAGCCGGTTGTATTCAGGCAGGTCGAAGCGGGACTTGTTGGACTGACCCTTGCTCGGGCCGTAGGCCAGGCCGAGGAAGTTCTCGCCGTCCGGAATGTCCGCACTCCAGCTCAGGCCCCACATCTGCAGGCGCCCGGCGTTGGCGGCCTTGAGGTTCTCCGGCCACTTGCCGATCTTGAAACGGATGCGAACGCCGATGGCGGTCATGTTCTTCTGCCACAGCTCGGCAAACTGGCGTTTTTGGGCGTCGGGTTCGGTGGCGTATTCGATGACCAGCGGGCTGCCATCGGGCAGGTCGCGCCAGCCGTCGCCGTCCTTGTCCACATAGCCGTAGAGGTCCAGCAAGGCCTTGGCGCGGGCACGGTCGAAATCGCCCATCTCGGACTTGAGCTGCTTCTCGTAGCCGGTCACGCCCGGAGAAATGATGCCCTGCGCGGGAATGGCCTGGCCGCGCCGTGGCAGGCGGATCTGCTCGTCGACATTGATGGCCAGCCCAATCGCGCGGCGCAGCGCAATCTTGTCCGCCGTGTAGCCGCCCACCACAGGGTCTTCCATGTTGAAGTAGCTCATGGTCACGTCCGCACGGTCATAACGCACCGCGCGCTGGCCGAGCTTGACCAGGTTGGGCGCCAGCTTGTTCTGCGGCATGGCCACGGGCGCGAACTCGTTGGGCAGGTCGTCGAGCAGGTCGAATTCCTTGCGGAGGTAGGAGAGCCAGCGCGGCTGGCTCTCCTCGATGATGGAGACCTCGACCCGGTCGACCATCGGCAGACGCCGGCCTTGCAGGCGCTTCACGTCGGCTGCCAGGTCCGGGCGGTTCTCCGGCACCGGCTCGTGGTAGTAGACCTCGCGGAAGTTGGGGTTGCGCGTCAGCACCATCAGCGAGGAGCGGCGCCATTGCGACAGCACCCAGGCATTGGTGCCAACCGGATGTTCCCCGACATGGCCCGCATACGCCTCCACCACCTCGCGGGCCACCAGGGCCAGCATCGGATCCGCGAAGTGATAGATGAAACGAGGGTCGCTGTGGCGCACGCGGATTTCGACCGTGTAGCGGTCCACCAGCCGCAGGCCCTCCACGGCGCGGTCGTAGTCAAAGGGCTTGTTGCCCTTGAGCGCTTCCGTGCGCACCTCGTTCATGCCGAGGATGCCAGCACCTTCCAACCGGTACAGGTGGCCGCTCTTGACCGTCGGGTCGTAGTGGCGCTTGAGCGTGTAGATGAGGTCGGCACCGGTCAATTCACGCTTGTGACCTTTGAAGACCTCGTCGTCCGCGAAGTAGATGCCGGGCTTGATGCGGAAGACAAAGCGGGTGGCGTTGTCCAGCACCTCGGGCATGCCGTCGGTGACGGCGGGCTCGAGCTGGTAGGGCCGGGCCAGATAGCTGTAGCGCAGCGGTGCATCGAAGATGTTGGCCAGCACGTTGCGCGAGTACAGATCGGTGACGTAGGCCGGGTCGAAGCCAGTCTCGGCGTTGCGCATGGCGAATCGCAGGACCTTCTCCGGCGCCTGGCTGTCGGTGCCGGCGCGCTGGGAGGTGTCTGCCGCCGTCGCGGATGCGCTGCTGGGCGCACGCGTGGCCCCATCGGGCGCGGAGGCCGGCGTGGATGCTGCAGCGGCCTGCGCAAACCAGGAAGAAAAACCGAATACCAGGGCCGTGGCCAGGCCTCGGGTCGAGGCCGTCATGCGTCGCATCAGGAAACCATCCTCAAAACGGGGCGCGCGAGGCTCATGGCCGTGCGCGATAAAACGCGCAGTCTAGGTGGGGGCCCCTCGCTTGACCATGCCGGCAACCCTCACCGCCGGCCCGTCGGCCCACACTGGGCGCATGGCGACCATCCCGCAGAAACAACCGCAGTCAGCCATCAGCTTTCTCCGATGCGTTAGCGATTCATTGAGGGCAAATGCCGGTACGGGTCTTGCATGTGCTGACTTAGACTCGCGCGTGATTTGCGGAGGTTGCTGAAGGCCCTGGCCGTCACAAGCGTCCAGGGTTTTGCTTTTTTTGTCGTCAACATGGCGACGCTTGAATGGAGTCCCCCAGCGATGGCGGCTTACTTGCTCAGGCGCCTGTGGCAAATGATTCCCACCTTGCTGGGTGTCGTGCTGCTGGTGTTCTTCCTCTTCAAATGGTTTGGCGGCGACCCCGCAGAAGTGCTGGGCGGCCTGAACGCCAGCGCCGACCAGATCCAGGCCATCCGCGACCAGCTCGGCCTCAACAAGCCAGTGTGGGAACAGCTGCTGATCTTCCTGAAGCAGATCGTGACCTTCGACTGGGGCAAGAGCTGGGCCACCAACGAGTCCGTGGCGCATCTGTTTGCCACGCGCCTGCCCGCCACGCTGACGGTGATGGTGCCCATCCTGCTGCTGGAGGTGTTGCTGCCGGTGCCCTTCGCCTTGATCGTGGCCTACCTGCGTGGCCGCGCGGTCGACCGCATGGTGATGATGGGCACCACCATCGCCGTGTCGATCTCGCTGCTGGTCTATGTGATCGTGTTCCAGTACGTCTTCGCCTTCCAGCTGGGCTGGTTCCCGGTGCAGGGCTGGAGCGACAGCCTCTGGACCAACCTCACCACCTACGCGCCACTGCCGGTGTTCGTGGCGGTGGCGGTGGCGCTGTCCCCCTACACGCGGCTGTACCGCACCTTCTTCCTGGACGAGATCGGCCATGAATACGTGCGCACCGCGCGCGCCAAGGGCCTGACGGAACGCACCATCCTGCTCAAGCATGTGTTGCGCAACGCGCTGATCCCCATCCTCACCAACATCTCGGTGGCCCTGCCCAGCCTGTTCGTGGGCTCCTTCCTGCTGGAGGTGTTCTTCTCCATTCCCGGCCTGGGCCGGGAGATCCTGCTCGCGGTCAACCGCAGCGACTTCCCGGTGATCCAGGCCTTCGCGATCTACATCGCGGCCATCACCATGGTGGTGAACCTGGTGACCGACCTGCTCTACAAGCTGGTCGATCCCCGTGTGGTGTTGAAGTGAGCGGAGACAGCGGCATGAGCAGTGTGATGACAGCCAGCGGGGCCGCAGCCCCTGCGGCACAGAAGTCCCGGGGGGTGTGGGCCGCGTCCTGGTGCCGCCTTCGGGCGGACAAGGTGGGCATGACGGCCCTGGCGGTGGTGGCACTCTCGCTGCTGCTGGTGCTTTCTGCGGCGCTGGGCCTGGTGGCCAGCGGCTGGCAGAAAGAGACCGGCGTGCCGAATGCACCGCCCAGCTTCATGGGCCCGGGCGCGGCGGAAAGCGCGAGCGCCATCGAGGTGCCCAAGGGCCCCAATGTGGACCTGAGCGACATCGATCCGCTGGCACCGAAGTACGGTGAATGGACCGAACGCGCCAAACAGTACAAGACCGACGAGACGCCGCGCGCACAGACGCTGCCCTTCGGCGCGGACCGCCTGGGCCGCGACGTGCTGGCCAAGGCCATCAAGGGTGCCGAGATTTCCATCATGGTCGGCCTGCTGGCCGCCGTGGTGGCCACCTTGATCGGCACGGTGCTGGGCGCCCTCTCCGGCTTCTACGGCGGCAAGGTGGGCGACTTCCTGGAGTGGGTCTACAACGTCTTCACCGCCATGCCCAACATCCTGCTGATCTTCGCCTTTGCGGTGGTGTTCGGCCGCGGCGTGATGCCGGTGGTGATGATCTTGGGGCTGGCCGGCTGGACCGGCATCTACCGCCTGGTACGTGCCGAGTTCATCAAGCACTCGGTGCGTGAATATGTGCGGTCGGCCGAGGCCATCGGCGCCAGCAAGACCTCGCGCATGTTCAAGCACATCCTGCCCAACGTCTCGCACGTGGCACTGGTGCAGCTCTCGGCACACGTGGTGTCCTTCATCAAGAGCGAGGTCATCCTTTCCTACCTGGGCCTGGGCGTGAGCGTGGACCAGGTCTCCTGGGGCACGATGCTGTCGGAAGCCCAGAATGAACTGATCCTGGGCTACTGGTGGCAGCTGGTGGTGGTGACGGTGTTCATGGCGATCTTTGTGACCGCCTTCTCGCTGTTCACCGATGCGCTGCGCGATGCGCTCGACCCCAAGCTGCGCTGAAGACCGACCGGAGAGACACATGTTGTTGAGTATTCAGGACCTCAAGGTGGCCTTCCGCGTGGGCAAGGTCCACGGTGAAGTGCAGCGGGCATTGGCGGTGAAGGGCGTGAGCTTCGACATCCCGGAGAACAGCACGGTGGCGCTGGTGGGCGAGTCGGGGTCGGGCAAGAGCGTGACCGCCATGTCCATCCTCAACCTGCTGCCGGACAATGCCGAGCGCAGTGGCCAGATCCTGTTCCAGGGCCGTGACCTGCTGAAGACCAGCCTGCGTGAATTGCAGGCGGTGCGCGGCCGCGAGATTGCCTGCGTGTTCCAGGACCCGATGAGTTCGCTCAACCCCGTGCTCACGGTGGCGGACCAGATCATGGAGCCGCTGATCAAGCATCTGGGCCTGTCGCGCAGGCAAGCGCTGGTGCGCGCCGAGGAACTGCTCAACGAGGTGGGCATCCCCGACCCGAAGCGGCGGCTCAGGAGTTATCCGCACGAGATGTCCGGCGGCCAGCAGCAGCGCGTGATGATTGCCGTGGCGCTGACCTGCAATCCCAAGCTGCTCATTGCCGATGAACCCACCACCGCGCTGGACGTGACCATCCAGCGCCAGGTGATGGAGCTGCTCGCACGTCTCAAGGAGACGCACCGCATGAGCATGCTGTTCATCTCCCACGACCTGGGCGTGGTGGGCGAGATCGCCGACCAGGTCGTGGTGATGCGTCATGGCGAGATCCGCGAGAAGGCGCCGGTGGCCGACATCTTCCACGCCCCGCAGGACGCCTACACCAAGGCCTTGCTGGCCTGCCGCCCGTCGCTGACGGAGAACCCGGTACGGCTGATGGTGATCGACGACCACATCGCCGGCCGCCAGGCGCAGGGCGCTGGCAAGGCCAAGGATCCGAACGCGCCGGTGATCCTCGAAGCCAAGGGCCTGCGCAAGAGCTTCTTCTTCAAGTCCGGGCTGTTCTCCAAGGAGGAGTTCAAGGCCGTCAAGGGCGTGGATTTCCAGCTGCGCAAGGGGCACACCCTGGGCGTGGTGGGCGAATCCGGTTCGGGCAAGACGACCATGGGCCTGACGCTGCTGCGCCTGCATGAGCCCACCGGCGGCGAGGTGCTGTTCGAGGGCCGCGACCTGCTGAAGATGTCCGGCGCCGAGTGGCAGAAGATGCGCCGCCGCATCCAGGTGGTGTTCCAGAACCCCTATGCCTCGCTGAACCCGCGCTTCACCATTGCGCAGACGCTGCTGGAACCGATGGAGATCCATGGCATTGGCGCCTCGCATGATGAGCGGCTGGCCACGGCCAGCGCGCTGCTGTTGCGCGTGGGGCTGGACGAAAGCGCGCTGCACAAATATCCGCATGAGTTCTCCGGCGGCCAGCGCCAGCGCATTGCCATCGCGCGCTGCCTGACGCTGAAGCCGGAGGTGCTGGTGCTGGACGAAGCCGTGTCGGCCCTGGACGTGTCGGTCCAGGCCCAGGTGCTCAACCTGCTGAAGGACCTGCAGGACGAGTTTGGCCTGAGCTACATCTTCATCAGCCATGACTTGGCGGTGGTCAAGTTCATCTCGGACGAGGTGCTGGTGATGCAGCAGGGCGACGTGGTGGAACAGGCCGATGCGCGTGCGCTGCTGGCCGCGCCCCAACAGGAATACACCCGGCGTCTGCTGGGTGCGGTGCCCCGCGGTTATTCGGCACGCGAGGGCGAGGCAGCGGCCGTCGCCTGAGTCGGGACCCTGAAGCGCGTTGGGCGCGTAGGGCGCGTAGGGCGCGTAGGGCGCGTAGGGCGCGTAGGGCGCGTAGGGCGCGTTGGGCGCGTAGGGCGCGTAGGGCGCGTAGGGCCCATAGGGCGAATAGGGCCGACAGGGCGGATTTACCTCATGGGCGGATCGGGCGACGACCGCTTTGCCCCGCCCGCCGACAAGGTCTTGCCGCACGCCGGATAAATTCCGTACGACCGTGCTAAATTGCCCCGCATGGAAACCGCCAAGACCGCCCGCAGCGAATTGACCCAGAGCGCCATCGTGGATGTCGCCCTGGAGATGGCGCGTACGGACGGGCTGGAGAGCCTCTCCGTCGGCGAGGTGGCCAAGCGCCTGAACCTCTCCAAGAGCGGCGTCTTCTCGCGCATCGGTTCCCGCGAGGCGCTGCAGTGCGCGGTCATCGACGCCTTCGAAAAGACCTTCCAGCACGAGGTCCTGCTGCCGGCGCTGCGTGAACCCCGCGGCCTGCCACGGCTCAACGCCATGGTGAAGGGCTGGCTGGCCCGCGTCGGTGGACCGAACGGCAGTTGCCTGTACGTGTCTGGCGCCTTTGAACTGGATGACCGCGAAGGCGAATTGCGCGACCGCCTGCTGGAAGGCGTTCGCCGCTGGCGCGCCACCTTGCACCGCACCTTGATCCAGGCCCGGGAGGCCGGCCACCTGCAGCCGGACGCCGACCTGGACCAACTCATCTTCGAACTGGACGGCCTCTTCACCGCACTCGTCCGGGAAGTGCGCTTCCTGCGCAATCCCGATGCCACCGCGCGGGCCTGGGCCAGCTTCGAACGTCTCATCCGTCACTACCAAGCCTGAGGCCGGCCCTTTCCCTGCCCGACCTCATTTTTTGTCGCTTTACTTCGCACGGTCGTGCGGAAATTTTTCAAGGAGCTGATCATGCTGATCCTTTTGCTGGCGGCCCTCTTTGCGGGTGGTGGTGTCTGGCGCGCCTGGGTGAGCTGGCGCCGGCTGCTGCGCATGCTGCCGCGGCACAACCGCGACCTGGTCCTGTTCTGACCCGGCCAGCCGGCAGGCCCCGCCTGGGCTGACGCCGCTGCAGAGGAAATGCCCGGGGGTCTGCACGTGCGCGGGCTCACTACACTCAGTGGCTATTTGAACTGAGGTAGAGACCATGGGATGGATGATGCGCTGGCGCCCTGTGGTGGCCAGCCCCGAGATGGCAGTGGCTCCTGACGAGCGACTCTCCTGGCCCAACACCGTCGCCCTGGGCTTGCAACACGTGATCGCCATGTTCGGTGCGACCGTGCTGGCGCCGCTGCTCATGGGCTTCGACCCCAACGTGGCGGTGCTGATGAGCGGTGTCGGCACCTTGCTGTTCTTCTTCATCACGGGCGGCCGTGTGCCCAGTTATCTGGGATCCAGCTTCGCCTTCATCGGCGTGGTCATCGCGGCCACCGGCTACGGCGGCAGCGGCCCCAATGCCCATCTGCCTGCAGCGCTCGGCGGCATCATCATCTGCGGCTTGGTCTACACCCTGATCGGCGCGGTGGTGGCCGCCGTCGGCGGCGGCTGGGTGGAACGGCTGATGCCACCGGTCGTCACCGGCGCCGTGGTGGCGGTGATCGGCCTGAATCTGGCGGCGGTGCCCATCAAGAACATGGCACCCACCCCGTTCGACGCATGGATGCAGGGGCTGACCTTTGTCTGCGTGGCCCTGGTGGCGGTGCATGGACGCGGCATGTGGCGTCGGTTGTTGATCCTCGCCGGGCTGATCGCCGCCAGCCTGCTGTACGCGCTGCTGACCAACGGCCTGGGCCTGGGCAAGCCGATGGACCTGAGCGGCGTCTACGCCGCCGCCTGGCTGGGCTGGCCCACGTTCACCGCGCCGCAGTTCGACACACAGGCCATGCTGATGATCGTGCCGGTGGCGCTGATCCTGGTGGCGGAAAACCTGGGCCATCTGAAGGCCGTCAGCGCCATGACCGGCCGGGACATGTCCCCCTACCTCGGCCGCGCCTTCATCGGTGACGGCGTGGCCACCATGATCAGCGGCGCCTCGGGCGGTACCGGCGTGACCACCTATGCCGAGAACATCGGCGTGATGGCCGCCACTCGCATCTATTCCACCGCCGTCTTTGTCGTGGCGGCACTGATGGCATTGCTGCTGGGCTTCTCGCCCAAGTTCGGCGCTCTCATCCAGGCCATTCCGCTGGCGGTCATGGGCGGCGTCAGCATCGTGGTCTTCGGCCTGATCGCCGTGGCCGGCGCGCGCATCTGGGTGGAACACCAGGTGGACTTCAAGGACCCGCGCAACCTGATGGTGGCCGCCATCACGCTGGTGATCGGCACGGGCGACTACACGCTGCACATGGGCGGGTTTTCCCTGGGGGGCATCGGCACCGCCACCTTCGGCGCCATCCTGCTGCACGCCGTGTTGCGTCCGGGCCGGCGCTGAGCGCCCGGCTCCCTTCTTATCTCGTCCCGACGCGCAGTAGTGCACGCTTGCCCACGGACGCCGTCACCGGGCGACCGTAACAAGACGTACAAACAGACCTAGCGAGAGAGAAAAAAAGACATGGTTGGGAGTCCGCAAGCCGAAGACGCAGGGGCCCCGTGGTCACGCGCGCCTGCCGGCAGGCCGGGCGCCCGGGGTCGCGGGTGGCTGCCGGCTGCCTGGTTGGGTGCCGGGGTGGCCGGGCTGTGGGGCACCCGCCTGCTGGGCATGCTGGGCCTGTTAGGCCTGTTGGCCGGCTGCCCCGCCAACCCGAGCCCATCGGTCACTGAAGCGCCGGCCCATGATCGCGCCGTGATCGCCGAGCTGGAGCAGCAGGAACGCATCGGCCTGGCCCAGCCGCAGGAACATGTGCGGCAACTGCTGACCTTGGAAGCCGGCCTGCCGCCCGGCAGCGCGGAACGGCTGGAAGCCGTGAGCCAGCGTGCCGCGCTGCTGGCGCAGGTCCGTGACCGGACCGGGCACGAGGCCGCCGTGGAGACCATCAAGGCCTGGCCGGCGGACGCGCCCGCGCGAGCCCAGGTGCCGCTGGCGCTGATGCTGGCACGTGCGCAATGGCTCAAGGCCAACGGTCAGCTGGGCGCCGGCATGCGGATGCTGGCCGGCCTGTCCGATCTGGACACGACCCACGCGGACCCGCGCATGCTCTGGCGTGCCACGCTGCTGCTGGGCTACCTGCAGGGTGACTATGGCGAGGTGGACGACGCCGTGGAGAACCTGCTGAAGGCAGTGGGCCAGGCCCGCAGCATGGGCGCGGGCTGGCGCACCGCCACCGCACAGACCACGCTGGCCTTCTCCTATTTCCGCAGCCAGCAGTTCGACCATGCCAAGCAGATCATGGCCGAGGCGCTGGCCACGGCCCAGATCGACCCGGACCCGGTGCTCATGTACACGGTGCACACGATGATCGGCATCGTGCACTCGCAGGACGACGACACGCCCTTCATCCTGCAGGCCCGCGAGCAGGCCCTGCGTTTTGCCCGCGACGCCCAGTCTCGCGGCTTGCAGGCGCTGGCCATGGGCAACCTGGCCGACCTGGAACTCCGCCAGGAACATTACGCCCGCGCCCTGGACCTGTCGCAACGCGCCAGTGTGCTGGCGCAGGAGATCCACGACATCCAGACCGAGATCCTGGCGCGCCACAACATGGGCATCGCCAAGATCGGCCTGCGCCGGCTGGACGAAGGCAAACGCGATGTACTGCAAGCCATCACCATGGACGCGCAGCGCGAAGCCAGCAGCTATACGGCCGACGCCTGGCTGGAACTCGGCACCTATCTGGAGAAGGTGGACGACAGCGCCGGTGCGGTGGACGCGTACCACCGCTCGCGTCAACTCTTCGACGCGGTGCTGCGCGACGAAACCCGCAAGGCGGTGCTGGAAGCCCAGGCCCGCTTCGAGGACCAGCAGCGCCAGCGCGAAATCGCGCTGCTGAACCAGGACAACCACCTCAAGGCCGAACAGGTCCGCAGCCGGGATCTGCAGCTCAAGCTCTGGGCCGAGGTCGGCGTGGGCGTGTTGCTCTCCGGCGCGCTGCTGATCGTGGCCTACCGGCGCGTGCGCCGCACCAATGCCGCCCTGGCGCAGACCAATGAATCACTGCGGGTGCAAAGCGAGCGCGACCCGCTCACCGGCCTGGCCAACCGGCGGCATTTCCAGCAGGACATCGTCGGGCGCTGTGAGGGTGGCCATGGCGTGCGCGGCAGCCTGTTCCTGGTGGACATCGATCACTTCAAGCGCATCAACGACCAATGGGGCCACGCCGCTGGCGACACAGTGCTGGTCGCGGTGGCCCGGCGCCTGCGCAGTGTGCTGCGCGAGCAGGACCTGGTGGTGCGCTGGGGCGGGGAGGAGTTCCTCATCCTGGTCCGCTCCGAAAGCACCGATGACGCGCGCCTGCTGGCCCAGCGGCTGCTGGACCAGATCGGCGGCGTGCCGGTGGAACATGGGCCGCTGGCCATTCCCGTCACCGCATCCATCGGCTTCGCCAGCTTCCCGATGGCACCCGCCGGCCTGACGCTCGAATGGGAGCGTGCCGTGGACCTGGTGGACACCGTCATGTACATGAGCAAGGCGCACGGCCGCAACAAGGCGTACGGCGTGGCGGCCATGACGGCGCGCAACCCGGAAGAGCTGCTGGCCCTGGCCGGCCGGATGGAATCCGCCTGGCACCAGGGGCAGGTGGACCTGATCAATCTGCTCGGGCCGCAGCTGGAGGAGCGAGCATGAGCGGGCCCGCGCTGTCCTGCCAGCGGCCCGGCCGGCATCCCTGGCAGCGGCGTTGGGGGTCGCCGTCGTGGCCCATGCGGTCGCCACGGCATTTCGTGGTCGCGGCCGCCCTGCTGTTGATCGGCCTGGCGATCGCCCCCGGGCGGGCCCAAGCTGCGGACGCCGCGGACCGGCAGCTGGACATCGAACTCGCGCACTGGGAACGCCTGGGCTTCAACGAACCTGCCGAAGCGCTCAAGGCCCTGGGCGCCCTCCGAGCGCTCAAGGCCCCACAGCATCCCAACCGCGCGCTGCGCATTGACTACACCATCGGCCGGGTGCAGGCCATCGCGGGTGACATGGCCGAGGCCCATCGCCTGGCGGACAAGCTCGAGCAGCGCGCGGGCGGCCAACCGCTCGCCCAGATGCTGCGCGCCGAGGTGCAGGAACGTATCGGACAACCGGTCAAGGCTGGTGAACTCGCTCAGCAGGCGGTTGATGCGCTGGCGCCGACATGCCCGCAAGAGCCGCCTTATCAACTCACGCCGGCTTGCGATTGGCGCACCCTCTTCAGCGCCTTGCGCATTACGGCACGCGCGCTTGCAGCACGCGGCGAGGCCCCTTTTGCGGAGACACGCCTGCGCCAGGCCCTGGCCTTGGCCCAGGCGGCGCCGGACACCTACGCCACCCTCAACGTGATGGGCCAGTTGGCCGCCACCCTGCAGGACATGGACCAACCCACGACCGCCCAGCATTGGCTGTCGCAGGCCTTCCAACTGGCCCAGGGCGACCCGCTCGCCACTGCGCGCATGCACATGGTGGAATCCGGCATGGCAGCCCGCCGCAAGGACCCCAAGGCGCAGCTGGCTGCGCTGGCCCAGGGCCTGCGCCTGGCCGAACACACCAACGGCCGTCGTGAGGTGGCGTCCATGCAGGCCAGCCTGTCGGACGCCTACATGCATTCCCACCAGCCCGCCCGCGCCGCCACCCTGGCGCGCGAGGCGTTGCCGGTGGTGCAGGCCTTCGGCGACCAGCGCCTGGAGCGGACGCTTCGCCACAACCTGTCGGTGGCGCTGGTGTTGTTGCGTCAGTTCGATGCCGCCCGACGCGAGCTCAACCGCGTCGCCGCGCTGGCCCAGGGCGACGATGACGTGGTGCGCCGCATCCTGCAGCTGCGCGAGCTGGGGGAAGCCTATGCGGCAGTGAATCAGCCACGCGAGGCGCTGCGGCTCTATCACGAGGAACGCACCCTCAGTGCCGAGGCAGCCCAGCGCAAGCGTGAATCCGCGCTGCGTCAGATCAGCCTCAAGTACGACAGCAGTGCCCGCCAGCGCGACCTGGAGCTGGCCCGCCGCCAGCAGGCGCTGACCGGCCAGGAACTGACCAACCGCCGGCTGGCGCAGTACGTGGGTCTCGGTCTGGCCGTCCTGCTCGGGCTCTCCTTCATCCTGATCGGTGTGATGCTGCTGCGCATGCGAGACGCCAACAAGCGGCTCAAGGCCAACCAGCGCCTGCTGCGGGCCCAGAGCGAGCGCGACCCGCTCACCGACCTGGCCAACCGCCGCCATTTCCTGTCGGTGATGGAACGCCAGGAAGGGCGGGATGTCTTCAGCGGCGCGCTGCTGATGATCGACATCGACCATTTCAAGCAGATCAACGACCGCCATGGACATGCCGCCGGTGACGCGGTGATCCGGGAAATCGCCCGCCGCATCAGCCATGCGGTGCGGGCGGAAGATTTGGTGGTGCGCTGGGGCGGTGAGGAATTCCTGGTTTTTGCCCGCACCGTGGCGCCGGAAGCGCTGCAGCATCTGGCCGAGCGCATCTTGCTGGGCGTGGGCCAGGCACCGGTGGAGACGGCGGCCGGCCCGCTGGCGGTGGCCTGCTCCATCGGCTTTGCCCATTTCCCGTTGGAGCCGCTGGTGCCGCCGTTGCCGTTGACACCGCCGGTGCCCTTGACCCCGTTGCCGCCCACCGCCCCCCAGTTGCCCCTGCACTGGGAGCAGGCCGTCAACTGGGCGGACATGGCGCTCTACACGGCCAAGTCCCAGGGGCGCAACCGCGCACGCGGGATCGTGTCGGTACAGGCGGCCGACATTCACACGCTGTTGCGCATCGAGGCGGACTTCGAAGCGGCCTGCGGCGCCGGGCAGGTCTGCCTGCAGACCATCCTCGGCCCCGAGCAGGCGGTGGCGTGATGCCCGGGCGGGCACCGGCCAGCCCCGCCACCTATACTGCCGCGCGCCGCCTCCAGATGGCCGTTGCGCCGTTGCCATGCCCCTGATCGACCTTCGGCTCCCCTTGCGTCAGCGTGTGCGCCACTACGTCCAGGCATGCCTGAAGGACGACCTGGTCGCTGCGCTGGTCGTCAGCGTGCTGCTGATTCCGCAAAGCCTGGCCTACGCCATGCTGGCCGGCCTCCCGCCGCAGGTGGGCCTGTACGCCAGCCTGCTGCCCCCGCTGCTGTATGCGGCGTTGGGCTCCAGCCCGTTCCTGAACGTCGGCCCGGTGGCGGTGCTGGCACTGATGATCCTGCAGACCCTGCAGCTGGCGCCCGCTGGCGTGAGCCCGAGCGAAGCGGCCCTGGTGCTGGCGGCCGAGGTCGGGCTGTTGCTCGGTGCGGCAGCACTGCTGCGGCTGGACGCGCTGGCCGCCTTGCTGTCCGTGCCGGTGCTGCATGGCTTCGAGACAGGCGCCACGCTGGCCATTGCAGCCAGCCAGTTGCCCGTTCTGCTGGGTGCCAAGGCGGCCGGTGCCACGCTCCCGGAGTTGTGGACCTCCGCCCAGGCCCATGGCTTTGACGGGCATGCCGTCAGCGCAGCCTTTGGTGTGATCGCACTGGTGGCGCTGGTCCTCGTGCGGCGCCTGCCCAAGCGCCTGCCGTCGCGGATGGCGCCGCTGGCCGTGTTGCTGGCGGGCGTGGCCTTTGGCTGGGGGCTGGATCCGGTCGGGTTGGCCCGCGTAGGTACGCTGCCTCCGCTGGCGCTGGGCCTGACCGTGCCCCGCCTGGATGCCGACCTCTGGGCCGCGCTGCTGCCGGGGGCCGCCTTGATTGCGCTGCTGGGCTACGTCTCCAGCCTTGCCGTGGCTGAATCCCTGGCTCGGCGCGTGGGTCAACGCGTGTTCCCGCGCCGCGAACTGATGGGCCTGGCCGGCGCCAACATCGCGGCGGCACTCACGGGCGGCATGCCCGCCGCCGCCAGCTTCTCCCGCAGCGTGTTGATGAGCGACGCCGGCAGCCGTTCCCGCATGACCGGTGTCTTCGTCGCGGCGCTGATGGGGGTGGCTTTGCTGACCTTGTCACCCGTCCTGGCCTGGTGCCCCAAGCCCGTGCTGGCGGCCAGCATCATCGTGGCGGTGCTGTCCGGCCTGACCTTGCAGCCCTACCGGGAAGCCTGGCGTTATGACCGCGCGGAAGCGCTGCTGATGATGGCGGTGACGCTGCTGGTGCTGGGGGTGAGCATCACGGCCGCGCTGGGGCTGGGTGTGCTGGCAGCCATCGCCCTGCTGCTCAAGCGCAGCGCGCGCCCCCATGTGGCGCTGATCGGGCGCATTGCCGGCACCGAGCACTACCGCAACGTCGAGCGCTACCAGGTGGAGCTGGACCCCGAAGTGCTGGGCCTGCGCATCGACGAAAGCCTGCTCTTTCTCAATGGCCGCAGCCTGGCGGACGTGGTCCAGGCCCACCTGGACACCCACCCGTCCACCCAGCGGGTGCTGCTGCAGATGTCTCCGGTCAACAGCATCGATTTCAGCGGCCTGAGCGCGCTGAAGGAGCTGCATGACGCGCTGGCCCGTCAGGGCCGGCGCCTGGATCTCAGCGAAGTGAAGGGGCCGGTCATAGACCGCCTGAAGGCAGGCGGGTGGGACCATTGGTTCCGCGGCAAGCTCTTCCTGAGCCATCACCAGGGGATGCAGGACCGGCCATGAGCAGGACCGGCCATGAGCAGGGCCGGTGATGAGCAGGGCCGATCAGTGCTCTTCGTTCAGATAACCGGTCTTGCGCAGGTCGGGCATCAGCCAGCAGACCAGGAAGGCGAAGCCGCACATCACCGAGACGTAGATGTAGAACAGGCTCTCGTGGTTGATGGTCTTGAGGTAGAGCGCGGCAGCCTCGGCGGAGCCGCCGAAGATGGCGTTGCCGATGGCATAGGACAGGCCCACGCCCAGCGCACGGATGTGGGGCGGGAACATCTCCGCCTTGATCAGGCCGCCGATGGAGGTGTACAGGCTCACGATGGCCATCGCCGCGATGATCAAACCAAAGGCCGCGTAGGGGCTGCTTACCGTCTTCAGCGCAGTGAGGATGGGCCAGGTGGCCAGCATGCCCAGCAGGCCGAACAGCAGCATCGAGGTACGACGGCCAATGCGGTCCGACAGGGCGCCGAAGAGCGGCTGCATGCACATGTAGACAAACAGCGCGGCGGTCATCACCGTGCTGGCGGTCTTCTTGTCCATGCCCACACTCAGCACCAGATACTTCTGCATGTAGGTGGTGTAGGTGTAGAACGCCAGCGAGCCGCCCGCCGTGAAGCCCAGCACGATCAGGAAAGCCTTGCCGTGATGCTTGAACAGCTCACGCATGGAGCCCGATTCCTTGCTCTGCAGCTGTTCGGCCTTGGCGGTCTCGTTGAGCGAACGGCGCAGGTAGAAGGCCACCACGGCGGTCAGGGCGCCCGCGATGAAGGGAATGCGCCAGCCCCACTCGTGCAGTTGCGCATCGGTGAGGGTCTGCTCCAGCAGGGCCACCACCAGCACGGCCAGCAGTTGCCCGCCGATGAGGGTGACGTACTGGAAGGACGCGTAGAAGCCGCGCTGGCCACGCAGCGCCACTTCGCTCATGTAGGTGGCGCTGGTGCCATATTCACCGCCGACCGACAGGCCCTGGAAGAGCCGGGCCAGCAGCAGCAGGGCGGGTGCCATCACACCGATGGTCTCGTAGGTGGGCATCAGCGCGATGGTCAGCGAGCCGCCACACATCATCAGCACCGAGATCATCATCGCGGTCTTGCGGCCCTTCCGGTCGGCAATACGGCCAAACAGCCAGCCACCGATCGGTCGCATCAGGAAGCCCAGCGCGAAGACGGCCGCGCTGCTGAGCTGCTGCACGATCGGATCGCCCTTGGGGAAGAAGGCGTGTGCGAAGTAGATCGAGGTGAAGGCGTAGACGTAGAAGTCGAACCACTCGACCAGGTTGCCGGAGGACGCACCCACGATCGCCAGGATGCGGTTGCGTTTCTCGTGCGGCGTGTAGTGCCCGGTGCTCCGTCCGGACGCCAGGGTATTGGGGGTGTTGTTATAGGCGGTCATGGGCGGCAAGCCTACTCGTACAGCCTAAAAGCTGCTGACGGCCGGCGGCCGGTGGCGAACGCTGCGCGCACGGGCGGGCGGAATCGGGCGCCCCAAACCGGCCCATCCGTGCGATTCGCGCCGCCTTGATCGTCAGGCGGCCGAATCGGACGCATTGTTCCAAATCATTCAACGGTGTGTTGCGTGGGGACGGATTTAAGGGGGAACCCTAATCCTCTATCGTTACGCCATCGACAAATCAATTCCGAAACGTCGAAACACCTGAAGCCCCTCCGCAAAGGCCACCTGAAAAGGTCGCTGAGGCCCTGAGGCTGAATTCGAAAGGAATCATCATGACCGCCAAGAACATCATTGCTTCCGTCCTGTTCGCTTCCGTGGCCGCTGTGGCCGGCAACGCGATGGCCAACGACAACCCGCATCTGCAACCGGTGAACACCCCCAGCCAGGTGAGCCGTGCCGAAGTGCTGGCCGACCTGCAGATCTACCGTGAATCGGGCCTGGCCGCTGTGGAGCAGTCCGAATCCTATGGCTACGACGTGGCCCGCCGTGAACAGGCCCAGGCCAAGTACACCCAGCTGCGTCAATCGCCCTATTACGCCACGCTGGTGAAGCGCTTCGGTGGCGACGCCAGCAAGATCACCGCTGTCGCTGGCCGGTAATTGTTGGCCCCTCAGTCGCTTTTCGTGAAAGCCATCAGCCCTTCGGGAGAGAGAAATCTCTTCCGGAGGGTTTTGCTTGTGGGCAGGCCACGGGGATATTGCTTGCTGCCGTGAATATCCGAAAATCGCCCGGAACTGACCCGAATGGACGATTGGCGGATCATTATTGAAAATCCGCGCGTCCTCCGCCCGATATTGGGCGGAATACCAAAAGGCGTGCGATGGACCGGATTGTGCAAATGCGGGCATTTGCCCGGGTGGTGGAAACCGGCAGCTTCACCAAGGCCGCAGATTCCATGGACCTCCCCAAGGCCAGCCTGACACGGCTGGTGCAGGCCCTGGAAGCGCGCCTGCGGGTGCAACTGCTCACCCGCACCACCCGCAAAGTGACCGTGACCCAGGACGGCGCCGCCTATTACGAACGCACCGTCGCCTTGCTCAGCGAGCTGGAAGCCATCGACCAGGGCATGCTGCACGACAACAGCCGCCCCCGCGGCCGCCTGCGGGTGGACGTGACCACGCTCACAGGCTCCAAGGTGCTCATCCCCGCCATGGGGGATTTCCACGCCCGTTACCCGGACATCGAGATCGCCCTGGGTGTGAGCGACCGCGCCATCGACCTGCTGGTGGACAACGTGGACTGCGTGCTGCGGGTCGGCAAGATCGACGATCCGGGCTTCGTGGCCCGGCGGGTGGGCGAGATCCGCTTCTGCGTCTGCGCCTCGCCAGGCTATCTCGCCCAATACGGGCGGCCTGCCCATCCGGAAGACCTGGACCGGGAACCGCACCTGTCGGTCGGTTACTTCTCCTCCCGCACCGGCCGGGTGTTCCCGTTCTCCTTCTGGCGCAACGACACCAAGCTGGAGATCCAGGGCCGACGGCGGCTGGACGTCAACGACAGCAATGCCTATGTGGCCGCCGGGCTGGCCGGCCTGGGTGTCGTGCAGGTGGCCGCCTACGCGGTGGAACAACACCTGGCCAATGGCGAACTCGTGCCCCTCTTCGAGGACTGGCAAGCGCCCGCCGTCCCCATCTACGTGGTCTATTCACCGAACCGGTATGTCTCCGCACGGATGCGGGTGTTCATCGAATGGGTGGCCGAAACCCTGCACAAGCGCGGCCTGGGCGTGAGCTGAAGCCAGCCCGCCTTACGGCGACCGGAACCACCACACGGCCAACACCACCACCAGCAACACCCACGCCACCATGATGGCCGCCGCCATGCGCAGGCTGCGCGGCAACCGCTCCCGTTGCAGCGCTGCGCGTTGCCTCGCCCGGGCGATGACCGGCGGCGGCATCAGGCGCAGCACCAGCCAGAACCCCAGCGGCACCAGCAGCAGGTCATCCAGCCAGCCGATGACGGGGATGAAGTCGGGAATCAGGTCAATGGGGCTGAGCGCATAGGCGGCCACCGCCAGCGCCAGCAGGCGGGCCGGCCAGGGGGCCTCACGGTCCCTGGCGGCATAGAACACGGTGAGCAACTCGCCCTTGAGCAGGGCGGCCCAGCGCTTGAGGGAACCTCGCTTCATGCCGCCATCATGCGGCACGCCCGCTCACTCGGCCAGCAAGACCTTGCGGCGTTGTGCGACCCAGCCTTCCAGCTTCGGGCCGTAGACCTCCTCCAGCTTGGGGCGGCGCACCTTGAAGGTGGGGGTGATCATGCCGTTGTCCACCGTCCACGGGGTGGTCACCACCACCAGGGTGTCCAGCTGCTCATGCGGGTCGAGCTTGGCATTCACCGCAGCCAGGTGCGAGGCCAGGCCGGCCAGCAGCGCTTCGCGGCCGCCAGCGGTGGCCACCTGGTTGATGGCCTCGGCGGACAGCATCGCGATGCCCACAGGCTGGGACAGCCCGGCACCGGCCACGGCGCAGGCCTCCAGCACCGGATGGGCACCGAGGCGGTCTTCGATCGGCGCGGGTGAAACGTACTTGCCCTTGCTGGTCTTGAACAGGTCCTTCACCCGGCCCGTGATGCGCACGCAACCAGACACCGCGCCCTTGGTCAGGATGTCGCCCTTGTCGCCGGTGTGCAGCCAGCCGTCGGCAGTGATCGTTTCGGCGGTCAGCTCGGGCTGCTTGTAATAACCCAGCATCAGTGCGGGGCTCTTCATCTGCAGCTCACCAGTGATGGGGTCCAGGCGCGTCTGCACGCCATCGTAGGACGGACCCACCGTGCCCGTCTGGTCTTCGCCCGGCACAGTGATGTGGGAAACGGCCAGGTTCTCCGTCATGCCGTAGCCCTCGTTGATAGGCAGGCCCAGCGCGCGATACCAGCGCAGCATCGCCACCGGCATCGGTGCGGCCCCCCCGGCGGCCAGGCGGCACTGGTCCAGGCCCAAGGCGGTGAGCACCTTGCGGCGCACCAGGTTGCCGATGAAAGGCAGCTTGAGCAGCAATTCCAGCTTGCCCTGCGGCAGCCGGGCCCACACGCCCTGCTGGAACTTGGTCCACAGGCGCGGCACCGAGAAGAACACGGTGGGGCGGGCGCGACGCAGGTCAGCCGCGAAGGTCTCCACGCTTTCCGCGAAGTAGATCGTCATGCCGGTGCGCAGCCAGCCATGTTCCACCAGCACCCGCTCCACCACATGGGCCAGCGGCAGGTAGGACAGCATGCGGTCCTCGCCATTCAGGTTCACCCGGCGCAGGCCGGAGTGGATGGCCCAGGCGAAGTTGCCGAAGCTGTGCATCACGCCCTTGGGCTGGCCGGTGGTGCCGGAGGTATAGATGATGGTGCAGAGTTCATCGGCAGTGCGGGCCGGGCGGCCACGCAGCGGCGGGGTGTCCCAGCAGATCGCGTCCCAGGTGTCGTAATGGTCCTGGGCGTCTTCCGGCGACACGGGATAGCTCACGCAGGGCAGCCCGGCCGGGATGCCGGGCTTCATGCCCTCCCAGCCATCGAGCTTGCCCACGAACAACAGCCGGGCCTCGCTGTGGGTCAGGATCTGGTTGACGGTCTCGGGCGTCAGTGTGGGGTACAGCGGCACCGAGACATAACCCGCCATCCAGATGGCCAGGTCGCTCATCAGCCACCAGGCGCAGTTCTTGGAGAGGATGGCGATGCGTGAGCCCGGCGCCCAGCCCTGCTCCAGACCCAGGGTCTTGAGATAGGCCGCCATGCGGCGCGTCTGGTCCGCCACTTCACGCCAGGTGAAGTCCTTGAGCTCGGCGCCACCCATGGGCTGGCGCAGGGTCAGGCGGTCCGGCGCTTCGTCCTCCCAGTGGTAGAGGCGCTGCAGGGCCAGGGCGTCGGACGAAAGGCGCGGCACGGACATCGATCGGGTCTCCTGTTGTTCTCGCGGACGCATGCACGTCCGGACGATGATTCAGGAGACTACGACGGGCCGCCCTCGCGCGGACACAGGCAGGACGATCGACCGTGATCGAGTTCTCGATGAACCGCTGCGCTCGCCGCACTCAGCCCTTCTGGGCGGCCGCTTCCTGCTCTGCGGTGACCAGCGCATCCAGCGCCGCGGTCAGCGTGGCTTCGTCCGCCTCGCGTACCACGGGGGCCTCGGCGAGCGCCCCCTGGCCTTCACGCTTGAGGCGCGAGACCCACTGCCCGGCGTCCTTGCCCGAAGCCAGACCCTGGCTCTGCAGCAGCAGCGTGCCGTCGGCGGCCAGCAGCTTGAAGTAGAACTGGCCGTCTGCCTCGCGGTATTGCTTGAAGCCCGGCACCTGCGTCTTGGCCTTGGCGGCCGTGACCACCGGCGCAGCCAGCATCTGGAAGCGGCGCAAGCCCACGGCCTCGCGGCAGCGCTGCAGCAGCGGGCCGGCGAGGGTACGGGCCTTGGCCGCGCCTTCCATCAGGATCTGCTCGATGCGCTCGGGGTGCGCCATCAGTTCGTCGTAGCGGGCGCGCATCGGGCCGATCTCGGCATCGATCACGTCGAACAGCTGCTGCTTGGCCTCGCCCCACGCGAGGCCGGCGTGCAGCGCTTCGCGGAAGGCCTTGCGCTGCGCCGGTGTGGCGAAGGCGTCGTAGATCTGCACCAGGTGGGAGCCCTCGGTCTCCTTGGGCTCGCCGGGCAGGCGCGAGTCGGTGACGATGCGGGCGATGGCCTCGCGCAGCGCCTTGGCACCGCCTTCGAAGAGCGGAATGACGTTGTCATAGCTCTTGGACATCTTGCGGCCGTCCAGCCCCGGCAGCAGCTCCATCTCCTGGTCGATGCTGGCTTCGGGCAGGACAAAGAATTCCTGCCCCTTGCCGAAGGTGTGGTTGAACCGCTGGGCCACGTCCCGTGCCATCTCGATGTGCTGCGCCTGGTCCTTGCCCACGGGCACACGATGGGCGTTGAACAGCAGGATGTCCGCCGCCATCAGGATGGGATAGCTGTACAGGCCCATGGTGATGCCGGCGTCCGGATCTTCACCCGCAGCCACGTTGGCATCCACCGAGGCCTTGTAGGCATGGGCCCGGTTCATCTGGCCTTTGGAGGTCACGCAGGTCAGCAGCCAGGTCAGTTCGGGGATCTCGGGGATGTCGCTCTGGCGGTAGAACACGACGCGGCTGGTGTCCAGGCCGGCGGCCAGCCAGGTGGCGGCGATCTGCAGGCGGGAGGCTTCGATGCGGTCGGGCTCGTCGCACTTGATCAGCGCGTGGTAGTCCGCCATGAAGAAGAAGCTCTCGGCACCGGGCTCACGGCTGGCCGCAATGGCGCGGCGCACGGCGCCGACATAGTTGCCGAGATGCAGGGTGCCGGTGGTGGTGATGCCGGTCAGGACACGCAGGGACATGGGGGCCTTCGGTCGGAACGCTGGGAAAGACCCCCATTCTCGCTGATCAGGTGGCCATGACGTCGCCAAGACGGACCGCGCCGCCGGGGACCCAGCTCGGGTTGAAGGCCATGGGCTGTTCCTTGGGGAAGAGCATCACAACGGTGGAGCCGAGAAGGAAGCGGCCCATTTCGTCGCCTTGCGCGTAGCTGAAACGCTCTTCCTCGTAATGCCAGGTGCGGATGCGACCGGGGCGGGGGGGGTTGACCACGCCGTGCCAGACGGTGGCCATGGACCCCACGATGGTGGCGCCCACCAGCACCATGATCCAGGGCCCCTGCGGACCCTCGAACAGGCAGACCACCCGCTCATTGCGGGCGAACAGGCCAGGGACCCCCCGGGCGGTGGTCGGGTTCACCGAGAACAGGTCGCCCGGCACATGGATCATGCGCACCAGCCGGCCTGCGCAGGGCATGTGGATGCGGTGGTAATCACGCGGGCTGAGGTAGATGGTGGCGAAATGGCCGTCCCGGAAGCGGGCTGCCAGTTGCTGGTCGCCGCCCACCAGCGAGGTCACCGAATAGTGGTGCCCCTTGGCCTGCAGGATCTGCTCGGCGTGCACCGGCCCGAACTGGCTGATGGCGCCATCCACGGGGCAGATCAGCGGCGCATCCGCCAGCGGGCGGGCGCCCGGCTTGAGCGCCCGGGTGAAGAATTCATTGAAGGTCGGATAGACGGTCGGGTCGGATTCCGCCGCCTCGGCCATGTTCACCCCGTACTTCCTGATGAAGCGCTGGATGGTCCAGGTGGTGAAGCCGCCCAGTTCCGCGCCTGCCAGCCGGCCAGCCATGCGGGTCAGCAACAGCTTGGGCATCAGGTACTGCGGGAGAACGGCAAGGCGGTCTGACACGATTGTTTTTCTGAAAAGCAATAACACCAGATTGTATGGTGCCCCCCAGTCGCTTCGCTCCTGCCCCCGAGGGGCGCCATCCGTTGGTCAGGGGGACCCTGACCAAGGATGTGGCTGGAGGGGGCGGGCCTTGCGGCCGCCAAGGGAGGCCGTCCGTCGGTCGGTCGGTCGGGAGACGCTGACCCGGGCTGTTGCGAGAAGGGGCGGGCCTTGCGGCCGCCAAGGGGAGGGGGTGGGCATATTTGGTGGGAGCATATGGGTGGGCGGGGAGGGTATGTCCGGCGGGCGCCCAGGGCGTAGGCGGTGGCAGGGGTCAGCCGGTACCATCACGGCTGGTGACCTGACTTGGTACAGCTGTGCCCGGCGCAGGGACCATCGCCACCACAACGCCCCCTCTAGCCCGGCCACGCCATGGAAATCTATCTCGACGCCAACGCCACCACGCCCGTGCTGGCACAGGCCCGCGCCGCCGCGCTGGCCGTGATGGACCAGGATTTCGGCAACCCCAGCAGCATCCACAGCACCGGCCTGAAAGCCCGTGCGCTGATGGACGCCGTACGCGCCCGGGCCCGGCGTGTCCTGGGGGTAGAGACAGGCCAGCTGCTGTTCCTCAGCGGTGCCACTGAAGGCATTCAGACCGCCGTGCTGTCCGCGCTGAGTGCCCTGCGCGCGGCGGGGGCCGATGCCCTCGCGCTTCCTGGCGCCCTTGCCGAAGCGACCGGCACCGCGTTGCAGCCGGCCAACCCCTCGCCGCTGGAAACCCGTCCACCCGTGCGCTGGCTGCTTTACGGCGCCACAGAACACAAGGCCGTGCCAGAAGCGCTGCGCCACTGGAATCAACTGCTGGGCCTCGGCCTGGAGGTGAAGGCCATCCCGGTCGGGTCGGACGGCCGCCACGATCTGGCATGGCTGCGCCAGTACGCGCCGCAGGCCGGGCTGGTCTGCACCATGGCCGCCAACAATGAAACCGGCGTGATCTCCGACCTGGATGGCATCGCCGCCGTGCTGGCCGCCTGCCCGCAGCGCCCGTTCTGGCTGGTGGACGGCGTCCAGGCCCTGGGCAAACTGCCCCTGCGGCTGGAAGCCTGGGGTGTGGACTACGCACCGTTCTCCGGTCACAAGCTCTACGCCCCCAAAGGCATCGGCCTGCTGTACGTGCGGGCCGGCGCCCCGTTCACACCGCTGATGGCCGGTGGCGGCCAGGAAAGCGCCCTGCGCTCCGGCACCGAGAACATGTCCGGCATCGCCGCACTGGGCGCCGTGCTGGCCGCGCTGGAGGAGGGCGGCAGCTTTCGGGACCTGGCCACCCTGCAGGCCTTCCGAGACCGGCTGACCGCCGCGCTGCGCGATGCCTTCCCGGAACTGCGCTTCAACGCCCCGCAGGCCACCACCCTGCCCACCACGCTGAATTTCTCGGTGCCCGGCCTCAGCTCCAAGCTGCTCCTGGACCTCTTTGACGCGGCGGACATCCGCATCAGCGGAGGCTCCGCCTGCAGCGCCGCCAAGGCCCAACCCAGCCACGTGCTGGAGGCCATGGGCCTGCCAGCGGCCCAGACGGAATCCGCCGTGCGGCTGTCCTTCGGCCCCGCCGTGGACGAGACCTTCATCCGTGAGGCCTGCGCCCGCATCCGCGCCTGCGGCGAAGCCCTGCGCGACCACTGCCTCAGCCCCGACGGCAACCACCCCCAGCCCGCCGACGGCATCACCCGCTTCATGGTGGACGGCGCCTGCTGCTGGCTGATCGCCGACGCGGCCAGCCGCCGCTGCGTGGTCATCGACCCCCTGCCTGAACTGACCGACCGGCTGGCCCAATGGGTGCGATGTCAGGACTATCAGCTGGTGGCCGTGCTGGACACCCACAGCCATGGTGACCACGCCTCCTCCGCTGCCGCGCTGAGGGACGCCGTGGGCCATCTGGCCCCGGCCGGCCCCATTGATCCGCTGGGCTGGCCCGCAGGCCAGGAAGCTTTGACGCTGGGCGAGCGCCGCCTGCGCCGCCTGGCCACCCCCGGCCACACTGAAGATTCGACCGCCTATCTGCTGAGCACCCATGGCGAGACCAGCGTGGCATTCGTTGGCGACACCGTCATGCCCGGCGCGCTGGGCCGCAGCGATTTCTCGCAGAGCGCGCCCCTGGCCTTCCGCGACTCCCTGCGCCACCTGGCCGAAACCGTGGGGCCCCACCTGGTGCTGGCCCCCGCCCACGACTACGACCAGCGCTTTGCCACCACCTTCAGCGCCGAAGCCGCCCGCCAGCCGCTGCTGGCCCACGCCCTGCGCGGCACGCTGGACGCCACCGCCTTTGCGGCCGCCAAGGCCGGGCTGGAGCGCCACTTCCCGCTGACCGAGTTCAAGACCATGGCCTGCGGCGCCCGGGTGGAGCCGCCCGATGCGGCCCTGGCCGGCGCTGCCATCGAAGTGGACCTGGACGCCCTGCGCGACTTGCTGCAGCAGTCGCCAAAAGCGCGGCTGATCGACGTCCGCGAGCCCTATGAGCAGCGGCTGAGCCTGATGCCCGACCTGCCCGAACTCGGCCCGGGCCACCACCTCCATGCCACGCCGCTCTCGCGCCTGGTGGACGCCCTGCCCGAATGGCTGCAGCTGCCGGCGGATGTGCCGCTGATCTTCTTCTGCCGCAGCGGCAACCGCAGCGCACAGGCCGCGCTGGCCTTGCGGCGCCTCGGGCATGAAGCCGCCTACACCCTGGCGGGTGGCCTGGCCCTGTGGCCGCGGGACCAGGCGCTGCGGGCCGAGGCCCTGGATTCGGCGCTGTACATGTAGCCACCGGCCCCCAGCCAGCCGCATCCGCAACGACATCCGCACCCGCATCTGCATTCGCAGCCACCCTCCCTGCCGTTCCGTTCCCGCGACGTCCTGATTTCCATGCCCGCCTCCTCTGCCATCGACGCGCCCGACGGCGCTCCCACCAGCGCCGCCGCCGCGCCTTCCGCCGCCGCATCCGCTGGTCCGGGGCATTCGGCGCATTCGGCGCATTCGGCCGACACGCCCGCGCCGGACTTGGTGGAGCATCAGCACAGCTCGTTCTACAAGTTCGTCGCCCTGGACGACACGCCCAGCCTGGCGCAGCACCTGCGGCAGACCTATGAACGCCTGGGCCGCCAGGTGGGCGGCAACATCCTGCTGGCGCCCGAAGGCATCTCCGGTGCCATCGGCGGGCCGACGCCGGCGCTGGCCGCCTACGAAGCCGCGCTGCAGGAACACCCCGCCCTGGCCGACCTGCAGTTCAAGCGCAGCTTCTGCATCACGCGCCCCTTCACACTGCTGAAGGTGCATGAAAAGCCGGAGCTGGTGGCCTTTGGCCTGCCCGGCGTGTCCGGCCTGGAAGACCGGCCGGACACCCACGTCTCCCCGCAGGACTGGCGCGAGCTGATCCGCCGTGACGACGTGGTGGTGCTGGACAACCGCAACCACTTCGAGTTCCAGCTCGGCCACTTCGCCGGCGCGGTTGACCCCGAGGTGCGGCACTTCCGCGATTTCCCCGCCTACGTGCAGGCCCACGCCGAGGTCTGGAAGCAGGCGGGCAAGACGGTGGCCATGTACTGCACCGGAGGCATCCGCTGCGAGAAGCTGTCCGGCTGGATGAGCGACCAGGGCCTGGCCGTGCGCCAGCTGGAGGGCGGCATCGTCAACTACTTCGCCCAGATGCCCGATGCGGAGGCCGACTGGCTGGGCGAGTGTTTTGTCTTCGACAAGCGCATCGCCATCGACACTCATCGGCGCGAGACGGCCACCACCGCCGAGCAGGTCTACGGCGACGACCCGGCCGAAGCCTGGCGCCTGGCACGGGCGCGACGGCTGGATCCGGGCGCCAGTTCGTGAAAGAACGTGACCAGATGCCCGCAGGGCATGGCCGGTCTTCGATGCTGCGTCGATAATCGCAGCCTGATTGCTCCAACTGGTTCGCGCGGCCCATGTCCAACCTCATCGTCCACGGCGGCTCCCCCCTGAAGGGCCGCATCGTTCCCTCGGCCAACAAGAACGCCGTGTTGCCCATCCTGTGCGCAACGCTGCTGACGCGGGAACCCATCCGGCTGCACGGCGTGCCCGAGATCACCGACGTCAAGAAGATCCTGGAGGTCTTCCGCCAGCTCGGCAGCGCCGTCTCGGTGGATTTCAGCACCGGCGTGCTGGACCTGCACCACCAGGACACGCACTTCGACCCCGCCAAGGACCACCTGCCCGAAGAAATGCGCAGCTCCATCATGCTGGTGCCGGGGCTGATGGCGCGTTTTGGCGCCGCCCGCATCGAGGATGACGTGAAGGGCTGCACCCTGGGGGCCCGCGAGATCGATCCGCATGTGGAGGTGTTCGAGCGCTTCGGCGCCTCGGTGGACCGCGCCGCCGACGGCCTGCTGCTGAAGGTGCAAGGCAAGCTGCGCCACAACGACCACTGGACCGACTACGCCTCGGTCACCACCACCGAAAACTTCGTGCTGTGCGCCGCGCTGGCGGACGGCACCTCCACGCTGATGAATGCCGCCAGCGAGCCGCATGTGCAGGAGTTCTGCCAGTTCATGCAGATGCTGGGTGCGAAACTGGAAGGCCTGGGCACCTCGCGCCTGACCATCCATGGCGTGTCGTCCCTGGGAGGCGGCGAATTCACCTTCGCCGAGGACTTCCACGAGATCGTCACCTTCCTGGCGCTGGGCGCCATCACCGGCGGCGACGTGCGGGTCAAGAATTCCCACCCGGAGCAGTTCCCGCTGATCGACCGCACCTTCGCCAAGTTCGGCGTGCAGGTCGTGCATGAAGAGGGCTGGTCGCGCACGGTGGTGAACGGCTCGCTCAAGGTCAAGGAGCCCTTCACCCGCAACATCCTGCAGAAGGTGGAAGCGGCGCCCTGGCCTTACCTGCCGGTGGACCTGCTGCCGATCTTCGTGGCCCTGGGCGTGAAGGCCGAAGGCAGCGTGATGTTCTGGAACAAGGTCTATGACGGGGCCATGGGCTGGACCACCGAACTCTCCAAGTTCGGCGCCCACGCTTTCCTCTCGGACCCGCACCGCATGGTCACCTTCGGCGGCAAGCCGCTGACGCCGGCCGAGGTGGAAAGCCCCTACATCATCCGCGTGGCCATTGCCCTGCTGATGGTGGCGGCCAGCATCCCCGGCAAGTCGGTCATCCACAACGCCGCGCCCGTGCGCCGCGCCCATCCCCAGTTCGCCGAGAACATCACCCGCCTCGGCGCCCGGGTGGAATGGGTCGAAGGCGACTGAACCTGGCTGGCTGAACCTTGATGCTGCACCGGCGCCCGGACCTGGTGCCGCCGGTGTGGGCGGCAGCGATGGCGATGATGACGCTGTTGGCGCTGTGTGGCCCTGCGCAGGCACATCCCGCTTCGCCCCAGATGCCCGCGCATCCGCCTTCGCAATCCACGGGCGCGGGCGCCGCAAGCGCGGCGGCAGCACCTGCATGGCCCACCTCGACCATCCACTGGGTGGTCGCGGACCTGCCCCCGCATTTCACCTTCAAGGACGGTCGCGCCCCGCAACGCCCGCAGGACCTGGGGGAGGGCGAAGTGGACGGCTTCCTCCACCTGCTGGTGGACCGCATGCCGCAGTTCCGGCATGAGTTCCTGGAGGTGAGCCTGCCACGGTTCGAAGCCCTGGCCCGGCAGGGCGAGACGCTGTGCAGCGTGCTGCATGTGCGCACGCCTGAACGGCTGCAGTGGCTGTACTTCACCTCGCTCTACCCGCCGCAGGTCTCGCGGCAGATCCATGTGGTGGTGCGGCTGGAAGACATGGGGAAGTTCGTGAAGGACGGACAGGTGCTGCAGCTGTCGGACCTGCTGCAGCGCTCGGACCTGGTCGGCCTGCTGCCCCGCAATCGCAGCTACGGCCCCCGCATCGACAAGCTGCTCGCCACCCACCCCGAACGCGCGCCCCGCACCATCGTGGCCGGCCGCAGCACCAACCTGCTGCCCATGCTGAAGGCGAGGCGCATGGACTACACGCTGGAATATCCCGCCACGGTGGATGACTATATGGCTCAGCACCCCGAGGCACCGGGCCTGGCGAAGCTGCCGGTGGCCGAGGGGCGCAGCACCACGCTGGCCACGGCGGGCTGCAGCCGCACGCCCGAGGGCCGGGTGGCGATCCTGGCAATCGACAAGGCCCTGCGGCAGATGGCGGTGGACCCACAACGCGATGCCTGGATCCGCGCCTGGCGGCGCAAGCTCCCGCTGGACGCCGAGGATCACCAGCGCCTGCTGCGTTATCTGGACGAGCGCGGTCGCGGCCCGGCCCAGGTCGACTGAGCCTCATGGCCCGCCCCACCAAGCTGGCACTGCCGCTGCGCGATGGCGTGGCCGCGTCCGCCTTGTCGTGCCCGCCCGGGCCATGGGCGCTGGTGCTGGACTTCCTCGCCGAGCGGCTGCCCCTGGTGGCGCGACAGGACTGGGCCGAGCGAATGGCCCGGGGCGACGTGCTGGATGAGCGCGGCGAGCCGCTGCCGATCGACGCCCCTTTTGCACCCTGCCGCGGGCGGCGGCTGTATTACTGGCGCTGGCTGGCGGACGAGCCGCAGGTCCCCGGCGAGGTCGGCATCGTTCATCAGGACGAGCACCTGCTGGTGGCGGACAAGCCGCACTTCCTGCCGGTGACGCCCAAGGGCCGTTATGTGCAGCAGACCCTGCTGACACGGCTGCGTCGGCTCACGGGCATCGCAGACCTCAGCCCCCTGCACCGACTGGACCGCGAGACGGCTGGACTGGTGCTGTTCTCCGTGCGCGCGGACAGCCGGGACGCCTATCAGCGGCTGTTCCGGGATCGCGAGGTGGACAAGGTCTATGAGGCGATAGCGCCCTGGTCCGACACCCAAGCCTTCCCGGTGGACCTGGCCACGCGGCTGGAAGAGCACCCGGTGGACTTCATGCAGATGCAGACCGTGCCGGGCGAGCCCAATGCCTTCACGCGGGTGAGCGTGCTGGAACGGCTCGATGGCGGGTGGGCGCGTTATGAGCTCCAACCCGCCACCGGCGCCAAACATCAGCTTCGTGCGCAGATGTGCGCCTTGGGCCTGCCGCTGATGGGCGACCGGATCTACCCGGTGCTGCAAGCGGCGGAGGACACCCCGGACTTCTCCCATCCGCTGCAGTTGCTGGCGCGGACCCTGCGCTTCGACGATCCGGTCACCGGCCAGGCAAGGCGCTTCAGCACCCGGTTGCAGTTGGCGGGCGTCCCGGGGTCGATCAGGCGCTCATGAGGACAGCGCCTCGATCTGCCGCAGGCTGGTGAGCGTGGCCACGCACGCGGCGGCCAGCTCCGTGCCCTTGTGCACCAGATGCTCATGGAAGAACTGATGATGCACCGCATGCTCATGGAAGGCCAACGGGGTGAGCACGGCGGAGAACACCGGCACGCCCGTGTCCATCTGCGCACGCATCAGCCCGTCGATCACGGCCTGCGCCACGAAGTCATGGCGGTAGATGCCGCCGTCCACCACCAGGGCGCAGGCGAGCACCGCATCAAACTGGCCACTGCGCGCCAGCTTCAGGGCATGCAACGGAGTCTCGAAGGCGCCAGGCACATGGATGTGGGTGATGTGACAGGGGCCGGCCGCTTCGAGGCCCTTCACCGCAGCGTCGCGGCATTGGCCGACCAGGTCGGCATGCCAGCTGGCGGACACGATGGCGATGCGAGGCGGGTGGCCGCTGCCAAACGTACGCGGGGGGGACCCAGAGGCGCCGGCGGCATGCGGAGACTGCGGGGACTGCGGCGCAGCGGCTTGCTGCTGGGAGGATACGGAGCGGGAAACAGGCTGATTCATGAGGACCTTCTTCAGGTTGAACAATGAATCAGGGCGCGCACGCACAGCGCGGCTCCGCCACGCATGCAGGCATGCGCAGCCGGTGGGCCGACGATGAACGCGATCTCTTTCATCCGGACTGTGACCGTCGGCCCTGGCCTCTCACCAGGTCTGCTGACCCCTGCGGGGCGGGCTTTCGGCCATCCCTACAGGGCGCTCGCGGGCTCCCGGACAGCGCAGCCACGTGCTCACGTCGCCGCGTTCCGGATACCGCCGGTGGGGAATTGCACCCCGCCCTGAGAACGCTGCCCCGGCGAGAGCCGGGACGGGGCAGATTTTAGGACGGTCGTTCGATAAGGCGCTGGGCTGGAGTGGATGCCCTTTTTGCGTTGTGCGCTGAACATCGCACCGCTGCGGGGCGTTGGCGTCGCTTCCCAAAAGCACGAGGTCCTCCCCGTCATCGCCGCGGCGTGCCGGGTGTTGTCCCCTCAATCTGTCCACACCTTGCTGGCCGTCGAACGGCGGTGGTGCCACGGCAGCGACCGCCCGCAGCATGGGGCTCTGCGCCTGGCGGAGCGCCATGATGCCGGTACCTCCGGGTGACCACGGCCCTCATCAGGGGGCCCGAGCCTGCGCGTTTCCCCGGGGAAGCCAAGGGGCATGGAAATGCACAATGTTTCAAGATCGTTGCGGCACCTCCCCATGACCCCAAAGGCGATTCGCATCTCGGTCGGCGCACGCACGCTGTTGGCGTTGTTCGTGCTGGGGCTGCTGCTGGCGGCCCTGTCCAGCGGCTGGGACCTGCGGCAGGAGACACGTCGACGCGCGCAGCAACTGGACCAGGAGTTGGGCGTCATTGCGCCGCTGTATACCGTCGCCCTGCTGCACAGCCAGGGCCAGCCGCGAGAGGCGACTCAAGCGCTGCTGCAGCGCATCGTGCGCCAGCATGGCTTGCGCAGCATCGAGTTGAAGATGCAGTCCGGCGAGCAGCTCCGTGCCCTGAGCGATGAAGACAGCGATCCGGGGCCGAGCATGGAGTTCGCGCTGGGTGGCGCCGGCGGTGCGCTGCGGGTCCAGGCCCAGGCGGCGTCAGTCATGCAGACGCTGCGGCACGACCCCCTGCTGCGCAGCACGGTGACGCATCTGCTGGTGGTGGTGGCGCTGGGGCTGGTGGCCGCCGTGCTGCTGGACCGGTGGCTGCTGCAACAGTTGCGCAGGCTCAGTGAAGAGGTGCGCCGGTTCGACCCCACCATGCCGCCGCAATCGCTCTCCTGGCTGGAGCCCGATGAACACGGGCCCCACGAGGTGCTGCAACTGGAACGCGCCTTTGCGCACGTGCACACCACCCTGGGCGGTGAGCTGCAGCGGGAGCAGACACGGGGCCGGCAACTGCGTGATGAGATCGCCCGGCAGCATCAGCGCCTGGAGCAGGTGGAGCGCTCGCTGGAGGCCAAGCGCCGCGAGCTGGCCGCGCTGGAGCGCAATGACCCGCTGACCGGCGTGGCCAACCGGCGGGAGCTGGAGCTGGAACTGCGGCGCGAGTTCAAGCGGGTGCAGCGGGACCAGGGGCGCCTGGCCCTGGCCGTCATCGACGTGGACGACCTCAAGCCCTACAACGACCGTCACGGGCGCGCCTCGGGCGATGAGCTGCTCAAGCGGCTGGCGCATTTCCTGGCGGAACAGTTCCAGCGTGACACGGACATGGTGGCCCGCCTCGGTGGCGAGGAATTCGTCGTGCTGATGCCGGGGCTGGACCTCCGGACTGCGCAGGACCGCATGGAGTCCGTGCGGGATGCCTGGCGGGCTGTGGCCATGCCGCACGGTGCACTGCCGGCGTCACGCGGCCGCAGCGCCCGCGACGATCTGGTGACCGTCAGCATCGGGTTGGCGGCCTATCAGCCGGGCCGCCCCTACCTCAGCACACAGGCATTGATGCAGGCGGCCGATGAGGCGCTCTACCTCGCCAAGCACACCGGGCGCGACCGCATCTGCCTGGCGTCTTGAGGCCCCTGGCCGGCACTCATCGCCCCTGAGATTCCGCCTGCTGAAGTTGCTCTTCGACCCGCCGTGCAGCGCGCAGCATCAGGGTTTCGTCCAGCTGCGCCTGCGGCGCAATGAGCATCACGGTTTCGTCCAGCTTGGACGGATCGTTCATCAAGGTCCAGGCCACCAGCGAGATGGCCCCCACGCCGCGGCGTTGCATGGCCTCGGGCATGCGCAGTTCGTCCTGCACCTGGACGTGGAAGCGCACACTGCTGACGGCTGCGGGCGCCAGGCCCCAGCTCTCGCACAGGGCCGAACCCAGGGCGTCATGGCTGACACCGAAGGCCGTGTGTTCGAGCTGCACCAACTCCACATCGCTGCCGGCGGCACGCAACATGGCCGGATAGTGGCCCGGGGCATGGCGGTACAGCACCGCCTTGCCGCATTCCTCGAAAAGGCCGGCCGAGTGGGATGCCCAGGGGTCTACCCCCAGCATCTGGCCCATGCGGCCCATGAGCAGGCCGCGCTTGGCAGCACGGCTCCAGACAGGCTCCAGCTCCGCCGCTGGCGGGAAGGCCGCGCGCAAGCCCATTTCAAAGGTGATGGCGGCCACCTCGCGCATGCCCAGATAGGTCAGCGCCTGATGCACGGTCTGCACCCGGCCCCGCAGGCCGTACAGCGAGGAATTGACCGCCTTCATCACGGCGGCGGCCAGGGCCATGTCGGTTTCGACGAGGGAAGAGACGGCTTGCAGGTCAATGTCTTCATCCGCCATCAGCAGCGAGAGCTTGACCAGCACCTCCGGCTGAGTGGGGATTTCAATGTCCAACGAACGCAGTTGTGGATCGACGGGCATGGTGAGCGGCGGTTGTTTGTCCAATGGTATAGCGACTGTGGGCTATCCCGTCATCCCGCCTTTGGCGGAGAGACCCGGGAGGAGTTCAACGCAAGAACGCGTCGTAGCCCGTTTTGAGAATGAGCAGGGCAACCACGGCAACAAACATGCCGCGTACAAAACCGGCGCCGCGGGCCAGGGCCATGCGGGTGCCGACCAGGCTGCCAGCGACGTTGGCCACGGCCATCACGGCGGCAATGTGCCACCAGACATGACCCTTGCTGGCAAACAGTACCAGGGCAGCCGCATTGGTCGCGGTGTTGAGCAATTTGGCGGTGGCGGAGGCGTGCAGGAAGTCGAAGCCCAGCAGGCGCACGAACAGGAAGACGAAGAAACTGCCCGTACCCGGGCCGAAGAAGCCGTCGTAGAACCCGATCACCACGCCGATCACGGCCGCAATGGCGGTCTGCACGCCCACCGTGTGGCGCGGGGCGTGGCGGCGGCCCAGGTCCTTCTTGGCCAGTGTGTACAGCAGCACCGCCAGCAAAATCACCGGCAGCGCCTTGCGCAGGCCGGACGGGTCCACCTGCGTCACCGCCCAGGCGCCACAGAAACTGCCGGCCAGGGCGGCGATGGCCGCAGGCATGAGGGCAAGCCAGGGCAGGGAGACCCGCTTGGCGTATTGATGCGTGGCCCAGGCGGTGCCCCAGACCGAGGCGCCCTTGTTGGTACCGAACAGGGTGGCCGGCGCGGCGTTGGGGAAGGTGCTGAAGAGGGCCGGCACCAGCACCAGGCCACCACCGCCGACGACGGCGTCCACAAAGCCGGCCAGCAGCGAGGCCACGGCCACGGTGAAGAGTTCGATCATGAGCAGCGACTCGCAGGAGCGGGCCGCAAACCAGGAAAAGTCGGGGCCACAAAAACAAAGCGGGCACCTGTCGTCAGGTGCCCGCGAATTGTGACAGTGTCACCGCATTTCGTTGGTGTTGGTCTGATCTGTTTGTCTCCTCAGCCCCCGTAGGCAACCACCATTCGCACAGCAGTCGCGTCGAGTGGGTTGGATCGTAGGACGGTGAATCCATGCACGCACTTGGGGTTTTCACTTGGGGAATGCACCAAGTTGGAACTGTAAGCCTGCGCTCACTTGCCATTAGAAGCCCCGTCGAAAACGTTTTGCGAACATCGCACTTTGCACGCTTCTGGCTCGTGGGCGATGATCGAACGGCGTTACAACAGGGTGTCATACCCCTGAAATGAAGGATGCCCCGCAGCGGCACCGCCTGCGCAGCACGTCTCCAGCAAGCCAGGATGGCCCTCGATCCACAGCGCCTGCGGGCGCCATGGTGAGCACCTGCCGCGACTCGGCGCTCCACCAGAAGCGGGGCCGCGGCGGCTGCGGGGGTTAAGGCAGAGGTTCCCCTAGTGGGAACTTTTGTGCTGGCAGGCGCAATACGGTCATGCTGCGACCGCCCACCTTCCGTCGAACTGCCATGCCCCGCGCCCGGCGCCGCGATGACGTGCCGCTGGCAGCCAAGGCTAGCCCGCGAGCGACGCGCCTTCCGACCCGGCGGAGGGACCTCCAGTGAGCTTCTGGACCCGCATGGCCGGACGTGCCCGCGTAGGCGGGGACGATGCGGCCGCCATCACCACCGCCCAGGCGAGCATCGAGGGTCTGGTGCGCCGCCTGCGCCAGGGCGACGCGGCCGCGCTGGAGCCGCTTTACCGGAGCGAATCCGGCCCGGTCTATCGCTATGCCCTGGCCCTGTGCGGACAGCCCGACTGGGCGGCAGACGCCATGCAGGACGCCTTTGTGAAATTTGCCGGCCGGCCCGAGGGTTGGGACCCAGGACGGGCACCCCTGGGGGCTTACCTGGCGGGCATGGCGCGTCACCACCTGCTGGCCCGTTGGCGCGACCGACCCGTCTCGGATGACGCCATGCCCGAGCCCGAGGACCTGGCGCATTCACCGGAAGAGCAACTCGTCCAGGCCCAGGACCATGCCCGGCTTTGGGAGGCGCTCCAACAGCTGCCGTGGAGCTTTCGCGAAGCGGTGGTGCTGGTGGACCTGCAGGAGCGCAGCTATGTGGAAGCCGCCGCCATCGCCGGCATTGAACTCAACACCTTGCGCACCCGTCTGCATCGCGGCCGCGCACGCCTGCTGGCCTTGCTGCAGGGCAGCACTGCAGCACCTGCCGGCCGTCCGGCCGCCATCCCGGCCCCTTCTTCGAGCCCGACCCTGCCATGACATCCGACGACGCCCCCCGATTCATCCGCCTGGCCGACTGGTTGTGGTCTGGTGCCCGTGAGCTGCAAGAGCGCCACCCCACCCAGGCGCAGCAGATGGCCACCCTGGACGCCATGCGCGCCAGCTTCGCGTCCCGGCAGGCCGCCACCCGCCGGCCACGCTGGCGCTGGTGGCTGGCCGGCCCCGGCCTGTGTGCCGCCGCGCTGATGGCCTGTGTGGGCTTGCTCAGCCTCGCGCCGCCCGGCGAGAGCGGTGCCGTGGTGGCACGGGGCAGCGATTTCATCGTGCTGGTCAGTGCGGAACGTTGGGCGGCCTACCAATCCGGCGGCACCAATACCGCCTGGCTGGTACCCACCGACGTACCGCGTGAACGCCTGGCCCTGCTGGGCCTCCCCTATGACCCCGGTGCCGCGGCCGAGCCCGTGCACACCGAACTGCTGATCCACGCATCCGGCGACGTGCTGGCGATGCGAGTCCTGCCTTGATCGAGGAGAACGACATGAATGCCTGCCTCAACACTGACACCCCCTCCGGCGCGGCCAGCGACACGCGCATGGGCCGCAGCGGGCGGCTCCGCCACCTCCACCGCCGCACGTCCGTCCTCGCGGCGGTGGCCTTGACGTTCGGGCTCACCCTCGGCCCGCTCACCGCGCATGCGCAGGAAGATGCCGCCGAGACACCCACGCCACCGCCCGCCCCCGTGGCGCCGGCCGCGCCACCAGCCCCGATGCCACCACCGCCCAGGCCGCCGGAAGATCTGGCCGAGCGTGCCGCCCTCGCCGCGGAACAGGCCCGCATCGACATCGACACGGGATTTGCCACCGTGCTGATGAAGCGCGAGCGCGTGGTCAAGGGTGCGCCGTACTGCGCCCAGGCGTTGCATGAGACCGTTCAGCCGCTGGCCGACGGCAATCGCATCGTGCACAAGCAGAGCAGCCAGTTGTGCCGGGACGGTGAAGGCCGTACCCGCCAGGAAGTGGACCGGCAGGGCCGACGCCTGGTCTACCTGCGCGACCCGGTGAGCGGCGAGAACTGGTTGCTGGACCCGGAGCGCAAGACCGCGCGTTTCCTGGGCGGCCGTGTGGAAGACAACGCGCGCCGGGAGGAGGCCGAACGGCAACGCGACTACGCCGAGCGCCAGAAGGACTATGCCGAGCGCATGCGCGACTATGCCGCGCGGATGCGTGAGTGGGCCCGGGAACATGCCCAGGCCTGGCGTGAAGGCGCCAACCCGCGACCGGATCCTCAGGCGGCGCCGCAACCCGAGCCCCGTCCGGACCCCAAGGCGGCGCCCGCCCCCGCAGCGAAGCCGGTGCCGCCTCCGCCGCCGCCCCGAGCCGTGGTGATCGCCCCATCGGTGGACCGGCAGGAGGTCCGCGTCATCCAGATCGGCACGCCGGACGGCATTGACAGCCCCATCCCGCCCATCCCGGCCGCCGTCGGCTTCAGCGCCGAGCGCTTCACGGCGGTGACTGGCAAGGCCCAGGTCGAGACCTTGCCCGCTCGGGAGCTGGGTGGGTTGAAGGTGACGGGGCAACGCCTGACCAGCACGATCGAGCCCGGCAAGATCGGCAACGAGAAACCCATCGTCATCACCGCCGAGATCTGGACCTCGCCGGAGCTGCAGCTGACCGTCAGCTCCGTGAAGAAGGACCCGCGCAGTGGCGACCAGAACTACCAGCTCCAGGACATCCGGCGCGGCGAGCCTGATGGCGCGCTGATGAAGGTTCCGGCGGACTATCGCCGCACTGGCGAGCCCAAAGCCAGGAAGGGCTGACGGACACCGCCGACAATGGCGGGTTATGCCCGGCACCCGCCCCCATCTCATTCTGCGCACCCTCTCCCGCGGCGACGGCCTGCTCGGCATGCGCCCCCACGGCAAGCTCGGCCCACGGGGGGATCGGGTCACCCTGATCCGCCTGGTCCAGGCCCCGGAGGACACGAACCACCGCCTTCAATGGGCCAACCTGCCGCTGCACCCGGTGGAGGTGGACATGTTGCAGTGGCGGGACATCGGCTTCGGACTCGCCCTGACCCCCAGCTGGACGCTGGAGCGGGAAGACCTCTTTGCCGATTTCGCAGCCGAAGACATTCCCCGCCTGCGCGAGGCCGGTTGGGAGGTCGAGCTGGCGCCAGGCTTCGCGCATTACAGCCAGGCCATCGACGGCTGGGAGCTGGAGGCGGTTGAAGCCGATGGGAGCGCCGACCGCATCCCCACCCTGGGCCTGTCCCGCCGCAAGGGCTCCTGGCTGCTCAGCCTGGGCGTGCTGGTGCAGGGCCAGCGGGTGGACCTCGCGCCCATGATCTGGGACCTGCTGCGCCGGGACAAACGCTGGCTGTCGGCAGAGGCCATCAGCCACATCGACGACGACGCCATCCTCAGCCTGCGCGCGCCCGGCGGCAAACGCCTGCACAGCACCGCCGCGCCGCTCAAGCGCCTGATGCTGACCTTGCTGGAGGTGTTGGTGGCGCAGCGCTCGCGCCGTACGCCCCTGGCCCTGAGCGCCTGGGAGGCCGCGCGGCTTTCCCTGCTGGATGGCGAAGACAGCCGCTGGCAGCTACACGGTGCCGAAGCCCTGCGTGCGCTATGGACACGCCTGCGTACCGCCGGCCCACCCGCGCCGGTGGCCGCGCCCGAGGGCCTGGGCATCACGCTGCGGCCCTATCAGCTGCAGGGCCTGGCCTGGCTGCAATATCTGGCTGCAAACGACCTGGGCGGCATCCTGGCCGACGACATGGGCCTGGGCAAGACCGCGCAGGCCCTGGCCCACCTGTGGGTACAGAAGCAGGCCGGCCGGTTGACCCGCCCCGCCCTGGTGGTCGCGCCCACCTCGCTGATCTTCAACTGGGCGCAGGAGGCGGCCCGGGTGGCGCCAGGCCTGCGGGTGGCCAGCTTCTCGGACCCTGCCCAGCGTACGGACGTGCTGGCCGGGCTCGGCTCGACCGACGTGCTGCTGTGCAGCTACGGCCTCGCCTGGCGGGAGCTGAGGGCCTTGTCTCGCCACCGCTTCAGCGTGCTGCTGGTGGATGAGGCACAGGCGGTCAAGAATCCCCGCTCACGCGCCGCGCGCGCATTGAGGCGCCTGCCCGCCGACCAGCGACTGGTGCTCACCGGTACGCCGCTGGAGAACCATCTGGGCGAGTTGTGGACGCAGTTCGACTTCCTGCTGCCGGGCTACCTCGGCGACAGCCGGCACTTCACCCGTCACTGGCGCAAGCCCATCGAGTACAACGGCAGCGCCGAGCGCGCGCGCCTGCTGGCGCAACTGGTGCGCCCCTTCATCCTGCGCCGGCTCAAGGAAGATGTGGCGCCGGAACTGCCGCCGCTGACGGTGGTCACCCAACGCATCGCCCTGCAGGGGCGCCAGCGGCAGCTCTATGAAAGCGTGCGCATCGGCGCGGACCATCTGGTGCGCCGGGTGCTGGCGCAACAGCAGATGTTTGGCGACGGGTTGATCTCGGTGCTGGACGCCATGCTCAAGCTGCGCCAGGTCTGCTGCGACCCGCGCCTGGTGCCGGGCATTGCCGTGCCCCAAGGCATGGAAGCGGCCAAGCTGGAATGGCTGGGCACCCACATCCCGGCGATGGTGGCCGAGGGCCGGCGCCTGCTGGTGTTCTCCCAGTTCACGGGCATGCTGGCCCTGGCTCGCGACGTGCTGACAGCCGCCGGCATCCCCTGGCTGAGCCTGACCGGCGACACCCCGGCCCACCAGCGGGGCGACCTGGTGCAGCGCTTCCAGGGCGGGGAGGTGCCGGTGATGCTGGTCAGCCTGAAGGCGGGCGGGGTGGGGTTGACGCTGACGGCGGCGGACACCGTCATCCAGGTGGATCCCTGGTGGAACCCGGCGGTGGATGCCCAGGCCATGGCCCGGGCGCACCGGCTGGGCCAGACCCGGCCGGTGTTTGTCCATCAACTGGTGATCGAGGGCAGCATCGAGGAACGGATGCTGGAACTCCAGGCACGCAAACGGGCACTGGCCGACGGCCTGTTGGGCCGCGACAGTGGGGAGGCGCTGGAGAAATTCAGTCCCGCGGACATCGAACGCCTGCTGGCGCCCTTGATGGATGACGGGGACGAGGTGGCCTGATCAGGCCGGACCGTACAGTGCGCGGGACACGCACGGTCCTGGTGCAGCGCTCAGCGCTTGCGGTCGAAGCGCAGGGCGCGGGCGACGCTACGGCGGTCGCAGCCCAGGCTGGCCACTTCAAAGGCCTCGTGCTTGCGGCCCTTGTCGTTCTGCCACTCGGGCAGCGGCGCGCGACGGGTTTGGGATTCGGTACGGGATTGGGACTTCATCATGGTCTTGGACCTTCTGGCTTCCAAGCGGGCAATGACCGCTTTGTGGCACCTAACGCGGCCGGTCTACGCCCCGTTGACAAGCATCTAACAATTCCAGACGCCTGTGATGCACCGAAACACTGCATCGGGTTGTTGCGTTCTTTTAAAGAACATTTCATGTTCGACCGTCGCAGGGGTGCAACGGGACTTTGTTGCCTTCGCTCGTCGCCACGCCGGGTTTGTGGCTAAGCTGCCCGGCATGTCCGTGTTGCCTTCCGCCTCCATGTCTCCCGCCGGCCCTGCCGCTGACGGGCAGACGCCTGCATCAACCTTGCTGGTGGCCTGCCTGTGTGCCGCCTGGTGCCGGGTGTGCGATACCTACCGGGACGACTTTGCCCAGTTGCGACAGCAATACCCTGGCGCCCGATTCATCTGGGTGGACATCGAGGACGACGCCGAACTGGTGGACGACCTGGAAGTGGAGACCTTCCCCACCCTGCTGATCGGGCAGCAGGAGCGGCTGTGTTTCATCGGCCCGGTTTTGCCCCAACCTGGTGCGGCCCAGCGGCTGGTCCAGGCAGCCGTGGAGAACCCGGCCATGACAGCCGCCAGCGCTTCCGCGCCGGCGGGCACCACGGCGGCGGCCCAGGCGCTGCTGTGCCGGCTACGCCAGGCCTGTTAAGGAATCTCTGCATCACCCGCGAGCCGAGGTGGCCCTGAATTCGGGATGGGGCGCAAGGCGCAAACCACAGCCCTAGCCGGCGCTATGGATTTGCAAGGCCGCGGACCGCACGAAGCGGGGTCGCCTCGGCCGCGAGGAGTGATGCAGAGCCTCCTTGAGTGCTGGGCGCCGAGCAATGAGCCGCTGATCGCCCAGCGCTGCGGCCCCGGCCGTCCACCATTCCTCACCGGGAACCGTTGTCCCTGGCACCGGCCGCAGGTCACTTGTGTCCAGGCGGCCACCCCAGGCGAGAATCGCGCTCTACCCCCGGCCCCGACCAGGGCCGCCTTTTTCCAGCCCAACGGCAAGATCGATGAACGTCCAATTCAAGAGCTCGGTGGCCCGTGCCACGCCCATCCTCGCGGTGGACCGCGCCACCTACCAGACTCTGGCGCCCCAACTGCCCAAGCGAACCCAGCAGTGGCTGGCGACGCTGGGCTTCAGTGCCGCACCGGACACCTTCGCGCTGATCCCGGGCGATGACGGCAAGCTGGCCCAGGTGTTCGCAGGCGTGGCCCATGCGGCCCACCCGTATGCCCTGTCGGCCCTGCCGATGGCGCTGCCGGAGGGCGACTACACCCTGTCCCCGGAAGGCCTGAAGCTGCAGGAAGAGGCGGCCGCCCTGTCCTGGGAGCTGGGCTGCTACCAGTTCGACCTGTACAAGCCGCGCAAGCGCGCGCCGGCCCAACTGCTGGTCAAGACCAGTCCGGATGGCCAGCGCGGCCTGGCCCTGGCCACCGCGATCAGCGCCGTGCGCGACCTGGTCAACACGCCGGCAGAGCACATGGGGCCGGAAGAACTCTCGCGTGCTGCCGCCGTGGTCGCCAAGCAGCATGGTGCCAAGTTCAAGGAGGTGGTCGGCGACGATCTGCTCAAGAAGAACTTCCCGGCCATCCATGCCGTGGGCCGTGCCAGCCACCGCGCGCCGCGCCTGATCGAATTGAACTGGGGCAGCGACAAGCACCCTCGCCTGACCCTGGTGGGCAAGGGCGTGTGCTTTGACACCGGCGGCCTGGACATCAAGCCGGCCGACGGCATGCGCCAGATGAAGAAGGACATGGGCGGCGCCGCCAACGTGCTGGGCCTGTCCACGCTGATCATGGCCCTGAAGCTGCCGGTGCGCCTGCAGGTGCTGATCCCGGCTGTCGAAAACTCGATATCGGGCAATGCCTACCGCCCGGGCGATGTCATCAAGACCCGCGCCGGCCTGCACATCGAGATCGGCAACACCGATGCCGAAGGCCGCGTGATCCTGAGCGACGCCCTGGCCTACGCCGCCGAGTTCAAGCCCGAACTGATCATCGACATGGCCACGCTCACTGGTGCCGCCCGCATCGCCCTGGGCGCCCAATTGCCGGCGCTGTTCTCCCGGCACATGGACACCGCGCGTGATCTGGTGGACCTCGGCTTCAAGATGGACGACCCCCTGTGGCACATGCCGCTGTGGGCGCCCTACAAGGAAGGCATCGCCTCCAGCATCGGCGACATCGTCAACACGGGCCGCAGCGCCCTGGCCGGTGCCATCAACGCGGCGCTGTTCCTGGAAGCCTTTGTGCCGGACGGCCAGGATTGGCTGCACATCGACCTGTTCGCCTGGAACGATGTGCCCCGCCCCGGCCGGCCGGTGGGCGGCGAGGCGCAAACCCTCCGTACGCTGCTGGCGTATCTGGAAGAGCGCTTCTCAAGCTGAACGCTCTGGCTGCACGCTTGGGCCGCACGCTCGGGCTGACTGTCACTCACCCCGCCGCAGCCAGGCGGCGGCTCGCTCCGCGATCATCAGCGTCGGTGAATTGGTGTTGCCGCTGGTGATCGTGGGCATGACGCTCGCGTCGATCACCCGCAGGCCGGACACGCCACGCACCCGCAGGTGGCTGTCCACCACCGCCTGCGGATCGTCCGCCCGGCCCATGCGGCAGGTGCCCACGGGATGGAAGATGGTGGTGGCGATGTCGCCCGCCAGGCGCGCCAGTTCCTCGTCCGTCTGGTACTGCGGGCCTGGCTTGTATTCCTGCGGCTGATAGCGCGCCAGCGCCGGCTGCGCCACGATGCGTCGCGTCAGGCGCAGGCTGTCCGCAGCGACTCGCCGGTCCGCCTCCGTGCTCAGGTAGTTGGGCGCAATGCGTGGCGGCGCGGCCGCATCCGGGCTGCGCAACTGCACGCTGCCCCGGCTGGTCGGGTTGAGGTTGCACACGCTGGCGGTGAACGCATTGAAGCCATGCAACGGCTCACCAAAGGCGTCCAGCGACAGCGGCTGCACGTGATATTGGAGATCCGGCCAGCCCTGGGCCGACGAACTCCTGGCAAACGCGCCCAGCTGCGAGGGCGCCATGCTCATGGGCCCGCTGCGCCGCAAGGCGTATTCCAGGCCGATGCGTGCCTTGCCGAACCAACTGCTGGCCAACGTGTTGAGCGTGTTGACGCCCTGGACCTTGAACACGGCGCGGATCTGCAGATGGTCCTGCAGGTTGGCCCCGACCCCAGGCAGATCCTGATGCACGGCGATGCCGTGGCGTTGAAGCAGTTCCGCCGGCCCGAGCCCGGACAGCTGCAGCAGCTGCGGTGATCCGATCGCCCCGGCCGCCAGCAACACCTGGCCCCCGGGATTGAGGCCCGCCACCTCCAGGCCCTGCGGCGTGCGGATTTCCACGCCCTCACAGCGTGTTCCACCACCGCCATCGGCCAGCAGCAGGCGCTGGGCGTGGGCACCTGTCCACATCTCGACATTGGGCCGGGCCATGCAGGTGGGTCGCAGGAAGGCCTTGGCCGTGTTCCAGCGCCAGCCACCGCGCTGGTTGACCTCGAAGTAGCCCACGCCTTCGTTGTTGCCGGTGTTGAAGTCGCAGGATGCGGGGATGCCGGCCTCCTGGGCCGCCGCCGAAAACGCGTCCAGCACCGCCCAACGCAGCCGTTGCTTCTCCACCCGCCATTCACCACCATGGCCGTGGTACGCCGGGTCGAAGCCCGCCGGCTGCTCCGCGCCCGGATCCAGCCGCCAGTGATGCTCATGCTGTTTGAAGAACGGCAGCACGGCGTCCCACCGCCAAGCGTCGTCGCCGGTCAGCGAGGCCCAGCCGTCGTAGTCCCGAGACTGGCCCCGCATGTAGATCATGCCGTTGATGCTGGAGCAGCCGCCCAGCACTTTGCCCCGGGGGTAGCGCAGACTGCGGCCGTTCAGGCCGGGGTCGGGTTCGGTCTTGAACAGCCAGTCCGTGCGGGGGTTGCCGATGCAATAGAGGTAACCCACAGGGATGTGGATCCAGTGGTAGTCGTCCCGCCCGCCGGCCTCCAGCAGCAGCACCCGCTTGTCGGCGTCGGCACTCAGCCGGTTCGCGAGCAGGCAGCCGGCCGTTCCGGCACCGATGATGATGTAGTCAAACCGCAGGTCTCCGAAGGGGTCTCGCATGGGTGCAGCCTCATGGGGCTTTTTGAGCCCCATGCTGGCTCAAGGCGTCCAGTCAGGCAATGGCGTTGTTCCCGAGGTGCGCGATGCGGCGGCGGGTTTGCGTGTCGCTGATGCGTCCAGGCTGCCTTGCAGCGCATACCAGTCAATGCGTCGGGTGAGCACCATCACGATGGTGAGCACGGAGAACAGCAGCAATGCACCGATGAGCAAAGCCGCCTGTTCCTGGATGAGCACCACATACAGCGCACCGTACAACAGGGCGACCAAGGTGCCGAAGCCCAGTCCCCGGCTGGTTTGGCCCAGCATCGCCGCACCGTAATAGCCCAGCAGCAGGACCACGGCTGCGGCCGCCGCACCATAGGACCCGGCAAAGCTCAGGTGCTCGGAGAGGCTGAGCAGCAGCAGGAAGAACAGGCTGATCGCCAGGCCCACCAGCAGGTATTGCACGGGGTGCACACGGCGGCCGGCCAGCAACTCCAGCATGCCCACGCAGACAAAGGTCAGGACGATGAACATAAGGCCGTACTTGATGGCGCGGTCGCTCATCACGTAGGGATTGACCGGGTCCACCATGGAGAAGTCCAGCGAATCGGGCTGCTTGTTTCCCTTGAGCACGTCCGTCATCGCATCGGTGGCCAGTTCGGACACGGTCCACTGCGCGGAGAAGCCGTTGGCGTCGATGGTGCGTGTGGCGGGCGAAGGCAGGAAGCGGCCACCAAAGCTCGGATGCGGCCAATTGGAGCGCAGCGTCACGTCGGTGGCGGATGCCGCAGGCACCACCGCAAAACGAGTGGTGCCCGTCAGTTGCAGGGTCACGGCCAGGTCCAGCGGCTGGTCCAGGGCCTGGCCCCGCAATGCGGCGTGCAGGCCGCGGGGGTAGGCGCTGTTGGTGGTGCCCGACACCACAGTCAGCGCTTCTTCACCCCGGCGGATCTCCACCGCCTGCAGACCGCGCGGATCCGAGACCGAGACGACCATCTGCGGGTCTGAGCAGGTCAGGACCCCGTCCTTGTGCTCGGCCACAGGTACCAGCCCGGCCAGATCGGCGAAGTGCGCCTTCAGCGCCACCCGCCCGGCATAACCGCGGACCTTGAACAGGCTGCGGTAACGGGTCTCCTGGTTGAGCTCACCGTCCACGTTCAGGCGCACGGGAAACTGCATCAGGGTGAACTCGCGCCGCTGGCGCTCCACCCGCAAATCCTTGCCGGTGCCCTGAGTTTCCTCCCAGTTTTCAACGCACCAGCGCGACAGCATCGGACCCAGCAGCATCTGTTCACCAGCTTGGGAGGCGGCCACGTTGTCGGCGGCCTCCCGCTGACGTTGCTGGCGTTCATCCACCAGCCAGCCGATACGGGCCAGCACCACCAGCAGCAGCAGGGTGACTGCCGCAAGGATGGCCAACTTCACCCAAAGCGCTTTCGTTTTCACTTGTCTTGCTCCTTCACAGGGAAGACGGCAGTGTGAAAACGGCGTGTGAGCTCAGGGCGAAGTTTGTGAAGTGCGTGTGAAGTGGGGGGCGAAGTCCAGCCGAACTCGCAGGCCGGGGTCGGCGGGCAGAAAACTCAGCTGCCAGCCGTGCAGGCCGGCGATCTGCCGCACGATCGCCAGGCCCAGGCCCGACCCTTTGCGCAGGCTGCCGGGCCGGGCGGTGGAGAAAAAGCGCTGGCCCAGTTGCCCGAAGGCTGCGGCCGGAACACCCGGTCCGTGGTCGCGCAGTTCGAACCAGCAGGCGCCTGCGCCGTCCTGGCCCACGCTCACCGTCAGCGTCGATCCCGGCGGGCTGAAGTCCACGGCATTGCTCAGCAGGTTGCTCAGCGCCAGGGATAGCAATTCGGGGTCGGCCTGGAGCGTCACGAGGTCACGGCGTTGCCAATGCACTGTCATGTCGCGTTGCTGGAGCCGATCCCCTGCCTCCGCCAGTACAAGGTCCACCGCTTCATCCACCCGCAGCGCACGGGGGTGTTCAGGCCCGCGCCGCAATTCCAGGGCGGAGAGCGCCAGCAGCCGCTCCACCAGTTCGGTCATCCGCTCGCTCTGCGCCACCACCTGCGCCGCGAAACGTTGCCGATCCGCCGGCGCCAGGTCGTCCTGCAACAGCTCGCCAGCGCCGCGCAGGGCCGCCAGCGGACTCTTCAGCTCATGCGTGAGAGCACGGGCCAGATGCTCCATGCGCTCGCGGCCATCCAGCCGCTCCCGCATCGCATCCATGGCCTGGGCCAACTCGCCGAGTTCGCCCGGCACCTTGGGCGGCGGCTGGCGCTGGCCCATCTGCACGCCCTGCGCATAACGACGCAGCCGTCGCACATGGCCCACCACCCACAAGGTCACCGCCACGCCGATGGCCAGGGAGACCGCCAGCAGGCCAAGACCGGCCGCCCAGATGCGGCGTTCTGCCCGGTCGATGAAACGCTGCACCGTGGCCACCGGCTTGGCCACCGTCAGCACACCCAGCAGCCGGCCCTGCGCATACACCGGGGCGGCCACATACATGACGGGGCTGACGTCTCCCCCGTAGCGGTCCTGGGTGGAGCGGGCGCCGTAGCCACCCCGCAGCGTGCGGGCCACATCGTTCCAGCGGGAGTAGTCCTGCCCCAACGCGGAGCCCGGCCCCTGCACGGTGTCGAAGATCACCTGCCCCTGGGGGTCGGTCACGTAGATGCGGAAATCCAGCGTCTGCTTGCGCAGGCCCCAGATGTGCACATCCACCGGACGGTTGGCATAGTCCCTGACCTGCCGTGCGAATGGCGTCTGGTCCAGTGCCCCCCCTGCAGGCAGCGACGCCAGGTCATCGGCCGCCAGCTCCGCCAGCAGGTTGGCGGTGTCCACCATGATGTCTTCCATCACCTCGCGCACGCTGGGCTTCACCTCGCCCAGCACCACGCGCAGCAAGATGAGGGAGCTCAGGCCCGCGATCAGGAAGAAGCCGAAGAACACCCGCAGGCCCAGACGCATGCGCCGTCACTCCAGCGAATAACCCATGCCGCGATGGGTGCGGATGGGGTCGAGGTCCGGGCGCACCTGGCGCAGCTTTGCGCGCAGGGTCTTGATGTGGGTGTCCACGGTGCGATCGCCGCTGTCGGCCTCCATGCCCCACACCGCATCCAGCAGCACCTCGCGCGAGTGGATGCGTCGCGGTGCGCTCAGCAGACGCAGCAGCAGGCCCAGCTCCCGCCGCGTGAGCGGCAGCAGCTCGCCATGGAAGCGCACCCGCGAACCTTCAGCCTCGATGACAAAACCGCCGATCGTCCTGACCGGCGGCTCCGCCGGCGCCTGCGAACGGCGCAGCAAGGCCCGCACCCGTGCAACCAGCTCACGCGGACTGAAGGGCTTGGCCAGGTAGTCATCGGCGCCCAGCTCCAGGCCAAGCACCTTGTCGCCTTCCTCGCTGCGTGCGCTGAGCACCAGGATGGGCAAACGCGCCTGGGGCCCCTGGCGCATCTCACGGCAGAGGTCCAGGCCGTTGCCGTCCGGCAGGCCGACATCGAGGATGGCCAGGTCCAGGTCGCCCCGGGCGAGCTGGGCTCGCGCCTCATGCACCCAACCGCAATAACGGACCTCGAAACCCTCGCGGCTCAGCGCGAAGTCCACCGTCTGGGCGATGGCCGGATCGTCCTCCAGCAGCAGCACGCGTGCAGCAGGCGCGGTCATGCGCGGGCCAGGCTCCGCAGATAAGCCAGACCCTGGGCGGCGCGCGGGCCGTACCAGCTGAGCAACTCGCCATCGACCAGCCGCACACGGGCCCGGGGGCACAGCGCCTGGGCCTCGGCCACATGCTGTGGCCCGAAACGATAGGGTTCGGAACTCAAGAGCAATTCGTCCATGTCTTCCAGCCAGGGCTCATCCCCGGTCAGCGCCGGATAGCGGGCGGCGCCAGTGTCGCCGCCTTTGACCGGTGGCCAGGTCCACCAGCCCACCTCCGCCAGCATGCGCGAAATGTACGTGTCCTGTGCCACGGTCATCCAGGGCGCCCGCCAGATCAGATACAGCACCCGACGGGCCGGCCAGACCTGCCGCCGGCATTCCCCCAGTTCAAGGGTCAGACGCTGTTCGAGGTGCGCGGCATGCGCCCGAACCCCTGTCACTTCTCCCGCAAAATGGAGGACCAATTGCTGCAGCAACTGCAGGTTGTCTTCCGGTGCGCAGGGGTGGGTGACGATCACCGTCGGCCCCATCCGTCGTATCGCGTCGACATCTTCGAGACGATTTTCATCAACATTGACGACGACATGTGAGGGCGCCAGACGGCGGATCTTCTCCAGATTCAGGTTTTTCGTACCACCGACTTTGGGAATCTCATCCACCACTTTTGGGGGATGCGTACAAAACCCGGTGCGACCGACCAACCAGGGCCCAAGTCCCACTGCGACCAGTAGTTCGGTGACTGACGGGACCAATGAAATGATGCGAATCACTGTCTTCTGACCCCCCAAACAGTGACAAATGGTGAGGGAACGACCCAATAGTAGAAATTCACTTGCAAAGGCGGCTCTCTTCGGGATCAGCTTTTGCCATCTACTTAACGTCGTCACCAAGATGGTTGAATCTTCTTGACACCTGCTCGGGGTTTGCTCGCAGAAGCCGAAAAACAACATCGCGGTTGACGCGTTGCGAATCGCCAATCCTGTCACACATAATCAGACGGCCTGAATGCAGCGCCTTCGTATGAGTGGTTCACGATGGGTTGAAGCAGCACATTGGGTTATTTGGTTTTTGAAAGGGCTTCCCCATGGGAAACAAGCTATACGTGGGCAACCTCGCTTACAGCGTGCGAGATGAGACGCTCCAGGAGGCATTCTCGCAATTCGGTACCGTCACGTCTGCAAAGGTCATGATGGACCGCGAGACCGGTCGTTCCAAGGGCTTCGGCTTTGTGGAAATGGCGACTGATGCCGAGGCGCAAGCCGCCATCAACGGCATGAACGGCCAGGCACTCGACGGCCGCGCCATTGTGGTGAACATCGCTCGTCCTCGTGAAGAGCGTCCGGGCGGCGGTGGCGGCTTCGGCGGCGGCGGCGGTGGTCGCGGCGGCTTCGGTGGCGGCGGCGGCGGTGGCCGTGGCGGCTACGGTGGCGGCGGCGGCGGTGGCGGCTACGGTGGTGGCGGCGGCGGCGGTGGTCGCGGCGGCTACGGCGGTGGCGGCGGCGGCGGTAGCCGTGGCAGCTACGGTGGTGGCAGCGGCGGCAGCGGCGGTGGTGGTTACGGCGGTGGCCGTGGCGGCTACTGATCCACTCGATCATGCCGTGAGGGCCTAGGCCCTCGCAACAAAAAGGCGCTCCTCGGAGTGCCTTTTTTATTGGCCTTCTTGGCCATTTTCTAGCGCCACATCGGGCCTGCTTCCGGGCCTGGTTCCGGGCGTGTTGCTGGGCCTATTTGTGGCCCTGTTTCAAGCCTCTATTCACCTTGCCGATGCTTGCGCGGCCGCCCCACCAGCAGGCGGTCGAAAACAGCACCCGGCAACACGTGCATCACACGGGCCACCACACCCATCTGCCAGGGAATGAAACGCACCCGAGCGCCCGCCTCGATGGCCTCGAAGGCACGCTTGGCGAAGGCCTCCGGCTGCATCAGGAATGGCATGCGATAGCGATTCTGGCGCGTCAGCGGGGTATCGATATACCCCGGCGCAATCGTCACCACGCGCACGCCATCCGGACGGCACTCACCACGCAAGCTCTCGCAATAGGTGAACACGGCCGCCTTGCTGGACGAATAGGCACCGTGGCCCGGCAGGCCACGCACACCCGCCACGCTGGCAATGCCCACCAGGGTGCCGCTGCGGCGCTCACGCATCGGCGTCACAAAGGGCTGAAAGGTGGCCGCCATACCCACGTTGTTGGTGGCATAGATGCGCTGCATCACCGCCAGGTCTTCTTCCACGGCGGTATCCATGCCGATACTGATACCGGCATTGGCAATCACCACGTCCGGCAGCCCTTGCTCCTCGATGCAGCGCCGGCCCGTGGCGGTGATGTCGGCGATGTCGCTGACATCGGCACGGTAGACACGCCAGCGCGACGGCGCCAGCCGTTGGGACTCGGCCCAGGCTGTCAGCTCCTCCACTCGCCGCGCCACCAGCGCCAGCGACCATCCCTCCTGGTAGTACTGCAGGGCAAGGGCCTGGCCGATGCCGCTGGAGGCACCGGTGATATAGACAAGACGTGGCATGTGGGGGCCGGGCCGCAAGGCCGAAGCTCAGGGACGAGAGGAAGACCGACCCGACGAAGCGGCGGGTCGGGCGCTGGCTGCTGCGGCAGAGGCCGCTCGGGCCGGCGCAGCTGCAGGGGCTGCACGACGCGGTTGAGCGTTGAACTGCGCCTTGCCACCACCGCTGAAGCTCAGCAGCCCGGTGAGGTTGTTGTATTCAAAGCTGCGGACCTGCATTTCACCGCCCAGGCCTACCACCCGGGCGGGCAGGTGGGAGCGCATCTTCTGGTCGGGCACGAAGGCATGCAGGAACTCGCCGTAGAGCTCGAGGTCCGGCGCGGAGGCCGGGTCGCCGTTCGGGTAGCGGTGCAGCTTCACATCGCCCAGCAGCTGGATCTCGCTGCCATCGCCATTGGAGATGGCACGCCGCGCCTGCGCGATCAAGAGCTCGCCCTTCTCGCCATAGGCCCGCAGCTCCGGCACGTCGATCTCCACCGTGTCGTTGTCCGGGTAATGGCGAAGTTCATGGCCCAGGATGCGAGCCAGCAGCCGGCCGTCGCTGCTGAAGCGCTCCAGCTCGAAGCCCTGCATGCGGTAGTCGGGCTCGTGGCGCACCGGCGCCTTCTCACGCGGCGTCTCCATCTGGGGCGTACTCTTGATCAGCCACCAGGTGAACCCGGCCAGCGCGGCCATCAGCAGCAGCGGCACATAACTGGCCAGGAAGGACTGCAGCCGCCACAACAGGGGCTGCACGCGGCGCCGGGGGCCCGTGGGCGGCGGAGCCAGGGCGGCCGCCATCAGCGGGAGCTCCCGTCCAGCGTATCCAGGTGGCCATGCAGGAGCCGGGCGTACTGGCCGGCCGCCATCAGCAGCAGATCGCAGAATTCACGGGCAGCCCCGTGGCCACCGGCGGCCTGGGTGACGTAGTGCGCCGCCGCCTTGGTTTCCGCATGAGCCTGGGCAGGCGCGCAGGCGAACCCCGCACGCACCATCAGCGGCAGGTCGGGCCAGTCGTCACCGATGACGGCCAGTTCTTCCCAGCGAACACCCAAGCCATCCAGCACGGGTTGGGCGGCCGCGAGCTTGTCCTTGGCGCCATACACGGCATGGGGGAGACCCAGGTCCGCCACCCGGCGGCGCACTGCGGGCGAGTCGCGGCCGGTGATCACGATAGGCTGGATACCGCCCTGGGCCAGCAGCTTCAGGCCATGGCCGTCTAGCGTGGAGAAGGCCTTGAAGTCTTCACCGCGCTCGCTGATATAGATGCGGCCATCGGTGAGCACACCATCCACATCGAAGATGGCGGCCTTGAGCCCGGTGGCCGGGCCTTGCGCCAGCAGCAGCAGTTCGGGAGGGAACCGGAGCGCCGGCTGGAGTTCTCGTACCACGGACATCAGATCACCTTGGCGCGCATCAGGTCGTTGATGCTGATGGCGCCGAGCAGGCGTTGCTCTTCATCCACCGCCAGTACCAGGGTGATGCGGGCGGATTCCATCAGGTCGGCGGCAACCACCGCCAGGGCATCGGCCTGCACGGTGCGGGGGCTGCCATGCATGACGTCACCTGCGGTCAGGCCACGCAGATCGGTGCCACGTTCGATGAGGCGGCGCAGGTCGCCGTCGGTGAAGATGCCGGTCACGTGTTCCTGGTCGTTCACCAGGATGGCGCAGCCCAGGCCCTTGGCGGACATCACCCGCATCATCTCCAGCAGGGTCATGTCTGCCTTGACACGTGGCAGAGCATCGCCGCTGCGCATCAGGTCACGCACATGGGTGAGAAGCTTGCGGCCCAAGGCACCGCCCGGGTGGGAACGGGCGAAGTCTTCGGCGCGGAAGCCCCGCGCGTCCAGCAGGGCCACCGCCAGCGCGTCACCCAGGGCGATCTGCGCGGTGGTGCTGGCCGTGGGCGCCAGGTTCAGCGGGCAAGCCTCCTGATCCACTCGCGAATCCAGCACGAAGTCCGCGTGACGGGCCAGGGAGGAGTCCGAGCGGCCGGTCATGGCGATCAGCTTCACGCCCTGGCGCTTGAGGGTGGGGATGATGGCGTTGAGCTCGTCGCTTTCGCCGGAATTGGAGAGTGCCAGCACGATGTCGGCCTTGGTGACCATGCCCAGGTCGCCATGGCTGGCTTCGGCCGGATGCACAAAGAAGGAGGGCGTGCCGGTGGACGCCAGGGTGGCGACGATCTTGCGGCCCACATGGCCACTCTTGCCCATGCCCATCACGGCCACACGGCCGCTGCTGGACAGGATGAGTTGCACCACCTGTTCGAAGGCGTCTCCCAGGCGCGGGCCCAGCGCCAGCAGGGCGTCGGCCTCGACCTTCAGGGCCTGGCGTGCCACTTCAAGGGCACGAGAATGGGTGAGGGCGGCTTGCGTCGTCATAGCGGGGCCAAGTGTACCTAACGTGCCCCCGGTCCTGGGCGCGCTGGGGCGCGCCCAGGGCCGCCCCCCACGGGGGCTAAGGGCCGCCTTGGGGCGGCCCGGCGGCGGCCCTCTTCGCTGACTCTCAGCCCCGCTTGAACGGCGCTGCGCGCGTTCTGCACGACTGGATGCATCGGCTTCGCGCTGGGGCGCGCCCAGGGCCGCCCCCCACGGGGGCTAAGGGCCGCCTTGGGGCGGCCCGGCGGCGGCCCTCTTCGCTGACTCTCAGCCCCGCTTGAACGGCGCTGCGCGCGTTCTGCACGACTGGATGCATCGGCTTCGCGCTGGGGCGCGCCCAGGCCCGCCCCCCACGGGGGCTAAGGGCCGCCTTGGGGCGGCCCGGCGGCGGCCCTCTTCGCTGACTCTCAGCCCCGCTATTGAGGCGGCGGGCCCAGGCGAAGCGCTACGGCGAAGCCCCGGTCGGCGGGGAGAAGGCGCAGGTCGCCGCCGTGCGCCCGGGCAACCAAGTCCGCCATCATCAGGCCCAACCCCATTCGGCCCTCGTAGTGCTGGCGCTCCAAAGCATCGTTCAAGTCCACGCGCTGCCATTCAGTCACGCCACTGCCATCGTCTGCCAGTTCCACCAGCACTCCCCCGTCCGGCTGGGGCAGCAAACGCAGGACCAGCCGGGTGGCCCGGTGACGCCAGGCGTTGTCCAACAGGTTGATGAGCGCCGCCGCCAGTAAATCCGGGTCGGCATGGACCCAGGGCTCAGGCGGCAAATCGAGTTCCAGCTTCTCAGGCAATGGCAAATGATCCATCAGCGCCGCCAAATCCAGGCGCTGCCACTGCAGGCTCATGCCGCTTCGGAAGAGCGTCAGCAACGCCGTCACCACTCGGCGGAGCCGGTCCGCCGCCTCGCGTGTGCGCTGCAGGCGCTCACGCTGATCGGCCGGCGCCTCCCGCAAGGCCATGGCCAGCTGGGTATCCATGCCGGCCAGCGGCGTGCGCAGCGCATGCGCCGCATGGGCACTGAAGGCACGCTCATTCGCTACCCGCAACGCCAGACGCTGGCCCAGGTCCAGAACCGCCGCACGGATCTCCGCCAGTTCGCTGCGGGATTGCTCGGGCAAACTCTGGCGACTGTCCAGCGGGTCGTACTGCCCCAAGGCTTCGCTGAGACGGGCCAGCGGCTTCAGTTCGCGCCGGGCCCGGCCATTCAGCCAGATCATGCACAGGCTGCCCACCAGCAAGGCCGACAGGGCGCTGGCCATGCCAACACGAGAACGCACCTCACGACGCTCCGCGCTGGTCTGCGCCACCATCAACCAACGGGCCCCAGCATCCGACTTCAGCGGACGGACATGCACCCGCCAGTCATCCCCATCACTGCCATCATCCTTCCAGTCCGTAAAGCCGGGCGGCAAAGTCCACGCCTTGCTGGGCGCCAGCGGGGAGCGGTGCAACAACCGACCGTCCGCCGAGACGAGTTGCCAGGCGAAGTGGGTGCTCAGGTCGTCCGCGTCCGACACCTCGGCCGGCAGGATGGCGCTGCTCTGACGCAACAACTGGCCCAACACCTGCGAGGAGGCCTGCAAGGTCTCGTCCAGCAGTTCGTCCACCTCCTCCTGCACCACCAGCCAGACGGACACACCAGCCACCAGCGCCCAGAAAACAGAGATCAGCAGCAGTTGGCTGGCCAGACGCCCGGCGATGGAGGGCTTGCGTGCGGGGGCAGTGCTCATGGGCGCAGATGTCGATAAAAGGGCAGGACCGAAACGGGGCTCACACTCGACAACCAGCGGGGCAACGGTCAGACGCCGAGGCGATAACCCATGCCGCGCGCCGTCTCGATCAGGCTGCGGCCGAGCTTGCGCCGCAGGCTGGAGATGTGCACCTCCAGCGCATTGCTGTGCACCTCGGCCTCCGTGCCCAGCACCTGCAATTCCAGCTCGTGTTTGGGATAGAGCCGGCCGGCGCGCTGGGCCAGGGCATCCAGTACCGCCCATTCACGCGCCGTCAGCTCTACCGCCACGCCGGCGCGGGTGGCTCGCTTGGCGGCCAGGTCCAGCCAGACTTCGCCATATTGGCGCTGCGAGCTGCTGGCGCCCATGTGGCGTCGGTTGACCGCGCGCAGGCGAGCCGTCAGTTCCTCGGGGGCGAAGGGCTTGACCAGGTAATCGTCCGCGCCGGAATCCAGGCCCTGCAGCCGGTCAGCAAGCAGATCGCGGGCCGTCATCATCAGGGCAGGGATGGCCACGCCGCGTTGGCGCAGACCTCGCAGCCAGTCCAGGCCGGAGCCGTCGGGCAGTTGCCAGTCCACCAGCAGGGCATCCACGTCCTCATGCTGGCGCGGCAGCAACTCCGAAAGCCGGGTGACCCAGGTGACCTCATGCCCTTCCGAGGCCAGGAAGTCCCGCAGGCCGCTGCCCAGCAGTTCATCGTCTTCGAGCAGGAGCAATCGCATGGGCGGCAGGCGTATGAAGAGGCGGTCGGAAGTCCCGGTGGAACGATAACAGGCCCTGGCCGCAGCTCGGCAGAACGATCTCACACGCCCCGGGACTTCCCTGGCCGCCCTTTGCGCCCCCTTTTCCCCCTATGCCCTTGAGGGGCCGGTGGCGTCGGCCCCGGCGGCTTCAGGTGGGCTTCAGTTTCACTTCAGGGGCGCTTCAGAGGCGGCAGGCCCACTCGCGCAGCCATGAAGCCACTTTCCCTGACCGAACTGACCGTCACCGGTATGGGCGCCGCCAACGTGCTGCCTACGATGGCGCCGACCGGCCCGTCCATCACATCGGCCCATCCGCGGGCACTGCGACGCCTGTCTGCCGGCGCGTGGTCGGTGGTGTTGGGGCTGCTGGTCGTGCTGACCTGGGACGCCCTGGGGCTGGATCTGTCCGCCGTCCGCTGGTTTGGCGACGCCAACGGATTCGCCTGGCGGAACCATTGGCTCACAGCCGGCCTGCTGCACCAGGGCGGGCGATGGCTGGCCACCGGGCTGGCCGTGGTGCTGCTGGTCAATGCCGTCCGGCCGCTGTGGCCCGGCCTGACACGGCGGGAGCGTTGGTTGGCAGTGGCGATCACGGCGGTCTGCCTGGTGGCGATTCCGCTCATCAAGCAGGGCAGCACGACCAGTTGCCCCTGGGACCTGGCGGAGTTCGGCGGCACCGCACACTACGTGTCCCACTGGCGTTTCGGCCTGAATGATGGGGGCCCGGGCCATTGTTTCCCGTCCGGCCATGCCAGCTCGGCATTTGCCTTCTTCAGCCTGTTCTTCATGCTGCGCCGCGCCTACCCGCGCCAGGCCCGGGCCGCGTTGACCGGTGTGCTGATGATGGGGCTGCTCTACGGCCTGGCCCAGATGGCACGCGGTGCCCACTACCCCAGCCACACGTTCTGGACGGGCTGGATCTGCTGGGCGATGACCGTCGGCATCGTGACCCTGGCACGGCCCCGGCCCGCCGCCGTACGCCCCGACTGAACCCTACTGCCAGCGTTCTTATAGCCGGCTACTACCCGCGGCGGCCGTGCCCTTCCCAGAATCGGCGTTCCGATTCCATTCTGGAGACATCCCATGGGCAAGAAGCTTCTGCTGCTGGCTGGCGACTATGTCGAGGACTACGAAATCATGGTGCCCTTCCAGGCCCTCCTGGCGGTGGGCCACCAGGTTCACGCGGTATGCCCCGGCAAGAAAGCCGGTGACCATGTCCTGACCGCCATCCATGATTTCGAGGGCGCGCAGACCTATTCGGAAAAGCCGGGCCACCGGTTCACGCTCAACGCGAGCTTTGACGACATCGACGCCAAGACCTATGACGCGCTGGTGATCCCTGGCGGACGGGCCCCGGAATACCTGCGCACGCTCCCCGGGGTGCTGCCGCTGGTGCAGCACTTTTCCCAGGCCGGCAAGCCCATTGCGGCGATCTGCCACGGCGCCCAGCTGCTGGCCGCTGCTGGCGTGATCCGGGGCAAGCGGGTCTCGGCCTACCCCGCCTGCGCGGCGGAAGTGGAACTGGCGGGCGCCAGCTATGCCGACATCCCGGTGGACCAGGCGGTGACGGACGGCGTCCTGGTCACTGCGCCAGCCTGGCCGGCACACCCGGCCTGGATCGCCCAGTTCCTGGCCGTGCTGGGCACGCGCATCTCGCACTGATTCCCCACTGATTTCACAATGAGGCGGCGCACAATGGGCCGCGTGGCCGAGGGACCCTCGTCATCACGCCCGCAACTGCCGCCACGTCACTTCGGGCCTGAGGCGTGACGAGAGGTTCACACGCCAGAAGGTCAAGGGGAGCTCAAGATGTGCCAGGTCTTCATCAGCGCAGATCCGCAGAGTTATGAATCGCGTACCCGTTCCGTGCGCTTGCACGGCGTGGTCACCAGCATCCGGCTGGAGAACCTTCATTGGGAGGTTCTCGAAGAGATTGCGGCCCGGGACAGCCTGTCGGTCACCCAGTTGATTTCCCGGCTCTACGACGAGCTGGTGCAGGCTCGCGGGGCGGTAGGCAACTTCTCGTCCTTCCTGCGGGTCTCGGCGCTGCGTTATATGGCGCTGGTCGCCCAGCAGCGCATTCCGGCAGACCCATCGGTGCCACTGCGTTCGCTGGACCCTGGCACGGTCCTGGGCGGCCTCCCTGCCTCCTGGGCCGCCCCACCGCGCCGCATCCAGCTCGCCTGATCCCCCGGCCGCAAAGCGGCAGGGGGAGCCAGACGCCGGGGTGGCGTCAGGGATACAGGCCGCGCTCTTCGCGGGCCTGCAGCACCCGGGTGCATGCCACCGTGAACGCCGCCGTGCGCAGCGGGATCTTGTGTTGCTCGGAGGTTTCCCAGATGCCCTTGAAAGCACCGATCAGGATCTTGTCCAGGCGAACGTTGATCTCGTCTTCCGTCCAGAAGAAGGAGGAGAAATCCTGCACCCACTCGAAGTAGGAGACCGTCACGCCACCCGCGTTGGCAATCACGTCCGGCACCACGATGATGCCGCGGTCCGCCAGCACGGCGTCGCCGTCCGGCGTCGTCGGGCCGTTGGCACCTTCCAGCACCACACGGGTCTGCAGACGCTTGGCACGTTCAGCGGTGATCTGGCCTTCGAGCGCGGCCGGGATCAGCACGTCGGACTTCACGTCCCAGAACTGTTCATTCTCGATGCGATCCGCGCCCTTGAAGCCGCCCACGCCACCGGTCTGGGCCACGTGATCCAGCAGGGTGACCATGTCCAGGCCCTGCTCGTTCAGGATGGTGCCGGTGTGGTCCTGCACGGCCACGACCTTGGCGCCGTTGGAGGCAAACATCTTGGCGGCGACCGAACCCACGTTGCCGAAGCCCTGGACGGCCACACGGGCGCCGTCCATGTCCACGCCCAGGCGGCGCATGGCCTCACGCCCCACGACGAACACGCCGCGGCCGGTGGCCGCCACACGGCCCAGCGAGCCGCCCAGCGGGATCGGCTTGCCGGTGACGACGCCGGTGGCCGTGGCCCCCACGTTCATCGAGTAGGTGTCCATCATCCAGGCCATGATCTGGCCGTTGGTGTTCACGTCCGGTGCGGGGATGTCCTGCGTCGGGCCGATGATGATGCCGATCTCGCTGGTGTAGCGCCGGGTGACCTTTTCCAGCTCCTTGAGTGACAGGGCCTTGGGGTCCAGGCGAATACCGCCCTTCGCGCCACCGTAGGGCAGGTTTACCGCAGCGTTCTTCACCGTCATCCAGGCCGACAACGCCATCACTTCTTCCAGCGTCACGTCCGGGTGATAACGCACGCCGCCCTTGCCGGGGCCGCGGGTCAGGCTGTGCTGCACGCGGTAACCCTCGAAGTGGGTGATAGTGCCGTTGTCCAGTTCGATGGGGATGTCCACGATCAGCGCGCGCTTGGGCCGGCGCAGCGTTTCCACCCAGCGCGCCAGCTTGCCCAGGTAGGGCTCGACGGCATCGATCTGGGACAGGTAGGTGCCCCAGGGACTGTTACGCGTGGGAGAAACGAAAGACAGATTGGGCATGAAATGCTCCGTAACTTTTCAGTGGCGCGAACGGTACCCCGAAGCCTCCCCGGTCCGCCATGTCCGGCAAAGCCGCTTGCACATGCGGGCATGCGCCCCATGCATAAGGCCGTAAGTTTGCACGTCGGGCGTGACGAACGCCAGTCTCCCCAATGGGGAGTCGGGTCGTCCGGAAGGGGTACCGGGGCACACCAAGCGGGAGAGACATGGCGGGCTCGTCGCACCACCCGACAGGGGGGGCGTCTGTCGACTTGAAGAGACGTCCTGGCTTCCTGCGGGTCCCAAGAGGGGACCCGGCGTGAATCCTTGCCCGTTCCAGGACCGTCCTCCTTTGGCGGGCCAGTACTATCAAGCCCATGTTGAGTGCCCTGGATCTGACTCTCGTCTATCTCATCGCCGCCGTCCTGGGGGTGGTGGTCTGCCGTTCCCTGAAATTGCCGCCCATCCTGGGCTATCTGGTGGTCGGGGTGGTCATCGGCCCGAATGCGTTGTCGCTGGCCAGCGATGTCCCGGGCGTGCAGCACCTGGCGGAGTTCGGGGTGGTGTTCCTGATGTTCGCCATTGGCCTGGAGTTCAACCTTCCCAAGCTGCACAGCATGCGCTCCCTGGTCTTCGGGCTGGGACTGCTGCAGGTGGTGGTCACCATCGGCGGCACGATGCTGGGCCACGGGTTGCTGCGCTGGGGCTTTGACCTCACCGGCCATCACTGGGACCTGGGTTGGCAGGGCGCGCTGGTCCTGGGCGCGGCCATGGCCATGAGCTCCACTGCCATCGTCGTCAAGCTGATGGCCGAGCGGCTGGAGCTGGAGGGTGAGCACGGCCGCCGGGTGATCGGCGTGCTGCTGTTCCAGGATCTGGCCGTGGTGCCGCTGCTGGTGCTCATTCCGGCGCTGAGCGGGACCGGGGCCGCGATGGCCCAGTCCCTGGCCTGGGCGGGCCTGAAGGCGGTGCTGCTGCTGGCCTTGCTGCTTACCGGTGGCCAGCATGTGATGCGCCGCTGGCTGACGCTGGTGGCCCGGCGCAAGAGCCAGGAGCTCTTCATGCTCAACCTGCTGCTGGTGACGCTGGGCCTGGCCTGGCTGACCGAGCATGCGGGGCTGTCCCTGGCGCTGGGCGCCTTTGTGGCGGGCATGCTGATCGCAGAAACGGAGTTCCGCCACCAGGTGGAGACCGACATCCGCCCCTTCCACGATGTGCTGCTGGGGCTGTTCTTCATCACCATCGGCATGCGGCTGGACTGGCAGACGCTGGTCTATCAATGGCCGCTGGTCATTGTGCTGACGCTGGTTCCCACCTTCGCCAAGTTCGTCCTGGTGGCCGGGTTGGCCAAGCTGTTCAAAGCCCCGACCGGAGTGGCACTTCGCACTGGGCTGTACCTCGCCCAGGCGGGCGAGTTCGGCTTTGTGCTGCTCACGCTGGGCGCCCAGCACAACCTGATTGCGGCGCAGTGGGTCAGCCCGGTGCTGGCGGCCATGGTGATGTCCATGCTGATGACGCCGCTGATCATCGAATACAGCGACCGCATCGTGATGAAGCTGTCGGCCAGCGACTGGCTGCTGCAGTCGGTGCAGCTCACCTCCATCGCCAAGAAGTCCATCAAGACCGAGGCCCACGTCATCATCTGCGGCTATGGACGCAGCGGCCAGAACCTGGCCCGCCTGCTGGAGGCGGAGAACATCCCCTACATGGCGCTGGACCTGGACCCGGACCGGGTGCGCCAGGCTGCAGCGGCGGGGCAGAGCGTGGTGTTCGGCGACGCGGCGCGCTTGCCCAGCCTCATTGCTGCGGGCCTTTCACGGGCCAGTGCCCTGGTCATCAGCTATCACGACACCGCTTCGGCGCTGAAGGTGCTGCATGAGGTGCGCAGCCATGCGCCGCAGGTGCCCGTGGTGGTCCGCACGATTGACGACAGCGACCTGGAGAAGTTGCGCGCAGCCGGCGCCACCGAGGTCGTCCCTGAGGCCATCGAGGGCTCGCTGATGTTGGCCAGCCATGCCCTGGCCTTGGTGGGGGTGCCGATGCGCCGGGTGCTGCGCATTGCCCGGGAGGCGCGGGACCGCCGTTATGGCCTGCTGCGGGGTTACTTCCACGGCACGGATGACGACACGGCGGAAGACCGCGACCAGGCCCGACTGCAATCCATCTCGCTTCCCGCCGCCAGTGCCCTGAACGGCCGGAAGCTGGGTGAGGTCGTCACCGCCGCCTGGCGGGTGAGCGTGATCTCCGTCAAGCGCAGCAATGGCTCGGTGCAGAACGCGGACGACGAGCTGGTGCTGTATGGCGGCGACACTTTGGTGATCTCGGGCACGCCCGAGGCGCTGGCGCGTGCGGAACACGGGTTGTTGGTGGGTTGAGCGCCCCTCGGGCTGCGCGGCGCTGTCACCCATGCGTCATCGCCCCATGACGCCGGAATGAAACACCCTTCCCGGGAATAGTCCCACTGCCGCCTGCGCGACAGAACGGGCCCGGCCGATGCGCCACACTGGTGCCCATGTTGGACACCCTGCCCCGCAGCCCGCACCGCCGCCGCATCTACCTGATGCGCCACGGCGCGGTGACCTATTTCGATGGCGCCACCGGTCGACCGGTCCTGCCGGAACAGGTGCAGCTCAATGAAGAAGGCCTGGCGCAGGCGCGAGCCGCAGGCCTGGCCTTCGCCCAGGCGGGTGTGCGCTTTGATCGTGTCATCGTCTCCGGCCTGCCGCGCACCGTGCAGACGGCTGACCTTGTCCTGGCGCACGCCGGGCAACCCGCCCTGCAGCCCCAGGTCTGGCCCGAGTGGCAGGAGATCCGTGGCGGCCGCCTGGCCGACATCCCCCACGACCAACTGGTCCACGCGTTCACCGGCCTGCAGCGCAACCCCGTCGACGAGGGCCAGCGTTTCCTGAACGGGGAAAGCGTCGGTGAACTGCTGGACCGGGTCCTGGGCGGCATGGCCCGCCTGCGCGCTGACCCGGACTGGGACTGCGCCCTGCTGGTGCTGCATGGGGTGGTCAATGCGGCGCTGCTCTCCCATGCCGTCACTGGCGGGCAGCGCCTCATGCTGGGCAGCTGGGTGCAATCCCCCGCCTGCATCAATGTGCTGGACCTGGGCGAAGGCCCCGGGGACTGGCTGCTGCGTACCTGCAATTACGCTCCGTTGCATCCGCTGCATGCGGATGAACGGTCCACCACCATGGAAGCGCTCTTCGCCCAGTACCTGCGCTACCGTCAACAGCGCGCTTGAGCGCCAAGCCTCCGGGAAGATCCATGAACTTCGACTACAGCCCCAAAGTTGAACAGCTGCGCGAACGCCTGCTTGCGTTCTTCGACCAGCACATCTATCCCAACGAAAAGCGTTACCACGAGGAGGTGGAGGCCAACCGCCAGGCCGGCAACGCCTGGGTGCCCACCAAGGTCATCGAGGAACTCAAGCCCAAGGCCCGGGCCGCCGGGCTGTGGAACCTGTTCCTGCCGCGCTCGGCGCGTGCGCCGGAAGGACTCTCCAACCTGGAGTACGCGCCGCTGTGCGAGATCATGGGCCGGGTGTACTGGGCGCCGGAGGTCTTCAACTGCTCCGCGCCGGACACCGGCAACATGGAAACCCTGGAGCGCTACGCCTCCGAAGGCCTGAAGGACCGCTGGCTGGAGCCGCTGCTGCGCGGCGAGATCCGCTCTGCCTTCCTCATGACGGAGCCGGACGTGGCGTCCTCGGATGCCACCAACATCCAGTGCCGCATCGAGCGCGATGGTGATGAATACGTCATCAACGGCACCAAGTGGTGGTCCTCCGGTGCCGGCGACCCGCGCTGCGCCCTCTACATCGTGATGGGCAAGACCAATCCGGACGCCGGGCGGCACGAGCAACAGTCCATGGTGCTGGTGCCGGCCACCACGCCCGGCATCACGGTCAAGCGCCATCTCAGCGTGTTCGGTTACGACGACGCGCCACATGGCCACATGGAAATCGAGCTCCGCAATGTCCGCGTGCCGGTGGACAACATCCTGCTGGGCGAAGGCCGGGGCTTCGAGATCGCGCAGGGCCGGCTGGGCCCCGGGCGCATCCACCACTGCATGCGCTCCATCGGCGCCGCCGAGCGTGCGCTGGAGCTGATGTGCCAACGTGCCATCGCCCGCACCGCCTTTGGCAAGACCATCGCACAGCAGACGGTGACGCAGGAACGCATTGCCGAGTCCCGATGCAGCATCGAGCAGGCCCGCCTGTTGACGCTGAAAGCCGCCTACATGATGGATACCGCCGGTAACAAGGTTGCCAAGGCCGAGATCGCCATGATCAAGATCGTGGCGCCCAGCATGGCGCTCAAGGTGATCGACTGGGCCATGCAGGTCTATGGCGGCATGGGCGTCAGCCAGGACACACCACTGGCTTACATGTGGGCCGGCCAGCGCACCCTGCGCTTTGCCGACGGCCCGGACGAGGTGCATCGCAACTCCCTGGCCAAGCTGGAACTGGCGCGCCACATGAAGTTGCCCACCAGCGGGGTGGACATGCCCATCACCCGAGGGAGCTGAGCCAGCCCTGCGCTGATCTGTTCTGACTTGTCCGATCTGGTCTGGGCCAACGCGTCCGTGGAATGAGGGACGGTGTTGTTCCGTACACAACATTGTGTCGCGGGGTCCCCCCTCGGGGGCGTATCGGGGCTGTCGCCAGCTGGCTAGGATGCGCCCACCTCTTTGCCGGATCCCCGCCGATGACCCGACTCGCCGAAGCCCGCATCTGGCCACTGCTCGCATTTGCGTTGCTGGTGGGGCTGCAGGCGTCGGTGCTCATGGCCTCGCTGGGCGGGCTGGCAGACATGCCGGGCTGGGAGCCGGTCCTGCCCTGGCTGGGCGCCGCGGCGCTGGCCATCACCGTCGTGCTGGCGGTGAGCGTCATGGGCGGGCTGTCGCGGGCCCAGAGCCGGGCGCGCCGGGCGCAGCGCACCCTGGAGGAGGCCATCGACGCCCTGCCCGCCAGCGTGGAAATCTTCGACGAGGACGACCGCCTGGTGGCCTACAACCGCCGGCTGGTGGAGATCTATCCGCACATGCTGCGCAACTTCCAGCGCAAGTGCACTTTCGAGGAACTGGTGCGCGAGTCGTTGTCTCGGGGCGGCGTACCGGAAGCCCGTGGTCGGGAAGACGAATGGCTGCAGGAGCGCAAGGACGCCCGCGGCAAGCAGCCCGCGCCGCTGCTGCAGCGCGTGCATGACGACATGTGGCTGCGCATCTTCGAGTGCCGCACCCCGTCCGGCGGCATTGTGGGTGTGCGCATGGAGGTCACCGACCTCATCCATGAACAGCAGAGCCTGGCTGCCAGTCGCGCGCAGCTGAAGGCCACCATCGAGGCGGCCGGCAACGGCATCCTCACGCTGGATTCGGGCGGCCATGTGCTGGAGGTCAACCCCAGCACTGAACAGTTGTTTGGTTTCAGTGCGGCGGAGTTGCAGGGCGTCCATCTGGGCATGCTGTTCGGCAGCACGGGCGACCTCATGCATCCGCAGGACCTGCTGGGTTCCCCGCGCGAGCTGAATGCGCGTCATCGCGGTGGCGAGATGCTGGCGCTTCAGCTGACGGTGGCGGAAGTGCGCACGGACACCATCCACCTCTACGTGTGCATCGTCACCGATTTCACAGAGCGCAAGCGGCAGGAAGAACGGCTGAAGCGGGCCAACGAGCTGCTGGCTCGCCAGTCCACCACGGACGGGCTCACCGGCGTGGGCAACCGCCGCCTGTTCGATCAATTGCTGCAGCAGGAATGGCAGCGGGCGGCACGTGCGGCACGCTCGTTGGCGCTGGTGATGGTGGACATCGACCACTTCAAGCAATACAACGACCGTTACGGCCACGTGGCCGGTGATGACTGCCTGCGCCGTGTGGCCACGTTGCTGCGCAGCTGCGTGGGCAGGGGAAGCGAAGCGGTCTGCCGCTACGGCGGCGAGGAATTCGCCGTGGTGCTGGTGGACACGGATCTGGAGGGCGCGCAGGTAGTGGCACAGCGCTGCCTGGACAGCGTGCGGCTGGCTGCGATCGAGCATGAAGGTTCGCCAGTGAGGCGGTCGGTCAGCTTGTCGATCGGTGTGGCGGCGTGTGTGCCACAGATCGCGCATCTTCCGCAGCGGCTGATCGAGACGGCCGACCGCGCCCTGTACGACGCCAAGCAGAGCGGACGGGCACGGTTGATCTGCCAGCAGATCGCTTAGGTCGACCAGGTCGAGCCTGGTCACATGGGCCACATCGGCCACATCGGCCACATGGGGCACATGCGGCGCATGAACCGCATGAACCGATCCGGTCGCAACGGCGCGACAATCGGGCCATGCAAGACGCCATCGCCTTCCTCAAGCAACAGATCCGCACCGTGCCTGACTGGCCCGAGCCCGGCGTTCAGTTTCGCGACATCACACCCTTGCTGGCCAACCCGCGGGCATTCCGGGTGCTGATCGACCAGTTTGTGCACCGCTACTTCGACGCCCGTCCGGACGTCATCGCGGGGCTGGATGCTCGGGGCTTCATTATTGGCTCCGTCCTGGCGTATGAGCTCAACGTCGGCTTTGTGCCCATCCGCAAGAAGGGCAAGCTGCCGTTCACGACGGTGCAGGAGACCTACGAGCTGGAATACGGCAGCGCCACCGTGGAGATGCACACCGATGCCGTGAAGGCGGGGGACCGCGTGCTGCTCATCGACGACTTGATCGCCACCGGCGGCACGATGATGGCCGGCAAGCGCTTGCTGGAGCGACTGGGCGCCACCGTGATCGAAGGCGCTGTGATCGTGGATCTACCGGAGCTGGGCGGGTCCCAGAAGATCCGCGCGAGTGGATTGCCGGTGTTTGCGTTGGTGGATTTCGAAGGGCATTGAAGCCAGTCGGCTTATTTGCCGATGCAGAACCTGCTGAAGATCTCCCCCAGCAGGTCATCCGCCGTGAACGCACCGGTGATCTCGCCCAGGGCATCGTGGGCCATGCGCAGCTCCTCGGCCATCAGGTCCAAGGCTGCCGGCACGGCGGCAGCCTGCTGCAGCGCCAGATCCACATGCTCACGGGTGCGGCGCAGCGCCTGCACGTGGCGCTCTCGTGCGATGAACAGACCCTCTGGCACCGCATGCCAGCCGACCTGCTGCAGAAGCCGTTGACGCAGGGCATCCAGGCCCGCACCCGTCTTGGCGGACAGCTTCAGCGCGTTGTCCACGGCCGCAACACCGTCCACCTGCGGCGCATCCGCCTTGTTGTAGATCTGCAGGATGCGCGCCGGGTCCACAGCGGCCAGGCGGCCCCGGATCTCTGCGTCCTCACGCTCGTAGTCCTGCTGCCCCACCCGCGTGAGATCGTGCAGGAACAGCACAACATCCGCATCATGAATCGCGTCCCAGCTGCGGGCCACGCCGATGCGCTCAACCTCATCCTCGGTGTCGCGCAGCCCGGCGGTGTCACTGATGTGCAAGGGCACACCTTCGATCTGAATGGTCTGGCTCAGTTTGTCCCGCGTCGTGCCAGGGATGGGCGTGACGATGGCCAGTTCCGCGCCCGCCAAGGCATTCAGCAGCGAGCTTTTGCCCACGTTGGGCTGCCCGGCCAGCACCACCTTGATGCCTTCGCGAAGAATCGCCCCTTGGCGGCTGCGGTCCTGCAGCGCATCCAGCCGGCCCAGCAGGCGGCGCAGCTTGCCCAGCGCATCGGCCTGTTGAAGGAAGTCGATCTCTTCCTCGGGGAAATCCAGCGTGGCTTCCACCAGCATGCGCAGCTGGATCAACGCGTCACGCAGTTGCCCCACCTCGCCACTCAGGGCCCCGGCCAGCGCGCGGCCTGCACTGCGTGCAGCGGCCTCGGTACTCGCATCGATCAGATCGGCCACGGCCTCGGCCTGCGCCAGATCCAGCTTGCCGTTCAGGAAGGCCCGGCGGGTGAATTCACCCGGTTCGGCGAGCCGGATGCGCAGCGCCGGGTCCGCTTCTAGGCATCGCGCCAGCAGCAGTTGAAGCACCACGGGCCCGCCGTGCGCCTGCAGCTCCAGCACATGCTCGCCGGTGTAGGAATTCGGCGCTGGAAACAGCAAGGCCAACCCGTGGTCGATCGCCTCGCCTTGGGCGCTGCGGAAAGGGAGGTAGGTGGCTTCGCGCGGCTTCAACGTCCGGCCGCAGATGGCCCCCACCAGCGATGACAGGTCCTGCGGCGAGGAGACACGAACGATGCCCACGGCGCCGCGTCCTGGCGCGGTGGCAATGGCGGCGATGGGATCCTGGTGGCGCGACAGCATGGGGGCGATTGTCTCGCACGCCTCATGTTCACGCCGCGCTGCGGGCTCGGTTTCACCAGCCGCAGTGAAGATGTGGCGCGGGGTAGGCCGGATGATGGTGCGCGTGCCCCATCACCTCGCGCCTTCGGTCCCTTGGATATCCCGACCCTTGGAAACCACCCCCGCATGTACCCATTAAGCGCCAGCGCGCGGACGAAAAAAAGCCCCCGGCATGCGGGGGCCTGATTCGCGGGCGCGGTGAACGTTATTTGTTCACGCCCAGCTGCCGGTTGATCATCCATTGCTGGGCGATCGACAGCAGGTTGTTGACGAAGTAGTACAGCGTCAGGCCTGCGGGGAAGAAGAAGAACATCACGCTGAAAGCCAGCGGCATGATCCACATCATCTTGGCCTGCACCGGATCCGTCGGCTGCGGGTTCAGCCACACCTGCAACAGGCTGGTGGCCGTCATCAGCAGCGGCAGCGGGCCCCACGGGGCATTCAGCAGCGGGATGGTGCCGAAGAAGGCATCCGGACGCGACAGGTCATGCACCCACAGGACCCACGGCGCACCGCGCATTTCCACGCTGGAGAGCAGCACCCAGTACAGCGCCAGGAAGACCGGCATCTGCAGCAGGATCGGAAGGCACGAACCCAGCGGGTTGATCTTCTCTTCCTTGTAGATCCGCATCATCTCCTGCTGAAGCTGCTGCGGCTTGTCCTTGAAGCGCTCACGCATTTCCTGGATGCGCGGGTTCACCGCCTTCATCTTGGCCATGCTGCGATAGGCCTTGGCGTTCAGGCCGTAGAAGCCCACCTTCAGGAGCACCACCACACCCACGATCGCCCAACCCCAGTTGCCCAGGATCTTGTGCAGTTGGTCCATCACCCAGAACAGCGGCTTGGCCAGGATGGTGAACATGCCGTAGTCCTTGACGCGCTCAAAGCCCGGCGCCAGTTCTTCCAGCTTCTTCTCTTCCTGCGGACCCACATACAGCAGGCTGTCGAGCTTGGCGGTGGCTCCCGGCGCGATGCTCGGGAAGGCACTGACCATGGACAGCGTCACCAGCTTGCTGGGCGATTCACTGACGTCGAACGCACGAGGACCGGCGTCATTGCGCAGCCAGGCACCGACGAAATAATGCTGGACCATGGCAATCCAGCCATCGTCCGCACGGTGTTCGTAGTCGGCCTTGCCGTCCTTGAGCTTGTCGAAGGGGACCTTCTGCAGCTTGCCCTTGTCGGTATAGACCGCCGGGCCGGTGAAGGAGCTCGGCGCCATGGACGGACCGGTGTGCTCGACGTGGTCGTCACGCACCAGCCACACCGACAGTTCCGGCGCCACCGGCGCGGTGCCGACGTTGGTCACTTCGTGCTGCACGTCGATGGCATAGCCACCACGCTTGAAGGTGTAGATCTTGGCCAGCTTCACGCCGCCCATGGCGGCGGACTCCAGACGCACCGACAGGCTGTCGGTGCCATCCTTCAGTTCACGCGGGCCGTCCACCAGCGTCAGGACGGTCTGGTGGTTGGGCGCGCCCGGCACATTGCGCAGGGCGGACTGGGCGCTGTATTGACGCAGCGGATCCAGCACCACGACGTGGCCACTAGGGTCCTTCTCGTCGACGTGCTTGAGCAGCTCCACACGCACCAGGGCACCACCACGGGTATCCAGCGTGGCCTTGACCACGTCGGTGGTGATGGTCACCAGTTCGTTCTTCACCGGCGTCGGGGCCGAGGCGGCATCGGCGGCTGCCACGGCCGCGGGTGCCGAAGCCCCCAAGGCAGGCAACGCGGCGCCAGGCACGGCGGAGGCAGGTTCACCCGGGGCGCTGGCCGTCTTGGCCGGCACAGGGCCGAACATCGACGCATGGCCGTTATGCCGTTGCCAGCCGTCCCACAGAAGGACCAGCGACATGGTGAACACCACCCACAAGATGGTGCGGCGTATATCAGTCATGGGGAAGCTTTTGAATTGGCGGTTGAAGAGGCTCGACCCGCCTTGCGCCGAGCAAGGAAGGTGAAGAGACGGGGCGCATTGTCAGGCACGGGATCATGCCCGCCCGGACAGAACGGATTGCAGCGCAGGATACGTGCTGCCGCGAGATAGGTACCCGCCGCAGCGCCATGTTGCCGCAGCGCCTGCATGCCGTAGTTGGAACAGCTGGGCGAATACCGGCAGCCTGCACGCAGCCAGGGGCTGAACAGCAGCTGATACGCACGCACCAGCCCCATGAGCACGCGAGTTGGCAAACCAGGGCGGGCGTCCATGCTCAGGCAGCGCCTGTGGAGGAGCCAGTGACGGCACCGGCAGGAACCGGCTTGGCGGCCGGCGGTGGCTTGCTGGCGCCCGACGAGATCTTGCGGATCAGGTATTGCAGCTCTTCACGCGCAGCGGCACGCAGCGCATCGGACGACGCACTGGGAAACTGCTTGCGGTCGAACGGCAGGCGCAGGCGCACCACCCAGAGCCCGGGGGGCAGGGTGGGGAGCGTACCGAACACTTGGCGGATCTGCCGTTTGAGCAGGGTGCGGGTCACGGCCCGGCGCGCATGGCGCTTGGGCACGACATACCCCAGCCAGGCGCCAGCGGGCAGGTCGGGAACCGCTTCATCCACAGCCTGTGGATGAATCTGCGCATCACCTGTGGACAACTCGCTCTTTCCTGTGGATGGGCCTGTGGAGGAATCCTTGGGGAGGCGGCGTGCCGGCAGCGAAGGGCTGGCGGCCAGGTGGTGCACGGCAAAGTGCGTGCTGCGGGCGCGGCTGGGGCTGCCCAGCACGCGCTCGAAATCGGCCGATCGAACGATGCGGCCGGTCACGGCTTGGTCGGACTGGAGAAGACGCGACGTGTTGAGACGATCAGGCTGTGCCCGATCCGCCTCAGACGGCCAGACGCTTGCGGCCCTTGGCGCGACGTGCGGCGATGACGGCGCGGCCACCGCGGGTCTTCATGCGAACCAGGAAGCCGTGGGTACGGGCGCGGCGGGTCTTGGAACCTTGGTAAGTGCGTTTCATGTTCAACCTCTATCGAAATGTCGGACTGGTGGGTACTGTCGGACACCGACAGCGGCATCTGGAACGCCGACCCCCGCACCCTCGCATCCACACTGACGGTGAATGGCACTGAAGCGACGTCCGGCGCGCACCCGAAACGTTTGAAGCCTCTTGGAACCCTTGGAACTCCCCATGGGGACTCCGATTTCCTCGCGGGGAACCCGCCTCTCCCTATGGGGAACCCGCTGATGGGCGGGTGGGGCGGGTCTGCGGGTGGGCGCCAGTTGGCGGTGCAAACGAATCAGGCGTTGATGCCTAAAAGCAAATTCTGGAGGCCCACGAACAAACGCCCAGGCATCCGGAAAACCCGCGATTACAGCAAAGAATTGACGCAGGGTCAATGCAGCGCCATCGGGCAGCGGGGGATTACCTGGGCTTGACCCTGCCAAATATTCTGTGGATAACCCAGACTTCGCGGCTCGTCATCGGTACAATCTGGCCGCTCGAAGAATAAGTTTTCCACAATGAGCGCAGACGTGTCTGAGGCGACTTTGTGGCAACGCGTCTGTGAACGCTTGGCCACCGAGTTGCCTGAACAGCAATTCAATACTTGGATCCGGCCGCTACCCGCCGCCGAGGTCATCCACCTCCAGGAAGGGAACGGCGAGGGCGCCGTCCTGGTGTCGCTGCGCGTGCCCAACCGCTTCAAGCTGGACTGGATCCGCAGCCAGTATGCCAGCCGCATCGAAATCATCCTGGGCGAGCTGGCCGGCAAGCCGGCCCGCCTGGAACTGACGCTGGCGCCTCGCGAGACCATCGCGCCACTGCCGCGCAACAGCGCGCCGACGGTGGCCATGGGGCAGGTGCTGCAGCAGCACGGCCTTCGCAGTGGCCCGGTGGCCGCGCCCGGGGCCGACACGCCCGCTGCCGGTGGCCACATGGGGCGGCCTGCTGCCCAGGCCGCCACGACGCAGCCGGCCCAGCCGATCACGGCCGCCAGCCTGGTGGGCAATGCGCCGCCGCCCGGTGCTGCCCAGACGCTGCCCCCCAGCGCCACACGTCACCGCATCAACACCAGCCTGACCTTTGACACGCTGGTGCCTGGCCGCGCCAATCAGATGGCCCGCACGGCCGCACTGCATGTGGCTGGCGCGCCGGGCCAGATGTACAACCCGCTGTTCATTTATGGCGGCGTGGGCCTGGGCAAGACCCACTTGATCCATGCGGTGGGCAACGCGCTGCTCAAGGACCGGCCGGATGCACGCGTGCTGTACCTGCACGCCGAGCAGTTCATCTCCGACGTGGTGAAGAACTACCAGCGCAAGACCTTTGACGAGCTCAAGGCGAAGTACCACTCGCTGGACCTGCTGCTCATCGACGATGTGCAGTTCTTCGCCGGCAAGGACCGTACACAGGAAGAGTTCTTCAACGCGTTTGAAGCCCTGCTGGCCAAGCGCGCCCACATCATCATGACCAGCGACACCTACCCCAAGGGGCTGGTGGACATCGATGAGCGCCTGACCAGCCGCTTCGACGCCGGCCTCACGGTGGCCATCGAGCCGCCCGAGCTGGAAATGCGGGTGGCCATCTTGATCAAGAAGGCGGATGCCGAAGGCGCCCCCATGCCGGAGGACGTGGCCTTCTTCATCGCCAAGAACGTCCGTGCCAACGTGCGGGAACTGGAAGGCGCGCTGCGCAAGGTGCTCGCCTACAGCCGCTTTTCGCACAAGGAAATCAACATTCAGCTCGCCCGCGAGGCGCTGAAAGACCTGCTTTCGATCCAGAACCGCCAGATCTCCGTGGAGAACATCCAGAAGACGGTGGCGGATTTCTACAAGATCAAAGTGGCTGACATGTACTCCAAGAAGCGGCCAGCGAGCATCGCCCGCCCCCGCCAGATTGCGATGTACCTGGCCAAGGAACTGACCCAGAAGAGCCTGCCGGAGATTGGCGAGCTGTTCGGCGGGCGGGACCACACCACCGTGCTGCACGCTGTGCGCAAGATCGGTGGCGAGCGCCAGAAGAACACCGAGTTGAACCAGCAGTTGCATGTGCTGGAACAGACACTCAAGGGATGACGAAAAAACCCCGCGTCATCAGCGAAAATAGCGCGTTTGCCAGAGTGGCGACGGCCGTACCGGCTGCCAGGAAGAGCGAACAGCCAACAGTGGAGAGAGGTTGACATGATCGTGTTGAAAGCCAGCCAGGACAAAGTGCTTGCCGCGTTGCAGGCGGTGTCGGGCATCGTGGAGCGGCGCCACACCTTGCCCATCCTGGCCAATGTCCTGCTCCGCAAGCAGGGCTCACAGGTGGAGCTCACCACCAGCGACCTGGAGATCCAGGTGCGCACCACGGTTGAATTCGATGGGGATGAAGGGGATTTCTCTTCCACCATCGGTGCCCGCAAGCTGATCGACATCCTGCGGTCCATGCCTTCGGACCAGACCGTCAGCCTCACCTCCAACCAGAACAAGATGACCCTGCAGGGCGGCAAGAGCCGCTTCACCCTGCAGACCCTGCCGGCGGAAGACTTCCCCCTGGTCCAGGAAGCGGCCGATTTCGGCCCCGCCTTCAGCGTTCCGCAAAAGACGCTCAAGGGCTTGATCAACCAGGTGCACTTCGCCATGGCGGTGCATGACATCCGCTACTACCTCAACGGCATCTTGTTCGTTGCTGAGGGCAAGACCCTCACGCTGGTGGCCACCGACGGCCACCGCCTGGGGCTGGCCCAGGCCGAGCTGGACACCGAAATGCCCAAGCAGGAGGTGATCCTGCCCCGCAAGACGGTGCTGGAACTGATGCGCCTGCTGAAGGATGGCGGCAAGGGTGACGAGGAAGAGCAGCCCATCGAGATGCGCTTTGCCGGCAACCAGGCCAAGTTCAGCTTCAGCGGCATGGAGTTCGTCACCAAGCTGGTGGAAGGCAAGTTCCCGGATTACAACCGCGTGATCCCCAAGAACCATCGCTTTCACGTCATCCTGGGTCGGCAGCAACTGCTGGCCGCGTTGCAACGGGCGGCCATCCTGACCAGCGAGAAGTTCAAGGCGGTGCGCCTGGCCTTCGACCCGGGCCTGCTCTCGATTGCCTCCAGCAACGCCGAGCAGGAAGAGGCCAAGGAAGAAATCGAGATCGACTACGGCGGCGACCAGATCGAGACCGGCTTCAACGTCACCTACCTCATGGATGTGCTGGCCAACATGAGCCAGGACATGGTGCGAGTGGACCTGAACGACAGCTCGTCCAGCGCCTTGATCAGCATCCCGGACCAGACCGGTTTCAAGTACGTCGTGATGCCCATGAGAATCTAAGGCCGCTGGCGCGGCCTGCGCTGCTCACCGGATGAGCATCAGGCAGCGCTCCCACGGCCCCCGCCAGGCGGGGGGTTCTAGCTAGATTGACTAGATTGACAAATGGCCGCCACGGCGGCCTGGAATACTCTCTGATGAGCGATAACACCTCCCCTGAGAACACGCCGAATTCCGCCAGCAACAACGGCGGCTATGGCGCAGATTCGATCCAGATCCTGGAAGGCCTCGAGGCGGTTCGCAAGCGCCCCGGCATGTACATCGGGGACACCTCCGACGGTACGGGCCTGCACCATCTGGTCTTCGAAGTGGTGGACAACTCCATCGACGAAGCACTGGCTGGCTATTGCGACGACATCGTCGTCACCATCCACACCGACAACTCCATGTCGGTCATCGACAACGGCCGCGGCATCCCCACCGGCGTGAAGATGGATGACAAGCACGAGCCCAAGCGCAGTGCGGCAGAAATCGCCCTGACCGAGCTGCACGCCGGTGGCAAGTTCAACCAGAACAGCTACAAGGTGTCAGGCGGCCTGCACGGTGTGGGTGTGTCGTGCGTGAACGCCCTGTCCAAGTGGCTGCGCCTGACAGTGCGCCGCGAGGGCAAGGTGCATCAGATCGAGTTCCGCAAGGGTGTGCCGCAGGACCCCGTGATCGAACTGCGGGATGGTGTCGAGACCAGCCCCATGAAGATCGTCGGCGAGACCGACAAGCGGGGCACGGAAGTGCACTTCCTGCCGGACACCGAGATCTTCACGCAGAACCACGAGTTCCACTACGACATCCTGGCCAAGCGCCTGCGCGAGCTCTCCTTCCTGAACAACGGCGTGAAGATCCGGCTGGCGGATGAGCGCAACAACAAGGAAGACAACTTTGCCTACGCTGGTGGCGTGCGCGGTTTTGTCGAGTTCATCAACAAGGGCAAGACCACGCTGCACCCCAACATCTTCCACGCCCAGGGCGACAAGATGTCGGATCAGAACACCAACATCGGCGTGGAAGTGTCCATGCAGTGGAACGACGGTTTCAATGAAAACGTCCTCTGCTTCACCAACAACATTCCGCAGCGTGATGGCGGCAGCCATCTGACCGGCCTGCGCGCCGCGATGACCCGCGTCATCAACAAGTACATCGAGGACAACGAGCTGGCCAAGAAGGCCAAGGTCGATGTCAGCGGCGACGACATGCGCGAAGGCCTGGCCTGTGTGGTGAGCGTCAAGGTGCCGGAACCGAAGTTCAGCTCCCAGACCAAGGACAAGCTGGTGTCCAGCGAAGTGCGTGGCCCGGTGGAAGAAATCGTCGCGGCCAAGCTGACGGACTGGCTGCTCGAGAATCCCATCGACGCCAAGATCATCTGCGGGAAGATCGTGGATGCGGCGCGCGCGCGTGAAGCGGCCCGCAAGGCCCGTGAAATGACCCGCCGCAAGGGCGTGCTGGACGGCCTGGGCCTGCCCGGCAAGCTGGCCGACTGCCAGGAAAAGGATCCCGCGCTGTGCGAGATCTACATCGTGGAGGGTGACTCCGCCGGTGGCTCTGCCAAGCAGGGCCGTGACCGGAAGTTCCAGGCCATCCTGCCGCTGCGCGGCAAGATCCTGAACGTGGAGAAGGCGCGCTACGAGAAGCTGCTGACCAGCAACGAAATCCTGACGCTGATCACCGCCCTGGGCACCGGCATCGGCCGTGGTGCGGGGGGTGACGACTTCAACCCGGACAAGCTGCGTTACCACCGCATCATCATCATGACTGACGCGGACGTGGACGGTGCCCACATCCGTACGCTGCTGCTGACCTTCTTCTACCGCCAGATGCCTGAGCTGGTGGAGCGTGGGCACATCTACATTGCGCAGCCGCCGCTGTACAAGGTGAAGGTGGGCAAGCACGAGCAGTACCTGAAGGACGGCCATGAGCTGGATGGCTTCCTTCTGCGCGTGGCGCTGCAGGATGCCGAGCTGCATCTGCAGGGCGTGGGGGGTCCATCGCTGAAGGGCGAGGAGTTGGAGAGCAAGGCCCGTCAATACATCGCCGCGCAGAACGTGATTGAGCGTCTGTCGGCATGGATGGATGGCGAGGCGCTGCATCTGCTGGCGTCCGGCCTGGCGCTGAACCTGGACACCAAGGACGCGGCGGACATTGCCGCGACGGCACTGCAGACGCAACTGCACGATGCCGTGGTGACGGCGGAAGTGGACCCGCGCACCGACAAGCTGCTGCTGCGCATCAGCCGCCGTCAGCACGGCAACGTCCGCTCCAGCATCATCACCTCCGACTTCGTGCACGGTGCCGACTATGAAGTGCTGGCCGAGGCCGGCAAGACCTTCAAGGGCCTGGTGACCGAAGAAGCGGTGATCAAGAAGGGCGAAGGCGAAAAGGCCAAGGAATCCAAGGTGGGCGACTTCCGGGCCGCGATGGCCTGGTTGATGACGCAGGCTGAGTCCAGCGTGGGCCGCCAGCGCTACAAGGGCCTGGGCGAGATGAACCCCGCGCAGCTGTGGGAAACGACGATGGACCCCACCGTGCGGCGCCTGCTGCGCGTGCAGATCGAAGACGCGATCGAGGCCGACCGCGTGTTCACGATGCTGATGGGCGACGAGGTGGAACCGCGGCGTGAGTTCATTGAGCAGAATGCGTTGAGGGCGGCGAATATTGACGTTTGAGGTGTCTGTGGGCGCGAGCAAAGTTTTGCCGTTCTGAACGCAAAGTTCTGCCGGTTGTCGTGGTGACCTGAGGCTCGTATCGGGCAATCAGCCGTTGAGAAAGCCTGACGCATGAGAGCCCGGCATCGCCGGGCTTTTTTTCGCGTGCTCCTGAGAATCTCGGCATGTCGCCTCTGGCGGCAGGCTTGCGGAGCAGCCAATGGCAGGGAAGTTGAGCAGGATGACTCTCTAGTAGACGTTTATGAAACGTTGCTGCATACTTGCGGCAACAAAGCGGTACTGGAGAGGTCATGTCGAGCCAAGTGCACATCTCGCCGATCGAACTGGGTAGTTACCTCACGCAAGTCCGCGACAAGGCAGGCATCAAGCAGGCAGAGCTGGCTCGACGGGTCACATGGAGCCAGGCCGTACTGTCGCGGATCGAAAGTGGTGACCGTGTCATCGCGCCTGAAGAGCTGGATCAGCTGCTTGATGCCATCGCAACGCCTGAAGCAGAGCAGCTGAAGGCCGCGCTCCACCGGGAATGGTCTGTGTTGGCTCGCCCCGGCTTGGATCACCCTGACCAGGAGCTGCTTTGGTCTGCTGAGGAGGTTGCTCAGCAGCTGCAAGCTCTGGCCCAGCAACCCGATGTCAAGCATGCCTTTGAGCGTCGTCTCGCTGCGTACGTGGATGAGCTGGGTGCGGTGGCCGGACTGTTGCTCAAGCGCGAGCACCAAGTTGCATTCATCGGCAGCATCGGCATCGGAAAGTCCACCGCCATTTGTCGTCTGGCAGGTTTGGAAGTGGCATCCCCCGATGGCCCTCACCCCGCCCCTGTGTTGGAAGCTGGTGCCGGCGGCATCACCATCTGCGAGGTTCATCTTCGCAGAGGCCCCGGTTATGGACTGATCATCGAACCTCGGAACGACGAGGAGATCCGCGCAGACGTCACCGACTTCGCCGACTACGTGCGTGGCTCCGACGCTTCCTTGGCTGACGCTGAAGCAGAAGAAGACTCTCAGGGCATCTCAAAAGAAGTCGAGCGCGCGATTCGTAACCTGGCGGGACTGAAAGTCCGCCGCGACAAGGTCGACGGGGGCAAGACGGTGCGTCGAGACGAGGCCAAGGAGTTGGCCAAGGAAGTTGGCAGCACCCGAGAGCTGGTGGTCGAGATCCTGTCGCGGATGGAGTTGCCGCGCCGTGATCGGCGCGACATCTGGCACGAGGCCAGCACAGGCAAACAGCCTTTGGAGTGGCTGAAAGAGACGTTCGAGAAGGTCAACAACGGCCGGCACCCAGAGTTCACCTTGCCGAGGCGAATTGAGGTGGTCGTGCCCCACAACCTCTTGCAGGTTGACGACTTGGCCATTCGGTTTATCGACACCAAGGGCATCGATCGCACAGCCGCGCGTGCCGACTTGGAAAGCCTGCTGGACGATCCACACACCGTGGCTGTGCTGTGCTCAGGGTTCAACAACGCTCCTGCTGCCGAGGCGCGCCTGCTGCTTGAACGTGCACGCGAAGCAGGTGTTCGAGGTCTGAGGGAGAAAGCTGCACTGCTGGTGCTCCCGCGTCCCAATGAGGCGCTCGCTGTCAAAGACGAGGCCGGTGAAAAGGTCGAGACCGTTGAAGAGGGCTACGAACTCAAGGCCGAGCAGGTGTCCATGAGCTTGCAGCCGATTGGCGTTGGCGATCTGGCGGTGGGCTTCTTCAACTCGTACCAGGACGACCCCGAGAGTCTTCGGCGGTTTCTGGCGGAACGCCTGTCGCTGGCCCGCAAGACGTTTCGGGGCCGGTTGCTGGAGATCGTCAACAACGCCAAGGCCTTGTTGCTGAACTACCAGCAAGAGCAGACCCAGGCCGTGATTCAGCAGGCCGCTTTGCAGCTGCAGGCTTGGATTGGGCTACATCGCAAGCCCAAGCGCCTCAATGCCCATGTTCAAGACAGCTTGATGGAGCAGATGACCAAGGCCTACGCCGCGACTTTGCGTGCATCAGTCAATCGGGAGGGCGACTGGCACAACTTGAACTATGGCCACCACCTGGGCTACGGCGCACGCCGCCTGGCAGCCCTGTCACTGGATTCAGCGGTGAAAGGCTTCAGCGAAGTTTGTCAGACCTTGGCAGCAACGCCTGGCATGGAAGACGCCAAGGAGCTGATTGCCCAAGCTGAACGCCTGCTGGAGTCTGCTTACACCGACCTGCTGCAAAAGGTTCAGCTGATGGGCCAGACCTCCTTCCGCGATGAGCTGAAGCTGGACAAAGCCTTCTGGGGCGCGTGTCAGGGCGAGTGGGGGCGTGGCGCTGGCTACAAAGACCGCGTGGCCGGCCACAGCCGGGATTGGTTCGGAAGTGCTGAGCGCCTGGAGCTGGAAGGTGAACTGCTCACACTGATCCAGCGGGAGTGGGATGGTGCCCTTGCCCGCATTGAAGGCGTTCTGGGGGCCGAGGACTGACCCATGAACACGCCGAACTCCCAAGTCGCACTCGAACTGAAGCGACTCAGGCAAAAGCTCAGCCTCGCTCCAACCCATTTTGCTGACCTCTGGCAAGAGCACGGGAGCTTGTGGCAGACCCTGGGGTGGAACGAAGCTCAAGCCAGGCTGTACCTGAAGTGCTTGCCCGGTGTGGTGGCTCAGGAAGAAGCGGGCAATCACCCCGGTGGTCAGGCTTTGATCTACCAAATCAAAAGTGGGGCTGCAGAGAACAAGGCTGGTGCCTTTGATTTGGCTGACGAGATGGTGGCTTTGCTGAGCCATGCCGGCCGCCCCATGCCCCTGGCTCAGCTGATCAACAAGTTGCCCGCTGGCCTGGTGGTGACCGAGCCCATGCTACGCAGCGCGGCCCAACAAGACCCTCGACTCGAATTGAGAGGCCCGCTGCTCAAGCTGGCCCACTGACCGATAGCCGGACACACAGGACAAAAGAACTCATGGCCACCGAACAAACACTGGACCAACGCTACCAAGCCATCCGGGACAAGTACCACGACTACACCGAGCACACCCCCCTCAATAGTGATCACGCTTTCGTGAAGGCTGGGCTCATCTGGGGCGAGGACCAAGGCAACCAAACGCCCTCCGTGCTGTTGATCGCGCTGGAGCCCGGGCACTGGGACTACTCCCGCGAGGACAAGCTGGACCAACTGGCTTACGAACTGCTGGCAAGCGTGGGTGGAGATTGGCCTGTCTTCGCCCATCTACAAGACGACAAGAACACGCGCTGCTACAGCCTGTTCGGCGTCGATGGCAGCGATGGCACTCACTCAGTTGATGAAGTGCCCTCCATCGAGCTGATTCGGAACTACGAAAAGCTGGAAAAGGACCCGACCTTTCGCTGGTCGATGCGCATCTACACCCGCCTGATGCACCGCTTCGACGCTTTTCATGAGCAGGTATTTCAGACCGTCAAGGATCGCGTCAACGACAAGAACGACATCATTGAGGAAGTGGCCAAGCTGCTGTTCTTGGAGACGTTCCGCGTGCATCACGGTGACGACCTCAGCTTCACCGATCATGAAGGCAAGACCCAGCGCTTTCGCGAGGTGTTTGATCACCACTACGTCGCCAAGCACGGCCCCAAGGCCGTCGAGCAAATCAAGGCGGCCTTCGAAGCCTTCAAGGCCCACGAAGATTACGTGGTGGTCAGCGACGACGGCACCCGCAATGCCATCTTCCCGAGTGACTCACACCTGCGCCTGAGCCAACCGGAAAACTATCGAACCCTGCTAGAGGCCATGCAAGACCTTGGCCCGGTCGCCGACAACCAAGGCCGCATGATTGCCGGCAAAGAGGTGGGCACCCTGGCCGACGTGGCAGGCGATCTGTTGGGCCGGGTGTTCGACGTGTTCCTGCGTGCCAACTTTGAATCCAAAGGCGGCTTGGGGGTGTACCTCACGCCCAACCCGGTCAAGCAGGCCATGTTGGAAATCGCCATGCACGATATCCAGCAACACAACGCCGCCATGGAGCGCCTGACGGCCGGCGCGTTCCGGTTCTGCGACCCCACCTGCGGTTCCTTCGGCTTTGGCTCTGTGGCTCTCAGCCATATCGAAAGCGTGGTTGATCACCTGGGCGGCATGAGTGACGCGCAAAAGAAGGCGCTCAAGCAAACGCTGCGCGACACGGCCTTCACCGGAGCTGATGCAGCGCCGCGCATGGTGATGCTGGCCCGCGTCAACATGGCCCTGCAAGGCGCCCCGAAAGCCAAGATTTTTTACACCGACAACTCGCTCACCACCAAGGCGTTCAAGCCCAACAGCTTTGACCTGATCTGCACCAACCCTCCATTTGGGACGCCCAAGTTCACCAGCGACAAGAAGGGCAAGGAGTCCAAAGATCGCTACGAGGCCCAGATGGAGCAGGTGCTGGGCGGCTTCCGCCCCACCGAAAAAGTGGTCGACGAATATGTCGCCTACTACGACCACCTCAAAATGAAGTGGGAAGACACGGGCGATCTCTATCTGGATGAGGATGGCGCCCCCAAGTGGCCCGGCTACCGCACCGATTTGCGCAACGTATCTACCGGCAAGAAGGCGGTCTACAAGCTCTTCCCCAGCACCAGCGGTTTGGCTCTGGGCAGTAAGCCCGACAACAAGGGCAACTGGAAGCCAGTCGGCGCCACCATCGACCCGGCGGTGCTGTTCATCGACCGCTGCTTGCAACTGCTGCGCCCCGGTGGCCGTCTGCTGATCGTGTTGCCGGACGGGGTGCTTTGCAACTCTGGCGACCGTTATGTGCGCGAGTACATCATGGGCGTCAAGGACGAGAAAACTGGGCAGTTTGTGGGCGGCAAGGCGATCGTCAAAGCAGTGCTGTCACTCCCCGCGGACACCTTCAAGCTCTCGGGCACGGGAGCCAAGACCTCGGTGCTGTACCTGCAAAAACGCCACGCCAGCAAGGAACACCCAGAGCAGTTTCTGCCTGAACCGCAAGGCGATGTGTTCATGGCCGTGGCAGAAACGCTGGGCTATGTAGTGAAAAACAATATCGAGGACTACTCGGCTGGCGTGCCAAATGACCTCGACAAGATTGTTGGTGCCTATAAGCGGGGTGAGTGATGTATACCGTTCGCATTCACTCGCAACTTGAAGACCGGCTCGACGCCGAGTTCTACAACCCAGAAGCACTGAAAACGGTGCAAAAAATAGATGCTTTGGGCAAGACAAAACGACTTGGGCAGCTCATTGTTGACGGATATCGCGTGGTTTATCACGGCACCGATTCAACAAATGGCATCCCTGAAGAAAAGTTATTGCCATTCCTCTCTCCGACACAGATTGATGATCAAGGAAGCATCGACTTCAGCGCTGCAGATAAATTGCCGCTTTACTACAAAGACGACTATCCGAAGGGTTTGGCCGTAGCAGGTGAACTGCTGATTGAGGTAAAGGGGAATGTCTCGAAGGTCGGTATGATTCCAGAGGATTTCCCAAAATACTTGATGGTCAGTGGTTCGCTGTACAAAGCATCCTTCAATGCCGAAACAAACTCACGTTACGTACTGGCATTTTTGAAATCTAAGCACGGCCAGGTGCTGAAGAATCGACTCACAAGTAACACCATCATCAATTACATAGCCAAGGACGCCCTTTACTCCATCCCGCTATTCGCTGCGAATTCTGATGTACAAAGGTACATCGGCGACAAAGTCCGCCAAGCTGAGCGGCTGCGGGCTTGGGCGCTAAAGCTTGAGCAGCACGCAAGCAAATCCTTTCAGGAAGATTTTCATTGGGATGGTGCGGTTCTGTCCGTAAAGCCATTCAATCGCCTCAGCGTGGATGAGCTTGAGAATAGGCTGGACCTGAAGTACAACTCGCCACAGAGACTGGCAGCCATTCGGCATGCCAAAAAGGTAAACGCCAAGTTGCAGCAACTAGATGAGCTTGTCGAAATATCGGCAATGATTGGGTGGAAAGGATTAACCACTGAAAACTACACAACAACAGGCCCTTGGTTGTTGCGTGGGGTTGAATTTGGTTCCGGGGTAATTCGCACCGAAGACCTTGTTTGCGTTGAAGAGCATAAATACTTAGAGCAGCCCCAAATCCACCTCAAAGAAGGAGATATTGCGTTCACAAAGGATGGAACGATTGGGAAGGCGATAGTTGTTCCCAGTTTGCCGAACCGAATCGCTGCTGGGTCAACCGTAGCCAGGTTGCGTAAGAAGGCTACAAGCGATATTGATGCCTACTATCTTGAGTTCGCTCTTGCTCATGAGTTTGTTCAGTGCCAGATATCAAGTTTTGCCACCGGAGTAGCTCAGCCCCACATCACGCAGGAATGGATTGCTTTACTGAATATCCCACGAATTAGATCTGAAAGTTTTATTGCTTCATCCTGGCGGCAGCATCATATAAGCTTGAATTTAGCCAAGCAATTGACCAATGCCGCCAAATTCCTTGTCGAAGCCCTTATCGAAGGCAAACTCACGGAAGTCGAGCTGATCGACGCTGAACAAGCTCTGCAAGCGGGTAACAACCAATCCGATCGCGGCCTATTGAATCGGTTGAGAGTCGATGGCGTGGACGGCCAAGGACCGGCACTGTTTGGTGATCTGGACGAGCTGTACAACTTGTTGACCCAGGCTGAGGGGGGCTAATGACCAGCGCCCATGCCAGTTCCCTGACGCAAGCGGACGCCTTGATCCCGCGCTTGCGTGTCTTGCTCTCGACGGGATCGATGGCTGCGGTTTCCAATGAGTGCAATGGCTCGCCGCAGTGGCGCAACCTGGCTCACCCGGTCGAGACAGAGGGAGCTGGCACCGCAAGGGACTACATCGGTGCTGGTCGCGTGGTGAGTAGCGCTGGCACGCAGCATCACCAGGCCCTCGGCGAGGGTTGGATCATCAGTCAGCGCTTGCTGGCCGTTCGTCCGGCCTTGGCGTCTGACGACGAACTGATCTGTGCTCTCCTGGCGCAGCAGCCCGAGGTGCGCGCTGCATGGCTGGGGATTGCTGCAGCGCGCTGCAAAGAGGCGGGTGAGATGTCGGATACAGCCCCCCTGGTGGCGTTGGTCTCTGGATTGGGAACCGCTGCAGCTGGGGTGGAGTCGGCTCTGGCCAGCGCACACCTCACGGCCAGCCCCTACGCGACGCTGGAACGGGACCTCATTGGCGTGAGCTTTGAGCAGGCGGCTGCCACGCCTGGACTGGTGCGCATCTTGGCCACGGCCGCCCGGTTGGCCTCGTTCAGCGATGGGCTACCTCCGCTACCCGAGCTGGATGCCAGCGGCCACCAGGTGCAGCAGAACTGGTGCCATGGTCGCTTGTTGACCCTGCCTTACGTGCTGGACCAAGCCGAACGCAAGCCGACGCCCGATACCCGAGTGATCTTGCCAGGTGGCATTGCGCCGGGGTTCGCCAGTGACTCAACCGTCATGCGCTGGGTCTTGACCCACCCGTGGGCATTGCTGCTGACGATGTTGGCCTTTGCTCAGGACGCTTGGCGGGCGGAGAGCCGGGGTGGTTTACTGCTGGAACTGCCCACAGGCCAGAACGCCTTCGCGCCCACTGAAGTGACCGTCACCGTGATGGGCGCAGAAGGCGATGAGGTGCGGTGCGGCACGCTGGCCGACTTGCTGCTGGGCATGCTCGCAAGGCTGGGTGTGGGCTGCTTTCCACAGCAGCCTACGGTTGCATTATTGAATGCCCAGTTAGCGCCGCTGCTCGGACTGTTGCTCAAGCATTCGGTCTGGCGCTATCAGGAGGGCGCCGGCAGCCAGCCGGGGCAGTACCAGATTCATCCGCAGTTCTCTGATCAGTGCTACAGCCTGCCTGCAAGCCGAGTGTTCAACCGTACGGGAAAGCTGCTGTGGCAGACCGCACGCCTTTCGGCCGAGGCGCTGTATCAGGAGCGGAAAAACATTCGCTAGACCACTGCGTTAGAGAACCTAAAGAGGGTTACAAAGTTGTAGGGGAGTCCACGACATGAACAAGAACGATCAACTGACCGCCAATGACATTGCCGGCTTGGCACGACGCCACAGCTGGGCCGCCACCGGTGTTTCCGACTATCCGCCGCGCGACCCGCTGGTGGGGCAAAGCCGCTTCTTCAAGCGCTACCGGACCTTCATCCACACGGTCGATACCGCTGACGACAACTTTGCGCATGTGTTCGCGCTGGAGGGCGAGTGGGGTCGAGGCAAGTCGCGCATCGGCTACGAATTGATCGCGCAGATCAACGATTGTTCGAAGGGCTGGTTTGTTCGTGATCAAACCAGTGCGTTGACGGACCAGAAGCTGTTCGATCAGGCTGGGCAGGATCGCTACCTGGCGCTGTACATCCGCTACTCCCAAGTGGCGTCGGACTACCAAAACTCCGATAACTGGTTTGGCTTCGGTCTCTACAAGGCCTTGCTTCCGCTGGCCACGAAGCGCTTTGACGGCTCCATCCAGAGCAAGGTGGCCGAGCAGGCCCTGCGCCGGCTTGAGCCGATGGGCTTTGACACCGCACAACTGGCAGAAGCGTTGCAGGTCGATAAGGCGCACAGTGACGAGCTACTCTATGAAGACCCCTCGCTGGTGGTCACGCTGGTGCAGGCCGCCTATGCCTACTTGCAGAAGTTCGGCATCGACTACGTGCTGGTCGTGTTGGACGAGTTGGAGACTGTTGCTGAAGCCGCCACGTACGGCTTGGAGCAAGACGACACAAAGCGCCTGGACGGCCAGGCAATCCGGCTGATCGGCAAGGCCATCAAGGAGGAAGACCCCCGGCGGCGGTTGCCTTGGCTGCGTTATGTGGCGCTGTGCTCCCCCCTGCTCGGACAGCAGCTTCGCGAGATTCAGTCTGTGGCGCGGCGGGTGGAATTGGTGGAGCTGGAGCACAGCGCGTTCGCTGACGTGTCCGACTACGTGAAGCAACTCAAGGCGAGCGGCCGGCTTGATGTTGACTACCCGGTCGGGCTGGTGGAAGCCGCCTACGCGATGAGCGGCGCCAACTTCGGCTGGTTCAACGTGGTGATGGCCACCGTTGACGCAGTCATGGCGCAGTACAAGGCTGCAGGCAAGACGGTGCCGGAGATTGGCCAACTGTTTGATGCGGTGGTCGAAAGTTCAAGCCGCGTGGCCAAGCATGTGCTGGACGCCAAGGCCATCGAGGGCATCAAGACCTCAGACCATGAACTTCGAGCCACCGCCCAGTCGTTGCTCTACGGTCAGCTGCCTGTACCGCTGGACAAGTGCCCGCCCCGTGCTCGCGAACTGCTGGACGTGCAAAACGAGGACGGTGAGCCTGTAGCCAGCCTGTACCGCCAGCTGCCGTTTGACCCGTTGCGCTGCCGCCAAGCGCTGGAAGATGCCAAGTTCACGCGGAAGCAGGACGAGTGGGTCTATGCCGCAGTTGACCAGCCCCTGAGCTTGGACGCATTGCTGAACAACCTGCGCACCTTTGCCATCAACGAGCCCAACGGCCAGGTGCTGTTGTTGCCGCTGGCTCGCGCGGAGTTCAAGCACCTGTTGACGCTGCTGCACGACCACCCGGCCATCGAGTTTGCGGCTGATGCACTCTGGCAGAAGTTGGTCGGCGCGGACATTCAGCTTCCGGCAGAGGAAGCCACGCACATCGGACCGAGCGTGGCCATGCTTCTTCGGCTGGATTTGCGGTACCGCAATCAGCAGCAGAACTCCACGATCTTCCGTGACCCGGCCTGTGCTTCGGCACACGAGTTGTCGATGAAGCGCTTCCTGCAGGACGCCGGCGCAAACCTAGCGATCCGCTTGCAGGTGCGGCTGACCGGACTCTTCCGCTTGCTCGACAGGAACTGGACGTACGAGCAAGCGCCGTATGCCAACTCGCAAGGCTTATCAATCCTGCTTTCGCCTCGCCGGGCGGGCGCGGGTCAAGTGGGTGGGTTGATGTTCTGCGATGCACTGAAGCTCCACCCCGAGGGCCTGGCGTGGTTTGCTTGGGTCAACAGTCGCCAAGACTTGGACAAGTTGCATGCGGTTGCAGCCGGCCGTCGTGCCGAGGACGGGCGCATGCCTGTGGTGGCCTTCACCGCCTCTGCTCACTTGATGGAGCAGTACACCCGAGGCGATGTCACCGATGCACTGCGCGACGACGTGCTGATGTACTACCTGAACCCAAGCGAGGTTGATCAGATCGAGCGTGTTGGCCTGTTGGCCGGGTATCAGCAGGGCTTCGAGTTCGCCGACGCCGCGTTGACCACCAAGTTCAAGAACAAGTTGAATGCGCTCCGAGACTTCGCCTACCAAGCGATGCATCAGTGGCGCAAGCGCTTGAACAGCCGCGGACTGATTGCCTGGCCCATGCGCTCGGCAGGCAAGCTGACACCAGCCGAACGAGAGACGCTCTTCAAGACTTGGAGCCTGTTTGTGGTGGAGCACCCCCCACTGACGAGCCTGCACGACCTGAAGCCCGAGCATCAACTCAATGCAGACGAGGTCGCTTCACTGCTTCAGAAGCTGGCTCCGCCCGGCAAGACGCTCGCGCAAGGCTATGCGGCAGACGAGCACGCCGGCTTGTTCTTGGAGCTGGCCAACCCGCAACTCGCAGCAGCCAACGTGCCACCGTTTCTTGTTCGCATTGGTAACCCTGGCGCGAGCCATCAGTGGACCTTGGACAAAGCGAAGCGGGATTGGTACTGGGCCTACCTCTGGCAGCAGGGGGCGGCCACACCGAAGGCAGTCTTCGACGACTGGATGTGGTGGTGCGACCAACTGCATCTCTTGAAACTGGAGACCCCCAGTGCGACGCAGGCCCAATGGGTGTCTTACCCCAGGGCGGCGATCGAAGGCGCGATCGACACGGCCAGAACCTGGTTCGAAGGCGGTGCGACCGATGGCTACCGCGCCACAGTCGCCACCCTTGAGCGCGTTTTCGGCTACGACCGGATCCCGGGCCTGTTCGCTCCGCTGGGCAAGGTGCCCATGGGTACGCAAACCGTGGTGGCCAACGAGCAACTTGCGGCCGCGCAGACGCGCTTTGCCAAACTGAAGGTGGAGGAAGAGGCGCTGGTCGGCAAATCGATCGAGGACACCGTGGATGCGCTGCCCGCAATGCTTCAGGGACGCGCCGAAGTGCTGAACAGAGTGGCTTGCGTCAAGCCTAGTAGCGCCGGCACCGTTGACCTGACGAACATCAACACGCTGCAGCTGGAGGATAAGACGCAGTCTCTGTACCAGCGCATCGAACAGGCACGCCTGTTTGCGGAATTTGTCGAAAGATCGGGAAAGTCCATCAGCGAGAGGGTCCAGACGCTCATTGCCGGAATCGACGGGGAGTGCGTTGACCTGAAGCACTTCCCAAGAAGTATGTTTACCCTGTCTCTCCAGACCGTCATCAATATTCTGGAGGGCGCTCTGGCAAAGCAGAACAGCTCTGCAACAGCCACTGCCGAGGGCACGGCAAGTTCAGACACCCTGCTGTACTACTTGCGTTCCCTGCAGCTCGACAAGGCAGCTGAGCGGTTGACGCTGCTGGCTGAAGAAGCTGGGGTTGATCTGAGGGCCAACTCGCACCAGCCGTTCGCCGAGGTCTCCGGATTCATCATGAGCACCTATCGGCTGGCCAAGTCTCGGTACGAAGACATCTCACAGGGTTTGGCAAAACTGGAGGCTCGGGGACACGGCGCCGCACTGCTTCTGGACCCCTTGCCGGCGGACTACCCGGAGCCTGGGCATCCCGCAGCGGCGGAGTCCGTCCTGCAACGACAAGGATTGGTCGTTGATGCGTTCGAGACTGTGGTTGAGCAAGCGACGCTGGAGCGAGAGAAGTTCCGTACGCAGGCCATGAAGGGGCAGTTTTCGGCCATTCAAGACGTGCCGGATCGCCTGTTCAAGCCGATTCAGACACGGCTGCAGGTGTTGGGCGGCGAGCTGCTGAAGATTGAGAACGCGGTTCAAGCGTACCAATCGACGAAGGTGTCCGAGCTGAACGAACTGCTGCCTGCATTGGAACCGCTGTATGCGCCCGCTAACGAGCCGGCGCCTGCCCGTGTAGCAGTCGAACAAATCGCGACCTTGAGCTTGCACGATCTCGGGTTGGAGCTCGCTGCGCGTCGACATCAGTGGGAGCAGATGGGCGCCAAGGCGCTTGAAGGTTCCGGTATGACGATGGTCGGGTGGATTCCGCTCGCAAAGGCCATCTTGGCCGGCGTAAGCCCGTCCATCGATGTCAACACACAGGCGGTTCTCGTCAACAAAGGTGTTCTCAAGGTGAAGCTTGCCTTTGGAGTAGGCGCGTGAACTTGCTCTTGTCAGCCGGGTTGCAGTCGCATCGACGCGGGCGCTTCTTGCGCATGCTGCTGAACGCCAAGCCCGCCGATGCGCAGGCCGGGCTCGGCGAAGCACTGTTGATGATGACGGGGGAAGAGTTTCAAGATCCATCCTCAGACCAAGCAGATTGGTTGCGATGGGCGAGGGAGCCTGGACACGCACTGTTGCTCCTGCCGCCCTTCAATGTCGGGCCGATCGTCAGCGGCCTGGATTGGACTGCCGCATTCGCACAGGTCACTCCTGCAACGGCAGCGAACGCGCCACTCGCTGCGATGCTTGCGGCAGAGGTGAGTTTTCAGCTGTCAGGTATTGATGGCGATAGCGACAGCTCGCAAGGGCATGTGTGGACCAGTGGGCAGCTGAACACCCGCTTCTGGAAGGCCCATTCCGACAGTGGGTTGGTTGCAGCGACCACCTTGCCCATCTGGTCGATCACGCTGCTGGACTCAGGCCTGCTGGTTCAGGAATGGCTGGCCGCCCTGTTCTCGCATGTCGGCAAGGCGGCCGAGACTGTAGTCACCGCTGACGCGGAGGCCGTGGCTACGCCAACACCGCGAGACTTCGCCGTGATGGTGTGCTGCTATGCGTACGGAGTTGGAACGCCCGATGCACTGGTGGCAGCTCTGCAGCGACAGCCTGTGCAGTTGATGGATGTGCGCGGCTTCGACCTGCCCGACATCTACGGCCGGCTGCACGCGATGGGTCTGGTCGAGGAGCGTGGGCTCACCACGAAGGGGTTGGAACTGCTGCGGCAAAGTGCATTCTGGGGCTACGCCGCCCGCATGAAGGAAGGTGTGTAGATGGCGAAGAACACGAACTTAGCCCAGGCCCTGGCGATCGATAGTCAGCTACGGCTTCCGGGTAGTGCAGGCCGTTTGCTGAAGCAGATCCGAGACATCGAGCGTATTGCGCCCATGTTCCGCGAGGCTGGCTTGATTCGTGCCGTCCCAAAAGTGGTGACGGTGGACCTGGCTGTTTCAGGTGTTGCGAGCCACTCCTGCATCAGCAAGGCGCTGGGCGGGTACATCTACGCGTCTGCGGCGGTGCGGACCGACCTTTCGATCCAGGAGAACAAGGTCAGTACGGTCGGCACGGATTCGGTGTCTGAGCTAGACGACATCGACTTCGAGGCGCAGCGCAAGCGACTGGATCTAGTGGAGATGCGAAACAGCTATGCGCTTGTTGAGCGCTTGCTGCAGCAGGGCGGACCCGTCAACTTGATTCTCATTGATACGCCGTTGTTCATCAGCCGCGAGATGACGCCGCTGAAGCGCAACGTTCGCCACTGGGCCGAGTTTGAGAAAACGCGGGCCGTGATCAAGCAGTTTTGGCGGGAGCATCGCGCAAAGCTGTTTCCTTGGAATGTGAACGGCCCCGTACTTGTGAGCATCTTGGTGGAACGTTTCAGTGCCATCGTGAGCATCGCGCGCCAAGATTTGCGGACTGAAGAAGGCCGCAAATTGGTGCTCGTCAGCGACGGTCTAGATGATGCGGGTGTTCAAAAATTAAAGGGCCTTGAAGAGCGTCTCGTTGGCATCGGCGACACCCGCTTCATCAACGGTATCTTGGGCGGCTTCACCCGCACGATTGCATTCCGAATGGCTGAAAACCCTGAGGATCGGTCGCGCATGGAGCCTGCTTCCGAAGCAGTGCAAGGTGTGATCGGCTTTCACTACCGAAGCTCCCGACCTGGAGAGATTCGGCTCGCCCAGTTGGCTGGTGATCAGAAGGATTGGACGTCAGACCGCCTGGACACGGTTGCCTGGCGCCTGATGGTGTTGGACATGCAGAGTCAGCGAAAGGCGATGCCCTTGCCGCAGCTGCTCAGCCGCCAGCAGTTGGGCATCCTGGAGAAGTTCACGGCTTACTACCAGAAGGGTTTAGGGGACGCCTTACGAGGCAACGACGTAGAGACCACGTGGTTGTCTGGCTTAGACGAAGGAACAGAATCATGAAGCACAAAGTTCTCGGAAAACTGGTCGGAAATACGGGTGAAGCCAGTCAGCTGACGATGGTCGTCCAGGATTCGTTCTCTGTTCGCAGAGGCGAATTCGTTCGTGTCATGCATCAAGAGCGGGGAGATGAAGGAGTTGTCGCCGTTCTGGGCCGTGTAACGCGCATCCAGCGATCCAACATGCTGTTCAACGCAGGCTTTGGCGAGGGGGTGACCGAACTCGAGCTGCTGCCTGGCGCACATGTCACCGGTGAAAACTTGGCCGCGAGTATCGAACTCATCGGTTACCGCGATCCGATCTCTCGGCAGATCAAGATTCCACGCCGGCCCTTGGACCCGGGCGCAGCAGTGGAAACCGTTGATTTCCAGTTCTTGAGCGACTTCTACGAGTTCAACGAGCACACGAGCCTGCACATCGGCAATCTGGTGGGCTATGAACGTGGGGAGAACACAGTCCCCGTGTTCCTGGACGTGAACAAGCTGGTGACCGAGCACATGGCGGTCTTGGCGATGACAGGTTCGGGCAAGTCGTACACGGTCGGGCGGATCATCGAGCGCCTGGTAGCCCTGCACAACGGAACCGTGGTGGTGTTTGACCCGCACGGCGAGTACGGCAAGGCACTGGCCAAGGGGCAATTGAATTTCAACGAGCGCGGCGACGGCGACCGGGACAAGCGCGATGAGCAGGCGCTACCCAGAATTCGCGAGACGTTCGAACGCTTGCAGAAGGCGGGTGCCGGCATCCATGTCTACACGCCGCAGAATGAGTCGTTCAAGTACAAGTACGCCGACAAGAACATCCAGCTTGCGCTGCAGTTTGACCACTTCGAGATGGATGACATCGCGGAGATCTTGCCCGGACTGTCCGAGCCTCAGCAACGGGTGCTGGACGTGGCGATCCGATACTGGCGCACGGCGGACAAGGCCGAGCCGCGTGACATCAACCGGCTGAGGCATCTGCTCGGTGACGGCATCGAAGAACTGCGCGGCTGGGACGATTTGTCCGAAGCTGAGTCAAAGGCGCTCAGTGGACGTAGCGCCGCGGTGGCCTCGATGAAGTTGTCTCGCGTTCTGAATGAGGCACAAAGCTTCTACTCCGCGACGATGGCTATGCCGACGGACATCTACAAGATGATTGGTCGCCCGTCCAACAAACAGGGCCGCCTGGTCGTTGTGGACTTGCAAGGGCTCAGTGACACTGCAAAGCAAGTCATATGCGCATTGCTGTCCAGCGAAATACTGCGCGCAGCTTCTAGCAAGAACGATCCGCTCCGTCCGTGCTTCTTGGTGTACGAGGAGGGGCACAACTTCGCGCCAGCCGGTGGCAATGCCGTCAGCCATCGGGTGATCAAGAAGATTGCCGGCGAGGGGCGGAAGTTCGGCGTGGGCTTCGGGATCGTGAGCCAACGGCCCTCGAAGCTGGACGCAGACGTGACCTCGCAATGCAATACCTTGATCACGATGCGTTTGAAGAACCCGGACGACCAACGGTTCATCTCCAAGGCTTCAGACATGGTGAGCAAAGCCGACTTGGAGGAGCTGCCCAGCTTGTCGACCGGCGAGGCCCTGATCTGCGGCCGGTCGATTCCTGCGCCGCTCCTCGTGAAGGTTGGCGGAAAGGCACTGATCCATGGCGGGGAATCGCCGGAGGTCTTGCGCGTCTGGGGTTCGTTTGATGAGTGAGTTGCTCGACAAAGTGGTGGCAGCCATGTCGTCGCTCGACTTCGTTGCCAAGGCCTACCCGATGCTCACGGAGTGGGGGGTGCGGGACCAAGATGTGCTGGTGCATAGCCTTGGCTGCAGCGCATGGACGGCTCTGGGGCAGGAGCTGGGCTTCATGGCAGTCTGTGAGTGCCCCGTGCCGACTTCATACAGCGCCGATATCCGATCGGACGCAGTCTGGTTCTCACGAGGGGATCGAACGCCAGAAGTTCTGGTTGAATTCGAGCGCTATGACGGATCTTCGCCGGGTGAGCTGAAGTTAGACGCGAAGGTGCGCAACCTGCGCGATGCATCCTCTCGATGGGAAGGTGTGCCTAAGCTTCTCGTGTTGTCGGCCTGGAGCAAAGGGGTCGTTGCGGCGCCTGACACGAAGAAGCTTGCTGCGCGTTGCGCAATGGGGTTCAAGACTGCAGTGGGCGTTCAGGTAGCCCCGATCCGTGGGGCGGCAGTGCTGTTCCATCGCATGATTTTCAATGTCCAGCGCGACGGGACGCTCGCATTGACCCAGTCCCGGTGCGAGAGGTTGGTATGAATCTCAAGTCAGCGCACTTTCTGCCCGGGACCAACAAGAAGCTCGGTGAAAAGTACCTGCTTCTGGAATGCCTCGGGGACGGCAGCCACGGCTGGGTATGGCGGGCCGAGCGGCTGGCTGACGGAGCAGTTGTTGCGGTCAAGATCCCTAAGGACTTGACCAAGGAGGATCGACACCTGGCCGAAGGCAAGGAGTTGCTGGAGATCGAGCCTCATCTCAACGTGGTCAGGATCACGGACATGGGGCGGATTCCACCGGAGAACGAGTGGTTCTTCATTGAGATGGAATACTTCCCCAGCCAAAGCCTGGCCCAGAAGCTTGATCAAAGGAGCCAGCAGTTCGGTGACACATTTGAACGGCTCTTCAATATTTTCGCCCAGGTGCTGGCTGCCGTCGAGTTTCTGGCTGCGTTGACGCCACCCGTTTCGCACGGCGACATCAAGCCTCACAACATTCTGATTGGAGCCTCAGACCTGGTGAAGTTGACTGACTTCGGCAGTTCAGCGTTGCCAGACGAGATCTATGTCAGAACCCGAGAAAACGGCGGGACGGTGCTGTATGCAGCACCGGAGTTTTCCGACAGCGCCTCCCGTAAGGGGACCTTCGACGCCCTACTCCGCGGAGACATCTACAGCCTAGGTGTGTTGCTGTATCAACTGCTGACCGGACAACTGCCGCATGACACACCTGCACAGGTCCGACGTCATGCACCTTTTAGACGACCCACTGAGATCAACGGCGGCATACATCCTCAAATGGAGCAGGTAGTCCTGCGCTGCCTGGAAAAGGATCCCGCTGGCCGGTTCGGCACGGTTGTTGAACTTCGGCAAGCTTTCGCGTCAGCGCGAGCCCTGCAACTGTCTCAACCGCGGCTTTCGTTGCCCATCGCGGCAAGTGCCCCGCACGAAGACTGGTCAACGGCAGTTGTCGGCGCCTTGGAAGCCAAGGATTACCTGCGGGCAGCGAAGCTGTCGGCTACAGAGTACCAGCGATCAAGGGACCTCACTGCTCTGCTTCAGCAGTTGAATGCCTTGTACCGGGCGAATCGCTTCTTTGACTTCAAGGCGACTTTTGAACGGGAGGCCGCCAGCCTTGCTGGGGTCAGTGGTAATGACGCGCGAAGCATCCGCGACTTGGCCATCAGGGTGATGCTGAAGTTGCGCGAAGTGGATTCGGCAGGGGAGCTCTTGATCCAAGCCCGTGCGCTTGACGGTGAATCACTGGACCTCGACTTCCTGCAGGCGTCGCTGCACGGCTTGCAAGCGGAATTCGCCCTCGCTCGCCAGCTCTTGGAACGAATCAACCGCGCCGCGCCCTCGAAGTCGCAGGTTCTCATTAAGCTGATTCAAGTGTGCGAGCAGATGCGAGATTACCCGGCCGCGGTCGGCTATCTCAAGCACGCACTAAGGATCGTTCGAGATGCCGCTGATCTTGAAGTGAAACGCCAGCGGTACCAGGCGCTGGGAATCTGGTGACTTGTTAGCTGATCATGGTGCAAAAGCAATCCACCGAGGGCAACTCACCCGCCCTTCGTGTCCTCTTTGGGCAGCGTGAAGCGCTGACAGCGGAACTGCCGCCGGACACCATCCTCGTAGTACCGTCGTCGGACGGCTGGAACGACTTTGGGCACCACACACGGGTCGACTACCGGATCCGTATGCGGTCTTCCCAAGAGGCGGTCGAGGCGAGCGGCTTCATTGGGTTCATTAACCCGGAAGCGAAGCAAAACGGCAAGGACTTGCTCCAGCAGTTGGTGTCGACAGAAGGCAGGTCGACGGTCGCGGCTACGCCTGATCACCAATTTTTCACCATGCTGCCGGACATGGAGGCTTATCGGCGGCTTGTCCAGACTCTGGATGCAGACGACGCGGTGCAAGCGCTGACTGCGCTGAACGACCTCGTTGCTCTGAACGAATTTGAGTCGACCTCAGCCATCCTCGATCTGGCTATCCAGTCGGAGGTGTTCTCCCTGTCCTTCATGCGAAGTTCTGACTCCTACTTCGCATACAAGAACGCTGGCTCTCTGCTGCGGGGCCTATCGAGCGAGCAGACGGGCATCTTGTCACCAGTGTTGGCCATTCGTTTTCAGTTGCCGGGTCGACAGAACGAGCATCACCTGCGGTTCAGCTTCGATCATGCGGCAAACCTGCCGAAGCGCATCGCCGTCATCATCGGGAAGAATGGTGTTGGCAAGAGCCAGACACTTGGCCGTATTGCTCGCGCCGCTCTCGATGGAGCGGCCGCGCTTACCGATGGGACGGACGGCGGACGACCACTGATCAATCGGCTGCTTGCTTTCGCGCCAACAAACGAGGCCGAGTCTGTTTTCCCAAGTGACAAGCGGAAGCGCCCGCAAATCTGGTACCAGCGGTACTCGATGAATCGGTCTCGCCGGTCGCGGCGAAATGAATATCTCTCCGACCTGATCGTTCAGGTGGCCCGATCTACACAGATGGTTGCCGGGAAGTCTCGATGGCAGATCTTTACGGAGGCACTCAGCGCCATCACGAAGTCTGACGAGCTGCACCTCCCGACGCGCTCGACATCGAGCGACTATGTGCCGCTGGCCAAGCTGCCCCGGGGGACGGAGCAACGCATGTTGGAGCGCTTCGCGTCGATCGATTCCAGGAGGGAACCCATACGCGTGGTAGATGGCGAAGGCTACCCGCTGAGCAGTGGCGAGATCTCGTTCCTCAAGTTTGCGGCGCAGGTGAGCTTGCAAATTGAGAACGGCTCTCTGCTGTTGATGGATGAGCCGGAAACTCACCTTCACCCCAACTTCATCAGCCGATTCGTCTTGCTGCTAGACGGTCTGCTGGAGGCGACCGGCTCGGCAGCCATCATTGCAACGCACTCCGCATACTTCGTTCGCGAGGTCTTTAGGGAGCAGGTGACTGTGCTGAGCGTCGACAGTAACAACTTCGTCAACGCGCAACAACCAACGCTCCGCACATTCGGTGCTGACGTGGGTGCGATCTCATACTTTGTCTTTGGAGAGGATGAGCCTTCGAAGTTGGCTGCCGACGTCAGGAGTAGGCTGCTGGCAAGTGGTGCATCTTGGCCTCAGATCTGTGAGATGTACAAGGAGGAGCTTTCTCTCGAGATCCTGAATGACCTGAGGGCAGCAATCGAAGGGGAGGGGCGCGGATGAATAGGGTTCAGCCGCCTCCCTACGATGACGCCGCTGCATTTGCCGGTCTATCCAACAACGCGAGGGTTGGCAGCCATCCGCACCTCCAACCATTGGTCGGCACCGTCCAAGCCAGCTACGCACAGTATGTGGCGGTGAACGGTGCGCCGACCCTTGTCCAGAATCCAGCGATCAGCGATGCCTTGGCCACTTTCCTTAAGGGGCACTATGCGGATCCTCCGGCGGATTTGGCCCACATCACCAAGATGCGGGAGTCAAGCAAGCACCTGGTATGCCCAATGTGTGGATCCATGCACAGTGGTACGCTGGATCACTACCTGCCCAAGAACGGCTATCCGATCTTTTCGGTCTTCTCGAAGAATCTCATCCCAGCTTGCAACTGCAACAGCAGGCGCGGCGAGATCCTCTTCGGCCCCAATCCGGGCGAACGCGTCTTACATCCGTACTTCGACAACTGTCTTGGTGAGCGACTGGTGAGCGCTCATTTCGAGGATCTGGGAGCAGTGCCCAAGGTCTCCCTCGTCTTGCTGGTCTCCAACGCGCATGCAAACTATCCAGCCATCAAATTTCATGTTGATAGCATCGTGAAAAGATCAGCGGTTGTCGGGTATGTGCGCGATCGCTGGAGCAAGCTGATTCGCAGGCCCAGTTTGATCGTGCGAGCCTTTGCAAAGAACATTGCGACCGAGGCTGAGGTCCAGGCAATCCTTGCAGGCGAACGTGATTGTCTGGACGACCTACACGGGGGCAAAAACAACTGGGATTCGATCTTCCTCTCCGGCCTGCTTGATCCGCCAGTTACGGCATGGATCGCAGGAAGGTTCGCAGTGCCGGGAAGAGTTGCGGACAGTGCGCTTGCATAGAGGCTGGAGGTGCTGTCGTCTGCTCTTGGGTTGAGCTTCCGAATTTTTAATCCTGCGGGCTACAGCACGTTCTTGTAAGACTGCTCGATGATGCCAACGACGTACTCAAGATCCTCGGGCCCTTTCAGGTAGATCCGGCGATCCATGGTCCAGTTGTAGCCTTCAGGGATCTTGTCCACCAAGCCTTTTGGATCCACGTAGTCGATAGGCCGCAGGTGGATCTTCAACTGGCTCTTGCCGATGTGTACCTCTGCAAAGTTGTTGGACACCCGAAACGCGACGTAGAAGGCCGTCGCCTTCTCGACAATCGCGTCGTCCATGGCGCGAACCTTCTCGCGCATTTGTTCGAACAGCTCGCGCGTCGCCGGCGTCGCCTTGTGCAGGAGCCCCCCCGCTGAGGGCGGCACATCATCGGCAGCCTTCTCCGCCTCGGCCTTGGCTAGAGGTGCAGAGAACAACTTCTCCTCCGGCAGGTTGATCGGCTCGAGCGCAAAGACACCGTCTTCGTAGTACCGGTACCGCATCAGCTCGATCCTGAGAGGGACGACCTCAGCCGTGTCGATGTCGAACTTGCTGTAAGACTCTGGTAAGCGGTCAATGAACTGCGCCCTTGGCGCCAACGAGTTGTCGGGGTAGAAGCGATTCAGGCCGCGAGGTCGATGCGCCAGGGCAGCAATGCGGCGTAGTCGTCCGCCGTCTGGGCCTTGGGCAGCGCAACGAACAGTGCGCGCAGGTAGCGGTAGCCGTCGATGCCGTTGACCTGGCAGGTTTGCAGCAGCGAGTACAGGTTTGCGCTGGCATTGGCCCCGGCCACGGTGTCGGCGAACAGCCAGTTGCGTCGGCCGACGCAGAACGGCCGGATCGCGTTCTCCTGGACGTTGTTGTCGATGCTGTAGCGGCCGTCCTCAACGTAGCGCTTGAGCTTG
>NZ_FOAV01000015.1 GCF_900109745.1 Roseateles sp. YR242 | reverse complement strand
TCCACCCCCACCATCGAAGTCATGACCAACCTCCTCAATGAGCGCGCCTATTCGACATGCGCATCCTGATACGCGAGGTCGCCGCCGGGCAAACACCGGCGGCGCCCCAAGACACCGTCCGAGCTACAGCGTCGAATCCGACCAACGTGCCCCACTCTTAACTTCGGGATAGAACCCAGGAAGGTATCCAGGGTCACGTGGCGGGCTTCCATCAGCGCGAAGGAAGCAGGAGGGAAAGTATCAGGAAGGAATGGCTGGGCGGAGCCCAGACAGGAGGGACATGGAGTAAACAGCCCCCGAATTGGCGCTTCCCAGCGCAGGCCAAGGCCAGATCCAAACCCAAAGCAAAGGCAAAGGCAAAGGCAAAGGCAAAGGCAAAGGCAAAGGCAAAAGCCTGAGCCAAAACCACAAACCACAAAACGAGGATCCGTACCTCAGCTAACGGAACCCAAAGGGAAATGCTCAGCCAAGGAGCCTCTTCCCAGTCAGTCGTTCGTGTTCCCGCAACGCGTAGCGATCCGTCATCCCCGCGATGTAGTCAGCGCAAGCGCGTGGGTGGTCATCGCTATTGGCGCAGTCTGCCGGCAGCTTGGTGGGATCATGAAGATAGATCTGGAACAGATCTCTCAACACCTCTTCGGCACCGGCTCGCTTGTCCTGCACCGCCGGATGACGATAAAGGTTGGCAAAGAGGAAGCGCTTCAGCTCCGTACTGGCGTGCCGCATCTCCGGGCTGAACCGCACCAGCGGCCCGACCGCCCTCGCCTCGTCCGCCGACGCAATACCCGCCTCCTCAATGGCGGAACGCGTCGCGCCAATGATGTCGTAGACCTGCTGGGACAGCATGCGCCGGATGGTCTCCGCCAGCAGACGCTTGTCCGTCAGCCGAGGGTATTCGGCCAGCGTCTCATCCAGGAAGCGCTTGACCAGCGGCACCTGCTCCAACTGCGCCAACGTTACCAGCCCCGACCTTACGCCATCGTCCACGTCATGCGCGTTATAGGCAACCTCGTCGGCCAGGTTGCACAACTGGGCCTCCAGGCTCGGCTGCCCCCCAACGATGAAACGTGCCGCCACCCCACCCGGCTCGCCCGCCTCCAACCGCTGCGCATCCCGCTTGCTGCAATGCTTCAGGATGCCCTCGCGGCTCTCGAAGCTGAGGTTCAGCCCGTCAAACTGCGGATACCGCTGCTCCAACTGATCCACCACCCGCAAGGACTGCAGGTTGTGCTCGAAGCCGCCATGCGCCTGCATGCAGTCGTTCAGCACGTCCTGCCCCGCATGACCAAACGGCGTGTGGCCCAGATCATGCGCCAGAGCCACGGTCTCGATCAGGTCCTCATCCAGCCCCAGGCTGCGCCCGACCGAGCGCCCCAACTGCGCCACCTCCAAGGAATGCGTCAGCCGCGTACGGAACAGATCGCCCTCATGGTTCAAAAACACCTGCGTCTTGTAAACCAGCCGCCGAAAAGCACTGCTGTGGACGATACGGTCCCGGTCACGCTGATAGTCACTTCGCGTCGGCGCCGGCGGTTCCGGAAATCGACGACCTCGGCTGCGTTCGGGGTGGGAGGCATAAGGCGCACGCAGCGTATCGGTCATGGTGTGAAGATCAGGTGTCGTGGGTCAGTCGCCCCGGCGGGCCGGTTCCGGGATCCCCCCGGCACGTCCGGGGTCAGCCACGGGGCCGCTGTGGGTGTCCAGCACCTGGGCCACCAGTTCGGTGGAGGCAGCCCTCACTCCCGCCTTGCCCAGCCCCTCGATCACCACGAAACGGATCTCTCCGCCCTCGTTCTTCTTGTCGATCTGCATGAGTTCAAGATAGCGAGCCAGGCCCAGCGCGGGTGCCACCACCGGCAGACCCGCCGCCTGAATCAGGCGCTTCATGCGATCCACAAACGAAGTTGGCACCAGCCCCAGCCGCGCCGACAGATCAGCCGCAAGCACCATGCCGCAACCCACCGCCTCGCCGTGCAGCCAGACGCCATAGCCCATGCCGGTCTCGATGGCATGCCCAAAGGTGTGGCCGAAGTTCAGGATGGCTCGCAGGCCGGACTCGCGCTCGTCCTGCCCCACCACCCAGGCCTTGATCTCACAGCTGCGCTGCACCGCATAGGCCAGCGCAGCCTTGTCCCGGGCGAGCAAGGCACCCAGGTTGTTTTCGATCCAGCCCAGGAAGGCGACATCAGCAATGGGGCCGTACTTGATCACCTCCGCCAGGCCGGCAGAGAGTTCACGGTCCGGCAGAGTGTCCAGCGTGTCCAGATCGGCCACCACACGGGCAGGCTGATAAAACGCACCCACCATGTTCTTGCCGCGCGGATGGTTGATGGCCGTCTTGCCGCCTACCGATGAATCCACCTGCGCCAGCAGCGTCGTGGGAACTTGCACAAAGGGCACGCCACGCATGTAGATTGCCGCCGCGAAACCGGTCAGGTCGCCAATGACACCACCGCCCAACGCGAACAGCACCGTTTTTCGGTCTGCCGTCGCGGCCAGCAGATGGTCGATGATGAGATCCAGGCTCTCCCAGCTCTTCTGGGCTTCGCCGTCCGGCAGCACCAACGCTTCAACCCGACCATACACGCTGGCCAGACGCTGGCGCAGCCGCTCCAGATACAACGGCGCCACCACGTCATTGGTGACGATCAGCGCCGTGCTGGCTCGCGGCAGGCCGGCCCAGGTCTCTGGCTGGTCCAGCAGCCCGGGCGCGATGCGGATGTCGTAGCTGCGGTCACCCAGATCGATGGGCACGCAGGCCAAGGCACCAGCGGCAGGCGTGGCAGGAATGGAAGCGGATGCGGAGGAAACTGGGGCTGAAGCGCTCATGTCCCCGGAGTGTACGGGGCCTTGCCGCCCCGCCCCGGGTTCTCCCCGACAGGCGGGAGGGGCGTGGGGTTCGCACCAACTGTGGCAGCCACCCGGGCGGGGTCGATATGCCCCGCCAGCTCCAGCTGCATCAGGATCATGTTGGCCAGCCCCTGCACCGAAGGCCGGCTGGTTTCCAGCACGAAGTGGGCACAGCGGCGATAGAGCGGATCCCGCTGGGCATAGAGCTCACGCAGCTTGGCCATGGGGTTGCTCACCTGCAGCAGCGGACGTGTGGTGTCATGGCGCAGACGGCGGAAGAGTTCGTCAGGCGAGGAGCGCAGATACACCACCGTCGAATGCTCCTGCATCCGGTCGCGATTGATGTCACGCAATACCGCGCCGCCGCCAGTGGCCAGCACCATCTCGCCAGGTTGGTTCAGCAGCTCGGCGATGACCTGCGTTTCCAGGTCCCGAAACGACGATTCGCCCATGCGGGCGAAGTAGTCCTTGATCGTCTCGCCGCCGAGATGTCTTTCAATCTCGGCGTCGGCGTCAACAAATGGCGCATCGAGCTGCCTGGCCAGCACCCGGCCGACGGTGGACTTACCACCGCCGGGCATGCCGACCAGGGACAGCTTCATCAACGCGGGATCAACGTGCGGCCGAGATCCGGTCGCTCACCACCTTGGGGGTGATGAAGATCAGCAGTTCGGTCTTGCTGGTGGTGCGAGCACGGTTCTTGAACAGATTGCCCAGCAAGGGGATGTCACCCAGGTAAGGCACCTTGTTCTCGGATTCCTGCTCGTCCTGCGTGTAGATACCACCGATGACCACAGTCCCGCCGTTCTCGACCAACACCAGCGTCTGCACATGCTTGTTGTTGATGGCGTAACCCATGGTGGTCAGCGTACCGCGGCTGTCCTTGTTCACGTCCACGGTCAGGATCACATTGCCTTCCGGCGTGATCTGCGGCGTGACTTCCAGCTTCAGCACAGCCTTCTTGAAGGTCACCGACGTGGCGCCGCTCGACGTGGCTTGCTGATACGGGATTTCTTCACCCTGCTCGATCAGTGCCTTGGTCTGGTCAGCCGTCACGACACGCGGGCTGGACACGATCTTGCCCTTGCCATCCGATTCCAGGGCCGACAGTTCCAGGTTCAGGAAGCGGCTGGCGCTGGAGCCGAACAACGACACCGCGAAGGTGGCGGCGTTGGCGCCGGAGAATACGTCCGAGGTGGTGTTGGCACCGAAGTTCACGAACTGGGTGTTGGTGAAGTCCACCGTGTCAGTCACCTGACCTGTCTGCGCACCGATAGCGGTGTAGTTGCCGCCAATGCTGACACGGCTGTCGCCCACGCTGATCGGCTTGGCCGTCGTCGCGCCCAGCTTCACACCCAAGGTGCGACCGAAGGTGTCGCTGGCTTCAACAATACGCGCCTCGATCAGCACCTGACGCACCGGGATGTCGATCTTGGCAATCATCGCGGCAATCTCTTCCAGCTTGGAAGGGATGTCACTGATGAACAGCTGGTTGGTGCGGGTTTCAAAGATCAGGCTGCCACGGGGGGACAGGATGCGAGTGGTGTTGGAATTACCCCCTCCCGAGCCACCGCTGTTCTGGCCGGTCAGACCCTTGGCAATTTCTTCAGCCTTCGTGTAGTTCAGCTGGAAGGACTGCGTGCGCAGCGGCTCCAGTTGCGTGATCTGGTTCTTGGCTTCCAGCTCGGCCTTTTCCTTGGTGGCCAGTTCTTCCTTCGGCGCGATCCACAGGACGTTGCCGGTCTTGCGCAGACCCAGGCCCTTGGCTTGCAGGATGATGTCCAGCGCCTGGTCCCAGGGCACATCCTTCAGGCGCAGGGTCACGTTGCCGGTCACGGCATCGCTGGTCACCACGTTGAAGTTGGTGAAGTCGGCAATGACCTGCAGCAGGGCACGCACTTCAATGTTCTGGAAGTTCAGGCTGAGCTTGTCGCCAGCGTAGCCGGGACCTTGCGTCAGCTTGTTGGGATCCACCTTCTGCGGGCGCACTTCCAGCACGAACTGGTTGTCGCTCTGGTAGGCGCTGTGCTCCCAATTGCCCTTGGGCGTCACGATCACGCGGACACGGTCACCCTGCTGGGTGGCCACCACGGTATCCACCGGCGTGCCGAAATCGGTCACGTCCATGCGGCGACGCAGGCGCTCAGGCAGCGAGCTGCGCGGGAACTCCACGACCAGGCTCTTGCCTTGCTGCTGGATGTCCACGCCGATCTGGCTGCTGGGCAGGTTCACGATCACGCGGCCGGCACCATCGGCACCACGGCGGAAGTCGATGTCCTGCAGCGTCTGCACGCCGGCATTCTGGCTGGGAGCAAAGTGCAGCGGCTCGGTCGTCGCGCCGGTGGCCGTCGCGGTCTCGGCGGCAGCGGTGGGCTGCGGCGCAGGTGTCGAGTCCAGGAAGATCAGCAGCGCGCTGTCCTGCAGCTGGGCACGATAGGTGCTGGCTTGACGCAGGTTCAGCACCACACGCGACCGGTCACCCGCCTGGGCCACATTGGCCGTGCGCATGTTGCCGGTGTTGATGTCCACCGTGTTGCGCCCCAGACCGTTGCTCACGCCCGGCAGGTCCAGCGCGATACGCGGCGGGACCTGGACGGCGAAGCCCTTGGGCACTTCGGTCAGCGGCTTGGACAACTCGATGCGGATGACATCGTTGCCGGACTGCTGCGTCGAGGTGATGGAGCGGATGATGTTCTGCGCGAATGCCTGCACCGGCATCAGGGCCGCCAGGCCCAGGGCACAGGCCAGCACACGCCAGGAGCCGGAGCGGGTCTTGGGTTGGCTGGTCCCGTTCGTCGACGGGTCACTCGTTCGGGCGCTCATGGAAGCGTTCTCCACAAAAGTCTTCATCGTCCCTGCTCCTGTAGCTGGAGAGTACTGGTGCGTTCAATCCATTCGCCCGCAGCGTCCTGGACGACTTCTCGCAACGTGATTTCGGTTTCGCTGATCTTGGTGATCCGGCCAAAGTTCTGGCCCAGGTAGTCACCCGCCTTGACGTGATACAGCAGGTTTTCCACCTTCAGCAACGCAAACTGGCGTCCACCGCGGACCACACTGCCCACCATGAACATGCCGTCCAGCGGGAAGGCTTCCAGCGGTTCCTTGCGGCGCTTCATTTCAGACGCCAGCAGCGAACTGGGCTGCGCAGCTTCCTGCTTGAAGGCCACTGTCAGCTTCTGGGTGCTGAAGGGGTCCACCCCATTCATGGCTTCATACGGCTGGGGCAGGAACTTCTTGGGCGGTTGCAGCGGCTTGACGGAAGGCTTGGTCTGTTGACGCTGCTCTTCCATCCACTGCTGCAGTTCGTCGGTGGAGGACGTGCAACCGACCAACGCCATGCCGCACAGGCTCAGTGCGAGCGTCCTGCCCAGCAGGGTGCGAGTGAGCGTGACACGCATCATTTCTTCTTCCCTGGTTGGGCCGCACGCTTTTGCTCTTCCACTTCCGCAGGGTCGAGATAGCGGTAGGTACGGGCGGTGGCTTCCATCGTCAGATGCGCGGTGTCGCCTTTGCTACCCTGCGGTGCCGAGATGGTGAGGTCATGCAGCGTCACGATCCGGGAAAGGTTGGACACGTCTGCGGTGAACGAGCCAATGTCGTGATACTGGCCGGACACCTTCAGGGCGATGGGCTGCTCGGCGTAGTAGTCCTTCATCACGATCTGCCCCGGACGGAACAGTTCGAACTGAAGGCCACGGCCCAGGCCCGCCTGATTGATATCGGACAACAACGCGTCCATTTCAGCCTTGCCAGGCAACTGCTTTTCCAGTTGCAGGACGTATTCCTCAACTTGCCGCTTTTGCTTGCGAAGCTCGGGCAGGTTGACAGCCTGTGCCAACTTGCCGCGATAGTCTTCCTTCAGCTGCGGCTCACGCGCCTTTTCGGCCTCCAGGGCGTCATTGGCGTCGGAGAGCAACACGAACCAGCTCACCGCCACCGCAGCCACGGCCACGAAGATGAAGGTGACGATCTTGGGCGCGGTCGGCCACTGGCCGGGCTTCTTGGGATCGAGGTTCTGGAACTGGCTCGAGAAATCCGCGAACCAGGCGTTCAGATCCAGGTTTTTGAGGTCAGCCATGCAGTCCTCAGTTCTTGTTGGCCGGAGCCGGCTTCACGCCGCCCGGTGCGCTGGCGGCCCCAGCTACGGCCTCCGGCGTTGCAGCCTTGATGGCCACCTTCATCGAGAAATCGAACAGGCGGCGAGCATCACGTGAGTTGTTGGCCGCGAGCTTGATTTCCACCAGCTCGGGGTTATCCAGCCAGTCGGTGTGGCCCAGGTTGCGCAGCATCTCGGACACACGCTCATTGGTAGCCGCCTGACCGTTCACGATCACGGACTTGCCGGTCTGGCGAATACCTTGCAGGTAGATGCCTTCAGGCGTGAACTTGGCCAGCTCGTTGAGCAGGTGCACCGGCGTGTTGCGATCGCTTTGCAGGTCTTCCACCGCACGCTGGCGGGCCCGCAGGGCGTCGATTTCGGCGCGCAGCGTGGCGATGTCCTTGATCTGCTCGTCGAGCTTGGTGATCTCCGACTTCAGGAAGTTGTTGCGCTCGACCTGGGACGACGTCATCTGCTCAAGCAGCAGATAAATCACCCCGGCGACCAGCGCGCCAGCGACCAGCGACATGCCCAGACCCACGTAGAACGCGGTCTCACGGCGCTTGCGTTTCTCCTCGCGATGCGGGAGCAGGTTGATCAGAATCACTGAAAAAACCTCCGCATCGCCAGCCCGCAGGCTGTCAGGTAGGCCGGTGCTTCACGACGCAGCTTGTTTTCACGCACTGCGGAGCCAAGCACCATGTTTTCAAAGGGATTCACCACCATGCAGGCGAATCCGGTCAATTCGGTCACGCGTTCCTTCAGGCCAGGAAGCGTGGCAGTTCCGCCAGCCAGCATCACGTAGTGCACCTTATGGTGAGGTGTGCTGGTGAAGAAATACTGCAGCGCGCGGCCGATTTCCTGCGACAAACTGTCGACAAAAGGATTGAGCACTTGGCTCTCATAGTCCTCCGGCAGTTCGCCATTGAGTTTCTTCTGCTCGGCTTCCTCAAACGAGAAACCGTATTGGCGCGAAATCAGCATGGTGAGCTGGGAACCGCCAAAGGCTTGATCCCGGTCATACAGCATTTCGTCGTCACGCAGCACCTTCAGACTGGTCGTGTCGGCACCAATTTCGAAGAGGGCCACCAGTGCGTCCTTGCCCTCGTTGGGCAGGGTCTCCACCAGCCGGCCCATGGCCATGCGCGAGGCGTGCGATTCAATATCCAGCACTACCGGGCGCAGACCGGCCGCCTCGGCCAGGGCCTGGCGGTCCTGCACACGGTCCTTGCGGGACGCGGCAATCAGCACCTCGACATCACCCACGGACGTCGGGCTCGGCCCGATGACGCAGAAGTCCAGACTCACCTCGTCCAGCGAGAACGGAATGTATTGATTCGCCTCGGCTTCGACCTGAAGCTCCAGCTCTTCTTCACGCAGGCCCGCAGGCAGCATGATTTTCTTGGTGATGACTGCAGACTGCGGCATCGCCAAGGACGCATGCCTTGTCTTGCTGCCGCTGCGCATCACCACACGGCGCACAGCCTCCGCGACCTCGTCGAATTTCTCGATCTGGCCATCGGTAATCCATCCCTTTTCAAAAGGCTCCGTGGCAAAACGTTCAAGAACGTATTCCCCACTCGCGTTTTGACTCAGCTCCACAAGCTTGACGCTGGACGATGAAATGTCCAGGCCAATCATGGGCGGATGGGTGCGTCCCAGTAGTACGTCCAACAACCCCATGATGCGTTCCCCCAACGCGCCGCACACTGCGCCGGTTTGTTAATAAGTTACTTGAATGCTAGCAGCAAAGCCTTTGATGCCCCAAGGCAAAGCAGTCACAGCACGTAACACCGCGTTGCGTAACATACACGCCACGAAAAGGTGCCATAAGCCGAAATAGTGCCCAGAAAGCGTGCGCGCGAGCGCAAGGTTGCTGTTCGCATCGGTCAGCCAAACGACGACCGAAACGGCTTCCTATAATCGCCGCTCGCGGCCCGATTAGCACCCGTGCAGCCCCTGATCAGGAGCGGTTGGCCCGCAAAAATGCACACTTTGCTCATGCCCGCGAAGAAAACCTCCGAAGACTCCCAGGATCCCTCCTCTTCCTCCTTCGCCGCCGACCCGCGGGATCGCGGCACCCCAAGGCGTGCGAAACAGCGCGCCAAGCCGCGGCACTGGCTGCTGCGCGCGGTAGGCTGGTTGTTCGGACTGTTACTCGCAGGCGTGCTGTCTGTGGCTTTGTTGGCAGGCATGGCCCTGGCCATGGCCTATCCCAGCCTCCCCGACATCAGCGGCCTCACCGACTACCAGCCCAAGCTGCCCTTGCGGGTGTTGTCCGCCGACGGCCAGCTGCTGGGGGAGTATGGAGAGGAGCGGCGCTCTTATTCCAATATCCGGGACATCCCCAAGGTCATGCAGGACGCGGTGCTCGCCATCGAGGACGCGCGCTTCTACCAGCACGGTGGGGTGGACTATCTGGGGGTGATCCGCGCCGGCCTGGCCAATGTTGGGGAGTCCAAGAGCCAGGGGGCCTCCACCATCACCATGCATGTTGCGCGCAACTTCTACCTCTCCACCGAGAAGACCTTCACCCGCAAGATCTATGAAATCCTGCTGGCGCTGAAGATCGAGACGGCACTGCCCAAGGAGAAGATCCTCGAGATCTACATGAACCAGATCTTCCTGGGTCATCGCGCCTACGGCTTCGCTGCGGCCAGCGAGGTCTACTTCGGCAAGCCCCTGAAAGAGCTGTCCATTGCCGAGGCGGCCATGCTCGCCGGGTTGCCAAAAGCACCATCTGCTTACAACCCGATCAACAATCCGCGCCGCGCGACGTTGCGCCAGCAATACATCATCGACCGGATGCTGGAGATGGGCTTCATCAGCCCCGAGCAGCATGCGCAGGCCAAGGCCGAGAAGCTGCGCATCCGCCCGCCGCAGGAGGCGGTGAGCCATGCCGAATATGTGGCGGAGCTGGCCCGCCAGCTGATCTTCAGCCAATACGGGGACGAGGCCTATACCCGCGGCCTGAATGTCTACCTGACGCTGAAGTCCGACGAGCAGGAGCGCGCCTACCGCGCGCTACGCCGCGGCATCATGGACTACGAGCGCCGCCAGGTGTACCGCGGCCCCGAAGCCTATGTGGACCTTCCCGCCGACCCCAAGGAACTCGACACCCGCGTGGCGGAGGCTTTGAGCGACCACCCGGCCAATGACGAGCTGCTGGCGGCCGTGGTGCTGGAGGCCGACCCCAAGAAGGTGGTGGCGGCCCTGCAAAGCGGTGAGAGCCTCACCATCACGGGCGAAGGCCTGAAACCCGCCACGTCCGGGCTGTCCGACAAGGGAAATCCCAAGACCCGCATCCGCCGTGGGGCTGTCATCCGCGTGGTGAAACTGCTGCGCAACAACAAGGACGAATGGACCATCACCCAGCTGCCGGAGGTGGAAGGTGCCATGGTGGCCCTCAATCCGAAGGATGGCAGCGTGCATGCCCTGGTGGGCGGCTTCGACTACAACAAGAGCAAGTTCAATCACGTCACCCAGGCGTGGCGCCAGCCGGGCTCGAGCTTCAAGCCTTTCATTTATTCCGCAGCCCTGGAGAAGGGTTTCAATGGCGCCACCGTCGTCAATGATGCGCCGCTGTTCTTCGACGCCAGCACCACCGGCAGCCAGCCCTGGGAGCCCAAGAACTACGACGGCACCTTCGACGGGCCCATGCCGCTGCGCCGCGCGCTGGCCAAGTCCAAGAACATGGTGTCCATCCGCGTGCTGCAGTCCATCGGCGTGAAGTACGGCCAGGAGTGGATCACCCGCTTCGGCTTTGATGCGGACAAGCATCCCGCCTACCTCACCATGGCGCTGGGGGCGGGTTCGGTCACGCCCATGCAGATGGCACAGGCGTATTCCGTGTTCGCCAATGGCGGCTATCGCGTCGGCCCGGCGCTGATTCAGCGCATCACCGACCACCAGGGGCGGCAGCTTTACCAGGCTGTCCCCAAAACCCCGGACGAAAGCCAGCGAGCGATCGAGCCCCGGAATGCCTTCCTGATGGACAGCCTGCTGCAGGAAGTGGCACGCAGCGGCACGGCAGCGCGCACGCAGGCCGTGCTCAAGCGACCGGACCTCTACGGCAAGACCGGCACGACCAACGACTCGATGGATGCGTGGTTCGCCGGGTTCCAGCCCGACCTGGTGTCGGTGGTGTGGATCGGTTATGACCAGCCGCGCAAGCTGGGCGACCGGGAAACCGGTGGGGGCCTGGCCTTGCCGGTGTGGATCGAGTTCATGCAGTACGCGCTGCGCAATACACCGGTGGCCGAGATCCAGCCGCCGCCGACGGGCGTGACCAATGTGAATGGCGAGTGGTACTACGACGAATTCGCGGGCAACCAAGGCGTACGTGCGCTGACCGGCGACGACCACGTGCCCGATTCGGGCACTGAAGACGAGAAGAAAGGCATCCTCGACCTCTTTAAACGGTGAAGGCTCAACCCGTCTCGTTAGCGCTGGGGCATGAGGGCGGCGCTGGCTGGGGCGGATGCGGGGTCGGCCTTGGGTACGGGGGTTGTCACCGCGCCCGTGCCGGGTTTGGAAGTGGTGGGCAGTTGCAGCGGGCGCTTCTGGCCGCAGCCGGCGACACCGCTCGACAGGGCCACCAGGGCCGCTGACAACATCAGGCTGGTCAGGGCCTTGCCGCCTTGCGAATGGGAACGACGCATCGACGGGCCTACACTTTGGGTTTTCATCTGATTCATGGACTCCAGTCTAGCGAGTCCACGCCCCATGACCGCCATCTCCACGCCCCTGACCGACGCCGAATACGATGCCCGCACGTCCGCCGTGCTCGCCAGCATCGAGAAACAGGCTGACGCCTGGCTGGAAGAAGACCGCATCGACATCGATCCGCAACGCACCGGCGGCCTGTTGGAACTGCAGTTCGAGGACCGCAGCAAGATCGTCGTGAACACCCAGCCACCGCTGCATGAGCTGTGGCTCGCCAGCCGCCGGGGTGGCTACCACTTCAAGTTCATCGACGGCTTCTGGCGCGATACCAAGGACGGGGTCGAGTTCTTTGAACGCCTGTCGCAGGAAACCAGCTTTCATGGCGGCAAGCCGCTGAGTTTCGACCGAGCCTGACGCCAAAGTCCTCTCAGATCCGCCCTTCCTCCACGGCATGGCAGGCCACCCGCACGCCATGCAGGCTCAGCAGGGCCGGACGCTCACGCTGGCAGCGCTCGTTGGCATGCGGGCAACGTGGATGGAAGCTGCAGCCCGTGGGCGGATTCAGCGGGTTGGGCACCTCGCCGCGCACCGGCGTCCGGGCCCGCCCGGTCATGTGAATGTCGGGGATGGCATCCAGCAGCATGCGGGTGTACGGATGCCGCGGCGTAGCAAACAGCGCGCGCTTCTCCGCCTGCTCCACCAGCCGGCCCAGATACATCACCCCCACCTGATCCGCGACATGCCGCACCACCGCGAGGTTGTGCGAGATGAATAGATAGGTGAGCCCGCGCTCGCGCTGCAGGTCCTTCATGATGTTGAGCACCTGGGCCTGCACAGACACATCCAGCGCCGACGTGGGCTCGTCACACACCAGGAATTCCGGCTGCGTGGCCAGGGCCCGCGCGATCGAGATGCGCTGGCGCTGTCCACCAGAGAACTGGTGCGGGAACTTCTGCGCGTCGGCTGGCGACATGCCCACCGACTGCAGCAGTTCAGCCACCCGGCGCTGAAGCGCCGTCCCATCCTTCACCAGCCCGTGCTCACGAAGCGGCTCCGCGACGATGTCCTGCACCTTCCAGCGTGGATTCAGACTGGCATAGGGGTCCTGGAAGATCATCTGCATGCGCCGCCGCAGGGCCTGAGCCCCTGGCCCAGCCAGCGTCGTGGCAATCTCCTCGCCATCAATGCGCACGTGCCCGCGACTGGGCTTGTAGAGCCCCACCAGCAGCCGCGCCACGGTGCTCTTGCCACAGCCGGACTCCCCCACCAACGCCAGTGTGGTGCCGCGCGGGATCTGGAAGCTCACCCCATCCACCGCATGCACATACTGACGCGGCCGGCGCTCGATGACCCGGTTGAGCCAGGGGGCCGACACATCAAACGTCTTGGACAACTCGTGCGCCTCGACCAGCACAGGCGCCGCACTGGCGGACGGCACCGCCTCACGGGTGTCGGTGACCACGCTCATCGGAAACTCCTCAAGCTCGCAAACATGCTGGCCTTCATGCGGGGACTCGGGCAGGGGTGCCCACGGGCTGCGCGTGCAACCAGCAGGCGGCTGCGGTCGCTGGCGCCTGCATCAACTCCGGCCGCTGCTGGTGACAGCGCTCAAAGGCGCTGGGGCAACGAGGGTGAAAGGCACAACCGGACGGGATGGCATTGAGACGCGGCATGGCCCCGTCGATCTGCAGCAGCCGCTCGCGGTCCTCATCCATCGCCGGAATGGAACCCATCAGGCCCACCGTATAGGGATGGCCGGGCCGGTGGATCACCTCCTGCACCGGGCCGATCTCCGCAATGCGGCCCGCATACATGACAGCGACGCGATCGCAGGTTTCGGCAATGACCCCCATGTCGTGTGTCACCAGCATCACCGCCGCCCCCTGCTCGCTGCAGACTCGCTTGAGCAACGCAATGATCTGCGCCTGGATGGACACATCCAGCGCGGTGGTGGGTTCGTCCGCCACGATCAGCTTGGGGTTGGCGGCCAATGCGAGTGCAATCACCACACGTTGGCGCATGCCACCAGAGAACTGATGGGGATATTGATCCACCCGCGCTTGCGGCGCGGGAATCCCGGTGGCGGCCAACAACTCGATAGCGCGCGCCCGCGCCTGGCGCGTGCTCAGCTTCAGGTGGGTCGTGATGGTCTCGACCAATTGCCGCCCCACCGTATAGAGCGGGTTCAGCGAGGTCAGTGGGTCCTGGAAGATGGCGCCGATCTGGCGTCCGCGCACATGACGCATCTGCTCCTGGGTGAGCTGGTCGATGCGGCGCCCTTCCAACAGGATCTCCCCGCCGGCAATCCGGCCGGGGGGCTCCAGCAGGCCGATGATGGCCGAGCCGGTCAGCGACTTGCCGGCGCCGGACTCCCCCACCACCCCGAGCACTTCGCCGGGCGCAATATCAAAGGACACATCGTCCAGCGCCACCAGGGTGCCGTGGCGCGTCTGGAACTCCACGCGCAGATGACGAACTTCAAGCAATGCAGGCATGCGGGCTCCCGGTTCAGCGCAGGCGCGGATTGAGCGCGTCGCGCAGCCAATCACCCAGCAGGTTCACCGACAGGGCAATCATCACCAGCATCACACTGGGCCAGATGGTGATCCACCACTCCCCGGAATACAGGAAGTCGCTGCCCACGCGAATCAGGGTGCCCAGCGATGGGGTCGTCGGCGGCACGCCCACGCCCAGGAAGGACAGCGTGGCCTCGATGAGGATGGCCGACGCCACCTGCAGCGTGACCAGCACCAGCACCGGACCGGTGACATTGGGCAGCACATGCCGCCACATGATGGCCAGTGGTTTCACGCCAATGACACGGGCGGCCTGCACATACTCCTTGTTGCGCTCGACCAGCGTGGAGCCACGCACCGTGCGCGCGTATTGTACCCACCCGGTCAGGGAGATGGCCAACACCAGCACCAGAAAGGCCAGCGCGCCATGGGTGTCCGGCAGCACCACCCGGCCGATGCCATCCACCAGCAAGGCCACCAGGATGGCAGGGAAGGACAGCATCACGTCGCAGATACGCATGATGAAACCATCCACCTTGCCGCCCAGGAAGCCCGCCAGCAAGCCCAGGCCCACACCGATCACCATGGACATCAGCACCGAGGCAAAACCCACCACCAGCGAGATGCGGGCGCCATACATGATGGCGGAGAGCAGATCCCGCCCCTGGTCATCCGTGCCCAGCAGGTATTTGCCGGTACCACCCTCCACCCACACCGGTGGAAGACGGGCATCCATCAGATCCACGGACGTGAGGTCAAAGGGGTCATGCGGCGCGATCCATGGCGCGAAGACAGCACAGACCAGGCAGAACAGGGCCACAAAGGCCGCCAGCATGGCCACCGGGGAACGGGTGAAGGAGTGCCAGACATCCCCATCGAAGAACCGACGGAGGGCTCCAGGCGCCGCAGGCGTGGCGGTCGGGGACGGTGGTGGGTTGGGTGGCACCGGGGGCGGCGCGGTGGAACTCATGCGGTGGACACTCCGTCAGAAGGCAGGCCTGCGCGCTCGCCCGGCTGACGGGTGAGCGGCGCATTGAATTGATGGAAACCGTGGAGGGGGCAGGCGCACGCCTTCAACATGGCTCAGTGCGCATCGAGGGGCAGACCCTGCTCCACCAGGGCCGCGAACAGCGCGGCGCCCACCGGCAGGATCTCGTCATTGAAGTCATAACGCGGCTGGTGCAATCCGCAGGGCCCGCCCTGGCCCAGGCGCAGGTAGGCACCGGGGCGAGCCTGCAGCATGAACGAGAAGTCCTCCGAACCCATGCTGGGTGGCAACTCGTCATCCACGTTCTCCGGCCCCACCAGCCACTGCGCCACGCGGACCGCGAAGTCCGCTTCCGCCGCGCTGTTGACGGTCGCCGGGTAAAGCCGCTGGTAGTCCACCTTGGCACTGGCGCCGAAACCCAATGCCACCGATTCCACCAGGCGAGTGAGTCGCTCCTCCAGCAGCTGCTGGACCTCGGGCTTGAAGCTGCGCACCGTGCCGGTGAGCTGCGCCAGTTCCGGAATGACGCTGAAGGCCCCCAGGTCGCCTGCCTGCATGGCGCACAGGCTCACGACGGCCTGCTCGACCGGCGCGACATTACGCGAGACCAGGCTCTGTACGGCCGTAATGATGTGGCCGGCAATCAGCACCGGGTCCACGCTCAGGTGCGGATGTGCACCATGGCCGCCTCGCCCCTGGATGTTGATCTGCACGCGGTCCGCCGCTGCCATCATGGCGCCACGGTTCAGGCCGATCTTGCCTGGCGGCAGATGCGGCCAGTTGTGCATGGCGTAGATGGCCTCCACCGGGAAGCGATCGAACAAGCCGTCCGCGATCATCTCGCGCGCACCGCCGTAACCTTCCTCTCCTGGTTGGAAGACCAGCACGGCGGTGCCGCTGAAACGCCGGGTCTGGGCGAGGTAGCGGGCCGTTCCCACCAGCATGGCGCAGTGGCCATCGTGACCACACGCATGCATCAGACCCGGCGTGGCGGATTTCCAGGCGAAGTCGTTCTGCTCTCGCAGCGGGAGGGCGTCCATGTCCGCGCGCAGGCCCATCAGGCGTGGCGTGCCCGGTTGCGCCGTTGGCTGGCCGTGGATCACCGCCACCAGGCCGGTGCGGCCGATGCCTTCGTGGATCTCGTCCACGCCACAGGCTCGCAACGCCTGCACGATGCGCGCGCCCGTGCGGCGTTCTTCAAAGCCGAGTTCAGGCATCGCGTGCAATTCACGACGCAAGGCCACCAGATCACCGCGGCCCTCCATCAGGCGTTGGTAGCTACCGGCCGCAGCGCTTGTCAATGCATTCATGTCAGTGGGCGCCGCCGCCCACGCGCAGGCGTGGATCCACGACGAAGTACAGCAAATCCACCACCAGGTTGATCACGACGAAGATCATCGAGATCAGACACAGGTAGGCGGCCATGACCGGAATGTCCGGGAACTGCACGGCCTGGATGAACAGCAGGCCCATGCCCGGCCAGTTGAAGACAGTCTCGGTGATGATGGAAAAGGCAATCAGCGATCCCACCTGCAAACCGGTCACGGTGATCACGGGCACCAGCGTGTTCTTCAGCGCGTGGCCAAAGTAGATGGCGCGGTTGCTCAGGCCACGGGCCTTGGCGAATTTGATGTAATCGGCCCGCAGCACTTCCAGCATCTCCGAGCGCACCAGTCGCATGATCAGGGTGAGCTGATAGACGGAAAGCGTGATGGCTGGCAGCAGCACATGGCGCAGGCCATCCAGCGTGAGCAGGCCGGTGGTCCAGCCGCCCAGGGTGACCACATCGCCCCGGCCATTACTGGGCAGCCATTGCAGTTGCACCGCAAACACCAGGATCAGCAGCACGCCGATCAGGAAGGTGGGCAGGGACACACCAACCAGCGAGACCGCCATGGCGATCTGCGTGCCAACACTGCCGCGCCGCAGCGCGGCATAAACACCCAGTGGAATTGCCGCCAGCAGTGCAATCACGGCGGCGACGGCAGAGAGTTCCAGCGTGGCCGGCACCCGCTCCATGAGCAGTGACGACACCTTGCGCCGCTGCTGCAGGCTGATGCCGAACTCCCCCTGCGCAGCATTGCCAACGAAGGTGGCGAACTGGACCATGAATGAGCGGTCCAGGCCCAGGTCGTGACGGATCTGCTCGCGCTGCTCCGGCGTGGCGTCCTGTCCGGCCAGACTGCTGACCGGGTCACCCACAAACTGGAACAGCATGAAGGCGACAAAAGCCACCGTGAGCATGACGGCCACGGCCTGCACCAGGCGGCGAAGAATGAACACCAGCATGTGGTCTGGCCCGCCGACCTGCCGTTTGGCTTTTGGCCTCCGGCACGACCCGGCCCTAGGGGCGCACTTGTAAAGTGGCCATCATCCGGGACGCTTGCCCTCGGGGGCAAGTGGGAAAGTCCATAACGTGCGCGTGACCGTGCGCGTGACGCGACAGGTAAAAAGAAACCGCCCCGGAGGGCGGTGTTGGGGTCAGCGCCGAAGGACGTTCAGAAGCGGTGACGCAGACCGAGGATGGCGCCGCCGCGCTTTTCTGCGCCGTTGGAGAAGCGCACCGCACCGTCGTGCTTGGTGTAGTCCACTTCAAGATAGGCGTCCGTCCGCTTGGAGAAGGCATAGTCCGCCACAAACGCCAGGTAGTGGCCCTTGCTCTTGGTGTTGGCCAGCAGCGCGGAGTAATGCGTCTGCTGGGCATACCAATAGTGGCCGCCCAGGTTCAGTTGGGGCGTCAACTGGTAGGTCGCCCCCACGGACACCATGTCGCGCTTGCGTACGTCGTTGGCCGCCGTGTTCAACACGTTACCCAGCAGGCCCGACGTGTAGGCCGCGCCCAGCAGGCCACCCTGGTCGAACTTGTTGGTGGCCCAGGAGACGTTCGCATACCACGGGCCACTCGTGTAGCCGGCACCCGCCGTATAGCCGCGCACCTTCTTGCCCAGCGTGTCTTCCACCGTCAGGAAGGCGCCACCGATTGCAATCTCGCCTTCGGCATAACGCAGCAGACCGCCGTACGACTTGTTCTGCGAATTTCGTTCACCAGCGGACACCTGGATCTCGCCGCGCACGGGACCCTTCTCGACCAGGTACTTGACCATGTTGTCCTGGCGAGCGCCCATGGACAGGCCGATCTCCGGCTTGTAGGCCTCGATGTAGGGCGAATACTTGAAGGACGCGTAGGTCGAGGTGTAGATGTCGAAGAGGATGTTGTACTGGCGACCCAGCATGATGCGGCCGAAGTCGGCCGACTGGATGCCCACCCAGGACTGCCGCCAGAAGTCCGCCGCGGCGACCGTGCCATTGTCCGAATTGAGCCGGTGCTCCAGATTCACCAGCGCTCTCATCCCGCCGCCCAGGTCCTCGTTCACATTAACGCCCAGACGACTCTGGGACATGCCGCCCGGGATGACCTGCTTTTCCGAGGACCCGACGCTGGCGTTGCTCGTCCAGCGCAGGCCGACGTCAACGATCCCATACAGCTGGACACTGGACTGAGCCCAGGCAGACCCGATCGACGCGGCCAGCAGGCCGAGCGCCATGGCGGCTTTTTTCATGCGATGTCTCCTTTGTTTGATGTGGTCGTTCGCCGTGATCGATTCTGCGGGAACGTTCGAACTGAAGATCGTTCGCGTTGCAGATCGCCCACACGCACTTACCCTGTCAAATTGGAGACATTTACGCCCTTGTTAGGTGCGTATTTGCACCAAAGGAATGCAGATATGAAGGTGAGGTGGAAGCGGTTTCACCGTTCTCCCGAACACCCGGTTTGCCCCCCTGCTGGTGCTGTTGCATTCCGTAGGGACGAAAAAAAGCCGCCCCGAAGGGCGGCTTTTGCACGAGTGCTAATCCGGGAGGGATTAGAAGCTGTGCTTGATACCGACGTCGAAGCCACCGGACTTGCCGCCGCGGGTGGGAACAACGGCGTTGCCTTGCACGCGGAAGATCGAACGGCCGCTGTTGTCGATCAGCGAAGCGGTGGTGTACACCGACGTGCGCTTCGACAGGTTGTGCAGGTAGCCCACGGTGTAGAACTTGGCATCACCGGCAGCGGTGTTGCTCAGGTCAGCCGACGAATTGGTTTCAGCATCGCTGAACTGGGCCAGCACCGAACCGGCGGAGGTCACTTGGGCCACGGCACCAATGGTGTAGATGTTCTGCTTGAAGGCATTGAACTTCAGCTGGCTCCACAGGCCGCTGACCTTGACCACGCCGGCCACGTCATAGCTACCGCCCAGGGACAGTTGCTTGAACTTGGCACCGCCAGCAGCTTCGGTGGATTGGTAACCAGCGGCCACGTTGATGGCGCTGTCCTTCCAGCCCAGACGGCCGCCGTAGGACTTGGCACCCACGGTACCTTCGCCAGCAGCGACGTCGAACGAACCATAGGCACCGCCCAGGTCGCCCGGCAGGAAGTACTGAGCCAGGTTGTCAGCACGGTTGATGGTCAGCGTGCCGCTGCCCAGCGTGTTGTACACGCGGGTCACGTCGCCCAGACCAGTGGTGCTGTAGACGTCGAAGTCGTCTACGACCAGACGGGTCGAGGTCTTGCCCCGGCCCAGGCGGACTTCACCGAAGTCACCCATCAGGCTCACGGAAGCACGACGGTTCCAGAACTTGTTGGGGGTGGTGGAGGTGTCACCGGCCGTGCCGTTGTCAGCCGACAGGGCGCTTTCCAGCCAGAAGCCAGCCTTCAGGCCACCGCCCAGATCTTCAACGCCACGGACGCCGAAACGGCTGGAGCTGCTGCCGTCGTTGGTCAGTTGCTTGACGTTGTTGCCATTGCCCTTGGTGTACCGAGCGGCGACGTCAATGACGCCGAACAGGGTCACGGACGATTGAGCGGAAGCGGCACCGGCGAAGCCAGCCAGCACAGCCAGCGCGACGAGAGATTTCTTCATTAGAGACTCCTAGATCTTCAATGAGGTTCGGGGCCCACCGGGGTCTCCTCAAACCAAGCTCCTGCAATGAAGCTGTGCCGTATTGCAACAGGTCCGATCGGGCCTGACCAGCAACCTCCCCGGAAAAGTCCTGATTTCGTTGGATGCAAGCAACGCGTAGGCGATTAAAAAATGTGTCATCACCCATTCGCACAAATGCGAAGCCGCCCCTTCGAAGCGGGTATGTCGCATGCCCCTAAACTGCCCTTCACTGCATGACCAGGCGCACAAGATGACTGCTTCTACCCGCACTGACATCAACGCTGGCGTTAGTACAGACACACAGGCCGGCACTTTCACCGGCACGCCAACGGCCAGTGAAGTTCGCCCCGGCGCCTCGTTTTCCGCTGGTCGTTCCACACCCCGACAACTCACTCGGCTGGATGCGTGGATATCCACACTGGACCACAGTCTGAAAACATTGGCCGGCGTCGCCCCCATGTCGCGCCCTACCCCACAAGGGCAGTTTGCCGATGCACCCCTGGACGAACAGCAGCGCCGCGAAGCCGCTGCGCTGATGCGTGTCAATCATGTCGGCGAGATTTGCGCCCAGGCCCTGTACAGGGCGCAGGCATTGACCACCAAGGACGAGGCGCTGCGCCAGCACCTGGAACATGCCGCCCAGGAGGAACTGGATCATTTGGCCTGGACTGCGCAGCGCCTGCGCGAGCTGAACGACCGACCCAGCCTGCTCAACCCGCTGTGGTACGGGGGGGCGTTTGCCATTGGCACAGTCGCCGGCCTGGTGGGCGACAAGGTGAGCCTGGGCTTTGTGGTGGAGACTGAGCGCCAGGTGGAGGCCCACCTGAACAATCACCTGTCCCGCCTGCCGGCTGGGGATCACAGCTCCCGGGCCATCGTCGCGCAGATGAGGGACGAAGAGGTGCAGCATGCCGAAGATGCCCGTGCCCGCGGAGCGGTCGACCTGCCTGCTCCTGTGAAAGGCCTGATGCGAATGGCCGCCAAGGTGATGACAACCGCCGCCCATCGGATTTGAATGCCATCTATCTACACATATAGATAGAAGCGCGTGGCGGCTGCTTTCATTGACCGCCCTCCCCCCCCTGGGCCAAGGCATGGGGAGCAGGTCTCAGACTTCCACCAGTTCCACTGAGGTGGTGATTTCGGCAGTCTTGGCCAACATGATGCTGGCCGAGCAGTACTTCTCGTGAGAGAGCTTCACCGCACGCTCCACCACCGGCAGGGCCAGGTCTCGCCCCTCCACGATGAAGTGCATGTGGATGCGGGTGAACACCTTCGGGTCGCTGTCCGCCCGGTCAGCCTTCAATTGCACCCGGCAATTGCGCACATCGTGTCGTCCGCGCTTGAGGATGAGCACCACGTCATAGGCCGTACATCCGCCGGTGCCCAGCAGCACCATCTCCATCGGACGTGGAGCCAGGTTGCGCCCGCCGCCATCCGGTGCACCGTCCATGGTCACCAGGTGCCCACTGCCTGTGGTGGCCGCAAAGCTCATGCCGTCCTTGCCCATCCAGTCGATCGTGCATTCCATCCCTTGTTCCTCGTCGCATCACAGACCGCACAAGGGCCGGTGATATTGCTCATTAGAGACCTGTCTCCAACGATAAGTCATAGAAAAAATATTGCAGCGCAACATGCTCCGCCCTAGAATTCTAGGCATGCGATAGCGCTACCCGTACCGGTACCGTGCTTGTCCCTGAAGGCCTCACGTGAGGTCATCATTGGAGGACCTCAAGCCCTGCCGTACACAGCGTCCGCACCGTTTGTCTCCTCCACCGCCTCCATGGTGGATTCAGCCCGAGGCTCCCAAGGCCTCGGGCTTTTTTTCGTCCATCGCGCGCTTCGCCGGCGGTCCATCGCCTCGGCGTGTAGGGCGGGCGCCCAGTGTCCGATATCCGCCCCGAGTCGCGGCACCCGAGGCAACCCGCCCTCCTTCAACGGCGAAACCTTTCCCTCCCCAGCACTCGCGCTACCCACAGCCCTGAACAAACCACGGCTTATCATCATCGGCCGCCCTTTAGCGGCATGGAGGGAATTCAATGGCCGGCCCACGGCGCGCCCCGCGCAAGTCCACATCCACACGCCATCCGGCGCTATTACCTGCAGATCAAAGCTATCTGCAGCGTATTTTGAATGCACGGGTATATGAGGTGGCACAAGAAACCTCACTGGACTTCTCCCCGGATCTCTCCAAGCGAATTAGCAACAAGGTCTGGCTCAAACGCGAGGACCAGCAACCGGTATTCAGCTTCAAGCTGCGCGGTGCCTATAACAAAATGGCGCAATTGACGGCCGAGCAACTCCACAAAGGGGTGATTTGCGCCTCCGCCGGAAATCATGCCCAGGGTGTTGCTTTATCAGCCCGCAAACTCGGTTGCCGCGCCGTCATCGTGATGCCGGTGACCACCCCGCGCGTAAAAGTCGAGGCCGTCAAGGCATTGGGCGGTGAGGTCGTGCAGGTGGGGGAATCCTTCACCGACGCCTATGACCACGCCCTGACGCTGGAGCGCGAGCACGGCCTGACCTTTGTCCATCCGTTTGACGACCCCGACGTCATTGCCGGCCAGGGCACCATCGCCATGGAGGTGCTGCGCCAGCATCCGGGCCCGATAGACGCCATCTTCTGTGCCATTGGCGGCGGCGGCCTGATCTCCGGCGTGGCGGCCTACATCAAGGCCGTGCGTCCGGACATCAAGGTCATTGGAGTTCAGACCCGAGATTCGGACGCCATGGTGCGTTCGATCAAGGCCGGCAAGCGTGTGACGCTCTCCGATGTCGGCCTCTTCTCTGACGGCACCGCCGTCAAGCTGGTGGGCGAGGAAACCTTCCGCATCTGCCGGGAACTGGTGGATGACTACGTGGTGGTGGACACCGACGCCGTCTGCGCCGCCATCAAGGATGTCTTTGTGGACACCCGCAGCATTCTGGAACCCGCAGGCGGCCTGGGCGTGGCGGCCATCAAGCAATACGCGGCCCAGCACGGCCTGAAGGGCCAGACCTTCATTGCCATCACCTGCGGCGCCAACATGAACTTCGACCGACTGCGCTTCGTCGCGGAACGGGCGGAGGTGGGCGAAGAACGCGAAGCCCTGTTTGCGGTGACCATCCCCGAGGAACGCGGCAGCTTCCGCCGCTTCTGCGAACTCATCGGCCCCCGCAGCGTCACCGAATTCAACTACCGCATCTCCGACCAGAAGCTGGCCCACGTTTTTGTCGGCCTGAGCATCAGCAAGCGCGAGGAGGCGGAGAAGCTGGCCCGGCAGTTTGAGAAGCATCGCTTCCCGACGGTCAACCTCACCGACGACGAACTGGCCAAGCAGCATGTCCGCCACATGGTGGGCGGCCGCACCGAACTGGCCGAAAACGAGCGACTGTTCCGTTTCGTCTTCCCTGAGCGGCCTGGCGCCCTGATGCGCTTCCTGTCCAACCTGCATCCGGACTGGAACATCAGCCTCTTCCACTACCGCAACCAGGGCGCGGACTACGGCCGCATCCTCGTGGGTCTTCAGGTCCCCAAGGGAGACGCCAAGGCCTTCACGGCGTTCGCCGAGCAACTCAACTACCCGTGGACCGAGGAGACGGACAACCCGGTCTACCGGCTGTTTCTGCGTTGATGCTGCGTTGCCCCCTCGGTTGACGAAGCGCTGCATCGCGCCTGCGAGCCCTCAAGACGCGTACCAGGGGACCGCCGCATGACTCCTCGCGGCCGATGTTCCCTAGGGGTCACCCTAGGAGCGTCGGGTCGCCACCACGTCCACGGACGAGGGGCGCACAGCATGACCCCCACGTAGGGGGCGTCCTGCATTTGACTGGGAAGCAGCATTGTGCGCCACCGCACAATGTCGATCATGACCGCGAGCGGAATACGCCCGGCATGATCCCCTGTGATGGCGGCTCACGACCGCCACACCCGCCGCTTCCTTTGCGTCCGACCATGTCCATCCACCAGTCGCTGATCTCGCCCACGCTGAACCCGGAGCTTGAGCGCGCCTTGCGTGCCCGTCTTGAGCAACGCAGCGCCATTGCCGGACGGCTGGGGGAGCTGGAACCACTGGCGGTCCGCCTGGGCCTGATCCAGAACACGCTGACCCCCGAGCTGGATGTGCCCACGCTCATGCTGTTCGCGGGCGACCACGGCCTGGCCGTCGATGGGGTCAAGCTGCCGAATGGCCGCACCACCCGCGAGCAGGCATTGCTGGCCTTGCAGCACCGGCTGCCCTCCACCGTCTTCGCCAACAACCAGGGGATGCATGTGACCGTGGTGGACTGCGGCATTGCGGAACCGCTGAGCCCACAACCCGGATTGCTGGCCCGCAAGATTGCCCACGGCACCCGCAATTCCCGTGTCGGTCCGGCCATGACGGTCGAGCAGGCCCATGCAGGTGTGCGCGTGGGTATGGAAATCTCGGACCACCTCAGCAGCAACGTGCTGGCCTGTGCCGGGCTCGGCCAGGGGGCCACGGAGGCGGCCGCCCTGGTGCTTTCCCGCCTCATGGACATGCCTGTACGGGACTTCCTCATCTCCGGCCCGGACATGCCGCAAGAAGATCTGACCCACCTGCTGGTGGTGCTTCACGGCGCGCAGGCCCGGCACCGCGAGGTGGAGGAGCCGATGGCGGTGCTGGCGGCTTTTGGTGGATTCGAGCTGGCGGTGATGGTGGGCGCGATGCTGGTCGCGGCGAGCAAGCGACAACTGATCCTGGTGGACGGTATGTCCGCCTGCGCTGCGCTCAAGGTGGCGTCGCTGATTGCGCCCCCCGTGACGGACTACGCCGTCTTCTGCCGCAGCACCACGCACCGTGGCCTGGACGAAGCACTCGCGCTCTTCCACGCCGCCGCGTTGCTGGAGTTGGGCATGGACTGCAGTGACGGCACGGGTGCGCCCCTGGCCTGGCCCATGGTGCGTTGTGCCGCCGCCTTGTTGACGGAGGTCCAGGACATCCCCGACGGCCCGATCCACAGTCGTCCCACGGATCTTCAAACCCAGGCTGCCGGGACCACTCCCAGTGCCTCTGCAGCACTCAACAGCCCATCGTCGGGCTTGCCTTCGAAGCGCTGAGTTCCCAGCGTCAGAGCCGGGCCGAGCGCCAGGCCCGGACGCCGGGCCAAAATTGAAACCAGCGGTGACGATGGCGCCTATCGCCGTTCTACGTGGCGTGTGCGCCTCAGTCCGGGAGCATCCCGGCCCAGGTCATACGGTCGTCAACCACAGGTGCACCACGGGTCAACCCGGTCAACCCGGCTCATTGGCCGGGCAACCACCGATCAATGCGTGACCGCGTTGTCCGGCGGCTGTTGGGGGCCGCCCAACGGCAACATGCCGCTCACGGCCAGCGGCGAGCCGCCCTGCCCCATGGCGCTGCCTGGTGGGGCGTTGAGCGAAATACCTTGCTGGTTGGGGGGCAGCGTCCCCGGGGGCATCATGCCCTGGCCCGGTGGCGGCTGCATGCCCTGCGGCGGCTGGCCCGGCATGGCTGGCAGGGGCGAAGGCGACGGAGCGCCCGCCACTGGCGTCAGGGCCAGGCGGATGGACACCGCACTCCCGCGCCCCAGACCCACTTCGCGACGGCTCACTTCCAGCAACTGAATGTCACCATCCACCACCTGTCCGACCCGGAACGGGCGCGCATAACCCCCGCCGACGGAGATCAACGCCACGCCTTCACCGGAAGCCTGGTTGGCCGACGGGGCCACCACGCCCAGCAGTTGATAGCGCGAAGACGCCGATTCCACCGCAGCGGACGGAGCTTCCTGAGTGAATACGCGAGTCCAGTCGCCAGCGGCGCCTGACGAGAGCGCCGGCTGCACCTGCCCCGGCGCCACAGGCCCGCGGGACATGAGCATCAGCGACCAATAGGCCAGGCTGGCCGCCAGAAGCGCCCAGATCACGAAGCTTAACCAACGTGCATGCATGCGCCGATTATGATTCACCGCAACGGGCCGCAGACGGGCAGCCCAGCGCCAGGATTGCAAAACCATGCAACGCAAGTTTTCTTCGCGCCGCGCCAGCCGCGGCTTTACGCTGATCGAACTGATCGTCGCCATCACCATCGTGGCCGTGATGGGCGCCGTCGTGGTGCCAGCGGTCATGAACCACGTGGCCGATGCGCGCAAGACCGCCGCACGCCAGGACGTGACCACGCTGGTGCAGGCGCTCAAGCTCTACAAGATGGACAACGGCCGTTACCCCACGGGCGACCAGGGCCTCAGTGCCCTGGTGAGCAAGCCCACCAGCGGCACCGTTCCGGGCAACTGGAAGATCTATATCGAGAAGCTGCCCAAGGATCCCTGGGGCAACCCCTATCAATATGACAGCCCCGGCCTGAAGGGCGAGATCGATGTCTACAGCCTGGGGGCCGACGGCAAGCCGGGCGGCGAAGGCAACGACGCCGACATCGGTTCCTGGGACTGACCGGTCCTGCCGATTCGTTTCCCACGCCAGGCGAACATGACCAAGCGCCGCAGCCGCGGCTTCACCCTGATCGAACTGCTGGTGGCCATCACCATCGTGGCGGTGGCCAGTGCCACCGTGGCGGTGTCGCTGCGCAATACGGGCGGTGCCGATCTGGAGCGTGAAGCCCTGCATCTGGCCAGCGTGCTGGAAACCGCCCGTGCCGAAGCCCGAGCGGCGTCCCTGGACGTCCGTTGGCAAACCGATCAGGGCCAGTTCCGCTTCACCGGCCTGCCGCTCGACCTGGTGCAACGGCTCAAACTCAACCGCACCTGGTTGGGCGAGGAGCCCGGCGTGAATGTCGAGGGGCCAAGAGAAAACAACGGCAGTGTCCGCCTGGGTCCGGAGCCCATCATCGGCGCCCAGCGCATCGTGCTGACCCGGGGCGACGCGCATATCGCCCTCGTGACGGACGGCCTGCGGCCCTTCACCCTGGATCGGGGGAACGCGCAATGATGCGGCCGCCGGCACGGCCGACCGTCCGCGTGGCCGGATTTACGCTCATTGAAGTCCTGGTGGCGCTCACCATCGTGGGCCTGTGCCTGGCCGCCGGCATGCGCGCGGCCGCCACCATGACCAACAACGCGCAACGCCTGTCCCTCAACGGCATGGCCCAGTGGTGCGCCGAAAACGAACTCACCGAGATCCGCTTGAACACGGCCTTTCCCGGCACCGGCAACTCGGATTTCTCCTGCACCCAGCTGGGCCACAGCTTCAGCGGCAGAACCGAGGTGGCCACCACGGCCAACCCCAATTTCCGGCGCGTGGAGCTGCGGGTGTTCGACACCGATGGCCAGGCGCTGGTCAGCATCACCACCGTGATTGGCAGGTATTGATGCGCCAGACCCCACCAATCAAGTCAGCCAGGTCAGCCAGGTCAAGCGTAGTCAGGTTGTCCATGTATCAAGCGGCAGCGCGCGCCCCAATGCGGGCCACCCGAGGGCGTGGTTTCACCTTGATCGAGGTGCTGGTGGCGCTGGTGATCATGGCCATGATGAGTGTCATGGCCTGGCGGGCCGTGTCGGCGTTGAGCACCACGCGTGACGCCACCGAGGCCCACATGGACAGTGCGGAAACCATCAACACGCTGGTGCGCCAATGGGAGCTGGACTTGCGTGAAGTGCAGGACAGCAAGCAGGTCAACGCCCTCACCTTTGACGGCGCCACCCTGCGCCTGACGCGCCGCTGCGCGGGCGGCATGCAGATGGTCGCCTGGCAGGTGAAGGACGGCAGGCTCACCCGCTGGGCCTCCCCGGCCACCACCACCATCAGCGGCCTGCAGGACGCCTGGTTCCGCAGCCAGCAACTGGCCGGCCAGGAGATCAGCGGTTCGCCGGGTGTCGGCGGGGTGCTGGGTTGGCAGGTCTATTTCTTCCGGAACACCGCCTGGAGCAATGCCCAGTCCAGTGGCGACCAGGATGACGGCGTCACCAAGACCGTCCCGAGCGGCGTGCGCATGAAAGTGCAGTTTGGCGGCGGTGACGGCTACAACGGTGAGCTGGTTCGCGAAGTCATCGTCCCGGCCGGAGGCACGCGGTGAGCGCGGGCTATCGCCGCGCCCGGTCACCCGGTCTCCCGGTGCTTCGGCACCAAGCCGCCCGGGGTGCCGCGCTGCTGACCGCGTTGCTCATCGTCACCCTCGTCACCACCATCGCGGCGGCCATGCTATGGCGCCAGGCGCGCAGCATCCAGATCGAATCGGCCGAGCGTGGACGCGCGCAGTCAGACTGGGTACTGCAGGGCGCACTCGACTGGGCTCGCCTGATCCTGCGGGAAGACATGCGCGCCAACAAATCCGCCGGGGCCAATGCGGTCGACTACAACGGCGAGGTCTGGGCCGTGCCGCTGGCCGAAGCGAAGTTGGCCAGCTTTTTAGCTACTGACGACAACCATTCCGCCGACAGCGGCCCGGAGGCCTACCTGTCCGGGCGCATTGAAGACGCCCAGGGGCGCTACAACCTCTACAACCTGATTCCGGTGGAGGAAACCAATCCTCCCAAGCAGCTGGCCATCGCCCAGCGTCTGTTCCAGGCGGCCGGGCTCAGTAGCAGCCTGGCCAGCGACGTACAGAAGCGCCTGCGCGAAGCCTTCCCGGTCTCCACCACCGAAACCGCCACGGGATCGGGGAGCACGACCGGCGGGTCCACCGGCAGCACCACCAACGGCACCTCGCCGCTGCTGCCAACGCGGGTGGACCAGCTCACCTGGCTGGGCCTGACCCAGGAGCAGGTGGATCGCCTGAAGCCACTGGTGGTCATCCTGCCGCCCAGCCAAACCAACGCCAAGCTCATCACGCCGACACCGGTGAACATCAACACGGCGCCTCGCGAGGTCCTCGCCGCGCTGGATGCGAACATGACGCTTTCGGTTGCTGATCAAATCGTTCGCGCCCGCGAAGCCAAGGGCGTGACCAGCGCCGATCTCGGCAACTACATTCCTCAATCGGTGGACCTGACCGGCCTGGGCCAGACGACCAGCCAATATTTCTTCGTCACAGGGCAGCTTCGTTTGGAGGACCGGCTGGTTACCATGCGTTCCCTGGTGTGGCGGGACACCAGCCTGATCACCAAGGTGCTCGACCGCCAGTACATTCAACAATCCACATCCCTGCAGGCCTTCCCAGGCAAGTAGGCCCAGTCCCCGGAATTGCGCCCAGACGTAACGATCGCCCCACATAGGGGCTTGTGCGGAGGCTTCTGCCGCCGTTCTGTCGCGGAGCCCTCCTAGAATCCGCCTTCTCATGAGTACGCTGCTCATCCTGCTGCCCACCCCGCTCTCACCAGCGGCTGGCACCCAAGATTACGAATTCTGGTTCAGCCCCGACGCCCAGGCCCCGGCCCGGACGGGGGGGCGTGGCGAGCGCGCGTCGCTGTCCGCCATGCCCAAGGCCGACCGGGTGATTGCCCTCATCGGTGACGCCGCCATCAGCTGGCACACCGTACGGCTGCCGCTGGCCCTCAAGGGCCCCAAGCTGCGCAGTGCGCTGTCCGGGGTGCTGGAAGAACAATTGCTGGACGATCCGGAACGGCTGCACCTGGCCATCATGGACGTCGACGCGCCGGCCAAGCAGGCCCTGGCCGCCGCCCGAGCCGCCCGGGCCGCCCGCCTGGATGCGCCCCCGACCGAAATCCCGGGCCATCAGGACACCCAGCTGGATGACGGCGAACACCCGTCCCGCTGGGTCGCTGCCATCGCCCGCGACCCGCTGCGCTCCCATCTGGAGGCCTTCCAGGCCGCCGGCCTCCTGCTGGAATCCCTGCTCCCGCTCTCCTGGCCCGGTGAACTGCTGGGCGGTCATGTGGACCAGGGCAGCGATGGTCAGCCCCGTCTGCGCGCCTGGACACCCTCGGGCATCGCCAGCTTCCCCATGCACAGCACCGGTGTCCGCACCTGGCTGGGGGAGAGCTGGTGGGAACAAGCCAAGCTGACCGCCAGCCCCGTGGTCTCCGCCGAGGCCGAACGCTGGCTGGGCCGCCCGGTGGAAGTGGTGAACGACACCGAACGCGCCTGGGCCGCCCGCCTGGCGCCGATCAACCTGCTGCAATTCGACCTGACACCGCGCCAGCGTGGCTGGCAGCGTGTCTACCGCGCCTGGCACGTCATGCAGACGCCCGACTGGCGCCCCTTCCGCTGGGGCGTGATCGGCCTGGTGGTCGTCCAGATCATCGGCCTGAACGTCATGGCCTTCCAGCAGCGCCGGGCCGTGAACGCCCGCCACGTGGAGCAGGAAACCCTGCTGCGCCAGAGCTTCCCGCAGGTTCGCACCATCCGGGACGCCCCGGCACAAATGCAGCGCGAGACCGAAACCGCCCGTGCCCGCGCCGGCCAGGTGGGCCCCGGAGACCTGGAAGACCTGCTGGCCGCCGTGGCCCGGGCCATGCCGCCCGGCCAACCGCCGCTGCAGGGGCTGCGTTATGAATCCAACCGCCTGTTACTGACCGGCCTGCCCGGGCCGATCCGTGATCAGATGCGTGACCGCCTGGGTCAGAACCCGAACCTGCGTGTCAGCGACGAAGGCGATGCCCTCCAATTGAGTTTGCGGCCGACCACACGATGAAGAGCTCTCCCCCCTGGTTGCGCCAGCTTGAAGAACGCTGGCAGGCCGCCCAGCCGCGTGAGCGGCAGATGACGCGCATGGCAGCCGGCGCCATCGCCGTGGCGCTGCTGTGGCTGATCGCCATCTCGCCCGCATGGACCACGCTCGCCAAGGCACCCATCGAGATTGACCGCCTGGACAGCGAACTGCGGCAGATGCGTGCACTGGCCCAGCAGGCCCAGCAGCTCAAGGATGCCTTGCCGGTGCCGCAGGAGCAGTCCATCACCGCCCTGCGCAGTGCCACCGAGCGCCTGGGGCCCAATGCCGAACTGACCTTGACCGGCCCGCAGGCCCAGTTGCGCCTGCGGGGCATTACCGGCGCGGCCCTGGCCACCTGGCTCACCGAGGCGCGGCAGTCCGCACGTGCGCGGCCTCAGGAAGTGGAGCTGCAATCCGGACCCCAAGGCTATAGCGGCCGGCTCACCGTGGTGCTGCCCAGCGCCTCCGGCACATGATCCGCCGCCTGAGCCGAACCATCTCCGCGTCCACCGCTCGCCGCCTGGCGCGCCCGGTGCCGCTGCCCATTCCCAAGCCGCCCAGCCGGCGTTGGGCCTGGGCCGGCGCCATCCTGGGCCTGGTGACGGCGCTGGTCTGCTGGGCACCCGCCACCTGGCTGGCCTCGGCACTGGCCTCGGCCACCCAGCAACGCCTGCTGCTGGCGGATGCCCGCGGCAGCATCTGGAGCGGCAGCGCCCGCGTCATCCTGAGCGCCGGTGCCGGCAGCCGCGATGCCAGCGAACTGCCGGACCGCCTCTTCTGGTCGCTGCGCCCGGCCTGGATCTCCGGCGGCGCCGGGCTGCAACTCACCCTGAACCAGGATTGCTGCATCCGCCCGGACGCAGCGGTGACCCTGCGGGTGGGTCTGGGTAATCTTGCGCTGCGCCTGCCCGAGACGGGCAGTGACCGCCCCTGGATCCAATGGCCGGCCTCCTGGCTGAGCGGCCTGGGCACGCCCTGGAACACGCTGGCCCCGCAAGGTCGCCTCGCGCTGAGCGCCCAGCAGTTCCGCGTCGAGCGCAACCAGGGCCGCTGGCAGGTCCAGGGCATCATCCAGCTGGACCTGCTGGACATGTCCTCGCGGCTCTCTTCCGTGGACCCGTTGGGCAGCTACCGCCTCAGCGTGCTGGGCTCGACCACGCCGCAACTCATGCTGCAGACGCTGCAGGGCCCGCTTCAGCTGAATGGCCAGGGCAGCCTGGGCAATCGCGTGCAATTCCGTGGTGACGCCAGTGCGGCACCCGGCAGTGAGGCCGCTTTGGCCAACTTGTTGAACATCATCGGGCGCCGCGAGGGAGCGCGCTCGATCATCTCGGTGGGATGAGCATGAAAAACTACATGATGCGACCGACGGCCCTGGCATTGGCCATGAGCCTGATCGCCGCCAGCCTGCCGGTGCAGGCCCAGCAGAACAACCCGTCCGGCACCCGCCGCCAGCCAGCGGTCAAGCCGAGCACGCCCGTCACACTGAACTTCGTCAACACCGACATCGAAGCCGTGTCCCGGGCCATCTCGGCCGCGCTGGGCAAGCCGATCCTGGTGGACCCTCGCGTCAAGGGCACGATGACGCTGACTGCCGAGCAGCCGGTACCGGTGCAGGAGGCCTATCTGAGCTACCTGGCCTCCCTGCGCGGCCTGGGCTTTGCCATGGTGGATGCGGGCGGCTTGCTCAAGCTGGTGCCGGAAGCGGAAGCCAAACTGCAGACCGGCAGTGTTTCCATCGGCACGGAAAGCCGCCAGCGCGGTGACCAGATCGTCACGCAGATCTTCAAGCTCAACCACGAGAACGCCAACAACCTCGTGGCGGTGCTGCGTCCGCTGATCACACCCAACAATACGATCAATGCGAACCCGGGCAACAACAGCCTGGTGATCACCGACTACGCCGAGAACCTGCAGCGCATCAGCCGCATCGTCGCGGCACTGGACCAGCCCTCCAACACCGACATCGAGGTGATCCCGCTGCGCAATGCCGTGGCCTCGGATGTGGTGCAGCTGGTGCAGCGCTTGTCCGAAGGTGGCAGCGGCGTACCGGGCCAGCCGGGTGGCGGCGGTGGCGCCACGGGCGGCACCAGCGTGCTGGCGGATCCGCGCAGCAACTCGCTGATCGTGCGGGCCTCCAATCCCGCCAAGCTGATGCAGCTGCGCGCCATGATTGCCAAGCTGGATCAGCCCGGCATCGATGCCTCCAACGGCAACATCCGCGTGATCTACCTGAAAAACGCGGACGCCGTGCGCCTGGCCACGGTGCTGCGGGCTGCGTTCAGCGCCAACAGCGCAGCAGCGGGCGGTGGCAGCGGTTCCGGTGGTGGCAACAGCACCGTCGGCGGCCTGGCCACCGGCGGCTCTGGCAATGCCGGAGGCGGCAACAGCGCCAATGGCGGCTTCTCCGGTGGAAACTCCTCCTTCAGCAGCGGCAGTTCCGGCAGTTCGTCCAGCAGCTCAAGCGGTTCCAATGCGTCTACCCAGGTGTCTGCCGCGGCGCAAGTCAATACCGGCGGCTTCGTGCAGGCGGACCCGGCCACCAACTCGCTGGTCATTACCGCGCCGGAGCCCATGTACCGCCAGATCCGTGCAGTGGTCGAGCAACTGGATTCCAGACGGGCCCAGGTCTATATCGAGGCGCTGGTGGTCAAGGTCGACGTCAGCAAGGTCGGTCAATTCGGTGTGCAGTGGCAAAACCTGTTCGGCTCTGTCGGCATTGGTACCAACTATGGCAGCAGCTACAGCAATATTCTCAACCTCACTGCCGCTACGGCTGTAGGGGTCGACAGTACTTCTACGGTATCGATTGGTGGCGCATTGGCCTCAGGGGCCCTTCCGCAGGGTCTGAACCTTGGCGTGGTCAAGAAGATCGGCAACTACCTGACACTCGGCGCTGTGGCCAACGCGCTTGAGCAACTTGCCGGAACCAACGTCCTCTCTACGCCCTCGCTGGTCGTACAGGACAACGAAGAAGCCGACATGATCATCGGCCGCAACGTGCCGCTGCAAACCGGGAACGTTGCGACGACGACAGGATCAAGTACCACCACCCCCTTCGCGACCTATGAGCGCCGAGACGTTGGTTTGCGCCTGAAGGTGAAGACGCAGGTGGGTGAAAACGGCACCGTGCGCATCAAGGTCTATCAGGAGAACTCAAGCGTGGTGGATGGCACCTCCAACAATCAAGGTGGGGCCACGCTGGACAAGAGTGCGGTGGAAACTTCTGTGACGCTGGAAGACGGTCAGGTCCTCGTTCTGGGAGGCATGCTCAAGGACGAATACAGCGACGGCGAAGATAAGGTCCCCGGTTTGGGAGACATCCCGTTGATTGGCAACCTGTTCAAGAATCAGAGTCGTCAGCGCACCAAGTCCAACCTCATGATCTTCTTGCGCCCCGTGGTGCTTCGCACCCCGGAAAACTCCAACCAGATCACGGTCGACCGCTACGACGCCATCCGCGCTTACCAGCAGGAAGTGCAACCTGCCAAGACACTGGTCCTGCCCAACACCGGCGCTCCACTGATCCCCGAAAAGCCCGCATCCTCGCCGATTCTGCCCACGCCGCCAGTGCTGGCACCCACGCAGCCCGCCTCCGAGCCGGCCCGCTGAGCGAAGAAGGACACGAGCCATGGCCACCCGCCATCCCCTGCCCTACGCCTTCGCCCGCAGCCAGCAACTGCTCCTGGAGGACGACGGCGAGCAGCGCACGCTCTGGGCCACGCCGATGGCCAGCCTGGGCACGCTCTCCGAACTGCAGCGCGTGCACACCCCACACCGGGTGGAATGCATCAGCCCTGCCGACATGGCTTCCCGGCTGCAGGCGGCCTATGCCGGCGGTGAAGACAGCGCCGCCCTGGTGGTGGGCGAGGTCGAAAGCGCCGTGGATCTTTCGCGCCTGATGCAGGACCTGCCCGCCGTGGCCGACCTGCTGGAAGCGGCCGATGATGCGCCCATCATCCGCATGCTGAACGCGCTGCTCACGCAGGCGGCCAACAACGGCGCCAGCGACATCCACATCGAACCGTACGAACGCGAAAGCAGCGTGCGCTTCCGGGTGGACGGCACGCTGCGCGAAGTGGTGCGCCCCAACCGCGCGCTGCACGCGGCACTGATCTCGCGGCTGAAGATCATGGCCGAGCTGGATATCGCCGAGAAGCGCCTGCCGCAGGACGGCCGCATCTCGTTGCGCATCGGCGGCCGCGCCATCGACGTGCGGGTCTCCACCCTGCCGTCGGCGCACGGTGAACGTGCGGTGCTGCGTCTGCTGGACAAGTCGGAATCCCGCTTCACCCTGACCGCGCTGGGCATGGACGGCGAGCGGCTGGAGCGCTTCCAGCGGCTGGTGCAGCAACCCCACGGCATCGTGCTGGTGACCGGCCCCACGGGCTCGGGCAAGACCACCACGCTGTACGCGGCGATGCAGACGCTGGACACCTCCACCACCAACGTGCTGACGGTGGAAGACCCGATCGAATACGAGCTGTCCGGGGTCGGCCAGACCCAGGTCAATGCCCGCATCGACCTGACCTTTGCCAAGGCCTTGCGCGCCATCCTGCGGCAGGATCCGGACGTCATCATGATCGGTGAAATCCGGGACTATGAAACCGCCCAGATTGCCATCCAGGCTTCCCTGACCGGCCACTTGGTGCTGGCCACGCTGCACACCAACGATGCTGTCAGCGCGGTGACCCGCCTGACCGACATGGGCGTGGAGCCTTTCCTGCTCAGCTCCAGCCTGTTGGGGGTGCTGGCGCAGCGTCTGGTGCGCAAGCTCTGCCCGGTGTGCAAGTCGGCCGAGCCGTTGCCCGGCGGTGGCACGCGTTACCACCCCGTGGGCTGCACCAACTGCTCCTCCAGCGGCTACAAGGGCCGAACCGGCGTGTATGAGCTGATGGTCTGCGACGACAAGACCCGGCACCTCATCCACAGCCAAGCCGCCGAAGCCGATCTGCTGGCGGCCGCGCGCGCCAATGGCCTGCGTTCCATGCGCGAGGACGGGGACCGGCTGGTGGCCTCCGGCGTCACCTCCGAAGCCGAAGTGCTGCGCGTCACCCGCGAGTAGTTATGCCCGCCTACAAATACGAAGCGCTGGACAGCGCCGGCAAGCCCCGCCAGGGCCTGCTGGAAGCGGACAACCCACGCGCAGCGCGGGCCCAGTTGCGCACGCAGGGGCTCGTGCCCATGGACGTGCAGCCGGTGGCCGCGCCCCGGTCACAGACCCGCTGGTCGCGCCGCGTGTTCAATGGCGCCGGGCTTTCTGTCTGGACCCGCCAACTGGCCGGTCTGGTCTCGGCCGGGCTGCCGCTGGAGCGTTCGCTGGCCGCGCTGGCGGATGAGTCCGACGAACCCCGCCAGCGGGACCTGATGTCGTCGCTCAAGGCCGAGGTCAACGGCGGCTCCCCCTTCGCCCGAGCGCTGGCCATCGCGCCACGCGAATTCGACGACGTCTATCGCGCCGTGGTGGCTGCCGGCGAGCAGAGCGGTGCACTCGGCCCCGTGCTGGAAAGCCTGGCGGACGACCTGGAAGAGAGCCAGCGCCTGCGGGCCGAACTGTTTGGGGCACTGGCCTACCCCATCATCGTCTGCTTCATCTCGCTGCTGGCGGTGGGTTTCCTGCTGACCTATGTGGTGCCGCAGGTGGCGGCGGTCTTTACCCAGACCCGTCAGACCCTGCCGCTGCTGACCCGGCTGATGATGGGCACCTCCGACCTGCTGCGCAATTGGGGCCTGCTGCTCATCGCCGTGCTGGTGGCGGGCGGCATCTCGGTGCGCCAGATCCTCAAGAAGGAAGGTCCGCGCCAGCGTTTTGATGCGGCCTGGCTCAACTTGCCGGTGGTGGGCCGCATTGCTCGCGGCTACAACGCGGCACGTTTCTCCGGAACGCTCGCGATGCTGGCCGGTGCGGGTGTGCCCATCCTGAAAGCGCTTCAGGCGGCGGCCGAAACCCTCTCCAACCATGCCATGCGCGCCGATGCGATGGATGCCCTGGTCCAGGTGCGTGAGGGCGCACCGCTGGGTGCGGCACTGGCGGGCAAGAAGCGTTTCCCGGGGCTGCTCTCGATGTTTGCCCGGCTGGGTGAGCAGACGGGGCAGTTGCCCGACATGCTGCAGCGCGCCGCCCGGCAGTTGGGCAACGAGGTGAAGCGCCGCGCGATGACCCTGGCCACGCTGCTGGAGCCGCTGCTGATCGTGGCCATGGGCGGGGTCGTCATGCTGATCGTGCTGTCCGTCCTGCTGCCGATCATCGACATGAACAAGCTGGCCACGCAGTAAGGCCACGGCCGGCGCGACACGCGCTGGCTATCATGGGGCATGCCTGCGAATCTTGATGGCCAACTGGTCGTAGCGATTTCATCGCGTGCGTTGTTCGACTTCGAAGAGGAAAACCGCCTCTTCGAAGGCGGCGACGACCGTGCCTACATGCAGCTGCAACAGCAGCGCCTGGAGCAACCCGCCAAACCCGGCACGGCGTTTTCGCTGGTGCACAAGTTGCTGGCGTTCAATACCCCCGGGCAACCGCCACGCGTGGAGGTGGTGGTGCTGTCCCGCAATGACCCGATCTCCGGCATGCGGGTGTTCCGTTCCGCCCAGCATTACGGGCTGCCCATCCTGCGGGGGGTGTTCACCCGCGGCCAGAGCCCGTGGCGCTATCTGCGGCCGCTGAAGGCCCATCTGTTCCTGTCGGCCAATGAGGAGGACGTGCGCTCGGCGCTCGCTGCCGGTGTGGCCGCCGCGCGGGTGTTTCCGCTGTCCGCACGAGCGTCGGCCGCCTATCCGGAAGAGCTGCGGATCGCCTTTGACGGCGATGCGGTGCTGTTTTCCGACGAGGCCGAACAGGTCTTCCAGCGCGACGGGCTGGATGCCTTCCAGGCCCACGAGCGAGAGCGCAAGCTCACGCCGCTGCCCGCCGGCCCGTTCAAGCAGGTGCTCCACGAACTGCAACGCCTGCAGCATGCGCCCACCGGCCCCATGCGCATCCGTACCGCCCTGGTCACGGCCCGCAGCGCCCCGGCGCATGAGCGCGCCATCCGCACACTCATGGACTGGGAGGTGGAGGTGGACGAGGCCATGTTCCTCGGCGGCCTCGCCAAGGGGGAGTTCCTCAGGGAATTCGAGCCTGACTTCTTCTTCGACGACCAGGTCGGCCACATCGAAAGTGCCGTGGTTCATGTGCCGTCCGGCCATGTGACCACGGGTGTGACGAATCACTGAAGCGCCCGCCCCGGTCAGAATGGGCGCTTCCCTCCAGCCGCCCCCTGACCCGCCATGCGCTTCACCTTTCCGGGCCTCGCCCGTCTGTCGATCGTGGCTGCTGCCGCCGCGTCCGCCTGTGGCCTGACCGCCCTGGCTCCTGCAGCCGCAGCGCCCGCTGATGCCAGCACATCAACCACGGCCGTGAGGGCCGCCGCTACGGCTGCTACTGCTGCTACATCCGCTTCGGCCGCAGCGGCAGACTCGGCCATCCCCACGCCCGCCGAAGGTTTCTACCGTCAGCCCACCTTGCAAGGTGACCGCGTGGTGTTCGTGGCGGAGGGCGATCTCTGGAGCGCCAGCCTGCAAGGGGGCACCGCCCAGCGGCTGACCACTCATCTCGGCAGTGAGACCCACCCCGCGCTCTCGCCCGATGGGCGCTGGCTGGCCTTCGTGGGTCAGTACGACGGCGGCGTGGGTGACGTTTACGTGATGGCGGCCAACGGCGGGGTTCCCAAGCGCCTGAGCTGGGACACCGGTGCCGTGCGTGTGTGGGGCATCACCCGCCGCAACGAAGTGCTCTACACGGGTGCCACCGAACGGGGTGAAGCCGGCACCCAGCTCTATCTCGTCAACATTGACACCGGTCAACGCCGCGCCCTGCCCGTCGGCCAGGCGGCTGACGGCGCGCTCAGCGATGACGGGCAACGCCTGTACTTCACCCGCAACGGCCTGCGCAACGACAACGCCCGCCAGTACCGGGGCGGCGCCATCGCCCGCCTGTGGGTGATGGACCTCGACAGCCAGGCCGAGGCCCGCCCCCTGGTCGCCGAAGGCAGCAATGACCGCCGCCCCATGCCCTACCGCGATGCGCAGGGCCAGGCGCGCGTGGCCTTCCTCTCGGACCGTGATGGCACCTACAACCTCTGGTCGGTGGCCGCCGATGGCTCGGACCTGCGCCAGCACACCCACCACCAGGGCTGGGACATTCGCCACGCCAGCATCAGCGGGCAACAGGTGGTCTATGCGCTGGGTGCGGACCTTTTCCGCCTGGACTTGAATGCCTCCGCCGTTAGCCCGGCTCAGCAAGGCCAGAAGATCGCCTTCACACTGGGCAGCGACTACGACCAAGTGCGCCGCCGCTGGGTGGGCAAGCCGCAGGACTTCCTGACCGACGTCGCGCTCTCGCCGGATGGCGAGCGTGTGGTGCTCACCAGCCGCGGCCATCTGGCCACCCAGGGCGTGGGCCCACTGCGCCGCGCCGAACTCGGTGTGCCCAAGGGTTTGGACAACGCCGGCCGCTGCCGTGATGCCACCTTCAGCGCGGACAGCCGCGCGGTCTTCTCGATGTGCGATTTCAGCGGTGAAGTCGAGATCTGGCGCCTGGCCGCCAACGGCACGGGTGAGGCCCGGCAGATCACCACCGGCGCCACCGCCATGCGCCAGCACCTGCTGCCCTCGCCGGACGGCCGCTGGATCGCCCACGACGACAAGGAAGGCCGCCTCTTCCTCACCGATCTGCAGGCCCGGGACGAGGCCGCGGCCACCCGTGAGATCGATCGCGACATCACCGGCGACGGCATCCAGCAGATGCGCTGGTCGGCCGATGGCAAGGCGCTGGCCTATGTCCGCAACACCTCCAACGTCTATCGCACGCAGCTGATGCTCTACAGCGTGACCGACCAGCACGCGCATCAGCTCACCAGCGACCGCTACGCCTCGGCCGCGCCGAGCTTCAGCCCGGATGGCCAGTGGCTGTACTTCCTCTCCCGACGCAGCTTTGTGGTCAGCGCCAATGGCGCGCCCTGGGGCGACCGCAACATGGGGCCGCAGTTTGATCGCGGATGGAAGGTCTATGCGCTGGCGCTGCAGCCCGGCCTGCGTTTCCCGTTCGCCGCGCCCGATGAGCTGCAGTCCGCCAGCGCCAAGGCCCAGGACGAGGAACGTAGCAATGAGAAGGACAACAAGAAGGACAAGGCCGACGACAAGGCCTCCCGCGAGAAGAACGACAAGGTTACGTCCGCCAGTGCCAAGGCGGACGGTGCCGCCAAGGCCAAACCCGCCATCGAGTTGAACGGCCTGGCGGAGCGCCTCTATGAAGTGCCGCTGGCCGCTGGCAACTACGACGACCTGCGGGTGGATGCCAAGCGCCTGTACCTGCTGGAACGCAAGGTGCTGAAGCAGTTGCCCATCGCTGCGCAGGAGACCAAGGCGGAGACCGTGGCGGAGCAGGTGCAGACCTTCGAGCTCAGCGCCGACGGCAAGAAGCTGATGATCCGCAAGGTTGCCGCCGGTGCGACCGCCCCGGACATCCTCATCGTGGATGCCGGCCCCAAGCTGCCTGGCGAGCTGGACAAGGCCCGCGTGAACTGGAGCGACTGGCAGATCGCGGTGGACCCCAAGGCCGAATGGCGCCAGATGTTTGCCGATGGCTGGCGCATGCAGCGCGACTACGTCTACGACAAGGACATGCACGGCGTTGACTGGCTGGCCATGCGTGCCAAGTACGCGCCGCTGGTGGAGCGCGTGACCGAACGCGGAGAACTCAACGAGGTGATGGCGCAGATGCTGGGCGAGATCAGCCTGCTGCACAGTGCGGTGCGCCCTGGCGATGTTCGGCAGTCAGGCGGGGAACCCGGCTGGGCGGGCCTGGGCGCGCTGCTGGAGCGAGACAGCAAGGGCTGGAAGATCAGCCGCATCTACAGCGGCGACCCGGAGCTGCCCTCTGAAGCCGGCCCGTTGGCCGCACCGGGCCTCAACATCCCGCTGGGCTCGGTCATCACGGCCATCAACGGCAAGGACGCCACCCAATGGCCCGACCCCACCGAGGGCCTGCGCGGCCAGGCCGGCAAGCAGGTGCTGCTGCAGCTGCAGGAGCCCGGCGGCCAGTCACGGCCGGTGGTGGTGACGCCGGTGGACCTGCGCCGTGAATCACGGCTGCGCGTGGACGACTGGCGTTATGGCAAGGCCAAGGCTGTGGACCAGGCCAGCGGCGGCCACATCGGCTACGTGCACCTGCGTGCCATGGGGGCCGAGGACATCGCCGATTTCGCGCGCGAGTTCTATGCACAGAGCGAGCGCGACGGCCTGATCATCGACGTGCGCCACAACAACGGCGGCAATATCGACAGCTTCATCCTGGAGAAGCTGTCGCGCCGCGCCTGGGCCTTCTGGCAGCCCCGCTCACCGGCGGGCTCCAAGCCCTACCCCAACATGCAACAGACCTTCCGCGGGCATGTGGTGGTGCTGGCCAACGAGGAAACCTACTCCGACGGCGAGACCTTCACCGAAGGTTTCAAGCGCCTGGGCCTGGGCCCGGTCATCGGCGTGACGACCTCGGGGGCCGGTGTCTGGCTCTCCGACGGCAACTGGCTGGTGGACAAGGGCATGATGCGTGCGGCGCAGGACGGACAGATCCTGGCTGACGGCAGCTTCATCGTCGAAGGCAAGGGCGTGACCCCGGACATCCGGGTGGACAACCCGCCGCGTGCCACGGCCAATGGCCAAGATGCGCAACTGGACATCGCGCTGGCCTGGCTCAGGAAGCGGATCCAGGAAGCGCCAGTGCTGACGCCGAAGCCGGGGCCATATCCGCGGCCGATCACCCAATGATGAATGGGTAACCGCAAAGAATGACGAAGCGCCCTCGGGGCGCTTTTTCTTTGGGCGCTCTTCTTTGGGCGCTTTCTTTGGGCGCTTTCTTTGGGCGCTTTCTTTGGGCGCTTTCTTTGGGCGATTTTTCTTTTCAGCGCTTTCTCTTTGCCCAGGCGGCCGCTTCACCCGGGGAGCGCCGATTGCCCCTGCGCGCGGGTGCCCGCCGGCGCCCGCCCCGCACGTCCCTCACGGATGGACACAGTTGCTGACGCCGGGTATTGCCGGCCACGCCTAGCATCCATCGCCGAGCCAAGCCAGTTCGGCACTGACCGGACAAGGACCCGAATGCCCAATTCCAAAGACCGGGAGATCGTCGGCCTGCAAGCCCTGCGGGCTGTTGCCGCGCTTGCCGTGGTGATTCACCATGCATTGCGCGCCACCACGGTCAAGGCGCCGGAGGCCATGCATCTGGGGCCCTCGGTGTTTCCGGACTGGCTGGTGGAGGCCGGCGCGGGCGGCGTGGATGTGTTCTTCATCCTCAGCGGCTTCCTGATGGTCTACATCTCCGGCAGCTATGTGGAGGGCCGGCGGCCGGTGTCGCACTTCCTGCAGCAACGGGTGCTGCGGGTGTGGCCGATGTATGCGCTGGTCACGCTCTTTGCGCTCAAACCGGCATTGCTGCAGTGGTATGCCACGGGCGAGCGCGGCTTCAGCCTGTCTGCGCAGCGGCTGGGCGGGTTCCTCTTCCTGCCTTCCTTCAACGAGCACCACTACATCCAGCCCATCGTCGGTGTAGGGTGGACCTTGAGCTACGAGGCGCTGTTCTACCTGTGCTTTGCCGCTGCCATCGTGGTGGCACGCCGCCAGCTGTTCGGCGCGCTGTGCACCATCCTGGCGGCCGCATTCGTGCTGGGTCAACTGCTCCCCGAGGCCAGTGTCTGGCACGGGTTCCTGTCGGACCCGATCACGCTCGAGTTCCTGTTCGGTGCGGCGATTGCGAAATTCGTGAACTGGAAGGGGCGCCACATCGCCGTCTCCATCGCGATGATCGCCGCCGGCGCGGTGCTCTTTGCCACCGCCAGTTATCTCGGGCTCATGAACACGCCGTGGCGGCCGCTGAGTTTTGGCGTGGCGGCGGCGCTGATCTTCATCGGTGTGCTGCGGCTGGAAGATCGGGTGCAATGGCCCAAGCTGGTGGTGTTGCTGGGCAACGCCTCCTATTCGATCTACCTGGTGCACGTGCTGGTGATCTACCAGGGCGTGATGCCTTATGCGGAGCGGGCGATCCGCAAGTTCGACCTCTCGCTGGGGGCGGATCTGGTGGCCGTTCTGCTGGTCGGCGGAGGGGTGGTCGCGGGCGTGCTCTGTTATTTCCTGCTGGAGAAGCCACTCACCGTCCTGCTGATGCGCCAGCGCAATGGGAAACGCAGGCCGGAGCTACCGGTGTCGATGACACGGCCCTGATAGGCAACGACACCTCACGACGCGGCCACGGCCGCAGGCGTGGTGCGGCCGTTCGGCAGGGTCCGCTCAACACGGTCCGCTCAATGCTGAGCGCTCAATACCGAGCGGTTGGTACCAAGCACTTGGCACCGAGCACTTAGCCCCGAGCATTTGGTACTGAGCGCTCAGTACCGAACCCTGAACACTCAACACCGTCCGTCCAGCGCCGTCCGTTCACCACCCACCAACGATCAGCGGCGCCTGGCCGGCGCCACCGCCGCACCATCAATGCCATGGCGCTTCAGGCTCTCGGCCACGAAGCCGGAGGCATTCATCTCCTCCAAGAAATCGGTCAACCATGCTTGTGCTGCGGCCCTGCCCTTGGGCACCGCCACGGCCTGCTCGATGGCCATGAAGCGGCCGGGCAGCAGGCGCAAGGGCGGCGTGGCGGTACCCGCCAGGCGGCGCATGTCCGCTTCCAGCTGCTGCCGCACACCAGCGGCGACTTCCAGCCCGCCGGACAGGAAAAGATCCGTCACCTGCTGGGAGGTGGGTGCCCGCTCCAGAAGCGCGAATTTGAGCTCCCGCGTCAGGAACAGGTCGTAGGCGCTGCCTCGGCCGACTGCCACGCGGACGCCGACACGATCCACATCCTCGTTGCGTTTCAGGGGGGAGGTGTCGGTCACCATGTAAGCGCCCTCTATCACGACATAGGGCGCGGTGTAATCCAGCCCGGCGCCGCGCACAGGGTCGATGGCCACAAAGGCCAGATCCACCTGCGCCGCCGTCGCGGCCTCGACCACCTTGCCGGCGGCCTGGAACTCCACCAGCTCCAGTTCGAGGTTGAGCCGGCGCGCGACTTCGCGCGCCAGATCCACCGAGACGCCCTCCGGCGCGCCCGGCCGCGCGCCTTGGCGAGCCAGGATGGGATTGCCCAGATTGATGGCGGCACGCAGACGGCCGCTGCGGCCCAACTCGGCGCGTGCAGCGGCTTCGGTAACAGCGTTGCCTGCCGGCGTGGCGCATCCTGCAAGCATCAGGGGCCCCACAGCCACCGCGCCCGCCAGGCCCAGCGCGCAGAACTGGCGCCGACGTGGGCTCGTCGTCGCCTCAGGGGAGGACATCAGGTCGGTACGCATGCATCAACTCCGGCCAGCACCAGCCCCGGGACGACATGGCCCAGGTGCGTGCCGGCAAGCGTTGGATTTGCGCGCAAAGCCGGCCTGGCGACAAGGGCCTGTCAGCGCCGCTGGGCGATTGGCCGCCGCAGGCACATCAGATCTGCGAATCCCACGGCTTGGACAAGCGCATTGCCCCGTTGATGATGCCCACCATCGAGTAGGTCTGCGGGAAGTTGCCCCACAGCTCGCCGGTGACCGGGTGCGTGTCTTCCGAGAGCAGGCCGAGGTGGTTGCGCGAGGCCAGCAGCGCCTCGAAGATCTCGCGTGCCTCATCGGTGCGGCCGATGCGGGCCAGCGCATCGATGCGCCAGAAGGCGCAGATGTTGAAGGCGGTTTCCGGGCGGCCGAAGTCGTCCGGTGCCTCGTAGCGGCGCATGTGCGGACCATCGCAGAGCGAAGCCTGCAACGCGTCCACCGTGCTCACGAAACGCGGATCCTTCGGGTCGATGAAACCGACCTCCGCCATCAGCAACACGCTGGCATCCAGGTCCTTGCCGCCAAAGCTTTCCACAAAGGCCTTGCGATGGTCGCTCCACGCGTTGTCCAGGATTTTCTGGCGAATGACGTCGGCGCGCTCCCGCCACAAGGTGGCGCGACGCGGCTCGTTGAGCACCTGCGCAATCTTGGCCAGCCGGTCACAGGCCGCCCAGTTCATCAACACGGACGAGGTGTGCACCCGTGAGCGGGTGCGCAGCTCCCACATGCCGGCGTCTGGCTTGTCGTGGATGGCATAGGCCTGCTCACCAATACGTTCCAGCAGGGCAAACTCGTTGAGCCCGGCGCGCTGGTGCAGGCGATGGTCGAAGAAGGCCTGGGCGGAACCGAGCACGATATTGCCATAGACATCGTGCTGGAAGTGCTCATAGGCCTGATTGCCGGCCCGTACCGGGCCATTGCCGCGATAACCCCGCAGGTGGTCGACCGTCTGCTCGGTGAGACGGTTCTCCAGCCCGATGCCGTACAGAGGCTGCACGTGCCCGTCCCTGGACTGCGCCACCACGTTGCGCAGCCAGCGCAGGTAGTCCTCCATCGTGCCGGTCTCGGACAAGCTGTTGAGGGCCCGCACCACAAAGAAGGCGTCGCGCAGCCAGCAGTAGCGGTAGTCCCAGTTGCGCTGGGTGCCGGGTGCCTCCGGAATGCTGGTGGTCATGGCAGCCACGATGGCGCCGGTCTCCTCGTACAGGCACATCTTCAGGGTGATGGCCGCACGGATCACCGCGTCCTGCCATTCCAGCGGGATGGCCAGGCGGCGGGTCCAGTCGCGCCAGTAGTTGACGGTCTGCTCCTCCAACATGCGCGCGGCATCTTCCACCCCGCGGTCCAGGGTCTCGTCCGGGCCGAAGATGAAGCTCATCGGCATGTCCAGCGAGAACGGCGTCTCGTCCAGCACATAGGTGAGCGGCGCATTGGTGGTGAGGCGCACCACAAAGCGCGGGCCGACAAAACGGATATGGTTGCTGCCGCGGGTGCGCACCGGTTTGGAGGCGCCCCAATCGACCACCGGCCGCAGCACGATGCGCACACGCGGGCGCCCCTCCAGCGGACGGATACGCCGCACCAGCATCATCGGCCGGAACGGCCGGTCATGCAGGAAGAAGCGCGGCATGAAATCGGTGACCTCGATGGCATTGCCACGCGTGTCGTGCAGCCGTGTGCGCAGCACGGCGGTGCCATGGTCGTAGGACTGCTCGCTGTGCGAGAAATCCTCCAGCATGACCTGGAACGTGCCGTCGGGTCCCACGCCGTCGGGCGAGTCGATGAGCGCGTGGAACATCGGGTCGCCGTCAAATCTGGGCGCGCAGGCCCAGACCACACGGGCCTGATCGTCGATCAGGGCGCTGACCGCGCAATTGCCGACCAACCCCAGCTTCAGCGATGCCGCATCCATATCCAAGTCCCCTTTCTGATCCGGTGGGCGCGGGCCGCCACTGCAGCCCCGACAACGCAACACCTGGAGCGCGCCCCGCCAGAGACCCTGGGAGGCACCGACACCAGACGGCAGGAAACGTGCCTTGGCACAGGTGTATCTCGTTGTCGCGCTGCTTTCAATCAACAGCCAGCGCATTTCAGGGGATTAGGAAACCGCTGCATCCCGCCCGCGAGGACGCGAGGAGTGATGAAGAGGCGCCCAAGGCACCGACGTGCCATGAAAAAAGGGAGGCCGGAGCCTCCCTTGCGGTCATGGAACCAGCGGCCGCGTCAACGCAGCGTCACGCGTGCAAACTTGCGCTTGCCCACCTGCACCACCATCTGGCCGGCATTCACCTTCAGGCCCTTGTCGCTGACGGTGTCACCGTCGATCTTCACTCCGCTTTGCTCGATCATGCGGTTGGCCTCGCTGGTGGAGGGCACCAGGCCGGCCTGCTTGAGCAGCGCGCCGATGCCCAGCGGCGCCCCCGTCAGCGTCACTTCGGGGATGTCGTCGGGAATGCCGCCCTTGGCGCGGTTGTCAAAATAGGCCTGCGCCTCGTCTGCCGCCTGGGCGCTGTGGAAGCGCGCGGTGATCTCCTTGGCGAGCAGCACCTTCACCTCCTTGGGGTTGCGGCCGCCCTCCACCTCGCGCTTGAGCGCGGCAATCTCGTCCAGGCTGCGGAAGCTCAGCAGGTCATACCATTTCCACATCTGCACATCGCTGATGGAGAGGATCTTGGCGAACATGCTGTTGGCCGGCTCGGTGATGCCCACATAGTTGTTCTTGGACTTGGACATCTTCTCGACGCCATCCAGCCCCTCCAGCAGCGGCATGGTCAGGATGCACTGAGGCTCCTGGCCGTATTCCACCTGCAGGTGGCGCCCCATCAGCAGGTTGAACTTCTGGTCGGTGCCGCCCAGCTCCAGGTCGGACTTCAGCGCCACGGAGTCGTAGCCCTGCATGAGCGGGTAGAGGAACTCGTGCACGGAGATGGGCGTGCCGGCGGCGAACCGCTTGGTGAAGTCGTCCCGCTCCATCATGCGGGCCACGGTGTACTTGGCCGCCAGCTGGATCATGCCGCGCGCGCCCAGGGGGTCACTCCACTCGCTGTTGTAGCGGATCTCGGTGCGCGTGGGGTCCAGCACCAGGCTGGCCTGCTTGTAGTAGGTCTCGGCGTTGTGCTTGATCTGCTCGGGCGTGAGCGGCGGGCGGGTCGCATTGCGGCCGGAGGGGTCGCCGATCATGGAGGTGAAGTCTCCGATCAGGAAGATCACCTGATGGCCCAGGTCCTGCAACTGGCGCATCTTGTTCAGCACCACCGTGTGGCCGAGGTGGATGTCCGGCGCCGTGGGGTCCAGACCCAGCTTGATGCGCAGCGGCACCCCGGTGGCCTCGGACCGGGCCAGTTTTTTCAGCCACTCGTCCTTGGGCAGCAGCTCATCACACCCACGCAGCGACTGCGCCAGCGCGTGCTGAACACGGTCAGTGACCGCAAATTCCGGTTTTTCGGAAGAAGTTGCAGAGGGGGTTCGGGCTTCGGACATGGTCTACATCACCCGCACGGGGTTTACATAAAGTCTTGATTTATCGGGTTTTCTAGCATGTTGCGAGAGGACCCGTCGCTATACTTGTTGCAGTTTTGCAGGGCGGGACAGATGGCAAAAACCGTTCCTGGCCTCAGGCCTGCAAAAGCTGCCGATTCTAGTGGACGCCTCGGCGTCCACCTGCCGAGCCCCCTGTCGCCAGGTCCGTTCCACGGCCACGCTGGGTGGGGTCAAGACTAACGCCAAAGCCAGCAGCACGGTCAGGCATCGTCCAGGTAATCGGTCAGCGCCCGCTGTATCGACCGCACGCTCCGGCCGGACGCCATGTCGGCTGGCCGGGGGCTTGTGGGTTCCGTCACCTACCGTCTGCAGGATGTTTTGCGCGTGATGAACTGGTCTGAGGAATGGAAGCGCGTACAGCGCTCGCTGGGCAGCGCTGAAGCGCTGGCGGCTCACGGCAAGATGTTGATGGCTCGTGGCAAGGCGTTGACGGCGACTGCCGAGGCGTTTGCCTCTCGTCACCCGCGCGCCCTGACCGGTACCGTGGTCGGTGTGCTCGGCGGTTTTGCCGTCACCGCCTTCGGTATTGCGCCGCTGGCGCCTGACGCGGCGGATCTGCAGCAGCACGAAATCACCGAAGCCATCGTCCCGCAATCGCTGGACGAGCAATTGGCCCAACTGGCCAGCTTCGACCCCGGCCTTTCCCGCACCGACCTCACCCGCGCTGCGGACACGGCCGACACCCTGCTCAAGCGCATGGGCGCATTCGACCCCGCCGCCGCGCTCTTCCTGCGCAACGACCCCACCGCCAAGCGCCTGCTGCAAGGCCGGGTGGGCAAGCGCGTGCAGGTCACGGCCACCGCCAGCGGCCAGGTGCAGAGCCTGGTGGCCCGTTTCGCCGCCGAGACGCCTGAGCAGCAGGATAGCTTTTTCACCCGGCTGAGCATCACTCGCGAGGGTGACCACTTCGTCTCCAAATGGGAGACCGTGGCGCTGGAAAACCAGGTCCGCCTGGGCAGCGGCACCATCCGAAGCTCGCTGTTTGCCGCCACCGACGAAGCCAACATCCCGGACGCCATTGCCTCGCAACTGGCGGACATGTTCTCGGGCGACATCGACTTCCACCGCGAGCTCCGCAAGGGCGACCGCTTCTCGCTGGTCTACGAAGTCAAGACCGCCGACGGCGAACCCATCAATTGGGACGGCCGCGCCGGCCGCCTGCTCGCGTCGGAGTTCGTGAACAACGGCAAGAGCTACCAATCCGTCTGGTTCAAGGACGGCGCCAACGGCAAGGGCAGCTATTACGGGTTTGATGGCGAGAGCAAGCGCCGTTCATTCCTGGCCAGCCCGATGGAATTCTCCCGCGTGACCTCCAGTTTCGCGATGCGCTTCCACCCCATCCTCAAGACGTGGCGCCAGCACCAGGGCATCGACTATGGCGCCCCCACCGGCACAGCGGTGCGAACGGTGGGTGACGGCCAGGTGGCGTTTGCCGGCTGGCAGAACGGCTTCGGCAACGTCATCCAGATCAAGCACAACGGCGACCGCATGACGGTGTACGGCCACCTGAGCCGTATCGACGTCAAACGCGGCGATCGTGTGGAGCAAGGCCAGAAGATTGGCGCCGTGGGCGCCACCGGCTGGGCCACCGGCCCGCACCTGCACTTTGAATTCCGCGTCAGCGGCAAGCAGCAGGATCCGCGCGTCATCGCCCGCGCCTCTGAAGCTGTGGCCTTGCCGGCGAGCGCTCGTGGCGCCTTCCAGGCACAGCTGGCGGCCGCCAAGACCCAGCTGCAGGCCGCAGCCACGCTGGGCGACGGTGTCGTTGGCGAATAAGATCGCCACCACCTCTACTCGGGCGGGCACCTGCCGCCCGAGCCATTCCTGCCGCTTCCACCTCCGGTTCTGACCCACCCTCCACCATGGCCGTCGAGCACTACATCGGCCTCATGTCCGGCACCTCGCTGGACGGTGTGGATGCCGTGTTGCTCAGCGCGGACAGCAAGGGGTCGGTTCAAGCACTGGCCCACGCCTACGCGCCCTTTGACCCCAGCCTGAAAGCCGAACTGCTGGCACTCAACAGTGCCGGCCACAACGAGCTGCAGCGCGCGGCACTGGCCGGCAGCGCCGTGGCGCGAAGCTATGCGCAAGCCACCCGCACGCTGCTGCTGTCGCAACGCCTGGCCCCCCGGGAAATTCGTGCACTCGGCGCGCATGGCCAGACGGTTCGGCATCGTCCGGGGGAGTTTGATGGCGTCGGTTTCACGCTCCAACTGATCAATGCCCCCTTGCTGGCCGAGCTGTCCGGGATCAGCGTGGTCCACGACTTCCGCACCCGGGACCTCACCATCGGTGGCCAGGGCGCTCCGCTGGTGCCGGCCTTCCATCGCGCCGTGTTCGGGCGTGCCGATGCGGATGTGGCGGTGCTCAACGTCGGCGGCATCAGCAACGTCAGCCTGCTGAAGGCCGATGGTGCGAGCGGCGGTTTCGACTGCGGCCCGGGTAACTGCCTGATGGACGGATGGGTTCAACGCCACCAGGGCACGGACTATGACGCCGGCGGCCAGTGGGCGGCTCAGGGCCAGATCCTCCCCAGCCTGCTGGCGGCACTTCTGGCAGAACCCTTCTTCCAGCAGCCGCCCCCCAGGAGCACCGGGCGCGATCTGTTCCACCTTCAGTGGCTGGACGATCACCTCGCCCGACATGTTCCACAGGCCCGGCCCGTAGACGTGCAGGCCACCCTGCTGGAACTGAGCGCACGCTGCGTGGCGGACAGCCTGGCACGCTTTGCGCCAGGTTCCTGGCAGCACTTGATGGTTTGTGGGGGCGGCGCCTTCAATGGGCACCTGCTGCAGCGCCTGCAGGTCCTGCTCCCCCGATTGATCGTTTCCACCACCGAGGCGCAAGGCCTGCCACCGATGCAGGTGGAGGGGGCCGCTTTTGCCTGGCTGGCCATGCGCTGGGTGCGACACCTCAGCGGCAACCTGCCCGCCGTGACAGGCGCCAGCGGTGAACGCGTGCTGGGTAGCTACACCCCCGCTTGATCAGCACCTGAAGTGGACGCCGGCGAGCGGGTCCTCGGGCTCAGGACATGCGCTTTGGACCTGCTGCGCTTCGGACATCAACGCAGAAACGACTGAACCGCCCGAAGGCGGTTCATCACATGCCCGCTCCCGCCTTGCAGAGGCAGGTAGGACGCAGCACTTCAGACCCCGTGCTCAGACCAGGCTCAGACCGAGAAGCTCGAGCCGCAACCGCAGGTGGTCTGGGCGTTCGGGTTCTTGATCACGAACTGGGCACCTTGCAGATCTTCCTTGTAGTCGATCTCGGCGCCCATCAGGTATTGCAGGCTCATGGCGTCGATCAGCAGCGTGACGCCATTCTTGGTCATCTGCGTGTCGTCATCATTCACCGCCTCGTCGAAGGTGAAGCCGTACTGGAAGCCGGAGCAGCCGCCACCCTGCACGAACACGCGCAGCTTCAGGTCGGGGTTGCCTTCTTCCAGCACCAGCTCGCGCACCTTCTCTGCCGCAGCGTCGGTGAAGACCAGCGGGGCCGGCATGCCGCCGGTTTCGGTGGCGGGAGATTCGAGAACTGCTGTGCTCATGCTGGGATCCTGGATGGATAAGTCCGGTAGATGGTGGGGATTATGGCAAAGCCCGCCTGGCCGCGCCGCCCTCGCGAGCCAAAGCCCTGTTGGCAATGAGGCAGGCCGCACATCCGACCGGCATCAAAGCGCACGAGGCGTGAGGCGAAAGATCACTTCCTGCGTCCACAAAAACAAAAGCCGCTGAAACAGCGGCTTTTGTTGGCTTGGAGCCGCCCGGGATGACCCGGGGCAGTTCCAGGAAGTTCGATCAGCGCTTGCTGAACTGCTTCCGGCGACGAGCACCGTGCAGACCGACCTTCTTACGCTCGACTTCACGCGCATCACGCGTGACGAAGCCGGCGCGGCTCAGTTCGGGCTTCAGGGCTGCGTCGTAGTCAATCAGGGCGCGGGTGATACCCAGGCGCACTGCACCGGCTTGGCCGGATTCGCCACCACCGTGCACGTTGACCTTGATGTCAAAGGCCTCGCCGTTGTTCGTCAGCAGCAGTGCTTGACGAGCAATCATGATCGAGGTTTGACGACCAAAGTACTGCTCGATCGAGCGGCCGTTGACGACGATTTGACCCGTGCCCTTCTTGATGAAGACGCGAGCCACCGACGACTTGCGACGGCCGGTACCGTAATTCCAGTTTCCGATCATCACCGCTCCTTAGATTTCCAGCACTTGAGGCTGCTGGGCGGTGTGCGGATGCGTGTCGCCCGCGTACACCTTCAGCTTCTTGATCATCGCGTAGCCCAGAGGACCCTTGGGCAGCATGCCCTTGACAGCCTTTTCCAGGGCGCGGCCCGGGAACTTGGCTTGCATGTCCTTGAACTTGGTGGCACGGATGCCGCCAGGGTAGCCGGTATGACGGTAGTACACCTTGTCATTGGCCTTGTTACCGGTCACGCGCAGCTTTTCTGCGTTGATGATGACGATGAAATCACCGGTATCCACGTGAGGCGTGTAGATGGCCTTGTGCTTGCCGCGCAAACGGAGTGCCACTTCGCTGGCAACACGTCCGAGCACCTTGTCGGTGGCGTCAATCACAAACCACTCGTGCTTCACTTCGGCCGGCTTGGCGCTGAAGGTCTTCATGAGAGTCTTTCAAAATCAGGCAAATCAGCTGGACAACACACCCCTTGAACATCAACCCGGAAGTTGAACCCAGAAGCATCCGTCAACAGCACGTCGGGCCAACGCCCCACCTCGCTCGGTGCCGCTTATTTGCAATCTGACCCACTCAGAGACTCAGAGCTCACAGGAGCTGACTCAAAAGTTGGACAGAAATGCCGTGCGGCCTCTCACAAAAGTGTCCCACGGCTGCCATGAAACCGGGGAAAGCCCGCGAGTCTATCAGAAGAGTCCAAAAAACCAAATCCGCGAGAAGCCCCTCGGGCACAGGCCGGGCATTTCACCAAATCATCCAGCACGGACCCAACACCGCGACCGGAGATTCGTCACACTTCAGCGCCATACCGGATGAACCCTCTTGGCGAAAGACGCACTTTGGCTACGATCCGGGTAATCACTTAGCTGCCAATGACCGCCTCCCCGCCCCCGCCCGCCGACGGCCCCCCTGCCCTGACCCCCCAGGCCACGCAGGGACACGACCGTCAGGTGCCGTCGGAGCCGGTGCCCGTGCGGCTGCCGCAGCGCCTGTCCGCACAGGCATCCCGTTGGATGCCCGAATTCTGGCGTCGCTGGGCGGACTGGGTTCCCATCCGCCCGCTGGGCCGGCGGCACCGTCGCCGCATTGCGCAGCACCTGCTGTCGCTCGCCGAGCGAGACCGCTACCTGCGATTCGGCTATGCCGCACGGGATGAGCAGATCCAGAAATACGTTGACGGGCTGAATTTCTCGCGTGATGAAGTGCTGGGCATCTTCAACCGCAAGCTGCAGTTGATCGCCGTGGCACATCTGGCCTACGAACCCACGCCACAGATCAAGGGCCGCCCGGCCATGGCGGAATTTGGTGTCTCGGTGCTCAATGCTGCACGCGGACGGGGCTTCGGCGGCCGGCTGTTCGAGCGCGCCGCCCTGCACGCCCGCAATCGCGGCATCGACACGCTCTTCATCCACGCCCTGAGCGAAAACGGCCCCATGCTGGCCATCGCCCGCAAGGCTGGCGCCAAGGTGGAGCGTGATGGCAGTGAATCCGAAGCCTGGCTGCGCCTGCCGCCCGATTCGGTGTCCTCGCATGTGGACGAGGCGCTAGAGCGTCACATGGCCGAAGTGGACTTCCAGCTCAAACGCCACCTGCACACGCTGGGCAACTTCATCGACGGCGTTGCCGAAGTGAAGTCCAAGATCAGCCGCAAGGCGTCCGGCAAGTCCGCCAAGCAATAGTCGTACAGCACAAGATTGGCCTGCCACCTGATCCAGGGGGGTGGGGCGGGATGCATTTTGTAACGAGTTTCGGCTACATTCGCGCCGATCCGGGCACGACTCAAGATGTGCGTTCCGTCACAACGACGGCTGCAGTGCCCTCCTCTTCCAATCCTGGAACATGCAGAACACGCTGCCGTGGCTGATTGCGGGACTGTGCGGGCTGGCGATGCTCAGCCTGCTGGTCGTCCTGCTGCTGCGCCGCCCGCAGCGGCGTCGCAAGCCGCTCCCCACCGAATGGTCGCTGACGGCGCGACCCGTTTTCAGCGCGGACGAACGCCGCGTCTTCCGTCTCCTGCGCGAGGCGCTGCCCCATCACGTCGTCATGGCCAAGCTGCCGCTGGTGCGTTTCTGCCAGCCGACCGAAGCTCGGGACGTGCGCTATTGGTATGACCTGCTGGGCGGCATCAGTGTGAACTTCGCCATCTGCAGCCCCAATGGCCGTGTGCTGGCGGCGGTAGATCTGGAAACCGAGCGCCCAGGGACTGCTCGCAGCCTGCAGATCAAGCAGGAGGTGCTGGCGGCTTGTCGCATCCGCTACCTGCGCTTGTCGGCCGACAACATGCCGACGGTCTCGGAACTGCAACTGCTGGTGCCGTACAGCAACCAGAGCGCCCGCAGCCCGCAACCGATGCAAGCGCGTCCAACGCCGGCGCGGCCCTCGGTGGCCCCTGCCCCGGCCGCAGCGGCCTCCCCAGCGGCAGCGACTGCGTCCGCCGCGTCCCGCCGGGTGGCCTCGCGCAACACCTTGTGGAACGAGTCGCCCGTTTTCAGCGATTCGTTCTTTGCGCCTGACAGTCGCTTCGACAGTTTCAATGCCCCGGCAGAAGCGCCGCCGCCCCATGCTGTCGAGCCGCGACAGCGCGGCTACCGGCCGCGTGGTGGCGTGGCCGGCAGCGACTCGTCCATGCCGGACTCCCAATTCCTGGACGACGGCGAGAACGACATTGCCGGCGTTGTGGTCGACGCACCGCGTTACCTGCGGCGCTAAGCTAGCGACTTCTGTATTCCGGATGAGCGGCGCGTCAGCGCCGTTTCTTTTTTCTGATGACCACACCTACGGCCGGCTTCGGTCACCTCACGCCAGAACGGATGCTGGACGCGCTCGAGCATGCGGGCCTGCGCCCCGATGGCCGGCTGCTGCAGCTCAACTCCTACGAGAACCGCGTGCTGCAGGCCTATCTCGAGGACGGCAGCGCGGTCGTGGCCAAGTTCTACCGCGGCGGCCGCTGGAGCGATGCGCAGATCCTGGAAGAGCACAGCTTTGCCCGCGAACTCGTGGAAGCGGAGGTGCCGGTAGTGGCGCCGCTCACCCTGGAGGTGGACGGCCAGGCCACGACCCTGGCGCATGTGCTGGGCGACCGCTTCGCCGTGTCCCCCCGCCAGGGTGGCCGCGCGCCTGAGCTGGAAGACCCGGAAGTCCTGCGCTGGCTGGGCCGCTTCCTGGCGCGTCTGCATGATGTCGGCCAGCAACGGCCGTTTGAACATCGCGTGGCCTGGCACAGTGCGCAACCGGCACGCGAGGCGCGTGATTGGCTGAAGGCCAGCGACACGTTGACGCCCGACATCGCTCCGCAGTGGCATGACGCCGCCCAACGCTGCATTGACGCCATCCAGGCGGCCTTCGACGCGCAGCCGAATCTGCGCAGCCTGCGCCTGCACGGCGACTGCCATCCCGGCAACCTGCTGTGGACCCCCGACCGTGGCCCGCACTTCGTCGATCTGGACGACGCCATGCAGGGCCCGGCGGTGCAGGACCTCTGGATGATGCTGTCCGGCGACCCGGAGGCCGCGCGCCAGCAACTGGATGCGCTGCTGGACGGCTATGAAAGCGTGCGTGAATTCGACTGGCGCGAGCTTCGCCTGATCGAGGCGCTGCGCACCCAGCGCATGATCCACCACAGTGCCTGGCTGGCCCGCCGCTGGGACGACCCGGCCTTCCCGCTGGCGTTCCCGTGGTTTGGCACGCCCAACTACTGGAGCGACCAGGTGGTCAAGCTGAACGATCAACTGGACGTGATGCGGACCGAGGCGGACAAGGCGTCAGGCATGCCCAGTTGGGACTGAGACAGCACAAAGGCCGCCACCTTTCGATGCCGGCCTTTGTTTGTGGCGTCAATCCTCAGCCCAGCAGCAGCGCGTTGACCCGCTTCACATAGGCCGACGGATCCTCCAGCGAGCCGCCTTCGGCCAGCAGTGCCTGGTCGAACAGCACCAGCGCCAGATCCTTGAAGCGCGCATCAGTGCCTTCCTGCTGGCTGATGTCACCCAGCTTGCGCACCAGCGCGTGCTCGGGGTTCACCTCCAGCGTCGGCTGCGAGGCCGGTGCGTTCTGGCCTGCCTGCTTGAGCATGCGCGCCAGATGGCCGCTGATATCGCCCTCTTCCACCACGATACAAGCCGGGGAATCGACCAGGCGCGTGGTCACGCGGACGTCCTTGGCCTTGCCTTCCAGCGCGGTCTTGAGCTTTTCCAGCATGGGCTTGAAGGTCTCGGCCGCTTCCTCGGCCTTCTTCTTCTCTTCTTCGTCCTGCAGCTGGCCCAGGTCCACCGAGCCCTTGGCCACCGACTGCAGCGAGTGGCCTTCGAACTCGAAGAGGTGGGAGAGCATCCACTCGTCCACACGGTCCGCCAACAGCAGCACCTCGATGCCCTTCTTGCGGAAGACTTCCAGCTGCGGGCTGTTCTTCGCAGCGGCCAGGCTGTCGGCGGTGATGTAGTAGATGGCCTCCTGGCCTTCCTTCATGCGGCCCAGGTAGTCCTGGAAGCTCACGCCTTCGTCGGCATGGGTGGAGGCAAAACGCAGCAGCTTGACCAGGCGTTCCTGATTGGTGGTGTCTTCACCGACACCCTCCTTCAGCAGTTGTCCAAAGTCTTTCCAGAAGCGGGCGTATTTGTCCTTGTCGGACACGTCCTCGCTATTGGCCAGCGTTTCCAGCATGGAGAGCACGCGCTTGGTCGAGCCTTCGCGGATGGCCTTCACGTCGCGGCTTTCCTGCAGCAGCTCACGGCTGACGTTCAGCGGCAGGTCTGCAGAGTCGATCACGCCCTTGACGAAGCGCAGATAGACCGGCATCAGCGCCTCAGCGTCGTCCATGATGAAGACGCGCTTGACGTAGAGCTTCACGCCGCCGCGCTTGTCGCGGTTCCACAGGTCGAACGGTGCCTTGGCCGGGATGTAGAGCAGCTGCGTGTATTCGCTGCGGCCTTCCACCCGGTTGTGGGTGAACGCCAGCGGGGCTTCCGTGTCGTAGCTGATCTGCTTGTAGAAACTGTCGTATTCGTCCTGTGTGACCTCGCTCTTGCTGCGGGTCCACAGGGCGGAAGCCTTGTTCACCGGCTCCCACTCGTCCAGGATGATCTGCTCGGCCTTGTCGGCGTCCCACTCTTCCTTACGCATCAGGATGGGCAGGGAGATGTGGTCGGAGTACTTGCTGATGACGGACTTGAGGCGCCAGGTCTTGAGGAATTCCTCCTCGCCCTCGCGCAGGTGCAGCACCACATCCGTGCCGCGACCGGGCTTGGTGATGGATTCGACTTCGAAATCACCCGTGCCTTCGGACGTCCAACGAACGCCCTGATCGGCCGGCAGGCCGGCACGGCGGGATTCCACCGTGATGCGATCCGCCACGATGAAGCCGGAGTAGAAACCCACGCCGAACTGGCCGATCAGGTTGGCGTCCTTCTTCTGGTCGCCTTCCAGGCGGGCCATGAATTCACGGGTACCGCTCTTGGCGATGGTGCCCAGGTGGGCAATGGCTTCTTCGGTGGAGAGACCGATGCCGTTGTCGCTGATGGTGACGGTGCGGGCAGCCGCGTCAAACGACACCCGGATTTCCAGGTTGGGCTGTTCTTCGTACAGCGCGTTGTTGTCCAGCGCTTCGAAACGAAGCTTGTCGCAGGCGTCCGAGGCGTTGCTCACCAGCTCCCGCAGGAAGATTTCCTTGTTGGAGTAGAGCGAATGGGTCACCAGATGCAGGATCTGCTTGACCTCGGCTTGGAAGGAATGGGTTTGTTTGTCCATCACTCGTCGAGCAATTTGCCGTTTATGGATTGGGTCGGGAAAAGGACGATTGTCCTCGCGCGGACCCGCCGCGCCCCGGTTGCTTCAGCAATTGGGGCGCGGCTTGGCAAATTCAAGAGAGCTGATGCGACCTTGCGGCTGCCACGGCCTGGCTGAGCACGTCCAGCACCTCCAGCGAGTCGTCCCAGGCCAGGCAGGCGTCGGTGATGCTCTTGCCGTACTCCAGTTGGGACGGATCGTCCTTGCCAGGGTTGAACTTCTGCGCACCACCTTGCAGATGGCTCTCCACCATCACGCCGAAGATCTGCCGGCTGCCCTCGCGGATCTGGCCGGCGATGTCCCGTGACACGTCCAGCTGCCGCTCATGCTTCTTGCTGCTGTTGGCATGTGAGCAGTCCACCATCAGCCGGGTGGGCAGCTTGGCGCCTTCCAGGTCCGCACAGGCCACGCCCACGCTCTGGGCGTCGTAATTGGGCGCCTTGCCACCGCGCAGGATCACGTGGCAATCCGGATTGCCGGCGGTTTCCACGATCGCGACCTGGCCGTTCTTGTGCACGGACAGGAAGTGGTGCGGCCGCGCGGCCGCCTGGATGGCGTCGGTGGCGATCTTGATATTGCCGTCGGTGCCGTTCTTGAAGCCGATGGGGGCCGACAGGCCCGAGGCCAGCTCGCGGTGCACCTGGCTCTCGGTGGTGCGCGCGCCGATGGCGCCCCAGGAGATCAGGTCGCCGATGTATTGCGGCGAGATCACGTCCAGGAACTCCGAACCCGCCGGCATGCCCAGGCGATTGATGTCCAGCAGCAGCTGGCGGGCGATGCGCAGGCCCTCGTCGATGCGATAGCTCTCATCAAGGTAGGGGTCGTTGATCAGCCCCTTCCAGCCCACGGTGGTGCGCGGCTTCTCGAAATAGACCCGCATCACGATCTCCAGCGTGTCGGCATACTTCTCGCGCTGCGCCACCAGCTTGCGGGCGTACTCCAGCGCCGCAGCGGGGTCATGGATGGAGCATGGGCCGATGATCACCAGCAGCCGGTCGTCCTGCCCCGACATGATGCGTCGGATGCGTTGACGGGTTCCCACCACCAGTTGCTCCATGGCGGTGCCACGGATGGGGAAGAAGCGGATGAGGTGTTCGGGGGGCGGCAAGGGCGTGATGTCCAGGATGCGTTCGTCGTCGGTTTGGCTGGTCTTGTCCTGCGGCGAATACCAGCGCTCCGCCTCCTGGGCGGTACCGTACTGGTGAGTGGACTTGGCATTCATGGATGACGATTTCCTGTTGTGTGTGAGGCCGCTGCTGGCCGGCCTTGGGGCACCCTGACTCCGCAACATCGCCTTCAGTGTCCACGTACCGGCGAAAAAAAACCGCCGGGTGGTGGACCCGGCGGTTTCTTGAGGATTCTTGGCGCCTGCTTATGCGTTCGCCTCTCCTCCGCCGGGGCGGTGCGAGAACCAAAAGTACGCAAAATAAAACTTGCCGACGAAACGCATGACGTTGATATTGCCCGTGACCATCATGGCGCGTCAATAGGCCAGGTGTGACTGGCGCACGACGTATGCGCCGATCCTTGATCAAAACCAGGGAGGGGTTTCAGTGAGAGGTTTGCGCATCCGGTGATGCGCAGATTGCAGGCGCTGATACTGGTGCTGGCGCTGCGGCAGCCGACTCAGGCCGTGCCGCCGACGGTCAGCCCATCGATGCGCAGAGTGGGCTGCCCCACGCCCACAGGCACGCTCTGGCCCTCTTTGCCGCAGACGCCCACGCCGGTATCGAGCTTCATGTCGTTGCCGATCATGGAGACGCGGTTCATCGCATCCGGCCCGTTGCCGATCAGCGTGGCGCCCTTCACCGGGTATTGCAGCTTGCCGTTTTCCACCCACCAGGCTTCGCTGGCAGAGAAGACGAACTTGCCCGATGTGATATCCACCTGACCGCCGCCGAAGTTGGTGGCGTAGAGACCTTTGTCGATGCTGGCGATGATTTCCTCGGGGTGCTTGTCCCCGCCCAGCATGTAGGTGTTGGTCATGCGCGGCATCGGCAGGTGGGCGTAGCTTTCGCGACGGCCGTTGCCGGTCGGGCTGACCTTCATCAGGCGCGCGTTCATGGCGTCCTGGATGTAGCCCTTGAGGATGCCGTCCTCGATCAGCACATTGCGCTGCGAGGCGCAGCCTTCGTCGTCCACGTTCAGGGAGCCGCGGCGGTCGGGGATGGTGCCATCGTCCAGGACGGTGACCCCCTTGGCGGCCACCCGCTCGCCAATACGGCCGGCGAAGGTGCTGGAGCCCTTGCGGTTGAAGTCACCTTCCAGACCATGGCCCACGGCCTCGTGCAGCAGCACGCCGGGCCAACCCGGGCCCAGCACCACGGTCATCTCGCCAGCCGGAGCGGGGCGGGACTCGAGGTTGGTGAGAGCGGCAGTGACGGCCTGATCCACATAGGAGGCGATCATCTCGTCAGTGAAATAGGCCAGACCGAAGCGGCCACCGCCGCCACCGGAGCCCACTTCGCGGCGGCCATTGCTTTCGGCGATCACGGTGACGGACAGGCGAACCAGCGGCCGCACATCGGCGGCCAGCGTGCCGTCGGCACGGGCGATCAGCACCACTTCGTGTTCGGCTGCCAGGCCGGCCATGACCTGGGCGATGCGGGGGTCCTTGGCGCGGGCCAGGCGTTCGGTGCGCTCCAGCAGGGCGACCTTCTGGGTGCTGTCCAGGCTGGCGATGGGGTCTGCTTCACCGTACAGGGCACGGCTGGCCGCCACCACCGGTTCGCTGGGCACCTTCACCCGCTTGCTCTGGCCGGCCGAAGCGATGGCACGCACGGTGCGGGCGGCATCCAGCAGGGCGGCTTCGGAGATGTCGTCCGAATAGGCAAAGGCGGTCTTCTCGCCGGCCACGGCGCGTACGCCCACGCCCTGGTCGATGGAGAAGCTGCCGCTTTTCACGATGCCCTCTTCCAGGCTCCAACCCTCGGCGCGGGTGGTCTGGAAGTAAAGGTCGGCATCGTCCACCCGGTGCTCGGTGATCAGGCGCAAGGCCTGGGCCAGCGAGGCATCGGTCAGGCCGAAGGGTTCCAACAACTGGGCACGGGCGGTGACCAGACGGGCGAGAGTGGGTTCGCGCGAAATCATGGGCTGATTGTAGGCAGGTGCCCGGTTCGGCGCATCGCCCATATCCGCCCCAGGGCCAACCGATGCGGGTCAGGCAGCGCGCGCAGCCCGACGCCGGGGCGCGAAGCTGACCCTCACTCTTCCGGATCGGCCTCGGCTTTCCAGGCCAGCGCCTGCTGGTAGAGCGCATTGCGGGGGCAGCCGCTCAGCTCTGCGGCCAGGCTGACCGCCTGCTTCAGGGGCAGCTCGCGCATCAGCACGCGCAACCCGCGCAGGGCTTGCGGCGGTAGCTCACCGGCATCGTCTTCGGCGGGCGCCGCATGCAGCACCAGCACAAATTCACCGCGCTCGCGCTGCGGGTCGGCGGCCATCCAGGCGGGCAGGTCGGCGCAGCGCGCGGTGTAAACGGTCTCGAACTGCTTGGTCAATTCACGACAAACGGTGAGCAGTTGTTCGGGTGCCAGCTCGGCCAGGAGGTCTATCAGCTCGCGGATGCGGTGGGGCGCTTCGAACAGCACCTGGCTGTGGCCCTTGCCCGTCAGTGTCTGAGCCATGGTGCGGCGCTCGGCGGCCTTGGTGGGCAGGAAACCGACGAACTGGAACCCTTGGGCGCGGGTGTCTCCCGCCACGCTGACGGCCGTCACGGTGCTGCTCGCGCCGGGCAGGGGCAACACCCGGATGCCGGCCTCACGTGCGGCGGCCACCAGCAAGGCGCCGGGGTCAGACACCGCGGGGGTGCCGGCATCGCTCACATAGGCGATGCGTTCGCCCTGGAGCAACCGCGCCACCAGGGCCTGGGCGGCCGATTGTTCGTTGTGCTGATGGAGGGCGACCAGCGGCTTGTGCTGGCCCAGCCAGCGAAGGAGTTGCGCGCTCACGCGGGTGTCCTCGCAGGCCACGGCGTCCACCAGGGTCAGGGTGTGGATGGCGCGCAGGGTGATGTCGGACAAATTTCCGATCGGTGTCGCCACCAGGTAAAGCGTGCCCGCTGGATACTGCTGCTGGCCGGCGGCAGCGGCGGCGGCGGCACTCATCAGGTCAGGCAGGGATGTCTGGGGAGACGAAGGGATGGTCAAGAGGCTCTCCACAAAGGCGTTGGGCGACGACGCCGAGACACGCGCACTGGAATTTCTGTGCCGCCAGGGCATGCGGCTTGATGCCCGCAATTATCGAGTGGCGCGCGGCCCTCATGCCCGAGGCGGCGAGATCGATCTCATCATGCGGGCGCGGGACGGCACCCTGGTCTTTGTCGAGGTACGCACGCGCAAGGCCGATGCCCATGGCGGCGCGGCCGCCAGCGTCGCGCCGACCAAGCAGCGCCGCCTGATCTTCGCCGCTTCCCATTACCTGAGCCGCCTGGCCACGGTGCCGCCCTGCCGCTTCGACGTCGTGGCCATCGATGGCGACCGCATCGAATGGCTGCCAGCCGCCTTCGACTGTTCAGCCATTTCCTGCTGACGCGCTTCCAGCACCAGCTGCCCGCTCCTGCCACCCTCCAGGGCCTTATCATCCGGCCTCATGTTGGAACAACGCATACAGCAGCAATTCTTCGAGAGCGCCGATCTGCTCTACCAGGTCGCGGAAGGCTTGTCGCGCCCGCTCGCCGTGGCTGCACAGATGATGGTGGACGCCCTGACGGCCGGTGGCCGTGTCTGGTGCGCCGGGCTGGGTATCTCCGCAGCGGACGCGTCCTACGCGGCGGCCCTGCTGGCGGGCCGCTTTGAGCAGGAGCGGCCGGGCCTGGCCGTCATCGCGCTGGATGCGCAGGCCCAGGGATATCCGGACCCGGCCTCCGCCCTCATGCGCCAGATCCAGACGCTGGGCCATCCCGGTGACCTGCTGCTGCTGTTCGAAAGCCAGGGCAGTGGCGCGGCGGGTGCCTTGCTGCAGGTGGCCCATGGGCAGGAGATGAGCGTCATCGCCCTGAGCGGCACCCAGGATGACGACTGGCGGTCGACGCTTCTGGATACAGACGTTCAGCTGCGCGTGCCTCACAGTCGCTTCGCGCGTGTGGCCGAGGCACACCGCTTGCTGTCGCACTGCCTGGCAGATGCCATTGACGTGCAGCTGCTGGGTGCCATTGAGTAGCCCCATGCGTCGTCCGACGTGGGGGTTCACACGTTCTTAGCGGAGCGCCGGCCTCCATCCCTGATCCGGCATTTGACCATTGGCGGCATTCGCCATTTTTTCGAGCTTCCGAGCCTCTCCCCAAGGATCCAACATGATGACCAAGACCCGTGCCCTGATTCTGGCCGGTGCTGTGACCGCCAGCCTGCTGCAAACCGCCTGTGTGCCGCTGGTGCTGGCTGGCGCTGCAGGCAGCGCGTTGATGGTGACGGACCGCCGCACCTCCGGCACGCAGCTGGAAGACCAGGGCATCGAACTCAAGACGTCCAACCGCATCCGTGAACAGCTGGGAGACCGTGTCCACATCAGCGTCAACAGCTACAACCGCATGGTGCTGCTGACGGGTGAGACCCGCAATGACGAGGACCGTGCGGCGGCCGAGAACATCGCCCGCGGTGTCGAGAACGTGAACAGCGTGCTCAACGAAGTGGGCGTGGGCATGCTCAGCTCGCTGTCGAGCCGGGCCAATGACCTGGCCATCGCCACCAAGGTCAAGGCCAGCCTGGTGGATGCCAAGGACCTGGTGTCCAACGCTTTTTATCTGGTGGTGGAACGTGGCAACGTCTACATCATGGGCCGCGTGACTGAACGTGAAGCGGCGCGGGCCACCGACATTGCCCGTGGTGTGAAGGGTGTCAACAAGGTCGTTCGCGCCATGGAAATCATTTCCGAAGCCGAACTCGCGAATCTGCGCCCCTCGGCTCCGCAATGATGTGAGCCCCGGCTGGCCGGGCCATGATGTGAGCCCCCGGCTGTACAGCGCGTTGGCGTCCAGCGCGGCGGCTAGCGTTCCCTTCGTGCCGGCCTTGCCGATGGCCGTGTTGACGTTGGTGATCAACGCCGGCTTGTTGTTGGGGAAGGTCGCGTCGTCAGCATCGGATGCCGTGGCAATCAGACCGATGATGACGGTGGAGACGGTCCGGATGGTGCGCACGCCATCGGAGATTTCGATGACGCGCACGCCATGGTGGTACGAGTCGAGTGCCATGGGGCTTCTTGCGATAGAAGGGGGAGCCCGCACCGGGACGAACCCTGTCGTGCTGGCGGCTCCAGAGATGAGCCGCCAATGTGCGGGATGCCTCGCGCGAAGTCATGCGCTGCTGTGTCTGCCCGCGCTAGAGAAACTCAACCGGCATTGGGCTGGAGGAACGGAATGTTCCGTCCCGGAAGGGTTCATCATCCATTTGCCGCCTGGACTGACGACGTCCCATCCAGTGCGGATTGGCCGGGTTTCTTCGGCATCTCGCTCAACATCCTCTTCTTCAGTACCTCCGCCTCTAGCTTCTCCTTGTCCGTCAGCTGGAGGAAATCCTTTCTGTCTGTCGCGATCGTCAGCATCTCGGTTTGATAGGCGTTCTTGCTGGTGGCCTTTGCGAGATAAACGTAAGCGCTGGCCTCCACTCTGCTCAGACCAAGATCGTAGCCATGCAAAGCGAGCCCAAAAATGGCCGCTGAGTCCCCAGACGCAGCATCAGCCTGGAGGCTTGTTCGCAACGGTCCTCGCATTGCTGCCTCCGGCGCATAGTTCACAATCTGCGCATAAGACGTTGCGATGCCCTTTACTCCTCCGAGAAGTGCAACTTCCGCAAGCTGCTTCCTGTGCTGCTTCATGTCCTCTGTGACAGTCTGGCATTGGCGAATTAAATCCTCGGCACCCGCAGCAAGGCTTCCGATCCTGTCGTTTGGAATGTTGGTTCGCCCTCGTTGTCGCTCTATGTCGTCTCTGAGCTGATTCGCGCTTTGGCACGCCGAGATGTACAACGCGGCTTTGCCTGCATCTTCTGGCGATCCGCCATTAATGGCTCGGAGAATTGCTTGACCGAAATCTTCCTGAGAAGCGATCACTCGGTTTGGAGACTGAACGATCTGCGCAGACTGATTTCCCCCGCCGAGCTGCTTGGTACCAGGGCTGGGATCGGAGGGCGAGGGGGATCGTTGGTTCGGCCATGGCGAAGAAGCCACTTCCTTAGCGATCTCCACCGAGGCATGAATTTCAACTGAGTCGATGAAATAGGCTGCAACGCTCAAAGCAACGGCAGCGCCGATGACGACATATGCAATTGTTGATTTGTTTATTTCAACGACCCCCAATTTCCTCAATCTCCCAGAGAACAGGCGATTAATCCTCGGCCTGAACCGCCAGCTCCAACGACGGAATGGTCAGCTCGCGTCGATCAAGGCTAGATGAAAAGAAGTTCGGACTTTGCGGACTGGAAATCAGGCCGTTGGCAGTGCATGATGCGTAATCGTATAGGCACCGATCGTCCGCCTTTGACCCGAGCCAGTCAATCGCTCCGTAGCAAGCAAGCCCCCAACTGGTCTTCTTACCGCCGACCATTCCGCAAGCGAACGCACCGGCACCTTTTAGTCTGGCCGTGGTGTGTTTGCAGCCGTTGGATGAACGCCTTGCAGGCACAGTTAAAGATCCTCTTCATCAAACTCTCCCTGAATGTCTGAATGGAGCTAGGTTTTACAAAGTTGTGACCTTCGAAAATATCCCCCCAAAGGAGGTTTGAAGTGGAAACGTCCTGGAAAGCAGTGAGGGGAATGAGAAACTTCAGATCAGAACAGCCCGCACGACTGGTCCGTGTCCCAGCTTGTAATGACCAGTTCACTGCTGATTGGGCGCTTGCTGGTCCGTCGTGCGTTCCCGACCGAAAATGAGAAGTCAATTCGCTGTGTCTGGAAACCTTCGAAACATGCTCGGATGTAGGGGTGGTCATTAATGCTGACCATGACATTCCCCTTGGCTCCTCTCATGAAGTCAGCCATGCAGAGCCCCGCTTGAACGGCGCTCGGCGCGTTCGGCGCGACTCGATGCATGGAGGAGCCTAGGCAAGGCCCCTCGACGATCAGCGTAGGCGCTTGATGAGGCTGGAGGTATCCAGCCTTCCGCCGTCCATCTCCTGGACGTCGGCGTAGAACTGATCAACCAAGGCGGTGAGTGGCAGGCGGGCGCCGTTGCGGCGCGCTTCGTCCAGCACCAGGCCCAGATCCTTGCGCATCCAGTCCACCGCAAAACCAAAATCGAATTTGTCGGCCACCATGGTCCTGCCACGGTTGTCCATCTGCCAGCTCTGGGCCGCACCCTTGCCGATCACGTCAAGCACCAGCTCCATCGGCAAGCCGCTGCGCTGGCCAAAGGCAATGGCTTCCGACAGCCCCTGCACAATGCCCGCAATGCAGATCTGGTTGACCATCTTGGCCAACTGACCCGCCCCCGCCTCGCCCACACGCGTCACGGCCTTGCCCATGTGCAAGGCCAATGGCTGGATGGTGTCGAAAGCAGCCTGGTCACCCCCACACATCACCGTCAGCGCGCCGTTGACGGCACCAGCCTGCCCGCCCGATACCGGCGCATCCACAAAATGCAGGCCACGGGCCTTGGCCTCGGCATGCAGCTCACGTGCCACCTCCGCAGACGCGGTGGTGTGGTCCACGAAGACAGCGCCTGGCTTCATGCCGGCAAACGCGCCCGTCTCACCCAGCACCACGGAACGCAGGTCTGCATCGTTGCCCACACAGGCAAACACCACGTCCACCCCTTGCACGGCCTCGCGGGGCGTAGCCGCCGACGCACCGCCGAACTCGGCCACCCAGGCCTGGGCCTTGGCAGGCGAACGGTTATAGACGGTGACCTGCTGTCCGGCAGTGGCCAGATGGCCTGCCATCGGGAAACCCATCACGCCCAGGCCCAGGAAGGCGACGCGAAATGAAGGGGTGGCGGTATAGCTGCGCTGGCCAATGCTGCTCATGGAGGAGTCCGAAATGGATGGAGACCCCATTGTGGCTTGGCTGCGCAAGGGCGCGAGCCTTGAGTGGCGCAACCGGCACAACGGGCAAAAGGGGCATAAGGGGCGCCGCCCCCTGCCTCCGTGTCATTCAGACCCTCGGAGCACGGCTCGGCGCCCGAGGGGCCCCGGACGGCAGGATCAGACGATGGACAGGTGCTCGGTGCCGGAGGAGAGGTCGCCGCTGCGAGCGCGTTCGCTGTTGAGCTTGATCTGCAGGCGCAGGTCGTTCACCGAGTCGGCGTTGCGCAGGGCATCTTCGTAGGTCACGCGGCCCCACTCGTACAGGTCGAACAGCGCCTGGTCGAAGGTCTGCATGCCGAGCTCGCGGGAGCGCTTCATGATTTCCTTGATCTCACCGACTTCGCCCTTGAAGATGAGGTCCGAAATCAGCGGCGTGTTGAGCAGGATCTCCACGGCGGCGACGCGGCCCTTGCCTTCCTGGCGGGGCAGCAGGCGTTGCGAGACGATGGACTTGAGGTTGAGGGACAAGTCCATCAGCAGCTGGGCGCGGCGTTCTTCGGGGAAGAAGTTGATGATCCGGTCCAGCGCCTGGTTGGCGCTGTTGGCGTGCAGGGTGGCCATGCACAGGTGGCCGGTTTCAGCGAAGGCCACGGCGTGTTCCATGGTTTCGCGGTCGCGGATTTCGCCCATCAAGATGACGTCGGGCGCCTGCCGCAGTGTGTTCTTCAGCGCGGATTCCCAACCTTCAGTGTCCAGGCCCACTTCCCGCTGGCTGACGATGCAGTTCTTGTGCGGGTGCACGAATTCGACCGGGTCCTCGATGGTGATGATGTGGCCGAAGGTGGTCTCGTTGCGGTGGTCGATCATCGCGGCCAGCGAGGTGCTCTTGCCGGAGCCGGTCGCGCCGACGAGGATGACGAGGCCGCGCTTGGTGAGCACCACTTCCTGGAGGATGGCGGGCAGCTCAAGGGACTGGATGGTGGGCAGGGTGGCCGGGATGGTCCGCAGCACCAGGGCCACGCTGCCTTGCTGGATGTAGGCATTCACGCGGAAGCGGCCGATGCCTTGGGGGGAGATGGCGAAGTTGCACTCTTTGGTGCGTTCGAAGTCGGCGGCCTGCTTGTCGTTCATGATGGAACGGGCCAGTTGCAGGGTGTGTTGGCCCGTCAGCGGTTGGGGCGACACCTTGGTGACCTTGCCGTCCACCTTGATCGCGGGCGGGAAATCCGCAGTGAGGAACAGGTCGGAGCCCTTGCGCGACACCATCAGGCGCAGCAGGTCGTTGATGAACTTGGTAGCCTGGTCGCGTTCCATAAAAGCGGTCCTGTCGGGCGGGAGGCCGTAGCGAAATAAGTAGGTAAGGATAGGCGGCGGGGGCTTTGCGGTCTATCCATGTGGCACGGGAAACTCATTTCCCGATGCGACAAATTCGACCGCAGCTGGCTTTTGGACCAAGACCTCACGCCCTGCCCATGGCCAGACCTGCCGCATTTACATTTTCCGCTCTTCCGCACCGCAACATCTCTCGGTAGTTGCCACAACGGTAACGGGGGGTTGAAAAAGACACCTTCGGGACTCGATGTCACCGCACTGCACCGCACCGCACTGAATGACAACCAGTGCAGTCACCGGTTTCGGAAAGTGACGGTTCGGTGCCCTTTTCCGTAAGTATCAGGAAGGAATGGCCCGCGGAGCGGGACAGGAGGGACATGGAGGAAAAGGGTGCCGAGCCGGCGCTTTCCGGCGCATGCCCAGAAACCCAGGCCCCAAGGGAACCTCGAAAAGACAAATGCCCTCCCCCAAAGAAAACCGAGGAAAGGGCCCCCAAAAAAACCCGAGAACGCAAAAACGATCAGCCCGGGAAATTCTCCGGGAACTTCGCCTTCGCCCGCGCCTCTGACGGCGCGATGATGTTGCGGCGAACCAGTTCGGTCAGGTTCTGGTCCAGCGTCTGCATCCCCAGGCTGTTACCCGTCTGGATGGACGAATACATCTGCGCCACCTTGTTCTCGCGAATCAGGTTCTTGATGGCCGACGTCCCCAGCATGATCTCGTGCGCCGCCACCCGGCCGCTGCCGTCCTTGGTCTTGCACAGCGTTTGGGAGATGACCGCCACCAGCGACTCGGACAACATCGCCCGGACCATGTCCTTCTCGGCTGCCGGGAACACGTCCACGATCCGGTCCACCGTCTTCGCAGCGGAAGACGTGTGCAGCGTGCCAAAGACCAAGTGGCCTGTTTCTGCAGCCGTCAGGGCCAGACGGATGGTTTCCAGGTCCCGCATTTCACCCACCAGGATCGCATCCGGATCCTCACGAAGGGCGGAACGCAGCGCGTTCGAGAAGCTCATCGTCTGCGGCCCCACTTCCCGCTGGTTCACCAGACACTTCTTCGACTCGTGCACGAACTCGATCGGATCCTCAATGGTGAGGATGTGGCCATACTCGTTTTCGTTGAGATGGTTCACCATCCCCGCCAGCGTCGTGCTCTTGCCCGAACCCGTCGGGCCGGTCACCAGCACCATGCCCCGCGGCTTCAAGGCCAGCTCCGCGAACACCTTCGGCGCGTTCAGGTTCTCCAGCGTCAGGATTTTGGACGGAATGGTCCGGAACACGGCGCCCGCACCACGGTTCTGGTTGAACGCGTTCACCCGGAACCGCGCCAGCCCCTGGATTTCAAACGAGAAGTCGCATTCCAGCGTCTCTTCATAGGCCTTGCGCTGCGCATCGCTCATGATGTCGTACACCATGTCGTGCACCTGCCGGTGTTCCAGCGGCTCGACGTTGATGCGGCGCACATCGCCATGCACCCGGATCATGGGCGGCAGTCCGGCCGAGAGGTGGAGGTCAGAGGCCTTGTTCTTGACCGAGAATGCCAGCAGTTGAGTAATGTCCATGGGATAAGCAATAGCCTGGTCGATTATGGCGACGATCTCCGAGAACATACAACAGCTGCGCGGCCGCATGGGCCTTGCTTGTGAACAGGCGTCGCGGCCCGTGCACAGCGTCACGCTGCTGGTGGTAACAAAAACTTTTCCGGCCGAAGATGTGCGTGCCGCCTTCCAGGCGGGCGAACACCGCTTCGGCGAAAACTACGTGCAGGAAGGCATCGACAAGATCGCCGCCCTGGCGGATATCCGCGCCCAGGTCGAGTGGCACATGATCGGCCCGCTGCAAAGCAACAAGACCCGCGTCGTGGCCGAACACTTCGACTGGGTCCACAGCGTGGACCGCCTCAAGATCGCCCAGCGCCTCTCCGATCAACGCCCCGCCCACCTGCCCCCGCTGCAGATCTGCCTGCAGGTCAACATCAGCGGCGAAACCAGCAAGAGCGGCCTGACACCGGAAGAACTGCCCGCCATTGCCCGAGAAGTGGCAGCCCTGCCACATCTGCAGTTGCGCGGCCTGATGGCCATCCCCGAGCCGGCCGACACCCTGGACGCCCAGCGTCAACCCCACCGCGCGCTCGCCCGGTTACTGCAGCAACTCAACCAGGATGGCCTGGCGCTCGACACCCTGAGCATGGGCATGAGTGCCGACCTGGAAGCCGCCATTCTTGAGGGCGCCACTCTCGTGCGCGTGGGCTCCGCCATCTTCGGCCAACGCCCCTCCTCCGCCGCGCAGGCCGCCGCGACGGCACCCTGAATCCGGGCGCCCGCCCGGCCCTCAAGCCGTAACCACGCGGAACTGGAACGTACGCGCAACGGCAACAACTGACCCCCAAAAGTCATGGCGTTTCCATCATTTGGAGACGTTTTGCTTTCATTGCAGTAACAACCCTAATAGGGTGAACCCGCAAGACATCGATACGGCTTTTTCATTCAGTTGCAAGTCGCGCGTCAGAATTCACGCCCCTCCAAAACCGACATGGCGATCCCCGATCCAGGGCGTTGATGATTTCACCGAAGCCGCTGCAGACAGAGGGTGCGTCCTGCGCCGCTTTCTCATTACCAAGAACTTATTCCATGCGAGGGAATCCATGTCGTTTTTGTCCCGCTTGCGGATCGGGCAACGCCTGACGCTGAGCTACACACTGCTCATCCTGCTGTTGATCGTCATTGGTGCCTATGGCGCCCACAACGCCAGCCGCCTCTCCCACGACCTGGATCAAACCGCCAATTCGAGCCTGGTGAAGATTTCCGCGGCCAATGCGCTGGAAGGCAACGTCAATGTGATCGCCCGCGCGGCGCGCGACCTGCTGCTGCTGGACGAAGCCCGCCAGATCAAGAAGCAGAAGGCCGCCATTGCCGAAGCGCTGGCCGACAGCGAAAAGCAGCTGGCCGACCTGGAAGGCAAGGTCGCGGACGCCAAGGACAAGGAAGTCGTTGGCCAAGTGCATGACAACCAGGGCAAGTTCTTCGCCGCCGTGTCCAAGTTCCTCAAGGTGCAGCAGGACGGCAGCCCCGACGAGGCCCGCGAAAGCCTGATCACCGACGTGCGCCCGGCCCAGCAGGCCTACCAGGAAAACATCAAGGGCCTGGTGGAACTGCAGTTCACCAATGCACGCTCGCTGGCCGAATCCGGCGCCAAGCTGGCCAACCAATCGATCCTCGTGACCGGCGCCCTGGTGCTGGTAGCCGTGCTGATCGGCGGCGTGGGCGGGCTGACCATCGCCCGCTCCATCATCGTGCCGGCCCGCAAGGCCAAGGATGCCGCACAAGCCATCAGCGCCGGGGACCTGTCGCAGAACATCGAAGTCCATGGCAGCGACGAGCTGGCCCAGATGCTGCACGCCATGCGCGACATGCAGCAGGCCCTCTCCGGCGTTGTGGCCAGCGTGAGCGCCGCCGCCAGCGAAGTGGCGCACAACTCCAACGAGATCGCCGGCAACAACGTCGATCTGTCGGACCGCACCGCCCGCTCCGCGGCCAGCCTGCAGAACACTGCCTCGTCGGTGGAGCAGATCGCCTCCAACCTGAACGGTGCCAGCGAGCTGACCCGCAAGGCCTCCAACATCGCCTCCAAGGCGCGCCAGTCGGCCTCTGCCGGTGGCAACGTGGTCAGCCAGGTCGTCTCCACGATGGAAGAGATCAGTGCCAGCTCGCGCAAGATCGGCGACATCATCGGCGTGATCGACGGCATCGCGTTCCAGACCAACATCCTGGCACTGAACGCCGCCGTGGAAGCCGCCCGTGCCGGCGAGCACGGCAAGGGCTTCGCCGTGGTGGCGTCCGAAGTGCGCGCGCTGGCTTCCCGCAGCGCCCAGGCCGCCAAGGAAATCAAGGTGCTGATCCAGGAATCGTCGGTGAAGGTCGAGAACGGCACCGCCCTGGTGAACAACGCCGGTGCCACCATCCGCTCGGTGGTGGACGAGGTCAACAACATGGGCCAACTGATCGAGGAAATCTCGCACTCGGCCCAGGAACAGGCCGCTGGCGTGGGCGTGGTGAACAACGCCATGAACGAACTGGACCGCACCACGCAGCAGAACACCACGCTGGTGGAAGCCCTCTCCAAGTCGACCGACTCGCTGCGCGACAGCTCCACACGGCTGGTGAATGCCGTCGGGTTCTTCCGCGCCTGATCCACCCCGAAACATTCAACCCCCTTCGGATCGATTCGAAGTCCCGATCCGAAGCTTCCAGGACATACGAGGTCTCAAGATGAGCAACACCCTGACCACCAAGACCCTGACCCGCGGCCTGCTGGGTCTGGCCGCCGCCATGCTGCTGGCCACCGCCGCCCACGCCACCCCCAAGATTGTGAAGAAAGTGCCGCCGGAGTTCCCGGCCGAGGCCGCCCGCCAGTCGATCAGCTCGGGTTCGGTGCGCGCCAAGATGAATATCGACCCGGACGGCAAGGTCTCCGGCGTGGAAATCCTGGAAGCCGAACCGCGCAAGGTGTTCGACAAGGCCGTGACCCGCGCCTTGATGGACTGGCGCTTCGAACCCAGCGGCGAAAAGCAGACCCACGAAGTGAAGCTGGTCTTCAAGAACGAGGACTGACAGTCAACATCGCACTGTCCACGCGACCCTCAGCCGTCGCGCGGCTGCGATGACAGGCGCGGGTGGTCTACACTCGACGCGTCATGCGCCTCCTGCCCGCCTTCTCCGCGCGCCGGCTCTCCTGGAGCCGCTGGCTGGTGCTCGCCCTGATGGGCCTGTGCATGCCCTTGCAAGGCGTGCTGGCCGTGACCATGCAGATCAGCATGGCAACCGCCGAGGGCACATCGGGCCAGGCCAGCCACAGCGCTGCGCCTGTCCAACAACGCCTTCTGCTGCGTGCCCCCGCCCATGGTCATGGTCATGGTCATGGTCATCATGAACATCACGGGATGCCTGCGCACCCGGATGCGGTAGCCGCCTCCCACTGGGTGGCTGAGGCACAAACCCCTGACGGACACACGCCTGACGCACAAATGCCTGACGGACAAACGCCTGGCGAGCGAATGGCAGGCATGGCCGCTGGCCTCACCGTACATGATGTGGCCGCCCATGCGGGCCATGCCACCATGCACGCCAGCGCTGACACCGAGCACCTTGCCCAGCCCGTGCACTCGCCAGGTCATGCACAAGACCTGCCAGCCGAAGGCTCGCACGACGCACAGCATGACAGCCACCATGGCTGCAGCTTCTGCGCCCAATGCTGCATTGGCGCGGCACTGCCGGTGGCTTCACTGACGGTGGCCAGCGCCCTGCCCGCCACTGATCACCCTGTCGCCGGGCCTGCCCCCATCCTGGAGCGTCTGCCTCAGGCGCTCGACCGACCGCCCAAATCCTTCCTCGCCTGAGCCCGGACACGACCGTGCACCCCTGAGCGGGTGACGGCCGTCCCTGTACGCCCCCCCCGGGCGTGCAATGCCCGCGAGGATGTCATGTCATTTCCCCTACGTCTTTTTTCCTTCCTGCCAAGCGCGCTCGGCCTGGCCGGCGCACTGGCCCTGGCCGGGTGCACCAGCCTCCGGCCGGAACAGGCGGTCGCGCCCGTCCAGGCCCTGAGCCAACAACAGTGGCAGGCCGACCTGCCCTGGCAGCGCACCGACCAGGAACGCGATGCGGCAGCCCGCCGCACGCATGCCCTGCTCGCCCAGCCTGTTGATGCCCAGGCCGCCGTGCAACTGGCGCTGCTGAACCACCGTGGCCTGCAAGCCAGCCTCTACGGCCTCGGCATGGCCGAAGCCGACCGTGTCCAGGCCCTGCTCTGGCCCAACCCGGTGCTGAGCCTGGGCCGTCTGGTCCGTGGCGATGAGCGCGAGATCGAGCGCGGGCTGTCATTCAACCTTGCCGCGCTGCTGGGCCGTGGCGCCCGCCAGCAGGCCGCCTCCCAGGCGCTGGCGCGCCAGCAGGCAGAGGCCGCGCAGCAACTGCTGGCCATCGCAGCCCAGGCTCGCCGCAGCTGGATCGTGGCCGTTGCCTCGCAGGCCCAGCTTCGCCACGCGCAAACCGTGCTGGATTCGGCGCAGGCCGGTGCGGAGCTGGCCAGCCGCATGCACAAGGCCGGCAATATCAGCGCACTGCGCCTCGCCCGTGAACGCACGGTGCAGGCCGATGCCAGCCTGGCGCTGGACCAGGCCCAGTTGCAGGCCGCCCGGGACCGGGTGGCCCTGCAACGCGCCCTCGGCCTGTGGGGCGACCAGGCCGCCGCGCTGCGCCTGCCGGAGCAGTTGCCCGACCTGCCCGCCCAGCCGCGTGATCGGCAGGACCTGGAACAGCAGGCCATGGCCGAGCGGCTGGACATTCAGTCCGCCCGGCGCCAGACCGCCCTGTTGGCCGCCGAGCTCGGGCTGACGCGCCAGACCCGTCTGATCAACGTGCTGACCCTGGGCTACGAGAGCAATCGCAGCAACACGCAAGCGACGGAGCACGGCCCGAGCCTCAGCCTGGAGCTGCCCTTGTTCGACTGGGGCCAGGCCCGCACCGCACGGGCTCGCCAATCCTATGAGCAGGCGCTGGAACGCACCGCACAGGTGGCCCTGGATGCCCGCGCCGAGATCCGTGACGCCCAGTTGCGCGCGGACCAGGCCTGGCGTGCCGCCCGTCGTTATCGGGACGACGTGCTGCCGCTGGCACGCCAGATCTCGGATGAGACCCTGCTTCGCTACAACGGGATGCTGGTCGGCGTGACGGACCTGCTGGCCGATGCGCGCGACCAGGCCCGGGTGATGGCCGCCAGCCTGTCCGCAGAGCGCGACTTCTGGCTGGCCGAAGCGGACCTGTCTCAATCGCTGCTCGGCCCCCTGGAAGGTGGCACCTCCACCCCCACCACCGAGCCAACAGCCGGCCCTGCCTCGCCGTCCGTCCGCAGCAGCAGCACCGGCCATTGAACACCGTGCCGCAAGGAACACCCATGATCTCAAGACGTCATCTCTTCGCCGGCATGGCCGCCGTGAGCGCCACCGGCGTCGCCCGCGCCGCTTTGGCCGGCCTGCCGGAACCAGTCATCCGCACCACCGCCGGTACGGCCGCCCCCCTGCTGCCGCCAGACGGCCGCCCCTATCAGCCGGTGGTCACCCTCAACGGCTGGACCCTGCCCTGGCGCATGCGCAACGGCATCAAGGAATTCCACCTGGTCGCCGAGCCGGTGCAGCGCGAGATCGCGCCGGACTGCACGGCGCGCCTGTGGGGCTACAACGGCCAGTCCCCCGGGCCCACGATCGAAGTGGTCGAAGGCGACCGCGTCCGCATCTACGTCACCAACCGCCTGCCGGAGCACACCAGCGTGCACTGGCATGGGCAGCGCCTGCCCAACGGCATGGACGGTGTCTCGGGACTGACACAGCCCGCCATCAAACCCGGCGAGACCTTTGTGTATGAGTTCGAGGCCCGCCGCCCCGGCACCTTCATGTATCACCCGCATGCCGATGAAATGACGCAGATGGCCATGGGCATGATGGGCATGTGGATCACACACCCCAAGGGCAGGCATCCGCACATCGCCACGGTGCAGCGCGACTTCTGCTTCCTGCTGGCCAGCTACGACATCGACCCCGGCAGCTACACCCCGCGCATCATGACGATGACCGACTTCAACCTTTGGACCTGGAACAGCCGGGCCTTCCCCGGCATCGACACGCTGAACGTGCGCCAGGGGGACCGGGTGCGCATCCGCGTGGGCAACCTCACGATGACCAACCACCCGATCCACCTGCACGGCCACGAGTTCCAGGTCACCGGCACCGATGGCGGGCCGGTACCGCCGTCGGCACGCTGGCCGGAAGTGACCACGGATATCGCAGTGGGCCAGATGCGGCAGATCGAGTTCGTCGCCGACGAGCCCGGTGACTGGGCCATCCATTGCCACAAGAGCCACCACACCATGAACGCCATGGGCCACAACGTGGACACCCTGATCGGCGTGGACCACCAGGGGCTGGCCAGCCGCATCAATCGCATCATCCCGGACTACATGGTCATGGGCGACAAGGGCATGGCGGACATGGGGGCCATGGCCATGCCATTGCCCGAGAACACGGCCCCCATGATGACGGGCACCGGCCCGCACGGCTCGTTGGAGATGGGCGGCATGTTCAGCGTCATCAAGGTGCGGCCGGACCAGCGCCCTGGCGACTACAGCGATCCGGGCTGGTACCGCGCACCGGCAGGCACCGTGGCGCATCGGGTGGCCGCACCGGAAGCGCCCGCGCCTGCGGCCGCACCAGCCCCGTCGGCCCCGGCCTCCTCCGCACCGCCGCTGCGTGTGCGCAAGCCCGGCATGCACGAAGGCCACGAGCATTGAACACTCCCGACCATGCCCCAGCGGGCGTGCGCCTGTTTTTATCCAGACCCATCATGACCTTCCAACATCTGCTGTCCTTCACCGCCTTGCATGCCCTGCGTGGCCGCGCCTGCACCTTGCTCCTGGCAGCGGCGTCCATGGCCCTGGCGCCCGCTGTCATGGCTCAGACCGGCGTCGCATCCGCATCCGCACCTGCATCCGCACCTGCGCCTGCATCTGCTGCGACGCAGGCCGCGGCCGCATCCGTCGATGCAGCTCCCAAGCCCCAGTCCTGGGTGGCCGGCGAGATCCGCCGCATCGACATCCCCTTGGGCCGACTCACCATTCGCCATGCCGACATCCCTCACCTGGAAATGCAGGCAATGACCATGGTGTTCCGGGTCCAGCCCGGTGTGCTGAGCCCGGCGCAGCTCAGGGCGATGCAACCCGGCGACAAGGTCGAATTCCAGGCGGAGGCCCCGCAGGGGCAACTCACCGTGACCGCGCTGCGGCGGCCGTTGGCCAAGCCGGCAGGCCGTGCTGACAGTGCGCCGGTGGCGTCAGATTCGCCGCCCGCCACCCACGAACATCACCACTGAAAGCAGGCCGGGAACCGCGCGGCCGCAAGGCCCCCCAACTCGTGTTGCGCGGGGTCCCGACGCGGCGCCTCCGCGATCGCGGACAATCGCGCCATGGCTATCCAATGGTTTCCCGGGCACATGCACAAGACCCGGGGCGCAATCCGTGAGCGCATGAAAAGCGGAATCGACGTGGTGATCGAACTGCTGGACGCGCGCGTGCCCGCCAGCAGCGCGAACCCGCTGCTGGCCCAGCTCACCGCCGGACGCGCCGCGCTCAAGCTGCTCAACAAGCAGGACTTGGCCGATGCGGCCCGCACCGAGGCCTGGCTGGCGCATTACCGCGCCCAGCCGGACACTCGTGCCATCGCCATCCATCAGGGCATGTCCGGCCTGGCCCGCGCGCTGGCCCAGGAGTGCCGCGCCGCCGCACCGAACCGGGGCGGGCTGAACAAGCCGTTGCGCGTGCTGGTGTGCGGCATTCCCAATGTCGGCAAGTCCACCCTCATCAACACCCTGGTGGGCAAGCGCATGGCCAAGACGGGCGACGAACCCGGCATCACCAAGACCGAGCAGAAGATCGTGCTGGACAAGGATGTCTATCTGTTCGACACGCCCGGGATGCTCTGGCCCAAGATCCAGGTGCCGCAAGCCGGCATCAACCTCGCGGCCAGCGGTGCCGTGGGCCGCAACGCCTTCGAAGAGGAGATCGTGGCGCTGGATGTACTGGCCTACCTGCGGCGCCACTATCCCCAGTCGCTGCAGGCGCGCTACCAGATCACGATCAAGGACGAGTTGAGCGAGAACGAGCTGCTCGAGGCCATCGGCAAGCGGCGCGGCGCCGTGCTGTCGGGCGGACGCATCAACACGCAAAAGGCCGCCGAGGTGCTGCTGTACGACCTGCGCCAGGGGCAACTGGGGCGCATCACGCTGGAGACGCCCGAGGAATTTGCGGCCTGGGTCGACGAGGCACAAGCCGTCGAGGCGGCCCGCCAGGCCGAACGCGAGGCACAGAAAGCGCTCGCCCAGCGCGGCACGCGTGATGCGGAGCGTCAGCGTCTGGAGGCCGCTGCCGAAGGTGACGAGGAAGAAGAAGAAGAAGAAAGCGCCGACGCTGACGACGAAGACGAGTACGAAGAAAAAGCCGGGGGCGAAGAACCGGACGCTGGCGCCGACGAGGACTCCGCGCCCCGGAATCGATAGGCCAAGGCAGCAGGGGAATGCCGCACAGGCTGTGCGATCTGCCCCCGCCCCAGACAGCCCTCTCACCGGCACAAGCCGATTGACAGCGGCCGCCCCCAGGGCCTGATGCTCTGCCTGACCCCTGCCTGCACCAGCTCAGACCGAGCTGTCCAGGCGGCTGTCCTGCTCATCCGTTTCAACGGCCCGTGGGCCAATGACCGCTGCCGCAGCGCCGTTCCTCCCGCCTGCTTGGTCAGCATTCACCGCCACCTGGTGCGCCCGCGCCAGCACGTCTGGCAGGGCTTCTCCAACCAACTCGCCATCCGCCATGACGTCTGCGGCGGCCTTCAGCATCAGGTCGTCGTCGGCACATCGGTTCAGCAGATACCGCAACTGGCGGCCGACCTCCGGCGCCTCCTTCGCTTCCAGCGCCAGCAGTGCCGCAAAGCGCAGCAACATGTAACCCTCCGGCTGGCTCGCCTTGCGGCGCATCGCCATCCTGGACCCTAAAAAGTTTCCCTTCCAGGCTGCCACAGCTTCGTCCAGGGCTTCGAGGCCGTCGAGCCGCCCTTTGGGTTTGAACTCGAGTCCGGTGCCGTCCTCCACAGACTCCCAATCCGACCCGAGCACATCGGCAGGGGCCCCGACTGGCAAACGGATGATGGCGAGGTTGGTCAGACGCTCCCGTGCCTGTTCCAGCACCTGCAAGTCTCGGGCGTCCAGAGTTGGGCCGATGCTGGAGAGGTCGAGCACACGGACACTGGTTTGCTGCTCCTGCATCAGCCTCGCCAGCGTCTCTGTGCTGTCCAGCTGCCAGGTACGCATGGGGAGCGCCTGCAGAGATCTGCCCCATCGATCCACCTCAGCGGCACCACCCTTGATGCACAGATGCACCTGGGCCATCGGGGACATCAATTCATCCAACAGTTCGGCAGATGGCAACTCCAGGGGCGTGCTCCCGTGGACCAGCTTGATCTCCTGGTTCAATCCCGCCTGATGCGCCAGCAACAGGCGCCCTACCGCTTCACGCCCCGCAACACCGTCATCCCCTGTGCCTTCCCTCATCCAGCAGGCTAGGGCTTGGACCAGACGCAGTTGGTCCGGGCTCTTTGGGTGCCAGCCACCTTGCGCATCACGATTGCAGCTGGTGATCAGCCGGTCCTTCAACAAGGCCGCCAAGTCAGGCAAGTCTGCGACCGGCACCTCGAAGGTCTGCGCCGAGGTCGAACGCCTCTGATTCAGTGGTTCGAGCCGCTGCTGCCACTGGGCACGTCGGGCCTGGCATGACGGCGGTGCCCATACGGAACCCGGGGCGTTGATCACCGCCAATAGCCGCTGCACATCGTGCTCATCCAGCGTCTTTTGGGTCTGCGCGGCCGTGTCCTCCAGTTGCGCCAGCATATGGGCGCATGCATCCCAGTCGCTCTCGAAAGCGTGCGGGGCGCGCGATGGCAGCGGCGACTGAGCGGGAGGCTTCAGAAAAATGCGTTTCGCGTGGTACACGCCTGAGCGTTCAGGGGTGTCTTTCATAGTGGCTGGCGATAGGCCGGATGCCACGCGAGGTGGCCACCATTGAGCGGGATCAGCCATCTTCCCCGGCGAAAGACTGGGCGGGTTGTCGGCCAAGGTGGCCGAATCAGGCTTGTAGGGGATGACTTCCAGCCGGGCACGCGGTGGCGACAGTTTCATCGGTTCCGCCTTTGTCGAAGTCGGACTGCCCGCGTCCTGCGCCTGCGGCATCACAGCCAACCATTCCTTGGCCGTGGCTTCGTCCAGCTCGCCGGGCAGCGAGAGCCAAGCCATCTGAACCCGAAGTAAATCCCGCACTTCGGCAGGCAGATACACAGCCATTGCCCCACCGGGAACATCCTTCAGGTCCAGCCGATCAGACTGGCTGAGGAGGGCATTTCTGACCTTGGCGGTGAGGTCCACAATCCCGTCCAGATATTGATATTTGCGCTCGAATTCGTTCAACGCAACATCCCACGCGGGTGGCGCGGGGAAGTCGGCAGGAAGAGAGTCGCCGCAGAGGGCGGACAGGGCGGGTTCGCATGGGTTCAGCATGAAGGGGCCAGGTGGTCAAACGACAGATACCCCCTAGTGCGGCGACCTCACCACATCGTTCCCTGTGCCGGTCGCACCCACCATGTTTGCTGCAGCCGCAAACGACACCCGCGTCACCGCCGCCACCGAACACCGGCGGCCTTCAGGCCGTGACGTTCAACAGTTGCCCGACACCACCACGCTCGACGTGGTTCCAGAGCATGGGACCGAGATCTACCGTCACGGCGATGTCGTGGCCGCTGACCGGCGTGTAGGTGCCCCGGGAATAGGCGGGCGTGCTCACTGAACTGACCGGCGCCTGAGGGGCCGCGATGGGGTGGTCACCGCTGGTGACGTCCGCCCACTGTTGCGCGGTATAGGTCTGCTGGGGCGTGCTGCCGATATACGGAGACAACTTCAGCACCACGGAAGGCTGGGGGCCGTCCAGAATCGCCTGCTGCTGTTGTGCCCGGTATTGCTGCAGAGGGCTCACATCAAAGGGTGAGGTCCGCAGGGGCGTGGCCATGATGTCCGTCAGCGTCAATCCAGTCCGCGGCGGCGCAGGTGCGCCGTCCGGCTCCCTCTCGATGGTGTGTGGTGGTCTTGTCCAGGTTCAAGGCGACGCTGACGCTCAAGAATCCTGGCCCGGTGCCGATAAACAGATTGTCCGGGGCCGGGTCTTGCCCCTGCGCTGAGTTCGCCCAATCAGGGCGCTGATCGCCCTCGACCTGGTCACATTGCGCAAACCCGGCACGGCCGGTGTAACGGTCGCCATGACGACGCCGACGCCGACGCAAACACCACCCGACCATCGATCTTGAAATCGTCGCCCGCCTGACTCATGTAGGCTGAATGGCGCCCCGCCTGTCTCTGCCCCCGTCGGGTGGGGTGGCCGGACGCTGCTCAAGGGGCTGCGGTCATGAGGCGGATGTCATGGGTTTGATCCTGCTGGTGCTGGTGGCCGTGCTGCTGTGCGGCTGGTGGGCCAGCCAGCCGTGGCGCGTGGTGTGGCGCCGCTCGCGGCTGAGGGCCCGGGCGTTCCCGGCGGCGTGGCGGGCCATCCTGCGCCGCAACGTGCCGCAGGTGGCGCGTCTGCCCACCGACATGCAATTGCGGCTCAAGCGCCAGATGCAGGTCTTCCTGGCGGAGAAACAGTTCATCGGCTGCGCCGGCCAGGCCATGACCGACGAGGTGCGGGTGACGGTGGCTGCGCTGGCGTGCCTGCCGCTGCTCGGGCGTTCGCGTGGCTATTACCCGCGCCTGCACAGTGTGCTGGTGTATCCAGGCCCCTTCATCGTGGACCGGGTGCGGCAGCAGGGCCCCTTGCAGATGCATCAACGCCAGGTGCTCAGTGGCGAGAGCTGGGGCGAAGGGCAGGTGGTACTCTCCTGGGACAACGTGCTGCGTGATGCGGCACTGCCCGAGGCGGGGCATAACGTGGTGGTGCACGAATTCGCCCACCAACTGGACCAGGACAAGGGCTTTGCCAACGGTGCGCCGCTGCTGGGCCATCGGGGCCGGCAGGCACGCTGGGCGCAGGTCATGCAGAACAGCTTCGGGCTGCTGCGGGCGCGCCTGGAAGCCGGTGAATCGGATCCGCTGGGCGATTACGCCTCGACCGAACCCGCCGAGTTCTTTGCAGTCGCCAGCGAGCGCTTCTTCTGCCAGCCCGGCGCCCTCGCCCAGGCCCATCCCGCCGTCTACGCCGAGCTCAGCCGCTTCTACGAGGTCGATCCCCTGCTCTGGAATTAACGAACCTCGGCACAACCCCGAGGAGTTGTGCGGAGGTTCCTTAAGGCACTGCCGCAGGGCCGACGGCGCTGACACGCAGCGCGCCCGAGGGACGCCCGGTCGATCAGAATCCCATCTCGGCCAGCAGCGCGTCGACGTCGTCTTGTTGCAGCGCCTTGTCCGGCGTTTGAACACCGGCGAGTTGTTCCTCGACCGCCGGTGCGGCAGCCTCGAATTGGGCCAGCAGTTCCTGCAGTGGCGCTTCGGCCGGGCGCAGCATGCCCAAGACCTTGTTGATCACCTGGCCGGACAAATCCTGGAAGTCCTGCGCCATCATGATCTCGGTCTGCAGGCCCTTCACACGTTCGGCAAAAGCGGCGGCACTGGCGGCATAAGCAGCACACAGACGCATCATGGCGCGGGCGCGTTCGACGCTGAGATCCGGCGCCACCGCCAGCCGCTGCAGGGACTCCGACAGTTCGCTGCCCTGGCGGCGGACGCCTTCAGCATCGTCCTGGGCGCTGTCCACCAGGTTCAGCACTTTGCTGGCGGCCTGGTCGGTCATGCGCTTGACGTAGTCCAGACGCTCGCAGGCATCCGGCAGTTCCTGCGACAGCTTGTGCAGGGCGTCATGGGCCCTGGCTGTGGATGAGGCTTCGGATTGGGACATGGTGGCGCATCAAAAAACGCGGTTCAGGAGCGGCGAAATCTTAATTCTGCAACCGATGTAACCAACGGAAAGGGACTTTGGACTGCGTGCATTTTTGGGGGTCCGCCCCGCATTTAAGTGATTGCACAGACCGGTCGCCCTGTAGTCTTGTGCCGTCCGTTCGACATGGTGGCGATTTGCCACTGTCGTGCTGACGACCACGCCTTTGATGCCTCGAACCCTCGATGAACATGGCTTACACCCGGTCTTCGCCCAGTTACTCCAGCGCCGCCCGCACCCCTGCACGGGGAGGCGCCTCCGCAGCCGCCGGTACGGTCGAAGCGGTGAGCTTTGCGGCGGGGCAGCGCTTCTCGCCCAACACCCCGCAGCCGCCGTCGGTGATGCGCGATGTAATGGACATCGCGGGCGGCGTGACCCTGCTGTTCGGACTGGTGGTCGGCATGATCTGCCTGGGGTTCTTCACCCGGGACAGCATGGCCGTGGGCAAGGCGCTCTCCGAACAATCCACCGGCCAGAGCAGCATGGTTTGCAAGGACGGCCGCATGGCGCATGGCGACGGGTCCATCCCGGACTTCGTCTTCGAAGACGGTGTCTTCATTTGTACCGACTGGCGAACGCAGCAAGCGCTGGAGCTGGAAGCCGCACAGAAGTACACCAAGCGTTATTGAACGCGTTGTTGACGCGCTATTGAGCGAACTATTGAACCAACTATTGAACCAACTATTGAACGCGTTGTTGAGGCGTCATTAAGCGCGTTGTTGCGCGCCCCCCATCAAGACCAAAGATCCAGCGGCGGCTCGTGCGTCAACGCGCGCAGCAGGTCGCTGCGGGACACAAAGGCCACGGCGTGGCCCGCATCGTCCACCACCGGCAAGCCGGGTAGCCCCAGGTCCATCATGAGTTGTGCCGCCTGCCGCACCGGGGTCTCCCCGCTGGCGGCAGGCACCGGCGTCCACATCACCTCATCCACCTGTTGGTCCAGCCTCAGCGTCACTTCGCCGATCTGGGCCAGATCGTCCGAGAGGCCGCGCAGCAGGTCCGCCCGGGTGATCAGCCCCATCACCTGCCCTGCCGCGCCCAGCACCGGCGCCTGGCCGACCCCGGCACGCGCCAGCACGCCCCAGGCCTGCCGCAGCGTCACGCCGGAGCGAACGCTCACCAGCCGACGGCTCATGAGTTGATGCACCTGGGACAGTGCCTGCCGGGCGGGCGCCGGCCCATAGGCCGCCAACGCTTCATGCGCCACATAGGTCTGCGAGGGATGGGCGGGGCTGGGCAAGGCGCCCTTGCCGCCGCCGTGCTGGCCCAGTTGAACGGCGACCGAGGCCTGCTCGTCGGGCTCCTGACGGGCGATGGGGGCCACCGACCGTGTACGCGCCACCGCCTGCACCGGGGCGAGGTCTCTGACCTGCTCCAGTGCACCGGTATAGATCTTTCCCGAGGTGCCGTAGACCGTAAACATGCGGGAAAGCATGACACAAGCCCGCCCGCTCGCACAATGCGGGCCATGCCCGAGTCAGCGGCTGGAGGTGCGGTGTGGCGCTTCACGGCACCGGCATCGCCGTCTCGTATTTCACCTCGCGCAGCACCACGTTGCTGCGCACGCTGTGCACCCCGGCCACCTTGAAGATCTTGGTCTGCAGGAAGTGGTCATAGGCCTTCATGTCGGGTGCCACGACCTTGATCACGTAGTCGGCCTCGCCGGTGATGGCCTGGCATTCGATGATTTCGGGGCTGGCCGCCACCATCGCCTCGAAGGCCTCCACCGCGCCCTCGCTGTGCCGCACCAGGCTGACATTGGCCAGCACGCAGATGGAAAGCCCGAGTTGCTCCCGGTCCACCAGCACCACCTGCCGGCGAATCACCCCCCGCTCTTCCAGCTCCCGGACGCGCCGCCAGACCGGTGTGGCGGAGAGCCCGACACGTTCGGCCAATTGCTGGGTGCTGAGGCTGGCGTCCTGCTGGAGGGCCTCCAGGATGAGGCGCGTGGCACGATCAAACGCTTCATTTCCCATTTCTTGGTTTCATGAGTTTTTTTCACTCACGATCGTAGGCCCGCAGAGTGAACCGAGCAAGTTTGACGCGACTCGCTCGTAAAGAATGCCCTTCTCCCCATCAGACGGCCACCCGGCCCGGAGGCAGGCCATGCACGAACAAGACGTCCCCACGACGCCCCCCACCCCAACCCCATCCGCACCGGCAATGGACGTGGAGACGAATTCGGCCCCCCCCTCCACCGCCTCGGCACTGCGCCCCTACAAGCTTTCCGACAATCTGGCCGCCACCAGCGGGCAGGTCTTCCTCACCGGTACCCAGGCGCTGGTGCGCCTGCTGCTGATGCAAAAGCGCCAGGACGAACGCCATGGCCTGAAGACGGCCGGCTTTGTCTCCGGTTATCGCGGCAGTCCGCTGGGCATGGTGGACCAACAGCTCTGGAAAGCGAAGAAATTCCTGGATGCGGCGCAGGTCAACTTCCTGCCCGCCATCAACGAGGACCTGGCCGCCACCGCCTGCCTGGGTGTGCAGCGGGTGGCGCTGGACCCGAAGCGGACCGTCGATGGCGTCTACGCCATGTGGTACGGCAAGGGCCCGGGCGTGGACCGCTCCGGGGACGCGCTCAAGCACGGCAACGTCTACGGCAGCTCGCCGCAAGGCGGTGTGCTGGTGGTCTGCGGGGACGACCATGGCTGCGTCTCCTCCAGCACGCCACACCAGAGCGACCTGGCCCTGCAGGCGTGGTCCATGCCGTTGGTGCATCCGGGCAACGTGGCGGAATATCTGGAGTTCGGCCTCTACGGCTGGGCGCTGTCGCGTTTCTCCGGCGCCTGGGTCGGCTTCAAGGCCATCTCCGAGGTGGTCGAATCCGGCATGACGGTGGACCTGGACGCCGTGCCGCTGGACTTTGAACAGCCCGTGCCGCACACGCCGCCCACGTCACTGCACATCCGCGCGGTGGACCTGCCCTCGCTGGAGCTCGAATCTCGCCTGGCCCACAAGATCGACGCGGTGCTGGCATTTGCCCGCCTCAACGCTATCGACAAGCACGTGGTGGTCAGCCCGCGCGCGACGCTGGGCATCGTCACGGTTGGCAAGGCGCATTACGACTTCATGGAAGTCCTGCGCCGCCTGGACCTGGACCCCAACGCCCTGGCCGCCGCCGGTGTGCGGGTCTACAAGGTGGGCCTGGTCTATCCGCTGGAGCCCACGCGCCTGCGCGAATTTGCACAGGGCTTGACCGACATGCTGGTCATCGAAGAGAAGGCACCGGTAGTCGAGCGCCAAATCAAGGAGTTGCTGTTCCACCTGCCCGACAGCCAACGGCCCCGGGTGGTCGGCAAGACCGATGGACACGGGCAGCCGGTGCTCAGCGCGCTGGGTGAACTGCGCCCGTCGCGCATCATGCCCACCGTGGCGGACTGGCTGGCCCGCCTGAACCCGGCGCTGGACCGCCGCCACCTGGTGGTGGATTTCCTCACTCCCTGCCTGCTGTCCAACAGCGCGGACGGCGTGCGCCGCCAGCCCTACTTCTGCTCGGGCTGCCCGCACAACACCTCCACCAAGCTGCCCGAGGGCTCACGGGCGCTGGCTGGCATCGGCTGTCACTTCATGGCCAGCTGGATGGAGCGCGGCACCTCCGGCCTCATCCAGATGGGTGCCGAGGGGGTGGACTGGGCCGCGCACTCGCGCTTCACCACCGAGCGCCATGTCTTCCAGAATCTGGGCGACGGCACCTACTACCACTCCGGATACCTGGCCATCCGCCAGGCCATCGCTGCGCGCACCAACATCACCTACAAGATTCTCTACAACGACGCGGTGGCGATGACCGGTGGCCAACCGGTGGACGGCCAGACCAGCGTGCCGCAGATTGCCCGGCAGGTGGAGGCGGAAGGCGTGAAGCGGCTGGTGGTGGTCTCCGATGAGATCGGCAAGTACCAGGGCCATGAGGGCCTGTTCCCGGCCGGCACCACCTTCCACGACCGGTCCGCGCTGGACCAGGTTCAGCGCGAGCTGCGCGAGATCGAAGGCGTCACCGTCCTGATCTATGACCAGACCTGCGCCGCAGAAAAGCGCCGCCGCCGCAAGAAGGGTGAGTTCCCCGACCCGCCGCGCCGCATCTTCATCAACGAGGCCGTCTGCGAGGGTTGCGGCGATTGCGGCCAGGCCAGCAACTGCCTCTCCGTCGTACCGGTGGAAACCGACTGGGGGCGCAAGCGCGCCATTGAGCAGAGCAGTTGCAACAAGGACTTCAGCTGCGTGAACGGCTTCTGCCCGAGCTTTGTGTCGGTGCATGGGGCCAAGCTGAAGAAGCGTGCGGGGGCGTCCTTCGGCCCGCAGGACCTGGCCCGGGAAATCCAGGCGCTGCCCACGCCGGCCGCATGGCCGTGGACCGGCCCGTTCGACATGCTGGTCACCGGCGTGGGCGGCACGGGTGTGGTCACGGTCGGCGCGCTGGTCACCATGGCGGCCCACCTGGAAGGCAAGCAGGGCTCGGTGCTGGACTTCATGGGCTTTGCGCAGAAGGGCGGCGCGGTGCTGTCCTTCGTGCGCGTGGCGCCGACGCAGGACCTGCTCAATCAGGTCCGCATCGACACCCAGCAGGCCGATGTGCTGCTGGCCTGCGACATGGTGGTGGGCGCCAGTGCCGATGCCCTGGCCACCGTGAAGCCGGGCCGCACCGTGATCCTGGCCAACACCCATGAACTGCCCACCGCCGCCTTCGTCCGCCAGCCCGACGCCTCGCTGCAGGCGGACGCCCTGCTGGCCAAGATGCAGCACGCCGTGGGCGGCCAGGCCGCGCTGATCAACAGTATCGACGCGCAGGACATCGCCCAGCGCCTGATGGGCGACACCATGCCCAGCAACATCATCATGCTGGGTGCCTGCTGGCAGCGCGGCCTGGTGCCACTCAGCCTGGAGGCGCTGATGCGCGCCATCGAGCTCAATGGCGTGGCGGTGGAGAACAACAAGACGGCCTTTGCGCTGGGGCGGCTGGCCATCGGTGCGCCGCAGGCACTGCAACGACTGGCGGGCGCCACGCCGGCCACCGTGCAATGGTTCAACTTCGATCAGCTCGAGGGTGACAGCGGCCTCGTGGCGCGCCGCAAGGCCTTCCTCACGGACTACCAGGACAGCGCCTATGCGCAGCGTTATGAACAGCTGGTGCAGCGTGTGCGTGTAGCCGAAACTGCCCTGGGCAGCGCCGGCAAGGGCCTGCGCCTGACGCGTGCCGTGGCGCGTTATTACGCCAAGCTGCTGGCCATCAAGGATGAATACGAGGTGGCGCGGCTCTACACCGACGGCCGCTTCGAAACCGCACTGAAGGCCCAGTTCGAAGACTGGGAGCAGCTCAGCTTCCACATGGCGCCGCCTCTGCTGGCACGTCCGGCTTCGGACGGCCGTGTGCGCAAGCTCACGCTGGGCGGCTGGACCTTCAAGGCGATGAAGGTGCTGGCCCGGTTCAAGGGCTTGCGCGGCACTGCACTGGATCTCTTTGGCAAGACGTCGGAACGGCGCATGGAGCGCCAGCTGATTGCGGATTACGAATCGCTGGTGGATGAATTGCTCGCGCACCTCAGCACCGACACCGGCGCCGACCGGAGCAACGAAAGGCTGGACCTGGCCGTGCGCCTGGCCCGCCTGCCGGAAGGCATCCGGGGTTATGGCCACGTGAAGCTGGCCAATGTCGCCACCGTGCGTGCGCAGTGGAAGGACCTGCTGGACCGCTTCCATGGCCGCGCTGTGGAAACGCCGGTGGCGGTCGTGCCGGTCTCGGCCGTGCGGGTGAAGGGCGTGGCGGAGCTGTAGGGAGTCCATTTGCAGGGAGACCATCTGCAAGGAGGCCCTGTTGCGACTGTGAAATAGCGCAAAGGCATTGGACAGCCCGCCTTCCCCCTTGGCATGCTTGGGGCATGTCAAGCCTGACACTGACCCGTCGTGACTGGCTGATCGGCACCGCTGCCGTCAGCCTGCCCCCGGCGTTGCTGCTCTCCGGTTGCGCCGGCCTGGCGCCGACGCCGCCGCTGGATGCCCGGCAGCGCCAGCGGGCGGCCGACCGTATTGGCTGGGGCGCCACCCAGGCCCAGTTGGCCGCCATCGAGCAGCAGGGCTGGCCCACCTACGTGGACAACCAGCTCAAGGCCAATCCCGCGGCGCCATTGCCTGCACCGATCCAGGCCCGTATCGACACCATGGACATCACGCTGCTGGACCCACTGGTTCGTGTGCGCGATGCCGAGGCCTTGCGCCGCAATGGCGACAAGGCCGCCACCGAAGCAGACCGCACGGCCATGCGGCAGGCCTACCAGGCGGCGCAGCAACGCGCCGTGCGAGAGGCGGGTGAGCGCCAGGTGTTGCGGCAGCTCTATTCCGAGCAGCAGTTGCTGGAGCAGATGGCCTGGTTCTGGTTCAACCATTTCAACGTGCACCAGGGCAAACGCGACGTGCGGCTGCTGGTGGCCGACTATGAAGACCGCGCGCTGCGCCCCCAGGCGCTGGGTTCCTTCCGCCTCATGCTGGGCGCGGTGGCCCGCCATCCGGCGATGCTGCGCTACCTGGACAACGACCAGAACGCCGCCCGCGCCATCAACGAGAACTACGCCCGCGAACTGCTGGAGCTGCACACCATGGGCGTGGACAGCGGCTACACCCAGCACGACGTACAGGAACTGGCCCGCGTGCTGACCGGCTTTGGCGTGCGCATCGACCAAGACGCGCCGCGCATGGCCCAAAAGGTGGCCGCGCAGTACCAGCGGGACGGCTTTTTCGAGTTCCACCCGGGCCGCCATGACTTCGGCGACAAGCAGGTGCTGGGCCGCACCATCAAGGGCCGGGGTGCCGACGAACTGGACGAGGTGCTGGACCTGCTGGTCGCCCAGCCCGCCACCGCCCGCCACGTCAGCCACAAGCTGGCCGTCTTCTTCCTGAGCGACCAGCCCCCGCCAGCCCTGGTGGACGACATGGCACGAGCCTTCGAGCGCAGCCGCGGGGATATCCGCGCCACGCTCCGCCCGCTGCTGCTGTCGCCCGCCTTCGTCGCGCCTGGCGCCTCGCCCAAGTTCAAGGACCCGCAGCACTACCTGCTCTCCGGCCTGCGCGCCAGCTTCGAATCCCGCCCGCTGCAGAACAGCCAACCCTTGCAGAACTGGCTGCGGCGCCTGGGCCAGGGGCTCTACGACAAGCAGACCCCGGACGGCTACCCGCTCACGGCCGAGGCCTGGAACAGCGCCGGGCAGATGACCGCCCGCTTCGAGATCGCCCGGCAGATCGGTGGGGGTGCTCCCGCGCTGTTCCGTCCTGATGGCACCAACACACCCGTCCCCCTGCCGGACCTGCAACCCCTGAAGGCCCGTGTCGATGCCAGCCTGGCGCCCGCCACGCGGGAGGCGCTGGCGCAGGCGGGTACACCGCAGCAATGGCTGAGCCTGTGGTTGTCCAGCCCTGACTTCATGTACCGATGAGGCCCACATGAACCGCGCCCTGACAGCTCATGCTCATCTCACAGGTGTCGGCACGGACATGTCTACGGGCTTCGTCCGAGCCACCACCCCAGACCCGATTTGCACAGTTGGAGCGCCCTGATGTCCATGCTTCATCGCCGCCAGGTCCTGCACGCCGCCGCCGCAGGTGCGCTGGGGCTCTCCAGTGCACGCCTGTTCGCCGCTGGCGCCGACCGCCCGCGTTTCCTGCTGGTGTTCCTGCGTGGCGGCTATGACGCCACCCATCTGCTGGTGCCCGTCTCCAGCAGCTTCTATTACGAGCAGCGGCCCCGCATTGCCATCGCCCGCCCCGGCGAGGGCGCCGACACCGCCCTGGCCGTCAATGCGGACTGGGGCCTGCACCCCGCGCTTCGCAAAAGCATCCATCCGTTGATGCTGGCCGGCCAGGCCCGTTTCATCCCCTTTGCCGGCACCGACGACCTGACCCGCAGCCACTTCGAGACACAGGACAGCATCGAAATGGGCCAACCGCTGGTGGGCTCGCGCGACTACGGCTCCGGCTTCCTCAACCGCCTCGCCTCGGAACTGGACGCCCAGCAGGCGCTCTCCTTCACCGATCAGTTGCCCATCGCCTTCCGTGGCCCGGCGCGTATTGCCAATGCCGCCCTGCGGGACACCGCGCGCCCCGTGGTGGATGCACGCAACCGCGCATTGATCAGCCGCATGTACCAGGGCCAGCCGTTGGGTGCCAATGTCGAGGAAGGGCTGATGCTGCGCGAGGAACTCGCGCGGGATCTGGCCCCGGAACGTCTGAAGCAGGAGATGGATGCGGCAGGCCGCAATGCCATCCCGGCCAAGGGTTTCGAGCTGGAGGCGCGCCGCATTGCCGCACTGATGCGGGGCCGGTTCAGCCTGGGCTTCATCGATGTGGGTGGTTGGGACACCCACGTCAACCAGGGCGGCGCCACTGGCGCACTCGCCACCCGCTTCGAGGAACTGGGGCGGGGCCTGGCGGCCATCGCCGACGAACTGGGCCCCCAACTGTGGCGCCAGACCACCGTCATGGTGATCAGCGAATTCGGCCGCACCTTCCGCGAGAACGGCAACCGCGGCACCGATCACGGCCACGGCAGCGTCTACTGGCTGCTGGGCGGTGGCCTGGCCAGCCAGGGCGGCCCCGTCGCGGGTGATCAGGTGGCGCTCTCCGCCACCACGCTGTTCCAGAACCGCGACTATCCGGTGCTCAACGACTACCGCGCCGTGCTCGGCGGCCTGTGGCAGCGCCAGTTCGGCCTCTCCAACGCCGCGCTGGCCCGCGTGTTCCCCTCGGCAACACCCCGCGACCTGGCCTTGGTCTGACACCGTACGCCGGGGCGCCGACCGTCCCCGACGCAAAAGCTTGCGATTTTCAGGCTTGCAGATGAGAGCAATTCTCATCTAGGATGTACTCCTCCGCCGCTTCCGGGCGGGCGCGCCGTCTGCCCCTGAGCTGATCCCCGCCCATCCCGGTCTGGCGGCCTCCGCCAGCAAGCACCCTGCCAGCCCGTGCCCACCGGAACCTTCCGGCCCGCTTCGTCAGGAGTTGCCATGCCGTCCATGTCTGCCCGTGCTTCCGTGCCCCTCTTCCGTTCGGGAGGTTTTCCTGCCAGCCCGCGGACGGATGACAGCGCCTGCAGCGCGGCCGACCATCCGGGCGTTGAATGCCTGCGCTGGATGGGCCTCAAGATCGCCTGCGGCCTGACGCCCGACGACCCCGTGTTGCTGCGCCGCCATCAATTGACGACGGAACAGCTGATCGGTGCCGGCGTGCTGGCGCCTGTCCCCGCCCAGGAACAGGCCTTGCGGTTGCTGTACAGCGCGGCGCACAACCCCCTGCTACCCTGGCACTGGCGCTGGGCCTGCCTTGATCAGCTCCAGCGTCCGCTGGCGGCGCTGGTTGCACTCGCCCGCACCGATGACGCGCTGGCGGCGCGCGTGCAGCGCTTCCAGTGGTGCCTCAGCCAAAGTCCCTTGAAGGAATCCTGATGAAGCAAGCCACCCGCACCGAACGTGACAGCATGGGCGAGATCGACGTCCCGGTCGATGCCCTGTACGGCGCCCAGACCCAACGCGCGGTCAACAACTTCGCCATCAGCCGCCAGCCGATGCCGGAACGATTTGTGCGTGCCCTGCTGCAGCAGAAGGCGGCGGCGGCGCGCGCCAATCTGAGCCTGGAGCAACTGCCCGAGGACATTGCGCAGGCCATTGACCGCGCCAGCGCGCAATTGCTGCAATCGCCGGACCTGATGAGCCACTTCCCGGTGGAGGTCTTCCAGACCGGCTCGGGCACCAGCAGCAACATGAATGCCAACGAGGTGCTGGCCACGCTGGCCACGCGCCTGCTGGCCAACAGCACCACCGTCAGCCCCAACGATCACGTCAATGCCGGCCAGAGCAGCAACGACAGCATCCCGACCGTGCTGCACATCAGTGCGGCCCAGACCCTGCAGGGTGAGCTGCTGCCGGCACTGGACCACCTGGCGCAGACGCTGCAGGACAAGATCGCCAGCGACGGCCATCATGTGAAGACCGGCCGCACCCACTTGATGGACGCCATGCCTTTGCGCCTGGGCCAGGAACTGGGTGGCTGGTGCGCGCAGATCGATGCACGCCGGGCCCAACTGCGCGCCCTGCTGCCCAGCGTCTGCGAGCTGGCACAAGGCGGCACGGCGGTCGGCACCGGCATCAATGCCCACCCGCAGTTTGCGCAGCGCTTCTGCGAGGAGCTGTCGGGCCTCACCGGCCTGACCTTCCGCCCGGCGCCCGACTTCTTCGCCGCCCTGTCTGCGCAAGACACGGCGGTGGCGCTCTCCGGCGCGCTCAAGGGCGTGGCCGTGACGCTGATGAAGATTGCCAACGATCTGCGCTGGATGAATTCCGGCCCTCTGGCCGGCCTGGCCGAGATCGAGCTGCATGCGCTGCAGCCTGGCTCCAGCATCATGCCGGGCAAGGTGAACCCGGTGATCCCGGAGGCGGTGACGATGGTGTGTGCGCAGGTGATCGGCCACGACACCGCCATCACCATTGCCGGCCAGTCCGGCAACTTCCAGCTCAACGTGATGCTGCCGCTGATCGCGCTGAACCTGCTGGACAGCCTGGCCCTGCTCGCCACCGCTTCACGTGCGTTGGCTGACCAGGCGATCAAGGACTTCCGCGTCAACACCACCAGCCTGCAGGACGCACTGGCCCGCAATCCCATCCTGGTGACGGCGCTCAACCGCGAGATCGGCTATCTGAAGGCGGCGGCCATCGCCAAGCGCGCCTATGCCGAGAACCGTCCAATCCTGGACGTGGCGGCCGAGATGACCGAGATCGACCGCAGCACGCTCCAGCAGATGCTGGACCCCTCCAAACTGACCGATGGCGGACTCTGACACCACGATGGAAACGCCAAGACCGCCGGGCCGGCTGCCGCAGCTCAGGCGGGTGCTGGGCGCCGTCATCCTCCTGGGTGGCGCGTGGCTGCTGTTCCGCGAGGGATGGCTGGCCTTGCGGCCGGGCGCCGGCGGCTCGGTCATCGGCCTGGCGCTGCAGGCGGGCCTGTTGGCCGCCGCCGCCACTGCGCTGGGCACCCTGCCCGCGCTGGGTACCCACAGCCTCAGCGACCGGGCGCAGGATGGGCTGATGGGGTTTGGCGCCGGCGTGATGCTGGCGGCCTGCTCCTTCTCGCTGATCCTGCCCGGGCTGGCAGCGGCGCGAGAAGCGGTGGCGTCATCCGGGGGTGGGGCCACATCAGCCGCTCTCCTGATGGCCCTGGCCGTCCTGATTGGCGCGTGGGCGCTGATGGCCATGGACCGCTGGCTGCCGCATGAGCATTTCATCAAGGGGCGTGAAGGCATCGATGGCAAGCGGCTGCGCCGCACCACGCTGTTCGTGATCGCCGTCACGCTGCACAACCTGCCCGAGGGGCTGGCCATGGGTGTGGCCTTTGCGGCCAACGATCCGGTCGCGGCGGCAGGCCTGAGCCTGGCCATTGCCATCCAGGACCTGCCCGAAGGTTTTGTGATCGCCGTGGCGCTCATGAGCGTGGGTTACCCACGCGGCAAGGCGCTGGCGCTGGGTGCGGCCTCCGGGCTGGTGGAACCGGTGGGCGCCGTGCTGGGCGCCTGGGTGGTGTCGCATTGGCCCTTGCTGCTGCCGTGGGCGCTGGGGTTCGCAGCCGGCGCGATGCTGTTTGTCATCAGCCATGAAATCATTCCGGAATCACACCGCAAGGGCCATGAACGCTGGGCCACGCAAGGGCTCATGCTGGGCTTTGCGCTGATGATGGTGCTGGACACGGCGCTCGGTTGAGGGACATTGGCTGGGCCGCTTGTGCGGTCCTGCCGTGTTCGCTGTCGGACGTCTCCTCACGACGGGCCACCACCCGGCGCTCGTCTTCAAACCAAGCGCCGACAGCGCGCAGCACTTCACACCACCCCGGCTGTTGTGGCCGGGCCACCTGCGCCAAATCGCGCTGGTCCCATCACCATCAAGGCTCGAACCACGTCTTTCAGGTCGAGCCGCGATGAAGTCAGTCCGTCCCCCCCTGTTCCGTACCCTGTCCGCCCTGGGCCTGGGGCTGGCCGCGTGCCTGTCCACGGTGCTGCCGGCGCAAGCCGCCGGCCTGAGCCCGCTGGAGCAGCGCTGGGTGAACGGCATGGCACCGGTCATCGTGCAGGCCCGACAAAGCGGCCTGCCACTGGACGTGGCGGTGCGCCCGGAAGACGCACCCGACGCGGCACCGGTGGCGCTGGGTTTTGTGAACGGGCGCTGCAAGCTGGTGCTCAGCCTGCGCGGCAATCCGGAAGGGGAGGCCACACTGGCGCGCATCCCGCAAGGCCTGGAAAGCGCCGCTCTGGAACTGATGGCTGCGCATGAATTGGGGCACTGCCGCCGGTACCTGGACGGTGCCTGGTTCGGCCTGCCCGCAGGCTTCGCCGCCAGCCGCATCCCCGAGGGCCTGAGCCCGGAGCTGAAGCAGGCCTACCTCTCGATGAAGTCCACCCGCCGCGAGGAAGGTTATGGCGACCTGGTCGCACTGGCATGGACGCAACAGCAGCATGCCAGCCTGTATGGCCAACTGCATGCGTGGCTGGTGTCCGAGCGCAGCCGGGACTACATCCCCGGCGACCATCACGACACTCTCGCCTGGCTGCGACTGGCCAGCGACCCGGCGGCGCTGGGCAAGGGCTCGATCTTCGAGGCTGCGCTGTCTGTCTGGGAACAGGCGCTCCAGTCCGAGGAATGAGCCCCTCAGCCGCGTGATTCGCGCGGCCGCAGGATCTCCGCGCCGGCCTGATGCGGCATGCGCCAGAACTGCACGACTGCCAGCGCGTTGAAAACCGCCACTACCAGGAAGGCGGCCGAGAAGTCGCCGACCGCCAGATGCTCACGGCCGCCCAGATGGGCCATGGCCGCCAGCACCAGTGCGCCAACCGCCACACCCATCGCGCCCGCCACCTGGCTGGAGATGGCTGCCAGCGTGGAGCTGGCGCCCAGTTTGTGTTGCGGCAGGTCGGCCACGGCCAGGGTGTTGATGGCCGTCATCGACATGGATCGCGACGCCCCGCTCACCATCAGCAGGCTGATCAGCAGCACCCAGGGCGTCTGGGCATCCACCAGGGCAAAGGCGGCAATGCTCAGCGCACTGATCAGCCCCGAGGCAATCATCACCGTCCGGAACCCGAAGCGCTGCAGGATAGGCGTGGTCACCGTCTTCATGCCGAGGTTGGCCGCGAAATACGGCAGCAGCATGGCACCCGCGCTCACCGCGTCCCTGCCCATGCCGAGCTGGAACAGCAAGGGCAGCAGGAACGGGGTGGACTGGATGGCGGTGGCCGCCAGCGTGCCGCCCACCGTGGAGACCACGAAGCTGCGGTGTTCAAAGGGCGAGAGGCTCACGACCGGATGGGTGGCCCGGCGCAGGTGGCCGACCGTCCAGACCAGCGTGGCCAGGCCCGCCAGCACGCACAGCACCGAGGCCAGATGCCCCTGGGCGCGGCCAATGTCATGCGAGACCCATTCGACACCGCCAATGAACAGCGTCAGGCCACCGGCCGCGCCAATGAAGCCGACCATGTCGAACGGGCGGGCCGGGCCGGGTTCGTCGCGGGGCACCCAGCGGGCCAGCAGCGCCATGCCGATGAGGCCGATCGGCACGTTCAGCAGGAAGTTCCAGCGCCACGTGGCATAGGTGCTCAGGAAGCCACCGAGCGGCGGACCCAACACCGGGCCGAACAGGGCCGGCCAGACCAGCAGTGCCTGGATGCCGACAATGTCTTCCTTGCGTGCGCCACGCAAGGCAATCGTGCGGCCAATGGGCAGCAGCAGACCGCCACCAGCGCCCTGCAGCACGCGGGCCAGCACCAGTTGGCCGGGGGTCTGGGCCAGGCCGCAGAGCAGCGAGGCGAGTGTGAAGAGCCCCACGCCGACCAGAAAGATCTTGCGCATGCCATGGCGCTCTCCGAGCCAGGAGGACAAGGGCAGCACGGCAGAGGCGGCAAGCAGATAGGCCGTGACCACGGCGCTCAGCGCCAGCGGTGGCACACCTTGGGACGCGGCAATGGCCGGCAGGGATGTGTTCAGGATGGAACCATCCAGCACCAGCATGAACATCACGGCGGCGATGGCCAACGTCACGCGGCGGCTTTGGGGAGCAAGGGACATTGTGGGGCGGCCGGCAGCGCGTGCCAGCGGGATACAGCAATGCCGGCAGCTTAGGCACGAAAGTTGACAATGTCAATCAACTCCCTAGTGCCGGCGTGTGCTCAGCGCCCTGAACGTGTCAGTCTTCGCGGTCGTTGTCGCGGCTGGCCGTGGCTCCAGCGCCGGATCCGTTCTTGCGGCCTGTCCGGGCGGGGGTGTCCTGCAGGATGTTGCAGAACATGGCGCCCTGCTCGATGGGGTCGTCCAGGGCCACGTGGGTGTGGGGCAGCGCATCGAACCAGTGCTTGGGCATCTGGCGCTTGGTGGTGGCGCGAAAGTCGGTGCCCAGCACGGCCATGCCGTAGCTCTTGATGTCCAGGGCCGAGAAGCTGAACGGGCTCTTGCCGGTGAAGCGGATCAGGTACCAGTAGACGAACAGCAAGTCGAACCCGGCCTGGTAGCCGACAAACACGGGCTTGCCGGGCAGCGTGGTGATCCAGTCCACATATCGGCGCATGGCGGACTCAGGCGTTTCCAGGTGGGTGAGACAAGCGGCCCAGGCCTCAGGCTGGGTGGCCCACCAGGCGGCGGTTTCCGGATGCGCGCTGGCACCAGGCAGGGTCTCCAGATTGGCGGAGAAGGTGGCGACCAGTTGCTTGTCGGCGGTGTAGGCGGCTGAGGCGAAGCTCAGCATCGAATGCGGGCCGGGAATGGGGCCGTCGGTTTCGATGTCGGTGCTGAGGTAGATCTCGTTCATCGGAGCGATTGTGCAGCGCCGGGCCTGGGTCTGTGCAACTACCAAATATCCGACCTCAGCATTTAATCAATATTTATAAAATGCATCACTCCAATTAATAACAATCAGCCATTCCATCCCTATTATTCACCAAGAGAAAGTCCTTATTCATTCCAATTTCGACACAGATAGACTCTTGTCACTCGCCAGTTAACGGCGACGGTGCGTGGCGCTGGAGCTTTCATACACGGCCGGCACCGTATGTCGGGAATCAGGACTTCTCATGAAGAATATTGCACTCATAGTTCTAACCTTCCTTCTGATCGCGGGCGCCCATGCACAAGTACACGCACAAGGGGCTTCTCTTTTAGCCTCCAGCGGAATCATAAAAAGAGAGCAGGAATCCATAGCTCTACCGCAGGCTGCTCGAGACCGCCTAGTCGAAATACGGCGAAATCCATCTACACGTACAGCGATAGCCGCATTCATCGATACGAGGGCATTCTCCTCAACGATAGTGGCTATTCAAATGCCCGACGGCATGCGTTTAAGCCTTAGAAGGACAAAGGAAGAGCATCACACCGATGGAAGCATCACCTGGTTCGGAGATATAGATGCTGGCGGAAAAGCGGTCGTCACAGTGCAAGGAACTCAGATCTATGGCTCGCTTCAAACACCTAGCCATAGATACATCATTAGATCATTGAGCGATTCGTTACATGCATTCATTGAGATTAACCCTTCTGGATTCCAGCCGGAGCACCCTCCATCCGCACCGGCTGGCGCCGAATCAGCAAGCGAAGGTGGAATGAGCACAACCGCCAATCTCGTGCACGGATCCACGGCCACGCGAGCAACGTCATCAAACGCGCCCAGCACACTGAACGTTTTTATTGCATTTACTCCGAATGCCGAGCGTTACGTCGGAAATATCCAGGCCGCAAGCCAGACTGCCGTCGGGTCCCTCAATGACTCATTTCTATATAGCAATATAAATCTGCGGGCCAGACTAGTAGGGATCACCTCTACGCCAAAAAACTACGGAAATTCGGTGAAAGCTCGGGATGCGGCAATGCGCTCCAACGCAATCATCAAGGCGAGAAACGAATCCGAAGCTGACATCGTCATCATTGTTGACACGATCGAAACAGACTGCGGTGTTTCAAAACAGATATTAGCAACACCGGAAACAGCATTCGCGTCGATAGCTGCTGATTGCTTTGTCGGCAACTACAGTCTGGCTCATGAAATCGGACACTTGTTGGGGGCCAGGCACGACGTCGCACATGATCCTACGCCAACCCCCTTCCGATATGGGCACGGTTATCAATTACATGAACGGGCCACAGGGGACTGCTACCACGACATCATGGCCTATCCTCAAGCGTGTGCCGGGGACAGTCGAGTCAATGCCTGGTCGGACCCCAAAAGAGTCGCTTTTTCTTATGGAAGTCCGGCTGGCCGTGTAGACGTTCATTTTGGCAATGAACAATCCAATACCGTCCTTGTCCTGAATAGCACCGGACATCAAGCGGCAAAGTTCCGTTCAACGAAATTATCCAGCAACTCTCCATCCTTTATCTCAAAGCTTCTGGGGGTGGTTTTTTTCTAGCCACGACATCTAAGGCAACAGGACAATTCATTCACAAATGAACATTTCAAAGCACATACTCGCTCCAATAATTTCGGCGTCAATTTCCACCTCTGCGATTGCTGCTTATTCCTGCACCGGTGCGGTCGTTGCACCGGCGGTGGACCCAATAACAGCTGATGTACTCGTAGGGAGCGTCGGCGAGCTAAGTTGGCCAAGAATCTGCAACTTGCGAATCACCGCTCCCAACGGTGTCAGCCCGGAAGCTTGTCGCCTGGTGTATGCCACGTTGCTGACCGCACACGCGGAAGGCAGGCAGGTCAGCATCAATTCCAACAGTTCCACGGTTGCGTCGTGCAAGGCAGCTCAACCGTGGACCGTCATGGAAGGATTCAGTTGGATAGTCATCAACTGACGTGACATCCAGCCGGACAGACGGACTAGACGACCGCAAGTCCGTTCTGTCTCACGTCATGCCGTTCACTCCTGCAACCGGAACTGCGCGACCACCTGCTTCAGGCTGCCCGCCTGTTCACGCAACGACTCCGAGGCGCTGGATTCTTCCACGAGCGCGGCGTTCTGCTGGGTGACCTCATCCAGGCGTTGCACGGCCTGGCCGACCTCCATCAGGCTGGTGCTTTATTCCTGCGTGGCGCTGGATATCTCCTGGATGATGTCCGTGACGCGCTGCACGGCGGAGACGATCTCTCGCATGGTCTCGCCGGCGTCGCCCACCAGCCGCGCACCGGTTTCCACCCGTTCCACCGAGGAGCCGATCAGGCCCTTGATCTCCCGGGCTGCTTCGGCGCTGCGTTGTGCGAGCGAACGCACCTCGCCGGCCACCTCGCTCGCACTCTGTGCCACGCGCTGGGACTCCACATAACTGTCCTGCGCGCCCTGGGTGTTGATATCCACCAGCTTCTGGATATTGCCCACCACGCTGCTGAACGCCTCCTTGGAGCGGCCCACGGCCGGTGCCACGTATTGAGCGCGGTCACCAGCCTTGAGATCGGCAATCAGCTTGTCCTGCAGGGTGAGGAATTGGCCATCTCCGACACATTGCCCTGAGCCAGCGACCCGGCGGCGCTGGGCAAGGGCTCGATCTTCGAGGCTGCGCTGTCTGTCTGGGAACAGGCGCTCCAGTCCGAGGAATGAGCCCCTCAGCCGCGTGATTCGCGCGGCCGCAGGATCTCCGCGCCGGCCTGATGCGGCATGCGCCAGAACTGCACCACCGCCAAGGCATTGAAGACTGCCACGACCAGGAACGCAGCCGAGAAGTCGCCGACCGCCAAATGCTCCCGGCCGCCCAGATGGGCCATGGCCGCCAGCACCAACGCGCCGACCGCCACGCCCATCGCGCCCGCCACCTGGCTGGAGATGGCGGCCAGCGTGGAGCTGGCGCCCAGTTTGTGCTGCGGCAGGTCGGCCACGGCCAGGGTGTTGATGGCCGTCATCGACATGGATCGCGACGCCCCGCTCACGATCAGCAGGCTGATCAGCAGCACCCAGGGCGTCTGGGCATCCACCAGGGCAAAGGCGGCAATGCTCAGCGCACTGATCAGCCCCGAGGCAATCATCACCGTCCGGAACCCGAAGCGCTGCAGGATGGGCGTGGTCACCGTCTTCATGCCGAGGTTGGCCGCGAAATACGGCAGCAGCATGGCACCCGCGCTCACCGCGTCCCTGCCCATGCCGAGCTGGAACAGCAAGGGCAGCAGGAACGGTGTGGACTGGATGGCGGTGGCCGCCAGCGTGCCGCCCACCGTAGAGACCACGAAGCTGCGGTGTTCAAAGGGCGAGAGGCTCACGACCGGATGGGTGGCCCGGCGCAGGTGGCCCACAGTCCAGACCAGCGTGGCCAGGCCCGCCAGCACGCACAGCACCGAGGCCAGATGCCCCTGGGCGCGGCCGATGTCATGCGAGACCCATTCGACACCACCAATGAACAGCGTCAGGCCACCGGCCGCGCCAATGAAGCCGGTGCTGGCGTGTGCTCAGCGCCCGGAACGTGTCAGCCTTCGCGGTCCTCATCGCGGCTGGCTGCAGAGCCGCTGTGGGCCGTGTTCTTGCTGTTGTTGCGGGCCGGGGTGTCCTGCAGGATGTTGCAGAACATGGCGCCTTGCTCGATCGCGTCATCCAGGGCCACATGGGTATGCGGCAACGGGTCGAACCAGTGGCTGGGCATGCGGCGCTTGGTGGTGGCGCGAAAGTCGGTGCCCAGGACCGCCATGGCGTAGCTCTTGATGTCCAGCGCCGAGAAACTGAATGGGCTCTTGCCGGTGAAGCGGATCAGATACCAGTAGACGAAGAGGAAATCAAAGCCGGCCGGATAGCCGACAAAGACCGGTTTGCCCGCCAGCGTGGCGATCCAGTCCGCATAGCGGCGCATGGCGACCTCGGGGGCTTCCAGGCGGGTACGGCAGGCGGCCCAGGCCTCCGGTTGGGTGGCCCACCAGGCGGCGGTTTCCGGATGGGCGCTGGCACCGGGCAGGGTCTCCAGATTCGCGGAGAAGGTGGCCAGCAGCTGCTTGTCTGCCGTGTAGGCGGCGGCCCCGAGGCTGAGCATCGAATGCGGCCCGGGGATCGGGCCATCGGTTTCGATGTCGGTACTGATGTAGATCTCCTGCATGGCGCGTTCCTTCGCCCGCCGTCAGACCGTGATGGTCCCGCTCAGGTAGCGGGTGCAATGGCCTGAGACCTCGACCCGGTCCTGATGGACCTCGCAGTAAAGGGTGCCAGTGCGCTGTGACGCCTGGTGTCCCACCAGGATGTTCCGGCCCAGTCGGTCGGCCCAATATGGCGCAAGAGCGGCGTGGATCGACCCCGTGACGGGGTCCTCCTCACCCCCGTTGGCTGGCCAGAAGTAGCGGCTGACGAAATCGTAGTCGGCGCCAGGCCTTGCGGGTGCAGTGACCACCACATCGAGCGGGCCGAGGGACTTGAGGCGCTCCAGATCCGGCCTGACCGCAAGCACTTCGGCCTCAGACGCGTAGACCGCCACATAGGCCTGTTGGTTGACGAGGTAGTGTGTTGGCGCCGGCACCAGGCCGTTGCGAAGGGCCGCAGGCGGTTCGTCCACGGCATGAGCGTCGCGCCGTGGGAAGGTCATGCGGATCCGCCCGCCCCCGGTCTGCGTTGCGATGACATCACCCACCGCCGCGGCGCTGAAGATGAGGCTCTGCCGTTGGGGGTCGGCCTCGAACAGCACAAAGGCACTCGCCAGCGTTGCGTGGCCGCAGAAGGCGATTTCCTTGAGCGGCGAGAACCAGCGGATCTCGAAGGTGTTTCTGGCGGCGTTGAAGACCAGGAACGATGTCTCGGACAGGTTGTTCTCTGCAGCGATGGCCTGCAAGGTGGCATCGGGCAGCCACTGGTCCAGGGGAACGACTGCCGCCTGGTTTCCTCGGAAGCGTTGCGAGGTGAAGGCGTCGACGACGTGGATAGGCAATTGCATGGGCTGCGCGCGGTGTTGTCGGGGTCCAGGGGTCGCTTCAACGTCGCTCGCTGCTGCGCGCCGACGCCCGAAGGGCTGTTTCGCAGCTTAGTGCAGAAACCGCACGGCTTTCTGCCGTGGTGGATGCCGCCGGCCGGATGACCGCGCGGCCGCCGCCCAAACAACAGTTCCTCAGGACTTGTCCCAATCAAGGGCACGAGCATTTGCTATTGGCGATCAATGGGACTTTTGGAACTCTTTGCAGGCAGGTCATTGCCATCGTCACCGATGCATGAATGGCGGCGATGGCCAATTCCACAGCGCAACGTAGTCTCCGATGCAAATTCTCATTTTTCTTGGATGTTCGCTTCTCGTGATTGCCAGCACACGTTCCGGAAATATCCGGCATGGTGCGGTACTGGCCGCTATTGGCTGGGCGCTCGGCGCCATTGGCCTCTACGCGGCGGGCCATGGTGTCAATATGCCTTTTATCTTCAAATCAGCGGTCCTCGCCTTGACCGCGTGCCTGGCTGTTTGGTTCGGCAATTGGGGAGCACGATGGCATGCCAGTCAATCACAGCCATAGCGGGCGCTGTGGCGAGGAATGGTGCAGCGGCTCTCTCACTCACCCCTGCAACCTGAACTGCGCCACCACCTGCTTCAAGCTACCTGCCTGCTCACGCAACGACTCAGACGCCGCGCTGGATTCCTCCACCAATGCCGCGTTCTGCTGCGTCACTTCGTCCAGCCGCTGCACCGCCTGCCCCACTTCCATCAGGCTGGTGCTCTGTTCCTGCGTGGCGCTGGAAATCTCCTGGATGATGTCCGTGACGCGCTGAACGGCCGAGACGATCTCACGCATGGTCTCGCCTGCGTCGCCCACCAGCCGTGCGCCTGTCTCCACCCGTTCCACGGAGGAACCGATCAGGCCCTTGATCTCCCGGGCCGCTTCCGCACTGCGTTGCGCGAGCGAGCGCACCTCGCCGGCCACCACGGCGAAGCCACGGCCCTGCTCACCGGCACGGGCGGCTTCCACAGCGGCGTTCAGCGCGAGGATGTTGGTCTGGAAAGCGATGCCATCGATGGTGCCGATGATGTCGGCAATCTTGCGGGAGGACGCATTGATCTCGTCCATGGTGTTCACCACCTCGGACACCACGGTGCCGCCCCGGCCGGCCACCTCGCTGGCACTTTGTGCCAGCTGGCTGGCCTGCCGAGTGGCGTCGGCGTTCTGCCGAACGGTGTCGGTGAGTGCCTGCATGGTGGCCGAAGTCTCTTCCAGGCTGGAAGCCATTTGTTCGGTGCGGGCGGACAAATCGCTGCTGCCGGCGGCCACCTCGCTGCTGGACAGGGCGATGCTGTCAGCGCTGGTACGTACAGCCGTGATGGAGCCGTTGAGTGAGTCGCGCATGTCGGAGAGGGCGCGAGCCAACTGGCCCAGTTCGTCGCGCCGCGAGACATCCACCTGCACGGCGAGATCACCTTCGGCCACGCGTTGCGCCACACCCACCATCTGCGTCAGTGGCCGCACGGTGCTGCGTGTGAGGTACCAGGCCAGCGCGATGCCTGCGGCGATGGCCAAGGCGATCAGCACCACCATGGTGGTGAGCACGGTGCTGAACACCCGCTGGGACTCCGCATAACCTTCCTGCGCGCCTTGGGTGTTGATCTCCACCAGTTTCTGGATACTGCCCACCAGGCTACTGAACGCGTCCTTGGAACGGCCCACGGCCTGCGCCACATACTGGGCGCGGTCACCGGCCTTGCGATCCGCGATGAGCTTGTCCTGCAGCGCGATGAACTCGGCATAACGCGTCTGGGATTCCTTCCACAGCGCGCGTTCATCGGCGGAGGAGATCAAGTCCTCGTACTTCTTGGCCAGGTCCGGCAGCGTCTTGTCACGAAGGGTGCGGATGCGGTCCAGTTCCTGGTCCAGCCCCGGCTGCGACTCCTGCAGCGCCACGCCCAGTTCTGCGCGCCTGAGTTCGTTGATCTGGCCCCGATACGCGTTGATGGCGTTGATGGATGGGATCCAGTTATTGGCCATCTCCTGCACGTTGCCCTGGATGACGTGCAACCGCGTGATGGCGACCACGCCAACCACCAGCGTGGCCAGCAGCACGGCGGCGAAGCCCAGCGAGATGCGCATGCCCAAGCGAAGATCCGAGAACTTCATACGACGTCCTTCTGGCTTGTGTCTCCGGGGACATGCTATGCCAGTTCAGCGCTTTTGTGCGGATGACGCCTGCCCCCATATCAAGGGAAGCCCCACGCCACGCCGGGCAGCCGACATGCCCCGACTCAGCCACTGCCGAAACCGTGGAAGTCGTGCAACTCGTGCGGCTAGAGCAGCTCGAGCGGCTTGAGCGGCTTGGGGGCTTGAGGGGGTCCTCGGTTCGGAAGGAGGAGGCCAGGGGCCTGTTGACGTAAGTAAAGAAGGGAATGGCCGGCGGAGCCGGACAGGAATGACATGGAGTCAACAGGCCCCTGGCCTTCTCCTTCTGGCGGGGGGCAGGGGCACGGCGGGGCGCGGGCACGGCGGGGCTCTCAGCGCAAAGGCAGAGGCTCTCAGCGCAAAGGCAGAGGCTCGCAGCGCGGCAGCGGGGGCTCTCAGCCCGGGAACGGAGCTCTCAGCAGGGAAGCGGAGCTCCCAATAGGGAAGCGGAGCTCCAAGCGCAAGGCTCCTCTCACCCCCCCGTAGGCTTCCTGAGCCTGAACTCCGCCGCCTGCGCATGGGCCTGAAGCCCTTCCCCATAGGCCAGCGTGGCCGCGATCGGCCCCAGCACCTGGGCGCCCGCCTCGCTCACCTCGATCAAGCTCGACCGCTTCTGGAAGTCATACACCCCCAGCGGCGACGAAAACCGCGCCGTCCCAGAGGTTGGCAGCACATGGTTAGGCCCTGCGCAGTAGTCCCCCAGCGACTCACTCGTATACGCCCCCAGGAAGATCGCCCCCGCATGCCGCAACAGCGGCTCCCAGCGATGCGGGTCGCTGCTGGACACCTCCAGGTGCTCCGGCGCGATCCGGTTGCTGATCTCGCAGGCCTCCTCCATCGAGCGCGTGTGAATCAGCGCCCCGCGGCCTTCCAGCGAGGCCCGGATCACGGCCTGCCGTGGCATCCCTGGCAGCAGCCGCTCAATCGCCGCGCGCACCTCGCCGATATACGCCAGATCGGGGCACAGCAGGATGCTCTGCGCCAGCTCATCATGTTCCGCCTGGCTAAACAGGTCCATCGCCACCCAGTCCGGCGGCGTTGTCCCATCAGCCAGCACCAGAATTTCGCTCGGTCCGGCGATCATGTCGATGCCCACCTGCCCGAACACATGCTTCTTCGCACTGGCCACATACGCGTTGCCAGGGCCGGTGATCTTGTCCACCCGCGGGATCGTCGCCGTTCCGTAGGCCAATGCGGCCACGGCCTGTGCGCCCCCCACGGTGAAGGCCCGGTGCACCCCCGCCACATAGGCGGCAGCCAGCACCAGCGGGTTCTTTTCCCCGCGCGGTGTCGGCACCACCATCACGATCTCAGGCACACCGGCCACCTGCGCCGGAATCGCGTTCATCAACACGCTGGACGGATAGGCCGCCTTGCCCCCCGGCACATAGATACCCACCCGGTCCAGCGGCGTCACCTTCTGGCCCAGCAGCGTGCCGTCCTCGTCCCGATAGCTCCAACTTTCGCCGCAGGCCTTCTTCTGACGTTCGTGATAGAGGCGAACCCGCTCGGCCGCCTGGGTCAGCGCCTGGGCCTGCGCGGGCGGCAGCCCTTCAAACGCAGCCTTCAGCTCTTCACGGGTCAATTCCAGCTGGCCCACCGATGCGGCCTCCAGATGGTCGAACCGCGCGGTGTAATCCAGCACCGCCGCGTCGCCGTGGTGGCGCACGCTGGCCAGGATGTCGGCCACCCGGGTCTCGATCTCGGCGTCCGTCTCGGCCGACCAATGCAGCACGCGTTGGAATGCCGCCTCGAAATCGGCGTCAGTGGTGTGCAGGGTACGCAGGTTCAGCATGGTGGGGCTCCGCGGCTCAGGCAGCGGCACCGGCGGACACCGCCGCCGCAATGGCATCGATCAACGGCTTCAGGGCCTCGCGCTTGAGCTTGAGTGCGGCCTGGTTCACCACCAGACGGGAAGAGATGTCCATGATGCGCTCCACCTCGATCAGCCGATTCGCCTTGAGTGTGCTGCCGGTGGAGACCAGATCCACGATGGCGTCCGCCAGCCCGGTCAGCGGGGCCAGCTCCATGGAGCCATAGAGTTTGATCAGGTCGACGTGCACGCCTTTGTCGGCGAAATGCTGGCTCGCAATGCTGGTGTACTTGGTGGCCACGCGCAGGCGTGAGCCCTGCTGCACCACACCGGCGTAATCGAAGTCGTCCCGCACGGCCACGCTCATGCGGCAGGTGGCGATCTGCAGATCCAGCGGCTGGTACAGCCCGGCGCCACCATGCTCAATGAGCACGTCACGCCCGGCCACGCCGATGTCCGCGCCACCGTACTGCACGTAGGTGGGGACATCGGTGGCCCGCACCAGCACCACGCGCACATCGGCATGGTTGGTCGGGAGGATGAGCTTGCGGGAACTCTCCGGGTCTTCCAGTACCCGGATGCCGGCGCTCGCCAGCAGCGGCAGGGTCTCTTCGAAGATGCGGCCCTTGGAAAGCGCCAGGGTGATCATGCGGTGTCCTCGTTGAACGTTCAGTTCAGCGGGACGGCAGCGGGATCACCGGACGGCGCCACACCGCCACCCGCTGTTCGGCAGGGTGGCTGTCAGGAATGGTGATGCAGGACGGTGCCCTGCTGGGCCCATTCTGCGGGAGTCAGGGTCTTCATCGACAGCGCGTGGATCTGCTCGCGCATGCGGTCGCCCAAGGCCTGGTACACGCGCTGATGGCGGCGCACCCGGCTGAGGCCCTCGAATTCGGCCGACACGATGGTGGCAAAGAAATGGCGCCCATCGCCTTCCACCTGCAGTTCGGTGCAGGGAAGGCCCTGGGCGATGTAGCTTTGCACTTCGTGGGGGGTCGGGTCAGCCATGGACGTGAGTTTACTTCACCCGCGAATCTTGTAGCCCCGGCGCAGCAGCTCCAGGGCGGTGCCGGCCACCACGCAGAAGCTCAGGCCGACCACCGCCAGGCTGGTCCAGGGCGAGACGTCGCTCACGCCGAAGAAGCCGTGCCGGAAGCCGTCGATCATGTAGAAGAATGGGTTCAGGTGGCTCACGCCCTGCCAGAAGGGCGGCAGCGAATGCACCGAATAGAACACGCCCGACAGGAAGGTCATGGGCATGATGATGAAGTTCTGGAAGGCCGCCATCTGGTCGAACTTCTCCGCCCACAACCCGGCGATCAACCCCAGGGAGCCCAGCATGCCGGCGCCCAGCACCGCAAACACCAGGATCCAGCCCGGCTGGGCCAACCCGGGCGGCGCGAACCAGCAGGTCACCGCAAACACGCCCACCCCCACCATCAGGCCGCGCACCACGGAGGCGCCCGCATAGGCCAGATACCAGGCCCAGTGCGACAGCGGGGTCACCAGCAGGAACACCAGGTTGCCGGTGATCTTGCTCTGGATCAGCGAGGAGGAGCTGTTGGCAAAGGCATTCTGCAGCACGCTCATCATCACCAGCCCGGGAATCAGGAAGCTGGTGTAGCCCACCGTTCCGTAGACCTTGACATGGTCTTCCAGCACATGGCCGAAGATCAGCAGGTACAGGACCGCCGTCAGCACAGGCGCGCCCACGGTCTGGAAGCCGACCTTCCAGAAGCGCAGCACTTCCTTGTAGAAAAGGGTGCGGGCACCCGCGAGTTGGATGCCACCAAAAGTGCCGCCGCTCATGCGTGCGCTCCTTGCATGATTTCGAGGAACACGTCCTCCAGGTCGGCTCGGCCGATCTCCAGGTCTTCCACCGGGCAGGCGGCCTCGCGCAGCGTGGCGAGGATGCGTTCCACCTCGGCCGCGTCATGCGCCTTGATCTGCACAATGCGGCCGGTGATGCGGGATTGGTCTCGCAACGAGGCGGGCAAGGCGGCATCCGTCTTGAACTGCAGCATGGTGGAGGCACGGCCGGCCAGCAGCTCGGTGGTGCGGTCCAGCGCCACCACGCGGCCCTGCTTCAACATGGCGATGCGGTGGCACAGGGCCTCCGCCTCTTCCAGGTAGTGCGTGGTCAGCAGCACGGTGTGGCCCTCCCGGTTCAGGCGGGCGATGAACTGCCACAGGGTCTGGCGCAGTTCCACGTCGACACCGGCGGTCGGCTCGTCCAACACGATGACCGGCGGCCGGTGCACCAGCGCCTGGGCCACCAGCACCCGGCGCTTCATGCCGCCGGACAGCTGGCGCATGTTGAAGTGGGCCTTGTCCGCCAGGCCAAGGTTGAGCAGCAGCTCATCCACCCAGTCGTCGTTGTTGCGCACACCGAAGTAGCCACTCTGGATGCGCAGCGTCTCGCGAACGCTGAAGAACGGGTCGAAGACCAACTCCTGCGGCACGATGCCCAGCCGCTTGCGGGCTTCGGCGTAGTCGTTCACCACATCGTGCCCCAGCACCGACACCGAACCCCCACTGGCGCGGGAGAGGCCGGCCAGGATGCTGATCAGGCTGGTCTTGCCGGCGCCGTTGGGGCCGAGCAGGCCAAAGAATTCACCGGGCTGGATATCAAAGCTGACCTGGTCCAGGGCCTTGACCTGGCCGGCGCGGTAGGTCTTGCTGACCGAATGGAAGCGGAGGGCGGGCGGGCCGCCGGCCGACGGCGCCAGGGGCGCCGGCGTGGGAGGGGAGCTTACGAGCATGGGCGGCGATTGTAGGCAGGCCCTCAAGAACGCGCTGATTTGGGGAATTGGGCCACGAAGATGGGGCCTCTACGCGTCAGACGGGTCAGCTTGATGACAGAATCGCCGCAAATCTGCATCTCATCCCATGGCCACCAAGAAGCCGCGCCGCACCGCCGAACGCATCCTTGAAGTCACGCTCGACCTGTTCAATCGCTTTGGCGAGCCGAACGTGTCGACCACGCTGATTTCCGCCGAGCTTGGGATTTCGCCTGGCAACCTCTACTACCACTACCCTGCCAAGGACGAGCTGATCAACGCCCTGTTCGGCCGCTATGAGCGGTCGCTCTCGGAGCTGCTGACGGCCACGGAGAATGTGCGCAATGTGGAAGACGCCTGGCTGTTCTTCCACATGCTGTTCGAACTGATCTGGCAGCACCGCTTCCTGTACCGCGACCTCAACGATCTGCTGTCCAAGAACCGCAAGCTGGAAACCCATTTCCAGAATGTGCTGACGCAGAAGAACCAGGCCATGGTCAGCATCCTGAGCGGGCTCAAGCAAGGCGGCGCGCTGACCATGCAGGTGCGCGAGGCCGTGCCGACTGCCAATGCGATGGTGGTGCTGCTGAGTTACTGGCTCAGCTATGAATATGTGCGGGACCCGCGCAACGCGCTGGAACCCGAGCGCGCGGGTGAAGCGCTGATGCGCGGCGCCTTCCATGTGTTGGGATTGTTGCTGCCCTATCTGGAGCCCGCCTCCCGCGAGCATCTGTTCCAACTGGCAGGGCAATACGACCAGGCCGAAGGCGTCCGGGAACCTCTGCATAACTCCCGCGAGCCGAGGTGACGCCGCTTCGGTGCGGTGGAGTGAGGCAGCGCTTTACTAGCAGCAAGTGACGGGCAGCGGCTCGGAACAAACCCTGAACATGTGCGCGACCTGACCCCCGAGTCATGGTTGGCAGAGGCAAAGTCAAGCCTATAAGCTAGGGGAATCTCTGCATAACTCCTCGCGGGAGTTATGCAGAGGTTCCCTTGGGGATGTTGTCACTGATTTCTTCCTGGAGCATTCGCATGAAGCGCACGCTGAGCACCGCCGCTGTTGTCGTTCTGGCCCTGTCGTCCTCGCTGGCATCGCTGGCTCAAGCGGCCACGCCGGAGTCCACCGAAGCCAAGGCCCTGCGCGCCGAATGCGCCGCCAAGAACGACGTGAAGTTCGACGCGCCCGCCGCCGGCAACGAATATCGCTTCGTCTACACCAAGGGCCAGTACCGTGGTGAGGCGCAGGAAGGCAAGACCCTGGCCTGCAGCGCCTCGCAATACACCCAGTTCCTGGCCAGCGCCGACCCGGTTCGGGTGATGGACGCCTATCCGACAGCCGCCGGCCGTGCGAAGGTGGGTGCCAAGGCCGCCAGCAAGTAAGCCGGGCCGCTGCCCGCTGGACGACGCCGCCTCCGGGCGGCGTCTGCGTTTGTGGGTGCGGGATGCCGCGACGCGTGGCGTTCAGCTTTCCCGGAAGAACTTCAGCGGCGCCAGGTCCGGGAACGCGGTGGGGCGCTTGGCCTGCGCGGCTGCAAAGGCCTCCATCAGATTGCCGTTCTGCCAGATGGCGGCCTGCAGCCAGCCCATCTGCTGCAGGCTGTCCTTCACGCCATGGTCGCGCGCGTAGTGAATTGCCTGTTTGCTGCCCCACACCGCCACGGGCGGCTTCTGCGCGATCTCGCCAGCACACTGCAGCGCCGCCGCCACACATGCCTCATGGGTCTCGAAGACCTCATTGACCAGCCCCGCCGACAGCGCGCGTGAGGCGGGCAAGCGCCGCCCGGTGTAAGCCAGCTCCTTGACCAGGCCCAGGGGCATCAGCTTGGGCAGGCGTTGCAGCGTGCCCAGGTCAGCCGTCATGCCGATGTTGATTTCCTGGATGCAGAAAAAGGCGTCGGCGCTGGCCAGACGGATGTCGCAGGCGGCGACCATGTCCACCGCCCCCCCGATGCAGCCGCCATGGATCGCGGCGATGGTGGGCACACGAAGTTCATCCAGCTGGTTGAACGCCTTTTGCATGTCGGCCAGTTGATCCACGATACCGGCACGGCCTTCGGCGCTGCGGTCGTCGAGCTGGATGGCGCCGTTCTTGAAGGTGTCCAGCGCCATGCCGGCGCTGAAGTGTTTGCCTGTGGAAGAAATCACCACGGCCCGCACGGTGGCGCTGCGATGCAGCTGGCTGAGCAGATCCTCCAGCTCCCGCCACATCTGCGGCGACATGGTGTTCATCTCCGCCGGCCGGTTGAGAACCAGGTGGGCCACGCCCGCGTCTTCGTTCAGGGTGAAGCATTCCATGCGCGTCTCCGTTGGCTTTGTTCTGATGCCTCGGGATGCTAGCGGGTTGCGCGGCCGCGACAGCTGCTGAAAACCCAGTTACGCTGCGCCATCGCAGCCTTCACGACGGGAGCCCGGAAAATGAAGCGAGTCACTGGCATCGGCGGCATCTTCTTCGCCGCCAAGGACCCGGCCACCTTGGGAGCCTGGTACCAGACCCATCTGGGCATCGACGTTCAATCCTGGGGTGGCACGGCCTTCACCTGGGCCGATGCAGCCGGCCAACCCATCAACGGCTCCACCATCTGGTCCATTGGCACCGCCGGCGGCGACAGCTTCCCTGCTGGCAAACCCGGCTTCACCATCAACTACCGCGTGGAAGACCTGACCGCCCTGCTGGAGGCCCTGCGCGCCGAGGGCTGCAAGGTCCTGGACAAAACGGACGATTCCGAGTTCGGCAAGTTCGGCTGGGTGATCGATCCGGAAGGCAACACGGTGGAACTGTGGCAACCCCCTGCAGGCCAATAAGCCAATAAGCTAATCAGCCACTGGTCCGATCGATCAAACGGCCGTCCGGAACGATCCCCGGGGCCACAAGACAAAAACCCCGCCACTCCCTGCCTTGCGAGCAGGGAGCGCGGGGAAACACGGAGTCGGTCAGACTCGTTTGCAGGCGCCCCGCCACGAGGGGGAAGCGGAGCGCTGGTGCAGGGTCAGGCCTGGGGTATCAGGCCCGGGTCATCAGGCCTTGAAGAAGGCCAGCAGATCCGGATTGATCAGTTCCGGGTGCGTGGAGCACATGCCGTGCGGCAGACCCGGGTACACCTTCAGCTGAGCGCCCTTGACCAGCTTGGCCGACAACAGCGCCGAGTCCGCCACCGGGACGATCTGGTCGTCGTCGCCGTGCAGGATCAGCGTGGGCACGTCGATCTTCTTCAGGTCTTCGGTGAAGTCGGTTTCGGAGAAGGCCTTCACGCCTTCATAGTGGGCCACGATGGAACCCGCCATGCCTTGCAGCCACCAGTGTTCGCGGATGCCTTCCGAGACCTTGGCGTTCGGACGGTTGTAGCCGTAGAACGGGATCGTCAGGTCCTTGTAGAACTGCGAACGGTTGTTGGCCACGCCGGCACGGATGCCGTCAAACACGTCCATCGGCAGGCCACCGGGGTTGGCGGCGGTTTTCAGCATGATGGGGGGCACGGCGCCGATCAGCACGGCCTTGGCCACGCGCTTGCTGCCATGGCGGGCAATGTAGTGCGCCACTTCGCCACCACCGGTGGAGTGGCCCACGTGGATGGCGCGCTTCAGGTCCAGATGTTCGGTCACGGCGGCCAGGTCATCGGCGTAGTGATCCATGTCGTGGCCGGTGGCCACCTGGCTGGAACGGCCGTGGCCGCGGCGGTCGTGGGCGATGACGCGGAAGCCCTTCTGGAGGAAGTACAGCATCTGCGTGTCCCAGTCGTCCGAGCTCAGCGGCCAGCCGTGGGAGAACACCACGGGCTGGGCCGACTTGTCGCCCCAGTCCTTGTAGAAGATCTGGACGCCGTCCTTGGTGGTGACGAAGCTGCTGCTCATGGGTGGAACTCCTTGCGGATGATGGGGTTGGGTCTTGGAAGTGCTGGAAGCCGCCTGGGCAGCGCCCGGCAACGCCAGGGACGCCGCCAGACCAGCGCCGCTTAACAGAAGGTCGCGACGCGAAAATTCCGCAGCGCTCAACGGGGAAGGTGTGGACACCTGAGGCTCCTTTTGATGCCAATGGATCCGGCGGTACAGGCCGCCGGACTTCGGGAGGCATGAACAGGATTATTCGAAGCCGGTCGCGCCAGCGCTTCCCGCGCTCGCCAGTGAGCGCCCTACTCCTTACGGGTCATGGGCACCCCCCTCTTCGCCGCTCAGGGGTGCACGTGGAAAACGCGGTGACGGCCAATGAGGGGCCCCCGTCAAGGCCCGTCAATGCCCATCACGCGCAGTGACTGCCCGTCAGATCCCGGTGGCTGACGGTCGAATCAGGACGCCGCTTCCCAGGGCAACATCAGTGCCAGGGTCAGCAACTGCTGGAACTCCGGCACAAAGGCGTCGATGATGGCCTGAGGATCGGGGCACAGCCCCGCGTCGGTCAGCAGCCCGAACTGCACGTGTCCCGCATAGGTCAGCAAGCTGACGCCCACGCCCACATCGCCCGACTGCGGCACCCAGAACATCACCCGCTCCACCATGGCTCCGCAGAAGCGCAAGGGTTGCGCCGGCCCCGGCACATTGGTCATGACCGCCGTGGCCTTGCGCTGGAAATCGTTCAGCAGGGCTTGCTGCTCGGGCTTGAGCAGGCCCGCGGCCGCCATCAGGCCAAAGGCGAGCACGGGCTGCAGGCTGGACTTGAGCTCGTTCATGCGGGTGTGCACCGCATAGAGCCGCTGGACCGGATTGCTGATGCCGATGGGCAACACCAGGGGCACCACACCGAAGCGGTTGCCGAGTTGCCAGGCCTCCTCCATCGGCCGCAGGTTCACCGGCACCATGGCGCGAATCTCCTGGCCCTGCGTGTCGTCACCATGGCCACGCAGGTAGGCACCGATGGCGCCCGCCACGCAACTCATCAGCACGTCGTTGACCGAGACCCCGAGGGACTTGCCCACGGCCTTCACGGCGTCCAGCGGGACACCCTGGCCCCAGGCCACTCGCTTGGCCACACCGGGGCGGCCCTTGAGCCGGGTGGGCGCATCGTCACCGCTGAAGGCCAGGGCGGCGATGTCGCTGGCCATCCGGGCACTCAGGAATTCGGCGGCGTCGGCGGACGGGGTGGTTGCGGGAGCGCGGGCCGGCCGGGCGCGGCCGGCGGGCTGCTCCGCCTGTTTTTGCATCGCCCGGACGGTCCAGTCGTTGATCGGCTTGAGGAAGGCTTCGGCCCAGGCATCGGTGTCGGCCGCGGCATCGGTCTGCGCATCCGCGTCGCCGGCCCTGCGGCCGGTGGGTCGGGCAGGCATCGGGCCGCCATCGGTGATGGAAAGGATCACGGCGACGAGGGCCATGCCATCCGCAATGCAATGATGCACCCGCGCCAGCAGGGCGCTGCCGCCGTCGTGCGCCTCGACCAGGTGCAGTTGCCACAGCGGATGCGCCGGCGCGAGCGGCTGGGCCGCGAGGGCGGCCACGCGCTGCTGCAGGGCGGCATCGGGAGGCTGGCCACGCTTGCGCGGCAAGGTCTCGGGCACCACATGCCGGGCCAGATCGAAGTTCTCGTCCTCGACCCAGCGGGGCCCCTGGGCATCATCCACCACACGCTGGCGGAAGCGGTCATGGCGCAGCAACCGCTCCGCCACGCGCTCACGCAGGGCCTCCAGCGTGATGGCGGGGCGCAGCAGCCACACGCCCAGGATGGCCATGCGGCTGGACGGCGTGTCCAGCCGCAGCCAGGCGGCGTCCATGGCGGTCATGCGCTCGGAATCCCGACTTTTCTTCATGAACTGAACTAGAGTGGGCGCCCCAGGCAAACTGCAGCGGCGGGCTGGTTAACATTCGGCACGAGAGCCCCATTGTCCTCAATGGGGACCCGGTCAACATTCTGGGAGACACCATGAGCCTCAAGGAACAATTCGACGCCGCTGTCGCGGACTCCAAGCAACTGCCGGAGCGTCCGGACAACATGACGCTGTTGAAGCTGTATGCGCTGTTCAAGCAGGCCAGCACGGGCGACGTGGAGGGTGAACGCCCCGGTTTCACGGATATGGTGAACCGCGCAAAATTCGATGCGTGGAAGGGCCTGGAGGGCACGAGCCAGGAAGAAGCGATGCAACAGTACATCGATCTGGTTGAAGGCCTGAAATAATTCAACCCCATGGCTGACATTCAGGTCCATCGCACCCACGCCTTCGGGCTGACCCGCGCACGCGCGATTGCGCTGTCGTGGGCGGAAGAGCTGGAAGAGCGCTACGGGATGGAATGCACCATCCATGAAGGGGACGATAGCGATACCGTCACGTTCGTGCGGGATGGGGTGAATGGCAGCCTGGAAGTGACCGGCAGCAGTTTCGAGCTGCAGGCCAAGCTGGGCTTCCTGCTGAGCGCGTTTCGCAAGCAGATCGAGACCGAGGTGGGACGGGTGCTGGATGCGCTGCTGGCCAAGGCGTCCGGGGCGGCGGCCAAGGTGCAGGTGACCAAGGTGAAGTCTGGCGGCAAAGTGGCCGGGAAGACTGACAGTCCGGCGGTGGAGAAACCGCGGCGCAGGCGCTGACCTGCGGCGGGGGCTGCTGGTGTTGAGGGAGGTTGTGGGTGCGGTGGGGCTGGAGTAAGGGTCTTCGTGGCCCGCGCTAGGGCTGGAGTGAGGGCCTTCGTGGCCCACGCTGGGGCTTGAGTGACAGTCTTCGTGGCCCGCGCTGGGAAGCGGCGGGGCGGGGCCTGTTTGCTCCATGTCCCTCCTGTCCGGCTCCGCCGGCCATTCCTTCCTTGATTTACGCAAACAGGCCCCGCCCCGCCACTTCCCGACACCGCTTACTGCACAGTCAAATGCCTCACTGCAGTGATCTCAGCGTTGGCGTTGGTGGCCGTGGGTAACCTGGCTTCCATAGCTATGGCCATATCCATAGCCAATCCATATTCGTCATCAAGACAGGTTTTTAGAATGTTCCGAGTTGCGCTCGCCGCTCATCCTTGGGCAATTTTGCGAGACGCTTCACCTCGGAATAGAACCGGTCCCAATCCCGGCCCTGCCGGTCATAGAGCCGGATGAAGTCCGGCACCAGGTCGGTGTAGCTGCCCTGAATGGCCAGCGCCGGTGTGTTGAGGGTGGAGAACCATCGGTCAAACCGGTCGTCTCCATTCCACTGCTCACGCTTGAGCGCCTCATAGTCGCGCCGCAGGTGCGCAAACACTTCGGCCTTGCCCGCACGCTTTTCATCGTCGCTGGCCGTGCTCTGGAAAACCTCACGCAATTGATCGCGGCTGCCGCGCAGCAAGCCCTGCACCTGGTCCTGGCGCTGACGGGACACTTCGTCCGCCTTGAGCGCCTCCGGCCGCCCAGCCAACCATTGCGCCACACCGATCTGCTCCACCGCCGTGGCAAAGCTTTCGTTGAAGGTGGTGTCATCGGCGGCATAAGCCACCTGATGGGCCAACTCATGGAAGATCATCCGCGCCAGCTGACCTTCCGGATACTGGATGAAGGTGTTGAGCAAAGGGTCGCCCCCGAACCAGTTGCTCCAGCCCAGCGAGGAATAAGCCGGCACGCCATAGACATAGGCCTCCAGTCCCTCCGCCTTCAGTGCCGCCGCCAAGGCCACCGCGTCATCACGCTTGAAGTAGCCCCGATAACCCGCACAACCCATGATGGGATAGCACCAGGTCGTGAGCTGCAAGCTCAGCGGCGGCGTGGCCACGACGTTCCAGACCGCCGCCCCACGGTGCAGATCGGCATAACGCCGGTAACTGTCGTTGTCCGGCAGATGGAGCTGCGCAGAGGCAAAGTCCCGCAAAGCCTTGGAGAGCTCCAGCTGGCGCTTGAGCGTCGCATCCAGATCCGGCTGCGCCAGCCAGTCATCCACCGGCTTGGCCGACCGAACCAGCGACAGATGCCCCGACAGGGACTGACCGTAATAGCCCAGTTGCGCACAACCACCCAGTGCCCAGCCCAGCAGCAGCAGGGGCACCCACAGCCACAGGCGCATGAAGCCATCCCGGGCCACAGCCCTCGACGCAGTCAGTCCAGTCACGCGGCGGACACCTCCACCAGGCAGTCGTAGAAGCACGGCGCCCGGCCCATGTCGGTCAGTTGCTGATGAGTCACTTCATTCACATTGCGTCCGTCCAGGCCCAGCTTGCGCCACCAGATGCCCAGGCCATGAACCACACCCGGCCGGGCGCGAACACTGACCGCCAACCGGCAACGGTAGCTGCCCCGGTCGTTGAAGACACGCACCGTCTGGCCATCAGCAAGCCCGCGAGCCTGGGCATCTTCGGTGTTCATCTCCAGCAACTGCTCCCCTTCGATGTCACGCAAGCTGGTGACGTTGACGAAGGAGCTGTTGAGAAAGTTGCGCGCCGGCGGCGAAATCATCGCCAGTGGGTAACGCGCGGCCAGGTCCGGCGTGCTGCGCCGGCTTTCGTAGTTGGGCACGTAGTCCGCCCCGCTGGCGTTGACCTTGCCAGTGGCCGAAGGGAAGCCGCCTTCCGCAAACGGCGCGTCCGCCAACGGCAGCTTGAACCAGCCGCGCTCCCGCAACTGGTCCACGTCCACCGCCGGGCCAAAGGCCTGGCGCAGCAAGGTGTTGTCGTCCTCACGGAAGGCCGGGTCGTCAAAACCCATGGCGCAGGCCAGGTCACGGAAGATCTGGGTGTTGGACCGGGCCTCGCCCAACGGGGCCACGGCCGGTTCGTTGATCAGCACATCGGTGTGGCCGTAGCTGGTGTGGATGTCCAGGTGCTCCAGCTGGGTAGTGGCCGGCAGAACGTAGTCGGCCAGGTCGGCCGTGTCCGTCATGAAGTGCTCCAGCACTACCGTCAGCAGGTCCGGACGCTGGAACCCGGCCACCACCTTGGGCGATTCCGGCGCCACTGCCACCGGGTTGCTGTTGTAGACGATCAAGGCCTCGATCTGCGGACCAAAGTCCGGCGAGCCCGGATGGAGCAGATCGTCACCAATGGTGCTCATGTTGATGGTGCGGGAAGGCCGGCCCGCACGCAGGTCCGGCCGCTCCAGGCGCGGATTGCGGAAAGGCGCGAACCAGCCGGAACTGGAGAGCAGCAGCCCACCAGCACGGTGGCGCCAGGCGCCCGTCAGGCAGGGCAGCAGCGCAATCAGGCGCACCGCATTGCCGCCGCCACGTACCCGTTGCATGCCGTAATTCAGCCGAATCGCCGCCGGCGCCGTGGTGGCGTACTCACGCGCCAGTCCGCGCACCTCGTCGGCCGTGAGGCCACATTCCTCGGCCGTGCGCTCCGGCGTCCAGGCCTGGCTCCGGCTGCGCAACTCGTCCCAGCCCTCCACATGGCGGGCAATGTAGTCAAGGTCCAGCCAGTCGTGCGCGATCAGTTCGTGGATGAGCCCCAGGGCCAAAGCACCGTCCGTGCCCGGCAACAGGGCCACATGCTGGTGGCACTTGTCCGCCGTCTCGGTCTTGCGCGGGTCGATGCAGATCAACCGCGCCCCCTGGCGCTTGGCCTGGTTGGCAAAGGTCCAGAAGTGCAGGTTGGAGGCAATCGAGTTGCTGCCCCAGATCAGGATCAGCCGCGATTCGGCGAAGAAAGGCAGGTGCATGCCCACCTTGTGGCCATAGGTGGCCGCCAGGCCGGCCCCACCGGCGGAGGCACAGATGGTCCGGTCCAGGCACGAGGCCCCGAGCTGGTTGAAGAAGCGGCCCGCCATGGCCTCCCCCTGCAACTGGCCCATGGTGCCGGCGTAGCTGTAGGGCAGGATGGCCTGCGGGTCCCGCGCCGCAATGGCCCGCAGGCGCCCGCCGATCTCGCTCAGGGCCTGTTCCCAGGTGATGCGCTCGAATCGGGGCGCGTCGTGCTTGGCGCTGACCCGCTTCAGGGGGTGTAGCACCCGGTCCGGATGGTAGGTACGCTCCGGGTAGCGCGAGACTTTGGTACACAGCGCGCCATGGGTGCTCGGATGGTCCGCCTGCCCCTGAACCTTGGTCACCCGGCCGTCCTGCACCGTCACCCGCAGGGCACAGGTGTCCGGACAGTCATGCGGGCAAGCCCCCTTGACGATACGAATGTCCGGTGAGGATTCAGTGGCTGGCAGTGGTGCGAGCTGTGGCGTGAGGTTCACGGGAGACCCTGGAAGTACGGCGGACATGCGCGAACTATTGCACAGCCGCCACGCGCTTTCGTTTTCTTACCGAACTTGCCCTTCACAAGCAGCTAAGCTCGTGCCAATTAAGGCCTTTTTTGTCAGTCTGTTTTCCGGACAATGGCGTCGACCGCAAAAGTCGACCTGTCGCCCGGTCTGTTGTCCCGCCTGACAGTCCGCTACAGCCATATATCCGGGAGTCCCACTTGCATCGCCGTCACGTTCTAGCCTCCATCAGCGCCCTGGGTGCGCTGGCCACCGTCCCGTTCAGCACCGGCGTGGCCGCCCAGGATCGTCGCCGTCTGGTCCTGGGCCAGTCGGCACCGCTGACCGGCCCGGCAGCCCAGCTGGGCCTGCAGATGCAGGCCGGCGCCAAGCTGTTCTTTGACGCGCAAAACGCTGCTGGCGGCATCAACGGCACCACCATCGAGCTGCGCTCGCTGGACGACGGCTATGAGCCGGACCGCTGCAAGGCCAACACCGAGAAGCTGATCGCCGACGACGTGTTTGCGTTGTTCGGCTACGTGGGCACCCCCACCTCGCTGGCCGCGCTGCCGCTGGTCAACCAGAGCAAGATTCCGTTCTTCGCCCCGCTGACGGGTGCCGAATCCCTGCGCGACCCGGCCAGCCCCTGGGTGTTCCACATCCGTGCCTCGTACTACGACGAGACCGCACTGATCGTGAAGCAGCTGACCCATCTGGGCCTGATGCGCATCTCCGTCTTCCACCAGAACGATGCCTACGGCAAGGCTGGCCTGGACGGCGTCACACGCGCCATGAAGCCGCTGGCCATCCAGCCGCAAGCCATCTCCACGGTCGAACGTAACAGCGTGGACGTGGCCAAGGCCGTGAAGGACCTGGTCCAGACCGGCACACCGCCCGAAGCCATCGTCATGATCGGCGCCTACAAGAGCTGCGCCGCCTTCATCCGTGCCGCCCGCAAGGCCGGCTACGGCGGTGTGTTCTACAACGTGTCCTTCGTCGGCACGCAGGCCCTGCTGGACGAGCTGGGCCCGGAAGCCATGGGCGTGGTGGTCAGCCAGGTCATGCCCTACCCGTTCGGCGCCGGCATCGGCGTGGTGGGTGAATACCAGGCCGCTGCCACCAAGGCGGGCCAGAAGTTCAACTACACCGCCATGGAAGGCTACATCGCCGCCAAGGTGATCAGTGAAGCCATTCGCCGCATGGCCCGCCCGACGCGTGAAGGCCTGGTGGCCGCGCTGGAGAGCATGGCGGCCTACAACGCCGGCGGCTTCAACGTCGGCTTCCGCCCCAACAAGCATGTGGGCTCGGGCTTCGTTGAACTCTCCATGCTGACCAGCGACGGCCGCGTCAAGCGTTGATTCCTTGAGCACCGGTTGCGCGGGGACGCGCAACCAACCGGCGGCTCCAGCCGATAAGGCGGACCAGCCCGGCACGGATCGGGTCGGCCCCGCGCCAGCGCGGGCCAGCCTCACCCGATCCGTCAGACTGCCGCGGGGCGATCCCGCCACCCGGGTACACTTCAGCGCATCAGCGGCTGCCGCTCACCAACGGTAGGCGTGCGGCCTCGCTACTGGAGTGCCCGTTTATGAAGCTGATCGAACCGATCCTGGCCGACGCCCCGGCCATCGCCGCCCTGCGGCGAGACCTGCATGCGCATCCGGAACTGTGCTTCCATGAGGACCGCACCTCCGACCTGATCGCCAAGACGCTGACCGAGTGGGGCATTCCGGTGCACCGCGGCCTGGGCAAGACCGGGGTGGTCGGCATTCTCAAGGGCCGCGACGGCCCGCGCACGCTGGGCCTGCGAGCCGATATCGACGCACTGCCCATCACCGAACACAACACCTTCGCCCATGCCAGCAAGCATCCGGGCAAGATGCACGCGTGCGGCCATGACGGCCATACGGCCATGCTGCTGTCTGCCGCCAAGCACCTGGCCCAGCACCGCGATTTCGAAGGCACGGTCTACCTGGTGTTCCAGCCCGCCGAGGAAGGTGGCGGTGGCGCCCGGGAGATGATCAAGGACGGCCTGTTCGACAAATTCCCGATGGAGGCCATGTTTGGCGTCCACAACTGGCCCGGCATGGCCGCCGGCCAGTTCGCGCTCAAGACCGGCCCCGTTTTTGCCTCCAGCAGCGAGTTCAAGATCACCATCAAGGGCAAGGGTGCCCATGGCGCCATGCCCCACCTGGGCAACGACCCGGTGATCGTGGCCTCTCACCTGGTGCAGGCGTTCCAGACCATCATCACCCGCAACAAGCGTCCGATCGACGCCGGGGTGATCTCGGTCACCATGATCCATGCCGGTGAAGCCACCAACGTGATCCCCGAAAGCTGCGAGATGCAGGGCACGGTGCGCACCTTCACACTGGAAACGCTGGACCTGATCGAACAACGCATGCGGACCATCACCGAAGCCACCGGTGCCGCCTTCGAACTGAGCTGCGAGTTCTCGTTCCACCGCAACTATCCGCCCACCATCAACCACGCCGCCGAGACCGACTTCGCCCGCAGCGTGGTCACCGAGATGGTGGGGGCCGCCAACGTGCAGGAGTTCGAGCCCACCATGGGCGCCGAAGACTTCAGCTATTACCTGCAGAACGTGCCAGGCTGCTACTTCCTGATCGGCAACGGCGACGGCGCCCACCGCGAAGGCGGCCATGGCCTGGGCCCCTGCATGCTGCACAACCCCAGCTACGACTTCAACGACGAATTGATCCCGCTGGGCGGTTCGATGTGGGTCCGCCTGGTGGACGCCTGGTTCAAGCAAGCACGATGACCGACGCCCAGGAAACCACCGTCCGTGACGACACCCACCGCTGGGTGCAGCGGGCCGTCATCGGCCTGAACCTGTGCCCGTTTGCCAAGAGCGTGGAGGTGAACCAGCGCCTGCGCATCGTGGTGAGCGCGGCCGACACGCCGGAAGCGCTGCTCCAGGATCTGGCCCGCGAGCTGCTGGCCCTGCGCCGTGCCGACCCCGAGGAAACCGAAACCACCCTGCTGGTCCACCCCGGCGTGCTGAACGACTTCCTGGACTTCAACGACTTCCTCGGTGCCGCCGACGCGCTGGTGGAAGACCTGGAACTGGACGGCGTGCTGCAGGTGGCGAGCTTCCACCCGGACTACCAGTTCGAAGGCACCGAACCCGACGACGTCGACAACTTCAGCAACCGCTCGCCCTACCCCACCCTGCACCTGCTGCGGGAGGAAAGCATCGAGCGTGCGATGGACACGATGGCGGACACGGATGCGATCTACGAAGCCAATATCGACACCCTGCGCCGCATCGGCCTGAAGGGCTGGGCGGCATTGGACGTGGGGCCGCACGCTCCCGGTTCGACACCGCAGAACGACTGAGAAGCCCCGGGGGCACCAGCGTGTCCACCATGTCCTGAGCGTCGGCCGGCGAGTTGTCAGGTGCTTCGGCCTGTCACAACGGGCATTAACAACGGGCATTAATCCAAGTCAAGCGGGTTTCGCTTACTTCTGTTAACTTGCGCGCCCACGACGAATAAGGAGCGGGTTTTGAGCGATTGGTTGCAGCGATGGAAGGCCTTGGATCCGGCACGCCTGGCGGGTATGCGCCGCGGTGTCGAGAAGGAGAGCCTGCGTGCGCTGCCCGGACAGGCCAGCCTGGCGCTGACCCCGCATCCGATCGCCCTGGGCGCCGCGCTGACCCATGAAACGGTCACCACCGACTTCAGCGAATCCCAGCTGGAACTGATCACCGGGGTGCACCCCACCGCGCAGGCCTGCGTGGACCAGCTCACCGAGATCCACCAGGCGGTCTACCGCAGCCTGGGCGAGGAGCTGATGTGGTCCTCCAGCATGCCCTGTCTGCTGCCGGCGGATGAGACCATTCCCATCGGGCGTTATGGCGCATCCAACATCGGCCGGGCCAAGAGCGTCTACCGCATGGGGCTGGGCCACCGTTATGGCCGGCGCATGCAGACCATCTCCGGCATCCACTACAACTGGTCGCTGCCGGGCTTGGGCAATGAAGATTACTTCGGCCTCATCCGCAACTTCCGCCGCCACTCCTTCCTGCTGCTGACGCTGTTTGGCGCCTCGCCCGCGCTGTGCGGCAGCTTCGTGGCGGGCCGTGAGCATGGTCTTCAGCCCATGGGCCGTTCCGGCGAAGGCTGCGCGGAGGGTGCGCTGCACCTGCCCCATGCCACCTCCCTGCGCATGGGCCGCCTGGGTTACCAGAGCGACGCGCAATCCACCCTCTCGGTCAGCTACAACAGCCTGGAAGGTTATGCCGGCTCGCTGCAGGAGGCGTTGACCCGCCCCTATCCGGCCTATGAGCAGATTGGCATCGTCAACCCGGGTGGTGAGTACAACCAGCTCTCCACAACGCTGCTGCAGATCGAAAACGAGTTCTACGGCACCATTCGCCCCAAGCGCACCATCCGCTCGGGCGAGCGCCCGCTGCATGCCCTGCGCGAGCGCGGTGTGGAGTATGTGGAAGTGCGCTGCATGGATCTGGATCCGTTCGAGCCGGTCGGTATTTCCGCCAGCACGATGCGTTTCCTGGACATCTTCCTGCTGCATTGCTGGCTCACCGACAGCGCTGACGACACGCCCGATGAGCTGGCCGCGCTGGCGCGCAACCAGCAGCGTACCGCCTCATCCGGCCGCGAGCCCGGACTGCGCCTGGAGCGGGGCGACAGCACCGTGACCTTGTGGGACTGGGGCCGAGAGCTGCTGGAGGCCTTCGGGCCCATCGCCGCAAGGCTGGATGCCGAACTGGGCGGCACGTTGTACGCCGAAGCCCTCGCGCAAGCCCGCCAGCGCTGGAGCGCGCCGGAGCAACTGCCATCGGCTCGGGTGCTGGCGTCGATGCGGGCGCACTACGCGTCTTCCCATCTCCAGTTCATTGCCGCGCAGTCCGAATGGGCGCGCCAATTGGTGCTGGCCCAGCCGGCACCGGAGGGGCTGATGGAGCGCTTCGAGGCGTCGGTCCGCAAGTCGCTGGACACGCAGGCTGCCATCGAAGCGGCGGACACGCTGGACTTTGAGAGCTTCCGGCAGCAATACCTGGACCCGTCGCACCTGCGGTGAATCGCCGGGGGGCCAGCCCCCCGAGCGTTCAGAGGATGGAGCTGCGCAGTTGATCCTGACGCTGCTGCAGTTCCAGCCGCAGCTTCTTGCGTTCCTTGGCCGCCTCGAAGCGGCGTTTTTCATCGGGCGTGGCGGGCTGCAATGGTGGCACGGCCACCGGGCGACCCTCGTCGTCCACGGCCACCATGGTGAAAAAGCAGCTGTTGGCGTGCCGCACGGCCTGCTCGCGGATGTTCTCCGTCACCACCTTGATGCCGATCTCCATCGACGACGTGCCGGTGTAGTTCACCGACGCCAGGAAGCTCACCAGCTCCCCGACATGGATAGGCTGGCGGAACATCACCTGATCCACCGACAGCGTCACCACGTAGCGGGCCGCATAGCGGCTGGCGCAGGCGTAGGCGGCCTGGTCCAACAGCTTCAGGATGGTGCCGCCGTGGACATTGCCCGAGAAATTGGCCATGTCGGGCGTCATCAGCACCGTCATCGTGAGCTGGTGGGAAGGCATATCCATAAAGACTCCTGGCGGAAAGGCTAAGTCGAGAGAGCGGTCAGGCATGGCCACGGGTAGCGGTCGCGGCGTGGGGGCCACGGGGTGGCGGTCGCGAGCGAGGCCGGCCATGCAAGGCGGCCGCCATCCTGCCAGAGTTCCTCACCAACTTCCGGACGATACGTGTTCGTCCCGCTCAAACACAGGTGCTTGCACAGGTGATGGTTGGGGGGGGAAGGCGGTGCTTCGGGCGCATGGCATCACAGCAGGCCCTCTTCGGAACCTCCCTTGCCTCTCTCCAACGGTGCTTGCCGCTATCCGACAGCTCGGTTAGGGTGGGTGCAGGAGGTTTTGATGGCTCAGTCCAATCACCTGGATAACCGGCGCGACCAGATGTTCCCCACCTTGACCATGGCAGACATGGCACGGGTGGCTCGTTTTGGGCAGTTGCGGCGTTACTCGGCCGGCGAATGGGTGGTCCGCACCGGCGAGGCCGGCATGGGCATGTTGCTGGTGCTGACCGGCGAAGTCGCCATCACCCAGCGAGACAGCCTGGGTCACCGCACGCCCATCGTCATCCACGGCCCTGGCCAGTTCATGGGGGAGGTGGGGCAGCTCAGCGGGCGGCCGGCACTGGTGGATGCGCAGGCGCAAAGTGAAGTGGAAGCGGTGGAGGTGTCGCCGCCCCAATTGAGGGCATTGCTGATTGCCGAGGCGGACCTGGGCGAGCGCCTCACGCGGGCCTTCATCCTGCGGCGGGTCGGTCTCATCGAGACGGGCGCCAGCGGTGCCACGCTCATTGGGCATCCGGGCGCGGGGCCGGTGCTTCGGCTGCGCAACTTCCTGGGCCGCAACGGCTTTCCGTACCAGTTGCTGGACCCGAACGAGAGTGAGGACGCCCGCACGGTTGCCGCGCAATACATGCAGGACGGTACGGAGCTGGTGGTGCTCTGTCCGGATGGTGCGGTGCTGGTCAACCCGACGGACGACGAAGTGGCCCGCTGCTTTGGCATGGTCGATTCCCGCGAGCGGCCCGACCTTTTCGACGTGGTGATCATTGGTGCCGGTCCGGGCGGTCTCTCGGCGGCGGTGTATGCGGCGTCTGAAGGCCTGTCTGTCCTGGTGGTGGACTGCAGGGCCTACGGTGGGCAGGCGGGCGCCAGCTCCCGCATCGAGAACTACCTCGGCTTTCCTACCGGCATCTCCGGGCAGGCCCTGGCGGGCCGTGCCTTTGTCCAGGCCCAGAAATTCGGGGCGGACATGCTCATCCCGGCCAAGGTCACCCGCATGAGCTGCCAGCGCGATGGGGACCAGCGCGAGTTGCGGCTGTCGCTGGAGGATGGCCGCACCATCCGCACCCGGACGGCGGTCATTGCCACGGGCGCGCGTTACCGCCGCCCGGCCATTGACGACCTGCCCCGCTTCGAGGGGCGCGGCATCTTCTACTGGGCCTCGCCCATCGAAGCGCGTGTCTGCCAGCGGCAGACGGTGGTGTTGGTGGGGGGCGGCAACTCGGCGGGCCAAGCAGCGGTCTATCTGGCCAACCACGCCTCGAAGGTCATCATTCTGGTGCGTGGTCCCGGGTTGGCGGAGACCATGTCCCGCTACCTGATTGACCGCATCAAGAGCACCTCCAACATCGAGCTCATTCCTCACCAGGAAATCTGCCGGCTTGAAGGGGGCAGCACCCTGGAGGCGGTCACCTGGCGCGACCGCCGCAGTGGTCAGGAACGCCGCCTGGCCACCCAGCACCTTTTCCTCTTCATTGGTGCCGAACCCGAGACGGACTGTGTGGTGGATTGCGGGCTGGAGCTGGACAAGTCCGGCTTCATCATCACCGGCCGCGCCTGCGAATGTTCGCTAACCACTTATGAACCCACCTTGCTGGAATCCAGCGTCCCAGGCGTATTTGCGGTGGGTGACGTACGAGCGGGATCCGTCAAGCGTGTGGGGGGTGCGATTGGCGAGGGCGCCCAGGTGGTGGCGAGCATTCACCAGTACCTTGCGCGGGAGACGCAGGCGGTGTGACCCCTGCACGTTGCAGCCAGCGCACTGCCCTGTCAGTTCGTTACCGGCCTGGGCTGAGACGATTCGATCGTTGCAATGCAGGGCGCGCTGCAATCCGCGGCGCCCCCGTTGATCGTCCTGCCACGTTGCAGGCGTGGTTCCGGGATGGTCATCGGTGCGGAAAGTGACGGTCCGGGGGGTATTTGCGGAAGTCAAGACACCGTTCTAAGCGTCAAGTCTCTTCGATCGAGATTTGGTGGGGGTTGAAGGGCTGCTTGGACTTGAGCACGCCGTAGACGATGGCCAGCAGCTTGTGCATGCAGGCCTCGACGATCAGCTTACCGGGTTTGTTCTGAGCCTTTAGACGCTGCCAGAACCTCGCAATCAACGGGTTGTGCTTCCCTGCCACCATGGCTGGGAAGTACAGGCAATGTTTGAGGGCGCTGTGCCCTTGCGGGCTGGTGCCTCGCCGCTTGTCGAGCGAGACACCCGATTGCCGGACCATGGGTGACAGGCGGGCATAGGCGGTCAGCG
>NZ_FOAV01000010.1 GCF_900109745.1 Roseateles sp. YR242 | reverse complement strand
CGACGTACGACCGGGAGCGGCTGAACAGCCACCTCATGCCGTTTCGGGTGGGACTGATCGACAACCAAGGCAAGCCAAGCCGTGCGACGGTGGTGGCGCTGATTGCCACGGCGTCAGCCTACGGGAGCGGGAATCCGACGCGGGAGTTCCGGGTGGACTACGGGCCCGACTTTTTGCAGGAGTTTGATGACCAGAAGGCCAGCGACGCGGTTAGACAGACGGAGATCAAGCAGGAGATGGAGGTTGATCTGCCGCAGGCGGGGGCCTCCAGCGCGTCTGCGGGGTTAAGGCGCGAGTTGGGCCGGACGTTGCACATGGCAGCGCAGGTGGATGAGCCGGGGCCAGGGGAGGAGGTGGAAACGCTGGCCTCGCCGAGCTTGGCAGTGCCATCGTGGTGGCCGACGGCATTTCATCCTCTGGCGAGTTCGAGGGTAACAGTGAGCCTGCAGGCGCAAACACTGCCGCACTTGGAAAGCGCGCAGGCCGCTCCAAAGATGCTGGAGGGGGGCCTGCGACCAGCACCGCCCAGCCGTGTGCAGGCCACGGCCGACCCGGTGAGCCGCAAACGCGCGCTCGGACCGGATCAGCCGGGCGAAGGGCCACGCGGGATCAAGCGTGGCGGGCAAACAGTGCGCCAGTTGCTTCAGTCATTGCGTGCTGGTGGGCCCACCGAGGACCGTACCAGCTCGCTGCAGCCCCCGCGGGCGGAATTGTCGAAGGCCGATGCCCGCCGGTTCTATGAATCCAAGTGCGCATCCGCCCGTGGGGTGGCACTGGAACTGGCGCCTCGAAAGTGGCCCAACCAGGCGCTTGCCGAGCGTCTCATGGCTACGACTGATGTCTGTTGGGACGTTGCGACGGCAATTTCCAGGCTGAACGAGTTTCCCGACCTTCAGCGCGTGATGCGCTTGAATAAGCAGCAGAACTTTGAGACCGATCGCGCCTATGCCCATCGGCTTTTTGGTTGTGGCGCCCGGGCGGACGAACTGAGCCGCGTGTTCCGCATGCACAAGAACCTGATTATCGACATGCAATGTGAGCGGGGTGCTGTTCCTAAGGTACCGGGGTCTCGCAAGACGGTTTTTGAAGCGGCCGCCTCCTCCGATTTGCCGCCCTTCTTGCCGCGTCGAGGAAAGTGGGCACGTGTGAGGACAGAAGTCCGTTCCCTGCAGCCCTGGCAGGAGGAACTATTGAAGGCGGTCCCCCGCCTGGAAGATGAATCCCCCAGCGCACACGCCCGCAAGTTGGTGCTGGAGAAGCACCGAAGGCCCGGCGAGATGAGTGCGTTGGATCTCGCGGCTATGTGCGATATTGGGGAGCGTACTGCGCGGGCCACTCTCAGGTTGGCCACCCTTCCCGAGTTGAGCGGGCTGATGCACCAGTATGGGCAGCAGATCAATGAAACCGATTTCAACTATGCCCAGCGGCTTTTAGGGTTTGGCGCACGGCCGTCCGATTTGGCCCTCGTGTTCAGATCATCGAAAAACAAGTTGCTCTTCGGCCAAACACGTGCCAGAGCCGTTGACTGGTTGGGCGCGCCACCGGGCCAGGAGATCTCTGGCGTGAAGTTGCCCACCGATGCGCCGCTCAGACCCATACTGCCTCGGCCGATGCTGGCGGAGAGTGCATCTTGCCCGCCTGGGTGGGAGGCAAGCGCGCTGGGCCGGACGACGCACATGGCAGCGCATCTGGATGAGCCGCCGCAAGGGGAGGAGGTGCAAAGGCCGGGCTTGGGCAACGTGCAGTCCGTTGCTCAGGCCCCATCCCGTCGTTCACTGCCCTGGCAGGCGGAACTCTTGAGGGCCGTCCCCCACCGCCCTGGTGAATCCAATGCCACATACGCGCGCAGGCTGGTTCTGGAGGCGGACCTGAAGTCCTGCCCGCTGAGTGACGAGGATATCAAGGCCATGTCCGGTGTCGATTCGTTTGTTGCGACGTGCATTCGCCAGCTTGCCGAGCTTTCCGAGCTGAAGAGCTTGATGCGCCTCAATGAGCAGGAGGCCCATGAAGCGGACCTCGACTATGCCCAGCGGCTTGAGGGATTGGGTGCCAATGTGTTCGATTTGTGCACCATATTCCAGACAACGATGGAGCGCATGTTTGCGCCGGATCAGTAGGGTACGCAGGTGGGGGTGGCCACCGATGCCGGTGGCCGCGCGTGGACGCTGAATCATCCACTGCAGGGCTGGCCGGTGAGCCCATTCACTGGGCCGCCCACTGCAACATCAACTGCTCCCAGCGCGCCCGGGCCTTCGCCAGATGTCTCGCCTTGACGTGCCCGTAGCCTCGGATCTCCTCGGGCAGGCGGGCGATGTCCAGAGCCAATGGCAGGTGCTGCGCGGTCAGCCCCTTGGTCATCAGCGCCTCGATGCTGGCGCGGTAATCCAGGATCAGCTGACGCTCCGTGCGGCGCTCCTCGGTTCGGCCGAAGGGGTCGAAGGCCGTGCCACGCAGCCCCTTGAGCCTGGCCAGCACCCCCATGGCCGGGCGGATCCAGCCGCCGAAGGCCGACTTGAGCGGTTGGCCCTGGGCGTCCTTCTTCGCAAACAGTGGCGGTGCCAGGTGATGAACCACCTTGAAGTCGCCTTCGAACTGCGACCGGATCTTCTGCAGGAACTTTGGATCGGTCTGCAGCCGGGCGACTTCGTATTCGTCCTTGTAGGCCATCAGCTTGAACAGATAACGGGCCACCGCCTCGGTGAGGCGGGTGCCTCCCAAGGGTGCCTCGGCCGTTCGCACCCGTTCGACGAAGGCGCGGTAGTCGGCGGCATAAGCGGCGTTCTGGTAGTCGGTGAGAAACTCGACGCGGCGGTTGATCAGCTCGTCCACGCCCTGGCGCTTGACGATCTGGATCACCTGCTGCGCCGCATACAGCGAACGCACGGCCGCCAGGTCATGGGCGCAACGGCGGCCCCATTCGAAGGCCGCCTTGTTGTTCTCGACCTGTACCCCGTTGAGTTCAATGGCACGCATCAACGCGGCGTGGCTCAGCGGCACGCGGCCCTTCTGCCAGGCGAAGCCCAGCATCAGCGGGTTGGTGTAGAGCGAATCCCCCAGCAGCTTCACCGCGACCTCCTCCGCATCGAACATGCCGAGATGGTCCTGGCCGACGGCCTTGGCGATGGCGGCCTCGCAGGCGCCACCGGGGAAGTGCCAGTCCGGGTTGTTGACCAGCGTGGCGGTTGGGGAGCCGTGGGTGTTGAGCGCCACGAAGCTGCGGCCTTCGCGCATCACCGCCAGCGTGCTCTTGTTGGCGGCCACGATGGAATCGCAGGCAATGACCAGGTCCGCTTCGGCTGTGCCCACCTTGGTGCAGTGGATGGCCGACGGGCTGTTGGCGATCTGGATATGGCTCCAGGTGGCGCCACCCTTCTGCGCCAGGCCCGCGGCGTCCTGCGTGATGACGCCCTTGCCCTCCAGATGGGCCGCCATGCCCAGCAACTGCCCGATGGTGATCACGCCGGTGCCGCCCACGCCGGCCACCACGATGCCCCAGGCCTGTTCGGCGTTGGGAACGACGGGTGGGGGCACGGGGGGCAGGCTGGCGTCCAGCGGGCTGAGGCGGCGGTCCTTCTTCGGCTTCTTCAGCTCACCCCCTTCGATGGTGACGAAGCTGGGGCAGAAGCCCTTCACGCAGGAGAAGTCCTTGTTGCAGGTGTTCTGGTTGATCTGGCGCTTGCGGCCGAATTCGGTCTCCAGCGGCTCCACCGACAGGCAGTTGGACTGGACGGAGCAGTCGCCACAGCCTTCGCAGACGGCCTCGTTGATCACCGTGCGGCGCGCCGGATCGACCAACTTGCCGCGCTTGCGGCGGCGGCGCTTCTCGGTGGCGCAGGTCTGGTCGTAGATGATGACGGTGGTGCCGGGGATCTCGCGGAACTGGCGCTGCAGCGCGTCCAGCTCGTCGCGGTGGTGCACGGTGACGCCGGCAGCCAGGGGCTTGCCGTCGTATTTCTCGGGCTCGTCAGTGACGATGATCAGCTTGGCCACGCCTTCGGAGATCAGGCTGTTCATGATCTGGATGACGCTGTGACCCTCCGGACGCTCACCCACCTGCTGCCCGCCGGTCATGGCGACCGCGTCGTTGTAGAGCACCTTGTAGGTGATGTTCACCCCGGCGGCGATGCTTTGCCGGATGGCCAGGCTGCCGCTGTGGAAGTAGGTGCCGTCGCCGAGGTTGCTGAAGATGTGCTTCTCGTCGGTGAAGGGCGCCTGGCCGACCCAGGGCACCCCCTCACCGCCCATCTGGGTGAAGGTGGCCGTGTTGCGGCCCGGCATCCAGGTGACCATGTAGTGGCAGCCGATGCCGCCCACGGCGCGTGAGCCGTCCGGCACCCGGGTGCTGGTGTTGTGCGGGCAGCCGGAGCAGAACCAGGGCGTGCGGTCCGCACCGCCGGCGGTTTGCGCTTCGCTCTTGAGCGATTGCTCCTTGGCTTCGATCAGGGCCACCCGGGCACGCAGACGTGCCGCAGTGTCGGCGTCCACACCGAGCTTGAGCAGGCGCTTGGCGATGGCACGCGCGATGATCGCGGGGGTGAGGTCCGCCTGCGGGCGCAGCAGCCAGTTGGCGCTGGGGTTGGGCTGGCTCCATTCACCGCCGCTCATGTCGTTTTCGGCCTCGTCGAACTTGCCCAGCACGTTGGGTCGGACATCGGTGCGCCAGTTGTAGAGCTCTTCCTTGAGCTGGTATTCGATCATCTGGCGCTTTTCCTCGACCACCAGGATCTCCTGCAGGCCCAGGGCAAAGTCGCGGGTGATGGTGGCCTCCAACGGCCACACCACATTGACCTTGTGCAGCCGGATGCCCAGGCGCCGGCAGGTGTTGTCGTCCAGGCCGAGATCGTGCAGGGCCTGGCGGGTGTCGTTCCAGGCCTTGCCGCTGGCGATGATGCCGAAGCGGTCGTCGGGCGTGGCCACCACGTTGTGGTTGAGGCGGTTGGCCCGCACGTAGGCCAGGGCCGCGTACCACTTGTGGTCCATCATGCGGGCCTCCTGGTCCAGCGGCGGGTCGGGCCAGCGGATGTGCAGGCCACCGGACGGCATGGCGAAGTCCTCGGGCAGGATGATGTCGACGCGGTCAGGGTCGACGCTGACGCTGCTGGACGACTCCACGATCTCCTGGATGGTCTTGAGCCCGGACCACAGACCGGAGAAGCGGCTCATGGCGAAGGCGTGCAGCCCCATGTCCAGGATGTCCTGCACGCTGGACGGGAAGAACACCGGGAAGCCGACCGCCTTGAAGACGTGGTCGCTCTGGTGGGCGGCGGTGGAACTCTTGGCGATGTGGTCGTCGCCAGCAATGGCGATGACGCCACCATGCCTGGCGGTGCCGGCCATGTTGGCGTGCTTGAACACGTCGATGCAGCGGTCCACGCCAGGGCCCTTGCCGTACCACATGCCAAACACACCATCGAACTTCTTCTTCTCCGGGAAGAGATCCAGTTGCTGCGTGCCCCAGACGGCCGTGGCGCCCAGTTCCTCATTCACGCCGGGCTGGAAGACGATGTGCTGCCTGGACAGGTGCTTGCGCGCAGCCATGAGGGCCTGGTCGTAGCCGCCCAGCGGAGAGCCGCGATAGCCGGAGATGAAGCCGGCGGTATTGAGGCCGGCCATGGCGTCACGTGTGCGTTGCAGCATGGGCAGGCGCACAAGCGCCTGAATGCCGCTCATGAAGGCGCGGCCCTCGTCCAACGCGTATTTGTCGTCCAGCGTCACTGATTCCAGCGCACGCAGGATGTGTTCGGGCAAGGGGGCATTCATGAAGGGGTGTCTCCTGTTGGTGGCCGGCACCGTAATCCCCACTTGTGGCGGAGACCCGAAGCCGTGCTGCCATGTACAGCTGCATCGCTGCCGCTGAATTGTTTTCAGCTGAATGTTTTCAGTCGGATGTTGTCACGCTGGTTGTCCCCCTGCTTTCGGCCGGGGCAACCCGCGCCTCAGTGTAGGAAATAGCCTGCGGCGAGTGCTTGCTCTTTGTGCCCTATGGCGGCTGACTTGAGCAAGAATCTTGCTGGAGACAAGGCTGGAGCTATCCATTGGCATCGCGAAATCAACGTCAAGGGAAAACCCTGACACATCCGGACGGTGGTCGTCCACCCCTGGCGGCCGAAACGGAAGAGGGCGCCGGCGCCGGTGGCCTGGACCGTTACCACGTGGCCATCCTGGCGGAACTGCAGCGCGAGGCTCGCTTGTCGAACGCGGAGCTGGCGGCCCGCATCGGCCTGTCGGCGGCGCCGACCTGGCGGCGGGTCCGGTGGCTGGAGGAGCAGGGATTCATCACCGGCTACCGGGCCGAGATCGACCGCCGCAAGCTGGGGCTGGGCGTGCTGGCCTTTGTGCGGGTGGATGCCGACCGCAACAATGGCGCGGCCACACGGCAGCTGGAGGAGGCCATCCGCGAGTTGCCGGAGGTGATTGCCTGCCACTACATCAGCGGCGCTGGCACCTTCGAGCTGGAGGTGATGGCCACCGACCTGGATGCCTTCAGCCGGTTCTCCATCGACACGCTGCTGAACCTGCCGAATGTGAAGGACATCCACACCAGCTTCTCGCTGGGCGAGGTGAAGGCCGGCGGGGCATTGCCGCTGGGGCACCTGCGGCCATGAGCTATGAAGCCATGAAGCCATGACGTTCAAGACGGCCCGGAACACTTGGCGGCCGCGCCTGAGCGCCTGCTGAAAACCTTGAGTGAGGACGAAGAATGAATCTGACATCGGCAGTCACATTGCCATTCGAATTCAGCGGCGCGGGCCCGGGTGCCCAGTCCAGGGATGGTTGTTCGGTGGAGCTGTATCGCCGTTCGGCCTATGCCGGGGAGATCGAACACCTGCGGCCCTGGCTTGCGCCCGGCACGCGTGTGCTGGAACTGGGCTGCGGGACGGGGCTGCTGTCCCACCGCCTGCTGGCGTTCGGTTGCGTGGTGACCGGGGTGGACAACTCGGCGGACATGCTGGCGCATGTCTCCGACCAGGTGCGGCGCGTTCACGCCGATATCGAGCAACTGGCGCTGGAAGACCGCTTCGATGTGGTGCTGCTGCCCAGCGGCCTGATCAACCATGCCGACCCGGCGATACGCCGCGCCTTTGTGGCCGCAGCGGCACGGCATGTCTCCCCCTCGGGACTGCTGATTCTGAAACGTCAGGATCCCGGCTGGCTGACATCCGCGAAGGTCGGACAGCGCTCCGGATCTGACGCGCAGTCCCTGGAGGTGCTTGCCGTGGAACGAGCGCCGGACACCGAGGGTGTGCAGGTGCGCATGACGCTGCGCTACGGCATCGCTGGTGACAGCTGGACCCATACCTTCAGCGTGATCGCGCTGGAGGAGCCGTCCATCGCGAGACTGCTCGCGGCCGAAGGGTTTTCAGTGCCCGAAGGGTTGGACGACGAGCGGTTGTGGTTCGCCTCCCGTCCGCCATCGTCTGCACTGGCAGGCTCGGGACTGTGACCGGATTGGGGCCGCGAATCTCGCGGGTCCTCTCGCGGGTCCTCTCGCGGGTCACCTCACGGGTCATCTTGCGGGTCAGATCCCCACTTCCTCGTGCCGCAGCAACCCGGCCAGCATCGGCCACCATTCACTCTCCACCGCCGGCTTGAGCAGGCGGGGCGAGCCGTCGGCCGCCGTGGCGTGGCGCTGGCTGCACAGCAGGAGGGCCAGCGTCGGCCGTTGCCGCCGGCATCGCGCCAGCCAGCTGTCCATGTCCGGCGCGGCCTCGGGCTCAGCCACCAGCAGGCGCACCACCTGCTGGCGCATCAAGGCTTCCGCCTCGTGGTGATCCGACGCTTCGAGACACTCGAACCCCGCCAGGACCAGGCGCTCACGCAAGGCCTCGCGGACGCTGGCGCAGGGGTCCAGCAGCACCGCCACATGGCCGTCGCCCAGCGGTCGGGCGAGCCAGGGCCGGGCCGGCGGCCACAGCACGTCCGCTTCCTCGGCGGCCATCCAGTCCAGCCGGATGTCGAAGCGTGCGCCGTAACCCGGTTGGCTGGTGACCGAAATCCTGCCGTCCATGGCCGCCACCAACTGATGCGCAATGCTCAGACCCAGCCCCATGCCTGGCCGGAAGACCGATCCCTGCCCGCGCACGAAGGGTTCAAAGACCCGCGCCAGGTCCTCCGGCGCCATGCCCGGCCCGTTGTCCTGGACAGCGACCATGAGCTGGCCTTGCGCCGTCAGGGCGGCCTCCAGCACGATGCGGCCACCACGTGTGAACTTGGCGGCATTGGCAATCAGGTTGACCAGCACCTGGCGCAGGCGCCGGGCATCGAGCTGGACGATGGCGGGCAGCCCGGGCGCGAGGTCCAGCGTGAGGCTGTTGCCGCCCGCCCGCGCCAGGGCCTGGCTCTGGATGACGATCTCCCGCAGAAAGCTGTGCAGATACAGCGGTGCCGGCAAGATCTCCAGCCGTGCTTCGGATTCAGGCGCCCGCGAGAAATGCTGCATCTCGTCGATCATCTCCAGCGCCAGAAGGCTGCTGTGCTCCATGGCGTGGCGGCCGGCCTCGAAGTCGCTGTCCGGCTGCAGCTGCCGCGCCACCTGCACCATGGACGCCAGCGGTGCGCGCAGGTCGTGCCCGAGGTAGCCCAGCAGCCGGCCCTTGGCCATGTCGCTGCGCTGCGCCCGCTCGCGGGCTTCATCCAGTGCCAGGGTGCGCTCACGCACCGCCAGCTCCAGGCGCAGTTCCTGGCGGGCCCGTTGGCGCTGCATGCGGCGCAGCAGCCCACCCAGCACCAGCAGCGTCCCCAGCAGGCTGGCAATGGGCGGGGCGTAGTCGCTCAGTGCGTTGTAAGGCAGCAGCCCCAACAGCTCGGCGTAACGCGGCGCCATGCCGGCCATGCCTGCGATCAGCATGCCCAGCCACGGTTTGGCCAACGGATGATGCTGGCGCCACGCCCGCCAGGCGGCCACCGTCATGCCCAGCAGGAGGACCGTGTTGAACTGGGTGGTGATGAAGGTGCCCAGCCGGTAGTTGCCCCATATGCACAGGGACATGCTCAGCAGATCGGCCAGCGCGATGAGGAGCAACACCCGCTGCAGACGCGGCTGGGATCGGGCCAGGCCGAGCATGCGCACGATGGCCAGCACCTGCAGCAGCGTCGTGAGAATGCCGAAGGTGGACAGGGAACGCAGGGCCCAGTCGGTGGCGTCGGGCCACAGCAGCATGAAGCTGGTGCCCCGCATGCCGGCCTCGTAGAACATGTAGCTGAGCAGGTAGAGCGCGGTGTAGGCGTAGGCGCGCTCCCGCAGGATGCCGGCCAGCGCCAGGGCGAGCAGCAACAGCAGGCTCATCATGCCCAGGATCAGCCCGTCTGCCAGCAGTTCCCGCTGCTGGCGCAAGGCCAGCGCCGGTGTCTCCCAGAGCCGGGGCTGCAGGCCGATGGAGCTGCGGCTGGCGATGCGCAGCAACAGCTCGGCATGCTGGCCGGGGGCCAGCTCGACGGAGAAGGTGCTGATGCGCCGGGGCAACTCGCGTGCGTCAAACGGCACCGCCGTGCCCGCATCCGAGCGGCGCCAGCCCGCTCCCTCCACATTCATGAACAGGCTGATCTGCTCCAGGCGCGCGGGTGGTACCTGCAGCTGCCGGCGCAAGGGTGTGTCGGTGTTGTTGTGCACACGCAGGCGCAGCCAGTAGGCGGCGGTGCTGTAGCCCGGCTGCAGATCCTTGGGCCGTACGGCGGCGAAGTCATCCACCAGCAGGATGCTGTCCAGCCCCGCACCGCCTTGATGGTCCACGTGCAGCGCGAGGTAAGGCGCGAGGCTCAGCGACGGCTGATGCGGCTCGAGCTCCAGCACGGGCGGCCGCTGGGGCTGTGCGGCCGCTGCGAATGCCCACAGCAACAGGACGACGGTCAGGGCCTTCAGCCCGCGTTGCCTCGCCATCCGAAGACAAATCAGCAGCGCCTGTAGCGCCTCTAGCGCATGTGGCGCCTGCAGCGACCGTAGCGCCTCTGGCTTCGCGCCGGTCAAGAGATGGAGCGCTCGCGCGCGGCGAGCCGGTAGGCGACAGGACTCTGCCCGTAACGCGCACGGAACGCGGTCGCGAAGTTGCCCGGGTTGTTGAAGCCCACCGTCTGGGCCACGTCCTGCACCGTCATCGCAGTTTCGGCCAGCAGCCTGGCGCCATTGCGCATGCGCTCCTCGCTGAGGAAGCCGGAGACCGTCTGGCCCAGGTGGTCGCGGAAGAGGGCCAGCAGGCGTTTTTCATGAAGCCCCAGCCGGCGTGCCAGTTCGGGCACCGGTGGCAGCTCGGCGAGGTGAGCCTGGATGTAGCGCACCGCTTCCTGGACCAGCAGGCCGTCCGGATTGCGCGCCGCGTTTTCGGCGCCCGCGCTGTCCGCTGCGGCCTGCGCCACGTCCTTGCCGCCGGCCTGTGCGGCCAGCGCCAGATGCACCCGCACGCGGGCCATCACCTCTTCGGGCCAGAAGGGCTTGCTGATGAAGTCCACGGCACCCAGCCCCAGCCCGTTCACGCGGTCATCGGGCCGGTTGTACGCGCTGAGAAAAAGCACCGGGGTGGCCGCGGTCAGCGGGTCGCTCTTGAGCAGGCGGCACAACGCGAACCCATCCATGTCGGGCAGGCCGATGTCCAGCAGGATCAGTTGAGGCCGCAAGGCCTGCGCCCGTTGCAAGCCTTGATGGCCGTTGTGTGCGAAGGCCATCCGGTATTCCTTGCGTAACAGCTCGTTGAGCCATCGCAGGTCCTCGGGGACATCGTCGATCAGCAGTATCAGTGGCGCCGATGCCCCTGGAAGGCCGGCGCTGTCAGTCTCCGTCATAGACCTCGAATTGTCCGGCCGCCACCAGGCCCGCACCCGTTCCGATGTCGCGCTGCGCGCACAACTACCTCGTAAAAATTTCACATGGTTGCACTCAATGTGGCCCTGGATTCCTTTTGGCAAAGAGCTTGGTCGTTTTCGCAAAACCTGGCCCCGCCGTGCAGGCAGATAAACGCGGCCCAGCACACGAACATACCGAGGAACCAAGGTGCACGAAATCAAGAACCTGCGCATGGCAGCCGCACTGCTGAGCATGTCGCCTTTGTTAACGATGGCTGCGCCGCCGGATGCCGGCCAACTGCTCAACGAACGTCAACGCGTCGAGACCCCGATGGGCCGTCCAGCCGCTGAACCCAAGGCGGAATCGGCGGTGAACGCCCCCGTGGGCGGTCAGGGGCTGACGGCGCTGGTGCAGCGTGTTCGTTTCACGGGCGCTGATGGCTTGGCGAGCGAGAACGAATTGCAGGCCTGGGTGGCCGACCGTGTCGGTCAGCGCCTCAACCATGCGCAGATGCAGGCCCTGGCGGCCCGGGTGACCGCCCGCCTGCAGGCCAAGGGTTATCTGCTGGCGCGCGCTTATCTGCCGAAGCAGGATCTCAGCGGCGGCGAACTTCAGATCGCCGTGGTGGCCGGTCGGTTGCAGGAAGGCGCTGGCCGCCTGGGCCTGACCGGTGGCAACCCTGCGCTGCAGGCCCGCCTGCGCGCCATCGCCGATGCGAACCTGCCGGAAGGGCCGGTGCGCGCCGAGGACCTCGAACGCGCGCTGCTGCTGATGCGCGACGTGCCAGGCGTTGCCGTGCGCTCGGCGCTGGAGAAGGGCGACCAGCCCGGCACCAGCCGCATCGAAGCAAAGGTGGAAGAGCAACCGAACTGGGGCGCCTCCGCCTCCCTGGACAACTTCGCCAACCGCTACACCGGTGATGTGCGTGCCACCGTGCGCGGTGTTCTCAACCGCCCGCTGGAACGAGAAGACCAGGCGTTTGTGTCGCTGAGCAAGACCCGTGACACCAGCCAGGCCGCTGCCTCCTACGCCTGGGCGCTGTCGCCCAAGGGCCTGCGTGCCAACGTCAATGCGTCCTACATGCGCTACAGCGTGGGCCTGGAGCTGGAACCGCTGGAACTGCGCGGCACCGCCCGCAGCCTGGGCGGTGGCCTCAGCTTCCCGCTGCAGCGCTCGCGCGAGCGCAATGTCTGGTTGAACCTGGACGCCGAAGAGCGCCGCCTGGATGACGAATCCCTGGGCGTGTCCCTGCATCGCCGCCGGGTCGACCGCATGAGCGCGGGCTTCAGTGCCAACGCCTGGGACGAACTGCTGGGTGGCGGCCAGACGGACTGGGGCGCGGCCGTGGCCTCCGGCGAGGTGAGCCTGGCGCGTAATGCGGACGACGCCGCAGCGGATGCTGCCGGCGCCTCCACCCAGGGCGGCTTTACCAAGCTGAACTGGCATGTGGCCCGCAACCAGAGCCTGCCGGCCCTGGGCAGCTGGACGCTGTTCGTGGCGGCCAATGGCCAACTGGCCACGGACAACCTGGACTCCTCCGAGAAATTCCAGTTGGGCGGCCCCGCCGGTGTGCGGGCCTATGCCGTGGGTGAAGCCTCGGGCGACAGCGGCTGGCTGGCCAGCATGGAGCTGCGCCGCGACTTCCGCGTCTACGGCCTGCGTGCCCAGGGCCTGGGCTTCGTGGACGTGGGCGGCATCACCCAGCACCAGACCCCGTGGAACGGCGCCCTCGCGGACCCGTCCACCAACCACTACCGCCTGGCCGGTGCCGGCCTGGGCTTCAACCTGTCGGGTGAGCGCTGGAGCGTGCGCAGTGCCTGGGCGCACACCATCGGCAACAACCCCGGCCGCAGCAGCACCGGCCTGGATGCGGACGGCCGTGCCGAGCGCCAGCGCGCCTGGGTGCAGCTGAACGTCGCGTATTGAGCCCTTCCACACCAAGCAAAAGAGCAACACATGAAGAACTCCATCAATCACGCCTATCGCCTGGTCTGGAACGAGGCCACTGGCGCCTATGTGGCGGTGGCTGAAACCACCCGCGCCCGCGGCAAGCGCGCCTCCGGCGCCGTCCGCTGCGCCGCCGCAGCCCTGGTGCTGGGCCTGGCCGGACAGGCCGCGCTGGCGCTGGATGCCAGTACCTTGCCCACCGGCGGCAGCATCGCCGCCGGGGCGGCCACGCTGACGCAGAGCGGCAATGCACTGACGGTCAACCAGCAGACCCAGAAGCTGGTCATCAACTGGAACAGCTTCGATATCGGTTCCGCGTCGGGCGTCACCTTCACCCAGCCCTCCAGCTCGGCGATTGCACTGAACCGCGTCAACAGCGGCGTGCCCAGCCAGATCCAGGGTTCGCTGACCGCCAACGGCAATGTCTGGATCCTCAACAGCGCCGGTGTCATCTTCGGCAAGACGGCCCAGGTCAATGTGGGCGGCCTGGTGGCCAGCTCCCTGAACCTGTCGGACAACGACTTCCTCTCCGGCAACTACAGCTTCACCAGCAACGGCACGGCCGGTGCCGTGACCAACGCCGGCAGCATCAACGCGGCAGGTGGCGTGGTGGCGCTGATCGCACCGGTGGTGCGCAACAGCGGCAGCATCGCTGCCTCCAGCGTGGCGCTGGCGGCCGGTGACCAGGTCACGCTGGACTTCGGTGGTGACGGCCTGCTGGGCTTCACGATTGACCGTTCCACCCTGGACGCGCTGGTGGAAAACACCGGTAGCATCTCTGCCGACAGCGTCACGCTGAGTGCTCGCAGTGCCAGCACTGCCATGGCCACGGTGGTGAACAACGAAGGCGTGATCGAAGCGACCGGCCTGTCCGACAACGGCGGCCGCATTGTTCTGGACGGCGGCAGCAACGGTGCCGTCCATGTGTCCGGCACGCTGGACGCCAGCTCGGCCAGCGCCCAGGGCGGCAGCGTCACGGTGACCGGCCAGCAGATCACGCTGGATGGCGGCGCCACGCTGAATGCCAACGGCGCCACGGGCGGCGGCACCATCCTGGTGGGTGGCGGCTACCAGGGCGCCGACACCAGCCTGCTCAACGCCACCACGGTGAGCGCGGACAGCACGGTCAAGGCCACGGCCAGCGCCACGGACAACGGCAACGGCGGCCAGGTGGTGTTCTGGTCTGACGACACCACCCGGTTTGCCGGCCGTATCGAGGTGCGCGGCGGTGCGAATGGGGGTGATGGCGGCCAGGCCGAGGTGTCGGGCAAGCAATCGCTGAGCTACAGCGGTGTCACCGACGCACGCGCCGACAAGGGCAACACCGGCGACCTGCTGCTGGACCCTGCAACGGTCACCATCAGCGCCGGCAGCGGCACCGGCGACATCACCGGCAGCACGGTGTATGTGAACGACCTGGAAGCCCAGCTCGCCAACGTCACCCTGCAGGCCACTGGCAACATCACCTTTGCCGACCTGAACCTCAATGGCGGTGACGGGCATCTGACGATGGCCAACAACGTCAGCCTGCGCGTGGAAGCCGGCACCTCCGGCACCGGCGTCATTTCGTTCACCAACGCCGACAACACGGTGGAAGTGTTTGGCACCGGCAGCATCTACATGCAGGCGGGCAGCACGGGTTCCGGCACGCTCACCAACATCGCCAACCTGATCGCCTGGGGCGCGGGCACCAACCCCGCCACCCTGCCGACGCATTCGGTCACTTCGGTGGGCAGCGGCACGCCCGGTGCGGGCTCCATCACGCTTTACGGCGCGGACGGCGTCACGGTGGGCGGTTCGCTGACCACCAATGGCGGCTACGTGCGCATCTGGGCCGACTCGGACAACGCCAGCGGCGGCGGCCTCACCCTGTCGGCGCCGGTCACCACCAACGGCGGCAACCTGTACATCTCGGCCGGCACAGGCGAGATCTACCTGAACTCCAACATGACCTTGGGGAGCGGCCGCCTGTACTTCAAGGCCGACGGCAGCTACACCACCGGCACCCGTTACCTGGGTGGCGTGATCAGCGCCAGCGGTGACGTGGACATCGACTCGCCGTTCACCATGAATGCGGGCGCCAGCATCCTGACGGATGGCGTCATCACCTTCTCCAGCACGGTCGATCTCAATACCGGCAGCGGGGTGCTGACCCTGCGCGGCAGCGCGATCGACTTCACCGGCGCCACGCTGAACAACCTCAGCACGGCGTCGATCCGCCTGGAGCCCGGTGATGCGTCCACCAGCATGGTGCTGGGAGACACCACCGGTTTTGCCTCGGTGACCCAGCTCGCGATGCTGCAGGGCATCAAGAACCTGACCATCGGCCGTGAAGACGGCACCGGCACCATCACCCTGGCCAATGACTTCAGCTTCAGCGCCACCGGTGCGCTGGAACTGGTCAACAAGAACATCGACATCAGCGCCGGCACGCTGACCAACACCAGCGGCAATGTGACGCTGAGTGGCGACAACATCAACATCGTCAAGACCGTGACCGCCAATGGCGGCAACGGAACCGTGACGCTTCGCCAGGAAGGCGCCGGCACGGCGTTGCACCTGGGGTCCTCGCTGGCCAGCAGTTCCACCTCCGCCGTGAACGCAGCCACCCTGGTGATCGGCCGGGCGGATGGCGGCGATGTGGTGTTTGATGGCGACATCAGCACCAACGCCAGCTCCGTGCACATCATCAGTGGCGGCGCTGTGGAGGGCATCAATGGCGGTGTGGCCGCGACCAACCTCGCCGTGACGGCGGCGGACGGCGCCACGCTGACCAGCAGCACCTTCAACTTCAGCACGCTGGCGCTGAGCGTGGGCGGTGACACCACGGTAGCCACCGGGCTCAGCACCGGCTGGAACCTGGGCACGGTGGACGGCGTGAGCGGCCTGACCATTTCCACCAGTACCCCCACCACGGTGGCGCTGGTGTCCCAGGCCAGCCTGGGCCTGAACGCGGGCATCCAACTGGGCGGCGGTGATGCCACGCTCAACCTGCGGGCGTTGAGCTTTGACGCCACGGGGGCTTCCGTCAGCGGCCAGGGCCTGGCCACGGTGAGTTTTGACACCGTGGACCAAAGCCAGACCCTGACCGTGGGCGCTTCCACCAGCGCCCTGAGCCAGGCCTCGCTGGCCAAGTTCAATGGCGCACAGGACATCGTGATCGGCAGCGCCGGCACCACGGTCTCGGCCGAAGCCGCGCTGACCGCGACGGTGGGGCATGAGCTGTCCCTGGTGGGCGACTCGCTGAGCCTGCCGTATGCCGTCACCGCCAACGGTGGCAGCCTGCGCCTGAACTCGGCGGATGCCCTGGTGCTGAACGCCGCCCTCACGGCCGGTGACAGCGTCATCCTCCAGACGGCCGATCAGGACATCACCGGCAGCGCCGTGGTCACGGCCGCCACGCTGGCGATCGAAGCCGGCACCGGCAACGTGGCACTGACCGGCACGCAGCAGGTCAGCACTGTGGCCGCACAGGCGGGCTCGCTCACCCTGATCAACGGCAAGAGCCTGACGGTCGGGACCGTGGACGGCGTCAGCGGCGTCACGGTGGACAAGACGGTGGATCTGCGCCTGAGCGGCAGCACCTCCGACCTGACGCTGAATGAAGCGGTTCATGCCGCCAACAGTGGTGCCGCCACCACCGCCATCCTGCTGGCGGCCGGCCGCAACTTCATCAACAACGCCGGCTCAACGGCGCTGCAGGCTGACGCCGGCCGCTGGCTGGTGTACTCCACCACGCCGACCGACGACGTGCGTGGCGGCCTGACGCCCGACTTCAAGCAGTACCAGGCCACCACCGCCAGTACCGTGCTGGGCACCGGCAACGGTCTGCTCTACACCGTGGCGCCCACCGTCACGGTGAGCCTGACCGGTAGCATCAGCAAGGTCTATGACGGCACCTCGTCGGCCACCCTGGGCAGCGGCAACTTCACCAGCACCGGTGCGATCGATGGCGACACGGTGAGTTTTGCCGTGAGCGGCACCGCCGCCTATGCGGACAAGAATGTCGCCACTGGCAAGACGGTCAGCGTGGACGGCGTGGCCATCACCGGCGCCAGCGATGGCGGCGTGGTGGTGTACGGCTACACGCTGAACAACACCACCGCAAGCGGCGCCATCGGCACCATCACGCCCAAGACGGTCAGCGCCGCCACCGGCAGCGTGCAGGACAAGGTCTACGACGGCACGACCGCCGCGACCCTGGGCACGGTCACGCTGAGCGGCCTGGTGGCGGGCGACAGCGTCGCCGCCGGCGGCGGCACGGCCAGTTTCTCCGACAAGAACGTCGGCAGCGACAAGGCGGTGACGATCAGCGGCGTGGCCCTGACAGGCACGGACGCCGGCAACTACGTGTTCGACACCTCGGCGACGGCCAGCATCACCGCGCGTACCGTGACGGTGAGCGCTGATGTGGCCAACAAGGTCTACGACGGCACCACGGCGGCCACGCTCAATGGGGTCTCGCTGTCCAACGTCGTGGCTGGGGATGACCTGAGCGCCAGCGGCTCGGCCAGCTTCGCCAACAAGAATGCCGGTACCGGCAAGACGGTCAATCTGGACCTGCAGCTGAGCGGCAGCGATGCCGGCAACTACGTGTTCCAGACGGGCAGCCTGACGAGCACGGCCGATGTGTCGGCCAAGACCATCTCGGCCGGCGCGGTGGCCGTGACCACCAAGGTCTATGACGGCACCACGGTGGCCGTGGTCACCGGCGGCGCGCTCTCCGGCGTGGTGAGCGGCGACTCGGTCAGCACCACGCTGACGGGCAGCTATGACAACGCGGCGGTGGGGGTCTCCAAGGCCGTGACGGTGGGGCTGGGCCTGACCGGTGCTGACGCCGGCAACTACCAGCTTGCGACGACGCAGGTGTCGGCCCTCGGTTCCATCAGCCAGAACGCCGCCTCCGGCGCGCTGGACAGCCTGGTGGCCAAGGGTGGCGGCAGCAACGGCACGCAGGGGTCGGACAACACCACCGGCTCCGGCAATGGTGGCGGCCAGGGCGGCACCGGCTCCACGCTGCTGCCGGGCACGGCGGGCAGCACCGAGCTGTATGGCAACGGCGGTGGCGGCACGGGCAGCAATGCGGGTGGCACCAACGGTTCGTCGTCCAACGGCGCATCCGGCGGTGATGGCTCGGGTGGCAGCGCCACTTCGGGCGCCACCGGCAACGGCAGCGGCAACGGATCGTCTGGCACCGGCACCGGATCGGGCACAGGCTCCTCCAACGGCAACGGCAACGGCAACGGCAACGGCAACGGCGACGGCACGGGTACCGGCTCCTCCAGCGGTAACGGCACGGGCGCTAGCACCGGCACCGGCACCGAATCGGGCACCGGCACCGGTTCTTCCGGCGGCACTGGCACCGGAACAGGTAGCGGCACTGGCGCTGGCGAAGGTAGTGGCTCCAGCAATGCCTCCGGCTCTGGTTCTGGCTCTGGCTCCGGCAACGAATCCAGCTCCAACTCCAGCTCCAGCTACAGCGCTTCCAGCGGCAGCGGCAATGGCAATGGCAACGGTTCGACCTCCAGCGCGCTGGGCGATGGTGGTGCACAAGGCCAAGGCAGTGGCACTTCCCAGGGCTCGGCCGGTGGCAACACCACCGTGCAGTTGAGCACGGAAGGCGAGTTCCACACTGCCGATGGCGTGAGCATCAGCACCGCCAGCGGCTCCAGCGCCGGTTCCAACACGAGTTCCAGCGGCGCCGGCAATGGAAGCAGCGCCGGCACGGGTGACGGTTCGGGCACCGGCACGGGCAACAGCTCTGGCTCTAGCTCTAACTCTAGCTCTAGCTCTAGCACCGGCACCGGCACCGGCACCGGCACTGCTGGCAGTGGCGAAGGATCCGGTTCTGGCACTGGCTCCGCTAACGGCTCGGGCGCGGATACTGGTTCCGGCAACGGCAACGGCAACGGCAACGGCAACGGCAACGGCAACGGCAACGGCAACGGCAACGGCAACGGCAACGGCAACGGCGCGGGCAATGGTGGTGACGCCGTCACCGAGACCGTGCTGCCGATCTTCGTGGCCGGCGCGGACAATGGCCTGAGCTTCCAGGGCGAGTACCGCGTGGTGGACCAGGGCAGCAGCCTGTCGCTGCAACGGCAGAACGGTCAGCCGGGCGGACAGCCTCAGCTGAACGGGCCGACGAGCCTGCGTGCTCAGGCCTGGTTGCCTGTGGATGGCGGCGGCCGTGCCCTGATGCAGCTGACGCTGCTGGCTGATGGCACGCTGCTGGTGCAAGCCCCGGACACGCTGGCCGGCATGAGCCGCGACACGCTGAGCGCCTATGCGCTGAGCGCGTTGAAGGCCGGCACCGGCGTGGGTGTGAACAAGGTGCGCGCGGTGGTGCTGCGCTTTACCGCCGCACAATAAGCCGGGCCGACGGAAACCGCCTACGGAGACTGAATACGTAGACCGCCTACGTAGACTGAATACGTAGACCGCCTACGTAGACTGAATACGTAGACCGTATAGGGAGGGCGAACCGGGAGGGCCGCGCAAGCGATCCGCCTTGTTCGGGCGTCCCGAGCCCCTGTGCCGTTGTCGGCCCAGGGGCTTCTTCATTTCCGGCCTGTCATTTCCGACCTGTCGTTTCTTGCCTGTATTGGCAGACAAGGTCGGAATCTGTATGGGCTGCCCCCCGCTTGTTGCTGGCATAGTCAGCTCAAGAGGACCTCTGAAGCCATTCCCCAGGCGTTGCGGCCGTCCGCGTCAGCCTTGGGACACCGGCAGAAGTCCTGAGCCCCCTTCAATGCCTCCCCAGGCGCCGCCATGACGCTTTCGTTTCGCCACTTCCTGCTTGCCCTTGCCGTTGTCGCCATCTGGGGCAGCAACTTCGTGGTGATCCGCTGGGGCCTCAATGCCTTTCCGCCGCTGCTGTTTGCAGCGCTGCGCTTCACGCTGGCCACCGTGCCGGCCATCTTCCTGCTGCCCCGGCCCAAGGTCGGCTGGGGCAACCTGGCGGCGTACGGCGCGTTGGTGGGAGTGGGGCAGTTCAGTCTGCTTTATCTGGCGATGGGGTCCCGGATCTCGCCGGGGCTGGCCTCGCTGGTGATCCAGACCCAGGTGTTCTTCACCCTGCTGCTGGCCATGCGGACCAGCGGCGAACGCGTACAGCCCTTCCAGTGGCTGGCCTTGCTGATGGCCGCCTGCGGCATCGGCGTGATCGCCTCCCATACCGACGGCTCCACCACCGTGCTGGGGCTGGCCATGGTGCTGCTGGCAGCCTTGTGCTGGGCCAGCGGCAATGTGGTGGGCAAACGGGCCGTGGGCGTGAACATGCTGGCCTATGTGGTCTGGAGCAGTGCGGTTGCGGCGCCCGTGTTGCTGGCCCTGTCCTTCGCCATCGAGGGGCCGGCGCGTATCGGCGAGGCCTTCAGCCATGCGACGCTGGGCGCCTGGGGCGCCGTGGTCTGGCAGGCCGGTGCCAATACGTTGTTCGGGTATGGCGCCTGGAGCTGGCTGCTCTCGCGCCACCCGGCGGCCACCGTGGTGCCGATGGCCCTGCTGGTGCCCGTGTTCGGCATGAGCTGCTCTGCCCTGCTGCTGGGTGAGGGGCTGCCGCTCTGGAAGCTGGCCGCCGCCGCACTGGTGATCAGCGGCCTGGCCATCAATTTGCTGTGGCCCCGGTTGCGCGCCGCCTGGCGGCTTCGCTCCGCCTGAGAGGGGCGGGGACGGTGCGCCAGGCGCCGATGCTCGCCCTGGGTCCGGGACTGACCCGGGGCCTGACTCTGGGCCAGATCCTGGGCGTGATCCTGGGCGTGATCCTGGGTGCAACCGTGGGTCTGGCGCCGCAGGCCAGCCACGCCGAGCGCGCACCGGACCCCGTGTCCGCGAGACCGGCGACGTCACCGCCATCGCCACCACCGTCGCCACCTTCAGCGCCTTTTCCTGCCGCTCGTTCCTCCCTCCCGTCCGCGCGGCCTGCTGCTACCCCTACTGCTTCCCCTTCCGCACGCGACCAGGAAATCACCAGTTGCCGGCCCGGCGAATGGACGACCTGGGGTGATGGTCGCGACCGCGCGGCCGTGTCCAGCCCCCTGCAGTTCATCTACCGCCATGAGGGAGCGCCAGCCTGGTTTGACCCCGTCCAGGTGCTGGAACTGGCCCGGCGTGCGGCCCAGGCCTGGGCCGGCTGCGGTGTTGCAGCCACGGTGCAGCCCCTGCGCCGGAGCCAGGCCGCGCCGGAGGAAGTGATCCAGATCCTGTGGAGCGACACCGGCAGCCAGGGCCAGTTCGGCCTGGCGAATGTGCCGGTGCGTACGCTGTCGCTGGGGCCCGGTGTGTTCCGCCTGCTGCGGGAGCGCAACCCACGGTATCCGGCCGAGCAGACGCTGCAGATGGTGCTCTCCCATGAAATGGGGCACTTCTATGGGCTGATGGCCCACTCCCGCCGGTGTGTGGACGTGATGTCCTACTACGACAACGGCAAGGGCCAGCGCTGCACCCTGCGCGAGGCATCGGCCTGGGGCAGCGTGGTGGAATACCGCTCGATGCTGCCGACCGCCTGCGACATCGAGCGATGCCGGGCGTTGAATGGGGCTGCTGCGCTGCGGCATTAAACCAGGGCCGGCGAACCACCGTAGCGCGCTTGCAGGCGTATGCTGACGGCATGAACACGAACCGGCGATGGACCTTGCGCCTGCTCGGCGCGCCAATGATGGGCTCGACGGCCATGGTGGCGGCCCTGGTGATGGCGTCGCCCACGGCTCATGCGCAGCCGCCACGCCAGAACCTCTGGGTGGAGTTGCGCTGGGTGGCGCAGGAACTCAGCGGTGCGGCAGCGGCCGGCGTGCGGGACGGCAGCGTGGTCGTCAGCACCGGCGGTTCGGTCTCGCCGCGCGGCGGCGTGACGGTGAGCACCGAACGCAGCAGTCAGCGTGAACAGGCCTTGCCCCGGCTGATGATGCTCAACGGCCAGCAGGCTTCAGTCAGCCTGAACGAAGTGACACCCATGCAATGGGTGGACGTGGGCATGGAGCGCCAGCAGGGTCGAGAAGACCGGTTCTATGTGACGCCACGCCAGGGCGTGGCGGAACGCACCCGGAGCGTGACCGTGAAACCGATCTGGCCGGGCGGCCGCCAGCCAGTGACGGTGGAGGTACGTACCCAGGAGCAGACCACCCGGCCCAATGGCCAGCAGGACCCGTCCTCCTCACGTCCTCCGGGCGCATCCGAAGATGCGAATGTGCTGAGCACCGTGCAGGTGCCGCTGGGCCAGTGGGTCACCATCGCGCGCACCGGCAGCTACTACGCGGGCAGCCCGAGCCATCAATACAGCACCCGGGACGCTGAAGTGCAGCGCACCAGGGAACTGCAGGTGCGGGTGGACCTCGCGCCCTGAGCTCGCCACGGCGGCATGGCGACACTCGGGGACGTCTGCATCAGTCCCGCGAGTTTGTTGTGGAGCGAGCGTCCCTCGTCAAGGCCGTGTCGGCCAGGCTGCGACGGTGAGGCGAACCATCTTGCCAAATACCAATAGGCCAAACCTCGTAGATTGGTATTTGAGTGGTATCTGTTTTGAGGTAGGCTAGCCGCTTCGACCCAGCTTTGGAGCTGCCGCCCATGTCCCGCCGCCACCTGTTCTCCCTTCTCGCCGTGTGTTGCTTCTCTGGCGGATGGTTGACGGCGGGGCCAGCGCTTGCTGCGGATCCCTCGCCATCGCCCAACATCTCCAACGCCGCCCCGGCTGTGTTCGCCCCAGCGGTGGCCTCCCCGACCGCGTTGTTCAGCGGCAAGCACCGGCCTTTCCAGCGCCAGCGCGGCGGAGGGTCGGGCGGTAGGGGCGATGGGGACGGCGATGGGGACGGCGATGTCGTCGGCGTATACGTGCCCAACTGGATGGCGCCCGAATTGATCGAGCAAGTGCCTCCCGGCAACCTGACCCATGTGCTCTATGCCTTCCTGCGCATCTGCGGACCGGGCCAACTGCCCAAGGACGCCCAGACCTGCCAGGGGCGTGCGGATTTCGAGCTGGCGGTGAGCCCGCTGGAGCAGCGCTTCAACCAGGTCTTCACCCGCTACAAGCAGCGGGCCCCGAGCTTGAAGATCGTGGCCTCGGTGGGGGGCTGGGGTGGGTCGGATCCGTTCTTCCACCTGGCCAATGACCCGGCGCGGCGCGCGGTATTCGTGGCCTCGGTGCAGCGCTTCCTCCGGGATCACCCCGCCTTCGACGGTATCGATATCGACTGGGAGCACCCGGGCGATAACGGGTCTTCCAACGGTGTGGCCCTGGGCAGCTCGCAGGATGGGCAGGGTTATGCGGATCTGATGACGGACCTGCGGCAGTCCGTGGATGCTCTGGGGAAGGAGCGCGGCCGCCGGTATCTCGTGACCACGGCGGTGAACACCACCAGCACGGTGGTGAACCGCATCAACTTCCGGCAGGCGGCTCAGGCGCTGGATCTGGTGTTCATGATGAGCTACGACTTCTACGGTGGTTGGTCCGCGTCGGCCGGCCATCACAGCACGCTGATGAGTTCGTCGCCAGAAGCTGATGACAGCCTCACCCGGTCCATTCGCAACCTCACGGAAGCAGGGGTACCGGCCGCCAAGATGGTGGCCGGGGTGGCGATGTATGGGCGCGGGTTCACGGGTGTCGCGGCGCCACGCACGGGGGCGGCGAAGACGGGGACCTTTCCGGGGCCGGAAGGGGCGATGCCGTATCGGGACATCGCGGGGCGCTTGCTGGATGGGCAGGGGCGGGGGAAGGCGGGGTACGAGGCGGTATGGGACCCGCAGACACAGGCGTGGTCGCTCTTCAATGCCCGCCGGCAGGAATGGCTGGGTTACGACGACCCTCGTGCGGTGGTGGCAAAGGCGCAGGCGGCGCGTGCGAAGGGGCTGGCCGGGGTGTTTGCCTGGGAGTTGAGCCAGGACAACGGGGATGTGCTGAACGCGATGAATCTGGGGATGGGGAGGGTACGGGCCGTGCAGAATGAACCCGTGCGGTAACCCGCAGCAGCGCCAGGGCGCCTACCATCATGACCATGACTGCATCCCTCTCGACGCCATCCACGGCTTCCATGTCTTCCGATCCCTCCGCCCTCATGGAGGCCGATTCATCGTCGCTGGCTGCCTCAAGCGCGCCGGAGCCGCGGGTCACCGATGTCGCCGGCCAAAGGCTGCGCATCGCGTTGATCGCCCACGATGGGAAAAAGGACGAGATGGTCCTGCTGGCCACCGAGTTCGCAGAGCTGCTGAAGCAGTGCGACCTGGTGGCCACAGGGACCACCGGTACACGCCTGCATGCAGAGGTGGGGCTGGAGGTGGAACGGATGCTGTCCGGACCATTCGGCGGGGACCTGCAGATCGGCGCCCGGCTGGCCGTGGGGGGCGTGGACGCGGTGGTGTTCCTGCGGGATCCGATGACGCCGCAGCCGCATGAACCCGATATCAATGCGCTGGTGCGGGCGTGCGATGTGCACGACGTGCCTTGTGCGACGAATGTGTCGAGTGCGAGGTTGTTGTTGCGGGGGTTGACGATCTAAGGCGGGGTGCTGGGTGCTGGGTGCTGGGTGCTGGGTGCCGTTAACCGTCGGGGTTAGCGGTTAACGACCTGCCAGGACGCCGCGGAGCCAGAAGGCTTGGGGGCCCTTTTCCTCCATGTCCCTTCTGTCCCGCTCCGCGGGCCATTCATTCCTTGACTTACGGAAAAGGGCCCCCAAGCCTCCTGGCTCCAAACACCGAGTACACCCCCACCCCGCCACCCCGCCACCCCACCACCCCCACTCCGCCACCCCGCCACCCCGCGACCCCGCCACCCCGCCACCCCGCCACCCCGCGACCCCGCCACCCCCGGGCGCCCCTGTGGTGATGTTTATCGGGACAACGGCAACGGATAACTCGCCAGGCTGGCATGGCCAGCCTTGGAGAGGGCCTGGATGCCGAAAATGAGGTTGTCCTTGGAGAGCGGCAAAGTCACCCGCGTGACCATGCCCACATCCTTGGCGCCCTCCCACTGCTGAATGCCGCTGCGGCGCCAGACGACGCGATAACCGGCCAGCTGAGGATCAGCGCTCGCCGTCCATTGCAAGGTGGTGTCGTTGGTGAGCTCGCGTGCATCGATTCGCGCATCCTTCACCGGCGAAGGCGCCCAGGCCAATGTGGCCAGCCCCACCAGGTTCACACGGGCCACATCGGCCACATAACCGAAGTCAACGAATTCGGGCAGGTCCCCATAGACCACACCCCCTTCGGTGCGCAAATCCTGATGCTGGTGACGGAAGTCCTCAAAAGGCTCGGAAATGCGCACGGCCGCATAACCGCGCTCCAGGAAAGGCAGGTGATCACCACCCCGCAGATAACGGTCGCGCCGCTCGATCAGGTCCACACTGAAGCCCGGCAGATACCGCTCGCCCTGGGCCTTGAGATGCCGCCCGAATTGCTGCGTGGGCAAGTCATCACCACCACCCGCCACCGCCAACGGCTGGAGCTGGGAGCGGATGGCCGCGTTGGTGTTGACCTCGTCATCACTGGGCGGACGATTGCTGCCGGTGTTCACCAACTGGCGCAGCACCGGGTCGAAGCCGTCCGCAAAAAGCCGCAGACGCTTCGGGTCGTGCTGACCACCATCCCCATGCGAACTGCCAATGATGTCGTTGGTGATCATGCCCTCGACATTGAGGTTGCGCGCACGCGCCCGACGCGCCCATTCCTGTGCGCCCAACAAACCCTGCTCCTCACCCGGCACCGCCATGAAGACCAAGGTGGCATCAAAGTTCTGCCGGGCCATCGCGCAGGCCATCTCCATCACCGCCGCCGTGCCGGAGGCATCATCATTGGCCCCAGGCGCCTCGCCCTTGGCGTCCATGACATCCGTGTTGCGTGAGTCGTAATGGCCACTGACCACCAGCACACGCTCACGCGGCGTACCCGCCGAAGCACCCGGCAAGGTGGCCACCACGTTGACCAGTTCCGTCGGCTGGCTCAGGCGCCGGCCCGCTGGTTCGATGAAAGCCTCCATCGTGACTTGCAGGCGCCCACCCGTGCGCGCACTGCAGTCCTTCAACTGGCGCTCGATCCAGCGCCGCGCAGCCCCAATGCCGCGGGTGTCGCTCTTGGTGTCCGACGCGGTGTGGCGCGTGCCAAAGGCCGCCAAGGTGCGGATGTGCTGCGCGATTCGCGCCGCCGAGACGTCCGCCAGCATGGGCGCCACGCGCGGGTCCAGCGGGTCCGCCGCATTGGGCTTGAAGCCGGCCGAGTTCTGCGCCTGCGCCGTGGCAGACAGCAGCAGGGCAACAGTCAGAGCGGCCGCTTGGGCCAGAGTGTGTGGTCGCATGAGCAGAAGTGGAAGAAAGGTGGGGGGGCTTGAAGGGGAATGGCAGGGGGAGTGGCTGGGCCGGCGGTTCGGGAACGGGCCCGTACTTGCTCAGCGCCAGTCCGTATCATCGGCATCGACAAGACGGCCGCGATCAGCGGACGAATCCTGAGGGAGGAAGCAGTGAATCTGCACGAGCAGTTGTACCAATGGACGGCCCGTAGCGGCCTGGATGCGCGCAGCGCCAGCCGCTTGTGGGCGCTCAGCGGCGCCGGCCAGCCGCCCGCTGACCTGTGGACCCTGCTGCGGCGCGGCGCGGGCGCGCTGGCCGCCGCACTGATCGGCTTCGGCGTGATCCTGTGGGTCGCCGCCAATTGGGACACCCTGGGCCGGCCCACGCGTTTCGCGCTGCTGCAGGCCCTGCTGATCGTCAGCCTGGCGGGCGCCGCCGCCCAGCCGTCCTGGCGCCGCCCGTTGGGCCTGCTGGCCTTCCTGACGCTGGGCGGTCTGCTGGCCTTCTTCGGCCAAACCTACCAGACCGGCGCCGATGTCTGGACCCTGTTTGCACTCTGGGCCGGGCTGTCGCTGCCGCTGGCCCTGGCCGTCCGCTCCGACCTGGTCTGGACCCCCTGGACGGTGGTGGCCGGCCTGGCCATCTTTCTCTGGACACAGACCGCCAGCGGCCATGGCTGGCGCTTCGACCGGGAGACGCTGCCCGTGCACGCCATCGGGCTGTGCGCCAGCGTGGCGCTGAACCTGGCGCTGGCGCGCCGCGCCAGCGTGTGCGGGCAGCCCTGGGCCTGGCGGATGTCGGTGGTCTCGGCCACCTTCCTGGCCACGTGGCTGGGCGTCGGCGCGCTGTTCACCCGGCATGTGCCGCCGCAGTACGTGATGTCGCTGGTGGTACTGGCCATCGCCATGGGCCTGGCCTGGTGGCGGCGGGAGGTCTACGCCATGAGCGTGCTGGCGCTGGCCATGAACATCCTGCTGGTAGGCCGCGTGGCCCATCGGATCCCGTTCAATTCACTGTGGGACATGCTGTTCACCGGACTGTTCGCTGCCGCACTGCTGGCTGCTACCGTGCAGCTGATCCTGCGCCGGGTGCGTGCCGTGGAGGTGCAGGCATGAACACCGACTGGATCCAGCAGGCCCGGGTGCAGGGCCTGATCAGACCGGAGCTCAGCATTACGCCTGCACGGCCCTGGCCGGTGGTGCTGTTGACCGGGCTGGCGGCGTGGCTGGCCGTGCCGCCCCTCTTGTTTGCCTTGTATCTGCTCTTTGGCGAGAGCTGGACACATGGGCCGCTGGACTATGTCGTGGGCCTGCTGCTGGCCGGGCTTGCCGTGGTGCTGCTGCGTGGCCGTGGCCGCGCGCTGTTCCTGGAACAGCTGGGCCTGCCGCTGCTGCTGACCGGCCTGATCAGCCTGGGCCATGCGCTGGACCGCGACCTGACGGAGATGCAGGCCGAGGCCATCGGGCTGCTGATGACGGGCGGGCTGATCGTGGCGCTGCCGGCCTCCTGGCTACGCCAGTTGCTGGGCGCTGCCGCAGCAGTGCTGACCACCTTGCTGCTGTGGCATGTCGTGAAGCATGACTCCCCCCGCCTGGTGTGGGGCCTGAGCCATGTCGTCGGCCTGGTGGCCCTGTTGCTGATGGGGGTGCAGCATCGAGCCGGCCAGGACGCCCGCGAGGCCTCACTGGCGGCGCTGCTGGAGCCGGTGCTCGCCGGCTGGTGGGTGGTCGTGCTGGGGCTGTTGGTGTGGAGTGCGGGCCCGACCTTCCTGGTCGCGGCCGGGCTGGTGGATGTGTGGGGGTATCGCGCCCCCGTGAGTGGTGCGGCTGGGACGGTGGACTGGGCCGGTCTGGGCATGGCCGGCGTGTCTGCCTTGCTGGTGCTGGTCGGGGCCTGGACCTTGCAAAGGGCCTGGCGGCCCGCTCAGCCGTGGCGGCTGGTGCCACCCGTGGTGGTGCTGGCGGGCTTGGCCACGCAGATGCCTGCGCTGGGCGCCAGCCTGGTCTTGCTGGCGCTGATGCTGGCCACGCGGCGTTGGCGCCTGGCCTTGCTGGCCGCGGCGGCTGGGCTGTGGGTGCTGGGCAGCTTCTATCACGACTGGCGGCTGCCGTTGCAGGAGAAGGCGCTGGTGCTCGTGGCGGCGGGCGCACTGATGGCGGCATGGGCCCGTTGGATGGCCAGACCTGGCGCAGCGGTGGATGACGCGGACCAGGACCATGAGGAGGTGGCGCTGGGTGTCGAGTCCGCCGGTATTCCGCTGGATGGTGTTCCCGACGTGGCCGCCTGGGATGCCGCGGTGGGGCGAGCTGCACGTGCCGCCGCGAAAGGCGCGCCTGCTGACGGCGCGCGATGGGCGTTGACGGCATTGCTGGCCTTCGGCGTTCTGAGCGTGGTGGTGGTCAACCTGCTCATCTATCAGAAGGAGCAATTGATTCGGGAGGGCCGCCCGGTCTTTGTTCGATTGGGCCCAGTGGACCCGAGGTCCCTGATGCAGGGTGATTACATGCAGCTGAGCTACACCTTGCCGGGCCTGGGATGGCTGTCGGTGTCGGGGCGGCCGATGTGGGGGGCACGCCCGATGGTGGCGGTGCGGCTGGACGAGCGCGGCATTGTCCAGTCGCCCCGGATGCTCAAGCCTGGTGAGGCACTGCCGGCCGGCATGGTGCCTCTGCAACTGACGCCGACGCGCAGCGGCTGGACCTTGGTGACAGATGCCTGGTACTTCCGTGAAGGTGAAGGCGGACGCTGGGCGCCCGCGCGCTACGGCGAATTCCGCCTGCTTCCCGACGGCCGCGCCCTCCTGGTCAACCTGGTCGGCGAAGACCTGAAACCCCTTTGAATCCCTGACCTTGTGACAAAGCCTTCCGCCAGGGCACCTCTATGCATCGAGTCGCGCCGAACGCGCGCAGCGCTGTTCAAGCGGGGCTGTGATTAGCGAGGAGGGCCACCGCCGGGCCGCCCCAAGGTGGCCCGCAGCCCCCTCGGGGGGCGGGCTGACCGGGCCTTAGGCCCGGTCAGCCGGGGGCTCCATCAAATCCACCAGTTCGCGGGCAAATTCGAGGGCTTCTTCGGCGGTGGCAAAGTAGTACTCGCCGCCCAAGTCGGCGACGTCACCCTCCGGGCCCACATGCACCACGGACCAGCCTTCGGCGCCACCGCCAATGGCGCATACGCCGAAACTGCCCGGGGCCAGGTCCTTGGCAGACCCGGAGGTGATGAAGATGTCTTTGCCCCGATGGGCGTAATAACGTTTGAGCACGAGGAGCTTTGATGAAAGCAATCTGGAACGGCGAAGTGATCGCCGAGAGCAACGACACCGTGGTGGTGGAAGGCAACCACTATTTCCCCACCGCGTCCCTGAAGCGGGAGTACACCACCTTCAGCAACCACCGCACGAGCTGCCCGTGGAAGGGCCAGGCTCACTACTTTAGCCTGCTGGTGAACGGCGACATGAACCCGGATGCCGTCTGGTACTACCCGGAGCCCAGCGAGGCCGCCGCCGAGATCAAGGATCGGGTGGCCTTCTGGAAGGGCGTGCAGATCGTGGAATGACGCCGGGCACCGGCACGCCGGCTCAGCTGTCCCGCGGCCACAGCACCCACAAGCGCAGCGGCTGCTTCATGCGGCCCGCCTGCGCCTCGGCCTGTTCACCCCAGCCCCAGAAGAAGTCGGCCCGTACGGCGCCCGTGATGGCCGCGCCCGTGTCCTGGGCCATGACCAGGCGGCGCAGCGGGGTGGTGGACAAGGGCTCGGTGGTGTCCAGCCAGACCGGCGTGCCGAACGGGATGCTGGCCTTGTCCACCGCGATGGAGCGGCCCGGTGTCAGTGGCACGCCCTGGCCCCCCTTGGGGCCCGCTGCGGGGTCCAGCAGCGGCTCCTCCCGGAAGAACACATAGCGCGGGTTGGCCCACAACGCCTCCTTCAGGCGTTGCGGATTTCGCCGTGCCCACTCCTTGATCAACGGCCATGAGGCCTCGCCCGGGCGCAATTCCCCCTGCGCCACCAGCCACTGCCCGACGGACTTGTAGGGTTGCTCATTGTGGGCGGCAAAGGACAGGCGCACCCAGCGGCTGCTGCCGTCCGCCTCGGTTACCTTGAGGCGGCCACTGCCCTGGATCTGCATCACCAGTGCATCCAGCGGGTCCTGCACCCAGGCCAGGCTGAACCGGTTGAGCCGGGTGGTGCTCTCGATCTGCTGGCGCGTGTCGTAGGGCTTGCGCGGCACCAGGTCCTGAGGCGGCGCCAGCAGCGGCACCCGATAGTCCCCATCCGTTTGCCGACGCGCTTCCAGCTGCGGCTCGTAATAGCCGGTGGCCAGTCCGTTGGCATCACCGTCCAGCGACTCCACCCGGTAGGGCTGCAGATGCTTCATCAGCCAGGTGGCGGCCACCCAGTCGTCGGTGGGACGCAGGCGCAGGGCGGCTGCGCACAGCGAGTTCCAGCCCGGCATGGGCCGCTCGCAGCCGCGCAACAGGGCCGGCCACCATTCCAGCGCACGGTCCTGGCCCCAGCCGGGCAGCTCGTTCCACTCGGCCTCCACCCAGCGTGCACGTTCGCGTGCGAGCGTGCGCCGCGGCGTGCCGTCGGTCTCGCCATTGAGCAGGCGGGCCGGGTCCACCGGCGGGCGGGCCGTGGAGGCCGGCAGTGATGACGGCCAGGGCGATGGCGGTGGGGTACCGGGCCGCGGCGCCGGCATGCCGGGTGCGGGCGTCCCGGGCTCCCGCACGACAGGCGGTGAACCGCAAGCGGCCAGCAGGCCTAGAATCGCCAGCACCGCCGCCTGGCGGCAAGATCGACCCGGCCTGACCAGGAAGTTTCGATGGGCGCCAGAGCCGAGGCGAAGGAGACCGCAATACATCATGAGCGTGATTCTGCTGGAGGCTATTGGCGCGTTGGCGCTGCTCGTCTTCATCGTCTGGTGGACGATGTTCTCGGGCCGCAAGGGCGGCGAACGCCCCGACGACCACGACGTCTGAGACGTTCCGTCACCGGGGTGGCAGGAAGAAGCTGAGGGGCCGGGTGCGAATCCGCGCCCAGACGGCGGCGCGCACGCGACGCCGGTCTGCCAGCTTGATGCCCCGCGAGCGCAGCGCCACCCGGAAGGCCAGCGTGAAGCTCACCCCCACATTGAGCAGCCCCGTCCCCAGAATGCCGATGACGCAGGCCCAGAAGGGCCAGTGCTTCAACACATCCAGGCCGAGCGCACCGACGGCCGCTGCGAGCTGGCCCGAGGAGAGCGTCACATGGCGCGCCTCCAGCGGCAGGCCGAAGAAACCCAGCAGCGCGGGGACCAGGCCGAGCATCAGGCCCAGGCTGATGTTGGCGGTGAGACCGGAGATGTTCTCGCGCCACCAGTGCGCCCAGCGTCGGGCACGTGTGCCGCCCAGGAAGGCCACGATACGGGGATTCCAGGCGATGGCACTGTCCAGCCGGAAGAAGACGAACCAGTTTTCCACCCAGCCGGCGATCAGGCTGGAGATGAACAACAGCACGCCGGTGAAGGCGGCGAACAGCAGCGTGGGCCCCACGACCGTGAGGCTGTGCAGCACATGTTCGGCTTCCGGGGCCTCCACCAGCGGCCGGCCAAAGACCGCCCAGGCCAGCCACTGCACTGCCAGCACTACCGGCGCAGCCAGCGCCAGGTTGCCGATGATGCCGGCCGTCTGGGAGCGGAAGAGGTGGGCTACCTCGTCCACAAACCCCTGCAAGCCGGTGTCGCTGTCGATGTGGCGGAGCTTTTCGGCCAGCGCGGGCGCCGTCATGGCCGGCTGCTTGGTGGCCACCGTCCAGTGCAGCAGGTGGATGATCACAAAGCTCGACGCATAGTTGAAGCCGGCCCAGAACCCACCCCAGAAGGCGGACAGGCCAACGGCCATGATGGCGAACTTGGCAAAGGTGGTGCCGGCAATCACCAGGCCGCCGCCACCCGCGCGGCGCAGCATGTCGCCGTACTCCTCACGGTTGCGGGTGATGTAGTGCTCGCCGGTCTCGGCGCTGCGCTCGGCCACCTTGCGCGCCAGCAGCGAATAGTGGCGGGCAAAGAGCGTGCGGATGCTGCGCCGTTCATGCACCACCTTGACCAGGGTGGCGACCAGCCGCAGCAGTTCGCGGCGGGGGTGTTCGGCCAGCAGGCAGTCCAGCAGCTCCTCAATGCGGCGCAGCCGTGCCTGCATCTGCTCCACGCCGAACATCAGGTCCACCGAGACCCCATGTTCTTCCAGATGCTCCGGCACCGAGCCCACCGCCGCGCGGCATTCATCCAGGAGCGCGCGCAGGTATTGCAACTGGGCGGGCAGGCCGGCGCGGTCCGGGTGATCGAGCGCATGCTCTACCCGTTCCCAGGCCATGGCCAGGTGACGGAAGGGGCGGCTGACCAGCCGCTTTGGGTCCATGCGTACGCGCAGCGCACCAGACAGGCCCGCCGCGCGAACCGAACTCACCAGCACGGTGATGGCCGCGCGCATCTCGTCGCGCCAGTCTCCTTCCGGTGCCCCGGCAAAGAGCAGGCTCAGGCGCTCCAGCAGGTCGTCATCCAGTGCGTGGATCCAGTTCTCGTCGGTCTCGTCGTGGAAGAGCAGTTCAAAGAGCTCGGCCAGGTCACGCGTGTCCGCCGTCATGGGCAGGACACGCCTTCGAAGGCGGCTGAGAAACTCCCCCCACAGTGCCATGCGCGGCGCAAAGCCGACTTCGGCGAAGAGGCTGATGGCGTCCGTCTCCGCCCACACGCTGGTGATCACGCCGGCAAATGCGCGTGCATGTTCGGGATGGCGTTCCAGCACGCCCAGCAGATGCCGCAGGCGCCGGACGGGCAGTGGCGTGACGTCTCCGCCAGGGGGCGGACGAGAGGCCGCTGGAGCGCCCGCCCGTACATCCTTGAGCGGTGCACGCCGCAGCCAGTCCACCAGATGGACCAGCCAGAGATTGCGCTCCGCCAGCGGCGCTTGAGGATGCGCGGCGTTGAGCAGCGCCGTGAGGTCCCAGCCGCGAAACTTCAGCATCAATGCAGCGAGCCAGCCTCGGCCAGCAGGAATTCGGGGACATCGGCGTAGAACACCTCGGCCGCGTCGGTCACGCACAGGTAACGGCCGCTCATGCTGCCTTGCTTGGTGGCGAGCTGCGCCCAGGAGCTGTACTGGAACCGTTCGCCCGGCTGCAGCAGCGGCTGGTGGCCGACCACGGCCAGGCCATGCACTTCCTGCGTGTGGCCGTTGGCGTCCACGATGGACCAGTGCCGGCCGATGAGCTGCGCGGCCACGTCGCCACGGTTCTCGATGGTGATGGTGTAGCTGAACGCGTACTGTCCGCGGTCGGGGAAGGTCTGCTCGTCGAGTGGTTCCACGACCACGCTGCAGTGAAAGTGCGGATGTGCCATTGCGTCGATTCTAGGATGCGCATCGTTTATGCTGACTGCCAAAGATCTGCACCAGGTATGGAGACGCCTGCATCACTGGCCGATGAGACATCCAGACGCCGCGTGTCGCGACGCGGGTGGCTGTTTCGCCTCTGTACATGGGCGCTGGCCGCGCCTGCCTGCGCTGGCGCCGGCGCGCAGGGGCTGGCCGGCACGGTGTTCGCCGCGTCCTCGCGGCCGCCGCCGCCAGCCGCTCCCCCGGGGCCGGCCTCCGCCTCCGCAGGGGGCAGTCCCCCCGTGATCGGGGGGGGCGGCACCAACCTTGGCGCCAACGCCAACGCCAACTTTGGCGCCAATGCCGCTTCTGCGCCCCCTTCCGTGGGAGCGCTGACCCTGCGCAGCGCAGCCCAGAGTGGCTCCTTGGTCAAGTACGCGCCTGCGGATTTCGCCCGCCCCGGCTTGTGCGCGGAAATCGCCGCGGCGATGCAGCGGGTGGATCCGCAGCTTCGCCTTGACGGCATGGACCGGCTGGTGCCCTTGCGCCGGCTGGAGCTGATGCTGGCGTCCGACGAGCTCGATGTGTTTTTTTGCCTGCTGGCCTCCGAGCGACGGCGGGAAATGATGCGCTTCCTGCCCGTGCCGCTGTACCGTGTGCGGCACGTGATCATGATGCGTGCGGGAGAGCCCGCGCCCCAGACCTGGACCGCCTTGCGCGCCTTTGCCCGGCGCAAGCCACTGCTGCTGGTGCAGGGCACGCAGCTGGCAGTGGCCCTGCAGCAGGCCGATGTGGCCCATGTGGAGACGGCCCGTTCGGAAAGCGATGCGCTGCAGATGCTGCTGCGGGGCCGGACCGATGCCGTCTACGGCCAGGACCTGGCCCTGCGCCACGCCATGCGCACGGCCGGTATCGACGAAGGGCGCATCCAGTTCGGTCCGCAGGCCTTTGAGGAGCAGCCGCAGTTCGCCGTGGTGTCCAGGCACTTGCCGGAGCCGGTCGTGGAGCGCCTGACCGAGCGCCTGCGGCAGCTCCAGGCCAGCGGCGAACTGGCGCGGATCGTGGATCGTTACCGCTGAGACACGCTCGCAGGCGGTGCGGCGCGCACGCCCGCCGTCCCGGGCTTCCTACAATCACATCTTTGCCCCGCCCTCATTTCTCCTTTTCGCCTCATTTCTGTTGTTCTTCCCACCGCCTCCCGCCATGACGCCCCCCATCCACCGCATTGCCCCCAGCATCCTCTCCGCCGATTTCGCCAACCTGGGTGCGGAAGTCCGCCAGGTGCTGGCGGCAGGCGCGGACTGGATCCACTTTGACGTGATGGACAACCATTACGTGCCCAACCTGACCTTTGGCCCGATGGTGTGCGAGGCGCTGAAGAAGCATGCCGTCAAGCCGGACGGCACGCCCGCGCCGATCGATGTCCACCTGATGGTGCAGCCGGTGGATGCGCTGGCCCAGGCCTTCTGCCGTGCGGGTGCGGACCTGGTGAGCTTCCACCCCGAGGCCAGCCAGCATGTGGATCGCACGCTGCAACTGATCAAGGGCGAAGGTGCCAAGGCGGGCCTGGTGTTCAACCCGGGGACCCCGCTGGACGTGCTGGAGTGGGTGATCGACAAGGTCGATCTGGTGCTGATCATGAGCGTGAATCCCGGTTTCGGCGGCCAGAGCTTCATCCCCTCGGCGCTGAAGAAGCTGCAACAGGCCAAGGCCCTCATCCTGGCCAGCGGCCGGGACATCCGCCTGGAGATCGACGGCGGGGTGAAGGTGGACAACATCCGCGAGATTGCCGATGCGGGGGCGGACACCTTCGTGGCGGGTTCGGCGATTTTCGGCAAGCCGGACTACAAGGCCGTGATCGACGCGATGCGCGCCGAACTGGCCCGCTGAGCTTGACCTCGCTGCTGCTCGTCTGCGCGGCCAACCTGTGCCGCTCTCCCATGGCGGAGGCGGTGCTGCAGGCGCGCGCAGCCGCCCTGGGGCTGCGTGTGGTGGCCTCGGCCGGCGTGTGGGCCTCCCCGCGCGGGCAGGCGGCGGACAAACGTGCGCAGCAGGTGCTCAGCCAGCGCGGCTATGGCCTGGACCGGCGCTGGCGCTCGCGCCGGGTGTGTACCGATGACTTCGACCAGCACGACCTGATGCTGGCCATGGACCATGATGTTCTACGGGGCTTGCAAGCCATCCGGCCTGCACGGTCCAGCGCCCGCCTGGGCCTGTTCCTTCACGGCATGACCGGGCTGGGCCGGGATGAGGTGCCCGACCCCTACTACGGCACGGTCGAAGGTTTCCAGCGGGTGCTGGACCTGATCGAGGCCCGTGTGCAGGCGTGGCCGGACACCACGGCGTTGGAGCGGTATTTTCCGGTGCGCTGAAACCAGCGCCTCAGCGTAGGCCGGGGGCTCCCGTGAACCGATGCGCCACGGCATCCAGGGCGGCTTGGCCTATGGAGAGGCTGCGCTTGGTTGCGCCGGCGCCGGGTCCGGAAAAACGAGGTGGGGATCCTCACCCTGCAGCAGCGCGTCGACATGCCAGTCAAGCAGCGCCCCGATGCCTATCAGTGCCGTGAAGCCGGCTTCCACCACTTGGCTTTGATCCGGGGGCAACTGGCCCACCGCGCCCCAAGGGTGGGGCATGCCGGACTCCGGCTCGGCCAGCAGGTCCAGCAGGTCGTTTTGCGTGAACTGCCCATGCCGCCCAAGTTCGAGCAATGTGTCCATGAACAGCCTCAGCCGCTGCGTGGCGGCTGCCATGGCCGGCGCCTCGAGTTCCAATCGGAGGGTCAGATGGGAGGGCAGTGACGCGATGCCCGGGACATCGTTCGGACGCGTCAGCAACAGGGCACGGAGCGCCAGCTTGTCAATCAGACCCCGCTTGAAGTTGTCTACCGCGACCCGGAGGTAAAGCTCAAGCGCCCGGGGCTCTGCAGCCATCAGTCGTGGGGCCAGGTTGTTATAGGGTACCTCGCCTGGCGGCGGGTTCGGCATGGTCATCAGGTCCATCCATTGGTCTGACCGGAAGCGCTGCTGCTGCAGCCATGTACTGAGCCTGCCCATCAGGAGCAGGGGCGCCTGATGATCCAGGTATAAAGCCGCCACGGCGAGCCCCGAGCTAATGCCATCCCCGCGGAGGCTGAAGAAGCCGGCCAGTTCTTCGGCGCTCAGACCGATCCGGTCGTGCAGCATCTCGAGCAGGTCGAGGTAGCGTTCCAGTGGTTCCGCCGACGGCAGCAGGCACAGCCGAATGCCCAGCGGTATGGTGTCGTCCTCGCGCCATCCGGCCACCAGGCCGCGCAGGAGCACCCGGCTCAGCGCGCCCGTTTGGAAGACCTTCAGCATGACCTCCAGCGCAGCTTCCGCCAGTGCGGGCCTCTTGTGCAGGACGATGGAAAACGGTGGATCTCCGCCCGCCTCATGGCTCGTGAAACACCGCAACAACCATGTCTCCACGGGGGAAAACGTACCGGGGGTGCCGGGCTCGCTGTGCGCGACTCGGTGGGCTTCTACGGAGGCTTTTTGGCTCACATGGACCAGCGCATCGCCCACGCTGCGCAATATCGGTTCACTCTGCATGGATATGGCGAGATTCCACAGGCGCTGGCTGATGCCGTCGAGCGAGCGCAGGCTCCATTCGCGCAGCGCTGCCAGGCTCAGCAAGTCCGAACGGTCCTGGGTCACCAGTTCTTCCTGCAGCCAGTGATGCTGGATGGGCGTGAGTCTCGGACCCTCACGCCTGAGCCATGCCTGCAGTGACACGTCATCCATGCCGCGTATCAACGGACCGGCCACTGCGGCATCAAGCAGCAGGGATGACGTCACGTCCGCGAGTTCGTCTGGCCAGGCGTTCTGGATGGCAATCTGCGTGAGACGACGCGCAAGCGTCGGGAGGTCGAGCGCCCACGGCAAACCTGAAACGGGGGAGGCTTGGCGTGGGAGCCCGCTCAAGTCGTCGATGCAGACACCACGTGGCTGCCCATGCTCCTGCACCCAGTGCAGGTTTCCGCTCCGCGTCCATAACGTGGCTGCCTGGTGCCGCTGCCTGGTCGGGAACAGGACTATGCCGGAATATTCCGAGCGCGTATCCTTGACAGCACCGAGCTTCTCCAGCGATTGGAGCAGGTGCAGGCCTAGCAGCATCGGGTTGTTGTGCAGCCGGGCGACATATTGGTCCCCGTTCTCGCGCCAGTCGACCAGGACGTCCAGAGGCAGTTCGCCATAGCTCGGCTCCAGCGCCTGCACACAGCTTTCCAGCACGGCGCGGGCCTCGGTGTTGAATTCAAAGGACTGGTGCAACTTGTAGACCGGCAAATGAAGACGCTCCGATAGGGCGTCCTCAAGGCTGCCACGCGCCTGGTCTGCCAAGGCCAGCGCCAGATTGGATGGCTGGTGGGCGTGTTCCATCTCTGTGATGCATTTCCACTGAAGTTCAGTGGTCGGGTGCCTGGCGAGCCGATCGCTCGGTGGTGTCCTGCCGAAGTGAGGGAATATCGCCTGCGCCATGCCCGCGAGGAAGTGAAGTTCGTCGGCAGGCGCCCGTTGGAGATGCTCGGCGTGCGCCTGCCGGATGACTTTCAGCATGGCCTCGTGCATGAGGTCATTGCTGATTCTGAGGGCCGAATTCATCAGGCCGCCGTGGCGGGGATCGATGGCCTGAAGACATTGGCTCAAGTGCAGCATTACGCCATCGGCGCAGACGTCCACGTCCTGTGTGAGCGTCTGGAGCGCTCGCAGGCGAGTACTCAGCGGCACCTGCTCATCGGCCATGGCCCGGCCAATGCGATCCAGCAGCTCCTTGCCAGCGCTGTAGATCCGCCCTGCCTGGTCGCCAAAGCGCGCATTCTGACCAGTGGACTGATCGACGCCGAGGATGGATTTGGCGAAGGCTTTGAGCGCCATGTCAATTCGTTGCGGGTCCACATCCCCACGATGCTGGTCGGCAAATTTGCTCAGCCTGTCGAAGACGGCGAGAACCTGAGCAGTGAAGTCGATGAACTCCCGGCTCAGCGCAAATTGTTCGGCTGTGCCGTGTCTAACAGGGTCGAATTGAACTGAATCTTCTGTGGGGCTCGATGTCCGGTCCGACGCAACGGATGCATCCTGTGTAGCCACATACCCGCTCAGGAAGTTGGCGGAGAAGAGGTGTTCGAGAGGCATGGGTTTCAGTGGCGCGATGTTTGCGCGGGTTCGTCGGCCCGTGTGGTGTCAAGACGGCACGGGCCACTTGTCTATGTGGGGCGGGCTGGCTGTTGCGCTGGCGCCGTGTCGGGAACGTGGTGGCGGGGATCCTCGTCTTGCAGCAGCAGTTCGGCCTGTTGTTCGGTCAGTGCGCCACTGCGTATCAGTGAGGCAAAGCCAGCTTCCACCGCATTTCTGCGGCCGTCATGCGGGGCCATGGTGCGAATTTCGCCCCAGGGGCGGTGCAACAGGGTTTTTGGCTCGGCCAGCAGATCTAGCAGGTCTAGTGAGGTGAACCGCCCATGCCGGGAAAGTTCCAGCAAGGTGTCCATGAACAGCTGCAGCCGTCTCGTGGCGGGTGCCAGGTCCGCCCCCGGAAAGTTCCAGTTCGAGGTCAGATAGCTGGGAAGCGTCGGCACGTCCCTGACATCGTTCCCACGCGCCAGCAACAGGGCACGGATCTCGTCCCCGTCGATCAGACCCGCCTTGAAGTTGTCGGCGGCGATCGTCAGGTAGAGTTGCAGAGCCTTGGGTTCGACAATTGTCATTCTCAGGGCCAGCATGTTGTGGGGCGCCGCCACATCTGTGGGCGCCACGACAACGGTGGGCGGCGTCGGGATGATCATCAGGTCCATCCAATGGGCTGGCTGGAGACGCTTCTGTTGCAGCCACGAACTGAGCTTGCGCATGAGAAGCATGGGCCCGTCACCATCCAGGTTCGAGAACGCCACCGCGGCGCCGCAGACGCGACCGTCCATCCGACCGCAGAAGCATGCAACCAGTTCCTCAGAGGTCAAGCTGATCCGGCTGTGGATCACATCGAGCAGGTCAAGGTAGTAAGTCAGCGATTCCGCTGAGGGCCGCTCGCTCAGCCGGATGGCCAGGGTGGTGGCGTCGCCCTCACGGCAGCCGGTCACCAGGCTCAGGAGTTCCTGGCGGCTCAGCAAGCCCTCCTCTACAGCCTTCAGCATGATCTCCAGTGCGGCCGCACCAAGCGCAGGCCTTTCATGAAGGAGCCTGGAAAACAGGGGGTCCGCACCGTTGTCATCATTCGTGAAGCAACGGCACAGCCATGCGACAGACGGGGTGCCGGGGCCCGTCTCGTCGGGCGAAGGGACGTGGTCTTGCGTCCGGGCATTTCGGCTCACCTGGATGAGGGCCAGGCCCACATTGCGCAAGATCGATTCGCTGCCCACCGATATGGCGAGATGCCACAGTGCGGGGCTGGTGGCCTCAAGCGAGCGCAGGCTCCATTCGCGCAGCGCTGCCAGGCTCAGCAAGTCCGAACGGTCCTGGGTCACCAGTTCTTCCTGCAGCCAGTGATGCTGGATGGGCGTGAGTCTCGGACCCTCACGCCTGAGCCATGCCTGCAGTGACACGTCATCCATGCCGCGTATCAACGGGCCGGCCAGTGCGGCATCAAGCAGCAGGGATGACGAACCGTCCGTAAATTCGTCTGGCCAGGCGTTCTGGATGGCAATCTGCGTGAGCAGAGGTCGAAGCCCGCTTGATGGGCGGTTGATGCCTTGAGGCCATGCTGACCCAGGGGGCGTGTCCTGGTTGGGCAAGGCGCGCAAGTCGTCGATGCAAATAGCACGTGGGCGCCCCTGCTGCTCCACCCAGATCAGTCTTCCGTCCAGTATCAACAGCTTGGCGGTGTCATACGGCCGCACGCTGGGCGCTAGCGGTGCCAGGGGTATGCCGATGGACGCTTCACAGGCTTCCTGGACAACGCCGAGGTTTTCCAACCCTCGAAGCAAATGCAGGCCCAGCATCATCGAGTCGTTGTGCAGCCGAGCGACGGTTTGGTCCCCGGCCTCCCGCCAGTCGATCAGGACGTCCAGCGGCAGTTCGCCATAGTCCGGCACCAACGCCTCCCTACAGAACTCCAGCGCCTCGCGTGCTGCTTGGTCGAATTCGAAGTGCTGGTGCAATCGGCCGACGGGCAAGTTCAGGCGCGTCGACAGGCTGTCCTCCAGACTGCTTCGCGCCCTGTCCGCCAAAGCCAGCGCCAGGTTCGATGGCAGGTGGATGCCATCCAATGCTTTCTGGCATGCCTTGACGAGGCTGGGGGCCGGCTGCTTGGCGAGACTGTCGTTCGGCGGTTCCCTGCCGAGCTTGGGGAATATGACCTGCTGTACGCCGGTCAGGAAGTGAATTTCGTCGTGAGGCAAGTCGTTGACGCGCCGGATGACCGTCAGCATGGCCTCCTGCATCAGGGCGTTGCTGATGCTGAGGGCCGAGTTCATGAGGCCACCGTGGCGGCGGTCGATGGACTGAAGGCACTGGCTCAGTTGGAGCAGTGCGCCATCGGCGCAGACGTTCACGTCGTCTGCCAGCGACTGGAGTGCTTTCAGGCGAGTGGGAAGCGGCAAGCGCTCATCAGCCATTGCAGACCCAATGCGATCGAGCAGGGCTTTGCCTGTACTGTAGATCTGCCCCGCCTGGCTGCCGAACCTCTCATTCAGACCCGTGGGCGCATCCACGGTGAGAATCGAATCCCCGAACTGTCGCAGCGACTCGCCAATCCGTTGGGCATCCACCTCGTGAGGATGCCGAGCAGCCAGTTGGTGGAGGCTGTCGATGACGGTCCAGACCTGATTCGCGAAGCTGATGAATTCCCGGCCCAACGCAAATTGCTCCGGCGAGCCGTGTCTAACGACATTGAACCGGACCGACTCTTCTGAGGGCGGGCGGCCCGCAACAGACCTCGATGTTGGCCTCGATGTTGGCCTCGATGTCGCCCCCGACGTAACGAATGCGTCCCCCGGGTCCACAGGGCCGCGCAGAAAGTCGCGTGAGAAGAGGTCGGGAAAATGCATGGCGCCTCAGTGACACCATGCTCGCGAGGGTTCACGAGGGGGGCGGTCCGTGCGGTGTCTCGCTGGTATCAATCGGCGCTCGCTGAGCGTTCCGCGCCTTCAACGGCGCGGGCTGTCGTACCGCGGAGCACCTCCCGGACATCTGCCTCGGTCAGTTCGCCAGTACCGTGCAGCACATCGAGGCAATCTTCCACCATTCTGCGTCGCGAAACTTGCGCCGGGAGCTGGCCATCCGATACCCAGCAAGGGCGGCCTTGGGGTGCGCTGTCGGGCTCCAGCAGGAGATAACGCAACTCATGGCGCGTGATCAGGCCGAGCATCGAGAGCTCCACCAGAGTGGTCAGGAAGTTCTGCAACCGTGCGGAAGAATGCGGCAGGTCGGCATCCAGGTCGGTGACCAGGTGTTGGGCCAGCGTGGGGACCTCGGGGTGGCCCGGATACCGGCTCTGCAGGAGGGTGAGCAATTGCAGCCTGCTGATACGCCCGGACGAAAGGGCCGTGCGGACCGTATGGAGATAGTCGCTGAGGGTCTGGGGGTTCGCCGCGCAGAGTTTGCGGGCGACAAAATTGGGAGATTCGCCGACTTCGTGTACATGCGGCAGGGTCATCAACTTCATCCAATCGGTCGGCTGAATCCGTTTTTGTTGCAGCCACTTGAGGAATGTGTGCATCAGGACCGAGGGGCCCATGGCTTCCGGGGGATCGAACGCAAAGGTGACGGGGGCCAAGCCTTCGCGGAAAAAGCCCAGCAGTTCGTTCGAAGTCAGATCGAGCGTGACATCCGCTTCATTCAACATTGCCACGTAGTTAATCAGTGCATCTTTTGACGACAGTTGGGACAGGCGAACGGACAGGGCCAGTGGCGAGGGAAGGTCCAGGAGATCGTCAGACCTGTTGCCTCTAAGCAGGGTCAGGAGTTCGAACCGGGACAGCAATTGCTTCCCATAGGCCTCGACCATCACCCCCAGGGCGGTCTTGACGCGCTGGGGCCGTTCGACCAGCAAGGTGTGGAGGGGAGGATCCTGATTGTCATGTTCAGCGAGGAAGCAAGACAGTAGCCATCTCGCACCGGTGGTGTCTCGGGAATCCCCGGCACCATTCGCCCTGGCCTTCTCGGCGACGTGAATCAGCAGCCTGCCGACATGCGACAGCATCTGCTCGTTGTCCACGTTGGCAGCCAGCCGCCACAGGTGGGGTGAGGTCCTCGGGATGGTGAAGGGTGCCCAGTCCTGCAGGGCGTCCAGGCGCAGCGCGTCCGCACGCCCTTCGGTCACCAGGACCTCCTGGAGCCAATGGTGATGAATGGGTCTGAATGTTGCGCTCTTGCTTGTCAGCCATTCCTGCAGGGGCTCGGGATCCATGCGCCTCACCAGCAGACGTGTGGTGTCCAGGTCGCGCAGGAATTCGGCGGGGAATGCCGGCAATTCCTCCGGCCAAGCGTTCTCGAGGGCGGTTTGCGCCAGATGTCGGAGGTCGACCTTCATCGATTTCTTGTTGTGGAACAGTTCCACAATCGTGTTCGCAACGGGTTGTGGATCGGTGCGCAGGAAATCGAAATGGGGCGCGGTGAGGTCGGCGATGCGTAGTCCGCGCGGATGCGAAGCCTCTTGGACCCAGGTCAGGTTCTGCCCCAGAGCCTGCAGCCAGATTGTTCCTCGACCTTCGCCGGCCCGCTGCAGCCGAATGGCGGCTGAGCCGTGGATGTCATCCCGGAACACACCGAGCCGCTTCAGGGCGTCGAACAGGTGGCGTGCCAGCAGCGTCGAATTGTTGTGCAGTCGGGCCAGGTAGTGCCCATCCGTCTCCTTCCAATCCATGAAGAGGCTCATGTCCAGGTTGCCAAACTCCGGCGCCAGGTTTTCGATGACGTCCAGCACGTGCTTGCGCGCGGTTTCGTCCAACGAAAAGCCACGTCGCAGATCCGCGAGGGGTTGATTCACGTGCTTGATGACTTCGGTCTGGAACCGGTCCGCCACGTGGTTGGCGAGCGCCAGGGCCAGCGTCGATGGCTCGTGAATGCGGTTGATGGCTCGCCGGCAGCTCTCCAGTGCCTCGGGGGAGGGGAACTTGGCGATGCGGTCCGGCGGCCTCCGTCGGCCGATCTCGGGGAAGATCACTTGCTTCAGGCCGTTGACGTAGTGCACCTGGTCGCCAGGGTGTTTCCGGAGCTCAGCCGCATGCCGCAGATTGACGATGGTCAGGATCGCTTCGTCCATCAGCGCGTCGCTGATCCGGAGGGCCGCGTCCAGCAAGCCGCTGTGGTGGCGGTCGATGGATCTCAGGCATTGATTCAGATGCGTCAGGATGCCATCGGGGCAGACGTTCACCTCCTGTGCCAACTCGCGAAGTGCGAGCATCCGGGTGGACAGGGGAAGTTCCTCGTTCGCCATGGCCACGCCGATGCTGTCGAGCAACGCCTTGACCGGACCATAGATCGAATCGGCCCGTGTCCCGAACCGATGGTTCTCGCCTGTGCGCGGATCGCAACCAAGGATGTCGGCTTCCAACCTGGAGAGTGCGCCACAGACACGGCGCTCATCCAGCTCACCGCGATGCGCCCGGGCCAGTGTGCAAAGCTGGCGGATCACGGCCTTGACCTGGCCGGCAAAGGCCGGAGCGTCCGGCCCGGTGATGAACTGCTCAGGCGTTCCGTGGTGTGATGCCACGTAGCGTACCGGCGCGCCAGAGGCCGACGTGGCGGCGCAGGATGAGGTCGTCGTCTCTTCAACGGCCTCCCCGGCCAACGGGCCGCCGCGCAGAAAGTTGGCAGAGAAGAGCTGATCCAGAGGCATGGCGCCTCAGTGACGCCATGCCTTTGCGGGTTCGTCAGTCCGCGTGGGCCGGATGCTCGGTGAGCCGTGTGGGTGCCACTTCACGGGTGTCCGGACCAGTGCCGCTGAAGCGGTCCAGCGCCAGGTAGATCACCGGCGTGATGTAGAGCGTCACGGCCTGGGACAGGATCAGGCCCCCCACCACCGCCAGGCCCAGCGGCTGGCGCAACTCGGCACCGGCGCCCAGCCCCAGCGCGATGGGCAGTGCGCCCATCAGCGCGGCCAGCGTGGTCATCATGATGGGACGGAAACGCAGGATGCAGGCCTCGCGGATTGCTTCGGCGGGCGTCATGCCGCCGTTGCGCTGGGCATCGAGGGCGAAGTCGATCATCATGATGGCGTTCTTCTTCACGATGCCCACCAGCATCAGGATGCCGATGGTGGCAATCACGGTGAGCTCCATGCCCGCAAGCTGCAGCGTGAGCAGCGCGCCCACGGCGGCCGATGGCAGGCCGGCCAGGATGGTGAGGGGGTGGATGTAGCTCTCGTACAGCACGCCCAGCAGCACATAGATCACCGCCACGGCCAGCAGGATCAGCATCAGCTGCCCGCCCTGCGAGTCCTTGAACACGGCAGCGTCACCGCCATAGCTGGTGATGATGGTGGATGGCAGGCCGATCTCCTTGGTGTAGGTGTCGACGCGGCCGGTGGCCTGGCCCAGCGGCACATCCGGCGCCAGGTTGAAGCTGAGCGTGACGGCCTGCAACTGGCCCTGGTGGTTGACCGCCGTGGGGCCAAGCTCCCGACGCACGCTCGCAAACGCCGTCAGCGGCACCATGGTGCTGTTCTTGCCGCGCAGGTAGATCTTGTCGAAGGCGTCCTCGCTGAGACGGTCCCCGTCGGTAGCCTCCAGGATCACCTGGTAGGTGTTGCTCTCGGCGTAGATGCTGGAGACCTGGCGCTCGCCGAAGGCGCTGTAGAGCGCATTGCGCAGGTCCTGCATCTGCACGCCCAGCAGGGTGGCGCGTTCACGGTCGATCACCAGGTTGGCCTGCAGGCCCCGCAGTTGCGAGTCGCTGGTCACGTCTCGGAAGATGGTGTCGTTGCGCAGCTTGTCCTGCAGCTTCTCGGCCCAGGTGTTGAGCTCGCCGGCGCTGACCGACTGCAGCGTGAACTGGTAGCGGCTCTTGGACTGGCGCCCACCGAGCTGAAGGTTCTGCACCGGGCGCAGGTAGACCGCGATGCCAGGGACGGCACGCAGGCTCTTGCGCAGGTTCTCCAGCACCTGCGGCATCGCCGGGCGGTCCGCCCGGGCCTTGAGGTTGATGAACAGGCGGCCGGTGTTGACCTGACCACCGCCCCCGCCGCCGCCCACGGCGGCCGAGACGCTGGCCACCGACGGGTCGTTCTTCACGATCTCGGCTACACGTTCCTGCAGCACCGTCATGGCGGCGAAGGAGATGTCTTCGGCCGCTTCGGTGCTGGCCTGGATCTGGCCGATGTCCTCTTCCGGGAAGAAGCCCTTGGGAATGGTGATGTAGAGCCAGGCGCTGGCCACGAAGCTCAGGATGGCCACCACGCCGACCACCCAGCGGTGCAGCAGGGCCCAGTCCAGCGTGCGGGTGTAGAAATTGACCACGGCGGTGAAGCCGGCCTCGAAGGTGCGGCCCAGCGCGTTTTCCTTGGCCTCATGGTGATGGCTGAGGAACCGGCTGCACAGCATGGGCACCAGCGTGAGCGAGACCACGGCCGAGACCAGGATGGAGAGCGACACCACCACGGCGAATTCGTGGAACAGCAGGCCGATCACGCCCGGCATGAAGAAGATGGGGATCAGCACCGCCACCAGAGAGATGGAGATGGACAGAATGGTGAAGGCCATCTCCCGCGCGCCCCGGATGGCGGCCTCGAACGGCGCCATGCCGTCCTCCACGTGCCGGACGATGTTCTCCAGCATCACGATGGCGTCATCCACCACCAGGCCGACGGCCAGCGTGATGCCCAGCAGCGAGATGTTGTCCAGGCTGTAGCCCAGCGCGTAGAGCAGTGTCAGCGCGCCGATCAGCGAGATGGGCAGCGAGAGCGTGGGGATCATCGTCGCCACGAGGCGGCGCAGGAACAGGTAGATCACCATCACCACGAGGGCGACGGTCAGCAGCAGCGTGAAATAGACGTCATGCAGGGACTCCCGGATGGAGACCGAGCGGTCATTCAGGGTGCTCATCTTCACCGATGCCGGCAGCTGCGCGGCAAAGCGCGGCAGCATGTCCTTCACGGCATCGACCACCTTGACGGTGTTGGCGTCGGGCTGGCGTTGCACGGCCAGCACGATGGAGCGCTCGCCGTTGAAGTTGGAGAAGGACTTGATGGTCTCGAAGCTGTCCTGCACATCCGCCACTTCCCGCAGGAAGACCGGCGCGCCGTTGCGGGTCGCCACCACGATGTTGCCGAAGGCCTGGGCGTCACGCAGCTGCTTGTTGGCCTGGATGGTCAGGGTCTGACGAGAGCCGTCCAGCGTGCCCACGGGGGTATTGGCATTGGCGCCCTTGACGGCGGCCTGCAGTTCGTCGAGCGTGATGTTGCGCTGCTGCAGCAGCTCGTTGCGTGCCTTGATGCGCACCGCATAACGCTTCTGGCCGAAGATGGACACCTGTGCCACGCCATCGATGGTGGACAGGCTGGGCGTGATCAGGTTCTCGGCAAAGTCGTTCAGCTCGGAGAGGTTGATCGACGGCGAGGTGAGCGCCACCAGCAGCACTGGCGCATCGGCCGGGTTCACCTTCCGGTAGGAAGGCGGGGTGGTCATCTCGGTGGGCAGGGCGCGCAGGGAGCGGAACAGCGCGGCCTGGACGTCCACGGCGGCGGCGTCAATGTCCCGCGAGGGGTCGAACTCCAGCGTGAGCGAGCTGTTGCCCAGCGTGTTGGTGGAGGAGATGGTGGTGATGCCGGCAATGGTGGAGAACTGCTTCTCCAGCGGCAGGGCCACCGAGGAGGCCATGGTCTCCGGGCTCGCGCCCGGCAGCGTGGCCTGCACGTTGATGATGGGCGTGTTGAAGCTTGGCAGCGCGGCCACCGGGATCTTGCTCCAGGCGGCGAGGCCGCCGATCACCAGGGCAATGTTCAGCAGCACCGTCATGACGGGCCGCCGGATGAACAGTTCGGTCAGGTTCATCGTGATCCCCTTATGCGCCAGCGCCTTCCGGACCGGCTGCCGCGGCCTGGCGCGCCGCCGCAGCCGGATCCACCGCGGCCGGCTGGGCCCGCACAGGCACGCCGGGGCGCAGGTTCTGCTTGCCGTCCAGCACCACGGTGGCGCCGGCCTCCACGCCATCCACCACGGCCAGTTCGCCGAAGGTGTAGCGCATGCGGATGGTCTTGAGCTGGGCCGTCTTGTCGGGGCCCACCACGTAGATCTGGCGGTCGGTGCCGCGCAGGATGATGGCCGCCTGCGGGATCACCACCGCGTCCTTGATGCTGCGCAGCGTCATGCGCACGCGCAGGTACTGGCCGGGCCAGAGCTTTTGCTGCTTGTTCTCGAATTCCGCCTTGAGCTTGATGGTGCCGGTGGTGGCATCCACCAGGTTGTCCACGAAGATCAGCTTGCCGCGGGCGATGGGTTCCGCCTTGCCGCGGCGGGCACCGCTGTCGATGCCGGGCAGCACCACCTGCACTTCGGGCGGTGTGGCCTGGGTGCCGCCAGCGCCCGGGCGCATGGCTTCGAGCACCGGCGCGAGTTCCGTCTCCGGCAGGTTGAAGGTGATACCGACCGGATCGATCTGAACGATATTGACCAGCGGCGTGGTGGCACTGGTCTGTGCCAGGCTGCCCGGCCACACGTTCACGGCACCGGCACGGCCGGCGAAGGGGGCGCGGATCTCGTTGTAGCTCAGCGCCACCTCGGCGGACTGCACGGCGGCCTCGTCGGCCACCACCAGGCTGCGGCCGCCCTCCAGACTGGACAGCGCCGTGTCCAGCGCACTTTGGGCGACGAACTTCTGCGCCAGCAGTTCCTTGGCGCGTTCGTACTGGCGCTGCAGGTCGGCCAGGCTGGCCTTGTCCTTAGCGAGCTGGGCGCGGGCCTTGTCGAGGTTGGCGCGGTCGGCGCGTTCGTCGAAGCGGAACAGCAACTGGCCCTTGTGCACGGACTGGCCGTCCTTCACCAGCACATCCCGGACGATGGCGGTGGTCTGGGCGCGCACATCCACCTGGTTGAGCGCGGCGACCGTGCCGCTGGCTTCCACCACGACCGGCACGTCCTGCTGGCGGGCCAGCACCACGCCCACGGTCTGAGCACCCCCGGCGCCGGATGCGCCGCCTGCGGGTGCCGATGCCGCTTCTGCCCTGGCCGCCTGCGAGGCGGCGCGGGACTTCCACCACCAGCCACCCCCGGCTACCAGCAGGACGATGATCAGCGACAGGACGACTGGCTTGCGGCGCATGCTATTCACTTTCTCCAACGACAACGACGGCAGGGGGGCGCGAAAGCTTAGGTCAGCGTCTGCTGATGATTGTTTCGCTTCCGTTAATGATCCGATTGTCCCGGCGATCCTGTGCGATTGGAGCGAGACGATGGGCCCGCGCCGGGAAGTTTTCCCGGGTGCGGGGGTGCCGGATGTCATGTTGCTGCGGTCCTGCCGCAGTTGGGCTCAGGAGATTCCGTGGCGGCCACGTCGGCCGCATTGAACTGTCATGCCGAACGCTGTTGAGCGAGGGCCACCGCCAGCGCGGTACCGACCTTGGCGTTGTGCTTTACCAGCGCGATGTTGGTGACGAGGCTGGCGCCACTGCTGAGGTCCTTGATGCGGGCCAGCAGGTAGGGTGTTACCGCTTTGCCGCTGATGCCGGCGGCCGTGGCTTCGACCAGGGCCTGGTCGATGAAACCCTGGATCTGGGCTGCGGGCATCTCATGCGCCACCGGCACGGGGTTGCTGATCACGGCGCCGCCGTTGAGGCCCAGGGCCCATTTGGTGCGCAGGAAGCGGGCTTGCTGCGGTGCGTCATCGATGCGGAAGTCGGCCTTCAAGCCGCTGTCCCGGGTGTAGAAGGCGGCAAAGTTGTCCTGGCCGACGGACAGCACCGGCACGCCGTGGGTCTCCAGGTATTCCAGTGTGAGTGCCAGGTCCAGGATGCTCTTGGCGCCGGCGCACACCACGGCCACGGGCGTGCGGGCCAGTTCCTGCAGGTCGGCAGAAATGTCGAAGGACGTTTCGGCGCCGCGGTGCACACCGCCGATGCCGCCCGTGACAAACACCTCGATGCCGGCCAGGTGGGCACAGATCATGGTGGCGGCCACCGTGGTGGCACCCACATGGCCGGTGCTGATGGCGAAGGGCAGGTCGCGGCGGCTGAGCTTCATCGCATCGGGCGAGCGGCCCAGCAGTTCCAGCTGCTCGCTGTCCAGACCGATGCGGATGCGGCCGTCCAGCACGGCAATGGTGGCGGGCACCGCGCCGTGCTCCCGCACGATCGCCTCCACCTCCCGGGCCGTCTGCACGTTCTGCGGATAGGGCATGCCGTGGGAAATGATGGTGGATTCCAGCGCGACGAGCGGGCGGCCGGCCTCACGTGCAGCGGCGACTTCCGGGGAGAAGGCGATCAGCGACTGGGCGTTGGCGGGGAAGTTCTGGGCGGTGGCAGTCATGGGGGGCTTTCGGGCGAGGCTGTCGAGGGAAGCTTGCGGCGGAGGCGGCGGGATGCTGGGGATATTGGGGACTGTGGGCGGCTGGGGCAATTGGGGATCCATTGGGGAGTATTTGGCGGGCAATTGGCGGGCAATTGGCGGCGCCTGACCGGCGTCAGGCGCCGAGCAGGGCCGGGCTGAGGTCGGGGCTGACGGTGGCGTCCGTCTGCAGGGTGAGGGCGGCGAGCGAAAGGCCCAGCTTGCAGGCGGCGCGCAGGTCGTCCGCGTCACGGTGCAGGCCGGCGACGATGCCCGCGGACAGGGCATCTCCGGCGCCCGTCACCTCGCGCAGACGGGCGCGCGGGACCTTGGGAGCGGGCAGGGCGCGCAGCTCGTCGCCATCACTGAACCGCACCCCGTGGGCGCCGTCGCTCATGACCAGGCGCCCCAGGCCCCGGGACTGCAGCTGGCGCCAGGCGGCGGTCAGTGAGGCGTCGCTGTCGAGCGGCTGGTCCAGCAGCGCGCAGAGCTCGGCGCGGTTGAGTATGAGCAGGTCGATGCCGGCCAATGCCTCACCCAGCCGGCGCATCTTGGGTGCGGAAACGGCCACGACCACCAGGCGCTGTTCGCGTGTGATGGCTTCCTGGCGCAGCAAATCCAGGGTGGCGGCGCCGAGGTTGAGGTCGGCCACCATCCAGCGGGCGGCCGCTCGCTGCGGTGCACAACGGCGGATGAAGTCCGGATCCAGCTGGTCGGTGAGGGCCATGTCGGCCAGCGCGAGGACGAGGTCCCCTTGCGGGTCCAGCACGGCGGTATAGCTGCCGGTGGGCTGGTCCGGCGCCTGGAGGCTGCCGGTGCAGTCCACACCCAGTGCCTGGAGGTCACCCAGCAGGGCCTGGCCGGCGGCGTCCCGGCCCACGGCGGTCAGCAGATGCACCGGCAGGCCCAGGCGGGCCAGGTTCTCGGCGATGTTGCGGGCCACCCCACCGGCGGACTCGAATTGGCGGGCGGGATTGGAGCTGCCCATGCGCAGCGGCTCGTGCGCGCGCAGCTTGCGGTCCAGGTTGCTGCCGCCAATGCACAGCAGCGGCTGCCGGTTGGGCAGCACGTAGGCGCGGCCGAGGATGCGGCCCTCCTTGACCAGTTGCGCCAGGTGGCCGGCCACGGCGGAGCGGGACAGGCCCAGGGTGTCGCCCAGGGCCTGCTGGCTGATGAAGGGGTTGGCTTCGACCAGTGCGAGCAACTGGTCCTTGGTACTGTTCATGGCCGGCATTCTAGACAATTGTCTTAGTGATTGGACAAATGTCCATGTCCAGCGAATGCCACCGCACATACGCAACAAATACCCAACACATGCCCGACGCAGGCCGGCTCACGTCCGGCCCACATAGCCCCTAGGCGGCGGCCCCTGTACGGCCCCTGTGCGGCGCATTCCCAACCCTCCCGGACGGGATGCTGGGGGCACCACTGGCGGCTGGGGTCCCTCCCCGTACAGGGGACGCCCCAGGTTCCCATTCCGCACGGGGATGGCATACCCTTGGGCGTGCGTTCAGCACAAGGCGCCGTTTCGTGCGTCCGCTAGGCGCAGGCCGATGAGAGCTAATCAGGAGGACTCTTATGCGACAGAACCTGCCGGTGACCCAACGCGCCTACGAAATCCCCGCAGACGCCACGCTGATGTCCACCACGGACCCCAGCAGTCACATCAGTTATGCCAACGACGCCTTCATCGAGGCCAGCGGTTTCAGTGCCGAAGAGATCATGGGCCAGCCGCACAACCTGGTGCGCCACCCTGACATGCCGCCCGAGGCGTTTCGCGACATGTGGGAAACGCTGAAGTCCGGGCAGTCGTGGACCGGCCTGGTCAAGAACCGTCGCAAGGACGGTGACCATTACTGGGTGCGGGCCAATGCCACGCCGATTCTTCGCAACGGGCGCCCCATCGCCTTCATGTCGGTGCGCACCAAGCCGACCGCTGACGAGGTGGCAGGCGCCGAGACGCTGTACCGGGACATCCGCGAAGGGCGGGCCAAGGGGCTGCGTTTCCACAAGGGCGTGGTGCTCAAGGGGGGAATGGGGTGGGCCACGAACTGGCTCAAGACCATGCCGGTGAGCTGGCGCCTGCGGCTGCCGCTGCTGTTGCTGCTGGTGATGGCGGTGCTGGCGCAGCTGCTGAGTTCGGCCAGCATCATGGCCTCGATTGAATGGACCGCGGCGTTTGTGGTGGTGGCCATCGGGACCATGGTGTTCCTGGAGCACCAGATCGTGAAGCCGATCCAGGCCATTGCGGACCACGCCCGGCGCGTGGCGGCCGGGGAGTCGCGGGAATCCCTGCATCTGGACCGCGTGGATGAGATTGGCCTGGCGCTACGGGCGGTGAACCAGCTGGGGCTGATGTTCCGCTGGGTGATCGACGACGTGGCGGATCAGGTGGTGACCGTGAAGACCTCCAGCGGGCATATCGCCACCGGGAACAACGAGATCAGCGCGCGCACCGAGCAGGCCGCTGCCAGCCTGCAGCAGACGGCCGCTTCCATGGAGCAGATGAGCGCCACGGTGAAGAGCAATGCCGATGCGGCTCAACAGGCGGAACAGCTGGCGGTGCAAGCCAGTGCTGCGGCGGCGCAAGGCGGCGACGTGGTGCGGGAAGTGAATACGACGATGGAAGGCATCACGGCGTCGAGCAAACGCATCGGCGACATCATCGGGGTGATCGACGGGATCGCGTTCCAGACCAATATCCTGGCGCTGAACGCCGCCGTGGAAGCGGCCAGGGCCGGGGAGCAGGGACGTGGGTTCGCGGTGGTGGCCGGTGAGGTGCGGACGCTGGCCCAGCGCAGCGCAGAAGCGGCTCGGGAGATCAAGACACTGATCAGCGACAGCGTGGAACGGGTGGAGGCCGGGGGGCGGCAGGTGACGGAGGCCAGCCGCGCGATGACGGAAATCGTGCAGCAGGTACAACGAGTCAATGGGCTGATCTCGACCATCGGCCACGCCACGCGGGAACAGGCCGCCGGGATCTCGCAGGTGAACGCGGCGGTGAGCGACCTGGACAAGACCACCCAGCAGAACGCCGCATTGGTGCAGCGCTCGGTGGGGGCGAGCGATAGCCTGGAGAAACAGGCAACGCAGCTGGTGCAGGCGGTGTCAGTCTTTCGGCTTGGGGGCCACCTCGGCTCGCGGGAGTGATGCAGAGGTTCCTTGCGGAAATGGGCCCCCTTGCCCTGATTCAAACCACCGCGCATGGCGACGAAACATGCCGCCGAACGTTGTTATCAACATTTCACAGCGTAGTGCGACGAAACACTTGGCGCGTCGCGGGTGGCTGATTGGTGTGATGGGTCAGAAGAATCCCAAAGCCTTTGGTGAGTAGCTGACGAGCAGGTTCTTGGTCTGCTGGTAATGGTCCAGCATCATCTTGTGGGTCTCACGCCCAATGCCGGATTCCTTGTAGCCGCCAAAGGTGGCATGCGCAGGGTAGGCGTGATAGCAATTGGTCCACACCCGGCCCGCCTGGATGCCACGGCCCATGCGGAATGCCGTGTTGATGTCGCGAGACCAGACACCCGCACCAAGTCCATACGGCGTGTCGTTGGCAATGGCCAGCGCCTCCTCCTCAGTCTTGAAGGTGGTCACGGCGAGCACCGGGCCAAAGATCTCCTCCCGGAATACACGCATCTTGTTGTTACCCTTGAAAAGGGTGGGCTGGATGTAATAACCCCCCGCCAGCTCGCCGCCCAGTTGCGTGCGCCCACCCCCAATCAGGCACTCCGCACCTTCTTGCTTGCCAATCTCCAGGTAGGAAAGGATCTTGTCCAGCTGCATGGACGAGGCCTGCGCGCCCATCATCGTTTCAGTGTCCAGCGGATTGCCCTGGCGGATGGCCTTGACCCGGTCGATGGCACGAGCGATGAACTGGTCATAGATGGATTCGTGGATGAGCGCGCGCGACGGGCAGGTGCAGACCTCGCCCTGGTTGAACGCAAACAGCACCAGACCCTCGATGGCCTTGTCCAGCAGGTCGTCGTCCTGCGCCGCAATGTCAGGAAAGAAGATGTTGGGGCTCTTGCCCCCCAGCTCCAAGGTGGCCGGGATGAGATTGGACGCCGCCGCCTGCGCAATGATGCGGCCCGTGGCCGTGGAGCCGGTGAAGGCCACCTTGGCAATGCGCTTGCTCTGCGCCAGCGGCATGCCAGCTTCCTTGCCATAACCGTTGACGATGTTGAGCACCCCCGGCGGCAGCAGGTCGGCAATGAGCTCGGCCATCAGCAGGATGCTCACCGGGGTCGACTCCGCCGGCTTGAGCACCACACAATTGCCTGCGCCCAGCGCCGGCGCCAGCTTCCAGGCCGCCATGAGCAACGGGAAATTCCACGGAATGATCTGGCCCACCACGCCCAACGGCTCGTGGAAGTGATAAGCGATGGTGTTGCCATCAATCTCGCTCAGCGCCCCCTCCTGCGCCCGCAGGCAGCCCGCGAAGTAGCGGAAGTGGTCCACGGCCAGCGGCACGTCCGCATTCAGCGTTTCACGCATGGGCTTGCCGTTGTCCACCGACTCGGCATAGGCCAGCAACTCCAGGTTGCTCTCGATACGGTCCGCAATGCGCAGCAGCACGTTGGAACGTTCGGCGGCCGGGGTGGCGCCCCACTTTGCCGCCGCCGCGTGCGCAGCATCCAGCGCCAGCTCGATGTCGGCCGCCGTGGAACGCGCCGCTCGTGTGTAAACCTTGCCGCTGATCGGCGTGATGACGTCGAAGTACTGGCCCTCCTGGGGGGCGACCCATTGGCCACCGATGAAGTTGTCATAGCGCTGCTTGAACTGCACTGGTGCGCCGGGCTGCTGGGGCTGGGCATAGATCATGGAATGTCTCCGTCTTGGTTGGAATGCCTCCCTGGAGTTGCAGGCAACGTGCCAGTGAGGGTTGGCCCGGAGGCGCCTGCGCCCCGCCAGCGCATGCCCCCGAATTCCCCTTCAGTGGGCGCAAGGCCCCTTTTCATCCCGGCCGCGAACGGTCAGGATCGCCCGTACCGGAATGGAACAGCTGGGCACAGGTGTTCCAGGATGGAACAGGCGGGTCCACCGCCGCGAGGAGACACGCCATGACCCAACGCGCGACCGCCCCGGCGGTATCGGACACTGTCCAGGACGGCAAGCCTTCGGATGCGTTGACCGCTCTGGATGCCGGGGACCCGGTGATGCAGGAATTGCTTCGCCGACTGCGCAAGGTGCTGGACAAGCCGATTGCCCTGCTGCTGCAGGGCGAATCCGGCGTGGGCAAGGACCTGTTGGCCCGTGCCGTGCATGACAGCGGCGCCCGCCGCCACGGCCCCTACGTCGCCGTGAATTGCGCCGCCTTGCCCGAGGGCCTGATCGAGGCCGAACTGTTCGGCTATCGAGGCGGCGCCTATACCGGCGCCGCGCGGGAGGGCGCGCCCGGCCGGCTCCGCCAGGCCCATGGCGGCACCTTGTTTCTGGACGAGATCGGCGACATGCCCATGACGATGCAGGCACGCCTGCTCCGGGTCCTCCAGGACCGCCAGGTGCAGCCACTGGGCGGTGGTGCCACCGTGACCGTGGACATCCAGCTGATCTGTGCCAGCCACCAACCCCTGCGGGCGTTGGTAGAGGAACACCGCTTCCGTGAGGATCTGTACTACCGCATCAACGGGCTGACGTTGACCGTCCCTCCGCTGCGAGCCCGCACTGACCTGGCGCCACTGGTGACGCGACTCTTGCAAACCCTGGCACCCAGCCGGATGTTGACGGTGGCGCCAGCCTTGCTGGAGCGCCTGGGCGCCTATGGCTGGCCAGGCAATATCCGGCAGTTGGAGCAATCCCTGCGGGTGGGCGTGGCGATGCTGGAGGACCACGAGGACGAGATCCGGACGGATCATCTGCCGGAGGATTTGCAGGACGCGCTGACGGCCGCCCCTTCCACAGGGGCAGGCGTTGCGGTCGCCGCCGGGCCGTGGGCCGCATCCTCAGGGGGGCGATCGACAGGGATGGCCTCTGGCCTGTTGCCGGTCGCACAGGCGACAGGGCCTCTGCCATCACCGCCCGGGAGCTGTTGGCCAGGCCCCCCGAACAACGAGGCCGAAGGCTTGCGAGCACACGCCCGCGCGCATGCCCGGCAGGTGCTCAACGAGTGCCGTGGGAATGTCTCCGAGGCGGCGCGGCGCCTGGACATCGGTCGCAATACGCTCTACCGCATCCTGCGCTGATGGGTGGGCCGGTGTGCGGCGCCGTGTCAGGCGTTGACTGACACACGCTTGCTGTTTTCACCGAGGGAGCGATGCGGTATCGAACCCTAGGCAGCGGGCGGGACCGGGCGTAATCTTCAACTCATGCGGAACGGAGATGGTGGCCAGACCGCAGAGGCGCAAGCCGGGCGATCCAGAGGTCAATGGGTAGTGAGATACAGGGCGGACATCCTTCGGGGTGTTCGCCCATCGTCTTTGTGGGGCCAGGACTTGCGCCCCGCACCGACATGCGCCCGACCCACCACTTCCGGCGGAGGTGCGCCGGGCCCAGGCCAGCCACAATCCGCACATGTTTCGCCTGCCCACCACCGCCACCGCGCCGTTCTGCCCCGCCGAAGTCCACGGCTCGATTCCACTCCCCGCCGCCGGACCGTTCTGGCGCCGCCTGCTGAGGGTGGCCGGCCCCGGCCTGCTGGTGTCCGTGGGCTACATGGACCCCGGCAACTGGGCCACGGACATTGAAGCCGGTTCACGCTTCGGCCACGCTCTGCTGTGGGTGGTGCTGGCGTCCAGCCTGGCGGCGATGGTGCTGCAGACCTTGTCCCTGCGGCTGGGCATCGTGGCGCAGCTGGATCTGGCGCAGGCCTGCCGCGCGCGTTACCGGCCAGCCGTCAACCTGAGCCTGTGGGTAATGGCGGAGCTGGCCATCATTGCCTGTGACGTGGCGGAGGTGCTGGGCACCGCGCTGGCCTTGCATCTGCTGTTTGGCATGTCGCTGCTCAGCGGTGTGGCGATTTCTGCGCTGGATACGCTCATCGTGCTGGGCCTCAAGGGCCGCGGCTTCCGCCAGGTGGAGGCCATCATCCTGGGCCTGGTGATCACCATCGGGGTCTGTTATGCGGCGCAACTGGTGTTGGTGGGTCCCGACTGGCGGGCGGTGGCCGCCGGCTTCATTCCCAATGGGCTGTCCGCGCACGACCGCCAGGCGCTGTTCCTGGCCATCGGCATCCTGGGCGCGACCGTGATGCCGCACAACCTCTACCTGCATTCCTCCATCGTGCAGACTCGGCGGATCGACCGAACGCCGCAAGCGCTGCAGGACGGCCTGCGCCTGTGCACCGTCGACACCCTCGTGTCCCTCTCGCTCGCGCTGCTGATCAATGCCGCCATCCTCACCCTGGCCGCCACGGCTTTCCATGCGCATGGGCACACGGCGGTGACGGAGATCCAGGACGCCTATCACCTGCTGGACCCGCTGGTGGGGGGCTCTGTGGCGTCGGTGCTGTTTGGCGTGGCCCTGCTCGCGGCCGGCCAGAGTTCCACTTTTACCGGCACCATTGCGGGGCAGGTGTTGATGGAAGGGTTTCTGCAGCTGAAGATTCCGTGCTGGCAGCGGCGCCTGGCCACCCGCGCGATCGCCCTGGTACCGGCCTTCCTGGGCGTCTGGTGGCTGGGGGACGCCGGCGTGGGCCGCCTGCTGGTGGCCAGCCAGGTGGTGCTGAGCCTGCAGCTGCCGTTTGCGATGTGGCCGCTGATCCGGCTCACCAGTGACGCGTCGGTCATGGGCCGATTCGCCAGCGGGCGTGGGCTGCGCTGGACGGCGTGGCTGATCTTCGGCGCGGTGAGCCTGGCGAACGTGGCCCTGCTGGCGTCGCTGGCGGGCGTGGCCTGAGCGCTCCGGTAGGATCACGCCCTCAAGCGTGTGGCCGCGCATGGCCGCACATGCTCCTCAGACAGGAATTTCCATGACCATCGAATCCGAAGATGACGTGATTGCCCTGAAGCGCATCGGCCGGATCGTGTCGTACGTGCTTCACCAGATGCTGGACGCCGCCGAACCCGGCATGACCACGCAAGAGCTGGATACGCTGGGCGGCCAACTGCTGGAACAGCACGGCGCCCATTCCGCGCCCAAGCTGACCTATGACTTCCCCGGCTACACCTGCATCAGCATCAACGAGGAAGCCGCGCACGGCATCCCCGGCACGCGGGTCATCCGCGCGGGTGATGTGCTGAATGTGGACGTGTCGGCGGAGCTGGGCGGGTACTTCGCCGATACCGGCGGCACGCGGGTGGTGCCACCCACCAATCCGCAGAAGACGCGCCTGTGCCATGCCACCCGCACGGCTCTGGCGCAGGCCATGAAGCAGGCCCGCGCCGGTCAGCCCATCAGCGGCATCGGCGCGGCCATCGAGCGCACGGCCAAGACCTACGGCTTCAAGATCATCGAGAACCTGGGCAGCCACGGCGTGGGCCGCGCCCTGCATGAAGCCCCCGAGCACATCGCCGGGTACTACGACGCCACCGACAAGCGGTTGCTGACCGAGGGCATGGTGATCACCATTGAACCGTTCCTCTCCACCAAGAGCCGCATCGTCACCGAAACCGATGATGGCTGGACGCTGGTGGGCGTGAGCGGCAACCTGTCGGCGCAGTATGAGCACACGATGATCATCACCCAGGGTGATCCGATCGTGGTCACGCAGCACTGACCGGCGCATCCGCACGGCGTTGCCCCGTTCCCCTCGTCGGCCGTTGCCGGTGCGGGGCACAGCCGGTGTGGGGCAGCTGTAGGGCCGCTCATCGGGGCGTTGCGGGCAGTCCGGCGAAGAAGTTCAGCGCGTTCTGCCACAGCGGCTCGGCACCGCTGCGGAAGTAGCCCATGTGGCCGACCTTGCCGCCCACCGTGTGGGGATCGAGATCGGTGCGGATGAGCGGGGCGTTGCGGTAGGCCGCCACAAAGGCGTCGCGCGATTGCGGGCGCGCCCATAGATCGTCCAGCGCATTCACTGCCACGATAGGGGTCCGAATGGCGGCGAATTCGTGTTCGATCCCCTGCATGGCAGGGTCGTCGAAGAAATAGCGAGGAAATTGGCACCAGTGCCGCCACTGCCGATAGACGTCGATGGGCAGGTCTTCGCCCAGGCCCAGCATGCTCCAGGGGCAATAGCCTTTCCACCAGGTGAGCACGGGCAGCACCAGGTTCCACATCAGCTGCACTCGCAGGCGCTCCAGCAGGGGCATGTAGCCGTGCCATCCAGCGCCAGTGCCAAACACATAGACACCCGCCACCTTGTCGTGGTTGGGCAGCACACCCAACGCGTGCCCCCCGTAGGAATGGCCGACGATGTAGAGCGGCAGATCGGGCTGCGCCATGTGGGCCACCGCCGCCGCCAGATCCAGCCGTCCCCAGTCCAGCAGATCCATCCGGAAGCCTTTCAGGTGCGCCGGCCTTGAGCCGCCGAGCCCGCGGTAGTCGAAGGTCAGCGTCTCATAACCCCGCGCAGCCGCGAAGGCCGCAAAGCGCCTGTAGAAACCCTGTGGCACCGCCGTGGCACCCGCGACGATGAGCCGCCCCCGGGCAGCACCTTGGGCCGGAAAGCATTTGGCGGACAGGCGATAGCCGTCCGCGGCGGTCAAGGTGAGTGCCAGGGGGTCAGACATGATCGTGGCCGGAACCTGCAGCGTGTCGCCGCTCGATCAAATCAGTCTATCGGGCGCTCCCGGGGCGGGGTGTCACCTCCGCGTCTGGCACGCCGTTTCAGCGCCTTCTCAGGGTCCACCGGCGTTTCATGGCCAGGCCCAGCACACCCGCCAGGCACAGCGCGAATGAGGCGGGCTCCGGTACGGCTGACACCGAGATCCCGTCGACGATGAAGTAACCAGGGTCATTGCGGAAGTTGAACAGCAACTCGGTGGACGCGCCGGTGGCCAGGCCCGAGAAGGTGTAGCTGTGCAGGTCGGTCGAGACGGGGCTCAGGAGGCTGTAGGCCGCCTGGTTCCCGAAGCTGACCAGCAGGCTGCTCGGCGTGCTGCCATCGGACTGGAACGAGAAACTCACGGTGTAGAGCTGCCCGGCCACCGTGCTGATCATCTGGCTGATCGTGTCAGACGACCCGGCCGTGCCCAGAAACGCCTCGCAGCTGCCTTCGGGTGCACCGCCAGCGCCAGGGCAATAGACGCCGCTGTAAGGATTGGCCAGCACCGTGCCCGACCATCCTGTCAGGTCGCCGGTCTCGAAGCCGCCGTTGGTGACGAGGTTCTGGGCCTTGGCGGGAAGCGCCAGGCTCATCGCTGCCAGCATGGCCAGCATGGCCAGCAGGGGAGCCAGCACGCCAGTGCCCAGCGCTTTGCTTGAAAAGCCGATGTTCATGATGAGACTCCGTTGTTCAGGACAACAAGATCAAGGGGAGGGAAGGCGGGGCGCCAAAACGCCCCCAAACGTCAAGGCGTGCAGACGATCTGCGTGCCGATGGCCGTGCAAGCCGACTGCTTGAAGAGCGGCGTGTAGAGGTAGTTCCCGACGTTGCTGGTGCTGACATCCGACGGCACGGCCGGTGTGTAGGGCACGAAGCTGCTGGCGCTGCTGGTGCTGCCCGCGCCGCTGTAGCGGGCCACCATGGGGTACGGATACACCGGTCGGGAAACCCCTGTGGCGCTGTTGTTGGCGACCAGTGCAAACGGCGCTGCCGCGTTTTCCACCCAGGCCATCAGCGGTGTCAGCAGGTCAAACGTGTTGGGGCCGAGGCCGCCGCCGCAATGCCCCATGCCCGGGAACAGGTAGAACCTGGCAAAGCTCTCCGGCGTGCGGGTCAGCTTGCTCATGGATTCCCAATACTGGATGGTCCCCTGGGGCGAGATGTGCTGGTCCGCCCAGCCATGCCAGAGGATCAGCTTGCCGCCCGCCGTGGCGAAGGGCCGCAGGTCCGGATTGGTGGCGCTGTACAGGTGCGAGGACGCCACCGTGGAGATGAAGTCCGCAGTGGTCCACTTCAGGTCATTGATGGTGCGCGGGGTGGCGGTGCTCGCGTCCTTGTAGGGGCTGTTGAGGAAGGTTTTGTACAGCCAGCCGGTCACGAAGTTCTCCGAGCCGATGCCACCCTGTGCCTCCGGCATGTACAGGGACCAGTCGAGTTCGGAGCCCCATTCGGTGGCGATCTGCGGTTCCAGCCGCAGGCCTTCGACGGACTTGGCGCCGTCATGGATGCGGAAGGCTGCGTCGGCCTGCGCCTGGGTCAGGCAACCGGCTTCATTGCCGTTGTTCTTGCAGACCAGGGTGTCGGTGTTGAACTTGCAGTTGCGCGGGTCGTCGATGATGCCGTCCGCCACGCCGTCCAGCGTGTCGCAGGCGGCCACCACCTTGGCGTGGATGTAGGGCAGATTGGCGCGCAGCAGCAGATAGGTGTTGCGCTCGGGGATCGGGATGTAGCCGGGCGTGGTCTGGTTGGTCAGCACCCGGTTGGCATGGTGGTACGTGTTTTGCACGTCCATGTTGTTGGCCGGTGCGCCAGCGGCAATGCCATTGAAGTCGTTCGGGTAGCGCTGGGCTGACATCAGGGCTTCGCGGCCCCCGTCGGAGCAGCCGTCAAAGTACGCGTAGACGGCACTGCGCCCGTAGAACTTGCGGATGACCGCCTTCGCCACCTGCGCGGTGACGTGCACGCCGCGGTAGGCGAAGTCGATGCCTGCCCATGGGTTGTTGACGATCCACCCCGCGCCTTGCGCGCCGGTGTGGCCCATGTTGGTGGTGGCGGTGACAAGCTCGCCGCTGTTCACCAGCGAGCAGCCGGCCGACTGCGTCGGGTTGCCGAGGTTGTCGTTGCCGCATTCGCCGCCGCAGCCGTTCTGCACGTAGCGCTGTGTCCAGCCGGTGATGGGCAGCTTCATGACGATGGAGCTGGCGCCAGGGCTGATGACGCCCCGCACCGAGCAATACGCTGATGGGTTTGTCGCGGACGCGGGCACCAGTGATACCGCTGAAAAGCTGACTTGGCCGTTGTCGTCGGCGACACCCTTCAGATCCATGCCCTGGAACGTGGCGAGGTCGCAGGCCAATGCCGCGGGAACCGCTGGCAACGGCGCCAGTGACTGGGCGGCAGCCGCCTGAGGCGCGAGGGCGGTCAGCATGAGCGCTGCCAGCCCCCCGGCCAGAACGGCCAGGTGCTTGAGGGAACTCAACATTTTGTCTCCTTGGTTTTGTGGGACCTTCTGCGGAGAAAAAAGTCTAGGATTCGTGCAATCTGCACGGTAGAGCGCACGGCATGTGGCGTGATAACGCTTTCGTATCGGCGTAAACACGGATCACGATTCGGCACGGCACGGCACGGCACGGCACGGCACGGCACAGCACAGCACAGCGGGACCCGTCGCGCTGCGGGCCACTCAGTCCTTGAGCTCCCGAGCCCTTCGGCCGCATGCTTGCACCCCCGGTGAGAGGGCGAGTGGCGGGGAGGCGCCCTGGATTTGTTAGGCGGAGGGCGCCATCACGGGTGACACCAGCCGTTCCTGCCGGCGCGCCGCCCAGTTGAACAGGGGCGTGGCCATCAGCGTGGTGACCACGGCCATCAGCACCAGGATCGAGAACAGCCCCGGCAGGATGACGCCGGCACTCAAGCCGATGTTGATGATGATCAGCTCCATCAGGCCGCGCGCATTCATGAGCGCGCCGATCGCCATGGCGTCCGGGGAACTCGCCCCGGCCAGCCGGGCACCGGCCCAGCAGGCCAGCAGCTTGCCACCGAAGGAAGCGGCCAGGATCGCCAGTGCGGCGACGAACACTTCAGGTGCCACGAGCATGCCCAGCCGGGTGTTCAACCCCGAATAGGTGAAGAACATCGGCAGGAGGAACACCACCACAAAGGGCCGCAGCAGGCCCTGCAGCCGGTCCACCAGCTCGCCGCGTGGCAGGACGCAGCCCAGCAGGAAACCGCCGAACACGGCATGGATGCCAATCGCGTCCATGAGGAATGCACACAGGCAGAAGATGGTCAGGACGATGGCCAGCAGTGAATGCGACAGCGGCGCGCCCACGGTCACCAGGCCGGACAACCGGGCCAGCAGCGGTCGACCGATGAAGATCATGAACACGGCAAAGGCCACGCCGCCCCCGATGGCCGCATACGCGCTGCCCCACTGGCCGCTGAAGCTGGACAGCACCACTGCCAGGATGCACCAGGCGGCCGCATCGTCCACGGCGCCTGCCGTCAATGCCAGCGCGCCGATGCGTGTGCCGGCCAGCCCGCGCTCCTGGATGATTCGGGCCAGCATCGGGAAAGCGGTGATGGCGATGGCCGCCCCCAGGAACAGCGAGGCTTCGAAGACCTGCACCCTGGCCCCGTACAGGCCGGGAATGGACATGAGCCAGGGGGTCAGCAGGACCGCCAGCACAAATGGCGCGGCAATGCCGGAGAGCGACACGCTGACCGCCGTCCGCGCACCCGCCTTGAAGTGCTCCGTGCGGAACTCGGTGCCCACCAGGAACATGTAGAGCCCCACCCCCAGCTGCCCACACACGTAGAGCATGCCCCGGGTGTCTGCCGGGAAGAGTGCCGCCTGCCATGCCGGTGCCAGCCAACCCAGGAGGGAGGGCCCCAGCAGCACGCCGGCGATCATTTCGCCCACCACTTGCGGCTGGCCGATGCGACGGGCCAGCCGCCCCACCAATTGGCAGGCAGTGATGATCACGGCCGCTTGTAGAAAGAAGTAGACCGACAGACTGGCAATGGGCATGGGCCCTCCCTTGGAATTGGAGGCCGCTCCGTGTGTGTTTTTAAGCCGGAGCGGCCCAGGTCATCACAGCTTGAATTCAGCCTCCCGCGCCAGGCGTTGGGCGGCTTCCTCGAGGGTCACGGTTTCCACGTCCTCACTGCCACGCGCCCGGATTGAGACGGTCCCGTTGCTGGCCTCCTGCTCACCGATCATGAGGATGTAGGGCACCTTCTGCAAGCGGGCGCCGCGAACCTTGGCTCCCACGGTGCCGTCGCTGTCGTCCAGCACCACACGCACCCCCGCCGCCCGCAGACGCTGGAAGGCGGCCTGGCCGGCCTCCACCGAGCGGTTGCTGACGGTCACGATCTGGGCCTGCACCGGTGCCAGCCAGTACGGGAATGCACCAGCGTAATGCTCGACGAGGATGGCGATGAAGCGCTCGAAGCTGCCGAAGATGGCCCGGTGGATGATGACCGGGCGATGCTCCTGGTTGTCCGCGCCGATGTAGGTCAGGTCAAAACGCTCGGGCCCCTGGAAGTCCAGTTGCAGCGTGGCCGTCTGGAACTGCCGCCCCAGGGCGTCCGTCACCTGGTAGTCGATCTTGGGGCCGTAGAAGGTACCGTCCTGAGGCTTGAGCTTGAGCGGGAAGCCATTCTGGGTGATGGCCGCCGACAGTGCCGCCTCGGCCTTGTCCCAGGTCTCGAGCCGGCCGAGATACTTCTCTGGCCGGGTGGCCAACGCCACCTCCACCGTCATGCCGAACTTTTCGTAGACCCGGCGTACAAGCGCGATCAGGCTCTCCACCTCGGCCGCCAGCCCTTCTTCGGAAATGAAGATGTGGCCATCGTCCTGCGAGAACTGACGTACGCGGGTGAGACCCGACAGGGCACCGCTGGCCTCGTTGCGGTGCAGCACGCCCTGGTCATGGAAGCGGATGGGCAGGTCGCGATAGGAGCGCTTCTCCGACCGGAACATCAGCATGTGGGCCGGGCAGTTCATCGGCTTGAGCGCCAGCAGCCGGTCGGGGGGCTCCACCACTTCACCGGGTTCGCTCTCGCCCACCGACTGGAGAAGGAAATCGTTCTTCTCCGTGATCAGGAACATGTCTTCCTTGTAATGCTCCCAATGCCCGGAGGTCTTCCAGAGATCGTTATGGAACATCAGCGGCGTCTTGACCTCCAGGTAGCCGGCATCCACCAGCAGCTCCCGCATCTTGTTGGCCAGGACGTTGTAGAGCACCGTGCCTTTGGGCAGCCAGAAGGCCGAGCCTGGCGCCCATTCATGGAACCAGTACAAGCCGAGTTCCCGGCCCAGCTTGCGGTGATCGCGCGCCTTGGCCTGCTCCAGGCGAGTGAGATATTCCGTGAGTTCGGCAGAGGTCTGGAAAGCCGTGCCGTAGATTCGCTGCAGCTGTGGCTTCTTGGGGTCTCCGCGCCAATAGGCGCCGGAGACATGCAGCAGCTTGAAATGCTTCAGGCGCCCCACCCGATCCACGTGCGGACCCTTGCACAGGTCGAAGAAGTCACCTTGTGAATAGACGCCGATCGGTCCCGTCAGGGCGTCAATGATCTCGAGCTTGAAGGGCTGCCCGGCAGCCTTGAACATCTCGATGGCCTTCTCGCGCGGCACCTCGGCATACACGATGGGAAGGTCCGACTTCGCGATGGCGCGCATCCGGGTTTCGATCGCTTCCAGATCGGTATCGGTGAGGGTGCGATCCAGCAGAACGTCGTAATAGAAGCCGTCCTTGATGGCGGGGCCAATGCCGAATTGGGCCAGCGGGAACAGCTCACTGATGGCATGCGCCATCAAATGAGCAGCGCTGTGACGCAGTCGGTGAAGATAGAACTCGGAATCGCTGGCAAATGCCTCGCGATCCGCTTCATGATTGTCAATCATCGTATTTGTACTCATGAATGGCGGGGCGGCCGAAAGGCCAAAAGGCCGGTCGGGAGGCTATCACAACTTGCACTCGATTCCCACTGTGATCTTCGCGGGAGCAGCCGCTTCCAAGTATCTTCGTTCCCAAATGTCTCCACTCGCAAACCGTTCATGCGTCTGACGACTCCTGGAAAGCAGGTTGGTCACGGCAATTCGGCCATGAACCGTTTTGCCGATGGCGCGCGCGGCAAAAAGGTCCAACGTGGCGCGCGGCTCCATCAATGAGGTCTGTTGCAGTGTGGCATTGCCATTGACCCAGCGTTCGTATCGAACGGACCCGCCCCAGTTGACTGGCGATTGACGCGACTCGATATTAAGTGCGAGTGAAGTCCTCGGCTGGCCAAAAAGGGCGCGGCCGCCGGTCAGCATTGAATAGTTCTGGTTGAGTGAAAACTTCAGCGTCATGTTTTTCTGAAAATCATTCTTCATCTCGGTGGAGATATTCCAAAGTCGTGCCGAGCCAAAGTTTTCGGGACGGGATATCCACACTCCCCGGTCATTTGTCACCGATTGCATCACCACGTCCTTAATATCCTTGAACGTAGCCCCAATATTCAATGACGTGGATTTTTTCCATTGAACGTCGTACGTCACGCCCACCGACCAGGCCACTTCCGGGCGCAAACTGGGGTTGCCAATGAAATTGGGCGTGGTCGGGCTGTTGTCATTCATCACCCATTTGCGTGGGATCAGGTCCCGGGCTCCAGGCATGCGGTAGGTTCGGCCCAGATTGAGCCGGACTTGGTCGGTGCCCCTACCCGTCTTGAGCGTGCCCTGAAATACGGGGCTCAACACATCGTGGCGCAACTTCACGGCGGCCTGGTCCTGCTGGCCGGCACGGGTAGAGACCCCTTCCCAGCGCAGGCCTGCATAAACGGAATGGCCATGGTCAGAGGTCCATTCGTCCTGGAGGAACAGCGCCTGCCGAAGGATGGTCGCGGAAACGTCGTCGTGCATGTCTTCGGTCGGCAGACTGACGGGTGATTGCTCCAGTTGGTCCCGTCCTTCCTCGCGCCGGATGGCCTGCACGTCGACACCAGCGCTCACCGCATGGCGTTCGGCCGATTTCCACACGACCTTGCCCGTCAGCGTGGCGGTCTGGTCCGTCTGCGACGCGTCCACGTCCCGGGACAGGAGCAGGCCTTCGTCGCTGCCGGTGGCCCGCATGTGGCCGTTGGAGGTCCGGTGGGCCGAGCCGATCGTGAGCTTGCCGTTGAGATCCATGTCTTCGCTTTTCGAGGCGGCAGCCAAGGAGCCCAGGAAGGACACCAGCGAGCTGTCCAGTTCGGTCCGGTTGGCCGCCACGGACGTTGCCAGCACCTGGCCATGCTCGCGGCGCTCCAGCCCCAGATAGCGGAAGGTCCCGGCCTGGATTGTTCCGTCCACGGTGACGGAGCGGCGCGCGTCCAGGTTCACCGACAGCCGCGGAGACACCGAGAGCATCTGCTGGCTCGGCCGTTCACGGCCCCACACGGTCTGGCGCGCAGTGGTGTCGGCGCCCGCGCCAGTGGCGGACTCGGCGCGGCTGCGCCACTCGCTCACTTCATGGGTGAACGAGCTTGCCAACGACCAGGCTCGGTCGCCAGCCCGCATGCCCGTCAAATAGCTGGTGCTGACGCTAGGTTGGCCTCCCTGCAGCCCGGCGGACGCATTGAGCATTCGCTCGCTGGCTGCCGATACACGGCGGAGCACGATGTTGATGGTCCCGGCGACTGCCTGGCTGGAAATATCGGCCCGGGCAGACTTGATGATCTCGACCCGCTCGATCATGTCCACCGGGATAGATTCGAGGGAGAAGCCGCGCGGCGGCACCTCTCCGTTCACCAGCAACTGTGTGTAGCCGCCACCCAGGCCACCGATGGTGATTTCCTTTTCGCCCCGGCTGTTGCTGAGCACGGTGATGCTGGGGATCGCCGCCAGCGCCTCTGCCAGGGAGCGGGCACCATAGGCGCGGAGTTCTTCCGCAGCGAGCGTTTGGCGAACGTCACCCGTCGCAGCCGTCGCGCGACCGGTGACCTTGACCGCCTCCAGTTGGCGGGCTTCCTCAGCCTGCCGCGCTGGTTGCGCCTGTTGTGCGTGGCATTGGAGAGCGCCCATCGCGATGGTGGCCATCAGCCCCCTTGCCGTCGAAATCGAACGCATTGGTTTCATCCTCCCCATACCGCGCGCGAGCTGCGCAACTCGGCGCCCAGCATCTCCAGTGCAGGTGCCAGGCTGTGCAGCGGCCCGCCCAACCCGATTCGGGCGTCGCAGGGCGCGCCGAAGAATCTTCCGGGCACGATCAGCAGGTTGTACGCCCGGAGCAGCCTGTCACACAGCGTCTGCACGGCCTCCGGGCTGCCGAAGTGCAGCAGGACAAAAGCGCTCCAGGCAAAGCGCGTCGCGGGCACGAACCTGCCTACATCCGCCAGCCATTCGGTCACCAGGTTCTCTCGCGCCCGCATGCTTTGCGTGAAGGTCTGCTCGAGTGCCTCCATCGCCGCGGCGCAGCGGCGGGCCACAGGTTCCAAGGATGCGGGCATCACATCGCCCATCGTGACGCCGCGGAAGGCGCGTATATGTTGCGCTGCTTCAGACGGTGCTGCGACCCAACCGATACGCTCCCGACCCAGGCCCGCCAGTTTTGCCAGGGAGGTGATGCAGATGATGTTGGGGGCCGCCCGGAAAGCACTGCGGCTGAACCAGACCGGCCGGCCGGAGAACGCGGCGGGATCGTAGATCTCGCAGACGAGAACCCATGCGCCAAAGCTGGCGCACAGCGACGCGGCAGCGAGGATGTCCTCCGGATGAAGTACGGCGCCTGAGGGGTTGTGGGCATTGGTGAGGATGAAGGCCCGGGCGCCGGCCGAAAGGGCTTCACGCAAGGCCTGCATGTCGATGCGGAAGCCGCCGACGCGCGGACGTGGGACAGGGAGTGACCGCCCGCCGCAGGCCTGCACGATTTGCGTGAATGGGGCGTATCCCGGTGTCTCGATCGCCATCGCCTCGCCGCGCTTCAGCAATGCGCCGACGGCCAGAGCCATCGCGTGCGTGGCGCCCAGCGCCGGCACCAGGCAGTCCAGGGGGCAGTGGTAACGCCGACTGGCCAGCGCGTAGATGTCGAGGCCGTCTTCGGTGTCTGCGCCACCGGCACCCGCCAGCACTGCGGCACCATCGACGCCTGCCCCGGCACTGGCCAGGTTGCGCCGGCCCGGCAGGTTCGCGGTCAGCCAGGCAATGTAGTCCGGCGCCGTGTGCTCATCGCTTGCTGCGCTGGGGAAGGGAAAGGTAGAGCTCATGGTGGAAGCGTAGGTATCCGGGGTAGAGATGGGGCAGGGCCATCGCCTTCAGCGCATGCAGTGCGGGCAGGTTCAGAGAGGGAACGCCCGGCCAACGGTGGTGCTCGGCGTGAAACGAGGCCTCCCACAACAGGAAGCGCACCAGGGCCACGGAGCGCACGCTCCGCGTCATGCTGCCCACATCGGCTTGCTCCACCAGACCGTAGTGCTCGGGAAGCGAAAAGAAGCGGATGAAGACGTGCCCGATCACGTACGGCGCCGCCCAGCACAACAGCAATTCAGCCGGAGCCATGGCTAGGAGCGCCAGCAGCAACACGTGGGTGCTGCGGACCACACCGTCCCCCTCGCGCGCCGGTGGGCCAAACATCCGCCAGACCCGCCATTGACCACGCAGCGGATTGCCAAGAAACAGATACCGCAGGTAATGCTGCCGGCTCGTGAAGACACCGGTCCATTCGGTGTCCGCGGCCCCGCGCGCATGCTGGTGATGGCGCAGGTGGGCCTGTCGGAAATCGGGAAAGTTGATCAGCAATGGCGCGCACAGCCATTGGCCTATAGCAGCATCCACGCGCCGGTTGCCAGTCAACCTCAGATGCACACAGTCGTGTGCCGCATTCAGAAGTCCGGCCAGGATCAGGCCCATCGCCAGGACGGCCAACGCTCCCCATCCAATGCCGCTGCGACATGCCAGCACCGCCAGGCCCCCATAAAGCAGAAGCAAGAGGAACAACCGAACAGCATTTCTTAGCCGCGGCACTTGGTGCAGGGCTTTGATGGAGGCAGCAGTCCCGTCGCAGACGGTTGTTTGCGTGGTTTCACGCATGGAATGCCTCCTCACTAGCCAGCGACGCACGGCGGCGTTGATGCCGGGCTTGCAGCGCCGCCTTGAAGTCCTCGCCGACGACGCGCGAAGCGGCGCAGTTCTCCATCCATTCGATGTGCCACTGCACGCCAACCACGCAGGTGGCAGCGGTTGCGCGCAGCGCCTCGACCGTGCCATCCAGCGCAAAGGCTTCCGGCTGGAGGCCCGCCCCCAAGACATCCACCGCCTGCCCATGAGCCGAGTTGACATGCAAGGCCTGGTCGGCGTGGCCGGCTTGGACAAGTCGTGTCGCGAGCCAGCCACCGGCCACTGCAGTGATCGGATGAGCCGGAACGTAGCGCTGCGCGATGGTGGGAGCGCTGCGGGAACGATGGTCCATGCGACCTTCTGTCTCATGGACGGCCTGGCAGAGGCTGCCGCCGAAGGCGACATTGATCTCCTGCAGTCCCCGACAGATTCCCAGCAACGGGAGGTCCATGCCGAATGCGACCCGGATGAGATGTAGCGAGGACTCGTCGCGTTGCTCGTCGAAGTGATGGCTGCGGGGCTCGGCACCGTAGTGGCGAGGATGGACGTTGGAGGCGGCGCCGGTCAGCAGCACGCCGTCCACGTCCTGCAGCAGACTGCGCAGTACGGCATCGGCCACCGGAATGGCAGGCAGGATGAGGGGCAAGGCGCCGCATTCGGAGCTCACGAAGCGCAGATAACGATCAAAGACACTCTGGTGGGCCAGGTCACCCCAGCCGGGAACGTGAAGCGATGTATTGCAGGCGGTCACCAGCACCGTGGGCTTGCTGTTCATCGAACTCTCCGGTTCATTGATGGATCAATGGCACGCGTACGGCGCCGAAGTCCAGGTTGCCGAGGAAGAAGAGGCCCATATACAAGAGCCCGCCGGGCTGGTCCCGAGGGACACTCAGGGTCACCGGCCATACCGCGCTAGCGTGTGCGAGCAGTACGCGGCTCTCGGGCGGCGCCTGCACGGTCATGCCTGACCAGGGGATGCCAGCATCAACCACCGGAGCGAGCGTGAGTGCCAGACCCTTCCCCCTGCGATGCGAAAGCACCACCTCGCATTTGTAGAGCACCTGATCAGCCTCTTCCGTACGGCTGACCCATCGGTGCTGCAGCGATAGTTGCCGGTCCAGTTCCGGAGATACGAAGGCGGTGTAGGTACAGCGCCGGCAGTCGCGGGTAATACGCTGTCGCAGCGCGGTCAGCATGCCGTCCGTAGTGAGGGTGTCTGTCATGCCCGTGCCGCAGTTCGGGCAGGGTTCGCTGTCATGGCATTGGCCACGAAAGCGGCGCCAGTGGGTAAGTACCTGCGAGAGCTGGGTCGGCACGGCCGTTGCGCACGCCGTCACGGTTGCCACCTGTAGCGAGCGCACCTTCTCCAGAAGAGCCGTATCCGACCAGTCCACCCTGCCGCCGAGCCGCTCGGAGCAGGCCAACGCCGCATGGGTGCTCGCATCCATGAAGTGCATCAGCGCGGCACCGGCGGTTTCGCGGCGCCTGGATAGCAGGGCGAGGCGCAAGGCATTGAGCGCGGGCATGGCCTGGAACGGATCGTGGGCGTCATCGTCAGGGGCCGATGGGTTGACCGCTCCGTCTGCCACCATTCGGAAACCAACTGCGCTCAAGGTCTGCACCAACCGATCCGGAAACACGATCAGTACATGGGGCTCTCCATCCCACTGGAAGCGCTCCATCAGGATTGCGTCCGTCATGTCGGCGCTTCCATCACTGCGCAAGCACTGCAGCCGGTTCGTTTCCAGCGAGGGTGCGCCGGCCAGCGAGAGCACCAGGGCGGGGGTTCGCAGCACCGTCGTCGGCCCCTGACCGTCATGGGTCCCGCCATCGGTCCAGCGCAACCAGCAAGCGACAGGCGATTCGGCCTCTGCGAGTTGCAAGTCCGGGTCACCAAACAAGGCATGGCCTGCCTCGCTGGCCCCCTTGGCCTGATGAATGGCGTTCATGATGGACACCGTCTCACCAGTGGTGACGCCGCTGCGTAGCAGGGAACGAACCAGCAGGGGGTCGTTGGGCCAGGCCGCACCGGACCGCGCGATGGCGATGCACGCTGATGTGCCAGCCTCGATGGCGGCATTGAGCAGTTGCAGATCGCGCCTGAACACGCTGCTGCCGGGCGAAGCGGTTGAACACGCGGCCAGGTACAGTACCTCGGCGCCGAGATCCGACACTGACACCGAGGTCTTGCTGCCGTCTGGATCGGCCGGACAGTGTTGGCAAACCTGGCAGGTATGGGGCGCCACCACGTCGCCTTCATAGCGGCCGTTGCCCAGCTTGCCGCACAGCTTCAGCATGGGCCCGATCAGCATGTCGATGGGTTTTCCAAAACCGGCCAGGGCCACGATGGTGCGCGGTTGGGGCAGCAGCGATTCACCTTCCTCGAAAGCGAAAGTCTCGCAGCCATCGGATGCGAAGCGATCCACCACGGACAGGCTGAAGCTGGAGACCAGGTCGGGGGGCGACGGGTCTGATCCCGGCTGGGGCGGGATAAGGGTACGACGTTCATGGCCTTCGACAAGGCGAGTCAGTTGCGCGAGGTCGGCCCCCAACATCAGGCCGACGCTCACGTGGGCGGCATCGCCCGCTGACAAGACGCCCTGCAGCAGGGCTGCAGGCAGGCGGTCCTGAAGACCCATGACCAGCACGCTGTCCAGCGTGGCACCCATGGCCCGCAGGTGCTCGGCCATCGCCTCCGGTTCGATGCGCAGCAGATCACGGCCTGACGCGCTCGCCAGCCGATCGGCCAGCGGCGCAGGCACGCAACTGCCGCATATCAGCACCCGGCGGTCGGCAGGAGGCGAGACCCGCCAGGGCCGACTGCCGCCTGCGCGCCCCAGATGACGAAATGCGTACCGGCGCCCAGCGGATTCGCCCGAGGCGGGCTGGGCCTGGACCAGGACAGGAAGTCCCTGAACCCGCAGCGCCTGTAAGCGCCCCTGTCCCGCTTCCTGCATTGCATTATTCATGTTCGCGTTCTCTCCATCACGTCACGAGCCATGGCGTTCCCGATGGCCCCGACCAAGCCAGCCCTTATCGCGCTTGCTTGGTCGTGCCTTCCATGAGGCGGTCCATCATGTCCTGGGTCAACTGACGCACATCCTTCTGTGCCCGTGCGCTGCCAGCGCCAACCTGCTGGGCATTCATTGCCTCTGCGCGGGTGTTCCACTCCGCGCTACCGCGAAATTCCATGGAGCTCTCCGACGAATACATCGGCCACGGCCGATACGGGTTGACCTGGTGGATGTCCTCGCCGGCCACCAGCAGTGGGTTCAGGTACAGCCCTGTGCGGCCGATTTGCGTGGTGACGGGGATGTAGCCGATGTCCAGCCCGCAGCGGCGCTGCGCCGACGTGTTGGGCCCGGAACCGTGGATGATGTTGGGATGGTGGATGGACACATCCCCTGCGTTTAGCACCAGGCTCACGGCGGCGGATTCATCGGCGGCCTCCTGCGGGACCGAGGAATGCAGCATGTTGGGCACATCGTCTCGCATGACGAGTGGCTCGATACCCCGCCGGAAGCTGCCCGGGATCATCTGAAGGCAGCCATTTTCTGGCGTGGCATCGTCGATGGCCACCCAGATGGTCAGGGCGTTCATCGGCTGCAGGCTCCAGTAGGCTGCATCCTGGTGCCACAGGACGGCCTGGCCATCGCCGGGCGGCTTGCAGATGTAGTGTGAGGTAAAGCAGGCCACGTCGTCACCCAGGAACGCGGTGGCGATCTTCATGAGCCGACTGTCTGTCACCAGCCTGACCCAGAACGCGTCATCGCGCATGAGCGGATGGTGAAAGTGCTCGGGCCGCAGGTCCGGGTAGCGATTCTGGAGCCACTGCACATGGGCACTGGCCTCCTGGATGAGCTCGGAGTCCAGTACGTTGCGAAGAATGGCAAAGCCATTCACGTCATATTCTTTCCTGGCGGCCTTGATGGCCTTGTCAAGATCAGGCATATCCACTCCCTCTTTCATTCAGCGGCGTTTGAGAATTCGGATCCGGTCGGCTTCGCTGCCGTGATCCAGATCGATGCCACGCGTGATCTCGGCCCACTTCGAGAAGCTTTGCACCTGACGGAAGCGTTCACGGATGTCCTCATCCAGCCGCCATTTCCAGATCCGTTGCGTGAGCTCCGCAATGGGGGTGGTCAGCGCGTCGCCGACCTTGGCCTCGTAATTGGTCATGGCCCGCACCTGGCCGGAGGGCTCCAGATGCAGGATCACGCCTTCGGCGTCCTCTGCGGGCGTTTCGGCTGATGGGAGAAATTCGCGGACATCGGTGAACTCGACGCGCGGTGAAAAATCAGTGTGCTGGCGGGCAACGCTTTCGCAGATGCGCTGGAGTTGGTCGAACTCCTCCTCCCGCAGCAGGTGCACCTCGCAGAACTTTGGTTCTGCGGCGAGTCCTTCCGGAATCACGGCCCCCACGCGGATGTAGTTCAGGGAGGGGAATCTCCGGATGAGGCTTCCCAGGAACTCCTCCAACCCCGCCAGCGCCGTGCGGGTGGCGGTGTATTCAACAGCGATCTCGCAGCGTGCGCCCGACTTCTCGCGAGCCTCCAACAACAGCGCCACGGCGCGCATGGCGCGCTCGAACGACCCATTGCGGCCACGGATGATGTCGTGAACCGCCGCGTTGGGGCCGTCGATGCTGATTGAAACGTTGTCCACCGACGTGACCAGTTCCACGGCCAGGTCGGGCTCCAGCAGCCAGCCACCTGTAAACACGGCGATCCGGATGCCGCTGTTGCGAAACACGTCAGCGGCACCCTTCCACCACTTCGCCATGAGCGGTTCCCCTCCCCCAAAGGAGACCCGGTCGGGGCCGGCGTCGGCCAGCTTGCGAGCCAGACGCAGGGCCACCGCTTCATCCAGCACCTCGGACTTCCGGCGGCCGGACTCTGAGTAGCAGTGAATGCAGCGTAGCGGGCAGGCATAGGTCAGGTCCCAGATGACCCGCCCCAGATGAGGTTCGAAGTTCTTCATATGCTCCCGGTAGGCGTCAATGCGCCTTTTCCAACAGTTGACGAATGCACAGATCGACAAAGGAATCGAGATCGCCTGCACCCGTGACATCTCGTTGGGAGACACGAATGCCCAATTGGCGGCGCACGGCTGCGGCCACCTTGACGGCGGTGATGGAGTCCCCACCGGCGGCGTAGAAACTTTTCGCGGGGTCGCAATCCGCGCCGAGTTCCTGGCGCCAGATGGCGCGGACGGCCTGCGTCTGCGGATGCGCGTCGTTCGCCGCGTGTGGGACTGCCCGTGCATCAGCAGAGGCAGTTGGGGAAGAATCTGGCAGCTGAACCTCGGCCAGTGAACGTTCGACGGCGGCACGGTCGAGCTTGCCGTTGGTGGTGAGCGGTAGTTGCTCAACAACCCGCCAGCGTGATGGGACGGCATACGCCGGCAACTGCTGGTAGCACCGTGACTGCGCCTGCGCCAGAGCCGCCGCATCGCCAGCAATAGCCGCCACGATGGCGGTGACCTTATCCCCTTGTCTCAGCGTAAAGGCGGCGACGCCTCGGACGCCCGGTGTGGCAGCCAAGACGCTTTCCACTTCGTCAAGCTCGATACGATGGCCGTTGAGTTTGATCTGCCGGTCACGGCGGCCGCCGAAGTGCAGGCGCCCCGCCTCATCACGAAAGCCCAGGTCCCCCGTTCGATACATTCGCGCGCCGGCTGGTCCGTGGGGGTTGGCAATGAAGCTTGTGGCGGTCTGTCGGGCGCTGCCCAGATAACCATAGGCCAGCCCTTCGCCAGCAACATAGAGGTCGCCAATGACATGGGCGGGCAGAGGTTGCAGTTGTGTGTCCAGAACCATCACGTCGGTGTTGTCCAACGGGAAGCCGATCGGTACATCGCTGGTGGGCAACCGGCTCGGCACCTCGTAGATCGAAGCAAAGGTGGTGCATTCAGTGGGGCCGTAGCCATTGAAGATGCGCAGACCTGGCGAAAGCTGGCGCAGGCGCTCCAGCGTCGGGCCCGATACGACGTCGCCGCCGGTGAGCAGGCAGCGTAGGCTGGCCAGGCTATGGCCGTCATGCGCGGTGATGGCATCCAACAGGGCCGATGTGAGCCAGGCGCAGTCGGGCCGATGGTGTTGGAGGAAATGCACCAGTCCGACATAGTCCAGGGTGTCCCGCTCCGGCACGCACAGCAGGGTATGGCCGTTGCAAAGGCTGAACCAAAGTTCGAAGGTGGAAGCGTCAAACGGCAGCGGCGCGGCGTGCAGCACCCGGAGGTTCTGCTCCGGAATCAGTCGGCTCATGGCCAGCACCAGATTGAGTACCGAGGTCTGGGAGACGCAAACGGGTTTCGGAATGCCGGTGCTTCCAGAGGTAAGCATGACATAGGCAGGCCGTTGATGACGCAGGTCTTGTCGTTGGACAGGCGAGTCGTCTTTGGCCGAGCTGGGCCGGGAATCCAGCGGGTCCGGCGTACCTGCGGCCAGTGCCTCGACTTCCGCGTCGAGGTCTGAGCCCGTCAAATCAACACAGTGGCCAATCGCGTCAAGGGCTACAGACCGGGCTGCAGCACCGAGCGAGGACGATATCGGGACATAGGCGCGGCCCGCACGCAGGCAGGCCAGCATCGTCACCACCGCGCCGATGCCACGGCGAGCGGTGAATGCCACCGGACACAACGGCATGGTGTCGGGGAAGCGGGCCGCCATGGCGCCTGAGAGATGCCAGAGCAGGTCGTAGCGCCAGTCACGGTCCGGGGTGCGGACGGCAATGGTGGCGGGCCGATTCTCGGCAACAAGCGCCACCATGCCGGGAATCGACAAGTGAGAAGGGGTTGACGTCATGAGGTCTCCAGCAGGCACTCGTCCAGCAGATCCGCTAGCGCTTCCATCAAGCGCCGGGCGGTGAGTGGCGCCTGGGTCCGGCCCAACGGCACGGACTCCAGCTCGATCAGCATGTCGCTCCCCTGCCGGACGACATGCAGAGAGACCGGAAATTTCGGCGACACGGGAAGGGGCGAAATATTCACGGCGCCTTGACCGTCAAGCGCTGGATTGACGCCGTCGGAGGAGGCCCGGACTACAAAGGACACCACGCCAGCCACCAGGTCCCGGGCGGGTTGTTGATGAGCCACGAAGAAGGCTTTGGTGAGCTCGCTAAAAGGCAGTTGCACATGCTCCAGCGCCATAAGGAGGTCGTCCCGCGCGGCCTGGATGAGCGCAGCTCGCTCGCCATTGCCTGCGCCGGTGCGGACCAGCAGCGGCAGCGTGTTGAGCACCGGCCCGATCACCGCCGCGGTGGCAGGCTCTCGAAGGCTGATGGGATAGCCGATACAAACGAGCGAAAGCGCAGCCGCCTCACCGATGCATCCGGCCAGGACCACACTCAGGATCTGGAACGGCGTGCAGTGCAATTGGGCGGACAGCCGGAGCAGGCGATTGAGTTCTGCAGGGGCCAACTGCCGGCGCTCCTGCAGCGGCTGTTGCTCGCGCCAACGCCCGAAGGGCGCGCGGCGCTCGATGCTTGCCAGCGGTGCCAGATACTCGCTCCAGTAGGCCCTTGCCTCCTGGGCCGCATGACCTTGGAGAAAGCGCTGCTGTGCCTCCACGAACACGCCATAACCCGGCACTGGATCGAAGGCCATGCCTGCGTGTTTGCCGGCATGCCGCTGCCCCAGCTCCCGAACGAGATGTTCGAAGGACACGGCATCGACGACCAGGTGATGGGCCGCAAGTGCAACGGCGACGGCACCGCTCGATGACCTGATGTGCAGGCGGACCAGCGGCCCCGTCTCCAGGTCGAACGGATGGGCCGAGCAGGTCTGCACCCAGTCCTGGGCGCTGCGCAGTGACAGAGGCCCCGCGTGTTCCTCCGTCCTGACCAGGTCGGTCTCGGCACCCATGGCAGCAGCATCCGTGGATTCGAAGCACAGACAGCCGCTCTCGATCACGAATCGGCTCGTGAGGATGGAATGATTCCGCACAAGCTCGGTGAAGGCCTGCCGCAGCCGCTGCACGTCAATGGCGGATTCGAAGAACCATCCTGCGGTGACGTTGTAGAGCGAGGGATCGTCTCCCTCAAGCGACTCCACCCACATCGCCGTCTGGATCGCGGAGGCCGGACTGAGCATGGTCATCGGTCTTGGGCGGTTCAACGTTGGGTAGCAACGGGCACGATGTTCGTCCACACCGTTTCGATGTAGTCGAGCACATGCTCCTGATCGGCCGGACCAAATACCTCGCGCCATCCTGCGGGCACCGGTAGATGAGACGGCCAGACCGAGTACTGGCCCAAATGATTGACAACTGCGAGGTACTGGTTCATCGGGAGGCCTTGGCGGGGTTGTGGGCGCGTGGCGGGAAGTTGGCGGCTGCGCCAGCGCGGGCACTGGCGATGGGCATGGGGGCGGCCGTGCTGAGATGGAGCGCCAGGGTGTGGACAGTGGGATGGGCGAACAAGGTTCGAACCGTCAAGCCGGGATAACCTGCCTGGCGGATGTGATTGATCAGCTTCACTGCCATGAGCGAGTGACCGCCTTCACCAAAGAAGTTGGCGTTCCGGTCGATGTCCGTGCGGTCGAAGACCCGGCGCCAGGCGTCGAGAATGAGCGCCGTGACAGCGTCGTCCTGGGATTCTTCGACAGGCCCGCACACGGCTTCCACCACTTCTTCCACCACTGGCACAGTCAGGCTGCTCTGGTGAGAGGCGGCTGCCAGCGCATGCCGGTCAACCTTGCCGTTGCCCAATCTGGGCATGTCTGGGACATGCACCCACCGATGCGGTCGGCCGTACCACGGCAGCACCCTGGCTGCAAAGTCCTGGATTTGCGCCAGGGACTGGGCGTCGCCGGTGAAATGCATCTGCAATTGGGGCAACCCGCCCAGTGACACAACCGTTGCCACGGCCTCCCGGATGTGTGGGCACGCGCTCATCACCTGCTCGATGCCGTCCAGTTCCAGACGGAATCCATTGATCTTTATTTGCCGATCCGCCCGACCCTGGCAGACCAGGCGCCCCTGATCGTCCAGGTGTCCGAGGTCGCCAGTCCGGTACATCCGGCTGCCAGCAGGGCCATAGGGGTCGGGCCGGAAGCCGTTGTGGGGCCCGCTGGGGACATTCAGATAACCCAGCGCCACGCCAGCCCCGGTGATATGAATTTCCCCCGTGACCCCGGCCGGAAGCTCGGCACCTTGTTCATCCAGCACACGCAGTACGGTCTTGCGGATGGGCCGCCCTGCGTCGATCACCTCCCGCTCGCCGGTCCAGCGTCCGCAGGTGCTGTAGGTGGTGGTTTCGGTCGGTCCGTAAAGGTTTCGAAGGCGAACGCCTGGCAATGCAGCCAGCAGACGATCCGCCAGCGGGCGGGGCAACGGTTCGCCCGCCAGGTTGATGGCCCTCAGCCTTGGGAACGCCACGAGGCCGTCCAGCAACTGGGCGGCGGCGGAAGGAATGGTGTTGATCAGGGTGATGTCCAGCCGCTGCGCGGCGCCCATAACGGCGGTCACGTCATCCACCACCACGAGCGTTCCACCGCTGGCGAGCGTGGCGAAGATCTCGAAGATCGACAGGTCGAAGGACACCGATGTAGCGAACAGGACGCGTTCGAACTCCTCGGCGCTGAACTCGTCCTGAGTCCATGCGACGAAGTTGGCCAGGTTGCCATGGGTGAGGACAACGCCTTTGGGCTGCCCGGTAGATCCGGAGGTGAAGAGCACGTAGGCCGGTGTGTCGGCCTCCGCTGTAGAGGCCTGCGCTGGTGCCTCCGGGCTTTGCGCCAGCGGCTGCATGCTCCTGCAGTCGCGCCGGATGCCGGGCAGGGCGGTCATTGTCTCGTCAGACAGTTCCAGCGTCACACCTGCAGCGGCGTAGATCCGTGCCGCGCGATCGGTGCTGTCGCGGTGGTCGACCGGGACATAAATGACCTTGGCCAGCAGGGCTGCGAGGGGCGCCACCACGGTTATTGGGCCGCGCGGAATGCGTACGCCGACTTTGCCGCCGGTGGGCACACCATGCCCATGGATCCGCGCTGCCATCTCGACGGCAGCGGCCCACAACCCGGCATAAGTCAACTGGCCCGCTTCCCATTCCACGGCCACCGCCTGTGGGGAGCTTTGCGCTCGCCGTCGAATGCGCTCCAGCGGGTGAATGTCGAAGGGGCCGGTGCCGCATGCTTCGCGCACCAGCGGAATGATCGAAGCAACGGCCTCATCGGAGCGGTAGCGCTCCCGCCCGAGCAAGGCTTGCAGGCGGGCCACGAGACCATCCACGAAGCCTGCGGTCAGGCTATCGGTATCGAAGGTGAAGAGACATTCGACGTGGCCATTGCGCTGGATGCAATCGAACTTGAAGTCGTACTTCGCTCTGGCGACGGCGGTGTGCCAGCCCTCGTCGGCGACGTGATAACCGAAGGCGAACTGGGTGAAATGGCCCTTGGCAGGCGGCCGGCCCCGCAGTTGCCGGGAGACATAGGCGAACGGTACATGGCGGTCGTCCACCGCTGCCATCAGAGCCTCGTGTGTGGCCGACAGCCAGTCGCCCAGCGAGGCTTCGGGGTCGATACGGGTGGGAAGAATGATCTGGTTGACCAGGCATCCCACCGCATGCTCGGTGGCCTGCCGCCGGGTGGTCACGGTCAGCGCGACCCCGAACGCCGGTGCCGACGTCTGCGCGGCAATGGCCATCTGCAGGATCGTCAATGCCAGCAAGCTGGGCGAAGGCGGCCCCATGGTTTCCCTTGCAGACAATTCGATGGTCGGCAAGGACTTGATCACGACGCGGCGTGTCTCGGCCCGGCCCCAATCGGTGGGAAGCGGTCGGCCCTGCGTGCACACGGGCAATGCCGAGGGAATGTCGGCCAGCGTCATCGCGACCGTCCGCGCGTGTGCATCGAGCGCGGCTTCCGCCTGTCCGTCATCTTCTGCCACCGGCGGTCGCTCGTTGAGGACAGCTTCTTCTGCGCCGGGGAGGCCGCCTTCACGTATGACCGCCAGGTAGCCGGCCAGTGCCTGCTGGATGAGGCCGAACGAGGTGGCATCCACGATCAGGTGGGCCGCCTTGAGGACGATGCCACAGGCCTCGCCCTGACCGGATAGAACCACGGTCGCCTGGAACAGCGTCTGGTCATGGTCCATTGGCTCGCTCGCCATCCGCCGGGCCACCTGATCCACCGCACCCCTCTCTGCGCTCAACCAGGCCGCGAATGACATGTCGTCCAGGGTGGCCGGCGTCTGCAGCAGGATGTCTTCGTCGTGCTCCACCACGCGGCCCGTCAGAACGGGGTACCGGCGCAGCAGCGATCGCAGGGCCTGGAAGACCTGCTCGCGACCCAGGCCTGGCGCCAGGGCCGACCACTGCACGACGTTGTAGGCCGCCGAAGCGGCGGGTCCCTTGGAGGCCTCAAAGTACAGGCCCAAAGCATTGATGGACAGGTCGTGATTCACCATGTCAGCTCCACCTTCAGTTCGTGATGCCGCGGAATGCCTTGCGCACCCGGACTTCCAGTTCATCCACATGAACGGGATCGTTCCCGGCGAGGAGCAGTTCGATCACGTCGCCCGGGTGTCCCCCTCCCGAGAGCAGCACCACCCCGCAGTGGCGGTCTCCACTCAGCAGCAGTCCGTCTTCTTCCAGGCGGCGCCTGGCTGCAGGGAAGGGGAGGGCGGGGATGTCTCGCACGGACCGAAGCGTCTTCTCTGCGGAGTGGCCCTGTCCATGCAGGCGGACGAACAGCTCATGGCCCGCGGTGCCACCGCCCCACCGGGCATTGGTCTCGTTGAACCGCACCTGTCCACCGGTGACGATCGCGTCTAGATTGATGTAGCCGCGATAGCCGATCCGAGCCGCATGGGCCATGAACGGTGCCGCGAGCTCGCGTGCCTGTGCCAGGTGTTCCCGAGTCCCGTAAGGAAGCTCCAGCCCGCACCATCCGCTGTCCGGGCGCCCGCCCTTGTACAGCACGCGCCCACTGTTCAGGTAGCTGACCTCGCCCTCCCCGGCAATGAGGTACTCCAGGTAGAACTCTTCGGTGGAGGGCAGATAGGCCTCGATGACTGAGTCCTCCCGTAGTTCGGCGGTGAACGCGCGGGCTGCGTCCTGCGCTTCGCGCAGGTTTGCCACTGTGCGGGAGGCCCGCACGCCGGTCATGCGCCGAGCCGCCAGCGTGATGCCGTAGTTCCCCTCTCCGCCAGCGCCGGAATTGGACTTCAGGATCAGCGCTCCCGTCAGCCCGAGCAGGCGTTGCACCGCCGCGGCCGGGTCGGCGCCGGGCAACAGAATCTCCCCTGGCGGTATGGGAAGACCGAAGCCCGAGGCCAGCCGGCGGAAGTCCGCCTTGCGGTTGAAGAGGTCTGCGCCGGCCGAGGCGGCGAAGGTTTGGGCTTGAGACGCCCGCGAGGGCGTGAGACGCTGTTGGAGCCGGGCGACGGCGGGCGACATGTAGCAGGCATTGATGGCATAGCCCTGCAAGGTGGAAGGGTCGAGATCACAGGCGTCCAGTGCCGCGTCGTCGAGTACGCCATCCACCTGGACGAGACGCACCCGGTTGCGGTCCACGCGGGTGATGCCGAACACGTAGTCGATGAAGGCGTTCTCCAGCGTGCCGCTGTAGATCACCACGTCGTCGTTGTCAGCCATCCAAAGATGTTTGGCCGTGGCGCGCGCCAGTGGGTCGCTGCCCTGGCGCACTGGACGCAAGGCGTGGGTGGCGCCGACATTGATGATGAGAATCTTTGGCATGACAATTCATTGCGGATAGAACTGGAGGGCCAGCAGCGGCGCCTGGGCTTCGTGAATCCGCGCCGCATTGAGCATGTTCATGCGCAGTTGCGGGGGGCGTTCCGTCTGAATCAGCAGCAGCGGCTCCAGGTCGAGCAACCGCCGCCCCTGCAGGGCGTAAGTGATGAACTTGTCGCGAACAGCCTCAAGCAGCACTGGCTCCGACGGGCACGGCAGCCCGTGGTAGTACGCGTCGTCTCCTCGCCATAGCGACCTCATGAAGGCCATCTCCTGTGCCAGTTCTGCCTCCTGGAGACCATCACGCAATGCTTGCCGGAGGTCGTTATCGGCTGCGCCGGGATCCGTATCGGGCATCAGTGCCGACAGGTTGCGAACCTCGATGTCGACAGAGGCGCCGAGGCCCGCTGTAGCCATGCGCGCCTCCAGGAATTCGTACAGCGCCGCGCGGAACAGCTCGCGGCGTTGCGCGATGACGTCGTGCCGCAGTACCACCGGTGCGCCGGTGCGTCGCCAGAGGTAGTCCCGCTCGTCGGTATCGCCAACGAGGGCCAGCAACGACACCTTCGCGCCAGCGCGCACCAGCACCGCGAGAAGGTCCTGCAAACGGCGCATGTGGCGGCGCAGCAGGGCAGTCTCCACGCTGGTGAGAACGAAGCTCTCGGGTGCCGGACCCCAGAGTTGCCGATAGTCCATCGGCGGGCAGACAAAGAAGGCCAGCCGTAGTGGATCAGGTCCGGTTTGGCGTGACCGGATCCATGTCGCGGCAGCGCTGGCCTGAGCAGCAAGGGCGGCTCCGTCTCCGGCCGGCAACCATGCAAGGAGATCCTGTTCGAGGCCGGACGGTGTCGCGGATGTCGGGCGGGCAGCCTCCTGCGAACCGGACGCAGTGCTGAAGGTGGGTGTGGACAAAGCCTCCTTCACCAAGCGACGGAACGCCTTCTTGGAGATGGGCAACTGCCAGGATCCCTCGGCCGAGAACGAACGCTCCTTCAGCAACGCCACGCCCTGGCGCAATCCGTCCGCGATGTGGTGGGGATGCTGGCTGCCTGCGGTGGTACGGCGCAACCGATCGATCAGGCCGCCCAGGTCGCTCCCACCGCTGCTCAAGCAGAGGTCCAGCAGCCGTTCCACGGCATCACCGCTGACCGTGCGGTGGGGTTCAAGAGGGCCTGCCATGGCTGTGCTCACTTCGGATCGGTGAGGTCCGCGTGCAGGCCGATGCTGGCCTCCCAGTGGACGCCATCGAAGTCCCGCACTTGGATGCTGGCGTCGAGATCACCTGTCAGGCAGTTCATGTTGACGGTGAACTCGGTCGGATTCGACCTCGGGCGGTAGAACGGCTTGACCCCACACACCCGACAGAACATGTGACGCGCAGTCATCGTATTGAAACGGTACTCCGTGATCTCATCGTCGCCCTTGAGCAGCTGGAACTCCGGCTCCGGCACACGAAGGTGGATGAACCCGTTGACCTTGCAGATGGAGCAATTGCACCGGTAGGCCGTGGCGTTGTCGTGGATCAGCGCCCGGAAGCGCAATGCGCCGCAGTGGCATTGGCCATCCATCCAGCGTTCGCCTTGAGTGCTGGCCACGGCCGCGGACCATTCCACGTTGAGCGCATACGCTTGCCGGACCATGTCATTGAAGCGCACCAACTGGTGCTGCGGCACCAGTTTGTCGATCATCCTGGCCGTCATCTCCATGTGGTATTTCTCGGCGGGATCGTCTCCACCGACATGGATGTGGAAATACAGCAAGTCGTCGGGATCGACGTCGAAGACAGCCCCCACCGCCTTCCATAACGCGCTGATGATGCGTTCGGCATGGAATTCGAACGCCACCATGTGTGCGCAGCGCATGACGGGGTCCGGGCTGCCAAGCCCGGCCTCGAGGGCGGCAAGGTACTTGAGCGTGGCGGGTGAATATTCGGGCTTGATCGTCTCGCCGCTGAGCCGATGCAGGTCGGCCAGGAGCAGGCTTGAATGCGTGCGCCTGTGGGTCTCGATGATTTTTGGCAAGCCTTCGTTGCCCTCCCGAAGGCTCAGGGAATGGCCGCCCATCTCGTCCCAGCACAGGAAGCTTCCCACCGCTGCCGTGATGGCGGCCTCAGCGCCAAGAGGCTGATGCCCGGCGATGGCGTCAAGAACATGGCTGGAATAGGCACGCGCCATCACGTATGGAAAGGCCTCCGACATACCGGCAAAGCCGCGCAGCAGCCTCAGCAGCTGGGCCTGCCCAAAGGTGGCTTCGAACGGGTGCGACGGGAACTCCTCGGCGATGCTGTGCTCGATGCGGCCGACGAGGTCTTCGCTGGGCGACAGGATGGCGGACATATCGATACCCTCTTCAATGGTTGGTTTGGTGTTGACCCGCATGTGCCTGGGGTGGCGTGGATGCAGCAGCAAAGAGCAAACAGACAGGAATGGCGCCTAGGCCGATGCATGCGATGGCGAGGCCGATCTGTTGCGACAAGGACGACAGGGGGGCGGAGGCTGCCGCGCCGGTCACGGTCTGCAACAGCCCGGCGGCGACCAGGGCTGCCACTGGCACGGGAGCCAGCGACAATGCAAGGCGCACGGAGAACACGGCGGCCTGGTCACCTTGCGGCGTCCGGCGCTGCCACAAGGTGTTGGAGGCCGCCGGGATGCAGGCGCCCAGCAGCCCCAGCACGGCGCCGACGGACAGGAGCGTGGTTTCGTGGACCTGGGTTCCCATCAGCATCAGGCCCAGGGCATAGGCGGCGCTTCCTCCGAACACCACACGCTCGGGACGATGCTTGAACGCCGGCATTCTGAAGACCGGTACCGCTGCTGCCGCACCCAAGGCTTGGGCGGCAAGATAGAACGCGTAGTGCCCGGGGCCCAACGTGTTCAGCAGGTAGGGCGTCAGCAGTACGGCGCTCGCGCCGAGTGCAACATTGAAGAACACGAAGAACAGCGTCAGTGTGCGCAGCTGCGGATCGCGGAAAATGAATCGGGCCGCGCCGGTGCGGTTCAACGGCATTGGCCGCCGGCCATCTGGCGTCGCGCCGCTGCTCAGTAGCAGTGGGAGCCCTGCCATGCACAGACTGACGGACAGGCAGACGCCCATCATCAGAAGCAACGTTGTGCTCCCTGGCACGACGCCGATCAGGGTTCCTCCGATCAGCGTGCCAATGACGGTGGTGAAGGTTCGCCAGAATTCCTGGATGGCATTGCAGCGGGGCAGCGAGGCATGCGCGGTCCAGTGGGCCATTCCCGAGGAGGTGCTCAGCCAGCGGAAGGTGCCGCTGATGTTGAGTACCGCCATCTGCAGGGAGATGGTCCAGAGACCATTGGCCTGCCCCTGCGTCAGGATCAGCAAGAACATCGGAATGGGCAGCAATTCCATGAGCACCAGCGCATGACGTTTGTCGAAGCGATCCAGCTGCCGGCCCACCAGCACCATCAACACCAGTGCGGGAACGGTGGCCAAGAGAAACGCGCCGACAAAGGCCGGGAAGTGGGCCGCCGCCTTGAACTGGGCGACAGTCAGCATGAAGGCAAGCGTCGCATTCGGTATGCCCAGAATTCCGCGCAGGTGCAGGTAGTGTGGAAGTTGCATCGTGGGAATGCGTGGATGTTTCATGGGTCGGTCAGCAACGAATCAGGTCACGTGAGGCCTGTGGCGGCAGATGTCGGCGCGCGAAGGCGGCCAGACGAAGCTCGCTGGTGTAGACCTGGCCCGTGTTCCGATCGGACAGCCACAGCCGGTCCATGTCGGGCAGTACTTCGGAGAAGACCAGCATTGCCTGCGGGTCCGCCCTGAGTTGGCGACGCAGCATCGACTGGAGCAGTGCAATGAAGGGCGGGCTGACCAAGTCCATGAACACGGGCTTGGGCTCGTTTTTAAGCTTGAGGAAGACACGTTGCGGCAACCCAAGATCACGGCGGAGGCGCGTGAGCTCCACAATGGCCCGCGCGCTGCTGGCCTCGGCGATGTCGCTCATGCGTGCGGCGGGTAGACGCCAGCTCTCGCGGATCCAGACCAGGGGGCCCACCGTGACACGAGGCTGATGTGCTTCCTCCGTGCCGAGCTTGAACGCGTTGGCGATGCGTGCAAAGAGGAAGTCGCCGAAGATTTCCGCCAGGGAGAATCGCTCGGAATCGGCGGTGTTCGTGATCTCCAGCGCCTCGCCGCCGTCCTTTGCGGGACCGATCCAGAGATCCGCGATAGCGTGATGCGGGTTTCCGTCATCCGGTATGGCACCAAAGGAAAACAGGATTTCCGTCGTGCCCGGGGATTCGCGCCACTGCGTGCGGATCGGCCGGCCTCCGTCGATACCGTTCAGCACCGAGGCTACACGGCGCTGTCCAGTCAGGTCGTCCCTCAGGCGGGCCAGGGCCTCACCGTGGCGGGTGAGGCTGGAAAAGCCGTTGGTGCACAGGGTCAGGCCGCCGATGTGGATCTCTCCCAGCACGGCGGCGTAGTCGTCACGCCGGTGGCCATCGACCGCCGGCAGCGAGGCCAGCAACAGGTCGGGGCACACCATGCCAGTGGGGCCTGCCCAGGCGCCAGGTGTCGAAAATCGTTGCTGCACCCGTCGTCCCACCTCTGCGATCGGAAGTGCGCCGCCAGCTGCAGGGGCGACGTCCAGACAATCGGAAAGCGCTTGTTGCAGACGCTGCTGCAGCGGGCTCAGATCTAGCTCATCGCCGAAGAACAGCGACTCCACCTGCGGCCAATAGTCCGCCAAGTTGACGCGCAGCCCCCCAGGTGCCAGTTGGGCATGGCGGTCCTGGAGCCGCTTACTGACCAATGCCCAGATCTCGTCGATAAACCATCCGGCACACTGCATGACAAGGTCCAGGGACTGGAAGACCGTTCGATGCTCAGGCAGAGAGATCGCCACATCCCTCGACGAGAGACAGTCCTGATAGGCGAGGGTGCGGCCTGCGTAATGGCTCCCCGCCAGCCGTGTGGATTGCTGCCCGCCAAGTGCCTGGAAGATCTCGCCCATGGCGGACTGTGCCCGCATGAGTTCCTGGGCTTCACGAGCCTGCGCGAGGCGGTCCCTGGCGAGCACCAGCGGCTGTACGGCGGCCATCAGCGCTTGGGCCTGCGGCGAAGAGTCGCCCGCCCTTTCGGCGTTGCGATCCAGGTAGGCCTGCAGCCAGCGCTCTGGACGTGGCTCACGTGTCGGAATGGGCATGCTGACGTGGAGCCAGCGCTTGTCTCGCATCGTGCAAAGCCTTTGCACCACCTGTTCCCGGGTGCAAGCCAGATAGGGATTGCGGAGCATGCGATTGATCAACGAGGCCACCGGGGTGCGCCCGTTGCAGCCTTCCCACAGCCGCTGATCGAGTTCCGGCAGCTCCACGCGGTGGCCCCCGGGAAAGCACAGTGCACCGTCACGCAAGGCGATCTGTGGCGCCCGGCGCGCGGTCTTCAGCAGCAGGTAGTCGTCATCCCGCGTGAGCTCAGCGACCAGTGCCACCATCGCCCAGTCCTCGAAGAACACCTCCGCCAAGGCGATTCCTTCTACATCCCGCCCGTGCGGTGGCGAACCCTCCGGCGTCGGCACTAGATGAGCCCAGTTCACCGGACCGAAGAAGCCGATGGTGTCGTTCTTGACGGCATACCGCTGAATCAGTGCCAGCAGCAGTTGCTCGCGCTCCCGGCATTTCTTGGGTGAGCTGTCGCGGCCCTCCAGCCAAGGCAGGACGGCGTGGCGGAACGCCTCGGGGTTCTGCCAGAGAATGGCTGTCTGCATACGGTCGTCCACCGTCTCGCGGAGAACCTGCCGCAGCCGTTCGGTGTCTTGTTCAACGACCTGTTGCAGCCGGGCCATGGCCGCGACGTGCTGCGCCCGGGCGCTCACCACCGCTGCGCCGATGGCTTGCAGGTCGGAATGGCCGAGGACAACCGTCTCACCCGCCTTGAGGCGAGCCACCGCGTGGCGGTGTTCTCGGGTCGCCGCGCGTGCCGCATCCCGGCTCAGCTTGCCGGCGCGTGCCGCCTGAAGCACTGGCGCCAGCAGCGACTCGGTCTGCCGGTCGAGCGCATCCAGGGCGTCCGTGAGCGCCGCCTCGGCCTCCAGCACGGCATCGCAGGCTCGTGGCAGTGCTTCGTCAGGCGACAGCCTAAGCACCCTGTCCGCTGGGAAACCTGAGGCGCGCAGCAGGATCGATGTGGCGAAGCACCATGTGCCCTCTTCGAGGCCGATCAATCCAACCGCGCAGTCCCCCTCCTGCTTCACGGCGGTGGCGTTCAACGATGGCTGCATGCCGCCAACTCCTTGACATTACGGCAACGATGGAAGTGTGAGAACCGAAGCGAAATGCCCTGCGTCTTCAAGCGTTCGATCAGCGTGATGATGGAGAGCGAGGACAGTCCCAGGCTGCTGAGCCCGGTGTCGGCACTCACCGGGCGGCTGGCCAGGCGGGTCAGTTCGGCGCAGATGGTGGCCGAGGGTGTGTCCGAAAGTTGCGACGTGACATGCGATAGGCCGGCCTGGAGATTTGCCATTGAAATGGTCGGGCGCTGTTGCTCGGCCATGGACCGCAACGCCATGTCGTCCACCTTGCCGTGGGCGGTGAGGGGGAAGGTCGCGAGGCGCAGCACCTGATGCGGTCGGAGGTAGGGGGGCAGCCGGCCCTCAAGCACCTTCTGGAGCGACGGCAGGCCCGCTTCCGCCAACCCGGCCACGAACAGCGTCAGACAGTCGTGGCCGGACGCTCGAGTGACCACGGCCCGCGCCTGAGTCACCCCCGCCTGGCACTGGGCGGCGATTTCGATCTGGTCCGGCTCCACGCGTACACCATTGACCTTGGCCTGGCGATCGGCGCGGCGCAAGTATTCGATCTGCCCGTCATCCCGGTACCGTCCCACGTCCCCGGTGACGTACATACGTGAGCCTGGGGGGCCAAACGGATCGGGCACGAAGGCGGCCGCCGTGGCGCGGCTACGCCCCGGATATCCCAGCGCCAGGCCCGGGCCGCTGATATGCAGGATGCCCGGCTCGCCGATGGGGCAGTTGCGCAGTTGTGGATCGAGCACTCGCACCTGGGTGTTGGTGATGGCTGCGCCGATAGCGATGCGGCGCGAGACGGCCTGCAGGTCCTGGGCGTAGCGAGTCGCATAGACCGTGGCCTCGGTCGGGCCATAACCATTGACCAGGCGCGGGCCCGTCAGGACACCGGCCACGGAGGCTTCATCCAGCGGCTCCACGCCCGTCAGGAAGAGGCGTGGGAGGCATGCCGTGGGGGTCAAGGCGTTCGGCAGGTCTCGCACGACATGCGGGGGCAGATAAGCAATATCGATCCGGGCATGACTCATCCAGTCAAGCAATTCGCGCGCTTCCTGTCGATGCTCCACCGGCACAATGACCAGCGTGCCGCCTGACATGAGCGGCACCAGCATTTCCCAAATGCTGACGTCGAAGGTTGGTTCGGTCCACCAGGAATGGCGCCATCCATTCGTGCTATCCCCCGCCCCCTTGCTCTGCCCAAGCGCAGGCCCTTGCACATGGTCCTGCCAGTCCTGCAGCAGATTGACGATCGCCGATTGAGGGACCAGCACTGGCTTGGGCTGACCGCTGGAACCTGATGTTGTCAGGCAGTACGCGGCCACCTGGCCAGCGTGCCGGTCCGACGCCGGCGTTGACGCGGTCGATCCATCCGGCAACGGGGATCGATCGTCAAGGTCGGCAGGCCCCAGCACCCAGCGGGCCGCGACGACCTTGCGCAGGCTCTCCAGATAATCCTTCGATGCGGTTGCCGGCATGGGGGCGTACACCGCTTCCATCGACAGCAGGGCGAGAAACAGCACCACCGGCGCAATGCCTGCGGGCATAGACGCGGCGACCACGTCGCCCGCCGTGACGCCCATGGCCAACAGCCGCAGGCGGCATCGCTGCGTCTGGGTGTCGAGATCCCGGTAGGACAGCGTGCAGTCGCCATGTTCCACCGCGATCGCATCGGGCTTCACGCGCGCCAGTGCAGCCAGGCGCTCGGTCAGACCGCCGCTGGTCCATGCGGGCAGCGCGGGTATCTCGGCACTGGAGGCGCTCCGCGGCGGGCAGAACAGCGGGCCTACCAGCTCCCGCACCCGCTGGTGTGGTTGCGCTGCGAGCATCCGCGCCAACATCTGAAGGTAGCCCGAGAGCATGTGCCGAAGCGCCTGCGAATCGTCGCTCCCGACATTGCTCTCCAGCAGCAGGTTCGGGCGCCCGTCCAGCGTGATGACGGACAGATTGCGCTGGATGGGGTTGTTCACCACGACGCGCTGCAGTTCCACCACGGCCAGACCCGGTAGCGCCATGGGGGTGTGGAAGTGGATGTTCTTGTTGATGCCCCAGCCCCACGCTGTCGCGGCAGTACCGGCTGCGCCTGGCTGAGCCGCCTGGCTCAGTTGGTGCCATGTTTGCAGGCAGAAGTCCTGCCAGGGAAGCACCGCGGCATTGAGCTGCGGCTGCAAGGTGCGCAGTGCCACCGCGCAGTCCACCTGATCCTTCGGCGCGCCAGGCATGCGATGGGCATAGTGAACCTGCACCCGCGTGTGCCCCACCTGCGTCATGAGATGCAATTGCCATGCAGTAGCCAGGACCGAAAACCTGCTGACGCCCAGCGACCGGGCGCAAGCCGCCAGCCGTTCAGCGAGCGCTTCGTCGAGAACGGTGGTGGCCGCCCGGTCATGCGGCCACGCCTGCTCGGCGGGCGACCACGGGGACGTCGTGCCGGCCTCCCCGGCCGCTTCAAACGGGAGGCTGCATGTGGCCACCTCGGCGGCATAGGCGCGGGCCAGCGACGTCGCCAGTTGCCCGAACGCCGTGGCATCTGCGATCAGATGATGCAGTGTGATGAAGATCAGATGGCATTGCGAAGCCATGCGGTAGATGCGTATCCGGCTCAGGGCCTGGTACGGGTCAAGCGGATCGGTGGCAGCTTCCCGCTGCACCCGCTCAACGGATGGGGACCACTGCCCGCCTTCCGGCACATCCAGGATCCGGAATTCCGGGGCGGGGCAGATCGTCTCGGCCACGCAGTGCTCCCCATCCACCAGCACCAACCGGGAGGTGAGCAGTGGATGCTCTTGCACGACGGCTCTCCATGCACGGCCGAACTCAGGCAGCGCCAACGGACCATGGACGATCCACGCGCGCGGCAGCAAATAGGCGTGAGCGGGCGCCAGGTCTGCTTGCATGGCGAGCCGCATGGCCTCCTGCTCACGAGACACACGGCGGAGCACCGGGCTGTTCATGGGTTCGGCCCTGGAGAGAGCGTGGCATGGTCCAGGACGACCCGCAGGCTTTGCGCGTCGCGCAACCAGACTTGGCTGAAGCAGCCGTGGATGCCGGCGGCACCGACGCGATGAAGTTCAAAGCGGCCGCAGACGGTGGCGATGTCGTCCGCCAAAGTGCGTATTTCCTCGACGGTGGTCACGAGGCTGCCGTCCAGCCTGACGCCATAGGCATGGACCAACCGGGAAGCCAGGGTGCTATGCCCGATGGAAATACCGCTGGCCGACACACTGGTAACCTCCGGCGCAAAAATGGACATGAAGGCCGGAACATCACCACGCGCCCAGGCTTCATCGCTGTCCCTGAGTCGGGCCAGCACCATTGACTGCAAGTCCATGGTTACCTCCGCCGAACGGCGGGCGACTCCGCCCAGGGAACCCCCATGCCGAGCAGAATGGCGAGGTTTCCGTCTGCTCCAAACATGTATTTTTGTCCGGCGGCGTCGTCATACAGCATGGGGCCGTGCGTCAAGTAACGCTGGACGTAAGCATCGAGCTTCCCCAAGCTGGTCTTTTCTTGTGCCATTCTCCAGAATGGAGTGTCCAGGCGGTCGTTGAATTTATAGTGAAGAGACAGAAAGTCGCAGATGTCATTCCACTGTTCAACCACCCGTCCGTTATATTCGTCGGACGCTTTTGACACGTCCTCTTGCGTCAAAAGTCGAGCCAGTTCGATACTCTGTTCGCAAATCAGCTGGATATTCGTTGCTTCCAGTGGCTCTACAAAGCCACAAGAGTTCCCGATCGCTACGACATTTTTAACCCAGGCGCGGCGAATTCGACGGGATTCGAACGGAACCGTCCGCAACCGGCCAGGATCTACTTTCGGATTTTTGCTGAGATACTCCGCAGCGGCAGCTTCGGGTGTCTGGTATTTAGAGCTGTACACATAACCACGGTTCACGATGGTTTCGTGCTCGATCTGCCAGCACCAGCCAGAACTGAAGGTTTCTGCGGTGGTGTAGGGTTTGATGGGCTCATCTTCTCCGCGGCGCCATCCGCCTACCACCGCTGTGTCGCAAAACAGCCGGTCGCTCATTGGGACATAGGGTTCCGCCATGGCGCCGTGGATCAGGCGTCCAGAAAAGCCGGATGCGTCAATGAACAGGTCCGCGTCCAGTTGGCGGCCATCGGCCGTCCGCAGATAGGCGATGCCGTGGTCCCCAGTGACGACGTCGGTCACCTTGCCCTCGAGGAGCTGGCCGCCAGACGCCGTGAAGAAGCCTTCGAGGTATTCGACGAATCGTTGATTCTCGAAGTGATAGCCGATTCCGCTCTGCATCTTGGCCAGTACGGCGGGGTCGGTATTTGAAACCGTTGTGTAGCGCCCCAGATGCTCATCCAGGTTGTAGTAGCCCCAGGGCTTCTCGGTACCCGGGAGGATCTGGTTGTCATGGCTTACCGCAAAGGAAAATGGGAAATCAAAGTAGGGACGATTGCCCCACAGGAAATGAATTCCCAGCTTCCAGGTCGGGTTTACCTTGTCGAAAAATTCAGGCCGAGGTATCCCCAGGACGTCGTGAAGAAGGCGCGGGGTGGAGGAGAAGGTACCTTCTCCCACCATGATGTGGCCGATATCCGAAGAGCGGATGACCGTCACCCGGATTCCGGCAAGGCGTACGAGCGAAATAGCAGCGATCAAGCCGGCGGTTCCACCTCCGACCACTATGGCATGGCGTGTGTTCACGCTTTTCTCCCTCAACTCTTATTCGATGTTCACTTAAGCATATGCAAGAGTCAACCAACCAATTGGAGGGAAGGGAAACTACCACCCACTCAAAGGCCGGGGGCGCTGCCATCAATTTGCCATTAAACCTGTGTTATCGAGGAAGGCCCATCTCCCACGAAAGCCAATAGCAGAAACTATGGGTCAGTAACACTGTCAGGTCTTACATACCTCGTCGCGTAGTTTCGTACTAATAGGTCGGCCATGGTGCCGAGCATGTCAGTCGCCACTGCGTGCGATGATCCCGCGCCCACCCCATTTCTCAGCGATGACCGCCATGACGTCCTGCCACCCCGCCCCCACCGGTTTCATGATCGACCTCGACGGCACCCTGGTCGACACGCTGGGTGATTTCGTCGTGGTGCTGGCCCACGTGCTGGACGACATGGGCTTGCCCGGCGTCTCGCGCGAGTTCATCGAGCTGACCATCGGGCAGGGCAGTGAGCATCTGATCCGCAGCGTGCTCACGGAAGTGGGCGGGACGCAAGACCGGTATGAGCAGGCGTGGGCGCTCTACCAGCGCCATTACGAGCGCCTGAATGGCCACCATGCCGATGTGTTCCCTGGCGTGGTGGAGGGGCTCACGCGGCTGCGCGCGCTAGGGTTGCCGATGGCCTGCCTGACCAACAAGCCGGCCGCGTTTGCCCGCGAGCTGCTCAAACGCAAGGGCCTGGACCGCTATTTCGACCGGGTGTTCGGCGGTGATGACTTCGCGCGCAAGAAGCCCGACCCGTTGCCGCTGCTCAAGACCTGTGAAGCACTGGGCACTGCGCCCGCCACCACCTGGATGGTGGGGGACTCCAGCAATGACGCGCGCGCTGCCGACGCGGCCGGCTGCCCGGTGGCGCTGGTGAGTTATGGCTACAACCATGGCCAGCCGATTCGCGAGGTGCCCGCGCGCATCTACCTGGACCGGCTCGACGAGCTGGTCCAGGGCTGAGCTGCGCAAGCCCGGCTCGCGGGAGCCAGGCCGTGTTGGCTTACTTGCCGCCCAACAACGCCGTCTTCAACCCGTTGTCAGCCGGCGACTTGCCGAGCCAGATCTTGAGCAGCAGGTTGAAGAAGGCGGCCTCCTTGATGGGTTCGCCTGGCATCAGCTTGCCGTTGACGAAGACCACCGTGCCGGTGCCCGGGATGTAATCCACCCCGAAGGACTCCCCGGTGTTGAGTTTCTTCTTCTGCGTGAAGATTTCTGCCATGCGCAACACGCCATTGATGGCGTTGGCAAATTCCTGCGGCGTGGCGTTCTGCTCCATGCCCTTGGTGAAGAGCTTGCCCAGTTCCTCGCCATCGATATCCCGCAGCATCTGGATGTGCAGCCGCTTGGGGCCATTGTTGGCCAGCACACCCTCCGGGGTGTTGGCCCGCGCACTCAGATAGAGCCCGGCCGTGTAAACCTTGAAGATGGCCTTGTAGCGGATGCCGGCGCCGTTGAGCACCAGCCGCTGGCCCGCCACTTCCGCATTGCCCTCGTACTTCACACCCGCCACTTCAATCGGGTTGACGACCGGCGCGGGCGTGGCCGCCGCAGGGTTGGACGCTGCGGGCGGCACCGAGCCCGAAGCACTGGGACCTGATTGCACCTGCGCCATCAAGGGCAGGGACCACAGGGAAGAAGCCGCCAGGACCGTGGCAGCGATGAAGGTAAGTTTCATGTCTCTCTCCTTCCTCCTCGAGGATCGGCCGGTTCGTATGAGTGACCGGCTCTGCGAAACAGTATCCGATAAGCCGCAGGCTGGCCACCATCGGGAGTCATCCTGCTACACTGCCCCACCATGTTTATCACGCGCAAGCACATCAAGGGGTCGAACGACCGGGGAGCCTGGCCCTGGCGACGCCCGCACGACTTCACCTGAAGCCGCCTGATGTTTGCTTTGGTGTCTGCTTTGGTGCCCACTTTGATGTTGGCCCCGCCGCGAGCTTGATGCTTGCCGCCCACCGCCCTTCCTCCACCAGAGGTTCCGGCGAACAGGGGACCACCAGCACACCTGCTGCACCGATCTTCTGCACTGCGGTGCACCGCTTGCACCCTTGGACGCCCTTGACCGCCCGGGGCAGGTCCAACAGGCGACCTGAGACTACGCTCGCGCGCGCTTGATGCCGTCACACGGCTCGCCTCGCGACAGACGAAAGGTTTGACGACGTGATGACCGAACTGGAATTCCAGAGCCTGGCCGCTGAAGGCTACAACCGTATTCCGTTGATCAGCGAAGCCTTCGCCGATCTGGAAACCCCCCTGTCGCTGTACCTCAAGCTCTGCGCCGGCAATGGCCAGGGCCGCCACAGCTTCCTGCTGGAATCGGTGGTGGGCGGTGAACGCTTTGGCCGCTACTCCTTCATTGGCCTGCCGGCCCGCACGGTGCTCAAGAGCGAGGGCCGCTCCACCCGCATCATTCGTGATGGCGCGGTGGTCGAGACGCACGAGGGCGACCCACTGGCCTTCATCGAGGCCTATCAGCAGCGCTTCAAGGTGGCCCTGCGGCCCGGCCTGCCCCGCTTCTGCGGCGGTCTTGCCGGCTATTTCGGCTACGACGCCGTGCGCTACATCGAGCCGCGCCTGGCCGCCTCCACCCCCGCCGGTGGCCTGCCCACGCCGGATGTGATGCTGCTGCAGTGCGAAGAGCTGGCGGTGATCGACAACCTGTCGGGCAAGCTCTACCTGATCGTGTATGCGGACCCCGGCCAGCCGGAGGCCTATTTCAAGGCCAAGAAGCGGCTGACCGAACTGCGCGACAAGCTCAGCTACTCGGTGGCCGCCCCGCGGGTGCTGCGGGGGCAGGCCCATCCGGTGGAGCGCGAGTTCGCCAAGGCCGACTTCCTCGCCGCCGTGGATCGCGCCAAGGAATTCATTGCCGCCGGCGACTGCATGCAGATCGTCTTCGGGCAGCGCCTGAAGAAGCGCTATACGGAATCGCCGCTGAGCCTCTACCGCGCGCTGCGCTCGCTCAACCCCAGCCCCTACATGTACTTCTATGACATGGGGGACTTCCAGATCGTCGGCGCCTCGCCCGAGATCCTGGTGCGCCAGGAGCAGACACCGGAGGGCCGCAAGGTGACCATCCGCCCGCTGGCCGGCACCCGCCCGCGGGGCGGCACACCGGAACTGGACCAGGCGCTGGAAGTGGAACTGAAGGCCGACCCGAAGGAACGTGCCGAGCACCTGATGCTGATCGACCTGGCCCGCAACGACATCGGTCGGATCGCCCAGACCGGCACGGTCAAGGTCACCGATGCCTTCGCGGTGGAGCGCTACTCGCATGTGATGCACATCGTGAGCAATGTGGAAGGGCTGTTGAAGCCTGGCGTCGGCAACATGGATGTGTTTCGCGCCAGCTTCCCCGCCGGCACCTTGTCTGGCGCCCCCAAGGTCCGTGCGATGGAAATCATCGACCAGCTGGAGCCGGTCAAGCGCGGCATCTATGGCGGCGCCTGCGGCTACCTGAGCTTCGGCGGTGACATGGACCTGGCAATTGCCATCCGGACCGGCGTGGTCATGAACCAGGTGCTGTACGTGCAGGCGGCGGCCGGCATCGTGGCGGATTCGGTGCCCGAGCTGGAATGGAAAGAGACCGAAGCCAAGGCGCGCGCACTGGTGCGCGCGGCCGAGCTGGTCGAAGAAGGTTTCTGAAGCTGAAGAAGGAGTGACGACATGCTGCTGATGATCGACAACTACGACAGCTTCACCTTCAACCTGGTGCAGTACTTCGCCGAGCTGGGTGCCGAGGTCAAGGTGGTGCGCAACGACCAGATCACCCTGGACGAAATCGAGGCCCTGCGCCCCAGCCATCTGGTGCTCTCGCCCGGCCCGTGCACGCCCAAGGAGGCCGGCGTCTGCGTGCCGGCCATCGAACGCTTCAAGGGCCGGTTGCCCATCCTGGGCGTCTGCCTGGGCCACCAGAGCATCGGCGCCGCCCTGGGGGGGCGCATCGTGCGGGCCCAGGTTCAAATGCATGGCAAGGCCAGCACCATCACCACCGACCGCCAGGGCGTCTTCAGTGATCTGCCCGAGCAGTTCAGCGTGATCCGCTACCACTCGCTGGCCATCGAGCAGGCCACGCTGCCGGACGACCTGGAGGTCACCGCCCGCAGCGAGGACGGCGAGATCATGGGCGTTCGCCATCGCGGTTTCGCCGGAACGGCGACGCCGCTGGAAGGCGTGCAGTTCCATCCCGAATCCATCTTGTCGCAACATGGCCATGCCATGCTGGGCAATTTCCTGGAGCTGGCCCGATGAGCCCTCATGTTCCCCTGACCCACGCCACGGCCCGCCGGGTGGTGGACCTGCGCAGCGATACCGTCACCCAGCCGACCGCCGCCATGCGCGCCGCGATGCTGGCGGCACCGCTGGGTGACGACGTCTTTGGTGACGACCCCACGGTCAACGCCCTGCAGGACGCGCTCGCCGAGGCGCTGGGGTTCGAGGCGGCGCTGTTCATGGCCAGCGGCACGCAGAGCAACTTGTGCGGCCTGATGAGCCATTGCCAGCGCGGTGATGAATACATCGTGGGCCAGATGGCGCACACCTACCGCTGGGAAGGCGGTGGTGCGGCCGTGCTGGGCTCCATCCAGCCGCAGCCCTTGAACCATGCGCCGGACGGCTCATTGCCGCTGGCGGACATCGAAGCCAACATCAAGCCGGACGACGCCCACTTTGCGCGCACACGCCTGCTGGCGCTGGAGAACACCATTGGCGGCAAGGTGCTGCCCATGGCCTACCTGGCGGAAGCCACGGCGCTGGCCCAACGCCGCGGCCTGGCGCGGCACCTGGATGGCGCGCGGCTTTTCAATGCAGCGGTGGCCGTGGATGCGGGCGACCCGTATGCGGCGGCGCGCCGCATCTGCAGCCATTTCGACAGCGTGTCGGTGTGTTTCTCCAAGGGGCTGGGTGCGCCCGTAGGTTCTGTGTTGTGCGGGTCGCGGGAGTTCATCGGGCGTGCGCACCGCTGGCGCAAGATGGTGGGCGGGGGCTTGCGTCAGGCGGGTGTCCTGGCAGCCGCCGCGCACCACGCGCTGACCCACCACGTGCGGCGCCTGGCGGATGACCACGCCCTGGCGCAGCGCCTGGCCGAGGGGCTGCAGGGCCTGCCGGGCGTCAGCGTGGAAACGCCGCAGACCAATATCGTTTTTGTGGACATCGAGCCGGCGCGTGGCGCGGGCCTGCTGGACCACCTGAAGCAGCGGGGCGTGCTGGCCACCGGCCTGTACCGCCTGCGCTTCGTCACCCATCTGGATGTGGATGCCGAGGGGGTGGATCGCGCCGTCGCGGCGGTCCGCGAGCACTGCCTGCGCACGGGAGCCTGAGGCCATGGCCATGACCGACAACGAAGCCTTGACCCGGGTCATTGAGCACCGCGAAATCTTCCACGACGAGATGCTGGCCCTGATGCGCCGCATCATGAGTGGTGACATCTCTCCGGTGACGGCAGCGGCCATCCTCATCGGCCTGCGGGTCAAGAAGGAAACCATCGGCGAGATCACCGCTGCGGCGCAGGTCATGCGCGAGTTCTCGGTGAAGGTGCCGCTCGCACCCGGGCCACACCTGGTGGATGTGGTGGGCACGGGGGGCGACGGCGCCCACACCTTCAATATTTCCACCTGCTCGATGTTCGTGGCTGCGGCCGCCGGCGCGCAGATCGCCAAGCACGGCAACCGCAGTGTCTCCAGCAAGACCGGCAGCGCCGATGTGCTGGAAGCGCTGGGTGTGGTGCTGTCGCTGTCGCCGCAGGCGGTGGCGGATTGCGTGCACAAGACCGGCATCGGTTTCATGTTCGCGCCCAACCACCACCCCGCGATGAAGAACATCGCGCCGGTGCGCAAGGAACTGGGCGTGCGCACCATCTTCAACATCCTGGGCCCGCTGACGAATCCGGCCGGCGCCACCAACATCCTGATGGGCGTGTTCCATCCGGACCTGGTGGGCATCCAGGTGCGGGTGATGCAACGCCTGGGCGCCGAGCATGCCGTGGTGGTGTATGGCAAGGACGGCATGGACGAGATTTCGTTGGGCGCCTCCACCATGGTGGGAGAACTGCGCAACGGCGAGATTCGTGAATACGAGATTCATCCCGAGGACTTCGGCCTGCACATGGTGGCCAGCCGCAACTTGCGGGTCAGCGGCCCGGAAGAGAGCCGGCGCATCTTGCTGGGCGTGCTGGCCGACGAGGCCGGCCCGGCCCGGGACATCGTGCTGCTGAACGCCGGTGCCACGCTGTATGCCGCGAACGTCGTGGACAGCATTGCCGCAGGCATTGGCAAGGCGCGTGAGGTCATCAGCAGTGGTGCCGCCCGTGCCAAGCTGGACCAGTTCGTGGCGGCGACCCAGGAGGCGGCAAATGGCTGACATCCTGGACCGGATCAACGCGGTCAAGCGTGAAGAGGTTGCAGCCGCCCGTGCGCTGAAGCCGCTGGAACGGCTGCGTGCCGAGGCCGAAGCCCGCACGGAGCCGACGCGAGGTTTTGGCGCCTCGCTGCGCCGCGCCATCGCCGCAGGCCGCAGTGCGGTCATTGCCGAGGTGAAGAAAGCCAGCCCCAGCAAGGGTGTGCTGCGGGAGGACTTCCAGCCCGCCGCCATTGCTCGCAGCTACGAGCAGCACGGTGCGGCCTGCCTGAGCGTGCTGACGGACAAACCCTTCTTCCAGGGCGACGTCGCCTACCTGCAGGCGGCCCGCGCGGCGTGTGCGCTGCCGGTACTGCGCAAGGATTTCATGGTGGACCCCTACCAGGTCTACGAGGCCCGCGCGATGGGGGCGGACTGCATCTTGCTGATTGCCGCCAGCCTGGACGATGGCCAGATGGCCGAGCTGGAGGACTGTGCGCTGGGGCTGGGCCTGGACGTGCTGGTGGAAGTGCATGACGGCGACGAGCTGTCGCGAGCGCTGCGTCTGAAGACGCCGTTGGTGGGCATCAACAACCGCAACCTCAAGACCTTCGAGGTGATGCTGGACACCACGCTGGGCCTGCTGGCGCAGGTGCCGGCTGACCGGCTGCTGGTGACGGAATCCGGCATCCTCGGCCCGGCCGATGTGGCGCGCATGCGCGACGCGGACGTGCATGCCTTCCTGGTGGGCGAGGCCTTCATGCGGGCCGACGACCCGGGTGCCGCCTTGGCGGCGCTGTTCAACTGATGACGCACACGTACGGATGACACTCGCGACTGACGGTATCGACTGGCAGGTCGACGGGGGCTGGCAGGTCAGTGTGGACCGCTGGCTTGACAGTGCTGATGGCCAGCGTGTGCGGGCGCTGCTGCGGGAGCGGCAGGCAGCGGGCGCCGTCATCTATCCAGTGGACCCGTTGCGGGCGTTGCGGCTCACACCGCTGTCCGCCGTCAAGGTGGTGATCGTTGGCCAGGACCCTTACCACGGCCCGGGTCAGGCTGAAGGCCTGGCGTTCTCCGTGCCGCCGGGCGAGAAGGTGCCGCCCTCGCTGCGCAATATCTTCAAGGAACTGCTGCGCGATCTGGGCCAGCAGCCTGCCATGTCCGGCCACCTGGGGGCATGGGCGCGCCGCGGCGTGCTGCTGCTCAACACCAGCCTGACCGTGGAAGACGGACAGGCGGGCAGCCATGCCAAGAAGGGCTGGGAGTCGCTGACGGATGCGCTCATCGAGGCCACCGCCAGGGATCCCGCCCCCAAGGTCTATCTGCTGTGGGGTGCCCATGCGCAGGCCAAGGCCGGCCTGATCCAGGCAGCGGGTGCCCAGCACCTGGTGCTGCAGGCCAATCACCCCTCGCCCCTCTCCGCCACGCGGGGGCCGGCGCCCTTCATCGGCTGCGGCCACTTCTCCACGGCACGCCATTGGCTGCGGGAGCAGGGCGCCGAGTTCGACTGGACCCTGGACTGACCCCTGTCTACGGGCTGATCCTCATACTCAAGTCGTCGCCAACTGGTACGGTTGTGGTTACGCAGCCCGCGCCTTGGATGAAACGCACCTCTGCGCATTGTTTCTCCTCGTGTCCATCGTGATACAGCGGCGCAGATGCGGGGCCGCATCGGTTTGATGCAGTCTCAGGGTTAAGTCCAGTGCGCTACCAATTGACGATCTCCGTTTTTTGGTACTAAACTGGTATTAATCATGACAGCTGACACCCTGGCCGACATCTGGACGGCTCCCCTTCAACCGCAATACGCCACCGTGCGCCATTTGGTGGGCGTGGATGGGGGCGGCACGGGGACGCGGGTGCGGCTCTGTGACCGGTACGGCCGGTTGCTGGGGCAGGGCCAGGCGGGCCCGTCCGCGCTGGGCCAAGGGGTGGATCAGGCCTGGTGCCATATCCAGGAAGCCGTGCAGGAAGCGGCCGGGCAAGCGGGCCTGGCGACACTGGTGCTGGCCGAGACGGCCATCGGCCTGGGGCTTTCGGGCGCTGGTGTGGTCGCGCAGGCGCAGGCATTCGTGGCGCGCCAACCGGGGTATGCCCATCTCGAACTGGTCAACGACGGCACCACCACGGTGCTCGGCGCGCATGCGGGCCAGCCCGGGGGGGTGATTGCAGCCGGTACCGGCACGGTGGGCGAGGCGCTGCGCAGCGATGGTTCGCTGGTGTGTGTCAGCGGCTGGGGCTGGATTGGCGGGGATGAAGGCAGTGGCGCCTGGCTGGGCATCCAGGCCATGCGCGTGGCGCAGAAGGCGATGGATGGGCGTGCGGCCGCAGGGCCGCTGGCGCGTGCGGTCTGGGCCGCCGCGGGCGCCCGGCATGCGCTGGACCGGGATGCTGTCTCCGCCTGGGTGGCCAAGGCCGGACAGCATGCCTATGCACAGCTGGCACCGCTGGTGTTTGAGCAGGCTCAGGCCGACCCTGCCGCACAGGCGCTGGTTGAGGCCGCCGTGGGCGAGCTGGAGGCGCTGGCGCTGGCGCTGGACCCGACACAACAGCTGCCGCTGTCCCTGGCGGGCAGCGTGGCACAGCGGTTGGGTGCGCTTTTCTCAGGCAACATTCGGGCCCGTTGCGTGTCGCCTCAAGGCGACTCGGCTGACGGGGCGCTGCGGCTGGTCCGTGGCGCGCTCTCTGACTCACGTTGATCGAGAACCGCCCGATGAGCACTAAGCTGCCCTTCCAATTCAAGCCCGATCCCGCAGCCGCTTCGCCGCTGTACATGCAGTTGGCCCACAAGCTGGCGCAGGCCATCCGTGAGGGCCAGTACCAGGCGGACGAGGCACTGCCCTCCGAGCGGGTGCTGTCCGAAACGTTGGACCTTTCCCGTGTCACGGCCCGCAAGGCCATCGACCGGCTGGTGGAGCAGGGCCTCATCGTGCGCAAGCGCGGTTCCGGCAACTACATCGCGCCCAAGCTGGAGCAGCCGCTTTCGCGCCTGACCAGCTTCTCCGAGGAATTGCATCAACGCGGCTTCAAGCCGAGCAGCCGCTGGCTGACCCGTGGCTTTGCCATGGCGGCGCCGGACGAGCAGCTTTCCCTGGGGCTGACCACCGGCCAACGGGTGGCGCGCCTGGAGCGTCTGCGCCTGGCCGACCAGGTGGTGATGGCCTATGAACTCAGCGTGCTGCCCGAGGCCGTGCTGCCTGACCCGCTGAAGGTCGACAGTTCCCTGTATGAGCATCTGGCCCGTCTGGGCGGGGCGCCGGTGCGGGCGCTGCAACACATTCGTGCCATCAACGCGGATTCGCGGCTGGCCGGTCTGCTGGAAGTTCCGGTGGGCCAGGCGGTGCTGTTCATCACGCGTGTGGGCTATCTGGACCAGGGTCAGGCGGTGGAGCTGACCCATTCGTACTGCCGCAGCGATTACTACGACTTCGTCGCGGAGATGAGGCGCGACGGATGACACAAGCCCAGCATATCGACGGATTCATTCTGACGCCTGACGGATTCATCCGCGGTGTGCTGGAGCATCAGGAAGGCCGCATCCGCCGTATCGACGGTACGGCGGTCGGCGAGTACGAGGTGCGCCACGGCGCCCAGGACCTGCCCATCGTGCTGCCGGGTTTCATTGACCTGCATGTGCATGGCGGCGGCGGGCACGACACGATGGAGGGCGGCGACGCTGTCAGCGAGATGGCCCGGCTGCATGCGCGGTTCGGCACGACCTCTCTGCTGGCCACCACGATGACGGCGCCGATGGAAGAGATCCGCGCGGCCATGGTGGCCTTGAGCGATGCCTGCCACCAGCGCACCACCGGCAGGGCCCGGGTGCTGGGCGTGCACCTGGAAGGCCCCTACATCAACCCCGGCAAGCTGGGCGCGCAGCCCGACTTCGCAAGAGCGGCGGCCCTGGATGAGGTGCGTGCGTTGCACGACATCGCGCCCATCCGCCTGATCACGCTCGCCCCCGAGCTGCCGGGGCATCTGGACCTGGTGGCGCAACTGCGCGAGGCCGGCTTCCAGGTGCAGATCGGCCACACGCTGGGCACCTACGAGGACGGCGTGGCGGCGCTGGCGCGCGGAGCCGGCGGCTTCACCCATCTCTTCAACGCCATGACGGGGCTGCATCACCGCGAGCCTGGCATGGTGGGGGCTGCGTTGGCCCATGCGCGCTATGCGGAGGTCATTCCGGACCTGCTGCATGTGCATCCGGGCGCGATCCGGGTGGCGCTGCGCAGCATCCCCTGTCTGTTCTGTGTGACCGACTCGACCGCTGCGGCGGGCATGCCGGACGGTGAATACCGGCTGGGCCGGCACAAGGTGACCAAGTGCCTGGGCGGCGTGCGTCTGCCCGATGGAACCTTGGCGGGCTCCACGCTGACCATGGACCAGGCGCTGCGCAACCTGGTGCTGAAGCTGGGGCTGGAGATCGAGGAGGCGTCGCGGCGGGTATCGACCCACGCGGCGGACTTCCTGGCGTTGGAGGACCGGGGCCGGCTGAAGCCGGGCGCCTGGGCTGATGTGGTGGTGTTGGACCGTGGCTTGCAGTTGCAACGCGTGGTCGTGGAAGGGGAATCAATTGACCTCGCGAATGCTTGAAGAGGCGCTGAGTGCGCCACAGGCCGTGGCGCGCCAGCTGGCCGCCGATCAACAGTCTTACCTGACGCTGGGGCGCGCGCTGCGTGAGCAGCCACCGAGTTCCGTGCTCACGGTGGCGCGGGGCAGCTCCGACCATGCCGCCCACTACCTGGCCTATCTGGTGATGGCGCGGCTGGGGCGGCTGGTGACTTCGCTGCCGATGTCGCTGATCACGCTCTATCAGAGCCGCATTGAAAGCCAGGGCTTGATGTCGCTGGCGTTCTCGCAGTCGGGCCAGAGCCCGGACCTGGTGTCTCCCACCGAATACTTTCGCGCCAACGGCGCACGTACCGTGGCCTTTGTGAATGCCGACGGCTCGCCGCTGGCGGCGGCGGCGGAGCACGTGTTCTCGCTGCATGCCGGCGTGGAGCGCAGCGTGGCGGCAACCAAGAGCTACATCACCCAACTGCTGGCGGGTGCCCGCCTGGTGGCGGCGTGGCAGGACGATCAGGACCTGGGCGCAGCCATCCAGGACCTGCCGCAGGCGCTGGAGCGAGCGGCGCGGCAGCGTTGGGATGTGGCGGTGGATGTGCTCAAGGAGGCGGACAAGCTGTTCGTGATTGGCCGCGGCACGTCGCTGCCCATCGCGCTGGAGGCGGCGCTCAAGTTCAAGGAGACCTGCGGCATCCAGGCCGAGGCGTTCTCTGGGGCCGAGGTCAAACATGGCCCGATGGCCCTGGTGGAAGAGGGTTATCCGCTGCTGGTATTTGCGCCGCGTGGCCCGGCACAGGCCGGGCTGCTGGCGTTGGCGGATGAGATGCGCGGCCGCGGTGCGCGGGTGTTGCTGGCCGCCCCCGAAGGCACACCTGGAGCGGAGCTGGCACTGACCTGCACCGGCAGTGAGGACCTGGACCCGATTGCGGCGGTGCAGAGTTTCTATCCGATGGTGGAAGCCCTGGCGCAGGCGCGAGGACTCAATCCGGACCAGCCCCGCCATCTGGCGAAGGTCACGAAGACGCACTGAAGCGCGCAGGCGCCCTCGGGCGCTGGCAGTTCACGAGGCCAGGCGCCCGCGGGCCCTGGCGGCAAGAGAGAGTCATGAGCATGACAAGCATTGATCCCGGCCGATTGGTGATGGTGGACATCGCCGGCAAGGCGCTGGACGAGGCCACGGCGGATTTCCTGCGGCAGCACCGCATCCGTGCGGTCTGCCTGTTTCGCAAGAACCTGGGGACCGAGGCCGAGGTCCGCCAGCTCACTCGCCGTTTGCGCGAGGTGATGGGCCCGCAGGCGCTGATCGGCCTGGACCAGGAGGGGGGCTCGGTGGTGCGTGCCACCTTCCTTCCCCAGCCCCCGTCCGCCATGGCGCTGGGCGCGGCGAGTGACGAAGCACTGGCCACCCAGGTGGGGGCGGCGGTGGCGCGCGGGCTGCGCGGCATCGGCATCAACTGGAACTTCGCGCCGGTGGTGGACATCAACAACAACCCGGCCAACCCGGTCATCGCCGAGCGCAGCTTCGGCGAGACGGCCGATACCGTGACGCGGCTGGCGGGGGCCTGGATGCAGGGCTCGCTGGCGGCGGGTGTGGCGTGTTGCATCAAGCATTTCCCGGGCCACGGGGATACCCATGTGGATTCCCACCTGGACCTGCCAACGGTGGAGAAGACCCGCGCCGAACTGGATGCGCTGGAGCTCCAGCCGTTCCGGGCCTTGCGCGATGCGGCGCCTTCGGTGATGACGGCGCACATCGTTTATCCCGCCATCGATCCGGACTACCCGGCCACCTTGTCCCGCATTATTTTGGGCGGCATCTTGCGTGACGAACTGGGCTATGACGGGGTGGTCATCACCGACGCGCTGATGATGAAGGCCATTGCCGACCGTTATGGCTACGCACGGGCGGCGGTGCTGGCGATCAATGCCGGCGCCGACATGATCCTGGCGCAGGGCTCGCTGGCCGAGCAGGCGCAGGCGATCGACGCGCTGCGCCAGGGCCTGGACCGTGGTGACATCGATGCGGCGCGCGCCCTCGAAGCGGCCGGGCGCCTGGACCGCATGGCCGCCGCCTATCCGGTGCGGACAGACGACTATGACGGCGAGGTGCGGGCGGCCGACGACGCCTTGATGCGCCGCGCGTGGGCGGCGGGCCTGTGCGCGCTGCGTGGGGCGGCGGCGCCGGCGCAGGATCAGCCGCTGCGGGTGCTGGTGCAGGATGAAGTGCCCACCGATGGTGTCTCCGAAGCGGGGCCGACCGGCGAGCAGGTGCGGGCGCTCTTCAGCGGCCACACCGATGTGGAATTCGTGTCGCTGGACGACATCACCACGCTGGACTGGGCCGACGTGCCGAGCGACGGGCGTTTTACCGTGCTGGCATCGACGCACCGTGCGCGGTATGGCGCGCAGGCGCGCACCTGGGCGCCGGATCTGCACCTGGTGCTGTGGAACCCGTTCCAGGCTTTGGATGTGGCGGCACCAACGTTGATCAGCTGGGGTTATGCCGATGGTGCGCTGGCCTCGCTGCGTGACTGGATGCAGGGCAAGGCGGTGGCGCCAGGCCTGGCGCCCGTGACGCTGGATTGATACGAACGCGAACCGACCTGAGGTCCACCATGAGCCAGCCGTCTTTCTCCGCTGCTTCGCCTGCAGGGCATGGCCGCTCGCCGATGCGTTGGGTGCCCAGCCTGTACTTTGTGCAGGGCATGCAGTTCTTCGTCGTGATGGCGCTGGCCAGTTTCATGCTCAAGAACATGGGTGTGGACAACGACCAGATTGCGCGCTGGACCAGTGCCCTGGGAACGGCGTGGGCCATCAAGCCCTTGTGGAGCCCCTTCCTGGAGCTGGTCAACAGCAAGAAGCTGATCGTGGTGGTCATGCAAGCGGTCGGGGCGATGGCGCTGGTGCTGATGGCGGTGGTGCTGCAGACGCCCTGGTGGTTTGGTGGCGCGTTGTGTGTGTTCTTCCTCATCGCCTATAGCTCTGCCACGCATGACATCGCGTGTGATGGGCTCTACATGGGCTCTCTGGATCACCAGCGTCAGGCGCGTTACGCAGGCTGGCAGGGGGCCTTTTTCAATGGCGCGCGCTTCTTCATGGTGGGGGTGGTGCTAAAGATTGCCGGTCTGCTGGAAACGCCGTTGGGAGTTTTCAACGCCTGGACGGCGGTTTTTGTGGGCCTGGCGGTGCTGCTGGCGGGCCTGGCCAGCTACAACGCCGTGTCGTTGCCGGGGCAGCTCAGTGCGGGGCATACCGACCTGCGCGCTGCTGCGATCTGGGCCAACACGCGGGACATCGTGGCCGACTTTGGCCGCAAGCCCGGCATCCGGCTGGCGATTCTGTTCATCGTGTTGTTCCGTTTTGCCGAGGGGCAGGTGCAGACCATCGGCCCGCTGTTCCTGATCGAGGCGCGTGACAAGGGCGGGCTGGGGCTCACCACCAGCCAGGTGGCGGACATCTATGGCTGGGTGGGCACGGTGGCCTTCCTGGCTGGCAGCGTGCTCGGTGGGTATTTCACGGCATGGCTGACCCTGCGCCGGGCCATGCCGGTGCTGATTGTGGCCATGGCCATTCCCAATGCCACCTTCTACTACCTGGCGGCCACCCTGCCGCAGGACATGTGGCATATCGGCGGCGCGGTGTTGCTGGAGATGTTTGGCTACGGTTTCGGCTTTGTCGGCATGATCCTGTACATCATGCAGGCGGTAGCGCCCGGTCGGTTCCAGACGGCGCACTATGCGCTGGGCTCTGGTGTCATGCAGCTGGGCTTCATCCTCTCGCGCAGCATCAGCGGCGATATCCAGCTGGCGATTGGCTACGAACGCTTCTTCCAGTGGACGATTCTCTGTGGCATCCCGGTGCTGTTGATGCTGCCTTTTGTGCGCATGTCCGCCGCTGATGACCAGCCCAAGAATGGCGACGATGCGCCCACCAACACCAATAGCGACACCAGCACCAGCAGCAGCACGACGACAGCAGGGACTGTGGCGTGAAAACGGGTTTGCTGACTGCTGCGGGGAGCCCGGTCTTGATGGGTAGGTTGGTTTCACGGTGGGTGGCTGCGCCCGGATGGTGGGGGCGTAATTTCCCGCGCGTGGCGTGGGTGGTCCTGATGTTGGGGATCCCGGCGCTTGACGCACCGGCGCAGGCCACCGCTATCCAGGCCACGCCCACCCAAGCCGGCTCCACCCAAGCCGGCTCCACCCAAGCCGGCTCCACTCAAGCCCGCTCTACCCAAGCCCGCTCCACCCAGACGGTCGCCCCGCCAGAACCCGAATGGTTCTTCGACGACTTCACCTACGCCGACACCGCCGCCCTGCAGCAAGCGGGTTGGCAGCTCCGCAGCGCTCACGGCCACCCTGGCATCCCCGGCGCCCGGTGGAACCCGGACGGTGCGCAGATGGTGGACGACCCCACCCGCCCAGGCAAGCGCCTCCTGCGCCTGCACGCCCAAACGGATGGCACCGGTCCTGGCACCTCCCAGGTCCAGGTTTGCCACCAGCGCAAATACCTGGCCGGCACCTATGCGGCGCGAGTGCGCTTCAGCGACCAGCCCGTCTCCGGCGCCGATGGTGATCCTGTCATCCAGACGTTCTACGCCGTCAGCCCGTTGCGCTTCGACTTCGACCCCGAGTTCAGCGAGCTCGACTGGGAATACCTCCCCAACGGCGGCTGGGGCAGCGACAAGACCCGGTTGTATGGCATCACCTGGCAGACCGTCCGACTCGACCCCTGGCTGGCCTTCAACCAGCAGCACGAAGAGTTTGCAGCCCTCGGCCAGCCCGGCCATGACTGGCACACCCTCGTCATGCAGGTCGCCGATGGTCGCACCCAGTGGTTTGTCGACGGCCGGCAGGTGACCGAGCACGGCGGCCGCAACTACCCGGTCGTGCCCATGTCCATCAACTTCAACCTCTGGTTCTCCCCCAACGGCCCCCTGGCCACCGGTGGCACGCCCCGCGTCTATGAGCAGGACGTGGATTGGGTGCTGCACGCCAAGGACACCGTGCTCAGCCCTGCGCAGATCGAAGCCCGTGTGGCCCAGTGGCGGCTGAAGGGGGTGGCGCGTCTGGACCAGGTCCGCCCGCCCGTGCCCGCCTTAGAGAACCGCTGCGACTTCTGACATGACGACCTCTTCACAACGCCTGGCTTCCGTCGACGCCCTGCGCGGCCTCGCCGTGGCGGCCATGCTGCTGGTCAACAACCCCGGTGACTGGGGCCATGTCTACGCCCCCCTGGAGCACGCCGCCTGGAATGGCTGGACACCGACCGACCTGGTCTTCCCGACCTTCCTCTTCATCGTGGGGGTGTCCCTGTCGCTGGCCATGGGCGCGCGCATCGAAGCCGGGCAGGGCGCCGCGTTGCGGAGCGTGGTGGTGCGTCGCGCCCTGCGCATCCTGGTGCTCGGGCTGGTGCTGCATGCCGTGGCCTGGTCGCTGATGGACAAGCCTGCCTTCCGTGTGCCGGGCGTGTTGCAACGGATCGGGCTGTGCTTTGGCCTCACAGGGCTTATCGCGATCCAGTGGCGGGCGCGGGGGCAATGGGCCTGGATGGCGGCGCTGCTGCTGGGCTACGGGGTACTGCTGCTGTGGGGCGGGCCGCTGGACAAGGCGGGCAACATCGCCAGCCGCGTGGATGCCTGGATCTTCGGCCCGCATGGGTATGAATGGGATCCCGTCACCGGGTGGGGCCATGATCCTGAAGGGCTGGTCTCCACCCTGGGTGGCCTGGCCACCACGCTGCTGGGCTGGCGCTGCGGCGAGGCCCTGCGACAGGGGCAACTGAGGCGGCTGGCTGCCATCGGTGTGATCGCCGCGCTATGGGGCTGGGGCCTGGATGCCATCGGGATCATGCCCATCAACAAGAATCTCTGGACCCCGGCCTTCGTGCTGTGGACCGGTGGCGTCGCGGCGCTCGCGCTGCTGGTGGCCCATAGGCTGATCGATCGTCAAGGCTTCCCCGCCATCGGGCGCAGCTTCGGTGTCAATGCGATCGCTGCCTACGCGGGCGCATGGCTGTGCACGGTCCTGCTGGAAGGCTTTGGGCTCATGGCGCCGTTGTATGCCAACGGCTTTGGCTGGGTATCGCGCCTGGCCGGGCCGGATGCCGCCTCGCTCGCGTTTGCGGTGGCCTTTGTGCTGGTGTGGGCGGTGATCGTGCGGGTGATGGACAAGCGCAGGATCTATATCAAGGTGTAGTGGCGGGAGGCCTCTTGGAGAGGTTTCCTAGGGCCGTTCACGGATCGCCAACCGCAAGCGGGGGGCTCACAATCGACGGGACGCTTTCACTGCTTCCCCCGTGACCGCCATGACTGCCCCTTTCGCCATTCGCATGCCACCCAACGTCCAGTCCGTGCAGATTGGCGAGCATCAGGTCGTCCTGATCGACGACTTTCTGGAAGACCCACACGCGCTGGTGGAGGCGGCCTGTGCAAGCAGCTTCGAGCCGTGCCCCGGCGCCGAGGAGCGCAAGGGCTATCCAGGCGTACGCGCGCGTGCGCCTGCGGCGTATTCGCAGCAGTTGGCGGAGCTGCTGGATCCCCTCATCCGCCTCAACTTTGGTGTGCCCGATGAGCTCGATCTCTGGAAGAGCGCCTGTACCTTCTCGCTCACCACGGTCGCGCCGACGGCCCTTGGCCCCCTGCAGCGTACGCCGCACTTCGATGCCAGCGGCCCGCACTACATGGCCGCGCTGCTCTACCTGTGCGACGGGCACCACGGCGGCACCGGCTTCTATCGACACAACGCGACAGGGCTGCAGCAGATCACGCCAGACAACAAGGCGCGTTATGCGCAGGCCTATGAGGCAGAGCTGGAGCGGCGTTCGCCGCCCCCACGCTACTTCGATGATTCGGACGAGCACTTCACCTTCCTGGGCATGCTCCCGGCGAAATTCAACCGGCTAGTCGTTTATGCCGGCTCGCTGCTGCACACCGCCTGTGTGAACCCTGGCTTGAGCCTCACCGCTGATCCGCGCCACGGGCGGCTGACGGTCAACACCTTCATCGATTTCGGGAAACCCGCGGCGATGTGATCGGCTCCAATGAAAAAGGCCCGGCATCTGCCGGGCCTTGCTGCTTGAGGGCTGTGCGGATCAGAACTTCGCGCTCAGGCCCACGCGGTAGGTGGTCTCACCCATGAAGGACCAGGCCGGGTAGCCTTGCTTCAGCGATGCACGCAAGGTGGTGTTGGCGCCGGCCGCACCGTACTGCACGTCGTCTTCCTTCAGCAGGTTCACCGCGTCGAAGCTCAGGCGCAGCTTGTCGGTGATGTTCCAGCCCAGGCTCAGGTCCAGGCTGCCGTAGTCGTCATGCATGCGATTGCCGTAGTAGCCGGTCTCGCGAACCATGTACTTGGAACGCCAGTTGTAGGCCAGACGTGCCGAGTAGGTCGAGTTTTCCCAGTAGCCCACCAGGTTCACGTTGTGCCGCGAGGACAGTGTGAACATGTTGAGTTCGTCCTGGTAGCTGGAGGCCGGTGCCTTGGCATCGGTGAAGGTGTAGTTGGCCACCACACCGAAACCATTCGAGAACGCGTGGTTGATCTGCGTCTCGATGCCGTTGATCTTGCCGCCACCGGCATTGATGTAGCGGTTGACCGTCCAGTTGTCCACGCCCGTGTCCGGGCTCACCAGACCAATGGGCTGGTTGACCTGGGTGTCGGTGGTGATGAAGTTGTCGATGGTCTTGTGGAAGAAGCTCAACGACAGCAGGTTGCCACGGTCGTAGTAGTACTCCACGCCCAGGTCGAACTGCTTGGACGACATCGGCTTCAGGCTCGGGCTGCCGTAGTTCACCGTCTCGTTGTTCTGGAGCGTGTCGTTCCAGCCCACGATCGAGCCCGCGAACATGTTGTCGTAGTTCGGGCGGGTGATGGCCTTGGAGGCCGCAAAGCGCAGCAGCGTGTTCTTGTTGAGGTCGTACACCAGGTTCAGGCTGGGCAGCACGTCGTTGTAGGAGGCGCTGTTGCGTTCCTTGACCGTGCTCCAGCCGACGTTTTGCGCCACATCGCCAGTGGCCAGCGGGGAGCCGTCGAAGATGTAGGCCTCGTTGCTGGCCTTGGTGCGGATGTAGCGCAGGCCGAAGTTGCCGTGCAGCGCGTCCTTCTCCAGGGTGAACATGCCGTAGAGCGAGTTGTTCTTTTCCTCGATCTTGCCGTAGCCGCTGCGCGACTCGACCCAGCTCGCCACGTTGGCGTTGGCCAGGGCGAACATGGCATCCAGGTTGGGCTTGGGCACGCTCCAGCCCGGCGTGCCCATGGGCATGGTGCCGCTGTAGAGGCTGGCGGTGTCCGCCGTGATGGGCGTGGCGACGAAGGTGGGACGGTACTCGTCCTTCGTGAACGTGTGCTTGGTGGCGCGCGCACCCGTCTTGAAGGCGGTGATGATGCCCCAGTCCACATCGACGCTCACGTCGAACTGCGCGAAGTCTTCCTGGTCCTTGTTGGGGCCACGGGCGGTGGCCCAGGTCTCGGCGGACGAGGTGGCCGGCAGGTTGGCCAGGGTGACGTCCATGCTCTTGGACGGGGTGATGGAGATCTGGTGGCCGGAGGCATCGGTGGAGCCCGCCCACTTCGGCAGGTTGCCACCGAAGTAGCCGTAGTTGGCGGTCAGCGAAGTGCCGCCGTCAGCCTTGGTGGTGCCGCCGGTGAAGTCGATCTTGAAACCGTCGCCCTTGACCGAGCCCTCGGCCACCACGGTGTCCGAGGTCATCTTGGCAGCGCGGGCCCAGGTCTGCAGGAAGGTGTCGGTGGCATTGGCCGCCGTGGTGGTGCTCTTGATGCACAGGCCGGTATCGGGATTGCGCTGGGTGCAGGCGGTGGGGTCGGCACCGGTGAACAGGTAGTGCGTGGAGTTCAGGCCGTCCGCATCGAATTCCAGGCGGTTGTAGTTCAACCCGAGTTCGATGTTGTTGGTGGGGCGCGCCTGCAGGGTGGCATTGAGCGCGGTGCGCTTGCGCTCCTGGATGAAGGTGCCGGGCGTGACGTCCTCGGACCAGCGGCCATCGGCCTCGATGCCGCGGCGCATGTAGTCGCCCTTCTGGATGGTGCCGGCCACCAGCACGCCAAAGGTCTTGTCGGTGGTGCGCCAGCTGTAGAGCGCAGACGCTTCCTTGTCGCCATCCTTGCTGACGGTGCCCTTGCCGTATTTGACGCTGGCGAAGCCGGTGTTGGCCGCGAGGTCCAGCGGCTTGCGGGTGCGCACGATCACCGTGCCGCCGATGCCGCCTTCGGTCAGGTCGGCCTGCGAGGTCTTGTAGACCTCCATGCCACCGATGAGTTCGGGGGGGAGCAGCGAATAATTGAAGGAGCGGTCAATGGCCTTCTGGTCATACCAGCCGGTGGAGGCCACCGACTGGCCATTCAGCGTGGTGTAGGTCATCTGCGGGTCGGTGCCACGGATGGACACGGACGCGCCCACGCCGAAGTCACGACCGACAGAGATGCCGGGGATGCGACCGAGGGCCTGGCCGACGTCGGAGTCGGGCAGCTTGCCCACGTCCTCGGCAGTGACCGCGTCGACCGTGGCGCTGGCGTTGCGTTTGATGTTGGCCGCAGACTGCAGCGAAGCTCGAATACCGGTCACGACCACCTGGTCCAGCTGGCTGGCCTCGGTGGGTTTGGTCGCCTGGTCGGCTTGCTGCGCCTGCACGGCAAATGCCGCGCTCAGTAGTGTCAGAGACACCGCCGCCGCGATTGGGGTCTTGTTGACCTTCATGAACTGCTCCTCAGTGGCCATGGATCTTTGGCCGGTGATGAAGACTCGGCACCGGACCACGTCACCCTCCCGGAGTGGCATGCAGCTGGCGCCCCCGAATACACCTCTAATACAACCAATGCCATGCCACTATAACGAGCGGTAGTGCCACTTTGCTACCAGTTTCAGGGGCGTGTTTTCCCTGCTGTGGTGGGGGTGCTACCAGGGGGAGGGGCTGGATGTAGGGTTGTCTAGGGGTTTGTCCAGGGGGTGGGGGTGGTGGGGTTGTGGCGGGCGGGAGGGGTTTGCTTGGTCGCTAATTGGTATTAGCGTGGGGGTCGAAGTCGAAGTCGAAGTCGAAGTCGAAGTCGAAGTCGAAGTCGAAGTCGGAGTCGGAGCCGGAGCCGGAGCTGATGCTGATGCTGATGCTGATGCTGATGCTGATGCTGATGCTGATGCTGATGCTGATGCTGATGCCGACGCCGACGCCGACGCCGACGCCGACGCCGACGCCGGCCGGTCAGTCCACCAGCGCCGCCCGCGGCCATCGCCAAGCTCCACCTTGCCCTCCGCAGAAAGCGCCGAGCCGGGAGACATTTGCTCCATGTCCCTCCTGTCCGGCTTCGCCGGCCATTCCTTCCATGACTTCCGCAAACGCCTCCCGGCTCGTCACTTTCCGAACCGCGCTCCAACCACCCTCCCCAAATACCAAAAACAACCGCACCGCACCGCACCGCACCGCACCGAAAGCCCCAGCCCCAGTCCTTGTCCTTGTCCTTGTCCTTGTCCTTGTCCTCGCCCCTTGCCCCTTGCCCCTTGCCCGACCCGACCCGACCCGACCCGACCCGACCCGAGCCGACCCGACCCGAGCCGACCCGACCCGAGCCGACCCGAGCCGACCCGAGCCGAGCCGACCCGAGCCGAGCCGAGCCGGGGCCGAGCCGGAGCCGGAGCCGGAGCGCGTGCATATGCAGCAATGCGCGAGCACATCGTGAGGTCCAGGGTGAGCAAATTGGGTAAGGGTGGGTTTGATGCGCGCGTGCGCTCGCTCCCCACTCACCCAGGCTCAGGAACAATCCATCGATCCATCGATCCATCGATCCAGCGATCCAGCGATCCAGTGGCCGGTGTTGGCGTAGGTGTGGTGTTGGTGGCGGTCTTTGGAAGAGGCGGTGAATTGCTGAGCTGGCGGGTCTCGCGCCATTGCAATGAATGATGGCGAGATGGCATTGAGCGATTGGATTTGCGCGGCTTTCGCACTCGTGCAAGTGAACCCACAAAATTTGTTTGCGGCCAAAAATAGTGGTGCTATAGTCGTGGGCTTGCCTTGGAGGGGTGCCCGAGTGGCTAAAGGGGGCAGACTGTAAATCTGTTGGCTTACGCCTACGCTGGTTCGAATCCAGCCTCCTCCACCAAAGGCAAACTAATGCAGAGATCCGAAGTGGATGCAAAGAACATGTGTTTGATGCATCTGCTTCGTGATTGAAGCGGTAGTGAGAGACGTGAAAAACTCCCGGGCGGGAGTAGTTCAATGGTAGAACCTTAGCCTTCCAAGCTAATGACACGGGTTCGATTCCCGTTTCCCGCTCCACGTTGGAAGTACAGGTGTTGCGTCGGTAGTTGTTGTGTCGATAGTGTCGGCACAGGTTTGTTGATGTTGGTCACCAGTCCTGTGTCGATGCCCATGTGGCTCAGTGGTAGAGCACTCCCTTGGTAAGGGAGAGGTCACGCGTTCGATCCGCGTCATGGGCACCACCTTTTTCCTCTCTATCTGATTTCTCGATCTGATCGCCAGGAGCGCAAGATGGCAAAAGGCAAGTTTGAACGTACCAAGCCGCACGTGAACGTGGGCACGATTGGTCACGTTGACCACGGCAAGACGACGCTGACGGCTGCAATCGCAACCGTTCTGGCGGCCAAGTTTGGCGGCGAAGCCAAGGCCTACGACCAGATCGACGCTGCGCCCGAAGAAAAGGCACGTGGCATCACGATCAACACCGCGCACGTGGAATACGAGACGGCTAACCGCCACTACGCCCACGTTGACTGCCCGGGCCACGCTGACTATGTGAAGAACATGATCACGGGTGCGGCGCAGATGGACGGCGCGATCCTGGTGTGCTCGGCCGCTGACGGCCCGATGCCCCAGACCCGCGAGCACATTCTGCTGGCGCGTCAGGTGGGTGTGAAGTACATCATCGTCTTCCTGAACAAGTGCGACATGGTGGACGACGCCGAGCTGCTGGAGCTGGTGGAAATGGAAGTCCGCGAGCTGCTGAGCAAGTACGACTTCCCTGGCGACGACACCCCGATCATCAAGGGTTCGGCCAAGCTGGCGCTGGAAGGCGACAAGGGCGACCTGGGCGAAGCCGCGATCATGCGTCTGGCCGATGCACTGGACAGCTACATCCCGACGCCTGAGCGCGCTGTGGACGGTGCCTTCCTGCTGCCGGTGGAAGACGTGTTCTCGATCTCGGGTCGTGGCACGGTGGTGACGGGTCGCGTTGAGCGCGGCATCATCAAGGTCGGCGAGGAAATCGAAATCGTCGGTATCCGCGACGTGCAGAAGACCACCGTGACGGGCGTGGAAATGTTCCGCAAGCTGCTGGACCAAGGTCAAGCTGGCGACAACGTGGGCATTCTGCTGCGCGGCACCAAGCGTGAAGACGTTGAGCGTGGCCAAGTGCTGGCCAAGCCGGGCTCGATCAAGCCGCACACGCACTTCACTGCTGAGATCTACGTTCTGAGCAAGGACGAAGGCGGCCGTCACACCCCGTTCTTCAACAACTACCGTCCCCAGTTCTACTTCCGCACGACGGACGTGACCGGTGCCGTGGAGCTGCCGAAGGACAAGGAAATGGTCATGCCTGGCGACAACGTCAGCATCACCGTGAAGCTGATCGCTCCGATCGCCATGGAAGAAGGTCTGCGCTTCGCTATCCGTGAAGGCGGTCGTACCGTCGGTTCGGGTGTCGTGGCAACGATCATCGCCTAATCTTTTGCTGGCATGCGCCCGTCATTCCGACCTGTGTCGGGGTGGCTGGTGCTGACAACTGCTCACCCGTGATTAGCGTCCGGGTGTGCTTCGCTCTTTGAAGGAATAGTCATGTCTACCAAGCAAAAGATCCGTATTCGCCTCAAGGCCTTCGACTACAAGCTGATTGACCAATCGGCTCTGGAAATCGTCGAGACCGCCAAGCGTACCGGCGCCATCGTGCGCGGCCCCGTGCCGCTGCCGACCCACAAGGAACGTTTCGACATCCTGCGTTCGCCGCACGTCAACAAGACCTCGCGCGACCAGTTTGAGATCCGTACCCACCAGCGTCTGATGGACATCATCGACCCGACCGACAAGACGGTTGACGCGCTGATGAAGCTGGACCTGCCGGCTGGCGTGGACGTCGAGATCAAGCTGCAGTAATGCGGTGATCCGGTGGCTTGCCACTGGAGCGCACGTCAAGGGCGACCCTCGGGTCGCCCTTTTTTATTGGGTACCGATCGCCATTTCAATGATTCTGCGAGAACTTTGCGGCGCCTTGATGACGCGAGACGGCAGGAGTGAGGGCAGGGCGCCGATCACAGCTTGCAGCAACTCCAGCTGCGGCGCTATACTCGCCAGCTTTTGCCGCCCAGGGTTTTCCTGTGCGGTGTCGTCGCATCGCGTAAGAGCAGTGTTCGTGGCCTTTACCCACGTCGCGGTTTGAATGTGATGCTTGTCAGCCCGGCCAACCGATGTCGGGTGTGTGAGATGACTATTGACGCAGCAGGCGGTGTCTCCGTCGGGCGTTGAAGGTCAGGAGAAAACCATGAGTCTTAGCAATCGTCTCGGATTGCTGGGCCGCAAGGTTGGCATGATGCGTGTGTTCACGGCAGACGGTGATTCCGTCCCTGTGACCGTGCTGGATGTGTCCAACAACCGCGTGACCCAGATCAAGACCGAAGAAACTGACGGCTACAGCGCCATCCAAGTGACTTACGGCGCACGCAAGGCGTCCCGCGTCTCGAAGCCTGAAGCGGGTCACCTCGCCAAGGCAGGTGTTGAAGCCGGCCAAATCCTGAAGGAATTCCGCGTCGCCGCGGACGTCGCCGCCGAATACAAGGCTGGTGCCGCTGTTCCGGTGACGCTGTTCGCTGAAGGCCAGAAGGTTGACGTGCAAGGCACGTCGATCGGTAAGGGCTTCACCGGCACCATCAAGCGCCACAACTTCCGGTCGCAACGCGCCTCCCACGGTAACAGCCGCTCGCACAACGTGCCCGGCTCGATCTCGATGGCGCAGGACCCTGGCCGTGTGTTCCCCGGCAAGAAGATGTCCGGCCAACTCGGCGACGTCACCGTGACCGTCCAGAACCTGGACGTGGTCCGCATTGACGAAGCGCGTCAGCTGGTGCTGGTGCGCGGTGCCGTTCCTGGCGCGAAGGAAGGATTCGTTGTGATCCATCCCGCCGTCAAGGTCAAGGTCAAGAAAGGAGCTAACTGATGCAGCTCGAGCTCCTCAATGAGCAGGGCCAGGCCACTTCCAAAGTGGACGCTCCGGACACCCTGTTTGCACGCGATTACAACGAAGCCCTGGTTCACCAGGTCGTCGTTGCCTATCAAGCCAACGCCCGCCAAGGCACCCGTGCCCAGCTGACCCGCGCTGAAGTTCGTCACTCGACGAAGAAGCCGTTCCGTCAGAAGGGTACCGGCAACGCCCGTGCTGGTATGACTTCCTCCCCGCTGTGGCGTGGGGGCGGTCGCATCTTCCCGAACAAGCCTGACGAGAACTTCTCGCACAAGCTGAACAAGAAGATGTACCGCGCCGGTATGGCCGCCATCCTGTCGCAACTGGCTCGCGAAGGTCGCCTGGCCGTGGTGGATTCGATCTCGATCGAAGCCCCCAAGACCAAGCTGCTGGCCGCCAAGCTCAAGGGCATGGGTCTGGATCACGTGATGGTGATCGCCGACTCGGTGGATGACAACCTGCTGCTGGCCTCGCGCAATCTGCCCAACGTGCTGATCGTTGAGCCGCGCTATGTCGATCCCGCTTCGCTGGTCTTCTTCAAGAAGGTGCTGGTGACCAAGGCTGCGATCGAGCAACTGAAGGAGATGCTGGCATGAGCGCGCCCAAGTTTGCTGAAGGCCGTCTGGCCAAGGTGCTGCTTGCCCCGATCGTGTCCGAAAAGGCCACGGCTGCCGGCGAAAAGCACAACCAAGTCCTGTTCAAGGTCCTGCGCGACGCCACCAAGCCCGAGATCAAGGCCGCTGTTGAACTGATGTTCAAGGTCGAAGTCGAAGCCGTGAACGTCGTGAACCAGAAGGGCAAGACCAAGCGCTTTGGTGGCCGTCTGGGCCGTCGTGACCACGTCAAGAAGGCGTATGTGTCGCTGAAGGCGGGCCAAGAGCTCAACTTCTCCGGGGAGGCTGCGTAATGGCCGTCGTTAAAGTCAAGCCGACTTCGCCTGGCCGTCGTGGCGTGGTGAAAGTGGTGCACAAGCACCTGCACAAGGGCGCTCCCGAAGCCTCGCTGCTCGAGCCCCAAAAGCAGAACTCCGGCCGTAATAACAACGGTCACATCACGATGCGCCACAAGGGCGGTGGTCATAAGCACCACTACCGTGTGGTGGACTTCCGTCGCAACAAGGACGGCATCCCGGCAAAGGTCGAGCGCATCGAGTACGACCCCAACCGTACGGCTCACATCGCACTGGTGTGCTATGCCGACGGCGAGCGTCGCTACATCATCGCTCCGCGCAACCTCGAAGTGGGTAGCTCGTTGCTGAGCGGCGCAGAAGCCCCGATCAAGGTCGGCAACACCCTGCCTATCCGCAACATCCCCGTGGGTTCGACGATCCACTGCGTGGAAATGCTGCCGGGCAAGGGCGCCCAGATCGCTCGTTCGGCTGGCGCTTCCGCCGTGCTGATGGCGCGTGATGGCACGTACGCTCAGATCCGTCTGCGTTCCGGTGAAGTTCGCCGTGTTCACATCGATTGCCGCGCCACCATTGGTGAAGTGAGCAACGAAGAGCACAGCCTGCGTCAATACGGCAAGGCCGGCGCGATCCGCTGGAAGGGCATCCGCCCGACCGTGCGTGGTACCGCCATGAACCCGGTCGACCACCCGCACGGTGGTGGTGAGGGTCGTACGGGTGAGGGCCAAGCGCCTGTGTCGCCGTGGAACACCCTGACGAAGGGCTACCGTACTCGTAACAACAAGCGCACGCAGACCTTCATCGTCTCGCGTCGCAAGAAGTAAAGGGTAGACCACCATGGCTCGTTCCCTCAAAAAGGGTCCCTTCGTGGACCACCACCTGATGGCCAAGGTCGATAAGGCTGTTGCCATCAAGGACAAGAAGCCCATCAAGACCTGGTCGCGCCGCTCGACGATCCTGCCCGAGTTCATCGGTCTGACGATCGCCGTGCACAACGGCAAGCAGCACGTCCCCGTCTATGTGTCGGACCAGATGGTCGGTCACAAGCTGGGTGAATTCGCACTGACCCGCACCTTCAAGGGCCACCCGGCCGACAAGAAGGCCGGGAAGAAGTAAGGATGGCGACGATGGAAACCAAAGCAATCGTTCGTGGCGTCCGCCTGTCGTTCGATAAGGGCCGCCTTGTGGCAGACCTGATCCGCGGCAAGAAGGTGGAACAAGCGCTGAACATCCTGGAATTCACCCAGAAGAAGGCCGCGCTGATCATCAAGAAGGCGCTGGAATCGGCAATCGCCAATGCTGAGCACAACGACGGTGCCGACATTGACGAGCTGAAGGTCACTTCGATCTATGTGGAGCAAGGCACCACGCTGAAGCGCTTCTCGGCTCGCGCCAAGGGCCGCGGCAATCGCATCAGCAAGCCGACCTGCCACATCTACGTGACCGTCGGCAACTAAGGCTGAAGGAAGACTATGGGACAGAAAATTCATCCGACTGGCTTCCGCCTGCCCGTCACCCGTAACTGGGCGTCGCGCTGGTACGCGAACAACCAGAACTTCGCCACGATGCTGGCTGAAGATCTGAAGGTTCGCGAGTTCCTGAAGGCCAAGCTGAAGAACGCCGCCGTGTCGCGCATTCTGATCGAGCGTCCTGCCAAGAACGCCCGCATCACCATTTACTCGGCGCGTCCGGGCGTGGTGATCGGCAAGAAGGGCGAGGACATCGAGAACCTGAAGGCCGAGCTGACCAAGCGTCTGGGCGTGCCCGTCGCTGTGAACATCGAAGAAGTGCGCAAGCCTGAAATCGATGCTCAGCTGATCGCCGACTCGATCACCCAGCAGCTCGAAAAGCGCATCATGTTCCGCCGCGCCATGAAGCGTGCAATGCAGAACGCGATGCGCCTGGGCGCCCAGGGCATCAAGATCATGTCCGCCGGCCGTCTGAACGGTATCGAAATCGCTCGTACCGAGTGGTATCGCGAAGGTCGTGTGCCCCTGCACACCCTGAAGGCTGACATCGACTACGGCTTCTCCGAAGCCAAGACCACCTACGGCGTCATCGGCGTGAAGGTGTGGGTGTACCGCGGTGACCGCCTGGCCAATGGCGAGGCCCCCGTGATCAACACCCCCGCTGGTGCTGAAGAGGACCGTCGTCCGCGTCGCAACGCTCGTCCGGGTGCCCCGGGTGGTCGTGGCCGTGGCGACAAGCCCGCCGAAGGTGGCGATGCCAAGCCGGCAGCCAAGCGTGTGGTGCGCAAGCCCGCCGCTGGTGAGGCCAAAGGAGAATAAACATGCTGCAACCTGCTCGTCGCAAATACCGCAAGGAGCAAAAGGGTCGTAACACTGGTGTTGCAACCCGCGGCGCTACCGTTGCTTTCGGTGACTTCGGCCTGAAGGCCACCGAACGCGGCCGTATCACGGCTCGTCAGATCGAAGCGGCACGTCGTGCCATCTCGCGCCATATCAAGCGCGGTGGTCGCATCTTCATCCGCATCTTCCCGGACAAGCCGATCTCGCAAAAGCCTGCCGAAGTCCGTATGGGTAACGGTAAGGGTAATCCGGAGTACTACGTGGCTGAGATCCAGCCCGGCAAGGTGCTCTACGAGGTCAACGGCGTTCCTGAAGTCCTGGCGCGCGAAGCGTTCACGCTGGCCGCTGCCAAGCTGCCCCTGCGCTGCACGTTCGTTTCTCGCCAGCTCGGCGCCTGATTGGAGAACACCATGAAAGCATCTGAACTGCGCGCGAAAGACGTGGCTGCCCTGGAAAAGGAAGTTACGGATCTGCTGAAGGCCCACTTTGGTCTGCGCATGCAAAAGGCGACGCAACAACTGTCCGACACCACGGTGCTGGGCAAGACGCGTCGTGACATCGCCCGCGCCAAGACCATCCTGGCCGAGAAGAAGGGAGCCGCGAAATGACGCAAGCTCAAGAAAAGAACACCCGCACCCTGGTCGGTCGTGTGGTCAGCGACAAGCGCGCCAAGACCGTCACCGTGCTGGTCGAGCGCCGTGCCAAGCACGAGCTCTACGGCAAGATCGTGGCCCGTTCCCGCAAGTACCACGCCCATGACGAAAAGGGCGAGTACAAGATGGGCGACGTGGTCGAGATCGCTGAAGGTCGTCCGCTGTCCAAGACCAAGAGCTGGGTGGTAACCCGCCTGGTCGAGAAGGCTCACCTGGTCTGATCGTCGGCGCCGTCAAGGCAATGATCCATCGGAGAGTGGCGGTGCGGCTCCGATGAACAAAAGGCTGGAACACCGGGAAACCGGTGTCCCGGCCTTTTTCTTTTTCCCCGACTCGCAGCGGCTGGTGTGGCCCTGGGGTGTCGGCTTGGTATGAACAAGGAGAGAAGCATGTTGAAAGTTGGCGACCATCTGCCCGCAGGCTCGTTGCAGGAATTCATCGAAGTGGAAGGCGACGGCTGCTCATTGGGCCCGAATACCTTTGATGTCCAGAAGCTGACCGCTGGCAAGACCGTGGCAATCTTTGCGTTGCCCGGTGCCTTCACGCCCACCTGCTCCGCCCAGCATGTGCCGGGCTATGTGGCTGCGGCTGACGAGTTCAAGGCCGCCGGCGTGGACGAGATCTGGTGTGTCTCCGTGAACGACGCCTTCGTGATGGGTGCCTGGGGGCGCGAACAAAAGACCGCTGGCAAGGTCCGCATGATGGCGGACGGCAGCGCCACCTTCACCCAGGCCACCGGCCTGACGCTGGACCTGGTCGCTCGTGGCATGGGCCTGCGCTCGCAGCGCTACTCCATGCTGGTCAAGGACGGCGTGGTGAAGACGCTCAACATCGAGGCGCCTGGCAAGTTCGAAGTCAGCGATGCGGCGACGCTGCTGGCGCAGGCCAAGGCCTGATGCCACGGCAGCCATGGCTTCATTGAAAGCCCATGGTTGACAGGCGGAGAATGCCCCAGGCATAATCCGCTGCTTCGCCGAAGTGCGGTTTTTGCTGTGTTCAACAACGCAGCCACTGTGGATGTTTCCACCGGGGCTGCAGCGATGACAACAACAGTAAAAGCCATCCACAGTGCGGCACTCATCAGTCAAGAGGTCCTCCACGGATCTTCTCCAACGCTGATGAATGCAGCACTTGCTTCGGTTCTCGGTTTCTTGCCCAAGCAGGCCAGACGCGGGTCGCGGCATCAAGCGACAAGTGAATGGCTTACGGGCCCAAGACTGACCGCTCTGGATGGCTGCGATGGTCGCAGTTGCCTGAACGGGAAAAGTTGGGGACAGACATGATCCAAATGCAATCGCGACTCGACGTCGCGGACAACACTGGCGCCAAGTCCGTCATGTGCATCAAGGTGCTGGGTGGTTCCAAGCGCCGTTATGCCCATATTGGCGACATCATCAAGGTCAGCATCAAGGAAGCCGCTCCGCGTGGCCGCGTCAAAAAAGGCGAGGTTTACAACGCAGTAGTGGTTCGCACCGCCAAGGGCGTGCGCCGTCAAGACGGCTCCCTGGTCAAGTTCGACGGCAATGCCGCCGTGCTGCTGAACGCCAAGCTGGAGCCCATCGGCACCCGCATCTTCGGCCCGGTCACGCGTGAACTGCGTACCGAGCGCTTCATGAAGATCGTGTCGCTGGCGCCTGAGGTGCTCTGAGCACCGCACAGACAGAGGTATTGCCAATGAACAAGATCCGCAAAGGCGACGAGGTCATCGTCCTGACCGGCCGCGACAAGGGTAAGCGCGGCACTGTGTCGCTGCGAGTCGATGCTGACCACGTGGTGGTCGACGGCATCAACATCGTCAAGAAGCATGTCAAGCCCAACCCCCTGAAGGGCACGACTGGTGGCATCGTCGATAAGGCGATGCCCATCCACCAATCCAACGTGGCGATCTTCAACGCTGCGTCCGGCAAGGCCGATCGCGTGGGCATCAAGCTCTCGACCGACGGCAAGCGGGTACGCGTGTTCAAGTCGACCGGCGAAGAGATCAAGGCTTAAGAGGTTAGACATGGCTCGTTTGCAAGCGTTTTATCGCGAGAAGGTCGTGCCCAGCCTGACCGAGAAGTTCGGCTACAAGTCCGTGATGGAAGTGCCGCGCATCACCAAGATCACCCTGAACATGGGCGTGAGCGAGGCTGTTGCCGACAAGAAGGTCATGGATCACGCTGTGGGCGATCTGACGAAGATCGCCGGCCAAAAGCCCGTGGTCACGAAGTCGAAGAAGGCTATCGCCGGCTTCAAGATCCGTGACGGCGTGCCTATCGGTTGCATGGTGACCCTGCGCGGCGCCCAGATGTATGAATTCCTGGACCGTTTCGTGACCGTGGCGCTGCCGCGTGTTCGTGACTTCCGCGGGATCTCTGGTCGCTCGTTCGATGGTCGTGGCAACTACAACATCGGCGTCAAGGAACAGATCATCTTCCCCGAAATCGAATACGACAAGGTGGATGCTCTGCGTGGTCTGAACATCAGCATCACGACGACGGCCAAGTCGGACGACGAAGCCAAGGCTCTGCTGGCTGCGTTCAAGTTCCCGTTCAAGAACTGAGGTGACCTGTGGCAAAACTCTCGATTAAGCAACGTGAGCTGAAGCGCGCCCAACTGGTCGCCAAGTACGCGAAGAAGTACGAGGAACTGAAGGCCATCATCAACGACAGCAAGAAGTCGGATGAAGAGCGCTACCTCGCCCGCCTGGAGCTGCAAAAGCTGCCTCGCAACGCCAACCCCACCCGCCAGCGCAACCGCTGCGAGCTGACCGGTCGCCCCCGTGGCACGTTCCGCAAGTTCGGCCTGGCCCGTAACAAGATTCGTGAGCTGGCCTTCAAGGGCGACATCCCCGGTGTCGTCAAGGCCAGCTGGTAATCGGCAGGTTTAGGAGATTTCGTATGAGCATGAGTGATCCTATCGCCGATATGCTGACCCGCATTCGCAACGCCCAGAGCGTTGAGAAGGCCAGCGTCGTGATGCCTTCTTCGAAGCTGAAGGTCGCGATCGCCAAGGTCCTGAAGGATGAAGGCTATATCGACGATTTCGCGGTGCGTGGCGATGCAGCCCGTCCCGAGCTCGAAATTGCGCTGAAGTATTACGCCGGTCGTCCGGTGATCGAGCGCATCGAGCGCGTGAGCCGTCCTGGCCTGCGCATCTACAAGGGCCGCCACGACATTCCCCAGGTCCAAAATGGCCTGGGCGTGGCGATCGTCACCACGCCCAAGGGTGTGATGACTGACCGCAAGGCACGTCAAGCCGGTGTCGGCGGCGAAGTGCTTTGCTACGTCGCCTAAGCGCAAGGAGAGACAGACAATGTCCCGCGTAGGAAAAATGCCGGTCGTCGTCCCGCAAGGCGTGGAAGTGACGATCGCCGCTGACAAGATCAGCGTCAAGGGCGCCCAAGGCACCCTGTTCGTGGCCGTCAACCCGCTGGTGACGGTGAAGTTTGAAGGCGGCAAGCTGACCTTCGTCCCGAACAACGACTCGGCTGAAGCCGATGCGATGAGCGGCACGATGCGCGCCTTGCTGGCCAACATGGTCAACGGTGTCAGCAAGGGCTTCGAAAAGAAGCTGAACCTGGTTGGCGTGGGCTTCCGTGCCCAGGCCCAAGGTCAAAAGCTGAACCTGCAGATCGGCTTCTCGCACCCGGTCGTGAAGGACATGCCCGCCGGCATCAAGGTGGAATGCCCGACACAGACGGAAATCTTGATCAAGGGCGCGGATCGCCAAGTGGTGGGTCAGTTGGCCGCTGAAGTGCGCGCCATCCGTCCGCCGGAGCCTTACAAGGGCAAGGGCATCCGTTACGCCGACGAAAAGGTCTCTCTCAAAGAGACCAAGAAGAAGTAAGGAGCCGCGCCATGCTGAACAAGAAGGAACAACGCCTGCGTCGTTCGCGCCAAACGCGTGCTCGCATTGCGCTGCAGCGCGTGGCCCGTCTGACGGTCTTCCGCTCGAATCTGCACATCTACGCCTCGGTGATTTCCGAAGACGGTCAGCGCGTGCTGGCCAGCGCTTCGACCGCCGAAAAGGAAGTGCGCGCTCAACTGGGCGCCGCTGGCAAGGGTGGCAACGTGGCCGCTGCCACGCTGATCGGCAAGCGTATTGCCGAAAAGGCGAAGGCTGCTGGCGTCGAGAAGGTGGCGTTCGATCGCGCCGGCTTTGCGTACCACGGCCGAGTCAAGGCCCTGGCAGAAGCCGCTCGCGAGGCTGGCCTCCAGTTCTGACGCACAAAGGATTAAGAAATGGCAAAGTTTCAACCCCGCGCTCAGACCGAAGGCAATGACGACGGCCTGAAGGAAAAGATGATTGCGGTCAACCGCGTCACCAAGGTGGTGAAGGGCGGCCGCACGCTGTCCTTCGCAGCACTGACGGTGGTCGGTGACGGCGATGGTCGCATCGGTATGGGCAAGGGCAAGGCCAAGGAAGTGCCCGTGGCCGTGCAAAAGGCGATGGAATCTGCCCGTCGCAACATGATCAAGGTGCAACTGCGCAACGGCACCATCCAGCACAACGTGGTGGGTGAGCACGGTGCCGCGCACGTGATCATGGCGCCGGCTCCCGCTGGTACTGGCGTCATCGCCGGTGGCCCGATGCGTGCCGTGTTCGAAGTGATGGGTGTGACCGACATCGTGACCAAGAGCCACGGTTCGACCAACCCGTACAACATGGTTCGTGCCACGCTGGACGCGCTCAAGCGCTGCTCCACGCCTGCCCAAGTGGCAGCCAAGCGCGGCAAGACTGTTGAAGAGATCTTCAACTGATTGCCGGGAGATCGAGATGTCTGACAAGAAAACTCTGACGGTCAAGCTGGTTCGCAGCCCTATCGGTTGCCGTGCTTCCCACCGTGCCACGGTGACTGGCCTGGGCCTTCGCAAGCTCAACAGCACCAGCACGCTGGAAGACACGCCCGCAGTGCGCGGCATGATCAACAAGATCGCCTACCTCGTGCAGGTGCTGTAAGCGCCGGCACGAATCGAGGAAAAACATGCAACTCAATACCATCAAGCCTGCCGCTGGTGCCAAGCACGCCAAGCGTCGCGTGGGCCGTGGCATCGGCTCTGGTCTGGGCAAGACGGCTGGTCGTGGTCACAAGGGTCAGAAGTCGCGTGCCGGTGGCTTCCACAAGGTCGGCTTCGAAGGCGGTCAAATGCCGCTGCAACGTCGCCTGCCCAAGCGTGGCTTCAAGTCGCTGGCTCGTCCCTACAACGCTGAAGTGACGCTGTCGGAACTGCACGCGCTGACGTCCGAAGAGATCGACCTGCTGACGCTGAAGGCCGTGGGCCTGGTGTCCGAACTGGCCAAGACGGTCAAGGTCATCAAGTCGGGCGAGATCAGCCGCAAGGTGACCCTCAAGGGTCTCGGCGCGACTGCAGGTGCCAAGGCCGCCATTGAGGCAGCCGGCGGTTCCGTCGCTTAATCAGTCACAGGACTAGGCAACAGTGGCAAGCAACGCATCCCAGTTGGCCAAGAGCGGCAAGTTCGGCGACCTGCGTCGTCGGCTCGTCTTCCTGTTGCTGGCGTTGGTCGTGTACCGCATCGGGGCCCATATCCCCGTGCCCGGTATCGATCCGAACCAGCTGCAGCAGCTGTTCAAGGGTCAGCAGGGCGGGATCCTGAGCCTGTTCAACATGTTCTCGGGCGGTGCGCTGTCGCGCTTCACCGTCTTCGCGCTGGGCATCATGCCCTACATCTCGGCCTCCATCGTCATGCAGTTGATGACGTATGTGGTGCCGAGCCTGGAAGCGCTGAAGAAGGAAGGCGAGGCTGGCCGCCGCAAGATCACGCAATACACCCGCTACGGGACGCTCGGTCTGGCCATCTTCCAGAGCCTGAGCATCGCGTTTGCGCTGGAGAGCTCTCCAGGTCTGGTGCTGAGCCCGGGCTTCGGCTTCCGGCTCACGACCGTGACCAGCCTGGTGGCCGGCACGATGTTCCTGATGTGGCTGGGTGAGCAGATCACCGAGCGTGGTCTGGGCAACGGCATCTCCATCCTGATCTTCGGTGGTATCGCTGCAGGTCTGCCGGGTGCAGTGGGTGGTTTGCTGGAGTTGGTGCGCACCGGTTCGATGAGCATCTTCTCGTGCCTGATCGTCATTGCCATCATTGCCGCAGTGACCTTCCTGGTGGTGTTCGTGGAACGTGGCCAGCGCAAGATCCTGGTCAACTACGCGAAGCGCCAGGTCGGGAACAAGGTGTATGGCGGTACGAGCTCGCACCTGCCGCTGAAGCTGAACATGTCTGGCGTGATCCCGCCGATCTTCGCGTCGTCGATCATCCTGCTGCCGACCACGTTGGTCAGCTGGTTTGCGACGGGTGACAGCATGCGCTGGTTGAAGGACATCTCGGACGAACTCCGTCCTGGCCGTCCCATCTACGTGATGCTGTACTCCGCTGCGATCGTCTTCTTCTGCTTCTTCTACACGGCGCTGGTCTTCAACAGCCGTGAGACTGCAGACAACCTGAAGAAGAGTGGCGCGTTCATCCCGGGTATCCGTCCTGGCGATCAGACGGCTCGGCATATCGACAAGATCCTGTCCCGGCTCACGCTGGCAGGGGCGGTGTATATCACCGGCGTGTGCCTGCTGCCTGAGTTCCTGACGCTGAAGTACAACGTACCGTTCTATTTTGGTGGCACGTCACTGCTGATCATCGTGGTGGTCACGATGGACTTCTGGGCTCAGGTCCAGTCCTACGTGATGAGCCAACAGTATGAGTCGCTGCTGAAGAAGGCCAGTTTCAAGGCCAACTGAAGCCGCAGGGCCCAGTCATTAACAGAGAGACCCTCTCCCGCATGGCGCTGGAGGTGAGCGAAAGATGATGTCATCCGACGCAAGCTGTCGAGTCGAGTGGGAAAGTGGTCAACGTACGATTTGAGTCGTGCTCGCATCGTGTTCCGGGCGAAGTGAGCTTTATAGCAACCCCCCGGATCAACGCTGATTGAGCGCAAAGTTAGGTCAAGGAGCAGACCATGAAAGTTTCGGCATCCGTCAAGAAGATGTGCCGCAATTGCAAGATCATCCGTCGCAATGGCGTGGTGCGTGTGATCTGTACCGATCCGCGCCACAAGCAGCGTCAAGGCTGATTGGCACCACCAAAGCGAATTAGAGGACGCACATGGCACGTATTGCTGGCATCAACATTCCGCCGCACAAGCACACCGAGATCGGTCTGACTTCGATCTACGGCATTGGCCGTACGACCGCGCAGAAGATCTGCACGACTTGTGGCATTCCGTTTGACAAGAAGGTCAAGGACCTGAACGACTCCGATCTGGAAAAGATTCGTGAGGAAGTCGGCCGCATGACCATCGAAGGCGACCTGCGTCGCGAGATGTCCATCAACATCAAGCGGTTGATGGATCTGGGTTGCTATCGTGGCTTCCGCCATCGCCGCGGCCTGCCGGTGCGCGGTCAGCGTACCCGCACGAATGCCCGTACCCGCAAGGGTCCGCGCAAGTCGGCGGCTACTGGCAAGAAGTAATCGCGGCAACTGAAGAAAGCTCACCATGGCAAAAGCACCCAATAACTCGGCTGCCCAGCGCGTTCGCAAGAAGGTTCGGAAGAACGTTGCCGACGGCATCGCCCACGTCCACGCCTCCTTCAACAACACCATCATCACGATCACCGATCGTCAAGGTGGTGCGCTGTCCTGGGCCTCGTCGGGCGGTCAGGGCTTCAAGGGCTCCCGCAAGTCCACCCCCTTCGCTGCCCAGGTGGCTGCCGAAGTGGCGGGCCGCGCTGCTCAAGAACAAGGCATCAAGAACCTGGACGTGAAGATCAAGGGCCCCGGCCCCGGTCGTGAATCGTCGGTTCGCGCGCTGGCTGCACTGGGCATCCGGATCAACTCGATCTCGGACGTGACCCCGGTGCCGCATAACGGCTGCCGTCCCCAAAAGCGCCGCCGTATCTAAGGCTGTTGCGCTGGATTGCACCAGACCGGCTGGTTTGGTGCCATAATTTCGGATTCATTTCCGATGCTGCCGGCTGGTGTTTAGCACCAGTCGGCCGTTTTGCTGAGGTGACGCGGTAAGGCGGGTCTGTGCACAAGTACAGGTTCACCGGGCCGGTCACCGATGCTTAAGCCCACCGTCTGAGCCCAGAACAACATTTGGCCAGACTCGCGTGGTACGTGTTTCGCCTCGGGTGAAGCCGTGCCGCGTCAGATTGATGAAGGACACGCAAAGTGGCACGTTATCTCGGCCCGAAGGCCAAACTCTCCCGCCGTGAAGGCACCGACCTGTTCCTGAAGAGCGCCCGCCGCGCCATCAGCGACAAGGCCAAGTTCGACACGAAGCCGGGTCAGCACGGCCGTACCTCGGGCCAGCGCACCTCGGACTTCGGTCTGCAGCTGCGTGAGAAGCAAAAGGTCAAGCGCATGTATGGCGTGCTGGAGCGTCAGTTCCGCCGCTACTTCGCTGAAGCCGAGCGCCGCAAGGGCTCTACCGGCGTGAACCTGCTGGTGCTGCTGGAGTCCCGCCTGGACAACGTCGTGTACCGCATGGGCTTCGGCTCGACGCGCGCTGAAGCACGTCAGCTGGTCTCGCACAAGGGCATCACCGTGAACGGTGAAAGCGTCAACATCGCCTCCTACCTGGTCAAGGCCGGTGACGTGGTGGCTGTGCGCGAAAAGTCCAAGAAGCAGCTCCGCATCATCGACAGCCTGAAGCTGGCCGACTCGATCGGTCTGCCCGCTTGGGTGGCCGTGGACCTGGCCAAGATGGAAGGCGTCTTCAAGAAGGCGCCGGACCGTGACGAATTCGGCGCCGAAATCAACGAATCCCTGATCGTTGAGTTGTACTCGCGTTAATTCTTCCGCGCCTGCCAAGCGGCCCAGACATTGTTCTGTAGGGGCCTGCTTGGCTTTTCCTCGTCCGGACTATGCCCGCCCGTTGAGGGGTGGGTCCGGTTGGTCCCTCAGCCTTATCGGTGTAACGAACCGAGGGTATTGAAAGAAAGACCTCATGCAAACGAATTTGCTCAAACCCAAATCCATCACTGTGGAGCCCCTGGGCGGTCATCGCGCCAAGGTGATCCTGGAGCCGTTTGAACGCGGCTATGGCCACACCCTGGGCAACGCCCTGCGCCGTGTGCTGCTGTCTTCGATGGTGGGTTATGCGCCGACGGAAGTGACGATCGCGGGCGTGCTGCACGAGTACTCCGCCATCGATGGCGTGCAGGAAGATGTGGTTCACATCATGCTGAACCTCAAGGGCGTGGTGTTCCGCCTGCACAACCGTGAAGAGGTCACGCTGGTCCTGCGCAAGGAAGGCGAAGGCCCCGTCACTGCCGCTGACATCCAGACCCCGCACGACGTCGAGATCATCAACCCTGAGCATGTCATTGCCCACCTGTCGCAAGGTGGCAAGCTGGACATGCAGATCAAGGTCGAGAAGGGCCGTGGCTATGTGCCCGGCAACATGCGTCGTTATGGCGACGAGCCGACCAAGGCCATCGGCCGCATCGTGCTCGACGCTTCGTTCTCGCCGGTGAAGCGCGTCAGCTACGCCGTTGAAAACGCCCGTGTGGAACAGCGTACCGACCTGGACAAGCTGGTCATGGAGATCGAGACCAACGGTGCGATCTCCCCCGAGGAAGCCATCCGCGCTTCTGCCAAGATCCTGGTCGAGCAACTGGCCGTCTTCGCCCAGCTGCAAGGCACCGATCTGGTGGACGCGTTTGATCAAGCCCCGGCGGCCCGCTCCAGCAGCTTCGACCCGATCCTGCTGCGTCCGGTTGACGAGCTCGAACTGACCGTGCGTTCGGCCAACTGCCTGAAGGCCGAAAACATTTACTACATCGGTGACCTGATCCAGCGTACCGAGACCGAGCTGCTGAAGACCCCGAATCTGGGTCGCAAGTCGCTCAACGAAATCAAGGAAGTGCTTGCCTCGCGCGGTCTGACCTTGGGTTCGCGTCTCGAGAACTGGCCGCCCCAAGGTCTCGACAAGCGTTGATTTTGAACAAGGGTGAGGGTCTCAAGGCCCCGCCCGGTGCCCCCGGCAGTACCTGATACGGCTGCTGGCAATAACTGAAGGAAAGGAAAGCACCATGCGCCACCGTAACGGCCTCCGTAAGCTGAACCGCACGAGCGAGCACCGCGCCGCGATGCTCCGCAACATGGCAGTGTCCCTGCTGCAACACGAAGCGATCAAGACCACCTTGCCCAAGGCCAAGGAACTGCGTCGCGTCGTTGAGCCGCTGATCACGCTGGCCAAGGAACCCACCCTGGCGAACCGTCGCCTGGCGTTCGACCGCCTGCGTGACCGTGACATCGTGAGCAAGCTCTTCAACGAGCTGGGCCCCCGTTTCGCCACCCGTCCGGGCGGCTACACCCGCATCCTGAAGATGGGCTTCCGCGTCGGCGACAACGCCCCGATGGCCTTCGTCGAGCTGGTGGACCGTGCTGACACCACCGAAGGTGAAGCCGCTGCTGAATAAGCAGCCGCTGCGTTCTTGAACGCGCACCTGAAAGGCCAGCATCTGCTGGCCTTTTTCTTTGGGGCTGCCTCACATGCCTGTTGCAGACTTGCAAAACGCGTCAGCACACCAGCACACCAGCGCACCGCTGTGACCCTGTCGACCGGCCGGGCGGCGCAGCCGCGCTAAGCTCCCGGTTTCCTCTCGTCGTCGCCGTGCTCATGAATGTCTTCCCGTTGATCCGTCGGCTGCTGTGCCTGCTGCTGTTGGCCGTTGGCCTGGCGCAAGCCGCCCATGCCGACGACTTCCTGGACCCCGAACAGGCCTTCAAGGTCAGCGTCGAGCTCGTGGGTGACCGGCAGTTCCGCCTTCGCTTCGATATCGCCCCTGGCTATTACATGTACCGGGACCAGTTCAAGCTGGAAGCGACTGGAGCCAGCCTGGGGCCCATCAACTGGCCCAAGCCCAAGCGCAAGTTCGACGAGACCTTTAACAAGGAAGTCGAGACTTACCGCGAGCAGCTCACGCTGGACGTGCCTGTGGCCTCCCTGGAGGCAGCGCCGCTGCACCTGGCGCTGACGGGCCAGGGCTGCGCGGACAAGGGCCTGTGTTATCCACCCTTGACCAGCGACGTGGTCCTGGGCCTGCGTGGTTTCGGTGGTGACGGGTCGGTGAAGATTTCGGCATCCAAGAACGCCATGAGCGGCTTTGGGCTCTCGCAGGCGGTGGCGGCCACGGCAACGACCGCTGCAACTGACGGCAACAGCGCTGCGGGCAATGGCCAGAAGGCAGAAACGCCCGCCGCCAAATCCACCACCAGTGCGCTGGATCTGGCCGACGGCTCCGGCCTGCAGCGTCTGCTGGAGTCCGGCCAACTCTGGGGCGCCCTGGCGGCCGCCTTCCTGCTGGGTGTGCTGATGTCCTTCACACCCTGCGTGTTGCCGATGGTGCCCATCCTGTCCTCCATCATCGTGGGGCAGGGCACGCAGGTCTCACGTACACGTGGCTTCCTGCTGGCCCTCTCGTATTCCCAAGGCATGGCATTGATCTACACCGCGCTGGGTGTCGCGGCCGCGCTGATCGGCGGTGGTCTGGCGGCCTACCTGCAAAAGCCCTGGGTGCTGACCGTGTTCGGTCTGCTGCTGGTGGTGTTGTCGCTCTCCATGTTCGGCGTCTATGAGCTTCAGCTGCCCACCCGCTTCACCAGCGGAGTGTCCGGCGTCACCCAGCGCCTGCCCGGCGGGCGTTACGCCAGCGTGTTTGTCATGGGGGCCTTGTCCGCCCTGATCGTCAGCCCCTGCGTCGCCGCACCGCTGGCGACGTTGCTGGTCTATATCGGCCAGACGGGTGATGTCTGGCTGGGTGGCGGCGCCCTCTATGCGCTGGCATGCGGCATGAGCGTGCCCTTGCTGCTCGTCGGCTTGTCGGCGGGTACCTTGCTCCCGCGGGCGGGCGCATGGATGGACACGGTCAAGTACTTCTTCGGCCTGCTGCTGCTGGCCGTGGCGCTGTGGATCACGCAGCCGGTGCTGCCGCATGTGGTGGCGCAACTGCTGTGGGGCGCCTGGCTGATCGGTCTGGCCGGCCTGTTTGGACTGTTCCATGCCACCGAGCCGCACGCCCCCCGGACCTGGCTGCGAAAAAGTGTGGCGATGGCCGCCGCCGTTTTCGGGCTCGCTCAGTTTGTGGGTGTGGCAGCGGGCGGTACCGACCCGTTGAAGCCTTTGGCGGGGCTGACCGCTGGTCCGTCTGTGGCGGCGGTGAGCTCGGCCGCAGTAGCGGCGCCGGCGGCCGCGGAGGTGAGCTTTCGCAAGATCAGCAGCGTGGCCGAGCTGGAGGACGCGCTACGTACGGCTGGCAAACCAGTGATGCTGGATTTCTATGCGGACTGGTGTGTGTCGTGCAAGGAGATGGAGCGCTTCACTTTCACCGATGCCCGTGTGCGCGCCCAGCTGGCCGGCATGCTGCTGCTCAAGGCTGATGTCACGGCCAACAGTGCGCAAGACCGTGAGCTGCTCAAGCGATTCCATCTCTTCGGCCCGCCGGGCACCATCTTCTTTGGCGCCAACGGCGAAGAGATCACCAACATCCGGGTCATTGGATTCCAGGATGCTGAACGTTTCCTGCAATCGCTGCAGACCGCTGGCATTCCGACTCACGCCGAATGATGCAGAGGCTCTTTTAGCAATGAATCGAGAGTGAGATGGCCTCACTCAGCTTATCCGTGCTACACTCTTTTTCTCAGTCGCGGGGTGGAGCAGTCTGGTAGCTCGTTGGGCTCATAACCCAAAGGTCGTAGGTTCAAATCCTGCCCCCGCAACCAGCATACGGAGTTCGTTGGAATCAACGTGTTGTCTTGATTGGCACGTTATTCGGGCGAACGAGATTGAACGGACGAGACCGGGCAAGACATCGAATGCAAGATGTCAGCCAGGGTCCGATAAGACCGATAGTGATCATCACTTTTCGGTCGCGACAAGACAGTCGCGGGGTGGAGCAGTCTGGTAGCTCGTTGGGCTCATAACCCAAAGGTCGTAGGTTCAAATCCTGCCCCCGCAACCATCATCAAAAGCCGTTCCGGCCATCGTCGGAGCGGCTTTTTCGTTTCCGTTTCCGTTTCCGTCTCGGGCTCAATGAACCGCCCCTGGAGGCACGCGCCCACCTTCCCTATGGGGGAGCTGCTTCCGCTGCGCAAGGCAGGCGTCAATGCGCCTGCCGCCGTCCATAGTCCACACCATGCGCAACGCTGGAGGCCGTATGGACGACTCGATCAACACGCGGTTCGATCCTCAACGGGCCGCCGGCCTCCCCGCCGCCATCCTTCCGTTGGTGGACAAGGCCGATCCCTCCCGCTGCAATGATCCCCTCCAGGATGCAGATCTGCTGCGCGGCGGCACGCTGGGTGGGCGTCATGCCTGGTTGCGGCGGCGTGGCGACGAACATTTCCTTCAGCTGCTGAATGCCTTCCGTGCCACCGGCGGACTTGCCCGTGATCGCGAGGTGGTGCGCCTGGGTGGCGACCAGGGCGGCCGCTGTCTGGAGCAACTGATGCGCGCGCGCCTCGAAGGCCGGCTGATCCAGTTCGATTGGTCGGGGTTGGTGTGGATGCCGCTGTTCCAGTTCGATGCGGACATGCGGCCCAATCCCGACGTGCAGTCCGTGGTGGGCGAGCTGGTCCCGGTCTTCGACGGATGGGAACTGGCCCAATGGTTCGCTCAGCCCAATGGTTGGCTGGACCTGCTGCGCCCCCTGGATCTCGTCTTCCAGAACACGCATCGCGTGATTGAGGCGGCACGTGCGGACCGCTTCATCGCGGCAGGCTGAACCCCTCGGCCAACATCAGTCCGACGGCTGTCAATGACGACAGTGCGGCCTCGCCGACGCCATCAGCGCCATGCGGTCGTCAGCGGCTGGGCTGTGCGAGGCCTGCGGCCCAGGCCTAGGCCACCACCAGCGGGCGCTGAGCCGCTGGTCGGGATTCCACCCGGCCCACCACCGCAGCGGCGTCGAAGCCATGTCGTGCGAATGTCTGCATCACGTCCCCCAGCGCGTGGGGTGTACAGGACACCAGCAGGCCGCCGCTGGTCTGCGGATCACTGAGCAGTGCCTGCGTCTGGGCAGGCAGGGTGGCGGCGAGCTCGACCTCCTGCCCATAGGCTGCCCAGTTGCGCCCGGATGCCCCGGTGATGAATCCCTCACGCACCAGCGCCGGCACCCCCGGCAGCAAGGGCACGGCCTGCCAGTCCAGCACCACCTGGCAGCGCGATCCGCGTGCCAGCTCCAGCGCATGTCCCGCCAGACCGAAGCCCGTCACGTCGGTGATGGCATGCACGCCGTCGATGGTGGCCAGATCGGGCCCCGGCGTATTGAGCTGGGTGGTGGTCGACAGCATGCGTTGATACAGCGGGTCGCTCAAATGTCCCTTCTTCAGGGCCGCCGACATCACGCCCACCCCCAGGGCCTTGCCCAGCACCAGCACGTCGCCAGGCTGCGCATCCGCATTGCGGCGCACGCGATCCGGGTGCACCAGCCCCAGCGCCACCAGGCCATAGATGGGCTCCACCGAGTCAATGGTGTGGCCACCGGCGATGGGAATGCCGGCCTCGCGGCAGATGGAAGCGCCGCCCTCCAGGATGCGGCCGATGGTGGCGGTACTCAGCACCGAGATTGGCATGCCCACCAGCGCGAGCGCCATGATCGGCCGGCCGCCCATCGCATACACATCGCTGATGGCATTGGTCGCGGCAATGCGCCCGAAGTCATACGGGTCGTCCACGATGGGCATGAAGAAATCGGTGGTGGCCACCAGCGCCTGTTGATCGTTGAGGCGATAGACGGCGGCGTCATCGGACGTCTCGATGCCCACCAACAGTTCAGGCGGCATCGGCAGCGCGGCGGCCCCCTTCAGGATCTCGGACAACACACCTGGGGCGATCTTGCAGCCGCAGCCTCCGCCGTGCGAGAGCGAGGTGAGGCGAGGTTCGTTGCCGGTGCGGGTGCCGGTGATGTTTGCGTTGGCGTTGGCGTCGCGGGCTGGGCTCATCGAAATCTCCGGGGACTTCACGCCATCAGCTTAACTGCTGTGATCAGCCGCCTGGGTGCGTCGGGCACGTCCATCGCGCAGCAGGCGCTGCTGCAGCGCCACGAAGCCTTCCATGGCCCTCCACAACGGCGCATAGCGCCCGGTGTTTCCGTCCAATTGCGCCAGCGCCCATGCGCTGGCTTCGAGGGTGCTTCGCTGGTCCTCACCCTGGGCGCGGCGAATGGCGTAGCGCGAAGGCGGTGCGGCTTGCAGGCTCAGGCGGGGCAGTGCGGCCAGCCAGGGGTTCAGGTAGAGCATGCGGCGGCTCTTGCGCCAGGTGGCGTCCAGCACCACGAGTGTCTGCACGGGCCCATCGGGACCCTGCCGCCAGGTGGGCGGTGCAGGCAGGCGCACATCACCAGGCGTGTCGGGGTAGAGCAGCACCATGCCCGCCATGGTGGCGGGCGCCGCGAACTGTTCACCCACTTGCAGGGTCGAATGATCCAGGCAACGGTGCAGCAGGGCTGCCGTGTTCTTGGCCTGATGAACTTCATCCGGATGCTGCAGGATCAGTAGCGGAACCGGATTGCTGATCGGCTGCACGCAGCTGCACCAGCAGCCTTCAAGCGGGCGGGTGCAATGCGGGCAGCGCGCCCTCAACGACAGAGGCGCAGGCGACGGCGCCAGGCATGCGCTGGCATCCGCTCCCAAGCCCTCCGGTGATGCCGGTGTCCAGGACTGCCCGGCACCGCGGCGCATCTCAGCCGTTGCGGCGGGGAGGGCGGCGGCCCCCCTCCGGCCGGCCCTGACCCTGACCTTCACCGCGTGGCGGGCGTTGTCCGCCTTCAGCACGGCGGTCCCCACCCGGGCGGCCTTGCCCTTGCGGACGGCGATCGCCACCTCGCGGCGGACGGTCATCGCGCGCCGGGCGCGGCGGCTGCTGAGCGGCTTCTTCACGCGCCAGCGCCAGTTGGGCGTCCAGTTGCTCCTGCGTCAGCCCCTTGAGGGCGCAGAAGTTCGCCGGCGTCAGCGTGGTGCGGGAGAAATCACGCAGCAATTGCGCGCGTTCCTGGCGGCCACGTTCCTCGTCCGCACGGCGGGTCTCGGTCACCCCACGACGGCGGACCAGCTCCTGCTGAGCGGCCTCGCGGTGTTCATCGGTGATCTCGCCAGCCGGCTGGCCGTCCAGGTCAAAGCGTTGCTTCGCCTTTGTCAGGCCGATCAGGTAACCCGTGCCACCCGTGTAACGACGCAGGAAGGCGGACAACTGCTGCTTGCTGAACTTGCCAGGAGCGCGCTGCTGAATGTCGGCCTGGACACGCAGCTTCAAAGGCTTGGCGGGGCCGCTGAAGAGGGCGGGGAAAAGCTCCTTCAACGCAGCGGCCACGGCCTGGACGTCCACACGGGAGCCTTCACCAGCGTTCTTGCCAGCGTTCTTGTCGCTGCTTTTCGGGGGGTGCTGGCCGCCAGCGGCGGTGTCAGTGGCTTCCGGCGCCTCGCCTTCGACAGGTTCCACCTGATCGGCGGGATCGACGGCGACGGTGTCGGCCCAGGGCGAGGCTTCTTCCGCGGACGGCTTGGCGGCCTCCGCATCGGGCGTGGCTTCGGGTGTGGCCTCAGGTGCTGGCACAGCCGCCGGCACAGTCGCTGTCACCGTGGTGGTCACCGGGGTGGTAGCGGCTGCCGAGGTGTCAGGCGTCGAGGAAACGGCTTCGCCGGGTTGCGCCGGGGTCGGCTGGGTGCTGGAAGACATGAATCGTGCGGCGCGCAGGCCGGCCATCCGGGAAAAAGGGGGATTGTGCCCATAGCCGCGCAGGCGTGGCAAATCTCAAATGGATGACCGGCACTGAACCGGACCCGGCAGTCGCCTCACCGGGTGTCAGCTGGCCGTGTGGAAAATGACGCCGAGAGCGCCTTTTCCGGTCAATGCGTACGAACCGGTTCGGTTCGTCAGACCTTGGGTTCGCAGGCCGGTTTACAGATCAGTTCGGTACGCCCCAGGATTCGTTTGGACTGCAGGCTGCTGGGCGGGCGATGGCGCCCGCATTTGAAGCAGGAGCGCGTCTGTCCGCTCCCCTGGAATGGCGATCCCCCCAGCTTGGAGGCATAACGCAGGCCGTCATCCCGAACGGCGGTGCAGGTGTCTTTACTCATGGTCTCGCTTTGCTTGACGCTTTTAGACGGCACCCGCGCCATGAACGCGCGCAGGCTCCTGGATTCCCTCGCACATTGATAGTAGGCGGCGCATGTGACGCCCCGCTACATCGCTTGCCCGGGGGTGTGGGGCCGCAACAGCGCCGGGCCGACGAACGGTCGCAAATGCGCCGACAATCGCCCCCAATGGCCAAATTGTTTTTTCGGTACGCCGCGATGAATGCCGGCAAATCCACCGCACTGCTGCAGGTGGCGCACAACTATGAGGAGCGCGGGCACAAGGTGCGGATCTTCACGGCCTCCGTGGACGATCGCTACGGCCATGGCATGGTGACGTCCCGCCTGGGGCCCCAGCGTCATACCGAGGTCTTCACACGGGACTCGGACTTCCGCGCCCTGCTGGCGGCCACCCCCCACATCGCCTGTGTGCTGATCGACGAGGCGCAGTTCCTCACCAAGACCCAGGTTTGGGCCCTGCATGAGATTGCTCACATCCAGCACATTCCCGTCATCTGCTACGGCTTGCGCACCGATTTCCAGGGCGAGCTTTTCCCCGGCTCAGCGTCGCTGCTGGGCTTGGCGGATGAAATGGATGAGATGAAGACCATCTGCGATTGTGGTCGCAAGGCCACGATGAACATGCGCGTAGACGCGTCCGGTCGCAAACAGACCGAAGGGGCGCAGGTCGAGATTGGCGGCAACTCCCGTTACCGCTCGGTCTGCGGCCGCTGCTTTCGCGCGGCCTGAGCAGACCAGGCGCCGCAGCAGACCTGCAGCGCCCGTTCCAACAATGAAGTTAGCCTGGGCTTACTTCTTTGTGAGTTGTTCCTCCAGCTCCTTGCAAGAAGGCGCGCATACCGGTTGGGACTTGCCCAGCAGCTTGCGTGACTTCAGCAGCGCCCGAGGGCGATGCTTGCCGCATAGGAAGCACGACATGGTGGCCGCGCCGAACGAGGAGGTTGCCGCGAACGGCGAACCGGGAGCTTTAGAGCGATAGCGCAATCCATCAGCTTCGATGGTCGTCTTGGTCGTATCCTTGGCCACGCTGATCCTGATCTTGATAAGGGTGAAATACCTGTTGCCGCTGATACCACTGGTATCCCTGATATCGTGCATGAGCGCACGTCCATGCCTCCCTGAAGGCGAGCGGCGAAAGCGCTATTTTCCTATAAGCGGGACCCTCCTCGTATCGGGCCATCGCTAATGCCCTCCAATTGAGGTCGCTCTGCACACCAAGCCGGTGCGTACGGGCGCTCAGCGGGCAACATTGCGCGAACATGTAACGCAGGCATGTAACGCCTTGGCGTGATCTAGGGAAAATACCTAGAATCCGCCAGCGCCGGTTACCCAGGCGCCAACAACAAGCAGGACAAGAAGTCGTTCGGGTCGCGCAGCAGTCAAACGCAGCGGTGGTGTGGAGTCACTTCTCCACGCCCCGCAATCAACCCGCAACGATCCGCGCATGACACTGCGCTCATGAAACTGCATCCTGCACCGCGGTGCAGGACTGGCTGTCTCCATGAGGGGGCGGTGCTGCGCGCATGGTGCAGAGGCGGGCTTTCGAGAGCCGGGCCGCTGCCTGGCACGTGGCAGGTCGTTCAGTGGGTAGCGCAGTCACGCGGCGGTTTCGCCGCGCAACATCAGGGAAGCGAGCGCATTGAATGGACAGGATTGAGGCGTTGTTCTCCGCCATGCGGACGGCAGCGCAGACCTTGGAATGGGAAGGCCGCGCGGGCCTCGGCAGCTTTGCCCGCCAGATCAGTGAAGCCCTGTGCCAGCACTTTGCCGCCTCGCATGCCAGCCTCTGGCTGCTGGACGGTGCGCCCGGCCGTTATCGGCTGCGCTGCCTGGGCAGCTTCGAATCGGACGGCCCGAGTCAACAAAAGCCGGTCTGTGATCAGCAGGCCTTCCCTGGCTACTTCGACACTCTGCTTCGCGAAGGCGTCTTCCGCTGCGAGGATTCCGTGACGGATGCACGTCTGCAGGGACTGCCGCTGGCCACCTGGCGCGCCATGCTGGACATGGGGGGGCAGATCAACGGCCGCACCGTTGGTGTGTTGGCCCTGGGTCAGCGAGACGATCCACGTGCCTGGACCAAGCGTGAAGAGCTTGACCTGCGCCGTGCCACCGCCAAAGCCTGCCTGCGCCTGCACGGAATGAGGCATGAACTCGAAACGGTCTGAGGTCTGAGGTCTGAAGGGCCAGGCCCGCCGCCTTGCCTTCAGCGGCCAACAAACGTCGGCGTGCGTTTGTCTCTCCAGGCCTTCACACCTTCAGCCAGATCCTCGGAGGCATTGCAGCGGTCGATATCGGCCTGCAGGGCGTCGCCGTCCAACTGCCCTTGGGCAATGGCGTTCAGGTGGCGTTTCATGCCTGCCAGTGCCAGCGGCGCCAACCCGCCCAGCCGCTCGCACAACGCATCGGTGGCCTGTTGCAGCGCGTCACTGTCATCGTGCAACTGGTCTAGAAATCCCATGTCCAACATGGCCTGCGCCTGAAAGGTCTCGCAGGCCAGCAGCAGGCGTTTGGCTGTGGACAGCCCCAGGCGCTGCACATACCGCTCCATGCCGCCGCGATAAAAATGCAGGCCCAGGCGGGCCGCAGGCACGAACATCTCGCAGGCGCGCACGCCCAGCCGGAAATCGCAGGCCAAGGCCAGGTCCGTGGCCCCGCCATACACGCCGCCTTGAAGGGCCGCGACGGTGATCGGCCGTGCGCCTTCCCAGGCATTCGTCAGAGCTTCGAACAGTGCGCCGGCATCCACGCCGGGCACGGCATCGATATGGAAGCCGCTGCAGAAATGCCGGCCCTGCGCCTGCAGCAGCAGCACGCCTATCGCCGGGTTGGCATTCACCGTGGCCAGATGGTCCTGAAGGGCCTGCAGGTCGGGCAATTCCAGCCGGTTGGCCACCTTGGGGCGGCGCAGGGTGATGCGGGCCAACGGGCCGTGGATCTCCAGGGAGGGCGTGTTTTGAGCCATGGCTGCAGTCTAGCCGTGGCCCCTCGACCGACCGGTCGGCCGGTGCGGTGCCGGCTTGTCAATGCGGCATCCACTGACGGCTCGCAAGATGATTGTCGATAGAGTGGCCTGAAAGATAAGGACCCTCTGCATGACTCCCGCGAGCCGAAGCGGGGTCACCTCGGCCGCGAGGAGTGATGCAGAAGTTCCATAACAGTCACACAACCCATCGCTGGAGACAAGGTGGACGGGACGATCGCGGGCATTCTCATGCTGGACGGGCTCACCAATGGCGCCATCTATGCGCTGCTGGCATTGGCGCTGGTCCTGGTCTTTGCGGTCACCCGCGTCATCTTCATTCCCCAGGGGGAATTCGTCGCCTTCGGCGCGCTCACGCTGGCAGGCCTGCAACTGGGCCGGACGCCGCTGACCATCCACTTTCTCCTCCTGCTGGCCGCGCTGGCAGCGGTGCTGGACCTGGTCGCTGCGTGGCGCGCACGCCAGCCCTTGGCCAAGGCCTTCAAGGGCGTCGCCATGCGTGCCTGGCCGCCCTTGCTCATCGGTGTTGTCGCGTTCTGGCTGGCGCCGATGAAGCTGCCGCTGTTGGTGCAGGTCTTGCTCACCTTGGGCATCGTCACGCCCATGGGCGGTCTGCTTTATCGGCTGGCCTATCAGTCGCTGGCGGATGCGTCGGTGCTGGTGCTGCTGATCGTGTCGGTCGGCGTGCACTTTGCGCTCACCGGGCTGGGGCTGGTGTTCTTCGGCGCGGAGGGCTCCCGCAACCCCAGCTTCTGGGATGCCACCTTCGCGGCCGGCCCATGGATGCTGTCGGGCCAGGCCGTGATCATCATCGGTGCCTCGGTGGCGCTCATCCTGGCCCTGTGGCTCTTCTTCGAGAAGAGCCTGCATGGCAAGGCGCTGCGCGCCACGGCCGTGAACCGGCTAGGTGCCCGGCTGATGGGCATCTCCAGCGCATCGGCTGGCCGCCTGTCCTTCACGCTGGCCGCGTTCATCGGCGCCTTGTCGGGCCTGCTCATCAGCCCGACCACCACCATCTTCTACGACAGCGGCTTCCTCATCGGCCTCAAGGGCTTCGTGGCCGCCGTCTTTGCCGGCCTGGCGAGCTACCCCGGCGCTGCGGTCGGTGCATTGATGGTGGGCCTGATCGAGGCCTTCAGTTCCTTCTGGGCCAGCGCCTTCAAGGAAGTCATCGTCTTCACCACCATCCTTCCCGTGCTGCTGTGGCGCAGCTGGCGTGACCCGCACCATGAAGAGCACTGATGTGACCAGCGCGAGCGGCCCGACCCGCGCGAACCACGCGAGCCGCGCGAACCGAGTGATGGCTGGGGCGGTGTGGCTGCTCCTGGCGGCGCTTCCCCTGCTGCCGGTGCCGGAGTTCTGGATCACCCAGGCCAACTACATCGGCATGTTTGCGCTGGTGGTGCTGGGCCTGGTGCTGCTCACCGGCGTGGCGGGCCTCACCTCGTTTGGCCAGGCGGCCTTCGTCGGCCTGGGGGCCTATGCCACCGCCTTGCTGAGCACCCGTTATGGCCTCTCGCCCTGGCTCGGCCTCGTGGCCGGGCTGCTGCTCACGTTGGGCGTGGCGCTGGTGCTGGGCTGGATCACCTTGCGCATGTCGGGCCACTACCTGCCGCTGGCCACCATTGCCTGGGCCCTCAGCCTCAACTACACCATTGCCAACCTCGACCTGCTGGGCAAGTACGACGGCATCCTGGGGGTGCCAGCACTGCAGTTCTTCGGCATCAGCCTGGCGGATGGCCGGGCCATGTACTACCTGATCTGGCTGTGTGCCGTGCTGGGTGCCGTGGCGGTTCGCCATCTGCTGGATTCCCGCCCCGGCCGCGCCATCCGCGCGCTCGGTGGCGCCACGGTCATGGCCGAGGCCATGGGGGTCTCCACCTTCCGCTACAAGGTCATTGTCTTCCTCATCGCGGCGCTGCTGGCCTCGGTGTCCGGTTGGCTGTTTGCGCATGTGCAGCGCACCGTCAATCCCAGCCCCTTCGGCCTGCGCATGGGGATCGAATACTTGTTCATGACGGTGGTGGGCGGTGTCTCCAGCGTTTGGGGGGCCTTTGTCGGGGCGGGTGTGTTCAAGGTGATCGAGGACCAGCTGAAGGAATTGCTACCCCGCTTGCTGGGAAGCAATGGCAACTTCGAGATCATTGTGCTGGGGGTGGTGCTGGTGCTCATGCTCAAGTACGCCCCCAAGGGGCTGTGGCCGGCGGTGCAGCTGCTGGCTGCCCGGCGCTGGCCACAGGCCGGGCGGCGCAGGGATTGGCAGGGCGCGGCCGCGTTGCCCAGCCGCCCGCGTCCCCCGCGCGGCGAGCCCTTGCTGCGCGTGGACCGGTTGCGCAAGCAGTTCGGCGGCCTGGTGGCCGTCAACGACGTGAGCTTCACGCTGCACGCGGGGGACATCATGGGCCTGATCGGCCCCAACGGTGCGGGCAAGTCCACCACCTTCAACCTCATCTCCGGCGTGCTGCCTGCCAGTGGGGGCACCATCGAACTGGGCGGCACGCCGGTGGCGGGTTGGCCGTCGCGGCGCATTGCGCGGCTGGGCCTGTCGCGCACCTTCCAGCATGTGAAGATGATCCCCGACATGACGGTGCTGGAGAACGTGGCCCTCGGCGGTTACCTGCGCGGGCGCAGCGGCACGCTCAAGGCCATGCTGAGGCTGGACCGTGAAGAGGAACGCCGCCTCCTGGCTGAAGCCGCGCGGCAGCTCCAGCGTATCGGCATGCAGGACCATCTGGACGAGCTGGCTGGCAACCTTGCGCTGGGGCCGCAGCGCCTCATGGAGATTGCGCGTGCGTTGTGCAGTGATCCCTCCCTGCTGCTGCTGGATGAGCCGGCCGCCGGCCTGCGCCTCAAGGAGAAACAGGCGCTGGCCGACGTGCTGCGCCAGCTCCGCCAGGAGGGTTTGAGCATCCTGCTGGTGGAGCACGACATGGACTTCGTCATGGGCCTTACCGATCGCATCGTGGTCATGGAGTTCGGCACCCGCCTGATCGAAGGCACACCGGCCGAAGTCCAGGCCAGCCCCGCCGTGCGCGCGGCCTATCTCGGCACGGAGCACTGACATGAGCGAGCTTCTCCAGGTTGTTGGGCTGCAGGCCGGTTATGGCCGTGCGGAAGTCCTGACCGGGCTGAACCTGCGCTTGCGCCAGGGCGAGGTGGTCACCGTCATCGGCCCCAATGGGGCGGGCAAGAGCACCACGCTGAACGCGCTCATGGGCGTACTGCCCTCGCGCGGCGAGATCCGCTTTGATGGTGAGGACCTTCAGGGCCTGGACCTGGAGCAACGGGTGATGAAGGGGCTGGCCCTGGTGCCGGAGAAGCGCGAGCTCTTCACCACCATGTCGGTGGAGGACAACCTGGTGCTGGGGGGCTTTCGCCCCATGCGGCTGGGCCAGCGGGACTGGCGCGAGGAGTTGCCCCGGGTCTATGAACTGTTCCCTCGCTTGCGCGAACGTCGCAGCCAGCTCGCCGGCACGCTCTCCGGTGGCGAACGCCAGATGCTGGCCGTGGGCCGTGCATTGATGGCGCGCCCCAAGCTGCTGATGCTGGACGAACCCAGCCTGGGCCTGGCGCCGCTGATCGTGAAGGACATCTTTCGCATCGTGGCCCGGCTGCGGGAGACCGGTGTGTCCATCCTGCTCATCGAGCAGAACGCTCGTGCGGCGCTGGAGGTGGCGGACTACGCCTATGTGCTGGAGACCGGTGAGATCGCCCTGGAGGGGGCCGCCGCGGAGCTCGCGCGGGATGCGCGCGTGGTGGACACCTACCTGGGCAGCGCCCGTCGCGCCGCCTCGGCCTAATGAACCTCCGCCGAGGTTCCCCAAGCTTTTGCTTCAGCTCAGGCGCTCAGTCACTGAGCCCGCCTATGCCCGCATTGTTTCCGCTTCGTGTGGATGCACGAAGCAGCGCGTCCGCGTGCGGAATCCTCGCAACACCGGCACCCTTGCATGAGGGGGCGTGCTTCGCACCGGCACACTGGGACACCGCGCCGCCAGATAATTTGCGGCGAACACCATGGCCCTGCTGAACTCCCTGCGCAAACTGCTGACCACCTCTGGCGACCGCTCCTCTGAGCCGGGTGGCGATACGGCTTCGACTGTCACCCGCAGCGGCAGCCCGGGCGTCAGTACGCCATCGCAGGGGCCGGTACCCGCGCCGCAGGTATCGGCCACGCATGCGGCGGTGCCCTCCACCCAAGCGTCTGCGGTGGGTGGTTCGACCTTGCCGGCCGCGGCCTTTGTAGGGGCGGGTGCCACAGCCACCACGCTCCAGGCGACACCGGAGTGGTTGCGCTTCAGTGCCCGCCTGTTTGGTTTCCAGCGCCTGCGCGATGTGCCGCCGCATCCGCAGGAGGCGCCGCTGCTGCAGCGGCTGCATGCGCGCTCGGGCGCAGACTGGGCCGAGCTGTTGCCGCGCCTGCCGGCGGTGCTGCCGCAATTGTTGCGCCTGATGCGGCGCGAGAACCTTTCCTCGCGAGAACTGGTGGACCTGCTCTCGCGTGATCCCAGCCTGGTGGGAGAGCTGATGCGCATGGCCAACTCGGCGATGTACCGGCCGGAGCGCGAGATCACCGACCTGGCCAGCGCCGTCATGGTCATTGGCCACGAAGGCCTGAACCAGGTGGTGTTGCGCGTCACCATGCGCCCCATCTTCAACCAGGACCGGCAGGGCCGGTTCAGCCGCCAGGCGGGCACGCTGCCGTGGGACCTGAGCGAGCGTTGTGCCTTCGCCGCCATGTGCCTCTCTCCACCGGGGGACGAGCGTTTTGCGGCCTACCTGGCCGGCCTGGGCGCGCAGGTGGGCCTGATGGCGCTGCTGCGGGTGCTGGACGGTCTGCCCGTGGGCCAGCGCCCCTCGCTGGACCGTGAAGGGCTGCACCGGCAACTGTTGCCGCTGACGGCGGACTGGTCTGCGCGCATCGTCACGCACTGGGGCTTTCCCGGCCGTGTGGCGGAGGCGATTGCGGTTCGTCCGGGGCAGGGGGCCGAGGTGGCCGTGCTGGCGGCCATCGTTAGGGAGGCGCATGCCGTGGCGCTGCGCCACCTGCTGCAGCCGGGGCTGACGGCCTCGCAACTGGGGGACTGGTCCCTGGCGCAGCAGCGTGCCTATGCCGCGCTGGAAGAACGCTTCAATGCGTCGGGCGACGCGCCAGCCCTCTCGACAGCAGGCTGAACGCCGCTTCCAACGCCAGCGCCAGTCCGGCCGCCGGCAACGCGCCGGCCAGCAGCAGTGACTGGTCATTCAATGCCAGGCCGGTCACGATCCGCTCGCCGAAACCGCCCGCACCGATGAATGCGGCCATGGTGGCGGTGCCGACGGACAGGCTGGTGGCGGTGCGTACGCCGGCCAGCATCACGGGCAGGGCCAGCGGCAGTTGGATGAAGCGCAGCACTTGGATGCGCCGCAGGCCCAGTGCCTGGCCGGCCAGCAGCAGGCCTTGCGGCACTTCATCGAGGCCCACCGTGCTGTTGCGAAGGATGGGCAGCAGCGCATAAAGCGCCAGTGCCACCAGTGCGGGCCCAGGGCCAATGCGCCCCATGGCCCAGATCAGGATCGCCAGCAGGGCAAGCGACGGCACGGTCTGCAACAGCGCACAGACGGCCAGCACTGCGCCGCGCCAACGCGGCCACGGGTGCAGCAGGATGGCCAGTGGCACGCCGATGAGCGTGGCCACCGCCACGGCCACGGCGACCAGCAGCAGGTGCTGCGCGGCCAGCCGGGAGAGATCGGGGCCGACGATGCGGGCCCAGAGCGACGCCAGGCTGGACGCGGAGGATGAGGTGTTCTGCTCGCCGGATGCAGCGCCAGCGGGCGCGCTGGCCATCGCTCGTCCGTGGACATCGGCGGTAACGGCGGATGCGGCGTTGCTCGTGCCCTGCGCCAGGAACTCGCTGGCGATCGACGCGAAGTCGCGCTTTTGCAGTTCTGCCTGGGCATTCATTGCGATCATGCGCGGCTCGTTGATGCGACCCTTCAGCGATTGCAAGGCCTGCCACGCCTGTGGATGGTCCTGCGGCAATGCGAGGCGATACAGCAGCACGGCGTCGTAGCGCGGAAAGTAGTGATCGTCGTCTTCCAGCACCACCAGGTGCTGTGCCGCGATCTGTGCATCCGTGGTGTAGATGTCGGTGATGTCGATCTGGTTGCTGCGCAGGGCCTGGTAGGCCAGGCCATGGTCCAGCCCTTGGGGGCGTTGCGGCAGTCCGTAACGCCGGGCCAGGCCGGGCCACCCATCGGCGCGCCCCATGAATTCGTTGCTCAGCCCGAATCGCAGGGTGGGGTGGTCCTTGAGTTGAGACAGCTTGGTCAGCGCCAGCCGACTGGAGGTCTCGCCAGGCAGCGCCAGCGCATAACCGTTGTTGAAACCCAGGGGCACATCCACACCGAGGCCGAGCGGGCGCAGGGCCGCTCGAAGTTCTTCCAGGGTGGCGCCATTCGCGCTCCCACTGGCAGTGCCCGTGCTGGAGCCCGAACCCGAATCCGTGCTCGTGCTCGTGCTCGTACGCCCCAGGATCTCTCGCTCGATGGTGCCGGTGTATTCGGCATAGACATCGATGCTGCCGGACTTGAGTGCGGCCAGGACGATGGCGGTGTTGCCCAGCCCCTGGCGGATGTCCACCTGCGCGGATGGGGCGTGGCGCCGGACGGTCTGCGCGATCACTTCGGCAAGGATGTAGCTCTCGGTGAACCGCTTGGAGCCCACTCGCAGTGGCTGCGTGGGTGATGGCGACGCGTTGTGCGTTTGCCCCTGAAGCCTGGAATGATCCGAAGCCGAAGCCGAAGCCGAAGCCGAAGCCGAAGCCGAAGCCGACGTTTGTGCCTGAGCGGGGAGGCCAGCCAACAGCAGCCAGGCCAAGGCGAGCATCAACAGGCGGATGGGGGCGGTAGGGCGGGGTTCTGTTTCAGGTCCGGGTCCGTGAGGCTGCATGGGCGCAGCATACCGTTGTGCGCCGCCGCAAGCGCTTACGGATGCCCCGAGCCCTCAGTCGCGCAGGTCGCTCCTGCCCCATCCCAGCGGATCATCCTGCTGAATCACCACCTTCCCCTCCAGCGTCACGTAGGCGCGCCCCACCAGGGTGACCACCACCTGCCCGGCTGTTTCTGCCGGCTGCCAGCTGGCCTCCAGCACGCTGCCCGTGATGCTCTCCTGCCGCCACACGGCGCCCGACAGTAGTTGGTTGTCAGCCGCCAGGCAGGCCAGCCGCGCGCTTGTCCCGGTTCCGCAAGGGCTGCGGTCCCACGCCAGCCCCGGGTTCAGTACAAAGTTGCGGGCGCTGTGTGCTCGATCCACCGCCAGCCCCGTGAGCTGCACATGATCAACACAGGCCCCGTCGGCCCCGGTCACGCCCTGCGCCTGCAGCGCCTCCCGGAGCCGATCGCAAAAGGACGCCAGCCGGCCGGCGTCCTCCAGCCGCAATGCTTGCCCATGGTCCGCGCAGATGAAGAACCAATTCCCACCCCAGGCCACGTCGCCGTGAAAGGTCTGCCCGTCCATGGTCACGGCCACTTGGGCGAGGTGCCGGTACGACGGCACGTTCTGCAGGCTCACGCTGCCATCCAGCATGAATTCCGCGTGCACCGTCCCCACAGGGGTATCCAGCCATAGCGGCCCCGGGCGCAGTTTTCCCAGATGGGCCAGTGACGCCACCACCCCGATGGCGCCGTGGCCGCACATCCCCAGAAATCCCTGCTGGTCGAAGAAGATCACACCGGCCTGGCTCCCGGGCCGTTCCGGCTCCGTCAGCAGGGCACCGACCATGGCGTGGTGGCCGCGCGGCTCGGACACCAGCGCCAGTCGCCACGCATCGTGATGGTGCTGCATTTCTTCCAGCCGCTGGGCCATGGTCGCGCCATACAGCGCCGGCCCCCCGCCCACCACCAGCCGTGTCGGCTGCCCGCCGGTATGGGAGTCCACCACCCGCGTGGTGGTGTCCAGTCCCCCTGGCAGTGCGCCGGCAGGCAGTCCCAGCGGGAGGGCGGAAAGCGTCATGCGATCACCTGTTGGGCAAACTCACGAAGGGCGTCGATCAGTGCATCGGAGGCCTGGGCGGCGGCTTGGCCGTCTCCGCCTGCGATGGCCTCGGCCAGGCGCTGATGACAACGCGCGCCGACAGCGACGTCGCCATGGTGCCGATAAGCGTACCAGAAGCGCCTGCATTGAATGATCATGGGCACCACAGCCCCCACGGCAAAGCGATTGCGGCAGGCTGCATGGTTCACCCGGTCCAGCGCCTGGTCCACCCGCATGTAGGCCTCCAGGTCTTCCTGGTCCGCGGCGTCGGCCATCCGGGTGGCGCAGGCCAGCAAGGCCTCACGCTGGGCAGGCGTGGCACGCCGCGCCGAGCAGCAGGCAATCAGCCGTTCCAGCGAGCGCCTGGCCTCCAGCAGGTCGAACTGCTCGGAGACCTGGATGTCGCTCACCATCAGCCCGCGCCGGGGCAACTGCACGATCAGCCCCTGGGCCACCAGCCGCATCAGCGCCTCCCGGGTGGGCGTGCGCCCCAGCCCGATCTGTGCAATCAGCTCCGACTCCACCACCGGGGCACTCGGGCGCAACTGCAGCGTGGCGATCATGTTCTCGATCGCGTCGTAGGCCTGGTCCGCCTGCCGGCGATTGTCTTGTTCTCGTTGTTCTGGGGTGCCTGAAGTCATGGGCCCGCATCATCGCAGCATCGGCACGGCTGCCCGGACGCCGCCGTCCGCTCGCTTCCCCCGGCTTGACGAGGCGTGCCTGCCCGGGTGGGGTTGGGCCTGCGGGCCAGCCTGGATGGAGTTTCCGAATGCTGCCCCTAATTAATCGACGCCCGGCACGATCCGGGACGTCCGGACCGGACGCATACAATCACGGGTTCCTTCGTCCAGCTGCCGGGTAGGCCCGGCGTCGGGGACGGACCCATTTCCTGAGGGATATCGACGTGTTTATTTCCAACGCTTACGCCCAGACCGCAGCAGCCTCCGACCCGATGGGCGGCCTCACCGGGATGCTGCCCCTGGTGCTGATGTTCGTGGTCCTGTACTTCGTGATGATCCGCCCGCAGATGAAGCGCCAGAAGGAGCACAAGGCCCTGGTGGAAGCGCTGGCCAAGGGCGACGAAGTCATCACCCACGGCGGCATGCTGGGCAAGATCGCCAAGGTCGGCGAGGTCTACCTGAGCGTCGAGATCGCCCCGGGCGTTGAAATCCAGGTGCAGCGCTCCGCCGTGCTGCAAGTGTTGCCGAAGGGCACCGTCACCAAGTGACGCCAGTGCCGGTCACGGCACCAGTTACGGTACCCAGACGACCCGGCCCGTGCCCTGCACCGGCCGGGTCCGCTTCAGGTGGCGGCCCAAGGCCCCACCTGGTTTTCCGAGGATGTCCTCATGAACCGTTACCCGCTCTGGAAATATGCGCTGCTGCTTGTGGCGCTGCTCGTGGGCTTCATCTACACCCTGCCCAACCTGTTCGGCGAAGCGCCGGCGGTGCAGGTGTCGAGCGCCAAGGTCACCGTCAAGGTGGACGACAGCGTGCGCCAGCGTGTCGAGCAGGCCCTGGCCCAGGCCAACCTGAAGCCCGACTTCGTGCACCTCGAGGCCAACTCGGTGCGCGCGCGCTTCGCGGACCCCGACAGCCAGCTCAAGGCCAAGGACATCATCTCCCGCACCCTCAACGGTAGCGAGACGGAAGCGCCGCCCTACGTGGTCGCGCTGAACCTGGTGTCGCGTTCGCCCGAATGGCTCACCGCGCTGCACGCCTTCCCCATGTATCTGGGCCTGGACCTGCGCGGCGGCGTCCACTTCATGATGCAGGTGGACATGAAGGCGGCGCTGACCAAGAAGGCCGATTCGCTGGCCAGCGACGTCCGTACCCTGTTGCGTGACAAAAACGTTCGCCATGCCGGCATCGCCCGTGACGGCAACAACGTGGTCATCAACTTCCGCGACGAAGCCACCCGCGCCCAGGCACTGGATGTCATTCGTGGCCAGACGACCGAAGTCGGCTGGACCCCCTCCGGCGACGGCAGCGACCTGCGCCTGACCGGCGCGCTGACGCCTGCGGCGGTCATCGCCGTCCAGGACGCCGCCATCAAGCAAAACATCACCACCCTGCACAACCGGGTGAACGAGCTGGGCGTGGCCGAGCCGGTCATCCAGCAGCAGGGCCGCGACCGTGTCATCGTCCAGTTGCCGGGCGTGCAGGACACTGCCAAGGCCAAGGACATCATCGGCCGCACCGCCACGCTGGAACTGCGCATGGTGGACGAAACCGCCGAAGGCCAGGCCGCGCTGACCGGCAACGGCCCCGTGCCCTTCGGCTCGGAGCGCTACATGGAGCGCCGTGGTGACAGCGACCTGACGCCCATCATCGTCAAGCGTGCCGTCATCATCACTGGCGACAATCTCAACGATGCCCAACCCGGCTTCGACGAGAGCCACAACGCCTCGGTGAACCTGAGCGTGGACGCCAAGGGCGCGCGCATCATGAAGGACGTCTCGCGCGAGAACATCGGCAAGCGCATGGCCATCATCCTGTTCGAAAAGGGCAAGGGTGAAGTCGTGACCTCTCCGGTGATTCGCGGCGAGCTGGGCAACCGCTTCAGCATCACCGGTTCGATGTCCACCCAGCAAGCCAGCGACACCGCGCTGCTGCTGCGTGCCGGCTCGCTGGCCGCGCCGATGGAAATCATCGAAGAGCGCACCATCGGCCCGAGCCTGGGCAAGGAAAACATCGACAAGGGCATTGCCTCCGTCACCTGGGGCTTCCTGGCCGTGGCCGTCTTCATGTGCTTCTACTACATGATGTTCGGTGTGTTCTCCGCCCTGGCGCTGGGCTTCAACCTGCTGCTGCTGCTGGCGGTGCTGTCGTTGATGCAGGCCACACTGAGCCTGCCCGGCATCGCGGCCATTGCGCTGGTGCTGGGCATGGCCATTGACGCCAACGTGCTGATCAACGAGCGGGTGCGGGAAGAACTGCGTGCGGGGCTGGCGCCCCAGCAGGCGATCCACGCGGGTTACGAGCGGGCCTGGGCCACCATCCTGGACTCCAACGTGACCACCCTGATCGCCGGCCTGGCGCTGCTGGCCTTCGGCTCCGGCCCCATCAAGGGCTTCGCCGTGGTGCACTGCCTGGGCATCATCACCTCGATGATCTCGTCGGTGATGTTCTCGCGGGCCCTGGTCAACCTCTGGTATGGCCGCCGCAAGCGCCTGAAGGGCGTGTCCATCGGGACCGTCTGGAAGCCTGCTACCGAACCTGGCGCCGCCGGCAGCCAGGCCAACGATGTGGTCAACGACGCGGTGAAGGCCCCTTGAGGGCCGCCACCTAGCACAGAGCGCACAACGCCATGGAATTCTTCCGAATCAAACGGGACATCCCGTTCATGAAGCACGCGTTGATCTTCAACGTCGTGTCCTTCCTGACCTTCGCCGCCGCCGTGTTCTTCCTCGTCACGCGCGGGCTGCATTTCTCCATCGAATTCACCGGTGGCACCTCCATCGAGGTGGCCTACGCCCAGCCGGCGGATATCAACAAGACCCGGCATGTGGTCGAGCAGATGGGGTTTGGCGAGGTCCAGGTCACCAACTTCGGCACCACCCGTGACGTCATGATCCGCCTGCCGGTGAAGCCGGAGGTGAAGCAGGACGTCATCGTCAAGAACGTCTTCGAGGCGCTGTGCAAGGCCGAGAACGGCGCGGTGGTGCAGCACCAGTCGGTGTCGCCGCAGGGCGAGGCCGTCAGCAAGCAGGCCTGCGCGGTGGGCGATACCGAGCCGCTGTCGCTGGCCAAGAGCGAGTTGATCGGCCCGTCCGTGGGGGCGGAGCTGGCCACCAACGCGGCCTACGCGCTGCTGGCCACCGTGCTGGGCATCGTGTGCTACCTGGCGTTCCGCTTCGAGTGGAAGTTCGCCATTGCCGGCATCATCGCCAACCTGCACGACGTGGTGATCATCCTGGGCTTCTTCGCCTACTTCCAGTGGGAATTCTCGCTGGCGGTGTTGGCGGCGGTGCTGGCGGTGCTCGGTTACTCGGTGAACGAATCCGTGGTGATCTTCGACCGGGTGCGGGAAGCCTTCCGCAAATACCGGTTGTTCAACACCCATGAGGTGATCGACCACGCCATCACCTCCACCATCAGCCGGACCATCATCACCCACGGCTCCACCCAGATGATGGTGCTGTCGATGCTGTTCTTCGGCGGCCCGACTTTGCACTACTTCGCCATCGCGCTGACGATCGGCATCCTGTTCGGCATCTACTCGTCCGTCTTCGTGGCGGCGGCCATTGCCATGTGGTTGGGCGTCAAGCGGGAAGATCTCGTCAAGCATTCCGCCAAGCGGGAGGATCCTGACGACCCCAACGCAGGCGCAGTGGTGTAGTAGAGTCAGCCGCAGTTATTAACTCCCTTCTTCGATGACCGCCGCAGACGCTCGCTCACAGGCAATGGCCTCCCAGGCGCGGCGCGTTCACACGGAAGTGCTGCTGCGGGGCTTGCCTGCCGTGGTGGCTTCGCTCACCACGGCGGTGCAGGACCTGCGCTCGCAGCCAGCCGAACACGCGCTGCAGATGGCTCGACGCGATGCGTACGACGCCTGGCAGCGCTGTGCCACGCCCTGGCACGCCCGGTTGGGCAAGTCGCTGCGGCATGTGTATCACCACGGCCCGGGGGATTCCCGGTCCGCCTCCTTGTCCAGCCGTCCCCAGAATCTGTCGTTGGTCGATGACGACACGATCGAGCGCGAAATCATCGCCTCCCGCCTGGCGCTGGCGATGATGGACAAGGCCAGCTGGGAGTTCAGCGACCTTCGCAACCGCATGCAGCGGCTGGAAGGGCTGGAAGACCTGCCCCACCAGGATCTGCTGCGCGCCCAGGTGCTGGCCCGGCTGGTGCTGGACGCCTGGTTCGAATCCGGCCTCTCCAGTTCCATCTGGCAGATGCTGCAGCGGCCGCTGCACCAGGAGTTGTCGCTCCTGCTCAGCGAGGCCTATCACGACAGCAATCACTGGCTGCTCCAGCAGGGCGTGATGCCCGAGGTGGATCTGCGGCCGCTGATCCGTCGCAACGCCTCCGCACCTGCGGCTTCCAGCAGCGGCTCCGGTGGAGGCTCGGCGCCGGCACCGGCCGCCGGCATGGCGCCTGCCGTTGCGGCGGCGCCCCAGCCGCCCGCCACGCCCGCACTGACACCGGCCACCCAGTCGGCCCAGCAAGTGATGGCGCAATTGCAACGGGTACTGGCGCGGCATGTGCCGGAGCTGGCGCGGGCACCGTCCCCGCCTTCCCGGTCTGCCCAGTTGGGCCCGGCAGTGGGCGGTTCCGCCGCCTCGGTGGCGGGTGTGCCGGCCACGCAGATGGGCGCCGGCCCCACCACAAGACATTCCTCCCAGCGCCTGGGTGCTGCCATCACGCATGCGCAAGAGGCGGTGTTGCGTCGCGCCGAGCAGGCGGATGCGGGCGGCGTGGATATCCACATGACGGCGCCGCAGGCGCTGGACGAGATCCGCCAACGTAACCAGGCGCTGAAGTCGGCCCTGAAATCAGCGGCGGATACACCGGCTGAGCGCGCCACCATCGAACTGGTGGCGTTGCTGTTTCAGGCCATCCTGCAGGAGGAGCGTATTCCGCCGGCCCTGCGGGTGTGGTTTGCCCGGCTGCAGATGCCGGTGCTGCGGGTGGCCATTGGCGAACCCGACTTCTTTGCCGCGGAAGACCATCCCGCGCGCCGTCTGATCGACCGCATGGGCGCCTGCGTGATGGGCTTCAGCACCTCCACGGCCGAGATCGGCGATGCGCTGGAGCGTGAGATCAAGCGCGTGGTGCAGGTGGTGGAAGCCTATCCGGACACCGGTCGGCGCGTCTTCCAGACGGTGCTGACCGAGTTCGAGAAGTTCCTGGACCACTATTTCCAGAAAGAAAACGAGGTGTCCCGCAAGGGCGTCTCGCTGGCCCAGCAGGTGGAGCAGCGTGAGACGCTGGCCATTCAATACACCATCGAGCTACGCAAGATGCTGTCCGAGGTGCCGGTGCAGGACGGGGTGCGGGACTTCCTGTTCCAGATCTGGGCCGATGTGCTGGCGGTGACGGGTGTGCGTTATGGGCCGCAGGCGGACCAGACCAAGTCGATGAAGCGCGCGGCGGCGGATCTGATCTGGTCGGCGAGCGCGAAGGTCTCACGTGAGGACCGCGCGGAGGTGATCCGGCGTCTGCCACCGCTGCTGAAGACGCTGCGCGATGGCATGGGGCATGCGGGCATGACGGCCGACCGGCAGGATGAGCAGATCCGGTCGCTGAACAATGCTTTGGCTGCCGCGTTCACGGCCAAGACCGCAGCGATTCCGCGTGAGCGTCTGGATGAGCTGATGAGCCAGCTGGAGACGCTGGAAGCCATGCTGCCCAATACGGAAGCCGGCGTGGAGATCAACGAGTCCCTGGTGCGGGACTTGTCGAGCCACGAGGTAGACGGGCTGGAAGTGGTGGCCGAAGGGGGCACCGTGCCGACAGCCGCGATGCTGGCCTGGGCGCGGGAGCTGCAAGTGGGCAGCTGGTACATGCTGGACTATCGGAATCGGGTCGAGCCGGTGCAACTGGTGTGGCGCGGGATGCGCCACCATCTGATCCTGTTCGTGTCGCCGCAAGGACGGGGCGTGCTGTTCCAGCTGAGCCGATTGGCAGCTTTCCTGCAGGCCGGCCTGATGCTGCCGGCACAGGACGAGTCGTTGACGGTGAAGGCGACGCGCAATGCGTTGGCGAAGCTGGAAGTGGATCCGAGTCGGTTGTTGGCCTGAGTGCTTACTGGCGTTCCCCGCCGCTGGCGTTGACCGGCGTGAAGCACGACGCAGCGGCACGCCCGCCAAACAGAAAAGCCTCAGGCGGTCATCGCGCTGAGGCTTTTCTGTTTGGCGGGCCGGAGGCCGTTCGGCTTAGTGAATCAGTCGTTCTTCCGGCGCCACAAACAATTCATCCAGGATGAGCGCATCCGGCTCTTCGCCCAGGCTCCAGAACACCATCAGCACGATGATCTTCAGGTCTTCCAGGTCCAGCGGGCCACCGGGGATGGCCATGGCGCGGTCAATCACCATTTCGCGCATCGCGGTTGGAAGCACGCCGGCCGAGGCCAGGAAACTGATGAAACCCATGGAGGCATCACCCAGATGTTCCTGTTCGTCGCGCGAATAAATGCGCAGGCTGCGTTCGCCAGGCTCGGCGTGATGGGATTGGGAGGACGCCGCCAGGCCATCCAGCCAGGACAGCGCATCACGGATTTCGTCGTCTTCGAAGCCAACGGCTGACAGTTTCCTGGTCAGCTGGGCGTGATCCGGACAAGCGTCAGGCCGCCAATAGGTTTCGTATAAATAGACGAGCACGTCGAACATGAGGGGACTATACCGCAGGGCCTCAAAGCCCTCCGGGCCGAAATGACAGGGCCTCGCCACGGATATTCCCCGACCGAGGGGGCCCAGCCGCCATCAGGCGCGCACACGGCGCTGAAACCGCGCCCCCGGCAGCCTTGCCACCTCGCCCTCCAACTCCAGATCCAGCAATACGGCCGCCAGTTCATTCACCGACCAGCCCGTGCGTTGGGAGAGCTGCTCCAGCGAGATGGGATCATGACCCAAGGCCCGGAGTACGGGATGAGTCGGGTTGGCTGTGTCGGCCGGGTCGGCAGGCTGGCCGCCCGCATCCTTGGCCGGCTTGCCCACCGCATCGTTGGCCGGGGCGGTCAGCGGGCCAGGGCCGGGGACCGCCGTCGCAGAAGCGGGCCTGGGCGTTGTCCCGGACGGGTGCGTCGGGCTGGCAGGATGCTCGGTTTGCGCATTGGGCCGGTCCGTGGGAGGCAGTTCGGACAGCAGATCCTCCAGCGTCTGCACCAGGCAGGCGCCCTGCTTGAGGAGGTGGTGGCAACCGCGCGACTGCGGCGCATGGATCGAGCCCGGGATGGCGAAGACCTCGCGGCCCGCTTCGGAGGCCATGCGCGCCGTGATGAGGGAGCCGGATTTCATCGCCGCCTCCACCACCAGGCAGCCCTCGGCCAGGCCCGCAATGATGCGGTTGCGCTGCGGGAAGTTGGGCGCCAGCGGCGGCGTGCCGATGAAGTACTCGCTGACGAGCAGCCCGCGCCGGCTGATATGCCGCGCCAGGGCTTCATGGGCCAACGGGTAGACCTGGTCCAGCCCCGTGCCCAGCACCGCCACCGTGCCACCCGCCGTGTTCAGCGATGCCTCATGGGCCGCGCCATCAATGCCCATGGCCAGCCCGGAGACCACGCAGAAACCGGCCTGGCCCAGACCCGCCGCAAACATGCGGGCATTGTCTTCGCCCTGGGGGGTGGGATGCCGGCTGCCCACGACCGCGATGGCGCGCCGGCCCAGCAGCTCGCGCCGGCCATCGAGGTAGAGCATCAACGGCGGGTCGGCCGTGTGCAACAGGGAAGGCGGGTAATCGGGGTCGCCCAACAGCAGAACGCTGTGGGTGTCTGAAGCCTCCAGCCAGGCCTGCGTGCGATGCCAGGTCTGTTCGAGCTTCGGTGGGCCGTGGCGCAGGCGCTGGGCCTCATCGGCGGTCACCAGGCCCGTCCAGCCGGCCTGACCCGCATTCAGCACCGCTTCGGCATCACCGTGGCGGGCCAGCAGCCGCCGGGCGGCGGCGCGGCCGACGCTGTCCAGCAGATGCAACCAGGTCCGGAGTTCCTTGGGTTGCATCGCTGTCTGGCGTCGGCGTTGGGCCCGCTAGGGCTGGGTGAAACGATCGCCGGCAGTGACCGGCTCTTGCACCGTCAGCACCAGCGCGTAGGACACGCGGTCAAAGACCTGGAACACAAACAGCGAGCCATGACGCTCGTCCGGCAGCCGGATCGCGTCCTTGGCCTCGGTGGTGGTGTCCTTGATCACACGGCCTGCGCGCCACAGCGCCAGCACATGGCCACGTTCCATGCCGTCCGCTGCACCGCGGTTCAGCGCCACGATCTGGCTCTGGCCGGCGTTGATGGCGTCGCCATAGACCGAAACGATGCGGCCATCCACCGGACCGGCTGGGGCATGCGGCATGTAGCTGGTGTAGCCCCGGGCCGGGATGGGGGCCAGGCGGTCGCCCACGCCCACTTCCTGGCGCACCAGGCCGATCTTCAGCGTGGTGGGCACCTCTTCAGGCGTGCCTGCCGCGCTACCCGGGCGAACCACTTCGGCAGTGCCGACGAAGGCGGCTTCATAACCCAGTACTTCCTGGGTCACCGGGTCCACCAGCGGCTTGGCCTGGCGGAAGATGCGGTATTCGGTCTCGCCGCTGCTGAAGTCGCCACGGCCATAGGCCAGCTCGCCCTTGGTCATCCACACCCGGTTTTCCTGGGCGGCCACCACGCGTGGCGCCGTGTCCAGCTCGTTGGTGTTGAGGACGATGGCTTCGTTCAGGAAGGGCTCGATCAGATGCTGGGGAATGGAGGCGATGGAGCCGTCATTCAGATCTGTGGAGCGCACGCGCGGCGAGAGTTTCACGTCGCCGTTGGTGCCACTGCCGCCGACTTCGCGGCCCAGTTGCAGACGGGCACGCCCGTCTCCCTTGACCAGCACCAGCACCTGACCCGGATAGATCAGGTGGGGGTTGCGGATCTGGTCGTTGTTCATGCCCCAAAGTTCGGGCCAGCGCCACGGTGACTTCAGGAAGATGCTTGAGATGCCCCACAGCGTGTCTCCACGCTTGACCGTGTACGTGTCTGGCGCGTTGGGCGCCAGCTCCGACAGCGGCACGCCAGCCTGGGAGACCTTTTGGGCGGTCTCCCGCTGCTTCGGCGTGATGGGATAGTCACCAGCGGCCATTGCAGGCGTGCTGATGAGAGCGCCGGCAAGCAGCGCTGCATAAATGGTCGTCAAGCCCAGCGGCCGCCGTTGCGTCATTCCTTGTTCTCCCGCGCCCGTAGTGAAGGCCCCTCGTGGCCAGTGGCGCTTTCAAGCCAGCGACGGCGGCACTTCCCAAATCGGCGAAAATCCACCGTCGCTGGCGGCGATTCTGCCCAGATTCAGGGGTACCCGCAATGAAGGGAGCCGCCCCCGCTTGCAAGCCCTTACAAACCGGCGTTGTGTGATGTCCACAAGCGCACACATTCCTACCATGTCGAAACTGAACATTCTTCGTTACCCCGATCCTCGCCTGCACACCGTGGCCAAGCCCGTGGCGGTGGTGGACGACCACATCCGCCAACTGGCGGCCGACATGCTCGAAACCATGTACGACGCCGAGGGCGTCGGCCTTGCAGCCACTCAGGTGGATGTGCATGAGCGGGTTCTCGTGATGGATGTCTCGGAAGATCGCGACCAGCCGCTGGTGCTGGTCAATCCCGAGCTCATCGCCAAGAGCGATGACCTGATCGAGGGGGAGGAAGGCTGCCTGTCCGTCCCTACGATTTATGACAAAGTCATGCGGCACCGCACCGTCACCGTGCAGGCGCTGGACCGCGACGGCAACACTTTCCAGTTCGATGCCGAGGGCCTGCTCTCTGTTTGCGTGCAGCATGAGATGGACCATCTGGCCGGCAAGGTGTTCGTGGAATACCTGAGCCCGCTCAAGCGCGAGCGCATCAAGACCAAGCTCGTGAAAAAAGCACGCGAAGACGCGAAAGTGCGCTGATGTCGGGGCACAACGGTTCCTCCGTGCATTCCGACACGCTCCACACGCTGAGGGTCGGCTTCGCCGGCACGCCCGAGTTTGCCGCTGTGGCCCTGCAGGCCCTGCTGGACGCTGGCGTGACGGTGCCCCTGGTACTGAGCCAGCCGGATCGCCCGGCCGGACGCGGCATGAAGCTGCAGGCTTCGCCCGTGAAGCAGTTGGCGCTCCAGCATGGGGTGACCGTGGCCCAACCGCGCAGCCTTCGCCTCGATGGCAAGTTCCCGGACGAAGCCGAGAGGGGCCGCGCGGCACTGGAAGCGGCCCGGCTGGACGTGCTGGTGGTGGCGGCCTACGGCCTGATCCTGCCGGCATGGGTGCTGACCCAGCCGCGCCTGGGCTGCCTGAACATCCACGCCTCGCTGCTGCCGCGCTGGCGCGGGGCCGCCCCCATCCATCGCGCCATCGAGGCTGGAGACACCGAGACCGGCATCACCATCATGCAGATGGACGAGGGCCTGGACACGGGCGACATGCTGCTGGAAGAGCGCCTGCCGATCGCCCCGGACGACACCACGGCGTCGCTGCATGACCGGCTGGCCGCACTGGGTGGCCGCATGGTCGTCCAGGCGCTGACGCTGGCCGCCACGGCGTCGCTGCAACCTCGCCAGCAGCCCGAAGCCGGCGTCATTTACGCCCACAAGATCGAGAAGGCCGAAAGCCAGATCCGCTGGGACGAGGACGCCGCCCAGATCGCCCGCCGCCTGCGCGCCTTCGACCCCTTCCCTGGCGGGTTGGCCCAGCTGGATGGAGAGCCGCTCAAGGTCTGGCGCGCCGAGGTGGTGGCCGAGGCGGGCCAGTCGGCCGCGCCGGGCGAGATCGTCGCCGTCTCTGCCGATGGACCTGTCGTGGCTTGTGGCCGTGGCACCGTCCGGCTGGTTGAATTGCAACGTGCCGGCGGCAAGCGCCTGCCGGCCTCGGCCTTCCTGCAGGCCAGGCCGCTGCAGCCCGGTGAGCGGCTCGGCTGAGGAGTTCGGTCCCCTCTCATCGCCGCTCAGGGGAATCCGACTTGAAGCGCCGTATAACGCCGCCACATGGATCTTCAGGACGGTGTACTGTCCAGCGATTGCTGCGTCCAGCGATGGCCGTGCCGGTTTCTTGTTTTGTGAGGATTGAGGAGGTTTGCCATGTTCAACCTGATGAAGACTGCCATCCTGATGGCTGCCATCACCGCGCTCTTCGTGGTGATCGGTTCCGTCATTGGAGGCCAGCAGGGCATGGTGATCGCGCTGATCTTTGCGCTGGCCATGAACTTCTTCAGCTACTGGTTCTCGGACAAGATGGTGCTGAAGATGTACAACGCCCAGGAGGTGGACGAGCGCAGCGCGCCGCAGTTCTACCGCATGGTGCGTGAACTGGCCGACCGTGCCCAGCTGCCGATGCCGCGTGTCTACCTCATCGAGGAAGACGCCCCCAACGCCTTCGCCACCGGCCGCAACCCCGAACATGCCGCCGTGGCGGCGACCACCGGCATCCTGCGCGTGCTCAGCGAGCGTGAGCTGCGTGGCGTCATGGCGCACGAGCTGGCCCACGTGAAGCACCGGGACATCCTCATCTCCACCATCAGTGCCACCATGGCCGGTGCCATCTCTGCGCTGGCCAACTTTGCGGTGTTCTTCAGCGGTCGAGACAGCGAAGGCCGCCCGGCCAACCCGTTGGTCGGCCTGCTGGTGGCCATCCTCGCGCCGATTGCCGCCAGCCTCATCCAGATGGCCATCAGCCGTGCCCGCGAGTTCGAGGCGGACCGTGGCGGTGCCGAGATCTCCGGTGACCCGCAGGCCCTGGCGGCCGCCCTGGACAAGATCCACCGCTATGCTCAGGGCATTCCTCTGGAAACCACCGAGCGTCACCCGGAAACGGCCCAGATGATGATCATGAACCCGCTCTCCGGCGGTGGACTGCGTGGCCTGTTCAGCACGCACCCCTCGACCGAGGAGCGCATTGCGCGCCTGATGGCGATGGTGCGCCGGTAACTCTTCCTCAAGCGGCGTCACGCCAGGCCGATATGGACATGATGAAGCTCAGCGCGTCCTCTTCCTCGTCGGCCCTGCCGGCCCGCCGCCGGTCCATCTTCCGGCTGCCGGCCGCCCTGGCGCACACATCCCTCGCGCACTCATCCCTGGCACAGACGTCGCTGGTACCCGCTGCCCTGGTCGGCCTTCTGCTGCTGACCGGTTGCGACCAGCTCGGCATCGAGGACCCCGCCAAGGTGGCGGCCGCCAAGGAGGCCGAAGGCAAGGCCATTGGCGGCGCGTGCCGCAACGCCATGCGCGCCATCGAAGATTGCTACGCCCTCAACCCCAAGGCGCAGAAAGCCTCCATCTACGAAGGCTGGCGCGAGATGGACGAGTACATGCGGGAGAACAAACTCGAAGGTACCCGTCCGCTGGTGGCCAACCCTGCGGCCAGCAAGCCGGCCGAGCCCGCGTCCGACTCGGATGACACCGAGGAATCGGCCAAGCCGGCCAAGGGTGAGAAGTCGGGCAAGGGCGGCAAGAGCAGCCATTGAGCCGCCGCGGGCGCTGCGGGGGGCACTAGAGCTCCTCCGGGCGCTGCGCTGCACTTGTTCCGCCGTGGCTGCACCTGATCCCGGTCCCGATGCAGTTCGTCACCCCGGGCTGGCCCCAGCCGGGGCCGTACCCCGATGATGCGATCATTCCGTATCCCAGGAGATCGCCCTCATGAACAACATCACGCGCCGCTTCTTCGCCATCACCGTGCTCGGCCTGGCGGCTGCCGGCTCTGCCCAAGCCTGGTCCTGGAGTTTCGGTGGCTCCCAGCACGTGGAAGGCGGCGGAGACATCACCACCGACCGGCGCGACCTGGGGGCCTTTGATGCGGTGGCGCTGGCCAGCAGCTTCAAGGTGGTGGTGCGCCAGGGCAGCGCCGACAAGGTGGAGATCCGCACCGACAGCAACCTGCACCCCTACCTGGAGATCCGCGTGGTGGAGAGCAGCAAGGGGCGGACGCTGGAAATCGGTGCGCGGCGCGGCTTCCAGCTCAGCAGCAGGACCACACCAACCATCACGCTGGAGATGCGCCAGCTGCGTGGCGTGTCCATCAACGGCTCTGGCGAAATTCGGGTCGAGGCGATGAAAACCACCGGGTCGGTGGATGCCAGCATTGCCGGCAGTGGGGACATCCGCTTCAATGGCCTGGAGGCGGAACGCATCGGCCTGCGGGTGTCCGGCAGCGGCGACATCGTGGCCAACGGCAAGGCCACCACCCTCACCGTCAACGTCGCCGGCAGCGGAGACGTGAAGGCCCGGGAACTGGTGGTGGAGGATGCCAAGGTCAGCATCGCCGGCAGCGGCGATGTCTCGGTGCAGGCCCGCAAGCGGCTGGATGTGAACATTGTCGGGTCGGGTGACGTCGGTTATCTGGGCAACCCCGAAATCAGCATGTCCAACGCGGGATCCGGCTCCGTGCGCCGACTGAAGGACTGAGCCGAAGGACTGAACCCGGCACTGCAGCCCGCTCGGATCACCGGGCGGTTTTCGCCCGCATGATGAGCCATCGACGTTGGCCACCGAGGGCGGCTGGCGGGCGAATGCCGGATGGGTGGCCAGGCTGTCGTGGGCGAGGGGCGACACCTTGCGCGCGTGAGGGCCGACAATTCCGGCATGGCCGATCTCCTCCCCGCGCACTGGCGCCACCCCGAATTCAAGCAAGGTGCCAAGGACATGGTGGGCATCACGCTGGGCATCTCCGCCTGGGGCCTGGTGACGGGCGTGGCCATGGTCAAGAGCGGGTTGAGCGTGGGCATGGCCCTGTTCATGAGCCTGGTGGTGTTTGCTGGCAGCTCCCAACTGGCCTCGTTGCCGCTGATTGCCAGTGGCGCCCCGCTGTGGGTGCTATGGGCCACCTCCTTCTGCGTCAATTTGCGCTTTGTCATCTTCAGTACCCAGTGGCGGCATTACCTCGCCCCGTTGCCGCGCCGGCAGCGCCTGTGGATCGCCTACTTCGCGGCTGACCTGAACTACGTGGCCTTCCTCAAGCGTTTCCCCGAGATGAAGCCGGACCCGGAGCGCCAGGTCCCTTATTTCTGGGGCGGCGTGGCCATCAATTGGGTGGCGTGGCAGTTGCCCGCCATTGCCGGCATCTTGCTGGCGGACCGCATCCCGACGAACTGGGGCCTGGGTTTTGCTGGCGTGCTGGCCTTGCTGGGGCTGAGTTATTCCCTGCTGGGCAACCGCAACAGCTGGGTCTCGGCCGCTGTGGCTGCCTGCGCCGCCGTGGCCGCGTATGGGCTGCCGCTGCGCCTGAACATCCTGGTGGCCATTGCGGCCGCTGTGGCTGCGGGCCTGATGATGGAGCGATGGGTGCCGCCGGGCGGCCCCACGGCCCACGGCGGAAGGCCGACATGAGCTTCTGGGAAACGCTGCTGGGCATTGCCGGCATGGCGCTGATCACCATGGTCACGCGCGGCTTCTTCCTCATTCCGGACCGCGAGATCCCCATGCCGGACTGGCTGCGCGACGGGCTGCGCTACGCGCCCCTGGCCGCGCTCGCGGCCGTCATCGTGCCGGAGATCGTCATGACACAGGGCGAGCTCATCGCCACCTGGAAAGACGCCCGGCTCTATGCCACCGCCACGGCCACCGCCTACTTCTTCTGGAAGCGCGGCATCCTGGGCACCATCGTCAGTGGCACGGTGGTGATGCTGGCGCTGCGCATCGGCCTGGGCTGGTAACCGGGCCGGCTCCTGCCAGGGTCTTGGTAAGCTTCGCCCGATTTGCGCCAGCGGCCGCGTGAGCAGCGGCTGGCCGCAACGCATTCCCACAACTTCAGACGAATCACCATGAATGTCTTGCGTTTCGCCGATCTGGTCAGTGCCGGCAAGGTCGCCAACCAGCGTGTATTCATCCGCGCTGACCTGAATGTTCCGCTCAACGATGCGGGCGAGATCACTGAAGACACGCGGGTGCGTGCCAGCATTCCCGCCATCGAGCTGGCCCTCAAGGCTGGCGCGGCAGTGATGGTCACCTCGCACCTGGGCCGCCCGACCGAGGGCGAGTTCAAGCCCGAGGATTCGCTCGCCCCTGTGGCCAGGCGTCTGGGTGAGCTGCTGGGCCGCGACGTGCCGCTGAAGGCCAACTGGGTGGACGGTGTGGAGGTGGCGCCGGGCCAGGTGGTGCTGCTGGAAAACTGCCGTGTGAACAAGGGCGAGAAGAAGAACAGCGAAGAGCTCTCCCGCAAGATGGCGGCCCTGTGCGACATCTTCGTGCACGACGCCTTTGGCACGGCTCATCGCGCCGAGGCCTCCACCTACGGCATTGCCCAATACGCCAAGATCGCCTGTGCCGGCCCGCTGCTGGCTGCGGAGATCGACGCCATCACCAAGGCGCTGGCCAATCCCAAGCGTCCACTGGTGGCCATCGTGGCCGGCTCCAAGGTCTCCACCAAGCTCACCATCCTGAAGTCACTCTCCAACAACGTGGACGGCCTGATCGTGGGCGGCGGCATCGCCAACACCTTCATGCTGGCGGCCGGCTTGAAGATCGGCAAGTCCTTGGCCGAACCCGACCTGCTGGCGGAAGCCAAGGCGGTGATCGAGTCGATGAAGGCGCGTGGCGCTGCCGTACCCATTCCCGTGGACGTGGTCACCGCCAAGGCCTTTGCGGCTGACGCGCCCGCCACGGTCAAGGCCGCGACGGACGTGGCGGATGACGATCTGATCCTGGACATCGGCCCCAAGACCTCGGCCCTGCTGGCCGAGCAGCTCAAGGCGGCCGGCACCATTGTCTGGAATGGCCCGGTGGGGGTGTTCGAGTTCGATGCCTTTGCCCAGGGCACGGAGACCATTGCCCGCGCCATTGCCGCGTCGGACGCGTTCTCGATTGCGGGTGGTGGCGACACCCTGGCGGCCATCGCCAAGTACGGCATCGAGAAGGACGTGGGCTACATCTCCACCGGCGGTGGTGCCTTCCTGGAAGTGCTGGAAGGCAAGACATTGCCGGCCTTCGAGATCCTGAGCCGCCGCGCGGCGGGCTGATGGGGTGCAGGCTCAGGGCCTGCCCGCAACACCAAGCAGAAGGGGCGCCGATGGCGCCCCTTTGTTTTTGTGATGCCGCTGCGGACCTGGGGGTCTCACGCGGCAGCTGCCGGTGAGCGGCGCCTGGTCTTCAGTGCAGGGGATCACATGGACTGATAGGCGGGCGCCTGACCGTCCTGCGCCTTGACCGATCCAAAGCGTGCGGCCAGCTTCGACTGCAACGCCAGGGGCAGAGGTGCAAAGCCGGTGCCGCGCGTCAGGTCGTCGCCATGCATGAAGCACCAGTACAGGAAGCGCATCACCGGGGAGGCGTCACCGCCCTTGGCGGGGGTGGCGTCGATCAGCACGAAGCTGGTCATCGTGATGGGCCAGCTGGCGGCGCCCTGGCGGTTCATCAGCGTCGCCAGGTCATCGCCCCGGCGCGAGAGGTCGCTGTCCGCAATCGCGGCGCGGAAGCCGGCCTCGGTGGCGGCCACCCACTGGCCAGCGGCATTGCGCAGTTTCGCGGCATTCAGCCGCTCGGCCTGCACACGGTCGTAGCTGACGTAGGCCAGCGAGCCCGGCACGGCCTTCAGGGCCTTGACCATCCCGTCGTTGCCTTCGGCACGCTCCACCTCACCGGGCCACTTGGGCAGGCTGCTGGTGCCGATGTCGGTAGCGAAGCTGCTCGACACCTCGCTCAGATAACGCGTGAAGCCTTCGGTGGTGCCGGATTTGTCGGCGCGCACCACGCGGCGCACGGGCAGGGCGGGCAAGGGCAGGCCGGGGTTGAGCGCTGTGATGCGTGGGTCATTCCACAGGCGAATGTGGCCGGCCATCAGGTCGGCCAGCACTTCGCCGGTCAATTGCAGGCGGCCTTCCGGCACGCTGGGCAGATGCACCACCGGCACGATGCCGCCCACCAGCATGGGGATCTGCACCAGGTGGCGCTTGGCCAGCTCGTCCGCTGGCAGCGGCGAATCGCTGCCGCCAAACTGCACTTCCCGCGCGGTGATGCGCTTCACGCCGTCACCGGATCCGGTGGCCTTGTACTGGACCGCCTGGCCGCCACTGCTCTTCTCATAGGCCGTGGCCCAGCGGCCATACACCAGCGACGGGAACGAGGCCCCGGCGCCCTGCACCTGGGCGAAGGCGGCGCTGGCCATGGACAGCAGGGCACCCAGGCACAAGATACGGGCCAGGCTGCGGGACGGCGCTTGGGGGCTCCCGGTGCCGCGGGGCCGAGGGGTGGTTTGACGCGATGGAAGTGTCTGGGAAGTCATGCTGGGAGGATCTGATGGCTGCAGGCCGGCGCGCGATTCTAGGTATCGGGGGGGCATCTGGCGCGTCTTGCCACGCCCGCGTTCTGGGGAGATCTCCCGGTAGGGTGTGCGAATGCCGACGTGGTTGGGCTGATGAGCGCCCGTTGCATGGCCATCTTTGCATGCCAGTTAAAACTGAAAGCATCTGCAGGCGGGGCGAACAGGATTTAAGCTTTGCGCCCCCAGGAATTTACCTAGGGTCTCCTGTCTAATGGCATGTACGCGGCGGCAGGGGGCCTTGTCTGGACCCAGATTCGCATTTGTCGCGACGGAGAACCCGAATGAGTGAACACAACGACGGCCTTGGCCTGAGTCCTGCCGAAGCCGCCCTGCGTGAAGCGGCGCGGGACTATCACCGCTTCCCCACACGCGGGAAGATTGCCGTGACGCCGACCAAGGCGTTGTCCAACCAGCGTGACCTGTCCCTGGCGTATTCGCCGGGCGTGGCCTACCCCTGCCTGGACATCGAGAAAGACCCGACGCTGGCCGCCGAGTACACCTCGCGGGGCAATCTGGTGGGTGTGATCACCAACGGCACGGCGGTGCTGGGCCTGGGCGACATTGGCCCGCTGGCGGCCAAGCCGGTGATGGAGGGCAAAGGGTGCTTGTTCAAGAAGTTTGCCGGTATTGATGTCTTTGACATCGAACTGGCCGAGCGTGATCCGGACAAGCTGGTCGAGATCATTGCGGCCATGGAGCCCACGCTGGGCGGCATCAACCTGGAAGACATCAAGGCGCCGGAGTGCTTCTACATCGAGAAGCAGCTCAGCGCCCGGATGAACATTCCGGTCTTCCACGACGACCAGCACGGCACGGCCATCATCTCCAGCGCGGCGTTGCTCAACGGCCTGGAGCTGGTGGGCAAGGACATTGCTGCGGTGAAGGTGGCGGTGTCTGGCGCGGGTGCTGCGGCCATTGCCTGCCTGGACGTGATGGTGGGCCTGGGCATCAAGCGCGAGCATGTGTTTGTGGTGGACTCCAAGGGCGTGATCCAGAGCGAGCGTGCCGATGCGGACCGCCTGGACGAATCCAAGCGCCGTTATTGCCAGGTCACCAGCGCCCGCACGCTGGCGGACGTCGTCAAGGACGCCGACGTGTTCCTGGGCTGTTCCGCTGCCGGTGTGCTGAGCGCCGAGATGGTGTCCACCATGGCGCGCCAGCCCATCATCCTGGCGCTGGCCAATCCGGAACCCGAGATCCGTCCCGAGCTGGCCAAGCAGGCCCGCCCGGACTGCATCATGGCCACGGGCCGTTCGGACTATCCGAACCAGGTCAACAACGTCCTGTGCTTCCCCTACATCTTCCGTGGTGCGCTGGACTGCGGCGCCACCAAGATCACCGAAGCGATGAAGCTGGCCTGCGTGCGCGAGATTGCGGCGCTGGCCAAGGCCGAGACGCCGCCCGAAGTGGCGGCGGCCTATCCCGGCCAGGAGCTGGTGTTTGGGGCGGACTACATCATCCCCAAGCCGTTTGATGCACGCCTGATCCTGCGCATTGCCCCGGCGGTGGCGAAGGCGGCGGCCGAGTCCGGCGTGGCCACCCGTCCGATCGAGGACATGAATGCCTATCGCGAGCAACTCTCGCGTTTTGTCTACCAGACCGGCATGTTCATGCGCCCGGTGTTCGCGGCGGCCAAGGCCAACCCTGCGCGGGTGATCTACGCCGAGGGCGAAGACGAGCGTGTGCTGCGTGCCGTGCAGGTGGCGCTGGACGAAGGTCTGGCCAAGCCCACGCTGATCGGCCGTCCGGAGGTCATCCAGATGCGCATCCAGCGTGCCGGCCTGCGCCTGAAGCTGGGCGAGGATGTGGCGGTCATCGACCCGGAAAACGACGCGCGTTTCCGCCAGTACTGGGAGGCGTATCACGAGGTCATGGGCCGCGAGGGCTTCACCCCCGAGATGTCCAAGTCGGCGGTGCGCCGCTCCAACACCACCATTGGTGCGCTGGCCATCCGCCTGGGCGATGCCGACGCGATGATCTGCGGCCTGGTGGGTCGTTTTGACTCGCACCTGGAGCATGTCGACAACCTCATCGGCCGCAAGCCGGGCGTGCGCAACTTCGCCACGATGAATGCGTTGATGCTGGAGCAGCGCACGCTGTTCATCGCCGACACCTTCGTCAATGACGACCCGGATGCCAGCCAGCTGGCGGAGATTGCCGCGCAGGCGGTGGAAGAGCTTCAGCGTTTCGGCCTGCCGCCCAAGCTGGCCTTCCTGTCGCACTCCATGTTTGGTTCCAGCAAGCGGCCTTCCGCCCTGAAGATGCGTGAGGCTCGCGACCTGTTCGTGCAGCAGCATCCGGACATCGAGTGTGATGGCGAGATGCATGGAGACGCCGCATTGTCGGAAGACGTGCGCAACACCTTCCTGCCGGACAGCACGCTCAAGGGCGCGGCCAACCTGCTGGTGTTGCCGACGCTGGACGCGGCCAACATTTTGTTCAACGTCCTGAAGATCGTGGGCGGCCAGGGTGTCACGGTGGGCCCCATCCTGCTGGGTGCGGCGCGTCCGGTGCACATCCTGACCCCTTCTGCCACCGTACGCCGCATCGTCAACATGACGGCGTTGGCTGTGGCGGACGTGCAAGCGGAAAGAGGCGTGTAACGCCCGCTGTGTTGGAAACCCGCTGGTAACCTACCGGTACCCCTCACAGCCGCCGATGCGATCCATAATCGGCGGCTGTAACTAAATTTCAGACCGAGACAACGCCATGTTCCGCGCCACCAAGATCGTCGCCACCCTGGGTCCTGCATCGTCCTCACCGGAGGTGCTGGAGCGGATGATTCAATCTGGCGTGGACGTGGTCCGGCTGAATTTTTCGCACGGGAAGGCGCAGGACCACATCGACCGTGCCCGTCTGGTGCGTGAGGTTGCTGCCCGTGCCGGCAAGGAAGTGGCCATCATGGCCGACCTGCAGGGCCCCAAGATCCGAGTGGGCAAGTTCGAGAACGGCAAGATCGAGCTGGTGAACGGCACGCCGTTTGTCCTGGACGCCGACCGCACCGAATTGGGTAACGAGCAGTGCGTGGGCCTGGACTACAAGGAACTGCCCCGTGACGTGAAGCCTGGGGACACGCTGCTGTTGAATGACGGTCTGCTGGTGCTGATCGTGGAGTCGGTGCGCGGCTCGCAGGTGCACACCATCGTGAAGCAGGGTGGTGAGCTGTCCAACAACAAGGGCATCAACAAGCAGGGTGGTGGCCTGACGGCTCCGGCCCTGACGGCCAAGGACATGGAGGACATCAAGACGGCGATGTCCTTCCAGTGCGAGTATCTGGCGGTGAGCTTCCCGAAGAACGCCACCGATATGGAAATGGCTCGGCAGCTGGCCAACGTGGCTGGTGAGCCGTGGCGTCACAAGCCCGGCATGATTGCCAAGATCGAGCGTTACGAAGCCATCCCTCATCTGGAAGCCATTCTGAAGGCCAGCGACGGCATCATGGTGGCCCGTGGCGACCTGGCGGTGGAAGTGGGCCATGCGGCTGTGCCGGCGCTGCAAAAGCGCATGATCCGCATGGCGCTGGAGCTGGACAAGCTCTGCATCACGGCCACGCAGATGATGGAGTCGATGATCGTGAACCCGGTGCCGACGCGTGCCGAGGTGTCGGACGTGGCCAACGCGGTGCTGGACGGCACGGATGCTGTGATGTTGAGTGCTGAGACGGCTGCGGGGCGTTTCCCGGTCGAGACCATCCAGCAGATGGCCAGCATTGCGCTGGAGGCCGAGAACGCCGAGTTCGTGAGCCTGGACACCGATTTCGCAAACCGCCAGTTTGGCCGCATTGACCAATCCATTGCCATGGGCGCGCTGTTCACGGCGCACCACCTGGGCTGCAAGGCGATTGTGGCGCTGACGGAGTCCGGCTCGACGGCGCTTTGGATGAGCCGCCATCGGATCCATGTGCCCATCTATGCGCTGACGTCGCAGGTGCTGACCCATCGCAAAATGGCGCTCTACCGGAATGTCACGCCGGTGTTGATGCCCAACTTCGAAGATCGGGATCAGGCGCTGAAGGCGGCTGAAGAATTGTTGATTGCGCGAGGCGTGCTGATGCCTGGCGACACCTATGCCATCACCTGCGGGGAGCCGATGGGGTACCCGGGTGGGACCAACATGCTGAAGGTCTGCCGCGTGGGATGAGGGGAGATTGGGGGCGGTGCTCCCTCACCCTCTGGTGGAAGCTGGCATTCCTTGAAGGCTCCGGTGTACCGGAGCCTTTTGTTTTCTGTGGCCATGTCGCGCCTCACGCGCTCTGGGCGGCTTGAATCAACGCCGCCACCCGAGGCGTCATGTTCAGCGGCACCAGCGCTACCTCCGGATGCGCCCGCGCAAACACCCGAAACAGCTCATCCGCAAACGCATGCCCCACATCCTCCACGCCTGCAAAGTCCACTTCGGCGCGTTTGAACTGGGGCAACCGAGCCGCCACCCGGCGGGCTTGCGCGCGGGAGTCGAGCATCTGTCCTGGCCCGACGACCAACTGCAGCATGATCCGGGTCTGGTCGAAGGTGATGCCGGTGCCGTCCACGCTCCACTGCTGAAGGACCTGGTCCAGCGTGCGGGTGGTGTCGAGCGAAACGGCCATGTAGATGGAGCTGCCTTGCCGGGGCAGCCCGCGCCCCGGCAGCCAGGCGTTGCCTTCCCAGGCGCGGCGCTGGAAGGCCTTTCCGTTGGCGTGGATGTCGAACACGTCTGCCAACTGGGAGCTGAAGAACAACCCCCGCCCGGTATGCGCTTGCGGCTGCGTCGTCAGCCGCCCCTTGCTCAGCTCCAGCATCGCGTGCTGGGCATCCGCCAATTCGTAAGTGCCGCAGATCTTCTCAAACACCCCGCATCCATCGTCGGAGACCAGCAACTGCGCATGCCGCGGCGTCTGCCGCAGCGACACCGTCACGCTGGTGCCGCCGCTGTGATCAATCGCGTTGTTCACCAGCTCGGTGAAACCATGTTGCACCATCCGCTGCACATGCCGCGGGAAGTCGAAGTGGGGCGCAAAGTCCCGTTGCCACGCCACGTCCTCCTGCAACTGGTGCAGCGTGAGGCTGCGCACCACCTGCCGCAACGGCCCCGGCGCAAACACCGGCCGCCGGTCCGTGCCCGTGCGTACCAGCCACTGCGCCTCCACCAGCCGCTTCAGCGCCGCCTGCGCAGCGCGCCGGCTGGCACCCGTGCGCTCCTCGATGTGGCTGGCCAGGTCCAGCCCATGTTCGTGGGCGGCGGCGGTAATCCAGAGGGTGAGCTGGTCCAGCACAAGACGGGTCATGAAGCTTCAGGTAATGCGGCAAAGGGCAGGGCGGTGAGAAGCCATGGCGGTGGGCACAAGGCACGAAGTTTGCTCTCCTGTCGCAGACACTGCGACAGCACCAGCCCGCCGACCCCAAGCCTACCGGCCTCGCTCCTCCGTGCGCAAGCGAACAGACCCCCAGCCAGGGGGGGCTGATGCCCACGAAGCGTGCGCCACCTGTTTGTGGGTCGTTACAGGTCCCGCCATGGCGCCTGTTTAGAATCGTCGCAGTTACGGCGTGGTTACAGCGCTTCGAAATGCTGTTCCACGGCCCAGGATTTTTCACTTCTCCGGAGAACCTTCATGGCACTCGTCTCGATGCGCCAACTGCTGGACCATGCCGCCGAACAGGGCTATGGCATTCCGGCGTTCAACGTCAACAACCTTGAGCAGGTGCAGGCCGTGATGGCTGCCGCCGACGAGGTCAACGCGCCCGTCATCCTCCAGGCCAGCGCTGGCGCCCGCAAGTACGCCGGTGAAAGCTTCATCAAGCACCTGATCCAGGCCGCCGTGGAGTCCTATCCCCACATCCCCCTGGTGATGCACCAGGATCACGGCCAGACGCCCGCCATCTGCCAGGGCGCCATCGACCTGGGCTTCAGCTCCGTCATGATGGACGGCTCCCTGATGCCCGACGGCAAGACCCCCGCCTCGTTCGACTACAACATCGACGTCACCCGCCAGGTGGTGCAGCTCTCGCACCGCGTCGGCGTGACGGTGGAAGGCGAACTGGGCTGCCTCGGCTCCCTGGAAACCGGCATGGCCGGTGAAGAGGACGGCATCGGCGCCGAAGGCGTGCTGGACCATGCCGCCCTGCTGACCGACCCGGAAGAAGCTGCGCAATTCGTCAAGGCCACCGGCCTGGACGCGCTGGCCATCGCCATCGGCACCAGCCACGGCGCCTACAAGTTCACCCGCAAGCCCACGGGCGACATCCTGGCCATCAGCCGCGTCAAGGAAATCCACGCCCGCATCCCCAACACCCATCTGGTGATGCACGGCTCTTCCAGCGTGCCGCAGGAACTGCTGGAAGTGATCCGCCAGTACGGCGGCAACATGAAGGAAACCTACGGCGTGCCGGTCGAGGAGATCCAGGAAGCCATCAAGTACGGCGTTCGCAAGATCAACATCGACACCGACATCCGCCTGGCCATGACTGGCGCCGTGCGAAAGTTCCTGTTCGAGAACCCCGAGAAGTTCGACGCCCGCGAGTGGCTCAAGCCCGCCCGTGAAGCCGCCAAGCTGGTGTGCAAGCAACGCTACCTCGAGTTCAACTGCGAAGGCCAGGCCGGCAAGATCAAGCCCCGCAGCCTGGTGGACACCGCCAAGGCCTACGCCAATGGCGAGCTGGCCCAGGTGGTGCAGTAAGCGGCTGCCGGCCCTGGAGCGCGCACCGGCATGGCACATCTGTTCGCCTACGGGTCGCTGATGTGGTCCGACATCATGGCGCGGGTCTGCGGACCCGACGCCGCGCCGGCGCATCCGCCGCAGCCGGCCAGGTTGTCGGACCACGCCCGCCACCCTGTGCGTGGGCAGGACTATCCCGGCATGTGTCCGCATACCGGTGCAAGCGTGTCCGGCTTCGTCTATCTCGACCTGCCGGAGACGGCCTGGGCGCGGCTCGATGACTTCGAGGGCGGTGACTACCAACGCAGCGAAGTCCTGATCACCGGCCCCGATGGCCAGCCCCTGCGGGCCTGGACCTATCTGTTCAAGCCGGAATGCGTCCATCAGCTGGAAAGCGGCGACTGGGACGAGGCCCGCTTCGAGCGCGAGGGCAAAGCCCGTTTCATCGCGCGCTACGCCGGCTTCGGCGCGGTCGCCCCGCGCTGAGCGGTCCCCCGCGCGCATGCCTGCGGCGCCGGCGGCGCATTGCGCCGCGCTCCCCTAGAATCCTGGCGTTCCTCCCGCACCAGCCTCGCACTCTCCGAGTGTGCTCCCGCCCATGACCGCCGCACTGCATACCTCTTCGATCACCTCCCTCCCTCTCATCGCGCGCGGCAAGGTGCGCGAGAACTATGCGGTGGGCGAAGACCGCATCCTCATGATCGCGTCGGACCGCATCTCGGCCTTCGACGTGATCATGGACGAGCCCATCCCGGGCAAGGGCGCGCTGCTGACGCAGATGGCGCTGTTCTGGTTCGACAAGCTCGACGGCATCGTCCCCAACCACCTCACCGGCGACGACCCGCTCTCCGTGGTCACCGCCGCCGAGCAGGCGCAGGTGCGTGGCCGCGCCATGCTGGTCAAGCGCCTGAAGCCGCTGCCCATCGAGGCCGTGGTGCGCGGATACCTCGCCGGTAGCGGCTGGGCGGAATACAAGACCAACGGCCAGGTCTGCGGCGTGCAACTGCCGGCCGGGCTGCAGAACGCCAGCAAGCTGCCCGAGCCCATCTTCACGCCGGCCACCAAGGCCGAGATGGGCGACCACGACGAGAACATCGATTTCGACCGCTGCGTCGAGATCATCGGCCGTGACCTGGCGGAGCGCGTGCGCGACATCGCCATCCAGCTCTATCGCCGCGCAGCCGACTTTGCCCTCACCAAGGGCATCATCATCGCGGACACCAAGTTCGAATTCGGCCTGGATGCCGACGGCACGCTGACGTTGATGGACGAGGTGCTCACGCCCGACTCCTCGCGCTACTGGCCCGCTGAAAGCTACGCCGTGGGCAGCAACCCGCCCAGCTATGACAAGCAGTTCCTGCGCGACTGGCTGGAGCAGGCCACCGTGGACGGCAAGCCCTGGGGCAAGGTGGCGCCTGCGCCAGCCCTGCCGGCCGAGGTGATCAGCAACACCGCCGCCAAGTACCAGGAGGCGCTGGAGCGCCTCACGCGCTGATACCGGCCCCGACCATGGCCGATTCCACGCCCCCCCCTGCTGCTGCCCCTGCCACGGCCCGATCGCGGCTGCTGAAACAGCTGGACCAGCAGGTCGCCGCCGCGCCGACCCCCATGGCCTCGGTGGTGCCGCGGGCCCGTCGCGCCATGCAACTGGCACGCCACGGCGCACTGGCGGAGGCGCGTGAAGCGCTCACCATCCTGCACCAGCTCTCCTTCCAGCATCCTCATGCCGACATCGGCGCGTGGCTGCATCTGGCGGAGGGGCTGATGACCTACTACAACGGCTTCTCCGTGCAACCGGCGCAGGAGCGCATCCTGCGCGCCCATGCCATCGCCACCACCCACCCCGGGCTGGAAGAGGTGCAGGTGCTGGCCGATGCGTGGCTGGCCCAACTGGCCTTTGTGCGCCACGACCCGGAAGCGGTCATCGAATGCGCCCGCCGCTGTCTGGCAACGGCCCGGCCGGAGCAGGACCACGGCGCGCTGGCGCGGCTCGGCATGGCGCTGGGATTGTCCTGGCACTACGCGGGGGACGGCGAGGCCGCGCAGCGCTGGTACCTGCTTGCACGCCGCCATGCCGCCACCGAGGGTGACGACACCACGCTCTCCGCGCTGATGTTCAACATGGCGGCCATGCGGGTGGCGTTGCTGCGCCGCGAAAGCCTCATCGGCAGTGTGCGTGTGCAGGAGATGCTGCTGAGCGTGGACTCCATCCGCCACTACGACGCGGCCGTGGGCGCGGCCATGATGAATGAGCTCACGCCCGTGCTGCGGGCGCAGGTGCTGACGGTGGAGGGGCGCTTTGAAGAAGCGCGCGAACTGTATGAGCAGCACCTGCCGCAGGCCATGTCACTCGGGTTGGAGCGTCTGGGCAGCAGCCTGCTGTCGGACGTGGCCTGGTGCCGCGCCAACAGCGGCCAACCGGACCTGGCCTTGCGCCAGGCCCGCGAGGCCGAAGTGGAACTGGACCCCAGCTGCGAGCTGGACGACCGCGCCATCACGCACAGCCGGCTCGCGCAGGTGTTCGAGCGGCTGGGCGAGACGGCGGATGCCCGGCGGCACGATGCCCTGGCGAAGGACGCCTGGGATCAATTCCACCTGCAGCAGCTGCACTGGCGCAAGCTGCTGCTCAGCGGCGGGCTGACCGCCGAGTAGCCGGGGTCGGGGGAGTGCTCCTCCGAGCCTTCCCGTGATTTCTCAGAAGAGCGCCATGCTCAGCTTGCGGCGGTACTGATCCAGCAGCGGATCCGCCGACGCCACGGCGCTGGGGCCCGACAGCTGCAAGCCACCCTTGGCCTCCTGGGCGCCGCCCGCATGGGCGGCAGCGGGCTTGGTCATCAGCTCCAGGATGGCCACATAGGTCTTGCGGGCCAACTGGTCGTTCCAGGCCTTGTCCCGCATGATGATTTCCAGCAGCTCGTCCATCGCGCCGGTGAAGTCACGGCCAGCCAGCAGGCCTTGGGCCAGCGTGAACCGGGCCTCGAAGTCGCGCTTGTTGGCGGCGATCGCGGCCTGCAGGCCGGCCGGGTCCAGACCCTGCTCGGCGCGCTCGGCGGCCGCGATCCAGGTGGCCAGGGCGGCAAAACGCACATGCGGCGTGAGGGTGTCGGCCGCCAGGTGCGCCACCGGCGAGAACGCGGCCTTGGCGTCCGCCAGCAGGTCGGCCTCCAGCAGCGCGCGCACCAGGTCGAAGCGGGCCGTCTCATTGGACGGGTCGGCCTGCAGGGCGGCCTGCAATTTCTGCAGGGCCGCTTCGCTGTCGCCGTCTTCCATCAGCGCCTGGGCCTCGGCCAGGTCTTCTTCGGCCTCCAGCGCTTCACCGGTGGGCACATGGCGGTCCAGGAACTCGCGGATCTGCGCCTCGGGCAGGGCCCCCACGAACCCGTCCACCGGCTGGCCGCCGACAAACATCACGCAAAAGGGGATGGAGCGCACGCCAAAGGCCTGGCTCAGCTGGGTGGCGATCTCCGGCTGGTCGTCGCTGTTGAGCTTGGCCAGCTTGAAACGGCCCGCGTAGGCCACTTCCAGCTTGTCCAGCATCGGGCCCAGCGTGCGGCAGGGGCCGCACCAGGGGGCCCAGATGTCCAGCAATACCGGCTGCTGCATGGAGGCTTGCAGGAGGTCGGCTTCGAAGTTTTGCAGGGTGATGTCGGTCATGGCGAATTCAGCTGGGAACGATGGGCGGCAGGAATGGGCGCCAGAAAGCGCCGCAATTCCGGTCCAACACGCTTTTGACGCAGGCCGGCAATGGCCGGAAATACGGCAACTGAGGTTGGCCGCCTACAATTCAAGGTTTCTGGATTAGACGAATCAGGACCGACCCCGTGAGCAGCGCCACCACTCCAGACATCGCACCCGTGATTGCACCCGTGATTGGCGTGGTGATGGGTTCCAGCAGTGACTGGGAGACCATGAAACACGCCGCCGACATTCTCACCGAGTTCGGCGTCCCCTTCGAGGCCAAGGTCGTCTCCGCACACCGTATGCCGGACGAGATGTTCGCCTATGCCGAAAGCGCCGAGGGTCGGGGCCTGCGCGCCATCATCGCCGGTGCCGGCGGTGCCGCCCACTTGCCGGGCATGCTGGCGGCCAAGACGCTGGTGCCGGTGCTGGGCGTGCCAGTGGCCAGCCGCCACCTGCAGGGCGTGGATTCGCTGCATTCCATCGTCCAGATGCCCAAGGGCATCCCGGTCGCCACCTTTGCCATCGGTACCGCCGGGGCCGGCAACGCCGCCCTCTTTGTTGTGGCCATGCTGGCCCGTGACAACCCCGTGCTGCGCGACAAGCTGGATGCCTTCCGCAAGCGGCAGACCGCCGTGGCCACCGCCATGACCGAGGAGCTGCGCTGATGCCGCTGCTGCCGGGCGAAGCCACCCTGGGGGTGCTGGGGGGCGGCCAACTGGGTCGCATGTTCGTGCATGCCGCCCAGTCGCTGGGCTACACCTGCGTGGTGCTGGACCCGGATGCGTCCAGCCCGGCGGGAACGGTCGCCCAGGCCCACCTGAAAGCGGACTACCTCGATGGCGCGGCCCTGGCCCAACTGGCCCAGCGCTGCCACGCCATCACCACCGAATTCGAGAACGTGCCGGCCCGTGCGCTGGAAACCCTGGCGGCCACCCGGGTGGTGGCTCCGGGCGCCGCCGCCGTGGCCATCTGCCAGGACCGCAGCCGTGAGAAGGCCCATTTCGTGGCCAGCGGCGTGCCTTGCGCGCCGTACGCCGTCCTGCGCAGCGGGGCCGACCTGGCCGGCGTGGGCGACGACCTGCTCCCCGGCATCCTGAAAACCGCCCGCCTGGGTTACGACGGCAAGGGCCAGCGCCGGGTCACCGACCGCGCCCAGCTCGCCGTGGCCTTCCGCGAACTCGGCGAAGTCGAGTGTGTGCTGGAAAAAATGCTGCCGCTGGCGCTGGAAATGAGCGTGCTGGTGGTGCGCGGAGCGGACGGGCAGGCGGTGACCTACCCGGTCCAGCAGAACCTGCACCTCGACGGCATCCTGGCCGTCACCGAAGTGCCGGCGCCGGGCGTGCCCGGGGCCCTGCAGGCCCAGGCGCGCCAGAGCGCGGTGGCCATTGCCCAGGGCATGGGGTATGTGGGCGTGCTCTGCGTGGAGTTCTTCGTGCTGAAGGATGGCCGGCTCGTGGTGAACGAGATGGCCCCGCGCCCGCACAACTCCGGCCACTACACGATGGACGCCTGCGATATCTCCCAGTTCGAGATGCAGGTGCGCGCCATGGCCGGCTTGCCGCTGCGCGAACCGCGGCTGCATTCCCCGGTGGTCATGCTCAACCTGCTGGGCGATCTGTGGTTTGACGCCCAGGGTCAGCTGCGCACGCCTGACTGGGCGGCGGTGCTGGCGCTGCCCGGTGCATCGCTGCATCTGTACGGCAAGGCACAGGCGCGGGTGGGCCGCAAGATGGGCCACCTGAATCTGATCGGCCCCACGGCCGAGGCTGCTCGGGACAGTGCCCGCCAGGCCTGTGCGCTGCTGGGCCTGCCCGCTGAATGGTGAAGCGGGTGAGCGAAGCCGGAAACACCGGACATGCCGGCACCACCCAGCAGGTGCTGGACGGTGCCTTGCCCGAGGCCATCCAGGCGGCGGCCCACACCCTCGCCGCCGGAGAGTTGGTGGGCCTGCCCACCGAGACCGTTTATGGCCTGGCCGCACGGGCGGACCAGGACGCGGCCGTGGCCAAGATCTTTGCCGCCAAGGGCCGGCCCAGTGACCATCCGCTCATCGTGCATGTGCTGGACGAGCAGGGGGCGCGCCACTTCGCCCAGGACCTGCCCCCGGTGGCGCACCGGCTGGTCGAGGCTTTCTGGCCGGGGCCGCTGACGCTCATCGTCCAGCGCCGCCCCGGCATGGCCAACGCCGCCACGGGCGGCCATGCCACTGTGGGCCTGCGCAGCCCGTCCCATCCGGTGGCACGCGCCCTCATGGCGGCCTGTCGTGACCGGGGGGTGGAAGGGCTGGCCGCGCCCAGCGCCAACCGGTTTGGCCGGGTCAGCCCCACCCTGGCGGCCCATGTGGCCGAGGAATTCGGTCCGGGACTGCTGGTGCTGGATGGCGGCGCCTGCGACGTAGGCATCGAATCGACCATCGTGGACTGCAGCCGCGGGTATCCCGTGTTGCTGCGCCCCGGGGTGCTCACGCCCGCCCAGATCGAGGCAGCCGCCGGTGAGCCCTTGCGGGCGCCGGACCGGCAGGCGCCCAAGGCCTCAGGCACCCTGGCGGCTCACTACGCGCCGCGCGCGGTGGTCCGTCTCTTGCCTTCTGAAGCCTTGCAACAGGCATTGGCTGGCCGGAAACCAGCGGGGCTGGCGGTATATTCCCGCACTGCGCTGGCTGGCGAGGCTTTTGCCGAGGTCACGCACCGCACCATGCCGGGGCATGCCAAGGCGGCCGCACGGGAACTGTTTGCCGTGCTGCGTGAACTGGATGCCGCAGGCGCGGTGCAGATCTGGGTCGAGGCTCCGCCGGAAGATGCGGCCTGGGATGGTGTTCGGGACCGCTTGTCCCGTGCGGCGGCGGCATTTGCGTCGCCCGAGTTTGACGATTTGGAGAATTCATGAAGAGTTTGAAGCGCCACCTGGCCAGTCTGCTGGGGGCGACCGTATTGCTGGCGGCCTGTGGCGGCGGCAGCTCACAGATCGACCCGTTCGTGCCCACCCGCCTGCTGGCATTCGGGGACGAAACCAGCGCCCTGCGCAGCGACGGCAGCAAGTACACCATCAACGCCACGGATACGACCACGGGCGCCATCGCCTGCACGTCCAACCCGATCTGGGTCCAGACCCTGGCGTCCTACTACGGGCTGGTCTTCAAGCAGTGCAACACCTCCAACCTCGCGGCTACCACGGCAGTGATGTATGCCACCTCGGGCGCCAAGGTGGCCGATGTGGCCACGCAGGTGGACCAGCAGTTCGCGCTGGATGGCTTCAATGGCAAGGACCTGGTGACGGTGCTGGCCGGTGCCAATGACATCCTCGAGCTCTACGCCTCCTATGGCGCCCAGAGCGAGGAGGTCCTGGGTGACGAAGCGGAGGCACGCGGCGCGGCCCTGGCCGCCACGATCAACACCATCGCCAATGCCGGCGGCAAGGTCATCGTTTCCACGACGCAGGACATGGGCGTGACCCCATTCGCCGTCACGGAGAAGAACTCCCACGCCGACGTCGACCGTGCCAAGCTGCTGTCCGAGCTGTCCACCCGCTTCAATCTCGGCCTGCGGCTGAACCTCGTCAATGACGGCCACAAGATCGGCCTGATCCTGACGGATGAGCTGCTGCAGAACGTGGCCAAGTACCCGAGCTACTACAGCCTCTCCAACTCGACGGAGGCCGCCTGCCTGGATGCCTACCAGCCGCCGCTGTGCACGGACAAGACGCTGGTCAGTGCCGCCACTTCGTCCAGCTACATGTGGGCCAACAGCACGCTGCTGGGCCCGTCGGTGCAGGCACGTATTGCCTCGCTGGCACAGACCCGGGCCTCCAACAACCCGTTCTAAGGTCGCTCATTGGAGCCATCGCTGATGGCCGATCATTGATCGCGCTGTGCTGCCAGTGGTAAGCCACCGGACAGCGCACGATTCACCCCGAGGGGGACAGGCCTTGCCTGTCCCCCTTTGCATTGGGTGATTGCTGCAACCCCTGTGCCATTGCCGCAACGCCGATTTGCACCATTTCGGCGTCTTTCAGTGTGTTGACGGGCCGCAATCGCACTTCTGCGTCATTTGTGTTGCGAGCACGCCGCGACTTCGTTTTTGTGTGCGCAAGACCCTGGCATGCTGCGACATGTCAGGGTTTTTACGTTTAAGAACGTGGTGACCCCTGCGCTTATAGTGACCCTTGAGAAAAACGAACGACCGTTCGATTTAGTGCCCCCACCTCTCTCCGGGAGCACAACCGACGGAGACAACCCTGGAGAAGTCTGAATGAATCGCCATTACCCATTGGCCGGCCTGGCCCTGGCTGCCTCGGTCCTGCTCAGCGCCTGCGGCGGCGGCAGCGGCGCCGCCAACGATGACCCGGTGGTGCCGCGTGGCACCGTGGTGCTGGGCCAGCTGGGTGGCTCCGCCACCATCGCGCAGATCGACGCCGGCACCAGCAGCAAGGGCATCCAGGCCCTGTCGGGCACCGCCAAGTGCGGCGTGGATGTGCACTACGTCTACTACATGACCCGTGACCCGAATGGCAACCCCGCCACCGCGTCCACCGGCGTGCTGGTGCCCAGTGGCACCGATGCCAGCTGCACGGGCCAGCGCCCGGTGCTGCTGTATGCCCACGGCACCACCACCACCAAGAGCTTCAACATGGCTCAGGTGACGACCAATACTGAAGCGTCGCTGGTGATGGCCTTCTACGCCGCCCAGGGTTTCATCGTGGTCGCGCCCAACTACATGGGTTATGACCGCTCGGGCCTGAACTACACCCCCTACCTCAACGCCGAGTCGTCGGCCGTTGACATGGTGGACGGCCTGCGCGCTGCCAAGAGCTATCTGGGCGCCAACGCCACCACCATCACCACCCAGCCGTCCGCCAAGCTGCTGATCGCGGGTTACTCGCAAGGCGGCCACGTGGCGCTGGCCACGCAGAAGGTCATCGAGCGTGACTACAGCAGCGAGTTCACCATCTCGGCCGTCGGCGGCATGTCCGGCCCGTACAACCTGGCCGGCTTTGGCGACCAGATCGTGGGCGGGGAGAAGGGCAACATCGGCGCCACGCTGTTCCTGCCCCTGATGGTGACCAGCTATCAGAAGGCCTACGGCAACATCTACAGCGCACCGACTGAGATCTATCAGACCCAGTACGCAGCCACGGCCGAGACCCTGTTCCCGACCGACACGTCGCTGGCGGACCTCATGGCTGCCGGCAAGCTGCCTGCAGACAGCACCTTCCGGACCTTGTTCGGTACGGGTGGGCTGCTGACCGACACCTTCCGTGCTGGTTACGCGAGCTCCAACTTCCGCAAGGCCCTGGTCACCAACACGCTGCTGGACTGGGCGCCGAAGCACCCGGTCGCCCTGTGTGGTGGTGCCAATGACCCGACGGTTTACTTTGCGATCAACACCACCGCTGCCAAGGCCAACCTGTCGGCCCAGCCCAAGGCTGCCACGGTGACGGCGTACAACGTGGAAGACGCCACCACCGTGGGCGCTACCGTGGCCGGCGGTTTTGCACAGGGCAAGGCAGCGACGGGCGCAGCCGCTGCGGCCGCCTATCCGAACGACCCCGTCGCAGCCGCCACCGCGTCCGCCACGGCCATTGCCGGTGCCTACCACGGCACGCTGGTTCCTCCGTTCTGCAACGTCGTCGTGCGTAGCTACTTCCAGCAAGTGCTGGCAGCCGGCGGTTGATTGAAGAACAGACACGGAGACGCAACATGAACAAGAACATTTCCATCCTCGCCGGCGCCGCTCTGCTCGCCATCAGCGGCCTGGCCAGCGCGCAGGACGCCAAGGTCGGCACCAGCACCGTCTATCTGGGCCTGGCCCATATTGACGTCAACAGCAAGGCCGGCCCGTTGACCGGCGGCTCCAAGGAGTTCCCGGACCCGGGCGCCAAGGTGCGTGTGGGCGACCAGACCACCACCGGCTTCGGCTATGTCTACCGCTTTGCGGAACAGTGGAGTGGTGAGCTGGTGCTGGGCCTGCCGCCCTCGCACAAGGTGTATGGCTCCGGCGTTCTGCAGAACGTCGGCCAGATCGCCACCGTGCGCCAGATGCCGCCCACGGTGTTCGTGAACTACCACTTCGGCCCGTTGCTGCCCAAGCTCTACCCGTTCGTCGGTCTGGGCCTGAACTACACCTACTTCGAGAAGACCCGCAGCACGCCCACCGGCAATGCGGTCTCGGGCGGTCCGACCAAGATCTACCTGAGCAACTCCTGGGGCGCCGCGGCCCACGTGGGCTTCACCCTGCGCTACAGCGAGCGTTGGTCGCTGGTCGGCACGGCCGCTTATGCGGACGTGAAGAGCAACATGCGCGCGGTCACCACCACCAATGACGGTGATGAAACGCTGCGTACGCGCATCAATTTCCGCCCGATGGTGTACTCCTTGTCGCTCGGCTACTCCTTCTAAACGAGGGGGAGGCCCTTCCCGGGCCTGCCGGGGCCACTACACTTGCTGCATGAGCGTGTTACTGGCCCTGGATAGCTCCACCGAACACATGGCTCTGGCCCTCGTGGGCCAGGGCCATGCTGCTTTTGTGGATGCCGATGGTGGTGCCCAGGCCTCGCAGCACATGGTGCCGGACGCCCTGGCATTGCTGCGAGAAGCGGGTGTCGCCCTGCCGGCCCTGGACGCCATCGCCTTCGGGCGTGGCCCTGGCGCCTTCACCGGCCTGCGTACCGCCTGCTCGGTGGCGCAGGGCCTGGCCTTCGGGGCCAACAAACCGGTGCTGGCGCTGGACAGCCTCATGCTGGTGGCGGAAGACGCCCGGCAGCAGTGGGCGGCGCAATCGCAGTCGCAGGCACCATCAGTCCCGCCATCACAGTCGCCCGCCGCAGGCTGGGACGTCTGGGTTGCCATGGACGCCCGCATGAACCAGATCTACGCGGGCCGCTATCGCTGGGAGGGCCAGGCCTGGACGGTGCTGGACGCGCCCATGCTGGTTGATGCGGCCGCGCTGCAGCAACTGTGGGCGGAACAGCCCGCCGCCTGTGTGGCGGGCTCGGCCCTGGTGGCCATGCGGCTGGATGGTGGCCCGGCCTTGCGCATCGAACACACCCATTCCCGTGCCCGTGCCCTGGGGGCGCTCGCCATGCAGGCCTGGGACCAGGGGCTGGCCGAAGACGCCTCGCAGGCGCTCCCGCTGTATGTCCGCGACAAGGTCGCGCAGACCACCGCCGAGCGGGAGGCCGCCAAGGCCACTGCCGGCACAGCCCCCGCCTGAGGACGCCGCCGTGAGCGCTCAGCCCAAGGACGTTCTTCTCTCGCCCGCCCTCCAGGCGCTGCAACCGCTGCGCAGCATCGACCTGGACGAGATCATGGCCATCGAGAACGTGGCCTACAGCCACCCCTGGACGCGCGGCAACTTCATCGATTCACTGGCGGCCGGTTATGTCGGTTTTGTGCTCAGGGACGCGCAGGCCCGCCTGTGCGGCTACTTCATGGCCATGCAGGTGGTGGATGAACTGCACCTGCTCAACATCACGGTGGCCCCCGACCTGCAAGGGCAGGGCCTGGCACGGCGCATGCTGGACGCGTTGTCGGTCATCGCGCTGGCCCGCCACTGCGAACAGATCTGGCTGGAGGTGCGCATCAGCAATGAGCGTGCTCGCCGGCTTTATGAACAATACGGCTTTGTGCAGAGCGGCCTGCGCCGGGGGTACTACCCCTGCGCGGAGGGCCGCGAGGACGCCATTCTGATGACGCTTCGATTGACAGGACCCGCGGCATGACCTGGAGTGAACGCCAGCGACTCATGCTGGAGGCCATGGGCCTGAAGATCTGGGTGCCGCAGGGTGAACGCACCACCGCCCCAGCGGCCACGTTGGCTCCCCCGGCTTCAACAACCACGACCCACGCGGCCGCCGCCGATCAGGCCGGCGCCGCCGTGATGACGCCGGAACGGCCTCGGGCCCCACCTGCACAGCCGCGTGTGCCCGCGCCTTCGCCTGCAGTGGCCGCCGCCGAGCCAGCAGCACCGCGCCGTGTGGCCGAGGTGCTGGCGCGGGTGCTGCCGGGCACCGGCGCTGCGCCGGAGGGGGACGCGCCCCGCCGACCGGGTCTGGCACGTGAAGCCATCGCGGCGCTGGACTGGGACGGCCTGCGCGGTGCCGTGGCCGGTTGTCAGGCCTGCGGGCTGTGCGAATCCCGCAAGAACACGGTCTTCGGGGTCGGCAACCCCAACGCCCATTGGATGATCGTCGGCGAAGCCCCGGGCGAGCAGGAAGACCTCCAGGGCGAGCCCTTTGTCGGCAATGCCGGCAAGCTGCTGGACAACATGCTGCGCGCCCTGGGGCTCAGCCGCGAAGAAGGCCCGCCGGAGCAGCAGGTCTACATTGCCAACACCCTGAAATGCCGACCGCCGCGCAATCGCAATCCCGACCCGGCAGAACTGGCGCAGTGCGAACCTTTCCTGCAGCGGCAGATCGAACTGATCCAGCCGCGCATCATCCTGGCCATGGGGCGCTTTGCGGTGCAGCAACTGCTGCAGAGCCAGGACGCCATCGGCCGCTTGCGAGGCCGTGTCCACCGTTACCAGGGCGTGCCGCTGGTCGTCACCTATCACCCGGCCTATCTCCTGCGTAATCTGCCGGACAAAGCCCGGGCCTGGGAAGACCTGTGCCTGGCAAGAAAGACCCTGGAGACGGCGGCCTGAATGACCAAATCCGCCAAGCCGGTCTCTCGCCCCACGGTCTCCGCCGCCGATCAGGCCGCCCGTTTTCGCCTGCTGGCGGACAACGTGCCGGTGCTGATCGCCGTCTTTGACGCCCACGACCTCACCTGCCTGTTCGCCAACCGCCAGTACGCGGCGGCCTTCGGGTTGGACGAGGGCAGCATCGTGGGCCTGACCGTCAGTGAAGTGATCGGCGAGGTGGCCGCCAGGGAAATCCAGCCGCAGGTGCTGCGAGTCCTGCAGGAACGCGTCAGCGTCAGCTACGAGCGACGGCTGCAACAGCCCGGCGGCGAGGTGCGCTGGGTGGAGGTCAACCTCATTCCGCACGTTGGGCCCGATGGCATCGATGTGCAGTCCGCGTTTGTGCTCATCAGCGACATCACCCGCTTCCACGAGGCGGAGCAGGCGGTGCGCGAGTCCGAAGAGCGCATGGCCAAATTCATGGAGGCTTCGCTGGAGGGCATCGTCTTCCACCGGGACGGTGTCATCACCGACGCCAACCCCGCCCTGTGCGAGCTGCTGGGTTATTCCCTGGAAACCCTGATTGGCCGGCAGGCGCTGGACCTCGTGGCGCCGGACCAGGTGGACGTGGTGCGCGCGATCATGGAGGCCGGCGGCGAGACCCGTTATGAAACGGCGGTGGTGAACAGCGACGGCGAGCGGCTGGCGGTGGAATTCATCGTCCGCACCTTGTGGCGCCATGGTGAGCGCCTGCGCATGGCCGTGGTACGGGACATCCGCGCCCAGCATGCGGCGATGATCCGTATTCATCACCTGGCCCATCACGACCCCTTGACCGGCCTGCTCAACCGCACCACCTTCATGGAACGGCTGCGTGAGCGCCTGACGCCGGGCGGCGACCGCGCGGCGCTGCTGTTCATCGATCTGGACAACTTCAAGCGGGTCAATGATTCGCTGGGCCATCTGGAAGGTGACCAGGTGCTGCGTACCGTGGCGGAACGCCTGCGTGGCGGCCTGCGCGCCAGCGACCTGGTGGCCCGTTTTGGGGGCGATGAATTCGTGGTGCTGCTGGAGGATGTGCATCAGCGCAAGGACGTGCAGGTGGTGCTCAACGCGCTGCTGAGCGTGGTGGAGGTGCCGGTTCGTGCTGATGGGCGAGACTTGTCCGTCACCCCCTCCATCGGCGTGGCGCTTTACCCCGACCATGGCGACACGCCGGAGGAGCTGCTCCAGCACGCCGACACCGCGATGTACCTGGCCAAGACTGCCGGCCGAGCCACCTACCGTTTCTTCGAACCCGCCATGGCCGAAAACGCCTATGCGGATCTGGTGCTGGAAGGCGAGTTGGCCCAGGCGCTCACCGCCGATGAATTCGTGCTGTTCTATCAGCCGCAGGTGGATGCGCAGACCGGTCAACTGGTCGGCGCCGAGGCCTTGCTGCGGTGGCGCCATCCGGTGCGGGGCCTGCTCGCGCCGGACGCCTTCATCCTCGTGGCCGAGCGCCACCGGCTGATGGTGCCGCTGGGGGAATGGGTGATGCAGGAGGCGGCCCGCCAAAGCCGTGTCTGGCACGAAAGCGGCGTGGCTCCGGTGCCGATTGCCGTGAACCTCTCCAGCATGCAGTTCCGACTGGCCAGCTTCTCCAAATCCGTCAGCCAGGTGCTGAAGTCCGCCGGTGTGCCGGGCGAATGGCTGGAGCTGGAGCTGACCGAGCGCATGCTCACCGAAGAGATCGACCGCCTGCCCGAGCTGCTGCGCACCTTGCGCGCGCAAGGCCTGGCCATCTCCATTGACGACTTCGGGACTGGCTACACCGCGCTCAACCAGCTCACCCGGCTGCCGCTGGACAAGCTCAAGATCGACCAGAGCTTTGTGGCGGGCCTGCCGGAGGACGGCGGCTCGGCCGCCATCACCCGTGCGATGGTGCAGATGGCCAAGGGCCTGGGCCTGCGCGTGGGCGCGGAAGGCGTTCGCAATGCCCGCCAGTGGCATCTGCTGGCCGAGTGGGGCTGCGACGAACTGCAGGGCGAAGTCATTGCCACCGCCATGCCGGCGGATGAATTTGAAGCCTGGCTGGCCCGCCGTGGCCGGCCTGCGCGTCCTGGAATGGAATCATGAGTGCCACCTCTCCCACCAATGGCTCGGACGTGAATGCCGGGCAGGCGCCGGCCTTCGCCGAAGCCATGACGGCGCGTCTGCGCCAGGCCATCACGGATGCGGGCGGCTGGCTGCCTTTTGACCGCTACATGAGCCTGGCGCTGTATGAGCCCGGGTTGGGCTATTACGCCAACAGCCTGCGCAAGTTCGGCACGATGCCGAGGCAAGGCTCGGACTTCGTCACCGCCCCGGAGCTGTCGCCGCTGTTTGGCCGCGCGCTGGCGCGGCAAGTGGCGCAGGCGTTGCAGGTCAGCGGCACGGACACGGTGATCGAATTCGGCGCCGGCAGCGGCGCCCTGGCGGAGCAACTGATCGAGACGCTGGATGCGCTGGGGACACCCGTGGCGCGTTATCAGATCGTGGACCTTTCCGGCACGCTCCGAGAGCGCCAGGCCGAACGCCTGCGCCGCTTCGCACCGCGTGTGCAATGGCTGGACCGCTGGCCCGAAGAGATCCACGGCGTGCTGGTGGCCAACGAACTGCTGGACGCCATGCCGGTGCAATTGCTGCTCTGGACGGGTGCCGACTGGCTGGCGCGCGGTGTGGAAATGGAGGCGACCGGCAGCCTGCGCTTCTCGGACCGTGCCACGGCCGCGCGTCCTCCCACGCCGCCCGAGGCGGATGTCGGTTTCGTGCCCGGCACCGTCACCGAAGTGCATGCCCAGGCGGAGGCCTTCGTCCGGACGCTGGCGGACCATCTCAAACGGGGCGCGGCCTTCTTCATCGACTACGGTTTTCCGGAGTCGGAGTACTACCACCCGCAACGCACCGGCGGCACCTTGATGTGCCACCACCTGCATCAGGCAGACCCGGACCCGCTGGACCGACCCGGCCAGAAGGACATCACCACCCACGTCAACTTCACCGGCATCGCACTGGCCGGGCAGGAGGCAGGCATGACGGTGTTGGGCTACACCAGCCAGGCCAATTTCCTCATCAATTGCGGCCTGGTGGACCTGCTGCAGGAAGCCGACCTGGTGCAGCGCACCATGGCGCATCGCCTCATCGCCGAGCATGAGATGGGCGAGCTGTTCAAGGTCATCGGCTTTGTGCCCGGCGAGGAGTTTGACGCCATCGGCTTCAGCGTCGGGGATCGGTCCTACACGCTGTAAGGCGGGTTCAGCGGTCTGTCGCCGAGGGATCAATCGGCCTGATCGATCGCCCGCAAGGCGGCCATGCGTGCCTGCTGGATGTCCTGGCCAATGGCGGGCCCCTTGCGCCCGGCGGCAAGGGCCGCCGCCGAGATTGCAGCGGTGTCCACGGACTGCACCGCAGCCAAGGCCTGCAGCAGCCGCGGGCGTTGCGGATAGTCTCGATTCGCCAGGCCGGTACGACCCCGGGCATCACATTCGCAGGCCAGCAGCATCTGGGCAAATCGCTCCGGCCGGCGCAACGCATCACAGCGCTCCAGTAGCCGCATGCGTGCCTCGGCCGAGAAGCCCAGGCTGCCATGCACATGCGAATGCTCGCGGGCCACGAGCACCGCCAGTTCCCGGCACTCCGTCGGTACGCGCCAAAGGGCCGACAGCGCCTCTGCCAGCGGCACGCTGCGCCCCTCATGCCCGATATGACGCGGCCATTCTTCCGGCGCGGTTTCGCCCTTGCCGAGGTCGTGGCACAAGGCGGCGTAGCGGACAGGCAAGGGGGCCTGGACACGTGCGCACTCGTCCAGCACCAGCAGCAGATGGGCGCCGGTATCCACCTCGGGGTGATGGGCGGGCGGCTGGGGCACACCAAAGAGCTTGTCTACCGCCGGCGCCAGACGCGCCAGCGCACCACAGGCCCGCAGCACCTCGATCATCCGGGATGGGTGCTGCTCCATCAGCCCGCGGGACACCTCCTGCCAGACCCGCTCGGGCACCAGCGCATCCACCTCGCCGTTGCTGACCATCTCCCGCATCAGCGCGAGCGTCTCGGGCGCCACCGTGAAGTCACCAAAGCGCGCAGCAAAACGAGCCAGGCGCAGGATGCGGACGGGATCCTCCACAAACGCCTCGGACACATGCCGCAGCACCCGCGCCTGCAGATCCTGCTGGCCGCCATAGGGGTCCACCAGCGTGCCGTCCTCGGCCTGGGCCATGGCATTGATGGTGAGATCGCGCCGGCCGAGGTCCTGCTCCAGCGTCACGTCCGGGGCCGCATACACCTGGAAGCCGTGGTAGCCGGAGGCCGTCTTGCGCTCCGTTCGGGCCAGCGCCACTTCCTCATGGGTGACCGGATGCAGGAAGACCGGAAAGTCCTTGCCCACCGCCAGATAACCCTGGTCCAGCAGCGCCTGCGGGCTGGCGCCCACCGCCACCCAGTCCCGGTCCTGGACCGGAAGCCCCAGCAAGCCGTCCCGGACGGCACCCCCCACGAGATACATTTGCATACTGATGTTGCGGTGCAGCATCCCCAGTTGTGGGGGTAGTTAATTTAGATTACGTAGGTATATTCACCCAGTCACCTGCAAATCAGTGCTTCCATCAAGGAAGCCACGGGCCGAGAGAGACACCGAGCCAGGCAGGCGACAACGCAGTAGGGAGTGTATGAATGAAAGCTGTAGTCACTCTCGGATTGGTCTTCTTGAGTCTCACCGCTCATGCCAAGGAACAGCAGGTCCATCCGCAGCTGTCCTTGGCCGCGCGGGCTTCGAACCAGTTCCAGATGGAACCGGTGGCGGCTGAATCCAGTTTCAGCCAACAGACCCAATCCGGGCCGGCGCAATTGCCGGATGTCAATGAGCAGGAAGGCGCCGATTCGTTGATGCCTTCGTTTGCCAAGGAATCGCAGACTCAAGCGCTGATGCTGGGCGGTTTGCTCGCCATGGGCTTCCTTGTCCGTCGTCGTCGCGAGGACTGAACCACCCAGCCGGACGGGCGCTTGCGCCCGTCCTTCTTGTTCTGCTTGTCCTTTTTAGCGCGGTGCTTTTCAGCGCCGGGCGCCCCCAGTCCTCCGGGCTGTTGTTGGCAAGCCGCACTGGGCTGCGGCGCGCTGTCACCTGAATTTGCCGCAGCTCCGTATGCTGGCGCACGTTGGTGCTGTCTGTACCGGCGGGACTGCCGGCGTGATTGCCAGCGTGACGACCGACGTGATCAGTGGCCTGATTACGGCTTGATCACCGGCACCGGGCCGTTCACATCCCGATAGGGCTCCTCGAAGTCGAGGAAATCCTTCTCCGCCATGGCGCCCGCCACCCAGGCCTGTACGGCCGGGGCCGCCTCCACGCGCGCCGCGTACGCCTGCGCGGTTGCAGGCAGGGGGAGCCCATACCGGGTCACCCGCATCACCACCGGCGCAAAGAACGCATCGGCCGCGCTGAAGCTGCCAAACAGGAAGGGCCCACCGCTGGCGGTGAGTGCATCGCTCCACAGGGCGGCGATGCGGTCGAGGTCGGCCTGCAAGCCCGGGTTGTTGGCCAGGAGCCGTTGGCCCACCACCGCCAGGTCGGCATCAATGTTCATCGGGCACAAGGACCGCAGGCTGCCGAAGCCGCTGTGCATCTCGGCGCACAGGGTGCGCGCCCGCGCCCGCTGCGCGCGGTCCTGGGGCCAGACGCCCCGGTCCGGAAAACGCTCGGCGAGATATTCCGTGATGGCCAGGCTGTCCCACACCGCCAGCCCATCGGGCTCCACCAGCACCGGCACCTTGCCCGTGGGGGACACCGCACGCACCTCCTGGTAGAAGGCCGACCCGGGCGAGAAGTCGAAGCGCACCATCCGTTCCTCGAAGGGGATGTCCAGGGCCTTCAACAGCACCCAGGGGCGCATCGACCACGACGAGTAGTTCTTGTTGCCAATCAGTAGCTTCATAGGGTCGGCCGCTTCAGTGCGGTGGGTGGGTTGGGTTAGATGCGCTTCATGGCGTCAGTTGCCATTGGCGGGCAGGTCTTGCGTCACCGCCGCCGTGGTGCCCGCCGGGCCGATCACGCGGCCCAGGCGTTCACGCAGCTGGGTGCCGCCCTCGCGGCCCATCAGGTGCGCATAGACGGTGGCGTTGGAGAGTACCTTGCGGACGTAGTCGCGGGTCTCGTTGATGGGGATGTTCTCCGTCCAGATGGCCGCGTCCAGCGTTGAACCCTCCCGCCAGCGGCGGGGTCGGTTCGGGCCGGCGTTGTAGGCCGCCGCTGCCATCGCTTGCGAACCGTCGAAGCTGTCCAGCACCAGTTTCAGGTAGCCGGTGCCCAGGCGCAGGTTGACGTCGCGGTCATGCAGCAGCTCCGGTTTCACATCCAGCCCCAGCTTCTTGGCGGTCCACTTGGCGGTGGCGGGCATCACCTGCATCAGGCCGGAGGCGCCGACGTGCGAGCGCGCATCCATCATGAAGCGGGACTCCTGGCGAATCAGGCCATACACATAGGTGGGGTCCAGGCCGGACGCCGCCGCCGTGCGGAACACCTCCGCGCGGTAGGGCATGGGGTAGCGCGTGGCGATGTCGATCTCCTGCCGTGTCCGTTCGCTGGTGGAGATGCAGCGCTCCCACAGCTCACGTTCGCAGGCGATCTGCGCCACGGCCAGCAGTTCTCGGTCGCCCAGGCCGCGCATACTGAAGTTCCATTCGCGTTGGCCTTCGCTGCGCAGGCCCACGGCCAGCAGTTGCAAGGCGCGAGACACACCCGGCATGGCGGTGGCCTGGGCACGCTCTGCCGGTGTCAGGTCGGCCGGCTGCGGGGGCAGCGGCAGGCGCAGCTTCAGTTCATCCGCTGCCAGCTTGCCGTAGTAATTGACCGGCGAGGCGAGGGTGCGAAGCGTGTCCTGCGCTTCCTTGCGCTGGGCGTCGCCCGCAGGTCCCTTGGCGGCCAGCGCCTGTTGGGCCTTGGCCTTCCAGTACATCCAGGTGGGGTCGCGCTGTTCCGAGGGTTTCATCAACGCGATGGCTTCCAGCAGTTGCGCGGGGCGCCCAGCGCCGCCGTCGGCCCGCAGGGCCGCACGGGCAATCCAGTTCAGCGTGTCGTCGCTCCAGTCGAGCGTGCCGCCCGCACGGGCTTGCAGGCGCAGTGCGCGGTCGAAGTGGTCGCTGGCCACGTCCTGCAGTCTCAGGGCGGACTGGCGGCCCAACTGAGCCCAGACCCACGCAGCCAGATCGGCTGGTAGTCGAGGGGCCCAGGTCTGCACATCATCGGTGGCGGCAGACGGGTCCTGCACGGCCAGGCGCAGCAGGGCCATGGCGGTCAGTTCCGCCTGCGCCCGGGGCTTGGCCGCGCCCTTGCGCTTCAGGTAGCGGTCCGGTTTGTCCATCAGCTCAGCCACCGCCTGGCCCTCGGCCTTGGTCAGCAGGCCGCTCAATTGCTTGATGACCGGTGGGCGGTTGGCTTCCACTGCGTGGCGCATCTTCAGCCAGACGTCGGTCTCCTTGAGCTTGCCGGATTCCAGCAGGGTGGCGGCCAGGAGGTTGCAGCCCTCGTCCGGGTTGCGCTGGTTGAGCCAGGCCGTACGGGCCTGTTCGCGCAGTTCCTTGTTGCGTTCGATGGCGGGGTCGGCCAGCAGGGCGTAGCAGACCACCTCGCGGTCGTCCTGCATCTTGTAGGCCGCATGGTCGCGCCGGAAGTTCGCCCAGTCGTGGCGATGGCCCAGCTCCAGCAGCCAGTCATTGCGCAAGCGGTCTTCCACATAGCTGCCAGGCCAGCGCGCGTAGAAGGCGTTGACTTCCGGCTGGGAGACTTCGGAGAGACGGTTGTTCAGTTCCCAGTAGTCGAACCAGGGGGCCAACGGGTGCTGCTGGTCCAGCGCGGCCTGGCGGTCGGCGGACAGCCGCGCGCGGTCGCGCTTCTGCCAGGCGTCGCGCGCATCCAGCACCAGGTCGGCATTGGGCGGCGGCGGGTTGACCACCACCGCGAAGGTGGTCTGGGCCAGCGTGGACTGGGTGAGAGGCGGTAGCCCCATGGCGCACAACGCCAGGGCGGTTACAGTGATCCGAGCGAACTTCATGCCGTACTGCGATGAATGCCTCCCCCACGGACAACACTTGGCCCCATGAGAGAAACGAACTGCGCCGCGCCTTGCTGGCGCGCCGCAGGGAATGGTGGGCGACCCCCGAGGCCCGCCTGGCGGAAGATCGGCTGGGTGAGCAACTGCTTGCCCTGCTGCGGCAGCTCGAGCCATTGAGCCTCGGGCTGTACTGGCCCCTGGAAGGAGAATTTAACGCAGCGGACTGGGCTCGTGCCCACAAACTCGATACTTCCCTGCAATTGGCGCTCCCGTTCGCCCGAAAGGTGGGGGAGGCACCGGTTCCCATGACCTTCCACCGTTGGGATGGGCAGACACCCACCGTGAAGGACGACTGCGGCATTCCCAGCAGCACCGGGCCGGTGCTGATCCCGGAGGTGCTGCTGGTGCCCTGCCTGGGGTTCACCCGTGAGGGCTACCGGCTGGGTTATGGCGGGGGGTATTTCGACCGATGGCTGGAGAAGCACCCGGGCGTGACCACCATCGGAGTGGCCTGGGCCTGCGGCGAGGCGCCGTTCGAGGTGCAGCCGCATGACCAGCCGCTCACCATCGTGCTGACAGAGAAGGAAGTGATGGCGCCCTGAATCGTGCGCCTTGCATCGGCCGGTGTGTCAGTCCTGCGCAGGCGCCGGCTCCGATTCCCCGATCGCCTGCCGGGTGAGGGCGGCCTGGCCTGAAATCCACCGGGCAAATTCCATCACCTCCGGCCGTGCGCGCCCCTGGTGGGAGAGCATCAGCCAGTAGACCGTGGGTGCGCCGATGCGCCCCGCCGCCCCAAAGGGCTCGGCCAGTTCGCCCCGCTGCAGGGCATCCGCCACCAGCGGCAGCCGCGCCAGGGCCACGGCCTGGCCGGAGACGGCGGCCTGCACCTGCTGGTAGGTGAAGTTCAGGTACATCCAGCGGCGCGGCTGCATCTCGGGCTGGCCCCGTTCGGCCAGCCAGCGCCGCCAACTGAGAAACAGCCCGCTGGGCCGCTGGTCATCCTCCTCGGCCAGCGTGTGCAGGCGCAGGTCGGCCGCCGTGTTCAGCGGTGGCACCTGGCCCGCCGCAGCCTGGCCCGCCATCCAGGGGCTGACCACCGGCGTCAGCACCTCGCCGAACAGGCGCTGGGCGCTGGGCGGCACCCCACGTGGCTGGCAATAACGCAGGGCGATGTCGATCTCACTGTCCTCAAGGTCCACCAACTGGTCATGGGCGGACACGCGGATGTCCATGTCCGGATGGTCCCGCTGGAAGGCCTCCAGGCGCGGAATCAGCCACAGTGACGCGAACGAGGCGAACGTGGTCACGTTCACCACCCGGCGCCCGCGCGACTGGCGAATCTGCCGCACCGTACCGTCCAGCCGCTCCAGCAGCGTCGACACCGTGCTTTGCAGCAGTTGCCCATCCGCGGTCAGGGCCACATGGCGCGTTCCCCGGTGGAACAAGGTGGCGCCCAACTCCTCCTCCAGCGCCCGGATCTGGCGGCTGACGGCGGACTGGGTGAGGAACAGTTCTTCTGCCGCTGCGCTGAAACTCAACCGGCGCGCCACCGCCTCAAAGGCCCGTAGCGGACCAATGGCAAGGGGACGCTGGCGCTGGGTATTCATGCGCAAATGGTATCAATCGACGTGCCAAGAGTCATTGGACGCCGCCTCGGGGGAACCCTAACATTCGCTCATGCCTTCGAGGAAAGCTGCCCGTTCAGTGGTGGTTCAGGCACAGAGGAGTGAATCATGGCCGTCACGCGTTTGTCATCAATCCAGCCCACCCCACCCGACCTGAGCGATGCAGCCTGGCAACTGAGCCAAGGCGAAGCCGTGCGACTGCCCATTGGGCCGGGCCGTCGAGAACTGCGGGTGCTGGAAGGGCGTGTGTGGGTCACCCAGCAGGGGGCGCTGGAGCTGCCTGCCGATGATTACTGGCTCAGCGCGGGAGATGCGCTGGACGTGCCCAGCGGGACGGAACTGGTGATCGAAGCCTGGCCCACCGCCCGCTTCCAGTTGTTGGTGCCGCCGCAGGCCTGTGCCCAATGGCAGGCCCGCCATCAGGTCAGCCGGCCTTCCTTGCTCTCGGCCTTGGTGCCGCGTCTGACGCCGGCTTGATCGTTTTCGCCGGCTTGGCGTTGGCCGAGCGCAGCGATGCCTCCATGGCCAGGCGTGCCCAGGGTGCCATCAACACCACCGACTCGAGCGCTTCCTCCGGCGGCTGGAAATAACCCAGTGAGGCGGTTGTGACCTGTCCGTCGGGTGCACGCCGGTCATACCGGAAGGGTTCGCAACCTGCCGCCATGAAGCGAGGCCGTGTCTGGTCGTCGGTCTTCAGGTAGAGCTGGTCCGAACTGATGATGGCCACGAACAGCCCATCCGCATACAGCCCGTGCCCGCCAAACATCCGCCGTGATCGGATCGGTCCGATGGGGGCCAGCAATTCCATGCAGTGCGCGACGAAGCCGTTGTCCAGAGGAGTCGTTCCCATGCGGCGGACTCTAGCGCGCGCCACGCCGCGCGGCCACAATCGTCGTCGGCAGGGCCAGGGGGCCCAAGGAAGCGGGAGCGGGATGGATTCTCAGGACAGCAAGCCAGGCCATGACGGGGGCAGCCCCCCGGATGCCGGCCACCCGCAGGGGCCGGAAGCCGCGGCGGCGGCCGCGGCTGAACGGCGCGCCCTGCGCGAGCAGCTCATCCAGGAACGCCTGGACCTGCCTGGCCGCCTCGCACTCTCCGACCAGCTGCAGCGTGTGCTGCGTGTCTGGCTGGTGGCCCGCAAGGAAGCCCGCATTGCCGCCTATTGGCCGATCAAGGGCGAGTTCGACCCCATGCCGGCCCTCTACCGCTGGAGCGAGGCCGACGGGCAACGCCGTATTGGCCTGCCGGTGGTGGACCGGGATGAAAACCGCCTGCGCTTTCATATCTGGTACCCCGGCTGCCCCATGGAAGAAGACGGTACCGGCATCACCAAACCCAAGGACACCGAAGCCTTTGATCCGCAACTGCTGCTACTGCCTTGCCTGGGTTACGGCCCCGGTGGCCTGCGCATGGGGTATGGCGGCGGGTTCATGAAACGCACCATTGCCCGCATCACGCCCCGCCCGCTGGTGGTGGGCGTGGGCTACAGCCATGGCTTCCAACCCACGCTGACCGCCCAGCCGAACGACGTACGGCTCGACGCCATGCTGACCGAGATGGGGCTGGTCTGGGAGAATCCCCGCGCATGACTGCCGCCCCTGAATCCATGTCCACCACTTCTGACCGCTCGGCGCCCACCTCTGCGCCGACCTCCACGCTTTATGCCGCCCATCTCGCCGAGCAACAGCGGCGCACCGAACACGCGCTGCAACGCGGTGGCTTCGATGCGCTGGTGATTGCGTCGGGCATCGAGAAATTTGCGTTCCTGGACGACCGCCCCTACGTCTTCCAACCCAATCCGCATTTCAAGCTATGGGCGCCGCTGGTCCAGCATCCGGACAGCTGGCTGGTGATCCGCCCTGGCCACAAGCCGCGACTGGTGTATTGCCAGCCGGAGGACTATTGGCATGTGCCGCCCGCCGCGCCCAGTGGCTTCTGGGTGGAACATTTCGAACTGGTGATTGTGCGCAAGGCGGCGGACGCCGTGCCCCACCTGCAGGTGCCGGGCCGTCTGGCCATCATCGGCGAGGCGGACGCCGCGCTGGGCGACATCGTGCCCAACAACCCACCGGCGGTGCTCAACGCCCTGCATTACGCGCGCGCGGTCAAGACCCCGTACGAGCTGGTGCGCATGCGTGAAGCCTCGGTGCTGGGTGCACGTGGCCATTTGGCAACCCAACGCGCCTTCCGCGAGGGCGCGTCCGAAGCGCAGGTGCACCGCGCCTATCTGGAGGCGGTGGGCCTGGCCGAACGTGAGCTGCCCTACGGCAACATCGTGGCGCTGAACGAGCACTGCGCCGTCCTGCACTATCAGTACCAGGACCTGAAGGCGCCCGCGCAGTCCTTGTCGCTGCTGGTGGATGCCGGCGCCCACAGCTGTGGCTATGCCTCGGACATCACCCGCACCACTGGCAACGGGGATGCCACCTTCCAGGCCTTGATCGACGCCATGGAGGCCTCCCAACTGCGCCTGGTGGACCTGGTGCGCGCCGGCACCGACTACCGCGACATCCATCTGGCCGCCCACGCGGAATGCGCCAAGGTGCTGCGCCAGGTCGGCATCGTGAAGATGGACGAAGAGGCGATGCTGGCCCAGCGGGTCACCAGCACCTTCCTGCCGCACGGCATCGGCCACCTGCTGGGCCTGCAGGTGCATGACATTGGCGGCTTCATGAAGGACGAAGAGGGCGGCACCCTGCCCAAGCCCGATGGGCATCCCTACCTGCGACTGACGCGGGTGCTGCAGGCCGGCATGGTGGTCACCATCGAGCCGGGGCTGTATTTCATTCCCATGCTGCTGGACCAACTGCGTGCCACGCCGGCCGCAGCCTCGGTGGACTGGGCACTGGTCAAGCACCTCAGCGCCTTTGGTGGTGTGCGCATCGAGGACGACGTCGTCTGCCGCGCGGAGGGCGTTGCCCCCGAGAACCTCACGCGGGACGCATTCGCCACGCTGGCCTGAAGCGCGCAGCCCGACGCAAAGCGCTGGCCTGACGAGCCGGACGCCAGGAGCCGGGCGCGCCAAAGGAAAAGACCGGGACGAAAAAAAGGCGCCTCCCCAAAAAGGGAGGCGCCTTTTCCATGGTCGGCGCATGCCCCAAATCCAAATAGCGCCGACCATGAAACCGTTGATCAGAAGCGGTAGCCCACGCCCACACCCACGAGCAGCGGGTTCACCTTGAACTTGCCGACTTCGGTGCCAGCCGACGACACCTTGGTGCCGATCTGCACCTTCTTGATGTCGAAGTTGATGGACCAGGCCTTGTCCAGCATCACATCCACGCCGGCTTGAGCGGCCGCGCCGAAGCTGTTGTTCTTGATGCTGGGTTTCAGCGACTGCTGCACGGCACTGTCGAAGTGCACGCCGGAGAAGCGGGTGTAGTTCAGGCCGGCACCGACATACGGACGCACGGTGCCGGTTGGGTTGAAGTGGTATTGCACCGTCAGGGTGGGCGGCAGGTGCTTGAGCGTGCCGATCTGGGTGCCTTCGGAATACAGCTTGTGCTTTTGCGGATAGGTCAGGATCAGCTCCGCCGCGATGTTGGGCGTGAAGAAGTAGCTGACGTCGAATTCCGGAATGGTCTTTTTGTTGATGGAGAGACCATAACCCGTGCTGTCCTTGTTGGCCGAGTCGATGTTGACGGCACGAACACGCACCTGCCATGGGTTCTCCACGGACTGGGCCTGAACCATCATCGGCACACACAAACCGGTCACCGCAGCGGTCACTGCAGCAGCCACCGCCAGCGGGCGAAAAGAAACACGACCGGTATGGGAGCGAAGGGTATTCATGTAGGGTTCTCCTTGTGTATCGAACACAGCGGATTGAACGCCTGCAGATCAGTAGAAACCTTGATACGGCACAAGGTTTGGCCGCCGTGCCCCTTCAGTCCGTGCGGCCTTGTTGGATATCAAAGAGCGGGTGACAACTTGAGGCGCGAACACAACTCAAGGGTCAGCGCGGACTGGTTGAGTGTGTAGAAGTGCAGGCCAGGCGCGCCGCCCTGGATGAGCCGCTCGCACAGCCGTGTGACCACATCCAGGCCGAAGGCGCGCACCGAGGCCGCGTCGTCCATGTAGCCTTCCATCTTCATCGACACCCAGCGCGGGATCTCGATGCCGTCGCGCTGGGAGAACTGCGCGATGCGCGAGAAGTTGTTGATGGGCATGATGCCCGGCACGATGGGCGCGTCCACGCCGAGCGCCCGCACCGCGTCCACGAAGTGGAAGTAGGCGTCCGGGTTGTAGAAGAACTGCGTGATGGCGCCGTTGGCGCCGGCCTTCATCTTGTCGGCGAAGTACTGCAGGTCACGCGCTGCATAACGTTGCTGCGGGTGGTACTCGGGGTAGGCCGCGACTTCGATGTCCCAGTCCTCGCCCTGCGTCTGGCGGATGAAGCTCACCAGTTCGGCGGCATAACGGAACTCGCCAGCGGTGGCGGTGCCGCTGGGCAGGTCGCCGCGCAGGGCCACCACACGGCGCACATTCTGGGCACGGTAGGTGGCCAGAATCTCGGCGATGTTTTCGCGGGTGGAGCCCACGCAGGAGAGATGGGGCGCGGCATCAAAGCCCTGGCCGGCAATGCTCGCCACGGTGGCCAGCGTCTTCTCCCGGGTGGAGCCGCCCGCGCCGTAGGTCACGCTGAAATATTGCGGGTTCACCGCGCGCAACTCCTGAACCACGGTCTTGAGTTTCTCGCTGCCCACCGGCGTGTTGGGCGGGAAGAATTCAATGCTGACGGGGGTCGTGGCGGTTTTGGCAGTCGTGGCCGTTGTGGCCGTTGTAGCCGTTGTGGGCGTGGTCATGGCGGTGGCTCCTCCGGATCTGTTCATGCATGGTTCAGGGCGTCGCTGACGGCGCTGCTCAAGGTGATGCGGTCTTGCGCGCCCACAGGAAAAACTCTCGATTGCCGTCGCCACCGGTGATGGGGCTGTCCATCCAGCCCGCCACCTGCCAGCCCAGCGCCAGCGCGGCGTCGCGCGCCTGTTGCTCAAGCTGGGGGTACAGCGACACATCCTTCACCAGCCCGCCCTTGCCGATGGCCTGCGGGCCCAGCTCGAACTGCGGCTTCACCAGCAGCAGTGCATGGCCGCCGGGGGCCAGCCATGGGTCCAGCTGGGGCAAGGCGCCGATCATGGAGATGAAGCTCAGGTCCCCCACCACGATGTCAAAGCCCGCGCCGGGGGCCAACTCGCGCAGCGGGGAGTCCGGCAGTGAACGCACATGCGTCCCTTCCAGCGCGGTCACGCGTGGGTCCTGGCGCAGCGAGGCATGTAGCTGCGCGTGCCCCACATCCAGCCCCACCACACGCGCGGCGCCGGCCTTCAGCAGGCAGTCGGTGAAGCCACCGGTGCTCTGGCCCACGTCCAGCGCGCGCATGCCCGTGACATCGATGCCAGTGGCCTTCAGTGCGCCTTCCAGCTTGAGCCCGCCACGCGAGACATAACGCAGCTCCGCGTCATCGGTGATGCGCAGCGCGGCATGCTCGGGCAAGGCCTCACCGGCCTTCTTCAACGATGTCCAGCCCTTGGGCGACTCCCATTGGACGGCCCCCTGCTCAATCAGCCGCTGGGCGGCGGAGCGGGTCGGGGCGAGGCCGGTGGACACCAGCAACTGGTCTGCTCTCATCGGGGTAGGTGCGGCCCCGGGGCGACGGCGCTGTCTCCGGCCGCGCAGCCATGCGTCAAACGCCGGCGGCGTGGCGGGAGACGGCTGTCGTCCCCGAGGCCGTTCAGGACATCAATAGCGGTAGGTGTCAGGCTTGAACGGGCCTTGCTTGGGCACGCCGATGTAGGCGGCCTGCTCGTCCGTCAGTTCCGACAGTTGCGCGTTCAGCGTCTTGAGCTGCAGGCGCGCCACTTTCTCGTCCAGGTGCTTGGGCAGCACGTAGACCTTGCCGATGTCGTAGGCGTCCTTGTGGGCGAACAGCTCGATCTGGGCAATGGTCTGGTTGGCGAAGCTGGACGACATCACGTAGCTGGGGTGGCCGGTGCCGCAGCCCAGGTTGACCAGGCGACCCTTGGCCAGCAGGATGATGCGCTTGCCGTCCGGGAAGATCACGTGGTCCACCTGCGGCTTGATCTCATCCCACTCGTACTGTTCCAGCGAGGCGACGTCGATCTCGTTGTCGAAGTGGCCGATGTTGCAGACGATGGCGTTGTGCTTCATGGCGGCCATGTGTTCATGGCGGATGACACTCTTGTTGCCGGTGGTGGTCACGAAGATGTCGGCCTTGTCGGCCGCCCATTCCATGGTCACGACGCGGTAGCCTTCCATGGCGGCCTGCAGTGCGCAGATCGGGTCGATTTCCGTGACCCACACCTGGGCGGAGAGGGCGCGCAAGGCCTGGGCGGAACCCTTGCCCACGTCGCCATAACCAGCCACCACGGCGATCTTGCCGGCCACCATCACGTCGGTGGCGCGCTTGATGCCGTCCACCAGCGATTCACGGCAGCCGTAGAGGTTGTCGAACTTGCTCTTGGTGACCGAGTCGTTCACGTTGATGGCACGGAACAGCAGGCTGCCCTTGGCGGACATTTCCTTCAGGCGGTGCACACCGGTGGTGGTTTCCTCGGTCACGCCGATGATCTCGGCGCTCTTGCGGGTGTACCAGGTGCCGTCTTCGGCCAGCTTGCGCTTGATGGCGGCGAACAGCACGCGCTCTTCCTCGCTGCCGGGGTTGGCCAGCACGGAGAGGTCCTTCTCGGCCTTCTGGCCCAGGTGCATCAGCAGCGTGGCATCGCCGCCGTCATCCAGGATCATGTTGGGGCCTTCGCCGGCCGAGCCCTTGGGGCCGAAGTCGAAGATGCGGTGGGTGTAATCCCAGTAGTCTTCCAGCGTCTCGCCCTTGTAGGCGAACACGGGGGTGCCGCGGGCCACGAGGGCGGCAGCGGCATGGTCCTGCGTGGAGAAGATGTTGCAGGAGGCCCAGCGCACGTCGGCGCCCAGGGCCTGCAGCGTTTCCACCAGCACGCCGGTCTGGATGGTCATGTGCAGGGAGCCGGTGATGCGTGCGCCCTTGAGCGGCTGGCTAGCGGCGTATTCCTCGCGGATGGCCATCAGCGCGGGCATTTCGCTTTCGGCGATGCTGAGTTCCTTGCGGCCCCAGTCGGCGAGCGACAGGTCTTTGATCAGGTACTGGTCTTGGGCCAGCGGCTTTTGAACGGCGGTCATACGGGCTCCTGCTTGGGATGGGCCGTTGACACTGGGGCTGGAGGAACCTGTGCGATCCGCAGGCCCTTCGCGAGGTCCGGGCCGTCCGGCAGGTCCGGACAGGTCGGGCGAAGAGATCGGCCGCAGGATCGGGGGGAGCAGACTCACCCAGCCGCCAAAAAGGTCAACGGGTGAGCGCGGTTGCTGGGCCGTGGGCTGGTTGTGCCACAGCGGTTCCGAGCCTGGCCTCTGTCGAGTGAGAGGTCGCAACGCTCCTCGGAACGAGGGGGATTGTAGACGCACAATCGCGGCTCATGAAGCCTCTGAAGTCTTGTTCGCGTGAGGAATGGCGCGCCCTGGTGGGCGTGCTGACCGATATCGATGACACGCTCACCGAGCACGGCGCCCTGGCGCCGGCTGCCCGGGAAGCCCTGGCGCGATTGGCGGATGCCGGTGTGCCGGTGATCGCCATCACGGGGCGCCCGGCAGGCTGGAGCGAACCATTTGCGCGGGCCTGGCCGGTGCGGGGCATCGTGGCGGAGAACGGCGGGGTGCTGCTGCATCGCCACGGGCCTGACTGGCAGACCCCCGAGCCAGAGCCGCTGACCATCGAATTCGCCCAGGACGAACCCACCCGCCTCGGCCACTTCGAGCGGCTGCAGCGCTGCGCTGCGGACATCCTGGCGCGCGTGCCTGGCGCCCTGCTGGCCCGCGACATCGCTGGTCGCCTGACGGACATTGCCATCGACCATAGTGAGTTCACGCATCTGCCGCCGGCCGGTATCGAGGCGGTGTGTGCGGTCATGCGGGCGCATGGGCTGCGAGCGACGGTGAGCTCGATCCACATCAATGGCTGGATCGGCGATCACAACAAATGGACGGCGGCAGCCTGGGCCGTGCCGCGCCTGACGGGGCGGCTGTTCGACCCGGCTGAATGGGTTTATGTGGGCGACTCCAGCAACGATCAGCTCATGTTCGAGCGCCTGCCGCTGACGGTGGGCGTGGCCAATATCCAGCGCTTCCTGCCGCTGCTCACGCACCGGCCCGCCTATGTGGCGGCGGGTGAGCGGGGCTTGGGCTTTGCGGAAGTGGTCCAGGCGCTGTTGGCGGCCAGGGCCGTGGGTGAAGCGACGCGCGCGAGCGACTGATCGGATGGATCCGACGGGGCGCCCGCGCGCTCCAGGCCAGTGGCGATGGGCTCGGGCGTCTGATGATCCCGCGGATGGCGGGCCAGCACCGGGTCCCAGGCATGCCGGCCCACCAGCGCGGCAATGCCCGGCCAGGCGGTCCCTCGTGGCAGCACGCGAGAGAGGGTGGCGTGGCTGACCTTGCCGCCCAGGGCCACCAGGCGGTGGGCCACCAACTGGCGGCGCCAGCGCAGGCGCGGCAGCAGCCAGCGGTTGGTGGGCAGTTCAGGGACGACGCTGCGGTGTGGCATGCAGCGGTGTTCCGCCATCAGCAAGTGGCGCAGCAGGACTTCCAGCTCTCCGGCGCGCAGATGGCGCCAGTCCACGCCCAGGCGGGACAAGGCAAAGCGCAGGTTCGCTTCGGCATCGGAATGGGAGGCATGGAATTGACTCCGGCCGGTCATGAACATCGGTGACCTCCTGCGGGGCGGCCCGCGGGGTGGCGGGTGTGGCAATGATCGCAAAAACGGCAGGCCGTGGGGAGATGGCCTGCCCAGGCCTTCACCTTGTTGTCGGCTCTTGCGCTGAGCTTCTGAAGTGGCCGCGCGAGTAGGTTGCACCGGCTTGTCCCCCGTTTCGGGGCTCTTCGTCCGTTCCAGGATCGGTCAGCGCCTGAGGCGCCTCAGGTGCCACCATGTGCCTCAGGTGCCTCAGGTGCCTCGGGCGCCTCAGGCGTCACATGGGCCTCGGCGCCTCAGCACTGCATCGCTGATCCAGGTCAGCGCCGACTCAACTCGCCCGCAGGATCTGCTCGATATCCGCACGCGGTGGCGTGCCAAAGAGCCGGCGGTATTCACGGCTGAACTGCGAGGCGCTTTCATAGCCCACCTGGTGCGCCGCGCTGGCCGCGTCCAGGCCTTCCGCCAGCATCAGGCGCCGGGCATGTTGCAGGCGCAGCTGCTTCTGGTACTGCATCGGCGAGAAGCTGGTCAGTTGCTTGAAGCGCTGATGAAGCGTGGAAGGGCTCATGTGGGCCACCTCCGCCAGTTGCTCGATGCTGAGCGGCTCGTTGAAGCGGCGCGTGAGTTCGTCAATGGCACGGGAGAGCCGGCGCGTGGCGCTGTCCTGCTGCGCCAGTGAGCGCAGGCGCGGGCCCAGCGGCCCTGTCAGCACGCGATAGAAGATCTCGCGTTGCAGCAGCGGCCCCAGCACCCGCTGGTCCTGCGGGTTGTCCAGCAACTGCATCAGCCGCAGGCCGGCGCCCAGCAGCGGGGCGTCCACCGGCGCCACGTTCAGCCCGCTCTGGGGCTGCGGCGTGGCATCGGAACTCATGGGCCCGACCTCCAGCATCAGGTCGGCCAGGGTCTGGGTATCGCAACTCACGCGGATGCAGAGATACGGCTTCTCCGGCGTGGCATCCACCACCTGCCCACGCGGCAGCATGGTCATGGAGACGAGCAGGAAGTGCAGCGGGTCGTAAAAGAGCGTTTCCTGCCCCAGCTCCACTTTCTTGCGGCCCTGCAGCACGATGACCACACCGGGTTCGTACAGCGCAGGGCCCTTGGGCGTGGTGCTGCAGGCCCGGACCAGGTGCAGGCAGGAAATCGCGCTCTGGTGGGAGCCTTCGCCAGGCACGTGGCGCAGGGTGAGATCCACCATCTGGGCGCGCAGCGCCTGCAGTTCGTCGGCCAGGGGGAGGGATGTGGGGGCAACCATGCCGTGGATTGTGCAAATAGAACGCGCGCATGCACAGGGTGCGCGCAAGGGGTCTGGAGGATTGGGCAATGAAGTGCGAGCTTTGCGCTGGTTGCGGGAGGGGGTGAATTCCTAAGCTCTCGACATCGCCGCGTTGAGGCCCACTGGCCTCGCCAACGCAGCTAGAACCAAGGAGTGCCGCCATGACCGTCTTCACCCGTGAACCCCTCAACCAGCTGCCTCAGGTGCCCCGCCGCCGCCTGGGCGCCCATGGTCCTGAAGTGTCCGCCCTCGGCCTGGGCTGCATGGGCATGTCCGATTACTACGGCCCGGCCGACGACGGCCACTCGCTGGCCGTGCTGCACCGCGCCCTGGACCTGGGCATGAATTTCCTGGATACGTCGGACATCTATGGCGAAGGCACCAACGAGCGCCTGCTCTCCGGGCTGCTGGTCAACCGCCGCCGCGAGGTGGTGCTGGCCACCAAGTTCGGCATCGTGCGCAGTGCCGAAGGGCTCTCCAGCGGTGTGGACGGCAGCCCCGCCAACGTGCATCGCTCCTGCGATGCCAGCCTGCGCCGCCTGGGCGTGAACCACATCGACCTGTACTACCTGCACCGGGTGGATGCCCAGGTGCCCATCGAGGACACCGTGGGCGCCATGGCCGAACTGGTGCGTTCGGGCAAGGTGCGCCATCTGGGGCTGTCGGAGGCGTCAGCCGAGACCATCCGCCGCGCCCATCGTGTCCACCCCATCACGGCCGTGCAGAGCGAGTATTCGCTCTGGACCCGTGACGTCGAAGAGGAGATCTTGCCGACCTGCCGCGAGCTGGGCATTGCGCTGGTGCCCTACAGCCCGCTGGGCCGTGGGTTCCTGACCGGCGCCATCCGCAGCCCCGATCAACTGGCCACCGACGACTGGCGCCGGCTCAACCCGCGCTTCCAGCCGGCCCACCTGCGTGCCAACCTCGGCCTGGCCGATGCACTTGGCGCGCTGGCTGCCGACCACGGCATGACGGCGGCGCAACTGGCACTGGGTTGGCTGCTGGACCGGGGCCCGGACATCGTGCCGATCCCCGGCACCCGCAGCATGGCGCGCCTGGAAGAAAACGCCCGGGCGGCCCGGCTGCGCTTCAATGACGTTCTGCGCGAAGAGCTGGCCGCACTGCTGGCATTGCATCCGGTGTCCGGCCTGCGATATCCGGAGGTCTCGATGGCGTTGCTCAACGGCTCCACGCCTGCGCCGTTGAAGGCGGCGTGACGGGAACCTGAGCGCTCAGTCCTCCAGCCCCAGGAACGCCGACGTTCTGTACAGCGCTTCATCCAGCGCCGTACGGAACACCGGTGCCTTGGGGCGCTTCTCGATGAAGCCCAGGTCGGGCACCAGCCGGGCCTTCACCACCTTCAGGTTGGCCCAGCCGATCATCTGATCGCCCCAGAGCATGGGCAGCGCGTAGTGGCCCATGGTGCGTTTGGCCGCCGGGGTGTAGGCCGCGAAGCGATAGGCCCAGCCCCAGAGCCGCTCGAACCGGCGCCTGTCCCACACCAGCGGGTCAAAAGGGGCCAGGAAGCGCAGCCGCTCCATCTCCACCCGGTGGCGGCGTGCGGCGGGTTGCTCGTCGGCCGGCCAGAACCAGCGTTCTCCGTCCACCTTGGCATGGCCGTAGCGCTGCGCCGCGTCCTGGCAGACCGCGCGCGCCTCCGCCTGCAGATGCGGTGCGCCGTAGCCGAGCAGCCGGGTGAGATAACCCAGGCTGGCCGCCGGCAGCGGCGCATACAGCGAGACGATCAGGTCCAGCAACGCCTCGGCGCGGGCGCGGCGGGTCTGCGGGCTGTCTTCCTGAAGGGCATGTTGGATCGCCTCGTAGACACGCGTGCCCGCATCGCGGCGGGCCACCCGCAGCAGCCCGCGGTAATGCATGCCGTCCAGCAGCTGGGTGCTGGCGTTCAGCTCGCCACCCCAATAGCCGGTCACCCGCCCGTGGTGGCTGAAGGCCTCCAGCGCGTCGGCGGGATGGGTCCGGCCCTTCTGCTGCACAAAGGCCAGCAATTCGGCGGCGCGGGCATGGGTGTCCTCGTCCCAGGCCTTCTTGGCCGTGCGTGGATGCATCAGTGCCAGGTGTTCACGCGGCAGGAAGCCGTAATTGACCAGGCAGTCCTCCTCCACCGGCAGCTTCGCGTAGCGGGCTTCCAGATCTCCGGCCCGGTAGTCCTTGACCCGGTGCATCAGGATCAGGTCCTGTGCCCGCGCGGGCGCGCGGATAGGGTCGGCCTGGACAAAACCCAGCCGCCGGATGGCCCGCAGCAAGGTGGTGGGCGGAAACAGCGTGCGGGCGATGGCGTGGCGGCGCAGGGCGTCGTGGTCGATCACTGGCATCGGGGTCAGGTCCAAGCGAAGCCTTGGACGTTAATCCCGGGCCGCGCCTGATTCTGGCAGGAGGGTGATCGAGGCGCGGCGGGCGCGGTCAGGCCGGCGGATCCTTGCGCACCACGCCGGCATCGATGGCACCAAAGGTCGACTTCTGCTCCTGCGTGTTCATCTGCATCTCGAAGCTGAAGAAGCGGTTGCGGCCGGTGGACTTGGCGTTGTAGAGCGCCTCGTCGGCGCGGATGATCAAGCCTTCCGCGCTGGTGCTTTCGTCGGGCAGGCAGGTGGTGATGCCGCCGGAGAGTGTGATGTTGGGGCTGGTGGGCGAGTCCGGATGAGGGATGGCGGTCAGCTCGATGGTGCGCATCAGCGCTCGCGCATAGGTCATCGCGCCGGAGCGCGGTGTGTTGGGCAGCACCAGGGCGAATTCCTCGCCGCCGTAACGGCCGGCGCAGTCGCTGGGGCGGCGGCAGGTCTCCTTCAGCAACTGGCCGACACGGCGCAGGCAGGCGTCACCCGCCACGTGGCCGGCGGCGTCGTTGTAGCGCTTGAAGTGGTCCACATCGCACAGCATCAGCGTCAACGGCTTGCCTTCCCGGCGGGCCAGGTCCAGTTGCTGCTGCAGGCGGGCGTCCAGCGCGCGCCGGTTCATCAGGCCGGTGAGGGCGTCCACGCTGGAGAGTTCCTCCAGCTGCGCATTGGCGGCCCGCAGTTCCTCGGACATCGTCACCAGCCGCTGGCGCATCTGCGCCAGGCGCTGCATGGCGCGCAGCTTGGCGTGCAGGATCATCGGGGAGACGGGCTTGACCAGATAGTCATCGCCGCCGGATTCGATGCCCTTCCAGACGTCCAGGTCCTGCTTGAACTGCGAGAGGAAGATGATGGGGGTCCAGCCACCGGGCTCCGCCGCACGCATTTCGCGGGCGGTCCAGTAGCCGTCATGGCCTGGCATTTCCACGTCCATCAACACCACGTCAGGGCGATAGCGGCGGAAGAGCTCCAGGCCCCATTCCGCACTGTCCGCTTCCAGCACGCGATGGCCCACACGGTCGAGTTCGGCCGTCAACGCGATACGGGTCGCGTTCTGGTCGTCGACGATGAGAATGGTCAGCGGAGTCGGTGCGGCGTGCATGCCATGATTTTGCCCACGCCCCAATGAAAAAGGGCCGCTGAAGGCGGCCCTGAGTGAGGGGTATTGCCGGCACTTGCGCGCGCACTACGCCCGCTTTGCACCGGGTTTTTGCGCAGACCGTGACATGTTGCGCAGCCCGCTCCGAGGCGCGGTCAGAGGCCTGCAGCGGCGCGCAGGGCCTTGGCGCGGTCGGTGCGCTCCCAGGTGAATTCCGGTTCTTCACGGCCGAAGTGGCCGTACGCGGCCGTCTTGGCGTAGATCGGGCGCAGCAGGTCCAGCATCTGGATGATGCCCTTGGGGCGCAGGTCGAAGTGCTCGTTCACCAGGGCGGCGATCTGCTCGTCCGGGATCACGCCGGTGCCTTCCGTGTAGACGGTCACGTTCATCGGGCGGGCCACGCCGATGGCGTAGGCCACCTGGATCTGGCACTGACGTGCCAGGCCGGCCGCCACGATGTTCTTGGCCACATAACGGGCGGCGTACGCGGCGGAGCGGTCCACCTTGGTGGGATCCTTGCCGGAGAACGCGCCACCACCGTGCGGGCAGGCGCCGCCGTAGGTGTCCACGATGATCTTGCGGCCGGTCAGGCCGCAATCGCCTTGCGGGCCGCCGATGACGAAGCGGCCGGTCGGGTTGACCAGGTACTTGGTGTCCTGCAGCCATTCCTTGGGCAGCACCGGCTTGATGATTTCCTCGATGACGGCCTCGTAGAACTCGGGCTTCATCTTGTCGCCCAGCGACATTTCCGGCGCGTGCTGGGTGGAGAGCACCACGGTGTCCACGCTGTGCGGCTTGCCGTTGACATAACGCATGGTCACCTGGCTCTTGGCGTCCGGGCGCAGGAAGGGCAGCCGGCCGTCCTTGCGCAGCTGGGCCTGGCGTTCCACCAGGCGGTGCGCGTAGTAGATCGGTGCGGGCATCAGCTCCGGCGTTTCGTCACAGGCGTAGCCGAACATCAGGCCCTGGTCGCCGGCACCGGTGTTCAGGTGGTCGTCCGAGGCCTGGTCCACGCCCTGGGCGATGTCGTTGCTCTGCTTGTCGTAGGCCACCAGCACCGCGCAGCCCTTGTAATCGATGCCGTACTCGGTGTTGTCGTAGCCGATGCGCTTGATGGTGTCGCGGGCGACCTGGATGTAGTCCACATGCGCGTTGGTGGTGATTTCACCGGCCAGCACCACCAGGCCGGTGTTGCACAAGGTCTCGGCCGCTACGCGCGAGCGCGGGTCCTGCGCCAGGATGGCGTCCAGGATCGCGTCGGAGATCTGGTCGGCCACCTTGTCCGGATGGCCTTCGGACACGGATTCCGAGGTGAAGAGGAAATCGCTCGCCAATTTAAACTCCTGTGTTCAGTCTACGGGCGTTGCCGAGCTGGGAGTCAGGCGGCGAACGCTTTAGCGGGATTTATGAGTCGCCCCGCAAGTTGTCCAAATTAACTCGGCGACGGGCGCATTATAGAAAAAAGGCGGCACCTTGCCGCCATATGGAATTGGCACGGATGGGAAAACTGGCGACTTATGCATTGATCGGGCTCCTGTGGCTGCTTCATTGGCTGCCGCTGCGCTGGCTGGCCGCGATGGGCTGGGGGCTGGGCAGGCTGCTGCACAAGCTGGCGGGTTCCCGCCGCCGGGTGGCCCTGCGCAACGTGGAGCTGTGCTTTCCGCAGATGCCGTTGGCCGAACGCGAGGCCTTGGTGAAAGAGCACTTCGGCTGGCTGGGCCGCAGCCTGCTGGAGCGCGGGCTGCTCTGGTTTGCGTCCGCACAGCGGCTGCAGCGGTTGATGAAGCTGGAGGGCAATATGAAGCTCTCCGAGCAGGTGGACCGCTCAGTGATGTGGCTGATGCCGCACTTCGTGGGCCTGGACTGGGTGGGCCCGGCCATCATGCTCAACCAGGCCAAGCCGGGCTGCAGCATTTACCAGCGGCAGAGCAATGCCTTGTTTGACGCAGCCTTGCGCCGGGCGCGCTCGCGATTTGGCACGGTCAAGCTGGCGGACCGGCATGAAGGCGTGCGCAGCATCCTGCGCTACATCCGGGACGGCTTTGGCTTCCTGAACCTGCCGGACATGGACTTCGGCCCCAAGGATTCGGCCTTTGTTCCCTTCTTCGGCGTACCGGCCAACACCTTGCTGGCGCCGGCCAAGATCGCCCAGACCATGAAGATGGTGGTGCAGCCGGTGGTGGTGACCATGCTGCCCAAGGGCGAGGGCATCCGCATCACGGCCTATGACGCCCTGGAGAACTTCCCCAGTGGCGACCTGGAAGGTGACGCGCGCCGCTTCAACGAATGGCTGGAGGCCCGCATCCTGGAGAACCCGGCGCAATATTTCTGGGTGCACAAGCGCTTCAAGACCCGGCCGCCGGGAGAGCCGTCGCTTTACCAACGCTGAATGGCGGCGCTGCCCGCAGCCCTGCACCACGGTGATAATCCCCTCATGAAACTGCGCTTCACCAAGATGCATGGTGCCGGCAACGACTTCGTCGTGCTGGACGCCACGCAGCACCCCATGCGTCTGACGGCCGACCAGCTCCGCCATGTGGCGGACCGGCGGTTTGGCGTGGGGTGTGACCAGGTACTGGTCATTGAAGCATCGCAGACCCCCGGCGTGGACTTCGGCTACCGCATCTTCAATGCGGACGGCTCCGAGGTGGAGCATTGCGGCAACGGCTCACGCTGCTTCGTGCGCTACGTGGTGGACAAGGGCCTGACTGACAAGCGCACGGTCCGTGTGCAGACCGTCAACAAGATTCTGGAGCTGCGCCTGCGCGAGGACGGCCGGGTCACCGTGGACATGGGCGAGCCCATCTTCGACCTGCCCCAGGTGCCGTTCCAGCCGGAAGGCCTGACCCCGCGCCTGGAAAACGGCTTCGCGCTGTGGCCGCTGGCGCTGGGTGACGGCATCTCGGCGGAGGTGGCGGTGCTCTCCATGGGCAACCCCCACGCCGTGCAGCGTGTGGACGACGTGGCGCATGCGCCGGTGGCCCTCATCGGCCCCCAGGTGGAGGGGCATGAACGTTTCCCCCGCCGCGTGAATGCCGGTTTCCTGCAGATCATCAGCCGCACGGAAGTGAAGCTGCGTGTGTTTGAACGCGGCAGCGGCGAAACGCTGGCCTGTGGCACGGGCGCCTGTGCGGCCGTGGTGGCCGGCATCCGGCTGGGCTGGCTGGACGAGGCCGTCGAGGTCCACACCCATGGGGGCGACCTTCGCATCGAATGGGCCGGCATCAGCCAGGGCCTGAAGGCGTCGGTCTACATGACAGGCCCGGCGCAGACTGTCTTTGAAGGAGAAATCGAACTGTGAGCGGCATCGAAGGCATTACCGAACAAGACATCGCCGACTACCTGGCGAACGACCCCGGCTTCTTCGAGCGTCACGCCGAGCTGCTGGCCAATGTGCGCATCTCCCATCCGCATGGCCAGCGTGCGGTTTCGCTGCAGGAGCGGCAGGCGGAGTTGCTGCGGGACAAGATCCGGGGCCTGGAGCACAAGATCGTCGAGATGATCCGCAACGGCCAGGAGAACGTGGCCATTGCCGACCGCCTGCACCGCTGGACGCTGGCCCTGATGCTCACCCGCGACGAAACCCAGCTGCCGGACGTGCTGCTGCGTGAGCTGCGCCATCAATTTCTCATCCCCCAGGCCAACCTGCGCCTGTGGAATGTGAACACGGGCCATGCGCTGACGCCGTTCGCCTCCGAGGTCAGCGGTGATGTGAAGACCTTCACCAGCAGCCTGAACCAGCCGTATTGCGGCATCAACTCCGGCTTCGAGGCGGCGCGCTGGCTGGAAGAGGACGTGGCCTCGCTGGCGCTGGTGCCGCTGACCGTTGGTGCACCGGCACAGCCATTTGGCCTGCTGGTGCTCGGCTCTCCGGACCCGACCCGCTACACGGCGGAGATGGGCACGGAGTTCCTCACGCGCGTGGGCGAGATCGCCAGCGCTGCGCTGTCGCGCCTGCTGAACGCGGATCCGCATGCAGCCGCCCAAGCTGACTGACGAGCAGCAGCGCTACCTGGACCACCTGCGTGTGCAGCGCCGCCTGGCGGAGCGCACGCTGACGCTCTACACCGAGGCGCTGGAGCGCCTCAACGCGCTGGCCACGGCGGGTGATGTGCCGCTGCTGCGGCTCAGCGCCCATCAGGCGCGGCGCTTTCTGGCGCAGCTGCACCAGGCCAATCTCTCGCCGCGCACCTTGGCGTTGATCCTCTCCGCCTGGCGGGGCTGGTACCGCTGGCTGGGCCAGAACGGCCTGGTCACCGCCAACCCCATCGTGGACCTGCGACCGCCCAAGGTGGGGCGGCCGCTGCCCAAGGCGCTGCATGTGGACGACGCGGTGCGCCTGGCCGACTACCAGGAGCCCAATGCCGACCCGGTGGGCGAGGCATTGGACCGCTGCATCGTGGAGCTGCTGTACGGCGGCGGTGTCCGGGTGTCGGAGCTGGTGGGCCTGGACGTGCGCTTCTTCCCCGATTCGCGCGGCTGGATCGAGCCTGAGGTGCAGGAGGCGCAGGTGCTGGGCAAGGGCGCCAAGCGTCGAGGCGTGCCGCTGGGCGGGCCCGCGCTCAAGGCCATCGAGGAATGGCTGGCCGTGCGGCCCCAATGGGCCGATGCGGCGGAGCCCGCCCTGCTGGTGCACAAGCGCGGCCGCCGCCTCAGCGCCAACCAGATCCGCGAGCGCCTGAAAAAGCGCGCGCTCAATGCCGGCATGCCCACGCATGTGCACCCGCACATGCTGCGCCACTCATTTGCTTCGCACCTGCTGCAATCCAGCGGGGACTTGCGCGGGGTCCAGGAACTGCTGGGCCACGCCAACATCAGCACCACGCAGGTCTACACCCGCCTGGACTTCCAGCACCTGGCCAAGGTCTACGACGCCGCACATCCGCGTGCCAAGAAGAAATAAGCCCATCCCTGATGCCCACGATGCCCTCGCTGTCCCTGACGTCTTCGCTATCCCGGCTGACCCCGCCGTCTCCGCTGTCCCCGCTGAATCCGCCGGCCCCGTTGATCCCGATGCCTCCGCTGTCTTCGCTGTCTGCGCTTTCGCTGATGTCTCCCAAGCCTGCGGCACTGCGCGCCTGCGGCGCGGCGCTCCAGTTCTTCACGCTGGGGCTGGGTGGCCAGGTGCGGGTGCCTGCACGGCCGTTGTTGCTGTGCTCGGCGCTGCTGGCGGCGAGTGCCCAGGCGCAGGTCAGTGAGGCGCCGGCTTCGGTGGTGAAGCTGCCGGCGCGCAGTGGCGCCACGGCGGAAACCCCGGTGACCGCCACGGACAGCCGCCCGGCCGCCTTCGAGATGAACTGGACGCCGCTCAAGATGCCCACGGGCGAGAAGACGGCGCTTCTGGGCTTGAGCTACATGGTGGCAGTCAACGAGGACTGGGGCCTGGGCCCGGCCTTCTACGGTGCAGCCAAAGGCAACTATGGGGGCCTGTTCACGGCCGGGTTCACGGCCCAGCGCCGGTTCCGCCTGTCGCAGGACTGGCATGCGGCGGCGGGCTTGTATGCGGGCGCTGGCGGTGGTGTCAGCTCTGAGCAGGTACGTGCCGGCGGCGGGTTCATGCTGCGGCCGGAGGTGTCGCTGCGGGGCGAGTTTGGCAACTGGTATGCGGGCGTGGGCCTGGCGCAGGTGCGTTTCCCCAGCGGCAACATCAAGGACACCACCTGGACGCTGATGGTCGGCCGCATGGACCGGTTCCTCAGCTTCTCACCTGCGGATGCCGGCTCCTTCGGCCGCGCGGGGGACCGCACCGGCATGGGCTTCGACGAAATCGCGCTCAGCGCGGGTGTGGAGAAGCCGCGCAGCGGCAGCATTACGCGCGACGGGCGGTCGGTGACGGGCCGCAAGGGCAAGGCCGGGGCGGATCTGCGCCAGTACTTTGGCAATGGCGGCTCGTGGTGGGGGCTGGAAGCCTCGGGCGCGGCCTCGGGCGGGTCGGACGGTTATATGGAGATCTTTGCCAACGCGGGCCAGGACTGGGGCGTGTTCTCCGAACGCCTGCGCGTGGGCGGGCAGATTTCCACCGGCCTGGGCGGCGGCGGCAATCTTGATACGGGCAACGGCTGGTTGTTCCGCGCGGGGCCGACGCTGCGCTGGATCACCCCCTGGGGCCCGACGCTGCGCCTGGACGCCAGCTACCTCAAGGCCCCGTGGGGCAACTACGACTCGATGCAGGTGCGCGCCTCGCTGGCGCTGCCGCTGGAGAAGGGCTCGCGGGTGCTCAACACACCGCCGCTGGAATCCGGCACGGTGCGTGAGCAGGACTGGTACCTGAGCATGCCCAAGTTCAAGGAATTCCAGTTCAAGGACGGCAGCCGCGAATCGGTCACCGGCCTGGGCATCGGGATGGCACGGGACTTCAGCGGCCCTTGGTACGGCGCAGCCCAGGCGGGCAGTGCGGCGTTCGGCAAGGCGGGGGCGTACTCCTACGGCATGTTCGGCCTGGGGGCCAAGACGGCGCGCTTGCCCGGTGGCTTCCGTGTGGGGGCTGAGGCGCTGGTGGGCGCGGCCGGTGGTGGCGGTGTCGCTGTTGGCGGCGGCGCGGTCACCCAAGGGGAGCTGTGGGCCCAGTGGGAAGGTAGCCAACCCAAGGACCGCCTGCGCGTCAAGGTGGGGGTGGGTCAGTGGAAGGCGCTGGGCGGCGCCAAGCAGAGCACACCGGTGGTCAGCCTGAATATTGGGTGGGCGTTCGGGACGCTGGGGCCTGCGGCGCGTTGAAGCCTGGATGACGCCTCATGGAGGAGGCGTGACTGGGACTAAATATCGGCTTCGGGCGATTTTTGATAAATATTGCCCACAACCGATATTGTGCATATATCGTCTTAAAGCGATATATTGCATTTATCTCCCATAGGCGATAACGTACCGCCATGGACTACCCGGTCACGCTCGTCACGCAACTCAAGCAGCATCTGCGGTCGATGCGCAAGGCCAATGGGCTGACGCAAGCGGCCCTTGCCCAGCGGCTGGGTGTGGGTCAGTCACGTGTGGCCGATATCGAGGCCAACCCAGGCGTCATCAGCGTGGAGCAGCTCCTGCAGGTGCTCACCGCGCTCAATGCTCAAATGGTCGTGAGAGACCTGCACGCCAGCGTCGAACCAGACGTGGCAGCGGCCAGCCAGGACACCAACACGCCGAAGGGGCAGTGGTGAAGCCCCCTTCTGCAGGAGCCATTGATGGCTGACAAGCTGCGCGAGCTCTGGGTCTGGATGAACGGTGAGCATGTTGGCGTATGGCATCGCGGTAGAACCGGAAGCCACAGCTTCACCTATGAGCGAGCGTGGTTGGACTCCCCGCGTGTGCGCCCGTTGTCTCTCTCCATGGCGATCACGCAGGACCGTACGGTCTCAGGTGAATATGTTGCCAACTACTTCGACAACCTGCTGCCGGACGATGACCAGATTCGCCGGCGTGTCGCCGCGCGCTTCAAGACGAACTCCACCGATGCATTCGAGTTGCTCCAGGCCATAGGGCGGGACTGCGTTGGCGCCGTACAGCTTCTGCCGCCGGATGTTCAGCCAGTAGGTTTCGACAAGATCGCCAGTGAGCCGATGAGCGACGCGGCCATAGAGCAGCATCTCCGAGGCGTTGTCGCCACACCAGGATTTGGCGATGACCAGGACGCGGACGATTTCCGGATCTCTATTGCAGGGGCTCAAGAGAAAACGGCATTGCTGCGCCTCGACGGACAGTGGCGGCGACCGCTGGGAGCCACACCGACGACCCATATCCTCAAGCTGCCCCTGGGCCTGGTGGGCGGCCGGCGCCTGGACCTGACGCATTCGGTTCAGAACGAATGGCTTTGCGCGCAGATTCTGGCGGCGCTTGGGCGAACCCGCCATCACCACCGTTGAGGCGAAGCTGCCCAAGGACTTCGATGAGCGTACCGCAAACGCTGTATTTGAAGGCCTTCGAACCCAGTTGAAGCACTGGCGAGAGGGGCTGGCGGGCATCGCATAAGGCAGGGCCGCATCCAACCCACGCCGCATCGGGGACAATCGCCCCCATGAAAGTGATTCGTCTCCGCGAGGGCAAGGACCGCTCGCTGCTGCGCCGCCATCCCTGGGTCTTCCATGGCTCTATCGACAAGGGCAAGGCCGACCCCGGTGAAACCGTGCGTGTGGAATCGGCCGAAGGCAAATTCCTGTGCTGGGCTTCCTTCAGCCCCACCTCCATGATCCGCGTGCGGGCGTGGAGCTTCGACGAGCAGGAGCGCGTTGATGAAGCCTTCTTCCAGCGCAAGATTGAAGCCGCCATCGCGCTGCGGGCCCGCATGCCCATCGCTTCGGACGCCGTGCGCCTGATCCATGGTGAGGCCGACGGCCTGCCGGGCCTGATCGTGGACCGTTACGGCAGCACCCTGTGCGCGCAGTTCCTCTCCGCCGGCACCGAAAAGTGGAAGGACGTCATCGCCGACCTGCTGCTGGCCGCCACGGGCCTGACCCGTCTCTATGAACGTTCCGACTCCGGCGTGCGCACGCTGGAAGGCCTGGAGCCCGTGACCGGCTGGCTTCGTGGCGAGGGCGACACCGCCGTTGTCATCTCCGAACACGAGTGGAAGCTGAGCCTGGACGTGGCTGAGGGTCACAAGACCGGCTACTACCTGGACCAGCGAGACAACCGCAAGAAGTTTGCCGACCTGGTGCGCCACTACGGCTGCCAGAGCGTGCTGAACTGCTACAGCTACACGGGCGGTTTCTCCGTGGCGGCCTTGGCCGGCGGCGCCACCGAGGTGGTCAGCGTGGACTCCTCCGGCCCGGCCCTGGCGCGTGCCACGGCGCACGTGGAGCTCAATGGCTTCGACCCGGCCCACCACACAGCGATGGATGCCGACGTCAACCAGACTCTGCGGGACATGCTCAAGCAAGGCCGCAGCTTTGACGCCATCATTCTGGACCCCCCCAAGTTCGCCCCCACCGCCGCACATGCCGAGCGCGCCGCACGGGCCTACAAGGACATCAACCGCCTGGGCCTGAAGCTGCTCAAACCCGGTGGCCTGCTGTTCACCTTCTCCTGCTCCGGTGGTGTCGGCCCCGAGTTGTTCCACAAGATCGTGGCGGGGGCGGGGCTGGATGCCTATGTGGACGGGTTCATCCTGGACCGCGTCGGCGCGTCGCCGGACCATCCGCAGACCATCTATTTCCCGGAGGGTGAATACCTGAAGGGGCTGTTGATCCTCAAGCGCTGAGGCTGCTCAGGCGCTGGGTTGGGGCAGGGGAACGCGCGGGTCAAACTTCGCGCGTTTCACCGAGAAGAAGGCCTTGACGTTGCGCACGTTGGCCTGCTGCGTGAACAGCCGCTGCACCAACGCGTGATAGGCCGGCATGTCCGGCACCTGCAGCACCAGGATGAAATCCGGGCCGGGCGCCACCCGCCAGCACTGCTGCACTTCCGTGGCCGCTACCGCCAGCGTTTCAAAGGCGTCCAGATGCTCCGCACCCTGCCGGTCCAGGGTGATTTCCACCAGCGCGCTCAGGCCGCTGCCCAGCTTGTCGGGAGACAGCAGGGCCACCTGTTTTTCGATCACACCGGACTCCACCAGGCGGCGCACACGGCGCAGACAGGTGGCGGGAGAGACGTGCGCGCGTTCCGCCAAGGCCTGGTTGGAGAGAGAGGCGTCCGCCTGAAGCAAATCCAGCAGGCGGAGGTCGATAGCGTCGAGTTGGATGGAATCTTCCATGGTTGATGGGATTATGAAAGAAAACGTCACATCTATTGCTGCTCGGTTGATTCTTTCGTTCGTGACTCCATTTTGAAAGCCTCTTGCTGAGCCTCCTGCCTAGCATCTCACCATTCGCAATTTGAGAGGTTTCCCATGTGTGGCATCGTCGGCGCCGTCAGCCAGAAGGACATTGTTCCGATCCTGATCGAAGGTCTGAAGCGGCTGGAGTACCGCGGCTATGACTCCTGCGGCGTGGCGGTGCACCAGGACGGTCAACTGCGCCGCGCGCGCAGCACTTCCCGCGTGGCGGAACTGCAGACCCTGGCTGCGCAGGATGGTGTGGCGGCCGGCACTGGCATCGCCCACACCCGCTGGGCCACCCACGGTGTGCCGGCGGTGCACAACGCGCATCCGCACTTCTCCTACGGCCCTGGCGTGGAAGCGCCGCAGGGCCCGGGGCGCGTGGCGCTGGTGCACAACGGCATCATCGAGAACCATGACGAACTGCGTGCCGAGCTGAAGGGCCGTGGTTATGTCTTCCTGAGCCAGACCGACACCGAAGTCATTGCGCACCTGGTGGACCTGCTCTACCAGGGCGACTTGCTGGAAGCCGTGCAGCAGGCCGTGGGCCGCCTCAAGGGCGCCTACGCCATTGCCGTGTTCCATCGCGACGAGCCGCACCGCGTCATCGGCGCGCGTGAAGGTTCGCCGCTGGTGCTGGGCGTGGGCCGTGATGAACATGCGGGCGCGTTCTTCCTGGCCTCGGACGCCATGGCGCTGGCGGGCGTGACCGACCAGATCGTCTATCTGGAAGAAGGCGACGTGGTGGACCTGCAATTGGGCCGCTACTGGATCACCGAGCGTGGCGAAGCCACTGGCCGCTTCCAGAATGTGGAGCGTGCGGTGCGCACGGTGCATGCACACAGTGGTGCCGCCGAGCTGGGCCCGTATCGCCATTACATGCAGAAGGAAATCTTCGAGCAGCCGGTGGCCATTGCCAATACGCTGGACGCAGTGGTCGACATCACGCCGGAGCTGTTTGGTGATGGCGCCTACCGCGTGTTCAAGGACATCGACAACGTGCTGATCCTGGCCTGTGGCACCAGCTACTACGCGGGGTCCACGGCCAAGTATTGGCTGGAGAGCATTGCCAAGATCCCCACCAGTGTGGAGATTGCCAGCGAATACCGCTATCGCGACAGCGTGCCCAACCCACGCACGCTGGTGGTGACCATCAGCCAGAGCGGTGAGACAGCGGACACGCTGGCCGCGCTGAAGCATGCGCGTTCATTGGGCATGCTGCACACGCTGACCGTCTGCAATGTGGCGACGAGCGCGATGGTGCGTGAATGCGCGATGGCCTTCATTACACGGGCTGGCGCGGAGATTGGTGTGGCCTCGACCAAGGCGTTCACGACGCAATTGGTGGGCCTGTTCCTGCTGACGCTGGCACTGGCGCAGACGCGTGGGCATCTGACGGAAGCGCAGGAAGCGGAACATCTGAAGGCATTGCGGCATCTGCCGGTGGCGGTGCAGGCGGTGTTGGCTCTGGAGCCGCAGGTCATTGCGTGGAGCGAGGAATTCGCGCGCAAGGAAAACGCGTTGTTCCTGGGGCGTGGGTTGCATTACCCGATTGCGCTGGAAGGGGCGCTGAAGCTCAAGGAGATCAGCTACATCCACGCGGAGGCCTACCCGGCCGGTGAACTGAAGCACGGCCCGCTGGCGCTGGTGACAGCGCAGATGCCGGTGGTGACGGTGGCGCCGAATGACACGCTGCTGGAGAAGCTGAAGAGCAACATGCAGGAAGTGCGGGCGCGCGGCGGGGAACTGTTTGTGTTTGCGGACGGGGATACGCGGATTGAGAGCGAAGCTGGGTTGCATGTGATCCGGATGCCGGAGCACTATGGGGCGCTGAGCCCGATCCTGCATGTGGTGACGCTGCAGTTGCTGGCGTATCACACGGCGTGTGCGAGGGGGACGGATGTGGATAAGCCACGGAACCTTGCGAAAAGCGTGACTGTGGAGTGAGGGGGAGGGCGGGCACTTGTCGTGAGGTTCGGAAACAGAAGTTGATTCCGGACCCCAGAGAAGGTGATTCCAGACCCCGCAGGAGTTGATTCCCTCCTGTGGGGCGACCCTTCAAATTGACATCCCCACGAATATTCGAACGGCGTTAGGAACCCCGTCGAATGCAGACTAAAAAGTGCAACGATTCTGTAAGCCCGAGAGGCAGTCTTCCGGCGTCGCATGTGAACAAGAACCGCTTGCTGGAAGGGGGGCGGTTGGCGCTGACGCTTCAGGGGAGACGCGGTGCAGGTGACTCCTGGAACTCCGCTCGCCAAGAGAGTTTGAGGTGGAGTTCCTGGGGGGCACCTGGCAATACTTCCGGGGTGAACACCCCAGTCACTTCGTCGCCTTCGAAGACAAGCGACCCAATCCAAGCACCATGGATGACAAAGAACTCCGCGTCTGGGGTTTGAATCTGAAGTACTGGGTAACCATTGACCTCGTGCATGCCGAGCGAGCCCTCTTCATGCACCTTCGCGGCTAGCTTGATGTCCTCAGGCAGGTTTGGGCGCCCACCCCAGCCCCAGTGATAGGAGAACACGGCGCTCCCCTTGGGGCCAAGCGGCGCAAGTATCACCGGTGCTCCACCGGCGCTGGAGACGTCTTCGCAGGATTGAATCAAAGCCTTGAGCAGTTCCAAATCGTCACGGCCGGTCACGGGTTCAACCGCGTGCTTCACCAGAAGCGCACGGAAGCCAATCTGCTCAGCCAAGACAACGATGTTAGTCGCACGGTCCTTTAAGTATCCTTCAGACATCCTGTGTCGCGGCGGCATGGAGAACTGCTCCTTCTCTAGCTGCAGCCGAACCCCGGCCTGCTCGACTTCTTCGCCAACAACTCCCGCTCGAACAGGAATGGCACGGTGGGACGCGCGGCCTCCGAAAGTGGCAAACATCGCCTGAGACAGGCGAAGAGCGAAGCCTCCCAACTCGGCGCTCGAGACCTCCAGACCGGCCAACATCTCGCCAATCCGGGTGCCGACCAATTCACGCAAAGTCTGCAAACCGGATTTCAAATGATGGGGGCGAAGTTTCAGCTCGCGAGAGGGGGTCCATGCGACTCGAAGTTCCGCGGCCTGTTCGAACGTCGCGCGAAGTTGCGTGGACTCGTAGGCTCGAACCAGTGAGTCGAGTAGTCGGCCCGCCGCACGAAGCATGTCGAGGTCTTGAATCCTTTTGAGCCGCTCTACCGTTTGAGGAAAATGGACAGTCCCGACTGGGTCGAGCGCCAGAAGAATTGCCGCAATCTGCCGGCCAAGTGCTTCCGGGTGTGATGCGTGCCGGGAGCCGCTGTAAATCCAGCCCGCGATTGGCGTGTCTAGCGCGCGCCCCCGCTGCACCTGGTCGACGAAGCCCTCGATTCGCCCCCGCGTCGGCCTGTCGAAACAGCAAAGGTCGATATAGCGTAGAAGGATGTCATCGAGGTCGGTGAAGGCCTTGTCTCCATCGTCTAGGCCCTCTTGGAAGTACTTGGCTGAAAGCAGGGTGGATGCGATGGTGGTCGCCAGCTTTGGCGTTCCTTCTACCTCTCCAAGTTCAAGCGTCAGGGCACTGCAGATGAGCCTCATCGCTTCCCAATGACGCTGTAAGGTGTGCCAGAGGTACGCCCGTGGCGAGGCCGTGCCACCATAGCCGTCGCTCTCGGCAGGGATTTGGGTTGAGACTTCCTCCTCTGATAAAGCAAACACGTCGACCTGCAGCGTGGTTGGGTTTGCGTCATACAGGCCATAGCTGGTGCTTTCGAACTCATAGTTCCGTTCGGACAGCCAATGAACGGTAAGCGGTCAATGAACTGCGCCCTTGGCGCCAACGAGTTGTCGGGGTAGAAGCGATTCAGGCCGCGAGGTCGATGCGCCAGGGCAGCAATGCGGCGTAGTCGTCCGCCGTCTGGGCCTTGGGCAGCGCAACGAACAGTGCGCGCAGGTAGCGGTAGCCGTCGATGCCGTTGACCTGGCAGGTTTGCAGCAGCGAGTACAGGTTTGCGCTGGCATTGGCCCCGGCCACGGTGTCGGCGAACAGCCAGTTGCGTCGGCCGACGCAGAACGGCCGGATCGCGTTCTCCTGGACGTTGTTGTCGATGCTGTAGCGGCCGTCCTCAACGTAGCGCTTGAGCTTG
>NZ_FOAV01000020.1 GCF_900109745.1 Roseateles sp. YR242 | reverse complement strand
ATTGCTGCCCTGGCGCATCGACCTCGCGGCCTGAATCGCTTCTACCCCGACAACTCGTTGGCGCCAAGGGCGCAGTTCATTGACCGCTTACGTTCCTGAAGCAGGAGCGCCAGAGCGACAGCCTCATCGCGGCCTTGGGTTACGCGAGCTTCAGCCTGGCGATGGCGCTGGGGCGGTTTGGTGGGGACTGGGTACGGGCCCGAGTGGCGCCCGTTCGCCTGATGATGTACAGCGGAGCACTCGGTGCGCTGGGGATGACGGCGGCGCTGGTGGTGCCCGTGGAGGACGTGGCTCTGGTCGGCTTTGCGCTGGTGGGGCTGGGGATGTCCAACGTGGTGCCGGTGTTGTTCAGTGCCGCATCAAAGATCCCTGGAGTGGCGCCTGCGCATGGCATCGCGGCGGTATCCGGGATGGGCTATCTGGGCATCATGGCCGGGCCACCGATGATCGGATTTGTCGCGGAGCACAGTTCGTTGACCGTGGGGCTGGGCTGTGTGGTGCTGTTCGCCATCTTCATGGCGCTGGCAGCACCGCGGGCGTTGAAGTCTGCGGCGCCTGTTTGAGAGCGTTGTAGGTGATCCGCCCTCACGCGGATCGGGCGAAGCCAGCGGGCCGCATCGGGCGTTCCCGTCGTGCCAGGCATCGCGGGCCTGCGTAGAGTACGAACTGACAGCGGAACTCGAGCTTCGCTGTTCATGCTTCTCTCTCGCATGGTCCGTCCCTCTCTCCCTCTGCGGACGGACAATTTTTTGAGCCCTGGTCGCAAGACCAGGGCTTTTCTTTTTGCGCGTTGGCGCCCCCAGACCCTGCGTAGGTGATCCACCTTCGCATGGATCGGGAGAAGCCAGCGGCATTCGTCGGGCAATCGCGTCGTGCCAGGGAAAGGGGGGCTGCGTAGAGTAGGAACTGACAGCGGAACTCAAACGCTGTTCATGCTTCTCTCTCGCATGGTCCGTCTCTCTCCCTCTGCGGACGGACAATTTTTCGAGCCCTGGTCGCAAGACCAGGGCTCTTTTCTTTTTCAACGCCGGGGTTCAGCGCCGCTCGAGGTTGGGCAGCAGCGCGGTGATGATGCCCAGCAGCGGCAGGTATGCGCACAGCTCATACACCTGACGGATGCCGTAGTGGTCCGCCACCAGGCCCAGGCCCGCTGCCGCGATGCCGCTCACCCCGAACATCAGGCCGAACATCAGCCCGGCAATCAGCCCCACACGGCCCGGCACGAGCTCCTGCGCATAGACCACGATGGCCGAAAACGCCGAGGACATGATCAGGCCGATGAACACGGTCAGCACACCCGTCCAGAACAGGCCCACATGCGGCAGCAGCAGCGTGAGCGGCGCCACGCCCAGGATGGACGCCCAGATGACGTACTTGCGCCCAATGCGGTCACCCACTGGCCCACCGGCAAACGTGCCGGCCGCCACCGCGGCGAGGAACAAGAACAGATAGAGCTGGGCCGCCTGGACCGACAGATGGAATTTGTCGATCAGATAGAACGTGTAATAGGTGCTCAGGCTGGCCATGTAGATGAACTTGGAGAACACCAGCAAGGCCAGCACCGCCAGCGCCAGGGCAATGCGGCGGTTGCTCAGGCCATTGGCCTTCACCGCCCCCTTGTGGCCTCGCGCCGCCTGATGGCGCACCGTCCACCCGCTGACCCGATACAGCACGGCAATGGCCAGCACCGCAAACAGCGTGAACCAGCCAATGGCGCCCTGGCCACGCGGAATGATGATGGCCGCTGCCAGCAACGGCCCGAACGCGGACCCCGCGTTGCCGCCCACCTGGAAGCAGGACTGGGCCAGCCCGAAGCGCCCACCGGAGGCCATGCGCGCCACACGGGAGGCCTCGGGATGGAAGGTGGACGAACCCACACCGATCAGCGCCGCCGCACCCAGCAGCAGCGGGAAGCTGTTGACCACCGACAGCAGCGCCAGCCCCACCAGGGTGAAGATCATGCCGGTGGGCAGCAGGTAGGGTTTGGGATGCTTGTCCGTGTACAGGCCGATCCAGGGCTGCAGCAGCGAGGCTGTCAGTTGGTAGACCAGCGAGATCAGCCCCACCTGCGTGAAACTCAGCCCGAATTGCGTCTTCAGCATCGGGTAGATCGCCGGCAGCGTGGCCTGGATCAGGTCATTCAGCAGGTGCACAAACGCCACGGCGCCCACGATGGGCATGACCAGGGAGGGAGCGCTGGGACCTGCCGGAGCGGCAGACGGCGGCAGAGTGTTGGGAACGGTGCTCATGTCGGATCGGCAGTCTGCCGGTAGCCGGGCGAGGCGCCCTGTCGGCAGGGGGATCAAGGGCCTGCCAGTCTAAGTTGGCGGCTTGTCGCCAACTTGCCAACGTCTGTCGCCAAACGGCCAACTTGCACCAAATTGGGCGATGAGCAGCTCAGTAGCCCCTGGTTTCGGCCGGCCACAGCCCTTGCTGCACCTGTTCCCGCGCCCGCGCCTCTTCTTTCATGAGCCGCCCGTTGGCGATGTAGCGCACCAGCCAGGGCAGGGTGCGGACATGGGCGCCGCCCGCCACGGCCGGCACGTAGGCCTTGGCGCATTTTTCGAAGAGCTCGGCATTCATCGCCAGCCGCGAAGGCGTCATGCCCAGCAGCAGCACCTGCCCGGCATGCAAGGCCACATTGCTGCCTTGCGCCAGGGAACGGCGCAAGCCGGCGTCGTCGTCGCTGGCCGCGCCCATGCGGCCCAGCTGCCGGATCTGCTCATCAAAGACCGCGGGCATCCGACCCCCAAAGGCTTCGAGCTGGCGGCCAAAGGCTCCCCCACCCCACAGCACGGCGCACACGTCATCGCGCAAGCGGTAGGTGCGCCGATGTGTTGTGAGAGCCGCCGTCAGCGGCACAGGGGCGACGTCGTCCACCGGCAGGCCGAGCCGACGGGGCTGCGCATCTGACGCCGTGCCCCACAGCATCACGCGTTCGCCGGGAATTCGCAGTGACAGCGTGTCTGTCTCGGCCGGCATCAAGCCCCGGGATACCAACCGGTGGCGCAGGGCGAACCATTGATTCTCCATGGCGCGTCGCCTCACACCAGCGCGAAGACGTCGTCGAACCGGTTGAGCGCGTCGTCGATGATCTCGTCGGTATCCGCCAGGCTGGTGTAGAGCCGGCTGCCGGCCACGGAGATCAAGCCGTGCGTGGTGAAGGCTGCCCCCATCTCTTCCATCATGTGCTTGCGTCGCTTGGCCTCGTCCTTGGCGCGGATGAGCTTCCACAGGCTGCTGGTGTCCAGCAGCAGCACGCCGGAGGTCTGCAGGTGCACGATGGAGCCGAGGTTGTAGGCCACGTACGGCAGGCCGCGCCGCTGGATGATCTCGTCCAGCCCGCGTCGCAGCCGGTCGCCGGCGCGGCCGGCCACGGCCGGGGCATGGGTGCGTTCGGTCTCCAGCAGGGCGTGGTACCCGGCCACGCAGCTCAGCGGGTTGGCCGACAGCGTGCCGCCCACAAAGGCGCGGCGCGAGGTGGTGCCGATGCCTCCCACCAAAGACATCATGATGTCCTTGCGTCCGCCGATGGCCCCCGCCATGGGATAACCGCCGGTGAGGCACTTGCCCAGCACGGTGAGGTCCGGGGTCACCCCGAAGTAGCCCTGCGCACCGCCCAGGCCGGCGCGAAAGCCTGTCACCACCTCGTCAAAGATCAGCAGCGCGCCGAACTCATCGCACAGCGCGCGGACCTGCGCGTTGTAGTCCTTGTGCACCGGTCGGGTGCCGCTCTCCGGCCCGAAGGGCTCCACCAGCACGGCTGCCGTGCCGCCGCGCAGGCGGTTCCAGCGCAGCAGGCGGCGTAGTGCCTCGGGATCGTTGGGCAGGCACTCCTGCGTGTTGCCGGTGGCGCCGCGCGGGATGCCGGTGGCCTCCATGCGGCCCGTCTTGGGCAGGCGCATGCCGTAGACCAACGGGTCGCTCCAGCCGTGATAGGCGCCACCAATCTTGATGATGCGGTTGCGCCGGGTGAACGTACGCGCCAGGCGGACCGCCCCCATCACGGCTTCGGTGCCGGAGCCCAGCATGCGCAGCATCTCCACACCGGGCATGTGCCGGCAGACCAGCTCGGCCAGCTTGACCTCGTACTCATGCAGCAGGCCGGTCACCGGCCCGCAGTCCTCCAGCAGTGCCTGGACGGGCCGCCGGACGGCCTCCGGGTTGCTGCCCAGCAGCGTGGGCCCGCCGGCCTGAAGAAAGTCAATGTAGCGGTTGCCGTCCACGTCGGTCAGCCAGGCGCCGTGGGCGCGAGCAAACGCCAGTGGGAAGGGGTGGTTGAACGCCAGGTTGTGCTGCACGCCCCCGGGGATGACGGAGGCCGCGCGGGCCGCCAGCTGTTTGGAGCCCGCGCAGTGGTCGTCAAACCAGCGAAGCACCTTGGGCATGGCGTCCGGGCGGATCGGGCGCATGGGTTGGTTGACCAGGGCGGCCAGGCGTTCGTAGAGGGCGTGGGTGTCCGGCCAGGCGGAGACCGCCCATGCATCGCTGGCGGCGTCGGTTGCCGAAGGGGAGGGGACGGTCCCCGCCGGGGCGCCTGCCAAGGCGGGTACGCCATCGGCGCGGCTGGCGCTGGAGGGCGTGGTGCTGGCGGAGGCAGCGGTGGCCGCCCCCGATGTGCCGGGGACAGGGGGCGTGACAGAGGCCAGAACAGGGGCCAGAACAGGGGCCTGAGCCGGGGCGGTGTTGCGACCGGCCAGTTTGGTGTCTTGATTCATTCGATTGCCTACCTTCGTATCCGATCTGCGGCCCGCCTGACGGGTCAGGCCCCATCGTTCGCCCCTGCCAGCAGCGCGCTGACAGGCGCCAGCCGCGCCATCATGCCCGGTTCACGCCGGCCGCGATCCGCCAGCCGGGCAGCCAGGTGGTCGCAGGCCAGGCGTTCCAGCTGCTCCACCGCCGCCAGGGCAGCCGTACTGTCGCGCCCACAGCAGATGACGCCATGGTTGCGCAGCAGCCAGGCCTGCCGCTGCGGGCGCACAGCCCGGGCGAGTTTGCCTGCCAACCAGGACGTGCCCGATGGCGCATACCCCACCACCGGCACCTCCGTGCCCAGCATGGTCTGCAGCGCTGGCGGCACCACCAGGGGTTCACCGATCAGGGCACAGGCGCTGGCCAGCGGCTGATGGGTGTGGATGGTGCAGCCTACGTCCGGCCGTGCGCGCATCACCCGGGCGTGCAGGCCGGTTTCGACAGAGGGAGGCCGTGCGCCATCCACCAGCGACAGGTCGGCCAGGCGCAGCAGACAGACATCCTCCGGCTGCATCACCAGGTAGTCGGTTGCCGAGGGGGTGACCGCCACCAGCGTCGGGTCGATGCGCAGCATCAGGTTGCCGCCAGTCCCTGCAAAGTAGCCACGCTCGGAGAGGCGAAGGCATAAGCCCACCACCGCCTGCCGTGTGTCGGCGTGCATCATGCGGGGGCTCCCGCCGCCGGCACGCGGTTGAGCCGGTGGTAGAGCGGCGCGAGGCGAGTGCGGATCTCCTTGAAGGCCTCGAACTTGTCGCCATACAGGCGGCTGAGCGCGGCGGCAGGCTCATAGATCTGGCGCGTGCGCCGCAGCGACGGCAGGTCCTCGAAACGCAGGGCCTGCGTACCGACGCCGGCCAGGAAGGCCGCGCCAATGGCATTGGCTTGAATTGGCTGCGCCAGCTGCCGGATGGGCTGGCCGGTCACGTCCGCAAGAATCTGGCACCACACGTCGCTCTGCGCGCCACCGCCCACAGCGGCAATGGTGCCAGGCGAGCGGCCCAACAGGCGGCCAAACGGCTCCATCATCCAGCGCGTGTTCAGGGCCACGCCCTCGAGGAAGGCACGGAAGATGTCTTCCCGCGAATGCTCCAGCGAGAGATTGATCAGCCCGGCGCGCAGCAGCGGATCATCCACCGGGGTGCGTTCCCCAAACAGCCACGGCGTATAGATCAGGCCCCGCGAACCTGGCGGCACGCGAGCGGCAATCTTGTTGAGCAGTTCATAGACGGCGGGGTGCTCGTCGTCACTGGCGAGTTCGTCGTGGTGGTAGAGGATGCGGTCCCGCAGGAAGGACAGATTGGCGCCCGCGGTGGATTGCAGTGCCAGCGCCAGGTAGCGGTGGCGCACCGCGCAAGGCACGGCGGCGATCTTGTGGCGCACGTCGGTGCGCATATTCGGCACATGGGCGCCCAGCCAGGACGAGGTGCCCAAGTACAGGTGGGTCTCGAAGTCCGGCACGGCGGCGCTGACGGCCACTGCCGAGGTGTCCACCGCACCCGCAATGACCGGCGTGGTGAGCGGCAGGCCCAGGTATTGGGCCACGGCTGGCAGCAGCGGACCCAGGACATCGGTGGACTGCACGATCTCCGGCAGCTTCTCGGCGTCCAGCCCCAACAGGCGGATGAGGCCGGCGTCGTAGTGCACGCGCCCCGGATCACGGTTGTTGGTGACCCAACTGGTCAGGATGGAATCCTGCGTGGCACAGAGCCGGCCACAGAGCTTGAAGTTCAGAAAGTCGAGGGCGTTGAGAAAACGGTGCGTGGCCTCGTAAACCGCCGGCATCTCGTCGCGGATGTAGGCCATGTGGCCCGCGCTGTCGCGGCCCGTGGCGGACGGCGCGCCGCCGGTGAGGCGGAGCCAGCGCCAAAGCTTGAGCGGCCCGTAGCCCTCGATGTTGAGCCAGCGCCCCCGGGCCCGCCGGGCGATGGCGGCAGCACCGCGCGCGTCCAGCCAACTGAAGGCACGGCCGATGGGCTGGCCGTCGCGGCCCAGGCACACCGTCACCTCGGTCTGGGTCGAGCAGCACACGGCCACTACCCGCTGCCGTCGTTCGGCGTCCGGCGCCAGCAGTTCGCTGGCGGCGTCCAGCAGGGCCTGCCACCAGGCCTGGGGGTCCTGCTCGGCCTGCACGCCCTGCACATGCAGGGCGACGGGGCGGAAGGCCCAGCCTTGCACCTCCCCGCCGAGGGTGACCAGTGCGCATTTGCAGCCCGAGGTGCCCAGGTCGACGGCCAGTACCAGAGGCTCCGCGGCTGAGGTCATCAGAACTTTCGGCCGACGGCCACGACCAGGCGGTCATCGTCCTGGCGCTTCCAGCCGTCGCCATCCGGAATCATGAACAGCTCCTGACGATGCGTGCGCGTGGTGACCCAGTCGGCAGAGAAGGTGAAGCCCCAACGTTGATGGCTCACTCCGATGGAATAGTCGCTGAAATCCGCCTCCTTGAAGTGGCGGATCTTCTGTGTGCCGGCATGCAGGTTGAGCGTGGTGGTGGGGGTGAGGTCGTATTTGTAGTTGATGTCGTAGAGCATGCTGCCGCGCGAGTTCTTGTCGCCACGCAAGTAGCACTCGATGGCAGGCGTCGGGTCTACGGCGGCCACCAGGATCTGGCCGCAAACGCCCCCGGTGTCCGCGCCGCGATAGGTACGCGAAATCACGTTCAGGATGCGGCCTTCCAGCTTGCCCCAACCGAGCTCCAGCACGGCGTAGGCGGTGTCGTAGCGGGTGCGGCGAAAGTCCAGCGGTTCACCCGCTTCCAGGTCCAGGCTGTGCGGTGCATCAAAGCGGGCGCCCGGAAAGAACTCCTTGGCCACCCCCACGCCGAAGTGCCAGCTGTCGGGGTCGCCCCAGCGGTAACCCGTGGCCAGCAGGAGGTTCACACCATCGGAATCCGTGAAGGCCTTGTCGCTGACGGTGGAGAGTTGCGCCAGGGCGATCACGCCGGATTCATGCGCCAGCTGCAGATTCAGCTGAACGGAGGGCTTGCGGCCGGAATCGGAGATGCCGCGGTTGCGCAGGTCGGAGAGCAGCTTCACCTCGGTGTCCACGGCCATGGTGGCGGTGCCGCTGGTGTCGGCCCAGGCGGAAGGGGCAGCGAGGGCGGCCAGCGTGGTCAGCGTGGACAGGGCGGCGACCGCCAGGGCGGAGCAGCGGCGGTGCCCACGCCGGTGCTGATGTTGATGCTGGTGGCGCGGGCCGCGTTTCAGGGCAGGGGTCTTGCGGGTCATGCAACTGCTCCTTGTGGAGGGATGTTCAGGATTTGCAGACAGGTGTCGCGGGCAGCTCCGTCACACGGCGCATCTGCTCGGTCTGGCCCAGGATCTCGGTGCCGATGTAGGCCCGGATGTAGAGGTCGCCGCTTTTCACGCGCAGGGCGCCCTTGTATTTCTTCTTGTCGCGCGGGTCGTAGACCCAGCCGTCGCGCCAGGCGTCGTTCTCGTATTTGTCGAGCTGGGCGATCTGGACGCCGCAGGTGTCTGCCGGCTTGCCGGCATCCTTGTCCCACACGATGCGGCCGCACAGCGCGGTGGGCTTGTCCGCACAGGGTTTGAATTCGATCACTGCGCCGCCGTCCGCGCTGAGCCAGAGGCCTTTGGCGTCCTCCGGGCTGGCAGCCCAGGTGGGCGGGCAAAGCAGCAGCACCAGGGCCGCAGGGAGCGCATGAAAGGGGCGGAGACGGGCGGGGCGCGCAAGCTTGTGGGGAGACATCGCGGCTTCTCCAGAGGGTGGGGCCCTCGGTGGTTTTTTGGTAGTGATGGCTATCGTAGCGATGACTACCTTCGTTGTTCTGGGGACAAACCCTGGCCGCTGCTTTGAAGGATCAGTCAGCGGCCATTCGTCGGCGAAGCCGGGTGAGCGGAAGCGTCAGGGCCGCCAGGACAGCGAAGGCCGTGGCGACCAGGGGCACGGGCGCCACCTCGTCCCCGGTCACCATCAGCGAGGCCACCAGCGGGCCGAAGGCGCTGCCAAACAGCTGTGCCGCCGGTACCAGTGCGGCCACCTGGCCGCTGCCATCCACGCGGAAAGCCAGACCCATCTGGAAGGGCAGCATGAACAGCCAGGTGAAGGTGAAGACCGCGCACAGCCCAGTGAACAGGAGCGTGCCACCGTGGGCGGTGCGCACCACGCCGAAGGCAGAGAGCCCCAGCGCCAGACAGCAGACCAGCAAGGTGGCGTGGATAGGCAGGCGCTTGACCAGCCAGGTGCCCACGCTGCCGCCCAGCACCTGCATGCCCAGGCCGGCGGCAATCAGTGTCTGCACGGCCACCGGAGAAAACCCAGCGCGCGTGCCCAAAGGCTCCGCATACGCCCAGAACGCGCCCAGCGTGGCGAGCTGGAGAAACACGGCAAGCAGGGCGCCCAGGCGCGGGCGTGTCCATGTCATGCCCACGCCGGCCTGGCTGGCCGTCGGTGTCAAGGGGCCAAGCGGCCGCGCGAAGAGGGCGGCGAGGGTCGCCACTCCCACTGCGAGAACAGCCAGTAGCTCGAACCCGCCGCGCCATCCGGCCGTCGGGATCACCAGATGGGCGAGTGCCAGCCCCAGCAGGGCCTGGGCCAGGGTCTGGATGACGAAGAACAGGCCGGCCAGCCGTTCGGGTGTGGAAGCGCGGACGATGACGGCGGTGGTGCTCCACACCAGCAGCCCCTCAGCCAGACCGGCACCCGCGCGTACCAACCCCAATGCCAGGTCTCCCTGCAACTGAGTGGTCAGCAGATCCATGCCTGCCGCCAGCAAGGCGGCGAGGGCGGTGATGGGGCGCAGGTGGCGCACGGACAGCCGCATATCGCCGATCAGCACCCCGGCACCCAGCGCCACGATCTCCCCCATCGCTACCAGCCCCACGCCTTCCAGCGTGACGTGGCCGGCCTCCAGCAAGGCACCCAGCAGCAGGGGTTGCAGGCCCAGCATCAGCAACGCGACGGATCCCACGGCGATCGCCAGAATCTGCGCGCCACGACCGGTGTATCTGGATGGCTCCATCACGTGTCCCATGGATGCGTGATCCGGGCCAGCGCTGCGGGTGAGCGGCGCACAAATCGGCCTGGAATATGGAGGACTATCTTATAGTCATGGCTATCGTTGTGGTGGTGACGGCGGGCTCGGGAGATTCCCTCAAAGGGTCGGCCCGGCGGTTCGCCAGGCTGCCGCACCGGACGGCTCACAATCAGCTGCTAGTGGCCCGGGCGGAAAGCTGCGCGGGCCGTTGATCACCCCAGACCGAGGCACCCGCCCGAATGCCGACCACGCGCCGCAAGACTGTCGCCGCCGCTCCCGGAGCGGCGCTGTCCACCGCTTCTTCCACCGCTTCTTCCACCGCCTCTTCGACCGCCTCTTCCAACGGCAAGTCCACGGCCATTTCAACGGGCGCCGGCTCTGCCATGCCCTCCGCCATGCTGTCACCGGATCTGGCCACCAAGCTCCAGCCGGCCCAGCAGCGGGCCACAGAAACCTACGAACGCTTGTTGGAGGCTGCGGCGCAGACGCTGATCGAAGTGGGCATTGAGCGCCTGTCGACCAACCTGGTGTGTGAACGGGCAGGCGTGTCACCACCGGCGCTGTACCGGTATTTCCCTAATAAATATGCACTGCTGCATGAGCTGGGGCAGCGGCTGATGCAGCGGCAGAACGAATGTGTGGCTCGGTGGATGTCCCCGGAGGTGATCCAGGGCGGCGTGCCGGCGCTGGAAGCCGCATTGACCGGGCTGCTGCTGGAGACCTATGAGGTGACCCGCCGCACGGAAGGCGGCGTGTGGATCATGCGGGCCATGCGAGCGGTGCCCGCCTTGCAGGAAGTGCGGCTGGCTTCCCATGCGGCGGTGACGGAGGCGCAGGCCCAGTTGTTGATCAAGGCCTTGCCAGGGGCCAAGCGGTCTGAACTGAAACTGGCCAGCCGGATCGTGGTGGAGCTGATGTACGCCACGGTGGAAATGCTGTTCGACGAGACACTCAAGCCCAAGGACGTGGCGCGGATTGCGGCGAGCATGATGGCGAGCCATTTGGCGAGGGTGATGCCGGGGTAGCAAGGTCGGGGGGGGCAGGTCGCTGCCGAAGCTCCTCGCCAAATCTGATGATGCCCGGGTACACGCCACACGCACAAGATGGCGTTCATCACGCCACGGTGGCGTGCAGGCAGCCGGGGTCGGCAGAAGAAGAGGGGCGCCATGTCTTCCAGACGCAGAGCACTTGTCGCAGCGCTCATCGTGCTGATTCCCGCGATCACCGGGGTCTCCGGCCAGCCGCCGGCCGAGATTGAGGTCGTGGCGGACCAGGGCTGGACAGAGGCGCAACGGCAGACCTGGTATGGCATTTCCCAGGGCTCCCGGCTCATTCCCCTGGACTGGCTGCAGGCCCTGGAGCAGGCCGATTCGGCGCAGGCTTTCCTGTCTCCGGAACATGTCCAGAAGTTCCGTTTCCTGCCGTCGGCCAGCACGGCGGCCTCCGCGCCGCTCCCCTTGGGCTTTGCCCTGGATGCGCAGAGCGATGAATGGTTAGGTGTCACGAAGCTCCGCTGGCGCAAAGGCCAGGGCGATCGTGCCGCCTGGGTGGGCATGAATTGCGCAGCCTGCCACACCGGCGAACTGGTCTACCAGAACCTCAGGCTGCGGATTGAGGGCGCTCCCGCGCTCTCTGACTTTCAGGGCTTCCTGAATGCGTTGAACCGCTCACTGGATACCACCAGAAGCGACGCGGAGAAGTGGAGCCGCTTTTCTGCCAGGGTCCTCGGCGCAACACCGGATGATGAAAGCAAGGCACTGCTCGCCGACGCATTCAGCAAGTTTCAGGCTTGGCAGACCCAGGTGGAAAAGGCCAACCACGCGTCATTGCAATACGGCTTTGCGCGCGTGGATGCCTTCGGCCACATCTACAACAAGGTACTGCTGCGGGTTAAGGCAAACGACCAGCCCTTCAATCCGTCGGACGCGCCAGTCAGCTATCCCTTCTTGTGGAATATCCACCAGCAGGACCGCGTGCAGTGGAACGGCAGCGCACCGAACGTGCCCGTCAGTCCAACGCTGGATATCGGTGCGCTCGCTCGCAACGTTGGCGAAGTCACTGGCGTGTTCGCCGACGTGACAGTGCTTCCTGTGGGGCCGGCCGTTCTGGGTTATCCCACCAGCGCGAATGTCGACAGCCTGTTGACCATCGAGCGGCAAGTCGCCCAGTTGAAGCCACCTGTATGGCCCACCCAGTTTCCGCCCATCGATGTTGATAAATGGGAGGCCGGAAAGAAGCTGTTCCACACCGCTTGTGCCCGATGCCATATCGAGGACCTGCGTCGTGACGACCTGACCCGGCGGTTCAAGGTCACCATGACTCGGCTCTCCGGACCCGAGGCCATTGGCACCGACCCCTGGATGGCCTGCAACGCCTACACCTACTCCGGCAACACCGGAAAGCTTCAGTTCACCGCCAAGAAGTTCTTCCCAGTCTCGTGGTTGTATGGCGAGAAGGCGCCTGTCTCGGACTTGCTGGGCACGGTGGTCATCGGGTCGATCTGGAACCGGGGCCGCGAGGTGATCAGCGACCTGGATACCCAGCTGAAGAAGGTAAATGCCTTCGACATGAAGCAAGTCCCGGCCGATGTGTTGCCCCTGACCACCAAGGCGCTGAGCCAGACGCTCGTCTTTGGCGACCAGGCCAAGTCGCTATCGGCGGACAAGGCGTCGCGCCTGAAATTCTGCATCACCAAAAACAGCGAGCTGCTGGCTTACAAGGGGCGGCCGCTGCTGGGCATCTGGGCCACAGCGCCCTACTTGCACAACGGCTCCGTGCCGACGCTCTACGACCTGCTTCTCCCCCCCGCCAATCGGCCCACGCGGTTCAGCCTGGGTACCCGGGAGTTCGATCCGCAGAAGGTGGGCTATGTGAATGAGCATTCCGAAGCGCCGTACCTGACGGAACAGGCCAAGGTGGACAACACCTTTGTATTCAAGGTCTCCGACGACAGCGGCGTGCCCATCGCCGGTAACTCCAACCTGGGCCATGACTATGGCAATGCGATGTTCTCGGACGCGGACCGATGGGCGTTGGTGGAATACATGAAAGCAGCGAATGCGGTGAAGGTCGGGGGCAAGGTGGTGCCTTGACCTCGACCCGCCGGGCGCCGTTGGCGCCCGGCAAGGCCGACATGAAATCTCGCGATCAGAACTCGTACGACGCATTCACCGACAGGAAGCGGCCATACGCATCCGCCACACTGCTGCTTACTCCCACAACCGTCTCGTTGGGGTCAAACGGCGGGCGCGAGTCCGCCACGTTGCGCACGGTGGCGCTCAGCCGGATGTCCTTGAAGCCCTTGTAGCTCACCGCCAGGTCCGCCGTCTTCCACGCCTTCATGCGGCACAGGTTGCCGTATCCGGCCGTGGTGAGCGTGCTGTCGCAGGTGGAGCCCGCATCGAAGCTCTGGAAACCGCTCTGGTAGTTGCCCGTCACCGTCACGGACCAGTCGTCGCGCTGCCAGTTTGCACTGACGGCCGCCTTGCTGCGCGGCACCTTGTAGAAGCCCAGCGTCTCCACCATCGGGCTGGTCGATTCCGTTTGCTCCTTGCGCATCAGCATGCGGGTGCCCCGCAGGCTCAGGCGCAGCTTGCCGAGTTCAGCCAGCGTGAATCGCTGGGTCAGCTCATAGTCCACGCCGGAGGTGCGGGTCATCGCCAGGTTCAGATAGGGACGACGCACCTGGAAGACCTGGCCGACCGAGCCGTCCTCGGTCGGCAGGCGCACCACCATGCCCGGGAACTCGTCTTGGCGATTCAGGATCTCCTGGGCACTCAGGCGGTCCACCTCACCGCGGCGCTCGATGTACCAGCCGTCCAGGATCACGTCAGTACTGGCGGTGGGCGAGAACAGCAGGCCCAGCGTGTAGGAGTCGGACTTCTCGGGCTTCAGGTCCGGGTTGGCCAGCGAGACGGTGGAAAGGCTCAGCGAGCAATTGCCGTTGCCTGTGACCACGGTGGGGCACAACACCGGATCACGATAGCCCGAACCGAACGCGAACACATTGGACTTGGTGATCTGCGAGAGCGACGGCGCACGGAACCCATTGGCCCAACTGCCGCGCACTGAGAGGTTGCTCGTGAGCCGATACTTGGCGCCCACCTTGGCCGTCAGCGCGTTGCCGAAGTCGGTGTAGTGCTCAAAGCGCAGGGCCGTCTGGGTCTCCAGATCCTTGACCAGCGGTGCCTGGACTTCCGCGTAGGCCGCGGCCACGTTGCGGGAGCCATTGGCTTCGCCAATGCCCCGGCCGATGATGTCACCGGCAGCGGTACGCGGGTCGGCGCCCACCTCGAAGCTCTCATGGCGGAACTCGCCGCCCAGGCCCAGCATCGCTGGTCCACCGGCCAATTGACCGATCTCGCGGGAGCCCCGCAGGTCGGCCGAGCTGGTCGAGGCCTTGCCCCAGTCATGCAGGTTGGGCGACATGATCGCCAGCACCTCGGCGCTGTTGGTCCCGCCAAACACATAGCTGCCGTCGTTGACGACCTGGTTGAGGCCGGACAGGCTCAGCCGGCCATGCAGGTCCTTGCCGTTGCGCTGCAGGTGGTGCAGCAAGCCGCCGTCCAGGTCCCAGCCATTCCATTCGGTGCTGCCACTGACGACCATGCGGACGTTGTCTGCCGTGGTGGAGTAGCCATAGGGGATGTCGGCAAAGCGGTAGCGCAGGCCCAGCACCGTGGGCTTGGTGTAGGTGGTGGTGCCCCCGGTGCTGTTGGGCAGCTTGACCGGGTTGGTGGTGCTGGCCAGGCGGGTGGGGTTCTGCGGATGGTTGGCCGGCAGGGCCAGGCCCATGTACTGCACCGTGTTGCCCTCCGAGTCGCCCCAGGTGGTCAGTGCCTCGGTGCGGCTGGTGGGTGATTCCTCATATTCGTTCTTGACCCGCGAGGCCATCAGCTCGGCGGAGATCGTGGTGGTGGCATTCACCCGGATCGCCCCTCGCGTGAAGACGGAGCCGCGCTTCTGGTCCCCCACATATTGCGCATACTGGTTGGAATCCCACAGGCAGCGCGGCGTGGACACGGTGGCGGAGTAGGGCGCCTGCGTGGCGCACTCGCTGGAGAGCATGCCGCGCCAGCTGCCCGTCGAGCCATTGTTGTAGGTGTAGAGGTTGCCTGGATAGGACGACGTGGAACTGGGCACCAGGCGGCTGTAGAGCGAGGTCAGCAACTCGCTGCGCACGCGATCAGGCGCTTCCGTGATGCCCACGCCGTCGCGCAGGAACACCTCGGCACCGATCATCACGTTGTAGCCGTTCTGGACGATGTCGCCAAAGCCGACCATGCCGTTGACGGTCTGGTTCTTGAACAGGCCATCAAAGCGCTGCTTGGCATTCACCTCGATCAACCGGCCCTGGTAGTCGTTACGCAGGATGATGTTGACCACGCCGGCCAGCGCATCAGAGCCATACAGCGAGGACGCGCCGGACTTCAGGATTTCGATGCGGTCGATGGCCGACATCGGGATCGAGTTGACATTGAAGACGGTGGACTGGCCGCTGTTGGGATCCACCACGCCAGCCGGGGCCATGCGACGGCCATTGATCAGCACCAGTGTGGCGGCCGAGCCCATGCCGCGCATCGAGATCGAAGCCGTGCCAGCCGCGAAGCCGTTGCCCGAGCCCAGGTCGTCCAGCCCGCCTGCGCCGGTGGACGGGTCCATGCGCATCAGTTCGTCGATGGAGGTGGCACCGGAGCGCAGGATGTCTTCGCGCTTGAGGATGGTCACCGGCGCAGGCGTCTCGGCATCGAGCCGCCGAATCATGGTGCCGGTCACCTCGACACGGTCCAGTTTGGCGGTATCCGTGCCAGCGCTTTGTGCAGCGGCTGGGGCCGTGGCGCCAAGGCTGGACAGGCAGGCGAGGGTGAGGAGTGAAAGACGGGTTTTCATGGTGGTGGGGAGGTCAGGAAAACGAAATCTCGGGACGATCGCCTCCCCGGCGCCGCGCAGCAGGGCACGGCACCGTAGACAGCAGTCAACGGAGAGGGCGAGACGGGGGAGAGGCTCAAGCGCGGCTGGCGGGGTGCCGCCAGCCGGGGGTCAACGAGCGGCGGCCAGTTCGGCGCGGGCGCGTTGCAGGTCCTGCTGGAACTCGGGGTTCAAGTCCAACTGGGAGACCACGGCGGTTGCGAGCTGTCGGCCCGCTTCCACGTCGCTTTGGAAATGCATGCCGCAGATCAGGCGGCTGTCGGCGTATTCATTGGCGCGTGCCAGCAGCGCGGCGGCCTTGTCCGGTGCCACGCGGGCGAGCACGAGCGCCGTGGTCCAGCCATAGGTGGAATGGCCGGACGGGTAGGAGGTGCGCTGTTGCGCATCCGGGTCCGGCTTGGAGCCGCCGCTGCGGCCGCAGACCTGCGACAGCGTCAAGCGCTGGTAGGGGCGCAGCCGCCGGTAGATCTGCTTGGCCGCAAAGGCCGGTTGGCCAGCCTGGCGCACCGAGCGGTTCAACAGGCTGATCAGCGCAGGAAAGCGCTCGCGCTTGAGCTCAATGCCCAGCAGCGGCGCGAAGCGGTCATACAGCAGCTCGCCATCGAGCTCGGCGCTGGCGCGGCGGGCCGGGTCGACCTGCTGGCGTGCCAGCACGCCCGCCACGTCATCGCGGTCGGCCTGTGTGCCTTCGGCGGGCGGCGGTGGCAGCACCACCGCCTGCAGCGCGGTCACATCCGCATAGGGCTTCACGTCCTTGTGGCTGGTCGCCGGCGTCTCCCATTCGGGCGACGCCGCGTGGGTCGCAGGCGCCGCAGCGAGGCCCAGGCAGAGCAGCACCGCGCTCAGGCCGAGGGACCGTGGACGAGACGTATCGGGATGGTGTGGCATGTGAAGCATTGTTTATTTGTGCGAAAAAATCGCAAATCGAGACTAACCCTCATCACACAACAGCCACACATCCCGGATAGTTCATGGGCGCCAAACGCCAGGGAATGGATCGCGCGACCAGCGCCCACGACAACACGGCTGCGGCATGATGCGCCGCCCGCGCGGCGCGCACAGAGACATTGCCATGACTGCCCCAACCACCGCTCCTACGACTGCCAATACCCAAGAACAGGGCCTTCACATCGCCACCCTGCTGCTGCGTCCGGTGATCCGGTTGCTGGTGCGGGAGGGGGTGGGGCTGAACGAGTTGGTCGAGTTGGCCAAACGCGTCTACATCGAACAGGCGGTGCACCAGCTGGACGACGAAGGCCGGCGCATCACGGATGCCGCGCTCAGCACCCTCACCGGCGTGCACCGCAAGGACGTCAAGCGCATCGGCACCGAGGCGCCGGTGGCGCCGACCGAGCGTCGTCGCAAGAGCCTGATGGAAGCCGTGATGGCGCTGTGGAGTGGTGACGCACGCTTCATTGATGAACGCGGCGCGCCGCGTCCGCTGGAGCGCCGCAGCACCGCGCGTGAAGCGGACCAGGCCACCTTCGAGGATCTGATTGAGGAAGTCACCAAGGGCGTGCCGCCCAAGGCGCTGCTGGATGCCTGGCTGCAGCAAGGCGCCGTGCGTGTGGATGAGGACGGGCACGTGCGCTGGGGCACGCCGGAGCGCGCGGCAGGCGAGGGGCTGCAGAGCATGATGCGCAGCGCCCGTATTGCGGCGGACCGCATGCAGGCGGCCTGGGAGCGCCAGCAGCGCGATGACGCCGGCCACTACCTGTTCTCCGTGCGGGGTGGGCAATTGCTGGACGAGGACGTGAGCCGCCTGCACGGCCTGGTACGGCGCTGGGGGCGACGTTTCAGCGACCGCCTCAACCGAGAAGTGACCTTGGCCCAGGCCCGAGGCCGGCGTGCGGGTGGCACGCTGCGCTACAGCTTCGGCCTGCAGAGTTATGCCGAACCCGGCGAATCTGACACAGTCGGTGAACCACGCCTGGATGATGGAAAAGCGCGACGCGCCGCCATTGCTGCCCCGACCTGATTGAACCGGACCGATGCGAGCCGCTACCGTGATCACTTCCCTGAAGACCCATCGCCGCGATTGGCTGCGCCTGAGCGGCGGCCTGCTGGCGGCGTTGCACCCGCTGCTGGCCGCTGCCGAATTGGCGCGTCCCGGTGTCCACATGGTGTTGGACGGCATCCCGCCTTTTGAGAAGACACCGCTGGCTGAAGCCCATGACAGCGCCACCTTGCGCTTCCTCGGCTGGCATCCTCAACGTGCGGAAATGCTGGTGCTCATGCGCCACGGCGCCAGCCAGCAACTGCATCTCGTCCGTGCGCCTGGTGCCGCGCCAGAGCCGCTGACCTCCGGCCGGGACGCAGTGACCAGTGGTGCCTGGGAGCCTGCGCGCGGCGACTGCCTGGTTTTCAGCCGCGACCCCGGCGGCAGCGAGGCTTACAGGCTCTACCGCCTGGGCGTGGCGGGCCAGCTGGAGGGGCCGCCCGTTCCGCTGACGCCAGCGGGTGAGCGCATCAGCGAGTGGGTCTGGCTGCCGCAAGGGCGCGGGCTGGTCTGTCTACAGGAGCGGCTGGACAAGCGTCCGCCCTCGGCGGAAGAACCGATCGAAGATCGCGATGAGGGCAGCGGGGGCAGTGAGGCCAATGAAGCCACACCCCTGCCGGTCGACGGCGCCGCCAGTACGCCACCAACGCCCGACAGTGGCGCGCTGAGCCGCATCTGGTGGATGGACCCGCAGCGCCCCGATGAGCGCCAGTTGCTGGCCCAGAGCGCACGGGGCCGCTACACCGGCCTGCGCATCAGCCAGGCGGGCAGCATTCTGGCCACGCTCACCCTGGACGGGCGCAGTACGCCGGTGCGCTTTGCATCGGGCGCTAGCGCGACGGGGGCCTCCACGACCGTCGCGGTGGCTTCGGCGCGCGACCTGGCCTGGCATCGTCAGGCGGTCGTGGGTGAGTTCCGCCACCTCGTCCGGCAGGACCTGAGCGGCGGCTCGCGTCGCAATGAACTCACCGAAATCGGTGCAGACCTGGAGGCGTTGGCCGAACCGCCGCCAGGCAGTGATTGTCCGCTGGCCCTTGTCTACAACGTGGATGGTGTCTCCGAATTGCGCCTTTACCGTGATGGCACCAGCCAGCCGCCCGCGGCGGTGGCTGCCGGCCTGACGCCGGGCGTGATCCGCAACCCGCGCTGGCATCCCGTGCTGCCGCTGCTGGGTTTTGATCAGATCTCGGCGGACAGTCCTGGCCGTCTGTTTGCCTTGTCCCTGGAAGACGGCAAGGCCCGCCCGTGGAGCAGTGCGGCCGGTGAGGCCTCTGCATTGCGCACCCAGGTGTTGCGCTGGACCAGCTTCGACGGTCTGGCCATCAGCGGCCTGCACATCGCGCCACCGGCCCGCTTCGAAGGGCCCCGGCCGGTCTTCATCAGCCTGCATGGTGGCCCCTCGTCGCAATCCCGTCCGGGTTATCTGGCAGGGGTGATGCGGGCCTATGTGGAGCGCCTGGGCATGCATCTGATCATGCCCAACGTGCGGGGCTCCGACGGCTTCGGCAAGTCGTTCCTGACGCTGGACAACGGCCGGCTGCGCGAGCATTCAGTGCGTGACGTGAGTGCGCTGCTGGACCTGATCGCGAAGCTCCCGGACATGGATGCCGGCCGCGTGGTGGTGGCGGGCGGCAGCTACGGGGGGTATTTGTCGCTCGCGGTGGCCACGCACGAATCGGCACGGATCGCCGGCAGCATCTGCCGGGTCGGCATCGCCAACTTTGTGAGCTTCCTGGAGAACACCGAGAGCTACCGGCGCGACAACCGGCGCATGGAGTACGGCGACGAGCGCGATCCCGGCATGCGCAGCTTCCTCACTTCCATCTCTCCGCTCACGCATGCCGATGCGGTGAAGAAGCCGTTGATGGTCGTGCACGGCCGCAACGACCCACGTGTGCCCTTTGGCGAGGCGCAGGCCATGGTGGCGGCAGTGCGTGCACAGGGCACGCCGGTGTGGTTCCTCAGCGCTTCCGATGAGGGCCACAGCTTCACCAAGGCGGACAACCGGGCCTACCTGAACCAGGCCAGCTTCGAGTTTGTGCGCCGACTGGTGACGGCGGCTTGACTCAGCGCACCAACCGGCCGCCCGAGCCGAGGATGGCGAAGTCCACGTAGCGGGAAGCCGCCTGGCCCTTGCCGAAGCTCAGGCGCATGCCGCCGACATCGGTTTCGACGCCGCGTTCAAGTGCTTCGGTCAGGCTCTGGGCGGTGGGGCTGGGGGTGCGCTCCAGGGCCTTCACCAGCGCCTTGGCAGCGATGAAACCTTCCACCGAACGCGAGGACAGATCCGGGTCCTTGGCGTTCTGGCGCAGACGCTGATACTCACGCATGACTTCACGGTCCTGACGGTCGTCGGTGGGCAGCACCAGCGAGAACGCAAAACCGCGCGCGCGATCCGGGCCCAACTTGGCCAGCAGCTCCTGCACGTCGATGATGGACATGCCGTAGAGACCGGCGCGGCCACCCGCCGTCTGATAGCGGTTGGTGAACTCGATGGCGGCAGCGGTCGTGGCGGCCAGGAAGATCACGTCAGGCGTCTGCTTGACCATTTCGTCGACCGCCTTGCTGACTTCCACCGTGTTGCGGGCGTAACCCGCCTGAGCCACCAGCGACAGACCATAGGTCTTGGCGGAGGCTTGGGCGCCAGCCAGGGCATCACGGCCCAGGCCGTCATCCTGATAGACGATACCAACGCGGGTGCGGCCCATCTCCCCCAGTTGCTTGAACAGGCGCTCCACCTCCTCGCGGTAGGTGGCCTTCACCGGATACATGTTGCGTGCCGACACGACGCTGGTGGCGCCCGAGATGGCACCGACCATGGAAACGCGGGTCTTCTCCAGCACGCCGTCCTGCTTGAGGGCTTCGAGGTTGGAGGTGCCGATGGTGCCGATCAGGGCGGTCGGGTTGTCCTGTTCGATCAATTCCTTGACCAGGCGAACGGTCTCTTCCGGCTTTTGTGCGTCGTCACGGGTGACGAGCTTGATGCGCTGGCCGCGAATGCCGCCACGGGCATTGACGTCGTCGACCCACAGCTTGATGCCCGCACGAATCGCCTTGCCGGTCACCGCCTGGGGGCCGCTGAACGGCGCGACCTGACCAATGACGATGTCGGCGTGGGCCAGCGGCGCCACAGCGAAACAAAGAAGCGCAAACAGGTGGCGAGCGCGACGGGAGAGGGAGAGGTTCATGGGGAAGCGGCCGGGGCCGAGGCAACGTTTCGTGACATCGGTCACGGATCGATTCACAAATCGCCTCCGTGAGCAATTGGGGTAATCGCTTGGTTCGCGATCGTCTCCGACTTGTTCATATTGGTAAAGCGATTCTTATTGCTGCTTGAGTGCAAAATGCTTGATATCAAATTTCGAGTCGATTCGGGTCGAACCGTTTCGCGCTGATCTGCAACCGCTCGGTTGCGCCCCCGCCATGGACATCACGCTCGCAAAAACCTTTCTGGAGATCGTCGCGACCGGCAGCTTTGTCCGTGCCGCCGAGATCCTGCATGTCACACAGACGGCGGTGAGTGCGCGGGTGCGTTCACTGGAGGAGCATCTGGACGCCACGCTTTTTGTTCGCAACAAGTCCGGCGCCACGCTCACACCAGCGGGCGAGCAGTTCACACGTCACGCGTCGATGCTGGTGCAGGTGTGGGAGCGGGCGCGGCAGCAGGTGGCCTTGCCGCCCGGGCGTGAATCGGTGGTGACGATTGGTTGCGAGGTCAGCCTGTGGGATCCGCTGCTGCTGGACTGGCTGCTGTGGATGCGCACGTCTGCGCCCCATCTGGCCCTGCGGACCGAGGTCGGGATCTCGGGCGACCTGATCGAGCGGGTGGCCTCTGGCACGCTGGATGTGGCGGTGGTCTATGCCCCGCAGTTGCGGCCGGGGCTGCGCATCGAGCTGCTGCTGGAAGAGCGGCTGGTGCTGGTGACCACCCATCCGGATGGTGAGCTGGACCCCAAGGACTATGTCTATGTGGATTGGGGGCCGGAGTTTGCGGAGCAGCACGGGCTGGCGTTTCCGCATCTGGTGAATGCCGGCATCAGTGCCGGCCTGGGGCCGTTGGGGCGCGAATATGTGCTGACGGCCGGCGGCTCCGGCTACTTCCGGCTCGCGGTGGTGCGCAAGTATCTGGAAAGCGGCAAGTTGCGGCGGATTCAGGGCGCGCCGGAATTCCTCTATCCCGCTTATGCGGTGTTTGCGGATGGAGCAGATATGGCGGTGGTGGCACCGGCGCTGGAGGGGCTGCGAAGCATTGCAACGGCCATGGTCGTCTGATCATTGCCGCTGCGGCGGTCTCTCGATCTTCAAGACCCCGCCAGCGGCTTGAGTGACTGCAGCACGGTCGGCAGCAGTTCGCTCACCGTCGGATGGATACGCACGCCTCCCGTGGTGATGTCGGTATAGGGCCGCTGGGCCTGCATCACATCCAGCAGTGAGTGGATGGCCTCGTCCCCGTCCACGCCCAGGATGGTGGCGCCGACGATGGCTTGGGTGTCGGCGTCCACCAGCAACTTGATGAACCCGGCGTCCTCGCCTTTCTCCACCGCCCGGCCCACGCGGGACATCGGCCGCGTGCCGATGAGGGCAGGGCGCCCGCGCTTGCGAACCTCCTGCTCGCTCAGCCCGATGCGGGCGAGTGGGGGGTCCGTATAGAGCGCGTAGCTCACCAGCCGGTTCTTGACGCTGCGCTGCCCGCCATCAAACAGATTGGCGGCCACCACCTCGAAATCGTTCCACGACGTGTGGGTGAAGGCGCCTCGCCCATTGCAATCCCCCAGCGCCCAGATGTGCGGCACATAGGTCTGCAGCTGGTCGTTCACGCGGATGTAGCCCCGCTCATCCACGGCGACCCCCGCCCGCTCCAAGCCAAGATCCTGGGTGTTGGGCTGCCGCCCGGTGGCGATCAGGACATGGCTGCCATGCAGATGCGGCTCACCTTCGGTGCAGTTCACTTCCACCGCAATCTCATCGCGCGCCGGGGCGAGACGCACGCACTCGGCCCCCGTGCGGATCTGGATGCCTTCGTCCTCCAGGATGCGCTGCAGGGCCTGGGCCACATCGGCGTCCTCGCGCGGGACCAGTTGCGCGCCGCGCTGAACGACCGTCACCTCCGACCCGAAGCGCCTGAACATCTGCGCGAATTCCAGCCCGATGTAGCTGCCGCCCACCACCACCAGATGCCGGGGCAGGCGGTCCAGATGCATCACGCTGGCATTGGTCAGCCACGGGACGTCCTGCAGCCCTTGCACACCCGGTTGCGCCGGACGCCCGCCCACGTTGATGAAGATCTTCTCGGCACGCAGCAAGCGGTCGCCCACGCGAACGGTGTGGGCGTCTTCAAACGTTGCGTGGCCCTTGATCAGCTCGACCTGCCGCATGCCCTGCAGCCACAGCTCCACGCTCTGCCGGGATTTGCCGGAGATCCGGTCCTTGCGCGCCAGTACCGCGGCCAGATCCACTTCCACCTCGCCAGCAAGCTTGACACCCCAGCGCTGGGCGTGCTGCGCCACCCAGGCCGCATGCGCGCTGGCCACCATCGCCTTGGTGGGAATGCAGCCCGTGTTCACGCAGGTGCCGCCGACCCGGGCGCGCTCGATCACCGCCACCCGCCAGCCTGCCTGGGACATGCGTTCGGCCAGCGGTGGCCCCGCCTGGCCGGCACCGATGACGATGGCATCAAACGTGGTGGTGGACACCATGCGGGCTCCTGAGTCGCGAATGTTGCGTAGCCTAGAAGCAGCCGCCGCCACACGCAAGGCGCCGGCCCCAGGGCTGGCCGAGCAGGTGGGCGGATAGTGTCCCCATTGGAGGGGATGTGGTGAATGAATATACCCCCAGGGGGTATAGACTCCGCGCCATGCCGCATGCTCCCGAAGACAAGAAAAAGGCGCTCCTGCGGGTGCGCCGCATCCAGGGCCAGACCGAAGCCCTGGCGCGCGCCCTGGAGGCGGGGGAAGCGTGCGGCCCGGTGCTGGTGCAACTGGCCGCCATCCGGGGCGCGGTGAACGGGCTGATGTCCGAAATCCTGCAATCCCATATCCGCGAGGAGCTGGGGGCCCTGCCGGAGGCGGATGATCGTCATGCCCAACTGGCGCTGGAGATGACGACGCTGGTCCGCACCTATCTCAAGTAACCATTGCCCGGTGCGACGCCTTCCCCGGCGCCGCACGTCCATTCTTCTGAAAGGCCTCCCCATGAAGTCCCGTGCCGCTGTTGCGTTTGAAGCAGGCAAGCCCCTGCAAATCGTCGAGATCGATGTGGCGCCGCCCCAAAAGGGTGAGGTGCTGGTGCGCATCACCAATACCGGTGTCTGCCACACCGATGCCTTCACCCTGAGCGGGGATGATCCGGAGGGCCTGTTCCCGGTGGTGCTGGGCCACGAAGGTGCCGGCGTGGTGGTGGAGGTGGGCGAGGGCGTCACCAGCGTCAAGCCCGGCGATCATGTCATTCCGCTCTACACCGCCGAGTGTGGTGAATGCCTGTTCTGCAAATCGGGCAAGACCAACCTCTGCGTGGCCGTGCGTGCCACGCAGGGCAAGGGCGTGATGCCGGACGGCACCACCCGCTTTTCCTACAACGGCCAGCCGCTTTATCACTACATGGGCTGCTCCACCTTCAGCGAGTACACGGTGGTGGCCGAGGTTTCGCTGGCCAAGATCAACCCGGACGCCAATCCCGAGCAGGTCTGCCTGCTGGGCTGCGGCGTCACCACCGGCCTGGGCGCGGTGAAAAACACCGCCAAGGTGCAGCCGGGGGACACCGTGGCCGTGTTCGGCCTGGGTGGCATTGGCCTGGCGGTGATCCAGGGTGCCAAGCTGGCGAAGGCCGGCCGCATCATCGGGATCGACACCAATCCGACCAAGTTCGATCTGGCCCGTGTCTTCGGTGCCACCGATTGCGTCAATCCCAAGGACTTCGACAAGCCCATCCAGCAGGTGATTGTGGAGATGACCGGTTGGGGTGTGGACCACTCCTTCGAGTGCATTGGCAATGTGAATGTGATGCGTGCAGCGCTGGAGTGTGCGCACCGCGGCTGGGGCCAGTCCGTGGTCATCGGTGTGGCGGGGGCCGGGCAGGAGATCTCCACCCGTCCGTTCCAGTTGGTCACCGGCCGTACCTGGAAGGGTTCGGCATTTGGTGGCGTCAAGGGTCGTTCACAACTGCCCGGCATGGTGGAGGAAGCCATGCGTGGCGACATCCAGCTGGCGCCGTTCGTGACCCACACCATGCCGCTGACCGAGATCAATGAGGCGTTCGATCTGATGCACGAAGGCAAGTCGATCCGCTCGGTGGTGCATTTCTGAGCTGACTTGCATGAGTTGACTTGATCAAGGTTGGGCTGATCTGAAGGCTGGTTGAGCGGTTGGTCGGAAGGTCGGGAGTGGGAAGCGCCGCATTGGCGTGTCTTCCACCCCCGGCTTTGATTTTGTGCAAGGTCACCCATCGTCGCCCCTGGCACGATCGCCGGATTACGCACTTCTCTGCCCCACCATGCCCAGCAGCCCTTCGCCCCTGTTCGACCGTCTGACGCTGGCCGGTTTGCGGCCCCTGCAATTGGCAGGGCGCACGCTGCTTCCCGTGGTGCAAGGCGGCATGGGCGTGGGCGTCTCCGCGCATCGGCTGGCGGGCAGCGTGGCCGCGCAAGGAGCCATGGGCACCATCTCGTCGGTCGACCTTCGCCGCCACCATCCGGATCTGATGGCGCAGAGCACCGGCGCCTCGGTGCCGGACCGCAAACAGGCCATCGTGGCCGCCAACCAGCTGGCCCTGGCCCGAGAGATTCAGCGCGCGCGCGACCTGTGCAAAAACAGCGGCCTGCTGGCCGTGAACATCATGCGGGCGGTCAGCGACTATGCAGCCTCCGTCCGCACCGCCCTGGAGCACGGCATTGATGCATTGGTGGTGGGCGCCGGCCTGCCGCTGGAACTGCCGGACCTGGCCAGCGACCATCCCAGGACGGCCCTGGTGCCCATCCTGTCCGATGCGCGTGGCGTGTCCCTGCTGTGGCGCAAATGGGAGCGCCGCCATCGCGTACCGGACGCCATCGTCATCGAACACCCGGCCCACGCCGGTGGCCACCTGGGCGCGGCCCGTGTGGCGGATGTGACGGACCCGCGCTTCGATTTCAACGTGGTCATCCCGGCGGTGCGCGAGTGGATCCGCAATGCCGGCATGGACGGGCGTGTCCCCCTGATTGCAGCCGGCGGTGTCCGGACCTGTGAGGACATTCAGCGTCTTCAGTCCCTCGGCGCCGACGCGGTCCAGATGGGCACACCCTTCGTCGCCACGCATGAGTGCGACGCCCACCCCGAGTTCAAGCGCGTGCTGGCGGAATCCTCCGATGACGAGCTGGTGGAATTCACCAGCGTGGCGGGGCTGCCGGCGCGTGCCGTGCTGACACCATGGCTGCGCAAATACCTGGGCGCGGAGGGCCGCCTGCAATCCGTGGCGCAGGTCAAGAAGCACTGCACCATGGCCTTCGACTGCCTGGCGCAATGTGGCCTGAGGGACGGGTTGAAGGGCTGGGGTCAGTTCTGCATCGACCAGCGCCTGGCGGCTGCACTGCGTGGCGATGTCGACAAGGGCCTGTTCTTCCGTGGCAAGGGCGCCTTGCCCTTTGGCACGCAACTGGCATCTGTCCGGGAACTACTCGAGCGGGTGCTGACACCGGCTGCGCCGTCGGGCGCCGTGGCGGTTTAGGCCACCGCCGCAGGGTCGGGCCGAGCAGCGCTGGGCCCCGCCGCGCCGAGCCGAGCCGAGCCGAGCCGGATGGTTGCCGACGGGCCGGCAGAAAAGTCTCGGCGCTCAGACCTCCCCAGCGGCCTGGCTTTGAGAATTGGCCTGGCTGATATGACAGCCCGGCTCAATGCTGCGCGTCAGCCAGACATTGCCCCCCACCACCGAACCACGCCCCAGGGTGATGCGGCCCAGGATGGTGGCGCCTGCGTAGATGACCACGTCATCTTCCACCACCGGGTGGCGGGGCGCCCCCTTGCGGATCTGCCCTTGCTCGTCGGTGGGAAAGCTGCGCGCCCCCAGCGTCACGGCCTGGTAGATGCGCACCCGCTCGCCGATGACGGCGGTTTCGCCGATCACCACCCCGGTGCCGTGATCGATGAACAGGCCCGGGCCGATCTGCGCGCCCGGGTGGATGTCGATACCGGTGCGGCTGTGGGCCAGCTCGGCCACGATGCGCGCCAGCAGCGGCACGCCCAGCGTGTACAGCTTGTGGGCCATCCGGTGATGGATCATGGCCGTGATGCCGGGGTAGCACAGCAGCACCTCGTCGACACTGCGCGCGGCCGGGTCACCCTGGAAGGCGGCCAGTACATCGGCGTCCAGCAACCGGCGGATGGTTGGCAGCGCACGGGCGAAATCGGCGGTCAGTGCATCGGCGCGGCCGAGCAAGTCCGGCGCTGACGCGTCGAGGCTGGTGGCCGAGGTCAGCTCCAGATGCACCTGGTGGCGCAATGCCTGCAACTGCGTGTCCAGCGTATGGCCGATGTAGTAGTCCTCCGCCTCGGGGCGCAAGGTGGGGGGGCCGAGGCGCAGCGGGAACAGCACGCCGCGCAGGCCGTGGACGATGTCGTCCAGCACCTCGGTGGAGGGAAGCTCCCGCCCACGCGGCTCGTGCAGGCGGTGATGGTCACGCCACGCTTGGCGGGCGGCGCGCAGGCCGGAGACCACTTCATCGAGGGGCCAGTCACTGCCGGGCCGCTTGGGGGCATTGCTCACGCTGAGATCCTTTCCGCCGCCGTCGGCGGAGATATGTCCGGATGCCAGGGTATCAAAATCAGGCGCACTGCTCAGAGGGCAGGGGCATCTCCCAGCGGATGACGTCGAAGAGTTGGACGCGCGGGGCGCGGATGATCAATTGAGCAGGCACGATCCCCGGGCAGTTGGCGATCTCCACCAGCACCAGGTCGCTGCCCACCTGCACGGCCGTGATGCCGTCTTCACTGCTCCAGCGCACCCGGCCGACCAGGCAGACCCGGCCTTGTTCTTCAAAGATCGACTCGTCCTGATGGGTTTCCGCTACTTCGTAGCCCCAGTTGAGCACGCCCGGGACCGCCATTTCCACCTGGCGCGACGCGCCTTCTTCGGGCCGGGTGCCTACCCATTGGGCGGTGCCCCAGCCGAGCGCGGACTCGAAGGTCACCGTGGCCATGCTGCCTTGTACTTGTCTAACCTGATGAAGCTGAACCTGCATTGACTTGTCCTGATGGCCCGGTCGGCAGGCCGCGCCGCCGCCGTGAACGGCCTGGCGCAGGCGCCTGAACATCGAGCGGCCTCTCCCTCTGGATACGAACTGTCGCAGGTGGCCGTTTCATCACCGTTTCACACGCAACAACCATCCCCCTTTTGTCTGGATTGCAAAGAGTGTCCGAGGGCGGCAACGTTCGGGATATGACAGGAGTTTTGCTGATGGGTGTTGCGATAGAGTGCGGCCGCGCCAGTCCTGGGAAACCATACACAAGCCCGCGACCTGGCCAAGCCGATGTACCCGGTTCAAACATGTGAGATGTCCAGGGAGGACACTGTGATGCGAGGGATTACCCTGATTTCGACACACGGTGAGGGCGTGGCACCACAAGGTGCCAGTGGCCATCACCGCAGCCATAGCCATAGCCGCAGCCATAGCCATAGCCGCAGCCATAGCCATAGCCATAGCCGCAGCCATATTCATAGCCGCAGCCCGTGGCGTTCATGGATGGCCAGATGGTTGCCGGTGCTGTTTGGCGCACTGAGCGTCCCGGCCTGGGCGGGCTGTGGGTTGTCGACCATGGAGATTCCGGTGCGTATCGTCAATTCGCGCCCGATCGCCACCTTGACGCTCAACGGCACCGAAGTGCCCATGCTGGTGGACAGTGGCGCCTTCTTCAGCATGTTGCCGGAGTCCACGGCGGCGCAATTGAAATTGCCCCTGCGCAATCTGCCGTTTGGCTTTCGGCTGGAGGGCTACACGGGGGCCATCGAGGCGCAGTTGACGCGTGTGGACCGCGTGGGGCTGCGAGACGCCGAGATGAAACGGGTGGAATTCATCGTCGGCGGCAATGAGCTGGGGGCCGGCATCATGGGCATCCTGGGCCGCAATATCCTGTCGGTGGTCGATACCGAATACGACCTGGCCCATGGTGTCATCCGTTTGGTGTCGCCCGGCAATGACTGCGAAAAGTCCAACATGGCCTACTGGGCCGGCGACGCGCCGGTGGTGGTGGTGCCACTGGAGCGCTCGCGCGGCAGCAGGGACACCGCCATCCGTGTGGAGGTGGCCATCAATGGCCGCAAGACCATTGCACTGTTGGATACAGGCGCCCCTGAGACCGACCTGACCTGGCGAACCGCCAAGGCGTCTGGCATCGACAAGGCCAGCCTCAAACCCATCGGCCGGGTCGGCGGCGCGGGCGATGGCCTGGTGCCCAGCTATGTTGGCATGGTGGACAGCTTTGAGCTCGGCGGAGAAAAGATCAGCAACAACCGCATGCGGATCAGTGACACCGACAACTTTGAAGACGGCATGCTGGTGGGTCTGGACTATTTCCTGTCCCATCGCATCTACGTCGCGCGTTCGCAGAAGAAGCTGTACGTCACGTGGAATGGCGGGGTGATCTTTGCGCAGCAACGTGCCAATGCTTCGGGCAACTATGACCAGCGTTATGCGGCGCTGCCTGAAGACCTTTCAGGGGACGATGCAGACGCCCTGGCGCGCCGCGGCAATGCCTTCGCCGCGAAGCGGGATTACAAGCGGGCGCAGGAGGATCTGAGCCGCGCCATCGAGCTGACGCCCGGCGTGGCGAGCTTCTTCACCGATCGTGCGCGCATACTCGTGGCTCAACATCAGGGCAAGGCCGCACTGGCGGACATTGACGAGGCGTTGAGGCTGGACCCCAAGCAGGCCGAGGCCCGTGTGATGCGTGTCAGGTTGCGCCTCAATGCCAAGGATGAAGCGGGCGCATTGGCCGACCTGGCAGAACTGGATGCCAACCTCGCGCCGTCGGCGCAGCAGCGTGCGGCGATGGCGAACATCTATGTCCGCCTCAAGCGTCTGCCGGACGCCCTGCGGCAATGGGCGCAGTGGATGCCCACGCACGAGAGCGACATGCAATACGCGGAGGCGCTCAACAACCGTTGCTGGGCGCGGACCCGTTTCAACATGGAGCTGCCGCAGGCGGTGGAAGATTGCAAGGCGGCCGTGTCCAAGGACAAGACCGAGGCCAACTATCGGGACAGCCTGGGCTGGGCCTACCTGCGGCTTGGCGATGCGCAGCGATCCCTCAAGGCGTTTGACGGCGCGCTGGAGTTGAAGCCGGGGCACCCCTGGGCACTTTATGGCCGGGGCCTGGCACAGCTGAAGCTGAAGGACGGCGCAGCCAGCCAACGTGACTTGCAGGAGGCACGGAAGGCGGAAGCCAGGATCGACGAGCTGATTCGGGATGCGGGCTTGGATGTGGCGCCGGATGCGCCAGCGGTGGCGGCGAAGCCGGCGGCGAAAAGCGCATCGACCGTGACACCTGGCGGCTGAGGCTGGCCAGTGATGATCAGTCGTTCGGTCTGGCTATCTGTCGTTCAGTCCGTTCGTCCGTCCGTCATTCCGTCAGTCCGCCGGGGACCCTGCGCCAGCAGGCGTTTGCGCACCGCATGGATGTTGTTGCGCAGCGCGTAGAGTTCCTCGGCATACGACAGCGGCACCGCAATGCGGTGCGTCACACGGTCCAACTCGTCCAGCTCGTCGAGCAGGGCCTCGCGCTCGCCAGCGCCGGTCTCCAGCTTCGCTTCCACCTCGCGCAGCCGCGCATACCAGCGGAACACGCGCGAGCGTACCCGGAAGGTGTAGAGCGGCGGAACGACCCGCGATAGCGGCAGCATCAGCACCAGCAGGCCGCCGACCACCAGCCACATGCGCTCCAGCAGATTGCCGGCCCAGAACGGCAGGTGGCGCGCCCAGGCGGGCGGCGTGCCATTGATCGCGCGGTCGCCCTCGGCGCTGACCGGCAGTTCGCTGGTGCGGGTGTTGGGGAAATCGCGCGCGCCATTGAACCAGCCGGCCCCGCTGTGCTGTCCCAGCGCCGCCTGAGCGAACAGCTGGCGCAGTGCCGGGTGGGTCTGCTCGCGCGCCAGCAGGGCGGTGGTGGTGGCCAGCAGCGGCACATCGTGTGGCGGCAGATCGGCCGCCAGGTCCACCACGCCGCGCGGCAGCGTCACGGTGGACAAGAAGGGCAGGTGGCGCGAGTAGGCCTCGTTCTGCTCGAAGGCCATCAGCGCGACGGCCGGGTCGCGCAGCAGCGTGCGGATCACGCCGGCCTGCGGCGCCGAGATCAGCACCACGGCATCCAGCCGGCCCTGGCGCAGCGCCGCGCCGGCGGCATCGGGTGCCAGGTTGGACAGCCGCAGATCGGTGGGCTTCAGCTGGTTCAGCGCCAGCAGCTTCTCGACGATCTGCGGCACACCGCTGCCGTCCTGGTCCACATTGACGCGCAGGCCGCGCAGCTGGGGCAGACGCTGCAGTTCGCCGCCGGGCTGGCGGCGCGCAACGCCGAGATCACGGCGATAGAAGATCCAGATCGGTTCATAGAACAGGCTGCCCAGCGAAACGATGCCAGCCTCGGTATCGGCCACCGGATCGGCCATGCCACCTCGTACGAAACCCACATCGGCCGTGCCCGCGCGCAGATGGGCCAGATCGTCCTGGGCGCCTTCACTGGGGACAAGCGCCACCTGGATGCGTTCACGCGCCAGCGCCTTGGCATAGCCTTCGCCGAAGCTGGCGTAGGCACTGCCGGCCGGACCAGTGGCCAGCCGAACCTGGCGCGGCGGCTGCGGGTCCAGCCACCAGTAGGCCGCCACCAGGAGGCCGCCGCCGAGCAGCAGCAACGGCCCCATCGAGAGCAGCATGTCGCGCAGCGTCTGCAGCAGCAGGCGCAGGCGGCGGGTGGCGTGCCATTGCTGGATCGGGGTCATGGCTGGCCGTCCTGCTTGTGCTGTGCAGGCGTGGTGGCCGCAAGGGTGCGGATGGTGATGATGCCGGGGCGTCGCATGGACTGGATCTTTGCCGATGGAGGAACGGCCGATCGTATTCGAGGTGCGCGGGCTGGTCGGTCTGACTCGCAGGCCTCACCAACTCACATGGGTGAAGACCACCGCCGGCTGGAGCAGCGCGTAGTGGGCCGTGATCCGGCTGCCGGGCTGCAGATCAGGGCTCAGGCGCTCGGTCAGTTGCAACACCAGCCGCCGCTCCGATGGCGCCAGTTCCACCACCCGCGCCGCATCGAAGTCAAAGTAGCGTTGCACTGACGGGAAGGCGGCCTTGAACAGGCTTTCCTTGGCAGAGAAGGCCAGTGTGATCAGCACGGGCACTGGCAATGTGTTGTCGTGGGACTCGAGCAATCGCCTTTCTGCAGCGTCCAGCGTGGTGGTTCGCAGGGCTTCCAGGTTGTCTCCGGTCGCTACCCGTTCAATGTCGATGCCCAGCGCGCGCAATGCGGACACGCGGGCCACCGCTGCAGCGGCAAAGCCCTCGCAGTGAGTGAGGCTGCCCACCATGCCTGCCGGCCACAGCGGCTCGCGAGACTTCCCAATGGGCAGGTTCCAGTCGGGGCCCCCGGTCGTGTCCTGCGCCTGATGCAGGACGCACCGTGCCGCCCACCGGCCATGGAAGAACTCCGCCTGCCGCTTGGGCACGCTGCGGGCAATGGTTTCCGGGATGGCCATGCCGGCCGCCTTGAACTGGCCGATGTCGAAGGGAACGTCCTCACGCAATTGCAGCAGGCAGGAATGAATCGTCGAAGTGGCCGTCGACGTTGTCGCCAAACAGCCCGCCGATTCGGCCGCCGAATGGGCCGACGGATCGCCCGCCGGATCGGCCGTCAGATCAGCGCGCGGAGCCGATACCCAATGAGCCGGCAGCGGCAACACGCCTTGCGTGAGGATGCACTGCGTGGGGCTGGGCAACGCCCGGCCCGCCATGCAAGGCTGCGCTTCGGAGCCGGACTGCAGGGGACCGTACGGCGGGAGCCCGGAACGGGACCCGCTCATTGCAGCGACAGCCCTCGTGCCGCCGCCAACATCAGTCCCCGCACCGTCTCCAGGTCCGCCACCACATGCCGGTCGATACGCCGGATGAAGGGGCAGGTGAGGGCGGCCAGGGCATGGCCGTCGGGCCCGAGGATGGGCATGGACAAGTCGGTGATGCCGTGTGCCTGCGGGCTGTCGCCCTCCCAGTAGCCCCGGTCCCGCACGCTCTGCAGCATGGCGAGCAACTCCGTGTCCGAGACCGGCAGTTCCCCCTCCAGCACCTCGTGCTCCGCCAGCATCTCGGCCCGGCGCTCTTCGGACTGGAAAGCCAGCATCACATGCCCGGAGGCCGTGTCCATCAGGCTCACGCGCGAACCCAGCCGGGAGGACAGGCCCCAGGTCGCCGGGCTGTTCACTTGCGCAATCAGCGTGAGGTTGCCCCGGTCGAAAACGCCCAGGTGGCAGGACTGCTCCGCCGCCTTTGCAAATGCCTCCATCGCCGGCCGCGCCTGGGACACCAGCCGCTCCACCGGCGGGTGACGATGGCCCAGCACAAAGAGCTTGAGGCTGAGCGAATAACGGTCGCCTTCCGCAGAGCGTGTCACGTAATGGCGGGCCACCAGCCGCTCCAGCATCCGGTAGATCTCGCTGGGGCTGCGATCCATGGCCTTGAGGATCTCGGCACGGGTCAGGCCGGTGGGCTGGTCGGCCAGCAGTTCAAGAATGTCCAGGCCCTTGTCCAGGGCGGGCGCGCGATAGCGGTCCTGAGGATCGGTCATGTGTGTGCGTGAGTCCAATGCGTCACCCGAATACATCGTTCTTTTGTGGATCGGTCTTCCTGGATCCGGTGGTCCGTTCGTCGGCGTCTGTCGTCGGCATTTGTCGTCGGCATCTGTGCGCCGCCGAACCATACCCCGTCTGCAGCACGCCGCTAAACATTCGCAACATCGTCGCGGCGGGTGGTCGCAACTGCGGCGTCAGGGTTAGCACTGAAGGCAGTCAGCGTTTCCAGGCCTACATTGTTCTCCAATAAACAAAGAGTTCATAGATGAACTCGGAGACAAAAATGAGGCTCAGAGACAAGACGATCCTGGTCACCGCAGCGGGCCAGGGCATCGGCAAGGCGTCCGCATTGGCCTGTGCGCAGGCTGGGGCGCGTGTCATTGCCACCGACATCAACCCCGAATTGCTGGACGGCCTTCGTCGTGAGGACGAGCGCATCCAGACGCAGGTGCTGGACGTGCGCAGCAGTGAGGCGGTAAGTGCCCTTGCTGCCCAGACGCCAGCGCTGGATGGCCTGTTCAACTGCGCCGGCTTTGTGCACCACGGCACCGTGCTGGAATGCGATGAGGCTGCCTGGGATTTCAGCTTTGACCTCAACGTCAAGGGCGCCTACCGCGTCATCCGCGCGCTGCTGCCGGCGATGCTGGAGAAGATGAGCCGCGAGCACACCGCTGGGTCCATCCTCAACATGGCGTCCATGGCGTCGTCGGTGAAGGGCTTTCCCAACCGCTTTGCGTATGGCACCACCAAGGCGGCTGTGATCGGCATGTCCAAATCCATTGCGGCGGACTACGCGCGCATCGGCCTGCGCTGCAATGCCCTGTGCCCCGGCACGGTGGATACACCTTCGCTGCGGCAGCGCATTGCCGCCGCGCCGGACCCGGTGCAGGCGGAGAAGGACTTCATTGCCCGCCAGCCGCTGGGTCGCCTGGCCACGGTGGATGACATTGCCCCCCTGGTGGTCTATTTGCTGAGCGACGAATCCCGCTTTGTCACCGGCCAGGCCGTGCTGGTGGATGGCGGCGTGACCATCTGACCGCTGCCAGGCCCCGATTCCATGGGTGCGCTGCGAAACTGCAGGGCACCGAGACCGTCTCCCGAAAGGACTTGCTGTGAAACTCTTGCGATACGGCCCGCGTGGCCAGGAGAAGCCCGGCCTGCTGGACGCCGACGGCCGCATCCGCGACCTGTCTGCCGTGGTGGCCGACATCAGCGGTGACGTGCTCACACCAGCCGGGTTGAACCGGCTGCGCGATGTCGACCCGGCCAGCCTGCCGGTGGTGCCGGGCGTTGCACAGCAGGACGTGCGCCTGGGCCCCTGTGTCGGCCAGGTCGGCAAATTCATCTGCATCGGCCTGAACTACGCGGACCACGCCGCCGAATCCGGCATGGCGGTGCCGGTCGAGCCGGTCGTGTTCTCCAAATGGACCAGCGCCATCGTCGGCCCGGACGATGACGTCGAGATTCCCCGTGGCAGCGAGCGCACCGACTGGGAGGTGGAACTGGGTGTGGTGATCGGGCAGGGCGGCCGCTACATCAGCCAGGCCGACGCGCTCTCCCATGTGGCCGGCTATTGCGTGATCAATGACGTGTCCGAGCGCCAGGTGCAGCTGGAGCGTGGCGGCGGCCAGTGGGACAAGGGCAAGGGCCACGACACCTTCGGCCCCATCGGCCCCTGGCTGGTGACCGCCGACGAGGTCCCGGACCCGCAGGATCTGCGCCTGTGGCTGGAGGTCGACGGCAAGCGTTTCCAGGACGGCAGCACCCGCACGATGGTGTTCGGTGTGGCTGCACTGGTGAGCCACCTCAGCCAGTTCATGAGCCTGCAGCCGGGCGACATCATTTCCACCGGCACGCCACCCGGCGTCGGCCTGGGCCAGAAACCGCCGCTTTATCTCAAGGCGGGCCAGGTGATGCGCCTGGGCATCCAGGGCCTGGGCGAACAGCGCCAGCGCACCGTGCAGGCGTGAGTCCTTGAGCGCCTGAACGGTGGGGCGCCTGAGCGCCTGACCGACCGTCTCCCCTACCGCCGCGGCTCCCCGGCCGCGAATGGACAACCCTTTCCGATTCGCAAGCAGACATGGCCATCATCCGCTCGATGCGCGTGCTCGACGTGCGCTTCCCGACCTCCCAACATCTCGATGGCTCCGACGCCATGAACCCGGACCCCGACTACTCGGCCGCCTACGTGGTGCTCGAGACGGATCAACCCGGGCTGGAAGGCCACGGCCTGACCTTCACCATCGGCCGGGGCAATGAGATCTGCTGTGCCGCCATCCGCTCCCTGGCGCCGCTGGTGGTGGGGCTGGACCTGGCCGACATCGCCCGCGAAATGGGCCGCTTCTGGCGCCGCATGACCTCGGACAGCCAGCTCCGCTGGATAGGCCCGGACAAGGGCGCCATCCACCTGGCCACTGGCGCGGTGGTGAACGCCGTCTGGGACCTCTGGGCCAAGGACGAAGGCAAGCCGGTCTGGCAGCTGGTGGCGGACATGACGCCGGAGGAAATGGTCCGGCTCATCGACTTCCGCTACATCCAGGACTGCATCACGCCCGACGAGGCCCTGGCCCTGCTGCGTGAACGCGCGGCAGGCAAGGCCGAACGGTTGGCGGACCTGCAGGCCCATGGCTACCCCTGCTACGTGACCTCCGCGGGTTGGCTGGGTTATGACGATGCCAAGCTGCGCCGCCTGGCCCAGGAAGCGGTGGATGCCGGCTTTGACCACATCAAGCTCAAGGTGGGGCGAGACCTGCAGGACGACATCCGGCGCGTGCGCATCGCCCGTGAGGTGCTGGGGCCGGACCGCCATCTGATGATCGATGCCAACCAGGTCTGGGAGGTGGAGCAGGCCATCGACTGGCTGGGTGAACTGGCCTTTGCCAAGCCCTGGTTCATCGAGGAGCCGACCAGCCCGGACGACGTCGAGGGCCACCGCCGCATCCGCGAAGCCATGAAGGGCGCCATGCAGGTGGCCACCGGCGAGATGTGCCAGAACCGCATCGTCTTCAAGCAATTCATGATGCGGGACGCCATCGATGTGGTGCAGATCGACGCCTGCCGGCTGGGCGGCGTGAACGAGGTGCTGGCGGTGATGCTGATGGCCGCCAAGTACGGGCTCAAGGTCTGCCCGCATGCCGGCGGCGTGGGCCTGTGTGAATACGTGCAGCACCTCTCAATGATCGACTACCTGTGCATCGCAGGCACCAAGGAAGGCCGGGTGATCGAGTATGTGGACCACCTGCACGAACACTTCGTGGACCCCTGCGTCGTGCGAGGCGCCGCCTACCTGCCACCGCAGCGGCCGGGTTATTCGATCCAGATGAAGCCCGAGTCATTGGCGGCTCATACGTTTCGGGGCTGACGCGGACCCGGGCGCACAAGGAGACAGCTTTGGAACACTGCCTGCTGCTGGACCTGAAGGAAGACCCCGCGCTGATCGACGCCTATGAGGCCCATCACCGTGCCGTGTGGCCAGAGGTGCAGGCCCATCTCAAGGCGCACGGGGTGCTGGGCATGCGGATCTACCGCCTGGGCACGCGCTTGTGCATGGTGATGGACACCGACGACCAGCATCACGACCCCGCCGCCATGGCGGCCGAGGCGCTGGCTTCGCCGCGTTTGCGTGAATGGGAGGCGCTGATGGGGCGCTTCCAGCAGGCAACGCCCTGGACCGTGCCCGGCACCAAGTGGACACCCGCCACCCGGATTTTTGACTTCTCTGGCCTGAACCCGCCTTCTGAGCCCGGATGACCGCCGGGGGCCACGCCTTGCCTTGGTGGCATAGTGGCCCCGCCTGACGACCTGATGGCCGTACCGCTTGACCGCCCCATAGAGCGCGGCGAGTGCACCGCAAGACCTGGAGACCAGCGACGTGAGACAGCGCGTGAGACAGGAAGTGGCAGACCCCGTGGAGGCCGGCACCGATGGAGCCGGCGCCCCGGCGGCCGTGCCCATGCTGAGGCTGGCAGGCATCCGCAAGGCATTTGCCGGCGTGACGGTGCTGGACCAGGTGGACTTCGACGTGTTCCCGGGCGAGGTGCATGCCTTGTGCGGCGAGAACGGCGCGGGCAAGTCCACTCTGATGAAGATCATGAGCGGCATCTACCAGCCCGATGGCGGCTCGCTGCTGTGCGGAGGCGAGGAGCGGCGCTTCAGCTCCACCCAGGAGGCCGAGGCCCACGGTGTGGTGATGATCCACCAGGAGCTCAACCTCATCCCCCACCTCACCGTGGCGGAGAACATCTTCCTGGCGCGCGAGCCACGGCGTGGCTGGTTCATCGACCAGCGCCAGTTGCGGGCGGATGCCCAGGCCTGTCTCGACCGGCTGGGCGTGGCCATCTCGCCGCGTTCGGTGGTGCACGGCCTCTCGGTGGCGCAGCAGCAGATGGTGGAGATCGCCAAGGCACTGTCGATGAATGCCTCGGTGCTGATCATGGACGAGCCGACCTCCTCGTTGACCGAATCCGAAACCGCCCAGCTGTTCAAGGTGGTGCGTGAACTCAAGGCCGCTGGTGTTGGCGTGGTCTACATCTCCCACCGGCTGGACGAGATGGCGCAGATCGTGGACCGGGTGACGGTGCTGCGCGATGGCAAGCGGGTGGGCCACAGCCGGTTTGGCGAAACCAGTGTCGACGAGATCGTCGCGCGGATGGTGGGGCGGCCACTGGAGGACAAGTTCCCGGCCCGCCGCAGCGTGCCCACCAACGACACGCTGCTGGCGGTGCGGGACCTGTGCCGGCCGGGTGTGTTTTCGCCGGTGAGTTTCGAGCTCAAGCGCGGCGAGATCCTGGGCTTTGCCGGGCTGATGGGGGCTGGCCGCACCGAGGTGGCACGGGCCCTCTTCGGGGCGGACCCCAACTGCGGGGGCGAGGTGCGTCTGCAGGGCCGGACGCTGCGCATCCGCTCACCCCGGGATGCGATCCGCGAGGGCATCGCCTATGTGTCCGAAGACCGCAAGGCCACCGGCCTGGCGGTGAAGATGACGGTGGCGGAGAACATCACCATGGCCCACCTGGGCCGCGTGTGTCGACGCTTCGGTTTCATCCGGCGTGGGGTGGAACGCCGGACGGCGCAGGAGTTCATCGAGCGCCTGGGCATCCGTACCGCTGGCCCGCATCAGGTGGCGCGCCTGCTCTCCGGGGGCAACCAGCAGAAGGTGGTGATCGCCAAATGGCTGTTCCGCCAGCCCCGGGTGATCATCTTCGACGAGCCCACACGCGGCATTGACGTGGGGGCCAAGTATTCGATCTACGAGCTGATGGACCAACTGGCCACCGAAGGCATTGGCGTGATCCTCATCAGTTCCGAGCTGCCCGAGATCCTGGGCATGACAGACCGCGTGGCCGTCTTCCACGAGGGGCATCTCGTGCAGACGCTGCCCACCCGGGCCACCGACCAGGAAGAAATCATGCACTACGCCTCCGGCCGTGGCCCCACGAGCCGTCCCCAGGACCTGCCCGCCGGCCGGGCCTTCTTGCAAGCCCTCCCATCATGAATGACCGTCGCAAAGACCTGATCCAGAAATTCGCCGCGTTGGCCGGACTGCTGCTGCTGGTGGCCGTGTTCTCCGCCACCAGTGACGCCTTCTTCAGCGTGGGCAACGGCATGACCGTCGCCCTGCAGGTGACCTCCATCGCCTTGCTGGGCGTGGGGGCCACCTACGTCATCATCGCGGGCGGCATCGACCTGTCCGTGGGTTCGGTGCTGGCCCTGGCCGGTGTGCTGGCGGCGATGGCGGTGAAGGCCGGTGTGCCGGTTCCCCTGGGCATGGCGCTGGGCGTGCTGGGTGGCGCGGTGTGCGGGGCGCTGAATGGCTTGCTGGTCACCAAGGCGAAGCTGCCGCCCTTCATTGCCACGCTGGGCATGATGCTGGTGGCACGTGGCGTGGCGCTGCAGATCACGGGGGCGCGGGCCATCTCCGGCCTGGGCGAGTCCTTCGGCGTGCTGGGCAACGGCTCGCTGTTCCGGGTGGAGCACATCGATGCGCAGGGTTTCCCGGAGGTGGTGTTCCCGGGCATTCCGTATCCGGTCGTGCTGATGGTGCTGATCGCGGTGGCGGCCTCCGTGCTGCTCACGCGCACCCGCCTGGGCCGTCATATCCATGCGGTCGGTTCCAACGCCGAGGCGGCGCGCCTGTCTGGCGTGGCCGTCGACCGGGTGGTTCTGTTCACCTATGTGGTTTCCGGCGCACTGGCCGGGCTGACCGGTTGCGTGCTGATGTCACGCCTGGTGACGGCCCAGCCCAACGAAGGCGTGATGTATGAGCTGGATGCCATCGCGGCCTCCGTCATTGGCGGCACCTCGCTGATCGGCGGCGTGGGCACGATTTCCGGCACCGCCATCGGGTCGTTCGTCATCGGCATCCTGCGCAACGGACTCAACATGAACGGCGTATCCGCTTTCACCCAACAGATCATCATCGGCCTGGTCATCCTGCTCACGGTGTGGATTGACCAATTGCGCAACCGGCGGTGACCTTCGACCTTCCATCCCGTGCCAATGTTCCCTAGGAGACAACCATGACAAATGCGAAGAGCACCGAGAGCACCAACAGCGAGATGAACACCGCCCGCGACCCGGGCCGTATGACGGTCCGCGGCTTCATCCAGCGCCTGGCGGGCGTGGCAGCACTGGGGGCGCTGGGCTGCGCCGTTGGTGGCGCCGGGGCCGCCCAGGCCGGGGAGATCGCCGTCATCGTGAAGACGACCAATTCCACCTTCTGGCAGAACGTGAACAAGGGCGCCGCTGCCGGCCTGAAGGAATCCAAGGGCGGCCACACCATGACCTTTTCGGGCCCGGCCGCCGAATCCGCCATTGCGGAGCAGGTGAACCTGGTGGAGAACGCGGTGAACCGCAAGGTGGCCGGCATCGTGCTGGCGCCGTCCGACCCGGATGCCCTGATCCCGGCCATCAAGAAAGCCTGGGAGGCCCGCATTCCGGTGGTGCTGATCGACTCCATGGTGTCTGACGCGGGCAAGGCCTATTACCAGTCCTTCCTGGCCACGGACAACGCGCTGGCCGGGGAACTCTGCGCCAAGCAGCTGATCGCCAAGGTGGGCACCACCGGGAAGATCGCCATCATGTCCTACGTCGCCGGGGCGGGCTCGGAGATCGGCCGGGTGGGGGCCTTCAAGAAGTACATCGAGACCCAGTCCAAGCTGCAGATCGTGGGGCCGTTCTATTCGCAGTCGCAGATGGCCACCGCGCTGAACCAGACCACCGACGTGCTGGCTTCCAATCCGGACCTCAAGGGCATCTTTGGCGCCAATGAGCCGACGGCCGTCGGCATGGGGCGCGCGCTGGTGCAGTCCGGCAAGGCCGGCAAAGTGGTGGCGGTGGGCTTCGATGGCAACGAGGATCTGCAGAAGTTCGTCAAGGAGGGCACGCTGGAGGCCACCGCCGTGCAAGGCTCCTACCAGATGGGCTTTCTGGGCGTGAAGACGGTGGCGGATGTCATTGCCGGCCAGAAAGTGCCCAAGGTGCTGGATACCGGCGTGGTGATGGTGACCAAGTCCAACATCGACAAGCCGGAAGCCAAGAACGTCCTGTACTGAGCGCTTTTGTCGTTTTGCTTCAGGGGGTGTGAATGAAGGTCACGGATGTGAAGCCCATCGCCGATGGGCATCTCAAGCTGACGCGCTTCGGCCTGGGTGGCGCGGCACTGGCCGGGCTCTATCAAGCCGCGCCAGCCCAGGATGCCCTGGACACGCTGCGGGCCGCCTGGGCGGCGGGGCTGCGCTACATCGACACGGCGCCTTATTACGGCCATGGTCTGAGCGAACACCGCGTGGGTGCCTTCCTTCGCGAGCAGCCGCGCGACAGTTTTGTGATCAGCACCAAGGTGGGCCGGCTGCTGCGGCCGGATGCCAGCGTGCGGCCCATGGACAACGGCTGGGCGGCGCCACTGCCGTTCCGGCCGGTCCATGACTACAGCTACGACGGCGTGATGCACTCCTTCGAGGACAGCCTGCAGCGGCTGGGCCTGGCGCGTATCGACATCCTGTTTGTGCATGACATCGGGCGCTATACCCATCGGGAGGCGCATGCCGTTCACTGGCATGCGCTCACGCGGGGCGGCGGCTTCCGGGCCTTGGAGCAACTCCGCGAGGCCGGGCGCATCCAGGGTTTTGGTCTGGGCGTCAACGAAACCCAGGTGGTGCTGGACAGCATGCAGGAGGCGCGGCTGGACTGCACGCTGCTGGCGGGGCGCTATACCCTGCTGGAGCAACACAGCCTGGCGCTGCTGCAAGCCTGCCAGCAGCAGGGTAATGCGGTGGTGGTGGGCGGACCCTTCAATTCGGGGCTGCTGGCCGGCAACGGCAAGTTCGATTACAGCGATGCCCCGCCCGAGGTGCTGGCCCGTGCGGACGCGTTGCGCGAGACCTGCGCAAGCTTCGACGTGCCGTTGCAGGCAGCGGCCCTGCAGTTTCCGCTGGCACACCCGGCAGTGGTGGCCTGCCTGTCGGGCATGCGCTCGGCGGCGCAGGTGCGGGAGAACGTCGCGTGGTTTGAACGGGACATCCCCTCCGCCATGTGGCGGGCGCTGCGGGAGCGCGGTCTGATCGATGCCGACGCGCCAGTGCCGGGCGACGGAGCGGCGCCATGAACGCGCCCGCCACACGCGCCGGCCGTTCCTGGCGCGTTGATGCCCATCAGCACTTCTGGCAGTTGGCCGACCGAGTGGGTGAATGGCCACCGGCCTCGCTGGCCGCGATCCATCGGGATTTCGGGCCGGCCGATCTGCAGCCGCTGCGGCAGCGGGCCGGTGTTGACGGCACCGTCCTGGTTCAATCCCTGCCCACCGAGCAGGACACCCATTGGATGCTGTCGCTGGCGGACCGGCATGACTTCATCTGGGGCGTGGTGGGCTGGACAGACATGAAGGCACCAGATGCAGCGGTGCGTGTGGCGGCACTGGCCCGGCATCCCAAGCTGCGGGGCCTGCGCCCGATGCTGCAGGGGCTGTCGCCGGACGACTGGATTGCGGACACCGCCGTGGACCCGGCCGCGCACGCCATGGTGGCGCACGGGCTGGTGTTTGACGCGCTCGTGCTGCCTCGACAACTGGCCGCGCTGGAGGTCTTCGCCCGTCGGCATCCGGACTTGCCCATCGTCATTGACCACGGCGCCAAACCCTTGATCGCCACCGGCGAGCTTGAACCGTGGCGCACCCAGATGGCGCGTTTGTCCGCGCTTCCCCAGGTGTGTTGCAAGCTCTCCGGGCTGCTGACCGAAGCGGGCGATCGGGCCAACGCCGAAGCGCTGCGGCCGTTTGTGGCCGCGTTGCTGGATCTCTTCGGCCCGCAGCGCTTGTTGTGGGGGAGCGACTGGCCGGTGCTGTGCGTGGCGGGCGGTTATCAGTCCTGGCTGGACATGAGCCGCGGGCTCCTGGAAACCTTGGTGCCCGGCCTGACGGATGCCGACCATGCGGCGGTATTTGGCGGCAATGCGGTGCAGCTGTATGGCCTTCAACCTGTCGCGCCCGTGGCCCCGCTGGCACCCGTGGTCTGAACTCGGGCGGCCAACCCCAACACCGATCAACCCTGGACCCCTACAACGCCATGCTGACCGTCATCTGCGAGTCCCCCGGCCATCTGCAGGCGCTTGAGCGCCCGCGCCCTGAACGGGCGCCGGGCGAGGTGCTGTTGCGGGTTAAACGGGTGGGTGTGTGCGGCACCGACCTGCACATCTTCACCGGCAATCAACCCTATCTCGCTTACCCACGGGTCATGGGGCATGAACTCTCCGGGCTGGTGGAGGAGGCGGATGCGCAGAGCGGGCTGTCGCCAGGTGATGCGGTCCACGTCATGCCTTATCTCTCCTGCGGACACTGCGTGGCATGCCGCCAGGGCAAGACCAACTGTTGCGTCCGCATCCAGGTGCTGGGCGTGCATCGGGATGGCGCCTTCACCGAATTTCTGAGTGTGCCGCAGGCCTTTGTGCACCGCGCCGAGGGTGTCTCCCTGGACCAGGCCGCCATGGTCGAGTTCCTGGCCATTGGTGCGCATGCGGTGCGCCGGGCCAGCGTGGGCACCGGGGAACGGGTACTGGTCGTCGGGGCCGGGCCCATTGGCCTGGCGGCGATGATCTTCTCGCGCCTGCGCGGAGCGGTGGTCACCGCCATTGACGGACGGCAAGATCGACTGGATTTTGCGCTTCACGAGGTGGGGGTGGCGGCGACGGTACGGCTGGGCGAGGGCGATGAAGCCGAACTCGCCCGCCTGACCGACGGCGAGTTCTTCGACGTGGTGTTTGACGCCACCGGCAATCTCGCCGCGATGGAACGGGGTTTCCGTTTCATCGCGCATGGGGGGCGCTATGTGCTGGTGTCCATCGTGCAGGGCGAGGTGAAGTTCTCCGATCCCGAATTCCACAAGCGGGAGGCCACGCTGCTGAGCAGCCGCAACGCCACCACGGAAGACTTCCGTACGGTGATGGACGCCTTGCGCGCCGGCCAGGTGCCGGATCGGGCACTGGCCACCCATCGACTGACGCTGGCGGAGGTGCCGACCGGTTTCTCCCGGTTGCTGGATCCCGCTGAGGGCGTGATCAAGGCCATCGTGGAATGCTGAGGTGGCCATGAGCGGCGGTTTCCCCATCCTGCAGTTCGGCACCAGCCGGTTTTTGCAGGCGCATGTGGACTTGTTTGTCTCCGAGGCACAGGCCTGGAAGGGCGCTCTAGGCGGCATCACCGTGGTGCAGACCACGGCCAATCCCGCGAGCACCGAGCGCGTTCGCGCCATGGCGCGTGCTGACGGCTTTGACGTGCTGGTACGGGGGCTGGTGGACGGACGCCCTGTGAAGACACGCACCGTCTGCCGGTCCGTGGGCGAAGCGTTGGAGGCGCGGACGCAGTGGCCACTGGTGCGACAGCGGATGCGGGAGGACGTGCGCGTCATCGTGTCCAACACCGGGGACAGTGGCTGGGTGTCGCATCAAGGAGACCATGCAGGTCTGCTGGCGCCCGACGCCGCCGCGCCCCAAGGCTTCCCGGCCAAGCTGGTGGTGCTGCTGCATGACCGCTGGCGCCACCGACCCGAACTGCCGCCGTCGGTGCTGCCTTGTGAACTGGTGTCGGCCAATGGCACGCGGTTGCGGGATCTGGTGACGGGGATTGCGCAGGCATGGTGCCTGGATCAAGGCGCTGCGGAAGAAACGGCTTCAGCAGGACCGCCGTCGGAGCGTTCCTCTCCTGCGGTCCGTTCCCGTTTCGCGGATTGGCTTCGAACCCATGTGGTGTGGGCGAACTCGCTGGTGGATCGCATTGTGTCCGAGGCCCTGGTGCCCGTGGGCGCGGTGGCGGAGCCTTACGCGTTGTGGGCCATCGAACGCCAGCCTGGGCTGGTGCTGCCATGCCAGCATCCGGCCATCGTGCTGACGGACGATCTGGCGCGCTTCGAGCGGCTCAAACTCTTCCTGCTGAACCTCGGCCACACGCTCCTGGCGGACCTGTGGCGAAACGGCGGCCATCCGGTAGACATGACGGTGCTGCAGGCCATGCAGGAGCCAAGCATGCGAGACGTGCTGGAGGCGGTGTGGCGTGACGAGGTGCTGCCGCTGCTGGATGCCATGGGGCAGGGTGATGAGGCGCGGACGTATCTGGGGACCTTGCGGGACCGCCTGCTCAACCCATTCCTGGCGCACCGGTTGGCGGATATTGCCCAGAACCATGCGCAGAAGCTGGAACGGCGAGTGGCCCCGCTCGTGGCGCTGGCTCACGAGCAACTGCCTGGTCTGGACCAACCCAGGTTGCGAGCCCTGCTGGCGGCCCAGGCGTGAAGGAGCCATTTGATGGAACAGGTATTGGATGAACGCAGCTTGCTGGTGCTGCACGAGGCGGACAACGTGGCTGTGGCGCGCGTGGATCTGGCTGCCGGGGCGTTCGTGATGCGAGGGCGCCGGCACCAGACCGGTGCCGCCGCCGCAGCCGGCCGGCTGTCCATACGCGAGCCTGTTGCTGCCGGACACAAGGTGGCGCTTCGGTCCATTGCGCCTGGGGAGCTGGTGCGAAAGTTCGGACAGCCCATTGGTGTGGCACGCCAGGCCATCGCACCCGGGGACCACGTGCATGTGCACAACCTGGAGGCCGGTGAATCCCACCCGGACCATGGCATCGGTCGAGCGTATGTGCCCACCGAGCCGATTCGGCCTGCCGCCACGTTTGAAGGTTATGTGCGCGCCGATCTGCGGGTGGGAACGCGCAACTACGTGGGCATCATCTCCACGGTGAACTGCTCCGCGACCGCCTGCAAGGCGATTGCGCAGACCTTCGCCGGCCCGGCATTGGCCGAGTACCCTGGCGTGGACGGGGTGGTGGCAATCACTCACGGCGGCGGCTGCGGCACCAGCGCGCAGGGGGAGGGCATCGAGCTGTTGCAGCGCACCTTGCGCGGTTATGCGGAACATCCCAACTTCTCGGCGGTGCTGGTGCTGGGGCTGGGGTGTGAGGTCAACCAGGTGGATGCGCTGGTGGCCGGGATGGCGCTGCCGCCGGGCCGGTTGCGCACGCTGACCGTTCAGGATGCTGGTGGCACGCGGGAGGCGGTGGCGCAGGGCGTGGCCATCGTGCAGGAGCTGCTGGTGGAGGCGGGCCGGGCGCGCCGCAGCACGGTGCCAGCCTCCCAGCTGGTGGTGGGGCTGCAGTGTGGCGGCTCCGATGGCTATTCCGGCATCAGCGCCAATCCGGCGCTGGGCGCCGCAGTGGACCTGCTGGTTCGACATGGAGGCACGGCGGTGCTCTCGGAAACGCCGGAGATCTACGGCGCGGAACATTTGCTGACTGCGCGGGCCGCCTCAACGGCCGTGGCAGAGGGCCTGCTCACGCGCCTGCGCTGGTGGGAGGCCTACACCGCGCGTCATGGTGCGGCGATGGACAACAACCCATCGCCGGGCAACAAGGCGGGTGGCATCACCACCATCCTGGAGAAGTCGCTGGGCGCAGTGGCCAAGGGCGGCGGCAGTGGGTTGATGGACGTGCTGGGTTATGCCGAGCCGGTGCGCAGCCAAGGCCTGGTCTTCATGGATACGCCGGGTTATGACCCGGTATCGGCCACCGGGCAGGTGGCGGGCGGTGCCAACCTGATCTGCTTCACCACCGGGCGCGGCTCCACCTACGGCTGCAAGCCCACGCCCTCATTGAAGATCGCCACCAACACGGCGATGTACCAGCGCATGAGCCTGGACATGGACTTCAATGCCGGTGAGATTGTCGATGGCACGCTCAGCGTGGCAGAGGCGGGCGAGCGACTCTTCCGACTAATGCTGGCCACCGCGTCGGGGAAGCACACGCTCAGCGAGGAGAACGGCTTGGGGGACAACGAGTTCGTACCCTGGCAGCTGGGCGCCGTTCTTTGAGAGGGTTGGTGCGCAGGTATCGGTGGGATGGCTAGGTTCGCCCTCCGTCATCGAGGATTTGCCACCGCGAGTGGCCAGTGCATATCGTGTGTACGAGAGCTCAGGCGAATGGGTAGGGGCCGGGTGATTCGCCCACCAGGCTGGTGTGGCTGAGCATGCCCAGGTGCTCGTCCCACAGGTGCAGCATGCAGCCGCGTGGGCCTGCATGGCTGCTGGGCAAGGCGTTGGGCAGCAGCTGCAGGTCGATTTCGGTGACGGTGCTGGGGCAGGCGCACACCACGGTGCCGGCCCAGCGGCGCAACATGGAACGGTGTACATGGCCGCACAACACCAGCTCGATGTTGCTGTAGCGCTGCAGCACGGCGGCCAACGGCGCCGGGTCGATGTAGCGATATTCGTCCATGTAGGGAATGCCGCAGACAAACGGGGGGTGGTGCAGCATCACCACCGTGGGTTTGACGGGGTTGCTCTCCAGCACGCCGTCGAGCCACGCCAGGCCGTCCGCATCGATGTGGCCGTGGTGAAGCGTGGGAACACATGAGTCCAGCCCGATGAAGCGAACAGCGTAGTCGTCCACGCAGTAGTGCAGGGGGCCTTCCGCGGGCAGATAGCCGTGGTCCTGGAATGCGGCCCGGAAATTCTCGCGATGGTCGTGGTTGCCGGGAATGACCAGGTAAGGCATGGGCAGGCGGGCCAGCAACGCTCGGGCCACCGCATATTCCTCAGGGCGACCTTCATCGACCAGATCACCGGTGACCAGGACCAGGTCGGGCCGCTTGTCGATGCGCAGCAGATGATCGATGGCTTCGATGAGCGCCTGGTTCGAGTCGACGACGCCTTGATACAGCACGCCGTGCGCACGGACATGTGGATCGGACAATTGGCCTATCAGCATTTGCATACTCCCTGCGCCGAAGCGTACTACGGGAGGAGGTGAATGGCCGGACCGTCATGGACGGTCCTCCTCGTATTGCACGGCGCCGTCGATAGGCTGCAGCCACGGCTCCCGCCGCTTCACCCACAGCTCATAGCTGGGCTTCAGGCCGCTGGGTACATCCGACAGGCTGCCCAGCTTGATCTCCGCTTCGTGTTCATCGACCGAGAACATCGGCGACCCACAGCGTGGGCAGAAGTGCTGCCCGCGTGATTCGGTGGTCTGGCCACTGTGCTCGAACTGCGCCACCGGCCAGACGGCATAGAAGGTGAACGCCGAGCCGCTTTCCTTGTGGCAGTTGGCGCAGTGGCAGATGCCCACGCGCAGCGGCTCACCCCGGACAGCGACCCGGACCTGGCCACAAAGGCATGTTGCGCTACGGTGCTGGGTCATGCACCGTTGTCCACCCTGGCGGCGTCGGCGTCAAGCCCGCAGCTTGAATACCCGTACGGTCTGCGCCAGCTGCTCCGCCTGGTGCCGCAGGCTGTCTGCCGCTGCCGCGCTTTCTTCAACCAGTGCGGCGTTCTGTTGCGTCACCTGGTCCAGCTGCGCCACCGCGTCGCCCACCTGGCTGATGCCGGAGGTCTGCTCGGTGGTGGAGTGGGAAATCTCGCCCAGCAGGTCGTTGACCTTCTGCACCTGGGCCACGATGGAGGTCATGCTGCGGCCGGCGTCGTCCACCAGGCGTGTACCGGCTTCCACCTTCTGCGAGCTGTCCTCGATCAATTGCTTGATCTCCTTGGCCGCACCCGCCGAGCGTTGCGCCAGCGTGCGCACTTCCGCTGCCACCACCGCGAAGCCGCGGCCCTGCTCGCCGGCACGGGCGGCTTCCACTGCCGCGTTCAGCGCCAGGATGTTGGTCTGGAAGGCGATGCCGTCGATCACACCGATGATGTCGGTAATGCGGCGCGACGAGGTGACGATGTCCTGCATGGTCGTGACCACATTGCCCACCACCACGCCACCGCCGGCAGCCGCTGTCGACGCCTCGCCAGCCAGACGGGCGGCTTCCTTGGCGGTGTCGGCATTGCTGCGCACGGTGCTGGTCAGTTCCTCCATCGAGGCCGCCGTTTCTTCCAGGTTGGCCGCCTGTTCTTCGGTGCGCTGGCTCAGGTCCGCATTGCCGTTGGCGATCTGGCTGGAGCCCGAAGCGATGTGCTCGCTGCCTTGACGCACAGAACTCACGATGCGGGCCAGCGAGAGCTGCATCTGCTGTGTGGCGTTCAGCATGTCGGCCACTTCGCCGCGGCCGACCACCTGGATGTCCTGCGAGAGATCGCCTTCACCGATGGCCTTGACCGCCTGTATGGCCTGGCCCAGCGAACGGCGAATGCCCGACACCATCAGCCAGGCAAAGACGCCCAGCAGTGTCAGGCCGGCGATGCCGGACACGATGATGGTCCAGCGGTAGGCGGCGATCATCGCGGCGGCTTCTTCACCATGCTCCCCGGCGCGGCGCGCCTGGTAGGCCACCATCTTGTCGGCCATCCCGTTGTACTTCTCCATCAACGGCGCATAGCTGCTGAGCGCGAGCGACTTGGCCTGTGCCAGGTCGCCAGCCTTCTTCAGGGCCAGTGCCTTGTCGCGGGCCTCCATGTAGGGCTTGCGCGCCGTGGCGAGTTCCTCAAGGATGCTCAACCCTTCGGGCGACTTTTCCAGCTCGGTATAGCGCTTCTGCGCAGCAGATGTGTCGGCCGTGGTGGCAGCCATCACGTCCTTGAAATAGTTCTGAAGCTCGTCGCCATCGGAGAGGATGACGGCGAACACACGGGTCGAATTGACCGCGATGTTGTTGCGCCAGCGCTGGGCCAGCTGCAGAAGCTCGACCTGCTCGTTGGCCAGTTCGTCGACCGTCTGGCCCAAAGCCTTCACGCGGACCAGGCTGATGGCGCTGATGCCCAGCAGGATGGCGGCGGCGAGGCCGACCAGCAGGACAAACTGCTGCGCGATGCTGAGCCGCGCGCTCAGGGTTCCGTGACTGTGCGTGGTATTCAAGGTGTGCTCCCAATAAAGCCCCGGGGGCCTCGCGATGGACCATCGCGAATCGTCGACGCGCTTGTGACTTTGCGCGTTCGATCGATGGTGTCTACTCCCTGACATCCACGTTGCAAATGGTAGCGCTATCAGGCTCGTCACCATCCTCCGAAAGCCGACCTCTGATTGATTTTGTTCACGGAAACCCCGATTGCATCTAGGGAATCTCCGCAGCAGCCCTGAGAGGAATTCTGCTGGTCTCCCTGGCTTTGGACGAGGACGTTTTTTGCGCTGTCACTTGAATGCAGCGCATCCTTCAATCTGTTGACGCTGACTCCTTGCATTCCTGCGATCCTGTGCCAACAAAGTCACGCAAGCCCACTTCAACAAAACACACGGCCTGACGGCACCTCCTGGAGGTGGCCTGCCACCGGACGCTGCGAGACACCCCTCGGGTCTATGGAGGATGAACCATGCCGGTTGGAATGGTCGTGGCCTGGACTCGTTCGCTGCTGGCGACGCGTCGTGCAGGTGGTGTGTGGCTGTCTGCCTTTCTGGCCGCCACGATGAGCTGGTCCGGCTCCGCGCCGGCATCGACGACCGCGCCGAAGGGCTCCACCGCGTCCGCCACGGCGGCAGCGCCTGCCGCCTCTGCCGCCTCATCCTCGGGCCCGTCGCTGGACGAGATCCGCGCCCACTACCCGGCTGCGTCTCTCACTCCGCGCTCGCAGCCGGGTTGGGAAAAGCTCTCCAACCGCGTGGAAGCCGCCGCCCCCGGCGACGAAGCGGCCAGCGGCAGCCGCAGCCCCAATGGCTCCACGCTCTACCGGCGCATCAAGATGTGCTTCCCCACGGAGATGCGCAATCTCTTCAGCGAGGTGGACCAGGTGGTGGGCCCGGATGGTGCGCTGCGGCCCATCGACTATTTCAACGGTACGGTGGTGCCTGACGATGCCCGTTCCGCCATCCGGGGCCAGAACACCTGGATGCTGTGGGGGGAGGGCAATGATGCGTTCTGGGGCTGGCTGCAGGAAAACGGCTACGGCATTGCGGACTTCCTCATCCTGATCGATTCGCGCCAGCGCGCCGCTCGCTTCAAGGAAGCCGGCCTGATCAACCAGCCGGGCCTGCGCGCCCAGAAGGAGCCTGGCAAGCGCATCCTCGGCCTCTACCTGGACCAGGCGGATGGCGACAAGGTCAAGCTGCCGCAGCCCGCCAACGACATCGACGCCAAGACCGGCAAGCTGGCGGAAGTGATCAAGCCGCCCCCCAGCCACCAGGGTGCCGCGTACAAGGAGTTCTTTCGCATCGGCGACCAGAAGCTCTACGACGAGACCGTCAAGCAGATGCCGGACGACGGCATCGACCCGCTGATCTATGGCTACGCCTCGGGGGTGGTGGGGCTGCGGCTGATGCTCAACCCGGACTTCTTCGGCGATTCTGCGGCGGCCTCGCAGGCGCGCAGCTACTGGAACGAGCGGGTGCTCAACAGCCCAACGCCGGATGCCTACTACACCGACGACACCATTCGGGCCGACCCGAAGCTGGTGCGCCCCTTCCGCATCAGCATGGCCTGTGCCTTCTGCCATGTGGGCCCACACCCGTTGAACCCGCCGGCCGATCCCGCCAATCCGGGCTGGGCCAACATGTCCAGCGTCATCGGCTCCCAATACTGGACGCCGGACAAGGCGTTCTCCAACCTGAAGAAGCCCAACAGCTTCCTGTGGCAGTTCGTGGCCAGCCAGCAGCCCGGCACCATCGACACCTCGCTGGTGAGCACGGACCACATCAACAACGCCAACACCATCACGGCGATCTTCGAGATCAACCCTCGCCTGGCCCGCGCCAAAGAGAACCCGCCGGAGCAGCAGAGCGCCGCCAACCTGCGCCAACGCGGGATCGAGGATGCGCCGAACTTCCAGACCAATCCCCGCCACACCCCGCGCGTGTTGCTGGATGGGGCGGACAGCATCGGCGTGGAAGGCGCGCTGTCCCGCGTCTATCTCAATATCGGCACCTATTCGGAGCAATGGCGCCACCTGCACAACCCGGTGATCGGTTTCAAGCCGCAGCGGCCGTTCGAGCTCGCCACCATCCAGGACAAGTCTGTCTACTGGCAGGCCACCGAAGCCTTCCGTATTCCGCAGCTGGAGTCCTTCTTTACCTACGTCTCGCCACGCACCGGGGTCACCTCCACCCAGGCCATGAAGCTGTCGGCAACGGCGGACGGGAAGGTGCGCCTGGCCGCCCATGCCGCTGATGTGAACCCGGGCCGCCAGGTCTTCATCCAGCATTGCGCGGTGTGCCATTCCAGCAAGCAGCCGGCGCAGCAGCAATGGGGCTTCTCGCGGGACTGGCGCGCGGCCGCAGCCCCGGCGGGCGCGGCCAGCGCAGCCGCGGGCGGCATTCGGCCCGCCGCCCTGACGCTGCCGATGGACTTCGCCGAATGGGATGCCTTCAAGGCCAGCCCGGCTTACCTGGCCTACGTCAAGCGGCTGGAGGCCTTCCTCGCCGATGAACAGGCACAGGGCCGGGACTTCCTCAAGGACAACTACCTCTCCAACGACATCCGCGTGCCCATCACCCTGGTCGGCACCAACTCTGGCCGTTCGATGGGCACCAACGGCATGCGCGGTCAGGTGTGGGACAACTTCTCCTCCGACACCTACAAGGCGTTGCCGGCCGTGGGCGTCGTACGCTTTTACAACCCGCTGCTGGCGGCCGAGACGGGCGTGGACCGCTGGGGCAACAACGACAGCTATGTGCCACCTGCCGGCGGCCCCGGCTATTACCGGCCCGCCTCGCTGGCCAGCCTGTGGACGGCCGCGCCGCTGCTGCACAACAACGCGCTGGGCCTCTATAACGGCGACCCGTCCATCAAGGGGCGGCTCGCGGCATTTGACGATGCCATCGACAAGCTGCTGTGGCCGGAGCGGCGTGCCAGCGGCAGCGGCCGGCCCGGGGACATGCGCCACCGCCTCCCATCGCTGGCGAATGAGCCGGGTTTCATCTACCGGACCACGGAACGTTCCTGGATCGATTTCCGCGCACCGTTCATCCGGCCTCTGGTGGAAGGCGTGGCCGGCAAGGGCCTGACCGCCTTCCTCACCGGCTGGCTGTGGTGGCTGGCCGCGCTGCTGGCCATCGTGCTGGTATTGGTCGGCCGGGCACGGCTGGCCGGATTTGCGCTGACCGTCTTTGCCGCGCTCTTTGCCGCGTTGCTGCGCGCCTCGGCCATCGACACCATCTTGCCCTGGCTGTGGCTGATCCCCGCCGTGGCGCTGGCCGGTGGTGTGTGGTTCCTGGTGCAGCAGCATGCCCGCACCGCGGCGCGAGTGGTCTTCGGGCTGAGCGCTGTCGCCTTTCTGGCCATCGGCGGGGTCGCCACCGCCTTTGTGGATGGCCGCGTCGCGGACATCCGCCTGGGGCCGATCCCGACCGGCACGCCGGTCAACCTGCTGATGAACATCAACCCGGAGGCGCCGCCGCTGGACCTCTTCCATGCGGTGGCCGGGTTGGTGCGGGGCATGCTGCGGGTGCAGAAGGAGGAACTGACGGACGACAAGGGTGCCGCGCTGGACGCCTTCCTGCAGGAGGCCGGCAAGCCGCTGCTCAAGGCCAGCAAGTGCCCGGACTTCGTGCTGGACCGGGGGCACTGGTTCGCGCAGAGCCTGACCGATGAGGAGAAGCGGCAGCTCAAGGCCTTCCTGGAGACGCTCTGACATGAGCGCCGTCCATTCCTCCCATGCCCCGGTGGACCGGGTCACGCTGCTGGCGCAGGCACGTGACCCGCTGACGACGCCGTTCGACTACATCGTTGTCGGCTCGGGCGCTGGCGGCGGCACGATGGCAGCCCGCCTGGCGCTGGGCGGCAAGCGGGTGCTGTTGTTGGAGGCGGGCGGTGATGCCTCGCTCGGCCCGGACGGCAAGTTGCTGCCGATCAAGCCCGGGGACAACACCTCGGGAGGGGAGCGCCAGGTCGCGGTGGTGCCGGCCTTCCACGGCGCAGCCACCGAGGACGCCCAGATGAGCTGGACGTTCTCCGTGCGGCACTACGACGACGACCACCGCCAGCGGCGGGACGCCAAATACAACGCCGGCGAGGACCCTTCTCAACTAGGCGGGGCGGGCAAGGGCGGCATCCAGTATCCGCGCACCGCCGCCATTGGCGGGTGCACGGCGCACTACGCCATGATCATCATCCGGCCCAATGATGCGGACTGGGACTGGATCGCCGACCGGACCAACGACCCGTCCTGGCGCTCGGATTACATGCAGGGCTACTTCCCCAAGATCGAGAAGTGCCTGTACTACGGTGTCTACAACACGTTTGGCCGGCGGTTCCTGGGCAGTGTGCTGACCACGGCCCGCAAGATCGCCACCTTCATCAACCCGCGCCGGCAGCTGGACCCGGGCGGGCACGGCACACAAGGCTGGCTGCCCACCAGCTTCATCGACCCGCTGGTGATTGCCAGCATTGTGAAGGGCGATCGTACCTTCCTGCGGGTGCTGCTCGACGTGGCCCTGGCCACCCTGGGGGGCAAGGACGAGCGGGGGACCTTCCTGCGGTCCCTGGCCCATCTGCAGCTGCTGCAGTTCCTGGACCCGAACGTCCGCTCGCCGGACCTGCCATCGCGGGCCCACCTGTCATTGATCTCCATCGGGACCGACGGGAAGCGCCGGCAGGGGCTGCGCGAACACCTGCTGCGGACGCAGAAATGCAAACCTCAACATCTCGTGATCGAGACCGGCGTTCACGTCACCCGCGTGGTGTTTGAACGCAGCGCGGACGCGGGCATGCCGCCGCGGGCCATCGGCGTGGAGCTGCTGCAGGGCCAGCATCTGTACCGCGCCAGCCCGCTGGCCGGCACCACGAGCGAGCAACCGGTGACCTTGCAGCTGTTCGCCCGGCAGGAAGTGATCGTCTGTGGCGGCGCCTTCAACACCCCCCAGGTGCTGATGCTCAGCGGCATCGGGGACCGGGAAGCACTCTCCAGCCTGAACATTGCCGGCCCGCGGGACCGCACCGGCCAGGTCATCGCACCCATCGTGCACCTGCCTGGCGTGGGCTGGCACATGCAGGACCGCTACGAGGTCAGTGTCATTACCGAGGCGGGGCAGGATTTCTCGACGCTCAAGGGCGTCACCTTTGTCCCGGATACCCCGAGCGACGTGGCCGCCCAGCAGTGGCTCAAGGACGGCTCCGGCCTGTATTCCACCAACGGCGGTGCACTGGCAATGATGATGTCGTCGACCGCCAACCAGGCCGTGCGGCGGGACCCGGACCTCTTCATCTTTGGTGTGCCCGCCGCGTTCCGGGGCTACTACTGGGGCTATTCCAAGGAACTGCTGTGGGCCCACAAGGGCGTGGACAAGGAACAGCGCAACCTGTGGAGCTGGGTCATCCTCAAGGCCTACACGCACAACCGACATGGGTCGGTGCGCCTGCGTACGGCTGATCCGCTGGACGTGCCGCAGATCGACTTCCACTCCTTCGACGAGGGGGACGACGATCCGCAAGGGGCCGGCGCCCAGGAAGACGTCAATGCGCTGGCCGAGGCGGTGACGCGGGTGCGGGAGATCAACAAGAAGATCGCCGTGTTCGGCAACGAGGTGCAGCCGGGGCCCGGTCTTCCCCCCGGGAAGGGCTTGGACCAGTGGATCCGCGACGAGGCCTGGGGCCACCATGCCTGCGGCACCTGCCGCATTGGCGCCGACCGCTGGACGCCAGACCCCGCGCGCTTGACCGAACCCGATGCCGTGCTGAGCAGTGACTTCCGGGTGCACGGGGTGCAGGGGCTGCGGGTGGTCGATGCGTCGGTGTTTCCGCGCATTCCGGGCTACTTCATTGTGACCCCCACCTACATGATCGGGGAGAAGGCGGCCGACGTGCTGCTGGCCGACTCCCAGGACTATCCGCGGGCACTGCGCGCCGTGGAGGCGCAGGAGATCCATCGTCGGCGAATGGCTGCCAAGCTGCCCTTGTCGACCGCGCCGGCGCGGGAGGCTGATGAGCTGCCTGCAGACACGGTGGGGCTGGCCTTGTCCGGCGGCGGTGTGCGCAGTGCCACGTTCTGCCTGGGCGTCCTGCAGGCGCTGGCGGCGCGCGGGCGCTTGCGGCAGGTCGACATGATCTCGTCGGTTTCCGGTGGTGGTTACATCGGCGCCTTCCTGGGCCGTCTGTTCACCCAGCAGAGCGAGTGCGTGGAGGACAAGGCCGGGCGCGTCGAAGCCATCCTCACCACGCCGTCTTCGCCGGAAGTCTGGTGGCTGCGCAAACATGCCAACTACATCGACAGCGGCAGCCGCACCGATCTGCAATCGGACGTGGCCATCGTGCTGCGCAACCTCGCCTTTGTGCATGTGTGGATAGGCGCGCTGGTGTTCGGGCTGTTCGGGCTGGCGCGGCTGCTCGTCGACGCGTGGCCGGAGCCCTATGTGCCGGCGTGGACCTTCCACGGTATCGGCCTGTCGCCCTGGTGGCCCCTGCCGGTGCTGATCTTGCTGCTGGCGGTGGTGCCCACGGCGGCAGGTTACTGGTTTGTTCTGAAGGATCCGCATGAGGGGCGCGGGGTGCTGCTGCCGCTCTGGTTGTGGGTGGCCTTGCTGGGATGCGCCGTGTTTGCGCTGGGCGTACCGGCACTGCTCCCGTGGGGCGGGCTGGCGCTGGTGTTGTTGCTGCTGGCCTGGACGGCGCAGGAGGTGGCGAGCTGGGGCATTCCGGACGATGACCCGGAACGCGCCCGGCGCGGCCCCAAGCGTGCGGCAGGCACGCCAGCGCCGACGCCGCCCAGCCTGATCATCCGTACCCGGCTGTCGCGGGCGTTGGGCAGCGCGCTGTTCGGGCTGGGCCTGACGCTGGCCTGGGTGGTGCTGGATTCCGTGTCCCGGGCGGCAGGCGAGGGCGACTTCACGGTCACCGGCTGGTCCATGCTGGTGCTGCCGCCGCTGCTGGCGCTGCTGCGGGGCGTGGCCATGCAATACCTGGGCGGCAAGCCGACACCGCTGCTGCCGTCCAGGCCGCTGGCGCAGCAACTGCTGCTTGCCAGTGTGGCGTTTGGCCTGCTCATCCTGTTGCTGTTCTACCTGGATGCAATGGTGCATTGGTCCTTCCGCTGGCCCGATGTTGGCCCCTGGCTGGTGTTCAGCACGCTGCTGGCCTCGCTGGTGGTGGCGCGGATCTTTCCCTTTCTCAACCTCTCGTCGCTGCAGGCCGGGTATGCGCAGAAACTGGTGCGCAACTTCCTGGGCGCGTCCAATGCAGCGCGGGTCCATCCGCCCGGGGTGGATGCGCCGGTGCCGATCAACCTGGCCGATGCGGGCGACGACATCGACTTCGATGCCTATCGGCCTCAGCAGCATGGCGGCCCGCTACACCTGATTGGCGCGTGCGTGAACGACACCGTCGACCGCAACTCCGGCCGGCAACTGCGGGACGACAAGGGCCTCTCGCTGTGCGTCGGGCCGGCCGGCCTGAGCATCGGCCGGCGTCACCATGCGCTGTGGAAGAAGGTGGAGGATGAACGCGCCGAGCTGCATCGCGTGCCGGTGGAGCCGCTGCGGGTGGCGCCGGACCCCAACCAGTTCCATGTGCTGGCGCGGCGCGACGGCAAGCCTGTGGAGGTGGAACGGCTCAAGCTGGGTCAATGGACCGCCATCTCCGGCGCCGCCTACACCACGGGTCTGGGTCGCGGCACGACCTTGGCCAAGTCCTTGCTGCTGGGGCTGCTGAACATCCGCATTGGCTATTGGTGGGACAGCGGTATTGCCGCCGGCCAGCGGCCCGGGCGTTTCCCGCCTGGACTGTGGCGGCGGATCAAGTCGCTGCCCGGGGTGGCGTTCCGCCTACAGGCCGCGCTGCTGGACGAATGGCGGGCCTGGTTCCCGGGCGCTTCCAGCCAGCTGTGGTACCTGAGCGATGGGGGCCACTTCGACAACACCGGGGTGTATGAGCTGGTGCGCCGGCGCCTGCCCTTCATCGTGGCGGTGGATGCCTCCCAGGACGAGGCCTATCAATTCGACGACCTGGCCCTGCTGACCCGGCAGGTGCGCCTGGACTTCAACGCCACCATCGAGTGGCTCTGCCCGGCCGACCTGCAGACGGCGGTGCCGGGCTGGATCGCGCAGCGCATCGACCTGGGTGCCCTCGGGGCGCTGAGCGACCTCAAGCGCGACGGCACGCACTACGCCGCCATGGCCCGTATCAGCTACGCCAACCAGCCCGGTGAGGCGAGTTGGCTGCTGCTGGTGAAACCCAGCGTCGGCGCCAACATCCCGACGGACGTGCGCTACTACGCGCAGACGCACGCGGCCTTTCCAAACCAGAGCACCGCCAATCAGTTCTTCGACGACGACCAGTGGGAGGCCTACCGCATGCTGGGGCAGGACGCCGGCCTGTCGGTCTTCCGCTGAACCGTTCCGATCCGCACACACCGCAAGGAGCGCCGCTCATGGCCGACCATAACGATCCCAATGCCGTCAACACGATCTTCTCCGACATCGATGTCAGCGCGGCCGACCTCTACGACCTGTTCGGATTTCCGAGCGATGACAAGACTGGCCCGGAGAAGGTCTACATCGCGCTGACCTTCGCGGCCGAACCCAAGGCCGGCACGCTGGACACGGACCTGCTGTACCGCGTCCAGATCGCGCCGTCGCCCCGGGTGGTCTGGCCGCATGGGGATGACCAATCTCTGGAGACGCTGCTCAACTACTTCGAAGCGGTGAAGGAGCGCTACCTCGGCCCCTCCAGCGCTTCGGAAATCCGTGTGACGGTGGATGAGCAGCAGCGCGCAACGGTGCGCTTCTTCGGCTTCCCGTGCGGGGACTTCTCCACCACCATCGACACCAACCAGGTGCTCACCATCGACACGCCGGACGGGCATGCCATCAAGACCTTCATCGGCGGGCGGGACGACGCGTTCTTCAACGACCTGACCGGCTTCTTCCGCTCCATCAACTACGCGCCGCAGTTCTATCACGTGCCGCACACCCGGCCCGACCTGCGGGAGCTGCCCATCCCCAAGACCCTGTTGGAGCTAGAGGGCAACGACCTCTTCAATGCCGACCCCAACGACCCGGACTGGGGTTACCTGCACGTCAACGGCCGGCCCAACGGCTCCAAGCGCGACCTGCCGCCCGGGCCCTATGACTGGAAGGGCGACCGGTTCCGCAAGGACGAGAACGGTGACTATCGCCTGGTCTATTCCGGCTACGACTGCCAGAACGGCAAGAACATCAATGCCATCGTGCTGGAGATCCCGCTGGCCTTCCTCACGAAGGAGCCGCAGAAGAACCGCATCGTCAACACCTGGGGCGAGAGCTGGGTCCGCAAGGCGGCCAACAAGGTGGAGACCATCCCCGACCATCCGTTCTGGCTGGAGCATCCACGCAGTGTCTTCGATGCGTTCCGGCTGGACGATGAGCTGAAGCACTACAAGCTGGTGGATACGGATGGGCAGCCCTTTGCGGACGCAGGTTTCAGCGAGCGGGAGGACAACCGCCAGCTCGGCGCCAACAATTTCTGGCTGGCGCCGACCTTCATCCGGCGTACCGCCCACCTCGGATGGGGTTTTGGTCCCTCCATCAGCGCGCTGGGGCTGGCCACCTGCTTTGACCACGACAACTCGCCGGTATCGGTCCACAAGACCTACGAGCTGGTGCTGACGGCCTTCCCACGCGCGAAGAAGCTGCTGTTCCAGCATCTGCGCATGCCGGACGACTCCTGGAACCCCAAGGGGCTGGACATCCCCTTGCGCAGGCCGGTGGAGATCTTCATCCCCAATGTCTGTGCCATCGACATGGACACCACGGGCACCTGGCCATTCGGCCGGCGACTGGAAGACCAGGTGGCCAACCGCTTCCTGGCGATGTTCCTGGACATGGATGCCGAGTTCAACGGCCACAAATACCACCTGGACCTGCTGAACGACCCGGCCCTGTGGCAGGCGGCGCCGGTGCAGCCCAAGACCTCGCCGAACCCGCTGCACAACGACAAACCGTTCCTGAAGGAGTTCCCGTACCTGGCGCCGCCGTGGCCGGAGGCGTATTGACGAGGGCGGCATCGGGCCTCCGGCTCCGCGAGTTGTTTCGGTGCCCCAACTGATCTGCGTCGCCACTCTGAGCTCGATGCTCACCCCACGACTCCACCACGAATCCACTACGACTTCCACCATGTCCATGCCCATGTCTTCGATCGCCAAACCAACGGCCGCCTTGTCCGACTATGCAGTGGAACTGGCGCGTTATGCCAGGGAAATTGCCGAACTGGAGCCGCCTGGTGCAGACCGTGGCCGCCAGCACCGGCTGGTCTACAAACGGTACCAGCAGGCCTCGCTGCGCGGGGACTATGCGGCATTGGCTTCGGTGGACCAGACCCTGCGTGGCCTGATCAGCGCCGAACGGCCTGACCCGGATCTCTGCTACCTGAAGGCCAACCTGGACTTCAAGTTCCACCGTCTGGAGGGGGTGCTGCGCACGCTCCAGGCCTGCCCGGACCTGCGCGACAGCACGCCGGGCCAGGCCCTGATGGCCGACCTGCATCTGCAGCAGGGCCGGCATGACGAGGCGGAACGGCTGTACAGGGAGGTGCTGGCGCAGGACCCCACCTGGGACAACCTCGCCCGGCTGGCGCACCTGGCCTTCAAATGCGGCGAAGACGAGGTGGCAGAACGCTATTTCGACGATGCGGAGGACGAGCTGACGGTCAAGGAGATGCGCCACTACGCCTGGCTGCAGCTGCAACGCGGCGTGCTGGATCTCAAGCGCGGCCATCTCCAGGCGGCGCGCGAGCACTACGACCGCGCCAACCGGGCCTACACGGGCTACTGGCTGGTGGCCGAACACCGCGCCGAGCTGCTGGCGGCCCTGGGCGAGTGCGACGAGGCACGAGCCTTGTATGAAACGGTGCTGGCGGAAGTTCCTCGCCCCGAGCTGCAGCAGGCCATGGGTGAACTCTGTGCCTACATGGGCAACGATGCCGAAGCCGAATTGTGGTTTGGCCGCGCGCTGGATGCCTATCTGAGCTCAGCCGCTCAGGGAGAGGTGCACTACCTGCATCACCTGGCGGACTTCTACGCTGATGTCCGCGAGGACGGCGCGCAAGCGCTGCACTGGGCGGGAGCGGACCTGGCCTTGCGGCAGAACCCGGCCACGCTGGCGGCCTGGGCCTGGGCGCTGTACCGCGCGGGGCGGGCGGGCGAAGCGCTGGTGCCGATGCAGCGGGCGCTGGATTCCCGGGAGGTCGATGCGCACACCCTGGAGCGCGCGGCGGTGGTGTTCCAGGCGGCGGGCTCGGCCGAGGCCGGACAGCGGCTGGCGCAGCAGGCGCATGGGTTGAATCCGCATGCACGTGGCTTCCACGTGCATCGCTAGGGCAGGGCGGGGGACGCGGGATGTCGGCACTACCTGAACTCTCTGCCCTCGCTGTACTGAGCGCCCATTGGCCGGCGGCATGGCCGGCGGGCGGGTCGGCACTGTGTGTGATTGCGCTGCTGTTGGGGCTGCAGCATGGGATGGATGCCGATCACCTGGCCGCCATCGATGGGCTGACGCGGCTGAACACGCGGCGCGGTCGCCGCTTTGCGCGCTGGTGCGGGGCCTTGTTTGCGGCGGGGCACGGCCTGGTCGTGCTGGCGGTGGCGGTGGGAGCGAACCGGCTGAGTCAGCACCTGGCGGTGCCACATTGGCTGGAGGCAGGGGGCAGCCTGTTCTCGATTGCGCTGCTGACCTTGCTGGGGGTGGGGAACCTGGCGGCGGTGCTGCGGCCTGCTGATCCGGGGGGCGGGGCAGGGGGAGGCGTTGGCGGACGGGCAGGCGCTGAGGCGGTGGATGGCCTGGTGATGCGCCGCTGGCGCTGGAAATGGATCCAGGCGCAGCGGCCGGCCAGCGTGGCGCTGGTAGGCGGGCTGTTTGCGCTCTCGTTCGACACCATCAGCCAGGCGGCGGTATTTGCCCTGGCCGCTGGCCATTCGGGCGGGGCCGGGCAGGCGGCAACACTAGCCTTGCTGTTTGCGGGCGGCATGCTGGTGGCGGATGGCGCCGGCGGCCTGTGGATCGCACGGCTGATCCGCCGGGCGGACCGTCTGGCACCCATCTCGTCCCAGGCGATGACGATGTCGCTGGCAGTGTTGAGCCTGCTGGTTGCTGCGGTGGGCGCGGCCCGGATGCTGACGCCGCCACAGGGCGATGCAGGTTCCGGGCTGATGTTTGGTGGCGTGGTCCTGCTCTTGAGCGGGGCAGGGTATGTGGTGGCTTGCTGGATGGCCCGGTGGCCGTGGGGCGGGGCGCGGCAGCGGCGCGCTCAATAAGGGCAGGGAGGAGCTACAGGGCCTGATCCAGAGCAACTCGACAGGCAGAACAGCTTTGTAGAGCTGCTTTCCATGCCCGTATTGCTTCCCGCGCGGCGCATCCGTTCGTGAACTCTTTTCTGTCATTCATTACAAAAGAGAGCCGGTGGCACCAGCGTCGTCCAGAAAAGTTTCTGCGTCGGTACTTGCCATCGCGATCGCCACGGATGACGTCCTGCTCTCGGGTGGGCGCGTTCGCATCGTCTATCAAGGAGTTCCGCCACATGACCGTATCCATCCGCTCCCGCTTCAGCGCTGCCACTGCCTTCATGCTTCTGGCGGCCGGAATGCCTGCATTCGCGCAGGACCGCGCAGCAGGCTCTGCCAGTTGCGTGGCCGCCAGCCGGGCTCAGATTGCCGCGCTGTTCGAGCGCTGGAACGCTTCGCTTGGCACGCTGGATCCGGACCGCGTGGTGGCCAACTACGCGCCTGATGCCGTGTTGCTGCCGACTGTCACCAACGAACCGAGAGAGACGCCAGCAGAGATCCGCGATTATTTCGTGAAGTTCCTGAAGAATTCACCGAAGGGAACCATCGACAAAAGGATTGTCCGAATCGGCTGCAATGAGGCGCGTGACATCGGCACCTATACCTTCCGTTTCAAAGACGGCTCTTCGGTGAAGGCGCGCTACACGTTCGACTATGAATGGGTCAATGGGCAGTGGTTGATCGCGCATCACCACTCGTCGGCGATGCCTGAAAAGCACTGATGCACCGTACAGCCTGAATGCTCCCCGACGCCATGAAATCCACGGGGCGAAGAGCGGTCGCCCGGTCTGACCGGGTCTGGGCGGCCGTCAACTGGCGGCCGCGCCAACTGGCGACGCCTCTGACCTGCTGTGGGGCCGCTGCTTGAGTTTCATCAGCCGACGCTCAAGAAATTCCCATGACAGCGCGGCGATCGCGCAGGTGGCCAGAAACTGCGCAACGATCAAGGCCCAACGGGCGTGGGGTAACCAGGGCAATTGGTCAGCGTATCGACTGAAGGCCGGCAGAAAGAAGTGATACACGTAGAACCCATAGCTGATGGTGCCCAAATACCGCAACGGTGGGAACCCCAGCGCTCGGACCAGCCAGCCCTCTTGCGCTGCGGGAAGGTAGGCCAGCACGGAAAAGCAGATGAGCAGGGCGCCCAGCTCCCGTAACCCGCGTATGGCACCCGGCGAGGTGATGGCAAGGGCGCGACTGAGGGCGTCGGCATACAGCAGCACGCCGACGATGAAGATGATGGACAGCACCAGGGCAGGGGGCATCCGGTGGCCGGCGGTTCTGGCCAACGCCAATGAACCACCGCAGGCCATGAAGGCAAAGAAGGGCAGGTCTGGCAGGTATGGCTTGGGTACGGTGTCGAACCGGGCGAAGTCCGAGAGCGCCGAAGCCATAGCCAGCGTCAGCAGCGCCAATACGACGGCCTGATGGCGGGCGGCCGCTATCCACAGCAGCAGGGGCGAAGCCAGCATATAGAAATGCTGTTCCACCGACAGGCTCCAGAGGTGGGAGATGCCACCCCAGACATGCGAGACATGCTGGATGTAGTAGTTGCCCAGGAAGGCGAAGTAATAGTGCAGGCCGTCGGTCTTCAAACTGCGGCCCTGGGCCAGGAGCACCACCACCACGAGCGAAAGCACCAGGAAATAGATCGGGAAGATGCACAGGGATCGGCTGATCCAGAAGCTGCGTAGCTCCTGAGCCGGCGTGCTGTGGCCGAGGTCCACCTTGACCCGTTGGCCATGGAGGATGCCAACGATGAGGAAGCCGCTCAATGCAAAAAAGACGTTCACACCCAGGCTGCCCAGGTGGAGGTCACCCCGGACGAAGTGTTCGGCAAACACCAGCATCACACAAAGCGCGCGTACACCGTCCAGCCCGGCGATGCGGGCGTGAGTGTTGGACATGGCTTTCTCCCAGGGCTGGCAAATACTAGCCGAATGGGCTGCGATGGGTGGCTGTGGAGATGACCGGAAACCCTTGCATCCCTTGTCTGAAGGGGGCGGGCATCAAACACCGGTGAAGGTCCACCGACCCCCTGCGTCACCCGCTTCGGCTGACGCAGAACCGCGACGGCCGTAGCGAGTGATCAATGTTTCAGGCTGCAGCGGCTGCGGGCTGAGGCGTGGGTGGACTGAAGCGTGCGCGAAGCTCGTCCTCATTGGGGACCTGTGAGAAACGTTCGACCCGATAGCCGGCGGAGGTCAGGATGGCGGCACGTTTGGCGTCTGCTTCTGCGCGGCCCTTGTGGCTGGCATCGTCAAGTTCAATGACAGCCTGCACGTCAAAGGCCTTGGAGCAAAGGACAAAGTCGCAGACCTTGCGATCGAACGTGGCGCGAGTGGGCCGGTCTTTGGTGGTAATCAGTGCTGAGAACGCGACCTGCGCGAGGATCACATGGTCCGGAAACGTCTGCAGCAGGCGGAAATACATGGCCTGCTCGCGTTTGGTCAACGGCACCTTGCCGGCCAAGACGTTGGTGGCTTTGCGTCCATTCTTGGCTGTGAGTGCCGCCAACACGCCCATCGCAATGAATACAACCAGCAGCAGCAATAGCAGCTTTGTCATTGACCTCTCCCTGTTTGAAATTTGTGCGAGAAGTATGCAGTTTGTGGGCATGGGCAGTGGGCGGATTGGCGTGAATAAGTCACTCAATCGAAGCGGCCAGGGAACCATTGCATAACTCCCGCGAACCGAGTGAGTCCTGATTTGGGATGGCGTGCAAGGCGCAGGACAAGGTCACAGACGAGGCAGGCGATGTCATGGGCGGGCGAGGTTTGGACAACCACTTTGGGACTGTCATCTTGGTCGAAGGCGGCGACCACGGTATGTTTGGGACGGCCGTTGGTCTGAACTGCTGCAACAGACACTGCTGACCCAAGAACCGATGAGCAGTCGCGCAGGAACTTGGACAAGGATGCCCCAAGCTCGACTACGAAACGCGAAGGCGGGAATTCATGCAACGTGACGAGCGTGAGGGACGATTCCAACGGGCGCTTGTTCTCAGCGTTGCTGCGTTGGCGATCTACTGGAGCGAGCCGACACGAAACCCCACTACCGTTTTGACGCCTCCACCTAGGAGAAGTTAGCCCCGTGAGGGGCTTTTTTGTCGCCCTCGTGCGTCAAGAAAGGGCTACCGAAAACGTGACAGGGCAGTGCCAAGCATGCTGCCGTTGCAAGCTCATCCACATCAAAGAAAAATGGCCTGGGGCTTGCGCTCCAGGCCATCCCCCGTCACCTCGACTTCATGATGACCACGTAGGCGGTCATCGTGTGTCCGAAGGCCGTCGCGGGATCGAAAACGCATTGAAGCGCGCCGAACAACGCGATGAAGCCAACGAACTTCGCCAAAGCCGCTGGGGTCATATTCAGTTTAGGCATACGCCCTCCCTTCCTATGACGTCGGGCCTCTAAAAATCGGGGTTCCGACGCATACCCAGGCTTCGCCCTCTATTCGTCGTTTCTGCAGCGGACTGGCGAGGGCGACCCGACTGCTCGTCGCGGACTATGCCAAAGGCGATCATGTGCGTTGAGTCAACGGCGCTTCGGGCGCAGAAGGCTGGCGCACGTGTGTGGACTGTTGGACGCCACCCGCGCCAGCCCCCCCGTTTACGCGCTGTGGAATACCGCGCCGACGTGCCAAGATACATTTGTATACGGATGCGCTGAAGGGCGTAGCCGAGGGAGGGCCCAAGAGCCCAAAGTCACCACGAGACGGGAGGGCAGGGATGTCCAACAAGATGGAGTCGCTCCAGGCAAGTCAGCCTCTGGACGCAACCGACGCTTCTAGAACCTCGCCCGAGAGCGATTACGCGGCGCCGTTGGAGCCGCCGCCGGCGCTGTCTGTCGACGTCACGCTCGCTGCGAAGCTCAGCCTCGCTGACTTTCAGAACTCAGTTCCCCTGCTCCGCGAACTTACGGTTGCAAGCACCCTCAAGTGCGACACCGAACAGCTAGAGCTCTCCCTGACTTCCACGCCCGCGTTCGTCAAGCCAAAGACCTGGAGGCTGGACGCGATTCGCTCGGGCGACCGTTACCGGCTCAAGGACCTAGACGTTCAGCTAGATGGTCCGCTGCTCACGCGGCTCACGGAGGCTGAAACTGCAACCGTAACCTTGACCGTTCGCGCTGCCGGCGGTGAGGCGCAGGTACTCACAGAAACGTCAAAGGCTGTTGAGCTCCTGCCCCGCAACCAGTGGGGTGGTCTGTCCCACCTACCCGACATGGTTGCGGCTTTCGTGCAGCCCAACGATCCAGCGGTTGACCGCGTCCTCAAGAAGGTCGCAGATTTGCTGCGAGAGCACGGGAAAAACCCCGCCCTGGATGGCTACAAGCTGGGGAGTTCCAAACGAGCGTGGGAACTCGCAGCAGCAGTCTGGAGCGCCGTCGTCTCGATGAAGATCGACTACGCGCTACCACCTGCTAGCTTCGAGCATCGCGGTCAGAAGATTCGGGGAGCAACGCAGATCGCAGACTCTGGGCTGGGAACCTGCATGGATCTGGCCCTCTTGTTTTGCTCGACTCTGGAACAGTTAGGGCTTAACCCTGTGGTGGTCTTCACGCGTGGGCATGCGTTTGCCGGCGTGTGGTTGAAGTCGGAGGAGTTTTCGACGACGGTTGTCGACGACGTGACCGCTCTGCGCAAGCGACTGAAGCTCAAGGAGATGGTTCTGTTCGAGACCACCTTGGTCACGCAGCGCCCCCAGGTACCGTTCAGCCGAGCAGCCGAAGTTGGTGCCGAGCAGATCGCCGAAGGCAAGGACGACACGTTCGAGCTTGCAGTCGACATCCGGCGTGCTCGGCTGCAGCGCATCAAGCCATTGTCCAGCCCTGAGCTTCTACAAGCTCCTGAGCCCGCCGAAATCGTCACCGATGACACGGCTCTTCTCGAGGATGCCCCGGACCTTCCGGATGACGACTTGCACGTCGCAGATGACGCCACGCTTGATCCTAGAGACCGCTTGGCCCGCTGGCAGCGCAAGCTGCTCGACCTGTCGCTGCGCAACAACTTGCTCAATTTCAAGGCGAACAAGAAGGCGCTGAGGCTCGACGCCCCCGACCCGGGGCTGCTTGAAGACGTCATGTCTGATGGCAAGGAGCTGAAACTGCAGCCTCGACCGGACCTGATGGACGGTAACGATCCACGCAGCCAGGCCATCCATGAGGGTAGGGACCGCGAGAACCTGCGTCGTCAGTTCGCACTGGATGCGCTGCGCCGGCGAGAAGTGTTTGTTGAGCTCTCGAAGGATGAGCTCGAGGCGCGCATGGTCGAGATGTACCGCAACGCGCGCACGACTCTCCAAGAGGGCGGCGCGAACACCCTGTACCTGGCGCTGGGCTTCCTCACCTGGAACCGCGCTGACAAAGGGGAAGTGAAGCACCGTGCGCCGCTCATATTGATTCCGGTTTCGCTGAATCGACGAAGCGTGAGGTCAGGCTTCACGATGACGCTGCACGACGACGAGCCTCGGTTCAACCCGACGCTCATCGAGATGCTGCGCCAGGATTTTCATCTGAACCTTGGCATCGCCGACGGTGAGCTTCCTCGCGATGAAGCGGGTTTGGACATCGCCAAGATTTGGAAGTCGGTGTCCGTTGCTGTGAAGGACATCAAGGGCTGGGAGGTGTCTGAGGAGGTGGTGTTGTCCACGTTCTCCTTCGCCAAGTACCTAATGTGGGTTGACCTGACGCAGCGAACAGATCACTTGCGCCTCAATCCAGTCGTCAAACACTTGATTGACACGCCTCGCGACCCCTATCCAAGCTCATCTACTTTCCCCAGTCCAAAGTCTCTCGACAGGGACTTCTCTCCGCAGCAGACCTTCTGCCCGCTACCTTCGGACTCCTCGCAACTCTCAGCGGTGATGGCGGCCGCTCGTGGCAAGGACTTTGTACTCATCGGCCCGCCGGGCACGGGGAAGAGCCAAACCATCTCGAACACCATCGCCCAGTGCCTGGCCGAAGGCAAGCGCGTGCTGTTCGTGTCGGAGAAGATCGCAGCTTTGGACGTTGTGTACCGACGCCTGCGTGAGGTGGGTCTGGGTGAGTTTTGCCTGGAGCTGCACTCGAGCAAGGCGCGCAAGGCGGATGTATTGGCGCAGCTGAAGACCTCATGGGAAGCCCGTGGGGAAGTCGACTCTGCCGTCTGGGAGCAAGAAGCCGACCGCCTGAAGCGGGTCCGCGACGAGCTCAACGTGTACGTCGAGCGACTGCATCATCGCCATGCAAACGGCAGGTCCATCTATGACGCCATCGGCACCGTTGTCGATGGCTCTGACGTGCCCAACTTGCCGTTGTCATGGGCGACACACGCGGCTCACACCAAAAGCGACACTGAACTACTGCGAGAGGTTGTCACCCGCCTTGAGGTGAATGCGGGCGCTGTCGGAGCCGATTCGCTTTCGGGCGGAGCTCTGCTGGACATTGGCCATTCCGACTGGTCGCCGAGCTGGCAGCAAGGCGTCGTCGAGGCGGCGCGACAACTGCTTCCCGTTTGTGAGGACGTCCTGTCTGCCTACGAGCGCTTCCGCGCTGTTACGAGGTTGCCTGTGCTACCCCTCACACGTCGCGCGCGAGTCGCCACAGCTTCGCTCGCACGCTGCCTGCCGCACGCCGCAGGGCGAGATTGGAGCTTCGCCTTCGCGTCCGATGCCAGGCTCACCGTTGAACGCCTTGTTGCGGGAAGCTCCATGCTGCAGAAGCATGCAGCGTTGTCGGGGCATCTGTCTGGTGGCTGGGACCTCGCTCTGCGAGGAACTGCGACGAAGGCAGTTGGCCTGCTCGAGAAGCGGCGAGCGTTGTTCGCCAGCCTTCCCACCCCTTGGTCGCACTTTGCGCTGGAGACGTTGCGCAAGGGAACAAGTCTGCTGCAGGAGCTCGGCGACCTGGAGCACGGCCTCTCTGTTCGCTACTCCGAAGGGGTGGAGCAACTCAACGTGTACCAGTTGAGCCGAGACTATGCCAAAGCGTCAAAGTCTGTCTGGCCTCTTACGTGGCTAGGCAAGCGCAAGGTCAAACAGGAAGTTGAAGCGGTAGTGGCTGGCGAGGGCGAACCCAGGGTTGCTGACGACCTGACGAAGCTCGTTGCCATTCGCGAAAAGCGCGCAGAAATCGAGAAGCTGGACCCGGCCGACGAGCTTGTTGGTGTCTGGAGGGGGTTGAAGTCCAGACTCGACGTGCTTGCGGCGGCAGCCGCGCTGCAGGAAGTCTTGAAGCTCGTGCGTGCCAACGGACGCTGGGTTCTGGATGGGCTTGAACCGTTGAGCGTTGGGCGGGGAGGGGAAGCGCTAGCTGCTGAGGTGAGCAAGCTGCGGGAGATCGCAAAGTTGGATGCACAGATGGCCGAACTCGGCGATCTTGAGGACGCCACAGACCGGCTTTGGAAGGGCCTCGACACGAACATTCCAGTGCTGGAAGAGGCTATTGCCTTCACGAAAGCGTTGCCGGACGTTCGCGCTTCTGGAGCGATGACGGCAGCCTTCGAACAGGTGGCCCAAGGTGCATGCGGCGAGCGGTTGGCCAAGGATCATGCAGCCTTGAAGGAACGAGCCTCCCTTGAGGCAAAGCTGGCCGACATGGACGACATGAAGTCGTTGTGTCCCGACGTTTGGAAGTGCCTGGAGACCGATCAGGACGAGGTGGCAAAGGCCGTCTCGTTCCAGCGGTCAATCGCTGCAGCGGTCTCGAACCTCGCTGCGGCCCCGGAGCACGTGGCCGACGTCTGCAAGGCCCTTGAGCAACTCGTCACGACGGGAAATGCGCTGCTGGACGTCGCCGGTCCCGTCGCTGCGGCGGGTGATCTGTACCTCGCTGCTATCGGGCGACTTCAACCCAGCATCGACCTGCTTGCAAGCCGCGGAACGTTCACGCCCGAAGCTGAGGCGGGGTACAGCGATTCGGACTTGCATCAGCTGAAGGCCCGCACTGAGGCAATCATCGCTTCCGAGCACAGGCTCAACGCTTGGTGCGCTTGGCGCAAAGTCAGCCAGCAGGCGATGGCCCTTGGCTTGAGTTCAATCGTCGCTGGTTTGACCAATGGGGCTTTGCGCCCAAGCAGCGTTAGCCGCGCATTTGAGACGAACTACTGCCGTTGGTGGTTGAACGCCGTAGTCGACAGCGAACATGTCATCCGCACCTTCGTGTCCGCAGAGCACGAGCGACGCATCACGGACTTCAGGGCACTCGACAAGCGCTTCACCGAGCTGACGAAATCTTGGTTGCGGGCGAATTTGTGTAGAGGCCTGCCGGCGCCGGACGACGTGACGCGAAGTTCCGAATGGGGTTTCCTGAAGCACGAGATCACCAAGAAGCGCGCGCACAAGCCGCTGCGGGAACTCATCAGCAACATCCCCACCGCGTTGACCAAGCTGACGCCATGTCTGCTGATGAGCCCTCTGTCCATCGCACAGTATCTTGCAGCGGATTCAGAGCCGTTCGATGTGGTGATTTTCGATGAGGCCTCTCAGATTCCAGTTTGGGACGCCATCGGTGCGATTGCTCGCGGACGTCAAGTCGTCATGGTGGGGGACCCGAAGCAACTTCCGCCAACGAGCTTCTTTGACCGTGCCGAATCGTCGACTGACGACGAGGATGTCGAAGGAGACATGGAGAGCATCCTCGACGAATGCATGGGTGCGAGCCTGCCCACATTGAACCTCGATTGGCACTATCGGAGCCGCAATGAGAGCCTGATTGCCTTTTCGAATCACCGCTACTACGGTGGTCGCTTGGTGACGTTCCCGTCCCCGGTCACCGAAGATCGCGCGGTCAGCTTTCACTACGTCAAGGGCTCCTATGCGAAGGGCGGCGCCCGGACCAACCAGGCTGAGGCCAAGGCGCTGGTCGCTGAAGTCGTGGAGCGTCTCAAGAAACCAGGCTTTCGAGAATCCAAGCTGACCATCGGTGTAGTGACCTTCAACACCGAGCAGCAGAAACTCATCGAGGACCTGCTGGACGAAGAGCGGCGCAAGGACTCGAGCCTTGAGCCGTACTTTGCCGAGTCGGAGTTGGAGCCGCTGTTCATCAAGAACCTGGAGAGCGTCCAGGGGGACGAACGCGACATCATGTACTTCTCCATTACGTTTGGGCCCGACTCAAACAACGTCGTGTCAATGAATTTCGGGCCGATGAACCGCGCGGGGGGAGAGCGTCGCCTCAACGTTGCCATCACTCGCGCTCGCCAGGAACTGCGAGTGTTCTCGACGCTTCGCGGCGACCAGATGGACCTATCGCGGACTCAAGCCGTCGGCGTCCGAGACCTAAAGCACTTCCTCGAGTTTGCTGAGCGCGGATCACGGGCGCTTCTCGAGGTGACAGCTGGCAGTCTCGGTGGATTCGAAAGTCCGTTCGAGGAGGCAGTTGCTGTGGCGCTGACTGCAAGGAACTGGCAACTTCATACACAGGTCGGCGCTTCGTCTTTCCGTGTCGACCTGGCTGTGGTCCATCCGGACGCGCCCGGTTGCTATCTCACAGGCATTGAGTGCGATGGAGCGACCTACCACCGGTCGGCCACCGCACGCGACCGAGATATGTTGCGCGAACAGGTACTGCGTGGTCTCGGCTGGGAGATTCTACGAATCTGGTCAACCGACTGGTGGGTTGACCCGAAGGGCGTCATCGAGCGCATCTGCAAGCAACTTGACGACCTTTTGACCGTCAGCCGCGCAAAGCGCGCGGTCGAGGCAGAGAAGGCCGCGGCGGAGGCAGAGGCGAGGGAGGCCATTGAAAAAGCGATGGCAGAGGCACCAGTGGCCGCGCAGCCAGCGCCCCCGTTGTCGAAGACGGCTCAGGCCGCGCCCAAGGTGGTCAAACAGGAGGCCGCAGCTCAAAGCGAGGCGTCGGAGGAGATGTATGCACAACGAGCGTCAAGTGATGACACGAGCCTGCCGTCGAGAGGAGTCTTTGCAGAATGCGATCCGGCTGTTGCGGTAGAGGCGCGTGACCCAGATGCATTCTTCGACAGTTCGTATGACGAGCGGTTGAAGGCGATGATCGCGTACGTTGTCGAGCGCGAGGGGCCGGTGCTAGATATCGTGCTTGCGCGCCGCATCTCTCGTGCACACGGTTGGCAGCGCACGGGTAGCCGCATCCAGGACCGCGTTGAAGACGTAGCGAAGCGGGTCTTCGAAAGTTCAGAGGAGTCGGTTGGCACGTTCTATTGGCCTGCAGGCATGACACCGGAGGGCAAGGTACTGTTTCGCGTGGCCTCGGCCGACTCCCGACGCTCTGTAGACGAAGTTTGCCTGGAGGAACTGACAGCCCTTGCAGCCTTGGCCGTCAACCCGGCCGCGTCCGACGACGAGAACCTGGTGGCCATGGCCAGAGAGCTCGGGCTCTTGCAACTGAGAGCTGCTAGCCGCGGGAGGCTGGAGCAGGCGCTGGTGCGCTTCCGTGCAGGTCAAGGCCTGGCCTGACGAACGCGCAGGGGGAGGGCACCGGTCCTCAGTACCGCCCTGCTTCAAACCACGACAGCGCGAGACGCGACCTGATGCAACGCGGCGACGGAATGGCCGGATAGGAATCCGTGGTTTCCACAGGCCGAAGAGGCACTGCCACGACGGCTGTCGTGCCTTGAGGCATCTGCGACTCTACGGTCGATGTCGCTGCCAGGGCCGCACCACCTGAATGCGCGCTTGGCTGGCCATAGCTGCGCTCATGCGTCGCGACGGCCGGCTTGGGTGGAAATGTCGCGCTGGGCGTGCTTCAAACCACGATATGTGGACGCACGGCCAGACCAAGCCGGATCGGCCGGGGGCCGCCGGAACTTCACACTTTTCACCGCGCCCCCTGAGACAGATTTCTCCAACCGGGAGAGCGTCGGAGGCGTTTTCGGGCTGGCCATTTCTGTCGCATTGGCTCTGAGGATGCGGCTAACTTGATGTCGCAGTTGCAGATTTCGGCAGACGTTCGGGCTGCTGCATAGCTTGGTCGCGACAAGATTGTCCAACCGGAAGTTGGATTTCCAGGCTTGGTGGCTCGCTGTGCACCGCTCGACGCCAACGACTGCGACGTAAGCGGTCAATGAACTGCGCCCTTGGCGCCAACGAGTTGTCGGGGTAGAAGCGATTCAGGCCGCGAGGTCGATGCGCCAGGGCAGCAATGCGGCGTAGTCGTCCGCCGTCTGGGCCTTGGGCAGCGCAACGAACAGTGCGCGCAGGTAGCGGTAGCCGTCGATGCCGTTGACCTGGCAGGTTTGCAGCAGCGAGTACAGGTTTGCGCTGGCATTGGCCCCGGCCACGGTGTCGGCGAACAGCCAGTTGCGTCGGCCGACGCAGAACGGCCGGATCGCGTTCTCCTGGACGTTGTTGTCGATGCTGTAGCGGCCGTCCTCAACGTAGCGCTTGAGCTT
>NZ_FOAV01000014.1 GCF_900109745.1 Roseateles sp. YR242 | reverse complement strand
ATTGCCAATCTTAGTCGCCCCTCCCATGCTGCGCGTCGCCGGAACGATGTAGCGAATGGCCCCGATCTTGGGCATGTAGTTTTCGAGCATCTCTCCCATCTTGGGTGCAAGCGAAATGGCTACAGCCTTAGCCGTCTTGACTGCAGCTCCCGCGGCCACTACACCAAGCTTTGACAACCCATAGAGGCCTTCAACCATGCCGGCCACATCCATCACCGCATGGCCCACTTTGGCGCCATAGAAGAACCAGTCCGACAGATTGCGAGTCTTCTCTGCGGTCTCCAACGATGACTCAATGTCACGGAAGGTGGCGCCTGCCGCTTCACTGACAAACCTCCCGGGAGCGTCAGCGAACTGCCTCACTGCCTCACCGATACCAGAGATATTTTCATACGACTGTTTGCGACCTTCGTAGCCGGGTATCGCCTGGTTGAGGGTCGGACCAGCCGCTTGCAGCAGCACGTATTGTTGAGCCTGATTCAAGCTGTAGAGCAACTCTGCCCCACCGATCAAGCCGTCCCCAATGCTTTGGAAGAGGCCTGTAATCACACCGCCGGTTGTCGCGGCCAAGCGAGCAACGTTCCATCCACTGTGATCTTCAACATACGTAGTCGGCAGACGCGCGTCGACTTGAACGGCCGCCGGAGAGCCTTCCAAATCTTCAGACACCACAGAGCCGCCGCTGACCGCAGCCCCCCGGCCAATCTGTGCCGCAAGCACCTGGTCTTTCACAAGGCGTGCAATGGTCGCGCTGTTATTGAGCCCGTCCTTCACCATCTCCTGAACTTGCGGGAGATCTGCCGGCACGTTCTTCAAACCACCATACTTGTCCGCCAATGCAAGCAGCGTGGCATTGGATGCTTGAGAGCGATCCGCACGCTCCACCAACGTTGGTTCCCCGATCGACTGGAGTTTGGCAACGATGGAGTCCGCCAACGCATTACCAAATGCGTCCGTCGCCACCTGCTGCACCACAACCCGGCCACCGCGTACCAGCGAGGCCGTGGCGCCAGCCGCGATGCCCAGCACCGTCGATCCAGCGATCTTGGCGATCTCCCCGCCGCCCCATGCGTCGACCAGTCCGCCCGTGCGCGAGAAACCGCCCGGAGCCGTCGCGTCGGCCACCTTGGAGCCCAACACTGTGTCACTCAGGCTTTTGGCAACAAATGCAGCCGCTGCAGAAGCAGCTACGCCCTTCCAGTTGAACTTGTCCTGCAAGCCCGTGGCGACACCGATGCCTTGAGTGATTGCATTGCTGGTAGCTGCCTTGAGCACCACGGATACCGTCGGGCCGCCATAGAAGCCCGACGCGGGACCGAGTCCCGAGGACACAGCCCCACCAATCGCAGACAAGCCGACCTGTTTCCAACTGAACTGTTCTTGCATGCCAATAGCCATGGCCACGCCCTGGCTCACGATCGACCCGACCGCTGCGCCCACCGCTGCCGCTGCGACTCCAGCCAGCGTTCCAGCTGACATCGCTGCAGCGCCGGCCGTCATGATGGCCCCGGCGCTGGTGGCTGCTGACAAGGTGCCCGCCATAGCCATGGCTGCCGCCCCAGCCGTAAACACCGTCACCACCACAGCCACCACCACCACCAGCAGCATCCCAATGCCACCGCACCCACCACCACTGTTGGGCGACGGCATGTTGGGCATCGTGTCGCCCGTGATCTTGCTCGGGTCGTACGGCTTGTAGGTGCTCGCATTGTTGCGAACCGTACCCACCACACTCGGGATGTTGATGGTCTGGCCCACGCGCAGGTCACGGTCGCCACTCAGGCCATTGGTCTCCGCAATGCGGTACCAGAAGCCTTCGTCGCCGTAGGACTGCTGCGCAATGCTGCGCAAGGTGTCCCCCGCCTTGACCTGATAGGTCCCCACCGACGCCGTCGGGTAGTTGCCCGTGATGGGCTGGTACCCGAAGTTGAAGTCCGCCAGTTCCGTGAACACCGGGTTGCCGTCCTTGTCCCGCGGGTTGGAGGCATCAATACCCACGCCGTAGCGGCCCAGCACCTCCCCGTTCACCACCACCTGGCGCTGCACGGCCGTGCCCTGCATCACAAACAGTGCGTGCCCCGTCAGGTCGTTCACAAGCTCGCGGTCGTTCTCGTCCTTGGTCTTGTCGTCAACACGGATCAAATTGCCATTGATGTCATAGACGTTGGTCGTCTGGCCCGGGTCGAACTTGGTGCTGGTGCCACTGATGACGGCTTCCTTGTAGCCGTCGTACTTGGCATGCGTGTAGGTGTAGGTGTTGGTGTACTCACCCTTGGTCTCCAGGGTGTAAGCCTGCAGATTGCCCGCATCGTCATAACGCTTGTACTTCAGGTCGGTCAGGAACTTCGACTGATCCGCGTTGAAGATCTGCTGATGCGCCAGGCGGCCATTGTTGTCGTAGCGGTTGATCCGGTACTCCAGCCCAATCGTCTGCCCCGACTCGATGCCGCTGTTGATGGCCTCCGCATAGTCCGTCGGCAGGTTTACCGGGCCAGTGGTCACCACACGGCCCACGGCGTCGTACTGACGCTGGTCGATCTGCACGTCGTCCCGCGTGGTCGTCAGCAGCCGGTTCAGCGCGTCGTATTCGTAGACCTCCGTCACCTCGGAGTTCGCGGGATCCTTGTCGACCTCATAGTGGCCGAGGAACTCGGTATCCCCCAACTTGATTCCCGGCACCCACTTGACCTTGGTGCCCAGGTATTGGTCCCGGATACGGTTGCCGTTCAGGTCATAAGTGATCTTGTGACCCGACGTGCCCGCCACGATCTGGCCGTTCTTGTCGATCTCACGGACATAGTCGTAGGAGACCACGCCGGTGTCACTCACGCTGCGCGCCAGCTCCACCCCCGTCTGGCGGTTCATGGAGTCGTAGGTGAAGTACAGGTCGCTGTCCTTCGGCACGTCCTGCGTCGGGTCATCCTTCGACGGCACGTTCACGTGGGTCTTGACGTTGGTACGGTTGCCCGCAGCGTCGTACGTGATGTCGATGCTCATGCGCCCGTCATTGACATGGCGCAGGCGACCCACTTCGTCGTAGGCCATCAAGTTGTCCTGATACACCGTGCTGCCCTGGGTCGTTTTCTCGCGCACATGGCGGCCCGCCAGGTCGTACCAGTACTCCGTGGTCTGGTTCAGCGAGCTGTCTACCGTGCTCTTGAGGTCACCCGCCGCGTTGTAGGTGTTGATCAGCTGAGGCTGCAGGCCACTGTTGAAGCGAGTATTGGTGGATTGCGTCAGTTGGCCGGCGTTGTCGTATGTGAAGGTGAACGTCGCGCCACCCAGGTCCGTGCGGGCCTGGAGCTTGCCGAAGTAGTCGTAGGTCCAGGTGGAGGCATTGCCGTTCTGGTCCACCTCGGCGATCTTGTGGCCCTGCTTGTCATAGACAGTGCGGATCTTGAATTGATCACCGCCCGGCTGCGTGGTCTCGATCACACGGCCGGCCAGGTCGTACTTGTAGGTCATCGTCTCGCCCGCCCCCACCGACGAAATGCCGGTGGTCTGCGAGATGCGGCGGCCTGCCTGGTCGTACACGTTGCGATCGGTCAGCGTCGAGATCGTGGAGACCACCTGCATGCGGGCGCTCGGGTCACTGTTCTCGGACACCTGCGTGACCTGCACTTCCGCGTGCCGGGTCTCCACCAGCCGGTTCATCTTGTCGTAGACAAACTCGGTGGTGTTCTTGCGTCGGGCGGCTTCCGCTGCCACCGGGTCCATCGGGTTGGTCAGGTCACGATTGCCTTCCGCATTGACCGTGCGCACCTTGTTGCCAAACACGTCATACGTGTTGGTCACGATGCCGCCGTCAGCATGGTGCTCCTCGATCACATTGCCGGCCGCGTCGTAGACCTGGCTGTTGAGGTTGCCGTTGGCGTCGCGTACCGCCGCCTGGCGGCCTAGTGCGTCGTAGTAGACCTGGGTCTTGCCACCTTCCACGGTCACTGCCGACCCGTTCACCATCGTCTGGGACGACGGCTTCTGTTCGGCGATGACCTGGTTGTCAGCGTTGTACTGATAGGTGGTCACCCACTCGGTGGTGCGTGCGTCCGTCACGCTCAGCACATTGCCCCAACGGTCCAGGGTCTGGTGGATGGTCGGGCGGGTGGAGCTGTCGCCGCCCACGTAGTAGGTTTCGGTGGAACCGTCCGGATGGATGATGCCGGAATTGACCACCACCGGCGTCGAGCCCGCCACGCTGGTGGTCAGGCGGTATTCGTAAGTACCACCACCCAGCACGTCCAGGTTGTAACGCAGCGCCTGCGTGAAACGCACCGGATCCTGCGGGAAGGTCACCCACTCGTCCGACGAGCCTGCGGCACGCACTTCCAGCTTGGTGGTGAGGTTGGACTCTGTGGGCAACGCCACGTCCATCACCTTGGAGGCGCTCTCCGACGAGCCGGCGTGCAGCAGCTGCCAGTTACCCTCCGGGTCGCGCTTGTACACACGTACCGCATTGACGCTGGCGAGACCGCCTGCATAGAGGAGCGGGATGGTGGCGCCGTCGTGCTGATCCGGTTCCGAAGCGGGGCCTTCACTCGGCCAGGACAAGGTCACGCCGGTGGCGGCCTGCTCCGCCGTGAACACGGCTGCATACGAGCGCGCTTCCACGGGCGTGGTCCACTGGTTGATCGAGGCCGCGGTGGTTAGATAGTCCACCTCAACCTTGATGTCACCGGAGCCCAGATGACTCAAGTCCGGCCAGTTCACTGCAACGACGTTGCTGCCGACCCAGTAGCTCACCACCGACTCCGTGGTGCCGTCCGGTGCCGAACTGCTGACAACAGCGGCAGAAACCTGCTCGTTCTTGCCGGTGGCCATCGTGGCGGTCTCGGCGCGATCGGCGCCGCGGGTTTCAATGACTCGCCCCAAGATGTCGTACACCGTATCCGAGCGACGCACGGAGGCACCCAGTCGAGCGGCTTCCTCCGCGGAGGTCACCGTCTTCAGGTCCACGTTCTGACCGCCAGACCCATTGCTACGCAGCTCGGACACCACGCGCCCCATCTGGTCGTACAGATAGATCTTGTCCACCCCGTCGCCGGAATTGGTACGCCACAGTCGGCCCGCGGCGTCGTAGTCGAAGTACTCCTGGGCGCCGCCGTCCAACCCCTTGCTGGTCAGTTCGCCGTAGGCGTTGTAGTTCAGGTCGGTCCGCACCAAGCTGGCAGGCGCCGCCTTGGTGCTGTAGCCAGTGGCCGGCACATTCGTGGTGCCGGCAGTGGCCGAATTCCAGACGGTGGTCCACACCCCGTTGATGCGCTGCTGCACACGAACATTCCGCACGGACGAAATGCCATGGGGCGAGCCGGCATCGTCGTCCCACCATTCCATCGTCACGGTGCGGTTGGCGTCACCCGCTGCGAATTCCTGCGTTTGCGTCTTCTGGAGGGGGGCAAATCCGCCCTCGTCCGTGGTCATGAAGTCCAGCTCGACCCGCACGCTACCAAGGGCCGGATCCGTCAGCCCTACCCAGCTGACGCTCACCGCGTTGGCGTTGGAATAGAAGTTGTCGTTCAGAAGGGCGCCAGCGGACTTCGTGATGGTCTGGTCATACACCGCGCCTGTCACAGCCGGCTTGCCAGAGTCAACCAGGGCATTGGCCGGACCCGGGTCATAGGTATGGATCAGCTCACCCAGCGCATCGTATTCATACAGCTTGAAGACCGTGCTGTCTTCCACCAGCGTCTCGAGCGGCGCACCGGAAGCGTCCGTGCCGTTTTCCACCAGCGCTGCGCCAGAGGTCACTCCTTGCCAGGTCTTGGCGATCAGGCCGCTTGCGTTGTACGAATTGAATACGCTGTGACGCTGTGCGTCCGTGCTCTGGGTAACGTGACCATACAGGTCGTAGGCCGCGAAGGACTGGCGGTCCACCGTGCTGAAGTCGCCCACCAGGCCGGCAAGTTGCACGCCATTCGACACGCCCTTGAATTCCGCAACGGTGCCACGGCCGCCATTGGCCAGCTCCACCGTGACCACCACGTTCCCATAGGCATCGCGGCGGTACAGCGTCAGCGGCGTCAAGACAGCGGCACTGCCCGTCGCGGTTGCGCGGCTGGGTGCCGCCACGGCAGTCACACGCCCCAGGGCGTCGTAGTAGCTGTACGTGCTGCCACCCAGCGCGTCCGTCGTGACGGTCAGGTTGCCAACCGCGTCGTAGCCGTACGTGGTCTTCTGGTCACCACGGTGGCTCTGCCCGCTCAGGGCCTCCACCGCGGTACTCCAGACGACGCTCTTGCGGGTCTCGCTGGTCTTGCGGTTCAGTTGGTCGTAGGTGTATTCAACACGACGATCGTCCTGGCTCGTGGCGGCCGTGCCGGCACTGCCCAGGCTCCAGCTGCCGGCGGTCAACGCCGTGGCGTATTCCGTGGTGCTGGCAACGTTGCCAAAAGCGTCAAAGCTGCTGGTGGAGCGATACCCCATCGCATCCACCTTGTCGACCAGCCGGCCCAGCACGTCGAAGTACTGGTAGGTATCCGCCCAGGTGCCATTGGCCTCGCTGCCCGACAACAGCGAACGCGTGAGCACCAATGCGCCGAAGCTGTCGTAGGCGTTCCGGGTGGTTTTGCCGGTCTGACCGGCTGCGCCGGTCGTCGGGTCCACCGTGAAGACGGTGGGCTCGCGCACCGTGACGGCACGGCCGAGCTGGTCGTACTCCGTCAGGACGGTGCGGGAATCACCCTGGCTCAGCGAGCCCGCGATGATGGCGGCAATCTGGGGCGCAGAGGGTCGGACGGCGGGTCCATTGTCGAGCTGCTGTCGAGTCAGCGCCGTCGCGTAACGCGTGATCTCGACCGCATCACCAAAGCCGTCGCGGGTGTACTGGGTCACCTGACCCATCGCGTCCACGTCATAGACGACGTGATTGCCCTTGTCGTAGAACTTGTAGCTGACATTGCCAGCCACATCGACGTTCATGATGGCGTTGCCAAAAACGTCGTAGTCGGTGTAGCTGGAGAGCTGACGCTGCTGTTCGGCGCGGGCGGCCACGCCGTTGGCGCCGTTGGTCAGCGCGGCACTCTGGTCTTCCGCGTAGACGCTGGCGGCAGGGTAGATCACGCCGACCTGACGACCCAGCAAGTCGTACCAGTAGGACGTGGACCGCTCTTCCGGTCGGCCCACCGCCTCGATGCGCTTCGTCAGGTTGCCCAGCGCGTCATATTCCAGGCGCGTTTCGATGCGCTGGGTGTTGGTGGTGCCCTCCACCAGGTTGCCCTTGGCGTCGCGGGTCACCGTCGTCAGCGTGACGGCGGGCCCCAGTTCGCTCACCATCCGTCCGGCCGCGTCATACCCGTAGTTCCAGGTGCTGCCCTTCTTGTTGGTGAAGCTGGTCTTGTCGCCGAAGGCGTTGTACGTGTAGGACTCCGTCTGGTTCAGCGCATCGGTGCTGGTCAGCACATGGCCGGCCGTGTCGTAGGTGAACGAGTTGGTCTGGCCCACGCCCGGCGTGGCCGGCGGCAGGTCACCCGGCACCGCGGGTTTCGCGGCCCAGCGGGTGGTGGAGGTCACATGGCCCAGGTCGTCGTAGACGGAGGTCGTGACATAGCCTGCGGCGTCCGTCGCATACACCGCGCGGTTGGCGGCGTCGTAACGCGTGGTGGTGGTGCGATCGCGGGCGGCATCCGTCACCAGGGACTCAATGCCAGCGCCCGCCGGCAACGCGTTGGCATACCGGGTCTGCGAGATCAGGTTGCCGTTGTCGTCGTAGGTGTTGCGGGTCACCGCACCCGTCGGGTCGATGGTCGCGCTCACGCGGCCCGCATTGTCATAGACGAAGCTGGTGCTGCGGTCCTTGTCGGACACCGACGGCGGCAGGTTGTCGGTTCCGGTGGTCGCCGTGGCGTAAACCGTCTGGCGCACCACGTGGCCGGCCGGGTCGTATTCGTTCTGCGTGACGTAGCCCAGCGCGTCGATCACGTATTGCGCGCGATTCAGCTCGTCATAGACGGTGCGGATGTGCTGGTCCACCGCATCGTTGGCCACCACCTGCGGGTCACTCTCGCCGTCCCAGGTGTAGCTGGAGATGGGCATGGCATAGGCGATGCGCTCGACCACATTGCCACGGGCGTCATAACGCAGCTCGACCACCGCACCCGTGCTGTTCACGGTGAAGCGCAGGCGGCCATCGGCGTCGTAGCGGTTGGTTTCCACACGATCCAAGCCAGACCGGAGCGCATCGACCAGTTCCTGGACCGTGCCGTGGGCCGTCTGCGGCGGATTCGTCACGTCCAGTGCCGTGGCGAGCTTCGTGGTGCGCAGCACACGACCTTCGGCGTCGTACTCGATGTACGTCAGGGCGCCGGTAGCGTCCGTCAGCAGCACGGGCCGGTTCAGCGCGTCGTAGACGGTACTGACCTTGCGGACCAACCCCAGTGCCGAATCGGTGCCCAGGGTGGCGGTCACATTGCCATTGGCGTCGTACTCGTAGGTCCGTTTCTGGTTCAGGCCACCCGGGTCACGCACTTCGGAAGTGCGGCGGCCCAGCGAGTCATACCCGTAAACCGTGGTCACACCCAGGGCGTCCACGACCGTCAGCACGCGGCCGGCTTCGTCGTAGCTGTAGCTCGTCTGGATGTTCAGTCCCGTCGGGTCGATGGTCTGCTTTAGCACATGGCCCAGCAGGTCGTACTCGGTGACGACGTCCGTGTCGTTCGCATCGGTGACCTTGATGGTCTGGCCCTTGGCGTCGTAGCGGTAGGTCGTCTTGATGGCCAGGCCATCCGGATCCACGGTGCGTGTCAGCACACGATTGGCGGCATCGTACGTGAAGGCGGTGGTGACACCGTTCTTGTCGACCGTGGCACTGAGGCGGCCACCCGCGTCGTAGACGTTGGTCGTTTCGTGCTGCTGGGCATCCGTGGTGGTGACCAGGCGACCGTCGTGGTCGTACCGGTACTCGGTGCGGTTGCCCAGGGCGTCGATGACTGCGGAGGTCTGCCCGTAGAGGTTGTGGATGGTCTGGACCTGCACCCCTTCCGGCGTGGTCAGGGTCACCGACCGGTCTGCATCCGAGTAGCTGTAGGTGGTGGTGTTGCCCAGCGCATCCGTCTGGGTGAGCGTGCGGTCGAACGCATCCCAGGTGGTGGAGCGGGTGGCATTGGTCGCATCGACGGTCTGTACCACGCGGCCCAGGCGGTCGAACGACTGCTGGCTGACGTGGCCCATGGCATCCACGCTGCGAACCAGGCGGCCGAAGGCGTCGTACTGGGCGCTGGTGGTGATGGCCTTGCTGGACGGATCCACCAGGGTGGTGGTGACCTGGCCGCGACGGTCGCGTTCCAGGCTCGTCTCCTGGCCATCAGCGGCCGTGGAATGGTTGACCTCGCCAAAGGCGTTGTAGTCGACCGTGGCGGTATGCGAGAGCGCGTCCGTCGTGCTGTGCAACTGGCCGCGCACCGTGTAGGTGTAGCCGGTGACGGTGTCACGTGCGAGATCGTACTGGCCTTCCACCAGTTGTTCCACCGAGCTTGTCACCAGGCCGCCGGAGAGCGACGCCAGCGCGGCAGGTGCCAGGCGGTTGGCCAACAGGACCGTGCTTTCGAGCTGGTTCAGTGCGTTGTAGCGACGCTCTTGCACCTCCCCTTCCCCGTTCACCGCATAGCGCAGCTGGCCGTCGGCGTTGTAGTAGAAGACGGTCTTGTGGCCATTGGCATCGGTCGTGCTGGTGCGACGGCCTGCGGCGTCGTAGGTGTGCACGATGCCGAATTCGTCCCAGATGGCCTGGATTTCTTCCTCGGTCAGCGGTGCGCCAGACTCCAGGCGCGCGGCGCCCTCGCCCGACAGTTCACCCACCAGCCGGCCCTGCAGGTCATAACGCACCTGGCCGACGCGCATGTCGTCGGTGGATGCGCCGCTGCGCGTGGTCACCAGGTTGCCCACCTCGTCATAGGTATAGGAGGTGGACAGGCCTTCGCCATTGGTCTGTTCCGAGACACGGCCGAGCAGGTCGTACTTCCACGAGCTCACGCGCGCGGCCTGGTCCAGCGACGGACGGATGTCGATCAGGCGGTCGGTGGCGGACACCTCGACCGTCAGCGGGCGGCTGTAGCGCACCGTGCTGACGCGTTGGCCCGCGGCGTTGTAGATGTTCTCGGTGAGATAGTTCTCGGCGTCCACCTCCCCGACCAGGCGGCCGAGTGCGTCATAGATGAGGCGGGTGGTCTGGTCGCGCCCCTGCAGGGCGGCGGCCTCGGCCGTGGCGGACGCTGGCGTGGTCAGCAGCGAGCTGCCGTTCTGTACGAACTGGTCCACGTGCGTGCCCTGGGCGTACCAGCCCTGGATGCGAGTGGTGCCCACCTTGGAGGTGTCGACGATCTCCAGATCGTCGCCGACCTGACGCAACAGCAATTGCGAAGACGTGCCGGTGGGCACCAGCACCTGGTCCGGGCTGACCGAGGTCTCGGCCACGCGCTGCTGCAGTTGGGCCGCCGTCCATTCGGTGCCATCCGCGAAACGGATGCTGGGCAGCGTGGCCGCGTCACCGGTCAGATATCCCGTGACAGTGAGCGTGTCGGTCGTGCCCTTGATGCGCAGTTGCAGTGCGGACGCGTCGTCCACGGACGCCACCACATACAGGTCCTCCGGCCGCAGGCCGGCAGCCAGCTGGATCACGGTGCCAGGCGCTGCATTCTCCACGCCGCCAATGGTGTCCTCACCGCCACGGACACCGAACGGCGGGATCTCCGCGCCCGAGCCAAGATCGTAGTAGTCGGAGTTCAGTCCGGTCGTCTCGCGCTGCCACGCGCCATGCTGCGCCATCTCGGTGGCCATCGCGTCGCGGTCCCACACCGTGCCATCCGCAAAGCGGATTTCATCCGGCAGTTGGGACGAGAAGGCGAGGATGTCGCCGCTGTCGATGATGCGGATCTCGTAGCCGCCCTGACGGCCCACGGAGATGATGACATCCGACGGCTTCACGCCGGCATACATCTCCACCGCCTCGTGACCACCCAGGTTGCTGTCCTGCTCCACGCGGTCGCGGCCCGACCCGCGGCCGAAGCGGTAGACGTCGTTGCCGGTGCTTTGGTAGTAGGTGTCGTCACCGATACCACCGTCCAGCGTGTCGTCGCCAGCGCCGCCGTCGATGGAATCGTCGCCCTCCCCGCCCAGGATCAGGTCATTGCCATCGAAGCCACTCAGCCAGTCGGCACCCTGGGTGCCCCGCAGGGTGTCGGCAAAGTCAAAACCTTCGCTCGGGTTGCCGCCTTCAGGCCCGGTCGCGCGTGCCACGATGGTTGCCAAGTCCCAGGTCTCGCCGTTGGCGAACTTGAAGGCCTGGACCTGCAGCGCGCCTTGCGTGCCGTCCGGCAGGATCGACTGGATCACCAGCGCATCGCTGGTGCCCCGGATGGTGACGATGATGGCGCGTTCGCGAACCGTCAGTCGAAGGTCGCTCGGCAGGATGTCGTCGCCGAACTCGACCACGTCATGGCTGGTGTCCGTCGGGTCCTTGGCCAGCACCGTGTCCCGGCCATCACCGCGGCTGAAGCGATAGACGTCGTCGCCGCCGCGGCCGTCGAGCACATCGTCGTCCGCACCGCCCACCAGCGTGTCGCCAAACTGCGAGCCGATCAGGGTGTCGTTGCCCGTGCCGGTGGAGATCAATTCACCGGCGGAGGCGTTCGATTGGTAGAGATCGTCGCCCGTGCTGGGCAGGTCGCCCACCGTCGCGGGTGGCACGTCGGCCAGGCGCTGCGCCACGTCGTCGACGGTCCAGGTCTTGCCATCACCGAACTGGATGTTGGTGAGGCGGATGTCCGGAGCACCGGACTCGTAGTTGAAGTAGTTGCTCAGTGTGACGCTATCTTCGGTCCCGTCGATCAGCAGGACCAGATCGTTGCCGCTGCGCGCCAGCACCACGTCCGGGGCCAGGATGTCGGAACCGAACACCAGCGAGTCGCCGGTCCGGTAGCCGACGTCATAGGATCCCCAGTCGGTGTTGGAGATGGTGTCGGCACCGTCGCCTCGATGGAATCGATAGGTGTCCGCGCCCTCACCACCGATCAGCAGGTCTCGGCCAATGCCGCCGGACAGATTGTCATTGCCGGCAAGGCCGATCAGCGTGTCGCGCCCGGCACCACCCAGCAGGGTGTCGTCCGCATAGTTGCTGCCGACCATGCTGTCGGCGCCGCCCTTGCCATCAATGACGCCGCCTTCTGATTCATAGGTGCGATCGATGACATCGGCGCCGTCGGTGGCCAACTGGGTGTTCGCCTTGATCTGGTCGGCGTCCCACACCACGCCGTCGGAGAACTCGATGAAATCGATGTCCGCACCGCTGATGGTCGCCACGTCGCGCAGGGAGATGCGTACCTGCAGGTCGTTGCCAACCTTCACCAGGGACAGCTGGCTCCAGTCACTCGGAACATCCAGCTTCAGACGGTCCCCTTCGCCGCTCCAGCCTGCCGTGATGAAGTCATGGCCGTTCCCGAGTCCGAACTCGAAGACGTCGGTGCCCTGCCCGCCCATCAGCGTGTCGTCACCGGCGCCACCCCGGAACGTGTCGTTGCCGCTGCGGCCAATCAGATAGTCGGAACCATCGGTTCCGATCAACAGGTCATCCACATAGGACTCACCCGACACATAGTGCGGGTCCAGGCGGATCTGGATGTCCTTGGCCTCCCAGAGAGTGCCGTCGGCGAACTCGATGTACTCCAGGCCCTTGGCATAACCACCGTACCAGTCGTCTTCCGACTCCAGTTCGGTGAAGTAGTTCTGGACCGTGATGCTGTCGGCGCTGTTGCGCAACTGGATCAATAGCCCGCCATTGCTGTCACGGCTGAAGATCAGGTCTTCCGGCGTGACGCCTTCCTTCAAGCGCAACGTGTCGGCATTCGCCCACCGGTCCTGCACAAATGACTGGACTGTCGTGATGGTGTCACGTCCGGAGCCATAGCCGAACACATAGACGTCCTGGCCGAAACCGCCGTTCAGCACGTCGTCGCCGGCACCACCGTCCAGCGTGTCGTTGTCATTGAGGGGATTGTTGTTCCACCACGAGCCATCACCGCCGAGCAGGTCGTCGTCTCCGTCACCACCCTCGATCAGGTCCCCACCATCCTGGCCGACCAGCACGTCATCGCCGCTACCGCCCACGATCGTGTCGTAGCCATAACCGCCGTTCAGGTAATCATTGCCGCCACCGCCACGGATCAGGTTGTCGCCGTTGGAGTCGTAGCCCGAGCTGTACTGTCCGTCGTCGGGCCCGCCCAGCGCAAGGCGATTGTTGATGTCCGCCGCCTTCCAGATGGTGCCGTCGGCGAAGCGGATCTCCCGCACCGCGTCATACAGACTGAGGCTTTCACCGGTGCGCACCAGCACAATCCGCGGGGAGTTGAAGTCCCCCAACAGGGCGATGTCCTTCGTGGTGATGCCGGCCCCCAGCTGGACGATGTCGTTGGGATTTCCTTCGTCGTCGCGGCCGGCATTGGCCTCGACACGGCCGTCACCGTAACCGAACAGATAGGTGTCGCTACCCTCGCCGCCATCGAGGTAGTTGGCGCCGCCCAGAGTGTCGTCACCTGCGCCGCCCTCCAGCGTGTCGGCGCCGGGGCCCCCGATCATCACGTCGTTGCCATCAGTGCCACCCACCGGCTGGCCGTCGTTGTCCATCGTGGCTAGCACGATGGCCCCCTCGGTGCCCGCCGGTACCTCGGTGGCACCCATGAACACGCCCAGAGAAGCCAGCGTGTTGAACATCGGTGAACCAGCTGGCAACTGGCCCACCCACTGGCGCAGCAAGGCCGCACTGTTGAAGCCCGCGCTGAGCAAGGTCACGTGGGCGTCCCGCACCAGGCGCACCAGGTCCTTGAAGGCCCCTTCCGGGTCGACCGCCTTGAAAGCCTGCAGGCGTGCCAGGAGCGAGGCGGCGTCCACCAGACCGGTGGTGCCGTCGCCCACGTTGGTCGGAAGCGGGTTGGACGAAGAGGTGCGCAGGCGCACATAGGCCGTGGTCGGCGCTGCCGCATCTTCGGCGATCAGCTGAGGCGGCGTTTGGGCGTCCACCAGCGTGCCGACCATGGGCTGCGCATAACGCGTCTTGGAGACCAGCCGGTCGGCGGCGTCGTAGTCGTAGTGGGTGTAGTAGTTCTCAGGGTCCAGATCACCGATGACACGGCCATCTGCGTCATAGAAGCTGCGGGTGACGCGGTCCGCCGCGGGATTCACCGTCACGGCCACCGGCGAGGTGATGGGCGAGACGCCCGTGGCCGGCACCGTGACGTGAGCCGCGTACCTCGTGACCGCGATGACGTGCGACGCACCGTCGTAGTTGGTCTCGGTGACGTAGCCCAGGCCATCGATCACCTGGACCAGTCGATTGGCCGCGTCATAGACGCGCCATTCGCGCTGGTCAGCGGCATTCGCCGCAGGACGGATGGAGGCCAGCGACGGCGCCAGCGGCTCCCCTGCCGCATTGGCCAGGCGCGAAATGTCCACCCGCGTGGCATGCACGATGGTGCCCGCCAGCAGGTTGTTGGCGTGATAGATGTATTCGGTTAGCGTTCCGTCGGCATCGATGTCAGCCACCTTGCGGCCGGCATCGTCATACAGCGCCCAGCGGGAGGCGCCGGTCGGGTCGGTGCTCATCAGCAGGCGGCCGGCGGCGTCGTACTGGTAGCGGGTCTCGCCCAGCTTCGCGGCGGCATTGCTGCCCTGCACCACCGCCAGCAGGCGGCCCGCGGCGTCGTAGGTAGTGGTGGTGACCAGGCCGGATGCCAGGGTGACGACGCTGCGGCGGTTGGCATCGTCGTACGAGCTCACCGTAGTGACATCCAGCGCATCGGTGGCCGTCAGCACGCGGCCGAAACCATCGTAGGTGTAGGTGGAGATACCGCCATTGGCGGCGATGCTGCTCAGCAGGCGACCCGCCGAGTCATACACATAGTGCACCGTGACCGGCAAGGCATCGGCCACGCCGTTCTGGTCCGGCACCGTGAAGGAACGCTCCTGCGTGACCTGGCCCCGGAAGTCGAAGCTGCGGACCACGTGGCCGGTGCGGGAGGGATCCTGCAGGCGCGCCCAGAATTCCATGTCGGCCTCGGCCGGCACGGCGGTGGCACCCAGGGTGCTCACATCGAATGGGGCATAGCCGTATTGCAGCTTCTCGACCTGGTTGCCCTGGGCGTCATAGCGGTACTCGATGACGTCGCCCGTCGCGGTGATTGCGAAGCGCAGCTGGTGGCGTCCGGCTGCGTCATAGACATAACGGGTCGTGCTGGGCGCGCCCGCCTGCGCGGAGCCGGCCCCGTCGCTATCGGCGACGGCATAGCCCGTTTCGGTGAGCAGTTGGTTGTAGGCGTCGTAGGTGCGCGTGACTGTGTTGCCGGCGCTATCGCGCTGGGTGATCTGGTTGCCGTGCTCGTCGTAGCCCATCTGCACGGTGCGGCCCGCCGAATCGGTAACCGAGGTGAGGTTCCCGTCCGGGTCGTAGGTGAAGCTGGTGACCTGGGCCATGCCATCGACCGACGGTGCGGTCACGCTCAGCAGTTGGCCTTCGGCGTCATATCCATAGACCGTCCGCAGGCCCAACGGATCCGTCACGGTGGTGCGGTGATTGGCCGTGTCGTAGGAGAACCGGGTCACCTCGCCGAGCGCATTCGTCAGCGTTTCGACGCGGTATTCACCGGCCACCTGGACATAGCTGATGGCCAGGCTGGTGCCATCGGTCTGGGAGACGGAGGCGACGCGGTCGCTCGTGCCGTCGTAGGTGTAGCTGGTAACGTAGACGTTGCCATCCGCGACCGAGCTGTCCTCCGGGGACAGGTCCACGATAACGCTAGCCAGGCGGTTCTGGGCGTCATACGTGTAGCGAGTGGTGGTGAGGGTCTCGGTGCCCGTCGCCGTGGCGCGCTCCACGCGCAACTGGGAGATATTGTTGCCGCTGTAGTCGATGTGGATGGTTTCGCCACCCGCCGTCGTCATGGTGGAGAGGCGACCTTGGGCGTCGTAGCCGTAGGTCAGCGTGTTTCCGCTGGTGTCCACGGCCGAGATCAGACGGCCGGTGGCGGCGTCATAACGCTCGATCTCGCCGGTGGAACCATCCGTCCAGGCAAACTGGCCGTTGGACCCGTCGTAGGCGATGGTGTCATGGGCACCGGCGCCAGCCGTGGTGACATAGTGGCCGACATCCACGTCATAGGTGTAGACCGCCTGGGCCCCGTCGCGGTCGGTGCGCACCAGCGTGCTGCCGGCCGTGTTCAGCGTGCCGTTGAGCTTGAGCTGCTGCAGGAAGATGCCGTTGGACCAGTTGTCGCCATTGTCGTCGGTGAACTGGCCCTGGCTGTTGTAGGTGCGCAGGCTGGAGGCGTCGCGCCCCAGGCCAGCGAGCAGCTCGTCCCGGCTCTGCAGCACGAGGTTGCCGTTGGCGGCATTCACAAAGACCAGGGCGCCATCGCTGCCGGACCCGGCGGAGCCAAAGGCCCCCTGCTGCCCCAGGTTGGCGAGGGAGGTGAGACTGAGGCCGAGGGAATTGCCACTGACGATCGCGACCATGTCGAGGTGTCCTTTTGCGGCCGCTCCGAGAAGGCCGCTGGGTTTTTGTCTGATTCACTGAAGCCGGCGAGCGGCCTCCTCGAACAGGACATCCCCTTGGCGCAGCATCTGTTTAGCGGATACCCCCACACATCAGTCGGAATAGCTCAACGACTCGCCGAAGGGCCGGATGTATTGGGAAGGAGCGTGACGCCGACGCGCGGCACGCCTTTGATGCAACATGACGGCCGCACGCCCGATCCAGGGCGGACGGCCTTTTTTCTTTCAGCAGGGCTGCACCATGACTCCGAACGTCTCTCTCAGTGACCGACTTCGCCAGGCGCTGGCAGCCAGCGCCTCCGGCGATACGGACACGGCCCTCCAGCTCTTCCGCCACGCGGTGGACGAGGAGCCCGAGTCGCCGCTGCCGCCCTTCCTGCTGGGTGCAGAACTGGCGCAGTTGGGCCGCATCAATGAGGCGATCCAGGCCTACGCCGCCGCCACGCTGCTGGCCCCTACCTTCCACATGGCGCGTTACCAGCTCGGCCTGCTGCAGTTCACCTCGGGGCATGCGGCCCTGGCGCTCGTGAGCTGGCAGCCATTGTTCCTGTTACCGGCGACGGAGCCTTTGCGCGCCTTCGTGCATGGCTTTGCCGCGCTGGCCAACGATCAGTTCCCGGAGGCGCTCACGCACTTCCGGGCCGGCCAGGCAATGAACACCGAAAACGTGCCGCTCAATGGTGACATTCAACTGGTGATTGATCGCATCGAGGCATTGAAGCAGACCGCGCAGGCGACGCGCGAAGTGGACACTGCCAACGAAGATGCTTCACACGTGCTGCTGTCGAATTACCGCAGCGGCCCGATGCACTGATCCACGGCGTTGCCACCCATGACTCCCATCAATGCGGCCAGCGCGGTCGCACTCTTCATTCGGCAGAACGGCATAGGCCGGCGGCAAGGCGCTGAGGCGCCGACGCCGCCGGGCAAAGCCGGCGTGGGCTCGTCCAAGGAGGGGGGAAGACAGGCTGTAGCTTCGCTGGTCCTGCGCCGCATCAAATTCATCGAGCCTACGGATCCTGACCGCCGGCGCAAGGCGTTCCGGATCTTCATCGAATCTGTACTGCTGTTCGAACTCGGCAATGAGCTGATCAACGATCCGAAGTTCTATGACCTCGTTGACGAAGTCGAGTCACGGATGCGTGGAGAGCCCAGCCTGGTGAACTCGATTGACCACGCGGCCGACCTGCTGCTGGCAGCACCGAACGGCTGATTCCCAAGAGTTGTGTATTGCGGGCCCCGGCGTGCTGTTGCTGTCGACCGACCTCATCTCCAAAGACGCATTCTTCGACCTCAAGTTCGGCTACAAGCGCGAAGTCGTCCCCGGCGAGCACTTCGTCCCAGACACGAGTTGGCCGGCATCAAGGAGGCGCTCGAGAGCCAGAACGGCTGGGCAGGCGTCTTTCGCCCCCCCTTACGCCGACGCCAACCGAGCCTTCGCCAGCCGCGTGCCTGCGGCCAGCGCTTCCAGCTTGCGCCAGGCCACGTCCCGCCCCATCGGGGCCAGACCGCAATTCGTGCAGGGGAACAGCCGCTCCTTGGGCACGAACTGCAGTGCCCGGCCGATGGTGTCAGCCACTTCTTCCGGCGTCTCGACCACGTCGCTGGCGACATCGATCACACCGACCATCACGTCCTTGCCGGCCAGCAGCGCCATCAGGTCGGGCGGCACATGAGAATGGATGCATTCCAGGCTCACCTGGTCAATGCCGCTGCGAGCCAGCGCGGGAAACACGGCCTCGTACTGGCGCCATTCTTCGCCCAGGGTGCTCTTCCAATCGGTGTTGGCCTTGATGCCGTAGCCGTAGCAGATGTGCACGGCCGTTGTGCAGGTCAGGCCCTGCGCTGCGCGCTCGAGCGCCTGCACGCCCCAGTCGGCTGCGTCCTTCATGTAGACATTGAAGGCGGGCTCGTCGAACTGGATGATGTCCACGCCATCGGCCTGCAGCGCAAGGGCTTCCTGATTCAGCACCTCCGCAAACGCAAAGGCCATCTTCACCTTGTCGCCATAGAAGCGGTCCGCCACCGTGTCGACGATGGTCATGGGCCCGGGCAGGGTGAACTTGAGCTTCTTCTTCGTGTGCGCGCGCGCAAACTGAGCTTCAAAGGCATGCACGCGGCCCTTCAGGCGCAGGGCCGACACCACCTGCGGCACCATCGCGTCGTAACGGTTGTCGCGGATGCCCATCTTCACTTTGTTCTCGAAGTCGATGCCCTCCACCTGCTCCAGGAAGCCATGCACGAAATGCTGGCGCGATTGCTCGCCATCACACACGATGTCCAGCCCAGCGTCCTCCTGCGCCTTGATCCACAGCAAGGTGGCATCGGCCTTGGCTTGCAGAAGCGCATCGCCTTCAGCCCGCCACTGAGGCCAGAGCTTGTTGGTTTCTGCCAGCCAGGCGGGCTTGGGCAGGCTACCGGCGATGGAGGTTTCAAACATCTGCGAATTCCTTTCAGGCAAAGCGGGGTGGTTGCCGCGAATATTGGGGAGACGGGTCAGAGCGCGCAACTCGCGGCCCATCGTTCAAGAGCGCGTTTGTGCGGCTTGATGAAGTGCTCCTCCGTGAACTTCCCTTGCTTCACGGCCAGTTGGCGACGCTCCTCCCGGTCATAGACGATTTGCGTCAAGGAGTAGTCCGGGTGCTTCAAGCTGGGGCGATACAGCCTTCCCGCCGCGGAGTTGGCGTTGTAGATCTCGGGGCGGTAGATCTTTTGGAAGGTTTCCATCGTGCTGATGGTGCTCACCAGTTCCAGATTGGCGTAGTCGCCGAGCAGGTCGCCGAGGAAGTAAAAGGCCAGCGGCGCCACGCTGCCCGGGGGCATGAAAAAGCGCACCTTCAGACCCATCTTGGCAAAGTACTGGTCGGTGGCGGACAGCTCGTCCTGCAGATATTCCACGCCCAGGATGGGATGCCTGTTTTCGGTCCGCTGGTACGTCTTGCTGCTGGAGGCGCTGATGCAGATGACGGGCGGCTTGCTGAAGCGCTGCTGGTAGGCACTCGAGTTCACGAAGTGCTTGAACAGCTTGCCATGCAGGTCTCCGAAATTCTCCGGCGTGCTGAACGTGGATTGATTGGCGTTGTGCGCCAGCAGCAGGACACTGAAGTCGTAATCGCGGACGTAGGACGAGAAGTTGTTTCCCACGATGCCCTGGACCCACTCACCGGTTTTCCGGTCCAGGATGCGGGTGTTCAGGATCTCGATCAGGGGGAACACGTCAGCGCCGACGTGTTCTCCGATGCTCATTTCCACCGACACGATGTCGAGCTCAACAGCGTAACGGTCGCCGGTCGGGTTATCCCAATCCGCCAGGGCGTTGAAACGGTTGTCGATCATCCGAAGGGTGCTGCGCAGGTTCTCCTGACGATGCTCCCCACGCGCCAGGTTGGCGAAGTTGGTCGTGGTGCGCGTGCTCTCCGACGGTCGGTAATTCTCATCAAAACGGATGGTCTTGATGTTGAAGGCGAAACCGTTGCTCATGGGGTGGCCGATGACTTCTGAGATGAATCTGACCGATGCTATCGACGAGGAACCATGACGTAAAATGGTTTAATTTCAACGATTCATGAATATGGCTCATCCTTATGCTTGAGCGCATCCATCTCAGCATCGTCCAGCAGGTCGAGAAGCAAGGCTCATTGACGGCCGCCGCGGGCGTGCTCAACCTGACCCAGTCTGCACTGAGCCACAGCATGAAGAAGCTGGAGCAGCAGCTGGGCACTGACGTCTGGCTGCGCGAAGGCAGAAGCCTGCGCTTGACGCAGGCGGGCCAATACCTGCTGGCGGTGGCGAACAGGGTGCTGCCGCAGCTGGACCTGGCCGAGGAGCGTCTGGGCCAGTTCGCGCAGGGTGAGCGCGGCGCGCTGCGTATCGGCATGGAATGCCACCCTTGCTACCAGTGGCTGCTGAAAGTGGTGTCGCCCTACTTGGCCGCATGGCCGGACGTCGACGTGGACGTGAAACAGAAGTTCCAGTTCGGCGGCATCGGTGCGCTCTTTGGCTATGAGATCGACTTGCTGGTGACGCCTGACCCGTTGTTCAAGCCGGGGCTTACCTTCGTGCCGGTCTTCGATTACGAGCAGGTGCTGGTCGTGGCCAAGGGGCATGCGCTGGCTTCGGGCGCGTATGTGAAGCCGCAGCAGATGACCCAGGAGGTGCTCATCAGCTACCCCGTGGACATCGAGCGCCTGGACATCTACAACCAGTTCCTGTTGCCCGCCGGGGTGACGCCCAAGCGCCATAAGGCCATCGAGACCACGGACATCATGATGCAGATGGTGGCCAGCGGCCGTGGCGTGGCCGCCCTGCCGCGCTGGCTGGTGGACGAATATGCGGCCAAGATGGACGTGGTGCCGGTGCGGCTGGGGGCTCGCGGCATCGCCAAGCAGATCTTTCTGGGAGCGCGGGAGGCGGACGCCACCATCGACTATGTGCGGGCGTTTATTGAATTGGCCGCGGCGCGCTCCAAGGTTGACGAGCCAGCGCGTTCCTAGGGAACCTCTGCATGCCCTCTGCATGCCCTCTGCATGCCCTCTGCGAGTTGCGGGGGCCCATCAAGCGCCTTTCGCTCGCGATCGGAAGGAATATCGCACGGTTGCGGCGCAAGGGTGTCCGATAAAATCGCACCCAAATTCCAGAACAATCCAGGGAGGCCCGTGGGCCACCGCTTCACGCGTTCATGACCACTTCGCTTTCGACCCGCCTCGCCGCACGCAAGCTGGCTTTTGTACCCGAGACACGTTTCGGGATCTGGTTCCTTTCCACGGCCACCTGGCGGGTGCACGTGCTGGCGCGCGCACTCAACGACCTGCAGCGCATGGCCCCCGATCTGCCCCAGGGCGGTGTGGTGCTGGATATCGGCACCGGCCAGGGCCATTCACTGCACGAGCTAGCGCAGCGCTTCAAACCCACCGTCATTCACGCGCTGGACCCTGAGCCAAACTTTCCCGCCCATTGCGCACCGATGCGCGAGACCTGCCCAGTCGCAGTCACGCTGCATGAGACCCACGCCGAAACAATCCCCCTGGCGGACGCCTCGGTGGACCTGGTGCTCTGCCATCAGTCGCTGCACCACATCGTCGACCAGACCGCTGCGCTGGCCGAGATCTTCCGCGTGCTGAAGCCAGGCGGCTATCTGCTGCTGGCCGAAAGCACCCGGGCCTACATCCACAGCTGGGTCATCCGGCTGCTGTTCCGCCACCCCATGCATGTGCAGCGCAGCGCCCCCGAGTTCCTGGACATGCTGCGCAATGCCGGCTTTGAATTGCGCGACGACCACATCAGCACGCCCTACCTCTGGTGGAGTCGCAAGGATCTGGGCGCGTGGGAATGGATGGGGTTCAAGGTGCCCACCGTGCGCGAGGAGACCCTGCTCAACGCGGTTGCCCGCAAGCCGGGCTGAGGCGTCGGCCCTCAGCCCACCCGCAGGCGCCGCGTACCGTAGCGACGCCATTGCAGCAACGGTTCGGCCTCGATGACGGATGGAAGCGCCGGATCCGCAGCCAGCGCCACAACGACATCGCCGTGCACGGCAGCCGCCACGTCAACCATGCCGCCCTGTCCACCGTCTGCATCGAACTCCAGGCTGCGCATCAAGGCGAAATCAAGGCCACGCTGACGAGCCTTGAGCCAGGCCTCCTTGAGCGTCCAGGCCTGCAGAAAGCCATGTTCGCGCTGGGCTGGCGTCAGGGCCGCGAGCGCATGCTGCTGGGAGGGGCTGTGAACCGTCTCGGCCAGTGCCAGATAGTCTCGACGGCGGGCTCGCGGGCCCTCGATATCAACCCCCACGGGAACGTCCGCCACGGCACAGGCCACATGGTGCCCGTGGTGGCTGATAGAAACGAACACTCCACGGCTGCCAGCGATCTGGCAGGCGCCACTGGCAGCCACTTCCAATGCAGGCAGCTCGTCTGGCGGAAGGTTTGGCAACAGGCCATTGCGGCCCCTGCCACTGATGCCGCTGGCGCTCGCCCAGCGCCGCACGGTCTGGCGAGCCAACCAGCGCCCTGCGAGAAAACTTTGTCGCCGGGCCTCAGTGCTGAAAGTGGCCCAGCGTGCCTGCTCCGTGGCACTGAGCCACGTCGCAGGCAGCGCCATGCCCGATTCCAGCTCCCGCTGATTTGCAAGCAGGCACAGCAAGCTCATCGGACGGCCATCACGGGAAAGTCGGTCTCCACATGCTGGCCCACCGGATTCACTTGCCGGCCACCGCCGCAGTCGCCTCGGAGGCGATGGCGCGGCTCAGGTTGCCCACCCAGGTGTTGTAGAACGGATGGATCATCGGCGTGCCGTTGATCGTCTCGTATTTCATGTTGACGCTCGAGACGTAACGGATCTGGTAGCCGGTGCTGTCGTAGGTGATGGCGACCACCACCTCATGCTTGTTCTGCTTGTTGTACTTGAGCTGGATGTTGCCGGCTTCCTCGCGGACCACGGTCCACTCGAACCGGGCACCGCCGCGCACGATGGCCTGCTTGACCTGCTCGGGCGTCAGCGTCCCGGCGCTCGCGGCCACGACCACACGCTCCGGCTCAACCAGCGCCACCGGCGTACGTGCCTGCGCAGCACCGAACACCAAGGCCAAGGCAACGCCAGCCATCATCTTCTTCATCATCATGGTGATCACCGTCTGTTTGTTAACAAGATTCGAACAAAAATCAGTCCAGCCGACGCAGGATCAACGAGGTGTTGATGCCGCCGAAGGCGAAATTATTGGTCATCGCAAACTCGGTCTGGAGCTGGCGACCGCCGGTGCGCACGTAGTCGAGCTCGCCACAGCGCGGGTCCACCCGGCCCAGGTTGAGCGTCGGCGCGAACCAGCCCGCACGCATCATTTCCAGGGTCATCCACGCCTCGAGCGCGCCGCAGGCACCCAGCGTATGACCCATGTAGCTCTTCAGCGACGAGATCGCGACGTTGGTGCCAAATACCGCCACCGTGCCCTGGCTTTCCGCTATGTCGCCCTGATCGGTGCTGGTGCCATGCGCATTCACGTAGGGAATGGCGCTGGCGGGCAGCCCCGCGTCTTCCAGCGACAGGCGCATGGCCTGCGCCATGGTCGCGGATTGAGGTTGCGTGACGTGCGTGCCGTCGCAGTTGGTGCCATAACCGACGATCTCACCCAGCATGCGGGCGCCACGCGCCTTGGCATGCTCATATTCCTCAAGAACAAAGGTGCAGGCGCCCTCACCCAGCACCAGGCCGTCCCGGTCCGCATCGAACGGACGGGGCGTGAGGCGCGGTTCGTGGTTGTACTTGGTGCTGGTGGCAAACAGCGTGTCGAAGACCGCCGCCTGGGTGGGGTCCAGTTCCTCCGCGCCACCAGCCAGCATGGCCACCTGGCGGCCGCTGAGGATGGCCTCGTACGCGTAGCCCAGCCCCTGGCTGCCTGACGTGCAGGCGCTGCTGGTGGTGATGATCCGGCCGGTGATGCCGAAGAACACCGCGATGTTGACGGTCGCGGTGTGCGACATCATCTTCACGTAGGTGTTGGCATTGATGCCCTCGATGCTCTTGGCGCTCATCATGCGGCCGAAGTCGCCCACGGCGCTGGGCGTACCGCTGGAGCTGCCAAAGCTCACACCCAGCTTGCCGCTGGTTACCAGCGGATCACCCAGCAGGCCCGCCTGCTCGAGCGCCAGCTCGGAGGCCCGGGTGGCCATCTGGGCCACCCGACCCATGCTGCGCATGCTCTTGCGGTTATAGCGGTCGGCCGGCAGCTCGAACGGTGCACAGGGTACTCCCACCTGGGTGTTGAGGCCGTCGTACTCCGCCCAGGCCTGCATGCGCTGCACCTTGTTGGACTCGGCCCGAAGGCTGTCCAGCACCGTCTCGGCGTCATGCCCCAGCGGCGACAACGCCCCAACGCCGGTGATCACGACCCTCTTCTTGCTCATCCCACCATCCCCCCGTTGACCGAAATCACTTGCCGCGTGATGTAGGCCGCATCGGCACCCATCAGGAAACTCACCACCGCGGCCACCTCTTCCGGCCGGCCCACTCGGCGCGCCGGAATGATCCTTAGCGCCTCCTCCAGCAGGCCTGGATCGACCATGTCGGTCTCGATCAGGCCGGGAGCCACGCAATTGACGGTGATCTGGCGGCTGGCCAGCTCCACCGCCAGCGCCTTGGTAGCGCCGATGATGCCGGCCTTGGCAGCACTGTAGTTGACCTGGCCGCGGTTGCCCATCAAGCCCGACACCGATGCGAGCGTGACGATGCGCCCCGGCGCCTTGCGCCGCACCAGCGGCATGGTCAAGGGCTGCAGCACGTTGTAGAACGCATCCAGGTTGGTGTGGATGACGTCATCCCAGTCTTCGCCGCTCAGCGCCGGGAAGGCGCCGTCGCGGGCGATGCCGGCATTGCAGACCACGCCGTAGTAACAGCCATGGGCCTCTACGTCCGCCAGCAGCGCGGCCGATGCGGCGGCGCGGTCGGCCACATCGAACTGCAGGATGCGGGCTTCGCGGCCCATCGCTCGGATCTCCGCCGCAGCCGATTCAGCCTGGCCGATCTCACGGCGGCAATGCAGCACCACGTCATGCCCATCGCGCGCCAGGCGAAGCGCAATCGCCCGGCCAATGCCGCGGCTGGAGCCTGTCACCAGCACTGTGCTCACGGTGTCTCTCCCTTCAGGAACTCACGGGGGTCTTCCGGCCCGAAAACGGTAATCGTGGCGCTGGCCAGCTCAGCCTCGCCACAGTGGATATGGCAGTCAAACTGCCCGAGGCCATTGTCCGCTTGATAACTGCGCTGGATCTCGACCCGCAGGCGCTGCCCCGGCTCGAACCGGGCCACGGCGCTGCGGTAACGGCGGGTGCCCAGCAGAAAACCAATGCGCGGCGCATGGCCTGCCTGGCGGCCCTGCCAGCCGGCCCAGGCGGCCACCGCCTGGGCCATGTACTCCAGGCCGACCCAGGCGCCTACGCCGTCTTCGCGGTTAAACAGACCAGCTTCAGGCACGACCACCTCGGCCACGAGGCGCTCGCCTTCGGCGGCGACTACGCAGTCCAGCAGGCTCATCGCGCCCGCATGAGGCACCAGCTCGGCAATGGAAGGCAAGGATGAAGAGATGGAATCAACCACGGCTCAGCACCAAAGTGGCGTTGTTGCCACCGAAGGCAAAGGAATTGCTCATCACGTGGCGCGGCGCCTGTGCGAGCCGCTGACCCGGTTCCACCAGGGTAATGGCCGGGATGTCGGCATCACGCTGGCCGTCGAAGTGGTGCACTGGCAGGCGGCCGTCACCCGCCACGGTCAGCCAGGCAATGCAAGCCTCGATGGCGCCGGCCGCCCCCAGCGCATGGCCGGTCAGCGGCTTGGTGGAGGAGCACGGCAACGCCAGGCCGAAGAGCTCGGCCACGGCGCGGCTTTCCATCGCATCGTTCTGCGGGGTGGCCGTGCCGTGCAGATTCAGATAGCCGATGTCGGCGGGAGTGAGGCCGGCGCGGTCCAGCGCCTCGCGCATCGCTGCCACGGCGCCACGGCCCGTGGGCTCCGGCGCAGAGATGTGGTGCGCGTCCGAGCTCTCGCCGTAGCCGGCGAGGCGCACCGGCGACGGCTCGCGGCTCAGCACGAACAACGCCGCGCCCTCGCCGATGTTGATGCCGGCCCTGGTCGCGCTCATCGGGCGGCAGCGGGCCTCGTCGACGGAATCCAGCGCGCTGAACCCGGCGACCGTCATGCCGCACAGCGTGTCCACGCCGCCCACCAGCACCGCGTCGCACAGCCCCGCCTTGATCAGGCGAGCGCCACTGGCCAGCGCCTTCGCGCCCGACGAACAGGCGGTGGATATGACATAGCTCGGCCCGCCCAGGCCCAGCAGAGTGGTCAGCATCAGTGCGGGTGACCCCAGTTCCTGCTGTTCGACATGGAACGCTGGCGGCAGTGCGCCCTCTTGCGCAAAGGCGCTGATGGCCGCTTCGCTCTCGCTCACGCCGGAGGTGCTGGTGCCCAGCACCACACCGATGCGATTTGCGCCATGGCGGGCGATCGTCGCGTCCACGAGCTCACGGAGCTGGGCCAGCGCCGCCAGCAGCATCGCATTGTTGCGGCTGCGCGCCTGCAACGGCAGATGAGCCACCGACGGCAGTGCCGCGCCCACGGCGCCCAGATGCACTGCATGACCGGGCCAGACCGACGTGTTCATCGCCACACCTGAAAGCCTCGGTGCGAATACCGCTTCCCGGAGTTCATGGAGGCTGGCACCGGCCGCGCAGATCACCCCGGGGGCATGCAGATAGACGGCGTCGTTCATGGCGCTCCCCCCAGCGGTTGGGATTCAATCAGCAATCGGTAGCCCTCGGCCATGTTGACGATCTCAACGAGGCGATCTCCCGGTCGGGACACGCTCAGCCTCACCTCGTTACCCTGGCGGAGTTCTTGGCGGAGCGCCTGGCCGCTGCCTGTCTCGATCCACTGCCAGCCATCGGGCAATGCGGCACGCACAGCATCGGCGGGCCAGAACACCAGGCAAAGATCGCGCAGCATCCGTTCCGTATCCACTTCCGCCGGCAGGCGTGGGTGGCGCCAGACCTGCAGCGCCTTGCCGTCCCACTGCATCAGCAGGACGCGCTGGTTGAAGGCGAAGCCCGCCAGCAGCAGGCCGGAAGCGTCCAGCTGTAGCTGGACCTCCACCTGCTGCGGTCGAGCATCCGGCCGGTCCAGCCGGGTCACGGACAACCGCTGGCTCAAGGCGTGGCTGGCGGTGCCCAGCGCCGCTGGCGGCAAGCGCAGCTCTGGCAGCAAGCTGCGCGGCGGCTGCGGTGGCGCCGTGGTACAGCCGGCCATCAGCCCGCCCGCCGCCATCACTGTGGCAGTCAAGGCGGCCAGCGTAGCCAGGCGGATGGTGTCGCGTCGCTTCATGCCAGGACGAATCTCATCAGGCTGTGGCAATAGCCAATGCCGTCGCGCACGGTCTGTAGGCGCAGGCCGGCGGCCTCCGCCAGGCGGATGTAGTCGGTGCTCTCATATACCTTGCTGTTGCCGCTGGCCATGGCCGTGAAGTACGGAGACGTGTTGATGAGGCAATAGGCCGCAATGTCGTAGCGTTGACGGTCCCAGAAGGTGTCCATCACCAGCACATGGCCGTTGGGGCCCAGACAGTCCTTCACACGGCGGAAGATGCTGGCGATCTGCTCCTCGCCGAAGCAGCTGAGGAACTGGCTCATCCATACCAGGTCCATGCCTGAGGGAAGTGGCACGGCCGGATCCAGCAGGTCACGGGGATGGAAGCTGGCCCGGTCCCGGTGACCGGCCTCCGTGAGGTTCACCTCAGCCGCAGCCAGTTGCAGTGGCAGATCGACGAGGTGTAATTCCACGCGCGCGTCATGCGCCAGCGCCGCGAGGCTGAACTTTCCGGTGTTGGCGCCGATGTCCATCAGCCGGCGCGGCACAGTGGCAAACACGTCCGGCAGGATGTCGGGGAACGACGTGTCCGAATAGTGATGGTCGAAGGCGAACCAACTCGATCTCGCGGGCTCCGGCAACTGCGAAAGCACCGGATAGATGCTGGTCCAGTCGCCCAGGTGTGCCAGGCCCAGCGGCTTGCCTGCGTCCAGCGAGCGCTCCAGTTCAAAGAGGCCCTGGTAGCAGACGTCGTGCACGAAGTCGAAGTTGATGCGCGTGATGTCGTCGGAGATGAGGCAGAAGCCCGTCTTGTCCAGTTGCCAGCGCCCCGCCTCGATCAGCACGACACCCGCCGAGAGGCAGGACTCCAGCACCAGCTTGAGTGCATAACGGGTCCAGCGCCCAGTGGCTTCCAGCGCTTCCAGCGTGATGCCGCGCTCGCCCGCCTCCGCCAGCGCCTCCAGCATGCCGCGCTTCCAGGCATAGCGCACGCAGTGAAAGACCACAGGGCCGAAGGCGATCTTCTGAGCGTCGAAGCGGGCGTCGAAGGCCCTCTGCCGGGGCGGCGAGAATTTCTTGGTCTCAAGCATGGGGCATGAAGAACGGAGTGAGAAGCCAGGCCAGGAAGACCCCGAACAGCAGGGTCAACCCGAAGGCATGCAGGGCAGGAGTGCCGGACAACGCGAGCAGGCCAAACGCCAGCAGCGTAGACGCGGCGGCAAGCGTCACGGACAGGAAGGGACGGGTCTCTCGCTTCCCGGGTTGTTCGAGCAGGAAAATGCCGTAGTCCACGCCCAACCCCAGCAGGATCAGCAGGGGCAGGATGTGGAAGAGCTGCAGCACCTGGCCTGAAATAGCCAGGAGCGACACGGTAAGCACGCTGGCCAGCGCCGTTGGCGCCAGCGCTCGCCAGGAGACTGACCCGAAGCGCCAGGCCAGCGCAGCCCACGTGAGCAGGTAGCCGAGCAGCAGGACACCCGTCATCAACACGCGGTAGCGTCCCAGCAGGTGGCTGACCTCCTCGACCTTGTCGATCCAGGTCACACCGTCAAGTTGCAGCGCAGCCAGCGCCGCGCGGGTGTCGCGGGTTTGAGCCTTGGCACCGCGCAGCAGCACGGCGGTGGCGTGGTCATCGCCGAGACGGCCCAGCCATTGGGCTCGGAGCGGCTCGCTGGCGGGGCTTGTGAGCCAGCCCGAGGGCAACAGGTCCGCGCCAGCGGCGGCGGGCGCGTCGACAGGCTGCTCCAGCCGGGCCGCAAGTTCCGGTCGAAGCGCGTCAAGACGACGAACGGCCAGCGTGGCGTCCTGATGCTGGCGGCGCAGCGATGGCAGCCAGTCGGAGACGGCCTGCACCTCCAGGCCCATGCCACGCAACTGTGCTGTCAGCGCTTCTTCGCGTTCCAGCATTTCCTGGTCGCTGCGCCCGCGCACCACAAAGAACTGTGCCACACCGGGCGCCTGAATCAGCCTGGCAAACTCACGCTGCTGTTCCACCAGGGCGGGCGGCGCCGACTGCAGTTGGCGGATGTCGTCATCCACACGCAACCGGTTGGCACCTATCACCGCCAACACGGCAGTGACGAGGCAAATGACGGCCAGGCCGCGACGGCCCAGGCTGGGCCAGAGCGCGCGCCGCGCCCCCAGCCACTCGGCGAAGCGCGTGGGGGCCATACGGCCGTGGCCGTCGAGCAGCGGGAACCACCACAGCACCGTCACGAACGCGGCTACCAGACCCACGCCTGAAAACACGGCCACCTGACGCAGCCCCGGGAATGGGGGCAGTGCCAGCAGCGCATAACCGATGACCGTGGTGGCCATAGCCAGGCTCACGATCGGTATCTGGCGCGACAGCATGGCCCAGCGCTCGGACGGCTGCAGCCCCTGGCGGGCGCTGAAATAGTTGCTGCCGTAGTTCTCCGCCACCCCCAGCAGGCTGGCGCCGAACACCAGCGTCACGAGGTGCAACTCGCCAAACCACAGCAGGCTCACCGAGGTGGCCACCACCAGACCGACCCCCATCGACAACATCACCAGCAGGCGCGGCCGCAACGAACGGAAGGCCAGCAGCGTGAGAGCGACGATGCCGATGAACGAGCCCAAGCCGATCGTGTGGATCTCCGACTGCGCCTGCTCGGACGCCGCCGCCGCGAACAGCGGCACGCCGGCCTGGATGACCTTGGCGCCGTGTGCCTGCGCCGCCTGCGCGGCTGCGGCCAGTCGCGGCAGCACCGCCCGCTGGGCACTGATGGAAAACCCGGAACCGGGTAGCTCGATCAGAATCAGCGCGTAATGGTGCTGCGGCGCATCGGGGTCGGTCAGCATGAGGCGACCGTCCTGCACCCGCACGCGGCTGCCCTGGGCACGCTCGGCCAGCCATTGGCCGAAAAGGTTCAGCGGATCGTCGGACCAGCGCCCGGCGCGTGGACCCGCTATGGGCTGGTACAGCCCGGCAAGCGCGACATCCGCCAGTTCGGCGGTGCTCGCGTCAGCCAGCCTGGCGCGTGACGCCGGCGTCAGCAGGCGGGTGCGCACCGGCACGTAGAGGTCCAACCAGGCCTGCTGGTCGGCCTCGGCGACCAGATGACGGGCGGGCAGGTCGCCCAGCGTCTGCAGGAAGACATCGGCCGCCGACCGGGCCTGCGCCCAGTCGCCGCCGCCCACCAGGATGCTGATGCGGCGCGAACCCACGTCGGCAAGGGCCTGCGTGGCCATGGCGGCAACCGGCCGTTGCTCGTCGCGCGGCAGCATGGCCAGCACGTCCGTGACCGGTGCATGGTGTTGCACAGCCCAGTACCAGGCGTTGTGCGCCAGACAGGCGAGCACCACCACGAGCCACAGGCCCGCCAGCCGCCGGGTGACGCGCTCAAGGTTCACTGGAACAGACCGGGCTCGGGCACGGCGTCCGGCCGCAGGTTGTCCAGTTGGATCAGGCTTTCGTCGCCGTTGGCCTCGAAGAGCTGGATCCGGCGTACGAAGCTGTCTCCCTCCAGGGCGACCTGCTTCAGCACCTGCCGCAGCGGGCCTGGCTTGGGCAGCAGCGCAAGCTGCCACTTGTCGCCCTTGACCTCGCCGCTGAGGTCGAAAAGATCGGCCAGTCCGCTCACATCGCCATTGAGCAGCGAGAACATCAACGTGTTGATGACACGCACCGCCGGCTCACGAGCGGCCTCCAGGCGCATGGCCGTCTGGCCGCCCTGGGTAGCGCGGATCTCGTCGCGCGTGAGGCGCAGCTCGCTGGCGAAGGGCTTGATGGTTCGCCAGAGCACGCCCAGGCCACGGGCCAGCACGAACTCGCCACGCGAGACCAGCGGCTTGGTGAAGCCTGGCACCTTCTTGGTCTGCGTGAAATCCCCGCGCAGCCACTGCGGCTGCTTCAGGCGCTGGTGGACGGCCTGACCGAGGTCCGGGACGGCCTGGGCGATGTTCGCGGCCAGGAGGGACAGGCCACAGGCCGGCCCGGCGGCAAGCCCCTGGATCAGGAAAGTGCGACGCTTCATGCGGGCTCCACGCCGAGTTTCTGCCAGAGTACCGGCGGGCAGACGTACTGCATCTCCCGCGTGGTGATGCTGAGGGCCACCTGGATCGTGTGGGCCTTGTTGATGGACTTCCCGGTCTCGGCGTCACGGATCACGTACTCGATCTTGAGGCGGTTCTCCCATTCAACGATCTCGGCCCGTACGATCACACGCCGGCCATAGGGCAGCATGTCCACGTACTTGAGCCGCATGTCCACGATGGGCCAGGCGTAGCCCGAGTCTCGCATCTGCGGATAGTCATAGTTGAACCGGGCAAGCAACGCATTGCGGGCCAACTCCAGATACTTGACGTAGTTGCCGTGCCAGACGATGTCCATCGGGTCCAGATCATGGAACGCCGGGCTGAGTTCGATTTCGTGCCAGAGCTCAGGCATACAGGTTCCACGCACGTGCACGCAGGGCGTCCACCAGGCCGCGCAGCTCACGGTCCAGCGCCCGGTCCTCGACAACAAGCGGCAGCCGCTCGGACAGGTCGGCCTGCATGCCGGCCACAGCGGGCGAGAGCGCCAGCGGGGTCAGGCGCTCACGCAGCGCCAGTCCCTGACGGGCCGCGATGAGCACGCCGGCCGCCACCTGCTCGGTAAGGTCCAGCACGCGCAGCGCATCACGCGCGGCGATGGTTCCCATGCTGACCTTGTCCTGGTTGTGGCATTCGGTCGAACGGCTGAAGACTGAGGCCGGCATGGTCTGCTTCAGCGCCTCGGCCGTCCAGGCGGATACGCTGATCTGCAGCGCCTTCAGGCCATGGTTGATGGCGGCCCGCTCGCCGGTAGCGCCGGAGAGATTGGCCGGCAGGCCATGGTTGTAGCGCCCGTCCACCAGCAGCGCGAGCTGGCGGTCCAGCAGATCCGCCACGTTGGCCACCGCTGTTTTGAGCGTGTCCATGGCCATCGCAATGTGCCCGCCGTAGAAGTGGCCACCATGCAGCACACGTTCGTTGACGGGGTCGATCAGCGGGTTGTCGTTGGCACTGTTGAGCTCGTTCTCGATCAGCTGACGCAGCCAGGGCAGCGCATCCTCCAGCACACCCACGACGTGCGGCGCGCAGCGCAGCGAGTAGCGGTCCTGCAGGCGCTGCTCGTTGCGCGACGGGCGGTCGCTGGCCAGGTCCGCGCGCAGCCGCTCCGCCACGAGTTGCTGGCCCGCATGGGGCTTGGCGGCGAACAAGGTCTCGTCGAAGTGGTGGGCGTTGCCCGCACTGGCAACCACATTCATGGCCGTAAGACGGGTGGCCAACCGGGCCAGGTACTCGGCGCGCTCGAAGGCCAGGCAGGCCAGACCGGTCATGACGGCTGTGCCGTTCATGATGGCCAGGCCTTCCTTGGGACGCAACCGCAGCGGCGTGGCACCGACCGCGCGCAGCGCGTCGGCGGCGGGCACGGTGGCTCCGTTGACACTCACTTCGCGCTCACCGCAGAGCACGGCGGCGAGGTAGGACAGCGGCGTGAGGTCGCCGCTGGCACCCACCGAGCCCTCGCTGGGAATCAGCGGCATGAGGTCATGGCGCAGTAGCAGCTCGATCTGGCGCAGCAGGTCCAGGCTTACGCCGGACATGCCCTGGCACAGCGACGCCAGGCGCGCGCCCAGCACGGCGCGCGTCTGCGGCGCGGTCAGCAGCGCACCAGCACCGATGCCGTGGTAGGTGTAGAGGTGGTGCGGCAGCTCGGGCACCAGGGAAGGTGGCACGGCCACGGTGCAGGAGTCCCCGTAGCCGGTGGTGACACCGTAGACCACACCGTCCTCGGCGAGCAGTCGGGCGACGAAATCGGCGCCGGCCTGGATGCGCGACTGGAACGCCGGTGCGCGGCCAAGTTCAGCCGTGGCCTCGCGCCGGGCGATGGCGCAGATGTCCTCGATACGCAGCCGTTGCCCGTCAAACGTGATGTGCGGCATGGGGGGCAGGGTGGGCGCGGTCCCAAAAGGCATAGAAGTTGAACCAGTCATAAGGAGAGCGGTGCAGCCGCAGCGTCAAGGCGTCGGCGAAACGGCGCGCATAGGCCGCCATGGCGGCCTCGCGCGAGCGGCGGGGCAGCTCTACGACGTCCGCCAGTTTTTCAAATTCGAGGGCGTAGCCCCGGCCTTCGTGCAGGCTGAGCATCAGGAAGAGCGGGCAGCCCAGCAGGCCGGCGATCAGGTAGGGGCCAACGGGGAAGTCAGCCTCGCTGCCGAGGAAGGGCACACGCACCGTCTTGCTGCCACGCACCGGCACCCGGTCCCCCGCGATGGCGATGAACTCCCCGGCCGCTACCTTGTCCGCGAGCTTGAGTGTGAGCGCCATGTCCAGGTCGCTCACCTCGATGAGCGCCACCTCGATGTGCGGCCGCAGGCGGCGCAGGATGCGGTTGAAGGCTTCCGCATGGCGGGTGTGCACCAGCACGTTGACCTTGAAGTCGGGCCGGCGCTCGGCCAGCATTTGGCACAGCTCCAGGCAGCCCATGTGGGCGGTCACCAGCACGCCGCCGCGGCCGGAACGCGCCAGCTCGTGAATGACCTCGGCGCCGCGTTCATGCACATGGTCCATGGGATAGCGGCCGGCCATGGCCAGCAGCTTGTCCAGCATGGTCTCGGCGAACAGGCGCACGTGGGCCAGGCCCTCGGGCCATCCGGCCTGGGGCTGGAGGCGGCGGAGGTACCCGAGGCTGTGCGCGCGCAGCGCGGGCTGCGCCAGCCAGTAGGTCAGGACCACCGGCCAGAGCAGCACCCGGAAGACCGCGCGGCCCAGCAGGCGATGAACGCCGAAGAGCACCCAGATGCCAGCGACGAAGGTGGTTTCGCCCATCGCCGCCCAGTGCCGTGAGCTCATGCGGCCCACCTGCGCCAAAGCAGGCGCGGGGCGCGCCACAACATGCCGAAGAAGAGGCGGGTGTGCATGGCCGAGATCAGCACGTTATCGCGCAGGACCCGGAAATGCGAGACGCCGTCCTCGGGGTAGCGCACGCGGGTCGGCTGGTTGATCACCGGCACACCGGCCCAGACGAGGCGCACGGCGATCTCGACGTCGAAGTCCATACGCCGGCCGATGCGGCTGCGGTCCAGCACAGCGATAGTGGGCGACAGCGGGTAGATGCGAAAGCCGCACATTGAGTCACGCACGGCCATCGAGAGCGTATTGATCCAGACCCAGATGTGAGTGGCGTACCGGCCATAGAGCCGTCCCTTGGGGACGCTGGCGTCATACAGCGGGCAGCCGCAGATGAAGTGCGCGGGGTGCTGGCGCGCCTGGGCGATGAAGGCCGGCACGTCGGTGGTGTCGTGCTGACCGTCGGCGTCGATCTGCAGGGCGTGGGTCCAACCCAGCGAAGCCGCGTGGCGCAGGCCCGCCATGACTGCCCCGCCTTTGCCCTGGTTCTCGGGAAGGCGCAGCAGCTGGATGCCGTCCTCGGCTGCCAGGCGGTCCAGCGCTGCGGCGCAGACGGGCTCGCTGCCGTCATCCACCATCAACACCGGCACCCCGTGGGCACGCAGGGCGCGCGCCACGCCGACGACCGGAACGGCATGGTTGTAGACCGGAATGACCGCGCCCACGGTCATGGTGGCAGTCGTCATGTCGGGGCTCCGAACAGCACTCGACCGCTGGCATGCGGACCGTGCACGGACTGGTACTGGAACGTCAGACGATTCGCGGCCTGCCATTCCAGCGTGAGCATGAGCTGCGTGCCGGGCGTGACCACGCGCTGGAACTTGAGCGCCTCCAAGCCGGAGAACGCTCCCGTGATGTCGAAGCACTCGTGGCCGAACAGCACCGCCCACTCCAGCTGGGCGACGCCGGGCAGCACCGGGTGGTCGGGGAAGTGGCCGTCGAACTGGGGCAGCGCGGCGTCCACCTGCAGGGTGAGCATCACCTTGCCGCCCTCGCGGGTGATCTCGCGCAAGGCGGGACGACGCGGGTCGAACTCGGAGAGCAGGCGCGCCTGGGTGGATTTGCCTTGCGCGTTGCGCGGCAATTCCGGCAGAAAGCGCCAGCGGCGCGGCAAGGCGACGCGTTCCACCACGCCCAGCAGCTGTTGACGCAGGGCTCCCGCCAGAGCGCGACGGCCGGCGCTGTCATGCAGCGCCCAGCCTTCGGCAGATGGCACAGCCACGACGCCGAGCTGCACGCGCGGATCGTCAAGCATGACCAGGCGCAGTGCGGACAGCATGCCCCCCTTCAACAGGCGTTCTTCCACCGCCTGCAACGACACGCGCTTCTCGGCGATCTTGACGACCCGGTCGGCACGCCCCTGCAGCTCGAAGCCGCTGGCCACCGCCACGGCCCGATCGGCGCCAGGAGTCCAGTCATCCGTCTGGAGATGAGGCGAGCGGAGCTCCAGCCGGCCATCGTCCAGACGCCATTGCACGCCAGGCAGAGCCTGCCAGAAGACTGGCGCTGCGCGGTTTCGCTGCCGCCAGGCGACGCCGCCAGTCTCGGTGCTGCCAAACACTTCTATGGGGGCGTGGCCGAACACACGCAGCGCGTCCGGCACTGCCGAATCGGGCAGCGGCGCACCGGAGCTGAAGACCTGCCGCACGCGGGCAGCCTCTGCCGGCACCTGCACAGGCAGGCGGCCCAGATGAGTGGGGCTCGCCACCAGGACGGCGGGTGAAGAAGCTGCCAGGCTGCCGGCTTGCGCGGAAGGCAGCAGCTCGGCAAGGTCTTCCAGATAGACCAGCGTGCGGGCCTGCTGGGTCCGCCCCGTGGCCAATGGCCACAACACGCGGAACAGCAGGCCGTAAACGTGCTGCGGCGACACGCTGGCCACCACGGTGCCGCCGGCGCTCGGCGCGCCAAAAGCCTGTTCCAGCGCATCGACCTCGTCGAAGAGCTGACGCAGCTGCTTGACACAGGCGGTGGGGGCACCGGTCGAGCCGGAGGTGAAGACCACCAGCCCCTCGGCCTGTGGTGACAGCGGTTTCGTGGCGAATGGGGCCGCGCGCTCCGCGGCCTGCAGACGCGGCACGCCGTCCACTCCCGCGCCGTCACCGGCCCAGCCGGCGACATGCGGACGCAGGGCGGACTGCGTGGCCGGCGTCAGGTCCCCCGGCAACCAGGCCTGCTTGCCCGCCTGCCAGAGCCCGAAGAGCGCGGCCGCGAATTCCAGGCCATCACTGAAGAAGAGCACGAAGCACTGCCCGGCGGCCAGCTCGAAGGCGGTCTGCCAGGAACGGGCCAGGTGGCTGAAGTCGCTCCAGGACACAGGCACGGCGCCCCGCCAGCCGACGGCGCCGGCGGCATCCACGGGCTGGGCGAGCAGGCTCGCCAGACGTTCGCTCGGCTTCATGAAGTCGCCATTCTGGCGCGCACGCGCCGGCGCACCAGCCATTCACCACCCATCAGCAGGCCCATAAGACCATAGGCGAATAGTCCGTTGTAAAGCGCCCAAATGCGTTCGCTGGCCCAGAGCGCCGTGGCCAGGGCCACGCCGCCGTTGACCAGGAAGAAGCCGCACCAGATCTGCGTGACGCGGCGCGTGTAGACGATGGCTTGCGGCGGCAGGTGGGGGTCGGTGAGGCGCGCCAGCCGCTCTACGACGCTGGGGCCTCGCACGAGGCTGACGGAAAAAAGCGTGAGCATGGCGAGGTTGACCAGCACCGGATACAGCTTGAGCGGCAGGCTCTGGTTCAGCAGCGCCGTGAGCGCCGCCAGCAGCAGCGCGGCCGCGACGATCCAGCGCGCCTGCACCTGCCCGCCGGTGCCGGTGGCCATGCGCAGCAGGCCCAGCACGAGCAGCAGCAGCGCCATGTAGCGCGGCTCGATGTGTCCGAGGCTCACGAACACCAGCAGGGGATAGGCGGCCGTCAGGGCCAGCACGAGGGCCCAACGCATCGTGAAACCCTGTCAGGACGCGGTCGCGCCCTCGTACTCGCCGTTGGCCGCGGCGCCCGTCCCGGACTGCAGCAGCCCCTGCAGCGCGTTGATCACGTCCTGCAACGTGCGCACTGCCTTGAAGGCCTCGGGCTGCAGCCGCTTGCCCACCAGCGGCTTGAGTCGAACGATGAGGTCCACGGCATCGATGCTGTCGATGTCAAGGTCCTCGTAGAGGCGCGCTTGAGGCGTGATGCGTTCGGCGTCGATGTCAAACGTCTCAATCAGGATAGTGCGCAGGCGCTCGAAGATGTCTTGGTCGGTCATGGCCGGATCTCGATGGTGGCGGGCGGTACGCGCTCAGGCGCTCAGCTTGCGATTGGCGGAGACAAACTCCGCCAGTGCGCGGATGCTGGCGAAGTGCCGGCGGGTCTCGGCCGAGTCTGCGGCCATGCTCACGCCGTAGCGCTTCTGCAATGCCAGGCCCAGTTCTAGTGCATCGATGGAGTCCAGCCCCAGCCCTTCGACAAACAGCGACTGGTTCGCGTCGATATCGTCAGGACTCAGGTCCTCCAGCTGGAGTGCCGAGATTAGCAACTCCTTGATTTCTTTCTCCAGCGCTTGCATGGCTCCCCGAGATCAAGTTTTGATTATTAAGATTGCGAGAAAAATACCGAACCAGATGTTCCGTCAGGCGGCGGGCCGCAAGGGAGGCCTCGCCACCTGTTGCTTCCAGGAAGGGGGCTGTCGGCATGTCCTCGGCCACCCGGATGCTGAAATGCAACGGCTGCTCGGCCACACGCCACCAGGGCTGCCCCTTGTAGAGACCCAGCGGCTCACAGTGAATGTGGACCGGGGTGATGTCCAGGGCGGCGCGCACGGCAATCTGCGCGGCCCCCCGTTGCATCGTCAGGGTTTGCCCGGGGCGGGTGCGCGTGCCTTCGGGAAAGATGATCAGGTTCCCCCCCGCTGTCAGCGCGTCCACGCAGTTCTGTAGCAGGTCGGAGCCTGAATTGTTGCAGATATATCCTGTTGCTCGAACAGGTCCTCGCGTACATGGGTGGGTGGCAAGTGTTGACTTCACCACGCAATTCGCATTTGGCACGAGGCCGATGAGGAACACGACGTCGATCAGCGTCGGGTGGTTGGCCAGGACCAGCAGGCCCTGGCGGCGCAGGCGTTCCAGGCCATGCAGCTCGTAGGTCACCAAGCCCAGCAGACGCATCCAGCCAATGAACAGGCGGAACAGTGTGCCGATGAACCCGCGGGCCCAGTGGCCGCGGCGTTCCGGCGACCGGACCAGCAGGTTGAGCAACGGGAAGACGACGATGCCCAGCACCAGACCGCCGATGCCGAATGTGAAGAAGGCAATGGCCGTCGCCGCCACGCGCCAGAGTCGCCCTGGCCAGGACAGGCGCTTACTCATGGCGTGTCCAGCGCCAGCCGGGTTGATGGAGCATGGGCGTGGCGCCCGTCAGGAAGCGCAGCACGGCCAAGTCCGACGGCAGTGGCTCGTCCGGGAAGGCTTGCGCGGGGGCAGCCTCCAGCCGGAGGTTTCCGCCGGATTCAATCAGGGCAGCCCAGGCGCGGATGGGCAGCGGGTGGGTCTCGAAGGGTTCGTACGGCGCAGGCAGCGGAGCCTCGACGCTCACGACCAGTACCCGCTGCGCGCCATCGGCCAGCAGACCCAGGGCTTCGCAGACGCCAGCGGCGGAGCTGCAAGGCCCGGCGGAGATCGCGGCGAAGTTGGCGGTGTCGTTCCGGGCGATGGAATACACAGCGCTACTGGCGTTGTGCACGGAGAGGCTGAAGGCCGTGGGGGATAAGGGTTCCCCTTGAGTCAGCTCCCGCAACAGCGAGACCGAACGTGTAATCTCGCCCCAACGGGAGGCGAAGACCACGGGACCGGTACTTGCAGGGCCCTGCGCCTCGAACGCGACCTGCAGCGCGGCCCGACCCATGGGGTCGAGGCGCCGGCGGGTCATCGCTGGCAGTTCAGTGAGCGCGGGTACGGCGTCGCCGGCCAATGCGGTGAGATCTGGGGCCTGACACCATTCCTGCCAACGGTCCTGTGTCGGCAGTCCTGGCGACCAGGCAGCCCAACGAGAAACACGGAAAAGCAGCATGGGAATGGAGGCAAGAACAGCAGACGGAAGTGTGCCGATATGGCACTGGAAAGGCCATGTGGGAATTCACTGCGTGCAGGGTTTGCACCACAGCAACAATCATTTATAGGGAACTGTGTCTAAAAGCCCTTCCCCAAAAAGTTGGGGCGAGTGTTCTTGCGAGCTTCCTATCGCAAGCGCGTACTTCACGGCTCAGAGCTGGTGGGTCATTACCACGCGACGGATCACCGGGTGTTATCGAGGAGAAGTTTCATCTCTCGATCCTCGATATGGCGTTGATGCCGAGTGGGGAAACTTCAAGGGCATCAAGCGAAGCGAAGCGCCGAGTTTCCCGGTGACGGAGGTCGCCACGGTCACGTCCGCGAAGGCTGACCGACCGGTGCACTTCGAGTTCGAAACCGGCAAAGCTTCGATGGCGCCCATCTATGGCTGCATGTTCTGGACTCGAGTCACACGGTTCCATCACGCTGTCAGCTAACCGGTGGCCGCGGTTTGTTCGAGGCAACGTTACGAAACTAGTCCGCCAAGCAGAAGCAGTCGTCTTCAGCTCCCGATGCCCCAAGGTGGTAGGCCGTGCTGGACTTGAACCAGCGACCAAAGGATTATGAGTCCTCTGCTCTAACCAACTGAGCTAACGGCCCCCTGAACGATCAGCGAGAGCCGGCGATTCTACTCAAGCGAAGACGCAGCCCCGCCCTACTTCTGCGACAGCGCGTTGCTCACCATCCGCGACGTGATGTCCACGATCTGGATCATCCGGTCGTACGCCATCCGCGTCGGCCCGACCACGCCCAGCGTGCCCACCACCTGGCCATCCACCTCATACGGCGCGGACACCACCGACAGTTCCTCATACGGAACCACCTGGCTCTCCCCACCAATATAGATACGCACCCCTTCCGCCCGGCTCGACACATCCAGCAGCCGCATCAACTGCGTCTTCTGCTCAAAAAGATCGAACATCCGGCGCAGGCTGCCCATGTCGTGGCTGAAATCCTGCACCGTCAGCAGGTTGCGTTCGCCGGAGATGATCACCGGCTCGTGTTCTTCGAAGCTCTGCGTGCCCACATCCACCGCAGCGCTCATCAACGAGGCAATCTCGCCTCGCAGCGCGTCCACCTCGTTGCGCAGCCGGTCTCGCACCACGTCCAGGCTCAGTCCGGAATAGTGGGCATTGAGCCGGTTGCTGGCTTCAGTGAGCTCCGAATGGGTCAGGTCTTGCGCGGTGAACACCAGCCGGTTCTGCACATCCCCCTCCGGGGACACCATGATCACCAGCACCCGCCGGTCACCCAGCCGCAGAAATTCAATATGGTGGAAGACGCTGCTCTTGCGCGGCGCGGTGATCACGCCCACGAAGCTGGAAAGGCTGGAGAGCAGCTGCGCCGCGTTCGCAATCACCCGCTGCGGCTGGTCCGGCAACAGCTGGGATTCCAGGGACGACACCTCCGACCCCATTCCCCCGGCCGCCGCTGCCGAGGCCTTGGCCGTCAGCAGTGTGTCCACAAACAGCCGGTAGCCCCGGGCGGTCGGGATGCGGCCGGCACTGGTGTGCGGGCTGGCAATCAGGCCCAGTTCTTCCAGGTCGGCCATCACGTTGCGGATGGTCGCCGGGCTCAGTTCCAGACCCGAGGCTTTTGAGAGCGTGCGTGAGCCCACCGGTTGACCGTCCGCTATGTAGCGTTCAACCAGGGTCTTCAGAAGGGTTTTGGCGCGCTCGTCGAGCATGATTTCATTGTATTGAACTCCGGAGGGGCCGCCCGGCGGCGCCATGGCGCTGTGGTGTAATTCTCCGCATATGTCCAAGCGCTTCCGTCATGTGGCCATCGTCGGCAAGCCCCAGGCTCGGGGCATCCGCCCGCTCCTGGAGGAGATTGCCGGCTTTGTGGCCGACCAGGGATTGGATGTTTCCCTGGATCAGGAAACAGCCGAAAGTACCGGCATCTCTACCTTCCCCGCCCTCTCGCACGCCGAAATGGGGCAACAGTGCGACCTGGCCGTGGTGGTCGGCGGGGACGGCACCATGCTGGGCTTCGCCCGCGAGGTAGCCCGCTACGGGATGCCCCTGGTGGGCATCAACCAGGGCCGGCTGGGTTTCATCACCGATATTTCGGCCGAACAGTACAAGGAGTCGCTGGCGGCCATCTTCGTGGGCGACTACGAAAGCGAGCACCGCTCCATGCTGGAAGGCGCCGTGCTGCGGGACGGTGAGCAGATTTTCTCCGGCGTGGCGTTGAACGACGTGGTCGTGAGCCGCGGCGCCACCGCCGCGATGGTGGAACTGCGCGTGGATGTGGGCGACGAGTTCGTGGCCAACATGCGGGCAGACGGCGTGATCGTCGGCACCCCCACCGGTTCCACCGCCTACGCCCTGTCCGCTGGCGGCCCCATCCTGCATCCGGGCATCGCCGGCTGGGTGGTGCTGCCCATCGCCTCGCATGCGCTGTCCAACCGGCCGATCGTGCTGCCGGATTCTGGCGAGGTGCGCCTGACCATCGTGGCCGGCCGAGACGCCAGCGTGAACTTCGACATGCAGAGCCTGGCCAGCCTGCTGCACGGAGACTGCATCACCGTGCGGCGCTCCCAGCACCGGGCCCAATTCCTGCATTCACGTGGCTGGAGTTACTACGCCACGCTGCGCCGCAAGCTGCGCTGGTACGAAGGCGTGAGCTGACTTGAGCGACTAAAGGACTCACCGACATGCTGCGCCGCCTGAGCCTGCGAGATTTCGTGATCGTGCCGGAACTGGAGCTGGACTTCGCCTCCGGCTTCTCCGCCCTGACCGGTGAGACCGGCGCGGGCAAGTCCATCCTGATCGACGCCCTGCAACTGGCCCTGGGCAGCCGGGGCGAGGCCGCCGTGGTGCGAGAAGGCGCCAGCCGCGCCGAGATCAGCGCCGAGTTCGACCGGCCCGAGGCCGTGCTCACCTGGCTGGAAGAAGGTGGCTTCTCCACCGAGGACGAACACGCCACATTGCTGCTGCGCCGCGTTATCGACGCCCAAGGCAAGAGCCGTGCATGGATCAACGGCAGCGCCGCCACGGTCGCACAACTGCGTGAACTGGCCGAACACCTGCTGGACATCCACGGCCAGCACGCCTGGCAAGGCCTGACCCGCCCGGCCAGCGTACGCCAGCTGCTGGATGAATTCGGCCAGATCGACGGCAAACCGGTGGCCGCCGCCTACGCGCAATGGCGCCAGGCCAGCGAAGCACTCGCCTCCGCCCAGGCCCGCCAGGCCGACCTGGCGCGTGAACACGAACGCCTGAGCTGGCAGATCGGCGAACTAAACCGCCTCGCGCCTGCGGACGACGAGTGGGAGGAACTCAACGCGGAACACCAGCGCCTCTCGCACGCCCAGTCGCTGATGGACGCTGCACGCGGTGCCCTGGAAGGCATCAGCGAAGCTGAAATCAACGCGCAGGCCCTCACCGACGACGCGCTCTCTGCCCTGCAGGATGTATTGGCCTACGACGCCGGCCTGCAGGACACCGTCAACGCATTGCTCGGTGCACAGGCCCAACTGCAGGATGCCGCCCACAGCCTGGGCAGCTACCTGAATGCCGCCGACCTGGATCCGGACCGCCTCCAGCAACTGGACGAACGGGTCTCCGCCTGGGTGACGCTGGCCCGCCGTTATCGGCGCCCGCCGATGGAACTGCCTGCCCTGCTGCAGGAGTGGAAGGCCGAGCTGGCTCAACTGGACGCCGCCACCGATCTGGACGGTTTGCAGGCCCGCCAGGCGCAGGCGCTCAAGACTTATCAGCGCGAAGCCAGGCAGGTCAGCACCGCGCGGGCCAAGGCCGCCCCGGCGCTCTCCACGGCCGTCTCCCAGGCCATGCAGCAGCTGGGCATGGCCGGTGGCCGTTTTGCGGTGGCGCTGCAGACACAGGAAGAGCCGCAGGCGTTTGGCCTGGAATCCGCCGAATTCCTGGTGGCCGGCCATGCGGGCAGTACCCCGCGTCCGCTGGGCAAGGTGGCCTCGGGCGGCGAGTTGTCCCGCATTGCCTTGGCCATCGCGGTGACCACCAGCCAGAAGAACAGCGGTGCCGGCACCTTGATCTTCGATGAGATCGACGCCGGTGTGGGCGGTGCCGTGGCCGAGACCGTCGGCCGCCTGATGAAGCAACTGGGCCAACACGTCCAGGTGCTGGCCGTGACCCACCTGCCGCAGGTCGCCGCCTGCGCGGATCAGCACTTCCTGGTGGCCAAGGCCGCGCGCGGTGGCGTCACCAGCTCGGACGTGCAACCCATCCAGGGCGAGGCCCGTGTCGCCGAGATCGCTCGCATGCTGGCGGGTGAACGCCTCTCCTCCACCAGCCTGGCGCATGCGCAGGAAATGCTGGCTCATTCGTCCCGCGCCATCGAACCGGCCGCCGACGCGGCTGCCGAACCCGTGGCCCGGGGCCGGAAGGTGAAGCCATGATCCCGCCGTTAGAAAACACGCTGGCGGGCCAGGCCGCACACACCACGGATCTGGTGCTGGTCACCGGCATGTCGGGCGGCGGCAAGTCCATCGCCATGCATGCGCTGGAAGACGCGGGTTTCTTCTGCGTGGACAACCTCCCGCCCGAGCTGCTGCCCCATTTCCTGAAGTTGGAAAAGGAAAGCGGCTCGAAGCGTCGCGTGGCCATCGCGGTGGATGTGCGCAGCGCCGGTTCGCTGCCGCAGTTGCTGCTGCACATCAAGGAACTGCGCCTCAACGGCGTGGCCTTGCGCAGCATCTTCCTGGATGCCAATAACGACACCCTGCTGCGCCGTTTCTCGGAAACCCGCCGCCCTCACCCACTGCGCGCCGGGAACGAAGACAGTGACACCCATCGCGCCCTGCAAGAGGCCATTGCCCTGGAGCGTGAGCTGCTGACACCGCTGCGCATGGAATCCACGGTGATCGACAGCAGCCAGTTGCGGCCCGCGCAGTTGCGCGCCTGGGTGCGGGACCTGGTGCGTGCCAGCGGTTCTTCATTGACCCTGGTGTTCCAGTCCTTCGCTTTCAAGCATGGTGTGCCCAGCGATGCCGACTTTGTGTTCGACGTGCGCGTGCTGCCCAACCCGTATTACGACCGCGAGCTTCGCCCCCTCACCGGCCGCGACCAACCGGTGGCGGACTACCTGGAACAGCAGCCCGAGGTGCGGTTGATGCTGAGCCAGATCGGCGCCTTCATTGCGCAGTGGCTGCCCAACTTCGGCGCGGACCAGCGCAGCTATCTGACCGTGGCCATCGGCTGCACGGGGGGTCAGCACCGCTCGGTTTATCTGGTGGAGACGCTGGCGAAGCAGTTCGCCTATCACGGGCAGGTGCTCAAGCGGCACCGGGAGCTGGATGCGCGTTGAGGGCCATGCCCGGCGCGTGAGTCAGCCCAGGCCGCCTGCGGTGTCCGGTCGCTTCCGTTCTGCCTCCTCGGCCTGGCTGGCCAGCACGATGCCGACAATGACCGAGCCCATCGGGAAGGTCAACACCAGCAGCAGCATCCAGGGCCACACGCGTCGCCCCGCCCGTTTGACAGCAAGGCCCATGTAGGCCCAGTGCGCAAAGAGGGCACCGCAAAGGCCCAGCGCAAACACCACCACCCGGCCGGGAGCGACGTCGCCTGCCTGGGTCTCGGAGACCAGGAACCACAGGCACGCTCCCCAGACGAGGATTGCGACGAACGCAGACTCGAGCGCGCTCTTGAGGGGGGATTTGTTGGCGGCGGACATCGTGGGGCGAGGATAGCGGGATCGGCGCACTCGCGCCTCAGGTCAATCCAGCAACTTTTTCAGCGGCGCGGGCAGCGCGTATTGCGGGAGTTGCTCCCGCGCCACCCAGTGGCCAGGCGTGGCGCTGTCCACCGGCCCGGTCAGCATCCCGCGCCGGGGATGCAGCACCCAGTCCAGATGGGTCAGGGCGTGCTGCACGCGGGGCAGCGGCTCCAGTTCCGCCACGCCCATGGAGCGGCTATGGGCGTCCAGCGCGGCTTCACTGTCGAACATGGGCAAGGTCCACAAGCCCCCCCACAAGCCTTCGCTGGGCCGCTGCTGCAGCCAGACGCGGCCTTCGTGTTCCAGCCACAGCCACCAGTTTTCTCGCTGGCCGCGCTTGAGCTTGCGGGTCTTGATCGGGTAGCGGGCGGGGTCGCCTTCCGCCCGGCCATGGCACAGGCCGGCCACCGGGCACAACAGGCATTGCGGCTGGCGGGAGGCGCAGTGGCTGGCCCCCAGGTCCATCAGGCCCTGGGTGTAGGCCGGCATGTCGGCTTCAGAGAGCGGCAGCAGGGCCTCGGCCTGGCGCCAGAGGCGCTTTTCCTGCGCCTGCTGCGCCAGGTCGCCGTCAAAGGCCAGCAGGCGACTGAGCACCCGTTTGACGTTGCCATCCAGGATGGCCACGCGCTCGCCAAAGCAGAAGGAAGAGATGGCCGCCGCCGTGGAGCGGCCGATGCCGGGCAGCTCGGCCAGCTCAACGGCCGTTCGTGGGAAGGCGCCGCCGTGGCGCTCCATCACGGTCTGGGCACAGCGGTGCAGGTTGCGGGCGCGGCTGTAATAACCCAGCCCGGCCCAGGCGGCCATCACCTCGTCCTGTGGCGCAGCGGCCAGGGCGGCCACATCCGGAAAGCGCTCCAGGAAACGCTTGTAGTAGCCCAGCACCGTGGCCACCTGCGTCTGCTGCAGCATGATCTCGGAGAGCCAGACGCGATAGGGGTCCTGGGTGTTCTGCCAGGGCAGGTCGTGGCGCCCGTCACGGCGTTGCCAGGCCAGCAGCAGCGGCGCGAAGTCGCCGCGCAGGGCATGCACGCGGGATTGGAGGTCGTCGTCGGTCATCAGGAGCAGGAGTATCGCGCGGGCGCTGCCGTGCGGTGGCAGGAAGGCAGCGGGCCGCCGATCAACGCTTCTCGATCAACGCTTCTGACAGACCGGGCAGAAGAAGGTCGACCGCTGCCCCTGCACGATGCGCCGAAGCGGTGTGGCGCACACCCGGCAGGGCTCCTTCTCCCGGCCGTACACCCGCGCCTGCATCTGGAAGCTGCCTGCTACACCGTGGGCATCCTTGAAATCTCGCAGCGTGCTGCCGCCGGCCTCCAGGGCCTCGCCCAGCACCTGGGTCAGCGCCTGCGCCAGCCGCTGGGCCCGCGGGCGGCTGATCTTGCCGGCCGGCAGGCGAGGGTCAATGCCCGCCATGAACAGCGCTTCACACGCGTAAATATTGCCAGCGCCTACCACCACATCACCAGCCAATATGGCCTGCTTGATGGCCACCCGCCGCCCCTGAAACCCCCGGTGCAGGTGGGCGCCGTTGAACGCCTCATCAAATGGTTCCAGCCCCATGCCACCCAGCAACTTCGCCGCTGGCGCCACGTCCAGGCCCTCGGACCAGACCACCGCACCAAAACGGCGCGGGTCGGTCAGGCGCAAGACGCCCCGGTCGGTGACCAGTTCAAAATGGTCGTGCGGGCCCGCGCTTGGCGGCTGCGCCCGGAAGGCCAGCGAGCCGGACATGCCCAGGTGCAGCAGCAGGCCGCCTTCCGCTGGCAACGGACGGGCCGGATCCTGGATGTCGATGGCCTGGCCTTCGGCACGCAGCGGCAGCCACAGGTATTTGCCCCGCCGCTGCACCGCCCCGACACGCCGGCCGACCAGCCGCCCGGTGTCCACCCCCAGGGGCCAGCGCAGCGGTTTCCCCAGCCGCACATCCAGCACCCGAGACCCTTCGATCGCTGAGGCAAAGCTCAGACGTGTAACTTCAACTTCTGGCAACTCTGGCATGGCTGAATGATAGGCGTGGGGCACTACCCAGGAGTCGCGCACAGGTTCCATAGAATGGGTTGGCGCCTCCCTTGCCTCATTCGCGTCAGTCAGTTCAGGAGTTTTCTCATGCCCGCCTCCGTGCGCCACCCCTGGTGGATCCCCGCTGCCCTCGCCCTGAGCTGCGCTGCCCACGCCCAGTCCGTCCAACCCGCGGCACCGGCCGCCTCGGCGCCACCGGCGGCTGCCTCCGCCCCCCCGGCGGCAGCTTCGGCCGCTTCGGCACCCGAACCCATCTCGAACTCGGACCTCGACGCGCCGATGTTCTACCAGTTGCTGATCGGCGAGATGGCCCTGCAGAACAACGAGCCCGAAGGCGCCTTCCAGGTGCTGCTGGATGCCGCCCGCCGCGCCGAGGACGAAGAACTGTTCCGCCGCGTCGTGGCCATTGCGCTGCAGGCGCGCTCGGGAGACCGGGCCGTCATCGCGGCACGCGCCTGGCGGGACACCCTGCCCACCTCCCAGGAAGCGCATCGCACGCTGATCCAGCTGCTGGCGCTGTTGAACCGCCCGGCGGAAGTCGCACCGCCGCTGCGCGCCCTGTTGGGCATGAATGCACCCGATGCGCGGGCCAACCTGCTGGCCGGCATCCCGTCACTGTTCGCTCGCAGCCCGGAGCCCAAGAAAGTCCAGGAAGCGCTGGAGCCGCTGCTGCGCGAAACGGCAGCCCGGCCGGAAACGCGTTTTGTGTCCTTGATGGTGCTGGCGCGCCTGGCCCAGATGGCCGGCAATGCGGAAACCGCACTGGTCCATGTGCGTGCCGCCGCCAAGGATTTCCCGGAACGGGACGAGCCCCTGCTGATGGCGCTGGAGCTGTTGCCGCAGCGCCCCGAGGCCGAGGCGCTGGTCACCGCCGAGCTGCAAGCCCATCCGGACAAGCAGTCACTGCGCCAGGCCTACGCCCGAGCGCTGGCCCGTGCGCAGCGCCCGGCCGATGCAGCACGTGAATTCCGCGTGCTGACGAAGGACGCGCCGGAGAACCTGACCTCATGGCTGGCGCTGGGCTCTCTGGAACTGGATCTGCAACACCCGGACGCCGCCGAGAACGCCCTTCAGCGCTACATGCGCCTGCTGGACGAGCAACCGGCGCAGCGCGAACGCCTGGAACTGGGCGAGCGCGAAGCGCGCCAGCAAGGCTTGCTGTTGCTGGCCCAGGCAGCGGAGATGCGCGGCGACCTGAAGTCCGCCGACACCCGCCTCAGCCAGATCGACGCCGCGCCCGGCAATATCGACATCGCCTACCGCCGGGCCTCGCTGCTGGCGCGCCAGGGCAAGCTGGAGCAGGGCCGCAAGCTGCTGCAGGCCCTTCCCGCCGACCAGGAACAGGAACGCCGCGCCAAGGTCATGGCCGAGTCCCAGCTATTGCGTGAAAACCGGCAGTGGCAGGCGGCCTATGACGTACTCGGCCAGGCCGTGGCCGCCAATGGTGAAGAGCCGGACCTGCTCTACGAGCAGTCCATGATGGCCGAGAAGCTCGGCAAGATGAAGGAAATGGAAGCGCTGCTGCAGAAGGTCATCCAGATCAAGCCGCAGCACTATCACGCCTACAACGCACTGGGCTACGCCCTGGCGGACCGCAATGAGCGGCTGGAAGAGGCGCGAGACCTGATCTCCAAGGCCCTGACCTTCGCACCGGGCGAGCCCTTCATCGTGGACAGCATGGGCTGGGTGGAATACCGCCTGGGCCGCATGGGTGAAGCCGAACGCCTGCTGCGCCAGGCTTACAGCTCCCGCCCGGACCCGGAGATCGCTGCCCATCTGGGCGAAGTACTGTGGGCCGGCGGCCAGAAGGACGAGGCGCGGCGCATCTTTGCAGACGCCATCAAACGCGACCCGGAAAACGAAGCCGTCAAGAACACGCTGCAGCGCCTGCAGGTGCGCCCCTGATGCGCCGGCGTGCAACCCTGGCGGCAGCAGCCGCCGCCGCGCTATGGCTGAGCGGCTGCAACAGCGTGCCCAAGGTGACCGAGCAGGAAGCAGCCGCCTTGTCCGATGCTCCCCGGCTCACCGGCCGGATCGGCCTGGTGGTGCCGGCAGGCCCGGGCGGCCAGCCGCGCGGCCAGAACGTCACCGCCAACTTCGAACTGCTGGGAGACCCCGCGCAAGGCCGTCTGGAAATGAGCACGCCGATGGGCAGCCTGGTGGCCCGCGTGTCCTGGCAACCCGGTGGCGCCACGGTGCGCACCCCTGATGAAGAACGCAGCTACGAGACGCTGGACGCGCTGACGCAGGAATTGTTGGGCGAGGCCTTGCCGGTGCAGGCGCTGTTCGACTGGCTCAAAGGCCGCCCCTGGGCAAAGACCCCCTACCGCGCGATGGGCGACCAGGGCTTTGAACAGCTGGGCTGGCAGGTGGACCTGCGCCGCTTCCCGAACGGCCTCATCACCGCCCAGCGGCTCAACCCCGAGGGTTCCGACCCCTTGGCCACCTTGCGCCTGAAGCTCGACGAAACACCGTAGTTCCAGGCCTGACAATGCCGGCTTCGGGGCAGCCATGCCGCCCCTTCGGCATACGCTCCCTCATGCAAGCCCGTCCCCTACAAGCCCTCTACGATGTCCCGGCGCCCGCCAAGCTCAACCTCTTCCTGCATGTGGTGGGCAAGCGGCCGGACGGCTATCACCTGCTGCAGTCGCTTTTTGTGTTGATCGACTGGGCGGACACGCTGCACTTCGAGCGTCGCAACGACGGCGCCCTGCACCGCCACGACCAGGGCGACGCCTTGCCTGCTGACGACCTGTGCCTGCGTGCGGCCCGGGCGCTGCAGACCGCCAGCGGCTGCAGCCATGGCGTGGATATCCACATCGAGAAGCGCCTGCCCGCCGGTGCCGGCATGGGCGGCGGCTCGTCGGACGCCGGCAGCACGCTGCTGGCGCTCAACCGGCTGTGGGGCCTGCACTGGCCCCGCTCCCGGCTGCTGCCCATCGCACTCAAACTGGGGGCGGACGTGCCCTTCTTCGTGGGCGGGCGCAACGCGTTTGTGGAGGGCATTGGTGAAATTCTTCACGCGCTGCCGGTGCCGCCCCTGAACCTCGCGGTGGTGAAGCCGGCAGTGAGTATCGGCACCAAGGAAATTTTTTCGAGCCCACTGTTGCAAAGGTCAGAAAGCGTGGCTATAGTAGCGGGCTTTCCTGCAGTGAACGGCGGGCACGAAGCAAACAAAATCGGTCAGGATAAATTCCTGACAGATCAGGGCAAATTCCTAACGGAATTGCAAGTTTGTGGAGTGAATACCGGGCACGCTGAAGATGGGATTCCAGGCAACGCGCACAATATGCGTGAAGCGATGCTGGAGAAACTCACCAGGCAGCTGATTTCGGGATGGGGCAGAAATGATCTGCAACCTCCAGCGGAAGCAGCCAGCCAGGAAGTTTCGGAAGCATTGCACTGGTTGCAAACTCGCTACGGCAATAGTCGAATGACGGGTTCAGGCAGCGCAGTATTTGCTATACTCCCGGCTTCGCAGCAGGAAGCTGCTGCGAATGTGGCAGTGAAGAATGTAGTACTGAATGATGCAGATATCAGCCTGGGAAGTAATTCCAAGGCGACATCGGAAGCAAAAGCAGATGGCTTACTAAATAATAGTTTGCTGTTTGATTTACCTCCGAAATGGGCTGGTAGAATGTGTCGCAGTCTTGAGGTTCACCCGTTATACGGTTGGGCTGAAGACTGAAAAGGTTAAAGGGTGTTGTGCCACGCACAATGTCCTGTGTAGGGGAGTCGCCAAGTTGGTTAAGGCATCGGATTTTGATTCCGACATGCGAGGGTTCGAGTCCTTCCTCCCCTGCCAAATTTCTTAGTTTCAATCCGGGACCCGCTGGGTTGGCCACCGGGCCATAAATTTTTGGATGGCCCGCTGTGCTGCTCAATACCGTCCTCTTCACGGGTAACGCTAACCCGTCCCTCTCCAAAGAAATCGCTACCCACCTGGGCCTCGAGCTCGGTAAAGCTGTGGTTGGCCGTTTTTCCGACGGTGAGGTGACTGTCGAGATCCAACAGAACGTTCGCGCCCGCGACGTGTTCGTGATCCAGCCGACCTGCGCGCCGACCAACGAAAACGTGATGGAACTGCTCATCATGGTCGATGCGCTCAAGCGTGCCAGCGCACGCCGCATCACCGCGGTGATCCCCTACTACGGTTACGCCCGTCAGGACCGCCGCCCGCGCAGCACCCGGGTGCCCATCTCGGCCAAGGTCGTGGCCAACCTGCTGGAAACCGTCGGCGTCGAGCGCGTGCTCACGATGGACCTCCACGCGGACCAGATCCAGGGCTTCTTCGACATCCCGGTGGACAACATCTACGCCTCGCCGGTGTTGCTGTCCGACCTGAAGGCCCGCAATTACGAAAACCTGGTGGTCGTCAGCCCGGACGTGGGCGGTGTGGTCCGCGCCCGTGCGCTGGCCAAGCAGCTCGGTTGCGACCTGGCCATCATCGACAAGCGCCGCCCTGCCGCCAATGTCTCCGAGGTGATGCACGTCATCGGTGAGATCGACGGCCGCAACTGCGTGATCATGGACGACATGATCGACACCGCCGGCACGTTGGTGAAGGCCGCGGAAGTCCTGAAGGACCGCGGCGCCAAGCGCGTCTTCGCTTATTGCACCCACCCCATCCTGTCCGGCCCGGCCATCGAGCGCATCTCGAACTCGCAGCTGGACGAAGTGGTGATCAGCAACACCATTCCCCTGTCGGAGGCCGCCAAGGCCTGCGGCAAGATCCGTCAGCTGTCTGTTGCTTTCCTGTTCGCCGAAACCATCCGCCGTATCTCGGACGGTGAGTCGGTGACCTCGCTGTTCTCCGAACAGAACAACAACTTCTGACCCGTACAAGGTTTCTGATGGCTGCCCGCAAGGCGGCCATCGATCACGAAGGCTGCCTGGTCGCGGGGGCCTTCAACCGGGACACCATGGGGGTGTTCCGTCACATTGGAGTCAACTATGAAATTCGTCGCTTTTGAGCGCAAGCTGCAGGGGACCGGAGCGAGCCGCCGCCTGCGCCACGCTGGCAAGGTGCCCGGTATCGTTTACGGTGCTGGTGAACCCTCTGTCATCGAGCTGGACCACAACGCGCTGTACCACGCCCTGAAGAAGGAAGCTTTCCACAGCTCCCTGCTGGACATGGAACTGGCCGGTGCCACCACCAAGGTGCTGCTGCGCGCCTACCAGATGCACCCGTACAAGCAGCAAGTGCTGCACGTGGACTTCCAGCGCGTGGACGCCACCACCAAGATCACCAAGAAGGTGCCGCTGCACTTCGTGGGTGAAGCCGAATCGCCGGCCGTGAAGACTGACAAGGGCTCCGTGAACCACGTGGTGACCGAGATCGAAATCACCTGCCTGGCTCAACAGCTGCCCGAGTTCATCGAAGTGGACCTGAGCGGCCTGACCATGGGTCACTCGATCCACGTGAACGACCTGAAGCTGGCTGACCACATCAAGGTCGTCACCCACGGCAAGCCGAACCCCGTGATCGCCACCCCGGTGCCCCCGCTGGTGGAAGAGATCGTGGTGGCTGCTGCCCCGGCTCCGGACGCCAAGAAAAAGAAGAAGTAATCTTCTTCCCGCTGCCTTCGGTCCCCCGAAGGTCTGCCATGAAGGCCCCGCTCTGCGGGGCCTTTTTCATGGCCGCCGCACTCGATAATCCGCTCCATGATTCGACTCTTTGTTGGCCTGGGCAACCCCGGCACCGAATACGAAGACACCCGCCACAACGCCGGGTTCTGGTGGATTGACGCCTTCGCACGCGGCCTGGGCGCCACGCTGCAGGTGGATCGCAACTACCACGGCCTGGTCGCCCGGGTGAACAACGCCCCCGGCACGTCGGGCCCGATCTGGCTGCTGCAGCCCATGACCTACATGAACCTCTCGGGCAAGTCGGTCGCGGCGCTGGCGCGCTTCTTCAAGATCGCCCCGGAGGAGATCCTGGCCATCCATGATGAGCTGGACATCGCCCCGGGCGAGATGAAGTTCAAACAGGGGGGTGGCAATGGCGGCCACAACGGCCTGAAGGACATGCAGGCCCAGCTGGGGTCGGCGGACTTCTGGCGGCTGCGCCTGGGCATCGGCCATCCGGGCCACAAGGCAGAGGTGGCCAACTATGTGCTGCGCAAGCCGCCGCTGGCGGAACGACAGCTCATCGAGGACTGCATCGGCAAGTCCATGGACGCCGTGCCGCAGATGCTGCAGGGTGACCTGTCCAAGGCGCTGACCAAGATTCACGCCAAGCCGCCACGGCCGAAGCCGCCACGGCAGGAGCCCCCAAAGCCTGGCGAGCCTGATGCGGCCTCGCCGGCAGCCGGCCGCTCCAATGCGGCCACTGCGACTTCTGCCGCCTCACCGGCATCAAACGTAGCGGCATCGCCTGCCATGCCGTCGCCAGCCCTGCCCGCTGCCAAGGCGTCGAGTGCCAAGGCGGGGGCCACGCTGTCCGCCATGCAGTCAGCGCTGAGGTCCGCCCTGCAGTCGTCCACGTCGACTTCGTCGTCTACGCAGCCAGCGAAGAACGCAGACGAGGCCAACAAGGACAGCAGCACCGGCACGTAGCCGGACTGTTGTCTCACCGCCCAAGCCACCGCGCACGAAGCACGACCATGAAGCCCACCCTCCCCTTCCTGGTCACCGCGCTTCTGTTGACTGCTGCGCTGCAGGCACCAGGAGCGAGCACGGCTCAGGCTCAGGCTCAGCTTCAAGCACAGGCACAGGCCACCGCACCGGCACCGGCAACGCCTGGAGCCGGTCAGGGCGGTGGGGCGACATCGGCGCCCCCACCCACCAAGGGCAGCGCCTCGATCGACTTGAAGGTCGCCGCCATCTACTACCGCTGCGGTCCGAAGGGCCAGGACTTGCGCGACACCCCCTGCCCACCCGGAGCCGGCGGCCAGGCGGCAGAGCTACCTGAAGACAAGGTCTCGCCCGACCAGTTGCAGGCGGCCAGGCAACGTGCGGCGCAAGAGGCCCGTGAGCTGGACGCGCTGCAACGCCGACGCGAACAAGCGCAAGCCCAGCGCGGACAGGGTGCGGCCACCCTTGGCGGCTCAATCGCACCCAAGCCCAAGTCCCGGCCCGCTTCACGGCCGATAGCAGCGCCCAAGCCCCGGCCGCCCAAGAATCCGCCCCAACCTCCACCCAAGTCCCCATCCAAGAGCCCACCAAAGACTCCGAAGAGCACCAAGGCGGCCCAGCCCTCCAAGGCGGCGAGCGTCCCTTGAACCGTCGCCCCTCTTTGCGATGGAACAACATTCCGGCTACGGTCCATGAGTCCGGGAAGCCCGGCGGCTAGAATCCGCCCCGTTGGTGCTCGTGCAGGCATTGCGCCTGTGCAGTTAAACGGGAATCAGGGAGCCGTCGTTTCCACGAAACGTCGTCCAACCTGAGCTGTCCCCGCAACGGTAAGTGGCCGCCGGCCCGCCGATCAGTCAAAGGGTCGGCACACGGCATTGCCTGTACTCATGTCCACTGGTGCTTCGCACTGGGAAGGACGCAGGCATCGCGCCACCAGCCCGGATACCGGCCAACAGGTGGCCAGACGCGCATGCGGCTGGCCGTGTCTCAGTCGCCTGCGGGGAAGCTGGCGGCTGGATCGTCCGCTGATTGCCCACATGTCCCGCTCTCTCCTGCGCGCCCGGCCTTGCGCCCGCTCGCTGCTGGCCCTCACCCCACCGGGCCTCACCCCACTGCTCCTGGCCGCGTGGACCTTGGCCTCGCCCGCCCTCGCCCAAGGCACCGAAGCCGCCGCTGCCAGCAAGCTCGATCAGGTCACCGTCACTGGCGCTCGCGCGCCCATGCGCCTGGCCGATGTCCTGGGTGACCTGACCCTCATCACCCGAGACGACATCGAAAAGCAGGGCTACGGCAACCTGGCCGACCTGCTGCGCAACGTCGGTGGCCTGGAGATCACCCGCAACGGCACTGCTGGCGCCACCACCAGTGTCTATGTACGCGGTGCGGAGAGCCGCCACACCGTGGTGCTGGTGGACGGTGTCCGCATCGACTCGCAATCCACCGGGGGGGCGGACTGGCAGAACATTCCCCTCTCGCAGATTGACCGGGTTGAGGTGCTCAAGGGCCCAGCCAGCGCGCTGTATGGCTCCGACGCCATCGGCGGCGTGGTGCAGATCTTCACCCGCCGCGGCAATGGCCGCACCCAGGTGGAACTGGGCATCGGCGCCGGCAACCTGGGCACGGGCCGTGCGGATGCCAGCATCACCGGGGGCAGCCGTCAGTTCGACTACGCCGCCACACTGGCCGTGGATCGCGGCACCGGTTTCAACAGCTACCTGCGCACCGGCACCGGCAGCTCCAACCCGGACAAGGATGGCTGGCGCAACTACAGCGGCAGCGTCCGCCTGGGCGGGCAGATCACCGACGGCCACCGTCTCGAAGCCGTGGCCTTCAAGAGCCGCACCGACAGCGGCTATGACGCCAGCACCACCGCCGACGACCGCAACATCACCACCACCGAGGCCGGCCGCCTCGGCTGGAACGGTCAATGGTCCGATGCGTTCTCGACGGCGCTCAACATCACCGAATCCCGTTCGGAGATGCAGACCCGGCCCACCTCGCTCTACCTGACCCGCACACGTCTGCGTAGCGCCACGCTGCAAGGCTTCTACAAGCTGGATGACCACCAGCAGGTCAATGCCCTGCTCGAACACCGCGAAGATCAGCTCATCAACAGCAGCCTGGTGACCCAGGGCAAGGACGACCGCAGCCAGAACGCCGTCGGCCTCAGCTATCTGCTCACTGCCGGTGCGGCCAGCCTCCAGGTGCATGGCCGGCATGACGATGACCCGCAGTTCGGCGGCGTCAATACCGGCACCGTGGCGGCGGGTTACCAGCTTGGCGGCGGCTGGCGCGCCACGGCTTCGGCGGGCAATGCCTTCCGCGCGCCCACGCTGTACCAGCGCGGCAGCATCTACGGCCCCGACCTGAGCCTTCCGGGCGTGGAAGCCCTGCGGCCGGAGCGCGCCCACAGCACAGAGCTGGGCCTCAACTGGACCCGCAGCACTTACGAGTTGGGCGTCACCACCTATCGCAATCAGGTGCGCGACCTGATTGCGTTCGGCGCGGCCGGCACCTGCCCCTCCACCACCGGCTGCTACGGCAACATCGCCCGCGCCACGCTCAAGGGCACCAGCCTGAAAGCCGGCGCGCAGCTCGGCTGGGTGCATCTCAGCGGCCAGCTGGACTTCAGCGCCCCTACCGACGACAGCACCGGCAACACGCTGATTCGCCGCGCCAGGCGCTACGGCAGCCTGCGCGCCGACACCCAGTGGTCCGCCTGGACCTTCGGCGCAACGCTGCAGGGTTCCGGCGCCCGGTGGAACGACGCCGCCAACAAGACCCGGCTGGGCGGATACGGGCTCGTCAACCTGGATGCGCAATACCGCCTGGCCAAGGATTGGCGCGTGCAGTTGAACATCGACAATGCTCTGGACCGCACCTATCAGACGGCCACCTACTACGCGCAGGCGCCACGCACCTGGATGCTGACGCTGCGGTACGCGCCGTCGTTCTGAGAGCGGTCCAGGCCCGGACTGTTCCAGCGGTCCCCTCAACGTCCACGCAGTTTTCCACCGCGGGTCCGTGATGCCCCGGCGGTGGCCTCAAGGAGTGTCTTCATGGCGGCACATCAGCTCATCGTCGGCGGCCAGCGCAGCGGCAAGTCGCGGCATGCCGAACGGCTGGCTCAGCGTTGGCTGGCCACGCCCGGCCATCAGGTCAGTGTCATTGCCACCGCCGAGGCGCATGACGATGAGATGCGCGAGCGCATTGCGCGCCACCGCGCGGACCGGCCCGAAGGCTTCGACACCGTGGAGGCCCCGCTGCGGCTGTGTGAAGCCCTGCGCACGCAGGCCTCGCCACGACGCCTGCTGGTGGTGGACTGCCTCACGCTCTGGCTCACCAATTGGCTCATGCCCATGGACGGTGCGCCCCGCCTGGAAGACTGGCGCACGGAATGTGCAGCCTTGCAGCAACTGCTGCCCTCGCTCACCTCCCCGGTGATCTTCGTGTCCAACGAGGTGGGTTGGGGCGTGATGCCCATGGGCAGCGGGGTGAGAGCCTATGTGGACGAGCTGGGCCGGCTGAACCAGTTGGTGGCCCGGCAATGCGCTGAGCTGACGCTGATGGTGGCCGGCCAGCCGTGGACCCGCCCCGTGCTGACGGAGCGGGAACTGGACACCGGCCTCACGCCAGCCATGAAACACAACGAATGAGCACCGCCATGACATCGGCAGACACCACCGCTTTCAGCAGTGCCGGCAGTATCAGCAGCGCCGGCCTGCCCACCCGCATGGGCGCATCAGCCAGCGGCACCAGGCCCGACGGCCTGCGCATCGCCCAGCGCCTGCGCCCTTGTCTGCAGCGCCTGCACCGTTGCCTGCGGGCCTTGCCGGCGGCAGTGCTGGCCGCCGTCGCCCTGCAGGCCACCGCTGCGCCCCTTTCGCTCAAGGACGACCGGGGCGCCACCATCCAGTTGCCGGATACGCCTCGCCGCATCGTCAGCCTGCTGCCCTCCCTCACCGAGACCATCTGCGAGCTGGGCGATTGCGACAAGCTGGTCGGCGTGGACCGCTTTTCCAACTACCCGGCCCGCACGCAAGGCCTGCCCAAGCTCGGCGGCCTGGACGACACCGCCATCGAGATGCTGGTGGCCCTCAAGCCGGATGTTGTTCTGCTGGGCGTCTCCGCCCGCGTCATCGACCGCCTGGAATCGCTGGGCCTGAAGGTGGTGGCGCTGGAGCCCAAGAGCATGACGGATGTGCAGCGTGTGCTGGGCAAGGTGGGCCTGATCCTGGGCAAGCCCGATGACGCACGCCGCCTGTGGAACCGCATTGATGGCCACCTCTCGCAGAGCGCCGCGTCGCTGCCCCCGGCCGCGCGCGGGCTGAGCGTGTATTACGAGGTGGATGCCGGCCCGTATGGCGCTGGCAGCAGTTCCTTCATCGGCGAAATCCTGACGCGACTGGGCGCACACAACATCCTGCCCCCCGAACTCGGTCCGTTCCCCAAGCTCAACCCGGAATTCATCGTGCGGGCGGACCCTCAGGTCATCATGGTCGGTCAGCGCAATGCGCCAGGCCTGCCACAGCGTCCCGGCTGGGCCGGCATCCGCGCCGTCAAGCAGCAACGTGTCTGTGTGTGGCTGCCCGCCGAATCCGATGTGTTGGTGCGGCCCGGCCCGCGCATGTCCGAAGCGGCGGCCCTGATGGCACGTTGCCTGCGTGATGCGGCCGCCGGCCCGGTTGCCTGGCCCACCACCCCCTTCAACGCGCCGCCTGGAGGCATGCGCTGATGCTGTCCATGACTACACGGACATCGGTGCAATTGGCAGCGCTGTTGGTGCTGGGCGTGGTCCTGCTCGGCCTGGGCCTGGCCGTGGGCAGCACCGGCTGGAGCCCCTGGTTTGGCGAACACGCCTGGCCCGCCGACACCATGCACCAGATCCTCTGGGACATCCGCGCGCCACGCTCCATCGGTGCCTGGATGGCGGGCGCGTTGCTCGCCCTGGCCGGTGCCATCGCGCAGGGCCTGTTCCGCAATCCGTTGGCGGACCCGTACCTGCTGGGCTGCTCGGCGGGCGCCTCGCTCGGCGTGGCGGCCCTGCTGTTTGTCATCGGCCTGTCACCGGCGGCCACGGCGCTGGCGCTGCGCATCGGCATGACCGGGGCGGCCTTCTCCGGCGCGGTGCTGGCCGTTGTGCTGTCCCTGGTACTGGCACGCGGGGCCGAACACGGCCTGCGCCTGCTGCTGGCCGGGGTGGTGGTCGGGGTGGTGCTGGGCTCCGGCGCAGCGCTGCTCACCCTGATCAACCCGGACGCCTTGCGCGCCATGCAGGCCTTCATGCTGGGCAGCACCGGCTATGTCGGCTGGAGCGCCGTGCAGGTCATGGCCATGGCCCTGGTGCTGTGCCTGTTGGTCGGCCTGGCCTGCAGCCGCGCGCTGGATGCACTCACGCTGGGCGAAGACACTGCCCGCTCGCTGGGCCAGCGCCTCACGCTCATCCGCCTGCTGCTGATTGCCACCTTGTCGTTGGCCACAGGCGCCGCCGTGGCGCAGTGTGGCCTCATCGCCTTCGTCGGCCTGATTGGCCCGCACCTGGTGCGCAGCTGGGGGCCAACCACCCACGGCGCGTTGCTGCTGCTGTCCGCGCTCACTGGCGGGGCGCTGCTGCTGGCGGCCGATATCGGGGCACGCTGGGTCATTGCACCGCAGGAGCTGCCGGTAGGCATCATCACCGCGCTGCTCGGTGGGGGTTATCTGCTGTGGCTGATGCATCGCCGCTCCAGCGCCCTGGGAGCCACGCGATGAGCTTCACCGCCCATCACCGCAGCACCGCGCCGATGGCCGCGGTGCCAGCCCTTCACATCGACCTGCAATCACTGTCACTGGGCAGCCGGCAGGTGCTGCAGGCGCTGAGCCTTTCGCCTGCGCCGCGCGAATGGATGGCCATCGTCGGGCCCAATGGCGCGGGCAAGTCCACCCTGTTGCGCGCCATGGCCGGCCTGCTCCCCTTCCAGGGCACGCTGAGCCTGGACAAACGCGCCTGGTCCGATTGGCCTGCCCGTGAGCGGGCCCGCCACATCGCATGGCTGGGGCAGAACGAAACCACGGCGGAAGACCTCACGGCCTTCGATGTGGTGATGCTGGGGCGCCTGCCCCACCAGCCCTGGCTCGCACCGGCCCGTGCGGCTGACCATGAGGCCGTGCAGGTCGCCATGCAGCAGACGCAGAGCTGGGAATGGCGCGACCGCCCCTTGGGCCGGCTCTCCGGCGGCGAACGCCAGCGCGTGCTGCTGGCCCGGGCACTGGCCGTACGTTCCGGCGTGCTGCTGATGGACGAGCCACTGGCCCACCTGGACCCGCCGCACCAGAGCGACTGGGTCCATCTGGTGCGGCAACGTGTGAACGATGGCGCCGCCGTCGTCAGCGTGCTGCACGAACTCAACATCGCCATGCAGGCGGACCGCCTGGTGGTGATGGCCGACGGGCGCATCGTCCACCAGGGCGCGCCGCACGACCCCGCCACACACGCCGCACTGCAGGAGGTGTTCCAGCACCGCCTGTTGATCCTGCAGGTGCAGGGCCGCTGGATCGCCATCAACGCCTGAGGACCCGCTTCATGACTGGCTGCCAAGCCCTTTTCATCAGCGCCCCGGCCTCCGGCCAGGGCAAGACCAGCATCACCGCGGCGATCGCCCGGTCGGCCGTGCGTCGTGGCCAGCGGGTGCGCATCTTCAAGACGGGTCCGGATTACCTGGACCCCATGGTGCTGGCCCGGGCCAGCGGCCACCCGGTCTATCAGCTCGACTTGTTCATGGGCGGCGAGGACCACTGCCGTGCACTGCTGGCCAGCGCTGCGCAACAGGCGGACCTGGTCCTGGTCGAAGGCGTGATGGGCCTCTTTGACGGGGCCCCCTGCAGCGCCGACCTGGCCGCGCGTTTCGGGTTGCCGGTGCTGGTGGTGGTGGATGCCTCCGGCATGGCGCAGACCTTTGCGGCCGTGGCCACCGGCCTGGCGCGTTACCGCGACGACATCCGTGTGGCGGGCGTCGTGGCCAACCGGGTGGGCAGCGCCCATCACGCGAAGATGGTGGCGGAAGGCCTGCCGGTGGATCTGCCCCTGGTCGCGGCCGTGCAACGCCAGCAGGCGCTGAGCCTGCCGGAGCGCCACCTCGGCCTGGTGCAGGCGCTGGAACTGCCGGACATTGACGCGCGGCTGGATGCCTGGGCGGACGCCTGGGAGGCCGGTGAAGCGCTGGGCAAGGGACTGGCGGCGGTTTCCCATACCGTGGATCTGGCAGCGGCGGCTTCTCCCACTGACCGTACTGGCCGCACTGGCCGCACTGGCCGTGGTGACCTTACTGACGGAAGTCCCGATCAGCGCCCGCTGGCAGGCCGACGCATCGCTGTGGCCCAGGACGCGTGTTTCTCCTTCATCTATCCCGCCAACCTGGACGAACTGCGCCGCCTGGGTGCGGACGTGCTGTGCTTCTCGCCGCTGGCCGGTGACGACCTTCCCGCCTGCGATGGTCTCTGGCTGCCGGGCGGATATCCCGAACTGCATGCGGCGGTGCTTCGCCAGCACCCCAGCCTCTTCCGCAGCCTGCGCAGCCATCTCGACGCCGGCAAGCCGCTGCTGGCCGAATGCGGCGGCATGCTGGTGCTGCTGGATTCGCTGGTCGATGGCGAGGGGACTCACCACGCCATGGCCGGCCTGATGCCCGGCAGCGCCAGGCTGCAGTCGAAGCTGGCGGCGCTGGGCCTGCAGGCGGTGGACTGGCCCGAAGGGCCCCTGCGCGGCCACAGCTTCCACTATTCCACGATGGACACGCCGCTCACGCCCGTGGCGCATGCCAGCAACCCGAATGGCGGCCGCACCGCCGAACCGCTGTTTGTGCAGGGCTCGCTGCGCGCGAGCTACCTGCACCACTACTTCCCCTCCAACCCGCGCGCGGTGGCGGACTTCTTCCACCCCGGCAACGGCGGGCCGGCATCCACCGGCTGATGGCCACAGGTGAGGCGCCTGTGCTCAGCGGCTCCTGCGAGGCGACGCATCGCCAGTGCAGCGCCTGCCCACGGACAGGCTCGTTGACCCCGCATTCCCGCAAAAACGACAACAACCAATGAAGACAAGCTCCTGCCCGTTCCCTCTAGCCGCGGCCGCAATCGCGGTACTCACGCTGTCAACGTCGGCCATGGCCCAAGAGAAAACCGCCGCCCCAGACGCCAAGGTGGGCACGCCCGCCAACCAGGTCCAGGCAAGTACCGGGGCGGATACGAACGCCCAAGCGTCGGACAACGCCACGCAATCTGCCACGCTATCTGCCACGCTATCCGCCTCGCCATCCGCAGCCACGTCGGGCCCCACGCACAGCAGCGCTGCCCAGCCTCGCCAGCTGGCCACCGTGAATGTCAGCAGTCGTGCCCGCCTGGGCGACGCCCAAAGCGCCAGCGAAGGCGAACTGGGTGTGGAACGGCTGGCCATGCGCCCATTGCTGCGCCCCGCTGAGTTGCTGGAAGCGATGCCCGGCATGACGGTGACCCAGCACAGTGGCGACGGCAAGGCCAACCAGTACTTCCTGCGCGGCTTCAATCTGGACCACGGCAGCGACTTCGCCACCTTCGTGATGGGCATGCCGGTCAACATGGTCACGCATGCCCATGGCCAGGGCTACATGGACCTGAACTTCCTCATGCCCGAGCTGGTGGACAGCCTGGTCTACCGCAAGGGCGCGTTCAGCGCGCAGGACGGGGACTTCGCCACCACCGGTGCTGCGCGCATCGGCTATGTGAGCGAGATCGAACGCCCCTTCGTCCAGGTCACCGCCGGCCCCTATGCCTACCGCCGCGCCATGGCCGCTGGCAGCACCGCCATTGGCGGCGGCTGGACCGTGCTGGGGGCCGTGGAAGGCAGCCAGTACGACGGCCCCTGGGTGCAGCCTGAAGATGTGCATCGTCGCAATGTGGTGTTGCGCCTCTCGCGCGGCGACGATCGCAACGGCCTGCAGTTCAACGCCATGGCCTACAGCAGCAGCTGGATGGCCACGGATCACGTGCCCGAACGGGCCATCACCAGCGGCGAGATTGACCGCTACGGCGCGCTTCAGGACGGCGATGGCGGCCGGACCCACCGCCGCAGCCTGAGCACGACCTGGTTCTACAACCAGGGCGACAGCGGCCAGTGGCGTGCAGACGCCTGGGCCATCGACTACGGCCTCGACCTCTTCTCCAACTTCTCGGGCTACATCTCGGGTGCAGACGGCGACCAGGCCGAGCAGTTCGATGAACGCCGTGTCTGGGGCGGATCGGTTGCCCATCAGGTGGCGGCACGCTGGCTGCCGGCGAACCAGCAGTTCCAATGGGGCCTGCAATGGCGGCATGACAAGATCGATCAGGTCGGCCTGTACCAGACGGTGGATCGTGAGCGGGTGAACACTGTCCGCCAGGACCGCGTCACCGAGGACAGCCTCGGTCTGTACGGGGAACTGACCAGCCACTGGACCGGCTGGCTGCGCAGCGTGGTCGGTCTTCGCTGGGACACGATGCGGGCCCGCGTCACGCCCACTGAGGGTGAATTCAATCTGGACAACGGTGGCCGTGCCAACCAGTCCAAGTTCAGCCCCAAGCTGGGCCTGATCGCCCGCGTGGCCACCGATACCGAGCTATATGCGCATTGGGCTCGTGCCTTCCGCAGCAACGACGCGCGCGGCGCCACCACCACCACCAACCCGCAGGACGGCAGTGCCACCGACCGCCTGCCGCTGATGGCCGCCACCAAGAGCACCGAACTGGGCCTGCGCACCAAGCCGCTGCCGCAATGGACCACCAGCCTGGCGCTGTGGCGGGCCAACCTGGATTCCGAACTCGTGTTCGTGGGGGATGAGGGCGTGACCGAGCCGCGCGGTGCCTCACGCCGCCTGGGTCTCGAATGGTCCAACGACGTGCAGTTCGGCGACTGGCTGATCGACGCCGATGCCGCATGGTCGCGCGCCCGTTTCGTGGAGTCGGTGGAGAACGAGTTCGGCAGCGGTCGTGACGTGCCCAATGCCGTGCCGGTGTCAGCCTCGCTGTCGGCCGCCTGGCAGCCGGCCGGCCCGTGGTCCAGCGGCGTGAAGCTGCGCTATATCGGCGCCTATGCGCTGGAGGAAACCGGCCGCCAGAAGTCCCGCGCGGCCTTCACGGTCAACTGGCGCCTGGGGTATCGCTTCAACGAGCGTTGGTCGTTCGGGCTGGACGTGCTCAACCTCTTCGACGTTCGCCGTAACGACATCGAGTACTGGGGCGCTTCCTGCACCCGCGCGGAAGGCGCCGGCTGCAACAATGGCGAAGGCATCAACGGGCGCCTGGTGCATCCCATGGAGCCTCGCACCTTCCGCCTGAGCCTGCGCGCCACGCTCTGACCCGACGCGCCGAGAGAGAACGGAGAGTTGTCCCCATGGAAATTGAAAAGCCACCCGTCGACCGGGAACGCATCATCGCCACGGCCGAACGACGCGGCCTGGTCCTGGTGCACACCGGCCCCGGCAAGGGCAAGAGCACCGCAGCATTCGGCCTCGCGTTGCGCGCGCACGGCCGGGGCAAGGCGGTGAAGATCTACCAGTTCATGAAGGTGCCCAGTGCCCGCTTTGGCGAGCACCGCGTCTTCGAGCAACTGGGCGTGCCCATCGAAGGCCTGGGCGACGGCTTCTCCTGGAAGAGCAAGGACCTGGAGCACTCCGCCCAACTCGCCCGCGACGGTTGGGAACGGGCCAAGGCCACCATCGACGGCGGCGGGCATTTCCTGGTGGTGCTGGACGAGATCATGTACCCGCTGCGTTACGGCTGGCTCCCGCTGGAACCGGTGCTGCAGACCCTGCGGGACCGTCCGTCGCACGTGCATGTGGTGCTGACCGGGCGCAACGCCCCGCAGGAGTTGATCGACCTGGCCGACACCGTCACGGAGATGGCCATGGTCAAGCACCATTTCAAGGCGGGCGTGCCGGCGCAACGCGGCATCGAGGACTGAGGCGGCCATGCCATGACCCACGCCCCTGAGTGGCTTGCGCTGCTGCCGCCACTGGCCATGCTGGCAGCCTTGATGCTGGACCGTCTCTGGGGCGAGCCACCGGCGTGGGCGCATCCGGTCGTGGGCATGGGCCGTTATCTGGGGCTGTGGGGGCGCTGGCTTCGCCGCCTGCCGCCGCGTCGCGCCTTCCTGGGCGGTGCGCTGGCCTGGCTGCTGGGGGCGGCCGTGGTGGTGGCGCTGGCCACCGCGCTGGAACAGGGGCTGTGGATTGCGTTCGAACCCTGGCGGTCGCTCTGGCGTCATATGGCGATGGCGCTGATGCTGGGCGCCCTGCTCAAGCCGATGCTGGCCTGGCGCATGCTGCACGAGGAAGTGGCCGCCGTGGAGACGGCGCTGACGCGCTCGTTGGACGACGGGCGGCGGCAGCTCTCCCGACTGGTCAGCCGCGACACCTCCGTGCTGACGGCCACCGAGGTTCGCGAAACCGCCATCGAGACCCTGGCGGAGAACCTCAATGATTCGGTCGTGGCGCCGCTGTTCTGGTTTGCCGTGGCCGGGCTGCCCGGTGCGGCGCTCTACCGCTTCGCCAACACGGCGGATGCGATGTGGGGTTATCGCGGCGACTGGGAGTGGGCGGGCAAATGGGCCGCACGGGTGGACGACGTGCTGTCCTGGCTGCCGGCTCGCCTGACCGGCCTGGCCATGGTGGCCTTGCACCCGACCCTTCTCGGCCCGCTGTGGCGGGAATCCGGCCGCACGCCGTCGCCCAACGGCGGCTGGCCGATGGGCGCCATGGCACTGCGGCTGGGCCGACGGCTGACGAAGCCGGGGCACTATGAGCTGAATGCGCATGGCGGCGAGATCGGCGCCGCCGACATGGTCACCGCGCAAGCGCTGGCCCGCCAGGCGCTGTGGCGCAGCGTGTCGGTGGTGGCCTTGCTGGCCATCGGGTTGAGGGCGCTGTGATGAACACCCGCTCCGCCACCACCCTTCCAGTCCATGGCGGCACGGACGCTGGACCGCCGGTGCTGCACGACTTCTCCACCAATGCCCATCCCTCGGGCCCGCCGCCCGCCGTGCTGGAGGCCGTGCTGTCTGCCGACCGGCATCGGTATCCCGACCCCGCCTACGCCATGCTGCGAGCCCATCTGGGCGACTGGCACGGCGTGGCGCCGCACCGTGTGGTGCCGACAGCCGGTGGGGCGGAGGCCATCCGTCGGCTCAGCCTCGTGGCCTTGCTGGCGGGCATTCGACGCGTCTGCGTGCCCCAGCCAGGTTTCGGCGATTACCGCGCGGCCGCCGAAGCCTTGGGGCTTGCCGTGGTCGGTTATGCGGACACCCAGGCCCTGGCAGCGGCCATGGACCAACCTTGCCTGGTCTGGATCTGTGATCCGTGCAACCCCACCGGCGCCACGTTCAGTGCAGCTGACTGGGCGCTCGTCGCGCGTGCCTGCAGGGACACCGGCAGCCATGTGGTGGTGGACCAGGCCTATGAACCGCTGCGTCTGCTCGGCTCATCAGCCTTGCCCGAGGAGATGGCGAATCGAGTATGGCGCCTGATCTGCCCCAACAAGGCCCTGGCCCTGACTGGCGTTCGGGCCGCCTATCTGCTGGCGCCCGCCCACGAGACGTGGCGCCAGCGCATGGAGACCTTGGCCTCCAGCTGGGTGCTCTCCGCTGAAGGCGAAGCACTGTTGCGCGCCTGGGCCTGCGAGCGCGTGAAGGACGGGTTGATGGCATCCCGTCCGCTGCTGCGCCAATGGGGCGACGAGCAACGGGCACGTCTCGCAGCCTGCGGGTTTGAGCCCATGGCTGGCAGCGTGTCCAATTTCTGGCTGGCACGGCTACCAGGGGCCGAGGCCGGCCTGCCGCCCGGCCAGCTCAGTGCGGCTACCCCTGCGCCGGTCGATCTGGTGCAGGCCTTGCGCACCCACGGCATCAAACTGCGGGATGCCCGTTCTTTCCAGCGCCCCGGCTGGGTGCGCCTGTCGGTGCAGAAGCCCGAAGCCGTGGACGCGCTGGTACAGGCGCTCCATCAGTTGACGGGGCGCCATCGCCTGGCGGGCGCCTCTCTCACTGACGTGGACCTCCACCGCATCACCGGCCCTCAAGAGGATGTTTCGTGACTGACAAAACCCCAGGCGCCCGTCGCGGCCGCGCGGTGATGGTGCTGGGCACCACCAGCGGCGCCGGCAAGAGTTTCCTCACCACGGCGCTGTGCCGCTGGTATGCGCGGCAGGGGCTGCGTGTGGTGCCCTTCAAGGCCCAGAACATGAGCAACAACGCCCGGGTGGTGCCCGGCGTGGGCGGACGCATGGGCGAGATCGGCTCTGCCCAGTATTTCCAGGCCCTGGCCGCCCGCGCCCGCCCCGAGGTCCGCATGAACCCGGTGCTGCTGAAGCCGGAGAAGGACACGGCTTCCCAGGTGGTGGTGCTGGGCGAGGTGGACGAAGCGCTGACGCGCGCACCCTGGCGCGCCCGCAGCGAGGCCCTCTGGGCCAGCGCCCGCATGGCGCTGCATGCGCTGCTGGATGAGAACGATGTGGTGGTGATCGAAGGGGCCGGATCACCGGCGGAGATCAATCTGCATGCCAGCGACTACGTCAACATGCGCACCGCCTGCGAGGCCGACGCCGCCTGCCTGCTGGTGAGCGATATCGACCGGGGCGGCGCCTTTGCCCACCTGTTCGGCACGCATCAACTGCTGCCCGAGCACGAGCGCGCGCTGATCCGGGGTTTTGTGCTCAACCGTTTCCGCGGGGATGCGGCATTGCTGGCCCCGGGCCCCGACATGCTGCAGGCCCTCACCGGGGTGCCCACCATGGCCACGCTGCCGATGTGGCGTGGCCACGGCCTGCCCGAGGAAGACGGCGTGTTTGACGACCGCAGCACCGGCACGGCGGGGGCCTGCCGGGTCGCGGTGGTGGCCTATCCACGCCTGTCCAACCTGGACGAATTCCAGCCGTTGCGCCAACTCGACGGCGTGCGCCTGAGCTGGGCGCGTACACCCGCCGATCTGGTGGACGTGGACTGGATCATCCTGCCCGGCTCCAAGGCCGTGGCGGCTGACCTGGCCTGGCTGCGTGCACAGCGCCTGGACCAGGCCATCACCGACCACGCGGCGGCAGGCGGGCGGGTATTGGGTATCTGCGGCGGGCTGCAAATGCTGGGTGAGGCGCTGATCGACCCCCACGGGCTGGATGGAAACGCCCCCGGCCTGGGCCTGCTGCCCCTGGTGACCCAGTTCGAGCGCGAGAAGCTGCTGCGCGAGACCGAGGCCCGCTTTGCAGCCCGCCTGGACGCGCCCTGGTCCGCCTTGGGCGGCCAGCCCGCACACGGTTACGAGATCCACCACGGCCGCACCGCGCAGCACCCGTCGCTGGCTGCCGCCACGCCGGTGCTCTTTGACGACCGGGGTAACACCATCGGCTGGCAACATGGCCCGGTGCTGGGCCACTACGCGCACGGCCTGTTCGAGGACGAGCGTGTGCTCACGGCCTTGTTCCAGCGGCCGGTCCGCCCGCTGGAACAGGTGTTCAACGAACTCGCCGATTACGTGGACCGCCACTTCGCGCCGGGCGTGCTCGCCGGGCTGCTGCTGCCCCGAGGCGCGGCGCCACCCGCCGCCGTTCCACCCTGACACGTTCAGACTAAGGGAAGCCCCTGAGGTCCAGTCAGTGGCTTCCTGCGTTACTCAGTCTGCGCCGTTTTTTCTTCCGTCTCTCCCCCGTTCCGCCATGACCACCGCTTCCGACCTGATTCCCACCATCGCCTCGCTGCACAACAGCGCGCTGGCGGCCCAGCTTCAACACCGCATCGACCGCAAGACCAAGCCGCTGGGCTCCCTGGGTCGGCTGGAAGACCTGATGCTGCGCCTGGGCCTGATCCTGGGCACCGAGACGCCGCAGCTGCGCGAACCCCAGATGATGGTCTTTGCCGCTGACCACGGCATTGCGGCCCATGGGGTGTCCGCCTATCCGTCGGACGTGACCTGGCAGATGGTCGAGAACTTCCTGGCCGGCGGCGCGGCGGTGTCCGTGCTGGCCCGCCAGCACGGCCTGACCCTCAGCGTGGTGGATGCCGGTGTGAAGCATCGCTTCCAGCCGCGCGACGGCCTGCTGATCGCCAAGATCGCCATGGGCACGGCCGACATGCTGGCTGGCCCCGCCATGAGCACCGACGAATGTGTCACTGCGGTGGCCGCCGGCAAGACACTGCTGCAAAAGCGCCCCGGCAACGTGTTGCTGCTGGGCGAAATGGGCATTGGCAACACCTCCGCCGCCGCGCTGCTGCTCTCCCGCCTCGGAGGCTTCCCGCTGGCGGACTGCGTGGGCCGGGGCACCGGGCTGGACGACGCCCAGTTGCAACGCAAGCTGGAGGTCCTGACCCGGGCCCTGCAACGTCATCCGCGTGCCACCGAACCACTCACCGCGCTGGCCGCCCTCGGTGGTCTGGAGATCGCCATGATGGTGGGCGCCGTGCTGCAGGCCGCGCTGGAGCGCCGGGTCATCGTGGTGGACGGGTTCATCACCGGTGCCGCCGTGCTGGTGGCCTCGCGGCTGCAGCCGGCCGTGCTGGAACGCTGCATCTTTGCCCACCGCTCGAATGAGTCGGGCCACCGCCTGATGCTGGACTCACTGCGGGCCCATCCGCTGCTGGACATGGGCCTGCGCCTGGGGGAGGGCTCCGGCGCAGCGCTGGCCTGGCCGCTGCTGGTGTCGGCCTGCCAGGTGCTGTCGGAGATGGCGAGTTTCGACAGCGCGGGTGTCAGCGACAAGGTCTGACAAGATCTGACGGAGGCTGACCGGCCCGGCGGTCATCATCAAACCTATGGATTCCCCTCGGGTCGGCGGGCATCACGCTTGCTCCCGTAGCCCCGCCAATCGTCACGTTCGGCGGCGGATGGCCCACCACGGGGAGTCCCATGAAGACCTTTGTCCGACCTGTCACCCAGGCCCTTGCACTGACGCTGGGCCTGCTCTGCGCTCACACCGCCGCCTACGCGCAGTTCAATCGCCCACCCGACTCGTTCCAGAGCGTGACCGTCACGGCGGGCGGCAACACCCAGAGTGACCAGTCCACCGGCAGCAGCAGCGCCCCCTCCTCGGTTTCCGCGGCGGTCATCGGCGGTGGGGCCGGAGAACCTTCAGTCTCCAGCGCCTTCGCCTCCACCACGTTGGGGGCCGGCTCGGTCTCCGGCAGCCTGGGCACCGCGTTCGCGGGGCCGGGTTCCGCATCGGCCCATGCGGAGGCCTACCTGGGCGACACACTGACCTTCAGCACCGGCGACTACGGCTCCCGCGCCCTGCTGTATTTCAGCGTCGTGCTGCAAGGCAGCAGCGAAACCTTCCTTGACGCCAGCGCCGTGCCCGGTGGTGTCTCCGGCACTGCCGGAGCGCTCAACACCTTCTTCATGCTGGGCATTGACGACCATTTCGCCACCTGGGAGACCAACAAGACGCTGTCTTACGACGGCACCACCCTGCTCGAGAGCTACCAGAGCGGCTACGGCCCGGATGGGCGGACGTATGGGGTCTTCAATTTCGTGGCGGACATCGGTCTCAACCAGGCGGTGCCGCTGGATCTCTACATGTTGCTGACCAGCGACCTGAACAGCCAGGGCGTCTCCACCAACGGCGCCGCCTATACCGACGAGAACCCGGGCATCTACTGGAACGGCATTTCCAGGCTGACCACGCTGGATGGCGCTCTGCTGAGCTATACGCTGTCGTCGCGCTCCGGCGTGGACTATTCGATCTCCGCCGCCCCGCTGCTGGCACCGGAGCCCGCCTCCTGGTTGCTGGTGGCCCTGGGGCTGGTGCCGCTGGGCGCGTGGCATCGCCGCCAGCGCTCACGCGCGAAGGCCACTCCAGAAGACGTCCGGCTGCCGAGCTGTGCCGCCTGTTGAGAAGGATGCCTCATGACCAAGCCTCGATCCGCCTCCGATTTCCCGCCCGGCCTGCAAGGCGGCATGGAACACGACAGTGAGGACCATCGCGTCGGGGAGACCGGCCAGACCGGGCCGGAATCGCCGGGGGATGTGGACCGCAGCCATCCCTCTCCAGTGAAGAAGCCGACTCAGGCTCCGGACGACGAAGTGCCGCCCCGCCCGGGCTCAGCGCGATAACCAGGCGCTGATCAACCGCGTATAGCGCGGCATGATCAGGTAGGTCATCAGGAACACGGTGATGGACGCCACGGCCAGGTTGCCGGCCAGCCGTCCCCAAGGGCTCGGCAGCCAGCTGTGAAAGGCCGGCGCCAAGGTCAGCCCCAGCACCGTGGTCAGCGGGAAGATCACCGACAGCGTGGCCAGCGCCTGCTTGAAGCGGCGCGGCGGTGGCACCGAAGCGGGCGATTCGAACCAGAACTCCAGGCCGGTCACCGTCTTCACTTCCTCCGGCGCGTCCAGCAGCGGCTGCACTTGTTGCAGCAACGATTGCCGCGCCTCGGAGCTGAACCAGTCCTGGGCATGCGCCAGCGTGTCGAAGTGGATGGTGATGGTGTATTCCAGCGAGCCGGACGGCGGCGGCACCACCTGCACGCCGCGATGGCCGGGGAAGCGGCCGGCGATGGGAATCACCTCATGCAGCCAGGCCTCATAGGCGGGGCGATGGTCCGCGCGCACGCGTTGGCGGATGACGGCGGTGACCATGTCCGGCCGCGGCAGCGCGCGTGCAGCCACCTGCGGCAGCGCCGCGTTCCTGAGTGAGGGCTGGCGGTCGTCCGTGGCGCGACCGTCCGCGCCCGGGGGAGTCGGATTCATGCCCCCATGGTGCAACGGCGGCAGGGCCTGCGCCTCCCCTGGATGGCAGATGTCCCAGGGTCCCCTGGGCGACGGATGCATACAGCAGCCCGCTCGTGCCGCACGGCGCCGCTTCAGACTGCCGCCAGCGGACGGGGGTCCTGCCCACGCGCATCCAGCGCAAAGGTCACCAGGAAGGCCACACCGCCGATGGCAAAGAGCACCAGGTGGTGGCCACCCGTCGCCCCGTAGAGTGACGAGTAGGCATAACCGCTCACCGCCTGCGTCAGGGCAAAGGCCACGGTGGCGCGGCTCCACATGGCCTGCCGGGCATGGGCCTCCGGCACCAGCTCATGCACCCGGGCCAGCGCCAGCGGCACGGCACCGGCGGGAAACGAGCCGATGGCAGCGGCAATGAGCAGCAGCAGCGCCGGTTGAACGGCCTGGGTCAAGGCCAGCACCGCCAGCACCTGCCCCAGCAGTGCGGCACGAATGGCGGCACGTGCACCGAATCGGTCGGCCGCCATCCCGTAGAGCAACGGCCCCGCCATCGCCCCCAGGCCATAGGCCACCCAGGCGCCCGCACCGAGGCCACCGCCGTGGTGAAGCCCGCGGCTCACGTAGTCCACCAGGAACATCATCTCCGGCACCAGGCCCACGGCCATCAGCCCGTATTGCACCAGCAGCCGCTTGACGGGTGCGGCCAGCCGACGCGGCCGCTGCAGCGAGGCGAGCGTGGCCGGCGTGTCCGCCTTGTCCTGCGCGGGCCACGCGGCCCAGGTGGCCAGGGTCATCAGCAGAGCGACCGCGCCAATGCTCAGCCAGGCGGCTCGCAGGCTGTAGGTCTGCATCAGCGGCACCAAGGTACCCGAGAGCACCACGCCCAGCCCGATGCCCAGAAAGATGGCGCCGCTGGCAATGCCTCGGCGTTCCACCGGGACGTGGTGCAGCACCACGCCGGAGACAAGCACCATGATGGCGCCACCAGCCACACCGGACACCAGACGCCAGACAAAGAACCACACCTCCGAGAGCGGGAACGCGCAGGCCAGGAAGGAGACCGAGGCCAGCAGCATCATCAGCCGCATCACCATCACTGGCGAGGCGTAGCGGGCCATGGCCCGGCCGCTCAGGGCGCCGATGAGATAACCCGCCAGGTTGGCGGCCCCCAACGACGCCACGCTGGAGGCGGGGAACCATTGGTCGTGGATCATCGCGGGCAACAGGGGCGTATAGGCGAAACGGGCCAGACCGATGCCGACGAGGCTGGCCGCCGAGCCCGCCAGGATGGCCTTGACCGCTGCGGCGTTGCCAACACGGGCATGCGCGTCGTTGGCTGCAACGGTGTGGACCGTCGCAGCAGCACGCGGCGTAGGCGTGGAGCGAAGGGTGTTCATTCTGGATTCCTCAAGGGTCGCGGAGATCGCGACCCAGGGCCGAACATTACGCCTTGTAGGTGCTGTAAAGTTGCTGCAGCGATGCAGCTTCTCGATGCATTTATGCATCAGGCGCTGCATTCGCCGCCCGGGCAGCTGCGGATGCGCTGGCCATCCGGCCCTCGCCTGCTGCGCCTCAGTCCTTTCCTTCCAACCCGCCTGCACCATGAACTGGGACGACACCCGTGTTTTTCTTGCCCTCAGCCGCGAGAGCACCCTGCGCGCGGCCGCCCGCCAACTGGGCGTGGACCAGGCGACGGTGGGCCGGCGCATCGCCTCGATGGAGCGTGAGCTGGGGGCGACCCTGTTCCTGCGGGCCTCGGACGGTTATGTGCTCACCCAGGCGGGAGAGGCTGCGCTCGCGTCCGCACGGCGGATGGAAGCAGCGGCGTTGGAATTGCAGCAGAAGATTGCCGGCCAGGACGAGACCTTGTCGGGCATCGTGCGGGTGACCAGCACGGATTCCCTGGCCGTGGACTTCATCATTCCGGCGCTGGCGGCGCTGCATCAGCGCCACCCCAACATCCGGGTGGACCTGGAGGTCTCGACGCAGGTGGTCAGCCTGGCACGCCGGCAGGCGGACCTGGCCATCCGTTCAGTGAAGCCGGAAAACCCGGAACTCTTCATGCGCAAGCTGGCGCATTGGCCGGTGGCCCTGTTCGCCAGCCAGGACTATCTCGATGCCAGGGGCTGGCCCACGCGGGACGATGAGTTTGCCAACCATGACTTGCTGGTCTACAAGCCCTATCTGGAAGGCGGCCGCGCGGTCACGATGGCCGATGAGCCAGCGCGCCAGGGCCGGGTCGTGACGACCTTCAACTCCAGCCTGATGATCCGCAAGGCCGTGGCCGCGGGCCTGGGCATCGGCGAAATGCCAGCCTACATGGGCGAACGCGAAGGGCTGGTGCGGCTGTGGCCGGACCGTGCGCGCAAGATTCCCTATGAGGTCTGGCTGGTCACCCATCCCGACCTGCGTGGCACCGCCCGCATCCGCACCGTGGCGGAACATCTGGCGGCGGCATTCCAGCGCGGCTGAAACCAGCGCCAACAGGGGCACGCCTTTCAGCGTGCCCCTGCCGGGTCCGGTGCTCCGGGCGTCCTGTCAGCCCGCCATCATCCCGATGACGGGCCGGTGTGCAGCATCGACCGGAGGATCGACCTGCACGTGAATCCACACCGCGATCCGGCTGGATCGGCAGTGTCGTGGATCGATCGGTCGCCGACGAATCGCCGGCCGATCGCCGGCCGATCGCCAGCCGATCGCCAGCCAATCGCCGACGGCTTGCCGACAATTTGCCGACGATTCGCCGATCAGTTGCAGCTCAGCGTCGCCAGCGACTTGCCCGCACCCGCCACGCTCGGCAGCTTGGACTTCACGCAAGCCGGGTCATGCGGCGTGTAGCTGTAGGGGATGCCGATCGGGAAGTTGGCGGTGCTCACCCAGTCCGTGGCGTCACGCGTCGGCGAGGAGGTGCTGGCCACCCACTTGATGCCGTAGGTCGCGAAGTCGGCCTTGGTCTTGATGTTGTTGTTGCGCAGTTCCCAATAGCCGATGGCCGAGCTGTCGCGCGAGGTCACGGGGTTCTGCGAGTTCTCGAAATAGTTCGACTCGATCAGCGAGTACGCACCCATGCGGATGTTGGCACCCGAGGTCACGATGCTGGAGAACAGGTTGTTGTAGATGTGGCTGTAGCCGGCGCGTTGCAGCGGCACGCGCGAACCCACGTTGTAGTAGTAGTTGTGGTGGAAGGTGATGTAGCGGTCGCTGGCGTCGCTGTCGCTGGAGCCGATCAGGCCGACCTTGTGGTGGTCGTGGATGTAGTTGTAGCTGTAGGTGATGTGGTGGGCACCCGCCTTGTTGTCGATCAGGCCGTCGAACTCCAGGTCACCGGCGCCCGAGCACTCTGCCAGCGAGCTGAACAGGGTGTTGTGGTCGATCCAGATGTAGCCGGGGTACTTGCTGCTCTGGCCTTCGATGCCGATGGCATCGATGGAGCCGGGCAGCAGACCGATCGTCATGTTGCGGATGATGATGTTGGTCGCGCCGCCCTTGATGGCCAGGCCGAAATTGGCTGCAGAGCCGTTCACACCCTGGATGGTGACGTCGCTCTTGTTCTTGACCTCGACGATGTCGCCAGCGGCCTTCTTCCACTGCGTGCAGGGGTCGGGGATGGTGGCGAAGTTGAAGGTGCCGTTGTAGTTGATCACCAGGCCGCCGCTGCCGCTGTAGGCATCGATGGCGGCCTGCATGGCTGCAGCAGTGGACACGGTCACGGCCGTCTTGGTGCCGCCACCGGTCACGGTGCCGGCGAAGCCACCGCTGGCGCCGGACGGGGCGGGTGCGGGTGCGGGTGCGGGTGCGGGGGCAGGAGCGGGAGCCGGTGCGGGCGCTGGTGCCGGAGCCGGAGCCGGAGCAGGAGCAGGCGCCGGTGCGGGTGCAGCGGAAACCGGACCCACAGCGCACTTCTCGGCCTTGCCGGCGGTCGGATCGGCGTTGCCGAAGTTGGCGCTGGTGCAAGCGATGGTCTTGCCGGTGAAGGTCTTCAGGACCCACTTGTCCTTCAGGCCGAACGACACCTGGCGGGTCACGCTGGTGTCGCCGAGCTTGCAGGTTTCGCCTTCATCGGCGCACTTTGAAAAACCAGACGGCCAATCGGCAGCGTAAGCAGCGGGCGCCATGGCGCCACAGGCGATAGCGATCAGCGCCAGACGGTGGCGCGGTTGCATTGCGTTCATGAGAACTCCCAGAGTGCGTATATCAACAATCCGCCCACGCTTGCGCCAGCCCGAGCACCAATGGTTGTCTCCATTGCTCGCGCCAGACCGGCGGCCAGTCGCTCCAGACTGGTCAGCCGGTTGCAGTGTGGACAGGGAATGACCGTTGCGGTCAGCGAAGCGGCTGCGTGGCTCTGCAGGGGCCACCGGACATCGCTGAAAGGCGGGTCGACCGTGATTCGGGTGGGCCACCTAAGGGTGGTCTTACCGACATCGACGCGCAGGCTAACGATGCAACCTGCGCGCGGCCAGTCTTTGTATCGCTGTTGATCCGCCTTTTACCGAAACTGACACACGTTCCGGTGACGCAGCTTCTCGTGACGGAATGCACGGAATGAAGGCTGCCTCTGGTCTCTCAAAAACCTTCAACTGGTATGACGGCGGTATGTGCGCATCACTGCGCCTGGGTGGAGGCCTGGGCCGGGTCCCATCCCCCACCCAGCGCCCGCACCAACTGCACGGACGCTCGGCGCTGGCGCGTTGCAAGATCCGCCGCCGTGCGCCGGGCAGTCAGCCCAGCGGTCTGTGAGGTGACCACCTCCAGGTAGCCTGCAGCGCCGGCCTTGTAGCGGTTGGTGGCCAATGCCAGTGAACGGTCGGCAGCCGCCACGTTGGCCCGCTCGGACTCCAGCGCCTGACCATAACGGTCCAGCAGCGCCAGTTGGTCTTCCACCTGCTGGAAGGCCGTCAGCACCGTACCCCGGTACTTCTGAGCCGTTTCCTCCAGGGCAGCCTCGGCGCGTGCCTCGTCAGCCTTGCGCTTGCCCCCGTCGAACAGGTTGAACGCCAGGGTGGGACCGATCGCCCAGAACAGGTTGGGCGCCTCCACGAAGTGAGCCAGGTCACTCGTCTGGAAACCGCCCTGCCCGCTCAGCGTGAAAGACGGGTAGTACGCCGTCCTGGCCACCCCCAGCGATGCCGTGGCGGCCGCCACGCGCTGCTGCGCTGCGGCGATGTCCGGGCGCCGCTGCAGCAGCGTCGAGGGCACGCCCGTGGGAACCACCGGCACGACCAGGGCCACCGCCTTGGGCTCAATCGAGAAGGCCGATGCATTCGCACCCACCAGCGCCGCAATCGCGTGCTCCATCACGGCGCGTTGCGCCTGTGACTGCTTGCGTTGCGACTTGGCCGCCTCCAATTGCCCCTGCGCACGCGCCAGGTCCAGCCCGGAGGCGATGCCGGCCTTGTGCCGACGCTCGATCAGATCCAACGCGCGCCCATAGGCCTCTTCGGCGTCCCGCAGCAGTTCGTCGTCCTGGTCCAGGCCGCGCAGGGCCACCAGGCTGTCCGCCAACTGGGCCTGCAGTTGCAGGCGCGCCGCCGCCAGGTCGGCCCGCGCCGCCGCCTCGGCGGCCACGCCGCCGGCCACCAGCTGGCGCACGCGGCCCCACAGGTCCAGCTCATAGCTGGCGTCCAGGCCCAGCGTCGCGCTGTTGTACCAATCCGGCGATGTCGGCCCCAGCACCCGCAGCGGGCGCCGTTCCGACTGCCGGTCGCGCTGTACGTTCAGCGACGTGTTCACCGTCGGTGACTGGGCCGAGCGCAGGCTGTCGGTCGCGGCGCGGGCCTGGTCATAACGGGCCAGCGCGGAAGCCAGATCCGGGCTGTTGTCGATCAGCCGCTGCTCCAGTGCATCCAGCTCCGCATCGCCATAGGCCTTCCACCAGCCGTCCCAGGCCAGCGTCGCTTCCGACGACGCGGCCACCCAGGGCGAACCACCGGTTTCCTTGAAGGCCTGCGCCTGCGGCACCACGGGCAACTCCAGCTTCGGCGCCTGCGCGCAACCAGTGAAGGCCGCGCAGACAGCCACCACGGCAGCCGCCGTCAGCCGCAGCGACCGCGAGACCTGAGGCGCCGGGCGGGATGGCATCCGATGCTGCACCTGCAATCCGGGCGTGCTCACGGACGCCCCTTTGCTGCGGCTGGTGCTGCTTCCGCATTCACGCGCACCACGTCGCCATTGACCAGGCCATCTGGCGGATTCTCGATCACGCGGTCCTGAGGGCTCAGGCCGGCGCTGATCTCGATCACCGTGCCCAGGTCACGCGAGATGGTCACCTTGCGCAGCTGCACCTTGTTCTGCGCATCCACCGTGGCCACCTGCACGCCGCCCTTGTTGATGATCACGGCACCGGGGGGCAGGCCCACCGCAGCGGATGCGGATCCGGACGCTTCGGCGCCGGCAGCCTTGGCATCACCCGCAAAACGCACCGTGGCAAACCCGCCCGGCAGCAGCTCGCCCTTGGTGTTATCCACCACCAGTTGCACCAGCATCGCACCCGTGCCGGTATTGATCGAGCGCGACTGTGACTCCACCGTGGCGGTGAAGGTCTGCCCTGGGCGCTCCGGCACCCGCAGCTGGGCCTGGGCGCCAGGACGCACCAGCGTCACCTGCCGCTGCGGCACGTTCACATAGACCCGCAGCTTTCGCACATCGGACACCACGAACAACTCACTGCCTGGCGAGCCGCCCACGTTGATCAGCGCGCCCACATCCGTATTGCGGGCCGTCACGATGCCATCGAACGGCGCCGTCAGGCGGGTGAACTGCTTCAAGGCCTGGATGCGGTCCACATTGGCCTGCAGGGCATTGACCATGGACTGCTTGGCCGCCAGATCACCGCTGCGCTCATCCACCTCCTGGCGAGATACCGAGTCGGATTCCAGCAGGGACTGCCAGCGCTTGGCCGTGCTCGCCGCCAGCGACGCATTGCTGCGGGCCGTCGTGACTTCCGCCCGGGCCTGCGCCAGTTGTTGGTCCAGGTCCGGCGTCTCGATCTCGGCCAGCAACTGGCCAGCCTTCACCGGTGCACCGATGTCCGCCTGCCAGCGCTTCAGATAGCCGCTCACACGGGCATAGATCGGCGCGCGCGACCAGGCCTCGGTGCGTGCCGGCAGCTCCAGCGAACCGGCGGTCAACGGCTTGGGCGAGATCAGGTTGACCGAGGGCTGGCCACGGTCATCGGCACTGTTTTGCAGTTGTTCCGCGTTGGATTTGCGGGCCCACAGGCCGGCGCACACGATCACCACCGCCAGGAGCGCGGCAACAGCAGTGGCCACCTTGAGCCGGGGCGTGGAAGGGGCATCAGTTCGCATGGGAAGCATCTCCTGCCGGCAGCGGCGCTGCGGCGTCGTCGGCATCGCGACGGTCATGAGGTTGGTAGTGGCGGTGGACCAGGCTGAACACCACCGGTACGAACACCAGGGTCGCAAAGGTGGCAAAGATCAGCCCGCCGATCACGGCGCGGCCCAGCGGGGCGTTCTGCTCGCCGCCTTCGCCCAGGCCCAGGGCCATCGGCAACATGCCGATCACCATGGCCAGGGCGGTCATCAGCACCGGACGGAAGCGCACAAAGCCGGCGTCCAGCGCAGCGGCCGTGGCGTTGCCCAGTTCCTCCAGCCGCTCACGCGCAAAGCTGATCACCAGCACGCTGTTGGCGGTGGCCACGCCCATGCACATGATGGCGCCGGTCAGTGCCGGTACCGAGAGGGTGGTGTTGGTGGCAAACAGCATCCACACAATGCCGGCCAGCGCGGCGGGCAACGCCGAGACGATCACCGCCGGATCCAGCCAGGACTGGAAGTTCACCACGATCAGCAGATAGATCAGCACCACCGCGCCCAGCAGGCCGAACAGCAGGCCGGAAAAGGCACGGTCCATGGTGCGGACCTGGCCCAGCAGCTGCACGTTGGAGCCCTTGGGCACCTCGGCGGCAGTCTGCGCCAGCACCTTGCGGATGTCGCGGGCCACGGCGCCCAGATCGCGGTCCTGCGTGGTGGCGTGGATCTGCACCATGGTCTGCACGTCGTACTGGCTCACCAGGGCGCTGCCGGTGCTGCGCTGGAAATCCGCCAGGCCGCCAAGCGTGGTCGTGCCCGCCGCGTTGCCATTGCCCACCGGCAGGTTGCCCAGCGCGGCCAGCGAATCCAGTTGGTGCTGCGGCGTCTGCATCACGATGGCGTAGCTCACGCCGTTGACCGGGTTGAGCCAATAGGTGGGCGCCACCTGGCTGCTGCCCGCCAGGTTCACCACCAGGCTGTTGGCCACGTCACGGGTGTTCAGGCCCAGCAGCTGGGCCTGGGTGCGGTCCACATTCACATTGAACTGCGGCGCCTTGTTGGACTGCTGGATGCGCGCGTCCGCCACCCCAGGGATCGCCTTGATCTTCTTCAGCAGTTGCTGCGCATAACCGAAGTTGGATTCGACATCACGGCCGCGGATCTGCACGTCGATCGGGGCGGGCGACCCGAAGTTCAGGATCTGGCTGACGATGTCCGCGGGCGGGAAGGAGAAGGTGGTGTCCGGGAACTCGCGCGGCAGCACTTCACGCAGGCGCCGCACGTAGTCCGCCGTGGGGGCGTGGCCCTCGACCAGCGCGATCTGCATGTCGCCATCCTGCGTGCCCATCACGCCGGTGTTGTTGTAGGTGAGGTTGATGCTGGACGGGGGCAGTCCGATGTTGTCCACCAGCGTCTCGATCTGGTCGGACGGGATCACACGACGGACGGCCGCCTCGATCCGGGCGAAACGGGCGGCGGTTTCCTCCACACGCGTGCCCACCGGCACGCGGGCATGCATCAGGATCTGGCCGGAGTCCACCTGCGGGAAGAAGTTGCTGCCGATGAAAGGCACCAGCGCAAACGAGGCCAGCACCACCACCACAAAACCGATCAGGAAGGGCCGGTGGTGGCTGAGTGCCGACGTGAGCAAGCCGCGATAGGACTCGCGCACACGCTCGAACTTCGCCTCGAAATTGCGCTGGAAGCGCACCAGCGGATTGCGCGACGGCTGGCCGGCGATGTGGCCATGACCATCGGTCAGCGGGGCATGCGGCTTGAGCAGGTACTTGGCCATCGTCGGCACCAGGGTGCGCGACAGGATGAAGGAGCAGACCATCGCGAAGATCACCGCCTCGGCCATCGGCACGAACAGGAAACGCGACACGCCCTCCAGGAAGAACATCGGGATGAACACGAAGCAGATGCACAGCAGCGACACAAAGGCCGGGGTGACGATCTGACGGGCGCCATCCATGATGGAGGTCTCCACGTCCTTGCCGTGTTCCAGGTGCCAGTTGATGTTCTCGATGGTCACCGTGGCGTCATCCACCAGGATGCCCACCGCAAGCGCCAGCCCGCCCAGGGTCATCAGGTTGAGTGTCTCGCCGACGGCGGCCAGCGCAATCAGCGACCCGAGGATGGACAGCGGGATGGACACCGCGATGATCAGCGTCGAACGCCAGCTGCCCAGGAACAGCAGGATCATGGCGCTGGTCAGCGCTGCCGCGATGGCACCTTCGATGGCCACGCCCTTGACGGCCGCTCGCACGAACAGGGATTGGTCATTGATCGGCTTGACCTCCAACGCTTCGGGCAAGGTGGCCTTGAGGTCGTCGAGCTTGGCGCGGATGCCGTCCACGATGGCCAGCGTCGAGGCCGCGCCGTTCTTCAGCACCGACATCAGCACCGAGCGGCCACCGTCCACATGCACGATGTTGGTCTGGGGGGCATTACCGTCATGCACATCGGCCACATCGCGCAGATAGATGGTGCCGCCGTTGACGACCTTCACCGGCAGCTGGCCGAGCTCCTCGATGGCGGACGGTGCGCTGTTGAGCTGCAGCGTGTACTCCAGCTCACCGATCTTCTGCGTGCCGATGGGGGTGAGCACGTTCTGGGTGGCCAGCGCATTGGCCACGTCCTGGGCAGACAGGCCACGCGCCTGCAGCGCGGCCGGATTGATGTCGATCTGCACCTGGCGCTGCTTGCCGCCATACGGCAGCGGGATGGCGGCGCCTGGCACCGTCACCAGCGGGGTGCGGATGGTGTTGAACCCCAGGTCGAACAGTTGCTGTTCGGACAGCCCCTTGCCGGACAGGGCCAGCTGAAGAATGGGCACCGTGGCGGCGTTGTAGTTCAGGATCAGCGGCGGCGTGATGCCGGCAGGCATCTGCCGCACCACCACCTGCGACACGGCGGTGACCTGCGCATTGGCCACGGCCACGTTGACGCCCGGCTGGAAGAAGATCTTGACGACGCTGACGCCGGGATAGCTGTTGGACTCGATGTGCTCGATGTCGTTGACGGTGGTCGTCAGCGTGCGCTGGAACAGCGTCGAGATACGGCCGGCCATCTGGTCCGGCGGCAGGCCGGTGTATTGCCAGGCCACCGCGATCACCGGCACCTTGATCTCCGGGAAGATGTCGGTGGGAGTGCGCAGCGCGGCCAGGGGCCCGATGATGAGCAACAACAAGGCCAGCACGAAGAAGGTGTAGGGGCGCCTTAATGCGACGCGGACGGCACCCATCAGCATGGTCGAGTTCCCGATTTCATTGTCATTGTTGAATTGTCTGTACGCGCACAGACGCGCTTGTTGCTGCACCGTAATGCGGCGTTCTGGGCAAGCGATTCCAGCACGCTACGCGAATGACGCGCGCATCATGCGCACGCTCCCATGGTTACGGGGCGAGAAGCGCCCGTGCTATCCCTAACGGCCACCCAAAAATGGAGGGCCTGGCGAGGGCATGCAACGAGGGCACGCGAACCGCAAAGCCATGCCCCCGCCACCGCGCAGCAGGCTTACGGCGCACGACATCCACCCGGCCCCGCCACACCGCCGCCAACCTGTACGCCGCCCGCACGCACCCCGGTACTTTCAAACGCACGCCGCCCTCTTCTCGCTCCCAGGGAAAATCCGGGGCGTTTTCCCCGCCTGATTACCGCCTGAAAGCGGCCATCCCTTCGTAATATCCGCCCCCGGAAGACAGCGGTTGGTCTTCACGACGATGGGGTAGCAAGCGGTATGAAAGGGTTGTTGTTATTGGGTTGGCACGGCGTGTGGGGTGCCGTGGTCATGAGCATGGTGCTGGCCGGCGAGCCTGCCCACGCGGCCGAACTCGCGCCTGCGGCGACCCCGGGCGACGCCCTGCCGGCGCCCTCCCGGGCACCACTGCCCGCGCCGCTGCCCTCCCAGTCCGCCACGAAGCCGGCCTCTCGTGTGCTCACCGCCAGCACGTCAAGGTCGGCACGTCTGCAGCAGGTGGACTTTCGTGACGCTAGCATCTCTACCGAAGCCCGCCAGATGGCCCGCATGGCCTTTGAAGGCGGTGACGCCCGCGGCCTTCCCTTCGCCGTGGTGGACAAGAAGGACGCCCGCCTGTTTGTCTTCAATGCCGACGGCCAGCTCACCGGCGCCACCCCCGCCCTGCTCGGCCTGGCCCGTGGAGACGACCTTGCCCCGAACGTCGGCGAGATGGTCGCCACCGGCATTCCTCCTGCGCTGCGCACCACCCCCTCCGGCCGCTACGACACCCTGCCCGGCCGCAACCTCAAGGGGGAAGCCGTGATCTGGGTGGACTACGACGCCGCCTTTGCCATCCACCGCCTGCGCCCGTCCCCCGCCAGCGAGCGCCGCGCCGAGCGGCTGGCCTCCGCCACCCCGGAAGACAACCGCATCTCGCTCGGTTGCGTCATCGTCACTGGCGACTTCTTCGACCAGGTCGTCCGCCCCACGCTGGGTCATGGCGCGGGTGTGGTCTATGTGCTGCCCGAGCCACCAGCGATGGCGGAACGCCCCGTTGCGATGAACACGGCGCCGCAGGCGCGCAACGCGGCTCGACCGCTCTGAACAGGCGCCCCGAACGGAACGCTCCCGTCGGCCCGCTCCCGTCGGCCCGCTCTGGTCGGCTCGCTCTGGTCGGCCCGCTCTGGTCGGCCCGTTGGCCCGCCAGCGAGTCAAGCGCCTGGTCACACCGTGTAAGCCCTGCGGCGCCCCATGCCGCCGTGGCCCCGCAGCCGCTACACTTGCCGCTTTTCGCAGCCACTGGATCTACACCATGTATCGCTGTGCCATGCCCGCCCGGCCCGGCTCGCGCGCACCTCAACGTGCCCTTCGAGCCCTGGCTGCCAGCATTGCCGTCTTCACCGCCACCGTTGGCACCGCCCTCCTGCCCCAGACCGCGCAGGCCCAGGCCGCCATCGGCCACCGATTCTTCCCGGCCAAGGCCCTGCGGGGTGTTCTCGTGGTGGGCGTCCCTCCCGAGGTCACCCTCAACGGCAAGAGCGCGCGCCTGGCCCCCGGCGCCCGCATCAAGGACGCGAACGACATGGTGGCGCTCTCCAACACCATCGCGGGCCAGAAGCTGACGGTCCATTACACGGTGGATATCAGCGGCCTGCTGATGGATGTGTGGGTGCTCAACAGCGTCGAGCTGGCCAACAAGCCGTGGCCGAGCAACTACAAGGAAGCCTCTGAATGGGCTTTTGATGCTGCCAACCAGAAATGGACCAAGTCGTCCTGGTGGTGATGGCACGGCGGTGAATCCGTGGTCCGCGTGCAACCCGCTCCAGGCTGGCTGCACCCCTGATATTTCGCTGACGCGTTTTCTGTTCCGATAGACCGTCCAGCGCCCCTGCACGGCCCGGGCTTTTGAAGCACCGGGCCTGGAGTCCTTGCCATGACCAAGAAAGTGTTCATCAAGACCTTCGGCTGCCAGATGAACGAGTACGACTCGGACAAGATGGCCGATGTACTGCGCGCCGCCGAGGGCTACGAGCCCACCACCGACGTGGAACAGGCCGACCTGATCCTGTTCAACACCTGCTCGGTGCGGGAAAAGGCGCAGGAGAAAGTGTTCTCCGACCTGGGGCGCATCAAGCACCTGAAAGCCAAGGGCACGCTGATCGGCGTGGGCGGCTGCGTCGCCAGCCAGGAAGGGGCGGCCATCATCGAACGCGCGCCGTATGTCGACGTGGTGTTCGGCCCGCAGACGCTGCACCGCCTGCCGCAGATGCTGGCGCAGCGCCAGTCGCAGCTGCGCCCGCAGGTGGACATCAGCTTCCCGGAAATTGAGAAGTTCGACAACCTGCCGCCCGCCCGGGTCGAAGGCGCCAGCGCCTTTGTCTCGATCATGGAAGGCTGCTCCAAGTACTGCTCCTACTGCGTGGTGCCCTACACCCGCGGCGAAGAAGTGAGCCGTCCGTTCGAGGATGTGCTGGAGGAAGTGGCGGGCCTGGCGGACCAGGGTGTGAAGGAAGTGACGCTGCTGGGACAGAACGTCAACGCCTACCGCGGCCGGATGAGCGCAGGCATGGGGGCGGACCTGGATGAAGCGGTGGAGGGCGCAGAGACCGGCGTCGAGATTGCCGACTTCGCCCTGCTGCTGGAGTATGTGGCCGAGATCCCCGGGATTGAGCGCATCCGCTACACCACCAGCCACCCCAACGAGTTCAGCCAGCGCCTGATCGATGCCTACGGCAAGATTCCCAAGCTGGTGAACCATGTGCACCTGCCGGTGCAGCATGGCAGCGACCGCATCCTCAGCGCCATGAAGCGCGGCTACACGGCCTTGCAGTTCAAGAGCATCGTGCGGCGCCTGCGCGCGGTGCGCCCCGACATCCGCATCGCCAGCGACTTCATCGTCGGCTTCCCCGGCGAGACGGACGAGGACCATGCCAAGACCATGCAGCTGGTGCGCGACGTCGGTTTCGACGCCTCCTTCAGCTTCATCTTCAGCCCTCGCCCCGGCACCCCCGCCGCCAACCTGCAGGACGACACGCCCCATGAGGTGAAGGTCCGCCGGCTGCAGGAGCTGCAAGCCGAGATCGAGGCCACCGCCATCCGCTACAACCAGGAACTGGTGGGCAAGACGGTGCAGGTGCTGGTCTCCGGCCACGCGCGCCGGGATGCCACGGAATTGATGGGCCGTACGGAATGCAACCGCATCGTCAACTTCAAGGGCCATGAACGGCTGATGCACCAGCTGATCCCGCTGCGCATCACCGAGGCCTTTGCCCACTCGTTGCGGGCGGAAGTGCCGTTGACGGAGTCGTCGGCGGCCTAAGGCCGCAGGGCCGACTCAACGACCGGCCGCAGGGCCTACTCAGCGACTGGCCACAGGGCCTACTCAACGCCCGGCGGCAAGGCCGCCGCAATACTGGCCTCAAGGCCGGCCTGCAGGGCGCCCGGCCGTGGGTACAGGCCCTTGGGGTCGGCCGCTCAGCTGTTGGGCGACTTCTGCCAGGTCAGCCCCCACTGCGGGATGGTGACCCCCAGCAGGATCAGGCCGTAACCGGCCATGCTGCCGTCCCGCCCGAAGATCAGCACCGCAAACAGCGCCGCCATTGAGCCGCCGGCCGCGCCCCAGAGCGCCAGGCTGGACCACGCCATACCCCGGGCGCGCTCCCGCCACAGCAGCTTGAGGGCCAGGGCCATCAGCACGGCCACGGCCCAGGCCGGGATGAACAGGTTGCAGAGATGCCAGACGACGTCCAGGGGGTTCAAGCGTGACTCATTCGGTTTGATGGGAAAACAACCGTCCAGAAGAGAGAAACCAACGCATCCTTGACGGAACAGCGCTGGGCTTTCCCCATGGAGGTGCGGGAGTTCGTCAGGAATTTTATAATCGGCGCCATCATGACGGTCTTTGCTCTTGGCTTGAACCATCAGTCCGCGCCTTTGGACCTGCGCGGACGGTTCGCGTTCACCCTGGAGCAACTGGCTCCCACGCTTCAAGGTTTCACGGACCAGCTCGGCCAGGGCGCTCGTGCGGCAGCCCGCCGCTCGCCAGATCTCCCTGAAGCCGCCCTGCTGTCCACCTGCAACCGTACCGAGCTCTATGTGGCCGGCAGCCCCGATATGGTGCGCCCGGCAGTGGACTGGCTGGCCGGCATGGGCGGCGTCGGCAGTGCCACGCTGATGGACCATGCCTACGTGGCGGAAGACAGCAAGGCCGCACGGCACGCCTTCCGCGTGGCCAGCGGGCTGGACTCGATGGTGCTGGGTGAACCGCAGATCCTCGGCCAGCTCAAGCAGGCCGTCCGGGAGGCGGAGCAGGCCGGCACGCTGGGCACCACGCTGCACCAGCTGTTCCAGCGCAGTTTCTCGGTGGCCAAGGAAGTCCGCAGCTCCACCGAAATTGGCAGCCACTCCATCAGCATGGCGGCCGCCTCGGTTCGGCTGGCATCGCAACTGTTTGAAAACCTGGCCGACATCCGCGTGCTGCTGGTCGGTGCGGGCGAAATGATCGAACTGGTCGGCACGCACTTCGCCGCCAAGGGCCCCAAGGGCCTGGCGGTCGCCAACCGCACCTTGGAGCGCGGGCAGAAGCTGGCCACCCACCTGGGCGCCGAAGCGGTGCGGCTGGTAGACCTGCCGCAGCGCCTGCATGAATTTGATGCGGTGATCTCCTGCACCGCCTCCAGCCTCCCGCTGATCGGCCTGGGCGCCGTGGAACGCGCGCTCAAGCGCCGCAAACACCGCCCGATGTTCATGGTGGACCTGGCCGTACCGCGGGACATCGAACCCGAAGTCGCTCAACTGGACGACGTCTATCTCTACACCGTGGACGATCTCTCCCAACTGGTCCAGACCGCTGGCGAAAAGCGCCAGGCGGCGGTCCAGCAGGCGGAAGCCATCATCGAAAACGGCGTGCAGAGTTTTGTGCACTGGCTGGGCCAGCGCCACACGGTGCCGCTGATCCAGGCCCTGCACCAGCAAGCCGACACCTGGCGCCAGGCCGAAATCCAGCGCGCCCGCAAGATGCTGGCCAAGGGCCAGGACATCGATACCGTGCTGGAAGCCCTGTCCAAGGGGCTCACGCAGAAGATGCTGCACGGCGCCATGGCGGAGCTCAACAGCAGCGATGGTGAGCAACGTCTGGCCATGGCCCAGACCGTTTCGCGGCTCTTCCTGCGCAACACCGCGCGGGAGGTCGATGGGTCCGGCGGCGGTGCCGCAGGCCGCGACAGCGCCGAGTCTTAGCGACGCTCCATTGGCAACGCCGGGCCCACAGCGCCCGGCCCAGCGAGCCCCCTGCGCATCTCGCGCACCGCACCCAGACTGGCCCGTGCGCCGGTCAGCCGGTCCGGCTCCCCACCATTCGGCCTGCACCCACCCCCTTCGGAGCGAGGCCCAACGCCCGACAGCGCGCACTCATCCAGCGCAGCGAGCCCACCGCCATGAACGACACCCTTCGCCAACAATTCGAGCGCCTCGGCTTCCGCCTGGTCGAGCTGGACAACACGCTGGCCGACGGCAGCGTCGCGGCCGACATGAAGCGCTACCGCGCCCTCACTCGTGAGCAGGCGGAAGTGTCCTCGCTGGTGGCGCGTTACCAGCGCTACCAGCAGCGCGAAAGTGACCTGGCCGCCGCGCGGGAGCTGCTGGACAGTGGCGACGCCGAGATGATGGCCATGGCGCGGGAGGAAATCACCGCCGCCGAAGCTGACATGGCCGAACTGGACCAGGCGCTGCAACTGGCCCTGATCCCCAAGGACCCGGACGACGAACGGCCGGCCTTCCTGGAAATCCGGGCCGGGACCGGCGGTGATGAGTCGGCGCTCTTTGCGGGCGACCTGGCCCGCATGTACACCCGGTTTGCCGAGAGCCAGGGCTGGCGCCATGAGGTGCTGTCGTCCAACGAATCCGACCTGGGTGGCTACAAGGAACTGGTGCTGCGGCTGGAGGGCGACGGGGTGTATGGCCGGCTCAAGTTTGAATCCGGTGGCCACCGCGTGCAGCGGGTGCCGGCGACCGAATCGCAGGGGCGCATTCACACCAGTGCCTGCACCGTGGCGGTGATGGCGGAGCCGGACGAGGCGGAGGAGATCCAGCTCAACCCGGCCGACCTGCGCATCGACACCTTCCGCGCCAGCGGCGCCGGTGGCCAGCACGTCAACAAGACCGACAGCGCGATCCGCATCACCCACCTGCCCACCGGCCTGGTGGCGGAATGCCAGGACGACCGCAGCCAGCACCGCAACAAGGCCAAGGCCATGGCCGTGCTCGCAGCGCGCTTGCGGGACAAGGACCGCAACGAACGCGCAGCCAAGGAAGCGGCCCAGCGCAAGAGCCTGATCGGCAGCGGCGACCGCAGTGACCGGATCCGCACCTACAACTTCCCGCAGGGCCGGTTCACCGACCACCGCATCAACCTGACGCTCTACAAGCTGGGCGCCATCATGGACGGCGACCTGGCGGATGTGCTCCAGGGCCTGCAGCAGGCGCAGGCGGCGGAACAGCTCGCGGCGCTGGAGGGGCGTGCATGATGAACGTCTCGGGCGCCCTGCGTGCCGCCGTCGCGGCCGGCCTGCCCCGCGCGGAGGCGCAGTATCTGCTGCAGGCGGTACTGGGCTGCAAGCGCAGCTGGCTGATCGCCCATGACACCGATCCACTCACGGCCGGGCAGCAGCAACGCTTCCAGGATTGGCTGGCTCGCCGGCTGGACGAGGTGCCGCTGGCCTATCTGGTGGGCGACAAGGAGTTCTTCGGGCTGCGGCTGCGCGTGACTCCGGACACCCTGGTACCGCGTCCGGACACGGAAGTGCTGGTGCATTGGGCTCTGGAGCGCCTGCAGGGCCTGACCGCTCCGCGGGTGGTGGACCTGGGCACGGGCAGCGGCGCCATCGCGCTGGCCCTGGCGTCGCAGCGGCCGGATGCCGTGATCCACATGGTGGACGCCAGCCCCGGCGCCTTGGCGGTGGCCCAGGACAACGCCACCCGGCTGGGGCTGGCCGTGCAGGCGCATGAAGGCAGCTGGTTCGAACCGCTGGCCGGGCAGGCACCGTTTGACCTGATCGTCAGCAACCCGCCCTATGTCGCGGGCGACGACCAGCATCTGCAGGCATTACGTCACGAACCCCGCAGCGCCCTTACACCGGAAGGTAACGGACTGGCTGACCTTGGTCACTTGACGCAGCAAGCGCCACATTGGCTTCGGCCGGGCGGCTGGCTGCTGCTGGAACATGGCTGGGATCAGGCCGATGCCGTCGCTTCACTGCTGCGGGAACGCGGTTTTGAGGAAGCGTCGCTTCGGCATGACCTGGGCGGCCAGCCTCGCGCCAGCGGCGGACGCTGGGCGGGCTGACTGCGGATTGACTGCGGGTTGACTCACGGCGCCTGCTGCATCGGCGCCACACCGATGCAGCTTCCTACCAACACCTGAGGCTCGGTTCCCGCGAGTGTGTCGGCCCGGCGGGCCAAAACTGCAACAAGCGACGGATCCCCTTGCATCTCGGGCTACCCAAGCTTGAGGTCACCGCGTAGCATGACTTCTCAAGGCGCGACATCAGGGTCGAGCCTGACTGGGAGACCTCCAATGCGCGCCGCACTTGTGCTCCTGCGTCTGGTTATGTTCCTGGCCGGTGTCAGCTCGGCCGGTTCCGTACTGGCGCAGCAGGGCCTGCAACTCAAATCCAACGCCTACAGCGGCACTGCTACGGCTTCGGCCAACGCCAGTGCGAACACCGGTTATGGCGGCAAGGCCGCCACAGCCAGCAACTGGCAGGCGCGCGTGCAGCTGAACCAGAGCCTGGATGATGCCAATGGCAGCTACGACGCGCGCAACGGCAGCCGCATCCTGAGCGCCAATCTTCTCGGCGACTACTACCTGACCGGCTCCGGCCTGGGCCAGGGCACGCGGGGCGGCCTGCGTGCCACCGGCGGCTTGCTGGTCGGCCCGTTGTCGCTGGTGCAGAGCAGTTCCGGCCTGGCCTTGGGCCGCGGGTCCAGCCTCACCCCTTATCTGTCTGTCGGCCAACGCAGCCTCAGCCTGCTGACGGCCGCCGAGCGTGAACCCAACATGTCCTTGTCCTACCTCGGCCTGGGCTACACCAGCTATTCGCTGCGCGGTGGCTGGGGGTTCAGCGCCGACCTGGGCCTGCTGGCCAACGGTGCGCCCGGCTTGCGGCTGGGCAACAACGCTCCGCTGGACGACGTGAGCCGCGACACACGGTTCAAGCCCGTGCTGCAGTTCGGCGTCAGCTACAGCTTCTGACCCCCGCAGGCGGATCGACCCGCGTCAGCGGGAACGCCTCCTGCCGCACCGGGATGGCCCGCGCCCTGGCCGCGAGGCTGGCGGACGCGTCCCTGCCCGCGGGCACAATCACCGGATCACGCACGGTCTTGGCGCGTGGCCGATAATCCGCCTATCGAGCCCATGGGCATTGACCTGGCCGCCACATTCAACGAAAGGATTCCCGCCATGAGCGACGTTCAACAACGCATTGACGACCTGGTCAAGAGCAACCGGGTCATGCTGTTCATGAAGGGCACCGCTCAGTTCCCGATGTGCGGTTTCTCCGGCCGCGCCATCCAGATCCTGAAGGCCAGCGGCGCCGCCGACCTGAAGACCTTCAACGTGCTGGAAGATGAAGGCGTGCGCCAGGGCATCAAGGAATATGCCAACTGGCCCACCATCCCCCAGCTCTACGTGGACGGTGAATTCGTCGGCGGCTCGGACATCATGATGGAGATGTACGAGAGCGGCGAGCTGCAACAGCTCCTGGCCAAGGCCTGAACGGGATGACACCGGCCGGGGAACACACGCAGACCCGGCCTCGCCCCCGGCTGGTGGTGGGCATCACGGGCGCCACCGGTGCGGCCTACGGGCTGCAGCTGCTGCGCCGTGCCCGAGCCCTGGGCGCGGAAACCCACCTGATCCTCAGCCCTGCCGGCGTGCTGAACGCGCACCATGAGCTGGGGCTCAACCGCGACGCGCTGGAGCGCGAAGCCGACCGGGCCTACGCACCTGGCGACGTGGGCGCCTGCGTGGCCAGCGGCAGTTTTTCCACCGCCGCCATGGTGGTGGCGCCCTGCTCCATGCGTACGCTGGCCGCCATCGCGCATGGCCTGTCAGACAACCTCATGACCCGTGCGGCCGACGTCACGCTCAAGGAACGTCGCCGGCTGATCCTGATGGTGCGCGAGACGCCATTCAACCTGGCCCACCTGCGCAACATGACGGCCGTGACCGAGATGGGCGGCATCATCTTCCCACCGCTGCCGGCGCTTTATCTGAAGCCGGCATCCATCGAGGAGATGGTGGCGGAGACGGTGGAACGGGTGCTGGAACTGTCGCAGTTGCCAGGCGCCGCGCCGCAGGCCTGGAACGGGCTCAAGTAATACCGGCCGTACCGCACGCGCAAGGCTCAGGGCAGCCAGCGCTTGCGGGCACCAAAGACCAGGTCCGGATATTCCCGCTTCCCCCGGCTGCCGTTGTAGCGGCCCAGTGCCAGGAAGAGATCACCGTTCTCCCGGTCCAGGTAGTGCCGCATGATGACGCAGCCGAAGCGCAGGTTGGTCTGCATGTGGAACAGGCGAGACACCTGCCCGTCCCCGATGAGCCGGGCCCAAAAAGGCATCACCTGCATGTAGCCGCGCGCGCCGACCACGCTGATGGCGTATTTGCGGAAACCACTCTCCACCTGGATCAGCCCCAGCACCAGGGCCGGCTCCAGCCCGGCCCGGGTGCTCTCATACCAGACGGTCTCCAGGAATTCGATTCGGGTCTGCGCCTCGGCCTTCTGGCGCTTGAGCCGGTCGCCCATCTCCCCCAGCCAGCGCAGATAGGCCAGGCGCGGTTCGATGCTGTCGAAATGCGGCTTCGGGGGCGCGTCATAGGCCACGGCGGCGGACAGGGCAGAACGCACCGCGTCGGCCAGCGGCTCCTCCACCTGGGCGCCTGCCCAGGCGGCCCGCGGTGCCAGGGCCAAGCCGCCCAGCAACGCCGCACCGCCCCCTAACAGGAGACGGCGTCGCGCCAGTGCCGAGTCGTCGCAGGCCGGCGGCCCGGCCAGCTCGGACGACACTTCCGCCGACACGCCCGGGCGGGGGGAGCGCCAGGGAGAGAGAGAACGCAACGCGTGCTTCATGACATTCAACGGGACATCCAGGCTTCCAGCGGCAGGCGCCGCGAGCCGAGCTTGTGCGCAAGTATCAGGCCGCCGCCCCAGTACAGGAGCGCCAACGCCAGCACCACGGCGGTACCAGGCTGCCAGGCCAGGCCCGCGCCACTGAACAGCAGCAGGCTGAGCACCGAGCTGCCGATGTAGAGGGTCAGCGTGTGGCGGCCCAGTGGGGCCAGCAGCGCCAGCCAGGCTGGGCGTTGGTGGCAGGCCATCACCAGGGCCGGCACCGCCACGCTCAGCAGCAGCATGGTGGGGTAGAGATAACCGATGGCGTAGCGGCTGGTGGCGTAGGCGTCGCCGGTCTGCAAGCCAGGCCACAACACCGACACACCCACCAGGTTCAGCAGCAAGGCCGGCAGCCACCAGCGGCGCACCCAGCGAGCCAGCATGGGCCGCCAGCGGGGATGAGAGAACAGCCGCAGGCGGCCGGCCATCAGCCCCAGCGTCATCAACAGCAGTGGCAGCGGCAGGCCCAGCACGATCACCATCAGCATGGTGCCCAGGTAATGCCCCATGTTGCGCATCACCCAGACACTCCATGGCGAGGGCGCGCTCAACGAGACGGATGTGGCGCCGCTGATCGGCATCTGTGCCAGCACCAGCGTGAGCAGGATGATCAGCAGGTTCAACGCCACCACCACGCGCAGCCGCACCCGCAGCTCGCCCATGGTGCGCGCCATCCAGCCCAGCATCAGCCAGCCACAGGCCGCATAGGTGGTCAGGATGTCGCCCATGTAGAGCAGGCAACCGTGCAACAGGCCGAGGATGGCCATGCGCTTCAGGCGTTGGCGGCGGTGCTCCAGGGCCGACGCGGACCGGGCGGTCTGCGACAGCGCCTGGCTGTAGCCAAAGAGAAAGGCCAGCAGGCTGATGCCCTTGCCGGCGATCAGGCCGTGCAGCAGCCAGGAGAGCACCTGCGCCAGCGCAGAATCCATGGGCGCCGGCGGGCTCAGCGGCCCGCCATCCGGGAGGGCCGGATAACCGACCCAGTTCACCACCACCACCGGCAGCAGTGCCACGGCGCGCAGCGCGTCCACCACCGCGACGCGTTGCGGTGGGGAAGCCGCCAGGGTCACTTCAGGCGCTGCTGGAGGTGAGCCACCACGTCCGCCAGAGGCAGCTTGGTGGCCTCGGCGTCACGGCGGCCCTGGTATTCCACCTGGCCTTCCTTGAGGCCACGGTCGGAAATCACCACGCGGTGCGGTACGCCGACCAGTTCCCAGTCTGCGAACATCGCACCCGGGCGCTCGCCACGGTCGTCCAGCAGAACGTCCACACCCAGGTCCATCAGGTCCTGGTAGAGCTTGGTGGCGGCAGCCTTGACCTCTTCACTGCGGTCCATGCCGATGGGGCAGACCACCACGGTGAAGGGCGCGATGGCGTCCGGCCAGATGATGCCGCGCTCGTCGTGGTTCTGCTCGATGGCGGCACCCAGGATGCGGGTGACGCCAATGCCGTAGCAGCCCATTTCCATCAGCTGGGGCTTGCCGTTTTCGTCCAGGTAGGTGGCGTTCATCGCGGCCGAATACTTGGTGCCGAGATAGAACACATGACCCACTTCGATGCCGCGCTGGATGGCCAGCACGCCCTTGCCATCTGGCGACGGATCACCTTCAACGACGTTGCGGATGTCGGCCACGAGATCCGGCTCGGGCAGGTCACGGCCCCAGTTCACGCCGGTGTAGTGGGCATCGGCTTCATTGGCCCCGCAGACAAAATCAGCCATCAGGGCGACGGTGCGGTCGGCCACGACCTTGACCCCCTCTTCAGCCCCGGCCTCGCTGCCCGCGCGCTTCAGGCCGATGGGGCCCAGGTAGCCGGGCTTGGTGCCGAAATGCTTGTCGATTTCCGCGACGGTGGCGAAACGGAAGCCGGTCTTGAGGCCTTCAAGCTTGCCCGCCTTGACTTCGTTGAGGTCGTGGTCACCACGGACCAGCAGCAGCCAGACCTGGGTCTTGACCACTTCGCCCTCGTCATTGGTCTCGTCGGCGGCCAGCACCAGCGACTTGACGGTCTGGGTCAACGGCAGCTTGAGCAGCTCGGCCACGTCCGGGCAGGTGGACTTGCCCGGCGTCGGTGTCTTGGTCAGGGCCTGCGTGGCAGCGCCACGTGCGGCCAGCAGGGGCAGCGCTTCGGCCAGCTCGATGTTGGCGGCGTAAGTGCCGTCCGGGCTGTAGATGATGGCGTCTTCACCGGTGTCGGCAATGACCTGGAACTCATGCGAGCGGTCACCACCGATGGCGCCGGTGTCCGCCGCCACGGCACGGTACTGCAGGCCCAGCCGCTCGAAGATGCGGCAGTAGGCGCCATACATGTTCTCGTAGCTGCGGCCTGCGCTTTCCACGTCACGGTCGAAGGAGTAGGCGTCCTTCATGGTGAACTCGCGCCCACGCATCACGCCAAAGCGGGGGCGGCGCTCGTCCCGGAACTTGGTCTGGATGTGATAGAAATTGCGCGGCAGCTGCTTGTAGCTGCGCAGTTCCTGGCGGGCGATGTCGGTGATGACTTCTTCGGAGGTCGGCTGGATGATGAAGTCGCGCCCATGGCGGTCCTTCACGCGCAGCAGTTCAGGGCCCATCTTGTCGAAGCGGCCGGTTTCCTGCCAGAGCTCGGCAGGCTGCACCACGGGCATCAACAGTTCGATCGCGCCAGCGCGATTCATCTCGGCGCGGATGATGGCCTCGACCTTGCGGATCACCCGCAGCCCCATCGGCATGTAGTTGTACAGGCCGGCGCCCAGCCGCTTGATCATGCCGGCGCGCATCATCAGCTTGTGGCTGGCGATCTCGGCGTCGGCAGGGGCTTCCTTGAGGGTGGAGATGAAGAACTGGGAGGCTTTCATGGGCGATCAGAGGTCGATCAGGGGGTCGATCAGAGGTCGATCAAGAGGCGATCGAGGGTCAAATGGGAGCCGCCAGCGCGCAGGACAAAAGAGCGGCAGGACTGCGGGTTACCGACAATCGCGCCGGTTCGCAGCCCCGGTGCAATAATCGACTCAACGAATGATTTGAGGTTGATTATGCTCGACCGTGAAGGCTTCCGGCCCAACGTCGGCATCATCCTGCTCAACCACAAGAACGAGGTGTTCTGGGGCAAGCGCATACGCACCCATTCTTGGCAGTTCCCCCAAGGGGGCATCAAGCATGGGGAAACGCCCGAGCAGGCGATGTTCAGAGAGCTGCATGAGGAAGTGGGCCTCACTGCAGACCATGTGCGCATCATTGCGCGCACCAGGGACTGGCTACGCTATGAAGTGCCAGACCATTTCATCCGGCGTGATGCACGGGGGCACTATCGCGGGCAGAAACAGATCTGGTTCCTCCTGCAACTGACCGGGCGCGACAGCGACATGAACCTGCGCGCCACCGACCACCCGGAGTTCGACGCCTGGCGATGGAATGAATACTGGGTGCCGTTGGAAGCCGTGATCGAGTTCAAGCGCGGCGTCTACCAGATGGCGCTGACCGAGCTGGCGCGCTTCCTGCCGCGGCTCAATCACCATAACCGCTACCTGCGGGCCGGCATGCGGCCGCCGCCGCGGGGGGAGCGGCCCGAACGACATGAGCGGCATGAAGGACATGGTCATGACGGGCATGGCCACGAAGGTCATCATGGGCAGGAGGGGCAGGAGGGGCACGAGAGACACGAGCCCGATCGTCTTCACGACCGGCCGGCCCACGATGGACAGGCGCCCCGGGAAGATACCGCTGCTGCGACAGAGAGCCCGGTGATGCCAGGTGCAGCACATGGTGCCCGTGGGCCTCATGGGCCTGACGAGCCCTCGCGCGACTGAGCGCGTCCATGTCGGGCGGCCTGTCTGCCGCCTACAAAGAACAAACCCGCCGGCTGGCGGGTTTTTTTCAGCGCAGCACCAGGTTGTCCCGGTGGATCAGCTCCGGCTCGGCCGCGTAGCCGATGACCCGCTCGATCTCGAAAGACGGCTTACGCGCGATCAGGCGCGCTTCCGCGCTGGAATAGTTGGTGAGGCCGCGCGCCAGCTCCTGGCCGGCCTGGTCCAGCACGGCAATCACGTCGCCGCGGTGGAACTCGCCCTGCACGTCCAGCACACCGATCGGCAGCAGGCTCTTGCCCTCGTCGCGCAGCTTGATGGCAGCGCCGGCATCCACGCGGACAGCGCCGCGCAGCTGCAGGTGGTCCACCATCCACTGCTTGCGGGCCGCCAGCTTGGCAGTGCTGGCCAGCAGCGCCGTGCCAATGGCTTCGCCATGGGCCAGGCGCAGCAGCACATCGGGCTCACGCCCCCAGGCGATGACGGTAGAGGCACCACTGCTGGCCGCACGCTTGGCAGCCAGGATCTTGGTGATCATGCCGCCGCGCCCCAGGCTGCTGCCTGCGCCGCCAGCCATCTCTTCCAGCTCCGGCGTACCGGCCACGGCCTGGTCGATGAAGCGGGCGTTGGGGTCCTTGCGGGGGTCGGCGGAATACAGGCCCTTCTGGTCGGTGAGGATGACCAGGGCATCGGCTTCCACCAAGTTGGCCACAAGGGCGCCCAGGGTATCGTTGTCGCCGAACTTGATTTCGTCGTTGACGACGGTGTCGTTCTCGTTGATCACCGGCAGCACCCGGTGCTGCAACAGGGCCAGCAGGGTGGAGCGGGCGTTGAGGTAACGCTCACGGTCCGCCAGGTCGGCATGGGTGAGCAGCACCTGCGCGCTGGTCAGCCCCTGCTCGCGCAGCTTCGTCTCGTACATCTGGGCCAGGCCCATCTGCCCCACGGCGGCGGCGGCCTGCAGTTCATGCAGTTCCTTTGGACGGGTAGACCAGCCCAGGCGCTTCATGCCTTCAGCAATGGCGCCGCTGGACACCATCACGACCTCGCGCCCTTCCAGCGCCAGTTGCGCCAACTGACGGCACCAGTTGCCGATGGCCTCGGCATCCACGCCACGGCCTTCGTTGGTGACCAGGCTGGAACCGACCTTGACGACAATGCGCCGTGCGCCCTGGAGCACGCCGGTCATGACGCGGGATCGAAGCGGGGATCGCGCTCAGGTGCCTTTTCAGCCTTGTCCGCCTTCTTGCCCTTGGCAGTCTTGCTGGCCTTGGCTGTGTTGGTCGCCCTGGTCGTCTTAGGCGTCTTGGCGGCGGCCTCGTCACCCGTGGCCTCGATGGCCTCATCGGCCTGACTGGCCTCACTGGCCGCCTTGGCCTCCTTGGCCAGCTTGACGACCTTGGCCTTGGCCGCGCGGGTGGCGCGGGTTTCCTGGAAGGCCTTGGGCGCCTCAGGCACGGGCTCGTCGAAGCGCACGTCCGGATCGTCCACCGGCGGCGCCTTGATGGAGGCCACGTGTTCGTAGATGGCGCGGATCAGCGGCTCGCAACCTTCGCGGGTCAGCGCGGAGATCTCGAAGACCGGGCCCTTCCACTTGTAGCGCTTGATGAAGTCCTTCACGCGGGCGGCACGCTCGTCGGTCGGCACCATGTCCAGCTTGTTGAGCACCAGCCAACGCGGCTTGTCGTAGAGGGTCTGGTCGTACTTCTGCAGTTCCTTCACGATGGCCTTGGCTTCCGCCACCGGATCCACATCCGGGTTGAACGGGGCCAGGTCCACCACATGCAGCAGCACACGCGTGCGTTGCAGGTGGCGCAGGAACCGATGACCCAGGCCTGCGCCTTCAGCGGCACCCTCGATCAGGCCAGGAATGTCCGCAATGACAAAACTCTTCTCCGGCGCCACACGCACCACACCGAGGTTGGGGTGCAGCGTGGTGAAGGGGTAGTCAGCAATCTTGGGGCGCGCATTGGAGACTGCGGCAATCAGCGTGGACTTGCCCGCATTGGGCTGACCCAGCAGGCCGACGTCTGCCAGCACACGCAGCTCCAGCTTCACCTTCTTCACCTCTCCGGGCCAGCCGGGGGTCTTCTGGCGCGGGGCGCGGTTCGTGCTGGTCTTGAAGTGAATGTTGCCAAAGCCACCGTCCCCGCCCTTGGCGAGGATCACCGGCTCGTCATGCTCCAGCAGCTCGGCGATGACTTCGTCCGTCTCCAGGTCTCGCACGATGGTGCCCACCGGCATGCGCAGCACGATGTCTTCGGCTGCCGCTCCGAACTGGTCCGAACCGCGGCCGGCTTCGCCGTTGCGCGCTTCATGGCGGCGGGCGTAGCGGTAGTCGATCAGCGTGTTCAGGTTGCGGTCTGCCACCGCGTAGACACTGCCGCCCCGGCCGCCATCACCGCCGTCCGGCCCACCAAAGGGGAGGAACTTCTCGCGACGGAAACTCGCGCAGCCCGCGCCGCCATTGCCGGCGGCGATGTCGATGGTGGCTTCGTCAACGAATTTCATGGATGGCCTTCTGTCCCGGAGCGGAACAATCGTAATTCATGGCGCTGCGCTCCCGCGCGGGCCCTACATTTCACAACTGTGAAAAACAAAAGCCCCGGGCAATGCCGGGGCTCTGGCGTTGCGCATCGCCGGGACGAACCCGGCATCTGCGCATCAGGAACTCAACAACAGATTCAGACCGGCGTAACGACGACGGTGGAACGGTTGTTTTCGCCCTTGACAGTGAAGGACACTTCGCCGTCGATCAGAGCGAACAGCGTGTGGTCCTTGCCCATGCCCACGTTGGTGCCAGCGTGGAACTTGGTGCCACGTTGACGAACGATGATGGAGCCAGCCGACACGGCTTGACCGCCATACACCTTCACGCCCAGCATCTTGGGCTTGGAATCGCGGCCATTTCGTGTTGAGCCGCCGCCTTTTTTCTGTGCCATGGATTACTCCTAAATGGTTGCCTGGATCAGCCGACGATTCAGCCGATCACCGCGCTGATTTCCAGCTCGGTGTAGGTCTGGCGATGGCCTTGGCTCTTCTTGTAGTGCTTGCGACGACGCAGCTTGAAGATGCGCACCTTGTCGTGCTTGCCCTGTGCCACCACGGTGGCCTTGACGCTGGCGCCAGCAACCAAGGGAGTCCCGATCTTCAGGTCTGCACCGTTACCCACGGCGAGCACCTGCTCGATCACGATCTCTTGGCCAACTTCCGCAGCAATCTGTTCTACCTTGATCTTTTCGCCAGCAGCAACCTTATATTGCTTGCCACCGGTTTTTATGACCGCGTACATATCAGCCCTTTCAACTTACGTCCTGGCTTCAACCAGCCACCAACATGGTGGCCGGCGCTCCCAACCTCCGAGCATGGTTCTTAAACCGAGACTGATCTCAAGACTGCAACCAAGGCTTCAAGCCAATGTTCCAACTCTCGTTCCAAGTCTCGCTCCAGCCCGCTCAGGGTGGTCCTTTTTCTTCGCCAAAGACAACACACCGCAAAAAGTTGCGGAGCCCGCGATACTAGCACAGGGGATTTCCCGTAGGCAAGGCAATAGCCCGCGCGGGGCCCTGGGCATGGGGTTTTCAGGGTGAGCATCAAGGCCTGCAGCACGCCACCAGAGACCGAAGGCGCCAGCCCATAGAACAGGCGCCGTGAATTCTTCACGAAGCACACACAATTGGCCGCGCCCAGGCTGATCAACCACATGCGGCACCCCAGCCTGCCGCCATGGCGCACACCCGCCTTACACGGCCACTCAGCCGCTGCCACCACGTGCTTGCCGAACCCTGACAACACCCGACCCCGACCCGCCGGGTGGTGCGAGGACGTCAACAAGCGTGCGAGAAACCGTTGGACTGCCCCGGCGGAGCCGCAGGGCTTTCTATAATCACCGTTCCCCCCTTTTGTGAGCCAAGAGTGCAGCCTATTGCCTCTACCCCTGTTGCCGAGGTCCTCGCGGCGCTGAATGTGCAGATGGAAGAAGTCGATGCCGTCATCGCGCGCCGCCTCTCTTCCGACGTTGCACTGATCAACCAGATCTCCGCCTACATCATTCATGCAGGCGGCAAGCGCATGCGGCCCAAGCTGGTGCTGATGTTCGCCAATGCCCTGGGCGCAGACAGCCCGGCCAGCCGCGAACTGGCGGCGGTGGTGGAATTCATTCACACCGCCACGCTGCTGCATGACGACGTGGTGGACGAGTCCGAGCTGCGCCGCGGCAAGCAGACCGCCAACGCGATGTTTGGCAATGCGGCGAGCGTGCTGGTGGGCGACTTTTTGTACTCCCGCGCCTTCCAGATGATGGTGTCGGTGAACCGCATGCGCGTGCTGGAAGTGCTTGCGGATGCCACCAACGTCATCGCCGAGGGCGAGGTCCTGCAGTTGATGAACATGCATGACCCGGACGTGGCGGTGGACAGCTACCTGCGCGTCATCCGCTACAAGACGGCCAAGCTTTTCGAGGCCAGCGCACGCCTGGGCGCCGTGCTGGCCGATGCACCGCCTGCTCTGGAAGAAGCCTGCGCCGGCTACGGCCGCGCCCTGGGCACGGCGTTCCAGCTGATCGACGATGCACTGGATTACGAGGGCAGCAGTGACTCACTCGGCAAGAACGTCGGCGACGATCTGCGTGAAGGCAAGCCCACGCTGCCGCTGCTCATTGCCATGGAGCGCGGCACCGAGCAGGAGCGCGCACTGATCCGCCACGCCATCGAGCATGGAGAGGTCGAGCGCTTGAAGGACATCGTCCAGATCGTGCGCCGCACTGGCGCCCTGGACGCCACCCGCGACGCCGCCCGCAGCGAAGTCGAACAAGCGAAGCACTGCTTGAACGAATTGCCTCTTAACAAGTGGCGAGAAAGTCTGCTAGAATTTGCGGCTCAGTCGGTAGAGAGAAATTCCTGAAGACTCGATGAGTAACCGCAAGGTTGATTCATGCGGTTCTTTGCGGGAAATCTTTGACGACAGAACGCGAGTTCAAGTGCGCAGTGAAGACATGCATTGCAGAAGCAATGAACTGCCATCAGGAAACTGATGGGCACCATCGGGGTGTAGCTTAGCCTGGTAGAGCGCTACGTTCGGGACGTAGAGGCCGGAGGTTCGAATCCTCTCACCCCGACCAGACAAGAGACGAAAGAGCCCAAGTGAATCAAGCACTTGGGCTTTTTTGTTTTGGGTCACTTCTCCCCCGGCATCCCCGTGTGCATCCTGGTGCTGAAGACGTGAAAGAAGCCTGGCGACGTGCTGTTCATCCATGCGGCTGGGCACTTCGAGAAGAGCAGGCGACGCATCCAACTCTTGCCCGAGCACATCGACAAGATCATCGACACCTCCAATCCCGCAAGGAAGAGCAGCGCTGCTCGCGCCGAGTGGGCAACATCTTCCGCTATGTGAGCACAGCGGAGACGAGATCGACCTAGCGGCGGTGCATGCGGCGCTGGTGGCGCAACAAGTTCCTCAAGGTGCTGGAGCTGCCATTGCTGCCTTGATCCCCAACAAAGGCCGACCGCGTGAGCTATCCCAACCCCTCCGACCAGCCCAGTTGGTGCCCCCTGGGACGTCGATTTCACTCCTGGACGACGAGTTTCGAATCTCCATTGCTGAGGCCATCGGCTGTCCGCACCATCGCATCCCCGACAATCCGCCCACACGCATCCAACTGCGTCCTTTCACTCCACGCGGTGGGCAGTCAACCACAGGGCCACGATGAATTCCCTCCAGGACCTTTTGCAAGCCGCGTTGACGGAGATGGGCCGCCAGCGTTGGCCCCAAGCGGCCGCCCTGCTGGCGCCCTTTGCACACCTGCAGTCCAACGAGCTTCAGCGCTATTACGGTGAATCCCTGCGCCGCAGCGGACGCCCACAGGATGCAGTGGGTCCGTTGATGCAGGCCCTGGCGTTGAAGATGGATGACGTGGACGCCTACCTGCAGCTGGCCTTCGCGCTGCAATCCCTGCAGATGAAGGCCGAGGCCGCCGAGTGCTTCCGCACCGTGGCCGCCCTGCAGCCGCAGAGCGTGATGGCCCAGTCCTACCTTGCGCACGGGGACCAGCAATGCGCACGCTGGCAGGATTTCGACACCAACCTGCAGGCCCTGCTCACCGCCATCCACCAAAAGCCTGACGACGCCAGTGATGAATTCGGCGTGCCGTTCACGCTGGTGGGGCTTCCCCATGAACCTGCCGACTTGCTCAAGGTTGCCCAGCTGAGCACCCGCTTCCTGAGCCGAGGCCTCCAGCCATTGCCAGCCATCAAGGCCAAGGCGAAGACCGGCAACACCAAGCTGCGCATCGGCTATCTCTCCGGTGACTTCCACACCCATGCCACCGCAGCGCTGCTGGTCGAGACGCTGGAACACCATGACCGCGATCGCTTCGAGATCTTGCTGTTCTCGCACGGCCCCGATGACGGGTCGCCGCTGCAGCAACGCATTCGCCAGGCCTGCAACCGCTTCATCGATGTGTCCGATCTGGACCCGTCCGCCATCGCCGCCCGCATGCGCGAAGAAAGCGTGGACATCGCCATCGACCTGAAGGGCCATACGGCCGGCAGCCGCTTCATCGCGCTGGCCTGCCGCCCCGCGCCCGTGCAGGCGTCCTGGCTGGGCTTTCCCGGCACCTGCGGTGCCGACTTCATCGACTACATCATTGGCGATGAGATCGTCACCCCGCTGAGCGATGCCGCCGCCTACAGCGAGAAGATCGCCCAGTTGCCCCGCTGCTATCAGCCGGGCGACAGCACGCGGCAGATCACCCCATCACCCCGCACGTCGCTGGGGCTGCCTGAAGACGCCATCGTCCTGCTGGGCGCCAACCCGGTCTACAAGATCACGCCGGAGGTTTTTGATACCTGGATGGAGATCCTGCATCGCCTGCCCGACGCATTGCTCTGGCAACTCAGCGGCGGCGAGCAGGCAGATGCACAGTTGCGCCTGGAGGCCGAGCAACGCGGCATTGCCGGTGATCGCATCGTGTTCATGCCGCCCACGGACATGGCCGCCCACTGGCAACGGTTGGCCGCTGCGGACCTGGCGCTGGACACCTGGCCGTGCAACGGCCACACCACCACCAGCGACGCGCTGGCCGCAGGCGTTCCGGTGCTGACCATCCAAGGCAAAGGCTTCGCCAGCCGCGTGGCGGCCAGCCTGCTGACGGCAGCGGGGTTGGCAGACCTGATCTGCGAGAGCCCGGCCGACTACGTGGACAAGGCCTGCCTGATGGTGAAACGGCCGCAGGATGCGCAGCGTCCGCGTCGTGCCGCCACACCGTGGATCGACTCCGCAGGCTTCGCCCGGGACCTTGAGGCCCTGTACCTGCGCATGTGGGAGCGAGCCGTGTCGGGCCTATCTCCCGTCGAGTTACCGAGCTGCCAGCGGCTAGCCGATAGCCGATAGCTAGCAGCGACCCACCTGCCGGCGGCCGCCCCTACTCCAGCTCAAACCGATACCCAACCCCATAGATCGATCGGATCGGCTCCTGCCCCGGGCACACCTGTTCCAGCTTGCGCCGCAGGTTCTTCACGTGGCTGTCCACCGTGCGGTCGCTCAGCACGCGCTGGTCATCGTGCAGCTTGTCCAGCAGTTGATCCCGCGAGAACACCCGGCCCGGTGCGTCGACAAACGCCTTCAACATCCGGAACTCCGCCGGCGTGAGATCCAGCATCTGGCCGTTCACGGTAGCCGCATGGCGCTCCGCATCCAGCACCAATCCGGTCACAGACGGTGCATCCCCCACCCTGACAGCGGAAGAATCCCGCCGCTGCCGACGCAGGATCGCCTTGACCCGTGCCACCAGCTCGCGCGGACTGAAGGGCTTGCAGACATAGTCGTCCGCACCGGCCTCCAGGCCAATCAGCCGGTCCACCTCCTCCACCCGCGCCGTCACCATGATGATGGGCACGTCGCTGAAGGCGCGCAGCTCGCGGCAGATGCTCAGCCCGTCCTGGCCCGGCAGCATCAGGTCCAGCACCAGGAGGTCGGGCGCATGGGCTCGCACCCAGGCCACGACACCGCCGCCCTCGTGGAGGATCTGGCAGGCATACCCCTCGCGGACCAGATAGTCATGCGATAGCTGTGCCAGGCGCGGTTCGTCCTCCACCACCAGGACCATCGGGACATCACTCATGGCTGCCCTCCATTGCGCGCCGGGTCAGCGGCAATCGCAGTTCGATCCATATGCCCCCCAGCGACGACGGCCGCGCCAGGATATGACCGCCATGCGCCTCCACGATGCTGCGGCAGATGGCCAGACCCAGTCCGCTGCCCCCACCCGCACGTCCGCGCGAACCTTCCACGCGGAAGAAGCGCTCGAACAGACGCGGCAACAGCGTCGGATCCACACCGGGCGGCGAGTCTTCCAGATCGATCACGGCATCCTCCCCTGCCCGCCGCAACGACAGCCGCAGCACACCCGCCGGATGGGTATACCGGATCGAGTTGTCCAACAGGTTGTGCAGGAGCTGATGCAGGCGCGAGGCATCGGCCGATACCGTCATGTCCCCGGCCGGCAGCACCACCTCGAACCGCAACGGCCGCTCCTCACAAGCGGCCGTGAAAGCCTGGGCTTCCTGCGCCACCAGCGTGACCAGATCCAGATCCTCCTTGCGGTAGGTCAGCGCGCCCGCATCCGCCAGCGCCAGCTCATGCAGGTCCTGCACCAGTTGGCCCAGCGTGGCCACTTCGGTCTGCAGCAGCTGCAACAGTTCCGGCGTCATGGGGTGCACACCGTCCTCGATGGCCTCCAGTTCACCGCGCAACACCGCCAGCGGCGTGCGCAACTCATGGGAGATGTCCGCCATGAAATCCCGCCGCATCTGCTCATTGCGCGCCAGCGCGCGGGACAGCTGGTTGAAGTCTTGCCCGAGCTGGGCCACCTCATCATGCCCCTGCACCACCACTTCGGCGCCGTAGTCGCCGGCGGCCAGGCGGTGGGTAGCGGCAGCGACGCGCCGCACCGGCGCCAGCAGGCCCTTTGCCACCCACCACGCCACCAGCGCCGCAGCCACCAACGCCGCCAGCCCCACCCACATCACCGCCTTCAGCTGCCCGCCCAGGAAACGCAGCGCCGCCTCGTCGGTGGCCGCCTGCACCGGAGCAATCACCAGCCAGCCCACCGTCTGGCCATCCACCACGATGGCCCGCTCCTGGCTCTCGGGCATCATGAACGGGAAGCCGATGACCCGCAGCCGCTGCGAATCCAGCAGCATCATCCGACGGCCGGCCCCCAGCAGATCCGATGCGATGACATCCATCTCCGCTTCCGGCGGCGGCACGCCCAGCTCGATCATGGTCTGCTCCGCCCCCAGCAGGCGGAACCACACATCCGGCCGGTCCCTCACGAATTCCCAGCTCTGATGCTCCTTGAACGCCTTTTTCAGGCGCGGCAGGGAAGATTCCATGCGCGCCAGCTGCTGCTCATTCAGATAGCCGAAGAAGCCGCGAGAAAAGCTCAGATGCGTGGCCCAGCCCATGGCCAACACCGCAAAAGCGGCGATGGCCAGGACCGCCAGGAACACACGTGTCGTGATGCCGAATCGTTTCATATGGGCACGAAGCCTACCCCGCCACACCCATCGGCGTGAACTTGACCGACCGGAAACATGGGCGTTCGTGCGTCTCCAAAGTTCCTGCACATTTGGTCCCGAGCATGGTGGTCAGCACTTTCCAGGACCGTCTGTCATGCTTTTGCCGCACCTCTGCTCCTCAGCGCCCGCGACGCGTCAAACCGTCACCCGCCGCCCCGCCCTCACCTCCCTGATCCTCGCGCTGGCCGCCATCTCCGTGATGGCTTTCACGCTCTCGGGTTGCAATGACGCCAGCGGCTCTGCCGCACCGGCGCCAGGCGCGCCCGCCGCCACGGCCGTGGGCGTCTACACCATCAGCGATGAAGCCCTTGCGCTGAGCGCCGAGCTGCCGGGCCGCACCACCGCCCCGCTGGTCGCCGAGATCCGCCCGCAAGTGGGCGGCATCATCCAGGCCCGCCAGTTCACCGAGGGCGGCCGCGTCAAGGCCGGCCAGGCGCTCTACCAGATCGACGCCGCCAGCTACCAAGCCAGTTTTGACAGCGCCAAGGCTGCCGTCGCCAAGGCGCAAGCCACGCTGGAGTCCGCTCGGCTGACCGCCCAGCGCCAGACCGAGCTGCTCAAGATCCAGGCCGTCAGTGAACAGGACCAGCAGGACGCCCAAGCCAGCCTGAAGCAGGCCGAGGCCGACCTGGCTTCGGCCAAGGCCGCCCAGGACACGGCACGCATCAACCTGCAGCGCACGGTCGTCACCTCGCCCATCACCGGCCTGGCCGATGTGTCCAGCGTCACCACGGGTGCCCTGGTCACGGCCGAGCAGACCACCGCACTCACCACCGTCCGCCAGATCGACCCCATCCAGGTGGATATCAGCCAGTCCAGCAGCGACTGGTTGAAGCTGCGTCGTGAACTCGCCGCCGGCCATTTCAAGCGCGCGGACAACGATGCCGCCGCCGTGCAGTTGATCCTGGAAGACGGCAGCACCTACGCCCGCGCCGGCAAGCTGAGCGTGCGCGGTGTCTCCGTCAACACCAGCACCGGCGCCGTCACCCTGCGTGCGGTGGTGGACAACCCCGATGGCCTGCTGCTGCCCGGCATGTACGTGCGCGCCCAGCTCCAGACCGTGAAGCTCGACCAGGCCCTGCTGGTGCCGCAGCAAGCCGTCACCCGCGACACCAGCAACGCCACCTCGGTATTGACCGTGGACGCGCAGAACCGCGTGCACAAGCGCGTGGTCGTGCTGGACCGCGTGGTCGGCAACCGCTGGCTGCTGAGCAGCGGCCTGCAGGCCGGTGACCGCGTCATCGTGGAAGGTGGCCAGAAGGTCAAGGACGGTGACACCGTCCAGGCCCACCCCACCAACCTGCCGGCTACTGCGCCCGCAGCTTCTGCCAGCGCCCCGGCCTCCGGCGCAATCACTGCCGCCGCCACCACGGCGGCCTCGGCACCCGTCTGAGGAGACGACCATGGCCCGATTCTTCATCGACCGTCCCGTCTTCGCCTGGGTGCTGGCCATCGTCGTGATGCTGGCCGGCGCGCTGGCTATCACCACCCTGCCCCTGGAGCAATACCCGGACATCGCGCCCCCCAAGGTCACGGTCAGTGCCACCTACCCCGGCGCTTCCGCCAAGACCATCGAAGACTCCGTCACCCAGGTGATCGAGCAGCAGATGAAGGGGCTGGACGGCCTGCTCTCCATGCAGTCCTCCAGCTCGTCCTCCGGCTCCGCCAGCATCACCCTGAATTTCAACGCCGGCACCAATGCCGACGTGGCCCAGATGCAGGTGCAGAACAAGCTGCAGCAGGCGGAGGCCCAGCTGCCGCAGGCGGTTCAGAGCCAAGGCGTGACCGTCACCAAGACCGGCACCGACTTCCTGATGGTGGTCGCCCTGTATTCGGCAGACGGCAGCGCCTCCGCCATCGACATCGGCGACTACATCACCTCCAACCTGGTGGACGTCATCAGCCGCCTGGAAGGCGTGGGTGATGTGCAGACCCTGGGTACCGGCCACGCCATGCGCATCTGGCTGGACCCGGCCAAGCTGGCCAGCCATGCGCTCATGCCCTCGGACGTGAGCACCGCCATCACCGCGCAGAATGCCCAGGTGTCTGCCGGCCAGGTGGCCGGCCTGCCGGCCATCACCGGCCAGCAGCTCAACGTCACCATCACGGCCCGCAGCAAGCTGCAGACCGTGGAGCAGTTCCAGGACATCCTGCTGAAGACCGCCACCGACGGCAGCCGCGTGAAGCTTTCCGACGTCGCCCGCATCGAGATGGGCGGCGAGAGCTACACCATCTCCTCCCGTTATGAAGGCCGGCCGGCCGCCGGCATGGGCATCAAGCTCGCCACCGGTGCCAACGCCATCGGCGTGGCCAACCTGGTGAATGCCAAGCTGGCCGAACTGCAACCGTCCTTCCCCTACCACCTGCAGGTCGTCACCGCCTACGACACCACACCCTTCGTGAAGATCTCCATCGAGGAGGTGGTGATCACCCTGGTGGAAGCCATGGCACTTGTGGTGGCCGTGATGTTGCTGTTCCTGCAGAACTGGCGCGCCACGCTGATCCCGGCCATCGCCGTGCCGGTGGTGCTGCTGGGCAGCTTCGGTGTGCTGTCGGTCTTCGGCTACTCGATCAACAGCCTGACGATGTTCGGCATGGTGCTGGCCATCGGCCTGCTGGTGGACGACGCCATCGTGGTGGTGGAGAACGTCGAGCGTGTGATGCACGAGGAGGGGCTGTCCGCGAAGGAAGCCACCCGCAAGTCCATGGGTGAGATCACCGGCGCGCTGGTGGGCATCGCCCTGGTGCTGTCGGCGGTGTTCATCCCCATGGCGTTCTTCGGCGGCTCCACGGGCGTGATCTATCGCCAGTTCTCGATCGCCGTGGTCTCGGCCATGCTGTTGTCGGTGGCGGTGGCCATGAGCCTCACGCCCGCCCTGTGCGCCACGCTGCTCAAGCCGGCCGGTCACGGTGAAGCCGGCCGGCCGGGCCGTCCCGGCCTGCTGGGCCGCTTCTATGGCGCCTTCAACCGCGGCTTCGACCGCAGCAGCGAAGGCACCCAGTCCGTGGTGGGCCGCATGCTGCGCCGCAGCGGCCGCGTGATGCTGGTCTACCTGGCGCTGGTGGCTGCCATGGCCGTGCTCTACCACCGGCTGCCCACCTCCTTCCTCCCCGATGAAGACCAGGGCGTGCTGATGGGCGAAGTTCGCCTGCCCTCCGGTGCCACCGATGAACGCCTGATGGCGTCGCTCAAGGCCACCGAACAATGGCTGGCCCAGCAGCCGGACATCGCCGGCTACACGGTGATCACCGGCATCGGTGGTGACCAGGCCAGCGGCCGCCTGTTCATCAAGCTCAAGCCCTGGGACGAGCGCAAGGCCGCCGGCCAGAGCGCCGCCGAGATCGCCCGCCGCGCCAACCGCGAGTTGGCCAGCCTGCGGGACGCCCGGGTCTTCATCATGCAGCCGCCGCCGGTGCGCGGCCTCGGTTCCAGCGCCGGCTTCACCTTCGAGCTGCAGGACCGTGGTGGTCTTGGGCACGACCAGTTGGTCGCCGCCCGCGACAAGTTCCTGCAACTGGCCCGCCAGAACCCGGCGCTGTCGCAGGTGCGCATCAGCGGCCTGGAGGACGCGCCGCAGCTCGGCATCACCATTGACGACGCCAAGGCCGGTGCCCTGGGGGTCGCCACGGCGGATGTCAACACCACGCTGGCCACCGCCCTGGGCGGCAGCTACGTGAACGACTTTCTGGACAAGGGGCGTGTGAAGAAGGTGTACGTGCAGGGCGACGCCGCCTACCGCATGGCCCCCGACAGCATCCTGCGCTGGTTCGTGCGCAATGGCGACAACGCCATGGTGCCCTTCTCCGCCTTCACCTCCATCAACTGGACCTTCGGTGCCCCCAAGCTGGAGCGCTACAACGGGTTCTCGTCCTATGAGATCGTCGGCGAGGCTGCTGCGGGCGTGAGCTCCGGCACGGCCATGACAGCTGTGGAAGACCTGGTCAAGCAGTTGCCGGCAGGCATTGGCATCGAATGGGCAGGCCAGTCCTACCAGGAACGCCTGTCGGGCTCGCAGGCGCCCATCCTGTATGCCGTCTCGGTGCTGTTCGTCTTCCTGTGCCTGGCTGCCTTGTATGAAAGCTGGTCGGTGCCCTTCTCGGTCATGCTGGTGGTGCCGCTGGGTGTGATCGGCGCCGTCGCCCTGACCGGGCTGATGGGGCTGGAGAACGACGTGTACTTCCAGGTGGGCCTGCTCACCACGGTGGGGCTCGCGGCGAAGAACGCGATCCTGATCGTGGAGTTCGCCAAGCAACTCCAGGAGCAGGGTGCCACCGCCTTCGACGCCGCGTTGAAAGCCGTCCGCCTGCGGCTGCGCCCCATCCTGATGACCTCGCTGGCCTTCATGCTGGGCGTCCTGCCCCTGGCCATCGCCACGGGTGCGGGCGCCGGCAGCCGCCGTGCCATTGGCACCGGTGTGCTCGGCGGCATGCTGAGCGCCACCGTGCTGGGGGTGCTGTTCGTGCCGGTGTTCTACGTGGTGGTTCGCCGCCTCGTGGAGCGCAAGCGCAACGCCCGCTCGTCTTCCGATTCCACAACCACCGGCACGCCCGCCATGAGCGCTGGCCAACCCGACGTGGTGGAGAACCAAGCATGACCTTCCCGACCTTTCGGCTCACCCCCATCGCCACCGTGGCACGCGCGGTCACCCTGGCGACCGCCATGGCCGCCATCCTGACCCTGAGCGCCTGCGCCCAACTGGCGCCTGCCTATTCCACCCCGGCAGCGCCCATCCCGTCGAGTTGGCCCGATGCGGCGGCCTCGACCCCGTCAGGAACCGCCCCGGCCACCGATGCCGGCAAGGCGATGGTCCCGGCCACAGACTGGACCTCGGTCATCTCGGACCCACAGTTGCGCAAGGTCATCGACCTGGCCCTGGCCAACAACCGGGACCTGCGCATTGCCACGCTCAACATCGAGCAGGCACGGGCCACCTACCGTATCCAGGAAGCGGCCCAGCTGCCAACGCTCAATGCCAGCGCGACGGACACCGTCAAGCGCACGCCGGCGCAGGCCAACGGCGGTCAGGCCAGCCTCTCCCGGCAGTACGGCGCGGAGGTCGGCCTGACCTCTTATGAACTGGATCTGTTCGGGCGCGTGCGCAACCTGAAGGATGCGGCGCTGCAGAGCTACCTGAACACCGAGGAGGCGCAGCGCAGCACCCGCCTGAGCCTGATCGCCGAAGTGGCCACCGCCTGGCTGACGCTGTCGGCCGATCAGGCCCAGTTGGCGCTGGCGCAGCAGACGCTGGTGTCCCAGCAGGACAGCTACGAACGCACGCAGCAGAGCCAGCGGCTGGGCGGCGCTTCGGCTCTGACCACGGCCCAGGCCCGCACCACGGTGGAATCGGCCCGCAACAGCGTGGCCAGCTATACCGCCCAGGTGAAGCAGGACCGCAATGCCCTGGCCTTGCTCGTCGGCGCCGCCGTGCCCACCGGACTGCTGCCGGCGGCCATGACGACCGACGCCGCCACCCAGCTGAGCATGCCGCCAGACGGCCTGCCCTCCTCGGTCCTGCAGCGGCGCCCGGACGTGCTGGCGGCGGAACATCTGCTGATCGCGGCCAACGCCAACATCGGCGCCGCACGGGCGGCCCTGTTTCCCACCATCAGCCTGACCGCCACGGCGGGCACGGCCAGCACCGCGCTGTCCGACCTGTTCAAGGGCGGCGCCTGGAGCTTCATTCCGTCCATCAGCCTGCCCATCTTCGACGGCGGCAGTAGCCGCGCCAGCCTGGACTCGGCCAAGGCGGCGCGCGACATCCAGCTGGCCACCTATGAAAAGACGGTGCAGACCGCCTTCAGCGAAGTGGCGGATGCCCTGGCCGTGCGCAGCACCCTGGCCGAGCGGCTGGCGTCCCAGCAAGCGCTGGTGGATGCCTATCAGGAGGCTTTCACGCTGGCCGACGCGCGCTTCAAGAATGGAGCGGACAGCTACCTGACCGTGCTGGATGCCCAGCGCTCGCTGTTCTCGGCCCGCCAGACGCTGGTGACGCTGCGGCTGCTGGACCAGACCAACCGGGTCACCCTGTACAAGGTGCTGGGGGGTGGGGGCTGGCCCGCAGCGGCCGGCGCCAAGACCAACGATTCCTGAGCTTCGATGCGGCCAAACCACGCCTCTCACAGTTGGTTACCTTGACCGAACTGCACGGAGCCAGGTATTTCTTCACTGATCACCGGATGCGGAGTGGTCCGATCCCCTCGGGAAAGGACGAAATTGCACGAAGCTCCAGACTTCCGTGAAACACCCTGTGCCGAGGCGCGTCACGCCCCGGCACAAGGGGGTAAAGTGAGAGGCGATGGACACCACACTGGCCGAACCACCTCAGTCCGCCCTTTCGGGCGTCGCCCGCGTGCTCGTGCACGCTGGCAAGCTTCAGCCCAAAGCGGCTGAGGATCTGGTCCGCCTGGCGCGGGAGAAAAAGACCAGCTTCGTTAATGCCGTCATGGCGGCGGGCACGGTCACGCCCTCCGACCTGGCCCACACCCTGGCCCACGCGCTGGCCATGCCGCTGCTCGACCTGAGCGCGGTCGATTCGCACAAGCTGCCCCAGAACATCATCGACGCCAAGCTGGCGGCGCAGCACCAGGTCGTGGTGCTGGCCCGGCGTGGCAACCGGCTGTTCATCGGCGGGGCCGACCCCACCGACCAGGAAGTCGTCGAACGCATCAAGTTCGCCACCCAGCTGACGCCCGAATGGATCATCGTCGAGCATGACAAGCTGTCCAAGTTGCTGGGCGCCAATGCCGGCGGCAGCACGTCGGAGCAGCTCGAAGCGATCGCGGGCGACGACTTCGACTTCGACATCGCCGAGGAAGACACCCCGCCCCAGGAAGAAGCCCAGGACGTTGGGGATGTCGAAGACGCCCCGGTCGTACGCTTCCTGCAGAAGATGCTGGTGGACGCCATCAACATGCGGGCGTCGGACTTGCACTTCGAGCCCTACGAATACCACTACCGGGTCCGCTTCCGGGTGGACGGCGAGCTGCGTGAAATCACCCAGCCGCCCATCGCGATCAAGGAAAAACTCGCCTCCCGCATCAAGGTCATCTCGCGCATGGACATTTCCGAGCGCCGGGTGCCGCAGGACGGGCGGATGAAGCTGAAGTTCGGCGCCAAGGCGATCGACTTCCGGGTTTCCACCCTGCCCACGCTCTTCGGCGAGAAGATCGTGATCCGTATTCTTGATCCGTCCTCGGCCAAGCTCGGCATTGATGCGCTGGGCTACGAGAAGATCGAGAAGGAGCGGCTGCTGGAGTGCATCCAGCGCCCCTACGGCATGATCCTGGTCACCGGCCCGACAGGTTCCGGCAAGACGGTGTCGCTCTACACCTGCCTGAACATCCTGAACCAGCCGGGTACCAACATCTCGACGGTGGAAGACCCGGCGGAAATCAACTTGCCGGGCATCAACCAGGTCAACGTCAACGACAAGGCGGGCCTGACCTTCTCCGCCGCCCTGAAGTCCTTCCTCCGTCAGGATCCGGACATCATCATGGTGGGTGAAATCCGGGACCTGGAAACCGCCGACATCGCCATCAAGGCCGCTCAGACCGGCCACATGGTGATGTCCACGTTGCACACGAACGACGCCCCCAAGACGCTGACCCGTCTGCTCAACATGGGCGTGGCGCCGTTCAACATCGCGTCCAGCGTGCTGCTGATCACCGCCCAGCGCCTGGTGCGGCGCCTGTGCGAAAGCTGCAAGGCCCCGGCGGACTACCCCCGCGAGGCCTTGCTGCGCGCCGGTTATGTCGAGACCGACCTGGATGGCTCGTGGAAACCCTACCGTGCCGTCGGTTGCTCCAATTGCAACAATGGTTATCGGGGTCGCGTCGGTGTTTACCAAGTGATGCCCATTAGTGAAGCGATTCAACGCATCATCCTGGCAGAGGGAACCGCCCTGGACATCGCGGACCAATCCCGTGCCGACGGCGTGCGGGATCTGCGACAGTTCGGGCTGGTGAAGGTCCGCCTGGGTGTCACCACACTCGAAGAGGTGCTGGCGGCGACCAATGAATAATGGGGGAGCCGGCACACGCGGCTCCACGACCAGCACACCTGGGAACTAAACAACTGATTGGGAGCGCCGTTCGCTTGGCGCGACGGCTGGAGGTGATATGGCGACGACCACCGCGGGTGCCCGCGCAAAGCAGGGCATCAAGGAATTTATCTTCGAGTGGGAAGGCAAGGACCGCAACGGCAAGATCGTTCGCGGTGAAATGCGTGCGGGCGGTGAAGCCGTGGTCAGCGCCTCGCTGCGCCGCCAGGGCGTCATGGTCACCAAGGTCAAGAAGCGCCGGACCGGGGGTGGCAAGTCCATCAAGCAGCGGGATATCGCCATCTTCACCCGCCAGCTCGCCACCATGATGCGCGCTGGCGTGCCGCTGCTGCAGGCCTTCGACATCGTCGCCCGAGGCAGCACCAATCCGCGCCTGACCAAGCTGCTGACCGACATCCGTCAGGACGTCGAGACCGGCACCAGCCTCTCGGTCGCCTTCCGCAAGCACCCGCTCCACTTCGACGCGTTGTACTGCAACCTGGTGGAAGCCGGTGAGTCGGGCGGTATTCTGGAAGCCTTGCTGGACCGCCTGGCCATCTACCAGGAAAAGACGGTGGCCCTGAAGCAGAAGATCAAGTCTGCCCTCACCTATCCCATCGCCGTGCTGGTGGCCGCCTTTGTGGTGACCGCCATCATCATGATCTTCGTCGTCCCGACTTTCCGGGACGTGTTCAAGAGCTTCGGTGCGGATCTGCCTGCGCCGACGCTGTTCGTCATCTGGCTGTCCGACATCTTCGTCAGTTACTGGTGGCTGATCTTCAGCGCCGTCGGTGGCGGCCTGTACTTCTTCTTCCAGAGCTGGAAGCGCTCGGTGCGCATGCAGAAGGTCATGGACCGCCTGCTTCTGAAGGTGCCCATCTTTGGCGATCTGATCTACAAGTCGGTTATCGCCCGCTGGACCCGCACGCTGGCGACCATGTTCGCCGCCGGTGTTCCGCTGGTGGAAGCCCTGGACTCCGTGGGCGGCGCCTCCGGCAACGCGGTCTTTGTGGAAGGTACCGAAAAGATCCAGCGTGACGTCTCCACGGGCGCCTCGCTGACCAACTCCATGCAGACCACCGGCTTGTTCCCGGTGATGGTGCTCCAGATGTCGTCCATTGGTGAAGAGTCCGGTTCGCTGGACCACATGCTGGGCAAGGCCGCCGACTTCTATGAAGACGAAGTGGATGAAGCCGTGAAGGCCCTGTCCAGCCTGATGGAGCCATTGATCATCGTGTTCCTGGGCGTGTTGATCGGCGGCATCGTTGTTGCCATGTACCTGCCCATCTTCAAGCTCGGCGCGGTGGTCTGATTGCTGGACCGGGAAGTTTTAGAACTGCTGCTGTCGCCGTGGTATCTGGGGCTGCTCGGCCTGTGTGTCGGCAGCTTCCTCAACGTGGTCATCTATCGCTTGCCGGTGATGATGCAGCGTCAGTGGCTGGCCGACTGTGAAAACCAGCTGTCCTCGTCTGAGGACCTTGAGCAGGCGCTGAAGCTGACGCCCGCGCAGGCGCAGGCGGTAGCCGCCAGCGTGCTGCCGGTGCGCCAGGCCCTGGAAGCCCTGCCGCCGCTGGGCCTGGTCACACCGCGCTCGCGCTGCCCGCACTGCGGCCACCAGTTGCGATGGCATGAAAACCTGCCACTGCTGGGTTGGCTCCGTCTGCGCGGCCGCTGCGCATCCTGCAAGGCACCGATCTCCGCTCGTTACCCGGGCGTGGAACTGCTCACCGGCCTGCTGTTCGCTGCCATTGGCTGGCACTTCGGCCCGCAGGCCGCAACCCTGCTGTATTGCGGCTTTGCCGCCGCCCTGGTGGCGCTGGCGGGCATCGACTGGGACACCACCTTCTTGCCGGACAGCATCACCCAACCCCTGCTCTGGGCCGGGCTGGTGGCTGCAGGTGCCGGCATGCTGCCGGTTTCACTGACGGAGTCGCTCGGCGGCGTCCTGGCGGGCTACCTGTCCCTCTGGTCGGTCTACTGGGTGTTCAAGCTGGTGACCGGCAAGGAAGGCATGGGCTACGGCGACTTCAAGCTGCTGGCCGGCCTCGGCGCCTGGCTGGGCTGGCAGATGATCCTGCCCATTGCCCTGATCGCCTCGCTCATCGGCGCCCTCGTGGGCCTGGGCCTGAAGTTTTCCGGCGGCCTTCGCGAAGGCCGTTATGTGCCCTTCGGCCCCTTCCTGGCCGGCGGAGGTCTGGCCGTGCTGCTCATCGGCAAACAGCAGGTCATGGCCTGGCTGGGCTGGGGCGGCTGACAGGCCCCACCATGCGCATCGGCTTGACCGGCGGCATCGGAAGCGGCAAAAGCACCGTCGCCCGGGCCATGGTCACGCTGGGCGGGGTCCATCTGGTGGACACCGATGCCATTTCCCGCGCGCTTACGCTCCCGGGCGGCGCGGCCATGCCGGCCATCGCCCAGCAGTTCGGCTCTCGTTTCGTCGCCCCGGACGGCGCGCTGGACCGGGCCACCATGCGCGAACTGGCCTTCCAGGATCCCGGCGCCAAGCGGGCCCTGGAAGCCATCCTGCACCCGCTGATCAGCGAAGAAACCGAGCACCAGGCCCAGGCCGCGAGCCCTGGCCAGTGGATCGTCTTCGACGTGCCGCTATTGGTGGAGTCCGGCCGCTGGCGCCAGCGCGTGCAGCGGGTGGTGGTGGTGGATTGCGAGGAAGCCACCCAGATCTCCCGCGTGGTGCAGCGGTCTCAACTCACCGAGGCGGCCGTACGCGCCATCGTGGCTCAGCAGGCCACCCGTGCCCAGCGCCGCGCCGCAGCAGATGCCGTGATCTATAACGACGGCATCTCCCTGGATCAATTGCATCAGGCAGTTGCCTCCCTGCTGACAAGTCCCCTGTTCTGACCACCCCTTACCTGTCGGGGTGGTCCCTGTCTGGCCTGTGGAACAATGGCCCCTTGCCGTAACAGGATGGTCGACTTGATCCTCTACGAATACCCGTTCAACGAGAGCATTCGCACGATGCTCAGGCTGGAGCATCTGTTCGATCGATTGGGTCAACTGGTCGCGCGTGACACTGCGCTCGACCACCACTACGCGCTCGCCACCATCTTCGAAGTGATGGATGTGGCGTCCCGCGCCGACCTGAAAGCCGATCTGCTCAAGGAACTGGAGCGCCATCGCTCCCAGCTCAACAGCTACCGAGGCAATCCCGCCATCGCCGAATCGGTGCTGGATGAAGTGGTCGGGCGCATCGATCATGCGTTTGACAAGCTCAACCAGTTGCCCGGCAAGGCGGGCCAGACCTTGACCACCAATGAGTGGCTGATGAGCATCCGCAGCCGGATTTCGATCCCGGGCGGCACCTGCGAGTTCGACCTGCCCGGGTATTACACCTGGCAGCAGTACCTGCCCGCCAGGCGCCGTAACGACCTGATGCAGTGGGCCCAGACCCTGATGCCGCTGGCCGAGGCGCTGAACGTGCTGCTGGGCCTGCTGCGGGACAGCGGCTCGCCGCACAAGGTGGCGGCCCATGGTGGCCAATATCAGCAGAGCCTGCCGCAAGGCCGTAGTTTCCAGCTGCTGCGCATGCGTATCGACCCCAGCCTGGGCCTGGTGCCCGAAATCAGCGGCCACCGGTTGATGGTTTCCATCCGGCTGATGCGCCAGGATGAGGAAGGCCGCTTGAAACCTGCCCCTGTGGACGCCACATTTGAACTGACGCTGTGCGCCTGAGTGACCCGGCGTCGGCCGTCCTCTGTCCCAGCACCTTCACGTAGTCATGACCAGCAAGCCGTCTTCTTCCACCTCTGCTGTCGCCCGCCCACGCATCGTGCCCTGCCCCACCTGTGGCGGGGACAGCATCTTCGAACCCAGCAATCTCTGGCGCCCGTTCTGCGGCGAACGTTGCCGGCAGATCGACCTCGGCCATTGGGCGGACGAGTCTTTCCGCGTGGCCGCGCCGCCGACCACGGAAAACGAGAACGACGCCGAACACTGAGACCCGGACTCAGGCCGCTCAGGCCGGCAGCAGCCCCCGCCGCACCAGTTCCACGCGCGCCGCCTCCGGCGTCGTGTACAGCCATGCCTGCCAGCCCAGGGCGGTGGCGGCTTCGATGTTGGCCGGAAGATCGTCCAGGAACAGGACCTCGTCCGGCTTTGCCTCGAAATGCGCCAGCGCCAGATCAAAGATCGGCTGGTGCGGCTTGGACTGCTTGACCCGTCCGGAAAAGATGCCCGACACGAACCAGTCGTGCAACGGGTGGCTGCTCTCCAGATGGTCCGCGTACGGTTCGGGCATGTTGGAGAGGAAGTGCAAGCTGTGGCCGGCCTGCTTGAGCTCCTGGATCAGGGCAGCCGTGCCCTCAATCAGTTGCAGCTCCTGCGGCACAGCGTCCATCACGGCCACGATCTCTTCCCGTGTCCAGCCGGTTCGCGCCGCGATGCGGTCTGCGGTGGTGCTGGCATCGGCCAGCCCCTGGTCGAAAGCGCCCCAATCCCCGGTGTAAGTCTGGAAGAATTCCTTGGCCACTTCGGCGCCCACCGTTTCGTCGGCCACGCGGTGCGGCCATACCCGAGCCAGGAAGCTGGGCGGGTGCCAGCGGAACAGAACACCGCCGAAATCAAAAACGATCTTCATCGCCTTGCTCATGCATTAACTCCGCAGGCGACCCAGCAGGCCCGCCGTCGATGCGTCCAAACCCGTGGTGTCGCCACTGGTCAGGCGTGGCAGCAGGCTGCTGCACAAGGCCTTGCCCAGCTCCACACCCCATTGGTCGAAGCTGTTGATGTTCCAGACGGCACCGCTGACGAACACCCGGTGCTCATACAGCGCGATCAGCGCGCCCAACGAGGCGGGGGTCAGGGCGTCCAGCATCAGCGTCGTGCTGGGCCGGTTGCCCGGGAAGCTGCGGTGGCGGGCCAGCACGTCGGGGGCCAGATCGCGGGAAGCCGTCGGGGCGGATTCCGCGCGCGCAGCCTCCGCCGTCTTGCCCTGCATCAGGGCCTGCGACTGGGCCAGGCAGTTGGCCAGCAGCTTGGTGTGCTGGTCCTGCAGCCGGGTCAGCAGCTCACCAGCCACATGGTCACCGAATTGCGGCTGTTTCACCGCGATGAACTCCACCGGGATCACGTCGGTGCCCTGGTGCAGCATCTGGAAGTAGGCATGCTGGCCATTGGTACCCGCCTCGCCCCAAACCACCGGGCTGGTGCCGTAGCTCAGCGCCTGGCCGTCCCGGTCCACCCCCTTGCCGTTGCTTTCCATCTCCAGTTGCTGGAGATAGGCCGGCAGGCGGCGCAAGCCCTGGTGATACGGCGCCACCGAGCGGCTGGTGAAGCCATGGAAGTTGCGATACCAGACGTCCAGCAGGCCCAGCAGCACCGGCAGGTTGGCCGCCAGGGGCGCCTGGCGGAAGTGCTCGTCCATGGCGTGGGCGCCGGACAGCAGCGCCTTGAAGTTGTCCGGGCCCACCGCGATGGCGATGGGCAGGCCGATCACCGACCACAGCGAATACCGGCCACCCACCCAGTCCCAGAAGCCGAAGGTGGTCTCGATACCGAACTCGGCCGCGGCCTTGGCATTGCTGGTGGTCGCAGCGAAGTGGCGGGCGATATCGGTGCCGCCCTGCTGCAGGAACCAGGCCTTGGCAGCCTGGGCATTCGCCAGCGTTTCCTGGGTGGTGAAGGTCTTGGAGGCGATGATGAACTGCGTCGTCGCTGCGTTCAGGCCACGCAGCACCGGGGCCAGGTCATGCCCGTCCACATTGGAGACGAAGTGCAGCTTGAGCGTGGCGGGCACATAGGCCTGCAGGGCCTGCACCACCATGGCCGGCCCCAGGTCCGAGCCGCCGATACCGATGTGCACCACATCGGTGATGCCACTGCGGGCCTGGTCTCGCACCTGCGCCGCGAAGGCCAGCATGCGCGCCAGCGAGGCCTGAACCTCATCGCTGAAAGGCGCCTGGCCCGCGGGCGCGCGCAGGGCGGCGTGCAGCACCGCGCGGCCTTCGGTGTGGTTGATGGGATCGCCGTTGAAAAGCGCCTCGCGTTGCGCCTCCAGTTTCACGTCCGCCGCCAGGCCGAGCAGCAATTCAAGCGTCCTGGCGTCGATGCGGTTCTTGGACAGGTCGGCAAACACCTCGGGTGCCTGCAGCGACAGGCGCTGGAACCGGTCCGGCTCGGCCTCAAAGGCCTGGCGCACATCGAAGGCGGCGCCGGATTGCTGGAAGTGGTTGTGAAGGGCGGCCCAATGGGGGCTGCTGTCGCAACGCGGGAACAGGCTCATCGCAGGCTTTCGATCATCTGGTCCAGCTTGCCGGCATCAGCGGCAAACTGGCGGATGCCTTCGGCCAGTTTTTCGGTGGCCATGGCGTCCTGGTTGAGGGCAAAGCGGAAGGCCGCTTCGTTGAACGAGACCTTGGGCAAATCCAGGGCCTTGGCAGCGTCAGCGTCAAGCGCCTTGCCCAGCGGTGCTTCATGGGACTGGAGCTGGGCCAGCAGGTCGGGGCTGATGGTGAGCAGGTCACAGCCGGACAGCGCCTGGATCTGACCGATATTACGGAAGCTCGCGCCCATGACCTCGGTCGCGATGCCCTGCTTCTTGAAATAGTTGTAGATGGCTGCAACCGACTGGACGCCGGGGTCGTTCACGCCGGCACGGGCCGCTTCATCCCACTGGCTGCCGGCAGACTTCTTGTACCAGTCATAGATGCGGCCCACAAAGGGGGAGATCAGCTGGATGCCGTTCTCGCCACAGGCCACCGCCTGGCAGAAGGCAAACAGCAGGGTCAGGTTGCAATGGATGCCTTCGCGTTCCAGTTCGCGGGCCGCCTGGATGCCTTCCCAGGTGGCCGCGATCTTGATCAGCACACGGTCACGGCCGATGCCTGCGGCCTCATACAGCGCCATGATGCGGCGCGCACGTGCCAGCGTGGCCACGGTGTCGAAGCTCAGGCGCGCATCCACTTCGGTGGAGACCCGGCCGGGCACGACCTTCAGGATTTCCAGGCCGAAGGCCACCAGCACCTTGTCCACAATCAGGTCCAGCGTTTCGGTCTTGTTGGCGGCGACCGAGTCCTCCAGCAGGTGCGCATAGTCGGGCGACTGCACCGCCTTCAGGATCAACGACGGGTTGGTGGTCGCATCGCGCGGGGTGAACTGCGCCAGTTGCTTGAAGTTGCCAGTGTCGGCCACCACGGTGGTGTAGGCCTTCAGTTGTTCGAGCTGGTTCATAGTGGGGGGACGCGCCAGGGCGGTCACAATCGGTGGGTTGAGTCCGGAACAAGGGCGGGGCATGAGCCTTGCCCTGAGGGGCGTGGGCAACAGCCCGACAGCCCCTATTAGAACCGGACTGGCGCGCTTCCCCGGACGCCCACCGATCCCCTTCATGGGTGCACCCGAATGCTCCTGGGCGCACCGTGAGGCGGATTGACCGTCCGAAGAAACTGCGGCATCATAAATCCGGTAACTTCGTTACATCAAGACGTCAGCCAACTTCCGCGCTCCCTCGCAGGGGCGCCGCGCACATGTCCTTCGATCTCGTCCTTTTTGGTGGCACTGGTGACCTGACCTGGCGAAAGCTCATGCCAGCGCTGTTTCAGGCCTTCCGGCACGGCAAGCTGCCTGAGAACGGCCGCATCCTGGCCGTGGCCCGGGACGAAATGCCGGACGAGCGTTATCGCGAATGGCTGAAAGAACGCTTCCGGGAAGTGGACGAAGGCAAGCGCCCCTCGGACGAGGAATTCGAGCGTTTTGCGGCCCTGGTGCACTACCGCCGCATGGATCTGTCCCAGCCGGACCACTACCAGCGCCTCAAGGAATGGCTGGGTGAGCGCAACGCCGATACCGTGGTCCTGTACCTGGCCACCAGCCCTCATCTCTTTACCCAGATCTGCGAGCAACTCGGTGCCGCCGGCCTGAACGGCCCGAAAGTCCGCGTGGTGCTGGAAAAGCCCCTGGGTCATGACCTGGCCAGCGCGCAGCAGATCAACCGCGTCGTGCGCAGTGTCTTCGATGAGACGCAGGCCTTCCGCATCGACCACTATCTGGGCAAGCCCTCGGTACAGAACCTGATGGCGCTGCGCTTCGGCAACGCCCTGTTCGAACCGCTGTGGCGCCGGGACAGCATCGCCAACATCCAGATCACGCTGGCGGAATCGCTGGGCGTGGGCACCCGCGGCCCGTTCTACGACGGCACCGGTGCGTTGCGCGACATGATCCAGAACCATGCGCTGCAACTGCTGACCATGATTGCGATGGAGGCCCCCTCCAGCAACGACGCCGACGCCATCCGCGACGAGAAGCTCAAGGTGCTGCGCTCACTCAAGCCGTTCACGCCCGAGACGGTGGCGCGCGACGTGGTGCGTGGCCAGTACCGCGCCGGCACGTCCGAAGGCAAGCAGGTGCCGGGCTACCTGGACGAATCCAAGGTACCGGCAGGCAGCCACACCGAGACCTTTGTTGCGCTGCGCACCGAAGTGCAGAACTGGCGCTGGGCCGGCGTGCCCTTCTACCTGCGCACCGGCAAGCGGCTCGCGGCGCGGGACGCCCAGATCGTCATCAACTTTCGCCCGGTACCGCACCCGATCTTCCCGGGGGGCAGCTGCCCCAACCGCCTGATCATCAAGCTGCAGCCGGAAGATGGCCTGGAGCTGCAACTGATGGCCGCCAAGGGCGGATCCAGCTCCGAGCCGCTGAGCCCGGTGTCCCTGGACCTGGACTTCGACAAGGCCTTCGCCACCAACCGGGTGGGTGCCTATGAGCGCCTGCTGCTGGACGCCATCGCCGGACGACTGAACCTCTTTGTCCGCAGCGACGAGCAGGAGCAGGCCTGGAAATGGGTGGAGCCCATCCTGAACTACTGGAAAAGCGACAGCACCGGGCCGCGCACCTATGTGGCGGGCACCTGGGGGCCGCCGGCCGCCAGCGCACTGGTGGCGCGTGACGGGCATTCCTGGATCGAAGAGTGCTGAGCCCTCACCCGCATGGGCCTCTTCGCCCACGGGCGCCTCAGGAGCGCCTGACATGAGCATGCTGGAACGTATCAAGGCCGCACTGCCGGCCTTGCCGCCCGCCGAACAGCGGGTGGCCAAACTGCTGCTCGCCGATCCGCGCGCTTTCGCCAGCCTGCCCGTCAGCGAGTTGGCGGACCGCTCGCATGTGAGCAAACCGACAGTGGTGCGCTTTTGCCGCAGCGTGGGGTATGACGGCCTGGCCGACTTCAAGCTGAAGCTGGCGGGCAGCGTCAACGAAGGCGTGCCCTTTGTGCACCGCGCGGTGGACGAGGACGACAAGCCCGGCGATCTGATCGTGAAGGTGGTCGACAACGCCGTTGCCGCACTGCTGCACTACCGCAACGATGCCGCCAGCCATGCCTTCGACCGGGCCATTGGCGCGCTCTCCGAAGCCGGCAGGCAGCAAAAGCGCATCGAGTTCTACGGCGTGGGCAATTCCGGCATCGTCGCCATGGATGCCCAGCACAAGTTCTTTCGCCTGGGCGTGAACACCTTCGCCTGCAGTGACGGCCACATTCAGCTGATGAGCGCCACCATGCTGGGCGCTGGCGATTGCGCGGTAGTCATCTCCAACTCCGGCCGCAGCCGCGACTTGATGGACGCCGCGGAGATCGCGCGCAAGAAGGGCGCCACCACCATCATCATCACCGCCAGCGGCTCACCGCTGGCACAGATGGGGCAGTTGCCCGGCCAGGTGCTGCTGGCGGTGGACCACCCGGAGGACTACGACCGCTACAGCCCGATGGTGTCGCGCCTGCTGCACCTGATCGTGGTGGACATCCTGACGACCGGCGTGGCGCTGCGCCTGGGCGAAAACCTTCGCCCCATGCTGCAGGAGATCAAGAAGAACCTGCGCAGCAAGCGTTACGCACAGTAGTCGCCGGCACACCCGCTGTTGTCGCGATCGCCAAAAACAAACGGGGCGTCAGGCCCCGTTGGTGTTGCTGCAGAAGTGAAAACCGCGTCAGGCTTCCACCTCATGCGGGGGCGCATCAGCCCAGAACAGCGATTCCAGGCCGTAGACCCGCGCGAGCTCGCGCAACTTGCGGGGCGGCTGCAGCAATTCCAGTTGCCAGTCGTTCTGGCCACACATGCGCAAGGCGCTGAGCAGCAGGCTGAGCGCGGCGGAGTCGAAATCGTTCAACCCGCTCGCGTCCAGGCTGACGGACCGGCCGGCGGCATTGCCGACCTGGACCATCTCGGCGCGCAATGCGCCTTCGAGCTGAGCCCAGACCTGCGGCACGTTATCCATGCGCAGCCGGGCAGGCAGCTTCAGCATCGCCTCAACCCTTCTTGGGTGCCGAAGCGGCCGGGGCCGGCTTGGCGTTGCGCTCAGCCAGCGCCTTGATCAGGCCATCGATGCCCTTGGCATTGATTTCCTGGGCGAAGCTGTTGCGGTACTGATCGGCCAGCCAGATGCCCAGCACATTCACGTCATAGATCTTCCAGCCAGCGTCGGTCTTCTCCAGACGGTAGTCCAGCTGGATCGGGTCTCCACGGCCGCGGATCTCGGTGCGCACGACCACTTCCGTATCCTCCGGCGCTGCGCGCAGGGGCTTGAGGGCAATGGTCTGGTCACGCACTTGCGTCAGGGCACCGGCGTAGGTGCGCACCAGCAGGGTCTTGAATTCGTCCTGCAGGCGTTGCTTCTGCTCCGGGGTGGCCTGGCGCCAGAAGCGCCCCACCGCCGAGGCCGTGATGCGCTGGAAGTCCACGTGCGGCATCACCTTGGTGTCCACCAGCTCCATGAGCTTGTTGACATCGCCGCTCTGGATGGACTTGTCGGTCTTGACCGCATCCAGCGTCTCGATGGAGAGCTGTCGGATCAGTTGATCGGGGGCGCTGCCGTCAGCGGCAAAGGCAGCCAGCGGGCTCACGGCGGCCACAGACAGGGCCAGCTTCAGCAACAGGCGTTTGGTGGAAATCATGCTTGTCCTTTCTCTCTAGGCAGGGACATGGCTACAACGTGCCAGGTCCATGATGGGTGTACCGGCTTCCGCGCCTCAGGGCGTGGCCGGCTTCTCGTCCGGGGTGATGACTTCGTAGTCGTCTTCCTCGTCGTCGCTGCTGGAACGCGCCTTGATGGTGCGGCGCTGCATATAGGCGTCGCGGACAAAGGTGTACTTGTCCAGCGCAATGCCATCCAGCATGTCCGTCACCTTCAGCAGGCCGGCACGGGTGTTGATGAGTTGCAGGGCGGAGATGGCCACCTTGTATTCGCCGTCATCAAACAGATAAGCCGGCGAGTAATAGATATTGACGGGCAGCGTCACCGAATCCCGCAGGTTCGACGGGCCAAGCAGCGGCCAGACGATGTAGGGGCCGGTCTTCACACCCCAGTAGCCCAGGGTGCGGCCCAGGTCTTCGGAGGTCTTCTCCAGGCCCGCCGGAGTGGCGATGTCGATCAGGCCAGCCAGACCCAGCACGCTGTTGACGGCCACCCGCATGGTCTGCTGGGCACCGGTCTTGAACCGCCCCTGCAGGAACAGGTTGACGGCCGACCATGCGTCCGAGAAATTGCCGAAGAAGTTGTCCACCGCCTGGCGCGCCGGTGACGGCACCAGCTGGCTGTAGGCCGTGGCGACAGGACGCAGCACGTTCTCGTCCAGCTTCTCATTGAAATGGAACACCTTGCGGTTCCAGCCTTCCCACGGGTCCAGCCGGTTGCGCACACGCGGGCCGGGCGCCGGCAGCGGGGCGTCGCCCTGCTGCACGGCCTGTGCAGCCTGACCGGCCTGGCCGGCAGCAGCGGGCACTTTGGTGTCACCAGCGGCGCCTTCAGCACCGGAAGCGGCCGATGCAGGCGCGGCAGCGGGCGCTGCCGATTCGGCGTCGGTGGCCTCGGCGGGCGGCGGCACCGCAGCGGCGCCTGCGGAGGCGTCCGCGCCGGAAGCGGCCTGGTCGGCGGCTTCAGCCGCCTGGGCCTGCCCCTGTTCCAGCGCGGCGTCTGGTGCCGCGTTGGCGTGCGCTGCCGGGGCCGCCAAGGCGGCGGCCAGCAGTGCAGCGCTCAACCACCCGGCACGCAGGTCGAAGGAGACGTTGTGCGTCATTTGTTCTCTCCCGAAGAAGCATCGGCCGCCTTGTTATAGAGGAATTGGCCGATCAGGTTTTCCAGCACGACAGCGGACTGGGTCTGCTTGATCATGTCGCCCGCCGCCAGATTCTTCTCGTCAGCCCCCGGCTCCAGGCCGATGTACTGCTCACCCAGCAAACCGGAGGTCAGGATCTTGGCCGAGCTGTCCTTGGGAAAGGCGACACCCTGGTTCAACTTCAGTACCACACGAGCCTGAAAGCTCTTGTCGTCGAAGCTGATCGAATCCACACGGCCGACCACCACACCAGCGCTCTTGACGGCGGCGCGGGGTTTCAGGCCGCCGATGTTGTCGAACTTGGCGGTGACGGTATAGGTGTCTTCCAGGTTCAGGCTGAGCAGATTGCCGGCCTTCAGGGCCAGGAACAGCAGCGCCGCGCCGCCAAGCAGCACAAAGAAACCGACCCAGGCGTCATAACGAGAGGATTGCATCTGCAACTCCGGATCAAATCGAAATCAAAACGAAATCAAAAAATACGCGAGACAGCGGACCAGGCGTTGGCGCCCGCTCAGATCGAAAACATCATGGCCGTCAGCATGAAGTCCAGGGCCAGCACGGCCAGCGAGGAAATCACCACCGTCCGTGTGGTGGCCTCGGAAACGCCTTCCGGCGTGGGCTTGCAGGCATAACCTTGCAGCAGGGCCACGAAGCTCACCGTCAGGCCAAACACCAGGCTCTTGACCACGCCGTTGCCCACATCGGCAAAGACATCCACGTTGCCTTGCATCTGGGACCAGAACGACCCCGAGTCCACACCGATGAGCGGCACCGCCACCAGCCAGCCGCCCACGATACCGATGGCCGAGAACACGGCCGCCAGCAAGGGCATGGCAATGAAACCGGCCCAGAACCGCGGTGCAAGGACCCGCTTGATGGGGTCCACCGCCATCATTTCCATCGCGCTGAGCTGTTCACCGGCCTTCATCAGGCCGATTTCCGCGGTCAGGGATGTGCCGGCGCGCCCGGCAAAGAGCAGTGCCGCCACCACGGGGCCCAGCTCACGCACCAAGCTGAGTGCCACCAGCAGGCCCACTGCTTCGGCCGAGCCGTAGCGCTGCAGCGTGTAGTAGCCTTGCAGCGCCAGCACGAAGCCGACAAACAGGCCGGACACGCCAATGATGGACAGCGAGCGGTTGCCCAGGAAGAAGATCTGTTCGCGCACCAGCACAAACCGGCGCAGGCAGGTGCCCAGGCCCAGCACCAACTGAGCCAGCAAACGGGCGGAGGAGCCCCAATCGACCAGTTTGAGCCTCAGGCCACGCCCGATAGCGGTTGGCAGGGCCTTCATGCGGCCTCCTCGGATTCAGGCATGCCGAAATCGGCCTGCACGGAGGGCGCGGGCTGATGGAACCGCACGGGGCCATCAGGCTGGGCATTGACGAACTGGCGTACCAGCGGGTCGTCGCTGGAGCGAAGTTCGTCCGGTGTGCCCTGGGCCACCACACCGCCGTTGGCCACCATGACCACATGGTCGGCGATGGCGAAGGTCTCGTGCAGGTCGTGGGTGACGATGACGCTGGTCAGGCCCAGCGCGTCGTTCAGGTCCCGGATCAGGCGGGCAGTCACGCCCAGCGAAATGGGGTCCAGGCCGGCAAAGGGCTCGTCATACAGCACCAGGTCAGGGTCCAGGGCGATGGCGCGGGCCAGGGCCACCCGGCGCGCCATGCCGCCGGAGATCTCGTTGGGCATCAGGTCGCGGGCCCCGCGCAGGCCGACCGCGTTGAGCTTCATCAGGACCAGGTCGCGGATCATCGGTTCCGACAACGTGGTGTGCTCCCGCAGGGGAAATGCCACGTTCTCGAACACACTCAGATCGGTGAACAGCGCACCAAACTGGAACAGCATGCCCATGCGACGGCGCTGGGCGTAGAGCTGGTCCTGCGCCATGGGTGCGAGATCCTGCCCGTCGAACAGCACCTGGCCGGCCTGGGGCCGCAGTTGCCGCGTCAGCAGGCGCAAAAGCGTGGTCTTGCCGCCGCCGGACGAGCCGATCAGCGCCAACACCTTGCCGCGGGCAAGGCTCAGATTGACGTTGCTCAGGATGACGCGATCTGCATATCCGCAGGTCACACCCCTTACTTCAATCAGAGGACCAGCTGGAGTTGTGGGATGGGGATCGGTAAAGGCCATTGTTCAGATGTTCGGCGGGCGGGCGGCCGACCGGGAGCCGGGATCATAGGGTAAAGCCTGAATCGATGCCGGAGCTCACCCCGGGCGCTGAGGAATTGCGACAGTTCCGTGAAGCGCCTTGACGCCAGGAGGAAAACCGTGACGAACGCGGTGAAAGGCGGTGACCGTCCCCGCCAGGAAAAGCATTGTCTCTCCCCTGCCAAGTGTGACGAAGTTCACAAATCAAGCACCCCGCAAGACGGGCGGAACCCGAGGCGCGATGAGCGGACTGGTCTTCATCATGTCGATGTCGATAATTTCTGCAAACAGGAGTGATTCATGCTTGGGAACGCGCAATTCAAAGTTAAGAAGCTGGCAAATGCATGTCAGCGCGGTTTTACGCTGATCGAATTGATGGTGGTCGTGGCCATCATCGGCGTGCTGCTGGCGGTGGCCTTGCCCGCCTACAAGGACTATGTCCTTCGTGGTTCAGTGACGGACGCCATCACCGGCCTGACCAACATGCGGGCCGACATGGAACGGTACTACCAGGACTACCGCACCTATCAGGCCGTCGGCACCACCTCTCCGCCCTGCGCCGCCGTCAGCACGGGCATGGTGGTGGGCAAGTTCACCATCACCTGCCCGACCGCCGACGTGACCGCGTCGGCCTACAAGCTCACCGCAACGGGCAGCGGCAACGTCGCCGGCTTCACCTACACGGTAAACCAGCTGGATTCCAAGACCACCACGATCACCAACACCCCGGGCTGGAACACCGCCACCTGCACCGGCACGAAGTGGATCACGCGCAAGGGCGACTCATGCAATTGACACGCCGCCATCACCGCGGGCTGACCCTGCTGGAGCTGATGATCGTCGTGGCCATCATTGCCATGCTGAGCGCCTTGGCCATGCCGGGCCTGCGGGCCTGGTCCGCCAATGCGCAGCTGCGCACGACGGCCACCAGCCTGCAGGTGGCTGTCAAGCAGGCCCAGGCCGAAGCCTCCCGGACCTTCCGCCAGGTGGTGTTCTTCCGCACGGCGGCCACCACCTGCACCGGTACGGCGCAGGCGTCATCCACCGGCACGCGCTGGGTGGTGAAACTGCTGCCCATCGTCTCCACGGAAAGCGCCACGGTCGCGTTCTGCGGCAGCCTGACCGAAGCGGCGCCAACCGTGGCCGTGACCGGCCCGACGGCGGTCTGCTTCAGCGGTGCCGGCCGCCCGACAGCACTCGCCAGCGGCATCACCGGCGTGGGTGTCGCCTGCACCACCGGCACGGACAACCGGATCATTTACGGCGTGGACACCACCACCAGCACGGCCAATGTGAAGAAGCTGCAGGTGTGGATCAACCTGGGGGGTTCGGTGCGCACCTGCGATTCCAACCGTCTGTCCTCCGCCGCACCCGATGGGTGCCCTGCCGTCAACCAGACGCCTACGACATGAAGCCGACACTCCGCCCCCTGCCCCACCGGCGCCGTGCCCGTGGCATGACGCTGATCGAGATCCTGTGCGCCATCCTGGTCATGACGCTGGGCCTGCTGGGCCTGGTCTCCGTCATGGCCAAGGCCTCCCAGGCCACCGTGGCGACCGATGACGCCCAGCGTGCGGCCTCACTGGCCAACGAACTGGCCACGGAAATGTGGCTGCGTGGCTCGGTGAACGTGCCTGCCGCCACCCTGGCCGCCTGGAGGACCCGTGTGGCCAGCCCCACCGACATGGGGCTGGCCACCGGTGTCGGCTCGGTCACCCAGCCGAACACCAGCATCAATTACGCGCGGATCCTCATCACCTGGCAGCCGCCAGGTTCGACGACTCCGCGCCAATATTTCACCGACGTGCGGCTGAACAACTGATCATGACCAAGCTTCGCTTCTTCCAGCCCGGTCAACGTGCTCGCGCTGCGCGCGGGTTCACGCTCGTCGAGCTGATGGTCTCCCTGGTGATCGGCATGGGCCTGATCATCACCATGGGTCTGCTCAGCAACAAGTTCGAGACTGCGAAGCGCGAAAGCGCGTCCTCCTCGGACATGTCGTCGACCTCGGCCTTCCTCAGTTACGACATCGACCGACAGATTCGCAGCGCTGGCTCCGGCTTCTCGACCAGTTGGTCCGATACCTACGGCTGCGAGCTGACCGCTTCTCGCAACAGCGCCCAGGCCTTGCCCGCGCCTGCAGCCTTCCCTGAACCGTTTGCCAGCGTGCCCCAGTCCATTCGCATGGTGCCTCTGGTGGTGTATCCCGTGGCGGCGGCGGCCTCCGCCACCGGCTCGGACGTCATTCAGGTGATGACCGGGACGGGCGGCGTGGGCGAAGTCCCCAATCCGCTGCGGACCAAGAGCGTGGCCACCAACATCATGCGGCTGACCTCCACCGTGGGCATACAGGCCGATGACCTGCTGCTCATCACCGACGCCGGTCGCCCCTGCATGCTGGAGCAGGTGTCCGCCTCCTACACCGGCACCAGCGACCAGGTGGACCTGGCCGGCGCCTACTACGCAGCGGTCATCAACGGCCAGGCCCTGAACGACCGGGCGACGGGCGCCAGCTACGCCAAGTCCTTCATCGTAGGCAACGCGACCAACAACAATCCGCCGCGCTTCAACCTGCTGGGGGTGAACGCCAGCAACCAACTGGTGCGTTATGACCTGCTGAATTTTGGCAACGGCGGTGCCTCGTCCACGGAGCCAGTGCCGCTGGCTGATGGCGTGATGATGATGCGGGTGCGCTATGGCATCGACTCCACGGGCGACGGCATCATCGACTCGTGGGTTCGGCCGGACGCGGTCAACTACACCGCCACCGACATCACCACCAACCAGGCCAGGGCCCGACAGGTGATCGCGGTCAAGATCTCCATGGTGCTGCGTTCGGACACCATCGAAGACCAGAGCAGCAACACCAACCAGTCCACGACCCGGTCCACCTACTTCGTGGCGCCTCCGACCCTCAGGCTGTTCTCCAGCCTGGGTTCGGCCCTGCAGGACACCTACACGGTCGCGGACCGCCAGCGCCGCCACAACGTGGTGGAGTTCACCGTGCCGCTGCGCAACGTGCTTGCCAGCGTCAGAACGGCGATTCCGTCGTGAACACCCCGCATCCGCTCCGGCGCTCCAACCTCACCAACTCCATGCGCAAGCACTCTCCTCTTCCCCGCCGTCAGCGCGGCATCATCATGGTCATTGCGCTGATCACGCTCGCCATCATGATGGTGGGCGCGGTCGCGGCCCTGCGCGCGATGAATGCCACGCTGACCGGCGCCGGCAACGTCGGCATGAAACGCGACATGGGCAACCAGGCCGAAATCGCCCTGCGAAAGGCGATGGTCGGCTTGAACAGCGGCGTTGCGCTCACGAGCAACGCCACCTCGATCAACTACAGCGCCACCATGCTGCCCACCACCCCGGAAGGCATCCCCAATGCCTTGCTGGGCACCACGCCCACCACGGTCGGCGGTCTGGGCGCCGCTTCCAACGTGGTGGACCTCACCGCCGCTCCCGCCTACGGCACGGCCATCGCGCCGAAGGTCACCATGTACTACGTGATCGACCGCCTGTGCCGGGCCACCGGTGACATGGACACCGGCAACTGCCTCACACCGTCGAATCCCAGCCAGGGCACGGACGGTTCCGGCGGCATTCCGACCACCAGCAAACCCGTCTACCGCGTCACGGTGCGGGTCGATGGACCCCGCGGATCGCAATCGTTCTATCAGGCGACCTTGAGCAACTAAGGCCTCTCATGAACCAGTTCTCTTCCCTACCTCGCCGCATCGGCGCGGCCACGATGTTGGCCGGCATGTTGCTGTCCGGCACGGTACAGGCACAGACCACCCTGGCGAACCAGCCGGTGCTGGCCTCCACTGCAGCCCCGGGCAACCTGGCCCTGACGCTGTCGGTGGAATACCCAACGGCCGTCAGCAACACCCACCTGGATTCGACCTATGTGCCGGCGACCAACTACATCGGCTACTTCGACCCGGCGAAGTGCTACACCTACAACTACGACTCCGACGAGTCCAAGCGCTACTTCCAGCCCGCCGGCCTGGCGGGCACCAACCACGCATGCAGCAGCAAGTGGAGCGGCAACTTCCTGAACTGGGCCACGATGCAGACCATCGACCCGTTCCGGTGGGCGTTGACGGGTGGGTATCGCGTGCGGGATACAGCCACCGAGACCATCATCGAAAAGGCTTACGCCACGGGCCAGGGGGGGACCAGCAACTTCCCCGACCGGACGATGAAGACCAACATCACCACTGCCACGCCACTGTCCTGGGGCACGGTGAAGCTGCGCATCCAGGGCCTGGGCAACAAGCTCTGGTTCACTTCCACCGGCGACAACAACAAGGTTTCGACGGCTACAGCCTATGGTTCGACTGACAAGATGGCCGAGGACACCGTCTATGAGGTCAGCGCACGGGTGAAGGTGTGCGATTCCAGCACGGCGGCCGGCAGCCTGGAAGCCAACTGCGTGAAGTACGCCTCCGGCTACAAGCCCGAAGGGCTGATCCAGCAGTACTCGGACAAGATCCGCTTCAGCGCCTTCGGCTACCTGAACGATGCCACGCTGACACGCGATGGCGGCGCCCTTCGCGCACGCATGAAGTTCGTGGGCCCCACCAAGCCGGTGCCTGGTGCGGATCCGATCACCAACACGGTGGCGGAGTGGAACGGCACGACCGGCGTGATGATCACCAACCCGGACACCGCCGATGCGGCGGCGATGTCGACCTACTACGGCATCACCATCAGCAATAGCGGGGTGATGAACTACCTCAACAAGTTTGGCGAAATCACCCCCGGCTCCTACAAGACGTATGACCCGGTGGGCGAGCTGTATTACGCCGCGCTGCGCTACTACCGCAATCTGGGCAATGTCCCGGAGTATTCCGCCCCTGGCAGCGCCAGCACGTCCACCAAGACCACCTGGGCGGACGGTTTCCCGGCCATCAGCACCTGGGACGATCCCATTCTCTACGCCTGCCAGAAGAACTTCATTCTGGGCATTGGGGACGTGAACACCCACGCGGACCGGGACCTTCCCGGCGCCACCGGCAAGTCCGAACCCACCAAGCCGGCGACTGTCTCTGCCGATACGCTGGACACGGTGGCCTGGACCAACCGGGTTGGCGTGCTACAGGGCCTGGGGACCACGCTAGGCAGCACACAGCCTTACAACGGGTGCTGCAACAATAACGGTGCATTGATGGCGGGCATGGCGTATTACGCCAACACCACGGACATCCGTGCCGACATCACAGGCACGCAGACCATCAAGACCTATTGGCTGGACGTGCTGGAGTACCAGGCGTTCGAGGCCAACAACCAGTTCTACCTGGCCGCCAAGTACGGTGGTTTCACGGTCCCCACCGGCTTTGACCCTGCCACGGCCACGGCGGCGGATTTCTCCACCAACAAGAGCTGGTGGCATTCCGGCCCGGATACCGATACCGTGGGTTCGCAACTGCGTCCGGACACCTACTACACGGCCGCCAAGGCAGACACGATGGTGACGGGGCTGACCACCGCCTTCGCGTCCATTGCTGCGGCCATCCAGGCGCCCACCTCGTCGTTCCAGACAGCCGACAACACCTTGGACGTGGGTGAAGCCTCCTACGGCACCACCTACGACTCCAGCGGCTGGTCCGGTGACGTCTGGGCGGCACCTGTGGGCGCCATCGAAGAGGGCAAGCCGATCCAGTACAACCGGGTCAGCTGGAGCTTCTCGGACAAGCTCTACACCCAGATGGGCACGGATGGCCAGGGCTGGGATCGCCGCCGCATCGTGACCTACAACCCGACCACCGGCGCTGGTATACCCTTCCGGTATGACAGCCTGACGGCCGCGCAGAAGACGGCACTGGATCCCTCCTACACCTCTGCAGCCGACGGTGATCTCTACGTGAAGTACCTGCGTGGCGACCAGAGCCAGGAGCAGAACGCCGTCAGCACCAGCAGCAGCCGCGCCTACCGCGTCCGCACCGCCACCAAGATGGTCGGTGACATCGGCGAAGGTGGCGTGGCGGTGCTGGGCAAACCCTCCACCGAAGCCGGCAGACTGTCGGACGCGGCCAACCCGGGCTACGCCGCCCATGCCACCCGCTATGTGTCGCGCCCCAACATCCTGATTGCCGGCGACAACGCGGGCATGGTGCACATCATCAATGGTTCGCTGACGGCGGACGCTGCGGGCACCGAGCTCTTCGCCTATGTCCCATCGGCAGCCATCACCGGCCCGAGCGGCACGCCAAGCGCAGACGGCATGGCCGCTGTAGGCAACCCGAACTACGTCCACCACTACCTGGTGAACGGCTACTTCGCCGTGGCCGAAGTGGATTTCAAGAAGACGGCGGGCTCTACGGCCTCGGCCAATGACTGGCACAGCATCGTGGTGGGCGGCCTGGGCAAGGGCGGCCGCAGCATCTTTGCACTGGACCTGACCACGGCAGCTTCCACCAGCACGGAGGCAGGCGCTGCCAACAAGGTGCTGTGGGAATACACCGACACGGGGATGGGCTTCACCTTCGGCAAGCCGATCGTCACCAAGATGGCGCAATACGGCTGGGTGGTGGTGTTTGGTGCCGGCATGAACACGTCGGACGGCAAGGGGGCCTTCTACATCCTGAACGCCCGCACCGGCGCCCTGCTGCAACGTGTGGCGCTGCCGACCACTGGCACGTCGGGAACACTGGACGACGGCACCACTGCAGCACCGACGGGCCTGACCCACATCGGTGTGTGGCAACCGGACTCCACCGACCTCACGGCGGAAAGCCTGTACGCAGGCGACCTCCACGGCAACCTGTGGCGCCTGGACGTCTCGGGCACGGGCACCTTCCCCGCGCCTGTCAAGATTGCCAAGCTCACGGATGCCAGCAACAACGAGCTGCAGGTCACCAGCAAGCCTGTGATCCATGTGGACGACCTGGGTCGTCGCTGGGTGGCGGTGGGAACGGGCCAGTTGCTCAGTACCGATGACATCTCGCGTACCGCGCAGGACCGTTACTTTGCCATTCGCGATGGTGGCAACAACAGCTTTGCGACGGCGGCCAGCCTGCCGGTCGGTGTGTCCTGGCCCATCCGGGAGAGCAACACTACGCGTCACGACCTGCAGAACAACAGCACTACGGCCATGCAGGCGCCGTTGGCCAACGACAAGATGGGTTACTTCATCGACCTGCGGACGGCCACCGGCACCACCGGGTACCGTGTCATTGGTGAGGGTGATGGTTACGGCAACTATCTGGTGTACTCCGCCATTCAACCGACAGCGGCCAATGGCGGTTGCTCCACCACAGGCACGTCGTGGTCGGGTCTGATCGACCTGGTCACCGGGGTGGTCACGAATTACCAGGTCAATTTCCTGGTCACTTCGACGCGATTCGTGGAATTCGATGGCAAGGTCTTCGCCACCGTCTCCGGCAACGAAGCGCCTCTTGACCCGACGACTTCCACGGGCCTGACCACCAACAAGGACACCCCGCTGGGTGGTAACCTTTCGGGCTCGACGGGCTCCAGCCGCCTGATCAACTGGCGCGAAATCCCGCTGCGCAACTGATCCTGATCTGATCAGCCCCGCCAGACATCTGGCACCCCAACAAAGGCCTTCGTCTCACGACGAAGGCCTTTTTCATTGGCAGCGCGCCAACCACCCATGAAAAAGGCCTCCTGTCTTTCAACAGGAGGCCCTCTCGAACCAAAGACTGATCAGGAAGCGATCAGCGCGGCAAGTCACTCGTCCCCATCAGGAACTCATCCACCGCCCGCGCCGCCTGCCGGCCTTCCCGGATGGCCCAGACCACCAGCGACTGGCCCCGGCGCATGTCGCCGGCCGTGAACACCTTGCCCACGTTGGTCCGATATCCGCCGGTGAAGTCGGTAGACGCCTTGGCATTGCCACGCGCGTCCTTGGTCACCCCAAACGCGTCCACGATGGAGGCCACCGGCGACACAAACCCCATGGCCAATAGCACCAGGTCGGCCTGCAGCACCTGCTCGGAGCCTTCCATCTCGGTCATCTTGCCGTTGACCCATTCCAGGCGCACGGTCTTCACACCGGTGAGCTTGCCTTTCTCGCCGATGAACTCCTTCGTGGCGATCGCGAACTCGCGCTCGCAGCCCTCCTCATGGCTGGAAGAAGTCCGCAGCTTGATCGGCCAGTAAGGCCACGTCATCGGGCGGTCTTCCACTTCCGGCGGCTGAGGCAGCAGCTCGAACTGCGTCACGCTCTTGGCGCCGTGGCGGTTGCTGGTGCCCACGCAGTCGCTGCCGGTATCCCCGCCGCCGATCACGATCACGTGCTTGCCATCGGCCCGCATCTGGTTCTTCAGCTTGTCACCGGCATTCACCTTGTTCTGCTGTGGCAGGAACTCCATCGCGAAATGCACACCGGCCAGGTCACGCCCCGGCACCGGCAGATCGCGTGACTGTTCCGACCCACCCGCCAGCACCACCGCATCGAACTGCTCCAGCAGCTCGCCAGCGGACACCACGTCCTTGGCCCAGTTCGTCACCTTCGAGCCTTCCGGCAGATGGGCCACCATCACACCGGTGCGGAACACCACGCCTTCGGCTTCCATCTGCGCCACGCGGCGGTCGATGTGGCTCTTCTCCATCTTGAAGTCCGGGATGCCATAACGCAGCAGGCCGCCGACGCGGTCGTTCTTCTCGAACACCGTCACGCTGTGGCCCACCCGCGCCAACTGCTGCGCCGCTGCCAGGCCCGCCGGGCCGGAGCCCACCACGGCCACCGTCTTGCCGGTCTTCACCGGGGCCGGCCGTGGCGTCACCCAGCCCTCCGCCCAGGCGCGGTCGATGATGGCGTGCTCGATCGACTTGATGCCCACGGCGTCGTCATTCACGTTCAACGTGCAGGCGGCCTCGCAGGGTGCCGGGCAGATGCGCCCCGTGAACTCGGGGAAGTTGTTGGTCGAGTGCAGCACCGCGATGGCGCTCTTCCAATCCGTCTCGCCGCCCCGGTACACCAGGTCGTTGAAGTCGGGAATCACGTTGTTGACCGGGCATCCGCTGTTGCAGAACGGTGTGCCGCAATCCATGCAGCGGGCAGCCTGTACCTTCGCCTGCTCGGTGTTCAGGCCGATGACGAATTCCTTGTAATTCTTGAGGCGGACGGCAACGGGCTCATAGCCCTCTTCCAGCCGCTCGTATTCCATGAAGCCGGTGACTTTTCCCATGTCGGCGTTCTCCTGATCCTGATCTTGTCTCTGACGTCAGCGGCGCATCACACCTTCGCCTTGGCCGCAGGGGCCTTGGCTTGGGCGATGGTCACGGCGGTTTCCTTGGCGGCATTGATCTCGCCCAGCGCGCGGCGGTATTCGTTCGGGAACACCTTCACGAACTTGGCGCGCGACTCGGCCCAATGGTCCAGGATGTCGCGAGCGCGCTGGCTCCCGGTCCACCGATGGTGGTCCTCGATCAGCTTGCGCAGCAGCGCCTCGTCCGTCTTGCCTTCGCCGTCACCGGCGTGGTGCCAGATGGCGCGGTCCACGGTTGTTTCCTGTTCGTGGGAGGGCAGCAGCTTGTCCAGGGTCACCATGCTGGTGTTGCAGCGCTTGGCGAATTGGCCGTCCTCGTCGTAGACGTAGGCGATACCGCCACTCATGCCCGCCGCGAAGTTGCGCCCGGTCTTGCCCAGCACCACCACCGTGCCGCCGGTCATGTACTCGCAACCGTGGTCGCCGGTGCCTTCCACCACGGCGGAAGCGCCGGACAGACGCACCGCAAAACGCTCGCCACCCACGCCCCGGAAGAAGGCCTCGCCCTTGGTGGCGCCGTACATCACCGTGTTGCCCACGATGATGTTCTTGGTGGCGTCGCCGCGGAAGTCGATGGACGGACGCACCACGATGCGACCGCCCGACATGCCCTTGCCGGTGTAGTCGTTGGCATCACCGATCAGATAGAAGGTGATGCCCGATGCCAGGAACGCGCCAAAGCTCTGGCCGCCCGTGCCTTCGAACTGGATGAAGATGGTGTGGTCCGGCAGGCCTTCCGGCTTGCGGCGGATCAGCTCGCCCGAGAGCATCGCGCCCACGGTGCGGCGCACATTGGTCACCTCCTGCATGAACTGCACCTTCTCGCCCTTCTCGAAGGCAGGCAGGCACTTCTCGATCAGCTTCACGTCCAGCGCGCGCTCCAGGCCGTGCTCCTGACGGTCGTTGTGCAGGCGGGCGACTTCGGCCGGCAGTTCCGGGCGGTGGAACACGCGGGTGAAGTCCAGGCCCTTGGCCTTCCAGTGGCTGATGCCCTTGCGGGTATCGAGCAGGTCGGACCGGCCGATCAGTTCGTCGAACTTACGAATGCCCAGTTGCGCCATGATCTGGCGGGCTTCCTCGGCCACGAAGAAGAAGTAGTTGACGACGTGTTCCGGCTGGCCGCTGAACTTCTTGCGCAGCGCGGGATCTTGCGTGGCCACACCCACCGGGCAGGTGTTGAGGTGGCACTTGCGCATCATGATGCAGCCTTCGACCACCAGCGGTGCGGTCGCAAAACCGAACTCATCCGCGCCCAGCAGCGCGCCGATCACCACGTCGCGGCCAGTCTTCATCTGGCCGTCCGCCTGCACCCGCACGCGGCCACGCAGGCGGTTCAGCACCAGCGTCTGCTGGGCTTCCGCCAGGCCCAGCTCCCACGGCGTGCCGGCGTGCTTGATGGACGACCAGGGCGAGGCGCCCGTGCCGCCGTCATGGCCGGCGATGACCACGTGGTCGGCCTTGGCCTTGGCCACACCGGCGGCAATCGTGCCCACGCCCACCTCGGACACCAACTTGACCGAGATGTCGGCGCGCTGGTTGACGTTCTTCAGGTCGTGAATGAGCTGCGCCAGGTCTTCGATCGAATAGATGTCATGGTGCGGCGGCGGCGAGATCAGGCCCACGCCCGGCACCGAGTGGCGCAGGAAGCCGATGTACTCGGTCACCTTGCCGCCAGGCAGTTGGCCACCTTCACCCGGCTTGGCGCCCTGCGCCATCTTGATCTGGATCTGGTCGGCGCTCACCAGGTATTCGGTCGTCACCCCAAAGCGGCCGGAGGCCACCTGCTTGATGCGGGAGCGCAGCGAGTCACCGGCCTTCAGCTCGTAGTCCACCGCGATGACCTTGGGGCCCACGACGTCCGACACCTTGGTGCCGGCAGCGATGGGAATGCCCTTGAGCTCATTGCGATAACGCGCCGGATCCTCGCCGCCTTCACCGGTATTGCTCTTGCCGCCGATGCGGTTCATGGCCACGGCCAGCGTGGCGTGGGCCTCGGTGGAGATAGAGCCCAGCGACATCGCGCCGGTGGCAAAACGCTTGACGATGTCAGCAGCGGATTCGACTTCCTCCAGCGGCACGGCCTTGGCAGGGTCGAACTTGAACTCGAACAGGCCGCGCAGCGTCATGTGGCGGCGGCTCTGGTCGTTGATCAGTTGCGCATATTCCTTGTAGGTGTCGAACTTGCCGGAGCGGGTGGCGTGCTGCAGCTTGGCGATCGCGTCCGGCGTCCACATGTGCTCTTCACCGCGGGTGCGCCAGGCGTATTCGCCGCCGGCGTCCAGCATGTTTTCGAGCACCGGGTCGTCGCCGAAGGCGGCCTTGTGCAGGCGCAGCGCTTCTTCCGCCACCTCGAACACCCCGATGCCGCCCACCTGCGTGGGGGTGCCGCGGAAGTACTTGGCAACGAAGTCGCTCTTCAGGCCGATGGCTTCGAAGATTTGGGCGCCGCAATAGGACATGTAGGTCGAGATGCCCATCTTGGACATGATCTTCGACAGCCCCTTGCCCACCGCCTTGATGTAGTTGTAGATGGCCTTGTCCGGAGACAGGCTGGCCGGCAGCTCGGCGTGCATCGAGGCGATGGTCTCCAGCGCCAGATAGGGGTGAACGGCTTCGGCGCCGAAGCCGGCCAGCACCGCGAAGTGATGCACTTCGCGAGCGGTGCCGGTTTCCACCACCAGGCCGGCGGTGGTGCGCAGGCCCTCACGCACCAGGTGGTGGTGCACGGCGGACAGTGCCAGCAGCGCGGGGATGGCCACGCGGTCCGCACTCAGGCGGCGGTCCGTGATGATCAGGATGTTGTGGCCACTCCGGATGGCGTCCACCGTCTCGGCGCACAGCGAGGCCAGTTGCGCCTCCACCCCTTCGCGGCCCCAGGCCAGCGGGTAGGTGATGTCCAGCTCGTACGGTTTGAACTTGCCATTGGTGTGAGATTCGATGGCGCGCAGGCGGGCCATGTCCTCGAAGTCCAGCACCGGTTGCGTCACTTCCAGCCGCATTGGCGGGTTGATCGCGTTGATGTCCAGCAGGTTGGGCTTGGGGCCGATGAAGCTGTTGAGCGACATCACGATGTTTTCGCGGATCGGGTCGATCGGCGGGTTGGTCACCTGCGCGAACAGCTGCTTGAAGTAGTTGTAGAGCGGCTTGTTCTTGTCGGAGAGCACGGCCAGGGGCGAATCATTGCCCATGGAGCCAATGCCTTCTTCGCCGTTGGCGGCCATCGGTGCCAGCAGGAACTTGACGTCCTCCTGGGTGAAACCGAAGGCCTGCTGGCGGTCCAGCAGCGAGGTGGCAGCACCGGCAGCATCCTCGGCAGGCGCGGCCGCGGCGGCTTCAGGGGTGGGGACGTCGTGCAGCTTGACGCGCACGTTCTCGATCCACTGACGATATGGGCGCGCGTTGGCGTATTGGGTCTTCAGCTCTTCGTCATCGATGATGCGGCCCTGTTCGAGGTCGATCAGGAACATCTTGCCGGGCTGCAGGCGCCACTTCTTCACCACGCGGGATTCGGGGATGGGCAGCACGCCGGACTCGGAGGCCAGCACCACCATGTCGTCGTCGGTCACCCAATAGCGAGCGGGGCGCAAGCCGTTGCGGTCCAGCGCGGCGCAGACCTGGCGACCGTCGGTGAACACCATGGCGGCGGGGCCGTCCCACGGTTCCATCATGGCGGCGTGGTACTCGTAAAAGGCGCGGCGGCGTTCATCCATCAGCTCATGCTGTTCCCAGGCCTCGGGAATCATCATCATCGCCGCGTGCGCCAGCGGATAGCCCGACATGGTCAGCAGCTCGATGGCGTTGTCGAAGGTGGCGGTGTCGGACTGGTGTTCGAAGCTGATGGGGTACAGCTTCTTCAGGTCGTCGCCCAGCACTGGCGACTTCATCACCCCTTCACGGGCACGCATCCAGTTGAAGTTGCCCTTGACGGTATTGATTTCGCCGTTGTGGGCGACCATGCGGTAGGGGTGGGCCAGCGGCCATTCCGGGAAGGTGTTGGTGGAGAAGCGTTGGTGCACCAGGGCGATGGCGGAGACCACGCGGGGGTCGGCCAGGTCCTGGTAGTACTTGCCCACCTGATCGGCCAGCAGCAGGCCTTTGTAGATGACGGTGCGGCAGCTCATGCTGGGCACGTAGTACTCGCGGCTGTGCGTCAGCTTCAGCGCCTGGATGGCGCTGGAGGCGGTCTTGCGGATCACATAGAGCTTACGTTCGAGCGCATCGGGGACGATGATGTCCGGGCCGCGGCCGATGAAGATCTGGCGAATGATGGGTTCTTTCTCGCGCACGGTGGGCGACATGGGCATGTCGCGGTCCACGGGCACATCGCGCCAGCCCAGCAGCACCTGGCCTTCAGCCTTGATGGCGCGGGCCAGTTCCTGTTCGCAGGCCAGGCGGGAGGCATGTTCCTTGGGCAGGAAGATCATGCCCACGCCGTATTCGCCGGGGGGCGGCAGCAAGACGCCTTGCTTGGCCATTTCTTCGCGATAGAAGTCGTCCGGGATCTGGATGAGGATGCCCGCGCCATCGCCCATCAGCTTGTCGGCGCCCACGGCGCCACGATGGTCGAGGTTCTCCAGGATCTTCAGGCCTTGCTGAACGATGTGGTGGTTCTTCTGGCCTTTGATGTGGGCCACAAAACCCAGGCCGCAGGCGTCCTTCTCATTGGACGGGCGGTACAGCCCGTGTTCAGCGAGCGCGCGGATTTCTTCGGCGGAGGTCTCCGTGGAGGGATTGACGCCTGACGCCGAGGCCATGGACGACACCGAAGACATTGCGGTGGATGGGGCGGCGGGATGCGCCTGACGATCTTGAGCTGCCGACATCGGTGGCCTCCAGGGGGTCTATGACAAACTCGCGCAGATTACTGCTGTCACCTAGCGCACACAAGCAGAACTAAATGGGGTCAGTGTCGAATTATCGTCAGACGGAAGCAGCGTTGCTCATTAAATGGGGACAGATTTAATCTTGGGAGGGCGGCCTCGGGGTCTTGGGCTGGTGGGGCGGGCGCTCAGATCACCGAGTGAGGCCAGAAATGCGGCGGAGCCAAGTGGCCAGCCTTTGATGGCGGCATCGACGATGCGCTTGCGTTCTGATTCCACCTCGCCCTCTTCGAGCCAACGCCGCCAAGTCAGTTCGCGTTCGAAAGGGGTGTTGCCCAAGGCCCAGAAACCTGGCGGGTCGGTGATCAATGGGTCGCGGCGGCGGCCCAGGTGGTGGGCTGCGGATGACCACGGGTAATCGGCCGGCTCGGTGGCGAGGCCGGCGCGCAGGGGATTCAGTTCGAGGCTGCGCATCAGGGGTAGCAGGAAGGTCGCGGCCTCAACGGGAGCGGCTCGGAATCGCCCCTCCCAGAGCGTACCGACACGTTGGTGACGCTGGTTGTAAGCCGCCACATATCGGCGGCCCAGGGCTTGCATCATGCGGCTCAAGCCCTGGTCGGTGGTGGGCGTGGCCAGGAGGTGGAGGTGGTTGGGCATCACCACATAAGCGTGGATGGCGACCTTGTGGGTGGCAGCACAGTCCTGCAGCGCGGCCATCAAGGCGCGGCGGTCGTCGTCATCCTGGGCGATCAACTGCAGGTTGTGGCCTCGGTGGATGATGTGGTGGAGGTGGTTGGCCAGTGCCAGTCTTGCGAGTCGTGCCATATCTGAGGAGCTTGGTTGCGTTGTGCAATCTGTCCCTATTATTTCTGATATGGCTGGGTTTGGATTCAGGGCTTGGTGTTGTCCCCTGCCTGCGCTGTAAGGCGTCGCTTCGGCACCCTTTCCTCGGTGGCTCAGTTTTTGTTCTCCTACGCCGGAAAGCGCCGCTTCCTCACCTCTTCGTCCATGGCCCGTTTGGTCCCCTGCCTGCGCCGGAAAGCGCCGCTTCGGCTCCCTCTTCGTCCATGGCTCGTTTGGTCCTCTGCCTGCGCCGGAAAGCGCCGCTTCGGTACCCTTTTCCTCCATGTCCCTTCTGTCTGGCTTCGCCAGCCATTCATTCCTTGACTTACGGAAAAGGGCACCGAACCGTCACTTTCCCAAAGCAAGGACCACCCAGAAATACCATCCGTGCCCGTCGGGAGGAAGGCGGCGAAGTAAGGTAGCCGTCTGTTCTCGTTACTGCCGGCAATGACTATCGTGAAACCACATTCGTACGTCGGGGCGTTAATGCGACGAAATAGGGCAACCGTGAGGACTTGGTAGCAGGAAGCAATGACTACCCAGAAGCGTCATTCGTGCCGCTCCTGGCGCGAGAGCGGCGAAGTTTGGCAGCGGTGTGAGGACTTGGTATGCCGGTGGGGGCGCAAGGGCGGTGGCGTAGGGCAGTCGTGGGGGGGCTCGGTGACGGGAAGCGGCGATTCGGGGGCTGTTTACGTAAGTCAAGACACCGTTCTAAGCGTCAAGTCTCTTCGATCGAGATTTGGTGGGGGTTGAAGGGCTGCTTGGACTTGAGCACGCCGTAGACGATGGCCAGCAGCTTGTGCATGCAGGCCTCGACGATCAGCTTACCGGGTTTGTTCTGAGCCTTTAGACGCTGCCAGAACCTCG
>NZ_FOAV01000003.1 GCF_900109745.1 Roseateles sp. YR242 | reverse complement strand
CGGCGACGGCCCCGCCTTGGCGACGACCTGACGCACGCGACGACTATGACCGTGCTCGCGCAGCCAGCGGCCGACCTGGTTGGCATTGACCCCGCAATCGCGCGCCAGGCGCGACACCGAAGCGCCTGGCTGCAGGCACAGCGCCACCAACTCGGACTTCGCCGTCTCGTCGTACACACTGCGCCCGTCGCGCTTGTGCCCGACCACCAGCCGGCGCTTGAGCTCTTCCAGATCTTCCGTCACTACGTTCCCACGTTCGTCTACGTGGGAACGTACGTTGTCAGCTCACGGCCCGCAGCTCAAGGACGCGGTTCATTGACCGCTTACAGGCACGCCGCCCCTGCGGGGACATCCTCGGATGGATGTGGGCTCCGGCCCACGGCTGCCGAGTTTGCTCGCGTCGCGTGGGCGAATTCGCTTCAACGACGCCTGGCAAGCGGACGCGGTTGCGCACACGATCAGGTGTATTGAGACCAATCGCGATGTTCGGATGTCGGCTCCTGTCAGCGCTTCTGGCTCTGACACGCGCTCAGTGCTGCATTGAGGGCTAGCGCCACGTCGTTCCAGGTCCTTGTTCGACGCGGACCACACAGCACCGGCAGTTTTCACGCAAGCCAGCGGGACAGCCAGAATCCCCTTCGCAGCGCCTGCAACTCTTCCAGACGCGACGTGACCAGTGGGCGTCCCACGCGGCGTTCCACTTCCAGAAGCGCCAGCGCCCTGGCCAGCGCCGGACCGAACCCGGATGCCAGCACCATGGTTACCGTGGCAGCCAAGGCGGGCATGGCGAACCACACAACGTCGTTGGCTTCCCAGCCCCCCATTTGCAGCAGCAGCGGGACATTGAGGACCAAAGCGGTCAATGCGGCCACGGTCGCGGCGCGAGGAGGAGGCGGCGAAGGGAGCGGCAGGACGCGGTGTCGTTGCAGATCTACAAGAGGTGCGAGTGGCGCAGGCAGACCGGTGACAGCATCTAAGACTCGCATCCGACGACGTTCAGCGACGAAGCCGATGGTCATGCCGCACACCCACATGAGCCCAGCCAGCCCGAGTGCCAAGGGTTGCATATCCGGGCGCTGGGCTCGCCAGGCCAAGGCCGTCGTGGACACCACCAGCAGACTGCCGAAGAACAGCAGGGCCAGCACGGCCGCCCACAAGGCTTCTCGAGGCGAGTAGCGGGCCCGGTATTTGAGGTAGAGCCCAGACGCCAGGAACACGGCGCCCATGACCACCGACATCGCGACGAGTGCGGGCTTGTCGAGCACGAACGCCCACATGGCCGGGATGACGAAGGCCCCCGCCGCACCCAGCACGAGAGGCAGATGTTTGAGACTGGATAGGTCGTCTGGCGGCCTCAATGCCCCGCTCCTAGTGCTTTGCGTGCCTGCTGCTCTGCGAAGTCAGCACCACCGTAGTTATTCCATACGACCTGCATCGCTACGCCAGCCAAGAGCCCAATGACTACCAACGGGGCACCGGCCACCGTCAGCCCCGCCATACCAGCGATGGCGACTGCAGCGGGAACGCTGATTACACTCGCCGCCAGCCCGGCCACGTTGCCACTTTGGTTGCGGGCCGAGGTCACCAAAAACTTGTTGGTGTCAAAGGATCTGATCTGGCGTCGCCCGGCGGCGTCAAGGTCAAACTCGATGCTGCTCCAGGCATCCAGCGCAGCGGTTGGCGCGAACGTGATCAACCCAGTTCCCAATTTGCCACTTGCCCACGACATGTTGCGCGCCCAGCGAGCCTCCGCTGCAACCACACCAGCCGCCTTTGCTTGCTGACCGGTGGGCTGAGCCCACTTTGTGGATTGGGCGGTTCCAGGGCCGTTGGTACGCCACGCACCGGGTATCGGTGTCGCTACGGTCAGGGGCAGATTGCGAATACGCAGCCGCAGGCGCGGGCGCCCTTTCCCCATGTTGGCGTTGTACAGATCCATGAACTCATTGATCCGCACCACACGCGATGCGCCGGATGTCACCTTCGCTGCTGCCGCCTGCAGACGCGCCGCCGTTTGCCCTTGCACGCCAGCGTAAGCCACCGATTGGGCTGCTCCGAGTCCATTGCCAATAATGTTGGCAGGGCTCACAGAAGCCGAACGAACCTCGGACCCCAATCCTTGCCCACCCCAGGTGCCAAAGAGGTATTCGCGTAACCATGGAGGCAAGTCGTCCTCGGGGCGTGGACCTGGGCCGGGTCGCGCCGCCGCCACTGGCCGGCTTGGTACGCTCGCCACCGGAACGGCTGGCTCCCAGGTGCGCAAGGTGGCGAGGACATTCGGCTGCTGCACGATAAGGCGACGGAGCAATTCCTGACCGACTGGGGTGTCCAGATCAAACTCACCGTTGAGCTGCTCCTCGCACATCGACCAGCCATCAGCAGCGCACTGGCCTGAACTGCCGCGATGTTGGGCAAATTGCTGCCTATGGGCCATCACATCAAATTTGCACTTGGAGGCCGCAGTCTGAGCGGCGGTTTGCGCTGGGGTGGTCACTAGAGCTCCGGCACGAGGTTGTTACGTCGTCGGAGATTGTGTGTGAGCGGGCCGCTTTAGACAGTTGTCGAAGGTCACATGGCTCGCAAGGTCCGGCATTGCGGCGCCTGGCTTCTGCTGCGACGCCGGCAGTGCGCTGCAGCGACAGCGCCGCCCCGACGGCCGCGAGCGGGCTGGGAGTTTCACCGAGATGGGTGGATGAACACAGACGAGCGCTGTCGCAGGTCGACACCGACCTGACGCCGCGCTCGCGCCCGAAGCACCTCGCCCCACCCGCAATGATTTCCGTTGCGGCGAGAAGGTCGCCTTCGAGGACAAGTACCTCAACACCGTGTGTGGGTACCATCGTGCGCATCAACGAACGTACCGCCAGCATCGACCCGGGCGACGGGACCAAGTGGCGCGTGGGCTTCGGCGGCACGTGCTGGACATCTGAGTGACGAAGATTGGGTCAAGAGGGTCGTCAGGCCGCGCTTACCGATGTTTGCTGGCATTGGTGCTTGTAGTTTGACGCCGCCTACAGAAGTCGTCCCGGGCGACCCGAGATCATGTCAGCCCCAGGCTCGGGTTTAGCGGCTGGTCTCAGCGCCTTGATGGGGACCCACAACTCGGCGACTTGCTCCCCGTTTGTCCGCTGTACTCGCGCTAGGGGGGGGGTTGATCTCAACGACCATGCCTTGCTCTGCGATGTCTCCAACCTTGAAGACTCTCGGGTAGCCCCACGCCTCAAGCACTGGCTCTCTGCCGGCCAGATGCTCCATGGCGATGACAGGCACTCGATCTTTCGCTCGAAAGACGACGGCTCGAGAAACCTGGATACCGAACATCGGCGATGCTCCCTCAGACTCTGCCTGAGGTTGCCCCTGGAAATCGGAGTGCATAACCCGATCATCAGGCGGCAGGTTTGCACTGCGCCGCCAGCCAGCGTTGCTCGAACTGCATCGGGCTGAGATAGCCCAACGCCGAATGTAGCCTCGAATGGTTGTAGAAGGCGAGCCAGTCCATGACGACTTGGCGTGCTTCCTCGTGCGTGGCGAACCGGCGGTCATGGACGCAGGCCGTCTTCAGCCGTCCCCAAAGGCTCTCGATCGGGGCGTTGTCCCAACAGTTGCCCTTGCGGGACATCGAACTTCGCATGCCCCAGGCCTTCAGGGTGTCCTGGAAGTCCCGGCTGCAGTATTGACTGCCGCGATCGCTATGGAAGATCAGGCCCGCCGCCGGTTTGCGCCGGAAGCAGGCCATCAGCAAGGCGTCCTTGACCAGGGCCGTCTGCATGTGCGGCCGCAGGCTCCAGCCCACCACCTGACGGCTGTGCAAGTCCACAACCGCTGCCAGGTACAGCCAGCCCTCATCGGTGGGCAGGTACGTGATGTCGCCGCTCCACACGAGGTTGGGCGCGGCCGGCACGAAGCAGCGTTGCACCAGGTCGGGCGCTACCGGCAAGTGGTGCTTGCTGTCGGTGGTCACCACGAACTTCTTCTTGCCCTTGGCCCGGATGCCGTGCTGTTGCATCAACACGCGCACCCGCTCCTTGCCCACCCGCACCCCGCGGGCCAGCAGTTCCTTGTGCATCCTTGGCCAGCCGTATTCGCCACGGAGTTGCTCGTGGATGGCTCGGATGTGGGCCAGCAAGGCCTCGCCGCTGTGACTACGGCGCGGCCCCTTGTCTGGTCGCCGCCGCAATCCTTCCCAGTTGAAGTACCCGCTGGGGCTGACCTCCAAAACCTCACACATCAGCGTGACAGGCCAGCGCGCCTTCATCGACCGGATCCAGGCGTACCTTGCAGCACATCCTGTGCAAAGTACGCTGCGGCTTTTTTTGCAATGTCGCGCTCCATCTTCAGCCGGGCCACCTCCGCCCTCAGCCGTGCAATCTCCGCCTGCTCCGGCGTGACCACCGGCGCGGGCTTGCCATCGGCCGTCATCCCGAGCTGGCCCTTGGCATCCGCCCTGACCCAGTTCGTCAGACTGGCCTTGGGCATGCCCAGGGTCTTGGCCACCACCGAGGCTGCACGACCGGCCTTGACCTGCCTGACTGCCTCTTGCTTGAACTCCAGGGTGTACTTCCCTCGGCTTCGTTCCTCGTTCATCTCTCAACTCCTCTCCCGGCATTCTCCGGGGCTGAGCTATGAACTCCGAAATTCGGGGGCAACCTCACAGTTCTCGTCTGCTGCACGAGGCTTTAAGGGGCGCTCACGCGCCCGCCAGCCTCATCGGGCACGCTGGACACTGGCTGCTCCAATAGCGGCGGCTCTGCAACCCATCCCGGATTGGCGCGCCGTTCCGGCTATCACGGGTGGAGCTTTTCCCCGCGCGCGAGCATCGCCACCAGCGTCGCGATACGCCTTGCGCGAGTCTCCGGCTTCCTCGCTGTCTGGACCCGCCACAACACCGCGTAGCGATTCGAAGAGTTCAGCGTCGCGAAGAATTCTTCCGCGTTGGGCTGCGCACGGAGCGCGGCTTCCAAGTCTGGCGGTACCGCAGCGGTTCGCGCGCTGTCGTACGCCGCATCCCATCGCCCGTCGCCCTTGGCTCGGTCGATCTCGGCCTGGCCGCTCGCGGCCATGCGGCCCGCGCCGATCAGCGCCTCCGCCCTCGCACGATTCGCCTTTGACCACAAGCTGCGCGCTCGACGCGGGGTAAATCGCTGCAGCCAGTAGAACGTCTCACTGGCCTTCTTCTGGCCGTCGATCCACCCGTAGCAGAGGGCGGCTTCCAGCGCCTCCTGGTACCCCACCGTCGGTTCGGGCGCGCCCGGCTTGGCAATCTCCAGCCACACCCCTTGCGAGACGGCGTGATTCTTGCGCAGCCACAGTTCAAAGGTGCGCGCGGAGCGGCACCGAAGTGTGGGAAGAGCGGAAGGTGCGTGGGGCATGTGGGTCTTGAGGCCTCAGGCCTCCTTAGGTGATTGCATCGCTTTAGGTACGCGGCTTGAGCCCAGTGGCAGTGAGCCGCTTCAACCTGTCCGCAAGAATGTTCGAAGCAATGCCTTCCTCGCTGTTTTGCAGGAGCTTCCCGTCGTTATGAACCGTGAACCCGGATAGCGGAGGTCCCGCCAGTCCTTCTTGGACTGTAACGATCAACCTTGTTGAGCGGGTCTCCGTGACAGGTGCTCGCCGACTTGCTGGCGCTTGGTGATGACGGTTCATATACCCGAGTAGCAATTTTCGCCAAGCCCCGGCTGGCCAAGCGTCATGAGACGGAGCGGATCACTGGCCGCAGCATCTCGTCCCATTGACTTCGGTCTGTTTGGCATCGTAACCGGGGCATAAAAATCTTGTGACTTTGTTCACTAGCAGGGGTCGGTGGGGCTTCCCTACCATGGCAGGACTTCTCGACGCCAGGATCGGACGGGCCTCAGCCACCCGTTCCCCGACGCGATCGAAAACAACATGGAAAAAGGGGTGGCCATGAGTGGCAGAGATCACCTGGACGCATTGGCCGTGGCGCCGTTCGCGCCCGAGACTGACGCGCCAGACCCGTTGGCGGAAGCCGCGCCTCGCGGCATCGCCACGCAGACGCCGGTTCCGGTCGAGCTGGAAGTGGACGGCGACCGCGTCGTCGTCGAGGCGCGTCGCCAACTGGTCCTGCGTTGCGGCAAGTCGAGCATCACCTTGCACGAGGACGGCAGGATCGAGATCCGCGGCGTGGATCTCGTCAGCCGGGCCTCGGGACGCAACCGCATCCTCGGCAGCTCTATCGATCTGAACTGATCGGCTTGCCGCGTCCTTCTTCCCATGGCCCCTCTCCGCCATCTGCCGGCGCAATCGCCGGGGCAGGTCTATCGTCTCGTCAACCGGACCACGGTGGACCGGCATGCCGTCGACTGCGCCTTCCTCTGGACGCTGCGCGACCAAGCCGTCGACTCTCCTCGATACCGGCTGGACCATCTGCTGCCCTTGGATCGGCGCGTCGATGCCAATCGGGAGGGACTGGCGTTGGCGGGCGAGGAGGGGTGGGCCGCCTGCCGAGACGCCCTGGAGGCAGGCGATGCCGGGGAAGTCTTCGCAGCGGCGCTGCTGGCCTTCGCGACGCGTCGCGCGGATCGGATGCGACAGGCCTGCGAAGCCGGTCTCACGGTCAAGGACGGCGAACGCGCCTTGATTGCCGCATTGGCCTGGCTGCCCCCCGAACCGCTCGCGCCCGTCCTGGCGCGTCTGCTCGACGCGGGCAACCCCCGCCTGCGCCGCGTCGCGTTACGCGCTATCACTATCCATCGTCGTGACCCAGAAGGCGCCCTCATGGCCGCCTTGAACAGTGACGATCCGGAGATTTTGGGCGCGGGAGCACGGGGGCTGGGCGAGTGCGGCCGGCGGCACGCGGTGCCGCTGCTGAGGATGCGCCTGGAGAGCGCGCCGGCCCGGGCCCGCCTCCCGATCGCCTGGAGCCTGGCGCTCCTTGGCGAGCAGGACACCCTGCCGCTCCTGGCGGCCACCGTGGAAGCCGCGGGCCCCGACGCGGAGCTCGCCATGGCCGTGCTGCTGCGTGCCATGCCGCTGGCGAAGGGGCGTCAGTTCCTCTCCAGTCTGAGCGCCCATCCCGGCACCGAACGGCTGGTGATCCAGGGCGCGGGGATCCTGGGGGATCCGGTGGCGGTGCCGTGGCTGATAGCCCGCATGACGGATCCCGGGCTCGGCCGGCTGGCGGGCGAGGCGTTCTCGCTGATCACGGGCGCGGACCTGGAATACCTGGACCTGGACCTGGACCTGGACGCAACGCCGCGCGGAGCGTCAGACGGCGAGGAAGAGGAAGAGGAAGAGGGCGACGCCCTCCATCCAGCCGACCGCAATCTCGCCATGCCCGATCCGGCGCGGGTGTCGACCTGGTGGAGCGATCGGACGTCCTCAATGACCAAAGGCGTCCGTCACCTGTGCGGCGAACCGATCACGCCGGCATCGATCGCGCAGACGCTGCGGGTCGGCTATCAGCGGCAGCGTCGCGCCGCAGCATTCGAACTGGCGCTTCACGCGGAGGATGCGCCGCTCTTCGACGTCCGCGCCTTCGGCCTTTCGCAACAACGTGCGCTGCAGTCATGCAACTGATCAACCAGACCCGTTTCCCGGCTTCCTGGACGCTGGCCTTCGCTCGCGATGGACGGGAGGTGGTTATGGTAGTGGCGAAGGCGACCTACGCATTCGACGCGTCGACCGGGCAGGTCGACGTGCATGCCGACCAACAGCCGCTCGTGAAGGCGGACGAGTTCACTGGGGAGCCCGGCTTGAGCGCTGTCCTGCGCGAGACCGACTTCGCGACCTTCAAGCCTCGGTGCGACGTGTTGCTCAATGGCAGCGCCCACGCCCCAGCCGGAATGCAGGTGCGCAGCCTGCCGGTCGGGCTTCGGGTGGGACCGGTCGCCAAGGCTTTCAAGGTCTGCGGCGACCGCGTCTGGAAGGCTGGGCTGCTCACGCAGATGCCTGGTGCGCCAGAGCCGTTCTCCGTGATGCCGATTTCCTACGACCGCGCCTTTGGCGGCGTGGACGATTTCGACGACGGCGCACCCGTCACCTGCTATTCCGCCAACCCCGTGGGACGGGGCTATCACCGCCGCACCGCCGCCGCTTTGGTCGACGGCACGCCATGCCCAAACACCGAGGAGATGGACCGCCCCATCGACTCGCCGGACGGCCGGTATGCGCCGATGTCGTTCGGTGTGGTGGGGCGGAGCTTCGCACCACGGGTCACCTTCGCGGGGACCTATGACGACCAGTGGCAGTCGACCCGCGCGCCATTCTGGCCGGAAGACTTCAGCTACGACTATTTCCAGGCGGCCCCCGCCGACCAGCAGATGCCCTATCCGCGGGGCGGCGAGACAGTCCTGCTCAAGAACCTGACACCAGGCGGCCAGGCCGGTTTCCATCTGCCGGCGCTGTCGCTGTCGGTTCTCGCGAACTTCCATGCCAAGCGAGAGCGCATCCTCGATATGCCGGTGGACACGGTGTTGATCGAGCCGGATCACGGCCGCCTGACGATGGCGTGCCGGATCGGCATCCCGATGACGCGCAGCGTCTTCGACCTGAGGGGCCTGGTGCTGGACACCACGAGCGCGATCCGGTCCCGGCCGCAGCGTAATGGCAAGCCGCACTATCGGTCGCTTGCCGACCTTGTGCGTTCCCGCGCGGGCGGAAAGAAGATCCGATGAAGCCGCTCGTGATGATCGCGCACGGCATGTGCACCTCACTGGGCTTCAACGCCGGAGCGTCCGGCGCGGCGATGCAGGCAGGTCTCTCGGGCGCGGCACAGGGCATGCTGTGGGACGCCGAATCCGGCGAGTTCATCGCCTGCTGCCGCGTGCCGTTGCGGCAGTGGTGGCACGGCGTAGGCAAGCTCGCGACGCTCGCCGCGACGGCCATCCAGGACTGCCTGGTCCGAGGCGGCATCGAGGAAGGATCGACGATCCCGATCCTGCTGGGATGCGCCGAGCCCTCACGCCGCTGCCCGCTGGCGCCTCTGGACGATGCGTTGCTGGACCAGGTGTACGAAGAATTGGCCTTCGCCCGACATCCCCAGTCGCGATTGGTGCCTCTGGGGCAGGTCTCGGGCATCGCCGCCTTCGACCTGGCTGACGCGATCCTCGATAGGGGGCTCGCCAGACACTGCATCGTCGCAGGCGTCGACAGCTTCTTGCACCAGGAGGTCGTCGAGGCCTTCATGAGGCATCGTCGCGTGCTCACGCCATCCAACTCCAACGGCTTCATCCCCGGGGAAGCCGCGGGAGCCGTTCTGCTGTCGCGCGAGGCGCCGCGCGGGCCGCACCTGCGTATCACCGGATGGGCCACGGACCGCGAGTCCGGCACCATCGAATCGGACGAGCCGCTGACCGGCCGCGGCCTTCAGAAGGCGATCGAGGGCGCGCTGGCGCGTGCGGGGACGGACATCTACGCCACGCAGTACCGCACCACCGACCTCAATGGCGAGCATTACAAGTTCAAGGAGGCCGCGCTGGCCCTCGGTCGGGTGATGCGTCGCCGGCACAGCGAGCTCTTCGACGTATGGCATCCCTGCGAATGGATCGGCGAGGTTGGCGCGGCGATCGTGCCCTGTATGCTGGGGCATCAGTTGTGGGTCAGTGCCCGCGATGCGGCGCCCGGGCCCCAATGCCTGGGCCATGCCGGTACGGACAGCGGCGAACGTGGCGCCTACGTGGCGCGCTACGAAGGAGGTGCGTGAATGGGCAGCAATGTCTTCGCCAACGGGCGGGAAGTTTCCGGCAAGGCCGACGGCAACATGTCCAATGCTGCGATGCCGGACGTCTGCCTGACGCCACCTCCGCCGCCTGCGGGGCCGATCCCGATCCCGTACCCCAACTTCTCGAGCGACGCCGACACGGACGAGGGGACCCGCGACGTCTATATCGGTGGCAAGCAGGTCGGCCAGAAGAACAAGTCAACCTTCAAGAAGAGCACTGGCGACGAGGCCGCGACGAAGGCGCAGGGCATGGGGGTGGTGACCCACACGATCCAGGGCGCGACCAAGCACGCGGCCTGGTCGTTTGACGTAAAGGCCGAGAATCAGAACCTCACACGCCACCTTGACCTGACGACCCACAACCATGCCTCGGATCCGCCGAACACCGGATCGATGACGGTGAAGGGCGGCGCAATCTCGGTGATGGCGCCGACCACCGACGAGTGCAAAGAACTTCAGAGCAAGAACGACGCCAAGCGCACCACGCTCGGCCATTCTTCGGAGGCCTCGACGATCACGCACGGCAACTACCAGCCGGCCACCGGCAATGCCCGCACGGTCTGGTCCTGCAGCCGCAAGTTGTCCGCCATCAACGATCCGAGCTACTGCCCCGGCCTTTCCTATGATCGTGACACCACGATCACCAACCAGAAGGGCCAGCCGCGCAAGGCGAAGCAGGCGGCCGAGACGAATTTGTGCGACGAGGCGGTGATCGACCGCCATTTTCAGTACGTCAACGATATCAACATCCGCAACCCCCACACCAGCCATACCGAACCGCGGATCATCGAGAGCCTGCTGCAGGCCGGCAGCGTCGACGGTGGCACCTTGACGCTGTCGATCAACTGGAACTCGCAGGCGGGCATCCAGGACGTGCCTTGCGACCATTGCCATCGTGTGCTCTGCGCGGCGGCGGCCTGCGGATTGAACATCGTCTTGTGCACAAAGGTGGAGCAGCCTCCGTGCGACAACGACCTCAGCGGAAGCTATTGAACTGACAGGAGTCCCATGCCTACACTTTCCGCCCCCCCCCATGTCCAGCGCGCCGACGTGCAGCACAAGCCAATCGGATACGCCTGGCGCGGCGCTGCGGACTTCACGCGCGAGAACGACAAGCTGGCCGAGCAGCTCAATGCGATGAGCCTGCGCGCGCGGCTCGCCGTGGCGACGGCCATCTCCGAATGGATCTTTTGGCGACTGCGGCCGGAGACCGACTTCGACGCGCCGCTGCAGATGATCGAGGCGGCCTGGGCGTCCAACCTGGATGTCCGCTACGGACGTACGCCGACGCAGTCCGAGCACGAGGACCGCAAGGGCCCCGTCAACGGTGTGCTGCGCGCGTCGAAGGACATCCTCGCGAACGTTCTGCGCGGCTACAAAGGCGAATCCGGTCCAACCGTGACCTCGCGCGCCGTCTACCTGTACTTCCTCGCGCGTCACGTTCTTCCGGAGAAGGGCCCGTTCGACACCTGGCTGAAGGCGGTGCTCAAGCGCTTGACGGCCCTCTATCCGAATGAGGACGGGGAGTTGGGCGAGCCGGTCCCGCGCGAGGCCCTGGATCCGGACGTCGAGTTCCAGAAGGACAGCGCGGCGCAGCGCTTCGCCGACCTGCTCGCCGGACTCGTGCCGGCGGACAACCCCTACCTGCGCAGTCCCGAGGACATGCTGTCGGAAGGGTTCAGCGGAACACCTTATCTGATCTCCTGAGGGGTCCCGCGATGGCGCTGCTCCGGCCCCACTACATTCACCCGATCGTGGAGGGAGCCCGCTTGCCCTGGCCCTGGGACGACTGGAACGTCAAACAGGCCTACGAACCGGGCGACGCCGCGCTTGCCGCCCGTCTGCAACCGCTGTCGCGAAGGGCGCAACTCGCAATGGGCGTGGCGATCGGCGAATGGCTCGTCTTTACGCTTGAGGCGCTCGATCCCGACCCACGGCCGAAGCAGTACCTCGAAGCCGCCTGGCTGGGCACGGTTCATTTCGCCTGCTGCCCTTACGTGGAGTTCGTCGACCGCGAATGGAGCGGTCCGGTGCGAGGCCCTCTGCACCTGACGATGGCGTTGATCAATGACGCGCTGCACTTCGAAGGCGCCTCGCCGTCGGAGAACGCCGCCTGGCTCTCGACGCTCGCCCAGTGGGTGGTCCCGCCAGACGCGCCGTACATCGCCTGGCGCGACGCCGTGCTGAACCGGATTGAGCGCTGGTTCCCAGCGAAACCGGAGGCGGAAGACGACTTTGCCTATGACTGGCAAAGCGTCGAGCCACTGGTGCCGCGCGAGTGTTTCGACCCGACCGCGCCCTTCGACCCGTCGATGAGCGAGGACTTGATCCGACGGTCGCTCGATGAGATCGGTGCCGCGCCAAATCTCTACGCGTCGACGCGAGAGCAGCGGGAGCGGGCGGGCGTCGTGCTGCCACTGCCGATCGTGCGCTGAATATGGACACCGTCCTACGACGCAAACAGCTCCCCGCTTTTCAAATGGCCCGAGATAGCAAGCTATTTGGGAGTGTCCAGACAACTGGGCAGGGCACGCGACGAGGATAGCTGGTGGACTTCCTTGCCTTCCGAGGCATGTCACAGTCAGCAAGCAACTTCGCGGTACGTCCGCATCCTGCTGGATCTCGATGCAGCACCGGTGCGGCTGCCGCGTTCCACCGCAGTTTCGCGTCTCGCAAGGGTGTCCTAACGCTGGATCGCTATCACAGTGTCAGGCCTTGTCGCGGAGGAGGTTCCCGCGACTGGTGCTCAAGGGCACCATCTGCAGAAACAGCCATGAGCTACTAACTGCCACTGTCAAGAGAGGGTCACATGCCCATTTGCTTTCTTCATAGTCATTGCCTGCGCTCGGATACGGAAGTCAACGCCCTGATGTCGGAACTGCACGCGGCGATGCTAGAGGTGCTGCAGGTGCCCCAAGATGATCATGACATTCGCTATGTGGAGCACCGGCCAGGTCACTTCCGGTTGCCCGGCGGCAAGAGCGAGCAATATCTGCTTGTGCTGGTTCAGATGTTCCCGGGCCGTTCGCTTGAGGCCAAGCGGGCGCTGTACCAGGCAATCGTCAGGCGGTTCTCAAAACTGGGCGTGCCGGAGACAGAAGTTAATATCGTGCTCCAGTCGCCGTCGCTGGAGGACTTCGGTTTGCGCGGCGGCCAAGCCGCCTGCGACCTCGACCTCGGGTTCAAGCTGAGCGTCTAGCGGCCAAAGCGTCTCGCCAGGTCTAATTCCGCGGTTGCTACGCAGCGGAAGAGCTGAGACGCCGCGCTCAATGAGCTGCACATGCCTTTGGCTTCTGCCCGGCAGCGGAATTCTGCGACGTCGGCACCAAGCCCTGACTGCGCTACCGCACACATCAGCGCAAGCATTGCTCGTCCTGCCAGCGGCAGAATCCAGCTTGCTGACTCCAGTGCGGATGCACCTCGTTGAAATGCTCGACCGCGCCTGGCACCCTTGAACACGCACCGCCCCTCATACCCTTGACCATGTCCTCAAGCCGCAGAACATTGCTCGTGAAGTCGCTGGCAACTGCGGGGCTGCTGACGCTGCCACCGATGCGTGCGCTCGCAGCCCAGCCGCTTCTCGTCACCAACGTCACTGGGCTGTATTCCGTGCAGGTGGCGCACCTGGAGACCCCACGCTCCACCGTGGAGGTTTCCACCTTGATTCGCCACTGGTCCGGCCAAGTGGGTATCGGGGGCGGCCGCTACAGCATGGGCGGACAGGTTGCCGTCCATGCCGGGCTGCATCTGGATATGCGCCGGATGAACAGGCTGGTCTGGGTTCGGGCTGCAGACCATCAGGTCAGGGTTCAAGCGGGGATGCGCTGGCGGGACCTGCAGGACGTGCTGGACCCACTGGGCCTTGCGGTCAAGACGATGCAAAGCTTCTCCAACTTCACCGTGGGGGGCTCGGTCTCGGTCAACTGCCATGGCCGCTACGTCGGCCATGGTTCGATCGGCCACACGGTGCGCGCATTGCAACTCGTCATGGCTGATGGCGAGGTGGTAGAGACCAGCGACTCCGTCCGCCCAGAGCTGTTTCGCGCCGCCATCGGTGGCTATGGGGCCATTGCCGTCATCACGGAAGTCGAGCTTGAGGTCACGGACAACATCCGCATCGAGCGCGTGGTCGAGGCGGTGCCACTGGCACGTTACGTGGCCCACTTCAAAGAGAAGGTCCTGGCCGACAAGCACGCGATCATGCATAACGCGGATCTGTTGCCACCGACGTTCGACAACCCGGTGTGTGTGACTTGGCGGCAGGTCCCCGAAACCACGCCGTTGACTGAAACTGATAGGCTGGTGCCGCGTGACCAATCCTATGGGTTAGAGCAAAACGTCATCTGGTCCGTCACGGAGTTGCCGGGCGGCCAGACCCTGCGAAAAGACATCGTCCAACCCATGCTCCTGGGCAAGCCCGCCGTCAAGTGGCTGAACCATGAGGCCAGCTTGGACGTTGCGTCGCTGGAGCCGCGCACGCGTGCGATGTCCACCTACGTGCTGCAGGAGTACTTCATCCCGGAACGGCAAGCTGTGAGCTTCGTGCGCGAGATGGCCAAGGTTCTGCGACGACACGAGGTCGTGGCCCTGAACATCTCCATCCGACACGCGCCGGCGGACACCACGTCGCTTTTACCTTGGGCGCGCGAGGACGTGTTCTCCTTTGTCCTCTACTACAAGCAACGTACCTGGACCGCCGCGCAACAGGAAGTGGGCCGCTGGACGCGCGAACTCATTGAGCTATCGCTGCAGCACGGCGGGCGCTACTACCTGCCCTACCAACTGCACGCAACGCGCCAGCAGTTCGAGTCCGCCTACCCTGAAGTCGCCGAGCTACGTCAACTGAAGAAGCAGGTGGACCCAGACGGCAAGTTCTCCAACGAACTCTGGCGGAAGTACCTCTGAATCTCGACACGCTGCGCGGCGTAGCGAAGGGCACGCAGCCGGTCACCCAACTGCAGCAGCAGCAGGTGCCGATTCACGACGGCATGTTCTACGCTCATATGGCCAGAATTATTGCCATTTGATCGCTGAGGCTTGGTGTTGGCGCGGGGCTGATCCGCAGCAACTCCTTCCGATGCCACGTGATGAACCGTGCAATGGCCTCTTCGTCAAGGCCCATTCTGAAGCGGCAGCGTCTGCCTGGTCAGCCTGACCTTCGAGCTCGGCCAACCAGCCACTCACAGCTGCCCCTCCGCCCGTCCCTTCACCTCCCTCGCCAACACCACCAGGCTTCTGAACTTATCAGCCGCCTTGTCCTGCTGTTTGGCATCCCCTTCCGCCGCGATGTAGGCCGCCAGCATCACCTGGTAAGCCCGACCGATTTCAGCCGCGAACGCATCTTCGATCGCCTGCTTTTCTACATTCACCATCACAACCATCTCCCATCAGTTTTCGAATGCCTCTAGTCAGTGAGGCGGGGTAAAACACTCATCCGAGTAATAGATCCTCACCTCCACCGTTTGCGATCCGGTTCAGTGGGGCTGCAACCGCAGAGCAGCAGCACTCCTCTCGAAATTTCTCCACGGACGGCACACTCAGCCGCTGGTCTAAGCCAGCTGCCGCGGCGTTTAAGTCATATTGCCCAACCGCTGTGCGCAGGACTTGCATGATCCTTCCCACACCGGTGGTCCGCCCATCCCACCTCAGGGTGTGTGGCCCCCACCAGGACCCCGCGCACCGCAAGGCCTTTGCCGCGCCCGTGTCACCGCCCGGCCTGCTCCAACGACCTCGCCAGGTGCTCCACAAACAGCCGGACTCTCGCCACGCCCTGATAGCGCTGCGGATACACCGCATAGATGTCCGCATCCGGCGTCTCCCACTCCGGCAGCACCTGCACCAGCCGCCCGGACGCCAAATACCGCGCTACGTCCCACTCCGCGCGCATCAGGATCCCGTGGCCGTCCAGGGCCCAGTTCACCGCAATCTCCCCGTCGTTGGTCGTCAACGCCCCGCGCGTCTTCACAGCCTCGGTCTCCGTCTTCTTCCCCCGCTTCAAGCTCAGCCGCCACAACCCGTAGGCCTCCTCCCCCTGCCGGATGCCGATGCAGGCATGCCGGGTCAGCTCCCCTGGCGCCTTCGGCACCCCATGCGCCTTCAGGTAGGCCGGTGACGCACACAACACCCGCCGGTTCGCCGCCAGCCTGCGTGCAATCACCCGCGAATCCGGCGGTGCACCGAACCGCACACCCACATCAAATGCGTCCTCCGTCAGTGCCGGCGGATTCACCGACAGCTGCAACTGCACCTCCAGCCCCGGATGCCGCCGCACAAAGGTGGAGATCAGCGGCGCAATATGGATGCGACCGAACCCCAGCGTCGCATTCACCCGCAACAGCCCGCTCACCGAAGCACCCGTCGCCCCACCCAGCAACTCCTGCAGGTCTTCGATCGCACTCAGGATCCTGCGCGCGTGCTCCAGGTACAGCTCGCCCTCCTGCGTCAGGCTCATCCGCCGCGTGGTCCGGTTGAGCAACGGCGTGCCCAGCCGCGCCTCCATCTGCGAGAGATGCTTGCTCACCCCCGCCGTCGAAATGCCCAGTTCCCGCGCCGCCGCACTCAGGCTGCCCGCGCTGCACAGCGAAGAAAAGAAACCGAGGTCCGCTGGCGATATCAAGGAGGTGCTGCTCATGGTCCAAGCCCCGTCACTGTTGAATGACAGTTAAAGATGGATTGACTTTAGCGATGAATCCTCCACCGCAGGTCTTCTTAAAGTCCCTCCACCGCCCAGCCGCAGGGCCGGGCCCCCACAGCAGGAGAAGTCAATGAAGACCTATCGCATCGCCACCATCCCGGGTGACGGCATCGGCAAGGAAGTGATCCCCGCAGGTCGCGAGGTGCTGGAGGCCCTGGCCGCCACCACCAGCACCTTCCAGTTCGAGTTCGAGAACTTCGGCTGGGGTGGCGACTGGTACCGTGCCCACGGCGAAATGATGCCCGCTGACGGTCTGGATGCCCTGCGTGGCAAGGACGCCATCCTCTTTGGTTCTGCGGGTGACCCGGACATCCCGGACCACATCACCCTCTGGGGCCTGCGCCTGAAGATCTGCCAGGGCTTCGACCAGTACGCCAACGTCCGCCCCACCCGCATCCTCCCCGGGATCGACGCCCCGCTGAAGCGCTGCGGCCCGAAGGATCTGGACTGGGTCATCGTCCGAGAGAACTCCGAAGGCGAATACGCCGGTGTCGGCGGCCGTGTGCACCAGGGCCACCCCATCGAAGCCGCCACGGACGTGTCCCTCATGACCCGCGTGGGCGTCGAACGCATCATGCGCTTCGCCTTCAAGCTGGCCCAGTCCCGCCCCCGCAAGCTGCTCACCGTCATTACCAAGAGCAACGCCCAGCGGCACGCCATGGTGATGTGGGACGAAGTGGCCCAGCAGGTCGCCAAGGACTTCCCGGACGTCACCTGGGGCAAGGAACTCGTGGACGCGGCCACCGCACGCATGGTCAACAAGCCGGCCACGCTGGACACCATCGTTGCCACCAACCTGCATGCCGACATCCTGAGCGACCTGGCCGCCGCGCTGGCCGGCAGCCTGGGCATCGCACCCACCGGCAACATCGATCCGGAGCGCCGTTACCCCTCGATGTTCGAACCCATCCACGGCTCGGCCTTCGACATCATGGGCAAGGGGCTGGCCAATCCGGTGGGCACCTTCTGGTCCGTCGTGATGCTGCTGGAACACCTCGGCGAGAACGAAGCCGCCCAGCGCCTGATGCGTGCGGTCGAGGCCGTCACCGCCAACCCGGCCCTGCATACCGGTGACCTGGGCGGCCAGGCCCGGACCACCGATGTGACAGCCGCGGTCTGCGCCGCCCTGCGTGAAGACGCTCACCAGAAAGCGGCCTGACCGATGGGCACCTGACCGCTTCCGCGTTCCTCGGGCCTCGCGCGCCATCGGCTCATCAGAAGCCGGCGCGCCAGTCCCGTCATCGGCAACCACAGGAGACAAACGATGACTGCCGTATTCCGTTCCCACACCCGACGCGCCGCCCTCACGCAGCTCGGCGGTATCAGCGCGCTCTGCATGCTGGGCACCTTTGCCGTTGCAGGCCCCGCCCGTGCCGACACCTGGCCCACCAAGCCCATCACGCTGGTTGTCCCGTTCCCAGCCGGGGGCACCACCGACGTTCTCGCCCGCGCCCTGGCCGACAAGCTCCAGCAGAGCCTGGGCCAGCCCGTGATCGTGGAAAGCAAGCCCGGCGCCGGCGCGACGCTGGGCGCAGACTACGTCGCCAAGAGCAAGCCGGACGGCTACACACTGCTGGTGGGCGCCGTGCACCACACCATCGCCAGCAGCGTCTACCGCAAGCTGCCATACGACTTCCAGAAGGACTTCATTCCCATCACCGGCATCGCCATGGTGCCCAATGTGCTGGTGGTGAATGCCGGGCAGACCCCGGCCCGGAACGTGGCTGAACTGGTGACACAGCTCAAGGCCCAGCCGGGCAAGTTCAGCTACGGCTCCAATGGCAATGGCACGGCGCAGCACCTGATCGGCACACAGTTCCAGAACATCACCGGCACGGAACTGCTGCATGTGCCCTACAAGGGCAGCGGCCCGATGGCCACCGACCTGCTGGGCGGCCAGATCCAGCTGTCCTTTGACACCATCACGCCGGTGCTGCAGCACATCAAGGCCGGCAAGCTGCGCGCGCTGGCGGTGACCACGGCCAAGCGGTCGTCCGCCCTGCCGGACGTGCCCACGCTGGAGGAGGCCGGGCTCAAGGGCTTCGACATCGGCACCTGGTTCGGGGTGCTCGCCCCGGTGGCCACGCCCAAGGACGTGGTGGGCAAGCTCAACACCGAGATGGTGAAGGTGATCCAGTCGCCCGAGTTCCGCAAGCGTATGGAGGAGATCGGCGCCGAGCCCACTGGCGGCTCCAGCGACCAGCTCGCCCAGCAGATCCGCAACGAAACCGCCAAGTTCGGCAAGCTGGTGAAGGCCGCGAATGTGACCATTGAATAGTGGCGCGAACACTGGGTAGATAACCAGTAGCCCCCGGCTACAATCCGTCGCCGCAGCCAGGCACTGCGGCACCCAAAAACCCGCAAGGACTTGGATAACTTTTTCTCCCCGCTCCCCCAAATTCCCCCGAATTCCCCGGAATTTCCCCAAAAGGGCCCCCGTGACAGATCAGACCGCCGGGACACCGCAGGTGCTTGACGCGCCGCAAGCGCATCAGGCAAGCCCTGCGGGGCCTCCGACGGCCCAGATGTTGCTGGCGCTGGCCAAGGCGCTCATCGGCGCCCAGCCGGTCAGTGAGGCCGAGCAGCAGTTGCTGGACACCGTCCCGGCCTGTGCGGATGCGGCGCTGCTGAAGGCCACGACTGCCGATATCCGGGCGGGCGGGGACCCGCTCGGTGCCCTGTTCTGCACCCTGTTCCACGCCTCCACCCGCCGCTCCGAAGGCCAGACCTTCACCCCGGACCATGTGGTCCAGGGCATGGTGGGCTGGGCGCGACGCCAGGGCAAGCCGGTGCGTCGCCTGGTGGATCCCGGCGCGGGCTCCGGGCGCTACACGCTGGCTGGCCTGCGGGCCTTCCCCCAAGCGGAAGCCGTGGCGGTGGAGAAAGACCCGCTGGTCGCCCTGCTGCTGCGCGCCAACCTGGCGGCGGCGGGCCTGACGCACCGGGCCACGGTCCTGGTGGGCGACTACCGCGAACTGTCGCTGTCGCCCGCGCAGGGGCCCACCCTCTTCATCGGCAATCCGCCCTACGTGCGGCATCACGAAATCAGCCCCGGCTGGAAGACCTGGTACTCCTACTGCCTGGCCCATGCCGGCCTCAAGGGCAGCCAGTTGGCCGGCCTGCATCTGCACTTCTTCCTCAAGACCCGCTTGCTGGCCGTGCCGGGTGATTTCGGCGTGTTCGTCACCGCCGCCGAGTGGATGGATGTCAACTACGGCCAGGCCCTGCGAGACATGCTGGCCAACGGCCTGGGTGGCACCGAAGTGTTTGTGGTGTCGCCAGCGCTGCGGGTGTTCGAAGACGCCATGGTGTCCGCTGCCATCACCTGCTTCGAGCCAGGCGCCGAGCGCTCCAGCCTGCGCTTCCAGCCGATCAACGATCTGGAGCATCTGGCCACCTTGCCCGCCGGCCGGGAGGTGGCCATGGCGGCGGCCCGGACTGAGACCAAGTGGTCCATCCTGGTCCGCGGCGGGCGGCCAGCCCGCCAGGCCGGGCAGATCGAACTCGGGGAACTGTTCCAGGTTTCGCGCGGCCAGGTCACCGGCCTCAACCGCGTGTGGGTGCATTCCACCCACGCGCCGGACCTGCCGGCGTCCTACCTCATCCCGGCCATCACCGACGCCGCCGACATCTCCACGGCCGCCGGCCAGGAGATCGCTACGCTGGACCGGCTGCGCCGGGTGGTCAGCCTGCCCAGGGATCTCACCGGGCTGCCGGCCGCTCACCGGCGCACCATCGAGACCTTCCTCGACTGGGCCCGCCAGCAGGGTGCGCACGAGGGTTACATCGCCCGGCATCGAAAGCCCTGGTGGCATGTCCATCTGCGCGACCCGGCCCCCATCGTCATGACCTACATGGGCCGCCGGCCGCCCGCCTTCGCCCTGAACACGGCCGGCGCCCGGCTCATCAACGTGGCCCACGGCCTCTACCCGCGCCAGCCCTTGCAGCAGGCCCAACTGCGCCGCCTGGTGCAATGGCTCAATGCCAATGTGAGCATTGATGCGGGCCGTGTCTATGCCGGCGGCCTCACCAAGTTCGAGCCTTCCGAGGCCATGCGTATCCTGCTGCCGGAACAGCTGCTGCGCTAACCGCCCCTCCCCAAGCATGGCCACCCCACGACCTTTGCCGCGCGCACTCCCCACGCTGGAGACCCCCGACCAGATCCAGGACGACTGCCGCCAGGCCCGCGCGGAGTTCCGCAGCCGGCGCCTGCTGGACCCCCTCAAGGACTACAACGGCGTCTATCCCGAAGCCACTGAGGCCGCCGCGCTGGTGATTGATGCGCTGGGTCGCCTCTTGGTCACCCCGTCCCGCGCAGCCGCGGATGCCGAGCTGCTAGCCGGCATCGTGGGCCACAAGCTGCAGTTTCAGGCCCTGCGGGCGTTGGCAGCGCCGCCGATCTCCGAAGACGACCTGGACACGCTGCTGGATGCCAGCGTGAACAAGACCGCCGTGCGCAAGCATCAGCCATTGGCCGATGAGATCGGCAAGCTGCTCTACGCCGCCCTCGACCCGAAGCGCTTTCCTTGGGTCCAGGAAGAACGTGCGCCCACGGACGCCGAGCGGCAGACCGCCATCATGGCCACCGCCGTGCTGATCAGCATGAACACGGTCTACACCCGCCGCCGCAGCGATGAGCGCGACCAGCTCGAAGGGCGCCTGGAGCAACTGCTGATCGAGAAGGGCTACACCCGCCAGCCAGCGCCGCGCGGCGGCATTGCCGACGTCGGCATGCTGCCGCCCCGGGGTGTCTTCATGCGCCAGTGCAAGCTCGGCAAGCACAACGCCGATCTGGTGGTGATGCTGTTTGACGGCCGCTTGCTGGCCATCGAATGCAAGGCGTCCAACAGCACCGTCAATGGCGAGAAGCGGCTCAACAAGGAAGTGGTGGCCGACGCTGGCGACTGGTATGAGCAGTTCGGCCGCTCCAACCTCGTGGCCGCCGCACTGCGTGGCGTCTTCAAGGCCGGCAAGGTGTGGGAGGCGCAGGACCAGGGGGTGTATCTCTTCTGGTGGCACCGCATCGCAGCGCTGGGGGAGTTTCTGGACAAGGCGCAGTAAGCGCCGTGATCGCAGGAACTGCAGCAACCCGCGACTAGCCCGTCCTCAGCGAGGCTTGGCGGCCCGCCCCGCCAGCCCGATGCCGGCCAGCACCAGCGCGCTGCCCGCCAGGAAGGTGGGCTCCAGGGCCTCGTTCAGCAGCCACGCCCCCAGCAACACACCAAACAGCGGCGTGAGGAAGGAAAACACACCCAGCCGGGAGGCCAGGTAGCGCCGCATCAGCCAGAACCAAGTCAGAAAGCTGATGAATGAAACGACGACACTGTGGAAGGCCAGATGGGCCCAGACCCTGGCCGTGGGTTCGAAATGCCACTGGCCGGTGAGCCATACTGCCGGCAGCAGCCAGACCACGGCGCCCACGAGTTGGTAGAACAGCGTCTCGGACGCTGGGGCGCGGGTCAGGCTGGTGCTGCGGATGGTGACGGTAGTGGCCCCCCACGCCGCGCCGGCCAGCAGCGCCAGCGTGTCCCCCAGCAGCACTTGGCTGCCGGTGGCCAGCGATGCATGCCCGCCAAGGAAGGCCACTGCCGTGCCACCAAACGCCAGCGCCACGCCCACCCACTGCCGAAATACCAACCGCTCCTCGGGCCGCAGCACATGCAGGCCCAGCACTGCAAACAAGGGCGCGGTGTAGAGAAACACCACCACATGCGCGGCGGCGGTGAGCCGCAAGGCCTCCGCCACCAGCAGGAACTCCAGCGCAAACAAGACCCCCACGGCGGCCCCGGCGCCCCAGCGGCGCGAGTCCAGCCGCTCACCACGCCAGGCCATCAACCCCCCCAGCAGCACTACCGCCACCAGCGAGCGCAAGGCCACCATCAGCATCGGGCTGATCTGGTCCGACACCGCCTTGAGCGAGATCTGCTGCAGCGCCCAGGTGAAGCACAGCAGCGTCATCACGCCGACGGCGCGTGCATCCAATGCGCCAGGCAGTTGGCCGGCCGCAGGACGGTCCGCCCCATTGGCTGCCGCAGCCGCCACCGGGCTCGATGCGTTGGCTATCGCCGGGACGGCAGCGGCAGGGGTGGTATCCATTGGCGATGAAGCGAGCGGCGAAGCCAGAGACTGGGCGGACTCGGAGAGGGTGGCGGTCATGATGCCTGCACTGTCGCTCCGGCCGGCTTTGCTGACAAGCGCATAATTCGCTGCTCTTCCATTCGATTCTCGAATGCATGAACGACTTGCAGACCGACTGGCTGAAATGCTTTGTCGCCGTGGTGGACGCCGGGTCGCTGACAGCGGCGGCGCCGGAAGTGAACCGATCTCAGTCGGCGGTGAGCATGCAGCTGAAGAAGCTGGAGGCCGCCGTGGGTTGCCAGCTGCTGGAACGTGGAGCCCGCCAGCTCCAGCTGACCCATGAGGGCCGGACCCTGCTCGGCTACGCCCGGCGAATGCTGGACCTGCAAGCAGAGGCGCAGGCAGCACTGCAGGGGGAGACACTCTCCGGGCTGGTCCGGCTGGGCGTGCCCGACGACTACGCCAGCCGCTACATGACACCGGTGCTCAAACGCTTTGCGCCCCGGCACGGCGGTGTCGAAATCCAGCTGGACTGCGAGCAGTCGACCTCCCTCATCCCACGCGTGGCCAGTGGCGACCTGGACCTCGCGCTGGTCTCCAGGGACCACGCTCGGCGCGGCACCTTGCTGTTCCACGAGCCCATGGTCTGGGTGGGCTCGCCCCAGTTCGACGTCTGGAACCGCACGCCTTTGCCCATCGCCGTCTATGAGGCGGAAAGCCTCGGCCGCCGCAGTGCCATCCAGTCCCTGGCGGTGCAGGGCCGCCCCTACAAGGTGGTCTACAACAGCTCCAGCCTGGCCGGCCAGATCGCTGCCGTGGAAAGCGGCCTGGCCGTGGCGGCACTCACGCAATGCAGCACACCGCCGCACCTGCAGATCCTGGGCCCCGAACATGGGCTGGGCCCGTTGGCCCCGATGGAAGTCGCTGTCTATCGCAGTACCGCCTCCAAGAGCTCCAAGGCCGTGGACCACCTGCATCGCATGCTGGTGCAGACCTTGCGGCAAGCCGCCAGCGCGGCCAAGGCCTGATCTCAACGCGCGCGGGGCGCCATCCCCATGGCTTGCTCCAGCGCGGCCGGGTCATGCACACGACCGCCGCGAATGGTGCGCCAGACACGGCGAACATCCGTGATGTCCGTGGTCGGGTCGCCATCGATCAGCACCAGGTCCGCCTGCTTGCCGGGCGCCACCACCCCGCGTTGCCCGGCCACGCCCAGCACCTCGGCCGGCGTGAGCGTGGCCAGGCGCAACACCTCGGCGGCGGGAATGCCGGCCTGCACATACAGCTCCAGCTCCCGTTGCAGGCTGTAGCCTGCAAACGCGTCGGAGCCCGGCATCAGGGGCACGCCCGCGTCGTGCAGGCTCTTGAGCATGCGCTTGAGCGCGGGCAGTGCCTCACGGTAGACGGCCTCCTTGCCCGCCGGCACCACCACCGCGCCTGACAGCAGCCGCCGCCGCACCACCAGCGGAAAGCGCTGCACCTGGGAGCGCAGGCCCGGGGCCGCCTGGCCAGGGTCGCCCGAGAAGAGGCCCTCCAGCGTCACCAGCGTCGGGTCCAGCACCGTGTGCCGGCTGCGCAGCAGCTCCAGGAAAGCCGTCCAGCGCGGGTCGTCCAGGCGGAACTCGGACAACTTCTCGGCGGCCACCGTGTAGCGGTCTTTGCTGCGGGTCTCCTGCACCTCCGGGAAGAAGTTCAGCACCAGAAAGCTCAGGTGCTGGATTTCGTCGGCCCCCGCTTCAATGAAGCCCTGCGCACGCATGAACGCGGGCACGTGGCCGCTCACTCGCAGGCCCCGGGCATGCGCCATGTCGGCGATCGGCCTCACCAGCTCGGGCTTGAAGGAAGAGTAGATCTTGATCTGCTCATACCCGTGGTCGGCATACCAATCCACCGCCTTGCGAGCCTGGTCCAGCGTCTCGATGCGCACATCGGTCGGCCCCGCCAACGCCCCTGTGCCTTCCACGATGCCGGCGAGCACCACACGCGGGCCCAGCTCGGTGCCGGCGTCGAAGCGCTGGACCCGGGCCATCAGCGGCACATTGTCATTGGCCATGTCACGGCCGCTGGTCACGCCGGCAATCAGGTCGAAGACACCATCCACCCCGCTGAAGTGCTGATGCACATCCCACAGGCCCGGCATCAGGAACCGGCCCGCCGCGTCCATCACTTCGGCGTCCTCCGGGACCGGGGCGTTGTCCTCCGGATCGACCCGCACGATATGTTCGCCTCGGACCAGCACCCGCATGGGGCTGCGCACCACCAGGTCACGTGGATCAAACACCCGCGCGTTGCGGATCAGCAGCGCGCCCTTGGGCTGATGGGTCAGCCGCGCCGCAAGGGCGGCATGCCAGGTGTCGTTGGCCGCACGCTGCGCCGCCTGAAGCTGGGCCAGGACAGGCTTTGCCGTGGGCGTCAGCACTTCAAACCAATCGTCCACCACAGCGGCCGTCTCGCCCTTGTCGTCCAGCCACACCGGCACAGGCGTGAACTCGATGCCACCCACGCGGTAGAGCGTCAGGCGTCGCGCACCCGCCTGTACCTGGGCGCCGGTGTCCAGCCAGGCTTCACCTGCGGGCAGCAGGGCCAGGCGTTGCCCCGGTGCCCGACGCAAGGCACGCACCAGCACGCCCATGAATTCAGGCGGTGCGTTGGCCGGGAGGTAGAACGCGCCTTGCGTCGGCCAGGCCGCGCTGCCTTGCTCCACCCGGCTGTGCCAGGTCGCTTGGGCGCCCTCCACGGAGAAACGTTCGGTGAGCGGCACCTTCCAATAGTCGTTGCCCGAGACCTCGTAGGCCACCGGCAGGCCACGCGCGTCCAGGCGCCAGCGCGCCTGGAGCTGATCCCCCCGGCCTCGCTCGCTGAACGCATAGTCCGCCTCGAAGGCGCCCGCGCCTGCATCCTTCAGATGCTGCGTGCCCACCACCAGGCCGTGGATCTGCACCTGGTCATCACGCGCCAGCGCGGGCAGCGCTGACAGCGCCAGCACCACGGCCAGCGCCCAGACGCCTGCACTCTTTGCCATTGAAGCTCCCTGTGGAATCGGGGGCGATTGTGCGCACTTCTGCAGGCCTGCGAACCGGGGTCACCCCCAAGACGGCGTGGCGGGGCCCTCACCGATCCGGGCCCTGACGCGCGCCGCCACATCGACCAGCCAGGGGGACCGGGCTGCATGGGCCGCCGCAAAGGCCTCGATCTGCGGCTGGTACGTCATCGACAGGCCGATCACATCCAAGCCCTCCATGACCATGCGCCGATGCCGGGCGGACATGTCAAAGGGCACCTCCAGGCCGCCCGCCCGCACCACCGAGTCATTCAGCGCGATGCTGACCTCGGCAGCCGGCCCACCATCTGGTGCGCCCTCCGCCCATGCCATCAACGCCGTGATGGCGTCCACCGGCAGCATCAGCGCCAGCAGCCCGTTGTTCATTGCATTGGAATAGAAGATCTCGCCAAAGCTCGGCGCCAGCACCGCACGGATGCCGTACTGCTGCAGACCCCACACCGCATGCTCGCGGCTGGAGCCGCAGCCGAAGTTCGCGCCAGCGATCAGGATGCTGGAGTCCGCATGCGCCGGCTGGTTGAGGACGAAGTCCGGCCGGGCGCGACCCTGGGCGTCAAAACGCAGGTCGTACAACAGGCCCTGTGCCAGGCCTGCCTTGTCGATGCCGCGCAGGAACTGCTTGGGCATGATCTGGTCGGTGTCCAGGTTATCGATGCGCAGCGCCGCCGCCGGGCCTTGCAGAACCGTCAACTCAGCCATGCAGAACCTCCAGTCGTCGGACGTCAGTGATGGTGCCGGTCACCGCTGCAGCGGCCGCCATGGCGGGGCTCATCAGGTGGGTGATGGCACCGCGCCCCTGCCGCCCTTCGAAATTCCGGTTGGTGGTGGAGGCACAGCGCTGCCCGGGCGCGAGTACATCGTCATTCATCGCCAGGCACATGGAGCAGCCCGGGTTGCGCCACTCGAAGCCGGCAGCCGTCAGCAGTGCCGCGATGCCTTCCGCCTCGGCCTGACGTTTGACCGCCCCGGAGCCGGGAACCACCATCGCACGAACGCCCTGCGCCACCTGCCGCCCCCTCACCACGGCGGCCACGGCCCGCAGGTCTTCGATGCGCCCGTTGGTACAGGAGCCGATGAACACATGCTGAACCGGCACGCCCTCGAGTGGCGCGCCTGCCGACAGCCCCGTGTAGCGCAATGCTTGCTCGGTACTGCGCCGTTGCGGGCCGTCCGCCTGGCGCTCCGGGTGAGGCACCTGGCCGTTGATGGCAATGACCTGGTCCGGGCTGGTGCCCCAGGTCACCTGCGGCGCCACCTGGGTGGCGTCGAACCGGTACTCAACCGCAAACACAGCGTCCGCATCACTGTGCAGCGCAGCCCACTGTTCCAGTGCGGCAGGGCGAAGCTCAGCATCGATGTCAGTGGCGCGCTTCAGCACATAGTCGATGGCACGGGCATCCGGCGCGATCAACGCGCCACGCGCGCCGGCTTCCACGGCCATGTTGCACAGCGTGAAGCGCGCCTCCACCGACAACGCGTTGATGGCACTGCCGCAGAACTCCACCACGAACCCTCGTGCGCCCTGGGCCCCGATCTGGCCGATGATGGACAGGATGAGGTCCTTGGCCGTGGTGCCCGCTGGCAGCTCGCCATCCACCCGCACGCGCATGTCCTGGGCCAGGCGATAGACCAGCGTCTGCGTGGCCAGCACATGTTCAACCTCGGACGTACCGATGCCAAACCCCAGTGCCCCCAAGGCGCCGTAGGTGGTGGTGTGGCTGTCGCCGCAGATCACCACCATGCCGGGGCGGATCATGCCGTGCTCCGGGGCCACCACGTGTTCGATGCCCTGCAGCCGGTCGTTAGTGTCGAACAAGGGGATGTGATGCCGCTCGCAGTTGCGGGCCAGGTTGGAGGCCTGCAGGGCGGATGGGGGGTCGGTGATCACCCGCAGCAAGCCGGGATGGGTCGGGATGATGTGGCTGACCACGGCCACGTTGCGGCCCGGCATCGGTACACCCCGGCCCTTCTCGTGCAGGCCGGCAAAGGCCTGGGGGCTGGTGTATTCGTTCATGAGGTGCAGGTCGCAGAACAGCAGCACATGCTGCTCATCCAGCACCGCCACGGTGTGGCTGTCGACGAGCTTGCGGTAGAGCGTCCGTGAGGGCGATGTCATTGGCCGGCCTCCAGCAGGAAGGGCAGGGCCTGGGCCAGCAGTGCATCCGGCGCTTCCTCGGGGATGTAGTGGCCGCAGGGAAGCGCCTCACCCCGCACATCCCGTGCCACTTTGCGCCATTCGGCCAGCGGATCAAAGCACCGGTGCACCACGCCCTGCTCACCCCACAGGGCCTGCAGCGGCATGGTCAACTGCCGCCCCTGCGCACGGTCCTTGCGGTCATGCACCAGGTCGATGCCGGCGGCGGCGCGGTAGTCCTCGCAGACACCGTGCGCGGTGCCGGGAAGTTGCGCGCAGCGGATGTATTCCGCCAGTGCGCGGGGGTCGAACGGCGCCAGGCCCGCATTGCGCCGACCCATCACCTCGCGGATGTAGGCCTCCCCGTCCGCCTGGATGAAGCGCTCGGGCAACGGCGCCGGCTGGATGAGGAAAAACCAGTGCCAGTAGGCGCGGGCAAAGGCCTCGCTCGTCTGTTCATACATGGCCAGCGTGGGCGCGATGTCCAGCAACACCAGGCGGCGTACGGCCTCCCCATGATCGGCGGCGAGGCGGTGTGCCACGCGGGCGCCCCGGTCATGCGCCATCACGCTGAAGCGCGAATGGCCCAGGGTCTGCATCACCCGCAGCATGTCGCGCGCCATCACGCGCTTGCTGTAGTTCTCGTGCTCGGGCTGGCCCACCGGTTTGGAGGAATCGCCATACCCACGCAGGTCGGCCAGCACCACGCTGAAATGTTGCGCCAATGTGGGGGTGACCTTGTGCCAGATGGCGTGGGTCTGCGGGTGGCCATGCAGCAGCAACAGGGGCGGGCCGCTGCCGCCCACGCGGGTCTGGATGGCGACGCCGTCATCGGTGATGAGCGCCTGGGCAACGAAACCGGGAAAGAGCTCGGACATGGTGCGGCGTTTCTCGTGGGCAGCGTTCACCGGCGGATGGCAGCGGCTCGCAGCGGGGGTTGGACGGATGGGTCTGTGGAAGTGATCCTAATCCGTGCGACCCGGGACACAATGTCGTCCCATGAACATCTTTAGTGCCCCGGATTCACGAATGGGCGGGTTTTCCGACCTGAGCTTCTTCGTGATGCTGGTTCGGCGGGGCAGCCTGGCCGGCGCCGCACAGGAGCTGGGTCTTACGCCCTCGGCGGCCAGCAAGCGCCTGGCCGCCCTGGAGCAACGGCTGGGGGTGCGGCTACTGCATCGCACCACCCGCCGCATCAGCCTCACCCCGGAAGGGGAAACCTACCTGGTGGAAGGCACCCGGGTGCTGGAGGACCTGGCCGCACTGGAGGAAAGTGTGGCGGGCCGGGGCGCCAAACCCCAGGGCCTGCTGCGGGTCAGCGCCACGCTGGGTTTCGGCCGCGCGCATGTGGCGCCGCTCTTGGGCAGCTTCTCGGCGCAGTTCCCCGAGGTCGAGGTGCAGCTCCACCTGAGCGACCGGCCGGCCCATCCGGTCGACGAGGCCTTTGATGTGCAGGTGCGGATCGGTGCACTGCCGGACGCCCGGCTCACCGCACGCAAGTTGGCCTTGAACCGCCGCCTGCTGTGTGCCTCACCGGCCTACCTGGCACGGTCGGGGACGCCCCGCACACCGCGTGAGCTGGCGTCGCACGCCTGCCTGTTCCTGCGCGAGGGCGACGAAGCCTTCGGCACCTGGCACCTGTCCAGCCCCGCCGGGCAGCAGGAGACCGTCAAGGTGCGCGGCCCCCTCAGCACCAACGATGGCGCTTGCGCCCTGGCCTGGGCCTTGGATGGCCGGGGCATCGTGCTGCGCTCGCAGTGGGATGCGGCAGAACCGCTGCGCCAGGGGCTGCTGGTGCCAGTGCTCCCGGGCTGGTCCCTGCCGGAAGCCGATATCTGGCTGGTGTTCCCCACCCGCCACCACCTGTCTGCCAAGACCCGAGCGCTGGTGGACTTCCTGGTGGAGGCCATGAGCGGGCGGCGGCAGCCGGCCGACCCGCTACTGGGGCCCTGGTGAGGCCGCGGGCCAGACGCTTCTCACCCACCACACCCCGCCGCCCACCAGCCCCCAGCCCGTGATGAGCAGGTAAGGCCAGACGTCCGCCTTGAGGCCTGCCAGGATGATGGCCAGCGAAGCCACCACCCCCAGCACGGCCGCCACCAGCACGGTCCCCCGGGACAGCGCGAGCGAGGCCTGTTGATGGATGGCCGGATGCCGCGTCACCACGCTGATGGCCGCCAGGCAGGAGCCCATGTACTTCAGCATGGTGGGGATGTTCACGGCCAGCAGCAGAAACACGAGGTTGGACGGCAGCAGCAATCCCAGCATGGCACCCACCCACGCCAGGCCCAGCGCCATCACCGGCGTGCCACGAGATGGCGCCAGTCGGCCCAGGGCCGCTGGCAGCACACCGGCTCGGCCCATGGCAAAGAGATAGCGGGAGAAGATCATCACCGTGGCGTTCAGCGTCTTGAGCACCGCAAACACCGCCGCCCCCACGATCACGGGCACCGCCCATGCGCCCAGCGGCACGCGGGCGGCTTCGAGCAGCGGCGCCGCACTGGCGCCCAGCCTGGCCGGCCCCACCAGGCCCAGCGCCACCGATGCCACGGCGGCATACACCACCACGGTCAGTGCCACGGCCAGTGCGATGCCGCGCGGAATGTTGCGGCGTGCGTCCCGCACCTCCTCACCGATCTCGGTGGCGGATTCGATCCCCAGGAACAAGGTGATCATCAAGGGCACCGCCGCCAGCACGGCCGGCCAGCCGGCAGCCAGCGGCTGGGCCAGCAGCGTCACATCCACCTTCGGCAAGCCGGTGCCCACCAGCAGCGCCATGCTGGCCAGCAGCACCAGCATCATCAGGGTCTGCACACCGGCCGCCAGCCGGATCCCCACCAGATGCACGCCGAAGATCACGGTGATGACCACTGCCTTGGTGACCAGCGCGGGCAGCATCCACACCATGCCCAGATAGTTCACCAGCACCGTGGCCAGCGTGATGATGACGCCCACGCTGCCCAGGATCCGCAGCCAGGCGATCAGGAAACCGAACAGCGGATGCACAAACCGCGCAGGCCATTCATAGGACGCGCCCGAACGCGGCAGGGCCGAGCCCAGGAAGGCATAGACCAAGGCAAAGGGCAGCATGGGCAGCGCCGCCAGCAGCATCGCGATCAGCAGGCCGGAGCCGGCCACCGCCGCAGCCGGGCCCAGAACCGAAAAGATCGACACCCCAATCGCCGTGCCGGCGCCAAACATCACCACGCCCAGCAGCCCGACACGCGGTTTCAGCGCCGGGCCGTCGGCCGACCCGCTGGTGGCCTCACTCGAGTTGTTCACCATCATGCTCATGCGAGAAGAAGGAGTGACCACCTTCGCGCCCACCGGCCTTCACACCGGCCGGCACCGTCATCGACGGCGTGGTGGCGAACGGACGGATGTTCAGGGCCTCGTAGATCTCGCTGGGCGCATAGATCGCGCCCCCCTTGAACACCAGGCGGGCCTTCTTGATGGCCTTGATGTCCTGAGTGGGGTCTCCCGCCACCAGGAAGAAGTCGGCAAACTTGCCGCGTTCGATGCTGCCCAGCTGAGCGTCCTGGCGCAGGTGGCGTGCCGCATCCAACGTGGCGGCACGCAAGGCCTGCGCCGGCGTGAAGCCCGCCATCGTGTAGAGCTCCAGCTCGCGGTGCACGGTGAAACCGGTTTCGTCGTCCGTGCCGGGGAGCAGCTGGATGCCACGGCTGTGCAGCAGGCGCAGGGTGTCCAGCATTTTGTCGAAGGCCTGGAAGTAGCTGCGGTCCTCCTCCGCCGACTTGAGCGGCACAAAGGTGCGCTTGCGATAACGCTGCAGGCCCACCGGCAGATGGTCCAGCACGTCCACATCGCCGGGCGGCACGGTGCCGGCGCGGCTCAGCATCAGCCGCTCGATGACCACCAGCGTGGGGTCCAGCGGAATGTGGTGATCCACCATCAGCTGGACCGTCTTCTGCACGGGTGCGGAATTCAGGTCCAGCGTGGCGGCACGGGCCAGCGCGGTGAGGCGCAGCGGCGTGCGGGTGTCCTCGTCCGGCTTGATCAGCCAACCCAGCATCAGCTGGTTGAGGTGGGTGATTTCTTCATAACCGTCGTTGATGACACGGTCCGGCGTGTCAAACGCCGGCACGTGCCCGGTGACGCCCATGCCCCGGCGTTTGGCCATCTCCACAATGGGCCGCACCCAGTCCGGGTTCATGGAGTTGTAGATCTTGATCTGGAAGTAGCCCCGGTCCGCATACCAGTCCACGTCCCGCTGGGCCTGCGCCAGCGAGTCAGGGATGCGGCCGATGCGCAACGAATACGGGCTGCGGCCTTCCATCAACCCATTGGGCGTGATGCGCGGCCCGGCGATCTTGCCGGCGTCCACCTGCGGCAGCAGCCATTGCAGGAAGTCGTTGTCATTGCCCATGTCTCGCGTGGCCGTCACACCGGCGGCCAGGTAGAACAGGCCGGAAGACAGGCTGGTGTGGGAATGCATGTCGTGCAACCCGGGCACCACCACGCCGCCCTCGCCATCGATGACGACCTGGTCCGGCGCCGGCTGCTGGTCCTGCCCGGCCGGCAACACAGCGGTAATGCGGTCCCGCATGACGATCACGGTGGACAGCGCGCCCACGGTGCCGGAGGCCGGATCAAAGACCCGCACATTGCGCAGCCGCACCGGTGCGTCGTAGCGGTGGGCCAGGGTCTGCTGCAGCTGGGAAGCGCGCTGTTCATCCGCCTCGCCCACCAGCTTGCGGATGGCGGTGGCCTGGGCCTCGAAGCCCTCCCGCACCGTCACACCGAAGCCACCGGAGGTGGCGAAGAGCTTGCGTTGGCTGTCCAGCAGCACGTAGGACGGCGCCAGCTGAATGCCCTCCAGGCGGTAGAGCCGGAGCTTGATGGCCCCGCTGCTGCTGCCCTTGCCCCTTCCTGTGCCTGTGCCGCGACCGCTGCCCGGTCCGTTCTCCAGTACCCGCTCGCCCAGGTCAAACAGCCGCAGCCTCCCGGACGGCAACAGCGACAGCGTCAGGCCGGGGCTTTGCAGCAGCGCACGGGCATACACGCCCACCGACCACGGGCTGCCGTCGTTGACCGCATACAGCGGCAGCTCGCGCGTGGTCACCTCGCCGTCATCCGCCTGGCTCTTCCACGTGGCCTTGCCGCCCACCCACGCAAAGCGCTCGTTCACATCACCGCCCATGAGCGACTTGCCCTGGATGGTCCAGCTCACAGGCCGACCCTTGGCGCCCAGGACGATGGTCTCCTGGTGGCGAGGGCCACGGCCGTTGTCGTTCACGGCGTAGTCGACCTGGGTGGTCTTGCCGACCACAGTCCCGGTGAGGGTGCCGACCTTTTCGCCGTTCTGCACCAGGACCAGGCGCTCAATCTCGGCGGCATGAACCGGACTGACCGTCGTCATGACGGCGGCCGTCACGGTCACCATCGCTGCCGCGAGCCGCAAGCGCATGAAAGCGCGACGGGGAGCGAGCTCGCCGTCATGGCGGGCGAGACCGGTGGGGAGGTGGGGGGTGAGGTGCATGGTCATCAGCGGACGAACTCCCGCAGGCGTTGGGTAAAGCGCTGCAGGTTGGCCTCGTCGTCATACGGGTTGTGGGAACCGGGCAGGAGCTGCATCTGCACACGCGCCATCGGCAGGTCCGCATGCTCCAGTGCATATTGCGCGGCAGCCACCGGCACGGCCATGTCGTAGTAGCCGCCCACGTACAGCAGCCGCAAGGCGGGTTGCTGCCGCATCACTTCGGCCACGTAACGGGTGGGGTTGATGTAGAAGCCATCCGCAATGCTGCGGTCGAAGTAGTTCCAGCCGCCATTGACGGTGAAGGACAGCGGCACGTACTTGCGCGTGATCGGCACATTGAGTTCTTCACGGAAGTAGGCCTCGGTCGGTGTGAGTGACCGGCCCGCCGGCGCGGACGAGACCACCAGCGAGGGGTCATTGGTCGGGCGGCCCGGCGGCGGCGGCGCGGTAGAGCCGATGACCCGGGTATCCAGCCGCCCCAACCGAGCCTCCGGGCGGCCCAGCACCGTGGTGAGGAACTGCTCGCTGTCGGGGCGCAGGCGCTGCGCGAGCAATTCGCCAGGACTCATGCCCAGCAAGCCGGACATGCGAGCGGCCACCAGCCCCGCACGTTTGGCGGAGAGCCGCGAGCCCTCCAGCAACGCCGGCAGGTAGACGCCCCGCGCGAAGTCCTCGGCGCGGGAGAAGACCTCTTCCACGCTACGCCCTTGCTCGCCGCGCTGGCCCTTGCCATGCTGCCAGGCGGCCACCACCATGGAGGGGAACTGCAGCGCATAGGCCAGCTCATTGCCCACGGAGGCCGATGTGGCGGAGGCATCCAGCAGCGGTGAGATGAACACCAGGCCACTGAGCGGCGGCAGGTCACTCGCGTAACGCATCATCGACGCGAGCCGGAAGCCCCCATAGCTCTGACCGCCGATGTACACGGGCGAGTTCTCGCGGCCCAACTTCTTCAGCCAGCAACGGACAAACCCTGCGGCCACACGGGCATCGGTCTCCGTCGTCCACAGGGCACTGCGGCCAGTTTCGAAAACCTGGCTGAAGCCGGTGCCGGGTGGGTCGATGAACACCAGGTCCATCGCATCCAGCACCGTCTGTGTGTTGGGCTCCAGCTGGCGTTCGGGCGTGCGGCCCGGCCGCTCGATGAAACGCCGCGGGCCGATGGCGTTCAGATGCAAGGGCGTGGAAGACGCGCCCGGCCCGCCGTTGAAGAGAAACAGCAGCGGGCGTGGTGCTGCCTTGCCGCCATTCCTGGGCGGGTCCTTCAAATAGGCGGTCCCGCTGATTGTGCCGAGTGGCGTGGCGGCGCCTTCCGGCACCGGCAACTCGATGAAGATCGAGCGATAGCCCTCATGCCTTGCTTCGACCGGCTCCGTCAGCCAGGCGCGTGGCGCCGCCGCTGGCGAGGATGATGTGGATGAGGCGCCTGCCGCGGCGAGGCCGGGCGGCCCGGAAGAGGCCGGCACGGTCGGCGGCTGGGTTCTCGCCTGCAGCAGCGGCAGGGCGGTGGCGAGCATCAAGGCCGCGCCGACGCTGCGCCATGCTCGAGTAGGCGAGCGGCTCATGCGTGCGCGAGCGTTGGGCTGCACGACGGATACCGGCGAAGGAAGCAATGCATCAGGACTCATCGGAAAGCCAGGAAGCTCAGGAGGCAAGAAGGTCCAGCAGACGCTCGATGTCCGCCAGCTCGTTGTAGAAGGACGGGGAGATCCGCAGGCGATGGGCATGCAGCTGGACCTGCACACCCGCCGCCGCCAATCGCGGACCCAGCGTGGCGGCCGCGTCCTGCCGTGCGAAGGCAACGATGGCCGAACGGGAATCCGCCGGGGTGAGCGGCAGGTAGCCGTGACGCGGCAATTCCGCCCGCAGCAGCTGCAGCATCGGCTGGCGGTGCGCTTCAATGCGTTCGACCCCGATGTCCAGCAAATATCCCAGCGACACACTCAAGGCCACCACGGCGGCATTGGCCACGGTGCCCACCTCAAAAAGCGCGGCGGCCCCCCCCCGTTTCTCGTAGCTGAACAGCTCCTGAGCCGGTGGGTCGTACGGGAACAGATGGGTCTGGAAGGCCTGCAGCTGGCGGTAACCGTATTGGGGCGGCCGCAGTTGCGGCTGCACGGCACGGCGAACATACAGAAAGCCGGCACCAAAGTCGCCCATCAGCCACTTGTAGGTGGCGCAGGCAGCGAAGTCGACACCACTCAAAGACAGGTCGATGGGCGTGTTGCCGGCTGCTTGAATGATGTCGGCATACACCCGCGCACCCTGCGCGTGCGCCAGCGCGCACAGGCGCTGGAGGTCATGCTGGAAACCGTTGTGCGCGGAGACCAAGGAAATGGCCACCAGCGTGGGGCCACCGGCATGCGGCACCGCCAATGCGGCTTCGTATTGCTCAAGGCTCACCTGCCCATCCTGCTGAGGCAAGACCTGTAGCTGCACGCCGCGGGACGCCAGCGCCTGATAGAGATACAGCGAACCTTCGAAATGCAGCGCGTCCGTGATCACACGCCCGCCCTGGGCGACCCCCAGTGCCTGGACCACCAGGTTCTCGCCCACCGTCGTGCTGGGCACCCAGGCCAGTTCGTCCGTGTCCGCGCCCACCAGGCGGGCGAAGTGCCGGATGGCCTGCTCCCGCGCGGCCTGGGTGTTGGCCACGCCGGCCGTCCGGGTTTCCACATGGCGGCGCATCTGCTGCGCCACGATCTTGGGCACCGGATGGCTGAACGCGGCGTTGAGGAAGGTGCCGCTCAGCGCAAAGTCATCCGGGCGCGGCAAGGCCAGCGGCTGGGTGCTGCCCGGGGCCTGGGCCGGCGCAGCCACCGGCACCGAAACCGCGTCTGCGCTCGTGGCAGGACGGGGGCGCAGCGGGGGTGACGTGGCGTTCATGATGCGGCCTCAGCGGGATGGGGGGGCCACCAGGGCGCGCACATCGTTCATCAATGCGGCCAGGCTGGCATCGATGGTGTAGGCCATATGCCCCCCCTGGTAGTAGCGCATGCTGACACGGTCGCGGGGCCACCCGCTCTGCGCCAGCGCCTGCTCGGCCGCACCCACGGTGGTGAGGGTGTCGTGGTAACCGGTGCCGATGACCAGGCGCAGACCGGGCAGCTTCTGCATCGCCACCCGCAGGTCTTCCATATAGGCCCAGTCACCGAAGGGCTGCGTGTTGCCCCAATTCCAGGCGTCCAGGCTGTCCACTGGCGAGTCCACCACATAGGTGCCCAGCCGTTCAGGCACGCCCAGCGTCCGGCGGCGGTATTGGTCGAAAGCTTCCGAGATCCGGGGCAGATAAACACCGGAAGGGTCCTGGCCTGGCTTGGCCGCTGCAGCGTAACGGCCGTCATTGGCACCGAGCACCAGGCCACGATCGGCCAGCAACTCCTGCCGGTAGCGGGGTTTGGACACCCGCAGGCCCAGTTGCTCGAAACGCGCCGCCGGCAAGCCGGTCAGGGCCTCCAGCCGGCTGGCCACCCGGTGAAGGTCGGCCGGCTCGATGAGGCTGCCCTGCAGCAAGGCAGGCAGATATTCACGCGTGGAGAACTGGCGCACCTCGTCCAGGAAAGCTTCGAAACTGCGCCCCTGGGGCGCCACCTTGCCGTGATACCAGCCCAGCGCCGCCAACGTGGGCAGGGACACCACGTAGCTCATCACATTGGCGGGCCGCCCCACCGTTTCGATGATGTTGAGCGCCTGACCCATCAGGAAGACACCGTCCAGGCGCACCGGGGTGGGCAGCTCCGCCAGCTGGCGCGCCGCGACGGCGGCGCGAATGGTGCCGTAGCTTTCGCCAAACAGGAACTTGGGGGCGTTCAAGCGGCCATGGGCCCGGGACCAGGCCAGCACGAACTGGGTCAGCTCGCGCGCGTCGCGCTCCACCGAGAAGAACGCCTCCACCCGGTTGCCGCTGGCGGGCCGGCTGAAGCCGGTGCCCACCGGGTCGTAGAACACCAGGTCCGCCTGGTCCAGCACGGTCTCGGTGTTGTCCACCACCGGGAAGGTTTTCGGGTCGGCCGTCAGATCGGCCGCTACCGCCAGGCGCTTGGGACCGAAGGCCAGCATGTGCAGGTAGACCGACGGCGAAATGGGCCCGCCGTTGAACAGGAAGATCACTGGCCGATCGCTGGGTTCCGGGCGCCCGTGGCGTCCGGAACCGGTCGGGCTCGCGATGTAGCTGGTGGCGACCACGTCACCGGCCGGGCCGCGATCCAGCTGCAGTGAGAAGCGCTCGACCACGGCACGGTACGCGACCGTCTGGCCGTGAAAGACGCCCTGATGGCGGCTCTCGTGCTCCACCCGGAAGACGCTCGAATCTGCCGGGGAGGCAGCGTCCGCAGCCTCGGCCCCAGCGGTCCGTGCGGCCCGCTCGATCGGGGCCCCTGATATTTGTGCAAACGCCCCACTCGAGCCGGCCGCAATCCCCGCGAACATCACCGGCAGCGCGCGCAGCCAGATCTTCAGCAGGCGTGGGGAGATCTCAGGCATACAGCAGCACCTCTCCCTCGATTTCCACGGGGATGTTGAACGGCAGCTCCGCCATGCCCACGGCACTGCGGGTGTGTTGACCCTGGTCCCGGCCATACAGATCCAGGATCAGCTGCGAGAACCCGTTGATCACCGCAGGATGTTCATGAAAACCGGGGGCGGAATTCACCATGCCGAAGATGCGGGTCCATGACTTGATGCGGTCCAGGTCACCCAATGCGCGCTGAAGGCTGGCGAGGATGGCCAGGCCGGTGCGCTGGGCCGCTTCATAACCCTGCGCCACGGTGAGGTCTCGCCCCACTTTGCCCAGCGGCTGCGCCAGCGTGCCATCCGGGTTCAGCGGACCATGGCCGGAGATCAAGACCCGCGCCCCGTGCTGCTGCACAAACGCAAAGGGCAGGTGCACGCCCGGAGGCGGCTGGATCTGGGCCGGCAGGCTCAATCCGAGTTGTTCGAGACGTTGTTCAATCAATGCCATGGTTCGGAAGTTCCCTGCGAGCCGCCGACAGACTCAACACCTCGTCGTGCGTTCAACAGATTGTTGAATCAAAGGATAGAAGCGAGGGCCAGCCCCGTGCATCAGGTAAACCCTCGGAATCCGCCGTGTTGTCCGCTATGCGCCGCCGCGCAGATTCAGCGCCTGGTGCCGCGCGTCATGCCCTTGGGCAGATGGCTTTCGTCCGCATCACCACGCAGGCGCAGCGCTTCCATGTAGTTGTAGATGGTGAAGCGCGAGACCCCCAGAGCCTGCGCCGCCAGTTCCACACCACCCTTCACGATGAACAGGCCTCGCTGCAGCATCGCCTGCACCGCCTGCGTCTTCTCATCCTTGTTCATCAGCGAGACGGGCTTGCCCAACCGGCGCACCGCATCGTCGATGATGTCCTGCATCAGCGTGTCCATGGCCGGCTGCGGGCTCGCCTCCCGGGAGGGACGGGCCTGCATTTTCAGGAAGCCCTCCAGCCAGGCGTGAGTGGCCTCGAACATGGTCATGTCGGCATTGAGGCAGAGCGCGGCGAAGGGTTCGCCCAGCGAGTCGCGGAACAGCACGGTGGATGAGCGCAGACGCAGGCCGCCGTCGGTCACCGTCGGGTAGTCCATGATCACCGAGTGCTCGCCCTTGCCCTTGACGGACAACTGCCGCTGCGCCTCGTGAAAGCCCACATCGTCCCGGGGACCCGAGATGATGGAATCTCCCACACTGCGGTTGGAGATGTGGCCGTTGGCAATGGCCTGGATGGAATGCTCCGGCCGGGTCAGGTCGTGCAGCAGCACCTCGGTGTTGGGGCCCACCATGGACCCCAGCATCTGCACCACCGGCCGGAGGGCAGTGAACAGCGCCGCACGTTCGGCCGCAACCGCTGCAGGCAACGCGGCCTTGCGCACCCGCGGCAGCTTGGGTTTGACGGTTTCGACCTCGCTACGCTTGCTCATGTTGTTCCCTGGCCCGCTATTCAACAATTTGTAGTGGGGCTCAACTATGACGCAAGAATCGCCCATCGGGACCGGTGGTGAGGTAACGATTCACCCCCGCGCGCTCACACCCGGTCCAGGCCACGGGTTCAGATGTTCCAGGCCAGTGTGAACCCCACGGTGGCCGGCTGCACCAGCGTGGCGCCAATGGTTGCCGACGTGCCGCTGGCGAGCGAGGCAGCCCGGCGCGAGGCATTGGTATAGGCCTTCTCGTCCGTCAGGTTGCGGCCGTACAGGGTCAGCGTCCAGCGGTCGGTGCTCACGCCCAGGTTCAGGCCCACCGTCGAGTAGCTCGGCAGCGAGATGCGAGGCAGGGTGCTGGACTGCTCGAACTCCATCTGGCGGGAGCCGACGTAGTTGTAGTTGACGCCTGCGAAGCAGTCATAGCTGCCCGCCACAGTGAAGGTGCGCGTGGCCGACAAGGCCAGCGTGTTCTTGGCGGAATAGGGCAGGCGGTCCCCGTTCTTGCCGTAGGCGCTGGAGCCCTCGATGAAGCCCGGAATGTCTTGCGCCAGCCTGGCATTGTTGTAGGCATAGCTGGCAGTCAGCTTCCAGTCCATGTTGGGCGTCCACACGCCGCTGAGTTCCACGCCGTCGCTGCGCGCCTTGCCCCCGTTGATGGTGTAGCTGGAGCCGTAGGTCAGGTCGTACTGGCTGAGCTGCAGGTCCGACCAGTCGATGCGAAACAGCGCCGCATCCAGGCTGAGGCCGTACTCGCGCAGTGTTGCCTTGGCACCCAGCTCGTAGCTGTTGAGCTTGTCGGACTTGAAGCTGGTCGGAATGGTGGAGCCCGGAATCTCCCCGTTGCTGCCGCCGGGCCGATAGCCCGACGCCGCCCGGAAATAAGCCATCAGGTCCTTGGAGAACTTGTAGCGCGGCGAGAAGAGGTAGGTGGTGTTGTTGTCCTTGTTGGCCTCGCTGTAGGTCTGCGCATCGGCCAGCGCGCCGCCGGCCTCGCCAGCGGAGCTGTTCTTGCCCTGGGCCCGGCGCAGACCGAGCTGCACATCGAACTTGGGGGTGAACTTGTAGGTCACATCACCGAACACCGCCTTGGTCGTGTAGTGGCTGCCGCCCTCGGAGGTCAGCAGGGGCGGATTGGGCACCACATAGTGCTCCAGCGTCTCGGCCAGGTAGAAGTCCTGCACGCTGTGCACGTTCTCCTTGCTGTAGTAGCCGCCCACCAGCCACTCGACAGGCGCGCCGTCCTTCGACGAGAGGCGCACTTCCTGCGTGGTGGTGTTGCTGTTGTAGCGGTTGACGATGGCCGCACCCGGGTTCTCCAGGTCGATGCCCATCGCGGCCGCGATGAAGGGGGCCACGGAGCCGATGGCGGTGTAGGACACATCCTGGTTGGCGCCCTGCAGATGGTCGTTGTAGCCGGTGATGGCGTCCAGCGTGGCGAAGCCCAGGTCGGCCGTGAGCTTCAAGGTGCTGACGCTGCTGCGGCCGTGGAAGTTGTCATTGCCGACGGCGCGCGAGTGGCTGTAGGCCTCGTCCACCGGCTGCAGCGAATAGTTCACGTCCTCCACATTGCTGGAGGTGGTGCGGGTGCTTTGGGTGATGGTGGACAAGCGCAGGCTGAGGCGGTCGTTCACACGCCACAGGGCGGCGAAACGGGCGCCCGAGACCCGCGTCTCACCGTCCTCGTCAGGGTCGTTGACGTTGTGCACGAACCCGGCATCACGGCGCTTGAACCCGCTCAGGCGCACGGCGATGTCGTCGGTGATGGGCTGGTTCAGCGAGAAGCGCGCCACATAGCCGTCGGTGCCGTGCCGGGTGTCGGAGGCGCCAATTTCCACACGGCGCGTGGCGCGGCGCGTGTCCGCATCGTTCAGCACATACTTGATCAGGCCCCCCATGCTGCTGGCACCGTAGAGCGTGCCCTGCGGGCCGCGCAGAACTTCGATTTGGCGCAGGTCCGAGGGGTCCAGGTCGGGGATGACACTGGTGTTGGCGGCGGAGCCATAAGCCACGTCGTCCACCACCACGCCAGCGGTCGGCCGGATGCCGATACCGGCCGTGGTGCCGATGCCCCGCATCATGATGGCGCCACTGGTGGCACTTTGCACAAGGGTCAGGCCCGGCACCTGGGTGTAGAAGTCCGCCAGCTTGACCATGCCCTGGCTGGCCAGCTTCTCGGTGTCCACCACCTCGACGGACATGGGTACGTCCTTGATGCTTTCCGAACGCTTCTGCGCGGTGACCACCACGGTGTCCAGCTGCTGCGCTTCGCCGTCCTTCTTTTCGTCGGCGGCCAAGGCCTGGCCGCTCATCGCAGCACCCAGGACGGCGCAGAGCACCAGGCAACGGGACGCGTCGGCAACGCACGAAAGCCTGAAGCTGGAAGCCGAGGTGGAAGCCGAGGTGGAAGAGGAAGCGGAAGGGGTGGCGATGGGATAGCGGGTGCTCATGGGGAGGCCTTTCGGGATCTGGGGAAGACGTGCTCCGTCGGTACATCCAGCGCCGAAATCAGCGCTTCGCTTGCCGTATGACTTTTTGTTTAATACTCAACCGTTTGTTGAATTTAGGTGGGTGAGGCCAGGCGGTGTACTGGGGTTCCCCCTTGCCCGCTGCCGACCTCGGGAAAATCCGGTGTCGTGTGCTGCGTCCGCGCCACGGCTTGCCGCGTCACGGGGCTCGCAAGGCTCGCTCAGAGGCGCGGTAGCGCGGCGAGCAGTTGGTCGATGTCGTCCAGGGTGTTGAACACGGACACCGACACACGGAAGCGATTGGCGCTCAAGGTGATGCGCACCCTGGCTTCATTCAACGGAGCGGAAAGTTTCTTGCGGGCGTCCTGCAGCACACAGGTCACCAGCGGCGAACGCGACTCGGGCGGCGTGAAGAGGGCGTAGCCCCTGCGCGGCAACTCCTCCTTCAGGCGGGCGGTGAGCGTCAAGGCATGCGACTGGATGGCCGCCACACCCACGCGGTGCAGGTAGTCCAGCGAATGGTTCAGCAAGGCCAGGCCAGTGTGCGCGTAGGTGCCGATGCCAAAGAGTCCCTGGGCGTCGTCGCGCCGGGCATAGTCCACCGGCGGGGCGGCCTTGCCACGGGCGGGCGGCTCAGGCGGATCAAACGGCAGGCTGTGCATCGCAAAGGCGGAGAGCGCGTAGTAGCCCAGCTGGCGGGGGCGCAGCAGCGCCTGCCGGTCCTTGCGGACGTACAGGAAGCCGAGCCCGAAGTCCCCCATCAGCCATTTGTAGCTGGCGCAGGAGGCGAAATCGACCCCGGTGGCGCGCACGTCCACCGGCACGCAGCCTGCCGCATGCACGATGTCGGCGTACACCAGTGCCCCCTTGGCATGGGCTATTTCGCAGACGCGACGCAGGTCGTGCTCGAATCCATTGATGGTCGACACCTGAGACAGCGCGACCAGACGCGTGCCCTTGCGCACTGCACGTTCGATGTCCTCGATGGGGATGCGACCGTCCCTGGGCCGCAGCCAGGTCACGTCCACCCCTTGCCGCGCCAGCTCGCCATAGGTGGGGAGCGAACCGAAAAAATGCAGCGTATCCACGACCACATGGGCGCCCCGTTCAGGCAGGCCCAGTGCCTGGAGGATCAGGTTTTCGCCGGCCGTGGTGCTCTGCACATAGGCGATCTCCGACGGCTGCGCGTTGATCAGCCGGGCAAACTTGCCTCGCACCTCGTCGTCATCGAAACCCATCGACGGCGGGCGTCCCTGGCCCACGGTCCGGTACGACACGTAGGCGTCCAGCGCCGCCTGTGCGCCCCGGCTGATGGGGTGCATGGTGCCGGCGTCCAGGTAGCAGACATCGGCGGGATAGTGGAACGATGCGCGGTCGGGCAGCGTGACGGCTGCAGTGGCGGGTGGCGCCGGCATCGGCCCTTGTGCGGGGGCGGCGGCGCTGGCAGCGGCAGAGGCCGCGCTTGATGCAAAAGCCCCGCCAGCCGCAGCGGCGGCCCCACCGGCCACCGACGCACTTCCAGCCCATCGCAGCACATCGCGCCGTTTCATGCGTTTCTCCTCAGAGCTTGCAGGCGGTGTCCGGCACCGTCGTCACCCGGGCCCATTGGACCGACGGCACAGCGGTACCGCGTGGCAGGTAGTCCACCTTCAACAGCTGTCCGTCCCGCTCCACCGTCAACGCCATGTGCGCCGTGGCGTTCTCGCGCACCTCGCGCAGTGGCGTGAGGTCCACGATGCGGTCCCCCTCTTTCAGGCCGGCCTTCGCGGCGGCACTGCCTTCCACCAGCTTGGACACCGCGCCCAGGCGCATGTCGTCGAACCCGAGCTCGAACGGCGCGGCCGTGGACGCCACAGGCTTGAAGCACGGACCGAAGGTGGTGGGCGGCATCTCGATCCGTTCACCGGCGACCATGGCATCGAAGTCCTTGCGGCCGGCGGCCCCCAGGGCCTTCGTGACCATCCGGTCCCATTCCTCCAGGCCGACCTTGCCGCCACGCCGTTGTGCCCGCTGCACCGCCAGCACCAGGTCATCCAGGCGCTTCTTCCCCTTGGAACTGGCCCTCAGCAGCGCATCCAGGCGCGCGAAATACATGAAGCCCCGGCCGTAAGGCACCCGCTGGGCACGCGCGTCCTGCCAGAACTTCTTGCCGGCTTCGGCATTGGAGAGCGTGCGGTAGGGGTTGGTGTAGTAGTCGTCCGCCTTCTCATTGGCGAGCTTCAGGAACTTGTCCAGCGAGATCGCCCCTGCGCGCAGCGCCAGCAGGGTGGAGTAGTACTCCGCCGTGCCCTCGGTGTACCAGGCGGTGAGTGCATGTTCGTCGCCATCCAGGCGCGGCCAGTTGTGAGCCATCTCATGGGCCAGCAACATCTGTTCATCACCGCCGCTGGCGGTCTCGCCGGTCACGCCGTAGCTGAACATGAAGGACTTGGCCAGCGCCGTTCCGCCGCCCGCCTTGTAGGGGTTGCCACGCACGAAGACACGGTAGGAGCCGCCGGCATCCTCGAAGAACTTCGACATGAACTTGTAGAGCTTCTCCGTGTCCGTCGCCAGTTGGATCGGGTCAAACGGCGGCGGAGAGAGCCAGTAGAAAGCGAACGGACTGGTGGGGCTCAGCTGCGCTTGCGGCTTGCTCTGCACCGGGCCGGCGGCATAGAAGCTGAAGGCCAGCGTGTCCGGGGGAATGACAGCGGTCTGGTCCCCCTCGCCCAGGCTCCATACACCGCGCCAGCCGGCCGGCGCTTTGGAGAGATCCCAGTGCAGAGACACCCGATGCGGCGCACGGCTTTCCGGCAGCGCATAGAAATAGTTGCCCGAGCCGATGATGCCGCCCGCCTCACTGCGCAGGTCAAACAGCGGGCCGTTGCGGGTCTCGGCATTGACCACACGGGGCGCCGTGCCGTAGCGAAGGCGCACATCTCCCACCGTGGCGCGGTCGGCCGTCCAGCGGCGGTAGGTGCCCGTGGGGGTGGCCGGTTCCTCGGAGGCGGTCAGCGTCAGTTCGCCCTTTTCATCATTGGCGCGGATGGCTTCGGCGGGGTAGGCAGCCATCGGCGTACCGACCAGCACCACCGGTGCACGCACGATGGTCTTGCCTGCATCGATGGCCGGTGCGGACAGGCGCATGTCTACGTCCAGCCGCACGATGCGCCCCTCCTGCACCTGCGGGGTGAGCACCACGTCCAGCGCGGGCGGCTCCGCCGCCATCACCCCGGTGGCGGCTGTGGCCAGCACCGCTGACACCAGCGCCCTGCGCGCCATGTCCACCCTATGCGCCGCAGCGCCACGCTCTCCAAAGATCGCCATGACCCAGTCCTTCAGTGCACGGGCTCCCGGTCGACGTGTCCAGGAGCGTCTTCAACTGTCCCAACCAACGTCCGTTCAACAGACTTGTCTTTGCAACCGTTGTTTAAGCTTCAACGGTCTGTTGAACTTTATGGCAGCGGGCCATGGGCGGTACTGGGGTCGACCCGCAATCAAATGACGCTGGCGCCCGGCGACGATGGGCGTGTGCGGTGATAGGAACAGATTCCCGCTCGCGGGGCGCAGCAGCCCCGAGCCGGTGCATCAGGGAACCGCTGCATCAGGGGCTGCATCAGGGCCTGCATCAGGGCGCTGCACTGCGCCGCGCCAGCCGGCGAGAAAACTGGTCACACCTGCAACACGGCGTCAACCTGCCGTACACCGGCATCTGTTGTAATCAGCCCGGTCAGCAACTGCGCCCTCCTCCCCATGCGTCCGAGCCTCCTTCCCATCTCCGCTGCCGCCGTGCTGGCCATGGCGGCTTTCGCCGTGCAGGCGGAGAGCTTTGTCTCCTCGGCCTCCAGCGCCGGCTCCGAGTCGTCGGGCAGCGTGTCCGACTCCCTCGGCGCTTCGAGCAACAGTTCGAAGAAGGACGACCGCAAGGTCGGCCAGGGCCGTTACCGGGTGGTGGACGTGGCCGCCGCCAAGGACCGCGCCGGGATCATGCAGGTCGCCCTGCAGGCGGAAGACGGCGTGTCGCCGCAGGCGATGCAATCCTTCAACCTGTATGTACCCATCAAGACGCTGGACCAGCAACCCCTGGCCAAGGGCCAGCTGGTGCAGGTCAAGGAACGTGCCTATGGTCTGGAGTTCTCGGATGAGCAGTCACAAAAACCGTTCTACCTGGTGCTGGACGATGGCTGGCGCCAGCAGCTGAGCAGCAAGGTCGTTGCGATCTGATCTGGCGTTCGTCGGGTGGGTGCTCGGCATGGGGCTGGGGCTGGGGCTCTCCCCGCTCGCCCAGGCCCAGTCGTTCGGCCTGTGTGAACGCCACCAGGCGGTCTCCGCCGGCGACCAGGACCTGATCCTGCGCTTCACCGCCACGGTCATGCGGGAACTGGACCGGTCCGGCAGCAGCACCGCGCTGGTGTCCCGCGCAGGCACCGACCTGCGTCGCTTCGGTATCCGTTATTCCCACGCCGGCCTCGCGCTCAAGGACAACCCAGAAGGCGCCTGGGCGGTGCGGCAGCTGTATTACGTCTGCGACGAATCGCGGCCGCGGCTGTTTGACCAGGGCCTGGCCGCCTTCCTGCTGGCGGGCCAGGCCACTGGCACCGCTTACGTCTCCATCGTCACGATGCCGGGCTTCAAGGACACGCAGTTGCGTGATCGGGCGCTGGACAAGCCGACGGCCCTGAACCTGCTCGGTGCGCATTACAGCGCCAATGCCTACGCCTATGGCTTGCGCTACCAGAACTGCAACCAGTGGGTGGCCGAGATGCTGGCAGCGGCCTGGGACGACACTGATGCGCGGGCCCAGGCCGCCGATAGCCGCCGTTATGAGCGCGCCCAGGCGCAACGCTGGCTGCAGACCCAGTCCTATGAGCCTGCGCAGGTGCAGGTCGGCTCCCATGGGCTGATGTTCATCGGCCAGTGGGTGCCGCTGCTGCATGTGGATGACCATCCCCTGGATGATCTGTATGCCCTGCGCATGCGCGTCAGCCTGCCGGATTCACTGCAGGGTTTCATGCGCCAGCAGGTCCCGTCGGCGCAACGGGTGGAACTGTGCCTGAAGGACCGACGAATCGTGGTCCACCGGGGCTGGACACCGCTGGGGGACGAATGCGAGCCGGGCTCGCCAGGCGACGAGGTACAGCGGCTGGACTGACCGCTCAGTCCCCGTGGCCGCCCACCACCACGCCATGGGCGGACGCGTGCAGGTCCGACATCGCGGGCTCCTCGCCCAACTGATCCCGGAACAGCGCCGCGAGGCGACTCGCTTCCAGATCCACATCATGGCTGCCGAGCACCCGCACGCGGGCGGCCTCACCCATGCCTTGCAGCGTGGCGTCGTCGCAGGCCAGGCAGGCGGCCATGGCCCGCGCCAGTGCCTTGGGGTCGCCCGCGGGCACCAGCCAGCCGTTTTCCTGCGGCACCACCAGTTCCGGGATGCCGGCAATGGCCGTGCTGATCACGGGGCGGCGCAGCGCCATGGCCTCCATGGCCACCACGGGCAGCCCCTCGGCAAAGCTGGACACCACCAGCGCACGCGCTGCCAGCATCTCTTCGCGCACCTGGTCGCTGCCAATCCATCCGGTGATGCGGACCTTGCGCTCCAGCTTCAGCTCGGCAATGCGGGCCTCGATGGGCTCGCGCAATTCACCATCGCCGGCCAGCACCAGTTCAAAGTCCACCCCCTCCGCGGCCAGGCGCGCCGCCGCTTCCAGCAGCAACAGGTGGCCCTTCTGCTCGCACAGGCGGCCCACCGCCACCAGCCGCTTGCCGGTGGCCGGCACCGGCTTGAAGGTGTGGAAGGCCGGGTCCACGCCACAGCGCACCACCTGAATCTTGGGCCAATGGGTGTGGTCCACCCAGCGGTAGACCTGGCTGCGGCAGAAGGACGTGATGGCCACCACAAACCGGGCGCGTCGGATCTTTTCGCCCAGGTGCAGGGACTCGGGTTTGTCGAACTCCTCCGAGCCATGGCAGGTGAAGCTGTAGCCCGGGCCGCCCAGCGCCTCGATCAGCAGCGCCACTTCCGTGGAGTTGGTGCCGAAGTGGGCGTGGACGTGGCTGATGCCCTGCGCACGCAGCAGGCGCACGGCCATGCAGGCTTCCGCCAGATAGATCAGGTGCAGCGGCATCGGCCGGTCGGCCCGATGACCCAGCCGCAGCGCCAGGCCAAGCGCCTTGAAGAACCGGACGGGCGCGGCCACGGCTTCGGCGAGCGTGGACTGCAGCAAGGGCATGAGGCCATGGCGCAGCAGGTAGTGGGTGCGGTTTTTTTCCTGCTGGTCCTGCGGGTCTGGTGCGGCGTCGTCCCAGCCCCGCACCGCCACGCGCAACACCTCCACACCCTGCCGCTCCAACGCAATGATCTCGCGGCGAATGAAGGTGTGGCTCACCTTCGGATAGTGATTGATTAGGTATGCGATCTTCATCCTGCCGCCTCTCAGAGACAGGTGCCCCGCATTGGCGCAGCGCCTGTTTGTCCGTTTTGTTTCGTCTGGTCGAGGCGAAGGTGAACACTCTGGTCACTTTTGCCCCACGGTGGTGCAGTGTGCACCATGCGCGCGAGGCCAAGAAGTCGCAATCCCCAAAAGATGGCACAAGCCCGTGAAACGAGGGGCACGTCACCGGCCTGTCACACGGTCCCAGCTCAATCCGTGCTTCAGCAGGTACTTGCGCAGGCGGTCAGCATCGTTGACCACGGTGCGCTGGGTGCGGGACTGGTCGAAGAGCCGCCGCCCGGCGTCCGAGAGGCTGCTGCTCTGCCGGCACAGGCGCACCACCGCCTCCAGTTGGAGCCGGTCGAACAGGTCCAGGCCGGCCCGCAGGGGGTCCGGCAGCAGGGCGTCGAGATCAACCGCCTGCTCATCCTGCGCAACGGGTTCACGTGCCCAGAACCATTGCAGGCGCTGGATCTCCGCCTCCACCAGCGCCAGCGAGATACGCCCGCCCTCGGCCAGGGTGACCAGCCGGGTGACACTGGCCGTCAGGTCCCGGAAGTTGCCGCTCCATGGCGCCTGGGTGGACTTGGCGAACTGCAGGTAACGCTGCCGCGCCTCGGCATGGAAGCGCACCGAGCGCCCGCCTTCGGCGACGGCCAGCGCCAGCAGATAGTCCAGCGTGGGCTCGATGTCCTCCGGGCGCCGGGCCAGACCCGGCAGGGTGTAGGACCACAGGTTGATCCGCGCAAACAGGTCTTCCCGGAAACGGCCCGCCTGCACGTCCTGCCGCAGATCCCGGTGGGTGCCGGCGATCAGCTGGAAATCACTGCTGACCTCCTTGTCCCCGCCCATCGGGCGGAAGCGCTTGTCTTCCACCGCCTTGAGCAGCATGGCCTGTTCATCGAGCCCCAGTTCCCCGATCTCGTCCAGGAACAGCACCCCGCCATCGGCATTGCGCAGCAGGCCGGGCCGGTCGGCCACCGCCCCGGTAAACGCCCCCTTGCGATGGCCGAACAGGGTGGAGGCGGCCCCGTCGCCTCGCAGCGTGGCGCAGTTGACCTCCACAAACGCACCGCTGACCTGGTGCCGGCTCTGCTTCAGCTCGAACATGCGGCGTGCCAGATGGGACTTGCCCGCCCCGGTGGGCCCGGTGAGCAAGATGGGCGCTCGGGAGCGCACCGCCACCCGCTCAATCTCGTCGATCAAGGCATTGAAGCTGGCATTGCGGGTCGCGATGCCGCTCTTGAGAAAGTCCTGCGCTTCCGTGTGCGCCTGGTTGAAGCGCTGCGCCAGCGCGTCATACCGGGACAGGTCCAGGTCGATCAAGGTGTAGGAGCCGGGGTCGCCCTGGCGCTGTCGGCGCGGCGGCGAGGTCTGCAGCAGCACGCCGGGGATGAACCGGGACTCCACCATCAGGAACATGCAGATCTGGCCCACATGCGTGCCGGTGGTGATGTGGGCCCAGTAGCGCTCCCCGCCAGTATCAAAGGCGTAGGCGCGAGCCCAGTCATACAGCGCAGCATAGACCTCGCCGAAGTCCCACGGGTTCGCCACATCCATGACGTGCAGCCGCACCTCGGTCTCGGGAGATACCGAGGCCATGTCCCGGGCCAGCAGCTCGGCCAAAGCGGTGTGCTGGCTGGAATGGATCAGCTCGACCCGGTCCACCACCATGTCGTCATGCTGGACCAGCGACACGGTGGGTCGCCATTTCTCCCACCGGGCCGGGCTCAGGCCGCCATCGAGCTGGGTGCCGAGAAATCCGATGACAACGTTGCGGGTCATATCCAACGATTCACTTATCTAACTTGGCTAGCTCCAATTCTAGTTTTTTAGGCCATTCCTCTGCGATCGATGAGGCCGTTCAGCGCCAAGAATCGAAGACAATCCTTTTTAATCAACAACTTATCGGCTCTCCTCGCACGCTGCCGATTTGCTGGCACAGGCCTTGCGCTGGAACAGGTACAAGATCAAACGAGGAAAAGCATGAACTACAACATCGAAGAAGTGCCGGGTGGCGTCCCCGTGAAGATGTGGACCCAAGGTGTTCCCGTGGAACCCGAAGCGAAGCAGCAGTTGACCAATGCGGCCCGTCTGCCGGTGGTCTTCAAGCACATCGCGGCCATGCCCGACGTGCACCTGGGGATCGGCGCCACCATCGGGTCGGTCATCCCCACCATCAAGGCGATCATTCCGGCCGCCGTGGGTGTGGATATCGGCTGCGGAATGATGGCCGCCAAGACCACGCTGCGGGCGGAAGACCTGCCGGACAACCTGGGGCCGCTACGCAGCGCGATCGAGCGCGCCGTGCCGCACGGATCGTCCCCGCGTCACCGTGGTCGCGACCAGGGCGCCTGGGAAAATCCGCCCGAATCGGTCGACCAGATCTGGGCCACGCTGGTGGATGAATTCGACGCGCTATGCGAGCTGCATCCGCGCCTGAAGAACACCAACAACCGCAAGCACCTGGGAACACTGGGCACTGGCAACCACTTCATCGAGGTCTGCCTGGATGAGACCGGTTTTGTCTGGTTCATGCTGCACTCCGGATCGCGTGGCGTGGGCAATGCCATCGGCAATCACTTCATCGAACTGGCCAAGAAGGATGCGGAGCGCAACCAGCGCAATCTGCCAGACAAGGATCTGGCCTACTTCGAGGAAGGCGCCCAGTACTTCGGAGATTACGTGCGAGGGGTGTCGTGGGCCCAGAAGTTTGCGCTGCGCAACCGCGAAGTGATGATGGCCAACCTGATCGCCACCGTGCGCACGGTCATCTCCAAGCCCTTCGAATCGCATGTGGAGGCGGTGAACTGCCACCACAACTATGTGCAGAAGGAACACCACTTCGGTGAAGACGTGTTCGTGACCCGCAAGGGCGCAGTGAGCGCCAAGCGTGGCCAGCTGGGGATCATCCCTGGGAGCATGGGAGCGCGCAGCTTCATCGTTCGCGGCCTGGGCAACCCGGAGAGTTTTGACAGCTGCAGCCACGGCGCCGGCCGTGTGATGAGCCGTACCAAGGCGAAGAAGCTGTTCACCGTGGACGACCAGATCCAGGCCACCGCTGGCGTGGAATGCCGCAAGGATGCCGAGGTGATCGACGAGATTCCGATGGCCTACAAGGACATTGACGCGGTGATGGCGGCGCAAAGCGACCTGGTGGAAGTGGTGCACACCCTCAAGCAGGTGGTGTGTGTGAAGGGCTAAAAAAGAGAACAAGCCAAATGATCGATATTGATGGAGCCGCCGGGGAGGGTGGCGGCCAGATCCTGCGCACCTCGCTGGCGCTGGCCATGTGCACCGGGCAGGCGTTTGAACTCCAACGCATCCGTGCCGGCCGGGCCAAGCCTGGCCTGATGCGACAGCACCTGACTTGCGTAAAGGCCGCCGCCGCCATCAGCGGGGCGGAAGTGACGGGGGCTGAACTACATTCCCAGACGCTTCGCTTCACGCCCGGGCCGGTGCGCGCGGGCCGCTATCGCTTCCAGGTGGGCAGCGCCGGCAGTTGCATGCTGGTGCTGCAGACCGTGTGGCCGGCCCTGATGCTGGCGGACGGGCCATCGTCCCTGTCGCTGTCCGGGGGCACCCACAATCCCATGGCGCCCCCCTTCCACTTCCTCGAACGCAGCTATGCGCCCTTGCTGCGCCGCCTGGGTGCGGCATCGTCCATGACCCTGCGCCGCGCCGGCTTTTATCCGGCCGGCGGCGGTGAGGTGGACGTGAGCCTGGAACCCGCGGGAGGCCAGTTGCAGCCGTTTGACCTGCTGGCGCGGGGCGAGCGTCTCTCGAGTCAGGCCGAGTGCCTGGCGCCGGGCCTGCCGCGCAACGTCGCCCATCGGGAACTGGAGGTGCTGGCGCAGGCCATGGGATGGATTTACGACCCACGCCAGGTCGTGCCCCTGCGCCAGAACGAAGGCCCCGGTAATGCCCTCATGGCGACTCTGACCCACGAAGGCGTCACCGAGGTCTTCACCCAGATTGGCGAGAAGGGCGTCAGTGCGGAAACCGTGGCGACGCGCCTGGTCCAGGAGCTGCGGGACTATCTGCGGCTTCCCGGTGCATTGGGCCCCCATCTGGCCGATCAATGGGTGCTGCCACTGGCTCTGGCGGTCTGGCAACGCGGCCTTGCAGCGTCTTACACGGCCACCGCGTTGACGCCCCATGCCACGACCAACTTCGACACCATTCAGCGTTTCCTGCCGGTGCGCATCACCACCACGGCATCCACCGATGCAGGCTGGCAGGTCACCGTACACCCGTGAGGCCCCAGACCCGCGGGCACAATGACGCCCATGACAACGCCGGAAGTCCCTGACGACGATCCCATGCCCACCGCGCCGCCGCAGCCCGATTTCGAGGCCTGCTGCGGCAATGGCTGCGACCCCTGCATCTTCGATCTGCACGATCTGGAAATGGATCGTTATCGCCAGGCCCTCAGAGCGTGGCGCGAGCGGCATCCCGATACGCCAGGTGCCTGATCCAAGGGTCAAACGCCCGCCGGCGAACGCAACCCCGACGCCAGACGTGCGGGCGCATTCAGCAGTCGCAGCATGTGATGGCGCAGTGCCGCCAGGTGTTGCGCGACCAATGCGCATGCCGTGTCGGCATCACCCTGTGTGAGGGCATCGCAGAGGTGATGCAATCGTTCAGCCCAGCGCACCGGGTCCACGGGCGGGACTGATTGGCGCGATCGCCGGAAGGCTTCCAGCAGGCAATTGCGGGGTTCGAGCAGCGACGCCGCATGCGCATTGCCGCCGGTGTCGTACAGGCAGGCGGTGAATCGTCGTTCCATGGCGAACATCGCTTCCCAGTCACGGTCTTCGACGGCCGCCGCCAGGGCACGCTGGTGACGCAGCAGCAACGCCAGTTGCTCCACCCGCCGGCGCGTGCAGGCATTGCGGGTCAACATGTCATCCAACGCATCCCGGATCGCAATGAAATCGCGCAACCAGGACTCGTCCACGGGCGTCACCACCGCGCCCTGGTTCATCTTCATGTCCACCAAACCGTCCCCCTGCAGTTGCAGCAGGGCCTCACGCACCGGCACGTTGCTCACACGGTAGTGCGCGCCCAGGCCGCGCAGGGTCAGATGGCTGGCGAGCGGCCATTGACCGTTCATGATGTCGTCACGGATCTGGATCCTCAGTCGCAGGTAGGTCGGTGTGTTGATGGGTGGAGGAGGATGAACCATGGCGGGATCGATATTCACTCGGGGCGGCTACTGTAAACAGCGCCCATGCAACCTGGGTGGTCCGCCCCTATCGAATCCATCGGCCTTGTCGTTCGTCAAGGCCGATGGATTTCGACCCAACAACATTTAGCTAATGCTGAATCGCTACCGACTTCAAATCGCATTGATCCAGTGCAACCTGAGTGATGGCTGCCGCCATCGCATCCTTCGCTGAGCCCGCCTTCAAGGCTGCGACGAGCTGATGCATGGTGGCCATCCGTTCGGCGGCATTCGTTGTGGGGGGTATTCCCCCACAGCCCCTGCGCAATCGTTCATCCCCGTGCAGCAGGAGTGACAGCACCAACCCGTTGCCGACAGACTCGAATATTGCCGCCCGCAATGCCCATTCCCTGCTGGCGATGAGATGGGCGTCCCCGTGGGCGACCGACTGCTGAAACAAGCCCCAGTCCTGTTCGAGCGCCGGTGTCCAGCAGTCGTTGATCGGCAGATGTTTACTTCGAAACAGCTGCGACACCAGTACGGCCCTGACTTCAAGAATTTGGGTAGCCAGTTCATATCCATCAACTGCCTGGTTTCGTGGCCCGGCGGCGGTGGCTGAGCAATCGTCGTTCATGCAGTACTTCCTACGCGGCTGTTCGGGCGAGATTCTCGATTTAATAACAAGCATACCGGGGACATTTCAGACTGATTTCACTCGATGGCTAGCCAGATATATTCATCCATTGACTTTCCACAAGCGACAAGACGATTCCACTTGCAATCTCAAAAGCGCTACAGTCGCGCCTGGGAGGCAAATGCGACATAGAGGCTGAGGCCCGTCGCGCGATCCGCGGAGCAGATCAATGCCCAAATCGTTGAAGCAAGTTCTCAGTCAAATCGAAAAACTCCAAAAAGAAGCCGAAGCGCTTCGTACCAAGGAGATTTCTGGCGTTGTGGCCCGCATCCGCGAAGCCATCGAACATTACAGCCTGACCCAGGAAGAACTGTTTGGCGCTGGCGCGAAGAAGACGGCTCGTCGTGGCCGCCCTGTCGGCAGTGGCGCAAAGCCCGGCCGCAAGGCCGCTGGCAAGCAGGCCGTTGCAGGCCGTCAATCCATGGGCGCACCGAAGTACCACGACGGTGCCGGCCGCACATGGACAGGCGTGGGCAAGCGGCCCAATTGGTTCAAGGACGCATTGGCCTCTGGCAAGAAGGCCGAAGACTTGGCGATCCGCTGAAACAAGAACGGCAGCCTGAAGCTGCCGCGTTGATGAGCCGGCTTCACCACCCATGTGAGGGGGTGAGCCGGCATCGCTGGACAGGGTCAGAGGGCCCCGGCCTCACTTGCGTCGTTGATTCGCTTGCCCGACTTCATGCAGGGCACTGTAAGACATGTAGAGCATGTTGGCGTCCATGAGCTTTTCCTTGAGGAGATAAAGATCGTCGTGCGGCTCCTTGGCCCCTTTATTGGCCGCCGCCTTGACGGCCTGCTCGAGCTCATCATCCAGTGCCTCCAGCCGCTGGCGCGCTTCCGCTTTGGCGTCCGCAAGGGCCAGTCGTGAGCTACTGCGGCTCACCCACTTGTTCTGCTTATCCTTCGGCATCGCTTCGAATTGCTCCTGCAGCCTGCTTGTGAAAAGCTTGTGCATCTGATCGGCCGTGAGATCGCCGTGTTCGGCGGCTCCGTCAACGCTGACGTGAAGCGCGTTGCGCAGCGTGTCCCAGGTGCCATTGAGCGCCTGTTGCTTGACGTTTACCAGGCCCTTACGCACCCCGAAGCTGTTCTTGGCGGCGAACGGGTTGAAACCTCGAGGAGCATCCTTGGAGAAGTCTTCAGCGACCGCGTGGAGGTAACTGTTCAGCGACTCGCTGGAGGAATGCGTGCGATCACTCCAGGGCGCCCACACGCGTTCAGCCTCGACATTGCGAGCGGCAGGCGAGGCGCTATCGAGCTTCACCCTTTGTTTCACGATCATGGACCCACGCTTCAGACGGTCCAAATTCCATGCACTGCCTGAGGCCTGTGAGTCGCTCAGGATGACAGTCTCATAGCTCGGAACCTGGCGGCCGATCTCCGAGGCTGATGCCTCGCCATAGATGTTTCCAGACCCAGCGTCCTGGACACCATGCAAATGCGCATAAACGCTTTCCACCGCTGGCCGAACGGGCTTGGGTGCCACGGGAGGTGGGCCCGTGCGCCGTGGAGAGGATGAGGATGAGGATGAGGATGAGGATGAGGATGAGGATGGGGTTGGGGATAAAGGGGGTGTTGGTTGCGGCGACAGCGCCCCGGGCCTGTGCGGCAACGGTGGCTTTTTAGCGTTCGCAGGTGGAGTCCTGAATTGGGGCAGGATCTCGGTATATGTCACTTCCGCCATGGCGGGCTCATGCCTTGCGGTGGCTTGCGACTGCGCGGGCGCGACTAGCTCGACTTCCGTGTAATTCAAGCTGGCACCGGCATGAGGAGCGAAGCGGGGCGATACGTTGCGCTCTTGAGCAGTTGGCGCGAATTCCTTCTCCAGGAGCCGGGCGTGTTGCTCCAGCAGATCTGCGGGCAGCCGCTCGGCGAAGTGCGAGCTTCTTTCCTCCTTGCAAAGCTTCTGCCACTGCTGGCTTTGCGCCATCAACTCGGAATAGGTGGGCGTCGTCCCTTGCTTGCTCAGCTTCTCCGCCAGGCACCGCTGGAAAAAGAGAAGTGCTATCGCTCCCGAACGCGTATTGCCGCTTTGGCAACCAAAGGCCACTTTACCGCCTGCCGCTGCTGTGTGCAGATCCTTGAGGATGTTGCCTGCTGTTGGCGCATCCAGTTGGTCCAGTACCACGTGCCATTGACCTGCCGTCGACGTTTCCCTCGTGCCGGAGGGCAGTGTGGCGGCCAACTCCAGGGAGTAGGGGGCACCATTGGCGCTTGGGCCCGACTTCATGCGGCTCTCCAAGGGCCCGCCAGCCGCCGGGATGCGTTGCTCGGAGTCGGACAGCACAGGATTTCGCGAATCCGCTGAGGTCACGAGCACAACCTGGTCCGCCTCCCATTGCAGCAGTGCACACGCCAGCTTCGTACTGCGCACCTGGCCAGCAGGCTTTGCCACCTCACCGGGGCTGGCGAACACCGCTAGACGCTCTTCCAACCCGGCGGAAGGGAGACTTGTGGCGTTAACACGACTGCCGCAAGCCGGCAAGTACTCTTGAAGTTCCTCCTCCGGGGGCATGCCAAAGCGGTCATTCAGCTTCATCAACCGATCGACCACGACGGGCATGGACGGGTGCTCGAAGGCCACCAACTTCCTGTCTTTGAGTTGTTTCTCACCGACGAGAGTCTTCTTGATGACTTGTGCGTAGGACTGAGTGTCGGTCGCGTCCGCTTCGACGCAGAACTGGCCGGCCGTTCCTTGAGAACGACTCGCAGCCGAATGGATTGGGAACATCGCTGACTCCTGCTGTTGCAAAAGCGAGCCGCGCCGGAAGGGCACGTCGCTCTGGTCATGAGTTGTCATGCGCCCGGATCGGTTCATCCCGCCCTTGAGACCCACGCTGCTTAATCGCAAAAAGGGCCCCGGCCCCTCGCCCTGGAGTGGAGCGAGAGGCCGGGGCCCCGCAGGCAGTGCGCCGCTCAGGCGCTGTCCAGATCAGACGCTGAAATCAGCCATTGACCTTGATTCGGTTGTTGACCGACTGAACACCCTTGGTTGCCAGCGCCATGGAACCGGCGCGGTCCCGCGCGGCCAAATCAGGCGCGGTGCCATCCAGGGTCACATGACCGTTGCTGGTTTCTACCTTCACATCCAATGCGCTGAGCTTGGGGTCCCCCGCCAGCGCTGTCTTGATCGAGGTGGTGATGGAGGCGTCATGGGCTTGAGCGCTGACCTTATCGGTGGCGCGGTCCATCTTCTGCCCCATGTTGTCCATGGCTTCGCGAGTGTCCTGGCGAGCCTGATCCGACTTCTGCTCCATCTTGGAGATACCGTCGTCCAGCCGTTGGCCCGCCGTGCGGTCATCGTCCTCGCGGCCACAGGCTGCCAGGGCCACGGCCGCCACCAGGGCAGGCAACACCATCAGCATCGGGCGGTGTTCTTGAGCGTGCTTCATATGGGCTCCTTTCGGTTGGGAGGAGGATCCGCGAGGGGGCTCAGGGGCGGCGCCGAAGCCGTACCTTTGGGTGATGTGAGGGTCCTGCCTTGCGGTCCTGTGTTGGTAAGCGATGGCGCCGGGATTTCTCCCGGACCATGGCTTCACTGTAGACAGGCGCTCAACCGCGCGGGGTCGGTGGCTGCCACGATGCCGGGTCGCCCGCCGTGCCGGTCGGCTGTAGGAGCAGGCCTACGTCAGGGGTGTCGAGCTCGGCTACCGGTTGCGCCGACAAGGGGAGCCAGGCACGGATCTCGCAGCCCTGGCCCGGCGCACTGCGCAATTGCAGTTGTCCACGCTCTGCTTCCACCCGGAAACGCATGCCCAGCAGCCCGTGGGAGCCCAGCGTCATGCGCGAAGGATCAAAGCCACAGCCGTTGTCCAGCACACTCACCAGCGCCTGGGCGTATTCCTGCTTGAGACTGACCTTGGCATGGGTGGCCTGCGCATACTTGGACATGTTGTTCAGCCCTTCCTGCACCAGGCGGAAGGCGGTGAGCTGAGCGCTGCGTGGCAATTGCACGTCGGTGTCCAGATCCACCTCGATCGGCACGCCCAGGCGCTCGGACGTCTCCCGGCAGAGGATTTCCAGCGCGGGCACCAGGCCCAGCTGGTCCAGGGTCGAAGGCCGCAGGTCTTCGATGATGCGGCGCTTGAGTGCAATGCCGCTGTTGAGCGTCTCGGTGAGGTGGTTGAGCCGCTGCATCAGGTCAGGCGCCTCGGCCTGCAACTTGGGCCGCAGGCGCGCCACATCCAGCTTGGCGGCCGTCAGCAGGGCGCCCAGTTCATCGTGGAGATCACGCGCCAGGCGGGCGCGTTCGTCCTCGCGGGCGGTCTGCAGATGCCGCGCCAGCTGCGTCAGCTCGGCCGTGCGCCGGCCCACCTCGATCTCCAGCCGGTCACGCTCCGCCCGGATGTCCTGTTGCTGCTGCTCCCGCTGGTTGTCCATGGCCCGGCTTTTGCGCAGAAACAGCACAAACACCACCAGGCTGATCAGGGTCATGGCGGCCACACCGATGCGGTTGAGCATCAGGGTGTCGTAGACCTGGGCAGTGCCCAGGGCGATGCGGTTGTTCTCATCGGCCAGCAATTCGGCTGAACGGCGGCGGATCTGCTCCATCTGGTCCCGACCAATGTCGGTCATCATCAAGGTCTGGGCGGCCTGCGTGCGGCCGTCCTGATAGAGCTTGAGGACTTCCTGCAGCTCGCTGAGCTTGGCGGCCACGGCGGTGGCAATCTCGCGGCTGCGGCGCTCGGCATCCTCCGCCCCCACCTGCGAATACATGCGTTCGAGGGAGTTCAGGCCCTTGGAAGCATCCTCGGCGGCAAAGCGGTAGGGGTCCAGATATTCGGGCCGGCCGGTGATCAGGTATCCCCGTTGCCCTGACTCCGCGTCCGTCACCCGCGCGAGCAGTCTGACCAGTTCCAACCGGGCCCGGCCCAAGGTGACCAGGCGGTCCATCTGGGAGACGGCTCCGAAGTAGGCCAGTTCGCTGATCAGTACCATCAGCAAGGCGACAAAGAGCCCGAGCGGCAAGGCCCATGTCTTGCTGCCCAGATTCGCCACGGTGTCTTTGAAACTCATCCTCTACACTCCCTTGGGCAACTAGCCCAACTGACCAGGGCCACCATGATCCGAATCGCCATCGTTGATGACCACGCGATTGTCCGCGCTGGATTGCGGCAATTTCTCTCTGAACAGGTCGACCTGCGGGTCACCGGTGAAGCCAGCTCGGGCCGCGAGGCCCTTGACCTCGTGCGCGCTGGCGAGCTGGACGTCATGCTGATGGACCTCTCGCTGCCCGACCAGAGCGGCGTGGAAACCCTTGCGGCCATCAAGGCCCGCAAACCGGAGTTGCCCGTCCTCATCCTCAGCGGCTTCCCGGAGACCCACTACGCCACCACCTTGCTGCGGCAAGGCGCCAGTGGCTATCTCAACAAGGAATGCGACCCTGAAGAGATCGCCACTGCGGTTCGAACCGTGTTCCGGGGACGTAAATACATCACCCCGGCCGTCGCAGAACTGCTGGCTGAAGGCCTGGGGGCATCGCCCGACCAAGCGCCACACGACACCTTGTCGGAGCGGGAGCTGCAGGTCTTCCTGCGCCTGGCTCGGGGGGAGACTGTCGGGCACATCGCGGACGGCATGTCGCTGAGCGTCAAGACGGTCAGTACCTACCGCTCCCGCGTGCTGGAAAAGCTTTCGCTCAACACCAACAGCGAGCTGACCTACTACGCGCTCAAGAACGGCCTGATCGAGTGAGCCCACCCCGGCGACTGGGCCATCGTGCGGCCAGCAGCCGGGGTCACGGGGCTCAGCGGGTTCAGGACCGGTCTGCATGGGGTGCCGCCGCATCGGGGTCCTGCCGCTCGGCCAGGCTGTGGCAATACGCCAGCAAGTCTTCCAACTCCGCCGATTTGTCGAACACCCGGTGCGCGCCCAGCGCAAGGCAGCGCTGGCGCATGTCCGGCGTGGCGTAGTTGCTGAGGATCACTCGGTGTGCGGATGGCATCCGGGTGCTGGCCGCCTGCAGCACGTTCAGGCCCGTCCCCTGGTTGAGAAAGATGTCGATGATCAGCAGGTCACAGGGCCGGCTTTCTTGCGTCATCCAATCCAGGGCACCGTTTTCGTCGATGGCATGCCCGAGCACGCGTAAATCGACCATCTCCTCCAGGGTCGCGACCAGGTTCTCCCGGATGACGGCGTTGTCCTCCACCAGGAAGCAAGTCAGCGTGGAACTGGAGACATGGGGGTTCATGGCGAACGGCCCGGAACGGGACTACACAGGTGGAAATGACTGCGCGCGAACGGCCAACATGCCAACGCATGCGGACCGTTCGCGCGAGGGGGACTGTGCGGGGACGGCCGTCCCCACGCATGTTCCCGCCGTCAGTTGCGGATGGCGATTTCGTTCTTTACCCGCTTCACGCCCTTGACGTCACGAGCAATGCGTTCTGCACTGCTCTTTTCGGTGGCGCTCTTGGCAAAGCCCGACAGCATCACTTCACCCTGCAGCGTTTCCACGCTGATGGAAGAAGCGTCCACGGTCTTGGCTTCAACAAACTTCGCCTTCACCGCGGTGGTGATGGAGGCGTCGTCCACATATTCGCCAACGGAAGACTGGCCGCGGGTGACGGCACAGCCCGGAAGCATCGTGATGGCGCCCACAGCAGTGGCCAGGGCGAGAACGGTGGCTCGAATCATCATGTAGATCTCCTTGTCGATGACAGACACAGGCTCACGCGGCGTGGCGGGGATTCGACACGACGGCAGGGGCCGGCTCGGCGAACGTCGCGGGGGCGTGGTCCATCAGATAGGGCAGGGCCGCTTCCAGTCCCAGCACCGATTCCATGTCGGACACGGACGTCCAATGAACGTGCGCCCGGCCGTCGTCGGCGTGCAGGTGGAAAGTCTGGAAGTGATCGGCCTGTCCCATCATCTGGCTCCTTGGTGCGCCCCGTGGCGTGCTGGTATGAACTCTACGTATGCCGAACATGGGCACCTGTCGTCCGCGTCCGCGACTCGTTGTAGGACAAACGGCCGTGACATGGCGCCGGACGGCGGGTCCTATAAGAAGGAGGTCGTACCGTGAACGCTCCTGACCAGCCCATCGGCGCAGGGTCGGGAGACACCATACCGACCGATGCGGCACTGTCCTACAGAGGGTTGCGCCGGCACCCGACAGGGGGCGCAAGGGGGTCTCTCTACGATTCAGGCCATGGACAAGAACTCAACAATGAGCGCCTCGACGGCAAGCGCGATGATGACTGCGCCGGTTCCCACGCCGTTCGTGGACGCGGCGGCTGGTATGAGCTTTGCCGCGCCCCCGGCCAGCCCGGATTTCAAGCCTTCACATTGCGTGAACGCGGAGCTGCTGCTCTCCACCCCGCTGACGGTGGTGGTGCGGGCCCAGTTGGAATTTTTTGATGCGGCCGGTCTGGAACAGACCCAGGAGGTCGCGCTGGTCATCTCCCGCAACCGTTGCGAGGGTGACCATCCCTACTGGCCTGCGCTGCTCTCCGCCGCGCAGGAACATTGGCACCGCTGCCCGGGCCGCGCCCGGCGCCTGTCCGCCTGCGTGGAAGGTGAATGGCAGACGCTGCTGGCGTCCCAGATCCGGCACTGAGGTCTGCGCGGACGTCGGCCTTGACATGACGCTTTACACACCCGCAGCACTGGCGTCAGCCCGCTGAAGGGCGCTTGACGCGCCAGTGGCGATAATGTCGTCGGGGGCCATCCTGGCCCGATGACGATGACCCAGCGTACCTCCCGCCTTTTCCGCATCCCAGCTTGGCCCCGGCATATTCCCCGGCGCCCCTTCACAGGTTCACCGTTTCGAACGGTCTGCCTCACGGTGGCGCTGGCAGCCCTGGCTGGCTGCACGGCCTTCGGCAGCGACAATTCGGGCAACAGCCGCAAGAACTCGGTCTATCTGAACGAGCGGTTCCAGGCCGACGAGACCTTCTCGCGCCTGTTCGATGCCAGCGTCGAGGACACCTGCGAGGCCGCCCGTCGCGCGCTGCTCAGCCAGGGTTATGTCATCAACCTGGCCCAGAGTGGCTCCATCAATGGCAGCAAGCGCTTCCAGCCAGAGGGCGAGGTGCATGTGGAGATCAGCTTCAACATCGTCTGCGTGCCCGAGGGCGGTGCCGGCAAGCTGGCCACTGCCTACGTCTCCGCACTGCAGGACCGCTACACGGTCAAACGCAGCACCAACTCCACCAGCCTGGGCGTGAGCGCCATCGGCTCCATTTCGGTGCCGCTGTCGTCCAACTCCGAATCCCTGGTGAAGGTGGCCTCCGAGACCATCCCCGCCGGCCAGTTTTATGACCGGTTCTTTGCGTTGATGCAGAAGATGCTGCGGGAACAATCAGCCCCCGTGGCCAATGGGGAAGCGGCGCCCTGAAAGGGCCGGTCCAGCCTGGGCCGCCCTGGCAGGAACCCCTGAATGACAAAGGGCGCCCGAAGGCGCCCTTTCTTCTGTCCGCAACGGGTTACTTCGCGGTGCCGGCCGACTTCGGCTTCTCGATCACCAGGCCGCGGCGCTGCAGCAGCGGCTCGATTTCCGGCTCATGGCCCACGACGCTGCGGAACAGGGTCAGTGCGTCCTGGCTGCCGCCTTGCGACAGCAGGCGGGCACGGAACATGTCGCCCAGGTCACGCTTCAGCCCACCGTTGGCCTTGAACCACTCGACCGTGTTGGCATCCAGCACTTCCGACCAGATATAGGCGTAGTAGCCCGCCGCATAACCACCCATGATGTGGCTGAAGTAGGGGGTGCGGTAACGCGGGGGCACGGCGGCGTAGTCGAAGCCCTCCTCACGCAGCACCTTGGCCTCGAAATCCATCACGCCCTTGGCGGCCGGCACCTGCTCCAGCGGCAGTTGGTGCCAGCGCTGGTCCAGCATGGCGGCGCTCAGGTATTCCGTGGTGGCAAAACCCTGGTTGAACTGGCGCGCAGCCAGCACTTTGTCCAGCAGCTCACGTGGCATCGGCTGGCCGGTCTTGTAGTGCTTGGCATAGTTAGCCAGCACGCTGGGCCAGGTGGACCACATCTCGTTGACCTGCGAGGGGTACTCGACGAAGTCACGCGGCACCCGGGTGCCGGCCATGCTGGGGTACTTCACGTTCGAGAACATGCCGTGCAGGGCATGGCCGAACTCGTGGAACATGGTGTTGACTTCGTCCCAGGTCAGCAGCGTGGGCTTGCCGTCGGCCGGCTTGGGAATGTTGAGATGGTTGGCCACCACCGGCTTCTGGTTGAACAGGCCGCTCTGGTCCACATACGCATTCATCCAGGCACCACCGCGCTTGGACGGACGTGCATACATGTCGGCAATGAAGATGGCCAGTTGCGAGCCGTCGGCGTTGAACACGTCGTAGACCAGCACGTCCTTGTGATAGACGGGCAGGTCCTTGCGTTCCTTGAAGGTCACGCCATAGAGCTGGCCAGCGGCATAGAACACGCCGTTCTCCAGCACGTTCTTCATTTCCAGGTATGGCTTGAGCTGCGACTCGTCAAAGCCGTACTTGGCGGCGCGCACCTTCTCGCTGTAGAAGCTCCAGTCCCACGCCGCCAGCTTGAAGCTGGGCTGATGCTTGGCGGCCTGCTCGCGATCGATCATGGCCTGCAGGTCGTCCCCTTCGCGACGGGCAGCGGCCACGGCGGCCGGTGCCAGTTGGCGCAACATGCCGTTGACGGCCTGCTGGTTGCGGGCGGTCTCGTCACTCAGCACGAAGTCCGCATGGGTGGCAAAGCCCAGCAGGCGCGCACGTTCGGCGCGTAGCGTCACCACGCGGGAGACCAGGGCGGTGTTGTCGAACTCGTTGCCGCGGCTGCCGCGGGCGATCGAGGTCTTGTAGATGCGCTCGCGCAGGGCGCGGTTCTCCAGCTCGGACAGCACCGGCTGGCCGGTGGTGTTCAGCAGGGCGATGACGTACTTGCCTTCCAGGCCGCGTGTCTTGGCGGCCGTTGCGGCGGTGGCGATCTGCTCGTCGCTCAGGCCGGCCAGGTCCTCGACCTTGTCCACCACCACGGCGGAGTCATTCACCTCGGCCAGCACGTTCTGGTTGAAACGTGCACCCAGGGTGGCCATCTCGGCATTGATGGCCTTCATGCGGGCCTTGCCGGCGTCGTCCAGCTTGGCACCGGCGCGCACGAGGCTGTTGTAGTGGCGCTCGATCAGGCGCTGCTCCTGGGCCCCGAGGCCCAGCGAGGTACGGCGCTGCCACAGGGACTCCACACGGGCAAAGAGCTGCGGGTTCAGCGCCACGGCATCGCGGTGCGCGGCCATGCGGGCGGCAAAGTCGCCCTGCAGCTTGAGGCGGGCCGGGTTGGCATCGGCGCCCAGCAGGTTGCCCAGCAGCGAGTTGGCCCGGGCCAGCGTGCGGCCGGAACGTTCCAGCGCCACGATGGTGTTGTCGAAGGTGGCGGGCTGGGGATTGCCGGCGATGGCCTGCACTTCCTTCAGCTGCTCGGCCATGCCCTGCTCCAGCGCGGGGCCGATGTCCTCGTCACGGATCTTGTCGAAGGGCGGGTATTGCAGCGGCAGCGGGCTGGGGGCGATCAGCGCGTTGGCCGTCACAGCCGACGAAGCCGCCTGGGTGGGGGTGGTCTGTGCCAGCACGGGCGCAGTGATGGCCAGGGAGGCGGCCAGGACAAAGGGAATCCTCATGGGCGGTGGCTCGCTGTCGGCGAGTGCAATCAGGCAAAGCCGGGAGCCTAGCCCATGGGGCCCGTTCAGCCGAAGGGCATGGCGGTCGGGCGGGCGGCTTCCGCCCGGGGTGGCGACCTGGCCGTCTGGCGGCTTGTCGAACTAGGGACAACCCTGAGGCTGTCGGCGAGGCGGGTGCGCCGCCCCGCTCACCGATTGGCCTAGCATCAGTGTCCCCCCGTCTTTCCAGGACCTTCTCCGCTCATGAGTTCCACCTTCCAATGGGCCCTCATCGGGCCCGGTTCGATTGCCAATCGCTTTGCCGAAGCGGTGAGCCAGCTGGACGGCTGCCGCCTGCATGCCATCTGCGGCCGCGACGCGCACCGGAGCGAACAGTTCGCCCAGCGCTGGTCCGTGGCCGGCGACGCGCCGGTCCAGGCCCATACCGATCTGGCGCGCTTGCTGGCGGATCCCGCGGTGGAGGGGGTCTACATCGCCACACCCCATGGCCAGCACTACGACTACGCGTTGGCCGCGTTGCGTGCGGGCAAGGCGGTGCTGTGCGAGAAATCCCTGGTGCCGACGCAGGCCCAGGCACAACGCCTGGTGGCGGCCGCGCGTGAACACCAGGTCTTCCTGATGGAGGCGGTGTGGACACGCTTCCTGCCCGTCTACCAGGAGATGGCCACGTGGTTGCGTGAAGGCCGCATCGGCCAGGTGCATGCGCTGCAGAGCAGCTTCTGCTTCCCCGCCCCGTACGACCCGGACAGCCGCCTCTTCAACCCGGCGCTGGCGGGCGGCGCATTGCTGGACGTCGGGGTCTACAACCTCAACGCCACGCGTTTTGTGCTGCTGCATGCACTGGGTGAGGTGCCGCCGCTGCAGCGGCTGGAGGTGAGTGGTGTCCTGGCCCCGACCGGGGTGGATGCCCGGGTGTCCGCCAGCCTGGATTTTGGCGATGGACTGGTGGCGCAATTTGTCTGTGGCCTGGACACCAGCGCTCCCAACACCTTGCAGGTGATGGGCGAGGCGGGCGCCATCGTGCTGCCGGAGACCTTCTGGCAGGCCACCCGGGCGCAGCTCCTGCTGCCGCGCGAGCCGGGGCAGACGGTGGAACGGCCGTTCAGGATCAACGGCTTCGAAAACCAGATCGTGGAAGCCATGCAACGCGCCCGTGCCGGCGACATCGAAAGCCCGGTCATGCCCCATGCGGAGACCTTGGCCGTGCTGGGCTGGATCGACCAGATCCGCGCAAAGATCGGGGTGCGCTACCCCTTTGACGACCATTAAGGAAGCCGGAGGCACCATGCAACTCATCGGCATGCTGGACTCGCCCTATGTCCGCCGCACCGCCATCGGAATGCTGCTGTTGGGCCTGCGATTCGACCACCGCTCACTGTCGGTGTTTCGCACCTTTGACGAATTCAGCACCATCAATCCGGTGGTCAAGGCCCCGACGCTGGTCTGTGATGACGGCACGGTGCTGATGGATTCAACGCTGATCCTGCAATATGCGCAGTCGCTGTCGCCGGGCCGGCACCTGTTGCCGCCGAGCGATCCGAACCTGCGACGCGCCTTGCGGCTGACGGGGCTGGCGCTGTCGGTCTGCGACAAGAGTGTGCAGGCGGTTTATGAGCAGGTGACCCGCCCCGAGGACAAGCAGCACGGCCCGTGGCTGGAGCGCGTCGCCGGCCAGCTGCAGGCGGCCCTCCTGGCGCTGGACGAGGCGCTGCGCCAGGCGCCGCTCTCCACCGAGCGCGACACCATCGGCCTGGCGGGCATCAGTATCGGCGTGGCCTGGGAATTTGCGCGTCAGATGACGCCCGAGCTGCTGCCGCCGGCCGAGCGGTTGCAGACACTGATGGCCTATGCCAGCGAGGTGGAGCAACTGCCCGAGTTCCGCGCGGCGCCGCACGGCGACGGCGTGGTGCAGGCTGTCGCGGCTTGAACGAAAAAGAAACGGCCGCCCGGTAAGGGGCGGCCGTTTAGCAGTGCCGTTAAGCAGTGGCCGTCAAGCAGCGGCCGTTACGCGGGTCTCACCGCCGTGGCGGCACGCGCTTACTCGTCGCTACCGCCGCCGAAGCCGAAGATGTGCAGCAGGCTGGTGAACAGGTTGAACAGCGAGACAAACAAGCTGACCGTGGCCATCACGTAGTTGCGCTCACCGCCATTCACGATGTTGCTGGTCTCGAACAGGATCAGGCCAATGGAGGCCAAGGCCACCACACCCGAGATCACCAGCCCCAGCACCGGCATCTGCAGCCAGATATTGGCCACCGCAGCGAGCAGCGCCACGATCATGCCGGCGAACAGGAAACCGCCCATGAAGCTGAAGTCCTTCTTGGTGGCCAGCACGTAGGCTGACAGCGCCAGGAAGGTGGCACCCGTGGTGCCCAAGGCCAGTGCGATGGTGTTGGCACCACCGGGCAGGTGCAGCACGGCGCTGAGCAAGGGCCCCAGCGACCAGCCCATGAAGCCGGTCAGCGCAAACACCAATGGCACCGCCATGGCGCTATTGCGGGTGCGGTGGATGCCGAACAGCAGGCCAAAGTAGCCGATCAGCGTGAGGATCATGCCGGGCGCGGGCCACTGGAAGCTCACCGCCGCCGTGGCAATGGCACCGCTGAACAGCAGCGTCATGGCCAGCAGGGCATAGGTGTTGCGCAGCACACGGGCCACATCACCACGTTGGCTGAATACGGCACCGCCGGCGGTGCCAGGCGTCCAGGTCGTGGGGGACGCCGAAGGTCTTTGGAAGTCACTCATGACTGAACTCCTCGTGGGTGAAATGAGGCGCGAACTGCCTGACCCGGCAGCGCGCGCGCGTAGTCGCACCTTACGGCTGGCTCAGATTCCAAAAAACCAGCTATTACCTCATTCTTGTGCAGCAAATTCCGAATCAAATTCGGTCACAGGCTCGGCGCGGCCCTGACGGCGAGAGGCCAGCAGCTTGGCGACCAGCGGGTGGTTCTGGCCACGGCGGGAATAGATGCCGTGCACGTCTTCCATCACCTCTGTTGTGCCCAGCAAGTGCAGGCCGCTCATCAGCGCCAGGTCATCCGCACCCAGACGGCTGACCGGAAACACCCCCAGGCCACGGGCGGCGAAGACACTCATGAGGGCGCTGTCTTCGAACTCGCCCACCACCTGCGGACGGATGTGATGCTGCTCAAACCAGCGCTCCAGGCCGGCTCGCAACGAGGCATGGCGGGTGGGCAGCAACACCGGCAGATCCTCCAGGACTTGTGGGAATGGGCGGCCGGGTGTCCGGTTGGCGCGGGCGATCAGATCGGCCGGGCCCCACCAGTCCACCGGGGTACTGGCCAACAGCTGGCTGGTGATGCGAAGTGTAGGATTCACGGGGGCTGGCTGGTCAGTGAGTACTAAATCCAGATGATGAAGGGCCAGCTCGCCCAGCAGCTGGTCGACCTCGCCTTCATGGCAGACCAGGCGCAGGTGGGGCGTGTCCAGTACCGGCGCCAGCAGGGCATGGGCGGCCAGCTTGGACAGGCCGTCCGACAGCCCGACCGAGAGACGCTGCACCCGTTGCGTGGCGGCCTCGTGCACCTCGTGCGGGACCAGCTGGCCGATCTGGAAGATCTCTTCCGCGCGGGCAAATGCCGCCTGGCCGGCCTCGGTGAGGACCAGTCCCCGCCCTTCCGGTTTGAGCATCTGATGCCCCAGCGTACGTTCCAGCTCCCGCACCTGGGCACTGATGGTCTGCACCGCCATGCCCAGACGGTCGGCCGCGCGGGCGAAGCCACCTTCCTTGGCGACCACCCAGAAGTAGTGCAGGTGACGGTAGTTCAGCGCGCTCATACAAATCTCCGAAAAAACGAAGTTGGATCATACATAACTTCGGTTTAACGGAACACGATCCGGACAAGGTCATGACACCGCCGACGTCAAGATGGCCGGGCGTGTAGCGCACTTCGTGCCGACCGATCCGCTTTTGGGATGACGATGGAAGGTTTCGCTGATCCGCATCGCCAGCAGTCTGGCTGCGGCGAATGGCCGTCCGTCGCACGTGACGAGAACCGTCGTCGTCCCGTGCCTAGAGTGCTGTCCAGGCACGGCCAACTTCGCCGCGCCGATGCCCGGAGAAAACATGTTGAGTCTGCTGCTGTGGTTGATCCTGTTCGTGCTGTGCTGGCCGTTGGCCCTGCTGGCGCTGCTGCTGTGGCCGGTGGTCTGGCTGGTGCTGCTGCCGTTTCGCCTGATTGGTATCAGTGTGGAAGCCGTCTTCGCCTTGTTCAAGGAGATCCTCTTCCTGCCGGCCAGGGTTTTGGGCCTCCGCCAAGGCCCGCACCCATAAAAAAAGCCAGCGCCGCCGGGCACTGGCCTTTTCTTTTTGGAAGGGGCGGGGGTCAGACGGCGTCCAGGCCTGCCTGCAGGTCGGCGCGCAGGTCTTCCACATCCTCAATACCAGCCGAGATGCGGATCAATGAATCCGTGATGCCCAACGCAGCCCGCTTGTCCGCCGGGATGGAGGCATGGGTCATCAACGCCGGCAGGGAGATCAGGCTTTCCACCCCGCCCAGGCTTTCTGCCAGGGAGAAGATCCGCACCCGTTCCAGGAATCGGCGGGCGCCGGCCAGGTCGGTGTCCAGCTGCACGCTGATCATGCCGCCACCGCCCCGCATCTGGCGCTTGGCCAATGCATGCTGCGGATGGCTTTCCAGGCCCGGGTAATGCACCTTGCGGACCTTGGGCTGGCCTTCCAGCCAGCGGGCCAGTTCCAGCGCACTTTCGTTATGACGAGCCATGCGCAAGGCCAGCGTCTTGAGGCCTCGCAGAGCCAGGAAGCTGTCGAAAGGCCCGGCCACCGACCCGATGGCGTTGTGCAGGAACTCCAGCTGCTCGCGCAAGGCGGCCTGACGCGGCTCTCCCCCCACCACCACCACGCCGGAAATCACATCACTGTGGCCGTTCAGGTATTTGGTGGCTGAATGCAGCACCGCATCGAAGCCCAGGGACAACGGACGCTGGCCCCACGGGCTGGCAAAGGTGTTGTCCGCAATCGAGAGCGAACCGTGCGCGCGGGCGATGGCCGCCACCGCCGCCAGGTCGGTCAGCTTCAGGATGGGATTGCTCGGCGTCTCGATCCAGATCAATCGCGTCTCGGGCCGCAGCGCGGCCCGGACCTGCTCGGGATCGGTGCTGTCCACATAGGTGACCTGCAGGCCGGCGCTCTTCTTGCGTACCCGCTCGAACAGACGGTAGCTGCCGCCATAGAGGTCGTCACCCGCCACGATATGGGCCCCCGCGTCCAGCGTGTCCAGCACCGTGGCCATGGCGGCCAGGCCAGAGGAGAACGCATAGCCCTGCACACCGCCTTCAAGACTGGTGATGGCCCGCTCGTAAGCCTGGCGGGTGGGGTTGTGCGTACGGCCGTATTCGTAGCCCTGGTGCACCCCCGGGCTCTGCTGGCGGTAGGTGGAGGTGGCGTAGATGGGCGGCATCACCGCGCCGGTCAGCGGGTCGGGCTGTTGGCCGCCGTGGATGGCCAGTGTGTCGAAGCGCAGGTCGGCCCCATGGCCGTCCTGCTTGTGAGGGGAGTCCTGGCTCATGACAAGCCCTTTCGCAAATGGTTCAGCAAATCGAATCGGGTGACCAGGCCATAGAAGCGCTGGTCGTCGGCAATCACCGCCACGAGGCCACCACGCAGCTGCTCGATCAGCGCGGACAGCGGCGCCCCGGGCGGCAGCGTGTGCACATCATGGCTCATGGCGCTCTCCACCGGGTCCTGGAAGTGGCGGGCATCCATGTGCATCTGGGCCAGCAGGTCCGACTCATCCAGCAGGCCGACCAGCTGGCCCTGCCGCAGCACCGGCAGCTGGGAGACATCGGCCTGGCGCATGCGGGAGAAGGCGGTTGCCAGGGTGTCTTCCGGCGACACACTGACCACCGCGCCATCCTCGGCACGGCGGGAGATGAGGTCACGCAGGTCGCCCTGGTGGGCGCGCTTGAGCAGGCCCTGGTCGAACATCCAATGGTCGTTGTAGACCTTGGAGAGATAACGCGTGCCGGTGTCGCACACAAAGGTCACGACGCGACGGGGCGTGGTCTGGGCCCGGCAATACCGCAGCGCGGCCGCCAGCAGCGTGCCGCTGGAGGAGCCCGCCAGGATGCCTTCGGCGCGGTAGAGCTCGCGCGCGGTGGCAAAGCTCTCGGTATCGCTCACGGCGTAGGCGTGCCGCACACCGCTGAGGTCGGCAATCGGGGGGATGAAGTCTTCACCGATGCCTTCCACGGCCCAGGAGCCGGCGTCCCCATAGGTGCCGGTTTCCACATAGTCCTTCAGCACCGAGCCCACCGGGTCGGCCAGCACCAGGTCCAGGCCCGGGCGGACCTTGGCGAAGAAGCGCGACAGGCCGGTCAGCGTGCCGCCAGAGCCGACACCGCACACCAGCGCATCCACCCGGTGCCCGGTCTGCTGCCAGATTTCGGGGCCGGTGGTGGTTTCGTGGGCCAGCGGGTTGGCCGGGTTGTTGAACTGGTCGGCGTACCAGGCGCCGGGGATGTCCATCACCAGGCGTGCGGCGCGGTCCTGGTAGTAATCCGGGTGGCCCTTGCCGACATCGGAGCGGGTCATGTGCACCTCGGCGCCCAGGGCGCGCAGCTGCAGCACTTTTTCAGAGGACATTTTGTCCGGGACGACCAGCACCACGCGGTAGCCCTTGGCACGGGCCACCAGCGCCAGGCCCAGGCCGGTGTTGCCGGCGGTGGCTTCCACCACGGTACCGCCAGGCCCGAGCAAGCCGTCACGCTCGGCCGCCTCGATCATCGACAGGCCGATGCGGTCCTTGATGGACCCGCCCGGATTCTGGGATTCCAGCTTCAGGAAGAGCTCGCAGGGCCCCGTGTCCAGGCGACGCACGGGCACCAGCGGCGTGTTGCCGATGAGGTCCAGCACGGCGGGACGCGGCAGGTGGTCGCCACGGGTGGTGTCCGCGGATGAAGGGCCGGTGGTGGAAGAGTCTGCCGCGCGGTCGTACACGGCAGTCGCTAATGCATTCATGCTGTCTCCTTGAATCCTTGTGGATCCTGGTGGGATCTCGGAACAAGCCTCTACGCGACCAGGCGGGTAGCACGGCGCGCGGGCAAAACCGGGCAGGGTAGCGAGCCTTCGCTGTGGCGGCCAAACACGGTTTCCGCAGGAGCTTATACCGACACCGCATAACCCGGAACGTCATGCCGGTCTCCCGGCAGGATCGGCGCCTGTCCCTACGAAATGCTCACATCCATATGAACAAGCCTTCCTTCGCAAGGCGCGTGGGCTTTTCTAAGCTGTGATCCATGTCGATTCACCGTTTAGCGCCGGCCCGCCACGCACTGTCAGACCGCGCACAGCTCATCATTGCCACGACTGCCGCCATGCTGGGTCTGCCCGAGCGGTCTCGTGCCAAGGCGGGCACGCCACCGACGCGACACGGGGTTTCTTCCGCCAATGCCCAACGATGGAGGATGGAGACGACCCAGATGAACTGATCACCTTGTCATCCGATGCGAGCAAGCGCCCCGGCCTCGGCCGGGGCGTTTCCTTTTGGTGCTTGCTCATGCTGCCTACTCGCCGTATCCGGTATCCGTTGTCGTTCCCTGCTGACGGTGCCCGCTTCCTGCGCCTGCGTTCTGCGCCAGCGTTACCGCTGCATGCCCCAGCGCCGCACCGTCCAGCGCTCCACCGTGCTGAACACCAGCCGCTCGGCCAGCCACCCGATGAGGATGACCAGGGCCAGGCCGGCGAACACGTGGTCCGTCATCAGCTCGTTGCGGTTCTGAAAGATGTACCAGCCCAGGCCGCCCTGGCCCGAGGACGCCCCGAAGAACAGCTCGGCGGCAATGAGGGTGCGCCAGGCAAAGGCCCAGCTCACTCGCAGGCCGGCCAGCACCGACGGCAAGGCCGCCGGCATCAGGATCTGCAGCACGTAGCGCGGACCGGTGAGCCCGTAGTTGCGGCCGGCCATGCGCAAGGTCTCGGGCACGGCGGCAAAACCGGCTGACGCGGCGAGTGCCAGCGGCCACAACACCGCGTGGACCAGCACAAAGATCAGGCTGCGTGCCCCCAACCCGAACCACAGCAGCGCCAAGGGCAGCAGCGCGATGGCAGGCAAGGGGTTGAACATGGCCGTCAGGCTGGCCAGCAAGTCGCGGCCCCAGCGCGAGGCCGTGGCCAGCGCGGTCAGGCCCAGGGCCAGCACCACGCCGAGCGCATAACCTTGCAGCAGCAGCTGGAGCGAAATCCCGGCGCGCAACAGCAGCTCGCCGCTGGCGAGGCCTTGCCACAGCGCCAGCGCGGCCGCGCTGAAGGTAGGCAACAGCAAGTCGTTGCCCGCCGTACGTGCGGCCACCTCCCAGAGCGCCGCCAACAACACCAGCAGCGTCGCCTGGCGCCAGCTGTTGGAATCCAGCGCACGACGCCAGAGCGACACGGGTGGCGAGGCTGGCGCTACGTAGGCCTGTGGCGCCAGCAACCGGTCGGGCCGGATGTCGGGGTGGACCTGCCGCGAGCATCCGTCGACGCTGCAGGGCTTGTGGGTTTCGGCAGCGTCGTCAGCAGCGGTGCCGCCTGCAACGTCCCGTGTCTTCTGGACAGCAGGCGAATCAAGCGAATCAAGCGGATCCATCAGGTCAACGGGACCCATGGGATCCGGCGCGTACGGGCTCTGCGTCCCCGCAAGGGCACGGACCGTGGGCAGGGTCGTGGCGTTCATCGCTCAAACAGCAATTGTTCGATGCGCTGGCCCAGCGCCTGGCGCTGGGTGGCGCTGAGCCCCTGCGCATTGAATTCCGCCCGCACACGGCCCGGGTGCGGCGACAGCACGAGGATGCGATGGCCCAGGTTCAAGGCCTCCTCGATGGAATGCGTGACGAACAGCAGCGTGAAGCGCTCCTGCTCCCACAGCGCCAGCAGTTCATCCTGCATGCGGCGGCGGGTGAGCGCGTCCAGTGCCGCGAACGGCTCGTCCATCAACAGCATGCGGGGCGCCATGGCCAACGCGCGGGCAATGGCCACACGCTGCTTCATGCCGCCCGAGAGCTGGTGCGGAAAGGCCTGGGCGAAGTCGGCCAGGCCGACGCGGCCCAGCCAATCGCGCGCGTGGTCACGCGCCTGGGACCGGCTCTTCTTGCGGGACGCGATCAAGGGGAAGGCCACGTTGTCCAGCACCGTCTTCCAGGGCGGCAGCTGGTCGAATTCCTGGAACACCGCGACCCGGTCCGGCCCCGGACCACGCACGGCTTCGCCCTCCAGCAAGATGCGTCCTTCGGTCGGCGCCAGAAAGCCGCCCACGGCCTTCAGCAGGGAGGACTTGCCGCAACCGGATGCGCCCAGCAGCACAAACCGCTCGGACGGATAGACCTCGAAATCCACCCTGTGCGTGGCCCGGACCACCCGGTCCTCGCTGCGGTATTCCAGGCTGAGCCCTTCCACACGCAGGCGTGCCTGCAACACGAACTCCGCTGCGGCGCTCATCGTGGGTCCCGATCAGCTGCCCGAGGCATTGTGCGGATCGTCGAAGAAATAGTCCTTCGCTGACGACGGCTTGTTCTTGATCGCGCCCACACGGTGCATGAACGCCGCCAGCGCGAAGGTGTTCTCCGGCGTGATCTTGAACTGGACTTCCGGGTTCTTGATCACCTTGAGCAACAGCTCCCGCGGCACCTTGGACCCTTCATTGCGCTGATAGATGTCTGCCGCCTGCTCCGGGTTCTTGGTGATGAAGGCGGCCGCCTCGGCCAGCGCGGCGACAAACGCCTTGTAGGTCTTCGGGTTCTCCTTGCGGAACTTCTCGGTGGTGTAGAGCACCGTGGCCGAGGCCGGCCCGCCCAGCACCTGGTAGCTGTTGAGCACCACATGCACCGCCGGGTTGCCGGCGAGGCCCTGCTCCTGGAAAGGCGGATTGCCGAAGTGGGCGTTGATCTCGGTACCGCCCTTGATCAGCGCGGCGGTGGCCTCCGGATGGGGCAGGGCCACCTGCAGGCGGTCCAGCCGGTTGAACTGCGCGTCGCCCCACTGTCGGGCCGCCGCCAGTTGCAGGATGCGGGACTGCACCGACACCCCCACCGCTGGCAGCGCGATGCGGTCCTTGTCGCCGAAGTCCGCGATCGTCTTGACCGCCGGATTGCTGCTGGTCAGGTAGTAGGGGAAGTTGCCCAGCGAGGCGATGCCGCGCACGTTCTGCTTGCCATAGGTGCGGTCCCACAGCGTCAGCAGCGGGCCTACGCCGGCACCGGCCACGTCGATGCTGCCGGACAACAGTGCCTCGTTGATGGCAGGGCCGCCGGAGAGCTGCACGGTCTGCACACGGATATCCACCCCTTCCGCCTTGCCATGCTTCTCGATCAGCTTCTGGTCCTGCGCCACGTTGAGCAGCAAATAGACGATGCCGAACTGCTCGGCAATGCGAAGCTGGCCCTCGGCCCGGGCGGACAGGGCCGTCAGGCCCAAGGCGGCGGCCAGCGCCGTGGCGATCATGCGTTTCATGGTGTTGCTCTCTGGAGAGAAAGGAAACGGACGACGAACTGGGGAAGCGTGCTGCAGAGACGGACTGGACGAGTCGGCACCACGAATCGCCGGATCAATGGCCGCACGAATGGACAGATGAATGGGCTGGAGGAACCGCTCCAGATGGACCGGGCCTCAGCCCAGCGTGGCGTCACCTTCCACCGTGGTGCGATGGAGGTGGCGGCGCAGGGTCGGCGGGCAGCCGCTGGCCAGATGCAGCAGCGAGCGGTTGTCCCAGAACACCAGGTCATGCGGCTGCCAACGGTGGCGGTAGACCAGACGCGGCCGTGTGCTGTGGTCGAAGAGCTGGGCCAGCAGATCCCGGCTCTCGTCGTCCGGCAGGCCCACGATACGGGTCGTGAAGTGCTCGCTCACGAACAGGGCGCGGCGGCCGGTCTCGGGATGGATGCGCACCACCGGGTGCACGGCGGGTTTCACCTCGGCGATCTGCGCGTCGCTCAGCCGGGGCCGCCAGGGGTTGCGCAGGCGCAGCTCTTCATAGCGGGCCAGGTAGCTGTGCTCGGCCTTGCGGCCCTCAATCGCGATCTTCAGCGCCTGGGGCAATTGCTCGTAGGCCAGATGCTGGTTGGCAAACAGGGTGTCTCCACCCTCGGCAGGCAGCTCCTGCGCATGCAGCAGGGAGCCGAGGCTGGGTTTTTCCTTGTAGGAGAGGTCCGAATGCCAGAAGACGCCCGCGTCTCCCAGGCCCAGCGGCTGGCCAGCCTCATCGCGCAGGTTGGACACCTGCAGGATCTCCGGATGGCCCGGCAGCTGGAAGTTGCGCAGCACATGCACCTCCAGCGGCCCCCAGCGGCGGCTGAAGCTCACATGGGCGACTGGCGAGATGCGCTGGTCACGAAACACCAGCACGTGATGGTCCAGATGGGCGCGGTGCAGCCGGGCGAAATCATCGTCCGCCAGCGGTTGGTTCAGATCCAGCCCCAGCACCTCGGCGCCTAGCGCGGCGTCGAAGGGGCGAATCTCGAAAGCGTCACTCGGGCCGGCCGGGGCGGCTGGGCTGTGGGAGGACGCCCGGGCGGAAGGGGGGAGGGCAATGGCAGTCATGCCTGCCGACTCTAGAAATCCCGCCTCCCAACGCAAACGAATAAGCCAGCATGAATAAGCATGTTTATCGTCTATAGGCTGACTCTGATATGGTGTCGCCCTCGCATGAAGCGGTGGGAAGAGACGATCTGACTGACCTCGGATCTCTATACAGTCTGCAAGTTTTGACGAGACGGCGAGCCGTCCTGGAGTGGTGGGGAATGAAACAAGTCATCTGTGTGAAGTGGGGCACGGCCTACGGGGCGGACTATGTGAACCGGCTCTACGGCATGCTGCGCCGTCACGTCACGGGTGACTTCCGCCTGGTGTGCCTCACCGACAACAAGGAAGGCATCCGCCCGGAGGTGGATGCCTTTGACCTGCCGGAGCTGGGTTGTGAATGGCCCAAGAAGTCCATGGGCAAGTGGCGCAAGCTGGTGATGTGGGGTTCGGACCTGGGCCCCACGACCGGCCTGTCGGGCCCGGTGCTGTTCATCGACCTGGACTCGGTGCTGGTGGACAACATCGACGGTTATTTCACGCATGGTGATCCGGATGATGTGGTGCTGGCTCGCAACTGGGCCAAGCCGATGCGCAAGCTGGGCCAGACTTCGGTCTTCCGGTTCCCGGTGGGCAAGTACCCGCACATCATTGCCCAGTTCCGTGCCGACCCGCAGGGCGTGGCTGACCGCCATGGCTTTGAGCAGCATTTCGTGACGGCCTCGGTGCCTGGCGGCATCAAGTTCTGGCCTCCGACGTGGACGCGCCACTTCCGTCTGCACTGCCTGCCGCCGTTCCCGCTGCGCTACTTCAAGGCGGCCAAGCTGCCCAAGGGCGCCAAGATCGTCACCTTCCCGGGCGGCCCCAACCCCAGCGATGTGATGGTGGGCCGCTGGACCGATCAGCAACCGGCCTTCGAAAGCCCCTGGGACCATTTCAAAGGCACCTTTGCCAAGGGCGTGAAGCACCGCTGGAAGCACTTGACCCGCTACGTCCGCCCCACGCCCTGGCTCTCTCAATACTGGACAGAGTGACCGGCCGGTCGCACAGCGACCGCCCAAGGGCCAAAGGCCCGACTTATCCAGCAACGCCCTTGGTCAGGGTCTCCCTGACCGATGGGTGGCGCCCCTCGGGGGTAGGAGCGAAGCGACTGGGGGGCCCAAGTCCCGCGAGGTCCTGGATGACTTCCAAGGCCGTTTTGACTTTGAACGGCTTGAGCATGATGCGGCGGATTTCCAGCTCTTTGTAAAGCTGGGCCGTGGCCACGTCACAGGCCTCGGCCGTGAGGGCAATGGGCATGGCCGGCGGGCAGCGCAAGGCGCCCGCCCGCACACTCTGCACCAGCGCCAGGGCGTCCAGCCCCCCACCGATGTCCACCAGCAGCCCGTCCATGGGCTGAAATTCCAGCAGCCGTTGCGCCGCATCATGGCTGCTGCATTCATGCACCTCCGCCACCTGCAGCTGGCGCGCCACCAGGGCGACCGTGCGACGGAAGAGGGAGTGAGGATCCACCAGGAGCAGTTGGGCTTGTCGCGGCATCACGCTTCCTCTACCTGGGTCTGATCCAGAAACTCCGAGACCGCCAGATCTCGCAACGTCTTCAGGATGGCCAGATCGGTGTCGTCCAGCGTTCGTCGTCGCCGATCGATCAGGCACAAAGTCCCCACCCGCACGCCCGGCTGTACCTCCAGCGGCGCACCGGCATAGAAACGGATGTAGGGCGGGCCCAGCACCATCGGGTTGCCCGCAAAACGCGGGTCCAGCGTGGCATCGCTGATCACCATCACCTCCGGCGCGTGGATGGCATGGCTACAGAAGGACGCGTCCCGGCCGGTCTCGCAAACAGCCAGCCCGAAACGAGCCTTGAACCACTGCCGGTTGGTGTCCACCATGGTCAGCAGCGCAATCGGCACAGCGAACTCCTCGGCCGCAAACTGGACGATGCGGTCAAACCGCTCCTCCGGCGGCGTATCCAGAATCAGCAGCGCCCGAAGGGCCTGCATGCGCTCGGCTTCATTGTCCGGAATCGGGGCGATCATCATGGTGGGCGCTGCCTCTGTACGGGTGACTGCAAGCCGGTGGAGGATGTGTCCAGCCTAGCCCAGTTGCCAGCAAGGCGCCAGCCAGTTCACCCGTCGGACTAAGGAGATACGGGGGACGCCCCCCCGCCTGATGTGGCACCCCGATGCGACCCCGGGATGCGGCACCTGTATGCGGCGCTCTTATGCGGCGCCCTCACTTGCATAGGCCGATTGCTGATTGGCCGGCGTAGCGCCACTCGCCCAGACTACCGGTACGGGGCGCCCTTTCCATGGAAGGCCCCGCCGGCGCCACGCGCCGGAGTCGCATGGTGAAAGCCCAGGACGTGGAGTGGCTGCCCTCGGGGTCTGGGGGAGGCGCTTCGGGCAGTTGCTCCACGGTCCTGGCGTCTTTCGCCTTATTGCTTATTCGGGATAAGCAAATACTTAAACAATCGTTCCGCGAATAAGGACTTCTTGGCAAGCTACGCAGCCCGACAAGACCGTCGACTGCCACGCCCTTGCCATGTCCCAAAACAGCTCCCGCGCCCGCCCCTTTGCCCGCACCGCCGCCCAGGTGACCCGCCGCCATGCGCTGATGCTGGCCGCCGCTGCCCTGCCGCTGCTGGGCGCCCAGGCGCTGCAGCCCGCGCATGCGCAAGCCGCCGCTCCGAACACCCTCCTGAACGTCTCCTATGACGTGGCCCGCGAGCTGTACAAGCAGGTCAACCCGGCCTTTGTGACCTACTACAAGGGCAAGACCGGCCAGACCATCACCATCAACCAGTCGCACGGCGGTTCGTCCAAGCAGATCGGCTCGGTGATCGGCGGCCTGGAAGCCGACGTGGTCACCATGAATCAGGCCACCGACGTGGACACCCTGGCTGAAAAAGGCCTGACCGGTCCCGACTGGCGCCAGCGCTTCCCCAATGGCGCCGCCCCGTACAGCTCCACCATGCTGTTCCTGGTGCGCAAGGGCAACCCCAAGCAGATCAAGGACTGGAATGACCTGGCCCGCTCCGGCGTGCAGGTGATCATCCCCAACCCCAAGGTGACCGGCAACGGCCGCTACGGCTACCTGGCTGCCTGGGGCAGCGTGATCGCCAAGGGCGGCACGGACGCCCAGGCCAAGGACCTGCTCACCCACATCCTGGCCAACGTGCCGGTGCTGGACGGCGGTGGCCGGGGCGCCACCACCACCTTCACCCAACGCGGCATCGGCGACGTGCTGCTGACCTTCGAATCCGAAGCCGAGCTGATCGAAAACGAATTCGGCAAGGGTCAGTTCGAGGTGGTCTACCCCAGCATCTCCATCGAAGCCGACGCGCCGGTGGCGGTGGTGGACAAGGTGGCGGCCAAGAAGGGTTCCGCCGCGCTGGCCAAGGCCTATCTGGACTTCCTGTGGACCCCCGAGGCCCAGGAAATCATCGCCCAGAACAATTTCCGACCGCGTGATCCCAACGTCTTCAAGAAGCACGCCCAGCGCTTCGCGCCCATCAAGCTGTTCGGCGTGGACCAGACCCTGGGCGGCTGGGCCAAGGTCTACAAGACCCACTTTGTGGACGGCGGCCAGTACGACCAGATCATGGCTGCCCTGAAGCGCTGATCGCGCCCCGATGACCACCGCTGCTCCGATGAACACTGCCGTCCTCTCCACCGCGTCGGCGCCGCCGGCGCCTGTCCGCAAGCGCCGCCGTGTGCTGCCCGGTTTTGCCCCGACGCTGGGCTACACGCTGTTCTACCTCTCGCTGCTGGTGCTGATCCCGCTGTGCGCGGTGTTCTTCAAGTCTGCCGGCCATGGCGCGGAGGCCTTCTGGGCCGCCGTCACCTCACCCCGCGTGCTGGCTTCGTACCGCCTGAGCTTTGGTGCCGCGCTGCTGGCGGCTGGCATCAATGTGGTCTTCGGTTTCATCCTGGCCTGGTCGCTGGTGCGTTATGACTTCTTCGGCAAGAAGCTGGTGGACGCCCTGATCGACCTGCCCTTTGCCCTGCCCACCGCCGTCGCCGGTATCGCGCTGACGGCGCTCTACGCCCCCAATGGCTGGCTGGGCAGCCACCTGGAGCCGCTGGGCATCAAGGTCGCCTTCACGCCGCTGGGTGTGCTGGTGGCGCTGATCTTCATCGGCCTGCCCTTCGTGGTGCGCACAGTGCAGCCCGTGCTGGAAGACCTGGACACGGAGCTGGAAGAAGCCGCGGCCTCGCTGGGTGCGCACCGCTGGCAGGCCTTCCGCCTGGTGGTGCTGCCCATGCTGGCGCCCGCGCTACTGACCGGCTTTGCCCTGGCGTTTGCCCGTGCGGTGGGTGAATACGGCTCGGTGATCTTCATCGCCGGCAACATGCCCATGGTCAGCGAGATCACGCCCCTGATGATCATCACCAAGCTGGAGCAGTACGACTATGTCGGCGCCACCGCCATCGCCGTGGTGATGCTGGTGTTCTCGTTCTCGCTGCTGCTGGCGATCAATGGACTGCAGGCCTGGAGCGTGCGTCGCAACGGAATGGACGGAAGGCGCTGAAATGGCTGGAGCTGCAGCAACCCTGGGCCGCGCGCGAAGCGCCGGCCACTACCAAGGCAACCCCGCCACGCGTGAAGCGCGCTGGGTTCGCTACACCCTGCTGACGCTGGGCCTGGGCTTCTTCGCCCTGTTCCTGCTGATGCCACTCGCCGCCGTCTTCACCGAGGCCTTGCGCAAGGGCTGGGACACCTACGTCGCCGCGCTCATCGAGCCGGATGCGATTTCCGCCGTGAAGCTCACGCTGCTGGCCGCCGTGGTGTCGGTGCCGCTGAACCTGGTGTTCGGTGTCTGCGCCGCCTGGGTCATCACCAAGCATGACTTCCGTGGCAAGCAGCTGCTGATCACGCTGATCGACCTGCCGTTCTCGGTCTCGCCGGTGGTGGCCGGCCTGATCTACGTGCTGATCTTCGGCGCCCAAGGCTGGTTCGGCCCCTGGCTGCAGGACCACGACATCCGCATCATCTTCGCGGTACCCGGCATCGTGCTGGCCACGGTGTTCGTGACCTTCCCCTTCGTGGCCCGCGAGCTGATCCCGCTCATGCAAGCCCAGGGCCGTGACGAGGAGGAAGCTGCCACCGTGCTGGGGGCCTCCGGCTGGCGCACCTTCTGGCATGTGACGCTGCCCAACATCAAGTGGGGCCTGCTCTACGGCGTGATCCTGTGCAACGCCCGGGCCTTCGGCGAGTTCGGCGCGGTCTCTGTGGTGTCGGGCCATGTGCGCGGCCAGACCAACACGCTGCCGCTGCAGGTCGAGATTCTCTACAACGAGTACCAGTTTGCGGCCGCATTCGCCGTGGCCTCGCTGCTGGCCCTGCTGGCCGTGGCCACCCTGGTGCTCAAGCAATTTGTCGAGTGGCGCGCATCACGCGCCGTGGTGATCGACTGATCCGAATGAAGGAAGCGTCATGAGCATTCAAGTCCGCAACATCCACAAGTCGTTTGGCAGCTTCACTGCGCTGGGCGATGTCAGCCTGGACTTCCCCACCGGCGAACTGACCGCCCTGCTGGGCCCATCGGGCTGCGGCAAGACCACGCTGCTGCGCATCATTGCCGGCCTGGAAACCGCCGACCGGGGCCAGGTGCTGCTGGACGGCGCCGATGCGTCCGACACGCATGTGCGTGAGCGCGAAGTTGGCTTCGTGTTTCAGCATTACGCGCTGTTCCGCCACATGACGGTGTTCGACAACGTCGCCTTCGGCCTGCGGGTGAAACCGCGCAAGCAACGTCCATCGGAATCCGACATCAAGCGCAAGGTGCACGAGCTGTTGCAGCTGGTGCAACTGGACTGGCTGGCCGACCGCTACCCGCCCCAACTCTCCGGCGGCCAGCGCCAGCGCATTGCGCTGGCCCGTGCACTGGCGGTGGAGCCGCGTGTGCTGCTGCTGGACGAACCCTTCGGCGCGCTGGACGCGAAGGTGCGCAAGGAACTGCGCCGCTGGCTGCGACGCCTGCATGACGAGCTGCACATCACCAGCATCTTCGTCACCCACGACCAGGAAGAAGCACTGGAAGTGGCGGACCGTGTGGTGCTGATGGACCACGGCCGCGTGGAGCAGGTCGGCTCGCCGACGGAAGTCTACGAACGCCCGGCCACGCCGTTTGTCTATGGCTTCCTCGGTGCGGTCAACCGCTTTGAAGGCCGTTCCGAAGGCGGTGTGCTGCGAGTGGGTGACCAGTTGCTCGCACAGGGCCTGACCGCCTCTGCCGCCGAGCCGCAGGGCCTGGTGCAGGCCTACGCCCGCCCGCATGAGCTGCAGATCAATCCGCAGACCGACGCGCCGGGCCTGCCTGCCACCGTCGAGCGCATCCTGAGTTTTGGTGCAGCCGCCCGCATTGAGCTGCGCGGCCCGCAGGGTGAGCACCTGGAGGCCGAACTCGGCCGTGAGCAGGTGGCGTCCCTGGGGCTGAGCAATGGGCAGCAGGTGCGCGTGCAGGCCTCGCGCCTGAGCGTGTTCGGTCTGAACCAGGCCGCCTGAGCCGGCTCGCCGAACCCCCGCCCCCACGGTCAGCGCCGCCATGAACCTTCAGCAGTTGCGCATCGTCCGGGAGGCGGTGCAGCAGAATTTCAATCTGACCGAGGTCGCGGCGGCCTTGTTCACCTCTCAATCCGGCGTCAGCAAACACATCAAGGACCTGGAGGACGAACTGGGCGTGGAGCTGTTCCAGCGCCGCGGCAAGCGGCTGCTGGGGCTGACCGAACCCGGCAAGGAGGTCGCGCAGGTGGTGGACCGCATGCTGCAGGATGTGCGCAACATCAAGCGGCTGGCCCAGCATTTCTCCAGCGCCGACCAAGGCCAGCTCACCATCGCCACCACCCACACGCAGGCGCGTTATGCGCTGCCGCAGGTGGTCGCCCGGTTCAAGGCGGCCTATCCGCGTGTGCACCTGGTGCTGCACCAGGGCAGCCCGGCGGAGATCGTTTCGCTGCTGCTGTCCGGCGAGGCCGACGTGGGCATTGCCACCGAGGCGCTCGGCAAGGACGACGCCTTTGTCACCTTCCCCTTCTATGAGTGGCATCACGCGGTGGTGGTACCCGAGGGCCATGCGCTGACACGCCAGCCGCTCTCGCTGGAGGCGTTGGCGGAGCAGCCGCTGATCACCTATCACGAGGGCTACACCGGCCGGGCCCGTATCGATGCGAGCTTCTCGCGGGCCGGCCTGGTGCCGGACATCGTCATGTCGGCCCTGGATGCCGACGTGATCAAGACCTATGTGCAGGTGGGCCTGGGCGTGGGCATCATCGCGGCAATCGCCTTTGAACCCAATCGCGATGCGGGCCTGCAACGGCTGGACGCGAGCCATCTCTTCCCGGCCAACACCACACGCATCGCGCTCAAGCGCGGCCACTACCTGCGGGGCTTCGCCTATCGCTTCCTGCAGGAGTGCGTGACCTCCCTCACCGAAGAGACGGTGCGGGAATCCATGGACGTTGAAGCCTGACCCTTCCTCGCTTCTGCGCAAAGCTTATCGATATTTGTTGGAGGACAGGTCAGCAGTGCTTGCGAATAATCAAACCGAATAAGCCAATGACCTGACCAACGATGAATTTCCAGCAACTGCGTTCCGTCCGTGAGGCACAGCGCCGCGGATTCAATCTGACCGAGGTCGCCCAGGCCCTGCACACCTCGCAGCCTGGCGTGAGCCGCCAGATCCGTGAGCTCGAGGACGAGCTGGGCATCGACATCTTCATCCGTGCCGGCAAGCGCCTGACCGGCCTGACCGAGCCCGGCCGCAACGTGATGCCGATCGTGGAGCGGCTGCTGCGCGAAGCGGAAAACCTGCGCCGCGCTGGCGAGGACTTCGCCCGTGCCGACAGCGGGCACCTGCGCATTGCGGCCACTCACAGCCAGGCGCGTTATGCCTTGCCACCGGCCGTGCGGGACTTCCGCAACACCCATCCCGAAGTGAGCCTGCAGTTCCAGCAGGGCACGCCCCAGCAGGTGGCCCGCCTGCTGATGGATGGTGAGGCTGACATCGGCATCGCCACCGAGGCCCTGACCCAGCACCCCGAGCTGCTGACCCTGCCCTGCTACCGCTGGACCCACACCGTGCTGGTGCCGCCGGACCATCCACTGGCGCTGGAATCCGCCAACGGCCAGCCGCTGACACTGGAGCAGATCGGCCGCTACCCCATCATCACCTACGAAAGCGGCTACACCGGCCGGGGCCATATCGACGAGGCCTTTGCACGCGCCGGTGTCAACCTGAACGTGGTGCTGGTGGCCATGGATGCGGACGTCATCAAGACCTATGTCGAACTGGGACTGGGCGTGGGCATCGTGGCGGCCATCGCCTACGACGAGGAACGTGACCGCCTGCTGCGCGCCATCGATGCCCGACACCTGTTTGCCGACAACCTGACCCGGCTGGCTGTGCGCCGTGATGCCTACCTGCGCGACTACGTCTACGCCTTCATCGAGACCTTCGCCCCGCCGCTGCACCGCGACGTGGTGGAGCAGGCGCGGCTGACGCCCAGCCTGGCCGACTGATGCCTGCGGCTGGTGGCCGCCTGTGCGCCACCCCACTGAAGCTGCAAAGCAAAGCAGAACTTCTTGGTTCCCTTTCCTCTGGTGCCCTCCTACATTGGGCACTCCCCCCACCACCAACATCTCAACGCCTGTGAACGCTCTCCGCCGCACCGTATCGCTGCTTGCCGCCGTCACCCTGCTGGGCGGCGCTGCCCTGGCGCAAGCCCAGACCACCCTGTTGAACGTGTCCTACGATCCGACGCGTGAGCTGTACCAGGATTTCAATGCTTCGTTTGCCAAGTTCTGGAAGGCCAAGACGGGTGAGACCGTGACCATCAAGAACTCCCACGGCGGCTCCGGCAAGCAGGCCCGCTCGGTGATCGACGGCCTGGATGCGGATGTGGTGACGCTGGCCCTGGCCTACGACATCGACGCGCTGTATGACCACGGCAAGCTGGTGCCGGCCGATTGGCAGAAGCGCCTGCCCAGCAATGCCTCGCCCTACACGTCGACCATCGTGTTCCTGGTGCGCAAGGGCAATCCCAAGCACATCAACGACTGGCCGGATCTGGCTCGCAGCGGTGTGGACGTGATCACGCCCAACCCGAAGACCTCCGGTGGCGCCCGCTGGAACTACCTGGCGGCCTGGGCCTATGCCCTGAAGCAGCCCGGTGGCAATGCCGAGTCGGCCAAGGCTTTTGTCAAGCGCATCTACGGCAACACCAAGGTGCTGGACTCCGGCGCTCGCGGTGCCACCACCACCTTCGTGGAACGCGGCATCGGCGACGTGCTGATCGCCTGGGAAAACGAAGCCTATCTGGCCGTGAAGGAACTGGGGCCGGAGAAGTTCGAGATCGTCACCCCCAGCATTTCCATCCTGGCCGAGCCGCCGGTGTCCGTGGTCGACAAGAACGTCGACAAGAAGGGCACCCGCAAGGTGGCCGAGGCCTATCTGCAATACCTGTACACACCGGAAGGCCAGGAAATCGCGGCGAAGAACTACTACCGTCCTCGTGACGCGAAGGTCGCGGCCAAGTACAACAAGCAATTTGCCCCGGTCAAGCTGGTCACCATCGACGATGTCTTCGGCGGCTGGCGCAATGCCCAGAAGACCCACTTCGACGACGGCGGCGTCTTCGATCAGATCAGCGTCGCCCGCTGATCCGGTTCTGACCGACGCCCCTGGGCATCGAACGACCTGCCTCTGATGTTCCGGCGGCCCACCGGCCGCCCCACTGTTTGTCTCCTCGGTCGGTCGAAGCCTTGTTACCGCACGGCTGACACCATCCAGACCGTTTGCTCTGTGCGAGCAGCCCCGCCCTGGCGATACCGCCGGCGGGGCTTTTTTTGTCGCCCCCTTGGCGGACCGTTATGCTGCCGCCGTGGAAAACGTTGTCTACATCCGCCGCCCTGCATCCACCCCGCTGCGTCCGTTGGCGCAGCTGCTGCTGGTGCTCGCCACCTGCATGGCCCCCCAGGCCGATGCGGCGCCGGAGCCCGAGCGGGTGGACCACATCACCTGGCTGACTTCCGACAACAGCACTGCCATCAACCCCAACGCCAACGGCGTCACCGACCGGGTGGTGCGTTACCTGTCGGTCTGGTGGCCCGGCGTGACGCATGAAATCGTGGTGGCCAATGCCAAGCGAAGCTGGCAGATGATCGAAAGTGGACAGCAGGTCTGCCGCGCGAACATGGTGCGCACGCCGGAGCGGGAGAAGGTGGCGTACTTCATCAACACGCAATTGACGCCGCCATCGCAGCTGGTGGTTCGGCGGGACAAGCTCACGCGTCTGCCGCGAACTTCTTCAGGCGAGGTGTTGCTGCCGCCGTTGCTGGCGGATACCTCGCTGCGGGGCGCCCTGGTGGACGGCCGCAGTTACGGCACCGCCGTCGACGAGATGATTGCCAAACGGCCCGCAGGCAGCAGCGTCACGCTGTATTCACCGCGTGACTTCGGCGGTCGGCTCCTGCAGATGGTCAGCCTGGACCGGGCGGACTATTCCATCGAGCCCGACATGGCACTGGTGATGATGGGTGAACCCAAGGACCTGGTCACCGTCCCCATCCGTGGCGCCAGCGATCCGGTGATGGCGGGCATCGCCTGCCCGCGCACCCCGTGGGGCCTCGCGGCCATCCGTGGCATCGACCGGGCGTTCGGCCGGCCCGAAGGCGCCGCCAGCCTGCGCCAGGGGCTCATGCACTGGCTGACGCCAGAAACACAGGCCCATTACGCCAAAGAGTTCGACCAGTTCTACCGGGAGCGGTCGCGCCCATCCAAGATCGTGCCCTGAAGACGGGATCTTCGGCGCAGACCGCCTGCTCCAGCCGGTTGCGCCCGGCGGGTGTGGCCAGCGTACGCAACTGATGGGCGTGAAGCTACTCATCCAGGCGGCCCTCCTGTGAACCGGTAGCGACTCCCGCGGCCACTAGTGTCCTTTGGGACACCGGGAAGCTGCCATGCCGATCAACATCACCCCCCATCAGCCGTCATCGGCCATCGGGCGCCTGCCGACGCTCGGCACCCTGCTGCTGGCCCTGGCGCTGACCGGCTGTACGACCGGCCACTGGGTGCGAGACGGCGGAACGGAGGCCGAGCTCCATCGAGATCAGTTTGGATGTGAACGGGAGTCCGCGCAGATGTACCCGGCGATGCCGCGCCAGTCCACCTACGGGCCAGCGACCACCACCGAAACCAGCAACTGCAAGACCAAAGGCAATACGAAGACCTGCAAGAAGAGTACCGAGGAGGCCATGACCTACACCACTGATGACAACAGCAGCGCCCGGTACGATGCCTTCAGCTCCTGCATGCGGGCCAACGGCTACTGGTTCCAGGAAGACCGCTGACGCGCGTCCGACAGGGTCAGCCGCCTCTCAACTCGCGTACTTGATGGAGCAACCATAAGGCCGCGTGCTGGCGTGAGAAATCTTCTTGCCGGCGGCGAGCTCCGTGAGCGCGACTTTCACATAGGGTTCCGCCTTGGCAATGTCCTCGACCTTGGCCGTGGCGATGCTGTCGATGCCTCCCTTGTAGACCAGCACCCCTTGCGGATTGATGATGAAGAGGTGGGGGGAGGTCTGCGCTCCGTAGGCTTTGCCGATCTGGCCGCTGGCGTCCAGCAGCGTGGCTGACGGCGTGGCACCGCGTTGCTCGTTGAGCTTGAGGGCCGTGGCGCCGTCGACAAAACCTTGTTGGCCCGGCGCCGACGAAATCACCTGCAGCCACACCACGCCCTTGCTCACGGCTTCTTTCTGCAAGGCAGGAATGTTGCCGCTGCCGTAATGCTTCTTGACGTAGGGGCAGTCATGGTTGGTCCACTCCAGCACCACCGTCTTGCCACGCAGGCTCTCCAGCGACAAGTTCTTGCCATCCGCCGTGGTGGCGGTGAACGCTGGCGCGGCCTGGTCGATCTGCGCCTGTGCCTGGCTCTGGCCCGCCACGGCCACCAGGGCGGCTCCGATCAGCAGATGACGGCGGGTCGGGCCTGACGAGACGGCCGGCGAACCTTCGGTGGACGGCTGGGTGTCAGAGGAAAATGTCGGTGTCATGGGTCAGTCTCCAGAGTGCGCGCTCGTGGCGCGGGTTGGAAGGTGGGGCGGGAACAGGTCGGTGCAAGCCGGCGTGTAAGCAGGTGGATAGAAGCAGGCACGCCTCAGGTGGCACTGCCTTGCAAGGCAGAAGTGACGATACCGGGCGTGAGAATCTGCGGCAGGACCTGGGCGCCGTCGTCTGCGCCAGCGCCCCCGCCTGCCGGGAAGTAGAGATACAGCGGCACGCCGCTGCGCCCATGTCGCGTCAGCAGCTCAGTGATGCGTGGGTCCTGGCGTGTCCAGTCGCCCTTCAGATAAATCACACCCTTGGCCTGGAATGCGTCCTTCACCTCGGCTGTGGACAGTGCCACACGCTCGTTGACCAGGCAGGTGATGCACCAGGACGCGGTGAGATTCACAAACACCGGCTTGCCCTGTGCCCGAAGCTCGGCAAGGCGCTCCGGGGAATAGGGCTCGTAGCCGTGGGCCGAGGCCTGCGCCGCATCGGGTGTGCTGGTCGAGGCATCGTCCGGCATCAGGGGCAGCAGCGCCAAGGCGGCGGCCACTGAGGCTGCGGCGGCGACGGAACCGGTCCATCGTCCGACCGACGCGGCCGGGCGGCTGACCGAGCGCAGCCAGATGGCCAGGGCGATCAACCCCATACCGGACAACGCGAGCAGCACCCCTTGGGGACCCGCCTGCTGCGCCACCACCCACACCAACCAGATCGCCGCACCGAACATCGGGAAGGCCAGGCCCTGTTTGAGCACCTCCATCCACCGGCCGGGCCGGGGCATGCAGCGCTGCAGCGCCGGCCAGAAGGCCAGCGCCAGGTAGGGCAGCGCCAGGCCGATGCCCAGTGCCATGAACACCAGCACCAGCTGCGCCGCCGGCTGCGCCAGCGCATACGCCATGGCAGCACCCATGAAGGGCGCCGTGCACGGCGTGGCCACCACGGTGGCGAGCACGCCGGTCAAGAAGCTGCCGGCAAGACCGCCCCGGCTGGCCAGGCCCTGGCCGAGGCCGGTAATGCCGGCACCCAGTTCCAGCAGGCCGGCCAGTGAAAGGCCCAACACGAACATCAGCCAGGCGAGCAACAGCACAAAAAGCGGCGAATGGAACTGGAAGCCCCAACCCACACTGGCCCCGGCACCGCGCAACACGAGCAACACGGCGGCCAGGCCACCAAAAGCCACCAGCACACCTGCGGTGTAGGCCAGGCCCTGCCGCCTATGTTCCGCAGGCTTGCCGTGCAGGAAGCTCAGCGCCTTGATGGCCAGCACCGGAAACACACAGGGCATCAGATTGAGGATGAGCCCGCCCACCAGCGCCAGCCCCAGGGCGGCCCCGAGACTCAGCCCATCAACGGCTGGTGCGGGCACTCCCGCCTCGACACGGCCGGGGCCATCGGCAGTGCCGACGCCACCGACCTGGGTACGAACGGCCCAGGACCGATCCCCGACCAGCAGCAGGCCTTCAAGGGTCTGCCCGGCCTGGGCCGGTTGCTCGCCGACCGGCATGCGCAGCCGCCATTGGCCATCGGCCTGGTCCAGCTGCGGCCTGGCCGCGTGCTGGATGCGCCCCCAGTCCTGCGGCAGAAACAATGTTTTGTCCGCCGTGGGGTTCGCACCACCAGCAGCCGCCGGCCATTGCACGATCAGTTCCTTGCCCTGCAGCGCTGCTACCACCGGGAAGGGTGCGGCCGCAGGCAGGGCCGCCTTGGCAGCAGACAGACGCGTGTTGTCCTCCGAGGCAGCGGCTTGCGCGGCCACGGGCAGATGAAGCGTCAAGGTGGCCTGTTGGGGAATGCATTCCTCCCGGCAGACCAACCAGGTGGCATCGGCCTTCAACTGAATGGTCTGGCCGGGGGTGAGGCTGGCCGGCAGCTTCACTTCGGTCAACAACAGCGTCTGGTTCTCGTAGCCGTAGTTGGTGATGGGGCCCACATCAAAGCGTTGGGGTGCCGGCCAATGAATGTCGCTGGCTTGCGCGCCTGCCGGCAGGTCCCAGCTGATGCTGGTGGGTTGGCCGGAATCACCCGGGTTGCGCCAGTAGGTGTGCCAATGCGGCGATATGCGTTGCTCCAGGCCCAGCAGCAAGGTCTGGCCTGGCTGCACGGTGCGTGAGGCGGTCAACAGCCGCACGCTCACTTCATCGGTGGACGCGCGGTCGACGGCCGAGGAGGCCGATGTCGACGAGGCGCTTGGAGAGGCAGGCGAGCTCGTGGCCTGCGCGGCCATCAGCGAGGCCGGCATCACCAAGGCCAGGGCAACGGGAATCAACAGTGAACGCATGACCGTGATGCTAGGGGCTGACTCGCCCTCTCACAAGCTCGGGGAGATTGGCTTTATCACCGGGAAAAGTTGAACTCACCGATACGTGTGTCGACCAGCGATCTCCTTGTTTCCTTACTTCCTTCCATTCGGGAAACAACGCCGTTGGAATCACGGCGTTCCGGGTTTTCACGTCGGCGTCATTTCAACCTTGCGTCATTCCTTGAAGGCTTGAAAACAAGGGGTGTCGGCCAGGGGGCGTGAGAGTTCAACATGGCGAAACTACCCAAAGGCGGCGCGGCTCGCCTTTGAAGTGCCCAGAACAGCCCTGAAATGCCCTGAAACGCCCAGAAATGCCCAAGAGGTGCCGGAGGGACGCCTGGCGCCCCGAATGACCTGAAATGGGCTCGAAAAAACGTCGACACCTGGGAACGGGCCGTCGGGCCCTGCGCCGCAGCCCCCCGCCTCGGCGAAAAAATGAGGTGCAAAAACGTCGACACCCAAAAATCGCGTCGAGGAGAAAAAACGAAGGCCAAAAAAAGCGTGCGATCCAGACATGGGGAATCTCCCGACCCACCCATTGGTGTCGCAAAAACGCGCAGACCCTGACAGCTGCTGACGACCTCTGCGTCCCGGTCAGCCGTTTGGAATATCAGGTTCCGCCAGGAGCGTCAGCAACTGCAGCGACTCCTGCCAGCCCAAATAACAGGCCTCGGGAGGAATCAGTTCCGGAATGCCTTCCTGCGTGATGTCGAGATCGGTCCCGCAGAAAACCGCCTTGAACACCACCGTGGTGATCATCTGGCCCGGCAGATTCACATCGTCGAACGCACTGGTGTAGCGCAAGCGTACGCCCGGCTTCACCTCCAGGTATTCGCCGCCAAAGCTGTGCACCGCCTCACCGGCGAAGTTGGTGAAGGACATGCGCCAACGGCCGCCCACCTTGGCGTCCATCTCATGCACTTCGCCGAGAAAGCCGTGCGGGGGCAGCCATTTGTTCATGGCCCTTGGGTCGGTGAAGGCACGGAAGAGGCGCTCCGGGGGTGCCTTGATGACACGGTGCAGGTGGATGGTGTGCGACATGCTGTCTCCGATGTCTGGTGAAGCTTGAGCTGCCATCACCATAGCCCCAACAGGCGGGGAAGAGAAGACGGGCCACCCCGCGCCACCATCCCCGTGGCGTTACTTCATTGCGCCGATCCAGGTGCGCATGACGCGATAGGGCGGACGGCCCTCGTCCTCGCCCCCGGTGAAGGCCGGTGTCTTGTAGAGCTGGTTCACCGACACATACAACCATTCGCCATCGAAGTAGTGCAGGCTGTCGGGCCAATCGAGTCTGGCGTCGCGCACGAAGGGTTGCGGCCGCCCCTGCGGGCCCAGCACATCAATGCCGGAGGCATTCAGGTTGGTGAAGAAGTGGCGGCCGTCTGGCGTAGTCGCGGCACCGTCCGACACCGGTTTTTCCCCGACGCTGCGAATGGCCGCAGCAGTCTGGGTGTCGCTGACGCCGGAACGCAGCAAATTTGCAGGGACTGCATACCAACGAAGGCCATTCATGGCTCCAAAGAACACCGTCTTGCGATCGGCGGACAAAGTGATCGGATTGACCCCCACCTTGGCGGGCGCCCCCTGGAACTGGATGGCCTTGCCCCCGATGACCATGCGTGCTTCAGGATCTGCCTGCAGCGACGCGTGGCCGCTGAAACGCCGGGCCTCACCGGAGGCGATGTTCACCGCAATCAGACCGGGGTTGGCGATATCCGCCAGGTAGACCCAGCCGTCCACCTCATCCACGGCCAGGTCCTGTACGAAGCTGCCCTTGGGCGCGATCTCCGCCGGCAACTCGATACGGTGCAGCACACGGCCACTGCTGATGTCGAAGCCCCAGAGGCGGGTCTTGCCCAATTGGAGGCCCATGTCGATGACCCACAGGCGGCCACGATGGTCCGCCTGGATGCCCAGGGGCGAATCGATGCGGTCGTCGCTCGACTGGCCAGTGCCGCGCTGCAGATCGGTGCTGGGCCAGGCGCGATAACGCTGCGGGCCGGTGATCTCGATGAGTTGGGCCGCTGCCGGCCCGCCCAGCGGGTGCACGGTGGCAAAGAGGCGGCCGCCCGCGGCGGGTGCCACGTTGCCCGGGCGGAACGGGAGTTCAGCGACGACTTCCAGGTCTCCCAGCTTGTGGGCGGTGGATTTCACCATCGACGGAGCGGTTGATTGGGCGTGCGCGCAGGACAGCGCCACCGCTGCCCCGAGCGCCGCCACGCGCAACACCCGTGCCAGGCTTCGCGTGAGGGGGGTGCCAGCGGCATGGACTCGTGGGAAGGTGGGGCGGGCAGCACCGGCAACGGCCGGCGTCGAACAAGAGAAGTTCTGCATGGACGGTCTGCATTGAAAAGTGAGAACCGTCGCAGTCTGCGGCGGTTCCGTTTTTCAATGAACCCTCTAAGGTTTGAACCTCTTTCAATCGCTGCTTGAAGACGGGCAGCGTATTGCCACAACCGTGGTCTGCCGCATCGGCTGGCTCATTCCCCTGTGCGGCGAGGCAGCGAGGTGTAGCGCAGATAGGGCCGCACCGCCTCCCAGCCCTGCGGGAACTTCTGCTTCAGCACCTCCGGGTCCTGCAGCGAAGGCACGATGACGACGTCATCGCCGTCCTTCCAGTTCGCCGGCGTGGCGACGCTGCGGTGGTCGGTCAATTGCAGGGAGTCGATGACCCGGAGGATCTCGTCGAAGTTGCGCCCTGTGGAGGCCGGGTAGGTGATGGTCAGGCGGATCTTCTTGTTCGGGTCGATCACGAACACCGAGCGCACGGTGGCGGTGGTGCTGGCTTGCGGATGGATGAGGTCGTAGAGCTCGGAGACCTTGCGGTCCGCGTCCGCGATGATGGGGAAGTTGACCTCGGTGTTCTGCGTGTCGTTGATGTCCGAGATCCAGCGCTGATGCGACTCCACCGGGTCGACGGACAAGGCGATGACCTTGGTATTGCGGCGCGCGAAATCGTCCTTGAGCTTGGCGGTGGTGCCCAGCTCCGTGGTGCAGACCGGGGTGAAGTCGGCTGGGTGCGAGAACAGCACGCCCCAGTGGTCGCCCAGCCAGTCGTGAAAGCGAATGGTCCCTTCCGTGGACGCTTGTTCGAAGTCAGGGGCGGTATCGCCCAGGCGCAAGGTCGCCATGAGATGTCTCCGTGATGGTGAGGTGAAGCGGGTGGCCGCTGCGGTGGTGCAGAAATGGATGGGGGCGGCGGATGGCGGCGCTCGTCAGATCGAGAACGACCACTCCAGGATGCTGGCCCGTTCGGGCCGGCGATCCCGTGCGGCTCGGCCCCGGGCTGCTTCCACCCAGCGTTTGGCCAGCGGGAAGGGGCCGAAACCTGACTCGGCGTTGATGTGACCGACCAGGCCCAGGTTGCTGTAGCTGCTGCCCCAGCGAGTGGCCCAGCGCAGTGCACTGGCCGCGCTCATCCAGGGGTCGTTCTGGCTGGCGATCAGGCTGGTGGGCCGTCCCAGCCGCTGGTGCGGCAGTCGTTCGGCCAGGCCGAACTTGTCCGGTTCCGCCGGGGCCACGAGCAAGGCCTCGCGGATGGGGGCGTCCGGATGCTGGCGCAGGTAGTGCGCCAGCGCCAGGCACCCGAAGCTGTGGGCCACCGCGATCCATTCGCCTTCGCCCGCGTTCTCCAGGCGGCCCTGGATGCGCTCGGACCAGCGATCCAGGTCGGGATGGCTGAAGTCCCGCTGCCGGACCCGGTGGGCATCCCGGTATTGCTGTTCCAGCCAGCTCTGCCAGTGGGCCGGGCCGCTGTCGTACAACCCGGGGATGATCAGCAGGCGCGGCGCACCGCCTGGCGGTTTGCCGGACAGGGCCCCCACGGCGGGGCCGGCGGGGTGGCCTGCGGAGGTCGGGATGGGCGGGGTCTGTACAGCGGCCATGGCGGGTCTCCTCAGAGAGTTGCCAGCGACACCTCGGTGGACTTCACCAGGGCCATCACTTCCCGGCCCACGGTCAGGTTCAGTTCCTTGACCGAGCGGGTGGTGATGACCGAGGTGACCACCAGGCCGCCAGCGGTTTGCACGTCGACCTCCGACACCACCGGACCTTCGATGATCTCCTTGATGGTGCCGCGGAATTGATTGCGTACGTTGATCGCGCTGATGCTCATGGGAGGGCTCCGTGAAAGATGGCCCCAGCTTATGCAGCTGCCCTCCATCGCCGAACGAAGGCTTGCGTGCAAAGTCATGCGCTGAGTGCATAAGCGGGCGGCGCCCCACAAGCACAGGAACAAGGGGCAGGGCTAAGCGTTTTCCTTGGTGCCTGCGCTGCCGTGCGACGTTATGTTTTTGTCCACAACCACGCGTACGGAGACAAAGCCATGAGCGAATCTGCCTTGGTGGTGGGGGCGAGCCCCTCGGCCTATGTGCCTGTGCCCGGCAGCGCCGGGTTGGGCGGCTCCGGAGGGGGCCTCAGCGTGGCCGCCCGCTTGTGGACCTTTGTGGGTGTGGTGGTCGTGGCGCTGGTGTTGCTGATGGGCTTTTCGGCCTGGCGCAACACCAGCATGCAGCGCGAGGCGGCCCACCTCATCGAGGTGCTGGACGCCAAGCAGGACGCGGCCCAGCGCTGGGCGTCACTGACGGCGGGTGCCGTGCTGCGGGTGCAGGCGTCCACCATCAGCAGCGACCCGGTGGTCAATGAGACCTTCAAGGCCGAAGTGGCGGCGGCCGTGCAGGAGATCACCAAGGTGCAGAAGGCCATCGAGGCCATGGACCTGACCGATCAGGACAAGGCCTTGATCAGCCAGATTGGTGAGCGCCGCAAGGCGGTGACGGCCTCCTCGGCCAAGGCCACTGAACTGAAGACAGCCGGCAATGGCGAAGGGGCGCGTGACGAGGTGAAGAATCGCTTCAATCCGGCGGTGACGGCCTATCTGGCGGCGCTGGACGAATTCGTCACCTTGCAGGACCAGCAAAAGCTGAAGGAGCAGCTCTCCGTGAATGAGCGACGGGGCGCCACGACCACCATCGCCTGGGTGGTCACTGCCCTCATCGTGGCGGTGTTGCTGGGCGGAGCGGCTTGGCTGGTTCGATCCATCCAGACGCCGTTGCAGCAGGCCTTGCAACTGACCAACCGGATTGCCGAAGGGGACCTGACGGTCAGTTCTCGCAGCAGCAGCCGGGATGAATTCGGGCAGTTGCTCAATGCGCTGGACCGCATGGCCGGTGAGTTGCGTCGGCTGGTGGGTGAAGTCCGGCACGGCGTTGATTCCGTGTCGACGGCTTCCGGCCAGATCGCCACAGGCAATCACGACCTCAGCGCTCGCACGGAACAGACCGCTTCCAACCTGCAGCAGACCGCCAGCTCGATGGAGGAATTGACCGCCACGGTGAGTCAGTCTGCCGACACGGCCCGGCAAGCCACCCAACTGGCCAGCTCTGCTGCCGAGGCCGCGGAGCGGGGTGGCTCGGTGGTGACGCAGGTGACCGACAACATGAACGAGATCACCGCCAGCTCCCGCAAGATTGCCGACATCATCGGCGTCATCGATGGCATTGCCTTCCAGACCAATATCCTGGCACTGAATGCAGCGGTGGAAGCCGCCCGGGCTGGCGAGCAGGGGAGGGGGTTTGCGGTGGTGGCGGGTGAGGTTCGCACGCTGGCGCAACGCAGCGCGGAGGCCGCCAAGGAAATCAAGGCACTGATCAACGCCAGTGTGGAGCGGGTGGAGACCGGTGCCGAACTCGTGGCCCAGAGTGGCGCGGTGATGCAGGACATCGTGGGCAGTGTGCGGCGGGTCAGCGACCTGATCGGTGAGATCTCTGCGGCGTCGACCGAACAGCGCGACGGCATCGGGCTTGTGAACCAGGCCGTCACACAGCTGGACCAGATGACGCAGCAGAATGCGGCGCTGGTGGAGGAATCCGCAGCGGCGGCGCAATCCATGCGGGAGCAGGCGCAGCGCTTGATGGAGGTGGTCTCCAGGTTCAATGTGGGAAGCGGGGGCGACCGGTCGTCGGCGAGTGCGCCTTCCACTGCCTCAGGATCGAGGGCGTCGGGAACTGCCTTGTGGTCAGGTGGTTCCACCGCCGGCAAGGCCAGTTCAACGGGTCAAAGGCCGTCGACGTCGAGCGCTTCTTCGGTGTCGACGGCCAGAACGCCCGCCAGCACGGCGTCGACGGCAGCTCGCCAGGGCTTGTCCACAAGCCCATCCACAAAGTCTTCCACAGGCTCATCCACAGCTTCTTCCACAGCCCGGCCGGCGGCTGTCCCTGCTGGCCCAAAGACGGCGGCCTCGGCCCAGGCCGTTCCGGCTGCATCCAGACCAGCGGCCAGACCCGCAGCCACGGCACCTCGCGCACCTACGCCTGCGCCCAAGCCACCGCCGGCAGACGATTCGGGCGACTGGGAGACCTTCTGAACCAACGCCGACCGGTCGTCTCGGTGGTGCGATCTTCGTCACGCCTGGCCGTAAAGCGGCGGTAAAGCGCTCGAATCCCCGGAATCGCCCTGACGGACTGTCACGGGCAGCCGGGCACAATGGACTGGCTGCGAGCCCCGCCCAGCGGGGCCGCAAGCGTTTGCCATCTGCAACCAGTCCATCTCCCCCATGTTCACATCACTTGCACGAGGCGCAGCGGCGCTCAGCTTCCTGGCGGCCTGTTGCGGCCAGGCTTATGGTTTTGGCGCGGTTGGCCACAACACGGTTGGCGAGATTGCCAACCAGCTCATCCAGGGCCATCGCGCGGCCACCGAGGTCAAGCGCATCCTTGGTGATGTGTCCTTGCGCGACATGGCGGTGTGGGACGACTGTGTGAAGGGCATCGACGTCTACAAGGACTTCAAGTACACCTCCACCGGCCGTTACCCGGAGTGTGCTGTTTTCGAGAACAAGCCGGACGAAGAAGCCCGCATGCGGGACTACGTCAAGCGCAACAACGAGCAATGCACACCGAAGCCGGGCGAGGAGAGCTGCCACAAGCAGTATCACTATGCGAATGTGGCGATCCAGCGGGGCCGTTATCAGGCGGGCGCGATCGGTACCAGCGACCATGACCTGGTGCCGGCGTTGAAGGCCGCGATCCTGGTGCTCAAGGCGGACAAGTCGACCCCACCGATGGATCTGAACGAGCGTGAGGCCTTGGCCTTGGTGGCGCACACCATGGGTGACATGCATCAGCCGCTGCACATGGGTTCGCTCTATCTGGATGCTGCCGGCAAGGTTTATGACCCGGACAAGCAGGGTGCGGATGGACAGACGCATACGGTGGGCGGCAACGCCATCACCTTGACCAAGCCGGACGGCACCCAGGGTGGCAATTTGCACAGCTACTGGGACGGTTTGCCTAACCGGCTGAGTGCTGCCCAGCTGGCTGCCATGCCGGCGCAAGCTCGTCTGGTCACACCGACGGGTGGGTCACCCGACCTGTGGGTTGACGAGTGGGCGACGGAATCGTTGCTGCAGGCTCAGCTGTCTTTTGAAGGGTTGACCTTCGGTCCGCGCCAGGAGACGCCTCGCGGCCCGCGTTGGGCTGCCACGCTGCCCAAGGATTACGACGCCCGCAGCACGGAGCAGATCCGTCTGGAGTTGATCAAGGGTGGCGCCCGCCTGGCGCAGCTGCTGATGTACATCTGGCCCGACAAGCCCTGACCAGCCCAGCAACCAGTCAACCAGAGCCCCGCATACGGGGCTTTTTTTTCGTCTGAGGATGGTCCTCGGTCAGGAGAGCGCCGGTTCGGTGCCCTTTTCCGTAAGTCAAGGAATGAATGGCTGGCGAAGCCAGACAGAAGGGACATGGAGGAAAAGGGTACCGGACCGGCGCTCTCCGTGCGCAGGGAGGCCGCCCCAGCCCCAGCCAGTGCATGACCCTGTGGACCGTTTGCTGACAACTCCCCACTTGTCCACACCCTCCCCACGATCCAGAAAGTTGTTGTCCATCCCTCCCGAAGTCCGCCCCCCTCCACCCACACGGTTACCGCCCTCCCAAGTCGCTGATCACAAACAACTTTTGTGGCTTATCCACATTTTTCGCCAACACCTACCAATACGACTAAGGAGATATACAAGACAAGAGAGTAAGAAAAACCGGGCGTGTCACACTCTCGGAATGTCTGCTTTTCCTTCTTCCCTGTTCACGGCTTCAGCGGCTTTTGAGTCTGCCTGCCACATCGATGCGCTGCCCAAGAGCCACCGCAGCCACCGCTTGCATGGTCACAGCTACCTGGCCACGGTCCGGGCTCAGCTCCCTGCGGGATGGGCCCCCTTCCCGGGCGGTGAAGTTCATGCCTTGCGTGAAGCGCTTGAACGCTGCGTTGCGCCTCTGGACCACGCGCTCCTGAACGACCAGATCGCCCAACCCACGGACGAAAACATCGCCCGCTGGATCCGCCACCGTCTCGCGCATGAGTTTGGTGTGCCGGGGATCAGCCAGGTCGGCATCCAGAGCACCACCCATTCCGGCGTCGACCTGGATGCTGAAGGCCGCGCCCATGTCTGGCGCCGATACCGCTTCCAGGCCGCCCACCAGCTCCCCAACGTCCCGTTGGGTCACAAGTGCGGCCGCATGCACGGCCATGGCTTTGAACTGATCCTGCATGCCAACCAGGACCTGGGCGAGCGTGACCTGAGCATTGACTACGACCATCTGGACGAAATCTGGGCTCCGTTCCACGCGCTGCTGAACTACCAGTGCCTCAACGAGATCGACGGCCTGTCCAACCCCACCAGCGAGATCATCTCCTCCTGGCTGTGGGCGCGCATCAAGCCGCAGCTCCCGGAATTGAGCTGGGTAACGGTGTACGAAACCGGGTCCAGCGGCGCCAACTTCGACGGTGAGCGCTATCGCATCTGGAAGGAATTCACCCTGGACAGCGCCGTCAAGCTCAACCGTGCGCCGGGTGACCACCCGCTCGCCGGCATCCATGGCCACACCTTCACCCTGCGCCTGCACCTCAGCGCCCTGCTGGACCAGGTCTACGGCTGGGCCATGGACTTTGGCGATGTGAAGCAGCTGTTCGAGCCCATCTACAAGTCGCTGGACCATCATCCCCTGCACGAAATTCCCGGGCTGGCCGACACCGACACCGCCAGCCTCGCGGCCTGGATCCTGGAACAGTCCCGCGCGCAATTGCCGCCGCTGGAACGGGTGGACCTCTACGAGACCCGTGGCAGTGGCGCCATCGTCAGCCTGGTGCCCTTCGAGGAGCTGATCCCGGTATGACCTACGCCGTCAAGGAAATGTTCTACACCCTCCAGGGTGAGGGCGCCCAAGCGGGCCGGGCGGCCGTGTTCTGCCGATTCGCCGGCTGCAACCTGTGGACCGGCCGTGAGCAGGACCGCACGGCGGCTGTCTGCACCTTCTGCGATACCGACTTCGTGGGAACGGATGGGCAGGGCGGCGGCAAGTTCACGACCGCCGAGGCCCTGGCGGATGCCATCCTCGCCAAATGGCCCGGCAGCGGTGCCGGCCACGCAGGAACCGCCGGCAAGCCCTACGTCGTCTGTACGGGCGGCGAGCCGCTCCTGCAGCTGGATGTGCCGTTGATTGAAGCCCTGCACAGTCGTGGCTTCGAGATTGCCGTCGAGACCAACGGTACCCAGCCCGCCCCGGAAGGGCTGGACTGGATCTGTGTCAGCCCCAAGGCCGACGCAGAGCTGGTGCTGACGCAGGGCCACGAGCTCAAGCTGGTCTATCCCCAGCCTCTGGCACCGCCTGAGCGCTTCGCACATCTGGCCTTCGACAACTTCTTCCTGCAGCCCATGGATTCAGTGCTGCAGAAGCAGAACATGAAGGCGGCGGTGGCCTATTGCATGGACCATCCGCAGTGGCGGCTGTCGATCCAGATGCACAAGGTCGTCGGCATAGACTGAAACGGGTCGGGCTGTAAAGCCAACAAGGCTGTGGAAAAGTTTCTGGCAACTGCCTGCTTGTCCACAGCGAATCGCGATCCGGTGAATCTGTTGTCTGTTCATGCAGGGGAAAACAAGGGCCTCGCGCACAGTGTTTATCCCAGCGCAAGCTGTTGAATTTATTGATATTTCATGGCTTGTCCACAGAAAGCGTCTCCCTCTACTAAGACAACTAAAGAGATATCTAAAACCTTGATGTTGAAAACAGGGGCGAGAACTTTCCGCGCGACGTTGTTGCAACGCCCCTGGGGTCACCACAGCGCTTGAAGGCCACCGGCCGGCCTTGCACACTGCGAAGCCATGGACATCGTCGACCTGCAGCTGCGTCTGCGTGCTTTTGCTCAAGCCCGGGAGTGGGAACCCTTTCTCACGCCCAAGAACCTGGCCATGGCCCTGGTGGTGGAGGCCGCTGAGCTGGTGGAAATCTTCCAGTGGAAGACGGCCGAGGAGTCGATCTCGCTGGACGCCGCCAGCCAGGAACATCTGGGCGAAGAGATTGCCGACGTGTTGATGTACCTGCTGCAGATCGCAGACCGCAGTGGGGTCGACGTGGCCAGCGCGGTAGAGCGTAAATTGCGACTCAACGCCATCAAGTACCCGGCGCCGCCCAGCCCTCACACCGCATGAATCGCACCTTCGCCGTCATCGACTTCGAAACCACCGGCCATTCGCCGCAGGGCGGTGGCCGCGCTACGGAAATCGCCGCGGTGCTGCTGCGCGACGGTGAGATCGTGGGCCAATACCAAAGCCTGATGAACACGGGTGCGTGGATCCCGCCGATGATCGAACGGCTCACCGGCATCAGCAACGAGATGGTGGCGAGTGCGCCGGACGCTGCCGTGGTGATGCGCGAGGTGTCCGAATTCACACGGGGGTGTGGCTTCGTGGCGCATAACGCCTCGTTTGACCGCGGCTTCTGGGTGGCGGAACTGGCGCGTGCCCATGAAGGCGTCGACGTCGACCCGATGGCGGCCAAATTCACGCCGGAGTTCGTGTGTACGGTCAAGATGGCGCGCCGCCTCTATCCCGAGTCACCCAACTGCAAGCTGGGCACCTTGGCCCAATATCATCGCTTGCCCAACAATGGGCGGGCTCACCGAGCGCTTGCGGATGCGATGACCACCGCCCAGCTGGTCCAGCGCATGCAACGTGACATCGCGGCGGAACTGTCCGAGGCCTTGGGGGAACTGAATGTCGAACATGAGCTGATGCTGCGGCTGCAAGCCGTGGCCAGGCCCTTGTGGTCCAAGGCCGCTACGGGCTACGCACGCGATGCCAAAAGGCATCTGCAGGCGTCGCTGGTGTGATCGCGTACGGCGTAGGGTGTTCAGGAACCAGGGTTGAAAGGCCCGCTGTGGGGGCGCCCGTCGAGGTCTGTGTGATGTGACAGCTCACCGGTTGAAGCGGTTCTCAAAAGCAGATCAGTAAATCATTTACTGTCAAGATGCCTGTTTGGCCGCAGAGACTGGGACAATCTTGCGCTTTCCCCGATTGGCGTTTGTTCTCAGGTATGTCGAGTATTCAGGTTCGCCCGGCCACGTTGCGTGACGCCAAAGCCATCGCCCAGATCCAGGTCTCCTCTGCGCAGGATGCCTACAAGGAATTCTGGCCCGATGCTGCTTTGAACGGTCTCTCCGTGGCCCAACGCCAGGCGTATTGGCGCGAGGCCATCAACATGTGCGAGCCACAAGTGTTGGTTGCACATCTGGACAATGAAGTCATGGGCTTCGTCGGTTTCGATCGTTCTCGTGACAAGGGTACGCCCTCCACGACGGGCGAGATCTGGGCCATGTATGCCGCACCTGCCCATTGGGACAAGGGTGTGGGTCAGGCCCTGGTTGAAGCCGCGCAAGAAGGTCTTCATGAAGAAGGTTGCACCCGTGTGACCCTCTGGACCTATCGCCACAACGCCCGCGCCATGCGCTTCTTCGAGATCGCCGGTTTCCGTCAGGAAACTGACACCGTCAAGGCGATCGATGTCGAAGGCAAGCCGCTGGAGCAGATGCGTCTGCAACGTTCGCTCATCTGAGCGGGTTGTCACTGTCATCAACCTTCACAGCGAGTCTGTGCCGCTTCCTCCACGGAGGCGGCAAGGCTCGCTATCCACGTTGGTAGTTCCTGTGCTGGCCAAGCTCACTTCCAAGAATCAATTGACGCTTCCCAAGAGCGTCACGGACAGCCTCGGCCCGGTGCAGTACTTTGAAGTGCAAGTGCAAGCCGGCCAGGTGGTGCTGACCCCAGTGCGCATCCAACGCGGCGACGCGGTGCGGGCCAAGCTGGCGGAGCTGGAACTCGGTGACGAGCTCTTTGCCGAGGCGTTGGCCTGGGCGGCGGACAAGCCCACCAGGACGGTGAAGGCGAAGGCTGTGCCGTCCGAACCCAAAGCGGCCCGGCCAATGGGCACGGCAAAGCCGGTGAAATTGGCCAAGCCGGTGAAGGCCGTCAAGGCGGCTGCCAAGGTCAAGCCCTCCCAACCCGCCACCCGCCGTCGCGCCGCATGAGCCGCCGCACCGGATCGGGAGCACCCGCGCGCGTGGTGCTGGATCCCGCATTGGTGTTGCGGGCCTTGTTGTGTTCGGATGAACCGGCCCGGCTGTTGCGCCGCGCCTGGCAGCAGGGCGTCATTCGTCCGCTACTGAGCGCGGAGAGCGCGGCCCAGTTGGTCAGGGCTTTGGCCTACCCGTCGCTCAAGTTGACGGTGAGCGAGCGTGAAGAGCTGCTGGCCGATTACCTGCCCTATGTCGACGCGTTGAAGCTCGACATCAGCACCCGTGTGTCCCCGGCAGGGTTGAGCCCATTACAAGCCCAGCTTCTCCAGATGGGACGGCAGGGCGATGCCCGTTGGATCATCACCGGGTGCCAGGCCTTGCTGGCGTGGTCGGTCCGAGGCCGCCGCGTACCGCGTGGTGTGCGAGAGCCGTGCACGATCGTGGACGTTACCTCGTGGTACCGGGTGTTGACCCCATCACAGAAGACCCAGCTGCTTTGCTAAATTGCGCGCTCTTCTATGAGCAGCAGCTTTCAAAATCGCATTCCGACCAACATGTGGCGCGTGGTGTTCTATGAACGCCGCGGCAACCGTGTTCACGTCGACCGCACTGGCCCCTGGTTGCCGGAAAAGCGCCTGGCCACGAACTGGGCCCACTGGTTCTGTGAACGGGGCTACCACGTGGCGCTGCAAGACCAGACGGGGCTGACGGAAAAGGTCAACCCCGGTCTGCCGAGCTGAGCCCGCCGCGGATAGGCGCATCCGGCGCCATCACGCGACCTCGCGGTATCCCTGCCGCTCCAGCGCCCAACCCTCCGTTGCCGCTATGCCGTGGCTTTGCACGCGCACCGTGCTCAGCCGCTTGTGGGCCGCACGTTGCACCAGTTGCTCGGCCTGTTGCGGGTTGAGCCGGAGGGCAAAACGGGTCCAGCGCTTCTGCAGCAGCGGGCAGCGCCAGGCGTCTTCCAGCGCCCAGCGGATGGCCATGGGGTCGCTCAATGACTGGCATTGCAGCACGCGGGGCACCAGGGCCAGCACAAAGCGGGAGAAGTCCGCCCGTGCGTCGTCACTCAAGAGGGCTTCCAGGCGGGTCAGGCGTTGGCTCCATCCCGGTGTGGCCAATTGGCGTGTGACCAGTGCCTGCAAGGCCTGGATGGGATTGAACAGGCGTAGACGATTGGGCGGCAGGACGACCATGGGCAGTTGGGCTGCCAGGTCGTGCGGCACTTCGGTGACGAAGCTGGCCAGGACAGCCATGCGCTCCCAGCCGTCGGCCTGGAGACCACCAGCCACGGTCATGGGACCCTGACGGAGGCTTTGCGCCATGGCCCAGGCCTGCTGCCAGTTGCGGTCGGCCTTGGCAGCGTTGGCCGCCCGGCTGATGACGGCCAGGTTGCCAGCGGCATAACCAGCGTCGTCACGAACACGGTCGACGGTGCGTTGTTGCGGGTCTTGCGCGGTGTCGGTCAGCGGCAGGCGGCTGATCGGGCAGTGGGTGGTGTCCAACTGCTGCAGATAGTTGGGCGTGACCAGCAGGGTTTCAAACTGGCGCCCGCGTTGCCAGGCGTGCAGGCGCAGTGAGAGCCAGAGCTGCGTGTGGCGGTGGGTGCGCAGTGTGCGGCTGCCAAAGGTGGCGCGGCCCAGCTGCCAGCCGTGTTGCAGCGGCGACTGGCGGAACAGTTGATCGACCGGGGGCGTCAGCCCGTGATGGGCATAGTCCCAGCCCAGCTCGAAGCCCAGGCGCTCATGGCTGGCCACCGCCGGGGTGGACGAATCCGCGTCCTCGATGGCCATGGGCAATGCGAGCTGCTGGACGGTGATGTCATGCGTGGATCGTTGGACAGTGGCAACCATGGGACGCTCCTTGAAGGGCAAGTGGTTCAGGCTTGCGATCAAGTGTGAGCGGCAGGTAGCTCATAGAATGAGCCACCTGGGGGACGAGGTCGACAATTGTCAAAAAATTTTCGTGGCCCCTATCCGCAGCATCGCAAGGATCACCCGTGGACCGTACCGAGCGCTTCTACAAGATCGAAATGCTGATTCGCAGCCGTGGCTGCGTGAGCTTTGCGGAACTTATGGCCGCGCTGGAGGTGTCGCCCGCCACGCTCAAGCGTGATCTGCAATATCTGCGCGAGCGGATGGATGCGCCGATCGAATACGACGCTTCGGAGAATGGCTACCGTTTTGGCCAGCAGTGGCGGGGCCAGCGCCATGAGTTGCCGGGCGTGTGGTTCAGCGAAAAGGAACTGCATGCGCTCTTGACCATGCATCAACTGATGGCGAGCCTGGATGAGAACGGCTTGCTGAACCGTCACCTGCAGCCGATGCTGGACAAGCTCATCGGCATGTTGGGGGGTGGTGAACATCAGGCCCAGGAGATGACCCGGCGCATCAAGCTGATTTCCACGGCGCGGCGGCGGGTGGCTTCCGAGCATTTCGAGACCGTGGGCAGTGCGGTGGTGAAGCGTCAGCGCTTGCGGATCCGCTACCGCAAACGAGGGCAGGGGGGCGGTGCCATCAGCGAACGGGAGGTGTCCCCGCAGCGCCTGGTGCACTACCGGAACACCTGGTACCTGGATGCCTGGTGCCATGCCAGCGAGGGCATGCGGCGCTTTGCCCTCGACGCGATGGAGGAGGCCCAGGCGCTGGAGGGCGGCGGTGTAGAAACCTTGCCGCTACGGCAATTGGAAGAAGAGCTGGACCAGGGCTACGGCATCTTCGCCGGGGGCGACCCTCAATGGGCCACGCTGGTGTTCAGTGAGAGTGCTGCACCCTGGGTGGCCAGCGAGGAATGGCATCCATCCCAGCGCAGCGAATGGCTGCCGGACGGGCGCTGGCAGCTGGAGATTCCGTTCGTCGACGCTACCGAGCTGCTGATGGACCTGTTGCGCCATGCCGGGCAGGTGGAGGTGCTGTCTCCGGAGAGCCTGAAGGAGGCCTATGCCCAGCGCCTGAGAAGTGCGGTGGCCGCCTTGGACAAGGCCAAGGCCAGCTGACGGGGCACGCGCCTCGTTCAGGTGGTGGGGGAAGAATCCACCGAACCCGCTGCTGCCGCGTCCTGTGCCTCGGCGGCCTCATATCTCGCCAGGCGTTCGCTTTTCCAATAGACGTCGTCGCCGCCTTTTCCGTCGAGGTTGGCCCGGTTGAGCACGCGGGCCAGCACAAACAGCAGGTCGGACAGGCGGTTGAGATAGTGGCGCGGTGCCGGGTTGATGGTCTCGTGCGCGGCCAGGGTGACCACGGCCCGCTCGGCCCGGCGTGCGACGGTGCGGCACACGTGCGCAATGGCGGCACTGCGTGTGCCTGCGGGCAGGATGAATTCGGCCAGGCGGGGCAGGGCGGCGTTGTGATCGGCGAGTGCCTGGTCCAGGTGAAGCACCGCCGCATCCTTCAGCAGGCTGTAGCCCGGCATGCAGAGTTCACCGCCAAGGTTGAACAGCTCGTGCTGGATCGTGACCAGCAGATCCCGGACCGGCTCGGGCAATGGCTCGGCCAGCAGCACCCCGATCTGCGAATTGAGTTCGTCCACATCCCCCATCGCCTCGATGCGCAGGTGGTCCTTGGGCACGCGTGAACCGTCACCCAGTCCGGTGGTGCCATCGTCGCCTGTGCGTGTGGCGATCTGTGAAAGTCGGTTGGCCATGGCTGCGCGTGTCGGCAAGTGCTGTGAAGCCCGCATCTTGCCGCAGATCGCGACAGCCGCCGCGCAGGTGACGTGGTGCGCGACGTTCAGTGCCGGCGGCCACTCCGATGGAAGAGGCTGCGCTGCACGCCGGCATGCGGGGTGGCGGCATGGGCCCACAAGCCAGCGGTGCGGTGGGTGGGTGCACGGGCCGCCTGGATGCTGCGTGACACGGGCGCGGCCGGTTCCGGGCGGCGGCGTAACCGGGTTTCCTCCCCTGCCGGGAGGCTCCCGGGCCGCTGGACCTCCGCGATGTCAGCGCGGGCGGCTGATTCAGCGGCTTCGGCCCCGGTGGCCTGCCGCAACTGGTCCTGCCACCAGACCTGCAACCAGTCAAAACGCAGCGAGGCCAGCAGGGTCAAGGCCAGCAGCACCAGGAACAGGGCCCACAGCAGGGCGGGGGACATCCAGGGTGAGGACATGGCGAACTCCTTTCGGGAGTGGCAGCGGCGCAAACCCTGCCAGAGTGGCTCTATCGTGGCACTGTGAGCGCCTGCCGGCAAGCGCCATGGCGGTGGAGCCCTTTCAACAACACTGTGGATGAGCCCCCCGTCAGCGGCTCGGGGCGGTGACTTCCTACAATGGCCCGGACAGGCCCCGCCATCACCACGAGGCCGCAGGAGACCCTGATGAACGCGCCACGAGAGTTTTCGGGCATTGCCCCCCGTCCGGTGCCCGCCGCCATGCTGGAGGCCCTGCTGGAACGCTTTGGCAGCCGTTGCACGACCGCGCTGGCGGTGCGGGAGCAGCACGGCCGGGATGAATCGCCGTTTGATGTGGCACCGCCTGAAGCGGTGGTGTTTGCCGAGACCAACGAAGAGGTGGCCGAGGTGCTGGCCCTGGCGGACGAACACCGGGTGCCGGTGATTCCCTACGGTGCGGGCACCTCGTTGGAGGGGCACCTGCTGGCGGTGCAGGGTGGCATCAGCCTGGACCTCTCCCGGATGAACCGCATCCTGCAGATCCATGCCGAAGACCTGACCGTGACGGTCCAGGCCGGTGTGACGCGCAACCAGCTCAACGCGGAGCTTCGGCACCTGGGGCTGTTTTTCCCCATTGATCCCGGTGCGGACGCCACGCTGGGTGGCATGAGTGCCACCCGCGCCAGCGGAACGAATGCCGTGCGGTACGGCACCATGCGTGAGAACGTGCTCGGGCTGACCGTGGCCACGCCGCACGGGCGGCTCATCCGTACCGGGTCGCGGGCCCGCAAGAGCAGTGCCGGCTACGACCTCACCCGGCTGTATGTGGGCAGCGAGGGCACGTTGGGCGCCATCTGCGAGGTCACGCTGCGTCTGTATCCCCTGCCCGAAGCGGTATCTGCCGCCGTCTGTTCCTTCCCCACCATCGATGCGGCGGTACGCACCACCATCGCCATCATCCAGATGGGGGTGCCGATTGCGCGCTGCGAGCTGCTGGATGCCCATGCAGTCCGCGCCGTGAACCGGCATGACAAGCTGACCCTGACCGAATCCCCGATGTTGCTGATGGAGTTCCATGGGTCGACGGCCAGTGTGCAGGAGCAGGCTGCCACCGTGCAGGACCTGGCCAGCGAGATGGGCGGCACCGATTTCCAGTGGGCCACCACCCCGGAAGAACGTACGCGGCTATGGACGGCACGTCACCATGCCTATCTGTCGGCGCTGCAGATGCGACCGGGATGCCGCAGCGTCACCACGGACACCTGCGTTCCCATCTCCCGCCTGGCGGAGTCCATCAACGAATCGGTGCTCGAGGTGGAGGCCAGTGGCCTGCCGTATTTCATCGTCGGCCATGTGGGGGACGGCAACTTCCACCTGGGCTACCTGATCGATCCGGCGCAGCCGCAGGAGCGGGAACTGGCCGAGCGCCTGAGTGCGCAGATGGTGGCGCGCGCCATCCGGCTGGAGGGCACCTGCACCGGTGAGCATGGCATTGGCCTGCACAAGCAGGACTTCCTGCTGGAGGAGGCCGGGGCGGGAACGATTGATCAGATGCGGGTGCTGAAGTCCGCGCTGGACCCGCACAACATCATGAACCCCGGGAAGATATTCCCGTTGCGCTGAGCCGCAGGGCGGTTGTGGTGGCGAGCACACCGTGAGGGCGTGCCCGCGTGGGTGCTGCTCAATGCTGGGGCGCGGGCACGCTCCAGCGCCGGGTCACGTCCCCGCGACCATTGACACTCTCCAGCTGCACACCAAACCCCCACAAGCGCGCCACATGCTTGAGCACCTCCTGGGCGGCGTCATGCAAGGGGCGGTCCATATGCTGGGTGTGCCGCAGGGTCAGGGAACGGTCGCCGCGCAGGTTGACGTTCCAGACCTGGATATTGGGTTCGCGGGTGGAGAGATCGTATTGCCGCGACAGGGCCTGGCGCACATGCTGGTAGCCGGCTTCGTCGTGGATGGCGGAGATCTCGTATTCGGACTGCTGCTCTTCGTCCAGGATGGCAAAGAGGCGGAAGTCCCGCATCAGCTTGGGGCTGAGGTATTGCGCGATGAAGCTCTCGTCCTTGAAGTTGCGCATCGCGTGGTCCAGCGTGGGCAGCCAGTCGCTGCCGGCAATGCCCGGGAACCACTCGCGGTCTTCAGCGGTGGGCAGCTCGCAAATGCGCTTGAGGTCGGTGTACATCGCAAAGCCCAGCGCGTAGGGATTGATCTGCGCCATCGGCGGTTGCGCCACCACGTTGGTGTGGGACTTGAGCCACTCGATCATCATGCCGTCGGACAGGTAGCCGTCGTCATACATGGTGTTGAGCAGCCGGTGATGCCAGAAGGTGGCCCAGCCTTCGTTCATGACCTGGGTCTGGCGCTGGGGATAGAAGTACTGCGCAATCTTGCGGACGATGCGCACGATTTCCCGCTGCCAGGGTTCCAGCAGGGGCGCGTTCTTCTCGATGAAATACAGCAGGTTCTCCTGCGGCTCATCCGGAAAGCGGCGCTTCTCTTCGGCCTTGGCCTCGTCCTCCGGGCGGCGGGGCAGGGTGCGCCACATGTCGTTGACCTGCTGCTGGGCGTAGGCCTCGCGGTCTTTGCGCATGGCCTGTTCCTGCGCCAGCGAGAGCTTGGCCGGGCGGCGATAGCGGTCGACGCCGTGGTTCATCAGCGCATGGCAGGAGTCCAGCGTGGCTTCCACCGTGTCCAGGCCATAACGCTGCTCGCAGTCCGCCACATAGTTCTTGGCGTAGACCAGGTAGTCAATGATCGACGAGGCGTCGGTCCACATCCGGAACAGGTAGTTGTTCTTGAAGAAGCTGTTGTGGCCGTAGCAGGCATGGGCAATGACCAGCGCCTGCATGGCCAGCGTGTTCTCCTCCATCAGGTAGGCGATGCAGGGGTCGGAGTTGATGACAATCTCATAGGCCAGGCCCATCTGCCCACGCTTGTAATTGCGCTCGGTGGCGATGAACTCCTTGCCGTAGCTCCAGTGGCGGTAGTTCACCGGCATGCCGACGGAGGCATAGGCATCCATCATCTGCTCGGCAGAGATCACCTCCAGCTGGTTGGGATAGGTGTCGAGCCCGTACCGCTCAGCGGTCTGGCGGATCACGTCGTGATACTGCTCAACCAGCTCGAAGGTCCAGTCGCTGGGCGAGGGCAGCGGATGCTCGGGCCGGCGCAACAGCGGCTTCATCTGGGTCAGTGGCGGCTTGGTCCGCCGTCCGCCGTATTCGGCCTGGTTCAGGCCGGCGCCGACAGCGCGCCGGTTTTCAACACTGCTCATGGTTCACCCTCCAGGGATCGGCGGCCTTGGTCACGGTGGGTCGTCATGCGCTGACACCCTCCTTCTTGAACAGGTCGCGGAAGACCGGGTAGATCTGCGCGGCATCCACGGCCTTGCGCATCGCGAAGTGCGGCGCCTCTTCGGCCAGCCGGGCATATTCCTCCCAGAGGTTCTGCTCGGCCTCGGCCACCTGCACATAAGCGTAGTAACGGCACAGCGGCAGGATCTTGTCCGCCAGCAGCTCTCGGCAGCGGCCGCTGTCGTGGTGCCAGTTGTCGCCGTCGCTGGCCTGGGCGCCGTAGATGTTCCATTCGTTGGCGGGATACCGGGCGCGGATGATTTCCTCCATCAGCACCAGCGCGGACGACACCACCGTGCCGCCAGTCTCCGTGGCGTGGAAGAAGTTCTGCTCGTCGACCTCCTGCGCCTGCGTGTGATGGCGGATGAAGACCACGTCGATCTTCTCGTAGTGGCGAGTGAGGAAGAGATACAGCAGGATGAAGAAGCGCTTGGCCAGGTCCTTTCGGCTCTCATCCATGGAGCCCGACACGTCCATCAGGCAGAACATCACCGCGCGTGTGGTGGGCTGCGGCACCTTGACCCGGTTGCGGAAGCGCAGATCGATCGGGTCCAGGAAAGGGATGGCGGCAATGCGCTGGCGCAGCAGCACGATGCGGGCTTCCGTCTCCGCGAGCAAGGCCTTCACATCGGGCTTGGTGGCGTCCTCGTGCTGCAGCGTTTCCAGCCGGGCTTCAAGTTCATGCAGCTCGCGCCGCTTCTCCATGCCCAGTGCAATGCGCCGGCCCAGTGCGCCGCGCATCGAGCGCACCACATGCAGGTTGGTGGGCGTGCCGTCGGTGACATAACCGGCGCGCACGGTCTTGTATTCCGGCGTCTCGGCGAGCGTGGTGCGGGCCAGGTTGGGCAGGGCGAGGTCCTCGAAGAAGACCTGCATGAACTCCTCCTTGCTGAGGTGGAAGACGAAGTCGTCATCGCCCTCGCCGGAGTCGCTGGCCTGCGAGCCGCCTTGGCCTTGGCCGCCGCCTTGGGGCTTGGCCACCCGGTCACCCTTGATGTGTTCGGTGTTGCCGGGCCGGACCACTTCGCGGGTGCCCCCGTCGCCATGGCTGAACACGGGCTCGTTCAGGTCGCGCTTGGGGATGTGGACATCCTCGCCTTGCTCCATGTCGCGGATGCCGCGCTGGTCGACGGCGCGCCGTACCGCGTCGCGGATCTGGTCACGGTAGCGACGCAGGAAGCGCTCCCGGTTGCCAATCGACTTGTTCTTTCCCGAGAGCCGTCTGTCGATGATCTGTTGCAGGGTCATAGAAGAGCCTCAGTCTTGGATCCGCCACGGCTGGCGACGTGTTGCCAAGCGGCACCCAAGGGACCGGCCTGGCCAGGCCTTCGGGTGCGCCCCCGGGTGGGGGCTCGCGCAGCGAGTTAGGGGGGAGCCATCTGCTTCAGCTGGACTTTCGAACGCGCAAATACCACTCGCACAGCAGCCGGACCTGCTTGGGTGTGTAGCCCTTGTCCACCATCCGCTGCACAAAGTTTTCGTGCTTCTTGGCTTCGTCCGCACTGGCCTTGGCGTTGAAGCTGATGACGGGCAGCAACTCCTCGGTGTTGGAGAACATCTTCTTCTCGATGACGGTGCGCAGCTTTTCATAGCTGGTCCACGCCGGGTTCTTGCCGGCGTTGTTGGCCCGCGCCCGGAGCACGAAGTTGACGATCTCGTTGCGGAAATCCTTGGGGTTGCTGATGCCGGCAGGCTTCTCGATCTTCTCCAGCTCGGCATTCAGCGCCGAGCGGTCGAAGACTTCACCGGTGTCGGTGTCCCGGTATTCCTGATCCTGGATCCAGTAATCCGCGTAGGTCACATAGCGGTCGAAGATGTTCTGGCCGTATTCGCTGTAGCTTTCCAGATAGGCGGTCTGGATTTCCTTACCGATGAACTCGGCATACCGGGGCGCCAGGATCTCCTTGATGAAGCCGATGAACTTCTGCTCGGCGTCCTGGGTGAACTGCTCGCGCTCGATCTGCTGCTCCAGCACATACATCAGATGCACCGGGTTGGCCGCCACCTCGGTGGAATCGAAGTTGAAGACCTTGGAGAGAATCTTGTAGGCGAAGCGGGTGGAGATGCCCGACATGCCCTCATCGACACCCGCATAGTCGCGGTATTCCTGCAGCGACTTGGCCTTGGGGTCGGTGTCCTTGAGGTTGTCGCCGTCGTAGATCTGCATCTTGCTGAAGATGCTGGAGTTCTCAGGCTCCTTCAGCCGGGTCAGGGCGGCGAACTGCGCCATCATCTTCAGCGTGCCGGGGGCGCACTTGGCCTCGGCCAGAGAAGAGTTGCGGATCAGCTTCTCGTAGATCTTCACTTCCTCGCTGACCCGCAGGCAGTAGGGCACCTTCACGATGTAGATGCGGTCCAGGAAGGCCTCATTGTTCTTGTTGTTGCGGAAGCTCTTCCATTCGCTCTCGTTGCTGTGGGCCAGCACGATGCCGTCAAAGGGGATGGCACCGAAACCTTCGGTACCCTTGAAGTTACCTTCCTGCGTGGCCGTCAGCAGGGGGTGCAACACCTTGATGGGTGCCTTGAACATTTCCACGAACTCCAGCAGCCCCTGGTTGGCCAGGCACAGGCCGCCGGAATAGCTGTAGGCATCGGGGTCGTCCTGGGCATAGGTCTCGAGCTTGCGGATGTCGACCTTGCCCACCAGCGAGCTGATGTCCTGGTTGTTCTCATCGCCCGGCTCGGTCTTGGACACGCCGATCTGCTTGAGCACACTGGGATGGCGCTTGACCACCTTGAACTTGCGGATGTCGCCGCCGTATTCATCCAGCCGCTTCACGGCCCAGGGGCTGAGGATGCGGTTCAGGTAGCGCCGCGGGATGCCGTATTCACGCTCCAGCAGCGGGCCGTCTTCCACCGGGTCGAACAGCCCGAGCGGGGACTCGTTGACGGGAGAATCCTTCAGTGCATAGAAGGGCACATGCTCCATGAGCTGCTTGAGCCGCTCGGCAATGGAACTCTTGCCGCCGCCCACGGGCCCCAGCAGATAGAGGATCTGCTTCTTCTCTTCCAGCCCCTGCGCGGCATGGCGGAAGTAGCTCACCACCTGCTCGATGGCGTCTTCCATGCCGAAGAACTCGGCAAAGGCCGGATAGATCTTGATGACCTTGTTCTGGAAGATGCGCGACAGCCGTGTGTCGTTGCGGGTATCCAGCATCTGCGGCTCACCAATGGCCTTGAGCATGCGCTCGGCCGCGGTGGCGTAGGCGAGGGTGTTGCGCTTGCACTCCTGGAGGTATTCCTCCAGCGTGATTTCCTCGACCTTGCTTCGTTCGTAGCGTGCCGCGAAATGGCTGATCACATCCATGCTGACCTCCAAAGTTAGTCATTGGGAGGCGAAGCGTGGCCCGACGAGGGCCCGCTTCGTCCAGGAAGTTCTGGCGACGTCCATGACCCAAGGCGTCATCAGAGCTTTCCGAGCTCAGCGTGTACTCAACAAGCAGTTCCTAGCAAGCGGCCATCCTATGCTGGCCCAAACCTCAGCAAGCTGCAGGACCTCCACCAGGACGACCGTGCTGCCAAAGAGGCTTTGTCGGCCCATGCTACGCCCATCGGGAGCGATGCGCGATAGCAAGACGTGACCCCGGTACAACGGCGTGGACTATCGACGGTTGACGCCCCCCACGTGAGGGAAATCCCGGGTCAGACCATGACATATGACCGCCGCAGGAGGCCCATGGCTGCGCGGTTTGGCGTCAGCATGCCGAATGGTGTGGGGTGCAGATCTGCCGTCGCGGGCGCGGCACTATCCCCCGAGAAGCAGGGGCCCTTTATGGACGCCGGGCCGCTGTGCGCGGCCCGGGAAAGTGGGTCCGTGGCCCGTCAGCGGGCCCGGTGGAGGCCCTGCTGAACTTCAAGTGTCGGCAGTGTCGCCGCGCAGCTTTTGCAGCAAGCCGTTCAATTCGTCGAGCGAGCTGAAACTGATCGCCACTTCGCCTTGTTCGCCCCGCTTGGTCTTTTTCTTGACGCGGATTTCGACCTGCGCAGTGAGCAGGTCCGACAGTTCTTCCTCAAGACGCAGGACGTCGCGGCTCTTGTCTGATTTAACGCGCAGCAGCGGGGCCTGGCGGCCGGCCGAGGCCTGTTGCCGCTGCACCAGTTTCTCGGCTTCGCGCACACTCAGCTTCTTGGCGGCGATCTCGGTGGCGCTGGTGATCTGATGGGCACCGTCCAGCGAGAGCAGGGCGCGGGCATGGCCCATGTCCAGGTCGCCGGCCATCAGCATGTTCTGCACCGGGTCGGCCAGGTTGAGCAGGCGCAGCAGGTTGCTGGCCGCACTGCGTGAACGGCCCACCGCCTGTGCCGCCTGTTCATGCGTGAGACCAAACTCCTGCACCAGCCGGCGCAGGCCCTGGGCCTCTTCCAGCGGGTTGAGGTCCTCACGCTGGATGTTTTCGATCAGCGCCATGGCGGCGGCGGCTTCGTCCGGCACCGCCTTCACCAGCACCGGCACTTCCGCCAGGCCAGCGAGCTTGGCCGCCCGGAAGCGACGCTCACCCGCGATGATTTCGTAGCGCACCGCCCCCGTGGGGGTGATGGGCCGCACCAGGATGGGCTGCATGATGCCCTGCGCCTTGATGCTTTCCGCGAGCTCGTACAACGAGCCCTCGTCCATGCGGGTACGGGGCTGGTATTTGCCGGCCTGCATCTGCGTGAGCGGCAGCACGCCGGGTTCGCCCTCACGCAGGGCGGGGGTATCGCTCACTTTGGGCCCCAGCAGGGCCTCCAGGCCCATGCCGAGGCCCTTGGGTTTCTTGGTCACCATGGGGCGCGATTGTCCGCGATCCTATGGAGCAGGGCACGGCCTTCCGACCACTCGCCCATGCCGCTGGCCGCATTCATGTGACCCAGCGCCCCGGCGATGATGATGGACGAGCCCCAGTCCGCCGCCATGGCGGCTGAACGCTCCAGGCTGCAATACGGGTCGTCCGAAGACGCCACCACCAGGCTGGGGAAGGGCAGCCGGCTGCGCCGGATGGGGCGCCAGTTGTGCAGCTGCGGGGGCACGTCCTCCCGCTCGGTGTCGGGCGGGGCCACCAGCAGGGCAGCGGCCACACGGGCGGTATGGCGGGAATGCGCTGCCCAGGCGGCGACCAGCAGGCATCCCAGGCTGTGGGCCACCAGGAGCGCGGGTTGGGTGTCCAGGCGTGTGTCTTGCTGCAGCACCTCATCCAGTCGGGCCATCCAGTCGCCCCGGCGGGGCCAGTTCCAGTCCGCCTGGTCGACGCGAACATCGCCCCAGCGGCTTTCCCAATGGCTCTGCCAGTGCTCCGGGCCGGAATTGAGCCAGCCGGGCAGCAGGTAGACCGGGGAGGCCAGCGGGGTGCTGGCCTCCATGGATGTTGCGTCGATGTGGAGATCGGTCGGACGCGCGGTGTCGGACATCTATTGGCCTTATGCTTCGCGTTTTCTGAACAAGCAGCGGATTTTGCAGGAGCGGCGGCAATGAAGTACGCGGTATATGTGGACGGGCAGGAAGGCACGACGGGCCTGCGCATCAATGAATATCTGGCGCGCCGGAACGACGTGGAACTGCTGCGCATTGACCCGGACAAGCGCAAGGACCCGGCCGAGCGTGCACGGCTGCTGAATGCGGCCGATGTGGCCTTCCTGTGCCTGCCGGACGCTGCCTCGCGTGAAGCGGCCGCCATGGTCACCAACCCCAAGACCTGCCTGATCGACGCCAGCACGGCTCATCGTACGGCGCCGGGTTGGGCCTTTGGCCTGCCGGAGCTGGCCCATGGCCAGCGCGAGGCCATCCGGGCTTCCAAGCGCATCGCCAACCCGGGCTGCCACGCCACCGCCTTCATCCTGGCGGTGCGCCCGCTGGTGGATGCCGGCCTGCTGCCCCGGGATGCCCGCGTGACCGCCACCTCCATCACCGGCTACTCCGGTGGCGGCAAGAGCATGATTGCGGAGTACGAGGCGGGCGGCAATGCCCAGTTGGCCTCACCCCGCCCGTATGCGCTGGGCCTGGCCCACAAGCACATCCCGGAAATGATGACCCACACCGGCCTCCAGGTGGCGCCGGTGTTCATGCCCATCGTGGGCAACTTCTACAAGGGCCTGGCCGTGACAGTGCCGCTGCATCTCAGCGACTTGCGCGCGGGCACCACGCCGCAGCAGGTGCGGGATGCGCTGGCGGCGCATTACGAAGGTGAGCGCTTCATCCGCGTGATGCCGCTGCGTGACCCGCAGACCCTGGCCAGCGGCTTTTTCGATGTGCAGGCGGACAACGACACCAACAACGTTGACCTCTTCGTGTTTGGCAACGAACAGCAGATCCTGGTCATGGCCCGCCTGGACAACCTGGGCAAGGGTGCCAGCGGCGCCGCGGTGCAGTCAATGAATGTGCACCTGGGCGTGGACGAAGCGACGGCGCTGGTGTGAGCGCCGGGCGGCAATGGCTGCGGGACGCCGAGGTGCCCGCCGCCGCCCTGGAGGCGATCCGCGCGGGCGTGCTGTTGCATGGGCGCCAGCAGGCCCAGGGCAGTGACGCCACCGACATCGCGGTGGCCTTGTATCAAGACGGCGAGTTGATCGCCGGCAGTCATGGCCGCACCGAATTCCGGCGGCTCTATGTGAATGACCTCTGGGTCCGGGAGGACCTGCGAGGGCAGGGGCTGGGTGGGGACTGCCTTCGCCAGCTGGAGGCCCAGGCCCTGCGCAGGGGCTGCGTGGATGCGCTGATCGAGACCCTGCTGGACGACGTCTCCGAGATGTATGAACACCTGGGCTACGTGTGCATCGCGCATGTGCACGACTATGTGCCTGGGTTCACCCGCCACATCATGCTGAAGGTCTGGACGCCACGGGACTGAGGAACAGGCTCGCCGCCGCGTTCACGACCAGGCTTTGGGATCGTCGCTGCGGTAGTGGTAGCGGTAGGCCGTCTGGAAGCCCAGGCCGCTGTAGAGACGCTGCGCCGGCACATTGTCGGCACCCACCTGAAGATAGGCCTCGGTGGCCCCTTGTTGGCGGGCAATGGCCAGCAAGGCGATGCACAGCCGTCGGCCGTAGCCCCGTCCACGCCGTTGCGGTGGAGTGAGGATGTCGAAAAGTCCGACGATGGTCCCGTCGACGGCAATTTGCCCATAGGCCAGCGGCGTGCGGGCCGCATCAACATCCCGCAGGCAGAACGCCTGATGAGGGACCGGCGCTGACGTCAGGCGCGCGGCATGGCCCTGGATCTCTTCCTCGCTGGAGCCTCGCATGGCACCCACCTGGGCGGCGTACACCTCGGGCGACAAGGCCTCCACGCTGGCGTCATCCGCGTTGTCGGCCGGGTTCATGGCCGCAAAGGCGTCGAGTGTGGGCAGCACCATCACATCGGCGGGGTCGAACGCACGCCACTGCCGGGCCGCCAGCCAGTCGTCCAGTTCAGCGGGTTGGCTGAAGGGCGTCATGCGCAGGATCAGGGGGAGGCCTGCTTGTTGGAAGCTCTGACGGCAGCGACGCAGCAAATCATCCAACGGCAACTGCCCGGTGGTGCCCAGCGCGTTCACGCAACGAGAGCGCTTGGCTGCACCTGGCGACAGGCGCAGCAGCCAGCCGTCAATCAATGTTTCACGTGGAGAGGCGGCGGCGTTCAGGCCGGCCTGCTCCGCCCGCCAGGCGAGGGCCTCCAGGGTGTTCAACGCATGGTCTCCACGCGTTGCACCATTTCCTTCGCGAAGTCGATGAAGGCCTGTGCGCCCTTGGACGCACCGTCGAAAACCACGCCGGGCATGCCGTAGCTGGGGGCTTCGGCCAGGCGGACATTGCGCGGGATGACGGTGTCGAACACCTTCTCGCCAAAATGCGCCTTGAGCTGTTCACTGACCTGCTGTTGCAGCGTGATGCGGGGGTCAAACATGACGCGCAGCAGGCCGATGATCTGGAGGTCGGCGTTGAGGTTGGCGTGGATCTGCTTGATGGTGTTGACCAGATCCGTCAGGCCTTCGAGCGCAAAGTATTCGCACTGCATCGGCACCACCACGCCGTGGGCGGAGCACAGGCCGTTCAGTGTCAGCATCGACAGCGACGGCGGGCAGTCGATCAGGATGAAGTCGTAGTCCTTGGTGATGGGTGCCAAGGCGGCCTTCAGGCGTTGCTCCCGGCGTTCCAGTTCCACCAGTTCTACTTCAGCGCCAGCCAATTCGCGGTTGGCGCCCAGCACGTCATACCCGGAGGCCTCGGCCCGCTGACGGGCTTCTGCCACGGTGGTGGATTCCAGCAGCACGTCGTACACGCTGGCGGTCAGGGCCCGCTTGTCGATGCCGGAGCCCATGGTGGCATTGCCCTGCGGGTCCAGGTCCACCACCAGCACGCGCTGGCCGATCTTCGCCAGCCCGGCGGCCAGGTTCACGGTCGTGGTGGTCTTGCCGACTCCACCTTTTTGATTTGCAACGCAGAAGATCTTGGCCATGGACGGGGTCGATCGGTCGGAAGAAGAAGACAGACGTCGGCAACCCTGGGGTGGGCGCGTCGTCGGGGCAGGGCGGGAAGCTTAACCGCTATGGCGTCCACTGGTCAGAGAAGAAGCGCCCGCACCGCCCGCCGGTCGAAGTTCTGTGTCGCTGAAACGTCGGTTGCCGCGCTGACTTTGCGTCAGCGGCGGACGACCGGTGCAGCGATGGGTCAGGCCGCCGAGGCGGCAATACCCGGACGAATCCAGAGCAGGCAGCGCTGGGCATCCAGACCTGGAACATTGAGCTGTTCCACGTGAAACACCTCGCGGTCCGGCGCCCGTTGTTGCAGTTCGGCCAGCTCCTCGGTTGGATGCTGGCCCTTCATCGCCGCCCACACCGCACCCGGCTTCAGGTGCATCCGGCTCCAGTCAGTGAAGTCAGCCAGAGAAGCAAACGCACGAGACGTGATGATGTCGAAGGGCGCGGCCTTGAGTTGCTCCACCCGTGCGTGCTCGCCATGCAGATTAGGCAAGCCCAATTCGGCTGCGACCTGCGCAATGAAGAATGCCTTCTTGCCCACGGCATCCACGCAGGTCACATCGATGCTGGGGTCGACGATGGCAATCACCACCCCGGGCAGCCCACCTCCGCTCCCCACGTCCATCAAGCGGATCGGCTGCCCGGCCGCGTGCCGCTGCAGTGGCGGCAACAGGCTCAGGCTGTCGATGAGATGCTGGGTCAACATGGCCGCCGGGTCCCGGACTGCCGTCAGGTTGTAGACCTTGTTCCATTTCCCCAGCAGGGCCAGGTAGGCCATGAGCTGATCCAGTTGTTTGTCGCTCAGCGGCAGCTGCAGCGTCTGGGCGGCCTGAGCCAAACGGGAACGGAGGTCGAGATCGGTCATGGGAGGGAGCTATGAGCCAGGCCTGGGCCGGCATCACCGGTCAGGCTGGCGGGGGTTCATCAGAGCGGCGTTCCGTATCAAGCCGCGTGCGGTGCCGGATTGTTGTCGCGCTGATCGTTCTCGGTGAAGCCCTTGAAGCGCCCCTTGCGCAGATGGATCATGAGCAAGGAGATGGCAGCCGGCGTGATGCCGGAGATGCGGGAGGCCTGACCCAGCGTCTCGGGGCGATGCTTGTTGAGCTTCTGGCGTGCCTCAAAGGAGAGGGCGGTCACCAGGCCGTAGTCCAGATCTTCTGGCAGACGGAGGTGTTCATAAGCGGAAGCGCGTGCCACGTCGTCCTGCTGCTTGCTGATGTAGCCGGCGTACTTGACGCTGATTTCCACCTGCTCAATCACCGCATCTGCGAGGGTGGTGCCCAGTTGCTCACGCAGGGCCGAGCGGGACACCTTGGCTTCCGGGCGGGCGATGGCGGCCACCTCCGAAACCGTGTCGAAGAGAACACCGGGTCGACGCAGCAGGTCGATGAGGTTGTATTCGTGTTCCAACGCCTTGCCGACCAACCGTTCCGCGTCGGTGGGCGGCAGGATGTTGGGGTGCACCCAGGTCGACTTCAGCCGCTCTGTTTCACGTGAAACAGCATCACGCTTACGGTTGAAAGCATCCCACCGCGCGTCGTCCACCAAGCCCAGTTCACGGCCGGCTTCGGTCAGGCGCAGATCGGCGTTGTCCTCCCGGAGCTGCAGGCGGAACTCGGCGCGGCTGGTGAACATGCGATAAGGCTCGGTGACGCCCTTGGTGATCAAGTCATCCACCAACACGCCGAGGTAGGCCTGATCGCGGGTGGGCACCCAGCCCGCCTTGCCCTGTACCTGCAAGGCGGCATTCAGCCCGGCGAACAGACCTTGCGCCGCCGCCTCCTCATAACCCGTGGTCCCGTTGATCTGGCCCGCGAAGAACAGGCCACCGATGGCACGCGTCTCGAAGGTGGACTTGAGTTCACGTGGGTCGAAGTAGTCGTATTCGATGGCATAGCCCGGCCGCAGGATGTGCGCGTTCTCCAGCCCGGGGATGGACTGCACGGCCGCCAACTGGATGTCGAAGGGCAGGGAGGTGGAGATGCCGTTGGGATAGAACTCGTGGGTGGTCAGCCCTTCAGGCTCCAGGAAGATCTGGTGCGAATTCTTGTCGGCAAAGCGATTGATCTTGTCCTCGATGGACGGGCAATAACGCGGGCCGACGCCTTCGATCACACCGGTGAACATCGGGCTGCGGTCGAAGCCGGCGCGGATGATCTCGTGGGTGCGTTCGTTGGTATGGGTGATCCAGCAAGGCAACTGCTTGGGGTGCTGACCGGCGTGGCCCATGAAGCTGAACACCGGCACGGGGTCCAGGTCGCCGGGTTGCTCGGCGCACCTGGAGAAGTCAATGGTGCGGCCATCCAGCCGCGGCGGCGTACCGGTCTTGAGGCGGCCCTGCGGCAGCTTGAGTTCCTTGAGCCGGCCGGACAGCGAGACGGCGGGTGGATCCCCGGCGCGGCCGGCAGCGTAGTTCTGCAGGCCGATATGGATACGGCCGTCCAGGAAGGTGCCTGCGGTCAGCACCACGGCGCGCGCGCGAAAGCGCAGGCCCGACTGGGTGACGGCGCCGACGACCCGGTCGCCTTCCACCATCAGGTCGTCCACGGCTTGCTGGAACAGCATCAGGTTGGGCTGGTTCTCCAGGCGCTGGCGGATGGCAGCCTTGTAGAGGATGCGGTCGGCCTGGGCCCGGGTGGCCCGCACGGCCGGCCCCTTGGAGCCATTGAGGATGCGGAACTGGATGCCACCCTCGTCGGTGGCCGCGGCCATCGCGCCGCCCAGCGCGTCGACCTCCTTGACCAGATGGCCCTTGCCGATGCCGCCGATGGACGGGTTGCAGCTCATCTGCCCCAGCGTCTCGATGTTGTGGGTCAGCAGCAGGGTGCTGACGCCCATGCGGGCCGCAGCCAGCGCGGCTTCGGTACCGGCATGGCCGCCACCGACCACGATCACGTCGAACTCTTTGGGATAAAGCATGGCTCAGAACCCGGGTGGCGATGAGTGCATCAACAAACGCATCAACCGACCGGGTGGAATTGGGCTGGAGGGAAGGGCACCGATTTTACGCGGGCCTGTGGATAAGTCACAGGGGAATGGGCATCGGCCTGCGGCCCGCGCGGTGACAATGGGCACCTATGCAATGTCGTTCCCACTGCGCCGCCTGCTGCATCGCACCGTCGATCAGCAGCGCCATCCCCGGCATGCCCGACGGCAAGCCAGCGGGGATGCGTTGCGTGCAGCTGGATGAACACAACCGCTGCCGCATCTTTGGTCAGCCGGACAGGCCCGACGTCTGCAGCTCCCTCATGCCCAGTGAAGACATGTGCGGCGAAAGCCGCGAGCAGGCGATGCGCTGGCTGGGCTGGATGGAAGAGGAAACCGCGCCCGCTCCTCGGGGCTGATCGGCCTGATCAGGCGTGCGAACGCGGGCGCACGCGCGCTCACGCGTGCTGATGCACGCTCCGCAGGTCCTGCACCACCCGCCCGCCCTGCAGGCTCACCACCCGCTGCGCCGCCGCGATGGTTTCCGGCCGGTGGGCAATGACAATGCGGGTCAGCGGGAGCGAGCGCAGGCTCGCATTGACCTGCCGCTCGCGGTCCACATCCAGTGCGCTGGTGGCTTCGTCCAGGAACAGGAACTGCGGCCGCTTGTACAAGGCCCGGGCCAGCAACAGGCGTTGGCGTTGCCCGCCGGAGAGGCTGGAGCCCATGTCCCCGATCAGCGTTTGCAGGCCCATGGGCATGGCCTCGATATCCTCCAGCACGCAGGCCAGGCGGGCGCACTCGCGCACCCAGGCGGCGTCGACCTGCTGGTCGAAGAAGCTGATGTTGTCCGCAATGCTGCCGGCAAAGAGCTGGTCGTCCTGCATCACCGTGCCGATGCGGCTGCGCCAGGCGTGAGCCCCCAGCTGGGACAGCGCCACACCGCCGATGCGGATTTCCCCCTGCTGCGGCAGATGGATGCCCAGCATCAGCTTCATCAACGTCGTCTTGCCGCAGCCTGATGGGCCCACGATGGCCACGGATTCCCCGGGCGCGATGGACAGGCTGCAGCCGGTGATGACCTCGGGTTCACCGTCTGCATAACGGAAGCGCAACCCGTCGAGTTCCAGCGTGGCGGCCGCCGGCACCACACGCCCGGGGACTTCCAGCTCCGCTTCTGGCGCGCTCAGCACGATGTCCCCCAGCCGCTCGCCCTGCAGACGCAGCATCTTGAGCACCACGGCCTTGTCGATCAGCGCGCCTACGCGCTGGCTGAATTGATCCTTGTAGGCCAGGAACGCGAACAGCATGCCTACGGACAACTCCTTGTCGAGGACCAGCATGGCGCCCAGGGCAATGATGGCCACACGCTCCAACCCGAACAACAGGCGGTTGCCCTGGGTCATGCCCAGCTCCAGCTTGCGGCCGGTGAGGCTCGCGTTCATCTGTTCCACCACCAGGTTGGCAAAACGGGCGCTGCGGTCCGACTGGGCGTTGAACAGCTTGATCGCCTGCGCGCCGCGCAGGGATTCGAGGAAGTGGCCGTTCTGCCGCGCCTCATGGGTCAATGCTTCTTCCTGCGCCTCCCGCAGCGGCTTGAAGAAAGCCCAGCGCAGCGCCGCATAACCGGCCACCGCCACCAGCGCAATGGCGCTGAGACGCGGGCTGTAGAGCGCCATCATGGCCAGTGTCAACAGCACCATCACGCCGTCCAGCAGCGCTTCGATGAAGCTGCCGGTGAGGGTCTTCTGGATCTCCTGCACGCTGGAGAAACGCGACCAGATGTCGCCCAGATGGCGCTTCTCGAACCACGCCAGCGGCAGCCGCAGCAGGTGGGAGAACACGTTGGACAGCCATTGCAGGTTGAGCGAGGCGGAGAGGATCATCACCGCCCAGGAGCGCAGGAACCCCACCGCCACCTGCAGCACCACCAGCAGTGCGAAGCCGATGCCCAGCGTGACCAGCAGGTCCCGATCGGCACTGACCACCACGCCGTCGACCGTCCACTGCAGCAGGAAGGGCGCCAGCAGGCCCAGCAGCTCCAGGCCAAGCGCCAGCAGCAACACCTGGGCCAGCGAGCGGCGCAGACCGGTCACATGGCCCAGCAACTGCGACCAGCGGGGCGCTGGTGCGGCCGCCTTGCGCGCGAATGCCATGCCGGGCCGCAGCTCCAGCGCCACGCCGGTGAAATGGCGTGACAGCTCGGCCAGCGCCACCCGCCGTTCACCCAGCGCGGGGTCGAGGATGACGGCGGTGTCACCCGCCACGCGCTCCAGCACCACGAAGTGATTGAAGTCCCAGTGCAACACACATGGTGTTTGCAGCCGGTGCAGGGTCTGCGGCTCGGCGCGCAGCGCGCGGGCGGTCAGGCCCAGTTGTGCGCCCATGCGCACCAGGTCCGCCATCGTGAGGCCCTTGAGGGACACTGCAAAGCGCTGGCGCAGCTCGGCCAGGGTCCAGCGCTGGCCATGCGCGGCGGCAATCATGGCCAGGCAGGCCAGGCCGCATTCGGCGGCTTCCGTCTGCAGGATGATGTGACGCTGGCGGCGCCAACCCAGGTTCAGGCGCTGCAACACCTGTGAGGCCAGGGACTCAGACACGGCGGGCCAGGCTCAGCAACGGTTCGAAGATCCACTCGATCAGCCGGCGGCGTTCCAGCAGCACGTCGGCTTCCAGCAGCATGCCGGGGCTCAATGCCTGGTCCTGCCCGTAGGCCTCGACCGACTGGCGCTGCAGCTGCACGGTGATGCGGTACATCGGCTCGCCCTGCGCCATGGCGGCGGGCAGCCCCAGTTGGGCCAGCTCTGCGGCGGGCAACGGTGTGCGGGACACCTGCAGCACCTCACCCTCCTGCTGGCCGAACTTCTGATAGGGGAAGGCCTGGTAACGCAGGCGCACAGCCTGGTGCGGCCGCAAAAAGCCGACCGCGCTCGACGGCGCGTAGAGATGGGCCTGCATGGGGGTGCGGGCGGGGAGCAGGGCGGCGAGTTGAGCGCCGGCCTGCACCATCTGCCCGGGGGTCGCGAGCACCGTGCTGACCTGCCCGTCGCTGGGCGCGCGGATGACCAGGCGCTTGCGCGCCTCGGTCTCAATCCCCTGTGCCTTGAGCGCGGCGAGGTCGCGGGTGATTTCCCCCTGCTGAACCTCCGTCTTCAACGGCAGTGCGAGCAACTCGGCCTGCAAGCCCAACCCCTCCCGGTGCAGGTTCTCCCGCTCGCGCGCCAGAGACTGCCGTTGGGCCTGCAGGCCAAGTAACTCTTCCCTTTTTGCCTGAACCTGCGCACTGGAAACAAACTGATCCTTGGCCAGTGATTCCAGGCGCCTCAGGCTTTCCTGTGACAGCGATTCGCGTTGAGTGTGCAGTTGCAGCTCGGCATCCGCCTGCCGCAATGTGTTTTGCAATGTCTCCAGCCGGTCCTTCAAGGAAGCCGCCTGTCGTTGCGCCAGTGCCCGCTGTTGCGCCTGTGCGGCGTCCAGCGAGCGCTCACGCTCCCGCAAGGTCTGCGAAAGCCCGTCGCCGGTGGGGTCTGCGCTGTCGAGCGAAAGCACAAACAGCACATCCCCTTCTTGCACCTGCTGTCCGTCCTGGACGGGGCGAGCCAGTACCGTGGCGCTCTGCGGCACACTCAAGCGCACAACGCCTCGTTCTGGCACCAGCAGGCCGTTGACGCGGGCCTTGCGGGTGTATTCAGTGGTGAACAAGAAAGCGCCGACAGCGATCACGCCACCCAGCGCCAGAATGCTCAGCCAGCGGAGGGTCGCGGGGCGATGCAGTTGCACCGATCCGAGCCAGGCCTGTTGTTGGGCGGCCTGGGCTTCGGCGCGGAACAGCGCCACCATCGCTTTACCTCCAGGTCGCGAATCCGGCGATTCGCGAGGGGTTTACCAGGTGCCCTTGGGCGTGGGGCTGGTGTCCACGGATTCCACGGTGACAGTCAGCGCTTCTTCCTGCCAGGTGCCCTTGGGCGTGCCACCGCCGACGTGGACCAGGGTCTCCAGGTCCAGCTCGACCAGCGCTTGTTCTTCGGTGTTGGCGATGACGGAAGGATGTTGGGCTTGCATGAGACGCTCCAGATTCGGTGGGGTGCATCAATAAGTGATGTGCACGGAACGAATTGAAGCAGTCAGCGCCAGCCTGCATAACTGTCAGCTCTTACAGTGTTTTCAGGCTTTCGGACGCGGCAGCATCAGCGGATCAGGCCCAGCCGCAAGGCTTTGAGCACCGCCTGATGCTTGTTGGTACAGCCCAGCTTGTGCATGGCATTGTTGATGTGCAGCACAGCGGTCCGCTCCGTGATGGAGAGGATGGTGCCCACTTCCCAGGCGGTCTTGCCTTCCATGGTCCAGTGCAGGCACTGCAGCTCCCGCGGCGTGAGCCGGGGGGTGTCGGCCTCTGCGGCGCTGGCGGTGTGGGGCAGCAGCACACGCATGGCGGCGTCGACCGCGTGCACGGCGAACAGCTGCAAGTCGGCGACCATGCGGGTGAGGGTGACCGGGTTGTTGGGGAGGCGCTGTTCGCGGTTCACACCCAGCACGAAGTGACGGCCTTCGGGCAGGTGCAACGCCAGCGAGATGCCTTCCTTGTAGCCGAACGGCGCCTGCGCTTCCCAGAGCTCGGGTGCGTCATGCTTGAGGTAGGTCTGCTGGTTCCAGACGATGGGCACGCTCTGGCGCTTGCAATGCTGCATGACCGGGTCTTTCTTGCCCAGCCGCGGGTCATTGAAGATATTGCTGAAGCCCGCCGGCGCGTTTTCCACGGCGATGAAATCCGAGCTGCCCACGGCCCGGTCCACGACCAGGATGGCCGAGAAACGTTCGAAGTCCAGATCATTCGCGAACCGCGTGATCTCGCTCCGGAATTCATCCCGTGAGCGCGCCTCGAGCACTGACTGGTATCCGCCTTGCAGCATCGATTGCCCCGGCCTCAAGGGCCGTTCCTTGTATCTGGCCTGCGGAGGCCAGAAGCGTTGTGACGCATTCCCGCCCCTGCTAGGGTTTACAGCTGGCGGTGTTTGCGCTTCGTGCCCACACTTCAAGTCAGGGAGCAACAAACCCGCCAATTCAACTCAACAATTCTGACAATGACTCCAGCATGGATTGTGTACGCATGGCCGCGAATATTGTGTGATGTCCAGCGGCTTCCTCGCTTGCAGTTCGCGCATTTGAGCACGCGCGTGTTGGTGGCGGGAGACGACGAGCAGCCGGCCATGGGGCAAACCCTGTGGTCGGGCGAGTCGGAACTGGGTGCGGCCGGCGTGGCGTGGGACTGGGTCTGCATGCCGTACGGCATGGTCAGCATGGTCGATCCCATGGCCCTGGTGACCAATCTGCAGTTCCTCAACCGCGCTGGCGAAGTGCTGGCACCGCTCGAATCCGCCATCCAGCTCAACGGCATCGTGCATACGCTGCCGTGGCAGCAACGCGTTCAGGAAGCTCTCGCGATAAAACATTGACCCCCGGTGTTTTGGGGCCCCGGCTGTTCAGGCCTAGGGCCTGTCCATCCGCCCCCCGAGGGGGCTGAGGGCCACCTTGGGGCGGCCCGGCGGTGGCCCTGTTCGCTAACCAGAGCCCCGCTTGAACGGCGCTGCGCGCGTTCTGCGCGACTCCTTGCATAGAGGAGCGCTAGTGGGGGATGTGAGCCCCCGGCTGTTCGGTCCTAGGGCCCGTCCATCCCGCCCCCCGAGGGGGCTGAGGGCCACCTTGGGGCGGCCCGGCGGTGGCCCTGTTCGCTAACCAGAGCCCCGCTTGAACGGCGCTGCGCGCGTTCTGCGCGACTCGATGCCTAGAAGAGCCGGGGATGTGAGCCCCCGGCTGTTCAGGCCTAGGGTCTGCTCATCTGTGGTTTTAACGGGCGACTGCGGCGCGCATGGAGCGGGTGACGAAGGCGAGGCCGGCGACGGTGAGGAGGGTGCCCACTACGATGCTGGGCATCACCTTCATCAGGGTGAGCGGCTCACCCTTGAGCACCAGCATCATCAGCGCGTTCTGCGCCAGGCCCGGCACCCAGAGGTGCCAGTTGGCCTCCGCCCCGGGGTTCATGATCGAGACCATCGGCGTGAGCGAGACCGCCGTCATCACCAGCGTGGCACTGGCCTGCGCTTCCTTGAAGGTCTTGGTGCGAATGGCCAGCGCCATGAGCACCGCAGAGAGCCCCGCCCCAAGTGGCAGCTGCAGCAACAGGAACAGCACCGCCTCATGCCAGCCAAACTGGAACATGGCCTGCAAACTGTCGCTGCGCATGAGCTGCTGCGCCGGCAGGAAGCTGATGTTGGACAGCAGCGCCACCGCCATACCCATCAACACCACCGCCCCCCATTTGCCAGCCACGATGGCCCCATGCGGCGCAGGGTTGACCAGCAACGGCTCCAGCGAACCGCGCTCCCGCTCGCCTGCCGTGCTGTCCAGCGCCGCCGTCAGCGCACCATAGAGCACCGCCATCATGATGAACATCGGCAGCATGGCCGTGATGCGCGTAGCCCGCGCCTGCACGCTGGCCAGGTCGCGCTCCTCCACCTTCACCGGCTGCAGCTGCTCCGTGCCCACCCCCCGCAACGCCAACGTCAGCAGCGTGCGCTCCTGGCTGAAACCCTGCAACAGCCGGTTGAGCGTGTTGACGCCCACAGAGGCGCGCTGGTTGGCGCTGTCGTTCACGACCTCAACAGTGACCGGGCGGCCACCCGCCAACATCACCTCAAAATCCGCCGGGATCACCAGCACCGGATCGCCCAGCCGCGACGAGCGCAACTGCGCCTCGTAGTCAGCAGGCGCGGTCTTGACGGTGTAGGTCTGCCGCTCCAGGTAGTTGCGCAGGGTGGGCGCGTGCTCGATGCCCAGGACGCTGATCTCCCGCTTTTCGGCCCGTTCCTCGAACGAGGCGATCAGCCCCGACATCATGGTCAGCATCAGCGGACCCATCAGCAGCGCCGGAATCATCAGCCGCAACAGCGTGCGCCGATCCCGCAGGGCGTCGACCACCTCCTTGCGGAAGACGGTGAAAAATGCGCGGAACGCAGTGTGGAAAGCAGCGCGGCTCATGCGGAGACCTCCTGGCCAGCGGTGAGAGTGGCCTCCGGGAAGGCCAGGGCCACAAAGGCGTCCTCGAAACGGTCGGTGCCGGTGCGGGCCAGCAGGTCCGGCACCGTGCCCGTGGCCACCGAGCGGCCCTGCGACATCACAACCACCTGGTCACATAGCTGCTCCACCTCCTGCATGATGTGGCTGGAAAACACGATGCACTTGGCCCCACCCTGCGGCGAACGCAGGTGGCGCAATACCTCGCGCAGCGCGCGTGTGGCCACCACATCCAGACCGTTGGTGGGCTCATCCAGCACGATGTTGGCGGGGTCGTGCACCAGGGCGCGAGCCAGCGCAGTCTTCATGCGTTCGCCCTGGCTGAAACCATCGGCACGCCGCTCCAGGATGCTGCGCAGGTCCAGCAATTCGCTCAGGGCCTCCGCACGGGCTTGTGCCTGGTCCTTGGGCATGCCCTGCAGCCTTGCGTAATAGACGATGTTCTCGCGGGCGGTGAGGCGGGGGTAGAGGCCGTGCGCATCGCCCAGCACGCCCATGCGGGCCAACGCCGCGCGCGGTTGGGCCAGTACGTCGATGTCATCGACCTGGATGCTGCCCCGGTCCGGCTTGAACAGGCCGGCCAGCATGCGCAGCGAGGTCGTCTTGCCCGCGCCGTTGGGGCCCAGCAGGCCGGTGATCACTCCGTCCGGTGCGTCCAGGTCCAGCTGATCGACGGCCGTGACGGTGCGCTTGCTGGCGCGCTTGAACAGGCCGCCGCCGGTGCGGGCCTCGAAGGCCTTGTGCAGGCCATGGATGCGGATCATCGAGCGGTCTCCGGCGACGAAGGAAGTGGGTTGCGGCGGCTCTCGCGCTGGCGCTCGGTGGCGCGAGCGGCCGAGGCGGCAGCGGCCACCGTCTCGGGGGTGGGTGGCAGGAACGCGCTGGGGCGTGGAATGCGCTCGGCGCAGCTGGCGTCGACCTTGAGCGCGTCCTCATCCTTGGCGGCATCGATGAAGCGGAACAGCACGTCGCGCATGCAGCTCAGGCTCAGGGCGACCCCGTGGCCCGCCTGCGGCACCACCACATGGCGCGCCATCGGTCCCAGGGCCTGGGTCACACGGGCCCCATGGCGCGGCGGGGTGGCCGGGTCGGCACCCCCACTGAGCACCAGCACCGGCTGCCGTGCGGCGGGAATCTTGTAGAACGCGTCAGGCACCACACCGCGCGGCCACTGCTGGCAGGCCTTGGTATAGAGCTCGCGGTCCAGGGTGCCGAAATCGCTTCCGGGAGCGTCCGTGGCCGTGCCCATGCGGGGCGCATCTTCCGCGCAGACCACCGAGAAGTGCATGCCGGTGAACAGCCGCGTCGAGTCCCCGCCACCACCCACCATGCCGGCCAGGGTGCCCAGGCCGTTGAAGCGGCCTTCGCTGGCGTCGTGGATGGCGGCGGGCAGGGCGGCGGCCAGCGTCGGCGCGTACAGCGGCGGCCGGACCGCCGAGACCAATGCATCGCGCGTCAGCGTCACCTCCTCGGTCCGGGTGGTGACCGGGTGCTGCATGCTGACCTTGCGCGGCAGGCTGCGCAGCAACGCTTGCCAGTCGGCGCGCAGGGCGGGGTAACGCGCGTGGCAGGCGGCATCCTGCTCGCAGTTGGTGAAGACGGCATCCAGCGCGGCCTGGCCGTCCTGCGAGAAGGACACCGGCAGCACCATATCCGGTGGCGCCACGCCATCGATCACGTTACGACGCACCCGTTGCGGAAACTGGCGCTGATACTCCAGCGCGGCCCGGGTGCCGTAGGAGGCCCCCAGCAGATTCCAGCGCTCGACCCCCAGCGCCTCACGCACCGCGTCCATGTCCTGCATGGCCAGCGTGGTGGTGAACTGGCGCAGGTCGCCATAGGGCAGGGCCTGCAAGCGCTGGCGGCATTCGTTGAGCAGCCGCTCGCGCCGGTCCGGCTCGAAGGCTTCCTTGAGGCTCTGCTCGCCGTCATCCCGGCAATCCAGCGGGGCGGAACGGCCGGTGCCGCGCTGGTCGATGAAGACCAGATCGCGCCGGTAGTTGAGGCGCGACAGGCGCGGCAGCACCGCTCCGGTGAGGGCGATGGCACTCTGGCCCGGGCCGCCGGCCAGCATCAGCACCGGGTCCGGCAGCTTGTTGCGGGCCAGGGCCGGTACCACCACGAAGTGAATGTCGATGCGGGTGCCCTGCGGCTTGGTGGGGTCCAGCAACCGACTGATGCGCCCACACTGCACGCCAGTGGAAACGCCCTCGACCCGGCAGGGCTTGAGCAGCGGACTGTCAACAGCGGGAGCCGCGGACTGCGCGGCGGCCCAGCTGGGCAGCAGCATCGTGGCCACCGAGACTGCCAGGGCACGCAAGGCCGAGGCGCCGACGTGTCGCGACGGGGACGGGAAAGCAGGGGCAGGGGATCTCAAGACGCTCCTCCAGGATGCGGGCCGATTATGGCCAAGCCTCGCCCCTGCGGAACGACACTGCCCCTGAGCTGTTTCGAGCGACCGCCGTCCAGCGGCCGACCGTCCACCGGCACACCACCAGCAGACGCCCCGCTGGTGCATGCAGGCATTGCCTGCTCGCGCGAGCGCGCGTAAGGTGCCGGCTTGATTTCCCCCAGATTCCAACAGGAGACCCCATGAAGCTTTATTACAGCCCCGGCGCCTGCTCGCTCTCCCCCCACATCGTGCTGCGCGAAGCGGGCCTGGACGCTGATCTGGTCCTGGCCAGCACCAAGACCCACAAGCTGCAGGACGGCACCGACTTCTACGGCATCAACCCCAAGGGTTATGTGCCGCTGCTGGAGCTCAACGACGGCCAGCGCCTCAGCGAAGGCCCGGTCATCGTCCAATACCTCGCCGATCAGGCGCCGGACAAGGGCCTGGCCCCGCCCAACGGCACGCTGGAGCGTTACCGCCTGCAGGAGTGGCTCAACTTCCTGACCAGCGAGCTGCACAAGGGTTTCAGCCCGCTCTTCAACCCCGCCATGCCGGAAGAGGCCAAGACGCTGGCCCGCAACAAGCTGCATGAGCGCCTGACATGGCTGGACGGCCAACTGGCCGGCAAGCAATACCTGATGGGCGACAAGTTCACCGTGGCCGATGCCTACCTGTTCACCGTCACCAACTGGGGCCAGCACGTGGGCGTGGACGTCAGCGGCTACGCCAACCTGGTGGCCTACCGGGCCCGCGTGGCCGCACGCCCGGCCGTGCAGGAGGCCATGAAGGCTGAAGGCCTGTTGAAGTAAGCGGCGGGAGGGTGCCATGAGTGATCTCCCTCCCAGCTTCGATGGCGGCTGCGATTGCCGCCGCATCCGCTACCGGATGACGGACCGCCCACTGTTTGTGCACTGCTGCCACTGCCGCTGGTGCCAGCGCGAATCCGGTGCCTCGTTCGCGCTCAACGCGATGATCGAGGCCGACCGCTTCGTCTGGCTGGGTGAGACGCCCCAACGGGTGCTCACACCGTCCAACAGCGGCAAGGGCCAGGTGATCTGGCGCTGCCCGGATTGCTGGGTAGCCCTTTCCAGCCACTATGCGGGAGCCGGGGAGCGGGCCCATTTCGTCCGCGTCGGCACGCTGGACGAGCCGGACCGAGTGCCGCCGGACATCCACATCTTCACCGCCTCCAAGCAGCCCTGGGTGGTGTTGCCACCAGACGTGCCGGCCGTGCCGGCGTATTACGACCGCCAGCTTTATTGGCCCCCCGAAAGCCTGGCCCGGCGAGAGGCCATGAAGCCTGCCGGGTGATATGCCAGAGCGCCGGGCGCTTTTCCAGGAGCTTCGGGGGACGGCCACCAGGCGCCAGGCGTGCGTCTGGTGGACGGCTTGAGCCGCCTGACCATGTTTGCTTAGAAGCCACCCGCATATCTGCGCTGAAGGGATCGCGCCACAATGGCGCCATGACCCGTACGCACTCCATCCACCGCGCCCTGCGCGTGACCCTGCTGGCCGCCGCCGTGACGGCCATGGGGACCGTCCCCGCTTTCATGCCGGCCAGCCTGGCCGCGAGTGCCAGCGCCGCCGTGGCCTGGCAGGAGGCGTCGGGAGACACTGACATCGAACGCGCCTTCGCCCAGGCCCGCAACGAGAAGAAGCCGGTGCTGCTGTATTGGGGTGCCAAATGGTGCCCGCCTTGCAACCAGCTCAAGGCCACCCTGTTCAACCGCGCCGATTTCATCGAGCAGTCGCGTGCCTTCGTGGCGGTACATATCGATGGCGACAACCCCGGCGCCCAGCGCCTGGGCGCGCGGTTCAAGGTGCGTGGTTATCCGACGCTCATCCTGTTCAGCAATGGTGGCCAGGAACTGACCCGGTTGCCGGGCGAGGCCGATGCCGCGCAGGTGCTCCATGTGTTGCAGCTGGGCCTGGCTGGTGGCCGTCCCGTGAAGACCGTGCTGGCGGACGCGCAGGCCGGCCGCAAGCTGTCGGTGAGTGAGTGGAAGCTGCTGGGCTTCTACGGCTGGGAAACCGATGAACAGCAACTGGTGCCGGCCACTCAACGTGCGGCGTTGCTCGCCAGGCTGGCCCAGGCCAGCCAGGGCGTGGATGACGACACCAGCACCCGCCTGTGGCTCAAGGCGCTGGCGTCCAATGAAGGCGGCAAGGGCCTGAAGCCGGACGCTGCCCTGCGCGCCCGTGTGGACAAGGTGCTGGCCGACCCTGCGGCTTCCCGCGTGCAGGTCGACGTGCTGGCCAACTATGCCGACGACATCGCCCTGGCGCTGGCCCCTGCGGCCGGGCCGGAGCGCCAGGCGCTGGTGCCGCGCCTGGACACCGCGCTGAAGCGCTTCCAGGCCGACACCACCCTGTCGCGTGCGGACCGCCTGCAGGCCTTGCTGGCCCGTGTGGAACTGGCGCGCCTGGATGAACCCAAGACGGCGTTGAACCCCAAGCTGGATGCAGCGCTGCTGAGTGAAGTGAAGGCGGCCGCCGCCAAGGTGGACCAGGAGGTCACCGACGGTTATGAGCGTCAGGCGGTAATCACCTCGGCGGCCCATGTGCTGGGCCGTGCCGGCCTGTGGGCCGACAGCGATGCCTTGCTCAAGGCCAGCCTGGCCAAGAGCCACTCGCCGTATTACCTGATGAGCTACCTGGGCGGCAATGCCCGCAAGCAGGGCCGCACCGAAGAGGCGCTGCGCTGGTATGAAGAGGCCTTCAACAAGAGCGAAGGCCCCGCCACCCGCCTGCAATGGGGCTCCAGCTACCTGACCGCGCTGGTGGAGCTGACACCGCAGGACTCGGCCCGTATCGAGAAGGCGGCGGCCCAGTTGCTCGCCGAGGCGGAGAAGGACAAGGGCGCGTTTTATGAGCGCAGTGCCCGAGCCCTGCAGAAGGTGGGCAGCCAGCTCAATGCCTGGAATGCCAAGGGCCAGCACACTGCCAGCCTGACCCGCCTGCGCACCCAGCTGGACGGCGTCTGCGCCAAGCAGGAGCAGTCGGACAAGGCAGTTTGCGAAGGCATCCTCAAGAAGGGGTGAGGCCGCGGCCGACAGGTTCAGGGCCCTGCGTCCGGCAACCCGTCCTGACCGTCGTCCAGTGGTGACGGTACCGGCGTGGCCCGGGCCAGGGCCATCCAGGTCCCGAAGTCCGGCCGCTGCGCCCGCCGAGGTGCGGGACGGGCCAGTTCAAAGTGCATGGTCCCGCCCCCCTGGATGCCTTCATGCGCAATGAGCACGCCAAACGCCGCAGGGATCTCCTCCGGATGGGCAATGCCGGCCTTGATCACGTACCAGCACTGGCTGCTCAGCGCCAGGTAGGCCTGGGCCTTGGCGGGCCGGCGCAACTCACCCAGCAGGTCGGCACGGCTCACCTTGATCTCGTGCACCGCCGCTTCCAGGTAGTCCTCGACGGTGGTGTTCCGGACTGAATACAGGTCGGGCATCGCATTCACCCAGCGCATCCGAGCTGGATCGTCCTCGCGCAACAGGCCGGCGCGTAGCGACAGCCCCCGCCACACCAGGCGCCCCGCGCGCTGCAACTCCACCGCCATGCGCGCCACCAGGGTCTCGTGCCGGTCCCGCAGCCCCCGGTTCTTCTGAAACCCGGCATGCAGCACCGCGATACCGGCATCTGTCAGCCGCAGCGTCTCCCGCCCGTGGCCATCGCGCAGCCGTTCCAGCCAGCCGCAGGCGAGCAATTCCAGCTCCAGCATGTCCTGGCACGGCCAGCCGGCCGACCGCCACTGCTGGCGGAGCCGGCGCAGCTGCAACGTGGTGGGAACCGGCAAGTCATCCATAGGTGTGATCTTGCCATCCCAAAAAAAATGGCCACGCCTCTTGCGAGGTCGTGGCCAACAGGGAGGATCTAGTTAACGCTGATCAGCGTTCGCGACGCAGCGAAGCCGAAACCGTACCGTTGCCGTCACCCAGCACGAACACGGTGTAGACGTTGTTCGCGGTGATGTCGGTGTCGGTCTGCGTGAACAGCGTCGAGGACGTGGTCGTCACGGTCATCAGCGCGTCGGTCACCGCAGCGATCTGGGCCGGCACCGAGGTCGAGCCCGCCGTCACGTTCGAGGCGTAGGCCGCGTAGTTGACGTTCAGGTTCACACCAGCGGTGCTGTTGCTCAGGCCGTTGATCAGGCGGATCTTGGCGTTGGTCGAGGTTGTTGGCAGCTTGTTGTCGTCCGACAGCAGCGTCAGCGACGGGGCACCGACGGCGCCATAGACCAGCACCGTGTAGTCGTAACCAGCCTGGATGGTGGGGGCGGCGGCAGCCAGGGCAGCGCCGTTCACCGTCACGGCCAGCGCAGGGGTACCCGCCGTCACCTTGGTGTACGCACCAATGGCCGGCGACGCAGCGGTGCCGTTCAGCAGGTCGGTGCCGCCCAGGGTGGCGGCGACGGAGTTGCTGGTGGGCAGGCCGGACACCACACGCACGCGGGCGGTATTGTTGGCGAAGTTGGTCACCGCGCCCTGCTGGATCAGCTGCATGCCGTTCACCAGCAGGCCGCCGTTCGAGCCGGTCAGGACCAGGGTCGAGACACCGGCATCAGGCAGGGTCAGCGACGGGATTTCCAGGCGGATGTCGGTCTTGTCGCCAGCGGCCGTGACCACGAAGCGGAAGGTGCCCGACTTCAGCGAGGCGTAGCCGGTGCCGGAACCGGCAGAGATGCTGCTGGCCACGGTGGCCGCATCGTTCAGGTCGGTCACGGTGGTGGCGGTTTCGTAGATGTCGACCGCGCCAGCGTCAGGGGCCAGGTTCAGGATCAGGAACTTGGACTTGCCGGCATCCGGGTTGTCCTGGTTTTCCTGCAGCAGGGTGGTCTTGACGGCACCGGTGGTGCCGTAGGCGATCATCGTGTACTTCTTGCCGGAGGTCAGCGATGGCGTCGTCGTGTACAGCGTGCTGCCGACGGTGGAGTTCTGGATGTAGGTGCCGGAATCATCGGTCTTCACACTGCCGTAGTCACCCACCGCCGCGTAGGCGATGTTGCTGTTGATGACGGTCTCGTCATCACCCACGGCCATGTCCAGTGCGGCGTAGCTGATGCTGGCGTTGAGCAGGCGCACATCGGCAGAGCTGCCGCCGCCGCCGCCGCCGCAGGCGGTCAGAAGGGCCATGGAGGCCACGCTCAGGCCCCAGGCCCAGGTCTTGAATTGCATCGTCCTACTCCAAATCCGGTTCGGGGCATTGGACGGGGTGCATGTTGCTAAGGCTTGTTGCGTCATGACAGGTGTGTGAAGTTCGATATCAATCTGGACACAGACCGCGAGTGTATTCACGAAGCCATGTCAGATCCGGTAAAGCACGGGTTTCTGCTTAGAAATACGGTGGTCACCGCTCGCCCGTCCACAGGGCCCGGAGACCCGGGCGATCCGCGTACAGAGTCCGCTTAGACAGGCTGAGGGTAACAGCCCAGCTGTAGCAATCTATAAGAGAACGTAAAACGTGTAATCGTGCAGCGAACCGGGCTCGCAGTTTCAGTGACGGTCTGCTAGCGCGGCGTGGTGCCGACCATACTCCGTAGTGGTGAGAGAGAAGGGGAGGGGCTGCCATCCCCCAAAAAAATATAGGTGAACCATGCGTATTCGCCTGAACCGTCGCTGGGGAAGCAGGTGTGTGTCCGTGCCGATCATGAGTGTGCTGCTGCCCGGGTGGGCCGGCAGCGCCGTGGCCGCGCCGTTGAGCCCGGTGCAAACCGTGCTTGCGCCTGAGGGCACGGTGTTCTGGCTCGGTCTGACCTGCGTGGTCGGTGGCGTGGCCATGGGCTGGATGGTGAGTGTGTTCTTCCAGCAGCGCCAGCGCCTGCACCGCCGCCGCGAAGAGCTGCGCCGGGTGCGTCAGGAGCGGGCCCGCCTGAGCGCCTTGCTCAACGCCATCCCGGACCCCCTGTATTTCAAGGACGCCGCTGGCGCCTATGAAGGGTGCAACCCCGCCTTTGAACGCCTGGTCGGCATGACCGAAGGTGAGCTGCTCGGGCGCCGGGACGACCAACTGTTGCGGCCTCCCCAGTGGCATACCGGAGGCGACACGGACCGGGTGTTGACCTGGCGCGTGGATGAGCAGGGCCGTTCCCGCTGCATGGATGTCCAGAGCGCCGAGGTGAGCGACGAGGGCCAGATCCTGGGCCAGGTGGCCATTGCGCGTGACGTCACCGAACTGCAGCGGGCCACCGAGGCCGCTCGGCGTGCCGCGACCGTGTATGAGCACTGCGGCGAAGGCATCATGATGCTGGACGAACAGTTGCGCATCTGCGACGTGAACCCGGCCCTGTGCACCATCACTGGCCACAGCCGCGAAGATTTGCTGGGCACGCGCCCGCTCATGTTGCGCGAGGGCGAGCAGGACCCCGACAAGCTGCGCGCCCTCTGGGCCGAGGTGGAACGCGACGGCAAATGGAGCGGTGAGGTGACCGAACGTCACCGCAATGGCGATGCCATTCCGATGTGGGCCACCTTTGTGAAGGTGCCCGGAGATGCGGCCGGTGCGGGCCAGCCCTCGCAGTTCAGCTACCTGAGCGTGCTGACCGACATCTCGCGCATCAAGATGACCGAGGCGGAGCTGCTGCATCAGTCGCTGCACGACAGCCTGACCGGCCTGCCCAACGCCGCGCTGCTGCGGGACCGCATTGCCCGCCAGATTGGCACCGCGCAGCGCGACCACACCTGTGTGGCCGTTCTCTATATAGATCTGGACGGTTTCCGCGACGTCAACGACATCGCCGGCCATGCCGCTGGCGACCAGGTGCTGCTGACGGCCGCGGCGCGGTTTGTCAACGTGGTGCGCCTGTCCGATTCGGTGGCGCGGGTGGGCGCCGATGAGTTCGTGGTGGTGCTCTCCGGCCTGGTGGATGAAGAGACCGCCATGCGCCTGGGCGACCGTCTCATCCAGGCCATGGACGAACCGATCGTCATCGACCATCACCGCTTCAATGTGGGCGCCAGCGTCGGTCTGGCGCTGTTCCCGGCGGACGGCGTGCAGGTGGATGAACTGCTGCGCAATGCCGAGGTGGCCATGTGCCGGGCCAAGCTGCAGGCGCGGGGCTCGGTGCAGTCCTACCGTCCGGAACTGACGCAGGCGGTGCAGCAGCGTTTTGAGCTGACGCATGCGCTGCGCCAGGCCAATGAGGCGGCGCAGTTCCGTCTCGAATACCAGCCGCAGGTGCGCCTGTCCGATGGCTCGCTCATCGGTGCCGAGGCGCTGTTGCGCTGGCGCCATCCGACCCGCGGCCCGATCTCGCCAGCCGACTTCATTCCGCTGGCCGAGGAAACCGGGCTCATCATTCCCATCGGCCGTTGGGTGCTGGAGCAGGCCTGCGCGCAGGTGACACGTTGGCAGGGGCAGGAGGGCAAGCCCCAGCAGGTGGCCGTGAATGTCTCTGCGCGCCAGCTGCGCCAGCCGGACTTCATCGACACGCTGGACTTCATCCTGGCCGACACCGGCTGCCCGCCCCACGCGCTGGAGCTCGAGGTCACCGAGAGCCTGCTCCTGGAAGATGCCGAACAGGCGATCAGCCTGTTGAGCCGGCTGGCCAAGCGCGGCGTGCGGGTGGCGATCGACGATTTCGGCACCGGTTACTCGTCGCTGGCGTATCTCAAGCGCATGCCGGTGAATACGCTCAAGATTGACCGCAGCTTCGTCAACGAGCTCAGCAGTGACGCCAACGTGGCGGCCATTGCCCGCACCATCATCGTGCTGGCCCGCAGCTTGCAGATGGATGTGCTGGCCGAGGGCGTAGAGACCGAGGAGCAGGCGCAATGGCTGCGCCGCGAGGGTTGCGACTGGGCGCAGGGCTGGTTGTATGGCCGCCCGATGCCGTCCGAGGAGTTTGTGCCCACCGTTCCGCCGGAAGCCTTGCGCCGGCCGCCGCTGAAGCGGCTGCAACTGGCCTGATGGTGTGACGGCGTGCCTCGGTGGGGGTGGCAGGACACGGTAAGCTGCTCGGCTTCCAAGCCTTGCCCCACCGTACGGATCCGATGCTGCTGGCGCCATCCCCTTACCTTCCTTTCTGGCATGTGCTCACCCGGCTGGGTGAAGCGCAAGCCCTCCTGCCGCTGGCCGCCATGGCCATGGCCGGCCTCTGGGCCTGCAAGCGGCAGCGGCTGGTGGTCCGGCGCTGGGTGACTGGCTTCGTGCTGGTCTTTGGCCTGACGCTGCTGTCCAAGGTGGCGTTCATGGGCTGGGAACTGGGTATTGCTTCCTGGGACTTCACCGGCTTTTCCGGCCACGCCGTGTGTGCATCCGCCATCTTCCCGCTGCTGGCCTGGCTGGGCCTGCAGGCGGTCCGCTCGGCCCGGCTGCGGGCGCTGGGGCTGTGCGTGGCCCTGGGCCTGGCGGCGCTCATCGCCTATTCCCGTTTGCCCGTGGGGGCGCATTCGGTTTCCGAAGCGCTGCTGGGGTTCGACCTGGGGGCCGCCGTGGCGCTATTTGCGCTCTGGGAGGCTCGCCCCGGCACCGATGGTGAAACCTCCGTGCGGGTGCTGCGCCGCAGTGCCGGCCTGTCGGTACTGATGGTGGCCCTGCTTTTTGCCGCGCCATGGATCGCGCCACCGCCACGCACCCACCAATGGGTCACCACGCTCAGCCTGGCGCTGTCGGGCCGCGAGCATCCGTACACCCGTCATGAGATGCATCGCCGGGCGGCTGGCCTGGTGGCTTGGGCTCAGACGTCAGCAGCAGCCACTCCCGCGCACTGATCTCCCGCACCTCCAGGCCACGCTGCAACACGTAGCTGGAGTCGAACCAGCTGTGGGCGTCGGTGCCGTGGGGGGCGGCAGGGTCGTTCGACACGGTGTCAACAGCCTGGCTGGCGGGGGACGCGCCCGTCCTGACGGGCCGAGCCATCTGCTGGGGCTGAACCCCGGAGGGGTCTCGCGGCGGTTGGCGCGATGAATCTCGGGATGGGGTTCGTGAAGGGGGGCGGGACAGGTCTCGGGAGGGATCTCGGGAAGTGGTCATGACGTGGAGGCGCAGGCCCCGGCCGTGGTCAGTGGAAGAAGCCTTTCACTGTCCGATGCCTGACCCCGGCCGGGCAGCCCGCTAAGGGGTGGGCTGATGGGGGGAGGGCGCTCCCCCTCATCCCCCCTCGCGCCGTCATTCCACTTTCAACTCATCCGCTGCGGGTGTGTGGTGTCGAGACCCTCCGCTGCGCAGGCTGGCGGGCCCGCCGTTGCCGCGCCGAATCCGTTCATGGCGACGCTTGAGCGGGACCGGCCAGATACTGGGCCTCGGTGACGGGCTCCATCCAGATGACGTTCTTCCCGTCCAGCGCCTCCTGCACCGCGATGTGGGTCATGGCGGTGGTCGGCGAGGCGCCATGCCAATGCTTGTGTCCCGGCGGGCACCAGATCACGTCGCCGGCGCGGATTTCGACAATGGGTTCGCCTTCGCACTGGGTCCAGCCACAGCCGGCGGTCACGATCAGCGTCTGACCCAGCGGATGTGTGTGCCAGTTGGAGCGGGCGCCCGGCTCGAAGGTCACGCTGGCGCAAGAGACGCGTGCCGGCGCCGGTGGGGCGTTCAGCGGGTCGATGCGCACGGTACCGGTGAAAAACTCGGCGGGGCCCTTCTGGGAGGGCTGGGAGCCTGCTCGTTTGAGATGCATGGTGATTCCTTGAACAGGTTGAGGGTTACGGTTTCGTGGCCGCCCAGGTCGGCTGGGCTAGCGCTGCGTTCAGTTGCTGGCTGCTCGCGGTGTCGCCGCTGGCGGATAGCGCATCAGCAAGTTGGCTCAGCTGACCGATGGTCAAGCCGACATGGAGGCTGATGCGGACGTGCGCGAGCAACTGCGATTCAACGCCCGGCAGCGCCGACAAGGCCGCCACCGTGGCCAGTTCGCGGCTGGGCCAGTCGAGGTTGTCTCGGACGAAGATGTCGCCGAACAGGTGGGTCTTCAGGAACCGGTCGATCGCAGGGGCGAACTCGAACAGCGGCCCTTTCACCGGCCCGCCCGCCAGCTGCGTCTGGTTGGCCGTGCCGGCCTCCAGCAGTGCCGGTCCGACGGGAACGGGCCCGGCATCACGTCCGGGCTCATCCCGCAGCCCACGCGCACGGCGCTCGTTCACCACGTTCATCAACTCCCCCAGCGCATTCAATGCACGCGGGAAGCCGGCATAGGCATAGAGCTGCACCAGCACCTCCTTCGTTTCGGCGATGCTCAGGCCGGCATCGAGCCCTCTGTTCACGGCCGCTGACAAGGCGGACATGTGGCCCGAAGCCATGCTGGCCGCGATCGGGCCGATGGCCAGTTGCCTGGCGGAAAGCCTTGAGTCAGTCATCAGAATTCCTGTCGGGTGGGGGGTGGGGGTTGTCGCGGCGGCGCTCCCAGGAATGAGGTCGACAAGCGCCATTCCCAGAAGCGCACGCCGGCGGATACCGCCGACGTCAGGGAGCGAGGTACTGCTCATCGCCGACCTTCTCCAGCCAGTGGACGTTCTGGCCAGCGAGCGTGCCGGTGACGGCCATGTGCGTCATGGCCGTGTTCGGGCCCGCGCCGTGCCAGTGCTTGACGCCGGGCGGGCACCAGACGACATCGCCAGGTCGGATCACTTGGGTTGGCCTGCCCCATTCCTGCACCAGGCCGACACCGGACGTCACCACCAGGTACTGCCCCTTCGGATGGGTGTGCCAGTTCGACCTCGCCCCGGGCTCGAAGGTCACGAGGCTGCCTGACGCATTGATGTCGTTGTTGGCCGCGTACACCGGGTCGATACGCACCTTGCCGGTGAAGAATTCCGCCGGCGCAGGGACTGACGGAGCAGTGCCCGCCAGGGTGATCTGCTGAGCGGGCTGCGCCATGGGCTCTGCAGCCCAGGACGTGTGGATGGAAGCAGCAGCGCACATGAGCGTGACCGTGAGTCTGGGCAGCATGGCGATGGGCCTCAATGGGCGACGAAGCCACCGTCGACCGGCAGCGCAACACCGAGCACCATGCTCGCCGCCGGACTGCACAGCCACAGCACGGCGGCGGCAACCTCTTCCGGGCGGCCGAACCGGCCAATCGGCTGAAGCTTGAGGAACTCCGTCATCGCGGCGGGGTCGATCAGGTCACCCATCGGCGTCTCGATGCAGCCCGGGCACACGGCGTTGACGCGGATGCCTGTGGCGGCAACATCCAACGCGGCGCTCTTGGTCAGGCCGATCACGCCATGCTTGCTCGCGTGGTAAGCGGCGCGACCGGGGAGACCGACCAGGCCCCCAAGGGACGAGCAGTTCACGATGGCGCCGCTGCCCTGCTTCTTCATCTGCAACAGCTCGTGCTTCATGAAGGTCCAGACGCCACGCAGATTGACCGACTGCGTGGCATCAAAACCGTCCAACGTCTCCTCGGACATCTCGCACATGGGGCCCAGGATGCCGGCATTGTTGTAGGCCATGTCCAGCCGGCCGAATTCGGCGACGGTGCGCTCCACGGCCGCCTGGGCCTGCGCCTCTTCACTGACGTCGCAGGCGATGGCGATTACGCGATGGCCTGCGGCCAGCAAGGCGTCCGTAGCGGCCTCGAGCTGGGCTTCGTTGCGATCCACCAGCGTGACCGCAGCGCCGGATTCGGCAAAGGCCCGCGCCGTTGCGAGGCCAAGGCCGGAACTGGCACCGGTCACCAGAGCCACCTGGCCCTTGAAGTCGTAGCGGGGATTCATCGGTTTCTCCATAAAAAAGCTTGCTTGCTTCGGTATGGAGACCAATGTAGGCGGGGGGTGTTCTGGCGACTAGATGCAATAATTCGCATGTACTTGTGAAGGAAATTCATCAATGGCACGCGACCGCCTGGGTGATGTACAGGCCTTTCTGGTGGTGGCCCGTGAGCGCAGCTTCACGCGAGCTGCCGCCCACCTGGGCGTTTCTGCCTCCGCGTTGAGCCACACCATCCGCGGCCTCGAAGAGTCGCTGGGTGTCCGGTTGCTCACGCGCACGACGCGCAGCGTCTCGGTGACTGAAGCCGGCGAACGACTCATGAATTCAGTGGGACCCCGGCTCGCCGAAGTGGATGCAGAGCTCAACGCCGTCAGCGATCTGGCCCAGAAGCCCAAAGGCACGATCCGCATCACCACAACCGATTACGCAGCGGACACGGTGATCTGGCCAAGGCTGGCACCGCTGCTGCGCACCTATCCGGACCTGAAGGTCGACCTCACGGTTGACTACGGTCTGGTCGATGCGGTTGCACAACGCTACGACCTGGGCGTTCGCTCGGGCGACCAAGTGGCCAAGGACATGATTGCGGTGCGCATCGGGCCCGACATGCGCTGGGTGATCGTTGGCTCGCCGGACTATCTGTCGACCATCCCTCTGCCGAAGCAGCCGGAAGACCTGCTGGCCCTCAACTGCATCGCCCTGCGCTTCGCCAGCGGGGGCCTGTATGCGTGGGAGCTCAAGAAAGGCAGGCGCGAGTTGCAGGTCAAGGTGGAAGGGCAGGCCACCTTCAACGGCGCGTACCAGATCCTGAATGCGGCGCTGGCAGGCGTGGGCCTCGCCTTCATGCCGGAAGACATGGCCGCGCCTCATGTCGCGGCGGGGCGGCTGCGATATGTGCTCGAAGACTGGTGCCCGGTGAGTCCCGGCCTGTATGTGTATTACGCGAGCCGCCGTCAACCGTCCCGGGCGCTGTCTCTGATCGTGGACGCGTTGCGCTACACCGGCGGCTGAAGGCGTTTGACCTGCAAGGGGCGAACGCGCCAGACCAGCCTATCAGCAGCCCAGAGGTACGTTGTTGACGCGGCCCATTCGAGCCAGCGCACGCCCCTACAACGGCAACGCCGTCGTGTTCTTCACCTCTTCCATCACCGCATACGTCCTCGTCTCCCGCACCCCCGGCAGCGTCCAGATGGACGAGCCGATGAACTCCCGGTAGGCGGCCATGTCGGACACCCGGGTCTTGAGCAGGTAATCGAATCCACCCGCCACCAGGTGGCATTCCAGGATCTCCGGGCGGGACTGCACCGCGGCCCGGAAGTTGTCCATCACGTCATGCACCGTCCGGTCCAGCAGGATCTCGATGAACACCAGCATGGATGCCCCCAGCTTGGCCGGGTTGAGGCGGGCCTCGTAGCCCAGGATGTAACCCTCCCGCGTCAGGCGCTTCACACGCTCCAGCACCGCCGTGGCGGAGAGATGCACCTCCTCGGCCAGCTTCAGGTTGCTGATGCGCCCGTCGTGCTGCAGGACGCGCAGAATGCGCAGGTCAATCTTGTCCAGGTCGTCTGGCGGGTTCATGCTGGATAAATCTCGGTGAACGTGGCAAGGAACCGAATTTAATCCAGCCCGAGCCTCTCTACAGTCGCGCCACTCACTAATTTGCCCGAGTCTCGCTCCCGAGAGGACACTCATGACCGCCTTTTCCCTGCCCCCGGAAGTCTCACGCCTGCCGGACCCCTATTGCGATGAACTGCCGCTGGTGCAGGAACTGGCCGAACAGTTGAAGCACCTCCAGTGGTCTGCCGTGCTCGAACAGGCCCGTCCGTGGGTGCAGCAGGTGCGCAACAACCCCGCGCCGTTCTGGGCCATGGAGTCCCTGCTGCGGGAATATCCAATCACCAGCGCCGAGGGTCTGGCCCTGATGCGTCTGGCCGAGGCGCTGCTGCGTGTGCCCGATGCGGAGACCGCCATCGCCCTGACCGCCGACCAACTGGGCCGCGCCCATTTCGACGGCAGTTCCGAAGGCCCGCACAAGATGCTCGCCGGCCTGGCCGCCAGCGCCATCTCGCTGTCCAAGAAATTCCTGCCGGATGCTGAATCCGAAGCCGGCCTGCTCAAGCGCCTGGGTGCGCAGACGGTGGTGGCCGCCACGGTGCGCGCCATCCAGTTGCTGGGCCGTCAGTTCGTGCTGGGCCGCAACATCGACGAGGCCATGGCCGAAGCCGACGCCGCCCGCAAGGTCCAGCGCCAGCTGCGTTTTTCTTACGACATGCTGGGCGAGGGCGCCCGCACGGAACGTGATGCCGAACGCTATCAAGCCTCCTACCTGGCCGCGATCGCCGCGCTGGCCGGTGGCCGCCGCGCCGAGTCCCCGGAAGGCAGCGATGGCATCTCCATCAAGCTCTCCGCGCTCTTCTCACGCTACGAGATCCTGCAGCGTGAGCGGGTCTATGCCGAGCTGCTGCCGCGTGTGTGGCAACTGGTCGAGAAGGCCGCACACGCCAACATCAATCTGACCATCGACGCCGAGGAAGTCGACCGCCTGGAGCTCTCGCTGGAGCTGCTGGACGCGCTGGCCGCCCGCATCGCCATCCACTTCCCCGACTGGCGCGGCTTCGGTCTGGCCGTGCAGGCCTACCAGACGCGCGCCCGCGCCGTGGTCGACGAGGTGGCCGCCATTGCCCGCAAGCATGGCCTGCACTTCATGGTGCGCCTGGTCAAGGGCGCCTACTGGGACGGCGAAATCAAGCGCGCCCAGGAACAGGGCCTGCCGACCTATCCGGTCTACACCCACAAGCCTCACACCGATGTGTCGTATCTCGCTTGTGCGCAGGCGCTGCTGCAGCATCACGACGTGATCTACCCGCAGTTCGCCAGCCACAACGCGGGCACCATCGCTGCCATCGTGCAGATGGCCCGGTCGCTGGGCGCGAAATTCGAGATGCAGCGCCTGCACGGCATGGGCGAGGGCGTATACCGCGAAGTACTCAAGGACGGCAGCATTCCCTGCCGCGTATATGCCCCCGTGGGTGAGCACCGCGACTTGCTGGCCTACCTGGTCCGCCGACTGCTGGAGAACGGCGCGAACTCCTCGTTCGTGCATCAGCTGGCCGACCCGTCGGTGGCACCGGAAGCGCTGCTGGGGTCGCCGATGGCGCAGATCCAGCCCCGCACCAGCCTGCCCCTGCCGCTGGACCTGTACCGCGACAGCGCCGGCCGTGGCCGCGACAACTCCTCGGGCCTGGACCTGGCCGTGCCGCAGCAACGCCAGCCTTTGCTGGACGCACTGGCCGCCTGCGAGGTGCCGGTGCTGAGCGAAGCCACGCAAGCGGATGTCGATGCGGCCATGCAGCGTCTCAAGGCCGGCTTCCCGGCCTGGAATGCCACGCCGGTGCCGCAGCGCGCCGCCGCGCTGCGCCGAGCAGCCGATGCGCTCCAGGCGGCCCTGCCGGCCTACTGTGCCCTGCTGGTGAAGGAGGCCCACAAGAGCTTGGGCGACGCGATTTCCGAAGTGCGTGAGGCCATCGACTTCATGCGTTATTACGCCGATGAAGCCGAACGCCTCACCGCGGACGGTGCCCCGCTCAATGGCCGTGGTGTGTTCGTGTGCATCTCGCCCTGGAACTTCCCGCTGGCGATCTTTGCCGGCCAGGTGGTGGCGGCGTTGGCGGCGGGCAATACCGTGGCCGCGAAGCCGGCCGAGCAGACGCCCGCCATCGCCCGCGAATGCGTGGCGCTGCTGCATGCCGCCGGTGTGCCGGCGGACGCCCTGGCCCTGCTGCATGGCCAGGGCGACACCGTGGGCGCGGGGCTGGTGGCGTCGCCGCATACCGCGGGCGTGTGCTTCACCGGCTCCACGCAGGTGGCGCAGATCATCAATCGCCAATTGGCGGCCAAGCCTGGGGCGGGCACCTTGCCGCTGATCGCGGAGACGGGTGGGCTGAACGCCATGATCGTGGACTCCACGGCGCTGCCGGAACAGGTGATCGATGCGGTAGTGCAGTCGGCTTTCCGCAGTGCCGGTCAGCGTTGCTCCGCACTGCGCCTGTTGGCGGTACACGAGGCTGTTGCCGACGGTGTGATCGAGATGCTGCGTGGCGCCGTGCGGGAATTGCGGGTGGGCGACAGCGCCAACCTGGCGACCGATGTGGGCCCGCTGATCGACGACGACGCCTTCCAGGCCATTTCGGGCGAGGTACAGCGTCTCAAGCGCGAAGCCCGGGTCATCGCCGAGTCCGACACCGCAGACAGCGGTGCCCGCCTGCTGCCCCCCATCGCTGTGGAGCTGGGCAGCATCGCCGCGCTCAAGAAGGAAATCTTCGGCCCGGTGCTGCATGTGGTGCGCTGGAGCGGCGATGTCGAAGGCGTCATCGGCCAGATCAATGCGCTGGGTTACGGCCTCACACTGGGCATCCAGACCCGGATCGACAGCCGCGCCCTGCGCCTGGCCGCCGAAGCCCGGATTGGCAATGTCTATGTGAACCGCAACATCATCGGTGCCGTGGTGGGCGTGCAGCCTTTCGGCGGCGAAGGCATGTCCGGGACCGGCCCCAAGGCGGGTGGGCCGCACTACCTGCTGCGTTTCACCGCACCAGTGGTGGCGCCGACGGTGACTGACGAAGCGCCCGCCCTGGCTACCACCACGGCCGTTGCCGACCTGGGCGCGCTGTTCCAGGCACACGATGCCTGGGCTGCCCGGCCCCTGGAACAACGTGCCGCCGCGCTGGAGCGCGCGGCGGCCGGCCAGGGCCCGGAGGTGGCGCAGGCCTGGCGCGACATCGCGCGCACGGCTCGCACCGCGCTGGCCGACCAGGTGCTGCCCGGTCCGACCGGCGAAAGCAATGAGCTGCGCCTGCATGGCCGTGGTGTCATCGCCATCCTGACCCAGGGCCTGCTGCCGCTGGAGCTGGCCCGGTCGCTGGCGGCGGCGCTGGTCGCCGGCAATGCCGTGGCGGTGGTGGGTGAGGGCGACGTGGCGCGTGAGCTGCGCGATGCCCTGCTGCGCGGCGGTGTGGCCGCTGGCACGCTGGCCCTGCTGCCGCCGGACCAGCTCGGCGCGGTGCTGCGCGCGCCGCGCTTGGCGGGCGTGGTGGTGCCCGCGGCCCTGCTGGCTCCGGTGCAGCGCGAGCTGGCCAGCCGTGACGGCGCCATCCTGCCGGTCATCCCGGCCGCCGAGGCCGGCCAGCCGCGCCAGCTCTACCGCTTTGCGGCAGAACAGACGCTGACCATCAACACGGCGGCGGCGGGGGGCAATGCCGCCCTGCTGGCCGGCGTGCACTGAACTCGCACCGACCCGGGCCCGCCGTGAGGCGGACCCAAGCGGCGCGCGGCGCCACCCAGACCTGGCCGCGGGGCAGCGCCCAGGTCTGGCACCAGGCCCGTCCCGCCCAGCCGCGCGGTGCTTCTTCCACGGTCAATGCTCCCCGGTGTACATGCAGCACGGCACCCCGTGCCAGCCATTGAAGCGCGGTCTGGCTCTCCATCAGCACCAGGGGGTGGTGGCTGGCGGCTACCGTCGTGTGGGTCCACAGGCCCGGCTGCGCCGACGAGCCCGCCGCCGCTGATGTATCCGCCGTAGCGGTCTTTGCCGATGCAGGCTTGCCCGACACCACGGCACGGCCCGCAGCGGGACGCGGCTTCAGCCATTGGCGCCAGAAGGCAAGGGGTCGAAAGAGCGGAACAAGGGCGGTCATGCTGGAACCTCGACACAGAACCGTTTCAGTCTCGTGCGACGGCTGGCGCGGCAACAGGTACAGCGCACACCTTTGTTGTCGATAACAGCGCCCTCTTCATCGCTGTTCCGTATGGATTCATGCACGGCTGTTCCGCATGCCCTGCTTTTGGCCGGCGCAGAATCGCGCCATGACTGAACGCACCGCCCTGTCTGCCGCCGCTGCGGCGCCGTCGGCCCCGCCGTTGTACGAGCAGGTGGCGGCGCAGTACCGCCAGGCCATCCAGAAGGGCTTGATGCAACCCGGCAGCCGCATGCCATCGGTGCGGGCGCTGATGGGCCTGCACCGCGTCAGCCTCACCACGGCGCTGCAGGCCTGCCGGCTGCTGGAGAGCCAGGGCCTGCTGCAGGCGCGTCAGCGGGCCGGTTATTTTGTTCGCCCGCTGCGCGCCTTGCGGCTGGCCCGCGCGGCGGAACCCAGCCAGACGCAGGCAGACCCTTCCCAGTTTGTCGGCGTGCATCAGCGGGTGTCGGACATCCTCACCCGTGCCGGCATGGCACAGGTCAAGGTCCATCTGGGCGGCGCGTGTGCGGACCCGACCCTGTACCCGGTCAAGGCGCTGGCCCTGCAGGCCCAGCGCCTGCTGCGCCGCCGCCCCGAGCTGCTGGGCCAGGCGCCGGAACCCCAAGGCCATCCGCTGCTGCGCACGGCGCTGGCACGGCACGCCCTGGACGCCGGCATCCAGCTCGATCCGGCCCAGGTGCTGGTGACCCACGGCTGCACCGAGGCGCTGGGCATCGCCTTGCGGGCGATCACACAGCCCGGCGATACGGTCGCGGTGGAGTCCCCCACCTATTACGGCCTGCTGCAGATCCTGGAGACCCTGGGCCTGCGGGCGCTGGAGATTCCGGCCAGCCCCCACACGGGCCTGTCGCTGCCGGCCCTGCAGGAGGCCGCTGAACGTGAACCCCGGCTCAAGGCGGTGGTGGTGGTGCCCCATCTGCAAAACCCGCTGGGTTCACTGATGCCGGACGACGCCAAGGTCGCGCTGCTGGACTGGTGTGAACAGCGGGACCTCGCACTCATCGAGGACGACACCTACGCCGCACTCGCGGATCAGCCGCAGCGCGCCATCAAGTCCTGGGACCAGACCGGGCGGGTGATCTTCTGTGCGTCCATGCACAAGACGCTGGCCCCTGGCATGCGCATCGGCTGGATGACGGCCGGGCGCTGGCAGCACCGAGTGGAGATCCTCAAATACGCCCAGAGCCGCCCCAATGAAATGCTGGGCCAGGCGGTGGTGGCCGAGTTCCTGGCCGGCGGCCAGATGGACCGGCACCTTCGAACGCTGCGCGCCCGGCTGGCGCAGCAGCGGGAGGCGATGGCCCAGCTGCTGTCCGACCACCTGCCGGCCAGCACGCGGCTGAGTCTGCCCCAGGGCGGCATGAACCTGTGGGTGGAGTTGCCGCCGGGGGTGTCGTCCATGCGGCTGTTCGAGGCGGCATTGGAGAAGGGCGTACGCATTGCGCCGGGGGCCATGTTCTCGAACTCCCTGCGCTTTGACGGTTTCCTGCGCGTCAATGCCGGCTATCTGATGGACGAAGGCCAGCGGCAGGCGGTGGCGACTTTGGGCGAGCTGTGCCAGTCGCTGATGAAACACGGCGACCGCGCGCCAGCCCGGCCGGTGATGGCCGCGCCGTAGGCAAACTCTGCCTGCCGCCCGCGAGCCGAAGCGGGGTCACCGAGGCCCCAAGGCGCTGAGCCGGAGGCTTGCTGGCGGGACACCCTCACGGCGCCACAGCTACACTGCCGCCCATGAGTTCCTGCATCGCATTCATCGGTGGCGGCAACATGGCCAGCGCCATCATCGGCGGCCTGCGCCGTGCCGGCCATCCGGCCGAAGACCTGGTGGTGGTCGAGCCCGTGGCCGCGCAGCGGGAACGCCTGCTGGCCGATTTCGGCGTGAAGGCCCTGGCCGCTGCGGATGCCTCGCTGGCACGGGCCGGCACCGTCGTCTGGGCGGTCAAGCCCCAGCTCTTCCTGGAAGCCGCCGCGCCGGTCGCGCCGCATGTCGGTGCCGCCTTGCAGGTGTCCATCATGGCAGGCCTGCGCACGGATGCCATTGCGGCCGCGACGGGGGCCGCGCGCGTCGTGCGGGGCATGCCCAATACGCCCGCGCTCATTGGGGCCGGCATCACCGGCCTGTTCGCCACTGACGGTCTGACGGAAGCCGACCGCGCCGTGGTCGACCAACTGCTGGCGCCAACGGGCCGCACCTTGTGGGTCCAGCGCGAGTCCGACCTGGACACCGTGACGGCCCTGTCCGGCTCCGGCCCCGCCTATTTCTTCTACCTGGTGGAACACATGGTGGCGGCTGCGCAGTCACTGGGGCTGAGCGAAGCCGAGGGCCGGGAACTGGCGTTGGCCACCTGTGCGGGCGCTGCGGCGCTGGCCCTGCAGTCGGGCGAAGCGCCCGCTCAGCTGCGGGAGAAGGTGACTTCCAAGGGCGGCACCACCCATGCCGCCATCACGATGCTCCAGGCGGACGGCGTGGGGGCTTCCATCCAGCGTGCCGTGGCCGCTGCCCATCGTCGTGCGCAGGAGCTGGGCGACGAGTTCGGCCGTGCGCCCGGAGCAGCCTGACGCTGGAACGGGATGGGGATCGCTGACCGTTGGGGCCTGCGCGCCTGGCTGCGCGCGCCCGGCTCGCTGAGCAAGCGCCTGGCCGCCACGGGCTGCCGCTACGAGGTGCAGGTGCTTCGACAGGCCGTGGCGCCGTTGCGGGCGCCGGAACGTGCGGCGCTGGGGTTGCCCCGCCGTGGCTGCACGGTGGTGCGGGAGGTGCTGTTGCGGGTGGATGGCCAGCCTCTGGTGTGGGCCCGTTCGGCGCTGCATGGCAGCGCGCTGGCCGGGCCCTGGAAGGCCGTCAAGGGCCTGGGGGCCCGACCGTTGGGCCACCTGTTGTATGAAGATCCGCGCATTCACCGCAGTGAACTGCAGCCTCGACGGCTGTCGCGGCATGGGCACACCCGTCGCCAGATGGAGCGCCAGTGGCGGGCGGCCACCGGGGTGCCGGCGCCGGCGCAGATGCAGTGGTCGCGCAACTCGGTCTTCACCCGCCACGGCATGCAGTTGCGGGTGATGGAATTGTTTGTCCCGACGGTGGCCGAGCGGTCACCCGGCTCCTTGCGGCTGAAACGCCGGCGCTGAGCGCGGCGGGGCAGGCGCTCTTTATTCCGGACACCGCCATGAGTGGAACGAACTCCTTCCCGAAAACCCCCAGGTGGGATGCGCTGCGGCAATGGCTGTTGGCACTGCGCCCTGCGCCATTGCGGGTGGACGCCCGCGAGCGGCTGCGGGTGGTGGCGGGGGCCAGCGTCGGCCTGTTGCTGACCGCTTGCCTGACTGAATGGCTGATGCCGCATGGCGGTGGCCTGCCGTGGCTGGTGGCGCCGCTGGGGGCCAGCGCGGTGTTGGTGTTCGGCGTGCCGGCCAGCCCGCTGGCACAGCCCTGGGCCGTGGTGGCGGGCAACACCGCGTCGGCCCTGGTGGGCATTGCCTGTGTGCACCTGCTGGGCGATGTGCCCGAAATCGCCGCGGCGGCCGCCGTTGGGCTGGCGATCGGCCTGATGTTCCTGCTGCGCTGCCTGCACCCGCCCGGTGGTGCGGCGGCCCTGCTGATGGTGCTGACAGGCGTGAAGGGCTGGACCTTTGCGCTGGAACCCGTGCTGCTCAATTCCTGCCTGCTGGTGGCGGCAGGCATGGCCTACAACAGCCTGAGCGGCCGTCGTTATCCGCACCCCCAGGTGGCGGCCGCCGCACCCGTGTCGGCCGGCCCCACCGAGGCCGGTGTGTTTGGCGAGGCCGACCTGGAGGCAGCCCTCGCGCATTACAACCAGGTGCTGGACGTGCCGCCGGATGACCTGCGCAGCATCCTCAACGAGGCCGGCCTGACGGCGGCGCGGCGGCGCATCACCACGCTGCGCTGCTCGGACGTCATGTCCACCGACCTCAAGGTCGTCGAGTGGGGCACACCGTTGCAAGACGCCTGGGCCCTGCTGCGAGAGCATCAGATCAAGGCGCTGCCGGTGATCGACCGGGCCCGCCGGGTCGTCGGCATCGTGACCTTGAACGACTTCATGCGCGAAGCCTCGCTGGATGTGCATGACGAGTGGCCCACGCGGTTGCGCCGCCTCATCCTGCCGACGCCGACCAGCCACAGCGACAAGCCCGAGGTGGTGGGCCAGATCATGACGCGGCAGGTTCGCGTGGCCAGTGCCGACCGGCCGCTGGCGGAGCTGGTGCCGTTGTTTGCGGACACGGGCCATCACCACATTCCGGTGGTCGGGCCAGAGGCGCGCCTGGTGGGCATCCTGACGCAGTCCGACCTGGTGGCGGCGCTGGCCCGGATGGACAGGCTTTGAGATCCCCATCAGCCTCGATTAAGCCAGGGGCCACCGGGGTCGCCTAGACTTCGCCGCGAGCCGGCGGACGTGCTGCCGGCCTTGCCCCTTGTTCCGACCCACGCCCCACCAGGCCCGAGGCCTCCGACCCGATGGACATCGATCCCGAAGAGCTGATTGAGAACGCCCGCCAGGTGAATGACCTGCCGCCGCCCACGCATCGCCCAGGCGCGCGGCTCAATGCCACCGTGGCGGTGACGGTGGCGATCCTGGCCACCTTCATGGGCATCTGCAAGGTCAAGGACGACAACATCGTCCAGGCCATGCAGCAGGCCGAGGCCAACCGTATTGACCACTGGGCCTTCTACCAGGCGCGCAACATGCGCGAGGAGGTGGCCAAGGCCACGCTGGTGCAGCTGGCGTTGCAGGCCCAGTCCGCGCCAGCCTCAGCGGCCGAGGGTTATCAGAAGGCCATTGCCCAATACCGGGCGCTGGCCGAGGAGCAGGGGCGCAAGAAGGAAGAATTGCGCCAGCAGGCCGAGGCCGACCAGCAGGCCTATGACGCGTTCAACTACCGGGATGACCAGTTCGACCTGTCGGACGCGTTGCTGGCGATTGCCATCGCCATGCTGGCCATCACGGCACTCACGCAGCTCTGGGCCTTGTATGCGGCGGCCCTGGTGCCTACCGCGCTCGGGGTGGTGATGGGCGTCGCCGGGCTGGCCGGGTGGGCGCTGCACCCCGATGCCATCGTGCGGTTGCTGTCGTAGGGCTCGTACGGGCGGTGCTCAGCGCAAGCTCAGGTCCAGCACCGTGCCGGCAAAGATCGCGAAGCCCAGCCAGTGGTTCTCACGGAAGGCGCGGAAGCAACCGTCGCGGGTGCGGTCCTTGATCAGCAGGTAGTGCCAGACCACCTGGCCGGCCGCCACGGCCATGCCGGCCAGGAACCAGTGGCCCATGCCCAGCTGCAGGCCGATGCCGGTCCACAGGGCCAGGAAGATCACGTAGAAGCTCATCACGCCGATGACGTCGAAGCGGCCGAGCGTCAGGGCGGAGGTCTTGATGCCGATGCGGATGTCATCGTCGCGGTCGACCATGGCGTATTCGGTGTCGTAGGCCAGCACCCAGAACAGGTTGGCCAGCAGCAGGCCCCAGGCGGCCAGAGGTACGGAGGCACGCACGGCCTCCAGGCTCCACTCGCGCCCGCCGAGAACGGCGGAGAACGCCATCGGAATGCCGAAGGAGAAGGCCACGCCCAGCACGGCCTGGGGCATGGACACCCAGCGCTTGGTGAAGGGGTAGAGGATGGTGACCGCCAGCGCGGCGAAGGACAGCAGGATGGTGGGGGCGTTGGTGGACAGCACCAGTGCAAAAGCGACCAGTGATAGCACGGCGCCCAGACCCAGGGCTTCCTTGACGCTGACCATGCCGCTGGTGACCGGGCGTTGTGCGGTGCGTTTGACGTGCTTGTCGAACTCGCGGTCTGCCACGTCGTTGACGGCACAGCCCGCGCTGCGCATGAGCACGGTGCCCAGCACGAAGACCAGCAGCAGGTGCCAGCCCGGCCATCCGTCCGCCGCCATCCACATCGCGGCCAGCGTGGGCCACAGCAGCAGGTAGCTGCCCGCCGGCCGGTCCCAGCGGATCAGGTTCAGGTAGAGCGACAGCCGGGAGGGTGCGGCAGGGGAGGGTGCGGCGGAGGTCATGGGGCCATTGTCGGCCAGCGCCGGGTGTCTGCTCAGGCAGGCTTGCGCAACCGCTCCCAGAGCGCCCCCGCCTCACCCACCAGCCCACGCCGGAAGGCCAGCACGCAGATGATGAAGATCAGGCCGGTCACCAGGCTGACCGATTCACCCAGGCCGGCAAACCACTGGATGCCGGTCAGTCCGGCCAGCCACTGGCCCAGGTCTCCGATCTTGTTCTCCAGGGCGATGATGAGCAGCGCGCCGATGATGGGCCCCACCATCGTGCCCATGCCGCCCACCAGGGTCATGAGGATGACCAGGCCGGAGGTGGTCCAGAGCGCGTCCGTGAGCGTGGCAAAACCCAGCACCAGCGTCTTGGTCGCCCCGGCCAGGCCCGCCAGCGCGGCCGACAGCACAAAGGCCAGCAGCTTGAACCGGTCGGTGTCGTAGCCCAGCGAAATGGCTCGCGCCTCGTTCTCGCGGATGGAGGTCAGCACCTGGCCGAACGGGGAATGCACCGTGCGGTAGATCAGCCAGAAGGCAAAGGCGAAGATGGCCAGCACCAGGTAATAGAGCGTGGTGTCGTTGTCCAGCCCGATGCCCAGCAGCGAGCCGCGCGGCACCGATTGCAGGCCGTCCTCACCCCCGGTGAAAGACGCCTGCAGGAAGAAGAAGAACAGCATCTGCGCCAGCGCCAGCGTGATCATGGCGAAGTAGATGCCGGAACGGCGGATGGCCAGCAGCCCGAACACCAACCCTGCCAGCGCCGCCATGGCCGTGCCAAAAAGAATGCCCACCAGCGGCGGGAACCCCCACACCTTCAAGGCATGGCCCGCCGCATAGGCGGCCGTGCCGAGGAAGGCGGCGTGGCCGAAGCTCAGCAGCCCGGTGAAGCCGATCAGCAGGTTGAATGCACAGGCGAACAGCGCGTAGCACATCACCTTCATCGCAAAGATGGGATACACCCCCGCCAGCGGCAGCAGCGCCACCGCGATCAGGAGCACGACATAACCCGAGGTCTTCTTGTTCATCGACAGAGGCGTCCTGGTCGCGAAGTCATTTCTCTTTGCCGAACAGCCCCGCCGGCCGCACCAGCAGCACCAGGGCCATCACCACAAACACCACGGTGTTGGAAGCTTCCGGGTAGAACACCTTGGTCAGGCCCTCCACCACCCCCAGCCCCAGGCCGGTCAGGATGGAGCCGAGGATGGACCCCATGCCACCGATCACGACCACCGCAAACACCACGATGATCAGGTTGGACCCCATCAGCGAGTTCACTTGCAGGATGGGCGCGGCCAGCACACCGGCGAAGGCGGCCAGCGCCACACCACCGGCATAGGTGAATGTGATCATGCGTGGCACGTTCACCCCAAACGCCTGCACCAGGCGCGGGTTCTCGGTGCCGGCACGCAGCGTGGCGCCCAGCGAGGTTTTCTCGATCAGCGCCCACACCCCCAGACACACCACCAGCGAGGCCACCACCACCCAGGCCCGGTAGTTGGGCAGGATCATGAAACCAAGGTTGGTGGCCCCGGAGAGCGCTTCCGGGACGGCATAGGGCTGGCCGGACACGCCGTAGAACGAGCGGAAGATGCCCTCGATCACCAGGGTGATGCCGAAGGTCAGCAGCAGCCCGTAGAGATGGTCCAGCTTGTACAGCCACTTCAACAGCAGCCGCTCGATCACCAGCCCGAACAGACCCACCACCAGCGGCGACAGCACCAGCATCACCCAATAGTTCAACCCCAGCTGTTCCAGCCCCATCCACGCCAGGAACGCGCCCATCATGTACAGCGCGCCATGAGCGAAGTTGATGATGTTGAGCATGCCGAAGATCACCGCCAGCCCCAGCGACAACATTGCGTAGAACGAGCCGTTCACGAGCCCGAGCAACAACTGGCCCAGCAGGGCGGGCAGCGGGACGCCAAAGATTTCAGTCATTGCGCGGGCTCGTGTTCAGGGATTACTTCTTCACCAGCGGGCACTTGGAGTCGGCGAGCTTGGTGAACGCCTCATCCCCAGGAATGCGCGTGACCACCTTGAAGTAGTCCCACGGCTCGGTCGACTCCTTCTGCGACTTCACCTGCAGCAGGTACATGTCGTGCACTGCGCGGCCATCTTCCTTGCGGATGGTGGCCTTGGTGTAGAAGTCATTGACCGGGGTGGCCTTCATCTGCGCGATGACCTTCTCGCCATCATCGGTCTTGGCGGCCTCCACCGCCTTCAGGTAGTGCGCGGTGGCGGAATAGTCCGCAGCCTGCAGGGACGAGGGCATGCGCTTGAGTTTCTCGAAGAAGCGCCGGCTCCACGCACGGGACTCGGCGCTCTGGTTCCAGTACCAGCTGTCGGTGAGGTACATGCCCTCGGTGGTCTTCAGGCCCAACGAATGCACGTCATTGATGAACATCAGCAGGCCGGCCAGCTTCATCGTCTTGGTGATGCCGAACTCGTTGGCCGCCTTCACCGCATTGATGGTGTCACCGCCCGCATTGGCCAGCCCCAGGATCTGCGCCTTGGAGCTCTGGGCTTGCAGCAGGAAGGAGGAGAAGTCGCTGGCATTGAGTGGATGCTTCACGCTGCCCAGCACCTGCCCGCCCGTCTTGGTGACCACGGCCGACGTGTCCGACTGCAGCGAGGTGCCGAAGGCGTAGTCCGCAGTGAGGAAGAACCAGGTCTTGCCACCGGACTTGGTCACCGCAGCGCCCGTGCCATTGGCCAGCGCCACCGTGTCGTAGGCATAGTGGATGGTGAACGGGGTGCAGTCTTCGTTGGTCAGCCGCGAGGTGCCCGCGCCAATGGAGATGAAGGGCTTCTTCTTCTCCGCCGCCACCTTGGCCATGGCCAGGCTGGTGCCGGAGTTGGTGCCGCCGATCAGCAGGTCCAGCCCCTGGGTGTCGAACCATTCACGCGCCTTGGAGGCGGCGACGTCCGCCTTGTTCTGGTGGTCCGCGAAGAAGAACTCGATCTTCTTGCCCGCCACCTGGCCCTTGGCATCCGCGATGGCCATCTTGACGGCCTCCACGCCGCCCGCGCCGTCGATGTCCGCGTAGACGCTGGACATGTCGGTGATGATGCCGATCTTCACCACGTCACCCGAGAACTGCGCCTGGGCGCCGGTGGCCGCGCCCGCCAGCATCAGGGCGGCAGCCAGTGGCTTGAGGACGTTGCGGGCGCTGCTGGTGTTGCTGGTATTGCTGGTGTATTGAGCCTTGAAAGCCTCAAGCGCCTTGGGGAAGGCGGGTTTGCTGTTCTTCATGCTTGTCTCCTTGTTCACGGCCTTTGATGGTGGCCTGTTTGCCTGGGATCACACACTCAGCAACTGGTCGAGCAGCGCGCGTTTGGCCGCCAGCTCCACCGCCGGGAAGGATTCAACGACCTGCCCGTGTTCCATCACGACGAAATGGTCCGCCAGCGGCGCGGCGAACCGGAAGTTCTGCTCCACCATCACAATGGTGAAGCCCTGGGCCTTGAGCGCCGTGATCATGCGGGCCAGGGCCTGGACGATGACGGGTGCCAGCCCTTCCGAGATTTCATCCAGCAGCAGGATGTCCGCGCCGGTGCGCAGGATGCGGGCCACCGCCAGCATCTGCTGCTCGCCGCCCGAGAGCCGGGTGCCCGGGCTGTGACGCCGCTCCGCCAGGTTCGGGAACATGGCGTAGATCTCCGGCTCGGACATCACCTTGCCGCGGCCGCCCTTGAGCGCGGGCGGCAGGCGCAGGTTTTCTTCGGTGGTGAGCGAGGCAAAGATGCCGCGTTCTTCCGGGCAGTAGCCCAGGCCCAGCCGGGCAACACGGTGGGTGGCCAGATGGACGCTCTCCTGGCCATGCACCTTGATCGATCCGCTGCGGCGGTCCGTCAGGCCCATGATGGCGCGCAACGTGGTGGTGCGGCCCGCGCCGTTGCGGCCCAGCAGGGTCAAGACCTGGCCCTGGGGGACGGTGAGGTCCACGCCATGCAGGATGTGGCTCTCGCCATACCAGGCCTGCAGCCCCCGGATTTCCAGCGCGGCGGTCATCCGTGCGCTCCCTGCAGTTCGGCGCTTTCGCTGCCCATGTAGGCCTCGAGCACGGCCGGATGGCGGGAGACGGTGGCGTAGTCGCCTTCGGCCAGCACCGCGCCGCGCGCCAGCACGGTGATGCGGTGGGCGATGCTGCTGATCACCTTCATGTTGTGTTCCACCATCAGCACGGTGCGCCCCTCGGCCACCCGCTTGATCAGGGCGGTGACCCGGTCCACATCTTCATGGCCCATGCCCTGCGTGGGTTCGTCCAGCAGCATCAGCTCGGGCTCCATGGCCATGGTGGTGGCGATCTCCAGGGCGCGCTTGCGCCCGTAGGGCAGGTCGGCGGCGCGCAGGGACGCGGCATCCCGCAGGTCCACCAGTTCCAGCAGCGCGAGCGCGCGCTCGTCCAGCGCGCGCAACGCGGTCATGCTCTTCCAGAAGTGATAGCTGGTGCCGGTGAAGCGTTGCAGCCCGATGCGCACGTTCTCCAGCACCGTGAGGTGGGGGAAGACCGCGGAAATCTGGAAGGAGCGGATCACGCCGCGCCGCGCGATCTGGGCCGGTTTCTCGCCGGTGATGTCCGTGCCGTTGAACAGGATCTGGCCTCGGGTGGGCGTGAGGAATTTGGTCAGCAGGTTGAAGCAGGTGGTCTTGCCGGCCCCATTGGGGCCGATCAGCGCGTGGATATGCCCGCGCTGAACCTGCAGATCCACGGCGTCCACGGCGGTGAAGCCTTTGAACGTCTTGGTCAGTTTGCGTGTCTCCAGGATGAGTGTGCTCATCGGCGCAAGGGTGGGCATCGGTGTCCGGTGCCTCTGTAGTGGAGCCAGGAATTTAGGGTGCGGCCCGCCGCAGCGGCGAGCGTAGAACCCTTTACGTAGCATTGCGCAAGGGCTAACCCTTGGATGCGGTCAGTGCACGCGCAAGCCCTGTTCAGTTCGCCTGCGTCGGCTTTCAGCACGCTGACATGAGACTTTGCAGGGGGACCTGGGCCACTCTTCCAAAAGAGGAGGGCTTCTCTGCTGCAAAAGGCAGGCGGTTGCGCGCGTCGTTATGCTGCGCGCTCATTGAAATCCCTGATCCTCCAAGGAGAGCCGCATGATTCGTCTGAACCAACGCTTTGCCGCCCTGGGCCTGGCCATGGCACTGGCCGCCGCCGGTGTGCAGGCCGCCGCGCCGCAGGTCAAGACCCAGGCGCCCGGCTATTACCGCCTGATGCTGGGCGACTTCGAGATCACCGCGCTGAACGACGGCACGCTGGACCTGCCGGTCGACCAACTGATGGACAAGGCCAAGCCCGGTACGGTGGTGAAGGCGCTGCAGAAGGCCTACCTCAAGCCGCCCGTGGAGACCTCGGTCAACGCCTACCTGATCAACACCGGCACCAAGCTGGTGCTGATCGACACGGGCGCCGCCGGCCTCTTCGGCCCCACGGCCGGCCGTCTGCTGACCAACCTGAAGGCCGCAGGCTATCAGCCCGAGCAGGTCGACGAGATCTACATCACCCACCTGCACCCGGACCATGCCGGCGGCCTGACGCTGGACGGCAAGGCGGTGTTCCCGAATGCCGTGGTGCGCATGGACCAGCATGACGCGGACCACTGGCTCAACCCCGCCAACGCGGCCAAGGAGCCGGAAGGCCACCGTGGCTTCTTCCCCGGCGTCATCGCCGCGCTCAAGCCCTACCAGGACGCCGGCCGCGTCAAGCCGTTCACCGGCACGGCTGAACTGGTGCCCGGCATCCATCCGGTGGCCGCACCCGGCCATACCCCGGGCCACACCATCTACATGGTGGAGAGCCAGGGCCAGCAACTGGCGGTGTGGGGTGACGTGATGCACGTGGCCGCCGTGCAGTTCGCTGACCCGTCGGTGGCGATCAACTTCGACAGCGACTCCAAGGTCGCGGTGCCGCAGCGCGAGAAGGTGTTTGCGGATGCCGCAAAGAAGGGCTACTTCGTCGCCGTGGCCCACCTGTCCTTCCCCGGCATCGGCCACCTGCGTGCGGACGGCAAGGGCTACACCTGGGTGCCGGTGAACTACAGCATCAAGCCCTGACCCCACCTGGTCCTGGTCGGCCGCACCGGGGACGGTGCGGCGGGCGATCCCACCAAGGGGGGGCACCCTCCCCAAGTGGGAAACAGATCGTTATGCTGCGCCTCGCCGAATTGGGCGATATACGAATCATGGAGGGGAGCAGCATGAGAACTTTTGTGGCCACCTGCGCGTCGGCGATGGTGCTGACCGCTGCCCTGGGCGCGTCCAGCGATGCCCATGCGGAAGACCCGAACCCCGGGTTGACGCCGGGTGTTTATGGCCAGTTCGCCATTGGCGCGGCCAACGGCAGCAATCCCAACTATGACAAGAGCAGCACCCTGTCGGTGGCCTGGGGCCTGGGTTACCGCTTCACGCCCAACCTCGGGGCCGAGGTGTTCCTGCGTGGCCTGAACTTCGACATCAACCTGTTTGCGCCCAACCGTGATTACGCCTATCCCGAGCGCCATGTCGGCGTGGCGCTGACGGGCTCGCTGCCCATCAGCAGCATCTTCAACGTGACCGGGCGCGCGGGCATCGGCCAGACCACCTTGAAGCGGGACAACGGCCCCGACTCCACCAAGACCTCTGCGTCCGCCGGCGTCGGCCTGGCCCTGCAACTGGGCAGTCACATGGCGCTGACCACCGGCTATGAACGGTATGCCGGGGTCAACGTGAATGTGTGGAATCTGGGTTGGGAGCTGCGGTACTGATCAGGCGTCCATCTGCTTCTGGAACACCAGCCCGGCATGTTCCCGCAAGGCGTGGAACTTGATCTTGGGCCAGTTCTCCTGCATGGCGCGGAGTTCCCCGGCGTATTCCAGCAGCACCGTGGGCGCGTTCACCGCGTCCCAGGCCACCCGGTGGGCGTTGTGGTCGATGAAGCGGCGCAGCTCCTTCTCCCCACCATCGGCCTCATCGCAGGTGACCCAGCGCGCCACGTTGTAGCGGGCGGCGGTGATGCGCGCCTTCACCTTGTATTCGTGCTCCAGGCGGTGCGCCACCACTTCAAACTGCAGCTGGCCGACGGCGCCCAGCAGCAGCACGCTGCCCGCCTCGGGACGGAAGACCTGGATCGCGCCTTCCTCGCCCAGCTGGCGAAGCCCTTCACGCAGCTGCTTGGTCTTGAGCGGGTCCGCGACTTCCACTGAGCGGAACATTTCGGGCGCGAAGAAGGGCAGGCCGGTGTATTGCAGCGCTTCGCCCTCGGTGATGGTGTCCCCCAGCTGCAGCACGCCGTGGTTCGGGATGCCGATGATGTCGCCAGCAAAGGCCTCGTCCAGCAGCTCGCGGCGCTGGCTCAGGAAGCTCACCACTGTGTTGGGCCGCAGCTCCTTGCCGGAGCGCACCACCTTGAGCCGCATGCCGCGCTCGAAGTGGCCGGAGGCCACGCGCAGGAAGGCAATGCGGTCGCGGTGCGCCGGGTCCATGTTGGCCTGGATCTTGAACACCACGCCGGTGAACTTGGGTTCTTCCGGCTGCACCACACGTTGCATGGCGGCGCGCTCGGCAGGCGGCGGCGCCAGTTCCACCAGGGCGTCCAGCACTTCCTGCACGCCGAAGTTGTTGACGGCGGAGCCAAAGAACATCGGGGTCTGGCGGCCGGTGAGGAAATCGCTCTCGCTGAAGGCGGGTGCCGCCTCGTTCACCAGTTCGATCTCGCTCTGAGCGTTTTCATACTGCATGCCGAAGCGCTCGGCATAGGCCGGGTTGTCCAGGCCGTCCAGCACTTCTTCGGTACCCGCCGCGCGGTCTTCACCGGGCGAGAACACGCGCATGCGCTTCTGGCGCAGGTCCATCACGCCATGGAAGTGCTTGCCCATGCCCACCGGCCAGGTGAACGGCACCACGGTCATGCCCAGCTCCTGTTCAATCTCGTCCATCAGGGCGAGCGGGTCCTGCACTTCGCGGTCCATCTTGTTGACGAAGGTCAGGATGGGGGTGTTGCGGGCCCGGCAGACCTGCAGCAGGCGCCGGGTTTGCGGTTCCACGCCGTTGGCGGCGTCGATCACCATCAGCGCCGCATCCACGGCGGTCAGGACGCGGTAGGTGTCTTCGGAGAAGTCCTGGTGGCCCGGGGTGTCGAGCAAGTTGATGACGCAGTCACGGTATTCCATCTGCATCACCGACGAGGCCACGGAAATGCCCCGTTGCTTTTCGATTTCCATCCAGTCCGAGGTGGCATGGCGCGTGGCCTTGCGCGCCTTCACCGAACCGGCGATCTGGATGGCACCCGAGAACAGCAGCAGCTTTTCGGTCAGCGTGGTCTTGCCCGCGTCAGGGTGGGAAATGATGGCGAAGGTGCGGCGGCGGCGCACTTCGGACTGGATACGGCTGGGTTGGTCGGTAGACATGGCGCGAATGGTGGGGTCGCGCCCGGACCAGGACCGTCGTCGATACAGGGTCCGGTGGGGGCCGGCATCAACCGGCCCGGGTCAGGCGCGCAGGGGAAAAATGGGTGCCGAAGCGGCGAACCCGCGATTATCGACGATGCCGCCCGCTAAGGCGGACTGGGGGGCGTGGCGGGCGCCATGAAAGGCCGCACGATGCCCAGCAGGCTGTCCACATAGTCACTTTTCTGGCCGACCGGGGCGGCATGCCCCAGGGCCTCCCGCGCGGTCTCCTCACCGGCCTTCTGCCAGATCAGCCAGGCGGACAGGTATTGGGAGGCCAGCCCGCCGCCGGCCGTGGCCACCGGCCCCCGGGCATGGAAGGGCTCATTGAGCACCCGTACACCGGCCTCGACCAGCCAGGGGCGGGCGGAGCCGTCGGTACAGGCCGGCACCTCCCCCAGCAGGCCCAGCCGGGCCAGCAGCAGGGCGCCGGCACCGTGGGCGGCAAACATCTGGCGCGTGGGGTCGAGCTGGAGCCGGTCCAGCAGGGCGGAATTCTCGGCGATGGCGCGGGTGTAGAGCCCTGCGCCGAACCAGACGGCGTCCGCTTCGTTGGCCCACTCCAGCGGCCGCTGCACCTGGACGTTGACGCCATTCATGGACGTCACCATGCCGCCGGGCCCGCACAGTTCGGCGGACCAGCCCATCGGCTTGAGGCGGTTCAGCAGCCCGAGCGGCACGAAGCAGTCGAGTTCGTTGAATCCGTCGAAGGAGAGGATGGCGATATGCATGGCGTTGCGCCGACTTTATCGCTGCCGGCCGACTCTCCCAAGTCCAAAGGGTCTTTTTACCCGGGGCTGCCCCGGCTACCTGGGCGTGCCCAGTTGGGTGCCCACACGGACCAGCAGGTGCTGGCGCACCCGCGCGACCACTTCGGCCGCATCCGCGGCCCCCAGCTCACCCGCCAGCCGTTTCTGGATCTCGTAGTGCAGGAACACCATGCCTCGCAACTGTTCAAACGCACCCTGATGGTCGCTATGGCAGAGGCTGGTGTCGTTGTCGAGCACGCGGTTGATCACGCCGGGCTCCAGCAGGCGGATGTTGCACATGACCGCCAGCTGGACGATCTTCAGGTCCACCTCCTCGGTGGTGTGTTCCCACTCCTCGTGGCTGTGGCGTTGGTTGGGGGTTCGCATGGCAATATTCCTTGAGGCCGTGAATGGCTCAGTCCGGGGTGACGAGGGCCTCGTAAGTGTGACGCGCCATCATGAGCTCTTCATCGGTGGGGATGACCCAGGCCTCGCAGCGGCTTCCCGGGGCGCTGATGCGCCGGGCGCCATGCGGCGTCTGCGGCGGTGCCCGGTTGGCATCGTCGTCGAAGCTCAGCCCCAGCCATGCGCAGCGTTCCAGCACACGTCGGCGGATGGCCTGCGCATGTTCGCCAATGCCGGCGGTGAAGACAATACCGTCCAGGCCACCGAGGTCCGCCGCGAGCGCTCCGATCTCGCGGACGATCCGGTGGACAAACAACTCCACCGCCAGCCGGGCGTGCGGCGAATCACTGGCCAGCAAGGTCCGCATGTCGCTGGAGAGACCGGACACGCCCAGCAGGCCGGACTCCTTGTAGAGCAGGTGTTCCAGGGCGCGGGCATCCATGCCGCGCTGGTCCATCAGGTAGAGCAGCACGCCGGGGTCCACTGATCCGCTCCGGGTGCCCATGGGCAGGCCCTCGACGGCCGTGAAACCCATGCTGGTGGCCACACTGCGGCCACGGATCAGCGCGCAGGCACTGGCGCCGTTGCCCAGGTGCAGCACCACCACGCGGCCGTCGGCCAGCGCGGGAGACAGCGCCGGCAGGCTCGCAGCGATGTATTCATAACTGAGGCCATGGAAGCCATAACGGCGCACCCCGGCCTCGTACAGCTCATAGGGCAGGGCATAGGCCTCCGCCACCACGCTCTGGGTGCGGTGGAAGGCGGTGTCGAAGCAGGCCACCTGCGGCAGGCCCGGCAGCCCTTCCAGGGCACGGCGGATGGGCCCCAGGTTGTGGGGCTGGTGCAGCGGGGCCAGGGGGATCAGGGCTTCCAGCCGGGCCAGCACCTCGGGGGTGACCACCACCGGCTGGTCAAAGTCCGCGCCGCCGTGCACCACACGGTGGCCGATCGCCAGCATCTCGAGGTGGGGGTATTCGTGGCTGACGAATTCCACCAGATGGTCGATGGCCCGGTCGTGGGTCAGGGTGGCCACCGGCCAATCGCGGGTGCCGGCCGAGCTGCCGTCGGCATGCCGCGCCTCGAAGTGCGGCGAGGTGCCCAGCCCCTCCACCTGCGCATGCAATTCGAAGCGCAGGGGCGCGACGCCCGGCGCCGTCTCTGCATCCGCATGCAATGAGAACAGTGAGAGCTTGACGCTGGATGAACCTGCGTTCACCACGGCGATGAATTCGCCTTCGAGTCTGGGGTCCATGTCGCCTCCGTATCGTCGAATGGTCAGGTCAGGATGGCAGGGTCGTCGCCTTGGCTGCGCGCGAAGGCTTGCCCGGTGGCGGCACGGAAACCGTGGCCACCGGTGAGGCATGCAGTGTCCTGGCCAGTGCCACCACCCGGGCAGTCGCCACGCCCAGCGTTTGCTGCAGATAAAGCGCGGCGGGGGAATCGGGGCTGGCGATGTCGGATTCGGCCATGAGCACGGCGGTGGCCAGGGCAAGCGCCTGCTCACGCTCCTGCACCGATGGCAGCAGTTGACGCAGCGCGGCAATGGCCTCCTGCGGGGCGAAGGCCATGACCAGCGCCTGCTGATGCAGCAGCGAGGCCCAGTCTTCCGGTGACGCGCCGTTCTGCGGGGCGGTGGAGCGGGACTCCCCGGGCGATGTCTGGCAGGGCGGCAACTGGCGCTGGGAGGCCGCCAGCTGCTGGCCGAGGATCAGGCCTCGGCGCTGAATCACACCCAGATGGGACATCCCCGCCAGCAGGATGCGGCAGACCGCTTCGGGGAATCCGCCTTCTTCGACCTGCGCCAGCGCCACCCGCCGGCCTTCGGCTTCGTCCTGGGCGGCACGGGCCTCTCCCGCCGCAAGATCGGAGGCGCGTGGCGGCAGCAGGGCACCCAACCCATGCGGGCCATAAACCGCCTCCACCCACCGGACCACCGCCTGGTCACGTTGCTGGCCGATGTGGTCGAGGGTGTCACTGATCCAGCGCGATCCGGTCTGCTCCAGCGCCAGCCACGGGTTGTCGCTCTGCACCGGTGCACGTTTTTCGCGCGCACTGGCGGCGGCGGCTGCGACCCAGGTCGACGCCGGGTTCAGGTTGGAGAACGCCAGGCGTTGCCGACGCAGCGGGTGCATCCAGCGCAGCCATTCCCCCAGTTCCCGGCTGCCGACGGCCCGGACCATCGGCTGGACCCAGCGCCTGTAGGCCTGCATGTTGAATTCCGAGCACTGGGCGATGGTGCTGAACACCGCTTCATCGCGGCGCCCATCGGGGTTCAATGCGCGCAGGTCGTCCACGGTGCGCAGCTCGAAGCTCACGCTGTAGTCGCCAGATTCCAGCTCTGCCAGCGGGGCTTCGGGATCGCGGGTGCTGATCTTCATCTCATAGAGCCCGGGCGGCAGCACCGTGATCTGCTCCAGGGTGTCCACGATCTGCTCGTGCTCCCGGCGCGCCACCGCCGCTCCCACGAAGATGCCCAGATGGCCGATCTTGGGATGCAACGTGTAGACGATGGTGCGGCCGGCTTTGATCAGGGCCTTTTCGCTGCCCCAGACATCGATGATCCAGTCCAGCGCCTGTTGGGGTGGGGTGATGTTGTCGCCCCAGGAAGCGAAGATCACCATGGGGGCCTGGATATTACGCAGATCCAGCCGGTAGCCCTCCAGCGTCACCTCGCCGCGCGCCAGCCGGTTGCCGATGAAGAGGTTCTCGACGATGGATTCGATTTCCTCGCCGGTCATGCGGAAGTAGCCCCCCCACCAGCGTTCGAAGTCGAGGAAACGGTCGCGCTCGGTGTCGACATTGGCATAGAGGTGGTAGTACTTGTCCCACCAGGTGTTGGCCAGGTTGAGGTTCTCGAAGTTGGAGACCAGCCAGGCCCCGTCGAACCGGTCACCGCTGAGGTCGGAGGTCAGGGCGGACAGCCAGGCGCCGCCCAGTACACCACCGGAATAACGCATCGGGTTCTGCTGCGGGCTGCCCGCCCAGTAGGACAGTGGCGCGCCGTTGAGCACGATGGGGCCCAGCAGGTCACTGCGCACGGCCGCCAGCGCGGCCACAGCCCAGCCAGCCTGGCAGTTGCCAATCACGGCCGGGCGGCCAGGCGCGTCCGGATGGCGGGCCACCACGGCTTCGATGAAGGTGGCCTCGGCGCGCGCCACGTCCAGCAGGGTCTGGCCCTCGACCGGTTCTGGCGCGAAGGTGATGAAGTACACCGGATGCCCCGCCCGCTGGGCCACACCGATCTCGGAGTCGGGCTTGAAACCGCCAATGCCGGGGCCGTGACCGGCCCGCGGATCGATGACGATGATGGGCCGGCTGGCGGGGCGTTCGGGCCACTCGGGCGGCGGCACGATGTGCAGCAACGAGTAGTTGCACGGCTGCGGCAGGTCGCGCCCGTCCATCAGCAACTCATGCTGGAACTTGAGCAGCGCCGGTTTGCCAGCTTCGAGGTGATCCAGGAAGATCTGGCCGCGCGCATGCAGCGCATCCAGGGTGAGCAGCCAGCGTTGCCAGGCGTCCCCGACATAGTTGTGCCAGTCATCTGCAATCACGTGCACCCCCTTGGCGGCTTGATTTGTTGCGATGCAGCATGCATGATTTATCGCGATTCGCGTACATCTCCGACCAACGTGCAGGGATAAGCGACGAGTCGTCACGATCGCATCATGCGTTCAATCAAATCAGGGAGTTTCTTCATGTCGTCAGCGCACCCCCATTACGACCGCCTGATTGAAGCCGTGCGGCATTTGCCGCCGCTGCGTGTCGCCATCGTCCACCCGTGCAGTGACGTCTCTATCCATGCGGCGGTGGAGGCGGCATCGCTGGGGTTGATCCAGCCGGTGCTGGTCGGGCCGGCAGGCAAGGTGTCCGAGGCTGCGGCCCTGGCGGGGGTGGACGCGTCCGCCTTTGAACTGCATGACGTGCCCCACAGCCATGCTGCCGCCGAGACGGCGGTGAAGCTCGCGCTCAGCGGCCAGGTGGACGCCCTGATGAAGGGCAGCCTGCATACCGATGAACTGATGGGGGCGGTGGTGCGGCGCGAGGGGGGCCTGCGCACCTCACGGCGCATCAGCCACTGCTTCGTGATGGACGTGCCGGGTCATCCCCAACCGCTCATCATTTCGGACGCCGCCATCAACATCGTGCCGACGCTGGAAGAGAAGGTCGACATCGTCCAGAACGCCATCGACCTGGCGCATGCCGTGCGGCTGCCAGAGGTGCGTGTGGCGCTGCTCTCGGCCATGGAGACGGTCAACCCCAAGGTGCCCTCCACGCTGGAGGCCGCCGCGCTGTGCAAGATGGCGGACCGGGGTCAGATCACCGGCGCGGTGCTGGATGGCCCTTTGGCCATGGACAACGCCATCGACCTGGAGGCGGCCCGTATCAAGGGCATCGTCTCGCCGGTGGCCGGGCGTGCCAATGTGTTGATCGTGCCGGACCTGGACGCCGGCAACATGCTGGCCAAGAGCCTGAGCTTCCTGGCACAGGCGTATGCGGCTGGGGTGGTGCTGGGCGCCAAGGTGCCCATCATCCTCACCAGCCGGGCCGACTCGCGGGCCGCTCGGCTGGCGTCTTGTGCGCTGGCATCCATGTTGGCGGATGCCCGCCGCTCCGGACGCATCAAGGCCGTGGGTTAGGCGCCAACGGCCACGTCAATGGCCACGTCAGCGGCCATTCCAGCGTGCTTCCCGCGTGTTCCGGGTGCGCTCCAGGGGGCGGCGGCTTAGCGGTCTTCCAGCAGGCTGCGCAGCATCCACGCGGCCTGTTCATGCACGGTCAGGCGCTGAGTCAGCAGGTCGGCGCTGGGCTCGTCACTGGCTTTTTCCACCAGGGGGAACAGCGAACGGGCCGTGCGTGCCACGCCTTCATGGCCCTCCACCAGCACGCGCACCATGTCCAGCGCCTTGGGCGGGGTGGTCGGTGCGTCCTTGAGCGAACTCAGCGCAGCGAACTGGGCGTAGGAGCCTGGTGCGGCGTGGCCCAGCGAGCGGATGCGCTCGGCAATCGGGTCCACCGCGTTCCACAGCTCGGTGTACTGGGTCATGAACATCGCATGCAGCGAGTTGAACATCGGCCCGGTGACGTTCCAGTGGAAGTTGTGGGTGGTCAGGTACAGCGTGTAGGTGTCAGCCAGCAACTTGGACAGGCCCTGCGCGATCGCAGCGCGGTCCTTGTCGCTGATGCCGATGTTGATGGGGGCCTGGCCCTTGGAATTGACGGGCGCGGCGGGAGACTTCTTGGCCATCTACGGACTCCTGTGGTCGTTGGGGGCGACCGGTGTCGCCCAATTCTGTTGCGGGTGAAGCCTAACTGATCCCGGTGACTTTGGCATGCGCCATGCCTGGGGTCAGGTGGTGCCGTGCCGCATCCAATCCACCAGTGTCTGGGCGTTGAGGGCGGCTCCCGCAGCGGTGAGGACCAGTCCCAGCAGTCGTTGTCCGGATCTGATGTTCATGATCAAGGCTCCTTGTTTTGACCGGGGGCCGTGCTGCCCCCGGAATCACGCTCAGACGGTGAACTCGATGTCCAGCTCGCGCAGCGCGGTGCGCACGGCGCGGCCGTAGTCGGGGTCGGCCTTGTCGAAGTGGCCCAGCTGGCGGTCGATGATGAAAGCCGGCACGCCCTTCATGGACGCGGCGATGTTGCGGCCCAGGCGCTGTTGCTGCTCGGCCCCCAGGATGCGGAACAGGGCGCCCGGCTGGCTGTAGTCGTCGTTCCCGTCACGGTGGTTGTAGCGGTCCGCATCACCTTGCAGACGCAGCGGCGGCTCCGCCACCGACGGGTCCTGCGTGGCGCCACCGAAGCTGTTGGGTTCGTAGTAGGCGTCGGCATTGCCGGTCGGCGTGCGGAAGAACTTCATCGAGCCGTCCTTGTGATAGTGGTGCACCGGGCACTTGGGCGCATTCACCGGCAACGCCTCGTAGTGCGTGCCCAGCCGATAGCGGTGCGCATCGGCGTAGCTGAAGATGCGGGCCTGCAACACGCGGTCCGGGCTGAAGCCGATGCCGGGCACGATGTTGCTGGGCGAGAAGGCGGCCTGCTCGATCTCTTCGAAATAGTTGTCCGCGTTGCGGTTGAGCTCCAGCACGCCCACTTCAATCAGCGGGTACTCCTGGTGCGGCCACACCTTGGTGAGGTCGAAGGGGTTGTAGGTGGTCTTGTCGGCGTCCAGCTCGGGCATGACCTGCACGAACATCGTCCAGCGCGGATAGTCCCCTTGATCGATGGAGCCGAACAGGTCTTCCTGGTAGCTCTCACGGGTCTCGCCGATCACCTTGGCGGCGTCGGCATTGCTCATGGTGCGATGGCCCTGGCGGGTCTTGAAGTGGAACTTCACCCAGAAACGCTCGCCGTTGTTGTTCCAGAAGCTGTAGGTGTGCGAGCCGTAGCCGTTCATGAAACGCGGGCTGACCGGGATGCCGCGGTCGCTCATCAGGATGGTGACCTGGTGCAGGCTTTCCGGGGAAAGGCTCCAGAAGTCCCAGGCGGCGGTGGCCGAGCGCAGGTGGCTCACCGGATGGCGCTTCTGGGTACGGATGAAGTCGGGGAACTTCAGCGGGTCGCGGATGAAAAAGACCGGGGTGTTGTTGCCCACCAGGTCCCAGTTGCCTTCTTCGGTATAGAACTTCAGCGCAAAGCCGCGCACATCGCGTTCGGCATCGGCGGCGCCCAGCTCACCGGCCACCGTGGAGAAACGGGCCAGCATCGGGGTGCTCTTGCCCACCTCGCCGAACAGCTTGGCGCGGGTGAAGCGGCTGATGTCGTGGGTGACGGTCAGGGTACCGAAGGCGCCCCAGCCCTTGGCGTGCACAACACGTTCAGGAATGCGTTCCCGGTTCTGGTGGGCCAGCTTTTCCATCAGCTGGTAGTCCTGCATCAGGACGGGGCCGCGTGGGCCGGCGGTCAGCGAGTTCTGGTTGTCGGCAATAGGGGCGCCGGCGGTGGTCGTCATGACCGGGCACTGGGCGGGATGGGAAGGCTTCACACTCATGGGTAACAACTCCTCGAAGGTCTGGAGGCCCGGACCGGACCCCTTTAGTGGGGCTGGCGAACCTCTTGGTCTTTGTCGCGGCACGACATGAGGACGAATGTAAAAACCGCCAGCTAATAGATCAACGCAAATAGCTTAAAAGGCGCGATAGTAAAAAACTACCTCCCAAAGGGCGTAGCGGCCCCAGCCCAGAAGGAGGCCGGCTGGAGAGACGTTTGGGGGAGGCGCAGCAGGGCCGCCGGCGCGGTGGTCGGCTGGTCGTCAGCTGGTCGTTGGCGCGGGGTCTCAGGCTGCGGGATCGCGGCGCCCGCAGGCGCATGGCCGGTGGCTGCGCTCCTGGCCCAAGGGGCGCCACCCCGTCAGGAGAGGAGGGTGACGCTGTCGAGCTTGCAGGCGTAGACGGCGTTGCGCAGCGCGGCGACGGCTTCGTAGCGGGTGAAGGTGCGTCGCCAGACGAGTACGACGCGGCGGGTCGGCGCGGGCGCTTCGAAGGGCACGTAGCGCAGGTGGTCCGGGACCTGGGCCGGCACACTCAGGGATGGCACCACCGTGACACCCATGCCGGAGGCCACCATGTGCTTGATGGTCTCCAGAGAACTGCCCTCGAAACTCTTGCGGATGCCTTCCGCGTCCGTGGAGAAACGGGCGAATTCGGGACAGACCTCCAACACATGGTCCCGGAAGCAGTGGCCGTTGCCCAGCAGCAGCATGGTTTCCGCCTTGAGCTCCTCGGCCGTGATGCTGGTGCGCTTGGCCAACGCATGCGTGGCCGGCACCGCCACGACAAAAGGTTCGTCGTAGAGCGGCGCCACCGCCAGGCCAGCGTCCGGGAAGGGCTCGGCCATGATGGCGCAGTCCAGCTCGCCCGTGCGCAGCATGTCCAGCAACTTGGTGGTGAAGTTCTCCTGCAGCATCAGCGGCATGCGCGGATAGTGCTCGATGCAGTGCTTCACCAGCTCCGGCAACAGGTAAGGACCAATCGTGTAGATGATGCCCAGACGCAGCGCGCCGTCCAGCGGGTCCTTGCCGCGTTTGGCAATGTCCTTGATGGCGCTGGCCTGTTCGATCACCGATTGCGCCTGGCGCACGATGTCTTCACCCAGGGGGGTCATGGTGACTTCATTGGCGCCGCGCTCGAAGATCTTGACGTCCAGTTCCTCTTCCAGCTTCTTGATGGCCACGGAAAGGGTGGGCTGGGAGACAAAGCAGGCCTCGGCGGCACGGCCGAAATGGCGTTCGCGGGCCACGGCGACGATGTAGCGAAGTTCGGTCAGGGTCATGGGCGCATTGTCCTCAGAAACGGCCTTCCCGGTTGGGGCCCGGTACACTGCCGGCCCACCCATGGGACAAGACCAGGGGAGACGCATGACCACTGACAAAAAACCCATGACCCTTCAGCGGCTGCTGGATATGCATGCCGCCGGCGACAAGATCGCCATGCTCACCTGCTACGACGCCGCGTTTGCCCACCTGCTGGATACCGCCGGCGTGGACGCGCTGCTCATCGGCGATTCGCTGGGCAACGTGCTGCAGGGCCAGGACACCACCGTGCCGGTGCGCCTGGAGGAAATGGTCTATCACACACGCTGCGTGGCGCGGGCCCGCCGTCAGGCGTGGATCGTGGCGGACCTGCCCTTCGGCACCTATCACACCTCGCCCCAGGACGCCTGGCTCAACGCCATGCAGCTGGCGCAGGCGGGCGCCCACATGGTGAAGCTGGAAGGCGGCGGCTGGACCACCGACACGGTGCGTTTCTTGACTGAACGCGGCATTCCGGTATGCGCCCACCTGGGCCTGACGCCCCAAACCGTGACCGCCCTGAGCGGCTTCAAGGTGCAGGGACGTGACGAACAGAGTGCCGCCCAGCTCAAGGCGCATGCGCGTGAACTGGTGGCGGCCGGTGCCCAGATGCTGGTGCTGGAAATGGTGCCGGCGGCGTTGGCGGGTGAGCTCACCCGCAGCCTGGGCATTCCGGTGATCGGCATCGGTGCGGGTGCAGAATGTTCCGGCCAGGTGCTGGTGCTGCACGACATGCTGGATGTGACGCCGGGGCGCCGCCCGCGCTTTGTGCGCAACTTCATGCAAGGCGCCACCTCTATCCAGGACGCGGTGCAGCGCTATGTGGCGGATGTGAAATCCGGTGCGTTCCCCGCAGCGGAACACACATACTGAACCCCTCTCGCTCTTTGTCTTGCTTCCTGCCGAGCTTCAGGCACAGCGCACGCCATCATCCCCGCCATGCAGATCCATCACGACATCCCCGGCCTGCGCGCCGCACTCCAGGGCGACGCCCCCGTGGCCTTTGTGCCCACCATGGGCAACCTGCATGACGGCCACCTGGCGCTGGTGACGCAGGCGCGGCAAGCGGTGGGGCCGCAGGGCCGGATCGTGGCGTCCATCTTTGTTAACCGGCTGCAGTTTGCGCCGCACGAGGACTTCGACCGCTACCCGAGAACGCTGCAGCGGGATTCGGAACTGCTGGCCAGCGTGGGCTGCGATGTCATCTTCGCGCCGGACGAGGCCACCATGTACCCCGAGCCCCAGGGCTACAAGGTGCATCCGCCGGCCGAGCTGGCAGACATCCTGGAAGGGCATTTCCGCCCAGGCTTCTTCATCGGTGTGAGCACCGTGGTCACCAAGCTGTTCAACATCGTGCAGCCGGATGTGGCGGTGTTTGGCAAGAAGGACTACCAGCAGCTGATGGTCCTGCGCCGCCTGGTGGACCAGATGGCCCTGCCCATTCGCATCCTCGCGGGCGAGACCCGCCGCAGTGACACCGGGCTGGCCCTGTCGTCGCGCAACGGCTACCTGAGCGACGATGAGAAGCAGCGTGCCTTGCTGTTGTCGCAGTCGCTGCGCGGGCAGCTCGCCCGGTGGCAGGGCGGGGAGCGGGACATCGACCGGATCGAGCGCGATGCCATGCAGACCCTGCGTGACGCCGGCTGGCAGCCGGACTACATGACCCTGCGCCGCCAGCACGACCTGGGCGCGCCGCGTGAGGGTGAGCCGCTGGTGGCGCTGGGCGCGGCCAAGCTGGGCCAGACGCGCCTGATCGACAACATCGAAGGCTGACCTCGGGGGGCAGCAGCCTGGTGCCCAGGCATTCAGGCTTTCAGACCGTCAGGCCTTCAGGTATTCGGTCTTGTGGCCCAGCCAGCGTTCCACCTGCCGCTCGGCGGCTTGCGGGTACTGATCCAGCAGGCGCGGGGCCAGTGCGCGGGCTGCGCTGAGCAGCGGGGCGTCTTCCTCCAGATCTGCAAAGCGCAGCAACTGTGCGCCGCTCTGGCGGGCCCCCATGAATTCTCCCGGGCCGCGAATGTCCAGGTCGCGCCGGGCGATCTCGAAGCCGTCGGTGGTTTCCGCCATCGCGCGCAGGCGCGACTTGCCGGTGTCGGACAGCGGCCCGGTGTAGAGCAGCACACACACGCTGGCCACTGAGCCGCGTCCCACCCGGCCACGCAACTGGTGCAGCTGCGACAGCCCAAACCGTTCAGCGTGTTCGATCACCATCAGGCTGGCGTTGGGCACGTCCACGCCCACTTCAATCACGGTGGTGGCCACCAGCACGCTCACGTGGCCGCTGCTGAACAGTGACATCACGGCGGCCTTCTCGGCGGGTGGCATGCGTCCGTGCAGCAAGCCGACCAGGCAGCCGGGCAGGGCGGCACTGAGTTCCTCGTGGGTCTCGGTGGCGTTCTTCAGGTCCAGTGCCTCGGACTCCTCGATCAGCGGGCACACCCAGTAGGCCTGGCGGCCGTCTTGCACGGCGCTGGCGATCTTTTCGATCACGTCGTCCCGCCGTCCGTCCGCGAAGACGCGGGTGACGATGGGGCTGCGGCCGGGGGGCAGTTCGTCGATGGTCGACACGGCCAGGTCCGCGAAGTAGGTCATGGCCAGCGTACGGGGGATGGGCGTGGCGCTCATCATCAGCAGGTGCGGTTCCATGGGGACGGCACCGGGGAACTCGTCGGCCAGGCTGTCGGCCAGCTTCTTGCGCAGGGCCAGGCGCTGGGCCACCCCGAAGCGGTGCTGTTCGTCGATGATGGCCAGGCCCAGGCGGGAGAACTTCACCTTGTCTTCGATGACGGCGTGGGTGCCCACCACGAGCTTCGCTTCGCCCGAGGCGGCGGCGTCCAGCATCTTCTGGCGGGCCTTGCCCTTGACGCTGCCGGTGATCCAGGCCACCTGGATGCCCAGCGGTTCCAGCCAGCTGATCAGCTTGCGGAAGTGCTGCTCCGCCAGGATCTCGGTGGGCGCCATCAGTGCGCACTGCCAGCCGGCGTCCATGGCCACGGAAGCGGCAATGGCGGCCACGACGGTCTTGCCCGAGCCCACATCGCCCTGCAGCAGGCGGTGCATGGGTTGGGGCAGGGCCAGGTCGGCCGCGATCTCTTCTGTCACGCGCTGCTGCGCGCCGGTGAGCGCAAAGGGCAGGGCGCCCAGCAGCTGTTCATGCAGGCCGCCCTTGGTGCCGCGCAGAACCGGGGCGCGCAGGTGAGCCCGTTCCCGCTGGGCGCGTTGCTGGCTGAGCTGCTGGGCGAGCAGTTCCTCGAACTTCAGGCGTTGCCAGGCCGGATGCGTGTGGTCCTCCAAGGTGGAGAGCCCAGCCGAGGGGGGCGGATGGTGCAGGAACTGCAGGGTCTCGCGCAGGCTGGGCAGGCCTTTCGGGACCAGCGCGGGCGGCAGCACTTCGTCCAGTGGCGCGCGCTTGAGCGCTGAAGCGACCGCCTTGCGCAGGTAGACCTGCGGCAGTTGCGCACTGGTGGGGTAGACGGGGGTCAAGGAGGTGGCGAGCGGTGTTTCGCCGTCTACCTTGCGGAACGTGGGGTGCATCATTTCCCGGCCGAAGAAGCCCACGCGCAGGGCGCCGCGCACGCGCACCCGGGCGCCCACGGCCAGGGTCTTCTGATGGGCGGGGAAGAAATGCAGGAAGCGCAGTTGCAGCAGGGCGCCGTGGTCGTCGCGCAGCCTGACCAGCAATTGGCGGCGGCCGCGGATCTCGATGCGGCTCTCCACCACTTCGCCTTCGCACTGGATCGTGTCGCCGTCGTGGGCGGCGTCCAGCGGTGTCAGGCGGGTCTCGTCCTCGTAACGCAGGGGCAGGTGCAGGGCGAGGTCGATGTCCCGGGTCAGGCCCATGCGCTCCATCGCCTTCTGCGGCGCGGACTTGGCGGGAGCGGCAGGCGTCGCCCCCTCCGGGGCGCCGGCCTTGGCTGGGGCCTTGGGGGAGCGCTTGGACTTGGATTTGGCGGAGTCGGGAGAGGCCTCGGACATGGGGCGGAATTTTGCCTGGGATCGGGAGCAGTCCGAAGCGTGCGAGGGACGTGGCGCGCGGAATGGGAGAATCGGGCCATTCCTCATTCCTGACCGGCAAGGGTCTGTCCGGCCCTGGTTCTCCATGTCCCGTCTCTTCTCCGTGAGCGACTTCGATTTCGCTCTGCCCGACGACCTCATTGCCCAGCATCCCGCTGCCGAACGCAGCGCCTCCCGCCTGCTGGACGGGCGCGGTGACGCGCCGGTGGACCGTGTGTTCCGCGAACTGCCGGATCTGCTGGACCCCAAGGACCTCCTGGTCTTCAACAACACCCGGGTGATCAAGGCTCGCCTGTATGGTGCCAAGTCCAGCGGTGGGGCGGTGGAGGCGCTGGTTGAGCGGGTGCTGCCCGGCACGCGGGAGGTCTGGGCGCACATGCGGGCCAGCAAGAGTCCCAAGCCGGGGGCGGTGGTGCGGTTTGCTGACGCTTTCGACGCCGAGGTGCTGGGCCGCTGCGGTCCGGACAACGGGCTCTTCCACCTGCGTCTGTCGGGTGAGCCCTTTGAGCTGCTGGAGCGTCACGGCCACGTGCCGTTGCCCCCGTACATCGCCCATGACGATTCGGCGGATGACGTGCGCCGTTACCAGACCGTCTTTGCCCGTGAGCCGGGTGCGGTGGCGGCGCCCACGGCGGCGCTGCACTTTGACGAGGCCTTGCTGGAGCGCCTGGCAGCACGGGGGGTGCAGACGGCTCATGTGACGCTGCATGTGGGGGCCGGCACCTTCCAGCCTGTGCGGGTGGACACGCTGGCCGAGCACAAGATGCACAGCGAATGGTTCCAGGTGCCGCAGGAGACGGTGGATGCCATTGCGCGTTGCCGTGCGGCGGGGGGGCGGGTCACGGCCGTGGGCACCACCACGCTGCGGGCGTTGGAATCGGCCGCGCGCGGGGGCAGCCTGCAGGCGGGCGCCCGTGAGACGGACATCTTCATCACACCAGGCTTCGAGTTCCAGGTCGTGGACCGGTTGGTCACCAACTTCCACCTGCCCAAGAGCACCTTGATGATGCTGGTTTCCGCGCTGGCGGGGTATGAGCGCATCATGGTGCTCTACCAGCACGCCATCGAACAGCGCTACCGCTTCTTCAGTTATGGGGACGCGATGTTGCTGGACCGGCGGGGGTAGGGCGTCACAAACTGCGGGCCTGTCCCGTCTTGGAGGCATGAGCACGATGCAGCCCCTGGACCCCTCCTCGTCCCCGTTACCCCCGTCAAGCCCGTCAAGCCCGGTGTCTTCCTTTTCCCCGGTGCCGACCAGCGCGGAGCTGACCGGCCCTGGGTTGCCTGCTCGGGCGGACGCCTCTGGCGCTGCCGTGCCGGGTGATGTGCCGGTGTCTGCTTCGATGGGGTTTTCCGCTGCGGAGCGTGCCGTGCGCTTCGACCGCGAACACGCGCGGTCTCTGCGTGCGCTGGCCTACCGCATGTTGGGCGCGCGGGCGGAGGCGGAGGACATCGTGCAGGAGGCCTGGCTGCGCTGGGCCGATGTGGATGAACGCACGGTGCAGCATGCGGGCGCCTTTCTTTCCCGCACGGTGACCAACCTGTGCCTGGACCGTCTCCAGTCTGCGGCCGCCAGGCGGGAGCAATACGTCGGTGTCTGGTTGCCGGAGCCCTTGGTGGACGAGGCGAGCGAGTGGTCGCCCAGCCCGGAGGCGCAGACCGAATTTGCCCAGGATGTTTCCGTGGCGTTCATGTTGACGCTGGAGCGTCTTACGCCGTTGGAGCGGGCGGCGTTCCTGCTGCGTGAGGTCTTTGAGCTCGAGTTCGACGACATCGCCACCCGGCTGGGTCGCAGCGCCGCGGCCTGCCGCCAGTTGGCCAGCCGTGCGCGTCAGCATGTGAAGGCGGATTACGCCAGGCATGAGGTGGAGGAAGAGGAGCGTCAACGGCTCTTTGGTGCCTTTGTGACGGCCTTGCAAGACTTCGATGTGGATGCCTTGGCACGGGTGCTCACCGAGGATGCGGTGCTGCTTGCCGACGGGGGTGGCAAGGTCTCTGCGGTGCCGCGTGTGCTGGAGGGGGGGGCGCTGGTGGCGAAGGTCTTTGTCGGCTTTGCCCGGATGCCGACCAGCCACCACTGGCGGCTGCGGTCTGCGCGCATCAATGGCTGGCCGGGCTACATCGTTTATGAGCCCTCGGGCCAGCCCATCCAGACGGTGGCGTTGCGCCCGGCGCCGGGCCACCGCATCAGCGCCATCTACGTGCAGCGCAACCCCGACAAGCTGCTGCACTTGCCGCCTTTGCCGGCTCTCGAAGGGGGCGGCAACAGCCGTTACCCCATCGTTACCAATCAACAGACCTGACCCCCACAGCTACGGGGATCAATAAGTCACGTTTTTTGGAACAATCAACTCACAAAACGACGGGCCTGGCGTGCTTGAAGCCGGGGCAGAGGGAACGGGTGTGAACCTGTGTCGACCACTATTTCAAGTCATTCGGGAATTTCATGAAACTGCTTGCACTCACCCCTTTCGCGGTAGCCGCGACCCTGGTTGGCGGCGTGGCGATGGCTGACACCATTGGTGGCTTGGTCAACACGGGCAGCGGACTGAGCTCCGGTGACACGGACAAGTACTACACCTACACCGTTTCTGGTGGCGACTATGCGGGCCAGGCCGGCTATGGCGTGGTGAGCACGGGGTCGGACGATCCGTTCCCGCACTGGATTGCCAACACGGATTCGTCTTCCTGGCTGATTCTGAGCGGTGATCAGCAGACCAACTACAGTGCGGGCGCGGACAGTGTCGTGACGTGGTCGCTGTCGTTCGACATGACGGGTTACGAGCTTTCCAGCGCGTCCATCACGGGCCGTTGGGCGTCGGACAACAGTGGTGTGCTGCTGCTCAATGGCCAGGCCATTTCCACTATTGAGGGCAATGGCTATACCGGCTGGACCAATTTCAGCAGCATTGCCAGCTACTTCGTTTCTGGCACCAACACTTTGAGTTTTGTCGTCACTGACGACGCCAGCGCGGTCTACAACTACACCGGTGTGCGTGTTGAGTTTGCCAGTGCCACGGCCAATGCCTTGCCCAGTACCACGCCGCTGGCGAGCCCGGTGCCGGAACCCGAGTCTTACGCCATGATGATTGCGGGCTTGGCGGCCCTGGGTTTCCTGGCGCGCCGCCGCCGCTGAATTCCTCGGTCCCGATTAGGACCGAGGAACTGACGGACCGACGAACTGACGGGCTGACCTAGTCCTCGGTTCGGAAAGTGCCAATTCGGTGCCCTTTTCCGTAAGTATTAGGAGGAGCCCCGGAGGGGCGGGGGAGCGACCTCGGACATAAACAGTCCAGTGGACTGTTTATGCCTAGGGAGCGCCAGGGCCACTGGCCCTGGCATGGAGGAAAAGGGTGCCGAATCGGCACTTTCTGGCGGCGTCCTCTATATCCGACTCCCAAAAAAGCCGTATCGCCAAACACAAAAAAAGCCGTTGGACATCACGCCCAGCGGCTTTTTGCTTTTCATCTTCTGAGACCGCCACCTCCAACAGCCCAGCAGCCCAGCAGAAGACAACCGGCGCTTATTCCTTCGGTGGTGTCAGCAACCCGATGCTGCCTTCGCTCTGCCCACCCAGCAGCCCCGTATTGCTATAGACCTGCAGCTTCTCCCGCGTATCCGCGATGTCCAGGTTACGCATCGTCAGCTGGCCGATCCGGTCTGCCGGGGAGAACGGAGCGTCTTCCACCTTCTCCATCGACAGCCGCTCCGGCGCATACGTCAGGTTCGGGCTGACCGTATCCAGCAGCGTGTAGTCGTTGCCGCGGCGCAGTTCCACCGTCACCTCGCCGGTGATCGGGCGGGCCACCCAGCGCTGGGCGGTCTCACGCAGCATCAGGCACTGCGGGTCGAACCAGCGGCCTTGATACAGCAACCGACCCAGCTTCATCCCGTTCATCCGGTACTGCTCGATGGTGTCCTCGTTGTGGATGCCGGTCACCAGGCGCTCATACACGATGTGCAGCAGCGCCATCCCTGGCGCTTCGTAGATGCCGCGGCTCTTCGCCTCGATGATCCGATTTTCGATCTGGTCACACATCCCCAGACCGTGACGGCCACCAATCGCGTTGGCCTCCATGAACAGATCCACCTGGCTGGCGAACGTCTTGCCGTTGATGGCCACCGGAACGCCCTCTTCGAAGCGTACCGACACCGTTTCCGGCTTGATCACGACGTCTTCCTTCCAGAAGGCCACGCCCATGATCGGGTTCACGATGCTCATGCCCTTGCTCAGGAACTCCAGGTCCTTGGCTTCGTGCGTGGCACCCAGCATGTTGGAGTCGGTCGAATACGCCTTCTCCACGCTCATTTTGTAGTCGAAGCCATGGGCGATGAGATATTCGCTCATCTCCTTGCGGCCACCCAGCTCGTCGATGAAGGTCTGGTCCAGCCAGGGCTTGTAGATTTTCAGCGACGGGTTGGCCAGCAGGCCGTAGCGGTAGAAGCGCTCGATGTCGTTGCCCTTGAAGGTCGACCCGTCGCCCCAGATGTTCACGCCATCGTCGCGCATGGCCACCACCAGCGCCGTGCCGGTGACGGCGCGGCCCAGCGGTGTGGTGTTGAAGTAGGTGGCGCCGCCGCTCTTGATGTGGAAGGCACCACACTGAATGGCGGCAATGCCTTCCGCCACCAGTTGCGCGCGGCAATCCACCAGGCGGGCGATCTCCGCACCGTAGGCCTTGGCCTTGCGGGGGATGTCGTCGTAATCGCTTTCGTCCGGCTGGCCCAGATTGGCCGTGTAGGCGCAGGGGATGGCGCCCTTGCCGCGCATCCAGTGGACCGCGGCGCTGGTGTCCAGGCCGCCGGAGAAGGCGATGCCGACGCGCTCGCCAGCAGGAATCTTTTGGAGGATGGTTGCGGCCACGGGACGTCTCGCGCAGTTGAGAGGGGAAGGAGAGCAGAAAAAGTTCGCCGAAAACCCAGGAGCAGGGAACCGGCGCAACTAGCAATTCTAGGCCGCCCGGCCGCCGGTTCACTTGCCGAGTTCGCCGGGGCTGCCTTCGTCGGGCGTCAACCACCCGATCCGGCCCTGGCCGGCGTCATTCAGCCGGGTGATGAAATCGGCGGCGTGGGCCTCCGGCAACTGCAGCGTGGCATCCACCAGCGCGCCGTGCACCACTGTGCCGAGCACCGCGCCATGACGCTCCGCCTCCCGGCGCAGCAGGCCTTCATGGGCATAGGGCAGGGTGCAGCGCAGGGTACGCAAGCGGATCATGGGCACCTTCTCGGCGCCCAGCAGTGCCTGCGCCACGGCGTCGGTATAGGCCCGCACCAGGCCACCGGCGCCGAGTTTCACACCCCCGAAATAGCGCACCACCGTGGCCAGCACCCCTTCCAGGTCCTGATGGCGCAGCACTTCCAGCATCGGGCGGCCCGCGGTGCCGCCGGGTTCCCCGTCGTCATTGGCGGCGGACTGGCCGCCGGCCATCAACGCCCAGCAGACATGCGCGGCGCCGGGATGCTCGGCCCGAAGCTGTTCCACCCGGGCCAGGGCGGCGGGGCGGCTGGCCACGGATTCCACGCAGGCGATGAAGCGGCTCTTCTTGATGATCAGTTCGGCGTGGGCAGGGGCAGCAAGACTCGAGGGCATGGCCGGGATTATTGCCCCCGGCCCTGCGACAATCCGGGCCATGTTGAAGTTCGAATTGCTCAAGACCGAAGGCCGTGCCCGTCGCGGCCGGATGACGCTCAACCACGGTGTCGTGCAGACGCCCATCTTCATGCCGGTGGGCACCTATGGCACGGTGAAGGGGGTGATGCCGCGTTCGCTCGAGGAGATGGGCGCGCAGATCATCCTGGGCAACACCTTCCACCTGTGGATGCGTCCGGGCCTGGACATCATGAAGCAGTTCGGCGGCCTGCACCGGTTCGAGAGCTGGGACAAGCCGATCCTGACGGACAGCGGCGGCTTCCAGGTGTGGTCGCTGGGGGAGATGCGCAAGATCAGCGAGGAGGGCGTGAAGTTCGCCTCGCCGGTCAACGGGGACAAGCTGTTCCTGACACCGGAGATCTCCATGCAGATCCAGACGGTGTTGAACAGCGACATCGTGATGCAATTCGATGAGTGCACCCCCTACGAGACCAAAGGCCACATCACGACGGAGAAGGAAGCCCGTCTGTCGATGGAGATGAGCCTGCGCTGGGCCAAGCGCTGCCAGGACGAGTTCGCACGGCTGGAAAATCCCAATGCGCTGTTCGGCATCGTGCAGGGCGGGATGTTCGAGAACCTGCGGGACGAATCGCTGGCCGGGTTGAAGGCGCTGGACCTGCCGGGTTACGCCATTGGTGGCCTGTCGGTGGGCGAGCCGAAGGCGGACATGCTGCGGGTGCTGGACCATCTGGCGCATCAGCTGCCGGACCAGAAACCTCGTTACCTGATGGGCGTGGGGACGCCGGAAGACCTGGTCGAAGGTGTGCGCCAAGGGGTGGACATGTTCGACTGCGTGATGCCGACCCGCAATGCACGCAATGGCCACCTGTTCACACGCTTTGGCGACCTGCGCCTGCGCAATGCGCGCTACAAGGCGGACGAGCGGCCGGTGGACGAGACCTGCAGCTGCTATTGCTGCCAGAACTTCAGCCGGGCTTATCTGCATCACCTGGATCGCTGCGGAGAAATGCTGGGGCCGATGCTGACCAGCGTGCACAACCTGCACTACTACCTCAATCTGATGAAGGAAGTCCGCGAAGCGCTGGACGGCGGGGACTTTGCTGGCTTCCAGGTGAGGTTCAAGGCGGATCGGGCCAGAGGGATCTGAAGGGGATCCGAGGGGGATCTGCGATTCCTCTTGTATCGCTGGAAAGCGCCGGTCCGGGGGGTATTTGCCCCCCGGACCGCCACTTTCCCGGACCGAGGTGGTCGTGAGGTGCAGGGGAAAAAAAGGGAGCGCCGTGGCGCTCCCTTTGTTTTTTGGGCTTACTTTTGTTGGATGAAGGTCAGCAGGTCCGCGTTGAGACGGTCCTTGTGCGTGTCGGTCAGACCGTGCGGCGCACCCTCGTAAACCTTCAGCTGAGCACCCTTGATCAAGCGGGCAGAGGCACGGCCGGAAATGTCGATCGGAACAATCTGGTCGTCGTCACCGTGGATGACCAAGGTGGGCTTGTCAAACTTCTTCAGGTCGTCGGTGAAGTCGGTTTCAGAGAACGCCTTGATGGAGTCATAGGTGTTCTTGTGACCACCCAACATGCCCTGCATCCACCAGCTGTCGATCAGACCCTGCGACACCTTGGCGCCCGGACGGTTGAAACCGTAGAAGGGGCCGGAGGCAATGTCCCGATAAAGCTGCGAACGGTTGGCCAACTGGCCCGCACGGATGCCGTCAAAGACTTCCATCGGAACGCCGTTGGGGTTCTTGTCCGACTTCAGCATGATGGGCGGGACAGCCGACACCAGCACCGCCTTGGCAACACGCGAGGTGCCATGACGGCCGATATAGCGTGCCACCTCACCGCCACCGGTGGAGAAGCCGACAAGCACCGCGTTCTTGAGGTTCAGCGTCTCGATGACAGTGGCCAGGTCGTCCGCGTAGTGGTCCATGTCATTGCCTTCCCAAGGCTGGCTGGAACGGCCATGGCCCCGACGGTCATGGGCAATGACGCGATAACCATGGTCCGCCAGGAAGATCATCTGCGACTCCCAGCTGTCCGAATCCAGCGGCCAACCGTGGCTGAAGACAATGGGCTGGCCGTTGCGAGGACCCCAGTCCTTGTAATAGAGCTGCACACCATCCTTGGTGGTGATGTAGCTGCCCGCCGGCTGGGCGGTTGCGGCCACTCGCGCTGCGGCCGGCTTGCTGGCCTCGGCGGCAAACGCAGGCGTGGCGACGGCGCTCGCCATGGCCATAGCCAAGGTGGAAATCGCCAGCAGTTGGCGGCGTGACGAGCGGGCAAAGGCGGAGAGATGGGTCATGGTGGGCTCCTTGGTGGTGAGTAATGGGTTGGTGAGGGGGCAGTGAGAGACGTGAGAACAGCGAAAAATCTTGTTTGCTTGCTTCCTAATACTTCGCATGCGAAGTATTTGATGTGACGAAGACGGAATGAATGAATATCTGAACGTTGATGGGTGGGTGTGATCGACGTTGACGGCGCGCCGTCAGCCGGCTTTGTGTGCCATGCGGGATCGCAGGGCCAGGAGGCGGTCCCGCAGTTCGATGATCTCCGCCACGTCGGTGTCTGCTGCTTCAGCCACGCATTCCGGCAGATGCGAGGCCCGCCGTTGCATCGTGCGGCCCTCCTCCGTGAGGGTGATCAAGACCTGGCGTTCATCCTGTGCCGAGCGGGTGCGGGTCAGCAGCCCGGCGGCTTCCAGGCGCTTGAGCAACGGGGTGATGGTGGGCGAATCCAGGAACACGCGTTCACTGATTTCGCCGACGGTCAGTCCATCCCGTTGCCACAACACCAGCAGCACGAGGTACTGCGGGTAGGTGATGCCCAGTTCCTTGAGCAGGTCCCGGTAAATCTTGTTCAAGCCCAGCATCGTCGAATAGACGGCGAAACAGAGCTGCTGATCAATATCCAACGGCACACAGGCCGCCGGCGTCGCGGTGCCGGGGGCAGCCGCTGCGGTGGTGGAGGTGTTGTCGTGTGCCATGGACGAGAATTTAAATCGCACGCAAACTAATTGCAAGCGAAATTACCGTCGAGATCGTCAAAACGACGCTGCATTCGAAAAAACCGATTCCAACGAGATGTAGCATCAGTTTGCGCTAGTGGTGTCGGGGGTAGATGATCGCGGCATGCTCAAGATGATGTTGGCGCCGTTGAAGTGGGCGGTCCGGTTCGTCCTTGCCCTGGTGATCCTGTTTGAGGAATGGGGCTGGGATCCGTTGCAGCGGGCGATGGCCCGGATTGGCCAGTTGCCGGTCTTCCGTCACCTGGAGGCGGCGGTGCGGCGCCTGTCGCCTTATCTGGCGCTGGCGGTGCTGCTGGTGCCGAGCCTGTTCCTGGTGCCCGTGAAGTTGCTGGCGCTGTGGCTGATCAGCCTGGGCCACACGGGGGTGGGCCTGAGCGTGATCGTGCTGGCCAAGGTGGTGGGCACGGCGGTGGTGGCCCGCCTCTTTGCCTTGACCCAGCCGGCGCTGATGCGCCTGGCCTGGTTCCGCCGCGTCTACGCGCGCTGGACCGAATGGAAGGCGGGGCTGCTCGCTTGGGTGCGCGCCAGCGCGGTCTGGCGCACCGCGCGGGCGTTGAAGTTGCGCCTGCGCCGGTTGTTGCGCCGTTCAGAGGCGCGCCGTGCGCAGTAGTCCTTAACCACGCACCTTGTCCAAACCAACTGTATGAGGGCCCTCGGACCTACTCGCCCAGGACAGCGGGGGGAGCGGGCTTTGGGCGGCTTGCTAAAGCCAGTGAGGCAGACCTTGATGAGGTCGGTGAAGCGGGCGGCGTTGACTGTTTAGGATGGCCGTCTGCGACCCATGCAAACCTCTCGCTGTGACCGCTAACCGCGGGCCTGAGACGGATGCACGGAACCTCCCGCCGGAGCCGCTTCCATCAGCCCCTGAACCTTCAACCGAAGCGCCTCGACGCTCACGTCAGGAGGCAGCGGCGCCCCCACATGGACGTCAAGCCTCCGACCTGGCCGCAAGCTGGCCAGCCGGGCGGCCGTGGACTTGCCATTTCGAGCAAACGCGGTCTCCCACAAACCAGCCAGGCCCACCGGGATGACCGGCACCGGGCAAGCATCCAGGATCCGGCGCACGCCCGGCTTGAATTCGGCCAACTGACCATCACGCGTGAGCGCGCCCTCGGGGAAGACGCACACCAGCTCACCATTGCGCAGCGCAGCGTCCACCGCCGCCATGGCCCTCTCCAATGTCTCGGGCTCCTTCTTCGCCGAAGCGATGGGAATCGCATTGACCTGCCGGAACAACCACGACAGCACCGGCACGCGGAAGATGCTGGCGTCCATCACGAAGCGGATCGGCCGCGGGCTCAGGGCGCTCAGGACCAGCGCATCGACATAGGAGACGTGGTTGGGCGCCAGCAGCGCGGGACCTTCCTCCGGAATATGCGCCGTCCCTTGAGCGCGCAGCCGATAGATGGCGTGCACCACGAACCAGCTGACGAAGCGCCACAGGAACTCAGGAACAGTCTTGTAGATGTAGATCGCCACCAGCGCATTCAGTCCGGCGCAGACCAGGATGAGCCCGGTGACCGACATCCCCGCGCCAAGCAAGCCCGCCGACATACCGGCCGCGACCACCATGAACAGCGCGTTGAGGATGTTGTTGGCGCTGATGATCCGCGACTGACGCTGAGGCGCCGTGCGCAACTGAACAAACGCATACAGCGGGACGATGAACAGGCCACCGAACAGCCCGACAAGCGAGATGTCGCTCAGCACCCGGATGCTGCCACTCATGCCCAGAAAATGCGCCCAATCCAGTGGTGAAGCGAGGGCCGAGGCCCCCGCCATCGCGGCAAAACGATCCGCCGACCAAGCAAGATCCGCCGTGAACAGCGAAAGGCCGATGGAGCCGATCGGCACCAGGCCGATCTCGACCTTGTGGCCGGACAGACGCTCGCAAAGCAAGGAGCCAACGGCAATCCCCACCGAGAAGGTCGCCAGCAGCAGCGTCACCACCGTGGTGTCACCGTGCAGCAGGTCCTTCCCCAAGGCCGGAATCTGAGACAGCACCACCGCACCAATGAACCAGAACCACGACACGGCCAGCAGACTGTTCCAGACACCTTCACCTTCGCGCTTGCCCATCTTGACGGTGGCCACCGTCTCGCTGACGACACTGAAGCGCAGCTGCAAGTCGGGCGCCGCCTCACCCGTGGCGGGAATGAACAGGCTGGAAGCCAGGCCCACCAAGGCAAAGCCAAGAAGAGCAAGCGACAACCAACGCGGATCGGTCGTGACCGCCGCCAGCACCCCGGCCACCAGGGTGCCCAGCAAGATGCTGAGGAAGGTGCCCATCTCCAGCAGGCCATTGCCGCCCGTCAGTTCCTCTTTGGCCAGCACACGGGGCAGCAGCGAGTATTTGACGGGACCGAAGAACGCCGAGTGGCACCCCATCGCGAAGATGGCGCTCAGCAGCACCGGCAGGTTCTTCATGTAGAACCCGGCACTGGCGATCAACATGATGACCACCTCGACCGCCTTCACCGCCCGGATCACGCGGGCCTTGTCAAACCGGTCGGCGAGCTGGCCCGCATAGGCGGAGAACAGCACAAAGGGCAGGATGAACAAGCCGGCGGCCAGGTTGGCCACCAGGCCGGGCGACAGCGACGTGTACTCCGCGGCATGGAAGGTGACCAGCAAGATCGTCAGCTGCTTCAGGAAGGAGTCGTTGAACGCTCCGGCCAGTTGCGTGGCGAAGAAGGGGCCAAATCGGCGCTGGCCCAGCAGGGCGAACTGACTGGTGTGTTGGGGCTCGCTCATGACGGCTGTTCGTGGTGGTGAGGGCTTAAACGGAACTGCAAGAACGGGGCTGCCAACCACTGGGCTGCACACACTGGGATGCAAACGCAGGGCAGACAAGGTCTGGGCGTGAGTGTCAGCGCGCCAAGCCGGTGGTTCCGGTCTGGGCGCCGACGGCGGATCCTACCGAAGACGGGAGGATCGGATCCGTGCTTTGGTCACTCACTCCCCGATCAGGCGCCACCGTCGGCGCCGCCCGGGCATGCCCAGCCGCCCAGTGCCCAGCCGTGGCGAACACGGAGGCGGGCAGCCGGTGGCCAGCGGAATTCGCTCGGCGCTTGAGCGCCAGATCGAACAGCAATGGGTGCTGGCGGCGCAGGGCGTCCAAGGGCGCCACGTCAGCCTCATCCAGGACCCCGGCCCGCACCAGGCCGGGCAACCGCACCAGTGGCATCACGCCCGGCAGCGGGTAGTCGGAGCCGTGCAGCAGGCGTGCGTGCCAATTTTCTCGGCGCAGCACGGTGTGCCAGACCTCGGGGCTGCGGTTGAACTGGAAGAGGGCGGAGACATCGCCCAGCAGCAGCTGCGACCAGGCGGGTTCGTCCATGAGCCGGGCGAACAGGTCAAAGGCCGGGACCTTGCGCGGGCGTGGCAGGTCCAGATCCATGGCGGTGCCCAAGGATGCGCAGTGCGCGGCGATCACCCGCACGCCCTGGCTGAGCGGTGCGCGCAGATGCAAGGGGTTGCCCAGGGCCTGACGGCCGGCGCCCGGCACGGCGTGCTCTTCACCAACATGGACGATCAGCGGTATCCGGGCGGCCGCCAGGCGCTGGTAGAAGGGCAGCAGTCGAGGGTGACGGAGATCGATGTTCATGCTGCTGGGCAGCCACTTGATGGCCAGCGCGCCGCCGCTCAGCGCGTGTTCCAGCCGCTCCAGCGCGTCTTCCCGATAGGGGTGGATGGAGGCGACCCAGCCGAAGCGGTCCGGACGCTGGGTGGCGATCTCGCGGGCGTAGCGGTCCGGGACATGAAAGGTGGTCCAGTCCCGCCGCTGCGTGCCTGCGTCGTCGAGTGCTTCGTCGAAGGCAAACAGCAGCCATCGCGCGCCGGCCGGAAATGCGTCGGCCAGTTGCGTCAGTCGGTTCACGTAGGCCCGGTCGACCGCCCGGCTGTCCATGGGCACACACGCACCGTTGAGGATCATGCGCTTGCGCAGGTGTTCAACCGGGTGCCACCACTGGGACAGCCGCGGGTCCACCCAGCAGCCCGAGCCGCTGTCGCCCGTGCCCAGCAGGTGGGCGTGCACGTCCCAAAGCTGGCTCGGGTCCAGGCCGTCCCAGACGGCGGCGAGCCAGTCCGGCGGAACGCCTTCAAAGGCCGTGGGTGTTGCCGACTTGCACGGGTTCAGCACAGGGCCGCCCTCATACGCCTGAAGCGCCTGAAGCGTCTCTGGGGCCGCCAGGGCGCTGAACAAGCCCACGCCGGCCAGTCCACCGCAGCACAGCAGATGACGTCGTTTCAACATGATCCTTTCCGGTGAAAACGACGCGATGTTGTGGCCCGGAGGACGAGGGTTCGCCAGATGCCTGTGGCGGTGGCGCAGGCTGACCTGGACGGGTGCAATCTGCGCTACCGTTCTGGCATGGCCAGCACCCAGACCCTCATCGATCTCATCAAGGTGGAGCTCAAGTCCGCCGGCATCAGCTATGCCCAGCTGGCTCGTGAGCTGGACCTGTCCGAATCCAGCGTGAAGCGCATGTTTGCGGCCGGCGGGGAGATGCCGCTGTCACGCATCGATGAACTGTGCCGGGTGCTGAAGACGGACTTTGCGGAGCTCTCGCACCGGCTCGCGCAGCCCACCTCCCTGCGCCTGGAACTGACCCTGCAGCAGGAGCGCGAGGTGGTGGCCGACGAGAAGCTGCTGCTGATGGCCATCTGCTGCCTGAGCCAATGGCGTTATGAGCAGGTGGTGGCCACCTATCGGCTCTCCGAGGCCGAGGCCACGCACGCGCTGGCCCAGCTGGACCGGCTGGGCATCATCGAGTTGCGCCCGTTGAACCGTTACCGCCTGCAGGTGGCCAAGACCTTCCGCTGGCGGCCCCACGGGCCGGTGATGCAGTTCTTCCGCGAGAACGTCATGCAGGATTTCTTCAATGGCGGCTTTGATGGCGACGCGGAACTGCTGATGCTGGTCCACGGCCAACTCAGCCCGGGCATGGCCCGCGAGCTGCGGGACCGCTTGCAGCGGGTGGCCGAGGATTTCGCCCGCCAGCACCAGCTGGACCAGAAACTCCCCGAGCAGGAAAAGCGCCAGTTCACCTTGATGATGGGCATGCGTTGCTGGCTCTTCGAGCGTTTTGCGCATCTGCAACGCCCATCCGCGGTAACGCGGGCGTTGAAGGGGTGAGTGGCGGGCCGCAGCGATGCGTCACCAGAACGCCCAGCGTCCCGACCACACCACCCAGATCCCCAACACCCCGTTGGTGACCCCATGCGCGATGACGGCACACCAGAGCTTCCCGGTGCGTTGATACAGCAGGCCGTAGGCCAGGCCCGCCACGATGGCAGCAAGCCAGAGGGTGTGGGCCAGCATGAAGAGGAAGGTGGAGAGCACCAGGGCCTTGAGCCCGGACTCCCGCGGGTCCACCCCTTCAAAACGGGGGCTGCTGATCCAGCGCAGCAGGAAGCTGCGCCAGAACAGCTCCTCCATCACCGGCACGAGCAAGGCCGCGCCCAGCCAGCGCACCACAATCAGCGGCCAATCCAGCCCGCCATCCGGCCGAACCGGCACGAACGCGGCCGTGGGCTCGCCCAGTTGCATCCACGGCGCGTCCAGAACAATCCATAGCGCGAAGACCACCAGCCCCACGCCCACGCTGGCCACCACCTCCCGCCACCGGGGCAGGTTCTGCCGCGCCAGCTCGCCGTACTGTCGCCAGTACCAGGCCAGCGCGCCGCCGACCACCACGAGGTTCAAGGCATAGAACCAGCGTGGGTCCCAGCCCCAGGCGTTGTCAGAGGGAACAGCTCCTCGCAAGGCAAGGAGACCCATGAAAAGGGCAAAGGGAACAACCCGCGCCCAGGCAGCAGCATTCAGCATGGGCTGATTGTGGCCGGATCAGCTGTGGCCGGATCAGATGGGACCGGATCAGACGGTCTGCTGCTCCAGCAGATAGTTCGCGTCGTCATACTGCCCCAGCACGTCCACCAGCAAGGGCAAGCACTCGGCCAGCTTGTCGTGCAGCACGTAGGGCGGGTTGATGACAAACATGCCACTGCCCAGCATGCCGAAGCCGCGTTCATCCGGCTGGGCCACGGTCAGCCGCACGTGCAGCCAGCCCTTCTTGGCCGACGACTCGCCAACAGCCTTCAGGCGCTGCAGCAATTGCGCCGACTCCAGCATCTGGAGCTGCGGGTACCAGAGGGCGATGGTGCCGTCCGGGAAGCGCTCCAGCGCCTCTCGCAGCGCGCCGATGACCTTGGCGTAGTCCGTCTTGATCTCGTAGGGCGGATCGATCAGCACCACCCCGCGCCGGGACGGCGGCGGCAGCTCGGCACGCAGGCCGGCAAAACCGTCGGAGTTCCTGACCTGGGAGTTGGGCCGGTCCGCGAGATAGGCCTCCAGGATGCGCTGGTCGGTCGGGTGCAGCTCATAGCAGCGCAGCCGGTCCTGCTCACGCATCAGCATGCGGGCGATGGCCGGGGAGCCGGGATATTGCTCCAGCGCGCCACCCGCATTGAAGTCCCGCACCAGTTCCACATACTTCTGGAGCGGCTCGGGCAGGTCCTTGCGGTGGTACAGCGCGGCAATGCCGCCCAGGTGCTCGGCATTCTTCTGGGCATAGCGGCCGTCCAGCGCGTAGCCGCCCGCGCCGGCATGGGTGTCCACCACGGTGTAGGCCTTGTCCTTCTCCCCCATGTAGCGGAGCACTTCGGCCAGTACCAGGTGTTTGAGCACGTCGGCATGGTTGCCGGCGTGGAAAGCGTGTCGATAAGCGAGCATTCCGGCACTGTACCTGTGATCGCAGCGTCCACGGCGGCCAACCCTGATGGCAAGGGAACCTCTGCATGACTGCCCGGATCGCCGTCGCCGCCATGCGATCCCGGCCCCCGCCCCCCTCAGACCTGGATCGCCCCCGGGCTGTACAAGCCTCCCACCGGCACCGGTGCCGTGTCGCAAGGGTGGCGGTATTGCGCCACCGGCCGCAACGGCTGCCCATCCACCGCACCAGGCTCGGCCGCCCGGCCCAACAGGGGCGAACCCGGCGTCAGGGCATAGTCGAATCGTTGCGGCGCGACAAAGGCAGACAGGCCGACGAAGTAGTTGTGGTGCTGTTCCCAGCCCGAGCCGGGGGGCAGCTCCCGCTTGCCGGCCAGCAGGTTGTTGATGAGGCGCACCTTCTGCGCCCCCGGCGCCATGCGCAGGTAGACGCCGCCGGCCGGTCGCAGGTCCACCATCGTGTTGTTGATCAGGTGCAGCTCATGGCGCGGGCCCACCAGCCCCTCGCTGCCGTAGGCGATGAGGTGGTAGTTTTCGGTCGCAGCACTCTGCTGGATGATGTTGCCCACCACCAGCGCCAGCCCGCCATTCGGGAACTCCAGCTCGAAGCTGGCGCGCCCGGTCTCGTCGGTGAGGCGGTTGTAGAAGATCTGGTTCACCGCTGCCCGGGTCTTGAGCAGGTGGCCGGTGTGGCCGTGGTGGAAATAACTGCCCACCACCCGCAGCCGCCCGATGCCGCCCACATAGCAGTTGTGGGTGCGGCCCTCCCCCGGGGCGATGGCGCCGAACTCGCAGCGTTCGATGTCGAGGGTGATGGCGGGGTCGTTGGCGGCCAGCAGGCCGTTTTCGTTGTCTTCGAACCGGCACTCGCGCAGCGTCAGCGATCCTCGCTCCAGGCGGATGCCCGCGCCGTTGCGGTCCGGCACACGGGCGCCGATGAAGTCGAAGCCGGTGATGGACATGCGCTGGCCTGCGCACACAAACAACCCCTTGCCCTGGGCGTGGGCGCCGTTGGCGAGCACACGCACCCGGCCGCCGACCGCCCGCAGCGTCAGGTCGTCCCGCGTCCAGGTGGCGACATCTGCGCGATAGTCGCCCGCCTGCACCTCGATGATGCTTCCCGGAGCGGCCTCGGCAGCCGCAGCAGCCAGCGTGGTGAGCCGCTGGCCGGGGCCGACCCGAAGCACGGGGCCGGCATCGGCCACCGGTGTCAGGGCATGCGCCACAACCGGCGGCGCGGTGGACAGTGCGCCCGCCAACATCAGGCGGCGACGGCCAGGGTCGAAGGCGGACGGGCCGGAACGCGGATTGAACATGGCTCTCTGGGGGGGGGGCAGGTCGCGACTTGCCCACGATAGCGGCAAGACGCCGCCCTGCCTTCCCCCATGATCCGGGCCTGTGCGTCGGCCCTGCCCGTCGACCCTGTGCGCTGCGGTGGGCGAAAGGCGCTCACGGGCGGACGAGCCTTTGGAACTATGGCCACCGCAGGCCCATGCCGAGGACCTGGAAGGCGGGGCAGTGTAGCCAAGCTGGCTTCGGCGCGCAGGCCGCCCGGCAAGCCCCCAGCCCGCATCCGGGCTGTCGCGCAGGTTCAGCGAGCCGCCGTGGTGGCGGCTAAGCTGCGCACATCCCCGATCCTCCGATTCCCTCATCGGTGACGGCAGCGCCGCCAGCCCCCAACCGCCCGACGAGGTGATGGTGGCCGCCACGCTGGACGCATCGATGGGGTTCCCATGACCTCCTTTTTGAAGTGACTGATATGCCGAGCTTGTTTGATCCGCTGCAACTGGGTGCTGTGTCCCTGGCCAACCGCATCGTGATGGCCCCGCTCACCCGCAACCGCTCCCAGGGCCTGGTGCCCGGGCCGCTGGCTGTCGAGTACTACCGCCAGCGCGCCACTGCCGGCCTGATCATCAGCGAGGGTGCCCAGATCACGCAGGAAGGCCAGGGCTACCTGGACACCCCGGGGATCCACACCCCCGAGCAGATCGCGGCCTGGAAGAAGGTGACGGACGCCGTCCACGAAGCCGGCGGCAAGATCGCCGTGCAGCTGTGGCACGTGGGCCGCATCTCCCATGCGGAATTCCAGCCCGAGGGCGCCAAGCCGCTGTCTTCCACCAACCGCCAGGCCAACAGCAAGACCTTCACCAAGGAAGGTTTTGTGGACGTGGCCGCCCCGCGCGCGCTGAAGACGGAAGAGCTGCCGGGTGTGGTGCAGTCCTATGTGCATGCGGCCCGCGCGGCCATCGAAGCCGGCTTTGATGCGGTGGAGGTGCATGGTGCCAACGGCTACCTGCTGGACCAGTTCCTGCGCGACAGCATCAACGACCGCACCGATGCCTATGGTGGTTCGATCCAGAACCGCGCCCGCCTGCTGCTGGAAGTGATGCAGGCCATCGTGGCCGCCATCGGCGCGGACCGCACCGGCCTGCGTCTCTCGCCTGTCACCCCGGTGAACGACGCCGGCCAGGACAGCGATGCACAGGCGCTGTTCAACTACGTGGTGGAGCAGCTCTCGCCGCTGAAGCTGGCCTTCCTGCATGTGATCGAAGGCCAGACCGGCGGCCCGCGTGACGTGGCCCCGTTTGACTACGCTGCCCTGCGCGAACGCTTCAAGGGCCCGTACATCGCCAACAACGGCTATACCCGGGACATGGCGCTGGCCGCCGTGGCGGACGGCAGCGTGGACGCGGTGGCCTTTGGCCGCAGCTTCATCTCCAACCCGGACCTGGTGCGGCGCCTGCGCCTGAATGCTCCGCTGCAGAAGGCCAACTCGGCCACCATGTACGGCGGTGGTGCCGAGGGCTACACGGACTACCCCGCGCTGGCCGACTGACCCGCCAAGCCAAGTTTTTCGGGGCCTGTCGCTCAGGCCTTGGGCTTCTTGGCCCGGAAGAGCTCGGCGATGGTGACCTCGCGCGGGCCCGGGCGGATCTCGAAGCGCTGCCCGGCTGCCAGCGTGCCGGGCTGGCGCACCGCGAGGTAGATGCCACACCAGCCGCTCTGCACCATCATCTTCGACGCCTTGCTGAATCCCATCACGGCGTTGAACTTGCTGCAGGGGTAGCGCGGCTCGCTCACGGCCAGCTCGCAGTCCGGGAACACCAGCACGTCGCCGATCCAGGCGTCGCTTTCCAGCAGGCCCTGAATGCTCAGGTTCTCGCCCATGCTGCCCCAGGGCAGCGACGTGTTCCAGTCTCCGACCTGGGCCTGGGCGCGCACGGTCTGCCAGAACGCGTAGTGCTCGGTGGGGTAGGCGTAGACCGCCTTGGCCTGGCCGCCGTGATAACGCGGGTCGGCTTGTTCGTCGCCTGCCAGGCCCAGCGTGGCCACCGGCACGGCGCCCTCCACCGGACGTTTGCGAATACCGCTGAGGACTTCCTGCCCGGCCACCATCAGCGGCTCGGCGCGGGCCACGTTAAGACTGAGAATCTGCATGAGGCGATTCTCCAGGACTTTGGGCCCTGCGTCCGCCTCCCCGCTCGTTGGCTCGCTCGTTACCCCGCTCGTCGCCGCGCTCGTTACCCCGCTCGTCGCCGCGCTCGTGTCGGGCCGCCCCATTGATCACGGCGTCCAACGCCGGCCCGGTGTCCTTCGGGTCATCCAGATCAACGCTGCAACCGATCACGCAATCCTGCCCGTGATACCGCAGGCGCCGCGCATGCACCCGGGACGCCAGCACCCGCCCGTCACGCGTGGCGGCGCGGGCCGGCAGGCCCACCACGTCCTTGTGGTCCCGCAGCAGCTCGTAATAACGCCCGCGGTAGGGCGGCAGCATGCCCACGCCCAGGTCCATCAGGCGCCGGCCGATCACCTCATCCCGGGTAATGCCATAGCGCTGGCACATGGCGTCGTTGATCTCCAGCACCAGGCCGTCCGGCAACCGGGTGAGCACCATGTGCACCGGCATGGCCTGGATCAGGCAGCGCAGCTCGTCGCTGGCCTCACGGGCGGTGGACAACGCCTGCGCCCGTTCCCGCTCGCGGGAAAGGTTGTCCAGGGCGAAGGAAAGATCCCCCGCCATCTCGTTGAACAGACCGATGACGGTGTCATCGAAGAAATCCGGTTCACCCGCCAGCAGGCTGAGCGCGCCCACCACCTCCCCGCCGCGGCGCAGCGGGAAGGCGGCCATCGCCTCGATGCCCGGCGGGATGACCGGCGAGCCGGGCTTGCTGATAGTGGGGTCCTGCAGCGCGCGGTTGCTAACCTGGTGGGTGCCCGCGAGGATGGCGCGGGTGCTCATGGAGCTTTGCGAGAAGGTCGTGTCCAGCGACCAGCGAGGCGGCATGCCCGGCATCCACCGCGCCACGTTGCCGAAGGCGGCAGTCCGCACAAAAGAGGCGCCTTCCACCAGCACCACCGTGGCGACGCGCGCATGCCCCGTTTCCACGCAGATGCGGCAAAGCCCGTCAAACAGCACCTGTTCGGCCGACGGGCCCAGGTCCAGGTCGGCCTCGCGGCGCACGATGAGCTGGTTGGTCTGCGAGAGCGCCTGGTACATGCGCTGCAGGCGTTCGCGTGCGTCGTGGCTGGCACGCCGTTCTTCGTCATAGCGGTACCAGATGGTCCAGATCATGGCGCCGCACAGGCCGGCGGTCACCATCACCAGCAGCACGCCCAACCGGGCCGCGTCACCCGTGGCTTCGTGGCTGCGCTCGGTGTCCAGCCGGGCCTGGCTGAGTTGCAGGGTGGCCAGGTCGTCAATCAGCTTCATCAACGCCAACCGCTGCTGGTTGAGCGCCCGCAACTGCTCCGCAGAGGCCTGGTCCACGGTGTCCACCCCCTTGAGCAGGGTCTCCAACTGCAACTGGACGCGCTCGGCCATCGCCGTTTCGGTGGCAACGAAGCGGGTGGACAGATAGTCCTGCCACTGGCGGCGCAGGTGGCTGCCCAGGCGCTGGGTGTCCCGCTCCGTGAGAGGCGCACCGGTGCTGGTGGCGGGGCTCAGCAGTTGGCCCAGGCCCTGCGGGCCGAGGTCGCGCGCCATGTCGCGCAGCAGGCTCAGGGGAATCAGCCGGTCGGCATAGAGGGACTCGGCGGTGTCGGCGAGGCGCTGTGTCTGCCACAGGCCCAGCAGCGCGGAAGCCGCCACCATCACCAGCGACAGCCCCAATGTGACCAGCAGGCGAGCACGCATGGACAGCCCGGAAAAAGCGGAGGGCATCAAGCGAACCTTGTCGGCGCGAAGGAGCTTCGATTCTGCGCCCGGGGCACGCGCCTGCCGGGCCCCGCAGGCCCCTGGTTGAGGGGCCCACGGGCGGGTGGGATGTCCCCGACCGCACAGACAGGCCGCGCTGGCGGTGGCCGAATGCCGACATGGCCAAACGTTCCGCCGCGTCTTCCTGGCAGAAGTACTGGCAACGCGCCTGGGCGCAGGCCTTGCGGCCAGGCGGTATGTCTGCCAAGGCGAAAAAGACAAGCGCCCGCGTGGTCAAGGCCACCCAGGTGGCGGCGGCCGCTGCATCGGCGGCCCGGCGGCTGGCCAAGCCTGTCGTGGAGGGCGCCCGCCACGCGGTGAAGGGCGGCCTGTCCCGCCCAAGCCCTCCGCCGCCCGGGCCGGGCGATTGGCTGACCGGCGTGGCGGCAGGGGCGGGCGGCATGCGGGCCTGGCAGCTGTATCGCCCGCCGGGCACGCGCTTCGGAGAACGCCTGCCCGTGCTGGTGATGTTGCACGGTTGCGGGCAGGACGCCGCCGGCTTCGCGCGCTCGTGCCGGATGAACAAGGGCGCGCAGCGGGAACACAGCCTGGTGCTCTACCCCGAGCAAAGCCGCCTGGCCAATGGGCAGCGGTGCTGGAACTGGTTCGAGACCGAATCTGGCCATGCGCAGGCGGAGGCCGCCTTGATTCTCCAGGCAGTGGACCAGGTCTGCCTGCTCCATGGGGGCGACCGCCGCCGGGTGGCCGTCGCCGGGCTGTCGGCCGGCGCCAGCATGGCGGCCCTGCTGGCCAGCCGCTACCCCACACGTTTTGCGGCGGTGGCCATGTGCGCCGGGGTGGCACCCGGGCTGGCGCACTCGACGGCGACGGCACTGCGTGCCATGCGCGGCCGCGGCCGCAGCGCACCGCCGCCTGCCGAGCGCCAGGACTGGCCGCCGCTGCTGGTGATCCAGGGCCAGGCCGACCGCGTGGTGGTGCCTGCCAACGGGCGACAGGCGGCCGAGCAGTGGGCGCAGGCCACCGGGGCCATGGCCACGGCGCCGCGCCGGACCCAGCGCGGGCAACGCCATCCCGCCACCGTGACCGACTACCGCCGCGAGGGCCGCACGCTGGTCTCGCTGGTGGAAGTGGAACAGCTGGGGCACGCCTGGAGCGGCGGACCGGCGAGCCTGGCGTTCAGCGACCCGAAGGGGCCGGATGCGTCCAGCCTGGTTTGGCGCTTCGTGGCGAAGTGCTGGGCTGAAGGGCAGTGAGCGGGCGCCGCCTGCGGCTAGAATCCGCCGCACGGAGATGGCATTCCTCCGCGAACCGCCTCACGGCCCCCGCGCCGTGACGCTGATGATGCCTACATCGTCCTGGGAGACCAGGGCCTTGTGGGTGTTCGCCCGGGCCTTTGTTGACCAGTCGTTTTTGCAACCGTCGAGCACATGCTCCTGCAACCGCTGGGCTACCGATGAACCCGCTGAACCTGTTGAAACCGTCGCCGAATCGTCCCGGGCGACCCGAGCACTTCCACCTCATTCCCTACGTCCTGCGCTGGCTGGTGCTGGCCAGCCTCGTGGCGGTCCTGGCGGGCAGCGCGTCAGCGCTGTTCCTGCTGGCCCTGGCGTGGGCCACTGACACCCGTGAAACGCACCGCTGGCTGATCTGGGGCTTGCCCATCGCCGGTTTCTGCGTGGGCTGGGTCTACCTGAAGCTGGGGCGCGACGTCGAGGCCGGCAACAACCTGCTGATCGACGAAATCCATGATCCGAAAAAAGTCGTGCCCTTGCGCATGGCGCCCCTGATCCTCGTCAGCACCGTCATTTCGCACCTGTTCGGTGCCTCCGTCGGGCGGGAAGGCACCGCCGTGCAAATGGGCGGGGCCTTGGCGGATCAGCTCACCCAGCTGTTCCGGCTGCCCGCCAAAGATCGGCGTGTGCTGCTGATGGCCGGCATCAGTGCGGGTTTTGCTTCGGTCTTCGGTACCCCGTTGGCGGGCGCCGTCTTCGGCCTGGAAGTGCTGGTGATCGGACGCCTGCGCTATGACGCCTTGCTCCCCTGTCTGGTTGCCGCCGTGGTGGCGGACCAGGTGACGGCGGCCTGGGGCGCCCATCACACGCACTATGCGGTGGGGGCCTTGCCGGCCATCTCGCTGTGGCCGCTGGTAGCCGTGGTGCTCGCCGCCGTGGTCTTCGGCCTGGTGGCCATGGCCTTTGCCACGCTGACGCACGCGGGCCAGGCCTTCATGAAACGTCATGTGGCCTACGCACCTGCGCGGCCGCTGCTGGGGGGCGTGGTCATCGCGCTGGTCATCTGGGGCCTGGACGCGTGGCGTTTTGCGGGCTTGGGCATTCCGGTCATCGTGGAGGCCTTCCAGCATCCGCTGTCTGCGGGGGATTTCGCGGCCAAGCTGGCCCTGACCGCCGGTTCGCTGGCCAGCGGCTTCAAGGGCGGGGAGGTGACACCGCTGTTCTTCATCGGCGCCACCCTGGGCAACGCGCTCGCACCGCTGCTCGACCTGCCGTTCCCGATGCTCGCCGGGCTGGGTTTTGTTGCCGTGTTCGCCGGTGCCGCCAACACCCCGATGGCCTGCACCTTCATGGCGGTGGAGTTGTTTGGCGCGGAGATTGGCGTCTATGCCGCGCTGGCGTGCGTGGTCAGCTATCTCTGCTCCGGCCACACCGGTATCTACAAGTCGCAGCGCGTGGGGCTGGCCAAGCACCCGCACATCCCCGAGGGGCTCAAGCTGGGTGAGGTGTCGGCCTTCAGGAGGAATGCGGCACCGCAGGACCCACCGTCCGGCGGTCAGGAATAAGCGGCGAGGGGCCCAGCAGGCTGGCAAGCACGCGGTGCAGCCCTTCGGGCGCCACCGGCTTGCGCAGCACCAGATAGCCGTCGTCATCGGCCCGTTGCAGGTCAGGATGGTCCAGCTCACCCGTCACGACCAGGCCCTTGGCCTGCGGCAACCGGGGCAACAGCGCCAGCATCAAGTCATAGCCGCTGACGTCTCCCCGCAGCCGCAGATCGCTCATCACCACCGAGGGCTCGAACCCCTCGGCCAGCGCCCGGTAGGCCTGCACGGCGTCGGTGGCAATGCGGCTGTCGATGCCCCAGTCGTCCATCAGATGGCGCAGGCCCTGGGCCACCCCAAGGTCGTCCTCGATCACCAGCACGCGGCCCCGCAGCCGGTTCAGGTGCGAGACCGTGCGCGGTTGCCGGGCGATGCTGGGGCTGGGCGACCGGGCGGCAGCCAGCGTGATCCGGAACCGGGAGCCGGCGCCCACCTTGGACCGCCACTCGATGGCGGCACCCAGCCGGTGCACACAATCTCGCACCACCGACAGGCCCAGGCCGTGGCCTTCGGGCGCCTGGCCGGCATCGTCCGCGCGTTCGAAGGCAGCGAAGAGGCGTTGGCGCTCCTGTTCCTCGATACCGACCCCTGTGTCCCAGACCTCGATGGCCCAGCCGGGCGCGCGTTGCCGCACCGCCAGCAGCACGCCGCCTTGCGGGGTATAGCGCAGCGCGTTGTGCAGCAGGTTGGACAGAGCGCGGCGCAGCAGGATGGGGTCGGCCATCACCCAGGCCGGTGCTTCCGGCCCGCGCAGGCGCCAGTCCAGGCCACGCGCGGCGGCCTCAGGCTGGAAGCGCTCATGCAGTTCGCACAGCAGGGGCGTCAGTGCCAGGGGCTGCAGGGGCAGGGTGGCGTCGCGGCTGTCCAGGGCGGAGACGTCCAGCAGCGCGTTGAGCAGGTCGCTGACGTGGCTGGCGGCGTGGCTGATGTCCACCAGCAGCGGGTCCAGCGTCGCATCCCGGTTGCGCTGGACAGCGGCCTGGGCCGTGAGCGTGAGGGCGTACAGCGGCTGGCGCAGGTCGTGGCTGGCCGTCGCCAGGAAGAGGCTTTTCTCGCGGGATGCGGCGGCGGCGGCGTCCCGCGCTTCCTGGTGGGCACGCGCAAGGGCTTCGCTGCGGTGCTTGAGTTGAGACTGCTGCACCAGAAAGCTGTGCGACGTGCGGGCATGCCGCCAGACCAGCCAGGGGTACAGCAGGCTCAGCGGCAGCACCGTGGCCCAGTGGGCGGGGAAGGCCAGTGGCACGGCCAGCGCGGCCAGGCCCCAGGCGGGCAGCAGGTAGCGGGCAAACACACCCAGGTCGGCGGCCGCATAGGAGACGGTGGAGGCCGTGGTGCCGGCCAGCACCAGATACAGGAAGAGGGCGTATTCAAACGAGCCCGCACCAATGCCGATCCAGGGCAGCATCCCCCAGATGGCGCCGAAGACCAGCGCAGCGTATTGCGCGCGGGGCACCCACAAGGCCTCGAACTGCGCGGAGGGCAGGCTCTGATGGTCGCGCCGGAAGACACGGCGGGCCAGCACCAGGCACACGGCTGCGGCCAGGTAGGCGCCCGCCCAGGCCCAGGCCCACGTCGATGAGGCGTGGCTGGGCACGCCGGCCACCACCACGGGCGGGATCACCAGCGCGGCGATCTCGGCGGACGCGCGCTGCCCGATCAGGGGCAGGAGCTCGGCGCGGGAGGTGGGGGCGGTCATACGGTTGAGTGCGTGGTCGGGCGTCGGGGGGCAGGCCCGGAAGCGCCGAAGTATCGGCGCTTACAAGGGACTTATGCGGTGATGACCTGGACCGGCTCACGTGTTGTCACAGACTCGGCCAGGGTCTCCAGGCTGAACCCATCGTCCGGGCGGTCAACAAGGGCGCGTTGTCCTTCTCTACACTCGGCGCACCGGACATCGGCCTGACCCGCAACGCGCTCCGGTGCCCCGCGAGCTCACATCAGGAGACATGAATTGAACCAGTTCAAGAAACGGGCACGGCCCCTGGCGGCCGCCATTGGTCTCAGCATGGCGGCGGCCATGCCGGTGAGCGCCAAGACCTTCGTCTACGTCGCCAATGCGGAAGATGGCGACATCGATGCCTACGTCATGGATGTGCAGACGGGGGCCCTGGCGCCGGTCGGGAAGGCCGTTGCCGGCAAGCAAGTCATGCCCATGGCGCTGAGCCCGGACAAGCGGCATCTGTATGCCGTGGTGCGCTCCAAGCCGTGGGCGGTACTCTCCTACAAGATTGATGCGCAGACCGGCAAGCTGGAGCAGCAGGCACGTGCGCCGTTGCCGGAGAGCATGGCCTATGTGTCCACTGACGCCACGGGGCGTTTTCTGTTGACCGCGTCGTATGGCGCCAGTGTCGTGGCCGTCAGCCCCATCGAGTCGAGTGGCCTGGTGCAGAAGGATGCGGCGCAGGTGTTGCCTACCGGCAAGAACGCGCATTCAATCCGGACCGATGCGAGCAACAAGTTCGCCTATGCGGCGGCGCTGGGCGGCGACCAGATCCACCAGTTCAAATTCGATGCAGGCACCGGCCAACTCACCGCAGCGGAGCCAGCGGTGGTGAAGACGCCGACAGGCAGCGGGCCGCGCCACATCGTCTTCTCCCGGGATCAAAAGTTCCTCTACGTGCTGCACGAGCTCTCCGGCACGGTGGACCAATACGCGGTCGATCCGGTGCGCGGCACCCTGAGTCCGGTGGGGTCCACGCAGACCGTGCCCAAGGAAGCCGGTCTGCAATTGGGCCTGTCACCGGATGCCGCGGCCGCCGCGGCGAGTGCGGTGGCGGCCGGCAAGGCCGAGGAGGACAAGCGGCCCAGGGTCTGGGCCGCCGACCTCCAGCTCACACCGGATGGCCGGTTCCTCTACGCCACCGACCGCACCACCAGCAAGATCGCATTGCTGCGCGTGGCGGAAGGCTCGGGCCGGGTGAGCTATGTGGCCAACTTCAGCACGGAGACCCAGCCGCGAGGTATCCGCATCGACCCCACCGGGCAGTTCCTGGTGGCGACGGGGCAGAAGTCTGACAAGGTCACGGTCTACCGCATCGACCCGGCGGACGGTGGGCTGACGGCCGTCGGCCGGTACCCGGTCGGCAAGGATGCCAACTGGGTAGAGATCGTCAGCATCCCGTGAGACGCCACCGTGACCTGGCCCGGCGTGACTCAGGGAGCGCGGCGCTGGGCTCGGTGACTCACGACGATCTGCCGCACTTGCAGTGCGAATCCGAAGACGAATAGCAGCAGCCAGGCCAGGAGCGCACCCTGCACGGTCGGATCGTCGGGGCCTGCGGCCAGCGGTCGGCCCACCGGCAGCCGCGAGAGCGTTTCATTGATGCCGGGCACCAGCAGCAGGAAGAAGCTGAAGGACAGGCCGAAGGTCTGCAGATGGGGGCGCAGCCGCCCCAGGAACTGGAGCCGCGGAACCACCAGTGCGCCCGTGAAGGCTGCCAGCAGGGCGAGCGCGCCCAGCACGTGGCCCGGATTGAGGCCACCGGTGCTCGACAGGCCGAAGGAGGTGAGCACCGACAACGTCAGTCCCGCCAGGTACAACTGGCCCGCGCGCATCGAGACATCGATGCGATGGAACCGGGCAAAGCTGTACAGGCCGGCGACGACGGGCGGAAGGCTGATCAGGGTGTGAACCACTCCGAGAGCTGAGAGGGGATGAGGCATGGTGGAACTCCAGGATACGATCTACTAGTAGGTAGGTTGTGGGCGTCAAAGAATAGCGGCCAAGGCCGCCACAGGAAATGAGAGATTCAGGCCGCCTGAGTCAGCTTGCCGATGGCGGGTTGCACGATGGCCGCGAAGGCCTTGGGGTCGGCCAAGGCACGTGCCACCAGCATGGCCCCGTGAACGACGGCCAGGAAGGCCCGGGCCGATTGCGCCGGGCTGTCTGTGAGGTGCAAGCGGCCTTGTGCGGCGCCGCGTGCCAGCACGCCCGCGAGCCAGTCAGTCAGGGCCTGGAAGTGGCCACGGACCTCGGCGGCGACCTCCTCCGGAATGGTCGGCATCTCGGTGGCCAGCATCGCGCAGATGCAAAAGGGTGACTCACCGCTGGTGATGCACCCGGCCCAATAGGCGGTGTAGGCATTGAGCTCCGCCACCGGGTCGTTGAGCTGGCGCTGCAGGGAGGCCAACCCTTCGGTCGCGTCCTCCCGGTAAAACATGACCACGGTCTTTACCAATGCTTCCTTGCTGGGGAAGTGATGATGAATGCTGGCCTTGGTGATGTTGACCCGCTCGGCCAGGTCGGCATAGCTGAAGCTGTTGTAGCCGCCGTTGACCAGCAACTGGCGGGTAAAGCCAACAATCTGGGCGGCCTTGGGGGACAGGTCTGGAAGCATCAGGGGGCGGGGTCATCTCGACACTCGAATGGGTTAGCAATCTACTAGTTGGTAGGCTATGCGTCAAGGGGCCGAATGAACCCGATGACGCAAATGCCTGGGAACCCCTGCATAACTCTCGCGGCCGAGGTGACCCCGTACGACGAAGGCTCCTGTTGCCGATCATTCAGGCCGCACGCCGCCGCCGTGCCATGCCGCCTACCAACACCACCCCGGCCAGCAGAAGCACATAGCTTGCCGGCTCCGGCACCACGGCGAGGGACCAGACACCGCCGAGTTCGCCGGCCTGGGCCGTCACGCTGCCGATACTGCTGTAGTAGGAATAAGCCCTGAGATCCAGGCTGCTGCCGGTGTTGGACGAGGAGAGATTGAAGAACTCCTGCGCGATGGGCACCTGTGAGTAGCGGTCGAGCCAGATGTTCCAGGTGGTGGGCAGGCCGTTGGCATCGAATGACCCGACGTTGAAGTTGCCCGTGTATTCATAGCAGCCCCCGGGCGGAAAGCATCCCGATTCCGGCAACGGTGTCGACAGCGAGAGCAGGTTGGCCGGCCCACCGCCCCAGATGGAAATCTTGTAGGAAATGATGTCGCTTTCCGTCGCGCTGCCCGACAGTTGACTCCAGGAGTAGAACTCGATGCGGAGTTGCGCGGGCACATCCCATTCATTGGTACCAGGTGCGCGATCGGACACGGAGTGGACGTTGAACACGTCAGACATGAACGTGTACTGGTACCACTCCGCCCGGGCGGGGCCACCCAGCGCCAGGAGCATCAGGCCGAGCAGCGTGGCCAGCCAGACGCGCAAGCGCGCCAGCCCAGACGAGTGAAGGTCGGTGTTTGACATGTGACTCTCCCTGCTGCCGTCACAGCGCGCTGCATGCGCGCTTCAGTGCGGGCGCCCGGAAGAATAGGAAACGGCGGCGGGCGAATCCAGAACGGGGTGGCATGGATTCGAGTGACACGTCACCGACTCAATGCTTGCGCAAGGTCAACCCTCGACCGGTTTAGAGGCTGGCATCAACAAGTTGGTCAGGGCATCGCCCTACAGTGGAAAAGTCGGCCACGGCGCCTGCGCACGACGGTTGCCATGGCTCTTCAGTCTCTTCACTACAGGGTTCATGCACATGCACTACAGCAGCGGAAACTACGAGGCGTTCGTCCGCCCGCGAAAGCCAGCGGGTGTCGAGAGCAAGACGGCGTGGTTCGTCGGCTCGGGCCTGGCGTCGCTGGCGGGAGCCGCCTTCCTCATCCGGGATGGACACATGGCGGGGGACCGCATCACCGTGCTGGAGGAACTGACACTTCCCGGTGGTGCCCTGGATGGACTCAAGGAGCCTGAAAAGGGCTTTGTGATCCGCGGCGGGCGGGAAATGGAGTCGCACTTCGAGTGCCTGTGGGACCTCTTCCGGTCGATCCCCTCCCTGGAGATCGACGGGGCCAGTGTGCTGGACGAGTTCTATTGGCTCAACAAGAGCGACCCCAATTTCTCGCTGCAGCGCGCGACCCAGAACCAGGGGCAGGACGTGCCGGACAAGGCCCTTCTGACGCTGGATGACGACGCCCAGAAAGACCTGCTGCGGCTGTTCTTTGCCACCCGGGAGGAGATGGAGAACAAGCGCATCAACGAGGTATTGGGGCCTCGCTTTCTGGCCAGCAACTTCTGGCTGTACTGGCGCACCATGTTCGCCTTCGAGGAGTGGCACTCCGCGCTGGAGATGAAGCTCTACCTGCATCGCTTCATCCACCACATCCAAGGCCTGGCGGACTTCTCCACCCTGAAGTTCACCCGCTACAACCAGTACGAATCGCTCGTGCTGCCGTTGGTCACCTGGCTCCAGGTGCAGGGCGTCCAGTTCCGCTATGGGGTGGAGGTCACGGACGTTGACTTCGACATCCGCGAGGGGCGCAAGCAGGCCACGCGCCTTCACTGGAAGGTGGATGGCGAAGCCGGCGGTGTGGACCTCGGGCCGGACGACCTGGCGTTCTTCACGATCGGCTCACTGACCGAGAACTCGGACAACGGGGACCATCACACCCCGGCCGCGCTGAAGACCGGCCCGGCGCCCGCCTGGGACCTTTGGCGGCGCATCGCGGCCCAGGACGCCGCCTTCGGCCGGCCGGATGTTTTCGGGGCACACATCCCTGAAACGAAGTGGCAGTCGGCCACCATCACGACGCTGGATGACCGCATCCCGGCGTACATCCGGCGCATCACCAAGCGCGATCCCTTCAGCGGCAAGGTGGTGAGTGGCGGCATCGTCACCGTCAAGGATTCGGCGTGGCTGTGCAGTTGGACGGTGAACCGTCAACCCCACTTCAAACAGCAGCCGAAGGATCAGGTGGTGTGCTGGTTCTATTCGCTGTTTGTCGAAAGGCCGGGGGACTACGTCAAGAAGCCGATGCAGGACTGCACGGGCGAGGAGATCACACAGGAATGGCTCTACCACCTGGGCGTGCCGGAGGACGAGATCCCGGCGCTGGCCGCCACGGGCGCCAAGACCGTGCCGGTGATGATGCCCTACATCACCGCTTTCTTCATGCCGCGGCAGGCCGGTGACCGTCCGGATGTGGTGCCCAGCGGAGCCACCAACTTTGCGTTCATCGGGCAGTTTGCCGAGACCAAGGAACGGGACTGCATCTTCACCACCGAATACTCGGTGCGCACGGCGATGGAGGCCGTGTACACGTTGCTGGACGTGGAGCGAGGTGTGCCGGAGGTCTTCAACTCGACCTATGACGTGCGCACGCTGCTGGCGGCGGTGAAGCCGCTGCGCGATGGAAAGGGCATCGACATCCCGGGGCCGGCATTCATCAGGCACATGCTGATGAAGAAGCTGGAGGGGACGGAGATTGCTGCCCTGTTGCGGGAGTACCAACTGGTGGATGGGGAGTGAGGTGCGCCGGCGGCGGCCTTCAAACCGCCGCCGATGGCATGGCCCCTCTGAGGCTCAGGCTGCTGATGGCACCGATGCGCGCACTGGCCATCAGCTCCTTCTTGGTATCGAGGATGTGCACTTCCAGCAGCGCCGCGACACCGTCCGCATCGCCGGCGCGTGCAGCCTCAACAATGCGGAAGTGGTCCTCTTGCGGCTTGTCCTTGCCTGTGGCGCGCGACATCGCCACATGGGTGTAGCGATCGGTGTTCAGGCAGAACTCCTCGATCAGCCGCAACAGGCGCTGGTTGTTGGCAGGCGCAGACAACGCACGGTGGAAGCGGCGGTTGTGCTCGGCCCACTCCGGAATGGTCTTGGACTCGGAATAAGCCTTCAGGATGGACTCCATCGCGATGAAGTCCCGCTCAACCATGTTGGGCACCGCCAGCCGCGCAGCGTGGCACTCCAGCGCCACGCGGATGTCCAGCATCTCGCAGATCTGCTCCACGCTCATGCCCGCCACCACCGCACCGCGGTTGAGCTGGTGAGCGATCAGCCCTTCGGCTTCCAGCTGCCGCAGCGCCTCGCGCACGGGGATGCGGCTGGCGCTGAAACGTTCGGCCAGGGCGTCCTGGCGCAGCGGCGTACCGGCGGCCAGTACGCCGCTCAGGATGTCTTCCCGCAACCGGTCGCGGATGTCCTCGTGCAGCGCCTTCGAGTCCTTCTTGGGTGGCATGGGTTGTCTCGTCTGCGTGTTGTGGCGTCGCCGCGTCGTTTCCTCGTCCGCGGGTAAAGCCCATTGTCCAACAGAATTCATTTTGCTTAGGATTGGATCCAATCAACCAACGATCATATTCAAATGGCGGTTCAAGGGATTCAACCTCAGTGGGGACAGCCGCAGTACGTGGCGCACAACGAAGCCGTGCTGGCCTATGCGCCGGGCAGCGCTGAGCGGGATGCTCTGCGTCAAGCGCTGGGCCGCCAGGCCGAACAGACGGTGGATCTGCCACTGGTCATCGGGGGTCAGGCGGTCCATACCCAGACTCAGGTTGAGGTGGTCTGCCCCCACGCGCATCAGCGCGTTCTGGCCCGTGCCGCCCAGGCCGGCCGGGACGAGGCGCAGGCCGCCATCGCCGCGTCATCCGCTGCAGCAGGGGACTGGGCCCAGTGGTCGCTGGAGGCGCGCAGCCGCGTGTTCCTGAAGGCCGCGGAGTTGCTGGCCGGCCCCTGGCGCCAGCGTCTCAACGCGGCCACCATGCTTGGGCAGAGCAAGACGGCCGTGCAGGCAGAAATCGATGCGGCCTGCGAGCTGATCGACTTCCTGCGCTTCAACGTGCAATTCGCCCAGGAGATTGCCGCGCAGCAGCCGCAGTCGAGCACTGGCATGCGCAACAGCACCGACTATCGGCCGCTCGAGGGCTTCGTCTACGCGGTCACGCCCTTCAACTTCACCGCCATTGGCGGCAATCTGGCCATCGCGCCGGCCCTCATGGGCAACACGGTGATCTGGAAGCCTTCGACCACGGCGGTGCTGTCCAACTACCTGTTCATGGAGCTGCTGCAGGAGGCCGGCCTGCCGCCTGGCGTCATCAACTTCCTGCCCGGTGATGCGCAGGCCATCAGCGCGGAACTGCTGACCAGCCCCCGACTGGCAGGCATCCACTTCACGGGCTCCACCGCCGTGTTCGACCAGCTCTGGCAGCAGACAGCACAGAACCTCTCTCGCTACCGTGCCTATCCACGCCTGGTGGGCGAGACCGGCGGCAAAGACTTCGTGCTGGCTCATGCGTCGGCCGACGTCGACGCGTTGTGCGTGGCGCTGCTGCGCGGCGCCTACGAGTACCAGGGCCAGAAGTGCAGTGCCGCCTCGCGTGCCTACGTGCCAGCCTCGCTGTGGCCGCAGGTCAAAACGCAGCTGTTGGACCTGATTGCCACGCTTCGCATGGGCGATGTGAGCGATTTCAGCAACTTCATGGGTGCTGTGATCGACCGCCGTGCCTTCACGCGGCTCTCCCGCGCCATCGCCAGCGCCCGGGAGGACAGCGGCACCCGCGTGCTGACGAGCGCACAACCCGACGACCGCGTGGGCTACTTCGTGCCGCCGACGCTGATCGAGGTGACCGACCCAGGCCATGCGCTGATGAGCGAGGAGCTGTTCGGCCCCGTGCTGGCCGTGCATGTCTACGCCGATGCGCAATGGTCGGAGTTGCTGCGGACCGTTGATGCCACCAGCCCCTATGCGCTGACCGGCGCGGTCTTCGCCCAGGACCGTGCAGCGTTGGCCGAGGCTGATGCCGCCCTGCGCAACGCCGCCGGCAATTTCTATGTCAATGACAAACCCACCGGTGCCGTCGTTGGCCAGCAGCCCTTCGGCGGCGCGCGCCGCAGCGGCACCAACGACAAGGCAGGCTCGGCGCTGAACCTGCTGCGCTGGGTGTCGCCCCGCACCATCAAGGAAACGCTGGTGCCTCCGATCGACTACCGCTACGCCCATATGGCTGCGGCCTGAGCCTTGGCCCCGTTTCACTGCTCGCTTCCCCCAACAAGGAGATCCCCGATGAGTTCTCGACGCCTGTTTGTCTCCAGTCTGATCCTCGCCGCCGCGCTGCCGGTGCATGCGCAGGACACTATCAACATGGGGGCCGTGCTGTCCCTCACCGGCTCCAACGCCACTGTCGGTGAAGACGTGCGCCGCGCCGTTGTGCTGGCGGCCGAGAAGGTCAACGCCTCCGGCGGCGTACTGGGCAAGAAGTTCAACGTCATCATCGAAGACTCGGGCGGCAATGCGACCACCGCACTCAACGCCGCGCGCAAGCTCGTCAGCGTTGACAAGGTGCCTGTGGTCATCGGCGAGTACAGCTCCGGCATCACCTTGCCCATGGCGCAGTACCTGGTGAAGGAGGGCGTGACCCACTTCAACATCGCCAGTACCAGCATCAAGATCCGCGATCTCGGTGGCAGCGCCTTCAACCTGATCGGCCTCGAGAACCTCGGCAACAAGTTCTCCGCCGCTGACGCCTGGAGCCTGGGCTACCGCAAAGTGGCCGTGATGGCACCCAACAATGCCTACGGCCAGGGCGTGGCGCATGGCTTCCGCGAGGAGTTCACGAAACTGGGGGGCCAGATCGTCAGCGAGCTGCTGTACACGCAGGGCCAGAGCACTTACCGCCGCGAGCTGCAGCAGATGTCCCGTGCCGAACCGGATGCCTACATCTACACCGCCTACGGCCAGGAGTCTGCCGTGCTGAACCGCGAAGCCATGGAGCTGGGCCTGCGTGCCAAGCCCTGGTATGCCATCTTGCTCAGCATGAGCCTGTCTGACACGCCAGCCGACATTGCCAAGGGCCAACTGGGCATGGAGGTCGGCAATGTCTCGGGCGAGGCGGGCCGCGCCTACCTGGCCGCGTTCAACGCCAAATACAAGGAAGGCACCAAGACCTCCTACACCGGCTATGCCTATGACGCCGTGCTGCTGACCGCCGCCGCCATCAACAAGGCCAAGTCCACCGAGCCTGCCGCCATCCAGGCGGCGTTGAAGGAGCTGGGCAAAGGCGGCTATGTGGGCGTCACCGGACCCATCGTTTTCGATGCCGACCGCCAGCGCATCGACCCGCCCTACGCCAAGCTGAAGTACGACGGAAAAGTGGTTCCCCGCTGACCGTCGCGCTGCCGCGCTGATCCTCCCCAAGACCAACCTACCCCGCTGGGCGCCTGCCTGGCGGGTTGGGCCTGGTCATGCCTGCAGTTCCTCCTATGTTGCAATTTCTCATCGACACGCTGTTGCGTGCCTCCGACCTGGCGCTTGTCGCGCTCGGCCTGAGCATGGTCTACGGCCTGGTCAAGTTCCCCAATATTGCCCATGTGCAGTACGCGATGCTGGGCGCCTACCTCAGCTTCGGGCTGCGCGATGCCGGCCTGACGCTGGTGCCGGCCATCGCCGTTGCCTGCGTGCTGACCGGCGCCCTGACACTGCTGTTGCATCTGCTGGTGTTCCGACGCCTGCTGCGCTCGGGCCCGGCCATCACCATGATTGGATCGCTGGCCGTGGCCATGCTGATCGTTGCAGTCATGCAGGGTGTCGCCGGCTCATTCCCGCGCATGTTCAACCTGCCGGTGACCGCGCCGTGGCGGCTGAGCGGCGCCATGCTGACACCGCTGCAGGCCACCACCCTGAGCGTCAGCCTGCTGGTGTTGACCGTCTTTTGCATTGTGCTGTTCCACACCCGCATGGGTCGTGCGCTGCGGGCACTGTCGAGCAATGCGCCATTGGCCGCGGCCTCGGGGCTGAATGCCGAAGGGCTGACCCGGGGTGTTGCCTTCGTCAGCGGCGCGGTCGCGGCGCTCGGTGGCGCCATGCTGGCCCTGTCCAGCGGCGCGCACATCAATCTGGGCCACGACTTGCTGCTGCCGGTGTTTGCTGCCGCCATCCTGGGCGGCTTGGGCAACCCCATCGGCGCGGTGGCCGGCGCACTGCTGATCGCGCTCACCGAGACGGCCGTCACCAACATCAACTTCGGCCCGTTGCTGGGTTGGTTCGGCGGCGGGGACGCCATGGCGTTCATGCCGGTCTCCTACATCAGCGCGGCCTCTTTCCTGATCCTGCTGCTGGCGCTGCTGTTCAAGCCCTACGGCCTGTTCGACCGTGAGGTGCGTCGTGTTTGATTTCCTCATCTCCTCCTTCACCATCGCAGGCATCTACGGCCTGATGGCACTCGGCCTGAACCTGCAGGCGGGCTGCGCGGGGCTGCTCAACTTCGGCCACATCGCCTTCGCCGGCCTGGGGGCCTACGCGACCGGCATGGCGGTCCAGGCGGGCTACCCGCCGCTCGCCGGCGCGGCGCTGGGCATCGGGCTGGCCTGCGGCCTGGGCTGGCTGATGGCCCGCCTGGGGCGCCAGCTCGCGTCGGACTATTGGGGCATCGCCACACTGGCCATCGCCGAAATCCTCCGCACGGTCGCCACCAACGAAGCTGGGTTGACCGGCGGTGCGCAAGGGATCAGCGCGATTCCCTCGTTATTCGATCACTGGCAGCGGCCCTGGGACGCGGTGGGTTTCCTGATCGTCGTCGCCGTGCTGCTCGGGCTGGCCGCCTGGGCCTTCACCCGCGTCGCCGACGGCCGTTTCGGCCGCGCACTGCGCCTGATGCGCGAGGAGCCCGCGCTGGCGCGCTGCATGGGTTATGACCTCCGTTCGCTGAAGACGCGGGCCATCGTCGCCGGTGCCGCGCTGACGGCCATGGCCGGCTCGCTCTATGCCCACTACATGAGCTTTGTCGGCCCTGACTGCCTGCTGGCCGCCGAGACCTTCATGCTGTGGACCATGCTGATGATCGGTGGCCTGGGCAACACCGTGGGCGTGCTCGTCGGCGTGCTGCTTGTGCAGGCGGCCTATGCGGCCGTGCCTTTTGCCAAGGACTATTTCCAGCTCAGTTCCGACCTGTCCGGCGCGCTGCGGCTGGGCCTGATCGGTCTGATCCTGCTCGTCTGCCTGATGTGGCGCAGCGAAGGCCTGGTCAAAGAACAACTGCGCAAGATCCCATGATGACGAGCCCCTCTCCATCCATCCTCCAGGTACGTTCGCTGGCCAAGGCATTCGGTGGCAACCTCGTGCTGCAGGATGTCAGTTTCGACGTCCAGCCCGGCGAGATCGTCGGCCTGCTGGGCCCCAATGGCTCCGGCAAAAGCACGCTGCTCAACACCATCACCGGCTTTGAGGCCATCGATGCCGGCGAGGTCCTGCTGCAAGGCCGGTCCATCGGTCGGCTGCCGGCCCATCGCATCGTCGCCGAGGGTGTCGGGCGTACGTTCCAACTGCCCTCGATGCCGACCAAGATGTCCGTGATCGAGGTCGCGATGGCGGCAGCCATCGCGCATCACGGCTTCTGGGGCACCCTGCTCGGGACTCGCGCAGCCGCCGAGGCCGAAGCCCAATCCCGCGCCAAGGCCCAAGCCTTGCTGGACGAACTGTTGTTGACGCCGGTGCGCGACCTGCCGGCTTCGACGCTGTCGGGCGGCCAGAGGAAGCTGCTGGGCATCGTGTGCGCGCTGATGGGCGAGCCGCGTCTGCTGATGCTGGACGAGCCCACCGCTGGCGTGCATCCCAATCTGCGCAACGACATCGTCAATGCACTCAAGCGCCTGAATGGGCAGGGCATGACGCTGGTGGTCGTGGAGCACGACATGCATTTCATCCGCGAGCTCTGCACCCGCTGCGTGGTGCTAGACCGTGGCCACATCGTGGCCAGCTGCGCGCCGGCGGAGCTGGCGCAGAACGAACGTGTGCTGCAGGCCTATCTGGGCGGTGGTGACAAGCACAAGGAGACCGTGTGATGAGCACCCAAGACATGATCGTCGTTGACGAGGCGGTGGCCGGCTACACCCCCGACGTCGACATCCTGCGCGGCATGAGCGTGCGGGCGAGGCAGGACGAGATCGTGACCTTGCTGGGCCCCAATGGCTGCGGCAAGAGCACCCTGTTGAAGACCATTGCGGGCTACCTCACGCCACGTAGCGGCCGCGTGTTGCTCGAAGGGCAGGACGTGTCGAGCCTGCCGGTGCACCGCAAGATCCAGCAGACCGGACTGGGCTTCGTGCCGCAGACCGAGAACGTGTTCACGTCGCTGAGCATCCGGGAGAACCTTCAGGTCGGTGGCCACCACCTGCCGGAGCGCGCGGTGCGCGAGCGGATGGAGGAGCTGTGCCAGCACTACCCGGTGCTCAAGCGCAAGTTCAAGGACCCGGCCGCGTCCATGTCGGGCGGCGAGCGGCAGATCTTGGCGCTGGCGCGGGCGCTGATGCCACGTCCGCGCATGCTGTTGCTGGACGAACCCTCGGCAGGGCTCTCGCCCAAGATGCTGGCGGAGGTCTTCGAGGCGGTGCAGCAGATCCGCGACCACGAGGGCGTCTGCATCCTGATGGTGGAGCAGAACGCCATGGAGGCGTTGCGCATCTCCGACCGTGCCTACGTGCTCTCCATGGGCCGTGTTGCGTTGACCGGCCGTGCTGCGGACTTGATGGACGACCCGCAGGTGCGTGAGCTGTATCTGGGCGGTCGCGCCGCCTGACTCCGCGCTACCTGCCCGGCACCGCCCGCGGTGGCGGCCGCCCTTTTTCTCCCGTGTTTCCTTTCAACAACCAGGACTCAAAGATGAAGAACCGTCTCAAGCGCAGTGCCCTGATTGCCGCCACGCTGCTCTGTGCCGCGCTGTCAGCCGCGGCGCAGACCTCCACGACCAATGTGACCCTCTATGGCCTGCTGGACCTCTACGGTCAGTACGGCAAGGGCAACGCCAACAGCTTCGCCCTGCAGTCCGGCGGCCTGAGCGGCTCACGGCTGGGTGTGCGCGGCAACGAGGATCTGGGCGGTGGCCTGTCTGCCTTCTTCACCATGGAGCATGGCGTCGCCGCGGATACCGGCACCGTCACGCAGGGCGGCGTGTTCTGGGGGCGCCAGCTTTTCGTCGGGCTGGGCAGCAAGGACTGGGGCGCCGTGATGTTGGGCCGCCCTTACACGCCGCATTTCTTCGCCAGCGTGGCCAATGACATATTCGGGACCGGTGCCGGCAGCGGTTACGCCAGCGGCGTGCTGACCACCATCTTCCGTGCCGACAACGCGGTCACCTATGAGCTGCCCAAGATCGCCGGCACGGTGACCGGCTCGATCATGCAGACAGCGGGTGAGGGCGGCATCAAGTCCAGCAGTGGCCACTTGCGTTATGCGGACGGCCCTCTGGCCGTCAGTGCGGCCTACTTGCAAAGGGCGACGGCTGAGAAGCTCAAGGTCGTCACGCTTGCGGGCAGCTACGACTTCGACGTCGTCAAGTTCGTGGTGGGTTGGCAGGACGTGAAGAACCTGACTGGTGCAGTGGGTGCGCGCGACGATCGCCGGGAATTCTGGCTGCAGGCGGCCGTGCCGGTCAGTGTGTCGGGCACCGTGCAGCTGGGCGTGGCCGACGCCAAGGCGCGCGGCGTGTCGGGCAAGGATGCAAGCCAGTGGTCGGCAGCCTACGTGCATGCCCTGTCAAAGCGCACCAGCCTGTACACCACCTACAGCAAGATCGAGAACCAGACCGCGACCGCATACACGACCTCGGCTGCCACCGGCACAGGCCCGGCCGTGTCGGCAGGCGTGGATGCGAGTGCGCTGACCGTGGGCATCCGGCACAGCTTCTGAGCCCCACCGGCGCATCGGCTGTTGTTGAGCAAGATTTCGGAACACCGACGGAGGGCTGTGGGGGTCCGCTGAGTGCCCGGTGTTTCGCTTGCGGGGCCTATGTGCTTCAAGGGCAAGCGGCCAAGGCCCTGTGGGCTGCCCATCGCCTCGGGTGACTGGCGCATGTGCGTCAGCGTATCCCAAGGTGCTGGCTGTGCGCCGGGCCATCTTGGATACGATGCGCCCATGCTCCGACACTCCCTTCGGAGCATTCCTCCAATGCCGCCATGAGCGCCGCCATGAGCTCTCCCATCTGCTACCTCACCATCGACCTCTCCGACGGCTCTGACGACATCCTCACCGTGGAAGCCATGGCTTCGACACGCGACACGCAGCACGGCGCGGTGATGACGGAGGTTGATCTCCTGCGCGCTTGGGCCCGCCGCGAATTTTCAGGCCGCCAAGGCCCCGTGGAAGACGGTCACGACTGGGACGACGAATTGCTGGTTCAGCGCGAGGCCGACGGCTGGGTCACCGTGACGCTGACCTTCAGCGCATCACCCGCGTTCGCCCAGGCGTTCATGACCGCTTTCGGCGACACCGAGGACTAACCGGGTCCTGCGTCCCGGCGCTGCCGGCGACCTGAGTCTCTCTACCGTCGGCATGGCGCCGATGACGCCGACCACCGGGCACCCAGCCCATGACACCGGTACCGCTTTCCAATCCGCATCAATGTATGCACCAAGCGCATAACCTCACCCGTCGAGTTACGGCGTGATTACATTGCCTGCATAGCCATCCTCATCGCTAACCATGGTGCGCGGCATTGGGTCAGCGTCGCGGGTTCTCCTCTGAAAAACGGTAGTCGGCCGTTGCAACGAGGCGTTCCCCCGGCGCTGACCCAATCCCGCTTTTCATATCCTCAGATTGGAAACTCCATGAACCGACCCGTGATGGAAGGGCTGCGCCTGAACGCACCCGCTTATGTGAAACACCAGCGCCTGATCGCCTGGGTGGCGGAGATCGCCGTCCTGACCGAGGCCAAGGACGTCTACTGGTGCGACGGCAGCCAGGACGAATACGACCGCCTCTGCCAGCAACTGGTGGATGCCGGCACCTTCCAGAAGCTCAACCCCGCCAAGCGCCCCAAGAGCTACCTGGCCTGGAGCGATCCGAGCGATGTGGCCCGCGTGGAAGACCGCACTTTCATCTGCACCGACCGCAAGGAAGACGCGGGCCCCACCAACAACTGGATGGCGCCGAAGGAGATGCGCACGCTGCTGCAGACCGGGGACAACGCCCTGTTCAAGGGCGCCATGCGCGGCCGCACCCTGTATGTGGTGCCGTTCAGCATGGGCCCGATCGGCTCGCCCATTGCGCACATTGGGGTGGAGCTTTCCGACAGCCCTTACGTGGCCGTCAACATGCGCATCATGACCCGTATGGGCCGCGCCGTGCTGGACGTGCTGGGTGACGACGGCGAGTTCGTGCCTTGTGTGCATACGGTCGGCGCGCCGCTGGAAGCCGGCCAGGCCGATGTGAAGTGGCCTTGCAACAAGACCAAGTACATCGTCCATTACCCCGGCTCCCGCGAAATCTGGTCCTACGGCTCCGGGTACGGCGGCAACGCCTTACTGGGCAAGAAGTGCTTTGCGCTGCGCATTGCCTCCACCATGGGCCGGGACCAGGGTTGGCTGGCCGAACACATGCTGATCCTGGGCGTGACCTCGCCCGAGGGCAAGAAGCAGCACGTGGCGGCCGCCTTCCCCAGCGCCTGCGGCAAGACCAACTTCGCCATGCTGATCCCGCCCCAAGGCTTCGAAGGCTGGAAGGTCACCACCATCGGTGATGACATCGCCTGGATCAAGCCCGGCCCGGATGGCCGTCTCTATGCCATCAACCCGGAAGCGGGCTACTTTGGTGTGGCCCCGGGCACCAACGTGCAGACCAACCCGAACTGCATGGCCAGCCTGAACAAGGACGTGATCTTCACCAACGTGGCGCTGACCGACGACGGCGACATCTGGTGGGAAGGCATGACCGCCACACCGCCCGAGCACCTGGTGGACTGGCAAGGCAATGACTGGACGCCCGAGATCGCCAAGGCCACGGGCGCCAAGGCGGCTCACCCGAACGCTCGCTTCACCGTCTCCGCCGTCAACAACCCCGCGCTGGATGCCGACTGGGACAACCCGGCCGGTGTACCCATCGATGCGTTCATCTTCGGTGGCCGCCGCTCCACCACCGTCCCCCTGGTGACCGAAGCCCGCGACTGGGTGGAAGGGGTCTACATGGCCGCCACCATGGGCTCCGAAACCACCGCCGCCGCTGCCGGCCAGCAAGGTGTGGTGCGCCGCGACCCCTTCGCCATGCTGCCCTTCATGGGCTACAACATGAGCGACTACTTCCAGCACTGGCTGGCCCTGGGCGCCAAGCTGACGCAGGCCGGCGCCAAGCTGCCCAAGATCTTCTGCGTGAACTGGTTCCGCAAGGGCGCGGACGGCAAGTTCGTCTGGCCAGGTTATGGCGAGAACATGCGCGTGCTGAAGTGGATGCTGGAACGGGTGCAAGGCGAGGGCCAGGGCGTGGAACATGCGTTCGGCACCAGCCCGCGTTATGAAGACCTGAACTGGCAGGGTCTGGCCTTCACGCCCGAACAGTTCCATACCGTGACGCACATCTCGGACAGCGACTGGGCTGCGGAACTCAAGCTGCACGACGAACTGTTTGCCCAACTGGCTCACAACCTCCCGGCGGAACTCCCTGCCACCAAGGTCCGCATTGAAACCCGCCTCGCTGCCCAGCGCTGAGCTTGGCCAGCTGCTGCTTTTTGCAGCAGCCGTGCACTGGGTGACGCCCTAAAAGCAGCCCTAAAAGCACCCGCAAAAGCAAAGCCCGCCATGCTTTCACATGGCGGGCTTTTTTAATCTGGCAGATACCAGCAAGCAGCGGTGGCAACAACCGGCACAAGAGCCGGTACTCACATCACAACACCGTTGTCCCGCTGCGGACCGGTATCAGGGCTTCTTAGCCGTTGCGGCGGGCGTAGGCAGCGCGCAGTTCAGCAGCGAAGGAGGGCATGCTCTCTTCATACTGGGCAGCCAGGGACAGCAGCTCGCGCTCCGAACGGGCGATGCGGGCGGCTTCCAGGCGGGCCTTGATGTTGCTGATGCTGCGGGCCCAGACACGGGCACCGATGGTGGCAAACGTGCCGCCGCGACGAACCGTGCGGCTAACGGGCAGACCGAAGGTTTGGGTAGCGACGCTCATGGCGATTTCCTTTTTAGTAGCGATGGCTCTGTAGAACCAACGGAACGAAGTTTAGGGTTAACCCTAGACGGCCCGCCAATGATCAGTTGGAATCGACTCCATAAGCCGCGTGAATGCCACGTGAACTTGTACCGGCCGCCGGCGCTGCCCGTGGGCGACCTGCCGTCGGCAATCACGGCGACAATTGCCCCATGAGCATTGCCCACGACCTTTCTGACGCCGAGTTCAACGAACTCGACGACCTTCTCGCCGCCACCCCGGAGCCGTTGCAGGCGCTGGACACGTCCATGCTGGACGGTTACCTGTGCGGCGTGCTGGTGCAGCCCCGCCTGATTCCCATCGAGGAATGGCTGCCGCCGATCTTCGATTACGAGGGCCACGCGCTGCCCGACGACGTGGACCCGGCCTGGCTGGCCCGGATCCGCGGCCTGGTGGAGCGCCGATACGCCTCCCTCAACCAGAGCATGTTGGAGCAGGGCTGGTTCTACCCAGTGGTGCTGGATCTGGAAGCGGAAGCTGCTGCGCAAGCCGAGGCTGATGCTGAAGGCGCTGAGTCGGCACAAACGCCTGCGGCTGCCGAAAATTCAGCGGAAGTCCCAGCGGAGGTCCCAGCGGAAGTCTCAGCGGAAGAGGCGGCCGAAGGTGCCCTGGCGATTCCGACGGACCCCATCACCCGCACCCTGCTGCCATGGGTGGGCGGTTTCGAATACGCCGCGGTGACCTTCCCCGACCTGCATGAGCAGGCCGACGACAACATCAACGCGCTGCTGGCCCGCCTCTATCGCCATCTGCCGGTGGAAACACCGGAAGAGCAGGAAGTGGTGGACACGCTCAACCGCGAGCACCCGCTCAAGGACCTGGATGACGCCATCGAGGACCTGGTGCTCAGCGTGGTGGACCTGCAATCCGCCACCGAGACCCAGCGCTTCCACGTGGAGCAGGTGCGTCGGGACGTGCCCAAGCTGGGCCGTAACGACCCTTGCCACTGCGGATCAGGCAAGAAGTTCAAGCAGTGCCACGGCGCTGCCTGATCAGATCTCGATCACCAGCCCCGGCCGGTAATCTTCCTGCTCACCCTTCCTGGCATACCCCAGCGGGTTGGCCACCACCCGGCAGCGGTGCACGCCGCCGCTCTCGGTGGGGGTCTCCACGACATAGTCGTTCATGCAGTGCAGATGCCCATGCATCCACAGGTCGGTGAGCGGGAACAGCTCATCAAGCGCATTGCAGAACCCCGCCGTGCCCGGCACCAGCCCGTAGCGCGGATCCGCGCTGCGCAGGCTCGGTGCAAAGTGGGTCACCACCGCCGTCTTGCCTTCAAAGGGGGTGGCGAGCTGCTCGCGTAGCCAGGCCTGGCAATCCAGCGCCATTTCTCGCAGGTCTTCCGCCAGCAGTAAACGCCCATCACGCAGCGTGGAGTACTTGCGGAGGTAGTAGTTGGCCGCCCGAAAGGCCTTGCCCCTTGCGGCCAGTTGCTGGGTCGGGGTGCTCAGTTCGGCGGCCAGGGCATCAAAGTCGGTCCACAAGGTGGTGCCGAGGAAGCGCACGCCGTTGATGACCAGCGTCTCCCGGTCCAGCCAATCAATGCCCAAATCCTCGCAGGTGCGGCGCAGCCGGTCGTAGGTGGCGCTGTATTCGAGCCCGTCGAATTCGTGGTTGCCCGGCACATACACCACGCGGGGCCAGGCCGCCTCGGCGCGCTTCGGTGAGAAACGGCCCAGCCCGAAGTCGTCGGTCACCAGTTGCGAACCCGTCTGGTACGAACCGACATCCCCCGCCAGCACCAGCAAGTCGATGTCGGGCACGGCGACGGACACCACATCGGTCTGGCGTTCCAGGTGGAGGTCTGAAATCAGTTGCAGGCGCACGGCTGGGTAGGGCTTGGAACGGCGGAGAGGCGGATTCTCCCCCAGCAGCGAGCCCAGGGCGGCGGCCACGGCACCAACTCCCGGCGCGCCGGCAGCGCCAGTCCGCTTCAGGGCCGTGCGCAAACTTGCGCCTTGTCATTCCGCAGAGATTTGTGGGCCAATCCCTGGTTTTTGCGAGGTACCGATGTGCCACACTCAATCCAAGCCGTCCCACGGCGTCCTTGGAAGGCATTCGCGATGAAGATCCTTGTGGCCGTTGATGGCAGTGTCTACAGCAAGCGCATGCTGGCTTATCTGTCGGCGCACGACGAGTGGCTGGGTAGCGCCCACGACTACACCGTGGTGCACGTGGTTCCCGCCGTACCCCCCCGCGCCGCAGCGGTGCTGGACAAGGCCGTGCTGGCGGATTACTACAGCGATGAATCGGAAAAGGTGCTCAAGCCCATCCGCACATTCATGGACAAACGAGGCATCAGCGCCAAGTACGTCATCAAGACCGGCCATGCCTCGGAAGCCATTACCGCCGTCGCCGCCAAGGGCCGGTTCGACCTGCTCATGATGGGCTCCCACGGGCACAGCGCCCTGGGCAAACTGGTGCTGGGGTCGGTTGCCACCAAGGTGATGGTCAGTTGTGACGTGCCGGTGCTGCTGGTGCGCTGACTTTCGAGACGACCCGCCTCGCGCGCGCCGTCAGGCGAGTGAGGCGACTGAAGCGAGCAAAGCGACAGCCGCTCGAAGCCGCCGTTCCCGCTGAGGGATCAGCGGCAGCGCCAGCTCCATCAACTGCGGCGAGCCGTCATCCAGGACAGCGGTGATTCGATCGCCGTCGCAGGCGCAGACTGTGATTCCAGCCCGTAGTCGCTGCGGCGGAAGTCCTCATATTCGCTGGCATCACCGAAGCTCGCTTCCATGCCGAACGCCGTCCCCATGTCGGCGGGTTCCGGTTCGTGATGGTCAGGGCTGTTGCGGCGGAACAGGCGCAGGGCGGAGGCGATTCCCATGATGGACCTCGTCGAAAAGCACGGGGTGGATGCCCGGCACCATGTCTCGTGGGCGCCGTTGCTATGCCACAGTGTGAGCGAAGTTGTCTTCAGGCAAATCCCCACTTTGGGTGGCGCAGACAAAGACGTTCACAAATCCACACAAATTGGCGCAGCTCTGCGACAGGGTGCAGCCAAATAACCACTCAACCCACTTTGGTAGGATCCCCCCCACCTCCGGGGCTCACTATGCTTCGGCACTTGTGCTCGTTGCATTCCTGTGCATCTACTCATGTCTCCGTTGATTCATCGTTCGCTGACCTGGTCCATCGTTGGCGCTGTTGTGTTGATGTCCACCTGGCTGGCCGGCAACGTTCAGGTCGCGCATGAACGTCGGGGTCTGCTGCTGGGCGCCAGTTCGGGTGCCAGCTCGGCGGCCACTTCACTGCGTCCCGCCATGCCTGCTGCCCCTCGCGTGGCGGCCGTCCCGGCCAAGCCGGAAGCACCCGGCCAGGTGCAACTGACGGCCAAGCGCTGAACCCGGGCTGATTCCATCCTCATCCAGCGCAGCGCCCTACACCCGCAGCGCTTCCCTGGCACCCAGCGCCAGCGCTTCGCCTATCTGGTCTAGCAGGGTCGGTGGCGCGGTGCTGTCAGCGCCGGCATCACTGCCCAACTTCCACTGATGCCAATACAGGGCCACCTCCACATGGACGTCCGGCCAGAGCACCACCAGTTCCCCGCTGGCCAATAGCGGACGGATCTGCAGTTCCGGCGCCACGCCGACCCCCCATCCCCGCCGAACGGCCTGCACATAAGCCTCGCTCGATGGCACGTAGCGCGCATTCAGCCGTGCCGACCGCAGGCCGAGTGCCTGCCGCACCCACTGCTGCTGGGTATCGTCCTTGCGGTTGAAGACCAGAAACGGCACCTGCGGGAAGTTGGCGGCGCCCAGGCCTTGCGGCAGCTCTCGCTCGACGAAGTCAGGGCTGGCCACGGCGACATAGCGCATCACCCCCAACGGCTGGGCCACGCAACCTCGCAACGCTTGCCGGACGGCGGTGACGCAGCCCAGCACCTCGCCCTGGCGCAGCCAGTCGTGGGTGAAGTCCTGATCGTCCACCACCAGTTCCAGGCCGAAGCCTTCGCGCAGGCCGCGCTGCACCAGCGGGTCCAGTGCCGGCAGCACCCAGGTGGCCAGGCTGTCGGCATTGACGGCAATCGGCAGCCGTTCGGGCGCCGTCGCCCGCACGCCCAATTCCCGCACCACGTCCGACCGCAGCGCATGCAGTTGCCGGGCGTAGCGCAGCAGCCGTTTGCCGGGCTCCGTGAGCCTCAGCGGGCGAGACCGGACCACCAGCAACTGGCCCACCTGCGCTTCCAGGCTGCGCAGCCGCTGCGAAACCGCGCTTTGCGTAATGGCCAGCATTTCCGCGGCACGCTCGAAGCTGCGTTCATCGGCCAGCGCGGCCAGGCAATCCAGGCCGGCGGCGTCGAGGTCTTTCATAAGCAGTCCTAATGATGTCGCTGAGATATTAATGCGGCTTCATGAACCCGGCACGGCTCATCACAATCCGCCGTTCGACCCCGCCATCGGCCGCCGGTTGAACTCGCTCCTTCGACGCACTGCACTCATGTCCATGGCTTCCACCGCGCTTCTTCAAGGCTGGCTCACCGGCGCCGGGCTGATCGTGGCCATTGGCGCCCAGAATGCGCTGGTGCTCCGCCAGGGCCTGATGCGCCAGCATGTGGTGCCGGTGGTGGCGGTCTGCGCGATGTCGGATGTGCTGCTGATCGTGGTGGGTGTGTTCGGCCTGGGCAGCCTGATCGCCGCCAGCCCGTTGCTGCTGACGCTGTTCCGGTATGGCGGCGCTGCCTTCTTGCTGGCCTACGCCTTCACCGCCGCCCGGCGTGCCTTGTCGCCCAAGGCCGGGTTGCAGGCGCAAGTGGGCACCGCGAGCCTGGGTGCCGTGCTGAGCAGCACACTGGCCATGACCTATCTCAATCCGCATGTCTATCTGGACACCGTGGTGCTGCTGGGCACCGTGGGCGCCCAGCAGTCGCCCGAGGGCCGCCTGCCCTTTGCGGCTGGCGCGTCGCTTGCTTCAGTGATGTGGTTTTCGCTGCTGGGCTTCGGCGCGGCGGCCGTGGCGGCGCCTTTGCGCCGCGCGGTGGTCTGGCGCAGCATCGACGCCGTGATCGCCCTGGTGATGGCCTGGCTCGGCCTGCAATTGCTGTTGCGCCCGCTGGGCTGAACAAGGAGTTAGTGCATGAAAGTCATCGTCCTGGGCGCCGGCATCATCGGCGTGCACACCGCCTGGTACCTGCTGGAGCAGGGCCACGACGTGGTGGTGGTCGATCGCCAGCCCGATGCCGCCCTGGAAACCAGCTTCGCCAATGGTGCCCAGATCTCGGTGTGCTTCTGCGAGCCCTGGGCGAATGCGGGCGCACCGTTCAAGGTGGCGAAATGGCTGCTGCGCGATGACGCGCCGCTGCTGTTCCGGCCCCGTCTGGATCCGGCGCAATGGCGTTGGGGCCTGTCTTTCCTGGGCCAATGCACCACCGCGGCGTTTGAGCGCAATGTGGAGCAGCTGGTGCACCTGGGCCGCTACAGCCATGAGTCGATGCGGGCCCTGGTGACGCAGACCGGCATTGAATACAACCGGTTGGAGCGGGGCATCCTGCACTTTTTCGGCAGCCAGGCCGATTTCGAGGCGGGGGCCCAGGGGGCGGAGATCATGCGCCGCCATGGCGTGGACCGCCGCGTGCTGTCGCGCGACGAAGTGCTGGCCATCGAGCCCGCCCTGCGCAACGCCTCGCAATATGTCCATGGCGGCACCTACACCCCCAGCGACGAATCCGGCGATGCCCGCGTCTTCACCCAGGCGCTGGCCCAGCTGGCGGCCCGTCGAGGCGCCCAGTTCCTCTGGAATCACGACATCGACCTGCTGCAACCGCAGGGCGGCGCAAAGGGTCAGGAAATTGGCGGCGTGAAGATCACTTCCCGCGAGACCGGCGAGTCCCAGTGGCTCAAGGGGGACGCCTATGTGATGGCGCTGGCCTCCTACGCCCCGGGCCTCATGAAGCCGCTGGGCGAGACGCTCAACATCTATCCCGCCAAGGGCTACTCCGCCACCATGCGGCTGCTCAAGCCCGAACTGGCGAGCACCGTTTCGCTGCTGGACGACGCCCGCAAGATCGCCATCTCGCGCCTGGGCGACCACGTCCGCATTGCTGGCACTGCCGAACTGGTGGGCCTGGACACCAGCCTGGACAGCCCCACCTCCAAGGTGCGCTGCGACTCCCTGGTGCGTCGTTACGAAGAACTCTTCCCCGGCGTGGCCGACACCTCCGAGCCCAATTTCTGGACCGGCCTGCGGCCCAGCACACCCACCAACGTGCCCTACATCGGGCGCAGCCAGAAGGCCTCCAACCTATGGATCAATGCCGGCCACGGGACGCTGGGCTGGACACACGGCGCCGGTTCCGGGCGCGCGCTGGCGGAACTGATCAGCGGCCAGCGGCCGGCGCTGGATTTTGCGTTCTATGGGGACGCGCTTCCCGCCGCGGCTCCCAGGACCATGGTCACCGCCTGACCGCCTGACCGCCTGACCGCCTGACCGCCTGCCAAGCCAAGCCAAGCCAAGCCGAGCTGAGCTGAGCTGAGGAGAGTCGAGCCAGAAGGCCCCCGCAGTTGGGCCACGTCAGCCCAGCCAGCCCCGTCCATCCCGGCACGGATGGGCCTGTTGGCCCTCCATTTGCCCCGATCGTGAAACCCGTCTCGGCCTGTACGACCCCCGTACGCCGTCCCAGGGCTAGAATCCGCGCCCCTTCTGACCCCTTCGATGTCTGCCAGGCCTTCCGGGCTGTTGGCGGACGGAACGGCTTGCACCATGGCTTCCTCGTCCAGCGCCTTGCCGCGCGACATTTGCGCAATCGACTTCGGCACTTCCAACTCGGCGGTGGCCGTGCCAGACGCCGCCGGTACGGGCGCCATGCGCCTGGTGCCGCTGGAAGGCGAGTACACCACCATGCCCACGGCCGTGTTCTATCTGGCGGAAGGCCGGCATGACGCCGATGGCCCGCCGCGTGCCTTCGGCCGCGCCGCCATGGCCGCCTATGAGGAAGGGACTGACGGCCGTCTGATGCGCTCGATGAAGAGCATCCTCGGTTCCAGCCTGATCGACCAGGTCACCGATGTGGGCGGCGGCCGTGGCGTGAAATACGCCGACATGCTGGCGGGCTACCTCAAATACCTGCGCCGCCGGGCCGCGCTGGGCGGGGTAGAGCCGCGCCGCGTGGTGCTGGGCCGCCCGGTCTACTTCGTGGACGAAGACCCGGCGCGTGACGCTGCCGCGCAAGCGTCCCTGGCGGCCGCCGCCCGCGCGGTCGGCTTCGAGGACGTGCAGTTCCAGTTCGAGCCCATTGCCGCCGCTTTCGACTACGAACAGCAAGCCACGCGTGAACAACGCGTGCTGGTGGCCGACATCGGCGGCGGTACCTCCGACTTTTCACTGGTCCGCGTGGGCCCGGAGCGTGTGAAGCGCCTGGACCGGCGTGACGACATCCTGGCCAACCACGGCGTGCACATAGCCGGCACGGACTTTGACCGGCACATCGAACTGGCTGGCATCCTGCGGGAATTTGGCTACCGCGCCATGGGCCCGGCCAAGGCTGGCCAGCCACCGCGGGAAGTGCCCAGCGGCATCTACTTCGACCTGGCCACCTGGCACCTGATCAACACCTGCTACAGCCCGCAGCGCGTGATGGAGCTGCGCAACATGCGCCCCTTCTACGGGGATGCCCGCCATCACCAGCGCTTGATGACGGTGCTGGAAGACCGCCTGGGCCACGAGCTGGCGCATCGCGCGGAAGACGCCAAGATCGCCGTCTCCGGCGGTGGCGGCTGCAACATCGACCTGGGCCTGATCGAGTCCGGCCTGAATGTGGACCTCAGTGAGGAAACCGCCGTTGGCGCCCTGCAGTCCGACATCGAACGCATTGCCGCCGCCGGCCGCGAAACGGTCGCCATGGCGGGGCTGACCCCGGCGGATGTGGACGCCCTGTATTTCACCGGCGGTTCCACCGGTTTCCGTCTGCTGGCCGAGCGTATCGCCGCCGACTACCCGGGGGCATTGCAGGTGCGGGGCGACCGCTTTGCCTCGGTCGCCACCGGTCTGGGCCTGCACGCGTCGAGGCTGTTCGCGCGCTGAAGGCGCTTCAGCGCCGCCCGTGCGGCGGCCCGCGCCGCTGCGGGCCGGGCCGGCCACCGGTCCGGCCGCCACGCGGCTCTGCCCGCGGCAAGGACACATCCGCCAGCAGCAGGCTGGCGCGCACCAGGCACTCCACCGCGTCGTCCAGTTCCTCGGGCGGCTCCAGGCTTTCGATTTCCTCCAGCAGCGCGTCGGCATCTTCCAGATCCTCGGGATCCAGATGCATGAAGAGCTGGGCCAGCGGCTCGGTGAGCTGGCTTTCATCCAAGCCCATCAGGCCCGGAAACACATCGGTCGCCAGTGCAAAACCGGCCACCCAGGGCAGCACCGTCTCCGAGGGAGACGCGTCCTCGTCGAGTTCAAACACCCAGGGGTCGAACCACTGCCGGTCGCTGATGGCCTGGCGGAGCTCGCCGTAACGGCGCTGCACCAGGCTCAGCAGTGCCTGGCTGTCCCCGCGTTCGGGCGCACGGCCTTCTTCGCTGTCCAGTACCCAGGGCCACCAGGCGGACAACGCCACCGGCTTGGGCTGAAGCAGCACACCCACCAGGAAGCCATCCAGCATCGACACGTCCAGCGGCTCCGAGTTCTCGGCGGCCTCATCCAGCAAGGCCTGCAGCGTCTCCAGGTCCTCGTCGCTCCAGGCCTCCGGCGGCGCGGGAGGCTCCTGCCGCAGGTAAGCGCCCGCCGGCGTCTGGCGGCCGCCGCCCACCGGGAATTGACCGCTGCGGGGCTCCGAACGGGGCAGGCTCCCTCGGGCCGGGGCGTCATCCGCCGGGCCGCGATCAACCCGGCCTCGATCAACCGGGCCTCGATCAGCGCGGCTTTCCTGATCACGGAATGACGGGTCGATCCGGAAGGACGTGCCGCCACGGGACGCTGGGCCGGGCCTGGACGGCGCCGGTGCGGGATGCCGGCTGGCCGGTGCGCCCGGTGGTTTGGGGGCCGCGCGCTTGGCGGCCGGCTTGGACGACGGGCCCGCCGAACGTGCGGGCGGTTTCTTGGACGACGGCTTGGAGGCGCTCATCAACGCATTATCCGGGAGGCCTCCAAGCCCGACGCTTTCCCGCATCGCGAAGTGATGCTTACAGCTACTGACGATTTTTCGCCGCCATCCCACCTACTGGGGATGTCCGCCACTCAGGGTTCGCCCTAGAGTCACTTTCAAGCACCCCCTGCGGGGTGCACCCGTCCCAACGACGTCCTTTCTAGGACTTGCAACGCCCGGTCAGCTCGCTGGTCGGGCGTCCTTTTTTTCAGGCCGGGACGGTCAGGCGGCGAATCCCTCGCTCATCGCCCCTCGCAAGTGGTCCACCAGCAGGCGGACCCCCTGTGGGGTGTGGCTGCTCCAGGGGTGGATGGCATAGATCGCATCGCCAAAGAAGCCCACCACCCGCCAGCGCGGCAGTACCTCCACCAGCTCGCCGCGTCGCAAGGCGTCGCGCGCGCTGAAATCCGGCAGCAAGGCCAGGCCCAGCCCGGAAAGCGCTGCATCCCGCAGCACTTCGCTGTTGCCTGCCCTGAACAGACCCTGCACGGGCACGCGCAGCCGTTCCTCCGGAGATTCCCGCCGTTCAAAGAACCACTGGGCAGGCCCCGGCCGCAGATACGGCAGGCAGCGGTGCTCGGCCAGTTCGGCCGGATGCGCGGGCGTGCCGAAGCGCGCCAGGTACGCAGGGCTGGCCAGCAGCAAGGCCCGGGAGCCGCACAACCGGAAGGCGACATGGGTGTCTGGCGGCTGGCTGGTGTGGCGGATGGCCAGATCGAACCCCTCCTGCGCCAGCGGCACCAGCCGGTCGGACAAATCCAGTTCGATGCGCAACGCCGGGTAGCGATCAAAGAAGTCCACCAGTGCGGGCGCCACGTGCTGACGGCCCAGGGCCACCGGCGCCGTCACACGCAAGACGCCGCGCGGCGTGCCGGCCGCTTCGCGCGCCTCGCTCAGGCTGCGGTTCAGCAGCAACAGGCCCGGCTCGGCCTGCGTCACCAGGGTCTGGCCCGCATCGGTCAGGCGCACGGAGCGGGTGGTGCGCTGCACCAGTTGCTGGTCCAGGTGTCGCTCCAGGTCCGCCACCCGCTGGCTCACGGCAGCCTTGGAAAGGCCCAGCCGCTGTGCCGCCTTGGTGAAGCTGCCCAGGCGGGCAATGGCCACCAGCGCCTGGAGCTGGGACCACAGCAATTCATCCCGCAACTCGGTACGCGGCGCTGCGGGTGCGGTTCTGGAAGCTTCGGCGGCGGGCGGGGCGTTGGATGGGTCGGGCATATTGTTCAGTTTACCGAACAGTGTGAACGCCCATCTGGCCTAGGCAGCGGGCGTGGGGCTGCCTAGACTCGGGCTCTATGGCGCTGAATCCGGCGCCCTTGCCCAGCCCCAAGTCTTCGGGAGACACCACGTGAGCCAGCCCATCCCCTATACCGACCCGGCCGACATCACCCACTTCATCGCGGGCCGGCGCCACCCCGCCACGGCGGGGCGTAGCCAGGCCGTCTATCACCCGGCCAGCGGTGCCGTGGCGCGGCAGGTGCAACTGGGCAGCGTGGACGATGTCCAGGCCGCCGTCGCATCGGGCCTCGCGGCCTTCCCGGCCTGGGCGGAAGCGCCGCCACTGCGTCGCGCCCGCGTGATGTTCAAATTTCTGGAGTTGCTGAACCAGCACCGGGACCAACTGGCCGCCATGATCACCGCCGAACACGGCAAGGTGTTCACCGACGCCCAGGGCGAAGTCACCCGCGGCATCGACATCGTGGAATTCGCCTGCGGTGTGCCGCAACTGCTCAAGGGCGATTACACCGAGCAGGTGTCCACCGGCATCGACAACTGGACCATGCGCCAACCCCTGGGGGTGGTGGCCGGCATCACGCCCTTCAACTTCCCCTTCATGGTGCCCATGTGGATGGCGCCGCTGGCCATTGCCACCGGCAATGCCTTCATCCTCAAGCCCAGCGAGCGCGACCCGTCACCCAGCCTGCTGCTGGCTGAACTCTTCAAGCAGGCGGGCCTGCCGGACGGCATCTTCAATGTGGTGCAAGGCGACAAGCAGGTGGTGGATGCCCTGCTGACCCATCCGGATGTGAAGGCACTCAGCTTTGTGGGCTCCACGCCGATTGCGCAATACATCTACGAGACGGGTGCTCATCACGGCAAGCGGGTGCAAGCCCTGGGCGGTGCCAAGAATCACATGGTGGTGATGCCGGACGCGGATGTGGACCAGGCCGTGGACGCGCTCATCGGCGCCGCCTACGGCTCGGCCGGCGAGCGCTGCATGGCGATCTCGGTGGCGGTGCTGGTGGGGGATGTGGCGGACAAGCTGATGCCTCGCCTGGCGGAGCGGGCCCGTACGCTCAAGGTCAAGGACGGCATCCACCTGGACGCGGAGATGGGCCCCATCGTCACCCGCGAGGCGCGTGACCGGATCGAGTCTTACATCGGCCTGGGCCTGGAGGAGGGGGCCTCGCTGGTGGTGGACGGCCGGGGCTTCCGGGCTGCGGGCCAGGAGAACGGCTTCTTCACGGGCGCCACCCTGTTCGACCATGTGCAGCCGCACATGCGCATCTACAAGGAAGAGATCTTCGGTCCCGTGCTCGCCTGCGTGCGGGTGGACGGCTTTGCCGAGGCGCTGGCGCTGGTCAATGCGCATGAATTCGGCAACGGCGTGGCCTGTTTCACCAGCGACGGCAACGTGGCGCGCGAGTTTGCGCGCCGGGTGCAGGTGGGCATGGTGGGCATCAACGTGCCCATCCCGGTGCCCATGGCCTGGCAGGGCTTCGGCGGCTGGAAGAAGAGCCTGTTCGGCGACATGCACGCCTACGGCGAAGAAGGCGTGCGCTTCTACACCAAGCAAAAGAGCGTGATGCAGCGCTGGCCTGCCACTATCGCCAAGGGGCCCGAGTTCGCGATGCCCGTTAGCAAGTAAGCGGGCGGGCGCCCCTGCGGCAGGTCAATGGGCCGGTCACTGGCAGCTCAACTGGCAGATCAACTGGCAGATCAACTGGCAGCTCAACTGGCGGATCAACTGGCAGATCAAATGGCAGGTGAGCGGACTCACACCCGGCGGACGGGCTCGCCCCCCCGATGGCAGGCCGCTGGGCGCGGCCGCCAGCGCAGGACCGGCGCGACAGGAGCCATCCGTAGCGAGGTGTATCCTCCTCTCCCATGTTGGAGTTCTCCCCCGAGTTGTCAGAAGACGCCCCATTGAGTGAATGGTTGGACCGTGCGCGCCTGGCGCAACGGGAGGCGCGCCTGGACGAAGGGTTGAAGCTGGCCGAGCGTGTCTGGTCACGCGCCGACGCCGAGGGTTTCATCAACGAGCAGGCGGAAGCCGGCAAGTTGCGGAGCTATTTCCTCCTGCGCCTGGGAGACCTGGCCGGCATGCTGGCAGCGGGCGCCCCGGCGCTCAACCTGCTGCGGCCCTTGGGCCCTTCCGTGTCCCTGTGCGAGCTGCTGCGCTGGATGAGCCTGGCCGCCTGTGAACTCGGTGACTATGAACAAGGGCTGGCGTGCGCTCATGAAGGCCTGCAACAGGCCATCGAGCTCGGCGACCCGCGCCTGCGTGCGGTCGCGTTGAATGGCCTGGGAGCCTGCTTCGAACGCATGGGCGACCCCTGGCAGGCCGAACGCCTGATGGGTGAGGCCGCCGGCATGCTGCGCGAGGCGGCCACCCCCTACGAGCGGGTGGTCACGCTTACCAATCTCTGCACGGTGGCGCTGGGCGCCTACCACTTGCAGCGGGATGGCGCCGCGCCGGAGCAGGCGACCAAGACCCTGGTGCGGGCGCTTGAACTGGCGCGCCAGGCGCGGCCGTTCTCCCTGGAGTTGGGCGATGCCTACGCCATCGCCCTGACCGCCACCAACTTTGGTGAAGTGCTGCTGCTGATGGGCCGCCCCGACGAGGCCGAGCCGCTGCTGCAGGAAGCCCTGGACGCCAGCGCGCGGGTGGGCTTCCATCTGCTTGAGTGGCGGCTGCGCTGCACCTGGGCCGAACTGCAACTGGCGCGTGGCCATGCCCGGGAGGCCTGGCAGGGATTGCAGACCCTCCTTGCGGAACTGCGCATGATTGATGCGTCGGCCGTGGGCGGCATCGACCCCGGCGACGGCCTGGCGCCCGTGGTGAGCCTGAACCTGAACATGACGCCGACGGGTGCTGGCGTCCACGCACATCCCGGCGCCGGTCCGTCGTCCACCCTTGGCGCCAACCTCGAAGGGGCGAGCACCGCGCCGGTACTGGACCGGCTGCCGCCGTTCATCCACCTCCGCCTGCACCAGGCCTCCTACCGCGCCGCCAAGGCGCTGGCGCTGCTCGGTCCGGCGTTATGGCACCTGGAGGCCGCGCGCGCGGTGGAGCGGCGCCGTGGGGTGCTGCAGCTGATGGCACAGTCGCAATACTTCGTCTCGCGGCTGGAGGCTGAATTCAATGTGGACGGTGGCGCCTGCGCCGACCGTGACCCCGCCGCCTTCCGCGACCCGCTCACCGGCCTGGGCAATCGCCGTTGCCTGGAGACCCGGCTGCCGCCGATGCTCCGCGCGGCAGAGCAGGACGAACGCCCCCTGACCATCGCGCTGGTCGACGCGGACGGCCTGGAACAAATCAACGAGCGCCATGGGCGGGACGTGGGCGACCGGGTGCTGCAGGAGCTGGCGCAGCTGCTGCGCGAGAACACCCGCACCAGCGACCTGGCGCTGCGCTGGAGCGGCGAGGAATTCCTGATCGTGTTCCCCGACACCGTTGCCGACCGTGGTTTCGAGGTCTGCGAGCGCATCCGCGCGAGCGTGTCCGTGCACCCCTGGCACCGTCTCGCGGCGGGCCTGGACGTCACGCTCAGCATGGGCCTGGCCAGCGCGCCGCCCTATGCCACCGACCGGCTCATCGGCCGCGCCACGCAGGCCGTGCAACGCGCCAAGCATCTGGGGCGCAACCGGGTCGCCCTGGCCTGAGGACGCTCTGCGTAAGTCGCGCGAGCTTTATGGCGCGACCTTCTTCGCATCCACGGCCTCCACGGCCTGCACCACATTGCGCCCCTGCGCCTTGGCCCGGTACAGCGCCTCATCCGCCCGCCGCAGCACTTCGGTCGGGTCTTCATCACCCGCCACGGCCTCGGTGATCCCGAAACTTGCGCTCAAGGGCCAGGCCTGGCCATTCCATGCAAAGGCCTGGCGCGCCAGCAGGTGCCGCATGCGTTCTGCCACCAGGGCCGCGCCCGCAATGCTGGTGTAGGGAAGCAGGGCGCAGAACTCCTCACCCCCCAGGCGCCCGAGCAGGTCCACCTCGCGCAGGCAGGGCTGCAGCACGTCCACCAACGCCTTCAGCGCCGCGTCCCCGGCGGCATGGCCCAGTGTGTCGTTGAGCTGCTTGAAGCGGTCCATGTCCAGCAGCACCAGGGCATAGGGGTGGCCGCGCTGCACCCGGTGATGCTCCCGCGCCATGGCCTCCGCCATCGCGCGGCGGTTCAGGGCATCCGTCAGCGGGTCCCGCAGCGTCAACCGGCGGATCTGCAGCACCAGCTTCATCACCAGCAGAAACGCCAGGGTGCCGTTGAGCGCCAAGGCCACCACCAGGGCCGCCCACAGCCAGGCGATGTTGAAGCTGCTGTGGATGTCGATCTCCTGGCCGCCCGCAGGTGCCCACATCACCCCCAAGGGTCGGGCCAGCAGCAGCAGACCCAGCAGCAGGAAGGGGCCGCCGAACACCACCGCCAGTGGGCGTTTCAGCTCCCGCGCCCGCAGTAGCCGGTAGGTATCCAGGGCAGCCAGCAGGCACAGGATGCCCAGTGTGCCGTCCAGGACGATCAGGTGCGCATAGCCCGTCGGGCCGGCTGGCAGCTGTGTCAGCAAGGCCGCCACCAGGACCACGGTGGCCAGCACCGGCGGCCAGCGCGCCGGTCGCTCCGCCATCAGCGGCACGGCCAGGCGGGTCAGGCCGAAGGCGGTCAGCAGCATCAGGTCGGCGCCCAGGTCCAGCCAGCGCATGTCGGGTTCGGGCACGCGCAGCAGCAGCATGGCGCCGGCCTGCAGGGCGTTGGCACCCGCCAGGCACAGGCAGGCGGGTGAGGATTCGCGCAGGCCGGCGGCGATCAGCAACCAGATCACCATGGCCACGCCAAACACCGCCACCAGGGCGGCGATCATCGTGACCGGATCGCTGTCGGGCATCAAGCCGGCTCCCCCTGCTCGGTGGCGCGCTGCACGCGGTTGCGCCCACGTGCCTTGGCGGCGTACATGGCGGCATCCGCGCGAGCCAGGGCGTCCAGCCCGTGGGCTTCGCCCAGGCGCATGGCCGCCACGCCGAAACTGGCACTCATGGGCCAGATCTTGTCGACCCAGGTCAGGGGGCGTTCCTGCAGCAGCCGGCGCAGCCGCTCTGCCACCAGCACGGCGCCGGCTTCGTCAGTGTCGGGCAGCAGCAGGGTGAACTCTTCGCCGCCCAGGCGGCCAAAGCAGTCCGTGGTGCGCAGCGCTTCGCCCAGCACCTGGGCCAGATGCTGCAGCGCGGCATCCCCGCCGGCGTGGCCCAGGTCGTCGTTGATGCGCTTGAAGTGATCGACGTCCAGCACCACCACGGCGTGGCTGCGTCCCCGGTCCACCTGCTGCTGCAGGCGTTGCAGATGTTCCTCGACGGCGCGGCGGTTGAGCAGGCCCGTCAACGGGTCGCGCCGGGTCAGGTGGCGCACGCGGGCAATCAGCCGTTGCAGCACCAGGGCCACCAGGCCGGTGGTGATGGAGAGGTTCACCACCAGCCGCAACAGCGCCAGCGGCGCGTTGGTTGTCAGGCCCGCCAGCCCCAGCCCGGGCGGCAGCCAGCCGAGCAGCCCGCCCGCACGCCAGAGTGCGGCACCGGCCAACACCAGGTAGGGCACCACCAGCAGCAGGGTCACCGCACGGCGGAAGCCCGCCCCGCGCAGGATGTCGTAACCGGCCATCAGGGCCAGCACGGCGGCAAAGACGTTGGAGACAGCGCGGGCGGCAGAAAGGTCCGGATAGACCACGATGTGCGCGGCCAGGCCCACCAGTACCACCGCCACCACGTCACGCAGCTGGTGCCGCAGCCGCATCAGGCCGCGCACGCCCGCCGTGAGCAGGCCGGCGCAGACCAGCGTCACCGGCAGGCCCACCAAGGGCTCCAGGCCGGCCGGTACGGTGGGCCACCAGACGATGGCGAGCAGCCCGTGATAAAGGGCGATGCGTCTTGCGGCCCGTGGCGCAATGCGCAGCACTTCGCCCAGCAGCAGCCAGACCACGCAGGCGAACACGTCGACCACGGTGATCACCAACAGCAGTGTCGCGGCGTCCAGGGTCGGCATGCGCGGCATCATCGCAAAGCGTCATGGCCCGCACAATGAGGACCCCTTGGGCAGGTGGTCCGGGCCACATGGGCGCACAGGCCGGACGCAGCGCTTCTCCGGGCGGCGGTGGCACCGGGTGCGCTCGGCCCCGCCGAAACCTCGATCGGGGACAGTCAAGGAGTTTGAGTGAGGGTGCTCCCTGGACGCTGTACGGAAAGCGCCGTCCGATCAGCGCCGCTCGACCAGCACCGGCGTCAGCGCCATGGCCGTACGTACCTTCTCCGCGGCGGCCCGGGCGTCCTCGCGGGAGTTGAACGGACCGGCCTGCAGGCGGTGCAGTTGCTTGTCCTTGAAGATGGTCAGCATGGGTGCCATCCAGTCCAGGCTGCGGTTGAACTGTTCACGCAGGGTCTCCGCCCCCTCCAGGCGCGAGAAGGCGCCCAGTTGAAGCCAGAACCCCGCAGCGGCGGCCACCTGCATGCGCGGCAGTTTGGCGTCCGGCGCCAACGTGGGGGAGGCGGTGGGCAGGTCCTTGGGGCTGTCCAGGTCCGTGCCAGGGGGCAGTGCCACCACGGGGATGGGCACCATGCCGCTGTTTGCACCGCTGGATGCAACGCTGTTTGTGCCGTTGTTTGTGCCGTTGTTCGCACCACTTGCGGCATAGCCCGCCTCACCCGCGCCGACGTTCCCACTCGCCGCTGCGGGCTGAGCCACCTGGGCCGGGGTGTTCTGCGCCACGGAGGCTAGCTGGGTGGCCTGGGCCGTCGGGGCCACCGGGCGCGGCGTGGGCCTGGATGTTTGCGCTGCCGTTGCCGTTGGCGCGTTGCGCAACTGCCCCGTCGTGGTCACTTCCGGCGCGCCGCTGGGCGTGGCGGCCGCATACACCGGGGTGTCCGGCACGTCCGCCGGCGAAGGCATGTCCTTGCCGCGTAGCCAGGCGCCGGTACGGATGTCCTCATAGGTGATGCGCTCCACCTCCACCTCGGAGACCCCGCGCAGCAGGTCCAGCTTCAGGGCGGCGGTGTAGCTCAGGTCGATGATGCGGCCCCCATGGAACGGCCCGCGGTCGTTGATGCGCACGATCACCTCCCGCCCGTTCTTCGGGTTGCGCACCCGCGCGTAGCTGGGGATGGGCATGGTGGGATGCGCCGCCGTCATGGCGTACATGTTGTAGACCTCCCCGCTGGAGGTCGGCTTGCCATGAAACTTGCGGCCATACCAGGACGCCAGGCCCCGCTGCACCAGCTGGTCGTCGTCGGTGAGCGGTTCATATCGCTGGCCGGCCACCGCATAGGGCTTGTTGGGCCCCCCCTTGCGGATGGATTCCGGGCGGGGCAGGGCGTCAGGGATCTTGTCCAGGTCGGCCGGCACCACGGATTCCGGGCCGTCGCGGGACGGCCACTGGGTGACCTTGGGGCTGGAAGTACCGGGTGTGGCGGGGCGGCTGGGGGCGGGTCCACGGCTGGCACAGGCGGCCAGGATCAGGGCACTCGTCAGGACGGCCAGACGCTGGCCGGCGGGGCGGGCTTCAAACATGGGCGCAACCCTAGCAATGTGGGCCGGTTTTGCCAAGGTTATGCTGCACGGGTTCGTTCATTCCCGTACAGCCATGAACTCCTTCATCTTCGAACCCGCTCCGCAGGCCGCCGTGGCCGTGCGTGGCACCGATGCCCGTTACGCCGTCAGCCGCATCTTCTGCGTGGGCCGCAATTACGCCGCACACGCCCGGGAGATGGGGAGCGACCCCGACCGCGAACCGCCGTTCTATTTCACCAAGCCCGCCAGCGCCCTGGCGCCCTCGGGCGGCACCATTCCCTACGCACCGGGCACCAAGAACCTCCACTATGAAATGGAGCTGGTGGTTGCCATCGGCAAACCGGTCTTCCGCGCGACGCCGGAGCAGGCCGCCGACGCCGTCTGGGGCTACGCTGCGGGCCTGGACATGACCCGCCGCGACCTGCAGAACGAAGCCAAGGCCATCGGCCGTCCCTGGGACCTGGGCAAGGGCTTCGAGCACTCGGCGGTCATCACGCCGCTGGTGCCCCGCAGCGAACTCGGCGAGCTCAAGGCCGGCGCCATCACCCTGAGTGTGAACGGCACCGAAAAGCAACGCGGCGATCTCTCCGACATGATCTGGAGCATCCCCGAACTGGTGGCCAATCTCTCGCAGTTCTATCACCTGCAGCCGGGTGACCTGATCTACACGGGCACGCCTGAAGGCGTGGGCCCGGTGAAGCCTGGCGACACCATCCATGGTGTGATCGAAGGCTTCGGCGAACTGACCATCCAGATCGGCGACGCCGAATAAGACCTCTGCGATGTTCGACCACAACGAGAGTCTGGCCGAGGCGCGCGAGCGCAACATCCGCGACGCGCTGTTCGAGGACATCGGTGTCAGCGACTGGACAGCACAACTGGTGCCTGCCGGGCGCCAGGTACGTGCGCATGTGCGTGTCCGCGAGGCGGCCGTGCTTTGCGGACGGGACTGGTTCGAAGGTGTCTTCCAGCAGCTGGACGGTTCCAGCCGCATCACCTGGCAGTATGAGGAAGGCGCCGACATGGCGGCCGACACCGTCGTCTGCCAGATCGAGGCGGATGGCCGTGCGCTGCTGTCGGCCGAGCGCCCCGCGCTGAACTTCCTGCAACTGCTCTCCGGCACCGCCACGACCACCCGCGCCCATGCCCGGGCAATCGAAGGCGCCAGCCCCAACCCCAAGGGTTGCGCGGTGCTGGACACCCGCAAGACCCTGCCGGGCCTGCGGCTGGCGCAGAAGTACGCGGTGCGGGTGGGCGGCGGTGCCAACCAGCGCCTGGCGCTGTATGACGGCATCCTGATCAAGGAAAACCACATCGCCGCTGCCGGTGGCGTCACGCAGGCACTGCAACAGGCGCAGGCGCTGCAGGCGGGTGTGTCCATCCAGGTGGAAGTGGAAACCTTGGATCAGCTGCGCGAGGCGCTGGCTGCCGGCGCGGTCAGCGTGCTGCTGGACAACTTCAGCGAAGCCATGATGCGCGAGGCGGTGACCATCAGTGCTGGCCAGGCGCTGCTGGAAGTCTCCGGCGGCGTGGCGCTGGACCAACTGCGCTGGATTGCTGCCACGGGGGTGGACCGCATCTCCATCGGCCGCCTGACCAAGGATGTGAAGGCGGTGGACTACTCGATGCGCGTCGACGGCTGAAGCGTCCGCGCTTCGCCGCCCCGGTCTGCCCAGCAGCCGGCGAGCCGCCCCACCGGCGGCCGCCGGCTGATTCGTTTCCAGCCTCGGCACTGGGATAGTGCCCGTGGCTCGCCCCATGAGCCAGAACCGGGCATGCCGGCCGCCGCCGCACACCAAGGCTGTGCGCATGGCTTGCATACAAGACAGATGAACGCTGGCACGGAAGCTGCAAAGCCCAGGGCATGGGCTCCACCGCCACCGACATCAGCCAGCGCATCATCGAAGCCGTGCTGGCGCAGAAGCTGCCTCCCGCCACGCGGCTGGGGGAGCAGCAACTGGCCTTGCTGTTCGACTGCAGCCGCACCATCGTCCGGGAAGCGCTGACGCGTCTGGCCGCGCGCGGCATCGTGACGGTGAGCGCGCGGCGCGGCTGGTATCTCATCGCGCCTTCCCAGGACGAGGCGCGGGAGGCCTTCGAGGCCCGTCGCGTCATCGAGCTGGGCCTCATCCGCGGCCAACCCGCCCAGCGTCAGCTGGACAAACCCGCACTCTCCCGCCTGCGCCGGCACCTGCAGCAGGAGCGCGCCGCCCTGCGGGGTGACGACGTGGGGGCACGCAGCTTCCTGCTGGGCGACTTCCATGTCTGCCTGGCGGAGTGCCTGGGCAACAGCCTGCTGGCCGACACGCTGCGCGACTTCACCGCGCGCACCACGCTGACGGCCATGCTGTATCAGTCCTCCCATGACGCCGCGCAGTCCTGCCAGGAGCATGTCGCCATCGTGGACGCGCTGGAGCAGGGCGACATTGCCCAGGCCGAGGCGTTGATGGCCGCGCACCTGGCCAGTGTGCAGGCGGCCCTGCAACTGCCCGCCAACAGTGATCCGCTTCACCTGCTTCGGCAGGCCTTGGCACCCGTGCCCCGGGCGCGTTCCCCACGGACGGCTGGAACCGCCGCCCGGAAGGCACGTGCCCGCGCAGGGCCTGATTCCGACTCCGGCCTTGATGCCGACCCCGACTCCGGCATCACTGCCGCCGACGATCCCCCCGCCGCCTATCTAGGAGCCTTGTTATGAGCCTTGCCGCCGCTTCCTTCGTTCCCGCCACCGTCACGCGCCGGCTGCTGCTGGCCGCCGGCCTGTGCCTTGCCGTTGCCGGTGTGCAGGCCCAGACCGCGCTGGACACCATCACCAAGTCCAAGACCATCAAGATCGCGATCCCGACGGACTACCCGCCTTACGGTTTCGTCGGCCCCGACATGAAGCCCCAGGGCCTGGACGTGGCCATGGCCGAACTGATCGCGGCCAAGCTGGGCGTGAAGGTCGAGCTGCTGCCAGTCACCAGCGCCAACCGCATCCCCTATCTGCAGACGAAGAAGGCGGACCTGGTCATCTCCTCGCTGGGCAAGAACCCGGACCGCGAGAAGGTGATCAATTTCACCGCCGCCTACGCGCCGTTCTACCAGGCGGTGTTTGCGCCCAAGAGCCTGGCCATCAAGTCCTTTGCGGATCTGGCCGGCAAGTCGGTGGCGGTGACGCGTGGCGCGATGGAAGACCAGGAACTGGGCAAGGTGGCGCCCACGTCGCTGGAGTTCAAGCGCTTCGAGGACAACAACGCCACCATCGCCGCTTTCTCGGCGGGGCAGACGCAGGTGCTGGCCACCAGCGCGGCCGTGGCCGCCAACCTGATGCAGCGCAACCCCGGCCTGAACATCGAATACAAGCTGCTGCTCAAGGACAGCCCGTGTTTTGTCGGCGTCGCCAAGGGTGAAGACGCGCTGCTGGCCAAGGTCAACAGCATCATCGCCGCCGCGAAAAAAGCCGGTGAACTGGAGGCCCTCTCCAAGAAGTGGCTGGGCCGGGGGACGGGTGAACTTCCTGAATGATGCCCCCGGCTGTTCGGGCCTAGGGCCCGAACAGCCGCCCCCCGAGGGGGCAACGGGCCTCCTTGGGGCGGCCCGGCGGAGACCCGCTTCGCCGACAAGAGCCCCGCTTGAACGACGCCTGCGGCGCGTTCAGGCGACTGGATGCGAAGAGGTGCGGTGTAGGTGAGGCTGAAGCAGGCCTGCGGCACTGGTGAGAGCCTCGCTCCGCTGATGAGAGCCCCGCTTGAACGACGCCTGCGGCGCGTTCAGGCGACTGGATGCGAAGAGGTGCGGTGTAGGTGAGGCTGAAGGAGGCCTGCGGTGCTGGTGAGAGCCCCGCTTGAACGGCGCCTTTGGCGCGTTCGGGCGACGGGCTGTGGGTAAGTCTGAAGGAGGGTGTGATGGAGTTCGACTTTGGCGCAGTACTGGCGGAATGGCCGCTGCTGCTGCGCGGGCTGGGCTGGACCGTCGGCCTGACCGCCGTGGCCGTGCCGCTGGGGCTGCTGGCCGCGACGGCCGGCGCATGGGCCCGTGCCTGTGGGCCCCGGTGGCTGGCGCGCACAGTGGGTGTGTATGTGGAACTGCTGCGCAACACCCCCTTCATCGTGCAGCTGTTCTTCATCTTCTTCGGCCTGCCGTCACTCGGCGTGAAGCTGTCGCCCGAACTGGCCTCGGTCATCGCCATGACACTCAACCTCGGCGCCTACGGCACCGAGATCCTGCGCGCCGGCATCCAGGCCACCCCCAAGGGCCAGTGGGAAGCCGCCTACAGCCTGGCCATGGGACCCATGCAGACCTTCGTCCGGGTGGTGCTGCCGCCTTCCTTCAAGCGCGTGTGGCCGGCCATGACCAGCCAGATCATCATCGTCATGCTGGGCACCGCCGTGTGCGGCCAGATCTCCACCGAAGAACTGAGCTACGCCACCAACCTGATCCACAGCCGCAACTTCCGGGCCTTCGAGGCCACCTTCGTGGCAGTAGGCCTCTATCTGGCCCTGAGCATCGTGGTGCGCCACCTGCTGCTATGGGTGGGCGCCCGGTTCCTGTTCGGCAGCGCGCCCACCCTGGCCGCCCGCCCGACCTTGATCAGCCGCTGGCTGGGAGCCCGCCATGGTTGAGTTCACACTCTGGGACATCCTGCGCAACCTGCTGATGGCCCTGCGCTGGACAGTGGCGCTCTCACTCATCGCCTTCATCGGCGGCGGCGTGGTGGGCGCCCTGCTGCTGTGCCTGCGGCTGGGCCTGGGCCGGCGCGCGGGTCGGCTGATCAGCCTGTATGTGCAGGTCTTCCAGGGCACGCCGCTGCTGATGCAGCTGTTCCTGGCCTACTTCGGCATGTCGCTGCTGGGCGTGGATGTGTCCGCGTGGACAGCGGCCAGTGTGGCGCTCACCCTCTACACCAGCGCCTACCTCACCGAGATCTGGCGCGGCTGCGTGGAGGCCGTGCCCAAGGGGCAATGGGAGGCCGCACGCAGCCTGGCCATGAGCTTCGGTGAACAACTGCGGCACGTGGTGCTGCCGCAGGCGCTGCGCCTGGCCATCGCCCCCACGGTGGGGTTTCTGGTGCAGGTGATCAAGGGCACCGCCCTGGCGTCGGTGATCGGCTTCGCCGAACTCACCAAGACCGGCAGCATGATGGCCAACGCCAGCTTCAAACCCTTCCTGGTGTTTGGCTGCGTTGCGCTGATGTATTTCGTCCTGTGTTTCCCGGTGAGCCTGTTCGCCCAATATCTGGAAAGGAAAAGCCATGGCCGCCCAGCCTGAAGACCTCACGGCGCCGACGGTGGCGCCCCGTGTGCCCGTGGTGCGCATCACCGCGCTGCGCAAGTCCTATGGCACGAACGAAGTGCTCAAGGGCATCGACCTGGACGTGTTGCGGGGAGAGGTCATCGCGCTGATCGGCAAGAGCGGCTCCGGCAAGAGCACACTGCTGCGCTGCATCAACGGCCTGGAGCAGTTCCAGGACGGCTCGCTGACGGTGGCCGGCAAGCCGCTGCTCCATGAAAGCGCCATGGCCATGCGGACCCTGCGCCAGCAGGTCGGCATGATCTTCCAGAGCTTCAACCTCTTTCCGCACCTCACGGTGGGCCGCAACGTGATGCTGGCGCCCACGCTGGTGAAGCAGCGCAGCGTGCGCGAGGCGACGGCGCAGGCCAAGGCCCTGCTGGCGCGCGTCGGGCTGGCGGAGAAGTTCGATGCCCTGCCGGAGCAACTGTCCGGTGGTCAACAGCAGCGTGTGGCCATTGCGCGTGCGCTGGCCATGGAACCCCAGGTGCTGCTGTGCGACGAGATCACCTCCGCGCTGGACCCCGAACTCGTGGGCGAGGTGCTGCGCGTGGTGGAGTCACTGGCCGAAGAGGGCATGACGCTGCTGATGGTCACCCACGAGATGAACTTTGCCCGCAAGGTGGCGGACCGGGTCATCTTCATGCATCAGGGCCGCGTCCATGAGATCGGCCCGCCGGCCGAGATCTTCGGTGCGCCCAAGACGCCGGAACTCAAGCAGTTCCTCGCGTCCCTGCACGACTGACCAGGCGGCTCAGCCGCCTCAGCTGCCGAGTTGGTCCGGTGAGAACCAGTCGCCGTCCGGCAGTTCGGCGAACACCCGCTTGAGGCCGCCGCCCCAGCCTTGCCGCAAGGCGCTGAAGTAGGGGTCCTGGTGGGTGATGCGGTGCGGCTGCGCCGGCGCGAAGCTGTCGGTGCGGTAGAGCAGCATGTCCAGCGGCAGGCCCACGGACAGGTTGCTGCGGATGGTCGAGTCGAATGAAATCAACGCGCACTTGGTCGCTTCGGTCAGCGAGCTTTCGAAATCGATCACCCGGTCGATGATGGGCTTGCCGTATTTGGATTCGCCGATCTGCAGGTAAGGCGTGTCTTCCGTCGCTTCGATGAAGTTGCCCTGCGGATAGACGTGAAAAATACGCGGCACCTCGCCACGGATCTGGCCGCCGACAATGAAGTTGGCACCGAAGTCCACGCCCTGGCTGTGCTGGCCACCACCTTCGCTGTCCCGTGCCACCACCTCTCTCAGCGTGCGGCCCACCAGCTCGGCAATGTCATACATGGAGCCGATGTTGAGCAGATGCTGCCCGGCCCCTTCCTTGGCGCGCTGGCGCAGGATGCTGACCACGCTCTGGGTCGTGGCCAGGTTGCCGGCATTCAGCAGCGTCACCAGCCGCTCACCCGGCACCTCAAACAGGTTCATCTTGCGGAACGTGGCGATGTGATCCACGCCCGCGTTGGTGCGGGAATCGGACGCAAACAGCACGCCGGCACGCAGCCGCATGGCAACACAGTAAGTCATGGGCCGTGAGATTAGCCTATCCCTTGGCAGCGCGGCACATTGCCCGCGTGCTCATTGCTGGTCGTGCGTGGCAGGTTTCACGAGCACCTTCGCCCGCATCGTCTCGGTACCGCCGCCCAGCCGCACGCCCCGCACCGGGCAAGCGTCCAGATAGTCGGCGCCAAAGGCCAGACGCACATGCCGCCCGTCCGCCAGGCACTGGTTGCTGATGTCGTAGCCCAGCCAGCCGCCTTCGGCCGCCTCGCTGAAGGTGGTCCCGCCGTCCGGCAGGCGGACTTCCGTCCAGGCGTGGCTGGCGACGTGTTCGGCGTCGGTGGCCAGGTAGCCGGAGACATAACGCGCCGGCAGGCCCAGCAGGCGGGCGCAGCAGGCAAAGACCTGCGCATGGTCCTGGCAGACGCCGCGGCCGGACGCAAAGGCCTCGGCGGCGGGGGTGGCCGCATCGGTGAAGCCCCGCACATACGGCATGCGTTCGCCCAGGGCCGCCATCAGCGCCAGCAGGGCTGCATGCGCGTCGCGCCGGGCGGTGTCGGCAAAACCCTGGGCAAATTCACGCAGCGCGGGGTCCGCCCGGGTCAGCTGGCTGTCCCGCAGGAAGACCGGGGCGGGGAATTCGTCGGTGGGGTCGGGGCGCGGCGGGGCATCGTCGGTCCGCACCTCACCAGCGGCATGCAGGTGGATTTCTCCACGCGGGCCATCCAGGCTCAGCACATGCATGGTGTTGCCGAAGGCATCCTTGCAGACCGTGGCCTGGGCTGGCAGCTGCAGGCCCCAGTGCAGCACCTGCAGGCCTGGTGAACGGCGCGGCGTCAGCCGCAGGTATTGGGTGCTGCGGCTGAGCGGCGCCGCGTAGGCATACACCGTGTCATGCGAGATGTGCAGATGCATGGCGCGTTCCGTTGGGTGCTCGTGCAGTCATGGCGCTCACTGCGCCTCGAAGTAGGCGCGCTGGATCGCCAGGCCCAGCAGGGCGGAGTCTTCCAGGAAGCCGGTCAGCCAGGTATGCAGGCCCGTGTCCAGGATCTCGTCCACCGCTCCATATTCCAGCCGCAAGGCCAGCTCGCCGGCCAGCTGTTTGACGGAACGGCCGGCATCCGAGGCACCCTCGCGCGATTCGATCTGCGGCAGGATGGACCGGATCTCGTCGCAGCAGGCGCGCAGGGAGCGCGGCACGTCCGGGCGCAGGATCAGCAGCTCGGTGACACGGCGGCCGTTGAGGCTGTCGCGGTAGGCCGCATGGTAGGCCTCGAAGGCGGAGAGCGAGCGCAGCAGTGCGTTCCAGGCGTAGAAATCCGGTGCGCTTTCGCTGGGCACGTCCACCGGCGCGAGCGTGTCCACCGCCGGGGCGATGAGCTGGGACTTCACGTCCAGCAGCCGCGCCGTGTTGTCCGCCCGTTCCACGAAGGTGCCCAGCCGAATGAAGCAGTAGGCGTCGTTGCGCTGCAGCGTGCCGTAGGTGGCGCCGCGGAAGAGGTGGGAGCGTTCCTTCACCCAGTCGAAGAAGGAGGAAGGGTCCGCCATGCCGCGGCGCGCCAGTTCACGCGCTTCCAGCCAGCTGGTGTTGATGGCCTCCCACATCTCGGCGGTGATCTGGCCGCGCACGGCGTGGGCGTTTTCCCGCGCCTGGCGGATGCAGGACAGCACCGAGGCCGGATTCTCGAGCTCCAGGCCCATGAAGCGGAACAGCTGCTCCGCGCTCAGCCGTGCATGGCGGGCCTGATAGGCCTCCAGCGTGCCCGTGACCGCCAACGGGGCGGCCAGTTCGGTGGCGGCGCCCCGGCTCTGCGGCAGCAGCGACAGCGAATGGGTCACGTCCAGCATGCGGACCAGATTCTCGGCCCGCTCCAGGTAGCGGCTCATCCAGTAGAGCTGGGCGGCGGTGCGGCTCAGCATGCGGTGCTCCTCTCCAGAATCCAGGTGTCCTTGGTGCCGCCGCCCTGCGACGAATTCACCACCAGCGACCCCGCCTTCAGCGCCACCCGCGTCAAGCCGCCGGCCACCATGTTGACCTCACGGCCGGAGAGCACAAAGGGCCGCAGGTCGATGTGGCGCGGCGCGATGCCGCGCTCCACAAAGGTCGGGCAGCTCGACAGGCACAAGGTGGGCTGCGCGATGTAGTTGGCCGGGTTGGCCTTCACCCGCTCCTTGAAGTCGGCCACCTCGGCCGCGGTGGCGGCCGGGCCCACCAGCATCCCGTAACCGCCGGCGCCGTGCACCTCCTTCACCACCAGGTCGGCCATGTGGTTGAGCACATGGTCCAGGTCCTGCGGCTTGCGGCACTGCCAGGTGGGCACGTTGTGCAGGATGGGCTCCTCGCCCAGGTAGAAGCGGATCATGTCCGGGACGTAGGGGTAGATGGACTTGTCGTCCGCCACGCCGGTACCGATGGCGTTGGCCAGCACCACATGGCCCTGCTTGTAGACCGAGAGCAGCCCGGGCACGCCCAGCATCGAGTCGGCGCGGAAGGCCAGCGGGTCCAGGAAGGCATCGTCGATGCGGCGGTAGATCACGTCCACGCGCTTGGGGCCCACCGTCGTGCGCATGAAGACAAAACCGTCCTTCACGAACAGGTCCTGCCCCTCCACCAGTTCCACCCCCATCTGCTGTGCGAGGAAGGCGTGTTCGAAGTAGGCGGAGTTGAAGGGGCCCGGCGTCAGCACCACCACGGTGGGGTTGTCCGCAGGGCTGGCCTGGCGGAGCGTGTTGAGCAGCAGCGCCGGGTAGTGGGCCACCGGAGCCACCGGGTAGCGGGCGAACAGCTCCGGGAAGAGCCGCATCATCATCTTGCGGTTCTCCAGCATGTAGCTCACGCCGGAGGGCACCCGCAGGTTGTCCTCCAGGACGTAATAACCGCCATCGGAATGGCGGATCAGGTCCACCCCGGTGATGTGGGCGTAGACCCCCAGCGGCAGGTCCAGCCCCTGCATCGCCGGCTGGTACTGCGCGTTGGCGAAGATCTGCTCCGCCGGAATCAGGCCGGCCTTGACGATTTCATGGTCGTGATAGATGTCCCAGAGGAAGCGGTTGAGGGCATTGACCCGCTGGCGCAGGCCCTGCTCCAGCATGCGCCAGTCGTCGGCGGGCACGATGCGGGGCACGGTGTCGAAGGGGATCAGCCGCTCGGCGCCAGCTTCGTCCCCATAAACGGCGAAGGTGATGCCCACCTTGTGGAACAGCAGGTCGGCCTCGGCCCGCTTCTTGGCCAGGGCGTCGGGGGTCTGGGCATGCAGCCAGTCGGCAAAGGCCTGGTAACTGGGCCGGATGCCGCCGCTTTGCAGCAGCATCTCGTCGTAATGGCCGGAGGCCGGCAGGGTCAGCGCGTGCATGGAGGCTCCAAGGGAGGACCGTCGGTGGCGGTCCGGACGGAGTGATTGCAAGGGGCGTGCCTGGAAATGGTGCCCCCGTCCGTCCGGGCCCGGTTGCCTTCAAGCCGCCCACAAGCCGCGCCCGCCGGGGGCTGCGGCCCACTTTGAGGCGCACCGGCAGTTCTGTGCCTGCGTCCAGGGCGCAAGCATTACCGGTTTTGGTGCGATTGGCGAGCCGCTGAGGTGCCGGCCGTGAGGGTGGCCCTGCTGTGGTGCGGCCGCACTATCCCGCGTTGCATCACCGGGGGGCAACTGGTCAAAATACCTCATGCAGATTCCCACCCCGGACCCGACGGTATCTTCCACGTCTGAGGCCGCCGCGCCAACGTCCGTGCCTCCTTCCTCGTCCGGTAGCCCCCGGTTGTTTGTGCCGGCACGCGGCTCTCGCGCATCGCTGGGCCGCTGGCTGACGGCCGTGGTGCTCTCGGCGGTGGCCGTGGCCCTGCTCAGTTCGGCCGTGCTGATCGAAAACTTCGCCCGCGCCCATGCGGAGCGCCGGGCTGTCCAGTCCCTGCGCCAGGTGGCCATCGACTTCCGCGACGCGCTGGACCGCGGCATGTCCCAGCAGTTCCGGGAGATCCGGGTGCTGGCCCAGCTGGAGACCTTCCGGGGTGGTGACGCTGCGGCCATGCGCCGGGCGCTCGACCAGGTCCAGATCGGCTTCGACCATTTCGCCTGGCTGGGCGTGACCGATGCGGATGGCAAGGTGGTGGCTGCCGCGGGGGGGCTGCTGGACGGCGTGGATGTCTCCAAGCGCCCCTGGTTCCAGGGCGCCCAGCGCGGCCCCTTTGTGGGAGACCTGCATGCGGCCGTGCTGCTGGAGCGCCTGCTGCCGCGCCAGAGCGACCCCTGGCGCTTCGTGGACTTCGCCATTCCGCTCGTGGACAACAACGGCCAGCGCCGTGGCGTGTTCGGTGCCCATCTGAGCTGGAGCTGGGCGCGCCAGATCAAGTCCGAGCTGATCGACGCCACCATGGCCAGCCACCAGGCGGACGCACTGATCCTGGGCAAGGACGGCTCGGTGATCCTGGGCCCCTCCAACCTGGAGGGCAAGAAGGTGCCGGTGCAGCCCGATGCGGGCGCCGCCTTGCGGCACTACGACTTCGACGGCAAGGAGTACTTCGCCATCAGCGTGCAGACGCAGGGCTACGGCCCGTACCCGGGCCTGGGCTGGACGGTGCTGGTGCGCCAGCCGGTGACCGTGGCGCTGGAAGACTATTACCGCCTGCGCAACCAGATCATCCTGAGTGCGCTCATTCTGCTGGCGCTGGCGGTGCCGCTGTCCTGGTGGCAGGCGCGCCGCCTGTCCCGCCCGCTGAACCAGCTCTCGCTCGCCATCGCCAACCGGCGCCATCTCAGCGAGGACGCGCTGCCCGAGGTGGGCGGCTACCGCGAGGTGGCGGTGCTCTCCCACGCGCTGACCGAACTGGCGCAGCGCCAGGCGCAGCAGGACGCCTCCCTGGCCCAGCTCAATGCCTCGCTGGAGGAGCGGGTGCATTCCCGCACGGTCGAGCTGGAGGTGGCGATGCAGCGCCAGGAAGCCAGCGAACGCCGGCTGCGCACCATCGCGGACAACCTGCCGGTGCTCATCTCCTACATCGACGCCGACCAGCGCCTGCGCTTCCTGAATGCCACCTTCCGCACCTGGCTGGGCACCGAGCCGGAGGCGGCGCTGGGCAAGACCCTGCTCGAGACCATCGGGCCGGTGCTTTATGAGCAACGCATGCCATCACTCAAGGGCGCGCTGGCGGGCGTGCGGCAACGCTTCGAGACCCGCTCCGAATCCAACGGCGTGATGCGCGACCTGCTGACCGAATATGTGCCCGACCTGCGGCCCGACGGCACGGTGGCCGGTGTCTACACGCTGAGCACCGACGTCTCTGCCTTCAAGCAGGTGGAGCGGGAACTGGACCAGCTCAGCCGCATCGACCCGCTCACCGGCCTGCCCAACCGCCGCCAGTTTGACCAGCGCCTGGCCGAGGCCCTGGCGCGGGCGCGGCGCAGCGGCCATGTCATGGCGCTGATGTTCATGGACCTGGACCGCTTCAAGCAGGTGAACGACAGCCTCGGCCATGCGGGCGGTGATGTGGTGCTGCAGACTTTTGCGGAACGCGTGCGCCGGGCCGTGCGTGAGACCGACCTGCTGTGCCGGCTGGCGGGCGACGAGTTCGTGCTGATTGTCGAGAACCTGAACGATGCGGACGAGGCCGGTCCGGTGGCCCAGAAGCTGCTGGATGCCGTCCGTGCACCGCTGATGGTGCTGGGCACGCCGGTGGAGCTGTCCACCAGCATCGGCATTGCCTGCACAGGCGCGGACACGGAGAGCGACTTGGCCTTCCTGGCCCGGGCGGACGATGCCTTGTATGCCGCGAAGGCGGCCGGGCGAGGCTGCTGGCGCCTGGCACGGGCGCCGCTGCCGACAAGTCAGACCAGCCAGACCGGCCAGCCTGGCCCGTCCGGCCCCACGCCCTGGGGTTGATCGGGGCTCGTGTTTAATCACGCCATGTCCCGCGCCAAGACTTCCCCTTCCGACGCCACCACCGAAGTGGTGAACCCCGCCGCCACCGAGGACCTGACGCCTCAGTTCAAGCTGCGCATGCGGGCCACCCAGGGCGAGGTGATCGCCATCGGGCCCGGCAAGATCGCCTTGCTGGAAGCGTTGGATGAGGCCGGCTCCATCACGGCCGCCGCCAAGGCGCTGGGCATGTCCTACCGCCGCGCCTGGCTGTTGATCGATGAATTGAACCAATCCCTGCGCGAGCCGGCGGTGGCCACCGCCGCAGGCGGCGCCCAGGGCGGTGGCAGCGCGCTGACCAAGAGCGGCCGGGCACTGGTGGCGTTGTACCGCCGCATCGAAGCGCAAGCGCTCAGCCACTGCGCGGGCGATATCCGCAAGTTGATGAAGATGCTGGCGGAGTGATCTGACGCCGCCCATGGCGCCAGCGCCGCCAAGGGTGCGAGCACCGCGTGGGCGCCCACCTGCCTTTGACCGGGTCGGACGCGTGGCGTCATATCCTGGGATATATTGCGGGCCGGCCTGACCCACGGAGGGCAGGCGCTTGCTGGAGCGCACATGAACACACATCAAGTCCCGGGAGTGAACCGTCGCCGCATCGCCCGCCGGGCCTGGTCCAAGGGCCTCGGGTTGGCAGTGGGTCTCGGTCTGGGCATGGGCCTGGGCGTGATGTCCTTCGCCGCCCAAGCCGCTGATGTGACTGTTTCCGCCGCCGCCAGCCTGACCAATGCCTTCAAGGAACTGGCGCCCGCCTTCGAGGCCCGGCACCCCGGCACCCGGCTGCAGCTCAACTTTGCCGCGTCGGATGCGCTTCTGGCTCAGATCGCCAAGGGCGCGCCGGTCGATGTGTTCGCCTCGGCGGACCAGGAAACCATGGACCGGGCCGAGCAGCAGAAACTGTTGGCTGCCGGCTCCCGCCGTGACTTCGTCAGCAACTCACTGGTGCTGATCACGCCGGTGGAGGGTGGCCTGCCGCTCAAGTCGCTGGCCGATCTGCAGCAGGCCGGCGTCAAGCGCGTGGCCATTGGCAAGCCGGAGGGTGTGCCGGCCGGCCGCTACGCCAAGGGCGCGCTGGAGGCGGCCAAGCTGTGGTCGGTGGTGGAGCCCAAGGCCGTGTTTGCACAGAACGTGCGCCAGGCCCTGGACTATGTGTCGCGCGGCGAAGCCGAAGCCGGTTTTGTCTACGGCACGGACGCATTGGTACAAAAGGACAAGGTCCGCATCCTGCTGACCGTACCCACGGAAACGCCCATCCGCTACCCGCTGGCCTTGATCAACCAGGCCCCGAATGCGACCGGCGGCAAAGCCTTCATCGACTATGTACTCTCGGCTGAGGGTCAGGCAGTGCTGGCCAAGTACGGCTTCTCCAAGCCCTGAGGCGCTGAACCCTGCTGAACCCCGCTGAACCCGAGCGCTGGACCTGACCCATCGTGGAAGCCGCCTGGATCGCCCTCGCACTCTCGCTCAAGGTGGCGGGCTGGGCCACGTTCCTGAACCTGGTGCTGGGCGTGGCGGCGGGCTTTGCGCTGGCCCGCTGGCGTCTCCCCGGCCGTGAGTTCATCGATGCCGTGCTCACGCTGCCGATGGTGCTGCCCCCCACCGTGCTGGGTTATTACCTGCTGGTCGTGATCGGCCGGCGCGGTTGGCTGGGTGGCTGGTTGTATGAGCACTTCGGCATCCAGTTGATCTTCACCTGGCAAGGCGCTGTGCTGGCGGCCACCATCGTCTCGTTTCCGCTGGTGCTCAAGTCGGCGCGGGCGGCCTTTGAAGGCGTGGACCCGCAATTGGAGCGGGCCGCTCGCGTCCTGGGCCTGGGCGAGTGGGCCGTGTTCTTCCGTGTCTCGCTGCCAATGGCCTGGCACGGCGTGCTGGCCGGTGTGCTGCTGGCCTTTGCCCGTGCGCTGGGTGAGTTCGGGGCCACGCTGATGGTGGCGGGCAGCATTCCCGGCAAGACCCAGACGCTCTCCATCGCCGTTTATGAAGCAGTGCAGGCCGGGCAGGACGACACCGCCAACCTGCTGGTGCTGGTGATCTCGGTCACCTGCATCGTGGTGCTGCTGTGTGCCGGCCGCCTGGCGCGTCCCCGAGGGGTGGCATGAGTTTCGAGGTCGACATTCGCAAGCGGGTCGGTGCGCATGGCCGGCAGTTCGAGCTGGCGGTCCGCTTCCGCACCGAGGCGCGCCGCACGGTGATCTACGGCCCTTCGGGTGCCGGCAAGAGCCTGACGCTGCAAGCCGTCGCCGGCCTGTTGAGGCCCGACGAAGGCGTGATCCGGGTGGACGGGCAACCGGTGTTCGACCACGCCAAGGGCATCGACGTGCCTGCGCGCGAACGCGGCCTGGGTTATCTGTTCCAGGACTACGCGCTGTTTCCGCACCTGACGGTGCGCCAGAACATTGCCTTCGGCCTGCAGAAGGGCTGGCTCAATCCGGCCCGCCAGGGCGCTGGCGGCGACGCGGTGGCGCGGTGGCTCAAGTCCCTGGAGCTGGAGCGCGTGGCTGACCAGCGCCCCCACCAGCTCTCTGGCGGCCAGCGGCAACGCACGGCGCTGGCGCGTGCACTGGTGAACGAGCCCAGGGCGCTGCTGCTGGACGAACCGTTCTCCGCGCTGGACCCCTCGTTGCGGGAGCGAACCCGCGACGAACTGGAAGCCCTGCTGGACAGCATCAGCATCCCGATGCTGATGATCACGCATGATCCGCAAGACCTGGAACGCTTCGGTGAACAGACGGTGTCCATCCTGGACGGCGCCATCCGCACGATGGCCGCGGATGCACTGGCGGACATGGTGAGCGGCGGGCAGCGCCACCGCTACTGAAGTTTCACGACCAGGGTCACCGTGCCGGACAGCCCGCTGTTCAACGCACCGCCGATCGTCCACTCCACCCGCCCATTGGCACCCACCGCAGGCTGGGCGGAGATGCTGCAGGTCAGGGTGGGCAGCGGCATGGTGCCGCAGGCCGCGGACTGGAACACCGTGTAGGCTGGCGTGGCGTCGGTGACCTTCAGCGACACGATGGCCTCGGTGCTGAGGTTGGAAAACGTGATGGTGTAGGTGATCAGGTCGCCGGCCACTGCCGCGCTGCGCCGATATCGCTGGTGATACCGGCCACCCTCGTTTATCAATTACTGCAAGCCCAGTTCCAACAGTGTCGGGCAATGGTCCGATACCGCCAGGCGCGGTTCCGGAAATTGTGGCGGCGACGCCTTCATGGAGCCGCCAAGCTTGCCCAGCGGCACTTTGCTGATGTCGCGCACGGCGGTCTTCAATGAGGTGGAGACCAGCACCTGGTCCAGCCCGATCGGATTGCGGCAGCCCAGGGCGTCCGCTGCGCCCAATCGGGACTGCTCAGCCCCACTGAGGAGGGCGTGCTTGGCGGTCTCGCACAGTTGCTGCACATCGGCGCTGCCCGGGCAGCGGGCGGCGAGCAGCTCGGCCTTCGAGCTGGCCGGGGCGCTGTCATTCACTTCACGGAGCAGGTTGCGGGTCCGCACGCCCTCGGGCAGTGGGGTGGTCAGGTCGCTGGAGCCGTCGCTGCGTACGGCCTCGTTGTCGGCCACATGGGCTTCGTGCCAGAGATTGCGGTTGAAGTCGCCCAGCACCACGAAGTGGTCGACCCCCTGGCCGAGCGATTCCCAAATCGTCTCCAGCGGGCGCACCTGTTGCTGGAGCAGCGTGCAGGCGTCGTCCGGCTTCATGCCCGCGTCCAGCTTGCCCCGCGCCTCCAGCGGCGAGACGCAGGAAGACTTCAGGTGCACGGTCAGAAAGCGCACCTTCTTGCCGTCCACGTTGAGCACCAACGAGAAACCCGGGCGCAGTTGCAGCTCCGGCGCGGCGGTGGGCAGCGAAAGGGCCGGGAGGTCTTCGCAGGGGCTGGCGGCCTCACCGAGCGTCTTGCGCCAGGCGAAGGCCAGGCGCTGCACCTTGTACTTGGGGTCGAAAGAGCAGACGTTGTAGTGGGGAGCTTCATCGCCCAGGGCCTCCGTCACGGCCGCTGCGCCGGAGACTTCCTGGAAGGCGATGACATCGGCATGCAGCTGGCGCAGCACGCCCGCCAACTGCCGGTTGCGTGCCGCATAGGCAGTAGGCGTGACCGAGACGCCTTGGGACCTGGCGTCGCGGTAGGCGGTGCAGGGCGGCATCACCGAGAGGTCATTGCCCTCGATCACGGGGCGGCCGCCCTTGATGCTCCAGCCCTGCACGGCGCCGTCGGTGCCTGCGGGGACCTTCTGCCAGCGGTCCTTGCTGGTCTCCTTGAAGAACTGATCGCACACGGCGGCCCAGGCGGGCACCTCGGCCTGGGCCACGTGCCAGCCCAGGTTCCAGGTCACGACGCGCAGGGCGGGCGGCTGGAAGCCCTTGATGGCTGCGTCCTTGGCGTCGGCTCGGCTTTGGCGGCAGGCCTGGCGAACGGCAGGGTCGGCGGTGTCCTTGCCGCAGCTGGCGGCGGCGGCCTTGGTTTCCCAGTCGTCCCATGAGCCGTACATGGCGTTGGGCAGCACGAACCAGCGTCGGCCCCATTGCGCCTCGATATGGCGGGCCTGTGCGGGCTGTTGATGGGCGCGCAGCAGGTCGCGGTCGGGCCGGCTAACGAAGTCGCCGAGGTCGTCGCCCACCAGCAGCACGATGCGGCGGGGCAGCTTGGCGATCTCGGCCCGGCGGCCGGTTTTTTCGCCGGACACGCCATGGGTCTTGAAGTAGTAGGCCGCGGGGTCGTCCGCGCGCGGGATCTTGTGGGCCTTGAGCAGGGCCATGCTGGCGCGCAGGGCGTCGCAGTTCTTCGGGTCTTGCGGCTGGCCGGCGGGGCATTCGCGGTTGCTGACGAAGAACACGTCAGCGCGCAGGCCGACGTGTTGCAGGAACTCGATGGCACCGGGCACGAACAGCCGGCCGAAGGTCTGTTCGGCGTCGGGCGCACCGGAGGCGGCGACCCAGCGGTCCCACAGTCCGTCGGTGAAGTCGTCGCCCAGGCGTTGCATTTCGCCCTGGAAGCGTGAGTTGTCGAGGATGGTCTCGTCGAGGTCCACGATGACGGCGGGGCGCATGCGCGCCAGGGCGGCGGGCCGGGTGCCGATCTGTTCGATCGCGACGGGTTCGCAGCCCTTCAGGTGCTTGCGGTCGCAGCGGGCGAGGGCTTCGTCAAAGGCGGCGGTGGCCTGGCGGTAGGTCTGGCGCGCCAGCGCGTCGTATTCGACGCTTCGTTGCTGCCAGAGCACGGCGTTGGTCATCTCCAACGGCGGTGCGGCGTGAGCGGCGCTCATCACACCGGCCCCGCACAGCATCACCAGCCCCCGCATCGTTCGGTCCCATACGTTCATCTCGCTCATCTCCTGCTGAACATCGCTCCCGTGGAGGCTGTATTGGAACGCAGCCGCAGGTCGAGTTGGCATCGGCCGGCGTGATGCCATCCGACAGGTTGATGAGCAGATGGACCCCGGCATTGCCCAACGCTTGAATTCGTCGCGGGGCGGAAGATGAAACGTGGAGTCCTCAGCCCCCGAAGATCGCCACCGCATCCGCCCCAGCCGGGATCCGCATGGGTGCGCCGGGATCGGTAACGGCCTTCCATACCGCCTCGGCCACATCCTCCGGCAGTGTCACGGGGGTCTCCATGCTTCGCACCCCGGCGTAGACGCTTTGTGTGAAGGCTGCATAAGCGTCCGGAGCACCGTGCGCCATGTGGCGCTGCGCGTTGGAACCGAAGCTGGTCGTGGGTGAGCGACCCGGCAGCACCAGCCGCGCACGCACGTCAAACGGTGCGAGCTCCAGCGCCAATGATTCGGTGAAGGCGTTCACCGCAGCCTTGCTGGCGGTATAGACCGCCAGCAGGGGCAGCGACTTCAAGGTCACGCTGGAGGTGACGTTCACGATCACGCCGCCGCGCCGTTCCCGAAACTGCGGCATTACGGCCTGGGTCATGGCTATGGTGCCCAAGGTATTGGTCTCGAAGACGTCCCGCGCGCTGGCCATCGTCAGGCCTTCCAGCGGAGCCAGCACGCCAACGCCTGCGTTATTGACCAGCGCATCAATGGGGCCGGCCTGCGCCACGCAGCGTTCGATGCTGTCATCCAGCGTCACGTCAAGTGGCAGAACGCGAAGCCGGTCCGAGACCGGCAGCAGATCCTCGCGCGGAGTGCGCATCGTCGCAACGACGCGCCATCCCCGGTCGAGAAAGAGACGGGCCGTCTCCAGGCCAAAGCCAGAGGAACAGCCGGTGATGAGAACAGTAGGTGTGGTGGACATGGATGAGTGCAGTGAGGGTGGATGAACAGCCTCACGATAGGCGTCAGTCACCGGACTGACTACACTTCAAAGTCTTGATATTTGTTGAGATCGTCCAGAATGACAGACCCGCTGGCCGAAGTCGTCTCCCTCCTGCGGCCCAGTGCGCCGTTCTCCAAACTGGTCGTGGCCTCGGCGCCGTGGGCGGTGCGTCGCTCGGAGATCGGCCGTCCGTTCTACTTCGTGGTGCTGGAGGGGGGCTGCCGCTTGAAGGTCGATGGGCCAGGGGCCGGCGAGGCGCTGACGCTGGAGGCGGGTGACTTCGTGCTGATCCCGGCCTCCCGGGGTTTCGCCACCTCCAGCCTGGACCGGGAGCCACCCAGCGAAGGGGAGTCGGTCACCACCCCCATCGCGGCCATGTCGGGCGGTGCCCGCGTGGGTGATCCCCATGGCCTCGTGGACTTGCGCATGCTGGTGGGCAACTGCGAACTGGGTTCGCCGGATGCGGCGCTGCTGGTCTCGTTGCTGCCGCAATGGATCCATGTGCGTGGTGACCGCCGTCTCGCCAGCCTGGTCCAACTCGTGGCGGATGAGTCACGCGCCAACCGCCCCGCACGGGAGATCGTGACGGCGCGTTTGCTGGAGGTGATGTTGATCGAAGCGTTCCGCTCGTCCGCCAGTTCCGCCTCGACCCCGGGGCTCGTGAGTGGCCTGGCGGATCCCAAGCTGGCGCAGGCGTTGCGCTGCATGCATGAACGGCCGGCGCAGCCGTGGACCGTCCAGCGACTGGCGGCGGAGGCCGCCATGTCGCGTTCCGCATTCTTTGAACGCTTTGGCCGAATCGTTGGCATGGCCCCGACCGAATACCTGCTGGCCTGGCGCATGGCGCTGGCCAAGCAGATGCTCCTGCAGCAGGCGCTGCCCATGGCGACGATTGCCGAGCGTGTCGGATACAGCTCCGTGAGCGCCTTTGGCGTGGCGTTCACCCGCCAGGTGGGGGCGCCACCCGGGCGGTTTGTGAAGCAATGGCAGGACACTCACGCCTGAGCGCATCAGGTGCCAGCGCAAGAAGGCGGATGCGCCGATGTCGCCGAGCTGGCCGCTGGAGATCCGGTCATCCCTTACTGGATGCCCGCCCCCAGTGCCGGGAAGACATCCGTGAACAGCAGCGTGATGAGTTGCTGGCCGGCGGGGGTGGACCAGTCCTGTGCAATCTCCGCCATCAGGGTGTTGGTGGCGGTCAACACCACGCCCGCGTCGTGCATGCGCTGGCGCGAGAGTTCTTCGGACAGGTCGCTCGGTGAACCCGAGGCATCCAGCACGGCTTGCACATTGAAGCCTTCGACGGCGGCGTCGATGGCGGGGAAGATCAGGCAGACGTCGGTGGTGACGCCGGCCATGATCAGATTCTTGCGGCCGGTGGCGAGCACTGCATTGCGGAAGTCGGCATAGGCCCAGGCATTCACCACACCAGGACGCTTGACGCGGGCTTCATACGCTTGCGGCAGGATCTCGGCGATCTCCGGCAGGATCGGACCTTGCGCATTCTCTTCCTGACTGGACGTGATCACGACCGGCAGGTTGAGGATCTTGGCCATCTTGGCCAGGGCGATCGACTGCTTGGCAGCGAAGTCCTTGTTGATGTTCTTGATCAGTTGCATCGTGCCGACCTGGTGGTCGATCAGCAGCAGGGCAGAGTTTTCAGCAGTGAAACGTTCGATCTTCATGATGTCGCTCCTAAGTGTGTAGTGATGGGGCTGACGCCCCGGGGTGTGGCGGGCTGCTTTACAGCCTCCCCATCTCGCCACGTTGGTAGGCGGCGGTTGCCGCAATCAGGTGCTCCTGGCTTGCAAAAGCCATGGGCCCATTCGAAATAACGGGTTGGTGCAGCGGTTCGCCGATGAAGACGGCCACCTTGGCGCCCTCCGCGCCGCCGGCGAGCCGGTGCGTTGTTGCGCCATCCGCCGGGGGCAGGAGGGGCGCGCCCAGGTCATCCAGGCCGAAGCGCTCGCCGTCGAGCGACGCGCTGCCAAAGATGGGCATCAGGAAGGCGCGCTGGTCTGCGGGAATCGACAGCTTCAGTTCGGCGCCGGCTTCCAGGGAAATGTCGAGCAGCGTCACGTCGGTGGGCGGCGTCAGCGGCGACTGCGCCTCTTCGAAACGGCCCAGGGGCACGCGGACCTTCACACCGGGCTTCGTCACCACGGGGACGTCCTGCGGTGCCAACGTCAGTGCGAACGGCGCGTCGTTCTGACGCTCACGGGGCAGGTTGACGAAGATCTGCAGCAGGTGCGTGGTGCTGCCCAGCACCGCAGGGTTCTCCTCGTGCACCACGCCCCGCCCGGCCGCCGTCCAGTGCAGGCCGCCCGGCTGGATCAGCGTGCGGTTTCCGTTGGAATCGCGGTTGGCAATGCCGGTCTCCGAATCCAGGAACAGGTAGGTCACGGCGGAGAAGCCGGCATGCGGATGTGGCGGGAACGTCGGCTCACTCATCCAGGCGTGATCGATGCCCATGAAGGGATCGAACTGCGCCGGGTCGGCGCTGTGCAGGCGGTAAGCCCGGAAGTGAGCGCCCCGGTTGGCACGTTGCATGCGGGCGGTGGTCGTCATGGCGGTCAGCCTCTCTTGAGAATCAAGCGGTTTCCGCGACCGGAAGTGCGGGGTAGTCGATGTAGCCCTGCGCGGTCGGCGGTGCGAAGAAGGTGCTGCGGTCCGGCGTGTTGAGGGCAGCGCCCAGCCGGAAGCGCTCGGGCAGGTCCGGATTGGCCAGGAATGCGCTGCCGAAGACGGTGGCATCGGTCCTGCCCTCAGACAGTGCCGCTTCGGCGCTGTCCTGCGTCAGGCCGCTACCCATGAGGTAGGTGCCCTCGAAGCGTGGACGCAGCAGGGCGTGGTAGTCCAAGGTTGGCGTGCCGAAGAGGGCCACATGCAGATAAGCCAGCCCCCAGCCCTTGAGCTGGTCCACCAGGTAGGTGTAGGTCTCTGCCGGATTGGTGTCCGTGATGCTGTTGTAGTTCATCTCCGGAGAAATCTTGATACCCACGCGGTCGGACCCGGCCTCCGAAGCCATGGCGTCCAGCACGTCCAGCACGAAGCGGGCACGGTTCTCGACCGAGCCGCCGTACAGGTCCTGACGCTGGTTGCTGCCCGAGGACAGGAACTGCTCGGGCAGGTAGCCGGAGGCAGCATGCAGCTCCACGCCATCGAAGCCGGCCTCCATGGCACGGCGGGTGGCCATGCGGTAGTCCTCCACCACGGCGGTGACCTCGGCGACGGTCAGCTCGCGGGGCGTTTCGAAGTCGACTTGACCCACCGGCGTCCAGGCCTGGCCGGCTGGCTTGATGGCCGAAGGTGCGACCGGCGTTGCCCCGTTCAGCAACGATGGGTGCGAGACACGGCCACAGTGCATGACCTGCATGAAGATGCGGCCGCCTCGAGCATGCACGGCCTCGGTCACCTTCTTCCAGGCAGCCACTTGCGCTTCAGTCTCGATGCCGGGCGTGTGGACGTAGCCCTTGCCCATTGCCGACGGGAACACACCCTCCGAGATGATGAGACCGGCGCTGGCACGTTGGGCGTAATAGGTGACGGTCATGTCGCTGGGGACGCCATTGCCGTCGGCGCGGGAGCGGGTCATCGGCGCCATCACCAGGCGGTTGGGGGCGACATAGCGGCCAATGCGGACCGGGGTAAGCAGTTGGGTCATGTTGAATTCCTTGAGGCAGGGTCTGGGAAGGTGGCGGGCCGCTTGATGGAGGCTGGCCGCCGCGATGAATGAATGTTCCATTAATCCGTCAACGAGATAAATACGGTAGAGTGGCAATCATTCTTCCAATAATGGGATAGTTGGATGGAGCTGCTGAACGACATGGCCTTGTTCGTGGAGGTCGCCCACACCCGGAGCTTCAGTCGGGCGGCCGACGTCACCGGTGTGCCCAACTCCACGCTGTCGCGGCGCATCAGCGCCCTGGAAAAGGCCATCGGGCTGCGGCTGCTGCATCGAACCACTCGCAAGGTGGAGCTCACCGAAGCAGGTCAGCTGTACTACGAGCGCTGCCGGCGCATCGTGGAGGAGGCCCGCCTGGCACATGAGCAATTGCGGGAGATGCAGGCGCAGCCCAGCGGCGTCCTGCGGGCCTCATTGCCGGTAGATTTCGCCACCATCTACATGGCGCCGCTGATTGCAGAATTCGCGGCCCGATACCCCGGCATCACCTTCGACTTCGATCTCACACCGCGGCGCGTGGACCTGGTCGCCGAGCCCTTTGATGTGGCCATCCGCATGGGTGAGTTGAGCGATTCGAACCTGGTGGCCCGGTTGTTGGCCAGGCTTTCGGTGCGCGCGTATGCATCGCCCGGTTACCTGAAGCGCTTCGGCGAACCCCGGCATCCGTCGGAACTGGAGCAGCACGAATGCCTGGGCTTCTCCCGCGCCGGCAAGTGGGCATTGCAGCGCGGCAAGGAGGCGGTGGAGGTGCCCGTAGGCGGCCGCTTTCAGGTCAACAGCGTCGGCATGTTCAGGCGCCTGGCGACCCTTGATCAAGGCATTGTCCTGCTGCCCGAGGAGATCGTTGCCGAGGATGTTGCGGCCCAACGGCTCAGGCCCATCCTCACGGACTGGCTGGGCCGCTCAACGCCGGTCTACGCCCTGACGGAGACGCGCCTGCTGCCCGCAAAGACACAGCGCTTCATCGAGTTCCTGCAGGAGCGGCTGGGGCAACACGCCGCTGCCTGAGGCCATGGGTGGCCCCAACGGGCTGCGGGTCAACACGGAAACTGCGGCGCTGTCCCCGGCTTGCCGGCTTCCACCCACGCCAGCTTCTCGGTCAGGAAAGTCAGGGCCGCATCCAATTGAGCACGTTGTGACTGCAGCTTGTCGATCTGGTCTCGCAACACCTGCGCGGTGCGTACTGCCGATGTCGCCCCCTGGCGGTATGCACGGTTGAGCGCCGAGATCTCGCTCAGCGAATAGCCCAGCGACTTCTGAAGCTGAATCATCCGGACGGCCGTCACGTCATCGGCCGAAAACACCTGGTAGGGGTTGCTGCCGCCGAGCGCGCCGCGCCGCGGCTTCAACAGGCCCTTGCTGACATAGAACCGGACCGTCTCGGGCGACAGACCCGTCTCCTTCGCGAACTCCGACAACAGCATGGCGCTCCCTTGACCCTGTAGTGCACTACGTCCTTATAACAGCGGCTTCCTCTCTCCGGAATCAACAAGATGCATTCTTCTCTCCCCACACTGCCGCGTGTACACCTTGGCGTGGACGGCCCCCTGGTGGGTTCCCAGGGCCTCGGCTGCATGGGCATGAGCGAGTTCTACGGCGCCACGGATACCACGGAGGCGCGCGCAACCCTGGAACAGGCTCTGGACCTGGGCGTGACGCTGTTCGACACCGCCGACATGTATGGCCTGGGTGCCAATGAATCGTTGCTCTCGCCCTTTGTGAAGGCCCATCGGCAGCGCGTGGTGATTGCCACCAAGTTTGGCTATACCCGCACGGCGGAGCGGCCGGACGACTGGAGCCTCAGCAACCGGCCAGAGCACATCCGCCACGCGGTTGACCAATCGCTGCGTCGCCTGGGCATCGACACCATCGACCTGTACTACATGCATCGGCGCACACCTGATGTGCCGCTGGAAGACTCGGTCGGCACCATGGCTGAACTGGTGAAGGCGGGCAAGGTGCGGGCGCTGGGCCTGTGTGAGGTCAGCGCCGAGGAATTGCGGGCGGCCCATGCCATCCATCCCATTGCTGCGCTGCAGTCCGAATGGTCGGTGTTCAGTCGTCAGATCGAGCAGGCGGTCGCGCCCGTGGCGTCCTCGTTGGGCATCACCATCGTGCCTTATGCCCCGCTGGGCCGGGGCCTGCTGACAGGCGCCGCCTTTGGTCAACGGCTGGAGACGGACGACTCCCGCCGTCACTTCCCCCGCTTCCAGCCCGAGAACCAGGCAGCGAACGCACACCTGGTCGCGACGTTGGACCAACTGGCAAAAGCGAGAGGCATCTCCACCGCCCAACTTGCGCTGGCCTGGCTCCAGACTCGGGCCCGGCAACTGGACGTGACCGTGGTTCCCATCCCGGGGACACGTCGTCGGGCGCGGCTGATGGAGAACGTGGCCGCCGCCACCCTGGTCCTGGATGAGCGGGAGATGGCGGTGATCGCACCCTTGGCGGCCGCCGTCCAAGGGGTCTCGCTCTGATTCCTTGCCTGCCGCGCCCGTGAGAAGCAGCGGCCGCTCAAGTCACGGGTTAAGCCACGGGCCGTTGCAGCGCCTGCCGCGCCACTCTGGCCAGGTGAGCGAAGTCCACCGGTTTGGTCAGGTGCGTGTCAAAGCCTGCCTCGGACGCGCGACGGCGGTCTTCCTCCTGACCCCAACCGGTCAGGGCGACGATCTGGACGGACTGCCCGAGTTGTTCCCGCAGGCGACGGCAGGCCTCATAGCCATCCACGCCGGGAAGGCCGATGTCCAGCAGCACCAGGTGAGGGTCAAACTCCTTGGCTACTTCCACGATGGCAGCCGCGTCATAAGCCACCCGCACCGCCGCCTCGGCGCCTGCCAGCAGCATGGCGATGGAGTCGGCCGCATCCTGGTTGTCATCCACAACCAAGACCCGAGAACCCGCCATGCCGTCCAGCGGCTGCTCAGCGCTGGGTGCCTGGCGTTGCGCCGTCTTGGGGCCCATCGGAAGGCGAATGATGAATTCGCTGCCAAAGCCGATACCGCCGCTGCGGGCCTCAATGGAGCCGCCATGCAGTTCCATCAACTGCCGGGACAGCGCCAGGCCTATGCCCATGCCTCCATGCCGGTCCGTGCGGGCCTGGGTGAACAGGTTGAAGATGGTGGGCAATACCTCGGGCGCAATGCCCATCCCGGAATCCGCGACGCGCAACACCAGCGTGTCGCCCTCCGGGCCCGGCTCGACGGCAGACCGGAGGGCAATCGTCCCCGCGGCCGGTGTGAACTTCACCGCGTTGTGCAAAACGTTGCTGATGACCTGCGACAGCCGGGTGGGGTCCACGACCAGTTCCAGGTGCCCATCGTGGAGTTCGGACGAGAGGTCGATGCCCGCAGCTGCTGCCTGCGCGCGATGCGCTTCAAGCGCCCGGTTGACCAGGTCGCCCAGGGCCACCGGCTCTCGCTTGAGATGCACCTTGCCCGACTTGAGGCGGGACACGTCCAGCAGATCGTCCACAAGACGTACGACGTGCGCCACCTGACGTTCCATCATCGGTCGCACCCGTTCCACCAGGGCCGGGTCGTGCGCGGCGCGCTTCAGCACCTCCACGCCGCTGCGGATGGGCGCGAGGGGGTTGCGCAGTTCATGGGCCAGCACCGCGAGGAATTCATCCTTGCGCCGGGCCTCCTCGCGCAGCTCCCGCTCGCTCTCCAGCAGCGCGGCCTGCACCTGGTTGCGCTCGATCAGATCGGCCGCCTGGCGAGCCAGCAGGTCGAGGAAGCGCACTTCCCGTTCGTTGAGTTCGCGCCGGTGTTTCCAATGGGTGCTGAACATGCCCAGCGCGCGGCCGGAGCGGCTCATCAGCGGCGTTGATTGCGCGCATCGAAGACCGGCGGCCAGGTGCATGCGGTTGGAACCGTCGATGTCCGGGGCGTCCGGGGCATCGAACTCCACAAACGAGCGCTTGCGGGTGGCGAGGGCCACGCCACAAGGCGACCCGGATGAGGCATCCACACACGCGAAATGGTCGAGCATGCCGCGCTCAATTCCGCGGCTGGCCAGCATGTTCAGCGTCTGGCTGGCCGGTTCCAGCAACTGGATGGTGCCCGCATCCGCATCGGACATCTCGATGGCCGCGTCCAGAATTTCCTTGTAGAGCGCATCGAAGTTGCCGTCCGGACCCAGCAGCGCCGCCGCCACGTCGCGCAGTCTTCGGGTGTCCTTGAGCTCGCGCTTGATGAGCACCTCGGTCTGGTCTCGCTCATCAAGCAGCCGCACGATGCGGTCGTTCTCCAGCTCCAGCTGTCGGCTGGTGTCGGCCGCCACGGCGAGCGCATGCAGGCGCTGGTCGTCCAGTTCCTGCGCGTCCAGGTGGGAGGCAATGAGCTGCGCAAAGAGTTCAAACGTCTTGCGGGTGAGCGGGCTGTCGAGCTGGGCCGGCTTGGGGTCGAGCGCACACAGGGTGCCGAAGAAGGAGCCATCCGCCCTGACGATCGGGATGGAGAGATAGCTCTCGAAACCATATTGCCGGGGAGTGGCGTGGTCTCGGTATTTGGGGTCTGCGCTGGCACTGCTGAACAGCACCGGCTGACGGTGCTGGCGAATCTCATCGCAGATGGTGGTGCAGAGCTCCAGCTCCCCACCCGGCTGCAGCCCGAACCCGATCTCGTCGCGCACGGCGCAGCAGGTCCAGGAGGTGTCGGTCACCCGTGCCACGGCCACAAACCGCATGCCCGTGGTCTGGCTGACCACTTCCATGATGGCAGGCACGACCGCCACCCGAGCCACCGCCGCGACGTCTTGACCGACTGTATTCATGGGGCGGATGTTACGCGGCCTCGCGAGTTTGCCGCGGGCGGGACCAACTTGCCATCCCATGCAATGGGCCTGAAATCCGCAGGGGTTTCACCGTGGTTTGGGCATCCGCATTGCCCCGTTTTGTCCGGACCGCTGTCGTGAGCCTGACTCTCAGGATCTGACAGCTTCCAGGCCACAGGCCTCATGGGAGCAGACATGCAAGTTGGCGCCTCCATAGAACAACAGCGTCGCCCGACATGGGAAGACAGCCCGCCCGTCATGGTCAGTGCCACCGGTGGCTACGACCGATATCCCTGATTCCACCTGCCTTCCGGTTTCCTGATCCGCTCGCAACGGCGTGCGGACGGATGGGTGTTTGGACAGGGAGCAGTCATGAATCGTATCCATCGCAAGATCTGGAGCGTCCGCCTGGGCGCGTTTGTGGCGGTTGCGGAGACCGCGCGCAGTCGCGGCAAGACGCCCGGTGGGGCTTTGGTGGGGGCTGCTGCGGCGGTCGGCCTGCTGATGGTGAGCACCGCCATGGCCGCGCCACCAGGCGCCACCACCTTGCCCAACGGTGGCCAGGTGAGTGCCGGCAATGCCGTCATCACCCAGTCCGGCGCCGCCATGACCGTGACGCAGGGCACCCAGCGCGCGGCCATCAACTGGCAGGGGTTCTCGATTGGCAAGGACGCCAGCGTCACCTTTGCCCAACCCAACGCCAACGCGGTGATGCTGAACCGGGTGACCGGCGGCCAGCAGTCCGTCATTGACGGCGCACTCAAGGCCAACGGCCAGGTCTTCCTGCTCAACCCTAACGGCGTGTTGTTCTCGTCCAGTGCCAGGGTGGACACCGCCGGTCTGGTCGCCACGACGCGCCATCTGTCCGATGCCGACTTCATGGCGGGCAAGGCGACCTTCAGCGGTACCGGCGCAGGCGACGTCGTCAATGCCGGTCGTTTGACCGCTGCCGATGGCGGCTATGTCGCGCTGATCGGGCGGCAGGTCCGGAATGACGGCGTCATCACTGCACGGCTGGGAACCGTGGCCCTGGCAGCCGGCAATCGCGTCAGCCTGAACTTCGACGGCCGCTCCCTGGTGGGCGTCACGGTGGACCAGGGCGCGCTGGAGGCGCTGGTCAGCAATGGCGGCGCGGTGCTGGCCGATGGGGGTACGGTGTTGCTGAAGGCAACGGCTGCCGAGGCGTTGCTGGACACGGTGGTCAACAATACCGGCCAGATCCAGGCGCGGTCGGTCGGCGAGCGCAACGGCAAGATCGTCTTGCTGGGCGAGGGCGGCGGGGTCGAAGTCGCAGGGAGCCTGGACGCCACCAACACGGGCGCCGGCAACGGTGGGTTCATCGAGACCTCCGGGCCCGCCGTGGCGGTCAAGGCGGGGGCCCAGGTCACCACGGCGGCGGCTCAAGGCAGCAACGGCACCTGGCTGATCGACCCGACCAACTTCGAAATCAGCGCAGGAAGCGCCGCCTCAAGCACCAGTGGCATCGGCGCCACCACCTTGCAGACAGCGCTGGGCGCCGGCAACGTCACCATCCAGACGCAGAGCACGGGGTCGGCCGCCGGGGACATCAATGTCAACGCGCCGGTCGCCTGGAGTGCCAACCTGCTCACGCTCGAGGCCCACGGCGACATCAACGTCAACGCCGTGATGAGTGCCACCGGCACTTCCACGCTCAATCTCAAGACCGGCTACAACTTCAACACCTCGAGCCCCACCTTCAACCTGGGCAAGACGGTGCGCACCAAGTGGACAGTGGACGGTAGCGGCACGCCGTCCTTTGTCGGCCGCATTGACTTCGACCGGACCGGCACCGGGCTGCTCACCATCAACGGTGCGGCGTACACCCTGATCAATTCCTTGGGGGCTTCCGGCAGCACCACGGGTACCGACCTGCAGGGCATCAACGGTAATCTGAGCGGCAAATATGCCCTGGCCAGTAATATCGACGCCACCGCATCGGCGGGCTGGGGCAGCTGGGGCAGCGGCAACGGCTTTTCCCCCATTGGCCGTGTCGCCGGTTTCACTGGCGTGATCGACGGGTTGGGCCACGTGGTCTTCGGCTACGGCCTGAGCGCCAGCGCCAACAACCTCGGCCTGGTGGGCCAGCTCAATGCGGCCAGCGCCGCAGTGCGCAACATCGGCGTGACCAATATCGTTGTGGGTGGGGACTCGCCGCCCAACTTCGGTGGATTGGTCGGCCTGCTCTCGGCTGGCAGTGTCAGCAATGCCTTTGCCACGGGCCAGATGGCGGCCTATGCGCCGCAGTCGGGCGGCCTGGTGGGCTTGGCATCTGCGGGCACCACCATCTCCCAGAGCTACGCGAAGGTGGACATCACATTCGGCGCCGGGGATGCGGGCGGGCTGGTCGGCCGGGCCGAGACCGGTGCCGTCATCCGCGACAGCAGCGCCGCAGGCAACGTCTCGGGCCCCTATGGTGACAACACCGGTGGCCTGGTGGGCAGCATCAATGGCGCCACCGTGACAGGGTCCACCGCCAGTGGCACCGTGGATGGCACCAACAGCGTGGGCGGGCTGATCGGCAAGGTGGAAGGCGTCAGCACCGTCAGCACCAGTTCCGCCAGTGGCTCCGCAACCGGCGGCAATAACGTGGGCGGCCTGATTGGCTACATCTCTGCCGGGGGCGCCACCGCGACGGTCATTGACCAGACCTCCGCCAGCGGGGACGTCACCGTCAGCAACAGTACCGGTGGCGGGCTGATCGGCGCGGCCGACGGCAGTGGTGCCTCGGTGCCGCTGGTGATCTCCAACAGCTTCGCAGCGGGTGGCAGCGCCTCAGGCCCAGGGCAGATCGGTGGCCTGCTTGGTTATCTGAATGTCGGGACGGTAACGGACAGCTATGCGGACACGGCCGTGGTGGCCAGCGCCCCGGGCAGCTTCTGGTACGGGGGGCTCGTGGGCCGCGCCCGCAACATGACCATCCAGAGAAGCTATGCGGTGGGCGACCTGACCCTGCCGGGCAACAACTGGTGGGTGGGCGGCCTGATCGGCGAGACCATCAACGGCACGCTCACCGACGTCTATGCACGCGGTGACGTGAACTCGGTGAACGGACGCTGGGCGGGCGGCCTGATAGGGAGCAACAGCTCCACCGTGTCGCACGCCTACGCCACGGGCCTGGTGACCGGCAGTGTCAATGTGGGCGGGCTGATTGGCGCGTCCTCGGGCGGTGCCGTCACTGACAGCTTCTGGGATGTGGAGACCTCGGGCCGCGGCGTTGCCGGCGGCACGGCGGGCAGCGCTGGCGGTACGGGCCGGTCGACCGCCGACATGACCACTTCCAGCACCTTCATTAATGCCGGCTGGAATCTGGCCTCCGGTGGCATCTGGGCGCGCCGGGACGATGTCAACGACAAATATCCGGTGCTGCGCGGCGCCGGTTATGTGGAGCGCATCGGCACCATCCTGATCGACGCGGGCTGGCTGGCCAGCACCGGCGGCGCGCCGGTGGTCTATTCCACCGCCGGGCTGCTGGCGGGCGACACCATGACGCTCTCCCAGACCGGTGGCGTTCTCAGCTACAGCCTCAACCTCACCACCAGTGCCGGGAACTACGATGGTTTCGTGATCGCCGCCCGTGCGCCCTCCGGCGATCTGAACGTGAACCGGCCGCTCGCCTGGAACAACTTCAAGCTGGACCTGGAAGCCGCAGGCAATCTCAACATCAACGCGGTGCTGAGCGTTACCGGCAGCGCGCAGCTGGACATGAAGGCCGGCTACAACTTCAACGCGTCTGCGCCTGTCTACGCGCCCGGCTACCGCGTCAACATGGGCATGGATGCGGCACACGCCTTCACGGGCCGTGTCGATATCGACCGCGCCGGCACCGGCATCCTCACGATCAACGGCGAGGGCTACACCCTGGTCAATCAGCTCGGCAGCCAGGGCGACGAGCAGTTGGCCAACGGCACGTTGCAAGGTCTGGACGTCTTCACCAACTACGCGCTGGCCACCAACATCGACGCCTCTTCTGCCGCGAGCTGGAACGGCGGTGAGGGCTTCAAGCCGATCGCGGATACCTTCTACCCGTATGTCGGCAAGTTCAACGGGCTCGGCCACGGCATCGACGGGCTGACCATCAACCAGACGGCCCCGCGCCATGTGGCGCTCTTCCAGGTGGGGCTGTTCGGGCTGGCGGACAACGCCGACTTCAGCAACCTCGCACTGAGCAATGTGAACATCACCGGGCCGGGGCAGGTGGGGGCGCTGCTGGGTGGGACGATCAACAACCCGTCCAAGATCGCCAACGTGACCGTGAGCGGCACGGTGAACGCGACCAACGCCAATGGCGGTGCCGGCACCTATGCCGGTGGTCTGATCGGCGTGGTCAACAACGCGGGCACGTCCCTGACGAACGTGCATGCCACCGCGACGGTCACGGCCAGCTCCGATTACGCCGGCGGCCTGGTGGGCTCGGCAGACCAGACTGACATCACGGCCTCCGACAGCAGCGGCAATGTCACTGGTGCCAACAACGTCGGGGGGCTGGTGGGCAACGCCTCGGGCGGAACGATCAATACGTCCACGGCCACTGGCACCGTGACGGGCGCCAACAACACCGGCGGCCTGTTGGGCCAGGGGCAGAACGGCCTGGCGATCACGGACAGCGGGGCCACGGGTGCGGTCACCGGGGCCATCGGCGTGGGCGGCCTGGTGGGGGTGCTGGACAGCCCTTCGCTCGGGAATACCGTGACCACCAGCTATGCCACCGGCACGGTGAACGGCTCAGAGAATGTCGGGGGATTGATCGGTGACTCGCCGTACGGCGGGACCGTCATCGACCGCAGCTACGCCAGCGGCGCAGTGACGGCGGTCCGCTTCGCGGGCGGGTTCATCGGCACGGGCAATGCGGCCATCACTGATGCTTATGCCACGGGCAACGTCACGGCCACGGACCCGTCCTTCGCAGCCTCAGGCGGCTTCGCAGGGGGTGGGGCGGGCACCCTGACGCTCAATCGCGTCTATTCCAGCGGCGTGGTCAGCGCGGCGGATCTGGGCTCGTCCTTCGGCTCTGGTGGGCTGGCGGGCTTTGGTTTCTATACGGTCACCAACAGCTTCTACGACGCCACCAAGAACCCCACCGGCGGCGGCACCGGTTACGGCACCGGCAAGACCACGGCGGAGATGAACAGCACGTCCACCTATGTCGCTGCCGGCTGGGACTTCACCTTTGGCACCGGCGTCTGGGGACGCAAGGACAGCATCAACGACGCCTATCCCGTACTGAAGGCCTTTGGCTTTACCGAGAGCATCGTGGTCGACCTGGGTGTGAGCAGCCGGCCCTATGGCGACGCGAATCCGTCGCTGGCGGGCGCGACCATCACCGGTTGCCCGACGGTGAATTGCGCCGGCATCATCACCAGTGTGGCCTGGGGCACCGCGCTGGACGCCACGACGCACGCGGGCCAATACGCACTGGCGGGCAGTAACGTCCTGGTGTTCACCTACGGCGGCGGCGCTTCCCCCACCACCTTCGAGGTCAGCTACCTCGTTCCCACCTTCACCATCACGCCGCGCGTCCTGTCCGTGGCGGCGGCCGTGGGCGCCACGCAGACGTACGACGGCACCACCGCGGTTGCGGCCAGCCAGTTCGCCCTGGGCAACGTGGTCAACGGCGATACCGTGGCGCTCAGCGGCAGCGGTGTGCTGGACAGCGCTCACGCGGGCACCCGTGGGGTGGCCTCGCTGGGCACGCTGTCGGTCAGTCATTCGGACTATGTGCTGGCCAGCGGCGCGCCGACGGGTACGGTCACCGTGACGCCGCGCCAGATCACGCTGGCGCCGACGGCGGGCGCTTCCCGCGTTTACGACGGCACCAGCGACGCCTCAGCCTCGTTGTTCACCGTCAGCAATGCGGTGGCGGGAGACAGCCTGGGCCTGGCGGGCAGCGCGACGCTGGACAGCAGCCATGCCGGCGGCCGGACCGTTACCGGTGCTGGCAGCCTCTCCGTCGCCAATGCGGACTATGTGCTGGACACCTCCAGCCTGACGGGCGGCGTGACCATCACGCCACGGCTGATCGACGTCACCCTGGTGAGCGGCGCCACGCGGGTGTTTGACAACACATCCAATCTGGATGCCAGCCTGTTCGCCTACACCGGCCTGCTGAACGGCGACAGCGCCACGCTGAGTGGCCACGCGCTGCTGGACGGCGCAGGCGTCGGGAACCACACGGTGAGCAGCGTGGGCACATTGATGCTCTCCAATGGCGACTATCAGGTGGCTTCGACGGCGCCTGCGGGTAGCGTGCGCATCACGCCGGCCGATCAGGCGGCGGTGGTCACGGACGAACTGGCCTCGATCATCGCCACCGCACAACGGACCTATGTGCCCACTGCCGACTTGTTGGGAACGGTCACGTTGGCGGGCACCAGCAGCCTGGGATCCACGGCCGCCAATGTGGTGAACACGCCTTCGACCCTGGCAGCTTCTTGGGGCGAGGGCACGCCACTGGTCGTGCTCTCCGCGCCCTCGGGCGAGGAGCCCAGCGAAGGCGTGACGCTCGCACAGGCCCGTCGAATGGTCGGCAGCCCCGGCGGGCAGGGCGCGGGCGGCAGCCAGGAGGTGCGTGTGCCGGTCAGCCGCAACTCCCTGGCGGAGATTGTCAATGGCGGGGTGCGTTTGCCCGGAGGCGTCGAGCAGATGCTGTTCGTGGTGAAGGCGACGAAGTAATGCGGCCACTACAGGGACACACATGAACAAGATGAGCAGGCACCGTCTTTCCCTCGCCAGCGCGATGGCGCTGATCTCGCTGCAAGCGCTGCACTCGGCTCAGGCCCAGACGGCGCCGGGCAGCGGCGACGTGTTGCGGCAGGTGCGCCCGCCATCGTTGCCGGCCTCCGCGCCCGCGACGCTGCCCAAGATTGGAGGCCTGCCCGCCGAGGCCCCGATGCAGGCGCTGCCGGGCGGCGGCACCGCCATTGACGTGAAGTCCTTCCGCATTGTCGGCAACCGGGAGATCGGCACGGCGGAGCTCGCCGCACAGATCCAGGGCGAAGGCGGCAAGCGCTACACGTTGGCCGAACTGGAGGTGGTGGCGGTGCGCCTGACCCGCTACTACCGCGCCAAGGGCTACTTCGTGGCGCGTGCCTACGTGCCGGCCCAGGAGCTGGATGCTGGCGTGGTAACGCTGCGCGTGGTGGAGGGCAACTACGGCAAGTTCGTGCTGGACAACAAGTCGCTGGTGCGCGATGACATCGTCCAGGGCTTGCTGGATGACGTGAAGAAGTACGACATCGTCTCGCTGGACACGCTGGAGCGATCGATGCTCATCATCAACGACACGCCCGGCGTGAAGGTGGTGCGGGCGGACGTGATGCCCGGCGAGCAGGTGGGCACCAGCGATTTCGCTGTGGGCACCTTGGCCACCTCCCGGCTGAATGGCTACCTGCTGCTGGACAACTACGGCTCGGTCTACACAGGCAAGACGCGACTGTCCGGCAATCTGGACTGGAATTCACCCACGGGCCGTGGCGACAAGCTCTCGGTCAGCGGCATGCTGACCGACGGTGCCGGTTTGTACAACGGGCGCCTGGCCTATTCCGCGCTGGTTGCACCGAATGGCACCCGCATGGAGCTGGCCCTGGCCCGCACCCGTTATGAGCTTGGGGATGCCTACGACGCACTGGGCGCGACCGGCACGGCCGACTCGATCGAGCTGGGCGCCTCCACACCGCTCAAGCGCACCACTGCTGTCAGCGTGGAAGGAGGCCTGGTACTGGCCGCGCGGCGTTTGCGCGACGAGATCTCTGCGACAAACACGATCACGGGCAAACGCTCTTACAGCGTTACTGCCTCAGTGCGTGCGCGGCGCGAGTCGTTGGTGATGGGATATGACGGGCTGGGAACGGCGGAAGCCTCGCTGACCGGTGGCTACCTGGATTTCCGCGATGCGACGGCAGAGGCCCTCGACGCTGCGGGCGCGCAGACCAAGGGGAGCTACTGGAAGCTCAATGCGGGCGTGTCTCAGGTGCTGCTGCTGCCGCGCCAGTTCACGCTGACCGCCGGTCTGAAAGGGCAGGCGGCGCTGAACCACCGCAACCTGGATGGCAGCGAGCGCATGAGCGTCTCCGGCCTTTCCGCCGTGGTGGCCTATCCGATCGGGGAACTGAGCGGGGATCATGCCGCGCTGGCCCATCTGGAACTGGCCCGGGCGCTGGGAACCCTGACGAATGTTCAATGGTCCGCCAGCGTGTTTGGTGACTACGGCTGGGCCCGGCCGGCCCGGGTCGTGGAAGGGGTGAACAGCGGCGGGAGAAGCCTGGGGGATGTCGGACTGGGGCTGAGCGCCACCATGGCTCGGGGTGGGTTCGCCAAGGTGCAGGTGGCACATAGGAGCAAGGGCGGGGAGCCGCTCAGCGAGCCGATCTCGAAGACCATTGTTCGGTTTCAGGCGGGGTGGGTGTTTTAATGAGGTGGGGCCTCCCGGGCCCACCCCTTTGGCGAACGGTATGTTCGAGACATCTTGTAGCTACCCCACCAGTTATGCACTTCGCCTCATCACTGTCCGATGCTGAAGGTTGCGTCATTTCGAGCGCCTCACCGCCGCTGCAGAGCGTCGCGCTGGCATTGCGAAAGGCGCTTCTGGACGTTCACCCGAATGCAACAGTCTTGGCCTGGCCAGCACACAAGATCATCAGCTTCGGCTTTGGTCCCAAGAAGATGTCAGAGCACTATGCGTTTATCGCTTTGCACGCAGGGCATGTGAATTTGGGCCTCTATCACGGAGCCAGCTTGCAAGTGGACGAGCTTGAGGTCGAAGGAACAGGCAAGTCGATGCGTCACGTCAAGGTTGGCTCCGTTGCAGAGGCCGAGTCTCCGGCCATCCGGCGGGTGGTTCAGATCGCACGCGAGTTTCAGGCGATGCGGCTTGCCGATCGGGCCGGGGGAGCGACCCACGAGCTCCATGTCGCTGAGAAGGGTGCGACCAGAACATTGGGGGAAGTCAGCCCGTCGCTTCGCGGTACATCGGGTCCGCCAGACTCCGGCGTGGAGAAAAGGTCGCCTAGGCTGAAAGGGTGAAAAATCTCGTTCCTCGCCGGCGAGTAGTTCAAGTAAACGACCCCGCCCAGAATGGCCTTCAGGCGCATGCACGATCACGAACCTCAGACCGGGTCATCAAGTTCCGTGAAGTAACGACTGGGGATGCAGGCCGCACCGCGCGATGCCCGTTCAGCTGTCAGGATCGAGCTGAGGGCCGGCAGTGGCGTTGACCCTGGCACGGACACTGGCCGCCGGGATGGGACGCACCGCAGCAGCCCCTTGTCGCCATGTCGCGTTTTGTCGGAGGAGGTCAGTCACTGCTGGATTCACGACGAAATCCACCGTGCTATTGGATGCGCTGTTGGGCATGCAATTGCGGGACAGCACGCCGGTGCAGTAGCCATTGGCCACATCGGTATTCGTCTGCAGGGGGGCAAACACCAAGTTCGTTTCAGAGCCGCTAAAGATGGGGTAGAAGGTCAGAGGGGTGGAGGTGAAATCGTTCGCCTCGACGAGCGTAGCGACATCATCCGAAGCGCCCAGACCCATCCAAAAGTTGCTGTCATAAAGGTTGTTCACCAGGTGGACCATCCCCTTCTGCAAAGCCCATGGGCTGCGTCCGACTTCGGGCGCGCGGCCGGATGAGTTGTAGATCTTGTTCCCGATGATGGTCAGTGTCTGTCCTTCGGCAATGAGCAGCATGAACCAATAGCTGCGGCCGTCGCAGTAGTGACCATAGTCGGTGGTGCCGTCCAGCACATTGTTGGAGATGGTCACGCGGTCCGCGGGCCCCCAACCCGTCACGATCATCTGTCGGCCGATGCGGGCGATGTAGTTGTGGTCGATCCAGACGTCGCTGGCGCCATCGATGGTGATGGCATCGCCGCCCCAGATCACGCCGTCATTGATGTCGGTGATGTTCAGGTTGCGGATGATGACGTTGGAGACGCCGTCCCGCAGGTAGAAGCCCTTGCCTTTGACACCGGCCGCCTTGCCGACGCCGATGACCGTCTTGTTGGAGCCGACACGAAGCGGAGAACCCCCTGCGGAATCGTAGGTGAGGTCAAACAGGGTGCGGTCGGCGCAGTAGGCATTCCAGTCGAGAATCTTTTCCTGCTTGCCGTTCAGCGAGCAATTGTTGTGGGAATAGACGCAAGCTTTGCCGGTGGTCGTCCCCTCCTGCCCGATGAAATCGATCATGGCGGTCACCCGGATGATCCGAGGCGTCGTGTCCACGCAGATGGAGCCGTTGTAGGCATTGCAAAGGGCCGCCTTCAATTCCGCCGCAGTCGAGACATCCACCACCTGGCCGCCGGCTCCGCCGGTCACCGCTGCGCCGTAGCCCACCGGGACCGTCTTGAAAATGGCACCGACCGTCTTGTGGCCGTTCATCGTGACGGTGCAAGTCGGTGCTGATCCACAGGAAGCGGCGTCACCCAACCATTGGTTCAAGCCATAGGTGCCGTCGCTCGTGGCCGTGAGGGTGACGGCCGTGCCGGCGGCATAGGACGAATTGCTGACCGTCCCGGTGATGGTGCCGTTGGTGGAAGGCTGTACCGTCAAGGTGTAGCTGGCCGGCGTGCTGACGCTGTCCGAAGCAGCACTCGCAGGCACCTCCGGCGCGCCCGGTGCGGCGCCACCGCTTGGCGCGGGTTGGGGATCTTGGTCGGTGCCGTCCTTGCACGCGCCCAAGGCCAGGGCGGCGGACACGGCAAACGCCATGGCAATGACGCGAGTGCGCCACTGGGGGCGCCCGGTAAGTGAATTCACAGTGGTCCTCCGCAAGGGCCCACACCGCTGCGGATACGGCCGTGATCCTTGCATGCACACACCGCAGCGCCATTACCTCGTGGCGCTTTGGTGTCCTCACGGCCGCAAAGGCCGCCCTCAAGCGACGTGCGCATTTGAATCGTGGCACGCTTTTGCTTTTGTTTGCTGGATTGTGTCAGGTCACACGCTCGGCCGCTGTTAGGCCTTGTAAGGCCCTGTAAGGGTCTCACTCCGATTGCGTGGAGTTGGCGCTCAGCGAGCTCGTCCCCGAGCGTGGGCACGTAGGGTGTTTAAGCCTCGTGTGCCGCAAGCTTCTTCAGGTCGTTCAATGGACCGGATCATTGGGTCGGCTATGCCACCTGGGAACAACGGAGCGCGTCGGCTCCTTGTCGCTTTTGGTAGGGCGCCGGAGAAGACGCTCTAACTGCTTGCGGCCTGAAGCGAAGGCTGCTTTGCAGCGTTCTCGGTCATTCGACGCCGCGCGTGGTGCGACCGGTCATCAGCGCATTCCTGTCATCCAGGCGCCGACCGGCTCAAGCTCAGACAGATCGGGCTGGAGGCCAGACCGGCCGTTCCACGATCCCGCCCGCGCTCATGACCTCTGAGTGACCGCTGCCAAGCCTCCCGACCGTCGCCGATCGCTGCAAAGCCGCTCGTCCGAACCGCCTTAAGCCATGACCGTCTCCATCACCGCGAGAAGCGCAGCATCGACCTCGTCCGGAAACGCGGTGAAGGACTCGCTCCGCGAAGGGCAGAGGATGCTGGGGGTGGTGGAGCGCGCGATTGACCGACGAGCTGAGGAGGGTCACGTCTTGAGCGCGAGTGTCAGAGGCAGAGAGGCGACGGCAAAGGCCGATCGCCCCGCGTCGGACCTCGTTGGCTGTTCTACCTGGCGGCGGCTTCTGCGCCGTCTCAAGGCGCCGGCTCTGGCGCACCAAGACTGGGGCAGCTCGTTTCCTGAATCGCGCAAATGCGATCAACCCAGGCCCGGAAGCGACCGGAGGGCAGACCCTCACGCGCGGCGCGCTCGACTTTCAAACTCGCTCGCATGTCCGCCGGAAAACGCTGCTCGGAAAACTCCACCTGCGCCCAGGTGCCCTTGCAGTCCACCAGGCGAGCAGCCTCGATGGTGTCGTCGTCATCGAAGCGTTGGTTGTCGCCGATGCGCAGCACTGCAGCGGCGTCAGGTCCGGGTAGGGAACGGCCGACGTCGGCCTGAGACTTCACCGTCAACTTGCTTCCGCTGACCCAACCTTCGCCGCTGTACAGGCGCCGGGGTGGCTGACCCGTGAGGGCATCGTTGTCCTGCGCGTTGCGGATGAGGAACCAGCCGTTGCGCGCCCCGGCAACCTCGACCTCGATGCGGACGCCGTAGCCCGCCGAGGGTTCGACGAAGGTTCGCGGAAGCTTCCCGAGCACCTTGGCGGATGCACTCGGCTCTGCGCGCACGTTGAGGCCGGCCGGATCGTTCTCGGCAACGAAGGCTCCGAACTTGCAAGCGGTAATCGGGAGCGTTGTGTTCGCAACGGTCGTCGCGGCCTTGTTCTCGGAGGGAGCGCCAGCACAACTGGCAAGCGAAGCAAAGCCGGCCGTGGCGAGAAGCAGGGCGACGTTACGCAGGAGGTGTTCAGTAGCCATCGACGAGGACGTAGTGGAACGACGACATCTGGCCCAGTGAGGCCAGGAAGCGGTAGTAGAGATCATCCGGAATGGTCTGGCAGCCCGCGGACCAGGTGTTGCCTGAGGCCTGGGTGCCGCCCCGGTGGATGTACATCGTAGTCTGGGCGTTCTTCGTGTCGATCCGATTGGGATCGAAGGCGTGGAATCGGCCATCGCCGTTGGTGTCGCGTTCGGCGGTTTGGGTGCGCGTGGCCTCGAAGGCGCGGCGCTTGACGTGACCTCGCGGCTTCTCCCCGAAGAAGTAGGTGCCGGCGCGGAGGCGGCCGATCTCGGCGATGCCGTCGCCATTCACGTCAAAGCCTTCGGTGTGTTTGAAGCGCACGTTCTTGTAGCGGTCATCGAGACGACCATTGCCTACAGGAGAGGCGCGGTGGGCGTATTAGGCGCCAGGCTCGGTGCAGGCGGGGAAAACGCGAGCCGTACGCAGACCGTCCCCACCATTGAGCACAACGATGTGGTCGTCATAGACACCGAGGCCTTGATTGGCGAGCGTGGAAGTCTCACGGCGCAGGCCGACGAGAATCATTCGGTCCTGTTGGAGGGCGTTGACGGCTGCGGCGGTGCCGCGCTGAAGGACGATGCCGGCGCAGTAGGCATAGGTCTGGCGCTGGGAGAGCAGAGGCAGGCGCGGGACGTAAGGTGCGCGCAGGCGATCGGCGTCCCACTCGGTGATGAGAGCTGTGCCATCGCGCCGCGTTCCGAGCACGGCCTTGGCTTGCCAATCGAGCTGTGCGGCGGCGAGGCGCCCGCCGATGTCGCGTTAGACTTCGGTCAGGCCTGCAGTATCGGCTCGCCACTGCTGCAGCGCTTCGTCCGGCGCGGCTGCGGCCCGCGAGGCAAAGGCACGGGCAAAGGAGGGCCCGCGCCCACTCGCAAAATCGTCTGTGCGCGAGAGATTTCCATCTTCTAGGTATGGCCCAACTGCTTATGCAGCCTACTCGAAAGCCGACCTTCGCCGATGACTGCTCCTGGCCGAGTCTGTGAGATCAAGGCGCTTCCAGGCAGCAGCCATTTATAGAGGGCTGTGCCGCGTCGCCAGACGCGAGACGCCGCCCGTATGCGCGAGCTCAGATCTATCCTCAGGTCACCGCTGGTTGAGCGATTCGGCACCAAACTTGATCGATCCGAGCCTGCCTTCGCTCAGGGCACTCCCTACACTTGAACCATAAGCCAACGGGAGTTTCCATGTTCAATCACATCGTCATTGGCACCAACGACATCGAGCGTTCGCGCCGCTTTTACGATCGTGTGCTGGGCGTGCTCGGCGTCGGTGAGCCGATGCCGCATCACGCCAAGACCGGGCACTTGCGCTTGTTCTATCGCCATGACGGCGGCACGCTCGCTATCGCCCAGCCCATTAACGACGAACCTGCAACATCCGCGAACGGCGGCACCATTGCATTTCGATGCACCTCGCCGGAGGAGGTGAATGCGTTCCACGACACGGCCGTCGCGCACGGGGGCATCTCGATCGAGGAGCCGCCGGGGCTGCGCGTGGATCCCTTGGGGCAGTATTACCTGGCCTATGTACGGGACCCTGACGGCAACAAGCTGTGCGCGGTGCATCGCCCCAAGGTAGAGGCTTAAGCATGCCGCGGGGTATCGAAGCCTCGCCATCGGGTGACGAGCTCGCGCGGTCCCTGCATGTACGGCCGGCGCTGGGCGTGGCCGCTCACGTCATCCAAGGCGCGGGATTGCAAATCGTGCGTGTGCGCGTCGAGCGGCCAGCATTGATCCTGGTGGATCGAGGCGTCAAGGTGGTGAAGCCGGCCAACGGCGCTGCGGTGCGCGCGTTGCCAGGGCAAGCGCTGTTGTTGGCCGGTGGCCAGACGGTCGATTTTCACAACCAGGTGACCGACGGTGAGCGCTACGAGGCGCGTTGGCTGCTGTTCGGTGCTGCCGTCCTGGATGATCCTTACTACGTCACCAGCGTCGAGCGCCTGGCAGGGGCCCGGGGAGCGGCGGCGCCCGCCCGCGCCATCCGGCACGTGTCGAGCGGTCTGGCCGAGGCATTCGAGCGCTCGAGACAAGGCCTCGCACCGGACTCGTCGTGCCCCGATGGCGTGGTCCGGCAGCAACTGCTGGAGGTGGCGCACTGGCTGCTCGCCGACGGTCTCGTGCTGCAAATGCCGCCGAATGACCCCAAGCTCTCCAGCCGCATCCGCGCCATGCTGTCCACAGAATTGGCGGGCGACTGGGGCGCACCCGGGATCGCTCGTGCGCTCGCGATGTCGGAAGCGACGCTCCGGCGGCGGCTGGCCGCCGAGGGCGTGACCCTGCGCGACCTGATCGCGGATTTGAGAATGGCCTCGGCGTTGGTTCTGTTGCAGGCGACGTCCCAGCCGGTGTCGGAGATCGCCCTGGCCGTCGGTTACGACTCACCGTCCCGATTCGCGGTGCGATTCCGGGACCGCTTCGGGTTCTCGCCGACCGCCGTGCGGGGTCACCTCAGGAACTCGGCGACGAAACGCGCCACAGCTGCGTTGGCACGCTGAGCCAACGCGTCGTCGAGCGAGTTGACGCCGAGCACCCCGCCCGGCTGCAGCGCCAACTGCGCGGCGCTGCCTGCCGCCATCAGCCGCATGTAGACGAACAAGCTGTCGACCAGCAGCGGTCGAGGTCCCGGAGTCATATGCTCCGCCGTCGAGGTGGCCACCTTGCCCCCGGAAGGGCTCAGGCGCTCAGTCCCGGGCTGCGCAGCGTGAAGCCGGCCATGGCGGACCAGTCCTTCGCGCCGAAGCCCGCCTCCACCGTCCGCGCCATCTGGCCGGCCACGGCCTCCAGCAGCGGCAAGTCCCGCCCTGCCACGTCCGCTGCCTCGCGCGCCAGCCGCAGGTCCTTGAGCCCCAACGAGGCCTTGAATCCAGCCTCGTAGCGCTCCTCCGCGATGTGCGAGGCATACACCTGGTAGGAACGGCTGCCAAACAGCGTGTTGAGGATGAGGTCGAAGAAGCGATCGCGATGCAGCCCGTTGGCCTCGGTGAGGACCACGGCCTCCGCCATCGCCTCGATGGCCATGGTGATCATCATGTTGCAGGCAATCTTGGCGGCGTTCGCTGCGGGCGGATCCTCGCCCATGGGCCAGACCTTGCGGCTGATGGCGCTCAGCAGCGGTGCGACGCGCCGGACTGCCGTGGGCTCGCCCGCCGCCAGCACGTTGAGCTGCGCGCTGGCGGCCACATCCGGCCGCCCGAGTACTGGCGCGGCCACGTACCCGATGCCGTGCCGTTGATGCATGCCGACCAGTTCCCGCGAAAGCGCGACCGAGATCGTCGCGCTCACCACGTGCACCAGGCCGGGACGGGCCCGGCCCAGCCACCCGGGCGCCAGCAGCACCGAGTGCAGGGCCGCGTCGTCCGGCAGCATGGTGAGCAAGGCGTCGCCCTGCATCGCCTCGACCGGTGTCGCAACCGCCACGGCACCCGGCACGCTGTCGCCGGTACGGGTCCAGGTGGTGACTCGGTGCCCGGCGGCGACCAGGTTGGCCGCCATGGCGCGACCCATCGCGCCGAGTCCGATCACGCCGATGTCCATCAGGGTGTCCATGGCCTCGTTCATGGCTGGCGCTCCAGCCAGTCCAGTACGGGGACCAGCGCCGCATCCGAATTCTTCTCGTAGATCAACCCGTGGCCATTGCCGTGCACGCCGTGCTCGGCCAGCGGCAGCAGTTCGGTGAGAGCGCCGGCCGCGCCAAGGAAGGCCGCTGTCGGCGGGCTGGCGGCCGCGAAGTCCGAGGCCTCTCCGGTGACGATCAAGATGGGCACAGCAGCGAGCGAGGGCAGTCGGTACGTGCCCGGCCGCGCCTCCTGCAGCATGACGGGGTCCGACACCGGCGGCTCGAAGCGCATGGGGGCGGCGGTGGCTCCCCAGCGCATCAGACCGATGTTGGGAATGTTGGCAAAAGGCGGCCCCATGGGCTCGATGGCCACGATGGCCTTGACCAGGGCCGGCCGTCGGTCAGCGATGAGCCAGCCGTCCGGCCCGGACGCCGAGTGGGTGATCAGGATGGCGGGGCCTATGCGGTCCAGTAGCGCGGCGCCTCGGTCGGCGTCCAGCGTCTGCGACAGCGCCAGGTCCTCCGGCAGCGGCCCGTAGCCGGCGATGAACTCGTCCATGGCATGTTCGTCGGACGCGGCGAACGGCCACTGGTCGTGGCGGGGATCGGTGCCCGGGAAATAGATCTGCCGGCCACCCTCGTAGGAGAACGGCGGGCCCATGGGGCCCAGCGTTTCCACGTGGTAGGGCGAGCGGCCGTGGCCGGGCCGGTCCACCACCAGCACCACGTAGCCCGCCTCCACCAGGCGCTGGGCCCAGCCGGGGCGGCCGTCCGGCGTGTCGAACCATTCCGAGCCCTGGAAGCCGCCACCGTGCATCAGCACGATGGGGAAGGGCCGTTGTCGGTGCTCCGGCGCTTCCCACTCAACGTACATGGGCCCGGCCTGCAGCGTCTTTCCGGCCCGGACGACCCGCTCGCCGGGAATCCAGAAATGGCCGCGTCGAACGGTGCGGGCGGGTGCCGAGGTCCAGGGCGCGAAAGTGGGGGTAACAACGACGGTCATACGTTCTCCAGAAATGAGGGCATCGGTGGCAGCCCGACGGGGCGGTGTGCGATGCCGGGACGCAGTGTCGAAGTCGATGGCGGCCGGCGGAAGACGGCTGGCCCGCAAACATGCTTTACGCTGGACGTATGCAAGACCGAGACCTCCTTCCGGCCGCGGGCACTGTCGACCGGATCGCGCTGCTGCACACCTTCGTCCGCATCGTCCAGGCGGGCAGCCTGTCCGCTGCCGCGAGCCAACTTGGCTCGACGCCACCGACCATTAGCCGGCGGCTGCAGGCGCTGGAGCGCGAACTGGGCGTGAACCTGCTGCAGCGCTCATCGCGCGGCCTGTCCCTCACGGAGGACGGCGAGCGCTGCCACGCATTGGCGCAGGAGCTGCTGGCCGACTGGGACGCGTTCGAGTCAGAACTGCGCGGCCAACGTGATGCGCCCCGAGGGACGCTGCGCGTGGTCGCACCGCACGCGTTCGGGCAGTCGGTGCTGATCGATGCTGTGGCCGGCTTTCTGTCGAATCACCCGCGGGTCAGCATCGACTGGCTGCTGCATGACCGCACGCCCGACTTCATCGCGGACAACATCGATTGCGCCATCCACGCCGGCGAGGTCACGGATCCCTCACTGATTGCCCTGCGCGTGGCCGACGTGCCGCGAATCGCCGTGGTGGCGCCGGACCTGCTGCGTGGCGCGCCGGTGCCGCAGCAGGCGGATGAACTGGCTGCGCTGCCATGGATCGCGCAAAGCACCTTCTATCGCGACGAACTGCTGCTCACTCATGCCCACACGGGCGAGACCCGCCGCGTGCCGCTGCGCGTGCGCTTCAGCACGGACAACCTGTTTGCGCTCCACGGTGCGGCGCTGCGTGGCGTGGGTGCCTGCGTGGGGTCGGAGTGGGTGATGCGCCCGGACATCGCCGCCGGTCGGCTGGTGCAGCTGGCGCCGCAATGGCAGGCCGCACCGCTGCCGATTCATCTCGTCTATCCGCGCAGCCGCCACATGCCCGCGCGTATGCGGCACTTCTTGGACGCGATGAGGGAGGCGCTGCCGGCGGCGTTGGTAGCCGCGGTCTGATTGCGCGAATTCCGCAGCAGAGAGGCGCGGGTTCGGACACAGGGGGGGGGTCGAGGCGTTCCTCGCGGTGCGGTAATGCCCACTGGCAAAAGCCGCAGTTGCGCGAAGAGCCGGCACGGGGCGTCGACTGCGCGCGATCCAGGCTCAGCGCGCCGGGTGCCTTCGCGGCCACACGAAGCGACCAAATTTAGCGCTTGAACCCGCCAACAATTCTGGTGCGACCGGCAAGAATCGAACTTGCGACTAGGCCTTCGGAGGGCCCAATGATATCCACTTCACCACGGTCGCGGCGACCCGCATTCTAGCCTTGTTCCGAGCCGCCCCCGCGATTTCGCCAAAACAACGTTGCATCGCTTGGCGGCACCCTGCACCAACCCTCACGGAGGCCCCCCACTGAACCGACTCGGAACCCGCCTGAAGGGCGGCGAGGGCAAGACCCGGATCCTCGCACCCCCGTCGCATGTACGCCAATCAACAGCGCTTGTTCTTGACGAAAGCCCCAGGGTGCCAAAGGGGGGTGCTGGCTATACTTTGTCCGGTTTTGCGCTCGGTGCTTTTCACCGGGCACACGGTCCGGTATACCCCGGCCGCCAGCTCCACTCGCTATAAGTCAACAGCAACGAGCACAACGAGGACTCCATGAGCGAAACCCAGGATCACGCCCCGGCAACGCATTCCGCCGCGCAAGCGCACGACGCGCACGAAGGGCCGATCAAGACGCCCAAGCAGCTGATCGTCGCGGTGTTCTTTGCTTTCCTGATCCCCATCGTGGTCCTGATCCTGGCCGCGAACTATGTCTCCAGTGAGGTCAAGCCCGCTGCCGGCAGCGATGTCACCGACGCCGAAGCGGTTGCTGCGCGCATCCAGCCCGTCGGCGCGATCGAGCTCAAAGACCTGAGCAACCCCGCCGCCTCCCGGTCCGGTGAAGACATTTTCAAGGCCCAGTGCGCCGCCTGCCACGCCACCGGCACGCTCGGTGCGCCAAAGTTCGGCGATGCAGACGCCTGGGGCCCCCGCCTCAAGACCGGCTTCGAAGCGCTGCTGCACTCCGCACTCAAGGGCAAGAACGCCATGCCGCCGCAAGGTGGCGGTGACGCCAGCGACTTCGAAATCGCCCGCGCAGTGGTCTACATGGCCAACCATGGCGGCGCCAAGTTTGACGAGCCCAAGGCGCCTGCGGCCGCAAGTGCCGCCGCTGACGGCGCCTCAGGCGCTGCCTCGGCGGCCTCGCAATAACGGGTTGTTGATCCGCAGGCTGATCCTCACGGATCGGCCTTTTTTCCGTCCAGGGTGTTCCGTCCAGGGGTCGCTATTGGATGGGCGGATCCGCTGGCGCAGGTTCCAGTTGCACACCGCAGCGCGCCAGCAAAGCCTGGTGGGTGGTCTGCTCCACCGTCCAGCGCCCGGCCTCGATGGCATCCGCCGCCGGGCCCATATCCTGCGTGTGCACCAGCCCAAGGCCGATGTCCGCCACCAGGAACAGGCGGTCATGTTCATCCAGCCAGCCGGATTGGATCTGGGCCAACTCCCCGGTGTGGCTCAACACCCGGCCATCCGGCTGCAGCCGCCAGATCCACGGCGCCGCTTCCAGCTCCAAATACACCCGCTGCGGCCCGTTCTGGAAGAACCAGGCGCCGTGGGCGTCTGACGCATAGTTGCGCTGGATGAAGCCGATCAGCTTGTCGTGGACGATGCGGCTGCCCTTCACCACTGGAAAGGGCCCCGCCGCCTGGATGCGCTCATCGCGCATGTACCAATCACCGCGCGCATCCAACGCCAGCCAGCCATAGCAGTGCGGCACGTTGGGCCACTTCTTCAATGCCGCTTCGACGATGGGGTCCATAGGGCGCCTGATGGGTGGGTGAGGGCGTCAGAGCGCCCGGGCGAGCCACTGGCACACCTTGTCAGGCATGGCCAGCACGTGGCCGGGCGGGCGGCCGGCAGGGAAGCCGACGTGGCCACCCTCATGCGGTTGCCACAGCGTGACAAAGGCGCCCACATGGCTTTGTTCCGGCAGGCTGTGGGCGGGAACAAAGGGGTCGTTGCGCGCGTTCAGCACCAGCGCCGGCACGCGGATGCGGGCCAGGTGCGGCTTGGCCGAGGCGCGCAACCAGTAGTCGTCCACATCCCGGAACCCATGCAGCGGGGCGGTGAAGATGTTGTCGAACTCATAGAGGTTGCGGGCGCGCCGCAACCGCTCGCCGTCAAACAACCCCGGATGTTGCTTCAGCTTGCGCAGGGCCTTGGGCCGCATGGTGTTCAGGAACATGCGGGTGTAGACCAGGTAGTTGAAGCCCTTGCCGATGGCATGGCCCGCCGCCGTCAGATCCAGCGGGGAGCACACGGAACAGACAGCCTTCACCGTCTTGGCGGCCTCCTCGCCAGCTTCCTGCGCCCAGCGCAGCAGCGCGTTGCCGCCCAGCGAGACACCGGCCGCGATCATGGGGCCGCGGTGGGCCGCCCTCAATTGGCTCAGCATCCAGCCGATTTCCTCGAAATCGCCCGAGTGGTAGGCGCGGGGCGCCAGATTCAGTTCACCGGAGCAGCCCCGGAAATAGGGCATGGCAAAGGCCCACCCACGCTCCGCCGCAACGGCGGCAAAGGCCTGGATGTACTGGCTGTCCAGCCCGCCTTCCAGCCCGTGGAAGAGCACCAGCAGGGGGCGCTCGGAGCCGATCTCCGCCGCAGCGGCCGAGGCGGCCGATGCGGCCACTTGAGGGGCGGGGGTGCCGGAGCCCTGCGCGTCATTGGCGGCCGCCACGCCCAGCCGGCTGCCGGTCTCCACCAGCCGTTCCACATCCACGAAGTCGCCGTCTGGCGTGGTCCAGCGTTCCCGCTTGAACTGCGGGGCCGGACCCACGAAACGCTTCGCGAACAGCACAGGCCAGATCGTCTGCGCATGGCCGCCCGGCAACCAGGGCGGTGCTTGGTACTGCATGGCGTGCATGGCGCCTTTCAATGCAGTGTCGTGGGCGATCCCGAGGAGACGATCGACGGTTCCTGCTTCACGTCCTGCGTGGTGCCCGGGCTGGCATGGTGCGACACCAGGCGCCAGCCGAGGGCGGTTTTGAGGTAGACATTGGTCGCCACCACCCAGGCACTTTCCGTGCCTGCCTCGCTGGTGATTTCCACCCGCTCCAGCACATGGTGGATGGCGGTGTCCCCCACCACCAAACGGCGCTGGCACTCGGGGTGCACGGGAATGAACCCGCGCGCAAAGATGGCTTCAAAGCTGGCGCGGATGGCGGACAAGCCCACCACGCGCGGGCCCCCGGGGTGCACACAGGCCACTTCGTCCTCGTCACCCCAGATGGCCATCAACCGTTCCAGGTCGCCGGTCTGCAGGGCTTCGTAGAACTGGGCCTCGGTGTCTTCCGGGGTCGCCAGCAACAGGGCGGGCTGGGCCTTGCGCACGATCGTGCCTGCCCGTGCTCAGTGGCCGGCCGGCAGCACTTCACCCGCCTTGAGCCGATAGACCGTGCCGCAGTAAGCACACTGCCCCTGGCCCTCATGGCTCAGGTCGATGAAGACGCGCGGATGGTTGCTCCACAGCGGCATCTTCGGGTTAGGGCAGAACACCACGCCGGGGCCTTGCAGGTCCTGGGCGGTGACTTCGACGACGGATTTCGTTTGGCTCATGATGTTGTTCTCGAGGCTGGCGCCGCCCATGCTTGTGGCAGGGCGACGGGGGCTGGCATCGGTGCCGAGGGCAGGTCATCAGCCCCCGCGAAGGGGCCGCACCTGGCTCAGACCAAGGACAGCCAGTGTGCGTACTTGGGGTTGCGACCGTTGACGATATCAAAGAAGGCGGTCTGGATCTTCTCGGTGATCGGGCCACGGCTGCCGATGCCGATCTCCAGGCGGTCCAGTTCGCGGATGGGCGTCACTTCGGCGGCGGTGCCGGTGAAGAAGGCCTCATCGGCGATGTAGACCTCGTCCCGCGTGATGCGCTTTTCCACCAACTGCAGGCCCAGGTCCTGGCAGATGTGGAAGATGGTGTTGCGAGTGATGCCGTTGAGGGCACCGGCCGACAGGTCCGGCGTGTAGACCACGCCGTTCTTGACCACAAACAGGTTCTCGCCCGCGCCTTCGGAGACGAAGCCGGAGGCGTCCAGCAGCAGCGCCTCGTCGTAGCCGTCGTCCGTGGCTTCCATGTTGGCCAGGATGGAGTTGGTGTAGTTGCTCACCGTCTTGGCCTGCGTCATGGTGATGTTGACGTGGTGGCGGGTGTAGCTGCTGGTCTTGACGCGAATGCCGCGCTTCAGGCCTTCTTCGCCCAGGTAGGCCCCCCAGGCCCAGGCCGCCACCATCAGGTGGATCTTGTTGCCCTTGGGGCTGACGCCCAGCTTTTCGCTACCGATCCAGGTCAGCGGACGCAGGTAGCAACTGGCCAGCTGGTTTTCACGCACGACCTGCTTCTGGGCCTCTTCCACCTGCTCGATGGTGAAGGGCAGCTTCATGCGCAGGATCTTGGCGCTGTTGAACAGCCGCTCGGTGTGTTCGCGCAGGCGGAAGATGGCGGTGCCGCGGTCCGTCTGGTAGGCCCGCACGCCTTCAAAGGCGCCGCAGCCATAGTGCAGGGTGTGGGTCAGCACATGGATCTTTGCGTCGCGCCAGTCCACCAGCTCGCCGTCCATCCAGATCTTGCCGTCGCGGTCGTCCAAAGACATGGGAATTCCTTGTGCGTCAAAGAGCCGGATTTTATGCAACCCCGTCCCGGGATGACTGCCTTGGCGTGGCGGATGGGTGGTCTTCGCCCGTGGCGGCTTCGCCACTGGCAGAGGCCGGGTTCGTGGCCTCGCCAGGGGTTTCAGCCCGGAACAGGGTCCAGCTCACCACCTTGCCACGCGCCATCACCACCTCCACGGCGTCGCCCCCGGTGTCGGCCCAGCGATAGGTTTCCGGCGCCACCTTCACCCCCAGGGAGCGGCAGAGCTTGATCAGCTGCACCAGGGTCATGCCGGCTTGCAGCCGGGATTGCAGCATCAAGGCGCTGCTGACGTGGCCCAGCGGCGCTTCATTGGCGGTGCGCATGATGCGCATGAGTTGGCTGAACTGCAACAGCAACCAGAACACGATGACCGAGAGCGCCAGGATGGCGCCTTTCCAGCCGAACAGCTGGATGCCGACGGCCATCGCCGCCACGGCCAGGGCAATGCCGAACCAGCGGTTCATGCGCGGCTCCCGGCGGCGGCTGCGGCATCGGGCTGGCTGGCGGGGCGCTGAATGCGCGGCTGGAAGGGAAAGTCTGGGCGCATGGCGGGGGACTTGGCCTGTCAAAAAATGGAATCGGCGGGGTGGCTGCCGGGAAAAACCAGGAGTTTCACATGCCGCGGAGGATCTCGATGGCGTCCTCGATCCGGGCCACCGCATGCACGGTCAGGCCGGGGATGGGCTTCTTGGGCGCGTTGGCCTGCGGTACCACCGCCACGGAAAAGCCCAGCTTGGCGGCTTCCTTCAGGCGCTCCTGGCCGCGCGGTGCCGGCCGAACCTCCCCCGCCAGGCCCACTTCCCCAAAGGCGAAGAAGCCCTTGGGCAAGGGCTTGCCCCGCAGGGAACTCTGGATGGAGAGCAGCACGGCCAGGTCGGCCGCCGGCTCGGAAATGCGCACCCCGCCCACGGCGTTTACAAACACGTCCTGGTCCATGGTGGCCACCCCGGCGTGCCGGTGCAGGACCGCCAGCAGCATGGCCAGCCGGTCCCGGTCCAGTCCGACGGAAAGCCGGCGCGGGCTGGGGCCGCCGCTGTCCACCAGGGCCTGGAGTTCCACCAGCAGCGGGCGGGTGCCTTCCAGCGTGACCAGCACGCAGGAGCCGGGCACCGGCTCGCCGTGAGTGGAGAGGAAGATGGCGCTGGGGTTGGTGACACCCTTGAGCCCCTTCTCCGTCATGGCGAAGACGCCGATCTCGTTCACCGCTCCGAAGCGGTTCTTGATGGCGCGCACCAGGCGGTAGCTACTGTGGGTGTCGCCCTCGAAGTACAGCACCGTGTCCACGATGTGTTCCAGCACACGCGGGCCGGCCAGCGCACCTTCCTTGGTGACGTGGCCCACCAGCACCATGGCGCAGCCGGTGGACTTGGCGGTACGGGTGAGCTGGGCGGCGCATTCGCGCACCTGGGCCACCGACCCGGGCGCGGAGGACAACTGTTCGGAATACATGGTCTGGATGGAGTCGATGACGCAGAAGTCGGGCGCCTCGGTCTCAATGGTGGCCAGGATCTTTTCCAGACCGATTTCGGCCAGCACCCGCACCTGGCTGCCATCCAGCCCCAGCCGCCGGGCGCGCATGGCCACCTGGGCGCCAGACTCCTCACCGGTCACATACAAGACCTTCATCCGCTTGGACAGCGCTTCCACCGCCTGCAGCAGCAGGGTGGACTTGCCGATGCCGGGGTCCCCGCCGATCAGCACCACGCCGCCGTTGACGATGCCGCCGCCCAGCACCCGGTCCAGTTCCTCCAGCGAGGTGGGGGTCCGGTCAAAATCCTTGGCTTCGATCTCCGACAGCGTCGCCACCGGCTGGCTCCGCGCCAGCGACTGGTAACGGTTCTTGCCGCTGCCGGCGCTCTCCGCCACGGTCTCGACCAGGGTGTTCCAGGCGCTGCACGAGGGGCAGCGGCCGAGCCATTTGGCGCTGGTGGCGCCGCATTCAGAACAGACGTAGTGCGTTTTGGGAGAAGCCATAGGCCTGGATTGTCGCTGCCGCAACAGTCACGGTCCGTCAGCAGGCTGGCGGCCACATTCGTGAAGCCTTACCTTCGGCCGGATGGGGGGTGGCGTGCTACAAACCCGGTTCGTTTAGGAGCGAATCATGGAGTTGTCAGTCTGGCTGGGGTTTTTTGCAGCCTCGTGGGCCATCAGCCTGTCCCCAGGCGCGGGCGCCATTGCGGCCATGAGCTCCGGACTGAATTACGGCTTCAAGCGCGGTTACTTCACCACCATCGGGCTGATCCTGGGCATCCTGACCCAGATCGTGCTGGTGGGGGCCGGCCTGGGCGCACTGATCGCCACCTCCGAGCAGGCCTTCGCCCTGGTCAAGTGGGCCGGCGTGGCCTACCTGGTCTTCCTGGGCATCCAGCAGTGGCGCTCCCCCGGCAAGCCACTGGTGGCGCAACGCAGTGAAGACAAACCCGTTACCCGACGACAGCTGATCATCCGCGGCTGGGGCATCAACGCCGTCAACCCCAAGGGCACCGTGTTCCTGCTGGCCGTGGTGCCGCAGTTCCTCGACCTGAACCAGCACCTGGGGCCCCAGTACACCGTCATTGCCGCCACGCTGTCGTTCACGGATGCGGTGGTGATGGCCGGCTACACGGCGCTGGCCTCGCGGGTGCTGTCGGCACTGCGCTCCGAATCCCACCTGAAGGCGCTGAACCGGGTGTTCGGCTCGCTCTTTGTGGCGGCGGGTGCCTTGCTCGCCACCATCAAGCGGAGCTGACACACCCCTCGGCGCTGCTGCCACCGGCCGGGCCCACAGGTCACACCCGCCGGCAGGACTGGCCTGCCGAGCCCCAACGGCTGCCTCTTCCGTCTCATTTCGCTTGAGCGGCCGCCCTCATTTCTCGCCCCCGGCGCGCCTGGGGGCGTCCCACGCTTCATGCGCAGTCCCGTTGAGGGTGCTGCGCCACTGTGATGTCCAAGTTGTCCGACCGTTGGTTGTTCTGGGGCCCCACCCTGATCTGGGCCAGCACCTGGCACGTCATCCTCTACCAATTGGCCTCCGGCGTGCCGGTGCTGAATTCCGTGGGCTGGCGTTTTGGCATTGCCGCGCTGATCCTGGCGGGGGTGTCACGCTGGCAGGGCCTGTCGCTGCGGCTGCCCTGGTCGGCCCATGGCCTGATGCTGGCCACGGGCATCGTCCAATACAGCGGCAATTACTACTCGGTGTATGAGGCCGAACGCCACATCCCGTCGGGCCTGGTGGCGGTGCTGTTCTGCCTGATGGTGTTCGGCAATGCCCTGTCCGGCCGGGTGTTCTTTGCGCAGCGGGTCTCGGCGCGATTCCTGGCGGCGGCCGTGGGCGGCGTGCTGGGCGTGGTGATGATCTTCTGGCCGGAGATTGCCTCCACCGGCGCCCGCCCTTCCGCCACCTATGGCCTGCTGATGGGGCTGGGGGCCGTGCTGGCCGCCTGCATCGGCAATGTGCTCACCCTGACGCTGACCCGCCGTGGCCTGCCGCTGGTGCCAGTGCTGGCCTGGAGCATGGGGTATGGCGCGGTGTTCCTGATCACGATGTCGCTGGTCGCTGGCGAGGGCCTTCAGTTCTCGTGGCAGCCGTCCTACATCGCCTCGCTGCTGTACCTGGCAGTGTTTGGCTCGGTCGTGGCGTTTGTGCTGTATTTCAAGCTGGCGCAGCGCCAGGGCACCGCCCGGGCCGCACTGACCGGCGTGGTGATTCCGGTGATTGCGCTGGTGCTGTCCGCGCTGCTGGAAGGCTGGCACCCCACCGTGCTGTCAGTGGCGGGCATGGCGCTGTGCCTGGGCAGCATCTACGCCGCGACGCGGCAGCGCTGACGCGGCACGCTTCCTAACGCTTGATCCAGTTGATCTCTTCCGCCGTCCTGCGGCCGATGACCGTCTGCCCCAGATGGGCCGGAATGCGCGCCTCGCCCGGGCGCACCGGGATCCGGCCGGCCATCAGCTCCGCCTGGTCCTGCGGCAGGGTGGGCTGCTGGTCCGGCGCGGCATAACCCTCCGGGAAGGTGGGCATCAGCGTGCCGGGGTCGTATTTGTCGGTAGCGCCGAAGGTGTGGAGCGCCTCATGGGCGATCACCACCTGGTTCGGCCCCTGCTGGGCGCGGCTGGCAAACAGGTGGACCAGCCCCATGCGGCCCTTTTCCATGCCGGTGGAATGCGGCAGCGGGCCGTTGAAATCCCCCGGGTGGTAGAGCAGATAGAGGCGAACGTCCGGCACGGGTGAGCTGGGCGGGGTCTTGCGCCAGGCCCACCAGCGCATCTTGAGGCTCCAGCCCATGGCGGAGAGCATGCCGGCTTCGCGCGGCACCGGCGGCGGCAGTTCCCGCACGCGCCGGCCCAGCACCACCTGCACCGGCTGGCTCAGCGCCAGCCCGTAGCGGCGGGCCTCTGCCTGGAAATAGGGGGCGATGTCGGCAAACGCGCTGTCGCCCCGTTGTTCGAGCTGGTCGAGTTGGTCGAGATAGGCGTCCGTGGCCGGGTTGCCGTCCACATTGATCGGGTAGACGGTGATCACCTGCGTACGGCGCCAGGACTGCGCTTGCCAGCGTTGCATCAGCGCCGTGCCGCCGACAACGGCGAGGATGACCAGCAACACAAAAATCCGGAACGCCTTGAACATGTCAATCCAAACGAACTTTGCCGCGGCCGGATTTCACCTCGCCCCGCTGCGCCTTGCCCGCCAGCCGGCGTTGCTGTGAGCCGTAGGTCGGCCGGGTCGCCCGGCGCGCCTTGGGCGTGTGGGCCACGCCTTGCACCAGGGCCACCAGCCGCGCCAGGGCATCGGCCCGGTTCTGCTCCTGGCTGCGGGATTCCTGGGCCTTGATGACCACCACGCCCTCGGCGGTGATGCGCTGGTCCGACAGGGCCAGCAGCCGTTCCTTGATCACCGCCGGCAGGCTGGAGCGGTGGATGTCAAAACGCAGGTGCACCGCGCTGGAGACCTTGTTGACGTTCTGGCCGCCCGGGCCGCTGGCGCGGATGGCGGAGATCTCCACCTCCCAGTCCGCCGGTGTCCAGGCCAGATGCATGGAGGTCGCCGCGCCGGCTCAGACCAGCGGGTCCAGGTGCACCGGCACCCGGCGGGCCACGGCGCACATCAGCTCGTAGCCGATGGTGCCGGCGGCGCGCGCCACTTCGTCGATGGCCAGCACGCTGCCTTGAGGCCCCTGGCCCCAGAGGGTCACTTCGCTGCCCGCGCCCTCCTGGGGCAGGTCGGTCAGGTCCACGGCCAGCAAGTCCATGGAGACACGGCCGATGGTGGCGGTGCGTCGCCCGCCTACCAGCACCGGGGTGCCGTGGCAGGCGTGGCGCGGGTAGCCGTCGGCGTAACCGCAGGCCACGATGCCGATACGCATCGGGCGTTCGGTCACGAAGGTGCTGCCATACCCTACGCTGTCGCCGGGCTGCAGGGCCTGAACCGCCAGGACTTTGGACCGCAGGGTCATGGTGGGGCGCAGGTCCCAGTGGGCAATGTCGTGCTCCGGGAAGTCCGGCGCGCTCCCGTAGCTCATGATGCCGGCGCGCACCCAGTCGGCCCGCACGCCCGGCCGGCTGCTGTGGCGCAACACGGCGGCACTGTTGCTCAATGAACGCTCGCCAGGCAGGTCCGCCGCGGCTTCCTCGAAGACGGCCAGGGCCCGGTCGATGCCCCGAGGGCCATCGGCGTCCGAGAAGTGCGTCATCAGGGAGATTTCGTCCACCTGGGGCAGGGCATTGAGCCGCGTCCAGGCGCCCCGGAAAGCGCTGGGGGTGAACCCCAGACGGTTCATGCCGCTGTTGAGCTTGAGGAAGACCCGGTGCGGTTCATGCGTCTTGTGCATGGCCAGCCAGTCGATCTGTTGCTCGCAATGAACCGCATGCCACAGGCGCAGGCGGGAGCAGAGCTCCAGGTCGCGGGCCTCGAAACAGCCTTCCAGCAGCAGGATGGGGCCGCGCCAACCCAGATCGCGCAGGCGCTGGGCTTCGTCCAGGTCCAGCAGCGCGAACCCGTCGGCGGCCCGGAAGGCCTCGAACACACGTTCGATGCCGTGGCCGTAGGCATTGGCTTTGACGACGGCGAAGACCTGGGCATCGGGGGTGCAGTCGCGGGCCCGCTGCAGGTTATGGGCCAACGCGGGCTGATGGATGATAGCTTCTATAGGGCGCGGCATGACCTGCATTGTGCCCGCAAGCCATCCGCCGCCTGGGGGTGGCCCAGCCCTCACCCGTACCTTACACGGACGGAACGGCTGCAATTAACACACAGACTTGGACCTGCGCAGGACAGTTACGAAAACAAGCGCATGCTATAAACCCGCCGCAGCGCTGTGATGACCTGTGTGGACCAGCGTGATCTCCGCCGCAAGTTCTCCGCCGCCAGTCGACGCAAGCCGCAGTTCCAGATAGCCGGGTCCATGAAAAAAGGTTTCTACACCATCATGTCAGCGCAGTTTTTCAGCTCGCTGGCTGATAACGCGTTGTTCGTGGCTGCCGTCGAGATGCTGCGCACCAATGGGTCGGCCGAGTGGCAACGTGCCGCGCTGGTGCCCATGTTTGCGCTCTTCTACGTCGTTCTGGCGCCATTTGTGGGCGCTTTTGCCGATGCAGTTCCCAAAGGCAAGGTCATGTTCGTGTCCAACACCATCAAGGTGGTGGGCTGTCTAAGCATGTTGGTGGGGGTGCATCCGCTGGTGGCCTACGCCATCGTCGGCCTGGGGGCTGCCGCCTACTCGCCGGCCAAGTACGGCATCCTGACCGAACTGCTGCCGCCCTCGCAGTTGGTGAAGGCCAACGGCTGGATCGAAGGCCTGACCATCACCTCCATTATCCTCGGGGTGGGCGTGGGCGGCATCCTCATCGACGCGCGCACCGCCTCTGTGCTGCTGGCCTTCGATTTCCCGCTCATCGACACCGGCATCGATACCGCGCCGCAGGCCGCTATCGCCTTCATGGTGATCCTCTACGGCATCGCCGCACTGTTCAACCTGCGGATTCCGCGCACGGAAGCCCCGCTGCAGCCGGTGGCGCATGGCGCAGCGGCGCTGGTGCGTGAATTCGCCGCCTGCAACTCCCGCCTGTGGCAAGACAAGCTGGGCCAGATCTCCCTGGGCATGACCACGCTGTTCTGGGGGGTGTCGGGCAATATGCGCTACATCGTCTTTGCCTGGGCCGGTGCGGCGCTGGGTTATGGCACGACGCAGGCGTCCCTGCTGGCGGGTGTGGTGGCGGCGGGCACGGCGGTGGGGGCCGTGGTGGCGTCCATGACGATTCGGCTGGACAAGGCCACCAACGTCATCCCGCTGGGCATCGCCATGGGCCTGCTGATGCTGGTGCTGAACTTCATCGACCGGCTGTGGCTGGCCGTGCCCTTCCTGATCCTGCTGGGCGGGGTGGGGGGCTACCTGGTGGTGCCCATGAATGCGCTGCTGCAGCACCGTGGCCACAACCTGATGGGCGCCGGCCGCTCCATCGCCGTGCAGAACTTCAACGAACAGGCCTGCATCCTGGGCCTGGGCGCGCTCTACACCATCCTGACCCGCTTCGGCACCTCGGCCTTCGGCTCCATCACCGTCTTCGGCCTGACCATTGCTTCCATCATGTGGATGGTTGGCCGCTGGCACCGCCACAACATGCGCGAACACACCGAGGAAATGGAACGCTTGCTGGCGATTGCGCGCAGCGACAAGCACTGAGCAGCCGGGCCACCAAAGCCCGCAGCGTTCAAGAAAAAACCCGCCAGATGGCGGGTTTTTTTCATCAGGGGGTGCCTAGCGCCGCTTTTCCCGGCCCTTGCCGCTGGGTGTGTTCTGCACCAGCCCGCCGGTGGTGAGCACCTGTTCGATGTGTTCGGACCAGGCGCGGCCGATCTTGAAGCAGCCGCTGTGATTCAGGTGGATTTCGTTGTGCCAGTCGCCGCTGATGCCGCTGGCGCCCGCCGCCGCCGGGGCCAGGGGCACGGCGGTCGAGTCGAAGACAAACAGGCCGGGGAAGGCCACCTTGTCTGCCATCAGCGTCTTCAGCAGCAGCGCCAGGTGCATGACCATCAGGCGGCTGACCGCCGCCCAGTCCGCCGCCGGGATGGAATAGGCCTTGAGCGCCGGGTACAGCCAGGGGCCGTGGCCGGCGTCTTCGGCGCCTGCGGGCCGGGGCACGGGCACCGCATAGCAGTGGATGAACACCGGCTTGCCGGCCGAGGGCCCCTGGTCCCGCAGGGACAGCAGGTGCTGCAGGTTGGCCTTCAGGTAGGCGGCATAGGTCGCCCAGCCGGGTTCCGAGAAATATCGGCCCACGCCGGCCGAGGGCGGGCCCCATTCGGTCTGGCGGCGCAGCAGCCGCAGTTCGAGGGGGATGTCCTCGCCGTCGATCTGGCTGGGCGTCTGGGCGGCCTTGATCAGGTCGTTGCCGCCCACGGACAGCAGGATGCCGTCCCAGGTGGGGGCGTCCGGGCCGGTGAGCAGCTGCACAAAGTCCGGCACGGAGGCCAGCTCCACCAGCCGGGCCAGGCTTTCGCGCTGGCCGGCGCAGTTGACGGCCGCGGTCGGCTTGGAGAGCACCAGTTCCTGCAGCAGGTTGGCGTGGGCGCTCAGTTTGGCCTCGGCCGTGGAGAACCAGGAATCCCCTTGTGCCAACAAACGCCAGTGGAAGCCTTGCAGGTCGGGGGCCTGCGAGGAGCGGAGGTCTTCCGGGGCAAAACAGGCCAGGTGGTCCAAGAGGAGGTCTCCCAATGTCTCGAGTCGGTCGGTTCGGTGTCAGCAGCGTCAACGCCGTTCACCCAAGCGTAGGCCACCCGGATGACAGGCGCGAGGCGCCCCGGTTGTAGGTCAGGGTCAGGGCTTGCGCCATGCTATAAACCCTGGGCATTGTTGGCCGGCTTCGCGCAGGATCCAAGCCCCTGATGGCCTTATCCCGCTAAAAAGCGACTCCCAGGTGTCTGGCAAACGCCCGGATGAGGGGGTGTTGAACGCTTCCACCCCGCAGCTTTTCCAGTGCACCGGCCCAGCGGATGTCCCCGCTGACACTCATTTCGCTTCAATCGCTCGTTCCGGTCATCCGCTCGATCATCCGCCTGATCCGCCCCAACCGCCCCAACCGCACCGGATCACCCGCTCACTCACCCGCTCAATCCCGCACCAGCGGGCGCCATCTTGTCCGTCACCTCCGCCCCGTCCCCCTCGCCAGCCCGCGCCCTCGCGTTGCCCATGCCGGTCCTCGCCCTCATGTTCAACGCCCTGGTCTGGGGGCTCTCCTGGTGGCCATTCCGCCAGTTCGAGGCCGTTGGGCTGCACCCCCTGTGGACCACGGTCATCATGTATGCCCTCTCCTGGGTGGTGGTGCTGGTGACGCAGCGCGGTGCCGTGGCCGAACTGCTGCGATCGCCCGGCCTGTGGCTGGTGCTGCTGGCCGCGGGCACCACCAATACCGCCTTCAACTGGGGGGTGGCCACCGGCGATGTGGTGCGGGTCGTCCTGCTCTTCTATCTCATGCCGCTGTGGGCCGTGCTGCTGGCGCGGGTGGTGCTCAAGGAGCCGCTGACCCTGCTGGCGGGCGTGCGCATCGCACTGGCCCTGGGCGGTGCGTGGGTCGTGCTGGCGCCAACGGGTGGCGGCTGGCCGCTGCCCAACAGCCTGGCCGACGGGCTGGGCCTGTTGGGCGGCCTCACCTTCGCCTTCAACAACGTGATGCTGCGCCGCCAGGCGGCCAGCAGCCCTGGTGCACGGGCGCTGGCCATGTTCAGCGGCGGTGTGATCGTGGCCGGCGTGGCGGCCACCGTCATGGCCGGGCGCGGCCTGGTGGGCTGGCCGGGGCTGCCTTCCGCGCTTTGGTGCCTGCCGCTGGCAGGCATGGCGCTGCTGTTCTTCGCCTCCAACATGTCCCTGCAATATGGCGCCACCCGGCTGCCGGCCAACGTCACGGCAGTGGTGATGCTGACCGAGGTGCCGGTGGCCGCCCTGTCGGCGCTGTGGCTGGGCGGCGGGTCGCTGGACCTGCGCACGGCTCTGGGCGGCCTGGCCATCTTGTCGGCCGCCATGCTGGCGGCCTGGGAGCGGCGGCCGAGCTGAGGGCGCGGGCGGGCTCGCGCGGTGGGCGCCGCCGTCGGCCTGGGGCAGCCAGGTCGGGCGTGCCAAGCGGTGATCAGCCGTGGTGAGCCGTGATCAGTCGTGATCAGCCGAAGTGATGGGCGAGTGCCGTCCGTGTGTGTCCAGACGGTGAGCGTCGCTGCGCGCTACGATCCACCCACCAACCCGAGGGGAAGCATCCAACATGAGCCAGACAGCCTTCGACTTTGACGCGGTCAGCATCACCGGTGAGCAGGTACCGCTGTCCCAGTACCGTGGCCGGGTCCTGCTGGTGGTGAATACCGCCAGTGAATGTGGCTTCACGCCCCAGTTCAAGGGCCTGGAGGAACTCTGGCGGGAATTCCAGGCGCGCGGGCTTGTCATCGTTGGTTTTCCAAGCAATGAATTTGGTGGCCAGGACCCTGGCAACAACGAGGAAATCGCTTCCTTCTGCCAGCTGAATTACGGCGTGAGCTTCCCGATGATGGGCAAGATCAGGGTCAACGGCGCCGAGGCCCACCCCTTGTGGCAATGGCTCAAGGGCGAAAAGCCCGGCATCCTGGGCACCCAGGTGATCAAGTGGAACTTCACCAAGTTCCTGGTCGGTCGGGACGGGCAGGTGATCAAACGCTTCGCGCCCAACGACTCACCGGCATCCCTGCGCGGCGATATTGAACGCGCGCTGGCGCAATAGGTCGTTGAGGGCCCCGCCTTGACCTGCGCTGGCCTTAAGCCAGTGCGGGCGATGTCCACGCCGCCAGAATGACGAACGCAGCTATCGCCAGCGCGGCAATCAGCGCGGTGGTGGTCGTGGGCGTGAGCGGATGGGCAAGCGTGAGGCGCATGGTGGAACGCACGAGGCTTGAGGGGCTGCTCATCAGGCCAGCAACCGCGTCCGGGGACTCGGTGCCGCCTGCCGTGAAATCAAGCTTGCCGCATGCCGCAACAGGCTGCCACCCCTAACGTAGTGACCCTGGCGCTGTGTGGGCCATCGCCCCTGCCGTCGCCATAGGTAGAAACAAGTGCTGGCAGCCCACCTTGCCTGGCGCCTGACGCTGTACAGGTGGCAGGCCATCCACTTCAGTTGATGGCCGTCAGCCGCACGAGGCGCATGGGTTCGGCCAGCCAGCCGTCCATCTGCGCCGCAAAAGCCTGGAAATGGGGCGTGGCCCGATGCGCTTCCATGGCCAGTTCGTCGGTGAAGGACTCGCGCATGTAGAAGGTGCCCGGTTCGTCCGTCAGCTCGAACAGCTGATAGTCCAGGCAGCCCGGCTCCTGGCGGGTTGGCATCACCAGGGCCTGAAGGGCTGAGGACATGGCTATCCGCGCCGCAGGTTGGGCTTTCAATACGGCGATGAAACTGAGCGGCGGCGTGGCTGCAGTGCGGGCCGTGGCAGTCTGGAGGGGCGCAGTGGCATTCATGAAGCAGCGGGCCGGCGCTGCCGAGCAGCCCGACCGGGGGACGGTTGATGAGCTTGCATCCTAGAGGGCCGGTCGCCACCGGAACAGTCCGCCATGCCTGAAACACTTTCAACGGCTGTTTGGCAGCGCCGTCAGCGTCGGTGTCCCCTAATGAACCTCTGAATGACTCCTCGCGGCCGCTGTGACCCCGCTTCAGGCTTTCCGCCGCGTTGCAAATCCTCGCCATAGCGCCCGCTATGGCTGTGGTCTGCGCCGTGCGCCCCATCCCGAATCAGGGCCACCTCGGCTCGCGGGAGTGATGCAGAGGTCCCGTAGGATCGGTGTTTTCCACTCCTGGGCCCTCTCGATGAAGCCGCTGACCTCCCGCTTCGCTCGCCTGCTTCCTGGTGTGCTTCCCAGCCTGTTGCTGGCCCTGTCTGCCATCAGTGCGCATGCGCAGACCCCTGCTGCCGCCGTGCCCTTGCCCGCCCTGCAGGCCTTGGCCGCCCAGGAACAACCGGCGCTGCTCAAGACGCTGCAGCAGTTGGTGGAGATCGAATCCGGCAGCTCGGACCGTCAGGGCCTGGACCGCATTGCCGCGGTGGTGTCCCAGCGGCTGAAGGACCTGGGCGGTGAGGTGACCCTGCTCGAACCCGGCGCCGACCTCTACCGCATGTTCGACACACCGGAGAAGGTCGGCCCCATGGTCTTGGCCCGGTTCAAGGGCTGCCAGGGGCGGGGCAAGGTGCTGCTGATCGCGCACATGGACACCGTCTACCCGCGCGGCATGCTGGCCCAGCAGCCTTTCCGCATTGAAGGCCAACGGGCCTATGGGCTGGGCATCGCCGACGACAAGCAGGGCGTGGCCACGATCCTGCACGTGCTGGCGATGCTCAAAGCCACGGGCTGGAAGGACTGCGGCGAGATCACCGTGTTAATCAACGGCGACGAGGAGATCAGTTCCCCCGCCTCGCGCCATCGCATCACGCAACTGGGGGGCGAACATGACGCCGTCCTGTCCTTTGAGGGCGGTGGTGGGCCCGAGGGCCCGGACATCCTGCGCCTGGCCACCAGTGGCATTGGTGCCGCCACCTTGTCGGTGAAGGGGCGGGCCTCGCATGCGGGCGCGGCCCCCGAGCGTGGCGTGAATGCGCTGTATGAGCTCTCCCACCAGGTGCTGCAGGCACGGGACCTGTCCGACCCCAAGGTCGGCCGGCAGGTGCATTGGACGGTGTCGAGGTCTGGCGTGGTGCGCAACATGATCCCGCCTACGGCCGAAGCGTCGGCTGATGTGCGGGTGGAGCGGGTGGAGGACTTCGACCTCATCGAGGCTGAACTGCGCAAGCGCATCCAGAACCGGCTGCTGCCGGAGTCCGAGGTCTCGCTGAGCTTCGAACGCCGCCGGCCGCCCCTGCATGCCACCCCGGCCTCACGTGCGCTGGGAGCCACCCTGACCACGCTGGCCGCCGAACAAGGCCTGGCGCTGGTGGTCCGGGATGTGCCGACGGGTGGTGGCACGGACGCTGCCTTCGCGGCCGCAGCCACGCGGGCGCCGGTGGTGGAAGGCCTGGGGGTGCGCGGCTTTGGCGCTCACAGCAACCAGGCCGAATTCGTTCAGCTCGACAGCATCGCGCCCAAGCTGGTGCTGGTGGCGCGGGCGTTGATGGCGCTGGGCGCCAAGCCCTGACCGCGGAAGTCGTGGGCCGGGATCAGCCCTTCGGATACAGCAGCATCTGCGTGCAGCGGAACAGCGCGATGGTCTTGCCGTTGTGCGTGACCACCGCGTCCCAGACCTGGGTGGTGCGGCCCATGTGAACGGCGGTGGCGGTGCACTCGATCACGCCGTCCCGGGCGGTGCCCAGGTGGTTGGACTTCAGCTCCACCGTCGTGAAGCTCTGGGCGCCCTCGGGCAGGCTGGCCACGCAGCCATAACCGCAGCAGGTATCGGCCAGCGTCACCACGGTGCCGGCATGCAGGTAGCCGTTGGGGGCCATCACGGCCTCGCGCACGGGCAGCCGGGCGCTCACCGCCCCGCTGCGAACCGTCAGGATCTCGATGCCAAGGTGGCCGGGCAGGCAGGTGGCGCCGCGCTCATTGAATGCTGTCTGGTCGAACATAGGTCTCCTGATTCTGGGAGGGAGCCGAGGCTCCCCGATGGCGCTTGTGCGCCGGTGCGCGGGATTGTCGGTGCTCGCGGAGGAAGGCGCGGACCTGGGGATAATGGGCAACGCCTTTTGTCCGCACCGTGGAGTTCAGCATGTTCCAGCACGTCGACGCCTACCCCGGCGATCCCATCCTCAGCCTCAACGAGGCATTCCAGAAGGATCCCCGCACGGCCAAGATCAACCTGTCCATCGGCATCTACTTCGATGACGACGGCCGCATCCCGATGCTGGATTCCGTTCGCCAAGCCGAACTGGCGGTGGTGGAGCAGGGCGGGGCCCGTCCCTACCTGCCCATGGAAGGGGCAGCGAACTTCCGCACCGAGGTGGGCAAGCTGCTGTTCGGCCCGGACAGTGACGTCCTGCGGGACCAGCGGGTGGCCACCATCCAGGGCGTGGGCTCGTCCGGCGGCCTGAAGGTGGGCGCGGACTTCCTCAAGCGCTATTTCCCCGACAGCGCCATCTACCTCTCCGACCCCACCTGGGACAACCACCGCGCCGTGTTCGAGGGCTCCGGCATCGAATGCCGCACCTATCCCTACTACGACGCGGCCACGGGTGGCCTGCGTTTTGACGACATGCTGCAGGCGCTGTCCGAGGCGCCCGCCCGCAGCATCGTGCTGCTGCACGCCTGCTGCCACAACCCCACCGGTGTGGACCTCACGCCGCTGCAGTGGGACGCCCTCATTCCGGTGCTGCAGCAACGTGACCTGATCGCCTTCCTGGACCTGGCCTATCAAGGCTATGGCGATGGGTTGGAGGCAGATGCCTTCGCGGTGCGCGCCCTGGCCGGTGCCGGCCTGAGCTTCCTGGTGGCCAACAGTTTCTCCAAGAACATGAGCCTGTATGGCGAGCGTTGCGGCGCGCTGTCGGTGGTGTGCCCCGACGCGGCGCAGGCCGGCAATGTGCTGGGCCAGCTCAAGTCCACCATCCGCCGCAACTATTCCAACCCGCCGCATCATGGTGGCCAGGTGGTGGCCAAGGTGCTGTCGGACCCACGCCTGCGCACCCTGTGGGAAGGTGAAGTGGAGGCGATGCGGGAACGCATCCTCGCCATGCGCAATGCACTGTTCGAAGTGTTGTCGGCCAAGGTGCCGGGCCGAAACTTCGACTATTTCCTGACCCAGCGCGGCATGTTCAGCTACACGGGGCTTACAGCGGCCCAGGTGGACCGGCTGCGTGAGGAGTTCGGTGTCTACATCCTGCGCTCGGGCCGCATGTGCGTTGCGGGTTTGAACACCCGCAACGTCGAGGCCACGGCCAACGCCATCGGCGCAGTGGTCTGAGGCGGGTGATGCGGGGGAGAAACTCCAACAACTCTTCTGCCAACGCCCGCGTCCAAGGAATGGACGAGACCATTGCAGCAGCCTCGTTTGCGTGAGGTAGAAAAAAGTGGGCATGTCGAGTCATTCGTTGACCTTGCCGTCCGACTTTGCGGACTACGAATGGGAAGTGGCGGCGAAGGGATGGTTCTCAGAGGCGCTGATAACCGTCGCCGAGAAGCAATATCGTCTGAACTTCTACGACTCGACACGCCTCGGCCAGGAGATCGAAAGTGAGCTTGAGAACGGCCGTGTGTTCTTCGAGCCCAATCTGGTGATCGTTCGGTCCGTGACGAGGGCAGAGATGGAGCGGGCGGCGGAACAGTTGGCGCAGTCCGGTTTGGTGGCGTCACTGAAACCGGAGTAGGCGGGAGAGTCGTGCTCTGGCATTTACGAGAAATTCTTGGAGGCCCGCATGCCGAGCGACCTCTACGCCGCTTGTTGGCACACTCCGGCGCCGCTGGCGAGCGCCTGGGTACCGTCGTGGGCGACGTCTCAGCCGCACTGGGTTTTGATGAGGACCACGACCCGGAAAGGATTGAGCCATGAGCAAGTCGCACAGTTCTCGCTCGAGATCCGCGAGCGAGCCGTGAGGATGGTGCAGGAGCAGCGAGGGGAGTACGCCGTGGGCTGCTATTCAGTTCATCGCGCCCAACATTGGCTGCGTGCCACAGACGTTCATTCAATGAATGGGTCAAGCGCACGGGGGTCGGTGCCGGGGTTCGTGAAGGCGTGACGACGACCACGGAGGCCCGACGCGTGAAGCGGCTTGAGCGTGAGGTTCGTGAGCTGCGCAAGGCCGATGAGAACTTGAAGCTGGCCAGCGCGCTTGTTCGCGCAGGCGGAGCTCTACCGCGGCGCATCAAGTCCTGAAGGACCTCGTCGACCAACGTCGCCAGCAGTTGCGGTCGAGTCGATCTGTCGCGATCGCCGGCTTCAATAGATTGAATCGGCTATTTTTCCGAGCCGAATTCGAGAGCCCGGAATCGCCATATTTCTAGACTAGCAACCAAGTTTCTGCGCCGCGTGCTAATGGCGGGCGTGGAGGCGCTCCCTAGACATTGCCGCTCGTCATACATGTTGTGTATGTCAATCACAGCAGGTAAGCGTAATCTACAGCTGACTGTAATACTGAGTCCTTCATGTCTGTTCATTAAGAAGACGGGATAAAAATGGCCACCCAGAAAGATTTGCAAGCGCATAAGCTGGAGCCTGCTGCCCCATCAGGAGGATTCTTGACTTCAGTTTTTCAGCTAAAAGAACTCATTGGCGCCGTAGTTGTGATCGGCGGAGCCATCGCCTGGATCGGCGGCTATTTTGCAACCCGCCAACAATTGAGCGAATTCAAGTGTTTTGCGACCACCAGTCTTATTGCACAACAGGAGAGTTTTCGCGCGAAACAAGCCGAGCAAGATATCCAAAGGCTCACGCGGCAACTAGACCAGCTATTTGAAAAGAAGAACAAAAAAATTTTGGATTCTTCAGATGGCGCTGAACTTCGAAGGCTCGAGCTCGACATCAAAAATATTGAGCGCGTGATGGTAACTGCGCAGACAGAAGCGGCAGCAGCGGAGAAGAAGCTTAAATTCCAAAATTGTAATGGAGATTAGCCATGGTACGCTATTTTGGTGTTGCTCTTGCAATGTTGTTCGGCCTTTTGGATTTTGCAGAGGCACAACTGGTTCCACGGGTCGCTCATAGTACAAATTGGATTCCTTTTGCGACAAACGATTTTTTGGTGGCTGCGGCTTTTGATTCCTATGGTAATGCTGTCGTTATATATGATCCCCGCGCAATTGCGGACTATCATGATCGAATAAAGGTGTTTCTTTTGCTGCGCGAAGAACAGATTGCGGAAATTGCAAAATTGACATTGGGCGATTCAATGGTCATCCGCGATGCATCGGCAAAGCAGCGATTGTCTCGTCCCGATAAGGTGGTCGGAAGTTTTACGGTTATTGAGGAGGAGGGGCTCTATGAGAGTCCATTGTTGGCGAAGAATAGCCTGCGAAATTTGTCGCCGCCATCGAAAATAAGTTGTTTGGCTTTTAGAAAGTTGAATGAGGCTGATCAAATTGCGACCCTGAGGGAGTACAGGTTGTTGACTGAAAAAGGCGATGGATTTTCGTTCGGTAGAACCCGCGCACGCAAACCGATTGAATTCTCGCTAGACATGAAAAAGTGTGCTGCTCGTGCAGGAGAAATGGACGAGCCGTAACCTCCATCGGTTTTGGCTATGGTCCACCCTCGCTGAACGTGAGGAAGGAGAAGTGTCGGGCCCAAGTTTGAAGTGCGACACCCCACATCCTGTAAGGGGTCGCGCAGATGGGAACTCGTTACTCGTGCCTGGGCCAACTGATCGCGTCGCGATTGCTGTTGCTTCGCCCGCCCAACGCTTCATGTGCTTCGAGTGGGACTCAGTGGTTTGAGGACCAGCTCGTTTCCGATTAAACGGGAACCACGTTCTACAAACACATGCAGTCCCTTGGCCGCATGCCCGATGGGAAGCACATCGAGAAGATCGAGAGTCGATACATAGGCCTCAGTTATGGGTGGCGACACGGCTTTCATTGGTCGCCGCCGCGCCAACTCCGTACTCTGCGAGACAGTTCAAAAAACGTCCACAGGGGATGAAACAGCTTGTTGTGATCGGTGGCGGTGTCGTGGGCCTGACCACGGCATGGGCCCTGGTGCAGGCCGGCCACCGGGTCACCCTGGTGGAGCGCGCCGCCGCGTTGGCGCAAGGGGCCAGCCGCGCCAATGGGGGTCAGCTCAGCTACCGCTATGTGTCGCCGCTGGCCGATGCCGGCGTGCCGCTCAAGGCCCTGGGCTGGCTGTTGGACCGCGACGGGCCGCTGCGTTTGCGGCCAGACGGCACCCTGGCGCAGTGGCGCTGGCTGGGGGCCTTCCTGGCGCACTGCAAGGCCTCCACCAATCGCCGCACCACCGCCCGGCTGCTGGCGCTGGGCGCGTTCAGCCAGCGGTGTTTCCTGGAGCTGCAACGGGAGGCGGCACTCAACGCCATCGAACTGCGGACCCCAGGCAAGCTGGTGGTCTATCGCAAGCCGGCGGCGTTTGAACGCGCCGCACGGCAGTCAGACCCCAAGGGGCCGGAACGGGCCATGTCTCGCGACGAATGCCTGGCGCTGGAACCCGCCTTGGGCGACTGTGGCGAACCTTGGCTGGCCGGTGGCATCTTCACAGCCGGTGAGGCGGTGGCGGATTGCCATGCCATGTGCCTCCAACTGGGCCGTCGACTGGAGCAGCACCCCAACTTCCGAGGCTGGGTCCATGCCCATGCGCTGGGCTTTGTGGAAGAGCATGGCCGAGTGGTGGCGCTGCGCAGCACCGAGGGCGAGCTGGCGGCCGACGGTTTCGTACTGGCGGCCGGCCTGCAGAGCGCCGCGCTGGCGGCGCCGCTGGGCATCCGGTTGCCGCTGTATCCGCTCAAGGGCTACAGCTTGTCGGCGCCCATCGGCGGGCAACATCGCCCGCCGGCTGTCAGCGTCACCGACTTCGAACGCAAGACCCTCTACGCCCGCATCGGCCAGCAACTGCGCGTGGCGGCCATGGTGGACCTGGTGGGCGAGGACACCTCGCTGGATCCGTCCCGCCTGGCGGCGCTGCACCGCAATGTGTTGGCCAGCTTCCCCAAGGCCGCGGATTATTCGCAGGCGGTGCCGTGGGCAGGCCTGCGCCCCGCCACGCCCAGCGGCGCTCCCATGCTGGGGGCCACGCCGCTGACCGGCCTCTGGCTTAACGTGGGCCATGGCGCGCTGGGGTTCACCTTCTCCTTTGGCTCGGCCCGCATCCTGGCTGACCTGATTTCCGGCCGGCCCAGCCCACTGGATCTGGATGGGCTGGCGCTCCGGGCTGCCTGAGCGGTTAACTGAACGGCTGCTTGAACGGCTGCTTCAACGGCCTCCAGAGCGGCCTCCAGAGCGACTTACCTGACCGACCTTCCTGCGCCACCTTTCTGCCTCACTTTCTAGCCAACCTTCCTGCGCGAGCCGTTCAACGGGTGGTGAGCGCCATAGCGGCCCGCGCCAGCAGGCGCGACCCCGTGGAGCCGCTATCGTTGTGCCTGCCATCGGCGCCGACACAGCCGCCCTGGATAGCCAAGGACCCCTGATGACAAACGACTGGATCCTCCCGCCGCTCCCGACCGGCGCATGCCTGGGGGTGGTGGCCCCTGCAGGGCCGCCGCGTGAGGGCACCCTGCCGCTGGTGGTACCGATGATCGAGCGGCTGGGATTTCGGGCGAAGATCTTTCCCGGTTGCCAGGGTCCGGCAGCCCTCGGCCATCTGGCGGCCGGCGATGCGCAGCGGCTGCAGGACCTGCACGCAGCCTTTGCCGATCCGGCGGTGGATGCGGTGATCGGCGTGCGCGGCGGTTATGGCTGCATGCGGCTGCTCGACCAACTGGACATGACCCTGCTGCGCCAAAGCACCAAGCCCTTGATCGGCTACAGCGACCTGACGGCGCTGCATGCCGTGCGGCAGTCGCTGGGCCACGCTGGCTGGCATGCGCCGATGCCGGCTTCCGACTGGCATCGTGGCGAGGCGGGTTGGTCCGACGCGCTGGCGCTGGCGGCGCGCCTGCACGGCGGTTTGCGAGCCGGTCAACCGTTGGGGCCGGCGGTGCCGCCCCATCCGCTGGATCGCCCAGGCCCTGCGGTAGCGGGCGTCCTGGCCGGCGGCAACCTCGCGGTGCTGGTCGCCCTCATGGGCACACCCTTCATGCCGGACCTGCGGGGAGCGGTGCTCTTCCTGGAGGATGTCGGCGAAGACCCCTACAAGGTGGACCGCCTGCTCTGCCAGCTTCGCCTTGGCGGTCACCTGGCCGAACTGGCCGGCGTGGTGCTGGGCAATTTCAGCGAAGCGGACCCGCCGCACGACGTGATGGCGGACTATCTGCACCCGCTGGGCTGCCCCGTCCTCGCGGGCTGGCCCGCCGGCCATGCCACGCCCCATCTGCCGTTGCCGCTCGGCGCCCGGGTCAGGCTCGACCCAGGCGCCCGGTCGCTGACAGCCCTTCAGCTCACTTGAAGTCGTACTTCACCGACACCGCCAGCGTCCGCCCGAACGGGTCCGCCACGCGCGGATCCCAGCCGGCGCCGGCCACGTCATCCACGTCATGGTGGGTGAAGGACGGGTCGCGGTCGAACAGGTTGCGGATGCCCACGGTCAGCGTCGTGTTCTTGAAGCCGCTGTACGTGCCGAACAGGTCGAAGGTCGTGTAGCTGGCCACCCGCGTGTTGGCCGTGGCCGGCAGCACGCCCTTGGCACTCATGTCCTGGTCAGCGTAGCCCGACTTGTAGATGGTGCTGAAGGTGGCGCTCCACGCATCGCGGGACCAGGTGATGTCGGCATTGAACTTGTCCCGCAGGTAGAGCGTGCGAGTGTTGAATTTGCCGACCTGGTCCACCAGTGCCTGGCCATAGAAGGTGCGTTCCTTGGCGGTCAGCATGTGCGTGCCATTGATATTGGCCAGCCAGGTGCCTGTGGAATGCTTGAACTGATAACTCGCGCCCCAGTCGATGCCGCGCGTGGTGCTGTCCGCCGCGTTGATCCAGCCCGCTTCCACCAGCACGGCATTGCCGCTGGCGTCACGCTGGATGCGGCCGGAGAAGAGGTCGTAGTTGTTGAGCACGTCGGCGACCGTCAGCTTGCGAATGCGCTGGTCCAGGTCCACACGCCAGTAGTCCGCAAAGGCGTTGAAATCCGCAAAGGGCGAGAACACCAGGCCCACCGTGCCTTGCTTGGACTTCTCCGGCTTCAGGTCGGGGTTGCCGCTGTCCGTGTAGTCCAGGCCGATGATGGCGCACTGGGTCGGGTCCGACGGGCAGCGCACCGGGTCGCTCCAGGTGCCGGTGTAGTCCCGCGGGGCCACGTTGGGGCTGAGCTGCTGGAAGCTCGGCGCCTTGAATCCGGTGTTGTAGGAGCCGCGGAACATCACCACCTGGGCCGGCTGCCAGCGGAAGCCGATCTTCGGATTGGTGGTGCCGCCGATCTTGCTGTACTGGTCATGGCGCAGCGCCAGTTGCAGGTCCAGCCCCTTGATCACCGGCACGGCCAGTTCACCGTAGACCGCGCCGATGTTGCGCGAGACCTTGGGCACGGCCGTGTTGCCGGGGCACAGCAGCACATCGGTGGCGCCGGTGGAGAGGCCGGACACGCAGTTGAAGCCATCCGCATCCGGCGCGAATTCATAGGTCTCGCGGCGCAGGTCCACGCCGGTGGCGAACTGCACCATGCCGGCAGGCAGCTGGAACAGGTCGCCGCTGATGGAGCCATCGAGCTGCTGCAGCGTTGTCTCGCCGCCTTGCAGCCGGCCGCGGGCCTTCATCGAATCGATCAGCGCCATCGCCTCCTTGCTCTGTGTCTGGCCCGGGGCCACCCACGGGTTGATCAGGCCCTGGCTAAGTGCGTTGACGAGTGGGGCGGTATAGACATAACCGTCGATCAGGTTGGAGTAGCCCTTGGCACCGGCGATGGAGGCGCCCAGCTTGTAGCTGTAGGCGCCCAGGTCGCCTTCCAGGCCGGCCAGCAGGCGGGAGTTCTCGTCCACGTTCTCAATGACCCGGTTGCCGAAGTCCTGGGCGCGCCAGCGGTAGGCGATGGGTTTGGTGGGGTCGAAGTCGGTAACGCCGTAGTTCTTCAGGTTGAGGTAGTACGGGCCGTTGACCGGGTAGGCGGTGCCGGAGCTGATGGAGGTGCTGAACTGCGCCGGTGTCAGTTCGGCCTTCACGCGGTTGCGTGAGGCGGTGATCTCGACAAAGGCCTCGGTGTTGTCGTTCACCTTGAAGGAACTGCGCGCCACCAGGTTCTCGGCCTTTTTGGGCGCGGCCAGCATGAACTGGCTGCCGTAGTCGGTGTTGCACAGGTAGCGGCCGCTGGCGTTGTTGGCGGCCTGGGTGGCGGCGCTGGCCGTGGCTGGTGTCCACAGGCCCGGCTGGAACTGCACGCCGGCAGTGACCTGGTCACACGCCCCTTGCAGGCTCAGCAGGTTCACGCGGGTGTACTTCACCGCGTCGCCACTGCCGGCCACCGCCGAGCCGCTGCCCAGCGCCGTGCCGGTGCCGGAGATGATGTTGGCAAACGGGCTGCTGGAAGAGTTGGGCGACAGGCCCAGCGCCGGGTTGAAGCCGGTGGCCCAGTCGCGGTCCGCGCCGCGCAGGATGCTGTTGTCGGTCAGGCTCAGGCTGACCATCATGTTGTAGCCGTCCTTGTCCAACGACCCCCAGCCGCCGGTGATGGACGCCTTGCGTTGCTGGCCGCCACCGGATTCGAAGGGCGAGGCCACGTCCATGCTGACGCTCGCGCCCTGGTAGTCCTTCTTCAGGATGAAGTTGATGACGCCGCCGATGGCGTCGGTGCCGTAGATGGCCGAGGCGCCGTCCTTGAGGATTTCGACGCGCTGGATGGCGGCCATGGGGATGGAATTCAGGTCCACCGCGCCACCGCTCATGCCGGAGGTCGAGACCCGGCGGCCGTTCAGCAGCACCAGCGTGCTGCCCGGGCCCAGGCCGCGCAGGTTGGCATTGGCGCTGCCGCCGGTCAGCCGGTCGGTATCCGCCCCGAACACGTTGTTGTTGGAGGTCGCGTTGTCCGCCCCCGTGCCGTTCACGCCCAGTTGGCGCAGCATCTGCTCCGCGCTGGTGATGCCCTTGCGTGCCAGGTCCTTGTCGGTGATGACCTGGACCGGCAAGGCACCTTCGTCCTTGAGCCGCTTGATGCTGGAGCCGGTGATTTCAACCCGCTCGATCTTTTGCGGCTGCTCCTGTTCCTGGGCCCAGACGGCGACATGCGCCCCCAGACCCACCACCACGAGGCAACGAGCGAGTGGCTTGAGTTTCACGACATTCTCCTTGTCAACGAGTCCAGCGCAGGGGTTCTCCGGAACCTTCGGTGCGCCATCAACGACGTGGCGGTGCGGCCGGCCCTGGCCGCCCGCCTCCAGGCTTGCGAGCTGGGATTGATGATCAAGCACACGGCCCTCGGGCTGTCATAGGACCGTCACGAGTTTGTTGCGTCCGCCACGATGAATGCTTGTCGTCTGTGTATAACCAGACGGAATGTGAAGGGCGCTCCCCGATACAGTCCAGCCTCATGCAAGCTGTTCGATCGACCGCGCCACGCCCTGCACGTGGCCTTTCAGCCCTGTTCGGGGCCACCGTGCTGGCCTTGTCGGGTTGCGCCGGCCTCTCCCGGGAATTGCCGCCGCCGGTGGCAGAGGTGTTCAGCCGGTCCGGCGTACCAGCGTCGTCGTTCGCGGTGGTTGCTTTCCCGTTGGCTGCGCCTCAACAGGGCCTGCGCCTGAACGCCGACCAGCCCATGCAGGGCGCCTCGACGATGAAGCTGCTCACGGCAGCAGCGGCGCTCTACCAGCTGGGCCCCAACAGCCGCGGGCGGACCGAGCTGCTGGTGGCGGGCGACCCTGGCGCGGCCCCTGCCACCATGGCGCCGGATGGCCGCCTGTTGACGCCGCTCTACCTCAAGGGCGGCGCCGATGCCGACCTGGACTGGTCCGCCCTGTGGTTCATGCTGCGCGACCTGCGTGAGCGCCACGGGGTGCAGGAGCTGGCGGGTGGTGTGGTGGTGGACCGGTCGATGTTCCGGCCCTCGCGCCCGGAATTGGGGGCACCGGCCTTCGACGAGCAGCCCGAGTTCCCCTACAACGTGATCCCGGACGCGCTCAACCTCAACGGCAGCCTGCTGAGCTTTGATCTGCGTTCAGACGGCCAGCAGGTGCAGGCCCGCCCGTTCCCCGCCTTTGGGGGCCTGGACATCGACACTCAGCCCCTGACCCTCAATGACCGTGGCTGTACCGATTGGGAAGACGGTTGGCAGATTCCGCAGGCGTCCCTGCCGGCGGGATCCTCGACCGACGGTGCCCGGCTGCAAATGCGTGGCAGCTTCCCGCGCGACTGCCAGGTGCGGCAGTCGCTCAATCTGCTGGACCGCCAATGGACCACGGCCCAGGCCCTGCGCCAGCTATGGGCCAGCCTGGGCGGCAGCCTCACCGGCGAGATCCGCGAAGGGGCGACACCCGTGCCGGCGAGGGTTCTGGTGCGCCACCAGGACCGACCTCTGGCGGAACTGCTTCGCCCGGTGCTGAAGTCCTCCGACAACGCCACAACCCGGCTGATCTTCCAGCGCCTCGGCGCCGCCGCTGCGCAGCCGGGTGAGGACACCCTGGTCGCGGCGCAGCGCAGCGTGAGGGACTGGCTGGTGACACAGGGGGTGGACCCGCACGGCGTGGTGCTGGAAAACGGCGCCGGGCTGTCCCGCATCGAGCGCATCAGCGCCGCCCAGATGGCCGCGATGTTGCAGGCGGTGCAACGCGGCCCTTATGGGCCGGAACTGCTCGCCACACTGCCCGTTGCCGGTGTGGACGGCACGCTGGCACGTCGCTTCAAGGACACACCAGCGCAAGGGCGCGCGCGCCTGAAGACTGGAACCCTTCGAGACGTGGTGGCACTGGCGGGCTATGTGCCGGACGCTTCCGGCCAGCTCTGGGTGGTGGTGACCATCGTCAACGATGTGCACGCGGCGCAGGCTCGCCCCGCGATGGATGCGTTGGTGGCCTGGGTGGCGGCCCAGGGCGTGAGGTAGGGTCCTGGATGTGGAGCTGTTGCTTGGCTTGCTTGAGTAGCTGGTTGCCGTAGCCAGCGTCGTCGCAACTGCAAAGCCTGGTAGTGGTCCGGTTGAACTCACGCAGAGCGTGCCCGTTTTTCGTTCTCATCATGTCTTGCAGCTCCGCAGCGAATTCGTTGCGGATCAGCCGCTGCATCAACGCAGTGCGCGCGTTCACGAAGTGGATCGCACCGGGCATATTCCCGCGTTTGAGGATGCGGTAGCCGCTCTCCGAGATCGCCGGAAAGTCGGCGATCATCTTTCCGGCGTTTCCGTCGCCCGCCTCACACCGCTCTCTCACCATCTCCGTGAATTGGGCCAGGTGCGCATACCAATTCTGCATCGCCGCCTCAAGCGGCTGCTGTCTCAGTGCGGCACGAGCACAGGCTTGGGCCCGGTCCTGCCAGGTGGCCGCCCATTGCCGAATTTCGACTGGCAGCGACGGGGGGGCCAGTGCGGGTGATGCAGCCGTGGCGTGGGTGTCGGAAGCCGGGTCATCCTCTGAGATGGAGGCAAGGGCGCCGGCCCCGGATGAAATTGCGAACATCGAGCACTCCTGGACAGTCAAGACGCCCATGAGTCGGCCTCCAGCTGGAAACGATTCCATTCGGCCATTCGGCCGCTCGGCCCGATCGGCCCGATCGGCTCGCCAGGCCCGCGCGGACGCCTGCGTCAGTCCTGGCCAGGAATGAGGGCTGGCGAATGCAGGCCGACCGATGCCTGTGCCGAGGCCGGGGCCGATCCCGGCGCTCCGCCAGGTGTCGCGCCAGATGTCTCTCCAGCCTCTGCAGGCCGAACACTCGGTCGAACACCCACCCCGGCCGGCGACGATGTCTCGTCTGCCACCGGCGCGTCCGGGAAGGTGTCACGGAACCCACTGCGCCACAGCAGTTCCTCATAAGCCCGCCCGCCGAGGCGTGCACCCAGCCAGTCCTGCAACCAGGCTCGCCCATGCGGCTCCAGCCACCGCACGATCAAGGCACCGAGCGCCATGGCGCCGAGGCCATAAACCCAGTTCGAGATGGAGAGCAAGGCTTTGTCGTCCGCCGTCTTGGCGAGATACCAGAACAGGTAGCCGATGAGCGCGTGCATCGTGAACGCGAACCCGACCAGGCCGGCGAACCAGCCGCGCCAGCCGTCGCGGCCCGGGCCCACCACGATGTCGTCAGCCGGTGGCGCGGCGGCGTGAATGGTGAGCGGTATGGCGGACACCCGGCCACTGGCCAGGCGCACCGGTGCAGAGTGGCGCTTGGCCCTCGGGTCCGGATGGCGTTCCGTCCGGAGCTTCAGCACCAGCGCCGGCGGGCGCAGCAGACGCAGCATGCCCAGCAGCATGCCGCTCGTCAGCAGCGCGAAGGCAATGCCGGTGCGGCCATTGCCATTGCCGCTGACGGCGGTGCTGCTGTCCGCGCTGCTGTTTGTGTCGGCGGTCGTGCCCACTCGCCCCTGGCTCCACCGCAGGCGATAACCGGACCACTCGTCGGCGTCCTTCAGGTGCTGGACGTAGCTCGCCATCTTTTCCGGGTCCACATAATCGCGATGGCTGGCGAAGTGCTGCGTGACGGTAAGCGTGTGGTCCTCCAGCGCATAGCTGCGGCGGAAGCTGAACTGTTCATCCTCCACCTTGCGTTCACCCGAATCCTTCTGAAGGCCGCGCCAGGACTGGGGCAGCCGTGCCCGCACGGTCATGTCCAGCCACTCGGGGTGATTGCGCTGCAGCGGATGCTGACGCTCGGACAGGTCCGGGCGCTGGAGATAGGCGTCCATGTCCGGGGTGCTGAGAATGGCGTCGACCGGTTCGCCCTTGCGGTTGAGGTTCCACAGCTTGTCGATGGTGTAGTGCTCGGTCACCGTGATGCGGTTGGCCCGGTCGTCGTCTTGCCACTCCAGCGGTGCCGCCACCCGGATGTTGTCGAAGGAGCGGGCGTAATAACCCAGGTACAGCTTCTGCAGCCGGGTCAGCCGCTCCTCGCCGCTGCCATAGTCATTGCGCATGCGTTCGGCGGCGGCGCCGAAGTAGCGGGTGGTGACCTGGTAGGCCGCCGGCTGTGCAGGGCCCTGGCTCAGATCGAAATCGATGTCCATCTCACGCCGGTTCACGCTGGCGGGCGCAGTGGCGATAGGGGTGAGGCTGGTGGTGGCCGCGTCGATCACCAGCGCACGGCCGAAGTTGGCCTGCACGAGTTGGTCCAGCGTGCCGCGCTGCGGGGCGCGGGTGGGGTCCAGCCAATACAGATGGCCTTGCCAGCGAGCCAGCACGATGGCGTGGTCAAACGCCCCGGCGGAGGGCTGTTCATCGCCCAGGTGGTCGCGCAGTTCGGTGTTGACGAGAGCCACCCAGGCCTCCACGCCCAGGCCGCGCAGCAGGGCCACGGTCAGCAACGACTTGTCCTTGCAGTCGCCGAAACGCTGGGCCAGCACCTGTTCGGGCCGGCGTGGCGCGTGCGAACCGGCGCCGATGGAGACAGAGAGGTAGCGCACCCGTTCCTGCACCAGCCGCAGGGCAGCCGCAATGCGTTCCTCCTGCGTGCTGAAGCCCGCGGTCAGCGCATCCAGTTCCTTCTGCAGGGCTGCAGTCGGCTTCGCATCGGGCTGGTACATCGGTGCGGCCCAGCGGGCCACCGCGCCCCAGTCCTGGAACTCCGACCAGGCCAGCCGGGCATACGGATAAAACCAGGACGGTGTGGCGCTGTCCATGCGCAGCGCCTGCGAGTCACGTACTTCCCAAAGCCACTCCAGCTCACCACCAGCGAGGGTACGGCGTTGGGCCACCACGCCCGTCGAGGCGGTCACCGCCGGTTCACGGCCGGCCGGCATCAGCAGACGGATGCGCTGGTTGCCCACCGAGGCGGCATATTGCAGATCAGCACCGCCGAACTGCCGTCCGCCGAACACGGGGTTGGATCCGCTGACGGTGTAGGCATATTCCAGCACGTCGCCCACGCGCAAGTCGTCCAGCGTCAGCGACAAGGTGCGGGTGCCGTCGTAGATGCCCTGTTCGAGTTGAGTTTCGCGGTCCAGCCAACGGGCGCGGGCGCGTTGCTGCCAGGGCAGGACCTTGCCGTTGCGGTGGATGCGCAGCTGATGCAGGTGCAGGGTCTGGTAGCCCGGATTGAAGCTCACCTCGATCTGGCCGGTGCTGTCCAGGCCGCGTTCGGTGCGGATGCGGTCCGCGCGATGGCGGTAGTTGTGGCGGTCGTTGGCGGTGACGCGCGTCTGGGTGTCGATCAGCAGGTAGTCCACGCCCCGCTCATTGGCCGGCAAGGTGCGGGTCAGGTCCGGCGTGACGGATTCGACCCAGGCGGGCGTCGGTGTTAGCGGAGGCAGCGGGGCGCTGCGGGCGCCGGCATCGCCTTTGAGCGGTGTGGCGGGGGTGTCTGCTGCCCGAAGGTCCTGAGGCTGAGCGACCCGCGCTGCGGGCGCGGTGGTGGCGGCCGTGGCGGCCATGGCCACGGGCGCCACCATGGCGGCCAGGCTGGCCACCACCACGGCCAGCGACGGGGCCAGCCACCGGGCCAGGGGCCGGCCCGGGAGCGACAGCATGCCCCGTGGCTGCCATGGCGCCATGCTGCGCCGGGCCCAAAGGCTGCGTCCAGGAACTTCCCGCGCTGCCATCTCCGCTGTATTCACCATCCTCGCGGTGGCCGTCGTATTCACCGCATCCGGACGCGTGGTGTCGCCGCACGTGCCCGTCTGGTGGGCCGTGTTGTGGATTGTTGTCATGCACTCTCTCCCGATGGGAGAGATGCTAGCGCCAGGCTTCGTGCCGGACCGCGCGGACGGCCTGGGCGTTCTGCGCGCAATGGGAAAAAAGCCGCAACTTCGCGTGATGCGGTGGGGGATGGCGTGGGCGATACGGTGGGGGCGGCCCTACACCACGGCTGGCGACAGCAGCCGCAGCGTCCCCGCCTGCGCGTCAATCTCCGCCGGCTGCCCCACCGGCACCGTGAACTTGCGCCGGATGTGCCCGATCATCGCGCCCCGGTACACCGGCACGTTCAGCGGCAGGAAGTAGTCGTCGAAGACCTCGTCCAGCGTCAGGGTGCCGTAGGCGCCGTCGCCCGGGCCGCAGCGCGTGAACTTCCCCAGCACCACACCCGCCAGGGCGTCCAGCGCACCGGCCAGGCGCAGGGTGGAGAGGCAGCGGTCCAGCCGGTAGATGTACTCGTTGGTGTCCTCCAGGAACAGCACGGCACCGCGGCAATACGGGAAGAACGGCGAGCCGGCCAGCGAGGCCAGCACCGTGAGGTTGCCGCCCACCAGCGGGCCGCGCGCCACGCCAGGGCGCAGCGTGCTGATGCGGTCTTCCGCCTGCACCACGTTGTCGCCCTTGTCCGTCGGGTTGCGCAACACGTCCGCCTGGCCATCCATCACCATCGTCTTGAAGTGCTGCAGCGAAAACTCGTTCCATTCCGAGCCGCCGACCGGGCTGTGGAAGGTGATCAGCCCGGTCTGGTGGTGGATGGCGTTGACCAGGCTGGTGAGGTCGGAGAAGCCGCCGAAGAACTTGGGCTTGCGGCGGATCAGCGCGTAGTTGAGCTTGTCCACGATGCGGTTGCAGCCGGAGCCACCCGCCAGGGCCAGGATGCCGGCCACCTCGTCGTCGGCGAAGAAGTCGTTGATGTCGGCCGCGCGTTGCGCGTCCGTGCCCGCAAACTGGCCATAACGCGCTTGTGCGTGGCGGCCGAGCCGGACCTTGAACCCGATCGCCTGCAGCGACTCGATGGCGATGGCCAGCGGCTCGCGCTCATAGGTGGCGTTGGCAGGGCTGACCAGCCCGATGGTGTCGCCGGGCTGGAGGCGACGTGCGCGCAAGGGCGCGGGCGCATCCGTTCGGGCCGCAGGTGCGGTGCTTGCGGCGCTGGCCTGGCCCGCGACGGCCACTCCGGCCGTGGCCATGGCGGTGCGCAGGATCTGTCGGCGGGAGGCGGTCATGGAATCTCCGGAAAGCTACAGCACCAGCGGCAAGGTGCGGCGCACCAGTTCACGGTCGCCGAAATCGAAATGCCACCACTCGGTGTTGATCGTCTGGAAGCCGGCGAAGCGCATGGCCGCGCGCAACCAGCCACGGTGCTGGAGCTGCGCCGCCGTCAGGCCACCCTGGGCCAGGTGCTCCGCCTCGAACTCGGGATGGGACGCCGGGGTCATCTCGTCGAAGCCGGTGCCCATGTCCAGTTCCCTTCCATCGGCATCCTGCAGCGTCGCATCCACGGCCATGCCAAAGGAGTGGATGGAGCGGCGGGCCGGATGCGCCAGGTATTGGGTCAGCGGTGTGCCTTCCAGCTCGGCCCACAGGGCTTCCTGAACCCGTTGGGGCCGCAGGGCATCCAGCACCACCAGCTGCAGCCCTGGTTGATGGCGGGACAGCCAGGCCGCCGCCTGCGAGAGGGCATCGGCAGCCTCCCGGCGCAGGTAGGCACAGTCCAGCCCCCCGTAGACGGCGCGGCCGACGAAGTTGTCCGGGGTGGCATAGCGCAGGTCCACCGCAATGCCGGGGATGGCCAGCAGCGGCTGGAACTCCGGATGCGCGGCGATGTCTTCGCAGGCAATGGTGCGTTCGGATGGGCTCATGGCAGGCTGTCGAGGTTGCTGCGCGCGGCATCACGCAGGTAGTTGACCAGTCGGCGGGCGGCCTGCGCCAGCGGTGCGCTGGCGGAGGTCAGCAGGTAGAGCTGCACATTCATCGTGGGCATCAGCGGCCGCACGCGTACACGGGTCCGGTCGGCGGAAGCGGCGGTGAATGGGTCCACCACCGTCATGCCCACACCCGCCTCCACCAGCGAGCGTGCCAGTTGGTAGGTCTGCACGGTGATGCGGCTGTCCAGATGCTGCCCCGCCGTTTCGCCGGCATGGTGCAGCATCTGGCCCAGCGGATCGTCCTCCGCCATGGCAATCAGCTCGGACTGGATCTCCGACAGCGGCAACGGCCCTTCACCCTGCGCCTCCGGGCTGTTCAGCGGGCACAGCGCCATCATCTCGCCCGCGGCCAGCACCTCGGCCTTGATGCCGGGATGGCGCGGGTCGTGCAGGCTCAGGGCCAGGTCCGCTTCGCCCAGCAGCAGCGCGGAGACGATCTCGCGTGTGTGATGGGTGCTCAGCTGGCAGCGGCTGCGCGGGAAGGCGCGGGCCCAGTGGGTCATGGCCGCGGGAATGACGGTGACGCCCAGCGTCGGCGTGGCCATCAGCCGCAGCGATTCGGATTCCCCGGCGCGCAGGTTGGCTGCCAGTCGGCGGATGGAGACCAGATCGCGGTTGAGCTTGTCGATCTCCACAAACAGGCGCTGCGCCTCGGGCGTGGGATAGAGCTTGCCGCGCACCCGGTCGAACAGCGGCATGCCCAGTTGCAGCTCGCAGTGCTGCAGCACCTTGGTCACGGCCGGCTGCGAGATGTGCAGCAACTGGGCCGCACCGCTGATGGTGCCCGCCTGCATGATGGCGTGGAAGACCTCAATGTGGCGAAGTCTCATGGGTGCACTCCGGCGCGTTCATTCACGATAGACGTTCTCGAACACCACCCCGCCATTGGGCTGCATGCGAAAGCCCCGCAGGTCCAGGCTGGTGGGAATGTAGACCGTGGAGTGCGCCATGGTGATCCAGGGCCGCTCGCGCTTGAAGATCTCCTGCGCCTGTTCATAAAGCGCCACACGGCGCGGCTGGTCGGGCGTGGCCCGGGCCGCGTCGATGAGACGCTCGAACTCTGCATTGCAGAACTTCACGCCGGTCTTGTTGGTGGCGCAGCTGAGGTTGGGGCTGAGGAAGTCGTCCGCATCGCCACTCTCGCCGGACCAGCCGCTCATGTAGACCGTGTGCTCGCCCGCATTGGCGCGCTTGAGGTACTCGCCCCATTCATAAGTGCGGATCTGCGTGCGCACGCCGATGCGGGCCCAGTCCTGCTGGATCAACTGCGCCATCAACTGCCCGTTGGGGTTGGTCGGGCGGGTGACGGGCAAGGCCCAGAGGTCGATGTCCAGCCCGTCGGGATACCCCGCCTGGCGCAGCAGCTCACGGGCCCGCGCCGGATTGAACTCGTTGCGCAGCCGGGTGTTGTAGCCGGGGACCGTGGGCGGGAAGGGGTTCACCGCCTGCATCGCGTCACCCCGGGGGAAGAGCGCGCGGAAGATGGCGTCCCGGTCCACCGCGATGTCCAGCGCCTCGCGCACCAGCCGGTTGTTGGTGGGCGGCTTGCGCAGGTTGAAGGAGAGATAGGAGACGTTCAGCGCCTGGATCTTCAACAGCCGGATACGGTCCGCATGGCGGTCCAGCGCGGCCACGTCGATGTCCCGCAGCGGCGAGGTGATCTGGCATTCACCAGCCAGCAGCTTCTGCACCCGCACCGGTGCCTCGCGGCTGATGCTGAAGATCAGGCGGCGGGTCTTCTGCGGCTCGCCCCAGTAGTCCGGGTTGGCTTCCATGCGGACCACATCGTCCTTGGCATAGCTGCGAAAGCGGTAGGGCCCGGTGCCCACCGGCAGGCGGTTGATCTGGCTGGCCTGGCCTTCCCGCAACAGCTGCGCACCGTACTCGGCCGACTGGATGCCGGCGAAGGCCATCGCGAAATAGCTGAGGAAGGTGACGTTGGGCTGGTGAAGGGTGAAGCGCACGGTGTGCGCGTCCAGCTTGTCCATCGCCGCGATCGCCTTGGCCAGGCCGAGGTTCTGCGGATAGATGAAGTTGGCGGGGAAGGCCTTGTTGAACGGATGGGCCGGGTCCAGGAAACGGCCGAAGGTGAACAGCACATCGTCCGCATTGAACGTGCGGGTGGGCGAGAACCATGGCCGCTGGTGGAAGCGGACGTCGGGCCGCAGGTAAAAGGTGAAGACCCGGGCGTCCGGGCTGATCTCCCAGCGCGTGGCCAGCGCGGGCTGCAGCGCTGTGCCACCGCGTTCGAAGCGCACCAGGCCCTGGAAGATCTGGTTGTTGACGGTGTTGGTGCTGGCCGAATCCCATAACCCCGGATCAAAGCCTTCGGGGCTGGCATCGGTGCAGTAGACCAGGGGCTTGTCCGCGGGGGCGGCCGCCTGCGCCACGGGCCATAGGCCGGCCCAGGCTCCACAGAGGAGGGCGGCGGCCAGGATGGCGCGAGCGGGGAGGGCAGGCAGGTGCATTGGGCAGCGAGGGCGGTGGCCCATTGTCGAAATGGGCAAGAGCAGGTCACAACTGAAATGGCACGCTCGGACCATAACACCCGGTTATGCGTGGCGGGTGCCCCGGGTGGCGGTCAGCGCACTGCTGTGGCCATGGGCTGACAAGGTGGATGCTGCGGTGTTCCGGCACGCCGCACGGCACCCGGAAGGCGGGGCAGACCGTGTGGTGGGGGCTGGTCAGAGCACGTCGCAGGCGACGAGCCGGCCGTCGATCTCGCGCAGTGCTGGCCGCTGCTCCGCGCAGCGCGGAATCGCCAGGGCGCAGCGTTGATGGAAGGCGCAGCCGCTGGGCGGCCGCAGCGGCGAGGGGAGCTCGCCGTGGATGGGAATGCGCACGCGTCGGTCTGCCGCGCGCAGGGCGGGCGTGGCGCTGATCAACGCCTGTGTGTAGGGGTGGCGGGGCTGCGCAAAGATGCGCTGCTTGCTGCCATGTTCCACCACGCGGCCCAGGTACATCACCATCACATCGTCCGCCACATGCTCCACCACCGAGAGGTTGTGGGAGATGAACACATAGCCGGTGCCAAAGGCCTGCTGCAGGTCCATGAACAGGTTGAGGATCTGGGCCTGGATGGAGAGGTCCAGCGCCGAGGTGGGTTCGTCGGCCACCACGATGCCGGGCTGCAGCACCATGGCCCGTGCGATGGCGATGCGCTGGCGCTGGCCACCGCTGAACATGTGGGGGTAGCGCCGCAGGTGTTCCGGGCGCAGGCCAACCTGGGCGGCCAGGGCGGCCACACGCGCCTGGCGCTCCGCCGCGCTCAATCGGGTGTTGATCAGCAGGGGCTCGGCCAGCGTGGCGGCGATGGTCTTGCGCGGGTTGAGCGCGGCATACGGATTCTGGAAGACCATTTGCACCTCACGGCGCAGGGCCTGGCGTTCGGCGCGGGTGTGGGGGCCGGCGGTGTCCTGGCCTCGGATGCGGAGCTGGCCGGAGGTGGGTGTCTCGATCAGGGTCAGGGCGCGGGCCAGCGTGGATTTGCCACAACCGGATTCACCGACCACCGCCAGCGTGCGCCCGGCCTCCAGCCGGAAGCTCACGCCGTCGAGCGCACGCACGGTGGCTTTGGGGGAGAACCAGCCCCGGCTGACCTCGTAATGCCGCGTCAGCTGATCGGCCTGCAGCAGCGGGGTCGTGTCCGTTGCGGGCCGTGTCATGCCGCCCCCTTGGCCGCTTCAAGCGGGAAGAAGCAACGCACGCCCGCCGTCATGGCCGGGCGCTCCATGCGGCAGCGGTCCTGCACGCGGGGGCAGCGCGGTGAAAACAGGCAGCCGGCCGGCCGGTCGGCCGCGTCCGGGACCATGCCGGGCAGCGCCTGCAGCCGGTGGGCGCCCCGGCTATGTTCGGGAATGGCGGCGAGCAGCGCGGCCGTGTAGGGGTGGCGCGGTTGTTCAAAGACGGCCGGCAGCGGGCCCGTCTCCACCACCTGGCCCGCATACATCACGGCCACGCGCTGGGCCATCTCGGCCACCACCGCGAGGTCATGGGTGATCATCACCAGCGCCATGCCACGCTCCCGCTGCAGGCGCAGCAGCAGCGCCATCACCTGGGCCTGGATGGTCACGTCCAGCGCGGTGGTCGGCTCGTCGGCAATCAACAGGCGCGGGCCGCAGGCAATGGCCAGCGCGATCATCACCCGCTGGTTCATGCCGCCGGAGAGTTCGTGCGGGTAGGCGTCCAGCCGTCGGGCGGGGTCGGGAATGTCCACCTGCTTCAGCAGTTCCAGCGCGCGCTGCCGCACGGCCTTGCCCCGCAGGCCGAGGTGGTGGCGCAGCACCTCCCCGATCTGGAAGCCGATGGTGTAGCTGGGGTTCAGGCTGGCCAGCGCGTCCTGGAACACCATGGCGATGTCCCGGCCGATGAGCTCGCGGCGCCGCGACGCAGGCAGGGCCAACAGTTCGTGCCCCTCGAAACGAAGGGCCTCGGCGCTGACCACGCCCGGTGGGTCCACCAGCCCCATCAGCGCCATCATGGCCACGGACTTGCCGGAGCCGGATTCGCCCACGATGCCCAGCACCGCACCCGGTGCCACCGTCAGGTCAACCCCGTCCACGGCGGTGAAGCCGCCGAAGCGAACGCGCAGTTGCGAGATTTCCAGCATCAGGACACCCGTTTCAGGCGCGGGTCGAGCGCGTCCCGCAGGCCGTCGCCGATCAGGTTGACGCTGAGCACCGAAGCCAGGATGGCCAGACCTGGCAAGGTCACCACCCAGGGGGCACGCACGATGTAGTCCCGCGCGGAGGACAGCATGGTGCCCCACTCGGGCGTGGGGGCCTGCACACCCAGGCCCAGGAAACCCAGGCCCGCGGCTTCCAGGATGGCGCTGGAAAAACCCAGGGACGCCTGCACGATCAGCGGCGCCAGGCAGTTGGGCAGCACGGCGGAGAACATCAGGCGGGTGGTGGAGGCACCGGCCACGCGGGTGGCGGTCACATAGTCCTTGCCCAGTTCCGCCAGCGCGGCGGCGCGGGTCAGGCGCACATATTCCGGCAGGCTGCCGATGGCGATCGCGATGACGGTGTTGAGCAGCCCCGGCCCCAGCACCGTGATCACGCAGATGGCCAGCAGCAGGCCGGGCAGGGCCAGCATCACGTCCATCACCCGCATCACCGCCGGCGACAGCCAGCGCTGATGGAAAGCGGCCAGCAGGCCCAGCAGCACACCGGGCAGCAGCGAGAGCAGCACCGAGGCCAGGCCGATGCCCAACGACACACGGCCACCATGCAGCAGGCGCGACAGCAGGTCGCGGCCCAGTTCGTCCGTGCCCAGGGGGAACCGGGCCTGGCCGCCGTCCATCCACGCCGGGGGCAGCAGCATCTGCAGCCGATATTGGTGGATGGGGTCATGCGGCGCGACCCAGGGCGCCAGCAGCGCCGCCAGGGCCATCACCACGAAGACGAGGAAGGCGATGAAGGCCCCGCGGTTGGCCATGAAGGCCGCAGCCGCTTCGGCCCACGGGCCGGCGCCTGGCGCGGCAGGCCGCACGTCGGTGGGTGGGGGGGCTGTCGGCTGATGGGCGGGTCCGCTCATCGCGTGCTCCTGATCCGTGGGTTGACCACGCCGTACAGCAGGTCCACCACCAGATTGATGACGATGAAGCCACAGGCGGAGATCAGGATGCCGGCCTGCACCACCGGATAGTCCCGCCGCGCGATGGCATCGATCAGCCACTTGCCGATGCCGGGCCAGGAGAAGATGGTCTCGGTGAGCACCGCGCCGGCCAGCAGGCTGCCCACCCGCAGGCCGATCACGGTGATGACGGGGATGAGCGCGTTGCGCAGGCCGTGCACCAGCACCACGCGCGAGGGGCTGAGACCCCGGGCGCGGGCGCTGCGCATGTAGTCTTCCCGCAGCACCTCCAGCAGGCTGGAGCGGGTCATGCGGGCGATGACCGCCGCGTTGGACGTGGCCAGCACGGCGGCCGGCAGCAGCAGGTGGCGCAGCGCGGACCACCAGGCGCCGGGTTCGGGGTGCAGGGCCGCGTCGATGAGCATGAAGCCGGTGAGGCGCTGGATGTCGTATTCCACCGCCACGCGGCCGGAGACCGGGGTCCAGCCCAGGCCCACCGAGAAGGTCATGATCAGGATCAGCCCCCACCAGAACACGGGCATGGAGTAACCCACCGTGGCCAGGCCCATCACCCCCTGGTCCAGCCAGGAACCGCGCCGCAGCGCGGCAGCGATGCCCAGGGCCAGGCCGATGACGATGGCCACCCCCAGCGCCGCCAGGGCGAGTTCCGCCGTGGCGGGGAAGAGCGCCAGGAACTCGCGCGAGACCGGCTCGTGCGAGACCAGCGACTGCCCCAGGTCGCCGTGCAGCAGGCCGTTGATGTAGGCCAGGTACTGCCGCCACAGCGGCTGGTCCAGCCCCAGTTCATGCATCAGCCGGGCATGGGTGTCCGCATCCAGTGCGCGTTCGCCCATCATGATGGCGACAGGGTCGCCCGGCACCAGGCGGATCAGGCCGAACGCCACCAGCGTCACGCCGACCAGGGTGGGCAACAGGGTGGCCAGGCGCTTGAGCAGGAAGTGGAGCAAAGTGACCTAAGGTGAGAGGTGGGCCGGGGCCGCCGAGGGACTGCCTGGCGAAGGCTCCTGCCGCTTGAGCCGATCGAGGCCGTTCAGTATGGAGACCGATTGTCCGTCGTGGCCGGTGAGGCCTGCAGCGTGATCATGCCGCCCGGTGTGGTCACCACGTCCAGCAGCGCGGCGGTGTCGCCATCGGGGTCACCCGCGCAGTTGGTGGGACGGTATTTCATCTGGAAGGTGGCCAGCACCTCGCGGGTGGCGGTGTCCAGAATGCCGGTCTGCGGGGTCTGGTAGCCCACCTGGGCGAGCTTCTGCTGGAACCAGGCAATGTCCGGCAGCGGCACGACCTGGAAGACGGTCCGCCGGATTTCCAGCAGGGCCGGGTCGGGCCAGGGGATCAGGCCCGCGTCAGCCAGTTGCTTCCACGGGAAGGCGGGGCCCGGGTCCTGCTTGCGGCCGGGGGCGATGTCGTTGTGGCCCAGGATGCGGTCTGGGCGGATGCGGTGACGCGCGGCGATCTCCCGAACCAGGTGGATGACTTCGTCCACCTGCTGTTGCGGGTAACCCGCGTAGACGCGACCGGCCGGCGTGTCGACGAAACCGGGGTTGACGATCTCGATGCCGATTGATGCGGCGTTCAGGTTGGTGGCGCCTGCCCAGTAGCTCACACCGGCATGCCAGGAGCGTCGGTTCTCGTCCACCAGTTGGTAGGTCTTCACCGGGTTATCGCTGACCAGGTAATGGGCCGAGACCTTGCCGCCCGTGGTCAGGACCTTGAGCGACTTGTCGAAGTCGATGGCGGTGTAGTGGAGGATGAGGAACTGCACCCGGCTGTCCTGGTTCTCCGAGACATGGGTGCGGTCGATCTGGTGGGAGGGGGTGGCGCAGGCCGCCAGGAAGAAGGCGGAGGCAAGGGCAAGCAGGCGGGTGCGGATCTTCATGGGGTGTTCAGAGGAGCGGGCCATGTGCTGGGCAATGTAGCGGAGAGTGCCGCGCGCCGGGCAGCAGCCAGGGCGGTGTCGGGTTGGGCAATGGTCATCGGAAGGTCGGACGGCAGGGCTGTCCGAAGGCCGGTGGTCAGCGCCGGATGCAATTGCAGCACACGTCCGGCAGCCGTGACCGGACGGGGCCCCAGCCGGTGGCACAGTGCCAACGCCAGCCGGGCCAGTTCGGCGCCAGCGCGGTGCAACAGCGCCAGGGCGTCCGCATCGTGGCCGTGAGCGGCCTCGGCGACCGCCAGGGCCAGCTGGCCGATGGTGCCGCGGCGGGTGGCGGAATCTCCGCCATAGAGGAAGCGTCGGGTGGTGGGCCAGCCCGGGCTGCCCAGGGTGGTGAAGAGCCGGCGTGCGAGCAGCGAGTGTTGCCAGGCGCCGGGGGCTTCGTCCTCCCGGCGCCAGACCAGCGCCAGTGCTTCCCGGGCGATCCATTGGCCACCGCCTTCGTCGCCGATCAGCGGGCCGCGGCCACCGGCGCGGTGCATGGTGCCTGCCGGGTCGATGTAGGCGGCGATCGACCCGGTGCCGGCGTAGACGAGGTAGCCCTCACCGGGCTGGTAGAGGGCGTGCCAGGCGGCGGCGATGTCACTGTCGCAGTGGATGGCGGCCGGGGCGATTCCCAGTTGTTGGGCCAGCAGGGCGCGCAGTTGCTGGCCGGCGGGGCCGTCGGGTTCTCCCAGACCGGTGATGCCGGCGCAAGCGGCCTTGACCTGCCCTGGGCCGGAGGCGGACCAGACGGCTGCGGCCAACGCCTGCAGGGTCTGGGCGAGGGTGACGCGGCCCGCGCTGCTGTCCAGCAGCAGCGCGCTGAAGCCACCCACGGCGCCCCGGGCGACGAGGCTGCCGTCCGGGCGGGCCAGGCACCAGCGGGTCTGGGTGCCGCCGGCATCTAGGCCGAGGCCGAAGGCTGGAGGGATGGTGTGGGCGGCGGGCGAGCTCATGGGGGTCCGATGGGTGCGAGCTTAAGGCGCCGAGGGCGGCTGCCGCCAGTGTCAATGCACGGGGCGGGTATGAGATGGAGTCATGGGTGAGTGGGATCGTGCAGAGATCGCGCAGACATCGCGCTGACGAAAAAAAACCGCGCCGGGGAACCGGCGCGGTTTTGAGGGGCTGTGCGGCAGCGGCCGGGGCCGCTGCCTTCCGTGCACTTAGAAGTCGGCGCTGACGCTGAGCGACGTGAAGCGCGGTGCACCCAGGTAGTAATAGACCGTGTTGGTACGGGAGCCGTTGTAGGCCACCGAGTTGGTCTGCGAACCGCTCGGGTTGCGATAACGGGTGTTGCCGATGTTGCTCACGTTCAGGCGCAGCATCACGTTGCTGGCCCAGTTGCCCACGTCGCCGATCTTGTAGCCAGCGTCGAAGTCGCCGACGGTGTAGGCCGGCACTTCTTCGTCGTTGGTCATGGTGGCGTACTGGTGGCCCGTGCGCTTGACCTTCAGGCGGCCATAGAAAGGACCGTACTCATACTGCACCGACAGGCCGACCATGGTGTGCGGGGTCAGCACATAGGTCTTGCCGGAAGTGGGCAGTTCCACGCCCGTGGTGGAGGCAGTAGCGGCCTTGCCCACGGTGAGGTTGTCCTTCAGCTCGCTGTGCTGGACCGTCAGCGATCCGTAGGCCGAGAAGCCCTTGAACACGCCGGTACCGGCTTCGAATTCCATGCCGCGCACGTTCACCCGGCCAGCATTGATGTTGGCGGAGAAGTTGGTGGTCGGATCAAAAGCCGTCGCCTGACGGTTCTTGAAGTCGGAGTTGAAGTAAGTGGCCGACAGCGAGATCGCCTTGGACTGGAAGCGGTAGCCCACGTCGGTCATGACGGAGGTTTCAGGCTTCAGTTCGGTGATCAGGCTCACATTGCCGGCGGCATCGGCCTGCACGTTGATGGACGACGTGGAGTTGGCGAAGGCGTAGTTGGGCGGTGCGCGGAAGTTCTTCGACACGTTCACGAAGACTTGCTGGCTCCTGTCCAGGTTGAAGCGCAGGCCTGCTTGCGGCAGCAGTTCGTCGTAGCTGCGCTTGAGCTTGTAGTTGTAGGCGAAGCTCTCGTTGGCGTTGCCCGTGAAATCGCGGGTCACGTGCGGCGTACGCAGGCCCACGGTCAGCATACCGCTGTCGTTCAGGAAGGACCAGTTGTCCATCACATAGGCCTGGTAGGCGGTGCTGACGGTGTACCAGTCGCGGCCCTGGTACAGCGTACCGTCAGCGCGGGTGATGTTGCCCGAATCCAGCCACACGCTGGCCAGGTTGCCGGCGTTGTCCACCGTGACAGCCGGTTGTGTCTGACCATGGCGGGCACGTTCGTACCAGACGCCGACGCGGATGTTGTGGTCACCCAGCGTGGTGTTCAGTTCGGTCGTGATGCCGGGGCGGAAGGTCTTGGTCACGCTGGCGCGGCCGACAGCAATCGTGTCGAGCGTGTCGCCGTCGCCGTTCAGGTCCTTCACGCCGTCGAGCTTGCCGGAGGTGGCGTTGTAGAAGCCGGTTTCCTTCAGCGTCGTCTGTTGCACACCGCCGTTGCCGTAGCCGTACCAGAGGTAGGGTTGCACCTTCAGGTAGGTGTCGGTGGCCAGCTTGAATGAGCCGGACAACGAGAAGATGGCGTTTTCGAAGGGGTTGTTAGCCAGCTTGTAGTAGGCGGGCGAGGGCAGGTAGCCGGAGGCGCCTTCGTTCTGCGCCGTTCCGGCCACCGGTGTGAGGTGGCCGGGGAAGGTGGTGGAGTAGTCGTACTTGTAGCCGTTGGCCTTCAACTGGGCAACGCTGACGCTGTTGATGTTGTTGTTGATGGCGCGGTTGTACAGCACCGAGCCCAGCACCTTGTTGTCTTCGTTGATGTCCCAACGGAAGGCCGCGTCGATGTGGTCCTTCTTGGCCGAGCCCTCACCCTTCCACTTGTCAGCTTCAGTGTGCGAGTAGCTCAGGAACACCTTGGCGCTGTTGTCGAAGAAGCGGCCGGTGTCGTAACGCAGGAAGGTGCGCGTGAGGCTCAGTTCACCCAGGGTCTGGGTGAAGCGGACGCGGCGCTTGTCTTCCGGGTCGCAGCTGGTGATGGTGACATTGCCACCCGTGGCGCCAGCGGCGGGGGAGTCGGAATCCGGGCTACCCTGGTTGATGGACTGGGTGCAAAGGTTTTCCTGGTCCGCATATTCCTGCGGATAGACAGCGAAGCTGCCGGAGTCGTTGACCGGCACGCCGTTGACGGTGAAGCCCATCTGGTCCGAGCCGAAGCCGCGGACGGTCATGCCGCCGCCGTACAGACCGGTGGCGTCGTAGTTGAAGGTGTTCACGCCGGGCAGCAGGGCCAGGGCCTGATACGGGTTGCCGGTGGAGCGGTCCTTGTCGATCGCGGCGCGGGTGACCGTGCTGCGTGCCTTGGCGGCGTCTTCGTTCAGCATCTGGCCCACACCCAGCTTGCCGCCCTCACCCGTGATCACGATCGTGCCCAGACGGACCGTGTCTTCCTTTGCGCGCGGAGCGCCATCGTCTTGAGACTGTTCAGCCTTCTTCTTGGCCTCTTCCGCGGCCATGGCCGGCATCACCACCACCATTGCTGCGGCGGCGGCCAATGCCGTCTTGCTGAATCCCAACCAATTCTTCTGACTCATTCTTGCGCTCCTGTGCGACGAACCGATTTTTAAAAACGAAACCACCGAATCCGCGGCTGCATGGAAGGCTTCCCTCGCCATTCCGGGCCCTTTCAGACGTCACGCGCAAGGCACCACTCCCTCGCAAACGTTTTGCGCCTGTTTTAGCGGCCCGAAATTCCCGACCGCCGGCCTCTTTCAACCAGCCACCCTCTTGCTTTGTTGGGGACCGGAATCCGGTCCTCCTTAATCTCAAGCAAAAAGCCTACCAGTCGAGTCACACCCCAGCAATGCGACCATTACCGGCCCACTAGGGTTTGCTCCAATCCCGGTCACTTTGTGCCAGCGAGTGTTTTCCGGCGTGCCGGAACCCACCTCGGCGATTCACGGACGCGAGTCTCCGGGCCGGATGTTGTAGGTGTGTGACAAGAAATGACAGGGTGCTGCCGGGTGTTCAAAGGCCGCCGGCAGGTGGTGCGTCCCCATGCGCTCAACACGCCCTCCACACGCTGGAGAGGCCGTTGGATCGCTGTTGGATGGCCATTTCACAGGGTTTCTCCGGAGGTTGGGGAGCGCCCCTAGATACGTTACAACGTTGCGCGGAATCGACAGTTCTTGAACGTCGGTGAACCCTCAGGCAACGAACGTTGCTGCGGGTCCTTCGACATTGATGTCGTTGATGGCGCAGGCCACCAGTGTTTCCCCGGACTCCGGCGCAGGCAGGCGGCCGTCGGCGGGGATCAGCTCGAACCGCCAGGCTGCCTCGGGGCGGTGCGCTACGCGTCGCCATAGTGCGAATAGCCGCGCGGGTGCGCCATCCTGGGTCGCGAGCCGGAGGCTGCCGTCGGCCTGGCGCAGGAGCTTCACCTCGCCGCAGGGGGGCGCTGTCAGCCACGGCGTGGTCGGTGGCAATGCCGGCTGGGTGTACACGCCCTGGCGCAGCAGTTGGGTCAGCCCGCGCCGGTTCTGGGCCAGGGCCACCATGCTGAAGTGCAGGTGGCCGCTGGTGGCGGGCGCCGTGCGGCAGATTTCCACCTGGGCCGGGATCTCTTCCGGTGTCCATCCGGGCACGTCCGTCACGGCCTTGCTGGTGAACAGGCCGGGCCAGATGTGGCGTTGCTGTGGATTCAACCCTTGCCAGCTGCGCAGCAGCGTCTCGAAGGCCTGTGGCTTCTGGGCCCGCGGCCAGTACAACTGCGGGGCCAGGTAATCCAGCCAGCCTTGCGCCAGCCAGCGCTCCACGTCGGCATAGAGCCTGTCGTATTGGGAGAAGCCTTCGATGCCGGCCGGGCGCTGGTCCGGGCGGGGCAGGCCGAAGGGGCTGATGCCCAGGCGGGCGGTGGGCCGGACTTCCCGCACCAGGGTGTGCAGCCGCTCCACCAGTCGGTCCACGTTGTCGCGGCGCCAGTCGGTGCGGCTGAGCGTGCCACCCTGGTTCAGATAGCGTTGCCAGCTCAGCTCGTCCGGAAAATCCAGTTCCTGCTTGCTGCTGTCCTGGACCGGGTAGGGGTAGAAGTAGTCGTCGATGTGCAGCCCATCAACCGCGTAGCGGCTGAGCAGGTCCTTGCACACGGCCAGGGTGTGGTCGGCCGCCTCGGGTTCGCCGGGGTCGATCCACAGTTGATCCCCATAGGTCTTCACCCACGCCGGCCGGCTGCGGCTGACGTGCTGGGGGGAGAGCGCGGACTTCGCGCCGCTTTGCCGGGCCCGGTAGGGGTTGATCCAGCCATGCAGTTCCAGGCCGCGTGCGTGTGCCTCGGCCAGCCAGACGGCGAGCGGGTCGTAGCCGGGGGGCTGGCCCTGCACGCCGGTGAGGTACTCGCTCCAGGGTTCCAGGGTGGAGGCATACAGTGCGTCGGCGCTGGTGCGCACCTGCAGCACCACGGCATTGAGCCGCAGGTCGCGCACGGTATCCAGCAGCTGGTGGATCTCGGCCACCTGCTGTTCGGCGGTCAGCCCTCGGCGGCTGGGCCAGTCAATGTTGGCCACGCTGGCCACCCAGACGCCGCGGAACTCCCGCGGTACGGGCGGGGGCCCGTTGACGGGGCTGGTGGCGGGCGGGGTGTCGGGCAGCGAGGGGTGGGCGACGGAGGCGCAGCCGTTCAAGGCGCCTGCGCCAAGGGTGGCGGCGGGCCATCCGAGGGCCGCGTGGAGCAGGCGTCGCCGTTGCATCGGTTCAGGAGTCCTTGTTCCGCGAAGCCGCGACGATACCCCGTGCGGCCTCAGGTTCTGCCGAATCAGGCCGCAGCCTGTTTCTTGCCAAAGTCGTCCGGCACCTGGATCTGTGCCGTCATCAGCAGCGAGGGCAGGGCGGCCACCAGGACCCAGCCGAAGAAGTGCAGGTAGCCCAGCTGGCTTTGCAGCCAGCCGCTCCACATGCCCGGCACCATCATGCCCAGCGCCATGAAGCCGGTGCACAGGGCGTAGTGCGCGGTCTTGTGGGGCCCGTCGGCCACCAGGATCATGAACATCAGATAGGCCGTGAAGCCCAGGCCATAACCGAACTGTTCCACCGCCAGCGCTGCGCAGATGATCCAGAGGTGGCCGGGATGGGTCCAGGCCATGGCCAGGAACACCACGTTGGGCAAATGCATGGCCAGCACCAGCGGCCACAAGGCCCGCTTCAGGCCCACCCGGGAAATGATCCAGCCCCCCAGCAGCCCGCCCAGGGTCAGGGCGACCAACCCGACCGTGCCATACGCCAGCCCCACCGCCTTGTTGTCGAGGCCCAGGCCGCCGACGCTGGTGGGGTCCAGCAGGAAGGGCGTGGCCAGCTTGAGCAACTGCGCCTCGGGGAAGCGGTACAGCAGCAGGAAGCCGATGATCACCAGCAGCCCCGGCTTGCGGAAGAACTCGCCAAAGATGGCGAAGAAGTGCTGCCATTGCCGTTCTTCGCGGGGGGCGGGTGCGTCATTGGCCGGACGGGGCAGGCGCCAGGCGTGGAAGGCGGCCAGGCCGATGAACACGGCCGCGACCAGGGCCAGCACGGTCTGCCAGGCATGGGCCCAGTCCCTTCCCTCGTCATGCAGTTCACCCGCCAGCCACACCATGCCGCCGTTGCCGGCGATGTTGGCGAGCCGGTAGAAGGTGGAACGCACGCCCACGAAGGCGGCCTGCGTGTGCTGCGGCAGGGCCAGCATGTAATAGCCGTCGGCGGCGATGTCGTGCGAGGCCGAGGCAAACGCCATCAGCCAGAACATGGCCAGCGACAACTGGAAGAAACGGTCCATCGGCAGCGTCAGCGCCACGGCCGCCAGGGCCGCGCCCATGCCCAGCTGCAGCAGCGTGGTCCACAGCCGTTTGGTGCCCATCATCTCCACCAGGGGCGACCAGAGGGGCTTGATCACCCAGGGCAGATAGAGACCGCTGGTGTAGAGCGCCACGTCCGTGTTGGACACCGACATGTTTTTGTAGATGACGGTGGAGAGCGACATCACCACCACGTACGGGATGCCCTGCACGAAGTAGAGGGAGGGCACCCAGCTCCAGGGGGAGCGGGAAGGGCGAGTTGGCGCGGGCGCGGGGGGCGTGGAGACCTGCATGGGGGCAGTGTCGCATCAGGCCGTGTTGCACCGGGAAGCGTCACGCCAGGCGGCGTCACACCGGACCGAGGCGCTCAAGGCTCCGCCAACGCTCGTCGCACGCTGCCGTCATGGCGTTCCAGCGACCGCAGCGCCTCGGCTGCGGGCAGTTGCCGGCGCAACATCACGATGGCGGTCTTCACGCTGAAATCGCACTGGGCCAAGGCCCGGCGGGCACTGGCCTCGTCCACGCTGGCAGCACGCATGGTGAGGGCCACGGCTCGGCGCACCAGCTTGGCGTTGGTGGCTTTCATGTCCACCATCAGGTTGCCGTAGACCTTGTTCAGCCGGACCATCAGCGCGCTGGAAAAGCTGTTCAGCGCGATCTTCTGGGCGGTGCCGGCCTTCAGCCGGGTGCTTCCGGAAATGATCTCGGCGCCGGTGTCCAGCAACACCGGGAATTCGCACGCCGCCAGCACAGCGGCCCCCGGGTTGTTGGCCAGGCCCACGGTCAGGCAGCCGGCGGCCCGTGCGGCGGCCAGTGCGCCCAGCACATAGGGGGTCTGTCCCGAGGCGGCGATGCCCAGCAGCACATCCTGCGGCCCGGGCTGCACGGCTTGCACATCCTGGCGGCCCTGTGCTTCGTCGTCCTCCGCGCCTTCCACCGCCACGAACATGGCGGACGCACCGCCCGCCATCAGCGCCACGGCCCGTTCACGGGGCCAGGAGAAGGTGGGGGTCAGTTCCACGCTGTCGAGCACACCCAGCCGCCCTGACGTGCCAGCGCCCGCCCACAACAGCCGCCCACCTGCGGCGATGCGCGGCAGGGCCGCCTCCACCGCGGCGGCCAGGGCCGGTGCGGCGGCGCGCACGGCATCCAGGGCTGCCTGTTGATCGTCCACCAGCGCCTGCACCAGCTGCGCGCTGTCATACAGATCCAGATCCGGATGTTGCTGGCTGGGTGTCTCGGTGTTGAGGATGTGGGGCATGGCCTTGGCACTCTAAAGGGCGCGAGAAACGCCAGCCAATACCAGGGGCCGGTGCCACCATAACCGGCGGTAATCCGGCCCGCCGCTCAAAGCCGCCCCTCCGCCTGCACCACGGCGTCAATCACCTCGGCCAGACTCACGGCACGTGGAGACGGATCCAGCTCCACCAGCACCAGATACCCCCGATCCCGCCCTTGCCCCGTAAACGCCTGCAGCAGGGCCAACTGATCGCTGTGGACCATCGTCCCCGCCGCGTCCCAGTACTCCATCGCCACCATGCACCCATCCGACGGTGTTCCCGGGAAGTAACTGCTCCCCTGGTAATAACGGGGGTCGATCGTGCTTCCATGCATCAGCATCTCGTCGCGTCCGGCCAGGCCGGCCAGCCAGGCTTCCTGCAGCGGCGCGTAGTCGCGCCAGCTTGCGGGCAGCAGTGCGCGGTACCGGTCCACCGACCATCCCGGCTCCACGGCCGAAGGTGCCCGTTGCTCAAAATCCGCCACGCTGGCCTCCACCGGCACCTTTGAATGCAGATACGGCGTCGGTCCGATCCAGACATTGCTGGCCGCCCGCCCGGCCCCCTGGATCGCGAAGAGGCCCTGAGGCGTATTGCCCAGCGTGATCGTCCCCGGCAGCCCGCTGCTGGACAGCGCCAACTGCGCCACATTGAACAGCCCGCCATCGGTGCGCCGCACAAACCGGCCGTCCGCCTGCCTCACCAGCGCCAATCCCATCTGCTGGCGCCCGGGACGCTGGAAACTGAACACCACCGGGAACCCCGGCCGCACCGCCAGCAGATCGGCCAGCGGCGGCCGGGCCGCCTGGGCGGTTCCTTCCGCCACGGCCAGGGCCTGAGCCAAGGCCTGCAGGCGTGGTTCATAAGCATCGCGCGGGATCAACTGCGCCCGTACCAGCGCCAGATCGGCAGGCTGCCGTGTCCGCATCAACGTGTAGGCCGCAATCGCGAACTCACGCGGCGTGGCCAGTCGCGGCAGCAGGTCCCGCAGCAGCGGCGCCGCATCCTGCGGGTAGAGCGTGTAGGCGGCGGTCAGCAGCGGCCGTTGGACGTCCGCCGGTTGACGGTCCAGGGCGGGCAAGGCGGCCAGCAGCGCCGGGCGGGCGGTGTCCAGCTCGATGTTGTAGTGCGCGGCGATCCGCAAGCCCTCCGCCAGTTCTCGCAGCACCGCGGTGTCCTGCGGATTCACCCGTGCGGCACTGACCGCGCCACGCAACCGGGCGCGATCCAGCTCCAGCCGGTCACGCGCCTGTGCCGCAGTGCCGACGGTGGAGTGGAACTGCGCCGGCCGCAGCGCCTGGAGCGCCGCCGGACTGAAGTCATTCGCCGCCGCCGCCGAGCGTGGACCCGGTGGTGTGGGAGCCGGCGCCTTGGTGGCGCATGCCGCCAGCAGGGCCGCGATGGCAAGCGGCCCCCAGCGAAGCGGCAAGCCCGCGAGCGTGGAGCGGGGCATTGAAGGAGACAGGGACGGTGACAAGGGCAGGGTGCAGGTCATGGAGTGGCGCCAGGGTTTGCCGGGGCACGATCAGCGGTGGGAGAAGGAGCAGGGGTCCCGGCGGCGGCCGGGATGCGCCAGTGTGCAACGGTATGGATCAGCAGTGCATTGGCCAGCGGCCGTAACGCCGGTTCATTGAAGGGGCGGCCGGTGACCAGGCGACCTTCGATCAGCAGGGCCGTGCTGCCGCCACCGTCCAGGTTCAGGCCTTGATGCACGCCGCGCGCCGCCATTCGCGCCGCCAGGTCCGCCAGGGCCAGCCCGTCAGCCTGGACCTGCCGGCCTTCCACCAGCACCAGCGTGAGGTAGCGCCCACTGGCATCCAGACCCACGGCGGTACGGGGATGGCGTGTGATGCAAAAGCCGCAGCCCTGATCGTCGCCGGGCTGGCGGGCCTGGCCGTTACGCACCAGCCAGGGCGTGCCCGCCACGGCCAGCCAAGGGCTTGGGGGCGACGGGACTGGTGGGCTGAGTGTCATCTGGCAACGGCCAAGACGATCGCAACTGAGCAAGGGGCTGTCGGCGGCGGCCAGCACGGGCGCCCAGGCCTGCCCCTCGGAGACCGTCCACCCGCGTGGCTCGAACGCGGCGGTAAAGAAGGAGGCGTTCAGCGCCGCCAGTGCCTGAGCGGCGCCGTCGAAGCGGTCCAGCGGGCGGCCCTTCTCTGCTGGTGGGGTCAGCGTCAGCTGCAGGGTCGGGTCCTGCAGATCCAGCCGCAGCCAGTGCAAGACCTGACCCGGTTCACGGGCTTCCCGTTCATAAACAAGGCCCGCCTGATGGCCCACCGGCGTCCACTGGGCGGCCTCCGGCTCGACATCTCCGACGTCGGGCGCTGGCCCCGCCGGAGATGCACAGCCGGCCAGGAGCAGGGCGGTGGCCAGCAGCAGGAGGGTGGACCTGCCACCTGACATGGCGCGAGCGGCGTGGGTGAGGAACATGAGGCGAAGGAGGGCCATGCGATTGATTTTAGGGAGCCGGGCATTTCGTTTGCCATGAGGCGCGGGCTTGAAAGGGAGTCGCCAGTGAAGCTTTTATGTCAGCCCGGTCTGCGAGCCGTGGTCGTTCTGAGTGGGTTGGCCGGCACGGTCGGCATGGCGCCATGCCTGGCGCAAGGCATGGCCCCGGCACCGTCGGCCACATCGGGAACGGTGCCCGTGCCGGCTGGCATGGGCGCCACCGCACCGGCCACCGTGGCGGCGAGTTCGGACGCCCCGCTCAGCGCCGACGCCTGCACCCGCATCCCGGACGCCACCGACCGCCTGGCCTGCTACGACCGCATCCACGGCCGTGCCGCGCCCGAGCCGGTCACTGCCCCGCCCACCCTGAACGGGGCCACCACCAACGCCATCGCCCTGGTGCCGGTGGCCGCGCCCAACCAGCCCGCCGCCAACGACCCTGTGGACCCGTGTGCCCGCCCGGCCAGCCTCACCGGCAGCGCGCGTGACTACCTGGGCTCCACGCTGTCCGAGCGCTGGGAACTCTCCTGCCGGGACCAGCTCCCGGCCTTCCTGCCCCGCCCTTACAAACCGGTCTACCTGCTGCCGGTCTCCTGGACGTCCCGGGCCAACCAGGCCCCCCGCACCTCCGAATCGCCCGACAACGGCGTGGTGGATGCGCTGGGCCTGAACAAGAACGAAGCCAAGTTCCAGGTCAGCCTCAAGTCCAAGCTCTGGAGCCTCAACGACCACGGCACCCTTGCCCTGTGGGGTGGCTACACCCAGAGCTCCCGCTGGCAGGTCTACAACGGGCGCATTTCACGGCCCTTCCGCGAGACCAACTACGAACCCGAATTGATGCTGACCCACGGCATGGGCGTGGCCCTGCCCTTCGGCTGGACCGCCCGCATGGCCAGCCTCAGCCTGAACCACCAGTCCAACGGCCGGGCCCAGCCGTATTCGCGCAGCTGGAACCGCGTCATCGGGGAAGTCAGCCTGGAGCGCAACGACACCACCGTGTCCCTGCGTCCGTGGGTTCGTCTCCATGACGGGTCTGACGACAACCCAGGTATCGAGGACTATGTGGGCCGCGCCGAAATGCTGGTCACCCACAAATGGGGGCGCAACGTCTTCAGTGTCCAGGCGCGCCACAGCCTGCGCTCCGGCGACCGCTCACGCGGTTCCGGCCAGCTGGAATGGGCCTTCCCCATCGGTGGCGGCCTGCATGGTTACGCGCAGCTCTTCAGCGGTTACGGCGAAAGCCTGATCGACTACAACTTCCGTGAGACCCGGTTCGGACTGGGAATTTCGGTCGTGGAATGGCGTTGACCGCCTGATGCTCTGTTGGTGCCCACTCACTTCACGGGGTGGGGCGCGCTCCCACGCCGTTACGTCCTGTTGCGCCCGCCGGTTTCGATGAATATGGCGCATTCCGGTGGCCGCCCCCAATGGCGCGGGCGGCCCGGTTTGACTAGGCTGACGACATGGCTCACGTGCTGGACAGTTGTGTCCTCTGGGTGGTGGAGTACCGCCTGGATGGCCGCCCTCGCCGATGGATACGCGCCCTTCCGGTCGTGTCGCCGCCGCACGCCATGATGCTGGAGGAGCTGGACGAGCTCTACGGAACGCGCGCCGCGCTGGTTGATCTGCGCCAGGCCAGCGATGAAGAGCGCGTTGCCTTCATCCGTGGCGAGCCGCCGCCGGTACGGGCCGCAAGCGGGGATCAGCCCACCTGTTCCTGAGGCGTTGCGCATCCGCCTCACATTGGTAACGCGGCTGATGCACCTGCCGCCGCCGCGCGCCGTCACAATCCCCGGACCGCCGCAGCCGATGTCCCGCCTGCCGCCGCCGCCCAATGTCGTCCCCGTCCCCGTCCTCCTCTTCGACGCCTGCGTCGTCCCCACGCTTGTTCGCGCTGGCCTGGCCGCTCTTCCTGGAGCTGTGCCTGAACATCGCGGTCGGCCTCATCGGTACGATGCTGGCGGCCCGCGTGTCGGACGCGTCCGGCGCTGCATTCGCGCTGGCCAACCAGCTGGCCGCGACGCTCTTCATCCTCTTTCGCATCATTGGCGCCGGCATCAGTGTGGTGATCACGCAGTCGCTGGGCAGCGGCCGGCGCGCCGTGGCGGATGCCACTGCGCGTGCAGCGCTGGGCGCCAGCAGCTGGATCGGCGGCATCACGGCGTTGATGGCGGTGGTGTTCGCCGGGCCGCTGCTGCAGCTCATGAATGCGCCCGCCTCCGTGCTACCGCTGTCGCAGCCCTTCCTCATGGCGCTGGCGCCGGCCATGATGCTGGACGCCTGGAATGCCTCCATGGCCAGCGTCATGCGAGCCCACCTGCGCAGCCGGGACACGCTGATGGTGCTGATCGTCATGCAGGTGGCCCAGTTGCTGCTGTCGGTGACCCTGATGCCGCACCTGGGCCTGCCGGGCTTTGCGCTGGCGCTGTTCATCAGCCGTGGCCTGGGCATGGGCCTGCATGTGTGGCTGTGGCGCGAGCGTCTGCAACTGCGCCCCACCTGGCCGGACTGGTGGCGCCTGCCTCGCCAGGAGCTGGGGGCCGTGCTGCACATCGGCCTGCCCGGCGCGGCCGAGAACATTGCCTACCGCATGGCCTACATGGTGAGCATTGCGGTGGCGGGGCACCTCGGCGCGTCCGCGCTGGCGGCGCACAGCTACGCCTCGCAGCTGATGAACTTCGTGCTGCTGCCGGGCTTGGCCACCGGCTTTGCCGCAGAGATCGTGGTGGGCCACCTGATCGGTGCGGGCCAGTTGCATGAAGCGCACCGGCTGGTGCGGCGGGCATTGGCACGGGGGCTGGCCATCAGCGTGGGCGTGGCCAGCGTCATGGCGATGGCCTCTCCCTGGCTGCTGGAACTTTTCACGCACGACACCCGCATCGTCAGCACCGCCGTCATTCTCATGGTGCTGACCATCGTGCTGGAGCCAGGTCGCACCTTCAACCTGGTGGTCATCAATGCCCTGCGGGCGTCGGGCGATGCGCGCTACCCCGTGATGGTGGGCGCTGGCTCCATGCTGGTGGTCCTGGCCGGCGGCAGTTGGCTGCTAGGAGAGGTGCTGGGCCTGGGCCTGGTGGGCGTGTGGATCGCCTACGCGTCGGATGAATGGATACGCGGGCTGCTCATGTGGCGCCGCTGGGCGCGGCTGGGCTGGGTGCCCAAGGCCCGGGCCGTGCACCGTCGGTTGCGGCGGGCGCACGCGCATTGAACGCATCAAGCCAGCCACTGCGCCAGCGATTGCGCATTGGCCGCGCAGATCCGCTGAAACTCCCCGCTGATCCGTGCATCGGCGGCCGCTGTCTGCCAGAACACCACGGCGGCCCGGGCGGCCTGATTCCATGCGGCAGTTTCGGCCGGGAGCGGCAAGCGGGGGGTGAACGTCCAGGGCGTCAGCTCCACGCCGCGCACCGGCGCATAGCCCATCGGCAGCATGTCGTAGGTGGGCGCTAGCGCCAGGCCGTTGGCACGGGCGCCGCCGGCCGGCACGAACGAGAGGTTGCCGTCATGCATGTCGGTATTGCCGATCAACTGGCCGAACATCCAGACCGTCCGGATGACCTCGATCGCCTGACGGGTGACCCAGCGCTGCGGCAGCAGGGCGCTGACGGTGTCCGCCCAGGGACGGCCGACCTGGCCCACCAGGGCGGAATTGACAGAGAGCCAGGACACCAGCGCCGAGCGGCCCAGCGCGCCGTGGCGATCGAATCGATCCACCTCCAGGAAGGTCCGACCACCGGCCTGGGCGATACGGGACGTGGCGGCGGCTACCCCCAGCTCGGCCTGGACCACGCGGCCGGCGAGGTGCTCGCACACCAGCAGGTCGGACCAGCGTTGCGTACCGGGCGAATCGTCCGAGCCGGAGAACTTCACCAGCACGTGCTGATCCGACCCGTCCGGGCGACGGCGCAGCGCGGTGAACTTCGGGAATTCACCGCCTGCAGACGAACCGGCAATGCCCAGGGACAGGGCCTGCTGGGCATAGGCCGGGTAGCGGGCGGCCTGCTGCTCATCCGTGACGCCGGGCTCGGCGGTGCCGGCCTTGACCGACTGGACATGGGCCAGCCACAGGCGGCACGCTGCCTCCCCCACCAGCAGGTCGCCAGGGGTGTCCGCGCCGAGCACGGCCAGCGCGTACAGGGCGTCATCGTCCGACCAGGTCGACGGGTCTTCGCCCACCTGCAGCACCGCCGCGTGACGGCGGGCAAAATTGCGCCCGAGGAAACCTTGCGGGCGCATGTCCTGCAGCGGGTAAGGCAGGCCTTCGAACCAGCCGTTGCTCATGGTGTCATCCATCGGCCAACCGAAGGGTGCCCGGAATTCGACTGCGCAACCGTAGGGATGGATCAGCGCCAGTTGACCAATCTCCGCCGGCATGCCGTCCAGGCCGATGCGAAACAGCGGCAGCGGCGCGGTAGCGCCCCGCAGTGGCCGCCGGGCGGCATAGGCGGTGCGCCGGGCGTTACCCAGGCTGACCAGGTCATCCCCCGCCGCCCTCACCAGCCGGCTGAGGGTGGGACGGCTGATGGCCATGCGCTCCGCCAGTGCGCCGGCCGGCTGCGGACCGGTGCTGCGAAGAAGCTGGATGAGGCCGGGGTTCATGAAACGATTGTTGATTGATGTAAGTCGTTGACTATAAACAGAAAATAGAAATTTGAAAGGCAACTATGAAACGATTGGTGAAACGATACGCCCATTCGTTCTAAGCGTGGCGCCACGCCGTCCCCACCCACCCCCTATGATCCGCCCCGCTATGCAGAGGCTCATATGGCTTACCTGACCAAGCGCCTGGGCCTTCTGCTGATCACGCTGCTGGCCGCATCGGCGCTGATCTTTGTGGCGTTGGACTGGCTGCCCGGCAATGCGGCCCAACTGGCCCTTGGCCCGGAGGCGACGCCCGAGGCGGTGGCGGAGCGCGAGCGGCAACTGGGCCTGGACCGGCCGACCTGGGTTCGGTATGGCGGTTGGCTGCAGGGTCTGGCGCACGGCGACATGGGCTTGTCCTCCGCCTACGACGGCACCCCCGTCACCGAGCTGCTGCTGGAGCGCCTGGCGGTCACCTTGCCCTTGTCCCTGCTCGCCATGGCCCTCACCGTGGTGCTCGCGCTGGCCGCCGGCTGGTGGGCCGCCAGCCAGCATGGCCGCTGGGGCGATCAACTGGTGATGGGCCTGACCCAACTCGGCCTGGCGGTGCCCAGTTTCTGGCTGGGCATGCTGCTGGTGCTGCTCTTTGCCGTGAAATGGCAACTGCTGGCTGCCGGTGGCTTCCCCGGCTGGCGCGAAGACGTGGGCGGCGGGCTCTGGCCCGGCCTGCAGGCCTTGCTGCTGCCCGCTGTTTCCCTGGCCCTGGTGCAAGCCGCCATCCTGGCGCGCATCGCCCGCTCCGCACTGCTGGACGTGGCCCGCGAGGACTTCATGCGCACTGCCCGAGCCAAGGGCCTCAGCCGTCGGGCTGCGCTGTGGCGTCACGGCCTGCGCCACGCCGCCATTCCGCTGCTGACGCTGGGGGGCCTGCAATTCACCAACCTCCTGGCCGGGGCCATCGTCATCGAAAACGTCTTCACCCTGCCGGGCCTGGGCCAACTGCTGGCCAAGGCCATCGCCAACCGGGACCTGGTGGTGGTGCGCAACGGCGTGATGCTGCTGACCGCCCTGGTGCTGCTGATCAACTTTGCGGTGGATCTGCTGCATGGCTGGATCGACCCCCGCGTGCGTACGCGGAGCGCGGCATGAGCCGCGCCCGCCTGGCCCTGGGCCTGACGCTCACCGCCACGATGCTGGCGGTGGCGCTGCTGTCGCTGGTCTGGACGCCCTTCCCGCCGGACGCCATCGACATGAACCAGCGCCTGGCCAGCCCCAGCGCCACGCATTGGCTGGGCTGCGATCAATTGGGGCGCGACGTGCTGAGCCGGCTCATGGCCGGTGCCCGCAGCGCCTGGCTGGTGGGGCTGGTGGCCGTGGGCCTGGGCCTGCTGGGCGGCACCGCCCTGGGGCTGCTGGCGGCTGCACGCCGAGGCGGGGTGGAGGCACTGATCCTGAGGGCCAGCGACCTGGGGTTTGCCTTCCCGGCGCTGCTGCTGGCCATCGTGCTGGCGGCGGCGCTGGGGCCTGGCCTGGTGATCGCGATGGTGGCCATCGGCCTGCATGCGGTGCCCAGCTTCGCGCGGCTGGTCAACGGCAGCGCCAAGAGCTGGTGGGCGCGGGACTTTGTGCAGGCGGCGCGGGTGGCGGGGCAGGGGCCCTGGGCCATCACCATGACGCATGTGCTGCCGCAGCTGCTGCCCTTGCTGATCGTGCAGGGCACCACCCAGTTCGCGCTGGCCATCCTGGCGGAGGCTGGCCTGTCCTACCTCGGCCTGGGTGCCCAGCCGCCGCAGGCCAGCTGGGGCCGGCTGCTGGCCGAGGCGCAGACGCTGATGTTCGAGGCGCCGCAACTGGCGATTGCGCCCGGCGTGGCCATCACGCTGGCCGTGCTGGGCCTGAACCTGCTGGGTGACGGCTTGAGGGACCGGCTGGATCCGAGGGGGCTGCCACGATGAGCCACCTAGCGTCCAGCGCCTCCCCAGCGTCCGATCAGCATCCCGGCGCAGCGCCGCCGGCCGCACCGCAGCCCTTGCTCCGTGTCCGCGACCTGCGTGTGTCCCTGCCGGGCCCGGGCGGCACACGGCTTCATGCGCTGCACGGGCTGGATCTCGACCTGGACCGAGGGGACAGCCTCGCCCTCATCGGCGAATCCGGCAGCGGCAAGACGCTCACGGCCCTGGCCATCATGGGCCTGCTGCCCGATGGGGCCGAGGCCGGCGGCCGCATCGAGCTGGACGGCCAACCCCTGCTGTCCCTGGACGAGCCCGGCTGGTGCGCGTTGCGCGGCCGGCGAATCGCCATGGTGTTCCAGGAACCGCTGACGGCGCTCAACCCGCTGCAGACCATCCTGGCCCAGGTGGCCGAACCCATCCGCCTGCACCGCCTCGCGCCCGACCGTGACGGCGCCCATGCGCGCGCCATGGCCCTGCTGACCCGTGTGGGCCTGGATGACCGCCAGGCGAAGGCCTTCCCGCATCAGCTCTCCGGCGGACAACGCCAGCGCGCACTGATCGCCATGGCGCTGGCCGGTGACCCGGACTTGCTGATGGCCGACGAACCCACCACCGCGCTGGACGCGCGTCTGCGTGTGCAGGTGCTGGACCTGCTTCATGAACTGGTGGCCGAGCGCGGCATGGGCCTGCTGCTCATCTCCCACGATCTGGCGCTGACCGCGCGCCGCGCAAGGCGGCTGGCGATCCTCTACGGCGGCCGGTTGATGGAGCAGGGAGATGCCGCCGACCTGCTGCACCACCCGCGCCACCCCTACACCCAGGCCCTGTGGGCGGCACGCCCCCGCCTGGGCGCCGGGCGGGACCAGGCCCTGCACGCCTTGCCCGGTGCGGTGCCCTCGCTGGCCCAGGTCGGCGCCGGCTGCCCGTTTGCGCCGCGCTGCCCGCTGGCCCGGCAACCGCGCTGCGGCAGCGAGCCTCCCCTCTGGAATGGGCGTGTGGCCTGCTGGGAGCTTGGGTCATGACGCCTGACACGCCGGCCAACAGCTCAGTGGCGCCCCACACCGCTGCCGCGGCCGTGCCCGCCATCGTGCCCGTGCCCGTGCTTGAAACCGAACACCTCACCCAGCGCTACGAAGGACGCGAGGTGCTTCAGGACATCAACCTGCGCCTGCAGCCCGGTGAATCGCTGGGCATCATCGGCGAGTCCGGGGCCGGCAAGAGCACGCTGGCCCGGCTGGTGATGGCGCTGGAGCGGCCGGCGGCCGGTGTGGTGCGCTGGTCCGGCGAGGACATCCACCGGCTGCCCGAACACCAGCGGCGCGCCCGCCGTTCCCGCGTCCAGATGGTCTTCCAGGACCCCTACAGCTCGCTGGACCCGCGCTGGCGCGTGGGCCGCAGCATTGCCGAGCCGCTGCAACGCCTGCCCATGACCGCCGCTGAGCGCGAGCAACGGCTCGCAGAGGTGCTGGACGCTGTGCAGCTGGACCCGGACGCGGCCAGACGGTTCCCTCACCAGTTCTCCGGCGGGCAGCGCCAGCGCCTGGCCATTGCACGGGCGCTGGCGACGCGGCCGTCCTTGATCGTGGCTGACGAACCGCTGTCCGCGCTGGATGTGTCGGTGCAGGCGCAGATCCTCGCTCTGCTGCGGGACCTGCAGCGGCGCGAGGCCATCAGCCTGGTGCTGATCAGCCACGACCTGCCGGCGGTGGAGGTGCTCTGCGACCATGCCCTGGTGTTGCGCCACGGCCAGGTGGTGGAGCACGGCGCCACGGCCGATGTGCTGGGCGAACCCCGGCACCCCTACACCCGCTCCCTTCTTTCCGCTTTGGCATGATGAAGCTCATGGACAGACGTCGATTCACCCTGAGCGCCGCTGGCGCCGCGAGTGTGGCCCTCGGGCCTTCGCTCCTCACCCAGGCCATGGCCCAGGCACCGGCCGGCCGCCGCGTGGTGCTGGGCATGACGCTGGAGCCTTCGGGCCTGGACCCGACCACCAACGCGGCTTCCGCCGTCGGTGAGGTGGTGCTCTACAACGTTCTGGAGCCGCTGACCAAGGTGGCCGAGGACGGCACGGCACAGCCGCTGCTCGCCAGCCAGTGGCGCGCCACCCCGGACCAACTGACCTGGACCTTCACGCTGCGCCCCGACGTCCGATTCCACAACGGTGAGCCGTTCAACGCCGCCGCTGTGCGCTTCAGCTTCGAACGCGCTGCTGCCGAGAACAGCCTCAACAAGGACCGCCGCACCTTTGCCAACATCAGCGCCATCAGCACCCCGGATCCGCTGACAGTGGTGCTCACCCTGCGCCAGCCCGAGCCGGACCTGCCCGCCCTGCTGGCCCAGTCCACTGCCGTGATCGTAGAGCCGCGCAGCGCAGCCGGCAACGCGCAGACCCCGGTGGGCACCGGCCCCTACCGGGTGGAGCGCTGGCAGCGCGGCGCCAGCCTCACGCTCATGGCCTGGTCCGGCTACCGGGACGCCGCCGCCATCAAGGTGCCGCAGGTGGTGTGCCGCTTCATCGGTGAGCCTGCTGCACAGGTGGCATCCCTGCTGGCCGGGGATGTGGACTGCTTCCCGCGCGTGGCTGCGGCGCGGGCCTTGTCGCAGTTCAAGGCGCAGCCGCAGCGCTTCCAGGTGCTGACCAGCTCGTCCCGGGCCAAGACCATCCTGGCCATCAACCACCAGCGCGCCCCGCTGGGGGACGTGCGGGTGCGCCGTGCCATTGCCATGGCACTGGACCGCAAGGCCATCATCCAGGCCAGTGCGGACGGCTACGGCGTGCCCATCGGCAGCTATGTCACCCCGGACACGCCCGGCTACGTGGACTGCACCGGCATCAACGCCTACAACCCCGCCGCCGCCCGCCAGCTGCTGGAGGAGGCCAAGGCCGTGGGCCTCTCGCTCACGCTCAAGCTGCCGCCGGTACCCTACGCCCGGCAGTCCGGCGAGCTGATCGTGGCGCAACTGGCCCAGGTCGGCTTGAAGGTGCGCATTGAGCAGGTCGAATGGGCTCAGTGGCTCTCCGGCGTCTATACCAACAAGGCGTATGACCTGACCGTGATCTCGCATGTCGAGCCCTATGACTTCGGGAATTTCTCCCGTGCCGGCTATTACTGGGGTTACCAGAGCCCCCAGTTCAACGCCCTCTACCAGCGCATGCAATCCAGTGCGGATCCGGCCCAGCGGCTCAAGCTCTTTGGCGAGGCGCAGCGGCTGGTGGCTCAGGACGCCGTGGCCGCGTTCCTCTATCAGCCCCAGTGGATCACCGTGGCCCGCGCGGGGCTCAAGGGGGTCTGGAAGCGGTCCCCACTGTTTGCCAACGACCTCTCGACCTTGAGCTGGTAAGCGCTGGTAAGCACCCGTTGGCATCCGTAGGCGGCGGTATGTGTTGGTATGCAGACCGATGCGGCCGTGCCACAGTAGGGCCCCTCGAATCGGGGCCTTCCTCACAGCTCATCGGCTGTCGTGCGCCGGCCATCGATTTACGGTGCTTTTCCCCTACAGTGGCGCCCCGGACGGGTGCTAGCCTGCCGGGTTGGAGTGGAGAGCCGCATGCCGTTTGAATTGCCCGAATATCTGCAGCCGTTCCTGCTGCCTTTGCTGATCGCCGTGCCGCTGGCCGTGCTGATCTGGATCATCACCGTGCGCCGTGGCGACCACCGGGACCTGGGTGTGCCGCCGCCGGCCGCGCGTCCGCACCCGGATGACCGCCGTGGTCCGCCCAGTGGCGCGCCCGCGTCTACGGCCGCACGTGCACCCGTCACCCCCCGGGTGGAGGCGGCCACGCCCGCCGGGCGGCTGCCGCTGCTGCTGGTGGATGACTCCGCCGTGGTGCGCGCCAAGCTGCTCAAGCTCTTCCAGGAGGCCGGCTACGAAGCCCAGGCCGCCAGGGACGGCACCGAAGCCCTGGAACTAATGTCCAAGACCCGTTTTGGCGTGTTGCTCACCGATCTGGAAATGCCCAACATGGACGGTTTCGAGCTGATCAAGTCGGTTCAGGGGTCGATGGAGACAGAAGACCTGCCAATCATCGCCATTACCGGCCATGAGGAACTGCACGCACGGCTCCATCAGATCCAGGGCCTGTACGGCATGTTCCACAAGCCCTGGAATGACCGCGAGCTGCTCAAACGCGTGGAAGCACTGGCCCACATGAGGCGGGCCGAGGCATGACCATGGGGACCTGGCTGCGCCGTGGCGCGGTCTCGCTGGCCATCGTGCTGGCGGTCGGTGCGGCCGGTGTGGCCTGGCATGTACACAGCAAGCTGCCGCAGCGCAGCGGCGAGCTGCAACTGCTAGGTTTGACCGCACCCGTCCAGGTCACCTACGACAACTGGGGTGTGCCTCACATCGAGGCAAGCAACGAGGACGACCTCTACCGCGCCCTGGGCTACCTGCATGCGCAGGACCGGCTCTTCCAGATGGAGATGCTGCGCCGCCTGTCGCGCGGGGAGCTCTCCGAAATTCTCGGCCCCAAGCTGATCGAGACGGACCGGCTGTTCCGGACCCTGGGCATCCGCGAGCGGGCGGACCGTCTGGCCGCCCTGGCCAACCACCCGGCCGCCACGGCCCAGCCGGGCGCCATGCGTGCGCTCAAGGCCTATCTCGAAGGCATCAATCAATACCAGGCCACCCGGCCGGCGCCGCTGGAGTTCGAAGTCCTCGGCATCCCCAAGCGGCCATTCAGCGTGGCCGACACCTTGAGCGTGTCGGGCTACCTGGCCTACAGCTTTGCGGCGGCCTTTCGCACCGAACCGGCCCTGACCGCCATCCGCGACCAACTGGGCGCCGACTACCTCCGAGTCTTCGATCTGGATTGGAAGCCGGGCGGCGCGCTGGCGGCCGGTAACCCCACCGCCCGCCGGCCGCAGGATCCGGACTGGATGAACACCATGGCCCGGCTGGCGGCCCTGAGCGACAGCGCCACCGCCCTGGCCGGCCTGCCGCAGTTCGAAGGTAGCAATGCCTGGGTGGTGGCCGGCAGCCACACGGCCAGCGGCAAGCCGCTGCTGGCGGGGGACCCGCACATTGCCTATTCCGCGCCTGCCGTCTGGTGGGAGGCCCATCTCAAGACGCCGCAATTCGAGCTGTACGGGCACCATCTGGCGCTGACGCCGGTGGCGCTGCTCGGGCACAACCAGCATTTCGGCTGGAGCCTGACCATGTTCCAGAACGACGATGTGGACTTCATCGCCGAGAAGGTGAACCCGGACAACCCCAATGAGGTCTGGGTGAATGGCCGATGGGTGGCCATGACCGCGCGGCAGGAGATCATCAAGGTCAAGGGCCAGCCCGATCAAATCCTCACGTTGCGGCGCTCGCCGCACGGCCCCATCGTCAACGACGCCATTCCGGGAGACAAGGGCACCAAGCCCATCGCCATGTGGTGGGCCTTCCTGGAAACCGACAACCCGGTGCTCGACGCGTTTTACCTGCTGGACCGTGCCGACACTCTGGAGAAGGCGCGTGGTGCGGCGTCGCTGATCCACGCCCCCGGGCTCAACATCGTCTGGGCCAACACCACGGGCGACATCGGCTGGTGGGCGGCCGGCCAGTTGCCCATCCGGCCGGAGGGGGTGAACCCGAGCTTCATCCTCGACGGCGCGACGGCGGAAGCGGACAAGCTGGGTTTCTATCCCTTCGAGGAGAACCCGCACGAGGAGAACCCCGCGCGGGGCTACATCGTCTCGGCCAACTTCCAGCCGGCCAGCGTGCGGCCGGTGCCGGGCTACTACAACCTGGAAGAACGCGGTCGCCGGCTGGACGGCCTGCTGAGCCAGGGCAAGCGCTGGGATCTTTCCAACAGCCAGGCGCTGCAACTGGATGTGCAGACCGATTACGGCCCCAAGGTGCTGCGGCCGCTGATTCCACTGCTGCGTGCCGCCGCCTCCGGCGAGGAGCAACCGCTGGTGGAAGCGCTGGCGCGCTGGAATGGCGCCTACAAGTCGGACGGGCTGGCGCCGGTGCTGTTTGTGCAGTTGGTCAACGAGCTGCTGAAGGCCGCGATGAAGGATGAGCTGGGCGACACCCAGTTCGAGAACCTGCGCCGTACCCGGGCGCTGGATCACGCCCTGCCGCGCCTGGTGGACGACCCGTTCTCGCCCTGGTGGGACAACCGTGCCACGCCGCAGAAGGAAACCGAGGCGGACATCGTGCGCCAGGCCTGGAAGGCGGCCTTGGCGCATCTGCGCCAGACCCTGGGCCCGGAGAGTGACGCCTGGCGCTGGGAGCAGGTGCACACGCTGACGCATGAACACCCGCTGGGCAAGCAAAAGCCGCTGGACATGATCTTCAACGTCGGGCCCTTCCGGGTGCCGGGCGGGCATGAGGTGCCCAACAACTTCGCGCAGCGCGGTGGTGATGCACCGTGGTCGGTGGTCTACGGCCCCTCCACCCGGCGACTGATCGACTTCGCCCGCCCGCAGGAGGCGCTGGGCGTCAATCCGGTGGGGCAGAGCGGCGTCTGGCCGGACCCGCATTACAGCGACCAGGCCACCCTGCTGGTGCAGGGCCAGTACCGACGGGAATGGCTGGCCGATTCGGATGTGCAGGCCCACGTCGAAGGGCGCTTGATCCTGAAGCCCTGATCCCGGGTTTCAGTTCCGCCCCTCACAAGGGCCGGCTTGCCACGGGCCGACCCGCCGTGGTCCGTCGCTGTCCAACGGCAGCGCAGGGCCGCTGCCCTGCACGCGCGGGCCTCAGTACCAGGGCTTGGGAAGCGCTTCCGTCTCCAGCGCCCGGATCAGCGCGGGGCGTTGCGCCATGCGTTCCAGGAAGGCGGCCAGCGCCGGCCGTGCGCGAGCGGGATGTTCAAAGCCCCGGGTCCAACGGCACAACATGAAGGCAAACGGGTCGAGCAGGCTGTAGCGGTCGCCCAGCAGCCAGGGGCCGCCATGGCGTTCGAACTCGGCGGCCAGCAGGTCCAGCTGGACGCCAGCGCGCGCTTCGGCCTGGGCCTTCACCTGGGCCGTGCCCTCGGTGTTGCCTGCCGCCACCCAGCGGTCGGGGTAGTAGTAGGCGATGAGCGTGGGCTGCAGGGTGTTGGTCAGCCACATCAGCCACTTGTATGCGGTGGCGCGTTCGGCCGTGCCCACGGCGGGCACGAGGCCGGCAGCCGGGTGCGTGTCCGCCAGATGGAGCAGGATCGCTGCGGTCTCGTGCAGCACCAGTTCTCCGTCGCACAGCGCGGGCAGCAGGCCGTTGGGGTTCAGCTTCAGGAACGCCGGGGACTTGTGCTCATCCTTGTTGCGGTCCACCAGCCGGAGCTGGAAGTCGGCGCCCAGTTCCTGCAGCAGGATGTGGGGCGCCATGCTGGCGTTGCTGGGGTAGTAATGGAGCTCGATCATGGCGTCGGGGGAGGCGTTGATGAAGGGGGCGGCCGGGGTGAGCGGGGCGTCCGCGCTGGTGTCTGAGGTGTTGCCTGGGTCGGCATTGCGCAGGACCGCACGGGGTAGCCGGGGCGCATCATCGCACTGTGTAAGGAGCAGCGGCCCGGCGGCGGAGCAACGGATCTTTACCGCCCCGCAACCGCCCCCCGTAGACGCGGCCGGCCGGGCTGGCGTTGAATGGAGACCTGAACAGTTGGTCCGCTTGTCGGCATTGCGATCATGAGCAAGCTTCGCTGGTTGATTCCCGTCACCCTCGCCCTGGCCTCCGCGATGGCCTGTGCGCAGGACCATGACCACGACCGGGGCCATGGCCCCGGCGGCCCTGGCGCGGGGCCCGGTCACTCGGCCGGGCCCGGTCCAGGCGCAGGCCCTGGCCGCGCCGGTGGGGGCTCACGCACGAATGTGAATATCGGGTTGAATTTCGATACCCGCTATCACCACGATCACTACTACCCTGCACCGGGCTACATGGCGCGCGGCCTGCCGCCGGGCGCCACCTTTGTCGGTGGGCGCTACTGGTACCACGGCGGTGTCTGGTATCAGCCGTGGGGCCCGAGCTTCCGGGTGATCGTGCCGCCCATCGGGCTGGTGATTCCCATCCTGCCTTCGGCCTATGTGACCTTGCGCATTGGTGGGCTGCCGTATTACTACGCCAACGGCGTCTATTACAGCGCGGCGCCCGAGGGCTATGTGGTGGTGGCGCCGCCGCCGGGCGCGGAGGCAGTGCCGCAGGCGCAGGTGGCCACCACGCCGCCGCCCAAGCCGGACCCCATCATCTATCCGCGCAATGGCCAGAGCACGGCGCAGACGGAGTCCGATCGGCAGGAATGCAACCGGTGGGCGACCACGCAGCCCACGGCGATGAATGACGCCAATGTGTTCAATCGGGCCGTGGAGGCCTGCATGGACGGCCGTGGATACAGCATGAGGTAGGTGGATGGGGCCCCCGGTTTTGCGGGCCAAGGGCCCGCAAAACCGCCCCCCGAGGGGGCTGCGGGCCGCCTTGGGGCGGCCCGTAATCGGAGGTGCCCCCGGCTGTTCGGGCCTAAGGCCCGCCCATCCGCCCCCCGAGGGGGCTGCGGGCCGGCTTGGGGCGGCCCGGCACCGGCCCTCTTCACTAACCAGAGCCCCGCTTGACGGCGCCTGCGCTGGAAGTGGGCCCCGGGTTTTCCGGGCCAAGGGCCCGCACATCCGCCCCCCGAGGGGGCTGCGGGTCGGCTTGGGGCGGCCCGGCGCCGGCCCTCTTCGCTAACCAGAGCCCCGCTTGACGGCGCCTGCGCTGGAAGTGGGCCCCGGGTTTTCCGGGCCGAGGGCCCGCAAAACCGCCCCCCGAGGGGGCTGCGGGTCGTCTTGGGGCGGCCCGGCGCCGACCCTCTTCGCTAACCAGAGCCCCGCTTAACGACGCCTGCGGCGCGTCTGCGCGACTCGATGCATGGAGGAGCGGTGATACGAGGAGTGAGGCGCCTGCGGGCCGCTGGCCTATAGGGTGCAGCCGGCTTCGGCGCCTGGTGTGGGGGGCGTGGTGCTGTGGACCTGCACGCCGTAGCGTTCGGCGGTCATGTGGGCCAGGATGGAGAGCGCGATTTCGGGGGGCGTGCGGGCCCCGATGTGCAAGCCCACCGGGCCGTGGAGCCGCGCCAGAGCCGCATCATCCAGATCAAAATGCTCTTTCAGGCGTGCTCGACGTTTGGCCTGGTTGACGCGTGAGCCGATGGCGCCGACGTAAAACGCCGGGCCTCGCAGAGCCTCCATCAGCGCCAAATCATCCAGCTTCGGGTCGTGCGTCAGCGCCACAATCGCCGTGTGGCCGTCCGGCTTGAGCGCCACCACCACATCATCCGGCATGTCCCGCGTCAAGGGCGCGCCGTCCAGCGACCACACATAGTCGTCGCGCGGGTCGCAAACCAAGACCTGGTAATCCAGCGCCAGTGCCATGCGCGCCAAATACTCGCTCAACTGGCCCGCGCCAATCAGCAGCAAACGCCATTGCGGACCGTGATGCGTGACGAGCTGCTGCTCGTCCAGCACCAACCGATCCGCCCCATCACCCGCCACAGAGGGCGCCGCCAACACGACCTCACCAGTGGCCAAATTCAGGCGGCGCACCACACGCTCGCCCCGCGCCAACCGCTCCAGCAGCACATGGATGGCGGAATGTGGCCCCAAGGGCTCCAGCATCAGCTCCAACGTGCCCCCACAAGGCAGACCAAAACGCTGCGCCGCCTCCGCCCCAACGCCATAGCGAATCAGCGTCGGCCGCTCCAGACGCAAAGCCCCCTCGCGGATGCGCGCAATCAGGTCGTCTTCGATGCAACCACCCGACACCGACCCCGCAATGACGCCGTCCTGCCGCACCGCCACCACTGCCCCCACCGGCCTGGGCGCTGAACCCCAGGTCCGCGTGATGGTGCCCAGCACCACCCGCTGATCCGTGTCCAGCCATTGCTGCACCTGGCGCAGCACCTGCAAATCCATGTTGTCCATGCGCGAAACATATCGAATAAAGCCAAACTTCGCTCGTCTGCCATCAAGCCTGTGCGAGAGGCGGCGCGCGGCGACAATCCAGCCATGCCCACGCTGACCCTCCACGACGAGCTGACCGTCCCGGTGTCCCGGGCGGTCGCCTGGACGTCGCTGCACGATCTCGCCCTGCTGGCCGAGACACTCAACGCCGCCCAAGGTGCGTCCGCCACCCTGGCCGCTGGCGCCGCACCACTCAGCTATCACCTCACCACCCCCGCCTTCCAGGGGGATGTGGTGCTGCTGGATGTCGAGCGTCCCGCTCGCCTGCGACTCTCCTTCCAAGGCCGCGGGCCAGATACCGGTGCCATCCAGGGGCAAGCCCAGTGCCGCCTGGAATTGATGGGCGAACATCGCACGCTTTTGCATTGGTCGGTGGTGCTGCAAACCGAGCAGCAGCCGGGTGGCCTCAAGATGCGGGGCATTGCCCTGCTCAAGGCGCAGTTGCAGGCCCTGGAGGCCGTGATCCGGCGGCATCACGCCAGCCACCTGCCGCTGCCGGCCCCCCGGGTCCGCAAGCCCTGGCTGCAGCGGCTGCTCGACTGGTACCTGGGCTGGTTTGCCGGCATGTTCAACGGCACCCTCTACCCGCTACCCAAGCCTCGGCCCCGGCGCCAGGCCAGCCCACCGCACCAGGTCAACCCATCGCCCGCACCGAGCGAGCCCGGCGCCACGCCTTGACGCACTGGCTTGCGGTGCATGCGTGTGCCACCGCACCCGCCCCTCGGCGCCCTCGCCACGCAATGGGCGAGTAGCGCCATCGGCGCTCCTGCCGCGCCACTAGAATCGCGCCCCATCTGACGGCCACCCTGGGTGGCCGCTGTTGTTCCCGAATCGTTCTTTGCCATGGCCGCCGCCCGTCTCTTTCCGCTGGACGCCCTCCGGGCTCTCGCAGCGCAGCTGATCGTTCTGCATCATTTGTCCGCGTATGGACCAATTGCCGAAGCGATGCATTCGCTCTTTCCAATGCTCACCGGCTGGTTGTATGACTACGGGCGCATGGCCGTGCAGGTGTTCCTGGTGCTGGGCGGCTACCTGAGCGCGCGGGCGCTGTCGGCCCAGGAGCAGCAACTGCACCAGTCCGCGCCGGCGCTGCTTGCGCAACGTTACTGGCGGCTGGTGCCGCCGTTCATGGCGGCCGTGCTGCTGACCTTGCTGGCCTCCTGGCTGGTGGAGCCGCTGCTGCCGGAACTGGTGCCCGACCAGGTGCAGTTCCTGCAGGTGCTGGCCCATGCGCTGCTGCTGCATGACCTGCTGGGCATGGATGCGCTCACCGTGGGCGCCTGGTATGTGGCCATCGACTTCCAGCTCTTTGCGCTGCTGCTCCTGCTGATGTGGGGCCTGCGCTGGCTGCCGCTGCGCCGGCTCACACGCCAACGGGTGCTGCCCGTGCTGGTGGGGGTGCTGTGTGCGGCTTCGCTGCTGCAGTTCAATCGCATGGCCGAACTGGATGCCTACGGGATCTATTTCTTCGGGGCCTATGGCCTCGGTTCACTGCTGTTCTGGTGCCAGTCCTGGCCCGCCCGTTGGCGCGGCGTGGCGCTGGGCGTGCTGGCCCTGCTGATGGTGGCCGCACTGACGCTGCAGTTCCGCGAGCGGCTGGTGGTGGCTGGCATGACCGCCGCCGTGGTGGCCCTGTGGCGGCGTGGCGAAGGCCCGGTGTGGCTGCAGGTGCGTGTGCAGGGGCTGGCCCGCCATGCCTACGCCCTGTTCCTCATCCACTTCCCCATCTGCCTGATGGTGAATGCGCTCTATGAGCACCGGGCCGAGAACCCGGCACCCATGCTGGATGCGATGGCACCGCTGGCCTTGCTGGCCGCCTGGGCCCTGAGCAATGTGGCGGCATTGCCGTTCCACCACTGGGTGGAGGCGCCGCTGCTGCGCTGGCGGCCGCGGGCCGCCACACTGCCTTCCGGTGCCGCCGCGCGCTGAGGCTTCGCGCGTCAGTCGATCGGGCCGATGGTGGGGATGCCACCGAAGTCCTGCTGGTCGTAGGCATACCACTTCAGGCCGTAGCGGCTGTAGCGCTCGATGTCCCGCCCGGCAGTGGTCCGGCTTTCTTCCAGGGCATTTTTGTAACTGCGGCCCTGGTAGCGCAGCCGGTAGGAGGCACTCACCTGCCCGGTGCGGTCCTTGCCGGCCTGGCAATGGACAAAGATCATCTGCGGAAGACCACCCTCCGGCACCGGCGCCTGGAGCAGGGCATGGATGTCGTTGAGCAGGCTCCCCATGCGGTCCAGCCCGGGCAGGCGCTCCAATTGACGGCGCACGGCGGCCGGCAGGCTGGCCGGATCGGACAACGCGCCAAAGATCGGGTGATTCACCAGCCGGCCCAGCGAAGGGTTGGCCGACCAGAAGGCGCGCTCCACCTCCAGGTTGGCGCGGTCCCCAATGCTGTTGAGCAAACTCACCACCACGAGCTGGAAGCGCTCGGGCAGCGGGGTCGGCGCCTTGGCCCGAAGGGCGCTGACCAACGCGTCGTACTCGAATTGACCGTTGGCGATGGGGGCGTTGCCTCGGAACACGCGATGCGGCGTGCCGTCGCCCTCCGCCAACTGGTGCACCAGCGACGGATTCAGGGAGCCCGACTCGATGGCCTCGGCCTGGAAAACTTCGGCCAGCCCGTTTTGATCGTTGGCGGCGGACGAGGCATTGGCACCGTCGTTGTCATCACTGCCCCCACCACAGGCGGCCAGCCACGGGCTGAGTGCCAGGCCGGCCAGCAACTGGCGGCGCCGAGGCGATACGGGCGATGTCAGCGCGGGCGCGCCAGTCTTTGCATAGGGCGGGGAGGGCAAGTGGGGCATGAGCGTCCTTGAGCGTGAAAGGACGCCAGCCTTGCCCAGCTCTTCGGCGCCGCCAATGACCAATAGGAGATGGGACTGGCCTGTTTGACTGATCGCCGGCTCTAGCCTTGATTTGAGTCAAGGTAGGTCAAGGCGGAGGCGCTTCAGGCCCAGTTCTCCCGGGCGTTCTCCCGGCGCTGCAGGTCCGCCAGGGTCTTGCCCGGTTCATCCCGGAAGCGCTCTTCCAGCAATTCCAGCTGCTGCACACGGTCGACCCGGAAGCTGCGGAAGTCCTCCCGCAATTCGCACCAGGCGGAGAAGGTCCAGACCGGGCCCCAGAAGAAGCAGGCCAGCGGGCGCACGACCCGTGTGCTGGTCTGCTCATTCAGATCCAGATAGTGAAGGCGCAGCTTGTTGCGGGACTCCGTGGCCTGGCGCAACTGGGTCAGCCTGGCGCGAGTGGCTTCGTCCAGGCCACGTTGCGGTGCGTAGACCGTCAGGCTCTCGGCCGCCGCGCGGGCCGTGCCCGGCAACACCGCCAGGATCTTGCTCAGCGCTTCTTCGGCACGGTGCCCCAGCACGGCATCCAGCTGGGGCTGGGCCAGGCGCACGGCAGCCACCAGGGACTGGGCCTCTTCGGCGCTGAACATCAGCGGTGGCAGCTCGAACCCCACCCGCATCCGGTAGCCCACGCCGGCTTCCCCGTCGATGGGAACGCCCTGCTGCTGCAGTGCCGCCACATCCCGGTAGACGGTACGGATGGACACCTCCAGCCGCTGGGAGAGGAACTCGGCGGTGGTCAGGCGGCGTCCACGGATGAGCTGGACGATCTGGAACAGGCGGTCTGCACGGCGCATAGCGGCATTGTCAGTGAACGTATTGACCGAAGCAGGTCGTCATCCCGTTAGTATCTGTGGCATGAATGCCGAATTGCCTCATGTCGTGATCGTCGGTTGCGGCTTCGGTGGCCTGGAGGCCACCAAGGTGCTGGACGGCGCCCCCGTGCGGGTGACGCTGATCGACCGCAGCAACCACCACCTGTTCCAACCCCTGCTCTACCAGGTGGCGACGGCCGGGCTGTCGGCGCCCTCCATCGCTTCGCCGATCCGGCACATGCGCCGCCATCAGCGCAACCTGACCGTGCTTATGGCCGAGGTGGCCGCGATCGACAAGGCCCAGCGCCTGGTGGAGTTGGGCGACGGGCAACAGATCCCCTATGACTACCTGATCGTGGCGGCCGGTGCGACGCACAGCTACTTCGGCAACGATCACTGGCAAACCCATGCGCCTGGCCTCAAGACATTGGCGGATGCCTTCAAGCTGCGCGCCCGGCTGCTCAGCGCCTTCGAGAAGGCCGAGACGTTGGCGGACCAGCCGGCACGTGAGTCCTGGCTGACCTTTGTGGTGATCGGTGGCGGCCCCACCGGTGTGGAGATGGCCGGCACGCTGGCCGAAATCGCGCGCCACACCTTGCGCGACGAATTCCGGCGCATCGACCCCAGCCGCGCCCAGGTGCTGCTGGTCGAGGGCTCCGACCGCATCCTGGCGGCCTTCAAGCCCGAGCAGTCGGCGCAGGCCCAGGCGCAGCTGGAACGCATCGGCGTGACGGTGCGGGTGAACTGCCGGGTGGTGGGCATCGACGAGACCGGCGTGGACCTGCAGTTGCCGGGTGGCGGCCGTGAACGCATCGAGTCCCACACCAAGGTGTGGGCGGCCGGTGTGGCGGCCTCGCCGCTAGCCCGCACCCTGGACGTGCCGCTGGACCGCGCCGGCCGGGTGATCGTGGATGAACACATGAACATCCCGGGCCACACCGAGGTGTATGTGGTGGGTGACATGGCGGCGGCCCACAGCCAGGAAAAGGATGGCAGCCGCAAGCCGGTGCCGGGTGTGAGCCCAGGGGCCAAGCAGGCCGGCCGACACGCGGCCCGCCAGATCCTGGCGCGCATGCAGGGCCGCTCTGAAGCAGCCTTTCGCTACCAGGACTACGGCTCGCTGGCCACCATCGGCCGCAAGGCGGCCGTGGCTGACCTGGGCAGCATCCAGTTCAGCGGCTTCTCCGCCTGGCTGTTCTGGCTATTCGTGCACGTTTACTTCCTGATCGGTTTCCGCAACCGGCTGCGTGTGTTCGTTGACTGGGCCTGGGCGTATTTCACCTTCCAGCGGCATGCCCGCATCGTGGTGGAGCCGCAGCACCACGGGGATCAGGACGAAGCCTGAGCCGCCACGCGGGCGCAGGCACACCTCAGATCGGGGTGCACAACTCCACCAAGGTCCCATCCGGACACCTGACATAGGCGACCACCTGGCCCCAAGGCTTGGTGGCCGGCGGGGTCAGGCCTTGCGCACCGGCTTGCAGGGCCTGGGCGTAGGCGGACGGCACGTCCGGCGTGGACAGGCCGATCTCCATGCCCAGCGGCGCGCCATCCGAGGCGCGTCGGTACTCGTGGCCCAGGTTGCCGCGGGCGATGTCGTGCCGGGCGAAGGAGAGGGTGGTGCCGCCCGTCTCCAGCTCCCCGTAGACGCCGGACTCATGCAGGAAGCGCCGCTGCAGGCCAAAGGCTTGCTCGAAGAATTCCAACGAGGCGGCCACGTCGGCGACGTAGACGATGGTGTAGGCGAACTGCATGGCAGGGTTCCTGTTCCAGAGTGATGAGAGGCGAGGGCGTGGGTGCAGGGCATGCTTCTGTCCCAGCCCCCGGGGGCGCTCCGTGGTGCGGATGATGACGCCCGGCTACTGACACCGGAATGGCAGCTATGCTGAGGGCATGTCCAGTTCCAGCCTCGCCAACGCCGAGCCACAGCGCCTTCCGAACGGCTTGCTCTGGGTGGCGCGCACGGCCCCCGGCCCGCATGTCGCGGTGCGGGTGGTCTACCGCGTCGGTTCCCGGGACGACCCCACCGGCCGGGCCGGCCTCACCCACCTCACGCTGCGCCTGGTGGCCGGCGCCAGCCGTTATCTGGAGCCCGGCCAGTTCCACCGCATGGTGGCCCAGGCTGGCGGCAGCACCACGCTGGAGGTGGACGAGGACTTCGCCGCCCTGCAGACCGTGGTGCCCGCCCACCACCTGGAGCGGGTGCTGTGGGCCGAGGCCGAACGCATGAGCAACCCCCGCCTGGACCCTGACACGCTGGACCGGGCCCGCGCCCAGGTGCGGCAGGCAGTCCGGCAGCCGCTGATCCAGCCCTATGGCCGGCTGGAGCCCGCTATTGCACGCCATGCTTACCTCAGCCACCCCTATCAGCGCGGGACCCTGGGGGACCCGGACCAGCTGAAGGACCTGGACATCGAGACCGTGCGCGCCTTTCATGCCGGCGGATTCCGCTGCGACCGCGCCCTGCTGATCATCACCGGCCCCTGGGACGAAGCCACGCTGTCCCGCTGGGTGCTCCATCACTTCGGCTCTGTCCGGGCGCCGCTGGCGACCGCCATGGAACTGAAGGAGGTGAAGGAAACCCGTCGTCCCCAGAGCCAGACCGTGAAGCTGGCGCTGCCGCAGGCCCCGCTGCCTGCCGCCGCCCTGGTCTGGCAGGTGCCCCGTGCAGACGATGCCAGCACCCCCATCTGGCAACTGGCCCATGCGCTGCTCGGCCGTGGCCGCTCCGGCCGGTTGACCGACACCCTGGTAGATGAGCTGGCCGTGGCCCATCACCTCAACCTCACCCTGGCCCAGCACCAGCAGGCTGGCGTGCTGGTGGCGCAAGGCCTGGCGGCGCACGGCCAGACGGCCGCCCCGCTGGCCCTGGCCCTGCAGAACGAAGTGATCCGGCTCGCGGACGAGCCGGTCAGCGTCGAAGAGCTGGACAAGGCCAAGGCCTTGCTCAAGCGCGAGTGGCAGGCGCTGGAGTGGAGCGCCGACACCCTGGCACGCAGCCTTGGCACCGCGTGGGCGGTGCGCGGGGACATCCAGGCACCCGCCAAGGATGCGGCCGCCTGGACCCGCCTGGGGGCCGGTGACGTGCAGCAGCTCTGGCGCAGCCAGGTGGTGCGTGCACCGGTGCTCACCCTGCTGGCGGACGTGGGCACCGCGCCTGCACCCGCCTCCGGCGCTTCGGGAGTGGTGGTATGAACCTGAAGCGGCGACATCTGATGCTGGGCGCCGGCCTGGCGACCGCGCTGCCCGGGCTGCCCGCCATGGCGCAGGACGGTTTTGAACAACCGCCGGAGGCCTCCCCGGCGCCGGCCGTGCCTGCGCTCACGCTGCAGCAGGCCCGTCTGCCCAATGGGCTGCGGCTGCTGGTGCTGCCCCGCCCAGGCGCTCCCCGTACCGCGCTGCGGCTGATCGGGTCCGCGGGTTGGCTGAGGGACCCGGCCGGCCGCGAAGGGTTGGCCGAGGTGGCACTCAGCATGTTGGCGCAAGGCGCCACACGCGGCAAGGAGACGATGGACTCGGCGGACATCGCCTACGCCTCGGACCTGCTGGGCCGCCCCCTGCAGCTGGATCTCTCGCCCTTGTCGGCCGAGCTGGCCCTGGAGGCCACGCCGGATGCCTGCGACGATGCGGTCAGCCTGCTGTCCGACCTGGTCACGGCGCCGACCCTGACCTTCGAGGCGTTGGAACACGTGCGTGGCCGTGCCCAGGACGCCTTGCTGCTGCGCCGGGCCGATGCGGAGCAACTGGCGCCGTGGGCCGGCCGCCGGCTGTTCTGGGGCGCGGCATATCCGTTGCAGACCTCGGCAAGCCTGAAGCGGCTCAAGCGCGATGAGGTGCAGGCCTTCCATCGCCTGTTCTGGCGCCCAGACCGGACTCAACTGCTGTTCTGCGGTGACCTGACGCTGGAGACGGCCCGCGAACTGGCGGAAGACTTCTATGAAGGCTGGCGCACGCCCAAGCCCGCGCCGGCAGCGTTGACGGCCCGGACTGCCGATGCCGCAGTGGCCGCCGCCGCCGTGCCGGCGTCCACCGCGCGGCTGCTGCAACTGCCGCGCGCGCTGGCCTGCCGGCTGGTCTTGCAGACGCCGGTCCCACGCAGCACCCCGGTGGCGCTGCGCGCGCTGGCCCGTCATCTGCTGCAGCAGCGCCTGGGCGAGCACCTGCCATGGCCGTGGCGCAGCGACATCGAAGCCCCGGGCGGGCAGGTGTGCTGGCGCCTGTCGCTGAGCCTGCCGCCGGAGGCCGTGCCCGAGGTGCTGGCGCAGTTGCGCGAGCAGTTGCCCCGTCTGGCCGCAGAACCTGTCACCCCGGAGGAGCTGGCCATGGCGCAGGCGCTTGCGCTGGGTGAATGGCAGACGCAGCTGCAGACCGCGCCGGACGAACTGCTGGCCCAGGCCATTGCCCAGGGGGACCTGGACGACACCCTGCAATGGCCGCAGCGTCTGCGTGCAGTCAGCGCCCCGGTGCTTCAGCTCCTGATGAGCAGCAGCTGGCGTGAATCCCGCACACAGGTGCTGCTGGTGGGCGAAGCGGGCACTCCGCAGACGCTGCAGCGCGCGTGGCCAGGCTTGTCTGTGGCTACAATCCGCAGCGTCATTGGGGAGTAGCCGCTGCACCCTCATTCAGCAGACCCGCGTCAACAGACTTGAGCAGATCGTTGCTCATGGCGTGCGGTAGCCAGGAACCTGCGGGTTCCCAGCCTGGCGAGACCTTTGACCATGCACTCCGGGTTTTTGCGGCCGGCGGTGGCATGGTCATTGGGTTGTCTCGGCCGCTGAGTGTTCCATGGAAGCCTTCCTCATCTCCACCGGCCTGGTGGCCCTCGCTGAAATCGGCGACAAAACCCAACTGCTGGCCTTCATCCTGGCCGCGCGCTTCCGCCGGCCCGTGCCCATCATCCTGGGTATCCTCATCGCCACGCTGGTGAACCATGCGTGTGCCGGTGCCATTGGTGCCTGGATCACCTCGCAGGTCTCGCCGCAGGTGCTGCGCTGGGTGCTGGGCGTGGGCTTCATCGCCATGGCCGTCTGGACGCTCATCCCCGACAAGATCGACGACGAGGAGACGGGCGGACGCTTCAAGCTCGGCGTGCTGGGCACCACCATCGTGGCCTTCTTCCTGGCCGAGATGGGCGACAAGACCCAGATCGCCACGGTGGCGCTGGCGGCCCGCTTCAACGACCTCTGGCCGGTCGTGGCCGGCACCACCTTCGGCATGATGATCGCCAACGTGCCGGCGGTGCTGGTGGGTGACAAGCTCGCCCACAAGCTGCCGGTGCGCATCGTTCACGGCATTGCGGCGGTGATCTTTGCGGTGCTGGGTGTGGCCACCCTGCTGGGCGCGGGCGAAGCCCTCGGCGTCTGAATCAACGCCTGAGCGGCGGGCTCAGCGCGTGCAGGCTTGCCGTACCGCCCGCTCCCAGTCAGTCATGAGCTGGTCCGCGCGGTCGCGCGACATGGTGGGCAGGAAGGTGCGTTCGGCCTGCCAGTTCTTGCGGATGTCGCCCACACCGCCATACACACCGGCGGTCAGGCCGGCCAGGTAGGCCGCACCCAGGGCGGTGGTCTCGATGACGCGGGGCCGCACCACCGGGATGCCGAGCAGGTCGGCCTGGAACTGCATCAGCAGGTTGTTGACGCAGGCGCCGCCGTCCACGCGCAGCTCGCTCACCGGCGAGCCGCCGGCCGCGACCGCGTCCCGGCTCATGGACTGCAGCAGGGCCGCACTCTGGAAGGCAATGCTTTCCAGGGCCGCCCGCGCAATGTGGGCCACCGTGGAGCCGCGCGTCAGGCCCACGATGGCGCCGCGCGCCTCGGCATCCCAGTAGGGGGCCCCCAGGCCGGTGAAGGCAGGCACGAACATCACCCCGCCCGCATCCGGCACGCTCTCCGCCAGGCCCTGGACCTCACCACTGGCCTTGATGGCATTGAGGCCATCACGCAGCCACTGCACCACCGCACCACCGATGAACACGCTGCCTTCCAGCGCGAACTGCGGCTGGGGGGAGGGCTGGGCCGCGCTGGTGGTGATGAGGCCGTTGCCGCTGGTCTGGAACCGCTCACCGGTGTGCATCAGCATGAAGCAACCGGTGCCGTAGGTGTTCTTCGCCATGCCCGCGTCAAAGCAGGCCTGGCCGAAGAGGGCGCTCTGCTGATCGCCAGCGATGCCGCCGATCAGCACCGGCGCGCCGAGATGATCGGCGGCGGCCGTGCCGAATTCATGGGCCGAGGGGTGCACTTCCGGCAGCACCGAGCGCGGGATGCGCAGCAGGCGCAGCAGTTCATCGTCCCAACGGTTTTCGTGAACATTGAACAGCATGGTGCGGGCTGCATTGCTCACGTCGGTGACATGCACCTCGCCGTGCGTGAGCTTCCAGATCAGCCAGCTGTCGATGGTGCCGAAGGCCAGCTCGCCGCGCTCCGCCTGCTCGCGGGCGTGCGGCACATGGTCCAGGATCCATTGCAGCTTGGTGCCGGAGAAATACGCGTCAATGACCAGGCCGGTCTTGCGCTGCACCAGCGCCGTGTGGCCGTGCTCGCGCAAGGCGGCGCACTGCGGCTCGGCTCGGCGGTCCTGCCAGACGATGGCGTGATAGATCGGCTGGCCGGTCTTGCGGTTCCACACCAGCGTGGTCTCGCGCTGGTTGGTGATGCCCAGGGCCTTCAGGTCGGTCGCCTTCAGCCCGGCTTTCTTCATCACTTCGTGGGCCGTGGCGAGCTGGCTGTCCCAGATCTCATGCGCGTCATGCTCCACCCAGCCCGGCTGCGGATAGATCTGCCGGAACTCACGCTGAGCCATCGCCACGATGCGCCCCTGCGCATCGAAGACGATGGACCGCGAACTCGATGTGCCCTGGTCCAGGGCCAGCAAATAGGTCATGGCTTTGTCTCGCTTATTTCTTTTTGAAGGCCCAGCCCGCCGGGCTGACGCTCAATCTGCCACCACAAGCTCCACGCCGGCATCGGTCATCAGCGCGGCAAAGGGCGCGGGTGGCGGTGCATCGGTGAACAGCGCGTCGATCTGGGGCAAACGGGCCACCTCGGCCATCGCGGGCCGGTTGAACTTGCTCGCGTCCGCCGCCACCCACACCTCGCGCGAATGCTCCACGATGGCCCTGGCCACCATCACTTCACGGTAGTCGAAGTCTCGCAGGCTGCCATCGGATTCGATGCCGGAGATGCCGATCAGGCCAATGTCCACCTTGAACTGCCGGATGAAGTCCACCGCCGCTTCACCCACCACGCCACGGTCCCGATGGCGCACGGTGCCGCCCACCATCACCAGCTCGCAATCGGAGTTGTCGCTGAGGATGGTCGCCACGTTCAGGTTGTTGGTGATGACCCGCAAGCCCTTGTGGTTGAGCAGCGCATGGGCCACGGCCTCCGTGGTGGTGCCCAGGTTCAGGATCAGCGAGCAGCCGGCAGGAATGCGCGCCGCAATGGCCCGTGCGATGCGCGCCTTGCCATCGGCCTGCATGGCCTGGCGCTGGCGGTAGGCGATGTTCTCCGTGGTGGAGGAGGGCACCCGCACACCGCCGTGAAAACGCGCCACCAGGCCGGCTTCGGCCAGGCGCTGCACATCGCGCCGCACGGTTTGCAGGGTGACGCCAAAGCGCTCGGCCAGCGCCTCGACGCTCACCGAGCCACGGGCGCGCACCTCCTGCAGCAGATCGTTCTGGCGGGGATTCGGATTCATGGCGCGCAGACTAAAGCGAACCAAAACGAACACAGTACCGGGTTATCCCTGGTCAGAAACGCGGCAAAGCGCGCTAAAAAGAAAAAAGAAGAACACAAGCGCGACCCCGACAAGGGTGCGCCAGGAGACGCTGTGACCGTTGGCACCGTGAACCCCGCTGGCCCTGTGGACCCCGCCAGCCCCGCTGGCACCGCTGGCACCGCCGCCGCATGGGCCGAGGCCGCCACCCCCCCGACGTCCTGCGACGTGCTGGTGGTGGGCGGCGGCATCAATGGCGCCGGCATCGCCCGGGACCTGGCGGGCCGCGGCTTCTCCGTGGTGCTGGCCGAGGCCTCGGACTTCGCGGCGCACACCTCGTCCTCGTCCACCAAGCTGATCCACGGCGGCCTGCGCTACCTGGAGTACTACGAGTTCTCGCTGGTGCGCAAGGCGCTGCAGGAGCGCGAGGTGCTGCTGCGCAGCGCCCCGCACATCATGTGGCCGCTGCGTTTTGTCATGCCGCACGATGCGGCCATGCGGCCGGCGTGGATGATCCGCATCGGCCTGTTCCTGTACGACCACCTGGCGCGCCGCGAGGTGCTGCCCGGCTCCACCGGGGTGAACCTTCGGCAGTCTCCATTGGGGCAGCCGCTCAAGGCGCAGTACAGCCGGGGTTTTGTGTATTCCGATGGCTGGGTGGATGACGCCCGGCTGGTGTTGCTCAACGCGATGGATGCGCGGGACAAGGGCGCCAGCCTGCATACCCGCACCACCGTGGTGGCCGCGCGCCGCCATGCCGACCACTGGATCGCCACGCTGCGCGGCCCGCAGGGCGAGTGGCGCGTGCGTGCACGTGCGCTGGTCAATGCCGCCGGCCCGTGGGCGGAGAGCTTCCTGCGGGAGCATGCGCAGGCTGCTGGCACGGAGGCCCTGGCCACCAAGAGCCTGCGCCTGGTGAAGGGCAGCCACATCGTGGTGAAGCGCGTGTTCCAGCACGACCACGCCTACATCTTCCAGAACCCTGACAAGCGCATCATCTTCGCGATCCCCTACGAGAACGAGTTCACCCTCATCGGCACCACCGATGTGGAGCTGCCGGCCGACGCACTGGCCGGCTTTGGCAAGGCCTCGATCAATGAGCAGGAGATCGCCTACCTGTGCGAGCAGGCCAGCCGCTACTTCGACAAGCCGGTGACGCCATCGGATGTGTTGTGGACCTACGCCGGTGTGCGCCCGCTGCTGGACGATGCCTCGGGCGACCCCTCCGCCGTCACCCGGGACTATCTGCTGGAAACCCATGCCGCAGGCGGTGCGCCGCTGCTGAGCGTGTGGGGCGGCAAGATCACGACCTTCCGCAAGCTGGCCGAAGATGCGGCCGATCTGGTGGGGGACCTGCTGAATGAACGCCGCCCGGCCTGGACGGAAAAAGCCCACCTGCCTGGCGGCGACCTGAGCGAATGGATCGGCGCCCCCCAGCGCCCCGACACCGACTTCGAGCGGCTGCTCACCGCGCTGGGCCAGCGCCATGGCTGGCTGCCGCCAGCACTGGCCCGCCGCCTGGCCCGCGCCTATGGTGGCCGGGTAGGGCGCGTGCTCGGGGGGGCGGAAAAGCTGCAGGACCTCGGTCCGGAAATTGCCCCCGGCCTGCACGAGGCCGAACTGCGCTACCTGGTCCGCGAAGAATGGGCCCGCAGTGCGGACGATGTCCTGTGGCGCCGCTCCAAGCTGGGGCTGCACTACACCGAGGCGCAACGCGCCGCCGTGGCGAACTGGTTCCAGCAGTTGGCCTCGGATGCCCCTTCCTCGCCGTCTTCCCCCCCTTTCCCCCCTTCCTTCCCCGACAACAACCACATGCAAAGAGACAGGTCATGGAGCTGAGCCTTCACGGTGTGAGCCACCGTGTAGGGGCACAGCACTATCTATATCCGCTGGACCTGCGTCCGGCCCCGGGCGCGGTCACCGTGCTGCTGGGTGCCACGCAGGCCGGCAAGACCACGCTGATGCGGTTGATGGCGGGCCTGGACCGCCCGACCGAAGGCCAGATCCAGGTCGATGGCACCGACGTGACCGGCTGGCCGGTCCGCCAGCGTGACGTGGCCATGGTCTATCAGCAGTTCATCAACTATCCGTCGATGACGGTGCGGGACAACATTGCCTCGCCGCTCAAGCTGCGGGGCAAACTGGACCGTGCGGGTGTGCGCGACCGGGTGGATCAACTCGCCCGCAAGCTGCACATCGAGATGCACCTGGACAAGCTGCCCGCGCAGCTCTCCGGCGGCCAGCAGCAACGCGTGGCGCTGGCGCGCGCCCTGGCCAAGCAGGCGCCGCTGATGCTGCTGGACGAACCCCTGGTCAACCTGGACTACAAGCTGCGCGAAGAATTGCGGGACGAGCTCACGCAGCTGTTCGCCGCGGGGGATGCCACCGTCATCTATGCCACCACCGAGCCTGCCGAAGCGCTGATGCTGGGGGGCTACACCGCCGTCATGGATGCCGGTGAGCTGCTGCAATACGGGCCGACCGCGGAGGTCTTTCACCGACCGGCGTCCCTGCGCGTGGCGCGGGCTTTCAGCGACCCGCCGATGAACCTGCTCTTGGCCCAGGGCCTGGGCGATCGCCTGCAGCTCAAGCCGGGCCTGGATCTCATGCTGAGCGGGCAGGGTGCGGTGACCGTGGGCGTGCGCGCCAACGCGCTGCGTGTGGCGGAGCAGCCGGGCGACGTGGCCTTGAAGGGCCAGGTGGAACTGGCGGAGATCTCGGGCAGCGACACCTTCGTGCATGTGCGCAGCGAAGTGGGCGACCTGGTGGCCCAGCTCACCGGGGTGCATGACTTCGGGCTGGGCGCGCCGCTCACCCTCTACCTGCAAGCCTCGCAGGTGCATGTGTTTGATGCTGCCGGCCTGCTCACACGAGCGCCCGAGCGGCGGGGAGGCCGCTGATGGCACGCATCGACCTGGACCTGGCGCATGCCTATCGTGCCGACCCCCGCAGCGACGACGACTACGCACTGCTGCCCTTGCGCATGAGTTTCGAGGACGGCGGCGCCTACGCGCTGCTCGGCCCCTCGGGCTGTGGCAAGACCACCATGCTCAACATCATCTCCGGCCTGCTCAAGCCTTCGCAAGGCACCGTGAGCTTCGACGGCCAGGATGTGACCAGCCTGACGCCGCAGGCGCGCAACATCGCGCAGGTGTTCCAGTTCCCCGTCATCTACGACACGATGACGGTGGAGGAAAACCTTGCCTTCCCGCTGCGCAACCGCGGCGTGGCGGCGGAGAAGATCCGCGCCCGTGTGGGCCGGATCGCGGAGATGCTGGAACTCAACGGCCAACTGCAGCAACGTGCGGCGGGGCTGTCGGCGGATGCCAAGCAGAAGATCTCGCTGGGCCGCGGCCTGGTGCGGGAGGACGTCTCGGCGGTACTCTTTGACGAGCCCCTGACCGTCATCGATCCCCACCTGAAATGGCAACTGCGCCGCAAGCTCAAGCAGATTCATCACGAGCTGAAGCTGACGCTGATCTATGTCACCCACGACCAGGTGGAGGCCCTCACCTTCGCTGACCAGATCGTGGTGATGACCCGTGGCCGTGCGGTGCAGGTGGGCAGCGCGGCCGCGCTGTTCGAGCAACCGCAGCATCGCTTCGTGGGGCACTTCATTGGTTCGCCGGGCATGAACTTCCTGCCGGGGCGACTCCATCCCGAAGGCGTACTGGAAGTGGCCGGACAGTCGGTACGGGTGCCCGACGGCACACCGCACCAGCTGCTGGCGCAGGTGCGTGATTTCACCCTGGGCGTGCGGCCGGAATACCTGGCCCTGGCGCAGCCGGGCGCGGACGGTGTGCTGGACGCCACCGTCACCCAGCTGCAGGACCTGGGCACCTACTGGCTGCTGACGGCCACGCTGGGTGAGCAGAGCATGAAGGCCCGGTTGCCGGCCCATGCCCAGCCCCCGGCCGTGGGTGAACACATCGGCCTGCGGGTGCTGAACCCGCACACCTGCTATTACGGTGCGGACGACCAGTTGATCTCGTCCAGCAAGGAGACCACGCCATGAAGCCGGTCAATCAGAAAGCCTGGTTCCTGGTGCTCCCGGTCATCATCTGCGTGGCCTTCTCGGCCATCCTGCCGCTGATGACGGTGGTGAACTATTCGGTGCAGGACATCATCTCGCCGGAACGGCGCGTGTTCGTTGGTGTCGAGTGGTTTGCCTCGGTGATGCGTGACGAGGAGCTGCACGGTGCCCTGCTGCGTCAGCTCGGTTTCTCGTTCGCGGTGCTGCTGGTGCAGATCCCGCTGGGCATTGCGCTGGCGCTGTCCATGCCCGCGCAGGGCTGGAAGGCGTCCCTGGTGCTGGTGCTGGTGGCCCTGTCGCTGCTCATTCCCTGGAACGTGGTGGGCACCATCTGGCAGATCTATGGCCGTGCCGATATCGGCCTGCTGGGCGCCGGCCTGCAGGCCCTGGGCATCGACTACAGCTACACCGGCAACGCCACCGATGCCTGGCTGACCGTGCTGGTGATGGATGTGTGGCACTGGACGCCCCTGGTGGCGCTGCTGTGTTTTGCGGGCCTGCGCTCGATCCCGGACGCCTACTATCAGGCGGCCCGCATCGACGGCGCCAGTAAGCTGGCGGTGTTTCGCTACATCCAGCTGCCCAAGATGCGGGGTGTGTTGATGATTGCGGTGCTGCTGCGCTTCATGGACAGCTTCATGATCTACACCGAGCCCTTCGTGCTCACCGGCGGCGGCCCCGGCAATGCCACCACCTTCCTTAGCCAGTACCTGACGCAGAAGGCCGTGGGGCAGTTTGACCTCGGCCCGGCGGCAGCGTTCTCGCTGATCTATTTCCTCATCATCCTGCTGCTGTGCTTCATCCTCTACAACTGGATGCAGTCACTCGGCCAGGCTGAGCAGACGGAGGCCGCGCAATGACGTGCTTACACGCACTGGGTTCACTGCTGCCCGCTGGGGCGGTCCAGCGAAAGGTTCATCATGGATGAGCGCCGCTTCAAGAAGAGAACGCTGTTCCTGATCCTCTATCTGTTGTTTGCCTTGCTGCCCATCTACTGGATGGTCAACATGAGCTTCCGGACCAACGATGAGATCTTGTCCAGCTTCAGCCTGTGGCCCAAGGCATTCACGCTGAACAGCTACCGGACCATCTTCACCGACCCGGCCTGGTACAGCGGCTACATCAACAGCCTGATCTACGTGGCCATCAACACGGTGATCTCCATCACCGTGGCGCTGCCGGCCGCTTATGCGTTCAGCCGCTACAGCTTCCTGGGCGACAAGCATGTGTTCTTCTGGCTGCTGACCAACCGCATGACCCCGCCCGCGGTGTTCCTGCTGCCCTTCTTCCAGCTCTACACGACGCTGGGCCTGATGGACACCCACCTGGCCGTGGCACTGGCGCACCTGCTGTTCAACGTGCCGTTGGCGGTGTGGATCCTGGAAGGGTTCATGAGCGGCATCCCGCGCGAGATCGACGAGACCGCCTACATCGACGGCTACAGCTTCCCGCGTTTCTTCCTGACGGTATTTGTGCCGCTCATCAAGGCCGGTGTGGGCGTGGCGGCGTTCTTCTGCTTCATGTTCTCGTGGGTGGAATTGCTGCTGGCGCGCACGCTGACCAGCGTGAATGCCAAGCCCATCGTGGCGACGATGACGCGCACGGTCAGTGCCTCCGGCATGGACTGGGCGACCCTGGCGGCCGCCGGCACCTTGACCATCGTGCCGGGGGCCATCGTGATCTGGTTTGTGCGCCACTACATCGCCAAAGGCTTTGCGATGGGTCGGGTGTGATGGGCCCGCAGGGGGCGCGCAGGCGCCCGGAGAAAGGATGCTGGTATGTTTGACTGGATGGTATGGACGGTGCCGGTCGCCGTCTTCTTCTGCTGCGTGGTGCTGATGCTGGTGGGCATGACGGTCTGGGAGATCAAGTCGCCAACCACCTTGCGCAAGGGCTGGTTGCCGCTGCGCACCACGCGGGGTGACCGGCTCTTCATCGGGTTGCTGGTGGCGGCTTATTTGAACCTGGCCTTTGTCGGGCTGGGCGAGAAGATGATGGGCTGGTTCCAGCTGGAGGCCGAGCCCACGGTGTGGATCAGCCTGGTGGTGTCGATGCTGGTGCTGGCGGTGATCCTGCGCAAGGGGTGACTGCGGCGCCGCAGCGGTGCATGGACGTGTAGTTCGGGATTCGGCTCCTGCTCCCCCGGAGCCGCGAATCAATCCTCATCGGGGGATGATCAAGGACAGAGGAGACAAGCGTGCAAAAAAGCAAGTATTCGGCGCTGACCCTGGCAGCGCTGCTGGCGCTGGGGGTTCATAGTGCCTGGGCCGGCGAAGCCGAAGCCAAGAAATGGGTGGACAGCGAATTCCAGCCGTCCACGCTCGCGAAGGACAAGCAGCTCGAAGAGCTGAAATGGTTCATCGAGGCCGCCAAGAAGTTGCAGGCCAAGGGGGTGAAGGAGATCTCGGTGGTGTCGGAGACGCTCACCACCCATGAGTACGAAAGCAAGGTGCTGGCCAAGGCCTTCACCGAGATCACCGGCATCACGGTCAAGCACGACCTGATCCAGGAAGGCGACGTGGTCGAGAAACTGCAGACCTCCATGCAGTCCGGCAAGAGCATCTATGACGGCTGGATCTCCGACTCCGACCTGATCGGTACGCACTACCGCTACGGCAAGATCATGAACCTCACCGACTACATGGCCGGTGCGGGCAAGGAGTTCACCAATCCCGGGCTGGATGTGAAGGACTTCATCGGCACCAGCTTCACCACGGCGCCGGACGGCAAGCTTTATCAGCTGCCGGACCAGCAGTTCGCCAACCTGTACTGGTTCCGTGCCGACCTGTTCGCCCGCAAGGACCTGCAGGACAAGTTCAAGGCCAAGTACGGCTACGACCTGGGCGTGCCGCTGAACTGGAGCGCCTATGAGGACATCGCCGAGTTCTTCACCAACGACGTGAAGACCATCGACGGCAAGCCGATCTACGGCCACATGGACTACGGCAAGAAGGATCCGTCGCTGGGCTGGCGTTTCACCGATGCGTGGCTGTCGATGGCTGGAGCGGCGGACAAAGGCATTCCCAACGGCATGCCGGTGGACGAATGGGGCATCCGCGTGGCGGACGACAAGTGCACGCCGGTGGGGGCGTCGGTGGCCCGCGGTGGCGCCACCAACTCGCCAGCGGCGGTGTATGCGCTGACCAAGTACGTGGACTGGATGAAGAAGTACGCGCCCAAGGAAGCCACGGGCATGACCTTCGGTGAATCCGGTCCGGTGCCGGCGCAGGGCCAGATCGCGCAGCAGATCTTCTGGTACACCGCCTTCACGGCTGACATGACCAAGCCGGGCCTGCCGGTGGTCAATGCGGATGGTTCGCCCAAGTGGCGCATGGCGCCTGGCCCGAATGGGCCGTACTGGAAGGCGGGGATGCAGAACGGCTACCAGGACGTGGGCAGCTGGACCTTCTTCGCTGGCCAGGACCCCAACCGCACGGCGGCGGCCTGGCTGTATGCGCAGTTTGTGACGGCCAAGACGGTCAGCCTGAAGAAGAGCATCCAGGGTCTGACCTTCATCCGCGACAGCGACATCCGCAGCGACTACTTCACCAAGAACGCCAACAAGTACGGTGGCCTGATCGAGTTCTACCGCAGCCCGGCGCGGGTGGCGTGGACGCCGACCGGCAACAACGTGCCCGACTATCCGAAGCTGGCGCAGCTCTGGTGGAAGAACGTGGCCCAGGCCGTGACCGGTGAGAAGACACCGCAAGCCGCCATGGACACGCTGGCTGACGAGATGGACGCGGTGATGGCCCGCCTGGAGCGTGCCGGCATGGCCAAGTGCGCGCCCAAGCTCAACAAGAAGGAAGACCCGAAGAAGTGGCTCTCCGACAAGGGTGCACCGTGGGCCAAGCTGGCCAACGAGAAGCCCAAGGGCGAGACCATCGCTTACGACAAGCTGATCAGTGCCTGGAAGGAAGGCCGCGTGCGCTGAGCCCGTAGCAGCCGCTCCCTCAAAGCCGCGTGCGCCTGCTGGCCACGCGGCTTTTTTCCGTGCTGGGGCTGCTTAGGCTGCGGTCCTGGTCTCGTCGGCAGCGTAGTAGAGCGACCCGTTCTGCGCCACCTTGGGGCAGGCGACCTGCCAGACTTTGGAGAGGGCCTGCGCAAGATCTATGCAATGGTGGCTCATCAGGATGGCCACATAGTGCTCCTGGTCCGCAGGAGGCCGTTTGAGCTTTTCCCTACACGTATTGGGCACTGCACAAACGGCGGTCGGCTCTTCCGAATACAGCATGTCGAGATAAGGCCCAGGTTCCAGGCGGCGGATGGATGTGGTGCTGAATGCCCCTGACGGAAAGTCCTTGAGGTTTTTGGTCACAAGCGCAACGGGTCTATCGGCCCCGTCTTCAGTCGCTAGTCTGAAGGCCGCTGCGGCGACGTGACGGTCCTAGCGACGCGCGGAGCGTTAGGCGGAGCCACGGGCGACATCTCTGACATGTACGTCGCTAACGCCTGGGGCGCTTGGGAACCGACGCGGCTTCGTCGTCGTAGAGCCCCAACTTCTCGGTGGCAGCCATCATGTCTTCCACCCCCTCGGCCTGCCGGCGCTGGGATTCGGCCAGGTAGTCCAGAAGATGAGGCCTCATGATGCGGCGATGTCCGCCCTCCGTGCGCCTGATCGGCCCAAGAGCGCCTGAGTCGGCCAGCGAATTCAAATGGGTACGCGATACGTGCAGCAACTTGGCGGCGGCCTCGCTGGTGAGCTCTTCCTCCACCCCGGGCGGCTTCGCCGCCTTGGCAGGTGACATCGCCACCAGGTCTGCGCCCACCACAGCCTGCACCTCTGCCGCGGACAACAAGTGCACCAGCACAGCCCGATGTTGACGAGCAGACGTTTCATTGCTGAGGAAGCGGCTCATGAACTCCTGCTCAAGCATGGCCGGCATTTCTGCGGCCACTGCGTTTTCAAGGGCTTGTCGCGATTGGGTCGAGGACTGCTTGGTACCTGTCAGTTGCTCGCTCACGAGCTGCGTCAACTTGGCCACCAGACCCTTTGCGAATTCATCCAGGGCGAAATGAATTCCTTCGAGGAACTGGCGTTCGAGCGGAGGCGGCAATGCGGCGTGGGTCAGCGTGGTCATCTATCTCTCCCGGGCAAACGAGACCAGTCTAGAGCAAATCGCCAAAATCGCCAAACTCATCAAAATCGTCAAAAGGTGCCGAAGTCTTGAGGCCGGCTGCGCCTATGTCAACATTCCGCCATGCTGAAAACCCTCAAGGATTTGTTCGACAGCTTGCTGTCACCCGAGGCGGTGGCGGGTGTGCAGGGCTGTGGCGATGACCATGCGATGCAGCTCGCCACGGCGGTGCTGCTGGTGGAAGTGATGCGGGCCGATGCCAGCATTTCGGACGCGGAGCGCAGCGCCGTACGGCACGCATTGGTGGAGAAGTTCGCCCTGGCGCCCGACGAGGCGGACCGGTTGACGGAGCTGGCCGAGGTCGCCGCCCGTGAAGCCGTCGATCTGTTTGCGTTCACCTCGCGCGTGGACGCCTGCTGGGACATGCCGCGCAAACTGCGGATGATCGAATTGATGTGGGGCGTGGCGTATGCCGACGGACGGCTCAGCGACCACGAGCGCCACGTGATGTGGCGCATCGCGGACCTGCTGCATATCCCGCACGGTGCTTACGTCCATGCGCGCCTGCGCGCCCGGGAAGCTGCAGGCCTGGGGCCCGAGGCAAGCTGAAGCAAGCTGAAGCAAGCTAAGGCGAGCGGAATCGAGTCGGAGCAAAACCAGCTCTCGGCCGCACTTAGCCGGCGCCAAACAGGCATAAAACCGGCATGAAGTGGGCATGGGGCCGGCACGGCTGAAGGCTCCGCGCCTGCGCGCCCGCCCAGCCCAGGACTATCGCGACTCAGCGTGTCTGGAACACCACCCGTTCAGCCAGCTCGCGCGGGGCCACCTTCAGGCGCTGGATCTGGTCCAGCAACTGGGTGGCCCGTTCGCAGGTCACCACGCCCGTGGTGTCACCAGTTGCGTCCGCCGACCAGAGATGGGACAGCAGCCCCGGCGCCTGTGGCCCCAGGGTGCGGTGCACCACCTCCAGCTCCAGGCGCGAGGCTTCACCCGCCCGGGTACGGGACGGTGCATCCTCCTGTGCCGCGTTGGCCAGCCAACTGGTCTCCCAGGCCATCACATCCGCCGGCATCAGGCGGCGCGTGGCCGGTGAGCCGGCCAGCCAGGCCTGGCAGGTGTCGGCGCCCAGGGCCTGCATCGCGCGCATCTGGCCACGCACCACCTGCAGATAACGGCGGCGGGATTCGGCCGAGCCGGACAGCACCAGTTCCTTCACCTCGGCGGTGATCGCCATCTGGGCCGCCATCTGCGCACCGTCAGCTTCCTGTTCCGAGCCGGCCAGCGCCTGACGGGCGTTGCGCATCTGGGTGGCCGCTCGGTTTAGCGCGCCCGGGAAGCGTTCATTGAGGTGGTACCAGACCGGGTTGGACTTGAATGCCGCCACGTATTCCGCCAACGGCGCCGGTTCGCCCGGCTTGGGCCCGTCCGGCAAGGCAACGTCCAGCGTCTTGGGGGGCTCCTGGATCAGCTGGTGGCGCAACAGGTCGTCCGGGCTGGGGTACCACATGCTGCGCGACGAGGTCTTCAACGTGCGCTGGATGAAGTCTTCCGGCAGCTCCATCTTGCGATAGGTCTCGGCCAGGTGCTGGTTGGCGATTTCGTCAAAGGCGGCGTTGAAGGTCCCCGTGGACGCGCGGTGGAACCCCAGTTGCGCACCCGGCATCAACTGGCGCTGGACGCCGGCCAGGAAGAGCAGCGTGCAGGCGCTTTGGCAGTCGCCCACCGCACGGACGTTGGCGCCGCGCTTGCGCATCAGCACCACCATGTCTTCCGCCTCGGCCAGCCGGCCGCCGGGGGAGGCCAGCTCGAACGACTTCACCGCGGGGGCACCCTCCAGCAGCTTGCCCATGCGGCGGGCGTCACCCATGCCGATGGGCCCCTGGAAGTGCAGCGTGTGCCCGTCCTCGCTGACGGTCATCACCGCCTGGCCGATCGGGTCGATACCGCGCGCCATCTTCCAGAACTCCGGCACCTGCGGAATGAAGCCGATCGCCAGGGACGCCAGGATCTGAACCGCGCCCAGGAACATGATCACGCGGGCCAAAAAGGCCCACAGCAGGGAACCGTTGGCATCCAGGTAGCCGCGCACCGAGCGCCAGCCTCCCACCACGCACCAGGTGTCCACCGCCAGCATCAACGGCCAGCCGATCAGCATGGCGATGCTGCCGGCCTGCAAGGCGTCGCCCTTCATCCCGATCCAGCTCATCAGGCCGGTCAGGGCACCCATCAACGGGAAGGCGAGCAGCAGGTTGTTGATCCAGAAACTCTGCGCCAGGCTTTGCTCGCCATGCCAGTGCGTGCTCACGTAGTCTGCCAGCAGGCCACGGCCGCTGGCCGGCAGCGGACGGCTGCGTTCCACGGCAGTGCCAGAAAGACGGTCATGCCAGGTGCGGCCATGCGGGTCCAGCTTGGCCCACCAGAAGCCGGCGAACAGGGGCAGGGTGGAGATCAGATAACCGAACCAGCGCAGCAGCGCCTGCACCGGCGTCGGCTTGCCGCCGCTCTGGGCATCCACGACCTTGACCCCGGCGATCAGCTTGCCGGGGGTGGCGCCTTGCCAGGTCCAGAAGAACACACAGACCAGCAAGGGCAGCAGCCAGTTGATGGCCAGTGTCCCCGGGCGCATGTCATCCCAGCGGCTGACGGGGTCGCCATAGACGATCCACATCAGCACGGCGCTGCCAGTAGCCCAAAGCAGCCCGTCAATGGCCATGGCTAACGCACGCGTAGCCGGGGCCGCGGAATGATTCAACATTGGTTTCTTCCCCCTCGAACAGGGGGAGTGTAGTGAACCCCGGTGGCGCTTCGATCCCGCCTGTGGGGGAAGAAGCGCTCAATTCGTCACACGGGCGCGACAACCGAGGGGGGAGGGGCGGGGTTCAATCCCAGAGGAAACGCTTGTCCGGGTAGACCACGCTGTAGCTGGTGCGCAGCACCACGCCGTCCTTGAAATGGACGTTGAAACGCAACAGATAGCCGTTCATGTCGGGCGGCACGTTCCAGTCCCAGACGTCTTCGCCGCTGTTGCTGAAGAACACCCGGCTGCGGTCTCGCCCCAGCAGGCGGGTGACCTGGTCGGGGGTCATGCCGGGCTGGACGCGTTCGCGCTGGGCCGGGGCCAGGGCGTCGATGCTGCTGACGAAGTGGTCCTGCGCGTCCAGCCGGACCATGTAGCAGGTCTGGCCGAAGGGTTGGGTTGCATATTCGAGTGTGCGTCCGCCATCAGCCTCGGGCCAGACGCGGCTGGGCTGGCCGTAATACTGGACCATGTCGGCGCCCGTGCTGACGCCGGGGCGCAGGCGTTCATCCTTCAGTGGGGTGGCGCAGCCGGCCAGGCCCACTGTCATGACGGCTGCCAACAGAGCGCCGCCCATCACCGCTCCCAGCTCACGCATGGGTTGCTCCTTGTTGTGTCCTCTGTTTGGCGGATTGTGCGTTGCCTGGCAAAGACCTGCTGCCATGTCCGGGCGCACAATGCACCGCCATGTGGAGGCATTGCAATGTCGGCACGGTGCCGGGCTGCCAGGGAGCCCGGCCGTGGCGTGCCTTGGCCGTCACAGCCCTGGCGTTGCTGGCCGGGACGGCCGCACCGGCCTGCGTGCTGGTCTTTGGCCAGGGGCGCAACTACGACCCCGATCAACCCGAGCGCAACCAGTACTGGGACACCGCCAATGGGCGCTTCAATCTTGCGGTGCGGGAGCCGCTGGTGGCCGCCGGGCAGGACGTGGCCAACATGGTGCTGCCGGTGGCGGCGACCGATGTGCCGGCCAACCTCAAGCGGCTGATGGCCGAGGTGAAGCGGCTGGGCTGCACCCGGGTGCTGGAGACGGCGCTGTTTGCGGATCCGGCAGCGGGCGTGGTGATTGCGCGGTTGCGTCTTTATCCGGTGATGGGGATCGCGGGGCCGCAGGCAGCGGGCTCGCATCCGAGGATCGGAGCGGTCGCCTATACGCTGCAGCGCGAGTTTCCGCTGCGGGGGAGTGCGTTGGACCGCGTGGACTCCGAGCTGCTGGGGCGGGCCATGGCAGCAGAGGCTCTGCCCATGTTGGCACCGTCCTCAGACGCCCGCGGGGTTGTATCAGCTCCCTCGGCCGCGCCCGCACGCTGACACCATTCAACCATTCTTCGCGCGCCTCAGCTCTGGAGAGAAGGCGTTGCCCGTGGGCAATGACACGAGGCCGCACTCGGCGGCCTCGCACTGATGGAGACGACGAGCGGGGACCGCCATGTCCCCAACGCGAGGCGGATACTGCCTCAGGCGGTGGCGACCGCCCCCTGGGTGGGCGGACTCGCAGCGTCGTTGGTGATTTGCGGGTCGCTGCTCGGGTAGATGTTGTCCACCACGTCTCGATTCGAGAAGAGCAATACGACGCCCTTGGTCGAGACGTATGCCGTCGGCATCGTGAACTCAATGGCCTTGCTTGCGTTGGCTGGACAGAAATTCCCGCTGTTCATCACTGGCGTGCCGCCGAGATTGCTGAACGTTGCGCCAATGAGTGCGAGTGGCGAGTTGGTCGTCTCTTCGAAGACACATGCGCCAGAGTCCTTGGGGATGCTGAACGCTGAGCCAGGAAGCGGGAAGTTTCCGTCCTTGTCAGAGTAGTAGCTGCAGTTCGCGAAGTTGCCATCAGGTCCGACTGTGGCGCTGACATAGAAAGTTGCCGACATGATTTTTCCTTTTATCTCGTGGTTGCTCGGGGCAATGGAGTCAACGCTGCATCGCGCGACGCTACCCATTCGGCCATACGGCGCACGTCCGCTCGATCTCCCGCTCCCAGGCAAGATTGGGCCTGAACCCACGACGATGTAATCCGCAGATGAACCCCTATGAGCCCATCTATTTTTCCGATTCTGTCAACTAAATCTCCACAAATCTGCTGACGTTTTTCCATCGAAGTCGGAAGCCTGTCATTGCCCAGGAGTGATATCTCTTTGCCGACTACCTCGGCCAGTCCGCTTATCAAGCGCGTATCCGCGGACTGCTCATTGAGTTCAGTACGCAGTTGTTGTGCAAGTTGCTCCAACAAGTCGATGGCTTCAACGGCATTGTTGGTGTCCGCCAATGCGGAAGCCAACCCGACAATGATCCACCCCTGATGCTCAAGACGACGGCGTTGCGCACCCGCTCCCGTGTGGCGCGCGATTTCGTCGGAGCGCTCTTTTAGCAAGCGCCATCGAGCCAGACGTTGATCAGGTGAAAGACTTCTTCCCTCAACGTCGAGCAGTAGCGACTCGGCATGCAGCAGATTCATCTGCCAGTTCAGGTTGCTTGGGTCTTGGTTCTTGAGAGTAGCCAGCAGACTCACCGCACTCTCGAACTCAAGCTTGGCGGCTTCAAGTTCACCACGGCTTCTTGCAACGACGCCCATCCATCGGTGCAATACCGCCTCGCGGTAGGCCCATTGGTTATTTCCTGGCGCCCCTTTGCGCACCTGCGAAACGACCTCAACGGCCTGCTTGAAAACTGCGGACGACTGGTCGAGGGCGCCTTCCCAAAGCAGGATGCTCCCCAGCCAACTGAGGCTGTCTGCCAATTCGATCCGTACTGCGGGATCACCAGGGCCGTCCTGTGCGTCAAGCACTTTGCGTTTCAGCTCAATAGATGCCGTGAACCGCTCCGCTGCACCGCGCAGATCCGAAACCTCCATTCGGAGAGTACCGAGACTATTCTGTGCATAGGAGAGTTCCGTGAGTGCTTCCTTGCTGGTTGGAACGGCATCCAGCCATGCCTGACTTGCGGTTCGATATCGATCCAATGACGTCGTTGCCAGGTCGTACCGTCTCATGGACCAATAGGCATGACCTTCCCAGAAGGCTGCTGTTCCCTGAGCCTTGTACCAATCGTCGCGAAGCGCTTGATTCGGCGGCGCGCCATCGATCAGGCGTGCGGCCGCCTGCAGGGGGGCGAGCGCGTTCTCAAGGTCTCTTTTCGAAACGCGAACCTCACCCAACACTGTCAAAGCCTTGGCTCTCTGCAGTCGCTCGGGTGCGGCAATGTCACTGCCCTCGGACATGTAAGCCAGGGCTTTTGCACCGACGCTGTCGAGCAATTCCAGGCGGCCGATGGGCCGGAGCTTGTCAGCCAGTTCCCCCAGCATGAAGCTCAGCAGGTCATCGGCCTGTTGACGGCGCTGCAGTGCCTGCTGTTCGGCTTTGGCTGCGCGATGGGCTTGCAGCACGCTGAATGTCGTCAGTCCGACAAGGCTAAGCACAGCCAAGCCCCCGATGCTGACTGCAAGACGGTGACGGCGCACAAATCGACCCAGGACGTAGAGACGGGTGTCCGGCCGTGCACCGATCGGTTCATGGGCCAGCCAGCGCCGCAGATCATCCGCAAATTGGTCGGCATTGGCATACCGGGAGGTTGGCGCCTTCTTCAGCGCCTTGCCGACAATCGTGTCCAGATCCCCCTTCAGCAGCTTCGCCTGCCTGGCAATGACCGGGTCCAACTGCCCCCCCGCCACTTCGGACAGCCGTTTGGGCACCAGCTCCACCACCGCCTTCAGCCGGTCCAGGTGCGTCTGCGTGTCGTCGGCGGTCGGATGGCGCCCCCCCAGCAGCTGGTACAGCAGCACGCCCAAGGCATAGACATCGGTCGCTGTCGTCACGTCCCCCTGCTGGATCTGCTCGGGCGCTGCGTACTGCGGCGTGAACGCGCTGCCGGCCATCTGCGTCAGTTCGGTGGCCGCTGCGGGCTGCGTGGCATCGTCCATCAGCTTGGCAATGCCGAAGTCCAGCAGCTTCACCTCGCCTTCGGCCGTCACCAGGATGTTGCTCGGTTTCAGGTCCCGATGCAGGATGAGCCGCTGATGCGCATGCGCCACCGCCGCCAGCACATCCAGGAAGAGACGGATCCGCGCCTCGATGTCCAACCCGTGGATGTGGCAATACCGGTCGATCGGCAGCCCGTTCACATACTCCAGCACCAGATACGGCTGATGGCCCTGGTGTACCCCGGCATCCAGCAGCCGCGCAATGTGCGGGTGGGAGAGCCGCCCCAGGATCTGGCCTTCCCGCGCAAACCGGCCGTTATCCCCCTTGCCGAACAAGCCGGCCTTCAGGAACTTGATGGCCACCTCACCCTGGAAGCGGCCGTCTGCCCGCCGGCCCAGCCAGACCGCGCCCATGCCGCCCTGGCCCAGCTCGCGCTCCAGCTCGTAAGGGCCGATCGACTGCCCCTTGAGGTCGGGCGTCTGCGGCTCCGGCGGGGTGGGTTCCGCCGCCGCCCCCAATTGCTCGGCCGCCGGACGCCCCATGAATCCCTGCTGGCTCAGGGCCAGGTCTTGTGCCAGCAAGGCCTCCAGTTCATCGGCCGTGGCCGCGTCATGGGCGCGCAGTTGGGCCAGCCATCGCTGCCGGTCCTCCTCGTCCCGGTCCAGCAATTGATCCAGCAAGGGGCTCAGTGCAATCCAGCGTTCTTTGTCCAGGGCGTCCATGGGCGTCGTGGTGGCGTCTTGTGGGGCGCCATCTTCGGCGCCATTGAGAAAATCAGACCTCTGTCGGGCCTGTGATGTCGAGCTTTGGAAACCTCCGCCACTCCTCGCGGCGGGCGTGATGCAGAGGGTACTGAGTGTGCCGGCCTCAGCCTTTCAGGCTGATGGACAGGAAGAGGCGGGCCTTCTGCCAATCCCGCTGCACCGTGCGTTCCGTCACGCCCAGGGCTTCGGCGATTTCCTGTTCCAGCAAGCCGCCAAAGTAGCGCATCTCCACCACCTGAGCCAGACGGGGTTCCACGTCTGCCAGTTCATCCAGCGCTTCATGGATGCGCAGAATGTTCTCGTCCGACTGGGGACCCAGCTCAATGACGGCCGTGTTGAGCGTCAGCTCCGCTTGGTCCCCGCCGCGCCGTTCGGCGTGTCGGGCGCGCACCACGTCGATCACGACGTTGCGCATCACCCGTGCGGCATAGGCCAGGAAATGCCGGCGGTCCGGAAAACTCTTGGCCTGCGCACCCGCCAGCCGCAACCACGCCTCATGCACCAGCGCCGTGGTGTCCAGCAGGGTCACCCCGCCCGAGAGCCGCATCCGCTGGCGCGCCAGCCGTTGCAGTTCCCCATACAACTGCGAGACCACCTGGTCGGCGGCCTGGCGGTCGCCTTGCCCGGCGGCCTGCAGGAGTTGGGTGATGTCACTCATATATCTGCACTCTACCGGCCTTGTATGAGCTGGTTACATCTGTTCGGGGGAGCTGCACGCCCCAGCCGCACAGCTGAGCAGCGAATTGCGGGTTTCTACCTAGAAGAAAAGATGCGACCAGATGTCGGGTTGCCGTCGCCGTTCCCGTTTTTACAGATGAGGGCACGGCTTGGACATGTGGCAAGGGAGGCCGGCATGACACGGGCTGCAAATTTACGCAGGTCGTGCCCTCACCCTGTGTGTCGCGTAGAGGGCGTGGTACGCAGGGGCTCGAGGTACCCGGTCCGGAGTCGTTCGAAATGAACTCGTCCAGTTCCACTGCCACGGCCGCATCGGCCGCCGGGGGCACGCAGGAACCCACTATCGCCAGGCCACCGCGCCATGCACCAGCACTCACCATTCCACGTGTGGATTCAGTGGGTGAGTTCGGGTTGATGATCACCCGCCAACTGACGCAGTGCCGCCGTTATGGCGGCAAGCTGGCCGTGATGTGGCTGGAAGCGGAGCCCGTGGAGGAAGCCGCAGATCCTGAGGGCGTGTATGACGCGCAAGCCAGCCTGATGACGGCCGTCGGGCGCCGCCTGCGCAGCCGCGTGCGCGGCACCGATGCGGTGCTGCAGGTGGGCGAAGGCAGCTTTGCCGTGCTGCTCAATGACGCCGGCGCGCCCGAAGCAGAGCTGGTGCGCCAGCGCCTGCATCAGGCGCTGGGGGGCTCCTACGGCGTGGGTGAGGGCATGATCATGCATGTGCGCCTGCAGATCGGCGCCGCCGCCTTCCCGGACGGCGGCACCAAGGGCGCCGATCTCGCGCAGAGCGCGCGGGACGACCTGCGCGTGCGGGCCGAGGGCTGAAAGGGCACGATCCCTCGGCGCTCGACACCCTTGCATGGGGCTGCGTGACGCCACCAGGTCTCTATTGAACACCCGCAATGGCGGGAGCCCGCTCAAGCGTCCGCATCACTTCGCCCCAGGGCACCAGCTTGAAGTTCTGCCGCCCGCTGGGCCAGCGCTTGTGCCCGTCCTGCACCACCAGCAGCCCTTCGCCATAGACACCACCGAGATTGGCGGATGTCACGTCCAGGCCATCGGTCTCCGACACGGCGTCGATGCCGAACCTGGCATTCAGCCCCACGCGGAAACGTCCCTTCACCGCATACGGCGCCTCGGCGCTCAGCATCACAAAGCTGTCATTCCCCTGGGAGGACACCACCAGCCAGGCGCCGCCGGCACTGCGGTGCACGGCCATGCCCTCCACATCGGCTGCCAGCAGCTCACCCACGGGCAGGATGAAGCTCGCCGCGCCCATGCGGCCATCGGCCTCCAGCGCCACCCGCCAGATGCCGCGCTTCTCCTCGCCGATGAAGAGTTGCTGCCCGGCTTCGTCCACCACACAACCTTCGGGTTGGGTGTCCAGTTTGAACTGCCCGACCTGCCGGCCCTGCCAGCGGCTGGCGTCCTTCGTCACCCGCAGTTGCACCACGCGGCCGTCCTTGTCGTTGACGAAGACATCCAGGCCACCCGACGCATTGCGGCCGCTGCAGATCCCGTAGACGTCCTCCAGCCCCGTCGGCAGCTCAGCCACCGGGCTGACGTGGCCCTGCGCATTCACCTGGAACAGCACCACCGTGCGGCGGTCCCGTTGTGAGGCCACCGCCAAGTCCCAATCCCTGCGCTCATAACGCAGCCCTTGGCGCAGATCCACGTTGTTGACACGGCCCACCGGCAGGAACTGGGTCTCGCGCCCCTGCAGGTCGTAGACCGCCAGCCCGAGTTTCTTGTCGGTGCCCAGGATGCGGCTGGCCGACGGCTGGCGCGTGTTCACCCAGATCGCGGGATCATCCGCCGCATCGCCGCCGCCACGGACTTGAACGGTCTGGGCACTCGGTACCGCCACGGGGATGGAGGGCCGCGGTGTCGGCGCGTGGGTCGCCAGCCAGTGCGGCAGGTCCGCAGGCGCCAGGCCCGATGCCACCAGTTGCCGCTCATGACGCTCCGCATCCGCGCTCTGCGCCCACAGGCCCACACCGGCTTCCGCCACGTACAGGCGGGCCTCGTCGTCGCGCACGGCGCAGCCCTTGGCATCGGGCGCGGTGGCCAGGTGACGCATCACCGGCGACGCCGGCAGGGAGGCGCTGGACGTGGCACCGGTGGAACCGCTGGAACCGCGGGAGGCGGACCGACCCGAGCCTGCCTCGTCGTCCAGCAGCCATTGCTCCCCCATGCCGTCGTCGCCCAGCAGGAAGACCTGCAGCAGCGGTTGGTCCGCCGGCAGATACAGGCAGAGTGCCTCCACGTTGAAGGCAGGGCCTTCCCATTGGCGGCGCTCCAGCAAAGTTCCGTTCCGGGCCTCGATCAGCCGGAGCGCACCGGAGTCGGCGTCCTGCACCAGTGCCACGGTGCGGCCGTCTGGCAGGCGGCGCTGGTCCCAGCGCTTGGCGCGCATCGGCAGCTCGGCCTTGATCTCGCCCGGGCTGTCGCCCCTCGCCATGCCTGTCATTTTGCCGGCCACCTCGCCGGCTCCTTCGCTGGCCACCAGGCTCTTCGCACCGGATGGCGCGGCCACCAACCGCAGGCCGGACCTGGCCAGCTCCAGCGTGTCCGCCGCTGCAACGCCGGGGAACGCCATCAGCACAGCTGTTGCCGCCGCTGCCGCTGCTGTCGCCGCCAGCCCCACTGCGAAGCGGTTGTACGTCACTGTCTTGCTCACGGGGCGCTCCTTCAGAACATCGCCAGCTTCAGGCTGACCTTGTACGCGCGGCCATAACGCTCGTACTGCACGTTGTGGGCCTTGTCGCCCTGATAGACGTAATAACGCTCGTTGCCGAGGTTGAGCGCTTCCAGGTTCAGGTCCAGCCCCTTGGCGAGGCGGATGCGCATGGAGGCGTCCAGCTGGTTCTGCGTGTCCACGCGGCGGTCCTGCGTGGCGTCCAGCACGTCACCCACTTCCAGCAGGTAGGGCGACTTGTGGTTGAGCGCCAGGCGTGCGGCAAAGGCGGGGGACTCCCAAACTAGGCTCAGGTTGATGCTGCGGTCCGACTGGCTGGGCAGCGCGATGCGGCGCGAGGCATACACCCCATCGTCATACGCGCCGATGGTGGCCCGAGAACGGACGAAGCTGCCGTTTGCCCCCACCACCAAGCCATTCCACGGCGCCGGCAAAGTGCTCAGCGCCTGGCTCCAGGAAAGCTCCAGACCCCGCACGGTGGCGTTGCCGCCATTGGCGAAGGTCTCCACATGGCTGAAGTCCTCCCAGCCGGCGGTACCGGCGATGTCCGTCTGGAATGCGAAATTGCGGATCTGCTTGTGGAAGACGTAGGCGGATACCGCACCATCACGGCCCAGGCGGCGTTCCACGCCCAGGTCCAGGTTGCGCGATCGCAGCGGCTTGAGCAGGGGGTTGCCCAGCGTGGCTTCGTCGCCATCTACCGTCAGGCCGGGGCTCAACTGGTCGAACGACGGCCGCACCATCGAATGCGTGACAGCGGCGCGCAACACCGTCTCCGCGCCCAACTGCTGGCGCAGCAGCAGGGCGGGCAACCAGCGGTGGGTGCTGTTGGTGGTGTGGGTGGGGCTCAGGGTCTCATCCACCGACGACACCCCGTTGGCCTCGAAGCGCACACGCTCGCCACGCACGCCGGCAATCCACTGCGTGCCGCCCTGTTCAAACGTGGCCTGCACATACCCGGCGTCTGTGCGCTCCTTCATGGCGTAGTCGTTGACCTCGGAATCCACGTCGTCGCGGAAGGCCTCCAGCGAGTTGCCATACAGCGTGCGCAGCTTGGACGCATCGATGCCGGGGCCGAAGCTGGCCCACGGGTAACTCACGTTGGCGCCGCTGAGGAAGTTGCCCAGGTTGAGCTGCGCGGCCGTCAGGCTGTAGGGCGACTTGCCCAGGGCCTTGGCGCTGGGGGCAAACACCTCCTGGGCGTTGTCCTTGTCGCGGCGGGTGGCCTTCAGGCCGCCCTTGAGGTCCAGGTCCCAGCCCGCCACGTCGAATTCACGCTGCAGGTCCACCTTGGCGTGGCGCACCTGGTCGGTGGCGTGGCTCTGCTCGATCTTGGCCTTGTTGAAGCGGTAGTTGCTGGCGTCGTTCAGGCCTTCCACGGCGGTGGGCATGGGGCGCACGGTGCTGGTGTAGCCCAGGCCGGAGAAGTCCGCGGTGAACGAGGAGGAGCTCAGCGTGTCGGGCTTGTTCTCGCTGGCGCGGCCGGCTCCCACTTCCGCCCAGGCCTTCCAGGCGCCCTGGGTCAGTTCGGTCCCCAGCACCACGGCGGAGGACTTGTTGACCTCCTTGCGCTGCTTGAGCCCGCGGCTCACCGTACCGTCGCCGGTCTCGCCGGGTGCCAGGGCTTCATCGAACTCCACGGCCATCGATTGGCGGTTTTCCTGGTCGGTGAAGCGGCTGCTGAAGCTGCGCAGGTAGAAGAGGTGGGCGGCATCCGGGCGGTAGTCCAGGTTCAAGGCGGCGCCCACACGCTCGCGGGTGATCTCGTAGCGGCGCAGTTCAAAGCTGTTGAGCTTGCCGTCGTTCCAGTCGCCACCGGTCTCGACGTTGTCGCTGGCGAAGCGGCGCTGGTCGGCCGAGACGGCCACGGCCAGGCCCACCGTGCCGCCAGCAAAGCGGTCTGCAAAGGCCACGGAGCCGCGCGGGCGGGTCTTGCCGGCATTGGCGTCGTAGTTGCCGCCGGCTTCCACGGTGAACAGGCGGCCGGGTTGGTCAAAGGCGCTGAGGGTGCGCACGGTGACGGTGCCGCCGAGGGAGTTGGCGTCCTGGTCCGGTGTGAGCGTCTTGTCGACTTCCAGGGAGCGGATCAGGCCGGAGGGCACCAGGTCCAGTCCGGGGGCCCGCTTGTCGGATTGCGAGGCAGGCGCCACGGCACCGTTGATGGTGACGGTGTTGTAGTCCGGACCCAGGCCACGCACCCGGATGAAGCGGCCCTCACCCTGGTCGCGCTCCACGGAGACACCCGGCAGGCGGGCCAGTGCCTCGGCGGCATTGTTGTCCGGCAACTGGCCGATGCCGTCGGCATGGACCACGTTGATGATGCCGGTGGCAGCGGCCTGCTTGTCCACGGCTGAGCGAAGCGCTGCCGCCTGGCCCAAGGTCACCACGGTGTCCAGCTTCTGCGGGCTGGCGTCGCGGGTGAGGGCCCTGCTGTCGGTCTGGGCCTTGGCATCAGTGGCTGCCGCCGGCCTGGAGGCGCCAGCCTGGGGGGCCGCGGCCGCCGTGGCCGGGGCCATTGGGGTGGCGAGGGCAGCTTGCTGCGCCAGTGCATGGGGCACCCACAGGCTGGAGAGGCACAGGGCGAGGAGGGTAGGGCGGGGCGGGGTGCGCATGGTGGGTGGTGAGTGAGTCAGCAATGGCTGCGCATCTTGGGAAGCCCGCATGGCGCTTGCGTGACAGTGCGGCTTCCGCGCCAACAGGCCTGCCGGGCAGCGCATGGCGCCCCGCGCCGTGAGCTGTTTGCACCCCCTGGAGGCGGGCCGCCATGAACTGTCACAAACCCTTCCTAGCATGGCGCGCCATGAAACTCGTGTTGCCCCGCCCGCCGCTGGTGCTCGCCCCCGTGGCGGGATCGCGTCATTTTGGTCATGCGCTGATGCTGATGATGTGCGGCATCACCTGGCTGTTTGCCTGGTGGGCGGCCGCCAAGCCGACCGAACTCTGGCGCTGGATCGACATTCTCAGCGAGAGCCTGGTGGTGGCCATGTTGTCGCTGTGGCTGATGCAGTTGCGCGCCAGCCGGCCAGCCGGGCGGGTCACCACCTGGTTGTGCCTGGGCCTGTCCGGCATGCTGCTGGGCGGCTGGGCGGACCTCATGGACGAGTTCTGGAAATTCCCGCGTGAGTTCACGCTGCTGCTCGGCATGGAATCCAGCTTCCATCTGATCGGCATGATGGGCCTGACCTGGGGCCTGCATCTGTGGCGGCAGGAGCAGCTCGCCCTCAATGCGCTGCGCTGCGGCCGCGAGCGGGCCTACCGGGAGCATGACCAGATCGACCGCCTCACGCAGCTGGGCGATGGTGCCTACCTGCTGGACCAACTGCGCTGGCAGCAGCGCCGCGCGGAGCCCGCCACCCTGGTGATGCTGGGCTGGTCTGACCTGGCCGCACTCTCCCGCCAGCATGGGCTCGCGGAGGCGGACCGGCTGCTGCAGGCCACCGGCCCCTTGCTGCTGCTGCAACTGCGCCCAGGCGATTTGTTATGCCGTTATGCCGCAGATCGCTTTGTGGCGTTGCTGCCTGGTGCTGATCGAGCGATGCCAGGCGATCTGCTGGCGGCCATGAGTGCCCACGTGCATCCCTGCACTGACGGCCAGACCCGTGCGCGACTGCAGGCACGCATGGCCCACACGCGCCTGGACGATCACCTGGATGCGGAAACCCAATTGCTCCGCCTGGTGGAGCAGTTGCGGTGAGCGACGCCCTGGCCTTGCTGCGCCAGAGCCTGCCCGCAGGCATGCCCGCGCACTATGGCGCCGACACGGCCTTCATCCCCTGGGCCTACCAGGGGGCGTTGCTTGCAGAGTTTGCGCACAGCCGCGGGCTGGGTGCCCACGAATGGCTGGCGCCGCTGGGCATTGCGGCCGGCCAACTGCTGACGCCGCGTCAACTCCTCTCCATGCTGGCCGCGCTCCAGGTGCACGCCAGCGACGTGGGTTTTGTGCTGGGCCAGCTGAGCCTGCCCGGGCACTATGGTCTGGCCAGCCAGGCACTGCAGCAGGCGCCCGACCTCCGTCATGCCTTGCGGGTGCTGTGCGCCTACGCGGCCCGGCTGTCGCCGCTGCTGACGCCGCGTCTGCTGGAGACGGGCGACGAACTCCTGCTGATCTGGACGGAGGCCTGTGGCGCGCCCGCACCGCTGCAACCGCTGCTGGTGGACATGCAGATGAGCGCGGTCACGGCCATGGCGCAATGGCTGGGCGGGCAGCCGCTGCGCTGGACCTTCAGCTTCAACCGGACCCGGCCCCGGGAGCTGTCACGACACGCGGCCTACCTCGGCACCGACCTGCAGTTCGGCTGCCAGGTCGATGCCATGCGTCTGCCGCTGTCCGAGGCCTTGCGGCCCTGGCCGGCCGCCGCGCGCCCCTCCGCCATGGCGGCCAACGCATTGGCCCAGGGCGCGGATCCGCAGGCGCTGTGGCGCGGACAATTGGCGGTGCTCTATGACCACCTGGTCGCTGACCTCGGTGGGCCGCCGACCCTGGACGGTAGCGCGCGCAGGTTCAACATGAGCCCTGCGACGCTGAAGCGCCAGCTGGCCCAACTGGGCACCCACTACCAAGCCCAACTGGATCAGGCCCGTGCGCATGCGGCGCTCTATCTCATGGCCCTGCACGGCCAACGTGGTGACGCCGTGGCGCGCTCGCTTGGCTTCCACGACAAGAGCAACTTCCGCCGTTCCTTCCGGCGATGGACGGGGATGACGCCGGGGATGCTTTAGGGCTTGTTGCCGGCCAGCGCCTAGACTAGCGTCATGCCCCTCGCATTCGAGCACGCCGAAGACCAGGCCCAGTACCGCCGCCCCGCCCATCGCGCTGGGGTAGAGCTGTATCACGCCCATATCCTCCGGCACAGCTTCGAGCCGCACACCCATGAGGCTTATGGCCTGGGTGCCATCACCGAGGGCGTGGGGCGCTTCCGCTGGCGTGGGGGCGAACACCTGGCCCCCAGCGCCACGCTGATGCTGATGAACCCGGAAGACATCCACACCGGCGAGGCCGCCACGGCGCAGGCCTGGGGTTACCGCATGGTCTACCTGGACGAGACCTTGCTGAGCCGCTTGTATGGCGGTCCGGCCTGGCGTTTTGATGCCGCAGTGGCCTTTGATGCGGCTGCGGCCACCCGTGCCGCCGGCTTGATCGCCACCCTGTGGCAGGCCCGCGAGCCGCTGGCGTTCGACAGCGCACTGCTGGACCTGGTGCAGAGCCTCAGCCGCCATGCCCACCGCGCGCCCCAACAGGCGGACGGCGCCGCACCGCGCTTCCAAGGCGTGATCGATTACATGCGGGCCCACCTGGACCAGTCGCTGGACACCGACACCCTGGCCGCCGTCGCCGGCCTGAGCCCTTTCCACTTCCTGCGCAGCTTCAAGGCCCAGCATCACGCCACACCGCAACAGGCCCTGATGGCCTTCCGCCTGAACGAGGCCAAGCGGCTGCTGTCCCGCGGCGAGGCCCCGGCCCAGGTCGCCGCCGACGTGGGCCTGACGGACCAGGCCCATCTCACCAGAAGCTTCGCTCGCCGCTATGGCGTCACCCCGGCCCGCTACCAGCAGCAATTGGGTACAAGACGACGCACCTGAGGTGCGGGCACACTGCCGACCATGTGGACTGGATTGCTTTTTGCCCTCGCGGCCGGCCTGATGTGGGGCCTGGTCTTCGTCGCACCGCTGCTGCTGCCCGACTATCCCGCCGCCCTGCTCACCGCCGGGCGCTACCTGGCCTTTGGCCTCATCGCCGTCCCCCTGGCCCTGCTCGACCGGCGGGAGCTGGGGCGCCTGACCCGTGCGGACTGGTGGTCCGCCTGCCGCCTCAGTGCCATCGGCAACTTCCTGTACTACCTGACGCTCTCTGCCGCCATCCAGCGTGCGGGCGGCCCGTTACCCACCATGCTGATCGGCACCTTGCCCGTGGTGATTGCACTGTGCTCCAACCAGCGCAATGCCGCGCGTGACGGCCATTACCGCTGGCGCCAACTCACCCCCGCGCTGATGCTGATTGCGGCCGGCATCGCCTGCGTGAACCAGGTGGAACGGGCGGGCGTGGCGGCGGCCGACATGGCCCGCTATGTGCAAGGCGCCGTGCTCGCCCTGGTCGCCGTGGCCTGCTGGACCTGGTACCCCATCCGCAATGCCGACTGGCTGCGCACCCACACCGGCCGCAGCCCACGGGCCTGGGCCACCGCGCAGGGGCTGGTCACCCTGCCAATGGCCGTGCTGGCCTTCATGGCGATCGGTGCGCTGCAGATGACCGGCGTGCCCGTGCTGCCGGCAGACTTTGCCACGCCCGCCGGACCCCGACCCGGGGCCTATGTGGGCCTGATGCTGGCGGTTGGCCTGTTTGCCTCCTGGCTGGGCACCCTCTGCTGGAACGAAGCCAGCCAACGCCTGCCCACCACGCTGGTGGGGCAGCTCATCGTGTTCGAGACCCTCTCGGCGCTGGTGTACGCGCAGGTGCTCCGGGGCGAGTGGCCAAGAACGCTGTCGGTGGTCGGTGTGCTGCTGCTGGTGGGCGGGGTCTGCTGGGCGCTTCGCCTCAAGCCGGTCCCCCGGTTGGAGAGCGCTGATGGCCCGTCACGACAGTAAATCCCGGTAAAGCCGAACCACAGGCGGCGACACCATTTGCAAAATGGGGCATGACTATCCATCGCCGTGCCTTCCTGGCCTCCACCACCGTTCCGCTCTTTTCGCTCCTGGCGGGCCTGCCCGGGGCGTCGCAGGCCGAGCAAGCGCTGCCTGCCCGGCCGGTGAGTGACGAGGCGGGCATCAACCCGGGCATCAGCGGGGGCCTCACGCAGGGCGTCACCCAAGGCGTCTGGCACGACGCCCGCCGCAGCCGCGACGTGCCCTGGCGGCTGCGCCTGCCGACGCCGCCCGCGACCGGCTCAGCCGCAGTGGCGGAATCCACCGCCGCAGCGGGGCAGATTCCGTTGATCATCTTCTCCCACGGCCTGGGTGGCAGTCTCGACGGCGGCACCGAATGGGGCCAGGCCTGGGCAGCGGCCGGCATGGCCACACTGCATCTGCAGCACGCTGGCAGCGATCGCGCCATCTGGGCCGGTGGGCTGCGCGGGGTGAAGGCCGCCGCCTCGGTTGAACAGCTGGTGGCGCGCTGCCTCGATGTGCGCTTTGCAGTGGAACAGTTGCTGCAGCTGCAGCAAACGCGTGACACCGCGTGGGCCCGTATCCGGCCTGATGCCCTGGGCATGTCCGGACATTCCTTCGGCGCTCACACCACCCTGGCAGTGGCGGGCCGTCGCTTCCCGGTGCGGCTGGCTGCGGAACTGGCCGAGCCGCGGTTCAAGGCCTTTACCGCCTTCAGCCCGGCTGCGGGCGTGTCGCCGGAAGGCTTGCGGGCCATCACACGGCCCATGCTCTGCCTGACCGGGAGCCTGGATGGCGACCCCCTTGGCCAGGAGCGCTCCGGCAATTACCGCCGTGCCGTCTACGACACCCTGCCGCCCGGGGCGAAAGCCCAACTCTGGCTGGAAGGTGCCGACCACATGACCTTCGGTGGCAACGGGGAGCCGGGCGCGGGCCTGGGGCAGCGCCTGGCCGGGCGGCGCCGGCCGGAGGCGCCGCAGACCCTCGCCGCCCACCATGCGGCGGTGATCCGGTCCGTCACCACCGACTGGTGGCGCGCGCATCTCCTGGACGATTCCGCTGCAATGGCCAGGCTTCGGTCACCGCAGGGGTTGAAGGGCGAGGACAGCTGGCAGCAGGGCTGATCGATTGCCGCTCCGCCTCCAGCCACCGGAAAGCCTCGATCGCCGTGGCGCCCTCGCCACTGTTGCGCGCACGCTTCAGCGGCTTGCCGACGGCGGCGCCTGGGCCACCCCATGCGCCCACGGTGGCTGTGCGAAAACGGAATCACACTAAAGTTGGAACCAATTGTTTAAGTAGGTAAGCCACCTCCATTTAGGGCTATAAAGCGCGCTCGCACCATTTCAAGTTGGTTAACCCGTGTGGGCAAGTTGATACAAACGAGGCGCCACATTCCCGAGGGAGGATTTCGATGACCAAGACCGCAATCCTGCGGCGCGCCCGCCTGGCTGTGTCCGGCGCGGTGGCGATTTTTGTGCTGCAAGCCTGCGGCGGTGGCGGAGGTTCCTCCGACAACGCTGGTGGCGGTTTTTCTTCCAATCCCAGCAGCGGCTACGCGCAGCAATGCTCGGCGAACAACATCGAGGCGGCGTCCAGCCTGCGGACCGCCAGCCTGACGACGGAAAAGAGCTGGGTACGGGCCTACATGGACGAGGCTTACCTGTGGCGCGACGAGGTGCCCAGCGTCAACGCCAGCGCCGCCGAATTCAGCGGCAACGACGTGGGCGCAGCGCTTGCAGCCTACTTCACCGCCTTGCTCACGCCGGCCAGGACCGCCAGCGGCAAGTACAAGGACCAGTTCAGCTTCGTGATGCCCACGCGCGAATGGAACGCGCTTTCGGACGCCGGTGTGGCGGTGGGCTACGGCATCGAATGGCATCTGGGCTCCTCGCTGCCGCCGCGCAACATCCGCGTAGCCTACGTGGAGCCGAACAGCCCCGCCGCCCTGGCCGGTGTGCAGCGTGGTGACACGCTGGTCACCGCCGATGGTGTCGGCGCCGATGACGTCACCTCGTCCGGTGTGGACACGCTCAATGAAGCGCTGTTCCCCTCACAGGCCACCATCAGCCACCGCTTCGTGCTCACCAGCAACAGCGGCCTGACGCGCAGCCCCACCTTCGTGGCGGGCAATGTCACCAAGACGCCGGTGCTGCAGAAGCAAGTGGTCACGGCCTCGGACGGCGCCAAGGTCGGCTACATGGTCTTCAATGACCACGTCGCGACGTCGGAAGCGCAGCTGATCAGCGCGGTGACGGACTTCAAGACCCAGGGCATCTCCGAGCTGGTGCTGGACATCCGCTACAACGGTGGTGGCTACCTGTACATCGCCAGCGAACTGGCCTACATGATTGCTGGCGCCGCTCCCACCAGCGGCAAGGTGTTCGAGCAGCTGCGCTACAACAGCCGCCGCACGTCCGACACCAACAGCAGCGACGCCCGCACGCCGTTCTACGACACCTCCTGCATCCTGGCCAACGGCAAGTGCACGGATGAAAAGCAGTTGCCGGTGCTGAACCTGCGCCGCGTCTACGTGCTGGCCCAGGAAGGCACCTGCTCCGCGAGTGAGGCCATCATCAACGGCCTGCGCGGTGTGGATGTGGAAGTGGTCCTGGTGGGCGGCACGACCTGCGGCAAGCCTTATGGCTTCACCGGCAAGGACAACTGCGGCTACAGCTACTTCCCGATCGAATTCGTGGGCACCAACAACAAGGGCTTTGGCGAGTATGCGGACGGTTTCGTCGCGGGCGGCAGTGGCGCCACCGGTGTCCCGGGCTGCTCGATGACGGACGACTTCTCGCACCAACTGGGCGACACCAGCGAGAGCATGCTGGCGGCTGCCTTGCAGTACCGCGCCACTGGCACCTGCCCCGCCAAGCCGGCCAGTGCAACCACCGGACGTGCCACCGCCCTGGCGGCCACCTCGGCCGACAGCGTGGCCTTGAGCCTGAAACGTCTGGCGGCTCGCAGCAACCGCATCGTGGGCGGCCGCCCGTGATGCTGGGCTGGCACCATCGGTGAGCGCCTGCGCCCACCGGTGCTGATGTCAGCCGCTGATCCATGAAAAAGGCGCCTCTCTCGGGGCGCCTTTTTTCATGGCCGTGCGGTGCTCAGAGCTTGGGAATCCGGATCCGGCTGATCATCAGGGAGCCCGAGATCGCGAACATCAGCACCAGCGGATGCAGCACAAAGCCGGCCACCTGGAACTGGCCAAACCACAGCGCGTCGCCGATGGCACCTTGCGCGGCGGCCACCCAAAGGATGATGACCAGCAGCAGTGAACTCGGGATGGGTGTGCCCTCGAAGTAGGTCACCTTGCCAGAGTCGGCGCTCAGGGATTCGGCGGTGATGTTGTAGCGCGCCAGGCGCGACACCCCGGCGGCCACGAAGAAGCCCAGGATGATGCGGTCCCAGAGGCCCTGCATGCCGCAACCATAGGCGATCATCGCCGGCGCCACGCCAAAGGAGATCACGTCGGCCAGCGAATCCAGCTCCCGGCCCATGGCCGAACTCTTCTGGCGCCAGCGGGCAATCCGTCCGTCGAGCACGTCGAACACCAGCGCCGCAGGGATCAGCCCGCAGGCATAAAAGAGATGAAGCAGCTCACGGTTCTGAAGGTAGGTCATCACCGAGAACAGTGCGCCGACGCCGCAGAAGGCGTTTCCCAGCGTGAACCAGTCCGCGAGGTGGAACTCCCGGATCATCGAAAAAGGCTTGGGTCTGTTCATGATGCGAGCATAAGCGATGGTCCTCAGCCCTTGAGGCAAAGGCCGCGCCCGGGTCGGGGACCGGCCCGGCCGGGGATCAAACCTGGTCTGGGGGCTGCTGCGGTGGCTGCTGGGGTAGCCGGGCTGTTGTCGGGTCTGGCGGCGGATTGGGCGCCGGGTTTTGTGCAGCGGTTTGCGCTGTGGTTTGCGCAGGGTCCGGCCCGTCCGGCGCGGCGGGTGACGCCGTCACCCGGCTCCACGCCTTGCGGGCCAGATGGCGGGCCAGCAAGGGCAAGGGCATCCGCAGCCAATGCGCGCGGACATACAGCGCCAGCTCGGCAAGGTCCTGGCCGGGGAGCCGGCAGCTGTCGTGCGGGGGGCGCAGGGCCCGGTGATAGGCCGCGTCCACCAGCGGCTGGCGCCAGCCGATCAGGCGAGGCGCCAAGGCGGCCGTGACGTCGTCCGGCACGGGTGTGTCCAGCCACCGCTGCGTGTAGCGCAGCGCCAGCGCCAGCGGGTGTTCCAGGCCGATATGCGCGGCCCGCGCCAGCAGCCGCGGCCAGAAACCGTCCAGGACGCTGAATTCGCGGATCAGCGCGTCCAGGTCGAACAGGTCACGCAGCCCATTGGGCAACTCACCCTCATGGAACAGGTGGGCGGCGCTGTGCAGCAGCATGTCCTGCGGCGGCAGCACGAACAGACCCGGATGGCCCGGCAGGGGGCGCGGGTCGTCGAACAGCGCGGCCGTGTTCAGCGGCGTGCGGGCCGTGGGGGGCAGCAGGCTGTGATGCACATCCAGCGAGGTGCCGCGACGGCGGTGATGCAACGGGGGCAGCTCATGCATCCACTCGCGGTAATAGCGTTGGTCGTAGTCGTCCAGCGGGTCGAAGTCCCAACCGTGGACCATCAGCGCAATCTCCGCGCGCGGCAATTGAGCGGCCGGCAGCAGCAGGTCGATATCCGTGAACATGCGTCCCGGCGCAGGCGCATGTCCGCCGAGTGCATAGGCGGCGCCCTTGAGCAGGATCACGGGGCCGGCCAGTTCGGCCAGGGCGTTGCAGAGGAAACCGGCTTCCCGGCCCACCATCTGCGTCTGCCGCCGGGACAACAGCAGTGCGGAATGCAAATGCGGCTGAACCGGCGCCGGCAGCTCGTCCAGCCAACCGCCCGTCTGTGCCAGATGGGCCAGCTTGCCCGCCAGGTTGGCGCGGCGCGCCTGGCGCAGCAGCAGATCCCAGTCGTTCAATGACAAGGTCGGGGCCAGGGCGGGCGCCAGCAGCACGCGGACCAGCAGAGGCTGGTCCGGGGCCGGTTGCCACTGCGGCGCAGGCAGGGCGCTGGCGTGGAGCCGGGCGCTCATTCAGCGCCCCCCACCAGGGAGTCGAAATGGGCCACTGCGTCGTCCAGCTGGCCGTATTCAAAGCGGTAGCACTCGCAGCGGTCCACCAGGGCACCGAGGGCCTGAAAACCTGCCTGGCCATGCAGGTCGTAGTTGAAGCTCTGTTCCGCGAGCGCCATAAAGGCGCTAGCGCGCTCGACGGGCTCCAGCCGGGCCGAGCTGTAGCCCCGCCAGGCCGGCAGCACCACCCACGCGGGCGTGGCCGGCACGCCGCGCCGGGCGATCGCCGCTTCCGGCGCCCGCACCAGGGCCACCGTGCCCTTGCTGGTGTTGGGCATGGAGGCGCTGAAGCGTGCTTCGGGCGCAAAGGCCTTGACCAGCGGGATGGAGGCGTTCTTCAGGTTGATGGGGCGCGCCATGCCGTGGAGCTCGCCGGTCCGCAGGTCAAGCAGTCCCAGTTCATCAGAAAGCAGCCGCCAGCCCCGGTGGGCCAAAGCCGCACACAGGGTGCTCTTGCCGGCGCCCGGTGGGGCGGGCATGAGCAGGGCGCGGCCGCCCCGCTCCAGCACGGCGGCATGGATCAGCAGGTATTGATGAGCGTGGGCGGCGATGCACCAGTTGATGCCCCATTCCAGCATCGCCAGCGCCTGGGCCGCTGGCAGCGGGGTGAAGGAGCGCTGGCCATCAAACCAGAACTCGGCCCGCCCCATGAGCCGTGAGCGCCAGTGCGGGCTGCGCAGGACGGCCACATGGAAATCCACGAAGTCCTGGCGGGGCGCCAGCTCAAAGCCCTCATACATCAGCGCGATGTCGTCGGCCAGGTGCGGCAGGTCGGAACGGACGTTCACCGTGAAGGGCGCCAGGCGCAGGGCCAAGCCATCCCGGCGCAGGCGATGGCGCAGGTCCTCGCGCGGCAGCTCGGCGAGCTTCACGCGGACGGCTCCTCCACCAGCAGCTCGATCTCCACCAGCCGGCGCAGGTGCAGGTCCAGCAGGTCCGCGAGGGCCTCGGTCCCGGGCATGTCGTCCCAGTCCACCTCATGGGCCAGGCGGTGCAGCAGTTGCTGGCGGTTCAATGGCACGGTGCTGAGCCACTCGGCGAGTTGCGCACCGAGTGCGGCAATCAGGTGTGTGTCGCCACTGGCGGGGTTGAAGAACACCGCCTGCTGCTCGCCCTCCCAGGCGCGCAGCACCTCAGCCAGTGGATGTGTGCAGCGCCACGTCGCCGTGAGCGCCATCAGCTCACGAGGTAATTGGCGTAGAGATAGCTGCGGAAGTCGGTTTCCGTCCAGGCAGCCGTACTGCCGGCGTTGTTGGGCTTGAAGCTGTTGGGGCCCAGGGACGCCATCTTCACCAGCATGTCTTCACCGGTGGACGAAACCACGCATTGCGCCACGTTGTGGCCGGCGAAGAGCGTGTTCAGCCGGGCCACCAGCATCATGGTGGCGTAGCTGCCCGCATCGGCGCCGAACAGGTCGGCCACCTTGGCGGTGGACGAGACATTCTTCAGGCCGCCCGGGAACACCTTGGCCACGGTGAGATTGTTCTTGCAGTAGGTCGTTGACCGACCGGCATACCAATAGGCCGCAATGAAGCTCCACGGCGGCGAGGTCGAGACCGCCGAGCGCACCGAGTTGTTCACCCAGTTGCTGATGGTCCAGCATTCGGTGTTCTTCAGCACCGCTGCAGACGCACGGGCCTGGACACTGGCGCCGCCATTGCGCAGCACCGCCGAGCCCCAGGCCGAGGTGGTGTTGCAATGCCAGGCCATGACAGGGCGGCTGGCCAGGGTCAGGCCCACCGGCACACCCGCTTGCAGGAAGCGGCGGCGGCGCGACGAAACAACGGCGCCTGCGTTCGGTGCCGGGGCCGATGGCTGTTGTGTGTCGCTGTGGTGGTCCATAAGCTCAGCTTTCGTGTGCATGTGCCCCAAACCGGGGCGGATGCTCATGCCGCCCGGAACAAGGCCGGGCTGCGATTGAAGTGTTTCATACAAGGCACGCCATCGCAAAGGCGATGCACCCCTTGAACGGGTGGCACTCAGCGTCCTTCAAGGTAAGGATAAGTTGGTGCTGGCTCACCAGATGAATCAGCCAGCATCGGGCTTCAGCTGCTGATGCATCCAGGCGGTGGCGGCTTCCAATGTCTCGAACGCACCAAAACGACGTCCGTGCTTCAGGTACAAAGTCTCAAACAGGGGCATCATGAAATCACGCCCCTCGACGTCCGGCCCCGCCACATAGGCCACGGCCACCGGTGGACGACGATGCTGCGCCATCCGCTGCAGGAAGCGTTCCAGCTCCTCCATGGACTCCGGCGAAGTGACCATGCTGACGCTGAGCGTGAGGATGTCGCCGAAACGTTCAGGCGGCGGGTCCGACGTCAGCAGGTCTTTCATGGCCCGGCCCAGCCCCTGCACCGCCTCCCGGTTGAACGGCCCCTGGCCTCGCAACCGGATGATCGGGCCTTCGCGCCACATCTCGATCTGCCCGTGCGCGTGGAAAGGGCCCCGTACAAAGGCATGAATATCGCGTTTCAACGGCACTGCCCCCACTACATCGAGCGTCCATCTTGAGTGGCAGGCGGCTCGACGCCATCCGGGTGAACGCGTACGGGCGGGATCAGTCTGCGGCGTCCTCCACAAAATCGCGGTCCGTGGCGGTGTCGCTGCGGCCAGGCTCGCCGGGCCTGCCTGCATCGTCGCCATCCTGGTGCGCCGGCCCGTCTTCCACCAGGAAGCCGCCGCTCTGGTGCGCCCAGAGCTTGGCGTACAGGCCTCCGGCGGCCAGCAGGCTGGTGTGGTCGCCCTCTTCGACAATGCGCCCCTGGTCCATCACGATCAACCGGTCCATCGCCGCGATGGTGGACAGTCGGTGGGCGATGGCCACCACCGTCTTGCCCTCCATCAGCCGGTACAGGCTGCGCTGGATGGCGGCTTCGACCTCCGAATCCAGCGCACTGGTGGCTTCGTCCAGCAGCAGGATGGGGGCGTCCTTGAGCATCACCCGGGCAATGGCGACGCGCTGGCGCTGGCCCCCGGAGAGCTTCACGCCGCGTTCCCCCACATGGGCGTCGTAACCCTTGCGCCCCTTCGGGTCGGTCAGGCCATCGATGAAGTCCTGGGCCTCGGCACGGCTGGCGGCGGCCTGCATGGCTTCTTCGGTGGCATCCGGGCGGCCGTAGAGCAGGTTGTCCCGCACCGAGCGGTGCAGCAGGCTGGTGTCCTGCGTCACCATGCCGACCTGGGCACGCAGGCTGTCCTGGGTGACGTGGGCGATGTCCTGCCCGTCAATCAGCACCCGGCCACGGTCAATGTCATAAAAGCGCAGCAGCAAGTTGAGCAGCGTGGACTTGCCCGCGCCCGACCGGCCCACCACCCCGATCTTCTCGCCCGGGCGGATGTGCAGCGAGAGCTCGTGCAGCACCGGCTTCTTGCCGCCGTAGCTGAAATCCACCTGCTCGAAGCGCACTTCGCCCCGGTTGACCGTGAGCGGGCGGGCGTCCGTGGCGTCCGTGATGGCGATGGGGCGGGAGAGCGTGGTGATGCCGTCCTGCACCGTGCCGATGTTCTCGAACAGGTTGGCCATCTCCCACATGATCCAGTGGGAGATGCCGTTGAGCCGCAGGGCCATGGCCGTCGCGGCGGCTACGGCGCCCACGCCCACCTGCCCCTGGGTCCACAACCACAGCGTCATCCCCGCCGTCGCGGCAATCAGGCCCATCGACAGCACATGGTTGACCACCTCGAAGCCGCTGATCAGCCGCATCTGCCGGTAGGCCGTGGACAGGAAGTCCAGCATGGCGCCCCGAGCAAAACCCGCTTCCCGATGGCTGTGGGAGAACAGCTTGACGGTGCTGATGTTGGTGTAGGCGTCCGTCACCCGGCCGGTCATCAGGCTGCGGGCATCGGCCTGCGCGGCGGCCGCCTTGCCCAGGCGCGGCACGAAATACACCAGGGCCACGACGTAGAAGGCGAGCCAGCCCAGGAATGGCGTCAGCAGCAGCAGGTCGAAGCCCCCCACCACACTCAACATGGTGACGAAATAGATGCTGATGAAGACCAGGATGTCGGTCACGATCATCACGCACTCGCGCACCGCCAGGGCCGTCTGCATCAGCTTGGCGGACACCCGGCCAGCAAACTCGTCCTGGTAGAAGTTCATGCTCTGCGCCAGCAGGTGCCGGTGGAAGTTCCAGCGCAGGCGCATCGGGAAGTTGCTGGCAATGCCCTGATATTTGATCAGTGCCTGCAGCGCAATCAGTATTGGGCTGGCCAACAGGATGCCGCCCAGCAGCAGCAGGTGGTGCCGCTGGGTGGACCACCACTGCGCCGCCGGCACCGTGCTGAGCCAATCCACCACCGAGCCGAGCATGGAGAACAGCAAGGCCTCGAAAGCGCCGATGCCGGCGGTGAGCAGCGTCAGCAGCAGCAGCAAGCCGCGAATGCCGCGCGTGGCGGCCCAGACGAAGGGGAAGAATCCCTTGGGCGGCTGCGGCGCCGGGCTGGTGGGGAAAGGGTCGACGAGTTTTTCAAACCGGCCAAGCACGGCGGTCTCCTGGTCAAAGGGCGAGCAAGCCTGCAAGCCTACAGGAGCGCAGTGGCCGTGGGGGTTGCCACTGCGGCCGGTGGCGGCATGGGCGGGGCGAGCAGCCCCCGGGAAGGATGGATGGCCCCACACCCCGCGCGCGCGTGGTGTGGGTTGTCACGGAAGGACGATCGGGGGACTGTCCGCTCAGTGCGGCGTCAGTGCAGCGTCAGTGCGGCATCAGTGGGGGCGTCCGTGGCGCCTCAGTGCAGCTTCAGGGCAGCCGGACGGCGGCGGGCAACGGGAGTGGCCGGCCTTGCGACTGCGCGGGCGCGGGGATGCCCAGCATGCGGGACAGGGTCGGTGCCAGGTCCACGATTTCCACACGGGTCTTCACCTCGCCCTGACCCACCCAGGCCGGACCCCAGGTCAGCAGCGGCACGTGGTTGTCATATTCATAAGGCGAGCCATGGGTGGTGCCGGTGGGCCGGCTGGACAGCATGTAGCCCTGCTTGGGAACCAGTTGCAAAGGAGCGGCCACGCCCGCATACCAGGACCGGCGCATCTGCGCCAGGTAAGGCGTGGTCGTGTCGGTGCCGGCCAGTTGCGCCCGGGTGAACGCGGCCTGGATGCCGGGCACCTGCTCCGCCAGGGTCTTGGCGGCAGCATAGACGTCATCGCTCTTGAGGCCCTTGGACTGAATCAGCTTCTCATCGAACAGCAGGCCCGTGGCCGAGAAGTTCGTCACCCAGCGGCCTTCGCCAAAGCGTTTGACCAGCCCCTCATTGATGAAGGCGATGGTCTGGGCCGGGTGGACGCGCCCGGCGTCGCGGCCCTGGCTTTTCGCCCATTCCGGCGTGTCCATGAAACCGTGGTCCGCCGTCAGGACGACGATGTAGTTGTCCCGGCCCACGCGGCCGTCCAGGTACTGGAAGAAGCTTTGCAGGTAGCGGTCCAGATGCAGGAAGTGGTCATGCGACAGGCGCGATTCCGGGCCGAAGGCATGGTTCACATAGTCATGGCTGGAGAGGCTGACGGACAGGATGTCGGTCTGGTCGTCCGCCCCGAGCTGTTCACCCTCGATGGCGGCACGGGCGAAGGCCAGTGTCAGTTCGTCGGCAAACGGGGACGGCAGCAGGCCGGCGTAGTACTTCGGACCCGGGCGGTCCAGCTTCTCGCCCATCACCGCAGGCAGGCGGTTGCCATTGCCGGCATCGGCCTGCCAGGGCTGGCCGTCCGGCACGCTGCGCGCGTAGGCAGGCTCGGGCAGCAGCGGGGTCCAGGACTTGTGGAAGTACTGGTCGGCCGGCCTGGCGTTGTTGAAGGCGTCCACCCAGGCCGGGTGTTGGGCCATGTAATAAGTGGTCGAGGCGAACTGCCCGTCGCTGCTCATGTACATGTAGGCCGTGCCCTTGTGGCCGGACGGCAGGATGGCCCCCCGGTCCTTGCCGGAGATGCCGATCATCTTGGCCCCCGGCTGCACGGTGCGCAGCACGTCGCCCACCGTCTCAGCCTTGTAGTTGTTGGGGCTGGTGCCGGCGTGCGGCTCGGTGGCGTGGCCGATGTACTGGTAGCGGGTGTCCTCGGTGTTGTAGACCACCTCGCCGGTCTTCGGGTCGCGCCATTCGTTGCCGATGATGCTGCTGCGCTCCGGGTAGGCGCCGCTGAGCATGATGGAGTGGCCCGCCGCCGTGACGGTGTAGCCGTGGCCGTAATAGGCGTTGGAGAACCAGGCGCCCCGGTCCAGGAAGCGGCGGAAGCCGTCCGGCTGGAGTTGGTCCCGGTAGCCCAGCACCTGGCGGATGGGCAGGCCGTCCACGGCCATGAAGACCACCAGCTTCGGCGGCTTGGACGCCGGAGCGGTCAAGGGGGCGGACGGGGCGCCGGACGACGGCGGCGTGGCTGCGGTGGTGGCGCTGGGCGCGGACGGGCTGCTGCAGGCGGCCAGTGCGGCGAGCACGGGCACCAGCAGCCAGGTACGGCGGGTCTGTGTCATGGGGTGGTGGGGAGAAAGCATGGACCGGCGCAGTATGGCGCGGTCGAGCCCTGCCTGGGGCGCTGCGCGCATGCCCCGCCAGCCCCTGCCCACAAAGGAAAAGGGCCGGACACCACGCGGTGACCGGCCCATTCCGTTTTCTGATTGGATCGCTTGCGCGCTCCCCTCCTGTTATGGAAAGGGATTGTGCGGGCGCCAGGCAAACCACATGCCCGGGTTTGCCCGGGTGGAGGGTCTTTGCCCGCGACTTCCTTCTCGATTTGGGTGCGTTTTGTGCGGCAATGACGTAAGAAAGCGACGCCTGACCCCGGTTGGGACAAGCTTTGGACGGGCCTTTCAGGGCACCAGGGCCTCATCCAGCACTTCAATCCAGTGTCTGACCGGGGTGGCGGTGCCGCCCTGCAAGTGCTGGATGCAGCCCACATTGCTGGAGACGATCACATCTGCCGCCAACGGTGCCAGCGCCTCGAGTTTGCGGTTTCGCAATTGCTTGGACAGCAGGGGTTGCAGCACCGAGTAAGTGCCGGCGGAGCCGCAGCAAAGGTGGCTGTCGGCCGGCGCGATGGCAATGTCGAAGCCCAGCTCCCGCAGCAGCCCTTCAACGCCCCCCCGGATCTGCTGACCATGCTGCAGCGTGCACGGCGGGTGATACGCCAGCCGGGGGCGCGTCTGGTTCGCGCGCAGGTGAGAGGCCAGGGCGGGTGCGAAGGCGGGCAGGAATTCGCAGAGGTCGCGGGTCATGGCGGACACCTTGGCGGCCCGCTCGGCATAGGCCGGGTCGTGCGCCAGGAGGCGGCCGTAGTCCTTGACCTGCACGCCGCAGCCGGAGGCATTCATGACAATGGCCTCCACCGGCTGGTTGTGGCCGTCCACCATCGGCCACCAGGCATCGATGTTGCGGCGCGCGTCGTCCAGGCCGCCGTGGTGATCGTCCAGATGGGCCCGGATGGCCCCGCAGCAGCCCGCCTCGTCCGCCACCAGGGTCTGGATGCCCGCAGCATCCAGCACCCGGGCGGTCGCTGCATTGATGTTGGGATGCATGGCGGGCTGCACACAGCCCAGCAGCATCAACACCTTGCGCGGGTGGCTGTGCTGCGGCCAGTGGTGGGCGCGGGGATGCGGCCGTGTGGGCACCTTGTCCTTCAGCGCCGCCGGCACGAAGGGCCGGAACACTTGGCCCAGCCGCAGCGCGGGCTTGAACAGCGAGGAGGTCAGGCCTTCCTTCAGCAACCAGCGCCGCAACCGTTCCTGGCGGGGGCGGCCGACCTTGGCGTCCACCACGCGCCGCCCGATCTCCACCAGTTGCCCGTACTGCACGCCGGATGGGCAGGTGCTTTCGCAGTTGCGGCAGGTCAGGCAGCGGTCCAGGTGAAGCTGGGTGGTCTCGGTGGGCTGGGCGCCCTCGAGCACCTGCTTGATCAGGTAGATGCGGCCGCGTGGGCCATCCAGCTCGTCGCCGAGCAACTGGTAGGTGGGGCAGGTGGCCGTGCAGAACCCGCAGTGCACGCAGCGCCGCAGGATGGCCTCGGCGGTCTGGCCTTCAGGGGTGTCCTGGAATTCCGGGGCGAGATGGGTCTGCATCGACGAGGCGGGGGTCCGAGGTCAAAGGTCTGGATACAGCCGGCCGGGGTTGAACCGGCCCTCTGGGTCGAACTGCGCCTTCAGTTCGCGGTGAATGCGGGCCAGCGGGACCGACAGGGGCGAGAACACGCCGGATGTCTTGTCCCGCGCGCGGAACAAGGTGGCGTGGCCGCCGACGGACGCCACGGTGTCGCGCAGTTGCGCCGGGGCCATGGGCGTGACCACCCAGCGCTGGGCGCCGCCCCATTCGATCAACTGCTCCCCATGCAATGACATCGCGGGCGCGGTGGCGGGCACCCCAATGCGCCACATGGACGCGCCGCCCTGCACCGCGCGCCGGGCGCCAATGAAGAATTCGTCGTCCTGGTCCCGCAGCCCGCGCCAGAAGGGGTCGGCCATCGCCGCAGGAATCAGGTCACCGCCCATGCGCTGCATGGCGGCCCGCACCGCGGCGTCGGCGCCGCTGAGGCGCACCACCAGGGCACCGTCCCACCACGCCGTGGCGCTGATGGGCAGGGGCAGGCCGCCCCATCGGTTCATCTGCAGCAAGGCCTGGTCCTGGGGCAGTTCAAAACGCAGCGTGGTGCTGGCCACCGGCCGGGGCAGGACCTTGAGCGTCACCTGCACCATCAGGCCCAGCACGCCCATGGCACCGGCCATGAGGCGGGAGACGTCGTAACCGGCCACGTTCTTCATCACCGTGCCGCCGAAGTGCAGCAGCTCGCCCCGGCCATTGATCATGGACAGGCCCAGCACATGGTCCCGCACCGCGCCGGCGGTGCTGCGCGCGGGGCCGGAGAGGCCGGCGGCCACCATGCCCCCGACGGTGCCGGTGCCCAGGCTTCCATCGGAAAACCTTGGAGGTTCGAATGCGAGATGCTGGCCCTGGTCGGCCAGCGTGGCCTCCAGCTCTGCCAGCGAGGTGCCCGCCGCGGCGGTGACATAGAGTTCGCTGGGCTCGTAGGCCAGCACGCCGTGAAGGGCACGGGTGGACAAGGTCTCGCCCTTGAGCTCGCCGCCATAGAAATGCTTGCTGCCGTGGCCTTCGATGCGCAGCGGGCCACCGGCCCGGATACGGGCCTGCAGGGTCTCGACGGCTTCGGTCAGCGGGGCGGACAGGGCCGCCGGCCCCAAGGGGGTCGGCCGGGCCGCTGCGCCACGGGCGTGTCGATCCAGTTCCACGGATGCGGTCATCAGAATCGCTCCAGGTCAGGGAAGGCCAGCACACCGCGCTTCACATGCATGCGGCCGTACTCGGCGCAGCGCTGCAGCGTGGGAATGACCTTGCCGGGATTGAGCAGCCCTTGCGGGTCGAAGGCCCGTTTCAGGGCCAGCATCTGTTCTCGCTCCTCCGGCGAGAACTGCACACACATGCTGTTGAGTTTTTCCACACCCACGCCGTGTTCTCCGGTCACCGTGCCGCCCATGGCGACGCTGGTCTCCAGGATGTCGGCACCGAACTGCTCACAACGGGCCAGTTGGTCGGGGTCATTGGCGTCATACAGGATCAGGGGATGCAGGTTGCCGTCCCCGGCATGGAAGACATTGGCGCAACGCAGCCCGTATTTCTGCTCCATGGCCTGGATGGCCAGCAGCACGTCGGCCAGGCGCTTGCGCGGGATGGTGGAGTCCATGCACATGTAGTCGGGGCTGATGCGGCCGGACGCCGGGAAGGCGTTCTTGCGCCCGCTCCAGAACCGCAGGCGCTGGGTCTCGCTCTCGCTGACCTCGATGCCGGTGGCGCCGCTGGCCCGCAGCACGGCGATCATGCGCTCGATCTCCTCGGCCACCTCCTCCGGTGTGCCGTCACTCTCGCACAGCAGGATGGCCTCGGCCGCCAGGTCGTAGCCGGCATGGACGAAGTCCTCGACGGCGGCGGTCATCGGCTTGTCCATCATCTCCAGCCCGGCCGGGATGATGCCGCTGGCAATGAGCGCGGCCACGGCGTCCCCGGCGCGGCGCAGGTCGTCGAAGCTGGCCATGATGCAGCGGGCCAACTGGGGCTTGGGGGTGAGCTTCACCGTCACCTCGGTCACCACTGCCAGCATGCCTTCGCTGCCCACCATCACCGTGAGCAGGTCCAACCCCGGCGCGTCAAGCGCCTCGGAGCCGAACTCGATGGGGTCGCCCTCCACGGTGAAGCCCCGCACACGCAGCACGTTGTGCAGGGTGAGGCCATATTTGAGGCAGTGCACGCCGCCGGAGTTCTCGGCCACGTTGCCGCCGATGGTGCAGGCAATCTGGCTGCTGGGGTCCGGCGCGTAATAGAGGCCATGCGGCGCCGCCGCCTCGGAGATGGCCAGGTTGCGCACGCCGCATTGCACACGGGCTGTTCGGGCGAGCGGGTCCACGGCGACGATGCGGTTGAACTTGGCCAGGCCCAGCGTGACGCCCAGCGGGTGGGGCATGGCGCCACCGGACAGGCCGGTGCCCGCGCCCCGTGCCACCACCGGCACCTTCAGGCGGTGGCAACTGCGCAGCACGGCGCACACTTGCGCCTCGTCCTCGGGCAGGGCAACCACCAGCGGGCGTTGGCGGTAGGCCGTGAGGCCGTCGCATTCATAGGGTTGTGTCTGCTCGTCCCGCCAAAGCAGGGCGTGTGCCGGCAGCACGGCCGACAGCGCCTGGACCACTTCGGCCTGGCGTGCGGCGCGCTCGGCAATGGTCACGGGCAACGGAGCATTCATGGGCTGAACTGTACCGGGCGGCGCACCGCCCGGGTGCAAGGAAAACGCTGGCCCGGTGCAAGGCGCCGCCGGGGGGCAGGTCAGCTGTCGAGGAAGACCGTCAGCACGCCGGTATAGCCGTGCAACTGGCCATGGGCGATCTCACCGTTGGCGAAGAAGCCGACCAGCGGCACGTCGCCCAGCGCGTGCTGCACCCACTGGAGTTCGGCCGACGGCGCGCCGAAGTGCGGGCCCCCACGGCCGGTGCAACTCACGTAGAGGGCGCCGGCCATGGTGGCCCCCAACTCCTCGGCGTCCGCACGGATTTCGGTGCAGATGCGCACCAGGTCGCGGCGGGCGGCTTCGGGGTTTCGTTCGCAAAAGCTCAGCAGGTCGCCTTCGCGCAGCTGTTCGGCCACGGCCACGCTGCGGCGCGCGGGGTCCAGGCCGACCAGATGGCGCACGCGCACCTCGGGCCCGTAGTCCTTGCGAGCGCCCGGGGCGTCGCTCAGGCCGACGAGGGTGCGCCGGAACAGGGGCAGGGCCTGGCGCAGGCTGGTGGTCTCGCCGGTGAAGGCGGGCAGCTTGAGGTCTTCGAGCAGGGCGTCCAATGCGGGCTGGCCGTCCAGTTCGGTGGCCAGGGTGCCGTCGCTACCGGTGATGCGGCGCTCCCGCCCCAGCGGTTGGCAACCCTGGCTGACCCGGGAGATCCAGCGGACACCGGCACGCAGGGCGAGCCCGGAGAGGCCGCCCTCCACCACGCCATCGGCGATCTGCACCGCCTGGCTGCGTCCGCTGACCAGGCCGCCAAACACATAACCGCTCGAACATCGCTCGGCCAGTTCGCCGATCAGGTCCTGCAGGTCCGGCGTGGCCCCGTCGGCGTGCAGCAGCAGGCTGCGGGCACCGCTGTCCTGTACCAGGGGCTGACGGCCGGAGAAGATCTGCCACTGATCCGGCGGCAGGTCGCACATCATTAGCGTCAGCGCCGGCTCGCCAAAGTATTCCGCCCCCGCCGCGCAGACGGCCAGGGCGGAGGCGCCCACCCAGCCGCAGCCGGGCCAGCGCTGGCGGGCGTCGTCCAGCAGGGCCTGGGCCTGGGGCAGGTAGTCCTCGGTGAAATAGAGAAAGCCGAGTGTGGGCGTGAGCTCACCGCGCTGCCCGTCGATCTGGGCAGCCGCCAGCGCCATGGCCATGTGCGCGTCGGGATGGGTGGCATGGGCCTGAAAGAAACGAGGCATGAACGGCCCTCGGGGTAGGCGGACTGGAACTGTACGCTGCCGGTTCAGGGCGTGCGTCGGGAAGGGCGGGGACGTGGTGCCGCCGCTTTGGTGGTTTCGGCGGCCTTGGCGGTCCTGATGGGCCGAGCGGTCTTCGCGCTGGCCTTGCCGGCCCTTCCAGGCGACGACGCGGCCGGCTTGCCCGCGCCGGAGCCGGAGGCTGAGGCGGCCCCTGTGGAGGCTCCGGAGGCGGCGCGTGCGGGCTTGGCGCCGGACGCTGCCGTCCTGGCGGCTGCCTGCGCCGCCTTGGTCGCCTGGTTCATCATTTCACCCGGCATGGCGGCCGCCTTGCGGAAGGTCTCGCCAGCGGCGTCCAAGCCCTGCTGGACCAGGGTGTTGTCCTTCATCGCCTGGGTGGCGATCTGGGTGAACTGCTGGGTCAGGGCATTCCACCACTGCATCGGGTCAACGCCTGCGCTGCCGGGCTTGCCTGCCTGGCCAGCACTTCTGGCCTGGCTGGCGGCGTCTGCCGGCGCTTCATCGGCGTCATCGGACTGTGCTGGCGCCGGCCGGCTGGTGCCCTTGCTGGCGCTGGTGGCATCCGCCGCAGCGGTCGATGCAGGGCCAGATGCGGGATCGGGTGCGGGATCGGGCGCACCCCCGGAGGCCTTGCCGGCTCCCGCCCCCGCCCTTGCTCCCGTCCCGGTCCCCGCAACGGTACCTGGCCACCCCTTGACCGCATCGGCCCAGGCGGCAGCCGGCCCGCCGGCCATGGCCGCGGCGAATTCCTGCATCTGCGGGGTCTTGAGCGCCTGCTTCAGATCGGCCATCGGCACATTCATGGCGTTCAGGGTGGAGAGTGTCATCTTCTGCACTTCCAGGGCCTGGACGGTGGTGGCCAGCATGCGGGCGTTCTGTTCCAGCCAGAACTGCACGGCCCGCAGCTCATTGATGCGTTTTTCCAGTTCCTGCGGGTTCAGTGTGGGGGCTACCCACTGGTTGAAGCCGGGAATGGCCGCCCCCGCGTTCTTGGCGAGCCCCTGCAGGAAATCGAAACCGGGCACAAAGGCCCCAAAGCTGCTGTCGGACATGGCTTACCTCGTCAATGGCTGGCGCGTGAGGCCGATCCTACGCTTCACTTGACCAGAATGCCGTTCAGGTCGGCCCAGCCGGTCCAGAGAATCTGGATGCCGATGCACAGCAGCACAAAGGCCATCAGCCGCATCATCACCAGGGTGCCGACCTCGCCCAGGCGCATCATCAGTCGGCCACCGTTGCGGAACACGAGATAGATCAGCCCCGCTGTGATGGCCGCCCCGATGGCGGCAATGCCGGCGCCCATCAGGTAGGGCAGCGGCGAACGGGGCAGCTGCGCGCCCAGCGCAATGGCCGCGGCGATGCAGCCCGGGCCGGTGGTGAGCGGGAAGGTGATGGGGAAGAAGCTGCGCCGGACGATCTCCGCCTCGGTGAGGTCGGCACTGGCGTCCTCGGCGATGGCGGTCTGCACTTCGTCGGTCTCTTCGTGGCGCGTGAGCATGGTCCAGGCGCTGAAGGCCACCAGCAGGCCACCGGCCACGCGGACCACCGGCAGCGAGATGCCAAACATGTCCAGCACATAGGTGCCCACCAGCATGGAGGCCATGATCACCACCCAGCCATTGATGGCCACCTGGCGGGACAGGCGCTTCAGCACCCGGTCATCTCCACCGGCAGCGTCGATCACGATCGGTGCCACGCCCACCGGGTTGATGATGGGCAGCAGGGTCAGTGGTACCAGGAACAGAGCCTGAAGAATGGATGGCAGGGTGGCCACGCGGAACTCCGGAAACGGGGATGGGACTGTTGAGTGAGAAATGACCGGCCAGTGTGCCGCAACTCGATCACTTTCCGGGCTCGGGATGCACCTGGGTCACCTCGAATCCGTGCTGCCGCAACAACGTCGGCAGGGCCTGCGGCCCCGTCATGTGCAGCGCGCCCACGGCCACCAGCAAGGACTGGCCCTTCTGGTGCAGTTCCGAGATGCGCTCGGCCAGGTTGGGGTTGCGTGCGTCGTTCTCACGTGCGAGGGCGGCGCGGTCGCGCGCATCGTTGATGCAGTTGCACCAGTCTTCGTAACGGGAGAGGCGGCGCAGGTCGCCGCGCTCCCAGGTGTTGACCAGGTCTTTCAGCATGCGCTGCAGCGGCGCGGGGCGTTCCAGCTGCTGAAGGCCGGAGCGAAGTTCATGCCGCGCCTCTTCGGGGTCTTGCGGCAGCAGGGCGGAGAGCTGCCCTTCAAGCGTTTCCAGTGCAATCACCGGCAGGCCGCGCTGGCGCGCCCAGCCGCTCAGCAGCACCTCCTGGCCGTAACGCACATCCAGGCCAAGCCCACGGGCGCGGGCCAGGGTGATGGTGCTCAGTTGCAGCAGCGGATGCATGGACGCCAGCGCCTGCGCGGGCAGGCAGACGCTGCGCGCCTGGGTGGCCAGACGTTGCTTCAGCCTGGCGTCGATGGGCAGATCGGGAATGGGCGGCATCTGCCAGGAGGCGGTGTCCAGCGGGTCCAGCTCGAGGGCGACCGCGTCTACCTGGCCCAGTACCTCCTTCAGCCGGGGGCCGGGCGCGATCCAGGCCGGTCGCCCCAGGTGAAGGCTGGCGTGCAGATAGGAGGTGTGACCGTCCCGGGTCAGCGTCCAGAGGATGCCGCGGTCCCGCGCCTGGGCGTCGGCCTGTGCCTGGGAAACGGTGGCGGGTTCAGCGGGGCAGCGAGGCTCGGTGGGCGTGGCGGCCTGGGTGGGCGCGGCCCAGGCCAGGGTGGCCGTGACGGTGGCGGTCAGGGTGGCGGCCAAGGCGGCGCTGATGCCGGTGTTCAGGGCGGTGCTCATGGCGGATGCCAGCCGGCCCGCGGTTCTGCGCCAGCCGCGCGGGTGGCGACCGGACGTGTGCGGAAGCATCGGAAGGGAGGGGGTGGTGCGCTGCATGGGGGTGGACGATGCCACAGTTCCCGGCCGCGTTCCGCCCAGCCCGATTCCTTGCTGGCCCTTGATCAACCGCTGGACGGCCTGAAACCCATGGCCCGGCGTTGCCGTACCTCCGGCTTCACCCGGTGCTCGGCCTCCAGCAGGTTGAGCAGGTCGTCTGGCAGCAGCGGCGAGCCCAGGATGTCGGCTTGCTGACGCACGGCGGCGAAGTCGCCCAGTGTGAGCTGGTCCAGTGCGCAAAGGCGCTCCGTCTGGATCGGGTCGGGCGCCTGGCCGGCATCCAGTTCGAACAGGCGCAGGCGTTGCTCCGGGCGCAGCGGAAGGAAGCGGATCTTGAAGCTGAAGCGCCGCAGCGCGGCTTCATCCAGGTCATCAAAGGCATTGGTGGTGCAGATGAAGATGCCAGCGTGGCGCTCCATGCCCGCCAGCATCTCGTTGACCTCGCTGACCTCATAGTGGCGCTCGGCCCGGCGGCGGCTGCGCAGGAAGCTGTCTGCCTCGTCCAGCAGCAGCACCGCGTTTTCCTGAGCGGCCGTCTCGAACATGTGGGCCATGTTCTGTTCGGTTTCGCCCACGTACTTGCTCATCAGGTCACTGGCCAGGCGGACCATCAGCGGGCGCTGCAGTTCGGTGGCGATGCTCTCCGCCAAAGCGGTCTTGCCGCTGCCCGGCGGCCCGAAGAAGCACAGGCTGCCCATGCCGCGCCGCCGCAGGGCCTCCACCAGGCGGGGCAGTTCGAAGCGGGATTCGTAATGGATCAGATCCAGCGCGTAATGCGCCGGGCGCGGCCGCTGGGCATGCAGCGGCTCGCCGTGCCCCAGGGCCTTGTCGGCATGGGCCAGCTGGCGGTTGATGAGTGCTTCGTTGAGGTCGGCCTTGTCGCCAGTGCCTGCCAGCCGGGCAAAACGCACGGCGGTGCGCACCTGGGCCGGGGTCAGGCCGCTGCGCTCCGCGAGCCGCTCCGCAAAGCCATCGGAGACGGGCAGCTCTGCCAGTGCCTTGCGCACCAGGCCCAGCCGCGCGCCGGGTGGGGGGCTCTTGAGCTCCAGGTGGTATTGAAAGCGGCGGCGGAAGGCGGGGTCGATGTGTTCGATCCGGTTGGTGATCCACAGCACCGGGACCGGGTTGTTCTCAAGGATCTGATTGACCCATGCCTTGCCGTTCACCGCCATGGGTGGGGGGCTGTCCAGCGCGGCATCCAGGCGCGCCATCAGGTGGGCGGTGTCGCCGCTGAGATGCGGGAAAACGTCCTCCACCTCGTCGAACAGCAGGGCCACGTCAGTGCTGGCCTTCAGGAAGACCTGGCTGATCTGCAGCGAGCGGTAGCGGTCGCGGCCGCCGAGGGCGTTGCCGTCGCGGTCGGCATATTCGACCTCATAAAGGCTCAGGCCGGCCTCGCGCGCGGCCACCTTGGCCAGCTCCGTCTTGCCCGTGCCGGGCGGCCCGTAGATCAGGACGTTGACACCGGCCTGGCGCTGCGCCACGGCATTGCGCAGCAGCCGGCCGATGACTTCGAGCTCCTCCTCGATGAAATCGAAGTCGGTGCGTTGCAATGCGCTGTCGCTGACCGGCCGTGTGAACACCGCCATCAGGTCCTGAGGGTCGCGGTATTCGCGCATCAGGATCGGCGGCAACTGGTCACTGACCTTCATCAGGTCGGAGAGGTCGGTGATGTTGTGCTCGGCAATCAGGTTCTCCACCATGCCGACGCGTTCCAGGCGCGAGCCCGCACGCAGCGCCTCGGCCACGTCACGCGGGTCGACACCCGCCACTTCCGCAATCGCCGTGAAGGCCTCCTGGGCCGTGTTGACCTTGAACTCCACCAGGGCGCCACGCAGCTCACGCTGGTAGCGCGCCAGCGTGCCGTAGAGCAGCAGGGCGCGTTCGGCTGCGTTGAGCTGCAGCAGGTGGCCCAGCGCGGCAATGTTTTCCTGCACGAGGGTGGATTCGCTGCGCAACCGCTGCTCCAGTACGTCGCAGGTGCAGGCGAGCAGTGTCAGCAGGTCCTTGGGAGCGTCCTTGATGTATTCATCGAGGTAGAAAAACAGCGTGCCCTCCGCGAAGGGGCCGCGCCAGACGCCATGGCGTGCGAGGAAGGCAGCGTCGCTCAATGCCTCATGCCCTGCCCACAGTGAATGGCCCTGACAACGGCTGGCCAGATAGGTGCGCAGCCGCGTGAGCACGGGCGGGGGCCAGACGAGGTGGCGCGCCGTCAGCGACAGCAGGCCGGAGAGATCACGGCGCGCATTGAAGCGATTGGCGTGGCGGACCGTGAGTGTGAGCACAAAGTGCGAGCACATGCGGTCCAGGACCGGGCTTGCTAAAAAGCCCGGGGAGACGAGCGGTGTCGGCGCGCGCTTGCCCATAGGCATCAGGCCAGCTGGCTCTCCTTTGGATGTTGGCCCCGCGACCCGGGTGCTGACTCATCTTGGCGCAGCGGGGTCACGGGGGCAAGCCCCGTGGGGAAGGGGCCACAGGCCCCCGATGTTGGGGGCATCCGGGGCCACTGGTGGCACCCGGAAATGGAGGCGACGGCGGTGGCGGCGGCGGCCCCGGGGCCTTAGTGCATGATCACCGGTTGCTGGCCCATGTCGGCGTATTGCGAGATGAAGGCGTCCAGGTCGTCCACATCCGGGCCTTGTTCGATCAAGGCTTCCACACCTTCCTGGAACTGCTGTGCCAGTGCACCCTCGATGAAGATCTCCTTGCGGGTGAACTTGTCCACGATCTCGAAACCGTCGCGTTGCAGCGGCGGGTGATCGGGGTGAGGCGTGTCGCTCAGCGACAGCGAGACAGGTACATCGAACTGGACGACGATGTAGCTGGGTGAGTCGTAGAGCATGTGCATAAGGACTCCTTGTTGGTAGGAGTTATGGCCTGACGCGCCGGTTTCAAGACCCCGTCGCTCCCAACCAGGCCACGACCCATGGTCGCAGAACTTCTGCAGTCCAACCCAGGCATTTGTGGTGCTAACCGCACATCCATGGGGGATAGTTCACAGTCGCTTACCGTCTGATGCCGGGATGGCCCTCTGAGTGTTCTTCGGCAATCGAAGGGCCCGCAGTGCGGTTGCCATCGTGGGTTGCATTGAACCTGGCGGATCAGTCACCGGGCGAAGCTTCCAGTGTTTTCATGGCGAACCCTCTCAGACATCCCAGGCGACAATGCCTTGGGAACCTCTGCATAACAACTTGTCCCGATGAAACTTGCCACCTACCGTGACGGTTCGCGCGATGGCCAACTGGTGGTTGTCTCGCGTGATCTAAGCCAGGCCTGCTTCGCCACTGGCATTGCCACGCGGCTCCAGCAGGTGCTGGACGACTGGAACTTCATGGCGCCTCAACTGGAGGCGCTTTACCAATCTCTCAACCAGGGGCGTGCGCGGCATGCGTTCAGCTTTGACAGCCGTCAATGTCTGGCGCCGCTGCCAAGGCCTGCGGCCTGGCTGGCCGGGGACGCTTATCCGGCGTATGGTGCAGCACTGCGGGAGCGCGGCCTGGCCTGGCCGGAACGGCTCAGTGGGCCGCTGGTGCGCATGGGTGGCGGGGAGGCCTTGTTGGGTCCCAATGAGACGCCGGCACTGCACCAGGCGCCGGGGCTGGAGCCGGAGCCGCAACTCGCGGTCGTCATGGGCGACCTGGGGGCCAATGCCGTGCCGTCACAAGCCTTGGAGGCGGTGCGGCTGCTGATGGTGGTCAACGCCTGGGTGCTTCGGCCCGTTCAGCAGGAGGAATTGGCCCATGGTTGGCCGGCGCTGCACAGCCGTCCGGCGCTGCAATTTGCGCCGGTGGCCGTCACGCCGGACGAGTTGCCGGGTACCTGGTATCTGGGCCGCGTGGCCTTGCAACTGCAGATCCAGCGCAATGGCCGCAAGCAGCCCTTGCTGGACGCGAAGGAAGGCATGACGTGGAGCTTTGGCGATCTGGTGGCGGAAGCCGCTCGCCATCGACCCTTGCGGGCTGGCACGCTGGTGGGTGCCGGGACACCGGGGGGCGGTAATGTGGTGACGCTGAAGGCCGGGGACAGCCTGCGCCTGGAATTCAAGTTGGCCGACGGGGGCAGCCCCTTCGGGCCGATCGACATGGATCTGGCGGAGCCGGATGCCGAGGTGGGGGGGCCTGGGGCCGCCAGCGATGGCGCTGCCGGAGATGGCGCTCCTGACGATGTGGCTGCAGCGGATGGGGCGGCAGGCGATGGGGGCACCGGTGATGGTGCAGATGACACGGCGACTGATGGGGCTTCAGCCTCAGCCGATGAAGGAGACAGCAATGCAACGACGTGAACTTTGTGCCTGGCTGGGCACCGGCCTGTTCAGCACGCTGGGGGCCCGCGCGGCCTGGGCGTTCAGCCTGACCGAGGGCGATGCGGCTTCCGGGGTTCGCGCTGCGCTGGAGCGGGGTGCCCAGGCGGCGCTGACCAATCTGGGGCGCACGGATGGTTTCCTGGGGAATCCGCAGGTGAAGATTGAACTGCCGGGCGGGCTGAAGGATGCTGCGCGCTTGCTGCGTACGACGGGGCAGGGCAAGCGGCTGGATGATCTGGTGACGGCGATGAACCGTGCAGCGGAGCAGGCGGTGCCGGAGGCGCGTCAGTTGCTGGTGAGCACGGTACGCAACATCTCGGTGGAAGATGCGGTGCGGATTGTCCGGGGCGGGGACAACGCGGTGACCAGCTTCTTTGAAGAGAAGACACGCAGCCCGCTGATGGAGCGCTTTCTTCCGATCGTGACGAAGGCGACTGAGCGGCAATCTCTGGCGGAGAAATACAACGCCGTGGCTGGACGGGCTGCCGGGTTCGGGCTGGTGCGCAAGGAGGATGCCAACCTGCAGTCCTACGTCACGGACAAGGCGTTGGACGGGCTGTACTTCATGATTGGTGAGGAAGAAAAGAAGATCCGGAAGGATCCGATCGGCACGGGTAGTGCGATCTTGAAGAAGGTCTTCGGCTAAAGAAGCTTTTACCTCGGCTCGCGGGTGTGCGGGTGTGATGCAGAGGTTCCCTGGGCTTTCTACAATACGGCCCATGACGTCCTCTGCCTCCGTTCGCTATACCCGTGGTGCCGCCCTGCCGGCCATCCTGCAACAGCGCATTGCCGTGCTGGATGGTGCCATGGGCACGATGATCCAGCGCTACAAGCTGACGGAGGCCGATTTCCGGGGAACGCGTCTGGTCGATCACCCCAAGGATCTCAAGGGCAACAATGACCTGCTGGTGCTGACCAAGCCGGAGGTGATTGCCGAGATTCACCGCCAGTATCTGGATGCTGGCGCGGACATCATTGAGACCAACACCTTCGGCACCACGACCGTGGCGCAAGAGGACTATGGGCTGGCGCACCTGGCCTACGAGATGAATGTGGCGGCTGCCCGGCTGGCCCGGGAGGCTTGTGATGCCTTCAGCACGCCGGAGAAGCCTCGTTTTGCGGCTGGCGCCCTTGGCCCCACGCCTCGCACTGCTTCCATCAGTCCGGACGTGAATGACCCTGCGGCCCGCAACGTGGATTTCGACACATTGCGTGCCGCTTACTACGAGCAGGCCAAGGGTTTGCTGGAAGGGGGCGTGGACCTGTTTCTGATCGAGACGATCTTTGACACGCTCAATGCCAAGGCGGCCATTTTTGCGGTGGATGAGTTGATGGAAGACACGGGCGAACGTCTGCCGGTGATTATTTCCGGCACGGTCACCGACGCTTCCGGCCGCATCCTTTCCGGCCAGACGGTCACTGCGTTCTGGCACTCGGTGCGTCACGCCCGCCCGTTGGCGGTTGGCCTGAACTGTGCCTTGGGTGCTGCGCTGATGCGGCCCTACATCGAAGAGCTTTCCAAGGCTGCGGGCGACACACCGATCTCCTGCTACCCCAATGCTGGCCTGCCCAACCCGATGAGCGACACGGGTTTCGACGAAACGCCTGACGTGACTGGACGCTTGGTGGGCGAGTTCGCGAGTGCGGGCTTCCTGAACATTGCGGGTGGCTGCTGCGGCACAACGCCTGACCACATCCGCGCCATTGCACAGAAGGTGTCCAGCTACCAGCCCCGCCGCTGGGGCTCCAAGATGTTCAGTGGGTTGTTGACCCCTGGTTGACCCAAAGTCCAACGCCCGGCGCTTTCCGGCGCAGGCAGAGATGGCCCACCGGCCCCGCTGTGAGAATCGCGAATCGCTCAATATAGCTTGAGCAACGCATCCATATTGACGCGCAGTTTGACCTCATGCGGTGCCAGGCTCGCCGTGATGGCGTTGGTTGGCAGCCGTGTATCCCGTATCACCGGTGCTGTCAGCGGCGTCCCACTGCGCCCCACCAGCGCGGCGACCGTCGGTTCATTCGCGCTATGGCCGCGTTTGAGCACCATCGCTTCCTCCCCGCTGGCCAGCCGCACCAGCGAGCCTGGTGGATAAAGGCCGATGGCCTTGATCAGTGCCGCCCCGGCCTCGTCTGGCGCGTGGTTCTCGTCCAGATAGACCGACCGTGCTGCCTGCGCCGCCGAGAGAGCCCGGCGCGTCCTGCGCGGACTGATGCGGGCCCCATACACATCGACCCGCCGCAGCAGCCGCGCCATCAATTCTCCATCGGAGCGCCCATGCAACGGCCCAGGCCCCGCATCGTGATGCAAACGCACGGCCCCGAGCCAGGCGTCGTCGTCCACCCCCATGGCGCGCAGCATCTCTGCTGCCTTGTCCCCATGCCCGGCCAGCGCCTCACGTTCCGTGCTGCCCAGCAGCGTGGTGCGAAGTGCCCATTGATCCTGATCCCGGCCGATGCTCAGGTTCATGGTCAGCGCCGCCAGCGTGAGGGTGCGTCGGCGGCCTTCGCCCCAACCCAGTTGGCGTGCCGTCATCTCCGCCATCACCAGGCTCAGCAGCGCATGACGGGTGCTGTAGTCCAGCGGCTCCTGGCCCGCGTCATGGATCAGCAGCGCCAGCGATGAATCCGGCTGCGGTTGCAGCCGCGCCAGCACCCGGTCCAGCAAGGGCGAAAGCCGGGCCAGAAAGTCGGCCCGCTCCGGGTCTCGCAGCAACTGCTGCGTCTGGGATTGCAGATCGCTCCAGGCGGCCGTTTCGCTCACCGGGGCGGTGCGGGCGGGCTGGCGGTCCGGGCGCAGGTCCGCATGGAAATCGGTCTGCGCCTTGGCCAGCGCCGCCAGGGGCGCGCCCTGCAGCATCATGGTGTCCAGCTTGTGGGCCAGCGCGCGCTGGTATTCACGGGTTTCGTGCAGCTGCACAAAAGGGCCGCGCGCCACCAGGTCGCGCACCTGCGGCGTGTCAGGCAGCGCGTGGCCGGCGGCAAACAGCAAGTGCCCCGCCGCATCGCGCAGCGAGAAGGACAGTATTTGTCCCACCCGCAGGCTGTTGGGAGGAAGTTGAACGAGTTCCACAGTGATGCGGACACGGGTGAGCGGCACCCCGCCTGGCTCCCTCTGCCCGGATGTGCCGCCTTCGTGCCAAAGTTGTCGTTATGGCGTTGTTGTCGGTCAGCATACGCCGACACTGAAGGCCGGGAATGCCCGGCACCCCCAGAAACCGGCCTTCCCCCGGTAGAATGCACGCCATCCGAGGAGCGTTGCGATGGGCCCATGACCTGAGGCGCCCACCAGGCTCGGATAGACAGCCCCCCGCATCCACAGGGGCTGTGGTGCAAACCACGCTCACCGACCCGTGTTGTCCAGGGGTGGCGGTGAGTTGCGCGGCCCCCGGTGTTTCTGATTCCCCCGAGGCCGCCATGTCCGCTCCATCCTCGTCCCACGCTTCCCCGTCCGCCACTGCGGCTGACGCCGCCGCCACGCCCGTCCCGCCGATGAAGCTCTCCGGTCTGGAGCCGGTGCAGATCGGTACGGGCACCCTGTTCGTGAACATCGGCGAGCGGACCAACGTCACCGGCTCCAAGGCCTTTGCCCGCCTGATCCTGAACGGCCAGTTCGAGGAGGCCCTGAGCGTGGCCCGGCAGCAGGTCGAGAACGGCGCCCAGGTCATCGACATCAACATGGACGAGGCCATGCTGGACAGCAAGGCCGCCATGGTCCGCTTCCTGAACCTGATCGCGTCCGAACCCGAGATCGCCCGTGTGCCGATCATGATCGACTCGTCCAAGTGGGACGTGATCGAGGCCGGGCTGAAGTGCATCCAGGGCAAGGGCATCGTCAACTCCATCTCGCTCAAGGAAGGCGAGGCCGAGTTCCGTCGCCAGGCCAAGCTCATCCGCCGCTATGGCGCCGCCACCGTGGTGATGGCCTTCGACGAGACCGGCCAGGCCGACACCTACGCGCGCAAGACCGAGATCTGCACCCGCGCCTATCGCATCCTGGTCGATGAGATCGGCTTCGCGCCCGAGGACATCATCTTCGACCCCAATATCTTCGCGATCGCCACTGGCATCGAGGAGCACAACAACTACGCCGTGGACTTCATCGAAGCCACGCGCTGGATCAAACAGAACCTGCCCGGGGCCAAGGTCAGCGGCGGCGTCTCCAACGTCTCTTTCAGCTTCCGGGGCAATGAACCGGTGCGCGAGGCCATCCACACCGTCTTCCTGTATCACGCCATCCAGGCGGGCATGGACATGGGCATCGTCAACGCCGGCATGGTCGGTGTGTATGACGAGATTCCTGCCGACCTGCGTGAACGCGTCGAGGACGTGGTGCTCAACCGCCGTGACGACTCCACCGAGCGCCTGCTGGAGGTGGCCGAGTCGGTCAAGGGCGCCGCGAAGGACGACAGCGCCAAGCTGGCCTGGCGTGCGGGCGACGTGGACGCACGGCTGTCCCACGCGCTGATCCACGGCATCACCGACTTCATCGTCGAGGACACCGAAGAAGCCTGGCAGGCCATCCGTGCCAAGGGGGGCCGCCCGCTGCATGTGATCGAAGGTCCGCTGATGAGCGGCATGAACGTGGTGGGCGACCTGTTCGGTGCCGGCAAGATGTTCCTGCCGCAGGTGGTGAAGAGCGCGCGGGTGATGAAGCAGGCCGTGGCCCACCTGGTGCCCTACATCGAGGAAGAAAAGCGCCAGCTCGCCGCCGCGGGTGGGGACGTCAAGGCGCGCGGCAAGATCGTCATCGCCACCGTGAAGGGCGACGTGCACGACATCGGCAAGAACATTGTCACCGTGGTGCTGCAGTGCAATAACTTCGAGGTGGTGAACATGGGGGTGATGGTCCCCTGCCAGGAGATCCTCGCCAAGGCGAAGGTGGAAGGCGCGGACATCATCGGCCTGTCCGGCCTCATCACGCCCAGCCTGGAAGAGATGCAGTACGTCGCGGCCGAGATGCAGCGCGACGACTACTTCCGCGTCAAGAAGATCCCGTTGCTGATTGGCGGCGCCACCACCAGCCGCGTGCACACGGCGGTGAAGATCTCGCCGCACTACGAAGGCCCGGTGGTCTACGTGCCGGATGCCTCGCGTTCGGTGGGGGTGTGTTCGGAGCTGCTCTCCGACGAGCGCGCCACGCGCTTCATCGACGAGTTGAAGTCGGACTACGAGAAGGTGCGCGACCTGCACGCCAACAAGAAGCAGACGCCGATGGTGACGCTGGCCCAGGCCCGCGCCAACAAGCAGCAGCTGGACTTCACCACCTACCGGCCACCGGTGCCCCGTTTCATCGGCAAGCGCCAGTTCCGCAACTACGACCTGGCCGAGCTGGCCCAGTGCATCGACTGGGGCCCCTTCTTCCAGACCTGGGACCTGGCGGGGCCGTTTCCGGCCATCCTGAAAGACGAGATCGTCGGCGGCGAAGCCCAGCGGGTGTTCAGCGACGGCAAGCGCATGCTGCAGCGGATCATTGAAGGCCGCTGGCTGACCGCCAACGGCGTCATGGGCCTGTACCCCGCGGCTCAGGTCAATGATGACGACATCGAGATCTATACCGATGAATCCCGCAGCGAGGTGTTGATGACCTGGCGCGGCCTGCGCATGCAGTCGGAGCGGCCGGTGGTGGAGGGCGTGCGCCGCCCCAACCGGGCGCTGGCGGACTTCATTGCGGCCAAGGGCACGGTGCCGGACTACATCGGCCTGTTCGCCGTCACCGCCGGCCTCGGGGTGGACAAGAAGGAAGCCCAGTTCCTGGCTGACCTGGATGACTACTCCGCCATCATGCTCAAGGCCTTGGCGGACCGGCTGGCCGAGGCTTTTGCCGAACGCCTGCACCAGCGCGTGCGCCAGGAGTTCTGGGCCTATGCGCCGGACGAGGCGCTGAGCAACGAGCAGATGATCCAGGAGGCCTATCGCGGCATCCGCCCGGCGCCGGGGTACCCGGCGTGCCCCGACCATCTGGTCAAGCGCGACCTGTTCCGGGTGCTGCAGCCCGAGGACATCGGCATGGGCCTGACCGACGCCATGGCCATGACACCGGCCGCCGCCGTGAGCGGCTTCTACTTCTCGCATCCGGACGCCACCTACTTCAATGTGGGCCGCATCGGGGATGACCAGCTGGCGGACTGGGCGGCCCGCATGGCCCTGAACCAGACGGACGCGCAACGAGCGCTGGCACCGCTCCTGGGCTGAACTTGGCTGCTCGGCACCCTTGAACGGCGCCACCCTGCGCGGGGCAGGGTGATGGCCCGGCCTGGCATCCGCTCAGCGGGACGAACCGGCCCGTGGCTTCGGTGCGGTGAATTCGGTGTGGGTGATGTGCCTATCAGCTTGAAAGCATTGTTTCAGTGCGTGACGGCGGTCGGCCGCTGAGGCCCCAGGGGCGTTTCCAGTTTGTGAAGCGTGCCCGCCACAGTCCCGGAGCCAGAAATCCGGGGTGCTGCGGGGCCGTCCAGGCCGGTTTCAGGCGTTTACAAAAGCGACGTCTGATATTCGCCCCACTTGTAACAGCGTGGCATTCTTCGCTCATACCCGTAGAGGGGCTCGGGCCCCTGGGGAACAACCATAAGAGGTAAATCATGGCGATGAGTAGCAACCAAAAGATGATCGCTGGCGCTGCCGGTGCCGCCGTACTGGTGGCCGCCGCCTTCATGGCGGGTCGTCACCAGTCCGCTCCCCAGGCGCCGGATGCGCCGGCCGCCGTGAGCGCCGCCGACGAGGCCCGTGCGGCCAAGACGGCTGCCAACGACGCCGTGACGCCGAAGAACGGCCAGCGCGCCGGCAACGGCGACAGCGGTGGTTATGCCGACAACGGCAGCAACAAGGCGGTGGCTCAGGACGAGGCCCGTATCTGCGCCACCTGCGCCACGGTGCTGTCGGTGCGCTCGGAAAACCGCGAAGGCAAGGGCTCCGGCATTGGTGCCGTGGGCGGTGCGGTGGTTGGCGGCCTGCTGGGCAACCAGCTGGGTGGCGGCACCGGTAAGAAGGTGGCGACCGTGGGCGGTGCTGTCGCGGGTGGCTTCGCCGGCAACGAGATCGAAAAACGCACCCGCAGCACCACGGTGTGGGTGGTCAAGATGCGCAACGCCGACCAGAGCCTGCGCACCATGGAATTCAGCCATGACCCGGCCGTGCAGAACGGCGATGTGGTGAAGGTCAACAACGGCCAACTGGTGCGCCAGTAAGCGCTTGACGCCTCGCCGCCGGTTGCCCTTTGGGGCTCCGGCAGGCGACCCAAGCCCCGTGATGCTGCCGGCAACACGGGGCGTTTTCATTGGGACGTGCGGATCGGCCTCGCGTCTGCTGCGAGGGCCGGGTGTTTCAGGGCTGGGCCGCCGGGCTGATGTGAATGTCCTGCAGCGGCTCGCCGGCCGATCGCGCGCGATGGGCTTCCCCGAAGGCCCGTTCCAGCGTGCGGGTGAAGGCGGGGGTGTCGAACAAGGGGAGCGTGAGGCGCTCGGTCTTCAGCCGGTGCCGGATGGCGGCGAGGCTGCCCGGCGCCAATGCCAGACGCACCGCAGTCGCCACATAGGCTTCCGCGTCCTCGGCCACCAGCGACGGCAGCCCCACCGCGTGCAGCAGGCTGGCGGCCATCCGGCCGCAGAAGCTCTGGCCGAGCTGCGTCAGCACCGGCAAGCCCATCCACAAGGCATCACTGGCGGTGGTGCCGGCGTTGTAGGGGAGGGTGTCCAGGAACAGGTCCGCCATCTGCAGGCGTTCGAGGTACACCTCGCGTGGCGCGCGTTCCGCAAAGACCAGGCGGTGGGCCCCGATGCCTAGTGCATCGGCATGACGGCACAGGTGCCCGGCGGCTTGCGCGTCCTCTTCCAGCACCCACAGCACGGACCCCGGGACCTGCGCCAGGATGGCCGCCCATCGCTGAAACACGGCTGGCGTGATCTTGCTGGGGTTGTTGAAGCAGCAGAAGACAAAGGCATCGTCCGGCAGGCCCAGCTCGGAGCGGCTGGTATGCAGGGCGGGGCGGGGGCGTTGGCGATCGTTGGCCTGGTAGCTGGGCAGCACCAGGAGGCGCTCGTCGTAGAACGCCCGGGTCTGCGGGGGGATCAGCAGCGGGTCGGCTATCAGGTAGTCGTACAGCGCGGTGCCGGAGGTGCCCAGATAACCGAGATACAGCACCTGCACCGGTGCGGCGCGCTGGGCGAAGATGCCGCTGCGCGCGCCCTCGGTGAAACCGGTGAGATCGACCGCCACGTCGATCTTCAGCTCCCGGCAGGCCTGGGCGATCTGCCGGTCCGACAGATGCGCCACATCCATGAATCCGTCCACGCCCGCGCGCAGACGTTGCTGCATGGCGTCGTTGCGGGCTGCGCCGTAGTTGATGGCGATGACCTCGAAGCGTTCGCGGTCGTGCAGTTCCAGCACCTCGGCCATCAGGAAGGCGACGGGGTGGGTGCGGAAGTCCCGCGAGATGTAGGCGATGCGCAGTTTCGCCTTGGGGTGATCCGCGCCTTGGTGGTTGGTGGTGAGCGGCAGCGCCTGGGCGGGCGCGCTCACGGTGTTCATCCAGAGGCGTGCGGCTTGCTGATGGGCTGCGGGGTCGTCCACCAGGCCTTGCAGGATCAGGGGCTGCACAGCCCGGCGCTGCTCGGCCAGGCCTTGGAGGATGGCGCCGAGCCGTTGGTCGAAACCGCGCCAGTCATACAGATGCATGGCGGTGTAGAGATGCAGGCCGGGCAGCCAGTCCAGGTCGGGCTTCAGGGACTCCAGGCGGTTGAAGTCCTCCAGCGCGGGCGAGAACCGCCGGGCCAGCAACTGCAGGTTGGCGCGGTTGTGCAGCGGCTCGATGGCGTCGGGGCGAATCTGCAGGGCGGCGCTGAACGCGGCCAGCGCCTCATCGGCGCGGCCGGACTGCTTCAGGGCGATGCCGCGCAGGTTCTGAATCTCCACCTCCGCAGGGAAACGCTCGGCCAGGGGCGTCAGTGCGGCCAACAGCTCGGGCAACTGGCCCATGGCCAGCAGTGTGCGGGCGCGTTCAATGTGCAGCCGGGGGTCTGCCGGGGTGATGTTGATGGCGCAGTCCAGCGCCATCAGCGCTGCCTCCATGGCGCCGGTGGCTTGATAGGCCAGGCCCAGGGCCAGATAGGCGGCGGTGTAGGCCGGGTCCGCCGTGATGGCGCGCTCGAAGGCGCCGATGGCCTCGGCGGGCTGGCCCAGCTCCTGCAGGGCGACGCCCCAGTTGTAGGCGCTCCGGGCGTCCTGCGGCGCGAGTTGGCTGGCCCGCTCGAAGCACTGGCGCGCGCGCGCCCAATCGCCCGCGCCGGCCATCAGGTTGCCCAGGCGCAGATACAGCGTCGGCTCCTGCGGGAAGCGCTGCGTGGCCGCCATGAGCAACTCGACCGACCGTTGCGGCTGGCCCGCGCGTTCCAGCGCAGAGGCGAGCAGCGGGTAGGCGTCGAAGTAGTCGGGCTCGTGGCGGACGACGTCCTGGAAGCCCTTCACCGCCTCCGCCCACTGGCTGCGCTGGAACGCGGAGGAAGCCTTCTTCAGCGCCGCCTGGGCGCGGCTGGTCTGGGGTACGGACATGGAGAGCGCCTGGTCGAGAATCCGCTGCCATGGTAACCAGCGCCGCACAGGCCCTCTCCAAGTTGGGGGGCGGTGCTCACCCGGGAGTGGCAGTGGCCGTTGCGGCCCGGGCCGGCATGGCTACCTGAGGAGGCGCGGCCGCCTGCAAGGCGAGGCCTTGGGTTGCAACGCGACGCGGTGGGCCGCAAAGCGACCGCCTCGTAAGGTCGGGCCGGTGGAGCCACGTGCAGGTTGGCTAATATCGGTGGATCACGGCGCCAAGAGGGCGGCCTCAGCATGTGCCAAGACGGCCGTCATCGCCCAGCCAGGAGCTTTCATGCAAGTCCCCGCCTTGTTCCACCTTGCTTATCACGTCACCGACCTGGACGAGGCGCGTGCGTTCTACACCGGCATGCTGGGCTGCGCCGAAGGGCGAAGTACCGACACCTGGGTGGATTTCGATTTCTTCGGCCACCAGATCTCGCTGCACCTGGGCGAGCCGTTCAAGACGACCAACACCGGCCGAGTGGGTGACCACCTGGTGCCCATGCCGCACCTGGGGCTGGTGCTGCCGATGACCGCGTGGCGGGCGCTGGCCGACCGCCTGGCGTCACAAGGGCAGGCCTTTGTGCTGAAGCCTCAGATCCGATTCGCCGGGCAGCCGGGCGAGCAGGCCACCATGTTCTTCCTGGACCCGTCCGGCAATCCGATCGAGGTGAAGGGGTTTGCGGCGATGGAGGGGGTCTTCGAGACCTGACCCGGGCTCACCGGTTGTTGCTGGTTGCAAGCTGCCGTTGGCCGGTAAGTCGCGGGTAATACAGGCCGCCGCACCATTCGGGCTCCTTCGACTCAGAGCCCGATCGTGACCCCTTCCAGCCTGTTGAAAGACGCGTGTCCCGCCGCATTTCTTCGTCGTGGTGCCGCGCAGGCGATGCGTCCACGCCTTCAGCGCACCCTGGCGGCCCTGATGGCGGCCGGAAGCTGTTCCTTCCTGGCGACGGCTGCGAGCGCCCAGTCCGATGCCTTGACCCCCGCCACGCAAGAGGCGGCCGAGGCAGGGAAGCGGGAAGCGCCCGCAAAGAGTGGCGGCTCCCAGTGGGCGTTGGGCCTGGGCGCCGGGGTGAGTGAGCGTGCCTATGCAGGTGCTGATCGCAAGTTCACCGCCTTGCCGCTGCTGTTCTACGAGAACGACTGGCTGCGTTTTGCCGGCGCGACCGCCGAGCTCAAGCTGCTCAACCATGCGTTCACGCCGACCCAGCGCCTCACGGGTGGCCTGCAGGTGAGGTATGCGCCGGACGGCTACAAAGCCAGCGATTCATCGCGCCTGACCGGCATGGCCGAGCGCAAGGGCGGGATCCTGGGCGGGTTTGGCCTGGCCTGGCACAACCCCATGGCGCAGGTGCGCCTGGACTGGTCCAGCGACCTTTCCGGCCACAGCAAGGGGCAGCGCCTGCAGTTGCAGGCGGATCGCCGCTTCCAACTGGGCGCGGCCAGCATTTCTCCGCGGCTTGGCGCGCAGTGGATGGATCGCAAGTGGGTGGATTACTACTACGGCGTCCGGGCGCAGGAAGCCTTGGCCGATCGCCCGGCCTATCTCGGTGAGGCAGGGGTGGCCCTGGAAGCCGGCGTTCGGCTTGATTACGCGATCCAGCAGCGGCACGTGATCTTCCTGGATGTGGGCGTCACGCATTTGCCCAAGGAAGTCACCAACAGCCCGATCGTGGATCGCAGCAACGTGCCCCGCGCGATGGTGGGTTACCTCTACCGCTTTTAAGATCCGGTGGCATGAACCGAATCGCCCTTGTCGAGGACCACGCCCGTCTCGCGGAGCTCGTGCGGCAGGCCCTGCAGGCCGCCGGCATCCCCACCGACGTCTTTGCGTCGGTGGAGGCGGCCTGGGGCGGCTTGCAGGAGATCGACTACGGCGCCCTGGTGGTGGACCGAGGGCTGCCGGACGGGGACGGTCTCACGCTGGTGAAACGGCTGCGTGCCGAGGGCCGCGCCACGCCCTGCCTGATGCTGACCGCACGGGATGCGCTTCACGACCGGGTGGAGGGGCTGGAATCCGGCGCCGACGACTACCTGACCAAACCCTTCCCGATGGAAGAGTTGGTCGCCCGTGTCCGTGCACTGCTGCGCCGGCCTGCGGCGCTGCGTTCGTCCTTGCCAGCGTTCGGCGACATCTGCCTGATGCTGGATGAAGGGCGGCTCGGCTGCGGCGACGAGGCGATCACGCTGTCGCCCACTGAGCAGCAGATCCTCCTGTCGCTGGTGCGGCAGGAGGGCCGCACGGTGCGCCGCGGGGCGCTGGAGGCGGCGGCATGGGGACTGTCGGAGGCCGTCACGCCCAACGCGCTGGATGTGGCCTTGCACCGGCTGCGGCGCAAGTTGCTGGGGGTGGGCTCCAACCTGCAGATTGTGAACATCAGGAATCAGGGTTATGCGCTTCGAGAAGACTCTCCGCCCCTGTAGCCTGCGCATCCGCCTGATGGTGATGTTTGTCGGCGGCATGTTGGTGAGTGCGGCCGTGATTGCGGTGGCCGTGACGGCCCTGGCCGAGCCCTTTGGCCGGCACATGCTGAATGCCAGCGTGCGCCACTATGCAAAAGAGATGGCTGAGCGTGTGCTGCTTGACGCCCATGGTCGGCCCCTGGGATTGGACGCGCAGCGTATTGAGCCGTGGCTGTTCAACAGCCTGGCCGAGGAAGTGACGCTGCGCATCGTTGATGCGCAGGGGCATGTGGCCTTCACCTCGGAAGCTGGCGGGAACTCTCGTGCACTGGTGCCGGAGGGTGTGGCGTTTGATCCGTCGCTGAAGGTGTTCACCTTTCTCCGCGACGGGGTGGCCATGCATGGCGCTACTGCGCGCGTTGAACACAGCGGCGGTCGCTGGTGGCTGCAATTGGGGCTGAGCGACCGCATTGTGTTGCGGATGCGATCGGCCTTTGGCATTCCGGGCCTGATCCAAGGGGTGAGCCTCACCGGGGTCGCCTTTGTGCTGCTGTTCTTTGTGACGGTCCACTTCACCTTGCGCCGTGCACTGCTGCCGCTGCGCGCCGCCTCGGCAGATGCGTGCCGCATCACACCGAAAACGCTGGATGCGCGGCTGGATGTTGATGCCCAGCCCCGGGAGATTCGGCCTCTGGTGCTGGCGTTCAACCAGGCGCTGGACCGGCTTCAGCACGGTTATCAGACCCAGCAGGAATTCCTGGCCAGTGCGGCGCATGAGCTGAAGACACCGCTGGCATTGATGCGTGCGCAGGTGGAGTTGGGGCCGCACGATGAGCGCCGCCAATACCTGCTGCAGGACGTGGACCGCATGGCGCGGCAGGTCCAGCAGTTGCTGATGTTGGCCGAAGTGAGTGAGCCGCAGAACTATCGCATCGAGCGCATTGACCCGCGCAGTGCAGTTCAGGAGGTGTTCGATTACATGGGCCGGGTGGCGGAGCGCCACGGCGTGCGGCTGGGGTTGCGCATGGCTGATGACCTGCGCCAATGGCAGGCGGACCGCAGCGCGCTGTTCACCTTGCTGAAGAACCTGATGGAGAACGCCATTCAGCACAGCCCGGCGGGGGCGGTGGTGGCCTTGTCGGTGAACCAGTCCGGCTTTGTGGTGCGTGACGAGGGACCGGGCGTGGCGCCGGAACACTTGTCCCGCCTGTTCGAGCGCTTCTGGCGTGGGCCGGACCGGCGCGAAGACGGGGCAGGGCTGGGGCTGTCGATTTGCATGGAGATCGCCACGGCCCATCGCTGGCGCCTGGTGGCCAGGAATACCGGCCATGGGCTGGAGATGGTCACCGAGCTGGTGCCGTCGGATCAGGATGGAGACAGCGTGAGCTGCGCACCGCGCCCTGCGGGTTCTGTCCGTGTTCAATCCACCTCGCCGAGCCGGGCGATGCTGGGGGCGTTGTTCTGAGGTGGTGGAGCGCACGGTCTGAATTTGCTCGTTACGCCCGGCCAGGCAGGGCACGGCGCCATTGGATGGATTCGGCGACGTGAGTGGCTAGCACCGGCTCGCTTGCGCAAAGATCGGCCACCGTGCGCGCAATGCGCAGGACGCGGTGATAGCTGCGGCCGGACCAGGCCAGGCGGGCAGCGGCCTTGTGCAGCATGGATTCAGCGTCCGCCGTGAGTTGCAGGTGGGCATCGAGCTGACTGGAGGGCAGCATGGCGTTGACGCAGCCCTGCCGACGAAGCGCCAGGGCGCGCGCGGTGGCAACGCGTGCCGCCACTTCTGCGGTGGCCTCACCCTCGGCGGCTGCGGCCAGTACACGGGGCGGCAGCATCGGTACCTCCACCATGAGGTCGATGCGATCCAGCAGCGGGCCGGAGATGCGGCCCTGATAGCGACTCACCTGCTCGGGTGTGCAATGGCACACCTTGGTGGGATGCCCCAGGTGCCCACACGGGCAGGGGTTCATCGCCGCCACCAGTTGGAACCGCGCGGGGAACTCTGCCTGATGACAGGACCTGGCAATGTGCACCGTGCCGGTCTCCAGCGGTTCACGAAGGGCTTCCAGGGCGAGGCGATGGAACTCGGGAAGTTCATCGAGGAAGAGGACGCCGTGATGGGCCAGGGTGATCTCACCGGGACGAGGTGGTGAGCCTCCGCCGATCAATGCGGCGGCGGACGCGCTGTGATGGGGGGAGCGGAAGGGGCGCTGGCCCCAGTGCTCGGGCTTGAACTGGCCATTGACACTGAGCAGCGCGGCGGACGCCAGCGCCTCCGGCTCATCGAGCGGCGGCAGCAAGCCGGGCAGCCGTCTGGCCAGCATGGACTTGCCAGTGCCGGGCGGGCCGACGAGCAGCAGCCCCAGGCCGCCGGCCGCCGCCACTTCGAGCGCGCGTTTGGGGCCTGTCTGGCCTTTGACGTCGCGCAGGTCCGGCACGTCCGCAGAGATGGTTGGCGCAGTGATCTGGATGCGGGTGAGAGACGCCTCACTGTTGGGTTGCAGGGCCTGGACGATGTCGAGCAGGTGGACAGCCTCACGCACAACCAGGCCGTTCATCAGGGCCGCTTCAGAGGCGCTGCCGCGCGGCAGCAACAGCTCCCGGGGAAGGCCGCTGGCTCGCAGTGACAAGGCCATGGCAAGTGCGCCGCGGACGGGGCGAAGTTCCCCGGAAAGCGCCAGCTCACCAGCGCATTCAAAGCCGGGGAGGCGCAGCGCATCCACCTGGCCGCTGGCCGCGAGCAGGCCGAGCGCGATGGGCAGGTCGAAGCGAGCACCTTCCTTTGGCAGGTCCGCAGGGGAGAGGTTGACGGTGATGCGCTTGTTGGAAGGGAACTCCAGGCCGCTGCTCTGCAGCGCCGCCCGGACACGCTCCCGGGACTCCTTGACCTCCGTGTCGGCCAGGCCCACCAGGGTGAAGCTGGGCAGGCCATTGGCCAGATGGACTTCCACATCCACGGCAGCGGCAGTCAGGCCGGTCAGGGAGCGGCTGTGGGTGACGGAGAGGGACATGGGCGACGGGTGGCGACGGGCGGCGGGGTGGGGGAATGCCGCTGAGTCTGAACCGTCGGGGGGCTTGGGGCTATGGCTCTGAGGTGGTCGCTCGGAGGTGGGGGGCGGATGGGAGATCGCGTGCTGCAAGTCGAAGCTTGCGATCGCTTTTTTCTTCGGGCCGACCAACTCCAAGGCGGCTGATGTGGACATCTGCCGCCGGCGTGTCGAGAGCAAGCGTTATGCGCAGCGCTGGGCTCGTGTCCGTGTCATGCCGGCTTGAACCCACCAGCCTGGCTGTCACAACGGGATGCGATATCTGAGTCCCGGTGTGCCGCCAAAGGCGCCGACCTTGGTGAACTGCTCGAGCAGCGCGCCGCCATTGACCTCAATGACCCTCTGTGACGCGACGTTGTCCGGGTCTGTGGTGATCTCGACGAAGCGCAATCCTTCTTCCCGTGCCTCCGGCAGCAGGAGTTGCAGCGCGCGCGACGCATAGCCGCGCCGCTGCTTCCAGGGCACTACCGAATAGCCGATGTGTCCCAGGCAATAGGGCGGCAGCGCTTCCGTACCGGGCTGCCAGCGGAAGGTGATGCTGCCGCAGAATTCGCCGTCCCATAACCAGCGGCGATAGCTGGGCAGCCGGGGAACCTGGGAGCCGTCCGGCAACGTGAAGAGTTCGTTGCCCGCATGGCGGTCCACCAGGCCGGCCAGGAAGGCGGCATCGTCCTCACGAATCGATGCTAGTTCGTCCGCCGCAGCCTTTGGCCCGCGGCCCGTATTGGCCGACCAGCCGCGTTCGAGCGCGGCCACGTAGTGCGGCAGGTATTGCGAGGACGGCCAGACCAATTCCAGTGTTGGTGTCATTGCTGATGGCGCTCCGCCAGATGGGAAGCTTCAATACGTTGAGCACCCGCAAGCATGCCCGACTCATCTTCGCGCGTCGACATCAACTGGTCCGGCAGATCACCTTTGGAGGGTTCTCAGATTGAAGGTCCGCCCCCCCCGGCCGGCGCGCAGACGGAGCCTTCACTGCACAATCCACCCGATGCGACTACCCCCGATCCACCGCCGATCCATGCTCCAGCTCACTGCGGCCTGGACACTTGGTCAAGCAAGCAGTCTCGCGCTGGCGCAGAACGCAGTTCCTCCGGCATCGGCCCCGGCAGCGGGGTTCGCGGATCTAATGCCTGCATTCTGGAAGCCTTATGACAAAGGTCGGGCGCTCGACTCGCCCCAGCGCGTCGAACGCCTGATGTCGGAGTTCTTCGAACCAAACGCTGCCGCATACCGGCTGGCAGGCCTGACTGTGACCCCGCAGCGAGTGCGGGCCTGGCTACCCAAGTTCGACGGAATGTCCGACGCTGCCCGACTCTTGCATCGTGCCTTTGCGGCCATCTACGAAACGCAGCAGGGACATTTCACGCAGGCCTTGCCTGACTCTCAAGTCAAGGTCTCCCCGGTCTGGCTGATGCCGTCTCTGTTCACGTTCGACGCGCATCTGGAGCCCCAGGGCCCCGGTCAACCATTGCCGCTGTTCTTCGCGCCGGACGGCATCCTGCGCTTTCACGGCGTTGATGCGGACCTTGCAGTGTTGTTTGCCCACGAGTGGTTCCACTGCTACCACGCGCTGCGCGCGCCGCTGATCAGCCTGGATCCGAAGCCGGGTGTGCACGAAGCGTTGTGGGTCGAGGGCCTGGCCACTTACGCAAGCCAGCAGCTCCATCCAGAGGCCACCCTGACGCAGGTGCTGTTGGACGACGCGGCACTGGCCGCCACACCTCCTGCCGTGTTGCAACGTGCCGCGCGGGCCATGCTCGATGTCTGGGAGAGCCAGGACCCGGCTGCATCGACACCCTTTCTGGACATGGGCTATCGCGGCGACTGGCCCCCACGCGTCGGCTACTACGCCGGCCTGCTGGCAGCGCAGCAACTCGGTCAACGGACCTCCCTGCAAGTGATGGCGGGATGGGACCGTGGGGACCTCTCCCATCGCCTGCGACCCGTTATTGAGTCTCTCAGCAAGGGCTGAGGATCGCGTTCAAGAGATGCATATGGATCTGTCTCGCACTGGCAATGACTCAATGAACCTTGAGCTTTCTGAGTTGGAGTTTCGACCCTGAAGGCCAGCCTTCGAGAATCGTTCGCAACGCTTGAACGCAAAGACTTTCCATTGCGTCTCGGCGCTCAGTTTGAAGACGCAAAGAAGATCGCTGCTGAATTGAGTGCATTGATTCAGCGCGAGGGAGTGGGGGACTAGCTCCTTGCGCTTTCGCCATACGGCTGCCTCACATCGGCCCCGCCTACAGCCCAATATTTTGCAGCCCAGCTTCGAGTTCGTCCATATTCCCACCCTCCGGCCAGCCGGTGGTGATCTGCTTCAATTCACCGCGAGAGAAGAAGTAAAAGACAGGTGTGGCAAAGCGTTCAATCATCGGCCAATCCGAGAGGCGGTGAATGAATTCCAACTTGAATGGGGAATTTCGTTCTTCCCATTCCACGATAGCCGAAACATCCAGAGCTGAGTCAGGAAGAGAGATAAATCTGGTGTGTCGAGATATCTTTGAAGCAACAGCCGGACGCCGCTGGATTTCATGTAAGGCCCGGCGACTGAAGCCGCAACCCATTCCAGTGGTGACGATGATTGTCGAATCAAGATCGGCCTGAAGAACAGATAATCGTGCATCGCCCACTTTGTTGATATTCCACAAGCGAAAACCCGATGTCGGCCACTGATCCTGAGGGGTGAGGATATTTGGAAGTCGCACCCCCTTCCACTGAGGCAAGTCTTTTACCAGCGCTCGCGCCTCATCGAGACGCCAATGAGCGATAAGCACTCTGGCGGCAGCATTGATATGCCTAACGGTTAAAACCCCCGCGTCTTTAGCTGTTTGCAACAGCTGGAGTCCGGCCGTTAGATCGCCATCGGAAGTCGTGTACGGACTTTCAATCCAGCGCTCCGTTTGGGCGTCGATCAGCGCCAAAATTTCGTCGGCGCGCATGGGTTTTGCGGACGCTCTCGCGAAGTTGTCCACACCCAGCGTCAGATATATGGTCGCGCTTGCCGATGCAAAGAAAACACGCTTGAATACGATCCTACGGTTCATAGGTATGAGAGCAATCCGATTGACTTAGGATGAGTCGCCCGCGTAAGCAGGCGACGGGAACGCTTTTGAATCTTCGTCAAATACGATCAGCAGTTGCTGGTGCAGATCTTTCCCCCAGCGGACTCGCAAGTTCCTCGTTTAATGCACTGGTAATCCGGATAGTCGATGCAAATTCCCGTGGTCGCCGCACGTATTCCCTGTGCTGCAAAAGACGGATCACAAACCAGCAGGGAGTTTTTGATTAGCAAATCCGTTGCACTGGATACCCTCGCCCCGCGAATGCTGGCAGCGTGGTGTTGAACCCCGAATAGCGCCAATACCTGATAAATCTCGGACGTTGATAGCTCCGATTCCAAGTCGGTATATTGAAACGTGGTCAAGCCTTTCTCATTAAATTGTAGACTGTCAACAAAGCGCCTCTTAGCCGATGGGGAAAGTTTATCCAATGGGGATTCCGGAGGCTTTTTGTTCAGATAGTCGTAGAGATCCTGTGCGCTCTTGATCGGCGCAAGTAATCGATTGATCTCCACCTGGTTTTGAATTCTGCCGTCCGATCCCGCGCTTGGAGCAACCTGAGACTGGGCGGCCGCACATGTCAGAATTCCAAGAATCAAAGCTATAACGCTATTCTTCATAAAAGCTCCCTGGCTTATTTGCGAAACAGATATCCTTCTGCGCCAATATGCAAGCGGAAGGAAAGTTCACAGTAGCGAAGATATAGCCATCACTCTACTGTCAGGTCTTACAGGAACTCATTCTCGGGACGCGGCTGACGGCCCTAAATAGAACGATTTCGACTGACCGAATGGAACATCACAACAGGATCAAGTAAGCGAAAAGAAATCGAAAAATTCGAGCTGAGTCGAAGAAAATAACTGTCCGAGAGGGGCGCACCCATCAAAGAAGCTGGCTATCAATGTGCGGGCGGCGCCAACTCTGCCCATCGCTGCTGCCGAATCCTCTGTTCAATCTCTGAGACAGCAGTTGCCACCTCTGCAGACTGCTCCACGGTGAGCGGGTCTTCTATTCCACATTGGATGCTGATAGCGCACTTGGCCAGAACTCGAATCGCGCCTTCAGAGGAGTTACCCAATAATCTTTGATAGAGGCCATCCCTGACGGCTTGGAGTTGTTGACTGTTTTCAGCGATTTCGCTGGGCAAGATCCTCGGCAGGATGGACTGAAGCCAAATGTCCAAACCCGCCGGATACGCTTGAGGACTGGAAAGTACGGTGGTGCCCCACTGGTCCAGTTTTAAGTCACTCGGCCGCCTGGCGCCAGCCTGAAACTTCATGGAGGGGCTCTCAATGGAGATCCGCTTTGCTCGGGCGTCTTCGATGTAGCTTTCGCTATCTCCCGTGTGGCAAAACGCTGTGAGGCGCTGTCGAGCCGCATTGACCCGGTCCGTCAACGCCTTGCGCCGTCCTTCGTTTTCGACATGGAGCGCGGCGGCCTTTGGGTCCATGACGTCCTTTGGCAGCCCCAGGCAGACTGCGGCAACTCGAAGAGCCGAATAGCGATCCTCCGAGTTTCCGGAGCGTCGAGCCGCCGCAAGGACATCATCAAGACTTCCCGCATCGGAAACTGAATTCCAGCTCAGTGCGAGCGGGAGATGTGGGGCGGCTCCCTCGGCCGACGCTGCCTTCGGAGCCTCAAAAGGCTGAAGGGGCAGCGTCACATGAGGCTGAGAACGGTCGTTTGGCGGGGCGCCCTTGTCGCCGTCGGTCCATGTCGACCAAATGAGTACAGCCAAAGTTACGGCCAGTAAGCCACCAAACCCAGCTATCCGTAGATATCCCCGCATCGGCACTATTTAACCTCAAGCTACTATGAGAAAAACCTGACCGTGCCGCTGTGAGGTCAGACCGCGCTGCAGTTTTGACGCCAGCTTTCGATGACCTCGTCAGCTTCATGACGCGAGCGGAACAGCGCCATGGGCACGCACCCCGTGGCGCAATTTTCAGTTGAATCTTGCGTGCGCAGTTCTGTCAGACCTTGCCAGGGGCGCTACGTGCAGTAGCGAGGCCACACTGGCAATCCACCCCGGAATTGCGTACTGACGAGCTCGTTCTCGCCCTTGTCCCACCCCCCGCCAAGGGCGTCAAGAACAATGCAATATGTGCCCATGAGCCTCAACGACCTCTACACCGGCCCCGGCGTCGGCTTTGAATCCCCGATGGAGATGCTGGAGGCCTGCCACGGCCGCGTGCGCCGCACGTTGGACCTCATGACGCGGCTTGAATCGCACCTCGCGGAACACGGCATCACTGATCAGGCGCGCAGTGCTTCATCGGATGTGCTGCGCTATTTCGACATCGCCGGGCCGGCCCATCATGAGGACGAGGAGCGTCACGTGCTGCCCCGCTTGCGCAGCAGCGGTGCCCCGGCGCTGCAAGTGTTGGCGGACCGCCTCCAGGCCGACCACGCTGCCATGAAGGAGGACTGGCAAGTGCTCCGCCAAGCGCTGATCGCCGTCCGTGACGGGAACAGCGTCGAATGGCCGAGTGCCTTGACGCGGCGATATGTCGATCGGTATGCCACCCATCTGGAGGCGGAAGAACAGATCGCCTTTCCCGCCGCGCGGCAGGACCTCACTGGCCTGGACGCCGCCGCGATGGGTCAGGAGATGGCGCAGCGGCGGCAGCAGAAGGCCTGACCCTTCGCCCGCCCGTCCGACTACACGACTACACGACTGCCCGACTGCCCGACTGCTTGACTGCTTGACTGCTTGGCTGCTTGGCTGCCCGCCGCATCGCAGAAAACCCCGCAGACAAAAAAAGGGGCGCCATCTGGCGCCCCTTTTGTCGTTCATGCCTGCCTCCCCCAGCGCAGGCACCTCAGCCGATCACGGCCGCCACACCGGTGCTGTCTTCGAATTCACATCCGTAGACAGCCCCACCGTGGATGTCGAATCCACAAACCCGGAGCGGTATCCGCTACTCAGGTTCAGGCCAACACCGCGGTACTCCACGTCGCCGTGCAGGTTCAGCGTGCCCGAGGCCCCCTGGCTGGCTTCAAAGAAGCCCAGCGGGTAGAAGGTCGTGCGCACCTGTGCCGAGCCGGACACCGCGAAGGTGTTGTTGCCCCATGGGCTGCCGCTCACGCCGATGACGCTTAGACCACCCACCACGGCACTGTCTGCCACCGTGCCGTTGACGACGATCGCCTGGTCCTCGATGCGGGCCGTGCCGGTGGCGCGGCCGTTCGGGAGGATGGTGGCGTAGGGACCCACATACACCGTGGTGGGCGTGGTCGTCGGTGCGCAGCCGCCGCCATTGCTGTGGCGAGCCGTGCCGGTCGGGCACAGGTCCCGCGTGCCGCTCTGGAAGCCTTGCGGCCAGGCACCCGCCAGCTCCACCATGTAGCGGTAGCGGTTGATCGAGCCGTAGGCCTGATCCCAGGTGATGCTCTTGAACACCGTCGGCGTGGCGCTCACCACCAGGAACAGCGGTTCACCCGTGTTCACCTTGAAGGTGAGGTCCGCATCCAGCCCCTTCTGCAGCGCGCTGTAGCGTGCCGAGCTGAACTGCGAGTTGGTGGCCACCAGGCCCCAGCGGAAATCAGCGTTGGAACCGGACTGGTCAATGCCCCGGAACTTCACCGTCACCGTCGTGGCACCCGCTTCCGGATAGAGACGGACCACGTTGTAGCCAAAGCGCTGCGGCGAGCCGTAATAAGGCGAGACGAAGCGGCGGTTGGTGGCCCAGCTCGTGTCCAGGGCCTCCAGCGGCATCAGGCGGCGCATGCGCTCGGCCTTGTCGGTGAGCGTGATGTTGCCGTAGGTGCTGCGGAAGGCATCAGGCGTGGCCTTGTAGTCCCACACCACGTTGTGCACGGCCCACTCACCGATGAAATCGTTGAGTTGCGCCACCGTCCAGCCACGCGCCTTCTGGATGTTGGTGAACGGATCCGCGCCAGCGGTGGTCCAGATCTGCGTCACCGCCTCAGGGCCATAACGGTCCTTCAGGTACTCCATGAACTGCCAGTTGCAATAGCGGTCGCGCGTGGAGCCCAGGTAGAGGTGCGGCGCGTTTGGCAGCATCTCCGAGCAATGCACATTGCTCTTGTACTCGGGCAACTGGTGCGGCGTGAAGTTGGCGTGGCTCTCGAAGATCCAGCCACAGGTGTTGGACGTGTTGCACGCCATGCCGCCGTTGTTGCCCGCCCAGGACTGCCAGCCGTGCGTGAACTCGTGCGTCAGGCCCCAATGGTCCAGCAGCGCGGCCGGTGCGATCCACATGCCCATGTGCAGCGCACGGGCCGAATCCACCCAGGCGCCACCGGTCAGGCCCCATCCGGAATGGATGTGGATGGCGGGCTTGATCTTGTCGGCCTTGTTGTAGAACGGCTCCGGCATGAAGAGGTTGGCGCCGAAGAGCGAGTTCCAGACGGTGTTCTCCAGCGTGTTGGCCGCCAGCGTCAGGTCAGCGTCTGACAGCGTCTCGTCGGAATAGAACGCAAAGTGCGCGCTTTCCTTGACCAGCTTGAACGCGGCCTGCTCAGGGTTCGGGCCGCCTGCACGCCAGGTGCCAGGCGTGACGGCAGGCGCCGTCGGCGTCCCGGTGTACCAGCTGGTCAGCGTGGTGCCTTGGTCCACGGTGCCGGCAGCAGGTGCCGGAGCAGGAGCCGGCGCGGGCGTTGGAGCCGGTGCAGGAGCGGGCGTCGGTGCCGGAGCCGGCGCAGGCGTTGGAGCGGGTGCCGGCGCTGGTGTGGGGGCTGGCGCGGGCGCAGGAGTCGGCGCCGGGGCTGGCGCTGGCGAAGGTGCCGGCGCGGGTGCCGGCGCGGGTGCCGGCGTTGGAGCCGGGGCAGGGGCCGGGGCCGCCGCCGTCGTGGTGGCGCAGAAGCCGACCGACTCATTCTTCGCCTGCGGCGCGAGGATGCGGTTCCAGGCAATGCCCTGCAGGGTCAAGGTGCTGCCGCTGGCCGTCCACTCGGCGTTCCAGACGTTGCTGGCCGTGCCTTCGATCTTCAGGCTGCCGCTCCAGGTGATGGAGGTGGTGTTGGGGTTGGTGACCTTGACGGTGGCGCAGTAGCCGCCCGTCCACTGGTTGTTGATGACGTAGCTGAGCGTTGCGGGCAAAGCTGCGTGGGCTGCGCTCACGCACAAGCCGGCCAGCCCCAGGCAGGCGGCCAAGGATTTCAATCTGAACATGCGTCCTCCGCTGTTGATGATGACGCCCAGGTCACCCGCACCCCCCCTGCCCGGTGTCGGCACAATGCCGCGCCGGCCCCTGCATGGGGCAGCGTTGCACGGTCTGGTAAGCGGTCGGTGCGCCTGTGTCCCGGTCGGGAGTGCGCTTCGGTTGTTGTCGGGGAGGTGTGCGGGCTTCAAGAGCCGCAGGCATGTTCGCTGACCCGCCGCCCGGGTGGGGTCCGCGTGGTGAGGAACCGTAATAACAACTAGCTTCTTGCTGCTCGCGGATCAGCAGCCACGTCCCCGGCCATCGGGTGCCGTCTCAAGTGGTTCTATAGTGGTTGGGTTCACATGCAGACACAAACGTGACGAAATACCGTTTCAATGCCTGCCCGTGCCCCGTGCCCCGTGCCCCGTGCTCCGTGGCTCCGCCGTCAGCGCACGGTGAACATCAGGCTGGCCGACACATAGCTGATCGGCATGAACACGCCGCCACCCACATACTGCAGCTGCAGCGCGTCTTCCTGCCCGCCCGAGACCGAGCCGGTCACGCCGGTGGTGGTGGACGAGCGGCGTGAGCCGCCGTACAGCGCGCCACCAGACTTGCTGGCCAGCAGGGTCAGGCCGTCACTGCTGCTGGCCACTGCCGTCCATGCGCCGCCATCGGCGCTGGATTGCCAGGTTGTCCCGCTGTCCGTCGATTGATAGACGGTGCCGCCGCTGGTGGTGGCCACCACAAAGCGGCCATCTGACGAGGTGGTGATGCCACGCCACGCCCGGCTGGTGCCCTGGGCCTCCCAGGTGGTGCCGTAATCGTTGGACATCCAGATCGTTCCGGTGTCCACGCTTGCATACAGCCGTTGGCCATCGGCGGACGAGGCCAGCCCCCACCAGTACTGGCCACTGGCACGGGCGGTCCAGGTGGCGCCGTAGTCGGTGGAGACATACAGCTGCGCACCATTGGTGCCGGCCACCAGCACACGCCCGTCGCTGGACGAGCTCACTGCCCGCCAGGCACGGTTGCTTTCATGCGAGCTCCAGCTGGCCCCGCCATCGGCGGAGGTCCAGATGGCGCCGAGGTAGGCCACAGCCACCAGGTGTTGCCCGTCGGCCGAGCTGGCCACCGCGCTCCACGCGCGGGCGGTGCCGTCGTCGGACCAGGTCTGGCCGCCGTCCGCGGAGTGATAAATGGCCCCGCCATTGGTCACCGCCACCAGCTTCATGCCGTCGGAGGAGCTCGCAACGCCGCTCCAGGGCTGGCCCGCCAGCCGTTGCACCCAGGTGCCGCCCGTGTCAGTGGAGACATAGAGGTCACCTGAAGTGGCCGCGACCTGCCGCGTGCCGTCGGCAGACATGGCCACGGCCGCCCAGTTGCCGGTCAGCGCCTCGGCGGTCCAGGTGATGTCCATGCCACCGGGCAGCCCCCGGGTGGTGATGCGCTGGCCGGCGTTCTGCGCAATGGTCCACCCGCCGGTGCCCACGCCCGTCACCTTGACCCAGTCGCCGATGGTGGGAGAAGCCGGCAAGGTGATGACCACATTGGCGCTGGCGTTGGCGAGATATCCGGTGTTGGACACCGCCTGCACGGCGGTGCCGGTCACGTTCACCCATTGCGTATCGGCCGGGGCCGCACTGCAGATGAACGAGGTGGCCAGGACCTCGGTGATGTCCAGCACGCCATTGCGGTTGCTGTCCAGGCCGGACTGCAGCCGCTGCCCGCCGTAGGCGCAGTTGGCGCCCGCCGATTCGGTGGACAGCGAAACCAGGCTGTCATACCCCGCGCTGCCGCTGGCACCGGTGCTGCCGGTGGGGCCGGTCGCACCATTGCTGCCTGTGCAGACGTAGCTGGTGCTGGAGACTTCGCTGTCCTCCAGCACGCCGTTGCCGTTGGTGTCCATGCCGGCCAGCACGGCCGAGCCGCCCTGCGCGCAGTGCGCGCCGCTCGCTTCGGTGCGGACGCGGACCAGGGTGGAAAGACCATTGGACCCCGTGCTGCCGTTGCTTCCATCGGCGCCATTGCAGACGTACTGCGTGGACGAGACTTCCGAATCCGCCAGGACCCCGTTCGAGTCAATGTCCATGCCCGACTGGACCCGCACACCGCCGTTGGCGCACTGGGTACCGGCAGCTTCCGCCGACACACGCACCAAGGTGGCGAAGGTGATCACGACGCCGTCCGGATCGGTATTGGATCCGGATGAGCCGCCGCCGCAGGCCGTCAGCAGGGCCGAGGCACAGGCGAGGGCGCCCAGCAAGGACACGCTCGACGAGCGGGACGAAGAACGGCGAGCAAATGCGTGATCAGGCATGGCAGACGGGGCGCAAGGCGCAGGCGGTGATTGTGCACCTCTGCAGGACCGGTCCATTCCGACCCTCGTGGCGCAATTCCCGCGAGTGTCCGCAAGTGCTGGCCGGTCTGGGAGGGTCGTTGCAAAAGACTCGTGCACCTGCGAGAAATGTGTCGCGGTTTGACCGCAGTGGCGGCGTGAATCCCCCGTGATTTGGGGGGCTGGCTGGGAAGCGTGCACTGCACGATGCGGGTGCGGAAGCCCCAACCTGTGCGGAGCGGGCCGTCAGCCGTGACACGACTTTGGACACTTCGGAGCCGTCATGGTTCTTCGCTAGACTGCGCCGGGTTCAAAAGATCAATCGGGAGCGGGGCAGCATGTCGCTGACCATGGAGGGCGTGCTGGCATTGGCGCCGGACGAATCATCGGCCAAGGCGGCGCGGGGGCTGACCTCGCCGGCCAAGTGGCCGCTGCTGGGCGCCAATGATGCGGCCGCCTGGGGCGAATGCCAGGGCAGCGGGGCCAAGCCGTACCAGACTCAGGTGGACCTGAGCGGGCCCGCCTTCAAATGCTCCTGCCCCAGCCGCAAGTTCCCCTGCAAGCATGGCCTGGCACTGCTGCTCCTGCGTGCCCAGAACGCCGCCAGCTTTACCGCGACCGATGCCCCCGCCTGGGTGAGTGAATGGCTGGCATCCCGCACCGAGCGAGCGGACAAGAAGGAAGAACGCGAGCGCGATGTGGCCCTCCGTGCCGAAGCGCGTGCTGCGCGGGGCGAGGCAGGCGAGGGCGGTGAAGCTGGTGCGGGACAAGGCGCCCCAGGCGACGCTTCCGTGAAACGCGAGGCCCAGCGTTGGCAACGCATCGAGGCGGCCGGCCAGGAATTGCAACGCTGGCTGGGCGACCAGGTGGCGCGGGGTTTCGGCGCGCTGGACCCCAGTGCCATCCAGGCATGGCGGACCATGGCGGCCCGCATGGTGGACGCCCAGGCGCCCGGGCTTGGTCAGCGCATCCAGGCCGCAGCGGACGTATGGCGGCAAGGCGCCGATTGGCCGGAGCGGTTGCTGGCCCGGTTTGGCCTGCTGCAGTTGGCCACGGAGGCGCTCGCGCGGCGCAGCGCCTTGCCGGCGTCCGTCCAGGCGGATGTCCGCACGCTCTGTGGCTGGCCGCTGGATCAGGCGGATGTGCTCGCATCAGGCGAGCGTGTGGAAGACCGCTGGGCCGTCCTGGCCAACATCACCGAGGAACGGGACGGCCGATTGATGGAGCGCCGCGTCTGGCTGCAAGGCGAGCTGACGCGGCAGCGCGCGTGGTTGCTGGAGCATGCCCATGGCGGCAAGGGCTTTGCGGGTCTGTGGTCCCCCGGCACGGTGGTGCCGGCCACGCTGGCGTACTTCCCGGGGGGCAGCCCGATGCGAGCGCTGGTGGCGCAACGTGGCGACGATGGCCATGTGCTGGCCCTCGCGCCCATGAATGTCGAGCCCGGCCAACTGGCGTGCGGGCTCGCCGAGGCGCATCCCTGGCAAGCAGAATGGCACGCGATGGCCAGCCGTGTGGCGGCCAACCCATTTTCATGGCTGCATCCGCTGGTGCTGACCAGCGCCACGCCGTTGGTGACGGAGGCCGGCACCCAACTGGTGGCACAGGGCCAGGCCTTGCCGCTCACTCTCGGCGAACAAGATCGCTGGTTGTTGCTGGCCGCGTCCGGCGGCCATGCCCTGACCGTCATGGGCGAATGGGATGGCGAGCAGTTCAAGCCTCTGACCGCCTGGGCCGGTACCGACCGCGCACCCGTCTGGACGAGGAGCCACGGATGAGCCCCATGAACCTGAGACGCTTGAAGCACCTGAGGCGCCTGCTGCGCCAAATGACCGATCCATCCAGGTGCCCCGGGAACTCGCGATGAGCGCATGGACACCCCTGCTGCCCACCATCATGGTGGGGACGGAACGTCAGGCCGGTGCGCTGCCGGATTGGCCCGGCGAGATAGGCGCGCTGGTGTCACAGGCCGTAGCCGCGGTGGACGCACCCGCCACACCTGCCACACCTGCCGTTAGGTTGCTGCGCGCCGCCGCCGTGCTGGCCCCTTGCCTGTCCGCTGGTGCGCGGGGGGCGGACTGGACCACCGCATTGCCGGCGTCCGCGCCGGACGACCACCGGCCTGCCGCGCCCGAAGGTCTGCATGCGCTGCTGTACTGGGCATTGCAGGAAGGGCCCGCCCGCCTGCATCAGCAGATCTTCACCACGCTCGGTGACCATGGCTACCGCCTGCCGCCCGCGCTGCTGCCGCAGGCGCTGGAACTCGGGCGCCGGTCCGTCGCCTTGCGTCCAGCCTTGCTGGGGGCCCTGGGCGAGCGGGGCCTGTGGCTGGCCAGTCAACAGGAGGCCTGGCGCTATGCTGCCGGCGCCAGCGGCGACGAGCCGCAGGAAAGCCACTGGACCGACGGCACGCTGGACCAGCGCCGTGCCTTCCTCCGCCATGAACGTCAGGCCGACCCGGCCGCTTCACGCCAGCGTCTGGAACGCTGCCTGCCGGAACTTCCGGCCAAGGAACGCGCCGATCTGCTGGCGGTGCTGGACACCGCCATCGGCCCGGACGATGAGCCTTTGCTTGAACGATGCCGCGCTGATCGAAGCCGTGAGGTGCGCGACCTGGCCGTGCGCCTGCTGATGCTGGTGCCGGGCGCCGCCCACACCCGCCGAGCGGAAGGCCGACTCGCTGCGCTGCTCCGCCAGGAGCGGGGCCTCCTGGGCCGCCGCTGGGTGCTGGACGCGCCCACCGCCACCGCGCCGGACTGGGAGTCGGACCAGATCATCGCCACCCGCCCGGCGCAGGACAGCCTGGGCGAACGCGCCTGGTGGTTGTACCAACTGGTGCGGCAGGTGCCGTTGGCCTGGTGGCTGCAGCACACCGGCCTGTCCGTGGCCGACCTGCTCAGTTGGGCCGCCAAGTCCGATTGGTCCGAGGCCCTCTCTCGTGGCTGGTTCGATTCGCTGTCGGCCACCCGTGAGCCCATCTGGGCCGAAGCCATCCTGGGCACCCTCCAGCATGACCAGGCGGGCAACGCGCCGCCGATGTCGCCCAAGTCCGCCCAACTGCTGCAATGGCTGCCGCAGGACCAGCGCGAACGCCATTGGCAGCGGCATGTCGACGAAGCCAAACTGCCACTGGTGGTGCTGCTGTCTGCCTGCCTGGACGGTGCCACGCTGGGGCAGCCGCTGTCGCAGGCGATGACACGGCTGGTGCTGGCACGGGCCCGCGACGGCAAGCTGAAGGACGACTACGGCGCGCGGCCGCTGTTGCCCGAGTTCTGCGCGGTCATCCATCCCGACAGCCTGGACGCCTTTGCGTCCGTGGCCCAGATCCAGCGCGACGGCGAGACCGCCTCGCACGCCGACACCATGACCGCCGTGACCCAGGTGGCCGCCTTGCGTCGCGCATTTCTCAGCTTGCCCCGGTTGAAATCGAGGACCTCATGACGACTTCCAACACCCCCGTGCTGCGCCGCCATGCCGAGCAGCAATTCGCCGAAGAACTGGCCGAGTTGCAACGGCAGGACCAGCGCCCGCGCCCGGAGAACTGGCGCCTGTCCCCCTGGGCCGTGTTGCGCTACCTGATGGGCGGCACGCTGGACAACGGCTTCCAGGTCAGCCCGAAGTACATTGGCAATGCGCGCCTGATGGAGATTGCCGTGGCCACGCTGGCCACCGACCGTGGCCTGCTGCTGTACGGGGTGCCTGGAACCGCCAAGTCCTGGGTCTCCGAGCATCTGGCGGCCGCCGTCAGCGGGGATTCGACCCTGCTGATCCAGGGCACCGCCGGCACCGGGGAAGAGCAGCTGCGTTATGGCTGGAATTACGCACAGCTGCTGGCCAACGGACCGTCCGAGCAGGCCCTGGTGGCCAGCCCGCTGATGAAGGCGATGCGCGCCGGCAAGATCGCCCGGGTGGAAGAGCTGACCCGCATTCCGGCGGATGTGCAGGATTCCCTGATCACCGTGCTGTCGGAAAAGACGCTTCCCGTGCCGGAGCTTGGCAGCGAGGTGCAGGCCGTGCGCGGCTTCAGCGTCATCGCCACGGCCAACAACCGGGACAAGGGCGTCAACGAACTCTCCGCTGCGCTGAAGCGTCGCTTCAACACGGTCGTGCTGCCGGTGCCGGCCTCCGAGGAGGAGGAAGTCTCCATCGTCATGAAGCGGGTGACCGAGATGGGGGCGGCCCTGCAACTGCCGGCCGAGCCACCGGCGCTCAAGGAGGTCAGGCGTGTGGTGCAGATCTTCCGTGAGCTGCGCAATGGCCGCACCGAAGACGGCAAGACGCAGGTCAAGTCGCCCAGCGGCACGCTGTCCACGGCCGAGGCCATCTCGGTCATCAACAGCGGCATGGCGCTGGCCGGCCACTTTGGCGATGGCCAGTTGAGCCCGCGTGACATGGCGGCCGGCCTGCTGGGCGCCGTGGTGAAGGACCCGGTGCAGGACCCGGTGGTCTGGACCGAATACCTGGAGACGGTGGTGAAGGAACGGGCCGACTGGAAGGACCTCTACCGCGCCTGCCGCGAGCAGGTCTGAGAGGATATGGGCGACACACTGCACTTCTTCGGCGTGCGCCACCATGGTCCGGGCTGCGCCCGCAGCCTGCTGCGCGCGCTCGAAACCTTGCGGCCGGACTGCGTGCTGATCGAGGGTGCGCCGGAAGCGGACAGCCTGGTGGCGGACGTGCTGGCGCCGGAGATGGTGCCGCCGGTCGCCTTGCTGACCCATGGCGTGGATGAACCGGGCCGGGCCGTCTACCACCCGTTTGCCGAGTTCTCGCCCGAGTGGCAGGCGCTGCGCTGGGCGGCCGGCGCGGGCGCCACGGTGCGGTTCATCGATCTGCCCGTGGCGCACAGCCTCGCCCTCGGCAAGGAAGCCGAAGAGCGAGAGCGGATCGCGCAAGCACAAGCCGAAAACCAAGAGACGCCTGCTGGGGACGGCGATGACGGGTCTCCATCGCCCTCGCCCCGACCTGTACCTGAATCGTCGGCGACCCCAGCGCCTGCAGACGCCGAGCGCCGCAGCGACCCCCTCGACTGGCTCGCCCGTGCCGCTGGTTATGCCGACGGCGAGGCATGGTGGAACCACATGGTGGAAGAGCGTGGCGATGGCGAGGAGCTGTTTGCCGCCATCGAGGAGGCCATGACCACCCTGCGCGCGGAGCTGCCCGATGAGGGCCGCCTGCCGGAAAGCCGCGTCCGGATGGAGGCCCTGCGGGAGGCCCACATGCGCCAGTGCATCCGCGCCGCCCGCAAGGAAGGGTTCCAGGCCATTGCCGTCATCTGCGGGGCCTGGCATCTGGGCGGCCTCAAGGCCGACGTCACCGCGAAGGCGGACCAGACGCTGCTCAAGGGCTTGCCCAAGCTCAAGGTCACCAGCACCTGGGTGCCGTGGACCTATCGCCACCTGGCGTTCGACAGTGGTTACGGCGCCGGCATCCACTCACCGGGCTGGTATGAGCACCTGTGGCGCAGCAGCGGCAGTAGCACGGACGGCCAGACCCCCCTGCCTCGCGCCGTGGGCTGGCTGGCCCGAGTGGCGCGCCTGATGCGGGAACGGGAGCTGGACTGTTCCTCCGCCCATCTGATCGAAGCCGCCCGGTTGGCGGACGCCCTGGCGGCGCTGCGCCAGCGGCCTGCGCCAGGCCTGGAAGAGTTGCACGAGGCCACCCGCACTGTCATGACGATGGGCGACGAAGCCGTGCTGACCTTCATCCGCGATGAACTGATCATTGGTGACCGCCTGGGCCAGGTGCCTGCCGGCGTGCCGAAGGTCCCCTTGCAGCGCGACCTGGAGCAGTGGCAGAAAACCCTGCGCCTCAAGCCCGAGGCTGCCCAGAAAACACTCGACCTGGACCTGCGCCAGCCCAATGACCTGGCCCGCAGCCACCTGCTGCACCGCCTGGCCCTGCTCGGCCTCCCATGGGGCGAGCTGGCGAAGGTGGGGCGCTCGTCGCGCGGCACCTTCCACGAGGTCTGGACGCTGCAATGGCAGCCGGGTTTCGCGGTGCGCCTGATCGAGGCCAGCCGCTATGGTCAGACCGTGGCACAGGCGGCCGCAGCGCGCGTGGCCGAGCGCAGCCGGTCCGCTCACGACCTCGGCACGCTGGCGGCGCTGGTGGACCAGGTGCTGCTGGCTGACCTGCCAGCCGCCGTGGCCGTGGCTTCGCAGGCCTTGCAGGATCACGCTGCCGTCACCGGGGATGCGGACCAGCTCATGGCCGCCTTGCCGCCGCTGGCCAATGTGTTCCGCTACGGGAATGTGCGGCAGACCGACGCCGCGTTGGTGGGCCAGGTGTTTGACGGTCTGGTCGTGCGCGCGGCCATTGGCCTGCCCTTGCTGGGCAGCGCCATCGATGACGCTGCCGCCGAGCAACTGCGTGACCGCCTGCTGGCGGCCCACGCAGCGGTGAAGTTGCGCGACCCGGGCCGCCAGGCCGAGCCTTCCCGCCAGTGGCAACGGGCCATCGGCCTGCTGTCGGATCGCGATGGCGCGCATGAGCTGCTGCAGGGCCTGTGCACCCGCCTCATGCTGGACGAGGGCCTGGTCACGGCGGCGCAGGCCGGCGGGGCGCTTTCCCTGCATCTCAGCAGTGGGACTGAACCGCTCAAGGCGGCCGCCTGGCTGGATGGCTTCCTGAATCGCAATGCCGTGGTGCTGCTGCACCATGACGGGGTGTGGCCACTGGTGGACCAATGGCTGTCCAGCCTGGCGGAGGAGCATTTCGTGCGGGTGCTGCCGTTGGTGCGGCGCACCTTTGCCCGCTTCGACAGCGGCGAGCGCCGGGACCTGGGCGCGCGTGCGGCCCGCAAGGGCGGCCATGGCGCCGGCACCCCCGCCGCCGTGGACTGGGAGGAATCACGCGCGCTGCTGCCCTTGCCGTTGCTGCGCCAGTTGCTGGGAGTGAGCCCATGACGACACCGGTGGACGACGCCGCCCGCCTGCGCCGCTGGCGCCTGGTGCTGGGCAGTGAGGCCCAGGAGAGCTGCGGGGGTCTGAACGGACCGGAACAGGAGATGGACCAGGCGCTCAGCGCGCTCTACGACCAGGACGGACAGGGCCTGGCGGCCGATCGCCGTGCGGGCCGAGGGGGTTCGGCACCCAAGGTGGCGCGCTGGCTGGGCGACATCCGGAAGTATTTCCCCAGCAGCGTGGTGCAGGTCCTGCAGAAGGACGCCCTGGAGCGGCTGAACCTGCGCGACATGCTGCTGCAGCCGGAGATGCTCCAGAACGTGCAGCCCAACGTGCACCTGGTAGCCAACCTGATGGCCTTGTCCCATGTGATTCCGGCCGGTACCAAGGACACCGCCAGGATGGTGGTGCGTCAGGTGGTGGATGAACTGATGAAGCGCATGGAGGAGCCCATGCGCAGCGCCGTCACCGGCGCCCTGGACCGCAGCCAGCGCAATCGTCGGCCTCGCCTGGCCGAGATCGACTGGCACCGCACCATCCGCGCCAACCTGCGCCACTGGCAGCCCACGCACCGCACGGTCATCCCCGAGACCTTGCACGGCTACGGCCGCAAGGCCCGCCGGCCGCAGCGCGAGGTGGTGCTGTGCATCGACCAGAGCGGCTCGATGGCCAATTCGGTGGTCTACGCCAGCATCTTCGGGGGCGTCATGGCCTCGCTGCCGGCGGTGAGCACCAAGCTGGTGGTGTTCGACACCGCCGTGGTGGACATGACCGAGCAACTGGACGACCCGGTTGACCTGTTGTTTGGCGTGCAATTGGGCGGGGGGACCGACATCAACGGGGCGGTGGCCTATTGCCAGTCGCTGATCCGGGAGCCGCGCAACACCATCTTTGTGCTGATATCCGACCTGTACGAGGGCGGGGTGGAGCAGCAGCTGCAGCGCCGCGCCGCCGAGCTGGTGGACAGCGGGGTGCAGTTCGTGACCCTGCTGGCCTTGAGCGATGAGGGGGCACCCGCCTATGACCACGCGCTGGCGGCCAAGCTGGCCGCGCTGGGGGTGCCGTCATTTGCCTGCACGCCGGACGCCTTCCCCGGTCTGATGGCCGCCGCCATCCGCCGGGACGACATCAACGCCTGGGCGGCGGGGCAGGGCATGGTGACATCGGCCAAGGGCCGTTGAGGCGCTTCTGGGCGGGGATGACCGGAGAAGCGTTGAAGGTCCTCGGATGTCCCCGGATGTTCCTTAGAGAGACGGGGGCCGATCAGTCCGGCGGACCGTCTGGCGTTCGCATCAATGCGGCTCGCGCCTTCCAGATCTCCTGGACGAAGGGGTCTGTCAGACCGTAGAGACCGTGACCCCGGCGCATGACGATGTTGGCATCCATGAGTTGGTTTTGGCGATTTTAGTCAGACCCAATAATTAGGCCAATTTTCTAAAAACGGCCAAATTAGTGGTTTTGATTAATTTCCCCTAAACGCCTTCGGCCGGTCACCTCGGCGGGATCCGCCCCACGCTTCAGGGACACTTTGTTGCAGTTCGCCGCCCTATCTAGGCCGGGTGGCGCCCTGAAAGTGCTACACACTCGCTTTTTCCCCGCCCGGGCCGCAGGCCCGATAATCGCGACCCCCGGGTCATCCGGATCCGGGTCTGTTTTGAGAGTCTGATGAACAAAAGCGAACTGATCGAAGGCATCGCCACCAAGGCTGGTGTCACCCGCGCTGTGGCCTCGTCCCTGCTGGATGCCACCCTGGAAACCATCACCGAAGCACTGGCCAAGGGCGACACCATCGCCCTGGTGGGCTTCGGCACCTTCAAGGTGGGCGACCGTGCCGCCCGTACCGGCAAGAACCCCGCCACTGGCGAAGCGCTGGAAATCCCGGCCGCCAAGGTGGCCAAGTTCACGGCCGGCAAGGCCCTGAAGGACGCTGTGAACAAGTAATCGGGCCTTGCTCGATCCAACGCCCGCCTCGTGCGGGCGTTTTTCATGCCGGGCCGTGAGGCCCCGCCTTGGCGCATGCATGCGCCAGCCGCACGGGCGCATGCCCGCATCCGGGGCTCCGCCGCAGCGGTCTGCCCAAACCCTGGCGGCCCCGTTTTACGGGCCTTCCGACACATTGGGCACCCGCCTGGGGCGTCTCAAGGGTAAACCTGAAGTCACAAATTGCACTGTCCTGGTGCGAGATGGCGCATCTCGGGGCGGCGGCTGCAAGGCCCCGCGCCGCCGTGTGCCGGATTGGGGCCTGGCACAAAAGCTGCAAAGCTGGGTGTGGATTCGGAGACCGTCCCCCCACAAGTATCAGGAGCCCGCATGAAGTCCATTTACGCTGTTGTCGCCGCTGCCGCCCTCACAGCCACCGCGTTGCCGGTGTGGGCCGACGACCTGTCCTACAACCTCAGCGTCACGTCCGACTACCGCTATCGCGGCATCTCCCAGACCCGCTTGAAGCCCGCCCTGCAAGGCGGTGTGGACTACGCTCACTCGAGCGGCTTCTATATCGGTGCCTGGGCCTCCACCATCAAGTGGATCAGCGACTCCGGCGGTGATGCCGACGTCGAAATCGATACCTACCTCGGCTACAAGACCGAGGTTGCCAAGGACGTCACCATCGACGTCGGCTTCCTGCGCTACAACTACCCAGGCAACGACCTGGCCACCAGTGCCAACACCAATGAGCTGTACGGTGCCGTCACCGTCGGCCCGGCCACCCTGAAGTACTCGCACGCTGTGTCCAACCTGTTCGGTTTCGCCGACTCCAAGCAGAGCGGCTACCTGGACCTGAGTGCCACCTTCGATGTCGGCCAGGGTTTCACCCTCGTGCCGCACGTGGGCCACCAGAAGGTCAAGAACAGCCCCGGCTACTCCTACACCGACTACTCCCTGACGGTGAACAAGGACTGGCAAGGCTTCACCTGGGGTGCCGCCTTTGTGGCCACCAACACCGACGCCTATATCGGCGGCAAGGGCAAGGACCTGGGCAAGAACGGCCTGGTGATCTCGGTCAAGAAGGTGTTCTGAACACCGCCGCCAGCGTCTGTTTACGTCGAGGAGAGAGAGTCATGAAACTGATTACCGCCGTCATCAAGCCCTTCAAGCTGGATGAAGTGCGTGAAGCCCTCAGCGCCATCGGCGTGCAAGGGCTGACCGTGACCGAGGTGAAGGGCTTCGGCCGCCAGAAGGGTCACACCGAGCTGTACCGCGGCGCCGAATACGTCGTGGACTTCCTGCCGAAGGTGAAGATCGAAGCCGCTGTCGCCGATGGCGTGGTCGAGCAGGTCATCGAAGCCATCGAAAACGCCGCGCGCACCGGCAAGATCGGCGACGGCAAGATTTTTGTGTCGCCACTGGACCAGGTCATCCGCATCCGCACCGGCGAGACCGGCCAGGACGCGCTCTGATCCTGCCCCCACCGCGCAGTCGAACGCAGTCACCCCCAAGATCCAACGTAGAGAGTCCGACATGAAGAAACTCCTTGCCTGCCTGGCCTTGGCCGCGGCAGCCTTTACCAGCCTGGCCCCCGCGGCCATGGCGCAGGACGCGGCCTCCGCACCGGTGGCGACCGCCGCCGTGGCGTCCGCCCCTGAAGCCGCGCCCGCAGCGGCTGCCGCCTCGGCCCCCGCCGAAGCGGCCTCCGCCGCCGCCGCGCCCGCGCCGGTGCCCAACAAGGGCGACACCACCTGGATGATGGTGTCCACCCTGCTGGTGATCCTGATGACCGTGCCGGGCCTGGCCCTGTTCTATGGCGGCCTGGTCCGCAGCAAGAACATGCTGTCGGTGCTGATGCAGGTGATGGTGACCTTCTCGCTGATCGTGGTGCTGTGGGCCCTGTATGGCTACAGCCTGGCGTTCACCGAAGGCAACAAGTTCTTCGGTGGCTTCGATCGCCTGTTCATGAAGGGCATCTGGGACAACGCCGCCGGCACCTTCGCCAACGCCGCTACCTTCAGCAAGGGCGTGGTGATCCCCGAGATCGTCTTCGCCGCCTTCCAGGCCACCTTCGCCGGCATCACCTGCTGCCTGATCGTTGGTGCCTTCGCCGAACGCATCAAGTTCAGCGCCGTGCTGCTGTTCATGGTCCTGTGGTTCACCTTCAGCTATGCGCCGATGGCCCACATGGTCTGGTTCTGGATGGGCCCGGATGCCTACACCTCTGCGGCTGTGGCCGACGAGATGACCAGCAAGGCCGGCCTGATCTGGCAATGGGGCGCACTGGACTTCGCAGGCGGCACGGTGGTGCACATCAACGCAGCGGTCGCCGGCCTGGTGGGTGCCTACATGGTGGGCAAGCGCATCGGTTACGGCAAGGAAGCCTTCACCCCGCACAGCCTGACCCTGACCATGGTCGGTGCCTCGCTGCTGTGGGTGGGCTGGTTCGGCTTCAACGCCGGCTCCGCCCTGGAAGCCAACGGCTTCGCCGCCCTGGGCTTCATCAACACGCTGTTCGCCACTGCTGCCGCCGTGCTGTCGTGGTCGCTGGGTGAAGCGCTGTTCAAGGGCAAGGCCTCGATGCTGGGTGCCGCTTCGGGCGCCGTCGCAGGCCTGGTGGCCATCACGCCGGCTGCCGGCAACGTCGGTATCGGCGGCGCGCTGATCATCGGCCTGATCGCCGGTTTCGTCTGCCTGTGGGGGGTGTCCGGCCTGAAGAAGCTGCTGGGTGCGGATGACTCCCTGGATGTGTTTGGCGTGCACGGCGTGGGCGGTATCGTCGGCGCCCTGCTGACCGGTGTCTTCAATTCGCCCAACCTGGGCGGCCCGAGCGCCGTGGGCGACTGGGTGACTGCCGCCACCGTCACGGCCGATGCCTACTCCATCGCCTCGCAGGTCTGGATCCAGCTCAAGGCTGTGGTGCTGACCATCGTGTGGTCGGGTGTGGTCTCCGTGGTCGCCTTCAAGATCGTGGACCTGGTCGTGGGCCTGCGTGTCACGGAAGAAGACGAACGCGAAGGTCTGGACATCACCTCGCACGGCGAGACCGCGTATCACAAATAAGTAAGTTCCTGCAATGAACGGTTGGTATCCAGGTCCTCCCTGGCGCCCGACTTCCAGCCGCCCCTCGGGGCGGCTTTTTTTCGTCCGGGCTCCCCCCTTGCCTTTGGGTGGATGGCCCCCATGTGCGGATGCCTAAAATCCAAATACCTCCGGCTGCTCGCGCCCGTCCATCATGGTCCCTCACCTCATCACCGCTCTGACTGGTCCCATCAACGAGCTGGAGCAGCGCGTGCTCGAGTCCATGCCGGCCATCGAGCGCTGGTTCCGGCTCGAGTGGATGGAACACACGCCGCCGTTCTACAGCTCGGTGGATCTGCGCAACGCCGGCTTCAAGCTGGCGCCGGTGGACACCAACCTCTTCCCTGGCGGCTTCAACAACCTCACCCAGGAGATGCTGCCGCTGGCGGTGCAGGCCGCCATGGCCGCCATCGAGAAGATCTGCCCGGAAGCCAAAAACCTGCTGTTGATCCCGGAGAAGCACACCCGCAACAGCTTCTACCTGACCAACATCCAGACGTTGATGCGTATCTTCAGCATGGCCGGCCTGAATGTGCGCCTGGGCTCGCTGGACGAGGCCGTCAAGGAACCCACGACCCTGCCGCTGCCGGACGGCAGCAGCCTGACGCTGGAGCCGCTGGTGCGGCAGCGCTCGCGCCTGGGCCTGAAGGATTTCGACCCCTGCACCATCCTGCTGAACAACGACCTCTCCGCCGGCATCCCGGAGGTACTCACCCACCTGCATGAGCAGTACCTGCTGCCGCCGCTGCACGCGGGCTGGGCCCTGCGGCGCAAGAGCCAGCACTTCCGCGCGTATGAGGAGGTGGCCAAGAAGTTTGCCAAGCTGCTGGGCATGGACCCCTGGCTGATCTATCCGCAGTCCGTGGCCGTGGGTGGGCTGGACTTCAGCACCGGCGACGGCCTGGACGCGCTCCAGACCCAGGTCGACAACGTGCTGACCAAGACGCGCCGCAAGTACAAGGAATACGGCATCCAGGAAAAGCCGTTTGTGGTGGTCAAGCCCGATTCCGGCACCTACGGCATGGGCATCATGACCGTGCGTGACGCCAAGGACCTGGAAGAGCTGGGCCGGCGTGCTCGCAACAAGATGAATGTCATCAAGGACGGCCAGGTGGTGTCCCAGGTGCTGGTGCAGGAGGGCGTGGTCACCCACGAACGGATGCACGACGCCGTGGCCGAGCCGGTGGTCTACATGATGGACCGCTATGTGGTGGGCGGCTTCTACCGCGTGCACGCGGACAGGGGTGAGGATGAAAACCTCAACACGCCGGGGTCCAGCTATGTGCCGCTGGCCTTTGCGCACTCATCGCACCTGCCTGCCCCGGGCGAGAAGCCGGGGGCCAGCGCGCCCAACCGCTTCTACATGTATGGCGTTATTGCACGCCTGGCCATGCTGGCTGCGAGCTATGAGCTGGAAGCGACCGACCCTGAGGCTGAGGATTACGCTTGAGCGGGTGCCCCGAGCTGTTTTCAGGCGGGGCGAGGGTCAGGCCGATGTTTCGTGGGAGAGGCTGGTGGTCAGGCGCTCATCGGCAACAAACCCCCGGTTGTCCTGTTGAACCTTGTCGGGCCATCGAAGCCGCAGCACCTTCGGATTGCCCAAGCATGGCAGCTCATCAAGAGGGCGGGCGACCTCCTTGTCGTGCCATCGAAGCCCCAGCACATTTGGATTGCCCAGGTAGGGCAGTTCAGCAAGAGGGCGGGTGACTTGACTGCCCTCAAGGCGCGCCTCAATGGGCGAGTTGCCGGGCTCAGACGATTCCTCGGCGGCGATCTCGGGAGAAGAAGGCCGGTCGTCGACCTCGCTCTCCTCAAGGTGTGTCGCAATCGCAAGGGCGTCGGGGTTCGACGACGCGGCGGCGAAGGTCATGGGAGGCGGGAGGTCAACGGTTTCGACGCCTGGGAGAAGGCGATCTGCCTGGGTGCCGCCATCGGCGACCGCCGCCACGGCAGCAAGATGACGCCAACTACAGATATATCCGGGATCCCGCTGATGAAGTTCCCGGAATAACTCGCGCATCGGCGCGTCCGCCAGTGTGCCTCCGCGCTCAATGTAAGGGTTGCGATACTGATGGCGACGCAAGATGGCCATGGTGGCGGCGATCTGCCCGAACATCGCGGGCAACCCCAGGCTCTCTGGCGTATCGCCGCTCTCGCCAGTGATGGCCACTGGCGACCGGGGACCCGCTGCGGTGATCCATTGGGTGAGGGTTCGAAGTTCATCCGGGTCCAGCAGACCGGCTTGTTTCGGCTGCACGTGCAGGACACGGATTTGCTGTGGGGCGGGTTCGGGCAGCTCACCGGCCGCAGCGTGGTGTTGGATCTCCAGCGTCGCCGCCCATCCTTCGGGCGTGGCGGGTAGGGCCGGCGACTGTGTCAGGACCGTCGCAAAATTCTGGTTCTCGGTGACGTGGCATTGATCTTGCGCTGTAGTATTGAGGCGCAGGGCCCGCGCTGATGCGTCACCGAGGACCAGCAGATACCGCACGTCGTGAAGCATCAGGTGATCCACAAATTGGGCCAGCTCTGGTCCACCGCTCTGCGGTGAGCGCAGGGCCAGCAGCGCGGGATCCCGGTATTTCTCCTGGCTGTCATGGTTTGGCGTCATGAGGTCCCGCAGTACGGACCGGGCATCAGCCACGGCGCAGCCCCCCTTCTCGAAGTACGTTTCACACCAGGTGGGTGGATTTTTGCACTGCCGTGCATCGTCCACCCATCGTTTGCCAAGCCCCTTGTGACTTTCCATCCACCTGGGCATGCGCTCGGTGTCGCCCCGGTCGTTCCGGACGCAGCAATGAAAGGGATTGAAGCTCTGGGCGGACAGACCTCTGAACATGGACACGACGCTCGATGAACCGGGACAACCCCGTGGGTCCTCAGTTGCCGTAGTGGTGCGCAGGGTTCACCGGCCTTGGCCCCGGGAGGGGTCAGGTCAGTACCGCGGGCGGCGGATCGGCCGCCGCCTCCAGTAGCAACTGCTTGAAGCGGTCGAGCAATTCACCATGGCCATCCGGCAGATGCCAGACCGACAACGGGCCCAGACCCAGGTCCACATCGTGCGGGAGCAGGGTCACGATGCCCTGCCGTTCCGCATCCAGGGCCACGTCATGCGCCATCACCGCCAATAGCGGCATCTCGCGCATCATGTTCAGCGACAGCATCAGGTCGCCGTTCTCGATCAGGTCGCTGGGCAGGGGCAGGCCCTTGGCCTGCCACAGACGGTCCACCAGCATGCGGGTGCGGGTGCCCGGCATGTGCCAGATCCAGCGCTGGCGGCTCAGGGTCTCCCAGCTCAGCATGCCGCCGCCCGCCAGCGGGTGGTGGGCGCTGATGGCCAGCCGTTCGGGCTGCCGTGGAAGCGCAATGCACTGCAGGCCCAGCGGCTCATCCTGGGGCATCACGCGGGCGATGACCAGGTCCAGCTGGCCGGCCAGCAGGTCTTCGAACAGGGAGCGCAATGCATGTGTGCGCACGCTCACTGTGACCTGCGGTGATTCCTGCTTCAAGGCCATGACGGCGCGGGGCAGCAGGCGGGCGAGGGCGGCATTGGTGGCCCCGATGCGGATTTCGCCAGTGGCGCCGCGCACCATGGAGGCCACTTCCCCGGCAGCGCGGTGCAGGTCCGCCTCGATCTTGCGCGCCAGTGTGAGCAGGCGGCGGCCCACCGGGGTGATGTACATGTGTCGCCCGCGGCGCAGGAACAGCATCTGGCCCAGGCCTTGTTCCAGTTCGGCGAGTGTCTTGCTGACGGCCGGTTGGGTCACATGCAGCACTTCGGCCGCCTGGCTGGCGTTGCCGGTGTCGTACAGGGCAATCAGGACGCGTGCGTGCCGCAGGCTCATGCGGCGCACCACGAATTGCTCGGCGGCCTCGGGCGTGGGGGGCAGGTCGTTCATGGCAGTCGGGAAGGGGTGCGCAAGCGTACCCGCAAAGCTTTCGACGCGCCGCCGCGCGCGCCAGCCGCACGGGGCTCCCGTCAAATCTGCCTCACTTAGGCCCCCTCCAGCGGGGCCGCCCTCCCAGTTACTCAATCTTTACAACGGGCGTGCCCGAAGAACACCGCAGGTTTTCGGGGGGTGTTGCGCTGCACAAATAGAAGCACACAATACGCACTTTCGACTTTTCGCGACCTTTGAAACCGGCCGCGATCGACTTTGTGAGTTCACACCAAGTGGCCCGCTCGCCGTCCGCCCTGGCGGGCCTGACCATCGGCGCTTTGGGTGTTGTGTACGGGGACATCGGCACCAGCCCGCTGTACGCGCTGAAGGAAGTGTTTCATGGCGGCCATGTGCCGCTGACGCACGACAACATCCTCGGCGTGCTGTCGCTGCTCTTCTGGACGATGACCATCGTCGTCTCCCTGAAATACGTGCTGCTGATCCTGCGCGCCGACAACAACGGTGAAGGCGGCCTGATCGCCATGCTGGCGCTGGCCACCACCGCCGTGCGGGAAAAGCCGCAGCTGCGGCGTGGCCTGATGCTGGTGGGCCTGTTCGGCACCGCCATTTTCTTCGGGGATGCCGTCATCACGCCCGCCATGACCGTGCTGGGCGCGGTGGAAGGCATCGACGTCTACTTCCCGCAGTACGACGACGCCATCGTGCCCGTTACCCTGGTGGTGCTGGCCGGCCTGTTTGCCGTGCAGCGTTTTGGCACCAGCGGCGTGGGCAAGGCTTTCGGCCCGGTGATGCTGGTGTGGTTCGCCACGCTGGCGGCGCTGGGCGTGCCGCAGATCTACAACAACCCGCATGTGCTGTCGGCCATCAACCCGGTCTACGCCTTCGAGTTCTGCGTCCACTACGGCTGGATCGCCTTCGTGGCGCTGGGCGCGGTGGTGCTGGTGGTCACGGGCGGTGAAGCGCTGTATGCCGACCTGGGCCACTTCAGCAAGAAGCCCATCCGCATCGCCTGGTATGGCTTCGTGATGCCGGCCCTGGTACTGAACTACTTTGGCCAGGGCGCACTGCTGCTGGACCGCCCCGAGGCCATCAAGAATCCGTTCTACCTGATTGCACCCTCCTGGGCCGAGATCCCGCTGTTCGGCCTGGCCACGCTGGCGGCCATCGTGGCGTCGCAGGCGCTGATCACGGCGGCCTTCTCGGTCACCAAGCAGGCGGTGCAACTGGGCCTGCTGCCGCGCATGCGCATCCTGCACACCTCCGTGCGGGATACCGGCCAGATCTACGTGCCCTTCGTGAACTGGGGCCTGTTTGTGTTCGTGGTGGTGGCGGTGGCCTTCTTTGGCTCGTCCAGCAAACTCGCAGCGGCCTATGGCGTGGCGGTGACCATCGACATGACCATCACCACAGTAATGACCTTCTTTGTCATCCGCTACGGCTGGCGTTACCCGCTGGCGCTGTGCGTGGGCGCCACCGGCGTGTTTTTTGTGATCGACGCCACCTTCCTGGCCTCCAACCTGCTCAAGGTGACCCACGGCGGCTGGTTCCCGCTGATGATCGGCGCCGGCATGTTCACGCTGATGCTGACCTGGAAGCAGGGGCGTCGCCTGTTGTCGGACAAGCTGCGTGAAGACGCGATCGACCTCAAGAGCTTCCTGGAAGCCGTCTTCATCAACCCGCCCACGCGGGTGGTCGGCACGGCGGTCTTTCTGTCCTCCGAGCAGGGCTCCACCCCCAATGCACTGCTGCACAACCTCAAGCACAACAAGGTGTTGCACGAGCAAAACCTGTTTGTGAGCGTGCGCCATCACGAGGTGCCGTGGATCGGCTTCGAGAAACGCATCGAGGTCGAACCGATGGAGAACGACTGCTGGCAGGTGACGTTGCACTTCGGCTTCAAGAACGAACCCGATGTGCCGGAGGCGCTGAAGCTGCTGGAGCAGCGCGGGGTGCACCTCGACGAGATGGAGACCAGCTACTTCCTCTCGCGCGACATCGTCATCCCCACCATCGGCTCCGGCATGGCCCTGTGGCGCGAGAAACTCTTTGCGAGCATGCACCGCAACGCGGCTGCCGCGGCGGACTTCCTGCACCTGCCCACCAACCGCATCGTCGAGCTGGGCTCCAAGGTCGAGATCTGAGCGGTGCGGCGTGCCCTGAAAGACCTGTCCCTCTCCGCCGCCGTCGCGGGTTTTGTCGCGGTGCTGGTGGGCTTCACCAGCTCGGTGGCCATCATCTTCCAGGCCACGCAGCAGCTCGGCGCCACCTCGGCGCAGACCAGCTCCTGGATCTGGGCCCTCGGCCTGGGCATGGGCATCACCAGCCTGGGCCTGTCCCTGTGGACCCGCCAGCCGGTGCTCACCGCCTGGTCCACGCCCGGAGCGGCCTTGCTCGCGGCGACCTCCGGCGTGCGCATGGAGGAGGCCGTCGGCGCCTTCATCGTCTGCGGCGCGCTGATCACCATCGCCGGGGCCACGGGCTGGTTCGAGCGCATCATGGACCGCATTCCCATCGCCATCGCCTCGGCCCTGCTGGCGGGGGTGCTGGCGCGCTTCGGGCTGGATGCGGTGCTGGCCACGCGCAGTGCGCCGCTGCTGGTGGTGGCCATGGCACTGGCGTATCTGGTCGGACGCCGCTGGCTGCCGCGTTATGCCACGCCCCTGGTGCTGCTTGCCGGGGTGGTGGTGGCCGCCGTGCAGGGCCGGCTCCAACTGCAGGCCGTGGACTGGGGCTGGGCCCTGCCGGTCTGGACCACGCCGCGCTTCACGCTCACCACGCTGATCGGCGTGGCCGTGCCCCTGTTCCTGGTGACGATGGCGTGCCAGAATCTGCCCGGTGTGGCGGCGCAGCGTGCCTCCGGCTACCGGACCCCGGTGTCTGCCAGCATCACGGCCACCGGCCTGGCCACGGTGGTGTTGGCGCCTTTTGGGGGGTACGCCTTCAACCTCGCCGCCATTACCGCAGCCATCTGCATGGGGCGCGAGGCGCACGAGGACCCGGCGCGCCGCTACATGGCTTCGGTGATGGCCGGTGTGTTCTACATCGTCATCGGTCTGGCGGGTGGCGCGGTGGTCGGGCTGCTGCACGCCTTCCCGCGTGAACTGGTCGCGGCCGTGGCCGGCCTGGCGTTGCTGGGCACCATTGCGGGCGGGCTGTCCGCCGCGCTAAAGGAAGACAAGCACCGGGATGCCGCCATCCTCACCTTTCTGGTCACTTTGTCCGGCCTCTCCTTGCTGGGGATCGGCTCTGCCTTCTGGGGCGTGGTCGCCGGCGCGGTTTCTCTGATAGTGCAACACTTCAGGCAACGCTGATGGCACCCCGGCCCTGTGCCGGGCCCCATGCCCAAGGGTGCCGTTGTCCTGACCTTTCCGGAATTGACCCATGAAGATTCTTTTTGTCGCAGACCCGCTCTCGGCCTTCAATACCTACAAGGACTCGACCTTCGCGATGATGCGCGAGGCCGCCCGCCGCGGCCATGAAGTCTGGGCCTGCGAGGTGCCGGACCTGCTGTGGGTCAGTGGCGGCCGCGTGATCGCGCGCGAGGCACTCCGCCTGCTGCTGACGCCCGAGGCCGTGGCCAGCCAGGCCGGCACCAAGCTGGCCACCTGGCATTCGGTCGAGGAGCGGCGTGAGCTGGCGCTGGCGGACGTGGACGCGGTGCTGATGCGCAAAGACCCGCCCTTCGATTCGGAGTTCTTCTACGCCACCCACCTGCTGGAGCAGGCCGAGCGGGAGGGCGCCCGGGTCTTCAACAAGCCCTCGGCCCTGCGGGACCACCCCGAGAAGCTGGCGATCCTGGAGTTCCCCCAGTACATCTCGCCCACTCTGGTGACGCGCTCGGATGCGGCCATCCGCGCCTTCCATGCCGAGCACCAGGACATCATCCTCAAGCCGCTGGACGGCATGGGCGGCATGGGCATCTTCCGCGTCAAGGCGGACGGGTTGAACCTGGGCAGCATCATCGAGACGCTCAACAAGCATGGGGCCCAGACGGTGATGGTGCAGCGCTTTGTGCCCGAGATTGCGCAGGGCGACAAGCGCATCCTGCTGATCGGTGGCCAGCCCGTGCCGTTCAGCCTGGCGCGCATTCCGCAGGGCAGTGAAGTGCGCGGCAACCTGGCCGCCGGGGGCAAGGGCGTGGCCCAGCCACTGACCGATGCCGACCGCCGCATTGCCGAGGCCCTGGCGCCGGTGCTGGCCGCGCGAGGCCTGCTGCTGGTGGGCCTGGATGTGATCGGGGACAAGATGACCGAGATCAATGTCACCAGCCCCACCTGCTTCCAGGAAATCATGGAACAGACCGGTTTCGATGTGGGGGCGACGTTCATCGACGCCCTGGAGCGCGGCGTGGCCGCGAGGAAAGCAGCATGAGTCTTGAACTGTTGAGCGAGCACGGGTCCTTCGGGGGCGTGCAGCGGTTTTATCGCCACGAGTCCCGCGAGATCGGCCTGCCGATGCGTTTTGCCCTGTACGTGCCGCCCGGCGGCGCCAAGGGATTGCTGGTCTTCCTGGCCGGGCTGACCTGCACGGAGGAGACCTTCACGATGAAGGCCGGCGCCCAGCGCCGCGCCGCCGAGCTGGGACTGGCCCTGCTGATGCCGGACACCAGCCCGCGGGGCGAGGCCGTAGCGGCGCTGCCGGGCGCCACCGAGTCCTGGGACTTCGGCGTGGCGGCCGGCTTTTATCTCGATGCGACGCAGGCGCCCTGGGCCCGGCATTTCCGCATGGAGAGCTACCTGATGAAGGAGCTGATCCCGCAGGTGCAGGCGCAACTGGGCCTGGACGCAGCGCGCACCGGCATCAGTGGCCATTCGATGGGCGGCCATGGCGCGCTCACGCTGGCCCTGCGTCATCCCGGCGCGTTTGCGTCGATATCCGCCATTGCGCCCATCGCCGCCCCCAGCCGCTGCCCGTGGGGCGTGAAGGCCTTCACCGGGTACCTCGGTGCGGACCGGGACGCCTGGCCGGCGCATGATGCCAGCGCCCTGATGGCGAGCCAGTCACGCCCCCCGTATCCGGGCGGGGTGCTGGTGGACCAGGGCCTGAGCGACAAGTTCCTGGTGGAGCAGCTGTACCCGGAAGCGCTGGAGTCGGCCTGCGCCACCGTGGGCCAGGACCTGTTCCTGCGCCGCCATGACGGCTACGACCACGGCTACTACTTCATCGCCAGCGTCATCGACGACCACCTGGCGCATCACGCCAGGCAGATCGGACTGTGAGCGTCGTGCCGCGCCAGTCGCCGCCACGCCATCAGCGCCGGCGGGATGGCCAACACGGACAACCCCAGGCTGGCCAGCCCCGCCGCGCTCCAACCCCCATGCTCGACCAGCGCCCCCATCAACGGCGGCCCGATCAGCGCCCCTGAGGCCCCGAACTGCGTCAGCCGGCCGCTCGCCAGGGCGAGCCGGTGGTGCCCCCCGGCGGCCAGCGGCAGCCAGGCGAAAACCAGGCTGGGAAACACGCCGGAGGCGGCATTGATGAGCACCGCCAGTGGCGCCTGCCACGCGGCCGACCCCTGGCTGCGGAACACCGCCAGGAACAGCAGCCCCGAGAGGGCCAGCGACAGGCCGGTGGCCAGGGCCACCCGTCGGGATACCGTGCCGTAGCGGCGCAGCAGCCAGGCGCCGAGCGCACTGGCGGGCACGTTGGCCAGTGCGGCGACGGCGGTCCAGGTGCCGGCCGCCTCCAGCGACAGCCCACCCTCATGCAACAGGCTGGGCAGCAAGGCCAGCAGGCCGACCTCGGCCACCGCATAGGCACCAAAAGCCGCGACCAGCAGCCACAGCAGCGGCCCGGTGGCCCCCGGCGGCGGTTCTTCCGCATGGGTGGCGGCTGCTTGCCCGGCGTCGGCTCGGCGCAGCGCAAGCCACAAGGCGACGCCGGCCACCACACTCAGGCCTTGCGCCGGCCGCCAGCCCGCCCAGCCCGCAGCGAGTGAATACGTCCAGGCGCCCACCGCCATCCCGACCGGTACAAAGGTGCTCCACAGTGCCATGGCGGCGGCCTGCCGGTGCCCGGTCGCGGCGCGGGCGATGAGCACCGGCGCGGCCACCACCACGGCCAGATAACCCAGGCTCTCCACCACCCGCGCAGCCGCCAGCACCCAGGCATTCGGCGCCAACGCGGCCGCCACCGCGCCCAGTGCCAACGCCAATACCGCCAGGCAGAGGCTGCGACCCAGCCCCAGCCGGGGGATCTGGTGGCCCGCCACACCGCCGGTGGTCGCGCCAAAGACCTCCAGCAACGAGGTCAGCAGGGCCATGGTGGCCAGGCCCAGGCCCAGGTCGGCAGAAATCAGCGGTGCCAGGGCGGCCAGCTTGCCCAGCTGGGCGGCCGCGAACACGCCGCAGAGGTAATACAGGGCAATGCGCAGGTTGGAGCTCATCGTGCAAGGGAGGTGGGCGGGGCTGAAAGCCTAGAGGCAGTGGCGCGCGCCGTCCACGAATAAAAAAATGATTGGCGGGGGGCGGGTGACAGTCCGGCTGGTCCGATCAGGGACAATCGGCCCCATGGCTGTCCTCTCCCTCACCAATGCGCATCTGGCCTTTGGCCACGTCCCCCTGCTGGATGGCGCGAACTTCGCGCTGGAAACCGGCGAACGCGTCGGCCTGATTGGCCGCAACGGCACAGGCAAGTCCTCCATGCTCAAGATCCTGGCGGGCATCGAGAAGCTGGACGACGGGCTGCTGCAGTTGCAGCAGGGCCTGACCAGCGTCTATGTGCCGCAGGAACCCGTGCTGCGCCCCGAAGCCACCATCTTCGATGTGGTGAGTGAAGGCGTGGCCGAGCACAAGAGCCTGCGCGCCCGCTACGAGCTCCATGACGAAAACGACGATCTCGGCTGGGTGCAGGAACGCATTGAACAGATCGGTGCCTGGAACTGGGAGCAGCGCGTCGAAGAGACCCTGCACCGCCTGGGCCTGGATGCCGAACGCCGTGTTGGTGAACTCTCCGGCGGCCTGAAGAAGCGCGTGGCCCTGGCCCGTGCCCTGGTGGCCCAGCCGGACGTGTTGCTGCTGGACGAACCCACCAACCACCTGGACCTGGACGCCATCCGCTGGCTGGAAGAGCTGCTCACCAGCTTCAAGGGCTCGCTGCTGCTGATCACCCACGACCGCGCCTTCCTGGACAACGTCGCCAACCGCATCGTTGAACTCGACCGTGGCCAGTTGCGCGGTTATCCCGGCAACTTCGCCGCCTTCCAGGCCGCCAAGGCCTATGAGCTGGAGAACGAGGCGCTGGCCAATGCCCGCTTCGACAAACTGCTGGCGCAGGAAGAGGTCTGGATACGCAAGGGCGTCGAGGCCCGCCGCACCCGCAGCGTGGCCCGTGTGCAGCGTCTGCAGCAGATGCGCCAGGAGCACCAGGCGCGGCGCGACGTGCAGGGCAAGGTGCGGCTGGATGTGGCCACGGGCGAATCCAGCGGCAAGATCGTCGCGGAGCTGGAGAAGGTCAGCAAGCGGTACGGAGACCGCGACATCGTCCGCGACTTCTCCGCCACCATCCTGCGCGGCGACAAGATCGGCCTGGTGGGCGCCAACGGCGCGGGCAAGACCACGCTGCTGAAGATGATCCTCGGCGAGCTGCCGCCGGACAGCGGCAGCGTGCGCCTGGGCAGCCGCATGTCCGTCGCCTACTTCGACCAGATGCGAGACGCGCTGAACCTGCAGGCCACGCTGGCGGACACCATCAGCCCGGGCAGCGAATGGATCGAGATCGGCACCCAGCGCAAGCATGTGAAGAGCTACCTGAGCGACTTCCTGTTCTCGCCGGCCCGCGCTGATTCCCCGGTTTCCAGCCTCTCCGGGGGCGAACGCAACCGCCTGCTGCTGGCGCGCCTGTTTGCGCGGCCCGCCAACGTCCTGGTGCTGGACGAACCGACCAACGACCTGGACATCGAGACGCTGGAGCTGCTGGAGGAACTGCTGGCCGACTATGAAGGCACCGTCTTCCTCGTCAGCCACGACCGCCGCTTCCTGGACAACGTGGTCACCTCCACCATCGTGAACGAAGGGGACGGGAACTGGCGTGAATACGAAGGTGGCATCGAAGACTGGCTGACCCAGTCCCGCCGTGCGGCCGAGCTTCGTGCCCGTCAGGCGCCGGCCGCTGTGGCAGCGCCCGTGCCCGCTGCAGCCCCGGCGCCGGCTCCTGTGGTGGCCACCAAACGCAAGCTCAGCTACAAGGAACAGCGCGAGCTGGAAGAACTGCCCGCCAGGATCGCCGCGCTGGAAACCGAGCTGGCCCATCTGCACGCGTTGCTCAATGGCACCGAGATCTACACGCAGGGCGGCACACGCCTGGGTGAGGTGACCGCCCGCGTGGCAGAGATTGACGACGCGTTGCTGGTGTTGATGGAGCGCTGGGAAGTGCTCGAGGCGAAGTAGCGCCGGATGGCCGCCCCCGCGCGTCTTCGATGAACGCAAGCGCGCGGGGATGCACTGAGCGGCTTTGAGGAGCCGTTGCATGCATCCCGTGAAATCAGTGCTGCCTGCAGGATCTTTGGTCCTGCCTGATGAGGTCTGTTGCCCGGTGAATCTTAAGGATGTCATCCACAAGGAAGACATTGATGCTGGTGACAAGCACGTGACCTTAAACAATTCGACGTTGTGGGGAAAAATCACCACCACTGGCGGGTACGTCGAAATCGCTGAGGGCTCAGTCGTGAGGGCCGATCGCCAGCTCGGGCCGGCGGTCACTACAGACTCGGGCTTTATCTCGCTGAGGAATTCAGGGGTGGAAGGCAGTATCGTCGCGAAGCAGGGTAATGTCCGCATGCACGAAGCTAACCTTTACGGCGATCTGACCCTGGAAGGTGGCGTGCGTTCGCCGGGTGGCGCTGCGGCTTACCCCCTGTTGCCACTGAACCAGACCGCCCATCTTTCTGATTCGCTCGTGACCGGCAACCTCCGGGGCAGCGACCTACGGTTGCAAAGCACCACGATCCGAGGCCATATCGACTTGGACTGCGAGGCTGCGGCTTTGAGGGGCGATGAGGCTCGCATCGTCATCCTCGGTCGCTGCCAGACCGGTGAGATCCAAGCGACAGGGCGGGCCCTCATCATCGTCAACAACCCTCGTTGGCTGCCCGGTATCACCGGGGGCCATGTGGTGGTGCTGGATATGTCCCCGGAGGCGGCCTACCAGAGGCTGATGGCGGCAGATCAACTCCCGAGGGTCGATGACCCCCTGGACAAGCCGCAGTGGCGGCAGTTCCAGCATGCGTTGTACACGCTGTGCCAGCTTCCCGACAGGATTCCCGGTGTGGACGGGGAATCACGGCGCTCCAGCGTCATGAACCGTGCGCAGGAACTGGCGCAATTGCTGAGGGCATGGGCAGACAAGGATGTGAAGGGCCTGACCGAACAACTAGGCACCGTGTGGAGGTCCGATGAGCTCGGCTACAACCTTGCCGCGATTGGAACGATGTTGCTGGCATCTGTTCCTTCCCCGCAGATTGATCTGCTGATTGATGAGTGCGCCAGGCTTGCCCGCTCGCGCGGGGTGACGCGGTCCGCCATCGGTAAACAAATGACCAATATGGGGGCTACTTCCGGGGCGGTGGCGTCGCGCGAGACCGAGGGCGCTCAACCTCACCCCCCCGTGACTGCTCATCTGCCGGTGGAGCAGTTCTCGTCCGCCTTCCAGAAGTTCTGGAAGGCCATCGGCCCAAGCTGAGGGGCCGCCGCGCTCCCGGGGCGCACTGGCGCACGAAAAGATCGCAGCCGCCTGGGTGCACGCGAGGTCGCGGCGATGCACTCAACGGCATGGAGGATCAACTGCCATGTACTCAGTGAATTCAATGCCGCCGGCCGTACCTCTGCTCCCTCCGAGTGAGTCGCAAGGCCCCGTCAAGTTGAAGGGCGGCACACACCTTGAAGACATCATTGCTAGCGACCAGCGCGTGGACTTGGAGCATGTGAGCTTTCTGGGCAAAGTCGCCACCCGCAGCGGTAACGTCAAGGCCGAGGGATCAATCCTGAGGCCCCGTGAAAGAGACTGGCCGGTCGTCAGCACAGACTCGGGTTCCGTATCGCTGACGGATACAACGGTGGAGGGCAGTGTCGTCACGCAGCGGGGTGATGTCCGCACGATTAGGGCTCGGGTTTTTGGCGATCTGACGCTGACGGGCGGCGTGCGTACGCCGGAGGGCGCTGCGAGGTTCCCCACATATCCGACGACTCAGACTGCCCATCTTGTTGAGTCGTTTGTGCAAGGCGATCTGCGCTGCAGCGATCTACTCTTGCACGAGACCACCATTCAAGGCTGTATCGACCTGGATTGCGAGGCGCCTGCCTTGATGGGCGATGAGGCGCGCATCGTGTTTGTTAATAGCGCGTCGGTCAACGAAGCCAGAACCATCCACGCAACAGGGCATGCCCTGGTTATTGTCCACGAACCCGGTCGGCCGCTCGATATCTGCGGCGGAGGCCAAGTGGTGGTGCTGGATATGTCCCCAATGGCGGCTTACCAGAGGATGACGGCGGCAGATCAACTCCCGCCGGTCGACTCCCCCTTGTACAAGCAGCACTGGCGTCAGTTCCAGCATGCGCTGTTGACGCTGTGCAAGCTTCCCCCCTGCCAGGTTTCCGGTGTGGACTCGCAATCCTTGCGTTCCACCATCACGAACCGCGCGCAGGAACTTGCGCAACTGCTGCGGGTGTGGACCGACAAGGATGTGAAGGGGCTGACCGAAAAACTGAGCACCCTGGCGAGGCGTGAGGAGTTCCACAGCAACCTGGCTGTCATTGGCAAGATGTTGCTGTCTTCTCAACGTTCCCCAACGATCGACCTGCTGATTGCAGAGTGCGCCAGGCTTGCGCACGCGCGCGGGGCGGACCTGAAATTCATCATGAGCCGTATGGAAATGATGGGGAGTAGCCCGCAGCAGGGCGGGATTCAGCCTCCGGCTGCCTTCGGGCATTTCTGGGAGGCGTTGGGTGCACGCGAGAGTCACCGCCCGCCTGGGGCGCAGTGCCGCCCGAAAAGCTTGGCCAGCCCAAGCGATGAACGCTAGGGCGCGGCGACGCACTCAACGGCTTAGAGGAGCCGATGCCATGATTTCATTGAATTCCACGCCGTCAGCAGGTGCTTCATGCAAGATTTGTGCAGGCGGCGGCCCCGTGCGGCGGCCTGCAGACGTGAAAGAAAAGTGCATCGTCAACGGCGACGATGACGTGCGCTTGAGGGAGATGAATTTCCTTGGGCAGATCGCCACTGACAGCGGAGGGATCGCAACTTCTCGCGGATCTGTCCTGAGGGTGGGCGCCCCCATGGAGCCGCTCATCAGGTCAGTATCGGGCCGCGTGGATCTTAGACGTACGGAGTTGTACGGGGATGTCGTCGCCGGGCAGGGTGATATTTACATCAGCGAGGAATGCAAGGTTTTTGGCGATGTGCTGCAAGGCCCTGTGGCGCTTGCAGGAGTAAGAGCAGGCTTGCTCCATATCTGTACGCGTGTTCCGACCGCGCGTATTTATGAATCGGCCGTGAGGGGCACGGTGAGGGGCTGCAACCTGCGGGTGAGAAACTCCCACGTAGACCGCATCGAACTGGACGGCTTTTCGCCTGCTTTGAAGGGCGATGAGGCGCGTCTGCTGCTCTCTGGCGAATGCTCTATCAATGCCATCCATGGGGCAGGGCCTTGCCTGGTCATTGTCGAGGAGCCCAGTGCGTTAGCGATCCGTCGCGCAGGGGCTGATATGGCATTGCTGGACATGTCCCCGCAGGGGGCCTACGACGCGGTGACTGCGGCTGATCGACTACCGACCCTCAATGACCCGTTGGACTTGCGCCAGTGGCGTCGGTTCCAGCACGCGTTGTACGCCCTGTGCGAGCTGTCTCATGGGGTTCCTGGTGTGGACAGCTTTTCATGGTGGCGCAGCGTCGTGAGACGTGCGAATGACATGGCGCAATTGCTCCTGGCCTGGACTCGGCAGGATGTGAATGTCCTGATCGAAAGACTGAGCTCCGTGCGCATGAATGAGGATCTCACCAAGGACCTCGCTGCGATTGGATTGATGTTGCTGTCTTCTCCACCGTCCCGGGCGGTCGACCAACTGATTGGGGCGTGCGGCGAGCTTGCCCGGGAGCACCAGGTGCTCCGGGGCCACGTCAGGGTCGCAATGAGCAGGATGGAGGGCGGCGAGCCGCACAACGGGGTCATTCAACCGAGAAACCCGCCCGTACTCGCTTTGGCGCCGAGCTCAGGGATGAGGGCGGAGGCGGCAGTGTCGGCGTCGTTGAGCGATGACGTGGACGATCCACTGGCCGGCATCGCGACTTGTCATTGGCCCGCGGACAAGCTCCCGCCCGTTTTCCGGGATTTCTGGAAGGCCATCCATTGGCACTGAGGGGGCCTCTCCCTCACGGGTCAATTGCGCACGCTCAGGCTGCCCAGCCCCTCGAAACGCGCCGTCACGGTGGTGCCAGGCGCCAGGTCCAGGGCGACGCGCCAGGCGCCTGTGGTCACCACGCTGCCGGCGGGCACCGTTTGCCCATCTCGCGTCGCCGCCCGCAGCCAGTGCGCCACCACCCAGCCCGGGTCGTCCAGCCCGTGGCCGCCCAGGCCCGCCAATGGTGCCGCCTGACCGATCTGCAGTTCGCAGGGCTGGCGGCGCCATTCCCGTGAAGCATCCCAGGCCAGCCACGGGCCCAGGGCGAGAGCGCCATGCGACTGGGCATCGGCCAGGCGCAGCAGGGGGTCTGCCTTCATGCCGCGCGCCCAGCGGGAGTGGATCCACTCAACGGCCACGCACATCGCATCGATCAACCCATGGGTCTGGCCGGGCTGCAGATCGGCGGCCATGGCGGGGGTGACATCCTGGCCGAGGCGCAAGGCGATCTCGGCTTCGGCGCCCATGAGGCGCAGGTCGCTGAAGTCACCGCCGTGGCGCAGGCCGCGCACTTCTCGCACACCCAGCGGCGCCAGGGGCGACTGGCCCAGCGGTGCTGTCCGCGAGCCACCGCCGCATTTCCAGAACTGCGTCCGTCCTGGCGTCAACCACTGAAGCGCCTGGGCCAGCGCTGCCTGGGCGGCATAGGCAGCCGTTTCGTCGGACAGTGACCAGCGTGCGTCGTCGAGAGGCTGACCCTGTGTCCAGGCAGCGGCCAGTGCCTGGCCCAGGGCCTGGGTGTCGGAAGAGGAAGAGGAAGAGGACGTGGGCGTGGGCGTGGGCGTGGAAGGGGCGACGTTCATGACCCGGATCTTATGGCTTCTGGCCTGCATAGCATTCGGGGCGACTGAACATCTGCTCCGCAACTGCAGACTCAACGCCTTTCAGGAGGCTTTCATGAACCCATTGCTGAATGTCGGCAGTGCATCAGCGCTCGCTGACTCACCAGGGGCGTACGGTGGTGAGCCCGGGGAGGCCGATGAGTCTGTCGTCATGCGAGGCGGCGCCCGGCGTGAGGCAACAGGACTTGAATCGAGCAAGGATGTGACGCTCTTTGGGTTTCACAATCTCACTAGGGACCCGATCAATACCCGCAGTGGTAACGTGCAGGTGCAGCCAGGGGCCCGGCTGTTGGGCCCCGCCAGCGGTTACACCATCAGGACAAAAACGGGGAACATCACCATCCGCGACGCCACCCTTCAGGGCAACATTGCCACCAGCGCGGGGCATATTCTCATCGAGAGTGGGAGCCGTGTGGAGGGCAAGGTGGAGCACCTCGGCGGGAGCGGTCGGCGCTCCACACGTGCAGACATCCTGGTGAATGGCGCCGAGGTGAATGGCGATATCGAAGCGAATCGCATCGAGTTGGTCAATGCCTCCGTCCGCAAGGTGTCGATGGGCGACGCGTTCGAGACTGAGTGGGCCGAAGCCCGGCTGGAAGTGAGCGGTCAAGTGGTGGTGGAGTCCATCGAGTGCAAATCCCGCTGCCTGATCGTCGGACAAGGCGGGCTGGACAACAGGCTTCCGACGGCCATTGGCGCCGGGACAGTTCAATATCTTGATCTGACCCCACCTACCACTTTGGCCGCGTTGATGGAGCTGACTCGTTTGCCGGCGTGCGAGGAGGCGCTGCCCAGCGGAGCCTGGCACGAAGCGCAGCATCAGCTTGAGCGGTTGTGCAGCCCGGCGTTGGACCGCCATCGCGCAGCGATCGACCCCAACGAAAGATTGGCCTGGGGGCGCCACCTGACCAACAGCGGGACAGCGCTCGGCCAGCGGTTCGCCACTTGGCTTGAATATGACCCTGCCAGGCTCTTGCTCGGCCTGAAGGCGCAGTCCAGAGATGGCCTGGAGCGCAGTTGCGCAGCATTGGCCGTGGCGTTGCTGGTTCGTGATCAGGGGGCTGGCGGCGGGTTGGATCGTTGGATATTGGAAGAAGCGTCGAGCAGTGCCGCAGCGTGCGGGGCGCGGTGGCCCATCATCCAGCAGCATATCAACCGGCTGGAAGGTCGCGACGGTCAAGGTGCCCCATGGATCGTGGCGGCAGGGAGTCGGGAGGCATTCAACACCACGGCGCTTTCGCGCAGACCGGACGGCGAGCAAACCCGTTACTTCATCGAGTTCCGTCAACAGCTGAAGGCCCTGGGCGACCCTGCAGAGCCACGGTGACCGTCAGCGATGCAGCCGTTCAACCGTCTCCGCCAATGCGCGCCAGAAGCGCGCGTCCTGCGAGGTCGCGAAGTTGATGCGCATCAGCGTGCCGGGCTGGCGGGTGGGGCTGAACAGGATGCCGGGCGCGATGAGCCAGCCCTGGTCCATCATGGGCTGGGCCAGACGCTCCGTGTCCACGCCCACATCCACCCAACCAAACAGGCCGGCGGGGGGCGCCACGAAGCGGAAACCGGCGTCCTCGGCCAGCCGCATGCAGCGCTGGCGTGCGGTGACGAGCCGGGCCGAGACCCGCTCCGCATGGCGGCGCAGCAGCCCCTGTTCCAGGCACAGGGCCACGGCACGGTCCATCAAAGGGCTGGTGGTCAACGAGGCCAGCAGCTTGAGCTCGGTGAGCTGGGCGATGCGGTCCGGACTGGCGGCGACGAAGCCCACGCGCCAGGCGGGCGACAGCATCTTGGAAAAACCGGAGATGTAGATGGTGCGCTGCAACTGGTCCAGCGCGGCCAGGCGTGGCGCGTGGTTGGGGGCGAAGAAGGCGTAGGTATCGTCCTCGACGATGAGCAGGTCGGCCTCATGCGCAATGCGCAGGATCTGGTGCGCGCTGGCCAGGCTGAGCATGGCCCCGGTCGGGTTGTGCAGCACCGATACCGTGACATACATACGGGGCCGGTGCTCCGCCACCAGCCGGCGCATCACCGCCAGGTCCGGCCCCAACTCCCCCCGCGGCACCGGCAGCAGCCGCATGCCCGCCTGAGAGAGGCGGGCGTATTCGATTGCCCAGCCGGGCTCGTCCACCAGCACGGCGTCGCCGGGCTTGAGGAAGGCGCGAGTGGTCAGGTCCAGCCCATGCGTGGCCCCCACGGTGCTCATGATCTGGCTCGGGTCCGCCTGGACGGACAGGTCCAGCAGCCGAACGGACAGGGCCTCCCGCAGTCGCTGGTCCCCCAGCGGGTCGCCATAACCGGACAGCAGGGCGTCATCGGCCTGGGTGGTCAGACGGCGCAGCGTGCCCTGCAGCAAGCCCAGGTCCAGCCACTCCGCCGGCAGTGTGCCCAGCCCGGGGGAGCGACGGGCATCCGCCTGGAACATGCCCCGGATGAGCGCGCCTGCATCCACGGGTGGCGGCAGCGGGGCATTGGCCGGCACCCAACCCGGTGCGGAGGGGCGCATCGGCTGGGGTCTGGTTTCGCGAACGAAAAACCCACGCTTCTTGCGAGCCTCCAGCAAACCCTGCGCGAGCAACTGGTCATAGGCCGCGACCACTGTGTAGGGGCTGACGCCGTGGTTCCTGGCGCAGTCCCGCACCGAGGGCAACCGCGCCCCGGGCAACAGCAGACGCTGATGGATACGGGCCGCGAAGCGCTGCGCCAGCTGCTGGGCAAGCGGCTGGCTGGCATTGCGAGACAGCACCGTGAGGGCAGGTGGGGCGAGTGGCGAAGCTGTGCTGGTATCCATGCCAATACAGATGAAGCACTGATGTGGGCCAGTGTATTGGTTCTGTGCTGGTGGGCACCACTAGACTTGGCATCCGAGGCGCTGCCGCGCCCGCACTTTTTTGAAGTCGGAGACTTTCCATGAACCGCAGCCCCTGGACGCAAGCTCGCCGCGCCGCGCGCATGAACCCGTCCATCATCCGAGAGATTCTCAAGGTCACCGAGAAGCCGGGCATCCTGTCCATGGCGGGCGGCCTGCCGTCTGCCGACACCTTCCCGGTCGAGGCCATCCAGGCCGCCTGTGATCGGGTACTGGGCCAGCAGTCCAGGGAGGCACTGCAATACGCTGCCAGCGAAGGCTACGCACCGCTGCGCGAATGGGTGGCGCAGCGCGTGACCTTGCTCGGGCTGCGAGTCACGCCGGACCAGGTGCTGGTCACCAGTGGTTCCCAGCAGGGCCTGGACCTGGTGGGCAAGCTGCTGTGTGATGTGGGTGCGCCCGTGGCCGTGGAGACGCCGACCTATCTCGGTGCGCTGCAGGCCTTCACCCCGTACGAGCCGCTGTTTGCCAGCCTGGAGAGTGATGACGAGGGGCCGCTGCCCTCGGCCATCGAAGCCTTGCCGCATGACGCGCCGGGCACCCGCTTCAGCTATCTGCTGCCCAACTACCAGAACCCGACCGGCCGGGTGATGAGCCAGGCGCGGCGTGAAGCCGTGATGGAGGCTTCACGCCGCGCGGGCGTCCCGGTGGTGGAGGACAACCCCTATGGCGACCTCTGGTTCGACCAGCCCCCGCCACCGTCCCTCAGCTCGCTCTGGCCGGAAGGCAGCATCTACCTGGGCTCCTTCTCCAAGGTGCTCACACCGGGCTTCCGGCTGGGCTACATGATTGCGCCGACCGAGCTGTATCCGAAGCTGCTGCAGGCCAAGCAGGCTGCAGACCTGCACACGCCTGGCTTCAACCAGCGGGTGGTGCATGAGGTGGTGAAGGACGGCTTCCTGGACACGCACGTGCCCCGCATCCGCGCGCTTTACAAGGCCAACCGGGATGCCATGGCCGAAGCGCTGCGCGAGCATCTGCCGGCCGGTTGCGATTGGCGCAGCCCTGAGGGAGGCATGTTCTTCTGGATCCGCCTGCCCGAGGGGCTGGATGCCATGGCCTTGCTACCCCGTGCCGTGGACGCGGGCGTGGCGTACGTGCCGGGCGCCGCCTTCTATGCACATCAACCCGATCCACGCACGCTGCGACTGTCCTTCGTGACCCTCACGCCGGCGCTCATCCGTGAAGGTGTCGAGAAGCTCGGCCGGGTGCTGCACGAGGCCCTGGCGATGGCTGAGGCACCCACGCCGTGAGCGAAGGGATCACGGACGGAATCACACCGGGAGGTCTCCATGTCTGAATTGCGCCGTTTCGTCCAGGTCGATGTCTTCACGCAGCAGCCGCTCAAGGGCAACCCGCTGGCGGTGGTGGTGGACGGCGCGGGCCTGTCGCAGGCGCAGATGGCCGCGTTTGCCCGCTGGACCAATCTGTCGGAGACCACCTTCTTGCTGCCGCCCACAGATGCCGCGGCGGACTATCGCGTCCGTATCTTCACGCCCGGTGGGGAACTGCCCTTCGCGGGCCACCCCACGCTGGGCTCGGCCCATGCCTGGCTGGCCAGTGGTGGCGACCCGAAGAAGCCGGGCGAGGTGGTGCAGGAATGCGCCATCGGCTTGGTGCGCATCCGCCGGGACGGTGCACGCCTGGCCTTTGCCGCGCCGCCGCTGCGCCGGCAGGGGCCGGTGGAGGAGCCGGCCCTGCGTGCGCAGGTGTTGCAATCGCTGCGGATCGAGGCGGCTGCGCTGGTGGATCTGGTCTGGGTGGACAACGGCCCGGGCTGGATGGCCGCCCGTCTGCAATCGGCCGACGCAGTGCTGTCCCTGGATCCTGACTTCAATGTCATGAAGGGGCTCAAGCTGGGTGTCGTTGGCGCGTATCCTCCGGGTTCGCCGCAGCAATTCGAAGTCAGGGCCTTCGTGCCGACGCTGGGGGTGCCGGAAGACCCGGTCACCGGCAGCCTCAACGCAGGTCTGGCACTATGGCTGCAGGGCGCCGGTCTGGCGCCCGACAGCTATGTGGCCGCCCAGGGCGCCGCCTTGGGGCGTGCCGGTCGGGTTCATGTGGCGCGGGAGGGTGCACATTGCTGGATTGGCGGCGATGTGACGCCATTGATCCACGGTCAGGTGAGGTTGTGAAACCATGAGCATGGAAGTTGATCATCTCGTCATTGCTGCGAACACCCTGGAGGAGGGGCGTCAGTGGTGCGAACAGGTGTTGGGCGTGTCACCCCAGCCCGGCGGCCAGCACGCCTGGATGGGCACGCACAACCTGTTGCTGAACATCAGCGCGCCGAATTACCCGCGCTGCTATCTGGAAATCATTGCCATCGACCCATCCGCACCCCAGCCGGCGCGGGCACGCTGGTTCGATCTGGACCAGCCCGCCGTGCAGGCGCGCCTGAAGGAGGGCCCGGGGTTGCTGCACTGGGTGGCACGCGTTCCCAATCTCGATGCCGCGCTGGCCTACTGGCAGGGTGAGGGCGTGGATGCCGGGCAGCCGGTAGAGGGGTCGCGCGGCGACATGCGCTGGCGCCTGGCGCTGCGCGAGGACGGCCGCCGCCTGCGCAAGGAAGGCCTGCCCACCCCCATCGAATGGAGCGGCACCGGCCACCCGACTGACAAGCTGCCGCCCAGCGGCGTGCAACTCGACACCATCGATGCGCGCGACGGGCTCAGCGCCCGTCTGTCCACGCCCAAGGGCGAGGTGGACCTGCAGGCGATCGAGGCCACACTGGACTGAGCCGCTGCGGCATGTCCCAGGCTCCGGTGACAGGCCGGACCGAGGCCATGCTGGCGCCAGTCCTTGCCTCCCAGGGGAAGCCCTGGGGGCATCTCTCCAAATGCCGACTGACAAGGCGCCGCGGTGCTGGATAAACTTCGGCCGTGGATACCCCAGAGATAGCCTTGATCTGTCCGGATTCGCCCGCGTTGTGGGAAGAAGCCCGGCAGATCATTCATGAATACGCGCAGAGCCTGAAGATCGACCTGGACTTCCAGAACTTCGATGAGGAGCTGCGGACCCTGCCTGGCGAATATGCCGGGCCACAAGGTGCGCTGGTGCTGGCCCTGGTGGACGGCCGGGTGGCGGGCTGCGGCGGCTTCCGGCCGCTGGCCGACAGCGACTATGCCAACGCCTGCGAGATGAAGCGGCTGTTTGTGCGGCCCGCCTTCCGCAGCTTCGGCCTGGGCCGCACGCTGGCGGATGCATTGATCGAGCGCGCCACCAGCGCCGGCTACTCCAGCATGCTGTTGGACACGCTGGACGACATGGAAGCCGCACGCGAGCTCTACGAGAGCCTGGGCTTCCAGGAAATCCCGCCGTACTACTTCAATCCGATTGCCGGGGCGCACTACCTGAAGGTCGATCTGGCTTGAGGCGCGGGCGGGATTTTGGCGGCGAGCTGGGTTTCCTGCAGTTACGGGCATAGCATCGCGGGATGCCGACCCCCACCTCCACATCCTCCCCATCGACCTCTCCCGCCGCTGCGCCCGCCACGGCGCCATCCGCCTTCAACGAGTCCCTGTTCCAGATCGAGCCCGCGTCCTTGACGCCGGCCCTGCTCGGCGAGTCGCCGTTCTGGCATCCACAGGAGCAGTGCCTCTACTACCTGGACATTCCCGGGCACGCGTTGTTGCGATGGTTCGAGGGTGATGCCGCTCCGCAGCGCTGGGACTTGAACAGCGAGCCCGGCTGCATCGCGCCGCTGGCGCAGGGCGGCCTGCTGCTGGCCCAGCGCAACGGCCTGTGGCGCTTCAACCCGGACAGCGGCCACTACGTGCTGCTGGCCGACGCCCCCTACGACAGCACCAAGCGCCGCTTCAATGACGGCAAGGCGGACGCGCAAGGCCGCCTGTGGGTCGGCACCATCGACGATGCACGCCAGCCGGTGTCCGCGTTGTATTGCTACCGCGATGGCCGCTTCGAACTCATGCAGGACGGCATCACCACGTCCAACGGCCTGGCCTGGAGCCCGGAGGGCGGCACGATGTATTGGTCGGACACCAAGGCCCATGAGGTTTATCAGTTCGACTTCGATCAGAAATCCGGCAGCTTGGGCGAACGCCGCCCGTTTGTGGGTTTCCCGCCTCGGGCCGAAGGTCAGCCGCTGCAGACCTATGGCGGCCGGCCGGATGGCGCCGCCGTGGATGTGGAGGGTGGCTACTGGGTGGCGATGATGGAAGGCCAGCAGTTGCTGCGCTTCTCCCCACAAGGCGAGCTGCTGCAGACCATCCCCTTGCCAGTGAGGTGCATCACCATGCCGGCGTTTGGTGGCGCGGACCTGCGCACGCTTTTTGTGACCACTGCACGAGAAAAGCGCAGCGCCGAGGAATTGGCGACCCAACCTTGGGCAGGGTGCGTGCTGAAACTGCGCGTGCCGGTGGCCGGGCTTCCGGTCAATTTCGCCCGGCTGGAATAGGCGCGGGGGCCTCCTAGTCGCGGATCGCACGCGCTGTCAAGTTCGTGCGTGATGCCGCATGACTGGCTCTGTTAAGGGGCGGTAAGCACAAACCACATATACTCTCGGGGTTTTGCCGCCTGCCCCCTTGTAGCTGTGACCCCCGACCCCGCGCGTGTGCCAGCGCCCAGGCATTCCATTGACCGTACCGACCCCACAGGCGTCGGCCGGCACTCACGGAATGCATCGCGCACCGCTTGGGACGACTCACCCGAGGAAGATGCGGACGGCGAACAGGCTTTCAAGCCCCTGTCTCCCGAAGAGGCGGCGGCGCTGAGGGCCCGGCTTCCCGTCCTGTCCCCATGGGTTCTTGTGGGCTGGCAGGTGGTGGCTGGTGTGGTGATGGTTGCCTTGTGGGGGTTGTTGACCCAGGAAGGCAGCAAAGCCTGGTCGGCGCTGTTTGGCGCTGGCTCGGTGGTGGTGCCCGGCGCCTTGATGGCGTGGGGAACCACACGGCGATCGGCCATGAATGCAGGTAGCGCGGTGCTGGCGTTCATGGTGTGGGAGCTGATCAAGATGATCGTGGCGGTCGCCATCCTGGTGGCGGTCGTCCTGCGGTACCCCGCCTTGAGCTGGCCAGCATTGCTGACCGCCATGGTGGTGTGCCTGAAGGCAAATTGGCTGGCCCTGCTTCGGCAGGGTCGAATCAGAAAATAGCGACGGAAAAGCAACCATGGCAGCAGAAGGACACGCGCCGACCTCCGGTGAGTACATCACCCACCACTTGCAGCATTGGCAGAAGAACTTCGCGTTCGAGAACGCGAAGCAGGTGGGTCCGGTCGATTTCAGCGTTTTCAATTTCGACTCGCTGCTCTATACCTCGGTGCTCGGCCTGCTGGCCGTGTTCATCCTGTGGCGTGTGGCACGCAAGGCTCATGCCGGGGTGCCGGGTCGCTTCCAGGCTGCCGTCGAAATCCTGGTCGAAATGGTCGACAACCAGGCCAAGGCGCTGATCCACAACGAGAAGAGCCGCCGCTTTGTCGGCCCGCTGGCCCTGACCGTGTTCCTGTGGATCTTCTTCATGAATGCCATGGACATGCTGCCGGTGGACTTCCTGCCGTCCGCCTGGACCGGCTATGTCGCCTCCACCGGCCATGACGCCCACCACGCCTACATGCGTGTGGTGCCCACCGCCGACCTGTCCACCACCCTGGGCATGTCCACCTTCATCCTGCTGTTGTGCTTCTTCTACAACATCAAGATCAAGGGCCTCGGCGGCTGGGGCCATGAACTGATCGCCGCCCCGTTCGGCGACCACTTCCTGCTGTGGCCCTTCAACTTCCTGATGCAGATCATCGAGTTCATCGCCAAGACGGTGTCTCATGGCATGCGACTGTTCGGCAACATGTTTGCCGGCGAACTTGTGTTCATGCTGATCGCCCTGATGGGCGGCGGCTGGGCCCTGACTGGCACCGGCATCGGCCTGGCTATCGGCCACGTCCTGGCGGGCACGGTCTGGACGCTGTTCCACATCCTCGTGATCACGCTGCAGGCCTTCATCTTCATGATGCTGACGCTGATCTACCTGGGCCAGGCGCACGACGCGCACTGATCCGGCGGACCCCGGCAGCTTTCTCTCTCGTTCCCTTTCCCTTTTCTTTTTTATCTAACTCTCTCAGGAGCAAAACATGGAAAACATCCTCGGTCTGGTCGCTCTGGCTTGCGGCATCATCGTTGGTCTGGGCGCGATCGGCGCTTCCATCGGCATCGCGCTGATGGGCGGCAAGTTCCTGGAGTCGTCGGCTCGTCAACCCGAGCTGATGAACGAACTGCAAACCAAGATGTTCATTCTGGCTGGTCTGATCGACGCCGCTTTCCTGATCGGCGTGGCTATCGCTCTGCTGTTCGCGTTCGCCAACCCGTTCGTGCTGCGCTGATTTCCCTCGAACCTTTCACGACTGAAAGGATCGTGCCGTGAATATCAACGCAAGCCTGTTCATTCAGTGGATCCCGTTCATCATCCTCGTGCTCATCACGATGCGGTTCATCTGGCCGCCGATCGTGAAGGCGCTGGACGAGCGTGCGGAAAAGATCCGTGCCGGCCTCGCTGCCGCTGACCAGGCCAAGGCCGAACTGGCCTCGGCCAACAAGAAGGTCGACGAGCAACTGGCCCAGACCCGCAACGAATCCACCAAGCTGCTGTCCGACGCTGAAAAGCGCGGCGTGGCGATCGTGGACGAGGCGAAGAAGCGCGCGGAAGACGAAGCTGCCAAGATCATTGCTGCTGCCAAGGCTGACGCCGAGCAGCAGTCGGTGCGTGCCCGTGAGGCCCTGCGCGAGCAGGTCGCCGCGCTGGCCGTCAAGGGTGCCGAACAGATCCTGCAGCGCGAGGTCAATGCCAGCGTGCACGCCGAATTGCTGAACCGTCTGAAGACGGAGCTGTAATCATGGCTGAACTCGCAACCATTGCCCGTCCCTACGCCGAGGCGCTGTTCCAGGTGGCCTCTCGTCAGGACACCAAGGCCTGGCAGGAGCAACTCGCTGCACTGGCCATGGTGGCCCAGGACAGCGCGCTGCGCCAGTTTGCCGAAGACCCCAAGGTCAATCCCGACCAGGTCTATCAGGTGATGACCTCCGCGGCGAAGCTGCAACCGCTGGCCGGTGTGCAGAACTTCCTTCGTGAAGTGATCACCCACGGCCGCCTGGCGGCGCTGCCGGCGATGGTCCAGCAGTTCCACGACCTGGCCAACGCGGCTTCCGGCGTGGCCGATGCGCACATCTACAGCGCCTACCCCATCGAACCAGCCCAGCTGGCCGAAGTGGTGGCGACGCTGGAGAAGCGCTTCGGTCGCAAGCTGCAAGCCAATGTTGAGCTGGAGCCTGGCCTGATCGGCGGTATCCGAGTGGTGGTCGGCGACGAGGTGCTGGACACCTCGGTGAAGGCCCGTCTGGAACGCATGAAAGTGGCGCTGACCGCCTGAGGCCTTGGCCTCAGGAACAGCCCGACTGCCAAGATCCCCCCGATTCACCCGGGTGACCTGCCTAGGCAGGTTGCCGATGGGAGCAAGCAATGCAACTGAATCCTGCTGAAATTTCCGAACTCATCAAGAGCCGCATCGAAGGCCTGGGCGCTTCGACTGACGTCCGCAACCAGGGCACCGTGGTGTCCGTGTCGGACGGCATCGTGCGCGTGCACGGCCTGTCCGATGTGATGCAAGGCGAAATGCTGGAGTTCCCGGCTGCCGCTGACGGCAGCCAGACCTTCGGCCTGGCGCTGAACCTCGAACGCGACTCCGTGGGCGCCGTGATCCTGGGTGCCTACGAGCACATCGTGGAAGGCGACACCGTCAAGTGCACGGGCCGCATCCTGGAAGTGCCGGTCGGCCCCGAGCTGATCGGCCGTGTGGTGAACGCCCTGGGCCAGCCGATCGACGGCAAGGGTCCCATCAACGCCAAGCTGACGGACGTGATCGAAAAGGTCGCGCCCGGCGTGATCGCACGTCAGTCCGTGGACCAGCCGGTGCAGACCGGTCTGAAGTCCATCGACGCGATGGTGCCGGTCGGCCGTGGCCAGCGCGAGCTGATCATCGGTGACCGCCAGACCGGCAAGACCGCCGTGGCCATCGACGCCATCATCAGCCAGAAGGGTCAGAACATGACCTGCGTCTACGTCGCGATCGGCCAGAAGGCTTCGTCGATCAAGAACGTGGTGCGTGCTCTGGAACAGGCCGGTGCGATGGAGTACACCATCGTCGTGGCCGCCTCGGCGTCTGAATCGGCGGCGATGCAATACGTGTCGGCCTACTCCGGCTGCACGATGGGCGAATACTTCCGTGACCGTGGCCAGGACGCCCTGATCGTTTATGACGATCTGTCCAAGCAGGCCGTGGCCTACCGCCAGGTCTCGCTGCTGCTGCGTCGTCCCCCGGGCCGCGAAGCATTCCCCGGCGACGTGTTCTATCTCCACAGCCGTCTGCTGGAGCGTGCCGCCCGTGTGAACGGCGAGTACGTGGAAGCCTTCACCAAGGGTGAGGTCAAGGGCAAGACGGGTTCGCTGACGGCGCTGCCCATCATCGAAACCCAGGCTGGCGACGTGTCCGCCTTCGTGCCGACCAACGTGATCTCGATCACCGACGGCCAGATCTTCCTGGAAACCAACCTGTTCAACGCCGGTATCCGTCCCGCGATCAACGCCGGTATCTCGGTGTCGCGCGTCGGTGGTGCGGCCCAGACCAAGCTGATCAAGTCGCTGTCCGGCGGTATCCGTACCGACCTGGCCCAGTACCGTGAGCTGGCTGCCTTCGCGCAGTTCGCTTCCGACCTGGACGCCGCGACCCGCAAGCAGCTCGACCGTGGTGCCCGCGTGACGGAACTGCTGAAGCAGCCCCAATACTCGCCGCTGCCCATCAGCCTGATGGGTGCGTCGCTGTACGCCGCGAACAAGGGCTTCATGGACGACATCGACGTCAAGAAGGTCCTGCCGTTCGAGCATGGTCTGCATCAGTTCCTGAAAACCTCGCATGGCGCTCTGCTGCAAAAGCTGGAGAACGACAAGGCGATGGACAAGGACGCTGAAGCCGAGCTGAACGCTGCGATCACTTCCTTCAAGAAGTCCTTCGCCTGAACATGACCCACCCCCGACGCGCTTCGCACGTCCTCCTCCAGGGGGCGCACCCGATGGCCTGGCAGAGCCAGTGCCATGGGCGCCACTGGATGGGTCGGGCCGGGCGCTCCAGCCGTAGCAATGCGGCCTTGTCGGGGAACTAAAAGGAGAAATCATGGCAGCAGGCAAGGAAATTCGCGGCAAGATCAAGTCGGTCGAGAACACCCGCAAGATCACCAAGGCCATGGAAATGGTCGCGGCTTCGAAAATGCGCAAGGCGCAGGATCGGATGCGCGCGGCTCGCCCGTACGCCGAGAAGGTCGGCAACATCGCGGCCAATCTGTCCAAGGCCAACCCGGAATTCCGTCACCCCTTCATGGTGGCGAATACCGAGGCCCGGACGGCTGGTTTCGTGGTGGTCACGACGGACAAAGGCCTGTGCGGTGGTCTCAACACCAACCTGCTTCGCGCCACGACCAACAAGCTCAAGGAGCTGGAGGTCGCGGGTCAGAAGTCGGAAGTGGTCGCGATCGGCAACAAGGGTCTCGGTTTCATGAACCGCATCGGCGCCAAGGTCGTCGCGCATGCCACGCAGCTGGGCGACAGCCCGCAGCTGGAGCGCCTCGTCGGCCCGGTGAAGACGCTGCTGGACGCTTACGCGGAAGGCAGGCTCTCGGCTGTTTATCTCTGCTACACGCGCTTCATCAACACGATGAAGCAGGAGCCAGTGGTGCTGCAATTGCTGCCCCTGACGCCCGAGTCGCTGGAGACGGACGCCGCCGGTCACGCATGGGACTACCTCTACGAGCCGGATGCGCCGACGGTCATCAACGAGCTGCTGGTGCGCTACACCGAAGCCCTGGTCTATCAGGCCGTGGCCGAGAACATGGCGTCCGAGCAATCGGCTCGCATGGTGGCGATGAAAGCCGCAACCGATAACGCCGGCACCCTGATCGGTGAGCTGAAGCTGGTCTACAACAAGACCCGCCAGGCCGCGATCACCAAGGAACTGTCGGAAATCGTCAGCGGCGCGGCCGCCATCGGCGGGTAAGCCCCCGGGGCTGATCGCTGGAACGCAAAGATTTGAATTGAAGGAACGAAAAAATGGCTAACACTCAATCGGTGGGCAAGATCGTTCAGTGCATCGGCGCCGTGGTGGACGTGGAGTTCCCGCGCGACCGCATGCCGAAGGTGTTCGACGCCCTCAAGATGGAAGGCTCGGCCCTGACGCTGGAAGTGCAGCAGCAGCTGGGCGACGGCGTGGTCCGTACCATTGCGCTGGGTTCGTCCGACGGCCTGCGCCGCGGCACCGAGGTCTACAACACCGGCGACATGATCCAGGTGCCGGTCGGCCAGGCCACCCTGGGCCGCATCATGGACGTGCTGGGCAACCCGATCGATGAACGCGGTGACGTGTCCAGCGAACGGACCGCCGCGATCCACCGCAAGGCCCCGGCCTATGACGAGCTGAGCCCGTCGCAAGAGCTGCTGGAAACCGGCATCAAGGTGATCGACCTGATCTGCCCGTTCGCCAAGGGCGGCAAGGTGGGTCTGTTCGGTGGCGCCGGCGTGGGCAAGACCGTGAACATGATGGAGCTGATCAACAACATCGCCAAGGCTCACTCGGGTCTGTCGGTGTTTGCTGGTGTCGGCGAGCGTACCCGCGAGGGCAACGACTTCTATCATGAAATGTCGGATGCCGGCGTCGTGAACCAGGAGGACCTGAGCAAGTCGAAGGTCGCCATGGTCTATGGCCAGATGAACGAGCCCCCGGGCAACCGTCTGCGCGTGGCACTGACCGGCCTGACCATGGCCGAAGCCTTCCGTGACGAAGGCCGTGACGTGCTGTTCTTCGTGGACAACATCTACCGCTACACGCTGGCCGGTACCGAAGTGTCCGCACTGCTGGGCCGCATGCCTTCCGCCGTGGGCTACCAGCCGACGCTGGCCGAGGAAATGGGCCGTCTGCAAGAGCGGATCACGTCCACCAAGGTCGGTTCGATCACCTCCATCCAGGCCGTGTACGTGCCTGCGGATGACTTGACCGACCCGTCCCCCGCGACCACCTTCGCCCACTTGGACGCCACCGTTGTGCTGTCTCGTGACATCGCTTCGCTGGGTATCTACCCGGCTGTGGATCCGCTGGACTCGACCTCGCGTCAGATCGACCCGAACGTCATTGGCGAAGAGCACTACAACACCACCCGTGCGGTGCAGTCCGTGCTGCAGCGCTACAAGGAACTGCGCGACATCATCGCCATCCTGGGCATGGACGAACTGTCGCCGGAAGACAAGCAGGCCGTGGCTCGCGCCCGCAAGATCCAGCGCTTCCTGTCGCAGCCGTTCCACGTGGCAGAAGTGTTCACTGGCGCACCGGGCAAGTACGTTCCGCTGAAGGAAACCATCCGTGGTTTCAAGATGATCGTGAACGGCGAATGCGATCACTTGCCGGAACAGGCGTTCTACATGGTCGGGACCATCGACGAAGCCTTCGAAAAAGCGAAAAAGATCCAGTAAGCGGCGCATACGGCGCGAGGGCGTCGTTGCCGTGCTCGCCGGACTTGAGTCCGGCTGCGCGCGGCGCCTGGCCCTCGCACCGTCTGCTTGCTTTCTGAATCTTTTTCCCTCGGTGGCTGGCTCTCTGGAAGTTAGCTGTGCTGACGTTGGAGACGGGTCCTGGGGATTTTCGAATTGATTGGAATCAAGATGGCAACCATCCACGTGAATGTGGTCTCGGCGGAAGAGCAGATCTTCTCTGGCGAGGCAAAGTTCGTGGCGCTCCCGGGCGAGGGCGGTGAGCTGGGTATCCTGCCCAAGCACACCCCCCTGATCACCCGCATCAAGCCGGGTGCCGTGCGCATCCAGCGCGCCGATACCAACGAAGAAGAGTTCGTCTTCGTGGCCGGCGGCCTGCTGGAAGTGCAGCCGGATATGGTCACCGTGCTGGCCGACACCGCCATCCGCGGCAAGGACCTGGACGAGGCCCGCGCCGAAGCCGCCAAAAAGGCCGCCGAGGACGCAATGAAGAACGCCAAGAGCGATATCGACTTCGCCAAGGCACAAAGCGAATTCGCGGCCATGGCCGCGCAGATCGCCGCACTGCGGAGGTTCCGCGCCAAGCGCTGAACCCCGCAAGCCGGTGAGGCTCCCGTGGTGACGACCACGGTGGCCATCACCCCGAACGGCAGGCACCACGTTCCCCGTGGTCCTGCCGTTTTTCATGGTCGCCTGCCTTTCATGAATGGGTTCACATGTAGACGGTCAATGAACAAGCTCTGCATGTTCCGTACGCAGTGCGGCCCACGGTACAGTCTCCGAATCGGTCAACAGACCTGCCGATCCACCATCCCCACAAACCGCCACCCATACGATCCACGGAGGCGGGGCGGGTGGGGCATCTCGTACTTGAGGGAGCACCATGCTGAAGACCATCCTGAAGACCAACTGGAGCCGCGCTACCCTGGCGCTCGCCGTCGCGGCCCTGTCCGCCTGCGCCACCGAACAATCGCGCACCATCGATGTGCCGCGTCCCACACCCGCACCCGCCGCCTACCAGGGCGCCCGTGCCCCCATCGCCGTTGGCAAGTTCGACAACCGCTCCAGCTACATGCGCGGCATGTTCGCGGACGCCGTCGACCGCCTGGGCAGCCAATCCAAGTCGATCCTGCTGGCGCATCTGCAGCAATCCAACCGCTTCAATGTGCTGGACCGGGACAACATCGAAGAGGCCCAGCAGGAAGCCAAATACAAGGCCGGCACGCTGGCCATCAAGGGCGCGGATTTCCTGGTGACCGGTGCCGTGACCGAGTTCGGCCGCAAGGAAGTCGGCGACCAGCAACTCTTCGGTGTGTTGGGCCGCGGCAAGACACAAGTGGCCTATGCCAAGGTCACGCTGAACGTGGTCAACAGCCAGACCTCCGAGGTCGTCTACTCGGTGCAGGGCGCTGGTGAATACACGCTGTCCACACGTGAAGTCGTGGGTTTCGGCGGCACCGCCAGCTACGACGCCACCCTCAACGGCAAGGTGCTGGACCTGGCCATCCGCGAAGCCGTCAACAACCTGGTGCAGGGTGTGGACAGCGGCGCGTGGAAGCCGCAAGCACGCTGAGGGCCCGCATCATGATCAACATCCTCACTGCCCGGCCCTCGGGCAGGCGTGGTGCTGCCCTGGTGGTGGCTGCGCTGTGCGCCATCGTCACCGGCTGCGCCCAGCCGGCCAAGCCGCTCTACCAATGGAACGGCTACCAATCCAACCTGTACGACTACTTCAAGAACAGCGGCGCCAACGCGGGTGAACAGATCGTCAAGCTGGAAGCGCAACTGGCCAGGAACAAGGCCGCGAATGAAGCCTCGCCCCCGGGCCTGCACGGCCATCTGGCGCTGCTGTACGCGAAGGTCGGCAACGACGACGCGGCGCAGGCCCACCTGGTCGCAGAACGCGCGCTGTTCCCGGAATCGGCCGCCTACGTCGACCTGCTGCTGAAGAAGCGAAGCGCCAAGACCGCGGTGCCGGCTCCTGGCGCTGCTTCGGCCGCCGCGGCTTCCGGCAGCACCACCGCCGCTGCGTCGGCGGTGGCGCCATGACCTCGGCCCGTGAGGAACCACTTGCCATGACCATGCTTCAACGTTTTCTGCCGCGCCTGTCGATGATGTCCGCGCTGTCCTCCGCCCTGTCCTCCGCGCTCTCGTCCGCGCTGTCGTTCGCACTCTGGTCGATCTCCGCGATCTCGGCCGCGGCGCCGCGCCGCACCCTGCGCCTGGGCGGCGCCGCCGCCGTGCTGGCCGTGCTCACCGCTTGTGCCAACCCGCCCAAGCCCTACGACTACACCGCCTTCAAGGCGGCCAAGCCGGCCTCGGTGCTGATCCTCCCGCCGGTGAATGATTCGCCGGAGGTGGGGGCTTCCTATGCGGTGCTGTCCACGCTGACCATGCCGCTGGCCGAATCGGGCTACTACGTGCTGCCCGTGTCGCTGGTGGACGAGACCCTGCGCACCAACGGTGTGGACAACGCCGTGGATGCCCAGGCGATCGACAAGGCCAAGCTGCGCGACATCTTCGGCGCGGACGCTGGCCTCTATGTCACCGTCAAGCGCTACGGCTCCAGCTACAAGGTGCTGAGCGCCGATGCGGTGGTGGAAATGGAAGCCAGGCTGGTGGACCTGCGTACCGGCACCCTGCTCTGGGACGGCAGGGCCATCGCTTCCACGGCCGAGCAGAACAACAGCAACAACGCCGGCATCGTCGGTCTGCTGGTCAAGGCACTGATCGACCAGATCGCCAACAACCTGACCGACCGCAGTTATCAGGTGGCTGGCATCGCCAGCCAGCGGCTGTTGAGCGACCATGCGACCAACGGTGTGCTGCCTGGCCCGCGCAAGCCGGCGTCTGAACGAAAATAAGGCCATCAACCGGCCAAGAACCCACCGGGCTCCGGTGGGTTTTTTTATGTCCGTCCCGCACCCGTTGCCAGAATGAGCCCCCATCTGCCATGAGCTCCATCCTCATCTCCCGCGCCCACGGCCTAGAAGCCATTGAACTCACCGCGCCCGATGGCGCACGCGCCACGCTGCTGCTGCACGGGGCGCACCTGGTGTCCTGGGTGCCCGCCGGTGGGGAGGAACAGCTCTACCTGTCCCCCACCAGCCCATTTGCCACGGGCCAGGCCATCCGTGGCGGCGTGCCGGTGATCTTTCCGCAGTTCAACACGCGGGGCCCGCTGCAAAAGCATGGCTTTGCGCGCAACAAGCCCTGGCAACTGGTGTCCGCCGAGTCTGGCAAGGACGACGCGTTGGCAGTGCTGCGCCTAACGGACGATGGCGCCAGCCGCATGGTCTGGCCGCATGCCTTCGAGGCGGAAATCAGCGTGCGCATCACCGGCCGTACGCTGGAGATGGAGCTGGCCTGCGAGAACCGTGGCGACACGCCGTTCTCCTTTGCCGCCGCGCTGCACACCTATCTGCGGCTGAAGAGTTCACTGAGTGCCTCGCTTCAGGGCCTGTCCGGCCTGGCCTACTGGGACTCGGTGGAAAACCGCGCCCACACGCAGCATGAAGACCTGCTGCGCCTGGATGGCAGCGAGCTCGACCGCATCTACATGTCGGTGAAGGACGAGCTCATGCTGCGCGACACCGACCGCCGCCTGCGCGTCAGCCAGCAAGGCTTTTCCGATGTCGTGGTCTGGAACCCCGGTGAGGAGAAGGGCGCGGCCTTCAGCGACATGCCGGCCGATGGCTACCGCCAGATGCTGTGTGTGGAAGCCGCCCAGGTGCTGCACCCGGTGGAACTGGCGCCCGGCGAGAGCTGGGCGGCGATGCAGGTGCTGGAGCTGCAGTAAGCGACAGATCCGTTAGGCTTGGGGCGGAGACACCACTGACCAAGGGATCGCGGCATGGGGCACGGCAACAAGCAAGGCAACAAGCAAGGCAAGAAGCAGGGGAAGCACGACTCGGGGGCCGCCGCTGAATTGGCGGATCAGGCGGCCCTGGCGGATCCGAAAGACCTGGCGGCCGCCAAGCTCTCCAAGTCCGACTACCTGGATCTGCTGGAACCGCTGCAGATCGAACTGAACACCATGGCGCGCTGGGTGCAGCATGCCAGGCGACGGGTGCTGGTGATCGTCGAAGGGCGTGACACGGCAGGCAAGGGCGGGGTGATCAATGCCATTTCGGAGACCCTCAACCCGCGCCAATGCCGCACCGTCGCGCTGGACAAGCCCAGCGAGCGTGAACAGGGCCAGTGGTACTTCCAGCGCTACGTGGCACAACTGCCCGCCGCGGGTGAGATCGTGCTGTTCGACCGCAGCTGGTACAACCGCGCGGGCGTGGAATCGGTGATGGGGTTCTGCAGCCCGGCCCAGACCCAGGCCTTTCTGGATCAGGCGCCCATCTTCGAACGCATGCTGGTCGATGACGGCCTGCTGCTGTTCAAGTATTGGCTCACCGTGGACCAGGCCCATCAGGAGGAGCGTTTTGCGGAGCGGGCCGAAGACCCGCTCAAGCAGTGGAAGCTCTCTCCGATCGACCTGCAGGCGCGTCAGCACTACAAGGACTATGGCCGCGCGCGCGATCGCATGCTCAAGGCGACGCACAACAAGCACGCCCCATGGACCTTGGTGGACTTCAATGACCAGCGCCGCGGCCGCCTGACGCTGATCCGCCATCTGCTGGACCACCTGCCGGATGTGTCCGTGCCGCAAAAGCAGTTTGAATTCCCGCCACTGGGCCATGCCCCGCAGCGTGAGGCCTACAAGACCAAACCAAAGCCGTTGGCGCCGTTCCCACCGTTGGCGCCACTGAATGCCGGACAGGCGGCAGAGATGAAACGCGCAGCCGTCAAATCCTCGCGCAACGGCAGCAAACGCTGAGCACGCTCAGAGCACCACCACCGCGTCAGGCAGCTCGTTGCGCGGCGGTGCCGCCGTGGGCGGGAAGTGCTCCGCCAGCAGACCCTCCACCGCGCGTATGGCTTCCATCAAACCCTGCTCGAACTGCCCGCCCTGCAAGTAACTGCGCAGACCCTCGATGACGGTGTGCCATTGCGCAGCACTGACCCGCAGGTTCAAGCCTCGGTCCGCCACAATTTCGATGGCGTGTTCGGCCAGCAGCAGATAAATCAGCACGCCATTGTTGTGTTCCGTGTCCCAGACCCGGAGCTTGCCAAACAGGGTGACCGCGCGTTCTCGCGCGGGCGCGTGGCGCCACAGGTAACTCAGCGGCAAGCTGGCTTCCACGCACAGGCGGATCTCTCCGCCATGGCGCTGCTCACTCTGCGTCACCCGGCCCGACAGGCGCGTCAACGCGGCCTCCGGCAGCACGCGCCGGGCATCTGCTTCATCCCAGAGCCGGTGGCGGAACAGCCGCGCCAGACGCGAGGGGCGCGCGGAAGCGGTCGATTGGCCATGGCCGGGCTGCTGGGGCGTCTGCTGCGTCATCACCAATCTCCCGAAGCGCCGCCGCCACCGAAGTCGCCACCGCCGCCGGAGGAGAAACCTCCACCGTCGCCACCGCCACCCCAGCTGCTGCCGCCACCCCCGCCGCCGCCCCAGATGATGGGCGGCACGAACACGCCGGAGCGGTGCGCGCTGCGACGGTACAGGCTGGAGGACGAACCTGAGAACCCGCGGGACCGCGCCGCGCCAATGCCCAGCAAGCCCACCAGCAACAACGAGCCGATGCCCGCGCCAACGCCGAGCAGCACGCTACCGCTGGCCAGCCAGCTCAAGGCACCCGCGCCGCCGCCGGTGGCCAGGCTGCCCAGCTTGCGGCCGAACAGGGAGGTCAGGAAGGCACCCGCCAGCGGCACCGCAATGAAGAACAGCGCCGCCGCGCCACCAAAACCGAAACCACCACCGCTGCTCTTGGACACGCCGTGGCCACGCGGCGCGGGCGCCGGCAGGTGTTCCCCACGAATCCGTGCCTGCAGGGCATCCACCGCGCGGTTCAGCCCGCCCGCGTAATCACCGGCCCGGAAAGCCGGCGTGATGTCGCGTTCAATGATCTGGCGTGCGGCCAGGTCCGGCACCGCCCCTTCCAGGGCCTTGGCGGTCTGAATGTTGATGCGCCGGTCCTGCTTGGCCACGACGATCAGCAGGCCGTCGCCCACCTCACGGCGGCCGAGCTTCCAGCTGTCCCCCACGCGCTGGGCGTAGGCGGCGATGTCCTCGGGGGCCGTGGTCGGCACCATCAGCACCACGATCTGCGGACCGGCCTCCTGTTCGAAGGCTGCCAGCTTGCGGTCCAGGGCCTGGCGCTGGGCATCGGTCAGTGTGGACGTCTGGTCGACCACCCGGCCGGACAGCGCGGGCACCGGCAGCACGTCGTCGGCGTGGGCCGCCGCGCTGAACAAGGCGCCCAACACCAGCATCATGCCCATCACCCAGGTGATGGCCCGCGGCGTGCCGACCGTGGCGAAAGAACCGAAGCCGCGCGGCATACCGGATGTCCTCAACGCGAGGCGGCGGGCGCAGGTGCCGGGAGGGACAGCGGTGCGGAGGCCGGGGCCGGCGAGGGTGCAGGGGAGGTGCCCGTGCCGGGCGCTGGTGCGGCGGGCTTGTCGAAGTTGACCGTGGGCGGCGCCGAGATCGCGGCCTCGTTCTGCACGGTGAAGTTGGGCTTCACCTCATAGCTGAAGATCTTGGCCGTGAGGTTGGTGGGGAAGCGGCGCGTCAACCCGTTGTACTCCTGCACCGACTTGATGTAGCGGTTGCGGGCCACGGTGATGCGGTTTTCCGTGCCTTCCAGCTGCACCCGCAAGTCGCGGAAGCCCTGGTTGGATTGCAGCGTGGGATAGGCCTCACTCACCGCCAGCAGACGGCTCAACGCGCCGGAGAGTTCGCCTTGCGCAGCCTGGAAGCGCTTGAGCGCCTCGGGGTCACGGGCCAGCTCCGGCGTCACCTGGATGCTGGTGGCCTTGGCACGGGCTTCCACCACGCGGGTCAGGGTCTCCTGCTCGAAGTTGGCTTCGCCCTTGACCGTGTTGACGATGTTGGGGATGAGGTCGCTGCGGCGCTGGTATTGGCTGAGCACCTCGGACCAGCTGGCATTGACCTGCTCGTCCAGGTTCTGGAATTCGTTGTAGCCGCAGCCGCTGAGCAGCAGCGGGGCGCTCAGCACCAGCGCGCCGGCCAGGCCACGTGTCCAGCCGTGCGTCGATCCACCTGCCCGTCCGTGGTCAGCACCGGTGGTCGCAAGGCGGTCGGTTGTGGCGTTAGTCGTGGGGCTCATGGTGGCGGGCGCGTGCTTGAACAACGGGGTCATGGATGAATCCTCCTGGTGTCGCCGCATATCGTGGGCGGCGGCCGGATTTCAAGACAGGGCCTTGTGACCTGGCGCAAATCAGTATCCCATGAGGCCATTGGATAATCCCTGCATGAGCGCCCCCCTTCAGAACGACACCTTCCTGCGCGCATGCCTGCGCCAGCCCACCGACTACACCCCGGTCTGGCTGATGCGGCAGGCGGGCCGTTACCTGCCGGAGTACCGCGCCACACGTGAACGCGCCGGCAGCTTCATGGGCCTGGCCACCAACAAGGACTACGCCACCGAAGTGACGCTGCAGCCGCTGGAGCGTTATCCGCTGGATGCCGCCATCCTGTTCAGCGACATCCTCACCGTGCCGGATGCCATGGGCCTGGGCCTGAGCTTTGCGGCCGGCGAGGGCCCCAAGTTCGCCAAGGTCGTGCGCGATGAAGCCGCCGTGGCCGAACTGGCCGTGCCCGACATGGAGCGCCTGCGTTATGTCTTCGACGCCGTGACCTCCATCCGCCAGGCGCTCAACGGTCGCGTGCCGCTGATCGGCTTTTCCGGCAGCCCCTGGACCCTGGCCTGCTACATGGTCGAGGGGGGTGGCTCGGACGACTACCGCCATGTGAAGAGCCTCATGTACGCCCGCCCGGACCTGATGCACCGCATCCTGTCCATCAACGCAGACGCCGTGGCGGCCTACCTCAATGCGCAGATCGAAGCCGGTGCGCAGGCGGTGATGGTGTTCGACTCCTGGGGCGGTGTGCTGGCCGATGGCGCCTTCCAGCGCTTCAGCCTGGACTATTCGCGCCGCGTACTGGCCCAGCTCAAGCCCGAACACGAAGGCCGCCGCATTCCGCGTCTCCTGTTCACCAAGGGGGGCGGCCTCTGGCTGGACGAGATCGCCCAGGCCGGTGCCGATGTGGTGGGCCTGGACTGGACGGTCAACCTGGCCCAGGCCCGCCAGCGCACGCAGGACCAGGTGGCCTTCCAGGGCAACCTCGACCCCAACGTGCTGTTTGCGCCGCCTGCGGTGGTGCGCGAGCAGGCCCGGGCCGTGCTGGACAGCTTTGGCCGCCCGCAACGCGCGGACGGCCAATGGGGTGGGCACATCTTCAACCTGGGCCATGGCATCAGCCAGTTCACCCCACCGGACCATGTGGCTGAGCTGGTGGATGAGGTGCACCGCCATTCGCGCCTGCTGCGTCAGCCGGCTTGACGCCTGGCGCGGGGCAAGGTGAGGCTTGCAGCGTGAGACGGGTGTTGCGGTGTGACGAAGGTCCGCGCTGACCAAAGGCCGGACAGCAGTTATCCCCAAATCCGTGCATGTCACCGAAACGCAGCACACCGATGGCACCGCAGCTAGGATTTTCCCGGATGGGCACGCAAGTTATTGATTTGCAACGGATATTGGGGTTTGCCCGAAAAACTGGCGTTTCCCCTGCTTCTCGGTTCGCCGGGCGGCGGCTGAAAGAAGTGCCATCTTTTCCCACAAAGTTATCCACAGCACGGATCACACAGGCGGGGATGCTTGGAAATCATGGACTTGGCGCGTTTTCCTAAGACCGGCTTTCGCTTTGCGGATCCGCCTGCCTTGAGGTCGTCCTGATGGCCGGAGCCGAGCACGCGGGCTGGCGGCGCGTCAGCGTGGCCGTGGACGCCCCGCAACACAGCGGCCTGACCGGGCCGCTGGACTACCTGGGCCCGCAAGACCTGACACCCGGCACCTTGGTGGAAGTGGGGCTGGGCCGCCGAGAGACGCTGGGAATTGTCTGGGACCCCGAGCACGGCACAGGCGCCACCCCCCCGGCCGTCACCGACGCCCAGCTTCCCGAAGACCAGCTCCGCCCGGTGGGCGAAGCGCTGGATGCCTTGCCGCCCCTGTCCGACCGCTGGCGGCGACTGCTGGATTTCGCCGCCGCCTACTACCAGCGCAGCGTGGGTGAGCTGGCCCTGGCCGTGTTGCCGCCGCAGTTGCGGGAACTGGACGCGACCCAGCTCCAGGCGCGCCTGAAGAAGCTGGACAAGGCCGAAGCCGCCGCCCAGGCCCAGGCGCCCGAGGCCCCCCCCGAGCGGCCGGCGCTGACGGCCCAGCAACAAGCGGCACTGGACGCCGTTCGTGCCCTCGCGGCCGAGGCCCGGCCACCGCCCGCGCTGCTCTGGGGCCTGACCGGCAGCGGCAAGACCGAGATCTATCTGCGGGCCGCCGAAGAGGCCCTGGCCCAAGGCCGGCAGGTGCTGGTGCTGGTGCCCGAGATCAACCTGACCCCCCAGCTGGAAGCGCGCTTCGCGGCGCGTTTCGCCGGCCACGCCATCGTGTCGCTGCACAGTGGCCTCACGCCGGCGCAGCGCCTGCGCCACTGGCTGAGCGCCCATCTGGGGCGGGCGCAATTGGTGCTGGGCACGCGGCTGGCGGTGTTCGCCTCCATGCCGCGCCTGGGCCTCATCGTGGTGGATGAGGAGCATGACCCGTCCTACAAGCAGCAGGACGGCGCGCGTTATTCCGCCCGGGACCTGGCGGTCTACCGGGGCCACCAGGAAGGCGTGCCGGTGCTGCTGGGCTCGGCCACCCCGTCACTGGAGAGCTGGCAGCATGCGCTGGCAAACCGCTACCGCCGCATCGACCTGACCGAACGCATCGGCGGCGGGGTGTTGCCACGGGTGCGCCTGTTCGACATGAACCGGCTGGAGCGCAAGAAGGGGGTGACCACCGCCTTGTCCGCGCCGCTGCTGGACGCCCTGCGCAAGCGCCTGGCGCGGGGTGAGCAGAGCCTGGTGTTCCTGAACCGCCGGGGTTATGCTCCGGTCCTGCACTGCGACCAGTGCAACTGGAAGAGCGACTGCCCGCATTGCAGCGCCCACCAGGTCTTCCATCGCGAGGACCGCACGCTGCGTTGCCATCACTGCGGGGTCTCGCAGCGGGTGCCGCGTGCCTGCCCGAGCTGCGGCAATCCGGACATCGCGCCGCTGGGCCGGGGCACCGAGCGGCTGGAGGAACAACTCGCCCAGGCCCTGCCGGGCGCCCGCATCGCCCGTATCGATGCCGACAGCACCCGCCTCAAGGGCAGCCTGGAGGCCCAACTTAGCGCCGTGCATGAAGGTGATGTGGATGTGCTGGTGGGCACGCAGATGGTGGCCAAGGGCCACGACTTTCGCCGCATCACGCTGGTGGCGGCCGTGAACCCGGACGGCGCCTTGTTCAGCAACGATTTCCGCGCCCCGGAACGGCTGTTCTCGCTGCTCATGCAGGTGGGCGGGCGTGCGGGGCGGGATGCCGCCCAGGCCGCCTCCAGCGAGCTGTGGGTGCAGACCTGGTATCCCGAGCACGCGCTTTATCAATCCCTGCAGCGCCACGATTACCACGCCTTCGCCAGCAGCCAGCTGGCCGAGCGCATGTCCGCCGGGCTGCCCCCGTTTGCGCACCTGGCGCTGGTGCGGGCGGAGGGGCGCACGGTGGAAGCGGTGCGCGAGTTTTTGGAGGCCGCCCAGGCGCAGGCCCAGACGCTGCCGCTCTCGCTGGGGCTGCTGCTCTACCCGCCGGTGCCGATGGCGGTGGCGCGGGTAGCCAACGTGGAGCGCTTCCAGATGCTCATCGAGGCCGGCCATCGCGGCCAGCTGCAACGCTTCCTGCGTGAGTGGCTGCCCAGCCTGCATGAACTGCGCCGCCGCCACAAAGGGGTGCAGCGGTGGGCGGTGGACATCGATCCCCTGGTGATCTGAAGCGGCTCCGCTGCGGGGTCAGGCACCTGCGCCGTCGGGCTGAACCGCTGAACCGCCTGGCAGGCCGGCTCACAGCAGCCGTTGCAGCTCCGCCTCCAGGCGTGTCCATCCGGCCTGCACCGCCTCACGGTGGGCGCCCGGATCGTCCGTGGCCCGCTGAGCCGTTTCCTCCAGTTCGCGGGCCAGCGCGGCCGCGGCTGGATGCCCCAGCGTCAGCAGCACGCTCTTCAGGCTGTGGGCCAAATGGCGCAGAGGTTGATACAGCCCCTGCGTGGCGGCCTCTCGGCCCAGCGTGATGTCCTGCGGAAATTGGGTCCTGCAGCGCGCCAAAAAGGCCTGGTAGAGCGCGGCATTGCCGCCAAAGAATTCGTCGATGGCGGCCCGATGGACCGATGGCGTGACCGTGGCGGAGGCCGCCTGATCGGCCGGTGCTGCCTGCTGGCGCAGGGCGCCGGCTTCCCGCGCACAGGCTTGCAGGTCGGCCAGCGAGCAGGGTTTGGAGAGGAAGCGCGTGACGCCCAGGGTCTCCAGTTGCTGCCGTACCTGCACATTCAGGCCGGCGCTGAAGACCACCAGCTGGGCCTGCCCGCGCAGGTTGGGGCGATCGCGCAGGGTCACCAGCAGCTCGTTGCCATGGCGGCCCGGCAGCATGAGATCGGTGATGACCAGATCAAACGCCTGGGTGGCCAGGGCGAGCAGGGCCTCGTCCACCGAGGTGCAGCCCTGCAGGCGGACGTCCTCGTCCTCCAAGGCCATCGCCACGAAGCGTTGGAGCGACGCGTCGTCCTCCACCAGCAGGACGCGCAACCGCCCCCCCATCGTCAGCCCGCGTGTGCGGCAGCCGTCAACCGTTGCACCGCTGCGGCCAGCAGCGGCGGCAGTTCGGTGACCAGCCGGGGCTTGTGGATCACCGGCAGGCCGGCCAACGCAAAGGTGTAGGGCTCCCGCTGCTGGTTGTCCAGCGCCGTCACAAAGATCAACTCGCACTTGGCGAACAGCGGTTGGGAGCGCAGGCTGGTAACCAGCGCGGCACCATCGATGCCCGGCAGCAGGATATCCACCAGCAGCACGTCAGGTTGCAGTTGCCCATACATCACCAGGCCACCGATACCGTCATTGGCGGTGTGCAGCTCCAGGTCGGGAAACTCCTGCGCCATCAGCAGGGCCACCAGGTTCTGGTAGTGGACCGAGTCCTCGATCAGCAGCACGCGCAGCTTGCGCTGGGTCTCCACCGGTGCTGGCGGCTCGGCACTCTTGGTGGGGGCCAGCCCGCGGCCCATCAGCCAGGCATCCAGGGAACTGCGCAGGATGCGGCGGTGGCCGCCGGGCGTGCGCCAGGCCTGCAACTCACCCCGGTCCACCATCAGCTGCACAGAACGCACAGCCATGCCAAGGCGCTGAGCGACTTCACGGGTACTGAAGTCCTCTTGCATGTCTTCTGGTGGACGGGCAATAGCAATCATGGGGCGATTTTGCCGAATTTTAGGTCGGTAGAGAGGGGGTTGGTCCCCATTTATAAGCGCTAAAAATGATATTTGAACGCGGCTTGTTCGTCTGACGTGTATGACAGCGATCGTCCACCTTGTTCATCCGACGCCGGAAGCCATGGTTGCCTGTCAAGAACTCTGGTGGAATGGCGGGCATGTTCTCCCGCCGCCGCGCCTTCCGGACGTGCTTCGCCCTGCTGTGTGCCGGGGTGTGGACGGCCGTGCTGGGCGTGGCGGTGGGCGAAGCGGCGGCTGGCGTGGTGAGCCGCGCAGTCAGCAGCCTCACGGCCAGAACCATGAGCGGGATGCTGGCCGGTGCCGGTGCCGGTGCCGGTGGCGGGGCAGCGCCCCGGTCCGCGGAGGCGGGTGACACCCGCGACAGCGTCGTCTTGCGCCGTATTGCCGTCAACCGGCTGCTGCGTGTGTGCATCTGGCCGGAGTATTACGGCATCTCCTATCGGCACCCGCGTGACGGACGACTTAGCGGGATCGACGTGGACCTGTCCGCCGAGCTGGCGCGGGAACTCGGGGTGCAGATCCGCTATGTGGAGTCCTCCTTCCCGAGCCTGATGGCCGACCTGGAGGAAGAGCGCTGCGACGTGGCCATGTTTGCGGTGGCGATCTCCCCGGAGCGCAAGGCCCGGCTGGATTTCACCCAACCCTATCTGGCGAGCGACATCTATGGCGTGACGACCCGTGGCAACCGGACGGTACGCCAGTGGGCTGACATCGACCGGCGTGGCGTGGTGGTGGCGGTGCAGGCCGGGACCCTGGTGGAAACCGTGATGCGCGACAGCCTCAAGCAGGCGCGGCTGCTGGTGGTGCAGCCGCCCACCACCCGGGAGGCGGAACTCTCCTCCGGGCGGGCCGATGTCTTCATGGCCGACTATCCCTACAGCCGCCGGCTGCTCGACAACGCGGACTGGGCGCGTGTGGTGGCCCCGGAAAAGCCCTTTCACGTGCTGTCCTATGCCTACGCCGTCAAGCGTGGGGATGCCGCCTGGCTGGGACGCATGAACAGCTTTGTGACGGCGATCAAGCACGACGGGCGGCTGCAGGCCGCAGCCGAGCGTCACAGCCTGTCCAGGATCGTGGTGCCCTGAGGAGCCGCTCCAGCATGTCCAACCTGGCGCCCGCCGTCCAATCCCTGCAGCGCTTGCGCTCGGCCACCCTGGTGGCCGGCATCGTGCTGGCCATTGCCTCGACGGTGGCGGTGGTGGCGCCCATCCTCGTGCAACGTCATGCGGCCTTGGAGGAGGCCCGCGGACGCGGGGTGCTGCTGGCCCAGATGCTGGAGGCCGACGCCACCCGGACCGTGGAAAGCGTGTCCGTGACCCTGCACGGCCTGGCGGATTCCGTTCCGCTGGCTGGCGGTGGCCCGGAGGAGGGCGGCCGCAAATCGGCCTCCCAATGGTCCGACCACATGAACCGGGTGCTGCTCGGCCTGCCTTTCCTGCGCAGCATCGCGGTGCTGGACAGCCATGGTCGTGTGCTGGCCTCCACCAACGCGGACGAAGTGGGGCTGGAAGTGCCGATGCAGCGCATGGAGCGACTGCCGGCGCCGGATCGAGACCAGCTCCAGCCGCTGCAGCCTGGCCGGACGCTGGCGGACCTGGTGAACGACGGCACGGTTCGCCCGGCCACGGTGAGCATGCTGCCGATGCTGCTGCAGTTGCCGGAAGCGGTGGACCGCCGCCCCGCCGCAGCGGTGGATCGGCACCCCGCCCTAGCGGCGGACCGGCACTCCGCCCCAACGGTGTCGGGCCGCGCCGGCAGCACCAGTGTCCGTGGTGCCGGCATGGCCCGGGCGCGGGCCGCCGCAGCCGCCTCGCCACCGGCCCGCCGTGACGACACGGCCCCGCGCTGGCTGCTGGCGCTCATCAACCCCGAGGCCCTGGCCCAGTTGCAGCAGCAGGCCTTGCCGCTGAACAACAGCGCCGCCTGGCTGGCATCGCCGACCGGCCAACTCCTGGCCGCCCTGGAAACCCTGCCCGAGTTGCCCGGCCAGTACATGAGTGGCCACCCGGTCTTTGACCGGCTGCGCACGGGGCCGGACCATGGCAGCTACTTTGGCGCCGGTGCCTTGCCCGGCGAACTGATCGTGGCCTATCGCGCCTCGCCGCGACGCGGGTTGGTGATCAGCGTGGAGCAGTCGCAGGTGGAGGTGCTGGGCCCTTGGCGCTCCAGCCTCTGGGGGCCGGTGATGACCGGTGTCCTGGCGCTGTGCCTGATCGCCTCCGCCACCATCATCGTGCGGCGCAGCCTGCTGGCGCGCGCAGATGCCGTGGCGGCGCTGCAGCAGGCCCATGAACAGCTGGCCGACCGCGAGCGCGACATGCGGGTGTTGCTCCGCAGCGTGCAGGAATTGATCTTCCGCACCGACCTGCAAGGCACACTCACCTTCGTCAACGCCCGCTGGACCACGCTGCACCGGGGCCGGGTGGACGAGGCGGTCGGGCGGCGCCTGGCGGACCTGGCGGACCAGGAGGACCGTGCCGCCGTGGAGGCCCTGTTCCATCACCGTGAAGGCCCGCGCAGCACCGAAGCCACCATCCGCAATGGCGAAGGGGAACCCCGCCGCTACCTGATCGCCATCGTGCCGCTGCGCCGCGATGGTGGCCGGGGCGGCTACGCGGGCAGCGCGGTGGATGTGACCGAGCGGGCCCGTGCCGAGCGCCTCTCCCGCGAGGCGCGCGATGCCGCGCAGGAAGCCTCGCGCATCAAGACCGAGTTCCTCGCCAACATCAGCCACGAGCTGCGCACGCCGCTGCAATCCATCCTCGGGTTCTCGGAGCTGGGTGTGGGCCGTAGCGAGGGGGCGCCCCGTCTGCGCGCCATGTTCGAGGACATTCACGGCTCCGGGCAGCGCATGCTGTCCATGGTCAACGACCTGCTGGATGTCTCCAAGCTGGAGAGCTCCATCGGTGCCTTCGCACTGGAACGTTATGACCTGCGCGAACTGGTGCGGGACGTGGTGCACGAACTGGAGCCGCTGCGCATCCAGCGCTACCTGGACTTGCAGGTGCACCTGGAGACACCCTTGCCGGTACGGGTGGACCCGGTACGCATCCAGCAGGCCATTCGCAACCTGCTGGCCAATGCCATCAAGTTCGCGCCGTCGGGCAGCGCCATCGACATCACCGGCACGGTGGAGGAGCCGTCAGGGGAACTGCGGCTGTGCGTGGCGGACCGCGGGCCCGGTATTCCGGTGGATGAGCTGGAGCGCATCTTCGATGCCTTTGTGCAGTCCAGCGCCACCAAGGACGGCTCCGGCGGCACCGGCCTGGGGCTGGCGATCAGCCGGCGGATCGTGGAGATCCATGGCGGGCGGCTGTACGCGGCCAATCGTCCGGGCGGCGGTGCGGAGTTCCACCTGGTGCTGCCTCCGCGACATCTGGCGGAGCACACGGACCCACGGCCGCCCGGTAGCGCCCACGACCCCGGCCCGGCGGCGTTGCCAGCAGGTCCGTGGGGTGGCCCGTCCGGCGATCGATCCGGTGGTGGCAGCGAGGGCCTGGACACAGCCAGTCACCCATGAGGGGCTTACGCGGCCGGCGCAGAGGGTCACAATCCGTACGCTGTCATGACCCCGAACCCGGGGCGTGTGGCGCTGGCCGGGCACGAGAGGTGCCCAGGCTGGCACAGGCGAATCAATGTGCCGGGCGCAGGCCCGGCCCAGGAGTGCACGATGAAGTGGGAAGGTCAGCGCGAAAGCGACAACGTCGAGGACATGCGCGGCAGTGATGGCGGCGGCGGTGGAGGGTTTTCCTTCGGCGGCGGGCGTGGCCTGAGCCTGGGCGGCGTGGTGGTGGCCCTGGTGGCCGGCTGGATCTTCGGCATCAACCCCATGACCCTGCTGGGCCTGACCGGCGGTGGCGGGCAGGTGCCGCATACCCAGGCGCCGCGTCAGCAGGGGCCAGGCCAGGCGGGGCCGCACAGCAAGCCGCAGGACGCGGGGGCCAAATTCGTCTCGGTGGTGCTGGCCGATACCGAGGATGTCTGGGGCCGCGTCTTCCAGGCTGCCGGCCAGACCTACCAGGCACCGCGCCTGGTGCTTTTTTCCGGCCGCACCCAGACCGCCTGCGGGCGCGGTGCTGCCGCCATGGGCCCGTTCTATTGCCCGGGTGACAGCAAGGTCTACATCGACCTGAGCTTCTACCAGACGCTGCGCGACCGGCTGGGCGCGCCCGGGGACTTCGCGCAGGCCTATGTGATCGCCCACGAGGTCGGCCACCATGTGCAGCACCTGCTGGGCGTCACCGACAAGGTGGAGGCGCTGCGCCGCCGCCAGTCCGAACGTGAAGCCAATGCCACCAGCGTCCGGGTGGAGCTGCAGGCCGACTGCCTGGCCGGTGTGTGGGCCTATCACTCGCAGCAGTCCAAGGGCTGGCTGGAGGCGGGGGACATCGAGGAGGCCTTGAACGCGGCGTCCCAGATTGGCGACGACACCTTGCAGCGCCGCTCCAGCGGCGATGTGGTGCCGGAGAGCTTCACCCACGGCACCAGCGAGCAGCGTCAGCGCTGGTTCAAGCGCGGGCTGGCGCAGGGCAGCATCAAGGACTGCGACACCTTCCAGACGCGGTCGCTCTGACCCCGCAGAGGCCCAAGCATCCACCGCGAGAAAATCAACGGGAACCCGCCGGCCTGGCTGTGGAGGCCCGGTCGTCCGCCGGTGCCGGCGAGGGTGCCGGTGCCGGTGCGGCGGCCGAGGTGGCGGCGGCCGGCCGGGCGTCCTTCGTGTCTTTGCTGTCCCTGGGATCCCCCACGCAGCCCTTGAGCCACTGGCTCATTTCCCACTGCACCTGGCCGGCCGATTCACGTGCGGCATAACCGTGGGCCTCGTAGGGCAGCAGCACATAACGCGCCGTGCCGCCCAGACCTGCCAGCGCCTGGTAGAGGCGTTCACTCTGCATCGGGAAGGTGCCGGAGTTGTTGTCCGCGTCGCCATGGATGAGCAGCAGCGGCTCCTTGATCTGATTGGCGAAGAGCAGCGGCGATAGCTTCAGGTAGACGTCCTTGGCCTCCCACAGCGAGCGTCGTTCGCTCTGGAAGCCGAACGGCGTGAGCGTGCGGTTGTACGCGCCGCTGCGTGCAATGCCGCAGCGGAACAGCCGGGTATGGGCCAGCAGGTTGGCCGTCATGAAGGCGCCATAGCTGTGGCCCCCAATGGCCACGCGGCGTGGGTCCACCGTGCCCAGCTCTTCCGCCTTGTCCAGGATGGCGCGGGCATTCATGGTCATCTGCTCGATGAAGCTGTCGTTCATCGTGCGCGCATCTCCCACCACCGGCATGGTGGCGTCCATCAGCACCACGTAGCCGTCCATCAGCAGGTTGAGTGGGCTGATGGAGGAGAAGCTCATGTAGCGGCCGGCGGAGCCGGTGAGCTGGCTGGCCAGGGCCGCGTCATTGAACTCCAGCGGATAGGCCCAGACCAGGGCAGGGCGCTTCTCGCCTTCCTTCAGGTCGGGCGGCAGGTACATCCAGAACGACAGTTCCACGCCGTCGCTGCGCTTGAAGGTGACCAGCTCGCGGCGCACGGCCTTGAGCTGGGGTGTCGGGTCCTTGAGGCGGGTCAGCTGCACCGCCTTGCCGCCATTGCCGTTCTCGCGCAACAACAGGTTGGGCGGCTCATGCTCCGCCTCCCGCTGGGTGAGCAGGCGCTTGTCGTCCAGCACGGCCAGCGGCAGTTCATACACGCCCTCGGCGGACTGGAACAGCCGCTGCACGCTGAGGTCACGCAGCGAGACCTTGTCCAGGAAGGGACGGTCTCCGCGCGGGCTGGAGCCCTGGCCCACCAGCAGCAGGTCGCCATTGAGCGTCTGCACGGCCTGCTGGCCGTTGGGCAGCGTCCGCATCAGCGGTACGCCGGGGTGGCGGTAGCGTTCCCGCACGGAGTGCTCGAACAGCGGGCGGCTCTGCGTGCCGCGCAGTGGCAGCAGGTAGGTGCGGGTCCAGCCTCGGCTGCGGTCTTCCTCGCTCAGCAGGGCGTGCTGCCCGTCGTCCAGGAAGCGCAGCCGGGTGAAGCGGTAGGGCATGCGCTGCACCTCGAAGGGCTCGCCGGTGTAGGGCGGGTCCAGACGCATCACGCGGTCGCGGAAGGCGGCGCGCACCGCCGGGTTGCCGCCGTCCAGCGCCTCCACCCAGTAGAGCGCGGCGTCCTTGGTCGGGGAGGCGTAGAACACCCGGGGGCCCGGCAGCGCGCCGTCGATGGCCACGCCCTGCTTGAGCGGCATGCGGGCCAGTTCGCGGATCAGCCTGCCGTCGCGTTGGCGGACTTCCACCACCGTGGGGAAGTCGTCGAAGGTCAGGTTGAAGCTGAACGGCCGGCTGAGCCGCTCGGTCAGCAGCGCCTGGCCGTTGCCCACGGCGGAGATGCTGGTGAAGAGGCCGGGCTTGTCCAGGTCACGGCTCTGGCCGCTGGCAATGTCCACCAGCGTGAGCTGCGAGCGGGCGTAGAACTCGAAGGCGTCCTCGTCCGCCGGGTTGCGCAGCAGGTCCGGATAAGTGCGTTCCGGCGAGGCCTTGCCATGGGTCTCCTGAATGGCCGGGCCGCTCTGCTGGCGCGAGGGCACGGGGCCGCGCGGGTCGGGCACTGTGAGCACCACCACCTCGCGGGCGCTCATCCAGGCCAGGTCGTCCGGGTCGATGGCGTTGTTCAGCCGCACGTTGTAGATGCGCCAGATCTGGCCGTTGCTGGTGGCGCCGGCCCACAGCTCATCGCCGTTGTCGGTGCGCCGGGCGATGACAAAGCGCTGGCCGTCCGGCGCCCAGGCAAAGCTGTGCCACAGGCCGCCAGCCGGGAGCTCCACAGTCCGCTCGGGGGCATCGGGCTCGAGCAGCGGGCGCAACTTGAGATGGAGGATGCCCACCAGGTTCTGCGGCGTGGCGCTGCGTGGGTCGAAGCGTGCACCGGCCAGGCGCATCACCGGCCGGGCCAGTTCATCCAGCGGCGTGTAGCGCCGCTGCTCCAGCAGGGCCACCGTCTGGCGGTCCGGCGACGGCAGCAGGCGAGGGGGCTGGGGCGCGTCGAGCAGTTCGCGGATGGCGGGGGAGGGCTGCTTGTAGGGCGCTGGGGCGGCCACTGCGGGAATTCCGGCACCCAGCGCCAGTGCGCCGATGAGCGGGGCCAGGCGCAGGCGCAATGGCAAGTGGAGGCGCTGTCGCAATGACAGGCGCAATGAGAAGCGCGATGAGGGGAGGAAAGGCAGGCGCAATGGCAGGCGAAGCAGCGGCAGCATGACCAGACGATAGCAATGACAGGCGGCGCCAGCCCCCAGGGGCGATGGCAGGCCCCGATCCGGGGACGTTGCCCGGAGTATCGCTGCGCTAGGATCGGCGCCCATGAGCGAGCCTGCCGCCCCGTCACGTCCAGCGCCCCTGGACAGTCCCACCCGTCCGGTGGCCGCCCTTCCGGCGGTGGGCGAACGCCTGGGCGTCTGGCGGGTCGCGGATGCCCTGTTCGAGGTGGGCTCGGGCCATTGGTTCCGGGTGGAACATGCCTTGGCCGCTGGCGAGGCGGGCCTGGCACTGGTCTACCGCCATGAGGCGGATGCCCAGGCCGTGCTGATGCGTTTTGCCGAGGATTCCGACGCCCTGGGGCGGCTCGACTTTCCGACCTATGGCGCACCGCTGGACAGCGGCCTGAGCCCGGCGGGCAGCCCTTATCTGGTGGTGCCCGCCATGGAGGGCGCACCGCTGATGCGGGTGGCCATGGCCCTGCCGCTGCGCCGGCGCATGGAACTGCTGCTGGAGCTGGTGGCGCTGCTGGACGCCGCCCAGGCGCGCGGGCTGGTGCTGCATGAACTGGACCCCGGCATGTTGTGGCTCAGCCCTTCGCAGCAACTGCACTGGCTGGGACAAGGCCTGGCCCCTCGCGCATCGCAGGCACCCGCCCTGCTGGTACGTGCGGCCGAGCCCCTGGCCGATCCGCGCCAGCGTGCCGGCGCCCGCCCGGACGGGCGCAGCGAAGCCCATGCCCTGGGGCGCCTGCTGGGCCTGCTGATCAATGGCCGCCTGCCGCGCAAGGAGGGCACGCCAGAAGGGCGAGGAGGCGACACCACAGCGGTGGAAACCGCCGCCACGCCGGTGGCCTCGCTGCAATCCTGGCTCTCGCTCTCGGCCGCCCACCGCGACAGCCTGGACCGGCTGCTGGACCGCGCCATGACCGATGGCCACACCTTCCCCGACCGCGCGTCGCTGGCGCAGGCCGTGCGTGACTGGCTGGACCAATCCGCCTCCGTCCTGGCTGCACGGGTGGCGCAGGCCCCCGCCGCTGCAGCGGCCGGTGCCGGCATCGGCCCGCATACCGGCACCTTCTCCATGGCGCGGCCCTCCGCGCCGGTGCCGCTTCAGTCCTCGCCGGACGAGCGGCCGCCGCTGCGGCCGCCGGGTTCCACCCTGATGGAACGCGTGGCGGGCGTGGTGGCGCTGCTGGTCGTGGCCGCCCTGTTGCTGTGGTTGCTGCTGCGTTCACATTGACCAGTGGTGTCACATGACGTCTGCGTGGATCCCTCGCGACTAATGACTTGGTGCTAGTTCCAACGTGCAGCAGATCCACCTCTTGTGGTGAATTGCGCAGGGTCTCCCCCTGAACCTACGATTTCCCTGATGTATCGAGGCCTTTAAGAGGCCTTGTGGTGATCTATCACCGTCGCCGAGCGGAAGGCTGGCGACGACGCGGGGGACCGGATGGTTTTCAGGATCAAGACGATGTCGGACCGTGACTGGGCCCGATGCCACCGTGATGCGCGGCGCGACGAGCACTGCACACCCTGGTTGCGGCAGGCGCTGGGCACTTGCGTGGAGGCGGCGCGCCACGGGCGGGCCTTGCCGGACCGCTGGGCGGAAGACCGCCGGGGTGGCCATTACCTGCTGCGCCTGCCAGCGCTGATGGGCCACCCGCTGGCGGACCGTTACTGCATGCGGGTGAAGCCACGGGTGTACGGGTTGCGCTCCCACGCGATCGGGGACCGCCGTGTCTTCCTGGTGGGGGCCGATCCGGGCGGGCAGGAGCTGATGCTGGTGCGCCAGGTGCTGCAGGCTGCGTTCCAGGTGCATGGCGCCAACGGCGCGCCGTGGCGCGGAGACCCCTTGCGTGACGCTTTGCTCGTCCCGGCACCGGACACGGCATTGCTGTGAGCCGCAGGCGGCCCCTATCATGGGCTCACATGCAGCAGCACCGTCGTCACTTCCTCCAGTTGGCTGCGGGCCAGACCCTGGCAGTGACCGGATTGGCCGGCGCAGCGCAGGCGGCGGCTGGCCGGCCGGTCTCCGTGGTGGGCACGCATTTTTCCAGGCTGTTCGAGGCTGGCGCTGCCGCAGGGGACCGGACTCGCCCTCGCGGGCTGGCGGTGGACATCCTGGATGCCATCCTCTTGCCCGCCGGTTTTGCGCCCACGTATGAGCTGTATCCGTGGCTGCGTGCGCAGGCCATGATTGAGCATGGCCCGGCGAACATTCTGGTCGGACCCTATCGGACGCCGGAGCGGGAGCGCCGCCTGCGTTTTTCACGCCAGCCGTTCTACGAGGATTCGCTGGTGTTCTATGCCCGCCAGGGCGAGCAGGCGCTGTGGCGCAACGACTTCGCCACCTTGCGCGCGCTGCAGGTGGGGGCGGTGCAGGGCTGGGTGTATGGCGACCGCTTTGATCAGGCCCGCACCCGGCTCAAGCTGACCCTGGTGCGCGACCTGGCCACGGCGCTGCGCATGCTGCAGTTGGGTCGGCTGGACCTGATTGCAGCCAACCAGCGCAATTCAGAACCAGTGATCCACGAACTGGGGCTGGCCGACCATGTGCAGCTATGCAGCCCCCCGTTTGCGCATCTGCGCGGCCACTTTGCCTTCAATGACCATCACGGCACGCCGTGGCAGACCCTGGTGGACGCAGGCATGCAGCGCCTGCGCGCCAATGGGGAACTGGCGCAGATGGCGGCCCGGCACGGCGTCAATCTGCCCGACGACCGGCAGGCTTGATGGCCGAGCTGATGGCCGAGCTGATGGCCGTGAGGAGGGCCCCGGCGAGGGCGATGGCTTCAGAAGCTCGATGCGAGACCGACCAGCCCCAGGCCGATCAGCGCGGGCAGGGCCTGGATGAAGAGGATCTTGCGGCTGGCCGTGGCGGCGCCATAGAGGCCGGCCACCAGGACACAGCTCAGGAAGAACACCTTCACCGGCGTGCCGGCGGCGCCGAGCAGCAGGCCCCAGATCAGGCCGGCGGCCAGGAAGCCGTTGTACAGGCCCTGGTTGGCCGCGAGCACCTTGGACGCCTCGGCGAATTCCTGCGTCAGGCCAAAGGCGCGGCGCCCGGTGGGCTTGGTCCAGAGAAACATCTCCAGCACCAGGATGTAGACATGGATCAACGCCACCAGGGCGGTGACAACATTGGCAAGGGTGGTGGTCAGGTTCATGGGGCGCACTTTACGCCCCCCGCTATCATCCCTGGCCCGCTGACCGTTCCCGCTGCCTGAAGCCCCCACCATGTCCGAGTTCCTGCTCAATCCTGCCCAGTTGGCGGCCGTGCACCACCTGGAGGGTCCCTGCCTGGTCATTGCTGGGGCGGGTTCGGGCAAGACACGGGTGATCACCCAGAAGATTGCCAAGCTGCTTTCCGAGGGGTACCGGCCCCGCAACATTGCGGCCATCACCTTCACCAACAAGGCCTCGCAGGAAATGCGGGAGCGTGCGCGCCACATGGTGGGCAACAAGGCGGGGCAGGAACTGGTGATCTCCACCTTCCACTCGCTGGGCGTGCGCATCCTGCGGGAGGATGGGCGCCACCTGGGCTTGAAGGAACAGTTCTCCATCCTGGATTCGGACGACGTGTTGTCGGTGCTGCGCGATGCGGGCGGCACCACGGACGCTGCCACCGCCAAGAGCTGGCAGTGGACGATCTCGTTGTGGAAGAACCAGAACCTCAGCGCCCAGCAGGCGCTGGCCTATGCCAAGGACGACATGGAGCGGGCGGCCGCGGTGGTGATGCAGCGTTACCAGGAGCGCTTGACCGCCTACCAGGCGGTGGACTTCGACGACCTCATCGGTCTGCCGCTCAAGCTGATGCAGACCAACCCGGAAGCGCGGGGCAAGTGGCAGGAGACCTTGCGCTATGTGCTGGTGGACGAATACCAGGACACCAACGCCGTGCAGTACGAGCTGCTCAAGCACCTGGTGGGCGACCGTGCCATGTTCACCGCCGTGGGGGATGACGACCAGAGCATCTACGGCTGGCGCGGCGCCACCATCGAGAACCTCAAGAAGCTGCCGGTGGATTTTCCGCAGCTCAAGATCATTCCGCTGGAGCAGAACTACCGCTCCACCAGCGCCATTCTTCGTGCGGCCAACAACGTCATTGGCAGCAATCCCAAGCTGTATCCCAAGACCTTGTGGAGTGAATTCGGCGAGGGCGACCCCATCACGCTGGTGGAGGCGGACGGCGAGGAGCACGAGGCCGAACGCGCGGTGGCGCGCATCCAGTCGCTGCGGGCCACCCACCCCACGGCCAAGTTCTCCGACTTCGCCATCCTCTACCGGGCCAACCACCAGGCCCGCATCTTCGAGCAGGCGCTGCGTCGGGCGGAGATCCCTTACAAGGTCTCGGGCGGCCAGAGCTTCTTCGACAAGACCGAGATCAAGGACCTCTGCGCCTGGTTGCGTCTGCTGGTCAATCAGGACGACGACCCGGCGTTCCTGCGGGCGGTGACCACGCCCAAGCGTGGCATCGGCCACCAGACCCTGGGCCACCTGAGTGATTTCTCGGCCAAGTGGAAGCTCTCGATGTTCGAGTCTCTGTTTGCCGAGTCGCTCAAGGCCACCTTGTCCAGCAAGGCGTTGCATGGGCTGCATGAGTTCGGCCGCTACGTCGTGGACCTGGAGTACCGGGCGCGGCATTGCGTCGGGGCTGAAGAGGGCCGCGCGTTGATGCTGGAGTGGCTCAAGGACATCGCCTACGAGCAGTACCTCCTGGACAACGAGGAGAACGAGAAGGTGGCGGCGGCGCGCTGGAGCAACGTGCTGGATTTCGTGGACTGGGTGGCCAAGCGCTGCGGTGGCGAGATCTCCACCGACGGCGGCATCACTACCGAAAGCCCGCGCCAGTCGTTGCTGGAAGTGGCCCAGACCATCAGCGTCATCCTCTCCCTGGCGGAGCGCAAGGAGGAGCAGGACCAGGTGGTGCTCACCACCTTGCATGCCTCCAAGGGCCTGGAGTGGCCGCATGTGATTCTGGCGGGCGTCAACGAGGGCTTGCTGCCCTTCAAGGCGGATGATGAAGAGATGACGGCTGCGCGGGTGGAGGAAGAGCGCCGGCTGATGTATGTGGGCATTACCCGTGCGCGGCGCACCCTGGCGGTCTCCACCTTGCGGCGCCGCAAGAAAAACCGCGAAACGGTGATTGGGGTGCCCAGCCGCTTCATCGCCGAGATGAAGCTGCACGAAAACATCGTCAAGGAAGACCCGCGCGAAAAGCTCAAGCGCATGCGCGAGCAGTTGTTGGCCAAGGCCGCGGCCAGTGCAGCGGCGCAGGCGCAAGCCAAGGATTGAGGGCCGGGCTGCCTCGGCCATCACTCGCCATCCGCAATGTTCGTTATCCCACCAACTCAAGGGGGGTGGACGTTGGGATTTCGCGTTCACCCTGTAACACTTGACAGCCTTCGCGTGTCACCGACGAGATTGCCAATTGCGGACGGCAAAATATTCATATGACAGCCGCCGTCGATCGGACTTCCCTCAGTCTCCCCCTGCTGACCTTGGCCAGCGCCTCACTGGCCATCCTGGCCCTCTCCCAGCCATCACAAGTGCCGCTGGGCTGGGGCTTTGTCTTCAAGCCGCTCACCACCTTGCTCATCATCTGGCAGGCGTGGCGCCGGCGTGCGGCCGCACCGCGTCTGGCGCGCTGGCTGCGCGCGGGGCTGGTGTGTTCCCTGGTGGGCGATGTGGCGCTGCTCTGGCCGGAGGCGGGTTTCCTGCCGGGCCTCGTCAGCTTCCTCCTGGCGCATATCTGCTACATCCTGGCCTTCTGCACCCGCGTGCGGTTGGGCGCGGTGCGCTGGCCCTTCCTGCTGTTCGGTGTGATCGCCGCCGTGGTGCTGGGCCGGCTGTGGACTTTTGTCCCCCCGGCGCTGCAACCGCCCGTGGTGGTCTACGTCGCCGCACTCGCCGTGATGGCCTCGCAGGCCTGGGCCTGGTGGCGCGCCTGCGTCAGCGGCCCTGAGGAGGGCCAGGCCCGCTGGGCCGCCTGGGGCGGCACCCTGTTCGTATTCTCCGACGCGATGTTGGCCATCAACAAATTTGCCGGCCCGGTCGACATGGCCAGCCTGTGGGTGCTGGCGAGCTACTGGCCGGCACAGTGGTGCATGGCCCAGAGCGTGGGCCGCGCGGCCAAGTCGGGGGCCGCATGAACTTCATGATTCCGCTGCGGGCCTCCGCGGTGCTGGCCCTGTTTGCCTCATTGGCCTGCGGCGCGCTGGGGGTGACCCTGGCCCGCCATTACCCGATCGAGCCCCAGCTGATGCTGACCGTCTGGGCCATGGTGGCCGCCGCCGGTTTCCTCGGCTGGCAGGTGCTGCCGATGCTGCTGCCCGCACTGGTGCCGCTGATCGGCTTTGCGCCCTGGACCGGCTGGATCAGCTTCGAGGAGCTGGACCTGCTGGTACTGGCCATCGCCACCGGCGGCTACATGGCCCTGGCCATCACCGAGCCGACACGCCGGCCGGTGCCCTGGCGCTACCGCACGCTGCGCTGGCGCTCGGCCGTGGGCGTGCTGCTGGCCGTGTTCACGCTGTCGGTGGTGATCTCGGTCTGGCGCGGCGTGGAACATGCCGGTGGCCTGCAGTTCGGTTATTGGCAGGGTTACCAGGAATCCATGAACAGCCTGCGCCTGGGCAAGAGCCTGGGTCTGGTGCTGCTGCTGTTGCCCCTGTGGCAACAGGCGGCGGACCTGCGTCCGGCGGCAGTGCAGCGGCTGAGCCGGGGGGCGTGGGTGCTGGTGCTGATCTTCGCGGCGGTGGGCGCGGTCTGGGAGCGCTGGATCTATACCGGCTTGCTGGATTTTTCCACCGACTACCGCACCACCTCCTGGTTCTGGGAAATGCATGTGGGCGGTGCCGCCCTGGATGGCTGCCTGGCGCTGAGCATGCCGATGGCGCTGCTGTGGATGCTGCGCGAGCGCGAGCCCTGGCGCTTCGCTGCCGCGCTGGCGGTGCTGGTGCTGGGTTTCTACGCCTGCCTGACCACTTTCTCGCGCGGCGTCTACCTGGCCGTGCCGGTCGGGCTCGCGCTGTGCGCGCTGTTGTGGTCCGTGCAGCGGCGGCAGGCAGTGCCTGAAGAGGCGCCGGCCTCGTATCTCCCCGGGGATGCGACCCTGCCCCTGCGTTCGACGCTGGCCGTGCTGGCCGTGGTGGCGCTGGCAGCCTGGGTCCTGTTTGGGGCGGGCGGCTACCGCGGCCTGCTGGCGCTGGCGGCCAGCGTGGGAGTGTGGGTGGCGATGCCGTCGCGCCGGGCCTCCTGGCCGCCGGCCCAGAACCGCGCGCTGCTGGGCCTGGCGCTGCTGCCGGCCCTGCTGATCGCGGGTGCCGGTTATGCCGTGATCGACCTCGTGCCCAAGCTGTCCTACGGCGTGGCCCTGGTGGTGGTGGTGACGACGCTGGCCATGTGCTGGCAATGGCGCCAGGGGGTGTCCCGTCCGGGGCAGGCCTATCTGCTGGCGGCAGGCTGGCTGGCCACCCTGGCCGCAGCCTGGCTGGTGGCAGCCCAATGGAGCGGCGGGCGTGACCCGGTGTCCACCGCGGCGGTGCTGGCCGTGCTGGGCCTGGGTTGGCTGGCCACGCAATGGCCGGTGCGCCCGATCGACCCCATCCGCCAGGCCGGCTGGCGCGTGCGTGGCCTGCTATGGACCGCCTGCCTGCTGGTGTGCGGCGTGGTGGCGTCCCTGGGCGGCGGCGGCTACATCGGCCAGCGTCTGTCCACCGGTCAGCAGGACCTGGAGGGGCGGCTGGATCATTGGGGGCTGAGCCTCGGGCTGCTCAAGGGCACGGATGCCTGGCTGCTGGGGCAGGGCACCGGGCGTTTCCCGTCCAGCTTCGCCAACAACGGGCCATTTGAATCGCGGGTGGGGGACTACCGCTGGAATGCCGGCGCAACCGACCTGGTGCCAGGGGCGCTGGACAGTGCCGGCTTCACCGCGGTGCCGTACCCCACCGTCACACTCACCAGTGGCCTGCACAACATGGGCAGCGGCGAGATGTTCCGCCTCAGCCAACGGGTGTCCGCCGTTGGCGGTGATGTGGGCGCCACCGTGGTGTTGCGCACCCGCCAGCACACGCAGGTGCGGGTGGAGGTCTGCGAGAAGCATCTGCTGTACCCGCTGCGTTGCCTGGACAAGCAGGTGGAGGTTGATCCCTTGGGCGGCAACTGGCAGGTGGTGCGCCTGCCGCTGGGCAAGGCGCCGGATGACTTTGGCGGCGCGCGTTGGGCGCCCCGGCAACTGACGGCGTCGGTGGCCTTGAACTGGCGCGGCTCGCTGGTGGAGCTGCGTTCGGTGGAGATTGCGGACGGCCAGCATGGTCCGTTGCTGCGCAACAATGATTTCTCGCAAGGCATGGCGCGCTGGTTCTTCTCCAGCGACCGCATCCACATGCCCTTCCATGAAAAGAGCCTGCCGCTGCATGTGCTGTTTGAGCAGGGCGTGATCGGTCTGGCGCTGTGGTGCGGATTGCTGGCCAGTGCCTTGTGGCGCTGCACGCTGGGGGCGGCCCGACGGCATCCGCTGGCGCCGGCCACCGCGGGCGCACTGGCGGGCTTCGTGATCGTCGGCCTGTTCGACAGCCTGGTGGATGCACCCCGCATCGGCTTCCTCTTCTACGCCATGCTGGCGCTGGCCCTGGGCCTGCGCACGCCGTCGCGGCGGCTCAAGAAGGGCGAGGAGCCCGAGGAAGAAGAGGATTCCCTGGAGACGCGTTTTGCCGGTGATGAACACGAGCACGACGACCGCCGGCCGACGCCGCCGCGTCACAGCCGCTCGCATCGGCCGTCGCGCTCGGGGGTGACGGTGTCGGGGGCCTGATCAGCGCCTGATCAACTGATCAGTGCATGACCATCCGCCGCGCCGACATCACATGCCCTTGAACAGGTGGGTGTAGCTGCGGCTCACTTCCAGCTTTTCATCCAGCCCTCTCACCCCCACCAACTGCCGGCCACGGAAGTCGCGGGTGATGCCGTTGATGGCCTTGACGTTGACCAGCGTGGAGCGGTGGATCTGCCAGAACAGGGCCGGGTCCAGCTCGTCCACCAGCTCCTTGATGGGCTTGCGGATCAGCGCCTCGACCGTGGCTGTCTGCACACGGGTGTACTTCTCGTCGCTGATGAAGAACAGCACGTCCTCCACCGGGATCATCTGGATGGCCTGGCCGACCGAGGCCTGAATCCATTGCAGGTAACGCGGCGCGGCCTGCGGATTCACGCGCGCTGACAGGTTGTGCAGCAACTGCTGCAGCGTGCCCTGCGACGGGCCTTCCGGCTCCACCTCGCCGCTGCGCTGGGCCAGCCGCTGGCGGATGCGCTCCACCGTCACGGCCAGGCGCTCGCGCTCGGCCGGCTTGAGCACGTAGTCACACACACCCTGTTCGAAGGCTTCGACCGCATACTGGTCATAGGCCGTGATGAAGACGATCTCCGGGACCGCCCATTCGTCATCGTCGGGCAACTGGGCGATCTGGCGCGCCGCCTCCACGCCGGTCAGGCCCGGCATGCGGATATCCAGAAACACCAGGTCAGGCCGGAGTTCCCGGGTCATCTCCACGGCCTCCAGGCCGTTCTTGGCTTCGCCGACGATCTGCAGCTCCGGCCAGACCTCGGCGATGCGGCTGCGCAGTTGCTCGCGCATCAGCCGTTCGTCGTCGGCCAGGACGGCACGGGGGGCGGTAGGGGCAGTGGTGCTCATGGGGCGATGTTAGGTCAGCGGATGAAGGGGCAACAGCGGGGCACTACCGGGGCAGTACTGGGCCAGTACTGGGCACTTTCAGGGCACCTCCGGGACACTTCCGGGTCGCTGCTGGCGCATGCCTGGGCATTGCCTGCGGCAGGCCGGCGGCGACCCGAGCCCATCCCCGGTCATGCCGGCGCTGCGCTCAGACCGACGGCGCGGGCGGTGCCGGTGGCGTGCGGTGCATGGTGCGGCCGCGCGACTTGTCCCGCACCAGCAGCCAGACGATCAGCACCACCAGCAGCAGCGGTGAACCGAGCACGGCCCCCACGCCCAGCACGGCAGCGATGCCCAGCGCCAGCAGCCCGCCCAGGATCAACAGCGGCAGGCCCAGGCCCAGCAGCAGCACCAGGGGCACCACCACGCACAGCACCACCGCGGCGATGGAGATGCCCAGGAAGGCGCCAAAGGCGTCGCCCATGCTGAAGCCGGTGCTGCTCCAGTCTTCCCCGTTGATGCTGATGTGCACGCCGGGTGCATCGCTCAGGAAGCCGATGGCCAGCACCCCCAGCGCCATCGAAGCCAGCACCATCACCAGTCCGAGGACCAGCAGGGTCTTGAAAATCGTCTTCATGCGTGCACTCCTTGTTCCTGATGGGTACTGGCGGTCCGGTAGGGGACGGTGATGGTGACCACGGTGCCGCTGGGCTGGTTCTCCGCCACCGTGACGCTGGCGGCCTTGCCGTACAGCAGCGAGAGCCGCTCGCGGATATTGGCCAGGCCCACGCCGGTGCCGGCGGTGGCGGCACGTCCGAAGCCCAGGCCGGTGTCGGCCACGGTGACGGACAGCTTGCCGTGCACCACCTCGGCCTTGATCTTCAGGCTGCCGCCCTCGGCCTTGGGCTCCAGCCCGTGCTTGATGGCGTTCTCCACCAGGCCCTGGATCATCATGGGCGGGAACTCGGCGGACAGCAGGCCGTCCGGCACGTTGATCTCCGGCTGCAGCCGCTCTTCCATGCGCATCTGCAGGATGTCCAGGTAGGGGCGGATCACCGCCATCTCACGGGCCAGCTCCCGCACCCCGCCGTTGGCGTTGGCTTCCCGCATGGTGGGCATGGAGGCGCGCAGCAGCGCGATCAGGTTGCGCTGCATCTGCGAGGCGCGCGGCGGGTCGGTCTCGATCAGGTGGTCGATCGAGGCCAGCGTGTTGAACAGGAAATGGGGCTCCACCTGGGCCTGCATGGCGGCCATGCGGGCCTCCACCACCTGGCGGCGCAGGGATTCGGCTTCCGCCGTCTCGGTGGCCTGGGCGGCCTTGGCCTCCGCCTGGATGCGGCCCTTGTAGGTGGCCTTGAGGAGGGCGGAAGCCAGCACGATGATGACCGCCAGCTTGTCCAGGAAGTCCCCCAGGTGCACCACGCGGTAACGGCGTTTGCGGCCGCTGTCTTCCCTGGCGGCGTCCCGGGCCTCTTCCTCGGCCTGTTCCTTGGCCTGCTCCAGTTCCCGGCGCGCATCCTCGGCTTCGGACTGGGCCTGCCGGGCATCCTCGGCGGCCTCCTGCAGGGCCCGGCGGGCGTCTTCCACCGCTTCGCGGACGGCCTCTCGCTGCTTCTCGTTGGGGATGCGGATGTCCACGGACGGCAGGTCCGAGCGTTCGCTGCCGCTACTGTCAGACGCCGCCGAGGCGCCGGAGGCGGGGGCACTGCTGCGCGGCACGATGCGTACGCCGCGGCCGTCGATCTGGATTTCGTAGCGAAGCCCCTCTTCGCCCTTGGCTTCTTCCGGGTGCCCGGCATGGCTGCTGCTGGCACTCGCGGGTTCAGCCGGGTGGGCCGGTGCGGCGGCCTCCTCCGATGTCGAGCTCTTGGTTGGCTTGGCGGGTTTGGGCGGTTTGGCGGGTTTGGCCGAGCGGCGCGCGCTGTCGTCGTCCGACGTTTCCTCCACACGCCAGCTGAAGGAGAACGGCGGCAGGTCCTGCAGGATGTTGGCGCCGATGATCAGCAGCACCGACAACACCACAAAACGCTTCCAGGTGATGGAGACCAGCCAGCTCGCGTAGGCGTGGAAACCCTGTTCGGCGTTCCGGGAAAAGTGTTGCCACCGTTGGGTGAGCGTGGGAGAGGCGGGCGTCGGGGCGTTCATGGGTGGACCTGTCTGATGCCTCGCACTGTACGCAACTCACCGGGGCCGGCCCCCCAGGCGGCGACACACGGTGATGCCAACGGCATGAACTGCAGGGATCGGCGACGGAGCGGGCCCGCCGGAATGACAAACGCCCCGGGGCTGCCGGGGCGTCGGGAGGGGCCAGGCCTGAAGCGACCCGGCGCGTCTGCCGTCTTACTGCTTGACGGCTTCCACCTGGATGATGATCTTCACGTCCTTGGAGAAGCCGTAGGCCAGGCCGTAATCCACGCCCCATTGCGTGCGGTCGATCACGGTTTCGAAGTCGCCGCCGCAGACTTCACGCTTGAGCATCGGGCTCTGGTAGCAGTTGAAGTTGTTGGCCTTCAGCGTCACGGGGGCGGTCTTGCCCTTCAGGGTCAGTTCGCCGGCCACGGTGGTGACCTTGTCGCCGGAGAACGAGAACTTGTCGCCCACGAACTTGGCAGTGGGGAAGGTGGCCACGTCAAAGAAGTCCTTGCTCGACAGATGCTTGTCGAAGGCCGTGGAACCGCTGCTGATGCCGGACATGTCGAAGTTGATCTCCACCTTGCCGGTCTTGGCTGCGCGGTCGAACTGCACCGTGCCTTCCTTCTTCTCGAAGCGGGCGCGGTTGGTGGACGTGCCGAAGTGCAGGATCTCGAAGGTGGCGTAGGTGTGGGTCGGGTCGATGGCGTAGGTGGCGGTCTCCGCGTGAGCGGCGGCGCCCAGGGCCAGCAGGGAGGCGAGGATCAGTGCTTTTTTCATGATGGGTAGTGTTTGAACGGTTGGTGGTGAGGGAAGGGGGGAAGCGGGGAATGAGGGTGATGAGCGCGGGTTAAATGCACTTCAAAGGCGCTTCAAAGGTGCGTCAAAGTGCTTCAAAGGCGCCTAAAGAAAGCTCAAAGTGGCGACACGCCGGTGAAGGCCAGCTTGAACTTGACCTGCACGTCGTTGGCCACCATGGAGGTGTCTTTCCATTCGCCGTCGCCGATGTTGTAGTCCAGGCGCTTGATGGCCACCACGCCGGTGGCGGTGGTGGTGCCACCGGCCTGCGCCAGCGTCACCGGGACGACGACATCACGGACCTGGCCCTTGATGTTGAGCTTGCCGGCCGCTTCGAACTTGCCGCCGCCCAGGGCCTTGATCGAGGTGGACTGGAAGGTGGCCTGCGGCACCTTCTGGGTATTGAACCATTCCGGCTTGACCAGCTCGGCGTCGAAGGCGGGGTCACCCAGCGTGGCGGCGGAGAGGTCGATGGACAGGGAGACCTTGCCGGTCTCGGGCTTCTTCGGGTCGAAGGCCAGTTGAGCATCAAAGCGCTTGAAGTGGCCGTCCACCGGCACACCCATCTGCTTGAAGGTGAAGGTGATGTCGCTGCCGGTGGGGACCAGCTTGGCCGCCGTGGGCGCAGCCGTGGTGGTGGCCGTGGCGGGTGCTGGCGCGGCAGCATTGGCGGCCACCTTCGCGGCGGGCTTGGTCTGCGCCATGACGGGCGATGCCGAGAGCATCAGGGCCGCGCTGGCCACCGACAAGGCGGTGATGGACAGGGCCGTGGCCAGACGTGTGGGCAGACCCTGGGTCAGTCGAGCATTCATGGGAAACCTCTTTCGTTTTCGGGTTGTTGTGCGCAGTCGAAGGGGGCGGGGCCGGGCTTCGCGCTGGAGAGACGTCAGGTGGGCATCGGTGCGGGTTCTTCAACCGCGGCCCGGGAGCATGCGGCTCAGCAGGCCATCACGTTCCAGCACCACGTGCTTGACCACGGCGCCCAGGTGGGCAAGCACCAGGGCGGCCAGCCCGTAGGCCAACCATTCATGGGCCAGCTTGAAGGTGGCGGCCAGCGCCTTGTCCGGTGCCACCAGGTTGGGCAGTGGCAGCACGCCAAACCACACCACCGGGAAACCGGCAGCCGAGCTGTAGGCCCAGCCACTGAGCGGAACGGCAAAGAAGGCGGCATACAGGAGGCCGTGCACCAGGTGGGCCGCACGGGCTTGCCAGGCCGGCATTGGCAGGTCAGCCGGCGGGCGATGGGCCAGGCGCCACAGCAGCCGCACGGCCGAGAGGGCCAGGATGGTCACACCGGCCCACTTGTGCCAGTTGTACAGCTTGAGCCGGGTGGGGGAGATCGACAGGCCGGTCATGTACAGGCCCATGCCGAAGGCCCCGATGATGGCCAGCGCCAGCACCCAGTGCAGCAGCATGGCAAAGCCGTCGTAGCGGACCTTGGCGGTTTGGAAGGAATGGCGGGCGGTATTCATGGCGATGGCTAGGATTCGGTGCGAGGGGAAGGCGGATGCCGGTGGATGGACATTGACCGAGCCCCTGAGTGCATGGTCAGGAGTTTCAGTCCGGGGGGCCGTTCCTCGATTCATCGGAACTGAGGCCATTGTTCAGTGGATTTGAATGGCAGGATGCCGGTGACTTCACGGTGCCTTCATGACGGGGAGCCCATGCGCCCAGCGCGTGCGCCGGGAGCAGGCGCAGAGAATAGCGCTGTCCCGCCCATCGTGCAGCGTATGAAACCAGCGGGGCGGCGACAGGCCGGCTGCACGCCAGGCACTGCCTGACCCCGCCTGTCCCGGCATGTCCCAGCGTGATCCCGCCCCAACCCGCATGACCCCGCATGACCCCGCATGATCCCGCTTGAGGGGAGCGCTGCACGTCGGCTCGCGGGACTTATGCAGAGGCCCCTCAGACGATGCGCTTTGGCGCCGCTGCTCGCATCTCCCTCTTGAGGGGGATGGCCCCAGCCACATTGGCTGCGCATACTGACTCCCGATCGCACGCTGCCTGGACCTCAGCGTCGTGATCAAGGGGAGGAGTGCTATGCCGACCTGCCGGAGCCCATCAGGGCCGAGGGGGTCGGCATAGTTTTATCCGCACCAAGACATCAAGGCTTCATGGCTTCATAGCTTCGTCGGCGCATCGGGAGATGCCCCTTGAGCAGGTGTCAAAGCCTTCAAAAGCTGCGGTGAATGGTGTTGTCGTCGATCCAGACGGTGACAGTTGAGCAGGGAGCGCGATATAAAGCCTCCAGCATGGCTTGCGCGCCTGTGATTCACCCCCATGCATGGCGCCAGTGAATGGCACTGTCAACCAGTGAATCGATTTATCGGCCGTTGGTGGGGATGCTCAACGGCGGGGTCCCAGCCAGTTCGCAATAGTCAGTCTATTCAGTCGTTCCTTCGCCAGACATCGCTTCAGGAAGCCCTGCAAAACTCGCGCGAGCCGAGGTGTTTATGCAGAGGTTCATTCAGTCCTGGCAACAGTCCTCGCAGCAGTTCCAGCGTCTCGTCAACCCGACCATGATGGCGGGTCCGCCGGTCGGCGTCCGTGTTGGCCAAGAAGGGAGTCCGATGTCTGACGATGCAAGTCCGGCGGTCCCAAGCGCTTCGTTCGCGGGTGACGCGGACGAGCGGGAGAGCGCCAGGCGCCTGCGTCGGGTTCTGGACAACCTGTTTGTGTTTGTCGGCGTGTTGCTGCCGGACGGTCGCGTGCTGGAAGCCAATCGCGCGCCCCTGGAAGCGGGCGGTCTCACCAAGGACGAGGTCATTGGCCGCCCGCTCTGGCATACCGCCTGGTGGAACCATGACCCGCTGCTGGTCGATTGGCTGGAACAAGCCGCCGCACGGGTGGCCCGTGGAGAAACGGTGCGGCGTGACGTGGTCGTCCGGATGGCCGGGGACAGCCGCATGGACATCGACTTCATGCTGGCCCCGCTGCTCAATGACCAGGGCGCGGTGACCCATCTCATTGCCTCCGGCATCGACATCAGCGACCGGCGCGCCAGCGAGCGGGCCCTGGCGCGCAGCGAAGACCGTTTCCGCCGGGCTTTCGAAGGCGCCACGATCGGCATGGGGCTGATCGATGCGGATGGCCGCATTGCGCTGGCCAACGAAAGCATGGCGCGCATGTTTGGCTACACGCAGGACCAGCTGGCCGGCCTGCCGGTGCACGAACTGGTACCGCAGCGCCAGCGTGGCGCGCATCGCGAGCACCTCCAGTCCTTCATGCGCCAGCCCGCGCTGCGCTACATGGCCAAACGCCAGGAGCTCTATGCCCTGCGCCGTGACGGCAGTGAATTTGCGGTGGAGATCGGCCTCAACCCGATGCCGGACTCCGAAGGACAGCAGGTGCTGGCCACCATCAGCGACGTGACCGAGCGGCGCGCCGCCCAAAGTCAGATCGAGCGGGCGCTGGAAGAAAAAACGGCCTTGCTCAACGAGGTGCATCACCGCGTCAAGAACAACCTGCAGGTCATCTCCAGCCTGCTCAATCTGCAGGCCCGCCATGCCGACGAGCGGGTGCGCGAAGCCCTGCGCGACAGCCAGAGCCGCGTGCATTCCATGGCGCTGATGCATCAGCTGCTCTACGAGCGGGCCGACTTCAGTGCCCTGGACATGGGCCCCTACCTGCGGCGGCTGGTGCACCTGCTGCGCGAGACCTTCCTGGGCGCCAGCCAGCAGATCCAGCTGTCCGTGGAGGCGCCGGTGGACACGCCCTGGCGCATGGACCTGCCGCATGCGATCCCCTGCGGCCTGGTGGTGACGGAACTGGTGACCAACGCCATCAAGCATGCGTTTCCCAATGGCCGGCCGGGCCAGATCAGCGTGCGCCTGGGCGGCAGGACCGAAGGCCTGCTCGATGGTGCCGACACCACGCCCCAGGGCGAGCGCCCCTGGCTGGAGGTGGCCGATGACGGTGTCGGGTTGCCTGTGGGGTTTGAGCCCGCCAGCGCGCGCAGCCTGGGCTTCCAGTTGCTTCCGCTGCTGGCGGAGCAGTGTGGCGCCGTCTTTTCGATCAATGGCGAGTCCGGCACAAGGGCCGGCCTGACCTGGAACCGCGACAGCCTGGGAGAGGCGCATGGATGAACCGGCCGTTGTCACCGATCGACCGGTGCGCATCCAGATCGTGGAGGACGAGCGCATCGTGGCGCTGGACCTGCGCACCGGCCTGGAGCAGCTCGGGTACGAGGTGGTGGGCATCGCCTCGGACGAACCGGAGGCCCTGCGGCTGGCCCGCCATACCGAGCCGGATCTGGTGCTGATGGACATCCACCTGGATCGTGGCAGCGACGGTATCAGCGCCGCGCGCAAGTTGCGGGAACTGCTGGCCGTGCCGGTGATCTTCCTGAGCGCCTATGGGGAGCCTGAGACCCTGCAGCGGGCGGCGGAGGCGGCCCCCTACGGCTATCTGCTCAAGCCCTTTGAGCTGCGCGAGCTCAATGCCACCGTGCGCATGGCCATGGTGCGCCGTGCCGAGGAGCGCAAGACCGAGGTGGCTGAACGGCGGCTGCGCCTGGCCCTGGAATCCGCCCGGCTGGCGGTCCTGGAGCTCGACACCAGCCCGTCCGGTCATCGCCTGCGCTGGGTCGGGCAGGAAGCCGTGCCGGAATTGCGTTCGCTGACCCAGGCCCAGAGCCTGGTCGAACTCAGCGACGGCCTGGAGCCGCGCGGCCAGGACGCCCTGCAGACCCTGGTGCAGTTGGGCACCCCGATGGACCTCACCTGCGCCTGGCAGGCGGACGGCGAGCCCAGCCGCTGGCTGGAGATCCATGCCCGTCACTTCGAGCCGGAGGGCGTGATCATCGGCATGGTGCGCGATGTGAGCGAGCGCGTGGAGCGCGAGAACCACCTGCGCCAGGCGGCCGTGGCCTTCGACGCCACCGACGAGGCCATCCTCTTCCTGGATGGCGAGCAGCGTGTGCTGAGCTGCAACAGTGCCTTCGCCCAGCTCACCGGCTGGGTGGCGCTGGATGTGATCGGCCACCGGCCGGAGGAATTCCTCTTCGCGCGGCGCCAGGGCGACCCGACCCGCGACCCCGAGGCCCACCACTGGCACGGTGAAGTCACCTGCCGGCGGCGCGACGGCAGCAGCTTCCCCGCACTGCAGCACTTTGCCGCCGTGCTCAATGACGACGGCCAGGCCAGCCACCATGTGCTGAGCTTTGCCGACATCAGCGAGATCCGCCAGGCGCAGCATGCGCTGCGCCACCAGGCCCTGCACGATGCCTTGACGGGCCTGGGCAATCGGGTGCTGCTGCAGCAGGCGCTGCAGACGGTGACTGGCCCGATGGCCCTGGTCTTCATGGACCTGGACGGCTTCAAGACCATCAACGACACGCTGGGCCACGATGCCGGCGATGCCCTGCTCAAGCAGGTGGCCACCCGCATTCGCGCTTTGCTCCGCAAGGACGACGTGGCGGTCCGGCTGGGCGGCGACGAGTTCGTGATGCTTCTGCAGCATGTGGACCATGACGAAGCGGCCCTGCATGTGACGCACAAGCTGCTGGCGGCGGTGGCCCAGCCGCTGATGCTGGAAGTTCCGGACAGCTCGCCGCCGCAGGTGCAGTCCGTCCTGATGACCGCCAGCATTGGCGTGGCCCTGTACCCCTCGCAGGTGGACAGCCCGCAGACGCTGTTGCGCGCCGCCGATGCGGCCATGTACCAGGCCAAAGCCCGCGGCCGTTGCCGCTCGGTGCTGTTCGAGTCGGCCATGGCCGATGTTGCCAGCCATCGCCTCCAGCTGGAGCAGGGCCTGCGCGTGGCGCTGGAGCTGGGCCAGTTCCGTCTGGCCTGGCAGCCGGTCGTGGACCTGCGCACGGCCGACATCGTGGGCGCCGAGGTACTGCTGCGCTGGCGCCACCCCGAATTGGGCGACGTGCCGCCCTCGCGGTTCATTCCGGTGGCCGAAGACATGGGCCTCATCACCCGGATTGGCGCGTGGGTGCTGGACGAGGCCGTGGCCCAGGCAGCGGCCTGGCGCGGCCAGGGCCTGGTGGACCTGCGCGTGGCGGTGAACGTCTCGGTGCGCCAGTTCGAGCAGGACGACGTGCCGGCCCTGGTCGCCCAGACCCTGATGCGGCATGGCTTCCCGGCCCACCTGCTGGAGCTGGAGCTGACCGAATCCCTGATTGCCCAGGCCGCCACCACGGAACTGGCCCTGCTCAGGCTGCGCCAGCTGGGCGTGCGCCTGGCGCTGGACGACTTTGGCACCGGTTTCTCGTCGCTGGCGCAGCTGACGGCGCTGCCCATGGACCGCCTCAAGATCGACCGCAGCTTCATCAATGCCCTGGCCCAGGAAGGGTCGGCCCATGCCGTGGTGCGCAGCATCGTGGCCCTGGCCAGCGGCTTGAACCTCAGCATCACCGCAGAGGGGGTGGAAACCCTGGGGCAGCAGGAGTGGCTGCTCTCCCTGGCGGAGATGGATGCGCAGGGCTACCTGTTCCACAAACCCATACCGGCGGATGCGCTGGCCATGCTCCTGTCGCGCTGACCTGTGGCGTGCAACACCTTCCTGTTGTGGGAAGGTCGGGAATGTCCTTGGGCCGTTCGCAGGGTCACGATATATTGCCCGCCCTATACAAGCATTACCAAAACTTGCAGTCGGTATGAAATTCCTTATGAGGCAGTGGCCAGGTACTGCCCAAATCTGCCATGCCGGCCGAGCGTAGCGCCGCGCAGTCCAGCGTCGATCTGGAACTGCTGCGGCTGATCGCGAAGCAGGGCCGACGGGTGCCTTATCCGGTCGGGCTGGCGGCGCTGGCGATGGCCTTGATGAGCACGTCGGTGGTGCCCGCCGGGCTGGCCTTCGGCTGGCTGGCGGCGGTGTATGCCGTGCTGGCGCTGCGCTGGTGGATGCTGGGGCGGCTGCCGGACCTGCATGACGACCCATTGCAGCACCGGCTGAACTGGGCGGTGGGCCTGAGCCTGCTCAACGGCACGATCTTCAGCATCTCGCTGGGCGCAGCCCCGTGGCTGACCGACTTCCAGCGGATGGTGCAGACCATCGTGCTGCTGGGCCTGTGCGCGGGGGCGGTGGCCACCACCGCTGGTCACCGGGTGGTGTTCCAGGCCTTCCTCTGGCCGGTGACGCTGGCCAACGCCCTGGCCTGGGGCCTGGGCCGCAGCTCGGGCGACGAACGCTGGCTGGACATTCTGCTGGCCGCGCTGATCATCTTTTATGGGCTGATCCTGGTCAGCCTGGCGCGGGACACCTACCGTGTCTTTGCCGAATCCGTGCTCATCCGCCAGCAGCAGGTCAAAAGCAACCAGCAGTTGCGCCAGGCCCTGTCCCAGGCGGAATCCGCCATGGCGGCCAAGACCCGCTTCCTGGCGTCCGCCAGCCATGACCTGCGCCAGCCCATGCACACGCTGTCGCTGTTTGGCGCCGCACTGGACAAGCGCCCGCTGGACGACGAGGGCCGTGTCATCGTCACCCAGATGAACCTGGCGCTGCAGTCGCTCTCCTCCCAGATGGATGCCTTGTTGGACATCTCCAAGCTGGATGCGCAGGTGGTGCCGGTCAACAACCAGGTCTTTGCCCTGCAGCCCTGGCTGTCACGCCTGCAGCGGGAGTTTCAGCCGTCGGCGCAGCGCAAGCACCTGGTGCTGCGCCTGGATTGCCCGCCGGATGCCTGCGTGGAAAGTGACCCGGTGCTGCTGGAACGGGTGGTGCGCAACCTGATCGACAACGCCATCAAGTACACCCAGCGTGGCGAGGTGTCGGTAGAGGTCACTCGCGGTCAGGACGAGGGCTTGTGGCGGCTGGCCGTGCGCGACACCGGCATGGGCATTCCCGAGCATGAGCAGTCCAGCATCTTTGAAGAGTTCTACCAGGTCGGCAACCCGGAGCGGGACCGCGCCAAGGGTCTGGGCCTGGGCCTGTCCATCGTCAACCGCCTGGTGGACCTGCTGGACCTGCACCTGGCGCTGCGTTCGGTGCCGGGCCACGGCTCCAGCTTCACGCTGAACGTGACGGCGGCGGAACTCAGCGAGATCCAGCCGGACCAGTCCGCCCGACGCAGTGGCTCGCTGCCGCCGATCCGCGTGCTGGTGATTGACGATGAGGAGCCGGTGCGGGTGGCCATGGACGCCCTGCTCAAAGCGCATGGCTGCCAGGTGCTGGTGGCCGGCACCACCCGCGAGGGCCTGCTCAAGAGCATGGGCCAGCAGCCCGACCTGCTGCTGACCGATTTCCGCCTGCGTGGCGGGGAAGACGGAATTTCTGCCGTGCGTTCCTTGCGCAGCGCGTTCCCTGGCCTGCCGGCGCTGCTGGTGAGCGGGGACACCGCCCCGGAACGGCTGCGCGAGGCCCATGAAGCCGGGCTGACCCTGCTGCACAAGCCTGTCAGTGAAGAGCAATTGATCAACGCGATGCAGGCCGCCCTGGCCGAGCAGCGCAGGGAGGTAGGAGATGGCCACATTGTCCGGGGAGGCGCCGCCAGCCCCGTCTGAGAATCGTCGTTCCCAGCCGCCCGACGCGCGGCCGTTCGGTACCCGCTGGTTGTCCCGTCCGCTGGAGGACTGGATCAGTGCGGGCGACGAGGCAGACAGCCCCTGCGTGGACGTGCTCATCGTGGGCAGTGGCTACGGCGGTGCCGCCAGCGCGCATGCGCTGGCGGGCCGGCGCGATGCGCAGGGCCGTCCGCTGCGCGTGGCCGTTCTCGAGCGTGGGCGTGAATACCTGCCGGGCGCCTTTCCCAGCCGCTTTGCGGACCTGGCCGGACACGTGCGCCTGGCCACGACCGGCGCCGATGCGCCCACGGGCCGACGCGAAGGCCTGTTCGACTTGCGCCTGGGCCCGGATGTCTGTGTGGCCCTGGCCAATGGCCTGGGCGGGGGCTCACTGATCAATGCCGGTGTGATGGAACGCCCGGACCCTGACCGTTTTCGCGAACCGGGCTGGCCGGCGCCCTTCCTGGAGGAAGACCTTTCCCCCTGGTTCGATCGCGCGGAGCGGCTGCTGGGGGTGCGGGATGCCGGTGGAGACAACACCATCTACCGCTTGCGCGGCCACCGGGCCCGCCGGCTGGAGGCGCTGCAGGTGCTGGGCGGCGAGGCCACCCGGCCGGCCCGCATCCAGGTGGCGATGGACGACCTGCCGCGCGGTGCGGCGGGCTGGAAGCATCGTGCCTGCGTGGCCTGCGGTGATTGCGCCACGGGCTGCAACCACGAGGCCAAACAGTCCCTGGACACCGGCCTGCTGCTGCAGGCCTGGCGCGCTGGTGCCGAATTGGTGTGCGGCGCCAGCGTGGAACACCTGGAGCACCAGCCCGGCGGCGGCTGGATGGTGTTGGTGCAGCACACCGACGAGCTGCTGCGCCGCCGGCAGGCCGAGCCCTTCGTGGTGCGGGCCCGGCGCGTGGTGCTGGCCGCTGGCACCCTGGGTTCCACCGAGATCCTGATGCGCTCGCGCCGCCGCGGGCTGGCGGTGTCCCGCCTGCTGGGCCAGCGCTTTTCCGGCAACGGCGACGTGATTGCGGTGGGGCAGGGCTGGCGTGAGCCGGTGCAGGCCGTGGCCGACGAGCAGCAGCCGTTTGCCATGCGGCAGGTCGGCCCCACCATCACCGGCGTGCTCCAGGGGGGGCCGGACTTCGTGGTGGAGGACTTGGCCGTGCCCGGCGCACTGCGGCCGCTCTTCGAAGAGAGCTTTGCCTTTGCGGCCACCCTGGATGCGCTGGGTCGCGCAAATCCTGGCCCTCATGAGGAGCGTGCGGAGTTCGATGACCCTTTTGCGGTGCGCCCCGCCGTGACCGAGCGTTACCTGCCCCTGGCCATCATCGGCAAGGACAGCGGCACCGGCACCCTGGTGCTGCCCGAGGACAGCGAGGAACCGGGTGTGCTGGGCGTGTGCTGGCCGGGCCTGAAGTCGGAACCCGACATTGCCCGGCGGCACGCCTGGATCGAACGCCGCCTGCAGCATGAGCAGGCCCGGCTGCTGCGCAATCCGATGTGGCAACTGCTGCCGCCGGAAATGGCCTTCCTGGTCAACGATGCGCGCGGCCCCATGATCAGCGTTCACCCGCTGGGCGGCTGCGCCATGGGGGATCGCGGCAGCGACGGCGTCGTGAACGACCTCGGCCAGGTCTTCCGCGCCGAAGGCACCAGCGTCTACGAGGACCTGGTGGTGCTGGACGGTGCCATCGTGCCGGGTTCGCTCGCCATCAATCCCGCACTCACCATCACCGCGCTGGCCTTGCGCGCCCTGGGCCGCCTGAGCGCCCTGTGGGGCCTGGACGCGGGCACCGGCCCGCAGCGACAGGAGGCCCCGCGTCCCCAGTTCCGCACGGTGACGGCACCCCGGGCGGAGACGCCCACCACCGTCGAGGTGCGCGAGCGCCTGGGTGGTTTTGTGCGCTGGCCCGGCGCGCCCGGCTCAGCGGTCAAATACCTGGAACTGGGCTTTGTCTATCAGCCCAAGGGCCTCGCCGACCTGCTGCGGCCTGGCCCGCAACGCCAGCTGGACGCCGCCCCCGGCAGTTTCCTGCGCCTTTACGAGGCCCGTGAAACCTCACCCGGCCATTTCGAGGTGATGGGCCCGGGCCCAGGCGACGGCCGCCTCTGGTGGCACAAGGAGCGCGGCGAGCGGGCGGCCGTCCTCTCCATCCCCCTGGCTGCAGGCACGCTGACGCCCTTCCAGCGCGAGGCCTCCAGCGCGCTGCGCCGCCATGCGCGGGGCCTGGCCGCCTGGTTCATGAACCGGGGCTACCGGGACGCCGTGCAAGGCGCGCTGGACTGGCTCTCCAGCCGCAGCGCCCCCAGGCGCCCGGGCGAGCCCAAGGCCGGGTTGTGGGCGCGGGTGGTCAACGCCTGGCATCTGTCCGGCCATGCCGGCGAGGTGCGCCTGATGCGTTATGACCTGCGCGTGGCCCCGGACCTGCCGCTGCCCGACTGGGCGGCGCGCCTGGCCGGCGTGCGTCTCACCGGCCACAAGCGCATCAGCTACACACGGCGCGGCAACCCGTGGACGCAGCTGAGCCGGCTGACCCTGGCGCCGGCGGCCGGGCTGTTGCCCGCGCCCGGCCAACCCGCCATCGTGCTGGAACTCGACCTGCACTACCTGGCCCGCGAACGCATGCCGCTGCTGCGCATCCGCCAGGCCCAGGACGCCCCCAGCGCCATCCGCGATGTGGGCGCGTTGATGGCCTACGTGGCGCGCATGACCATTGGCCTGCATGCCTGGACCTTCCGCAAGCCCGATGTGGCGCCACCGCGCCGCATCGATCGCCTGCCCGGCGCCGTGCCGGACCTTCCCACGCCCACCATCCTGGAGATGGCGGCGGGCCGCTGGGGCGATGCCGGCCGCCAGCGCGAAGACCTCAAGCAACGCCCGGGTCCGGACGACGACCGGCCCGTGCTGGTGCGGCTGACCCGCTACGCCCGGCCCGGCGGCATGCCGGTGCTGATGCTGCACGGCTACAGCGCCAGTGGGACCACCTTCGCCCATCACTCCGTGCAGCCGGGGCCCGCGAAGATCCTGTGGGATGCTGGCTACGACGTGTGGATCGTGGACATGCGCACCAGCGCCGGCATGGCCACAGCCAAGCTGCCGTGGACCTTCGAGGAATCCGCATTCAACGACATCCCGCTGGCCATTGACCGCGTGCTGCGCGAGACCGGCCGGGAGAAGCTCTGTGTCTTTGCCCACTGCATGGGCTCGGTGATGCTGCACATGGCCTTGCTGGAAGAGCGCGAGCAGCCCTGGGAGCACTTCTTCCCGCTGCGGCGGCGACTCGCATCACGCATCAGCAAACTGGTGATCTCGCAGGTGACGCCCCTGATGGTCATGTCGCCCACCAACAGCCTGCGCGGGGTGCTGATGCAGCATCTGCGGCCCTACCTGCCCTTGCAGGACTTCTCCTTCCGCCCCGAGGGTCTGCCCACGCTGTTGGACCAGGTGATGGACCGGCTGCTGTCCAGCCTGCCGTATCCGGACGCCGAGTTCGACATCGAGAACCCCCCGCCGCCCCGCATCCGCCGCACCCCATGGACGGCGACCCGCCACCGCATGGACCTGCTCTACGGCCGCGACTTCGCCATCACCAATGTGGATACGCCGGTGTTTGATTTCATCGATGACCATTTCGGGCCGCTGAACATGGACACCGTGGCCCAGGCGGTGCACTTCGCCCGCTGCCACGAGATCACCGACTGGCAGGGCGCCAGCCTCTACCTGGACAGCCTGGCCAAGAGCCTGGCGCTGCTCGACGACTTCCCGGTGCTGTCGCTGCATGGCGAGGACAACGGGCTGTGCAGTGCCGAGAGCGCCGAGCTGCTGAAGGACTACTACGATCAAGCCGCACCGGGCCGTTATCGCTACCGCATCATTGCCGGGCATGGCCATCAGGACTGCCTCATCGGGCGGGACATCGCGACTCGTGTGTTCCCGGCGGTGCTGGCATTCCTGGCCGAGCCGGACCTCCCGCCCTCAAGGCTTGCGGCCGGTGGGGCGGTCTCCCAGGCGCCCACGGCGGTGGTGGCATGAGCACGCTCGCCTGCCTGCCGGAGCCCCGCACCGTGAAGGGAACTTCCATGGCCCATCTGTTGATCAGTGCCGAAGCGCCCTGGCACCGCGTGGAGCAGGGGGCTCCCCAGGCGGGCCGCGTGCCGCTGCTCACCGCCTTCCGGCCTGAGCTGGGCTGGCCACGCTGGGTGCTGCGTGTGCCCATGGCCTGGCATGGTGGCGATGTGTATGAGCGGTTGCCCGGCGCGCTGCAGTTCGAACCCTGGGTCGCGCCGGGCACCGGTCAGCCTGGTGACCCCTGGCGGACCACGGTGGCGCTGGGGCAATTCCCCGCGCTGCAACCTCCGGCGCTGCAACCTCCGGCGCCGCAATCCCCGCAGTCCCCAGCCCCGCCCGTGGCGCCAGACGCCAGTCCCGACCACCCGGCAGCGCAGGACATCGCCCGACGCGCGTCAACCCCTGGCTTGCTGCTGCTGGCGGTCTACCTGGAGCCGCGTGCCTCAGCGGTCGAAGGCGCTCACCTGGGGCGCATGCACGTGCTGGAGGGGGAGGAACTGCTGCAGCAGTTCGAAGGGGCTGTGCTGCAGTTGCTGGACCTGCCGCCGCAGCTGTGGTGGCAGGGTTTCGTGGCCAGCCCCCAGCCCGTGGATGCCCGGCCACTGAGTTTTGCGCTGGCGGCCTGCCAGTACCCCCCGGGCCTGCTGGACGTCAGCCCGGGCTGCGAGGTGGACCCGGCCCAGGCCTCGCCGGCGTTTGCATCCATGGCCCGGCTGCACCGCTGGGCGCGCCACCATGACGCCGGACGCGACCTCTCCCTGCTGCTGCTGGCCGGTGACCAGATCTATGCCGACGCCAGCGGCGGCCTGGCCGACTCGCGCAGCGGCATCCAGCGTTATGCGCGCGCCTTCGGCGAGTTCAAGTCGGGCGCGGTGCGCCACCTGCCGCCGTCGGTGCGGCGCGTGGTGCACAGCGTGGATGACCACGAGATCGTGGACAACTGGGAGCCCGACCGGGTGGAGGGTGTAGGCCCCTGGTTCGAGGTGGCCCGCCAGGCCGCCTGGGATCACCGCTGGGAAGCCGGCCTGCGTGTGGGCGGGCCGCGCTGCCTGTGGCACGACTTCGACTGGCAGGGCGGCGCCTTCTTCGTGGCGGACGCCCGCTGCGAGCGCGAGGCCCGCCGGGTGGGCAACTGGTCCCGCGCCCGCCTGTGGAGCCAGGCGCAGCGCGATGCCTTCAGTGCCTGGCTGGGCCGCAGCCTGGGCCGGCCGCGTTTCCTGCTGTGTGGCTCGCTGCCTTTGCCGCGCCGTCGCACCACGGCCGAACATGCCGCCAGTTGCTTGCGGTCGGACGCCTGGGACGGCTATCCCCACAGCCTGCACGAACTGTTGCGTGAGATCTGGCGCCAGCGTGCCAACGGGCTGGTGTTCCTGTCCGGTGACGAGCATCGCTCCGGCTGGATCAGCGCGGAGATCTCACCGGTGGACGGTGGCGGTGCGGACGAGACCGTGCAGTTGCACTCCATCCACAGCTCTGCGTTGTATGCGCCCTGGCCGTTTGCGGTGACGGCCGTGGAGGAGTTGGCGGCGCCGGAGGTGTTTGAATTTGACGGCCCACAGGGGCGGCGGCTGCGTTGCCAGGTCAGTGCCTGGCAGGACCATCCGGGCGATGGGTTTGCGGTGATGACGGTGAAGGACGGCGCCCTGCACGTCTGGTTCGATCGGGCCGAGCGGCCGCTCTACGCCACGGCGGGTGCGCCGGACGGGCCGGATGTGCAGGATGTGCCGGGTGGGCCCGCACCGTGCGCCCGACTGCCGCTGAGATAGGCGGCTGGCCTCAGTGCCGGTTCAGGCAACTGCGGTTGTAGTTTTCCTGCATGGTCTGCAGCAGCTCGCGCTGGCGGGCGTCCAGCGATGGCATGTTGGCGCGCTTGTCCGCGATCACGGCGCGCATGTTGGCGCATTGGTTGTCCTGGCGGTTTTCTTCCGCCTGGTGGGCGGCTGCGGCCTGCCGTTGCTCCACCCGCGTGCGGTCCAGTTCGCGTTTGTCGGCGTAGGCACGCTCCTGGGCTGCGCGGACCTCGTATTCGCACTTGTTGCGGTAGTCCTCATGCAGGCTGCGCAGGTTTTCACTGCTCACGCCACGTGCCGGCGCGGTGCGGACGGCCTCTTCCATTTGCGCGCACTGGCCGGTGAGGTATCTGGCGTGGTCGGGCGGCTTGGGGACGGACGGCGTGTAGCTGCGCAATGGCGGCGCTTGCGTCGCGGCCGGGCCCACCGAGCCGATCCTCGTGCTGCCGTTGGACGGCGACGCATCACCCGCGCAGGGACGGTCCGAGTAATACACCTGCCCGCTGCTGTTGGAGCAGCGGTAGGTGGCCGCAGAGGCGGACACCGAGAACGAGGCCAGGAGGGTCAGCATCCAGAAACGCGCGCGCATGGAACTTGTCAATTTTGTGAGCCAATGTGAATGGCGTTATTTTCCTGGATGCCGTCGTGTCCCCCCGGATCGGAAACCCTTCCCCCCCAATGGGGCGGTGCATCTGTTGCGGGGCCGCATCGGCGAGCGGCCCAAGGGCCCCGGAAACGAGCATGCGACACTGCCGGCGCCATGAAAGAAATCGAACTCCGCTTCCAGATCCCCGCCGCGCAATGGGCGGCCGTGCAACGGTGGGTGAGCGGCGAGGGCGATGCGCTGGCGGCGCCCGCTACGCAGGAACGGCTGCAGGCCCGCTATTTCGACACCCCGGCGCGCGATCTGGCCCGGGCTGGTTTTGCCCTGCGCCTGCGGCTGGAGGGCGACACCTGGGTGCAGACCCTCAAGGGCGCCGCGCCAGACGGCATGACGCGGCTGGAGCACAACGTTCCTGTGACCGCCCCCGCGACGGCCCCGGTGGGCGACGCCCCGATGCTGGACCTGAGCCGCCACGGCGACCATCCCGCCGGCCAGGCGCTCCAGGCTCTGCTCGAACGTATCGAAGGGCCGGGGTTGCAGGCCTTGTTCCGCACGGACATCCAGCGCCTGAGCCGCGCCCTGCCCACGCCCTTTGGGGAGGTGGAACTGGCCCTGGACCAGGGCGCCTTGCTGGCAGGCGAGGGCGCGGACGAACGCCGCACGCCCGTGTCGGAACTGGAAATCGAACTCAAGCAAGGGGAACCCCGCGCGGTGCTGGAAGTGGCGCGCGAGTGGGCGCTGCAGCGCTTCGGCCTCACGCTGGAGCTGCGCACCAAGGCGCTTCGCGGCGACCTGCTGGCCCGCGGTGAAGCCACCGCGCCGCCCATGTCGAGCCACCCGGCGCCGTGGCGCATGGGGCTGACCCAGGGGGAGGCCCTGGCCATGCTGCTGAAGTCGGCGGTGGAGCCCGTGCTGGGCAATGCCTCGCAGATCATCAGTGGCGACCATCGACCCGAGCATCTGCATCAACTCCGGGTGGCGCTTCGCCGGCTGCGCGTGGGGGTGGATCTGCTGGCCAGCGAAGCGGCTGAGATGGCGGGCACGGAGGGCAGCACAATTCCTGACGAAAGCCTTGTCGCCCTGCGCAGTCTGGGCGAGGGAGCCCAGCAACTGGGCCGCTTGTTGTCAGCGGCACGTGATGCGGACGCCCAGGCCCAGGCAGGCTGGCGCGAGGACCTGGAAACCGCGTGGCAGCGTGCCGCGCTGGCCACGCGGGCGCCAGCGGTGGGGGATACCCCTCAGATCTTGATGGCGGTGCCGATGGTGGTGCCGGCGAGGTGCCAACCCGCTGCACTGCTGGCCGATGCCCAGTGGCAGGGCTGGATGCTGGCCATCGTGGCCTGGCTGGTACGGGGTTGGCCGGTGGCCGCGCCGGTTGATGCCGTGGCGGCAAGGGTCGAGAAGCTGGGCGACAAGGCCCTGCATCTGGCCCGCCGCTTTGACAAGCTGGATGTGGAAGGGCGTCATCACCTGCGCCGTCGCTTGCGGCGGTGGAAGCTGGCGTTGCAAAGCTGCGCCGGGCTGGTGGCGCCCGAAGGCGGCGACAGTGGGGCAACGCCTGGCAAGCACCGCGCCAAGCGCCTGGCGAAGGACACGGACAAGCTGTTGGCCCGCGTGCAGCAGGCTCAGAAGCCACTGGGTGAGCTGAACGACCTGGAAGTCGGGCTGGCCCACGCGCGTGATTCGCTGCTGCGGGCCGTGGCCCTGGGCGATGCGGATGCCGCGGCCCGGGCCGGCTTCGACCTGGCCTGGCTCACGCCCTTACGCGATGCCGCGCTGGCCCGGGTGGGCCGACGAATGAAGCGGTTGAAGCGCTGAGGCTGCCGCCTCAGACGTGGCCGCTGGCCTCGCGAACGCTCGTCAGCAGCTCATGCACGTCATGGGTCATGACCGCGAGATAGGCGGCCAGGGCCAGGTAATACGTACCGTATTCCCACTTCACCGCGGTTGGCACGGCGTAATAGCCCAGCGCCTCATCGCTGTCATTGCGGTAGCGCCAGGCCTTTACCAGGTGGGGCAGGGCCAGGATCGCGATCAGCAGCAGCATCGGGCTGGGCTGATACAGGAACAGCGCGCCCAGCAACGGCACGCCCAGCAGCCAGATCCGTGGTGAGAGCACGGCCGTGATGCGGCCGCCGGGCAGCGGCGCCAGTGGGATCAGGCTGATCAGATTGATGAAGAGCCCGGCATAGGCCACCGCCATCAGCCAATCGGCCTCATAGCTGCGCGCCATGAAATAACACAGCGTGGCCCCCACCGTGCCCAACAGCGGGCCGCCCATGCCGACAAACGCCTCGGTCTGCGCATCCTGGGGCGCTTCCTTCATGCCCGAGAACGCGCCCACGAAGGGAATGAAGGTGGGCCAGCCGGCCTGCATCCCCTTGTAGCGGGCCGCGAGCACGTAGCCCAGCTGGTGGATGAGCAGCATGGCCATGAGCCCCACCGCATAGCGCCATCCAAACATCATGGCGTAGACCCACATCGTCAGCAGCATGCTGCCGATGGGGATCAGGAGCTTGCCGAACTTGAGCCCGGAGAAGATCAGCAGCAGGAGATTCAGGGCGTAGCGCATGGGCGGGGATGAGGTCAGGCAACGGATTTGTTGCGGCGGAAGAACTTCAGGATGGCTCAGCCAAAAGGGCCAAAGGCCGCGAGTCTAGCGATCAGAGGCTGCCCGACCGTCAGGAAGTTCCGCACTTCCCCCAGGAGAGGGGCACTGGGTTGTGAGGAAACGCACGAACCTGGCGGTTGGATCCACGACTGATGTGTTCGTCAGTCCAGCGCTGATCCGTGCGCCACCCGAAATGCCAACGCGATCCAATCTCCTGACCCCATCGCCGCCGATCGCGGACCCATCGAACCCCGAAACGCCAGACATCAAACCACTGGCGTCGCTGTTCCCCCATGCCGGTCAGCCGCGCTGGGTGCAGGAGGATCGCGACCTGGCGCGGACTGACTTCTTCAAGGAGGTGAGCGAGTATTGCGACCTGACGACGGAGGTTGCCGTCTGGCGCTACACGCGTGAGGTTCATCCCAGCTTCACGATCAACCATCGGATGGACCCGAGGCCCGAGATGGAGGACATGTTCCCGCTGCGCGATCCGCTGGACCCGAGGAAGGTGCATCGACGCTATGCCAACGCATCGGGTGAGTTGGATGGGCGGGTGGCCGTGTACGCGGTGGAGTCGCTCAGGGAGGCGCTGAGGACCCTGATGAAGAGCTGTGGCATCCCCCATCAGGATCACATGGAGCTGTGCAAACAGCTGGAGGCCGATGTTGGGGTGGAGTTGGATCGGCTGATCAAGGGGCACCGCAGGGCCCCGTACTACGAAGTGCGCAAGTTGCAGGTGCACGAAGTGGCCGACCACGAGCAGGCGCTGATCGGGCAGTACGGATTGTTCGGATTGCCCCATGAGCACCCCCAGCGTCAGCCGGTGCTGGAAAACGGCCGGGTGCTGGGCCTGTTCGTTGGCGCGCTGCTCCAGAACGCTGAAGAGGAGGACGCATATGCCCAGGCGTACCCGGGCCACTCGAGCTACACGGTGACCTTCCAGGTCAAGAACCAGAGCAAGAACAAGCGCAATCGCACGCGTTTGGTCGGGGTGACGGGGCTGGGGGT
>NZ_FOAV01000012.1 GCF_900109745.1 Roseateles sp. YR242 | reverse complement strand
AAGGCGCTGACCGCCTATGCCCGCCTGTCACCCATGGTCCGGCAATCGGGTGTCTCGCTCGACAAGCGGCGAGGCACCAGCCCGCAAGGGCACAGCGCCCTCAAACATTGCCTGTACTTCCCAGCCATGGTGGCAGGGAAGCACAACCCGTTGATTGCGAGGTTCTGGCAGCGTCTAAAGGCTCAGAACAAACCCGGTAAGCTGATCGTCGAGGCCTGCATGCACAAGCTGCTGGCCATCGTCTACGGCGTGCTCAAGTCCAAGCAGCCCTTCAACCCCCACCAAATCTCGATCGAAGAGACTTGACGCTTAGAACGGTGTCTTGACTTCCGGGAAAGGGCACCGGACCGTCACTTTCCGACACCGAGCCCCGCCTCGTTCCGCTGCTCACCATCAGCCAGCAGCAAACGAGATCCTCGATTCGCGGCGCACTACTCAAGCCTTAAGCCTCAAGCCTTCGCTTCACGGCTGACGCCTTAAGCCAGCGCGGCCTTCAAGGCCGTCAGCAAGGCCTCCGGCGCTTCAGCCATCAACGCATGCCCCGCCGTCACAGTCTGAACCTGCGCGTTCAGCAGCTCCTGCAACTGCCGGGCAGACTTGGGTGGCGTCATGGCGTCGCGCGTTCCCAGGATGAGGTGCGCAGCCGCCTTCAGCCGCTGCGCGGCCGCCGACGCCGCTTCGTATCGGTCGCAGACCTGGAAGTCATGAAGGAAAAGATTGCCGTGCGGCGCTCCGCTGGCTTGCATGCGCTCCATCAGCGCAAGATTGGCGCCATGCAACCAGGTGCCCGGGCCAGGCACGGCCGGTTTGGCGGCTAAGGTCGTGTGTGAAAAGGCGTTGACCATGGCCATCGCCGCCTGCGGCTGGTCACGGGAAGTGTTCAGCAGTTGCTCGCTGACCTTCATCGGCCAGGCCGTGCCCACCATCACCAGACGCTCGCACCGCAACGGCTGTTGAGCCGCCGCCTCCAACGCGATCAGTGAGCCCATCGAGTGGCCCACCAGCGCCGCAGTGGGGACACCAGCCGCCCCCAGCAACTCCAGGATCCAGCTGCCCAGTGCCTCCACATCCGCCAGCGGCGGCCCCTCACTGCGGCCATGGCCCGGCAGGTCCACCGCCAGCACAGACCGCCCGTGATGGGCGAAGTAACGCGCCAGCAGCGTCCAGACGCTGTGGTCGTGCAGGGCCCCGTGAATGAAGACCACGCAGGGCAGGGCAGGGTCGAAGTGCTTGCCGCCAGTGTAGGCATAGGCGGCCCGGCCTCTCAGCGCGAACTTCATTTGGCGGCCACCTTCAGCGCCGCAGTGAGGTCCGCAATGAGATCCTCCGGGTCCTCCAGGCCGATGGACAGCCGGATCGTGCCCGGGCCAATGCCCGAGGCCGCCAGCGCCGCGTCGTCCATTCGGAAATGAGTGGTGGAGGCGGGATGGATCACCAGCGAGCGCGCATCCCCCACATTGGCCAGATGCGAGAACAGCCGCAAGGATTCAATGAACTTGCGGCCCTGCTCACGGCCAGCCTTCAGATCGAAACTGAACACGGCCCCGCTGCCACGCGGCAGCAGCCTTTGCGCCAGCGCATGGTCACGGTGCTGTGACAGCCCCGGATAAGCCACCTGACCCACCAGCGGATGGCTGGCCAGGAACTCCGCCACCCGCACCGCATTGCTGACATGGCGCTGCATCCGCAGCGGCAGGGTTTCAATGCCCTGCAGGATGAGCCAGGCGGTGTGCGGGCTCATGCAGGCCCCGAAGTCCCGCAACCCCTCCCGCCGGGCCCGTAGCAGGAAGGCCCCCACCGTGCTCTCCTCGGTGAACACCATGCCGTGAAAGCCGTCGTACGGCTCGCACAGTTCGGCAAAGCGGCGCTGTGCGCCACTGGCCGCGTGCGCGCGTTCCCAGTCAAAGCGCCCACCATCCACCAACACGCCGCCCACCACCGTGCCGTGACCGCACAGGAACTTGGTGGCGGAGTGGTAGACCAGGTCGGCCCCCAGGCCGATGGGCTGCTGAAGGTAGGGCGTCACGAAGGTGGCATCCACCAGCAGCGGCAGGCCGGCATCGTGCGCGATCTGCGCCACGGCAGGAATGTCCAGGACGTCCAGCCCCGGGTTGCCGAGGCTTTCTCCCAACAGCAGGCGCGTCTCGGGGCGAATGGCGTTGCGCCACGCATCGAGCTCGTGCGGCCCCACAAATGTGGTGGTGATGCCGAACCGCTTGAGGGTGTAGTGCAGCAGGTTGTGGGAGCCACCATACAGCGCAGCCGACGCCACGATGTGCTGGCCGGCACCCGCCAGGGTGGCCACGGCCAGGTGCAGCGCCGCCTGGCCACTGGCCGTGGCAATGGCGCCCACGCCGCCGTCCAGCGCGGCCATGCGTTCTTCCAGTACCGCCGTCGTGGGGTTGGAGAGCCGGGAATAGACGTGCCCGCTGCGCTCCATGTTGAACAGGCCTGCCGCGTGTTCGGTGTTCTCGAAGACGAACGAGGTGGAGAGGTGCAGGGGAACCGCCCTCGCACCGGTTGTGGGGTCGGGGGCGGCGCCCGCGTGGAGCGCGAGCGTGTCGAAGCCGGGGTCGGCGGGACCTGCCATGTGTCTTGTCTCCTGTAGCAGCGACCGTGGTTCGGTCGTCATCTGATCATCATGCCGTTGGCATCGATGCGTCGGCGTGACGTTGGTGTAGGGCGGCGTGGCGCCAGCGCGCCCATCGGTGTCTAACGCTCAAGTTCTTGCGCGACGCCGGGTTGGGTGCTGTTGCCCGCAGGGCATTGTGTGCTATGTTGGCAGGCATGAAAGTCTCCGACATCCTGCGCGTCAAGGGCAACACGCTCTTTACTGTCTCCCCAGACCAGCCGCTGGCCCAGGCCGTGGTCACCATGGCCGAGCGAGATATCGGCTCGCTGGTGGTGATGGAGTTCGACGATCTGGTCGGCATGCTGACTTTCCGCGAGGTCATCCAGGCCATCACCCGCAACGGCGGCAGCGTGGGTACCTCGCTGGTCCGCAGCGTGATGGACGACGCCCCGCTGACCTGCACCCCCGCCACCGAGATCGACGAAGTGCGCCGCATGATGCTGGGCCGTCACGCCCGCTACATGCCGGTGCTCAACGGCCGCCAGCTGGTGGGTGTCATCTCTTTCTATGACGTGGCCAAATCCGTCGTGGACGCGCAAGACTTCGAGAACCGCATGCTGAAGGCCTACATCCGTGACTGGCCGGCAGAAGAGGGCGGTCAGGCCCAGCCGTCCTGACGCCACCTGCGGCGCACGAAGGCTCGGTTGCCGAGCCAACATGGAAAAAACATCGATAGCGGCCCCGGGAGGGCCGCTTTTGCATGTCCGCGCCGCCCGGCAAACAGGCACCAGCGGTGGGTGGCTCGTAGAATGAGGCGCTTCTTTCCTCTCTCAGCCCAGGCAGGTTTTCCCAATGTCCGGCAGCACCTTCGGCAGCTTGTTTCGCGTCACCAACTTCGGCGAGAGCCACGGCCCGGCGATCGGCTGCGTCATTGACGGCTGCCCGCCCGGCCTGGCCCTGACGGTGGAAGACATCCAGCCCGAACTGGACCGCCGCCGCCCCGGCACCTCGCGCCATGTGACGCAGCGCCAGGAGCCGGACCAGGTGGAGATCCTCTCCGGCGTGTATGAGGGCCAGACCACCGGCACGCCGATCTGCCTGCTGATTCGCAATGTGGACCAGCGCAGCAAGGACTACGGGAACATCCTGGACACCTTCCGCCCCGGCCATGCGGACTACACCTATTGGCGCAAGTACGGCCTGCGAGACCCCCGTGGCGGTGGCCGCTCTTCGGCACGGCTGACGGCCCCCATGGTGGCGGCCGGCGCGGTGGCCCGCAAGTGGTTGCAGCAACAGCATGGCATCGGCTTCCGGGGCTGCATGACGGCGCTGGGCGAGATCGATATCGCCTTCGAGGGCTGGAACCATGTGGGCCAGAACCCGTTCTTCGCGGCCAATGCCAGCCAGATCGAGGCGCTGGAGGCCTACATGGACCAGCTGCGCAAGGACGGTGATTCCGTCGGCGCCCGCCTGACGGTGGAAGCCACCGGCATCCCGGCCGGGCTGGGCCAGCCCCTGTTCGACAAGCTCGATGCCGATATCGCCTACGCGATGATGGGCATCAATGCGGTGAAGGGCGTGGAGATTGGCGCCGGTTTCGAGAGCGTCCGCCAGAAGGGCAGCCAGCACGGCGACGAGCTGACACCCGAAGGTTTTGCGGGCAACAACGCGGGTGGTGTGCTGGGGGGAATCTCCAGCGGGCAGGACCTGCGCGTGTCCATCGCCATCAAGCCGACGAGCTCGATCCGCACGCCCAAGGCGTCGATCAACCGGGCCGGGGAGCCCACGGTGGTGGAAACCTTCGGTCGGCACGACCCCTGTGTCGGCATCCGGGCCACGCCGATTGCCGAAGCCATGTTGGCCCTGGTGGTCATGGACCACGTCCTTATGCACCGCGCACAATGCGCGGATGTGGAACTGCCGATCGCGGCCATCGCGGCGCAACGGCCCGTTGGCTGAACCCCTCGCCAAAGCCGAGCCGGGCATGTTTCAGGCGTCACGATGACTCCCCCCAAGGCAGTTCATCCAGCGCAATCTGCAATTCGTCGCAGCCGGTGAGCAGCCCAGGGAGGCGATTCCTACACTCCGCCGCATTCAAGCTTCGCCTTTGGTCAGGCGAATCGGTAGACGGAATTGGGGGAGAACATGCGCAAGAAGGTTTGGTGGCTGGGTGGTGTGGCCGTGGTGGTGCTGGCAGCAGGCGGCGCCGCCGTGTATGCCACCAGCAAACAATCGGCACCCGCGCCGAAGAAGGAATCGTCCAAGCCGGCCCTGGAGTTCCAGGCCAGCGAGGTGGTGAAGCCGTTTGTGGCCACCATGCCGGGCGTCATCGAGTTCTCCGGGCCGCTCGTCGCCCCCAACACCGTGATCGTGCGCTCCAAGGCGTCCGGCAGCCTGGTGAACCTGTCGGTGGGCGAGGGCAGCCGCGTCAAGGCCGGCCAGAGCCTGGGCCAGCTGGACCTGGAGGAGCTGCGCCACAAGGTGGCCGAACGCAGCGCCGGGGTGGAATCGGCCCGGGCCCAATATGAGCAGTCCCAGCGCCAATACACGGCCAACCAGGGCCTGGCCACGCAGAACTTCATCGCGCCCACCGCGCTGGACAATTCCCGTGCCGCCCTGGATTCGGCCCGCGGACAATTGATGTCTGCCCAGGCCCAGCTCGGCACCAGCGAGGTGCTGCTGAAACAGGCCGCCCTGGTGTCACCCATCGATGGCATCGTCTACAAGCGCCACGCCGTGCCCGGCGAGAAGGTGGCCGCAGAGCAGCAGGTGTTGACCATCGTGGACCTGACTCGCCTGGAACTGGCCGGCCTGGTGGGCACTCACGAGGTGAGCAAGCTGAAGCCCGGCATGATCGTGAAGATGCAGGTCGAAGGCTTCGACGCCCCGGTGGAGGCCCGCATCGCCCGCATCGCCCCGGCCGCCGAACCCGGCACGCGATCCATCGGCGTGACCCTGACCCTGGACAACCCCGGAGAACGCTTCCGAGCTGGGCAATACGCCGTGGCCCGCGTTGAAATGCCGGACGACAAGCAGCGCATGACGGTGCCCATCACCGCGGTGGGCACGGTCTCCGGCCAGGAACATGTGTGGGTGATCGACAAGGGCAACCTGGTCCGCCGCATCGTGACCACCGGCCGGCGCGATGCCCGCGAAGGTCGTATCGAGGTGCTCGCCGGCCTGACTGCCCAGACGCAGGTGCTCGGTGCCCGCTTCGACAACCTGAAGGAAGGCGAGAAGGCGACCATCCTGCCACCCAAGGCCAACGTCGCCAGCGCCGCTTCGAGCGCCAGCGCGCAATAAGCGAAGCGCCCCTGCGGCCCCAGGCCGCCGTGCACGCGCGTAACGGCCAGCCCGGGGCCCGCCAGTCCCGAGCCTGCGCCTCGACATGACGATTACAAGAAGGGATTCCCCATGTGGATGACCCGTGTCTCGATCCAGAACCCCGTGTTCGCCACCATGGTCATGGTGGCCCTGTGTGTGCTGGGTCTGTTTTCCTACTCCAAGCTGGGCGTTGAGCAGATGCCCGATATTTCGCTGCCCGGCGCGTGGATCGATGTCCGCTATCCCGGCGCCTCGCCCGAGGCGGTGGAGCGTGAAATCGCCAAGCCGCTGGAGGAAGCGCTCAACACCGTGGCCGGCGTGGACCGCATCCAGTCCCGCAGCTTCGAGGGCCGTGTGCAGGCCAGCGTGGAGTTCAGCCTCAGCGTGGACATGAACCGCGCCATGCAGGAAGTGCGCGACCAGGTAGCCCTGGCCCAGGCCAGGTTCCCCAAGGAGGCCAAGCCGCCCACCGTCTCCCGTTTCCAGGGGGACAACGCCCAGCCTGTGGTGGTGGCGGCACTGCTGAGCAACACACGCACCCCGCGTGAAATCTCGATGCTGGCGGACCTGGTGGTCTCCAAGCGCCTGTCCCGCGTGGAAGGGGTGGCCCGCGTGGACGTGGGCGGCCTGGCGCTGCGCGAAGTGCGAATCGACCTGGACCCGCAGCGCCTGCGTGCCTACAGCGTGACCCCGGCGCAGATCGCCGCCGCGCTGAACGAGGCCAATACCGACTCCCCGGTGGGCCTGCTGTCCGACCGTAGCACCGACACCATGCTGCGTGTGGAAGGCAAGGTGAAGGACCCCAAGGAGTTCGTCAACGTGGTGGTGGCCCGCCGGGGCGACCTGAACCTGACGCTGGGTGACCTGGGCACGCTGGTGGAGCGTGAACGCGAGCTGGATTCGATTGCCCGCATCAACGGCCAGCCCGCCGTCAACTTCAATATCTTCAAGCAGCAGGACGCCAACATCGTCGCCACCGGCGAAGCCATCCAGTCCGCACTGGCTGAGCTGCGCAAGACCCTGCCCAAGGATATGGAGCTGCGCCTGATCTATGCCAACAGCGACTTCGTGAAGAACTCGCTCAAGGGCCTGCGTCACACGCTGATCGAAGGCGCACTGCTGACCGTCGCCATCGTCTTCCTGTTCCTGCACAGCTGGCGCTCCACCGTCATCACCGGCCTGACATTGCCGATTTCGGTGATCTCCAGCTTCATCGCCGTCTACGCCTTCGGCTTCACGCTGAATTTCATGACGATGATGGCGCTGAGCCTGTGTATCGGGCTGCTGATCGATGACGCCATCGTGGTGCGAGAGAACATCGTCCGCCACGTGGGCATGGGCAAGGACCACTACCGCGCGGCGGAAGACGGCACCAACGAGATCGGCCTGGCCGTGATGGCCACCACCTTCGCCATTTGCGCGGTGTTTGTGCCGGTGGCCTTCATGGGTGGGGTGATCGGCAAGTTCTTCTATCCCTTTGGTATCACGGTGGCAGTGGCGGTGCTGGTGTCGCTGTTCGTCAGCTTCACGCTGGACCCGATGATGTCCTCGGTCTGGCATGACCCCCCCTCCACCTACCTCAAGCGCCTGCCGGTGATCGGCCATTTGATTCGCGGCACGGATGCGGGCATGGACGTGCTGCACCGGATCTATGAACGCAGCATCCGCTGGATCTTCTCCGGCCGTCGTTATCGGCTCTTTGTGCCACCGGTGCCTGCGTATGGTCGGCCGTTTGACGCCGACGGCGAACGCCAGCACCACCAACCCCGCCGCCTGCGCATGGCCACCATCACGCCGCGCGGCCTGGTGACCCTGGGCGGGGTGGCCAGCTTTGTAGGCGCGCTGATGCTGATGCCGCTGGTGGGCGGTGAATTCATGCCACAGACCGACCAGGGCTTCACCCAACTGAGCCTGCGCATGCCGGTGGCCACCAGCCTGGAACGGGGCGATGCCAAGGTGCACCAGGTGGAGGAGGTGCTGGCGCGCATGCCCGAAGTGAAGACGGTGTCCACCGTGGTGGGTGCCTCCGGCGAGGGCCTGGCCACCGGCCGCAACCAGGCCATGCTCAACATCGCCCTGGTGGACCGCCGCGAGCGCCAGCGCACGCAGACCCAGGTGGAAGACGCGATTCGCGCCGAGATTGCCCGCATCCCCGGCGTGGAGGTCAGCGTGGGTTTCAATCGCCCGGTGTGGGTGACCATCCTCGGGACCGATCCGGAGGTTCTGACCCAGGTGGCCAAGAACTTCGCCGAGAAGGTCAAGAAGATCAAGGGCGCGGTGGACGTGGACACCACCGTCAAACCCGGCGTGCCGACCTATGCCGTGCGCCTCAAGGATTCCGCCGTGCGCGAGCTGGGCCTGAACGCACCCATGGTGGCGTCTTCACTGCATGCCTATGTGAACGGCGAGGTGGCCACCTACTGGACCACGCCGGACGGCGACCAGGTGGAGGTGCTGCTGCGTCTGCCCAAGGACCAGCGCCAGAACCTGGAGCAGATGCGGCGCCTGCCGGTGGCCTTTGCCAAGGACGGTTCGCCCGTGTCCTTGGAGCAGGTGGCCACGCTGCAGGAGGTGTTCAATCCCGAGGTGATCCGCCGCCAGAACCTGCAGCGCCGTGAAGCGGTCTATGCCGGTGTGCAGGGCCGCGCCTCCGGCGACGTGAATGCCGATGTGCAGAAGCTCATCAAGGAGACCGAGCTGCCCCCGGGCATCAGCTTCATGGTGGACGGCGATGGCAAGCAGCAGGCCGACTTCATGCTCGGCCTGGTGGCCGCCATGGGCCTGGCGCTGATCTTCATCTACATCGTGCTGGCCAGCCAGTTCGCCAGCTTCCTGCAGCCGATCGCCATCATGGCCTCGCTGCCGCTGTCCCTGATCGGCGTGATGCTGGCCCTGCTGTTCTGGAACACGACACTGAACGTGTTTTCGATGATCGGCCTGGTGATGCTGATGGGCCTGGTGACCAAGAACGCCATTTTGCTGGTGGACTTCGCCAACCATGCGCGCAAGCAGGGGCTTTCCATCCCGGAGGCGCTGCTGCAGGCCGGCCTGGTGCGGATGCGCCCCATCATCATGACCACAGCCGCCATGGTGTTCGGCATGCTGCCCATGGCCATCGCCCTCAATGACGGCGGCGAGATCCAGGCGCCGATGGGCCGCGCCATCATTGGCGGTGTCATCACCTCGACCCTGCTCACGCTCGTGGTGGTGCCGGTGATCTATTCCTACCTGGTGCGCGGGGCAAAGACCTTCCATACGGCTTCAAAGCCGCACGGAAACACCCCGCCGCACCCGACTTCGGACGACATCATGCCCGTGACTTCAATCACGCCGAACCCCGGCATCGCGGACTGAAACACCGATGGATGCTACGAATGACAGATAGTTCGCCTTTCGAGGCCATGGTCTCGTAGACACTGGGCAGGCACATTGATTGGCCACTGATTGGTCGCTGATCAGTCACTGATCGGCCAACCAGTTCGCCACTGCGAATGATGCCTGCCCCTAACGCCCCCATCCCTCATCCGTCCTCCCGCAACCTCCTGCTGAATGTCCTGCCCCACCCCTCACCGGGTGGGCCGGCGCTGGGGCAGGAGGAAGCGCATGTGTTGCGCATGCCGCAGTTGCGGGTCCGCCTGTCGTGGCGCGGCACGGGGCTGCTCACGGCCGCACTGGCCTGCGGTGTCCTGGGCCTGATGGCCGGCTCCATCGGCCTGCTCAGCCTGGGCCTGACCCTGGTGGTGATCGTGCTGGCCTCGCTGGCCAGTGCCATCTTCACACTGCTGGATCTGCGCCTGCGTGCGCAACCCCCTGCGCCCTGTTTTGCCGGGGATACCGGCCAGCTGGAATTGAGGGTGGAAAACCCCGGGCGTGGGGATCGCTGGGACATCGGCCTGGGCCCGGCCACCGCACAAGGCCCGAGCACCTGGATGGACGTGCCCGGGCGCTCCGTGCATCTGGCGTTGCTGGCCCTGCATCCCCAGGAACGCGGCCTGTATCGCTGGCCCGTGCTGCGGCTGCAGACTTGTCACCCCCTGAGCCTTTTCCTGATTTCCACCGAGTGGCAACCGGAGGTCGAGCTGCTGGTCTACCCGCGTCCACTGTTGGAAGCGCCCGAACGGCAACGTCTGCGCACCCTGGCGAACCGGCAGATTCAGGCACTGGTTGGCGGCCCCTTGTGGCTGGACCTGGACGACCTGCGCGCCGTGGCCGGCCATCTGCCGGAACGCATGCTGTCCCTGCTGGCGGCGCGCCTGCTGCAAGCAGAGCGGGACGACCGGGATTACGGCCTGCGCCTGGGCGCTGTGGTGGTGCCGCCAGGCCGGGGCCACCGCCATCTGGCGCGCTGCCTGGAACTGCTGGCGCATTGGCGCCAAGGCCCCGAACCTGCCGCAGCACAACGGCAGGTGGCCGCGGCAGCAGCTTTCGGGCCCGCGTCAGCAGCTCTCGCGCCCGCGTCAGCAGCTCTCGCGCATCAGCAGCTCGAAGCCGAGGTCCACACAGGGCTCGTCCACCGCATCCCCGCGCATCAGGGTGATCAGCATCTCGCTGGCCCGGAGGCCGATCTCGCCCCGAGGCGTCCGCACGGTGGAAAGCGGCGGCAGCATCTGCTCGCCACCGATGAGATCGTTGAAGCCGGCGATGGCCACCCGGCCCGGCACCTGGATCCCACGCCGTAACGCCTGCAGCAGCGCGCCCTGGGCCAGGTCGTCGTTGTTGAAGAAGATCGCATCCACGTCCGGCGCCTGCGCCAGCACCCGGTCGAACATCTGCGCGCCCAACGCAAAGGAGGAGGGCGCGGAATCCAGGAATTCCAGCGCGGGGTCGTGCCGGTCCGCCAGGGCGGCACGGTAGCCATGGGCCCGCTGCAAGGTGCGCGGGTCCAGTTGAGCGGCCGCGAATGCAATGCGGCGATAACCCCGTTCGCGCAAGGCCAAGGTCATGGCGTGACCGGCCGCTTGCTGGGAGAAACCGACGGAATACAGGCCACTGTCCTTGCGGTTCTCCATTAGATGCACACAGGGCACACCGCTGCCCTGGATGAGGGCGCGAGAGGCCTCCGTCCGGTCAAAGCCGGTCACCAGCAAACCGGCTGGCCGGTTCATGAGGTAGGTGCGCAGCAGCGCCTCTTCCTCCTCCGCCTGGTAATGCGTGACACCGATCAGGCTCTGGTAACCGGCGGCCAGCAGCGTACTTTGCGCCGCATCCAGCAAATCCACAAAGAGTGCATTCGAGAGCAACGGGATCAGCACCACCACCTGGTTGCTGCGCGCGGACGCCAGGGCCCGCGCCGCCGGATCCGGCACATACCCCAGTTGGCTGACCGCCGCCTGCACACGCGCCACCAGCTCGGTCGCCACGCCCCGCTCCCCGCGCAGCGCGCGCGAGGCGGTGATCGGGCTCACGCCTGCCGTGGCCGCGACATCCTGCAGCGTCACCCGTCCGGTGGCTCGGCGTCGTTTCGGGGCGGCGGGTGTGCTCATGGTGCGTATTTTCCCTAGCGTGGTGCGTGGTCGCGCGGCGTAGGATAGCGCTACCAGCTGGCGACAGGAGCGGTACATCCCCTGAGAAGTGGGATGACTGTGTGTCGGCGCAATGTGCTATGGCCCAGGGACCTCCCCAGCAATGGCTGAACAAGCGTATTTCTCCAACCCGGCCCCTGGCGCCGCCACGGCGGCTTCCATCGTGGTGATGGGCGTGGCGGGTTGTGGCAAGACCAGCATCGGCGCCGCCCTGGCGCTGCGGCTCCGATGGCCCTTCATCGAAGGCGATGCCCATCATGCGCCGACGTCCATCGCCAAGATGCAGGCCGGACAGCCGCTGACCGACGATGACCGCTGGGGTTGGCTGGATCGTTTGGGCAGCCTGCTGGCGGCGCCTGGCCCTGTGGTGCTCAGTTGCTCCGCGTTGAAGCGGGTGTACCGCGACCGTCTGCGCGGGTTTTGCCCGCCACTGCAGTTTGTCTATATCGACATCGACAAGGCATTGGCCTTGGCCCGCGTGACGGCCCGTTCTTCGGGCCACATCTTTCCGGCCAGCCTGGTGGAGAGCCAGTTCGCCACGCTGGAGTCCCCGGTGGGCGAGGCGGGTGTGATGTCGGTGCCGGCGGAACAGCCGCTGGACAGGCAACTGGAATCGATCGTGAATCAACGGCTGCTGCTGGCCGGTGTCGCCAGTCTGGCAGCGAGCCTGCCGGCGAGCGAGCCGACGCAACCCCTGGAGCCGGACGCATGAAGCCTGCGCCACCCGCCCGTCCGGAAGGTCCGGAACGTCAAGAACGCCATGAGCGCCACGAACGCCACGAACGCCAGGAACGTCCGGAGCGCACCGAGCAGGGCCGCCGCCCCATGTGGCAACGCCTCGGCGAAGGCGCCATGGCCTTGTGCCTGGCTGTCATGGCGCTGGCCGTGTTCATCAACGTGGTGCTGCGTTATGGCTTTGGCAGTGGCGTGGCGGCGAGTGAGGAGCTGGCCCGGTTGCTGTTTGTCTGGATGGTCTTCATCGGCGCCACTGCCGCCTACCCCCTGGGCGAGCACATGGCGTTCACCAGCCTGCTGCTGCCGTTGCGGCGGCGCCAGCGGGTGCTGCTGGCGGCTGCGGCGCTGATCCGGCTGGCGGTGATCGCTGCGGCCGTCATGGTGGCGTGGGGCGCCTGGCAGCAGGTGGTGGTGGGCAAGGACAGCCGCTCCGTGGTGCTGGGCTACTCCAATGCGTTGCTACCGCTGCCGGCCTTGTTGTCCAGCGTGCTGATCGCGCTGATGGCGTTGTGGCAGTTGGTTCGGGCCGAGCCGCTGGACCTGGGCCATGAGCTGGAGGTGGAGTGATCGTGAGCAACGAAGCCCTGTCCTTCATCGTTTTCATTGTCGGCATGCTGGTGCTGATGGGCCTGGGCATTCCCATGGCCTTTGCGCTGGTGCTGACCGGCGCGGGCATGGCCTGGGCGCTGGACTTTTGGGATACCCAGTTGCTGGCCCAGAACCTCGTGGCCGGCATCGACAGCTTCCCGCTGCTGGCGGTGCCCTTTTTCATCCTGGCCGGTGAACTGATGAATGCCGGTGGCATCAGCCGGCGCATCATCCAGATGGCGCAGGCCTGGGTGGGGCACATCCGGGGGGGGCTTGGGTTTGTGGCCATCGGTGCCGCGGTTCTGATGGCCAGCATGAGTGGCTCTGCACTGGCCGACACCGCCGCATTGGCCACCATCCTGCTGCCGATGATGCAGCGCCATGGCTACCCGATGGCCACCTCGGCCGGGTTGATTGCGGCGGGCGGCATCATCGCGCCCATCCTCCCGCCCTCGATGCCGTTCGTGATCTACGGCGTCACCACCAACACCTCCATCTCCGCGCTGTTTGTCTCTGGCATCGTGCCCGGCCTGATCATGGGCGCGGGTCTGCTGGTCGCCTGGAAACTGCAGATGCGCCGGATCGACCTGCCCGCCGGCGAGCCCCTGCCCATGGCGCAGCGGCTACGCGCCACGCTGCGCGCCTTCTTTGCGCTGCTCATGCCGGTGATCATCATCGGGGGCATGAAGACCGGCGTGTTTACCCCCACCGAGGCGGCTGTGGTGGCGGCGTTCTACGCCTTGGTCGTCAGCTTCGTGGTGCACCGCGAGATGTCGCTGGGCGAGTTGCACCGGGTGCTGGTGCGGGCCGCCAAGACCACCGCGGTCGTGATGTTCCTCTGCGCCGGTGCACAGGTGGCCAGCTACATGATCACGCTGGCGGACCTGCCCGGTGTGCTCACGCAATGGTTGGGCGGCCTGATCGATTCACCGCGCCTGCTGATGGCGCTGATGATGGTGCTGCTGGTGCTGATCGGTACTGCGCTGGACCTCACGCCCACCATCCTGATCTTCGCCCCGGTGATGCTGCCTATCGCGGTGAAGGCCGGCATCGACCCCGTCTACTTCGGCCTCATGTTTGTGCTCAACGGGGCTATTGGCCTGATCACGCCGCCAGTCGGCACGGTGTTGAACGTGGTGGCGGGCGTGGGGCGCCTGTCCATGCACCAGGTCATTCGGGGCGTGAATCCTTTCCTCCTCACCTACGCCGTGATCCTGGCGCTGTTCACCTGTTTCCCCGCGCTGGTGATCGCGCCGATGCAGTGGTGGCGATGATGCCTTGGCCGTCTTGATCGGACCTCGACGGCCAGCAGCCGATGCTGTCCGCTCTTGACGGCTCTTGTTTGCGCTCTTGTGTCTGCTCTCTTATCCGCGCTGTTGTGCTCGCTGTTGTCCGCGCTGTTGTCGCTCCTGTCCGCGAAATTCCCTTTCGTCCGCTTGTCCAGCCCTGGCCCTGCATTCCAACAAGGAGACCCCCATGAAGCTGATGCCTCCCCGTCGTCTGAGCCTGGTTGTGGCAGCGGCCGCGCTGCTGTGTGCGGCGCTGCCCGCTGCTGCGCAGGACATCAAACCCCGCCTCATCCGCTTTGGCTACGGCCTGGCGGAGAACAGCAACCAGGGCCGCGCGGTGAAGGTCTTCGCCGACGAGGTCCAGAAGCTCTCTGGCGGCAAGATGCGGGTGCGGGCCATTGGTGGGGCTGCGCTGGGGCCGGACACGCAGATGCAGCAGGCCCTCATCGGCGGCGCGCAGGAAATGATGGTGGGCTCCACCGCCACGCTGGTGGGCATCGCCAAGGAGATGGCGCTGTGGGACACCCCTTTTCTCATCAACAACACCCGTGAGGCCGACGCGCTGCTGGATGGCCCGGTGGGCGACAAGGTGCGCGCCCGGCTGGAGGAGAAGGGCCTGGTCGGCCTGGTGTATTGGGAGAACGGCTTTCGCAACCTGACCAACAGCAAGCGTGCGGTCACCAAGCTGGAGGACCTGGACGGCATCAAGCTGCGTGTGATGCAGAACAATGTGTTCCTCGACAGCTTCCGGCAACTGGGGGCCAATGCCGTGCCCTTGCCGTACTCCGAGCTGTTCACGGCGCTGGAGACGCATGCGGTGGATGGACAGGAGAACCCCTACAACACCATCCTCTCCGCCAAGTTCTATGAGGTACAGAAATACCTGACCGTCACCAACCACGTCTACAGCCCGTGGATCGTGACCGTGAGCAAGAAGTTCTGGGATGGACTGTCCAAGGATGAAAAAGCGGTGTTGCAGAAGGCGGCCTTCACCAGCCGGGATTTCGAGCGCAAGGACACCCGCGACGAGGCGGCCAAGGCATTGACCGATCTCAAGGCCAAGGGCATGCAGGTGAACGAACTGAGCCCGGCCGAAGCCGTCCGCATGCGGGACAAGTTGACGCGCGTCAACGCCGGTGTGGCGACGCAAGTGGGGATGGACTTGTGGAACGAAGCCCAGGCCCAGCTCGGGAAGCTGCGTGGCGGGAAATAGTTGCGCGTTCGCAAGGCTGCAGTCCGCAAGGTTTGCAGATGCGAACCTCAGGCTGGCGAGGTCTCACTGGTTGTCTAGTGAAAACCAGCCTTCTCGTCCGCTATGCCACATCTGCCGACCAGCCTCACCGGGACGTCCACCGCGGTGGCGATGGAGTTTGAGGCTCGCACCATTCTCAAGTCGAAAGACACACTGCTCGGCCTGGAGACCGAGATCCCCCGGGACGATGGCCCCCAACGGGTAGTGCCAGCGCCCGCACCGAGGTCCTGATTCTCCCGCCAGTGGAGCCGGCTGTTCGGTCGCGGTTGAAGGGGGCAGGCTATATTCCAGGCGTCTTCAGGAAAGGACACCATGGCGCCTCCTTCCCGTTCCCACGCGCGGGCCGCAGCCCGACCGTCGCTGGACCTGGCCCTGCAGGGCGGTGGCTCGCATGGCGCTTTCACATGGGGCGTACTGGATGCCTTGCTGGAGGATGGCTCGATCGCGCTTGACGGCGTTTCCGGCACCAGCGCCGGGGCCATGAATGCCGCGGTGCTGGCCACTGGTTATGCCCAGGGGGGCGCCGACGGGGCCCGTGAGGCGCTGCGCTCGTTCTGGCGAGCGGTTTCCGGGGTGCCCGCCTGCTTCGGGCTGGTGGGGGAGGCTACGCCGGGGGGTGATGCCGCCCGGCCTTCCATGCCGGCCTGGGTCTACAACCGCAGCGCTTGGCCTGCCGCTGTGGCCTGGGATGCCTGGCTGCGGCTGTGGAGCCCTTATCAGCTCAATCCGTTCAACCTGGACCCGTTGCGGGACATCGTCCGCCAGCATGTGGACGAGAAGGCGTTGCGCAGTGGGCCGCTCAAGATCTTTGTGACCGCCACCTCGGTGCGTACCGGGCAGGCGCGTGTGTTCAGCGACGACGACCTCAGCGTGGAGGCGCTCATGGCTTCCGCCTGCCTGCCTCGCAGCGCCCAGACAGTGGTGATCGACGGTGAGCCGTTCTGGGATGGTGGTTTCTCCGGCAACCCGGCGCTGTGGCCGCTGGTCTACGGCACGCAGACCGATGATGTGCTGCTGGTGCAGATCAATCCGCGCGAGCATGAAGGGATTCCGAAAACGGCGGCGGAGATCGATGACCGCATCAACGAGATCACCTTCAACGCCAGCCTGGTGGCGGAGCTGCGCGCCATCGCCTTTGTGCAGCGCTTGCTGCGCGACCGGCGGGTGGACCCGAGCCGCTACAAGGCGATGCGGCTGCATCGTGTCGCGGACGAGGGCGGTCTTTCCGCCTATGGCGCGTCCAGCAAGCTCAATACCGACTGGAGGCTGCTGACCACGCTCTTTGAGCTCGGCCGAGCTGCCGCCACGCGCTGGCTGGCCCACTGCGCAAAGTCAGTGGGCAAAGAGAGCACGCTGGACATTGGCCAGACCTTCCTGGCCAACCGGGTGAACAATGCGTCGGCCCCCACCGGGCCTGGGGACCTGACTGATTGACGGTCAAGGCGGGCCATGGTGTCGGGCTGTCGCCCAGACAAGGAGAACGGCTTGATCAGGCCGCCGACTTGGGCACCAGCGTCGGACGCTCGACCCGCGTGTAGAGCTGCACACGCCCCTTGCCGGCCCGCTTGGCGCCATACATGGCTTCGTCAGCCTGCCGCATCAGTTCTGCGGCGGGGAGGGTGCCGCCCTTGCTCATGACCGCACCCAGGCTGGCGCTGACGCGCACGACCTGGCCACTGTCCAGCAGGATGGGTTCCTCAATGGATGACAGGCAGCGCTGCAGCACCATCCGGAGGTCTTCCGTGTGGCCGATGCCATTGAGCACCAGCGCGAACTCGTCGCCGCCCAGGCGGGCCACCACATCGTTGCCGCGCAGGGCGATGAGCAGGCGCTTGCCGACCTCGCGCAGCACCTTGTCGCCGGCCTCGTGGCCGTGGACGTCATTGATGGGCTTGAAGCCGTCCAGGTCCACATAGCTCACCGCCAGACGATGGTTGGCGCGCTGGGCATGGGCCAGGGCGTCGCCGAGCTTTTCCTCGAACAGGCGACGGTTGGGCAGGCCGGTCAGTGCATCGCGGAAGGCCAGGCCGTAGGCATGTTCCTCGCTGCGCTTGAGGGTGTCGATATCCACCAGCATCCACAAGCTTTCGGTCTCCGACACGGCAGTGCCGCACAGATCGATCCAGATGGCTTCGCCGTCCTTGCGCCGCATCTGCAGTTGCGTGCGGAAGCGCTCGCCAGCGGCCAGCGCCGCGTAGCCGATGCGGCCAATGTGGGTGTAGCTGCTGTCGTCCAGGTAGAGCTCGCGGATGGCCTTGCCCTGCAGTTCTCCGGGGTCATAGCCGAAGATGCGTTCCAGCGCCCGGTTTTCCCAGGTGAACACGCGGTTGTGCAGGCGCACCATGCCGATCAGGTCGTTCTCCAGCATGAGGCTTTGCTCACGGGCCAGGCGCGACGCCTCCAGCCGGGCCAGGCGTTCTTTGCGGTGCTTGCTGAAGACCACGCCGGAGATGCCGGCGATGGTGAGGACGACGGCTGCCACCAGCAGCGACTGCTCCAGCGCGTGCTGGCGCCAGTGGCCCAGGAACTCATGCGTGGCCATGCCGGCGAACACGGTCATCGGGTAGCCGGGGACCTGGCGGTAGGCGGTCACGCGTTCCACCTGGTCCAGCGCGGTGGCGGTGATGTAGGAGCTGCTGACCGGGTTGCGAGCCAGCTCCCTGCGCAGGGTGTCGGAGATGGTGACTTCGCCAAAGCCCTTGGTGGAGTTGGGTTCGGCAGCGGAGAAGCGGGCGACCAGGCGCAGATCGTCCTTGCGCAGCGAGATGGCGCCGGACTGGCCGACAGCGACCTTGCTGAACAGGTTGACGAAGTGGTCGGCGGTGATCACTGCATAGGCAACACCGTTGAACTGGCCGTTGCGGTCCAGCAGCCGGCGCGCGAGGATCAGGCTCCACTCGTTGGTGACGCGGCTGCGCAGCGGTTCGGAGATCACCATGGCGTCCGTGACCATGGCTTGCAGGAAGTAGGGGCGGTCGCCGACGTTGATGGCGTTCTCGCCGGGGGCCAGGCCGGCCGACACGTGGCCTTGCGCGTCGGCGATCCGAATCGCGCGGACGTGGTGCAGCAGCCCGCGTTGTTCGATCAGCACTTCCTGCGTGGCGCGGGCAACGTTGGCGGCGTCCGCGCTGCGGTAGCGCACCGCCATGGTGGACAGGGCGTTGTCGATCACCTTCAGCTCGGAAGCCACCTCCACGCTCAGGCTGGAGGCCAGGCTCTCGGTGCTCTGCCGGGCAATGGCTTCGCTGCCCTCACGGCTGTTGCTCAGCGTGCTCCAGGTGACCAGGGCCAGCACGCCAGCCACCAGCACATTGCCGGCGATCAGCCACCCGGCGAGGTGGCGCAGCGATGTGGGGGGGCGGGGCAGCAGGCGCTCCATGACGGTGGCTCCGGATGGGAAGGGAGGGGGCAGCGCAAGGTGCGCGATCCAATACCTGCTTTGTACCGCCAGCCCTGGGGTCGCCCTATCAGCGTTGGCGTAAACGCATGTAGGTTATTGCCCGACACACGGTGCGAGGTTGTGCAGGGTGTGACTTTCTGCACGATTGCTCCTGGCGTCCGGCAGCCGGCCCGGTGCGTGGGCGGGCGGCCCACGAGGTCGTCGGGGAGGACGTCAGCGAGGGCGTCATGGACGTCCTCAGGGAGGTGAGGACGCCCGGTGATCCCTCTGCGGGACCGGTCAGCATTCGACGATATTGACGGCCAGGCCGCCGCGGGCGGTTTCCTTGTACTTGGTCATCATGTCGGCGCCGGTTTCGCGCATGGTCTTGATGACCTTGTCCAGGCTGACGTGGTGGGTGCCGTCGCCGCGCAGGGCCATGCGGGCGGCGTTGATGGCCTTGACTGAGGCGATGGCGTTGCGTTCGATGCAGGGGATCTGCACCAGGCCGCCGACCGGGTCGCAGGTGAGGCCGAGGTGGTGTTCCATGCCGATCTCGGCGGCGTTTTCCACCTGGGCAGGCGTACCGCCCATCACGGCGCACAGGGCTGCGGCGGCCATGGAGCAGGCCACGCCCACTTCACCCTGGCAGCCGACCTCGGCGCCCGAGATGGAGGCGTTTTCCTTGTAGAGGATGCCGATGGCGGCGGCGGTCAGCAGGAAATCGATGATGCCGTCGTGGTGGGCGCCCAGGGCGGGGTTGGTTCGTCCGCCGGGGCCGGCGTGTTGGGTGGCCTCGCCGGCGCGGGGGGCGGGCGGTGGCGGATTCACGAAGCGGGCGTAGTAGTGCAGCACGGCGGGGATGATGCCGGCGGCGCCGTTGGTGGGGGCGGTGACCACGCGGCCGCCAGCGGCGTTTTCCTCGTTCACGGCGAGGGCGTAGAGGTTGACCCAGTCCATGACCTGCAGCGGGTCACGCAGGGCGGCTTCGGCGTCGCTGGTGAGTTCGCGGTGCAATTGGGCGGCGCGGCGGCGCACTTTGAAACCCCCGGGGAGGATGCCTTCGGTGCGGCAGCCGCGTTGTACGCAGCCTTGCATCACTTCCCAGATCTTGAGCAGTCCGTCGCGGGTTTCCTCATCGCTGCGCCAGTGCTGTTCGTTGCGCCGCATGATTTCGGCGATGGAGCAGTGTTCACGCTCGGTGAGGGCGAGCAGTTCGGCGCCGGACTTGAAGGGGAAGGGCAGGACGGTGGTGTCTGGGGCGATCTGTTTCTGGCGGGAGCCATCGGCGAGGACTTCCTCGGTGACGACGAAGCCGCCGCCGACGGAGTAGTACACGCGGTTCTGCAGTTCGTTGCCCTCGGCATCGAAGGCGATGAGGCGCATGCCGTTGGCATGCAGGGGCAGGCTTTGGCGGCGGTAGAGAACGAGGTCGCGGGCCTCGTCGAATGCGATCTCGTGTTCACCGCCGAGAGCGACGCGTTTGCGGCCGCGGATATCTTCAAGAAGGGCAGGGATGCCCTCCACATCGACCGTGTCGGGCTCATGGCCGGCAAGGCCCAGCAGCACGGCCTTGTCGCTGCCGTGGCCTTTGCCGGTGGCACCGAGGGAGCCGTACAAGGCGGTGGCCACACGCACCGTGCGCGACAGCTGGCCTTCGTGCCGCAGGCGCTGCACAAACATCCTCGCGGCGCGCATGGGGCCCACGGTGTGGGAGCTGGAGGGGCCGATGCCGATCTTGAAAAGGTCGAAAACAGAAACTGCCATGGGGGTGCCTTCAGTTCAGTGTTCAGTCCAGCTTTGCTCAGCGCTGCCTTGCTCTTCTCTTCTCTGCTCAGCTGACCTCTGCTTAGCTCAACTCAGCTCAGCTCAGCTCACCCCTGCTCAGCCCTGCTCAGACCGAGCAGCATCAGGATGAGGGGGGCCAATTTTCTCCATGTCCCTCCTGTCCGGCTCCGCCGGCCATTCCTTCCTTGACTTACGAAAATCGGCCCCCCTCACCCTGATGCCAACCACCGAGTACCCCCACCAAGCTGACTGCCCACTCCTCACTACTGACTCCCCACCCCAGACCTCGTGATGTGGACGGTGCACCGTGAACGGTGGGCTGTGAACGGTGAACGGTGAACGGTGGGCTGTGGGCTGTGAAGTGGGTTCGTGTGAGGTCGCGGTGGGAGGCGGGAGGGGGCTCAGGCCCTGTTTTCGTAAGTCAAGGAAGGAATGGCCCGCGGAGCGGGACAGGAGGGACATGGAGAAAACAGGGCCTGAGCCGCCTCCTGGCGCGCGGTTGTTGCAGTGCACGCAAAGCGCCGCACGTAAAGCGCCACATGCAAAGCGCAACATGCAAAGCGCCACCCGCCTACCGCAGCAGCATCGAAGAAAGCCCACACGGACCACTCACCAGAAGGCGAGTGGCCCATGCCCACACAAAACTCAAGCGTAGTCCGACACCGGCGGGCAGCTGCACACCAGATTGCGGTCGCCATAGACGTTGTCCACACGTCCCACCGGCGACCAGTACTTCACGTGGCGCAACGCAGCGACCGGATAGGCGGCTTCATCGCGGCTGTAACCATGGCCCCACTCCGTCTTGAGCAGACTCTCAGCGGTGTGCGGCGCATTCACCAGCGGGTTGTCCTCACGGCTCCAGCTGCCAGATTCCACCTTTGCGATTTCCTCGCGGATCTGGAGCATCGCCGCAATAAACCGGTCCAGCTCGAACTTGGATTCGCTCTCCGTCGGCTCCACCATCAGCGTGCCCGCCACCGGGAACGACAGGGTCGGGGCATGGAAACCGTAGTCGATCAGACGCTTGGCCACATCTTCCGCCGAAATCCCGCTGCTGTCCTTCAGGGGGCGCAGATCCAGAATGCACTCGTGCGCCACGCCGCCACCCTTCACACCTTCAATGTTGCCGCTGAAGTGGATGTCGTAATGACCCGCCAGACGGGCCGCCACATAGTTGGCCGACAGGATGGCCGTCTCCGTGGCCGCCTTCAGGCCGGTCTCGCCCATCATGCGGATGTACATCCACGAAATCGGCAGCACCGCGGCATTGCCCAGCGGCGCAGCACTGACCGCACCGATGGCCGTCTTCTCGCCCAGGCCGGCACTGCGGTGCGCCGGCAGGAAGGGCACCAGGTCCTCCACCACGCACACCGGGCCCACGCCCGGGCCGCCGCCGCCGTGCGGAATGCAGAAGGTCTTGTGCAGGTTCAGATGGGACACGTCACCACCGAACTGGCCCGGCGCCGCCACGCCCACCAAGGCGTTCATGTTGGCACCGTCCACATAGACCCGGCCCCCATGCGCATGCACCAGCGCGCAGATCTCCTTCACATGGGTGTCGAACACGCCATAGGTGGAGGGGTAGGTGATCATGATCGCGGCCAGCTTGTCGCTGTGCTGCTCGCACTTGGCCTTCAGGTCAACCAGGTCGATATTGCCCTCCTTGTCGCACTTGGTCACCACCACCTGCATGCCCACCATCTGGGCCGAGGCGGGGTTGGTGCCGTGCGCAGATTCGGGAATCAGGCAGACCTTGCGGTGCGCATCCCCACGCGACTCATGCCAGGCCTTGATGATCAGCAGGCCGGCATATTCCCCCTGCGAGCCCGCATTGGGCTGCAGCGACACACCCGCGTAGCCGGTGGCCTGGCACAACCAGGCGGACAACTGCTGGTCCAGCTGGGCATAACCCTGCAGCTGGCTTTGCGGCGCAAACGGGTGCACCTGCGCAAACTCCGGCCAGGTGATGGGGATCATCTCGCTGGTGGCGTTGAGCTTCATCGTGCAGGAGCCCAGCGGGATCATGCTGCGGTCCAGCGCCAGGTCCTTGTCGGAGAGCAGGCGCAGGTAGCGCAGCATCTCGGTCTCGGAATGATGACGGTTGAAGATCGGGTGCGTCAGGTAAGCACTGGTGCGGACCAGGTCCGCCGGGATCAGTGCCATCACGCCGGCAGTCACCCCCGTCGTCACGTCCGCAAAGGCGTCCGCCACCGGCTTGCCTTCGGCAAACACGGTCAGCAGGGCCTGAATGTCGGCGCGGCTGGTGGTCTCGTCCAGCGAGATGCTGATGCTCTCGTCATCCGCGCGGCGCAGGTTCATGCCGGCGGCCACCGCCGCCGCCATCACCGGGCCGGTGTGGGCACCCGTGCGCACCTGCAGCGTGTCAAACGCCGCTTCATGCACCAGGGTCAAACCCAGGCCCCGCAGGCCCCGGGCCAGCACGGCGGCATAACCCGCCACCCGCTGTGCAATGCGCTTCAGGCCCTGTGGCCCGTGATACACGGCATACATGCTGGCCACGACGGCCGGCAGCACCTGCGCCGTACAGATGTTGGAGGTGGCCTTCTCGCGGCGGATGTGCTGCTCGCGGGTCTGCAGCGACAGGCGGTAGGCCGGCTTGCCATGGCTGTCCACCGAGACGCCCACGAGGCGGCCCGGCAGGCTGCGCTTGAATTCGTCGCGGCAGGCCATGTAGGCGGCGTGCGGGCCGCCAGCACCCATGGGCATGCCAAAGCGCTGCGTGGTGCCGACGGCAATGTCCACGCCTTGTTCACCCGGTGCCTTGATCAGCGTCAGCGCCAGCAGGTCGGCCGCAGCCACCAGCAGGCCGCCCTGGGCGTGCACCGCATCAGCGATGGCCTGCAGCGGACGCACCACCCCGTTCACGCCGGGGTACTGCACCAGCGCGCCGAAGCATTCGGCCTTTCCAGCCTGGTCGGCCGCGCCCACCTGCACCGTGATGCCCAGCGGCTCGGCACGGGTACGAATCACTTCCAGGGTCTGTGGCAGCACGTCGTCCGCCACAAAGAAGACCTGGCTCTTGCTCTTGCCCACACGCGCCGCCAGCGTCATGGCTTCGGCCGCCGCCGTGGCTTCGTCCAGCATCGAGGCGTTGGCAATGGCCAGGCCCGTCAGGTCGCAGACCATCGTCTGGAAATTGACCAGCGCCTCCATGCGGCCCTGCGAAATCTCCGCCTGGTAGGGCGTATAGGCCGTGTACCAGGCCGGGTTCTCCAAGATGTTGCGCAGAATCACGCCCGGCGTCAGCGTGCCGTAGTACCCCTGGCCAATGAAGCTCTTGAGCAACTGGTTGCGGCCTGCAATGGCCTTCAGCTCCGCCAAGGCCTGGGCCTCGGTCACGGCTTCGGGCAGCTCCATGCGCGCCGCGCGCTTGATGCTGGCAGGCACGATGGCGTCGATCAGCGCAGCGCGCGAGGCAGCACCGATGGCGGACAGCATCAGGGCTTCATCGGCAGCGTCCGGGCCGATGTGGCGGGCATGGAACTCGCTGGCGTTCTCAAGTTCGGCGAAGGAGGGCAGGGCGGACATGGCGGTGATCCTGGAGGACGGTCGTCGGTCAGGCGACCGGCGCGGGGCGGGACTGGGCAGGAAAAGGGAAATCAGGCGGCCGCCAGAGACCCGGCAGGGGCCGGGCGTGCCTGGCGGCCAGCGGGGCCGGTGATCAGCTGTTCTTCAGAAGCTCGTCGTAGGCGGTGCTGTCCATCAGGCCGTCGGTCTCCGACGGGTTGGACAGCTTGACCTTGAAGAACCAGCCGGCCTTGAGCGGGTCGGTATTGGCCAGGGACGGGTCGTCACGCAGTGCTTCGTTGACTTCCACGATCTCGCCGGAGACCGGGGCGTAAACGTCGGCGGCGGCCTTCACCGATTCCACCACGCCGGCCACTTCCTTGGCGGCAAAGCTCTTGCCGACATCCGGCAGGTCCACGAACACCACGTCGCCCAGCGCATCTTGCGCATGGACGGTGATGCCCACGGTGGCGGTGCCGTCGGCGTTGATCTGGACCCACTCGTGGTCGGGGGTGTATTTGATGGTCATGGGAACTCCGTCAAAAAAGGGCGGATAAAAAAGAAGGGTCAGCCCCGGAAGTATCCGTTGGGGGTGAATGGCGTGGAAGCGACCGTCATGGGTGTGCGCTTGTCGCGCACCACGGCAAAGATCTGGGTCCCCAGTGCGGCGTAGGGCTTGGCCACATAGGCCAGGGCCACCGGCTTGTTCACGGTCGGGCCCAGGGTGCCGCTGGTGACGACGCCGATGTCTTCACCGGCTTCGTTGATCAGCCGGGCGCCTTCGCGCACCGGCATGCGTTCGCTGCCCACCAGGCCAACGCGCTTGCGTGCCGTGCCTTCGGCCAGTTGGCGATCCACCACGGCGGCGCCGGGGTAACCGCCGGCACGTTCGCCACCCGCGCGGCGAACCTTCTGGATGGCCCAGGTCAGCGACGCTTCCACCGGGGTGGTGGTGGTGTCGATGTCATGGCCGTAGAGGCACAGGCCGGCTTCCAGGCGCAGGGAGTCGCGAGCGCCCAGGCCGATGGGCTGTACCTCCGGCTGGGCCAGCAGCTTGCGCGCCAGTTCCACCGAGCGGTCCGCCGCGACGGAGATCTCGTAGCCATCTTCACCGGTGTAGCCCGAGCGGGTCACGAAGGTGGGGATGCCGTCCAGCGTGAAGAAGCCGCCGGTCATGAAGACCAGCTTGGCCACGTCGGGGTTCAGGCGCGACAGCGCGGTCACGGCCTGGGGGCCCTGCAGCGCCAGCAGCGCCTGATCGGGCAGGGGGCGCACTTCGCAACGGCCGCCCAGATGCTTCTGCATATGAGCAATGTCCTGGTCACGGCAGCCGGCGTTGACCACCACGAACAGGCCGTCCGTGCGGCGCGCGACCATCAGGTCGTCCAGGATGCCGGCGTTGTCGTCAGTGAACATTGCATACCGCTGCTTGAACAGTTCCAGGCCGATGATGTCCACCGGCACCAGGGTTTCCAGCGCGGCGGCGGCGTCATCGCCAACCAGCAGCACCTGGCCCATGTGGGAGACGTCGAACAGGCCGGCCGCCGCGCGGGTGTGGCGGTGCTCGGCCATGACGCCGGCGGGGTATTGCACCGGCATGTCGTAGCCGGCGAAGGGGACCATCTTGGCGCCCAGTGCCAGGTGCAGTGCGTGCAGCGGGGTCTTCAGCAGGGCGGTGGTGGTGTCAGCGGACATGGTCAAACTCCGGGGCATTCAAAAATCCACCCCATGCCGTGACGATACGTGTCATCAAGGCCCGGGTGAGAGATGCCCTCGCTGTCCGCTTTACCTGAGAGATTGGCGGCCTGTGGTGCGTGATATGCGTGACATCACACCGCCCGGCCGCTTGCCCCTTCGGTGGGCGGGCTCGACCAAGGGTCCACCCCGCCTCTCTCCAGTGAGGAACGCCCGCTCAGCCGGTGGCCCGGCCCCTGCAGACGTCTTGTCAGTCCTTTTGCCTGAGCGTTCGCAGCCCGATCGCAACCGCAGCCACTGCGCCTTCGGCGGTTCCCCGGGGCGTGTCTCCCTGGGAACTCTCTCCTGACGGGGCGCATTGTAGTCATGGTTTGCATGCGTGGGCGGGCTTCGCGAACTTTCCCATAAGGGGGGTCACCAAGAGGACCTAACTGAAAAAGGCCATCGCGCCTGATTGCCAAGATGAAGCTATCGATTCCATCTCAAACTGAATCGCTCCAGGCCTTCCAGGCTGCAGGCCAGATCGATTCACCCACCCACGCGCAAGAAGGGGCTCGGATCCAACCCGGGGTGCAGGCGTTTGCGACCCCCAGAGAATTGCAGAACCGAAGCTGGAATTCCCTTCCTGGGATGCAATTCGTGCCGGAGAATTTCGTGACGCTGCCGCCTGACCTGGCGTTGCCGCCGATTGAGGAGACGGGCTGGGAGGACCCGCTCGGCGCCTCGACCGTCCGTGCCAATGCAATCCGGCTGAGCCTGGGGGGCGGTTCTCCCCAGCCCGGGGTGTCCGGCTTGTCTCCAACCAGTACGTTCTGGTCCAGGGCCTTGCCGCACAGGACGCTGCTGCAGATGCAGCCGCCGGCCCCCGGGAATGACCGCGCGATGGCGGGCTTTGGTGCCGCCCTGATGGCCGAGGACATTTCCGACCTCCTGATCGTGGCGCCGTCGGTCAAAGAAATCGACAAAGAAGGAATCGAGCGAGTCGGTTTTAACAACAAGAACCTCGCCCACTTGGCGGCCCTGGATGGGGGGGGCTACACCTACAACGGGACGCAGATTTCGAAGCAGCGATGCCTGGAGGTTCAGTGCGTGGAGCCTAAGACACCTAATATGGATAGATGGCCTCAGGGCAGCATCTCCGTGTCCGCACGCAATGCCCTGTATCGTCCGAAGACGCATGGTGTGACTACCCACTGGCTGGACATTCAGAACCCACGCTGGGTGAAGATGCTGCTGCAAAAGATGAAGTTGCGCTGGCTCGATAACGGCAAGAGCCCTATGAAGCTCGGCGTCATGTGCCATAACGGCGCATCCGAGTCTGGTGTGGTGGCGGTGGCGTTGCACGCCATGCAGTGCCTGGAGCGCCTGAATCGACAGGAACTGTCGCTCAACAACTACGCAGACCTGGCAGCGCAGATGCGCAACTTCGTCAGGTCAGCCTGGGCGGAGCGCAGCCCCTCTTTTGCTGACGCGGGCCCCAACCTTGCGGACTACGACAAGTTGGCGGAAGAGATCTGGAAACAATGGAACAAGATCAACGGTGCACCGGATTCAGCAGCAGTGCAGACACTGCGCTCGCCATCACTGCCTTCGGCTGCGAACGTACCGAGGCCGGTGGCCGAAGCGTTCGAGATTTCCACCGTCGGCACGACCAGCTCGAATTGCACCCAACAGCTGCGGCGCCAAGGCGTGGGCCGCGCCATCCATGAATTGCTCAAGGGACAGGCCGCCGATCCCCCGGGAGAGAAGGCGCTGGAGCAGCAAGAAGTGCTCAAGGCCGAACGATGGTTTGCTGACGCCGCCGAAGCACTGTTGGACGGACCGGCATCGAAGCTGAAGCTTTCTGAGGTGATGGGAGGCAATGTCATCATTGAAGAGGCTGGAGGGCTGACCGCCGGACTGACAGATGGCATGCGGCCCCTGGTGGCCCGAGTCGTGGCAGAGGGTGGTGAGGCCATGCGGGAGCGTGCGGAGACAATGGCTGCGCGGCTGCAAAGTGACGAAGCCGCGCAGAGGTGGGTGCACGACCGGTTTAACCGCGCCCAGACGGATCTGCTGACCGTGCCGCCGAACGACGTCGAAGCGGCGACTGCTTTTGGGCGCGATCTTCAAAAGCAAGCGATGGTGCTCGCGTTGATGAACGTGCTGAAGGCGGGCATTGCGCAGCCGGTGCCGGCCGTGCGGCCACAGCAACTGGATCTGCCCACGCAGGTCGCCACCAGCCCGAATCTACCCGGCGAAAGCAAGGAACGGCGTGTCCGAAGGTATCGCCCGAGGGTTGAGCCTGACAGGTCGCGCTCGTCGTCCGACAGCCTCTCTCCTTCCTCGGCGCAGCGTGGTGGAGTGCAATCGCCGACGCGTTCAGTGCTTATCTCGCCGGACGCCTTCCGGTCCCCAACGCACAGTGTGCAGTCTCCGCCGCCCGGGTCCCCGGTGTCTGCGGCGTCCTCCGGCAAGCCTGTGGTCACCGATAAGGCCTTGGAATTTCTGGAAGCGCTCAAGCTGGCGGAGTCTTCGAACGGCGCGATCGAGGACGTTAACGTCCCTGACGCGCTGCGCAGCGAATGGAGGCCCGGTGGCCAAAAATTCATTGAATTCATGCCCAGATTGGAGGGGCTGGTGAAGGAGATGACCGGCACTACGGGGTTGCGTGGCTTCGTCCGGTCGAAATTGCGTACCTCTCCCTTGCGAGACCTGACCAGCCATCTCGCTTGGGCAAAGGACGTCGGGCGAGCGGTGCGTGAGAATCCCGCCCTGGAAACGAAAGCTGGCGCGGCGCTGTCCTACGAAGCGGTGCGGGGACTGTTGCAGGAACGGTTCAATAGTCTTAGCACAGACCAAAAGGAAAGATGGCGCAGCCGGGTGGCGGGCCATAGCAGCCGGTTTGAACAGGCGCTTACCGCCAGCAAGCAGGAGGCGGATGCGCTGCCCAGGCTAATCAATCCGAGCGGTTCCCTGACCAACCTGAATGAGGTCCCTTTCTCCTCACGGCCCAATCTGTTGCTGGGGTCGGTGGAGCCCAAAAATCTCTTAAATGTCGTGGACGCGGAGTGGGCACCCTACCTGGCGCTGACGCTTGTCCGCGAGGTGGCGGGCGTGCGCGCCTGACAGGGGCCGTCAGCCGGCTGACGCCAACGGCAGGTCGCAGGCGCGTGCACAATCGCGGCCATGCGACTCCTGTTGGCTGAAGACGACTCCATGATCGGCGAGCAACTGCTTGAGCTGTTGCGCGCCGATGGTTATGCGGTGGACTGGGTGCGGGACGGCGAAATGGCCGACACCGCGCTCCAGTCCCAGACCTACGACCTGGTGCTGCTGGACCTGGGCCTGCCCAAGCGCGACGGCATGCAGGTGCTGCAGGGCCTGCGCGGCCGCAAGCAGACCATGCCGGTGCTGATCGCCACCGCGCGGGACGCCATCCAGCAGCGCGTGGCGGGCCTGGACGCAGGCGCGGACGACTATGTGCTCAAACCCTTCGAGCTGGACGAACTGCTGGCCCGCATCCGCGCCTTGCTGCGCCGCGCGGCCGGCCGGGCTGAGCCGGTGTACGAGCACATGGGCGTCACCATCCATCCCGCCACCCGCGAGGTGACGGCGCATGGGCAGGCCGTGACCCTGTCCGCACGCGAATGGGCGGTGCTGGAGCCGCTGATTGCGCGCCCTGGCATGGTGCTGTCGCGCCAGCAGCTGGAAGAAAAGCTGTACGGCTGGAAGGACGAGATCAGCAGCAATGCGGTGGAGGTCTATATCCACGGCCTGCGCAAGAAGCTCGGTGCGGAACTGATCCAGAACGTGCGGGGGGTGGGTTACCGGGTGCCCAAGGAATGAGGGTGCTGCCACGTTCGCTGCGCTACCGGCTGGTGCTGTTCCTGCTCGCGGCCATGCTGCTGAGCGCGCTGGTGCAAGGCTCCAGCGCCTATCGCAATGCACTGGCCGAGGCCGACGAGATCTTCGACTACCAGATGCAGCAGGTGGCCCTGTCCCTGCGCGCGGGCATGGGCACCGGCCTGCCGCTGCCGCTGGGGGAGGAGCAGAGCATCGACCTGATCGTGCAGGTCTGGGGCCTGGACGGCACGCCGCTGTACCGCTCGGCCGGGCCGGACTGGCTGCCGCAGCGGGCGGTGCTGGGGTTCTCCAACGTGGAGCTGCGCGGCAAGCGCTACCGGGTGCTGGCCATCCAGGGGCGCTTCCAGGTGGTGCAGGTGGCGCAAGACATGTCTGTGCGCCAGCGCATGGCCGGGCAACTGGCCTGGCGCACCGTGCTGCCCACGGCCATGATGCTGCCGCTGCTGGCCATGGTCGTCTGGTGGGTGGTGAGCTACTCCCTGGACCCGCTGCAGCGCGTGCGCCAGCAGATTTCACGCCGCGCGGCGCAGGACCTGTCGCCGGTGGATGCCGCTGACCTGCCCAGCGAGGTGCAGCCGCTGGTGACCGAACTCAATGCGTTGCTGGAGCGGGTGCGCCAGGCCTTCGAGGTGCAACAGCAGTTCGTGGCGGACGCGGCCCATGAGCTGCGGTCGCCGCTGGCCGCCCTGAAGCTCCAGCTCCAGGCGCTGCGCCGGGCGCCGGACGAACAGGCGCGCAACCAGGCGACGGAGCGACTGGCCACCGGCATCGACCGGGCCGGGCGGCTGATCGAGCAGTTGCTGGCGCTGGCGCGTCAGGAAAGCGCCAAGGTGCCGGCGCCACCGCAGGCGATTGCGCTGGACGAGTTGTGCCGCGATGCGGTGGTGGAGGTGAGCACGCTGGCGCAGGCGCGCGGCGTGGACCTGGGCCTGGGGCGTTGTGACCCCGCTGAGGTGAGCGGGCAGCCGGACGCCCTGCAAATCCTGCTTCGCAACCTGCTGGACAACGGCGTCAAGTACGGCCGCAGCCGGGTGGATCTGAGCCTGGAGCGCACCGGCGACCAGGCGCTGGTGGTGGTGGAGGACGATGGCCCGGGCATTCCCGAGGCGGAACGGGCCCGGGTGTTCGACCGCTTCTACCGCTCCGAATCCCAGGCACAGCAGGCGCCGGGCAGCGGGCTGGGCCTGGCCATCGCGCGCAGCATCGCGCAGGATCATGGCGCCACGCTGCGCCTGGGCCACAGCACCAGCCTGGGTGGGCTGCGCGTGGAATTGGCGATGCCGGTACGGCCCCCCGCCGGTTCGGCTGACGGTTAAGAAGCCTTTGCATCACTCCTCGCGGCCGAGATGACCCCGCTTCGGGAGGTCCGCCGCGTTGCAAATCCTCGCCATAGCGCCCGCTATGGCGGTGGTTTGCGCCTTGCACCCCATCCCGAATCAGGGCCACCTCGGCTCGCGGGAGTGATGCAGAGCTTCCTTAAGAACGGTCTAAGGCAACGGTCTCACACTCTGGCCATCGAATTGATTTGAACCTCCTGGAGGTGATTCAAATGGCACAAGTGGAAAAGATGATCTCGGCCAAGAAACTGGTCTGGGCGCTGGCCGCTGCCGGCGTGCTGGGCGCCACGGGCGGCGCCCTGGCCATGCGCAATGCCAAGGTGCCCAACGAATCGGCCACGTTGGCCGGTGCTTCGGTCAATTCTGCGGACTCGGCAGCCCCCGGCGGTGGTGCCTCGGTGGACGGTGCGCAGGTCGCTGCAGTGACTTCGCCGCTGGCCGGCGCCGCGGCCCCAGCGGCTGTCACCGCTGTGACGGCCCCCCCCGCCGGCCTGCCGGACTTTGCGCAGATCGCGGCGACCCAGGGCCCGGCGGTGGTGAACATCAGCGTCTCCGGCACGGTGAAGACACGCGGCGCCCGCGGCCCGCAGATCGACCCGGACGATCCGTTCTATGAATTCTTCCGCCGCTTCGGCCTTCCGGGCGCGCCCGGCGGCCAGGGTGGGGACGGGGAGGGGGGTAGCCGCCAGATCCGTGGCCAGGGTTCCGGGTTCATCGTCAGCGCCGACGGCATCATCCTCACCAACGCCCACGTGGTGCAGGACGCCCAGGAAGTGGTGGTCAAGCTGACCGACCGGCGTGAATTCCGCGCCAAGGTGCTGGGCAGCGACAAGTCCACCGATGTGGCGGTGCTCAAGATCGAGGCCAAGAACCTGCCCACGGTGCGCCTGGGGGCCACCAAAGACCTGCGGGTCGGGGAATGGGTGCTGGCCATCGGCTCGCCCTTCGGTTTCGAGAACAGTGTCAGCGCCGGGGTGATCAGTGCCAAGGGTCGTTCCCTGGGTCCGGATGAAAGCCGCGTGCCCTTCCTGCAGACGGATGTGGCCATCAACCCGGGTAACTCCGGCGGGCCGCTGTTCAACGCCCGTGGCGAGGTGGTGGGCATCAACTCCCAGATCTACAGCGCCTCGGGTGGTTATCAGGGTTTGTCCTTTGCGATCCCGGTGGAGGTGGCCAACAAGGTGCGCCAGCAGATCCAGAACGGGGGCAAGGTGCAGCATGCCCGTCTGGGTGTGATGGTGCAGGAAGTGAACCAGGGCTTTGCCGACTCCTTCAAGCTGGAGCGTCCGGAGGGCGCGCTGGTCGCCAATGTGGAAGAGGGCAGTCCAGCCGCGAAGGCGGGCCTGCGGCCGGGCGACGTAATCCTGAGCTTCAAGGGCCAGCCGATCGTGGGCAGCGGTGATCTCCCGGCTCTGGTGGATCAGTCCAGTCCCGGCGAAAAGGCGGTGATGGAAGTCTGGCGGGGTGGCAAGCGCGAGCAGCTCACCGCCGTCATGGGGGATGCCAACGACAAGGCCGCGAAGCAGGCGAAGAACGAGGACGGCCCCGCCGCTGCGCAGGGCAAGCTGGGCCTGGCGCTGCGGCCGCTGCAGCCGGAAGAGCGCCGCCAACTGGGTATTCGTGAAGGCCTGTTGATCGAGGAAGTCTCGGGCCCTGCAGCCCGGGCTCAGGTGCGGCCCGGCGATGTGCTGCTGGCGGTGAATGGCACGCCAGTGCAGTCGGTGGACCAGGTGCGTGGCCTGGTGCAGAACGCTGAAAAGTCTGTCGCCCTGCTGGTGCAGCGGGGAGGGGACAAGATCTTCGTGCCGGTGCGGATCGGCTGATCCGTCCGGTACAGAAGAACGACCAGGGGTGCCCGGTCGTTGCTCCGAGGGGCTCGCGCGTGGTGGCGCGAGCCCCATTTTATTTACCCTGCCGTAACGGTCACTTCAAGGAGAGCACCCACTTGGCCAGTTGCTCGGCTTCGGCGGGGCTGACCTGGGCGTTGGCGGGCATGGGCACGGGGCCCCACACGCCGGCCCCTCCCTTGATGATCTTCTCGGACAACTTCTTGACAGCGTCCTTGTCGCCAGCGTACTTCTTGGCAACCTCCTTGTAGCCGGGGCCCACCAGCTTCTTGTCGACTGAATGGCAGGCCATGCAGTTCTTCTTCTGGGCCAGCTCGGGGCTGGCCATGGCCGGGGTAGCGGAGAGCGCGACCATCACGGTGGCGCAGGCGATCAGGGCAACTTTCATGGCATCCTTTCAAATCCTGCCGGGAGAATAGCGGGAAGGAAACGGTTGGAAACTGTTGAAATTCGGAACACCCCGTTCGCTTCCGATTGGCTACATTTCAGCCCGCTGCCTGGAACGCGCCGAAGCGCATTCTGATAAAGCGGGAATTTGAAACAAGCACAATGACTTGGCCGAGGCATGCCGAGCTCAAAAGATTGTAGTGTTGGGTGGCCGGGCCTAGCGGGCGCCGGCGACGAGGAGAGTTGTGATGTGGTTCATTGTCATTGGGGTTTTGCTGCTGGTGATGAAGGTGGCTGAATTCGGGCCCGTGGCCGAGTGGAGCTGGTGGGTGGTGCTGGCGCCGTTCGCCGTGGCCGTGGTCTGGTGGGAATTCGCCGACAAGACCGGTCTGACCCAGCGCAAGGCCATGGACCGCCTGGACGAGCGCAAGGAAGCGCGGCGTCAGGAAGCCATGTCCAAGCTCGGCACCTCGGACAAGCAGCGCCGTCGTCGTTGATCGCGGGTCTGGAAGGCGGCGATGCGGGTTGGATGACCCATTGTGGTGGTGCAGGAGGCAACAGCCTCTCTGGCGCTGCGAAGAATCCACCTGCATTCGCCCAAAGAGGGGGGGCCGAGAGGTCCCCTTTGTCATTCGTCAACCGTCTTTGGCGTTCTCGCAACGGGCGCTTGGTGCGCTTCTTGTCTCCCGTTTACCAAACTGCCACGTTAGCCTTCGGGTAGCTCTGTATAAGTTGGGGGTGGCCGAGGCGCCGCTGCTTTTTGAAGAAGGACCGATGGTGAAACGACTGACTGGCAAGACTCCGCTCGGCATGGCTGCGCTGCTGCTGGCGCCTGCGCTGTTCATGGGCGCTGCACCCGCGCAGGCGGCAGTGTTCAAGGACCCGGCGCTGCAGAACCTGCTGGATGCGGGGCAGGCGGATCAACTGGAGAGGCTCGCCGGCCAACGCCTGAAGGCGCATCCGGACGATGCCCAGGCCACCGCCGCGCTGGCGCTGTCACAGCTGGATCTGGCTGATGGCGCCGCCCTGCGCCAGAACACGCGGCGCCTGGAGCAATGTGTGCAGAAGCAGCCCCAGGAAGCCAGTTGCTCCTATGCGCTGGCGCTGGCGCTGGTGATGCAGGTCAGAGGGGGCAGCAAGCTCAAGGCATTGGGATCGCTGAGCCGCGTGAGCGAACTCATGCAAAAAGCCATGGCGCAACTGCCCGAGGCTCCCGAGCCCCGCAGCGCCCTGCAGCAGTACTACCTGGCGTTGCCCAGCTTCATCGGCGGTGGGGAATCCAAGGCCCGCGCCCTGGAGCAGGGCGTACAGGATGAGGACCAACTCCACCTGCTGCGTGCCCGCACCGCAGCGTCGAAGAAGGACTGGTCCGGCATGGAGCGTGAATTGCGCGCCGTGCGCACCAAGCGGCCGGAGCTGATGCTGGAACAGCGGGTGCTGGGCAGTGACCTCGGCCGCCAGTTGATGCACGACAACCAGCATGCCAAGGCCCGGGCCTGGCTGGAAGAACTGGCGCGCCAGCAGCCGCAGCAGGCCATGCCGCTGTATGGCCTGGGCCGGGTGCTGGACGCCATGGGCGACCACGATGGCGCGGTCGCCACCTTCGAAAAGGCCAAGGGCCTGAACGGGGCGGAGCAACTGGCGCTCGACCATCGCATCGGCATCGCACTGCAGGACAAGGGCGACAAGGCCGGTGCGCGCGCCGCCTTTGAACGCTACATCGACAACCGCCGCGCCAGCGCCAGCAACATCGAAGATTGCAGGCGGCGGCTGGCGGAGCTCGGGTCGGCTACCTGATATCAGTCATCTATGTCGGCCAACTTCTCGGCCCAAGTGTGTCGACCCAACTGGTGTCGGCCCGCTGACCTCGCGCCATTAACCCGGCCCACCGAGCGCGGGCGCGGATCGGCCTGTCCTGCTGCCACCTGACGTGGGGGCGAAGAGCGGGTGGCTGGGGCTTGCGGCCGCACTATGATTCGGCACCTCGCCACCGCTGCTGGCGCGCCGCCGCTTGCGCCGCGCGCACCCCACGGCACCATCTATTCGCATGCTGACTCATCCGCTGATCCACCCCCAGTTCGACCCGGTCGCCTTCCACGTCTTTGGCTGGCCCATCCACTGGTATGGGCTGACCTATCTCGCCGCATTTGTGCTGTTCCTGTGGCTGGCCAACCTGCAGGTGGCCCGCCCCTGGCATGCCCAGCGCGGCTGGACCCGCCCGGCCGTGGATGACCTGCTGTTCTATGGCGTGCTGGGTGTGGTGTTGGGCGGTCGCCTGGGCTATGTGCTGTTCTACAAGCCCGGTGAGTTTCTCAAGCACCCGCTGGAGATCTTTGCGGTCTGGCAAGGGGGCATGTCTTTCCACGGCGGGCTGCTCGGGGTGATCGTGGCGCTGGCGGTGTTTGGCTGGCGGCGTGGTTTCAAGTTCTTCGAGGTGGCCGACCTGGTGGCGCCGTGCGTGCCCACCGGACTGGCCATGGGGCGCCTGGGCAACTTCATCAACGGTGAGTTGTGGGGCCGTCAGGCCGATCCGTCGCTGCCCTGGGCCATGATTTTTCCGCAGGCGCATGACCAGACGCCTCGCCACCCGTCCCAGATCTACCAGTTCCTGGGGGAGGGTGTGCTGCTGTTCATCATCCTGTGGCTGTTTGCGCGCAAGCCGCGTCCGATGGCGGCGGTGTCCGGCCTGTTCCTGATCGGCTACGGCTTCTTCCGCTTCGTGGCCGAGTATTTCCGTGAACCGGATGATTTCCTGGGCCTGCGCCTGTTTGGCTGGAGCCAGGGCCAGTGGCTCAGCGCCCCGATGGTGGTGGGCGGCATCCTGATGATGATCTGGGCCTATCACCGTGCCCGCCGCGCCGGTGGCACGGGCACCCCGGCGACCCCCGCTCGCACCTGATTTGCGCTGAATTGCACCCGACATGAGACAGATCTTTTTTGACACCGAAACCACGGGCCTGAACCCCGAGTCCGGCGACCGCGTCGTGGACATCGGCTGCGTGGAGATGGTGAACCGCCAGCTCACCGGTCGCCACCTGCACTTCTATCTCAACCCTGAGCGGGACATGCCGGAAGAGGCCTTCCGCGTCCACGGGTTGAGCATTGACTTCCTCTCGGACAAGCCCAAGTTCGCCGAGATCGTGGACGAGATGCTGGCGTTCATGCGCGACGCGGAGCTGATCGCCCACAACGCCTCGTTCGACGTGGGCTTCATCAATGCCGAGCTCAAACGCGCCAAGCGTCCGCTGCTGCATGAGGTGGTGGGCAGCGTGACCGACACGCTGGTAATGGCGCGCGACATGTTCCCCGGCAAGGCCAACTCGCTGGATGCCCTGTGCCGCCGCCTGGAGGTGGACAACAGCAACCGTGGCCTGCACGGCGCAGTGAAGGATGCGGAGTTGCTGGCCGAGGTCTATATCCGCCTCACGCGCGGCCAGGACTCGCTGGTGATCGATGACTCGAGTGCGTCGTCCGGTCAGGGCGGTGAGATGGCCGTGGCTGCCATCGACCTGAGCAGCTTCCAGTTGCCGGTTCTCGCGGCCACCGCCGAAGAGCTCGTGCTGCATGACAAGGTGCTGGCCGAGCTGGACAAGGCCAGCGGCGGCAAGCGCATCTGGCAGCAGCCGGCGGTGCAGACTGCGGTAGCTTCGGCGGCAGCCTGATTGGCGCTCGGCTGATCCGGCGTGTCAGCGACCCATGAGCGGCACATGAGCGGCCAATAATCGGCCAATAAGCGGCGCCGAATGAACGGCCAGTGAGTGACGTAGGGGCCGGCGGACGTGAGTGCCGTGGAAAGTCTGCGAGCCACTCCCTCGTCATGGCAGGATCGTGCGTGCGATTAATAGAAATCCGTGTGAAACCAAGAACGAAAACACGGGAACTTCTTGAGTAGCTCTTAAATTCCATGGCATACTCTTGGTCTTTCGCGGTGAGCCCGAAGCAACAAATCGGGCGGTTAGCTCAGGGGTAGAGCACTGCCTTCACACGGCAGGGGTCGCAGGTTCGAAGCCTGCACCGCCCACCAGTTTGGTTTGGTGGTTCATTTCGAAGAAACCCGGAATATTCAAAAGATTCTTGCAAAAGAATCGTTCCCCAGAATTCCGGGCGGTTAGCTCAGTGGTAGAGCACTGCTTTCACACGGCAGGGGTCACAAGTTCGAAACTTGTACCGCCCACCAGAACAACCCCGACAGATTCAATATCTGTCGGGGTTTTTTCTTGGGTGCTTCGGAATCTCGCCCCGCACCTGCCCGCAAAATGGGTGGCATGCCTTCACCCTCCCAAATGCCCGCCGCGCTCCAGGCGGTCATGGCTCGTTGCCTGGCGCACGCGCACCAAGCGCTGCCGTCGGGGTTGTGGCGCTTCAACTTGAATGATTTGGCCCTGGGCTGGGTGCATCCGATGCGCTTGCCATTGCTCCAGGCCTGCTGGCCGGAGTTGCAGATGAAAGACGGTGTGGTGGTGTGGGCGGCGCAAGGCATGGACGTGGCCCAGCGGTCCCTGCGCATCGCCGAAGTGGCGGCCATGCTCCGTCAGCGGGGTGCGATCGCCGGGTGGCGGGATGAGCCTTATGCCTGTGAGCGGCCGGTGGAAGATCCGTGCGTCGCGCGCGGCGAAACTCTGTTTGAACTCGAGCGTGCGGCCTTCCGCTGGTTTGGGTTCATGAGCCGGGCGGTGCACATCAATGGTTTCCTGCCCGGCGCGCGCATGGTGTGCGGCCGGCGTGCGCTCACCAAGCCCACGGATCCCGGCAAGCTGGACAACCTGGCGGCGGGCGGCCTCCCTGCGGGAGAAGATTTGCGAGACTGCGCCCGACGCGAATTGTGGGAAGAGGCCGGCGTGCCGATGTCACTCAGCACCGGCCTGCAGCCGCGCGGGCAACTGCGCAGCGTCCGCATGACGCCGGACGGGTTGCATGACGAGGTGCTGCACATCTACAGCCTCACACTGCCGCTCGGCTTTTCGCCCAGCAACCAGGACGGCGAAGTCAGCGAGTTCCTGTCGCTTGACCTGGAGAGCCTGACTCAGCGCCTGCAAGGGGATGCGTTCAGTATCGATGCCGCTGCGGTGGTGGCCTGGGGGTTGATGCATGCGCAGGCCTTGAGCGACCTTCGCACGTAAGGGGCGGGCACCCGAAGGCGCCGCCATGAAGAACGGGCGCCCGAAGGTGCTGACATGAAAACGGGCACCCGAAGGCGCCGCCATGAAGAACGGGCGCCCAAAGGTGCCGACATGAAAAACGGGCACCCGACGGTGCCCGTGGTGTTGAGAAATGACGAAGTGTCTATAGGGGGCTGAAGAGAAGTCTGCCTTGCCTACTTCAGACCTGCCCCCATTGCCTTGGCCAGTGAGCCCGTGCTGTCGTCCCCGCTGAACTCCCAGAAGAACGCGCCGCCGAAGCCCTTGGTCTTCACGTAGCTCATCTTCTCGGTGATCTGGGTGGGGGTGTCGAAGGTCCAGAAGGTGCTGCCGTTGAAGATCCACTGCGCACGGCTCTGGCTATCGACATAGCTGGTGAAGCCGGTCTTGGTCTTGAGCACCTTGTAGTCCTCGTTGCCCGCTTCATAGGTGGCGGGCGCCGCTGTGCCGCTCTGGTACAGGCCGTTGCTCACGTTGGGTACGTTGGTCCAGCCGCGGCCGTAGAAGCCGATGCCCACATTCAGCTTGGCCGCTGGCACACCCCGGTCGAGGAAGGCCTGCATCGCTGCATTGGTGTTGTACGAGCGCACATCACCCGTGGACGGATCGGCCGTGGAGCCGTACAGCGCGGAGTGGAAGCCGGTGATGGTGTCCCACGAGCCATGGAAATCGTAGGTCATCACGTTGATGAAGTTCAGCGAGGGGTGGAACTTGTCCGGATCGATCTGGCGGATCTTGTCCACGCCACCCGGCGCGGCAATGCTCAGCAGCAGCCCGGGCTTCACGGCATCCAGCTGCTTGCGGAACTCGGCCAGCAGGGCGGTGAAGTTGTCCTTGTCCTCCGCCACGCCGCAGGCGAGACCGCAGGCCACCGGGTACTCCCAGTCGATGTCGATGCCGTCGAACACGCCGGCAGCGGCTGCGGTGCCGCCTGCGTTGTCCGTCACCGGCAGATCCCCCTTGATGTAGGCGTCAATGCAGCTCTTGACGAAGGCCACGCGGTTTTCCGGGCGTGCCGCGCTGGAGAACCCACGCGACCAGGTCCAGCCACCCAGCGAGATCAGCACCTTGATGTTGGGGTACTTGGCCTTGAGCTTCTTGAGCTGGTTCCAGTTGCCGCGCAGGGGTTGGTCCCAGGTGTCGGCCACGCCGTCCACGCTCTGGTCGGCGGCAAAGCTCTTGCTGTAGTCCGCAAACGCATCCCCGCCGGCGCCGGTATTGGCATCGCTGGGCACGACCACCCCCACCTCGCAACGGTTGTTGCGCACATTGCCAAAGGCGTAGTTGATGTGGGTGAGTTGCGCGGCCGAGCCACTGGTGTCGATGTTCTTCACCTGGTAGTTGCGGCCGTAGATGCCCCACTGGGCGAAGTAGCCCAGCAGGATCTTGGAGCCGCCCGCGGTGGCCTTGTCCGTGTGCACGGTGATTGCCGCAGAGGGCTGCGAGCTGCCGGCCTGGTTGTAGGCCACCACGCTGAAGCTGTAGTCCGTGTCGGCGGCCAGGCTGCCGATGGTGGTGCTGGTTCCCGAGAGCTGCGCCACCTGGGTGCTGCCCTGGCGGATCTGGTAGCCCACGGTGCAGTTGGCGCCAGCGGCCACGGCCGTCCAGCCCAGCGTCACGCTGTTGCTGCTCTTGGCCGTGGCGCTCAGGCCGGTGGGGGTGGTGGGCGGCGAGGCGCAGTTGCCGTTGGCGGTGCTGGTCAGCAGGGTGGCACTAACGGCCGACACGTTGCCGGCGTTGTCCTTGGCGCGCACCTGGTAGCTGTAGGCGGTGGCGGCAGTCAGCCCGGTGTTGGTGTAGGTCGTGGTGGTGGGGGAGGCGATCACCACCCCACCGCGCAGCACGTCATACCCCGCCACGCCGGAGCCAGCATCGGTCGATGCGGCCCAGCTCAGCGTGATGCTGGTGGTCGTGATGCCGCTGCTGGTGAGGCCGGTGGGCACCGTCGGGGCCGTCGTGTCCGTGGTGCTGCCGGTGCAGGCGCCCAGCGGCTTCCAGACGTCCCATTCGCCGGAATGTGTGGCCGGCGCTTCGTTCTGGGTCCACCACTTGGCCTGGTAGGCCTGGTTGCTCTGCTTGGCCAGCATCGTGCCGGTGAAGATGGCGGCCGACGTCCATTCCGGCACATTGGTGCAGTCGTAGGCCTGCGCACTGCCGGCCGCGAGCGTCACGGCCAAGGCGGCGCCTTGCAGCGTGGTCCGCCAGAGGCTGCGCCGCAGGGCGGAAGCGCCGGTGGTGTCATCGCTGAGGGGTCTGCGGGGTGATGCGCCAGGCGTGGATGGCATCAGCGCCGCCTGGGGAGGCAAGGCGAGTCGTGTCATGGGGATCTCCAGTTGAGGAACGGCCCGAGGGAAAGGATCTTCTTGTTCTCAAACAGGGGAGATCACGACCACTGATCTCACAGTGGTATTGAATGTAGATACCAGTAGCGGTCCGGCCATCGAGAAAAACCCGTGGTTCAAAGGACAACCAGGCCTACCACTCTGAAACCAGTGGCGGGCGTGGGGTGATCAAGGGGACAGTGCGCTGGCTGTAGCGGGCTGCAACGGACGATGGCGCGGGACGCCACCCTGCGAACGGAAATGCGCCATTGGGCTTCTCAAGGTAGGCATCCACGAAACGCCACCCCGCGCGCGCGAGGAAATGCGGTGGTCCGGAGGTCAGGCGGTGTGGAGGTCAGTCGGTCAGTGTCGGTCAAGCGGTTAAGCGGCCAGGCGGTCCGGAAATGCCGACGCCAGACCGATGTCAGGACGCCGACGCGCCCTCGACGCGTTGCCACTGCCCCTCCCGGAGCAGCTCATGCGGCATGAAGCGCGCCTTGTAAGCCATCTTGTCGCTCTGCGCGATCCAGTAGCCGAGGTAGAGGTGGGGCAGGCCCAGTTCGCGGGTTTGACGCAGCTGCCACAGCACGTTGTAAGTGCCGTAGCTGGCCTTCGCTTCGGGCTCGTAGAAGGTGTAGACGGCGGACAGCCCGTCGCTGAGGATGTCCAGGATGGACACCATCTTCAGTGTGCCGTCCGGCGCCCGGAATTCCACCAGCCGCGAGTTCACCCGGCTTTGCAGCAGGAACTGGGTGTACTGGTCCACGCTGTCATGGTCCATGCCACCACCGCTGTGGCGACCGGCCTGGTAGCGCAGGTAGAGCTGATAGTGCTCGTCGCTGTAGCCCAGCCGCATCACCCGGGCCTGCAAGTCCTCATGTTGCGACCAGGCGCGGCGCTGGCTCCGGCTGGGGCGGAACGGCGCCACCGGGATGCGCATGGGGATGCAGGCCTTGCAGCCGTCGCAATAGGGCCGGTAGGTGAACATGCCGCTGCGCCGGAAGCCAGCGGATACCAGCGTGGAATAGGCGTCCGCATGGATCAGATGGCTGGGCGTGGCCACTTGCGACCGCGCCTGCCGATCCGACAGATAGCTGCAGGGGTAGGGCGCGGTGGCGTAGAACTGCAGCTCGGCCAGCGGGAGTTCTTTGGGGTGCGTCACGGTGGTGGGGCGTTGTCGTGGGTCTTGCGGCAGGGCAAGGGGCGAGGTCAAACCGTGGGCGGTTCATCGTCCGGCTCGCCATCGGCGTCGCCAACCTCCAGATGCGCCCACAGGCGCGGATGATAGGACCAATCCTGCGGCGCCGGCTGCCCGGCGTGTCCTGCCAAATGGGCTTCGAACGCGGCACGTGTGACAGGCGCCGCGCCCATGGAGGCGAGATGACTGGTCTGCTGCTGGCAATCGATCCAGGGAATGTGGTGCTCGCGGCACAGGCAGATCAGTGCGGCCAGGGCGATCTTGGAGGCGTCCGTCCTTCGCATGAACATGGATTCCCCATAGAACATGCGGCCCAGGTTGACGCCGTACAGCCCACCGGCCAGTTCGCCATCCATCCAGGTCTCGACGCTGTGGACGCTACCTTCACGTGCCAGCTGCAGGTAGGCCTGCTGCATCTCCGGCAGGATCCAGGTGCCGTTCTGCCCGTCGCGCGGGGTGCTGGCGCAGGCCTTCAGAACGGTCTCGGTGGCGCTGTCCACCCGGATCTCGCAGCCGGGCGAGCGTCTGAACCTGGCCACGGTCTTGCGCAGCGAACGGGCGAGCTTGAAGTTCTTCGTCTGCAACACCATGCGCGGCTCTGTGGACCACCACAGGATGGGCTGGCCCTCGCCGTACCACGGGAAGATGCCCTGTGCGTAAGCCGCCCGCAGCCGGTCGGGCCTCAGGTCGCCGCCAGCGGCCAGCAGGCCCGGCGCGTCGCTGCGCGGGCCCAGTGCGCGCCGGGTGGGGGGGAATTCCAGGGTATCGTCGTCGAGCCAGGGGATCATGGCTTCATGGTAGCGTGGCGGCCTTTGTTTCTGACTTCAGTGTCGGCCCCTGGCCCATCCGTTCATCATGATCACCGTCTACGGCATTCCCAACTGCGACACCGTCAAGAAGGCCCGCACCTGGCTGGACGAACAAGGCCTGGCCTACCAGTTTCACGACTACAAGAAGCAGGGCGTGCCGGCCGACCGACTGCCCCAGTGGCTGAAGACCCTGGGTTGGGAGAAGGTGCTCAACCGCGCGGGCACCACCTGGCGCAAGCTCGACGATGCCACGAAGGCGGGCGTCACGGACGCGGCCAGCGCGGCGGCGCTGATGGTCGAGCAGCCCAGCGTGATCAAGCGTCCGCTGGTGGCATGGGCGGATGGCCGCCTGAGCGTGGGGTTTTCGCCCGACCTGTTTGCGGAGCATCGCTGAGTTGGCGCTTCTGTCTGGCGCCTTTATCCGGCACCCTTATCCGGCACCTTTATCCGGCGCTGATTTGACGCCGATCTGATGTTGCCCCGGGGCCTGTCCGGCCCCTCTCCGACTCAAGCTTGATCAAGGATTTTTCATGTTCACCGGCATCGTTCAAGGCATTGCCTCGGTCCAGCGCATCACCGACAAGGAAGGCCTGCGCAGTTTCACCCTGGATTTTCCGGAAGGCTTCTGCGAGGGCCTGGAGATTGGCGCCAGCGTGGCTTGTGATGGCGTGTGCCTGACCGTGACCGAACTCAAGAGTTCGACCCAGGCCGACTTCGATGTCATGCAGCAGAGCCTGAACCTGACCACCCTGGGTCAGCTCCAGGCGGGCAGCCACTTGAATGTGGAGCGTGCAGCCAAGGAGGGGGCCGAGATTGGTGGCCACCCGCTGTCCGGCCATGTGGACTTCATGGCCACCATTGCCGAGATCCGGCAGCCGGCCAACAACCACGTAATCCGCATCGCCGTGCCGGCGCCCTGGATGCGCTACATCTTTGCCAAGGGCTATGTGGCGGTGAATGGCGCCAGCCTGACGGTTTCGGAGGCGCACCGGGCGGCGGACGGCTCGGGCTGGTTCGAGGTCTGGCTCATCCCCGAGACCCTGCGCATGACCACCTTCGCCGAAAAGGGCGTGGGTGCCTCCTTGCACATCGAGATCGAGCGCCAGACCCAGGTCCTGGTGGACACCATCCGTGACGCCGTGGCCGAAAAGGTCGGTGCGCTCCTGCCGGCGCTCAAGGCCTTCGCCGCCGAACGCGGCCTGCCGCTCGACCTGGGCTGAGTGTTCAGAGCCTGTAGTTGGGGCGGCGGCCGCGCAGCCATTGCTCCAGCATGATCAGGATCCACACCATCTCGCCGTAGTAGCCGGGATGCTCCGGCAGGCGCTGGCGCAGCAGGCTCTGGATGAAGTCGGCCCGCACGATGCCGCGCGTGGCCAGGCTGCCGAGGGAGTCGGCAGCCAATGCGCCCAGTGCCTCGTCTCGCGTGGCCCACACCCCGAAGGGCAGGCCGAAGCCCTGCTTCTTCTTGGTGATGATTTCGTCGGGCAGGAAGCCGCGCAGCGCTTCCTTGAAGAACCAGCGCAGTTGCAGACCCTTGAGCTTGAAGGCGGGCGGCAAGCGCTGCGAAAAGGCCAGCAGGCCGTCGTCCAGCAGCGGGAAACCTGCCTGCACACCCGCCAGCGCCGTGGTGCCCACCACCTTGGGCAGGTCGGTGTCGGCCAGGGTGTAGCGCCAGTCGAAGGCCAGCATGCGGTCCACCAGGTGGCCGGCCTGCGCGGTGGCCCAGACCTGGCGCTGCTGCTTCTGCGGGGCCAGTGGGTCCACCCGGCGCAGGAAGTCCTGTTCCAGCACATTGGCCTGGCCCAGCCGGGTGAGCAGGTTGTAGCTCTGCAGCCGGTCCGGCATGGGCACACGGGCCTGGTCGATGTAGCTGGCGCCTTTCTTCAAGAGGGGCAGACGGCCCAGCGGCGAGCCGAGTACTGGCTCCAGCAGGGCCGAGCGCAGGGGGCCGGGGACACGGTCATACCAGGAGAACACCGTCTGCTTGGCGTAACGGGTGTTGCCGCCAAACAGCTCATCCCCGCCGTCTCCGGCCAGCAGGCGCTGAACGCCATCCCCATGGGCCACGCGGGCGCAGTAGTAGGCGGGCAGGGCAGAGCTGTTGCCGAAGGGCTGGTCGTAATGGGTCGCGACCTTGGCGATACCGTCCACCAGGTCGCGCGGCGTCACATAGTACTCGTGGTGACGGCAGCCGAATTGCTTGGCGGTGATGCGCGCGAAGGCCATCTCGTCGTAGCCCTCGGCCTCGAAGCCGATGGAGTAGGTGTCCGCCGGCCGGCCCGCCACGCGGCCGATCATGCCCGCCACGGTGGAGCTGTCCGTGCCGCCGCTGAGGAAGCAGGCAGCATCCGTGCCATTGAGTTGCCGGCGCACGGCATTTTCCAGCAGCCCCAGGAATTCCTGTTTGAGGCCGGCCAGGTCGGCCACGGGTTCGGGGTGGAAGCTCGGGACCCAGTACGGCTCCACACGCAGTTGACCCCGTTCAAACACCGCCACATGCCCTGGCGGCAGCCGGAACACACCCTTGAAGATGGTGCGGGGCGAGGGGATGACGTGAAAGTAGAGGTAGTCGAACAGCGCCTGCGGGTCGAGATCGGCGGGGGCGAGCTCACCGTGCTCAACCTGAAGCTCGGCCAGGTCATCAGCCCGCGTGGCGAAATGCAGTTGGTCCCCAACCACCCGATAACACAGGGGGTCGATGCCGAAACGGTCGGTGGCCAGCACCGTGCGGCCGTTCGGTTGGCGCCAGGCCACGGAGAACCGGCCTGCGACCTGCGCCAGCGCCTGTTTCGGATCCGCCTGGGCCAACAGGGCCTGCCAGCGGCGCGCGGCGACATCAGCCTCGGCACCAGGCGTGGCACCAGGCGTGGCACCAGGCGTGGCACCAGGCACGGTGCCAGCCACGGCAGGGCTCGCGGACGCGCCACTCACCGCCGAGGCGGAAAACTGAGGTTGGCCGGTGCAGAAGAACGGTTCGCGAACTGACATGGACTTCCCGAAGTACGCCGGGATTATCAGCGTGCCCCTGTGGAGGGCGTCCCTCCTGGCCGGTGCTTCCACCCATCTTGGGGGCACCCGGGCGGCCTCCTTCCCCCGAAACCGGGCGGGTGCGGGTTCACAATCGCGGCTTTCGCGCCACCTCTGGCGCGAGGAGTTGCTGTTGCTGGTCCACTGGTTACCCCATGCGCAAAACCCTGCCTATGCCGGCGTGCGCCTGCGCTGCCTGATCCCTCAGGGGGAACTGGCGCGCCTGGGGGTGGCGTCACGCCTGCTCGCACCGGGCCAGCGCTTGCCGCGTGAGGGCCTGCTGGTGGTGCAGGGCAAGTGGCTGCTGGATGCGGGCACGCCCGAGGCGCTGCGCGAGCGAAGCCGGCAACTGCAGGCGGCGCGCGACGGCGGCGCCACGCTGGTTCTGGACAGTTTCGACAACTACTTCCTCAACGAATCGGGTGACACGGAGCGTGCCGGCTTGCTGGCGGCCTACCGCGAGGCCTTGCCGCTGTTTGCCGCGTTCACCGTGTCGTCGCCGGGTCTGCAGCCCTTGTTGCAGGAGCAACTGCCCCCCGGCACACCGGTACATGTCGTGGGCGACCCGGTGGAGACGCCGGCCGCCCTGCGCTCCTACGAGTCCTGGCCGCGCCGTATGCACCCGGGGCGCTGGGCGGGCCACTGGCGGGCCTGGCGCGAACTGCGTGAACACCGGCAGGCCCGCAGCGAGGCGCGGCAGCTGATGTGGTTCGGCAACCATGGCAGCGCTTACGCCGCCGGAGGCATGGCCGAGCTGGAACGCATCATCCCGATGCTGGAGGCCATTGCCCGGGAGCAGCCCCTGCGGCTGACGGTGGTCAGCAACTCCGAGCAACGCTACCGGGAGCTGCTGGGCCCTGCGCGCTTCCAGCACCGCTACCGGCCGTGGGACCGGCTGCACTTCCTGCGGCTGCTGGGCGAGCAGGACCTGGTGCTGCTGCCGGCCCGTCTGAACGCCTTCACGATGGCCAAGAGCAACAACCGCATGCTGCTGGCCCTGGCCCAGGGCGTGCCGGTGATGACCGACCCCTTGCCCGACTACCTGCCGTGGCGCGACTTCTGCGCCATTGACGACTGGGCCCGGCTGGGCCAGCACGTGGGAGATCCGCGCGATCTGGCTCAACGCGCCAGCGGCGCCATCCCGACCATCGCCAGGGACTATTCTGCGCCGGCCATTGCACGGCAGTGGCGTGACACCTTGCAGGCGTTGGTGCCGCGATGACAACAAGTGGCACGTCTGCCCCCAGCCGGCCGTCCGCGCCCTCGGCCTCGACGCAGCAGCCCTTGCTGATCTCCATCGTGCTGCCGCAGTTCCACCCGATCCCGGAGAACGATGCCTGGTGGGGCAAGGGCTTCACGGAATGGCGCAACGTGGTGAAGGCCCAGCCGTTGTACAAAGGCCACCACCAGCCGCAGTTGCCCAGCGACCTGGGCTTCTACGACCTGCGCCTGCCGCAGGCGCGCGCCGCGCAGGCGGAGCTGGCCCGTGAATACGGCATCGGCGGCTTCTGCTACTACCACTACTGGTTCCACGGCCGGCGCCTGCTGGAGCAGCCGGTGGAGGCCATTCGTGCCAGCGGACAGCCAGACTTCCCCTACTGCCTGGCCTGGGCCAACGAGAACTGGACCCGCGCCTGGAACGGCCGGGACCGCGAGGTGCTGATGGCCCAGCGCTACAGCCCCGAGGACAACGAGGCCCACATCCGCACGCTGCTGCCGCATTTCCGGGATGCCCGCTACATCCGCATCGACGGCAAGCCGCTGTTCGTCGTCTACAAAGCGGACCAACTGCCGGACCCGCAGGCCACCTTTGGCCGCTGGCGCGAGATCGCGCGTGAGGAAGGCGTGGGTGAGCTGATGCTGGCGCAGTTCGAATGGAGTGGCGACGGCTCAGGCACGGATGTCCGGGCGGTGGGCCTGGACCTGTCGATCGAGTTCGCCCCGGACTGGCGCCACCTGGGCGGCCAGCACTACACGGGTTGGAAGTCCCGGCTGGCGATGCAACTGGGCCTGCTGCCCAAGGCCTTCGGCCGGCACAGCTTCTACGACTACCAGCGCATGGTGGACCGTGTGATGGCCAAGCCTGCCCCGGCCTATCCCTTCCTTCGCTGCGTGAGCCCGGGGTTCGACAACAGCGCACGCCGCCCCAAGGGGGCCACCGTGCTGATGAACAGCAGCCCCGACGCCTACCGACGCTGGCTGGAATCTGCGCTGCTGTGGACCCGTACGCATCAGCCGGCCGATCGCCAGGTGGTCTTCATCAATGCCTGGAATGAATGGGCCGAGGGCAACCATCTGGAGCCGGATACCCGGCACGGACGGGCCTACCTGGAAGCCACGCGCGATGCGTTGCTGACGCTGCGGGATCACTGAGGCCGGAGCGGACAGGCTGAACCGGGGGCGGACACGGGTGGTGCCGCGCACAAGCCGCGGAAATCGTCAGCCGCGGTCAGCCGCGATCAGCCGCGATTAGCCAGCTTGTGCGCCAGCCAGGGTGCACACGCCTGCTGATGACGGATGACGGAGCCCCGCATGGCGGCCAGCACCTCCTCGGTGCGCCGCAGATCCTCGGTGATGGCGGGCGCATGGTCGATGGCCGCGCGCCAGTACTCGCACAGCGCGGCTTCGTCCGTGCAGGTGTGCAGCACGCCCTGGTCGCGCAACAGGCGGTAGACCGGGTAGGAGGGATAGGTAGTGTTCCAGCCGTCCTGGATGGTCAACGCCTTGCCCAGCCCCAGTGGTTCCAGCACGTTGTGGTCCACGCCGACGTGGGCGACGCTGGCCGCCGCATAGAAATCGCGCAGTTCCCCCACGGTGTCCAGCACCAGGCAATGCACGTCCGGCGGCAGCGGAGCATCCGGCACGGCGGAGCGGCGCACCCAGCACAAGCCCTGGGCCTCCACCTGCGCCAGCAACGCCTGCAGCCGTTCCTGGTTCTCCGGATGCCGGGGGGCCAGGATGAGCAGCGCCTGGGGATGGTGGGCCCGCAGGCGCTGGAAGGCGCCCAGCACGGCCTGCTGTTCCAGCAGTTCGGTCACGCAGCCGCCCACCACGGTGGGCCGCTGGCCGCTGATCAACGCGCCCAGCAGCAAGGGGCTGCGCGCCTGTGACACCTGCCAGTGGGGGCGCTGCATGGCATCGAACTTCATGTTGCCGGTCACGTGCAGCCGCTCGCCCGGCGCTCCGCGTGCGGCCAGTGTGGCGGCGGTTTCATCGTCCTGCACACACAGCACATCCAGGGCCTGCAGGTAGTCCCGCTCCAGCAGCCGGCGCTCCACCTGGTCCAGCCGCGCGGGCGGCGCGTAGTGGTAGAGCCAGCCGTTGAGCAGCAGGGTGGCGGCGCCATGGTGGCGGGCCTCCCGCAAGAAGGCGTAGGAGAAGCGGCAGGGCGCGTCCGACGGCAGGCACGGGATCTCCGCCAGCGCCAGCACCTGCGGCGGCAACTGGGCTGCCAGGCGGCGTGCATCCAGGCTGTGCCCGCGGGTTAGGCAGACCACGGCGCCGGGCAGCCGGGCCAGATAGGCCTCCTGGTAGTGCGCATGTTCGGTGATGAGCACCGGCCGCAGGTCGGGCCGTTGCGCCACCAGCCATTCCAGCATCGGTGCCACGGCATTGAGCTCGCCAATGGTGGTGATGTAGAGCCACAGGGCGGGGCCGCGGGCCTGGGGGTCGGACAAGGTGAACACGCCCTGGGTGTTGTTGCCGCGCCAGTCACTCAGCCGCTCAAGCGCGCGAAACAAGGTCCATCGCAGGGCTTCGCCGGGGGCGACACTTCGGCGCCGGTGGGGCAGGGCTTCACGCATGGCGGCTCCGCAGGTGGCTAAGCGCGCGGCGTACTTCCACCATCACCGGGTGGTGCAGCCAGGCGGCGCAAGCGATCCAGGACAAGGTGCCCACCGCCACACAGGCCAGCAGCCGGGGCAGCAGCGGGAGTTGCAATTCAAAGCAGGCTAGTTGGGTCAGGGCCAAGCCGGCGCAACTGCCAAGGGCCAGCTTGGCACTGGCCCAGCTCGGGCCGAACAGCGCGCGAGGGCGGGCCTGCAGCACGTCGGTGAGGTGGTGGGTGTACATGGCGGTCTGCACCAGGTTGCCCACCAGGAAGACGGCGGCCACGGCCTGCAGGCTCCAGAACGACGCCGCCAGCACGCAGGCGAGGTGCAAGGGGCCATACCAGAGCGCCACCGTGAGGCGGCGGCGCACGTTGCCGGTGGCCGCGAGCGCATTGGGAGCGAGCACGGTCAGGGCATAGGGCATGGCGGAGATCGCCAGCAGTGTGGTCAGGGGCGCCGCCTCCACCCACTGCGGACCGAACAGCAAGGCCAGCACGTCATGCGAGAGCAGCGCCATGCCGCCGAAGAACGGCCAGGCCACGCCGCTGTAGATGGCCGTGCCCTTGGCGTATGGCGCCACCAGGCTGTGGCCGGCGCGATGGTCCGCAGCGAAGGCGGGGGTGGCCACGCGCAGCACGGCGGAACTGACGGTGGTGGCCAGCAGGTCGATCAGCCCGGTGGCCCGGCTGAACAGGCCCAGCGCGGTGAAACCGAACTGCTTGCCGATGATCAGCTCATGGCCATTGCGCGAGCCGGATTCGACCAGGCGGGAGGCGGTGAACATCGCCCCGAAGCGCAGTTGCCGGCCTGCGCCGCGCAGGCGTGGCCACAGCAGCGCTTCGCGCGGACGCAGCCAGACAAGGATGACCACCTGCGTGGCAATGCCCGCCACCGGGCCCCAGGCCAGACTGATGGCGCCATGGCCGTGCCAGGCCAGGAAGATGCTGGTGGCGGCATTGGCCAGGTTGGCACTGACCTGCACCACACACACGGTGTGGAAGGCCATCTCTCGGTTGAGCAGAGCAAACGAGGGCGAGGCCAGCGGCAGCATCACGAAGTTGAGGCACAGCACCAGCAGCAGGTCGGCCAGCAGGGGCTCGTGGTAATAGGCGGCCAGCAGGTGGCGGCCCAGGAAGATCACCAGCGCCAGGCCCCAGGCCATCATCAGCGTGATGGTGAAGGCGCTGCGCAGCTTCTCGCGGTCAAGTTCACGCTCCTGGATCAGGTATTCCGAGACACCGAAGTCCCGCATGATGGAGGCGAGGTTGGTGACCACCGCGCAGAGGGAATAAACGCCCACCTGCGTGGGCGTGAGCAGCCGCGCCAGGATCATCGTGGCGGGCACGGTGATCAGCAGGCTGAGGTAGCGCTCGGCAAAGGACCAGGCGAGCGCGCCACGAACGGATCGGGCCTGGGTCATGGGGCCGTCGGCGTCGATGCGCCGGCCGGTGTGGCGTCGCGCTCGCTGCCGGGCGGGCCCGCAGGCGTCGCCGGCGCGGTATGCGGCGCCGGATTCTGGCCGGGATGCAGGAGGAGATGCAGCGACTTGATCAGTGCCCAGCGGTAGCAGGTGCCGTGGTAGAGCGGGCGCGCGGTGCTGGTCCAGCGCGTGTGCCATTCCATCACCTTGCCGTAGAACTCGATGCGCCGCACCGGGCCGCCAGCCGCAGCGTCGGCAAAGAGCTGCTCGAACTGCTGCTGGCGCATGAGGGTGGAGGGCGACACCGCCTTGTGGGCCTCGTCATAGGCGGTCTTCAGGATCACGATGCGATCCCCCGCCAGGATGCACAGGTCCATGGCCACCACTTCGTCATTGAAGCGGTATTGATAAAGGCGTGCGCGGCCCTGGCGGCAGAAGTGCTGCAGCATGGCCAGGTAGAACGCGTACTGCGGATGCCCGGGCGCGATGGCGGTGCCTTCCCCGCCTTTCCAGCCGCTGGCCTCCAGGCGGCCGTAGTGAGCCAGGGCCGGCACCACATCGTCCGGGCTGGTGAGGCATTCCATCCGCGTCTGGATGCCGGTGGCCTCCAGCTTCTTCTGCTGCTTGCGCAGGTTCTGGCGCAGGTTCTTGCCGCGTGCTTCCCAGTAGGCCTCGAACGGACCGTCGATATCCACCCAGGCGGTGTCGATGTAGTCCTGGCCGCGCCAGCGCGGACCGTCGGCGGGCCGCGGGTGGAACAGGCTGTCCAGTTGCGTGAGGCCCACGGCCAATGCCGGCTGGGGCAGTGCCCGCACCAACCCGGCGGCCAGGGGCGCCAGCGGTGCACCGGCTTCGCTCAGCCAGGCGCCCAGCGGAAGCTGCGAGGGCTGGAAGGTGGTCCATTGCCCGCGGCCGCCCTTGACGACGATGGCCGCCGCCGTGGGCGCGCCCGGCGTGCCATGCAGCGCCAGGTGCTCACGACCGGTGCCGAATGCGGCCAGCAAGGGCTGCAGGAAACCGCTCTCCAGGAAGGGCAGGTCGGCCACGCGGGCCTGCAGGTGGTCCCAGGCCGCAGCGTGGGGGGCGAAGGCGTCGGCGCGGGGGAGGGGGTGAATCGTCCAGGTCATGGGCGGGCTCTTTGTATGGGTGGCTGCGCTGCACGAGGCGCCCGCGTGTCGCGGCAGGCCTCGTCCAGGACCTGGGCAAGTTCGGTGGTGCGGGCGCGTCGCGACGCGGACAGGATGTGTGTGCGGTCCGGCCTGGTCGGTTGTCCGGTCTCCCAGTCGTCCAGGAAACCGTGCAAGGCGGCATCGATGGCGGCGGCATCTTCCAGCGGCGCCTGATGCAGCAGGCCGGCGCGGTGCATCAGTTGGGCGGTGTCGCCGGCCGGGTCGGCCAGGGTCAGGATGGGGCGGCCGGCGCGCAGGTACTCGTAGGCCTTGGCGGGGATCTGGTCGTTGCAGTCGCGGGACTGCAGCAGCAGCAGGCCGTCGGCCTGCAGCATTTCGGCGAGCGCGTCCACGTAGGGCAGCGCAGGGAGCACCTGCACGAGGTCGTGAACGCCATGCTCGGCGGCCAGGCGCTGGACGAAGTCGTCGTGGGCGGTGGCGCGCAGGCGCAACTGGAAGCGGGCGGCCGAGAGCCGGCCGGCGGCCTTGGCCGCTGCCAATGCCTGGAACAGCCCGGCCGGGCTGCGCCAGTCGGGGTAGATCACGCCGCTGTGAAGCAGGATGCGGGGGGCGTCGGCATGTCCCTGGGCCGGTGCGTAGGCCTGGGCTTGGGGTTGCGCATGGCCGTGGCCTGGCGCTGGGCCCCGGTTCCGGACCTGTCGTTCCGCCGCCTGGAAGGCCTCTTCGCTGTAGCCGTTCTCGATCACCCGCAGCCGGTCCGCCGTTTCCGGGAAGCGCGCTGCATACAGGCGGGCGGCGCCGGGTGTGGTGAAGGTCATGCGGCGGGCCCGGCCAAACACCAGACGCTCCACCGCTGCAAAGCTGCGCCAGAGCACCGGATCGGCCGGATAGCCCTCATGCGCCATCGGGTCCCGGAAGTCCGCCACCCAGGGCAGGCCGCTCAGCCGCGCCAACGCGTGGCCGATGCGGTGGGCCGTGGGGATGGGGTAGGTACTCCAGATCACATCCGGCCGTTCCGCACGAATCATGGCCAGGCCGGCCGGCACCGCGCCCAGGAGCCAACTGGTCCAGCGGTCCGGACGCGCCAGGAGGCCGGGATACCGCCCGGCCAGCGAGAGTTGCCGTGCTGCGTCCAGCCCAAAGGCGCGGGTGACCGTCATGCCGGCCGGCACCTCGTCCAGCAGGTCGGTGCCGGTGTGTTCATAGGCGCGCGGGTGGACGGTGAGGATGCTGGGGGTCCAGCCTTCCTCCGGCAGCTGCTGCGCAAAACGCAGCGCGCGCTGGACGCCGCTGGTCCCCGCCATCGGCGGAAACTGGAAGCTGATCATCAGCACACGTTTCATGGTGCGCGGGGTCGGCGGCATGGCGGGCAGGGTGGCGGGCATGGTCGCGGCACCTTCACGTCCCGAACAGACGTCGGACCTGCGTGACGATCCAGGCCAGCTCGGCATCGCTGAGGTCCTGGTGGCAGGCCAGCTGCAGCACGTGATGCGACCAGGGCACGCCCACATCGCCGTCCAGTGCCGGTACGCCGGGCCAGAGCCGGTCCCAGCGGGACACGGGCACGCCCATGCGGCGCATTTCCAGGTAGCCGGGGTCTGGCGTACGCACCCACAGCGGGAAGACATACGGCGCGCTGTCCGACGGGAGCCGCTGCACCAGCGGCTGGAAGCCTTCATGACCGCGCAGCGCCTGAAGCAGGAATTCGTAGTTGCGACGACGGGCCTGGACGATGCGCTGGCGCGGCACGCCGGTGGACACCCAGGCACTGGCGCTGGTCAGGGCCCGATGCGAGAGGGGAAGGTCGATCAGCGCCATGTTGGCGTCCAGCTCTTCCTCGGGGGGCGGGCCGGGATCCGCCTGCGCCGGCACCGGCGCGGCAGGCTGGCCGCGCACCAGGTGACGCAGCAGGCCGCGCAGCGCAAACACGCCCCGGATCAGCCGGTTCAGTCCGGTCAGGCGGTCGTGGCTCGCGCCCATGTGCAGGATGTCGGCGGCGGCCTTCACCTGCTGGATGGCGTGCACGGGCGTCAACACGGGTTGTTGCAGATCCGGTCGGTTGAGGGCCAGGATGCCGCCTTCCGGCGCGGGGAAGAACTTGGTGAGGCTGGCAATGGCCACGTCGCCCCAGCTGCCGACGGCACGTGCGCCGCTGCGGCCGAACATGGCGTGGGCACAGTCCTCGATCAGTGCAATGCCCCGCGCATCACACCAGGCGCGGTTGGCCTCCATGGGCTGCGGCAGGCCGAAGTAGTGCGTCGCCAGCATGGCCTTGGCACTCGCAGGCGCATGCTGGGCCAGCCAGTCCAGGCGCGGTGCGCCTTGCGCGTCGATGGGATAGAAGACCGCCTGTGCGCCCAGCGTCAGCACCGGCGCCACCATGGTGGGGCAGTGGTAGGTGGGCAGCAGCACCACGTCGTCCGGGCCCACACCCACGCATTCCAGCGCCAGCAGGATGGCCGCGCGGCCGCTGGTGGTGAGCTGGTGGCGGGGGTGGTCCAGCAGGCTGGGCATGGCCGCGTCGCGCGCGCCACGGAAGGTCTGCCAGCCCATCACGGGCAGGCGCGGCGCCAGGGGCGTGGCGTGGCTGGTCACTGGGGTGTCCGGCATCCGCTCAACGCGTGGAGACGGCCGCCGGCGGCAGCGATGCCGGCGATGACGCTGGCGGGGCGGCGGGCGTTGCACCGGCTGACGACGCGGCATTCGCGCCGGAGGCCGGCGCCGAAGCCCCATCTTCCCCCGGCAGCACCAGGTCGGCGGGCCAGCGGTTGGCGGCCTCCAGGCGCTGGCGCAGCGCGGGATGCTTCATGCCCGCGCCGTAGCTGCGGCGGGCGGCATCCACCGCCATGTCCACCTCATTGAGGTCCATGGCCACCATGCCCAGGTTGTAGATGGTGAAGGCGTTGTCGCCGACATGCCGGGCGGCTTCCTGCAGTTGCTGGCGGGCCTCCGCCGTGCGCTTGTTCTCGTTGAGGAAGTTCACGTAGAGCAGCCGGGCGATGGCGTCTTCCGGACGCCAGACCAGGGCGCGGCGAAAGTAGCAGTCCACCGTGAAGCGGGCTTCGGGGGGCTGCGCCTTCCGGGTCAGCTCGCCATACCGCATCATGGCCACCAGCGCGCGGTGGTGGTTGGGGAAGGCACGCAGCGTGTAGTCGATGTCGGTGCCGATGCTGCCGCGCTTGCACTTGTAGAGCGCCTCGCAGGTGTCGATGAAGTGGGCGCCCTCGACCAACTGCAGCGGCGACATTTCCTTGGTCACCGGGTCGATCGGCGGCAGGTCCTTCCAGTCCCGGTAATCGTGCGGGCCGTAGTTGTTGGCCAGGCTGCCGCAGCCGGCCAGCGTCTGGGCGCTGGTGTGGCCGATCAGCAGCAGGCTGGACAAGGCGATCAGCGTGTGGCGGACGGTGCGGGTCATGGCAAACATGCGGGTCTCCATTCAGGCTGAGGCAGGGCGCGGGTCCTGGCCGTCACCGCCAGCGGCGATCGACGCTGCGAAGGACAGGGTCCAGGCCTCGACCTGCGCACGCCAGGCCGCGCTGGCAAAGGTATGGTCGGCTTCGGGCAGGTCTTCGCGGCGCAGGAGCGGGCGGGCCAGCAGGCCCTGCCAGGCCGGGCCGCCGGTGCGGCAACGGTCCAGGAACTCCTTGGCCACGAGGTCGTCGCCGGAGAGCATCAGCAGCACCGGGCCTGTGAAGCTGCGCAGGCTGGCGGCCATGCGGGCGGTGTAGTGCATGGAACCTTCACCGGGCCCCTGGCCTTGCGCGCGCGCCTGGCCGATCTTGCCCAGCAATTCCTTCACCGCCGCCAAGCCCACGCGCCCGCTCAGCAGCTTGCGCCAGAAGGCGCCCTGGCGCAGGCGGTCCCAGTAGTAGTGCTTCACCTGGGCCCGGGCCAGGCTTTCTTCGGTCCGCACCCAGGGGTTGGCCAGGCACAGGCCGGCCACGCGCGGGTCGCGGCGGCGGTGCACATACATCAGCGCTGCGGAGGCGGCGTCGCACAGGCCCCAGATCAGCACCCGGCGCAGCGCCGGGCGGTCGCGCTGCCATTGGTCGATGGCAGCGGCCATGTCGTCGTCGATCTGCTCGAAGTCACGCGCTTCGCCCGTGGCGTCGCCCATGCCGCGATAGTCGATGCGCAGGCAGGGGATGCCGCCGTGGGCCAGCGCCCTGCCGAGCAGGGTGAACTGGCGGTGGCAGCCGACGCGGTATTGCGGGCCGCCGACGATGAGCAGCACGCCCACGTCCGTATTGGTGTCGGCCGGCATGCTCGGGTTCAACGATGCCGGCTCGGTGAGGATGCCCCACAGCAGGTCCCCCTCGCAGGGCACGCTCAACACGGTGTCCCGATAGCCGGGCGTGGCCAGGTTGGTGCCGGGGGGGCTCATGCGCGTGCCCCTTCCACCACGGCGCTTGCCGGAGATGACTGCGCGGCTTGCAGCAGCGCCGCCACGCTGGCGTCAATCAACGCCGGGGCGACTTCGATCTCGGTGGCGGCCCAGAACGAAGGGCCGGCCACGGCAGCGGCCTGTACGGTGCAGCCCTGTTCGGTCCAGGCCTGCACGGCCATGGCGGCGGCCGGTGTCAGGGCGGGTTCCTCGCGCGTGCTGGTTTCCAGCCAGACCAGGTGCTGAAGGCGGGGCGTGGGTTTGAGCTGCGCCTGCTCCAGGCCCCGCGCCAGCGCGGGTGAGAGCCGATAACCGGCCACTTCCACCGATTGCCCCTGGTCCAGCTGGGTCCGCAGGGCCTGCATGGCCCCCTTGGCCTGGCCGCCCACCAGGTCGGCGGCCACTTTCAGGCGCAGGAACTGCTGCAGCTGCAGCTTGCCGGCGGTGACCGGTTGCCACAGCAGCCATTGCACCGGGCGGTCCAGCCGCTCCATCAGCGGGGCGGCGAAGAGGGCGCCGGCGCGCACGCCCCAGAGCCACAAGGGCACAGGGGTGTGGGCGGTGTGGGTCGTGTGGGGATGGGTAGCTGACCGGGGCTGGGACGCCTGTTCGGTTAGCCAGATGGCGGCGCGGTACGTGTCGTCCAGCCAATCGTCCCAGCTGGCGTCACCAAAGTCGCCGCTGCTGTCGCCACAGCCCAGCAGGTCCGTCAGCAGCACATCGAAGCCGGCCTGCGCGAATGCTCGGGCGGCCAGCGCGATCATCCGGCGGGATTTGTTCAATTCTTCCGCAAACGGCGGCAGCAGCAGGATCTGTCCACGGGGCGTGACAACGCCCTGCGCGGCATGGTGGACGCACAGGCGCTGGCCGCGTGGGCCGGCATCCAGGAAGAAGCTGCGGCACGCGGCGGTCATGGCCGGTCGGAGGGCGCCGCTCAGGCGGCGGCCAGCTTGCCGTTCAGGAAGTCCGTCAGTGCGCCCACCGTGGCAAAGGTGGAACCGTCGATTTCGTCATCGTCCACGACGATGCCGAATTGTTCCTCCAGCGCGGTGATCAGGCTGACGACGGCCATGGAATCGAGTTCCGGGATGGCGCCCAGCAGGGCGGTGTCCGGCGTGAAGGCCTTGGCGCGGCCCTCGAGGCTGAGGACGTCGTCCAGGATGGTCAGCAGATGTTCTTGGATGTTCATGATCGAGCGGGATCTTAACCGTCGGCCTCTCTGGGAGCGCCCGCCAAACGCCCCCCCATCCCAAGGGGAGGGTGCCCGGACCGTGCAGTCTTTCCGGGAGCGTGCATGAGATACTTTTTTCCATGCCCGCCGTCGACAGCCATCTGCTCCCGCACCTCCTCCTGCACAGCGCCGAACGCGACCCCGCGGCCCCCGCATTGCGGGACGGTGCTCGCACCCTGAACTACGGTGAACTCGCGTCGCAGACCGAGGCGCTGGCCCATGGCCTGCTGTCCCTGGGCCTGGGCCGAGCCGAGCGGGTGGGCATCTACCTCGACAAGCGCCTGGAGACCGTGGTGGCCAGCTTTGCCACCCCTGCGGCCGGCGGCGTGTTTGTGCCCATCAACCCGATCCTGAAGGCCGAGCAGGTCGGTTTCATCGTGCGGGATTGCGATGTCCGGGTGCTCATCACCTCGCGGGAACGCCTGGCCGCCCTGCAGCCGGTGCTGGCCCAATGCCCCTCGCTGCGGCAGGTGGTGCTGGTGGATCCGCCCGCCGAAGCGCCGGAGGGCGGGCAAGCCGGCTGGATCCGCTACGCAGACCTGCTGGATGCGGCGCCGCAGACGCCCCACCGGGTCATCGATACCGACATGGTGGCCATCCTCTACACCTCTGGCTCCACCGGCCGGCCCAAGGGGGTGGTGCTCTCTCACCGCAACATGGTGGCGGGCGCCAGGAGCGTGGCGAGCTACCTGGGCAATCGCCCGCAGGACCGGCTGCTGGCGGCGTTGCCGCTGTCCTTCGATGCCGGCTTCAGCCAGTTGACCACGGCCTTCCACAGCGGCGCCTCCGTCACGCTGCTGAACTACCTGATGCCGCGCGACGTGCTCAAGGCGCTGGAACGTGACCGCATCACCGGCCTCACAGCCGTGCCGCCGCTCTACATCCAGCTCTCCCAACTCGAGTGGCCGGCCGCCATCAACGAGCACCTTCGCTACTTCGCCAACACCGGTGGCCGCATGCCGCGCGACACGCTGGGCCTGCTGCGCCAGCGTGTGCCCGCTGCCCAGCCGTTCCTGATGTACGGTCTGACCGAGGCCTTCCGCTCCACTTACCTGCCGCCGGAAGAGGTGGATCGCCGCCCCGATTCCATCGGCAAGGCGATTCCCAATGCGGAGATCCTGGTGCTGCGCGAAGACGGCACGCCCAGTGCGCCGGACGAGCCCGGTGAGCTGGTGCACCGCGGTGCGCTGGTGGGCCTGGGCTACTGGAACGACCCCGAGAAGACCGCCGAGCGCTACAAGCTGCTGCCCACCGGGGCGCCGGGCCGCGAGGCCGGCCTGCAGTTGCCGGAATATGCGGTGTTCTCGGGCGACACGGTACGCATGGATGCGCAGGGGTTTCTCTACTTCATCGGCCGCCGTGACGAGATGATCAAGACCTCGGGTTATCGGGTCAGCCCCACCGAGGTCGAGGAAATCCTCTACGCGACGCAGTTGGTGGGGGAGTGCGTGGCCTTTGGCGTGGAGCACGCCACGCTGGGCCAGGCCATCCAGGTGATTGCCACGGCGCCGGGCGACGCGCAGGCGCTGGATGTGGCTGCGGTGCTGGCCGCCTGCCGGGCGCGCATGCCCGCCTACATGATCCCGGCCGGTGTGCAGGCCCGAAGCGGCCCGCTGCCGCGCAACCCCAATGGCAAGATCGACCGCAAGCTGCTCAGCACCGAGTGGCTCGCTGCACTGGAATCCGATGCAAAGTCCTGAGACCCCGGCGGCCAAGCTGCCGCCGCAGCACGCTCCCCTGGATCAATTCCCGGTGGTGGCTGGCGAGCTGCAGATCGGCGGGCAGCCGTTGTCCCGCCTGGCCGACCGCGTGGGCCGCACGCCGTTTTATGCCTATGACCGCCGTCAATTGAGCGCCCGCGTGCAGTCGCTGCGCACGGCTCTGCCTGCAGGCATCGAACTGCACTACGCCATGAAGGCCAACCCCATGCCCGCGCTGGTGGCGCACATGGCCGGCCTGGTGGACGGCATCGATGTGGCCTCGGGCGGTGAATTGCAGGTGGCCCTGGATGCCGGGGCGGACCCGCGCGAGATCAGCTTCGCCGGCCCGGGGAAGAGCGAGCTGGAGCTGCGCCAGGCACTGGCTGCGGGCATCCTGATCAACATCGAGTCCTTCCGCGAGGTAGGGCTGCTGGCCCGGCTGTGTGGCGAGACGGGTTATGCGGCCCGTGTGGCGGTGCGGGTCAATCCGGACTTCGAGCTCAAGTCCTCCGGCATGAAGATGGGCGGTGGCCCCAAGCAGTTCGGCGTGGATGCGGAGCAGGTGCCCGAGCTGCTGAAGGCCATCGGGGACGCCGGCCTGGGTTTCGAGGGCTTCCACCTGTTTGCCGGTTCGCAGAACCTCAAGCCTGAAGCCATCATCGAGGCGCAACAGAAGAGCTTCGAGCTCGCGGTCCGTCTGGCCGAGGCGGCGCCAGCGCCTGTTCGGGTGCTCAATCTCGGGGGCGGCTTCGGCATTCCCTATTTCCCGGGTGAGCAGCGGCTGGACCTGACGCTCATCGGTGAGAACCTGGCAGCGCTGCAGGCCCGGGCGCACGCCTTGCTGCCGCAGGCCCGGCTGGTCATCGAGCTGGGGCGTTACCTGGTGGGCGAGGCCGGCCTCTACGTTTGCCGTGTGGTGGACCGCAAGGTTTCGCGCGGGCAGGTCTACCTGGTGACCGATGGCGGCCTGCATCATCACCTGGCGGCCTCGGGCAACTTCGGCCAGGTCATCCGCAAGAACTATCCCGTCGCCATCGGCAACCGCATGGGTGGCGAGACCGAGGCGGGAGTCTCCGTCGTGGGGCCTTTGTGCACGCCGCTGGACTTGCTGGGCGAACGCATGGCACTGGCGCAGGCCCAGCCCGGCGACCTGGTGGTGGTGTTCCAGTCCGGCGCGTATGGCGTCACGGCCAGCCCGCAGAATTTCCTGAGCCATCCGGCGGCCGCCGAGGTGCTGGTGTGACGACCCGGGCCCGGCCCCGGCAGGGCCGCGCATGAGCGGCAGCGCACCCCGTCTGGCGCAACTGGATGCCTTGCGTGGCATCGCAGCGCTGCTGGTGGTGTTCTTCCACTACACCACCCGCTTTGATCAGTTGTATGGCCATGCCAGCCCGCCGCTGGTGTCCCTGCCGTGGGGGCATTACGGGGTCAACCTGTTCTTCATGATCAGCGGGTTCGTCATCTTCATGACGCTGGAGCGCACCCGCCGCCCGCTGGACTTCGTGAAGTCGCGCTTCAGCCGGCTCTATCCCGCGTACTGGGGCGCGGTGCTGCTCACGTTCGCGCTCACGCACGCGCTGGGCCTGCCTGGCAAGACGGTGGGCTGGCAGACGCTGCTGGTCAACCTGAGCATGCTGCAGGAATTCGTGGGCGTGGCCCATGTGGACGGCGTGTACTGGACGCTGTCGGTGGAGCTGCTGTTCTACGCCTGGGCGCTGCTGAGTTACCGCGCGGGCGGGGGCGCGCGGTTGCGGCAGGTGCTGCTGGCCTTCCTCGCGATCCGGCTGGTGTATGCGGCGGCTGCGGGGTTCTGGTCGGTGGACCTGCCCTGGCTGCTGCAGCGCTGGCTGCTGCTGCCCTTCATCGCCTGGTTTGCCCTGGGGGTGGCGGTCTACCGGCTCTCCCGGCCCGGCGACACTCGCACGGTGCCTGACCGCTGGCTGGCCGCCGCGGCGCTGGCGGTGCTGGCGCTGGTCGATGGCTGGCCCATCGGACTGCTGGCGGTCTTTTTCTTCATCGTGCTGATGGGCGCGGCACGCGGGCGCTGGACCTGGCTGGAACACCGGCTGTGGCTGTGGCTGGGGGCGATTTCCTACACGCTCTACCTGGTGCACGAGAACATCGGCTGGGCGCTGCTGCTGCGGCTGGAGGCCATGGGCCTGCCCAGCACGCTGGCCATCGTGCTCACCTTCGTGGCGGTGCTGGGCCTGGCCCACGCCTTGACCCGCTGGGTCGAGCAGCCCGGCATGCGCTGGATCCGCGCGCGGTACCAGCAACACACGCCCAGGAAAGAGGCCGTGGTGAACGGTGGCTGAGCGCTTGCCGGCGGTGGGCCGAGGCGGGCGTGTGGCCGCCGGGGTGGTCGCCGCAGCGGCGCTGCTGGGTGGGGCCGCCGGCCTCAAGGCGTGGCGCCACCATCAATTCCTGCAGGAGGATCTGCTGCGCCGCGTCGAGGCTGTCCAACCCATCCTCGCCAACAGCCCGGGCTGCGAGGACTGGCTGGCGGGCCGCATGCCGCTCATCGTGGTGGTGATGGGGCAGTCCAATGCGGCCAACCACGCCGACACGAGGGTGAGTCGTCCACCGATGGCGGTCCTCCACGATGGACGATGTGTGATGGCGAAGGCGCCGTTGCCCGGAGGAACCGGCACGGGGGGCAGCCTCTGGAGCGCGCTCAACGAGCGTCTTCAGGGCCAATGGCGCGGGCGTCCCATCGTCTGGGTCGTTGTGGCCGTGGAAGGCACCGCACTGGAGGACTGGATCGGGGATGCGAGCCCATTGCGGCGCTTGTGGGAACGCCAGATCGACGCAACCGTCGCCACCGGATGGCCCATCGCCGCCGTGCTGTGGCAGCAGGGCGAAGCCGATGCCATCAACAGCACGGCTGCGCAGGACTATGTGCGTGGGATGCGTCGGTTGCGCGCCTTGACCGAAGCCCGGGGGCTGCCCGGGCCCTGGTGGCTGGCCCAATCCACCTATTGCCCGCCCGCCATGGGGCCGGCCATCCGCGCGGCGATCCAGGACCTGGTGGACGAGCCCACCAACGGCTTTCGCGCCGGGCCCGACACCGATCGGCTGCAGGGCGCGGCACGCAACGGCTGCCACTTCAGCGCCGACGGGGTCGAGCAGGCGGCCACCCTCTGGCACCAGGCGCTGACGGCGCGCTGAGGGGATTCGCGCGCGCCGCCTCTGCCGGGCGTCAGCCTTCGATCTTGATGGTCAGCACCGTGCCGCTGTAGCTGGTGCTGATCTTGGTGAAGCCGTCCACGGTCACCGTGCTGAACTTGCCGGCCAGCGAGGTGGCGCTGGTCAGCACATGCACCGAGTCGCCGGCCTTGGCGGTGTAGCCGGCCGCGAACTTGACGTTCAGCGTGGCACCGTCTTCCACATTCACCGCACCGGTCACGGCCAGGCGGCCGGCACCCGAGGCGCCCATCACGACCTGCAGCGTCGAGCCGGCGCGCTGGCTGTAGCGGCCACCGACGGCGACAGCGGCGGCCGGGGCGTTGCTCACCAGCGTGCCACCCGAGACATACACGTCACCCTTGCCCAGGGCGGCGGCGCTGTCCGCGGCGAGCGTGCCGGCCTTCAACACCAGGCCGCCGGAGAAGGTGTTGGTGCCGGTCAGGTGCAGCGTGCCCGTGCCGTCCTTGGTCAGCTTGCCGGCACCGCTGATGTCATTGCGCCAGCTGTCGTTGGCGTAGAAACCGCCCAGCGAAGCGTCCATGGTCAGGGCCACGTCACCGTTGAAGGCGCCGTAGCCGTCTGCCGCTGCCACATAGTTCAGGCGGCCCCAGCCTTCGCTGTCATCCATCACCGGGTAGCCGGAGGCCACGGCGGTGGTTTTCAGCACCACGCGGCGCTGGTCCGCGCTCAGGTAGGGCAGGCGGGTTTCCAGCAGCACTTCGGCGCCCTTGGGCACGGTGGCGACCTTGGTCTTGTCGCCGGTCTGCGGCAGGCCGAAGGTCAGGCGACGCAGGGCGTTGGTGCGCAGTGATGCCCAGTCGTTGAAGCGGTCGTCGGCGGTGGTGGCCGAATGCGCGTAAGTGAACAGGGCCGCCGGCGTGGTCACGCTGGCGGCGGACTGCAGCACGCTTTGTGTCTGCTGGTAGGCCGAGGCCCGCAGGGGCGTGCCGTTGCCGTTGGCGATGGCTGCGGCGGCCGAGGCCTCGCCCAGGATGCGGCCACCAATGACGTCCATCGGCGAGTGCATGCCCGCCAGGATGCGGTTCTCACCCAGCTCCAGCGAGCGGGCCATCATTTCCTGATAACGCTGCGGCACCAGGTAGGCCATGGCCATCGCCTTGCGCACCGCCTCGGCGGTGTGGCCGCTGACATAGCCACCATCGGTGTTGGCGGTGCTGCTCTTGGCGGGCACCAGTTGCGGCACCATCACCACGCTGCTGCTCCAGCGCCACGGGCGGGCGTACTTGTAGAAGCGCTTGGCGGGTTCGGTGGAGGCGTTGTCGCCCACCGTGTTGATGAAGTCCACGGCCAGGCCCATGGTGGTGTTGCCGCTGGCGGTGCTCACGCCAACGTCGGCACCGCCGTCGTTGTAGAGCACCGTGGTGGCGTCGGCCGGCATGCCGGTGATGGTGGTGGTCTGGCCTGCAGCGGTGCGCCAGGCCGTGGCCAGCGGGCCCATGCCGTCGCTGACGCTGTAGCCCTTGCCCCGGCGGTCATCCAGGTAGGCGGCCAGGGCCTGAGCGTCGGTACGCTGGGTGGTGGCGTTGATGACGTACTGGATGTTGGCAGCATGCAGTGTCGCATCCAGCACCATGCCGTCGGTGGCGTCACCGGGGATGCCGGTCCAGGTGGAGGCCACCACGGCGGGGAAGCTGCCGTTGGCGGCGGCGGTGACACCCGCGTCCACGATGAGGGTGCTGGGCTGCCAGATCTTCAGGAAGCCGGCGGTGACGCGCACACCGGCGTTGGTCTCCAGCGTCGCGTAGCGGGCGTCGCCGCGCTGGTTGGTCGCGGCGTTGTCCACAAAGGGCGGCACGGCCGTGGCGTCCTGCACCGCAGCCGTGTCGGTGCTCCCCAGGCCGGCGGGCGCGTCCGGCAGCACCGCCACGGCGTTGTCGTCATCGCCTCCGCCGTCGCCACCGCAACCGGTCATCAGGAAGCCGGTCAGCAACGCCAGTGCCAGCGGGCGCAGCGGGAACGGGTGGGAGCGATGGCCGGAAGGCAGAAAGAAGGCGGAGCTGGACAGGACGCGCATGAGATGAGCCGGGGTGTGGTTCCAAAACCGCCGGACTCTAGAGATCAAAAATGTCGTCTTCGTGAAAGTTGTGCGCTGGTGAATCGATTAACTTGAGCGAACGATCAGCGTCGCTCCGCCATGTCGCTGACCTGAGGCGCCGGCAGTGCGACCCGTTCCGCCTGGCTGACCACCACCAGCGGGGCATCCCCTTCCAATGCCGCCAGGTCGATCCGGTCGCGGGCTTCAATGCGCCGGGCACCAGGCTCCTGGGTCAGCACCGCACGCGCCGCGGTGTCATGGGCACAAACGATGACACGATGCCAGCGCCCTTCATGCCGCACCCGCACTTCTGCCCAGTCCCAATGCGTCGGCAGGCAGGCCTGGACCCGCAGTCGCCCCTGTTCCACCACCACACCGCAGATGGATTCCAGCGAGGCGCGCAGCAACCAGCCGGCCGAGCCGCTGTACCAGCTCCAGCCGCCCCGGCCCACCCACGGCGCATGGGAGTAGATGTCCCCCGCCATGACATAGGGCTCGATGGCGTAGAGCGGGCCCAGGCGCGGATCTGCCCAGCGGTGCGCCGGACTCAGGCCGCTATAGACCTGCCACATCGTCTCGCGCTGGCCCATGCGGGCCAGGGCCATCAGCGCCCAGACCGCCGCATGGTTGTACTGCCCGCCGTTTTCCCGCACACCGGGGGCGTAGGACTGGATATAGCCCGCACTGGGTTCGGCCACCGCCAGGGGCGGATGCAGCAGCCGCGCCAGCCGGGCCACCGGGTCCAGCAGGTGCGTACAGGCGCTGGCCATGGCCTGGCGCGTATGGGCGGGGTCCGCAGCACCGGTGAGCACGGCCCAGCTCTGGGCGATGAGGTCGATCTTGCATTCGGGATTGGCGGCCGAGCCCAGCGCGGAGCCATCGTCGAAGAAGCCTCGCCGGTACCACTGGCCGTCCCAGCCGGGCCCATCCAGCGCCTGTACCCAGCCCGCGCGTGCATTGGTCCAGCGTTGGGCCCGTTCATGCTCACCCCGCGCCAGCGCCAGCGGCGCGAAATCGTCGATGACCTGGCAGAGGAACCAGGCCATCCAGACGGATTCCCCGCGCCCCTCGTGCCCTACGCGGTTCATGCCGTCGTTCCAGTCGCCGGTGCCGAACAGCGGCAGGCCGTGCGAGCCGCTCTCCAGGCTGCGGTCGATGGCACGGGCGCCGTGCTCGTAGAGCGTGGCCAGCGGGCCGTCGGTGCGCGGGGTTTCGTAAATGTCCTCCGCGCCTTCGGGCACCTGCTGCCCCACCAGGAAGGGGGCGTTCTCGTCCATCAGCGCCAGATCGCCGGTACGCGCGACATAGTGCGCCAATGCATACGGCAGCCAAAGACGGTCGTCCGAGAAGTGCGTCCGCACGCCAGCGCCACCCGGCTCGTGCCACCAGTGCTGCACGTCGCCCTCGGGGAACTGGCGCGCGGCGCTGCGCTTGAGCTGGTCGGCCAGCAGGCGGGGCGCCACGTCGGTGAGGGCCATCGCGTCCTGCAATTGGTCCCGGTAGCCGAAGGCGCCACCGGCCTGGTAGAAACCGGCACGCGCCCACATGCGGCAGACCAGGGTCTGGTAGGGCAGCCAGAAGTTGGTGAGCGCATCAAAGCGTGCATCGGGTGTGCGGACCTGGCGGCCTCCAAGGAGCTCCGGCCACTGGGCGCGCTGGCGCGTCAGGCGGTCGGCGGGGTCCTGGGCCCAGGCGGCTTCCATCAACTCATGCGTGGCCTCGGGTGAGGCCGAATGGCCCAGCAGCACGGTGAAGCCCGCGGTCTGCCCCGGATCGATCTCGACGCGCGCCGCCAGCGCCGCGCAGGCATCCAGGCCACCGCCACTGCGGCGGCTCATTCCGATGGGCACCACCAGACGGCCTGCGGGGTCGAAGAACTCCCGGCGGTCGCAGGTCCAGTCCTGCGTGTCCAGGCGCACGGTGGCGGCGGCTGGGGCGCCACCACTGCTTCCACCACTGCTGCCGCCAACACTGCGGTCTGTGGGCTGACGGGGGCGCAGGCACAAGGCGGCGGTGGCATTGCCGAAGCCGCCCAGCTGGTCCAGCTGGGTGGCGCTAAGGGCCAGCACCCGTTCGGGTTGGGGCAGGCCCGCGCCCAGGGGGCCCACCGTCAGCCAGTCACTGCGCGTGGTCACCGACAGCCGCTCGCTGCGGGCACTCCCCAACTGCCATTCGGCCATGGTCACCAGCCGCAGGCGACGCCGCTGGCGTGAGGTGGTGCGGATTTCCACCTGCAGTTGCTTGACCGGGGCATCCCGGTCCACGCACCAGCACAGGTCGATCTGCAAGTCCTCCAGCTGCTGCCGGATACGGCTGTAGCCGATGCCGTGTTCGACGGCCAGCGGCGCACCATCCACCACATGGCGGCCCAGACACCACAGCTGCTGTTGGTCCAGGTCGTGCAGCAGCAGCCATTCGCCCGGTGGGTCCAGCAGGGGGTCGTTGGACCAGGGTGTGATCTGGTGCATGCGGCTGTTGCCGGCCCAGGTGTAGCCCGCGCCGACGTCGGTCAACTGGCAGCCGAAGTCCGGATTGGCCAGGACGTTGACCCACGGGCGCGAGGGATGGCGCTGAGGCGATACCTCGAAGCTGAAGGCGCCATGCTCCGAATCGAACTGCCCGTCCGGGGGGCGGACCACCAGGTGAGGGTCCAGACGCTGCGGCAGGGTGTGGGGCACGGTGAGGTGCTGCACATCGGTGGCTGGGCGCATGTCGTCGAGCCAACGTTCGACCTGCTGGGCCAGGCTGCGACCGTCGGCCTGCAGGCGGATGCGGGTGAGGGTCTGGAGCGTGAAGCGCTCGTCCGGTGAGAGTTCGTTCTCGCGCAGGACATGCAGGGTGGAGCGCAGATGGGCGGGGCGCCCGTGATGCTGCCCCTCCAGCCGCGTCTGCAGCTGCTGCAGCGCCTGTTGCACGGGCGCGAGGTAGGAGGCCGGCTCCTCGTTGAGCACCACCAGGTCGACCCCCAGGGAATGGGCGCTCCACATGCGCAACGCCTTCTTCAGCCCGCGCACCAGGTCCAGACCTTCCTCACCGCTGATATGCACGGCAATGATGGGACGGTCCCCGGACAGGCCGAAACGCCACAGCAGGCGGCGGTCACAGCGGCTGGACAGCTCGCGCGCATGCACCGCTTCGCGTGCGGCTTGACCGGTGATCAGGCTGTTGAGCTGCAGCAGCGAGCCCCAGGTGGCCGTGTCGAATTGCAGTTCGCGCAGGCGGATGCCACCCATGGTGTGGGACATGGCCGCACTGCGTTCCAGGTGGGCGACCTGGCGGTACTTGTCCACCAGCGCGGTGAGTTGATCCAGATCCTTCGAGGCGGCCGTGCAGAAGGTCATCTTGAGTGTGCTGCCGGCCGGCAGGTTCACACGCAGGCGAATACCAGCGAGCGGATCCAGACCCGTGTCCAGCAAACGGCCGGGCTCGCCTGCGGCGGCGACGTCAGCCTCGTCTTCCACCACGCTCACGCCAGCGTCACCGGCGGGGCGTGTGGTGCTGCCGTAGCGGCCCAGCCAACGGGCCCGATCGGCGATCGGCTCCACGTACTGAATGGTGGCCGGCTTGCCGGGGGGCGGGCTCGACGAGGAACCGCGTCCGGCACCCAGGCCGTCGTCGGGTACCAGGAAGAACACCGCTCGCAGCGCGGCTTCGTCAAACAGCCGGGGGCGGCGGCGCAGGTGCAAGGCGTGTTCGCCGGCATCCCAGCGTGCCTGGATGAACAGGTTGGAAAAGGCCGGGTGCGCTTCATCCCCGCGCTGGGGTGCCAGCGTGGCTTCGAAGCAGGACACCAGGTCCAGCACCATCGGTTCGCGGCTGGTGTTGAACAGCTCGACCTGGCGCAGTTCACAGTCGTCCTCAGGGCTGACCCAGACGGTGGTGCAGGTGCGCAGGTCGGGCCATTGGGCTTCATAGATCACCCGCTCGGCCTGCATACGGCAGTGATAGGTGGCGCGAGGATCTGGCGCAGGGCGAGCGGTGGTGCTGAACCAGTCGGGTTCGCCAACGCGGCGCATGAAGAGGAACTGGCCGTGCTGGTCTCGCAGCAGATCGTCCCGCCAGCGGCTGACACCGTTGCCTTCCCAGTTGCTGTAGCCACCGCCGTGGCTGCGCAGCACCACGGCATAACGCCCGTTGGTCAGCATGTGGGTCAACGGCAGGGTGTCGGACAGGGGCTCGGTCTCGCGGACCATGCGGGTCTTGCGCACCTGACGCTGGCGCGGTGGCAGGTCCTGGGCCGGCATGGCGAGCGGCGCCACTTCACGCGGTGCCCGTTCGTGCAGCAGCGTGGCCACCGCCTTGATGTGCGGGTCGCTCATCAGCCAGCGACGGGGCGCTTCGTCCGCCAGAACATTGGTGAGTGCCACGAAGCCCATGGCCTGGTGATGGGCCATGTAGGTCTGCACCAGCGTGAACGGCGCGCCGGCCGTCTGGCGTTGCGGCGTGTAGTCCACGGATTCGATGAAGCCGAAGCTGCCCCGTGCCCCCAGGCGTTCAAAAGCCTGCAGGTTGCGCACCACGGCGGAGGGCGCCACCACGGCGGCCATGACCGCCGCGTAGGGCGCCAGCACCCGTTCATCGGTGGGCAGCCGGGCCAGCGCCAGTGACTGCACACCCTGCGGGCCGTATTGGTAGGCGAGGGTGTGATCCTGGCCGGCAATGGCGGATTCGGAGATGCCCCAGGGGGTGCCGCGTCCCAGCGCTTCAGCACGCTGCTCGGCAACGGCCGTGCGGATACCGCGGCCCAATGCACTGGCGGCCGGCTCGCGCAGCACCAGCGAGGGCATCAGGTATTCGAACATCGAGCCGGACCAGGACTTCAGCCCCAGGGAAGTGCCCAGGTTGCCTCGCGCAAAGAAGGGCCGGCCCAGCGAGCGCCAGTGCTCCGGCGGCAGGTCACCCTTGGCGATGGCCACCAGGCTGGTGAGCCGCGCCTCGCTGGCCAGCAGGTCGTAGTGGTTCTCATCGAGTTGCTGGGCATCGGCACGCCAGCCGATGCGCAGCAGCCGACGTTCGGGGTCGAACAGGGGGCGGTAGTTGGCCTCCAGGGCCAGTCGGCGAGCGCGATCGGCGAGATCGCGCAGCTGCATCCGTGCCTGCGAGAAGGCGGCACCGTGATCGCGCCAGAAGGACAGCAGCTGGGCCACCAGGTCCCGCACCAGCCAGTGCAGCGGGGTGTCCGTGTCGGGACGGCCGTCCTCCACGGGGAGGGGTGTGCCGTCAATGTTCACACCGGCAGGATTCGTTTCGCCAACTTCCGCGTGTGCGGCTTCGAGGTGGGCCGACAGTAAGGCCTGCTGTTCCTCCGCGCTGGCGTCCAGCACGTCGTCGGCCAGCAGTGCCTCTACCAAGGCCGCACTGGCTGGCAGCGCGGCGTTCGCCAGCGGGGGCTGATGGATGCGAAGACGGTGCAAGGTCTGCTTCAGTGCCAGACGGGTGGTCAGGGCGATGGCGTTTGGCGTGGTGTCGATCAGCAGCTCGCACGCACGTGCCACCGCCAGCAGGTGGCCGGAGCAGTTGCCGCTGTCCACGGCGGAGACGTACCCGGGCGGCAGCACCACGAGGCTTTGGGTGTCGTACCAGTTGTAGAAGTGGCCTTGCCAGCGCGGCAGGCGCTCCAAGGTGTTCAGCGTGGCGCCCAGCCGTTCGGTCATGCTGACCAGGCCGATGAACCCCAGCTCGCGCGCACAGGCGACTGTGAGCAGGTAGATGCCGATGTTGGTGGGCGAGGTGCGGTGCGCGACCAGCAGATGGGGCGTGAGCTGGACGTTGTCCGGCGGCAGGTGATTGTCTGCGGCGCCGACGTGGTGGTCGTAGAAGCGCCAGGTGTCCCGGGCGAGCTGCCACAGGTAGTCTCGACCCTGGGGGTCAAGTTGGGGTTGCGGGTCGTGGATGGCAGGGCGCGGGCGGCTGGCCCACCAGATCCAGACGGGGGAGAGGCCCCACACCAGCAGCAGCCAGAAGGCCGCCGTGCCGTCCACGGGTGCTCCCAGCAGGTGCGCCGCGATCAGCAGAGCACCTAGCACGACGGCGCTGACGGGTACGCGAATGTGCTGGGCGATGAGTGCCGGCAGCTCCCTGCGGGTGGCCGCCTGAGCAGCTGCCGCCGTTGTCCATTCCAGCAAGTGGCGCCGGCTCACGGTCTGACGCCAGAGGGCGCGGCCCACGGCATCCAGGTACAGCAGGCCCAGGTGCAGCAGCAGGGCCACATGCCAGCCCGCCAGTGCGACGGCACGACCGAGGTCCGCGCCGGTCTCCCGGTAGAAGTGTCGCAGCGCGAGACCATCCCGACTTGGCACCAGCCCCGCCAGCGCACCCACCAGCGGGCCAATGCCGAAGGCGGCGAACACAAGCGCCAGCGTGAGGCCCAGCGGCAGCGCGTCGGTCGTCATGACCGCCAGCAGCAGGCCCAGGGAGAAGGGGGCCACCAGCGAACGCCGCAGGTTGTCCAGCAGCTTCCATCGGTTGATGGCGCCCAGGCGGTAACGGCGGGGGTGCAGCAGGAAGGGCAGCAATTGCCAGTCGCCGCGTGTCCAGCGGTGCAGCCGTGCGTGGGCCGCGTCCGCATGCATGGGGGAATCTTCCACCACGGTGATGTCGGAAACGCCCGCACAACGCGCGATGCTGCCTTCGAGCAGGTCATGACTGAGCACCTGGCCTTCAGGCAGCCGGCCATTCAACACCGCGTGGGTGGCCCGGACGTCCAGGAGACCCTTGCCGGTAAAGCTGCCTTCGCCAAACAGATCCTGGAAGATCTCGGAACTGACTGCACTGTAGGGGTCGATGCCAAACTGGCCGCCGAAGAGCCGGTGATAGGGCGTGCCCTCCCGGTCTTCCGGCATGGGGGCCAGCACGCGTGGCTGCAGGATGGCGTAGCCTTCCACCACGCGCCGGCCGTCCGGCGCGAGGCGAGGGCGGTTCATCGGGTGGGCCGCCGTGCCGACCAGCGCACGCAGACGTCCCGGGGGCATGTCGGTGTCGCTGTCCAGTGTGACCAGATGGCGCAGGCCGGTGTTGGGGATCGAGATGGGGCCGAGGTCGACAAACGGCGACGGGCCCTCCGGCGTGTTGAGCAAGCGCAGCAGCTGTTCCAGCTTGCCGCGCTTGCGCTCCCAGCCAATCCATTTGCGCTCCGTGGCGGACCAACTGCGCTGCCGGTGCAGGAGCAGGAAACGCGGCCGGCCATCGGGCAGGGCGCCGTGGCGCTCGTTGAGCGCGGACACGGCATCTGCGGCGGTGACGAGGATCATTGCGTCGCCCGCCTGCTGCTCCTCGTAGGCATCTGCGAAGTCGCTCAGCAGTGCGAACTGAACATTCGGTTCCCGGTTGGCCAGGTAGTGCTGTTCCAACTGGGCGCACAGCGGCGCCGCGGCGCCCTCCGTCGGCAGCATCACCGGCATGACGACCAGGGTGCGTTCCTGCGCCGGAATGCCTTCCGGCAGATCCAGGCGAGGCAGGCGGCTGGGGTGGGACAGTTCGCTGATCCACCGGTTGGTCAAGGCCACGACCGCTTCGCTGATCGGGCCCGCGGCCAGCAGCGTGATGATCACCAGCCATCCGGTGGAGAGGTCCGGGCGCATCTGGCCGATCAGCCAGAGCAGCACGATGACGCTCAACCCAGCCAGGCCGCACAAATAAGCAGTGGCTGCCCAGCGCTCCTGGCGTGCCGGTTCGATCGGCCATCCGTAACGGGATTTGAGGCCCAGGGCGGCAAAGAGCTCGGGCCGGCCGGCGCCGCGCCACCAGTAGATCGGCGCCAGGCGGCGGTCCGGTTCGATGCCGGTGCTGTCGTTGCCGGTGCGAGTCAGGGCGAGCAACTGACGCGCCACATCCAGCTCGCTGCGGCCGGACCGTCGCGCCAATTGCTCGATCTCGTGAAGGGTCAGGTCCTGCGTGTCGCTGGCCTCGGCGGCGTAGACCGGGGATTGCGCCAGCGTCTGCATGACGGGGCTGACCGCCTCGACCAGACGCCGCCAGTCGGTCTGGTCGATACGGCGCAGGGCCGTGATGGCATTGCGGATGCTTTGCAGGTCCTTGATGGACTCGTCCTGCTGGTGGGCAAGCGCTTGCGACGGCGTGGGCAGGCGCGTGCTGAGCCATGCGCGCAGCTCACCGGCCAGCGAGGCGGGCAACTCTTCCAGGCGGTGGTCCAGCTGCAGCCAGAAGGCCTCCAGCACACCCCGTTCGCGCATGCGGGGTTCCAGGTCGGTCACAGCGGCCAGACCGGTGCTGGCCGGGTCGCCATCAAACCAGTGATGCACCACGTCGCGAGCGGCCTGGAGGGTGGCAAAGCGCTCGGCCAGGCGGCGCAGGTTCTCCACCAACACCACACGCAGCGTGGTGGGCAGGCCCCACATTTCGGCCAACGACAGGGGGCGTTCTTCCTGATAGGCGCGCAGGTAACGGATCAGCAATTCATTGTCGAAGCCGCCGTCGGTGTGGGCTACCCAGGCCCAGGCGATGCCATAGATACGAGGCAGGCCCGCCAAGGGCTCGTCACGCAGGCGCGGCAGCAGGCGGAAGAACCCGCGCGGCAGGCCACGGCGGACCTGGTGCGTCTGCTCGTCGATCAGGGTGGCGTTGTCCAGCAGCCACTTGCCGGCAGCACCCAGATGGCGAAAGTCCCGCGAGCGCTTTTCGATCAGGCGCCGCGCTTGTTGCAGCATGGACAGGTTGTCATCCAGCCGCGGAAAAAATTGGCTGGCCCCTGCGGTCCCCTGGATGGCTTGCGCGCGCGCGAGGCTGCGGCCATGTTGTTCAAAACGCGCGGCGCCAAACAGCACCGAGCGAATGGGCGGCTCCAGCGGCCCCAGGGAGGGCTCCAGCAGTGCCAGTTCTTCGTTGATTTCCGATGTGGGGGGCGAGGTCGGCGCCCGTTCCGACGCCGCCGCCTCGGTATTCATAGCCAATGGGCGACCATGGCCAGGGTCACGCCACCCAGCGCGGCGGTGGTGGCCAGTCGCGGCAGGACCATGCTGTGCACCCGCTCAGCCCAGACGGACAGGCCAAACCATCGGCCGCGCGCTCGGGCGCACTGCAGCAGGTGGCGCTGCAGGGCCTTGGCCTGGTCGTTGACCGGCAAGGGCACCGTGATAGCTGGGCGGCTCATAATTTGTTCCTTCATTCAAGTTGTGCAACGAATTGTTTTTGAATGGCAATTCGCATGCCCAGCTTGAGGAACCTTGGGTGCGCCGGTAGAACTTACTGGCGCGAACGCGTTTGGGCTATTCGATGACGCCACAGGCGATACGTGCGCCTCCGCCGCCCAGCGGCGCGGGGTGGTCCGCATGGTTGTCGCCCCCGGCATGGACCATCAAGGCATGCTTTTTGATGTCGATGATGCGCATCAGGCGGGGGGCGAGGACCGGATTGACTGCGTTGCCCTGGGGGTCGACATACAGGGGCGGCAGGTCGCCGAGGTGGCCTTCGCCCCAGGGCTCACCGTGGCGGCCGCTCTTGTCCGGGTCCAGATGACCACCCGCGCCGTCGGCAGGTACCGGATTTCCGTCTTTCATGCCGGGTGCGCAGGAGGCATTGGCATGGACGTGAAAACCGTGCAGGCCAGGAGGCAGATTGGTGAGTTGGGGATAGAACGCGAGGCCATAGCGGGTCTCGACGACACGAACAGTGCCGATAGCCTGGCCTTCGCCTTGCGGCGTGGCAATCTTGAGGGTGACCGTGGTGTCCGCGGCCCAAGCGCTGACCAGCGGGGACAGCGCGAGCAAAGAGGTAGCCAGCCAGTGGCGTTGCTTCATGTGGATCTCCTGGATGAGTCGACAGTGACGCGAAGGCGTGGCAGCGTTTGTGCCCGCCCCGTGCGAGTGTCGCGCAGGCGAGGTCCGCTAGGGCATCCCGAGATGGAAGCTGCCGGGTGCAGAGCAGGTGCCGAGCGTGAGCTGCACGGGGAAACAGGCGGGAAGCAGGAAGGGGCGAGAGGGCGGCAATCGGGCAGGAAGGCGCCAGAAATGAAAAAACCCCGGAAGACGTTGGTCTACCGGGGTTGTTTTGCAAACTTAGTGCAATTGGGCAAGAGCTTTTTAAGGAGCCTTTGCTCAATGATCTGAATTGGAGAATCAGACCTTATTAAATTGGTGGCGGAGAGAGCGGGATTCGAACCCGCGGTGGGCTATTAACCCACACACGCTTTCCAGGCGTGCGACTTAAACCACTCATCCATCTCTCCGAAGCCCGCCATCATAGCGCAGTTTTTTAGAGTGAAAAGGAAGTTCCGCTCACAAATTCTTTTGGCCGTTCTTGAAGAGCGCCATGGCCGTGCCAATGAGGCCGGAGACCTCGCTCATGTTGGCCGGAATAATCATGGTGTTGTTCTTCTGGGCGAGTTGGGAGAAGGCTTCAACGGCCCGTTCTGCCACCTTCAATTGCACGGCATCTTCACCACCCGGCTGCTGGATGGCTGCGGCAATCTTGCGGATGGCGTCTGCACTGGCATCCGCCACCGCCGTGATGGCGGCCGCTTCGCCCAGGGCCTTGTTGATTTCGGCCTGCTTCTCACCCTCGGAGCGGGCAATGGCCGCCTCGCGCTCGCCAGTGGCAATGTTGATCTGTTCCTGGCGGCGGCCTTCGGAGGCGGCGATGAGGGCACGCTTTTCACGCTCGGCGGTGATCTGGGCCTGCATGGAGCGCAAGATTTCGTTGGGCGGGGTCAGATCCTTGATTTCATAACGCAGCACCTTGACGCCCCAGTTCAGGGCCGCCTCGTCCAGCGCCTGCACTACGGCGCTGTTGATGATGTCGCGTTCTTCAAAGGTGCGGTCGAGTTCCATGCGGCCGATGACCGAGCGCAGCGTGGTTTGCGCCAGTTGGGTGATGGCCACGATGTAGTTGCTGGAGCCGTAGCTGGCGCGCATGGCGTCAGTGACCTGGAAATACAGGATGCCGTCGACCGTGAGCTGGGTGTTGTCCTTGGTGATGCAGATCTGGCTGGGGACATCCAGCGGGATTTCCTTGAGGGAGTGCTTGTAGGCAAGGCGGTCGACGAAGGGGATGAGAATGCTCAAGCCGGGCGTGAGGGTGGCGTGATAACGCCCGAGGCGCTCAACCACCCAGGCGTTTTGCTGAGGAACGACCTTGACCGATTGGATGACGAAGGTCACGGCAACGACCAGGAGGACAAATGCAAAGATTTCCATGAACGACAAGCTCCTCGGGAAACATGCGCCTTTTTTTTTGGGCGCTGGGGGTGGGCGCCGGTTGTGGGGCGCTCGGGATTGAGTGGGGATATGGGGCCCCGCCGTCGTGTGGGGGCGGGAGAACGTGGTGCGACTGGGTTGGCTGCGTCTAGGAGTGCTGCGTCGTCAGAACGTGCTGGAGGCGCATGCTGCTGGGTAGTGCGTCATGCGTCGTACGCGGTGCGCCCGGAAGCGCCGGCCCGGTACCCTTTTCCTCCATGTCCCTTCTGTCCAGCTTCGCGGGCCATTCATTCCTTGACTTACGGAAAAGGGCACCGGGCCGTCACTTCCTCGAACCGCGCTCTGCCACGATTCACTGCACCCCCCTCATCAAGACAAAGGCTGCACCGAACTCGCCAATGACGCCGCAACCGCGCCGGCTTCATCACGATGCGTGGAACCGCCCTGGCGCTTGAGCCACCTAAACGCTCAAACCGCCTCAAGCAACAGGCACGAGCCCTCCACCGCGCGGATGACATGGCGGCCAGTGTGGGGCAAGCCACCCCCAATGAATCGGGCCTGCCAGGCGGCGCCACGGTACTTGACCTCCGCCGTGCCGTCTGCGCGCCAAAGCTTGACGTCCAGGCTTTGACCGACATCAAGGTTGACATTAGGGTTGGCCGAGGCCGGCAGGCGAGGGTGGCGAGACTGGCGCAAGTGCCACCAAGTCACGGCCGCACCACCCACCACCGACGCCATCAGCATCTGCACACTGAAACTCAGCCCGGCATGAGCGGTCAGCGCCGCAGCCGCAGCTCCCAGGCCCAACATGAGCAGATAAAAAGTCGTGCCGCTGGCCAGCTCCGCCGCCACCAAGCCCCCGCATACCACCCACCACCACGTGGCCAGGCTCCAGTCCATGTCAACCTCCGGATGAATTGCCATCCCTGTTTTATTGAGTCAGGAAAGTGTACGCCCCAGGGCGAATGGTGGAATGGCCGGGCGCATCCTCCCTTGGGGTGATGTTTGAGGGAAATGCGAAGGCGGGCGGGGGGGGGGCGACGGAGGGGGAAGGGATGGCGGGGGGGAGCGGAGGGGCGGGGATGGAGGGGTGGTGGCCAGGCGGGATCGTCCCGTTTGCGCGACGTTCACGGCATCATTTCGGGTTAATGCCCACTGGACACTTGCGTGACCTGGGGTTGGCCCTACACTTCGCGCCTTTCCTGTTTGACCCCGCTCAGCCGGAGGCCCCATGACGCCGCGTTTCCGCTTCCCCATCGTCATCATTGACGAGGACTACCGCTCCGAGAACACCTCGGGTCTGGGCATCCGCGCCCTGGCCGACGCCATCCAGAAGGAAGGCTTCGAAGTGCTGGGCGTCACCAGCTATGGCGACCTGAGTCAGTTCGCCCAGCAGCAGAGCCGCGCCAGCGCCTTCATCCTGTCGATCGACGATGAGGAATTCAGCGCCGGGCCGGAACTGGACCCGGCCGTGCTGAACCTGCGCAAGTTCATCCAGGAGATCCGCTTCAAGAATGCGGATATCCCTATTTATGTGTACGGCGAGACGCGCACGTCCCAGCACTTGCCCAATGACGTGCTGCGCGAGCTGCATGGCTTCATCCACATGTTCGAGGACACGCCGGAGTTCGTGGCACGCCACATCATCCGGGAGGCCAAGAGCTACCTGGATGGCCTGGCCCCGCCGTTCTTCAAGGCGCTGATGGACTATGCGCAGGACGGGTCGTATTCCTGGCACTGCCCCGGACACTCAGGGGGCGTGGCCTTCCTGAAGAGCCCGGTGGGCCAGATGTTCCACCAGTTCTTCGGCGAGAACATGCTGCGCGCGGACGTGTGCAATGCCGTGGAAGAACTCGGCCAATTGCTGGACCACACCGGCCCGGTCGCCGAGAGCGAAAAGAATGCAGCCCGCATCTTCAACGCGGACCACTGCTTCTTCGTGACCAACGGCACCTCCACCTCCAACAAGATGGTGTGGCACCACACAGTGGCCCCCGGCGACGTGGTGGTGGTGGACCGCAACTGCCACAAGAGCATCCTGCACAGCATCATCATGACCGGTGCCGTGCCGGTGTTCATGACACCAACACGCAACCACTACGGCATCATCGGCCCGATTCCCGAGAAGGAATTCGAGGCGGAAACCATCCGCAAGAAGGTCGCCCGCAATCCGCTGCTGAAGGGCGTGGACCCGAAGACGGTCAAGCCGCGCATCATGACGCTGACGCAGAGCACCTATGACGGCGTGCTCTACAACACCGAAACCATCAAGAGCAAGCTGGACGGCTGGATCGACACGCTGCACTTTGACGAAGCCTGGTTGCCGCATGCGGCGTTCCATGGCTTCTATGGCTCGTTCCATGCGATGGGCAAGCATCGCCCGCGTCCGAAGACCGCCATGGTCTACGCCACGCAATCCACGCACAAGCTGCTGGCCGGTATTTCGCAGGCGTCGCAGGTGCTGGTGCAGGATTCACAGAATGTGAAGCTGGACCGCCATCTGTTCAACGAGGCCTACCTGATGCACACCTCGACGAGCCCGCAATACTCGATCATTGCGAGTTGCGACGTGGCTGCCGCGATGATGGAGCCCCCGGGCGGCACGGCGCTGGTGGAGGAGTCGATTTCCGAGGCGCTGGACTTCCGCCGTGCAATGCGCAAGGTGGAGAAGGACTACGGCAAGGACTGGTGGTTCAAGGTGTGGGGTCCGGAGAAGCTGGCGCCGGAAGGCGTGGGCAAGCCTGCGGACTGGATGTTGAAGACCAACGAGAAGTGGCACGGATTCGGCCCGATCGAAGAAGGCTTCAACATGCTGGACCCGATCAAGTCCACCATCATCACGCCGGGGTTGGACATGAGCGGGAAGTTTGCCAAGACCGGCATCCCCGCCAGCATCGTGACCAAGTTCCTGGCGGAACACGGCGTGGTGGTGGAGAAGACGGGGCTGTACTCGTTCTTCATCATGTTCACGATCGGCATCACCAAGGGCCGCTGGAACACGCTGCTGACCGCGCTGCAGCAGTTCAAGGACGATTACGACCGCAATGCCGCCATCTGGCGCATCCTGCCGGAGTTCGTGGCCGCCTTCCCGCGCTATGAGCGTATGGGCCTGCGGGACCTGTGCCAAAGCGTGCACGAGGCTTATGCCTCAGGCGACATCGCACGCCTGACGACCGAGGTGTATCTGTCCGACCTGGAGCCGGCCATGAAGCCGAGCGACGCGTATGCGCATATCGCTCATCGCAAGACGGAACGGGTGGAGATCGATCACCTGGAAGGTCGCGTGACCACCGCGTTGCTGACCCCGTACCCACCCGGCATCCCGCTGTTGATTCCCGGCGAACGCTTCAACCGCAAGATCGTGGACTATCTGAAGTTCACCCGTGAATTCAATTTGAACTTCCCCGGGTTTGCGACCGATGTCCACGGGCTGGTGGCCGAAAAGGATGAGGATGGCCGGACCCGCTACTACGTGGATTGCGTGGTGGGGAACTGACACAGCGATGAAACGAAACGGCCTCCCATCGGGAGGCCGTTTTTCTTTGGGCCATCTTGAGCGATGCCCGTTAACCGAGTGGCGGCTGGTTTATTCCGCGGCCAGGGCGCTGTGGCTGAAGCCACCATCCACATAGATGATTTCAGCGCTGATGCCGGCGGAGAGGTCGGACAGCAGGAAAGCCGCCGTGTTGCCGACGTCTTCAATGGTGACGTTGCGCTTGATCGCCGTGGTGGCGGCAAACTGGTTGAGCAGCTTGCCGAAATCCTTGATGCCCGAGGCCGCCAGGGTCTTGATGGGGCCGGCCGAGATGCCGTTGACGCGAATGCTCTTTCCACCCAGGTTGTAGGCCAGATACCGTACGCTGGCTTCCAGTGACGCCTTGGCCAAACCCATCGTGTTGTAGTTGGGCACGTAGCGGTCCGCCCCCAGGTAGGACAGGGTCAGCAATGCCGAGCCCGGGCGCAGACGCGATTGCGCGGCCTTGGCCATGGCGGGGAAGCTGTAGGCGGAGATGTCGTGCGCAATACGGAAGTTCTCGCGCGAGAGGCCATCAAGGAAGTCGCCCGCAATGGCTTCCCGCGGGGCGAAGCCGATGGAGTGGACAAAACCATCGAATTCCGGCCAGTGCTCGCCGAGCTCGGCAAACATGCGGTCGATCTGGGTGTCGTCCCCGACATCGCAGTCAAACACCAGCGACGAACCGAATTCGGCGGCGAATTCGGTGACGCGGTCCTTGAAGCGCTCACCCACGTAGCTGAACGCCAGCTCGGCGCCTTCACGGTGGCAGGCCTTGGCAATGCCGTAGGCGATGGAACGGTTGGACAGCACGCCCGTGATCAGCAATCGCTTGCCTGCGAGAAATCCCATGTCTGCTCCTGGTATTCATGGATTCGAGAGAGGCCAGGATTCTCGCACGCAAGGCGACAGAGCGAAGCTTCGCCTTGTCCGCATGGTGTTTGCATAGTACACTTGCGGCTTCGCTGAGAAAGTGAACGGTGTGGGCGGGTTCATCCAGCCCATTTTTTTTGCTTGTTCTCGCGCCCTCTTCAGGGATCCCCACACCTTCCAAGGTTTATACAAGGTAGATAAGTCGTCGATGAGTTTGAGCTGGCAAGCCGTTGTTGAAAAGACCGTGACCGGTTTGGGTTACGAGGTGGTGGACTGCGAACGCAGCACCGGAGGCTTGCTACGCGTCTTCATTGACAAACCCCTTGTACAGCAACCGGGCGAAGATGGCCAGACGGCCTGGCAGGAGCCGGAAGTTCCGGTGAATGTCGAAGACTGCGAGCGCGTCACGCGGCAGTTGCGGTATGTGCTGGAAGTCGAGGAGTGCGATTACCAGCGTCTGGAAGTCTCCACCCCAGGGCTGGACCGTCCACTGAATAAACCTGTCGATTACGTCCGCTTCTGCGGCCTGGAAGTTGAGGTCACCCTGCGTGAAGCCTTCCAGGGCCGCAAGAAATACCGTGGCGTGTTGACGACGCCGGATGACTCGGCCCCCGATTTTTCAGCCCCCCGCTCTGACTGGCGTGTGATCTTCACCGACGGCAAGCAGGAACAGGCACTCGACTTCAGCCTGGACGAGGTTCGCTCGGCCAAGCTGGTCCCAGAGATCAGTTTCAAGGGTCGTCCGGCAGCAGCGCCGGGCGGCGCGCAGCCGGCGGGCAAGGGCCCTTCGGCTGACAAGTTGGAAAAGACGGGTTTGGCGCCCGAGGCTTCGAAGGCTGCGAAGGCAACGAAGAAGAAGAGCAATGCCAAGACCCGGCAGACGGATGACAAGGTTGACGGAGGTCTCGATCAATGAACCGCGAACTGTTGATGCTGGTGGATGCCATCTCGCGCGAAAAGAGCGTGGAGCGCGATGTGGTGTTTGGTGCCGTGGAAGCGGCGCTGGCTTCGGCCACCAAGAAGTTGTATGGCGGAGAGGTCGACATCCGTGTGGCCATTGACCGCGAAACCGGCGAGTACGAGACCTTCCGCCGCTGGCACGTGGTCCCCAACGAAGCCGGCCTGCAGAATGCCGACGCCGAAATCCTGCTGTTCGAAGCACAGGAACAGATCGCTGACATCGAGGTGGATGACCACATCGAAGAAGGCGTGGAATCCGTGCCCATCGGCCGTATCGGTGCCCAGGCTGCCAAGCAGGTCATCCTGCAGAAGATCCGTGACGCCGAGCGCGAGCAGCTGCTGAACGACTTCATGTCGCGCGGCGAAAAGATCTTCGTGGGCACCGTCAAGCGCCTGGACAAGGGCGACATCATTGCCGAGTCGGGCCGCGTGGAAGGCCGCCTCAAGCGCGGCGAGATGATCCCCAAGGAAAACCTGCGTACCGGCGACCGCGTCCGCGCAGTCATCCTGGGCGTGGACCCCACCCAGCGTGGCCCGCAGATCATGCTCTCGCGCTCGTCGCCCGAGTTCATGAAGGAGCTGTTCGCCCAGGAAGTGCCCGAGATCGAACAGGGCCTGCTGGAGATCAAGAGCTGCGCCCGTGATTCCGGCAGCCGCGCCAAGATCGCCGTCGTCTCGCATGACAAGCGCGTGGACCCGATCGGGACCTGCGTCGGCGTGCGCGGCTCGCGTGTGAATGGCGTGACCAACGAGCTCGCCGGCGAACGCGTGGACATCGTGCTGTGGTCGGAAGATCCGGCCCAGTTCGTGATTGGCGCCCTGGCGCCGGCCAACGTCCAGTCCATCGTGGTGGACGAAGAGCGTCACGCCATGGACGTGGTGGTGGATGAAGAAAACCTGGCCATCGCCATTGGTCGTGGCGGCCAGAACGTCCGCCTGGCCTCCGAGCTGACCGGCTGGAAGATCAACATCATGACGGCCGAGGAATCTGCCGCCAAGCATGCTGAAGAATCGGATTCGGTTCGCCGTCTGTTCGTGGAAAAGCTGGACGTGGATGAGGAAGTCGCCGACATCCTGATCGCCGAAGGTTTTGCCAGCCTGGAAGAAGTTGCCTACGTGCCCATGCAGGAAATGCTGGAGATCGAGGCCTTTGACGAGGAAACGGTCAACGAGCTGCGCACCCGCGCCAAGGATGCGTTGCTGACGATGGAAATCGCCCGCGAAGAGAAGGTCGAGGAAGTGTCCCAGGACCTCCGTGACCTCGAAGGCATCACCCCCGAGCTGCTGGCCAAGCTGGCAGCCGGTGACATCAATACCCGCGACGACTTGGCCGACCTGGCTGTGGATGAGCTGGTAGAAGTTTCCTCCCTCGACGAGGCAGCGGCACGCGCTTTGATCATGAAGGCGCGCGAGCACTGGTTCAGCGCATAACACCCTGCGCCACACCAGACCGCTCCGCCCACACAAGATTTAAGGATTTCTACAATGGCCGTGACCACCGTCGCCCAGTTGGCCGCAGAGCTGAACAGGCCTGCGACCACACTGCTGGAGCAGCTACAAGCTGCGGGCGTCAAGAAGGCGTCCGCCGAGGACACCCTCAATGAAAGCGACAAGGAACGTCTGCTGGATCACCTGCGCAATGCGCATGGCACCGGCGGCGCCGAGCGCAAAAAGATCACCCTGACCCGCAAGTCCACCAGCGAGATCAAGCAGGCCGATGCCTCTGGCAAGGCCCGCACCATCCAGGTGGAAGTGCGCAAGAAGCGCACCTTCGTGAAGCGTGACGACAACATGGATGAAGCCACTGCCGCTGCTGCGGAAGAGGCCGAACTGAAGCGTCGTGAAGAAGAGGCCCAGGCCAACGCCGAGGCCCTGCGCCAGCAGGAAGAAGAGCTGGCACGCAAGATGCGTGAGCGCGAGGAAGCCGAGCGCGCCGCGCGCGAAGCGGAAGAAAAGCGCCGCGAGCAAGAGCGCCTGGCCCGTGAGGCCGAGGCGCAAGCTGCCGCTCAGGCCGCTGCCAAGGCAGCCGCCGAGGAAGAGGCGCGCCGCGCCGAAGAAGCGAAGGCCAAGGCCAGCCAGGCCAAGGCTGTCGAGAAGACCAACGAAAAGCCCGTGGAGAAGTCCGTGGAACAAACGACCGACAAGGTCGTCGAGAAACCTGCCGCGGCTGCTCCCGCGCCAGCGCCCGCACCCGCTCCTGAAGCGGTCGCGGTCAAGCCGGTACTGCGAGTCGTCAAGGCCGCCGATAACGGCGCCGACGAAAAGGCCCGTCAGGCCGAACTGGAACGCCGCCGCAAGGCTGCCGAGGCCGAAGCGGCCGCCATTCGCGCCATGATGAATGCACCCAAGAAGGTGCTGGTGGCCAAGAAGGAAGAGCCCAAGCCTGAAGCCGTGGCCAACGCCGCCGGCATCAAGGGCACGATTCACAAGAAGCCGGCCGGCGCGCCGGGCACCACCGCTGCGGCGGGTGCCGGCGCCAAGCCGGGCGACAAGAAGTCGGTCAAGTCCGAAAAACTGTCGTCCAGCTGGGCCGATGACGCCAAGAAGCGTGGCGGTGCCGCCAAGGGTCGCAGCGATGCGCCCGCTGGCGCCGGTGCCGCCCGTCCGGCGGGCTGGCGTGCGCCCAAGGGCGCAGGCGCCGGTGGCCGCCGTGGTGGCGACCGTCACGACCATCGTGGTGGCCCGTCCAACTTCGTGGCCCCGACCGAACCGGTCATCCAGGAAGTGCACGTCCCTGAGACCATCTCGGTGGCCGATCTGGCGCACAAGATGTCGATCAAGGCCTCCGAGGTCATCAAGCACTTGATGAAGCTGGGTCAGATGGTCACCATCAACCAGCAGCTGGACCAGGAAACGGCCATGATCCTCGTCGAGGAAATGGGCCACAAGGCGCTGGCTGCCAAGCTGGACGACCCCGATGCCTTCCTCGAAGAAGAAGGCGCCGCAGATTCGCAGCACGAACTGCTGCCGCGAGCACCGGTGGTCACCGTCATGGGTCACGTGGACCACGGCAAGACCTCGCTGCTGGACAGCATCCGCCGCGCCCGCGTGGCGGCTGGCGAAGCTGGCGGCATCACGCAGCACATCGGCGCTTACCACGTCGATACACCGCGCGGCATGATCACCTTCCTGGATACCCCGGGCCACGAGGCGTTCACCGCCATGCGTGCCCGTGGTGCCAAGGCGACGGACATCGTCATCCTGGTGGTGGCCGCCGACGACGGCGTCATGCCGCAGACCAAGGAAGCGATCCACCATGCCAAGGCGGCGGGCGTGCCCATCGTCGTGGCCATGAACAAGATCGACAAGCCTGACTCCAACCCGGAACGCGTCAAGAGCGAGCTGGTGGCCGAGCAGGTGGTGCCGGAAGAGTTCGGTGGTGATTCCCCGTTCGTGGCCGTGTCGGCCAAGACCGGCCAGGGCATCGACGAGCTGCTGGAGCAGGTGCTGCTGCAGGCTGAAGTGCTGGAACTCAAGGCGGCGACGGATTCGCTGGCCAAGGGCCTGGTCATTGAAGCCAAGCTGGACAAGGGCCGCGGCCCGGTGGCCACGGTGCTGGTGCAGACCGGTACCCTCAAGCGCGGCGACGTGGTGCTGGCGGGTTCGACCTATGGCCGCGTTCGCGCCATGCTGGACGAAGACGGCAAGCCTGCCACGGAAGCGGGCCCGTCCATCCCGGTGGAGATCCAGGGTCTGACCGAAGTGCCGCAAGCCGGTGACGAATTCATGGTGCTGTCCGACGAACGTCGTGCCCGTGAAATCGCGACCTTCCGTGCTGGCAAGTACCGTGACGTCAAGCTGGCTCGCCAGCAGGCCGCCAAGCTGGAGAACATGTTCTCCGACATGACCGCTGGCGACGTGCAGACGCTGCCGCTGATCATCAAGGCCGACGTGCAGGGCTCGCAGGAAGCGCTGGCCGCCTCGCTGCTCAAGCTCTCGACCGACGAGGTCAAGGTGCAGATCGTTCACGCGGCAGTGGGTGGCATCAGCGAATCCGACGTCAACCTGGGCATTGCGTCCAAGGCGGTGGTCATCGGCTTCAACGTGCGTGCCGACGCTGGTGCGCGCAAGCTGGCCGAGCACAACGATGTGGACCTGCGCTACTACAACATCATCTACGACGCTGTGGATGACGTGAAGGCGGCGATGGCCGGCATGCTGGCACCGGAGCAGAAGGAAGAGATCATTGGTATGGCCGAAATCCGTACCGTGTTCGTGGCTTCGAAGATCGGTACGGTGGCTGGTTGCATGATCACCAGCGGCCACGTTACCCGCAGCTCGCGTTTCCGCCTGCTGCGCGAAAACGTGGTGGTCTACACCGGCGAGGTCGATTCGCTCAAGCGCCTGAAGGACGACGTCAAGGAAGTCCGCGAAGGTTTCGAGTGCGGTATCAAGCTCAAGAACTACAACGACATCTCCGAAGGCGACCAGCTCGAATTCTTCGAAATCAAGGAAGTCGCCCGGACTCTTTGAGCCCCCCAGTCGCTGCGCTCCTGCCCCCAAGGGGCGCAGCCCGCGGCTCGGGGCGGCCCTTCGCCGGGGCCGGCTTGAGGAAGGGCCTTCGCTGGCGCTCCTGCCCGTTTGGGCAGTGCACCGGGTGAAGCCCTTGAGCAGGTTTGTGGCCTGAGTGAGAAAAACCCCGCCTGCGCGTCAGGCGGGGTTTGTGTTTGATTGAAACCAGTTTTAGTGTTTTGGGATTATTGAGGTTTAGATATGCGACATAAGCGATCCATCCCCAACCGCGGCCTGCGTGTGGCGGACCAGATCCAGCGCGATCTGGCCGAGCTGATCCGTGAGCTGAAGGACCCCCGTATCGGGATGGTCACGGTGAGCGCCGTCGAGGTGACGCCGGACTATGCCCATGCCAAGGTCTATTTCTCGCTGCTGGTGGGCAGCCCTGACGACACGCAGGAAGCGCTGAATGAAGCTGCGGGCTTCCTGCGCAACGGCCTGTTCAAGCGGTTGCAGATCCATACGGTGCCCAGCCTGCATTTCCACTTTGATCGCACCACCGAACGTGCGGCCGAGATGGGTGCGCTGATCTCCAAGGCCAATGCCACCCGTGCATTGGACGAAGACACGCACGAAGACTGATCGTCCGCCACGCCAACCCGCCAGGATTTCCAGAATTGAAGCGCAGCCCGCAGGGGCTGCTTTGCAGTAGTCATGAACGCCGTCGTTCCCCGCCCCAAGATCGAAAAGCGCGCCGTGCACGGTGTGCTCATGCTGGACAAGCCGCTGGGCCTGTCCAGCAATGACGCCTTGCAGAAGGTCAAGCGCCTGATGCGAGCGGAAAAGGCCGGCCATACAGGCACGCTGGACCCGCTGGCCACCGGCCTGCTGCCGTTGACCTTCGGCGCAGCCACCAAGTTCAGCCAGGTCAGCCTGGAAGCCGACAAAGGCTATCGCGCCACGCTGCAACTGGGCATTACGACCACGACGGGCGATGGCGAAGGCGAGATACTTCAGCAACGTCCCGTGTCGGTCACGCCGGATCAGATCCAGGCGGCCTGCGAGGCCTTCAAGGGCCCGATCTCGCAGCTGCCCCCGATGTATTCGGCGCTCAAGCACCAGGGGCGTGCACTGTATGAGCTGGCGCGCGAGGGCATTACCGTCGAGCGGCAGCCCCGTTTGATCACGATTCACGCGCTCGACATCGTCCAGTGGCAGCCTGAGGCGTCGCTGCTGGTCATTGACGTGCGTTGCACCAAAGGCACCTACATCCGAACGCTGGCCGAGGACATCGGCGAGCGCCTGGGTTGTGGTGCTCACCTGGGGGCCCTGCGCCGTACCGGCAGTGGCCCGGTCAGCGTCGAGCGGGCGGTCACGCTGGAGCAGCTGGAGGCGATGGACGACACCACGCGCCTTTCGCAGCTCACGGCGCCTGACAGCCTGCTGGGTGAATGGCCCGAGGTGGAATTGAGCAATGAGGAGGCGGGCCGCTTCCTCTCCGGCATGCGTCGCCGTGTGGCGCTGGCCGATGCCCCGCAAGTGCGGGTCTACGGCCAGATGCCGCGTGCGTTCCTGGGCAGCGGGCACATCGCCGGCGGTGAGCTGATTGCCGACCGCCTGCTGAGCCCGACTGAAATCGCGTCCATGCTGTTGCAGGCCGCGAGCTGACCGCCCAGAGAACCAGCTACCCAGATCCTTCACCGATTCCCAAGAACTTCCGAGTCTCCGAAGAAAAGCCCGAAAGCGAAAGCCTCACCATGAGCAAGCAAATCCGCAACATCGCCATCATCGCCCACGTCGACCATGGCAAGACCACCATGGTGGACCAGCTCCTTCGCCAGAGCGGCACCTTCGCCGATCACGAGAAGATCGTCGACACCGTGATGGACAACAACGCCATCGAACGTGAGCGTGGCATCACCATCCTGGCCAAGAACTGTGCCGTGAGCTGGGAAGGCACCCACATCAACATCGTCGACACCCCGGGACACGCGGACTTCGGCGGCGAAGTGGAACGTGCCCTGTCCATGGTGGACGGTGTGGTGCTGCTGATCGACGCCCAGGAAGGCCCGATGCCGCAGACCCGTTTCGTCACCAAGAAGGCGCTGGCCCTGGGCCTCAAGCCGATCGTGGTGGTGAACAAGGTGGACAAGCCCGGTGCCAAGCCGGATGCCGTCGTCAACGCCGCGTTCGACCTGTTCGACAAGCTGGGCGCCACTGACGAGCAACTGGATTTCCCGGTGGTGTACGCCTCGGGCATCAACGGCTGGTCGTCGCTGGAAGAAGGCGCGCCTGGTGAGAAGTGGGGCGAGGACATGTCCGCCCTGTTCAACACCGTGCTCAAGCATGTGCCGCCGCAACAAGGCAACCCGGATGCGCCGCTGCAGCTGCAGATTTCCGCGCTGGACTTCTCCACCTTTGTGGGCCGCATCGGCGTGGGCCGCATCAGCCAGGGCACCATCAAGCCCGCCATGGACGTGGTGGTGATGGAAGGTCCGGACGGCAAGTCGGTCAAGGGCCGCATCAACCAGGTGCTGACCTTCCAGGGTCTGGACCGCGTGCAGGTCACGGAAGCCGGCCCTGGCGACATCGTGCTGATCAACGGTATCGAGGACATCGGTATCGGCGTGACGGTCACCAGCCCCGCCAACCCGGCTCCGCTGCCGATGCTGAAGGTGGACGAGCCGACGCTGACGATGAACTTCTGCGTCAACACCTCGCCGCTGGCCGGCCGTGAAGGCAAGTACGTCACCAGCCGCCAGATCTGGGACCGCCTGCAGAAGGAACTGCAGCACAACGTCGCGCTGCGCGTGAAGGAAACGGAAGAAGACGGCATCTTCGAGGTGTCCGGCCGTGGTGAATTGCACCTGACCATCCTGCTGGAAAACATGCGCCGTGAAGGCTATGAGCTGGCTGTGTCGAAGCCGCGCGTGGTGTTCCATGACGTCAACGGCGAAAAGCACGAGCCTATCGAGCTGGTCACCGCCGACGTGGAAGAAACCCACCAGGGCGGCGTGATGCAGGCCCTGGGCGAGCGCAAGGGCGAGCTGGTGAACATGGAGTCCGACGGCCGTGGCCGCGTGCGCCTGGAATACCGCATCCCGGCGCGTGGCCTGATCGGCTTCAGCAACGAATTCCTGAACCTGACGCGTGGTTCCGGTCTGATCTCCAACATCTTTGACGGCTACGAGGCGCACAAGGGTGAGATCGCCGGCCGCAAGAACGGTGTGCTGATCTCGATGGACGCTGGTGAAATCTTCACCTACGCCCTGGGCAAGCTGGACGATCGTGGCCGCATGTTCGTGAAGCCGAACGATCCGGTCTATGAAGGCATGATCGTGGGCATCCACAACCGCGACAACGATCTGATCGTGAACGCCACCCGCACCAAGCAGCTGACCAACTTCCGCGTCAGCGGCAAGGAAGACGCGATCAAGGTGACCCCGCCGATCGACCTGACGCTGGAATACGGCGTGGAGTTCATCGAGGACGACGAGCTGGTGGAAATCACCCCGAAGTCTGTGCGCCTGCGTAAGCGTTTCCTGTCCGAAAACGAGCGTAAACGCGCCCAACGCAGCTGACGCCTGCCTCTAGAAGTGGCCCGCAGCCCTGTGGGCTGCTCTCAATACAAGAGCGTCGCTTTGCGACGCTTTTTTCATTGGTGCGCATCGCTCGCGGGCATCGCTGCCTAGGGGAATGCGTCAAGCTGCTGGCGCCTGCGGGGCCCGCGCCGCAGTGTTATGGTGCTGACCGAACTGTTTAGTAAAGATTTGGAGATTTGCGCTGTGATTCCGTCGCTGCAATCCGAGGGATTGATCCGGGCCGAGGTCAATGGCTGCCTGGGCCTGATCACGTTGAACCGCCCGCAGGCGTTGAATGCGCTGTCCCTGCCGATGATCCGCGATCTGACCACGCTGCTGACGGCCTGGGCGGCGGAGCCCGGCATCCAGGCCGTGGCGCTCATGGGTGCAGGCCGTGATGGCAAGCCGGCCGCTTTCTGCGCCGGCGGCGATATCCGCTTCTTCCATCAGGCCGCACTGGCCGATGATGCGTCCCTGGGCGACTTCTTCACCGAGGAATACGCCCTCAACCACCTGATCCACCAGTTCCCCAAACCCTGCATCGCCCTGATGGACGGCGTGGTGATGGGCGGCGGCATGGGCATCAGCCAGGGCGCCAAGCTGCGCGTGGTGACCGAGCACTCCCGGCTGGCCATGCCGGAAACCAACATCGGGCTGTTCCCGGATGTGGGCGGCGGCTATTTCCTGTCGCGCTGCCCTGGGTACAGCGGCGAGTGGATGGCGCTGACAGGCCAGGCCATCGGCGCGGGTGACGCCATCGAGCTGGGCCTGGGCGACGTGTTCGTGAAGAGCAGCGAACTGCCCGCGATCATCGAGGCGTTCCGCAATGGTCATCAGGACAGCGCCGAGCATGTCGTCGCCACCGTGATGGAGCGGGCCGACCTGGCTCCGGTGGCCGAGCATTGGGAATCCCGCAACCAGATCAACCGCCACTTCAAGGCGGCGTCGCTGCCTGCGCTGATCGCGTCTCTGGCGGCCGATCCTGACCCCTGGGCGCAATCAACGCTGGCTGTGCTGAACAAGCGTTCTCCGCTGATGATGGCCGTGACGCTGGAGCAGATCCGGCGCGCGCGTTCAATGTCGCTGGCGGATGACCTGCGCATGGAGCGGGACATGGTGCATCACTGCTTCCATCTGCGCCCCGGTTTGGCCAGCGAGACGGTGGAGGGCATTCGCGCCCTGGCCGTGGACAAGGACCATACCCCGCGCTGGAATCCGGCCTCGGTGGCCGAGGTGGATGCACAAGACGTGTTGAAGTTCTTCCATAGCCCGTGGAGGGCTGATCAGCACCCTTTGAGGGGCCTGGCCTGACAACCTGATTCTTACATCGTCAAAAGCAACAGCAGTCCCGCAGACATTCGGACATAAATGTCCGATCATCCGCGAGATGACGGGTCACTAGTTCATCCAGCGGCTGAATGTGGACGAAAAAGAGGTGTGCCGCTTGCTCGATCCGCATCACGGCTCCAAGCTGCCCAGGATCGCCGAAGCGGTGCGCCTGCTCGGACAGCGGCTGGTGATCGGGCTCGAGGCTGCTTGACAGCACTGATCTGACTGCGAGGCCGGTGGCCTCGCGCCCATTTCAGCTCAAGCGCGCTGCTGCGCCACCCGGAAGAACGCGACCGCCTCGACCAACTGCGCCGCCTGCATCTTGAGGCTTTCCGCCGCTGCGGCGCTTTCTTCGACCAGCGCGGCATTCTGCTGCGTCACCCGGTCCATCTGGGTGATGGCTTCGCCGATCTGTGAGACACCGGTACTCTGTTCTCGGCTGGCGCTGCTGATCTCGCCGACGATGTCGGTCACGCGCTGGATGGACGACACCACTTCGTTCATGGTCTGGCCGGCCCGCTGAACCAGGGCAGAGCCTTGCTCCACCCGGCCCACGCTGGTGGCGATCAAGCCCTTGATCTCCTTGGCCGCTTCAGCGCTGCGCTGGGCCAGTGCCCGCACTTCACTGGCCACCACGGCAAAGCCTCGACCCTGCTCACCAGCACGGGCCGCTTCCACGGCCGCATTCAGCGCCAGGATATTGGTCTGGAAGGCGATGCTGTCGATCACCCCGATGATGTCGGAGATCCGGCTCGAGCTGTCGTGGATGCCCTGCATGGTGTCGATCACTTCGGCCACCACCTGGCCGCCTCGCGCTGCCACATCGGACGCGTTGATGGCCAACTGATTGGCCTGCTGCGCGTTGTCCGCCGTGTTGCGCACGGTCGAGCCCAGTTCGTCCATCGTGGCGGCGGTCTGCTGCAGCGCGCTGGCTTGCTGCTCGGTCCGTTGGGAGAGATCGGCGTTGCCCTGGGCGATCTCGGCGCTGGCCGTGGCCACGCTTTCGGCGTTGTCGCGCACCGTGGTCACGATGCCGATCAGAGCGTCCTGCGTGTGGCGCAGGGCGGCCATGGTGCTGCTGTCATCCCCTGGGGTTAGCGCCAGCTGGACGGTGAGGTTGCCCTGCGAGAACTCATGGGCCGAGGCGCTCAGTGTGGCGGGCTCCGCACCCAGTGCCTGCGTGAGGCTGCGGGCGATGCGCCAGGCCACCAGGGCACCCAGGGCCACCATGGCCAGCGCCAGGCCGAACATCAGCCAGGCGGTGTTGGTGGCGCCCTTGGCTCCTGCCTCGGACAGCGCCTTGGCGGAATCAAAGCGGTCCTGGATGGCCTCTTCAACGGCCTTGAAGAGCGACAGGCGGGTTTCACGGCCGCCAAAGAGATTCTTGTCGGCCCCGGCTGCATCGCCGGTCACGCCCACCGCAGCGGCTGCGGCCACCACCTTGTCATAGCTCTCGTTGAGGCTGCGGATGGTCTTGATCAGCTCCCGGCTCTTGTCGCTGTCCGCCGCACCGGCCATCTCGTCCAGCTGCTTCAGGTTGTCCTGCTGAATGCCTTCCAGCGTGGCCTTCCAGCGGTCCCGGCGCTCCTGGGACGGGTCGATCATGATGTTGCGGACATTCAGCGCGGCCGTGTTCAAGTTGTCCTTGAACCGAACAAACTGGCGCACCTGCACCATCTTTTCCTTGCTCATCACGTCGAGATCTGCCGCCAGGCCACGCATCTTGACGGTGGCCACCAGCGCGATGGCCGCGCCGATCAGGATGATCAGGCCGAAGCCCAATGCCAGGCGCTGGGCGACCGACAGGCCGGAAGTCTTGTTCATGTTTGCCTCGCAAATACCGGCGCCTGTGTTCGACGCCTGGGGACCAGGAGGAGGCATTGTGTACGCCGTGCACGCAGATCGCACGGCGGAAATGCACACACGAGCAAACATAAACCCGTGACGTGGAGGAGTCCACGGGGCCAATGGATACGGGGAAAACGGCGGGGAGGGCGCGATAACCCGCAGATATCACGGCGCCATCAAGCGGCGGTGGAACTCCCGCCCACCGGCCAGAACCACCGCAACCACTGCGGCCGCCACGACAGCGTCATCGCGATCGTCAGCACGGCCGCTGCCAGCAGCATGAACCACACCAGCACCGCCATCGACGGATGGTCGGCGTTCAGGCACAGCACCAGCGAACCCAACAGCGCCAGGCTTCCCAGCACACGCAAGGTCTTCGGCAGGCTGGCCGGCTGAGGCAGGGCGCCATGCGCCTGCTCCCAGTGTGTGTCCATCGCCAGTGCCAGCCAGCCGAAGCCGATCACAGCTGCCGCAGCCGCAGCCAATTGCAGCACCAGCGCATCAACCATGGCTCACCTCCGCAGCAGCGAGGTTGCCGGCAGGCGCCGCCGCCTTGGCCACTTCCTTGTCTTGCGCCCGTTGCGCCAGCTTGCGAGCCGCCAGCCAGGTCACCCCAGCCAGGGCCAGCAGGCTGAGGTCCACCCCCGCCACTGGCCAGTAGCCGGTAGAGATGGTGCGGACCAGGTGGTCGCCGGTACTCACCGCATTGGCCACCACAGCTGCCACCGCACCCGCAGACACCACAAAACACTGCTCCCGCCAGGCTGGGTTCATCCGTGCCTGGGCCACCGGCCCGCTGCGCAGGAAGGCATGCACCAGGGACAAGGCCCAGGCGCCCCAGAACACACGCTGCTCCCAATCACCCTTGCCAATCAGATCCTCCGGCAGCACACGATTCGCCACCAGCATCGCCACCGTGGCGATCAACATGCCGGTCATGGTGGTCACCGCCAGCGCATCAACGATGCGGCTGCCCTGGCCGCCGGCCTTGGCATGCTGCCCCTTGCGCTTCTCCACAAAGAAAATGAAGCCGGTGGCGATACACACGCAGCCCGCCAGGCCGCCCAGCACATACAGCCAGCGCAGCAGCCAATGCCGGAAGTGCTGCAGGTGCAAGCCCGTCAGGAATTCATTGACGTTGTCGACGGCGGTGCGTGGCGGGTCTTCCCGCAACACTTCACCCGTGCTGGCCTTGAAGTGAATGCCTTCGCCGGTCAGTGCCACCCGGTCCGTGCCCGCGCGGTAGACGCTGACATACGAGTTCGCATCACCCACATGCTGCACCCCCAGGTAGCCGACGTCCCCGGCCATGCCCTTGGCCTGCCAACGGCGCTGAGCCTCGGCCACCATGGCATCCACCGACGCCAAGGGCGCGGCCACGCCAGCGCGCTCATGCGGCAGTCCGGTCTCCGTGGCTTCGATCTTCTCGCTCAGCTCATGCAGGTCATGCAACTGGGTGTGGGCCACCGGGAAATAGATGCCCGCAAAGATCACCAGCCCGGTGAAGGCAAAGAAGAAGTGGAAGGGCAGGGCCACCACACCGGTCAGGTTGTGCAGGTCCAGCGTGTTGCGCTGTGTGCTCTTGTTGCGGCGGAAGGTGAAGAACTCCCGGAAGATCTTGCGGTGCATCACCACGCCGCTGACCAGCGCGGCCAGCATCATCAGCGCGGCAAAGCCCACCACCCACGTGCCCAGTTCCTTCCAGGTCACGTTGAGGCTGTAATGCATCGGGTAGAAGAACTGGCTGCCGATGGCGAGGTGGTTCTGCGAGAGCAGCTGGCCGTCCCGAGGGTCCATCGCATGCACGGCCCACACCGTTTCGTCCGGGTCCTTGGCGTTGGGCACTTCATAACCGGCAAACACCGTGGCCACCGGGTCGCGGTGGGTGGTGTAGGCGCCCCAGGTGCGCACCACATCAAAACGCTCGGGCAAGGGGCCGTTCACGCGGTCTTTCACCGCAGCCACAGCGAAAGGGGCCGGCTGCATCTTTTCAAATGCGGGCTTGAGCAGCTTGTCGAACGAGGGCATGGGCTGCGGCTCGAAGCGCGACTGCGGAATGGACCAGCGGTCGATCTCGCGGTCGAACACCGACAGCGAGCCGAAGAAGAACACCACCACCAGCACAAAACCCAGCACCAGGCCGAACCAGGTGTGCAGCCAGGCCATGGAGAGACGGAAACTCTGGAACATCGTCTTGCCCTCGTCTCAAAGCATGGCGCGCTGTACCAGCGCCGCCGCACCCGTCATCACACCAGCGCCCACCAGAAGCACTGCCCACACGCGCGCCAGTCGCTTGGCGGCAAAGGTCCAGCAGAACACCACCAGATAGAGCAGCACGCCCAACATGCCGGAGAAGTGCTCCGCGTCATGGAACGACATGCCACTGGCATAGAAGCCCGCAAGACCGAGCGCAACAAAGCCCCAGCAAAAGACATAGCCGCCACCGACGGCTGCGGTGATGCGCAGGATCAGCGGCAGTGCCAGTGAGGCACGGCTCAGCGTTGTGGATGTGTTCATGACGTGGATGGAAATGGCGGCGGCTCGAATACGACGTTGAACACCACCGGCCCGGGCCGAAGCGCCCGGCATGACCGTGGTGTGAAACCCTCTCAGTCGAAATGGAGAGTCTGCGAAACCAGGAGTGTGCTACATAATGAGAATGATTCCCATTAGGTTAGATAAAAAAGGGAATCGAAAAAAGGGGATTTCAGGGATGTCTTACCCAGATGACAAAGTGGTCGAGGATGCTGTAGAGACCAGCGACCTCACCGAGATTTTCGTGACGCACCGGCCGAGGTTGCGTCGGATTGCCCTGGCCATTGTCCAGAACGCGCAGGGCGCGGACGACGTGCTGCAGGACGCTTATCTGAAGCTGCTGGGTGCGCAGACGGCCCTGGTTGTCCATCAGCCGCTGGCCTATTGCTGCCAGATCGTGCGCAACATGGCGCGGGACCACCTGCGCCGTCAGACCTTCGAAGTTGGGCTGCTGGGTGAGGAAGAGGAGGGCCAGTACGCCCACGCCGCGTATGGCCAGCCCGAGCTGCAGGCCATGCGGCGGCAGAACCTGGTCATCCTCAACAACGCATTGGGCGCCGTGCCGGTGCGCACGCGCATCGCTTACGAGATGTATATCGTGCGGGGCATGACCCAGCGGGACATCAGCAAGGCCCTGGCCGTGTCGGTCGGCCTGGTCAATGCGCTCATCGCCGAAGCCGCAGACGTGCTGACCCGCCATCGGCACCTGATGGCGTGGGATTGAACACCGGGCCCGCTCGGGCGTCTGGTGATTGACACAACGCAGTAACTTTTCTGCAATCAACGCTGCGCGCGGGCGCCGAGCACGGATACACGTGCCGGCGGCTCAAGCCTGGGCGCGGTTCGGGAGCGGGTGTGCACCTTCCAGACTGGCTTCGGGCGCCGCTGGTGCACGTCCATGGCGATGAACAATAGGGCTCTGGGCAAGCGCGCGTGAAGTGCGCCCGATATGCGCACCAGGGACGAACACCAGGGAGTGGCGAGGCATGGCTGAAGTGCGGCTGGAGGTACCATCACGCGGTGGTCCTGTTTCCGGATGTTCTGGCTCCGTGAGTCCCCTTGTTTTCAATCTGCGAGACAACCCTGTTGACGGGTTCATGAACCTCTGCGCCGCACCTGCGGGCTGGCGGGAGGCGCAGCCATGACGAACGATCCCCTTTGGCGCGCCGCCTGGGAGTGGCGGCAGCGCGAGCAGGACGGGCCGCTCTCTGAAGCGGAGCAGGTCGAGTTCAAGGCCTGGCTGACAGCCAACCCTGTGCATCGCCAACGCTACGAAGAAGCCTGTCGCGTGTGGGCTGAAGCGAGCCTGGTGCCCACCCGTTTTGTGGACGCCGATCCGGACGCGCCGCTGGATCTCGAAGCCCTGCGCAAGGCCTTCCATGGTGGTGACGATCCCTCGTCATCATCCCAATCCTGAAGCCCCGCCTGTCCCACTGAACGCGCGCCAGCGCGTTCCTGCTGAACATCCACCGCCGCTCATTCGTCTGGTCGACAGAGCAGCACGCAGACACCGGATCCTGATCCGGCCCGTCACGCGCTTCCCAAGGTCAACCGGTCGGGGAGTCCCATGTCCAGCAGTTGTTTCGATCGCGAAGGCGAAGTCTTCATCGTCCTCATCAACCATGAGGAACAGTATTCGATCTGGCCCGCGTGGAAGGCCGTCCCCGGCGGGTGGACCGTGGTGGACGGTGTGAAGGGTGACAAGAAGACCGTCACCGACTTCATCGACCAGGCCTGGACCGACATGCGGCCGCTGTCGCTGCGCCAGTGGATGGCGGAGCAGGCCGCCAGCGCCAAGCACACATCGCCCACGACCGCGATGCCCACGACCGCCTCCACCGCCTCCACGGACGCCACTTCATCGTGAACGCGTCCGCAGTCCGGCCCACCGTGGACCTGCTGGTATTGCCGTGTGCCGGTGCCAGCGCCACGATGTACCTGCGGTGGCGGCGCTTCCTGTCGGCTTGGCTTCGGCTGGTGCCGTTGGAGTTGCCGGGCCGGGGCGAGCGGTATGGCGAGCCCTTGGTCGAGGACTTCCAGACGTTGGTGGCGCAGCTTGCCGAGCGGTACGCCGAGAGCCTGCGTGGGCAATACGTGCTGCTGGGCCACTCCATGGGCGCGCTGCTGGCCTACGGCCTGGCGCAGACCCAGCGGACCCTGCAGCGGCCATTGCCTAACGCCCTGTTTGTCTGCGGCAGTGCGGCACCCGCGCTGCGTGATGTCACACGTTTCAGCGGCAAGCTGGACGACGAGGTGCTGATCGCAGATCTGCGCCGCCAGGGCGGCACGCCGGAGGAGCTTTTCCAGAGCCCCGAGCTGCTGCGCATGACGCTGGACACCCTGGCCGCCGATTACCGCCTGTGCGCCAGCTATCGCCACCAACAGCGCGCGCCGCTTCCCCTGCCGATCCACGCCCTGGGCGGCCGCGCCGACGAGATCGCGCCGGCCAGCCTGACCGCCTGGGCCCACGAGACTGCCGCCAGCTTCTCCATGAACTGGTTCGAGGGCGGCCATTTCTTCATTCGCCAGCAGGAGCCTGAGGTGCTGACCGTGCTGGAGCGGGAGCTCCAGGCGCTGTTTTCACCGACGGACCATGCAAGCGCTGCCACTGCCTGAATGTCAGGAAGGACGTTGTTGCATGACTGCAGGAATTGGATTGCTTGAACGCCGGGCGCCCCTGGGCTCCGTGTTGCCCGCCCTCATCGAGCCGGAGTTCCCCGGCGAGCGGCTGACGGACGCGCTGGCCCGCCTGCGCCCGGAGATCGAGGCCCAGTTGCGCACCGTGGGCGGGGTGCTGATGCGGGGCTTCGAGGTGCCGGATGCTGCGGCCTTTCGCACCTGTGCCGCTGGCTTCGGTCATCCACTGCTGAGTTACGAATTCGGCTCCACACCGCGCTCGGAAGTGGGCAGCGGTGGCGCTGGTGTCTACACCTCCACCGAATACCCCGCTCATCAGTGGATCCCGCTGCACAACGAGCAGGCCTACACCCGCGAATGGCCGATGAAGATCTGGTTCCACTGCATGGTGGCCTCGCCCGAAGGTGGTGAAACGCCCATCGCGGACAGCCGCGCTGTCTACCGCCGCATGCCTGCGCACATCCGGGACCGTTTCGCGCCCGGCATCCTGTACGTGCGCAACTACGGCGATTTCGACGTCCCCTGGCAAAAGGTCTTCAACACCCATAGCCAGTCCGAGGTGGAGCGCTTCTGCCGTGAAGCCGACATCCGCTGGGAATGGAAGCGTGACGGCACCCTGCGCACCACCCAGCGCTGCCAGGCCATCGAAACCCATCCGGTCACCGGCGAGACCGTCTGGTTCAACCAGGCCCATCTCTTCCATTGCTCCAACCTCCAGCCGGAAGTGCGTGAATCGCTGGAGGAACTGCTGGGGGCGGAGAACCTTCCCCGCAATACTTTCTTCGCCGATGGGTCACCGATTCCGGACGCGATGTTCGACGAGGTGCGGGCCGTGCTGGAGGCCGAATCCGTCTTCTTCCGCTGGGAGGCTGGCGACGTGCTGATGCTGGACAACATGCTGGCCGCCCATGGCCGCGCACCGTTCCGCGGCCCTCGCAAGGTCATCGTGGCCATGGCGGAGCCGCACGGCAATCTCGGCCGCTTCTGAACGCGGCTTCCATGAGTGGATCGAAGATGAACATGGCCTATTCCGACGGGCGCGCAGCTGCTGCCGACCCCGCCCATCCGCCCCTCAACTTTGTCGAGCATCTGCAGGCCCTGGCGGCGTCACGGCCTTCCGACCTGGCGATGGTTGCCGTGGGCGATCAGGACGACGGTCAGGCGGATGTGCGCCTGACCTACGCCGCGCTGGACCAGCGTGTGCGCGCCCTGGCGGCCTCGCTGCAGCGGCAGTTCACGGCCGGTGAACGCGCGCTGATCCTGCTGGAGAACGGCGAGCACTATGTGGTGGCCTTCCTCGCCTGCCTGTACGCCGGCCTCATCGCTGTACCGGCGTTTCCACCCGAGACCACACGCCAGCAACACCTGGCCCGGCTGCGGGGCATGGTGGGTGACTCGCAGGCCTGCTGTGTCCTGACGACCCGCGCTGTGGCCGAGCAGTTCAGCGCCGCCTTGCAGGAGCTCTCCGGGGTCACCGTGCTGACGATGGAAGCGATCGACGAGCGTCAGGCGACGCAGTGGCGGACGCATCAACCGTCGGGCAGCGACATCGCTTTCCTCCAATACACCTCCGGCTCCACCTCCACCCCCAAGGGCGTGATGGTGAGCCACGACAGCCTGATGGCCAATGAGCGCGCCATTGAGGAGGGTCTCGGCGTGCGGAGGGACGATGTCTTCGTCACCTGGCTGCCGCTCTTTCATGACATGGGGCTCATCGGCGGCATGCTGCAGCCCTTGCACCGCGGCATCCCGCTGGTGCTGATGCCCACACGCCTGGTGCTGGAGCGGCCGGCACGCTGGCTGCAGGCCATCACGCGGTATCGCGGCACCATCAGTGGTGGCCCGGACTTTGCCTACCGCCTGTGTGTGGACCGCGTGCGTGACACGCAAGTCGAGAAACTGGACCTTTCCAGCTGGCGCGTGGCCTTCTCCGGCGCGGAGCCGGTGCGGCACGACACGCTCCAGGCCTTTGAGGAGCGCTTTGCGCCAGTGGGTTTTGACGCAAAGGCGTTGTACCCGTGTTATGGGCTGGCGGAGGCCACGCTGTTTGTCACCGGCGGTGTGCGCGGCACCGGCTTGGTCGCCCACCGTTTCGACACGCTTGAGCTGGCCCAGGGCCAGGCCCGGCCGAGTGCGCACGGCGCCATGCTGGTGGCCTGTGGCGGATCCCCCCGCCATCATGAAGTCCGTATCGTGGACCCGGCGACAGAACAGGCCCTTCCAGCCGGGCGCATTGGCGAGATCTGGGCCGGTGGCCCCAGCATCGCCTCCGGCTACTGGCAACGCCCTGATGCGAGCGACGAGACCTTCTTGATACGTGGCGGGCAACGCTGGCTGCGGACGGGCGACCTCGGCTTCGTGCATGAGGGCCAGCTCTACGTGGCGGGCCGGCTCAAGGACATGATCATCCTGCGCGGGCACAACGTTTATCCGCAGGACCTGGAGCGGGCCGTTGAATCCGGTGTGGAGGCCGTCCGCAAGGGCAGGGTGGCGGCGTTCTCCGTGATGGTGGACGGTGAGGAAGGCATCGGCCTCGCGGCGGAGGTCTCGCGGGGGCTGCAGAAGCTGGTGACGCCGCAGGCTTTGGCGGATCTCCTGAGCGAGGTGGTTGGCGAGCAGGCCGGCCAGGCGCCGATGGCCATTGCGCTGCTCAATCCCGGCGGCCTGCCCAAGACATCGAGCGGCAAGCTGCAGCGGGCCGCCTGCCGCAAGGCCTGGACGGAACGGTCGCTGGATGCCTATGCGCTGCTGGAGCGGGGGCGTTGGCTGATGCACCCGGATATCGACGCGAATGCGCCCAGCCTCACCGGTCAGTCCGTCGACCCGGCCTTCAATGGGCCTGTCGTCAACGTCCCATCCGATGCTCCAGATGGCCCATGGGATGAAAGGGCGGCACGCCGCGCCCCTTCCGGCATCCCGTCAGGTGCCCGCCCTCGCGCCCTGACCGAAACGGAACAGACCCTGGCCGCCCTCTGGCGCGAGGTGCTGGCGCTACCGGCTTCTCAAGCCCTGACGCCGGACGCGCACTTCTTCGCCTTGGGTGGCAACTCCCTGCTGGCGGTGCAACTGGCCGAGCGTCTCCGGTCGCAGTGGCGGGTGGCCTTCCCCACCAGCCGGTTATTTGAATACACGCGCCTGAAGGCCCAGGCGGAGGCGCTCCTCGCGGCTCACGCCGCTGTGGGCGAAGGTCAGGCGACCATTGCTGCATTGCCCACCACGCTGCGCCAGGGCCCGCTGCCGCTGACGGCCGCACAGCAACAGCAGTACTTCCTGTGGCGCATGGACCCCGGTAGCAGCGCGTACCACGTGCCGTGCATCCTGCGCATCGAGGGAGTGGTAGACGCTGAACGCCTGCAATCGGCCTTCGCGGCCTTGGTGGCCCGTCACGAGGCGCTGCGCACGGTGTTCCGGGTGGACGCCAATGCCCAGGTGATGCAGTGGGTGCAACCGGTGCAGGCGATGCCCTTCATGCCAGCAGCGGCCCAGGACCCCGGCACCGCGACACTCCAGGTCGTCAACCTCATGGGTGCTGTCGACGCCCCGGTGGCGGCGGCAGCGCGCTCCGAGAGCCAGACGGCGCCTGGCAGCGACCAGGATCCCGAGCGCATTGAACAGGCCGCGCTGTCGCTCGCTGGCAAGCTGATCGCCACGCCGTTTGATCTCGCCACTGGCCCGCTCATCCGGGCCACGCTCTTCCGGCTCGGCGAGCACCGACACCTCCTGGCGATGGTGGTTCACCACATCGTGGCCGACGGCACGTCGCTGCAGGGGATGATTGACGAGCTGGCCGCGCTCCATGGGGGTGAAGTGCTGCCGCCGGTCCCGCTGCAGTACGGTGACTACGCGGCCTGGCACCACGAACGTCAGGACCCCAACCGGGACAGCGCATCACTGGCGTACTGGCAGGATCGCCTGCGGGCGGGTGACGGGGGGAGTTCTCCACTGGTGCTGCCTGCGGACCGGCCGCGGGCGCCCGATCAGCAACATCGCACCGCCACCTTGACGGTGGACCTGCCCACCGACCTGATGGCCGCACTGCGTCTTCAGGCCGGGGCCCAGGACGGCACGCTTTTCATGGCCTTGCTGGCCAGCTTCAAGATCCTGCTGCATCGCTACACCGGCCAGCGGGACATCCGCGTGGGCGCGCCCTTCGCCAACCGGCCGACAACGCAGCTGCAGCCGGTCATCGGCTGCTTCGTCAACACGCTGCTGCTGCGCACGGCGGTGGAGCCGCAAATGGCGCTTGGAGCGGTGCTTGAGCAGGTCCGACAGACGGTGCTGGGCGCGCAGGCCCACCAGGACCTGCCGCTGGACCGCCTGATGCGCTCGCTGCCCGCGGACCGTGGGGCGGCACCGCAGACGCCGTTCCAGATCGTCTTCAACCACCTGAACGTCAATCACGACGCTGCCCGACGCCTGACCGGATGGGCCCTGGAGGACCTGTCCGTTCCTCCGGGCCACGCGCAGTTCGAACTGGCGCTGGAGACCCGTGAAAACGCGTCCGGCGCGATCACCGCCACCCTGATCTGGGCCGACGGCCTCTTTGAGCGCGACACCATGGCGCGTCTGGCGGGCCACTTCCAGCAGGTTCTTCAGGTCATGGCGGCGTCACCGGACACGGCCGTTCGCGATCTTGCACTGCTGGACGACGGCGAAACCCGGCGCCTGCGCCACTGGGGTGGCCCGGACCCTGGAACCGCCACGCCATTCGCGCCTGTCCATCGGCTGTTCGAGCGCCACGCCCAGGCGCACCCTGAGGCGCCAGCGCTCCTGGCCGGTGATGTGACGCTGAGCTACGAGGATCTGGACCGCCAGGCCAACCAGCTGGCGCATCGCCTGATCGCCCAGGGCGTGGGTCCGGAAGTCCGCGTCGGTGTGGCGCTGGACCGCTCGCCCGCCCTCATCGTGAGCCTGCTGGCCGTGCTCAAGGCAGGCGGCGCCTACGTGCCGCTGGACCCTGCGCTGCCCGCTGACCGCCTGCGCACGATGATCCAAGACAGCGGCATGCGCCTGTTGCTGACGCGAGCGAACGAGGCTCGCCGCCTGCCTCAGGTGCCCTCGGTTCCGATGTTGGACCTGGACCTGGATGATCTCGCCCGCCATCAGGCGCCAGTCACCGCTCCGGATGTCTCCACCCATCCGGACAGCCTCGCCTACATCATCTACACCTCCGGCTCCACGGGTACGCCCAAGGGCGTGGCCGTGGCCCATGGCCCCTTTGCCATGCACTGTGTGGTGACGGCCGTGCTCTATGAGATGGATGCACGCTCGCGCGAACTGCACTTCCTCTCCTTTTCCTTCGACGGTGCCCACGAACGCCTGTTCACTGCCCTGTGCTGCGGCGCCTCGCTGGTCCTGCGCGACGCGGGTTTGTGGTCCCCGGGCGAGACCCTTGCCGCCATCGCCCAGCAGGGCGTGACCAACGCCGGCTTCCCTGCCGTCTACCTGCACGAAATGGCCCACGCCGCCGCCGCCCAACGCGCAGCACCGCCGGTCCATCTCTACTCTTTTGGCGGCGAGGCCATGCCCCGCGAAGGCCTGGTGATGGCGCAGGCGCATCTGGCCGCGCAGGTGCTGATCAACGGCTATGGCCCGACGGAGGCGGTGGTCACGCCCACCTTGTGGAAGGCCAGGACCTCGACACCGCTGCCCGACGCTCCCTATGCACCGATCGGGCGCCCCGTGGGCGACCGCAAGGCCCTGGTGCTGGACGCCTCGCTGAACCTGCTCCCGCAAGGGCAGGTGGGTGAGCTCTACCTGGGCGGCAGTGGCCTGGCGCGCGGCTACCTGCAGCGGCCGGGGCTCACCGCCGAGCGTTTCATTCCCGACCCCTTTGATGCCAGCGGCGGCCGCCTCTACCGAACCGGAGACCTCGTGCGCTGGAACCGCGAGGGCCAACTGGAATATCTGGGCCGGGCAGATCAACAGATCAAGATCCGGGGTTTCCGTATTGAACCGGGCGAGATCGAAGCGGCGTTGCTGGCGCAGCCACATGTGCGCCAGGCGGCGGTGCTGGCTCGGGCCGGTGCGGCGGGTCTTCGGCTGGTCGGTTATGTGGCGCCGCAAGCAGGGCAGACACTCGACGCGGCGTTGCTGCGCGACCAACTGGCGCAGCGCCTGCCGGACTACATGGTGCCGGCCACCATCGTGGTGCTCGATGCCTTGCCGGTCACGGTCAACGGCAAGGTGGACCGTGCTGCCTTGCCGGAGCCGACCGTTGCAGCCGGTGCGGCAGGCCGGGATGCCTCCTCGCCCATGGCACAGCCGCTGGGCGATCTGGAACAACGCGTGGCCGTCATCCTCGCCGAGGTACTGGGTGTGCCCGAAGTAGGCCTGACGGACAACTTCTTCGACCTTGGGGGCCATTCCCTGCTGCTCATCCGCTTGCACCGCCTGCTGGAGGACCGCCTGCAGGCCCGCCTGCGCATGGTGGACCTCTTCAAGCACCCCAACGTGGAAGCCCTGGCTCGCCACCTGCGGCTGGCGCAGCGTCCGCTCGCGGGTGGTGATGGCCACGGGCACGGGGCAGGGGACGTTGCGACGGATACCCACCCCATCCATGGCGCCAGCGATGCCGCCCCGAGCCGCCGAGACGCCCTGTTGCGCCGCAAGCGCTCCGCCGAAAGGACTTCCTGATGCCTTCCTCTCAAGACCCGCAGGACCTGTCCGGCGACGCTGGCCTGGACATCGCCATCATCGGCATGTCGGGGCGCTTCCCGGACGCCCCCGATGTCGAGACCTTCTGGCGCAACATCCGCGACGGCGTTGAATCCGTGCGCCGGTATTCCGACGAGGAACTTCGCCAACGGGGTGTCCCGGACGAGGTGCTGGCCGACCCGCACTACGTTAAGGCGGGCGTGCCGTTCGACGGCGTGGACCTCTTTGACGCCGAATTTTTCTCCTACACCCCGCGTGACGCGCAGACCCTGGACCCGCAACACCGCATCTTCCTGGAATGCGCGTGGGCTGCCCTGGAACACGCGGGCTACGACCCGCAGCGCTACCCGGGCAGCATCGGCGTTTATGCAGGCACGGGCGCCAGCGTCTATCTGATGCGCCACCTGCTGGGGCGTGAGCAATTGGCTCAGGGCGGCCAGATTGCCGACCTGCTGGGGCTGCTCAGCGGCAACATCGCCGATGCGCTTTGCACCCGTGTGGCCTACAAGCTGGATCTCCGGGGACCGGCCGTCACGGTGCAGACGGCGTGCTCCACCTCGCTGACAGCCGTGCACAGTGCCGTGCAGTCCCTGCTGGGGCACGAGTGCGACATGGCGCTGGCCGGTGGTGTGTCGCTCAATCTTTTGCAGACGGCCGGTTATCACTACCAGCCAGGCGCCATCTTCTCGCCAGACGGCCACTGCCGGGCCTTTGATGCCAGGGCCGGTGGCACCGTGCTGGGCAGCGGGGCAGGGGTGGTGGTCCTCAAACGCCTTGAAGACGCCCTGCGAGACGGCGACACAGTGCACGCCGTGATCAAGGGCAGTGCGGCCAACAACGATGGCGCTGACAAGGTGGCCTTCACCGCGCCCAGTGTCAGCGGGCAGGCGGGGGCCATCCGTGCTGCACAGGCCGTGGCGGGTGTGTCGCCGCGCAGCATCGCTTATGTGGAGGCCCATGGAACCGGCACCACGCTGGGCGACCCGATCGAGGTCGAGGCGCTCAACATGGCCTTCAGGGACGGAGATGGCCCTGACGCCAGCGCGCCGGCCGAGCCGTGGTGCGCGCTGGGTTCGGTCAAGACCAATATCGGCCACCTGGATGCGGCGGCCGGCGTCACCGGACTAATCAAGACCGCCCTGGCGCTGCAGCACCAGACCCTGCCGCCCAGCCTGAACTTCCAGCAGCCCAACCCCGGCATCGATTTTGCGGGCAGCCCATTCCGCGTGAATGTGGAGGCCCGCCCCTGGCTGCGTGGCGAGGAACCTCGCCGCGCCGGCGTGAGCGCCTTTGGCATCGGCGGCACCAACGTGCATGTGGTGCTGGAGGAGGCGCCGGCCCCCCGTGTGGTGGCCCCAGCCGCCGACGCCTGGCAGGTACTGCCACTCTCGGCCCGTCACGACGCCGCCCTGTCTCAGCAGAAACAACGGCTGGCCAGCCATCTGCAAGCTCATCCGGCACTGCCCCTGTCTGACGTCGCGTTCACCCTGCAGCAGGGCCGCCAGGCGTTTGCCTGGCGTTCAGCCGTGGTGGCGGACCGGTCGGCACTGGCCGCCGACATGCTCGCAGCACCGACCGTGAGCGCCCAGGTGCGCCGTGCGCCGGAGGTCGTGTTCCTGTTCCCCGGGGGTGGCACCCAACACGCCGGCATGGGCACGGCGCTGTATCGCCACAGTGCCTTCTTTCGTCAGCAGTTGGACCACTGCCTCGCGCTGCTCCAGCGCAACGAAGGGTTGGACCTGCGAGAGGTTCTGTTCGCTCCACCGGAGCGTGAGGCACAGGCCAACGCGACGCTCTCGCAGATGTCGATGGCCCAGCCCGCACTGTTTGCGGTCGAGTACGCATTGGCCCAATGGTGGCTGCATCTGGGTGTGAAGCCGGCGCTGATGCTGGGCCACAGCCTGGGCGAATATGTCGCGGCCTGTGTGGCCGGGGTGTTCACGCTGGAGGACGCCTTGCGGGTGGTGGCTGAGCGGGGCCGGTTGATGCAGACCGTCGAGGGTGGGGCGATGACGGCCGTCCCGCTGGACGAGCAGGCGCTGCAACCCTTCCTGGCGGACGGCTGCGATCTGGCCGCCGTGAACGGAGAAGGCTTGTGTGTGCTGGCGGGGCCGGTGGAGGCCATCGCGCGCGCCGAGGCGGCGTTGTCCGTGCACTGCCTGCCGCGCCGGCTGCATGTGGCCATGGCCTCGCATTCCTCGCTGGTCGATCCCATCGTGGCGGCGCTGGAGCGGACCATTGCATCGGTGCCCCGGCAGGCACCACGACTGCCGTTCATCTCCAACGTCACCGGCCGCCCGATCTCGGCGGAGCAAGCCTGCAGCCCCGCCTATTGGGGCCGTCACCTGCGGGGCACCGTGCGCTTTGCCGACGGGTTGGCCCAGGCGTTGGCCCCCGAGGGGCGGGTGCTGCTGGAAGTCGGGCCGGGCGAAACCCTGGCCGGCCTGGCCCGCCAGCACGGGCAGCGTGCGCGCGCGGTCGGCATCTGGTCCAGCCAGGCCCATCCGCAGCAGCATGAGCGCAATGCGCGTCAACTGGCTGGAACCGTCGCAGCGCTCTGGACGGTGGGTGTGGAGATCGATTGGAAGGCCTGGCAGGACGGTCAGCCCGCGCGTCGTGTGCCGCTGCCCACCTATCCGTTCCAGCGGCGGCGGTATTGGGTAGAGGCGCAGGCAACGGCGCCCTCCAAAGGAGACGTGCAGATCCCGTCCAGCGGGCAGGGCCCCACGGGTGGGGCGGACGCGGCGGACGGTGCGGTGACCGCAGCCGATTCGCTCTATCACGCCCGATGGGAGCGCCAGCCTCTGGACGTCGCCACCCCCGGCGCCAGCCCGGCATCCGGCGTGGCCTTGTTGCTGGGCGATGCCTCGACGGGCCTGCTCCAGGCCCTGGCAGCGGACCTTCGCCAGCGCGGCCTGCGTGTGATGCATGGGATGGCGGGGAAGGACTTCAAGCATCCCGACCCCGATGTCTTCCAGCTCCGTCCGGATCAGTCGGACGACCACGTGGCGCTGCTTCATGCGGTGCGAGCGGAAGCCCCGGTCCGCCAGGTCTTCCATCTGTGGGGCGCTGGGGCACAGTCGGGCCCCGGCACGGGCGGCGATGCGTACTTCAGCCTGCTGGCCCTGATCCAGGCCTTGGACCGTTGCGGCCTGGCGGGCGCAGACGCTCCCTCGCTCACGGTGGTGGCGGATGGCATCGAGGATGTGGCCGGCGTGGAGCCGCTGGCGCCGGAGAAGGCCACACTCCTGGGCCTGGCCAAGGTGGCCGGCCAGGAGTACCCGCAGGTGAAGGTTCGGGTGATCGATGTCATGCAGCCCTCCGGTCACCACCTGGCGGAGCAGCGGTTAGCCGCGGCCATTGCGGAGGAAGCGGCGCTGGGCGACGAATGGATTGTGGCGTTGCGGGGGCCTCATCGCTGGGTCCGGCGCTTCGAGCCACTGCCGGCCACCGCGTTTACCCGCCGGGCTATCGCTACGTCGGACTCGGACGCCTCTCACACCGCTGACTCCGGCAAGACATCCGAATCGCTGGCCTTGGCTCCGCTTTCGGCCTCGGCCTCGTCCTCGGCGCCGGCTTCAATCCGCCTTCGTCAAAACGGCGTCTACCTGATCACCGGGGGCATGGGTGGCGTGGGCCTGGCGCTGAGTCGATATCTGGCGCGCCACTGGGGCGCGCGGCTGGCCCTGCTGGCTCGTACCCCGTTGCCGCCCCGGGGCCGCTGGGAGGCACTGGCCGCCGCACAGGACCAGCCCATGGCCTTGCGCCGCCAGCTGCGGCAGTTGATCGAGCTCGAGGCCCTGGGCGCCTCGGTGCTGACGCTGGAAGCGGACGTGACGCAGCCGCAGCAACTGCATGCGGCACTCGAGCAGATCCATGCCCACCATGGCCCGGTGCATGGCGTGATCCATGCGGTTGTACATCCGGGGCGGGGCCTCATCAGCCAGCGCAGCCGCGCGGACATCGAGGCCGCTTTTGCGCCCAAACGTGAAGGAAGCCAGCACCTGTTGCGCGCCGTGGCGGGCGAGCCGTTGGACTTCGTCCTGCTCTGTTCCTCCGTCGCCAGCCTGATCGGTGGCCTCAACCGCAGCGACTACGCCGCCGCCAATGCCTACATGGACGCGCTGGCCGTTGCCTGTCGGCGGGACACCCGGCTGCCGGTCATCTCGGTGAACTGGGATGCGTGGCGCGATGTGGGCATTGCGGTGGACATGGACATTCCCGACGGCGTCGGCCTGGACGAGGCCAGCGGCGTGAAGGCGTTCGAGCGCATCCTCGCACGCGAGGGCCTGGCGCAGGTGGTGGTGTCGACCACGGCGTTTGCGCCCCGCCTGGCACCGCTGGACCAGGGCGCGCTGGCCGCGCTGGAGTCCCAGGTGCCCGCCGCACCGGTGGTGTCGGGCCAGCCCCGGCCGGTCCTGCCCACGGCCTATGTGGCCGCCGATGGGCTGCTTCAGGAAGGCCTCGCCGCCATCTGGAGCGACATGACCGGCATCAGCCCCATCGGCGCTCACGACAGTCTGTTCGATCTCGGTGGGGATTCCCTGCTGGCCATCCGCCTGCTCTCCCGCGTGCGCAAGACCTACGGCGTGGAGTTGCATCCGGCCGACTTCTTCCGCGCGCCCACCATTGCCCAGCAGGCTGATGAGATCGAGCGCCGCCTGCTGGACGAGATCGAGCAGGACGGTGCCGCCGAGGCCCCCCACGACAGCATGAGCCTTGCACCATGAGCAGTTCCCAAGACCTGACCGACCGCCGCTCCCGGCTTTCCGCCGACCAGTTGCAGCGCCTTCGCGAACGGATGGCGGGTGCCGGCGGCACCGCGGGTCGCCCGGCCGCTGCGGCCGCCAGCCGTATTCCACGTGGCACATCGGACGCCGCACCCGCCACGGCCGCGCAACGCGGCCAATGGTTCCTCTGGCGGATGGACCCGGCCAACACGGCCTATCACGTCGGGGGTGGGTTGGGGTTCAACGGCGCGCTGGACGTCCAGGCCTTGCGCTCGGCCTTTGCGCAGGTCGTTGGTCGGCACGACGCACTGCGGACTGTCCTGCGTGCCGATGCCAACGAGCAGTTGCACCAGCACCTGCAGCCGGCTATGGCGTCCACCTCCGGGCTGCCCTGCATCGACCTGGTTGCGGTGCCTCAGGCTGAGCGTGACGCCGCGCACCAGCAGGCGGTCCATCAGGTCTGCACCGCAGCGTTCGATCTGGCTCAAGGCCCCTTGTTGCGCGCCGCGCTGCTGCGCCTCCAGCCCCAGACCCATCACCTCCTGCTGTGCCTGCACCACGCGATTTCGGACGCCTGGTCGGTGGAGCTGTTCCTCAGCGAACTGGCCACTGCCTATGCGGCCGCCGTTCGAGGCCAGGTACCGCAGTGGAAGGATCCGGAGATCCGCTTCCTGGACTTTGCCCGTTGGCAGCACCAGTGGCAGGACGGGGCGGAGGGGCAGGGCCAGCTGCGTTATTGGCGCGAACATCTCGGTGAGGACCACACGCCCTTGCAACTGCCGACGGACCCTGTGCGGGACCTCTCGCCCGATGGCGCGCCTGCCGCCTTGGTTGTTGACCTGCCCGAGCCACTGATCAGCGGTCTGCGTGAGCAGGCCCGACAGCACCAGGCCACCCTGTTCATGTGTCTGGCCACCGCCTTGCATGCGCTGCTCTTTCGCCATACAGGCCAGTCGCGCATTCGCACCGGCCTGCCGGTGGCCAACCGCCAGCGCAGCGAGACGGCCGGTGTGGTCGGGTTCCTGATCAACACCGTGGTGCTGCAGAGTGACGTGCATGCGCGCATGCCGCTGCGTGCACTGCTGCAGCAGGTGCAAGGCGCCGCATTGGGGGCGTTGGCGAACCAGGAGCTTCCCTTCGAGCGGGTGGTGGAGGCCCTGAAACCGCCTCGGCAGGGCGGTGCCACGCCGCTGTTCCAGGTGCTGTTCAACCATCTTCGCGTGGACCCGCAGGCCCAGACCGAATGGCCGGGCCTGACGGTGGACCGCATCGATTTTGGCGAACGGCAGGCGCCCTATGTGTTGACTTTGGAGACCGTGGAGGGCGCGGACGGCCGGGTGCAGGCCCGCTTCCGTTACGCCAGCCATCGGTTTGAAGCCGCCACCATCGCGCGCCTGGCGGGCCATTACCAGGCGCTCCTGACGGCCTTGGTGGAGACGCCGGCGGTGGCGGTGGGTGACGTGGTGCTGCTGAGCGCCAGTGAAACGGCTCAACTGGATGCGTGGGCCCGGCGAGGCACCTGTCCTTCCGAGGTTGCGCTCCACCACCGCTTTGAGGCGCATGCCCGTCACCAGCCAGAGGCAACGGCCCTGGTGCTGGGTGAGGAGCGGTTGAGCTACGGGCAACTGAACCGGGCCGCCAATCGGCTGGCGCATCGGCTCATCCGCCAGGGCGTCGGCCCTGAGTCTCGCGTCGGTCTCGCTGTGCAGCGTTCGTTCGAGATGGTGGTGGGCATGCTCGCCATCCTGAAGGCCGGTGCGGCCTATGTGCCGCTCGATCCCGCCTATCCAGCCGATCGGTTGGCGTACATGGTGCAGGACAGCGGCATGGCGCTGGTGCTGACGGATGGGGACGTTGATGTCATGACGGCCGTGTGGGCTGGCCCGACTGCCAGCGGCGACCTGCCGCTGCGTCCGGGCAGCGTGCAGCAGGTATCCGTCCGGGATCTGACCCTGGCCGATGAGCTGGACACGGACCCGGCGCTGCCGGCGTCTGCGGATCAACTCGCCTACGTGATCTACACCTCGGGTTCCACCGGCCGCCCCAAGGGCGCGCAGCTGACTCACCGGAATGTGGTGCGGCTGCTGGATGCCAGTGCGCAGCGCTTCGACTTCGGCCCGAAGGATGTCTGGACGCTGTTCCATTCCTACGCATTCGACTTCTCGGTGTGGGAACTGTTTGGCGCCTTGTGCTGGGGTGGCCGTGTGGTCATCGTGCCGCATCTGGTCAGCCGCTCGCCGCGCGACTTCCTGGCCTTGCTCAAGGCCCAGCGGGTGACGGTGCTCAACCAGACGCCCTCCGCCTTCAAGCAGCTGATGCACGTGGCGGTGCAGGAAGGCAGCGGGGTGGCACCGGAGGACCTGGCCTTGCGTCATGTGATCTTTGGCGGCGAGGCGCTGGAGCCGCGCAGCCTGCAGCCCTGGGTGCAGCGTTTCGGGCTGGCACGTCCGGCCCTGATCAACATGTATGGCATCACCGAAACCACGGTGCATGTAACGTGGCGGCGCCTTGAGGCGGCCGATCTGGAAGATGGTGGCAGCCCGATCGGCCAGGCGTTGCCGGATCTGGGTCTTCGCATCCTGGACAGTGAACTCCAGCCCGTGCCTATCGGCGTTCCCGGTGAGCTGCACGTGACTGGAGCGGGGCTCGCGCGCGGTTATCTGCGCCGTCCGGCATTGACGGCGGCACGCTTTGTGGCCGATCCGGACGATGCCGGCGGCGGACGGATGTACCGCACGGGTGACCTGGCACGCTGGCGCGCCGATGGCGAGATCGAATATCTGGGCCGTATCGACGAGCAGGTCAAGATCCGTGGCTTTCGCATCGAGCTGGGCGAGATTGAAGCCCAGTTGCTGGCGCAGTCCGGTGTTCGAGAAGCCGCCGTCCTGGTGGACCAGGCGCCCGCCGGGGCTCGGCTGGTGGCCTTTGTGGTGCCGCAGTCCGGCCAGGCCGTCAGCGTGGACGCTTTGCGTCACGGGCTGGCTGGGGTGCTGCCGGAGCACATGGTGCCGGCGGCCCTGCAGGTGCTGGAGCGCCTGCCGCTGAATGCCAACGGCAAGCTGGACCGTCGGGCCCTGCCCATGCCGCAGGCCGGTGTTGCGCCCGGCGGCGAGCCGCCGCAAGGGCCGGTGGAAACCGCGCTGGCGGGCATTTGGGCCGAGGTGCTGGGGATCGTCCCGCCGGGTCTGGTGAGCCGGGAGGCCGATTTCTTTGAGCTGGGCGGCCACTCGCTCGCCGTTGTACAGGTGCAGGCGAGGGCAGAGGCGCACCTGGGTGTCCGCCTGGCGCTGCGCCGCTTCTTTGAATTGAGAACCGTGGCCGCGCAAGCTACTGCGCTGGCGGCGCTGCAGCCGGCGGCGGCCGGTGAGCTGGACGAGATGGATCGCCTGATGGCGTCCCTGGAAATGCTGGAGTCCTGATGGAACAGAAGAAGCGCGACATCGCCGAGCGTTTTTCGCGGTTGCCCGCCGACCGGCAGGCGGCCTTCATCCAGGCGATGGAGGCCCAAGGGCTGAACTTTGCGAGCCTGCCCATCGTGCCGATGCCGGCGGGTCAGCCCGCGCCGCTCTCACACGCGCAGCAGCGCCAGTGGTTCCTGTGGCGCATGGATCCCGGCAGCAGTGCGTACCACGTGGCGGGTGCGGTTCGGCTGCAGGGCCCGGTGGATGTCGAGGCCATACGGTCCAGCTTCACGGCGCTCACTGCGCGTCATGAGGCGCTGCGAACCGTCTTTCAACCCGATGGGGACGGCCTGGCGCAGCCGGTGGTGTTGCCGCCGGGTCAGGTGGACCTGACCTGCATCGATCTCGGCGAGACCCCTGGCATGGACGCCTCCGCGGCCATTCAGCAACTGTCTGCGACACCGTTTGACCTGACCCAGGGGCCGTTGCTGCGCATCGGTCTGATCCGCTTGGCGCAGGACGAGCATGTGCTGGTGGTGGTGATGCACCACATCGTCTCCGATGGCTGGTCGGTCCAGCTGATCGTGAACGAGTTCGCTCAAGCGTACCGTGAGCGGGTGCTGAAGGAGGCGGGCGCAAATGAATGGACGCCCGCGCTGCGTTATGCCGATTACGCGGCCTGGCAACGCGCCTGGCTGGCAGCCGGTGGCAAGGCGCGCCAACTGGACTATTGGCTCTCGCACCTGGGCCACGCTGGCCAGCCTGGGCAGGTGCAGCCCGTGCTGCAACTGCCGACGGACAGCCCACGCCGGGCGGATGCCCGCTATCAGTCCGCCTCGCTGACCCTGCCGCTCCCGCGCCCGCTGCTGGACGGGCTGCGCAGCCGCGCGCGGGCTTCCGAGGCCACGCTCTTCATGGCCTTGCTGGCGGGCTACCAGGCGCTGCTGCATCGCTACACCGGGCAGCCGGACATCCGCGTGGGCGTCCCCATCGCCAATCGCCACCGCGCCGAGACCGCCGGTGTGGTGGGACTGTTTGTGAATACCCAGGTGCTGCGCAACCGCCTGACAGCGCAGGCGCGGCTGGGCGATGTGTTGCACGCCACCCGCGAAGCAGTGCTGGGCGCCCAGACGCATCAGGACCTGCCGTTTGAGCATCTGGTGGAAGCGCTGCAGCCGGAACGCAGCCTCACCACGGCCCCGCTCTTCCAGGTGATGTTCAACCACCAGCACCGCAACATGGCCGCGCTGCAGACGCTGCCCGGTCTGACGCTCACCGACTACCCCATCCCGGCGCAGGCCGCGCAGTTCGAGCTGGTGCTGGACATCGTGGAGACGGCCGATGGCGAGGCCAGCGCCACCTTCTCCTATGCTGCGGAACTCTTCAGGCCGGCGAGCATCGAGCGGCTGGCAGGGCATTACCTGCAGCTTCTGCAGGCGCTGGCGACGTCGCCCGAAATGCCGCTCTGCGACGTGATGCTGCCCGGTGAAACCGAGCAACGGTTGTTGCGTGACTGGGGCGTGGGGCCGGCCTGGCAGGCGACGACCACCGCCGTGCACCGGCTGTTCGAGGCGCACGTTCTTCGCGCGCCCGACGCCGACGCGCTCATTGTGGGCGACACCCGTCTCACCTACGACGCCTTGAACCGCCGGGCCAACCAGCTCGCCCACCATCTGCGTACGCTGGGCGTGGGTCCCGAGACCCGTGTGGGTGTGTTGCTGGACCGCTCGGCCAGTCTGGTGACCGCCTTGCTTGCCGTGGTGAAGGCGGGTGGGGCCTATGTCCCCATGGATCCGGCCTATCCGCCTCAGCGGTTGGCCTTGATGGTGGAGGACAGTGGCATCGAGTGGCTGCTGACGGCGTCCGGGCTCGGCGATTGGCTGGAGGCGGGGGAAGCGCTCCAGCGAAACGGGCAAAGCGGCGAGAAGCGCGGCCCCATCCGCCGAATTCTGCTGGACGAGCTGGATCTCACCCAGGCGCCGGACACCAACCCGACCGAAGCGGTCCATGGCGACCAACTGGCCTATGTCATCTACACCTCCGGCTCCACCGGCCGCCCCAAGGGGGTGGCTGTGGCCCATGCGCCGTTCAGCATGCACTGCCAGGAGACGGCCACGCTCTACGACATGGACGCGCACTCCCGCGAGCTGCACTTCCTGTCCTTCTCCTTCGACGGTGCGCAGGAGCGCCTGTTCACGGTGCTCACCTGCGGTGCCAGTGTCGTGCTGCGGGACGCCGCGCTCTGGACGCCGGACCAGACGCTGGCCGCATTGCGCGAGCACCGCGTCACCAATGCGGGGTTTCCGCCGGCCTATCTGCAGGCCCTGGCCACCGAGGCCACGCCAGGCGCGGTGCCGGCGCTCCAGCTGCTGTCCTTTGGCGGCGAGGCCATGCCGCGTGCCGGCCTGACGCTGGTCAGCGACCGCCTCGCCCCACGTACGCTGATCAACGGCTACGGCCCTACCGAAGCGGTGGTCACGCCGGTGCTGTGGAAGGTGCCGGGCGGCACCGAGGTGGACTGTGCCTACGCCCCGATCGGTCGCCCCGTGGGTGACCGCAAGGCGCTGGTGCTGGACGCCGACCTCTGCCTGCTCCCACCCGGCCTGCCGGGTGAGCTGTACCTGGGCGGCATGGGCCTGGCGCGTGCATACCTGGGGCGGCCCGGCTTGAGCGCAGAGCGCTTTGTGGCGGACCCCTTCGACGGCGCGGGCGGCCGACTCTATCGCACCGGCGACCTGGTGCGCTGGCGTGAGGATGGTCAGTTGGAATACCTGGGCCGCATCGATCAGCAGCTGAAGATCCTGGGCTTTCGCATCGAGCCCGGAGAAATCGAGGCGGTGCTGCGGCGCCAGCCTGAAGTCGCCGATGCGGCAGTGGTGGCCGGGCAGGGTGCTTCCGGCGCCCGGCTGCTGGCCTACGTCTCCTTGAATCCGGACCGGCCGGTGACGCCGGAGGCGCTGCGCGCCCGGCTGGCCGGTGAGCTGCCCGAGCACATGGTGCCTGCCGCGATGGTGCTGCTGGCGGTGCTGCCGCGCACCGTCAACGGCAAGCTGGACCGGGACGCCTTGCCGGCGCCCACGCTCTCCAGCAGCCGCACCCATGCCGAGCCGGAAGGCGAGGTGGAGCGGGCATTGGCAGCCGTGTGGGCCGAACTCCTGAACGTGCCGCACCTGAGCCGGCACGACAACTTCTTCGAGCTGGGCGGTGATTCCATCCTGAGCCTGCAGGCGGTCGCCCGGATCCGCCGCGCAGGTTGGCGGCTCACGCCCCGGCAGCTGTTTGAGCACCAGACCATCGCCAGCCTCGCACTGGTGGCCAGGCCCGTGGCGGCCGATGGTGAGGCCGGCCAGGCCGCGCTGCAGGCGGTGCCCGCTACCGGCGCGGTGCCGCTGCTGCCCATTCAGGCGGACTTCTTCGCCACGGTGGCGGAAGGCCGCCATCACTGGAACCAGGCCGTGCTGCTGCACAGCGCGGAGCCACTGGTGCGAGGGGCCCTGCAAGAAGCGCTGGAAGCGGTGCACGACCACCATGACGGCCTTCGCCTGCGATATCGGGAAGGCACCTGGGCCCAGTACTACGCCGATGTGCCCGCGGCCGAACGCCGTGAATGGCTCTGGTGGCGCCGGGCGCTCGATGCCGCGACGCTCACCGCCTTGTGCGACGAGGTGCAGCGCAGCCTGGACCTGAACCACGGCCCGTTGATGCGCGCGCTGGGGGTGGAGATGGCGGACGGGACCTGGCGCCTCCTGCTGGTGGTGCACCACCTCGTGGTGGACGGCGTGTCCTGGCGAGTGCTGCTGGAAGACCTGCAGGTGGCCTACCACCAGCGCCTGAAGGGGCAGCCGGTGGTGCTGCCGCCCAAGACGGCCTCTTTCAAGGCCTGGGCCGAAGCGCTGCAACGTCACACGGCGGCGCTGGACGGCGAAGTCGCCTATTGGCAGCAAGCCCACCGGGACGTGCCCACCGCGCTGCCCTGCGATCAGGCCGACGGTGATCGCACCCTGGCCAGCCTGGACAGCATCGAACTGCGGCTGGACGCGGCCACCACCGAACAGTTGCTCAAGCGCGCCCCTGCGGCCTACCGCACCCAGGTGAACGACCTGCTGCTGACCGCCCTGGGCCGAGCCCTGTGTGCCTGGACAGGCCAGCCGCGGCTGCTGGTGGACCTTGAGGGGCACGGCCGAGAAGATGGCGTCGCTGATCTCGACGTCTCCCGCACGGTGGGCTGGTTCACCAGCGTCTTCCCGCTGGGGCTGGACCCGCTCGGCGAGCCAGGGGCCGCCGTGAAGCGGGTCAAGGAGGCGCTTCGCCAGGTGCCGCAACGCGGTCTCGGCCATGGGCTGCTGCGCTGGATGGGCAACGAAACCCAGCAGCGTGAGATGGCGGCGCTGCCGCGAGCCCAGGTCGTCTTCAACTACCTGGGCCAGGTGGACAGCGGTTTCGGCCACAGCGCCTGGCGCATGGCCACCGAGAGCGCCGGCACGCCCTTGCATGAAGCGGCTGGTCAGGCCCACGAGTTCGCGATCAACGGCCAGGTGCTGGCGGGCGAACTCGCCTTGCGCATCAGTTACAGCCGCCACCGCTACGAGGCGGCGACCGTCCAGCAGTGGGTGGACCGCTTCAAGTCCGAACTGCAGACACTGGTGACGCATTGCTGTTCCGGCGTGGCGGGGCTCACGCCGTCGGACGTGCCACTGGCCGGTGTCACCCAGGCGCAACTGGACGCCTTGCCGGTCCCTGTGGCCCAACTGGAGGACCTGTATCCCTTGTCCCCGATGCAGTCCGGCATGCTGTTCCATGTGCTGGCCGACCCGCAGGCCGGGCAGTACATGACCCAGATGCGGGTGGACGTGGACGGGCTGGACCCGGCCCGCTTCCGCCAGGCCTGGCAGGCTGTGATCGATGCGCACGAGGTCCTTCGGACCGGTTTTGTGGCCGATGGCGACCAGCTTCTGCAATGGGTGGCGCGCACCGCGGAGGTGCCACTGGCGTTGCTGGACTGGCGCGGCCAGCCGGACTTGCCGGCAGCGCTGGATGCCCGCGCCCGCGAGGCCCTGGCCACCGGCCTGGACCTTCGCCACCCGCCGCTGTTGCGCTTGCTGCTGGTGCGTACCGGTGAGCGGAGGCATCACCTGATCTGGACCAGCCACCATCTGCTGCTGGACGGCTGGAGCGCATCCAGCCTGATGGGCGAGGTGCTGCGGCGTTATGACGGCCAGCCGGTGCAGGCACCCGCCAGCCGATACCGTGATCACATTCGCCGTTTGCAGACACGCGATGCCCAGGCCGACGAGACCTTCTGGCGCGCCCAACTGGCCCGCCTGACGGGCCCCTGTCTGCTGGGGCAGGCACTGCCCAAGCCGGTGAACGGCGCCGCCGGCATCGTCCACCATCGTCATCAGCTGGACCCGGAGGCCACCCGTCAACTCGGCGCGGCCGCGCGGGCGCAGCGCGTGACCGTCAACACCCTGGTGCAAGGTGCCTGGGCCCTGCTGCTGGCCCGTTGCACGGGGCAGCCGGTGGCGGTCTTTGGCACCACGGTCTCAGGGCGGCCTCCCGAGCTTCCTGGCGCCGAGCAGATCCTGGGCCTGTTCATCAACACACTGGCCCAGGTGGTGCCTCTGCCATCGGAGCAACTGGTGGGCGACTGGCTGCGCGGAATCCAGGCGGACAGCGCGGCGGCCCGCGAGCACGAGCAGACACCGCTGTATGAAGTTCAACGCTGGGCCGGCAACGGGGGCCAGCCACTGTTCGACAGCCTGGTGGTGTTCGAGAACTATCCGATCGACGCCGCACTGCGCCAGGCGGCACCCGGCGGGCTTCAGTTCAGCCAACTGCGCAATCAGGATGACGCGAACTATCCCATGACCTTGTCGGTCTATCTGGACCAGTCCCTGTCCCTGGACTTCGGCTATGAACACGCGCTGTTCGACGCCGCTGGCGTGGCGGCGCTGGTGCGCTGTTTTGTCCAGGTGCTGCAGGCCCTGGCTGCGCAGCCCGCCAAGCCACTGGGGTGCGTGGCGGTGGCCAGCGCGGAGGACGTCACGCAGCTGGCATCGCTGTCGCAGGGCGCCGCAGTGCCGGTGGGGCCGGATGCCTGGGTTCACCATGCCCTGAGCCGTCATGCCCGTCAGCGGCCGGAGGCGCCAGCCCTGATCGTCGAGCAGCAGACCTTGAGCTACGCGGCCTTGAGCGAGCGTGTGAACCAACTGGCCCATCATCTGGTGAGCCAGGGTCTGTCGCGTGGCGGGCGGGTCGGCATTGCCGTGGAGCGGTCCGCGGACATGATCGTGGCCGTGCTGGCGACGCTGACCGCCGGTGGCACCTATGTGCCGCTGGACCCGGACTACCCGGCGGCACGGCTGGCCGACATGATGGAGGACAGCGCGCTGGGCCTGCTGCTGAGCCAGCGGGCGGTGTCCAACCGCCTCGCCATCCCTGCCGGGGTGCGCACCATCCTGCTGGATGAGGCGGACCTGCGCATGCTGCCCGTGACGCCGCCGGCGATCGCCATCCATGGCGAACAATTGGCCTACCTGATCTACACCTCGGGCTCCACCGGCCGGCCCAAAGGCGTTGGCATCCCGCATCGGGTGCTGGCGCATCAGGCGCGCGTGGCCGAGGCATTTTTCGGCCTGCATGAAAACGACCGTGTGCTGCAGTTCGCCACGCTGAACTTCGATGCCTTTGTGGAGCAGTTGTTCGCGCCGCTGGTGGCTGGCGCGGCCATCGTGCTGCGTGGACCCGTGCTGTGGGACAGCCAGACCTTCCACCAGCGCCTGCATCAGCATGGCATTACCGTGGCAGACCTGAGCACGGCCTACTGGCTGTTGCTGCTGCAGGATTTCGCACGCCTGGGCCTGCGGGATTACGGCGCACTGCGCCAGGTGCATGTGGGTGGAGAGGCCATGCCGCCGGAAGGCCTGCGGGCCTGGTCCGCGGCAGGGCTTCGGGGTGTGGCGCTCGTCAATGGCTACGGGCCGACAGAGGCTGCGGTGACGGCCACCATGCTGGATTGCACGGCCACGGATCCGGACGCACAGGGTTTTCCTTCTCAGGTCCCCATTGGTCGGCCGTTGCCCGGTCGTGACCTGTGTGTGGTGGACCCCGACCTCAACCGTCAACCGGTAGGCGCGGTGGGCGAGCTGTGCATTGGTGGCGACTTGCTGGCCCAGGGGTATTGGCGGCGTCCAGGCCTGAGCGCCGAACGTTTTGTCGCTGACCCCTTCAGCAGCACGGGGGGGCGCCTGTACCGCACTGGCGACCTGGTGCGCTGGAATCGCGACGGACAGCTGGAATACCTGGGTCGCGTGGACCACCAGGTGAAGATCCGTGGCTTCCGGATCGAGCTGGGCGAGATCGAGGCCCAATTGCTGGCACAACCGGAGGCCCAGGCGGCGGTGGTGGTGGCCGACCGCACGGGCAGCGAGGCCCGGCTGCTGGCCTATGTGTCCCTACGGCCCGGCGCGGTGCTGGACGGGGCGGCCCTGCGCGCCCGGTTGGCGCAGCTGCTCCCCGACTACATGCTGCCGGCCGCCGTGATCGTGCTGCCGGCCTTGCCCCTGAATGCCAACGGAAAGATCGACCGCAAGGCCTTGCCGGCCCCGGATCAATGGCACAGGCCGGCGGGCGAGCCGCCACAGGGACCGCTGGAAACCGCTCTGGCCACCCTGTGGTGCGAGGTGCTGGGGCTGCCACTGGTCACACGCCAGGACCACTTCTTTGAACTCGGCGGCCACTCGCTGCTGGCGGTGCGCCTGGTCACCCGGCTGCGCCAGCAGCTGGCGATGGAGGTGGCGCTGCGGGTGGTGTTCGATCACCCCCGGCTGGCGCAGCTGGCCGCCTGGCTGGCGGCGAATGGCGCTGACTCGGCGGGCGGCGAGGGCAGTGAACGTGCGGCCGCAGCCAGTGCCAGCGCGGGGCGTCTGGCGGCGCTGATGGACGACTTGGAAACACAGGACTGATCATGAATGCGGAGTTTGCTTCCCTGGCCCAACGCTTCGCGCGTCTGAGCGCCCCCAAGCGAAAGATCTTCCTGGAGCGTCTGCAGGGCGAAGGGCTGGACTTTGCCGCGCTGCCCATCGTTGCGCGTGACCCGGCGCAGGACGCGCCGCTGGCGCGCGCGCAGCGTGGCCTGTGGCTGGCCTGGCAGGTGGCGCCGCAGTCGCCGGCCTACAACCTCGCCGGCCGCCTCACGCTGCGCGGCTTGCCCGCTGGGGCAGCATTCGAAACGGCCGGGGGGACGCCAGCCGAGACGCCAGCCGAGACGCCAAACGGAACGCCAATCGCAACGCCCATCGCAACGCCGGTGGGTCCGCAACCTGGCGCGCACTCCGCCGCGCCAGCCGGGGGCATCACGCCGGCCCAGGTGGAGGCGGGCGTGCGCCGGCTGGTGGAGCGACATCCGGCGCTGCGCACCGCCTTTGGGCTGGATGCCGACGGGCAACCGGTGCAACGCGTCCGCCCGGACGCCACGCTGGACTGGCGCCGCGTGGATTGGGCGACCCCGCACCAGGAACAGGACGAGGTTCTATCCCAACGCGAGCAAGCCTTTGCCCGCCAGCCGTTCGACCTGGAGCAGGGCGTGGTGTTCCGCGCCGAGCTGCACACCTTCATCGATGGCGTGCTGGCGCTGTTGCTGGGCGTCCATCACATCGCCGCCGACGGCAGTTCGGTGGACCTGCTGATGGCCGAGCTGGTGGCCGACCTGCAGGTGCCCGGCGCCCTGGGCGCGCGGCCGGCGCTGCCGATCGACTATGCGGACTATGCCGCCTGGCAGCATCACTGGCTGGAAGCCGGTGAACAGGCGCGTCAGTTGGCCTGGTGGCAAGGCCAGCTCGCGGGCCTTCCCCTCGCGACGGAACTCCCACTGGATCGTCCACGGGGTCGGCATGTGGGCGCGCAAGGGGCACTCCAGTCCTTCAGGCTGGAGGCGGCCACCAGTGCTGCTCTGCTGGCCCTGGCCCGCCAGCATGCTGCCTCGCCCTACATGGTCACGGTGGCGCTGCTGAACCTGTGGGTGGCGGCCTTCTGCGGCGAGCGGGACATCTGCATCGGCCTGCCCACGGTGAACCGGGGGCGGGAGGAACTGGACGGTGTGGTGGGGCATTTCACCAACGTGCTGCCATTGCGCGTGCGGGTGGACCCGCGGGCCGGTTTCCTGCCGCTGCTGCTGCAGGTGCGCGACGGTCTGCTGGACGCCAAGCGGCATGCAGACCTCCCGCTGGACCTTCTGGTGGAGCACCTCGCCGTGGCGCGGCAGCCGGGGCTGCATCCCTTCTTCCAGATCAAGTGTGCGCAGCAGTCCGCCAGCACATTCATGGGCGCTGGACCGGCCCTGCAGGTGGAGGCGCGCGGCATCCTGGTCGACGAGGTGCATTTCGACCTGAGCCTGGATGTGGTGGTGGATGGCGAGGGGCTGGCGTTTGACCTGGCTTATGCCACCGCGCTGTTTGATGCGCAGACGATCGCCCGCATGGTGGCGGGCTTCCAGGCCTTGGCGGTGCAGGCTGCTGCGGCTCCTCAGCGGCCGATTGATCTTCTGACGCTGCCCGGTGAGGGCTCTGTCCTTGAGCCAGAGACCCGTCTCTGGCCGGCCACCAGCGTGTTGTCGCTGTTCAAGGCATCTGCCACTCAACGCCCCGATGCGGTTGCCCTGACACAAGGTGACGAGCGCTACAGCTATGCCGAACTGGAGGAGGCGGCGCAACGCTGGGCGCAGGCGCTGCGGTCGTTGGGCATCGGTCCGGACGAGCGTGTGGCCATCTGCATGGAGCGTTCCCCTGCCTTTGTGTTGGCCATGCTGGCCACGCTCAAGGCCGGTGCGGCCTTTGTGCCGCTGGACCCCAGCGCGCCACCGACGCGGCTGGCGCAACTGCTGAATGAATCCCAAGCCTGCGCGCTGCTTGTGGCCCCCGGGGCGGCACAGGAGCGCGCCAGCGATGACCGCGCCACTCACGCCACGCGCCTGGCACGCGCTGCACCCATGGCGCACAGCCCCGAGAGCCCCGAGAGCGCTGAAAGCACTGCTGGCGGCAACAGGCCCGATTGGGCCGGCGCGCTGCCGGTGCTGGCGCTGTCGTTCGCGCCTGATGCGATTAATGCGAATAATGCGACTAATGCGACTAATGCGGCCGACCCGTCGAGCCCACACGCCGTGCGCAGAGTGCCGCAGACCGAGGGTGGGGTCCATCCGGACCAGGCGGCCTACGTCATCTTCACCTCCGGCTCCACGGGTCGCCCGAAGGGTGTGGTGGTGAGCCACGGCGCCCTGGCCAACTATGTGCAGGGCTTGTTCACACGGCTGGCACTGCCGGCCGGTGCCAGCTTCGCCATGGTGTCCACGGTGGCTGCCGATCTCGGCCACACTTCGCTGTTCGGTGCGCTGTGCAACGGTGGGGCCCTGCACCTCATGGACCACAGCGAGGCCTTTGATCCCGATGCCTTTGCCCGGCGCATGCGCCACAGCCAGGCGGACGCGCTCAAGATCGTTCCCAGCCATCTGCGCGGTCTGCTGAATGCGGGCCAGGCCGCGGATGTTCTGCCGGCTCGCCTCCTGATCGTCGGCGGGGAGTCTGCCGATGAGGTGTTGCTGAACCAGATTCGCCAGTTGCGGCCGGACCTGCGCATCCTCAACCACTACGGCCCGACCGAGACCACGGTGGGTGTGCTGACCCAGGACCTCCCGGCCGCGTCGCCCATTCCCGCCGGCCTTGCGCTGGGCCGGCCGCTGCCGAACATGCAGGCGTATGTGTTGGACGCCGACCTGCAAGTAGTCCAGCCGGGCATGACGGGGGAACTCTATATGGGCGGTCCCGGCGTGGCGCGCGGTTATGGCGGGCAGCCCGGCCAGACGGCCGGCCGCTTCATCGCCTCGCCGTTCCAACACGGCGAGCGGCTGTACCGAACGGGAGACAAGGTCCGCCTCGACAACGACGGTGCACTGCGCTTCCTGGGCCGCCAGGACGACCAGGTGAAGATTCGCGGCTACCGCGTCGAGCCCGGTGAAGTGCAGGCCCTGCTGCGTGAATCACCGCAGGTGGCCGATGCATATGTGCTGGCCGGACGCCATGAGCAGGGGGCGGCCGAACTGTGGGCCTATGTGGTTCCGGCTCAGGGCCAGCCGTTGGATGTCCCGGCCTTGCGGGCGCATTGGCAGCAGACGCTGCCTGCCCACCTGGTTCCCGCAGTCATCGTGCCGCTGGCTGCGCTCCCGCTGAATGCCAACGGCAAGGTGGACCGTCATTCGCTGCCGCGTCCGGACAGGCGCTCGGATGTGCATATGCGTGCAGACTTGCGAGCGGACATGTGCGCTGGCGAAGCCACTCCGGCTAGCTTTGGGAAGGCTGGTGACGCAGGGAACGACTCGAACGGCCTGCACGACGCGCACGAACATGGCGGCGGCGGCGTCGGCCTCGGTGGTGGCAGTGGCGGCGGCGATGGTGACTGCGGCACCGGTCGTACAGCGCCGCGTGACCCCGCCGAGCAGGCGATCGCTGCGCTCTGGGCCGACCTGCTCGGAATCGATGCCCGCAGCATCAACCGCAGTGACAGTTTCTTCGGCCTGGGCGGCGACTCCATCCTCAGCCTCAAGTTGATGACCCGCCTGCGGCGCACGGTGCACGGTGGGGATCGTCTGTCGCTGCCCACGGTGATGCAGGCGGTCAATCTTGGCGCGCTGGCGGATGCGTTGCGGCAGGGTCTTGAAACAAGCCACGATGCGGTGCGTCTCAGCCGGTCCGGGGCCGGGCAGGCGTTCACCGAAGGGAAGGGCGCTCCGCTCTATTGCGTGCCCGGCATGATTGTCAACACTCGCGAGTTCGAGCCCCTGGCGCAAGCGCTGGGCCCGGACCGCCCGGTGCATGCCTTTGTCAGCCATGTCTACACCGCGCAGCGGTGGCGCGGGTTCGCCATCCCGGCATTGGCGGGCGAGTACGCGGACTACATCGCCGCCACGGCTGCGGGCGGCCGCTGCGCACTGCTCGGCTGGTCCTCCGGTGGAGACCTCGCCCACGAACTGGTTCAGCGCCTGAAGGGCAGGGTGCAGGTGGACTTCGTGGGCCTGGTGGATGTTTTCGAAACGGAGCCTCTGCGGGCTCGCCGCGCCCTGACCGACGGGGAGCGAACTGGGGCGCGGGAACGGATCGAGGCGTGGCTCAGCCGCTCGACCATGGCCGACACCTGGCGCGCGCTGATCGACCGCATGGACCCGCAGGAGCTCGACTGCATCGCCGAGAACGCGCTGATCGATGAGCAGCCGCTGCCGCTGGATGGTTCCGATGAGGACGCGGCGGAATACCTGCTCTGGACCACGCTGGACAAGCGCGTGCAGGCCACCCGTTATGCCTATCCGCCCAGTGATGTGCCGGTGCATGTCTACCTGGCCGAGGAGTCCCTGCAGTCCGACGGTCGACTGAGGGACTGGTCGGCCCATGCGCCCGTGGCCCATACCCGCGACGTCGCGGGCAGCACCCACCTCAGCATCATTCGCCACGAAGCCCTGCTGGCCGATCTGGCCCAGCGCCTGGCGGCGATCGACGCGTAAAAGAAAGAAGGGCCGCCGGGCGCATCACGCGCCGGGCGGCCCCGCGGTCTCAGCGAGCCTGGGCGATCAGAAGTGGTACTTCGCGCTCAACAACACCGCGCGGTCCTCACCCCGGAAGTAGCTGCCGTAGGCCACGGCGGAGTAGTAGTGCTTGTTGAACAGGTTGCTCACGCTCAACGAGAAGCGCCACGGGCCGGTGGTGTAGCGCACCGACGCATCTGCCAGCGTGTAGGCGGGCTGGGACGAGGTGTTGGTTTCGTTGTTCCAGCGCTTGCCCACATACCGCACGCCGCCGCTCACCCCCAGACCTGTGGCCGCGCCATCAAAGCTGTAGTCCAGCCACAGGTTGCCGGTCTGCTCCGGCACCAGGATGGGCGTGTGGCCCACTTCGTCCGGGTTGGCGCTGGAGAGCACCTTGAGGTCGAAGCTGGTGTAGGCGGCCGTGAGGCGCCACTGGCGGGTCAGCTCCGCCTTGGCCGAGAGTTCCAGGCCACGCGAGCGCACGTTGCCGATCTGGTGGGCGTCAAAGGAGACCGGGTCGTAACTCACCACGTTGGTCTTCTTCAGGTTGAAGAAGGCGGCGGTGAAGGAGAACGGCTTGTCCTGCGGAATGTACTTGACGCCCACTTCCACCTGGCGGCCGTCGCTGGGCACAAAGGTCGCGCCCGTGAAGTCCACCCCGATGTTGGGCACGAAGGATTCGGCGTAGCTGACGTAGGGAGACCAGCCGTTGCCCACCAGGTAGTTCAGGCCGACACGGCCGGTGGTGGCGCTGTCCTTCTGCGAGGCCTGTGCCTCATACAGGCGGTCGTCGCTGTCGGTCTTGACGCGGTCATGGCGCAGGCCCACGGTCACGCGCCAGTGGTCGTCCCACTTCAACTGGTCCTGCGCGTAGAAGCCCAGCTGTGTGGTGGTGACCAGGGTGTCGGCCGCCGGCGTGGTCGGGTTCGCGATGGTCACGCCGTAGACCGGATCATTCATGTCCAGCGGCGTGGTCATGTCCGCCCAACGCTGCCACTTGGCGCGGCTGCGGTCCCAGTCCACACCGAAGAGCAGGCCATGGGTCAGCGGGCCGGTGGTGGCGGAGCCCTGCACCGAGGTGTCCACCGTGGTTTCCTTCACCGACTCCACGTCGTGCCGGGCCTGGCGCTCCAGCGTCGTGCCGTCATCGTCCAGGAAGGACAGGATGTGGTGCTTGTCCATGGTGCGGCGGGCATAACGCAGTTTGTGGCTGAGACGCCAGTCCCCGTCGAAGTGGTGCTCGAACTGGTAGCCCCCGGCATCGGAGCCGGTCTTGATGCGGCTGTAGCTCGGGTCACCCTCCTTGACGGAGGTGGGATTGCCGTCTGCGCCGGTCACGTATTGCACGTCATCGGAAGCATCGTCCTGCAGGTGTTCGTATTGCAGGATCAGCGAGCTTTGCGGCGTGAGGTCCCAGCGCAGCGAGGGGGCGAGGTAGTCACGCTCGCGCTTCATGCGCTCGCCATCCGGATATTTCTCCTGCGTGCCGGTGTCCAGCTTCAGGCCTACCAGACGCCAGCGCAGTCGGCCGTCTTCCGTGAGCGCGCCGCCCACGTCGGCAGCCACCTGCTTGCGGTCGTAGCTGCCCACCTGCACCTCGACCTCCGACACCATGCCGGCGTCGGGGACCTTGCTGACGCGGTTCACCACGCCGCCCACATCGCCCTTGCCGAACAGCACGGACGAGGGGCCCAGCAGGATCTCCAGTCGCTCCAGGCCATACAGCTCGGTCTGCACACCCAGGAAGGTGAGCCCCACGGTCTGGATGAGGCCGTCGCGGTAGCTGCTGGTGTACCAGCCGTCAAAACCCCGCAGGATCACCCAGTCCGGTGCGCGGGAGTCCGAGCCATAGGGGTTGACCGTCACGCCCGGGGTCTGGCGCACCGCCTCGGTCAGCGTGGTGATGCCCATGTCCTCGATTTCCTTGGCCGTGATCACGTGCAGGGACTGCGGCACCTCGATCAAGGCCGTGTCCGTCTTGGTGCCAGCCGAGCTGCGCTTCACCACGATGCTCTTGTCCCGATTGCCCTGCACCCGCACCGTGGGCAGCGTGGGCTTGGCCTCGTCGGCCGGCACGGCAGCCTCGGCAGGTTGCGTCTGGGCCCAGGCACCCTGGGCCAGCAGCAGGCCGGCGGCGCCCGCCAGGGCTGCGCGAAGCGCCAGATTGAGCGGCGTGAGACGGAAGTCGGTATCCCGATGAGAGGCGGTCATGGTTGAGCTCATGGTTGTTTTTGATGGAGCTGTGGTGGTTGAAAAAAAGCGAGGCAGCCGCCCGGGGGAGATCCCTCGGGGCGGCTGGCATTGACGTTGTCGGCCCGTAGCCGCCCTCAGTAGGCGGGGGCTGCGGCCTGTGGCCAGGGTTTGCGTTGGGCCTCCATGAGTGCGTCGCAGATCTCACCAGTGCGTACGGCGGTGACCGACAGCAGCGTGTCGCTCAGGCCATGGGTGTTCTCGCAAGCACCTTGCAGGAAAATGGCGGGACGGAAATTGGCCGGGCTGCGCACCTGGTAGTTGCGGTCCACGCTGCAGTCGCCCAGCCAGGGCGCCAGCGGGGCCAGCAACTGGCGGTGCAGCGCACGTTCATAACCGGTGGCCAGCACCACGGCGTCATAACGCTCGGCCGTGGCTTGCTCGTTGTGCAGGTCGGTCAACCGCAGGTGAATGCCATCGTGATCGGCGGTCACGCCCCGCACCTCGTGGCGGCGTTTCATCCGCAGCCGCGTGCCACCGCTGACCTTCTGCTCATACAGCACCTTGAAGATCTGCTGGATCAGCTCCAGGTCCGGGCAGGCGTAGTTGGTGTGCCAGAACTCGCGCAGCATGCTGCTGCGTTCGGCCTCGCTGGCGCCGTAGACATCGTTGATGAACTCGGCGTTGAAGATCTCGTTGACAAACGGGCTGTCGTCCGAGGGCTTGATGGCGCGGGCCCGCATGATCAGGTCCACCTGCATGTCCGGCGTGCGGCCCTGCAGGTCCAGGAAGATTTCGGCGGCGCTCTGGCCGGCCCCCAGCACGGCGATGCGTCGTGCCCGGGGTACACGGTCGATGGCGTCGCGATAGCGGCTGGAGTGAAAGACGCGCGGGTCTGCATGCAGCGGCTTGAACACCTCGGGGATGTTGGCGCTGCCGCCAGGGCTCACCACCAGGTGGCGGGCCAGGCGGTCGCGCACATGGCCGTTGGCGTCGCGAGAGCGGATGCGCAGCGCGCTGACCGTTTCGCCGCTGTACTCGGGCAGCACCTCGAAGACGTCCTCGCCGTAGGCGCAGTAGTCATCGAACTGGGCGGCTGCCCAGGCGAGGTAGTCATTGAATTCGTGGCGGCTGGGGTAGAAGGTCTTCAGGTTGATGAAGTCGGCCAGGCGCTGCTTCTCATGCAGGTAGTTGAGGAAGCTGAAGCGGCTGGTGGGGTTGCGCAGCGTGGCCAGGTCCTTGATGAAGGAGATCTGCATGTGCGTCTGGTCCAGCAGCATGCCGGGGTGCCAGGCGAAGGTGTTCTGGCGTTCGATGAACAAGGCGTCCAGGTGGCGGCCGGGTTGGCGTTGTTCGTCCAGGGCAATGGCCAGCGCGATGTTGGACGGGCCGAAGCCGATACCCACAAGGTCATGGATCTGCATGCTCATCACTCCAGTGGAGCCGGTGTGGCTGCGGTGAGGGGGGCGCTGGGGCTGGCGGGGGCGTCCACGCGCGGCCACCACAGGGCGTCGGTGAAATAACGTTCGCGCAGCAGCGAGACCAGCATGGCGCGCTTGTGTGGGAAGTCGAACTCCTTCACCTTGGCGTAGCCGGAGCGGTCCAGGTTGCGGATCTGCTGCACATGGTCCGCTCGGGGTTCGCCGATGGCGCGCTGCGTGCGTGGATCGTCCAGGAAGAGGTAGTGTGAGATGGCGGTGAGCCAGGCCGTGGCATAGGCCTTGCCCCGGAAGGCCGGCTCACCGATGAGCACATGCCAGCCGCGGTCGTAGTCGTCCACGTCATAGAACGGGGCGACGCGGTTTTCCTTGGCCCAGTAGACCTCGAAGTAACCGAAGGGCTCGCCGTCCAGGCTGGCGATCATGGAATGGATGTGGGGGTCCGCGGCCAGTTCGGCGAGGTAGCGGCGGTGCTTGTCCAGGTCGCCGTCCTCTTGCCAGACCTGGGCCACGGCGGGTTCATTCATCCAGCGGTGGATGCGCGCCAGGTCCACGGCCGGATCCACGGCGCGGAAGCTGAAGGTCTTGCCCAGCCAGGGCATGTAGCGCTGGTAGATCAGCCCTTGCGGCTTGGGTGCGCGCAGCGGGTGGCGGCGGCCCTGGGTGCTGAGGGCATATTGCAGCGGGATGGCGCCGGAGGCGCCGGGGCACCACAACGCCGGCAGTTGCCACAACATCTCGCGGCTGGCGCGTGTGCCGCGCTCATCGCGACGCAGGGCGCCCAGGCGGAAGAGGGCCTCGGGCCAGGGCGTGGCGCCAGCAAGCGTGCATTCGCGCAAGAACGGATGGAAGGTGAAGGTGGCCTCCAGGGCCGCCAGCACGTCCTTGACCGTCGGGGTGTCCGCGCCACGCCAAGTCAATTCCAGCCCCTGGGGGCCGGTGTTGAACTGCCAGCGTTGACGCGCGGTGGTGGCGGCGGCGCCCACCAGCAGCGTGTGGCCGTCGCGGAGCGCTTCATAGGCTTCGCCCTCAGGGTAACTGCGGACGGTAGAGGCCAGGCTCCAGTCCAGATCGGAAACCGCCGGGATAGACATAACAACTCCTTGTCGGAAAGAGCGTCGGGATGCTCATCCAGTGCCTGACGATCCAGATCGGTCCTTGTTCAATGCTGAACATCGCGCCGCCTGAATCGTCTGACCAGGGCGGGCCAGTGCGTCTCCACGGGCGGAGCGCCGTCCGCAGTGGTTGGTGGGGCCGGTCGCGGCCCATGCCCCAGCCCGGTGCGTTGTGGAGCCAAGGATCGGTATGACGATAAAAAGCGGCGGATGGGTCGGTAAACAGCCGGCCGGGCGATGGGGTGGGATGCTTCGGATTGCCATGGTGGCGACCGGGCTGGCGGGTGGCCTGGCCATTCAGATGCCGGCGCAGGCACGTGGACAGGAGGAGCAGGGCCAGGCCGCCGGCCAGGAACGTGCGCTGAAGGCCGCCCCTGGTGCGCAGAAGCTCAGGTCAGGCCCGCCGCTGCACGGGGTCGAGATTCGCCGCACCACGGATGGCATTCCTCATCTGCGTGCCCGCGGCTGGCGCGAACTGGGCGCCGGCATTGGCTACGTGCAGGCCGAGGACGCGCTGTGCACCCTGGCCGAAGCCTATGTGACCTATGAGGGGCGACGTTCCTGGTTCTTTGGTGCCGACGAGCGTCCCGCCCGGGAGTCCACCTTCGGCCGTGCCCGCAACCTGGACATGGACTTCTTCTTCCGTGGCTTCGCGGATGCGTCCGTCACCAGCCGTTACCGCGCCGAGCAACCCGCCGAACTCAATGCACTGGTGGCAGGTTTTGCTGCCGGCTACAACCGCTATCTGGCGGCTTTCCGCAAGGACAAATCGGCCCAGGCCCACCGCGCCTGCGCCAACGCCGAATGGGTGCGGGACATCACCCCGGACGATGTCTATCGCCGCATGTATGCCTCCCAGGTGGCGGCAGGCCTCACGCGCTTCATCAAGGAGATCGTGAACGCCAAGCCGGCGGGTGGGGTGGCGAAGCCGCAGGCGTCGATCGAAGGCCTGACACAGACGCTGGCACTGGCGCCGGCACAGAACCTTGCACAGACTGAAGCGAGCTTGCAGGCCCACCTGTCCCATCCCATTGGCGACGAGGCGGCCCTGGGCAGCAACATGCTGGCCTTCGGCCGCGAGGCGACCGGCGAAAACCAGGGTGTGTTGATCGGCAATCCCCACTGGTTCTGGGGCGGGCCCGACCGCTTCTACCAGATGCACCTCACCATTCCCGGCAAGCTCAATGTGGCGGGGGTGTCCTTTGTGGGCGTGCCGCTGGTCATGATCGGCTTCAATGACCAGGTGGCCTGGAGCCACACCGTCTCGGCAGCGCGGCGCTTCGGGTTGTTCCAGCTGGCGCTGGACCCGGCCGACCCCACCCGGGTGATGGTGGATGGAAAGCCCGAACCGCTGCAGGCCCGTGAAGTGACGGTGGAGGTGCGCGAAGGCGGTGAGACCCGACACTTCACGCGCACGCTCTATCGCAGCCGCTTCGGGCCGCTGGTGGACCTGGGCGGCTACAACCCCGCCTTTGGCTGGACCTCCACCACGGCGCTGGCCATCCGCGATGCCAATGAAGAGAACTTCCGGGCCTTCCGCAACTTCTTCTACTGGAATCAGGCGAAGTCGCTGGACGATTTCATGGCCATCCAGAAGCGTGAAGCGGCCTTGCCCTGGGTCACCACGGCGGCCATCGGCCGCGGGGATGGGCGGGTCTGGTTTGCCGACATCGGTGCCGTGCCCAATGTGGCAGATGATCTGCGCACCGCTTGCGCCACGCCGCTGGGCGCCGGCTTCGCCCGCATGGATGCCACCACCCCCTTCCTGGATGGCAGCCGCTCGGTCTGCGACTGGCGCCGTTCTCCGGATGCGGCCCAGGCCGGCCTGATGCCGGCGGCAGCCATGCCGGCCTTGCTGCGGCAGGACTATGTGGCCAACATGAATGACAGCTACTGGCTGACCAATGCGGCGGCGCCGCTGGAGGGCTACCCGACCGTGCTCGGCGGGGAACGCCAGGCGCTGTCGCTGCGGGGGCGTCTGGGGCACCAGATGGCGGCGGAATTGCTGAAGGCCCAGGCGGGTTCGGCAGCGGCGCTGAGCCGTGAACTGCGGCGCGCCGCGCTGACGCCGCGAGCCTATTCCGCCGAGCTGTTCAAGACGGAACTGCTGGACCAGGCTTGCGTGAAGCCGGTGGTGGAATGGCGCGTGCCGACGGCGCCGTCCGCGCCGGGCGCCAGCCAGACGGCGGGTCCATCGGTGAGTGAATCGGCGAGCGCACCGGCAGCCGAACCCGAGCAGCATCGCGTGGATGTGAGGGCCGCCTGTGACGTGTTGCGCCACTGGAACGGCCGGGCCGATGTGCAGGACCGTGGCGCGCTGCTGTGGGATGCCTTCTGGGACCGCCTGGATGCCGTGCCCGCCGCCGGGCTCTACCGCGTGCCGTTTTCCAGCGAGGCGCCGCTGCGCACGCCGGCCGCACCTGGGGGCGATGCGCCGGCGCGTGTGGCCCAGGCTCTGGCCGAGGCGGTGCAGGCGCTGGCCAGGCGCGGGCAGGCACTGGATGCGCCGCTGGGCAACTTCCGTGAGGTGGCCAGCGGAGGGCAGCGGCTGCCGATCTACGGCGGCTGCCATGCTGCTGGCTATTTCGTCGTGGCCTGCAACAGCGACGGCAGCGACCGCATGGGTCTCAACAGCTCCGGCAACAGCTACATGCAGGTGGTGACTTTCGGCGCCTCCGGTGTGCAGGCCTGGACCCTGCTGGCCATGGGCCAGGACGAATCGGCGCTGGTGGATGGCGCAGGCCTGGCGCCGGTGCAGCGTTATTCGCGCAAGGACTGGTTGCCGTTTCCCTTCCTGGAAAAGGACATTGCCCGGGACCCGGGTCTCAAGCGCTCGGCACTGTCGTTCTGAGTGTGGCGCGGTGTTGGGGCGCCAACGGGCAGGCGCCGCAATACGGCTGTTCCGGCAGCAGGTAGTAGAGACAGCAGTGGCTGTGCAGCGGCATCTCCCGTCCGTGGCCCCCCTGGGCGGTACGGCGGGGCAGGGCCTGCATGGGGTTGCACTGCGTCAGCGGCCATCCGCCACGTTCCAGCAGGTGTTCACGGTCCTGCTGGAGCAGGGGGGGCGGGCCGGGCAGATGTTCCTCCGCTTCTTCCAGGATGTCTCCCAGATAACGCGCGGCGTTGCTCCACAAGATCTTCTCCGCCACGCGGGTGTGATGGTGCAGGGCGCTGAACAGCGGTTGCAGATGCCCATGGAGAAGGGCGTGATAACGCTCAGCGGTGCTGCTGCCGGGCAGGGTGGCGCCCTCGGCCGTGATGTGGAAGCTCAGGGGCTTGCCCTGGTCGTCCAGCAGCAGGGCGATGTCGGACGCTGCCGTGGGGAAACGGTGCTGCAGCACCGTGGCTGCGGCCACCACTGGCGGCAGCAGGGTCCAGAGATAGTCCAGCGTCCAGGCGGAGGCGACGGCGCGCGGGTCTCGCTGGCCGGCGCCCCAGCGCCGCGCGTAACGGGTCAGCGTGTCCGCCATCGCCTCTGGCGAGCGCAGCCAGTCCGCCAGCCGCAAGGCCGACGCCGGCCATTGGGGTGCGCACTGCAAGGTCTCCCCATACGGCGCCCACTCGCCCTGGAAGATCGGTTCAAGCATCGGAATCATCAGCGGATCGGTAAACCTGGTGACGGTTGTGCTGCTGAGACGATGCGCAGGGGGCGTTTGTTCAGTCGCGTCGGCCCTTGCGCACCTCGGGCGCCCGTTGGCCCGGGGGCGTTGAACAAATCCTGGTGCTGGCTCGTCTGGCTGGGGTAGGGGCGCCGCAGGCGCAGCCCCCGGCAACGGACGAAGCTCCGGCGGCAAGCGCCCTGAGCGGGCGTCTGCATTTTGAGGATGGGTGGACCCGTGCTGGCTTATCTGATTCAACAGTCCCGTTACCTGCTCTGGGCCGCTGGCCTGGCCAGCGTGGTGGCCGGTGTCTGCAGCGTGCTGCTGGTGGCGCAGATCAACATGGCCCTGACCCATGACGGCGCCACCGCGCTGGCCGTGCTGGCCTGGCGTTTTGCAGCCGTGGCCCTGGGCGCCATGCTCAGCCAGATGCTGGCCTCCGTGCTGTTCGAGCGGCTGAGTCAGCGAGCGCATGCCGAATTGCGCCAGTTCATCTCGGCCCGTGCTTTGGCGGCGGATTTCCGCAAGATGGAGGAGTTGGGCGGGCCCCGCGTGTTATCCGCACTTTCCGAACACAGCGCGCGGGTGGCGGAGTTCTTTGTCAGCTTCCCCACCATCCTGGTGAACGCCATCATCGTGCTGGGCTGCATGGTCTACATGGCCTGGCTGTCCTGGACCGTCTTTGCCGCCGCCGTGGTGGTGATCGGGCTGGGGTCGGTGGGTTACCACCTGGCCCACCTGAAGGCCATCCGCCACCTGGATGTCGCTGCCAAGGAGCAGGACCGGCTGTTTGATCACTTCCGCTCCCTGGTGGAGGGGGCGAAGGAATTGCGCCTCAACGCGGCCAAGCGCGGTCGTTTTGCCGACCTGGTGCTGGGCCGTTCCATCGAGACCGTGCGGCGGGAGCGCGCCTTCGGCATGTCGGTGTTTGTGCTGTCAGCCTCCTGGGGCAACTTCCTGGTCTACGGCTTCATCGGCCTGGTGCTGTTCCTGCTCGTGGGGGACGTACCGGACCGCACCCGCGTCATGACCGGTTTTGCGCTCGTGTTCGTGTTCATGGTGGCGCCCCTGGAGACGCTGCTGATGTGCCTGCCCAAGGCCAATCTGGCGCGTGTTTCCGGCGCGCGCATCGACGAGATCACCCAGCAGCTCGAGCGCATCGAGTCCGAATCGCCGGTGGCGCCGGTCCATCGTTTTGACCGCGTCGAACTCTCCGGGGTGGGCCACCGATATTTCCACGAAGGCGCCAACGAGATGTTTGCCCTGGGTCCGGTCCATCTGGAATTCGTGCCCGGACAGATCACCTTCCTGGTGGGCGGAAACGGCAGCGGCAAGACCACGCTGGCCAAGCTGCTGGTGGGTTTGTACCGGCCTGATGGCGGCACCGTGCTGCTGGACGGCGAGGTGGTGAACGACACCAACCGCGATGCCTACCGCCAGTGCTTCAGCGCCATCTTCTCCGACTTCCATCTCTTCGAGCAGTTGCTGGACGGCGGCGCTTCCGACCTGGACGAACGCGGCAACCGCCTGCTGGAAAAACTGTTGCTGGACAGCAAGGTGCAGGTGAAGGACGGTGCCTTCACCACCCGTCAGCTTTCGCAGGGCCAGCGCAAGCGGCTGGCGCTGGTGGTGACCTATCTGGAGGACCGGCCCTTCCTGGTCTTTGATGAATGGGCGGCCGACCAGGATCCGGTGTTCAAGGAGGTCTTCTATCGTGAGCTGCTGCCCGAACTGCGGGCCCGTGGCAAATGCGTGTTGGTGATCTCCCACGACGACCGTTACTTCCCGCTGGCCGATCGCATCGTGCGCATGGAGGATGGGCAGGTGGTGGCGGTGGAACGGCCGGAGCCGATCACACAGGGCAGCGCGCCGGCCTTCAGGGCCGCACAGTCATTGCCGGTGTGAACGGGCGCGCACCAGCCCTGTGATCAGGCGCAGGCGCGGCCGCTTCTCGACCAGAGCCAGGCCTGGAATCGTGTAGATTCCGGGCCTGTGTTCATTGGAGCGGTGCATGGCGTTGCCGCCCCTGGCCAGGCGCCACCTTCCGGAATCTTTCATGCGCACATCTTCTGCCCTCGTGGCTCGCCGCCCCTTCGTGTCCTGGACGGGCAAGTGCTTGCTGGCGCTCTCTGCGCTGTCGCTGCACCTGCAGGCGCCGGCGGCTGATGCCGGCATTCCCGTCTACACCGTGAAGGTGGTGAAGGCCTATCCGCATGACCGGGGCGCCTTCACGGAGGGGCTGTTCTTCAAGGATGGGTTCCTCTTTGAAAGCACCGGGCTGAAGGGGCACTCCACCGTCCGCAAGGTGAATCTGGAGACCGGTGAGGTGGTGCTGGACACCAGCTTGCCGTCCGAGATCTTTGGTGAAGGTATCACCCACTGGGGCGACCGCATCATCGGCTTGACCTGGACCGATGGCATTGGGTATGTGCTGGACGGCGGCACCTTCAAGATGTGGCGCAAGTTCAGCTACAGCGGCGAGGGCTGGGGCATCACGCAGAATGGCCGCGAGCTCATCATGAGCGACGGCACGCCGGAGCTGCGCTTCATCGACCCGGTGTCCTTCAAGGAAACCCGCCGCGTGCGCGTGACGGCTGGTGGCAAGCCGGTGGAGAAGCTCAACGAACTGGAATGGGTGGACGGCGAGGTGCTGGCCAACATCTGGCAGACCGACCGCATTGCCCGCATCGACCCGGCCAGCGGCAAGGTCACCGGCTGGATCGACCTGACCGGGCTGATGCCGGAGCGTAACCCGCAGGCGCAAGGGGAAGACGTGCCCAACGGCATCGCCTATGACGCCAAGACCAAGCGCCTGTTCGTGACAGGCAAGCTGTGGCCCAAGCTGTTTGAAGTGCAGCTGGTGAAGGGCGGGCTGGGCCCGCGCCGATAAGTGCGCGAGAAACCCGCCTTGCAGGAGCGCCCTGGGAAACAGTGCCCTGAAACAGCGCCCTGAACAGGCGTCTAGGGCGTGTTGGAAGGGCGTGTTGGAAGGGCGCCTTGGAAGGGCGTCCCGGGCCTGCGCCCGGGAGACGGGTTAGCGTCAGTCCATTTGCTGGCGCAGCACCTGCGCCTTGTCGCGGTAGAACTTGGCCGAGGCCTTGTTGCCTTCCGCATCAAAACGGTCTGCCGCTTCGTTGGCGGCCTTGGCGGCTTCCTCGAAGGCGCTGATGGCGGGCCAACGCTCTTCCGTGGGGAGCAGCTTGCCCTTCTGAAAGTGGCCAGCGATGTAGCCCTGGTCGGGGGTGTCCACCACGCCCAGCAGCAGTTCCCCACCGGAGGCCCGGCCGAGGAACGTGCGCTTGACTGTCGTGCCCTGCAGTTCCTTCAGCAGGCCCAGGCCGTCGGCCTGGTCACCCACGCACGCGCCTTCCCAGCGCGTGGCATCTGCTATCCAACCTTCGGGCAAGGTCTGGACGCGGCAGGCGGCGAACGAGGTCTGGCTGGCGGCGGCCAGCAGCAGGGTACCCAGGGCGGCACGGATGGGGAAAGCGGCGCGAGCAGGCATGTGCTTCATGACGAAGGAGTTGGACTTCATGACCCCAGGATAGCCGTATGCGTACGTCAAAAAAGCCTCGCATGGTCTCCAACTGCAACTTGGTCTGCCCCGTACAACACCGTGGCGAGGCGCCCCCCGCATCGATGGGGCTGCTGTGCAGAAGTTGGCGGAAACAGCCGCTGCAACGATGTGGATGGATGGCGTTCCGGGTCGGCATGAGGCAGGCATGAGGTTGACATCTGGCGGGCATGAGGCGGACATGAGGCGAACACCCGCGCTCCGGCCCGACGGTGCCGGCCGCATTGTTCGTCGTAACTCCGCGGCCAAACGACCGAGCCATTCTTTGATCTGACGCCTGACTGCCTGCTGCCAGTCTGTCGAAAATGAGCGCCCCAGGAGCGCGCATGGCCTGCACTTGGTACGTCCAGGCTGAACCGCGGCCTGGCGTCATGTGAAACGAGGAAGCGTCCGATGGTCTCAAGGAAACTGACACCCAGACCCCCGTCTGTCGAAGCTCCCTCAGTCGATCCAACGCGGCATGTCCGATGGAACTATCACGAGCGAAATGACGAGCAGCGTGGGGTCATATCGGACTGGCGGAGTTCGGTCCAGGTGAGGGTTCGGGCCAAGATGGATCGCGCACTGGATCAACTGAGGCAGATGCCCAAGATGCACTGGCATAAGCCCGCGCCAGCGAGTCATATTGGAAATCACACATATGTGATACGCTTCACCGACCAGACCGGCATGCAGCTCCGGCTCTTCGGGCACTTTCACGATGCGCACGCTGCCTTCGTCATGACCTTCGTCGGTCACGAAAAAGATGACAAATATGTCCCTCCCAACTATCAAGAGTTGGCGCAAAGTTACCGAGCCCTCTGCTCGAACGACTTTCAGAACCGAACGCGGCCATACGGCAATCGCTGTGAAATTTGCGCGTATGCACCCGCTGGAGTCAGCCAGCACTGAAGAAGCCGCAGCTTCTTGCGCGCTCGTTGGGCGCCCGGAATGGAGAGAAAAGGATTACCGCGATGCGTACATGGAAGCCGCGGTTGATCAGGGGATCGCCTGGCAGATCAAAATCAATCGAGAGCGCCGTGGCTTATCTCAAAAGCAGCTCGCGTCAAAGCTCGGTACGCAGCAGTCGGCGATCTCTCGGCTTGAGGATCCCGACTACGGCTCGCACAGTCTCGAGAGCTTGAAGCAGGTAGCGAGTGCATTTGACTGCGCTTTGTTACTCAAGCTCGTTCCATTTTCTGTGCTTGCTGCAGAGAGCGAGAAGCTGTCCCCGGACGATCTGTTCGCGGCCCCGTTCGATCAAGAAGTACTGGAGTGCCCATGACCACGAAGCGAGAGCCTCCGCCTCCTGTGCTCTATGCGGACCAACCAGCCGAACTTGCGCTGGGTCCATTTGTCTCCCGCCTCACTTTGGGCGTTATCGAAAGCGACGCAGAATTTCCCGTCCCGGTTGTCTCGGTGGCCATGCCCACCTTGGCACTGCTGCAGATGGCCCAGGATATCGTGCGTCAGATCGAGAGCTCCTCTTTCACGAAGCGTACGGCCCGCATCCTGGCAGAGGCCGCCCAACGATTTGGCGAAAGTGACCTTCAGCGGAGCGGAATTCCTGCTGCGCAGGAAGTCAAAGCTCGGACAAGGACGGCGGCAGAAAAGCCGGCTGCGGCGCGACCACCGGTGGCGCGCAAGCGCGTGAAGGTGGCCGACTGACGCCACCCGCACCCTAGCGCGGCGTTGTTATCGCGCTCGCGCGAATGCGGGAGAATCCGCCACTTCCGACCGCTGGCGGTCCTTCCCGATTGAACCCCGAATGAACGACAAGCTTCCGAGCCGCACGACGGCGTGGTTGATCTGCGGCCTGGTGGCCGTTGCGCTATACGGCAACTACTACGTCTATGACTCGATCGGCCCGGTGGCCGATGCGCTGCAAAGCCAGCGCGGCTTCAGTGACACGCAGGTGGGCCTGCTCAACGCGATCTACAACCTGCCCAACGTGGTGCTGATCCTGCTCGGTGGTGTGCTGGTGGACCGCTGGGGCGCGGCGCGTGTGACCCTGGGCACAGCCGCCATCTGTCTGGCCGGCGCGGTGTTGACGGCGCTGAGCCCCAGCTTCGAAGGCATGGCCGCCGGGCGGCTGCTCTTTGGTATTGGCGCCGAGACCTTCAGCATCGCCACACTGGCGGTGCTGGCGCAATATTTCGCGGGTGGCCATGTGGCCTTCACCATGGGCCTGGCCCTGTCGCTCGGCCGTTTGGGCTCGTATTCCACCGACATGTCGCCCACCTGGTTCGCCCACGCCTATGCGCAGGGCTGGCAACCACCGCTGCTGATTGCGGCGGCCATGGCGGCGGTCTCCTTCGGCGCCTCCGTGCTGTACTGGTGGCTGGACCGCCGCACGGCTGCGTCCGTCAAGCATGCCGTGACGCCGCAGGCCCAACCCTTTGTGCTGCGAGACATGCTTCACTTCGGCAAGGCCTACTGGTACCTGCTTATCCTGTGTGTGCTTTGGTACTCGGTGATCCTGGCCTTCCGCAGCACCTTCTCGATCAAGTACTTCCAGCATGTGCATGGGCTGGGCCTGGCATCTGCCGGCGAGATGAACAGCTATGTGTTCCTCGCGGCGGTGTTTGCCACGCCGGCCTTCGGCTGGCTGTGTGACCGTGTGGGCCGTTATGCCCCGTTCCTCGCCTTCGGTGCGGTGCTGCTGCCGATTTCGCTGGCCGTGATGGCGCTGACCACCTCCAGCCTGTGGGTCTCCACGGCGCTGATCGGCGTCAGCTTCTCGCTCGTGCCGGCGGTGATGTGGCCGCTGGCCAGCAAGGTGGTCTCTCCGGCACGCTTCGGTAGCGCCATCGGCCTGATGTGGGTGGTGCAAAACGCCGGCATTGGCGGCGCCAACCTCGTGGCAGGCTGGCTGAATGACCGCGCCGGTGCCGGCGCCCAGAACCCGGGCGGCTACGACGCGATGATGTGGTTCTTCGGCATCTCCAGTGTGGTGGGCGCCGTGTTCTCGCTGGTGCTGTGGGCCACGGCAGGCCGCAAGGACCAGGAACGCGCCACGCATCAACGCTAGGGAACCTCTGCCTGACTCCCGCGAGCCGAGGAGGCCCTGATGCGGGAAGGGGCGCAAGGCGCAAACCTCAGCCATAGCGGCGCTATGGCGAGGATTTGCAACGCCGCGGACCGCCCGAAGCGGGGTCACCTCGGCCGCGAGGAGTGAAGCAGAGGCACCCTGGATGCAAATGGGGCCTGGCGGGGCAGTGTCTTTCGCGCCCCGGTCACACCCCGGCGCTGCCGCCGGCCATCACTCGCCACAGCGCCGAAGAGGCGGACAAGGAGCTGCGGCCATAGCCGCTGCGCAAGGCGGGACCGACGTTCCGCAGAGCTGCACACAGGCGTGAGAACAAGGACAGGGCGATCATGAACTTCTCCTTGAGTCGCCTCGGCGGCGTGATTGCCGCGTTGGCATGGTTCATAGCCTGCGCCGGTGATGGTCACGTTGCTTTGCCATCGATCAATGACGTCAGGGTTTACCCACGTTTCTGATCCTCAGGCTGCGATTCGTCAACGCCTAACTTGATGAGACGCCACCGCCCGGTGGTAGTCGCGCAACTTCCAATTCACTGATCCAGACTTGCGCCAGCCTTCCAGGCCGCGCCGGTCTGGCGTCGCTCATCTCCGGTCTTCGCCTTGCCGCGCGCCTTGCGCCACGCACGCGTTGCCGGATGCGCAGTGGCCGATCGGCGTGCGCAAGCCCACACCTACGCCCACGCTCACGCTCACGCTCACCTCGGAGGCGCCCCCTTGCCGCGCATGGCTGAGCCCCCCGCAAGCCTCGAGATCAACGTTCCCTTGCCTGCTCCACCTGCCGATCAGCGCTCCGACGGCTGCGCTTTGCCACGCCCCCATGGCGGTCCCTCGAATATGTATTTGTCAGCCTTATTTATTTCAGCTGAATGCACGGTTTTAAATGTCGGGGGCTTTTTGAATATCGATAGAACTGTTTCTGCAAAGAGTGGGAACGGAGGGGATTAATTCGTCTCAACTGTACCTTCTGTAGTTATCTCGGGCTGGTTATCCTGCAGTCATTGCAATGTCGGATTGCGATGCGGAACGAGTTCGTGAAACCAGAACATATTGGTGCCTGAATTCAGGGGTATGGCTTTCCGCTCACGGGCCCCGACTTTTGCATCTTCCTTCGCATTCCCGTCCTCCGGCCCCGCTGGTGCCGGGTGTGGCCACGCCGTGGCCGTCTTCTGGAAATGGCACAGATGTACAGGTTTTCTTCAGCGCTCGTGGCGCAAGGTGAAATATGCGGTGAAGCCCCGCAATGGTGCTTTCATATATTGCGGGATCTGGAATCCAGGCTGGCGGGGGACTCAGTATTTCCGTGCGTCTTCTCGAAGAATGCCTTCAAGAAGAAGTTGCTTCGATTTGTTTTCGTTGAAACCTTTGATCCACAGGGTATTCACCACCTGGCGGACGGGCTGAAGCAATATGTCGAGTTGTCTCGTCAATGGGATGGAACCCTGGACACGGCATATCCGCTGGTGGTGGCCTTTTCCCAATCTGTCATTCGGGCCGATTCCGTTGCGGCGTATCACGCCTTTGGCTGGCAAGTGCTGCAGACCCTGCACGACATCGATCCGGCGCCGTGGCCAGACGACGTGGGCCAAGACCCCGACGCGGCCGACTGGTCCATGTGCTTCAACGGTATGCCCCTGTTCTGCAACATGAGCAACCCGGCCCACCAGGGGCGCAGAAGCAGGAACCTGGGCGATCACTTCATCCTGGTCATCAACCCACGTGAGCGCTTTGACGCCTTTGCGGGTGACACGCCGAGCGGGCGCAAGGTGCGCGCGCAAATCCGGCAACGCGTCGAGCGCTATGACGGCCAAGCGCATGCGCCGCAGCTCGGGTTCTTCGGCACCGGCGGCAGCGAGTGGTGGCAATACGGCCTGCTCGACGACAACCGTGAGCGCTTCGACCAATGCCCCTTCCTTGTTCGCATGGCACGAGCCGCTTCCACCACCAGTGATGGATGACGCGCTGGCGCCGCCAACCGGCTGCCGTTGTGGCCTCGGATGGCCATGGCCACCGAAGTCTTCTCTCATCGCCCTTTCACCAGGACCTTCCACTCATGATTGAACTCATCGTTTCCCAGGGCCGCGTGGCCGACCGTGCACCGCGAATGATCGAGGGTGCTGCGCGCACGGCGCAGGCCCTGAGCCAACGTTACGGCGTGAACACCCGCACGGTGGGCACGCCGTCACCCCATGCGCATGACGACTGGCGGGTGAGCCTGCCGCAAGCCAAGCCCACGCTGGACGCACTGCGTGGCGCCATCGAGCACAGCCTCCATCTCGGGCCCCTGACCGTGCTGCTGTCCAACACCTGCTCTGCGAGCCTGGCGAGCCTGCCGGTGGTGGCGCGTGAACATCCGGACGCCGTGGTGCTGTGGATCGACGCGCATGGCGACTTCAACACGCCGGAGACCACCGGCTCAGGCTACCTGGGCGGCATGGTTCTGGCGGGGGTCTGCGGCCTCTGGGACAGCGGCCACGGCGCGGGCCTGCGGCCGCAGCAGGTGGTGCTGGTGGGCGCGAGGGACATCGATGGTGCGGAGCGTGATCTGCTGGCTGCTGCGGGCGTGCGCATCATCCCGCCGGCCCGCACCACACCCGAGGCGGTGTTGGCGGCCATTGGTGACGCGCCGGTCTGGGTGCACATCGACTGGGACGTGCTGGAGCCTGGCCATCTGCCTGCCGATTACACCGTTCCCCACGGGCTGCTGCCGAGCCAGATCCGCGCCTTGTTCGAGTCGATCCCGGCCGGTCAGATCCGAGGCCTCGAATTGGCGGAGTTCAACGCGTCCGAGGATGAGGCGGTCAATGCCCAGGCGCTGGCGGTGATCCTCGACATCGTGTCGCCGTTGTTCAACCAACTCGCCGCCTAGCGCTGCAATCTGGACACGCCACCTGGACTCGCCGCCTTCTCCCCGCCGCCTTCTCCCCGCAGCCTTCTCCCCGCAGCCTTCGCCCCACGGCCATCGCCCAAGCGCTCACGGCCCATATCCATCACCACTACCGACCCCATCGACCTTCTTCCATTCATCCACCACAGGGACCTCACCATGCCGCTCTACAACAGCATCCTCGACACCATCGGCCGCACCCCCATCGTCAAGCTGCATCGTGTGGCGCCGCCACATGTGAGCCTGTACGTGAAGGTCGAATCCTTCAACCCCGGTGGCTCCGTCAAGGACCGGCTGGCGCTCTCCGTCGTGCTGGACGCCGAGTCCAAGGGCCTGCTTCAACCGGGGGACACGATCTGCGAGTGCACGTCGGGCAACGTGGGCATTGCGTTGGCCATGGTCGCTGCGGCGCGTGGCTACAAGTTCGTGGCCGTGATGTCGGACTCGTATTCCATTGAACGCCGCAAGCTCATCCGGGCCTATGGTGGCAAGGTGCTGCTGTTCCCGGCCGCATTGGGCAGCAGTGGCGGCAACCAGCTCGCCGACGAGCTGGCCGATCAGCATGGCTGGTTCCGCGCCCGGCAGTTCGACAATCCCGCGAACCCGGCCTATCACCGTGAGACCACTGCCACCGAGATCCTCAGTGACTTCGCGGGCAAGCGCCTGGACTACTTCGTCACCGGCTTTGGCACGACCGGCACGCTCACCGGCGTGGGCCAGATGCTCAAGCTGGCGCGGCCACGGGTGCGGGTGGTGGCGGCGGAGCCTGCCAACGCGGCGGTGCTGGCGGGGCAGCCATGGAACGTTCACCAGATTCAGGGCTGGGCGCCCAACTTCGTGCCCAGCGTGCTGGACCCGAGCGTCATCGATGAGCTGCGGCCCGTGGACGAGGTGCTGGGGCGTGACACCTCCCGCCGGCTGGCCGCCGAAGAGGGCATCTTCGTGGGCATCTCTGCGGGCGCCACCGTGGCCACTGCGCTGGAAGTGGCTCGCGAAGCACCGGAAGGCACGGTGCTGCTGGCGATGCTGCCGGACACGGGCGAGCGTTACCTCTCCACCTTCTTGTTGGAGGGCGTGAGCGAGGGCTCTGATGACGAGTGGCTGGCCGGGCTGGCCCCGCAGCGGCCGACAAAATCGGGCCATGAACCCGGCACGTCGGCCGTCCCCGGCATCTCCCAGCCCGCCTGAATGTCCTCGCCCGCCTTCGACAGGAGCATCTACATGTTGGAGTTCATCCCTCGCGCCACACGTTTTGTGGCGCTGCCCGACGGCTTCACGATGAAGCGCGGTGGCCGGCTGACCGGCGCCCGCATCGCCTATGAGACCCTGGGCCGGCTGAATGCGGCCCGCAGCAACGCGGTGCTGATACTCACCGGTCTCTCGCCGGACGCCCATGTCAGCGCTCATGCCGACGATCCGGCGCCGGGCTGGTGGGAGGCCATGGTGGGCCCGGGGCGGCCGATCGACACGGACCGCTGGTACGTGGTGTGCGTCAACTCCCTGGGCAGTTGCAAAGGCTCGACGGGGCCCGCGTCGATCAACCCCGCCACCGGTTTTCCCTACGGGCCGGACTTCCCGGCCCTGTCGGTGGAGGACATCGCGGACGCGGCTGCCCATACGGTGCGCGCACTCGGCATCACCGAGCTGGCGGCGGTGGTGGGGGCGTCCATGGGCGCCATGACCTCGCTGGCCCTGGTGGGCCGCCATCCCGGCCTGGCACGTCATCTGGTCAACCTCTCCGGGGCGGTGCATGCGCAGGCCTTTGCCATTGCCGTCCGCGCCTTGCAGCGCGAGGCCATCCAGGCCGATCCGGACTGGCAGCAGGGGCGTTACGACGCCCGGTGCTTCCCCCTCAAGGGCATGCTCGCGGCCCGCAAGCTGGGGCTGATCACCTATCGGTCCGCCACGGAATGGAATGAGCGGTTCGGCCGGGACAGACTGGACGCCGCCTACACGGGCACCAGTGCGGCAGGGACCGATCAGTTGGACATGAACTTCGCGGTGGAGGGCTACCTGGCCTGCCATGCGCATCGCTTCGTACGAGGGTTTGATCCCAATGCCTATCTGTATCTCAGCCGCGCCATTGACGGGTTCGACCTGGGGGACCAGGCCGGTGGCGATGCCGACGCCGCGCTGGCGCAATTGCGCCTGCACAGTGCCCTGGTGATCGGTGTGGACAGCGACATCCTGTTTCCGCTGGCGCAGCAGCGTCAGATCGCAAACGGACTGGGTGAGGGCGGCACCCGTGTCACTTTCCTGGCGCTGGCGTCGGCGGCAGGGCACGACGCCTTCCTGGTCGACCATGCGCGCTTTGGGCCGCCTATCGCGGCGTTCCTGGCCGCGATCCCATTGGCACGGCCTGACGCCGCTGCGGCACTGTCCCTCTCCCTCGCTTGAGGATTCTTCATGCCCACCCCAAATTCCACTCCCTCGCCCATGCCCACGCCCACGCCAACACCAAAACTCGCGCTTGTGACGGGCGCCAATCGTGGCATCGGTCTTGAAATCGCCCGCCAGTTGGCGGGGCAAGGCGTCCGTGTGCTGCTCAGCGGCCGCCGCAGCGCGGCGGCCACCGAGGCCGCCCGGGTGCTGGCCAGCGAAGGCCTGGACGTCGAGGCGCTGGTGCTGGACGTGACCAGCCCCCGCAGCATCGCTGCCGCCGTGCAAGGCGTGGGCCATCGCTACGGCCGGCTGGACATCCTGGTGAACAACGCCGCCATCCGCATCGAGCAATACGGCCGCCACCCGTCCGAGCAGCCCCTGGAGCAATGGCGCCAGACCTTCGACACCAACCTCTTTGGCGTGGTGGCCGTGACGCAGGCCTTCCTGCCGCTGCTGCGGCAGGCGCCGTCGGCACGCATTGTCAACGTCTCCAGCCTGCTGGCCTCGTTGGGCACACACAGCGACCCGGGCTCCTACGCCTACAGCGCGATGTTCAAGTCGCTGCCGGCCTATAGCGCCTCCAAGAGCGCCATCAATTCATGGACGGTCCACCTGGCCTATGAACTGCGCGACACGCCGATCAAGGTCAATGCCGTCCATCCCGGTTATACAAAGACCGACATGAACGACGGCGCGGGGGAACTGGAGCCACCGCAGGGCGCGCAGACGAGCGTGCGCATGGCGCTGCTGGACAGCGACGGCCCTACCGGCCAATACATGCACCTGGGCCGCCAGATCCCATGGTGACGCCGCGGCGGCCCCATGGCCTCCTGCGGTGCCGGATTCATTCCCTGGTCATGGGTTGCCGAAGAGGCGGCCCGACCACGTTGCCCGAATTCATTTAGATTCATCATGAAAACTCTCGCTTTGGTGACCAGCGCTGGCAGCCTGCCCATCGACTTCGACATGCCCCTGCTGCTGGAGGCCTGCCAGGCACTGGGCCTGGAGGCACAGGTGTGCGACTGGGAGGATCCAGCCGTGGCGTGGGACCGCTTTGACGCAGCGGTTCTTCGTTCTCCCTGGAACTATGTGGACGTGCTGCCCGCCTTCATGGGCTGGTGCGACCGGGTGGCCCCGGTCACCCGTCTGTTCAATCCGCCCCGTGTGGCCCGCTGGTCCCTGGACAAGCGTTATCTGGGCGACCTGGCCCGCCACGGTGTGCCGGTGGTGCCGACGCGGTTCGTGGCACCGGACGAGCAAGCGCAGAGGGTCTGCGACGAGTTTCTGGCGCTGCACCCGCGCGCCGGCGAGATCGTCGTCAAACCCGTGGTGGGCGCCTATTCCCGCGATGTGCGGCGCTTTCCACGGCGGGCGGCCGCGCAGGCTGGTGACTACGTTCGAACCCTGCAGCAACGCAGTCATCACGTCATGCTCCAGCCCTACCTGCCGGCCATCGACCAGGCGGGTGAGACCAACCTGGCGTACTTCGACGGCGAATACAGCCATGCCATTCGCAAGAGCGCGATGCTGATGGCCGACGGCACGGTGCATGTGCCCACCCAGGACCTCCGCCAGGCCCGTGATGCCGACGCGGACGAGCGGGCCGTGGCGGGCGCGGCCTTGCGCGCCGCCGCTGCCCATCTCCAACTGGATGAGCCACTGCTGTATGCCCGGGTGGACCTGATCCGCGATGACGACGGGCAGCCCGTCGTGCTGGAACTCGAGATCTGCGAGCCCTCATTGAACCTGCCGTTTGCGCAGGGCAGTGCGATGCGGTTTGCCCAGGCCATGGCGCGACGTATCGCCGGGTAGGCCGCTCAGGCGGCGATCTCGACGAGCGGCTTGCGCTCGAACAGCCGGGGGATGGACCGGTAGGTATTGAGCCGGGCGGTGTAGAACGGCACCAGCCGGTCATCAACGGCGAAGCTGCGGGTCAGATCGTGGTGACCACCTTCGGCGGCGTCGAAGAGGATGTGCTGTTCCAGGTAGAACTGGAAGGCGGGCAGGGCGGGCGCGGTCCAATCCGGCGCCTGCAGGATCTGCCGGAAGATGCCGGAGAGCTCCTCCTCGCGGCTGAAGACCGACATCGCCCGCACCTCCGGGCTCAGCTGCCGACAAGCGCTGAGGTAGGTGCTGGCATGCTGCAGCAGCAGCGTGTCCCCGCGAACCCCGTGGCGCTGCAGGAAGAAGGACAGGAAGTCGGCGTGGTCCCCAGCCTGCGTGAAGTCGCCGTAGCGCAGGTTGGTCGTGTCGAGTTCACCCCGCGCCATGGCGTGCAGTTCGGGCCGCTCGGGGTAGACCCGAAGCGCGATGCGCAGGGCCTCGGCAAACTCCCGGGCATACACCGCCGAGATGAACATCAGCCGTTGCAGTTCCTGGCCGTCCAGCTGCTCCCAGGGTAGCTCCCGGATTTCGCGAACAATGTTCTTGAAGTGCATGGCGACTCCTGGGTGGGTCATTGCTTGCCGAAGGCTTCGGCGGGACGGGTGGGTAGTTCGGCGAAGTCCGCAGGCTGGGGCATGCGGCGCCCCAGCAGGGCCACCGTGCCCAGGGCCAGCAGCAGCCCGAACGCGAGCAGGGCGGTGGCGGTGCCATACCGGTCGGCCAGGAGGCCGGTGAAGATCACCGGCACGCTGAAGCCGATATAGGCCATCAGGAAGTAGGCGGCCGTGGCGCGGGTCTTTTCCGCGCCGGCCGCTTCCGCCGTGCCGGCCAGGCCGCCGAGATAGACAAAGCCATAACAGGCGCTGCTGGCGGCCAGCGAGCCCAGCAGCACCGCAACCAGCGTGCCGGACCACGCCCCCCAGGCCAGCACCGCATAGGCCGGCACCAGGATCATCAACCCGAGGCGCACAGCATGGCGCGGCTCCTGGCGGCGCGCCATCGGCTGGAACAGCAGGCCGCAGCTGATGGCCAGCATGGTGGCCAGGCCGCTATACCGCGACAGCCCGTGCACGGCCAGCGCCGAGGGCAGGATGGAGATCACCAGCCCCGTGGTGGCCCAGCACAGCAGGATGGCGCCACCAAACCACAGCCCATCGCGGGTGACGTAAGGCAGGCGCAGCATCGGCCCCAGCGGGCCACTGCGCTGCCGGACGGTTTCCGGCAGCCGCCACACCAGGACGGCGGAGACGGCGACAGCCATCAGGTGCAGCAGGAAGCTGGGCGGAGCCACGCTTTCCTGGAACATGAGGCACAGGCTGGTGAGCACCGGGCCAAGCCCAAAACCGATGGAGGTACTCGCCGTCACCCAGTTGGCGGCGCGGGACGCACGCGCGCCACCAAACAATTCCAACATGTAGGCCGTTGCGGTGGCCGACATCAGCGCCGTGCCGGTGCCCAGGATGAACCGGGCCGCCGCCAGCGTGGTGACATGCGGGTGGGCCATCATCAGCGCGGTGCCCAGGGCGGACAGGGCCAGCGCCAGCAGCATCACGCGGCGCCGGCCGATCCGGTCCGACAGGCCGCCCAGGGCCAGCAATACCGGCAGCACCCCGGCGACGTAGAACGAGAAGGCGATGGTGGTGGCCATCACCCCGACGCCATCTGCACGCGCATAGGTCGCGTACAGCGGCGCCTGCAGATTGACGCCGGTGGTGATGACACAAAGTGCGCCGGCCAGCCACGCCGGATGTTGTCGTTGTTCCATGCCTGCAAAAGCTCCCTCGTTGGAGGACCTCTGTGGCGTCGAGGCCCCTTCTCCTTGGACCTCCCACCCTGAATTCAATGCAATGGGGGCCCGCTTGGATTGCAGGATAGTCATGACATGGGTACAAGCACAGACACAGTTCCGCATTTCCAAGGCCAACCGTACCCATCCGTTTCAGAAACAGTTCCCATCGCCGAGCCCGACCATGAATCTCCAGATCCAACGTGACTCCGACACCCCGCTGGCCGACCAGGTGGAGCAGGGCCTGCAGGCCCATATCGGGCGTCGGGTGTATGCACCGGGCGCCCGCCTGCCGTCCATCCGCAGCCTGGCGACCGACCTGGGCGTGAGCCGCAATACGGTGATCGAGGCTTACGACCGGCTGGTCACACGCGGTCTGGCGCGCTCTCAGCCGGGCTCGGGCTATTACGTGGAAGACGGGGCCTCGCGTTTTCCTTCAGCCGGGCTGGCCAACCCCAAGGAGGCGGAGAGCGTCACGGACGAGCTCTGGCATCTCTTCCGCGAGCAGGGCGACAGCGTGAAGCTGGGCTGCGGCTGGTTGCCGGACGCCTGGCGGGAGAGTGAAGACATGGCGTACGCCATCCGACAGACCGTCCGGCGGGACCGGGGCGGCCTGTTTGACTACGGCACGCCACTGGGCAGCCCCGGCCTGCGCAAGGCGCTGAGCCGGCGGCTGTTTGCGATGGACATTGAGGCCCCTGCCAACCAGTTCCTGCTGACCAGCGGGGCGAGCCAGGCGCTGGACCTGCTGATCCGGCTGCTGCTGCGGCCGGGGGACACGGTGCTGGTGGAGACGCCGGGCTACTACAACCTGTTTGGCTTGCTGAAGCTGCAAGGCATCCAGATGGTGGGCGTGCCACGCACCGTGAACGGCCCGGACGTGCAGGCGCTGGAGCGGCTGCTGGAGACCCATCAGCCCAAGCTGTTCTTCGTCAATGGCGTCTTCCACAACCCGACCGGCAGCACCATCTCCGTGGCCACCGCGCATCGCATCCTGCAGCTGGCGGAGAAACACGGATTCAACGTGGTGGAGGACGATATTTATGCGGACTTCCAGAACAGCGCCTCGCCGCGGCTGGCGGCGTTGGACCAACTGCGCCGGGTGATCTACATCGGCAGCTTCTCCAAGAGCCTCTCCTGCTCCTTGCGGGTGGGTTTTGTGGCGGCGGCGCCGGAACTGGTCAAGAGGCTGGTAGACCTCAAGATGCTGACCAGCATCACGTCCTCCCGTTTTGCGGAGGAGGTGCTGACGGTGATGCTGGAAAACGGCAGCTACCGCAAACTGGTGGAGCGGCTGCGGCGGCGACTGGACCGTCAACTGGCGCAGGCCAGCCGGGTGCTGAACCAGGCTGGCTGGCAGCTCTTTTGCCGGCCCTCGGGTGGCATGTTCCTGTGGGCGCGTTGGCCGGGGGTGGACGACGCAGCGGAACTGGTGGCGCGGGCGGCGGCGCGTGGGGTGAGTTTTTCGCCAGGGTCGGTGTTCACGCCCGATCAGGCGCTTTGCCCCTGGTTGCGGATCAACGTCACCTATGTGGATGACCCGAGGGCCATGGCGTTTCTGAACAAGCCGGTGTGAGAGGCTCGCTACGGTGTCAGTTCAGTCAGCAGCGCTCCCAACACCAGCCAACCCAGAACAGCGCCCAGGGCCGGCGCAAGAAGGCTCTTGCGCCGATAGTGCGGGCCATAGGCAGCGATGAAGCGCTTGCTCTGGAAGCGGCCGCTGATGAAATACCAGGTGGCGGTAAGGCCGCCCAGCGAAAAGATGCTGGCACGGAAGGCGACCGCCCACCCCGGATTCAACTCATGCGTTCCCAACACCGCAAGCAGGCTGAGGGCGGTCAGGACGACCAGCCACATCCATTGACTGATTCGGCCCTCACGGGCGGCCAGCTTCCGGGCGTTGGCCATCTGCACGGCCACGCCGAAGATGGGCGTCAACAGCAGGCTGAGCAGTGCGGCGCGGTCGGGGTTGAAGAGCAGGGCCGGTTGCGTGTCAAAAACGGCCGGTGCCGTGGTGTCCTCGTCCGGCAGTTCATAGGCACCAGCATCAAAGGCCGCCATGACATCACGGGCAGCACCCACTTCCGGCCCCGGCACCAGCACACCCACCGCATTCACGGCCTGGGTTACCCATGGGTTGCCCTGGCCGGTGTTGTCGTCGGTCACGCGGGGGGAGAGGCCAGCGGACAGCAGGACGCCGCGCAGGACGTAGGCCTCGGTGGGTGAGGCAAAGCTGGCGACGCGGACGAAGTCTTCGCTGACGAGGTCGGGGTGCACCGTCTGGGGCGTCTGTGGGGTGGTGCTGCCAGCGTGAGCCGGGAGCGCGGTGTGGTCTGGCATTCAATTCTCTCCCGTGAGGTGGCCATGCTCTGTGGCAAGGCGCACCGACATGTTCTGTGATGCGGGATGTTCTGGCGGTGTCTCGCGTCACATTACCCCGGGCATCTGGGTGATTATGATCGCGCCCGTTCTGATCAGATCGTCACGACTTATGCGAAATTCATCTCTGCGGGCTGTCGCCAGCCTGGCACTGGTCATGGCCAGTCTTGCCCATGCCGAAGATTCGGTGCTGGTGCCTCCGGACGACACGGTGGCCGGTGCCTCCCAGGCCCTGTGGTCGCAGCGGTGGTGGGAATGGGCAGGTTCCTTTCCCATGGAGATGAGCCCGATTGCCGACAAGACCGGTGATTTATGCACCAACGGCCAGAGTGGCGATGTGTGGTTTCTGGCGGGTACCTACGGAACCAAGCGTGCAGTGCGGACCTGCCATGTGCCGCAAGGCAAGTACCTGTTCTTTCCCTTGATCAACTATGTCGCTTATCCCCCGTATGGCCATGAAGTCTCGTGCATGCAGGTGATGACCGACGCGGCCAGGTTGACCAACGCACCGGGAGGACTGGTGCTGGCGGTAGATGGTGTTCGGTTCACCGAGATGGCGCAACATCGGCAGTTGTCCCCAGCCTGTTTCGACCTGGGCGCCAAGGCCTTGCCGGCGCGCCGCATGTACCCGGCAGCGGCCAACGGCTACTACGCCATGTTGAAGCCGCTGTCGCCTGGACGGCATACGGTGGAATTCGGCGGTTCCCTGCCCAGCATGTACCAGGCGGTGACGTATCAGCTGATCGTGGAGTGAGGTGAGGGCAGGGGCGTAGCGCCCCACGCCATCACTTGAAGCGATAACTCGCGCTGAGGTAGAAGAACCTTCCCCGTGGGTCGGTGTAACTCGGGTCATATCCCGAGATGAAGAAATACGCCTGATTCGAGAACGGCGGGGAGGTGTCGAACAGGTTCTTCACACCCGCCCGCAGTGACAACGCCTTTGTCGCCTCCCATCCCCCGGACAGATCCCACAGCGAATACGCCTTCACCTTGTTCTTCTCCACCACCGTCCCGGTGTCGGTGTCGATGGCCGAGTTCTGATCCGTGTACCCGCTGTAGAAGCTGTTGGCCAGGTTGACACTCCAGTCCCCACGCGCCCAGTCCAGGTTCAGCCGATGCCGCCAGCGTTGCACCACGCCGTCGGTGACAAAGCGCCCCAGGTTGCTGATGTAGGGGTCGCCATCGCCAGTCTGCCGCTTGGAGGTCAACGTCCAGGTGCCCACCAGTTTCGCGGAGAAGCGACCCCAGTCCGAGGCCACTGACCGCAGCTGCAGCGTCAGGTCCAGCCCTGAGGCCTTCTCCCGCCCGCGGTTCTCCTTGTTCAGCTCGATGAAGCAGATCTCGGAATCGTCCGGGTCGTAGTCACAGCCGGCCAGGCCTTCGTTTTCGTTGTAGCGATGCACCAGCGGCTCGTATTTGGCGAGGTTGGACAGGATCACGTCGTCGCCCAGCGTGCTGATCAGGTTGCGCTTCTGGATGTTCCAGTAATCCATGCCCACGCTCCAAAGCGGGGAAGGGTCCGCCAGGAAGCCCAGGCTGAACTGGCGGGACTTCTCCGGCTTCAGTTTGGGGTTGGCCGCCGTATGGGTCTCCCAGGCGTCTGCGCAGAAGCTCAGGTCGTTGTCGTTCTCTGCCATGCAGACGGGGTCCGGCAGCACCGAGGTCACCGCCACCTTGGTGGGGCGGTAGAGGTCATCCATCGACGGCGCGCGGAAGCCGGTACCGGCAGAGGCGCGCAGCGTCAGCTCGCGCACCGGCGCCCAGCGCAGGCCGACCTTGGGATTGGTGGTGGCACCGATGCGTTGGTAGCGGTCATGCCGCAGCGAGAGCTGCGCCTCCCAGCCCTTGGCGAACGGTGCCAGCAGCTCGCCATAGGCGGCCCAGACCTTGCGCGAGTTGTTGGTGAACTGGGCATCGCCTGGCGACGGGTCTCCCAGGATGTTGTCCGAGATCAGCAGGTCGCTGGCTGCGGAGGTGGCCTTCTCGCGGCGCAGTTCTGCCCCCAGCGCCACCGCCAGGTCGCCACCGTCCAGGCGCGTCAGCGTGCGCGAGATCTTGGCGTCCAGCGAGTCCATCACACCCCGGGCGCGCCGCACTTCCTGGTTGATGTTGAGTGACTTCAACAGCGCCACCCCCTCCGCACTGGAAGGCCCAAACGGGTTGAGGATGCCGTCCGCATAGGCCTGCAGCGTCTCGTCTTCCGGCAGGTAGCCGCGAACGTCCCGGTCGGACACGCGGTTGACGCTTTGGTTGTAGCCCCAGTCGTAATCCCAGCCCCCAGCCGTGCCGGTCATGCCCACGACGATACGGCTGCCGGTGCTGGTCAACTGGCTGGCGCGGTTGCCGGCCTCCATCATGCGGGTGCGCACGAGGATGCTGCGGTCATCGGGCAGCGCGTCGCCCAGGCCGGTGTTGGCCAGGGCCGGAATCAGGGCGACATCCAGCTCGGCATCGATGCGGTTGCTGGTGCCGACGTACCAGCTGCGGGCGCGGCTGAAGGAGTATTCGACGAAGGCCTGGTGGTTCTCGTTGATCTGCAGCACGCCTCGGCCCAGGAAGCCGGTCTTCTCGGTCTTCGGGTAGAGCTCCAGGTCCCGCATGTAGTCGTAGGTGCAGGCATCCTCGCCACCGATGCCGCCGGGCAGGTAGAGCGTGTGCGGCGGTTGGCAATCGGGCGCGCTGAGGTTGATGGTGCGGTTCACGATGGGCTTGCCGTTGATCGTGAACCCGACGGATTGCAGGTAGTCCCGCTGGTCGCTGCTGAGCCGGATGTTGCCGGGGAAGGTCACCCCGGAGAGCAGGTGAGGCAGCCGCTCCGGAATGCGCAGGTCCGAGATGAACTGGCGTTGTGAGGTACGCAGGGCATCGGTGCGCTGGAAATCCAGCACGCCGAAGACATTGAAGCCGTCACGCGCCAGGTCGCCGTGCCCGCCGGAGATGGAGCCGGTGCGCTTGCCGGCGCCGCCCTCCCCGGAGAACCCGCCGTAGACGTCCAGTTGCAGGCCCTGGAAGTCCTTGCGGGTGATGAAGTTGACGACGCCCCCGATGGCGTCCGTGCCGTAAAGCGCCGAGGCACCATCCAGCAGCACTTCCACCCGCTCGATGGCCGCGGCGGGAATGTTGTTCAGGTCCACGCCGTTGTCATCGCCCGGGGAGGCAAAGTTGGCCATGCGCCGGCCGTTGAGCAGCACCAGGGTGGACGACGTACCCAGGCCGCGCAGGTTGGCCGAGTTCATGCCCATCTGGTCCTTGAAGCCGCCCGTGCCGATGCTCACACCATCGGTCAGCCCCTTGCTGCTGGCCGAAACGGTGGCCATCAACTCGGCGGCCGTGGTGACGCCGGCCTTGACGATGTCCTGCCGACTGATCACCTGGACGGGCAGGGCGCCTTCATCGGCCAACCGCTTGATGGCGGAACCGGTGACTTCGACCTTCTCCAGCTTCTGCGGGGCGGTGTCGGCGGCTGTGGGTGTGCCGGGTGGGGTACCCGTTGCCTGCGCCAAGGCTGCCAGTGGTGACAGCAGGGAGAGCGTCGCGGTCAGGCCCAATGCCGCAGCCAGGCGGTGCGGGGCGGATGGGGTGCGGCAAAGCCGGCGGCGAGCGCCCGCGAACGAGTGGTTCATGACTGGTGTCCCTGCAAGGCCGATGAGGCGTACGAGCCAGTCTAGGAAGACGTGTCAGCGCAGCAAAGTGGGATACATACGGGGAAGTCGCGCAGAAACAACTCGGGTACGTTTGCTGACACACGCTCCCGGTGGGGAGGGTGCCCCATGAAGGAGCGCCCGGAACAGGGATGGGCGCCCCCTGGCGTCGCCTGGCGCCTCCTGGCGGACCTGCAGCCGGCGGATCGGCAGAGCTGCCGTCCCCTGTTGGGGGGCCCAGGGAGACAGCGTCCGGCCGTTAAGCTGCCGCATCACTTTGTTGGATGACTTGGGATGAAGCCAAATTTCTTGCGTGCCGGTGTTGCTGTCGCTGCTGGCGCAGCGCTGACGTGGGGCACGGGCGCCGCACAAGCCCAGACGGTCAACGTCAAGCCTGGCCTGTGGGCCAGCAGCTCGGCCGGCACCATGAATGGGAAGAAGCTGCCCACGATTCTGGACATCAACGGTGCCTTGACGGCGCAGCAGAAGAGCGCCCTCGTGGCGGGCATGCAGCAACTGGGGCTGCCGGCAGGCTCACCCAGCCTGTCGTGCCAGGAATCCGGGACGTTTGAGCTTCCCAAGCCGCAAAGCACCGAGCAATGCACCTTCCAGGTGTCGCCCAGCGATTCCACCAGTGGCAGCATCCAGATGAGCTGCAACGGCCAGCTCAAGGGCGGCGGGTTGGGGACCTACAAGGTCACTGGCAAGACCAGCGCCACCTTGGGGTGGAAGCTGGAGGGCACGGCGCAAGGCATGCCCATCAAGATGGAGCAGACCACCGTCTACAAGTGGGTGCAGGATGACTGCAGCCAGGCGCCCAAGGGCATGGATCCGGCGCTGGTGGAGCTGCTGTTGAAGTGAGCCGGCAAGAGAGGGTGGCGCCCATGCCGGTGCTGCCCGCGCTCTCTTGATCAGCTGGTCCTGACGGCTATTGCAGCGCCGCCCTGCGGGCATAACCCGCGGCGCGCTTGACCAGTTGCGCGGTGCGTTCATCGCCAGTCACATACCTGGTGCCAGCCGGCAGGACACTCGCCAGGTTGCTCAGCTTGACCACCTGCGTATCGATGGCCGGCCCACCGCTGGCCGGGCTCGTGGCCGGCAGGTTCTGCCACCGCACCATCAGCGTGCCCTCATGCAAGCCGACGGGATCAATCCAATTGGCCACGCCGGGGTCCTTCACGGAGAGCACGAAGGTGAAGCTGCCATCGGCATTGGGTGTCGCCTGGATATTGTTGAGGCTGGATTGGTGCTGGATGGGATCGACCGTCACCAGCCACGGGTCGGTCACGGGGAACACCAGGTAGCCTGCGCCGCCCGTCTTGACCGTTGCCACCAGCGCTTCATCGTCGGCCAGCCTGAAATGGCCGAACGAGCTTGCTTGCGTTGTGAGTGTGCCCAGGGTCGATGAAATGGATGGCGTGGATACGGTGTTGACGGCATTGGTGTGCGTCTTGAGCCCCAGCGCACCGACGCCGTAGTCGACGATCGATTCCTGCAGGTTCAGCCACGCGGTGGCCGCGATGGCGAAGGCGTCCTTGGGGGCGTGGGTGGTGCCGTCGTCCAGGCGTTTGACGCTGAGGATGTCCGGCGTCTCTGTATTCCAGTTGCCCAGGTTGTTGCGCACGAAGAGTTGCTGCGCCTGGCCATTGGACTGGATGTGATTGACGCGGCCGTCGGCTGGTGAACTGTCCACGGTGATCGTGAAGCTGCCATCCGGATTCACGACCAGATCGTTGCCCGCCAGAATGGCCACCGTCTGCTGCGAGTTCGGATTGCTGATCAAAGAGAACGTGACGTCAGTCGGGCCGGGAAAGGTGCGCTTGCCCTGGATGACATAGCGGGATGACCCGTTGATGGGAATGATCCGGTAGATGTTGTCCGGGTTGTCGTAGGAATAACGACCGCCGGGTACTGTCACGCCGGGGAGGTCGTGCGGGGGAGCGTTCAGCCAGTACACCTTGGGATTGAAGGGGTCGCTGTTGACCGCCTTCTGGATCGCGCTGAACGCCAGTTCCTTGATGGCGTTGTCGAGCCGGCTGGCGGCTTCGGTGCTGACGTTGCCGCCATACGCCAGCGCATAGGCGGCTTTGGCCTGCGCCTTCAACACGGGATAGCTGTTGTCCTTGTTCACCTGCACAGCCAGGGCATCGAGCGAGATCTGGTCCGGAGTGGCGAGCGACGAAGCCGGTGGTGCGGCCAATACCGGCAAGGCCGGCAAGGCGGCTGCGGCAAGCGCAACGCAGAGCCAGGTGTTGCGAAGCGAGTGGGGCAGTCGTGAATTGGCGGCGCTTGGAGTCGGACGCATCTCGTTCCTTTTTCGTGAGGGATGGAGGACACGAGAATTCTGTTGTGCCGCCTGGCCGCAGGAATAGGAAGATATTGTTGCTAGGGTAGCCCGCAAACGCATAAGCGCCGCTGGGGTGCGCAGTTCAGGGCGCTCAGTTCGGAGGCGTTCCGAGTGGATCGACGCCCAGGCGATGAAGGCCTCGTTCCGTTCCGTCACCACGGTGGCGGAATGGCGTCTGTCACGGCCGATGGCTATATCGCAGCGATCGCGGCGGCCAACGGGTTCGCTGCCGCGACGCGAGACACAGCACGTTCGAGGCCTCAGGTGTCACCGTCATCAGCCCGTGTGGCCCCAGGCATAAAGGACGCCTTCGCAGCTCAACGATCATCAGCGCTTGCGTGCCCACCTGCAATTCGCCAGATGAGCTACAGCGGCGCTGAACGGCAATATTTCAGTCTGTTAGACCCATCGTCCTTTTGCCTTTGCCAGTTTGGGGAATCCCTTCGCTTGCGCTCGTTCAATCGCCGAGTTAATGACATGGGGAAGAGTAAGTAGATCAACTATTGTCTCTCCGATTTCGCTCGCTTCGTGTCTTGAAAATATTCGTTCGAGATTTCCACCCAGGTTGCCGTTTGCATCTGAGGTACTGCCATTTTGGAAGCTTATCGGTGTGGGGGTTTTCAAGCCGAATCGTGTTGCAGAAACCGTATCCTGGAAATAGTAGCTTACTATTCCATCCGCATGCGGGCCAAAGAAGTTCGTTCCTACGTAGACGAGTGGCTCGACACTTGGCATCGTCTCATCGACGTCTGCGTACGCTATTCGATAATAAGTCGAACCCACTTCAAGCGATTTGGCAGTCATTGGCGCTCCGATAACTGAAATGAAAGAGTAAAGCCATTGAATTTGACTTCGCTAGGCAAAGGGCCTGCCGAATTGCCCATCTCCGTGGCATCGGCGTGATTGGTGAATTTGGGAGGTTGGTGGTAATCGATTTAAAGTCGAATTGTAGATTTGCGGAGCTATATGCGTTACCACCTCTCCGTCTGCATATATACATGTATTGACCGGTCCGATTGGATTAAATTGTATGTTGCCCTCTGTTTTCGAGGTATCAGAGTCCGACCGTGGTTTGGGAAGTCGGACGAGATCGTGCCCCCGAGGCAGGCTTCGCTGCCCACCTGAATGGACCTAACATAGGTGTCGTCGCGAATCGTTGCTGCGAACGTCTTCGTTGGGTTGAAGCTCCGCGTCGGCGCACCCGGGCACGCCACTTCCCGTTCGGCGGGATAATCGATCCCATTGCTCTTGCGAGCCTTCCCCGGATTCTTGTTTTGCTACCGCCCGCCTAGGCAGCGTCGTCGCAGCACTGTGGTGCCAGTTGCAAAGTGCACCCCAGGGGAAATTTCTACAGCTCCGTGCTACGGCACACGCCTCAAAGATGTCTGATTCTCCGTATAAATCAATGGCTTGGAGTCCGTGGAGGCTTTCCGTAGCCCCGATGCTGGACTGGACCGACCGCCACTGTCGCTATTTCCACCGTCTCCTGACCCGCCACACGCTCCTCTACACCGAGATGGTCACCACCGGTGCGCTGCTGCATGGCGACCAGCCTCGTCATCTGGACTTCAGCGAGCAGGAGCACCCCGTGGCGCTGCAGCTTGGGGGGTCCGAGCCGGCGGATCTCGCCGCTTGCGCCAAGCTGGCCGAGCAATGGGGCTATGACGAGGTCAACCTCAATTGCGGCTGCCCGAGCGAACGTGTGCAGCGCGGCGCCTTCGGTGCCTGCCTGATGGCCGAACCCACGCTGGTGGCCGATGGTGTGAAGGCGATGAAGGATGCGGTGAGCATCCCTGTCACCGTCAAGCATCGCATCGGCATCGACAAGATCGAGAGCTACGACTTCGTGCGCGATTTCGTGGGCACCGTCGCCGATGCCGGGTGTGAGGTCTTCATCGTCCACGCGCGCAACGCCTGGCTGCAAGGTCTCTCACCCAAGGAGAACCGCGACATCCCGCCGCTGCGGTATGAACTGGTGCACCGCCTCAAACAGGAATTCCCCGCGCTGACCATCGCGATCAATGGCGGCGTCAAGACCGACGACGTCATTGAAGCGCAATTGGCGCATGTCGATGGCGTGATGGTGGGCCGCCAGGCGTATCACGAGCCCTGGCAAATGGCAGGCTGGGATCAGCGTTTCTTCGGCGCGTCAGAGGCGCCCGTGGTGGACCGCGAGGCCGTTGAAGCGCTCTGGCTGGTTTATCTGGAGCGGCAAGTGGCGCAAGGCCGCCCCTGGTCCCAGGCGATGCGCCATGCATTGGGTCTGTGGAATGGCTTGCCGGGTGCGCGCCGTTGGCGCCAGGTCTGGTCGGACCATCGCCTCAAGAATCTTCCTGTACGTGAAGTGGCACGCCAGGCCACAGAAGCCCGGGAAGCTGCCGCCGAGATTGCACGGCAGCATCCGGCGTTCCAGCCACCGGTCAGTGTTTGAGCAACGTCCGGCCAGCGCTTGAGCAACCCCGATCAATGCTCAGAGGAGCGAGGTGATGCAGGAAATCGTCCGCTTCTATTGCTATGACACCGCGTTGGGGTGTTGCGGCATTGCCTGGACCTCGCGAGGCATCGTAGGGTCGCAGCTGCCGGAGGAAAGTGCCCTGGCCACGCGCGACCGCATGCGGGTACGTTTTCCATGCGCCATGGAGGTCACCGTGGCCGCCGAGCTACCCGAGACGGTTCGCCATGCGTGTGAGAGCGTCACTGCGCTGCTGGCTGGAGAGCCGCGGGATTTGCTGGAGATCGTGCTCGACGACCACTTGCTGCCGGACTTTGACCGTGAGGTGCTGGCGCTGACGCGCCGCATCCCGGTGGGCCAGACCCTGACCTATGGCGAAGTCGCTGCTCGCGTAGGGCAACCCCATGCGGCTCGCGCCGTGGGCCGGGCCGAGGGGCACAACCCGTTTGCACCCATCGTGCCCTGCCATCGTGTGATGGGCGCGCCCAGCGCCGGCAAGGCGGCCAACCTGACGGGGTTCTCGGCGCCGGGCGGTGTGGACACCAAGCTGAAATTGTTGGCGATTGAAGCCCGAGCCACCGGTCAGCAGGTCGGGGAACAGCAGAGTCTGTTCTAGGAGGCGCAGGCGCTTTGACGTTTGATGCAAATCAGACGGCAGTCGCTTCGTGGGATATCAACTCAATCCCACGGCGCGGCTTCCGTCGCCGCTTCAGCATCCATCGCCGGCGCGCGGTGCGCCTCCACGGCTGCCGTCGCCGACCCCTTAGGCGCATGCTCCGCCGCAATCTTGGCCGACTGTCCGATGAAGTCCAGTTCGCCGCCCAGGCCTTCCACCAGCTCGGGGATCAGGTGGCTCAGCTCACCCGTGGCCAGCGCCGCGTCCACGTCGAATGCCTCGTCCTTGGCGGGTTTGTCACGGCCGTCGAACACCACGTCCAGGAACTTGATGCCCTTGACTTGCAGCGTGTCGGTCAGCGTGAAGGAGACCCGCTCTTTCCAGGTCATGGCCAGACGGGTCGGCATCTTGCCGCTGGTCAGATGGGCCTTCACCTCGTCGGTGTCCAGGTTGTGGCGGGCGTAGCGCACCGCCGCCTTCATCTCGTCGGCGGCCTTGAGCTCGCAATCGCGGTCGATGATGAAGTCCTTGGGAGGCACACCATCCATCAGCCAGGCCGCCATGCAGGCCGCCGGGGATTCAGCGCTCTGCAGCAGGTGCAGGTTGAGCGAGGTGTCGGCCTTCACCAGCAGGCTGATGAGCTCATCCGCCTTGCCCAACGAGCCGGCATCCACCATCAGCAGGTGCTGTTTGGGAGAAATCCACACACGCAGGTGCGATTGCAGCGTGAAGGCCCGCGGCAGTAGCTCCAGCTCCACCTGCTCCTTCATGTCGCGTTGCTGCTTCTTGCCAGGGCGGCGCCCGGTTTCCTGCTCGATCTTCTCGACCAGTTCATCCAGGTGCTCTCGCACCACCGAGCCCGGCAGCACGCGCTTTTCCAGCCGCAGGCTCACCAGCCAATGGCCGTCGATTTCTTCCAACAGCCGGGCGCCCGGCTCGCCACGCGGCGGCACCCAGCCGGCCGACAGGGCCTGTGTGGCGCCGCAGGGTTCGAAACGCTCCTGCTCCAGCGCGTCTTCCAGCTTCTCGGCGTTGGGCTGCCAGTCATTGGCGATGCGATAAATGATCAGGTTCTTGAACATGGACGGAACTACAAATGCGCAAAAACAAAAAGGGCCACGCGGACAACGCGGGCCCCGGTGAGATGACGTCGGATTGTCTCAGGTCAGGGCGCTGCCCGGACGCGGATCATCCCCCTTGCGCCAGCATCCCGCTTTCGATCTCCTGCGTCACCTGCCGCAAGGCCTGCTCAAAGGCCTCAGGCGGCTGACCACCGGACACCAGATAGCGCTCGTTGATGATCACCGCTGGCACCGAACTGATGCCATGGCCTTGCCAGAGCGCCTCTGCTTCACGCACCTCGTTGGCGAACTCACCGCTGTCGAAGACGTGTGCGGCTTGCGCCCGGTCCAGGCCGATGCTGGCGACGGTCTCCAGCAACACCTCTCGATCGCCCGGGTTCTTGCCATGGGTGTGATAAGCCGTCAGCAGGGCCAGCTTGAGATCACGCTGGGCTTGTGCGGACTGCAGGCCAGCCCAGTGCAGCAGCCGATGTGCATCCAGGGTGTTGTAGATGCGGCTGCGGGCGCCCTCGGTGAAGGTGAAGCCCACGGCGGCGCCACGCTCCCGAAGATGCTGGCGAATCTGTTGGCGCTGCTCTGGCGTCGAGCGGTATTTGCGGTTGAGGTGTTCCTCGATGTCCTCACCCTCCGGTGGCATGTCCGGGTTGAGCTCGAACGGCTGAAAGTGCAGGTCCACCTTCACCTCGGGCAGCCGCGCCAGTGCGGTCTCCAGGGACTTGAGGCCGACGGCGCACCAGGGGCAGGCCACGTCGGAGACGAAATCGATGCGCAGCGGCGCGAGGCGGGTCGTGTCGTTCATGCCCCGCACTCTAGCCGCAGGCTCAAGTCAACACTCGGTCGCTGGGCTTTGCCAGGTAGAACCATTCATTGCCAGGTTCGGCCTTGCTGTTGGGGAAGACGATGCGGCCGCCCGACGGTGCCAACACCGGTGTGCCATCCGCCCGCGTGCCGATGCGCTCGCCTTCGGCAATGGGGTCGAAGCTGGCCCAGGCGCGTTCGAAGCGGTCATCCACGTGCTCGCGGTCAATGACCTCATAGAGTTGCAGCAATTCCACCGGGCGCTGGGGGGCCGCCGGTTCCACACCCGCCACGCCGCCCGGCGCCACCATGCCCAGCAGCACCAGCGTGCGCACGATGGCCTTGAAGGCGACTTCGGGCCCCTGGGGGTCTTCATGCTGCCCGCATTCCAGCGTGATGCCGTAGCCACCCTGGCTGCGCATGTATTCGGTCGTGCCGACACCGTAATGCGGGTCCTGCTGCAGGGCCATGCGGCGGCTGCCGTCGCTGGCCTTGTCGGCGCGGCGCTTCAGGCCCAGGGCATAGGTGGAGAGCCAGCCCTCAACGATGCGCTCGGTGCCGACCGCCATGGCCAGGGCGCTTTCGGCGGCCTGGTGGCGGAAGGGTTCCAGGTCCCCGTCGTTGTTGCGCGGGCCGAGCATGGCAAAGGCAGGGCCGGGGTTGTTAAAGCTGTGCAGGTCCAGCAGCACATCACTGGCCGCCAGCCAGGGGCAGAGCTGGTTGGCGATGCGGTCCTCGAAGTCCTGCGGGATGGGGGTGGGGCGCAGGTTGCGGTTGAGATTGCGGTCGCCCTCGCGGCGCTGCAGGCGGTGCGCCAGTGGGTTGACGATGGGAATCATGGTCAACGTGCCCTTGAGCAACTGCAGGCTGCCATCGTCCAGCAGGCGCATCACCCGTTGGATGGCGCCCACTCCCGCCACCTCGTTGCCGTGCACGGCGGCGCTCACCAGCAGGCGAGGCCCCGGCTTGAGGCCGGCGAACTGATGGACACGGAGATGCGTGGGGGGCGGCGTCGGGCTCATGGAGGTGGGGAAGCAATGAGAGTCTTGAACGACAGTGGCAGATCACAGGCAAGCGTGGCCGGTGGCAGGTCAGCAGCCTGCTCGCCGTCCACCCATCGGGACAGGCGGTACAGGGTCGCAAAGCCGAACGGTGGCGGCGCTTCGCCGGCACCGGCCAGCAATTCTCCGCCCCGGCGCACGTTGTCTGCCATCCAGGCCGGCAGCCGCAGATGGTAGGGGTTGCGGGCGATTTCGCCATGGTGGCAGGCCAGGGCGCGAACCAGGCGGGCGGTGTCGGCCACGCCGGTCTCGACCAGCGTGTTGGGCGCGTCCTGCGTGGCCCAGAACTCGGTCCAGGCGACCACGGTGGACAGGCGCGCCTCCCGCAGCGCGTCTGTCACCAAGCGGTGGACGCCGATGTGGGTGGGAATGCCATCCGCCGCGTGAGGCACCAGGACCAGGCCAGGACGCTCCGCCTTGAGAAGCTCGGCGACCTGCGTGACCTGGGCCCGCCACAGCGGTGTGCCGGCGTCGGCCGCTTCTGGCTTGACCTGCTCGAAACCGTCCGCCGCCAGCAAGCGCAATTCGAAACCGAGCACCTCGCAGGCCGCTTCCAGCTCAGCCAGGCGCTCGGCACGTCGCTCCAGGCGACTGCCCAGCGTCACCGCGACGTTGGTGACCCGCCAGCCGCCTTCCTGCCGTAGACGCAAGGGCAGGGCCCCGACGATGCACTCATCATCCGGGTGTGGCGCGAACACCAGGGCATGCGGGGGCGTGTCCACGCCGGCAGCGGCACCGGTACCAATGCCGGGCGCGCGATTGCCGCCCGCGTGGCCGGCCAGGCTCTCCCGCGGCGCTTGCTTCAGAACGGAGAACCAGTCGCGCACCCACGCTTCCCATTGCTGGGGAGGGCTGGCGCTGGTCAGGGAGTCGTGGGTAGCAGGCATCAATGGGGGAACCGTACAGGGCGGAATACAGACGGAATCCCAAATGGTATTACATTGGTAGTAAGCCTACAGGAGGCGGAGGCCTTGCTGCAGCCCGTTTTCGGGCAGAAGTCATTGCTTTTCGTGCAGCAGCTATAAGTCGGGGAGAGGGGCAAGGCCAGCAATGCCAAGCAGGGCCAAGCAGGCCAAGCAGGGCCAGACCAGGAGTCTGCATACCTCTCGCGAGCCCGGGTTCCCTCTACGGGATTTACAGTGGCCTGGCGCCTACAGGTCCAGCGGGGAAGCTGGAGACGCTGTGCCTGTGGCTGTGGCCGTGGCCGTGGCCGTGCCTGTCGCTCTGGCTGTGGCCGTGCTCGTGGCCGTGGCTTTGCCAGTGCCCGTCTCGCTGACCGTGATGGGTGCGGACGTGATGGCTCCCCCAGATGTGACTCGATTCGGCCAGGTCGCCAACACCACGCCCCCCAGCGCCAGCGCATAGGCCAGGAGCTGCAGGCTGGACATCGTTTCACCCAGGAAAACGACCCCGATGACCGCCGTCGAGATCGGCAGGAAGACCATGAACACCCCAGCCTTGGGGGCGCTGACATGTCGCAGCCCCTGCATCCACAGCCAGACGGTGATCATGCTGGCGGCCACCGCATAGAACAGCAGCAGGCCCCAGTGTTTGACATCAACAGCACCGAAATTGAAGACCAGCGCCTGCCAGATCCCCAGCGGTGTCACCAGCGCCAGGCCCCAGAGATTGATCAACGCGCTGATGCGCTTGGCGGACAAGGCCTGCGTCAGCCGCTTCCCAATGACGACATAACTGCCCTCGCACAAGACGGCGCCCAGCAGCAGCAGGGCGCCCCAGCCGCTCTGGGCGGCGGCGCCGCTGTCTTGCTTGTTCAAGGCGACCAGGGCAATGCCTGACACCGCCAGGGCAATGCCCGCCAGCACCCGCGCGCCGATGCGCTCACGCAGAAAGATGAAGGACAACAGCGCCACAGCCGCCGGGATGCCGGCCATGACGACGCCGGCGACGACGGCGGAGCTGTGCCGCACGCCGAACAGCATGCAGATCGAGAACAGAAAGTTCCCGAAGAAGGACAGCAGGAACAGCAGCCCCTTGGTGCGGCGCGACATCGGCCCTTCATCCGGCGTACGCGCCAGCCACGGCATCATGATCACGGCCGCCATGCCAAAACGCAGCCACGCGAGCAGGAACACCGGGAACACCGCCACCAGCAGCTTGGACAGGCCGACATAGCTGCCGATGACGCTGGTGCTGGCGGCAAGGCATCCGTAAGCCAGCCAGGGCACATGGTGCGCATGGCCGTGGGTGACAAGCGTGGCGGATGACGGGCGGGATGGCGAGGCGGAGCTTTGCATGAGTGACGCCATCATGCCTGATGGTGCAACGGTGGCAGGGACCTGTCGGCCCCTGTCCGGCCGTATCGGGCTGCGTCCAGCTGCGGAGGCCTTGTCGAGCGGTGTCTCAGGGCAGCCGACGCAACGCCGTCCGGATCGCATCAATCATGCGGTCCAGATCCTCCCGGCTGGCGATCAGCGGTGGGGAGAGGGCAATGATGTCGCCGGTGGTGCGCAGCAGCACGCCCTGATCCCAGCAGTCCAGGAAGGTGGTGAAGGCGCGTTTGGTGGGCTCGCCGGGGCGCGGTGTCAGCTCTACACCACCCACCAGTCCGAAGTTGCGCACGTCGATCACGTGCGGCTCCCCCTTGAGCGAATGCAAGGCCTCGGCGAAGTAGCCTTGCATCTCACCGGCGCGGGTGAGCAGGCCTTCTTCCGCATAGGTGTCCAGCGTGGCCAGGCCGGCGGCGCAGGCTAGCGGGTGCGCCGAGTAGGTGTAGCCGTGGAAGAACTCGATGAGGTGGTCCGGCCCTTGCATGAAGGTGTCGTGGATGGTCTGCCGCGCAAACACGGCCCCCATGGGCACGCAGCCGTTGGTCAGGCCCTTGGCCGTGGTCATCAGGTCGGGCGTGACGCCGAAGGTCTGCGCGGCAAACGGCTGCCCGGTGCGGCCAAAGCCGGTGATGACTTCGTCGAAGATCAACAGGATGCCGTGTTTGTCGCAGATCTCGCGCAGGCGTTGCAGGTAGCCCTGTGGGGGCAGCAACACCCCGGCCGAGCCGGCGATGGGCTCCACAATGACGGCAGCGATGGTGGACGCGTCGTGCAGGGCCACCAGCCGCTCCAGGTCGTCCGCCAGTTCCGCCCCATGGGCGGGTTGGCCGACGCTGAACGCATTGCGGCCGATGTCATGGGTGTGGCGGATGTGGTCCACGCCGGCCAGCAAGGTGCCGAACATCTTGCGGTTGGCCACCATGCCCCCCACGGACATGCCGCCGAAGTTCACGCCGTGGTAGCCCCGCTCACGGCCGATCAGCCGCGTGCGCTGGCCTTCGCCGCGGGCGCGGTGGTAGGCCAGGGCGATCTTGAGCGCCGTCTCCACCGCCTCCGAGCCGGAGTTGGTGAAGAACACCTTGTTCAGGCCGGTAGGGGCGATGTCGGCCAGACGGGAGGCCAGTTCAAACGCCTTGGGGTGGCCCATCTGGAAGGGTGGGGCGAAGTCCAGCTCCGCCGCCTGTTCCTGGATGGCCTTGACGATGCGCGGCCGGTTGTGGCCGGCATTCACGCACCACAGCCCGGCAATGCCGTCCAGCACGCGGCGGCCCTTGTCGTCAGTGAAGTACATGCCGTCGGCCCGCGTTAGCAGGCGGGGGGATTCCTTGAACTGCCGGTTGGCGGTGAAGGGCATCCAGTAGGCGCCAAGGTCGGTCTGGGTGGGCTGTGTCATACCGCCAGTCTAGGCAAGCGTGCGCACAATCGGCGAGCGTCGTGATGTCAGGAAAACCCGAGGCGGCGCAATTTTTTGCGGCGGTTGTGCTCGGGGTTCGCAGAAAATGCCGCCCATGAGCACCAGCCCCACATTGGATTCGATTGATCGCGCCATTCTGGCGGCCTTGCAGCAGGATGCCCGCCTGTCCAACCAGGCGCTGGCGCAGCAGGTGCACCTTTCAGCATCTGCCTGCCTGCGGCGGGTAAAGCGCCTGGAAGAAGAGGGCGTGATCGACCGAGTGGTGGCTTTGCTCAATCCCAAGGCCATCGGCAAGCCCGGCACCAGCTACACCATCATCAACGTGGAGCGGATGACGCCGGCAGCGCTGGCGGAGTTTGAGCAGGCGGTGAAGGACTCCCCGGACATCCTGGACTGCTTCTATGTGGCGGGCAGCAACGACTACCTGCTGCGCTTCGCTTATCGGGATGCCGAGGATCTGGAGCGGCTGCACACGCAGGTCCTGATGCAGCTGCCGGGGGTGGCCCGGGCCAATTCGATGCTGGTGCTCAGGACCGTCAAACGCAGCACGGCGTTCCCGCTGGACTGACCGGCGTCAGGCTTGGCCCGGCTCCGGGGCCAGGCACGGGCAAATCCGGCTCAGGCGGCGCGAGGCCGCAGCACCCGCAACATCGGCAGCAACTGGATGAACAGCATGGCGCCCAGGATCAGCCCGCAGCCCAGCAGGCCGGATGGCGACAGCCGGTCGCCCATCAGCACATAACCGAAGCCGGCGGTGAAGAGCGTCTCCGACGAAAGAATGATGGCGGCATCCGCGGCGTGGGCATAACGCTGGGCGACCACCTGTGCGGTGAAGGCGACGCCCACCGAGAGCACGCCTGTGTAGAGCAGCGGCCACGCTGCCGACTGCAGACCTTCCCAGCTCCAGGTCTCGAAGCCCAGGCCCCAGGCCAACCCCAACAGCCCGCAGCACAGAAACTGCCCCCCGGCCACGGTGTAGGGGGAGTTCATGCGGTCTGCCACCACGCCGATCAGCAGCACATGGATGGCCCAGGGCAGGGCGGAGGCCATCACCCAGGCGTCGCCCAGGCCGATGTTCAATTCATGCGCGCCCGACAGCAGGAAGGCCCCCACCAGGCAGGCCAGCGCACCCGGCCAGACGGACCAGTGCGGCCAATGGCGCAGCAGCAGCCAGCCCAGCAGCGGCACCAGCGGTACGTACAGCGCGGTGAGGAATCCGGCGTTGGTCACCGTCGTGGACTGGATGCCGATTTGCTGAAGGGCCGCGCCCAGGGTGAGCAGCACGCCCAGGCCGATGATCTTCCAGCCGTCACCGCGCGTCAGTACCTTGGCGCCCGGGGCGCGGCGCTCACGGACGATCAGCGGCAACACCACCAGCGCGCCGATGAGGAAACGCACCCCGGTAAACATCATCGGCCCGAGGTGTTCCATGCCATGCGCCTGGGCGACGAAGGCCGACCCCCAGATCATGGCGATGAGGGTGAGCAGGAGGTTGGCTTGGATACGGGACATGAAGGGGTGGGGGCGGTGGCATTCGTTCCGCCGTGGGGCGGTGCCGATGAGGGTGGGCGAGAGGGGCGGCGGGGTGGCGGAGAGGGGCCGAGAGATCGGACGGTGTGGAGAGCATTGAGGGAGGCGGCTTCTCAACTGCTGAGGTAGGCAATCTCCTCGGGGCTGAATCCCGCCGCAGTCCGCGCTTGCACATTGAACGGCGGCCTGAGGCGTGGGGCCTCGAAGCGCTCCACCAGGGTGGGATACAGCGCCACCGGATCCAGCCCACGTGCCTTGCAGAGATGCCGATACCAGCGGTTGCCGATGAGCACGTGGCCCACCTCATCCCGAAGGATGATGCCCAGAATCTCCACCGCGCGATGGTCTCCGGCCCTGGCCAGTTTGGCCTGAAGCGGTGGTGTGGCGTCCAGCCCGCGGGCCTCCAGCGTGCGGGGGACCAGTGCCATGCGCGCCAGCACGTCGCCCTCGGTGCGGCGCGCCATGGACCACAGGCCGTCATGGGCGTCGTAATCGCCGTACTGCTTGCCCAGGGTGCGCAGGTGCTCGTCCAGCAGGCTGAAGTGGAAGGCCTCTTCGGCGGCCACCTGCAGCCAGTCCGTGTAGAACGCCTCCGGCATGCCGGGAAAGCGCCAGACCGCGTCCAGTGCCAGGTTGATGGCATTGAATTCGATGTGGGCAATGGCGTGCAGCAGCGCCGCCCGGCCTTCGGTCGTGAAAGGCGAGCGCGAAGGCACCTGCAGCACCGACATCAGCTGCGGCCGGGCGGGGCGGCCGGGCAGCTCGGTGCCGGGCTGCAGCATCAGGGCAGGGTCCAGCGCCAGGGTCGGCCGGCCGTCAAAAAGCGCGCGGGCGGCCGCCGCCTTCTCGTACGGGTCCGGGATCTGAAGGACCTGCAGCGCGCGGGTACGAAGTTCCATCCTTAGAATTATCGCTTTTGCGCCGGCGAAACCCCGACGGCTCACCGGGAGCACACACCATGGCTGTTTATCAACTGGGCGACCACCGGCCCGAACTGGGCGAGGCCGTCTGGGTGGCCGACAACGCCCAGGTCATTGGCCGGGTGACGCTGGGCGACCGGGTCAGTGTCTGGTTCAACGCCGTGTTGCGCGGCGACAGCGAGCACCTGACCATCGGTGCCGGCTCCAACATCCAGGACGGCAGCGTGCTGCATGCGGATGCCGGCATGCCGCTGGTGCTGGGGGAAAACGTCACCGTGGGCCACCAGGTGATGCTGCACGGCTGCACCGTGGGGGAGAACTCCCTCATCGGCATTGGGGCCATTGTCTTGAATGGGGCCCGTATCGGCCGCAACTGTCTGGTCGGGGCCGGTGCGCTGGTGACCGAAGGCAAGGTCTTCCCGGACGGCAGCCTGATCGTGGGTGCCCCGGCCAAGGTGGTACGCGAACTGACGCCGGAACAGATCAACGGCCTGTCCATGAGCGCCGCCCACTACGTGCGCAACGGCCAGCGCTACGCCGAAACGCTTACTCGAATCGATTGAAGGATATCCATGAGCGAACTGCACAAGTTCCTGTTTGAAGGCCTGCCGGTGCGCGGCATGCTGGTGCGGCTGGACAGCAGCTGGAAGGACATGCTGAGCCGCCGCAAGGAGCCGCTGCCGCCGCCCGTGCGCGACCTGGTCGGCCAGATGGCGGCGGCCGGGGTGCTGATGCAGGCCAACATCAAGTTCAGCGGCTCGCTGATCTTCCAGGTGATGGGGGATGGGCCGCTGAAGCTGGCCGTGGCCGAGGTGCAGCCGGACATGAGCTTCCGTGCCACCGCCAAGACCCGTGAGGACGTACCGGACGACGCCACGTTGCAGCAGATGCTCAATGCACACGGCCAGGGCCGCTGTGCCATCACGCTGGACCCGAAGGACCGCTTGCCCGGGCAGCAGCCCTACCAGGGCATCGTGCCGCTGACGGGCCCGCAGGGTGAGCCGCTGGACAAGCTCTCGGACGTGCTGCAGCACTACATGCGCCAGTCCGAACAGCTGGACAGTACGCTGGTGCTGGCGGCAAACGACCAGATCGCCGCCGGCCTGCTGATCCAGCGCCTGCCCATTGAGGGCGAAGGCAACCTGGAGGCCGGTGCAAGCTCCGGCGTGGAGCGCGAGTTGATGGAGGACGCCTACAACCGCATCAGCATGCTGGCCGCGACGCTGACCAGCGAGGAACTGCTGACGCTGGACAGCGAAACCATCCTGCGCCGCCTGTTCTGGGAAGAGACGGTGCGCCGTTTCGAGCCGCAGGCGCCGCGGTTTGCGTGTACCTGCTCGCGTGAGCGGGTGGGGCGCATGCTGCTGGGCCTGGGTCGCCAGGAGGTGGACGAGATCCTCGTTGAACTGGGAGGCGTGGAGATCGGCTGCGAGTTCTGCGGCAACCACTACGTGTTTGACGCGGTGGATGTGGGTGAGCTGTTCACCGAGGTGGAGAAGCAGGCCCCTGGAAGCGGCAACATCCAGTAAGACCCGGGCCGGCCCACAGAGGCCGGCTACTTATTGCCGAAAGCCCACCGCCGACCGGCGACCGGCGACCGCAGGCCGGCGACCTCGGATCAATCGCCGCTACCCGCATCCACACGCACGGTGCGGTCCAGGCTGGTGGGTGCCACCGGCGTGGTGCCGTGGCTCTTGAAATACGCCTCCAGGGCCTGGACGTCATCCGGGCCGACCTGGACCTGCCGCCCCTTGGCCAGCGTGACGAACCCGTCGCCACCTGCCTGCAGGAAGCTGTTGACCACCACGCGCAGGCGCTGGTCGGCGCGCACTGGTTGGCCGTTCAGGGTCAGGCTGCCAGGCACCAGGCGTTGGCCGACCGGGCGGCGCTTGTCCCACTGATAGGTCAGGCCGCGTGACACCTGCAGCGGCAGGAACTTGCTGTCGTTGGCCTGCCATTGCTCTTCCAGGGCCTGCTGGAGCTGGGCACCGGTGTATTCCATCACCACCAGGGCGTTGGAGAAGGGGAGGGCAGCAAACAGGTCGCCAAAGGTCACCACGCCGTCCGGACGGCGGACGATGCCGGTGCGCACGCCGCCAATGTTGGTCAGGGCGATCTGGGCGCCACCGGCGTCAGGGGCCGCTGTGGCGGTCAGCATGGCGTCCGCCACGGCCTGGCCGACGGTGGAGCCGCCGCCCTTGTCCTTGTCAGCGCCTTCCTTGCTCAGAGACTTGGCCAGGAAGCCCACCGGTCGGTCGATCAGCGGGCCGGCCAGCTTCTGGTAGGCGTCGATCAGCGCGGTCTGGCGCGGGTCCTTGGGCGTTTCGGGGCGCACGATCAGGTTCTCGGCGCGGGCCTGAACCAGGCGGCCGTTGGTGCGGTCCAGGGTCAGGTCGATTTCGCTGACCAGGGTGCCGTACTTGTCGCCGCTGGTGACCAGCCGGCCGTCGATGCGGCAGTTGTAGGCGCGATGGGTGTGGCCGGACACCACCAGGCCCACATGGGGGTCCAGCTTCTTCACGATGTCCACGATCGGGCCGGAGATGCCCGGGCATTCGTTGTAGCTGCCGGTAGGGGCGCCGCCTTCATGGATCAGCACCACCACGGTCTGCACCCCTTGCTTGACCAGTTCCGGCACCAGCTTGTTCACCGTCTCGGCTTCGTCCTGGAAGGCCAGGCCCTTCACCCCGTTGGGGCTGACCAGCTCCGGCGTGCCCTTGAGGGTCAGGCCGATGAAACCCACCGGCACGCCCTCGAAGCGCTTGATGCTATAGGCCGGCAACACGGTCTTGCCGGTGGCGGTGTCCAGGGTGCTGGCGGCCAGGTACTGATAGTGGGCGCCGGTGAACGATGTGGGGCCCTTGCAGCCGTCCTTGGGATGGCAGCCGCCGTTCTGCTTGCGCAGCAGCTCGGTGATGCCTTGGTCGAACTCGTGGTTGCCCACGGCCGACAGGTCCAGTCCCATCATCCCCAGGGATTCGATGGTCGGTTCGTCGTGGAAGAGGGCGGACAGCAGCGGGCTGGCGCCCACCAGGTCACCCGCAGCCACAAAGACGTGGTTCGGGTTCTTGGCCTTGAGCTGCTGCACCACGGTGGCCATGCGCTCTGCGCCGCCAGCATCGATGGTGATGGTTTTCGACGGATCCGCCGGGTCCTTCAGACGGATGCCGCCTGCGGGCGGCAGCAGGTTGCCGTGAAAGTCGTTGATGGCCAGCACCTTGACCGCGACCGTCTGGGCGTTTGACGCGGCGGTGGGGGCTGGCGTGTTCGTCCAGGAACCACACGCGCTGAGCAACGCGGCACCCAACACCACGGGCAGTGCTGAGCGCGCCGGAACTGCATTCAGAAGGCGGGAGAGGCTGATAACCATCAAAAAGCTCCTGATACCCAAACGTTTGCGATTGACGACCGGCGAGATTGTGCCTTCGGTTTTGTTTCAGCGACGTTGCCGGCGGCTGGCGTGTTCGCAAGCCGCGTCGTCGCAGTGTTCACAGTGCCATTCGCCGCCGAGACTGTCGTCTCGTTGCATCAGGCGGCTGAAGAGGCCGTCGCCGGGTGCCACGTGGGCGCGCAGCAGCGGGCCCAGGGCGTTGAGCGCCTGCGCGAGTCGGTCGTCACCCCGGCCGCCGACCACGCTGAAGTCCAGCTTTGCCGCACGGAGCGCGCGGCGGACCAGGCGGTCCGTGGGCGCCTGGGCGTGGGGGCCGTCGCGCATGCTGTCGGCCACCCAGGGCAGGTCCAGCGCCATCAGCAGCGTGGCATCCATGCCGGACTGGGCCTGGATGGCGAAGGGGTAGAGGCTGCTGTCCTGGAAGAGTTGGTCGCTGTAGACGGCGGTCATCAGCGGGGTGGTGTCGTGCAGCACCACATCATGGTCGCGCGCGGCAGCCTGGCCGCGGGCCTGCTGCTCGATGGCGATGGCCATCTGTTCGTCCGGCCTCGGGGTGCGGCCCTCGCGGTTGCACCATTCACGCAGGTATTCGGTCACCAGGGCCGGGCGCAGGCGAGTGTTGCGGGCCAGGTGGTCCTGCAGTGCCAGGCCGAGCTGGCTCTTGCCGGTGCTTTCGGCGCCTAGCAGCGCAATGTGGAGCGCCATGGGGGCCTCAAGCCGGAACCGCGGCGCCCAGTTGCCGCTGCCACGCGCGCCAGCCCGCCACCGACATCGGCACGAACACGGCGTAGAGCACCACCGTCAGCCAGTAGCCCTTGAACGCGAACAGCGCCACGCTCACCAAGTTGACCACCACCCAGACGGGCCAGTTCTCCTGGTATTTGCGGCCCAGCAGCCACTGGCCGGTGATGCTGGCCACGGTGGGCAGGGCATCCCAGTAGGGGAGTGGGGAATCGGTGCGGTGCTGGAGGAACAGCCCCAGCAGCGGCCAGGCCACCAGCGTGGCCATCAGGGCCAGCCAGCGGCCGCGGGTGCCCAGGGTGCGCACATGCAGGGACTGACCGTCCCGGGTGCGGCCGCGCATCCATTGCCACCAGCCCCACAGCGCCAGCGCCGCGAACAGCAACTGCAGCGTGGCCTCGCCATAGAGCTTGCCGCTCCAGAAGAGTACGAAGTAGAGCAGGGAGCTGGTCAGTGCCAGGGGCCAGGCCAGCACCTGTACCCGCATGTTGCACACCACCATCCAGACGGCCAGCACAAAGGCCGCCAGTTCCAGCCAGCTGATGGGGCTGCCCAGGGCGATGAATGCGGGAGAGAGCGCCACGTCCAGCAGCGCTTGCAGCGAGTCAGGCACCATCACGTTCAGCGTCGCAGGGGGACAAACACTTCGTCCGGCTTGACCATGCCCAGTTCCATGCGTGCTTTTTCTTCGACCATTTCCAGGCCTTCACGCAGGTCCAGCAGCTCGGCCTGTAATTGTGCGTTGCGGGCGCGGGCCTTCTCGTTGGCCTCACGCTGCTCCTGCACCTCCGCGCGTAACTGGACGCCGCGGGCCAGGCCGCCCTTGCCCAGCCAGAGCTGAGCCTGGATGGCGACCAGGAAGGCGGTCAGGACGATGGCCAGGGCTTTCACGGGCCGAAGTTTAGCCTCAGCCCATGTCGGCCCATGGCGGCAGGGCTACCGCATTCAGGTGGGCTACGCACAAATGCTTGCAGATGCGGTGCCGACGCAACGTTTGGTAACGCGTGAGGAGGCAAGACCTGGCCGATGAAAAAAGCGCCTCCGCGAGGGAGGCGCTTTGCCGGGTGTTCTGCGGCGTGCCCGAGGGCACGCATACGCTGTGCGATCAGCGCAGGTTGTAGAACGCAGAGCGGCCGGGGTAGACGGCGATTTCGCCCAGGTCTTCCTCGATGCGCAGCAGCTGGTTGTACTTGGCCATGCGGTCCGAGCGCGACAGCGAGCCGGTCTTGATCTGGCCAGCGTTCAGGCCCACGGCGATGTCCGAGATGGTGGAGTCTTCGGTTTCGCCCGAGCGGTGCGAGATCACGGCGGTGTAGCCGGCGCGCTTGGCCATCTCGATGGCGGCGAAGGTCTCGGTCAGGGTGCCAATCTGGTTGATCTTGATCAGGATCGAGTTGGCGATGTCCTTGTCGATGCCTTCCTTCAGGATCTTGGTGTTGGTGACGAACAGGTCGTCGCCCACCAGCTGAACCTTCTTGCCCAGGCGTTCGGTCAGGTGCTTCCAGCCATCCCAGTCGCCTTCGGCCATGCCGTCTTCGATGGAGATGATGGGGTACTTGTCGACCCAGGTGGCCAGCATGTCGGTCCACTGCTCGGCGCTCAGTTGCACGCCGCCTTCGCCTTCCAGCACGTACTTGCCGTCCTTGTAGAACTCGCTGGCCGCGCAGTCCAGCGCCAGGGCGATCTGCTCGCCAGCGGTGTAGCCCGCCTTGTCGATCGCTTCCAGGATCAGTTGCAGGCCGGCTTCATGGCTTTCCACGTTGGGCGCGAAGCCGCCTTCGTCGCCGACGGCGGTGGGCATGCCCTTGCTGTCGATGATCTTCTTGAGTGCGTGGAAGACTTCGGCACCCCAGCGCAGGGCTTCACGGAAGCTCGGTGCGCCCACGGGGACGATCATGAGTTCCTGCAGGTCCAGCGAGTTGTTGGCGTGGGCGCCGCCGTTGATGACGTTCATCATCGGCACCGGCAGTTGCACACCGCCCATGCCGCCGAAGTAGCGGTACAGGGGCAGGCCGGACTCTTCAGCAGCAGCGCGGGCCACGGCCATGGAGACAGCCAGCATGGCGTTGGCGCCCAGGCGGCTCTTGTTCTCGGTGCCGTCCAGGTCGATCAGGGTCTTGTCCAGGAAGGCTTGTTCCGAGGCGTCCAGGCCCAGCACGGCTTCGGAGATCTCGGTATTGATGTGTTCCACGGCCTTGAGCACGCCCTTGCCCAGGTAGCGGTTCTTGTCGCCGTCACGCAGTTCGATGGCTTCACGCGAACCGGTGGAGGCGCCCGACGGCACGGCCGCACGGCCCATCACGCCGGATTCCAGCAGCACGTCGCACTCGACAGTGGGGTTGCCACGGCTATCGAGGATCTCGCGTCCGACGATGTCAACAATCGCGCTCATGAAAACAGTCTCCAGAAGTAGAAAAACTTAGCGCCGCGCATGGTGCCAGCTATCCGTTACCAGCGCTGAACAATCTGCGGGTGTGCTGTCGAAGCTCTCAGGCCCCGTCCACCACGACCATGCGCACGATGCCGGCGTTCTCACGCAACTGGCGTGCGCGCAGGTAGGTCTCGGAGTGATAGAAGCCCTTGGCCGCGTCACGGTCGGTGAACTTGAGCACCACCAGGCGGCTGGGGGCCCAGTCGCCCTCCAGGACCTCGATCTCGCCACCGCGCACCAGCACCTCGGCCCCATGCTCCTTCATCGCTTTGGTGCTCCATTCGCGGTAGGCCGCCATCTTGTCGGCATCGGTCACGGTCACATCAATGATGATGAAGGCGGGCATGGGGTCTCCGGGGTGGGTGGGGCTCAGGCGGCCTTGATATCGGCTTTGTTGTCAGCCGTGTTGTCAGCTTTCGTGCCGTGGCCGCTCTTGACCTTGTGTTCCAGCGCCGCCTTGATGAAGGCGGTGAAGAGCGGGTGGCCGCCCCAGGGGGTGGACTTGAATTCCGGGTGGAATTGCACGCCCATGTACCAGGGATGCACGTTGCGCGGCAGCTCGACGATTTCAGTGAGTTTCTCGCGCTGGGTGATGGCGGAGATCACGAGGCCAGCGTCTTGCAGGCGGTCGAGGTAGTGCTCGTTGGCTTCGTAGCGGTGGCGATGGCGCTCGGTCACGACCGGGCCATAGATCTCATAGGCCAGCGTGCCGGGCTTGACGTCCGAGCTCTGGGCGCCCAGACGCATGGTGCCGCCCAGGTCGGACTTTTCGTCACGCTTCTGGATGGTGCCGTCGGCGTCCTGCCACTCGTCGATCAACGCGATGACGGGGTGCGGGGATTCGGGTTCGAATTCGGTGGAATTCGCGCCGTCCAGGTGCGCCAGGTGGCGGGCGTATTCAATGGTCGCGACCTGCATGCCCAGGCAGATGCCCAGGTAGGGGGTGCGATGCTCGCGGGCATACTGGGCCGCCAGGATCTTGCCCTCCACGCCACGCTTGCCGAAGCCGCCGGGCACGAGAATGGCGTCAAACTTGCCGAGTTGGCCGATGTGTTCATCGTCCAGGGTCTCGGAGTCGACGTACTCGATGTTGACGCGGGCATGGTTGTGGATGCCGGCGTGGCGCAGCGCCTCGTTGAGCGACTTGTAGCTGTCCGACAGGTCGGTGTACTTGCCGCACATGGCGATGTTGACTTCGGTCTTGGGGTTCTCCACCTCATGCACCAGGGTGTCCCAACGCTTGAGGTCGGTGGACTTGGTGTTGAGCTGCAGCTTGGTGCAGATGAGCTGGTCCAGGCCTTGTTCGTGCAGGACGCGCGGCACCTTGTAGATGGTGTTGACATCCCACATGGAGATCACACCGTACTCGGGCACGTTGGTGAACAGCGAGATCTTTTCGCGTTCGTCATCCGGGATGCGGCGGTCGGCCCGGCACAGCAGGGCGTCGGGCTGGATGCCGATTTCGCGCAGTTTCTGGACGGTGTGCTGGGTCGGCTTGGTCTTGAGCTCGCCGGCAGCGGCGATCCAGGGCACGTAGGTCAGATGGACGTAGGCCACATTGGTGGGGCCCAGCTTGAGGCTCATCTGACGAGCAGCTTCCAGGAACGGCAGCGATTCAATGTCGCCCACCGTGCCGCCGATTTCAACGATGGCCACGTCCACCGCGTCGGGCGTGCCGTGACCGGCGCCGCGACGGATGAATTCCTGCATCTCGTTGGTGATGTGCGGGATGACCTGGACGGTCTTGCCCAGATAGTCGCCGCGACGCTCCTTCTCCAGCACGGACATGTAGATTTGTCCGGTGGTGAAGTTGTTGCTGCGCTTCATCCGGGTGGTGATGAAGCGCTCGTAGTGGCCCAGGTCCAGGTCAGTTTCCGCACCGTCATCGGTAACGAACACCTCACCATGCTGGAAGGGGGACATGGTGCCCGGATCCACGTTGATGTAGGGATCCAGCTTGATGAGGGTGACCTTGAGGCCGCGGGACTCGAGAAGCGCCGCTAGGGAGGCCGATGCGATGCCCTTGCCGAGGGAGGACACGACACCGCCGGTGACGAAGACGTACTTGGTCATTGTCTTGCAGCGCCCTGGTTCTTCCGGACCCAAAAACGCCGTGGTGGTAAAGCGGCATTATATGCGTGTCGGGGAGGGCGCCATCTCCCTCATCAATGCCAGCACCAGCGCAGCGGTGTCGTCGGGACGCTCGAACGGGTAGAGGTGGGTGCCTTCGAACCAGCGAAACAGGTGTTTCGCCAGGGCCTTGGAGCCTGCGGCGCCCGCCTGGCGCAGTTCCTCGGACTGGGTGCCGGCGATGAAGGCGACCGGGCAACGCGGTGGGTGGTTGCGCAGGATGTGCGGCAGGTTGTGGGGCAGGGTGTCGTAGATCCGGGTCTCGATGTCCCGGCTGAAGCCCAGCTTCACGCGGCCGTCTGCCAGCGTGTCGAAGCCGCTGCCGACGTAGTCCTGCAGGACCCGGGGATCCCAGCGGGCGAATTTGCTCTTGGACGCGAAATGCGCATGCACGTCCGGCCGGCTGGGCCATTCGTGACGGCGCAACCGGGAGACCTTGCCCGGTGACACACGCTGGATGAGCCCGGCGGCCTTGACCACCTGCAGGCTGTGGGCCCGCCACCCGTCCACCACCGGTGAATCCAGCATCACGAGCCCAGCCGCCAGCGAGGGCTTCTTGCAGGCCGCCAGCAGCGACACGATGCCGCCCAGCGAGTGGCCAATCAGCATCACCGGCCCAGCCGGCTGGACCTCATCCTGGATGAAATGAAGCAGTTCATCACGCAGATGTGGCCAGTTGCTGGTGACCGGGAAACTGGGGTTGTGGCCAATGCGCGGCAGCGCATGCACCTGCCAGCCAGCCGCCTGCCAAACGTCGAACAACACGCGATAACAACCTGCGGGGAATCCGTTGGCGTGGGAGAAGACGATCGTCCGCGTCGGTGGCGACTCGTCATCGGCAGGGCGTTTGGCGTGGGGCTGGGCAGTGCTCATGAGGGTGATCGTTCAAGTCCTTTGGCAGTGCCCAGTCGTCAGCGACGCTGGTTGGCCACCGATTTGAGCTGGTAAAGCATGGCATGCGCCTCGCGCGGGCTCAAGGCGTCCGGGTCGATGTCACGCAAGGCGTCCAGCAACGGAGATTCCACATCTGCCACGGCCGACAAGGCGGGTTCCGGCGGCGGGGCAAAGAGGTCGATCTGCGTTTCGCCCTCGGAGGCGCGCGCCTCCAGGGCTTCCAGTGCTGCGCGGGCCTGCCGCACCACCGGTGACGGCATGCCCGCCAGCCGGGCCACCTGCACGCCGTAGCTCCGGCTGGCCGGGCCGAGCTGGATCTCATGCAGGAAGACGATGTCCTCGCCGCTTTCCACCGCCGAGACATGCATGTTCACCGCTTGCGGATGCTTGGCCGGGAATTCGGTGAGCTCGAAGTAGTGGGTGGCAAAGAGCGTGAAGGACCGGCACTTGTCATGCAGGTGGGTGGCAATGGCACCTGCCAGCGCCAAGCCGTCAAAGGTCGAGGTGCCCCGGCCGATTTCGTCCATCAGCACCAGCGATTGCTCGGACGCGCTATGCAGGATGGCCGCCGCTTCGGTCATCTCCAGCATGAAGGTGGACTGCGCATTGGCCAGGTCGTCTGCGGCACCGATCCGGGTGTGGATGGCGTCGATGGGCCCGAGCCGGCAGGTGGTCGCCGGTACGTAGGCGCCCAGGGCGGACAACAGCGCAATCAGTGCCACCTGCCGCATGAAGGTGGATTTACCACCCATGTTGGGGCCGGTGATGACCAGCAGCTTGGTGCGGGCGTCCAGCCGGCAGTCATTGGCCATGAATTCGCCGGCGCCCGTCTCGCGCAGCCGCGCCTCGACCACCGGGTGGCGGCCGCCCTGGATGTCGATGCAGGGATGGCTGACAAATTCGGGGCGACACCAGTTGAGCGTTGCGGCCCGTTCGGCCAGCGTCGCCAGCACATCCAGCGAGGCCAGCGACCGCGCCAGCCGACCCAGCGTCGGCAGCTCTTCGCTGAGCTGGTCGATCACGGTTTCGTACAGCAGCTTTTCGCGCGCCAATGCCCGCTCCTGCGCGGACAAGGCCTTGTCTTCAAAGGTCTTGAGCTCCGGCGTGATGAAACGCTCGGCGTTCTTCAGGGTCTGGCGGCGCTGGTAGTCCAGTGGCACCTTGTCCAGCCCGCTGGAAGTGACCTCGATGTAGAACCCATGCACCTTGTTGAACTGCACCCGCAGGTTGCCAATGCCGGTCCGCGCCCGTTCACGGGTTTCCAGGTCCAACAGGAAGGCGTCGCAGTTCTCCTGGATCGCCCGCAGCTCGTCCAGCTGTTCATCGAAGCCGGTGGCGATGACGCCGCCATCACGCAGCAGGACCGCCGGTTCCTCGGCAATCGCCCGTGTCAGCAGTTCGGCCAGGTGGGGCGAGGCGTTCAGCCCCTGCGAAAACTCTTCCAGCAACGCCGCACCGCCAGGCACCGTCTGGGCGAGTTCGGGCAGGATCTGCAGCGTGGCGCGCAGGCCGGCCAACTCGCGCGGCCGCACCTGGCGCAGTGCGATGCGCGCCGCAATTCGCTCCACGTCGGAGACCTGGCGCAGTGCTTCGCGCAGCGGTTCGAAGCCGGTGGTCAACAGCTCGGCAATCGACTCCTGGCGTGCCTTGGCCGGTGCGCGGTCGCGCGGCGGATGCAGCAGCCAGTGGCGCAGCGCGCGGCTGCCCATGCCAGTGCGGCAGGTGTCCAGTAATGAGAGCAGCGTGGGGGAGGTCTCGCCCCGCAGCGTCTGGGTCAGTTCCAGGTTGCGTTGGGTGGCGGGGGGCAAGTCCAGCAGGTCGGTCGCCCGTTGCACCTCCAGGCTCTTGACGTGGGCCAGTGCCCGCCCTTGCGTATGTTCGGCATAGGAGAGCAGGGCGGCTGCCGCCGCGTGCGCGACGGTCAGCTCCTGCGCATTGAACCCCTGCAGGCTGGCCACCGCCAATTGCTCGCACAACTTGCGCTGACCGAGTGTGGTGTCGAACTGCCAGCCTGGACGGTTGGTGATCGGGAGCCGGGCCGCCAGCACGGCGGCCGGATGTTTCTCGCGGTCCACCAGCACCTCCGCCGGTGCCAGGCGGGCCAGCCAGGAAGGCAGGTCGCGTTCGTCGCACTGTGCCAGACCCAGTTGGCCCTGCGTCAGTGAGAGCCAGGCCAGGCCATAGGTCTTGCCCTGGGTGGACACGGCCAGCAGGACGGAGTCCTGCTTGTCGGCCAGCAGTTCGGTGTCGGTGATGGTGCCGGGCGTGACCACCCGCACCACCTTGCGCTCCACCGGCCCCTTGCTGGCGCCGACTTCACCCACCTGCTCGGCGATGGCCACCGCCTCGCCGAGCTTGATTAGCTTGGCCAGGTAGGCTTCCAGTGCATGCACCGGCACCCCGGCCATCACGACCGGCGCACCAGCGCTCTGGCCGCGTGTGGTCAGCGTGACGTCGAGCAGTTGGTTGGCCTTGCGCGCGTCATCAAAGAAGACTTCATAGAAGTCTCCCATGCGGTAGAACACCAGCGTCTCCGGGAACTCGGCCTTTATCCGGAGATATTGGGCCATCATGGGAGTGTGCTGGGCGAAATCGTCGGTCGCGGCGCTGCTCATCGGGCTTGAAAAATGAACAAAGCCCTCGGGCCGAGGGCTTGTGAAAGGTCTGCGGACCGAGAGTGTAGGGCAGCGTCAGCCCTGCTGGCCCGAGTCACTGCCGCAGGCCGACTTCCTGATGAGGGCCTGTCCCCCGCCAGGGGCATCCTCGCCACCACCCTGAAAGTGCCCGCGACCCCGGGCAGGTGCCAGAGGTGCGGGAGGTTGACGCGCAGAACTGCCAATGACAAAGCCCTCCGGCTGGAGGGCTTTGTGTAGCGGCACCAGTTCAACCTGACGCAAGAAGCCCCGCGGGAAGTAACCGCAGGAAATGGTGCAGGATCAGTCCTGGCGTCAGCCGTTGTTGCCGGGTTCGTTACCGGCCTCGGCCTTCTTGATGCGCACCGGAGCGCGCTTCTTGGGGGCTTCGCCGCCTTCGGCAGCAGCGGTCGCCTTGGCCGGCTTGGCCTTGCCGCCCTCGGGCTGTTCGCCGGCCTGCGCATCGGCTTCCAGATCATCAGCCGTGATGACGCGGGAGTAGGGGGCGAGGATCTGCACCACCTGACCGTAGATCTTGGGGCTGCCGGCGATGATTTCGCGCTGGAAGAGGAAGTCCGGCTCGCCGGTGAAGTTGCCCACCAGGCCACCCGCTTCGGTGACGATCAGCGAACCTGCGGCCACGTCCCAGGGGTTCAGGCCGGTTTCGAAGAAGGCGTCGTAGTGGCCGGCGGCCACGTAGCAGAGATCCAGCGCTGCAGCGCCCGGGCGACGGACGCCGGCGCACTGGGTCATGATCTCTTCGAACATCTTCATGTAGCGCTTGAAGTTGTCGCCACGGCGGAAGGGGAAGCCGGTGCCGATCAGGGCGTCGCTCATGCGGGTGCGGCGCGACACGCGCAGGCGGCGGTCGTTCATGAAGGCGCCGCGGCCCTTGGTGGCGTAGAAGAGATCGTTGCGGGTCGGGTCATAGACCACAGCCTGCTGCACCACGTTGCGGTGGGCCAGCGCGATGGACACGCAGTACACCGGGAAGCCGTGGATGAAGTTGGTGGTGCCGTCCAGCGGGTCGATGATCCACTGGTATTCCGAATGGCGGGCGCCGTGGGCGCGGCCGGATTCTTCCGCCAGGATGCCGTGGTCGGGGTAGGCGGTGAGCAGGGTCTCGATGATGGCCGCTTCAGCGGCCTGGTCCACCTCGGTCACGAAGTCATTGGGCGACTTGGTGTTGATCTTCAGGATGTCCAGGTCCATCGAGGCACGGTTGATGATGGCGCCTGCGGTACGCGCCGCCTTGATGGCGACGTTGAGCATGGGATGAAGAGCGGCTTGCGTCATGCGAGGACGATTCCTGAACTTGAGGTGGACTGACAGAGGAAAAGAGCAGCGCGGCCCAGATTTTGGGCGCGGATAATCTGCCATTTTGGCACAGAGTTCGTGGTTTCCCCTATGTCGCAGCCGTCACGCCCCCCAGCCGCCGTCGAAAACGGCACAGACCCGGTGAATGAACGGGCGGCTGGACCCGTGGCCGACCCCACCCGCTTCGTGCTCATCGAAACCAGCCACCCTGGCAATGTAGGCGCCACCGCGCGTGCCATGAAGGTGATGGGATTCAAGGATCTGGTGCTGGTGCGCCCGCGTTTCTCCGATGTGCTGAGCCAGGAAGAAACCGTGGCCATGGCCAGCGGTGCAGCGGACATCCTGGCGCGCGCCCGCATCGTGGACCGCCTGGAAGATGCACTGGAAGGCTGCACGATGGTCTGCGCCACGGCGATGACCCCGCGCGACTTTGGCCCGCCCACACGGGCGCCGCGTGAACTGTTCCAGGAGCTGTCGTCCACGGAAGAAGGCAGGCGTCATCGCGTGGCGCTGGTGTTCGGTTCCGAGCGCTACGGCATGAGTAACGAGGATGTGTACCGCGCCCATGCGGTGCTCTCCATCCCCACCCACCCGGTGTATGGCTCCCTGAACCTGGCCCAGGCGGTGCAGTTGCTGGCCTATGACTGGCGGCAGGCGCTGGGTGGCTACGAGGTGGCAGCCCGCACGGCCGACCCGAACCTGGCGGATGCGCAGTCGGTGCAAGGGCTGCTGCGGCATCTGGAAGGGAGCCTGGTGCGCCTGGGCTACCTGGACCCGGCGTCGCCCAAGAAGCTCATGCCGCGATTGAACCAGCTGTTCAATCGCGCGGCGCTGACGCAGGAGGAAGTGCACATCCTGCGCGGCATTGCCCGGGCGATCGACAAGCAGAGTGACCAGGTGGCGGCAGCAGCGTCTGCCGCAGACGGCCGCCCCGACTGAGCCTGCCGGGCACAAGCCCCCTGGCGGGCAAGGCTGATACCCGACGCTAAACTGTTGACCCCTTGTTCCCCCGGCGTGCCCCGGGGTGGATTCCGGTCTGGCCGGTCTGGCCTGGTCGGGTGGGCCCCGTGGTTCACCACTTCTTCAACCTGTTTTGGACAGCCTCTGCGCTGCCTTTGCCATGTTCCAGCGTCTTCGCGAAGACATCGCCTGCATCCTCGAACGCGACCCCGCCGCCCGCTCGGCCTGGGAAGTGCTGACCTGCTACCCGGGTCTGCATGCGCTCGTCCTGCACCGCTTCGCGCATGGCTGTTGGGTCCGTGGCTTCAAGTGGCTGGGGCGTTTCACCTCGCATGTGGCGCGATTCCTGACCGGTATCGAGATTCACCCGGGCGCCACCATCGGCCGGCGTGTGTTCATCGACCACGGTATGGGCATCGTCATTGGTGAGATGGCGGAGATTGGTGATGAGTGCACCATCTACCAGGGCGTGACGCTCGGCGGCACCTCGCTGGTGAAGGGGGCCAAGCGGCACCCGACGCTGGGCCGGGGTGTCATCGTGGGCGCCAATGCGAGCGTGCTGGGTGGCTTCACAGTGGGCGAGGGCGCTCGTGTGGGGTCCAGCGCGGTTGTGACCAAGCCCGTGCCGGCCGGTGCGACTGCCGTGGGCAACCCGGCGCGGGTGATCGAAGCGAAGGGCGATGCCCGGCGCGAGGAGGCGGCGGCCCGCATGGGCTTCTCCGCGTTCTCTGCCTACGGTGTTGCGCAAGGCGATGACCCCGTGGCCATGGCGATGAAGGGGCTGATCGACAACGCGTCGTCCCACGAGCATCAGATCGCGCTGCTGTGGCAGGCCATCACCAAGCTCTCCGAAGCGCAACGCAAGGATTGCGTGCCCGCCGGGGCGCAGCACGACGAGCATTTCGACGGGGCCGAACTGGCGCGGCTCGTCAAATGACAAGGGCGCCCCATGGGGGCGCCCTTTTTTAGCATTCTCGGCAGCAAGTGCCATTGCAGATGACACCTTTGCCGGCTGCGTCCGGCCTTCACGCGGGTGACAGGCCAGTGACCAACGGGTGATCAGTGATGGTGGCCGTGGGCGCCATGTGCATGGCCGTGTTCGATTTCTTCCTGAGAGGCGGCGCGGACGTCGCGTACCTTCAGGCTGACCTGCAGATGTTGGCCGGCCAGCGGGTGGTTGCCGTCCAGGTGCACGGTGTCGCCCTTGATCTTGGCCACCGTGAAGACGCGGAATTCGCCTTCTTCGCCGGCACGAACTTCCAGCTGGCCACCCACCTTCACGCCGGGCGGGAAGTCCTTCTTCGGGATGGTGAGCTGCAGGCTTTCGTCGCGCTCGCCAAAGCCAGTCTCCGGCGTCAGTTCCAGCGTGGTCTGGAAACCAGCTTCCTGGCCTTCCAGGGCGCCTTCGATGGCAGGCAGGGTATTGCCATAACCGCCGATCAGCAGCGCCATCGGTTCATCGGTCTTCTCGATCACGCGGCCGAGCTTGTCGGCCACTTTGATGTCGACGGTGGCGATGGTGTCCTTGGTGATTTTCATGGTGTGTAGGGTGCTCAGCCCTGGCGCACAGGCCGTTGGGCGTTTTTGGGTCGAAAAGCGGCACAAACCTCATCCCGGGTTTCCAGGTAGGGGCCGCCGATGAGGTCGATGCAATAAGGAACGGCCGCGAAGATACCCTTGGCGGCCGGATGGCCGCCCAGCGTCTGCGCAATGGCCTTTGGCTGTCCAGGCAGATTGATGATCAACGCCTGGCCGCGAATCACCGCCACCTGCCTCGACAAAATGGCCGTGGGCACGAAATGCAGCGAAATCTGCCGCATCTGCTCACCAAAGCCCGGCATCTCACGGTCCGCCACGTCCAGCGTGGCTTCGGGAGTGACATCTCGCAGCGCGGGTCCGGTGCCGCCGGTGGTGAGCACCAGGTCGCAGCCGGCGTCATCCACCAGCTCCCGCAGCGTCTGGGCGATGAGCGCCCGCTCATCAGGGATTAGGCGCGATTCAAAGCTGATCGGGTTGATCAGTGCGCTGCCCAGCCAGGTCTGCAGTGCCGGTACGCCCTGATCGGCGTAAACACCGGTCGAGGCACGGTCACTGATGGACACGATGCCGATCCGCACCGGCTCGGGCGGGCGCTGCTCACTCATCGTCAGCGTCCTTGTGGTCGTCCGTGTCCGCATCGGCGTCCGCATCGGCATCCGCATCCGACACCACCTGACCGTTGGCCTGGGCATCCGCCAGCACGTGGCCCTTGATCAACTGGAACAGCTCGCGCCAGGCGCGGCCGTTGCGCTGCTCGGGGGCCTGGGAACGGTCCTTGCGGGCTGCGCGGATCAGGCTGCGCAGCTGCTGCACATCCACGTCTTCGAAGGCCTGGATGTACGCCTGCAGCGCCGCATCCTCCTCCACCAGCCGCACGCGCCAGCGTTCGGCCTGGTGCAGTTGCAGGCTGTCCTGGGCGCGGCCCAGCTTGAACTCGGCCACCGCCTCGCGGATGGGCTCGGGGTCCACATGGCGCATCAGCTTGCCAATCAGCTGCAGCTGCCGGCGCTTGCCCTCATGGGCACTCTTGATGCGGCGGGCCTCGGTCAGCGCTTCCACCAGCCGGTCCGGCAGGTTCAGCGCAGCAATGCGTTTTTCAGGCAGGGAGAGCAATTCCACGCCCAGCGCCTGCAGGGCGGACATATCCCGCTTGAGCTGGCTCTTGCTGGGGCGTTCGTCGTCGGGATCTTCGTAATCGTCGTACATGAGGCAATCTGTGGTGGCCAGGTCTCGCATGCTCACGGGCGCCTTCGGGTGAACGAAGGCCTGTCCGGCAAGGAGAGGCGCAGGGCCCGTATGATAGTTCTTTGCACCAGATTCGAGATCCCATGAGTCAAGCCCAACAAGGATTTGCCTACAGCCAGGACCAGTTCCGCCAATTGATCGAGGATGTCCTCGCCGAGGCAAAGCAACTGGGCGCCTCGGATGCGGGCGCGGAAGTTTCCGAAGGGTGTGGCCTGTCCGTCTCGGTTCGCCGTGGTGACCTGGAGAACGTCGAGCGCAACCGCGACAAGTCGCTGGGCATCTCCGTCTACCTGGGCCAGCGCCGAGGCAACGCCAGCACCTCGGACTTCTCGGTCAAGGCCCTGAAGGACACCGTCCGCGCCGCCTACGACATCGCCCGCTTCACGGCCGAAGACGAATTCGCCGGTCTGCCAGAGGCCGAAGAGCTGTCCCTGGACGAATCCAGCCGCCCGCAACTGGACCTGTTCCACCCCTGGGACATCACCGCCGAGGCGGCCGCCGAACTGGCCCTGCGTTGCGAACGCGCCGCCCTGGATACCGACCCGCGCATCACCAATTCCGAAGGCGCGGCCGTTTCTGCCCAGCAGTCGCACTTCTTCACCGGCAACAGCCGGGGCTTCCGCGGCGGCTACGCCAGTTCGCGCCACTCGCTCTCCGTCGCCCCCATCGCAGGACGCGGCAACGGCATGGAGCGTGACGCCTGGTACAGCTCCATGCGAGACGCCGCCGACCTCTCCAGCGCCGAGTGGGTGGGCCGTTACGCCGCCGAGCGCGCGCTGGCACGCCTGAAGGGCCGCAAGGTCAAGACCGCCAACGTCCCGGTGCTGTTTGAAGCGCCGGTGGCGGCAGGCCTGCTGGGGGCGCTGGTGCAGGCCACCAGCGGCGGCGCCCTGTACCGCCGCGCCACCTTCTTGCTGGACAGCCTGGACAAGCCGGTGTTGGCCTCCCACATCGATGTGGTCGAAGACCCGCATGTGCCCAAGGGCAAGGGCAGTGCGCCGTTTGATGATGAAGGCGTCATCACACGCCCGCGCACCGTGGTGGAGGGGGGCACGCTCAAGAGCTACTTCCTTTCCACCTATTCCGCCCGCAAGCTGGGTCTGCGCACGACCGGCCACGCCGGCGGCTCGCACAATCTCACCATGCGCAGCCGCTGCACCGCGCCCGGCGATGATCTGCCCACCATGCTGCGCCGCCTGGGTACCGGCCTGTTCGTCACGGAGCTGATGGGGCAGGGCGTCAACTACGTCACCGGCGACTATTCGCGCGGCGCCAGCGGCTACTGGGTCGAGAACGGCGAGATCGCCTTCCCCGTCAATGAAGTCACCATTGCCGGCAACCTTCCCGAGATGTTCCAGCAGATCGTGGGCATCGGTGCGGACACCTACAACCTGGGCAGCAAGACGGTGGGCTCCATCCTCATTGCCAACATGAAGCTGGCCGGCGCCTGACCCGCCCTGGCGCCGCCCCAACCCGGGGTAGCACTCCATTGACGAACCAATGGTCCGTGAGGAATCCTCCTGCTCACAATAACCAGGAGACCTCATGGAACGACGTTCGTTCGTCAAGGGTGCCGGCATGGCCGGTGTGCTGGCGGCGGCCACGGCGCCCGCCATTGTTCATGCGCAGGCCAACATTCGTTGGCGCATGGCTTCCAGCTTCCCCAAGCAGCTCGACACCATCTACGGCGGCGGTGAAGTCTTCGCCAGGAAGGTCAGCGAGCTCAGCGGCGGCAAGTTCCAGATCAGCGTCCATGCGGCGGGGGAACTCATGCCGGCCTTCGAGGTGGTGGACGGCGTGCAGAAGGCCACCGTGGAGATCGCCCACACCGTCCCGTACTACTTCTTCGGCAAGGACGAGACCTTTGCCATCGGCGCCGCCATTCCCTTCGGCCTGAACTCCCGCCAGATGACCGCCTGGACCTTCCAGGGCAATGGGCTCAAGCTCATGCGCGAGTTCTACCGCAACTACAACATCATCAACTTCCCGGGCGGCAACACCGGCGCCCAGATGGCCGGCTGGTACCGCAAGGAAATCAAGTCCATTGCGGACATCAAGGGTTTGAAGTTCCGCATCGGCGGCTTTGCCGGCCGGGTCATCGAACGCATGGGCGGCGTGCCGCAGAACCTGCCCGGCGGCGAGCTCTACTCCGCGCTGGAAAAGGGCACCATCGATGCGGCCGAATGGGTCGGCCCCTACGATGACCTCAAGCTGGGGTTCCACAAGGTGGCCCAGTACTACTATTACCCCGGCTGGTGGGAGGGCGGCCCTCAGGTGGACTTCTATCTCAACACCAAGGCGTATGAAGGGCTCTCGCCCGAGTACAAGGCCATCGTCGAGGCCGCCTCCGCGTTCACCCATGTCGACATGCAGGCCAAGTACGACGTGCTCAACCCTGGCGCCCTCAAGCAATTGGTGGCCGCCAAGACCAGGCTGATGCGCTTCCCCAATGACGTGATGGCGCAGGCCTTCAAGGAAAGCATGGAGCTCTACCGGGAGCTGTCGGCCAAGAACCCCAACTGGAAGAAGGTCTACGAGGACTACGCCACCTTCCGCCGTGACCAGAACCTCTGGTTCCGCTTCGCCGAATTCGGCTTCGACGAGTTCATGCAGAAGCAGCGCTTCTGAGGGCGCCTGCCGGGCGGCTCAGTCGTGCCCGCAGGCGGTTCGGCCCTGGCCGTCCAGCACCTCGCAGATGGTGCGGGTGAGGCGGCCCATCTCGATGGGTTTGGCCACATAGCCCTGGAAGCCGGCCGCCAGCCCTTGCTGGCGGTCCGACACCATGGCAAACGCCGTCAAAGCCACCGCCGGCAGCGCCTGCGGGCTGCCGTGGGGCAGGCGGCGCACGGCGCGGATCAGCGAGCGGCCATCCATGTCGGGCATGCCGATGTCGGAGACCAGCAGGTCGAACTTGCCGGCCTTGATCAGTTCCAGGGCTTCTGCCGCGCTGCCGGCCACACTGACCTTGGCGCCCAGGCGGGTCAGCGCCACCTGGCCCACCTCCCGGGCATCTTCCTCGTCATCCACCAGCAGCACACGGACGCCGGCCAGCGTGTCGTCAGACAGAGGCATGGGTTCGGTGGCAGGCATTGTGGGCAGCGCCTGATCGTTCAAGGTGGGCACCCGCAGTTCGAAGGTCGAGCCCAGCCCTGGGCCCGGGCTCTGCGCCTGAATATGCCCCTGATGCAATTCAGCGATGGCCCGGGCGATGGCCAGCCCCAGCCCCAGGCCGCCCGCCTTGCGGGTGAAGGAGCCGTCCTCCTGGCGCAGCCGGTCGAAGACGTAGGGCAGGAACTGGGCGGAGATGCCGCGGCCGGTGTCTTTCACGCGCAGGTAGGCTTGGCCGTCTTCCTGCCGCACCTCCACGTCCACCGAGCCGCCGCCGCCCGTGAACTTGATGGCGTTGCCCACCAGGTTGATCAGTACCTGGGAGAGTCGGTGGGCGTCGCCGTTCACCCACACCGGGGTGGCCGCCCGGCAGTGCAGGGCGACGCCTTTGGCCTGCGCCTCGTGCAGCGAGGCCAGCACCGCGTCGTCCGCCAGTGCCGCCAGGTTCACCGGGCCGGTCTGCAGCACCAGCTTGCCAGCGACCACGGCACTCATGTCCAGCAAGTCGTTGATCATGCGGGCCTGAAGCTGGGCGTTGCGGCGGATCACGGTGGCGGCCTTGCCCAGCAAGGGGTGTGAATCCGAGAAATTGGTCAGGATGTCCGCCCACCCGGTGATTGCACTCAGCGGCGAACGCAACTCGTGCGAGAGCACCGCCAGGAACTGCTCTTTCAGCTCACTGGCGCGTTCCGCCTCCTCCTTCGCCTGGCGCAGGGCCTCGCGCGCCTCGAAGGCGGGGGTCACGTCACGGACGATCTTGGAGAAGCCGCTGGGTTCGCCGGTGCTCGCGTAGATCGGGGTCACCGTGGTTTCGGCGCGCAGGCGGCTTCCGTCGTGCCGCATCAGCCAACGGTCGTCACGGGAGGAGCCGTGCGTGAGGGCCTGTGCCAGCTCGGCTTCCAGGACGTCAGCGGCCTGGTCGTCCGGCGTCAGCAGGATCTCGGCGGACATGCCGCGCACCGCCTCCAGCGGGTGGCCGAAGATGGCCGTGGCGGCATGGTTCCAATCCCGGATGCGGCCTTCGGTGTCCAGCAGCATCACCGCGTATTCCTGCAGCGAATCCACCACGCGCGCATAGAGTGCATCAGCCTCGCGCAGTTGCGCTTCCACCACTCGCTGCGCCTCGTGCTGACGCACTTCACGCAGCGCGCGGTCAATGGCCACCGGCAGGCGTGCCAGCCGGCCCTTCATGACGTAGTCCGTGGCGCCGCGCTTGAGTAGGTCCACCGTGTTCTCTTCACCGATCACGCCGGAGACGAAGATGAACGGTGTGCCCGGTGCCCGTTGCTGGGCGACGGTCAGGGCGTCTCCGCCCGTGAAGCCTGGCAACTGGTAATCCGACAGGATCAGGTCGAAGCGCTGGGTCTCCAAAGCGCCCAGCAGCCCGGGCTCATCCTTGACCCAGGTCACGCGGGAGCGCGGGTGGGAGCTTTCCAGCGAGGCCAGCAGCAGCTCCGCATCAAAGGCGGAATCCTCCAGCAGGAGGATTTCCAGGGGCGGGCTGGGGTCCGCTGCCGTGTGATCACTCATACCGGCGGCTGGCTCGCAGCGAACCGGGGGGCGGCTCGTTGAGGACGGCCCAGAACACACCCAGGTCCGCAATGGCGGTGACGAACTGCTTGAACTCCACCGGCTTCACCACATAGGCGTTCACGCCCAGGGCGTAGCTGTGCACCACGTCCGATTCGGTCTGCGAGGAGGTCAGCATCACCACCGGGATGCTCTTGAGAGGCTCCGTGCTGCGCACCGTCTTCAACACTTCCAGGCCGTTCACCTTGGGCAGCTTCAGGTCCAGCAGGATCACGGCCGGGTTCCCCGCCGCACGGTCGGCATGCGCGCCTTCACGGTTGAGGTAGTCCAGCGCTTCCGCGCCGTCACGCACGACGATGACCTCGTTGGCCAGTTGGCTGCGTTCCAACGCCACCAGCGTCAGTTCGAGGTCACGGGCGTCGTCTTCAACAAGGAGAATTGGCTTGAGCATGTCAGTCGGGGGAGATCGCAGTCTGGGGAAATTCTGAGGCACCGCTGCCGGGAGGCGAAAGCTCGGGAAACGCGACCTGGGCAATCGGCGTGCCAGCCGGCGCGCTGGCCATGGCGCTGGCGGCTTCCCGGGTGGGCAGGATCAGGCTGAAACGTGCACCCACATCCGGCTGGCCCCAGGCTTCCACCTGGCCACCATGGCGCTCCACGATGCGCCGCACACTGGCCAGGCCGATGCCGGTGCCTTCGAAGCTTTCGGTCTGATGCAGGCGCTGGAACACGCCAAACAACTTGCCCACATATTTCATCTGGAAGCCAACGCCATTGTCCTGGATGGACAACCCGATGCCGTCCGCCGTCTGTAGCGGCGTGATGGTGATGCGGGCCGGGTCGCGCGGCCGGGTGTACTTCACCGCATTGGCAATCAGGTTGCGCAGGGCGACCTGGATCAGCACCGGGTCGGCCCACAAACGCGGCAGCGGGCGTGGCACGGTCCACTCGATCACGCGGTCCTTGGTCTGCGAGGCCTGTTCGGCGATGAGGTCTTCCACCAGGTGGTCGGTATGGATGGACACCGGCTTGAGCGCCGCGCGGCCCATGCGGGAGAAGTCGAGCAGGGCGTCCACCAGGTGGCCGGCGTGGGCCGAAGCCTCCTTCACATGGGCCAGGTAGCGGCGCGAGCGGTCCGTCAGGCCGCTGCCGTCCATCTCCAGCACCAGGTCCACGAAGCCCGAGATGTGCCGCATGGGGGCTCGCAGGTCATGGGAGACGGTGTAGGAGAAGGCTTCCAGCTCCTTGTTCACCCGGCCCAGTTCCGTCGCCACTTCGGCCAGTTCCTCGGCACGGCGCAGCACGATGCCGATCAGGGCCTGGCGCAGTTCCTGCACTGCCAGCACTTCGCCCTGCGTCCAGGGCAGCGAACGATCCCGCACCTGCTCACGCCAGCTGTCGAAACTGAGGCGAGGGTGCAGGCGCTGGTCCTTGCCGACCTGCATCTCCTTGCGTGGGTCGCCGGCCCACACGATGGTCTGCACGATCTCTGGCCGGAACCAAACGATGTAATGCCGGTGCAGCTTGGAGATGGAAATGGCCAGCAGGCCGGTGGTCGCGCCCAGTGCCGGGGCGAGGTGCGGCGCTTCAGTGGGCAGGCGGTCGGTGTGCACCACCTCATCGATGCGGGTGGAGAGCCATTGGCCCAGGTCCACCAGGGTGGCGGCATCCGGTGCCTCGCCCACGGACCAGGCGTTGTCGTTGAGGATCACTGCCGCGCCGGTGGCGCGCCCCAGGCGCAGCAGCGGCCCGGGCTCGTGCATGAGGCGTTGCAGGGTGGCGTCGCTGTCGGCCAGGTGGGCCACGATGGCCAGCGTGAGTTGGCGCAGCCGCAACTGCTCGGTGACCCGCTCGTTCTCCTGTTTCGCCTCGATCTGCAGCGACAGCAACTGGCCCAGATGCTCGCAGGCCATGCGGGTCTGCCAGGAGAGATGCCGGGGCGCATGGTCGTGACAGGAGACCAGGCCCCAGAGGGCATCGCCCACCACGATGGAGACGGACATCGATGCCAGCGTGCCCATGTTGCGCATGTACTGCAGATGGACCGGTGACACGCTGCGCAGGGCGGCCTGAGAGAGGTCCAGCGACGTCGCGTCCCGCTGGTCCACGAACTGCACCGGCACGGGCTCGTAATTCGCGTCCGCGATCAGGCGGATGTGGTTGATGCGGTAGAGGTCGCGGGCCTGCGGGGGAATGTCTGCGGCCGGGAATCGGTGGCCTGCGTAAGTGTCATAACCGGGGTCGAGGGCTTCGGCCAGCACTTCCCCGTGGCCTTCTTCATTGAAACGGTAGGCCAGGCAGCGGCCGAAGCCGGTCAGGCGTTTCATTTCCTGCACCACCTCGCGGCAGAGCTGCTCCACCGAGTCGGTCTTCTGCATCTTCGGCACCAGGTGCCGCGCCAGGCTGTAGATGGGGGCGCGGGTGCCGGCATCGTGACCATCCGCTTCGACCTCGAAGTAGGCCAGCTCGCCCAGGCGGTGGCCGGACACGTGCAAGGGACGGTCTCCCACGACGATGGAGCCGCACGAGACCGGGCCTTCGCCGTCGATGAGGGTGTGCCGGAGGCCGATGGGCGCGCGCAGCGTGTCTTCCACGTCGTGGTGCAGGTCTGCCGGGAGATGACCCGATCCCCGTGCGAGTAGCGTCAGCCAGTTCTGGCTGTGAGCCACCAACTGGCCGGTGCGCAGCGCCACCACCGCGAGCCAGCCATGGGGCTGGATGGCTCCGGGAATGCGGATGGGCTCGCTGGCGCATTGCGCCAACTGATCGTGGCTCAATGTGTCGTTCAACGTTTTGCTCAACGTGCTGTTCAGCCTGGCGTTCGACGGGTTGGCGGAGCTCATGGTTCAGGCCAGTGCCGTGGGCAGGTGGGCCGAGGCGCCCGTGGGGGTCGGCTCGCCGAAGACGCCGGAGGCGCCGGCGTCGAGGGCGCCAAAGGTGTCGATCAGGGCGGTGAAGGTCTGCACGGCGCCACGGCTGGCATCGGCCTGGGCTTGCGCGTCCGTGCCCACCTCTTGCTGTGCCAGCAAGCGGAATTCGCGCCACATGGCCCCAGTGCGCCCGCCAAATCCGTGGAAATAGCTGGCGCCACGGCCGGGGGTGAGGCCCAGGGTCGCGGCCAGACGCGGGGTCAAGACCTGGCCACCCAGGGCGCTGCCTTCGATGACATACAGGGCGCCGAAGGCGACGGCGGGGCTGTCCAGCCGGATGGCGGACTGCGCCGCGCGGGCGGCCTGGCGCAGGGCAGGGTGTTCCGGGATGGCGAGTGCCGCCAGATCCTGGGCGGCAAATGGGGACCGGCGTCGCTCATCGAACCAGGTCTTGAGGTGCTCGGGCAAGGCAAAGCGTACCCGTTGCTCCCAAAGCTGCAGAAATTCGTGGAATCCCCGGACGATCTGTCCGTAGCGGCTCAGCGGCATGGGGGCTTCCAGTTGGAGGAGCGCTTCGATGCGGTCGTGCAGCGGGCCCGTGTCTCGGCGCAGGCGGGGCAGCAGGTCGGTGTCGATCGAAGTCATTGGGGCGGTAATTAAGGGGCGGTGGAGGAGCGGCACGCAGGAGGTTAGGGCGGTGCGGCGCTGCACGCTGGGGGCGCATTATGGAGAGAAAGTGGCTCAACGCACAGGCTGCAAATCCCGGGTTGGGACGGTGACTGACGCGGTGGTTTCGGGGGCGTCAGGCACTGGCAAATCCAGCTCCCGAGGAGATCGGGGGATCTTCGTGCCGGGAACGCGGATTGCCACGCAGGCCCCTATCCGTTCTTCGCACGCAGATGCGCGTCCGTCGTGACGGCCCCGCGACACTCCTGCGCTTTTCCCCGTCCTCCTACACAGGGGGTGGCCTCGGCCATCCGACCCACTGCCATGCCTTACGCCGTCCTTGTAGACGACAACATCGAGTCCAGCGAGACCCTGTCCATCCTGTTGGAGATGGAGGGTTACGAAACCGCCACGGCGGCATCGCTGAAGGAGGCCCGCAGCCGGTTGGCCGAGCGGCATCCGGATGTGATGGTGCTGGACCGGACCTTGCCAGACGGGCAGGGCATGGACTTCGTGGGCGAGGCGCTGAGCCACGGGCCGATGACCATCGTGCTGCTGACCGGGCTGTCGGATCCTGCAGATGCGCAGGAGGCGCTGCGGCGCGGCGCGGCGGCCTATCTGGTGAAGCCGGCGACGATTGAAGAGCTCAAGGCGGTGCTGGACAAGGCGGCGGCAAGCCGCCACCACATGGCTGGTCATTGAATTAGCCAACCCCACCGATGTCTGCGCAGATCGCTGTGAAGCTGATCTGGGCCGGCACGGGCCGCGCTGCTCCGCGGCCACCTACCAGAACGCTGCTTCTGGTGTAGGGAAACACCCACAGATTTCGGCCCCCCAGGCGTCCAGAGAGGTCTGCCTAGATTGCAGGTCGGCCGTCGGCATGGCGATCGGCAATGTCGAAAAGTTCAGCTGGAGTGCTGTTGGACAGTCCGCGCTTGCTGCGGGGGTCAGCGCCGGTGTCGCCTATTACGTTCCGCCCATCGGAGGGGCTTCTGCCGCAGCAAGCACGGCCAATGCGGCCAACGCTGCCGCCACGGTCATCCCGAATTTTCCCACCACGCTGATGCGTGCTGGGTTGAGTTCGGCCGTCACGCAGGCGGTTCAAGGGAAGTGGAGTTGGCGCGAGGTGGGCGCCTCAGTGGTGAGCGCCGGGGCGGGTTACTACGCCGGGCAGGCCATGCAGTAGGCCGTGAAGGGGATCAACCAGACAGCCGCGCTGGTCGCCCGGAATATGGCCGCCTCCGTAGCCGGCTCGTGGGCCACCAGCCAGATCATGGGATACAACACGGCGGAGACCCGAGCGAGGCTGACGCAGGCGTTTGCGGCGGGGCTTGCGCAAGGGGCAGCCGAGGTTGCTGGAGCTGAGGGACGTGCGGGCACGGGAACTACACAATCGAACCCGCTGCTCGAGCTTGGCGTTCTGAAGAATCCTTACAGCGCCATGAACTTTGCGGTTGCAAGCGGTCCTAGTGCTGCGGAGGGAAGTCCATACGCCTTCATGGATGCGCACCAGGTGCTGGCACTGGGAGCGTTGGAATATGGCGGCCTTGCCGTTGAAGACAACAGCCTAGTAGCCCCGCGGCCCGTGTCTTCCGCAGGTGTGCCAATTGGCCGCATCAGCGGGTTCTGGCACGATGCCACGCATGCTTGGCATGCGTGGTCTCCCCCCCTCTGATCCTCAGGGCCTCCCGCCCGAGGTCGCCGCGCTCATCGCCCAGTTGCAACAGCAAGTGCAAGACCAAGCGCAGCAACTGTGTGAGCGCGACCAGGCCATCAAGCAGCGCGAGCAGGCCCTCGTCGCGCAAACTGTGGAGCTGGCTCAGCGGGAGCCGCCGCCAGCGGCTTGCTGGCACACACGCTGATCAGCCGCTTCGTGGACCACCTGCCGTACTACCGGCAAGAGACCATCAATGCGCGCTCAGTAGCGCGGAGCTTGTGGGACCGACGATCCCCGCCCACATCGCCGCGAATCGGCAAGCAGTTTCAGGGCTCGGCATACCGAACCGCCTGAGTCCTCGCCAGGACCTGCACGTTCCGCCCATCACTGATGGCCGAAGCGTGCTCACCGCAGACCCCGCGAACCTTGTCCAAGGCTTGGTCAATGGCAACTTTACGGTATTGCGTACGCCAAAGTCGGGTCAAGCAATCGTAGACTTCGGACAACCCATCGGCGGCTACTGGAGGACACAAAATGGTGTCCCAACCTTGGTTGGACCGACGAACTATGGCTCGGTCATGTTCGGCAAAAACGGAAGCCACATCGTTCCCGCTAAACCTACGCAGTGGTAAGTATGAACACCGAAGCCCTTGCAAAGGCATCCAAATTGATTGCAGCGCGAAACGTGAATTCGCGAGTCAAATCCGTAAAGGTTGGCTGGGACGCCGTGACCAGCAAATTGACTGTCGCCTACTACATCGACCGAGAGCCGAGCGAAGAGGAAATAGAACTTTGCGAGCTCTCGATGGGTGAACTGTTGGCCGAGTTTCCCGAAGTAATAACTGCGGACACAAAATGCGTTGATGCGCTCGCCGACGATGACTCGATAGTTCTGCCCGGCGTCGTGTACACAAGAGATTGAATTGGCAATGTTGCGACCGACTTGAGCCCGGGCGCCGCGTTGCGGGAGAAATACAGCAATCTGACGCCTGAGATCCGTCTCGCGAGGGGTGGGCGTGACCTGCCCGGTTTCTCCGAGACATTGATTTCCAGAGAAGATGGCTCCATCCCAAGAGGAGCCCATGAGAAAGAGTCGATTCACGAAAGAGCAGATGGTGGCGATCCTGCGCGAGGCAGACCGCACCACGGTGGCCGAGGCGGCCAAGAAGTACAAGGTCAGCGAGCCCACGATCTACGCTTGGCGTAAGCACTTCGGCCAGTTGGAAGTCTCTGACGTCAAACGCCTGAAGGCCCTGGAGCTGGAAAACAGCCGGCTCAATAAGCTGCTGGCCGAGCGTGACCTGGACATCGAGGTCCCGAAGGAGATCAACGCAAAAAAATGGTGAGCCCGCCGGCTCGACGTGCCCAGGTCGACTTCGCTCGCGAGCGTGGCCTGAGCTTGCGTCGGGCTTGCGGGCTCATCGGCATGTCGCGAGCCACACCCAGCTATAAGCCCCGCCTGCCGGCCAAGGATGCGCCGGTGGTCGAGGCGATGAGGGAGTTGTCGGCCCAGTACCCCCGCTACGGCTACCGGCGCATCCGCATCTTCCTGCGCCGACGCGGCTTCGAGCTGAGCTGGTCGCGCACGCATCGGTTGAGGCGCCAGGCGGGCCTGCTGGTGCCCAGGAAGCGTTCGCGCAGGCGGATTGCGTCCAAGCGGCCGCGCGTGCACTCGCCCTTCAAGGCCAACATGGTCTGGGCCT
>NZ_FOAV01000023.1 GCF_900109745.1 Roseateles sp. YR242 | reverse complement strand
CTACGTTGAGGACGGCCGCTACAGCATCGACAACAACGTCCAGGAGAACGCGATCCGGCCGTTCTGCGTCGGCCGACGCAACTGGCTGTTCGCCGACACCGTGGCCGGGGCCAATGCCAGCGCAAACCTGTACTCGCTGCTGCAAACCTGCCAGGTCAACGGCATCGACGGCTACCGCTACCTGCGCGCACTGTTCGTTGCGCTGCCCAAGGCCCAGACGGCGGACGACTACGCCGCATTGCTGCCCTGGCGCATCGACCTCGCGGCCTGAATCGCTTCTACCCCGACAACTCGTTGGCGCCAAGGGCGCAGTTCATTGACCGCTTACACTCAAGCTGCAGGGGATGACGTGAAGCTCGACGCCACCGAGCGGCTTTTAGTGGCCTTGGCGAAAAAGCAAGTTATCAATGGTCGCCAGGCCCTTCGACTTCTCAACGATTACATGGAGGAGGCTGACGCCGTTCGGCCGTTCGGTCTGTTCGGCACCGTGTAGACACCAGCCCATCTTCGTGATCGTGAAGAGCGCAGGAATCGCACGGGTGACGTGCTGACGTGGGCCCGCGTCCGTCGATAGAAAGGCCCGGCGTTGCATGCAACGCTGGGCTCAGCCTAGCGAGTGAAATGGCTTCTAAGACATTGATTCATAAGGAGTTTTGGCAATCCTTGTGCATCAGCTAGATAATGCCGGCTGAAATGAAATAGGGCCCTGACGGGCCCTATTGCTATGGTGCGGCGTGGCCTGGTTTTACCGGCGGTCGCCGCCGAAGATGCCCAGCAGGGACAGCAGGGCCTGGAACACGTTGTAGAGATCCAGGTAGATGGCCAGCGTGGCGCTGATGTAGTTGGTCTCACCGCCATCGATCACGCGCTTGATGTCCACCAGCATGAAGGCCGAGAAGATGCCCAGCACGGCGACCAGCAAGGTCAGCATCAGGGCGGACGACTGCAGGAAGATGTTGGCGATGCCGGCGATCATCACGATGAGCGCGCCGACGAACAGGAACTTGGCCAGGGCAGACAGGTCGCGCTTGATGACCGTGGCCAGGGTGGCCATGCACAGGAAGATGGCGGCCGTGCCGCCGAAGGCCGTCATGATCAGCGTGGCGCCATTGCTGAAGCCCAGGATGGCGGCGACCAGCCGGGACAGCATCAGCCCCATGAAGAAGGTGAAGCCCAGCAGGAGGGCGACGCCCTTGCCGGAGTTCTTGTTCTTTTCCACCAGGAACATCAGACCGATGGCGCCGATGAAGAACACCAGGGTGGACAAGCCGTTGGACATGCCCTGGAACAGGCGCAGCTGCACGCCCAGCCACGCGCCCAGCACCGTGGGGACCAGCGAGGCGGCCAGCAGCCAGTAGGTGTTGCGCAGCACGCGTTGGCGCTCAGCCGCCAGCGAAGCGCCGAAACCGCCGAAGCCACCGAGTGGTCCCGACGAATTCTGCAGGTTTTGGTTGTTCAGGCCTTGGTTGTTCATGCGAACCTCCATCAAAAAGAAACCGTCCTCATTCTAGGTGGACGGGCCCACCTTGGCTAAAGTGGAGGCTTCCCCTTTGATTTCAACCGTAGCACTATGAAGCAGAAGCCCTACCTGAGTCTGGAAGACATCAAGCGCATCGCCACCGCCGCCGAGGCCGAGGCTGTCAAGCACCAGTGGGCGGTGACCATTGCCATCGTGGATGATGGTGGGCACCTGCTGTGGCTGCAGCGTCATGATGGCGCCGCCGCCAACTCGGCCGTCATCGCGCCTGCCAAGGCCAAGGTCGCCGCCATGGGTCGCCGCGAATCCAAGATTTACGAAGACATCGTCAACAACGGCCGTGCGGCCTTCCTCAGCGTGCCGCTGGAAGGCCTGCTCGAAGGTGGTGTGCCCATCGTCGTGGAGGGTCACTGCGTGGGTGCGGTGGGTGTCAGCGGCGTCAAGTCCAACGAAGACGCGCAGGTGGCCAAGGCCGGTATCGCCGCGCTGGGTTGAGCATCTCGCGGGGCGAGAGGGGCATGGCGTGGAGCGGCCTCCCGAAGGTTTCACGGAGCCTCCGGCTTCACGCAGAAGCAAGCACAACGTGACGTCATACGAATGACCGTTTGCGCAAAGCTTCTCGGTAGATACCCTGGCAGGCTATACTCAGCAGGTTTACCCGCAACCTACCGCGCCTCGCACACTTCACCCCCGCAAGGAATCACTCTTCACTGAGTGGCCCCTGAGCAGTACCAGAGCTTCCCTGTCGTTCCCGTTCGTTCCGGTCCCCGTCGCCCGCGTTGAGTCCACCCGCCCACCCCGGTGTGCGCTGCTCAGCCCCGGCGCCCAGGACAGGCGCCCGCAACGGAAAGGTCCACGGCAGACCTGGTACCGCCACCTGGGCCCTGAAGCAGAGCTGGGCGCGCGCACAACAACGGAGTTACCCGTGCTGCCCGATCTGCTTTCCTCCCCCCCAGCGATCCTCGCCCTGGCAGACGGCACGGTCTTCAAGGGTTCCGCGCTCGGCGCCGCCGGCCGGACCGTCGGTGAAGTGGTGTTCAACACCTCGCTCACCGGCTACCAAGAAATCCTCACCGATCCCAGCTACTGCCGCCAGATCGTCACCCTGACGTATCCGCACATCGGCAACTACGGTATCAACGATGAGGACGTCGAGGCGACGAAGATCCATGCCGCAGGCTTGATCATCAAGGAGGCTCCGGTCCTCGACTCCAACTTCCGCAAGTCGCGCACCCTGCGCCAATACTTGCAGGACGAAGGCACCGTCGCCATCGCTGACATCGACACCCGCCGCCTCACCCGCGTGCTGCGTGAAAAGGGCGCGCAGAACGGTTGCATCATGGCCCTGAAGGCTGGTGAGCAGATCACCGACGCGCTCATCCAGGAGGCCATCCAGCTGGCCCAGGGCGCGCCTAGCATGGCCGGTCTGGACCTTGCCAAGGTCGTCAGCCGCACCGAGCGTGAAACCTGGACGCAGACCGAATGGACCCTGGGCAAGGGCTACGGCGACCAGACCGCCCCGCGCTTCCACGTGGTCGCCTACGACTTCGGCGTCAAGAGCAACATCCTGCGCATGCTGGCCTCGCGCGGCTGCCGCATCACCATCGTGCCGGCCCAGACCCCGGCCTCCGAAGTGTTCGATCTGGAACCCGATGGTGTGTTCCTGTCCAACGGCCCGGGTGATCCGGAGCCTTGCGACTACGCCATCAAGGCCACCGCGCAACTGATCGAGGCCGGCATCCCCACCTTCGGTATCTGCCTGGGTCACCAGATCATGGCCCTGGCCTCGGGTGCGAAGACCTTCAAGATGAAGTTCGGCCATCACGGTGCCAACCACCCGGTCAAGGACCTGGACAACGGCCGCGTCAGCATCACCAGCCAGAACCACGGTTTCGCGGTGGATGCCGACACGCTGCCCGCCAACCTGCGCCCCACCCATGTCAGCCTGTTCGACGGCACGCTGCAGGGTCTGGCCCGTACCGACAAGCCGGCGTTCTGCTTCCAGGGCCACCCGGAAGCGAGCCCCGGCCCGCATGACATTTCCTATCTGTTTGACCGCTTCATCGGTCTGATGTCCAAGGCCTGATGGAGACCCGCAATGCCAAAACGTTCTGACATTAAAAGCATCCTGATCATCGGCGCGGGCCCGATCATCATCGGCCAGGCCTGCGAATTCGACTACTCCGGCGCCCAGGCCTGCAAGGCCCTGCGCGAAGAGGGTTACAAGGTCATCCTGGTCAACAGCAACCCGGCGACCATCATGACGGACCCCGACACGGCGGACGTCACCTACATCGAGCCCATCACCTGGCAGGTGGTCGAGAAGATCATCGCGAAGGAGCGGCCTGACGCCGTGCTGCCCACCATGGGCGGCCAGACCGCGCTGAACTGCGCGCTGGACCTGCACAAGCATGGCGTGCTGGAGAAGTACAAGGTCGAGATGATCGGTGCCAATGAGCACGCCATCGAGAAGGCCGAAGACCGCCTGAAGTTCAAGGACGCGATGACCAAGATCGGGCTCGGTTCGGCCCGCTCCGGCATTGCGCATTCGCTGGAAGAGGCCTGGAGCGTGCAAAAGCGCATCCTGGGCGAGATCGGCGGCAGCGGGTTCCCCATGGTCATCCGCCCCAGCTTCACGCTGGGTGGCACCGGTGGGGGCATCGCCTACAACCCCGAAGAATTCGAAGAGATCTGCAAGCGTGGCCTGGACCTGTCCCCGACCAACGAGCTGCTGATCGAAGAATCGCTGATCGGCTGGAAAGAGTATGAGATGGAAGTGGTCCGCGACAAGGCGGACAACTGCATCATCGTCTGCTCGATCGAGAACCTGGACCCGATGGGGGTGCACACCGGTGACTCCATCACCGTGGCCCCGGCCCAGACGCTGACGGACAAGGAATACCAGCTCCTGCGCAACGCCTCCATCGCCATCCTGCGCGAAATCGGCGTGGACACGGGCGGTTCCAACGTCCAGTTCTCCATCAACCCGGTCGACGGCCGCATGGTGGTCATCGAGATGAACCCGCGCGTGTCGCGCTCCTCGGCGCTGGCTTCCAAGGCCACCGGCTTCCCGATCGCCAAGATCGCTGCCAAGCTGGCCGTGGGCTACACGCTGGACGAGCTGCGCAACGACATCACGGGCGGCATCACCCCCGCGTCGTTCGAGCCCAGCATCGACTACGTCGTCACCAAGATCCCGCGTTTTGCCTTCGAGAAGTTCCCGATGGCCGACTCGCGCCTGACCACCCAGATGAAGTCGGTGGGCGAAGTGATGGCCATGGGCCGCAGCTTCCAGGAATCCTTCCAGAAGGCCCTGCGTGGCCTGGAGACGGGTATCGACGGGCTCACCGAGCGCAGCAGCGACCGTGAAGAGATCATCCAGGAGATCGGCGAGCCCGGCCCGGAACGCATCCTCTTCCTGGGCGATGCCTTCCGTGTGGGCATGACGCTGGACGAGGTCTATGAGGAAACCGCGGTGGATCCGTGGTTCCTGGCCCAGATCGAGCAACTGGTGAAGATCGAGCTGAGCCTCAAGGGCCGCACGCTGGCTGCGCTGAGCACCGACGAGCTGCGCCTGCTGAAGAAGAAGGGCTTCTCCGACAAACGTCTGGCCAAGCTGCTGGGCACCAACCAGCATGAGGTCCGCAAGACCCGCCATGCGCTGAACGTGCGTCCGGTCTACAAGCGTGTGGACACCTGCGCGGCCGAGTTCGCCACGCAGACGGCCTACATGTACTCCACCTATGACGAAGAGTGCGAGGCCAACCCGACCGACAAGAAGAAGATCATGGTGCTGGGCGGTGGCCCGAACCGGATCGGCCAGGGCATCGAGTTTGATTACTGCTGCGTCCACGCTGCCCTCGCCATGCGCGAAGACGGTTACGAGACCATCATGGTCAACTGCAACCCCGAGACGGTCTCGACCGACTACGACACCTCCGATCGTCTCTATTTCGAGCCGGTGACCCTGGAGGACGTGCTCGAGATCGTGGCCAAGGAGAAGCCGGTCGGCGTGATCGTGCAGTACGGCGGCCAGACCCCGCTGAAGCTGGCCCTGGACCTGGAAGCCAACGGCGTGCCCATCATCGGCACCACGCCGGATTCCATCGACATGGCGGAAGACCGCGAGCGCTTCCAGCAACTGCTGCACAAGCTGGCGCTGAAGCAGCCGCCCAACCGCACGGCCCGCAATGAAGAGCAGGCGGTGGCGCTGGCCAACGAGATCGGCTACCCGCTGGTGGTGCGCCCGAGCTATGTGCTGGGTGGCCGCGCGATGGAAATCGTGCACGGCGACAAGGACCTGGAGCGCTACATGCGCGAAGCGGTGCGTGTCTCCGAGAAGTCCCCGGTGCTGCTGGACCGCTTCCTGGAAGACGCGGTGGAGGTGGACGTCGATTGCATCTGCGACGGCGAAGGCGTGATGATCGGCGGCATCATGGAGCACATCGAGGCTGCGGGTATCCACTCCGGCGACTCGGCCTGCTCGCTGCCGCCCTACACGCTGTCGCAGGAACTGCAGGAAGAACTGCGCCGCCAGACGGCCGCCATGGCGCGTGCGCTGAAGGTGGTGGGCCTGATGAACGTGCAGTTTGCCATCCAGGGCGATGTCACCAAGGGCCTGGCCGAGAACACGGTCTATGTGCTGGAAGTGAATCCGCGTGCCTCGCGCACCGTGCCGTTTGTCTCCAAGGCCACCAGCCAGCCGCTGGCCAAGATCGCTGCGCGCTGCATGGCCGGCGTGAAGCTGCAGGACCAGAAGGCCGCGCATGGCAAGCCGCCGGTGGAAATCCAGCCGCCGTATTTCTCGGTGAAGGAAGCCGTTTTCCCGTTCAACAAGTTCCCCGGCGTGGACCCCATCCTCAGCCCGGAAATGCGTTCTACCGGTGAGGTGATGGGCGCGGGCCGCACCTTTGGTGAGGCCATGCTCAAGAGCCAGCTGGGCGCGGGTTCGCGCCTGCCGCGCCAGGGCAACGTGCTGATCACCGTGAAGAACGGCGACAAGGACCGTGCAGTCGTTCTGGCGCGCGACCTGGTGGCGCTGGGCTTTGGCGTGGTGGCCACCAAAGGCACGGCAGCGGCCATCGCCGAAGCCGGCGTGCCGGTGCGTGTGGTCAACAAGGTCAAGGACGGCCGCCCGCACATCGTGGACATGATCAAGGGTGGCGACATCCAGCTCGTGTTCACGACGGTGGACGAGACCCGCGCCGCCATCGCTGACAGCCGCCATATCCGCCAGGCGGCGCTGGCTAACCGCGTGACCTACTACACCACCATGGCCGGCTGTGAAGCCGCCGTGGAGGGCATGAAGCACAAGGACGGTCTACTGGTGCAATCGCTGCAGGAACTGCACGCCGAACTGCATTAAACTGGCCCATCCATTCCGCCGCCGCTGCTCAGCGTCCCTGAGCGGCAGCGGCGGTTTGTTTTGTTTTTCAAGGTTCTACACATGGCCACGATCCCACTGACCAAGCGCGGCGCTGAAAAGCTCAAAGAAGAACTGCATCGACTCAAGACGGTCGAGCGTCATGCCGTGATCAACGCCATTTCCGAGGCCCGTGCGCAGGGCGACCTGTCGGAAAACGCCGAATACGAAGCTGCCAAGGACAAGCAGGGCTTCATCGAAGGCCGCATCCTGGAAATCGAAGGCAAGCTCGCGGCTGCCCAGGTGATCGACCCGTCCGATCTGGATGCCGGCGGCCGCGTGGTGTTTGGCACCACCGTCGACCTCGAGGAAGAAGAGAGCGGCTCCGCCGTGACCTACCAGATCGTGGGTGACGACGAGGCGGACCTGAAGCAGGGCCTGATCTCGATCAGCTCCCCGATCGCGCGCGCGCTGATCGGCAAGGAAGCCGGCGATGTCGCTGAAGTGCAGGCCCCCGGCGGCATCAAGCGCTACGAAATCGTAGACGTCCGCTATCTTTGATGCTCAGCCGCGTCAGAGCGTTGCTGGCGGCGCTGTGGGCAGGTGAGCTGCTCACGGTGGCGCTGTTGGCGGCGCCCAATGCGTTTGCCGCGCTGGAGCGGGCACAAGCCGGGCTTTATGTCGGCCGTCTGTTCGAGATGGACGCCCGTGTGGCCCTGGCGGCAGGGCTGCTGCTCGTGATGATGGAGCGGCGGCTTCAGCAGGGTGGGAAGACTTCGGGCTCCGTGATGGGCTGGAATCTGGTGCTGCCGTTGCTGGCGCTGTTCCTGACCGTGCTCGGCTACTACGGCCTCCAGCCACTGATGGCCGCTGCGCGCAACGGGCAGGGGTCCTGGACCTTCCTGCAACTGCACGCGGTGTCGCTTGCGCTGTTCGGGCTGCGGATGATGGCGGTCCTGGTGCTTGCCTGGCGCGTGATGCCCAAGTCGGCGGTGCCGCAGGCTTGAAGACTGACACCCGGTGATGTTCTGCGGGAGCAGGCATCGCAGGCATGAAAAAAGGACGGCAGCGCCGTCCTTTGTCATTTCTCGCTAACCGCATGAGCAGTGGCGTAGGGGGAGCGTAGGGGCTCAGGAGGAACTGGCCTTCTTGACGCTGGTCTGGCGCGGCTTCTTGGCGCGCTTGATTTCACCGCCCTGGGTGACACGCTGGTTGCCCAGCACCTGCACCTTCTTGATCTGAGGCCGGTTGTTCCCGCTCTTGGAAAACTTCACGATCTTGACCATCTTGGGCGCCGGGCGGGCGTCCTCGTGGATGGCCTTTTCCTTCTCGACCACCGGGCGCCACAGCACCAGCAACTTGCCGATGTGCTGGATGGGGGCGGCGTCGAGTTCGTCGGCCAAGGTGGCGAGGATGGCCTCGCGGCCTTCGCGGTCGTCGGACATCACGCGCACCTTGATCAGGCCGTGAGCCTTCAGGGCGTTGTCGACTTCCTTGGTCACCGCCTTGGTGAGGCCGTCACCGCCAATCATCACTACGGGGTCCAGGTGATGGGCGTCGGCACGTTTGTCCTTGCGCTGGGCAGGGGTCAATTGAATAGCAGGCATGCGCGCATTATCCGCGAGCAGGCTGCAAAGCACGTTGAAACGCCGGATTCCCGGAAAAAAGACAGCGTCGCTTCTTCTATGTCATTGGCTATGCCCGCTGTTGTTGTGTCCACCGGCGTTACTCCCGGTCACTGTCGCACTGTTTGCAGGCGGCAACATCGAACTGTGCAGCAGTTGGCGCAAATGTTCGGTTCCCCACATAAGGGGGAAACCCTAACTCTGTCGGGTCCGTAAACTTCTGGTCCAAGGCAGTGCGTTGTCGTGTGGCGCCAAGGCAGATGTAAGTTGCACGAGACAACTGAACTGCGGTGGGGACCATCACACTAGTAGGTCGGTGCTACTGCTTCAGTGAGTCTGCGCGGGTCTAGCGCAGTCCTATCAATAGATCGAAAAAATCATGGCGCGCAGCCAGGGTTGGGCGGAGCTTTGCTCAAAAAACACCAATCCACCGCGCGCCACCACAATGAGGATGGGTGGTTATGGGCGGGGGAAGTGATACCCGGCGCGGTGTTGCGTGCGGGATGTGGACGCACGGGAGGCGTGTGCTGTGGTTGGGCCTGTGCGTCGTGCCGATGCCGTTTGCATGGGCACAGACGTCACCGACGGAAGGCGCCGCGCAGGAACTGCTGCGCCAGCAGGAGCGGGAACGGCAGTTGCGGCAGCAGCAGGAGACTCAACCCGACGTCCGGCTGGAGCGGGCTGCGGCCGAGGACGAAACCCGACTGCCGGTAGACGAATCGCCTTGCTTCCGCATCGACCGGATCACGCTGACAGGTGTCGCCGCCGAGCAGTTCCAGTGGGCCTTGAAGGCCGCCAGCCCCAAGGGCGACCAGGCTACCGGACGCTGCCTGGGGGCCGCTGGCATCAACATGGTGATGAAGCGCGTGCAGAACGCCATCGTTGCGCGCGGCTATGTGACCACGCGTGTGCTGGCGTCACCGCAGGACCTTCGGCAAGGCACGTTGGCGCTGACGCTCATCCCCGGGCGCATCAGCGCCATCCGCTTCACCGACGACAGCAACCGGCGCGCGACCAAGTGGAATGCCGTGCCCGCCGCACCCGGTGACATCCTGAACCTGCGCGACATCGAGCAGGGGCTGGAGAACTTCAAGCGCGTTCCCACCGCTGATGCGGACATCCAGATCGCCCCCGCCCAGGGCCCCCATGCCCAGCCGGGCGAGAGCGACCTGGTGATCGCCTGGAAGCAGGGGGTGCCATTTCGCCTGAGCGCCTCCGCGGATGACTCGGGCAGCCGGGCGACTGGCAAGTATCAGGGCTCGGTCACCGTGTCGTATGACGACTGGTGGACCCTCAATGATCTGCTTTATGTCAGCCTCAGCCACGACCTGAGCGGCCTCACCACCAGCTCCGACAGCGCCAACGGCAAGGGCACACGCGGTCACACCGTGCACTACGAGGTGCCATATGACTACTGGCTGCTAGGTTTCACCGCCAGCAGCTACAACTACTACCAGTCCGTTGCAGGCGCCAGCCAGACCTATGTCTACAGCGGCAGCAGCAACAACGGCGAAGTCCGGTTTTCGCGCCTTTTCTACCGCGACGCGGTGCGCAAGACCACGGCCTACCTGCGCGGTTGGGCACGGAGTTCGCGCAACGCCATCGACGACACCGAGGTGCTGGTGCAGCGCCGCCGGATGGCCGGCTGGGAACTGGGGCTGAACCACCGCGAGTTCATCGGCGCCGCCACGCTGGACGCCGGCATGGCGTATCGGCGGGGGACCGGCATGCAGGACTCGCTGCGGGCGCCTGAAGAGGCGTTTGACGAAGGCACGTCACGCCCCTCCATCATCACCCTTGATGCGCAGCTCAACCTGCCGTTCTCGGCCGGCTCGCAACGCATGCGTTTCTCCACCACCTGGCGTGGGCAGTGGAACCGGACTTCCCTGGTGCCGCAGGACCGCTTCTCCATCGGTGGCCGCTACACCGTGCGCGGCTTCGACGGCGAGAGCACGCTGACGGGTGACCGCGGCTGGCTGGTGCGCAACGAGCTCAGTTGGGCTGTGGGCAGTACCGGTCAGGAGGTGTATGCCGGCGCCGACTACGGCGAGGTCGGCGGGCCATCGTCCCGCCTGTTGATCGGCCGGCAATTGGCTGGCGGCGTGATCGGCCTGCGCGGCGGTTACCGGGGCGTCTTCTGGGACGTCTTCCTGGGCACGCCCCTGTCCAGACCCGAGGGCTTTCACACCGGCAGCACGACCACGGGCTTCAGCCTCAACTGGTCCTACTAGGAGGTCGCCATGCGATTCAACAATCTTGATGTGATGGCGCCCGGCCTGCTGGACGCTCCCTGCCATGAAGCCGAGGTGCTGGGCTCGGCGGTCTGGATGTGGATGCATTCCGACTCCCACCGCAACATGCCGCTGCATGCGCTGCAGACCTTGCTGCTGCCGGCCATCAAGCACCGCCAGTTCGTGCTGGCGAGTGAGCAGGGCAAGCCCGTCTTCTTCCTGACGTGGGCCATGCTGACGCAGGAGGCCGAGCGCCGCTACCTCGCCCATTCCCCGCTCGCCATGCCGGAGGCGGACTGGGTGGGCGGTGACCGGATGTGGATCCTGGATTGGGTGGCGCCGTTCGGGCACACGCAGCAAGCCCGCCACCTCACCACCCAGCTGTTTGCCACGCGCTGCTTCCGATCCCTGCATCACCGGGGCAATTCACGCGGTCTTCGCGTGAAGGACTTTCACGGCATCGGTGTGATGACGGAGGAGGCTCGCGCCTGGTCGCAGCTGAATCCCCCGCTACTGCCTGAGATGGTCTCGTCCGCGCCCCTCTCGTCCGCATCTCTCTCGCCGGCGCCCACGGCGCCCGCCACGGCCAACGCTGCCCTGGTTTCCAAGGCCCTCTCTTCAGAACAACAAGCATGAACAAGCATCTTTTCCGGGTTGTTTTCAACAAGAGCCGCAGCAAGCTGGTCGTCGTCGCGGAAAACGTCGCCAGTGATGGCGCCGGTGGTGTGGGCACCAGTGGCAAGCCGGGCGAACGCCCCATGATGGCGACGGTGCGGCCACTTTGTTTCTCCATCCTCCTGGCGCTGGGGGCCGTGGGAACTGCGGCGAACGCGCAGATCGTGGCTGACCCCAATGCCCCGAAAAATCAGCAACCGACGGTGCTGAACTCGGCCAACGGGGTGCCGCTGGTCAATATCCAGACCCCCAGCGCGGCCGGGGTGTCCCGCAACACGTACAGCCAGTTCGACGTCAACTCGCAGGGCGCCATCCTCAACAACGCCCGCAACAGCACGCAGACGCAACTGGGCGGGTACGTGCAGGGCAACCCATGGCTGGCCAACGGCACGGCGCGGGTGATCCTGAACGAGGTCAATGCCAGCAACCCCAGCCAATTGCGAGGCTACGTGGAGGTGGCGGGCGATCGCGCGCAGGTCGTGATCGCCAATGCCGCCGGCATCAGCTGTGACGGCTGCGGCTTTATCAACGCGAACCAGGTCACGCTCACGACGGGCACGCCCCTCCTCAACGGCGGCAGCCTGGAGGGCTACCGTGTGGAGCAGGGCGCTGTCAGCATCTCGGGTGGTGGGCTGGATGCCAGCCGGGTGGATTACACCGACATCATTGCCCGGTCCGTGCAGGTCAATGCCGGCATCTGGGCCCAGACGCTGAAGGTGAGCGCGGGGGCCAACGAGGTCAGCGCGGACCATGCCCAGGTCGCGGCGTTGGCGCCCAGCGGGCCGGCACCGTCCTATGCCATTGACGTGGCGGCCTTGGGTGGCATGTATGCCGGCAAGATCACGCTGGTGGGGACTGAAGCGGGCGTGGGTGTCCGTAACGCTGGCCAGATTGGTGCCTCCGCTGGGGACGTCGTGGTCACGGCCGACGGACGGCTGGAAAACAGCGGACGTATCACGGCCAGCGCGGGTGTGCGCGCCGATACCAACGGGGGCGTCGCCAACATCGGCACCCTCTACGCCCAGGGCGACACCCAACTCACCACACGCGGCGCCGTGGACAACACCGGCGTGATCGCTGCGCAAGGCCAGACCTCGGTGACGGCCGCTGGGGCGCACGGCAGTGTCAACAGCGGGGCGGGCTCATTGATCGGGGCGGGCGTTCGGGCCGATGGGACCGTGGGCGGTGGTGCCCACCTCCAGGTACGCACGGGCGGCCAACTGACGGCGCGGGGCCAGACGCTGGCCAGCGGCGACCTGTCCCTGGTCGGCGCGGGCGTGGACGCCGTGGCTGGACAGTTGTCCGCCAACAACGTGTCGCTGACGGCCAACGCCGGGGACCTGGACGCCAGCCGCGCCACGATCTCCGCCACGCAGGCGCTGACCGCGAACGCCGCAGGCACACTGCGGACCGATGGCGGCAACGTGTCGGCTGATCGGTTGCAGCTGTCGGCCCACGACCTCACGAACGTGCAGGGCCAACTCGTCCAGACAGGCGGCACGGATCTGTTGATCCAGTTGCCGGGCCGCCTGGACAACACCCATGGACGCATAGCCACCAACAGCGCCAACATGTCGCTGGAGGCGCAGGCGCTGTGGAACACCGCCGGGCGTATCGAGCATGCGGGCGCAGGCAGCCTGTTCATCACGGCGAACACGCTGAGCGGCAGCCAGGGCGTGATGGGCACCAACGGTGTCTTGCAACTGGCCGGGCAGTCCATCACGCTCGATGCCGGTCAGACCTCGGGCGACTCGGTCCGGATCCAGGCCGGCTCGTTATCCAATCGTGGCGGGCAGTTGACCCAGGCCGGCAACGCCGGCACGGCATGGATCCAGGCCACTGGCGTGCTGGACAATACGGGTGGCCTGCTGGCGGCGAATGGCGCCGACCTGACGCTGACAGCGGGTGCGCTGGTCAATGCGGATGGTCAGATCACCCATGCGGGCACCGGCTCGCTGGTGGTGCGTGCCACCACCGTGGACGGCGCTCGTGGTGCCATCGATGGCAATGGCGGCCTGGTGCTCAGCGCCCAATCCGTGACGCTCGACAGTGCGCGAACCACGGCCGTGGGCCTGACCATCGAGGCGGCCACGCTCTCCAACCGCGCGGGCCAGATCCTGCAGACCGGGGAGGGTGCCACGTCCATCCAGGCCAGCCAGCGCTTCGACAACACCAGCGGACGCCTGGCGACGAATGGCACCGACCTGATGCTGGGTGCGGCCACCCTGATCAATGATGGCGGCCACATCGAGCACACCGGCAACGGTGCGCTGACCTTGACCGCCACCACGATCGCGGGTGCGCGTGGGGTGATTGCCAGCAATGGCACCTTGGCGCTCCAGGCGCAATCGGTGACGCTGGACGGTGGCCAGACCCTCGCCACCACACTGCGGATCGACAGCGCCACGCTCTCCAACCGCGCAGGGCAATTGCTGCAGACCGGTGCCGGCGCAGCCTCGATCCAGGCCAGCCAGCGTCTGGACAACACGGGCGGAACGGTGGCCAGCAACGGCACCACGATCCTGACGGTCGGTGACCTGCTGAATCAGGGCGGGACGCTGCAGGCCGCAGGCTCCTCCGCCTTGACTGTCCATGCGGCGGGGCAGGTGGACAACAGTGCCCAGGGCCGAATCGTCGCGGGCGGTGCTGGTGCGGTGACGGCGGCCTCGCTGTCGAACGCCGAAGGCACGCTCACGGCCGGTGAGACCTTGCAGGTGACGACCGCCGGCGCCCTCGACAACACGCAAGGGGTCCTGGCCGCCAATCGTGATGTGAACATCAAGTCGTCCGTCGTGACCAACGCCAGCGGCCGCATCGGTTCCGTTCAAGGGAACGCCAGCGTGATCGCCACCAGCGGGGCCCTGGTCAACACGACTGGCCGCGTGGACGCCGCGCAGACCGTCAACCTCGCCTCCCACGGCCTCACCAACAACGACGGTGTGGTGTCCGGCCAGGATGTGCAGGTGGACACACGCCTCCAGGCTCTGGACAACGCCCGCGGCACGGTGGCCGCGCGTGGCTCGCTTGACTTGCGTAGTGGGCAGCTCATCAACGACGCTGGCAGCCTGCAGGCCGTGGGAGCCATGACCGTGGACACGCATGGCCAGGCACTCATCAACCGGAACTCCGGGGCCTCGGCCGGCATCCTGGGTCAGGACGCCGTCACGCTTCGCACGGGCGACCTGAATAACAGCACGGGCTTCATTGGTGCCAAGGGTGACGTCAACGCCACCGCCGCGCAGATCACCAACACACAAGGGGGGCAGATCAGCGGGGAAGGGGCTGTCGCGCTCTCTGGCTCTGGCCTGGACAACCGTGGCGGCAGTGTGCAGGCCCTGGGCGGGGTGTCTGCCGACGTGGGTACGGGCACCGTCGACAACGCGGGCGGCCTGATGCGTTCGGGTGCCACGCTGGATGTGCGCGCTGGCTTGGTGACCAACGCGGGTACACAAGGCAGCAACCAGGGCCTGGAAGCCCGCAATGTCTCGCTCACCGCGGACCAGATCAACAACCAGACCGGCCTGATCCGTGCGGACCAGGCTCTGACGCTCACCGGCGCCGGTGTCCTCAACAACACGCAAGGCATGATCTCGTCCGGCCAGAGCGTGCTGGTGCAGGACCGGAACGCGGCATCGAGGACGCAAAGCGTGGTCAACACCGGCGGCACCATGCTCGCCGGGCAGTCGTTGGGTGTGAACAGTGCGGGGCTGTCCGGTGATGGGCACCTGCTGTCGCAGGGCGACATGAGCCTCAGCCTGACCGGTGACTTCACCAATACGGGCGAGGTGCAGGCCAATGGCAGTGTCACGCTTCAAACTGGCGGCCGCCTAACCAACCAATCGGCGATCAAGGCGGGCAACACGGTCACCGTGTCGGCGGGCAACATCGACAACGCCACCAACGGTGAGATCAGTGCCGGCACCACCACCCTCAACGTGGCGGACACCCTCACCAACCGCGGCCTGATCGACGGCGGCAACACCAACATCAACGCCGGCACGGTCAACAATCTCGGCACGGGCCGGATCTACGGCGACCATGTGGCCATTGGCGCCAGCGTGGTCCTCAACGACGTGGAGAACGGCACGGCGGCAACCATTGCCGCCCGTGGGCGTCTGGATATCGGTGCGGGAACGATCACCAACCGTGAACACGCGCTGATCTTCAGCGGCGGGGACATGGTCCTGGCTGGCGCCCTGGATGCCAACCGCATGGCGACGGGGTCGGCGAGTGTGATCAACAACAACAGCGCGTCGATCGAAGCGCTGGGCAACCTGGCGCTGGCGGCCGGTCAGGTCCGCAACACCAACGAGCATTTCAGCACCGGCCTACTGCAGAGCGCCCCCGAGCACATCATCGAATACCAGGGCTCGGGTTCTCCCAACCGCTACCGGCAGGGTGATACCGACGTCTATGTCTACAACGACGAGACCGACCACCTGCACACGCCGGAGGGCGCCTACGAGAGCTGGTCCAAGTACGAGTACGACCGTACCACCACCAAGACCGTGGTCACCGGAACCGATCCCGGCAAGATCACGGCGGGCGGCGCGATGTTGATCAATGCGGGCACGGTGCTCAATGACAAGAGCCAGATCATCGCGGGCGGCGCGCTGCTCGGGACCATCGGCTCACTGCAGAACACCGATGTGTCCGGGCAGCAGACGGTGAGTGACAGTGGCACGGCAACTTCCTATTGGCGCGACCACCACAAGGGCCGGGACAGCACCGGCAGCAGCAGCACGGCCTACACGCCGCCAGACGTCATCAGCGAGATCAAGCTCGCCCCCACGGTCTACCTGGCCAACACCGCTCCCACGGGGAGCGGCACCCATGTGGCGGCCCACACGGTGGGCAGTGTGACGCAGGGCCCGCTGGGTGCCTTGCTGGCGCAGGTGACGGTAGGCGCAGGCGGCGGCGTGGGAGTGGCAACGCCGAGTGTCCAGATGCCGGTGGGCGTGGTGGGCCAGCCGGTCAACCCCGTCACCGAGGTGCCCGCGCTGGCGCCGGCCGCCAGCGGCCAATCGCAGGTGGTGCGGACGGGCGGTGTCAACACCACGGTGCCGGACAACAGCCTGTTCCATGTGAGCCCCAACCCGACGGGTGGCCACCTGATCGAAACCGATCCGCGCTTTGCGAATTACCGCACCTGGCTTTCTTCGGATTACATGCTGTCTCAGTTGGGCATGGACCCGACCGTCACCCAGAAACGTCTGGGAGATGGCTTCTATGAACAGAAACTGGTGCGTGAGCAGGTGGCACAGCTCACCGGCAGACGTTTCATCGACGGCTACTCGACCGACGAGGCCCAGTACCAGGCCCTGATCGACAACGGCGTCACCTACGCCAAGGCATGGGATCTGCGCCCGGGTGTGGCACTGACGGACGCCCAGATGGCGCAACTGACCAGCGACATCGTCTGGCTGGTGGAGAAGGATGTGACGTTGCCGAACGGGCAGACTACCAAGGCGTTGGTGCCGCAGGTGTATGTGCATGTCAAACCCGGCGATCTGGATGGCTCGGGGGCGTTGATCAGCGGGCAGAGTGTGGCGCTGAACCTGACGGGCGACCTGGTCAACCAGGGCAGCATCGCGGGCCGCGACGTGCTCTCGATCACGGCGGAGAACGTGAAGAATCTGGGTGGGCGTCTCACCGGTGGGGATGTCGCGGTGCAGGCCCGTACCGACCTGGACAACCTGGGTGGCCTCATTGATGCGGGCAACAGCCTGCAGGTCAGCGCCGGGCGCGACCTGAACGTCACCACCACCCTGCGCAGCAACAGCAATGCGCAGGGCAGCGTGACCAACATCAACCGCGTGGCCGGCCTCTATGTGAGCGCGCCGTCCGGTGGGGTGTTGGTGGCGTCCGCGGGCCGGGACCTGACCCTGACTGGCGCGCAGGTCATCAACGACAGCACGGGTGGTCAGACCATCGTGGCGGCGGGCCGGGATCTCAATCTGACCACGGTTGAGGTGTCGAATTCGCAGTCTCTCGCCTGGAATAGCAGCAACTTGCGCAAGGACAGCTCACGGCAGGAAGTCGGCTCCACCATCCAGACCGCTGGTGACGTGCGCCTGGCCGCTGGCAACGACCTGAATGCACGGGGTGCCACGGTGACGAGTGACCAGGGGGCGCTGGTGGCCACGGCGGGCAATAACGTCAACCTGACGGCGGCCGAGAGTTCAAGGACGGTGGACGAGGCCCATCAGCACACCGGCAGCAGCAGCGCGTTCTCGAAGAAGACCATCACGACGCGCGACACCTTGTCCGAGACCACCACGCAGGCCACGACGCTGTCGGCCAACACGGCCTATGTGCAAGCGGGCAATGACATCAACGTGCGCGGCAGCAATGTGGTGTCGACCGAGGGCACTGCGCTCATTGCCAAAAACGACATCAATGTCGAAGGCGCGGCCAACACGACCAGCCAGACGCACTTCTCGCAGACCAAGCAGAGCGGCCTCATGGGTACGGGCGGCATCGGCTTCACGGCCGGGTCGCGCCAGACCAAGGACACAACCTCGGACACGCAGACCGTGCACGAGGGCAGCACCATTGGCAGTGTGGCTGGCAATGTGACGATGAGTGCCGGGCGCGACCTGACGCTCAAGGGCAGCGATGTGGTGGCGGGGCAGGACGTTGCGCTGGTGGGCCGCAATGTGAGCATTGAAGCGGTGCAGGACACGGCGGGCCACAACGAGCTGCACGAGGTCAAGCAAAGCGGCCTGACGGTGGCGCTCAAGAGCGCCATCACGGACACAGCGCAGGCGGTTTACCAATCCGCCAAGAGTGCCAAGGACGCGCCGGATGGACGCCTGACCTCGCTCTACGCGGCCAAGGCGGGCGCCACCTTGATGGCGAACTACGACGATGCGGCCAAGGAGGCCTCGGCGGTGTCGAACGGTGATGCCGGCAGCGTGAGCATCCAGCTTTCGGTGGGCAGCAGCAAGAGCAAGAGTACGTCTGACGCCCAGGCCAGCTATGCACACGGCAGCCAGGTGCTGGGTGGCGGCAACGTGAGCATCGTTGCCGCTGGCGAGAAGGACGCCAATGGCAAGGTGTTGGAGGGCACCGGCAACCTGACGGCGATCGGCAGCACCATCAAGGGCCAGAACGTCACGCTGGACGCGGCCAACGATCTGGTGTTGAAGAGCGCGCAGGACACCACCACGCAGAAGTCCACCAACAGCAACAGCGGTTGGTCGGCGGGTGTTGGGTTGTCCCTGGGCCAGAAGACCGGCATCACGTTCAGCGCCAGCGGCTACGCCGGCAAGGGCCATGCAGACGGCGATTCTGTGCAGCAGGTCAACACCAACGTGGAGGCCACGGACACACTGACGATCCGGACCGGGCGTGACGCCACGCTGGCCGGGGCGCAGGCGGCCGGGCAGCGGGTGGTGGCGGACATCGGCCGCGACCTGACCATCCGCAGTGTGCAGGACACCATGAACTACCACGCCGACCAGAAGCAGGTCAGCGCGGGGGCGTCCTTCACCTACGGCTCGGGTGGCGGTTCCGCCAACATGAGCGTGAACTGGAGCAAGGCGGACGCGGAATACGCCAGCGTGAACCGCCAGACGGGTTTGTTTGGTGGGGCAGGGGGTTATGACGTCCAGGTGGGCAACCATACCCAGCTGGATGGCGGCGCCATTGCCAGCACGGCCACGGCGGACAAGAACAGCTTCTCCACCAACAGCCTGGGTTATACGGACGTCGAGAACCACAAGGAGGCTTCAGCCAAGGCGGGGGGCGTGAGCATGGGGTCGGACATGATGCAGAACCCGACCTACAGCCTGGGCAAGAGCGCGCTGGGTGGCTTGATGGCCAATGCCGGCAAGTCCAGCAGCGACAGCTCCACCACCTACGCGGTGGTTGGCAACGGCACGCTGGAAATCCGCGGGGATGACAAGCAAGCCGCAGCGGGCCTGCGCCGCGACATCGACGGTGCCACGCGTGCGCTGACGCAGGACGACATGGGGGCCATGCAGGACAGCGTCAACCGTAGCAGCGAAGCGGGACGGGTGATGACCGATGTGATCGTCACGCTGGTGGATGATGGGATCAAGAAATTCCTGAGCCCGCAGGCTTACAAGGTGTTCTGCATCCAGCAGCCGTGTACGAACGATCAGGCCGCGAATTCCAAGCGCTTGAACGACGCCAAGGAGGAACTGACTGCGGCGCATCCGGATTGGTCCGAGTCCAAGGTGGCGGAGGAGGCGTTTAACCAGCTGTCGGCCAGTGTGAATAATCCGAATCGGGATCTAGATGCGAAGGGCGTGGCCAAGGTTGCAGCTGGTGAGCAGGGGCTGGATTCGGATTTGTTGGCGAAGGATGGGGGGAAGACGGTCAACAATATTCAGGTGGTGCCGGTGACGGTAGAAGAGTTGGCGAAGCTGACGGATGACGAGAAGAAGGGTTCTACGGTCTTCAGCAATGGGATCTTTAACACCAGAGATCGGGCGGCGCAGTTGGCGTTGCAGATGACGCCGACGAATGCCAATCGAGCTGCGATCGAAAGTAGCGGTGAAACAACGTCGAATCCTACCTATCTTGTACATACTGATAAGGCGAGTAACTTTATCGGTGAACTTTTTGTTGCTGGTGTTGAAAAGGCGGCCGAGGCTTTTGGATTTTTTACGCCTGCTGGGAATTTAAAGGCAGACCTGACTCAAGAACTGCTTTTGTCACGCGACTCAAACGGGGTGGCCAACACGAATTCCAACGGTTCTCTGGCATATACCAATCTGGTGTATGACGCAGGACATAGCCGTGGCACCATGACGCAAACTGACGAACTGCGCGCATTGGCGCAGCGGGGAGTGACCAATTCGCCATTGGTCATCACAGTCAACAATCCTGCCACTTACCAAAGTAATCTGACCGCCGCCTCCTCCGTTGTGGCGCAAGAAAAGCCTACTTTCTGGGCGCCAGGTAATGACCCGGTGGCCCGCGCGGTGGGGTGGTATGCAGGATCCCTAACTTGGACTGACATGACACAGATGTATAGCACGTCTTACTCCGTTCACAGTTGCGGGGGGGCAGCAGCAATTGGGTGTTCGGCTAATAATGTGAATGAGAAGGGTGGGGTCTTGTTTAAGTATGAAGACTTGAGTATTGATGTCATGAATATTAATAGAAATTCGACCGCAGTGCGAAATTTGAACGCGTGGCTGCCCACGCCTCAGCCAGTTGTCATGCCGTCATTTAATATGAATTCTCTGCAAAATAATCGAGGTGAGCGCGATTGGTTGCAGCAGCTTCGGCAGGTGCCAAGTGTTTCATCACCTCAAGTCCAGTCACCCATTGGAGGTGAAACCAAGCCCGATCTCCGTTTGAACCAACTAGAACAGTTGCAGCAGCAACTGGCACCAACGAAAGGCCAGTGATGAGATATTGGATTGGTTTAATGCTCTTGACCGGTTTGGTTGCAGTCGGTTGTGCAGGCGGTGGGGTGCAGTTGGATGAGCGAACTGGTAAACCTTTTCCGATATCGCCAACATCCCCACGTGAATTGGGTTTAAAGTATTATTCGGTCAATCTTTTTAGCCAGTATCACGTGGCTCATGCGTATCTTGATGGGGTCAACGTTAGATCATGCTACTCCGGCGCTGACCCCGAGAATGTACGGTTCAAGATGGTTGAATATAAAAATCGTCCAGCTGAACCAGGTTATTTCCTTAATAGGAAGGATATTGTGGCGAGGAGCGGAGAAGGATTGGATTTTCCTGCCAAGCACCAGTTTATTGGCAGCCGAAAAACAAATTCTCGATACGGCGATTGGGTGCAGTTTGATTCATTTTGTGGTGATTGGACTGCGGGTGGCGTAGTTTCGCTTGGAATTCGGGATAAGCGCTCTTGGTCCATCGAGCAGTTTATTGAAACTCGAAAAATTTGGACTCAACGATTCAATGCGGATGAGATTGCTCGAGGTACGGTTTTTCGAGCCCAGCGCCAACCCGCTGAGAATGTTGTGCGGAATGGTAATGCGTGGGTTTATTTGCATGAGAGAAGTCCTACTGTGCCTGGGGCTGACGAGAGTGAGACTTGGATCCTCCCAATTGGTGATTCGAATTACTATTTTTGCCTTTCTTTTGGTTATATGAGCGGAGCGAAGGCCGCCAATGACGCCGAATATTTGCGCATTCGTGGTCTAGTCGAACAGATTGTCGATTCGTTTAAAGTCGAGAAGCTCTGAGATTAACTTTGCTCCTGGGGTTGGATGAGGAGTCGCCAATATTTGGTTCTGAAGCTGCTGGTCGCTGCTGGTGTATTTTGAAGGTGCTGGTAAAAGACCAATAATGAGATGTATCGTTGTATTGTTATTGGCGCCCATTTTTTTTCTTGTTGGCAGTGCCGGCGGCTCGCAGATGGATATGCGAACTGGCAGGCCGTTTCCAGCATCGCCAACATCTCCCTGTTAGTTGAGTTTAAAGAATTATGATTTGCTTTAAATGATTTCGAAGAACTTCGTGTGGCTTCTGATGGCCTTCGTGCTTGCAGCATGTGCTGCTGGCGAAGGGGGGCTGGATAGCCGACTTGGCAAACCGTATCCGGAGTTTCCGACATCTCCGCGTGAGTTGAGCTTGAAATATTACGTGGTCAATCTTTTTGACCGATATCGAATCTCTCATGCCTATCTTGGTGGGGTTAATATCAGCGAGTGTTATGCTGGTGCGAACCCTAACAGGCTGCTGAAATACCGGTTTCCCACCCCCGTGAAAGCCTTATCCAGGGGTGCATCACCCCTTGGTGGGCACTGAAAAATCGCTTGTAGACGGTTCTGTGAAGCCGCTCTTTTTCATGTCTCGTTCAGGAAACAGTATTTCAGCAGCCTGCTAAAGATGTTCAATTTAAGATGGCGGGGTATGTTAATGCTCTCCCTGAGCCTGGATTTCTTTTAAATAGGGCGGATATCGTGGCGCGACAAGGTAAGCCAAGCGAGGCATCCGCTAGGCATGAGCTTGTTGGGGCTAAAAAGAGAAATACCTATTACGGTTACGATTGGGTGAGTTTCCAGAGGTTTTGTGGGGATTGGACGGCGGGTGGTGCAGTAACTTTGGGGATCCGCGATAGGCGATCGTTGACCATAGAGCAATACATCACGACGCAGGAAGAGCAGAGCCGGCGCTACAACGCTGAGAAAATTGCACGTGGGGAGGCATTTCGTTCAGTGGTATCCCCTACGGAGCGGATGATTCGTGAAGGAAATGATTGGATTCATCTGCACGAGATGAGTCCAACCGCTCCTGGTATGGATGAGAGTGACGTCTGGATGCTTCCAGTTGGAGATTCCAACTATTACTTCTATCTTTCGTTTGGCTACATAAGCGGCGCAAGGGCGGCGAATGGCGCTGAATACATGCGGACCCGGGCGCTGGTTGAACAGATCATCGATTCCTTCAAGATCGAGAAACTCTAGCCCTTTGCTCGTCCTCTGCATCTGCGCAGGAATGGTGGGCCACAGATGATTGACTGAGGCCTCGAGCTCTTCCACGCAGCTCGGCAAGTTGGGCCTGCCCGCTGAAAGACAGTCTGCGAAGCCTCGGCCCGCAGCATCGCCGGCCCTTGAGGCAAAATGGCCCCCAATGAAAGTCGACACCAAAAGCAAGAAGCTGAACAAGGCGTGGCTGAACCAGCACGTCAACGACCCGTACGTGAAATTGGCCCAGAAAGAGGGCTACCGGTCCCGCGCCGCCTACAAGCTCAAGGAAATCGACGAGGAATTCCAGTTGATCCGTCCCGGGCAGGTGGTGGTGGACCTGGGCGCCTCCCCGGGTGCCTGGAGCCAGTACCTGCGCCGCCGCTTCGCGCCCAAGGAAGCGGGCGTGGGCGGAGCGGCTGCCGGGCAACTCAATGGCCGGATCATCGCGCTGGACCTGCTGGAGTTCGAGCCCATCGAGGGCGTGCACTTCATCCAGGGTGATTTCGGCGAGGACGCGGTGCTGGCCCAGCTGGAAGAAGCACTGGGCGGTGCGGCGGTGGATCTGGTGGTGTCGGACATGGCGCCCAACCTGTCGGGCATTGCAGCCACGGATGCCGCCCGCATCTCCCACCTGATCGAGCTGGCGCTGGAGTTTTCCGCCCGTCACCTGAAGCCGGAGGGGGCCTTGGTGGCCAAGGTCTTCCACGGGGCGGGCTACGACGAGCTGGTGAAAGCCTTCCGCGACCAGTTCCGCAAGGTAAAAACGGCCAAACCCAAGGCGTCCCGGGAAAGATCCTCGGAAAACTTCCTGGTCGGCATTGGCCTGAAACGCTAAGAAGCTGTCAGAAAGCTGCTGGAAAGTGCTCAGGCAGCGGTTGTGAAGCGGTGGCAGGCGCCGCCTCGAACGCTGCGAAAAAGTTCGGAAACAGACCCAAAAACAGCTGAAACCCTGATCAGATCGGTCAGAAGCCCCTTGCTTCGGGGCCACCCCGACCGATTCGCGTGGCAATATCTATCGACGGACATGGATTTGCCAATCAGGGGTGGGGTCTTGACTGTCCTAGAATCAACCCCATGTACCGGCCAAGTGCTGCGCCGTCGAAGTTCGTGACGGCAGCAGGGGACGGAAAGACGAAGGAGTCGCGGTGAACAATCAGTGGTTCTCAAAAGTGGCTGTGTGGATGGTGATCGCCCTTGTGCTGTTCACTGTCTTCAAGCAGTTTGATCGCAGCGCAACGCAGGGGAATCCGATCGCCTATTCCGACTTCCTTGATGAAGTCCGGGCCAAGCGAATCAAGACGGTGACGCTCCAGGAGGGCGGTGCCGGAACGGAAATCGTCGCCGTCACCACAGACGGCACCAAGCTGCGCAGTACGGCAACCTACCTGGACCGTGGCCTGGTCGGCGACCTGATCAACTACGGCGTCAAGTTCGACGTCAAGCCGCGCGAGGAGCCGTCGGTCCTGATGAGCATCCTGCTCAGCTGGGGCCCGATGCTGCTGCTGATCGCCGTCTGGGTGTATTTCATGCGCCAGATGCAGGGCGGCGGCAAGGGTGGCGCTTTCAGCTTCGGCAAATCGAAGGCGCGCATGCTGGACGAGGCCAACAACTCGACCACCTTTGCTGACGTCGCCGGTTGCGACGAAGCCAAGGAAGAGGTCAAGGAACTGGTCGACTTCCTGAAAGACCCGCAGAAGTTCCAGAAGCTGGGTGGCCGCATTCCGCGTGGTGTGCTGCTCGTCGGCCCTCCGGGTACCGGCAAGACGCTGCTGGCCAAGGCCATTGCGGGCGAAGCCAAGGTGCCGTTCTTCACCATCTCGGGTTCTGACTTCGTCGAAATGTTTGTCGGCGTCGGTGCAGCCCGGGTGCGCGACATGTTCGAGCAAGCCAAGAAGAGCGCCCCCTGCATCATCTTCGTTGACGAAATCGACGCCGTCGGTCGTCATCGCGGTGCCGGCCTGGGCGGTGGCAACGACGAGCGCGAGCAGACCCTCAACCAGATGCTGGTGGAGATGGACGGCTTTGATACCAACCTCGGTGTCATCGTGATGGCCGCCACCAACCGTCCTGACATCCTGGACCCGGCTCTGCTGCGTCCCGGCCGTTTCGACCGCCAGGTCTACGTGACCCTGCCGGACGTGCGTGGCCGCGAGCAGATCCTGAACGTGCACATGCGCAAGGTGCCGGTCGGTCAGGACGTGCGTGCCGACATCCTGGCACGTGGCACCCCTGGTTTCTCCGGTGCGGACCTCGCCAACCTGGTCAACGAATCCGCCTTGTTTGCCGCCCGCCGCAATGGCCGCGTGGTCGACATGCAGGACTTCGAAAAGGCCAAGGACAAGATCATGATGGGCCCCGAGCGGAAGTCCATGGTCATGCCCGAGGAAGAGCGCAAGAACACGGCCTACCACGAGGCTGGCCACGCATTGGTGGCCCGCCTGCTGCCCAAGACCGACCCGGTCCACAAGGTCACCGTGATCCCGCGTGGCCGTGCCCTGGGCGTGACGATGCAGTTGCCGGAAGGCGACCGCTACAGCATGGACAAGGAGCGCATGCTCTCCACCATTTCGGTGCTGTTTGGTGGCCGCATTGCGGAAGAAGTGTTCATGAACCAGATGACCACCGGCGCCAGCAACGACTTCGAGCGTGCCACGGCCATCGCCCGTGACATGGTCACCCGCTACGGCATGACCGACGAGCTGGGCCCCATGGTCTATGCCGACAACGAAGGTGAAGTCTTCCTGGGCCGCTCGGTCACGAAGACGACCAACATGTCGGAAGAAACCATGCGCAAGGTGGATCAGGAGATCCGCAAGATCATTGATGAGCAGTACTCCACCGCCCGTCAACTGATCGAGGACAACAAGGACAAGATGCACGCCATGGCGACTGCGCTGCTGGAATGGGAAACCATCGATTCCGAGCAGATCAACGACATCATGGAAGGTCGTCCTCCGCGTCCCCCGAAGGACTGGACCCCGCCCACCAACAAGCCCGACAACGGCGGCACGCCGGCAGTGACGACGGGCGGTGCGCACGCCGCAGCTTGACCATTGGCGGGCAACCGCCACGGTGGATCCGTTAAGCTTGAAGGCCGGTTCTGATGAACCGGCCTTTTTCATTGGGGGACTGTGTAGGCAGGCCCCGGCTTAGGCCGCTCCTTCCGTTCTTCCCTGGATTAATTGGTCCCGTGCTCATGAGCTCCCGTCAGATCTGGAAAACCACCCGTTTCGACCTCGACCTTGCGGAACGTCCGCTGGTCATGGGCATCGTGAATGTCACGCCGGACTCATTCTCGGACGGCGGGAAGCACAACGACCCCACGGGTGCCATCAATTTCTGCGAGCGTTTGCTGGGTGAGGGCGTGGACATCCTGGATCTGGGCGGCGAGTCCACCCGGCCCGGTGCGCCCAAGGTCTCGGCGGATGAAGAGTGGCACCGCCTGGAGCCGGTGTTGCGGGCGGCGCTGAGCCTGGGCATCCCCATCTCGGTGGACACCTGCAAGACCGAGGTCATGCAGCGTGCGCTGGACCTCGGCGTGGACATCATCAACGACGTGATGGCCCTGCGTGACGAGGGTGCTGACGAGCTCCTCGCCCGCCACCCTGCCGCCGGCATTTGTCTGATGCACATGCGCGGGGACCCGGCCACGATGCAGCAGGGCGCCCATACCCACTACCTGGATGTGGTGGAAGAAGTGCGGGACTTCCTGCAGGCGCGCCTGGACCATCTGGTGTCTGTTGGCATCGCCCTGGAGCGCATCATGCTGGACCCCGGTTATGGATTTGCCAAGACCGTGGAGCAGAACACCGAGCTGCAGCGACGCCAGGCGGAGCTGCTGGCGCTGGGGCGGCCCCTGCTGGTGGGCTGGTCCCGCAAGTCCACCCTGGGGGCACTCACTGGCCGCGCGGTGGATGAGCGCCTGCCCGCCAGCGTGGCCGCGGCGCTTGCCGCCGTTGCCCATGGCGCTCGGGTGGTGCGCGTGCATGATGTCGCGGCAACAGTGGACGCCCTCCAGGTGTGGCGGGCATTCGGCGGCCCGGTGGGCTAACACGCCCCCCGCATGGGAGACAATGACTGCTCCAGATAGAACAGTCAGAGGTTGCTCCTTATGAGCCGGAAGTATTTCGGTACCGATGGAATCCGCGGCACGGTGGGTCAGACGCCCATCACCCCCGATTTCATGCTGCGCCTCGGTCATGCGGTCGGCCGTGTGCTCAAGCGAAGCTACGCCAAGCCCAGCGTGCTGATCGGCAAGGACACCCGCATTTCCGGCTACATGCTGGAATCCGCCTTGGAAGCCGGCTTTGCCTCGGCTGGCGTGAATGTGCTGCTGACCGGGCCGCTGCCCACGCCCGGCGTGGCCTACCTGACCCGTGCACTGCGCCAGCATCTGGGCGTGGTGATCTCCGCTTCCCACAATCCCTTCGCCGACAACGGCATCAAGTTCTTCTCGTCCAAGGGCGAGAAGCTGCCGGACGCCTGGGAGCTGGATGTCGAGGCCGTCCTGGAAGAGTCGCCCGTGTGGGTGGATTCCGCCAGCCTGGGCCGCGCGCGCCGGCTGGATGACGCCCAGGGCCGTTACATCGAGTTCTGCAAGGCCAGCTTCAGCAATGACCTGAGCCTGCGCGGCATCAAGCTGGTGGTGGATGCCGCCAACGGCGCTGCCTACCAGGTGGCGCCAGCGGTGTTCCATGAGCTGGGCGCAGAGGTCATTTCCATCGGCACCAAACCCGACGGCTTCAACATCAACGACAAGGTGGGAGCCACGGCCCCCCAGGCGCTGGTGGCGGCCGTGAAGGAACACCAGGCTGACTACGGCATTGCGCTGGACGGTGATGCAGACCGCCTGCAAATGGTGGATGCGAACGGCCGCCTGTTCAATGGCGACGAACTGCTGTTTGTGATGGTGGCGGACCGTCTTGCCCGCGGTGAGACGGTGCAGGGGGCGGTGGGCACCTTGATGACCAACATGGCGGTGGAGCTGGCCCTGCGGCAGCGCGACGTCGAGTTCGTCCGCGCCAAGGTGGGCGATCGTTACGTGCTGGAAGAGTTGGCCGCCCGTGGCTGGCAGCTGGGCGGGGAGGGCTCCGGCCACCTGCTGGCGCTGGACAAGCACACGACCGGCGACGGCATCGTCAGCAGCCTGCTGGTGCTGGAAGCCATTGCCCGCAGCGGTCGCCCCCTGGCGGACCTGCTGGAAGGCGTCTCGCTGTTCCCGCAGACCCTGATCAACGTCCGCCTGCAGGCCGACCAGCAGGACTGGAAGAGCAATGCAGCGCTGGCGCGCACCGAAGCGGAGGTCACCGCCGAGCTGGGTGACCGCGGCCGTGTGCTGATTCGCAAGTCCGGCACCGAACCGCTGCTGCGCGTGATGGTCGAGGCCAGCGATGCCGCTCTGGCCCAACGTTGTGCCGAGCGTCTGGTGGACGCCATCAAGGGCTGACGCAGCGCCAGAAAAAAGGACGCCGGGCGTGAACCCGGCGTCAACTTGCATTGGTATCGGCTGCGTCAGTGCGCTAACTTCTTCGGGGGCGTTGGCGCCTTTCTCCTCAGGACCCCTGCAGGTCGCTGTCCAGTCCGGCAAGACCGTTCATCCAAAAGTCTGGGAAGACTAAAAGGCGAACATGACAGCCGGGTGAATTCAATATGACAATCCACCCAGCGGTTGTCGGACGGCCGTCCGGCCCCTGGCAAAGCGCCGTTTTCCGGGGCTTGGGCGCACAGCGAGCGGTTCTTTGGTGACTGTCATAGTCGTCACGGACATGTCACATTCAATTCATACCATCCGTTCCGTTCGCCAACAAACCCTAGCGATAGGACTGAATGACCATGAATCAAATCCGTGCTGGCTTGCTGTTCGCCGCTTGCGCTTCCGTGTTCTCGGTGGCCCAGGCGCAGGATGTGACCGGTGCTGGTGCCTCGTTCCCGGCCCCCGTCTACACGAAGTGGGCTGATGCCTATAACAAGGCCACTGGCGTTCGCATCAACTATCAATCGGTCGGTTCCGGCGCTGGCATCAAGCAGATCCAGGCCAAGACGGTCGATTTCGGCGCGTCCGACGCCCCTCTGAAGGACGATCAACTGGCCAAGGACGGCCTGATTCAGTTCCCGACCGTCATCGGCGGCGTGGTGCCGGTGGTCAACATCCAGGGCGTGGCCCCTGGCCAGCTGAAGCTCAACGGCCAAGTGCTGGGCGACATCTACCTGGGCAAGATTACCAAGTGGAATGACCCCGCCATCACCGCCTTGAACCATGGCGTGACCCTGCCGGACGCCCAGATCGCCCCGGTCCGCCGTTCGGATGGCTCGGGCACCAGCTTCCTGTTCACCAACTATCTGTCCAAGGTGAACGCCGAGTGGAAGACCAAGGTGGGTGAAGGCACGGCCGTGAACTGGCCCGCGGGTGTGGGTGGCAAGGGTAATGAAGGCGTGTCCTCCTACGTGACCCGTCTGCCCAACTCGATCGGTTACGTCGAGTACGCCTACGCCAAGCAAAACAAGATGACCTACGTTCTGCTGAAGAACGCTGACGGTCAGTTCGTATCGCCCAGCGACGACGCCTTCAAGGCCGCCGCCGCTGGCGCCAAGTGGAACGAAACCTTCTACCAGGTGCTGACCGAGCAGCCGGGCAAGACCAGCTGGCCCATCACGGGTGCCACCTTCATCCTGATGCACAAGCAGCAGGACAAGGCTGCCATCGCCGGCGCCGCCCTGAAGTTCTTCGACTGGGCCTATGCCCAGGGCGACAAGATGGCTGACGACCTGGACTACGTGGCCCTGCCGACCGCCGTCAAGGATCTGGTCCGCAAGCAGTGGGCGGACAACCTGAAGGATTCGTCCGGCAAGGCGATCAGCACGAAGTAATTCAGCACACCTGCGTGCAGCCCGGTGCCCCAGAGCAGGACACCGGGCTTTTGCACAAGGGGCGCCGGCGAGAAGCGGTGCCCAGGTCCTGCGAGAGAACCACTACAAGCAACCAGCGGAGGCCCCGTGGCCGCAATACTCCCAGCCAACCACATCGATCGTCAGCGAGGCGACGAGCGAACCCAGCCCCAGGGTAGTCCGCCCGCGCGGCGCCGCGTCGCCCCCTGGGCCGACGGTGTCTTCTCCTTCCTCGCCCATGCCGCCGCCTGGCTGACGCTGGCCCTGCTGGCCGGCATCATCCTGTCGCTGATCGTCGGCGCAGCCCCCGCCATCAAGCAGTTCGGCCTGGGCTTCCTGGTGAGCACCGATTGGGATCCGGTGCAGGAGAAGTTCGGCGGCCTGGTGATGATCTACGGCACGCTGATCACGTCCTTCCTGGCCCTGGTGATTGCCGTGCCGGTGAGTTTCGGCATTGCGCTGTTCCTGACTGAGCTGGCACCGGGCTGGCTGCGCCGCCCGCTGGGCATTGCCATCGAGCTGCTGGCTGCCGTGCCGTCCATCGTTTATGGCATGTGGGGCCTGTTCGTGTTCGGCCCCATCCTGGCCACCTATGTCCAGCAGCCGCTGCAAAGCCTGCTGGGCGGCATTCCCTACCTGGGTGCCCTCGTCTCGGGCCCGCCGGTGGGCCTGGGCATTCTCTCGGCCGGCATCATCCTGGCCATCATGATCATCCCGTTCATCGCATCGGTGATGCGAGACGTGTTCGAAGTCACCCCCGCGCTGCTCAAGGAATCCGCCTACGGTCTGGGTTCCACCACCTGGGAGGTGGTCTGGAAGGTGGTGCTGCCCTACACCAAGACGGGGGTCATCGGCGGCATCATGCTGGGCCTGGGGCGTGCGCTGGGCGAGACCATGGCCGTCACCTTCGTGATCGGCAACATGAACCAGCTCAGTTCGCTGTCGCTGTTCGAAGCCGCCAACACCATCACCTCGGTGCTGGCCAATGAATTCGGCGAGTCTGGCCCGGGCAGCCTGCATCAGGCTTCCCTGCTGTACCTGGCCCTGGTGCTGTTCTTCATCACCTTTGTGGTGCTGGCGTTCTCCAAGGTCCTGCTGAACAAGCTCAAGAAGAACGAAGGGACCCGCACATGAGCGCGACCTCTGCTGGCCGCATGGCCATGTACAACAAGCGCCGCCGCATCAACATCCTGGCCTTGTCGCTCTCCATGGGGGCCATGTGCCTGGGGCTGGTCTGGTTGATCTGGATCCTGTTCGAAACCATCACGCAGGGGATTGCCGGCCTGAACTGGGCCGTCTTCACCCAGATGACGCCGCCCCCCAATGCGGACGACGGCGGCCTGGCCAATGCGATCTTCGGCTCCGCGCTGATGGTGGCGCTGGCCACGCTCATCGGCACGCCCATCGGCGTGCTGGCCGGTGTCCATCTGTCCGAATATGGCCAGAAGACGTGGCTGGGCAACTGCGTGCGTTTCATCAACGACATCCTGCTGTCGGCCCCGTCCATCGTGATCGGCCTGTTTGTGTACAGCATGATCGTGTTGCGCTTCCGTGGTTTCTCGGGCTGGGCCGGCGTCATCGCGCTGGCGCTGATCGTCATCCCGGTGGTCATCCGCACCACCGAGAACATGCTCAACCTGGTGCCCAACGCCCTGCGCGAGGCCGCCTATGCCCTGGGTACACCGAAGTGGAAGGTCATCATGACCGTGACGCTGAAGTCGGCCCGTGCCGGTGTGATCACCGGTGTGCTGCTGGCGCTGGCCCGTGTTTCTGGTGAAACCGCGCCGCTGCTGCTGACCGCCTTCAACAACCGCTTCTGGTCCACCGACCTGAGCGGCCCGATGGCCAACCTGCCCAAAGTGATCTTCGACTTTGCCATGAGCCCCTACGGCAACTGGCAGAAGCTGGCCTGGGCGGCGGTGTTCATCATCACCATCGGTGTGCTGGTGCTCAACATCCTGGCGCGCGTCGTCTTCAAGAACAAGCATTGAGCGGGTGTCCGCACCGCTGCGTCGAGCCAACCACTTTCAAACGAATCCAAGAGGCCCTGATCATGGACGCCAAAGTCGATATGCCGGTGACCGAGCGCGCGAAGCTCTCGGTGAAGAACCTGAACTTCTATTACGGCAGCTTCCACGCGCTGAAGAACATCAATCTGGACATTCCGGAGAACAAGGTGACCGCCTTCATCGGTCCCTCGGGCTGCGGCAAATCCACACTGCTGCGCACGCTCAACCGCATGTTCGAGCTCTATCCGGAGCAACGCGCGGAAGGCCAGATCCTGCTGGACGGTGAAGACATCCTCACCAGCAAGGAAGACGTTTCGCTGATCCGTGCCAAGGTGGGCATGGTGTTCCAGAAGCCCACGCCGTTCCCGATGTCCATCTACGACAACATCGCCTTCGGCGTGCGTCTGTTCGAAACCCTCTCCCGCGTGGAGATGGACGAGCGGGTGGAATGGGCGCTGAAGAAGGCTGCCCTGTGGAACGAGGTCAAGGACAAGCTCAACCAGAGCGGGTCAGGCCTCTCCGGCGGCCAGCAGCAGCGCCTGTGCATTGCGCGCGGCATCGCCATCAAGCCCGAGGTGCTGCTGCTGGATGAGCCGTGCTCCGCGCTGGACCCGATCTCCACCGGCAAGATCGAAGAGCTCATCCATGAGCTCAAGCATGACTACACCGTGGCCATCGTGACCCACAACATGCAGCAGGCTGCCCGCTGCTCCGACTACACCGCCTACATGTACCTGGGCGACCTGATCGAATTCGGCCCCACCGCTGAGCTGTTCATGAAGCCCAAGCGCAAGGACACCGAAGACTACATCACCGGCCGCTTCGGCTGAGCCCGGGCCCGTCAGGCAGCCAGCGACAGAGACAAGAAGGGGAATCACCATGACCGACAAGCATCTCTCCACCCAATTCGACGCCGAACTGAGCGGCATCTCCACCCGCGTGCTCGAAATGGGCGGCCTGGTGGAATCGCAGGTGGCGCAGGCCATCGAGGCCCTGGGCTCGTTCAGTGGCGAGATCGCCACGCACGTGCTCAAGCAGGAGGAGGTGGTCAATACGATGGAAGTGGAGATCGACCGCGATCTGTCCACCATCATCGCCCGCCGCCAGCCCACGGCGCGGGATCTGCGCCTGCTGATCGCCGTGTCCAAGACCATTGCCAACCTCGAGCGCGTGGGCGACGAGGCGGCCCGCATTGCCCGTACCGTGCAGCGCCTGATCAACACCGGTGTGTCCAGCCGCCTGCGCCTGCCGATGTCCGACCTGTCCTACGAGGCGGAACTGGCCATTGCCTCGCTGCGCAAGGCGCTGGACGCCTTTGCCCGCCTGGATGTGGACCGTGCGCTGGAAGTGCTGAAGCAGGACGACCAGATCGACAAGGAGTTCGACGGCCTGATGCGCAAGCTCATCACCTACATGATGGAAGACCCGCGCACCATCTCGTCGAGCATTGACATCGTGTTTGTGGCCAAGGCCATCGAACGGGTGGGTGACCATGCGAAGAACCTGGCCGAAGTCATCATCTACGTGGTCAAGGGGACCGACGTGCGTCACAACACGCCCGACGCCGTTGAACACATGGTGCGCTGAGAGGAGACACGCGAATGAGCCGTATCCTGGTCGTCGAGGACGAGTCCGCGATTGCTGAACTGATCTCCATCAACCTGCGCCACGCCGGCTTCGAGGTCACCCTGGCCGCGAATGCGGAGCAGGCACAGCTGGAAGTCGACCGCGTGCTGCCGGACCTGGTGGTGCTGGACTGGATGCTGCCCGGCCAGTCCGGCCTGGGTCTGGCCCGCGCCTGGCGCGGTGCGGCCCGCACCCGCGAGCTGCCCATCATCATGCTGACGGCACGCGCCGAAGAGGCTGACAAGGTCTCGGGGCTCGATGCCGGCGCGGATGACTACCTGACCAAGCCGTTCTCCACCAACGAGCTGCTGGCCCGCATCCGCGCGGTGCTGCGCCGCAAGGCGCCGGAGGCGCTGGATTCGGCCGTGGACGTGGGTGGCCTGGTGCTGGACCCTGGCACCCGCCGGGTCAGCCGCGAAGGTGTGGAAGTCAAGCTCGGCCCCACCGAATTCCGCCTGCTGCATTTCTTCATGACCCATCCGGAGCGGGTGCACAGCCGGTCGCAACTGCTGGACCGCGTCTGGGGCGACCATGTCTTCATCGAGGAGCGCACCGTGGACGTTCACGTCAAGCGCCTGCGCGAAGCCCTGGAGAAGGTCAACTGCCAGCGCATGATCGAAACGGTGCGTGGCGCCGGTTATCGCCTGACCCAGCAAAGCAGCGCCCTGTCCGCCTGAGCGCCGCGCGATGAGCTGGTTGTTGTCGCGAGTGCTGATGCTGGTGCTGGGGACTGGCATCGGCGGGTGGCTGGGCTGGTGGCTGGGACACTGGATGCTGGCGGCGCCTCTGGCGTCCGGTATCGGTGCGGGCCTGGCCGTTGGCCTGATGGGCTTGTGGGACGCTGCACGCGCCCGCCGCCTTGTGAACTGGTTGAGGGGGGATCTTTCCGGTGAAGCGCCTCGGGTTGGCGGCATCTGGGGCGAGCTGTCCTACCGGATGGAGCGTGGCCTGCGCGACCGTGAGCGGCTGTATGAGCGCGAGCGCCAGCAACTGGAGCAGTTCCTGCTGGCCATCGAGGCATCGCCCAATGGGGTCATCCTGCTGGACGACCAGGACCAGATCCAGTGGTGCAACACGGTGGCGGCCGACCATTTCCAGCTGGACCCGCAGCGGGACAAGCTGCAGCGCATCACCAACCTGGTCCGCTTCCCGGCGTTTGTGTCTTACCTGCAGTCGGGTCAGTACAACCAGCCGTTGGCGCTGCATAACGCTCGGGGCAAAGCCCATCTGCAGGTGTTGATGCGGGACTATGGCGTGGCGGGAGAGTGCCGGCGGCTGATCCTGTCGCTGGACGTGACGGACCGGGAGCGCAATGAATCCATGCGGCGGGATTTCGTGGCCAATGTGTCCCATGAGATCCGCACGCCGTTGACCGTATTGGCGGGCTTCATCGAAACCATGGCCAGCCTCAACCTCACCGAGGCGGAGCGCAAGCGGGTGCTGCACCTGATGCAGCAGCAGACCCAGCGCATGCAGTCGCTGGTGGGGGACCTGCTCACCCTGGCCCAACTGGAAGGCAGCCCGCGGCCGCCGGCCGATCACTGGATCGCGCTAGACCCCTTGCTCACCCGTGTCTCTGCCGATGCGCATGCGCTGTCGGCGGGGCGCCATGAGCTGGTGTGTGCGCGCCAGACCCAGATGGAACTGGCGGGTGTGGAGGCCGAGGTGTTGAGCGCCATCGCCAACCTGATGAGCAACGCGGTGCGCTACACGCCGGAAGGCGGGCGTATTGAGCTGCAGTGGCGGTTGCTGGGTGAGAAGGGTGCGGAGATCGCGGTGATCGACAACGGTCCCGGCATCGCCCGAGAGCACCTGCCGCGCCTGACCGAGCGCTTCTATCGCGTGGATGGCAGCCGTTCCCGGGACACCGGCGGTACCGGCCTGGGCCTGTCCATCGTGAAGCACGTGGTGCAGCGCCACGGTGGCGAGCTGCGCATCGAGAGCGAGCCGGGCAAGGGCTCAGCCTTCCGGCTCATGTTCCCGGCCACGCGGCTCCGGCAGGCGGACGCACCCGCGATGGGTGATGAGTCAGCACCTGCGGCGCTGGCGGGGCGGGATGATGAAGCCGCTTGAGGGCGGCCTGGCAGTGGCCTGAAAGCGACCTGAAAGCGGCTCGAAAGCGGACAGAGGACGGCCTGCCGGGGCGATCGGCCCCGGCCCGTCAAGGTTGTCGCTGCAGGACGATGAAGCTGCCGGTGCGGTCGGTCGGTCGGCGCACGATCGCATCCACGCGCCAGCCTTGGGGCGGTATCGGCGCACCTTCACCCTGGGCGATCAGGCCGGCGTGGCAGCGTGACTCTGCCAGCGGCTGCGTGGCATCCACGGCCCATCCGCCCTGGAATTCCAGCGCGGACAGCACATGCAGAGGCAGACCCGGTGCCGCAATGCAATCCAGCTCTGCGGGCAGGTGGGCCCGAACCCGCTCGACCAGGGGCGAGTTGCTTCGCGCGTAATTCAGCGGATGCAGGCCCAGGGTCATGGCCAGCAGCCAGCTCAGCGCCACACCGCCGGCAGGCAACGCCAGGCTCTTCCAGATGGCATGGCGATGCCGGGCGGTACGCCAGCGCACCAGCCACAGCCAGGCCAGGGTGCCCAGCACGGCCGAGACAAACGTCAACCAGCCAAACTCCGGCTGATAGCCCTGCGCCAGGCGGCGCACGTTGGAGAGGAACTTGGCCGGCCAGCCCAGCTGCAGCGCGCTGTAATAGAGCCACAGGAAAATGGCGCCGGCACTGAAGAAGAACACCGAGAACCAGTCCAGCAAGGCACTGGCACTGCGCTGGAAGGTGGGCAACGCAAAACTGGCCAGCACCGCCAGCGGGGGCAGGGCCAGCAGCAGGGCGCGATCATCCGCATCCATCACCAGGCTGCACAGAAGCGGGATGGCTCCTGTCAGGATGGGTACCGAGACATGGCGGCGTGTCAGGTGCCCGCGCCAGCGCCACAACGACCATAAGGCCAGCGGCCAGGCGGGCCAGCAGAACCAGCCCACCAGCTTGAGCCAGGCCCAGATGCTGCGGCTGTTGGCGTCGATACGCCAGGCCCAGCCATGCATGGGCCAGGCCACCAGGGCGGCCAGGGCCATGGCGCCGAACAACCAGGGCATGAGCTTGCGAGCCTCGTCGTACACCGAGCGGTGGCTCAGCCACAGCGCACCCACGGACAGTGCCACAGCCACTGCGGGCGCACCGCTGGTGGCCAGGATGGGGAGCGACAGCAGCAGCGCGATGCGCGGTTTCCAGCGCCGGAACGGCGCGGCGGACAGGGCATACATCAGCAGCGAGATGCCGACCAGCTGCAGGATCTCGGGCGTGGTTTCATGCCCCAGGCGCAGCAGCCCGGCGCTGGCGATCACGGCCAGCAGGCTGCCGTCGGCCATGGCGCGGGCGTAGTCCACCGCCTGGGCTTCGCCGCCAAAGGCAAACGCGACCGGCTGGGCGGCTTCGGTGCGGGCCAGGTGCAGGCAGCTGTACCAGACCAGCGCCAGCACGGCCGCCAGCATCAGGCCGAAGGGAATGCGCGCGGCGGTGGCCGGGTCCAGGAAGGGGAGCAGCTTGATAAAGGCGGCGCCGATCCAGTAGGGCAGCAGCCCGCCTTCGGCCGGGATGCCGGCGATGGCTGGCTGCAGCCACGGGGCGTGGCCCTGCGCGATGCTGGCCATGAAGCCGAAGGCCGTCAGGTCGGCATTGCGCCAGGGGTCACGGCCGAACAGGCCGGGCAGCACATAGGCGGCGCACAGCAGCAACAGGGCCCAGCGCGGAATGGGGTGGGCGCTTCGCTCGGCCACGACGGCCGGGGTGGGCAGATTCATGCGCGTCTGTCTCGTTGTCGTTGTAGGGAACGGTGGGCATCATGCCCCAGGTGGGGAATTGCCGCCTTCATCTGGGGGCGATGTTGGCCACTTTTCCTGCAGAAAAGTGTGGTGCAAGAACCAGCACCGGCCCGACATCGACAGACATGAAAAAAGGCAGCCGGTTCGGGCTGCCTTTCTTTTGGGGGCGCGCTGAGTGAAGTGCTGAGAGAACTTCTGAGAGAACCTCTGAGTGTTGCACTCAGTGCGACCATCGCGACCTTGAATTACTTCTTGGTCGGGGTGAGCTTGGCAAACTTGTTGCGGAACTTCTCGACGCGGCCACCCAGGCTGTCGATGCTCTTTTGCGTGCCGGTGTAGAACGGGTGCGACTCGCTGGAGGTTTCCAGCTTGACCAGCGGCAGTTCGCGGCCATCGTCCAGCTTGATGGTGTCCTTGGTCGTCACGGTCGAGCGGGTGACAAACTGGAAGCCGTTGGACAGATCCACGAAAGCAACGTCGCGGTAGTTGGGGTGAATGCCTTCTTTAGCCATTTTGGAAACCTCGCTGTGGTGCCGCCAGCCACATCGCACCGTGCGATGCACTTGTCGACAGCGGAAAAACGCAGAGTATAGCGCAAAGGTGAGCAGCGGCTCAATGCTGCGGCAGTGAGCCACCCTTGCTGGTGGCGGGGGCGCCAACAAAAAGCCGCCCGGAGGCGGCTTTTGTGAAGTCTTGCACGAGGCTGGTGCCGTGGGCTGAAGCGTAGCTTGAGCCGTGGCTTGCACCGCGTCTTGGTGCGACAGGGCGTTCAGCCGCCCCGGCGCATCATGTCGAAGAAATCATGGTTGTTCTTCGACGACTTCATTTTGTCGAGGATGAACTCCATCGCCTCGATCTCGTCCATCGGGTAGAGCAGCTTGCGCAGGATCCATGCCTTTTGCAGGATTTCCGGCTTGAGCAGCAGCTCTTCGCGGCGGGTGCCCGACTTGTTCAGCAGGATGGACGGGTAGACCCGCTTTTCCGCCATGCGACGATCCAGGTGGATTTCGCAGTTGCCGGTGCCCTTGAACTCTTCGTAGATCACTTCGTCCATCTTGGAGCCGGTGTCCACGAGCGCGGTGCCGATGATGGTCAGCGAGCCGCCTTCTTCGATGTTGCGGGCGGCGCCAAAGAAGCGCTTGGGGCGCTGCAGGGCGTTGGCGTCCACACCACCGGTCAGTACCTTGCCGGAGCTGGGCAGCACGTTGTTGTAGGCGCGCGCCAGGCGTGTGATCGAGTCCAGCAGGATGATCACGTCCTTGCGCAGTTCCACCAGGCGCTTGGCACGCTCGATCACCATTTCGGCCACCTGCACGTGACGGGCCGCCGGCTCGTCGAAGGTGGAGCTGATGACTTCGCCGCGCACCGTGCGCTGCATTTCGGTCACTTCTTCAGGGCGCTCATCCACCAGCAGCACCATGAGGTGAGCGTCGGGATAGTTGGCCGCGATGGAGTGCGCCAGATGCTGCATCATCATCGTCTTGCCGCTCTTGGGCGGGGCCACGAGTAGGGCGCGCTGGCCTTTGCCCAGGGGCGCGATCAGATCGATGATGCGGCTGGTGATGTTGTCGTCGCCGCGGATATCGCGTTCAAGCTTGAACTGCTCTTTCGGGAAGAGCGGCGTCAAGTTCTCGAACATGATCTTGTGCTTGGACTCCTCCGGCGTCAGGCCGTTGACGCGGTCCACCTTGACGAGCGCGAAATAGCGCTCGCCGTCCTTGGGCACGCGCACTTCGCCTTCGATCATGTCGCCGGTGTGCAGGTTGAAGCGGCGGATCTGGCTGGGGGAGAGGTAGATGTCGTCCGTCGAGGCCATGTAGCTGGTCTCGGGCGAACGCAGGAAGCCAAAGCCGTCAGGCAGGACTTCCAGCACGCCGTCGCCGAACACTTGCTCGCCGGCTTTGGCGCGTTTTTTCATGATCGCAAACATCAGCTCCTGCTTGCGCATGCGAGCGACGTTATCGATCTCCAGTTCTTCGCCCATCGTGATCAGGGCGGAGACGTGAAGCGCCTTCAATTCGGAAAGATGCATGGGATGACCCAGTCTGTCGTCCAGAACCTGCCAAGGCCAGGGACACAAACAACGGTGAGCCCAGGCGTCTCGCAGCCATCATGAAGAGGGCCCGATGGAGGGCCGACTGCATTGCCGTACCTGCGACGGCAAGGAATGAAACCTTGCGCATCGCCTGACGGGCGGCTTCAGGGCCGGTTGGGCAGGGCATACAGACCTGCGTGCTTCGACCAGAAGCTGATGGACATGCGGGAGCTTGGGCGCCGAGTCCACGCGCTCACCCCGGGCATGCTCCAGGAGATTCCGAGAGCGTTCAACCCAGGGCGGGCGTGGTGGCAACAGGTCCGTGGAAAGCCGCTCGGCTGGCCACGGATGAGGAGATTATAGGTTGGCGTCCAGGAAGGACGTCAACTGGGCCTTGTTCAAGGCGCCAACCTTGGAGGCCACGAGCTGGCCGCCCTTGAACAGCATCAGCGTCGGAATGCTGCGAATGCCGTACTTGGCGGCCACTTCGCGGTTGTCATCCACGTTCAGCTTGGTGATCTGCAGACGCTCGGCCGACGACTGGGCAACTTCCTCCAGGATCGGGGCAATCATCTTGCAGGGGCCGCACCATTCGGCCCAGAAATCGACCAGCACGGGCTTGTCGGCTTGGATGACGTCGCTGTCAAAGGAGGCGTCGGAGATGTGTTTGATCTGTTCGCTCATGAATGGAGTCCTTGCTTGCAATCCCTGTGCATGGGCCTGCTCGATAATCCGGTCCGACCAATCCGGTCACCCGGGAGTGGCGGGGATCAAGGCACAATGATTCTTACATAAAGCCCAGAACCCTCATGTCGAGTAGGTACTCCTCGTAAATGTGGGTGTCTTCCTGGAAGTCAAGCCTTTCGACGCGATCCCAGGGGGCGTCCGCTGGGCACAAGGGCGCCTGAAGCCTCTCCGGACCTGTTCCCGTGACCGTTCCCACCGACGATCTGTTCTCCGAACCGCTGTTTTCGAGCGCTCTCCCATTGGAGGGGGCTGTTGCGTCCACGCCTCAGTCAGGGCGCGTAGGCGGGTTGCCGGAGGCGTTCCCGCTGGACGGAGCCCACGCCAATGCGGTCTTCTGGGACCGGCTGGCCGAGCGTGCCGCTGCCTGGCTGGAGGCGCACGGCCTGGCGTCCCGGGATGCCGTGCTGCTGCTGCCGTTTGCGCAGCATCTGGCGCCGGCACGCCGCGCCTGGATGAAACTGAGCCGCTGGCAGCCACGCATCGAGACCACGCACAGCCTGGCCTCGGCGCTGGGGCCCAGCGCCTTGCCCCAGGCGCTGCAACTGACGTTTGATGCCGCCATCGACGCCCTGGCAGCGCGCCAGTTGCTGCGCAGCCAGACCTGGGCGCAGGCCTTGCGGCAGGAAGACGCCCGCGCATTTGAAGCGGCGGTGCAGCGGCTGGTGGAAGCCGCCCATGCCTTGTCCCGCGCCGCCCAGACCCGCTCACCGGCTGGCCGCATCGCTTTCTGGGCACTGGTCCGGCAGACCCTGGCCGCGCAAAGCGGTACGGGCCAGTTGGAGCGCGCCTTGCTGCTGGTCGCCCTGGAATGGGCGGCAGCCGATCCGCGTGCGCCCGCCACCGATGCGCTCTTTGACCTGCGTCCCAGCGCCTGGCTGCATCTGCAGGCCGGTGGCCCGGACCTGCTGGCCAATGCCTTGCTGGACGCCGCGCAGGCGGAGGGCATTCCCTGCCTGCGCCTGAGTGCCGATGTACTGCTGGACGATGCCTATCGCCATGGCGTGCCGCCCGCGCAGGTGGAACAGGCGCCGTGCGATGACTTTGAGGATCTGGCGCAGTGCAGCGCTGCCTCCGTGCTGGACCACCTCAACGCCGGCCGCTCGCCGGTGGCGCTGATCGCCCAGGACCGGGTGCTGCTGCGCCGTGTACGTGCGCTGCTGGAGCGTCAGGGTCTGGGCATTGCCGATGAAACGGGGTGGACACTCGCCACCACCGCGCCTGCAGCCCAACTGATGGCGATGCTGCGCGCCACGCGCCGTGATGCCACGGTGGATGAATGGCTGGCCTGGCTCAAGACACCGCTGGCCGCCGCACTGCGAGAGCGCGCCGGCAGTGGGGCCTTGCCGGCGCTGGAGGCGCGATGTCGCCAGCGCGGCTGGTCGGCCCCGGCCGCTGTGCGGGAAGACCGGCTGACACCGGGCAGCGCCCGCTTGTGGGCCCAGGCTCGCGAAGCAGTGGCGCCGTTGCAGGCCTCAGGCAGCCGCACGCTGGAAGACTGGCTGAAGGAGCTGGGCGAGGTGCTCAAACGCTTGGGTGCCGATGAGCGTCTGGCCGAGCAACCCGCCGGTGGTCCCCAATTGCTGGATGCGCTGTGGCTCAAGCGCTCCCCCTGGCCCGGGTCCGCGCATGAGGCGGTGGTAAAGGAGACCGTGCTGAGCCCCATGGAATTCACCGCCTGGATTTCCGCCACGCTCGAAGCCGCCCAGTACGTGCCACCGATACAGGGGGAACTGCAGGTCATGATCACGCCGCTGGCACGTGCCATGCTGCGGCCATTTGGCGCCGTGGTGCTGCCAGGCGCCGACGCTGCCACCCTGGGGCCGGTGCCGGCCGGCCCGAATCTCATCAGCGACACCCTGGCACGCCAGTTCGGCCTGCCCACCATCGAAGAAAAACGCGACGCGCTGGCGCGCCAGTTTGTTCAGCTTCTGCGGGCGCCGGCCGTCACGCTGCTGCGCTGTGCACACCGGGGCAGCGAGCCGCTGGCGGCCAGTCCCCTCTTGGACCGGCTGGACCTGGCCCGGCAGGCTGCCGGCCTGGGGCCGCTGCCGTTGTGGCGCGACCCGCGTGTGGAGATGCAGGTGCCGGTGCAGGTCCGGCAACGGGCAAGCGCCCAGGCGCAAGGGCGGCTGCCGCGCGCCTTGAGTGCCAGCGCGGTGGAATCCTTACGCCAGTGCCCTTACCAGTTCTTCTCTCGCGTCCTGCTCGGGCTGCGTGAAGTGCAGGAACTGGATCAACAGGCTGACAAGCGTGACTACGGCACCTGGCTGCATGCCGTGCTGCATCAGTTTCATACCGAGCGCCAAGCCGGGCAGGGCGGCGCCATGGACGATGAGACGCGAATGCGCCAGGCGGCCCAGACGCAGATGCACCAGCAAGGGCTCTCGCCCGCAGAGTTCCTGCCGTTCTCGGCGAGCTTCGCGCGCTTTGTGCCCGTGTATCTGGATTGGTTGCGCGAGCGCGAGGCGCAGGGGCAGCTGTTCAGTCAGGGTGAGGTGGCGCGTGAGGTTCGCCCCTGGTCGGGCTGGGATCCCACACTGGCGTCGCTGGCCTTGCTGGGCCGCATTGACCGCATGGACGACGCACCGGGCGGCCGCTGGTTGCTGGACTACAAGACCGGCAGCGTGAAGGGCCTCAAGGACAAGGTGGCTGACCCGTTGGAGGACACGCAGCTGGCGGTCTACGCGGTGCTCATGGGCGCTGCACAGACGCCCTCGGCGGGCGAGGTGGAAGATGACGCATCGGGTGGTGTCGCAGGAGGTGCGGTGGGGGTGGCCTCAGGGCGTCCGGAGTTGCTTCATGCCGAGTATCTGGCGCTGGATGATCCCAAGGGCATCGCTGCGGTTGCGCATCCGGACGTGGCCGAAAGCGCCATCCAGCTGGTGCAGGGCTTGGGTGAAGACCTGCTGAAGATCCATCGGGGCGATGCCTTGCCGGCACTGGGCGAAGGCGTGGCCTGCGAGTATTGCGACATGCGCGGCCTGTGCCGGCGTGACGACTGGGAAGGTGCCGCACCATGACGGCCGCCTACACCCTCAATGGCGCCCCCGTGGCCCGTGAACGCTTTTATGCGCTGGCCTGCGACCCGGCGCGTAGCGTGGTGGTGGAGGCCTGTGCGGGGGCCGGCAAGACCTGGATGCTGGTCTCCCGCATCCTGCGGGCGCTGCTCGATGGCACGCAGCCGCAGGACATCGTGGCCATCACCTTCACCCGCAAGGCCGCCGGAGAAATGCGAGAGCGGCTCAACGAGTGGCTGCACGAATTCGCCCACTGCGACCATGACGGTCGTGTGAGTGCGCTGCGCCAGCGTGGCATGTCCGACACCGACGCTGCGGCGCTTGCGCCTGCCCTGGCTTCCCTGCAGCAGCGCCTGCTGCAGGGGTCCCGTGCGGTGGAGATCCGCACCTTCCACGCATGGTTCTCGCAACTGCTGCGGGCGGCGCCCCTGGAACTCCTGCAGTCGCAGGGCCTGTCGCCCGAGCTGCAGTTGCTGGAGGATGAGAGCGACCTCATGCCCGAGTTGTGGCATCGCTTTCATACGGCCGTGCTGGCCGATGCCGCATTGCTGGCCGACTACGAATCACTGTGCCTGACCCAGGGGCGCAACAAGCTGACGGGGTGGTTGACCGCGGCCTTCAGCAAGCGAGTGGAAATCCGTCTCGCCCATCAGGAAGGTCGGCTGCTGAGCAGCATGCCCGATGCTGGCGACGTGGTGCCCGAGTTCGCGGCTTTTACGCATCCCCTGGAGGGCTTCGGTCTGCTGCGGGCGCCGTTGCAGGCGCTGGCCGTCGAGCTGGGGGGTATGAAAGGCGCCACCACGCGCAAGTGCGCCACGGCGCTGGAACAGGCGTTGCAGCTGGAAGATGAAGCCGCGCTGGAGGGGGTGCGTGCTGCCTTGTTCACGGCCGATGGCAGCCCCCGAAAAGCGGTTGGTGACGCGCCGGAGATTCTGAGCCTGCTGGACCGTGTCACGCGCCTGCAGATGGCGCTGGATCAGCGGCAGGCTCGCCAATGGCACCTGCAGATGTGCGGGTTGGCGTTGGTGCTGCTCGACCAGTTTGAACATCTCAAGCGCGAACGTGGCCTGGTTGACATGAATGACCTGGAACGCGGTGCGCTGGCTCTGCTGGGCGACCCGGCGCTGGCCGGCTGGGTGCAGGAGCGCCTGGATGCGCAGGTGCGGCACCTGCTGATCGACGAGTTTCAGGACACCAGCCCATTGCAGTGGCATGCCCTGTATGCATGGCTGTCCGGTTATGTGGGGGCTGGTGGCGGCGCGAGCGGCCAGCGGCCGCCGTCGGTCTTCATCGTGGGCGACCCCAAGCAGAGCATCTACCGCTTTCGACGGGCAGAACCTCGCGTCTTTGCCGCGGCGCGGGATTTCGTCCGGGAAGGGCTGGATGGTGTGCTGCTGGCCTGTGATCACACGCGGCGCAACTCGCCGCAGGTGCTGGCGGCGGTCAATGCGGTTTTCGAGTCGGCCACCCTGGCGCAACAGTACAGCGGCTTCCGTGCACACACGACTGAATCGGGCGAGGGTGACCCCTTGGACGGGGTCTTTCATCTCGTGGATGAAGGCCCTGAGGACGCGCAGTCCGGCGAGGCCCGGGGGGAGGGCGTCTGGCGGCCCAGCCTGACGCAACCGCGTCGTGAGGCCGAACTGCATCGGCGAGAGGCGGAGGCGCAGCGCATTGCGGGTGCCATCGAGGCCCTGCTGGCCGGCGATCAGGTGGAGCCCGGTGACATCTTTGTCCTGGCCCGCAAGCGTGAGGGGTTGCGGGTGCTGGCGCAGGTGTTGAAGTCCCGCGGGATTGCGCACGCGGCGCCGGAAGACATGCCCTTGCTGGATGCGCCTGATGTGCGGGACCTGCTGGCCCTGCTGGACCTGTTGGCCTCCAACGGGCACAACCTCTCCATGGCGCATGCGCTGCGCAGCCCCTTGTTCGGGGTGGACGATGCAGACTTGCTGGATCTGGCCGCGCGGGCGAAGGCGGTGAAGTGGCTGCCGGGGTTGGACGAGGATGACGGGCTGGCGGATGAGGCACTGGCGGATGAGGCACTGGCGGATGAGCCTCCGCCGGGCTGGGATGACGCCGTGCCTTTTGAGGTGGATGCTGCGGCGATCGTTGATGACACAGGCGCCATCCCGTCCGTGGGCGAGCGGCCTTGGCCTGGTGAACCGTCCTCGCCGGATGGGCCATCACGTCTTGAAGGCTCGGCAGCGTTGGACGACTTGCCGTCTTCCGGGGCGATGTCGTCCATTGACGAGCGCCCCTGCGCTGATGGGGTGCCGCCCGTGGACGAGTCGCCCTCTCCGGATGAACCGCGCTCCTGGTGGGCCGCCTTGATGGATGCGGACCCCTCGACGCTCAGCCCGGCCTTGCAACGCGCGCGGGAACTTCTCCCGCGTTGGAGTGGCTACGCGGTGCTGCGCAGTCCGCACGACCTGCTGGACGCCATCGTGCACGAAGGCGACCTGATGGCGCGTCTGGCGGCTGCCGTGCCGCCCAGCGAGCGCCGCGCACGGCTCCATGCGGTGGAGGCCTTGTTGTCGCTGGCGCTCGACCTGGACGGTGGGCGCTACGCCGGCCTGTATGGTTTTGTGCGTTCCCTCAAACAACGTGCGCTCAAGCTGGCGGCGCCCGCCGAGCCGGATGCGGTGCAGTTGCTCACCGTGCATGGGGCCAAGGGCCTGGAGGCCAAGGTCGTCATCCTGATGGACACGGAGGCCGGCCCGGCGCGGGCCGAGTCCATGGCGCTGGCCGTGTCCTGGCCGGTGCAGGAGGCAGTGCCGAGCACGGTGGCCTTCCTGGTCTCGGAGAGCCGGCCGCCAGCCTCCCTGCAGCCCTTGTTGGACGACGAGAAGGAGCAGCGGCAGCGCGAGGAACTCAACGCGCTCTATGTGGCGATGACGCGTGCACGCCACCGCCTGCTGATCAGCCGGACGGCGGCCAGGCGAGCCAGCAGCAGCGCCACATGGTGGGCGCGGTTGCAGCCGCTGGCAGCCCCGATGCGGGTGCCCGACGATGGTGGTGCGGATGCGGAAGTGGATGTGAATGCGTCGATAGCGCGCGACCTGGATCAAGTGCGAGCCGGTGATCGGGTCGCGGTCCTGAAGCAACTGCCGCCAGCGCCCCCCATGGCGCAGCGTCCGGCAGTGGCTGGGGCTGTGCAGCCTGCCGAGGGCGCCCGGGGTGGCGGCGAGCTCGGCCAGGGGCCGGAGGTGGTGGACGACAGTGCCGCCCTTGGCGAGGCGCTGCACCGGGTACTGGAGTGGCACAGCGGCCCGCAGGGGCGGCAGCACCCGCTGGAGCGGCTCATGGCTGCGGCAGCCCAGATGTATGGCCTGGATGCGCGCCGGGACGAGCGGCTGCAGCGAAGCGTCAAGGCCATCCTGGGCAGCGAGAGCTGCGCGCCATTCTTTGATCCGGACCGCCTGCGCTGGCATGGCAACGAGGTGCCATTGAGTTGGCGTCAACTGGATATGCGGCTGGATCGGCTGGTCTGCCGGCGCGGGGAGGGCGGCGCGGCGGACACCTGGTGGGTGCTGGACTACAAGCTGCACCCGGCGCCGCAGAACAACGACGACTATCTGGAACAGCTCTGGCGCTACCGGGAAGCGGTGCGGGCACTGCAGCCGGGGGAGCCGGTGCGGTGCGCGTTTATCACCGGTCAAGGGCGGTTGATCGACTGCACAGAAAGAGTTGCAGACAGAATTGATTGGATGGCCTGAATTTGTGGTTAGAATCACGGTCTTCGTCGGGGCGTAGCGCAGTCTGGTAGCGCATCTGCTTTGGGAGCAGAGGGTCGCGAGTTCGAATCCCGCCGCCCCGACCATCTATCTCATTGAGCCGAAAGGGATTTTCCCTCTCGGCTCAATTCT
>NZ_FOAV01000011.1 GCF_900109745.1 Roseateles sp. YR242 | reverse complement strand
AGCTCCGCCTGGGCGAAAAACGCGCTGGCCAGCTTCAAGATCTCGTTGGCCTTGCGCAGCTCCCGCACCTCGCGTTCAAGGTCCTTCACGCGCTGGGCCTCGCTGCTCGTCACGCCCTCACGCACGCCAGCGTCCACCTCCGCGCGCTTGACCCATTCGTTCAGCGTCTGCGGTACGCAGCCAATCTTGGGCGCGATGGACTCAATGGCCGCCCACAGCGACGGGTATTCCCCTCGGTGCTCCTGCACCATCCTCACGGCACGCTCACGCACCTCGGGTGAGAACTTGTTCGACTTGCTCATGGCTCAATCCTCTCAGAGTGTTGAGCCTCCTCAAAATCCGGGGCGATTCAAGAAGGCCAAAGCAATCTGGTTCTGGGAAGTCAAATGAAGCGTTCGATCTATGCGGTCCTTGCCGCCATAGCTTCGGTAGTCATCACGTACTACCTGCTTCGCTTCGTCTGGCAGTGGTACGAGCCGAACTACGTGAAGTCCGACTCCGACATCAGCGACTTCATGATCGCGGGCTTGGCGATTCAAGCCATCTGCATGATCGGCACTGGGATTGCGACGTACAAACTGACCGGCCGCCGCAATCAATAGACGAAAAAAGAGTGCAGATCGTCAGACCTTGAACTCGCCCCTGTTCCGGCCCTGAGCGTCATAGTCAGCGAGCCACCGGGCTGCGCGCCCACGGCCGCTCCAAGTGTTCTCAGGATTCGCAGGATCACGGTACATCACAGGTGCTGCACCAGAAGGCTTGTTTAGCGTGCACAGAATGCGGTGGCTTTGCCGGTGCTGATTCTTACGAATGCGCTGCTCTACCAACTGAGCTACATCGGCCTACCTGTGAGCGTGAACCCTCAGGAAGACCGCGACTAAACAGACCTTTTTGGGCCCCTTCAAGCCACCCATGCAAACTGTGGCGCGACCTACTCGTCGCAATCCAGGTTCTGCTTCACCTTCGAAAGCAGCGCCTGCAATTGCGCCTGCTCCTGCTGGCTCAGCCCCTCCACCGCGTTGACCGCCAGATGCCGGGACGCCCGCTTGATTTCCTGCTGCATCGCAGCGCCCTGCTCGCTCAGGTGCAGTCGCACCTGACGCCGGTCTTGCGCATCCGCTTCCGCCGTCAGCAGCCCGCGCTCCCGCAGCCCCTTGATCAGCCGCGCCAGTTGCGCCTTGTCCCGCCCGCTGTGCTGCGCCAGGTCGCTCTGTGTGGCGCCCGGGTTGCGGTGGAAGAACCCCAACACCTTGCCATCCATGTGCGTGATGTCGTGCGGGCCGTCCTTGAGCACGCGGAACTGCCGCGCGCGGTACTGATGCATCACCGCATGGATCAGCTCCAGGACATCGTCTTCACGGTCCTTCGCCCGGTCCTTGCTCGCATCCTTGCCCATGCCCCTACCGTCAGTGGTGTTGGTTGACATTGTCAATCGAAATCGGAATGATGGATGACATTGTCAACGAAGCAGAAGAACCCCGCAATGACTGAATCCGCCAACGGCAGCCGAGTGCGCCGTGTCCGCCATGAACTCAAGCGCCGCGAATTGACCGTGGTGAGCGTCGAATCCATCACCCCCCACATGCGCCGTGTCACGCTGACCGGTGATTCCCTGGAGGACTTCATCAGTGCCTCCTTCGACGACCACGTGAAGCTGTTCTTCCCCACTGGCGGCGACGCGCCAGCCATGCGGGACTACACCCCGCGTGAGTACAGCAACGCCGATCGCCGCCTGGTGATCGAGTTCGCGCAGCATGGCGACGGCCCGGCGGCTGAATGGTCAGCCCAGGCCCAGCCCGGCCAGACGCTCGCCATCGGCGGCCCGCGCGGCTCGTTCATCATCCCCACGGACTACCAGTGGCATCTGCTCGCCGGTGACGAAACCGCGCTGCCCGCCATCGCGCGGCGTCTGGAGGAACTGCCGGCCGGCGCCCGCACCATCGTGCTGCTGAACGTGGACGCGGCGGACCGCCGCGAGCTCAAGACGCAAGCCGCCGTGGAGCTGCACTGGCTGGACAGCAACGAAGCCCTGCTGGACGCCGCCCGCGCGCTCTCACTGCCGGCAGGGGAAGGCTATGCCTGGTGCGCTGGTGAAGCCCTCACCATGGCCACGCTGCGCAAGATCCTGGTGGACGAGAAAGGGCACGACCGCCATGCCATCCGTGCCGCCGCCTACTGGAAGCGCGGCGCCGCCAGTCACCACGAGAACCTGGAATAAGCCTGCTCCCACGGATGTCGTTGGCGCTGCGGATGCTGCCGAGGGCCATGGCACACTCCCCCTCGCCAAGGAGGGGCCTCCTGAGGCACTGCAGGGTGCAATGACCGGAGGTGATGGTGGTGGGTTCGGTGATTTCGGATGTAATGAACGGCGCGGCCTGGCGCAAGGCCTGGCGGGTACTGCTGGTGGCCGCGCTGGTGTGCATCAGTTGGCTGGCCTTCACGCCCAACCCGCCGCCTGCGGCCGACCTGGGCTGGGACAAGGCCAACCACTTCGCCGCCTTCGGCACCCTCGCCTTCCTCGGCATGCAGTGCCTGCAAGCCGGTGGCCGGCGCGCCTGGTGGGTGCTGGCAGGGCTGCTGGCCTACGGCGTCCTGATCGAACTGGTGCAGTCCCGGATCCCCGGCCGGGATGCAGATGCCCGAGACGTGGTGGCCGACATGATCGGCGCCGGCGTGGGCCTGGTGGTCCACACGGTCGTCGTTCGCGTGCTGGCGCGGCTGCTGCCCGCCTTGAACCCGGTCATGCCTCGCTGACCCAGCTGTCAGCAACATCCCGGCGGGACATCGCGATGGCCACCGCCTGCGCCCGGTTGCTGGCGCCCAACTTGCGCAGAATCTTGCGCACGTGATTCTTCACGGTGAACATGCTGATGCCCAGCTGCACCGCGATGCCCTCATTGCTCAGGCCCGCACGCAGGCCCTCCACGATCTGCTGCTCACGCGGCGTCACCAGGGGGGCACCCGCGCGCGCTGCAGCCGCTGGCCCGCGTGCCACCGTCCGTGCCCGCCGCCAGGTGGCATGCAACATGGGGGTGAGCAACTCAAACTGCTGCACCTGCTCAGCTGTCCACCTGTCGCCCGCCAGCAGGAAGAGGCTGTCCGGCCGCTCGCCCTCGCCCCCCACGCCGTGGACCAGCACGCTGCGCAAACCCGCTTCCAGCAGCGGATAAAACAACGCGGACTCATCGGTGGCCACCAGCAGGGCACGGCGGCCCGGGGCCCACCGCCGCATCAGATGCAGCCACAGGCCGTGTTCGGGTGACTCCAGTTGTCCCTGCAGCGGGCCCGGCACGGCCTTCAGGTTGAACATCTGCGCCGTCAGGCGGGCCGCCGGATGGGCTGCACCGAGGCACACCATCACCTGATGCGGCAGCAGCGGCTGCAGCCGGCTCTGGCTCCAGACGAAGAACTGCGCGGGCGTCATGGGCTGGCGCGCACTCCAGAGCGACTCCATCAGCCGATCCACCAGCAGGCGGTCCTGCAGCCAGTCGGGTGGCGGGCCGTCGGCCCGGTCGCCGGTGGCCCGGTCGGGGAGACGTTCGGAAAACAGTGGAAGCAGCGACATGATGGATGCATGAGCCGTGGTCGGCGCAGCCTGCCTGCGCAGCATGACGCGGCGATGAAGCTTTCGCCAGAACTGTCAACAGCGCGGAACTTCGCGGACCTTGAAGCGCTGCCGCGCGGTGCCCTCCCGCAGGAACTGCGCTTGCCCTTGCTGACACTGGATGGCAGCTTAGGCTGTCAACTGGCCTTTCGAGGGTGGCACTCGGCAGGCGGGTTGATGCCAAATCGGCTACCGTAGAAACGCGGTCTGCCCCCACGGGCCGCAGGAGTTGCTTGCATGCCGGATCCTGATTTGCCGCCGCCGCAGCGGCGTGATCTCGTGCGCCGTTTTGACGCGGTGCGTAGACATACCCTGGCCCTGGTGGAGACACTCTCCCCGGAGGACCAGGCCGCCCAGTCCATGCCGGATGCGAGCCCGGCCAAATGGCATCAGGCGCATACCACCTGGTTTTTCGAGGCCATGCTGCTGCGGCCCCACCTGCCCGGGTACCAGCCACTGGACGAGAGCTACCACTACCTCTTCAACTCGTATTACGAAGGCCTGGGGCCACGTCATCCACGCCCCCAGCGGGGGCTGCTGACCCGGCCCTCGCTGGATCAGGTGCGGGCGTACCGCCAGCACGTGGAGCAGCACATGCATCGCCTCATGGCCGATGTCAGCGATGCCCTGTGGCCAGAGGTGGCACGTACGGTGGAGCTGGGGCTGCAGCATGAGCAACAGCACCAGGAACTGATCCTGACGGATGCGCTGCACCTGCTGTCCAGCCATCCCTGGCGACCGGCATTGCTGGCGCACCCGTCCGCCACCACGCCCCCAACGCCGATGGAATGGCGACGCCACGATGGCGGCCTGGTCGAGATCGGCCATGCAGGCAGCGGCAGCGGCTTTGCCTTCGACAACGAAGGGCCGCGCCATCGAGAGTGGCTGGAGCCCTTCGAGATCGGGAACCGGCTGGTGAGCTGCGCAGAGTTCCTGCGCTTCATCGAGGCCGGCGGTTATCGGGAGGCCCGTTGGTGGCTCTCTGAAGGCTGGGCCACTGTGCAGACGCAGCAGTGGCAGGCGCCGCCGTACTGGCTTCAGGACGACCACGGCCACTGGTCCGTTTTCGGCTTGCAGGGCGTGCAGCCGCTGGACCCCGCCGCGCCCGTGATGCAGCTGAGCTTTTACGAGGCGGCCGCCTACGCGGAATGGGCCGGTGCGCGCCTGCCCAGCGAAGCCGAATGGGAAGCCGCCATCGCGCTACCTGGCATGCAGCAGCTGTGGGACCAGGCCTGGCAATGGACCCGATCGGCCTACCACCCCTACCCCGGCTTTCGTCCGCTGGACGGCGCCGCTTCCGAATACAACGGCAAGTTCATGGTGGGACAACTGGTGCTGCGCGGCGGCAGCCTCGCCACACCACCGGGTCACACCCGCCCCACTTACCGCAACTTCTTTCCGCCCGGCGCGCGCTGGCAGTTCAGTGGCCTGCGCCTGGCGCGGGATGCCGGCGCTGCTGCTGGCGGCACCCATCCCACCTCTCAACGCACTTCGGAGACCGCCGCATGAGCAGTTTCGCCGACGATCTCCACGCCGCGCTGGCCGGCCCCGACCACAGCATCTCGCCCAAGTATTTCTACGACGCCAAGGGCTCCGGCCTGTTCGAGCAGATCTGCGATTTGCCGGAGTACTACCCCACCCGCACGGAGCTGGGTCTGCTGAAGCGGCACGCGGCGGAACTTGCCGGCCGCATGGGCCCACAGGCCCAACTCATCGAATACGGCGCCGGCGCGCTGGTGAAGGTGCGCCTGTTGCTGGAGCACCTGCCGGACAGCCACAGCTTCGTGCCGGTGGACATCTCCGGGCCGCATCTGCTGGGAGCCTGTGAGGCGCTGCAGCGCGACTTTCCAACCCTGCGCATCACGCCGGTGGTCGCCGACTTCACCCGGGCGCACCGGCTCCCCACAGCCCCGGCCCATGGGCGGCGGATCGGTTTTTTCCCGGGCTCCAGCATCGGCAATTTCACGCCGGACGAGGCGCTGCGTTTTCTGCGCCTGTTGCGCGAAGAGCTGAATGGCGGTGCGCTGGTGATTGGCGCGGACCTGATCAAGGAACCGGCGGTATTGCATGCGGCCTACAACGATGCCGCCGGCATTACTGCGCGCTTCAACCTGAACCTGCTGCATCACGCCCAACGCGAGCTGGGGCTGGAGTTCAACGCGCAGGGGTTTGACCACTACGCCTTCTATGAACCCCGGCAGCACCGCATTGAAATGCATCTGCTGCCGCGCGGTGTGCAGGAACTGCAGCTACAGGGGCGCCGTTACCAGCTTTCACCGGGGCAGAGCCTGCATACCGAAAATTCCTACAAGTACAGCGTCGAGGGTTTCCAGGCGCTGGCGCGGGAGGCCGGCTTCAAACCTGACGGCTGCTGGACCGACGACCAACACTGGTTCAGCCTGCACTGGCTAACGGCCTGAGCCAGGCGGCTCAGCGCTGTCACGGCCGCAAGGGGGACGGCAGACAGCCCCCCTCCGGCAGGTCAGTCGTTGAGGCCGTAGCCGTAGACGTCGGCCAGGCGGCGCAGCAGTTCGGGCTCTTCGCTCTTCTTGAAGAAGTAAGGGAACAGCGTACGGCTACGTCCGCCTTCGTTCATGGTGCCCCCCAGGCGCTTGAGCTGCTGGATCCCGTCCTGCACCGACAGGCTCATCAGCACGGCCGGCGCCCCCACCCCGCGGTGAAGCCGCTCATCGCCATGGGTCTTGAATTCCAGCATGCGCTGATAGAAGGCCTTATGGCGCGGATTCACCTCGATCAGCAGGTGATTGGCCTTCCAGTGATGGAACGCGTGCAGGTAAGCAAAGTGGAAGAGGCTGGCCAGCACCAACTTGGACGGTGAATCCGGCTCGGCCGCCAGTCGCGTGAATTCACACAGCTGCCAGCCCTGGCGGCGCATGCGGCCCAGCTCGTCCGTGAAGCTCTGGTCGGCCCCGAGAACACCTGCATCACGGCGCATACCCAGCGTGGAGACCAGGCGTCCTTCCCAATAGGCCCCCAAGGTCACATCCGCCGGGCGTGTGAGCTTGTAGCCCCGGGAGGCATACCGACGTTCCATCAGATCCAAACCCGCATCGTCCATCAACGCACGGATTTCCAGGCGCCCCATCTCCGTGTCGCGGAAATGCAGGTGGACGGAATCAGAGCGAAGGAACGCGATTTGCCGTGAGATTGGCTGGAAGGCCTGCAAAGGACTTGCAGGGCTATCCAGCTCAATGCTCAAACCAGGCGCTTCATCGCTCATTCCCAACTCCAGACTCATCGGTTATGGAGGCAAAGTCTAGGCGCCACCCAAAGTAATAGTTCCGGCCGCTACGATAGTTAACAATTGCAACGAGTGGCTTACGCGCCTGTAACCCGTGAAGGGGGCGGGTCAATCCCCCATTGACGAGCACCCCCGCGAATGGGGGAGCTGTGTTGCAGAGTGCCCACCAACCTTGGATCGCCCGCCACGCCTCGCTTTGGGGCATGGGCGGTGGTTCTCCTGCATGTGAAATGCCTGCTGCAAAATTGCGCACTGCATCAGTTCGTCATGCGGAAAGGCCGACCAGAGCTGTCCCCTTTTTTACGGAAACAACCTTGATACAAGTGGGGGGATAAGCCGGGATACGAACCGATTTCGTCCGTAGCGGGGGTTAGTCGGTCGTCAAATGAACGGTTGTGCGGCCAACGCCTCCAGACGCTGACCTGCGAGGCGGAGCGTTCCCTCCACCCGGCTATCGGCCCATCGGGCGATGGACTGCACATCGAACAAATCGGTCAATTCACGGCTGCTCACTGCCTGGGCGGGCAGTTCACCTTGCTCCAGCGACTGGCGCACCATCTCTTGCAGCGAACCCTGACCTTGTCGAACACGCTGGATCAATGCCTGCACGACCGCATCCGTGCGCGGCCGTCCCAGGCGCGGGGTGAGCAGCAACTCGAGCCGCTCGCTGGCCACCAGGCCCAGTTGGGCGTCCACATTGGCGCGCATGCGTGTAGTTCTTACATCGGGTGCGGTCAGGGCGCGGCCCAGTGCAAGAAGGGCGCCATGGGTCTGGCCCATCAGGCTGCTCCATTCCGCCAATTCCGCGGGCCATTGGCCCAGGCCACGTTCATGCGCCTGAGCCATGCAGCCCAATAGCGCCGCCACGCGGTGCGGCGCCCGCTGTGTGGCCGCCAGGGCCTGCTGCGCGGCAATGGGGTTGTGCTTGTGGGGCAAGGCGATACAGCTGCCGCGCGTGTCCGTCGGCGCTTCCACGATTTCGTCTACTTCGGGCTGCGCGAGCAGTGCCAGGTCCTGCGCCAGCTTGCCCAGGCTGCCGCACAGCACGCCCAGTTCCGTAGCCAACCGGATCCAGCGGTCGCGCTGGGTGTGCCAGCACATGTCGGCCACTGGCAGGGCCAGGTCCTCGGACAACAGGCGGCTGACCTGGTCGGCGTCCGTGCCCAGGCTTTCGAGCGTGCCGACCGGCCCGCCCAATTGCAGACGAAGCGCCTCGCGCGCATGGCCTCGCAGCGCTTCGGCGCTGCGCACCAGCGGCATCAGCCAGTTCATGATCTTGAAGCGCAGGCTGATGACCTGGGCCGGCTGCATCAAGGTGCGGCCCAGCATGGGCACGGCGTCATGCTGCCGGGCCAGCTCCAGGAGCTGACCGCACAAGGCCTGCAGGTCGTCGTCCATGATGCGCAGCGCCTCACGCGTGCACAGCACCATGGCAGTGTCGACGATGTCCTGCGCGCAGGCGTTGCGGTGCACGTAGACGGCGGCGCCAGGGTCGAAGAGCGCCACGGTTTCACGCAGGCGCTGCACCGTGGGCATGGCCAAGCTGCCGGCCGCAGGTGCGGCCGCCAGCAGCGACGGCACGTCATACAACTCGGCGCGACAGAGGCTGACAATGGCCTGCGCCGCCGAGGGAGGCATGAGCCCCGCCTTGGCTTGCGCGCGCACCAGCGCCGCCTCCACGTCCATCATGGACTGCACCACCGCCGCCGGTGAAAACACCGCCTCCATTGCGGGGGTAGACAAGAACACTTCAAACAGCATTTCTGATGACCTCTTACGGGTCTGTGAATGCTATCGAGCATGGGGAATTGTTGCCCTCATGTAAACCCCGGCTCGCAGGGGCCTGGGTTGAGGGTCGCACGACTTTTGGGGGGAGGCCCGGGGGGGGCGTGTTGGAGCGACCCGCTGACTGGGGGCCGCTCCTGCCCGAAGCTTCAGCGCTGAAGCTTCGAGGCTGGGTGCATCAGGACTGTGCCTGGTACTGCGTCGCCAGGCGGGACATGTGGCCCAGCGAGATGCGATGCATGGTGACCAGCTCCAGCAGACCGTTGCGGTGCAGTTCAGCCACCTTGGCGTCGGGCAGTTCGGCCAGCGCCTTTTCGTTGATGGTCATGAAGCCGTCCACGTCCAGCTTTTCGCCGTTGGGCAGCGTCGCCTCGAAGCGCATGTCCTGCAGCAGGTTCAGGTCTTGCAGGATCTCGCAGGCCTGACGGGTTCGGTCCGCCTCGCGTTCGAATTCCTCGCAGAAGTTCTTCGCGTTCAGCAGCAGCGGCGACGCTTCACCCTTTTCGTCGAACAACGGGGCACCGTCGGTGTCGCCCAGGCCGTCCCAGGCGCTGTCCACACACAGGACCATGTTGTCGCCATCATCCATACGCGCCATGGCGAAGGGGTAACGGCGAACGTAGGCGGGCAGGTAGCGGGCGGTCCACTGGCTGTCCTTGACGAACAGGTTGCTGCCCTGCTTCAGACCGAACACGGCCAACGGCGCCACGGCCTGGCGCTGGCCTTCCACGGCCGCGCCCACGCGCACGAACACCACGGGGAATTCCTTGCAGGCGTCCGCGAATTCAGCGACAGCCAGGAACAGGGAGTTCAGGCCGGTGATGCGGTCCAGGGCCGACTTCTCGGTGCTCAGTTTCAGCTTGGCGTGCTGGGTACGGTCCAGCGGGACCAGGTTGCCATACATCGGGGGGTTGCTCATTCCATTACTCCATCTTCGGCCAGCCTCGAGACCAGCACCTTGTCCACACGTTTGCCGTCGAGGTCGACCACTTCGAACCTCCACGCTTCCCACTCCACCACATCCGCCGTGCGCGGCAAGCGCCCCAGCAGCAGCATCACCATGCCAGCCAGGGTGTTGTAGCGCCCACGGTCCTCCTCGGGCAGTTCCTTCAGATCCAGGCGGTCCTTGAGCTCGGTGACGGGGATCAGGCCATCCATCAGCCAGCTGCCATCCTCGCGTTTCACCGCCCAGGAATCCTCACCATCGGACGAATCGAACTCACCGGCAATGGCCTCCAGGACGTCGCGCATGGCGACCACACCCTGCACTTCGCCATATTCGTCCACCACAAACGCCAATGGCGTCTCCGTGCCCCGCATGTGCGCCAGCAGTTCCATGCCAGACAGCGTTTCAGGCACAAAAACCGGCGCATCCAGGCCCTGGGCCAGGTCCAGCGACTCCCCGGCCAGCGCACGGGCCAGCAGCCCCTGCGCACTCATCACGCCCAGCACGTCGTGCAGGCCACCCCGGCAGACGGGATAACGGCTGTAGCCATGGGCGCGCAGGATCTGCAGCACCTGTTCGGGGCGGTCAGTGACGTCCAGCCAGGCGATTTCCGCGCGGGGGATCATCATCGAACCGATCTGCCGATCGTCCAGGCGGAACACGTTGCGCACCATCTGGTGCTCGTGTTCCTCGATGACGCCCGCATCGCGGCCTTCTTCCAGGCTGGCGGCAATTTCTTCTTCCGTCACCGACCGGTTGGCGCGGCCGCCCAGCCCCAGCAGCCGCAGCGTGGCCTCGGTGCAAAAGCTCAGCAGCTTCACGAAGGGGCGCGCCACCAGGGAGATGATCTCCATGGGCGGCGCCACCAGGCGTGCGACCGTTTCCGGGAACATCTGGCCCAGGCGCTTGGGCACCAGTTCGCCAAAGATGATGGTCAGGAAGGTCAGTACCACCACCACGAGTGCGGTGGCGGTGATGTCCGCAACCTTTTCGCTCAGGGGGAAGCTGGCGCGCAACACCTCGGCCAGCGGGCCGGAGAAGGCGGCTTCACCCACGATGCCGTTCAACACACCGATGGAGGTGATGCCGATCTGCACCGTGGAGAGGAATTTGGTGGGGTTCTCATGCAGATGCATGGCGGCCTGCGCCCCGGATTCACCGCTTTCGACCATCACCTGCAACCGCGCCTTCCGGGAGGCCGTGAGGGCCATCTCCGACATCGCGAACAAGCCGTTGATAAAGATGAGGAAGAGAACTAGGGCAGTATCCATTGATAGCGCGGACCCGGTACAAACCCTGAGTCGCGCCCAAAACACAAGGCCCGCAAGGTTAGCAGAGCCTGATGACAGCCAACACCGCAAAATCCCGCTATGCATTACCTCATTGGTGACCTTCAGGGCTGCTGCGACGCACTGGCCCGCCTGCTTGAGAAGATCGATTTCTCCCCCTCCCGCGACCGCCTCTACCTATTGGGAGACCTGGTCAACCGCGGCCCTGACTCGCTCACCACGCTGCGCCGCCTGCAATCGCTGGGGGACGCCGCGCAGTGCTTGCTGGGCAACCACGACCTGCATCTGCTGGCCACCGCCGCAGGCGTTCGCGCGCCGCACAAGAGTGACACCCTGGATGCCATCCTGCAGGCCTCCGACCGGGAGCCGCTGCTGGAGTGGCTGCGTCAGCAGCGCGTGGCGATCCAGGCGCAGGGGTGGCTGATGGTGCATGCGGGGGTGGTGCCCCAGTGGGACGCGGACCAGACGTTGGCGCTTGCCGACGAGGTGCATGCCCTGTTGAAAGGTCCGGCGTTGGCGGAGTTCCTGCCGCAGATGTATGGCAACGAGCCGGACCGCTGGTCCGAAGGCCTGGTGGGGGTCGAGCGCCTGCGCTTCATCATCAACGTGCTCACCCGGATCCGCTTCTGCAATGCCAAGGGCAAGCTGGACTTCAAGACCAAGGAAGGCCTCGGCACAGCGCCGGACGGCTATATGCCGTGGTTCGACGTACCGGGACGGCGCACCGCCGGGCAGCCAATCGCCTTTGGCCACTGGTCCACCCTGGGCCTGGTGCAGCGGGATGATCTGCTGGCGCTGGACACCGGCTGCGTCTGGGGTGGCGAGCTCACGGCGGCCCGGGTGTCGGAGGGCAAGGTGCTGGAAATCATCCAGGTGGCTTGCGCTCAAGCAAAGAAGCCGGGGATGGATTGAGAAAGCTTGGCCGCAGTTGCCTCTACAATGCGCGGCTCCTACCGCAGGAAGCGTGGCCGAGCGGTTTAAGGCACTGGTCTTGAAAACCAGCGACGGGGAAACCCGTCCGTGAGTTCGAATCTCACCGCTTCCGCCAAGCTCAATCTTGGTTACTCGTCCAGGCGAACGAACATGCCTGCGAGATGTCGGCCTCCTGACTGTCCGACGCACCCCACATTGAACGGACCGCATGCGGTCCGTTCGCCTTTATGGCCACTTGGGAGTGCCCGTGCATCTGTTGTATCTCGATGAGTCCGGCCACTCTCACGACCCTTCCACCGACTTTTTCGTCCTGGCTGGTTTCAGCATTTTTGAACGCTCAACGCACTGGCTCGAAGCCGCCATCGATCCAATAGCAGCGCGGTTCAATCCCCTGAACCCCGAGGCCATCGAGTTCCACGGCGCTCCCATGCGGGGTGGCAAGGAATACTGGAAAGCCATCGCTCCAGCGCAACGCGCACAAGCAGTGGTGGACATCATCGGCCTGCTGGCAAACCCTCAGCCCAGCAGCACCCCTTCCCGGCGCCGTCTCTGATCACGCCATCGTCAACATCAAACCCGGAACCCAGTGGAACTGGAGTTGGCGCAACAGTTTTGCAGGTGACAGTCACCTCGAACTCAGCAAGCCTGACCATTCCACCTGAGAGTCGCTAGCGTACACGCCCCTAACGTAATGCGTAGCTCAAGCCTGCCTCCTTCACGCCACCCTGCGCAGCATTCCTCGCGAATCCCCGTTTACATGGATAGCGGCCGCACGATCCCCGCGCACAATGTCGGCCAGGGAAAAGACAAGGCGCCCGCAGGCGTCACAGCGAGATATGTCGGAGCAAGCGGCGGAGGTATTGGCCCTCCTGGAGCAAGCCAATGAACTGGCGCGGCTGGGCCAGGGGCAAGAAGCGATTGCGCGTGTGCAGGCGGCGCAAGCCCTGCTGCCGGACGACACCTCGCCCCACCTGACGGCAGAAGCTGAACTCTGCCAGGCCAGCATCGAACTGAGATTGCTGGGCCAGTTCGAAGAAGCGCTCGCCATGGCCCGCCAGGCCGCCCTCCACTTCCAGCAAGCCCGCGAAGCCCATGGCGAATGCCGGGCCCTGGCCACTCAAGCCATTGCGGCCTCACGCCTGGGTTACTACGAAACCGCGCTGGATTGCGCCCTGATGGCGGTCAAGCTCTCCACCCGTTCCGAATCACCCGACGCGCTGAAGGCCCAGGTCGTGGCCTACCAGGCGGTGTCCGTCGCGATGTTCTCTGGCAGGAACTATGCGGATGCGGCCCCCGCCTCCGAGCAGGCCATCGACATCGCCGGCCGCTGCACGCCGCCGCTCGACACCTTCGAACTGCATGTGGATGCGGCCTCCACGGAATCGCTGCGCTACTTCGTGGAACGCGACACCGGAGCCGACCCGCAGGTGCTGGAGCGGATGTCCCGCCACCTGGAGGCGTGCGACAGGATTCAGGCGCTGGGACTGGGCACCCGCAGCATCGGCACGGGCGGCCACACCAACAACTTGCTGATCCATGCGCTCAGCAAGACCCTGTGGCTGGTCTGGCGTCAGGACGAGCCCGCCGCCACGGCGCAACTGGCGGTGTTCAAGGCCATGATCCGCCTTTATCCCCGCCCCTGGCTGGAAGCCGCGTCGGTCTGGGCCGAGGCGGAACTGCTGCGGCTGCGCGGCGACCTGCTGGCCGCCCGTCAACGCAGCGTGGACATGGTGGACATCGCCCTGCGCACCCAGCATGAAACGCTCACCGGCATCGGCCTTCGGCTGCAGGCCCAACTCGCCGAGCTGGTCGGCGATTACCGCGCCGCTGTCGCCGCTCTGCGCAGCCTCGACCGCCGTGAGCAGGAGGCCCGCTCTCGCAGCCTGCGGGGGCGGCTCGCCGTGGTGGAGCGCCAATTCGAACTGCGCCAGCGCAACCTGCAGCTGGATGCGGTTGAAGCCGACCGCAGTCATTTCGCGCGCCTGGCGCTGGAAGACGGCCTGACCGGCCTGCCCAACCGCCGCTGTGCGGAAGAAGAGATCCAGCGCGCCGTGGCCCATGTCACCGAAACCGGTGCCGACCTCTGTGTCGCCATGGTCGACGTCAATGCCTTCAAGCAGATCAACGACAACTTCTCGCACGGGGTGGGTGACCTCGTGCTCAAGAGCATCGGCAGCATCATCCGCAGTTGCGTCCGGGAGCGGGACATTCCGGCGCGGCTCGGCGGCGACGAATTCGTGCTGTTGCTTCGGGATACCCGTGGGCATCAAGCCGAGCAGTTGGCCGAGCGGCTGTCGCAGGCGGTGAGCCAGCATGACTGGTCGTCCGTGCACCCCGGCCTTCAGGTCAGCATCAGCGTGGGTGTGGCGCAGGCCGCCCCTGGCGACACCATGAGCACCGTGATCGACCGAGCCGATGCCGGCATGTATGCCAGCAAGCGGCAACACCAGACCTCGGCAAGATAGCTGCACGGTCACGCTGCAGAGCGGCCCATCTTCACCCCCCTGGCGGACGCACCAGCATCTTCGCCCGCTCACCCCACCGCGGCTCGGCTCGCAGACGCCGCCATAGCTGAATCCAGCCATGCACGGCGATCTTCAACGGGTTGTAGCTGGTGACGGGTTCCGTCAGGCCGTAGCGGATGACCAGGTCCCGCCGCTCCTCGACAAAGGTTCCGAAGAGCCGGTCGAACACGATCAGCACGCCGCCGAAATTGCAGTCCAGGTATTCGTCGTTGGAACCATGGTGCACACGGTGATGGGACGGTGTATTGAAGATCCATTCCAGCGGCCCAAGCCGCGGCATCCAGGCCGCATGAAGCCAGAACTGATAGAGCAGGTTGGCGGCAAGCGCCCCCAGCACCGCCTGTGGCGGGAAACCCAGCCACACCAGCGGGGCGAAGAACAGGCCGGTGCCCGTCAGCTTGCCGGTCCAGCCCAGCCGCAGCGCCGTGCCCAGCGTCAACTGGTTGGGCGAGTGGTGCACACAGTGTGTGGCCCAGAACCAGGCCATGCGGTGCGCGGCCCGGTGGTACCAGTAGTAGCAGAACTCCTGCCCGATGAAGAGCACGGCCAGGGCCACCGGAGCCGCCAATGCGAGGTCACCGCGGCGATGCGCATGTACCCAGGCCAGTGCCGGCACCGTGATCGACAGGCCCAGTGCATCCACGAAGCGCCGACCCAGCACATCCCCCAGCGAAGCAGCAAAGGCACGCCAGTCGTAGCCCTGGCGCCGGACCGTCATCACCACCCCCTCCAGCGCGGCGAGCACCAGTGCGGCCACCAGGGGCCAGAAGAGCCACGGGCCGGCCTCGGAGGGCAGGCTGACTTGCATCAAGGTCATGATCGATAGGCGGTGAGTGGGCAGGCTTGGCGTCTGTCGGGCATCGTCACTTCGCGGCCTTGCACTGGCTCAACTCGCTGGCGTGCGCCTTGAGGCAGGCACGGCGCTTGTCCGCATCCCCGCCTTCAGCACCTTCCGAGACCTCAGCGCCGCACAGTTGGCGCGCCTGGGCCGCACAGTCCTTGGCCTGGCCCATGGCCGTCTTGCAGGCGGTGCTCAATTCCGATTCATGCTGCTTGAGGCATTCGAGCCCCCGGCCGCCGCCCGGACGCACACCGTCACACAACTTCTTGAAGTCGGGGCGGCAGGCCTGCGCCGCCTGACTCGCCATCGGGCTGGCGGCCGCCTCCTTGGCCTGTGCCGTCCACGGGGCCCAGGCCAGGGCGACAGCCAGCATCAGGGCATATTTCTTGGATGGGATTGAATTCATCTGTGGCTCCTTTTGGGGGTGAATCCCCGTTGGTGGATTCCCATTGAACGAGAGACCCCATCCACCTGGCCCACGGCACACGACGAATTGCGACAAGTTTGAAACGTTCGCGTCACACGCCACCGCGCCCCCTAGACTGGCGCCATGAGCAAACCCCGCGTGCTGATCGTTGACGACGACACCGAACTGGCCGAGTTGGTGGCGGAGCTGCTCATGCGGGAAGGCTGGGAGGTCCTGACCACGCTCACCGGCGGAGACGGCGAACGTGCGTTGCGGCAGTGGCAACCGGAGGTGGTGCTGCTGGACGTGATGCTGCCCGACGCCAACGGATTCGATCTATGCCGGCGCTGGCGAAGTGAATGGCCCACCCTGGGGTTGATCATGCTGACGGCGCGCGGCGATCCGCTGGACCGTGTCCTGGGTCTGGAGATCGGCGCCGACGACTATCTGCCCAAGCCCTTCGAGCCTCGCGAACTGGTGGCTCGTGTACGGGCGCTTTTGCGTCGGCAGGCGCCGGGGCTTGCGCAGGGCAGCACCCAGCTGCGGTTCGACAGTCTCACCATTGACCTGCTCAAGCGCGAGGTGCTTGCTGGCAGCCAATCGGTCGCGCTGACCGGCGTGGAATACAAGCTGCTGGTGACCTTGGCCCGAGCACCGGGGCAAGCCCTGGACCGTGAGGCCCTGAGTGAAGCGGTGCAAAGCGGCAGCTACCGCCCGCTGGACCGCACGGTAGATGTGCAGATCGCTCGCCTGAGGCGAAAGTTGGCGGAGGCGGCCCCGGGTCGCGACTGGATCGATACGGTGCGCGGCGAGGGTTATGTCTTTGTGGCCCGCTAGCTGGCGCCAAGCCAGCCTGTTCCAGAGGCTGCTGCTGGTGCAACTGAGCCTGGCACTGGGGCTGGCGGTGGTGGTCGGCCTGCTCTTCTATGTGGAGCGCAACGTCACCGTCGCCACACTGTTTGCCGACCTGTGGGCGCCACGAATGGCCGCTGCGGCAGGCCTGGAGGGCCCGCCCGCAGACCCGCCATCGGACGGGACACTGCTGGTGCTCGTGCGGGCCCAGCCGCCCGAATCCGCGCGACGCACCTCCTTGTTCGCGCCCCGCTTTGTGGCCTTGCGTCAGGTCCTGCGCGGCCACGGCGTCCCCGCCACGGACATCCGGCTGGAACTTGGTCGCCACGAGCCGCGGATCTGGCTGCAAGTGGAGCGGCCGGGCACGACATCCGTGTGGCTGGGCGTCTCGGGCCGGATGGTGGCCCCGGAATGGTCGCGTCGAGCCCTGCTGGCCCTGGTGCTTTGCATGGCCCTGGTGGTGGGGCTGAGTTGGTGGACCGCGCGACGTCTGGCGCAGCCCTTGGAGCAGTTGCGCCAGCGGCTTCAGGCGCAGAAGCCAGGGGCCATGACCGCGCCGGCCCCTGCGCCTTTGCTTCATGCCTGGCCGGAGGTCTCCGCCATTGATGCGGCCTACAGCGAACTGCTGGCGCGCTGGCAGCAGCATGAGCGTGAACGCGCCTTGCTCCTGGCGGGCGTCTCTCATGACCTGCGCAGCCCGCTGGGCAGGATCCGCATGGCGGCGGAACTGCTGCCCCAGGAGCCGGCCATCGAGAAGCGCAAGGCGGCGGTGGTACGCAATGTGGGTGAAGCGGACCGCCTGATCGAGAGTTTTCTCGACTTTGTTCGGTCCGGAGAACTCCCCTGCGAGGACGTCGTGGACCTGGCGGATGCCGCCCGGCGGGTGGTGAACGACCTGGATCGGCCTGCGGAGCAGTTGCAGCTGGAAGCGCCCGACCAACTACTGATGCCAAAGGCCAACCGCCTGCTGGTGGAACGGCTGATCACCAATCTGGTGGAGAACGCGCTCAAGCATGGACGCCCCCCGGTACGCGTGACCTTGACCGGCGCCACGCATGAGTCGATGCGCATGGAGGTTGAAGATGCGGGGGACGGTCTCGACCCTCACCAGCTGGAGGCGTTGCAGGAAGCTTTCCGCCGGGGCGACAGCGCTCGGACGCAAGCCGGCAGCGGCCTGGGCCTGGCCATTGTCCGGCAAGTGGTGGAGAGGCTGGGCGGTGTCCTCAGCTTCGAACGCGAAGCCTCGCGTCAGCGCGTGGTGGTCACCTGGCCGCCAGCGCGCACGCGCTGATTCACATCAGCGACGCGGCGGCCCCCAGTGGCCATCCACCCAGGTACGACGCCCGCCGCGCCAATCCCAGAAGCCCTCGATCCAGATGAAGCCTGCCGTGGGTGGGCCTGCGGCTGCGGGTTCATAGGCTTGGCCATACCCGCTGCTATATCCACCGCCATAGCCGCCACCCCTTGGCCCTCCGCCGTAGCCGCCACCACCACCGTGATAGTGGCCGGGGGGCAGCACAATGCAGCCGCTCAGGGCCGACGCCAGCAGTGGCGCGGCGATCGCATACACAACAATCCGAAGAGCACGCATCTGTCATCTCCTTGGGTTCCTTAGGGAACCTCTGCACGACACCTCGCCTCGCGGGAGTCAGGCAGAAATTCCCTACAGACTCCAACGCCCGCCAAGACCGAGGCGATGACGAATCACCCAGTGCATTACCTGCCCGACATGCAGTAACCAGCTGTGTCCTCAGGGCTTCCCGGCCGCCGGGGCACGACTCATGTCGCCTGCTTGAACGCCATCACCGCCTGGTTTCGCAGCGTCCTCAGCAGCGACAGCTGCTTCTCATCCAGCACCACGCTCCCGGGTTGTGCCTTGTCTGCATAGATCATGGCGAACGGCGCGCCTCTCAACGCCATCGGCAGAATCAGGAAGCTGTGCGCCTTCGCCCCCGACAGGAACCACGCCGGCAGCCGTTCCGCGATCTTGGGCTGTGATGCGTCCGAGATCAGTGTGTCCGCGCCTTTGGTGCAGATGGCGCTGAACAGATCAGCCTGCATCCCGGGCATCACCCGCAGCGGCACCCGAAACAGCGGCACCACTGCCTCCACCCCTTCGCCCAGCCCGAAACGTCCGGTCAGCGTCTCCGTCTTCGGATCCCGCAGGCAGAAGATTACCCGCCGAAATCCCAGCCCGCGGAACATGGTCTCCAGGATCATTCGCAGGATCTCGTTGAGCTTGAAGCTCTCCACCATCGCATTCGTGATGTCCTGAATGCCGGCGGCCAATATCGCCGAGGCCTCTTCCGGAGACAGGGCCCCTGTGGGCAACTCCCCCTGCACCAGGGTCGCCTGCAGTTGATGCGGTGACAGCGTATCTTCCGGCGAAGGCGTCAACGGCGCCAGCAAGCGCTGGGCCGGTGAGCTTTTCGCCAACTGGATGTCCATCGCCTGCGCAAGCTGCGACAACCGCTGCCGCGCCTGGTCTGCGGCCTGCTCAAACGCCTTCGCTTCCACTCCGAGCGCGCGCGAATACCGCTGCGCCATCGCCCGCACCTTGCCGTGGGCTTCCGCCGGATCGCTGTTGAGGATCACGTCCGCCACGTCATTGCTCGCACGCGCCAGCCACCGCATCCGGTCGGCGGAATGCTCCACCAGCTTGGTCGGCGCATCACCATCAGGCCGTTGCATCGTCCGCTGCAGGCTCTCCGGGAAGCCCCACTGCCGGGCCACCCCCAGCCCCAGCGATTCATAACTCAGCCCCAGCACCTGCGACGACGCCGCCCCCTCGCTCACCGGGGGCGCCGCCTTGTCGCCCATGCCGCGCTCCGGCCGCACCAGCTTGCGCACCTGCTGCGCTTCTTCCGGCAGATAGAACTCGGACAGCAGCCGCCCCAGCCCCTGGAACATCGTCGTCAGGAATGACTCCTCGTTCTCCCTGGGCACCAGGCACAGCTCGCGCGCCAGCGAGCCCGCCATCAGCGAGCGCAGGAACTCTTCCTTCAGGCGCTGCGCATGCTGCTTGTTCTCCATGCGCTCCAGCAGCACCAGCGACAAGGCCAGGTTGCGAATACCGCCAAACCCTACCAGCGCCACCGCCCGCGACACGGTGCTGATATGCCCGCCACCCGCATGGCTGAACTGCACCGTGTTCACCAGCCGCAGCAGCTTGTTGGTCAACGCCACGTCCTTGAGGATCTCGTTAGACAGCGTCGTCAGGCTCTCGTTTTCCGATTGCGTCATCCGCTGGATGCGCGCCACCGAATCCGCCATCGCCGGGAAGTCCGAACGGTGGCGCATGCGCCGCAGCAAAAACTCCAGCGTGGCGTTGCCACCGTCACTCACCGCGGCCGCCTCCGTCGCCGGATGCAGCCAGGCCGCCAGCGCGTCATGGAACGCCTTCGCGTCCGGCCAGCGCTGCGAAGCATCACGAGCCAGGCCTCGCAGCAGCACGGCACGCAGTGCGTCGTCCGTGTCCGCCCCGAGATCGGCCGGCGGGTCCAGCTGCTGCTCTGCCACCCGGCGCACCGCGCGCCAGGGATCCGGGTCATAGTTCAAGCGCTGGCCGGAAAGCAACTCGGTCAGCATCACCGCCACGGCGAACACATCCATGCCGGCAGACGCCGGCTCACCCCGCGCCGCTTCCGGCGAGATATAGCCCGGCGTGCCCACGATGCGGTTGCTCGGCGCCGATGCGGCGGGCCCGGTCAGCCGCGCCGCAATGCCGAAGTCCATCACGCGGGGCCGCCCCTGGGCATCCAGCATCACGTTGGAAGGTTTCAGGTCGCGGTGGACCACGCCCGCCTGGTGCGCCGCCTGCAGGCCGTCCAACACCCCCAGCATCAAGCTCACCGCATCCCGCGCGGGCAGCCGCCCGCGCTGCCGCAGGTGCTCGCCAAGCGTCCCCCCGGCCACGTATTCAAAGACCATGTAGGCCTGACCGTTCTCCAGGTCGGCCTCGAACACCGGCACGATATTCGGGTGGGTCAGCCGGCTCACGGCCCGGGCTTCATGCAGCCACGCATCCACGCTGGCCCGGTCGGCCCCTTGCGTCAGCACCTTCACCGCGACCTCGCGGTCCAGGCGCGGGTCATGCGCCAGCCACACCAGGGACTGCGCGCCGCGGCCCAGGCTGCGCAGTGGCTTGAAGCGCCCGACGGCGGGCGGCATGGGCGTCATGGGGAGTCCTTGCCCGGCACCGGTCGGCCAGCCGGACGGGCGCCGGCTGACGTGGTTGTCTGTTCCGCCCGCTCGCGCAGGCGAGAACGCGGCGCAGCCGTCGCGGCGGCGCCCACCCGAGGATCACTCACCCCTGCGGGCGGCTCCCCCTCCGCCTGGGCCGTCCCCAGGGCGTCATAGATTTCCCGCAGGCCCAGGTTGAGGGCGCGAGCGTAACGGCGCGTGGCCAATTCGATGGCGGTCTGACGCTTGCGCTCGGGCAGTCCCAGCGCGTCGATCAGTTCATTGGCCAGGCTGCAGGTCAGGCGCAGGATCTCGGTGTCGCCTTCGGCGTTGCGCACTGGTGTTTCCTGAGGCTGCCGGCGCATCATGTGCTGCAGCTCCTCACCCAGGCCCCAATAACGCGCCACGGCCAGCCCCAGGCTCTCCAGATCACACCCCAGCACGGCGTACGCAGCGCCCTGCTCCGTCATGCCACGTGGGTTGGGATGTTCTTCCGTCGGCTCCGGGGCCACCATCAACTGGCGGATCTGCTGGGCATCGTCCGGGAAGTGGTACTGCACCAGCAGCCGGCCCAGGTTCTGCATCAGGTTGATCAGATAAACCACTTCACCGTCATATCCGGCTGGCCGCAAGGCCTGCGCCACCTCGCCGGCGCGCTGCACCCGGCGCAGCAGGCTCTGCATGAAGGTGGCCTGGGCCTCGTTCATCGGGCCCGGCCAGGGCTTGAGCGCGCGGGCGGCGTCTTCCAGCCCGTTCAGACCCATCATGGCAATGGCGCGCTGCATGTTCAGCACCGTGCCGCCGCTGTTCTGATGGCCCTGCTGACGCAGCGCGTTGTTGACGCGGCGCAGCAATTCCAGGGTCAGCGCCATGTCCTTGAGCGCCAATGCTGCCAGTTCGCTCGCGTGCTGCGACGCCATCGCCGCGGACATCGCGGTGGACACCAACCGCGTGGTGGTGCTGGGCAGATGGCCGAAGCGCTGCATCTTGTCCTTGAGCAGGGCGATCGGACCGCCGTCGTCCTGCTCGGCAGACAGGCGCCAGCCATCCAGCGCCCGCCAGAAGCTGCGGGCCTGGTGGTAGCGCTGGCGCGCCTGGCGGTCCGTGGCCCGGTTGACGATGGCACGCAAGGGTTCCGGGATGGGGTAAGGCGTTTCCCACCCCATGCGCACCAGTTCCTGCCCTTGCGGCTGCATGCGTTGCAGCACCTGGCGCAGGTCCGCCTCATCCAGCACGGGCTTGCCTGACAGCAAGCGGTGCAGCACCAGGCCGATGGCTACGACGTCCTCTTCCGCAGACTCGCGCGCGGCGCGGCGGGTGGCATTGAAATCGGCATCCGCCGGCAGGGTCTCCTGCGCCACTTCCAGACCGATCACCCGGACATGGTCGCCCTGGTCGATCAGCAGGTGGGCGAGCTGGATGTCCCGGTGCGCGTGGCCGGCTTCGTGCGCGAAGGCCAAACCCTCCAGCGCCTGCGCCACCCATTGGGCGGCATCCAGCGGCAACGGGGCACCACGGGCGATACGCTCTTCCAGGGTTTCACCCAGGGCCCGGTCATAGGTCACATAGGGCCAGGGATCGACCCGGCCCGCTTCCACCACGTGACCCAGATTCGGATGGTGGATGCGCGACGCGGCATCCATGGTCTTGAGCCACTGCAGCATCGCCGCCTCGGTGGCCGGCTTCTCGCGCGGCACCATGAGCAGCATTTCCTGGCTGTGGTGTGTATCAAACACCAGCCAGAGCATGCTGCGCTGGCTCTTGTGCAGCAGCGCGCGGAGCTCGAAGCGGCCAAAGCGCCGCATCGGGGCAGCAGTGGAGGTGGTGGTTGTCTCAGACACGCGATGTTGTGTGGCGCCCAGCCTGGTCCAGGGGCCACTGTCCTTATGTGGTTGCGATTGGACAGAAAACCCGTAGTCCTCGCTTGTAGAAGTAGGGTGGATTTTCCTCTCAGTTTTGTAACTGTGCCCACACCTTTTCCAGGCGCTTGACGCTGACAGGCTGCGGCGTTCGCAGCTCTTGTGCAAAAAGGCTCACCCTGAGCTCCTCCAGCTGCCACCGGAAATCATCCAGGCGGGCATCCGGCGTCCCCTTGCGCTCCACCAGCCGGCGCTGCCAGCGCTGTTCCAGGGGCTTGAGTTCGGTCATGAGCTTGGCGTCGCGGGCGGCGTCAGTGCGGAACTTGTCCAGCCGCAAGGTGATGGCCTTCAGGTAACGCGGGTAATGCTGCAGCTGCGCCCAGGGCGTCTGCAGCACGAAGCGCTTGGGCATGAGCCGCTGGAACTGCGCCTGGATGTCCTCCACCACGTCCTTGGGCGCGGAGCGCGTGTCCTTGAGCTTGCGCAGCGCTGCCTGGTACTCCAGCAGCACGCTGTAGGCCAGCCGCGCCACTTCCTGGGCAATCAGGTTCAGTCGCGCGCGCCCTTCTTCCAGCCGGGCCTTGAACTTGAATTCGTCCACCGGCAGCGGGTCGCCCAGGAAGGCCCGGTCCAGGGCCACGGCAATGATCTGGTCACGCAACTCCTCATTGGTGCCCAGGCTCATGAAGGCCACGGCCATGGCCTGCAGGTCAGGGATGTTCTTTTCCAGGTACTTCAGCGGCTCCTTGAGCTGCAGCGCGATCAGGCGGCGCAGGCCGGCGCGGTGGCGGGCAGCGGCCAATTCGGGCTCGTCGAACACCTCGATCTCGACGTGGGTGTTGCGGTCGATCAGGGCCGGGAAGCCGATCAGGGTCTGCGGGCCGCGCTTGATCTCCATCAGTTCCGGCAGCTCGCCGAAAGTCCAGTTGGTGTAAGTCTTGGTCGCGTCAGCCGCCGCTGCGGCGGATGGCGGGGGCACCACCGTGGCCCGGATGCCACCATGGCGGCCACTGCCTCCGCTGCGCCCAGCGCCCTCAGCATGGCGGTCGCCCCGTCCGTGGCCGACGTCAGCCGGCCGCTGCAGGTTGTCCGCGGATGCTGTCGCAGTGGATGCCACCGTCGATGCCGCAGGCACGCCCTCGTGTGCAGCCGCATCCGCGCCTTGCATCTTGAGCGTCGCCAATGCCTGGAAGGCGGAGCGGGCCTGTCCGCCCAGTTCCGCCTTCAGTGCGGCCAGGTTGCGGCCCTGACCCAGTTGCCGCCCATGCTCATCCACCACGCGGATGTTCATGAACAGGTGGGCCTGCAACTGCTCCAGCTTGAAGTCATTGCGCTGGATGGCCAGTTGCGTACGCTCCTTCACCGCCTTGAGCAGCACATCCAGCAGGCCGCCCTGGGCGAACGGGGTGAGCTCGACGAACTCCCGCACGAAGTCCGGCAACGGCGTCAGCCGGGCCCGAGGCTTCTGATGCAGGCTCTTGAGCAGCGCCAGCACCTTCGCTTCGACCATGCCGGGCACCAGCCATTCGGTGCGATCGTCATTGACCTGGTTGAGCGCGTAGATGGGAACCGTGACGGTCACACCATCCCGCGCATCGCCCGGTTGATGCAGGTAGGTGACGCTGCAATCGACGCCGCCCAGCCGCACGGTCTTGGGGAAGGCGTTGCTGGTCACACCCGCCGCCTCGTGGCGCATCAGCTCCTCACGGTTGAGCTGCAGCAGGCGCGGGTTGGCCTTGCTGGCCTCGCGCCACCATTTCTCCAGTGTGGCGCCGGAGCACACATCGGCCGGCAGGTGCTCGTCGTAATAGGCGTAGATGAGCTCGTCGTCCACCAGCACGTCCTGCCGGCGGGACTTGTGTTCCAGCTCCTCCACCTTGGCGATCTGCTTCTGGTTGTGGGCCAGGAAGGGCAGCCGCGTCTCCCAGTCGCCATTGACCAGGGCCTCGCGAATGAAGATCTCGCGCGCTGCCGCCGGGTCCACCCGCCCGAAGTTCACCCGGCGGTTGTTGTAGATGACGATGCCGTAGAGCGTGGCCCGCTCCAGCGCGATCACCTCGGCAGCCTTCTTCTCCCAGTGCGGCTCCAGCATCTGGGTCTTGATCAGGTGGCCAGCAATGCCGGGCAGCCACTGCGGTTCGATGGCGGCAATGCCACGGCCGAACAGCCGGGTGGTGTCCACCAGCTCTGCCGCCACAATCCAGCGGCCCGGCTTCTTGCTCAGGTGCGCACCCGGGTGGCGCCAGAACTTGATGCCCCGTGCGCCCAGATACCAGTCGTCGTCATCGGCCTTGCAGCCGATGTTGCCCAGCAGCCCGGCCAGCATGGACAGGTGAACCTGCTCATAGGTGGCCACCGCCCCATTCAGGCGCCAGCCCAGCTCGGCCACCACGGTGTGGAGCTGGGAATGGATGTCGCGCCACTCCCGCACGCGGCGCGGACTCACGAAGTTGTCCCGCAGCAGTTGCTCATGGCGGCGGTTGCTGAGCTTGTGCACACGGGGCGCCTGGCCGTCGGGCGTGTGGGCATCGCCCTCACCCGGGCCGCTGCCGCGCGATTCGCCCAGCCACTTCCAGAGCTTGAGGTAGCCCATGAACTCGGAGCGCTCGTCGTCGAACTTCTTGTGCTTCTCGTCGGCGGACTGCGCCTGCTCCATCGGCCTGTCGCGGACATCCTGGCCGGAGAGCGCGCTGGCGATGATCAGCACCTCGGTCAGCGCATCACGCTTGCGGGCTTCCAGAATCATCCGTCCCACACGGGGGTCCAGCGGCAGGCGGCACAGTTCCTCGCCAATGGCGGTCAACTCGTTGCGCTCGTCCACCGCGCCGAGTTCCGCCAGCAACTGGTAGCCATCGGCCACCGCCTTGCGCGGCGGGGGTTCGATGAAGGCGAAGTCCTCCACCTGACCAAGTCGCAGGGCCTTCATGCGCAGGATCACCCCCGCGAGCGAACTGCGCAGGATCTCGGGGTCGGTGAAGCGCGGGCGGGCGAGGAAGTCTTTCTCGTCATACAGCCGCACGCAGATGCCGTTGCTGACCCGCCCGCAGCGGCCGGCGCGCTGGTTGGCGGCGGCCTGGCTGATGGACTCGATCTGCAGTTGCTCCACCTTGTTGCGGTAGCTGTAGCGCTTGACCCGCGCCAGCCCCGGGTCCACCACATAGCGAATGCCAGGCACCGTCAGTGAGGTTTCCGCCACGTTGGTGGCCAGCACGATGCGCGGCTGGCCGTGGGGCTGGAACACACGGTCCTGCTCCTGCTGGGAGAGGCGGGCAAACAGCGGCAGCACCTCCACACCGGGCGGATGATGCTTGCGCAGGGCCTCCGCCGCCTCGCGGATCTCGCGCTCGCCAGGCAGGAAGACCAGCACGTCGCCGGAGCCTTCGCGCCAGAGCTCGTCCACGGCGTCGCAGATGGCGTCGCTGAGGTCGTGATCGCGGGATTCCTCGAAGGGGCGGTAGCGCTGCTCCACCGGGAACAGGCGCCCGGAGACCATGATGACCGGGGCCGGCACGGCGGGGGCCGCAGGCGTGGCGGGCGCTGCGAAATGCTGGGCAAAGCGGTCGGCGTCGATGGTCGCCGAGGTCACGATGACCTTCAGATCCGGCCGGCGCGGGAGGATCTCTCGCAGGTAACCCAGCAGGAAGTCGATGTTGAGGCTGCGCTCGTGCGCCTCGTCGATGATCAGCGTGTCATAGGCCTTGAGCAGCGGGTCGGTCTGGGTTTCCGCCAGCAAGATGCCGTCGGTCATCAGCTTGACCGACGCGCCGGGCGACAGCCGGTCCTGGAAACGCACCTTGTAGCCCACCACATCCCCCAGCGGGGACCTGAGCTCCTCGGCAATGCGCTTGGCGACGCTGGAGGCGGCGATCCGGCGCGGCTGGGTGTGGCCGATCAGACCGCCGCCGTTGCCGCGCCCGCGCCCCATGGCCAGTGCGATCTTGGGCAACTGGGTGGTCTTGCCCGAGCCGGTCTCCCCGCACACGATGACGACCTGATGGTTCGCCAGCGCTTGCATGATCTCTTCCCGCCGGCCGGAGACCGGCAGCGATTCGGGAAACTCGATGGGCGGGATGGGCGTGGCCGGTGCACGGGCTGAGCCTCGGCGCTCCAAACTGCGCTCGGGACTACGTTCCTGGTTGCGCTCTGCCCTGGGCGCCGCACTACCGTGCGGATTGCGCTCCGGATTGCGCTCCGGACTACGAGCTTGGCGGCCTTCGGGACGGCGACCGGCGCGGGATGGGGGGGAGGAATTGTTTTGACTCACGGGGCGCGCATTATCCGTCCCCGGGCTCACCCGTTCCGTTCGCCGGGCCGCCATCCCCCACCACCGCCCGCTTCAAGCGGCCGGCGCGCTATACGTAATGATGTTCAGCACCGCCCCCTGGGGGTCTCGGATGGTCGCCATGCGCCCCACCGTCGGGATCTCGATGACCGGCATGAGGATGCTGCCACCCAGTTGCTGCACCTGGGCCACCGTCGCGTCCACGTCGTCCACCGTCACGTAGCAGCCCCAGGTGGGGGGCATGGGCTCGCCCTTCGGGCTGGCGGCCAGGCCACCCACCGCCACGTCGCCCACCTTGGCGACGCGGTACACCCCGGCCGCCGGGTCACCGGCCATCGGCATGGCCTCCAGTTTCCAGCCGAACAGGCTGCCGTAGAAGGCAGCCGCCTTCTCGGGGTCCGTGGTCATGAGTTCCGACCAGCTGAAAGCCCCATGGGTCTTGAAGACATCCATTGCTCGCTCCGATGCGTTTGGGAGACACCCCATGCTCGCGCGCGGCTGTGCGCCCGGCAAGTGGCCACAAACCCGTGTACGGGGGACAGGCTGCGGCACAATTCGCGCCCATGAGCCTGGTCTTCCCCCATACCTTCGTCCCGTGGTTCCGCGCGGTGGCACCTTATATCCATGCGTACCGTGGCGAGACCTTCGTCGTGGGCATGACGGGGGAACTGATCGCGGCCGGCAAGCTCAACAGCTTTGTCCAGGATCTGGCCATCATGCATGCCATGGGCATCAAGATCGTGCTGGTGCATGGTTTTCGCCCTCAGGTCAATGAACAGCTGGCGGCCAAGGGGCATCCGGCCCTGTACAGCCACGGTATGCGCATCACCGATGCCATCACGCTGGATTGCGCCCAGGAAGCTGCTGGCCAGTTGCGGTTTGAAATCGAAGCAGCCTTCTCGCAAGGTTTGCCCAACACCCCGATGGCCAATTCCACCGTTCGGGTGGTTTCAGGTAATTTCCTGACGGCTCGCCCCGTGGGCATCGTGGATGGGGTGGATTTCAAGCACAGCGGCATCGTCCGTCGCGTGGATGCCGCGGCCATTCAGCGCGCCATTGATATTGGGGCCATCGTGCTGATGTCCCCCTTTGGTTTCTCCCCCACAGGGGACGCCTTCAATTTGATGATGGAAGATGTGGCCACCGCCACGGCCATTGCCCTGCAGGCGGACAAGCTGCTGTTCATGACCGAAGTGGACGGCGTGCAGGAAAATCCGGAAGATCCCGAAAGCGGTATCGACACCGAATTGACCCTGGCCGACGCCAAACGGCTGCTCACCAAGTTGCCGCGTCCCACCCAACCCACCGATGTGGCGTTCTACCTGCAACACTGCGTACGGGCCTGCGAAGCCGGTGTGGAACGTAGCCACATCCTGCCTTTTGCCGTCGATGGCGCCTTGCTGCAGGAGGTCTATACCCACGATGGCATTGGCACCATGGTGGTGGACGAGAAACTCGAAAGCCTGCGCGAAGCCACCCATGACGATATTGGCAGCCTGATCGCCCTGATCGAGCCATTTGAACGTGATGGCACCCTGGTGAAGCGAGACCGCAGCGAAATCGAGCGCGACATCGAGTCCTATACCGTCATCGAACACGACGGCGTGATTTTCGGCTGCGCCGCACTGCATCCCTACCAGGAAGCCCGCACGGCCGAAATGGCCGCCCTGACCGTGTCCAGCGCGGTTCAGGGTCAGGGGGACGGGGAGCGCCTGCTCAAGCGCATTGAGCAACGCGCCCGCTCCATGGGCCTGACCAGCATCTTTGTGCTGACCACCCGCACGATGCACTGGTTCATCAAACGCGGTTTCCAGCCGGTGGACCCGGATTGGCTGCCCGAGGAACGCAAGCGCAAATACAACTGGGACCGTCGCTCCCAGGTGCTGGTCAAAAAATTGACCTGATCTGGCGATTTATTCCGGTGGCGGCAATTGCCTGCCACCATCCCTGACAACGTTTGAGATAGAGGTTTGAAATGGCTCGTATGGTGCAGTGCGTTTATCTGAAGAAGGAAGCCGAGGGCATGGACTTCCCCGCCTACCCCGGCGAACTCGGCAAGCGCATCTATGAAAATGTTTCAAAGGAAGCCTGGGCGGCCTGGATGAAGCACCAGACCATGCTCGTCAACGAAAACCGCCTGAATCTGGCGGACCAACGCGCACGGCAATACCTCGCCCGCCAGATGGAGCAGTTCTTCTTCGGCGGCGGCGCGGAACAACCTGCCGGTTATGTTCCGCCTGCGGCTTGATTTCAATGACATTGACGGGTAGGCAAACAGTCAACAGTTGCCAGGATTGTCAAAGTACGCAATAACCCCCTTGCGGAGTTATTCATAAGGCTGCATATAATGGCCCATGCCCTTTTCGGGCTTTGGCTGTTGAACCTTGTGAGGAATTGCATAAATGGCATCGCTCAAAGATCTGTTGGCCCAACGGGCCGCGCTTGAACAGCAAATCGCGGAAACCCAGGAGCGTGAACGCGCCGACGCGATTGCCAAAGTGAAGTCGCTGATGTCCGAATATGGACTGAATGTGGCGGACCTGACGGCCCGTGCTGCCAAGACCAGCGGGGCCAAGGCCTCCAAGGTGGCCGCGAAGTACCGCAATCAAGCCACCGGAGAAACCTGGAGCGGCCGCGGCCTGCAGCCGAAGTGGCTGAAGGCAGCCATCGCCAACGGCGCCAAGCTGGAAGAGTTCGCGCTGTAATCGGCGGATCGAACAGACCAGGCGGGTGATAACGCCCGGCACTGGCGCTTGGCATTAGCGCCGCCCACCGCGCGGCGCCCCGTCAAAAAAGCCACTTGAGGCAACTCGAGTGGCTTTTGTCATTTCCACACCAGACCGGGTGCTCCAGGCCCGGCTTGACTGCTCACGTAAACTGACCAAGTGATCCCACCGGGCTTTATTCAGGACCTGCTCTCGCGCATCGACATCGTCGAGGTCGTGTCCCGTCACGTCGATCTGAAGAAGGCGGGCATCAACCACAAGGGTCTGTGCCCGTTCCACGGGGAGAAATCCCCCAGTTTCATCGTCAGCCCGTCCCGGCAGACCTATCACTGTTTTGGCTGCGGCGTTCACGGCAACGCCGTGGGCTTCCTGATGGAGCATCTGGGTATCGGCTTTATAGACGCCGTACGGGACCTGGCCCAGCAGACTGGCATGCAGGTGCCGGAAGATGAGCGCAGCCCGGCTGAACGAGAGCGGGAAAAGGTGGTCAAGCAGCGTCAGGCCACCCTGACGGAGGTACTGGCCAAGGCGAGCCAGCACTATCGGCAGCAGCTCAAGACCAGCCCGCGTGCCATCGATTACCTCAAGGGCCGAGGCCTGACCGGGCAGATCGCCGCGCAGTTCGGCCTGGGTTACTCGCCCGAAGGCTGGCGTACCCTGGCCAGTGCCTTCCCGGCCTATGACGACCCGCTGCTGGTGGAAGCCGGCATGGTCATTCTCCAGGAAGACCCCGGCAAGAGCGACGCCGAACAGCGCCGCTATGACCGATTCCGGGACCGGATCATGTTCCCCATCCGCAACGTGCAGGGCGATGTGATTGGCTTCGGCGGCCGGGTGCTGGACAAGGGGGAGCCCAAATACCTGAACTCGCCGGAGACGCCGGTATTCAGCAAGGGCAAGGAGTTGTACGGGCTGTATGAGGCCCGGCCAGACATGCGCCGACGCGGCTATGCGCTGGTGGTGGAAGGCTACATGGACGTGGTGGCACTGGCCCAGAGCGGCTTCGGCAATGCTGTCGCGACCCTGGGCACGGCCTGCACCCAGGACCATGTCCAGAAACTCTTCCGCTTCACCGAGTCGGTGGTGTTCAGCTTCGACGGCGACGCCGCCGGCCGCCGCGCTGCGGGCCGCGCGATGGAAGCGGCCCTGCCCCACGCCACCGAGACCCGCAGCATCAAATTCCTGTTCCTGCCCCAGGAACACGACCCCGATTCCTACGTACGCGAATTGGGCGCGGACGCTTTTGAACGCTGTGTGGAGCAGGCCATTCCGCTCTCCCGGCAACTGATGGACAGCACGGCCGACGGCTGCGACCTGGGCAGCCCTGAAGGCCGCGCCCGGATGCTGACCAACGCGCGCCCGCTCTGGGCCGCCCTGCCCGATGGCCTGCTCAAGCGCCAGTTGCTCGGTGAGCTGGCACGCCGAGCGCAACTGCCGGATCAGGAACTGATGTCGCTGTGGCAGGCCAGCACCGGCACCCCCCGCGCACGGGGAGAGCGCACCGAGCGTCCGGCCCGCGCCACGGCGCATGGCGAGGCCTCGGGCCACGCGCCGCACTTTGACGATATCCCCGCCTCCGCCTATGGCGACGAAGGCGACTTCCATGGCGAGCACCACGACATCGCGCCCCCGCCCGATGCCTATGGCCACGCCAGTGCCCCCGCCCCCAGCTGGGCGCCGCGCCAGGACAGCGGCGGTTCTCCCGGGTTCAAGGGCCAGGGCGACTTCAAGGGCAAAGGTGGCGGCAAGGGCGGCAAATGGGGCGACTGGAAGCGACGCGAACAGGACCCCACCATCGGCATGCCGCGCAAGGCGCCACCCGCGCCGATGGACCACGCCGTGCGCATGCTGCTGCTGCATGGCGAACTCTGGAACGTGCTGAGCGAGCAGGATCTGCAGCTCCTGCATGAACTGCCCGCAGAGCACGGGCAACTCATTGCCTGGCTGGAGCGCTTCATGATGGATCACGGCCCAAGCCCATGGGCCGTTCTGCAGATCGCCCTTGTGGAAGCGGACCAGCTGGAATTGGCTCAGCGCGTCTGCGGTGGTCCGCTATCCGCACCGCCAGCGGACGAAGCCGCGCAGGACGAATTCCGTCACGTCATGCGCAAGCTCTGGATTGTTCGGCTGGAACAGGAGGCCTCATCGATCGCCGCCAGCAAGGCCCCTGACATTGGCAAATTGAAGCTAATTCGCCGTCAAATTGAGGAATTGAAGGCCGTTTAAACGGCGTCTTTTGACCATTGCATCAGACTGGTGGATAATCCACGGTTTTCGCGCGTCAAGAGTGACGGCAGCACCAACCGGTCCCCGGCCCCCCACTGACCCTGGGCAATTAAAAAGTGGCCACCTTTTACCGCTTGCGCTGCAACTCCAAACGATCACGCTAGCCTTCACGCGCAACCTTGAGCTGGTGGGGAGACCCCCCACATAAGGCTCAAGGCCAGAGATCGAGCCGCCTGGGCTCGCCGCACCGCCCCCGAGCGGTTGCCGGTGATCCAGGTGGCCGTTTGCGTTGCACGCCCCAAAAAATCCCGAATTCACTCGCCGACCCGAGGAACTGCATGACCGCCAAAAAGACCGCTTCGAAGGCTGCCGCCGCAGAGACTGAAGAGATCAAGAAGCCGGCCAAGGCCGCTGCCAAGACCACCAAGGCCGTCGCCGCCACCGACGATGCCAAGCCCAAGCGCGGCCGCAAACCCAAGGCGGAGACCGAGTCCAAGAAGCCGGCCAAGGCCAAGGCTGAAGACGAAGAAGAGGATTTCAGCGACGTGGACGCCGAGATCGACGGTGATGGCGAGACTGAAGCCGAAGCCGAGGTGGATGGTGAAGACGGCGGTGTCGCTGTCGAGGCTGAAGAAGACAAGCCCAAGGCCAAGCCCCTGCGCATGAAGGTCAGCCGCGCCAAGGAGCGCGCGCTGATGCGTGAATTCGGCCTGGACGAAACGGCACTGACCGAAGAGGAAGTGGCCAAGCGTCGTCAGGAACTGAAGACGCTGATCAAGATGGGCAAGACCCGTGGTTTCCTGACCCATCAGGAAATCAACGATCACCTGCCCGAAAAGCTGATCAACGAGGAAATCCTCGAGGCCATCGTCTCCATGTTGAACGACATGGGGATTGCCGTCTACGAGCAGGCCCCGGATGCCGCCACCCTGCTGATCCAGGGCAGCACCTCGCCGACCGCCACCGAAGAAGAAGCCGAGGAAGCCGCCGAAGCTGCGCTTTCCACGGTGGATTCGGAATTCGGCCGCACCACCGACCCCGTGCGCATGTACATGCGTGAAATGGGCACGGTGGAACTGCTGACCCGTGAAGGCGAAATCGAGATTGCCAAGCGCATTGAAGGTGGCTTGCAGGCCATGATGCTGGCCATCTCCGCCTCGCCCACCACCATCGCCGAGATCCTGGCCATGGCGACCAAGATCCGCGCTGGCGAGATGCAGATCTCCGAGGCGGTGGACGGCTTCGTCTCCGATGACGAGGCGGACGACTATGTGGCCGAAGAAGACTTCGACGAGTTCGACGAAGAAGATGACGACGACGGCGCCGGTGGGTCCAAGGCCCTGACCAAGAAGCTCGAAGAGCTGAAGAACGCTGCGCTGGTCAAGCTCGACTCGCTGGCCGGCAACTTCGACAAGATGCGCAAGGCCTTCGAGAAGGACGGCTACAAGTCGGCCAACTACAACAAGGCCCAGTCAGCCATCAGCGGCGAGCTGATGACCATCCGCTTCACCGTCAAGACCATCGAGAAGCTGTGCGACATCCTGCGCTCGCAGGTGGACGACGTGCGCCGCTACGAACGCGAGATCCGCAAGATCGTCGTGGACAAGTGCGGCATGCCGCAGGAACACTTCATCAAGGTGTTCCCGCCCAACGTGCTGAACCTGCAGTGGTCGGAGAAGGAAGTTGCCACCGGCAAGAGCTACACCACGGTGATGGCGCGCAACCTGCCCGCCATCCAGGAACTGCAGCAAAAGCTGATCGATGTGCAGGCCAGGGCTGTGGTGCCGCTGGATGATCTCAAGGAGATCAACAAGCGCATGAACGAGGGCGAAAAGGCCTCCCGTGACGCCAAGAAGGAAATGATCGAGGCCAATCTGCGCCTGGTCATCTCCATCGCGAAGAAGTACACCAACCGTGGCCTGCAGTTCCTGGACCTGATCCAGGAAGGCAACATCGGCCTGATGAAGGCGGTGGACAAGTTCGAATACCGTCGCGGCTACAAGTTCTCGACCTATGCCACGTGGTGGATCCGTCAGGCCATCACGCGCTCGATCGCGGACCAGGCCCGCACCATCCGTATCCCGGTTCACATGATCGAGACGATCAACAAGATGAACCGCATCTCCCGTCAGCATCTGCAGGAGTTCGGCTTCGAGCCGGACGCGCCGACGCTGGCCGAGAAGATGGAGATGCCGGAGGACAAGATCCGCAAGATCATGAAGATCGCCAAAGAGCCGATCTCCATGGAAACGCCGATCGGGGACGACGACGACAGCCACCTGGGCGACTTCATCGAGGACACCAACAACACCGCGCCGATCGAAGCGGCCATGCAGGCTGGCCTGCGTGAGGTGGTGAAGGACATCCTGGACAGCCTGACGCCGCGTGAAGCCAAGGTGCTGCGTATGCGCTTCGGTATCGAAATGAGCACGGACCACACGCTGGAAGAAGTTGGCAAGCAGTTCGACGTCACCCGCGAACGGATCCGCCAGATCGAAGCCAAGGCCATTCGCAAGCTGAAGCATCCGAGCCGTTCGGACAAGTTGCGGACCTATCTGGACAATCTCTGATCTGTCCCACTGCCGATCCCTTCCCGGGATCGACCCTGAAAAAGGGCCGCGCAAGCGGCCCTTTTGCTTTTCTGCAGCCCAATCCCCGGTCGCCACCCCGTCCAGTCTTTTGGGGGATGTGGAGAACGCAGACCGCACTAGCGTGCGCCGTATGTGTCGCGTGACAGTCAACAGGCCCCCGAGGCAAGGGCTATTCACCAGATAGAGGCAAGCACACCCCCGCTACACTGAGACTTTCGTCACACCCTCGTATAAGCCATCCGATGACCCAGATACGTGAGCGCACCGTCTTGTTTGCCGATTTGCGCGGCAGCACGGCGCTGTTCGAGACGTTGGGCAACGCGGAAGCCTCGGGTCTGGTCACCCAGACCGTCGGGCTGCTGGCGCAGGCCGTGGACGAGTGCCGAGGCCACCTCATCAAGACCTTGGGCGACGGCCTCATGGCTGCTTTCGACAATCCGAAGGACGGCATCAAGTCCGCCATCCGGATGCAGGAGCTGCTGGTCAAGTCCGCCCACCGGATCGAACGCCTGCGCAACATGCATCTGCAGATTGCGCTGGCCCGCGGCGAGGTGGTGGAGATCCACGGCGACTGCTTCGGCGATGCCGTCAATGTGGCCGCCCGCCTGCTGGACCATGCCGGCGATGGGGAAACCGTGGTCACCGCCGAGGTGGTGCAGGGTCTGTCCAATGCCCAGAAGGCGCGTTTCCGCAGCCTGGACCACATCAGTGTGCGGGGTCGCGTGGAGCCCGTGCATATCCATGTGCTGGATCAGGGCCAGGGCGACGCCGGTGCCACGCAGTTCGGTGAAGTCGTCCGCGCGGTGGCGCCGGAAGGCATCCGCCTGGTGTGGCAAGACCTGGACCGTGTGTTCAATATCGAACAGATGCCCATCGTGCTAGGGCGCAGCACACAGGCCACCTACTGCATCACCGATGTCCGGGTGTCGCGGTCGCACGCCCGCATCGACTGGCAAGGCAGCAGCTTCAGCCTGACGGATCTGAGCTACAACGGCACCTTCGTGCGCTTCGGCCACGGTGGCCAGACGCTGAGCCTGCGACGCGGCGCCTGCACGCTGCATGGTGCCGGTCTGATCGGTCTGGGTGGTCCGCCCTCGGACACCTTGGCCCCGACGGTGCGCTTCGAGGTCCTGCATCACTCAGAGACTGACCGCTCGCCGCTGGTCATGCGCCGCGGCGTCTGACCCCCCTGTTCCTGTTGAAGACCCCACCCATCGGCGGCCCCGCTGACGAGGGGGCGGCCCGATTTGCTGCTTTCGCGACGTATCCTGCGCGACGTTTGGCGACGTATCGCCACGGCCCCCGCCCAGCCTCGCTAACATGGCTTCCGGGTCCAGCCCCTTCCCTGCCCTGCTGGCCCGCTCCCGAGAGGTCCCCCGTTTTCCATGAGCTACCAGCCCGAACCCGCGTTTGACCATGGCACGCCCGCCCGCACCGGGCTGCTGCTGTGCAATCTGGGCACCCCAGAGGCGCCCACCCCGGAGGCCACGCGCCGCTACCTGGCCCAGTTTCTGGCCGACCCGCGTGTCATCGAAATTCCCAAGCTGGCCTGGTGGCCCATCCTGCACGGCATCATCCTGCGCACACGTCCGTCCGCTTCCGCGAAGAAGTACGCCAGCATCTGGATGAAGGAAGGCTCGCCCCTGATGGTCTGGACCCAGCGCCAGGCCAAGCTGCTGCAGGGCTACCTGGGCGAGCGCGGGCACCAGGTGCTGGTGCGTCATGCCATGCGTTATGGCCAACCCTCCATTGCCAGCCAGCTGGACGCCCTGCGCGCCGCGGGCGCGACCCGCGTGCTGGTGCTGCCGGCCTATCCGCAATATTCCGGCGCCACCACCGCCAGCGTCATCGACGACGTCGCGCGCTGGGCGCTCGCCCATCGCCATGTGCCCGAGCTGCGCATCGTCAACCGTTATCACGACGACGCCCACTACATCGCCGCATTGGCCGAGAGCGTGCGTACACATTGGCAGCGGGAAGGCCGGGCCGACATGCTGGTGATGAGTTTCCACGGCATGCCCGCGCGCACGCTCACACTGGGCGACCCCTACCACTGCGAGTGCCTGAAGACCGGCCGTTTGCTGGCCGAAGCGCTGGGCCTGTCGCCCGCGCAGTACAAGGTCACCTTCCAGAGCCGCTTCGGCAAGGCTCGTTGGCTGGAGCCCTATACCGAACCCACACTGCGGACACTGGCCAGCAACGGCTTGAAATCCGTGGATGTGATCTGCCCCGGCTTCTCGGCCGACTGCATCGAGACGCTGGAAGAGATCGACATGGAAGTCCGCGAAGCCTTCCTGCACAGCGGCGGCCAGCGGTTCAGCTACATCCCCTGCCTGAACGACAGCCCCGCCCACATCCGCGCGCTCACGGCCATTGCCGAGCAGCACCTGCAGGGCTGGCCCACCCGGCAGGCCCAGGACGACGCCGCGCTGGCCCGCCAGCGCGACACCGCCCTCATGCTGGGCGCATCCCGCTGAGCCGCTGGCGCGCGCGCCACCATGTCCACAGGCGCGGCGCCAGCAGCACCAGCACCACCACCGCCAACAGGCCGGCGGAGAGTGGACGCTCCAGGAAGACACCCCAGTGGCCGCCACCAATGGACACGCCATTGCGCAGGTGGGCCTCCGCCAGCGGGCCCAGGATCATGCCCACGACCACCGGGGCCGTCGGGAAATCGAAGCGCCGCATGACCACGCCCAGGGCGCCGATGGCCAGCATCACATAGAGGTCGAAGGCGCTCTGGCGCATGCCGTAGACGCCCACGGTCGCGAAGATCAGGATGCCGGCATACAGCGGCGCCTTGGGAATCTTGAGCAGCTTCACCCACAGCCCCACCATCGGCAGGTTCAGCACCAGCAGCATCACGTTGCCGATGTAGAGCGAGGCAATCAGCGCCCAGACCAGCGCCGAAGAGGTCTGAAACAACTGCGGCCCGGCCTGGATGCCGTAGTTTTGCAGGGCGGAGAGCAGGATCGCCGCGGTCACCGAGGTGGGGATGCCCAGCGTCAGCAGGGGCACCAGCGTGCCGGTGACGGCCGCGTTGTTGGCAGCCTCCGGCCCCGCCACGCCTTCGATCGCGCCCACCGTACCGAACTCCTCCTGATGCCGGGAGAGCTTGCGCTCGGTGGCGTAGCTGAGAAAGGTGGGGATCTCCGTGCCGCCCGCAGGAATCACGCCGAACGGGAAGCCCAGCGCCGTGCCGCGCAGCCAGGCCGGCACCGAGCGGCGCCAATCCGCCCGGGACATGTGCACCCGCCCCATGCGGTTGAGCTGCAACGCGCTGCGCCCTTCATACAAGCTCACATAGAGCGTCTCGCCCACCGCGAACAGGCCGACCGCCACCAGCACGGTCTCGATGCCGTCCATGAACTCCGGGATGCCGGCCGTGTAACGCACCTGTCCGGTGATCTGATCCAGGCCCACCAGGCCCATGGCCAGGCCGATGAACAGCGAGGTCAGGCCCCGCAGCGTGCTCTGCCCCAGCACCGCGCTGACGGTGGTGAAGGCCAGCAGCATCAGGCAGAAGTACTCCGGCGGACCCAGCGTCACCGCAAAGTCGGCCAGTACCGGAGCAAACAGGGTCACCAGCACGGTGGCGATGGTGCCAGCCACGAAGGAGCCGATCGCCGCCGTGGCGAGCGCCGCGCCAGCGCGGCCGCTGCGCGCCATCTTGAACCCTTCCAGCGCTGTCACCATGGTGCCCGTCTCGCCCGGGGTGTTGAGCAGGATGGAGGTGGTGGAGCCACCATACATGGCGCCGTAATAGATGCCGGCGAAGAAGATCATCGACGCGGTCGGGTCCACCTGCGCCGTGATGGGCAGCAACATCGCCACCGTCACGGCCGGGCCCAGGCCAGGCAGCACACCAATGGCGGTGCCCAGCGCGCAGCCGACGAAGGCCCACATCAGGTTGATCGGTGTCGCGGCGGTGGCAAAGCCACCCATGAGCTGCGTCCAGAGTTCGGTCATGTGCGTCCCTTCGCCTCAGAGCCAGCCGCCCGGCGTGATGGCCGGCAGGTTCAGCGCCAGCAGCTTGTTGAAGAGCCAGAACACCGGGGCAGCGATCAGGACGCCGGTCACCACGTCGATGACCAGTTGCCGCACGCCGCCCCCGACCTTGCCCTCCGACCGCCGGATGCCCCGCACCGCGCAGGCAAAACACAGGGTGCAGGCCAACACGAAGCCGATGGTGGTGATGAACAGTGCGTTGAGTACCACACCGCCCACCACCCAGGCGGCAGAGATCCAGTCGGCCCGGGGCGCACCGGAGGGCGGCTCGATCTGCCGGAACCCACCAGTGCGGGCCTCCCAGACCAGCCAGGCGCCACACAGCATCAACGCGCCGGCCACCAGCCAAGGCAAGGCGTTCGGCCCGACGCCGGCATAACCCGCCTCGGAGGGGATCGCGGCCGCGCCCACGGCCATCACCACACCGATCAGCAATGCGCCAGCGCCCACGGCGGTCTGGTGCAGGATGGACGGCGTGGTGTCGATGGCGGCGCCGTCCTCCCGGGCGGCGCCCGGCGGATCCTGCGGATGGCGAAGAGGGGTCGTCATCAAATCATTCCCGACTTGGCCATGACGGCGCGCAGCGAAGCGAACTCGCGGTCCACGAACTCGTCGAACTCCTTGCCCGTCATCACGGCGGGCGTCCAGCCGTTTTTCTCCAGCGCCTCCGCCCAGGCCTTGGATCTGGTGGCCTTGACCACCAGGTCGGTCAGCGCCTGGCGCTGCGCGGGTGTGATGCCGGGAGGGGCATAGACGCCGCGCCAGTTGCCAATCTCGACGTTGTAACCCAGCTCCTTCATGGTGGGCGCATCCAGGCCCTTCAGGCGCTGTGGCGAGGTGACGGCGATGGGCCGCATCTTGCCGCTCTCGATGTATTGCTGGAACTCGCTGAAGCCGCTGCCGCCCACGGTGACGTTGCCGCCCAGAATGGCCGCGATGGCTTCACCGCCCCCCCGGAACGCCACATAGTTGATCTTGGTCGCATCCACACCGACCTCGCGCGCCAGCATGGCAGCGGCGACGTGTTCGGTCGCCCCCCGCGAGCCACCGCCCCACTTCACGCTGCCGGGGTCCTTCTTCAGTTGCTCGACGACGTCCTTCATGGTCTTGAGGGGCGAGCTGGCCGGCAGCACAAAGACGTTGTATTCGCTGGTCAGCCGTGCGATGGGGGTGGCCTGGCTGAGACTGACCGGCGGCTTGCCGGTGATCAGGCCCCCCAGCATCACGGCGCCCATCACCAGCAGGGCATTCGGGTCCCCCTTGCTGGCATTGACGAATTGCGCCAGGCCAATGGCCCCGGCTGCGCCGCCCTTGTTCTCGAAGGTGACCGAACTGGCGGCGCCGGCGTCCTGCAGGGCCTTGCCCAGGGCCCGGCCGGTGATGTCCCAACCCCCACCCGGGTTGGCGGGCACCAGGATCTTCATGTTGCCACTGGCGTGGGCCCGCATCGGCAACAAGCCAAGGGCGGCCAGGGCGGCGGCGGACTTGAGGAATTCATCTCTGCGCATGGGGATAGTCTCCAGGTTCTTCTCTGCGAGCCGCATCCTCATCGCGCCAGCGCCCCCCGGCAATTCGCGTTGATGCGTATGTTTGGTGCGGGGCCGCACTTAAGGAAGCGCTGCATCACTCCCGCGAGCCGAGGTCACTTCGGCCGCGAGGAGTTATGCAGAGGCTCCTTAAATTAAGGAAGCGCTGCGTCAGTTCGGCTCGCCGGAGTTATGCAGAGGGTTAAGTCCACAGGGTCTTCACGACCAGGGGCCGACCGTAGGAAAATCGCCAGCGATGTCATCATCCAACGCCTCCTCTTCTTCCCGTTCCGAGCTGCAGGGCCTGCGGCTGGACAAGTGGCTCTGGGCGGCCCGCTTCTACAAGACACGTGCCATTGCGGTCGAAGAAATCGGCAAGGGCCGTGTGACCATCAACGGCCAGTTGGCCAAGGCATCGCGGGATGTCCGCATCGGGGATCTGATCCGCTTGCGCCAGGGCCCGGTCGAGCGCGAAGTGCGCGTGTTGGACTTGAGCAGCATGCGTGGGCCGGCGCCGGTCGCCCAGACGCTGTACGCCGAAACCCCGGACAGCATCGCGGCCCGCGAAAAGGCCGCCGAGGCCCGCCGCCTCTCCCCCGAACCCGCCAGCTCTATCGAACAAGGCCGCCCCACCAAGCAAGACCGGCGCCGCCTGGCGGAGTGGGACCGCTGGTCCGCCTCCATCGATTGAGGGCTGCAGGGCGGCGCTGAGGGCGGCGATAAGACCGGCGATAAAGCCAGCAATACGGCCAGCAATACGGCCAGCAATACGGCCAGCAACGAGGGCGGCGCCCAGGCCGGCCCGGTTGCAGCCCCCGATATACAGGTTTTCGGCTTGGTCGCGCGGGGATGTCAAAATCCACCCCCTTGAAGTCCTGGGATAGACCCCCAGTTGAGGCGCATCGCCCGCCAAAGGGGGTGGTTTCGTCCCCCCCGGGCTTCGCTTTAGGCCATCAACCATGACCACTGAGAACCAAAACATCGATCCGCAGTCGCCTGACGGTGCTGCCCCCGTTGATCTGGACGCCAAGCTGGCCGAGACCGAAAACCGTCTGGCGGAAATGTCAGACGCCTATCTGCGGGCCAAGGCCGAGGCGGAAAACATCCGCCGCCGTGCCGAAGAGGACGTTTCCAAGGCCCGCAAGTTCGCCGTCGAAGGCTTTGCCGACGCCATGCTGCCGGTCATGGACAGCATGGAAGCCGCCATCGGCCGCCCTGACGCGACAGTGGAACAGGTGCTGGAAGGCGTTCACGCCACCCGCCGCCAACTGGCCGCCGCGCTGGAACGCAACAAGGTGCTGGAACTCAACCCCGCCGCCGGCACGAAGTTCGATCCCCATCAGCACCAGGCCATCTCCGTGGTGCCGGCGGATCAGGAGCCCAATACCGTCGTTGCCGTCCTGCAAAAAGGCTATTCCATCAACGAACGGGTGTTGCGCCCGGCGCTGGTGACGGTCTCTGCACCCAAATAAATAGCGGTTTCCGCCCAAAAACGATGGTGGACCCTCGGTTTTTGGTCGTTTGAAGCGTCTTTCAGCGGCGCCTCTCTTGAAAACCGAACGAGTTATCCACAGATCAGATCCATCGGATCAAGTCGATCCACAGAATTCAGGAGTCCCTCATGGCAAAGAAGAAGATCATCGGCATTGACCTCGGCACCACCAACTCGTGCGTCGCGGTCATGGAAGGCAACACCACCCGCGTCATCGAGAACGCCGAGGGTGCCCGCACCACGCCGTCCATCATTGCGTATCAGGAAGACGGCGAAATCCTGGTCGGTGCCTCGGCCAAGCGCCAGGCCGTGACCAACCCGCGCAACACGCTGTATGCCGTCAAGCGCCTGATCGGCCGCAAGTTCGGCGAGAAGGAAGTCCAGAAGGACATCGACCTGATGCCCTACACCATCGCTGCCGCCGACAACGGCGACGCCTGGGTGGAAGTGCGTGGCAAGAAGCTGGCCCCGCCGCAGGTCTCCGCCGAAGTGCTGCGCAAGATGAAGAAGACCGCCGAGGACTATCTCGGCGAGGAAGTGACCGAAGCCGTGATCACGGTGCCGGCCTACTTCAATGACGCCCAGCGTCAGGCCACCAAGGACGCCGGCCGCATTGCCGGCCTGGACGTCAAGCGCATCATCAACGAACCCACTGCCGCCGCCCTGGCCTTCGGCCTGGACAAGCACGGTTCAGGTGACCGCAAGATCGCCGTGTTCGACCTGGGCGGCGGCACGTTCGACATCTCCATCATCGAGATCGCGGACGTGGACGGCGAGAAGCAGTTCGAGGTGCTGTCCACCAACGGCGACACCTTCCTCGGCGGTGAAGACTTCGACCAACGCATCATTGACTACATCATTGCCGAGTTCAAGAAGGAACAAGGCGTTGACCTGACCAAGGACGTGCTGGCCCTGCAGCGCCTGAAGGAAGCCGCTGAAAAGGCCAAGATCGAACTCTCCAACAGCTCGCAGACCGACGTCAACCTGCCCTACATCACGGCAGACGCCACCGGCCCGAAGCACCTGAACATCAAGCTGACCCGCGCCAAGCTGGAGTCGCTGGTGGACGAGCTGATCGAGCGCACCATGGCGCCCTGCCGCACGGCCATCAAGGACGCCGGCGTGTCGGTGAGCGAGATCGACGACGTGATCCTGGTCGGCGGCATGTCCCGCATGCCCAAGGTGCAGGAGAAGGTCAAGGAGTTCTTCGGCAAGGAACCGCGCAAGGACGTCAACCCTGATGAAGCCGTCGCCGTGGGCGCCGCCATTCAAGGTCAGGTCCTGGGTGGTGAACGTACCGACGTGCTGCTGCTGGACGTCACCCCGCTGAGCCTGGGCATCGAAACCCTGGGCGGCGTGATGACGAAGATGATCAAGAAGAACACGACCATCCCGACCAAGTTCAGCCAGACCTTCTCGACCGCGGAAGACAGCCAGCCGGCCGTCACCATCAAGGTCTACCAGGGCGAGCGTGAACTGGCGCAGGGCAACAAGAGCCTGGGCGAGTTCAACCTGGAAGGCATCCCCCCGGCACCGCGTGGCATTCCCCAGATCGAGGTGAGCTTCGACATCGACGCCAACGGCATCCTGCACGTCGGCGCCAAGGACAAGGGCACCGGCAAGGAAAACAAGATCACCATCAAGGCGAATTCCGGCCTCTCCGAAGCCGAGATCGAGAAGATGGTGAAGGACGCCGAGGCCAATGCCGCCGATGACAAGAAGAAGGTGGAGCTGGTCACGGCCAAGAATCAGGCTGATGGCCTGGTGCACTCGGTGCGCAAGTCGCTGACCGAGCATGGCGACAAGCTGGATGCCGCCGAGAAGGAAAAGATCGAAGCCGCCGCTGTGGAGCTGGAAGAAGCCATCAAGGGCGAGGACAAGGAAGCGATTGACGCCAAGTCCGAAGCGCTGATGACGGCCAGCCAGAAGCTGGGCGAGAAGATCTATGCCGAATCGCAGGCAGCCGCTGGCGCAGCCGGTGCAGCGGGCGCGGCCGGTGCCGATTTCGCGGAAGCGGGCCCGGCAACCGGTGGGCAAGGTGGTCAAGGCTCCTCGAAGCCGGCGGATGACAACGTGGTCGACGCCGAGTTCAAGGAAGTCAAGGACTCGAAGTAAGCCCGTCATGCCGACCCGCCCGTCGGCGTGACAGCCCGCCGCGCGAGTGCTGCATGCCTCGCGCGGCGTTTTGGTTTGAAGCTTGATGAGCAGCAGGCCCAGGAAACCCCATGGCAAAGCGTGACTATTACGAAGTCCTAGGCGTCGCGAAGAACGCCAGCGAAGAAGATATCAAGAAGGCTTATCGCAAGTTGGCGATGAAGTACCACCCTGACCGCAACCAGGGTGAAGGCTCGAAAGAGGCCGAGGAGAAATTCAAGGAAGGCAAGGAAGCCTACGAGATGCTCACCGACGGCCAGAAGCGGGCCGCGTACGACCAGTACGGCCACGCGGGCGTGGACCCCAACGCCGGCGGCTTCCGCGGTGGTCAGGGCGCTGAAGGCTTTGGCGGCTTCGCCGAAGCCTTTGGCGACATCTTCGGTGACCTCTTCGGCGGCGGTGCCGGCGGTGCGGGCAACGGGCGTCGCGGCGCGGGTGGCCAGCAGGTCTACCGTGGCAGCGATCTCAGCTACGCCATGGAAATTACGCTGGAAGAAGCCGCCCGTGGCAAGGAAACGCAGATCCGCATCCCCTCGTGGGAAGGCTGCGAAACCTGCAGCGGCTCCGGCGCCAAGCCTGGCACCAGTGCCAAGACCTGCGGCGCCTGCGGTGGCTCGGGCACGGTGCACATGCGCCAGGGCTTCTTCAGCATCCAGCAGACCTGCCCCCATTGCCACGGCACGGGCAAGATCATTCCTGAGCCCTGCACCACCTGCAATGGCGCCGGCAAGATCAAGAAGACCAAGACGCTGGAAGTCAAGATTCCCGCCGGCATCAATGAAGGCATGCGCATTCGCTCCGCCGGAAACGGTGAACCGGGTGTCAATGGCGGGCCGTCCGGTGATCTCTACATCGAGATCCGCATCAAGCAGCACGAGATCTTCGAGCGTGATGGCGACGACCTGCACTGCACCATGCCGGTGAGCATGACCACGGCAGCCCTGGGCGGCACCATCGAGGTCCCCACCCTGGGTGGCAAGGCGGAGATCGAGCTGCCGGAAGGCGCGCAGCACGGCAAGACCTTCCGCCTGCGCGGCAAGGGCATCAAGGGCGTGCGCTCCAGCTACCCGGGCGACCTGTACTGCCACATCACCGTGGAAACACCGGTCAAGCTCACCGAGCACCAGCGCAAGCTGTTGAAGGAACTGGACAAGAGCTTCCGCGAGGCCGGCGACCGCCATTCCCCCAATGCCAAGTCCTGGACGGATCGCGTCAAAGACCTCTTCAAGTAAAGGTGGTTCGGTCAATTTTCTCGTCAACATGACGGAAAAGAACCGGTTACATCACGCAAACCCGGGCCGACAAGCCCCCAGAGTAGGCTGACAATCTCAGGGCGATGATCACCCTGCATTCCGGTCAGCCAATCGGCAGCCCACCCCGTCCCCCCAGGGACGCGGTGGGCTGTTTGCCGTCCGCTCATTGCGGACCTTGGGCACCATGAGCCAGCCCCAGAGCCTGTCCAACCTGCCACAGGGGCCGTTCGCCAAGACCCAGGCCCTGGTGATCGACAGCAACGCCAACTCGCGCAGCCTGATGACGTCCCAATTGCGGGAACTGGGGGTGGGCCACGTGCGCCAGACCACCCGCACGCGGGATGCGCGAGTGATCCTGGAAACCCAGCCCTACGACATCGTGCTGTGCGACTACTACTTCGACGGTTCGGAGTTGTCGGGGCAGGACCTGCTGGACGAATTGCGCCGCGAGCACTTGCTGCCCTACTCCACCGTCTTTGTGATGGTCACCGGCGAGGCCTCCTACGCCAAGGTGGCGGAGGCCGCCGAGGCAGCGCTGGACGCCTATCTGGTCAAGCCCTACACCAGCGCCGCCCTGGCAGAACGCCTGGCCAGCGCCCGTCATCGCAAGCACGAGCTGAAGGCCATCTTCGAGGCCATTGACGGCAAGGAATTCGACAAGGCGGCGGACCTCTGCCTGGAGCGCTTCAAGACGCGAGCCTCCTATTGGCTGTATGCGGCACGCATCGGCGCTGAGCTGTTGCTGCGGCTGGAGCGCCATGACCAGGCCCGCGAGCTGTACGAGGCCATCATCGCGGCCCGTACCGTGCCGTGGGCGCGGCTGGGTGTGGCTCGCACAGAAGTCGCGTGCGGCAACCTCAGTGCGGCACGCCGCACCCTGGAAACCCTGATTGGCGACATGCCTGACCAGGCCGACTCCTACGACCTCATGGGCCGCGTACAGATGGACCAGGGCGAGATCGGTTCCGCCCTGGCCACCTACCGGACTGCCGCCTCGCTCACCCCCGGCTGCCTGTCCCGCCAGCAGCACTGCGGCACCCTGGCGTTTTATGCCGGCGAGCGCGCCGAAGCGCTCAAGATGCTGGAGCGCAGCGTCGCCCAGGGGCTGAAATCGAAGATGTTCGATTTCCATTGCGTGGCGCTGATCGCCTTGATGCGCTTCGATGCGAAGGACAGCAAGGGGCTCAAATATGCGCAGGACGCGCTCGCGCAGGGCATCGAGCGGGCACCGCGAGACCCGCGCCTGCAACGCTTCGACATGCTGATCAACGGCCTTCGCCTGCTGATGGAGCGGCGGCTGGCCGATGCCCTGGTGCTCGCGCGGCGCTTCGCGGCCCTGGTGCCCGACGAGGATTTCGATCTGGAATCGGCCAGCCTGCTGCTGGCGCTCTGGGTCCGCATGAGCCGCCAGGACATCGAGCTGACCGAGATGGCCGACATGACCCAGCGCCTGGGACTGCGCTTTTGCAGCTCCAAGTCGGCCACCGAGGTCATGGTGAGCATGGCCGAGGGCCACGAACCGAGCACCCAACATCTGCGTGAGGCCCACGCCCGTGTCTTTGCCATCTCGGAAACCGCCATGCGGCACGCCATGCGCGGCGACGCCCGCGTCGGCGTCCTGTTGTTGCTGGACCAGGGAGGACAGACCATGAACGCCAAGCTGATCGACATGGCGGCGCTGGTGCTGCGCCGCTATCGAGACCGGATCAACGACCCGGACGCCCTGGAACCCCGCATCCTGGCCCTGCAAGACCGCTACGCCCGGGCCAGTGCCCAGGGCCTCAAGGCCGCCCGGGCGGCTGGTGGCGTAGCGCTACGGGGTTGATTCGCCGCCCACCACCGCGAGAGGGTCGCTCAGCCCGACTTCAGTAAAGCTTCAGGTGGGGCGATTACAAACATCAATCGGTCAGAAGCCTGTCTTAGCCAATGTTTGCAGTTCCCTTTTCTCGCGCCGTCTCTGGCAGGCGATCTCCCCTCACCTTGGCCTGGTACACCGCCCTCTGGATCGGGCTGCTGGGCAACTGGCCCTTGTGGCATCGCATGGCCGGCATGCCGGACTTTGCGGGCTGGCGGGGCACGCTTTTCATCGCCGTATTTGCCGGCATCGTGGTGATGGTGCTGGGCGCCGTCTTCAGCCTGCTGGCCTGGCGCACGGCGGTGAAGCCGCTGCTGTCGCTGATGCTGCTGATGACGGCGCCGCTGGCCTACTTTATTGGCAGCTACGGGGTGGTGATCGACAGCACCATGCTGACCAACGCCCTGCAGACGGACCTGCGTGAAACCCGGGACCTGCTGGCCTGGGGCCTGGTGGCCCACCTGCTGTTGCTGGCGGTGCTGCCCCTGGTCTGGCTGTGGCGCCAGCAGGTGACGGACAAGGCCTGGTTCAAGCGCCTGGGCTGGAACCTGCTGGCGGTGGTGCTCGCCCTGGTGCTGGGCATGGGCCTGGCGGCGTCGCGTACGGCCGACCTGGCCTCCACGCTGCGCAACCACAAGGTGCTCACCAAGATGGTGAGCCCGGTGAATGCCATGTGGGCCGGCGTGGCGCTGGCGGCGCAAAAGCATTTGGTGCCCAAGGGCCCGCCAGAGCGGGTGGCCACGGATGCCCATCTGGCGCCGCGTGCTGCCGGCAGCAAACCGCCGCTGGTGTTGCTGGTGGTGGGCGAGACGGCCCGGTCCGACAATTTTTCGCTGAACGGTTACGGCAAACCGACCAACCCTGAGCTGTCCCGGCTGCCCGTGCTCAGTTACCGGGAAGTGAGCTCTTGCGGGACCAGCACCGCCGCTTCGGTGCCCTGCATGTTCTCCCACCTCGGCCGCGAGGTCTTTGTCGACAAGCCCACCCATCAGGAAACCCTGCTGGATGTCCTGCAACGGGCAGGCCTGGCCGTGCTGTGGCTGGACAACCAGTCCGGCTGCAAGGGCGTGTGCGACCGGGTGCCAAATGCCCAGGCCATCCATCCCGCCCGTGCCGACCATCCCCTCCCGGCGGGCCTGTGCGGTGCCGACGGCGAATGCTTCGACGAAGCCATGCTGCACGACCTGGACGCCCGTATCGCGGCGCTCGATCCGCAGCGGGTTGCTCGTGGCGTGGTGCTGGTACTGCACCAGATGGGCAGCCACGGCCCGGCGTACTACAAGCGTACGCCTGAGGACCGCAAGCCCTTCCTGCCGGAATGCCGCAGCAGCGCGCTGCAGCAATGCCCGGTGGAGGAGGTGCGCAACGGCTACGACAACTCCATTGCGTACACCGACCACGTGCTGGCCGACGCCATTGGCTGGCTGACCCAACAGGAGGGTCGGTTTGACCCCAGCCTGCTCTATGTCTCCGACCACGGCGAATCCCTGGGCGAGAACAACCTGTTCCTGCACGGCATGCCTTACGCACTGGCCCCCAGGGAGCAAAAGCATGTGCCGCTGGTCCTGTGGCTATCCCCGGGCACCCGTGCAGCCCAGCACCTGGACGGCGACTGCCTCACCGCCCGACGGGACGCCCCCATGTCGCACGATGGGCTCTTCCATACCGTGCTGAGCCTGAGCGGTGTGCAGACCCAGGTCTATCGCAGGGATTGGGACTGGGTAGGCGCCTGCCGTCGCTGAAATACGCACGCCACATCCATTGCCATCGCCGCACGGCGTGGCACTAGGGTGCCGGCTCAGGCTAGGATTCCGTCCAAGGAGTCCGGATATGGTTACAACGATCAAGCGCGAAGAGTTCAGTTTTCTGGTGGTGGATGATTTCGCCACCATGCGCCGCATCATCTCCGGCCTGTTGCGGGAACTCGGGTTCCGCAAGATCACGGAAGCCGAGGACGGCAAGGCCGCCTTGCGCGTGCTCGAAGGCGCCATTGCGGCCGGCGAGCCGGTGCATTTCGTGTTGAGCGACATCAACATGCCGGTAATGAACGGGTTCCAGATGCTGGAGGCATTGCGGACCAAACCCGAATCGGATCCGCTGCAAAAGGTTCCCGTGCTGCTGGTGACCGCTGAAGGCCGCAAGGAAGACATCCTGCGTGCCGCTCAGTTGGGCGCCACCGGCTACGTCGTGAAGCCGTTCAACAAGGACACGATTGGGGACAAGATCCACCTGGCCTTGAAGCACCGGAATATTCTGGTGGAATGACCGGCTGGACGGCAGACACTGCGGGTCGATTCCGCAGGCGGGACGCCGCCGCACTGAAGCCACGAAGCTCCCGTGACGGGACGCAGGCGAAAAGATTGAAACGAGAAAACGATGTTGTTTGAGAAGTATTGGGAACGGTGCGGCGTGGCGGCAGCGTTTGGCGCAGCGGGCACCTCAGCGGCCTTTGCGCAACAGGTGCGGGCCCATCAGGCCGCGCTGGAGCGCCTGACCACGCCGCAGGCACTGGCGGATGTGGTGGTGCAATGGCAGTTCCGCGTGCCGGAACTGGGTGAAGGCGGCGCCTGCTCGCTGTTCGGCCAATTGGCGGCAGAGCCCTATGACCTCACGCGCATCCTTGGCGGCGAGTCGCAACAAGAGCGGGAACAAAACCGACAGTTGGTGGCCACGGCCACGGCCGTCACCACCTACTACCAGCGCAACAGCCGCAGTCACTGGTTCGGTATCTACCAGGCGCGGGCCAACACGGCCGGTGAGCCTGTGCTGGTGAAGCTGGCGTACTTCGGCGCGGAAAGCCGGGCGGAGTTCCCGCTGACGGAGGCCTTCGCCCAAGGCAGCAACAACAGCGCCGTGGGCCTGAGCGGCCGCGGCCGCGTGATCAACGACGTGGCGGCCTTTGTGGCTGAAGGCGGCGGGTATTACACCTGCGACCCCAAGGTGAAGGCCGAGGCCTGCCTGCCCCTCTTCAACGAGGCGGGTTCGGTGGTGGGCATCCTGGATTCGGAAGCCTTTGACACCGGCTTCTTCAGCGGCGACGAGCTGGCCCTGGTGGTGGCCGTGGCGGCGCACCTGTCCGGTAACGGCCCACTCGCCTCGGGATGGACCGCGCGTCGTTGAGGGGCCACTCAGGTTCGGTGGCGACCCTCAGCCTCTGACAGCGGCCTCGATGGCGGCGACGTCGATCTTGACCATCTTCATCATCGCCTCGAAGGCGCGTTTGCCGACCGCACGGTCCGGGTTGGCCAGGGCGTCCGACAGAACACGGGGCGTGATCTGCCAGTTGAGTCCCCACTTGTCCCGGCACCAGCCGCAGGCACTGGATTCGCCGCCATTGTTGATGATGGCGTTCCAGAGCCTGTCTGTCTCCGCCTGATCGTCCGTGGCGATCTGGAACGAAAACGCCTCGGACTGCTTGAACGCCGGGCCGCCATTGAGGCCGATGCAGGGGATGCCTGCCACTGTGAAGGCCACGGTCAGGACATCGCCCTCCTTGCCTGCTGGGTAGTCACTGGGTGCATGGAACACGGCATCAACCGAGCTGTCGGGGAAGGTGGCGGCATAGAAGGTGGCCGCGTCCAGCGCCGTGCCGTCGTACCAGAGACAGACGGTGTTCTTGCGGGTCGTGTAGCGAGGGGTGGGGGGCTGAGTGGACATGCTGGGATCTCCGCGAAAGGGGGGAAGGCGGCCATGGGTGCGGCCATGCGGCAAAGCGAGCGAAGCCCTGCCTGAGCCTCCCGATGCTAGGCCGGCCCCCTGCGGACGTCTGTCCCCATCGCAGTCTCCACGCCACGCCCATGGCGCAGGCGCGCTTGATGATCTGCAGCCACTGCCGGCGTACCGGTCACATCCGCAGTTCCAGGCTCCCATCCACCTTGAACCTCGGCGCCGTGCCGAGCGCATTGCTGGGTGTTTCCCGGTACAACCGGAAGCCGACATAGTCGGCCGCCGGGCGTTCCCAGCAACCTTTCTGCGCATCCATCACCCGCCAGGCACCGCCGAGATGGACCTCGGCCCAGTCGTGATACTCATCCGCTCGGGGCGCGGCACTGGCACCCACCACATAACCGCCCACCGGGCGCGCCGCAATGCCGCAGGCACGCGCCAGGGCGGTGCACAGGAAGGCGTACTCCGTGCAATCGCCCGAGCGCCGCGCCAAGGCTTCCCGCGCGCCCAGCGGATCCGCGAGATAGCCGGCGTACTGCAGATTGGTGCGCACCCAGTCGTAGATCGCATCCAGTGTCTGCGCCGGCGTTTCACGGCGCAAGGCCGCCGCCAGCTCGCGCACCGCCGGGTCCGTGGACTCGATGAAGCGCTCGGCCTGCAGCCAGGCGGCGGGATCTGCCAACGGCTGGGCCACAGGTTCCGGGCGCAATGACACCTCCGCCTGGACGGTGACCACTTTCGCCCCCAGCGGCCCCACACGCGGCAACGACAAGCGCAGCAGGCTGTGCCCCAGCGCGTCGTGGCTCAATGCATGCGGCATGCTGACCTGCAGCGACTCCAGCCGCTGCAGGGCGGTTTCGCGCAGCGGCATGTACACCCAGATGGTCTGGTCCGTGACCGGTTCGGCGGACGGATTTCTCAGGGTCAGCGTAAAGCGCAAGCGGCGTCGGTCGGTGGCGGGATCAGCGCCCACCGCCGGCGCGCTGTTCAGGCGATCCGCCGCATTCGCTGCAGGCGCCGCGCGAGCGGCCTCGGAGGCTGCCACGGTGGCCGAAGTCGCCACGGTCGCTGTCAGGGGCCACAACGTCCACCCGGCTGCACCCTTCAACCAATGGCGTCTTTGCATCCGCATCTCAGCGCCTGCACGGGGGTTGCTTGGGTCCGCGGGTCTGGGCGTTCCACGTCAGTTGCTGCTGGCGCATCTCCCGCAGGTAGCTGTCCACCGGCTCGCTGTAGCTCAGCAACGGTACGGCGGGCAGCGCGGCGCCCAGTGCCTGCAGCGCTTCTCCCGACCCGTCCGACACCAGGATGACGGCCGCCAGCGGCGCGTTCTTCAGTTCCTTGCGGCGGCGCTCCAGAACAGCCTGGACCGCCGAGGCGCTCAAGCTCTTCAGCGCCATGGCATACGGCAACTGCGGCAGCAGCGCTGCGTGTGACGGCGCCACCAACACCAGGTTGGCCCCGAACTGCTGCTCCAGCCATAGCTCCGTGGCGCTGAGCCGGGGAACGTCCGTCTCCACAGCAGAACGCCCTACGACTGCACGGCCCTGCCCTACCCACCTGGCCAGCCCGCCACGCAGTACGCGCACGTCCGGGAAGCCCTGCGCCTTCAGTTCCGCACAGGCCACATACTGCTCCTGCTCCCCCCTGCCCGAGCCCATCAGTACCAAGGTGCGGTCGCGCAGGTAGGGCTTCGCGCGCAGCTGGACCGGCGTGGCATTCAGCGCCCCGTCCACATGCGTGGCCTCGAAGGCCTGTGGCGACCGGGTGTCCACCATCAACACGGGGCGCTTGCCCGCCAGGCCGGGCCATTGGGACGGCTCGACGGCGCAGGAGAGATCCGGTCCAGGGCGCTCCTGGGCAGGCGCTGCCGTGCTCTTGGCATTGCGCTGGATGTCGTCGCGCTGGCAGGAATAGCCGGAAGGATGAATGCCCTTCAAGGCATCCGGCATCGTCCCGCCGATCTCGCTGTCGGCCTGGGCCGCCGGGATGAGCATCAGGGTCAGCAGGACCGTCCAGCCGGTCCGGAGGGTTCTCAAGCACATCATGGCTTTGCGCCGCCGCTGGGAAAAATGAAACTGCCATTGCCCGGTCCGCTGGCGCCTGTGGGCCCGCTCGCGCCCAGGAAGGGCGAGCTTGCCGACATTCCGGGGGTTGCGTCTGGGGCAGTGACAGGCAACACGCCTGAGGCCGCGCCCGAGACGGACGCAGCCACCTGCGCCGGGTCCCGCAGCAGCAGATCCACCGGATAGGTGAAGACCCATTCGCTGTATTTGCCCTTGCCGCGAAACGCCATGTCCTCCGCCTCGAAGTTGTCCTGCTTCACCGGCATCGCCTCCGACAGCGAATACACCCCAACGATGCGCCCGCCCACTCGCATCAATCCCCACTCCGCCTTGCCGGTGACCGGGTCGACAAAGACCTGGCGCAGATGGCGCTTGATGCCCGGCACGCGGTTGTCCCGCAGCAGGTCTTCAAGCGTGGTTGGGTATTGCCGCTGGCCGGCCACCGCGGTGCCCTCGTAGTAGCGCTCGATGGCCGTGCGGAACTGATGGCCGATGTTGAGCAGCGCCCGCTCCTGGCTGCGTCGCGCGATCGTGGTGTCCACCTCCACGGCGACAGTCAGCCCCACGCCCATGAAGGCGACGAGCAGCAGCGTCCAGAGGTAGGCGAAGCCGGCAGCGCGGTGTCCAGAGCAAGGCGGGCCCTGGCGCAGACTCCGACTTCGCTGGCGAGGGCCTCCACCAACGCCGCCGCTGGCGTCAGAAGGTTTCATAACCTCGACCGTCGTGCGACTGCCCTGTGGCACCGCTCTTCACATCGGCGATGCCGCCCTGCGCCGAGTCTTTCGGCGGCAGCAGCACCCAACTGGTGTCGCTGCCCGTGACAGGGTCCACCGGCACCTGGCGCAGGTATTTCTGGTCCACCAACTCCGTCAGCGTGTCCGGGTATCGGCCCTTGTCCGCGTAGAAGCGGTCGAGGGTGACGCGCATCACCTTGAGATTCTCGGCCAGCGCCACGTCCTTGGACTTGTTCAGAGAACCAAAGTAGCGCGGTGCGGCAATGGTCAGCAGCAGCGCCACGATGGCCATCACCACCAGCAGTTCAATGAGGGTGAAGCCACCCCGTCGGACGGACTGCGGCCGGCGATGAAGGCGATGAAAACGATGAAGGCTCACCATCACCATCTCCGGTAGGCCACGCCATTGAGGCCCGTGGTCTCGGATTTCGAGAACACGTCGAAGACATCCTCGCCCTGCTGTGGCTCATCCGGCGGCGACGCGTAGCTGCGCACGGCCCAGGTGTCCGCCGCCTTCGCGTTCAGATCGGTGCTCATCGGGTCCCGCGGCAGCGAGCGCAGGAAATACATGTTCTTCTTGGCGGGGCTGCGCTGGTCCGGCACCCCCTCCACCAGTTCATCCAGCGTCTTGGGATAGCCACTCTCGCCCAGCCGGACCAGGACACGGCCCTGGTCGGCAGCGCGCTTGTAGGCATCCAGCGCCTCGCGAATCTGCGCCAGCGCCAGGCGCAGGTCGCGCTCTTTCTCCCGCTGCACGGCCACCTGCGCCATCGGCACGGCCACGAGCACCAGCACACCCATGATGGCCAGGGTCATCATGAGTTCGATGAAGGTGAAGCCGCGCTGCGATGTCATGGCACCACCTTGATCTGGTGCTCGATGGGCAAGGCCAATGGCGCCGCCTGAGGCTCCGGCGTGGCTGACATCAGCGACAGCCGGGCGGCGCCGGGCTTGATGGCCTTGAACGTGACCGTCAGCACACCGCCCGTGCCATTGATGCCACTGTCGGTCCCCTGGCGGACGGCGGCAGCGAACACGCGGCCTTGCGCCGGGTCCACGCGCTGACTGAAATTCACGCCCGCGCCGCCCTGCCGGAAGTAGTCCCCTTCCGTGACGTTGACCACCTGCAGCAGTTGAGGATCAAAACCCGCCAGGACCGGCATGCCGCGCAGCGGCCCCTGGCTGGTCAGGCGCAGCACCGCACTGAACTGCTCACCCACCTTCACCTGTGCGGGCGCCTGCCATTGCAGTTTGAGCGAGCCGGCAGCGGCCGGTGCCCCACCTGGGCCTGCACCCGCGCCGTCTGGAGCCACCGGCACCACGGCGGCTGCAACGCCGGTCGTGGACGATGGCCCGCCCTGCGCGGCCAAGGCGCCCGGGGCGCGCCCCGACGCGGCGGCCACAGCGGACGACCCTGTGGCCGTGGGCGGTGTGGTGGCCGCAGCACCTGTCGCCGCAGGCGCTGCGCCCCCGGGTGCAACCGCGACGCCCTTGGCATCCGCCACCGGCAGCACGGACAGCCGCAGTTCTTCGGCGCCCACGTTGCTCTCGGTGCCGGAGAGGAACTCGGCGTTGGACAACTCCGGCCGGCGCAGCGAGCGCACGATGCGGGGCGTGATCGACAGGATGATCTCCGAGCGCTGCTTGTCGTCCTTCTGGCTGCCGAACAGGCGCCCAGCCACCGGCATGTCGCCCAGCAAGGGCACCCGGTTGCCGGTGGAGCGGTCTTCATCGCTGATCAGGCCGGCCAGGATCTGGGTCTCGCCGTCGCGCAGCCGCAGTGATGTGGAGGCGCCGCGCGTGCCGATCTGGTAGGACAGCGAGCCCTGCTTGCTCAACACTTCCCTCACCAGGCTGGACACTTCGAGGTTGACCTTGATCGCCACCTCATCGTCCAGGTAGATGTTGGGTTCCACTTCCAGCTTGAGGCCGACATCCAGGTAGCTGACCGATTCGGACGAAAAGCCTGTCGCCGTGTTCGTCGTCGTGATCACCGGCACCCGGTCCCCGATGAGGATCTTGGCCTTCTCCTTGTTGCGCACCCGCACCCGCGGGTTGGTCAGCACGTTGCCGTCCGAGTCTTCCTTGCGTGCGTTGATCAGCGTGTTGCCCACGGTGGCGCCGATGTCCGGCCCGCGCAGATGGCGCAGGCGGGAGAGGGTCAGCGGCGCGTTCTCCAGGTTCAGCGGTGCCAGCGTCAGTTGGCTGGGCCACTGGATGCCCAGCTCCAGCAGCCGGGTGCGCTTGATCTCCATCACCTCCAGCTCCAGGATCACTTCCGGATCACTGAGATCCTGCAGCGCCACGATGCGCTCGGCCATGCGTACGGCCTCTGGCGTGTCCCGCATCATGATGATGCCCAGCCGCTCATCCACCACCAGGTCCTTGGTCTTCACCAGCGTCTTGATGGTGTTGTAGACCGCCTTCACATCCGCATTGGTCAGGTAGAAGGAGCGCACCACCAGCGCCTGGTAATCCTTCAGCTTCTGCGGCGTGTTGGGATAGATGAGCACGGTGTTCTCGTTGAGCACCTTCTGCTCCAGCTGGTTGGTGGCCAGCAGCAGGCGGATGGCGTCCTCGATCGAGGTGTTCTTCGCCAGCACGGTCACCTTGAGATCGGGGCGGATCTCGCGGTCGAAGAAGAAGTTCAGGCCGGACACCTTGGCCACCACATCGAACACGGAACGCAAGGGCGCATCGCGAAACTCCAACGTGATCGGCTTGCGATAGATGGCGGCCAGGCGGGTTTCCGGGCGGACAAAGCGTGCACGCGCCGCTTCCAGCCGGGCCTTCAGGTTCAGCGCTTCGCGCTGGGTGGGGTTCTCGGAGAGCACCGGCCGCAGCTTGTCCAATGCCTGTGCAATATCGGCTTCGGTGTCCTTCTTCAGCAGGGCCTCGCCCTCCACCACGGCGGCGCGGTGCCGGCGCTCCACCACCAGTGCGTCCAGCCCCTGGCGCGCCATCGCGTTGGCGCCATCCAGCGAGAGCACCTGCCGGAAGGCCCGCTCGGCATCGGTCAGGCGACCCTCACGCATCGCGGTATCTCCCACCGCCAACTGCCGGTTGATCACCGAGCCCCGCTGCACGGCCAGGGCAATGCGGAACTCCGCATTGCGGGGTTCCGCCCGCACAGCCTCCTCCAGCTTGGCCAGCCCTTGTTCCTCCTGGCCCGCATTGATCAGGTCGGTGCCTTCGCGAAAGGACTGAGACCCGGCGCAGCCCACCAGCAGGGCCATCGCGCCGATGGTCAATGCCGCTTGCACCCGCCACGCGGTGCTCCATGCGTTCTTCATGATCCCGACTTCTTTCAATTCGTCCCGCCTCCCAGATCCAGCGTCTGGAGGACATCCAATGGCAAATAGCGCAAGGTGAGGGTGTTGCCCTCCAGGCGCTCGACCCGGTACTGCTGCGCGATGGTGTCGCCCACGCGCACGGCCAGGTTCTGGTCATTCATCAGGAGGAAGACGACGTCTTCGCCGCCGTCCAGGTAACGGCCGAAGGGCCGGAAGGGCAAGGCCGGCGCGGTAGGTTCAGGTGCGGCTGTGCCCTCCTGCGCCGACACCGGCGCCTGTACCACCACTGGACGCGGGCGGGCAGCGGCCAGGCCGAACCAGCCGGCATCCGAGTCGCCGTCCGCTGCATCCTTCCCGTCCCGCGATCGCAGGGCCAATACCTGAACCTGCCCTTCAGAGGCGTTTTCGCGGCCCACCGGCTGTGCATCCACCCGCATGGCAGCGGCCCCTTCAGCGCTACGTCCGGCGGGAGCGGCAACCGAGCGCTCCGCGCCTGACCTGTTCCGCTCTGCCGATGCCTTCGCCTTGTCCGACAATGCCAGCCCTTCAGCCTGCGGTTCCGGGGCAAAGTAGGCCGCCACCAGCGTTCCTGCGAGCGCGAGGCCGACCGTCGAGCGTGATGACCATTTCATCGTGCTGCTCCTTCGGCCATGGCCTGCAAGGTGGCCGTTGGGCGCGTGGATGAACGAGCCGTGGTGGCCCGTGCCAGCAGGACCCACTGGATACGGGCCTCCAAGGCACGGCTGCCTGCCCCTTCGCGCTTGAACTGGACACTCTCCAGCGCCAGCGTCCGCTGCCCACGCAGCGAGGCCAGGATGAAGCGCCGGACGGCGGACGCATCGCCCTTCACCGGCAGCGTCATCCGATAACGCACAAAACCGCCTTGCGGGTCCAGTTGCAGCCGGTAGTCGCCCTTGTCCACCAGCAGGTTTTCGTTCTCCGCCAGCATCAGCAACTCGCCCACGGCCTGTGGAATCTCGTCGTGCGCCGGCAGCGCGTGGTCGAAGGCAGCCAGCCGCTGTCGGCCATCATCTTGCGGCCGGGCGGCGACATTGCGGATATCCACGGAATCCGCCTGCGTGCGCACCAACTGGTGCTGCAGGTTGCTCAGGACCGCGATGGAATGCTGATCCACCCAGACGGCAGCTATCGCCACCACCAGCCCGCCTGCGGCCACGACACCGGGCACACCGGCGCGACGCAGCACCACGCGGGCCAGGCGCTTCACTTCCCAGGCGACGGCATGAAGACCGTCACCCACGGCATTCAGTCCCGCCATGTCACCTCCACCGTGAACCGGTAGCGCCGCTCGGCGTCCGGCGAGGCCACCACCTCATGGCGCACCAGGTAGGCGCCCACCATGGGCCGACGGTCACCCACAAACGCCACATAGCGCGTCATGTCGATGGCATTGCCAGCCTCGGCCTGCAGACGCAGGGTGGAGAGTCCTGTCGAGGCACCCGCCACACCGCCATCCGATGACCCACCGACATCCACGCCCAGCACGGACACCGGCAGGTCCCGGGGTGGTTGAAGCGCCGCAAGCAACGCATCGATCGGCAGATTGAGTTCACGCACGGCCTGGTTCACCGCCCGCACCCGGGCCAGTTCCTCACGCGTCCAGACCGGCGCGGATATTGAGACCGGCACAGCAGCGCGCTGCGATGCCGCCAGTTGGGCACGCGCCGCCGTCACCGCCCCGAAGGACTGCCAGGCGCCCACCGAGAAGGTGATGGCGGCCAAAGCGGCTGCCGCTGCCGGCCACCAGGCGCGCCAACCGCGAGACATCCCGGCTGGAACGGCATCCAGCGCCGCCGTGCGTGCCAAAGGCACTTGTGCCAGCCAGAACACGCCTGGCAACGCAGCGGTCTGCGCAGAGCGCAGTGGCGCCATCATCGTCAGGCCGGACCTCACTTCAACGGAGGCGCCGATACCCGGCACAGCATTCGCTTCAGGCGGGCTGGTGGGAGGGCGTGCAACCGGCGTGTCCTCCAGGTCCAGGTCCAGCACGGGCAGCGTTGGCAGGCCCGCCAGCGCCGCGTCGCGCAACTGCAGGCGCGCCCACAGGCGCTGCATGGCTGGCCATGGCGGCAGGTTCCCGGCCACGGTCTGGGCATGAACCTCGGTCAGCCAGCGTCCACCGGTGAGCACCGTCACACTGCCCTTGGTGCACAGGCCCATGGCAGTGACACCACCGGTGGCCCGCCCCCCTTGCCCGCGCCCTGCCGCCCAGGCGGCGGCGCTCATGGGCCGCACCGAAGACAGGCGCGCACCGCAACCGTCGGCCAGTTGCCGCAGCGCTTCCAGCAGGGTTACGGGGTAGGACACCACCCGACGCAAGGCGCCGTAGGGGGCGTCATCGATCCGCACGAGGTCGCCCACCGCCGGCTCGCATCCCGACGTCATCAGCGCCACACGGGCCTGAAGTTCGGCGGTGGTGCCGCGGCGCAGATCGCTGCTCCACAGCAGGCTCGTGGTGTTCAACCAACCATCGGCCACCAGGACACGTACCTCGGTGATGCCAGCGGGCAGGTCGACGCGCAGTTGGGTCAACGCCGCCAACAGTTGACCGAGCACAGTGGTGGGCACCGCCACCGCTCCCGGCGCAGATGGGGCTGTGGCGGCTGCCAGAAGTGTGGACGCTTGCTCAGGCGCAAGAGCGGACGTGGCCGTTGGCGCATTCACACCCGGCTCGATGGCGATGTTGGGCAGCAGCGCCCATGCTTCACGGCGCTGCACCGCCGCGCTCAATTGCACAGCGCCAACCACCAGGTGCAGCACGCCCGTCTCGCGCGCGGGCTTCACATCAGGCGTCTGCTCAACCTGCGACACGAGCCACCTCCTCCAGCGTGGTCTCGCCCTGCGCCACCCAGGCCATCGCCGCGGTCATGATCGGCCGCAGGCCTCGTGCGGCCGCGCGCTGCTTGAGCGCAGAGATGGGCGCGCGTTCGGCTATCAGCTCGCGCAGTTCATCGTCCAATATCAGTACCTCGGCCACGGCGCGTCGGCCCTTGAACCCGGCGCCGCGACAGTGCGCACAACCGGCGCCGGCCTTGAAGCTCCAACCCACCACATCTTCACGGCGCAGCCCGGCCGAGGCCAGGGCCTCGTCATCCGGCGTCACCGGTGCGGCGCAGTGCTGGCAGGTGACCCGCAGCAGGCGTTGCGCCACGATGCCATTGAGCGCGGAGGCAAAGCTGTAGCCATCCACCCCCATGTGCAGGAACCGGCCCAGCACATCGAACACGCTGTTGGCGTGGACGGTGGTGAATACCAGGTGACCGGTGAGCGCGGCCTGCACGGCGATCTGGGCGGTCTCGCCGTCACGGATCTCCCCGACCATGATCTTGTCGGGATCGTGCCGCAGGATGGAGCGCAAGCCACGGGCGAAGGTCAGGCCCTTCTTCTCGTTGACCGGAATCTGCAGCACCCGGGGCAGCCGGTATTCCACCGGGTCCTCGATGGTGATGATCTTGTCCCGGCCGGTGTGGATCTCGGTGATGGCCGCATAGAGCGTGGTGGTCTTGCCCGAACCAGTCGGGCCAGTGACCAGCAGCATGCCGTGCGGCTTGGCCGCCAGCCGGCGGATGGCACTCATGGTGGGCGCGTCCAGGCCGAGGTTGTCCAGCCGCAGCGAGCGAGCCTCCTCGGTCAGTGACTGTCGATCCAGCAGGCGCAGCACCGCGTCTTCGCCAAAGATGTTGGGCATGACGGACACGCGGAAATCGATCTCGCGATCGTTCACCCGCACCTTGAAGCGGCCGTCCTGTGGCACCCGGCGCTCGGCGATGTCCAGCTCGGCCATCACCTTGATGCGGGAGATGATCTGCTCCGCCATGTCCTGCCCCTGCACCTGCGTGATGGGCACCAGCACGCCGTCGATGCGATAGAGCACATGCAGCGAACCCGCATCGCATTCCAGGTGGATGTCGCTGGCCTGAAGCTTCAGCGCGTCATAGAGCGTGGAGTTGACCAGCCGCACGACCGGGCTGGTGTTGTCGTTGATGCTGGCCAGGGTGATGACGGCGGCGACCTCTTCGCCACTGCCGGCCGTCGTGTCGCCATCGAAACCGTCGATGGCTCGCAGCTGCCGTTCCTGCTGCGCGAGGTAGGCCTGCAGATCATCGGGGTGGCACAGGCCGACCGCCGGTGTCACGGCAGGCGCAGAGGCAGCCAGCCGGCGCAACGCCCAGGTCTCGGCATCGCCGTCAAAGGGGTCGCTCAGCACCAGATGCACCTGACCGCCCTCATCGGCTGCCGCCAGCACCCGCCGCTGCATGACCTCAGGATAGGGAATCTGGTCAAAGAGCGGGCGCAGCGCCTGGAGACGGCTCATGGGCAGCACGGCGTAGCCGAAGCTCTCGCCCAGGGCGTCCATCAGCGGCTCGGGCGCCAGGGCCGCCACGTCCTGCAGGCGATGGATGAGCGACTGCTCGATGCCACCGGGCAAAGCCCGTGCACGGGCCACCAGTTCAGGCGTGATGGGAGTCGTGGTGCGGGTCATTGGAGGCTCCCCGCAAGATCAAAGATTGGCATGTACATCAACACCACGATGGCGCCGATCACGACACCCATCACCGTCATCAACAAGGGCTCGATCAACTTGGAAGCCCAGTCGACCCAGCGCGCAAAATCGTCGTCCTGGAAACGCGCCGTGCGCTCCAGCATGTCGGCCAGTTGGCCCGAGCGTTCACCCACCTTGATGAGCGACTCCGCCACCGGGCTGGCCAGTTGCACCGCCAGCAGCGCCGTCGACAAGGACTGCCCCTGCTCGATGGCCAGCCGGGCCTGCGCCAGACGCGACTGCTCGGCCGGGCCCAGCAGGCCGCCCACCATGCCGATGGCACGCGGCAAGGCAATGCCCGACGCCAGCAGCAGGCTGACCGCGCGGTAGAAACGTGCCAGGCGGAACTCCTTGGCTTTCTCGGCCAGCCCTGGCATGGACAGCACCGCCTGCAGCAGCGCCAGGCGACCGGCCGGCCGGCTGAACACAGCCACCAGCAAGCCGCCCAGGCCGACGGCGCCGGCCAGCGCCAGTTGCCAGTGGCCGTACAGCGCCTTGCCAAAGCCCAGCAGCATGGCCGACATCCAGGGCAGTTCCCGTCCGGACGATTCATACACCGCGCTGAAACGCGGCACCACATAACCCAGCAGGAAGAGCGCCACGAAGCTGCCAACCACCAGCAGCATCACCGGATAGATCGCCGCCGAGACCAGCTTCTTGCGGATCACGTCGAACTGCAGCTGGTAGGCGATGTAGCGCGCCAGTGCGCGCGGCAGGTCACCGGTACGTTCAGCCGCTCGAACGGTGGCCGCATAGACCTCGGGAAAGTGCTGCGGCATGGCGGCCAGCACGTCGGAGAAGCTGCGCCCCTCCTCCAGCTGCTGACGCATGCGCCCCAGCACCTCGCGCGCGAGCAGCTGCCGCTCCTTGGCATGCAGGGTAGCCAGCGCCTCAGTCAGGTTCAGGCCGGCGTCCAGCAGCGCCAGCAGCTCCTGCGTGAAGAGCAGCAGGCCGAAGCGCGCGCCCTTCGGCGCGGCCTCGGTCACCTGGCCGCGTTCCACGGCGAGCACCTTGGCACCTTGCGAGACGGCAACGCGCACGGCGTCCGCCTCGCTCATGTCCACCTGCTCGATCCAGCGCACGGCCCCGTCCGGCGTACGTACTTTTAGGCGCGTACGAATGCCGCGCGCCGCGTTGCCAAGGGCACGCGGCGCTGCATTGGATTGCTGTTGCGCACTCATCAGCGGCTCCCGTCCACGCCAGCGGCGCGCGGGTCAGCATGAAGGTCAGCGATAGGTAATGTCCGCGCCATCGCCTTCGCCGCCCGGTTGGCCGTCACGGCCGTTGGAAGACAGGTCGAAGTCACCGCCCTGACCGGGGGTGCGGTAGACATAGGCTTGCCCCCAGGGATCCAACGGCACGGCCTTCTGCAGATAGGGGCCGTTCCATTTGGGCTCATCGGTCGGCTTGACGTACAGCGCATTGAGGCCCTGTTCCGTCGTCGGATAGCGGCCGGTGTCCAGGCGGTAGGCGTCCAGCGCCTTGCCCAGGCCTTCGATCTGCGCTTTGGCCGTGCTGCGTTCCGACTTGCCCAGTTGCGAGAAATAACGCGGGCCGACATAGGCGGCCAGCAGGCCGATGATGACGATCACCACCAGCAGTTCCAGCAAGGTGAAACCGCGGGTGGCGCGAGGCCTGCGGCGAGGCGTGGGGTAAATGTCGGACACGGTTTTCATACTGCTAAGGGTAGACGCCCCGTCCCTCGACGGGGCATGACGCAAGTCACGGCGCCACGGTGGGAGTAACGCCCCACCAGGCGCATTGGCGAACAAACGCGATCGGGTCGGCCAGGCGGGTGGTGCTGCGCAAGCCGACGGTGTTGGTGACCTTGATGGTCTCTCCTCGACCGATGGCGCCGAAGGCGGTCACTCCGTCTTCCAGCGTGATGCCGGCGGGCGTGACGCCCGGGCTGGACCAGCATTGGAACACCGCGCCGACCTTGGACAAAGGCACACCGGTGTTGGTCCATTCCGTGGTGAAAGCGTAGTGCCAACCCAACGACGACTGCGTTTCGGACTGAACCGCGAATTTGCACACTTGCAGCGACGGGTAGGTCGTTGTAGCGCGGCTGCCCATGTCCTTGTTGGTGACGGTGACGGCGGGGCCGGTGACACCGGCGTAGTTCGGGTCCAGACTGGTGGCCTTGGCCAGCACCACGCTGTAGGTCTTGTCGCCATCCGCCGTGCAGTCGTCCAGCCCGGTGACCGTGACGGTCTGGTAGGCGGACCAATTGGCGGCCGTGAAGACCAGCGTGCTGGGGGAGACCGAGCCCTCCTTCGCATCCGTCACGTTCAGCCCGATGGTGACGTTCGAGGTCGGTGCGCTGCCCAGCTTCACCTGGAAGGTGGCCTTGGCGCCGTTCTCGTTGGTCGCGAGCGTGGTGGTGGACACCAGCACCTGGCCGCTGGAACCCGGATTGGGGATGACGACGGTGCCGGCTGCATAGGCCTGTGCGGCGCCCTTGGTGTCATAGATGACGCCGTAGACGTAATAGGTGCCGGGCGCCAGGGTGGTCACATCCCACTGGTAGCTGTCGGCATGGGTGCCGGCGGGGTAGCGCAGGCCATCCACGATCAGGCTGCCGGCGAAATCGCCGGGCCTGGTGGAGTAATACAGCGCCACCGTGGGCTCGATGTTGGCATCCACGGCCGACCAGCTCAGTGTCACCACCTTCTGGCCGCTGGCCAGCACGGTGGGGGTCACATTGCCCGTGGGCGACGTGATCTGGATGCTCGGCGGCTGGTAGGCGGCCGTGCTCACATACAGCACGGTGGAGGCGCCCCAGGCGCTGGCCGCGCCCAGTTCATCAACGGCCCGCAGGCGCCACCAGTGCGTGGTGGTGTCGGCCAGGGCCACACCGGTCACGATGGATGTGGTGTCGGACACGCCACCCCAGACCCGCTTGGTCAGTGCTGCGTCCTTGTAGACCTCGAACTCGTAGCGCACCTTGTCGCCTTCGGGGTCGAGCACCGGATTGGCTTCCAGGACCGGCTGCAGCGTGCTGGACCAGGCGCCCGTGCCGGGATTGCGGACCGTCGGCGTGGGCGGGGCGTCGTTCACCGTGCTCATCAGGAAGGAAGAGACTTCCCATGCAGTCTCGGCACGCCCGTCCTGCGCCTTGACGCGCCAGTAATAACGGGTGTCCTCCACCAGGCCGGTGGCGGCCCAGGTGGTCACCGCACCGCCGGAGCGGATCACGGCACCGGAGCTGAGCTTGTCGCCGGAATCGAAGGTGGCGACACGGTCGATCTCGAAGATGTAGGTGATCAGGTCGCCATCGGCATCCGTACCGCTTTGCACGCTCAGCACCGTGGTGCTGTTGGGGCTGATGCTGCCGGCCACCGGGCTGACGATCACCGGTGCGCTCGGTGCCGAGTTGCCGGTGTTCATCACGAAGGGGCGTGCCGCGCTGGCGGTTTCAGCACCCAGGGCATCACGTGCGGCCACATTCCAGTAGTAGGTGGCATGGTTGTTCAGCGGCGTCGGCAGGGTCCAGCTGGTGGTGCCGTTGGCACCTGCGGGCAGCGAATCGGACACCGCCACGCGTTCGGTCAGACCCGCATCGCTGTAGACGGTCACGACATAGGTGATGGCATCGCCGTCCCGGTCGCTGCTGTTCGTCCAGCTCAGCGCGGGCTGCAAGGTTCCCACTTCGGCCGCTGGCGCGGGCGAGGTCAGGTTGAAGCTCTCCGGCGGGTCGTTGTAGAGGTTGACGAAGAAATACGCAGACACCCAGGGGCTGTAGGTCTGCTTGCCGTCAAAGCCGCGTGCACGCCACCAGTAGCGGGTGTTGTCGTCCAGCTGGACGGTGGGCTGCCAGGCCGTGGCCTGCTCGATGCCGCCGATGGCACCGGCCTTGGCCACGAAGGCGCTGTCCACCAGCTGCGTCATCGCCTCATCGCGATAGAGCTCGAACTGCAGCTGCACGGTCGGGTCCTGCGACTGGCTGGAAGCCATCACGCTGAGCGTCGGGCGCAGCTTGGTGACCTGGGCCCCGGAGACAGGCGCATCCACCGTGGGGGTGCCCGGTCCGGGTGGCGGCGTGCTGCTGTTGACCTTGATGATGGCGGAACGGCTGCTGCTGAGCGTGCCGTCGGTGGCCGTATAGGTGATCAGGTAGCTGCCAGCCATGCCCTTGGCGGGCTTCCAGTCAAAGACGGCACGTGCCACCGTCGGTGCCAGCGGATCCGTGGCCTGCGGCGTGAAGGTTGCGCCTACGGGCAGCGGCGCAGCGGACAGGGTCACCGGCTTGCCGGCGGGGCTGCTGGCCTCCACCAGGAAGGAGACTTGCTTCTCTTCATCCACGGTGCGGTCCGGGATGTACTGCACAGCCGGCGGCAGGGAGGCGGTGGGCGGTGCTTCGAACTGGGTGTCGTAGCTGCCGGTGGTGTTCACGTCGAAGACATTGACCCAGTATTCCCAGCGCTTGGCTTCCAGGTTGCGGGTCTTCGACAGCCAGACGTTTTCCGGCAGCATCTGCTTGGCATCGGACCGTTGCACGGTGCCCAGTGCCTTGGTGCCGTTGAACGGGTCAGGCAGCTTCACGTAGGCAAAACCTGCCGTGGCCGGGAAGGTGATGCGGTAGGCGGCAACGCCATTGCTGCTGCTACCTGCCGTCAGTTGGGCGACACCGCTGCGATCCGTCACGTCGGTGTCGGGGCCGTCGGATTCATAGACGCGGATGGCGTCCGAATCCTTGGCGAGGAAGTCGCGCACGCTGTCGCGCCCGGGCAGGTCCACGCGCACATCCCGGATCAGGAAATGCGCATTCGTCGCCTGCAGCAGCGAGGTCAGTGCACCACCGAGCTCATCGGCATGGCTGAAGGTGGCGGTGAACTCGGTGAACTTGCCGGCGAGCGTGGTCTCCAGCAACCAGCGGCCCATCTTGCCGGTGTTGGGTGCGATGTCGCCGAAGTTGATCAGCAGCGTGTTCTGGGTCGGTGCATCGTCCACAAAACTGCCGGTGAGCTTGAAGTTGATCAGCAGGCCCTGGTTGTTCTCGACGATCTTGGGCTGAGCGGAATCGATCTTCAGGTTCTTGGCGGTGGCGAAGCCATTGTTTTTGACACGCACGCCCAGCGTGGCCGGTTCCACGGCTTCGATCTCGGGCGTGAGCGGGTCGTCACCGATGACGTCCTGCTGGAGGAAGTAGTCCAGCGTCAGCAGCGGCAGCGGCTTGACGGTGATCACGTCCGGCGAGACGTCCAGCGTCTGGGTTTCCGCGCCGAACTTGTAGGTGAGGCGGGCGCCGACCAGGTACTTCTTGCCAGCCGGGTTGTTGCCGGCGGAGCCCGGCGCAGGGATCAGCAGCCAGTTCACCGTGGCGGTGGACAAGGCATTCACCACACCGCTGCCGTCCACGGCCGCGATGTTCTCCTTGTTGGAGATGCGGATGAAGAACTTGGCGTTGAGGTTGTTGGGGTCGTCGGAGACAAGGACCGGCACGCCGAGTTCGTCGGTCACCTGCACCACGACGCCCACGTCGGTGAGGGAGGCGCCGTCGAGCTGGTTGGAGATCTTCATCTCCGCGTCAAAGGCCTGACGCTCCAGCGTCAGCTCCTGCTTGATCTCGATCTTGACGCGTGCGCAGACGCTGTCGTCTGCCTGGGCGTTCATGGTCGGGCACAGCAGGGCTGCCGTGGCCATCACGGCCGCACCCATGCGCCGCGCAGCAGTGGCCATGGCCCCGCTGCCCCCGCGCCCCCCGCTGGCCTCACTGCCTTGCTTCCCTACCCAATTAGCCATGGCTGATTCCATCTTTGTTCTGGGGCGCACACCGTGTGCCCCGTCGCCATCATTCGTGCCTGCGCTTCAGGAGCGCCGGCCGCGTCTGAGTTGTTCGAATTGCCCGGCATCGAAGCCGTGCATGATCTGTCCGTGCACAAAGATCAGGGGCGTGCCCTGACCCCCTCGTGCGTAAAACTCGCGACGTCGGTCGATGTCGGACTCGACGTCGTATTCCGTATAGGCAATGTGATTGCGGTTCATGTACGCCTTGGCGGCGTGGCAGGTCTCGCAGAAGCTGGTGGTGTAGATCTCGATGTCCGCGACATGGGCCGGGTCATGCGTGCGCGCGTGACGGGTGTCCAGCCAATGGCGGCTGCTGAACCACACCATCAGGACGATCGCGGTGATCAGCAGCTTGGCGAGCCAGGTGGACCAGAAGCTTGCGTCGGCCGAATGACTGAGGGACCGAGGGTGGGCGGTGATCGCCGGTGCTGGCTTCTGTGCGGCATATCCCGCCGATGCCCCTTCGCCGCCAGCGCCCCCGCCCGCCTTGGCGTACGCCACGCCACAGGCGGGGCATTGCCACTCCGGCGCCCGGGTGTCGGGCTCCCGGACGTGCTGGCATTTGGGGCAGCGCTGGGACATCATGAGCCCCCGCAGGCGCTGACGGGCGCACCGGGATGCGCAGCGTTCCACAACTCCAGCGAGTAGCCGCGCATCTCGTCGGCACGGACGGCGGCGATCGCGGCCTCCAGAGTCGACAGGCTCAGCAGCTTCTGGAGTGACTTGCTGAAGAACAGCTCATTCAGGCGCGCGACGTACGTGTCGAACTCGACCTCGGAATCGTCGAAGGTCAATGCTGCCTGGATGTCGTCCTGATGGACATCGTCACCCCTGAACGAGAGATGGAAATCATCCTTGAACGAGGTGAGCGGCTGGGTGCTCAGCGCCTTGTACCAGGCCAGGAAGTTGACATAGGCCCGTCCGGCAGCAAAGCGCGAACCTTGCAGGTGAACGCCCAGCAGAGTGTCGCCAAGATCCAGCGCCCACACCGAACCATGCTTCTCGAAACCATGGGGCTTGAGAAGCAGGGAAATGGCTTTCTGTGCGAGGGACTTGTTCCGTTTCATTTCTCTACTGGGGATCGGAGTATTGCCTCCGCGACCGCTATCGCCTTCTCGGCGTCTCACTCCAAGTTATCAAGTTCCTCCTCGAGTCGAGCCCTCAATTCGGCTGCGGAGAGAACGGACGCCGATCGCTCGATATTCGGGAACACCGCCACACGTCGCCCGTCCCGCTCAAGGCCTGTAAGCCACCGCGCTCGAAAGCTGTCAAGATCGATGCTGGTCGGCGTGGAATCTGCCCATGCGCCGGTGGCACAGATCGCGGCGAACTCCTTGAATGGCCAGAAAACGGCAACTTCGTTCTGTTGCTCATCCCCCAGCAGCACCCAGCCGGCAGGCCCTTTCAGCCCCCACACTTCACCCCAATCCGCCACACGTTTGATGAAATAGTCAAAGCGGACCTCGTTCTTTTGCTTGAGGACGCTCTCGATCTCTTGGGTTCCGAATCGGTAGGAATCTGTCATTTCAATACCCTTCCCACTTGTGCTGGAGATCGTGCAGGTCTGGATTCTGCAGATCGCTGTTCTTGTAGCTATGACCATTCTTGGCCGGGAAACCGCGTCGATGCGCCATCTCGTATCCCGGCGGAACGCGAATTGTCTTACGCTTCTTGCAGGCGATAAGGTTGCGCTCCTGCTTGATCCAGCCTCTGACGTGAGACGGGAGCTTGTCGTCCCCACCCATCTCTTTCAGTCGCGGTTGCTTTCCGGACCGACCTCCGTTGTGGACCAGCGCGCCTTCTTCACCCACAAAGAAGGTATGAGCATTCGCAACCTCCAGGTTGAACACCTGCAGCGACACCTTCTCGGATTTGATCTCTGCAATCGTCAGACCCTCGTCCCGATCCGCCCCTTCGGAAAACTTCCCGATCACGACCGTACCTGGCGCCAGCCTGATGGCATCGACCCACCCGTTCGCCGTCTTGAAGGGGTGACCCTCGGTCGCTGTCAGCGACCTGCCATTGGTGAAGGTGACGTGGATGAGATTCTGTTCGCGAAAGCTCGTGAAGACATCGGTCACTCGTTCATAGCTGAGGCGTTGATCGCGTCCTTGGCTGATGCCTCGATCTTTCCATTCGGCAAGAGCCAGCACCTGATCGCCCGGTTGCAACTGGCCGATCGGCTTCAAGATGGAACGCCCAAGGGCGGCAGACGCCGTATCAGCCTGCGGTGGTCGTACATGGACCAATGTCTCGGCCGGGAAGCTGTTCACCGAACTTAATACACCTAGGCCGGCCGAAATCCACTTCCCGAACTTTCCGCATGGATTCGGGATTGGCAGCATGCTCAGCAGGCAATCGACTGCGCAGTCCTTCAGGTTGTCGCCCCAATTGATATTGCCGCATTCAAGGATCAGATCCTCGACCGTGCTCATGAGCATGCAGCTCGCCATGCACCGAAGATAGTTGGCGACAAGACAGGGAATGATCTCTCCCGTCGGATCGATGAAGTTGGCCGGGTTGTGCGCCGCATATGCGTAAAGATTCCCACCACCTTCAAATCCGATGGGGTCCCGCGTGATGTAACGCCCCACCTGAGGATCGTAGTAACGGCGATCGTTATAGTGGAGGCCAGTCTCCACGTCGAAGTACTGACCCGGATAGCGAAGGTTGTTCGTCACCGGGTTGGTGGCAGAGCTTCTGATCGTCGCCTTACCAAATCCGTCATAGTCTGCAGCCCAAACAATGGCTCCGGACTTGTCAGTAATGCGCTGCGGGGTTCCGAGGTGATCGTTATGAAAATACACATAACGGAAGTCGCCACCGAGGGCTGGAACTCGCGCAAAGAGAGGGTAGGCGCCATCCTCCTGCTCAGGATGCCACCCGTAGGTCACAGTGACGTCACCGGTCGCGTTCATCTCTCCAAGTAGTCCGAGCGACGAGGGAAAGAAATAAGTCATCTCGCCGCTGGCACCGATCTGCTTGGAAAGCCGACGGTCAAACGGGTCGTAGGTGTAGCGTGCAATGATGGCTCCGCTACCGTCGCTGACCTCCGAGAGCCGATTCATCGGGTCATACACGTAGCGCGTGGTACGCATCGGCTCGGCCAATGACGAATCAATTTTTCGGATCAGATTTCCGTTGTCATCGTATTCATAGCTGATATTTCCCCGCTGCTTGAGCTGCTGTGCGTCGTCATAGGTCCAGGTCCCGCCAACAGCCGTCCCGCCGCGCTGATGGGTGACCCGATTGCCGGCAGCATCGACCGTGTAGCCCTCATTGAAGTCAGCACTTGCCGCCTGCACACCAGTCAGACGATAGCCACCGTCATATCCGTAGCGGGTGGTCACACCATCTCGCTTGTTCTCTTCAACCTCAAAGGCCCTGCCGTATTTCTCCTCCAGCTCAAATACCGTGGCTTGCCCCGGATTGACAACTTTCATTCCGGTCGTCATGAGAAGACCGTCGTGACTGAGGCGCTGCTCCGTACCACCTGGCAACAGTACTGTCTTTCGTGCCGCCCATTGCCAATCGGTCACACTGATATCTCCCTCGCCCGGGATGGTGACTCGCTCCAACTGACCCACTGCATCGTAGGAATAGGTAATGCTCACACCGTCAGGCCCGGTGTAGGTCTTGACCTGGTTGTTGGGGTAATAGGTATACGCGCGGGACCTCTTGAAGACACCGTAGTCGATCGTTTCCTGACTCAGGCGGTCGGCATCGTCATACTCGAGCGTTGCGCTATAGCGCCCATCGGACCACTTGCGAAGATTGTCTTCTTCGTCGTACTCATATTGAATCGTCTTGACCAGCGTTCCTGCAGCGTCATACTCCTTCTGCAATGTCAGCCGACCATCGGCATCCTGTTCAAACGTCGCCTTGGTTCCCGACGGGAATGTGGTGCTGGTCGGCCATCCGTTTTCGTCATGCCCATAACGAGTCGTCTTGCCCAGTGCGTCGGTTTCGCTCAGCAGCAGACCTCGGCGGTCATATTCGAACCGGGTCTTCTTGCCATTCGCATCTGTGATTTCGGAGATGTTTCCCCGTGCGTCATAGGCGAAGCGGAGCCCATTTCCCATTGAGTCGGCCGACCGTACCAATTGACCGAATGCGTTGTATTCCTGGGTACTGGTCTTTCCGTTCGCATCCGTCACCGTCTTCTGACGACCCGTGCTGTCGTAGGTGTACTGCTCACTACGACCATCATCGCCATCCAGATCCGTCTTTTCTGCGGGGCGGTTCCTCGCGTTGTATTTGAATCGCCGCTCGAACGTCGGGTATTTCACCTTGTTGGGCTGCCGCGCTCCGGTGTCCTTCCCGTCCGCGTCGGTGTAGTCCATGGCGTAGGTGAAACCCTTGCCATCCCAGGCCTGTGACGGCCGCACCCATGCGTCGTATGCAAAGCGCGTACTTCTGCCCGCCGCGTCGGTCACCGCCGACACCGCACCAATGGCGTTGTAGTCTGTCTTGTAGACCGCGCCGTACGGATTGATGACCCCCGTCTGGCGGTTGCGCCCGTCATACTGGCTGCGGTAGACCTTGCCGCGCCCGTCGATCATCTTGAGCTCGTTACCGGTCTTGTCGTACTCGTAGCGCGTCACATGTCCCAAGGGACTGGTGGACGACAGCAGGTTGCCTGCCGCGTCATACGAATAACGCCAGGTTCCCTTGCGAGGATCTGTTTCGGTGGCGGTGTCCCCGAGACGGTTGTACGAGTAGGTCCAGACCTTTCCTTCCGCGTCGGTGACCTGTGTGATGTTGTCCTGATCGTCATACTCGTAGGCATAGGTCGCGTCCAGGGTGATTCGACCGTCCGTCTCTGTACGACCTTTGAAGGATGCTGTCTTTACTCGGCGGTTCGCATCGAGCGTGTACTCGATCGTGCGTTCGTCTGACGTTCCCACCGCCATGACCTGTCGGCGAAGCTCGCCCGTCTCATCGCGCTCATAACGGTGGTTGAAACCGTCAATGTCGCGCTGCTGCTCCAGCTCCAGTGTCTTCGCACTGAAGGTGTTGCTCACAGTCGCCCCGTCGGCATACCTCACCGACGTGATCTGGTTGAACTCATTGCGCGACGTTTCCGTCACATTGCCCCGGCCATCGGTGATCTTGTCCGACCGGCCGTCCTGGCTCAGCTCCCGCTGCGTCCGGCCATTGACCTCCTGCGCGATCATCTGGCCGTCGGAGCTGTAGATCGACACTTCCACGCGTTGCTGCCCGTCCACCACTGGCCGCTTCACCTTGGCGTAGAACTGCTTCTTCGTCGCGTCGTAGTCGTACTCGTATTCGGTGACCGCGCCATCCGCCTGCGTCAGCTTGGCGACCCGGTTGGTCGGCCCGTAGCTGATCTGGCGGATGCGCCCTTCCTGGTCGGTGACCGACTTCATTCGGTCGCGGTCGTCGTATTCGTAGGTGGTGACGTTGCCGCGCACATCCGTCACCGTCTTCAGGCCGCCATTGCTGGCGTAGGTGTACTTCACCACCCGCGCCGGTTCGGCGTCGCCTGAGCGTGGCACATCGCGCACCTCGCTGATGCGACTGCCGTCATAGGCAATCTCCAGCACCTTGCGACCGGTGTGGTCCAGCACGCCGACCAGCTTGCCGCTGGCGTACTGCATCGTCACCTTGATGTTGTTCCGGTCACCGTAGCCACTCATTCGGCCCGTGCGGTCAAACTCGATCCAGTCGCCCAGGCGGTCTTCCCAGCGGAAGCCCGCCAGGTTGGACGGAATGCCGCCCTCCGGCGTCGGGCTGATCGCACCGCTGCCACCGCCTCCGCCGGACACTGCCAGTTGGCCAGAGAACCGGTTGGTCGGGCAGGCGGGCGCCTCGCCGGCAAACACCGGCTTCAGCAGGTAGCGTGCATTGCTCGTCACGCTGAAGCTGCAATAGGTCGATTCCGCAGTGAACCAGGTTCCGTTACGGGAGATGGCCCACAGCGGGCCCTGCCCGCCCGCCAAGCCCCCGTCTGCGCCGGGGATGACAGTGCCACCGAAATACTCCGGCGGCTCCTGCGGAGCGATGGCCACCGCGTTGCCACCCGACGAACCACCGCTGCTGCTGGCAGCGATCATGATGGTGTCGAACTCGAAGTTCAGGCTCATCCAGTGCGGGTTGAAGCGCCACTGGTTGCCATTGAAGTCCCGTGTCCAACGCACATAGCCGCCAGCCACCTTGACGGAGATGTCTTCCGTGTATTCCGTGTACTTGCCATTGGGCAAGGCCACCACGCCACCCGACACACCGGATGTACCCATCACCCCGCCACGGAACAAGGTGCTGACAGAATCAGTCTGCGCGGAGGCGCTCACGCCCACACCCAACGCCATCGTCAGGCCGAGTACTGCGCCGCCAAGGCGGCTGTGAATGGATGCGTACGTCATGAAACTCTTCTCTTGTCGAACCTGCGGGTTCATGTCGGTGTCGGGCCGGTGACGGCTGGTCACGGAGTTGCTCAGGGATTCGGGCCGGCAGCACCGCCGCCACCCGCACCGCCACCGCCGCCCGCACCGCCGCCGCCGCCTCCACCACCGCCGCCAGAGCCACCTCCACCACCGGAGCCGCCTCCGCCACCACCACCACCGGCCGCGCCGCAGCACTTGCCACCGCACTTGGTGCAGGGTGGCAGGCCCGGGATGGACTGGTAGCCACCGCCACCGCCGCCCCAGCCGCCGCCACCACCGCCGCCGCCGCCGCCGCCACCACCACCGCCGCCAGAGCCAGCCGGGCAACTGCTGGTGCTCACAGAGAACCAGTTGGCCGAGGTGTTGCCGGTCGCGGTGTCGAGGTTTTTGCAGGTGTAGCTGTAGTCCACGCGCGTAGCGTTGCTGTAGCTGTAGCAGCCGCCACCGGACGCAGTGCCACTGGTGGCCTGTGCATCCAGCGACTGCGTCGAGATCACGCGATACGGAATCGTGATGCGCTGCTTGGCCTCCAACGCCTCCGGCACTTCGACCAGGAACTCGTAGCGGAAGAACGCATCCGTCTGCGGCAGCTGCTGCTTGACGTTGTCCGCACGGATCAGGCCGTAGTTGGTCAGGTTCAGTTCACCGTAATAGACGTCGCCCGCATTCATCTTCGGCAGGTTCACGCTGGTGGGTTGCATCAGCACCACCGCAGCCGGCACATCCGTCTCGAAAGTGGCGTTGAGCGTGATCTCGTAACGATCCTGGATCGTGATCTCGCGGACCGTCCACTCCACCGTCACCAGGTTGTAGTTCAGGAACACCGACTGGTTGAGCGTGATGCCCGGCTTGATGACCAGACGCCCACCGATCTCCTGGTGGTTCGTTGCCGACGCGCGGAACTTGTAGCGGCCCGCCGGGAGGTTCTGGAACAGGGCTTCACCCACGCTATCCGTCACCAGCTCCTGCGTCACCGACGCCACATCCTCGTTCTGCACGGTGATGCGCGCACCAGACAGGCCGGCGATGAGCTTGCCGTCCTTGCCCACGGTGGCGGTGTAGATGTCCGCCGCCTTGAACAGCACATGGCCCTGCCCGCTTTGCGTGACGCTGGCAAACACGTTGATCGCCTGCTGCGGCACGTTGTCGCCCACCACGTTCAGGCGGAACTCGTAGACGCCTTCGGCCGTCGCCTTGGGCGGCGTGAAGGACAAGTCGATGGCGCGCTGGGCACCGATCGCCATGCTGCCATCCGCCACACTGGCAATGGCCGCCCACGACGGCGCCGGCGTGCCGTCTGGCAGCGTCAGCGTGAAGTGCAGATTGAGTGCATCCTGCAGGCCCTTGTTCTGCACCACCACCGACTCCACCTGGCTGCCACCCTGGGCCAGACCGGTCTCGACAAAGCTCGGCGTCACCGTCAAGAAGGGCTTCGCTTCGGACAGGGTGTAGTTCACCGTCACCTGGCCGATCGGGCTGGCGGGGTGCTCGTCGCTGATGACATCAAGCACCAGCGAACCCACGGCCTGCGCGTCATTGCTGGCCGTGAAGACCACCGGCACGTTCAGGCGCTGGCGTTCGGTCAGGCTGACCGGCGCCGGCAGTTGCAGGCTCACGCCCACCGGCAGTGCATGCGACGGCTGGCTGGCGGCATTCATCACCAGGCGCAGGTTGCTGGCCGAGGTCCCCGGGCCGGCCTGGGCCACGAACGGGATGCTGAACGCGTAGTTGCGCGGCACATCCAGCTTGTATGGCGTCGGCGTGACCGTCACGCGGTTGATGGTGAAGGCCTTCTGCTCCGGACGGTCGGTGATGTCCGGGTGGACAGCCGAGACGCGGTACAGGCCCGAATCCGTCACCGTCGGCTTGAAGGTGTAGGCGAACAGCCCGTTGCCATCGGTCACCAGGCTGAAGGTGCGTTCGAAGCCCTGCTGGTTCAGGATCAGCTTGAGGCGGGTGTTGGGCAGCGCGGAGGTGCCGTCACGACGGTCCACGGCGCGGCCGGTGATGACCACGTCCTGGTCGCCGAACGAGGTGATCGGGCTCACGTCGGTCACTTCGCCGAAGTAGACCGTGTCCACCAGCGACACCACCTTCTCCGAGCCACGGCCGGCGATGACGATCTCGTCTTCCTGGCCGCTGTGGTAGCGCAGCTTGTCCACTTCCAGGCGCACCCGGATGCTGCTGGGGCTGGAGCCCGGCACGTTGAGGTTGAAGACGTCGGACGTGTAGCTGGCACCCGCCGGGATGCGAGCCACCGTCTGGCCGTTGGTCAGCGTAACCACGTTGGCACCCAGCGCCTGCTTGTAGGACTGCGTGGCCAGCACATTGCCGTCGTTGTCCACGATCTTGAAACGCAGCTCGGACGAGTCGTTGTTGCCGCTGTTGGTCGCCGTCTGCAGTTCGATGTCCACCTCGGAGGTGTTCTCGATGGTCAGGCGCAGCTTGCCGGTACCGCCACGGGTGAACTCCTCCGTGGCCATGCCGACCACCAGGGCACCGTCACCCACCTCGATGCGCTGCGAGCGCGCAACCGTGACCTGCTCGCCCTCGGCCGGCGCGACTTCCACGCCCACGTCGGCATTGGCCAGAGAGGGCATGTCCGCGTAGCCACCCACGATCACCGACACCAGGCGGGTCTCATTCGCCGCCAGGGTGAGCAGTTCGGACTTGTGGTCCTTGAACTGCGTGGCGTCCTTGTTCACTGGCAGGCGCACCACCGCCCGCACACCGGCCAGCACGCTGGCCGAGGTGTTGCTGAGCTGGAGTTGCAGCTTGTTCATCACACCGCGCTTGATCGGCGTGCCGGCCACCACCTGCGCCGCCACCGCCGGCATCAGCAGGCTGCGTGGCATTTCCACGCCATTGGCATCCACCGTGGCCACCGTGTAGCGGCGCTCGCCGCTGGTGTAGCCGGTATCGGTGAAGGTCGTCGCGCTGATGGGGGTACTGGTGAGCTTCACACGCGCGCTGTCGGGGCCCACATAGACCAGGTAACCGGCGACGTTGCCGTTGGGCGCATTCCAGCGCAGCACCGGCAGTTCATTGCCCAGTTGCTGGATACGCAGGTTGGACACCGGCAGCAGGCTGGCGTTCAGGTATTGCGAGTTGGAGATCGGTGACTCATTGCCGGCCGCATCCAGCGCGGTCACCACATAGGCGCCCTGCTGGGGCGACGGTGCGGGGTCCAGCGCGATGGGCTGCTTGATGCCGGTCTTCAGCGGCGTCAGGCCCGCAATGCTCGTGATGCTGGTGCCGGTGGCACGGTACAGGTTGTAGCTCGCCACGACACTGGCCAGCGGCGGCTGCCAGCTGGCGACGATGCCCTGCCCGGTCAGCTGCAGCATCAGGTTCTGCGGCGCACCCGGTGCCGTGGCGCTCGCCACCACCTCCACACTGGCGCTCTGGCCGGACACGGACTCCTGGCCATTGGACTGGCGCACGGTGGCGATGGCGTACTTGTAGGTGCCATCCTGCGGCGTCTGGTCCACCAGCGCTTCACCGCCCGCGCGGATCAGCGGCTGCAGCTCCGCCTGGCCCGGGGCCTGGCGGTACACCTGATAGCTGGTGGCATCGGCCACAGCCTGCCATGCGAGTTGAACCTTGCCACCGGGCAGCGCCTTGGCGTTAAAGCCGAAGGGCACGGCCAATGGCGGCAATTCACCCTGGTAGACCTGGAAGCGGTTGAAGGCCACCACCTTGGTGGACACGTTGTCCAGGTCATCCTGGGCGCGGCTGCTGAACACCAGCGTCTCCGGGCCGGCCGCGCCAGCATCCGACGGCAGCGTGAAGCTGGCACGCCAGGTGGTGGCATTGACTTGCGTCAGGCCCGCCACGGCGATCGGCGAACGCACGGGGCCGGACAGCAGATAGCTCAGCGTCGGTGTGACACCGTTCTTTGGTGCCTTGCTGAAGGTGAAGGTCGCCTGAACGGCCTGGGCCGTGTCGTTCTTGATCGGGGACGACGGCGCCAGGGTGATAGCGGAGAGCGCTGGGCCCTCGGTGTCGATCTGCAGCGTGGCGCCCGTGTCGATGTCGGTGCCGCGGTTGCCCACCAGGTCACGCGCCGAGAACAAGGCATTGGCAACGCCCGATGGCGTGGTGCCATCGATGACGAAGGTGCCGGCATAGGTGTCATTGCCGGTCTTGCTCAGCTCCACCGTGATCGGGCTGCCGCCTTGCGGCACCACCGACAGGTAGGGCGTGGCCTGCAGCGTCTCGCTGACCGTCACCACCAGATTGACCCGGCCCTGACCCGTGCGGCCCGTGGAAGCGTCCACCTTGCCTTGCGGCGCGTAGACGATGGACACGGCCCGAGGCAGCGTGTTGTCCGAGGTGGCCTGCACCTGGTTGGTCGGCACCGATGGCGTGCCGGCGGCGTTGACACTGACCACACGGTAATACCAGACGCCGTCGATGGTGGGCACGTCGTCGAAGGCTGTCACCGTCAGCGGACTGCTGTTCACCTTCACGGCCTCACCCGTGCCGGAGAAGGCATTGGCAGCGCGGTACACGTCATAGCCGCTGACATTGGCATCGGCCGCGCGTGTCCAGGCCAGACGGATCTTGCCCTGCGGCTGCGCAGTGGCCGTCAGGTTGGTTGGGCTGGCAGGCACGGTCACATCCAGCGTGACCACCACCGGCGCCGACAACGCGCTGGTGCCCCATTGGTCGGCGGCGGTGGCCTGCAGGCGGTTGCTGCCCGGGGTCAGCGTGACCTCACTGGCGAAGCGGCCATCGCTGCCGGCCTTGACCGCAGCCCCAGTGGGCTGGTCGTTCAGGATCAGTTGGACGTTGGCATTGGCCGCCGCACTGCCAGTGACCGACTGGCTGGCCGTGCGAGTGGTGGTGCCACTGACCGGACTGCTCAGCACCGGCGCGGAAGGCACGGCGTGCGCCACCACGATGTTGAAGCTGGCGCTGCTGACGTTGTTGAGCGAATCCGTGGCCCGCACGGTCAGGACGTGCGCGCCGTTGGCCACCTGGCCAAGGTCCAGCGTGGCGCTGTAGCTGCCACTGCCGCTGGCCGTGGACACTACAGTACCGTCCAGCAGCAGCTCCACGCGGGAGACACCACTGCGGTCGCTGGCCTGCAGGGTCACGGTGGCATTGCGGGTCAACGTGGCGCCATTCGCCAGCGCGCTGCCCTCCACGGAGACGCCGCCAAGTTGCGGACCTTCGGTGTCCGGCGCCACAGGGGCACGAGACACGGTCACCGCACGGCTTTGCTCACTGCTGCGGCCCGCCTGATCCAGCGCGACCACGCGCAGGGCATGGGTGCCGTCTGCGGTGCCTTCCAGAGTCCAGGCGTAGGTGTAAGGGACGCTGGTGCGGGTGGCCACCAGTTGGTCGTCCAGATAGATGCGCACCGAGGCAATGCCGGAGGCATCGGTGGCCGTGGCTTCCACGGTGATGGGCCCGCTCACGACGCTGCCCACAGCCGGGGTCGTGATGCCAACCACCGGCGCCTGTGTATCGATGAGCACGCCGCCGTCAGCCAGCGTGGCCGTGGTGACGGTGCCGCTGGCGTTGCGGAATTGCACGCTCACGGGCTTGCGGCCGTCGCCTTCGGAGACGGTGAAGTCCACGGTTGCACGGCCATTGTTCAATGGCTGGAAGTTGGCGCCAGCAAAGCCGGTGCCTTCCGCCAGGCGGTATTCGGTCGCGTTGACGCAGGCAATCTCCAGCGTCACCGTGCGTTGTTCGAAGTAGGCGGCGGGCGCGGCCAGGCGGATGGTCGGCGCAATCAATGGCGCATTGGCCAGATAGCCGCCGTAATTCACACCGCTGGACACGGCATCGCCCTGCCCTTGGGGATTGCCGGCCGCGTCACGCGGGCCCGACGCATGTCCCCACCAGTTGCCGGTGGCTACGATGGTCGTCACCGGTGTGTTGTTCTGAATGGCCAGCGTGGTGTTGCCCACCAGTTGCGTGCTGGCGATCGTAGGCGCGCTGTTGCCATCAGCGATCACGCCGACGCCGTTGCGCAGGAAGCTGGAGCCGGTGATGGCGGGCGACGCGCCCTCCACCAGACGAAGACCGGTGACGCTGTCCGTGAGCTGCAGGTATTGCAGGGTCGGATTGAGCGCACGCAGCGTCAAGGCCGCTTCCTGTCCACCGCCGGCAAAGCGGATGGCCCAGTCGGACAGAGAGATGGCGCCAGTGGCCGCGGCCGACTTCTCGAAACGCACACCGCGCCAGTCTCCAGGCGCAGCGGTCTGCGCGGTGGCGGCGGTCTGACCGCCGTTGGCATCGTCTTTCTGGCTGGTCAGGGTCACACCCTTGCCGGCGGTGAGCTTGTCGCGGACCACCAGTTGGCCGTCGCTCCCGAACTTGACCACCACACCTTCGTCAATGACCAGCTCGGCGGCCCGCACAGGCAATGAGCCCAGCATCAGCGCGACGGCGGTGACGGCGGCTATGCCCCGGCGAGCACCGCGCCGTACCGCTTGGCCCGCACCCTGCACAGAACTTGAACACGAGACCTGGAACACCCGCCGCAAGCGCTCAAGCGGGCGCAGCACAGCCGTCGGCTGGTGGGGGCGTTCTGTCGTCATCACTGGTCCCTGAACCGATGTGTTTGTTCGTGTTCTGTGTGGTGCGTGGCCGGCCGGCGCATCAGCCGCGGAAGCCGGCGGCGCGCAGTGCCGCGTAGGACACGTCGTAAGCCTTGCCGCTGACCGTCAGTACCCGTGCCTTGGCCTCACCGGCCATCGCCACGGTGACCTCGACCTTCTCGACCTCCTCGTTCTGCGCGAAGCGCGAGAGGTCCAGCGTGCCCGCCACCACCACGGTGTAGGTCGTGGTGGCCTGCAGCACGCTCGGGCCTGCCGGCAACGTGACGGACACGTTGGTCGTGCCGCTGGCGCTCGCACCCGAGATGGCGGGGCTCAACGCCTCGATGGGCTGGCCGTAGGCCGGCACCACGCGCAGCAGCACCGTGTTGCCCACCGGCACGTTGACGGTCTGGAAGACCACGTCAATCGGGCCCGTGGTGCTGCCGGGCAGCGTCACGTCAGCATTGCCGGTCGGATTGGCGGGAACGGTCTGGCCGGCGATCGAGGCGATGCGCAGGCTCGGCGCCTCGGCAATGAAGATCGGGTTGGGCACGTCCGCGACATAGGCGGGGCTGGCTGTGCCACTGAAGGTGATGGCCTCGCCTTCGATGCGGATGCGGCCGGGAGCGCCGCCATACTGGCTGCCACCGCCCGTGGCGCCGCAATACTGACGCGGCGAATTGTTGTAGTTGATGCACCCGCCGTCGGCGTACAGCCCACCGTTGCCGGTCACGGTGGTGCCCACCACACGGATGGCGCCGCCGCTGCCGCCGGCCCCCTGGCCACCCGCGTTAGAGCCGCCCAGACCGCCACCGTCGCCACCGCGCGCATTCACTGTGCCGGTAATGCGCACGGTGCCGGAGGCTGCCAGCAGAACGGCCCCGCCGCCCGCGCCGCCGCCCGAGCCAGCATAGGTTGCACCACCACGGCCGCCGCCGCCGCCCGAACCGCCCAGCAGCGGCTGCAGCAGTGGCGACCCATACGCCTTGCCGTAGACGGTCACAGTGCCTGCGGTGCAGTTGTAGCCCTCACCGTTGGACTGGAAGGCCTTGGTGGCGTAGCCGCCGCCGATGCCGGTGTACTTGTAGTAGCCGGTTGCCGTGCAGCCGTTGCCCCCCTCCAGCCCGCCTGGGCCGCCGCCGGGGCCCAGGCCTGAGCCCCCGCGAATGACCTCAGGACGCTGCTGCAGGTCGTCGCGGCCGCCACGGCCGCCATCGAAACCGCCGGGGCCGCCCACGCCGGGGAGACCGTCATCACCGAGAACACCGTCGCCGTAGGTACCGGTGGCATAGGCGTCACCCCCACGGACGTCGATCGTTCCTGCGATGGTGATGTCACCACTCGACAGGATGTAGACCGGGGTGTTGTTCGAGTTCTTCTTGAACTTGACGGTGACACCCGACGGGATGTTCACCGAGGTGTAGTTCAGGACGCCGGAGGCCGGCAGCTGGATTTCAGTGTTGACCGTCGGGCTCAGGGCGCCGTCGGCACCTGTGCTGCCGCTATTGACGGCGGCTTGTGCAGAGGCGAGTGCCAGTGTGGCCAGCGCAAGAACGGCCGAGGCGCCACGCCTCGCAGCCCGGGGCTTTGAAGTGGAAAAGTTCATGGAGAGGCTCCTCGTACCGGAAAAAAGTTCAGTTGAAGCGAAAGGGGACGCGGCGCTGCCGGGCCGCGCGACGGTGGGGAAATCGTTGAAGGGGACAGAACCAGACATGCGAACTCCTTGCGGCCTCATTGCGGCGTGACCACGGTGATGGTGTTGGCGGACGACGCCTCGGCCGGGGTCAGGCCGCCGGGCACCACCAGGCGCACCACCCGTTTGCCCAGCGCGGCACCGCGGTCCACCATCACGGGGATGGTGAGCAGTTCGCCCAGGGCGTCTTGCGACCACAGCAGATCGCTGCCGGCGCGCAGGCCGGACCCCAGTTCGAACTGCACACCTGTGACACCTTGGAGGCGCGTGCCCCGCACGGCCATCGTGGCGGATTTGCCCTGTTCATAAACGATGGGCGACAGGGAGGTGATGCTGGGCATCACCCCGATGCCGAAGTTGGCCGCCGTGGGCGACGGGAAGTTCACCGGTGTGCCAGCGGCGGTGGACAGGCGCAGGCGGCGCAGCACCAACGGTGCATCCGGCGCCACCGACACCGGAATGGCCAGTCGGGTGCCCCCGTTGCTGGCCACCGGGGTGCCCAGCAACAGACCTGTTGCGGGCTCGACCACGACGGTGGTGACGGCATCCAGGCCCTGGCCCGTGACCACGATGTCTCCCGCACTGCCCTGCAACCATCCATCCGGCGACACCGACTGACCGGCCATGCCAAGCACCACACCCACGATGGGGCTGGCAGCGTGACGTTCGTCTGGCTCCGCCGGCGGTGGGCCACCGACCTGGACACCGACCGATACCGCGTTGATCAAGTCCACATAGGTGATCGACGTGTCAACACCAGCCCCCACTCTCACACCGACGGGCGCGGAGAGGATGGCGGCGTAGCTGCCGCCGGTCCGTTGGGCGATGCGCACGATGTTGCCAGGCAGAACGGTGGAGGTGGACTCACCCGCCGCCGACGTCACGACCACGGCACGTTCTCCGGAGGCAGCGCCAGCCGCCACTGTGACGGAGAAGCTGAGCACCGTGCCGTCCTCGCTGGACTCGAACGGCCCCGTCACTGCCACCCCCTCGGACGGCTCGATGCGAGCGCCCGTCACATTGATCAGATTACGCCCACGCAGTGTCATCCTGACCATGCTGCCGTCGGACACAAGGACCTGCGGTTCGGTCGCGATCAGCTCGGGCACCGGTGCCGAGATCAGGAAGCTTCCGTCCGTCGGCCGGCTGAACGTGACGGGCAGCCCGTTGCTGCCGTTGAGGGTCAGCCGCCGGGTGCCCAGCACCGCACCGGCATCCACCGTCACCGTAAAGCTCAGTTGGCTTCCGGTTTCGTTGACGGTCGGTGCACCCACGGTGAGCCCGGTCGAAGGCGACAGCGACAAGCTGGTCACCCCTTGCAGGCCCGAGCCACGCACGGAGACCGTGACCGACGAACCGATCACACCGGTGTTGGGAGACACGCTGCTCACACCTGTTCCGACCAGCACACCAACCAGGGAACTCGCCGGCTGGACATCCTCCCTGACCTCAACCTTGCCCACCATCACACCGACCAGCGGTGCACTGATGGGGCCGGTATCGCCCAGCGTGCGTGCCACGACCGTGAAGCGGTTGACCTCGGAAATAGTGGCAGTGGTCGAGCCTGTGGGGGTCTCTACCTGGACCAGGCGTTCACCCGTCGGGGCATCGGCAGCCACCTCGACATAGGCGGTCAACTCGGTGCCGTCGGCACTGATGGTCGGCGCTGCATCGACCCGGATACCAGCCTGCGGCGACAGACGCACCAGGCCGCGCTGGAGGTGGCGACCACGGATGACCATCTTCAGGGTTTCGCCGCGTGCGCCGATGATGGGCGTGGCCGATTGGATGACCGGCAGCCCGGTCATGACCTGCACGACCGATTGCGCAGGATCCGCAAACACCAGTTCCTTGCCCGCTGCGTCACGCACGGTGAGCTTGCGTGCCCCCAGAGCAGCATCGGTGGCGGTGGTCACGGGCACACGCAGTTCGGTGGCCTGCGCATTCAGCACGGGCGCGCCCAGCGTGATGCCGGTGGCTGGCGTCAGGCTGACCTGCGCGCCGGCCGGCAGTGCGGCGCCCTTGATGGAAAGCGTCAACGCCCCACCCATTGACCAGGCACGTGGCTCCACCTGCGTGAGCACACTGCCCACCGCCACACCGACCGTGGCATTGGCCACGGTGACGTCATAGACGTTGCCTGGCAAAGGCGCATTGACCAGCACCCCCACCGCCGGCGCATAGGCCGTACTGACACCGGTGAAGTCATTGGTGATGAACAGCGGCACGGCGATGCGCTGCAGCGTCGGCGAATCCACGATGAAGCTGACCGTACCGGCCAGCTTGGGCACGATGGTCACGGTGGCCGTCGTCTGGCCGGCCGGGACTACCACCGTGGCAGGCGTGACCGTGGCCTTGCTGGTGTCGGACACCGAGAAGTTCAGGATGTTGTCGCGGTAGTCCGCCTTGGACAGACGGATGGTGATGTCGCGGGACTTGCCGTCCGGGGGCAAGGCAATGGGGGTCGGTTCCACGGCCACGACCGGCGGCACGGGGACCTGCACGGTCAGGGTCGCTGTGTTCGACAGCAACGGCTGGTTGGGCGTCGCCGCGACAGGCGTGCGAACGCGTGCTTCCAGCGTGCCAGCGGCCGACTGATTGGGCAACGCGGCCTTCAACTGGGTGGCACTGACAAAGGTGGTGGGCACCTGGGCGTCATTGAACAGCACCACCGAGGTGGACGTGAAGTTTCGGCCGGTGACCGTGATGTCGGTCACGCCCGCGCCCGCCAGCACCGTCGACGGCGACAAGCCGCTGATGGCGGGCATCGGCGGCGTGATGGTGAAGGCATTGAGCAGCGACAGCGCGCCGGCATCCACCAGCACCTGCAGGTCGGCCTGACCCACAGGCGCGGTGGCACTCACGGCGATCTGCGCAAAGATCTGAGACGACGATCCGCCTGAGAACGGCGTGAATGTGAGACCGGCATTGCTCGACGCGATGCGGCTCAATCCGCCGAGTCGCGTGCCATTGACGGTGACGGTGACGGTCTGGCCCTGTTCCAGCGTGGCGGGGGAAACGCCACTCAGCGTTGGCGAGGCACCGACCGAGACACTGCCGGCACTCACCACGTAGGGAATGCCGCGCAAAGCCCATTTCACGGTGCCGACCACGTCGCCAGCCGGAACGGCAATGCCGTTGATCACATTGCTGCTGGCGCGATTGCCAACACCACTGGGAGACGCCGCCAGGTCCACGGCGATGGCCGGCCCCTGCTGATGCTGAATGTCCAGATAGTTGAAGACCGGCGCGGAACCTTCCACACGCAGACCCTTGCCATGCATGAAGGTCACACGCTCCAGGCGCGTATTGACGGTCCCACTGGTGAAGACCCATTGGTCCCAGTCGCCAGGCGCAGCAGCAGCGCCTTGCCGGCGCTTGTCGGACAACACCTGAATGGGTTGCTCTGCCGTGCCGATGGCCTGCACGCCACCGGCCGCCACCGTCAGCCTGGCACCAGCGGCCATGTAGACCGTGACGCCGGCATCGATCGTGAGCAACGCGCCACCTTGCACCGACACGTCGCCGGAGACGACATACGGGCTCCCGGACACGGACCAGCGAGTGTTCGCGCTCACGGCACCGCTCACGGCGGTCTGCGCCTGCGCAAGCGGCGCGCACAGCATCACCAGAACGACCAGCGCACCGGGCAGAAGGGCAAGCCAGGCGCGCAGACGTGCGAGAGACATCATGGACAGCGGTCCGCGGTTGGTACGCATCTTGGAGGCGATGACGGAGTTGAGCGAGGCGTGTTCACGCCCACCACACCCAGGCCGTTGCCAGGTGTTGGCAGGTCGTTCGCGGAGCGCCTTACGAAAGGCGCGATGGCATGACGCCGGGCATGTGCTGATCCACGGCACGTGGGTGTCGATCAGCCCGCTTCGCTGCTGCGAGGCTTTGCATGACGGCCACTCCCATGACGGGTGCCGTGCATGGGTCGCTGTTGCGCGCCCTATATCGCTGTGTGTTCACGATGCATTCCTGGATGTGCACTCCTCCCCAGGAATGCCGGCGCGAGTATCCATGAATTCATTCGTTCATGAACTTATGTTTCCCGCTCGTATCTTTGCGCCAACTTTCTTGTCCCCCCTACTTCGGTGGGATGGAAATCGGCACGCTCCTCTGGGCAAGGCCACTGCGCAGGCCGCCTCGCCGAGGATCTGACCTAAGTCACTACGGCGGGCGCCGCCGCACCTGATATATCCGGTGCCCTGGAGCGGCTGCACCACTCCCGGTATCCGTTCAAAACAAGGACTGCTGCCCCGCCTGCAGCCCCGGGGCGCGGAACTGGCTGAAGTCCAGTTCGTGCCGTTGCCGTCCGAAGCCCAGGCGCTCGCAGGCCTTGCGCATGCGTTGGTGCATGAGGTCAGCCCACAGCCCCTCCCCTTTCATGCGGGAACCAAAGCGGGGGTCGTTGTCCTTGCCCCCGCGCATGTCTCGCAGCCTCGCCATGATGCGGGCGGCCTTGTGGGGCTGGTGCTGCTGCAGCCAGTCCTGGAACAGGGGATTCACTTCCCACGGCAGACGCAGCGGGATGCTGAATGCGCGCCGCGCGCCGGCTTCAGCGGCCGCTTCCAGAATGCGTTCCAGCTCTGGCTCGTTGAGGAAGGGAATCAGCGGCGACACACTCACGCCCACCGGCACGCCCGCTTCGGCCAGGGCACGGATGGTCTGCAAACGGCGGTGCGGCGCTGCCGCCCGAGGCTCCAGCGTGCGGGCCAGTTCAGGGTCCAGCGACGTCACCGAGACATAGACAGACACCTGTTGGCGCTGCGCCATCGGGCCCAGCAAGTCCAGGTCCCTCTCCACACCACTGGACTTGGTGACCAGCGAAAACGGGTGCTGCGCCTGCGCAAGCACCTCCACGATCTGGCGCGTGATGCCCAGCTTGCGCTCCACCGGCTGGTAGGCATCGGTGGCCGTGCCGATGCAGAGATAGGAGGGCCGATAGCTCGGCGACGACAAGGCCTCCCGAAGGCGCTGCGCCGCATTGACCTTGGCCACGATGCGGGTCTCGAAGTCCAGGCCCGGCGACATGTTCAGGTAGCTGTGCGTGGGCCGGGCGAAGCAGTAGATGCAGCCGTGTTCACACCCTCGATAGGGATTGATCGAGTAATCGAACCCGATGTCGGGCGACTGGTTGGTGCTGACGATGCGCCTGGCGTGTTCTTCGATGATTTCAGTGCGCGGCGCCAGGTGCTCCTCCCGGGCCTCCTGGTCCAGCGTGCCCCAGCCATCATCGAACTGGTCTCGTTCAGTCCGCTCGAAACGGTGGGGAATCGCCCAGGCGCTGCCGCGGCCCTTGAGGGCGTCGGGCTGGATGTACAACTCTTGGGAGGCAATGTGGGTGTCGCGCGGCATACTGTTAATCTATACAGTATTTCACCAAAACTCCAGCCGCTCATGCAGCCTGCACAACACCTCTGCGCCGAGCCGACCGCGCTTTGGCTGGCGGGAGTGATGCAGCGCCTCCCTTGCCGCGAACACCGAGCGTTGCAATTTCACGCCGAAACGCAGCCAAGCCGGATTTAGAGAACTTCCCTTCTAGCCGTTCGGATTGCGCCCGGCTACATTGCGTTCTCTTACAGCGTAAGGCGATGGACCGACAACGAAGTCAAGGGTCCTTGAACAATAACTGCAGCCGTTGGTGCGCGTTTGGGAGGGTGGGTCATGAGTCAGGTTCAGCCATGGATCGCCGTCGCCGGCGTGGTGGCCGGCATGGGGATGGGGATTGCCGCGGCCAGCTGGCATTGGGCCAAGCGCCTGACGCTGGTGCAGCGGTCCGTGGACCATCTCAGTGCTTCCCGCAACCTGCTCGACCAACAGAACACCCAGGCCCGCCGGCAGGTGGAACAGCTTCAGGCCGAGTTGGCGGAACTGCGTGTCTTCGCGGACCGCGCCCGACGCAAGCTGGCCTCTCTGATGCCAGCCCCTGGCGCTGCCGCAGTCGCTGCCCCTACCCCTGTCGCTCCCGCCGCGCCGCCTCGGCCGACCGCCCAGCAGGTGGCGCAGATGTTGAATCAGAACGACCAGCGCCGCGACCAGCAGCATGCCTTGGCGCACCACGGGGATGACGACGCTGGTTTCGAGCCCACGCAGGTGGACCCGCCGGATCAGCTCTGAGCCGGCAATACCGTTCCCACGCAAGGCCCGAAGCCGATGCGCCGACGCCCCGGCGCTTCGCATACACCCACCAGCGTCACGCTATCCCCGTCCTGCAGGAAGGTTCGCTGCTCCCCGTTGGGCAGGGTGAGCGCCTGCTTGCCGCCGTGCGTCAGCTCCAGCAGTGAGCCGCCTTGATCCGGCTGCGGACCGGATTGGGTGCCGGAGCCCAAAAGATCCCCCGACTGCAGGTTGCAGCCGTTGCTGGCGTGATGCGTGAGCATCTGCGCAAAGGTCCAGTACGCGTCGGCAAAGTCCGACTGCATCAGGCGGTGCGGTGCCAGGCCTGTTTCACGCATGCCGGCTGTCTGCAGATGCACCGCCAGTTGGATGGAGACGGCGCCCTGCGCCCGATTGGCCGGGCCATCCAGGTAGGGCAGCGGCTGCGGGTCATCCGCATGGCGGCTGAAGCTGCGGCGGAAAGGCGCCAGCGCTTCCATGGTCACCACCCACGGTGAAATCGTGGTGGCAAAGCTCTTGGCCAGGAACGGCCCCAGCGGCTGATATTCCCAGGCCTGCACATCCCGCGCGGACCAGTCATTCAACAGCACCAGGCCAAACAGATGGGCCTCGGCCTGCTCGATGCCCACCGGCACCCCTTGTGCATTGCCCAGCCCCACCAGCGCGCCGACCTCCAGCTCATAGTCCAGGCGCTTGCAGGGCCCAAAGCCTGGCGTCTCCGAGTCCGGCGCCTTGGTCTGCCCCAGGGGGCGGCGGAATTGCTGCCCGCTGACGCCGATGGACGACGCCCGGCCGTGGTAGCCAATGGGCACCCACTTGTAGTTGGGCAGCAGCGGGTTGTCCGGACGGAAGAGCTTGCCGACGGTGGTGGCGTGGTGGATGCCGGCATAGAAGTCGGTGTAATCGCCGATGCGGCAAGGGAGCGTGAGTTCCAACGAGGCCTGCGGCCGCAATGCCGCGTGCAGCCTGGCCGGCCAATCGCCGCCGGCCTTCTCCTCCAGCACGGCCACCAGCGCATGGCGCAGTTGCCGGCCAAGCGCGGGGCCAGCCGCCATCAGCGGATTCAGCCCCCCCTGCCCCACGCACGCTTGCAACACCGTGGCCACTTCCTGCGGCAATGCCGCCATGTCCGCCGCCGCCACGAGGTCCAGCGCCTGGTCGCCCACGGCGGTGAAGGGCCGAAATGCCTCGGCGCTGCCCACGGCGCGCGCCATGCCCAGCGGCAGGTTCTGGATCGGGAAGTCCGTGTCTGCCGCATTCGCGGAAGCCAGCCAGCTGCGCAGCGCAGGGTCATGGGTGTGGTCGATGGAAAGAGAACTCGTCGAGGTCATCATCAGCCTTTGAATTGATCTTGAAGGCCTGCCCAGCAGGCGGCGTATCGGGTGTCCAGCGCACCGCCCTGCAGCGCATAAGCGGAAGGGCGAAAGCGCCAGCGGCTTTCAAACATGAAGGCCAGGGTGTGGTCGAGTTTCTGCGGCGTGAGGTCGCGGGTACTGGCTGCCGTGAAGGCCTCCGTGTCGGGGCCGTGCGGCACCAGGCAGTTGTGCAGGCTGGCACCGCCGGGTCGGAAGCCCTCGGGCTTGGCGTCGTACTGGCCATGGATGAGGCCCATGAACTCACTCATCACGTTGCGGTGATACCAGGGCGGACGGAAGGTGTCTTCCTGCACCAGCCAGCGCGGCGGGAAGATCACGAAGTCGCAGTTGGCGGTGCCGGCGGTGTCGCTCGGTGAGGTCAGCACGGTGAAGATGGACGGGTCGGGATGGTCAAAGCTGATCGAGCCGATCGTCATGAAGTGCGCGGTGTCGTATTTCAGCGGCGTGAGGTTGCCATGCCAGGCGACGACATTGAACGGCGTCGCCGCCTGCTCGTTGTGCCAGAGCTCCCCCCCCACCTTGCGGATCACTTCATAGGGCTGCTGGGCTTCATGTGCAGCCACCGGCGCCAGGAAGTCTCGCGGATTGGCAAGGCCGTTGCTGCCGATGGGACCCAACTCCGGCAGGCGGAAGGCGGCACCATAGTTCTCGCAGATGTAGCCGCGCGCCTGGGCGCCATGCAGGTCCACGCGGAAGGTCACGCCCCGCGGGATCAGGGCAATCTCGCCAGGCACCACGTCCAGCAGCCCCATCTCCGTCACCAGGCGCAGGCCACCGAGTTGCGGAACGATCAGCATCTCGCCGTCGGCGTTCAGCAACGCACGCTGGTGCATGGAACGGTTGCACAGATAGACCAACGCGGCCATGCCGGTCTGGGCGTCCGGATCGCCGTTGGCGACGAGGGTGCGCAGGCCTTCCACAAAGTCGGTCGGGGTCTGCGCGTCCGGCAGGGGGAAGGGATGCCAACGCAACGGATCTGGCGGCACCGACACACCGCCCGCTGCGCCCGTGGTCCACAGCGGCGCATGAAACGGCTTGAACGGGCTGGTCACCACCGAAGGCTGGCGTCGGTAGAGCCAGGTGCGGCGGTTCTCCACGCGCGGCGCGGTGAAGGCGGAGCCGGAAAGCAGCTCGGGGTAGAGATCCAGCGGCGCGCGTTGCGGGCTGTTCCGACCCTTGGGCAACGCGCCGGGAACGGCCTCGGTTTCGAACTGGTTGCCAAAGCCGCTTTGGTAGCGCAACGTCTGGGCCGTGTCGCGCTCGGGTGCCTGGGTGGCAGCCGGTGCGCTGGGTGAGCTGGATGACGTGTTCAGCGTCGTCGAGGTAGGGGGGGCGTTCATGGATGTCCTTCAGTGGTATGGCGCTCAATCGGGCTCAATCGGACTCAATCCAGCCTGAGCGGACGTCGATGAAAGCCCTGCGGCGACCAGCGCCGCCTTCAATACATCGAGCCGCCCAATGTGATTGGCCAGCAGCAGGATCAGCCGCGCATTGAAGGCTTGGCTGTCGGCGGCAGACAGGTCCTTGTGGGCATTCAGCAAGGCTTCGTAGAAATCGTCGGGCGCATCGAGATGCGCGGTGGTGATGAGGCTCATGGCGGCTCCTCAGGCGCAGGCAGTCGCCCGTTGAACGGCGGCGCGGATGCTGGCGGCATCGGGGCGACGCCAACGTGCGCAGACATGCTGGTCGGGCCGCAGCAGGATGACGGTGCCCGGGATACCGTCGTAACGCTGGCGCGCCAGGCCCGTTGCGTCGTGGAGCCAGCGCGCAGAGATGGCCAGCACGGTCGGTGGCGGCAAACCGTCAAACGCCTCGGCAATTGTTTGTCGAATCGCCTGCTGCGTGCCGTCCACAGGCCCATCGTCGTCCGCGAAAGCGACCACCGAAAAACGTCCGCTGAGCGTTTGACGCAGCAGCCATGCGGGCGCCCCTTCCAACAAGACCGGTGCATCCACCAGCGGTGCTCCGAGCCGCAGGCAACCGCCAAACGGCGTCTCATCCTTCGTGCTCAGCACGGATTCCTCCAGCACGGTCGCCGTCGACAAGCGGCCACTGTTGACCAGCTTGCGCGCGAATTCGAAGTCCTGCGCCAGCGTCAGCGTCGCGTTGCGGAACAGCCGGCTGATTTCGGTCTTGGGCGTGATGAAGTCGGTGGAACGGCTGGCATGGCGGATGTTCTCGTCCGCAGCAAATTCGCGTTCGCTCGCATAGCTGTCCAGCAGCGCCTGCGGCGCCCTGCCCTGCACCACCCAGGCGAGTTTCCAGGCCAGGTTCTCCGCGTCCTGAACGCCCGAGTTGGCCCCCCGCGCACCGAAGGGCGAGACCCCATGCGCCGCATCGCCGGCAAACAGCACGCGGCCGTGACGGAAACGGTCCATGCGCATGCAGGCAAAGGTGTAGACCGAGGCCCAGACCAGCTCAAGGTCAGGCACTTCACCCTGCCCGCCTGCCGCGATGGCTGCCTCGGCCATCAACGTACGTACGCGCGGCAGGATGTTCTCGGGGCGTTTCTCCACCTCGGGGTCCGCGTCCCAGCCCAGCTGGAAGTCAATGCGCCACACCCCATCGGGCTGGCGGTGCAACAGCACGCTCTGGCCGGGATGGAAAGGCGGATCAAACCAGAACCAGCGCTCCGCCGGGAACGGCGCACGCATGCGCACATCGGCGATGAGGAAGCGGTCCTTGAAGGTACGCCCATGCGTATCCAGGCCCAGCATGCCGCGCAGTGGCGACCGGGCGCCATCGCAGGCCACCACGTGCTCCGCGAGCAAGGGATAGTCGCCCTCCGGCGTCCGGACGGTCAGCCGCGCATGGTCCGGCTGCTGCTCGATACCCACCACCTCGTGGTGCCAGCGCAGATCCAGCAACGGCAGCTGCTGCGCACGTTCAACCAGAAGGCCTTCCACGTAATACTGCTGGAGGTTGATGAACGCGGGCCGCTCATGCCCGGGCTCCGGCAGGAGGTCGAACTGGTAGACCTGCTGGTGATGGAAGAACACCCGCCCCAGGTGCCAGGAAACGCCCTGGTCCACCATGCGTTGGCCGCAGCCCAGCCGGTCAAAGATTTCCAGCGTGCGCTTGGCAAAGCACAAGGCACGCGACCCGACGCAGAGGCGCCCGTCGTTGTTCAGCAGCACCACCGGCACGTCCTGCAAGGCCAGGTCGATGGCCAGCGCCAGACCCACGGGCCCGGCCCCCACCACCACGACGGGATGGCGAGCAACGGCCGGCCCATCCAAGGACACGTCCTGGTCCGGATGGCGCCGGTACGGGAAAGTGACCGTCTGGTCCCGCGCCGTCGCCACCGGGGAGGCCTCGCTCTGGGCCGCCTCTCGGGTCTGCTGTGCCATGTCTTGTCTCCCCGTCCGCCGCCCGGTTGCAGAGGTTCCTTAACCCTCCAGCGCCTTCCACATCTCGACATCCCGCTCCGCGGTCCAGATGCGTGGATGCGGATGGGCGCTCACCTCGTCAAAGCAGCGGGTCACGTCAAAGGGCATGCAGTGATCAAAGATGACCCAGTGGCCGTACTTCTGCTTCATCACCGCATAGGTGTCCTGGTAGACCGCCGTGAGGTCCTTGCCGGCCGCCACACCGGCCTTCACGGCAGCATGCAGATCGGAGATGAAACTGCGGGTGCCCGCCAGCCCCTGGGCCACGGCTTCCGGCGTGGTGAGTGCTGCCCCGCGTCCAGGGACGAGTGCGTGGGGCTGAAGTGCAGCCAACCGGTCCAGTGTCTGCGGCCAGTCGCCAAAGTAGGCATCACCGGCATAGGGCGTGGCGTCGAATTCCACCAGGTCTCCGGAGAAAAGGATCTTCTGCGCCGGCAGCCATGCCACGGTGTCACCCTTGGTATGGCCTCGGCCCAGCTGCAGGAGTTGCACCTCCAGCTTGCCCAGCCAGAGACTCATGGCGCCCTGGAAGGTGATGGTGGGCCAGGTCAACCCAGCCGGCACCGACTCGACATTGCGAAACAGCCGAGGGAAGCGGCCGATCTCGCTGGCCTTGTCCTGCTCGCCGCGCTCCACGATGAGATCGTAGGTGTCCCGGCTGGCAATGATGTGGCGAGGCGCGTAGCCGGAAGCCCCCAGCACGCGCACAGCGTGATAGTGGCTCAGCACCACGTACTCGATGGGTTTGTCGGTCACCTCGCGGATGCGGCGGATCACGTCTTGCGCCATCACCGGGGTGGCCTGGGTGTCGATCACCATCACCGCGTCGTCGCCAATGATCACGCCAGTGTTGGGGTCGCCCTCCGCCGTGTAGGCGTAGGCGTTGTCGCTGAGCTTGACGAAGGAGACGCGCTTTTCCTCCACATCCGCGTGGCTGGCGAACTGCTTGCTCATGACGGGCCTCCATTCATCAAAAGAGAATGCATTACATATACGCAAATATATCCCAGCCTGCTGAATCTATTCAACAATGCTGAAAGTGGGAGGCCAAGCCTCCGGCGGAATCCAGGACACGATGAGCATCGAAGACCAGACGGAAGAGCGGGGCGACGACCGCCGTGGCATCCAGAGCATTGAGGTGGGCGGCCGGCTGCTGAAGGCGGCGGCCGCGCAGGGGCATCCCCTGCCCTTGAAGACGCTGTCACAGGCGGCGGAGATGAGCGCTGCCAAGGCCCATCCGTACCTGGTGAGTTTCTGCAAACTGGGCCTGATGAGCCAGGATCCCAACACCGGCTACTACGGGCTTGGCCCCCTGGCCATGGAGATGGGGCTGATCGGCATCCAGCAGGTGGACCCGATCCGGCTGGCGAGCGCCATGCTGGAGCCCCTGGCCACGGCGCTGGGACACACCGTGGCCATCGCCGTCTGGGGCTCCCATGGCGCGACCATCGTGCGCACCGCCGCCTCGCCCGCGCCCATCCATGTGACGATGCGGCATGGCACGGTGGTCTCCCTGTGGAATACCGCGTCAGGCCCGCTGTTCGCCGCCTACCGGCCTGCGCAAGAGGTGAAGGCGTTGTGGACCGACCTCCAGCGGCTGGGGGACATGGACCTGGCACGGCGCCCCGGCAGCCGCGCGCCGGAGGCGCCAGCGCCGTCGTGGGAAGAGTTCGCCGGGCTGCTGGACCAGGTACGGACGCGCGCCATGCACCGCTCGGTCAACACCATCGTGGAGGGGGTGAGTGCCCTGGCGGTGCCGGTCTTCGACAGCGATGGAGAGATCAGCTTGTCGCTGACCTCCATCGGCCCCTCCGGCGCCTTCGATGCGGCCTGGGATGGGTCCGTCGCCACGCAGCTGCGCCATGCGGCGCAGGCGCTGATGCGGCAGATCGGTGGACGCCCACCCGTCTGAAGCCGTCGGTCCCGGCGGCCTCCAGCAACGCCGCCAGGTCCTTCAACCTTCACATCAACACCGCCGCCATGCTCACCCTGCACACCTACTTCCGCAGCTCTGCCGCCTTCCGGGTACGCATTGCGCTCAACTTGAAGGGCCTGGCCTATGAGAGCGTGCCCATCCACCTGCTGCGCGGCGGTGGCGAGCAGCATCAGCAGGCGTTCAAGGCGCTGAACCCGGCAGAACTGGTGCCGGTACTGCATGACGGCGGGCGGGCGCTCACGCAATCGCTGAGCATCCTGGAGTATCTGGAAGAGCGCCATCCGCAGCCGTCGCTGCTCCCGGGCACGCCCGAGGACCGCGCCTTCATCCGCAGCCTGGCGCTGGACGTGGCTTGCGAGATCCATCCCATCAACAACCTGCGGGTGCTGCAGCACCTCGCCCAGGCCTTCGGCGTGAGCGAGGAACAGCGGCGCACCTGGGTGCAGCACTGGATCCGCGTGGGCTTCGAGGCCATCGAGCAACGCCTGGCCGCGCAGGCCGGTGGCTTCTGTGTCGGCGGTCAGCCGACGATGGCGGACGTGGTGCTGGTGCCCCAGGTGTTCAATGCGCTGCGTTTCGGCGTGGCGCTGGAGGACTTCCCGGCCATCGGGCGGGTGTGGGCGCACTGCATGACGCTGCCGGCGTTCGCAGCGGCGGCGCCAGGGCAACAGCCGGACGCCGAGTAGACCGCATCCAACGGATGGGCCCGCCAGGGTCCGGCGGCGAACACCCCGCTCAGCGGGACGAAACCGCCGGATGCGCGAGGGCCCAGGCCCGCGCGGCCTCCCAGCTGGGCGGCACGCAGCCCTGTTCCTGCACACACAGGCTGGCGCTGGCCAGGGCATGGCGCAGCGCCTGATCGCATGCAGTGGGCGACAGTGCGGCGAGGCTTTCCACGAAGCCGTTGGCCGGCCCGCGCGGGCCGGATTCGTCCGCCGGCGCCTGCCCAAGCAGATGCGCCAACAGCCCCGCGAGGAAGCTGTCACCCGCCCCGACCGTATCCACGACCTGCAGCGCCTCGGCCTCCTTCGCGAAGCAGGACGCACCATTGCGATGCAGCAACCATGCACCTTCCGCCCCTAAAGTCAGGGCGAGCAATTGAGCCGTCGGGTTGTCCTCCAGCAGCCAACGTGCGCGATCCAGCACATCGGTGCCCGGAACGCCAAGATGCTCCAGATCCTCGTCGCTGACCTTGATGACATGCGCATAAGCCAATGCGGCATGCACAGCCACGCGATAGGCCGTCAGGTCCGGCATCACGGAGGGGCGCAGGTTCGCGTCCACCACCACACAGCGCCCCGCCGCGCGCTGCGCCTTGAGCCATGGGTGATAACGCTCGGTATCACGCGCATCCAGGGCCAGCGCGCCGCTGCAGACCAGTTGCAGCGCAGGCAGACCGTTGCAAGCCTCACCCAGCCCATCCGCCGAGACGGCACGGTCCGCCACCCCATCCCGATAGAAGGCGTAGTCCGGATGCCCGTGCGCATCAAGATTGACCACCGCCAGCGATGTCACCGCCTGCACCGGTGATGGCAGGGCCAGTTGCACGCCGTCCGCTGCCAGCTGCGCCGCCAGTTCCCGCCCGAAGCGGTCCCGCGACAAGGGGTTGAGATATTGCGTGCCCACCCCTTGGCGTGAGAGTGCCCGGCTGAGGTTGTAGAGCGCGCCGCCCAGGCAGGGCAGATAACGGCCGTCCTCGCTGCGGATGAGATCAATCAGGGCCTCGCCCGCCACGGCCGCCTGGATAGGCGCGTGGACATCGGACGACGAAGGCGTGGGGTGGTGAGCAGTCATGGCGTGAGCAGATGAAGAACTGGGGGCAGACAACCCATCACCGTGATCCAAAACGTCCGGCCGCCTGTTTGCGGTACTCGCTCGGTGTCATGCCCTTGATATCCAGGAAGCGGCGGTTGAAATTGGCCAGGTTGTTGAAGCCCACCTCATAGGCGATGTGGGTGATGTAGCGCTCCGACTCCTGCAGCAACTGGCAGGCCCGGTTGACGCGGATGAGGTTGACGAAGTCGGTGAAGGTGTTGCCCGTGGCGCGGCGAAAGAAACGGGAGAAGCGGCTCTCGGTCATGCCGAGCTCATGGGCCAGGTCCGCTGCCGACAAGGGCGCGGCCAGGTTGTCGGTGATGCGGCTGACCACCGCATTGATCTGCGCCAACTGCGTGTCGCTGTCTTCACTCTGCAACTGCGCGCTGGAGAGCAGCCGGAAGTCGGTGCACTGTGCCAGCTCGCCCATCCACTCGCAAAACACGCCAAAGCGCGCCAGCCCGTGGCAGGACTTGATGCGGTGCCAGTGCTCGGTGGCACGAGGTTGCAGGCCGAAGAATTCGATGCCGTGGCGGGCGCGCTCGAGCAGCGGCAGCACCTCGCGCAGTTCCGGAATGCCTTCGCAGGCGGCGGCCAATGGCTCGTGCGGAAACTGCACCACCAGATCGCGCTCGGCATAACCGGCCTCCGGCACATCCATGCTGATCCAGTTGTGCGGCAGGCGCGGGCCGGTCAGCACCAATTGCCCAGGCTGGAACTGCCCGATCCAATCGCCCACGAATACCTTGCCGGAGGACGCGGTGATGAGGTGGAGCTCGTATTCGTCGTGGTAGTGCCAGCGTGCCAGCGGCGTCGGGAAACCGTGGGAGAGGCAGCGGATGAAACCAGCCTCTTCCGGCGGCTCATAGCCCAGCGCGGGAGATCGCGAGAACGCATGTTCCAGCTCCGGCTTGGGCTGGCGCGGCAAGGCATGGAGTGAGGACACGATGAACGGCTCCCGATGTGGATCGGTTCAGGGACTGGCGTGGCGAATCATCGCAGCAACGAAGTGATCCACCTTGGTCGTGGCCTCGCGCAGCCCCTGCACCAGCCGGGTATCGCCGGCCAGTTCACCCCACAGCACCTGGTCCGCAGCGAACGCAGCCACCGGATCTGCCGCCTCGCAGATGGCGTGCGCGGCGGCCGGGTCCATGGCCTGGTCCTGGTAGGTGTAGGGAATCTGCCCTGCGTGCCAGCGCTTGAGGTAGGCCAGGAACAGCGCCGGAAGGACAGCCACGCTGGTGATGCCCTGCCCGCGCGCCAGCCGCTCACGGATGGTGGGCGCGATAAAGCCGGGGATCTTGCTGAACCCGTCCATCGCCACCCGCTGGTTGGTGTCCGCAATGGCCGGGTTGCCAAAGCGCTCCAGCACCACGTCGCGGTAGGCCGCCAGGTCGATGGGGCTGGGCTGCAGCACCGGGATGGCGTCGTTGGTCACGTAGTCGTAGGCCAGTTGGCGGATGGCCGCGTCGTGGGTCCCTTCATGGATGAAGCGATAACCCACCAGGGTGCCAGCCCAGGCGATGCAGCTGTGCGTGGCGTTGAGCAGCCGGATCTTGGCTTCCTCATAAGGCGCGACCGAATCCACCAGTTCCGCCCCCACCCGTGCCCAGTCCGGGCGGCCGTTGATGAAGCGGTCTTCGATCACCCACTGGATGAAGCTCTCTCCCATCAGCGCCGCGCCGTCCTGCCGGCCCGTCGCGGCCAGCACACGGGCCGCCACATCCGGTGTGGGGCGTGGAGTGATGCGGTCCACCATGGCATTGGGGCTGGTGGTGTGCGCCGCTATCCAGGCGGCCAGTGCATCGTCCCCCAGCGCCTGCACGAACTGCAGCAGACCGCTGCGCGAGCGCTCGCCGTTGTGGCGCAGGTTGTCGCAGTTCAGCAGCGTGATGTCGCCCCCGCCTGCCTGCATGCGGGCACGCAGCAGCGTGGTGAGCGCGCCATACAAGGTGCTGCCTGCCCGTCCTTCGCGCACGGCCTCCAGGTCGGCCTTCAAGTCGGGCGCGCTGGCCCAGTCCAGCTGATGGCGGCTGTCCAGGTAGTAACCCGCCTCGGTGACGGTGAACGAGATGATGCGGGTACTTGGCTGCGCCGCAATGGCGACCAGGCCGGCGAGATCCTGCGTCCAGGGCACCACGGTGCGGATGGATTCGATCCAGGTGTAGCGGCGCTCGCCCTGGGCCGTCACCGTCTCCAGCGTATAGGCGCCGCCCTGTGCCTGCAGCGCAGCGATGGTCTCCGGCATGTCCGGCCGCAGGTTGCCGCCGGCCAGCACCCAGCGGGTATCGCCCAGCGCATGCAACTGATGCAGGTAGACCGCCTGATGCGCGCGGTGGAAGGAGCCCAGGCCCAGGTGCAGGATGGTGAGGGTGTCTTGAGCAGTGGTCATGGCGAGGTGAAATAGGTGATCGCGAGGGAGTTTGGGGGCAGCTCAGTGGGCGGCGGCCTGCACCACGCGGCCCGCGCTGTCGAACCAGTGCGCCTGGTCGGTGGCCACGTTGAGCGACACGTCGTCACCCGCTTGCAGCCGGGTCCGTTCGCTCTGCCGCGCCACCAACTGGGCGCCTTCCGCGGTGCGCACGTACAGCAGCGTCTCGGCGCCCAGCGCCTCCACCAGTTCCACGCGCCCAGTGACAGCGCCCTGCCCCTGCGGCAGCACACTGACGGCCTCGGGCCGCAGCCCGATCGACCCCTCCACCGCAGCCTGCGGGCCTTGCTGCCGAACAGCCACCGGCAACTGGCCGGCAGGCACCACATTCATCTGCGGCGTACCGATGAACTGGGCCACGAACTGGTTGGCGGGCCGGTCATACAAGTCCAGCGGGGTGCCCACCTGCTCGATCAGGCCGTCGCGCAGGACCACCACGCGGTCGGCCAGCGTCATGGCCTCCACCTGGTCGTGGGTGACGTAGATGGTGGTGGCGCCCAGTTCACGGTGCAGCTTGGCAATCTCGACACGCGTCTGTCCGCGCAAGGCGGCGTCGAGGTTGGACAAGGGCTCGTCGAAGAGGAAGACCTTGGGCGCCCGCACGATGGCGCGGCCGATGGCCACGCGCTGACGCTGCCCGCCAGACAACTCCTTGGGCGTGCGCGCCAGGTAGGCGGTGAGGTTCAGCGTGGCGGCGGCTCGCTCCACCTTCTCCCGGATGACGGCCGGGTCCACCTTGGCAAGCTTGAGCGCGAAGCTCATGTTCTCGAAGACGCTCATGTGCGGATACAGCGCGTAGCTCTGGAACACCATGGCGAGATCGCGCTTGCTGGACGGCAGGTCGGTGATGTCCCGCCTATCGAGTTCCAGCGTGCCGCCATCGATGTCTTCCAGGCCGGCGATCAGGCGCAGCAGCGTGGACTTGCCGCAGCCCGAAGGCCCGACGAACACGATGAACTCGCCCTTGTTGATGGTGAGGTCGATGCCTTTGATGGCGCGGTGCTTGCCAAAGAATTTTTCGACGCCGCGCAGTTGGAGGTAGGCCATGACGGAGGTTCCTGAATTCGGGACTGCTGAAAATTGGATGAGGCGGAGGGCGTGGGTTACTTGACCGCACCAAAGGTCAGCCCTTGCACCAATTGCTTCTGGCTGAACCAGCCAAACACCACGATGGGCGCGATGGCCAGCAGCGATGCCGCGGAGAGCTTGGCCCAGAACAGCCCTTCGGGGCTGGAGTAAGAGGCGATCAGTGTGGCCAGCGTGCCGGCCTTGGCGGCACTGAGGTTGAGGCTCCAGAACGCCTCGTTCCAGGAGAGCACCAGGCACAGCAAGCCGGTGGAGGCCAGGCCCCCCATGCCCAGCGGCAGCAGCACCAGCCGCACTTCCTGCCACAGCGTGGTGCCGTCCATGCGCGCGGCCTCCAGGATGTCTGGCGGGATGTCCTTGAAGTGCGAATACAGCATCCACACCATGATGGGCAGGTTGGACAGTGCAAACACGATGATCAGCGCCAGCTGCGTATCCAGCAGATGGCTCTTCTGCGCCAGCACGTAGATGGGCACCAGGGCGCCCACGGCCGGCATCATCTTGGTGGAGAGCATCCACATCAGGATGTCCCGCGTGTATTTGCTGCGAAAGAAGGCCATGGCGTAGGCGGCGGGTGCGGCCAGCAACAGGCCCAGCAGCGTGGAGAGCACGCTGGTGATGACGGAGTTCTTGGCGTAGAGCAGGTAGTCGCTGCGGGCCTGCACCTCGTGGAAGTTTTCCAGCGTGGGTGAGAACACCAGCAGTGGCGGCACGGCAATGGCCTGCAGCTCGGTCTTGAAGGCGGTGAGGAAGAGCCAGCCCAGCGGGAAGAACAGCAGCAGGGCCACGGCCCAGGCCGCGGCGCTGCGAATGATCAGGGCCAGGGGGAAGGCGGCGCGGCGGGAACGGTGAGGGGCCGTCATGGAGTGTGCTCCTTATTTGTCCAGGTTCTTGCCGACCAGGCGGATCAGGAACACCGCTGCGATGTTGGCCAGCACCACGGCGAACAGCGCGCCGGCGGAGGCCACGCCTGCATCGAAGTTCAGCAGTGCCTGCTTGAAGATCAGGAAGGTGACATTGGTGCTGGCGTCGCCGGGGCCACCACCGGTGGTGGTGTAGATCTCGGCAAACACGCTGAGCAGGAAGATCAGCTCGATCATCACCACCACGGCGATGGAGCGGCCCAGGTGCGGCAGGTAGAGGTGGCGCAGTTGCTGGAGGTAGGTGGCGCCGTCCATGCGGGCGGCTTCCAGCTGTTCATGGTCCATGCTTTGCAGCGCGGTCATGAAGATCAGCGAGGCGAAGGGCAGCCATTGCCAGGACACCATCACGATCACGGAGAACAGTGGGTGGTCTGTGAGCCAGTCCACCGGTTGTGCGCCGAAGAAGATCCACACCTGGGCGAGCACGCCGTAGATGGGGTTCATCATCATGTTCTTCCACATCAGCGCGTTCACGGTGGGCATCACGAAGAACGGCGAGATGAGCAGCACCCGCACGATGCCGCGTCCTGGGAAAGGATCGTTGACCAGCAACGCGATCATCACCCCGAACACGACGGTAGCCAGGATCACGCTGCCCAGGAGCAGTCCGGTGTTGACTACGGCGGTGCCGAATGAAGGGTCTGTGATGAAGAACTCGAAGTTCTCCAACCCGGCGAAGCCTGACTGATCGGGCTGCATCAGGTTGTAGCGGATCAGCGAGAAATAGATCGTCATTCCCAGCGGCACGATCATCCAGAGGAAGAGCGTGGTCATCGCCGGGGCCAGCAACAGCCGTGGAAGCAGGCGTTTCATAAACCAGAACCCAATTTCGTTCAAACGAACAACGAGCAAGCGCTACGGGCGAGCACTCCAGGCAAGCGCTACAGGCGAGCACTCCAGGCAAGCACTACGGGCAAGCACTCCAGGCAAGCGCGTAAACAAGCGTCCGGCAGGCGTAGCGAGCGGGCCGAGGTGCCGATGCTGTACCGGAGCCGTACTCCCGTACGGCGAGGAACACCATCGGCAGATCGGGCTGCGCAGTAGCCTGACGGATGCTTGTTTATTTGTAGTAGCCGGATTTGCGCATCTCGCGGTCGGCCGTCACCTGGCTCGCCTTCAGCGCGTCATCCACCGACGTACGGCCGGCCAGTGCGGCGCTCATCTGCTGCCCCACCGCAATGCCGATGGCCTGGAACTCCGGAATGGCCGCGAACTGCACGCCCACATACGGGCTCTTGGGCAGCGTGGCATCGGTCGGATTGGCCGAGTCAATGGCCTTCTTCTCCTCCGCCGCAAACCGTGCCGCCTTCTGGAACTCTGCGCTGGCATAGGTGCTCTTGCGCGTCCCGGTGGGCACATTGGCCCAACCATTGGTCTTCGCGACCAGCTGGATGTATTCCTTGCTCGTGGACCAGGTGATGAACTTCTGCGCCGCCGCCACTTTCTTGGAGCCCGCCGGAATGGCCAGGTTCCACGACCACAACCAGTTGGCCCCCTTGGGCGTGTTCATGGTGGGTGCCTGCGCAAAAGCCATCTGGGCCGCCACCTTGGACTGCTTGGGGTCCGACACGAAGGAGGCCGCAATGGTGGCGTCCACCCACATGCCGCACTTGCCGGAGCTGGTGAGCGCGAGGATTTCGTTGAAGCTGTTGGCGGACGATCCGGGCGGGCCGTAGTTCTTCAGCAGGTCCACATAGAAACTGACCGCTTCCTTCCAGGGCTTGGTGTCCAGCTGCGGTTTCCATTGCATGTCGAACCACTGGCCGCCGAAGGTGTTGGCGATGGTGGTGATCAGCGCGATGTTGTCGCCCCAGCCCGGCTTGCCACGCAGGCAGATGCCGTAGACGCCGTTCTTGGGATCATGGATCTTGGCCGCCAGGTCCTTGATCTGCGGCCAGGTCGGACGCTCGGGCACCTGCACGCCGGCCTTGTCGGCCAGGTCCTTGCGGTACATGAGCATGGAGCTTTCAGCATAGAACGGCGCCGCGAACAGCTTGCCCTCCACGGAGAGGCCGCTGCGCACGGCGGGCAGCAGGTCGTCCACGTCATACGCGGCATCCGGCTTGAGTTCCTGCAGCCAGCCCTTCTTGCCCCAGATGGGTGCCTCATACAGGCCGATGGTCATCACGTCGAACTGGCCGCCCTTGGTGGCAATGTCGGTGGTGACCCGCTGCCGCAGCACGCCTTCTTCCAGCGTGACCCACTTGAGCTTGATGTCGGGATTGGCCTGCTCGAAATGCTTGCTGAGCTTCTGCATCTCGATCATGTGGCCGTTGTTGACCGTGGCGATCACCAGCTCGGTCTGCGCCTGGGCCGCAGCGCTGAACGTCAACACCACAGCCGCAGCAGCGGCCGCCACACGGGCGGCGCGCGCTACACAAAGGGAAGCGTGCATGGGGAAGTCTCCTGATTGTTGGTATTCATGTTCAACGTCCACCCGGTGAACCGTGCAGCATTGAAGCCATGAACGATACCGATCCGGAAATGCCGGAGTGGTACCCAGGAGTGCATAAGAAGATACTCCTTTGCATCAGGGAGCTAGTGTTACTACCTAATGCCAGCAAACGCGTACTGATAACGCCCTTGTTTAGCTCGGCGACGAAACATGGCCCCGCATGCGCCAGTGAGGCAACAGTCGCCTGAGGAGCCTCTGCATAGCTCCCGCGAGCCGAGGATCCTTAAGGAACCTCTGCATGACTCCTCGCGGCCGAGGTGCCCCCGCTTCGGGCGGTCCGCGGCGTTGCAAATCCTCGCCATGGTGCCCGCTATGGCTGCGGTTTGCGCCTTGCGTCCCCATCCCGAATCAGGGGCACCTCGGCTCGCGGGAGTTATGCAGAGGTTCCTTAAACAAACTGTGCTGCAGCGTTGCCCGAGGCCCAGGCCCACTGGAAGTTGAAACCGCCCAGGTGACCGGACACGTCCAGCACTTCACCGATGAAGTACAGCCCGGGCGCCTTCAGCGACTCCATGGTCTTGGACGACACCTCCCGTGTGTCCACGCCACCCAGCGTCACTTCGGCCGTGCGGTAGCCCTCGGTGCCGGCGGGCACCACCTGCCATTCGGACAGCCGGGTGGCGATGTTCTCCAGCTCCGCATGGGCATATTGCTTGATGGGCTTGGAGACGAACCACTGCTCGCAAAGCAGCTGCGCCATCTTCTTGGTGAAGACCTCCCCCAGCAGGGTCTTGAGCTCGGCATTGGGGCGGTCCCGCCGCTGCTCGGCGAGCCAGTCCGGCACGCAACGGTCGGGCAGCAGGTTGATCTCAACGGCCTGGCCCGGCAGCCAGTAGGAGGAGATCTGCAGGATGGCCGGGCCGCTGAGGCCACGGTGGGTGAACAGGATGTTCTCGCGGAAGCTCTTGCCGTTGCAGCTCACCAGGCCATCCACGGAGGTGCCGGACAACTCGGTGCAGAGTTCCTTGAGCTGGTCGGTGATGGTGAAGGGCACCAGTCCCGCACGTGTGGGAAGCACCTGGTGGCCGAACTGGCGCGCCACCTCATAACCGAAACCCGTGGCCCCCATGGTCGGGATCGACAGGCCGCCTGTTGCGATGACCAGCGATGTGCAGCGTACCGGGCCACTGGTGGTCTGGAGCAGGTAGCCGCCCTGGCCACCCTGGGCACCGCCAGCACCCTCACCCCCATCCTGCGCAGTCTCGATCCGCTCGATCTTCTCGACGGTCGTGTCCAGCCGCACGCGGGCCCCCACCGCCTCGCACTCGGCCAGCAGCATCTGCAGGATGTCCATGGACTTGCCGTCGCAGAAGAGCTGGCCCAGCTTCTTCTCGTGGTGAGGCACCGCATGTTTGTTGACCAGCGCGATGAAGTCCCACTGCGTGTAGCGCGCCAGCGCTGACTTGCAGAAATGCGGGTTCTGCGAGAGAAAGTTGGCCGGCTCGGTATAGAGGTTGGTGAAGTTGCAATGCCCGCCACCGGACATGAGGATCTTCTTGCCCGCCTTGTTGGCGTGGTCCAGCACCAGCACCCGCCGCCCGCGCGCACCGGCCTTGGCGGCACACATCAGCCCGGCGGCTCCGGCGCCGATGATCACAACATCCGTATCCTGCAAAGCTGCTTCCCTACCGCGTGTCTATAGTCGTCGCCAACCGGGCCCGGATTGTAGTGGCCATGCCCGCCAGCAGCGCTCCATCCCGAATCGGGGCCGCTGCGGCTCGCGGGAGCTGTGCAGAAGTTCCCTCAGCCCTGGGCGAGCTCGAAGCGCTGCACCGCACTGGCCAGGGAACGCGCCTGCTCTCGCAGTGAATGGGCGGCAGCGGTCGACTGCTCGACCAGCGCTGCGTTCTGTTGGGTGGTGGTGTCCAGCCCCACCACCGCATGGTTGACGGTCTCCACCGCCTTGGCCTGCTCGGCGGAGGCGGTTGATAGGGAGCCCAGCAGCTCATCAACGTTGCGGACATCGGCCACGATGGCGGCAAGCACCTGCCGGGTGGCGTCAGCACTTTCCACACCCGCAGCGACCTGCTGCGTGGAGGTGCCAATGAGCTCCTTGATCTGCCGAGCGGCTTCGGCGCTGCGTTGCGCCAGGGCACGCACCTCCGACGCCACCACCGCGAAGCCTCTGCCAGATTCACCCGCACGTGCCGCTTCCACGGCGGCGTTGAGCGCCAGGATGTTGGTCTGGAAGGCGATCCCATCAATGACCGTGGTGATATCGCCCACCCGTCGAGCGGACTCGGACACACGCGCCATGTTGCTGGCCAGCGTCTGAACGGCGGCTTCGCCGTCGCCTGCGCGTTGGGTCGCCTCGCGTGCCCGCCGTGAGGCCTCATGCGACGTTTCCGCGGACTGCTTGACGGCCTGCGCCAACTCTTCCACCGAAGCCGCCGTCTGCTGCAGGTTGGCGGCGGCCTCCTCCGTGCGGATGGACAGATCGGAATTGCCGGTGGCGATCTCGTTGGAGGCGGCATCCACCGACTCCGCCGCGCTGCGCACCTGCCCGACCGTCGCCGCCACAGTTTTCAGGGTCTCGCTCAATTGGCGCGCCACCTTGGTCGTCACCGGTAGCGTCACCGCCGCAAAATCCACCTTCCCCGGCGTCGCCACCAGCACCTCGGTGATGGATTGGAGCTCGGCCATGACCAGCGCATCCCGTCGCATCTTGCGGACCATGAACACTTCGAAAAGGGTCTGCGCGACGACGTAGCTGGCATGCACAACGACCTGTCCGAAGTCCGGGGCGGTCAGGCAGTACACGCCAAAGCCCGCGGCCTGAAGCCGGTCGAACAGAACGTGGTGCACGGCGAAGGTTCCTGCTGCTGCCAGCACCGGCAGCCAGTGCCGATAGACCATCATCAGCGCCAAGGCGACGAAGACACCGAAGTGAAACTCGGTGCGGCCGGCGCCTACATGGATCTGCAGGGCGACCAGACTGCTCAACAGCATTGGCAACGCCACGGAGTTGAGCCAACTGCCGCGTGTGAGCACAAACAGCGCGCACGCACACAGCAGCAGACTCAGAGCCCAGGCGCATGCGGTTCCCAGTTGGCCAAACTGCTGGCCGGCCACGATCGTCACCAACGCCACGGCCGCACAGCCGCCGAGCAAGAAGGCGTCTGCGCTGACCCGCAAAGGGCGCAGGTCGTCGTCGTTTGACGAACGGTATAGGGACAGCGGGGATGACTGGGCAACTGGCATGGCATACCTCGTGCGACGCTGCGCGGGGCTACCGCCGCGCAGCCAGGTGAGTGTGCAGCCGGCCGCCCTGGCGGTCAAAGGGGGCAAAATGCGCCAGATCGTGTAGGTAAATGACGCCCTTTGTCGGAAGGAATCGCCTGATCCAACACGAACTCGCCAGCGTGTTTGAAGATGCCGCCCCCAAGGCCCAGTCGTCGATCCATCTGGCGCCAACTACGGCTGGTCGGCCTCAGGTGCCGCCTATTGACGCTCCTTTGCAGTGCGCCGAGCTCGCTTATGCCGACTGCAACAGCGCCACGCTGCCCTGACCACCGTCGGCGCAGATGCTGACAATGGCGAGGCTGCCCGAAGGCAGGGCCGCCGTCTCCTTGATGGCCTGGCTGAGAATGCGCGCGCCCGTGGCGCCAAAGGGATGGCCCAGTGCGGTACTGCCGCCGTTGGGATTGACCCGCTCCCGCGGGAACGGCCCGAAACGATCTGGCGCGGCAATGCCGACCTTCTCGCGCAGGAAGCTCTCGTCTTCCAGCGCCTTGATGTGGAAGAGCACCTGCGCGGTGAACGCCTCATGGATCTCCCACAGCGCAACATCGGCATAGCGCAGGCCGTGACGCGCCAGCAGGCGCGGAATGGCGAACGCCGGCGCCATGAGCAACCCCTCGACCCGGAAGTCCACGGCGGCAAGCTCCCAATCAACAAGCTTCACCCGATGCGCGGTGGCCGGCAATTTCTCCATGCCGCTTTGCGAGCCCACCCAAAGCGCCGCCGCGCCATCGGTCAGCGGCGAAGAATTGCCCGCGCTGAGCGTGCCTTGGCCGCTGGTGCGGTCGAAGGCCGGCGGCAGTCGCTCGAGTTTCTCCAGCGAGGTGTCGCCGCGGGGAATGCTGTCCCGCACGACGGAGTCCAGAGGCACCACGAGATCATCAAAGAAACCTCGCGCCCATCCCGCCACGGCACGCTGGTGGCTCTCCAGAGCCAGGCGGTCCTGCTCCGCGCGGGCGATTTGCCATTGCTTGGCGGTCGTCTCCGTGTGCTCGCCCATGCTCAGGCCGGTGGTCCGATTGGTCACCGAGGGCAGGTAAAGCTGCACGTCGCGCCAGTTGAGCTCAACAGCGTGCGAGAGCTTCTGGCCCAAGGAGCGGGCCTTCTGGAAGCCGCGCATCCAGTCCGAGAGGTTCTGCCCGAGGCCGAGCTGAACACGGCTCATGCTTTCCGCGCCCCCCACCAGCGCCAGAGACCGGCCGCGCGCATCGTCGATCATCCCGGCGGCCTCGAAGGCGGCCGTCATGCTCGTGGAGCACGCGATCACGGTGGAGAAAGCCGGGATCGTCGCAGGCGCGCCGGCCTCCATCAACACCTCGCGGGCGAGGTTGCTCCATGTGAGATTGGGCGCCACACTGCCCCAGATCGCCAGATCGGGCTGAGCGCCCCGGAGCTGGGCAAGCATGGCTTGGACCACGGGCACCGACAAGCCGAGGGCATCGTGCCGGGCCAGGGGGCCGTCAACCTTGGCAAAGGGGGTGCGAAGTCCTGCGGCAAGCCAGATGGCGGGGCTGTGGCTGGTGATGGTGACCATGAATCCGACTCTCCAGATGTAGGCGGATGATAGTCACGTGCCGTGCTTGCCACATCGGCCTAACGGGTTGGGTCTTGCCCCCCTGCATCAGTACTCGTCGCCTCCGGGGCTCACATAGCCCGGCGCCAGGTTCTCGAACTTGGTGTTGTGCCGCGCGAAGGCCAGCTTCACCGTGCCCACCGGGCCGTTACGCTGCTTGGCGATGATGATCTCCGCGACACCCGGCTCCTTGCACTCGTCCTTGGTGTAGTACTCGTCGCGGTAGATGAACATGATGATGTCCGCATCCTGCTCGATGGCGCCGGATTCACGAAGGTCGGACATCATGGGCCGCTTGTCGGGGCGCGTTTCCACCGAGCGGTTGAGCTGCGACAACGCAATCACCGGGCAGCGCAGCTCCTTGGCCAGCGCCTTCAGGCCCCGCGAGATTTCGCCCACCACGGTGGCCCGGTTTTCTTCATTGGCGCCACCATTGCCGCTCATCAGCTGCAAATAGTCGATGATGATCAGGCCGAGCTGGCCGCAAATGCGAGCCTGGCGACGCGCGCGAGCGCGCACTTCGCTAGGCGAGAGGCCCGGGCTTTCATCGATGAAGATGGGGGCGTTGCCGAGCTTGTCGACCGCTTCGGCCAACCGTCCCCATTCATCATCCTTCAGGCGCCCGGTGCGCAGGTTGCTCTGGTCGATGCGACCAATGGAGCCCACCATACGCAGCGCCAGCTGCGCCGCACCCATTTCCATGGAGTAGATGACAACGGGCAGGCCTTCGTTGATGGCCACCGCTTCGCCGATGTTGATGGCGAACGCCGTCTTGCCCATGGACGGGCGCGCGGCCAGGATGATGAGGTCACCCTTTTGCAGGCCGGCGGTCATGCGGTCCAGGTCGAAGAAGCCCGTGCGAACGCCGGTGACGTCCTCTGCCCCCTGCTCCGCCAGCTCGTTGACCCGGTCCATCAGCTCGACCATCAGGCGATCCATGCTCTGGAAGCCCTGCCCCCCCCGCGAACCTTCTTCATTGATGCGGAAGATCTTGCCTTCCGCCTCGTCCAGGATTTCGTTGACCGGGCGGCCTTGCGGGTTCAGCGCCGCCGTGGCGATTTCGTCGGAGGTGGCCACCAGCTTGCGCAGGATGGCCCGCTCACGGACGATTTCCGCATAACGGCGCAAGTTGGCCGCGCTGGGCACGCCTTGCGCCAATGCATTCAGGTAGGCCAGCCCACCACATTCCTCGGCCTTGCCCAGGGACGTCAGCTCTTCGAACACGGTGACCACGTCCGCCGGCTTGCCGGCATTCACCAGCTTGCCGATCGCCCCGTAGATCTGCTTGTGCTCGAAGCGGTAGAAGTCCGTGTCGCTGAGCGTGTCCGCCGCCTTGTCCCAGGCGGTGTTGTCGATCAGCAGACCGCCCAGCACGCTCTGTTCGGCTTCCACGGAGTTGGGCGGCACGCGCAGGCGAGCGACGTCATCGTCGCGGGCGCCGGAGCCGGATCCGGGTGGGTTGGCGGAGAAGATCGCGGACATGTGGACAAACCTGTGGGAAAGCCGTGGGAAAGCTCTGGAGAGCCGAGGACATCCGGTGGACAACCTCCGCCCTGAAAAGCCGAAAGCCGACGGCTTCTCAGCTGTCGGCTTTCGTTTGACCTATCGTTGCAGCCCTCGCGAGCCGCGCCAACAGGGTTTGCGAGCGTGGACAAGCCACACTCGCGCGAGCATGGATTACTCGGCTTCGGCGACGATCTGCACGGTCACGTCGGCCACCACATCGGTGTGGGGGGCCACGTTCACGGTGAACTCACCGACGGTCTTCAGCGGACCGTTGGGCAGACGCACTTGCGACTTGACCACGGCGATGCCGGACTTGGTCAGGGCGTCAGCGATGTCAGCATTGGTGACGGAACCGAACAGACGGCCATCCACACCGGCCTTTTGGCTGATGGTGACGGTCTTGCCGTTCAGTTGCTCGCCAACAGCCTGGGCGGCGGTCAGCTTTTCAGCAGCAGCCTTTTCCAGTTCGACGCGCTTGGCTTCGAATTCCTTGATGGCCGATTCGGTCGCACGACGAGCGCGGCGAGTCGGGATCAGGAAGTTACGTGCGTAGCCGTCCTTGACCTTGACGACATCGCCCAGGCCGCCGAGGTTGGCCACTTTTTCAAGCAGGATCACTTGCATGGCTAACTCCTCAGACCTTGTGCTGGTCGCTGTAAGGCACCAGGGCCAGGAAGCGGGCGCGCTTGATGGCGACCGACAGCTGACGCTGATAGAAGGCGCGCGTGCCCGTCAGGCGAGCCGGCACGATCTTGCCGTTTTCGCTGATGAAATCGCGCAGCGTGTCGACGTCCTTGTAGTCGATCTGCTCAACACCGGCGACGGTGAAGCGGCAGAAACGCTTGCGACGGAACAGCAGCGATTGTTGGTTACGCTTGGGCTTGCGGTCCTTGGAGAACCGACCTTTACCACGTGGCGGGGGCATATTGACCTCTTTACGAATCTATCCAGATAAAACGATGCGCAAATCCTGTGGGAAGCCAGTGCACTGATCAGTGGACCAGGCCGGTGATATGAAACACCGTGCCCCGACCTTGCCGCTGTGCCGAAAGAAAACCGGTGAACACCGCCTCTTCCATCAGGCCCAGCGCCTGCACCCGCTTGACGATCTCTCCCACGGCCACCGCCTTGATGTCCAGGGCCACCTTGCGGCGGGCCCCGGCTTCTTCGACCTGGGACTCATGCGTGAGCATCAGGTCCAGGGCCGGAAGGCCGGCGGGGGTGTAGCGGATCGCGGCGAGTTCCTGGACTCTTGCGCGTAAGACCAGTTGGTTAGCCACAGGGTCAGCCAACGGGTTCATGCTGCAGGAGCCTGGAATCTGCGCTCAGCGAGCGACTGATTCAGAAATACAAACTTCAGGATTCGCGCCGGCCAGTTCAGGCGGACGCTTCTTGGGGAGCCTTGCGGGCTTCTTCGCGCTCAACAGCCTTCATCATCACCGAGGGAGCGGTTTCCGCCTTGTCCTTGGCAACGGTCAGGTGACGCAGCACGGCGTCGTTGAAGCGGAAACCGGTTTCGAGTTCGGCCAGGATTTCCTTGGACGCCTCGATGTTCAGGCACAGATAGTGCGCCTTCGCCAGCTTCTGGATCATGTAGGCCAGTTGACGGCGGCCCCAGTCTTCCACGCGATGCACCTTGCCACCACCGTTGGTGACCAGGCCCTTGTAGCGTTCCAGCATGGCCGGAACTTGTTCGCTTTGATCCGGATGGATCAGCAGAACGATCTCATAGTGACGCATAAATACTCCTTGCGGGTTTCAGAGAGTCTGAAAGCCGAACCCCAGCGTCAAGTCCTGGGTCCGGCAAGGTGAGCCCGCGATTCTAGCGGAAGTGGCGGCCTCCCGTCCACCTGGCATTGCGTCGGCCTCAAGGCGTCATGCCGAGCTTCCCGGAACCTCGTGCAGCTGGCGCTGTACGGCCTGGGCCGCAGGCGAGCCCGGCGGTGTGGCCAGGCTGACCAGCACCAGCGCCAGCACACCGGCGGGCAGGCCGAACACGGCCGCGGCCATCGGCTGGATGCCCCACCAGAGCTGCGGTTCGCCAGGCAGACCGAGCGCCTGCCGAAGGCCCGGGTGGGCGATGATCATGTAATACACCGTCACCCCCAGGCCGACCAGCATGGCCGCGCCGGCGCCCTGCTTGTTGGCGCGGCGCCAGAAGATCCCACCCACCAGCGCGGGGACCAGGCTGGCGCCCGCCAGGGAAAAGGCGGCCGAGACGAGCAGCAGGATGTCCGCCGGTTTGCGGGTGGCCACGGCGGCGGCCGTGAGCGCCGTGGCCAGCAGCAGCGCCTTGGACATGGTGACGCGCTGGGTGGCCGAAGCCGTCGGATGCAGCACGCGGTAGTAGATGTCGTGCGAAAGTGCACTGGAGATGGTCAGCAGCAAGCCGTCGGCGGTGGAAAGCGCCGCCGCCAGCGCCCCGGCGGCCACCATGGCGGCCAGCACGTAGGGCAGCCGGGCCAGCTCGGGGGTGAGCAGCATGATGACGTCGCCGCCCAGGCGGAGTTCACCGAGCTGGAGAATCCCATCGTGGTTGACATCCTGGATGCTCAGCAGCGTGGGATCCACACGCATCCATTGGCGCACCCAGGCTGGCAGCTCGGCGATGGGCATGCCCACCAGATGGTTGAACACCTCATATTTCAGCAGGACGGCCAACGCGGGAGCGCTGAGGTAGAGCAACGCAATGAAGAAGAGCGACCACGCGACCGAACTGCGGGCCTGGGCAACGCTCGGGGTGGTGTAGTAGCGCGTGAGGATGTGCGGCAGGCCGGCGGTGCCCACCATGAGCACCAGCACCAGGGCCAGGAAGTTGCGCCTGGCGAGATCGAAGGTCTCGCGCTCCTGCGGCGTGCCGTCCGGGTTGCCGGCAAAGGGTTGGGCGTGGGGCGGCATGCCGGCCAGGGGCTCGGCGCGCTGGTGTTGCTGCCGGGCGGCCCAGGCCCATTCCTCGCGGGCCTGGGTTTCGGTACGAGGCAAGGCGGCGCGGCTCTTCTCGGCAGCCTGGATCTGGGCGAGCGGCGCGTCTTCGGCCTTGAGCTGGGCAATGCGCTGCGATGCGGCCTGGCGCTCCAGGTCCAGCGACTGGGGCAGCTCGGCCACCATGCGCTCGTAGTCGTTGGCGCTGCGCTCGTAGATGCCGCGCACTTCCAGTTCCTTGGGATCGTGGAGCAGCACCTGCTCACGCGCAGTGATCTGCTGGAGCTGCCGGCCGGCCGTGAGCTGCGGCAGCGGCCAGCCGGTCTGCTGGACGGAGAGCCACATGACCGGCAGGACGTAGGCCAGGATCATGATGATGTACTGGGCCACCTGGGTCCAGGTGACCGCACGCATGCCGCCAAGGAAGCTGCACACCAGCACGCCCCCAAGGCCGACGAAGACACCAATCTCGAAGGTGAGGCCGGTCAGGCGCGTGGTGATGAGGCCCACCGCATAGATCTGGGCCACGAGGTAGATGAACGAGACCAGCACGGCGGCCGCCGCGCCCATGACCCGCAAGGCACGGCTGTCAAAACGTTCCCCCAGGAAGTCGGGGATGGTGAACCGGGCAAAGCGGCGCAGGTAGGGCGCCAGCAGCAGCGCCACCAGGCAGAAGCCACCGGTCCAGCCCAGCACGAAGGCGAGGCCCCCGTAGCCGGAGAGGTAGAGACTGCCCGCCATGCCAAGGAACGAGGCCGCACTCATCCAGTCAGCGCCAGCGGCCATGCCGTTGTAGAACGCGGGGACCCGGCGGCCGGCCACGTAATACTCCACCGGGTCGGTGGTGCGGCTCAGGATGCCGATACCGGCATAGACCAGCACGGTGAGAAGCAGGAAGCTGAAGCCCAGCCATTGCTTGGGCATGCCCCAGTATTCAAGAAGCCCCAGAACGGCCACCAGCACGATGAGGCCGACCGTGTAGGCCGCATAGTGGCGGTTGAGCTGGCGCCGGAAGGCGTCGGGGTGGCCGGGGTGGTCGGATCCTGGTGCAGGCATGGGCCCGGATCTTCGCCGCGCGGGTGGCGGCGCGCCATCGGTTGTTTCCTGCGGGAGACCCACCTGTCTACTCGATACGTCACGAAAAAAGGGCGGCAACGCCGCCCTTCTTCCCTGCCGGTTTCGGCGATTACTTCTTGGCCAGGCGCGTCCAGGTCTCGATGACCGAGTCCGGGTTCAGCGAGATCGACACAATGCCTTCAGCCGCCAGCCAGTCGGCAAAGTCGGCATGGTCGCTGGGGCCCTGGCCGCAGATGCCCACGTACTTGCCGGTCGCCCGGCAAGCCGCGATGGCCCGGGAGATCAGGGCCTTGACCGCAGGGTCGCGTTCATCGAAATCGCCCGAGAGCAGCTCCAGGCCGGAGTCGCGGTCCAGACCCAGGGTCAGCTGGGTCAGGTCGTTGGAGCCGATGGACATGCCGTCGAAGTGCTCCAGGAACTGCTCGGCCAGGATGGCGTTGCTCGGCACCTCGCACATCATGATGACGCGCAGATCATCCTTGCCACCCGCCGCCGCGCGCTTGAGGCCACGCTCCGCCAGCATCGCCACCACCTTTTCGGCCTGCGCCACGGTACGCACGAAAGGCACCATGATTTCGACGTTGGTCAGGCCCATGTCGTGACGCACGCGCTTGAGCGCCTCGCACTCCATGGCGAAGGCATCGGAGAACTCGCCGCTGATGTAGCGCGAGGCGCCGCGGAAACCCAGCATGGGGTTCTCTTCATCCGGCTCGTAGCGCGAGCCGCCGATGAGCTTGCGGTATTCGTTGCTCTTGAAGTCAGACAGGCGAACGATCACCGGCTGCGGCCAGAAGGCCGCCGCAATGGTGGCAATGCCCTCGGCCAGCTTGTCGACATAGAAGGCGCGCGGCGACGCGTGGCCGCGCGCCACGGACTCCACCGCCTTCTTCAGGTCGGTGTCCACATTCGGATAGTCCAGGATGGCCTTCGGGTGGACGCCGATGTTGTTGTTGATGATGAACTCGAGACGCGCCAGACCCACGCCGCTGTTGGGCATCTGCGAGAAGTTGAACGCCAGTTGCGGATTGCCGACGTTCATCATGATCTTGACCTGCGAGTACGGCAGCTCCCCACGATGGACTTCGCTGACCTCGGTTTCCAGCAGGCCGTCGTAGATGTAGCCGGTGTCGCCCTCGGAGCAGACGACGGTGACCAATTGCCCATCCTTGAGCTTGTCGGTCGCGTCGCCACAGCCCACCACGGCGGGAATGCCCAGCTCGCGGGCAATGATGGCCGCGTGGCAGGTGCGCCCCCCCCGGTTGGTGATGATGGCGCTGGCGCGCTTCATCACCGGCTCCCAGTTGGGATCGGTCATATCGGTGACCAGAACGTCGCCGGGCTGGACTCGCTCCATCTCCGCCACGCTGTCGACCAGGCGCACCGGGCCTGTGCCGATCTTCTGGCCAATGGCGCGTCCCTCCACCAGCACGGTGCCCTGGCCCTTGAGCTTGTAGCGCTGCTCGACCTGGCCTTCCGCCTGGCTCTTCACCGTCTCAGGGCGGGCCTGCAGGATGTAGATCTGGCCGTCGTTGCCGTCCTTGCCCCACTCGATGTCCATCGGGCGGCCATAGTGCTGTTCGATGATCAGCGCATAGCGCGAGAGCTGGATGACGTCTTCATCGGTCAGCGAGTAGCGGTTGCGCTGCTCCACCTCGACATCCACCGTCTTGACCAGCTTGCCGGAGGCTGCTTTTTCCTCTGGCGTCGCGAAGGTCATCTGGATCAGCTTGGAGCCCAGATTGCGGCGGATGATGGGGAACTTGCCGCGGGTCAGCGCCGGCTTGTGCACATAGAACTCGTCCGGATTCACCGCGCCCTGCACCACCGTCTCGCCCAGGCCGTAGCTGGAGGTGATGAAGACCACGTCCTTGAAGCCGGACTCGGTGTCGATGGTGAACATGACGCCGGCGGCGCCCAGGTCGGAGCGCACCATGCGCTGCACACCGGCCGACAGGGCCACGTCGTTGTGGGCAAAGCCCTTGTGGACGCGGTAGCTGATCGCGCGGTCGTTGTAGAGGGAGGCGAAGACCTCCTTCATCTTGTGCAGCACGTCCTCAATGCCGACGACGTTCAGGAAGGTCTCCTGCTGGCCGGCAAAGGAGGCATCCGGCAGGTCTTCCGCCGTTGCCGAGGAGCGCACAGCAAAGGACGCCTCCGGCTGACCTTCGGTCACACGGGCGAATTCCGCCCGGATGGCGGCCTCCAGGTCCTTGGGGAAGGGCTGGGCTTCGAGCCAGCCGCGGATCTGCGCGCCGGCCTCGGCCAGGGCACGCACATCGTCGGTGTTGAGGTCGGCCAGGCGCTGCTGGATGCGGGCGTCCAGGCCTTCGTACTTCAGGAACTCACGGAACGCGTGGGCGGTGGTGGCAAAGCCGCCAGGCACCCGCACACCGGCATCGGCCAGTTGGGAAATCATTTCGCCGAGCGAGGCGTTCTTGCCGCCCACCGACTCGACATCGGTCATCCTCAGTTTCTCGAAGGGTACAACCAGGGCGGTCGCCTCGAAGCGTGCATCAGACATGGGAAAACTCCGTGATGTTGAAAAACCGGGGCCCCAGGGCCTGCAGACTTTGCATACCGGGCGGCGCTGCCGGGAAGGGCGCGCGGCGGGGAGAAAAAGCGTGCGGACAGAACGGCGCGCGCGACAGGTCTTGTCGATTCTTGTGGGCGTCGCGGCGGGGCGTTCATGATGGGCAGGGGCAAGTTGCGGACGATTCTACGGGTTCGCGCCTCTATGATGTAAACCCTGGTTCGGGGACTGCGCGGGACCGTTCTGGGCGGCTGTGGCATGTGTCGTGCCCGCTTCCCGGCCTTCGCAGCTGCCCCGCGACAACCACCCCGCCCCTCAGACATAGGCTCGCCATGACCCAGCACACCGTCTACTTCGTCTCGGATGGCACCGGCATCACCGCTGAAACCTTCGGTAACTCCATCCTGGCCCAGTTCTCGGTCAAGGCCCGCCATGTGCGCCGGCCTTTTGTGGACAACGCGGACAAGGCGCACCAGTTGGTCAAGGAGATCAACGAGACCGGCATCCGGGAAGGACAGCGCCCCGTGGTCTTTGCCACCTTGGTGAATCGAGAGGTGCTCAACGTGGTGCGTCAGCACTGCGAAGGCCTGGTGCTGGACATGTTCGGCACCTTCATCGCCCCGCTGGAAGACGAGTTCCGCGTGAAGTCCAACCACCGGGTCGGCCGGTTCTCGGACATTGCCAAGAGCCAGGAGTACCACGACCGGATCGAGGCGATCAACTTCTCGCTGGCGCATGACGACGGCCAGTCCGCCCGCAACCTGGATTCGGCGGACGTGATCCTGGTGGGGGTGAGCCGCTGCGGCAAGACGCCCACGTCGCTTTACCTGGCCATGCAGCACGGCATCAAGGCTGCCAACTGCCCGTTGATCCCGGAAGACTTTGAGCGTGGCGCCCTGCCGACGCCGCTGCTGCCCCACAAGAAGAAATGCTTCGGCCTGACCATCGACCCGGAACGTCTGGCCCAGGTGCGCAACGAGCGCCGGCCCGGCAGCAAATACGCGGACCTGATGAACTGCCATTACGAAGTGCGCGAGGCCGAGACGATGATGAAGAAAGCGGGCATTTCCTGGCTGTCGTCGACCCACAAGTCGATCGAGGAGATCGCCACCACCATCCTGCGCGACATTCGGCCCGACCGGCTGATGTACTGACCCACTGGCGCCCGGGGAGAACCCGCTTCGGGTGGCCCGGGGCGTCGGGCGCGCCAGGGGTGTGGAGGGCGCAGGGGGCATCGGGATCGCCGCATGCCCTTCCGGCCGCAACAGGTCAACGGGTCCGCACCTTGAGCGCCACCGCCCATCCGCCATCACGTTCTGGGGGTCACTCGGCATGCCGCGTCTGAGCAGGCGATGGCGGCGAGTGCAGCTGGTCGCCCTGCGTGCGCCCGGGGTTGGCGTACTGCTGCGCGCCGTGCAGCATTACGTGTTGCACCAGAGTGCGAACCAGGCGGGCAGCATGGCGTTTTCGACGGTGCTGTCCATGTTCCCGCTGTTGCTGCTGCTCTCGGCGGGTGCCGCCTACATTGGGTCGCCCGGGGACGCCGCTGCGTTGGCGAACCGGGTGGTGGAGTATGCCCCGCCGCTGGTGCGCAGTGCCATGCAGCCGGTGATCAACCAGGTGCTTGCGCAGCGCAGCCAGGCGCTGCTGGCCATTGGACTGTTTGTCACCTTGTGGACGGCTTCTTCTGGCATGCAGGCGGTGCGCACGGCGCTGAATCGGGCGTATGGCGTCGAGCGAGGCCTGCCGTTCTGGAAGGCCCGTCTGAAGGTGACGCTGTTCACCGTGGTGGTCGGGGGCGGCATTTTGGCCACCTTCAGCTCGGTCATTGTGATGCCTTATGTCTGGCAGGCGCTTGAGAAAGGGCTGGGGGCGGGCCAGGAGACACCGTGGCTGCGAAACAGTGTTCGCTACGGGTTGGCCTTTGCGGTGCTGACGGTGCTGTATGCGCTGGTGTACGGCTGGCTGCCGGATGTCCGCCAGCGCCTGAGCACGGTGCTGCCGGGTGCGATTGTGGGCGCGGCGCTCTGGGTGGCGTCTGCCGCGACGCTCTCTTATTCTTTGCGCAGTGCTGGCAAGTTGGCCCTGATCTACGGCAGTTTCGCGGGCGTGGTGGCCACGCTGGTCTTTCTCTACATCAGCGCGACCACGCTGATCTATGGCGCCGAGGTCAACGCGGTGATACGTGAGCGCCTACCCGAGCCACCAGGGCCGGCCTGACCGTCTCCTCATGGACTTCCCCTCGCCCACACCCACCGAGTATTTAAGACCGTGGCACCTGACAAGTGATGTGTCGTGCAGGGAGCGCGCAGGTTCAAAGCCGCTCAATCCAGGCGCAAGCACAGCCGTGGCCGTGTTTCGGAAAGCCTGGCGCCTCCAGTTGTGAGGTGTGAAGTGTCGTACGAGCACCGCGTAGGTTCAAAAGCCGCTCAATCTAGGCGCAAAGCGCAGCCGTAGCAGCGCTACGGCGAGCATTTGCAACGACGAGTGAGCGGCTTTTGAGCCTACGCGCGCTGGCGGGCGGATTCGTAGAGGCAGATCGATGCAGCACTGGCGACATTGAGGGACTCTTCCCCACCCGGCTGCGGGATGCCGATTTGCATCGCGCAGCGAGCCATCAGAGCCTCATCCACCCCTTGTCCTTCATGGCCCATCACCCAGGCGCAGGGCGAAGGCAACGCGGCCTCATGCAGCATCACGTCCGTATGGGAGCTGGTGGCCAGCAGCGGCACTTGCAACGCATCCAGGTCACTCACGCTCAGCCCCTCGAACAGGCGCAACCCGAAATGCGCCCCCATGCCAGCCCGCAAGACCTTGGGTGACCACAGCGCGGCGGTGCCCTTCATCGCCAGCACCTGCCGGAACCCCATCGCCGCGGCACTGCGCAGGATGGTGCCGACGTTACCGGCATCCTGCAGCCGGTCCAGCACCACCGAGTCGGCCTTCGCATCCATGCGCATGGCTGGCGGCAACTGCAGGTCAAAGCCGATCTGCGCGGGCGACTCCAGCCCGGACACCGTCTTGAACAGCGCCGGAGACACGACCAGCACCTTGGCCGCCTGGTCTGCCAGTGCGTGCAAGGCGTCGTCCTGCCCCGCCACATCGGTGATCAGCGCCAGCGCCGGCCGCAGCCCACGCTGCAGGGCCGCCCGCGCCAGATGGTCACCCTCCAGCCAGACGCCACCCATCTTGCGATAGGCCGTCGCGTCCTGCGCCAGCTTTCGGAGCCGCTGCAGTTGCGCGTTGTCCCGCGCGGTGATGGCTTGCCAGATGGGCCCTGTGGTCATTCGAATTCTGCGGTCGCGGTGGTCACCGAAGTGACGATGGTTGTGGGCCTGGTGCCGCCTGTGATGATGGCAGTGGTCGCCACCACGCCTTCCAGGCACTGGCGCACAGGCGCAAAGCTGGTACGGTGCCACGCACTCGCACCATGCAGGCGCAGCGCCTCCAGGTGCTCCGGTGTGCCGTAGCCCTTGTGGTTGTCGAACCCGTAGTGCGGGTGCGCCTGATGCATCTGCAGGCAGAGCCGGTCGCGATGGACCTTGGCCAGGATGGACGCCGCCGAAATGGCCGGCACCAGGGCATCCCCCTTGACGATGGCCTCCGACGGGATGCGCAGCACCGGCAGCCGATTGCCATCCACCTTCACCTGCGCCGGCGTCAGGCGCAGGCCTTCCACCGCACGGCGCATCGCCAGCATGGTGGCCTGCAGGATGTTGATGCGGTCGATCTCCTCGACCGTCGCCTCGGCAATGCAGAAGCACAGCGCCTTGGCGCGGATCTCGTCGTAGAGCTGCTCGCGTTTTTTCTCGCTGAGCACCTTGGAATCGTTCAGACCCTTGATGGGTTGCATGTCGTCCAGGATGACGGCAGCGGCCACCACCGGGCCAGCCAGCGGGCCGCGGCCCGCCTCATCCACGCCGGCCAGCAGGCCGTCGCGCTGCCAGTCCAGGCCCAGTTGCTCAGGTGCCGAGGATTTTTGCGATCGCATCGCCGGCTCTTTGCGCGGTATTGCAGCGCAACGTCTGGTGAATCTCGATGAAGCGCTCACGCAGCCGTTCCCGACGCGGTGCGTCGTCCAGCCAGGCCAGGCCCTCACGCGCGATCTTCTCGCCCGTGCAGTCATCCTGCAAGCACTCCGGCACCACGGTCTCGCGGGCCAGCACATTGGGCAGCCCCACCCAGGGCAGCAAGGCCTTGCCCTTCATGCGCCAGGCATTGAACCAGTGCAGCTTGTAGGCAATGACCATGGGGCGCTTGAACAGCGCCGCCTCCAGCGTCGCCGTGCCACTGGCCACCAGAGTCAGGTCGCAGGCGGCCAGGGCCTCGTGCGCCTGCCCCTCCAGCAAGGTCAGCGGCAGGCCGTGGCCGTGCTCGCTCACCAAGGCCTGCGCCAGTTCACGCAAACCCGGCGCCACCGGCACCAGGAAACGCAGCCCGGGCCGCTGCGCCGCCATGCGACGTGCCGCGTCGAGCAGCGGCGGAAAGATGTAGTGGAGTTCGCTGCGCCGGCTGCCGGGCAGCACCGCCACCACGATCTCATCGGCCCCCAGGCCCAAGCTCGCGCGTGCGTCATCTCGCGGCGGCTCCAGCGGAATCTTGTCAGCCAGCGGATGGCCCACATAGGTGGCGGCAATGCCATGCCGCTCCAGCAGTTCCGGCTCGAACGGGAACAGGCACAGCACATGGTCCGCGCTGCGCTTGATGGTGTGCACACGCTCCGCCCGCCAGGCCCAGATGGACGGACAGACAAAATGGACCGTCTTGATGCCAGCCTCACGCAGGCGCTGCTCCAGCCCGAAGTTGAAGTCCGGCGCATCCACGCCCACAAACACCGAGGGCGGGTCCTGGATGAGCCGGTCCCCGAGCTGGCGGCGGATGGCCAGCAACTCGCGGATGTTCTTGAGCGCGTCCCAATAGCCGAAGATGGAGAGCTTGTGGCTGGGCCACCAGGCATCAAAACCCAGGGCCTGAAGCTTCGGGCCGCCAATGCCGGCACTGGTCAGCCCCGGCCAGCGCGTTTTCAGCGCCTGCAGCAGCAGACTGGCCAGCAGATCCCCGGAAGCCTCGCCGGCCACCAGGCCCAGTCGAGGGTCCGTGGAAGCAGCCATGTCAGCGAACGAGCCCGCGCTTGGCAGTGGCCAGGAAGTCCAGCATCAGCTGAACGTCGGCCACGGTGTCGGGGCCCTGCCCATCCTTGAGCGCCTCGATGTCCTGCACCGATTGCTCCAGGGTCAGACCGTCCCGGAACAACAGCTTGTGCATCTGACGGATGGTGCCGATGCGGTCATTGCTGAAACCGCGGCGGCGCAGGCCGGTCAGGTTGACAGCGCGCACCGCCAGCGGGTTGCCGTCCACCGTCATGTAGGGGGCCACATCCTGGGCCACATGGCCCTGGAAACCGATCATGGCGTGGGCGCCAATGTGCACGAACTGGTGGACGCCGGTCAGCCCCCCCACCGTCGCCCAGTCCCCCACGTGCACATGGCCCGCCAGGGTGGCGTTGTTGGCCAGCACGCAGTGGTTGCCCACCACGACGTCATGCGCCACATGCACATACGCCATGACCCAGTTGTCCGAGCCCACGCGCGTCACCCCCTGCTCCTTGAAGGTGCCGGTGTTGAAGGTGCAGAACTCGCGGATGGTGTTGCGGTCGCCAATGACCAGCTCGGTGACTTCACCACCGTGGCTCATGTCTTGCGGCATGGCGCCGATGGAGGCGAACTGAAAGATGCGGTTGTCGCGGCCGATGGTGGTGCGACCTTCCACCACGGTGTGCGGGCCGATCCGCGTACCAGCGCCGATGCGCACCTCGGGGCCGATGACCGCGTAGGGGCCGATCTCGACATCGGCGTCGATCTGCGCCTTCGGGTCGACGATCGCAGTGGAATGGATCTTGGCCATGGTCGGGTGTTCAGCAGTCCAGACGGCGCATCGTGCACATCAGGCCGGCTTCGGCCACGACGTCGTTGCCCACCAGGGCCTTGGCACCGAACTTGTAGATGCTGGCCTTGGCACGCTCCAGGGTCACGTCCAGGATCAACTGGTCACCCGGCTCGACCGGGCGCTTGAAACGGGCACCATCAATGCCGGCGAAGTACACGACATGGTTCTCGTCCAGCGAGAAGTCGTAGCTCTGCACGGCCAGCAAGGTGGCGGCCTGGGCCAGCGCTTCCAGGATGAGCACGCCCGGCATGACCGGACGATGCGGGAAGTGGCCCTGGAAAAACGGTTCGTTGATGCTGACGTTCTTCAGCGCACGGATGCGCACACCCTTCTCCACTTCCAGCACACGGTCCACCAGCAGGATGGGATAACGGTGCGGCAGCTTCGCCAGGATGCCGTGGATGTCGATTTTGCTGCTCTCGTCGTTCATGTCGTCTTCTTTTCCAGGGCACGCACGCGTTGGCGCAGCTCATAGAGCCCGCGCAGCGCGGCGGCGTTCTTCTGCCAGGACGCGGCGTCCTCAAAGGGCCACATGCCGGCATAGGCGCCGGGCTTGTCGATGCTGTTGCTGATGTTGGCCGTCGGCCCGATCTGCACCCCGTCGGTGATCTTGATGTGGCCATTAATGCGCGCCGCGCCGGCCACGATGCAGTTGGCACCGATCTCGGCACTGCCGGCAATGGCCACGGCACCGGCGATGGCGGTGCCCTTGCCGATCTTCACGTTGTGGGCGATCTGGACCAGGTTGTCAATGATGGCACCATCGGCGATGACGGTGTCGCCCAGGGCGCCACGGTCGATGCAGGTGTTGGCCCCGATCTCGACGTCGTTGCCGATGCGCACGGCGCCGAGCTGTTCGATCTTGACCCACTTCATGCCACTGTCGCCCTTGGTGGGGGCGAAGCCAAAGCCATCCGCACCAATGACGACGCCGCTGTGGATCAGCGAGCGCTCGCCCACGATGCAGTCGTAGCCCAGCACCACACGCGGCGCCAGGCGGGTGCTGGCACCCACCACGGCGTTGCGCTCCACCACGGTGTGGGCGCCAATGCGGGCGCCGTCCCCGATGCGCGCGCCAGCTTCGATGACGGCAAAGGGGCCGACTTCGACACCTGCGCCCAGTTGGGCGTCCGCCGCCACGCTGGCGGTGACGTGCACGGCCGGCGCGGGGCGCGCCTCACGCATGTGCTGCACCCACCACTGGGTAAGGCGGGCGAAGTAGAGATAGGGGTCCGGTGTGACGATGCAGCTGGCTTGCCGCCCCTCGCCCTGGCGCCCCGCGGCGGCCTCCTGGATGGCCGGCGAGACGATGACGCAAGCAGCCTGGGTGGAGGCCAGTTGCGGCAGGTATTTGGGGTTGGCGAGGAAGGCGATGGCCTCCGGGCCCGCCTCTTCCAACGGTGCCACGTAACGGATGGCCGTATCCGAAGCACCAAGAGAAACGCCGCCCAAGGCGGCGATCAGGTCCGATACCAGTACCTGCTTCATGGCATCCGCTTCATTGTTTCTGCGCGTTCAGCGCGTCAATCACCTTCTTGGTGATGTCCACGCGGGCACTGGCGTGTACGGCATCCTGGACGATCAGGTCGTATTTGTCCTGCTCGAAGATCTGCTTGATGACCTTGTTGGCCTTCTCGATCACGCCCGCGAGTTCTTCATTCTTGCGCTGCGCCACGTCTTCGTTGAATTCGCGACGCTTGCGCTGCAGATCACGGTCCTGCTCGATCAGTTCACGCTGACGGCGGGCGCGCTCCGCCTCGGTCAGCGCCGGACCTTCCTTGTCCAGCTTCTCGGCGGCGCCGCGCAGCTTACCCTCCTGCTCCAGCAGGGTCTTCTCGCGGCGGCTGAACTCCGCCTGCAGCTTGGCTTCGGAGGCCTTGGCCAGATTCGTCTCGCGCAAGATCCGCTCGCTGTTGACGTAGCCGATCTTGATTTCCTGGGCCTGGGCAGCCAAAGCCGTGGTTGCTGTCAGGGCGACAGCGGCCACCATCTTCAACAGCATGCTCTTCATCAGAATGATGTCCCGATCTGGAATTGGAATCGCTCGATTCTATCCGTCCGCAGCTTCCTGATTGGCGTACCGTAACTGAGCCTGAGCGGACCCATCGGCGACAGCCAGCTGATGCCGATACCGCCCGCGGCACGGGTATCGTCAAAATTCAGCTTGTCGTCAGTGCCCCAGACGTTGCCGACGTCCAGGAAGGCGAACAGGCGGAAGCTCTTGTCGTTGCCCGCGCCCGGTACGGGCACGTACAGCTCGGTGTTGATGTTGAACTTGCGGTTGCCGCCTGTGTAGGAGCCGGTTATGTCCACCGGACCCAGCGTACCGGATTCGAACACCCGCACCGAACCCAGGCCGCCGCCGTAGAAGTTCTTGAAGATGGGGTATTGCCGGCCCATCAGACCTTCACCCCAGGCCACTTCGCCGTTGATCATCAGCGAGAACTTGCGGCCCAGCGGAATGAATTGCTGGTACTGCATGTTGGCAATGGCGTAACGCGAGTCGCCGACGACGCTGGTTTCCAGGTTCACGCGCTTCATCGAGCCCGCGGACGGGGTGATGACGCTGTCCCGGTTGTCGGCCTTCCAGCCGATGGTCAGCGGGATGGACAGGGCCGAACCGCCAAACGCACGTTCGAACAACAGGTAGCTGTTGGGCAGGCCCTTGGAGGTGGTGATGCGGGTCTGCTCCGCACCGACGCCGAAGAACACGGTGTCTTCTTCAGAGAACGGCACGCCGAACTTGACCGAGCCACCGTAGGAGGCCAGTTCGTACTGTTCGCCCAGATTGTTGATCGGCTTGACCGTGCGGTAGAACACGTCCACGGCGCGGGAAATGCCGTCCACCGTGAAATACGGGTCCACCGTGGAGACGCCCAGCGAGCGGCCGGTGCTGGCCGTGTTGAGCTGAATACCCAGATAGTTGCCGGAACCGAAGACGTTTTCCTGCGAGATGGAGCCCGACAGCGACAGCTTGCTGGCACTGGAATAACCCGCGCCGATCTGGATGTTGCCGGTGGGGCGTTCGGTCACTGTCAGGGTGACGTCCACCTGGTCGGGCGAACCCGGCACTTCGGTGGTGTCGACGGTGACGTCCTTGAAGTAACCCAGGCGCTCGACGCGGTCGCGCGAGGCCTTGATGCGGGCGCCGTCATACCAGGAGGATTCGAACTGGCGGAACTCGCGGCGGATGACTTCGTCCCGGGTGCGGGTGTTGCCGGAGACGAGCACGCGGCGCACATAGACGCGGCGCTGCGGCTCGCCCACGAAGGTCACGACCACCTGGCCGGTCGCCCGGTCGATCTCCGGGCGGCTTTCCACGCGGGCGAACGCATAACCAAAGGTGCCGTACAGGTCCTGGAAGTTGCGCGTGGTCTGGGCCACGGCCTCGCCCTGATAGGGCTCGCCGGCCTTGAGCGCGATCAGGCGCTTGAATTCCTCGTCGCGACCGAGGAACTCGCCTTCCATCTTGATGCCGCTGACCGTGTAGGGCTGGCCCTCGCTGACGGTGACGGCAATGCTGATGCTTTGCTTGTCCGGCGAGATGGTGACCTGGGTGGACTCGACGTTGAACTCGAGATAACCACGGTTCAGGTAGTACGAGCGAATGGTTTCCAGGTCCGCATTCAGCTTGGCGCGGGAGTAGCGGTCTGTCTTGGTGTACCAGGTCAGCCAGCCGGTGGTGGTCTGCTCCAGCAGGCCCAGCAGGGTGCTTTCGCTGAAGACCTTGCTTCCCAGGATGCGGATTTCCGCGATCTTGGCGGGTTCGCCTTCGGTCACCTGGAAGCTGACGTTGACGCGGTTGCGCTCGATCGGGGTAATGGTGGTGGTCACCTCTGCGCCATACAGGCTGCGGGTGAGGTACTGGCGCTTGAGTTCCTGTTCGGCGCGGTCGGCCAGGGCCTTGTCGAAAGGCTTGCCTTCGCCGATGCCGACGTCCTTCAGCGACTTCGTCAGCGCCTCGGTATCGAACTCCTTCAGGCCGACGAAGTTCACGTTGGCGATGATGGGACGTTCCTCGATCACCACAACCACCGCATCGGTGTCGATGTTGATGCGCACGTCCTTGAACAGGCCGGTGGCGAACAGGGCCCGCAGCGCCGCGGCGCCCTTCTCGTCGTTGTAGGTGTCCCCGATGCGGAACGGCAGCGCCGCGAACACCGTGCCGGGGTCGGTCCGTTGAAGGCCTTCGACGCGGATGTCCTTGAGGACGAAAGGTTCGACGGCCCATGCGGAACCGGCGTGCATCGCGGTGGCCAGCACCGCCAGTTGGATCACGTGGGGGCGCATCGGCTCAGGCAGGAATCGGGACATGCGGAAGTTTCAGTGCAGACCCAGTTGACGGGTCAGATCGTTGAAAAGGGCCAGACTCATCATCAGCAGCACGACGGCGATACCTGCGCGTTGCAGCTGCTTGTGCCACCACTCGGAGACAGGGCGGCCGCTCAGACCCTCGAAAAGATAATACATCAGGTGTCCCCCATCGAGCATCGGCAACGGCAGCAGGTTCAACACCCCCAGGCTGACACTGATGACAGCGAGGAAACCCAGGAATGGCGCCACCCCCAGACGAGCCGACTGCCCCGCGTAGTCGGCAATGGTGATGGGCCCGCTCAGATTCTTTACCGAGGCTTCACCAACAAGCATGCGCCCCAGCGTCTTGAGCGATTGCGTGCTGAGTTCCCAGGTGCGGGTCAGTCCTTGCTGCAGCGCTTCCCAGGGGCCGTAGTGCACCGTCACCATGTCCGGCGCGCCGGCAAAGCTGACACCGATGCGCGGGACGGCCTGCTCCCCCTTCCCCTCCAGTCGAGGGGTGACAGTGCGCTCGATGCGCTGGCCATCGCGCAGGATCAGGAATCGCAGGGGCTGGGCGCGGCCATCGACCACCGCCCCGCGAACGCGTTGCATGGCCCAGGAGACGTCCGGCACGGGGACATCGTCGATGCTCAGCACGCGGTCACCGGCGTGAAGTCCCGCTTCCTCGCCGGGTGTATCCGCCATGACGGCATTAAGCACAGGGGCCGCCGGCGAGCCACCCAGGCCGATCTGGCGGAAGGTGGCGGCGTCCAGATCGCGGCTCTGCAGCGTGTCGAGTGCCAGCTTCAATTTGCGGTGGCCATGTCCCTGCGTATTGCTGACGCTGAGATAGAGCGGACGGTGGTCCCCCACCGCCTGGGCCAGTTGCCAGTGAAGATCGGGCTGGGAGCGAACGTCCTCCCACTGTTCACCGTCTTCCGACCAGGCCTGCACCCAGTCCCCGGACTGCAGGCCGGCCTGCTCGGCCAGGCCGCCGGCCATGGGTGTGCCCATCACAGCCTTGGGCTCCTGCTGGCCGATCAGGCCAACGCTGGCGAACAACAACACCGCCAGCACCAGATTGGCCACCGGCCCTGCCGCCGCGATGGCGGCGCGGCGCCACAGGGACTGCCGATTGAAGGTCTGGGACAGGAGTTCCGGGGGCACCGGGCCTTCGCGCTCATCAAGCATGCGCACGTAGCCGCCCAGCGGCAAGGCACTCAGCACGAATTCGGTGCTGTCGGGATGCTTCTGCCAGCGCAGCAGCACACGGCCAAAGCCGACCGAGAACCGCAACACCTTCACACCACACGCACGTGCCACCCGGTAGTGGCCCCATTCGTGGACAACGATCAGCACCCCGATGGCGACCACGAAAGCGAGGGTGGAATACAGCATCAGGAGACCCCGGTGTCCAGGCGTTTGATCAGCGCCTGCGCGTGGCGGCGCGCGCGCGCATCGAGCGCCAGCAGGCCCTCGACACTATCGACCTCGCCGGCTTGTGGCGACACGGATTCCAGCGCATCGCGGTTGACGTGGCAGATCTGGTCGAAGCGCAGGCCTCGGTCCAGGAAGGCGGCCACCGCCTCCTCGTTGGCGGCATTCAGCACGGCCGTGCTGCCCTCGGCGCCGCGCAGCGCCTGCCAGGAGAGGTGCAGGCCGGGGAAGCGGCGCGCGTCCGCCTCCTCGAAACTGAGGCCGGAATGGGCCAGCAGGTCCAGCCGTCCGGCACCGGAGGTGATCCGCTCCGGGAAAGACAGCCCGTAGGCGATGGGCACACGCATGTCCGGCGTGCCCAGCTGCGCCAGCACGGAGTTGTCCCGGCACACCACCATCGAGTGAATGATGCTTTGCGGGTGGATCAGCACCTTCACCTGCTCAGGTTCCAGGTTGAAGAGCCAGCGCGCCTCGATGACCTCGAGCGCCTTGTTCATCATGGTGGCGGAATCCACCGAAATCTTGCGGCCCATCACCCAGTTGGGGTGGGCACAGGCCTGGTCGGGCGTGACATCTGCCAGAGACGCCGGGTCCCGTTGGCGGAAGGGGCCGCCAGAGGCGGTCAGCACAATGTGGTCGATGCGCTCGTGCCAGGTGGCACGGTCTTCCGGCAGACACTGGAAGATGGCGGAGTGCTCGGAGTCGATCGGGAGCAGCGTGGCGCCGCCCTCCTCCACCGCCCGCATGAACAAGGCACCACCCAGGACGATGGCCTCCTTGTTGGCCAGCAGCAGGCGCTTGCCGGCACGTGCGGCGGCCATGGCCGGCGCCAGGCCGGCGGCCCCCACGATGGCCGCCATCACGGCGTCTACGTCAGGGTGGGCAGCAATGTCAGAGAGTGCTTGCAGGCCGTCCAGCACCTCGGTGCGGCTGCCCGCCTCGCGCAGGCGCTCACGCAGCTGGGTGGCCAGGCTGGCGTCGGGCAGCACGGCAAAGCGGGGCTGGTGCGTCAGGCACTGGCTGAAGAGTTCATCCACCCGGCTCATCGCCGACAGGGCGAAGACCCGGTAGCGATCCGGGTGCCGGGCAATGACGTCCAGCGTATTGGTGCCGATGGACCCCGTGGAGCCCAGCACGGACACCTGCTGGGGAGAAGCTTGCGGCGAACGAACGGAAGCAGTCATCACAGGGAACTCAGCGCCAGGGCCAACGGCAGCACGGGCAGCAGCGCGTCAACACGGTCCAGCACACCACCGTGGCCGGGCAGCAGCTGGCTGCTGTCCTTGGCACCGGCGGCACGCTTGACCAGGGATTCAAACAGGTCGCCCACCACACTCATGGTGGTCAGGAACACCAGGGCTAGCAGGGACAGCCAGCCCAGGCGTTTCACCAGCAACTGGTAGAGGCTGGGGCCGTCCACCGGCAGGTAGACATCGATCACATGCACCCATAGCGCGGCCAGCACGATGACGCCGAACAGGCCACCCAGGGCACCCTCCCAGCTCTTGCCGGGGCTGATGGCAGGCGCCAGCTTGCGACGGCCGAACAGCTTGCCGAAGACATAGGCGGCGATGTCCGCCATCCACACCAGACACATGGCCGACAGCAAGAAGTTGATGCCGCGGGCACGGGCCGTGATCAGCGCCAGCCAGGCCGCCCAGAGCAGCACTGCGCCCAGCACCAGGCGCAAGGCCACCGGCACCCGGGGCCAGCCGGCCACACCAGCCTTCAGGGCCTGTGCGCCGCCCAGCACCCACAGTCCGCCGGCAATCCACCAGCACCAGGCCGGCAGGCTGAAGCCCAGGCTGTACAGGCACAGGCCACACAGCACGGCCAGCACGGCGCCGAAGACCAGTGCAGGGGCACCGGGGCGGCCATTGAGGCGCGACCATTCCCAGCCACCGGCGGCGATCATCACCAACGTCAGCAGGGCAAAAGGCAGCGGCGTGGACGCGAACAGCGCCGGCAGCAGCAACGCGAGCAGCACAACGGCCGTGATGATGCGGGGCAACAGCATGGGGTCTTGACCTTTGCGAAGGAACTCAGGCTTCCTGGACGGTGCCAGGCACGTTGACGCCACCAAAGCGCCGGTCACGGGCCTGGAAGGCGGCGATCGCCTCGTCCAGCTGCGCCTCGCCGAATTCCGGCCAGAGACAATCGGAGAACACGAACTCGGTATAGGCCGTCTGCCACAGCATGAAGTTGCTGATGCGCAGTTCACCCCCGGTACGGATGAACAGATCCGGATCCGGCGCGTAGCTCATGGCCATGTACTCGGAGAGCTTGGCCTCGGTCAATTCCTGCGCCGGCACACCTGCCTCGATCGCCTTGCGGCAGGCCTGGACAATGTCCCAGCGGCCACCGTAGTTGAAGGCGACGTTCAGCGTCAGCTTGGAATTGTGCGCCGTCGTGCCTTCGGCCTCGGCCCAGGCCGCGCGCAGCTTGTCGGAGACCGCTTCGCGGTCGCCGACGATGCGGATGCGCACGCCCATGGCGCCCATGCGGGCCAGGTAGCGGGAAACCGCTGCCAGCACCAGGCCCATCAGCCCGGAGACTTCATCGCTGGGGCGCTTCCAGTTCTCGCTGGAGAAGGCAAAGACGGTCAGGTATTCGATCTCGCGATCAATACAGGCCTGCACCACCCGCACCAGGGCATCCACGCCCTGCTTGTGGCCAAAGAAGCGCGGGAGGAAGCGCTTCTTGGCCCAGCGTCCGTTGCCATCCATGACGATGGCCACATGGCGGGGGACACCCGCCTTCTTGTCTGCGCTCACGTCCTGTGCGCTCAGACCGCCATGATCTCGGCTTCCTTCGCCGAAACCAGCTTGTCGATCTCGGCCACCACACGGTCGGTGAGCTTCTGGACCTCATCCTGGCTGCGACGTTCGTCGTCCTCGGTGATTTCCTTGTCCTTGGTGAGCTTCTTGGCTTGCTCGTTGGCGTCGCGGCGCAGGTTGCGCACGGCCACCTTGGCATCTTCAGCAGCGCCCTTGACCACCTTGGTCAGGTCGCGGCGGCGCTCTTCGGACAGCGGCGGCATCGGCACACGGATCAGATCACCCTGGCTGGCGGGGTTCAGGCCCAGATCCGACTCGCGGATGGCCTTCTCGATCTTCTGGCCCATGCCCTTTTCCCAGGGCTGCACGCTCAAGGTGCGGGCGTCCAGCAGGCTGACGTTGGCCACCTGGGAGATGGGCACCGGCGAGCCGTAATAGTCCACATGCACCTGGTCCAGGATGCCCGGATGGGCGCGGCCGGTACGAATCTTCTGCAGTTCGTTCTTGAAGGCCTCGATGGACTTGGCCATCTTGGTTTCGGCGTTCTTCTTGATGTCGGCGATGCTCATGTTCTTTTCCTCGATCAGTGGGGACGGCGCGGTATTGACCCTTGTCTTAACGCGCCGGTCCGCTCAGACGTGCACTTGAATCTGCACTCAGACATGCACCAGCGTGCCCTCATCCTCGCCCAGCACCACACGTTTGAGTGCACCTGGCTTGAAGATGGAGAACACCCGGATGGGCAGCTTCTGGTCACGGCACAGGGCGAACGCGGTCGCGTCCAGCACCTGCAGATTCCGGCCGATGGCCTCATCGAAGCTGATGCGGCTGTAGCGGGTCGCGGTCGGGTCCTTCTTGGGGTCCGCGGTGTAGACACCGTCCACCTTGGTGGCCTTGAGCACGATTTCCGCACCCACCTCGGCCCCGCGCAACGCTGCGGCGGTGTCCGTGGTGAAGAAGGGGTTGCCGGTGCCGGCCGCGAAGATCACGACCTTGCCTTCTTCCAGGTATTGCAGTGCCTTGGGGCGCACGTAGGGTTCGACCACCTGCTCGATGGCGATGGCGGACATGACGCGCGCGGTCATGCCTTCCTGGCGCATGGTGTCGGCCAGGGCCAGGGCGTTCATCACCGTGGCCAGCATGCCCATGTAGTCCGCCGTGGCACGGTCCATGCCCACGGAGCCGCCGGCAACACCACGGAAGATGTTGCCGCCGCCGATCACGACGGCGACCTCCACGCCCAGACGGGTCACCTCCTGGATCTCCTGCACCATACGCACGATGGTGGCGCGGTTGATACCGTAGGCGTCGTCCCCCATCAGGGCCTCGCCGGAGAGCTTGAGCAGGATGCGTTTGTGCGCGGGCATTGTTACCTCGTCAATACAGCCACTGAAGGCAATGGGGTTGCGCGCGCACAGGCATACGGCTGGAACCGCCCTGGACCGGGGCTGCATCTGCCTGGCGCAGGCACAAGTGTAAAGGGCGCCCGGGGGCGCCCTTTTGTTTCGCGGAGCTTATTGCCCCTTGCTGGCGGCGGCCACCTGGGCGGCCACTTCGGCGGCAAAGTCGTCCACCTTCTTTTCGATGCCTTCGCCGACCACGTACAAGGTGAAGGACTTCACCGTGGTGGCCTTTTCCTTGAGCATCTGGGCGACGGTCTGCTTGCCATCGGCAGCCTTCACGAAGACCTGGTCCAGCAGGGAGACTTCCTTCAGGAACTTCTGCACCGAGCCTTCAACCATCTTGGTGACGATGTCGGCGGGCTTGCCGGATTCGGCAGCCTTTTCGGTGGCGATCTTGCGTTCCTTCTCGACCAGCTCGACCGGCACTTCGGCGGAGGACAGGGCGGCCGGCTTCATGGCGGCGACGTGCATGGCGACGTCCTTGGCAGCCACTTCGTCACCGTCGAACTCGACCATGACGCCGATGCGGGTACCGTGCAGGTAGGAGGTCAGCTTGGCGCCCGCAGCGTAGCGCTTGAAGCGGCGGATCGTCATGTTCTCGCCGATCTTGCCGATCAGGCCCTTGCGGACGTCTTCCACGGTGGGGCCGAAGCTTTCCTGCGACAGCGGCAGGGCCGACAGGGCCTCCACGTCGGCGGGGTTCTTCTCGGCCACCAGGCCAGCCAGGGCGTTCACGAAGGCCAGGAAGGCATCGTTCTTGGAGACGAAGTCGGTTTCGCAGTTGACTTCGATCACGGCACCGGCGCCGCCGACCACGGCCGCGGCGACCACGCCTTCGGCGGTGATGCGCGACGCGGCCTTGCCGGCCTTGTTGCCCAGCTTGACGCGCAGGATCTCTTCAGCGCGGACCAGATCGCCTTCGGCTTCGGTCAGGGCCTTCTTGCATTCCATCATGGGTGCGTCGGTGCGAGCGCGCAGCTCGGCGACCATGCTTGCGGTAATTGCAGCCATCTCAATCTCCGTGTGGTACAGGCCCCGCTCCATCAACAGGAAAGTACGGGGCCTGTGAAATCTTGCTTGGAAAAAAGGGGCTGAATCAGCCCCCTGGTCGAACCCTTGCGGGGACGCGGCGATCAGGCGCCTTCGTTCACTTCCACGAACTCGTCGCCTTCAGCGGCAACAGCCTGGACCAGCTCTTGCGTCGAGTTGGCGCGGCCTTCCAGCACGGCGTCTGCCACGGCCTTGGCGTACAGGGCGACAGCCTTGGAGGAGTCGTCGTTGCCGGGGATGACGTAGTCGATACCTTCGGGCGAGTGGTTGGTGTCCACAACGCCGATCACGGGGATGCCCAGCTTCTTGGCTTCAGCGACGGCAATCTTGTGGTAGCCCACGTCGATCACGAACAGGGCGTCCGGCAGGCCGGCCATGTCCTGGATGCCGCCGATGTTCTTTTCCAGCTTGGTGATATCGCGCTGGAACATCAGGGCTTCCTTCTTGATGGAAGGCTGGGTGCCAGCGTCCACCTGGGTCTGCATGTCCTTGAGCTTCTTCAGCGAGGTCTTGACCGTCTTGAAGTTGGTCAGCGTGCCGCCCAGCCAACGCTGGTTCACGCTGGGCACGCCGGCGCGAGCGGCTTCTTCAGCGACGATGTCGCGAGCCTGGCGCTTGGTGCCGACCATCAGGATCGTGCCGCGCTTGGCAGCCAGCTGGCGCACGAACTTCAGGGCTTCCTCGAACGCGGGCAGCGTCTTTTCGAGGTTGATGATGTGGATCTTGTTGCGATGGCCGTAGATATACGGGGCCATCTTGGGGTTCCAGAAGCGGGTTTGGTGACCAAAGTGGACGCCTGCTTCCAGCATCTCGCGCATCGTGACGGACATGAATTTAACTCCGAAGGTTGGGTTCTAGAATCCGGCACGAATCGCAAGAAACAACTTGCAACACCTTGTGAGCCACCCACCGAGCCAGGGGTGAACCCCGAAGCTGGTGAGCGGGCTGCTGCTACTCATGGAGTGAGTAAGCTGCCGGACCCGCGAATTTGCGATGTAGCGTGTCTTTCAGAACCTCGTTCAGTACCTCGTTCAGGACCTATTCCTGAACAACTCGACCTGAACAACTCGATCACCACGCTGCACCGCGTTTCATGCCAAAGCCGGTGTTTTAAGACACCCGCCCCGGCAAAAACCCGAAGAGTATAACCCGATTTCTGACGGCCTTCGCGGCCCAACCCGTGGCGCCGGGCCCTGCCCCAGGTTCAGGCGGCACCCGGGGCCAGCCCGGCCGGCCTCATGGCGGCTTGGGGCCGCTAACCATAGCTTGTATTTGGGTTGTGTCAGACGTGACTGAAGTGCAACAGGATCGCACCAACATTGCGGGCGGGAGGCTCTGGCCCTGGCACCATTGGGCGCCTCGCGCGAGGCGCCCGCCTTACCGGGCATGGGCGCCCGACACGACTCGGCTCCCGACCTGCTCCCGATTTTCCTCTTACGAGACCAGGCGCCGCCCCTATGAAGCGGCGCCGGACGCACGACATGACGCACGCCCTGACCGGCCTGGAACACACGCCTGACATTTCGGTTGATCGCCTCCCGCAGCCCCCGGCGGGCTGCGCTCCCCGCCCGGCCCAGGGCCTGCCGCTGGGGGGCTGCTGACATGCGGGTTGCCGTCATCGGTGCCGGCGTGGCTGGCATCTCCACCGCCTACGAGCTGACCCTGCGGGGCCACGAGGTCCAGGTCTTCGAACGGGACACCAGCGTGGCCACTGGCGCCAGCTTTGCGCCCCCGGGCCTGATTGCACCCGGGCTGCTCGCGGCGCGGCCGCCGGCACGGCTGAAGTGGCGCGGTGCGCCTGGTCAGCTTGGCTGGCGTTGGGCCCATTGGCGGGCGCGGCGCGCCAGCGCCCAGCAGCCGGTGCCGGCAGCGGTGCTGCAGTTGGCCACGCAGGGTCAGGCGCTCATGAACACCTGGCGGCAGGCGCTTCAGATGGAAATCGAGCAACGCGCGGGGGTGCTGCTGCTGTGGCGCAGCGCCAAGGAATACCGGCAGGCAGCGCCGATGCTGGCGCGCCTGCAGGCGGCCCAGATCGCACATCGTGAGGTGGATGCGGCGACCTGCCGCCTCCTGGAGCCGGGCCTGCACCCGGACACGCCGCTGCACGGAGGCATTCATCTGCCGCAGGATGAATCTGCCAATGCCCGCCAATTCAGCCAGGCGCTGAAGCAGGAGGCGCAGCGGCTGGGGGCACGCTGGCAGTTCAATGCCGAGGTCCTGCAGATCGATCCCGGCACGCAGCCCTCGCTGCACTTGGCCACCGGCCCGGCACAGCGGGTAGATGCGGTGGTGGTGTGTGCCGGCAAGGGCGCACCGTCGCTGCTCGGGCCTTTGGGACTGCGCTTTCCATGGGGGAAGGTGCACGCACACACGCTCACTGCCCCGCTGCGCCAACTGGAGGCGCATCCAGACCTCGGGCCGAGCGCCACGGTCATTGACGTGGCCTTGGGTGTCAGCATGACGCGGCTGGGCCAGCGGGTCCGCATCGGCGGCGCACAGGAACTGGGCGGTGCAACGACCCAGCCCGATGGCCAGTCCTTGGGCGCACTGCATCAGGCGGCGCACGACTGGTTCCCTGGAGCGTTGCAGGCTGGCGGCCAACAGCGCTGGAAGGCCTCGCGCCTGCTGCTTCCGGACGAGCTCCCAGTGGTGGGGGCCAGCGGGGTGCCGGGCGTCTGGCTCAACATCGGCCATGGCGAGGCGGGTTGGGCGCTCGCTGGTGGCGCGGCCCAGTGGCTGGGTGAACGGCTGGCGGGTCGGGATGGTGGCCTGGACCCCTCGGTGCTGGAAGCCGCCCGGCTGCGTTGACATGGCGGCCACTCCGTCACGGGGCGCTGCGCTAGAGTGGGCCCATGCATGCCCTGCTGCCCACCACAACGGCCGATTGGCCACTCCATGACACAGCGGCGAGCCGTGCGCTTGAACAGGCGGCGCTTGCCGGACATCCGCCTCACACCCTGATCGAACGGGCGGGTGAGGCCACGGCCCGGCTTGCACTGGCCTTATGGCCTCATGGCCGCTCGGTGGTGGTGTTGGCGGGGCCGGGCAACAACGGCGGCGACGCATTGATCGCTGGGCGATGCCTCGCGGCGCGGGGCTGGCAGGTCCGCGTTCATCGCATCGGCCCTCCGCCGCAAGCAGGTAGCGACGCGGCTTACGCCTTGCGCCGGGCGATCGACGCGGGCCTGGTGGTTCATGAAGGTCTTCCGGACACCGCCGTGCTGGCGGGTCGCATTGATCTCTGGATCGATGGTCTGCTGGGCCTGGGCACCCGCCGTGCACCGGAAGGCGGCATCGCTGCGGCGATCCGCATCGCCAACCAACATCCCGCGCCGACACTGGCCATCGATCTGCCCAGCGGCCTGAACGCGGATACCGGACAGGCACTCGGCCCCGATGTCACCGATGCCGACCACACCTTGACTCTACTCAGCATCAAGCCGGGCCTCTTCACTGGTGAAGGCCGCGCGTTCAGTGGACGCATCTGGTTCGATGACCTTGCAACAGCAACAGCAACAGCGACGGCGCCAGCATCAGCACCGGCGCCAATGCCAGCCGCAGGAGCAGGAGCCGCAGCAACTGCGATCCTGGCGGGCACCGACCACATTGCCTGCTGGCACCGGCATCATCCGCGAGGCGCGACCAGCCACAAGGGGCGACAGGGTGATGTGGTGGTGCTGGGTGGGGCGCCGGGCATGCGGGGCGCGGCCTGGTTGGCTGCTTCGGCTGCGCTGGGGGCGGGTGCGGGGCGGGTCTATGCGGCGTTGCTGGAGGATGATGGCCAGCCGTGGCCGGCCCGGCCTGAGCTCATGCATTGGCCGGCGGATCGATGGGTTCAGCCACACGGCTGGCGCGATGCGGTGGTGGTGTGCGGGTGCGGCGGTGGTGGTGCCCTTCTGCCCTGGCTGGATGCGGTGCTGCATGAAGCGCAGCAACTGGTGCTGGATGCAGACGGCCTGAATCTGGTGGCTGCCCATGAAGGGTTGGCACGACGGCTTGCAGCGCGTCGCGCTCGCGGTCTGCACAGCCTTCTGACACCCCATCCGCTGGAGGCGGCGAGGCTGCTGCAATACAGCGGCGTTGCCGACATCCAGGCGAACAGGCTGGGGGCTGCACAGGCACTGGCCGACAAGTTTCAGGCAGCAGTGGTGTTGAAGGGCTCTGGCAGCATCCTTGCGTCACCGGGCCAACGGCCCAGCATCAACAGCAGTGGCTCTGCGGCCTTGGCCACGGCGGGCACGGGTGACGTGTTGGCGGGCTGGGCTGGCGGTCTTTGGGCGCAGGCGCCGGATGCTTCGCCGCACGAAGTTGGCTTGACTGCGGTGGTGTGGCATGGTGCATCTGCTGCCCATCATGGCGGCCCTCTCAGGGCGGCCGACCTCATCGAGGCCATGGTTGCACGCCACCCAATCTCATAGCAATCTGCACCGCGGCCTTGACGGCGGGATTCAACGCGCAGCCTTGATGGCAAGCCTCATCCACCGCGTGATGGCAGGTTTCATGGCGCTGCTTGATGGGGTTTTATGGCACTGTCTTGATGGTAGGTCTCGGTGTGGGTAAGTGACGGGGCGGGGCCTGTTTGCGGAAGTCAAGGAATGAATGGCTGACGAAGCCAGACAGAAGGGACATGAAGCAAACAGGTCCCGCCCCGGCGCTTACCGGCGCAGTAAGCCGATGCCGAGGCCGAGGCCGAGGCGCAAGGCGCAAGGCGCAAGCCCCAAGGCCGAATGCGCCGGACCCACGACCTGAACAAAAAAAAGCCTGGCTCACGCACCACAAAGCGCGCCCGCCAGGCCAGTCTGCTCAAGTCCGTTTCTTACGGGCCGTCTTCGCCGCTGCCGGCGGAGGCGCGGTCTTGCCAGCAGCCGCCCGCGCCACCGAACGTGCAGCCGTGCGTTTCGGGACCTTGACCGGATTCGCCCCTGCCGTCTTCACCGTGCGTTCTGCCTTACGGCGCTCTGCCTTCAACGCGCGATCGGCCTTCTCGACCCGCTCCAGGGCCTCGATGGCCCCGCCTGCTGGCACTGCTGAAGCCACCGGGGCTGACACCACCGGCAACTCCGGCGCACTCACGATCTCCGCCAGCGGCTTGCGTGCGCCACGCTTGTCCGAGCGCCGGTCGCCGCGCCGCGAATCGCCATGCTTGTCCCGCATTGCCCGCTGCAGTTGCCGCGCTTCATCTTGCTCCCGAACCAGCCGGAAATCGATTTTCCGGCCATCCAGATCCACACGGCTCACCTGCACCTGCACACGCGCACCCGTCGCATAACGGATCCCCGTGCGCTCGCCACGCAACTCCTGCCGCACCTCATCAAACCGGAAGTATTCGCCTCCCAGCTCCGTGATGTGCACCAGACCTTCCACATACAGCGCGTCCAACTGTACGAACACCCCGAAGGTCGTCACCGCACTCACGGTGCCCGAGAATTCTTCGCCCAGGTGGTCGCGCATGAAGCGGCACTTCAACCAGGCTTCCACATCGCGCGAGGCTTCATCCGCGCGGCGCTCGTTGGCACTGCAGTGGGCGCCCACGATTTCCCAGCGTTCCACCTCGGTCGCCGCCGTGGCCGGATTCAGCGTCTTCGTCGGCCGGCCCGGCCGCTTGGGCAGCGGCTTCGCCGCTTCCATCTTGTGGGCGTCCAGCGTGTACTTCTTGTTGCTCAGCAACGCCTTGATCACCCGGTGCACCAGCAAGTCGGGGTAGCGGCGAATCGGGCTCGTGAAGTGCGTGTACGCCTGATAGGCCAGACCGAAGTGGCCCGAATTGGCTGGCGTATAGATCGCCTGCTGCATCGACCGCAACAGCATGGTGTGGATCTGCTGCGCGTCCGGGCGTTCCTTCGTTGCCTGTGCGATCGCCTGGTATTCACCCGGTGCAGGATCGTCACTCAAGCCCATGCCAATACCCAGGGCCCGCAGATAGGCCTGCAACGCCATCCGCTTCTCGGGCGTCGGCCCTTCGTGCACACGGAACAGCGACGCATGCTTGCCACCGGCGATGAAGTCCGCCGCACAGACGTTGGCCGCCAGCATGGCTTCCTCGATCAGGCGGTGTGCCTCGTTGCGGGTACGCGGAACGATTTTCTCGATGCGCCCGTTGTCATCACAGACGATCTGCGTTTCCGTCGTCTCGAAGTCCACCGCGCCGCGCTTGGCACGTTGCGACAACAAGGCGCGATACACCTCATGCAGATGCAGCAGATGCGGCACCAGATCGCGGCGCTTGGCAGCTTCCGGCCCATGCGTATTGCCCAGGATGGCCGCCACCTCGGTGTAGGTCAGCCGGGCATGCGAGTTGATCACCGCCGGGAAGAATTGATAGGCCTGCACCTCACCCGCTTCATCCACCAGCATGTCGCACACCATCGACAGGCGATCCTGCTCCGGGTTCAGCGAACACAGGCCGTTGGACAGCTTCTCCGGCAGCATCGGAATCACCCGGCGCGGGAAATACACCGACGTGGCACGCTCATAGGCATCGCGGTCCAGCGACTCGCCCGGCTTCACATAGTGGCTCACGTCCGCGATGGCCACCAGCAGGCGCCAGCCCTTGAATGCCGTCTTGCCCCGGCCCTGCTTGTGCGGCTCGCAATAGACCGCGTCATCGAAGTCCCGCGCGTCTTCACCGTCGATGGTCACCAGCGCCACATCGCGCAGGTCCACCCGGCCCTTCATGTCGGCCGCGCGAACCTTGTCCGGCAGTTTGGCGGCCTGCGCCAGGGTGTCGGCACTGAAGGCATGCGGCACCTCGTACTTGCGCACCGCAATCTCGATCTCCATGCCGGGGTCGTCGATTTCACCCAGCACCTCGGTCACACGCCCCACGGGCTGCGAGTACATCGAAGGCGGCTCGGTCAGCTCCACGGCCACGATTTGACCCGCCGTTGCATTGGCAATCGCGTTCTTGGGCACCAGGATGTCCTGGCCATAACGCTTGTCTTCGGGCGCCACCAGCCAGATACCGGACTCCAGCAGCAGCCGGCCGATGATGGGTTTCTTGCGCCGCTCCAGAATCTCCAGCACCCGGCCTTCGGGGCGGTTGCGCTTGTCAAGGCGCACCACACGCACGCGCAGCCGGTCGCCGTGCATCACGGCGTGCATCTCCTGGGCGGAAAGATAGACATCGGGCTGGCCGTCATCCGGCATCAGAAACCCGTGCCCATCACGATGCCCCTGCACCGTGCCTTCGACCTCGCCCATCAATGGACCGGGTGTGGCGCCAGGTGTCTTTCCAGTCCCCGTTCCGGGGTGGGCGCCCGACTGAGTTGCAGGCGTTTGCGAGCTTGCGTTCTTGAAGTTTTTGATAGTATGATCCTTGTCTTTCCTGAAACGCAAAAAGCGCTTCTCGAGAACTTGGTGACTAGGATACCTGAGGATCAACTCATTGGCGCTCCTTGTTCACCGCATGTTCTCGGTGTTTCTCAGTTTAGAGAAGCAAAGCAGTGATTTTTGACCTTGCCCAGGTGGCGGAATTGGTAGACGCACTAGTTTCAGGTACTAGCGGGTAACTCCGTGGAGGTTCGAGTCCTCTCCTGGGCACCATATTCCGAAAGGCCAGCGCAAGCTGGCCTTTCTCATTTCTGCGCCACTATTTTTGGCGCCACGCTTTCAGCATCACTGTTGCGTGGCGCTATCGTCATCAGGACGCCGTTGGGGTGCTATTGAGCCGCTATCGGGGCGCTATCGGGGCGCTATCGTCGGGTCGTTATCAAGCACCACGCCTTTGCACGCCACGCCGCAGGGAACCCCGCACAAATATCTCCTGGTCCGGCAGCACTTCGCGTGGGCATCAGCGGGAATTCCGACGGACAGGCGCGTTTTCCACCTTGCTGCGCACTGCGTTCTCCACCATCTTGACTGCACGCTCGCGCGCGGCCAAGTCCCCCGCATCAAATTCTTCTGAAAGATAAGGCGTGATGAGGCTCACGCTGGCGCGCTCACTCAATAGTCCTTCAACCGCCATCTGCACAACGGCCGAGACGTAGTCACTCACCGCCTCCAGGGGCACTCGCGGCTGCGCCTGCGTACCTGCCGGTGACTTTGGCAAGACCTGCAGCAACCCCACCAATCTCGGCTCATCAATCAGATCTTGCGACCTGAACCGAGCGTAGGTGCGCATGAGTGCAGCCATGGTGGTGAGCTTGCCGCGCCGCATGGCCACCGGCAGGGCAGGCTCACCACGATTCCAGCCAGCCAGGAGATCCACCACCTGCGCAGACTCCAGGCACCCCGCCTTGAACAGACGGATGAGCGCATTGCCCCAGTGGTCCATGCGATGTTCCGGCGCGAGGTAGATTGCGCCTTGAGCTGTCGCCGCCTCAGCCTCCTCGTCTGCCAACCAGCACAGGAAATGGGGCAGCGGGGCTCCTATAAGACCCGGGGTCATCCTCTCCCATTCCGGGTCGGTGGCCGAGGGGGAGGCGAGCAGCAAGACGACATGATCCGGCGTCAACAGCCGATCGACATGAAGCGCGATCACAGTATCTGTCCACACTTCTGCACAGCTTTCGCCCACCTGCAACATGATGCTGGCCAGTCCACTCAACTGGTTGGAGTCTTTCAAACAGAGCGCTTGCTCTACCTGCTTTGGAGTGACCCAGCCTCGGTGTGCCGCCTTCACCACGCCATCCAAGACCTCCGCAAGGACTGCATGGTCGCCAACACCAGCAGCCACCGCCTGGGCCGAGATCGAGGTAGGCTTGCCGCACAACAGCATGCCCGCCTGCAATGGGGTCAGGTAGCGGGCTTCGCCCGCTTGAATAACCACAGATTTGAACCATCGCACAGCTTCCACGCTTTGCCCGTTTACAGCACCCAGGCACCCCTGCCACAGGTTTGGGCCTTCCAGCAGTGGCTGCAGCGTCAACGCAGTCAGCCAATTGCGGCTGGCACCCTGCAGGGCATGAGCCCCCAGGACCTTCAGGTGTTCCACGCGACCCTCAGCCATCGCTTCCTGGATAGGCGCCAGGAGAAGGCCGGCATATTCATGCCCCTTGAACTTCCCACACGCCTGTCCTTGCTCGATCAAGTCCAGCAAGGCGCTCAGCGCCAGAACATCGCTCTTCATTAATACCTGAGACACCAGCGAGTTGCCCCGGGCGTCCTCCAGAAGCACCTTCAAGGTAGAAGCAGGCATCACCGACACTGCGCGTCGGCTCATTTCGGCCCACGCGACGAACGTGTCCCCCGATCCGCTCGAAAATGCCTGGGGCAGGATGCTCGGCCCGCCGCATTGCGCGAGGAACCACATGGGATTGCGACCCGACTGCCGCTTGAAAATGGCCTGGACAATCGCCGCATGGCCATCCTGCGTCGCAGCGGTCAGCAAGTGGCCTATGACATCCTCCTGCAAACGCTGAAGATCCAACCAGTTCTTTGATCGGTCAGGACCCAGACGGCGTAGAAGATGCCCGGCCTGCTCAGCGCTGCCCAGAGCCTCTATCGGAAATCTCATCAAGGCCTGCGGCGACTCTGCCTCCAGGACGGTATCGACCAGTCGCCGATAGGCCGCCTCGTCGCGCTGCGGCTTCGCCAGCAGCAGGTGCTCCACTCGCACACCCTCCAGCATCCCGGTCTCACCCGCCGACGGGAAGTACTCCTGCAGATAGACCAGCCGTCGGTCCACGTGCCGCAGGGCCCACGGCGTGTTGGATGATTCCGACAGCAGCAGGGTGCCCAACTCCGGTCGCTGAATCAAACCCTGCTTCTCCAGCTCTTGAAGCAGGTCATAGGCCACCAGGGAGTCGTCCGCACGCCAGCAGAAGGTGCCGTTATCGACGTCCTCCTTGATCAGACTGTTCAGCGAGGTGCCTTGGAAGGTGGGGGCCAATTCCCTTGCCGCAGCCAGCAGCCGACTCATATGCGTCTGATCGGCCAGATCAATCTGCGAGGACGCCGTCCCCAGCAACTCCGCAGTCCGGTCAAGCAGCCGCTCGCGATACCGGCCTGCCAGCGCCAGCGCCACCGTGGCGGGGCGACAGTCGCGCAGCAGCAGCTCGGCACACTCCCGGACCTCTTCCGGCGAAACCAGGTTGAGCGCCTCGCTCACCACGTCTTTTGGGAGGGCGCCCGGCAGGCGCAGCTCCAGCCGGAAGCGATTGACAAGATGGGTTTCCATGAGTTCGATGTCATCCCCTTTGCGGTCTTCCCACACGGTCCGGACGAACTTGCGCACCACCTCATCCATCAGCTCTTGAAGCACCTGCCAATACTGACCTCGCAGCGTCCCGTCGGGCCGCTGCACCTGCATCAGTGCATGGATGAAAGCAGGCCCGGTCGACATGCAGGTCTTGACCTGAGAGGCCAGCTCCCGCAGTGCCGTCTTGCGCACGTTCAGCTCGATGGCAGGGTGATGCAACAGCATGCAGAAACTGTCGAAGCTCTGCTTGCCAATTCCGTACAGAACAGGCAGGCAATCGATACCGATCCACGATAGACCATCCTCCTCCATCAGCTTGTATCGGAATGCCGCGAAACCCTCTCGAATCGCGTCTGCCTCGTCGCGACTGAAGTGCTGAGCGGCGAACAATTCGCAACGATCCACATTGCCCAGGAACTGCTGCTGGATGTCCTTGAACGCCGTGGTTTTCATGAACTCGGCAAACGGGAGCCTGGGATTTTCCTTGTCGGGCCTGTAGTGCAGCCAGGTCGGGTCGGCCGGCGGCATGGCTACTGCCGGAGGCGGTGGCTCGAAGGAATCAGGCAGATACAGATCGCTAGCGACGACACTGAAGGGTGCTGAACACGGCACAAACATGAGGGAGACTTCCATGCAGAGAGAAACACTCTCTTCAGTGGACCTGCCGCCTCCCTGCGTACTAGCAAAAATGCAGGCTCAACGTGCAGGACGCGGGCCACGCAAGCGCCGCACGCACCAAAGAAAAATGGGCAGCCGAAGCTGCCCATTCTCATTACCGTCATGGCCCTCATGGCCCTCATGGCCGCCCGTGTCACCAGCCCCTCCCACAGAGAGGTCGGTCGCCAACGGTTGGGGCGATCTCAGATCGCGAACTTCTTCGCCAGGGCGTCCGGCCGCAGCGAGTCGTAGTCCTCGAACGGCTGATGGATCCAGGGGCTGGTCGTCAGCAACTCGACGTAATAGTCCGGCGTGTAGGTCGAGACATTCTTCGTCCAGATCACGGCCGAGCGCAGTTCCTTGATCGATGGCATACCACGCAGCCGCTCAACCACGGCCTTCAGCGTCACGCCCGAATCTGCCAGGTCATCCACCAGCAGCACCCGGCCCGCCAGTTCGCCCTTGGGCATGGTGATGTACTTGGCAATGTCCAGGCGGCCCTGGATGGTGCCGGCTTCCGCCCGGTAGGAGCTGGTCGACATGATGCCCAGCGGCTTGTCGAATACCCGCGACAGCACGTCGCCAGGACGCATGCCACCACGTGCCAGGCACAGGATCTGATCGAATTCCCAGCCCGAAGCGTGCACCTTCAATGCCAGGCGTTCGATCAGCAAGTGGTATTCGTCCCACGACACATACAGATGCTTGCCGTCGTCGGTCAACATGGGGAGGGCTCCTCAGAGAAACAGATAGAGAAAGGGGAAAAAGGCTCAGGCCTTGAACGGATGCTGCAGCAGGATGGTGTGATCCCGGTCCGGACCGGTGGACACCATGGCGATCGGCGCGCCGATCACCTCTTCCACCCGCTTCAGGTAGGCAATGGCATTGGCCGGCAGGGCATTCCAGTCGGTCACGCCAAAGGTGCTTTCGGTCCAGCCGGGGAAGACCTCATAGATGGGCTTGCAGGCGACGATGTCGTCGGCGTCCAGCGGCAGGATGTCGATGCGCTTGCCGTTGAGTTCGTACCCAACGCACATATTGACCTCCTTGAGGCCGTCCAGCACATCCAGCTTGGTCAGGCACAGGCCGGTGATGCCGTTGATGATGATGGAGCGCTTCAGCGCAGCCGCATCCAGCCAGCCGCAACGGCGCGCACGCCCGGTGACCGTGCCTCGCTCCTGGCCCACCGTGGAGAGATGGTGGCCGACGGTGCCGGGGTTCTCCCAATCCAGCTCGGTCGGGAAAGGACCCGAACCCACGCGAGTGGCATAGGCCTTGGTGATGCCCAGCATGTAGTGCAGCATCTGCGGGCCCACGCCCGCGCCGGCGGCCGCATTGCCCGCCACGCAGTTGCTGGAGGTCACATACGGGTAGGTGCCGTGGTCGATATCCAGCAGCGTGCCCTGTGCGCCTTCGAACAGGATGTTGTGGCCCGCCTGATGCGCCTTGTGCAGCAGGTAGCCCACGTCGGCCATCATCGGCTTGATCTGATCGGCCAGCGACATGGCGTGGTCGAAGATCGGCTGGAATTCCAGCGCCTTGCTGCCCAGGTAGCCAGCCAGCGCCACGTTGTGCAGGTCCAGCAGTTCCTTGAGCTTCTTGGCAAAGCGCTCCGGGTGCTTCAGGTCCTGCACGCGCAAGGCGCGACGGGCCACCTTGTCTTCATAGGCCGGGCCGATGCCCTTGCCGGTGGTACCGATCTTGCCGCTGCCGCTGCTTTCGCGCAGCGCTTCACGGGCGCGATCCACCTCGACGTGGAAGGGCATGATCAGGGGGCAGGATTCGCTGATGAACAGGCGCGAACGGACTTCCACGCCGGCCTTTTCCAGGCGCTCGATCTCGGACAGCAGGTGGGTGGGGTCCAACACCACACCGTTGCCGATGTAGCAGGCCACGCCGTCACGCATGATGCCGGAGGGGATCAGTTGCAGGGCCGTCTTGACGCCCTTGATCACCAGCGTGTGGCCGGCATTGTGGCCACCCTGGAAACGCACCACGCCTTCGGCGTGATCCGTCAGCCAGTCCACGACCTTGCCCTTGCCCTCGTCACCCCATTGGGTGCCGACGACCACCACGTTGCGGCCGCGCGCGATCTCACTGCTTTGCATGTTGTTCATCCGATGAAGAGGTTGTTGGTGGGGAGCGGCGCTTACAGCGCACGCAGCACCCATTGACCGCTGGTGTTCACCAGCTCGCGGTCGCATTCGAATTCGTCGTTCTCGTGCTCATGGCCCGGCAGGACGCAGACCACGGTCTCGCCCTGCTCCCGCAGCCGGCGAATGGCCGCCCGCAGATCAGGGGCCTGGCCCCAGGGCGCGCGCACCGCCGCCCGGAGCTCGGTGGCGGCGATCAGCCCCACCAGGGTCTTGAGGTCCAGGCTGAAGCCAACGGCGGGACGACGGCGGCCGAACACGGCCCCCACTTCGTCATAACGGCCGCCACGCAGCACCGCATCGCTGCAGCCTTGCGCATACAGCGCGAAACGCACACCGCTGTAGTAGGCATAGCCCGGCAGATCAGCCAGATCCAGGCCGATCCGCACGTCGGGGTAGCTGGCGCGCAGGTGGCGCACCAGCCAATCCAGGTCATCCAGCGCGGCCGTGATGAGCGGATGCCGGGGCAGACGCTCGCGCGCCTGGCTCAGCAGCTCCACCCCGCCATACAGGCCCAGCAGGGTCTGCAAGCCTTCGATGACCGAGGGGGGAAGCTCGCCGGAGAACGAAGCCACGCCGCCAGCATCCTTGGCGGCCATGGCGGCCACGAGGGCGTCCAGACGGTCTTCGTCCAGCGCGTGCTCCCCCAGGACGCCACGCACGAGACGAGCGTCTCCCAGATCCAGCGTGATGCCCTGCAGTTGGGCGCGGTGCATGACGTCCAGGGCCAGTTCCTGGACTTCCAGGTCGGCTTCCAGGCCGGCGTGGCCGTAGATTTCGACGCCGAACTGCAGCGGTTCACGGGTGGCGGTCAGTCCCTCCGCACGGGTGTGCAGCACGGGGCCGCAGTAGCACAGCCGGGTCACGCCTTCACGGTTAAGCAGGTGCGCATCGATACGCGCCACCTGGGGCGTGGTGTCCGCCCGCAAGCCGAGGCTACGGCCGGAAAGCTGGTCCACGAGCTTGAAGGTCTTGAGATCCAGTGCCTGGCCGGTACCCGACAGCAACGAGTCCAGGTGCTCCAGCATAGGAGGCATCACCAGCTCGCAACCGTAGGTCCGGGCCATATCCAGCAGATCACGACGCAATTCTTCAATGCGGCGAGCCTGGGAAGGCAGGACGTCAGCAATGTGCTCGGGCAGCAGCCAAGCAGAGGCCATGGACGTTCAGGGAGGGGGTTAAAAACGGCATTGTACCGGGGTCGAGCGAAGCCGGAACCGCCGACCGCGCATGCTGGGGTCATCCACCGAGAACCTGGACAGGCTCCCGGCGGTATTTCCACACGGTTCAGCCCCAGACCAGCACCAGCAGCACCACCCCGCAGGCCACGCTGGCCAAGCCGATGAAGCGGATCTGGCCGTCGCTCAGTGCCAACAGCTTGTTGAAGAAGTCGCGCCAGGCAGACGGGTTCAGAAAGGGCATCAGCCCTTCCGCCACCAGCATCAACGCCAGCGCCGCCAGCCAGGTGTTGCCGTTCATGGAGGGGGTCAGGCGCAGGCACCTCCCGGTGCCTGCCTGGTCCTTTTGAGGTTTTTGCCCGGACTCAGCGTCTGGGCGTGGGGCTCAAGGCCCGTCATTAAGGCCCGCGACAAAGCCTGTGATCAACACCCGTTACTTGCGCGGCGCGGCCGGTGCCGCACTGGCGCCCGCCCCCCGCATCGCCTTGAAGAAGTCGGACGACGGGTCCACGACGATCACGTCGCTCTTCTTGCGGAAGGACGACCGGTAGGCTTCGAGCGAGCGGTAGAACTGCGCGAAGTTGGGATCGCGGCCAAAAGCCTCCGCATACAGCACCGATGCCTTGGCATCGCCCTCACCCATGATCTTCTGGGCATCGCGATAGGCCTCAGCCAGGATGATGTCCTGCTGCTTGTCAGCGTCTGCCTTGATCTTTTCGCCTTCGGCCGCGCCGGTCGCACGGAGTTCGTTGGCCACGCGCGAGCGCTCCGACTTCATCCGGTTGTAGACCGACTCGGTGATGGTGGGCGAGAAGTCCACGCGCTTGACACGCACGTCCACGATCTCGATGCCGAACTGCTTGGCCTCTTCTTCCAGACGCTTGCGCACGTCGTTCATGACCTTCTCACGCTCGGTCGCCAGCACGGCACGCACGGTGCGGCGGGTGACTTCCTCGTTGAGTGCGGCCTGCACGATGGGGCTCAGGCGGGTTTCAAGGTTGCGCATGGACGTGCCGCTGTTGCGGATGAACTGTTTGGCATCCACGATGCGCCACTTCACCAGCCAGTCGATCACCAGGCTCTTCTTCTCAGCCGTGAAGATGGGGCGGGTGTCCGGGCTGTCCAGCGTCTGGATGCGACGGTCCAGGAAGATGACGTTCTGCAGCGGGGGCGGCAGCTTGAACTTCAGCCCCGGCTCTGTCACGACTTCCTTGATCTCGCCCAGCGAGTACACAACGGCGAACTGGCGCTGGTCCACCACGAACAGGGTGGAACTGGCCACCATGAAGATGATCAGCAGGCCGAGGACGACGGAAACGATGCGATTCATTGTGTGGTGCTCCCCTTCGTTCAACGGCCGTCGCGGTCGCGGCTGCGCAGGTTCTCGCGCGAGCGGACGTCAGGGGTCAGCACGGTGCTGCCTCCCGTTGTCGGATCTTGCGGGGCGATGGGTGTGGGCGTGCTGGTGGTCACCGAGCCGGACCCCTGCTGCTGCACCAGCTTGTCCAGCGGGAGGTACAACAGGTTGGAGTTATTGCGGCTGTCCACCATCACCTTGGTGACGTTGGTGTACACCTCGCGCATGGCATCGATGTAGAGCCGGTCACGGGTCACGCCGGGGGCGCGCTGGTATTCGGTCAACACGCTGCGGAAGCGGTCGGCGTCACCTTCGGCGGTGGACACCACCTTGGCGCGATAACCCTCGGCTTCTTCGCGCACACGCGCCGCCTGGCCCTGGGCCCGCGGAATCACGTTGTTGGCGTAGGCTTCGCCCTCGTTCTTCAGACGCTCGCGGTCTGCCGTGGCACGGAAGGCGTCGTCGAAGGCGGCCTGCACCGGTTCCGGCGGCTGCACGCCGTTCACGTTGACGTTGATGACCTGGATGCCGGTCTTCAGACGGTCCAGCTGAACCTGGATGGACTTGCTGAGGTCGATGGCGATGGCGTCGCGCTGTTCGTACAGCACGGAGTCCATGGTGCTGCGCCCCACGATCTCGCGCACGGCCGACTCGGAGGCCTGCACCACCGCTTCGTTGGCATCGACGTTCTCGAACAGGTAGTCGCGGGAGTCCTTCAGGCGGTATTGCACCGTGAAGCGGATATCCACGATGTTTTCGTCCTGCGTGAGCATGGACGAATCCTTCAGGCCGGTGGTGGCCCCCTGGCTGCGGCCCACTTCCACGGATTGCAGCTGGGTGAAGGACACCACCTCATGCGCCTGGAACGGGTACGGCAGGCGGTACTGGATACCGGCATCCACCGTGCGGCTGTACTTGCCGAAGGACGTGATCACGCCCTGCTGGCCTTCCTGGACGATGAACACGCCGCTGGCCAGCCAGCCCAGCACGACCACGCCGATCACCAGGCTGATGCCGATGCTCGCGCCGCGCATGTCGGGCTGGAAGTTGTTGCCACCGCCGGAACTGCCGCCGCCGTTGTTGCCGCTGTTGCCATCATTGCCACCGCGCCCACCGAACAGGCGGGAGAGCTTGCGGTTGAAGTCGCGCCAGAGTTCGTCCAGGTCGGGCGGGCCTTCGTTGCGGCCGTTGCTCATCCACAGGCCCACCCAACGGCGCAAGCGCCCTCCGACCCGGGAGCCTCCCTGGGGCGACCGGCCATGGCCGGCGGGCATGCTGTTGTCTTGGTTCATACGCATCCTGGTGAGGAAGTCTTGTTGCAAGTATCGGGCATCAATGAGGTTGTTCGCCCCGATCATGCCCTGAGGCGTCCTTCGGTTCGGGGAGATCGTGGGTCAGGTCTTGCTGAACCTCGCTGCTATCGTCGATGTGATTGCCGATGTGATCGCCAATGTACTCGTCAGTCTCGCCGTCGGTATCCTCGACGGCCTGCCCAGCATATTCAGGCACCGGTGCCGCCTGCATCAGCGAGGCAATCATCGCGCGCAGCTGATCCAGGCCTTCGCCTCCGGCCGCGCTGACAAAGATGCGGGGCAGGCGCTGGCCGCCGTGCTCGCCGCCCAGGCGGGGCAGCCAGTCCTGCAGCTCGCGAGGACGCTGGGTGGGCTCCAGCAGGTCCAGCTTGTTGTAGACCAGGATCTGAGGGATGTGCTGGGCGCCGATTTCGGCCAGCACCCGCTCCACCTCCTCCATCTGCTCGGTCAGCACCGGGCTGGCGGCATCCACCACGTGCAGCAGCAGGTCGGCATCGGCCGCCTCCTGCAGGGTGGCCTTGAAGGCCTCCACCAGCTTGTGCGGCAGGTCGCGGATGAAGCCCACCGTGTCCGACAGCGATACGCTGCTACCCGCCTCCTCCAGGTAGAGGGAGCGGGTGGTCGTGTCCAGCGTGGCGAAGAGCTGGTTGGCGGCGTAGGCACGGGCCTTGGTCAGGGCGTTGAACAGCGTGCTCTTGCCCGCGTTGGTGTAGCCGACCAGGGAGACACGGAACACGCCGTTGCGCGCACGTGCTCGGCGCTGGGTGCTGCGCTGGCGCTCGACCTTCTTCAACCGCTCCTTGATGGTCTTGATGCGGTCGTCGATCATGCGGCGATCGAGCTCGATCTGGCGCTCGCCAGGGCCGCCGCGCATGCCGATACCGCCGCTTTGACGCTCCAGGTGACTCCAGCGCCGGACCAGCCGGGTGGCCAGGTATTGCAGCCGGGCCAGTTCGACCTGCAGCTTGCCTTCGAAACTCTGGGCCCGTGCCGCGAAGATCTCCAGGATGAGCGCGGTACGGTCCGCCACCGGCACGCCCAGGTGGCGTTCCAGGTTGCGTTGCTGGGCGGGGGAGATGGCCTGGTCGAACAGGACGGTGTGGGCGCCGAGGGCCTGCACCATCAGCTTGATTTCGTCCGCCTTGCCGGAGCCCACGAAGAGCGCCGCATCCGGGGCCTTGCGCTTGGCGACGATGCGCGCCACTGGCGTATCACCGGCGGACTCCGCCAGCAGGGCAAGTTCATCGAGGGTGGGGTCGAAGGCCGCATCACGGCCCAGGTCGACACCCACCAAAATGGCGCGCGCCGCCTCGGGGGGCGGCGACTGATGTGTTGGATCTTGGCTATTCAAGATGTATGAATGACGGGCAGCGTCCAGACGTCGAAGAAAAACACCGGAGAGAGGGTGCGCATCCGTAAGGGCATGCTCACCCCAACTCCACGTGACTTGAGGGCAAACGCGTCCAGATCAAGGCCCGGGTCAAGACTTGCAGTGACGCCAGTCCTGATCAGGGCGATCAGGTGGCTTCGCCGCTCTCGCCAGCGTGGAAGTTCACAGCACGGCCGGGCACCACGGTGGAGATGGCATGCTTGTAGACCATCTGCGTGACCGTATTGCGCAGCAGCACCACGTATTGGTCAAAAGACTCAATGTGGCCTTGCAGCTTGATACCGTTGACCAAATAAATGGACACCGGCACGTGCTCCTTGCGCAGCAGGTTCAAGAAGGGGTCTTGCAAGAGTTGTCCTTTGTTGCTCACGATATGCTCCGTGTTGTGAGGGAGAGAGAAGGTGTTGGAACCCGGACCTTATCACAGGCCCGGCACAGGCTCGGGTTTCCCCGGACTGACGGATTGTCAGGTTTCGTCGGCAAACGGATTCTTGGACGAGCGCATCTCGATGCGCATGGGCGTCCCGATCAGCTTGTAGTGGTCGCGGATGCGGCCTTCCAGATAGCGCTTGTAGACGTCGCTGACATGCTCCAGCGAGTTGCCGTGGATGACCACGATGGGCGGGTTCATCCCCCCTTGGTGGGCGTAACGCAGCTTGGGACGGAAGGTGCCGGCGCGCTTGGGCTGCTGGTGCTCCACCGCCTCATGCACCAGGCGGGTCAGCACCGGCGTGGTCATCTTGCGGTAGGCGGACGAATACGCGTCGGCCAGCGACTTCCACAGCGGGCCCAGGCCCTGGCGCTTCAGCGCCGAGATGTGCAGGATGGGCGCAAAACGCAGGAAGCCCAGGCGGGTCTGGATCTGGCGTTCCAGGGTCTCGCGCTGGTAGCTGTCCACCGCGTCCCATTTGTTGATGGCCACCACCACCGCACGGCCGCTTTCCAGGATGTAGCCGGCAATGTGGGCGTCCTGGTCGGTGACGCCCTGGGTGGCGTCGATCAGCAGCAGCACGACGTTGGCATCCGCAATGGCCTGCAGCGTCTTGACCACCGAGAACTTCTCGATCGCTTCGAACACCTTGCCCTTGCGGCGCAGGCCGGCGGTGTCGATCAACTTGAACTTCTGGCCGTTGCGCTCGAAGTCCACACTGATGGCGTCGCGGGTGGTGCCCGGCATGTCGAACGCCACCAGGCGCTCCTCACCCAGCCAGGTGTTGATCAGCGTGCTCTTGCCCACGTTGGGGCGGCCCGCCACCGCCAGGCGGATGACATCAGGCTTGTCGGTCTCTTCGGGGTCGAACTCTTCGCCCTCTTCCGTCTCGAAACCTTCCAGCGCAGCTTCCAGCAGGCTGCGGATGCCCTGGCCGTGCGCGGCGGAGACAGGATGAGGCTCGCCCATGCCCAGCTCGTGGAACTCGGCCAGCAGCGGGGAGTCCTGCATGCCTTCGGCCTTGTTGACCGCGAGCAGCACCCGCTTGTTGCATTGGCGCAGGTAGCGGGCGATGTCCTGGTCCTGCCCGGACAGGCCGTTGCGCACGTCCAGCACGAAGATGACCGTATCCGCCTCGGCCACGGCCTGGCGGGTCTGCTTGGCCATTTCCTTGACGATGCCGGTGGAGCTGTCCGGCTCGAAGCCGCCGGTATCGACGACGATGTACTCGCGATCGCCCAGGCGGCCGTCGCCGTAGTGGCGGTCGCGTGTGAGGCCGGCAAAGTCCGCGACGATGGCGTCACGGCTCTTCGTCAGCCGGTTGAACAGGGTGGACTTGCCCACATTGGGGCGGCCCACCAGGGCAATCACTGGTTTCATCAATCAGTCCTGGCGCAGGGCATACAAGCGGCCGCTGCGGGTGGCGATCAGCACGACATTGCCCAGGCGCACGGGCGCAGCCGCCACGCCGGAGCTGTCGGTGGCCAGACGCTGGATGGTCTGGCCCTTGTCGCGGGAAAGGAAGTGCACATAGCCTTCGCTGTCACCGAAGATGACCGATTTCTCGGTCACCAGCGGTGCGCTGAGCTTGCGGTTCTGGAATTGGTCAGCCGTCCAGATCACGTCGCCGGAGGTGGTGCCCCAGGCGGAGATGCGGTCGGAGCCATCGGCGGCCACGGTCATGGTGGCATCGCTGCTCACGCCCTGGGTGCCGCCGACATTGCGGGTCCAGATGGCGGAACCACGATCGGCGTTGATGCAGCCCACGGCGGATTGGAAGGCACGGGCGCAAAAGGTGGCGTTGTCACGCCCCATCGGGCCCACCAGATCGGCCAGGCGCTCCACCTCGTTGGTGCCACGCGGGTTGGAAATGGTGGCTTCCCACTGCAGCGTGCCGCGCAGCGGATCCACGCCGGCCAGGCGGGGCCCCTGGGCCACGACCAGCGTGTTCTGGTAGGCGCCGATCACGCCCGGCTGCTTGAGCGTGAGCGGCTCGCCAGGACGGCGCAGCTCCCACAGCTTGCGGCCGTCCAGCACGTCATAGGCCTGCACCACCCGGTCCAGGGTCAGCACAAAGACACGTTCACCGGCCACGAAGGGCGCGGTGATGACCGGAATGGTCAACGTCTTGCGCCACAGCACCTTGGTGCCTTCGTTGACCACCAGCTCGTTGTCGCGGGTCACGGCGGCGGCATAACGGCCATCGCTGCCCACACCGGCGCTCAGGCCCTTGCCCAGGTCTACGCGCCACAGGGCGCTACCGTTCTCGGCGGACAGGGCGGTGACCACCCCATCGGTGCCCGCCACGACAAACTGGTCGTTGACAGCCACCACCGACAGCGGGAACTTGACGCTGTCCACACGCGCTTCCCAGGCCACACGGGCGTTCAGGGCAGGCGTGAAGGTTTCCAGCGGCGCCGGCTTGACGTCCTTGGAGCTGCTGAACAGTGAGCAGCCGCCGAGCACGGCCACAGAGGCCATCGCGGCGACCACCACGGCGGCATTCGCTGCGGCATTCACGGCGGTCTTCACGGCTTGACGCAGGGCCCCACGCATGGTCCCACCCAACACTTCAGGCATCAGCGGACGGACGATGCTCATGGGGCGGCCCCCTTGTTGGCATCGGCGTCCACCGCCACGCCCAGGCTCGCCAGCTTCACTTCCACCAGGCGGCGGTAGTCCAACTGCTTGTCCATGCCGTCATAGGCCTTCTTGAATTCGACCTTGGCCTGGTCCGGCTTGTTCTGCAGCAGGGCCAGGTCGCCACGGCGGTCGGCCACCAGGGGCGCAAAGTCCGAACCCTTGACGCCATCCAGCGTCTTGCCGGCTTCGTCCAGTTGCTTGGCATCCATCTGCAGGGCCGCCAGGCGCAGGCGGGCGATATCGGCATAAGCCGGCTCGCTGGCATTGGCGGTGGCCCAGGCCAGCGAGGCCTTGGCCTCGTCCGTCTTGCCCTTGTCCAGTTGCAGCTTGGCGGTCAGCAGCGCACCCTGGGCGGCATAGGCCGTGGAGCTGTAGTTCTTCTGCAGCTGAGCCCAGAGACCCTGGCCACCGTTCAGGTCGCCATTCTTGGCCGCGCGCTCCAGCTGCACGAACAGCACCGAGGCTTCGGCGCCCTTGTTGCGCTGCCAGATGTTCCAACCGACCCAGCCGGCGTAACCCAGCAGGCACACGGTCAACACCCAGACGATGGCATTGCCCCAGCGGTTCCAGAACGCCTTGAGCTGCTCCAACTGTTCCTGTTCTTCGAGATCGAGATGAGACGCCATGAGAGGGAAGTCGGTTGAATGTGCAAAAGCCGCGATTATGCGGCGCGGAGTTCGTCAGCCCAGTCGGCGACTTGGTAAAGCGATCGGGTGACCTGCTCACCCTCGTCGGCGCGCAGCGGCTTGACCGCCACTTCGCCACGGGCCAGTTCGTCCGGGCCAAAGATCAGCGCAAATCGCGCGCCGCTGCTGTCGGCCTTCTTGAATTGGGACCTCATGCTGCCCTGACCGGGATGCATGACCACCGAAACGCCTGCTTCGCGCAGGGCCTCCAACGCCACCAACACCTTGGGAAGTCCTTCGGCCGACGGGATGATGGCGTAGGCGTCCGGTGCCGGTGGGGGGGGCAGCGTGCCCACCTCCTCCAGCAGCAGCAGCATGCGCTCGATACCCATGCCGAAACCGACCGCCGGGGCAGGCTTGCCGCCCAGTTGTTCGATCAGGTAGTCATACCGGCCGCCGCCGCAGATGGTGCCCTGCGAGCCCAGGCGGGTGGTGACCCACTCAAACACGGTGAGGTTGTAGTAATCCAGCCCACGGACCAGGCGCGGATTGACCTGATAGGCCACACCGGCTTCATCCAGGATCGCGCGCACGCCATTGAAGTGCGCCAGTGACGATTCACCCAGGAAGTCCAGCAGCTTGGGCGCGTTGTTGGCCATGTCCTGCATGGCAGGATTTTTGGTGTCCAGCACACGCAGCGGGTTGCTGTGCAGGCGGCGCTTGCCGTCTTCGTCCAGCAGGTCCTGGTGCTGCTCCAGGTAGGCGATCAGCGCTTCGCGGTGGGCGCGACGCTCGTCGGGCTCACCCAGGCAGTTGAGCTCCAGCTGGAAATGATCGCCCTGCACCAGGCCCAGCTCGCGCAGCAGCCGGCTGCCCATCAGGATCACCTCGGCATCCACGTCCGGGCCGGCAAAGCCGAGCGCTTCCACGCCCATCTGGTGGAACTGGCGGTATCGACCCTTCTGGGGCTTTTCGCGGCGGAACATCGGGCCGAAATAGTAGAGGCGGCGGCCGGAGTCACGCAGGAAGGAATGCTCGGTCATGGCGCGCACCACCCCGGCCGTCATTTCCGGGCGCAGTGCCAGGTGTTCGGCCTGGCCGTGCTTGTCCGCGCGGTCTTCGAAGGCGTACATCTCCTTCTCGACGATGTCGGTCACCTCGCCGATGCCCCGGACAAACAGGGCCGTGGGCTCGACGATGGGGGTGCGCACGTTCTGGTAGCCATAACGCTGCAGCACGCTGCGCATCTTGGCCTCCAGCCATTCCCAGCGCGCCGATTCCGGCGGCAGGATGTCGTTCATGCCCTTGACGGCTTGCAAGGGCGGGAGCTTCTTGGCGTCTGTCATGGAAAGCGCGGTCTCAGCGACCGCCGAAGCGTTTTTCGATGTAGTTTTCGACCAGGGCGTGGAACTCGCCGGCGATGTTGTCGCCGCGCAGGGTCAGCGCCTTCTGGCCGTCGATGAAGACGGGCGCCGCTGGCGCCTCGCCATTGCCGGGCAGGCTGATGCCGATGTCGGCATGCTTGCTTTCGCCGGGACCGTTGACGATGCACCCCATCACGGCCACCTTCATGTTCTCGACACCCGCGTACTTGCCACGCCAGACCGGCATCTGGGCCCGCAGGAAATCATCGATCTGCTTGGCCAGCTCCTGGAAGGTGGTGCTGGTGGTGCGTCCACAGCCCGGGCAGGCGGTGACGCTGGGGTTGAAGGCGCGCAGGCCCAGGGCCTGGAGGATCTCCAGAGCCACCACGACTTCCTGCGTGCGGGCCTCACCGGGCTGCGGCGTCAGGGAGACACGGATGGTGTCGCCGATGCCTTCTTGCAGCAGCACCGACAGCGCGGCGGCAGAGGCCACCGTGCCCTTGGTGGCCATGCCGGCCTCGGTCAGGCCCAGGTGCAGCGCGTAATCGCAGCGGCGGGCCAGCGCGCGGTAGACCGAGATCAGGTCCTGCACACCGCTGACCTTGCAGCTGATGATGATGTTGTCGGGATTCATGCCCAGCTCCCGGGCATAGCTGGCCGAGCTCAGCGCGGACTGGATCAGTGCCTGGTACATGACCTGCTTGCCATCCCAGGGCTGCGCCCGACGGGCGTTCTCATCCATCATCTGGGCGAGCAACTCCTGGTCCAGGCTGCCCCAGTTCACGCCGATGCGCACGACCTTGTCGTACTGCACGGCCGCCTCGATCATCTGGGCGAACTGGCGGTCCTTCTTGTCGCCCTTGCCGACGTTGCCGGGGTTGATGCGGTACTTGCTGAGCGCCTGGGCCATGGCCGGGTGCTCGGTGAGCAGGCGGTGGCCGTTGTAGTGGAAGTCGCCCACCAGCGGCACGTTGATACCCATGCGGTCCAGCTGGTCACGGATGTGCGGCACGGCGTCCGCCGCTTCCGGCGTGTTCACGGTGATGCGCACCAGCTCGGAGCCGGCGACCGCCAGCTCCTTGATCTGGATAGCCGTTTCGATGACATCCACGGTGTCCGTGTTGGTCATCGATTGCACCCGGACCGGCGCGTCCCCACCGATGCTCACCACATGGTCGCCCCAGCGCACCTGCGCCTGGCGGGTGAGCCGCCTGGTCGGCGCTGCGGCCGCGATGAGATCGCCGGCATGGCTGGCGTCATTGACGCCGGAAGAGAGGGAGGTGGAGGCTTGGTCCATGGTCATGCAGATCGTGATTGGAGGGTGGCTGGTGCGGCGGCCTCCCTCACCCTCAGTTCAGTTCCAGTCGCGCCACGTTGTCACGTGCTCGGGAGGCCAGGTCCACGGGCTTGCCGCGGAACACCAGTTCAGTACCTGAAACATTGCCAACGCGCAGCTTCAACGGCGCCGTGCCGTTCAGATCCACTTGCTCACCGCTGCGCAACAGGCGCGACAGCAGCATCTGGCCTTGGTGGTCCACCACTTCCACCCAGGTATCGGCGGTGGCGCGAACGCGCAGCAGGCCATGGCCTGCGGGTGCGGCGGACGTGGTGGCGGGCGTGGCGGCCACGCCGGCGGTGCCGGCCCTTGCTACCGGTGAGGTCTCGGGGGCGGGCGTCTGTGCAGCAGGCGGGGCGTTCGGAGAGGTCGCGGCAGCGCCAGCGGTGACGGGCGCGGGGGCTGGCGCTTGTGCTGGCGTTTGTGCCGTTTGTGCCGTTTGCGCCGGCGTTTGTGCAGCCGTTGTACCCGCCGCCCCCGTTGTCGCCGGCGCTTGCTGGGCCATCGCGGGTGTCTGGGATGAGCCCAACGCCGTGGCCGGGTCCTGCGCCGCCGGGCTGGCATCGGCCGTCACTGGGGCCGATGACGGCACGGACGGAGCCTCCACCTGCAGCGGCTCGGTCGTGGCACCCGTCTGGACGCTCGTGTCAGGCTCGCGATGAAAACGCCGGGTCAGGTCGTCCACCACGCTGGCGGGCACCAGGTAGACCGCCAGGGCGGCCAGCAGCAAGGCCGCGCCCCCCCACAGCACCGGGCTCTTGAGCAGCGCGGTCGAGATGATCGGTTCCTGACTGGAGGCGCGCTCGCGGAAGGGCTGATTGAGCCCCGGCGTCACCCGGTCCAGCGACGCTTCGTTGCCACCGCGCGGCAACATGGCCAGCACCGGTTCGGCATCGATCTTGAGCACCCGGCACATCGAGCGGGCCAATGCCCGCGCAAAGGTGGCGTCAGGCAGCTCGTGATAGCGGTCGGCTTCCAGCGCCTCCAGTTTGGACTGGGGCACCTTCAGCGTGGCTGCCAACGCGGCGATATGCAGACCACGGGCCTCACGCGCACGGCGCAAGGCCGCACCGGCCGTCACTTCGTTGCGGATCCCGGCGTCCAGGACCGCAGGCGCCTCATCGGCCGCCGTGGATGTCATGCGATGTCCCTCATTCATCGAATCGACCACTGTTCAGGGCTTGTGTCTCGGCGGCTTGCGGATATTTGCTCCGCAATTGCTTGGCCAAGTCCTCCATATTCGCCGTGTTTCCCATCCGGCGTTCAATACGCAACTCCAGCCAGAGGCTGGAGGCGTTTGACTGTTCCTGGTTGTTGTTGACCCGGCGCGCATAGAAGCGCGCTTTTTCGTAGTCGCCCTGGCGGTACAGCACCTCGCCCAGGTTGACGGCCACGGTCGGGTTGCCGGGTTCGTATTCAAAGGCCTTCAGCAGATGCTGGTGGGCATTGGGCATTTGCCCGCTACGGGCATCGCAGACGCCCCAGGCCAGCCAGGTCCGGCCCGGCGTGCGATAGGTGGGGATGGCGAGCGCCGCCTCGAATTGCTTGCTGGCCTCGGCGAAGCGCTGGCGCTGGCACAGGAACCAGCCATAGTTGTGCAGGGTGTCGGCGTCCTGACGCACGGCCAGGCCGCGCTTGAAGCCCTCTTCGGCCGCCACGTAGTCGCCCATCGCAGCGTAGATCAGGCTGCGCAGGCTGACCGCGTCCGGCAGGTCCGGCTTGATGGCCAGCGCCTGCTTCAGCTCGTCCAGCGCCGTCTCATACTGGCCACGGCTGAAGTAGGCGGTGGCCAGCTCCATGCGCACGGCAGCGCGACGGTCGGCGTCCGTGGCATCACTCGCCGTCTTCGGCTCCTGACGGACGCTGGCAGAAGGCGTACCGCAGCCTGGCAGCAGCGCGCCAACCATCAGCGCAACGGACAGGATGCGGGCCGTACGGCAGGCGAGCTTGAAGCCAGGCGTCAAAGAGGTCATGAGCGAGGATTGGTGGGGGGTTGAGAGCTGGAAGAGACAGGCGTCGGCGTGGCCGGCGCGGCATTGCCGCGCTGCACCACCACCGGCGCCCGCACCATGCGCAGATGGACACGGGTACGGTCCTGGACCTCGCCGGCCAGTTGACCGCAGGCGGCATCGATGTCATCGCCCCGGGTCTTGCGCACCGTGGTGACGATGCCAGACTGGATGAGCAGGTCGGCAAAGGCCTTGACCCGGTCATTGGTGCTGCGCTTGAGGCCGGAGGCCGGGAACGGATTGAACGGAATCAGGTTGATCTTGCAGGGCACCTTGCCCTTGAGAAGCCGAATCAGTTCTCGCGCCTGCTCCGGCGAATCATTCACGTTGTCGAGCATGCAGTACTCGAAGGTGATGAAGTCGCGGGGGGCGCTTTCCAGGTAGCGGTTGCAGCTTTCCAGCAGCTCGGCGATCGGGTATTTGCGGTTCAGCGGCACGAGCTGGTCGCGCAGCGGGTCGGTCGGCGCATGCAGCGACACGGCCAACGCCACCGGCACATCCTCGCGCAGGCGGTCGATCATCGGCACGACACCCGAGGTCGAGACGGTCACCCGGCGGCGCGACAGGCCATAACCGTGGTCGTCCAGCATCACCCGCAGTGCCGGCACCAGGGCGCCGTAGTTCTGCAGGGGTTCGCCCATGCCCATCATCACCACGTTGGAGATGATGCGGTCGTCCCGGTTCAGGCGCTGGCGCAGGCTGTGCTCGGCATGCCAGAGCTGAGCCAGGATTTCCCAGGTCTCGAGATTGCGGCTGAAGCCCTGATGGCCGGTGGAGCAGAAACGGCAGCCGACCGCGCAACCGGCCTGGCTGGAAATGCACAGAGTGGCACGGTCATCCTCAGGGATATAGACCGCCTCCACCGCATTGCCCTGGCCGACGTCGAACAACCATTTGATGGTGCCGTCGGCCGAGACGTGTTCGGAGATCACCGGGAGCCCGGCGATGTGGGCGCGCCCGGCCAGCTTGTCCCGCAGGGACTTGGCCAGGTCGGACATCTGGGAGAAGTCCGAAGCGCCCTTCTGGTGAATCCACCGGAACAGCTGGGTCGCACGAAAGCGCTTCTCCCCCAGCTGATCGCAGTACGCGGCCAGGCCTTGCAGATCGAATCCGAGCAGGTTGACCGCGTCCATGGTGGTGACCTCTTTCTCTCTAAGGCCTCCTGGCCCAGAGTCCAGAGGCAGTAGCCATTAACGGCTGTAGACGTTCATGCCGGGGAAGAAGAACGCCACTTCCTGGGCGGCGGTCTCCGCTGCGTCGGAACCGTGCACGGCGTTGGCGTCGATGCTGTCGGCGAAGTCAGCACGGATGGTGCCCTTCTCGGCCTTCTTCGGGTCGGTAGCGCCCATCAGGTCACGGTGCTTCAGGATGGCATTTTCGCCTTCCAGGGCCTGGATGATCACCGGGCCGGAGATCATGAAGGTGACCAGGTCGTTGAAGAAGGGGCGAGCCTTGTGCACGGCGTAGAAGGCTTCTGCTTCGCCACGCGACAGGTGCACCATCTTGGCGGCCACGATCTTCAGACCAGCGCCTTCGAAACGGGCGTAGATCTGACCGATGACGTTCTTCGCCACGGCATCGGGCTTGATGATCGAGAGAGTGCGTTCGATGGCCATATGTTTTTCCTTGAAAATCTTGGGCTTAGCAAAGCCCGGCATTGTAATGCGTGAAGTCAAGCCCCCGGTGACATCAGGATGTCAGGGGGCGTGTCAGGTCCAGCAAAGTGTTCAGCGACGGCCGCGGCCACCGCCACCACCACCTCCGCCGCCTCCACCCCCACCGCCACCACCGCGGCGGCCGCCGCGATTACCTCGGTTGATGAAGGCGTCGGCGCCGATGTAACCAATGGCCGTTTTCATCGGATCCGGCTGGCGTTCGCCACTCGGACCGCGCTGATTGCCCCGGTTGCCACCACCCTGGTTTTGAGGGTCGCTTCCGCCGCGGCCAAAACCGGCCGGGATGCCGCGCTTGCCACTGGTGGCGAAACGGCGGTCGAAGGTCTGCTCCAGCGGGTTGATGTGACGCGGAATGAAGTCGTCGTCATCCTCTTCGCGACGGGGACGGTCGCGATCACGCTCGCGGTCCCGCTCTTGCTGCGGACGCTGCTGGTGCTGCTGGGCGCGTTGGTCGTTCTGGCGTTGGTCCTGGCGGGAATCCTGGCGCGGGTCCTGACGGGAATCCTGGCGCGGCTCACGGGACTCGTAACGCGGCTCCTGGCGCGCCTCTGGACGGCTCGGGCGGGGGCCGCCATTGCTGCCACTGCCACGACGGCGCTTGGCATTGCGATCACCCCGATCAGCACGGTCACCGCCACGGTCGCCACGATCACCCGCACGGTCTGCGCGATCACCACGGTCGCCACGCTCCTGTTGCACATGACCCGCCAGTTGGCGGATGACGCGCACATCAGCATCGCCCAATTCCACATACACACCGCGACGCAGGCCGCGCGGCAGCACCACGGTGCCATAACGGATACGGATCAGGCGACTGACCGCCAGACCCACCGTCTCGAAGAGCTTGCGCACTTCGCGGTTGCGGCCTTCGGTGATCACCACGCGGTACCAGCGGTTCACGCCTTCACCGCCACCGTCCACGATGCTCTTGAAGCTGGCTTGCTGGCCGTCCACGTCCACGCCGGTCAGCAGCGTGTTCTTCTGGTCATTGCTCAGCGAACCCAGCACGCGCACCGCGTACTCGCGTTCCACGCCAAAGCGCGGATGCATCAATTGGTTGGCCAGCTCACCGGAGTTGGTGAACAGCAGCAGGCCTTCGGTATTCAGGTCCAGGCGCCCCACCGACTGCCACTTGCCCTGCGGCAGGCGGGGCAGGTTGCGGAAGACGGTCGGACGGCCTTCCGGGTCATTGAAGGTGACCACTTCGCCTACCGGCTTGTGATAGGCCAGGATGCGCGGCGACGCCGGCGCAATACGCACCCGGATCGGCTTGCCGGCCACGGCCACGCGGTCGCCATAGGAGATGCGCTGACCCACGTGGGCCACCTCACCGTTCACGGTGATCTGGCCCTTGGCAATCATGTCCTCGATGTCGCGGCGCGAACCGACGCCGGCCTGCGCCAGCACCTTCTGCAGCTTGGGCGCGTCGGGTTCGGGCGCCAGCACCCGCTTGGCAGGAGCGTCGGCGTCCGATTCCGCAACGGCATCAGCGGCGTCGTCCTGCTCGGCATCGGCATCGAAACCTTCGGCATCGTCCGGGGCACCAGCCGCCGCTTCACCCTCCACATCCGCGTCGAAAGCGCCAGAAAGCAGATCGTCGAAACGCGCCTGCGCCTGGGCTTGCAGCTCGGCGGTATCGGCCCTGGATGCAACAGCGCCACCGTCCGGCGATGCGACGTCGCTACCGGCCTGCGCCACGTCAGGCGCACCTTCGCGGGCATCACGGTTACGGCCACGGCCACGGCGGTTGCGCCCGGCGCGAGCGCCGCGTTCGTCCCCCTCACCACCCTCGTCGGCGGAGGACGCGGCGTCGCCAGCAAAGGCCGGGTCACTGGTCACTTCTTCACCCAGGGTGAAGTGCGGGCCTGCGGGCTGGGCGGCCGGCGCTACCACGGCAGCCACCTTCGTGCGGGCCTGCGGAGGCACTTCGTCAGCAGCTTCCACGGGGACGCGCGGCAGCGCTTCGGGCGCGTTGCCCTCAGCCGCTGGCGCGCCTTCAACCGCATCCGCAGCCTTGGCGCGGGTACGGCGCTTGGGCTTGGCAGGGGCTTCAGTCTCTGCAGCGTCCGCTGCAGGCACCTGCGCCGCAGCTTCCGATGCAGGCATCTGCGGCACAGCTTCCACCGGCGCTACCGTCTTGCGACGGGCGCGTGGCTTGGGCGCGTCCGCAGGCGCGGCTGTGTCCACAGCCTCTACAGGCGTAGCAGTTGCCGTCTTGCGGGCTCGCTTAGGGCGTGCAGGCGCCTCGGAGGGCGCGTCCGGCGCAGCTGCGTTCAGCGCGTCGGGTTTGGAATCGTCAATATCGTTTGAATTCATGTGTCGGCTTGCACCTTGTCAGCGGTGGACACGGCCCCTCACGGGGCGCTCTTATCAGCCGTGGGGTTGACTGCCCCGGGCGGTTGTTCGTCAATCGGCGCGCTTTCAGCGGCCGGGATTTCTGTGGCCTCGGGGGCGACCAAGGTCGCTTCGGAGGCCGGCGTGGCGGCTTCAACACCGCCCGCGCCTGGCATTTCAACTTCTGGTTCAACGTCTGGCAGTTCCGGTGCCTGCCCCTTATCGCCAAGACTCGACACACGGGCCTGCAAGGCCCACGAATCCTCGGCGGCCGAACCATCATCATCTGCAGCGGCGGCCGGGTGATCATCGTCGTTCACGACGTCGCTTCCGCCGTCGCTCCCGTCGTCCCTGTCGCCTTCGCTCTCGTCTTCGCTGCCTTCGGTATCGGCCTCACCGCTGTCACCATGGCCCATCGAAGCGGCCACCGCATCAGCAAATGCTGCAAAAGCAGCCACCGACACCCCCCGACCCGCCGCAGCGGACACGGCAGGCGCTGGCACCACGGTGGGTGCAGATTCGGCATTGTCCCGCACCGCATCTTCCGGTGGCACCCCACCCTCGGACGCCAACGCGGCACGTTCAGCCGCCACCACACCCTCTGGGGCCACCGCATCCAACACTGCAGCACCTTCTGACACCGCAGCATCTTCCGGCACCACAACAGCGTCTGGCAGCACCGCGGAATCCGGCACGGCGGCACCTTCCGCCGCCACCACCGTTTCCGGCTCCACCTCGACAATCGCCGGGGTCTCATCCAGCAACGACCCCTGCAGTGCGCCTGCGATCGGCGTCGGGTCGCCGCCCTGGATCAGGGCTGGCAACTGCTCCAGGCTGGATAAGCCCAGATCATCCAGGAACTGCCGGGTGGTGGCATACAGTGCCGGCCGTCCCGGCGCCTCCCGATGACCGATCACCTCGACCCAGTTGCGATCTTCCAGCTGCTTGATGATGGGGGTCGCCACCACCACGCCGCGTATGTCCTCGATGTCACCCCGCGTGACGGGTTGACGGTAGGCGATGATCGCCAAAGTCTCCAGCACGGCGCGTGAGTACTTCGGCGGTTTTTCCGGGTTCAGCCGGTCCAGGTGCTCGCGCAATTCCGGCCGACTCTGGAACCGCCAGCCAGAGGCCAGCACCACCAGTTCCACCCCCCGCCCTTCCCACTCACGCAACAGCTCGTCCAGCAGCGAACGGATGCTGTCGGCATTGACTTCGTCCGCAAACAGCGAACGCATGTCTCGCAGTGTCAGCGGTGCCTGCGCACACAACAACGCGGTCTCCAGGACGCGCTTGGCCTCCAGCGTATTCATGCGCAGCCACTCATGCAATGCAGCCGGCTCGGCGGCCGGTCATGTCGGTATCGTTCGCCATCTTGGGCGTCGGCGGCGGCAACAGCCGTGCCGAACCAGTTCGATCTGCTTGTGCTTGGGATCTGGGTACCGCCGGATGGGGGCTGCCGGCGGGACGGTGGGCAAAGGGGTCAGCCGAACCTCAAGGGACAAGCCCACGCGGGCTCGGCGACGTTCTCTTTGCCACGGCTTTGCCAGAGCGCTGCTTGGGGTCACTTGCAGTTCGGCAAGTTCAACGCGGGTTTCAACATCAAGCCCGCAGCGGTCTGGCGCAAATTCTTGGGGCATTGTAGCGCCAGTCGCGAACACCTTCTCAAAACACCGGTTCGGGCAAACCCGCAAGCTCCCAGGCTGCGGCCATTTCGCACGGTAGCGGGGCCTGGAAGCGCAGCGGCTCGCCGGTGATCGGGTGGCTGAAGCTCAGCCGCGCCGCATGCAGCGCCTGTCGCTCCAGCCCCAGCGCCTGGGCGCCGCCGTAGAGGGCGTCGGACACCAGCACATGGCCCTTGTGCGCCGCATGCACCCGGATCTGATGGGTGCGCCCGCTATGCAGCACGCAGTGCAGGACGGAGATGGTGCGGCTGAGGCCACGCGCATCCTGCCACTGGGCTTCGGCCAGTTGATGGAAGTCGGTTCGGGCCGGCTTGCCGCTGCCGACCACCGCCATGCGGGTGCGGGACTGCGGGTCGCGGCCGATGGGCGCGTCCACCGTCCAGGTCTCGGGGGTACGGCCATGGACCAGCGCCAGGTACTCCCGGTGAACCTCCCGAGCAGCAATCATCCGCACCAGTGCCGTGACAGCGGCGAGCGTCTTGCCCACGATCATGAGGCCGGAAGTGTCCTTGTCCAGCCGATGGACGATGCCGGCACGCGGCAGCGTGGCCGCGCCGGCATGGTGAGCCAGCAGGCCGTTCATCAGGGTGCCGGACCAGTTGCCGGCGGCCGGATGGACCACCAGACCGGCAGGCTTTTGCAGCACCAGCAGGTGCTCATCCTCATGGACGATATCCAGCGCCATGGCTTCGGGCCGGAAGGCCAGGGCCTCCTCGGTGGGCTGCAGCTCCAGCACCAGGCGCTGCCCCAGGCGCGGCTTGCGCGAGGCCTGGGTGGCCACGACGCCGTCCAGCGTCACGCAGCCCCGGTCGATTAATCCCTGCAGGTGGCTGCGGGAGAACTCGGGGGCCAGCTGGACAAGCCATTTGTCCAGGCGCAGCCCCTGCTCCACCACACCCGCCTCGGCCTCGCGCCGCTCGGGCGCCTCAGCGCCGAGATCCGGCACATCCTCCTGGGCATCTTCGGGTGCATCTTCGGGTGAATGTGCCGACGCTGCATCGCCGATATTGCCGCTGGACTCCCTTGGGGTTGTCCCTGCCGGGTAAAGCACTTCCCCAGGCGCCGGGGTAGGGCTGACCTGAACCATATAATCGCCGCTCCAAATTCAGATAGGGGCGGCGCTTGCGCCAGCCCGTGGGACCATGATGGAAATTTCGGTGATGCGCACGCTGCGCACCCCCTGGCGCGCACTGGCACTGGCCGCGGCGGTATCCACCGTGATGGGCCTGACCGCCTGCTCGTCCACACCGAAGGATGATCCGAATTCCCAGGCCAACCTCGAGAAATTGTACGAGGAGGCCAAGGAAGACATGATGAGCGGCAGTTACGACCGCGCCATCAAGACGCTGGAACGGATCGAAGGCCGCGCGGCGGGCACGACGCTGGGGCAACAGGCGCAGCTGGATCTGGCCTGGGCCAACTACAAGAGCGGCGAGCGCGTGCAGGCGGTGGCGGTGCTGGACCGGTTCATCAAGCTGAATCCCTCAAGTGCCGCGCTGGACTATGCGCTGTACATGAAGGGCCTGGTCAACTTCAATGACGATCTGGGGCTGTTCGGCCGGATCGCCCGCCAGGACATCAGCGAACGGGACCAACAAGCCGCGCGCGATTCGATGCAAGCCTTCATCCAGTTGGTGGAGCAGTTCCCGGAGTCAAAATACGCACCGGATGCCCGCACGCGGATCGACTACATCACCAACAGCCTGGCCGCCTATGAAGTGCATGTGGCCCGTTATTACTACAACCGCGGCGCTTTCCTGGCGGCAGCGAACCGCGCCCAGTCGGCACTGCTGGAGTTCCAGCACGCCCCCGCGCTGGAAGAAGCGCTTTATCTGATGGTGCGCAGCTATGACAAGCTGGGGCTGACCCAGCTGCGTGACGATTCCGAGCGCGTGTTGAAGACCAGCTTCCCTGATAGCGCCTACTTGACGGGCAATGCCCGCAAGGAAAAGCCCTGGTGGCAGGTCTGGTGAGCCGCCACGGCCCCACATGATCACCAGAAGAGCCCGCCGAGTGCGGGCTTTTTTTTTCCGCCAGGCACCCGCGCATCGGGAGATGCAGGGCTTGAGCGTCGTCGATGCCGGGGAGTGTCTGGCGGGTGGCCTCAAGCCTGCGGATGATCCTGGGCCAGCATCCCCAGCCAGGCCTGCGCTTCAGCCTCGTCAGCCACCTGCTTCATGGGCGGAAGCGCCTCCCGTAATCGCCGGCCATAGTGGCTGCCCGCCAGACGCGGATCACAGACCACGAGCAGGCCTCGATCAGACTCCGTGCGGATCAAGCGCCCTGCCCCCTGCTTGAGCGCGATCGCGGCCTCGGCCACAAAATACTCGGTGAACGCGTTGCGCCCCTGCGCCTCCAGTCGCTGCACACGCGCCTCCACCAATGGATCATTGGGGGGCGGAAACGGCAGCTTGTCGATGACCACACATTGCAAGGCCTCTCCCGGCACATCAATGCCTTCCCAGAAGCTGGCAGACCCCACCAGCACGGAGGCCGGCTGATCCACGAATTGCTGCAGGAGCTGCCGCTTGGGCGCCGAGCCCTGGACCAGCACTTCAATGCGATGCCCGCCGGCCTCAAAGCGCTCACGCAGAACGTCCGCCACGGTGTGCAGCTGGCGCAGCGTCGTGGTCAGGATGAAGGTACGCCCACCCAGCCGCGCCGCCAGGCGCGCTCCCAGCAGCCCGACCGACTCACCATGGTCAGGTTCGGACGGCTTGGGGAAGTGGCGCGGAACATAAAGGCGGGCATGTGCGGGATAGTCGAAGGGGCTTCCCACACGCAAGGTGCGCGCATCCCCCAGACCGGCAGGCTCGGTGAACCAGCGCAGGGACTCATCCTCGCCCAGTGTGGCCGAGGCAAAGATCCAGGACTTGGGTGGCCCCTGGAGTTGCTCCTGCATGGCCTCGCGAATGTCCAGGGGCGACTCCACCAACCGGACCTGGTGGGTGCCGACATCGACCCAGCGGACCGCCGATGGGTCGGGATCCCGAGCAAAGAGTTGCGCCGCCTTGAGCAGCTCCACCGAGCGCTCATGCAGCCGGGCCAGGTCCGGATCCATCTCCATCACGGAGGCCATCGCGTCCACGGAGAGTTCCAGCGCCTGCCCCACCAGGTCCAGCGCCTCGGTGAGCGGCGCCCGGCCCGCGCATTCACTCCAGCGCAGCTTCAGCATGCCACGCAGCTCACGGTCGCCCGCACAGGCCAGGCGCAAGGCGCGAGCCGCCTGTTCCACCCCGCCCGCAATCACCTGCCATTCCTGCAGCCCCCGCGCATGCGCCACGCCCTGCGCCACCATGTCCTTGGCGAAGTCAAACAACTGGGCGCTGCTCAGGGCACGCCCCAGGAAGTTCAGGCCTGCATCGGGCAGTTGATGGGCTTCGTCGAAGATGGCCACCTCCACCCCGGGCAGCAATTCGGCCACGCCGCTGTCGCGCAGCACCATGTCAGCAAAGAAGAGGTGATGGTTCACGACCAGCAGGTCGGCTTCCATCGCCTCACGGCGTGCACGCACCACGTGGCAATCGCGATAGGACGGGCAGTCCGTCCCCAGGCAGTTGTCCCGCGTGGAACTAACGACCGGGATGATGGGCGAGCGCTCATCCAGGCCATCAATCTCGGAAAAATCACCGGTGTGGGTTTCTATCGCCCAGCGCTCAATCCGTGCGAGCTGCGCAACCGCTCGACGGTCCGGCAGTTCCGCACTGTGGCGCGCCTGCTGCAATCGGTGCAAGCAGAGGTAACTCCCGCGCCCCTTGAGCAACGCGGCTCGCAACGGCAGCGAGAAGGTGTCGAGCAGCCGTGGCAGGTCGCGCATGAAGAGCTGATCCTGCAGGCTCTTGGTGGCGGTGCTGATCAGCGTGCGCCCACCCGAGAGCAGTGCCGGCACCAGATAAGCGAAGGTTTTACCGACGCCCGTGCCCGCTTCCACCACCAGGGTCTCACGTGCGGCAATGGCCTGCGCAACTGCCAACGCCATCCGCTGCTGCGGCTCGCGCGGGGCGTAGCCCCCGCTGGCGCGGGCCAGCGGCCCGCCTGCGTCAAAGGCGGCAATGACGGCCTGTTCCAGTTCGCCGGGCCGCAGTTCTTCGGCGCGAAATTCGTCAACGCGCGGCGCTTCAGTGTTCACGCAGGCTCGTCCGGATCGTTCGCCATTTCCAGCCGGGCAATCTGGTCCCGAAGGGTCAGCCGCTGTTTCTTGAGCCGGCGCAAGGTCAGTTCGTCCTCCGGCGCGCCGACGGACAAAGCGTCAATACGGCCGTTCAACTCCGCATGTTCCATGCGCAGTTCGATCAGAAGTCTTGCTGGAGAGTGAAGTTGTTCATCCATGCGGGGGGAACCACTCGACCGAAAGGCCAAGCGGCCAGATTATAGTTTTGACATATGAGTCGCACACCACCGGGCTATCGCCTCAGCGCCGCTACAGGCATCCATCGGGGCGATCGCCTTTATCAACAGGATCAGGTCCAGGTCTTCCCCCATCCGCGTCAAAGCGGCTGGGTGCTGGGCATCGTCGCCGACGGCATGGGCGGCAAGAGCGGTGGCCGCAAGGCCGCCGACCAGGTGATCCTGACCGCACAGCAGCTGTTCGAGCGCTTCGTCCCCGATGAGGAAGACGAGATCGACCTGCTGCGCCAGATCGTCTCCGAATCCCACCTGATGATCCGACTGACCGCCATCTCGGCGGAGGAAGAGCCGCACAGCACGCTGGCGGCCTACCTGCTCACGGCCGACCGGCGCTGCTTCTGGATCCACACCGGCGACTCGCGCATCTATCACTTCCGCGGCCCCAACATGGTCACGCGCTCGCTGGACCAGTCCTACGTGCAGCGCCTGGTCGATGAAGGCCAGATCACCGAGGAAGAGGCCCAGGTCCACCCGCAGTCCAACCTGCTGACGGCCTGCCTGGGCACGGTGCAGGAACCGACCCCGGTGGAAAAGTACATCGAGCGCGTGGAGACCGGCGACAGCCTGATGTGCTGCAGCGACGGCCTGTGGCATTACTTCACGCCCGCTGAACTGGGCACGGTGCTGCACAGCCTGCCGCCCCGGGACGGCGCGGAACTGCTGGTGAGCAAGGCCCGTCAACGGGCCAAGGGCACCGGGGACAACCTGTCCCTGGCCGTCGTGCGTCTGGAACCGCTGGACGAGTAAGGCTTCGAGCGTCAGGTCCGGGCCTGCCCCGAGCCGCCTCAGCGAGGCGGTATCGAGCGGATATCCGACGCCGATGGCGTGGGCAGATGCACCGGCGCCGTGCGCTTCGGGTCGGAGGCCTTGCCGGCCCGCTTCTCGGCCTGCTGGCGCGCCTGCCGTTGCTGCTCTTCCTGCGCGGCCGCACGGTCCGCCGCCGCCTGCCGGCGCTCGGCGGCCTTGCGTTCAGCTTCAGCCTGCTGCCGCTGCACCTGCCGCTCGTGCTGCGCCGGATGGGCGCGCGGTGTGCGTGACGGCGGCAGACTGGCCGCGGGGCCCGGACGTGCCGCAGCCTTCACCGCATCGTTGCCGTGGCGCGAGGCCTGCTCGGCAGCATCCTTGTCCTTGGCCTGGATGCGTTCACGCTGGGCATCAGCCCGCTGCTGGCGCTCCAGGGCATTCACTTCCTTTTCCTGCCGCTGGATGGGGTGCAGCGCCTCGATGCGCCAGGCTTGCGCCTGTTCCAGGCAGGTGGTGACCACAAAACGGGCACGACAGTCCTTGACCTTGTCGTCGTAGGTTTTCTGCACCTCGGCCCGCTTGGCCTTCAGTTCGGCCCGGGTCTGCAGGTTGGCCTGGGCCTGAGCCTGAGCCTGTGCCTGGGCTTGTGCCTCCACCACATCCGCCGCCCGCGCCTGAGCCCCGCCCCACGCAAGCGCCGACACCAGCAGCACCCGGGAGAGGAGGGTCAACGGCGGGAAAGCGGGAGGAGCGGGAAGAGCGGGGAAAGCGACCGAAAAGACGGAAGCGACGTGCGTCATGGCGCAATCATGAGTTCAGGTAAGCGAAGTATCGACGTCCCGACGCTCCAGTGACAAATACTCTTGCGACTGCATTTCCTGCAGTCTTGACACGGTGCGCGGAAACTCGTGGGCCAAGGGCCCTTCGGTATAGAGCTGCTCGGCGGGCACGGCGGCAGAGATGATGAGTTTGCAGCGCCGGTCGTACAGCACGTCCACCAGCAGGGTGAAGCGGCGCGCCTCGCTGGCCAGCTTGGGCGGCATTTCCGGCACGTTGGAGAGAATCAAGGTATGGAACTGGGTGGCCAGTTCCAGATAGTCGTTCTGCGAGCGTGGCCCGCCGCACAGCACCCGGAAATCAAACCACACCACGCCACCCGCACGGCGCCGGGACTGCAGTTCACGGTGCTCGATGTGCAGCACGGGATCTTCGTCGCGGGCCTCGGCCAGGGATTCGAAGGCGGCCGTCAGTGCCTCGTCGGCCTTCGCATCCAGCGGGGTGTGATACAGATTCACATGCTCCAGCGAGCGCTGGCGGTAGTCGGTGCCGTTGTCGACGTTGATGACCTCCAGGTGGGTCTTGAGCAGCTCGATCGCCGGCAGGATGCGGTCGCGATGCAAGCCGTTGGGGTAGAGGTTGTCCGGCTGGAAGTTGGAGGTGGTGACGATGGAGACGCGGTTGCGGAACATCGCGTCCAGCAACCGGTGCAGGATCATCGCGTCGGTGACGTCCGCGACGTGGAACTCGTCGAAGCAGATCAGCCGGAAGCGCCGTGCAATGCGCTTGCCCAGTTCTTCCAACGGATCCTGGATGCCCTTGAGCTCCTGCAGCTCACGGTGCACCTCGCGCATGAACTCGTGAAAGTGCAGCCGCGTCTTGCGGGTCAGCGGTACAGCCTGGAAAAAGCAATCCATCAGGAAGCTCTTGCCCCGCCCCACGCCGCCGAACATGTACACGCCACGCGGCAGCGGCGGGCGCACCAGCAGCTTGCTGAAGGCATTGGAGCGGCGCGCCTTGTAGGCGGCCCATTCATCCTGGCAGCGCTGCAGGGCCTCCACGGCGCGCAATTGCGCCGGGTCGGCCGTGTAGCCGCGTTCGGCCAGGGTCTGCTTGTAGAGCTCGGTGACGGAGGTCATGAACGATCAGGGCTGCGGTGAATGAAGGCCGGTGGCGCGCGGCCGGCTGAAAGAAAAAGGGGCGACTCATCGCCGCCCCTGTCACTGAGTCCGAGGCGAGCCTCAGAAGTTCAGCGTGCGCTTGTCCACGGCCAGGGCCGCTTCCTTGGTGGCCTCGCTGAGCGAGGGGTGCGCGTGGCAGATGCGGGCGATGTCCTCGGCCGAAGCCTTGAACTCCATCGCCACCACGGCTTCGGAGATCAGCTCCGAGGCCATCGGGCCGATGATGTGCACGCCCAGGATTTCGTCGGTCTTGGCGTCGGCCAGGAACTTCACGAAGCCGGTCGTGTCACCCAGCGCGCGGGCGCGGCCGTTGGCCAGGAAGGGGAACTGGCCCGCCTTGTAGGCCACGCCTTCAGCCTTCAGCGCCTGCTCGGTCTTGCCCACCCAGGCAATTTCCGGGCTGGTGTAGATGACCCAGGGGATGGTATTGAAGTTGACGTGGCCATGCTGGCCGGCGATGCGCTCTGCCACCGCCACACCTTCTTCTTCCGCCTTGTGCGCCAGCATCGGGCCGCGCACGACGTCGCCGATGGCCCAGACATTGGGCAGGTTGGTCTTGCACTCGTCGTCCACCACCACGGCGCCGCGCTCGTCGAGCTTCAGGCCCACAGCTTCAGGGTTCAGGCCGATGGTGTTGGGTACGCGGCCGATCGAGACGATCAGCTTGTCCACCGCCAGCGTCTGTTCGCCGCCCTTGGCATCGGTGTAGGCCACCTTCACGCCGGACTTGCCGTTCTCGACGCCGGAGATCTTCACCCCCAGTTCGATGTTCAGACCCTGCTTCTTGAAGACCTTGGTGGCTTCCTTGGCCACGCTCTCGTCAGCCGCGCCGAGGAAGGCGGGCAGCGCTTCGAGGATGGTCACTTCGGCACCCAGGCGGCGCCACACCGAACCCATTTCCAGGCCGATGACGCCGGAGCCGATCACGCCCAGCTTCTTCGGCACGGCAGGAATGCGCAGGGCGCCGTCGTTCGACAGGATGTTGGTCTCGTCGAAAGGCGCGCCAGGCAGTTGGCGGGCATTGGAGCCGGTGGCGATGATCACGTGCTTGGTCTGCAGCGTCTCTTCCGAGGCGCCAGTGACCTTGATCTCGTAGCCGCCGTCCTTGGCGGCGGTGAAGGCACCGCGACCGTGGAAGAAGCTCACCTTGTTCTTCTTGAACAGGTAGAGGATGCCGTCGTTGTTCTGCTTCACGACGATGTCCTTGCGGCCCACCATCTTGGCCACGTCGATCTTCAGGTCCGACAGGCTGATGCCGTGGTCCGCGAAGTGATGGCCGGCGTGCTCGAAGTGCTCGCTGGACTGCAGCAGGGCCTTGGACGGAATGCAGCCGACGTTGGTGCAGGTGCCACCCGGTGCAGGGCCGCCCTTGTCATTCTTCCACTCGTCGATGCAGGCCGTGTTGAAGCCCAGTTGCGCCGCGCGGATGGCCGCGATGTAGCCGCCAGGGCCGCCGCCGATGACGACGACGTCAAATTGCTTGCTCATGTGTCGTGCGTCCTTGGATTACAGGTCGAACAGCAGGCGAGCCGGATCTTCCAGCGCATCCTTCATCGCGACCAGGCCCAGCACGGCTTCGCGGCCGTCGATGATGCGGTGGTCATACGACATGGCCAGGTAATTGATCGGACGGATGACGATCTGGCCGTTTTCCACCACGGCACGGTCCTTGGTGGCGTGCACGCCCAGGATGGCCGACTGGGGCGGGTTGATGATGGGCGTGGACAGCATGGAACCGAAGGTGCCACCGTTGGAGATGGAGAAGGTGCCGCCGGTCATCTCTTCGATGCCCAGCTTGCCTTCCTGCGCCTTCTTGCCGTACTCGGCGATCTTCTTCTCGATGTCGGCGAAGCTCATCTGGTCTGCATTGCGCAGGATGGGCACCACCAAGCCGCGCGGCGAGCCCACGGCGATACCGATGTCGAAGTAGCCGTGGTAGACGATGTCGTTGCCATCCACCGAGGCGTTCAGCACCGGGTACTTCTTCAGGGCGTGCACAGCAGCCTTCACGAAGAAGCTCATGAAGCCCAGCTTGGTGCCGTGTTCCTTGGTGAAGCTGTCCTGGAACTTCTTGCGCAGTTCCATGACCGGGGCCATGTTCACTTCGTTGAAGGTGGTCAGGATGGCGTTGGTGGACTGCGATTGCAGCAGGCGCTCGGCGATACGGGCGCGCAGGCGGCTCATCGGCACGCGCTGCTCCGGACGGTCGCCCAGGTTGGCGGCGCCAGGGGCGGCCACGGCGGGCAGCGGCTTGGCGGCGGGTGCAGCGGGCACGGCCACCGGGGCAGCGACGGCAGCGGGCTTGGCGCCGGCTTCCAGAGCACCCAGCACATCACCCTTGGTGACGCGACCATCCTTGCCGGTACCGGGCACGGCGCCAGCGGTCAGGTTGTTGTCCGCGAGCAGCTTGGCAGCGGCGGGCATGGCCACGCCCGCCTTGGAGGCGGATTCGCTGGAAGCGGCAGCAGCAGCGGCCGGGGCAGCAGCTGCCGGTGCAGGGGCGGCTGCGGCGGGGGCAGCGGTGCCGGCCTTGGCTTCGGTGTCGATGCGGGCGATGACCTGGTCAGAGCCCACGGTGCCGCCATCGGCCACCACCAGTTCGGTGATCACGCCAGCGGACGGCGCCGGCACTTCCAGCACGACCTTGTCGGTCTCGACTTCGATCAGGATCTCGTCCACGGCCACGGCTTCACCGGGCTTCTTCTTCCACTGCAGGAGGGTCGCTTCAGCGACCGACTCGGACAGCTGGGGGACTTTGACTTCAACGATTGCCATGATGTTTGTTCTCTCGGTTTTCCACTAAACCGGAGCTTTGCGCCTGTCCGGCCGGCCGGGGCGTGACCCTTGTCTCGGGGGTCACACAGCCCGGCGGCCGGGGTTATTGCGGCGCTCAGCGTCCGCAATAACTCACTTGGTCAGCACGAAACCCTTCAGCTTCCCGAACGCCTGCTCCAGCAGCGACTTGAGCTGCTCCTGGTGCAGGTGGGAATAACCCACCGCCGGCGAGGCCGACGCGGGGCGGCCCGCATAACCCAGCTTCTGGCCATCGGCCATGTTTTCGTGGATGTAGTGCTGAACGAAGAACCAGGAACCCTGGTTCTGCGGTTCATCCTGGCACCAGACGATTTCGGTGAGGTTGGGGTACTTCTTGATCTCGGTCGAGAAGGCCTTGTGCGGGAACGGATAGAGCTGTTCCACGCGAATGATGGCCACATCCTTCTTGTCGCCACGTGCCTTGACCAGGTCGTAGTAGACCTTGCCCGAGCAGGCGATGACCCGCTTGACCTTGCTGGCGTCGATGTCGGCGTTCAGCTCACCGATGACGGTGCGGAATTCACCCTTGGTGAATTCGCTGACCGGCGAGGTGGCGTCCTTGGCGCGCAGCAGCGACTTGGGCGTCATGATGACCAGCGGCTTGCGGAACATGCGCAGCATCTGACGGCGCAGCAGATGGAAGATCTGCGAGGCGGTCGTCGGCTGGACGATCTGCATGTTGTTGTCCGCAGCCAGCTGCATGAAACGCTCCAGGCGAGCCGAGCTGTGCTCAGGGCCCTGGCCTTCATAGCCGTGCGGCAGCATCAGCGTCAGGCCATTGGCACGACCCCACTTCACTTCGCCGGAGGCGATGAACTGGTCGATCACCACTTGCGCGCCGTTGGCAAAGTCACCGAACTGGGCTTCCCAGATGGTCAGCGTGTTGGGTTCGGCAGCGGCGTAGCCGTATTCGAAGCCCAGCACGGCTTCTTCCGACAGGATCGAGTCGATCACGACGAACGGTGCCTGGCCTTCCGCGACGTTCTGCAGCGGGATGTAGGTGCCGGTGTCGAAGCGTTCGCGGTTCTGGTCGTGCAGCACGGCGTGGCGGTGCGTGAACGTGCCACGGCCGCAGTCTTCACCGGACAGGCGGATCGGGTAACCCGAGGCCACCAGCGAGGCGAAGGCCATGTGTTCGCCCATGCCCCAGTCCACGTTGATGTCGCCACGGCCCATGGCGGCACGGTCGGCGATGACCTTGGCCACCAGCGGGTGCGGCGCGAAGTCCGACGGGATGGTGGTGATCTTCTCGGCGATGCGCTTCCATTCGGCCACTGGCAGCGCGGTGTCGCAGCTGTCGGTCCACTTCTTGCCGAGGAACGGGGTCCAGTCGGTGGCGTACTTGCTCTTGAAGTTGGTCAGCACCGGGTCCACGGTGTGGCGGCCTTCGTCCATGGCGGCGCGGAAGGCCTTGACCATGCCGTCAGGACCGTCAGCGGCCAGCACGCCTTGCGTGGCCAGCTTGTCGCCGTACAGCTTGCGGGTGCCGGGGTGCTGGGCAATCTTCTTGTACATCAGCGGCTGGGTGAGCGCGGGGGTGTCCTGCTCGTTGTGGCCCAGCTTGCGGAAGCAGACGATGTCCACCACCACGTCCTTCTTGAACTGCTGGCGGTATTCCAGGGCGAGCTGGGTGGAGAACACCACGGCTTCCGGATCGTCGCCATTGACGTGCAGCACTGGGGCTTCGACCATCTTGACGACGTCGGAGCAGTACACGGTGGAGCGGATGTCGCGCGGGTCGCTGGTGGTGAACCCGATCTGGTTGTTGATGACCAGGTGGACCGTGCCGCCGGTGTAGTAACCGCGCGTCTGGGCCAGCGCCAGGGTTTCCATGACCACGCCCTGGCCGGCGAAGGCGGCGTCGCCGTGCACCAGCACGGGCAGCACCTGCTCGCCGGTCTTGTCGCCACGGCGGTCCATGCGGGCCTTGACCGAACCCTCCACCACCGGGTTCACGATTTCCAGGTGGGAGGGGTTGAAGGCCAGGCTCAGGTGGACCGGGCCGCCGGTGGTGGACACATCGCTGGAGAAGCCCTGGTGGTACTTCACGTCACCGGAGGGCAGGTCTTCAGGGGCGGTGTGGTCGAACTCGGCGAACAAGTCCTTGGGCATCTTGCCCAGGGTGTTCACCAGCACGTTCAGGCGGCCGCGGTGGGCCATGCCGATCACGATCTCCTGCACGCCCTTGGCGCCGGCGCTCTGCACCAGCTCGTCCATCGACACGATGAAGCTTTCGCCGCCTTCCAGCGAGAAGCGCTTCTGGCCGACGTACTTCGTGTGGAGGTAGCGCTCCAGGCCCTCGGCCGCTGTCAGGCGGTCCAGGATGTGTTTCTTCTTCTCGGCCGGATAGTTCACCTTGCTGCGGGTGGCTTCCAGACGTTCCTGCCACCAGCGCTTCTCGACCGGATCGCTGATGTGCATGAACTCGGCACCGATGCTGCCGCAATAGGTTTCACGCAAGGCCTGCACGATTTCGCGCAGGGTCATGTTCTCGGCCTTGGTGAAGTAGGTGTTCGTGGCGCTGAAGCTGATGTCCATGTCAGCTTCGGTCAAGCCATACGACGCGGGCTCCAGTTCAGGGATCTGGGGGCGTTCGGTGCGCTTGAGCGGGTCCAGGTCGGCCCAGCGGGAACCCAGGAAGCGGTAGGCAGCAATCAGGGACTGCACATGCACTTGCTTGCCCGCGACGGCCAGCTCGTTGCTGGACACCTTGGTATTGAAGGCATTGGCCTTCGCACGCTGGGCAAAGGATTCGATGACGGGGGCATGCGCCACATCGCGCTTGTCGCTTCCGTCTACCGCAGGCACATGCTGCAGTGCGTCAAAGTAGGCTCGCCAGTTATCTGGCACGGCGCCCGGGTTGTCGAGGTACTGCTCGTACATTTCCTCGACATAAGGGGCATTGCCCCCGAACAGGTAGGAGTTCGACCTGTATTGCTGCATCATCTTCGCTCACCTCTTGCCCCGGCTTCCAGGGCTATCGGCTGGTTTATAAACCTTCCGCGACACGGCTTGACCGGTTGGCGGATTGCGACCCGCCTTCACTGTTGCCAGAAAAGGGGACGGGAAGGACCTCAAGTCACAAGCGCCGCACTGTAGCACTTCGGCAATTCCAACGCGTTACTGAAGGCGTCCACTTTTCGGTGAAAAGTCTATGGCATTCATCACGCATGTGTTGCCTCCGAACTGCTCACCCCCACTATCCCTTAGGAGGTATTTGCGGGCTATCACGGCTAAAAGCTACAACGGCTGTGGTGTGGCGGTGGGTGACAACCGGTTCTCCGGCTGACCCGCCAATCGCACCGAGGTACGTGCAGGTACATGGTGGCGGGGTGGCGCCAAAGCAAGCGGCAGGCCGGTTCAAACGTTTGCGGTCGAGCGAGGCAAGGCTTAGACTTCCGCCCGCGGTTCTGCCCCGCGATTGAATGGTGGGCCGCCGGGACACAGGAGATCCCAATGCAAGTTCGAGTCGTTGACTACCGTGCTGCGGACGCAGCCGAGCAGTTCACACGTTCCCTGCACGAGACCGGTTTTGGCGTGTTGGTGAACCACCCTCTTCCTCAGGCGCTGGTCGAGAAGATTTACGGCGACTGGCTGGGTTTCTTCAACGGGACCAGCAAGCACGACTTTGCCTTTTCCCGCGAGACCCAGGACGGTTACTTCTCCACCGAGATTTCGGAGACGGCCAAGGGGCACCAGCAAAAGGACATCAAGGAGTACTTTCACGTTTATCCCTGGGGCCGCATTCCTGCGGCGCTCAAGGAGGACGCGATGCGTTACTACCAGATTGCCAACGATCTGGCGGCCGAGTTGCTGTCCTGGGTTGAGAAGCACACGCCGGCGGACATTGCCCGTGGCTACCGTGAGCCGCTGTCCAACATGATCCAGGACAGCCGGCTCACCTTGCTGCGCGTCCTGCGTTACCCGCCGCTCACGGGTCACGAACCTGAGGGTTCGTTGCGTGCGGCGGCGCATGGTGACATCAACCTCCTCACCATTCTCCCGGCCGCCAACGAGCCTGGGCTGCAGGTGCTGGCCAAGGACGGCCAATGGGCGGACGTCCCCAGCGACTTCGGCATGCTGATCATCAACATCGGTGACATGCTTCAGGAAGCTTCCCAGGGCTACTACCCATCCACGCAACACCGGGTGGTCAACCCCACCGGTGACGGTGCCAAGAAGAGCCGAGTCTCGCTGCCGCTGTTCCTGCACCCCCGCGAAGAAGTGGTTCTTTCCGACCGCTACACCGCGCACACCTACCTCGAAGAGCGGCTGCGCGAATTGGGCGTCAAGAAGTAGGCCGAGCGAGCAGCCCTCCCCTGACAAAGTAAGCGGGGCAAAGTAAGCGCGGCAAAACTGGCCGGGCGAAGCAGCTCTAGCGAAGCAGCTCTAGCGAAACAGCTCTAGCGAAACAGCTCTAGCGAAACAGCTCTAGCGAAACAGCTCTGGCGAAGCAGCTCTGGCGAAGCAGCACTGGCGAGGCAGCACTGGCGAGGCAGCACTGGCGAAGCGGCACTGGCGAAGTGGCTCTGGCGAAGTGGCTCTGGCGAATCAGATGTGGCGAAGTAGCCCCGGCGAAGCAGTTCTTGCGCAACTGGGAGCTGGGAGCTGGGAGCTGGGAGCTGGGAGCTGGGAGTTGGGTGCAGGGAGTTGGGGGCAGTACTCGGTGGGGGAAAGTGACGGTCCGGTGCCCTTTTCCGTAAGTCAAGGAATGAATGACTCGGCGAAGCCGAGGCAGAAGGGACATGGAGGAAAAGGGTGCCGGACCGGCGCTTTCCGGCGCGGGTGGCGGTGTGGCGGTGTGGCGGACCAGCGGACCAGCGGTGCAGCGGTGCAGCGGTGCAGCGGTGAATCGGTGAATCGGTGAATCGGTGAATCGGTGAATCGGTGTAGCGGTGAATCGGTGTAGCGGACCAGCGGTCCAGCAGTGCAACGGTCCAGCGCGATCACGGGCCAGCGCGATAAGGGTCATGCCAGCTACAGTCCCCCACACCATGTCCCGCGTTGTCTGGATCCAGCCTGAAGCCCCCTCGAAGCCTGAGGTGGGCGCCCCTTGCAATGGATGCGGCTTGTGCTGCCTGGCCGAGCCTTGCCCTGTGGGCGTGCTGGTGACATTGCGGACCAAGGGGCCTTGCCGGGCGTTGCAGTGGGATGCCGAGGCGAGCCGCTACCAGTGTGGCATGCTGGTGCACCCCACGCGCTATCTTGGCGCGGCGGCCATCCATCCCGAGGCGGTGCTTAACAGGCTGATCCGGCGATGGACGGCCCGGATGATTGCTGCGGGCATCGGCTGCGATGCCGACCTGGCTGCCGACCTCCCTGGCGGCACCACGCGCCGCACGTCCACGTCCACGCCCACGCCCAGGCCTACGTCTACGTCTACGTCTACGTCCACACCCACACAGCCACCCCCACCCTCTAAGGACAATCGCTAACCAGCCTCCCCCTCCCCACCCACTAGCATGGCCCTCGACTTGCTTCTCCAAAGAACCTGCTCAGGAGTCCTGCCCATGGTTAGTTCTCGCCTTGCTCTGTGCGCCACCGCACTCACCCTGGCGCTTGTCGCCACTGCCCATGCCGTCCCCTTGCGCTGGGCGGCCCAGAACGACATCCTCACCCTGGACCCCCACTCCCAGGACCACAGCACCACCAGTGCCATCCTCCAGCACAGCTACGAAGGCCTGACCCGCTACAACGAGCAATGGGAGGTCGAACCCTGCCTCGCCACCAAGTGGACCACCGTCAGCCCCACCCTGTGGCGCTTTGAACTGCGCAAGGGCGTCAAGTTCCATGATGGCTCCCCGTTCACTGCCGACGACGTCATCTTCAGCTTCCAGCGCATCCGCCAGCCCCAGGGCACGATGCAGATCTACGTGACCGGCATCAAGGAAATCAAGAAGGTCGATGACCACACCATCGACCTCGTCCTCGATTCGCCCCAGCCCATCCTGCTGCGCAACCTGATCGACTTCCGCATCATGAGCAAGACATGGGCGGAGAAGAACAAGGCCACCCAGCTGGCCGACTACAAGGCCAAGGACGAGAACTACGCGAGCCGCAATGCCGTGGGCACCGGTGCCTTCAGGATCACCGGCTGGCAGCCTGACCAGCGCGTCACCATGGTGGTCAACAAGGACTGGTGGGACAAGCAAAAGGGCAACATCACCGAGATCACCTACCTGCCCATCAAGTCCGACCCCACCCGGGTCGCGGCCCTGGTCTCCGGCGAGGCCGACCTGCTCACCGATGTGCCCACCCAGGACGTGGCGCGGCTCAAGAATGATCCCAAGCTGAAGGTCATCGAAGGGCCGGAGACCCGCACCATCTTCTTTGCCCCGGACCTGGGCAGTGATGAACTGCGCGGCTCCTCGGTCAAAGGCAAGAACCCCTTCAAAGACGTTCGTGTCCGCCAGGCCCTGAGCATCGCCATCGACCGCGAGGCCATCAAGCGCAGCATCATGCGGGGCATGTCCGTGCCGGCGGCGCTCATGGTGCCCCCTGGTGTCAACGGCTACTCGACCGAGCTGGACAAACCGCAAACGCCTGACCTGGCAAAGGCCAAGAAGCTGCTCGCCGACGCCGGTTATCCCAGCGGCTTCGAGATTCCATTGAACTGCCCCAACAACCGCTACGTCAACGACGAGGAGGTGTGCCTGGCGGTGGTCTCGATGTGGAGCAAGATCGGCGTCACCGCGCGGCTCATCGCGCAGCCGATGTCGCAGCACAGCCAGGCCTTCCAGCGCTTCGAGTCGCCCTTGTACATGCTGGGCTGGGGCGTCTCCACCAACGACGCGCTCTACACCTTGCAGGCGCTGGCCCGCACCCGCAGTGGCGGCCCGGACGGTAGCTTCAATTTCTCCAAGGTCAGTGACCCCGCGCTGGACAAGCTGATCGATGCCATCAAGGGCGAGATGGACGTGAGCAAGCGCAACGCCCTCATTCGCGACGCGTTGATCCTCGTGCGCGATCAGGCGCTGTTCATCCCGCTGCACCACCAGGTGCGCCCGTGGGTGATGCGGACCGCGGTGGACACCCCGCACCGCGCCAACGACCGGCCAGAGGGGCGGTTCACGACCATCAAGTAAGCCGTGCGCCCGCCCCGCTGACCTCAGCCCAGGGCGCGCGCCACCAGTTCCGCCTGTTGCTGGCGATGAATCACGCCGGAGGCCGTCGCACCTGCGGCGGTCACCGCGCGTGAGACTTCGCTCAAGCGGACCGACGGGGGCTGCAGCGCTTGCAGGTCGTCCCGGATGAAAGGCCAGGCGCCCTGGTTGCGGGTCTCCTCCTGCACCCACACCACCGCGCTGGCCTGCGGATAACGCGCCAGCACGCCGGAGAGTTCCTGGGCAGGGAACGGATACAGGCGCTCCAGCCGCACCAACGCGATGCTGCCGGCCTGATCCGCAGGCAAGGCGGCGCGGGCACAGAGCAGGTCGTAATAGACCTTGCCACTGCAAAGCAACACGCGTTGAACCCGCTGCGGGGCCACGGCCGTGTCGTCAAGCACGGGCTCAAAGCGCGCGCCGGCCAGCGCCTCCACCGTCGTGTAGCTGCGCGTTTGCGCCAGCAACACCGCCTTCGGTGTCATCACCAGCAGCGGTTTTCTGACCGGATCCAGCGCCTGCTGCAACAGCAGCAGCGCGTATTGCGCGGCCGTGGACGGATAGGCAATCCGCAGGTTGTCCGCACCGCACAGCGACAGCAGCCGGGTCAGGAACCCGTTGGAATGCTCGGGCCCCACGCCTTCATAGCCATGCGGCAGCAGCACCGTCAGCCCGCTCGCATAACCCCACTTCTCCTCACCGCAGCTGATGTACTGGTCCAGGAAGACCTGTGCGCCATTCACGAAGTCGCCGAATTGCGCTTCCCAGACTGTCATGCCCGCAGACGCTTCCACACTGTGGCCGTATTCGAAGCCCAATACCGCCTCTTCAGAGAGGATGGAGTTGTGCACCTCCAGCGGCGCCTTGGCCGTGAAATGCGCCAGCGGCATCCACGTGGCCACGCCCCCTTGGGCCTGGTTGTGCCACACCGCATGGCGATGCAGGAAGGTGCCGCGCTGCACGTCCAGCCCCGAGATGCGCAGCGGCACGCCGGCGCACAGGGTCAGCGCGTGCGCGACGGACTCTGCCGTGACCCAGTCAATGGTTTCCGGCCCCCCTTGGGGGCCCGCTTCGCCGCTGGCCAGCCGCTGCCAGCGTGCCGCCAGCCGGGCCAGCACCGGGTGCGGCTCAAAGCCCGCCGGCACATCCGCCAGGTTGGCGAGCACCCAGGCCAGCGCATCGGCATCCGGCATGGTGCCGGGTGCCGGGCGCGGTGGCACCTGCTCGGCGATCGCGGCCACTTCTGCCCCGTCCAACGTTGCCGCCGCTACGGGCTCACTGGCCGCCCGTGGCCGCCCCGGCGTCCGAAGCACCGCTGGATCAAAGACCTCCAGCGCCGCAACGGCTGCTTGCGCGCGCGCCAGCGGCAACACACCGCGCTCGACCAGCCGGTTCGCGTAGGCCGTGGTCACACCCACCCGTGCGGGCAGTTGCCGGTACAGCTGGGGCGCGGTGAACATCGGCTCGTCATGCTCGGAGTGGCCCTGGCGGCGGTAGCCGATCAGGTCGATCACCACATCCGCCTCGAAGCGGGCCCGATAGTCCACCGCGAGTGCCGCCATGCGCTGCACCGCTTCCGGATCGTCCGCGCTCACGCGCAGCACTGGCGCATCGATCATGCGGGTCACATCGGTGCAGAAGCGCGACTGCGCGCGGTCCATGCGGTTCGGTTCGGTGAAGCCCAGCTGGTTGTTGATGATGATGTGCAGCACACCCCCAACCCCATAACCGGGCTTGAGGCCCATGGCCAGGGTCTCCATCACCACGCCCTGCCCCGCGAAAGCGGCATCGCCGTGCATCACCACCGGCAAGCAGCGGTGCACCTGGCTGACGCCGACTGAACGCGCCGCGCGCGCCATGCCCACCACCACGGGGTAGACACTCTGCAGGTGCGAGGGATTGCTGGCCAGCGTAACGGCCACGGGGCCGGACGCGGTGGCCACGTCATACCGGCCGCCCAGGTGGTAGACAAGGTCGCGTTGTCGCTGCGGGTGGACCGGTGCGGGCTCGAAATAATCGAGAATTTCCTCGACCGGATGGCCCAGCAGGTTCACCAGGACATTCACGCGGCCGCGGTGCGGCATGCCCATGAAGCAGCGGTTCACGCCCTGCCCCGCGGCACGCGCCAGGATGGCGTCGAGCAAGGGCAGCAAGGCCTCGTTGCCCTCCAGCGAGAAACGCTTGCCATGTGGGAAGCGTCGGCCCAGGAAGCGCTCCCAACCCTCCACCCCCGCCAGCCGCTCCAGCAGATCACTGGCGGCGTCGGCGCCGAGCGGTGCCACAGGGGCCTCCATGCGCTGCAGCAGCCACTGGCGACGTGTGGCATCGCGAACGGCAGACACATCCAGCGCCGCACTGCCGCAATACAGCGCCCGCAGGCGCTGGTGCAGCTCGTGCGCCTGGCCGGTGCCCAGCACCAGCGCGTTGTCCTCGGCCACCGCGGCACCGGCACTCAGACCGAAATCCTCCAGCGATGGTGGCTCGACAGCACCCGCCGTGTCCGGCCGGTCCAGGGGGGCCAGCGGGTCCAATCGAGCAAAACGATGGCCGTGCAGGCGGAAGGTTTCGATGAGTTCGGCAACGCCCGGCTTGAGCCGTGGCGCGCTGCCCTCGACCACCCGCCCGGTCGGGTCGGCTTCGCGGTCAAAGCGGCGTTGGGGGGCCCAGGCGGGCCCGGCGGAAAAGCGGTTCACAGACATGTCGACTCCCTCGACGGCAAATGAGGCCACGCAGTCGGCCGGGTCTCTCCGTCAACGCTCTCGGCGGCGTCTGTACCGTCCGCTGTAGCCCCTGAGGGCCCCGTGCGGACGGCGGTCGGGTCCTCCCGGGCCGTACGACATCCGGCTCTTTGGCCAGTCTGGTCTTCTGTCTCCGTCCAAGCCTGGTGTTGGCCCCTTACACGGCAAACGCCCGCACGGCGTCGTTCAGTTGGCGCGCCTGATCCTGCAGCGCGCGCGCGGCGGCGGTGCTCTGCTCGACCATGGCGGCGTTCTTTTGCGTGGAGTCGTCCATCTGCACCACGGCCACGTTGACCTGCTCGATGCCGGCGCTCTGCTCCTGGCTGGAGGCGGTGATCTCGGCCACGATGTGGCTGACGTGGCGAATGCTGGTCACGATCTCCGCCATGGTGGTGCCCGCCTGCTGGACCATGCGGCTGCCGGCGTCCACGTGGGCCACGGAGTCGTCAATGAGATGCTTGATTTCCTTGGCGGCCGTGGCGCTGCGCTGGGCCAGGCTGCGAACCTCGGAGGCCACCACCGCGAAACCACGGCCCTGTTCACCCGCGCGGGCGGCCTCGACGGCCGCGTTGAGCGCGAGGATGTTGGTCTGGAAGGCAATGCCGTCGATGACGCTGATGATCTCGACGATGCGGCGCGAGGCGGTGGAGATGGAGGTCATGGTCTCCACGACCTGGCTGACCGCCGCGCCCCCCTGAGTGGCGATGTTGGAGGCCGAGGAGGCCGAGGTGTTGGCTTCGCTGGCGTGGTCGGCGCTGAGTCGAACTGCGGCCGTGAGCTGCTCCATGGCCGCGGCGGTCTCCTGCAGCGCGGAGGCCTGTTGCTCGGTACGGGCGGACAGGTCCTGGTTGCCCTGTGCGACTTCCTGCGCCGCATTCGAGATGGTGTCCGCGCCGGTGCGAACCTCGGTGACGATGCGGTGGAGGTTGACCACCATGTTCTGCAGGGCGGTCATGAGGCGGGCAACTTCGTCCTTGCCTTCGACCTCGATGCGATAGGTGAGGTCACCCGCGGCCACCGATTCGGCCAGGCGGATGGCACGATCGATGGGGGCGGTGATGGAGCGGGTGATTAAGAAGGCAGTGGCAATGCCGACCAGCAGGGCCAGCGCGGACGCGATGATCATGTTGCGCTTGGCGACGGATGACCGTTCGTTGGCGTCCACGACGTCAGCTTCCATGCTCTTGGCCTGGTAATCCACCATCTTGTCGATGAGGGCGTAGTAGCGGGCCTGGGGGGCCGCCATCTGCTCCTGGTAGACGGTGAGCGCGCCTTCGCGGTCGCCCGCCGCGAGGAGGTCGAAGACCTTGCGGACGGCGACGCCATAGTCCTTGCGAGCGGCCGACTGTTCTTCGAAGAGGCGCTTGCTGTCGTCACTGCTGAGCATCTTTTCGAGCTTGGCCAGGTTCTCGGAGTTGGACTGCCGGATGGCGGCATATTCGTCCATGAATTTCTTGGTGGCCTCGGGGGTGGTGGAGAGCAGGAGACGGCCGATGGTGATGGCACCACGGTCGCCGACGCTCTTGACCTGGGTGGTCATGGCAATGAGGGCGTAGCGGTCCTCGACGACGGTGCTCATGGTGCGGTTGACGCCGTTGATGACGCCGATGCCGACAGCCAAAATGACCAGGAGGAGAACGAAGGTGACCGCGAAGGCCACGGCGAGGCGAGAACCGATGCGAATGTCGGCCAGTTTCATGAAGACGGCTCCCTTGACGACAGGTGAGTTATTGAAATGTCTGCCAATCAAACCATTGCTTACATTTCAGGTCTAGCCGTAACAACTGGATTCCGGTCAATCCCCTGATTAAAGTGGGCTGGGTGAGGACTTATTCACGGGTGAGTGGTGCGGTTCATCTGTTAATCGCCCGTTGTTTCGTGTTGCGGTATCTCCCTGCGCGTTGGTGGGTGGCGTTCGTTTCATATGCCGCAACCTCATGTGGTGCACGTAGCACCGGAAAGCGCCGATCCGGCACCCTTTTCCTCCATGTCCCTTCTGTCCCGCTCCGCGGGCCATTCATTCCTTGACTTACGGAAAAGGGCACCGAATCGTCCCTTTCCTATACCGAGCTCATCCTCTACCCAACACGCCACATCCACATCCACATCCACATCCACATCCACATCCACATCCACATCCACACCCATGTCCATGCACATCCGCCTCCACGTCCATGGCGCGCAATGAAAAAAAGCTCCCCGCAGGGAGCTTTTTCATTGGGCGCTGCGGGCGCGCGGTCAGGCCGCCAGCAGGCCCAGCCGCTTGCGAGCAGCCTGGTACTCAGCCTGGAAGCGCGCCACCAGCTCGCCTGCGGGCAGCACCTCCCGAATGGCGCCAATGCCCTGGCCACTGCCCCAGATGTCCTTCCAGGCCTTGGCCGCAGCGCCACCACCAAAGTTCATCTTGGTAGGGTCGCTCTCGGGCAGCTTGTCCGGGTCCAGACCCGCCTTGACGATGGAACCCTTGAGATAGTTGCCGTGCACACCCGTGAAGAGATTGCTGTAGACGATGTCATCACTATCGCTGTCAACAATCATCTGCTTGTAGTCATCCGTGGCCCGCGCCTCCTGCGTGGCAATGAACGCAGAGCCGATGTAGGCCAGGTCGGCACCCGCCGCCTGAGCCGCCAGGATGGCATCCCCGCTGGCAATGGAGCCGGACAGTGCCAAGGGGCCGTTGAACCACTCGCGGATTTCCTGGATCAGGGCAAAGGGGCTCTTGGTGCCCGCATGACCACCCGCCCCCGCCGCCACAGCGATGAGACCGTCCGCACCCTTCTCGATCGCCTTGTGGGCAAACTTGTTGTTGATGATGTCGTGCAGGACGATGCCACCCCAGCCATGCACCGCCGCATTCACATCCTCGCGCGCGCCAAGCGAAGTGATGATGATGGGCACCTTGAACTTGGCGCACATCTCCATGTCGTGCTCGAGCCGGTCATTGCTCTTGTGCACGATCTGGTTGATGGCAAACGGGGCCGCCGGAGACTCGGGGTGGGCACGGTCGTGCGCCGCCAGGGTCTCGGTGATCTCGGCCAACCAGTCCTCAAGCTGCTCGGCCGGCCGCGCATTGAGGGAGGGCATGGAGCCCACAATGCCAGCCTTGCACTGGGCAATGACCAGCTTCGGGTTACTGATGATGAACAGCGGCGAACCGATAACCGGCAGACGCAGCTTGTTGAACAGCGGGGAAAGTGCCACCTCGTGTCTCCTCGTGGTGAAAACGGATCGTTGATTCGATCGTTGATTCGATTGACAGGTTCAGGCCAGCCTCAGAAGGCATCGATGGGCAGCGCCATCACGCTCTGGGCCCCACCCACCACCGCATCCCGCAACGCCTGGCAGCGCGGCAGGATGTGCTCGGCATAGAAGCGGGCCGTGGTGATCTTGGCCTGCATGAACTCGACATCCTGGCCCGCCGCCAGCAACTCCTGGGCCGCCAGCAATGAACGCGCCAGTTGCCAGCCCGCCATCAGGTTGCCCCCCAGCATCAGGTAGGGCACCGAGCCCGCGAAGGCAGCATTGGGATCGGACTTGCCGTTGGCAGCGATGTAGTCCACCACCTGCACAAAAGCGGCACGGGCCAGCGCGAGCGACTGGCGCACGGCCAGCGCCGCCGCGCTGCCGCTGGCCGCGAGCGCGCCTTCGGTCTCTTCAATCTGCGCCGCAACGCTACGGGCAAATGCGCCGCCGTCACGCGTGGTCTTGCGGCCCACCAGGTCGTTGGCCTGGATGGCCGTGGTGCCTTCATAGATCGTCAGGATGCGGGCATCACGGTAATACTGCGCCGCACCCGTCTCTTCGATGAAGCCCATGCCGCCGTGCACCTGCACGCCCAGCGAGGTCACCTCCAGGCTGATCTCGGTGCTGTAGCCCTTGACCAGCGGCACCATGAATTCGTAGAAGGCCTGGGCCTGCTTGCGGGCATCGGCATCACTGTGGTGATGGGCGATGTCATAGGCCGCAGCGGCATCGATGGCCATGGCGCGGCAGCCCTCCACCAACGCGCGCTGCGTCATCAGCATGCGACGCACGTCCGGGTGGTGAATGATTGCGGCCGGGCCCGACTGCGATCCGTCCACGGGGCGCGACTGCACACGGTCCTTCGCGTAGGCCACCGCCTTCTGATAGGCCCGGTCCGCCACCGCCAGACCCTGCACGCCCACGCCAAATCGCGCAGCGTTCATCATGATGAACATGTACTCGAGGCCACGGTTCTCCTCGCCAATCAGCGTGCCAATGGCGCCGCCGTTGTCGCCGAACTGCAGTACCGCCGTCGGACTGGCCTTGATGCCCAGCTTGTGTTCGATGGAGACGCAGTACGCGTCATTGCGCTCACCCAGCGAGCCATCCGCCTGGACCAGGAACTTGGGCACCAGGAACAGGCTGATGCCCTTCACGCCCTCCGGCGCCCCCGGCACACGGGCCAACACCAGATGGACGATGTTGTCCGTCATGTCGTGGTCGCCCCAGGTGATGAAGATCTTCGTGCCGAAGATCTTGTAGGTGCCATCACCCTGCGGCTCGGCGCGGCTGCGCACCAGCGCCAGATCCGAACCCGCCTGGGGTTCGGTCAGGTTCATGGTGCCCGTCCATTCGCCGGACAGCAGACGGGGGATGAAGAGCTGCTTCTGCGCCTCGGTGCCGGCCACCAGCAACGCCTCGACCGCACCGTCGGTCAACAGCGGGCACAGCGCAAAGCTGACATTGGCGGCCTGGACCATTTCCGCGCAGCCCGTGCCGATGGTCTTGGGCAGACCCTGGCCACCATAGCTTTCCGGATGCTGCAGCCCCTGCCAGCCCCCTTCCGCGTACTGCTGGAAGGCTTCCTTGAAGCCGGGCGTGGCGAAGACCTGGCCGTCCTTCCAGTACGACGGGTTCCGATCGCCCTCGACATTCAGCGGTGCGATGACGTCCTCGTTGAGCTTGGCAGCCTCCTCCAGCACCGCCTGCGCAGTGTCCAGGCCGTGATCGGCAAAGGCGGGGATTTGCTCAGCAAGCGTCTGCAGGCCGGCCAGGGCCTGCATGTCGAACAGCATGTCCTTGATCGGGGCGCGGTAAGTCATGGTTGTCTCCGGATAAAAAAAGAGCGCCGCGCGTCGTTGACGGGGCGCCCTTGGTCGGTTGGCGGTGCCGGGAAGTCAGCCTCCCCTGCCCCACCCTGACCGTGTGCCGCGTGACGCTCACGGAGCGGCACGGCAGGCGCGCTTACAGCGCCTTGACCAGCTCAGGAACGGCGGTGAAGAGGTCCGCTTCCAGACCGTAGTCAGCCACCGAGAAGATCGGGGCCTCCGGATCCTTGTTGATCGCGACGATCACCTTGGAATCCTTCATGCCGGCCAGATGCTGGATCGCGCCGGAGATACCGGCCGCGATGTAGAGCTGCGGTGCGACGATCTTGCCGGTCTGGCCCACTTGCCAGTCGTTGGGCGCGTAGCCGGCATCCACAGCAGCGCGCGAGGCACCCAGCGCGGCGTTGAGCTTGTCGGCCAACGGGGTCAGCACTTCGTTGAACTTGTCGCTGCTGCCCAGCGCACGGCCACCGGAGACGATGATCTTCGCAGCGGTCAGCTCGGGACGGTCGCTCTTGGTGACCTCACGGCCCACGAAGCTGCTCTTGCCGCTGTCAGCCACGGCGCTCAGGCTTTCCACAGCGGCACTGCCGCCTTCAGCGGCGGAGTCGAAGCCGGTGGTGCGGATGGTCAGCACCTTGACGGCGTCGGTCGACTGCACGGTGGCGATGGCGTTGCCAGCGTAGATGGGTCGCTCGAAGGTGTCCGCGCTGATCACCTTGGTGACGTCGCTCAGTTGGCCCACGTCCAGCAGCGCGGCCACGCGCGGTGCCACGTTCTTGCCGGCGGCAGTGGCGGGGAACAGCAGGTGGCTGTAGTCCTTGGCGACGGCGATCACCTGCGCGGCAAGGTTCTCGGCCAGGCCGTCAGCAAATTGCGCGCCGTCGGCGTGCAGCACCTTGGTCACGCCAGAGATCTTGGCGGCAGCCTGCGCCACAGCAGCGGCGTTGGCCCCCACCACCAGCACATGCACATCACCACCGATGGCCGACGCGGCCGTGACGGTGTGGTGGGTCGCGCCCTTCAGCGAGGCGTTGTCGTGTTCAGCAATAACGAGGATGGTCATTTGAATCTCCAATCAGGTCGACTTAAATGACCTTGGCTTCGGTCTTCAGCTTGGTGACCAGTGTGGCCACATCCGGCACCTTCACACCCGCACCACGCTTGGGCGGCTCGGCCACCGACAAGGTCTTGATGCGCGGGGCAACGTCCACACCCAGGTCCGCCGGCTTGACGATCTCCAGCGGCTTCTTTTTGGCCTTCATGATGTTGGGCAGCGTCACATAGCGCGGCTCGTTCAGGCGCAGGTCGGTGGTGACCACCGCCGGCAGCGTCAGGCTGACAGTTTCCAGGCCACCGTCCACCTCGCGGGTGACGGCCACCTTGCCATCGGCCACTTCGACCTTGGAGGCGAAGGTGCCCTGCGGCAGGCCGGTCAGCGCCGCCAGCATCTGGCCGGTCTGGTTGCAATCGTCGTCGATGGCTTGCTTGCCCAGGATGACGAGTTGCGGCTGTTCCTTGTCAACCAGCGCCTTGAGCAGCTTGGCCACGGCCAGCGGCTGCAGTTCGGCGTCGGTCTCGACCAGGATGGCGCGATCAGCACCAATGGCCATCGCGGTACGCAGGGTTTCCTGACATTGCGTGACACCACAGGAAACGGCGATCACTTCGGTGACCACACCCTTTTCCTTGAGGCGCACAGCTTCCTCGACGGCGATTTCGTCAAACGGGTTCATCGACATCTTCACATTCGCGATGTCTACCCCAGTGCCGTCGCTCTTGACGCGCACCTTGACGTTGTAATCGACGACTCGTTTGACGGGGACCAATACCTTCATCGAAGCACTCCAGGCGTATTGACGTTTACGTTAATTCGATTCTATGGGAGGCCTGCGCCGCCCCCGTGTCACCGATCGGTCAGACGCGTTTGGGCAAAGAGCCGTACCAGAACTTGAACCGGAAAATAAAACGAACGATCGTTCTATTCTAGCCATGCGCGTCCGGCTGCCAAGTGAAAGTGCTGGAATCTTCTAGACTGCCCACCCTGATGACGAAGCCCTCCTCTTCCCGCAGCGCCGCGCAGCCGTTGGAACCCGACAGCCCCTCGGTGAAAACCCGAACCTTGGACAGTCCTGCTGCTGGCACTGGCACTGGCACTGGCACTGGCGTCGCCAGCATCGGCGTGTTTGATTCCGGGGTGGGCGGCCTGACCGTGCTGCAGGCGCTTCGTGCACGGCTGCCGGACGTGCCGCTGCACTATGTGGCGGACACGGCGCACGCGCCCTATGGTGACCGCAGCAGTGAGTACATCCGCGAGCGCAGCCTGCGGGTGGCCGAGCATCTGCGCGAGGCGGGGGCACGCATGGTGGTCGTGGCCTGCAACACGGCCACCGCCCACGCGGTGAATGCCATGCGGGAACGCTGGCCGGGCTGGCCGGTGGTGGGCATCGAACCCGGCGTCAAACCTGCAGTAGCCGCCACACGCAATGGCCGCATTGGCGTGATGGCCACCACCGCCACCATTGCCAGCCGACGTTATGAGGCGCTGGTGGCGGCCCATGCAAGCGATGTCTCGCTGGTGAGCCAGCCCTGCCCGGGGCTGGTGTCGTTGATTGAGCAGGGGGACCTCGGCAACCCCGAACTGGGGGCGCTGGTGGACCGTTATTGCGAGCCCCTCAAAGCCGCTGGCGTGGACACGGTGCTGCTGGGCTGCACCCACTATCCGTTGATCCAGGACCGCATTCAGGCGGCGCTGGGCAGCGAGGTTCAGTTGCTCAATATCGAAGATGCGGTGGCCCGGCAGGCGCAGCGCCTGTGGGAATCACTGCACCTGCCTGCGCGGCCGGACAGCCCGATGGTGCTGCAAAGCACCGGCGACCCGGCGCCATTGCAACGGCTCGCTCGTGAAGCCTTGGGGTGGGCCAGCGCCGAGGCTGCGCGGGTCAATGTCTGATGCGCGGGTGGCGCGGTTACACGCAACTCAGACCAGCGCCCGCGCCATGCCTCGGGTCATGTCCACTCGCTTCAGCAGCACCCATCCCAGCACAAAGAACATTCCCGTGGAGAGAATCGCCAGGCGGTGATTGCCGGCGGTGAGTGCGGTCACGGCGCCGTAGGTCAGCGGCCCGATGATGGCCGCCAGGCGGGTGGCAAAGGTCCACAGGCCAAAGAACTCGGCCAGACGGTCGTGTGGCGCCAAGGCGCCTGCGAGGGCGCGCCCGCAGGATTGGCTGGAGCCCATGCAGAGCCCGGCGATCAACGCGGCCACCCAGAATAGCCAGGCACTGGTGGCCACAAAGGCCAGCACCGTCATCAACATCCAGCCCACCAGCGTGAAGGCCAGGGCGGGCTGATGGCCGATGCGGTCCTCGTAGTAGCCGAATGCGAAGGCCCCGACGGCCGACGCGATGTTGACCAGAAACACCAGCGCCATGGTCTGGGTCTGCGTGAAGCCCAGGGCCTGGTCGGCATAGACGGCGGCCAGCGCGATGACCACGGCGATACCTGCCTGATAGGACGTACCGCAGGCGAGCAGCCTCAGAAAATCAGGATAGGCGCTGGCGCGGCGCCAGGACGCGAGCAACTCGGCCAGGCCCGAGCCCATGCGGGCAGCCCGGCGAATGGAGCAGGGGTCGGCACGCTCGCGCAGCAGCACAAAGGTGGGCAGGGCTGCCAGCAGGTAGACGCCAGCCGTGATCCACATGGTCACTGGCACGAACTCGGTAGCCGCCTGCCCCCTGGCCTGCGCCTGCAGCACATAGGCCAGGCACAACCCCAACGACAGCATGCCGCCGAGATACCCGAAGGCCCAGCCCCAGCCGGACACGCGGCCCAGCGCATCGCGCCGGGCCAACTCAGGCAGGAAGGCGGCGATGACGGATTCGCCGTAGGAGTAGAAGACGTTGGAGAACACCACGGCGGCGGCGGCCCACCACAGCGCCGATGCGCCCAGGAAGGCCAAGGCGGCAGTGGTCAGGACACAACCGGCGGTGCAGAAGGCCAGCAGGCGCTTCTTGGCGCCATGTGCATCGGCCCAGGCCCCCAGGCCCGGCATGGTCACCATCACGATGAGGCTGGAGACGGCGATCAGCACCGTCCACAGCAGCGTGGCGGACGCCTGCCCCTTGGCCACCTCGGCCACGAAATAAGCGTTGTAGACGGCAGTCAGCACCACCGTCGTGTAGCCGGAGTTGGCGAAGTCGTACATCGACCAGCCCAACACTTCGCGGCGCCGAACGCCGGGGTTCAACAGTTCCTGACCGAACATGGTCTGAGTGTAAGAGCACCGCGCGGGTCAGCAACACTGCATCCGCAAGTGACGCTGCTGGCTGGCTTTGCATACGCACGGCTGAGCAAGCCCTGCTGAATACCACTGGCGAGCAAGCAGGGAGCAACCCAATCAAGGGACAGGCCGGATGACTCTGCCGGGCTTGGACTGGGCTTGTCGACAATCGCTGATACCTGAAACGGATAACAAGTTTTCATTCGATAACACGGTGGCCGGAACACCATATGAAGAGCACGCCCAAGGCCCATACGCGGGGCATCGGCCGTACAGTGGAAACATACCAAGCATGTGGGACATACCCCCCAAGGAGGGATGTACTTTCCGCCGTCCGAAAATCATTGTGTTCCTTCCAACAATACTGTGGACAACTTCTATATCCTCAATGAATCTGACCCGGCACCGGCACTGCAGAGACGGACTGTTGGCAACTAGCTTTCCGATAGTCAACTGCTCAGCTCAGTTTTCGACGGTTCTCACAAGCCGAGTCCATGCTCAAAATGAAGGAACTTTGGTCTGCAAGCGCCCGCTTGGCTGCTCTCACTGTGGAGTATTTGACCGGCAATACAGTACCTTCAAAGTGTCGTCGCGCCTTTCTTAACACAGGGAGCTGTTGACGCCCTATTTCGAAGCTTCGATAGTGCGAGCCCATGCGAATAAAGCTACTTTGGCTGCTAGGAGTCGCAGCCGCGCTTACGGCGGCGTTACTCCTTACGCAAGCTGAAGAGGGGGAGCGCCCTCGCGAAACCGAGGCCGCTTCTCGGCCGCCGTATGCGCCGCCGCCGGTGGTTCTGGCCCCGGCACTGCCAATTTCCGCGGCCGCTGCCGCTTCCCTCGATATTCCTGCGAAGATCCTCACCCGAGCGGATAATCCCTACGCGGAAATCACGCGCCTCAGGCAACAAAAGATACCCGGCTCCTACGCCAAGGCAGCCATGCTAGTAGATTTATGCAAAGAGGCCATTGGAAGCATATATCGCTATAGGTTTTACACCTCCGAGCAGCTCGAACTCGACGGATCTCCCAAATCTTCGCGCGATGGAGAAATTGAAGCTCGGCGTGCCGCTTCGATGCAATCGACTGAAGCGCGATGCAGAGATGTATTCGAAGACAAAGAACTCCAGCACCCTTTATCGGACGACACTTATGGCCAAGCGTTCGAGAATGCAAAGAAGCAAATGACAAATGCCACCAGATTCCAAGATCGGCGGCTTGCATTGCAACAACTCAACCAACAAGGTCAGCTGGCATCTGCCTATAGAGATATAGCTGGAATGGACGGAGGCCCCATCTTTTTCAACGGGAAAATTTTTAAGGATCAAGAGGCGAATGAATTCCAGTCCGCTGCATCGCTTTATTTTCTTATGGGCTCAGATTTTTCTGACTCAGGGAATCAAGACCTACGCTATCTCATCATCTGCAATACGACCGTCCAATGCCCGAACGCTCCCATCGATGAAATACTGAAGGACAAGAGTGCAGCAGAAAGGGCTCGCATCGCAACGCTAGCGGCTGCCATTCGTGATGCCTTGGAAGCCGGAAATATCGAAGCCTTCTTGCCTCAAGATACAAGCAGGCCCTAAACCCGCAGGCTTTCGAGGGGTACATCGATGTCCCCTTGGCCGCCTGGTATTACCCTTCAAGGTCGCCAAGAAATGCGTGAGCATGACGTGGTAGACCTCGTAATCCGAGCGCTCATTTGAGCGGATGGTTTCGCTGGTCTCGGCCCCGCACAACCGGACACGGTCTATGCGTTGGTTGAAGCGAGCCCCATCTGGGTCGGGCGCTGATGCTGCCTGAACTCACTGGGCGAGCGCATTCTCAGGCTAGAGTGTGGATGTACGATGAGCATTTCGCGCACCGGTTCGCTTGGCAGGCCCTTGCCGGGCCACGAACGCCACGTCGATGCCGTGACCTCCCGGCCGCAGCAACCCTTGGCGAATGTCGCCGTCACAGGACTCACTGGGAAGCGCCGGAAAACCGCATTGGTACCTGGGACGGGCACCACGTTTCCATTTTAGATCAACGCCTTAAAGAACTTTGGGCGGGAATTGTGCGGGCGAAATTTCGCAGGCACCGCGGGCTTTACCACATGTCGAGGCTCAAGCAGCGCGCCGGCTCCTGGCGAGACAGCAGCGCGACGTTGGCTGAGCATCGGCACGATGGGCAGCCGCCGAAGTCAACGTTCAAGCGACCGCAACGGTTCCTCCCCCGCGAAACAAGCAAGCAAATAGCGAGGCAGATCTGCTACGCCGCACTACTGGCAAAGTCAATCCCGCGGATCGACCCTACTGGATCGGTCTGCACAGCCTCGACCCTTCCCCCTATCAAATTGATTACCGTTCCCACGGAAGCAATGGTTTCCGGTCGGTGTGCGACTACTATTCGTGTTATTTGCAGCTTCCGAAGTTCAGCACTCAGTTTGCGCTCGTTATCCACATCCAAGTGACTGGTTGCCTCGTCCATTATCAATATTTTCACATCTTGATATAAGGCACGCGCCAATACGATACGTTGTCTTTGCCCTCCTGAAAGACCTGTCCCGAGGTCACCTATGAGACTGTTGTAGCCCATTGGCATTTGAATTATTTCACCATGAACCTGCGCGACCTTACATGCCCATTGCGCACGGGCTCTGTCAGGTCGTTCACTGAAAAAAGTAACATTATCCAGTATCGTCCCGGCCAAAAGTGAGTCATCCTGCATCACCGCCGCCATCATGCGTCTGGCGTTGTCATAACCGAGCGTTTCGAGAGGAATGCCACTAATCAGCACCTGACCTTCCACGGGGCGATGAATACCTAATATAAGTTTCAGCAAAGTCGTTTTCCCGCCGCCACTGGCACCCGCGATTGCGAGAGCATCGCCCTGCTCAATCTTTAGATTGACACCCTGCAACACCCACCTCTCACGAGGTGAAAATCTAAACCAAACATCCTTAAGTTCGACGCTCCCCTGCAAGTCCGACAAATCAGCACGTTCGCTCTTATCATTTTCCGGCGGAGTTGCCACAATATCTGACAACCTGTCATAGTGCACATTAAGCAAACCAACAGAAAAGGCGAAGTTGACTAAGTTTGAGATTCGACCGGTGTATTGTCCCTTAAAGCTCAAGAACGCCATAAGCATGCCGATAGTAAACAGAGAACCCTCTGAAGGGCTCATAATCATCGACGCACCCATATAGAACACGACAATATTTTCCACACCAAACACTAGACTTTGCGCAGCATTGAAGGAAATATCGATTTTGGCAAGCGTAACGTCTTTGTTAAACACAGCGACCATTAGATTTTGCCAACGAGCTCTTCTTTGTTCGTGCCTGTTGAAAAGCTTCAGAGGTTGAATTGCTCTTAGCGTTTCGAGAAAATGTGTTTGCTCTTTGGCCGAAAGAAGAACCTTCTCACCGGATATCGGTCGGCTGATTCGGAAACCAATCAACTTGAAAATACCAAATAGTAAAGAAGCCGCAACCACAACCCCAGCCAGTTTCGCGGAATAAGTAAACATCAGGATTAACGCGATTAAAGCCATAAGTCCATCGAGAACCGCCTCTACTGCAGAGTGCGTAATCGTTTGCTGAATCGCGTTGATTGACGAAAATCGCGAAGTGACATCGCCAAGATGTCGGGTCTCAAAGTATCTCATCGGCAGCTTCACCAGGTGGGCGAACACATTGCTCGTCCACTGCAACGACATGCTCTGGCCAAGTATGAGAGACAACCAGCTTCGTATTGAACTCACTAGGGTCTGTGTGAGTAATATTAATAACAAACCAGCGGTTAACACTTGTAGAGCAGATGTGTCGCCCGAGTTGACCGCATCATCGATGATAATCTGATTAAGAATAGGGGACAGAACCGCAAAGATTTGCAGCACAAATGCGGCAAGAAAGAGTTGTCCAAGGGAGCGATAAAGCCCCGTGACTCGTCCTGTTAAATCGCGGAGGGTGACCTTGGGCACTTCACGCCGCCGAGAAAAAACCTTGGCAGGTGAAAGTTCAAGTGCGACGCCAGTAAAGCCTTCTGATAGCTGTTTTTGGGAAAGCCGTCTTTCCCCGATCGCTGGATCGAATATCCGCGCACGCTTCGGCGAGGACGATAAGAGAACCACGAAGTGGGACATACCCCAATGCAGAACGCAGGGCACGCTCAGTTGTGGGACCTCTTCAACCTCCAGACGCACTGCACGGGGATGGAAACCGATCTCTGTTGCGAAATCCGAAAGCTGATCCAAAGTGGCGCCCTTTAACCCAACAGAAAATCTACTCCTTAGTTCCGTAAGAGTTATTGGCAGATTGTGATGTTCGGCAATGGTCGCCAAACAGGCGACCCCGCACTCCGCTGCTTCCGATTGCAAAAACCCCATGGTCAGCTCGCAAGTTTAAGCGTTTTCTTAACCGTAGGACTAAAGGGGAAGTACGGCCGCAATCTCAATATTGAATTCCAAAATTCCTGTTCTAAAGACGCTTTAATGTAAATCGACGACCGTGAGGTTTTCAACGCAACGCCTATTGAGTTTGGGCCCTTTGCCAAGGTCGCATCCAAAACCTCATCGATTTCTACCATTCGACTTGTTCCGATCGCCGGAAACCAATAAATCCTCCCTTGATCGATAAATGCGTATTCCAAAAACGGAGGCAGACTTCCCCAAGCTGCAAAACCGCAACCAACGATGGAAATTAGCATCAATTCGCTGTAGTCACGGGCCTGCAGCGGCGCAAGTTTCTGGAGATTGAGAAGCGCTATTACTATTGGCAAATAAGCTACTGAAATGACGACCGCGGAAAATCCGAGGTAGACTCGAATGCTTCTCTTGGAATGAGTAAATATCTTGCGACGAATTTTCATGCGTTGCATTCGCCAAGCCGCGAATGCGATTGCGATAAAAAGTATCAGTGGAAGTCCCAATATTATGGAAATTGAGGTCGCTCGATCCATGACAGCTTCTCGCTAGAGCCTCGGTATTAACCGAGGCTATGTTCAAAACATTTGGTAATTATGGGTCAATTGCTTTGACCGGACCGGTCGAGATCGTTCCCCCACCTCCGCCAATCGAGCCGCCGCCGCCACTGCCTCCTCCGATCGGGCCGACATTTCCGCCGAGTCCTGTGCCACCGGAATACCCGGTGCTCGGCGCGCCAGTCGAGTTTGGAATTGCTTGGTAGCCAATCTGGTTGCCGTCAGAGTCATACGCAACTATGTCGGAGACCTCGACGGTACCGTTGGTGCCTGCTTGGCCTACCTGATGGGCGACCGCAAACACCATGCGCACTCCTAAGGTGGCATTGAATGTCCAAATTGCCTTGACGATTTGGCCTGCGTTCGCTATTGGCATAGCGCCGAACAAACCACCTTCCAGCATGGCTTGTCCGACATTGTTAAACACCGCATCTCCTTGAATTCCATTCTGGATCATCTGGGTTACGCCACCTACGGCGGCTCCGATGACTGCACCAGTTAGGGCAATGGGAAGAAGTCCTCCACCGACCTGCTTCTGCTCTTCCCGCGAAATTACGCGCATGTCTAAACTCCCCTTTAAATTACGCTCTAAGCGAGAGCGTGACGCCCGTCAGCTTACAGAATCGACCCTGCTTACTGACAGAACCGGCTCGAGCAACCACTCCCAGATCGCTCGCTCCTCGTGGATGATTTCAGCTTCAACCGTCATACCGGGCTTCAAATCATGCCACCTATGAAATGCGTAAATCTTTTCGTTTTGTGGTTCAACCACTATGCGATACAGCGGCTCAGTAGTCATGTTCGCAGTGGTTATCGATTGCGCCCTTCCTACGGGAAGATCTTGAGCACCTGTCGGCACTTGGCTAATAGCCATAACTTTTCCTTGAGAAACACCAAACTTCTGAGAAGGGAATGCCGAATATTTCAATCGAACGACCTGACCTTCTTCTACAAAGCCTATAGATCTGCTGGGGGCGTAGATATGTATTTCGAGTTGTTTGGAATTTTTCGCTTCGGGAAACAGTGCTAAGGTTGTTTGACCCGCCTGACTCAGTTGACCTACATGTTGATAAATTGCGCCAACATAACCCGCCACTGGCGCCTTCAATATCGAACTTTGCCTAGAGCCTAGCTCGACTTCTTCTTGATCGATCTGGGCAAGGTTTCTGGATATCTGCGCTACGGCCGAATGAAGTGCGCCACTCGCTTCGGTCAGTTCACTACGTAAGCGTTCAATTTCTCTAGCGTCTATAAGAGCGTTTTTAGCTAGTGCCTGCTCTCTCAATCTAAGTTCGAGCAATTCTTCTTGCTTCTGTTGCAACTGCAGATTGGATACATACCCCTCACCCTCAAGCTTGGCGAATTTTTCAAGTGTTTTTTCGGCCAGGGCAATTCGTTGCTTTGTGGTTACTATTTCTACGTTCGCAGCTTCGGCCTCCCGAATAGCTAGCTGCAAGCGGGTGGCACCAAACTCCGCGCGAATTTTGAACTGCCTTTCGAGTGACTGCTTTTCCTCGAGCAGGGATACTCGGCGTTTTTCGTACGTTTCCCTAAGCGAGGCCGCAACACTCCCAACCTTCGAATGCAAGTCACTCTCCATCTCGACGAGTACTTGCCCCGCCTCAACATAATCGTGCTCTTTGACAAAAAGCGTTTTGATCACAGCGCTTTGCATAGAGGCCACTGGGACAATTCCAGCGTTGGAAGTAAGATATCCCGCCACGTGCGTTTTTCTGGCAATCTTTCCCACACAGAGGTAATACCCGATCAAACCGATCATTAAAGCCAGTGCCATCGTGAGAACATTCGATGTCATACTTCGATGAATACGGATTTCTCCCAGCCAGTTTCCTGACTGTGCTTCGATTGCTTGCAGGCGGAACAAGGGGCTGGTGTTCGATCCGTTCATAGGTTCGACTCAGATGTTCGATAGGGAACTTGCCAAAAAGTCTTACTGTAGTTTGGCTGTCGGTCACTCACCAAAAAGGGGGATGCGCGTTATTGGAGGGACATAGCCGCAAGCGTCCCCATGCGACGCAGAGGGCTTTGTTCGCCAGAAAGACACTTTGGAGCGCACTCGTGGGCCTTCGCGCGCGCAGCTTCAGTCGGAAGTAGATGGAGCTCGGTGGAAGGAACATATTGCCGGGTTCCGGCTCGCCGTTCATGCCGAGTTGCCTAACCTCGTGATGCAGATCGATGGCGACGACTCGGCCGAAGGGCGGGGCTAAGAGCAAATGACCGTGGCGCCGACGGCCTCAAGCTGAGGCCGTCGTCGCGAGCAGCGAGTCTGTCTTGATCGCGTCGCTTGGATCGAAGAACTCGGCCAGTTGGGCTGAGCAACATGCCGCCTCTGCGCTTGCAAGTTACCTGCCGCGCGGAACTCGGCTCACCTGATCGGGATCGTCGCCAACGCCCCATTACGAAGGCCGGCACGAAGACGCCAAGTTCATGCTCTTCGACGCGCACATCGGCCTAGAAGTTTTCTTCGTCCATGGCTCTGACCTGCCCGGTTTCTCCGAGACATTGATTTCCAGAGAAGATGGCTCCATCCCAAGAGGAGCCCATGAGAAAGAGTCGATTCACGGAAGAGCAGATGGTGGCGATCCTGCGCGAGGCAGACCGCACCACGGTGGCCGAGGCGGCCAAGAAGCACAAGGTCAGCGAGCCCACGATCTACGCTTGGCGTAAGCACTTCGGCCAGTTGGAAGTCTCTGACGTCAAACGCATGAAGGCCCTGGAGCTGGAAAACAGCCGGCTCAAGAAGCTGCTGGCCGAGCGTGACCTGGACATCGAGGTCCTGAAGGAGATCAACGCAAAAAAATGGTGAGCCCGCCGGCTCGACATGCCCAGGTCGACTTCGCTCGCGAGCGTGGCCTGAGCTTGCGTCGGGCTTGCGGGCTCATCGGCATGTCGCGAGCCACACCCAGCTATAAGCCC
>NZ_FOAV01000017.1 GCF_900109745.1 Roseateles sp. YR242 | reverse complement strand
GTTCGACTTGCATGTGTAAGGCATGCCGCCAGCGTTCAATCTGAGCCAGGATCAAACTCTACAGTTCGATCTTGATTACTCAACGGAATTGAACAAAGACTATTTTCATAGCTTCATTCTTTCTTCCGTGAGCGTTGTTAGATTTAACCTTCTCAGGTTGCATCCGTCCAAACGCCCACGCTTATTGGCTGTAAATTTTTAAAGATCATCGAAGCAGCTTTCGCTATCTTCGTTGCACTTGCTGTCGTCGTTTTGTTGACGTCGTCAGCAGCGCAGAAGCGAGATTATGAATCATTCTTTTTGATTTCGTCAAGCAGTCAGTGCAAATTATTTTTTACGCTGTCTGCGAGAGTTTTATCAGCCAGATAACTCTTCCCGCCACCATCAAGACCGCTAGTATATACCGGTTTTGCTGGCCCGATTTGAATTTGTTTTCTTTTCAGATTTCAAACTCAAACCAGTTTGCTTTTCAGGTTGCTTTTCACTTCCCTAATCAGCTTTCCAGTCACTCACCAAGACAATATGTCCGGGGTGGGTGACGCTGCTCAAAGTCGTTTAAAAACTTGTTTTGATCAGCGAAGACCGCGAGTCTAGCATGCATTTTTTGGGGAGCACAAGCCCGGCCGGAAAATTTCACACGGAGGACGTAATCCGCGCCGCGTGACTTACCGCTGAACGCCCCGCCTGGTGCTGGCCGAAGGCCCGCCGCAGCGCGGCCGGGCTGATAAGCAGCTCAGTGCAGCCGTTGCGCAGCCAGAAGTTCTACCGCTACGCGGCCGGGTTCTTCGCTCTCCATGATGCGGGGGATGGCCGCAGCCAGTCGCTGCGTATCCGCACGCAGCACACGCTGCTTGACGGATGGGATCTGCGACGGATGCATGGAGAAGCAGTTCAGCCCCATGCCCAGCAGCAGATCGGTAAAAAGTGCGTCCCCGGCCATTTCGCCGCACACACTCACGCCCTTGCCGGCCGCCCTGGCCTGGGCGATGGAAGAAGACAGGAGCTGCAGCACCGCCGGATGCCAGGGGTCATACAGATGAGCCACCGCCTCATCGGCACGGTCGATCGCCAGCGTGTACTGGATCAGATCGTTGGTCCCTATGGAGATGAAGTCCACATGGCGCAGCAGCATGGGCAGCATCAGCGCCGCGGCCGGCACTTCCACCATCACCCCCAGTTCCACCAGGCCATACGGCTGCCCGGCGTCGTCCAGCTGCTGCTTGACCCGCCGGATGGCTTCCTGAACCTGCTTGATTTCGCTCAAGTGCGCCACCATGGGCACCAGCAGCTTCACATGGCCAAAGGCACTCGCCCTATATATAGCGCGCAGCTGCTGGCGGAACATACTGGGTTCCGCCAGACTCCAGCGGATCGCCCGAAGGCCCATGGACGGGTTGAGCACATGTTCATGTCGGAGCTCATTGACGCTCATCCGGTCCAGCGGCTTGTCCGCCCCCACGTCCACCGTGCGAATAGTGACCGGCATACCCCGCATGGCTTCCACCGCAGCCCGATAAGCCTCGAACTGCTCGTCCTCGCTGGGTAACTCCCCCTCGCGGTTCATGAAGAGGAACTCACTGCGGAACAAACCCACGCCGGTCGCCCCGGCGTCCAGCGCCGCCACGGCGTCGCCAGGCAATTCAATATTCGCGTGCAATTCAATACGCTGCCCATCCAGAGTGATGGCAGGGGTATGGCGCAGCCTTGCCAGGCGTGCCCGTTCCAATTCGGACTGACGCTGCCGGAAGCGATATTCCTCCAGCACGATGGGGGAAGGATTGACGATGACCGTGCCGGCATCCCCGTCGATGATGACCCAGTCGTCCTGACGGATCAGTCGGGAGGCCTCACGCGTTCCCACCACCGCCGGGATATCCATGCTGCGCGCCACGATGGCGGTATGCGAGGTCTTGCCGCCGATGTCGGTGATGAAACCCTGGAAGACGCTGCGCTTGAACTGAATCATGTCGGCAGGCGCGATATCGGCAGCCACCAGCAGCAGGGGGTCCTCGCCAGCGAAGTCCCTGGCCACCACCACCGCAGCACCGGCGCCGCCCTTGTTCTGTCCGTGCCCCAACGCCGACAGGACACGCTCGACCACCTGCTCCAGGTCGGCCTTGCGCTCCCGGAGGTAGTCGTCCTCCATCTCGTCAAACTGGCGGGCCAGAACCTCCAGCTGCGCCGACAGTGCCCACTCCGCGTTGTAGTGCCGCTCGGCGATCCATTGCCTGGCGGCATCCACCAAGGCTTCATCGTTGAGCAGCAGCAGGTGCACATCCAGCAGCGCGTCCAGCTCGTGGGGGGCGTCTGCCGGCAGGTCGGCCTTCAGGTCCTGCAGTTCACGGGTCACGGCGTCGCGCGCCTGCAGCAGGCGCGCATATTCACTGTCCACCTCCGCGGTGGGGACGAAGTAGTGCGCGACGTCAACGCGGCTGGACGCGACCAGCACTGCGCGGCCGATGGCCACGCCACGCGACACAGGAATGCCGAAGACCTGGAAGCTCATGCGCCGACTGTAGCAGCGCCCCTGGACTCCCTCATGCCGATCCGGTCACTGGCAGTGTCCGCAGGGGCCTCGATGTCACCATTCGTTCACGGGTCGGTCACTGACAAGTCACCCTGGTCGCTCAGCATCCCGGCATCCCATCCGAAGGAGGCCATGCCATGAGGGATCTGCCGCTGCCTACCCTGCCCTTCTCTGATTTGCGCCCCTCCGAGGCGTCCCGGAGGTCACTTCCACTTGCATCGCAAGGGAACGTTGTCGACGCTCCGCGCGCTCGCTTCCATGTGGGCTGGGCGCGGTCGGAAGAAGAAGTCCGCCATGCCCAGCGCCTGAGGTACCGGGTCTTCGTGGACGAGATGGGTGCGCGCCTGAGCGTCCCCGCCTCGGCGCCCGCCGGCCACGACGTGGACATCTTCGACCCCTTTTGCGAGCACCTGCTGGTGCGCCTGCTGGACGCCGATCAACAGCCTGGCGAGGTGATCGGCACGTATCGCGTCCTGACCCCGGAAGCAGCCCGCCGCGCCGGTGGTCTGTATACCGAGACGGAATTCGATCTCACCCGGTTGCGCGCGTTGCGCCCCCGCATGGTGGAACTGGGCCGTTCCTGCGTGCACCCGGACCACCGCAACGGTGGTGCCATCATGGCCCTGTGGGGCGCCCTCACCGAGTTCATGGTGCGCAATGACCTGGACACCATGATTGGCTGCGCCAGCATCAGCATGCGCGACGGCGGGCATTACGCCGCCAGCATCTGGAAGCAGCTGGAAGTGCAGCACATGGCCGACATCGAATGGCAGGTACGCCCCCGCCTGCCGCTGCCGGTGGATGAACTGCGCCAGGATCTCGCGGTGGAGCCGCCGCCGCTGATCAAGGGTTACCTGCGCTGTGGCGCCCGTGTGTTGGGCCGCCCGGCCTGGGACCCCGACTTCAACACGGCGGATCTGCCCATGATGATGCGCATCGCGGATCTGCCGGCGCGTTATCGCCGGCACTTCCTGGGCGCCTGAGGCTTACTGCCCCTCGCCAAACTTGTCGTTCACCAGCGCCGTGATGGCGTCGTGAGCGGCCTGTTCGTCCTCGCCTTCCGTCTCCAGCGCCACTTCGGCGCCAATCCCGGCGGCCAGCATCATCACACCCATGATGCTCTTGGCATTCACCCGGCGGCCGTTGCGGCTCAGGAACACTTCAGACTTGTACCCCCCGGCCAGCTTGGTCAATTTGGCCGAGGCGCGGGCATGCAGCCCCAGCTTGTTGCTGATGGTGAGCGTGGACTTGATCATGAGCAGGAACGTTCGGGCGGAAAGTTGGTCGGCTGTTCGTACACGATGCCTTGCATGCCACCCTGGCTGGCGCGTTGCATGAGCGCGTCCAGGCTTTCTCCGGCATAACAAAGAGAACGCCAGAGCATAGGGACATTCACGCCCGCCAGCACCTTGACCTGTTCGCCCTGCAGACGCAGTGCCGCGTTGGTGGGTGTGGCGCCGTAGACGTCAGTCAGCACCAGGGTCTGCACATGTCCGGAGGCCTGGATCAGCGCGCGCGCCTTCAATTCCACTTCGTCCGCGCCCATTTCCGGGGTGACATCCAGCACGCTGAGTTGCAGCGAGCAGTGGGGGAAGGTGTGCTCCGCCACCTCTTTCAAGGCAGACGCGAGCGGGGCGTGGGCGATCAGGAGCAAGCCGGACATGAGCGCATTATCGTGCGGTGCCGCAAAGTCGGGCGCGTAACCCGGCAAATGTGCCTGACGACCGCATGCCGGGCATATGCCATCTACAAGCCATCTACATGCCAAGCAGGCGAGCCCGGCACATGCCAGACGCCTGTCGCCCGCGCCCCGGCCGGCGTCGCCGACGCCTCAGTCCGATCCCAACACCACGGACCCCAGAAACACATCCCAGGCTTCGTCATCCACCCGCTCACCCTGTAGCAGAAGTTGATAGACCCGAGGCCCTCGGGCAAAAACAGCCTGCCGCACGGCCTGGCCGGGCGCCCCGTTCCGGGCTTCCCAGCGCAGCTGGCCCGCTGCCGGATCCGCTGTCATGCCGGCGATCGCCAGCGGCGCCGAAGCCCCAGGCTCCAACACCTGGGCCCACTGGTCGTGCAGGCGTCGCAAGGCGGCCGGCACCTCCTTCGTCGTTCCCAGATCCACCCAGGTGAGCGCAAACTGACTTCCTTGCGCCTTGCAACTGAAGCTGCGCACCGTCAGCCTTCGGCCTTCCGGCCCTTGCTGCATCCGGTCTTCATGGGCGGGTTTGCAGGGGAACATCAGCCGCACGGCCGCCCCTTCGGGGCTGACCTCGCGCCAATTGAGTGCCGGGGAGCATCCCGCCATCAGGAGGGCACCCGCCGGCAGGGCCAGGAACGCCGCCATTCGGCGCACCCAAGCCCATCCACCCAAAGATTGTTTGCACATCCACCCATTATGGTGACCCGTCCGCAGCCTCTCCACGGCGGGATCCCACCAGTGGCGCGGGTGGGTGCGCCGGGCCGCCGGCCATACGAGAATCAGCCGATGAGTGAAGCCACCTCCATGCCCTCTTCTGACTCTCCTGACACTTCTGCCTTGTCCCCCTCTGCAGCCCGGGCCGCCCCCATGGCCCTGCAGGGGGTCCGCGTCCTGGATCTCTCCCGCGTGCTGGCGGGCCCCTGGTGCAGCCAGACACTCGCGGACCTTGGCGCCGACGTCATCAAGGTGGAGCGCCCCCGCCAGGCCGGACATCCGGGCGGCGACGACACCCGCAGTTGGGGCCCGCCCTACCTTCGGGACGCCGAGGGGGCGGACACTTCCGAAGCCGCCTACTATCTAGGCGCGAATCGCAACAAGCGCTCCATCGCCATCGACATCGCCAGCCCGCAAGGCCAGGCGCTCATCCGTGAGTTGGCCCTTCAGGCGGACGTCCTGCTGGAAAACTACAAGGTGGGCGATCTGACCCGCTACGGCCTGGACGCCCCGGCCCTGCGCGCCCTGAACCCTCGCCTGGTGTTCTGCTCCGTGACCGGTTTCGGCCAGAGCGGCCCTTATAGCGACCGGGCGGGATATGACTATGCCGTCCAGGGCCTGGGCGGCCTGATGAGCGTCACGGGGGAACGCGACGCCCTGCCCGGCGGGGGCCCGCAAAAGGTGGGCGTGGCCGTGGCAGACCTGTTCACCGGCATGTACGCCACCGTCGCCATCCTGGCCGCACTGCGCCATCGGGACGCCACCGGTGAAGGTCAGGTCATTGACATGGCCTTGCTGGACACGCAGGTCGCCATGCTGGCGAACCTCGGCGCCAACTATCTGTGTACCGGCCAGACGCCGGGGCGCATGGGCAATGCGCACCAGAACATCGTGCCGTACCAGACCTTCCATGCGGCGGACGGCCACCTGATCGTGGCCGTGGGCAACGACAAGCAATTCACCCGGTTCTGCGAGATCCTCGGTGAACCCGCGTGGGCCCAGGACCCGCGCTTTGCCACCAATGCCCAGCGGGTGCGCCACCGCGAGACCCTCGTTCCGATGCTGGCAGGGCGGATTGCCACGCAGCCGCGTCAGCACTGGCTGGACGCCATGGAAGACGCCAAGGTGCCAGGGGGTGCCATCAACAACCTGGCGGAGGTCTTCGACGACCCGCAGGTGCAGCATCGCCAGATGGTGGTGCCCATGGAACACCCGCTGACGGATCGACTCCGGGTGGTGGCCAGCCCCATGAAGCTCTCCGCCACCCCGGTGGCCTACCGTTTGCCCCCTCCGCTGCTCGGACAACATACCGACGCCATCCTGGCCGAACTGGGCCACGGGCCCGCCGACATCGCCGCCTGGCGCCAACAAGGAGTGATTGCATGATGACCCACCGGCCTGTGCCGCACCCACCCGCCGCCCCTGCGGCACCTGCCACGCGGCCCGGGCGGGTGCAGCCATGAGCGGCGCCGCCATCGTGCTCGTCCACGGCGCCTGGGGTGGCGCCTGGGTCTGGCAGCGAGTACTGGCGCCGCTGCGTGCCGCCGGCCACCGGGTGTTCACCGTCAGCCTCAGCGGCACCGGGGAACGCGCCCACCAACCCCAGGACGGCATCACCCTCCAGACCCACATCGATGACGTGCTGGCCGTCATCGACTGCGAGGAGTTGCAGCGGGTGGTGCTGGTCGGCCACAGCTACAGCGGCATGGTGATCACCGGTGTTGCGGATCAGCGGCGGGACCGCATCGCCCAGCTCGTTTATCTGGACGCCGTGGTCCCCTTGCCAGGCGAATGCTGGTCCAGCGGCCACACCGAGGAAACCCAGGCCCAGCGCCGCGCGATGATCCGCGAGCATGGCCACCTGCCTCCCTCGCCGCCTCAGGGCATGGGGCTGAACGAAGCGGATTTCGCCTGGGTGGAGCGCCGCCAGCGCCCGCAGCCCGGCGGTGTCTACGACAGCCCGCTCCAGTTCGATGCCCAGGCCTGGGCCACGCTCCCACGTTGCTTCATCGACTGCAACCGTCCTGCCCTGCTCACCATAGCCGCCTCCCGCAAGCGGGTCCGGGAGCAAGCGGGCTGGGTGCTGCACGAGATCCCGACCGGCCACGACGGCATGATCTCCGCCGCCCCGGCGCTGCTGGACATCCTCTTGCCGCTGGCCAACGCCCAGGCGGCCAAGCCCGAGCCCCCCCGCTGAGGCCCTCACCCCCTTGAACCAGCGGGTCGCCAGACGCCCGGCTACCCCGCCAATTCGTGAGGCATTTCACGATGTAACAATTGGTTCGAAAAGTCCCCCAACTCGGGGGATGGACGCTATTGGGACCCGTCGGAACCATGGCGACCTCCCGACCGCGGCGTTCGATTCGCGGCAAAAATCACAGAACGAGAAGCCATGCCGACCCCGCCCCCCACACCAGCAGGGAATGCCGCCGCCAATGACATGGCGCCCCGGTTGAGTGATTCCCAATGGGGGGAGATCGTCCAGCAGCTCGGCGCCGAGATTGCCGGGCCCCTCAGCGGCGCGCTGGAACGCATTCAGGAACTGATCAGTACCGGGCAGATCGACCGCCAGGGCCTGCGCGCCCTGCGCGAGGCCGTGGTCCAGGCCCGGGAAGCGGGCATGGTCACCCAGCAGTTGTCCAGGCTGGCTTCCGGCCGCCTGCGTCTGTCACGCGAGCGTGTGCACCTCACCCAGGTGCTGCGTGGGGTGCTCACCCAGCGCAGCCGTGAAACCCAGGCGCGGGGCATCCAGGTGCGGCAGTTGTTGCAGCCCATCGAGATCATGACGGACGGCTCGCTGCTGTTCTCCTTGCTGAATGCGGTGATGGACTGGGCCTTGACCAACACGCACTCCTCGCTGGAAATGCGCCTGGACCTGACACCCTGGCCCACCAAGGCCCGGCTGGTCTGCCGTTTCGCGCACCGCTCCCTGGACCTGGGCAGTGCGCCGACGGTGGCGCTCTCGGACACGCCCGAAGCGCTCAATTCCCTCACCTGGCGGCTGATCGAGCAGACGGCCCTGACCATCGGGGCGCTGCCGCTGCGGGAAGACGAGGCCGGCATCACCCTGCTGACGCTGGAGTTTCCGCACATCGTCAACGACGACGATCCGCGCCTGCAGCCTGCCCCCACGCCGATACCGGCCCCGTCACCAGCGCCGCCCCTGCAGGAACGCGACGAGGTGCTGCCCTCCCACAACTCCAAGCCCCTGGCCGGCTGCCACCTGCTGATCGTCTCCCCACGCAAGGAGCTGCGTCAGCAGATCCAGGAGGCGATCCGCCACATGGGTCTGATCATTGACGCCGTGGGTTCCATGGACGAGGCCCTGGCGTTCTGCGAGGACGGGCTGCCGCACGGCATCGCCTTCGAACACGGACTGCACGGGCCGGACTTTGACCGCCTGCACGCCGACATCACCGCCGAGGTGCCCAGCTTCAGCTTCATCGAAGTGCGGGACGGCGAGCAGCAGACCCAGCTCTCCACCGCCACGCCGGACCGTCTGGCGCGCATCTCGCGCGCCAACCTGGGAGATGCGCTGCCGTCCGTGCTGCTGTTTGAGCTGTCCAAGGCGATCTGAGCACCCCGATCGGTCGGCAGTTCGCCCCAGTCCGAGCGCGCCGCCGGGACATTGACGCAGCCCTTGGAAGCCCCTCATCAGCTGGCCTACACTCCCCCGCATGAAGCTGCCTCGATGGACTGGACTTGTGCTGCTGGTTGCCGCCGTCGGTGTAGGCGCCGGCTTGGCCTATGAGGGCCTGCTGTCGCGTGACACCGCGCCGCAGGTCCAGTACGTGCTGCTGGACGGCTCCAAGCACGAATCCAACCAGGCCTGGGCCGGCAAGGTGATGCTGGTCAATTTCTGGGCCACCTCCTGCACCACCTGTGTCCACGAGATGCCGCAGGTGGTGGCCACGCACCAGAAGTACAAGGACAAGGGCTTCGACACCCTGGCCGTGGCCATGAGCTACGACCCGCCCGCGTATGTCTCCAACTTCGCCGAGACGCGCCAGTTGCCCTTCAATGTGGCCATGGACAGCACCGGCGAGATTGCCAAGAGCTTTGGCAAAGTGCAGTTGACCCCCACCACCTTCCTGATCAACAAGCGCGGCGAGATCGTCAAGCGCTTTGTCGGCGAACCCGATTTCGCCGCCCTGCACGCCACCATCGAGAAGCTGCTGGCTGAAGGTTGAACACAACGAGGTCGGGGACGCCACAGCGACCGTCCGCCGAATCGTGTACCAGGCCCCCGCACACCGTGCGCGGAGTCCCGCGCAAAGCACGTTGACATGACTTCCGGCATGGCGTGACTTCGGGGAAGCCCACCCCTTTGCGATTCTTTTCGTCAGGGACACCAGGGCGCCGCCGCCCGATACTAGGGTGTACACAGGTGTCCAGCCAGTCCGAGTTGCCCCTTGCGGGAACCTTGGGTGAGCCAGCGGCAATACCTCCTCTCATTGCAGTTATCGCATTCGCTGTTGCATTCGCCATGGCGGCCGCATCGCCTGCCCCCGCTTCTCCAGCGGTACGGGCTGACGAGCCGCCCTGACCGCATGCCTCGTCTGCCCCAGGACCATTCGCCGGCCCGCATGAAAACAAATCAGCTCTCCTCCTCGTCGACAGCTTCTTTCGTTGCTTCCCGCCGCCCTGTGCGGCACCGGCCTGCGGTCCTCCCGGCACCGTCGGTTCAGGCGCCATCGGCCCAGGCCGGCAAAGCCGCTCCCTGGATTCTTGCGCTGGTCGTGCTGGCTGCAGCAGCAGGGGGCTGGTGGTGGTGGAAGGGGCGTGAGGCCAATGGCAGTGCGGGCGCACCCAACGCGGCCAGTGCCGCGGGTGGCCCGGGTGGCCCGGGCGGTCAAGGTGGCCAGGGGGGCCCCGGCGCGGGTGGCCCCGGTGGTGCCGGCGGCAATCGCCGCTTTGCCGCCAACCGGGTCCAGCCCGTTTCCGTGGCCCAGGTCCGGCTGCAGGACATCCGCCAGACCGCCTCCGCCATCGGCACCATCACCGCCTCCAACACCGCCGTGGTCCGGGCCCAGGTGAGCGGCGTGCTGCAGACCCTGCTTTTCAAGGAAGGCCAGCAGGTCAAGGCCGGCCAGGCCCTGGCGCAGATCGACCCGCGCGCCTTCCAGGCCGCGCTGGCGCAAGCCGAAGGTACGCTCGCCCGAGACAAGGCCACGCTGGACAACGCCCGCACCGACTTCACCCGCTACAAGGATCTGGTGGCCAAGGACGCACTGGCCAAGCAGACCCTCGACACCCAGGAAGCCACCGTCCGCCAGTTGGAGGGCACCGTCAAGGCCGACCAGGCCGCCGTGGACAGCGCCCGCCTGCAAGTCACTTACGCCCGCGTGCTGGCGCCCATCAGCGGCCGGGTCGGCCTCAAGCAGGTCGACATCGGCAACGTGGTGCAGACCAGCGACACCAACGGCGTGGTCAGCATCACCCAGACCCGCCCCATTGCCCTGACCTTCGCCGTCCCCTCCGGGCTGCTGCCGCAGATCACCGCCAGCCTCAAGGGCACCCAGGGCCTGGCGCCCATGACCGTGGAGGCCTGGAGCCGGGACGGCAAGACCCGCCTGGCCACCGGCAAGCTGGCGACGGCGGACAACGCCATTGACCTGACCACCGACACCATCAAGCTCAAGGCGCTCTTCCCCAACGACGACGACGCGCTCTATCCCAACCAGTCGGTCAGCGTGCGCCTGCAACTGGCCACCCTGCACGACCAGATGGCCGTGCCTGCCGCCGCCGTACTGCGCGGTGCCCAGGGCTTCTATGTCTATGTAGTGGGAGAAGACAACAGCGTCGTTACCCGCGTGGTGCAGCCCGGCTCGGTGGATGGCGACTGGATGGCCATCGATGGCCCGGTCAAGCCGGGTGAGCGTGTGGTGATCGACGGCGTGGACCGCCTGCGTGAAGGTGCCAAGGTGGAGGTTATCGCCGCCGACCCGAAACAGCGAGCCGGTGCCAATGCCGCGCCGCGTCGCCAACGTGGCGCCAGCGCGCCGGGCGGCGCTGCGTCAGGCCACGCTTCAAGCCCCTCGGCGCAAGCCGACGGTGATCGTCCGGCCTGGCTGGATCGCCTGCCCCCCGAGGTGGCGGAGAAGGTCATGAAGATGAGCCCCGCGGAGCGGGAAGCATGGATCGCGGAACGCCGGGCCAAGCGTCAGGCGGGCCCGGGTGGCCAGCCTGGCCAGGGCGCCTCGGGCGGCCAGTGATCCACGCATCGAACCGGAAACTGCGGCGATGAACCCGTCACGTCCCTTTATCGAACGGCCGGTGGCCACCTCGCTGCTGATGCTGGCGATCCTGCTGGCGGGCCTGCTGGCCTACCGGCTGCTGCCGCTGTCGGCCCTGCCGGAGGTGGATTACCCCACCATCCAGGTCACCACGCTCTACCCGGGTGCCAGCCCGGATGTCATCTCCACCACCGTCACCGCGCCGCTGGAGCGGCAGTTCGGCCAGATGCCCGGCCTCAGCCAGATGACCTCCGCCAGTTCCGGCGGTGCCTCGGTCATCACCCTGCGCTTCTCGCTGGGCCTGTCGCTGGATGTGGCCGAGCAGGAGGTGCAGGCCGCCATCAACGCCGGCAGCAACCTGCTGCCGAGCGACCTGCCCATGCCGCCGGTCTACAGCAAGGTCAATCCGGCTGACGCGCCGGTGCTGACCATTGCCATCACCTCCCCCTCCCTGCCGGTCATCAAGGTGCATGACCTGGTGGAGAACCGGCTGGCGCCGAAGCTCTCGCAGGTGGACGGCGTGGGCCTGGTCAGCATCGCCGGCGGCCGCCGCCCGGCCGTGCGCATCCAGGCCAACCCCAGCACACTGGCCGCCCTCGGGCTGTCGCTGGACGACGTGCGCAGCGCCATTGCCGCCGCCAACGTCAACCAGGCCAAGGGCAGCTTCGACGGTTCCCAGCGCGCCTCCACCATCGACGCCAACGATCAGTTGCGCTCCGCCGCGCAATACCAGGACCTGATCATTGCCTGGAAGAACGGCAACCCGCTGCGCCTGCGGGACGTGGCCGAGATCGTGGACGACGCGGAGAACCTCCGCCTGGCCGCCTGGGCGGATGTGCCTTGCGGCGCGTCCAATGACCCCGCAGCCGCGGCGGCCGACTGCCCCAAGGGGACTGGTGACACCAGGCAGGACACCAAGCAGGACGCCAACAAGGGCACCAAGACCGGCCGCTCCCTGGCCCAGGGCGTGATCCTCAACGTCCAGCGCCAGCCGGGGGCCAACGTCATCCAGACGGTGGACCGGGTCAAGGAACTGCTGCCCAAGCTGCAGGCCACGCTGCCCGCCTCTGTGGACGTGCAGGTCCTGGCCGACCGCACCACCACCATCCGCGCCTCGGTGGACGACACCCAGTTCGAACTGCTGCTGGCCATCGTGCTGGTGGTGATGGTGATCTTCCTGTTCCTGCGCAGCGCCAGTGCCACGCTCATCCCCAGCGTGGCGGTGCCGCTCTCGCTGGTGGGCACCTTCGGTGTCATGTACATGGCAGGTTTTTCCATCAACAACCTCACCTTGATGGCACTGACCATCTCCACCGGGTTCGTGGTGGATGACGCCATCGTGATGATCGAGAACATCGCCCGCTTCGTGGAGGAGGGGGACTCCCCGATGGAGGCCGCCTTCAAGGGGTCCAAGCAGATCGGCTTCACCATCATCTCGCTGACGGTGTCGCTGATCGCCGTGCTGATCCCGCTGCTCTTCATGGGCGACGTGGTGGGCCGCCTCTTCCATGAGTTCGCCATCACCCTGGCGGTGGCCATCCTGATCTCCGCCTTTGTCTCGCTCACGCTCACCCCGATGATGAGTGCGCGCCTGCTCAAGCCGGAGCGCCAGCAAAAGCATTCGCGCCTGGGCACCTGGAGCGCCGAGCGCTTTGACCGCCTGATCCATGCCTACGGCCGTGGTCTGGACTGGGTGCTGGACCGTCCGGCGCTGACGCTGCTGGGTTTCGCCGCCACGCTTGCGCTGACGGCGCTGCTGTATGTGGTGGTGCCCAAGGGCTTCTTCCCGGTCCAGGACACCGGCCTGCTGCAGGTGATCACCGAGGCCACGCAGAGCACCTCCTTCGACGCCATGGGCGAGCGCCAGCGCCGCCTGGCCGAGGCCTTCCTGAAGGATCCGGATGTGGACCACATCACCTCCTTCATCGGGGTGGACGGCTCCAACACCTCGCTCAACACCGGGCGGATGCAGATCACGCTCAAGCCCTTTGCGCAGCGCCACAGCGCCGCCACGGAGGTGATCGCCCGGCTGACCGAGGCCAACCAACATGTGCCGGGCATCACCGCCTACCTGCAGCCGGTGCAGGATCTGACCATCGAGGACCGGGTCTCCAAGACCCAGTACCAATTCCTGATCAGTTCCCCGGATTCCAACGACCTGGCCCAGGCCAACGACGCGTTGATGGCCCGGCTCAAGACCCTGCCGCAACTCGCCGACGTCGCCAGCGACCTGCAGAACCAGGGCCTGCAGGCCTGGGTGCAGATCGACCGCGAGGCGGCGGGCCGGCTGGGGGTCACCGTGGCGGCGATCGACACGGCGCTCTACAACGCCTTCGGCCAGCGGCTGATCTCCACCATCTATACCCAGTCCAGCCAGTACCGCGTGGTGCTGGAGGCCAGCCCCGAGTTCCGCACCGGCCCGCGCGCGCTGGAGGGGCTGTATGTCCCGGGCAGCACCACCAACACCGTCAACGGCATCTCGACCACGACTTCGGTGCAGGTGCCGCTGAGCTCGGTGGCGCAGATCATCGAGAAGCCGGCGGCACTGGCCATCAACCACGTGGCCCAGTTCCCGGCGGCCACCATCTCCTTCAACCTGCCCCCGGGCGTGGCGCTGGGCGATGCGGTCAAGGCCATCAAGGCCGAGCAGGCGCAGCTGGAGTTGCCGGTCAGCGTCGAAACCAGCTTCCAGGGTGCCGCGGAAGCCTTCAGCAACTCGCTCTCCAGCACCCTGTTCCTGATCCTGGCGGCAGTGGTGACCATGTACATCGTGCTGGGTGTGCTCTATGAGAGCTACATCCACCCGGTGACCATCCTCTCCACCCTGCCCTCGGCCGGCGTGGGGGCCCTGCTGGCCTTGCTGCTGGGCGGGCTGGACCTGGGCATCATTGCCATCATCGGCATCGTGCTGCTCATCGGCATCGTGAAGAAGAACGCGATCATGATGATCGACTTCGCGCTGGAGGCCGAGCGCGAACAGGGCCTGTCGCCGCGGGAAGCCATTCACCGGGCCTCGCTGCTGCGCTTCCGCCCCATCCTGATGACGACCATGGCGGCGCTGCTCGGCGCCTTGCCGATGATGATCGGCACCGGCGTCGGCCATGAGCTGCGCCATCCGCTGGGCGTCACCATGGTGGGCGGGCTGATCGTGAGCCAGTTGCTGACGCTGTTCACCACGCCGGTCATCTACCTCGGCTTCGCCAGCCTGGCGCAACGCTGGCGGGAGCGCCGCGCGCGCAAGGTGGCCGCATGAACATTTCAGCGCCGTTCATTGCCCGGCCGGTCGCCACCACGCTGATCACCATCGGCATTGCACTGGCGGGCATCCTGGGCTTCCAGTTGCTGCCCATAGCGCCGCTGCCCCAGGTGGACTTCCCCACCATCTCGGTCTCGGCCTCATTGCCGGGTGCCAGCCCGGACACCATGGCTGCCACCGTGTCCACGCCGCTGGAGCGGGCGCTGGGCAGCATCGCGGGCGTGACCGAGATCACCTCGCGCTCGTCCCAGGGTTCGGCCAACATCGTCCTGCAGTTCGACCTCAGCCGGGACATCAACGGTGCGGCGCGTGACGTGCAGGCGGCCATCAACGCCGCCCGTTCGCTGTTGCCCACCGGCATGCCCAGCAACCCGACCTACCGCAAGGTCAACCCGGCTGACGCGCCCATCATGATCATGGCGCTCACCTCCCAGACGCTGAGCCGGGGCCAGATGTATGACGCCGCCTCCACCGTGCTGGCCCAGCGGCTCGCGCAGGTCGAAGGCGTGGGCCAGGTCAACGTGGGCGGCGGCGCCCTGCCGGCCGTCCGGGTGGAACTCAACCCGGACAAGCTCGCGGCCAACGGCATTGCACTGGACACCGTGCGCACCGCCATCAGCAACACCAATGCCAACCGCCCCAAGGGGGCGGTGGAAGGCGGTGGCCGCTACTGGCAGATCGGTGCCAACGACCAGGCCCGCACGGCGGCGGAATACGCGCCGGTGGTGCTCTCCTATCGCAATGGCGCGGCGCTGCGCCTGAGCGATGTGGGAGAGGTGCAGGATTCGGTGCAGGACGTGCGCAACTACGGCGCCTCCAACAAGCAGCCCGCCATCCTGCTGTTCATCCAGAAGGAACCGGGGGCCAACATCATCGAGACGGTGGCCCGCATCCGCGAGCTGATCCCGCACCTGCAAGCGTCGATCTCGCCGTCCATCGAGCTCAAGGTCATCAGTGACCGCACGCCGACCATCCGCGCCTCGCTGGAAGAGGTGGAGCGCGCCATGGCGGTTTCCGTCGGCCTGGTGATCCTGGTGGTGCTGCTGTTCCTGCGCAGCTGGCGGGCCACCCTGCTGCCGGCGGTGGCGGTGCCGGTCTCGCTGGCCGGCACTTTCGGCATCATGTATTTGTTCGGCTACAGCCTGGACAACCTCTCGGCCATGGCACTCACGGTGGCCACCGGATTCGTGGTGGATGACGCCATCGTGGTGCTGGAAAACATCTCCCGCTACATCGAGCAGGGCTACGCACCGCGCGAGGCGGCCCTGAAAGGGGCCAAGGAAATCGGCTTCACCGTCATCTCCATCAGCCTGTCGCTGGTGGCGGTGTTCATTCCCATCCTGCTGATGGGCGGCGTGGTGGGCCGGCTGTTTCGCGAGTTCGCGGTGGTGCTGTCGGCGTCCATCCTGGTGTCCATGGTGGTCTCGCTCACCACCACGCCCATGATGGCCTCCCGGGTGCTGCGCCGTCGTGACGAGCCCGTGCCCTTGGCCCGTCGGGGCCGCCAGGGCTGGATGGCGCGCTGGGCGGGCCGTTTCAATCGCGGTCTCGCGCGCGGCTACCGGCGCAGCCTGATGTGGACGTTGCGCCATCAGCCCGTGGCGCTGGCCTCGCTGGTGGCCGTGGTGGCCGTCAACGTCTATCTCTATGGCGCCATCCCCAAGACCTTCTTCCCGCAGCAGGACACCGGCGTGCTCATCGGTGGTGTGCAGGCCGACCAGGGCAGCTCCTTCGGCATGATGCGGGCCCGGGTGGACCGCTTCATGGACATCATCCTGTCCGACCCGGCGGTCGAGAACGTCAACGGCAACACCTCCGGCGGCAACTCAGCCAACTTCTACATCACGCTCAAGCCGCTGTCTGAACGCAAGATCTCCGCCGATGGTGTGGTGAACCGCCTGCGGGACAAGATGGCGCACGAGCCCGGGGCCAATCTCTTCCTGGTGCCGGTGCAGGACATCCGCATCGGCGGGCGGCAGTCCAACTCGCAATACCAGTTCACGCTGCAGGCCGACGACCTGGAGGTGCTGCGCACCTGGGAACCGCGCGTGCGCAATGCCTTGTCCCAACTGCCCGAGCTCACCGACGTCAACACCGACCAGCAGGACAAGGGCATCCAGACCTCGCTGGTGATTGACCGCGATGCGGCGGCGCGGCTGGGCATCTCCGTCAGCACCATCGACACCACCCTCAGCAACGGGTTCAGCCAGAAGCAGGTGGGCGTCATCTACAACCCGCTCAACCAGTACCGGGTGGTGATGGAGCTGGCGCCGGCCTACCTCACGGGGCCGGAAACGCTGAAGAAGCTTTATGTCACCAGCACCAGTGGTGCGCAGGTGCCCCTGTCCGCCTTCACGCGGGTGGAGACCACCAACACGCCGCTGTCGGTCAACCACCAGGGGGGTGCGCCGGCGTCCACCATCAGCTTCAACCTGCCGCCGGGCGTGTCGCTCTCGCAGGCCACGGAGGCCATCACCAACGCGATGGCGGAGCTGGGTGTGCCGGTCTCGCTGCGCGGCACCTTTGCCGGCACGGCCAACGCATTCCAGGACGCGCTGAAGTCGCAGCCGCTGCTCATCGGTGCGGCCATCATTGCCATCTACCTGGTGCTGGGCATGTTGTATGAGAGCCTGGTGCATCCGGTCACCATCCTCTCCACCTTGCCCTCGGCGGGTGTGGGGGCCTTGCTGGCGCTGATGATGTTCAACACCGAGTTCTCCATCATTGCCCTGATCGGCGTGATCCTGCTCATCGGCATCGTGAAGAAGAACGCGATCATGATGATCGACTTCGCCATTGCCCGGCAGCGCAGCACGGCACACCTCTCGGCGGGCGCGGCCATCTTCCGCGCCGCCAAGCTGCGCCTGCGGCCCATCCTCATGACCACCTTTGCCGCCATCTTCGGTGCGGTGCCGCTGGCGGTCGGGTCCGGGGATGGTGCCGAGCTGCGCCAACCGCTGGGCATTGCCATCGTGGGCGGCCTGATCCTGAGCCAACTGCTCACGCTCTACACCACGCCGGTGGTGTTTGTGCTGATGGAGCGCCTGCGCCAGAAGGTCCTGCGGCGTCGCGCACGTCGCCACGCGCCGCCCGCCACCCCGCTGCAACCCGAGCCGCCTGCGGCTCCGTCCCTCCAGGGCTGAGATCCATGACGACCCGACCCCATTCCAGGCTGCCTCATCTGTCCAAGGCCCCCATGTCTGTCCGCGCTGTCCGTTCCACCTCGTCGGCCCCTTCTGCAAGCGCCGCCGAGCCCTCCCGTGCCCCCGGCGCCGCGACGACCTCCCGCGCCTTGGCGTGCGCAGTGCCGAGGCGCGCTGCTCGGAGGCCCGCTCTTGTGCCCGCTCTTGTGCCCGTCGTGGTGCCCATGCTCGCGGCGCTGCTGACAGCGGGCCTGTCCGGTTGCGCCATCACCCGCAAGGAGCCACCGCCACCGGTGAGCGCACCGGCGGCGTACAAGGAAACCGACCTGTGGCAACGCGCCCAGCCGGGCACGGCCGACAGCGTGCCCGAGGCCTGGTGGACCTTGTTCCAGGATCCGGTGCTCAACGACCTGCAGGCCCGCCTGGTCATTGGCAACGAAAACCTGAAGTCCTCGATTGCACAGGTGGCCAGCGCGCGTGCGGCGGTGGACGCCAGCAGCTCGGCGATGTTCCCGACGCTCTCGGCCGGCTTCAGTGGCACCCGCAGTGCCAGCCCGGACGGCAACGTCAGTGAAGGCTCCATCAGCCGTGGCCCCACCAACAGTGCCCAGCTGTCGTTGAGCGCCAGTTGGGAGGCGGACCTCTGGGGGCGGTTGCGGCTGGCCAGTGAGGGCGCGCAGGCCATCTTGCAGGCCACGGCGGACGACCTGGCGGCAGCCCGCCTCTCGGCACAGACCACGCTGGCACAGAGCTATTTTTCGCTGCGAACCGCCGAGGCCCAGGAAGAACTGTACGACCGCAGCGTGAAGGCCTATGAGCGTTTCCTGGCCCTGACGCAGGTGCGTTATCAGGGCGGTGTGGCGGCCCGCAGCGACGTGCTGCAGGCGCAGACCCAGCTACGTTCGGCGCAGGCGCAGTTGCTCGAGACCCAGGCCACGCGTGCCCAGCTGGAGCATGCCATCGCCGTGTTGCTGGGCCTGCCGCCGTCAGCGCTGAAGCTGGACGCGAGCGCCGCCTTGCCGCAGCCACCGGCAGTGCCACGCATGGTGCCTTCACAGTTGCTGGAGCGCCGCCCGGACATTGCGGCGGCACAGCGCCGTGTGGTGGCGGCCTATGCGCAAATCGGCGTGGCCGATGCGGCCTTCTTCCCCACCTTGTCCTTGTCGGCCAGCGGGGGCTACCGCAGCAGCAGCCTGTCCAACCTGGTCAGCGCGCCCAATCTATTCTGGTCACTGGGCCCGTCGCTGGCGCTCTCGATCTTTGACAACGGTCAGCACAAGCTCGCCAGCGCTCAGGCGCGCGCCAGTGCGGACGCTGCGGCGGCCACCTATCGCCAGGCGGTGCTCACGGCCATGCAGGAAGTGGAAGACAACCTCATCCTGGCTGACCGCCTGGACCGTGAGGCGCAGTTGCAGCAGGAGGCGCTGGACGCCGCCCAGCGCAACCTGGCGCTGGTGACGGATCAATACCGTGCGGGCACGGTCAGCTTCCTGGAGGTGACCACGGCGCAGAACAGTGCGTTCACCACCGAAGCGTCCTTGTTATCTGTCCGGAACCGGCAGCTTGCAGCGGTGAATCTTCTGTTGAAGAACATCGCGGGGCGGTGGAGCCCGGCCTGAGCCCCACCGTGGTTCGCGGGAGCCGACTGCCGGTCTGATCAGGCAGTCTTCTCGATCTTTTCCAGCGCCGCATGCGCCTGCTGGTCGGCGTGATAGCTGCTGCGCACCATGGCGCCGACAGCGGCGTGGGTGAAGCCCATCTTGTAGGCTTCTTCTTCCAGCATCTTGAAGGTGTCCGGGTGCACATACCGCCGCACGGGCAGGTGGTGCCCGGAGGGGGCGAGATACTGGCCGACGGTCAGCATGTCGATGTTGTGCTCGCGCATGTCCCGCATCACCTGCAGGATCTCTTCATCCGTCTCACCCAGGCCCACCATGATGCCGCTCTTGGTCGGCACATGCGGCACTTCTTCCTTGAAGCGCTTGAGCAGGTTGAGACTGAACTGGTAGTCGGACCCGGGGCGCGCTTCCTTGTACAGACGGGGGGCGGTTTCCAGGTTGTGGTTCATCACGTCCGGCGGGGCGGCACGCAGGATGTCCAGCGCGCGGTCCATGCGGCCGCGGAAGTCCGGCACCAGCACCTCGATCTGGGTACGCGGGCTCAGCTCCCGCACCTTGCGAATGCATTCGGCGAAGTGGCCGGCGCCGCCGTCGCGCAGGTCGTCGCGGTCCACGCTGGTGATCACCACGTAGCTGAGCTTCAGCGCCGCGATGGTCTTGGCCAGGTTCAGCGGCTCATCCACATCCAGGGGATCCGGCCGGCCGTGGCCCACATCGCAGAACGGGCAGCGACGGGTGCATTTGTCGCCCATGATCATGAACGTGGCCGTGCCCTTGCCGAAGCATTCCCCGATGTTGGGGCAGGACGCTTCCTCGCAGACCGTGTGCAGCTTGTGCTCGCGCAGGATCTGCTTGATCTCGTAGAACCGGGTGGTGGGCGAGCCCGCCTTCACCCGGATCCAGTCCGGCTTCTTCAATTGTTCAGCCGGCACGATCTTGATGGGGATCCGTGCCGTCTTGGCCTGGGCCTTTTGCTTGGCGGACGCGTCATAGTCGGCCGCGCTTTTTGCTTCGTGCGTGATGTTCTCGGTTGCCATGGCAGGCGTGCTCCGTCGGAAGCTCAGGGGCTCAGCTGCGCTTGCAGGCGCTCACCGAACCGCCGGGCCACCGTGGCCCAGTCCGTGAAAACCCCGAGTGTACCGAGGTCCACCGTGGCCAGCCCTGCGTAACCGCACGGGTTGATCCCGTAGAAGGGCTTCAGGTCCATCGCCACATTCAATGCCACCCCGTGATAGGTGCAGTGCCGGCTCACCTTGATGCCCAGGGCCGCCACCTTTCCCAGCCCCTTGAACGGGTCTGCCGGATCGGCTGGCAAGGACAGTGCGGCATGCGCCCGCGGGTCATCCAGGCGCACATAGATGCCGGGGGCCCCGCCGACCCGGTGGCCGGTGATGCCCAGGCCTTCCAGGGTCTGGATCACGGCGGTTTCCAGCCGGAACACATATTCCTTGACGTAGATTCCCAGCCGCTTGAGGTCGATCAGCGGGTAGGCCACCACCTGGCCGGGGCCGTGATAGGTCACCTGGCCGCCGCGGTTGGTCTGGATCACCGGGATGCCGGCGGGGGCCAGCACATGGTCGGGCTGTCCGGCCAGGCCCTGGGTGTAGACCGGGTCGAACTCGCACAGCCAGAGTTCGTCGGGGGTGTCGGGGGTGCGGGTGTCGGTGAAGGCACGCATGGCCTCCAGCGTGGCCGCATAGTCCACGCGGCCCAGGGTCTTGACCAGCATCTCGGTCAGAACACCACTTTGACCATCGGGTGGGTGGTCAGGGTGCGATAGAGCTCATCGAGCTGCTCACGGCTGGTGGCGGTGACCGTGATGGTGACACCGAGGTAGTTGCCGGCCTTGCTGGGGCGGCGTTCCACGGTGGCCTCGTTGAATTCCGGGTCGAACTGACGCGCGATGGACACGATGGCCTCGGCAAAGCCCTCCACATGGGCGCCCATCACCTTGATGGGGAACTGCGAGGGGTATTCGATCAGAGACCGCTCTGGCGGGATCGGGGTGTTGAAGGCGCTCGTCATGGTGGCATCGTACTTGGTGGCACTCACACACTTTGCAAGATCTTGGCGCGCTGGTAGGCCTCGTACAAGCGGGCGTACACCGGGCCTGGTTTGCCGCGCAGGGCGCCATGGCCGACGGGTTCGTGGTCCAGGCGTGTCACGGCCACGACCTCCTTGGTGGCCGAACTCAGCAGGATTTCGTCGGCGGTGGCGATTTCCGTCTCTGCGATCGGGCACAGGTTGTAGGCCAGGCCCAGTTCCTCGCACAGCTCGGCCAGCAGGCCGACCCGCACGCCTTCGAGCAGCAGTTCACCGGGGGGCGGGCCCAGCAGCGCGCCGTCCCGCACGATCCACACATTGCTGGCGGAGGCCTCGGTCAGGAAGCCGTCGCGGACCAGCAGCGTCTCATCGGCGCCCTGGTCAGCGGACATCTGCCGTGCCAGCACATTGCCCAGCAGCGAGATGCTCTTGATATCGCCGCGCTGCCATCGGAAGTCTCGTGCGGTCACCACCGACAGACCCTGATGCCGTTGCTCTGGCGTCAGTGCCCGTTGGGGCGACGTATAGGCCAGCACGGTGGGTTCGATGTCCTTCGGCATCACGTGGTCGCGGGCTGCCACGCCCCGCGTCACCTGCAAATAGATCCATTGATCGTCCTCATCGGGCAGGTGTTGCACCAGGCTGCGAAACAGATCCATCCATGCCTCGCGCTCATACGGATCTTCGATCCGCAATGCCTTCAGGCTACGGCTCAATCGATTCAGGTGGTCGTTCACCCGGAACAGGCGCCGGCCATAAACGGGGATCAGCTCATAGACCCCATCCCCGAACAGGAACCCCCGGTCCATCACTGGCACGCGGGCCTCTCCCAGGCGGCCCAGATGGCCATTGAGATAACAAGGCAGCTCGGTCCAGGGCGTGGTCATCGGCATATCTCCGTGCAGCGGTTGGGATTATCGACCTGAGGGGCGCCCTGGGGGAACTCCTGCCCGAAGGAGCGCGAACCCGAAAAACGTCCGCCCGAGCCCCTTGGTTCCCAATGAACCACTGGAAGACGCCCGTTCGTCAGTGAGCTCCGAGGTAGGGAAGGGTCCATCAGTCCGAGGTCGGGGCAGTTCTTGGTTGGGACGATCGTTGACGTCCTCGGTGGGGGAAAGTGATGGGGCGGGGGGTGTTTGCGGAAGTCAGGAAGGAATGGCTGGGCGGAGCCCAGACAGGAGGGACATGAAGCAAACACCCCCCGCCCCGTCGCTTTCCGGCGCGGTCAGCGGTTGAGGGGTCAGCGGATGAAGGGGTCAGCGGTTGAGGGGGTCAGCGGTTGAGGGGGTGTGCGGATGATGAGGGGCAGTGCGGGCACATCGCGTTCCCGAACCCACAGCCGCCCAACGAAAAAGCGCCCCCCGGAGGCGGCGCTTTGAACAGGATCTTTGAGCAGGACCACAGCGTCACCGACGCCCGATCACAGAAAGCTCAAACACGCTTCACTTGATCCACAACCGAATCGCATCCCAGGCTCGTCCGAAGATCCCTGCCAGCGGCACCTCCTGCTGCACCACCAGTGGCACCTCGGTCACTGCGGCGCCTGTGGAGGTGGTCACCTTCAAGGTCCCCACGCGCTGGCCGGCTGCCAGAGGTGCCACCAGCGGATCGGTCCGCTGCACTTCGGTCTTCAGCTTGTTGCCTTCACCGCGCGGCACGGCCACATACACCGCACCCGCTGCGCCCAGCTTCGCTTCGGCGCTGGTGCCCTTCCACACCTGGGCGGTCGTGATCGCCTGCCCGGCCTCGAACAGCCGCACGGCGTCAAACGCCGCATAGCCCCAGTTGAGCAGCTTCTGGCTCTCCGTTGCGCGGGCTTCCTTCGAGGCCGTGCCCATCACCACGCTCAGCAGCCGGCGCTTCCCGTTGGGCACATCGCGCTGTGCGCTGGCGGCCAGGCAATAACCGGCGGCATCCGTGAACCCGGTCTTGCCGCCGTCCACTGTCGCATCCCGCGTCAACAGCAGGTTCCGGTTGAACTGACGGATCTTGTTGAAGGTGTATTCCTTCTTCGAATAGTAGTCCGCGTAATACGCCGGGAAGTCCTGGATCACATGCGCAAACACCACCGCGATATCCCGCGCACTCGTCTTGTGCCCGGCCTCGGTGATCCCCGTCACGTTCTTGAACGAGGTGTTCTTCAAGCCCCACGCTTGCGCCTGACGATTCATCAACACCACAAACTGGTCCACCGAGCCTGCCACGCCTTCGGCCAGGGCCACCGACGCATCGTTGCCCGACTGGATGATCATGCCCCGCACCAGCTCGTCCACCTTCGGCGTCATCGTCGTGTCGATGAACATCAGCGACGGGTCGCCCTTGCGCTCGTCCCAGGCCCGTTTGGAAATCGGCAGCGTCTGGTCCAGCGTCAAGCGCTTCGCCTTCAATGCATCAAACACCACATACGCCGTCATCAGCTTCGTCAGCGAAGCCGGATCTTGCGGCGCATCGGCGTCGCGCTCGGCCAGCGTCTGGTGGGTCGTCAGATCCACCAGCACATAGTTGCGTGCCGCGATCTCGGGCGGCTGCACCTGCGCGTGCACCGCCATGGCGGTCAGCAGGCCTGTGGCCAGGGCCATCAGGGGGGCAAGGATTCGTTTCATGCGGGAGAGGTCCTCAGGTGAGCGCTCAGGCGGGGGGAGTCCCGGCGGGATGCCAGCTGCGCAGCACCAGGTTCTTGAGCAGCGGCAACTGCCCATGGAAAAAATGCCCGACACCGGGCACCACGATGACCGGCAACGCCTGCGGGCGCGCCCAGTCCAGCACCGCGGTCAGCGGCACCACATCGTCTTGTTCGCCGTGGATCACCACGGTGGTGGGCGGCACGGTGGCCACACCAAAACGGCTCGCCGCCGGACCGACCAGCAGCAGGCGCTCGGCCGGGTCCGTCAGGCGCAAAGCCGTCTGCGAGGCCACAAAGCCGCCGAAGGAGAAACCGGCCAATGCCAGCGGCAGGGCCGGGTCGCGGAACGCCTCCACCACCGCCAGCGCATCGTCCACCTCGCCACGGCCTTCGTCCCAGCCGCCTTGCGACTGCCCGATGCCCCGGAAGTTGAACCGCACCGTGCGATAGCCCAGTTGCAGGAAACCACGTGCCACCGTCTGGACCACCTTGTTGTCCATGGTGCCCCCCTGCGTCGGGTTCGGGTGGCAGATCACCACCACACCGCGCAGCGCCTGGCCGTCGGCCAGGGTGGGCTCATCCAGGGCACATTCGATCTCGCCGGCCGGGCCGGCAATCTGCCGGCGCTGGGTCTGTGCATTCATCAAGCAGCTCCGTTCAGCGGCCGACGTTGTCCGGCAGGACCAGGCGCTCCACCACCTCGCCATGCTTGAGATGGCGCTCGACGATCTCGTCGATGTCGCTGTTGTCCACGAAGCTGTACCAGACCGCATCCGGGTAGACCACCGCCACCGGGCCCCCGGCGCAACGGTCCAGGCAACCCGCCTTGTTGACGCGCACGCCGCCCTTGCCGGCCAGGCCTTCCACCTTGACCCGCTTCTTGCAGTGATCAAACGCGTCCTGCGCACCGTGCTGCGCGCAGGCGTTCTCGCCTTCGCGCTGGTTCAGGCAGAAGAAGATGTGGCGCTGGTAATAGCTCATGGCGTGATTGTAGGGGCCGGGTTTTCACCAGCACGCGAAGTGTGCGATGTGTCACGCACGGACGCATGCGGCGCACCGGGGGGGGCGCCTGCCGGCGTGTCCAGCACGGACATCAGGGGCGACGGTGCCGTGTCGCTCTGCGTCACGCCGTACAGGAGCCAGGCCAGCGCCACAAACGGCCACAACCAGCCCACCCACTGAGCCAGCCCGTACAGATTGACAAAGCGGCCCTGCTCCCAGGCCTGCAGGCTTTCCGCCAGATAGGGGTCGGCGGGCGCCTCCGACACCAGGGCAATCAGCGCTGTCAGCACCACCAGCCCCCAGGCGGCATTCGCCCGCCGGGACATCAGGGCCGCCAACAGGGCCAGCACACCGCCGATCAGCAGCCCCGGCCAGGTGGTGGTGGTGAACCAGGCCCAGGCATGGTCGGGCCCGAAATTAAGCACGGTGGACCAGGCCGTCGCCGCCAGCCCCAGGCCACCCGCTCCCACCACGAGGGCCATGCGCCGCAGCCATCCGGCCCGCGCCACCGAAAGCGCCAGCAGGCACGGCGCCAGCAGCCCCATGGCAATGGCGATGGCTTCCAGCCCGGGCGGCAGCGGCAGATCCGTCACCGACGGGTCCGGCGTCAGTTCCCAGGGCGTCCCCTCCAGCAGCTCTTCCGCCAGTTCACGCAGACGGGGGAACAACTGCCCCAGCCCGAGCGGTACTGGCGCCGGGTACAACAAGCCCACCGGCCAGACCGCCAGCAAGGCCAGCGCGCCCGCGCTGTGCGGCACGAACCAGCGTTCGCGCCAGCCCGTCCACCGCTGCAAGCCGCTCCAACGGTGCAGCGCCCAGGCGGTGGCGGCGCCGGTCCAGGCCCCGGCACTGTTCAGGAGAAAGTCCGCCAGCGAAGGCACGCGCCCCGGCAGGAAGTACTGCAGCGTCTCCATCGAGAACGACAGCAGCGGCAGCCCCACCCCCGTCAGCAGCAAGGCCCCCGCCAGCCCCTTGCCGCTGCGGATGACCGCGGCAAAACACAGCAGCCCCAGCGGCCAGTAGCCGGCCACATTGGTCCAGATATCAAACCTGAGCCAGTAGCGCGGCCAGGGCAGGCCCACCACGCCCGGCCAGGGCAGGCTGGGGGGCAGGCGCCAGGGCCAGAACGGATACAAGCTCGCATAAAGCACCAGCACGGCATAGCCCAGGGCCAGCCAGGTGGCGGAACTGCGCCGCTGCACGCTGCGGCCCGCTTAGAAGGGTTTGACCACCACGAGGATCACAATGGCCGCGAACAGCAGCACCGACACCTCGTTGAAGACCCGATACCAGCCATGGCTGCGCCGATTGGCCAGATGTTCGAAACGGCGCAGCAGGGCGCGGCAGCCGTGGTGGTAGCCGATGGCGCCCAGCACCAGCAGCAGCTTGGCGTGCATCCAGTGGTTGCCCGGGCCGCGGCCAATGCCGTAGTACAGCCACAACGTGGCGCCGAACGCCAGGGCGAGCACCATCAGCCCGCTGCTGAAACGGTACAGCTTTCGCCCCATGAGCAACAGCCGTTCGCGCTCCGCATGGCTATCGGCTGGCACCATGGCCAGATTCACGAAAATGCGGGGAAGATAGAACAGGCCGGCAAACCATGCGGCCACGAAGATGATGTGTAGCGCTTTGATCCAGAGCATCGCGGCATTATCAACGCCACGAAAAAAAACCCCGGCTTCACAGCCGGGGTTGGAAAGCCTTATCGCTGTCATCACGTTAAGGCTCCTGCTCAGGGAGGAAAAGCAGGGAATGACAACCGAACGGCTATCATTCAGGAGCGACTTTAACAGATCTGCCGAATTTCTAGAGCTACGTCTTTCTACGTAACGCCCCCCGATACCGGTGGAATTTCTTGCAAATTTCACGACAAACATGCAATTGCCAGCGCCATATCCCGCCAGTCGCCCCCGCCGTTTGCGCCGGGATGCCTTCACCCGTGCCCTGGTGCGTGAGCACCGCCTGCATGCCAGCGATTTCATCTACCCGGTGTTCGTCCACGAGGGCGAGAACCGTATCGAAGCTATCACTTCCATGCCGGGCGTCTCGCGCCTGAGCCTGGACCGCCTGCTGCCGGTGGCCGAGGAATGCGTCAAGCTGGGTATTCCAGTGCTGGCGCTGTTTCCCGCCATTGACGCGCAGTTCAAGACGCCTGACGGCATCGAGGCCACCAATCCGGACGGCCTGATTCCCCGCGTGGTGCGGGCGCTCAAGCAGCACTTCCCCGATCTGGGCGTGCTCACCGATGTGGCGCTGGACCCCTACACCAGCCATGGCCAGGACGGCGTGCTGGACGAACACGGCTACATCCTCAACGACCGCACGGTGGCGCTGCTGACCCAGCAGGCCTTGGTGCAGGCCCAGGCCGGGGTGGACATCGTCGCCCCCAGCGACATGATGGACGGCCGCATCGGCGCCATCCGTGGCGCGCTGGAAGGCGACCAGCACATCCACACCCGCATCATGGCGTACAGCGCCAAGTACGCCAGTGCGTTCTACGGTCCCTTCCGGGATGCGGTCGGCTCCCGCTCCAACCTGGGCAAGGCCGACAAGAAGACCTACCAGATGGACCCGGGCAACAGCGACGAAGCGCTGCGGGAAGTCGGCCTGGACCTGGCCGAAGGCGCGGACATGGTGATGGTCAAGCCCGGCATGCCCTACCTGGACATCGTCCGCCGCGTGAAAGAGGAGTTCCGCGTGCCCACCTTCGCCTATCAGGTGAGTGGTGAATACGCGATGCTCAAGGCAGCGGCGGCCAATGGCTGGCTGGACCATGACGCGGTGATGCTGGAATCGCTGCTGGCGTTCAAGCGTGCCGGGGCCGATGGCATCCTGACCTACTTCGCCATGGACGCCGCCCGACTGATCAAGGACGAGTAAGGCCATTGGGCCGCGCCCCCCGCATGCGCATCTTCCATCTCAGCGACACCATTTACGAGGAACTGGCCGAGCTGCCGCACGAGCTGCCGGCGCAAGGCTTCCTCTGGATCGGTCTGCCCCGTCGGGATTTCGAACTCCAGTTGCCCACGGTGCAGCAGCGCCTGCAGCACTGGACCGGCGCGCAGTTGCTGGACCTGCACATCTCCGATCTGCTGAACCAGCAACTGCCGTCCCACTTCGACTACACCAGCTGGTATGACCTGATGGTGTTCCGCCGGCTGGCCGCGCTGCCCGGAGCCCTGCCCGGCAGCGCGCCAGGCACCCCGCCACCGGCCACCGACGACTCGCCCCACACGGTGGCCTCGGCCGACCAGGCCTTCAAGTCCATCGACACCAGCCCGGTGGGTTTTGCGGTGTTCGATCGGGTGCTCATCACCGTGCATCCGGGAGAGTGCTCGCTACGCGACTACTTCGCCACCAAGCTCGGCGCCCAGCAGGAAGGCCGCGACCTGCGCGGCAGCAGCCGGCTGCCCAACAGCCCGGCGGAACTGATGCTGCGCATGGTGAACCACATGGTGGACAGCTACCTGGAGCTGCGCCGGCTGCTCACCCGCGACCTCACCACCTTGCAGCAGCGGCTGCTGGACCGGCGTAGCAACTTCCGAGACTGGAATGTGGTGCTGGTGGCTCGGGACACCCTGACGCGGCTGGAGGACATCTGCGAGGACCAGCGCAGCGCGGTGCAGGAGTGGATCGATGCGCTGGGCGAATGGCCGATGGGCAGCGAGCAAGAACAGCGCGAGCGGGAGCTGCTGCGGGTGCGTTCACGGGACGTGCTGGAGCACGTGGAGCGGGTGCTGACCCATGTGCGCCGCCTGGAGACATCGGCAGAGAGTTCGGTGCAGATGCATTTTTCGCTGACCAGCGAGCGCACCAACAACATCATGCGCACGCTGACCGTGCTGACCGCCATCTTCCTGCCGCTGAACCTGATCACCGGGGTCTTTGGCATGAACTTCGACAACCTGCCACTGGTGCATCAGGCCACCGGCTTCTGGGTGGCCGTGTCGCTGATGGCCGCGCTCGCGCTCGCGCTGGGCGCCTTCTTCTGGCGCAAGCGCTACCTGGGCACCCAACAGTAGTTATTTCTTGTAGGGGTCCGGGAATCCGAGGGCCAGCATCACTTCGGTTTCGCGGGCCTCCATGTATTCCGCCTCGTCGTCTTCCTCGTGGTCGTAGCCCTGCGCGTGAAGTGTGCCGTGCACCAGCATGTGGGCGTAATGGGCCGTGAGGTCCAGGCCCATGTCCCGGGCCTCGCGCTCCACCACCTCGGCACAGATGACCAGATCCGCCGCCACCACCGGCTCATGGCTGTAGTCGAAGGTCAGCACGTTGGTGGCGTAATCCTTCTGGCGGTACTCGTGGTTGAGGGTGCGCCCCTCCTGCGCATCGACGATGCGCACGGTCATCTCGCCCGGCAATTCCAGGGCGGCCCGCATCCAGCGAATCACCTTGTGGCGCGGCAGCAGCGCCTTGTGGCGGGGGTCGGCAAACTGCAGCGACAGGCTCAGGTCCGGTTGACTCATCGCTTGGCCCCTGCCTTGCTGCGCGCGGTGGGTTCACGGACGGCCTGAGCCCGGCGGGCTCCCTGGGCTCCCTGGGCTTCCTGGTCCTCCTGCAACTGCCGCGCCGTCTGCTGCTCCTCATACGCCTGCACGATGCGCGCCACCAGGGGATGGCGCACCACGTCCGCCCGTGTGAAGCGGGTCATGGCAATGCCGTCCACGCCCTCCAGCACGCGCTCGGCGTCCACCAGCCCGCTGACCATGCCACGGGGCAGGTCGATCTGGCTGGTGTCACCGGTGACTACGCACTTGCTGCCAAAGCCGATGCGGGTGAGGAACATCTTCATCTGTTCCGGCGTGGTGTTCTGCGCCTCGTCCAGGATCACAAACGCATGGTTCAGCGTGCGGCCCCGCATGAAGGCCAACGGCGCGATCTCCAGCTGGCCCTTGTCGAAGGCCTTGGTCACGCGGTCGAAGCCCATCAGGTCATACAGCGCGTCGTAGAGCGGGCGCAGGTAGGGGTCTACCTTCTGCGCCAGGTCACCGGGCAGGAAACCCAGCCGTTCGCCGGCCTCGACCGCGGGACGCGTCAGGATGATGCGCTGCACCGACGAGCGTTCCAGTGCATCCACGGCGCAGGCCACGGCCAGGAAGGTCTTGCCGGTACCCGCCGGGCCGATCCCGAAGCTGATGTCGTGCGACAGGATCTGGCGCAGGTATTGATGCTGGTTGGCGGTACGTCCGGCCAGGTCGGCGCGGCGGGTGCGCAGCACCACACTGCCGTCCCCGGGCGCGGCGTCATCACCGTTGGCCAGGGCGCCGTGGCCGGCAGCTTCCACGAGGGCCAGGCGCAGGGTTTCCGGCGCAATGGCGTGGTCGGCACGGGCATAGAGCGACTCCAGCAGAGCCAGCGTGCGTTGCACGGCGGGCTTCTCGCCCTCGATCTGGAAATGCTCGGCGCGGTGCTTGATGCGCACCTGCAACGCGGCCTCGATGGCGCGGAGGTGCTCGTCCAGCGAGCCGCACAGGTGCGACAGGCGATGGTTATCGGCGGGGGTGAAGGCGTGGCGCAGGTTCAAGGCAGCCGAAGCTCCGTATTCAGGGGGGTCAAGCGCGCTATTGTCGCCCGCGGGCGCCGGAGCGTGCGGTTCGGCCTGCACAATCGTCCTCCATGGAGCGCACCCCAGTTCATCACGGGCCACACCGGCCACCGGCATCGCCGATCTCGCTGGCATCGCCGGCATTGCAGGCCGGCCGGGTCGCCACATGTCTGTTTCTCGCGTGCAGCGCGCTGGGGGCCGCCCCCCGCCGGGCACTGGCGCAGGGTTTGAACGCCTCGGCAGGGCAGGCCTCGGGTGTGACCATGCCAACGCCAACGGCCCTGGCGCACGCCCATGCCATCGACTGGGTGATTGGCGGGCTCAACGCCGTGGTACTGGCAGTGGCTCTGGTGCTGGGCCTGTTGATCTGGCAGCGGCGTGCGCAACGCCACATTGCCTGGTTGGCGGCGCTGATGCCAGGGTGGGTGCTGCTGGTGGGCGTATTGCCCCACACGCCCTGGCCCACCGCGTTGGCCATCGTGCTGGCGCCGTGGCTGGTCTGGATCGCCCTTCAATACCTGATGCGCCGGGTTCGCAGGCGCGACCGCCGGTTGCGGCGCGCCCTGCTGCTGCAGGCCGTGTTGCTGCCGTGGACGCTGCTGCTGCCCATTCCCCATGCCCAGTTGGCCACCGGCGTGACCTGGTGGCTGGGGCTGCAACTGCTCGCGGGCATGGGCTGGCATCTCTGGCATCTGTGGCAGGACATGTTCCTGCCCACGGTGGAGGAGCGTTATCAGCGCACGGATTTCTACTTGAACTGCGGGTTGATGGGCCTGGGCGGGTTGGCGGTGCTGGCGGCCGGGCTGCTGCCGGGGCGCGGCATTCCCAGCGTGCTGGTGCCGTTGGCGTTGACGGGGCTGGGCCTGCACCGCATCCGCGAGTTTTCCCGCGCGCTCACCCAGGCGGAGCTGCAGGTTCTGCAGGGCGAACTGCGGCTGCAGGAGCGAATCGCCGAACTGGAGCGCCATTTCGATCAGGTGGCGGAGGCCAAGCTGGAGCAGGTCACCGAGCGTGAGCGCAAACGCATTGCGGCGGACCTGCATGACGACCTGGGCGCCAAGCTGCTGACCATCGTGCACACCAGCGAATCCGACCGCATCTCCACCCTGGCGCGGGAAGCGCTGGAGGAAATGCGGCTGTCGGTGCGGGGCCTGACCGGCAAGCCGGTGCAGTTGCTGGACGCGCTGGGCGACTGGCGAGCCGAAGTCGTCTCACGGCTGGCGCAGGCCAACATCCTGGCGGAATGGAAATCGCCTGCGGAGGACATCGAGCACACCTTCCCGGCGCGCGCTTATGTCCAGACCACCCGCATCCTGCGCGAGGCGGTGAGCAACATCATCAAGCACAGTGGTGCGACCCATTGCGTGGTGGGCTGCTCGGCGCAGGACGGCTACTTCTCGGTGGTGATCCAGGACAACGGTCAGGGTATTCCACTGGAACTGGAAGGTCGCCTGGACAAGGGACATGGCATGGCCAGCATGAAGTCGCGCGCCAAGCAGATGCACGGCCAGTGCCTGGTGGAATCGGGTCCGGGCTGGGGGACGGTCATCCGACTGACCATTCCCTTGTGATGGGCGTCGATGGGGGGCGATGGGCGTCAATCGGCGTCTGAGCCCTCCTGCGCCGATGGCCAGTGGGTTGCGGGCAGATTGCAGGCAGATCCAAGGCAGCTTGCAAGTGGATCTCGACGGGTTTCCCACCTTTGGGGGCTTTGGGGCGTGACGCTTTGCCCACGTCGTGGTTATCTCGCGGTGATGAGGGTAGGCACAGTGGCAATAAAGCCGTAGTGTTGCATTGGGGCCCATAGCGTTCGGCTGTTGGGTCGTCTCCAAGGGAAATTGAGCAAGAATCGCGCGCCATGAATCACATCCTGCTCCTCGAAGACATTCCTGAAATCCGTGCCTGGTTGAAGGTCCTGATCAAACAGGTCTTTGCCAATGCGGTGGTGACTGAATGCTCGCGCGTGCAGGATGCACTGCAGCAGGTCAACAGCCAGCGCTTCACGCTGGCCTTGCTGGACCTGGGCTTGCCTGACGGCTCTGGCGTGGAGGTCATCACGGCCTTGCGCGAGAAGCAGCCGGAGGTGCAGTCGGTCATCGTCACCATCCATGATGATGACGAGCATCTTTTCCCTGCGTTGCAGGCGGGTGCCTTCGGTTATCTGCTCAAGGAGCAGTCTCGCGAATTGCTGGTGGAGCAACTGCAGCGCATCAGCCAGGGCGAGCCGCCGTTGTCGCCCTCCATTGCCCGCAAGGTCATCGCCTACTTCACCTCGCAGCGTCGCCCGCAGGCGGCGGCTGTGCTGCATGAAGTCTCCCTGACTGACCGCGAGACGGAAGTTCTGCTGCGTGTGGCCAAGGGGTTCACCCTGCCGGAAATTGGTGTGCAGCTGGGTCTATCCCGGCACACCATTGCGGACTACGTCAAGCAGATCTACCGCAAGCTCAACGTCAGTTCGCGTGCTGAAGCTGCGCTGGAAGCGCAGCGTCTGGGCCTGTTCGGCCGCAACTGATTCCCCTCACCCAAACCGCCGGTCTCTCGTCCGGCGCCCCCGGGCCTCTCGCGTCGAGGCCCGGACGGCTCGTGCCTGAAAGTCCTCGGTTCGGAAAGTGTCGGCCCGGTGCCCTTTTCCGTAAGTCAAGGAATGAATGACTCGGCGGAGCCGAGGCAGAAGGGACATGGAGGAAAAGGGTACCGGGCCGGCGCTTTCTGGCGCAGGAGTCTGGCGCAGGAATCTGACGCAGGAGTCCGGCGCACGAGCCCGGCGCTCGCATCCGACCCACGAATCCAGCGCATGAATCCGGCCCACGAAGCACGCGCCCCCTCCCTCCCCCAACCCCGTCAGATAATCCGCCCATGATTGGCAGACTCACCGGCGTCATTGCGGAAAAATCGCCCCCGCAGATTCTGATCGACGTCCAGGGCGTCGGCTATGAAGTGGATGTGCCCATGAGCACCTTCTTCAACCTCCCTGCGCTGGGCGAGCGCGCCAGCCTTCTCACGCATCTGTCGATCCGCGAGGATGCGCACGTCCTGTTTGGTTTCCTCACCGCTGAAGAGCGCAACACCTTCCGGCTGCTGATCAAGATCAGCGGGGTGGGCCCCAAGATGGCGCTGTCGCTGCTTTCCGGCCTGTCCGTGCCCGAACTTGCCCAGGCCATCTCCAAGCAGGAGACCGGGCGGCTGGTGAAGGTGCCGGGCATTGGCAAAAAGACGGCCGAGCGGCTGCTTCTGGAGCTCAAGGGCAAGCTGGGCCCCGACCTCGCCCTCCCCGTCACCGTGGCCAACGACAACCAGGCGGACATTCTGCAAGCGCTGGTCGCGCTCGGTTACAGCGAAAAGGAAGCCGGCTCGGCCCTCAAGACCTTGCCACCAGACGCCTCCGTCAGCGACGGCATCAAGCTCGCGATGAAACATCTCTCCTGAGCGGCACCTGCGCCCCTGAGCCGCGACAATCCCTTCCGTCATGAGCATCCAGACCGACGACTTCAGCCCAGCGCCCCAGCAGGCCCGCCTGATCAGCGCCCATCCGACCTCGCCCAACGAGGACGCGATTGAACGCGCCCTGCGGCCCAAGCTGCTGGACGAGTATGTCGGCCAGGCCAAGGCCCGCGAGCAGCTGGAAATCTTCATCGGCGCGGCCCGCAAGCGCGGTGAAGCGCTGGACCATGTGCTGCTCTTCGGCCCGCCCGGCCTGGGCAAGACCACCCTCAGCCACATCATTGCGGCCGAGCTGGGCGTCAACCTGCGCCAGACCAGTGGCCCGGTCCTGGAAAAACCCAAGGACCTGGCGGCCATTCTCACCAACCTGGAGCGCAACGACGTCCTCTTCATCGACGAGATCCACCGCCTGTCCCCGGTCGTCGAGGAAATCCTGTACCCGGCGCTGGAGGACTACCAGATCGACATCATGATCGGCGAAGGCCCGGCGGCCCGTTCCATCAAGCTGGACTTGCAGCCCTTCACCCTGGTGGGCGCCACCACCCGTGCCGGCATGCTGACCAACCCGCTGCGCGACCGCTTCGGCATCGTCGCCCGGCTGGAGTTCTACACGGCGCCGGAACTGCAGCGCATCGTCACCCGCTCGGCCGCGCTGCTGAACGCGCCCATCGAAGCCGGTGGCGCGCTGGAGATCGCCCGCCGCTCCCGCGGCACCCCGCGTATCGCCAACCGGCTGCTGCGCCGCGTGCGTGACTACGCCGATGTGAAGGGTGACGGCACCATCACAATCCCCATGGCCGAGAAGGCACTCGCCATGCTGGACGTGGACCCGCAAGGCTTTGACCTGATGGACCGCAAGCTGCTGGAGGCGGTGGTGCATCGCTTCGACGGCGGCCCGGTCGGGCTGGACAACGTGGCGGCCGCCATTGGCGAGGAGTCCGGCACCATCGAGGACGTCATCGAGCCCTACCTCATCCAGCAGGGCTTCCTGCAACGCACGCCCCGGGGCCGTATCGCCACGATGGCGGCCTACCGCCACCTGGGCGTGGCACCGCCCAAGCAGGCGGGCCAACTGTTTGACGAATAGCGCCTCAACCCACCGGCACCGCCCATGAAAAAAAAGGCACCCTGTCGCAGGGTGCCTTTTTGCTTGTGCAGCGCGGGGCTGCATCTGCTGCATCCACACACCGGGCGCCAGGCCCGGACGTGGATCAGAAGTTGTGGCGGATACCGACGGCGAACGAGTTGAAATCGTCCGCCTTGTTGGGCGTGCTGGCGTCCACCGCGGTGTAGAAGCCATACACCTTGGTGCGCTTGCTCAGGTTGTAGTTGTAGCCCAGCGTGTATTGCTTGCCGCCGTTGCGGCCGCCGTTGAACGAGTAGCCACCCGCCTTGGTGCCGCCCACGTTCAGGTGGAATTCGGACTGACCCAGGGTGTACATGCCGGACAGGCGACCGATGGTGCGGGTGTCCTTCGCGCCGACGGATTGCGCCACGCCGCTGTCTTCGCGCTGCACATAGCCGCCGAAGGTGAACGGGCCCAGTTCATACAGGGCGCGCACGGCGTACTGGCTGGCGCTGCCTTGCTTGGTGTAGCCGCCGCCCAGGTGCAGAGGGCCCTGGTCGTAGTTCAGCGCCACGTCATAGGCACGCTTGTCCACGCCTTCGCCGGCATGCAGCGACAGCTCGGCGTTGAAGCCTTCGAGGTTGGGCGTGAAGTAGGCGATCTTGTTGCTTTGCGGGTTGCCGTTCGGGGTGAAGAAACCCACGCCGGAATACAGCGCATCGGACGAGGTGCCGGTGTCATGGTTGTGCATGGACACGTAGTCGGCCGTGGCGTAGTAGCTGCCATTGGTCCAGCGGCCCAGGCGCACCGCGCCGAAATCACCCGCCAGTTGCACGCTTGCTTCACGGCCCCAGAACTGGGTGCCGCCGCTGGATGCGCCGTTGTCCGAATTCAGGCCGTGTTCCAGGGCGAAGCTCGCCTTCAGGCCGCCACCCAGATCTTCCGTGCCCTTGAAGCCCAGACGCGAGGCATTGTTCTGCAGCACCGAGACGCGATCGCCGTTGCCGGTCTTCTGGGATTCCATCGAGGTGTTGATACGACCCCACAGCGTGACAGAGCTCTGGGCAAACACCGGTGCAGACAGGGCCGCAATGGCAGCAGCAATGGCAATCTTCTTCATATTCACCTTCATCTGTTGGAGAAAGTTGTCGCGAATGGCGCGAAGGGCGTACTGCAGAGTGTGCGCAGTATAGAAGTGCGATGCACGCACCCAGGGAGCCCGACGCAAAATCGCAACAGTTCTACGCTAGGGAGACGGTGACAGCATGAAGCTGCCGACGATCGAAGCCAGGCAGCCCAGAAACCCCATGAACACAGGGATCTGAGCGATCAGCCAGAGAAGGGGGCATGCCATGAAGAGACTGCAATGCCGCACAACACTACAAAGACGAGCAAGGTCCTCACGAAAATGTGCGTTAGGGAAACCTCGGGGTCGAATAGCGTTCTTTGATAGGGATTGAATTCGGGCGCAATGCGAAGCACAAGGGCGCTTGCCCAGGCGCTTGCCCAGGCGCTTGCTCAGGCGCGTGCGGTCCTGGCCCCCGGCATGAAGCCCGGCACACCGGGGTCATCCAGCGTCAGGCCCTGCAGGTGGTGGTCGTCATTCCATCCCACCAGGCTGAAGCCTTGCGGCGTGTAGATCAGCCGGTTGATGCTGGCATTGCCCAGCACCCAGCTGCGCGGCGCCTGCAGGTCGACCCGGGTGGCCGCACGGTACAGACAATCCAGCACGCCTCCGTGCGCCACCAGGGCCACGGTTTGCCCCGGATGCGCGGAGGCCAGCGCGGAGGCAGCCGCCACACAACGCGCATAGAAGGTGTTGAGGCTTTCGCCGCCGGGGGGCTCGAAATCCGGGTCCCGCTGGCGCCAGCGCAAGGCGGCTTCGGGCGACTCGGCCTCCAGTTCCGTCCAGAGCTTGCCTTCAAAGCGGCCGAAGCTGCGTTCACGCAGACGCACGTCGGTGGTCACCGTCAGGCCGTGGGGCAAGGCCAGCGCGCGGGCGGTGGTCGCGGCGCGATCCAGGTCGCTGGCGTAGACGGCCTGGATCGATTCATCGGCCAGTGCCTCGCCCAGGCGCTCCGCCTGCCGCTCGCCCAGTTCATTCAAAGGCAGGTTCAGATGCCCTTGCAGGCGGCCTTCCCGGTTCCAGGCGGTCTCGCCATGGCGGATGGCCAGGATCAAGGTTGATTCCACTCAAACTCCCCAGGTCACGTCGGCCTGGGCAGCGGCCGCTGCTCGCATCAGTTCCAGCAGCGGCCACAGCCGCTGGCGCAATGCCACCTCGGGCCGGGCGGGTGGCTTGCGCCCCTCCGCCTGCGCCTCGGCCTGGGCCCGTTCCTGGGCTGATTGCTCGTCGGCGATGGCCGCCTCGGCACGCTGGATCAGCGAGGGCAGATCCGACAACTGGAAGATGCCGGTTGTCGAGGGTTCACGACCCAGCACCTGGAGGGCTTGATCACCGTGCGGCTGCAGCATGATGACGTCAGCGCCGGCCTTGGATTTGAACTTGTAGAGCACGCCTGTCTCCTGGCCGCCGGGAAGCGGCGGTCATGCGTGCATTGTGCCCTCAGGGAAACTCAGCGGCCGCGGACCAACCGTACCGCGGGCTGCTGCAACGGCACGGCCGGGATGCCCGATGCGGTCGCAGCGGTGACGCCGGCCGCTTTGGGTTTGGTGGCCTCCACCGGCTTGAAGCGATGTTCGAACGCACGCGGGTCCAGCGCCGGCGCACACAGGAAGCCCTGGTACTCCTGGCAGCCGCAGCGCGCCAGGAAGGCCCGCTGTTCATCAGTCTCCACACCTTCGGCAATCACCTGCAGGTTGAGCGCACGCCCCATCTGGACGATGGCATTGACGATGCCGGCGTCGCTGGCGTCGCCGGGCAGGCCCTTCACGAAGCTGCGGTCCACCTTGAGGCGCTGGATGGGGAAGCGCTTCAGATAACCCAGGCTCGAATAGCCGGTACCGAAGTCATCGATGGCCAACTGAATGCCGAGTTCCGACAGGGCCTGCATGCGGTGCAGCGCCTCCTCGGCGTCACGCAGCAGCACCGATTCGGTCAGCTCCAGCTCCAGCAGTTCCGGCGGCAGGTCGGCCGAACGCAGGGCCTGCGCCACGGTATCGACGAACTGCGTCTGCTGGAACTGCAATGCGGAGACGTTGACCGCCACTGGCACCCGCAGCCCCTGCCGCAGCCACTGCGCCGCCTGCGCCACCGCCTGCTGCAACACCCACTGGCCGATGGCGATGATGAAGCCGCTTTCCTCCGCCACCGGGATGAATTCGGACGGCGGCACATCGCCGCGCAGCGGATCGCGCCAGCGGATCAGCGCCTCGGCACCGATCAGCTCGCCGCTCTCCACCGCGATCTTCGGCTGGAAGTGCAGCCGGAATTCATGCTCCTGCAGGGCCTGGCGCATCGCATGGTCCAGACGCATGCGGGAGAGCAGGTCCACATCCTTGCGTGGCTGATGGAACCGGAAGGCGCTACGGCCGCTTTCCTTCACCCAGTGCATGGCGCGCTCGGCGCTGGCCAGCAAGTCTTCAGCACTGGCGCCGTCTCCCGGGAACAGCGCAATGCCGATGCTGCAGGTCACCGTGAAACTCAAGGTGTCGAAGCTGAACGGCCGCGACATGGCCTCCTGCACACGGCGCGCGGCATGTTCGGCGCCCCGGGCGTCGGCCTGGTGGATGAGCAGGGCAAACTCGTCGCCGTCCAGGCGCGCAACGGTGTCCACCTCGCGCAGCGACTCCTTCAGCCGCAGCGCCACTTCCTTGATGACGCGGTCGCCATAAGCGTGGCCGAGCGTGTCGTTGATCTGCTTGAAGCGGTCCAGGTCCACATTCAGCAACGCGAACGGCGAGACCTCGCGACGCGCCATGGCCTGCGCATAGTCCACGCGCTCCAGCAGCGCGCGGCGGTTGGGCAGGCCGGTCAGCATGTCGTTGTGGGAAAGCTCCTCGATGCGCTGGTGCGCCGCCAGCTTCTCGCTGAGGTCGCGGAACGAATAGACGCGGCCGATCGGCCGGCCCCGGCTCCATTGCGGCAGCGACACCCGCTCCAGCACCCGGCCATCGATCAGCTTCAGGTTGTCGCTGGTGTGCAGCAGCGGCGACTCCTGAATGGCGGTCAGCCGGACCGCATAGGCCGGACCGTCCACCACGCTGCGCCGCATCCAGGCCTGGACGGCCTCGTCGTTGCGCTCATTGAGCAGGTCTTCCGGCAGACCCCACAGCGACGCCAGCCGCTGGTTGAAGCTGCGGATGCGCCCCGCCAGGTCGGTCACCAGAATGCCGTCGGCGGTCGATTCCAGTGTGGCCCGCAGTTCAGCCAGCAGGGCTTCGCGTTCTTCATCCTGATGGCGCTGCTGCGTCTGGTCGCGCATGGCGATCAGCCACAGGCCGTAGCCCTCCGCCTGCGGCACATGGCTGATGCGGCGGGAAACCCAGAGCATGCGGCCGTCGGCGTGGCGCATCATCGTGTCGGTGTGCAGCGGTTCGCGGCGGCCGATGGCGGCGTCCATCCAGAACAGGGCGTCCTCCGGCGTGGCAGCCAGGGATTCAATGCTGCTGCCGATCAGGTCACGCGGGTCCAGGCCCAGCAGCTGACGAGACGCCGCATTCACTGCCACGACAGCGTGCGTGCGCGCGCAGATCAGCCACACCGCTTCCTGCAACCCGTCGATCAGCGGGAGGAACGCGGGGTTCAGCGCAGGCGCGGCAGGCGCCGACACAGCAGCCGCCTTGCCGGCGCTGGCCGCGACCGCATCCGGCACCAGGGTGGCGCCGCGGGCAGGGGGAACGGTGCTCACGCCGCCAGCTCCCGGGGCTGCGGCGGGGTCACGGGTTCAAAGAAATAGGCGATGCGGCTGCGCGGGGAGAGGTAATCCATCGATGCGCGCGGCAGCTGCTGCGGCTTGAGGCTGCGGCGGATGCCCAGGTCGGGCATCTCTTCCAGGTTGAAGACCAGGGCCTCGTCACGCGGCACCTTGGGGTCATGCACCATGACCCTGGGCTTGAGCGGCCGCGAGGAGTTCACCGCCACCACCAGGGCATAGCGGTCGTCCGTCAGTTGCACGGCAGAGCCCGGCGGGTAGACGCCCATCATGCGGATGAAGGCGTTGAGCATGGTGGCGTCGAAGCGGCTGCGCCCCTGCGCAAACATCAGCGACAGCGCCTCGTGCGGTGTCATGGCCTTCGCCGCGATCAGCGGATTGCACAGGCCGTCGAAGCGGTTCACCAAGGCCACGATGCGGGCGAGGATGCTCATCCGGTCCGCATTCAGATGCTGAGGGAAGCCCGTGCCGTCGGCGTGTTCGTGATGCTGCGCAATGATGAGCAACGGGCCGGCACTGACACCCATCTTCTGAGCCAGCACCACACCCTTGGCCACGTGCTGCTGGTAGGCCTGCACCTCGGCCCCGGTGAAGCTGTCGTCCCGATGGCGGAAGCGCGGGGTCAGTTCCAGCTTGCCCACGTCATGCAGCAGCGCGCCCTGGCCCAGGTCCATCAGCTCGTCATGGCCCAGGCCGAAGGCCCGGCCCAGCAGCATGGAAATGATGGCCACGTTCAGCGCGTGGGCGGTGGAACGGTCACCTGCGCCTTCATTGAGCAGGCGGATATTGATGTCGCCCTCCACCAGCATCTTGTCCAGCAGCGCGCGGGACAAGGCGGCGGAACGGTCGCGGGCCGTCACCGGCTCGCGCGGGACCAGGTCCATCAGGTCACGCAGGGCCGTGGACGCTTCGCCGTACTGGCGTTCGCACAGCAGCAGCGCGTCACGTTGCTGGGCCAGCAACTGGCGATGGAGGGCCTTTTCCGGATCAGCGTCTGCAGCGGTAGCGGCGGGAGCCTGCGGAGGCGGCGGCGGCATGGGCGTGGCCTCCAGCGGCAGATCACTGCGGCTGGGGCTCCACCGGACCTGCTTCAGGCCCAGGCGGCGAAGGATCAGCAGTTGCTCGTCAGAGCTCAGCTTGAAACTGCTCAGCGGAAACGGATGCGACATCCAGCCCAGATCCAGGTGGATGAACATTCCCACCTTGAGCTGGCTGACATCGATCAACGGATCGGCCGATTTGTCCTTCATTTTTATCCCAAAGGGTCTCTCACCCTCATCCCATTTGCTTCGGCGACGAGGGGCGGAACTTAAGCGAAATTCGGGTCAGCGGAGCGACGCGGCGGACGTTCCCACGGCTTGCGTGCAACTTGTCACAGCTTTTTCTCCCCGACCTCTATGATCTTTCCAGACCCCTATTCTCATAAAGATTCCGGAGACTGTCATGTTTGCCTACATTTGTGACGCGCAGCGCACCCCCTTTGGTCGCTACGGGGGCGCCCTGTCGTCAGTGCGGGCAGATGACCTGGGCGCCTGGCCGATCCGGGCGCTGATCGCCCGCCATGCATCGCTGGATTGGGAAGCGCTGGACGACATTCTCTACGGCTGCGCCAATCAGGCCGGCGAGGACAACCGCAACGTGGCCCGCATGGCGGGCCTGTTGGCCGGGCTGCCGGTGGGCGTGGGCGGCATGACCCTGAACCGCCTGTGCGGCTCCGGCATGGATGCGGTGGGCACAGCCGCCCGTGCCCTGCGCGCTGGCGAGACCCATCTGATGCTGGCCGGTGGCGTGGAAAGCATGAGCCGCGCGCCGTTTGTCATGCCCAAGGCGGAGAGTGCCTTCTCTCGCAGCACCGCGCTCTACGACACCACCATCGGCTGGCGCTTCATCAACCCGCTGATGAAGGCCCAGTACGGTGTGGATGCGATGCCGGAGACGGCGGAAAACGTCGCCAGCGACTTCGGCATCGAGCGCGAGGCGCAGGACCGCATGGCCCTGACCAGCCAGACCAAGGCCCTGGCCGCCCAGCGCAGCGGCTTCTTCGACGAGGAAATCTGCCCGGTGACGCTGACGCAGAAAAAAGGCGATCCGGTCGTGGTGACGCAGGACGAGCATCCGCGCGAGACCAGCCTTGAAGCGCTGGCTCGGCTCAAGGGCGTGGTACGCCCGGACGGCACGGTCACGGCCGGCAATGCCTCGGGCGTCAACGACGGCAGCTGCGCCCTGCTCATGGCCAGTGAGGAAGGCGTGCGCCGTCATGGCCTGACCCCCAAGGCCCGTGTGCTGGGCATGGCCACCGCCGGTGTGCCGCCACGCATCATGGGCATCGGGCCCGCCCCGGCCAGCCGCAAGGTGCTGGCACAGGTGGGACTGACGCTGGCGCAGATGGACGTGATTGAACTCAACGAGGCGTTTGCCGCCCAGGGCCTGGCGGTCCTGCGCGACCTGGGGCTCCAGGACGATGACCCTCGCGTCAATCCCAACGGCGGCGCCATTGCACTGGGTCACCCGCTGGGGGCCAGCGGCGCCCGGCTGGTGGCGACAGCCGTCCATCAGTTGCAGCGCACGGGTGGGCGCTACGCGCTGTGCACCATGTGCATCGGCGTGGGCCAGGGCATCGCGGTGGTCGTTGAACGCGTCTGACGACTTGGTCAGGTGCCGCACGCCGTACGTCATCCTGCGGTGCTTGTGGACCCACGGCGGCTTATTGACGCTTCAGCGCTCTCCGAATCGGTCACTCCTCGCTGGGCGGCGTACAGCGCAAGCTGTTGCCCGAGCGCCCGATGCCCAACTTCAGCGCCCTGACATACCCCGCTTCGCCCGGTTTGAGCGGCTGCTCGACTGCCCGGGCGGTTGGCGCGCTGTCGTACGCGTAAGACACGCATAAGCAAAATTCAACAGAGGCTGAAAAATTGTCATGACAACGGTCCCATTCACGTAAGCGGTAATCGCACATCGCATGGGATACTGACTTCGATCAGTGGCGCATACCGCTCATATATGAGTTGTATGACCACTTTTGATAGGTCCGCCTCGTTTTTGTTGTTGTCCATCGCCCTTCGCAGCCGCTCCGCTCAACCCGATTTGCGATGACCGCCCAACACACCCCCAATTTGGCGGTCGTGGGGCGATGCTCGTCACAAATTCCTCAAGTTGGTGCACAAGCGTGCGGATAGCGTCGAAAACAATTGCCCTGGCAAAGATTCTTCACAGGGTTGTCCCTATAGTGGCGGACATCTCCTGCCCACGCCCAGCAGATTTGGGCGTCAAACGCAAAGATGGTTTGCCATGTCCGCTGAACGCTCCCTTGACGATGAATTGACCGCCTCGGCGGTTGTTTCCATAGAGTCCACCACCGAAGAAGTTCGTACCGGTCCGCTGAAGCGGGATCTGGTCGCCGGCCTGGAAAAGGGTCTGGCCGTGATCGAGGCCTTCGATCAGGAACGTCCCCGCCTGACCATCAGCGAAGTGGCTGGCCGCACGGGCCTGACCCGCGCCGCTGCACGCCGCTACCTGCTGACGCTGACCCACCTGGGTTTCGTCTCGCAGGACCGCAAGATGTTTGCCCTGACCCCCAAGGTGCTGCGCCTGGGCCAGAGCTACATGCACTCCGCCCGCCTGCCCCGCATCATCGAGCCCGAACTGCACAAGCTGGCTTATGCGATGAAGGAAGCCAGCTCCGCTGGCGTGCTGGATGGCAACGACGTCATCTGCATCTCGGCCACCAGCGCCGGCCGGGTGGTCTCCCCCACCCTGCAACCGGGCACCCGCGTGCCGGCTTATTGCACCGCCAACGGCCGCGTGCTGCTGGCCGCGCAATCGCAGGCCGATGTGGATGCCTTCATCGCCCGCCAGGAACTGAGCGCCCTGACCCCGCACACCATCACCCATCCCGAGCGCCTGCGCATCGAGATCGCCCGTGCCCGCGCCCAGGGCTATGCGCTGATCGACCAGGAACTCGAGCAGGGTCTGCGGTCGGTCGGTGTGCCGCTGAAGAACTACAAGGGTGACACCGTCGCCGCCATGGCCATCAGCGTGCACGCCTCGCGCATGAGCATGGAGCAGATGGTCGAGCACTGCCTGCCCCCGCTGCTGCAGGCCCAGGCCCACCTGCGCATGCTGCTGTAGTCGCCGGCGCGGAACAGCGCCTGCTTCTGTGATCAACGCCGCCGCGGTTCACCGCCGCGGCGTTTTTTCATGGGGCTCAGCCCGCCCAGACCTGATGGCGCAGCAAGGGGCTGACGCGATAACGCTCGCTTCGGTAGCTGTTGAACAGCGCATCCAGCATGGCGGCCACGGTTGCCGGGCCCAGGGCCGCGAGCCACTCGAAGGGTCCGGCCGGGTAGTTCACGCCCAGCTTCATTGCGGTATCGGCGGCCTCGGCATCACAGACGCCCTGCCACACGGCATCGGCAGCCTCATTGACCAGCATCGCGATGGTGCGGGCGACGACCAGGCCCGGAATGTCGCGCAGCTCCAACGGCTCCCATCCAAGATGACGGAGCAACTGCCGGGCCGCTTCGCGATGCATGCCGTCCACGCGGGGGGCGAAGGCGATGGCCAGGCCGTCGGCCCGGTCCGGCGCCAGCGGCCAATCGATCACTGCCAGGCTGGGCTGGCGGCGTTGCTGCGCCAGCGCCGCCGCACAGCGGCCATCCGTGAGGTGCAGCTCCAGGCCATGGAGCGCCAGGCCCTGCCAGTCCTGGTCCGGCGCGGCCAAGAAATCCAGGCCGCGATGCGTCAGCCAGCCCGCCAGGCGGTCCACCAGCGGCCCCTGCCCCGCAAGCGTGACGCCAGGCGCGGCGCCGATGGGCGCAGCCACCGGTGGCGGCGCCTCGGGCACACCGTCGTAAAAGCCTTTGCCCACCTTGCGGCCCAGGCGTCCGCCATCCACCAGCGCACGCTGCACCAGCGACGGTTGGAAGCGCTTGTCGCCAAAGTTGGCCTCGAAGACCGACTGCGTCACCAGCGCATTCGTGTCGTGCCCGATCAGGTCCATCAGCTCGCAGGGGCCCATCCGGAAGCCGGCACTTCGCAGGGCACGGTCCACCAGTGCCGGTGGCCCCCCCTGCTCCTGCAGCACCTGCAGGGTTTCGGCGTAATAAGGGCGGGCAATCCGGTTGACGATGAAGCCCGGCGTGGACCTGGCATGCACCGGTGTCTTGCCCCAGCGCCGTGCCAGTTGCTCGATGGCTGACGCGGCCGCGGCGTCCGTCTCGGCGCCCCACACCACCTCCACCAGCTTCATGAGGGGCACGGGGTTGAAGAAGTGCATGCCCACGAGGCGCTGCGGCGTGGCCATGCCGTTGGCCAAGGCGGTGATGCTGATGGAGGAAGTGTTGGAGGCGATGAGTGCGTCCGGTGCCAGCAGGGCATCCAATTCCTTGAGCAAAGCCCGTTTGGGCTCCAGTTGCTCGATGATCACTTCCACCACCAGCGCGGCCCCCGCCAGATCGGCGACGCGGTCCGCAGCCTGCAGCCGGGCCATCACGGCGTCACGTTCCTCGGCGGCCATCCGCCCCTTGGCCACCAAACCGGCCAGGGCCTGGCCGATCTTGCCGATCGCCGCCAGGGCTGCGCCTTCGCGCGCGTCCATCAACTGCACGGGATGTCCGGCCTGTGCCGCCACCTGGGCAATGCCAGCCCCCATCACCCCGGCGCCAATCACCGCGACCGGCGCCTCCGCCGAGACAGCGTTCAGCACGCGCCAGGCCGTGGGGGAGGACGCGGCGCTCATGGCGCTTCTCCCGACGGCGGCAGCCAGGGGGCGGGCTGCTTGGCCAGGAAGGCGGTAAAACCGTCACGCGCCTCCGGCCCGGTGCGCACGCGCGCAATGGTCTGTGCCGTCAGTTCACGCACCTGATGCGTGATCGGGCCCACCGCCAACTGCGCGAGCAAGCGCTTGATCTCCGTCTGTGCCTGCGGCCCGCCGGCCAGCAGATCGGTCACCACAGCTTCCACCGCGGTGTCCATCGCCTCCGCAGCCACCACCTGCTGCACCAGCCCCAGTTGCAGCGCTTCCTGCGCATCGATACGGCTGGCCGTCAGCGCCAGCCGACGCGCTTGCCGAGGCCCGACGGCATTCACCACATAGGGCCCGATGACGGCAGGCAAGATACCGAAGCGGGCTTCGCTCACCGCGAACTGCGCCGTGGTCGTGGCCAGGGCCAGATCACAGGCCAGGGTCAGCCCCACGCCACCGCCCAGCGCCACGCCATGCACCTGGGCGATGGTGGGTTTGGGGCAACGCGCCAGCCCATCCAGCATGGCCGCAAAGCGACGCGCGTCCGCCAGGTTCCACTCCTGGGAGGCCTCGGCGGCCCGCTTCATCCACTGGATGTCCGCACCCGCGCTGAAAGCCTTGCCGGCACCGGCCAGCACGATCACCCGAACAGCGGCGTCTTCACCCAACTGGGCAAACGCCTCGGTGAGGTCGGCGATCATGGCCTCGTTGAAGGCGTTGAACACCTCCGGCCGGTTCATCGTCACGCGCGCCACGCCGCGCGCATCGGTCGCGATCTGCAATGTCTCCACACAAGCTCCTGGGCTTTGCAAGGGCCGCCGTGCCAGCACGCAGCACCCTTGGTGTTCTGTTTGACGGGAGTATCGCAGTCCAGGGAGCGCCTCAGCGCCAGACTTCCGTCACCAGCTCCCTCAGCGCGGTCAGGGCCGGCTCTTCATGGGGCGTGTCCTTTTGCATCCAGCACAGCCAGGTGACGGTGGACCAGTGCGGCCAGAGGCGCAGTTCACCCGCCCGTTCGGCGGCTTCAGCCTGGTCCCGGCGCAGCAGCCCCAGTCCCATCCCGCTGGCCACCATGCCGCGTACGGCACCTTCGGTTTCCGCCATGGGTCCTTGCGGGAGTTCGCGAGACCCACTGGCAAACAGCGCTTCCATGGCCGGGCGCAGCCCGCAGTCCGGCGGCGTGTTGATCCAGGGCAACGCCAGCAGGGCCTGCAGATCCTGGGGCCAGGCAGTCTGCGCCAGTTGAAGCGGCATGGCCACCACCACCTCCAGCCGGCTGAGCCGGTGCAGCCGGATGCCCTCCACCGATTCGTCCGCATTCAGCACGTAGGCGCAGTCCACCTCCCCGCGCCGCAGGGCGTGGATGCTCTGCAGCGACAGGCGCTGGTGAAGCTGCAGGGCCACCTCGGGATGCCGCTGCGCCAGCTGCACCATGACCTCGCCCAGCCGCAGCGCGATCGGGTCGCTCACCGTGCCCATGCGCAACACCCCCTGCACCGCGCCACGGATCTGCGCGGCGGCCTGGCGCATGCGCTGGGCGGCGTCCATCGTGCGACGCGCCTCCTCGGCCAGCCGTTCACCCGCGGGTGTGAGCGCCATGCCGCGTGAGCTGCGCTCGAAGAGCAGCACCCCGAGTTCCTCCTCCAGCGCCTTGATCTGGGCACTGACCGCAGGCACGCTGGTGAACACCTTTTCCGCCGCCCGAGTGAGGTTGCGTTCGGCCACCACGGCCAGGAAACTTTTCAGCTGGTAGAGCTCCATGGCGGCGATTGTGCGGCGCGGCCGCCGGGGGCGCGTTCGGTTTCGCCAAAGCCCCGTTCGGAACAAACGCATGGCCCATGACCGACACGGGCGGGAGACTGCACAGCCGTTCCAACCAAAGGCCGCCATGAACGCCTCTGCTGTTCTCGCCCTTCTCTTCGCCGCCTGCTCCTGGGGCAGCATGTTCCTGGTCTGCAAGCCGGTGCTGGCCCATGTGTCGCCCCTGTGGTTCACCACGCTGCGCTACAGCTGCGCGGTGTTGCCGCTGGCGCTGCTGCTGTGGCGCTTTGGCGACCGGCCGGCGCTCAAGCTGCGCCACCATTGGCGCGCCCTGACCGGCCTGGGGGTGCTGGGTTATGGCTTCTTCGGCGTGTTGACGCTGAGCGGCCTGTCGCTCTCCGTTCCCTCACATGGGGCGGTGTTGATGGCCACCATGCCCCTCACCACCTTGCTGCTTCGGTGGGTGCTGGACGGGCAACGTCCGGGGCTGCGCGTAGCCGGCGCTGCTGTGCTGGCCTTGAGCGGTGTGGTGCTGGTCTCCGGCCTGGCCGGCGGCGGCAACGCCACGCCGCACGCCTTGGCGGGGGACGCACTCACCCTGCTGGGTACGGTGGGATGGGTGCTCTACACCCGGGGCGCTGCGCGGTGGCCGGACTTCAGCGCACTGGAATATTCAGCGCTGACGGCGATCACAGGCGTGCCCTGCCTGTTGCTGGTTGCCATCGGTGCCACCCTGGCCGGGGGGTCGCAGGCGCCGAGCCGGGAGGATCTGGCGGCTGTACTGCCTCATCTGGCCTACGTGGCTGCCATTCCCACGATCGCTGCCGTGCTGGCCTTCAACTACGGGGTCCGACAGCTGGGCGCCGCACGGGCCTCGCTGTTCCTGAACGGCGTCCCGGTCTCCGCCCTGCTGATGAGTGTGGCGCTGGGGCAGCATCCGTCAGCCCAGGAATGGCTGGGGGCACTGCTGGTGATCGCCGCGCTCACGCTGGCCAACCGCTCGGCGCCCACAGCCGCCTCACCCGCGCCCGCACCCTTGCCTGCAGGCGTGCCGCCCTGCCCGACCGCCTGAAGCGCGGCCGCCCGCCAGTTCACGCACCTCGCCCCCCCTTGACCGGGGGGGAGCCTCGCCCCGGCACTCAGCCGCCGCACGCGCCATCCGCCCAGCGGACACGGCAACCGTCGGTGGGCGAATGGGGTGTTTCCCGGGGCTCATGGCTTTTGGCAGGGCGTGCCTTTTGGCATAGGCTGAGCGTTCCGTCGGGCCTGGCCCGCACTCCTTCATGCGCCTGTGATGAAAAAAGCAATTCGTCTGACCCTGCTGGCGGCCGCGATGCAGTTCACCGCCTTTGCCATGGCCGCTCCGCCGCAGTCGGGGCTGGACCTGTCCGGTGCGGACAAGACGGTCCGCCCGCAGGACGATCTGTTCCGCGCCGCCAACGGTCACTGGCTCAGCCACACCGCCATCCCCAACGACAAATCTTCCTTCGGCGCCTTCACCGTGCTGAGCGACCTGTCGGACAAGCGGGTCCGCACCATCGCCGAAGATCTGGCCGCCAAGAAGGCCAAGGCTGGCAATGACCAGAAGATCGGCGATTACTTCAGCGCCTACCTGAACACCAACGCCATCGACAAGGCCGGCCTCGCCGGCGTCCGCCCGCTGCTGGACAGCATCAACGCCATCCAGACCCGCGAACAGCTGGCCACCTGGATCGGCCAGGCCACCGGGGTGGTGAGCACGCCGCTAGGCCTGGACATCGAGGCCGACTACCAGGACCCCGGCACCAACCGTCTGCAGGCTGGCCAGGACGGCCTGGGCCTGCCGGACCGCGACTACTACCTCAAGAAGGATGACGAGCGCCTGGCCAAGGCCCTCGGCGCCTACCGCACCTATCTGGAAACGCTGGCCCGCCAGGCTGGCCTGAAGGACCCGGCGGATGCAGCGCAGCGCGTTCTCGCGCTGGAACACACGCTGGCCGAAGCCCAGTGGGACAAGGTGGACCTGCGTGAACCCACCAAGGTCTACAACCCGATGACGCCCGCCGAGCTGGCCGCCAAGGCGCCCGGCTTCGACTGGAAGGCCTACTTCACCGCCGCCTCGGTGCCCCAACTGGACAAGCTGGTGGTGCTGGAGCCGAGCTACTTCACCGCCGCCGCCAAGCTGCTGGGCGAAGCCTCGCTGGACGACTGGAAGCTCTACCTCACCCTGCATGCGCTGGACGAGCATGCCGAAGTGCTGCCCAAGGCTTTCCGCGACGCGCACTTCGCCTTCCACGGCCAGGCCCTCAGCGGCCTGAAGGTGGACCAGCCGCGCTGGCAGAAGGCCGTGGAGCACGTCAACGGCGCGCTTGGCGAAGCCATTGGCCAGGAATATGTGAAGCGCTACTTCCCGGCGGCGGACAAGGCCCGCATGCTGGCTCTGGTCAACAACCTGCTGGAGGCCTACAAGAGCTCCATCGATGGCCTGAGCTGGATGACCCCGGCCACCAAGGCCCAGGCTCAGGACAAGCTGTCCAAGTACATGATCAAGATCGCGTACCCGGACACCTGGCGCGATTACGCTGCGTTGGACGTGCGCGCCGCCGACGCCCTGGGCAACGCGCAGCGGGCCGCCCGCTTCGAATGGCAGCGCAAGGCCGCGCAGGCCAGCAAGCCGGTGGACCGCCGCGACTGGTTGATGACCCCGCAGACGGTCAACGCCTACTACAACCCCACGATGAACGAGATCGTGTTCCCGGCGGCCATCCTGCAACCCCCGTTCTACAGCCCCCAGGCGGATGACGCGGTGAACTATGGCGCCATCGGCGCGGTGATCGGCCACGAGATCAGCCACGGCTTCGATGACCAGGGCAGCCAGTTCGACGGCAACGGCGCCCTGCGCAACTGGTGGACCGATGAAGACCGCAAGGCCTTCGACGCCATCGGTGCACGGCTGGTGGCCCAGTACGAAGGCTACGAGCCCATCCCCGGCAAGCATGTGAACGGCAAGCTCACGCTGGGCGAGAACATCGCGGACCTGTCCGGCCTGCAGATCGCCTACAAGGCCTACCTGCGCTCGCTGGGCGGCAAGCCGTCCCCGGTGATCAACGGCTACACCGGCGAGCAGCGCTTCTTCCTGGGCTGGGCGCAGGCCTGGCGCCAGAAGCGGCGTGAGGAGCGCGAGCTGACGCTGCTGACCATCGACCCGCATGCCCCGACCGAGTTCCGGGCCAACGGCGCGGCGGTGAACCATGACGGCTTCCATCAGGCCTTCAGGACCAAGGAAGGCGACAAGATGTACAAGGCACCGAACGACCGGATCCGGATCTGGTAATCAAAAAAAGGCGCACCAGACGGTGCGCCTTTTTTCTTTCCGGGCGGTTTGAGCCGCGCGTCAGGTCTGCTTGAACTGCGTGATCAGGTCCTTGTACCAATGGGCGCTGTCCTTCGCCAGGCGCTGCTGGCTGGCGTAGTCCACATGAAAGAGGCCGAAGCGCTTGAGGTAGCCGGAGTTCCACTCGAAGTTGTCGAGCAGGCTCCAGTAGAAATAGCCCCGCACATCCGCGCCAAGCGCCACCGCCTGTGACAAGGCCGACAGGTGCCCCCGCAGGTAGGCAATGCGTGCCTGGTCCGGCACGCTGCCGTCCACCACCGCATCGGCGTTGGCCATGCCGTTCTCGGTGATGTAGATGGGCGGCGGTGTGTATTCGCGGGTGATGCGCAGCAAATGCTGCGTCAGTGCCTGCGGGTAGATCTCCCAGCCCATGTCGGTGAAGCCCAGTTCCCCCGGCGGAGTCAGGCCGGGCTGCTTCGTGCTGATGAAGCTGCGGGTGTAGAAGTTCACGCCCAGGAAGTCCAGCGGCTGCTGGATCAGGGCCAGATCGCCGGGCTGGATCTTGGGGGCGTCCGCTCCGAGGTGCTCGATGATGTCGGCCGGGTACTGGCCCCGGAACACCGGATCCATGTACCAGCGCGTGCTGAGGCCATCATCAATGCGCGCCGCGCGCCGGTCTGCTTCCAGCAGCGGTTCCGCTGGGAAGGAGGGCGTGAAGTTCAGCACGATGCCCAACTGCGCCTTGGGGCCGACCGCACGCATCGCCTGGATGGCCGCGCCATGCGCCATCAGCAGATGATGCGAGACCTGCGCGGCCTCGGCCCGGCTGGTGTGGCCCGGCGCGAACTGCGCGGTTTCGTAGCCCAGTGTGGCGGAGCACCACGGCTCGTTGAGCGTGGAGATGCTGGCCAGCCGGTCGCCGAAGCGGCGCGCCACCTCGGCACCGTATTCAGCAAACAGTGGCACCACGTCGCGGGAGAGCCAGCCGCCGATGCCGTCTTCCAGCGCCTGCGGCAGGTCCCAGTGATAGAGCGTGGCATGCGGGCGGATGCCTGCTTCCAGCAGCTTGTCGATCAACCGGTCGTAGAACGCGAAGCCGGCTTCGTTCCAGGCTCCCCGGCCTTGCGGTTGCACGCGCGGCCAGGCGATGGAGAAGCGGTAGGCGTCCAGGCCCAACCAGCGCATGAGGTCCACATCCTCACCGTAGCGGTGGTAGTGGTCACAGGCCACGTCGATGTTGGAGGCGTCCTTGATGCGGCCGGGCTGGGCGCAGAAGCGGTCCCAGATGGACTCCCCCTTGCCGTCCTCCCGGCCCGCGCCCTCGATCTGCGCGGCGCTGGTGGCCGAGCCCCATTGGAAGTCGGTGGGCAGGGTCGCGATCAGGTCACGGATGAGCGCGGTTTCGGTGGCGGGGGTGGCGTCGGTAGGCTGCATGGTCTTTCTGTTCATGGCAAATACAAAAGCAGGGAGTCGCGCGGCCGTGGCGCGCAGTCTGGCGTGAACGATTCCGGCCGGGCGCTCCCATCACCTGCCCGTCAGAAGTTGTAGCCCGCGTTCAGGCCGAAGGTGCGCGGCGCGGCGTACTGCGCCACCCAGATCGGGTTGGCAAAGGTGCCGGCACTGCCCGCGCTGGTCTTGATCTTTTCGTCGCTCACGTTGCGCACGAAGACATCCGCATACCAGTTGCGCTGCGAGCTGTAGCGCACGCTGATGTCGGCCGTGGAATAAGCCTTCTGGCGGTCGCCATCACCCAGGTTGAACACCGACAGCCAGTTCGCGGTCTGATAGTGGTAGCTGATGCGCGGCGCCACGCTGTCCCCGTTGGAGAGCGGGAAGCTGTGCTCATACATCAGCTGCAGCGCGAACTTGGGCGCGTGCGGCAGTTCGTTGCCCGTGACGTTGACGCAGTTGCCACCCAGCGTGGTGTCGAAGCAGGTGGGCAGGGCGTAGTCGTTGGAGGCCGCCACCAGTTGACCCAACTTGGTCTTGGTGTAGCTGGCGCTGAGCTGCAGCTTGTCGTCCGGCGTGATCAGCACGGCGGATTCCAGTTCCAGCCCGGAGACCTTGGCACCTTCCGCATTGCTGTAGGCGAACTGGCGGTTGCCGTTGACGATGACCGGTGCGCTGAACTGGAAGTCCTTGAACTTCATGTGATAGGCGCTGGCGTTGAACGTCATGCGGCCGTCCCACAGCGTGGTCTTGTAGCCCAGCTCGTAGTTGGTCAGTGTTTCGGGGCCGTAGTGCAGGCCACCGTCGCCGGAGCCGCCCGACTTGTAGCCGGTGGAGACACTGCCGTAGACCATCGCCGTCTTGCTCAGGTCATAGGCGGCGCGGCCCAGCCAGGTGGTCTTGTTGCCGGTGTAATGGGCGTCGTTGATGTTGCCGGCGGTGTAGCCATTGGCCGGGATCGTCGGATCCACCGAGGGGTTCAGCGGCACCTGCGGTGCGGTGGCATCACCGGCCCAGAACCAGCCGCGGCCGCCCTTGTTCTTGCGGTCGTCGTGGGTGTAGCGCAGACCGCCGGTGACGTGGAAGGCCTCGGTCAGGTTCCAGGTGGCCTGGCCGAACACGGCCTTGGAATCCACCGTCTCCTTCGGCTGGATGAAGGAACCCTGCCAGCTGACGGTGCCCTGCTGGGTACCGTTCATGATGGGGATGTCGAAGCGGATGCCGTTGTCTTCAGCGGCGTAGTACAGGCCCAGCACCCAGTCGATGGTCTGGCGCTCATTGCTCTGCAGCGTCACTTCATGGCTGTGGCTGGTGTACTTGCTCCAGACGGTGTTGTCCGCCTGTTGCGGACCACCGGTGGTGAAGCTGGTGGGCACGTTGACACCAAAGTCCTGGTCATAGGTGCCAGAGCCCTTGAAGTGCGTGTAGCCCGCCACGTAGGCCAGGGCCATGCCACCGAGGTCATATTCGAGCCGGCTGCGCAGCGAGGTCGAATCGCGCTTGAGCGACGGTGCCGTGTCGATCAGGGCGGACCAGAACTTCTCGCCTTCGCGAGGCGTCTGCATCAGGCTCATCGATGGCGTGCCACGGTCGGCGAACTGCTCCAGCGAGATGTCCCAACGCAGCTTGTCACTGGGCTTCCACAGGAAGCTCACACGTGCAGCGGTCTGGTCCTGGGCGTTGTACTTGGGGCCGCCCTGCACAAAAAGGGCCGTATTGATCGGCTGGAATCCGACCGCAGTGCCGCCATTGGCCACATAGGTGGCATAAGCGGCCTGCTGGTCCGCCAGGGCGACGTTGGGCGCCTTCTGGTAGGACACGTAGCCGTCGTGCTGTTCATGGATGAAGGCCACGCGTGCCGCGGCGGTGTCGCCCAGCGGGATGTTGACCGCCCCCTTCACGCCCAGGCGGCTGTAGTTGCCAGTGCCGCCTTCGACATAACCGGACGTGTCGCGCAGCACCGGCTTGGCCGTCTTCATGTTGATGGTGCCGACGGTGGAGTTGCGGCCCCACAGCGTGCCTTGCGGGCCGCGCAGTACTTCGATGCCATCGAGGTCAAACAGCATCGTGGCGGCGCCCTCGGGGCGCGGCGCAAAGACGCCATCAACGAACAGGGCCACTTCCGGGTCCGCGTATTCGGTCTTGGCGCTGTCGTTGCCGATGCCGCGCAGCGTGATGCTGACGATGCCGTGGTCCCCCTGCCCCGTGCCCTGCATGCTGGGCACCAGGTTGAAGACGTCCAGCATGCTCTTCACGTGCGCATCTTCCAGCGTGCTGGAGTTGATGGCCGTCACGGACACCGGTGTCTTCTGCAGCGAGGTGCTGCGCTTGGTGGCCGTCACCAGCACCTGCGGCAGGGCCTGCTTGCCGTCGGCCTTCACCTCCGCCGTGGCACTGGTGCTGCCCTGCGGCGCCGATTCCTGCTGGGGTGCCGCCTGGGGTGCCGGCGACTCGGGGGCTTGCTGGGCGTGGACCGCGCCAGCCATCAAGGCCAGTACGGCCATCTGGACGGGAGTGACCAGCCCGATGGCGGGCCGGCGGGACGAAGCTGTTGTCATGTTGTCTCCTGGGTGGCTTTCGAGAAGCTCTTGAAGGGTTTGAGAAAGCACTGCATTCCTGGCCCGAGCTGCGGCTGCAAGGGGTACAGAGCTTCCGTTTCTTCTAATTTGGCTGCATCCTAGGCAATGGCTGACAACGTTGTCAACGGAAAGATTGACATCGTTGTCATTCCGGGCACTATCATTTACCCGTAGTCCGCTTTCGGCCCAGGCCAGGCTCAGAGGGCCGATGGCCACGGTGATCGCGAACGACTGATGCCTTTGCACCACAGACAACAAACACGGAGACAGGCAGGCATGAAGGCAATTGACGACATTCTCATCGTCGGCGGCGGCACCGCCGGCTGGCTGACGGCGGCATTCCTGGCGCAGCAGCTGGGCACGGCGCATGGCGGCGTGCGCATCACGTTGGTGGAGTCCAGCGACATCGGGATCATCGGCGTGGGTGAAGGCACCTTTCCCTCCATCCGCGGGACGCTGTCGGCCATCGGCATTCCAGAAGCGCGCTTCCTGCAGGCCTGCTCGGCCACCTTCAAGCAGGGGGTGCGGTTCAACCATTGGGTACGGCCTCCCGGTGCGGAGGGCAGCGACCACTACTTTCATCCGTTCAGCCTGCCCAGCCAGCGACCCGGTGCGCCCGAACTACTGCCCTACTGGCTGATGGGTGAAGCCGGGCCGGAACGCGCTTTCGCCGAAGCCGTGACGCTGCAGAAGGCCGTGGTGGAAGCGCGCCACGGCCCCAAGCGCGTGACGGATGGCGACTACCTGGGCCCGCTGAACTACGCCTACCATTTCGATGCCGGCCGTTTTGCCGGGCTGCTGGCCGAGCAAGCCCAGGTGCTGGGGGTGCAGCGCCTCATTGCAACCGTGGACCGCGTGGACCTCGATGAACAGGGCGCTATTGCGGCCGTTCACACCCGCGAGGCGGGCGTGCTTCGCGCCGGGCTGTATGTGGATTGCAGCGGCTTCCACGCGCGGCTCATCGGCGAGGCGCTTGGATCGCCCTTCACCTCGCTGAACGATGTGCTCTTCGTCGATCGCGCACTCGCAATGCAGGTGCCCTACGACCGGCCTGATGCTCCGATCGCTTCCTGCACCCTGTCAACGGCCCAGGAGAATGGCTGGATCTGGGACATCGGCCTGCAGGAGCGGCGCGGCATCGGCCATGTCTACAGCAGCCGGCACACCGATGACGACGCGGCGGAGCGTGAGCTGCGCCGTTATATCGGCTCGGCGGCGGAGGCATTGAGCCCTCGCAAGCTCACACTCAACGTCGGTTATCGCGAGACCCAGTGGGTGAAGAACTGCGTGGCTGTGGGGCTGTCCGGCGGCTTCCTGGAACCGCTGGAATCCTCCGGCATCGGGTTGATCGAAACAGCGGCTTACCTGATTGCGCAGCTGTTCCCGTTTGATGGCGACACGGCCCCAGTGGCGCGGCATTTCAATCGTTTCATGGCCGATCGCTACGCCCGCATCGTGGATTTCATCAAGATGCACTACGGCCTCACCCAGCGTCGAGACACCGCCTTCTGGCGGGACAACGCCGACCCAGCCTCCTTCCCCGACAGCCTGCGCGACAAGCTCGCCATGTGGCGCCACCGGCCGCCCCAGCGGCTGGACTTCATCACCGACGTGGAGATGTACCTGCCCGCGAGCTGGCAATACGTGCTGTACGGAATGGAGTACGACACGCTGCTGCAAGGTGCGCGGCACGCGTGGCGCCGTGCGGACGAAGCGCGACGGGAGTTCAGCACGATTGCCCAGTTGGGCGCGCATGCGGTACGGGACATGCCCCGCCACCGCGATCTCATCGACCAGATGTTGAACCGCGCGGGCCTGAAGATGGCGGCTTAGGGTGGCTTACGGCGGCTCGGGGCGGCTCTCAGGCACCCTTGCGCGTCCGGGCCGGCTTGTCCACGGAGGCCGCGGTGGAGTCGCGCACGATGAGCTCGTGCTTGAGCACACGGTGCTGCACCGGCTTGGCCGGGATCCCCGAGGCGTTTTCACCCATTCGCGGCGTGGCCACCAGCAGGTCCACCGCCGCTCGGGCCATCTCGTCCATGGGCTGCCGCACGGTGGTCAGCGGCGGCCAGACCCGGGCGGCGGCAGGCGTGTCATCGAAGCCGGTGATCGAGAGGTCACCCGGCACCTCCAGCCCGAGGCGCTGCGCAGCCACCAGGACACCGAGCGCCATTTCATCGTTGCTAGCGAACACGGCGGTTGGCCGCTGCCGGCGGCTCAGCAGCTGATAGGCCGCCTCCACGCCGGAGGGGAAGGTGAAGTCCCCCTGCACCACCAGATCCTTGTCGAGGGCGATGCCATGCGCCTTGAGCGCTGCGGCATAACCCTGGTAGCGCCGCCTGGAAGCGACCTGCTCTTTCGCCCCCTTGATGATCGCGATGCGTTGATGGCCAAGGCTGATCAGCAGGTTGGTGATCTCTTCTGCGGCATGCACGTCATCCATGCGGACGCTGGGATGCTCGGGGTCATCCGCTGCGGGTGAGATGAGCACACACGGCGTGCGGCTGTCCCGCAGTGCCTTGAGCACCTGGGGGTTGTCGCACAGCGGTGGGGTGAGGATCATGCCGTCCGGCCGCAAGGCGGAGACCATGCGGTCCACCTGCACCGGAAGATCGGGCGCGTCGTTGTGCAGGGACTCCACCACCAGGTGGTACCCGGCCTCCCGGCAGCGCAGCGTGGCGCCCTGCTGGACGCCGCCGACGAAGGCGGCACTGGGGTCGTAATACAGCAGACCGATGAGAAAGGAGCGGCCACCGGCGAGGCTGCGGGCGGACTGCTTGGGGCGGTAGTTGAGCCGATCCACCACCTTCTGCACCTGGTCCCGCGTCTCGGCGTGGACACCGGCCTCCCGGTTCACAACACGGGAGACAGTCTTGATCGACACCCCCGCCTCGCGGGCAACGTCGATGATGGTGGCGGGCTTGGGCATGAGCGCGATTCTGTCGCAATGTGCTGCCCGCCGCAGAAGCCTCATGTCTGCAGAGCGTCACTTGTGCAGCGCATGTGCGGCGCATGCATGACGCGCTTGAATAATGTGGAGCGGTGAGCGTCGGGAGGGAGAGCCGCAAAATCAGCCCCGACATCTGCTTCGACGTCAGCCCCAGCATCAACCCTGAAATTGGCACCGGAAAATTGGCGCCGGAAATGGGAAAGGCCAGCTTGCGCTGGCCTTTCAGATTTGGTGCCCAGGAGAGGACTCGAACCTCCACGGAGTTACCCGCTAGTACCTGAAACTAGTGCGTCTACCAATTCCGCCACCTGGGCTTTCAGGATTTATTCGTTGTTCAACTTCTGGCTACTTGCTACGCAAACATATTCACGAGGAATTTGCTTGAAGCTTTTGCTGCGTCGTTCAACGAAGAATTGGACTGTAGCACAGTTTGATTACTTGGCAAGCCATTTACGGCCCCCAATTCGTTGTTCCCAATCGACCGTGCGGATCGAAGAGCATTTGTACGCGGCCCGCCCAATCCAGGACGGAAGGCGCCACCTGCCGCCAATGCGCCCGGTAAGCCTCCTGCAACTGCGGCCCCACGCCATGTTCTGCGCTGATGGAGCCACCATGCGCGGCCACCAACCGGTACAGACCTTCCCGCAGGGCCAGTTCTTGCGCGGGCTCCAGGGGGCCGGCCTGGGCGGGCCACACCATGTTGAAGTGCATGCCACCGTCGCCCAGATGGCCGAAGTCCGCCAGGCGCAGTTCGGGGTGATTCAGCGCCAGCCATGCCAGCCCCTCCTCGCGAAACACCATGAAGGCCCGGCGTGGCAGCGACAGGTCCAGGCCGATCACCTTGCCCTGCGCGCGCAAGCCTTCGCTGATCCGGTGACGCAGGCCCCAGATCGCTTCATCCGCTTCCAGCACCGCATCCGCCACACGGCCGCTCTCGAATTCACCTTCGAGCCACCCCTGCAGCAGGCCATTCAGATCCAGTTGATCGGCCGGCAGGTCACTGCTGAGTTCAATCAGCAGTGCGTACGCCGGCAACTGCCCGCTGAACCAGCGCGCCAGATCCTGCCCATGAAGTCCGGCCTCCAACGCGGCGCGGCTGATACCTTCAAAGGCCGACACCAGGCCACCCCAACGCTGCATCACCGTCTGATAGAGGGGGAACACCGGTGCGAGCCCGCTGGGTGCCACCAGCGCGACGGCCCGCTGGCGCGGCAAGGGGCTGAGCTTGAGCGTGGCCTCGGTGATCACGCCCAGGCTGCCGGACGAGCCGATGAAAAGCTGCCCCAGCGCGAGCGCAGAGTTGTCTTTCTGCAGACCCTGGCCGCAACGCAGCACCTGCCCCGCAGGCTCCGCCAGCACCACTTCCAGGCCCAGCGTGTTGGCCCGCACGTCGCCATACCGCAGCATGCGCGTGCCGCCCGTGTTGTGGGCCAGCATGCCGCCGATGCTGGGGTCCGCACTGAGGTCCACCGGGAACCACAGGCCATGCTCGGCCAGGCGCTCATTCACCTCGGAGAGCCGGAAGCCGGACGAAAGCCGCAAGGTCCGGTCCAGCACATCCAGCTCAAAAACCTGCTTCAGGCGCTCGGTGCTCAGCAGCACGTCCCGCGTGGCATCGCCGGGCGTGCCGGCCCGCACCAGCCCCGTGTGCGCACCTTGCGGCACCACCCGGGCGTCGTGCGCCACCGCCATCTCCATCAATGCGGACACCTCCGCCACCGTGGACGGACGCACCAGCCCGGCCGCCTGTCCTGCCCCGTACCGGGCCGGCTGCAGATAGCGGGGCTCGATGGACGCCCCTTCCTGCACGTTGGCATCGCCACACAGGATGCGCGCCTGGGCCAGCAGGTCCTTCAGCATGCGGCGGGCTCGTCGGCGGCCGCACTGCCGGCGGTCATCTTGAAGATGCCGGTGGCGTTGCCTGCGTCAAAGGCGAGATCCAGCGCCGACGACCCTGGCATGGGTTCACGCTGGATGAACTCATGGAAGCTGCCCGGCACTTCCAGCATCACGCGTTGGCCACGGTCATGGAACTCGCGCATCACCCGAGCGGCGCGGAAGGCCGTCTGGCGCACCCGCCCGGTCGCGGAGGTCTCCACGCTGTCCTTCACCGGCCGGCCCAGCGCACGCTGCGCCTCGGCCACGGCGGCCACGTCCTTCACCCGGTCGGTCGCATGATTGAAGGCATTGCCCTCCGTGGAGATCCAGGCCATCTCGGCGGATTCGCTCAGCAGTTGCTGATAGTCATCCGCCTCAAAGAGCCCATGGTGGCGGGCAAAGCAGGCCATCAGATGCGGCAGCAAGACTTCCGCAGCTGCCAAGGGCAGTTGCCGGTCTCGCGCCAGTTGTTCCAGCAGTGCCACGTCCGCTGGCGAGAGCGGGTCTCGGGCGCTGGCCAGCACCCGCGACACCGTTGCCTGGAAGCCCGCCGAGAACCGTTCCGGATGCAGCTCGGAGACAAAGTACTGCGCAATGTCCTCCGGCAGATCCACATGCCGCCACGCGCGGCCCGTCATCTTGAGCCGCGTGAGGGGATAGGTGGCCGCCAGCTCGAAGCCCAGCGGACGCAGCACCCGCGTGATGGACGCCTCACCCGGTGGCAAGGCGCCACTGGGCCAGGCCACCGTCCGCAAGGCACCGTGGTCGAACACCAGGCGCTCGCCGGTACGCTGTAGGTCAGCCACATAGGCTGACGCCATCGGCACCCGCCGCGTCACGTCCAGGAACAGCGCCATGTTGAGCGCCTGAGCCAACTCGGCCCGGCTCACCTGCTCGCCCACGGGGCGCAGCAGGGCCGGCACCACCTGCAGCTGCGCGAAGGCCTGCCGCGCCGGCACCTCGCCCAGCGCCACGGTCAGCAGCCGGAAGACGCCCGTGTGTTCAAACGCTGCGCTGGCCTCAGACATCGAACTTCACACCCTGCGCCAGCGGCAGCTCGCGCGAATAGTTGACGGTGTTGGTGGTGCGGCGCATGTAGGCCTTCCACGCATCCGAGCCCGATTCCCGGCCGCCGCCGGTTTCCTTCTCGCCACCAAAGGCCCCGCCGATCTCGGCGCCAGAGGTGCCGATGTTGACGTTGGCAATGCCACAGTCCGAGCCGGTGGCGCTCACAAACGTCTCCGCCTCGCGAATGTCGTTGGTGAAGATGGCGGAGGACAGCCCTTGCGGCACGTCGTTCTGCAGGGCAATCGCCTCCTCCAGCGTCTTGTACTTCAGCGTGTAGAGGATGGGCGCAAAGGTCTCCTGGCGCACCACGGCGGTCTGCGCCGGCATGCGCACCAGCGCCGGCACGGCGTACCAAGCCTCCGGATATTGCGCTGCCAATGCACGCTCACCGCCACTTACCTCGCCGCCCTGTTCACGTGCGGCCACCAGCGCCGCCTGCATGGCGTCAAAGGCCGCCTTGTCGATCAGCGGGCCGATCAGGTGGCCGGGTTCGATCGGGCTGCCGATCTTCAGCTGCGCGCGGGCGCGATCCAGGCGGGCCACCAGCTCGTCATGGATGGATTCATGCGCGATCACCCGGCGGGTGGTGGTGCAACGCTGCCCGGCCGTGCCGTAGGCGCCAAACAGGATGCCGCGCACGGCCAGGTCCAGGTCGGCACTGGGCGTCACGACGATGGCGTTGTTGCCGCCCAGTTCCAGCAGGCAACGGCCGAAGCGCGCCGCCACACGCGGGCCCACGGCGCGGCCCATGCGGGTGGAGCCGGTGGCGGAGACCAGCGCCACGCGCGTGTCGTCCACCAGCGCCTCGCCCACCGCCGCGCCGCCCACCACCACCTGCGACAGGTGCGCGGGCGCGTCGGCAAAACGGGCCACGGCCTTGTCGAACAGTGCCTGCGTGGCCAACGCCGTCAGGGGCGTCTTTTCGCTGGGCTTCCAGATGCAGGTGTCGCCGCAGACCAGTGCCAGCGCCGCGTTCCAGGCCCACACGGCCACGGGGAAGTTGAAGGCGGAGATGATGCCCACCACGCCCAGGGGCAGGTACTGCTCCATCATGCGGTGACCGGGCCGCTCGCTGGCGATGGTCAGGCCATGCAGCTGGCGCGACAGGCCGACGGCGAAGTCGCAGATGTCGATCATCTCCTGCACTTCGCCCTCACCTTCACTGGTCACCTTGCCGGCCTCCAGGGACACCAGACGCGCCAGGTCCGCCTTGTGGGCGCGCAGCTCCTCGCCAAACAGGCGCACCAGTTCACCCCGCTTGGGGCCGGGCACCTGGCGCCAGGCCAGGAAGGCCGCCTGGGCGCGGCCCACCGCCTCGGTCATGTCGCCGGCGCCGGCCTCGGACAGCGCGCCAATCACGGCGCCGTCGATGGGGCTGCGGACAGTCAGGGAGCCCCCGGTGAAGGCGGCGGTCGGCACGCCCAGGGCGGCCAGCAGGTCGGTGCTTGAAATGCTCATGGGTGGATTCTCCTTCAGCCGATGGACTCAACCTGACGGGACTGCTGATAAGCCTGCCCGAAACGGTTGGCCAGGAAGTCCGGCAAGGCCACTTCCTCCTGCCGGATGAAGCCGCGCTGCGGCAGCCGGCCTTCACGGAACAGGTCCACCGCCGCGCAGATGCCGGCCGCCGTGGTGATCTGGATGGCGGACAGCGGCTGCTCGCCGTCGCGCTGGGCGAAGATCTTGCGGGCGAACACCTCCTGCATCAGGGTGCCATTCTTCATCCCGGAGACCGTCACAAACACCAGCACCACATCCTGCATGGTGGCCGGCATGCTGCGGCGCATGATGTCCTTGAGCGTCTGCTGGTCATTCTTTAGCTGCAGGTCGTCCAGCAGCAGCATCATCAGGTCGCGGTGTCCGGGGTAGCGAACGGTCTTGTAGTCCAGGTTGCGCACCTGGCCGGACCAGGTCTCGCACAGCGTGCCCAGGCCACCGGAGGTGTTGAAGGCTTCGTACTCCACCCCGTCCAGCGAGAAATGCTCCAGCCCTTCCAGCGGCAGGGCAGAGATGGCCGTGCCGTCGTGAATGGCTTCGCAGGGGTGGCAGTACTCGTTGATCAGACCGTCCACGCTCCAGGTCAGGTTGTACTTCAGCGCATTGGTCGGGAAGGCCGGCAGTGCACCCACCCGCATCTTCACGTCATGCAGCTCGTCAAAGCGCTTGGCCAGGTGGTGCGCCACGATGCCGATGAAGCCCGGCGCCAGGCCGCACTGCGGCATGAACGCCGTCTTGGCGCCTTCGGCAATGCGCTTGATCTCCTTGGTGGCGGCCACGTCCTCGGTCAGGTCGAAGTAGTGGCAACCTGCCTCCAGCGCCATGTGCGCGGCCGGGATGGCCAGGTGATAAGGCAACGCGTTGACGACGCTGTCCTGCCCACGCAGCGCCACGGCCAGGGCGGCTTGCTGTTCGGTATCCACCTGCTGCGTGCCGATGCCTTCGCGGGCCAGCAGCGCCAGCGCCTGTTCGCTGCGGTCCATCACGGTGACCTGATAGTCGCCGCTGGCGTGCAGCAGGCGTGCGATGGTCTGGCCGATGTGTCCGGCGCCCAGCAGTGCCACTTTCATGAGTCGACTCCTTGTTCCTTGTCCGAGGGATGCGATGTGCAGAAATTCACCGCCAGTCTCCCCAGAGCCACTGACGAAAGAAAGCGCCAGATCGTCGATAAAGCCTGCTAGCCTGACGTTTCGTCATCCAGTTCTGTCAGATCGTCGAAACCAAGGGTTTGTCATGAGTGCTCGCAAGACCACCGCCGCCGCGCCGGCCCCTTCCGCCGCCGAGACCCCCACCCCCATGCTGCGAGACCGGGTGGACCGCGACCTGATCACCCTGCTGCAGGCGAATGCGCGTGAATCCACCGCCAACCTGGCACGCAAATTGGGCATCGCCCGCACCACGGTGGTGGCCCGCCTGGCCCGGTTGGAGGCGGACGGCCTGATTGCGGGCTACACCGTGCGGCTGGGGGGCCAGGCGGTGGAGCGTGGCGTGCAGGCATTTGTGGGCATCACGGTGGAGCCGCGTGCAGGCCGGGAGGTGGTGAAGAAGCTTTCACGGCTGCCCGAGCTGCGCCAGCTCGCCTCCGTCAGCGGCGCCTTCGACTACATGGCCACACTGCGTGCGGACAGCACCGCGCGTCTCGATGAACTGCTCGATGAGATTGGCGAGATCGATGGCGTGATCAAGACCAACACCTCGGTGCTGCTGGCGCTGCGGGTGGACCGAAGTGTCTGAAGTCACGGTGGGGGGCGACAGAAGTCGTAAGCACATCCAACACCCCTGTGAGCGTGCGTAACGCACGGCAAGCACACGTGCGGGCGGTCAACGGATCTTGCTGGCACGGCGTTTGCACGATACGTTGGCAAGCTCAAGGAGCGCACCATGTTGAAGATCGCCCCCACCGCCAAGCGCGGACATCCCGTGATGATCGGACTCAAGGCATTGGGCCTCATGGCCCTGGCCTGGGGTGCCGTCTATCCTGCCCTGCTCTGGGGCCTGGGTACGGTGTTGCCCTGACGCTGGCGATTCACGCCCCACACCCAGGGTCCCATAATGAAAGCCCCCCTCCACCTCCACGCCCCCGTGGCTGACGCCACGTCAGACCGGCGCCGGGCTGCCGCTCGCCGCCTTTGGCGACGACGATTGCTGCGCACCGCCAGCATCGTGCTGGCCGTGGCGGTGGTCTGGGCGGCGATGGCCTTGCTGAATGAAGCCGAGGGGGACCTGCGACAGGTCCGCGCCCCGGATACCTCCGCTGGCGCCACCCGGTTGGCCTGAGCGAATCAACGCTCCGCTCCCGCTTCCAGCGTCGCCATCAAGGGTTGGCCCGGGCAGCGAGCGTCTGCCTGACCGCCGCCCCCGGTTGCTCGCATCACCTGCTCACACCACCCGCCGGCGTTGCCACACCATCAGCCCGAAGCAGGCCGCAGCCACCAGCAGCCCGCCGACGAACTGCGGCGCGGCGGCTGACTGAAGGCCCAGCAGCATGTCCTGAGGCGCCCAATCCGGAAAACGGTACAGCGCTTCGTACAGCTCTTCGATCGGAAAGTCGTGCGTCCCCTCCGGAAATGAGGCCAGGCCAGGCGCACCGCTCACGATCGAGATTCGGGCGCCCTCGAACTGACGCACCAGCACGGTCATCGCGCCTTTGCCGTCATACAGCTTGATAAGGCCGCCCACGCCAAACATCAGCAGCGGCGCCCCCCAACGCTTGAGCCAGGCGCCGGCAGCCATCAAGGCCAGCACGAAGGGCGAGAGCCACAACAGCGCCAGGACCAGGCCCAGCGTCAGGCGTGCCAGCAACCAGAGCGCCGCATGGCCCACGCCCAGCCACTGCATCTGGCGCAGGCCGTCAAGCCCCAGTTCCTTGAAGGTCATCGCCACACCCACCACGGCCCCGCCGGCCATGGCCAGGACGAGTGCACACAGGGGCAGAAGCACGCCATGGGCCAGCAGCGGGGCGGCCAGGCTCTGCGAATCACTGCCGGGCAGCGACTTCCAGAACTCGATGGAGCGGTCCTGCTGATCCCGGCGAGGCATGCTCATCAACTGATAGAAGGTGGACGCCAGGGTCAGCGCCATCACCAGGCCCATGGTCAAGGCGGCGCTGATCAGCGCCACGGGCTCGGGCGTGAGCGCATCCAGCCCGCTCACCTGGCTGAAAGGCACCAGGGCCAACAGCACCACGATCGGGATCAGGATGATCGCCATCCAGCCCCAGCGGTATTGCATCCACTCGCGCAGCAGCAGCGTATTGAAGGTTTTCATGAGGGTCTCCGCGCGGTCAGGCTTCACGCGCCTGGATTTCGGGCTTGCGGGTCAGGGCCATGAACAGGTCCACCAGGTTGGGACGCAGCCGCTGGCCGAGGTGGGCGATGGCTTCCGGCGGAGCGCCGTCGAACAAGGCGGCGGGGCGGCCCTGCACCCGGTAGCGCAGCAGCGGGTGGCTGGCGGCCACGGCGGCGGCGGCATCCGGGTCGTGGGAAAGCGCCACGAAGCGGGAGTCGATCTCCGCCAGGCTGATGTTGAGCACCAGCTTGCCTTCGTCCAGCATCATCACATCCGAGAGCAGCGTCTCCACCTCTTCCACCTGGTGGGTGGAGATGATCACGCTGCGCTCGCCGTCGCACCACTCGTCGATCAGCATCTCGTAGAAGCTCTTGCGGGACATCACATCCAGCCCAAGCGTCGGCTCGTCCAGCACCATGAGCCGGGCGTCGATGGCGGCCACCAGGGCCAGGTGCAGCTGGGTGACCATGCCTTTGGAGAGCTGCTTGACCTTGTCGCGCTCGCCTACCGAGGTACGGCGCAGCAACGTGCGGGCCCGGTCGGCTGAGAACTGGGGCTGCAGCCCACTCATCAGGGTGATGAGATCACTGACACGCGCCCAACGCGGCAGCACGGCCACATCCGGGATGTAGCAGAGCGAATCCAGCAACTGGCCGCGATGGGTGTGCGGGTTCACGCCCATCACCTTCAGCTCCCCCTGGAACGGCTTGATGCCGACCAACGCCTTCATCAGCGAAGTCTTGCCGGCGCCGTTGTGGCCCAGCAGGCCGACCACCCGGCCGGGCGGAATGCTGAAACTGGCATCCTGGAGGGCGACCTTGCGGCCGTAACGGAGGCTGAGGTTGTGGGCCTCGATCAGGTGGGTCATGGGTGCTCCCGTAGCGCTGGCTGTCGTCATGCGTCCTCCCAGGAAAGGTCCTCCGGGCGCAGGCCCAGTCGGTGCAGTTTCTCCCGAACACGCGGCCACTCCTCCTGCAGGAAGTGTTCCCGTTCCGTCTCCAACAGGCGGCCCCGGGCGCCGGCGCGGACATACATGCCCATGCCGCGGCGGCTTTCCAGCAGGCCTTCGTCCACCAGGGACTGGAGGGCGCGGCTGACGGTCAGGGGGTTGATCACATAGCGGCTGGCCAATGCCCGGACCGAGGGCATGGCATCGCCTTCATGAGGGTCGCCGTCCAGGAGCTGCGCGGCCAGTTGGTCGGCAAGCTGCTGGTAGATCGGCGCGTGGTCGTTCCAGCTGGTCATCGGGGGAGGCGCCTCCGCGGAGGGGCGCCGGTGTGTTGGTGAGGTAGCACACCATAACGATAAGGGCGGGGGTGGGGCTAATTGAGGGCGACGAAATGCAGGAAGGAGGGGATGAGATGCAAGTCAGGGACCCGGCTCACTGTGGGTTCTCATTCGATCTCGAAGTTTTTGCATTCGAGTCGGAACCGAAGCCCCAACGTGACTTCCAAGCACGCTTACGATGCTGAGTGGACCTATCCTGTATCAAAACAACGAGATCCTGTAGGGAGGACTCATGACTGAAGCTGCCGCACCTAAGCGCGCAAGACCCGAACCCATCATGGAGCTTGATCTGGGAGGCAACGGGGGCTTGCTGGCGCCGTCGGACCTTGCTGAGCTGCAGCGGTGGATCGACACTGAGGTGCAGTTCTGGGCGTGGCTCCCGCTGCGCAATTTCGGTCAGGCAAGCGCGGCCGCCATCGAGGCGTATTCATACCTCGATGAAGCGCAGAGTCACGTCGACGCAGCGATAAGCAAATCCGGCAGCCAGACCAGCGAGTGGATTGCGTCGCAGCTGGAGACCGTGAAGGCTCACCTAACGAGCGCCTTCATTTCCAGAAGGCTCCCGCATAGCAGCACGCCAATCGGGAAACGGGTTCACGCCTTCATGAAAGGGGCTGGCGACGAAGCGGCAAGCTACTACCTCCTGCCATTCTTGGACAACCTGAATCAGTTGCAGGCCCATAGCTACGCGCCATCCACCCTTCAGGGGTGGCATGGAGCAGTTGCAGGCCAAATTGATCGGCACAACCTCATGCGGACCCTCGAGAAGGGGCGCGCCGATGCCGCGGAGCAAGCGGTAGAGCATCTGCGGCAAAAGACAGAAGCGCTTCTGGGCGAGAAGGGGCGCGCCATCGAGCAACTGCACCGCGCCTACGAGGTGACTGAAGACCTCGCTGGAACTTTGATTACAAGGCACGAAGGCGCCTTCGATGAAGCGCAAGCAGGACGTCACGCTGCCTTCGAAGAACTTCAGACCGAGCACACGACCTCGATGGAGACGATCCGCCAGACCTTCATTGACGGCATGGCCATGCGGGCTCCTGCCACCTACTGGACCACCAAGAGGTCACAGCACGCGGCAGCGAAGGCGATGTTCGCCTGGATTACCTTCCTTGGCATTGCGGCCGCGCTGCTCGCTCTATGTGGCGCCGTGGGATTGATGCTGCACGACTTGCCCGCCACCGCTGCACATCCGCCAGCGTGGCAGATCGCGGTCTTGGCCTTGGGGGGCCTCCTCGTCATCTGGGCGCTGCGCCTCATCGTAAGGATGTACCTCAGCCATATTCACCTGGAGCGGGACGCGGATGAGCGGGTTGTGATGGTCCAGACCTACCTAGCGCTCTTGGAGGCGAAGGCGCTCGATAGCAATGAGCACCGCCAGTTGATCCTCAACGCGCTGTTCCGACCCGCGTCCGATGGAATCGTGAAGGACGAGGCTCTGCCGTTCTCGGTGGCAGAAGTGCTAACGCGCTCCGGCAAGTCGTAGGTAAGTATTCGCCCAATCCACCTTGACAGACGCATTCAATGAAGTCAGTTCATCCATCCGAATGGCGTCCAGCGACACGACGGCAACTGTGCAACCCGGCTGGCCGGCTGCGGTGGCAGCATCTCAATCGCGTCGCGGAGGTAGACGTGGGGATCAAGCCCGTCGAGCTTGGCCGACTGGATGCGGCTCATCGCCGCACCTGGCCGCGGTTGCCCACTACGGTGCACACCGATGCAAACCTGAAGACGTTCTACGGCAGAGTCTTCTAACGTGGTCGGTCCGCAGTCAATGAGCAGTTCCAAAAGGGGCTAGGATCTCGAGATAAGCATTTTGGGGAGGGGTGATGAGCGCAAGAACGCCAGGCCCGTTGTGTCACGTCAGTAATCCGCAGATCATCGACCGAGGAACCAACTGCTTATCGCAGTCTCTCGCTCCGTCCGCTATCGGCCGTCAGGCCCCTGACCTAGTGGGCCTCGATCAGGCGCTTGAAGCGTTGCAGGCTACGGCGCTAAACTTTGCCACGCGATATATCCAGGATGCGAAGGCGCGAGCCACGTATGTCCATCGCATCATTGACATGTCCAAAACCATTCGTGCTGATGTTTTGGCAGGAAAGGTTACAGCCGCAGACGGTGCCGCGTTCGCGGTCCAGGCACGAAATGTAATCATGGAAGAGGTTCGTGCCATCACCTCCGCGATCGGCAAGGCTGGCGCCGAGTCGATTAAGGGACAGGGACTGACTTTGGAGAAGGCCCTCGACAAATCGGTAGATAAGTTGTTCCCCGGGAAGAGTTTCGCGGAGCTATCGACGGTCCAAAAACAACGTGTTTTTGTCGAAATCGTCGAGGCCTCGGGGCGCTCAAGTCCGAAGGTCACCGGGCAGATCCCGCGTTGGAGAACAATGGGAAGAGGCCTGCTTGTTGTGACGGTGGCAATTTCGATCTACAACATCTGGGAAGCAAAGAACAAGCTGCGGCAGGGGATCAAGGAGGGGGCGACGTTGGCGGGTGGCGCACTGGGAGGTGCTGCGGCGACCGCTTCCGCCGGCCTCATTTGCGGGCCGGGTGCGCCAGTGTGCGTCACCGCCCTCTTCATCGTCGGTGGTGTCGTCGGTGCGATCTCAGCGGGTGCAGCCACCGACTTGGTGCTGGATCAGCGCGATGTCGTCAAATGGCTGGGCGAGTAAATGGCATGAGCAGGATGGGCCATCCAGCAGACCGCGCCGCGCAACTGGTCATCTCTCGGCTTTTCCTGGACACAGAGCTTGATGACCTCGATCTGAAGGCGATTGCGCGCGACCTCCGGGCCACTGGTTTGTCGAGGTCGGAGCTGCAGCGCATTTACGAGACGGAAGTGGCACCAGCATGCTGGCGGAATTTGAGAGCATTTCCTGGAGGTGCTTGGGCCGGTTTCGATGAGGCGGCGCTCATGGACGCAATTGAACGGCACCGCATCAGCACACCCAGTGCGAGCGGATTTTTTCGGCGGCTGCAGGTGCGGCGCTGGACTGCAGACACCAGGGACCAGTGGGAGCGGGTCTTAGGTTTCCTGGATTTCGATAGGCTCTGAGCCTCCCGCATCAGAGGGCCCGCAGATCGCGTTGGCTCGCGATTGACGAGACCGGCAATGAGTCCTGGCGCTTCAAGCACGGCAGCACGACCGTCGCGGCGGCACGTGCCCGACCCACTCAGCGCAAGATTGGAGAACCCAAGACCTCAGAGATATCCTCAGACGCAGGCTCCCTCGGGTAGCCTTCAGGGGTTGGTCAGTATTGAACGAGCGCCCCGAAATGTTCGCTGCGAGCCTCAACATGCCTGTCTCCGGCATCAGGAGTCCCCCGCGGATGTGAGAAAAAGCCCACCGCGCGACGCGGCGACGCGGCGACGCGCTGATTTACCAAGAAGGTCTGCTTCGAAGTGAAACGCTTCGTGATCGTGCCGGCCACGAAGAGCACGATATGCAACCCCCTTCGGTTTCACTTTGAACGCGAACCGACACCCGGCTCACCAAAGGCTCTCCTCGTTTCACCGAACGTCGGTCAAGCCGAACTGGCAGGTCCGCGCGCATCCGCGCAACACACCCGCCCCGCTTCACAAGCCCCATACATACCGTCCCTAGCATCCCTGGATCGCAACCTCTGCCGGTGTCTCCATGAGATCGCTCACGCCTCTTGCTCTCGCGCTCGCTCTTGCGCTCGCTCAGCCGCTGATGGCCGTCGCCGCCCCAGGTGAGCCAGCGACACCGCAGACGGTGGCCCTGCTGGCTGCTGTCGGCGATCGAATCGAATTTGTGCGTCAGCTCAAGCTCTCGAGCAGCAAAACCGAGCCCTACAAGCGCCAGACGGTGCAGGTGTCCGGCCAGGCACTTAACTTCGCCGTACTGCGTGGACTGGACCAGGCGCTGACGGAAGAAGAACCCGGGGCCCAGCACGTGCTCCTGCAATGGACCATGCCCGACGACGTGGCCGCCAAGCTGGCCAAGTCACGCAGCGGTGCGCGTCAGGACATCGTGCTCGCGGCGCTGACCGAGCACCTGAGCGGCCTGCCGGAGCGACAGGGCTGGGACCGGATCGAGGTCATTGTCCCGGCGTACGCCGACCTGGAGATGCAGGGCGTCGGCACCAAGCTCAGCGGCATCGGCGTGTACGTGCAGCCGGTGGAGCGCATGGACTTCGACCTCGACAGCATGAATGATGGCTCGGCCGCTGGCTCCCTCATCATGAGCCAGGGCGATGACGGTGACTACAAGACGGTCAATCCGCGCACCGGCGAGACGGCGCACGCGGCGACCTATGTCGCGCCCTACATGTACTTCGAGCGCCTGACCTACGACGCCAAGTCCATGGCGCTGATCAAGCGTGAGCGCCATTTCGACAACACAAAGTACGCCGATCCGGACTCCACAGCCCTGGACGTCGCCAGCCAGATGTCGAACGGTGAACTGATCGGCAAGCTGGTCAAGTCGGTGGAACGTTCGGCCTACAAGTCCATCCGTCAGACCTCGGGTGAGGTGACCGTGAGCGAACCGAAGGCCGTGCCCGCGCCCAAGTCGGAGCCACCAAGCAGCCCTCGCTGATCGGGCCTATCGAGCAACGACGGCCAGGCGCGCAGCGCGCCGGACCGTCGTCCGCTCCAACTACTTCAGCGTTTCATTGAGCACCTCGGCCAGGCGACCGGCGGCGATGCGGATGCGTGCTTCGGCATAGGGGCGCTTGGCGTCAAGGTACCCGCCACCGATCTTGTGCTGCCATTGGCCGTCGTCATCCAGCGGATAGAGGCCCTGCGTGTTGATGCCCTTGCAGGATTCAACGGCCCATTCGGCAGGCGTGCCCAGGGTCTCCGGTGTGGGCAGGGGAATGCCCGCTTGTTGCAGCTTTGCGGCGTAGTCCTCGGGGGGCAGGACCGCCGATTCGAGTTCGTAGTAGTCCCAAACCGCATGCAGGTTGGTGCCGAGGGGGCCGCCCGGCGCGCGTTGCTTGTCGTTGCGCGACTGCGGCGTGACCGCCGTGCGCAGGCTGATCTGGTACTTGTTGCCGCCTGCGTCCGTATGGCCTTCGGCATCCTGGCGTGAGCCGGCGTGCAGCGGTTGATGCACATCCCCGATGAAGTGGACGAGGAACTTGAGCGCATCGCGGCGCGCCTCGGGCGGCTGGGTGGTATCAGCGAGGATCTTGCGTTGGGCGTCGATCGCGTCGATCACGCAATCCCCGTCGGGGCACATGCGCTTGGGCTCGTAGTCACAACGGTTGGGGTCGAGATCGACGTAGTGCCACTTGGCGGACTTCTTGGCGAGCTCTGAACCGCCGCTGCGCATCTCATCGGCCCAGGAGGCCACGCCGGCCAGCGTCGGGGTCGGCTCGTCCTTGAGCAGGAGGTCGACCTGCTGTCGTGCTGCGGGCGTGAGCTGGCCTTGGGCCAGGTCGCCCACCAGCCAATGGCCAAGATGGCTCCAGGCGAAGGCATTGGGCGCCGCAAACAAGGTGGCCGCGGCGAAGGCGGTCAAGGCGCGGCACAGCAGCGGGCGGGAGGGGGTCTGCGGGTTCATGGTCGGTGCTGTGAGACGGCGTGGCACGGCCGCGCCGAAGTAAAAAAGGCCCTGCCAAAAGGAGGCAGGGCCGTGGTTTTGTTCAGGGCCAATGAGACAACGCTGGCCTGAATCACCTGGCGCTCAGCGCGCGCCCAGGCCGGTGAAGGTGTCCTTCACGTACACATCCCACTGCACGGTCGGATCCCAGGTCTCATCCAGGGTCGGCGTGCCGCGGCCGATGCCGGCCTTGCGACGCAGCGTGTGGTCCACCGTCAACATCGTGCCGGACGAGTCGGCCGCGCCCCAGCCCGAGGTCGGTCCGGTGCCGCCCGAGGCGAGGTCGGTCGTCGCGCCGATGGCGTCGATCACCGTGCCCGACTTCAGCAGGAACAACGTGTCATTGCCATTGAAGGAGCTCACCTGGTGGCCGTTGGTGGACGCGTAAGTACCATCCGCCTGCGTCTGGGTGCCGCTGGCGGTGACGGCCGAGGTCAGCGTGGCCGACGACGAGACGTTGTAGATCACCAGCGTCTTGCCCGGGGCCAGCGTGCCCGTCAACGTCAGCGTCTGGCTCGCCGTCGAGGCCACTGGCACACCCGTGGCGCTGCGCGACCACATCTGGACCGTATAGAGGCTCAGGTCCACCGTGCTGGAGGTCGGGTTGTAGATTTCCAGCGCCTTGTTGTTGCTGGAACCTTCCACGTACTCGCTGAAGAACAGCTCGGGCGTGTCGATCGTGATGCTGCCGGTCTGCAGGCTTGGCGAGCTGCTCGGAGGGCCGTCCAGAGTCACGGTGATGGTGAAGGTGCCGGTCGCCGCATAGGTGTGGGACAGGCTGGTCGAGCTGACGTCCGCGCTCTCGGTGGTGCCGTCACCCCAGTTCACGCTCAACGCCGTACCGTTGGAGGTGGAGATGCCCGTCACGCTCACGGCCGTGCCCGTCACGCCGCTGGTGGGCAGCGTTGCGGCCAGCGCTGGATCGGCGGCGGAATTGATGGTGATGCTGCCCTTTTTCTCCGCCGAGGTGCTGTTCGCGCCGGTCAGCACCATGTCGATGGTGTAGCTGCCCGCTGCGGCGTAGGTGTGCGTCAGGCTGGTGGTAGTGGTCGCCGGCGCTTCCTTGGCGCCGTCGCCCCAGTCCACCGACAGCGCCGTGCCATTGGCCGCAGCGATGTCCGAGACGGTGATCGAAGCGCCCGCCGTGCCGATGGTCGGCAGCGTGGCAGTCAGCGTGGGGGCCGGGCTGAGCACCACGGTGCCCTTGACTTCGACGGGCGTGCCCCAGCCGAGAGCCGCCAGGTCGATGCTGCACGACCCGGCCTTCACGCAGGTTGCCGTCGCGGCGTAGGTGTGGGAGAGGCTGGTCGGGATGGTCGCCGGCGCGTCTTGGGTGCCATCGCCCCAGTCCACGGTCAGGGCCGAAGCGTTGGTGGCGGTGATGCCGGAGATGGTCACCGCTACGCCCGCAGTGGCCGTGGTCGGGAGGGTTGCGGACAGTGTGGGCGGCACCTGCGTGCTGCTGTCACTGCCACCGCCGCCGCACCCGGAGAGTGTGGCCAGCACGGCGAGCGCTGCACCGGCCATCCAGAAATTGAAGGTCTTCATGAGGGTTTCCTTAACTCGCCGGTCGCTGTGCCGGCACATCATGGGGGCTGCGCCAGGCGTTCGCGCCGGCAGGTGCCGGTGGGCGACGCCCGTGGCGCTGTTGGACGATCCGAATCAGTTGAACGACGCGCTCAGCGTGACCATCACGGCGCGCGGGGCCTGCAGGTTGTAGGTGGAGGCGCTGGAGTACAGGGCCTTGCCCGTGGTCGCGTCGATCAACTGGGTATCACCCGCCGGGTTCTTGGACATGAAGTTGGTAGCGCTCGCAAAGGTCACCGCCTTCTTGTCGGTCAGGTTGGTCACGTTGACCTTCAGCTTGACCTTATGGGCCCAGGAGGCCACATCGCCGAAGTTCCAGCCGGTATTGAGGTTCACCGTGGTGAAGCCGGGCGCTTGTTCGGTGTTCATCCAGTCGGCCCAGAACGGGCCACGGTACTTGGCGTTCACGCCGATCCAGAACGCACCGTAGCGATAGTTCGTGCCGAGCGCGAAGGTGTTCTTCGGGATGTCCACGAAGGACTTGCCGGTGGTGGGATAGGTGCCGTCGCCCAGCGTGAAGGTGTCGTCCATGATGGTGGACTTGGTGCGCGCGTAGGAGGCGTAGAAGCTCAGGTTGCGGGTCAGCTTGTAGGCGCCTTCGGCATTGATCCCGCGCTGGTGCAGCATCGGCACGGCCAGGTAGATGGTCTGGCCGCTGGCGCTGTCATAGCCGTTGACCTGCTTGTTTTTCAGGTTGGAGCCATAGACGTTGACGCTGCCCGCGAAAGCGCCCTGGTAGTAGCGCCAGCCCAGGTCGACCGTGTCGGCCGTCTCCGGCTTGTTGGAGGCCAGCTTGCTCAGCGCGGCCTGCAATTGCTCCTGCGTGTAGCCGCTGTACGCGACTTCGTTCGGGTTCTGCGCGTAGAAGGCGCTGACGGCATCGCTCTGTGTGACCGTGCCGTTGACGGGCGCGCGGAAGCTGCGGCCATAACCGATGTAGAGCTGGTTGGACTTGTCGACCTGGAACTTCACACCCGCCGACGGGGTGAACTTGTTCCAGGTGTGCGCGCTGTAGCCGCCGTACTGATTGAGGTAGGCCAGGCTGGCCGAGGCCGCGTGCGCGCCGTAATGCTGGTAACCATAGCCCGCGCGTTCCACGCTGGTGTAGGCGCCCGCCAGGGTGACCGTCCACTGGTCGTTCGGCGTCCACTCGTTGCTGGCGAAGGCGCGCTTGAGCGTGGTGGTGGTGCTGTCAAGATAGTTGTACTGCGGGCCACCACCGGCGACGTAGCTGACGAGGTTGCTCTCGCCCCAGACGTCCACGGGGTTGCCATCGGCATCCACCTTGGAATAGGTCTGGCTCTGCTCCTGGCGCGGACGCTCGAACCAGACGCCGTAGGTCAGGGTGTCTTTGTCGCCGAAGTCCTGAATCAGCTGGCCAGCACACCCGGACGCCAGGTTTGCGAACCGCTGTAGGTGTAGGTCATCACCTTCTTGGCGTTGGTGACGACGCCGTCACCGTCCAGGTCGTAGTTGACGTAGCCGAAGCGGCCCACGTTCGCGGCCGTCGTGTTCTCGGTCATGGTGTAGCCGGAGCCACTGCCGCCGGAGCCGTACTGGAAGTACGGGATCACGGTCAGGTGCAGGTTGGGCGTCAGCGTGAACTCGCCGTCCAGGCTCAGCATGTAGTCCTTGAACGGATTGGTGTGCAGCTTGTAGTAGTTGGTGTTGGAACCGGTGTAGGTGGTGTCGTAGTTGGCGTAATAGTTCGACGACGCGGTGTCCTGCGTCTCGTACTGATAGCCGCCGGTGCGGATCAGGTGGTTGTACTGCAGCGAGGCCGAGATCGAGTTGCCGCCGTCGATGGTCCACACCGACTTGCCGTCTACCTTCCAGACCTCGGCGCTGCCTTTGCCACGCCAGATGTCCGTGCTGTTGTGGGAGTAGGACAGCCACGAGCGCACCGGGCCGATATCGCCGGTTTGCACGCGAACGAATGCGCGACGGTAGTTGTTGGTGCCCCCGGACAGCGTCGAATCGAAGCTGAACTTGTGGGACGGGTCGATGGTGGACCAGGCGATCGAGCCCCCTGCCGCGCCCGCCACCGCCTGATCGACATCCGGGTAGCCGTGCAGCACGGTGATGTCGTTCATGTTCTCCGTGTCGCCGTATTCGGTCGGATAGACACGGTAGTTGCCGCTGTCGTTGACCGGCGCGCCGTTGACCGTGACACCGATCTGATCGTTGGTGAAGCCGCGGATCTGGTAGTTGCCGTCGAACAGGCCGCTCGGGTCGTCGGTGACGGCCACGACGCCAGGAATGGTGTCGATCAGTTGCGCGTAGGTCGCGCTGGGCGCGCCTTCCTCGATGGCGGCGCGTGTGATGGTGGACACGGCCTTGGGCGCGACTTGCACCGACATCAGGCCGCCACCGATTTCCTGGCGGCCGTTGACGGTCACCTTCTCCAGGGATTGGATGGTGGCCTTGGTGGAGTTCGTGCTCGTCGTGTTGGACGTGCTGGAGGCCGTGGCGCGCTGCGGCGTCTGGTCCTTCGATGCGTCGGCCGCCTTCTTTTCTGGCTCAGGGGCATTCTTGGCGGTGTCTGTCGCAGGCTTGGAGGTATCGGTTGCCGGCTTCGGTGCATCTGCAATCGTTTGCGCTTTTGCGCTGGTTGCAGCGACCAGGGTGGTTATGGCCAAGCCCAGTGCGGTAAGGGCAAAGCGGTCAAATCTCTGGTGAATCATTCCAATCACTCCTGCTGCGCGCGCGGCGCCAAGTTTCAATATGCAAGCTGCGCCGAAGGAGGCGGCCCAATTTCCCTGCTGGTATCCAAAAGCAATTTGCAAGATGCTCAACGGGCGCGAATTTATCTGCCGCAGCCGCATATGTTTATTGCGGTTTTGGATGGGTGTTGTGGCCGGGTGACGGGCGAAGACGGTCGAATCCGCACGAAAGCGGCCTGCCGCAAGACGTTCGGCGGCTTACCTAGCTGATCGGATCAGAGGGGAAAGGGGCGTTTCGGGCGCCGGTCGTGAATATCGGCGGGCAGTCGATTGAGCGTTTCTTTTGCACCCAGCAAGAAAACTTGACAATCAACCATCAAAGAAACACGTGCTTAATGTAGGAGGGGCTAGATTATTTTTGTAATGCCCCAATTATTTTCATAATGCCCCAATATGCACCGTGTTGTGAGGAATGCACTTCATTGGTGCTGATTGAATCGGCGTCGCTGCGGACCCTCTCCGCCCATTCACATAACCCTGGCCCCGATCTTCACAACGATTCGCCCAGATCCGCGAGCTTCCGCGCCAGATGCAGGCGACTCCATCCCGCGGCGGCGATTCTGCACAGCCCGCTGGCGCGGAAGAACGCCACCGGGATGTCCGCCAGCACGCCGGGCCGGCTCGGCAGAAGCTTCGATCTGATGAGGCGTCAAGGCTTTGTGGGCCCGGCTTCTCCCGGGGGCCTTGTCGTTTCCACGATCACGAATGCGCCCTCATGGGCGACGCCTTTGGGCGCTTGCAAATAGTCCATGATTCCAAAACAATGGAATCATGGAAGATCAAGAAGTCATCAAAGGCCTTGGCGCGCTGGCCCAGCCGCTGCGCCTGCAGGTTTTCCGCGCGCTGGTCGTTGTCGGCGAATCTGGCTTGACGCCAGGTGCCATCCATGAGGCGCTGGGCACGGCCCCGGCGACCCTCTCCTTTCACCTGAAGGAACTGGTCAACGCAGGCCTGGTTACCCAGGAACGCGCCAGCCGCAACCTCATCTACCGCGCCAACTATGAGCAGATGAACGCACTGCTTGGCTACCTGACCCAGAACTGCTGCCAGGGCAAGGTTTGTGCCGTGGAGAACGGCGCGGCTTCCTGCGCTTGCTGACTGAGACCCGCCCATGACGACCCACGTTCTCATCCTCTGCACACACAACTCCGCTCGCAGCGTCCTCAGCGAGGGCATGCTCAATCACTGGGCCAAGAAGCTCGGCAAGGATGTGCAGGCGCACAGTGCCGGAAGCACGCCAAGCGGACGCATCAACCCGTTCGCCGTCGAAGCGCTGCAAAACGCTGGCGTGGACGTCAGCGGGTACTACAGCAAGAGCTGGGATCAGTTCAGTCAGGAAGGCGCGCCGCCGCTGTCAATCGTCATCACCGTTTGCGACAGCGCCGCCGCCGAGCAGTGCCCCGTCTTCTTCGGTGGCGACGGCCACCCGGTGAAAGTGCACTGGGGCTACCCCGATCCGTCCGACGCCGAGGGCGGTGATGAAGGCAAACGCCAAGCTTTCGAGCTGACGCGCCAGGCTATCGGCTATCGCATGCTACAGCTCCTGCAGTTGCCGTTCGAGGGCCTGAGCAAGGCTGAGCTGCAGCAGGCCCTGGCCGAGATTTACAAGAGCTGAGCATGAGCCTGTCACGGAAGCTCCTCGCCGAAGGCCTGGGCACGGCGCTGCTCCTGGCCGTCGTCATCGGTTCCGGCGTCATGGCCGAGCGCCTGGCTGGCGGAAATGTGGCCATCGCGCTGTTGGCCAACACGCTGGCGACCGTGGGCGGCCTCTACATCCTCATCGAGGTCTTCGGCCCCATCAGCGGCGCTCACTTCAACCCGACGGTCAGCGCGGTGATGGCCTGGCGCGGTGAGCTGCCGGTGACGGCACTACCGCCTTACGTCGCGGTGCAGCTCTTGGGCGCGATGCTGGGTGCCTGGTTGGCCCACGCGATGTTTGACATGAGCATCCTGCAGTTTTCAACGAAGTTGCGCCGCGGCACCGGCCAGTGGATCGCCGAAGCCGTGGCCACCTTTGGGCTGCTGCTGGTCATCCTGCGGGCACCTCGGTCGCGCGTGGCGGCGATGGTCGCCGCCTACATCGGCGCGGCCTACTGGTTCACGGCCTCCACGTCGTTTGCCAACCCGGCCGCCGTCTTCGGTCGCATGTTCAGCGAGAGCTTCGCCGGCATCGCCCCGGCGAGCGCTCCGGGCTTTGTGCTGGCTGAGCTGGTCGGCGCCGCGCTCGCAGCCGGTGTCCATCACTTGCTGTCAACGTCGATTGCCACGGCCGCCGCCAAGTCGTCTGGAGAGACCCACCATGTCTGAACTGCTGTTTCCCGACGCGAGCTTCCCGGCGCTTCGCGCAGACCTCCTTGACGTGCCGACCCAGCAGCGGCTGGCGCCGCCAGCGCCGTCCCAACACCGGCCGCGCTTCCTGTTGCTGTATGGCTCGCTGCGAGACCACTCGTACAGCCGGTTGCTGACCTTTGAGGCGGCCCGCCTGCTGGAAGCCATGGGCGCCGAGGTCCGCATCTTCGACCCAAGCGGACTGCCGTTGCCCGATGACGCGCCAGATACGCACCCCAAGGTGCAGGAACTGCGCAAGCTGGCCGTCTGGTCCGAGGGCATGGTCTGGACCTCGCCGGAGCGGCATGGCGCGATGACCGGCATCATGAAAGCGCAGATCGACTGGATTCCGCTGTCGGCCGGCGCGGTGCGCCCGACCCAGGGAAAGACGCTGGCCGTGATGCAGGTGTCCGGTGGGTCGCAATCGTTCAACGCCGTCAACCAGTTGCGCGTGCTGGGTCGCTGGATGCGGATGCTGACCATCCCGAACCAGTCGTCGGTGGCCAAGGCCTTTGCCGAGTTCGATGAGGACGGCCGCATGAAGCCCTCGTCCTTCTACGACCGCGTGGTGGACGTGATGGAGGAGCTCTTCAAATTCACGCTGCTGACCCGTGACCTCGGGCCGTACCTGGTGGACCGCTACAGCGAGCGCAAGGAGAGCGCTGACGATCTGTCCAAACGCGTGAACCAGCGCGCGATCTGACACCGGACGGACGGCGCGGGGCTCTGGCCCCGCTTCTTCGAACCAGGTAGTTGCCATTGACAACGAGGCGCGTCAACCTCAACATCCGCCCAGATAGTTGCTATTCACATCCAAATGACTGAACCCTCGTCCGGCGGCCTATTGCGCGAAGTCGCGCGTCTGTACACGCGCGCCCAACGCGTCGTGGCCGACTGCTGCCACACGACCAACACGCAGTGCCACCTGCTGACCGAGCTGGGGCGCTCCGGGCCGTTGCCGCTGTCCGAGCTGGGCACGCGCGTCAGCCTGGAGAAGAGCTGGGTGTCGCGCGCCGTGGAGGCCATGGCAGCCCGTGGCTTGGTGACCAAGGAGCCGAACCCGTCAGACGCAAGGAGCTGGCTTGTCACGCTCACCGCCGAAGGCGGGCGAACCGTCCGTGAGTTGAACCAGACCCTCGACGACCACGCCCAGCGACTGCTGAGTAGTCTCAACGCAAGCGAGCGCGACGCGGTCGAGAACTCATTGCTGACGCTCCTGAAGGCCTTGCGCGATGACCCGGCAGCCACGTGCTGCCTGCCGCCCGAGCCGAAGGCGCCACCCAGGGACTCCAAACCATGCTGCTGAACACCGTCGCCCTGCGCCAAGCCGCCGCCTCCGACTGGCCCGCCGTCGAAGCGCTGCTGCTGGCCAACAAGCTGCCGACCGATGGTGCGCAGACGCATCTGCCCACCTACCTGCTTGCCGTCAGCAGCGGCGAGGTCGTCGGTTGCGCCGGCGCCGAGCTTTACGGCAGTGTTGCGCTGCTGCGCTCCGTCGCCATCGCGCCTGGCCTGAAGAAGCAAGGCATCGGCCGGCTGCTGGTCGAGCGGATGTTGCACGAGGCCCGCGCGCGCGACATCGCGACGATCTACCTGCTGACCGTCACGCCGGAATACTTCGCGCAGTACGGCTTCACGCACATGAAGATCGAGGACGCACCCCACGCGCTGAAGGCCTCCGCCGAGTTCCACGGCGCCTGCCCGGCCTGCGCCGCGCTGATGGCACTGACGCTCCACGAGGTGCCCGTCGTCGATGCCGCGCTGCCCGTGGCAGGGCTCGGCGCCGGACCTGTGGGCGTGGCGGCAGTCGCCCCGCTCGACGGACACAGCTTGAACATCCGAACCGCCACGCCCGCAGACGCTGCCGCCGTCGCCGCCATCTACGCCCCCATCGTGCGGGACACGACGATTTCCTTCGAGACGGAGGTGCCCGGTGAGACCGAGATGCGGGCGCGCATCGAGAAGACGCTCGCCCACTTGCCCTGGCTGGTCGCCGAGGACACGACCGGCGCTCTGGGCGGCTACGCCTACGCCAGCAAGCACCGCGAGCGCTCAGCCTACCAATGGTCAGTCGATGTGACCGCCTACGTGCGCGACGACATGCGCAGGCAGGGTGTCGGCCGCGCGCTGTACGGTCGCTTGTTGCAGCTGCTCGCTGAGCTGGGCTACTGCCAGGCATTCGCTGGAATCGCGCTGCCAAACGCGGGAAGCGTCGGGCTGCACGAAGCCATGGGGTTCGAGGCCATCGGGGTGTACCGCAATGTCGGTTTCAAGCACGGCGCTTGGCGCGATGTGGGGTGGTGGCAGAAGAGCCTCGCGGCGCCCGATGCTCCGACGCAGCCCCGCCTGTTCGATCGCACGTGAAGCAGGGAAAGCAGGGCATGCCGTTCTTTCTTGTTAAATGCAGACAGCGGGCTCAGCGCGTCAGTGGCCTCATAGCCGTAACGGGTCTCCACCCGATTACGACACTCGGAGCCATCCGATCCGAGGTCCTCGACTATCCGCGCAGCCCCGGATAGGTGAACAGCAGGAAGTGCGCGGCATTGACGCCAAAGTGCACAACGACCGCCACCTCAATACGCCGAAGCCAGGCGTACGTCGCCGCATAGCCAACGCCCGCCAACCCGGCGACAACGATCATCCAGATACCACCGCCCGCGTGGGCCGCTCCGAACAGGGCAGCTGACAGCACCACCGCCAACACGCTGCGATTGTTCCAGGCGCTCGCTCCCCTTGCATTCGAGCCAACCCGTGCACCGCTCAACGGATCCTGCACCAACACCCGAAACAACGCTTCTTCCGCCACGCAAGTCAGGAACAGATTGGCCATCAGAAACTTCGCCGCCTGAGGCGGCCATTTGGGATCCAGCCGGACCATCCCCACCGCAGCTGCAGCGCCAAGCACCACAGCCGCCACGGCTACGGCAAGCACCGCTGAACGCCCCAGCGTTAACGCCACCGCGTCCTGCCTGCCCAACCTCGGTGCCAGCACAGCCAGCAGGATGAGCCCCACCGACCCCTTGTCGAAGTTCAGATACTGCGTGAACGGCCGCGCGTCCTCCGAGAAACGGACACCGTTGATGGCCATCGGGTTGTGGAACCCCGGCACCTGATGCAGCGTCAGTGCCAATGCGAGCACCAGCAGCAGCCCAAACAGCGGCCAGTACAACGCACCCATCGGCCTTCGCCGCACCGCTTCGGCCAACACCGCCATGGCCACCAGCGCCGCCACGCCAACCAGGCCCACACACCCCTGGGCAACGGCCGCCACCAAGGCCGCAGCATAGGCAGGCACCCACAGCGGCACCGACAGCCCACCGCGCAGCCTCAATGAAGGCAGCCACACCGCCGCGATGGCGAAGATCAGAAGGACAAACGGCACGGGCATCTGCATCCCACTTTCGTGGCTGGTCGGATTTGGGGCTGCATCGTAGTGCAGCGCCTGGCGAGGGCAGCACGTCACTTAACCCCGCTTTACTGGCCTCCTGCGCCCCTCGCAACGACGATCCATCCACCGCCTCGGCTCTGCGCGAAACACTCACAGATCCTGCCCCGAGCTGACTGCGGCTCCACCCATTCAGCTTCTCCGAAAGGAACCCCCATGCCCATCATCGCCAAAGCCACCGCCGCCGCTGGCCTGCTGACCCCGCAAGACCATGCGCTGCTGCTCATCGACTTCCAATCCCAGATGGCCTTCGCCACCAACTCCATCGATGGCAACACGCTGCGCACCAACGCCGCCCTCATCGCGCGCGCGGCCGCCGGATTCAAGGTCCCCACCATCCTGAACACCGTCGCAGCCAAGGGCTTCTCCGGCCCGATGTTCACCGAGATCACCGACGCCTTCCCGGGCCAGGAACTGCTGGACCGGACCACGATGAATCCTTGGGAAGACGCCAACGTCATCAAGGTGGTGAACGCCATTGGCAAGCAGCGCCTGGTCTTCGCGGGCCTGTGGACCTCCGTGTGCATCGTGGACCCGGTGCTGTCGGCCATCGAGCAAGGGTTCGAGGCCTATGTCATCACGGACGCCTGCGGCGATATCTCGGCCGAAGCGCATGAGCGCGCCGTCACGCGGATGGTGCAGGTCGGCGCACGGCCAATGACCTCGCTGCAATACCTGCTGGAACTGCAGCGCGACTGGGCGCGAAGCGAGACCTATGGCCTCACCACCGGCATTGCCGAGGAGATCGGCGGGGCGTATGGGCTCGGCATCACCTACGCCAAGGCGATGTTCGGCGCTCACGAGGGCTGAGAAACCTCAACGGGGCCCATGCTGCCCGCCGCTATGCGGGCCGCAGCTTCCGCCACACGCCTCCCCGGGCGTTGCCAGCAAATGCCCGGGCCGCCGGAACCTGAAGCTCGACCTCGGTCCCTCCCTCGGGGAGACGGCTGATGGTGACCGTGCCGCCAATCTGCGCGGCCCGCTCACGCATGCCGACCAGCCCGTAGTGGCCAGGTCGCGTGCCCGCGACCAAGACTTCGTGCTCGATCCCCGGGCCCTTGTCCCGCACACGCAGCACGAATCGACGGCGTTCGAACAGCAGTTGCACACGGACGTCTCCGCCTTCGCCATGCATCACGGCGTTCAGCAGTGCCTCTCGGCCGATCAGATAGATGCGGTCGCGTGCAAGCGGTCTCAGGGGACGGGGTACCCCGTCCTCCACCAGCTCGATACGCGCCATTCCCACCAACTGCCTCACGGCCGATTCGAAGGCCTCCCGCAGGCTTATCGCATCAGCATCCGTGCCGCGCAGATCACGAACCCGATCCCGTGCTTCGCCCAGAAGCTGGTCGGCACGGTCCAATTGACCTTCGATCACGCCACGCGTGCCGCCTTGAGCGGGCATGTTGCTCGCAACAGACTGAAAACTCAGGATCAGGCCTTGCATGCTTTGAAGCAGCGTGTCGTGCAGGTCGCGGGCAATACGTTCACGCTCGCCGGCAATCTCCTGCATACGCACCCGTTCCCGGGCTCGCAGGACACTGACACGCAAGCGGTAGATCCACCACAAGCAGCCGATGACGAGGGCCATCGTGAGCGCACGAAACCAGAGCGTCTGATACCAGGCCGGCAGGATCTCGACCGCCAGAAACGTCGGCGTCTGCGCCCACTCACCTTGCTCATTACTGGCCACCACTTCGAAGCGGTGATGGCCCGGCGGCAGTTGGGTGTAGTAGGCCGTTCTGCGGGTGTCGGCGTCTCGCCACTCAGGGTCGATACCTTCCATCCGGTATCGAAAGTGCACCCGGTCCCCGATAGAGAGGGCCGCTGCGGTGTAGTTGAATTCGACTTGACCCGGATTGGCCGACAGCTGTACGCCGCCCTCCCCCGGCTGGGCCACCCCATCGCTCTTGACCGCGCGGATCAACGCCACGGGTGGCAGCGTCGCCACCGGCTTCATACGGGTATCGATCCAGAACAGCCCCTCGTTGGTCGTCACCCACAGGCGGCCGCTCGCATCCTCGGCCAGCGAAGGCGCATAGGCCGACGGGACGCCGGTTCCCCGCAGCCCGTCGCGGTGGTCGAACGCCTCCGGCGTCAGCGTCTGGCCATTCAGCCCAGCGTTGAGCTGCTCGGCGGAGAGACGAAACACCTTGGTGAGCCCGTGAAGCCAGAGTTCACCCTGAGCCGTCTCAACGATGCCGGTGACGCCCTTGACCCTGTCATCCTTGAACTTCAGGGGGCGGAAGTACTCCCCTTCAAACACGCCCACCCCGCCCCGGCCGCCGATCCACACTCGGGGTCCATGGGCATGTGCGGACCAGGCTTCAATGATCGTGTCCAGGTAGGCCTGGGACTTGATCTCGCGGAAGACGCCCCCCTTCAGCACAAAGGGGCCGCGCCCATTGGTGGCAAACCAGAGTTGCCGCTTCTCGTCGGCGACGAGGGGATAGGGGTCTTTGCTGTGCGGGATCTGCGACTCATCGGGCTGCTCCAGCCGCCCCTCCTTGAGCTGAAGCAGTTCCTGGCCCGCCTGCAACCACACCGTCCCCACGTCGTCTTCAGCAATCTGCTGGATTCGCTCTCTCCAGGACACATCCGGCATGTCAACGGGAGCAAAGGCTGCGCCGGGGTCCTTGCGCCAGAGCGTCCGGTCGGTGGCCAACCAGATCCGGCCATCGGCCCCATCCCGGATGGCTGTCACCCGGCGAATCCTGGGCAGATCGGTGACACGTCCTGCGGACAGATGCATCAGGTTGCGATCCCATGGGCCGATCCAAAGACTCCCATCCGTGTCGGGCTTGATCCTGGCGTCATAGCTGTATTCGGGCAGCGGCGCCCGGTTGAACCGCGTCGTCCGGAACCGCTCAAGGCCCGCCTCGGTGCCCAGCCAGATATTGCCTTCGGCATCCTCATTGATCGTGTTGATGTCGATGGAACCCAGCCCCTGTTTGGGCGTCATGGCGTCGGCCTGCAGCGCGGCAATGCCGCCGGGCTCAAGAATCGATCGCCAGTCCGCCGCATGCTCGATGCCGCCTGCCGAGCAGATCCAGAAACCGCCACGGCTGTCGAAGAACAAGGCGCCGTAGGAAGCTTGAGTCAGAAGCCGCTGGCCCGCCGGGCGGCCGTCCTTCATGCTCACCACGGCCAGGCCCTCCGCGCTGGCGCACCACAAGGCCCCATCAGGTGCAAAGGCGATCTGTGCACAGTGCGCCGCGTCGTACCGTTCGAACTTTCGCGCGCCCCTCGCCAGCCTGAACAGCGTGTCCGTGGCGGCGATCCAGACCGTTCCCTGCGCATCCACCACCGGCCGGTTGGAGGACATGGTGCCCTTCGGAATCCCCCACGCATCGCCCAGGGCCTCCACCTTCAGCCCCTCCAGCCGGAAGAGACCGCCGACCGCGTAATACCAACCAACCCCGTCCTGATCGAAGATGAACCGGGCCCATTGGCTCAGACCATCCTTGTCATGCACCGCCTCCGTTTGTCCTTTCCACCGCCGCATCAGGCGAAGTGTCTCGGGGTGGATGTAATAGACCGCGCCTGTCGGGCTGGTCTGCCCCAACACCTCGGCATAGTCCACAAACGGCCCACCCGACGGGTTGCGCTGCGGCGAATGAAACTCGACGCCGTCGAAGATCTGGTTGCCCAAGGCCGTCCGCAGCCGCAACATGCCGTTGGGCACCTGCGTGATCGACACCACACCGGCGGCAAGCCCGTCCTTCTCGCTCCAGACGGTATGTTCATAGTCCGCCAACGCACCCGCCGCTGCGCTCGAAGCGGCCCCGCCCAGCAGCAACAAGGCCAGGACCGGAAGCAGGCGTTGGCCTGCCAGCCTGAGCAACAGGCCGGCCAGCGAGCTGTGTCGGGGAACTTGGGGCGACATGGTCAGGCGGCGAGCATGGATCAGCAGTTCGGCCGGGTGGCCGATTGGCGGATGATGTTCGAGGAAACGCTTCCTCTCCAGTAGTGGATTCCCAATCTACAGACACGAGAGGGTCGCCTACCCCTCTCTTTGGAGATAGCTCCATGGCAGATGGAGTATCCGCCGCATACAAGCCGCTGATGGTGCAGCGCTTCCCTGAGGCTACCGGCCCGCCTGGCCGGTGAACTCCGCATCCGACGGGAATTCCCCGTCGGACTCCCACAGCTCCGGCTTGGTGCGGAAGGTCGCCACCCACGCCTTGCCCTTGACGAAGAAACGGGCGTAGGTGGTCTTGAAGCCGTCCCCAGCCGGTTGGCTGCTTACCGACCACAGCTCCTCGCCGCCTTTCCCCTGCGCGCGCTTCCAGGCCGCCTTGCCCGTGAGGGCCAGCCGCAGGGGCACGGTCTTGCCTTGCGCAGTGCGGGCGGTGGCCACCTTCAGGCGCCCCGCCTCCACTTCCACCGCCGTGGTCAACGGGCCGTTGTAGCTGCCGGCCTCTTGCGTCAGATCGGCGGAAACGAGATAGGTCGGCCGTGGGGCGCCGCGAACCGGCGTCGTATCCAATTGCGCAAGGGATGACTCCAGCGGCAACTGGTCCACCACCTTGCCGTCGCAACCCACCAGTTCAAGCCTGGCGTTGGCGCCCACGCGGTCCGCCCCGGTGCCCCAGTCGCGTTCGACGATCTCCGCCGTGACCTTTGGGTCCAGCGCCACTCGCAGGCGTTGACAGCCGATAGCCGCCTCCGAAGTCGCTGCAGTTCCCGTCTCGGCTGGCGCGATGGCTTCGGCAGGAGTCGATGCCGATGCAGATGCCGAAACTCCAGCCCAGGCGGCCGCCACCAGGCACAAGGCCATCACGGGCCGTTGCCGTCCCCACGCCCGCTTGCTCATGGAACCCTCTTCACTTCAGTGCCGCTGATCAGGCCTTCGTTGGCCTCCACCCCGGTCATCAGCGTGTCGATCTGGGACTTGACGTCCTTCTCTGTGTCCACGCCCGCCTTGGTCAGTTCAGCCAGGTATTTCTTGGTGTCGTTCTCAGAGGGCGGCGTGAGCTTGTTGATGGCGTCCTTGACCGTCATGTCGCCATACTTGTTCAAATAGAGTGCTTTTTGCGCCTTGCGCCCGTCTTCCAGGGTGGCGAACACGGCAAACTTCCCCACAGCGCCGGTCACTGTGGCGATCTTGGTACCGGCATCGCGCAGATTGCCCGGGTTGTTGGCGCGCCAGGCGAGCGAGCCGCCCACCTTGACGACGTCCGCGTAGGCCACATACCGCTTCCACTGGGCCGGCGTCTTCGCAGCGGCCTTATTCACGGCCGCGATCGTGTTGGGCGACAACGGGCCGCCTGCGGCCACCATGCCGCTGATCGTCAGCGTCTCCGCCGGTTGTTGCTCCACGCCCAGGGAACCCGGCCTGGACCATTTCTCAACACTGCCGTTCGTGCCCAAGGGCCCGGACCCCTTGAAGGTGCCGAGGCCGCCGCCGCCAGCGGGCGCATTGGGATGGTGGTCGTTTTCAGCCATGGACGTCTACCCTTCGTGAACCGGCTCAGCTGCGCGACGCGGGCGCGCTGAACACGGCAAAAGCGTAGCAGCAAGGATGCCGCGCGGTTCAGGCCTTAAGTCATGGCCGGCCCCACCCGGCGCGCGGCACGGATGCCGCCCCTTACTTCACTTCAAGCGACGCCCCCAGCGCAAACGCTCCCAGGGTGGCATCCCATTTCTGGCCTGTGGTGGTGTCGTCCGCATTGGCCACCCGCACCGAGTAGCGTGCGTCGTTGGCCAGGCGGGTATCGCCGTCCGGCAAGGCCAGCCAAAGGGCGTAGGTCCCCACGGCCAGATCGGCGGGGACGGTGGCCGTCAGCGTGGCAGTCTGGTCCGCGCCTGGCACCCAGCTGCGCGGGTCAGCGCCGTCGGCGGTCAGGCGGCGGACCGTGCCGGCGGAATCCCGCAGCAGGACCTGAACACCTCGCGGATTGAACATCCGGGCCCAGCCCGTGTTGCGCACGGTGACGGTCATCGTCAGCGCCTGGCCACGGGTGGCCGTCGTCGGATGCGAAGCGGACACCAGTTGCAACCGGTAACCCATCTTGCGTTTCACCTCCGGCATGCAGCCGTTCTGGATCCAGCGCGTATGGAACAGGTCGCGGTAGTACTCGTCATTCAGGTAGGTGAGGCGATAACGCTCACCTTCCGTCAGGATGTCGTCGCAGGTGGTGCGCGGCACGGCATTGCTCTCGTCCGCCGGGTCGCAGGTTTCACCGCCAAAGGGGGCCAGGTCCCCGAGCTGGGACACATAGGCGCGCTGCTTGGCCTGCGTCGTGGCGTTTTCGTCGTAGGTGCCCACGTCCGTGGCGCTGGCCAGGAAGCAGTCGTTGTGCACGCCCACGCGGTAGCTGCCTGTCAGCACGGAAGCCAGGCTGGGCAAGGTCGGCGTCCAGTCCATCACATACGGCGGGTACCGGACCTGGATGAAACGGTTGGTGGGCACGGCAGCCAGCAGCGCGTCCCGCACGGCGGTGCGGTTGGCGGTGGTCGTCAGTTGGTTGGAGGACGTATGCCACTCACCCCAGGCGCCGATGAACCCGGCCTGCACATAGGCGATGACATCCGCATTGGCCTGCAGCACCGGCTTCAGTTGGCTGATGTGCCCTTGTACACGGGTCAGGCTGGCGTCCTGTGCGTTGAGATATTCCGTTTCCGACGCCGGGTAGTTGTAGACCGCGCGAATCACCAGCTTGATGCCGGACGCACGGGCGTTGGCAAAGGCGGTGGTGAGCTGTGTCAGCAGGCTTGCCGGCAGGTCGGTGGTCTTCCAGCTGGAGAGGTTCAGGGGCGCGTAGACCAGACGGTAGCCATTGTTGTAGGCGTCTTGCGCATCGGCGGCGGTCAGTGCGTCGAGATTGGTCCAGGCCCAGCGGTAAAAGCCGCGCTCGGGGTTGGGGATTTCTGCATCGGTCGCGGTGAAGCTGAGCGAGCGCTGATTCGTGGAGGTATCGGTGCCGGTGCCGGTGCCTGTACCGGAGCCTGTGCCTGTGCCGGTGCCCGTCCCGGTAGACGGCGTGCTGGCAACGGGTGCAGACGGGTCGGCACCAACCGGGGTGGATGCGTCACTGCTGCCCGAACCACCACCCCCGCAGGCGGCCAACACACTGATCACGCACATCGCGGTCACGCGGCACAACCACGGCCAGTGCCGGTTCTTCACATCTGTCAGGGGCATAAGCGGCTCTTGGAGAATCCAGTACAGCCCTCGGGGCGGCTCACGACTGCGACCGGCGGCGAAGGCACCGCCATTGTGTGCAAGCGGCTGTGCTCCGCTTCACGCTGATGTAACCAATCCTTCACGGATTGGGCGGGTCTGGACCTCACACCTGCACCGAGGCCCGCTGCTTGAGACATTCGGCAGGGCTGCCCCATCTCCCGGCGCATGGACGCCTCGCGTCAAGCTGGCAACCGTTGCCAGGGCGCACCATCGCCCAGCGGCACAGCCGGAATCGCTACGCCGGGCTTTGACATGCAGGCCGCTCCAACCGCACATTTTCGGTCTTCGGCGAATGCCCTCATCGCCCTCGCCCCACCTGATTCCCACAATCGCCACGATCGCCACGATCTCCACCAATCGCCACCGCAGGAGCGCCTCATGTACCTTCCCCCGCAGTTCGCCGAGCCGCGCGCCCAGGAGCTTCATCGCATCGTCCGCGAGAACGCCCTGGGCATGCTGGTCACTCACACGGCGGCTGGCCTGGAAGCCCATCACATCCCGTTCCTGCTGGACCCCGCGTCGGACGGTCCCGGCACACTGCTGGCACACGTGGCGCGCGCCAACACCGTGTGGCAGGACGTTGTGAACGGCAGCGAGGTGATGGTCGTGTTCCGTGGCGCCGAGGGCTACATCTCCCCCAACTGGTACCCCGGCAAGCAGGAAACGCATCGCCGGGTGCCCACCTGGAATTACGAGGTAGTCCACGCCCACGGCACCTTCCACGTCCATGAAGACGAGAAGTTCCTGCGCGGTGTGCTGGCCCGCCTCACCCGCCAGCACGAGGCCAGCCAGCCGCAACCGTGGAAGATGGGCGACGCTCCGCCGGACTACCTCGCGGAAATGCTGGGCCACATCGTGGGCATCGAGATCCGCCTGACGCGGCTCGAAGGCAAGCGCAAGCTGAACCAGCACCACGCGGCCGCCGATCGTGAAGGCGCCATTCACGGCCTTGAAGGCCAAGGCAATGCGGCCCTGGCGAAGGCCATGCAAGAGGCGCCACCCTTCACGAAGTGAAGTCAGTCCGACACGCCCCACACGGCCATCGGAATCACATCCGCCAGGATGTGCGCGTACACCGAGGGCCACAGCCGCCCGGTCCTCACATAGACCAGCGTCACCGCCAACCCGAACGCCACCACGCCCAGGGCACCCACCGGCCCCTGGTAGGTGTGATACAGCAGCCGCAGCAGCAAAGGCAGGCTGATCGCCAGGCCCAGCCCCAGCCCGCGAAGGCCGCGCACCAGCACCCCGAGCAGGAACACCTCCTCGAAGAGACCGTTCACCACCGAGAAGCCAATGAGCGTCGCCACCGTCAAGCCGTTGAACGAAAACTCGATGACATCAGGTGTGGGCGATGGCGGCACCATGGCCTGGTAGGCGGAGGTGCACACCGTCTCCAGCATCCAGGCCGCCAGATAGGTCAGTGCGCCCAGCAAGGTGTCCCACCAGGTCGGACGGGGCAGCAATGAGGCCACATCGAACCCGCGCACCCGCAGGAACAGCAGCGCCGCACCGGCCAGCACCAACTCCAGCGCGATCATCTGCAGCACGCCGTCGTTGGAATAACGCGCGGCCGGGAAACCCGCCATCACCGCCTGCACCGACCAGAGGCTGAACAGCCCGAAGCACACGGCGGACACCACCACCGCCTCGGTGGAGGACAGCGTGGACTTGAAGGCGGGCGTTTCTTTCATGTCTGTGAAGTGTGGGGTGCCCGCGCATCTTCGGGGCAGCCCAGGCCCACGCCCATGGGCACTTTTACTGAATCGGCCGAGCTTTTGTCTGCTCTGTTGCTGCCGCAGTGCCGTGCCGGCGCGCCCACCAGGCCGCACCCACCATGCCGATCACCGCCGTCAAGGTGCCGCTCACCACCCCGGTGAGATGGGCCAGCGGCGCGATCGAGATGCTCCAGCCCTCCCAGTGGCGCAGCGGTGGGTCTGCCAGCGGCTGCTCACCCGCGACCTTCACGGCCAGTCCGATCGCGATCAGCAACCCGATCGCCCGGGTACGGCCATGCGCCCTCGGTGCGCGCAGCAGCGCCACGGCCGCCACCGCCACCCCGGCATGCAGCACACCGGAGAGCCCGCCAAAACGCGTCAGCTGCGGCTCCCACAGCAGCCCGAGCTGCGTCAGGGGCCAGGCCAGCAGCCAGGCCAACGCCTCGCGCCTACCCAGCCTCGCCGTCACGCCCAGCAGCCCCACCACGGCACAACCGGCCAGGTTGGCAATCAGGTGTTGCGGGCTCCAGTGCAGCAGCGCCGCCGTGAAGGCACGCCAGGGTTGCTCCCAGGCCCGATCGGGCTGCCATTCCAGGGCGGCCTGCACGGCGGGCGGCTGGACCCAGGTCAGCAGGGCCCCGGCAGCCAACCCGACCGCCAGCAGCAACCATGCACGACCCGGCATCTGCTTCGCTCCGCCGTCAGCCGCCAAACACCGCGTGCCACAAGGTCAGCACGGCGTCCCGCTGTGGGGCCAGGGCCAGCGCGGCTTCGCCGTCCAGCGCGGTGGCCTGCTCGTTCAACCGCGCCCGGTGCTGCACACGCCGCAGCTCACGGTAGGCGTCCGCCGCCGCACGGCCCACACCGGGCGGCAGCAGGTCCATTGCCTCGGCGCGTTGCAGCAGGGCGATGTTGCCGGCATTGGCCAGCAACTCTTCATGCGCGCCCGCATGGGCCAGGATGAGGTATTGCAGCGTGAACTCGGCATCCACCATGCCGCCCGGGCTGTGCTTCACATCGAAGAAGCCCTCCCGCACCGGGCGCGCCGCACGCAGCTTCTCGCGCATCGCCACCACTTCCTGGCGCAACGCCTGCGGGTCACGCGCCGAAGTGATCACCGCCCGGCGTGTGGCTTCAAACCGCTCCGCCAGTGCGGCATCTCCCGCACAGAATCGAGCCCGCGTGATGGCCTGGTGTTCCCAGGTCCATGCCGTATTGCTTCCGCGACCGGTCTGGTAGCGGTCGAACGACGTCAGCGAGGTCACCAGCAAGCCAGAGTTGCCGTTGGGCCGCAAGGCCGTGTCGATATCGAAGAGTTCACCCGCTGCCGTGCGCAGGGTCAGCCAGGTGATCAACTTGCGGACGAAGGTGCCGTAGATCTCCGGCGCGTTCTCGTCGTCGTCGTCGAACAGGAACACCAGGTCCAGGTCGCTGCCGTAGCCCAGTTCCTTGCCGCCGAGCTTGCCGTAAGCAATGACGGCCAGGCGCGGGTCAGGACGATGCTTTTGCTTGTGCCGGTCCCAGGCCCAGGCGATGACGCACTGCAGCGTGGCATCGGCCAGCAGCGAGAGTTCGTCCGCCACCTGCTCCACGCTGAGCTGGCCTTCCACATCACGCACCAGCGTGCGGAAGACCTCAGCATGGTGGGCGCGGCGCAAGCTGTCCAGCAACGCGTCCTCGTCAGCCTCGCCGTGCTCAGCCCAGGCATCGTGCCGGGCCTGCAGGTCCTGGATGAAGGCCGGGCCGTCGAAGCGTTCATGCAGCAGACGGGTATCGGCCAGTTCATCAATCACGCCCGGGTGCTGCATCAGATAACGCATGGGCCAACGCGCCAGCCCCAGCAGGCGCAGCAGGCGGCCCTGCACGGCCGGCCGCTCCACCAGCAGCGCCAGATAACTCTCCCGGCGCAGCAGCGGCTCCACCCAATCCACAAACCGCTGCGCGGCTTCCAGGGTGCACTCCCCCTGCTTGACCGCCAGCGATGCGCGGCCCACCAGCTTGGCCAGCCGAAGGCGGGACTCCTCCCGCAGGCTCTGCACCCGGGGCTGCTGGGCCCAGCGGCGCACGCTCGCGGCCAGATCGGGTTGCAGCTTGTCGAGAAATTCCTCACTGTCGATCGGCAGCGGCGGGCCACCACACATGCCATTGCGGCAACCCCCCGAGGAAGGCGCCACGCCGTCATGCAGCAGGGCATCGAACTCGGTGGCGACCAGCTCACGCACTTCCAGCAGCCGGTCCAGCAATTGGCAGGCATCGCGCTCGCAGGCCATGCCCATGCTGCGGGCAATCCAGCCCAGGTCCTCATCGGCGCTGGGCAGGCAATGGGTCTGCTGGTCGTCCAGGTACTGGATGCGGTGTTCCACCCGGCGCAGGAAGTCGTAGCCCTTGGCCAGTTCGGTAGCAGTCTCGGGCTTCATCAGGCCGCGGGCGGCCAGCCGGTTCAGCGCCTTCAGCGTGGAGCGGGTGCGGATTTCCGGGAACTGCCCGCCGCGCACCACCTGCAGCAACTGCACGATGAATTCGATCTCACGGATGCCGCCGCGCGACAGCTTCACATCATTGGCCCGCTCGGGCCGACCAGCGGCGCGGCGCTGGGCTTCGTCCCGGATCTTGCGATGCAGTTGCCGCAGGCCTTCGAAGACGCCGTAATCCAGATACCGGCGGTACACAAACGGCTGCACCAGGTCCCGCAGCTGCAGCGCCCGGCCATTGGCCACGCTGGCCCGGGGGGCGACCACGCGGCTCTTCAACCAGGCAAACCGCTCCCACTCGCGGCCCTGCACCAGGAAATACTCCTCCAGCATGGCCAGGCTGACGGCCGGCGGGCCGGAATTTCCGTTGGGGCGCAGCGCCAGGTCCACGCGGAAGACCTGGCCGTCCTCGGTCACATCGCCGATCAGGGTGGAGAGCCGACGCGAGAGGTGGGCAAAGTACTCATGCGCGGTGATGCGCTGGCGGCCATCGGCCAAACCGTCGGTCTGGCCATCGTCCTCATAGATATAGATCAGGTCGATGTCGGACGAGACGTTCAGTTCCCGTCCGCCCAGCTTGCCCATGCCCACCACCCAGAAGTCGATCTCCTGGCCCTGGTGATTGCGCGGCTTGCCGTGCAGGGCATCCAGCTCCGCGCGGCAATGGGCCAGCCCGATGTCCAGGCTGATCTCGGCCAGATGGGTCATGGCCTGCGTCACGTGCGCCATGGGCGCGCCCTGCTCCACGTCCAGCACCGCCAGGCGCTCCAGGACCAGTTGGCGCATCACCCGCAGGGCGGCGGGCAGCGGGCGCCCATCTTGCCCTAGACGGTCCACCAGGTCGCGCATCACCGTGTCGTCCGGCAGGCCGGGCGGCAACAGCGACAATTCGGCGCCATAACGGCGTCGGATCCGCTGTACAAAGCGGCTGTGATCTGCGGCGAAAGCCGAGGCAACTGAATCCATCGGTAAAGAAAACTCTTGTTGGCTCATGGCCCGGAATGGCTGTGCTAGATTCGGCGACCGCCGTTACCTCTTACATGTCCTCTCCCGCCGATTCCAGCTCTGACACCGGGTCCCCGGTCGTGTCGCAACGTGCAGGACGTACAACAGAACGTTCAACGCATCGATCCACTCGACGCTTCTGGACCCGCTGCGCACTCTGGATCATGGGGCCGCTGCTGGGCTTGCTGGCCCTGCTCCTGACGGCCTGGCTGGCGTTGCAGTGGGCGATTCTGCCCCACATCGATGACTGGCGCCCCGAGCTCGAAAAGCAAGCCACCCGAGCATTGGGGATACAGGTCCATATCGGCAGCATCAAGGCCAATTCCACCGGCTGGATCCCCGCCCTGGACCTGCGTGACGTCCGCCTGACCGACCCATCCGGCCGGGAAGCCCTGCGTCTGCCCAGGGTCAATGCCGCCCTTTCCGCCCGCTCGCTGCTGGTGCTGGAGCTGCGTTTCTCGCAGCTGCTGCTGGACAGCCCGGAGCTTCTCCTCCGCCGGGATGCCCAGGGCCGGGTGTTCATTGCCGGCCTCAGCGTGGACGGCCCCCAGAACACCTCCACTTCGGACGATGCCTCGGACTGGTTTTTCCAGCAGCACGAGTTCGTCATCCTGCATGGCCGCATCCGCTGGGTGGACGAACTGCGCCAGGCCCCGCCGCTGGAGCTCTTCGACCTGAACCTGGTGCTGCGCAACGGCTTGCGTCGCCACCAGTTGCGACTGGACGCGACCCCGCCGGCGGGCTGGGGTGAACGCTTCAGCCTGCGCGGCCAGTTCACCCAATCCCTGCTGGCACGCCCTGGTGCGGTGCAGCAATGGAGCGGCCAGCTCTATGCCGACCTGCCCCGCACCGATGTTCGGGAACTGCGCCGCTATCTGGATCTCCCGTTTGAACTCAACGAAGGCGATGGCGCGCTGCGCGCCTGGCTGGATGTCAACAAAGGCCAGCCCAGCAGCCTGACGCTGGACATGGGCCTGCGCGCCGTGAAGCTGCGGGTGGCCCCGGCCCTGCCGGAACTGGATCTGGCCCGAATTGAAGGCCGGCTGGTGATGAAGCAGACGCCCGATCAGTTCGTGCTGCAGGCCCGTCAACTGGGTTTCCGTGCGGGTGATGGGCTGGATTGGCCACGATCTGACTGGGCGCTGGAACTCAAGCGTGATGGCAAGACCGGCCAGGTCACGGGGGGGGACTTCGAAGCCCAGCAACTTGACCTGACCCTGGGTGCCCAGATCCTCTCCCGCCTGCCGGTGGGGGAAGCCCCGCGCACCTTGGTGGCGGACATGAAGCCCGCCGGCCTGCTGAACGCGCTGCAGGTGCACTGGGACGGCCCGCTGGAACACCCGCGCAGCTACCGAGCCAAGGGCCAGTTGCAAGGCCTGCACCTGGCGGCGGCCGAATTGGTGGCAGCGGACGATCCGGCTTCGGCGCCAGCCACCGGCCGGCCGGGTGTCAACAACGCCGACCTGCAATTCGACGCCACCGACCAGGGCGGCACCGCCTCGCTCACCATCAAGGATGGCGATATCACCCTGCCTGGTGTGTTTGAGGAGGCCACCCTCCCGCTGCGCCATGCGCAGGCCTCGCTCACCTGGCGCGCCCAGACCCCGGAGGCCAGCACCGGCCCGGGCGGCGGGCTGGCGAGGCTGGCGGCCCAGGCGGCACAACAGTCGGCCGGGCAGCGGGCGTCCTCGGCGTCCTCCGTGGCCTCCGCCGCGCAGGCCCCGGCGGGCCCCGTCTGGACGGTTCAGTTCAATAAGGTTCGCCTCATCACGGACGACCTGCAGGCGGACCTGGACGGCACCTGGCAGAGCAGCGGCGCCGTCAAGCGCCCCCACGACATCGGGCGCCTGGACCTCACCGGCCACATCGAGGAGGTGCGTGCCGACCGGGTGCTGCGCTATCTCCCCGCCAGCATGGGGTCTGACGCCCGCCGTTATGTGCGCGACGCCATCCGTGACGGCACGGTCCACAAGGTGGCGGTGCGCATGCAGGGCGACCTGGCGGACTTTCCGTTCGATGCGCCGCGCAGCAAGGGCATCTTCAAGATCAGCAGCCAGGTGCGCGACCTGACGCTGGCCTATGTGCCCAGCCACCCGGCCGATGAGAGCCATCCCGCCTTCAACTCACCCTGGCCGGCCATGGACCAGCTCAACGCCGAGCTGATCTTCGACCGTGCCAGCATGAGCATCCGCAACGGCCGCGCGCGGCTCTCCGGCGTGGAGCTGTCCAACGTCCAGGGCCAGATCACGGATCTCTACCACCACAGCCCCGTGCTGGACATCTCCGGCGAGGGCCGCGGCGCATTGGCGGACGCCTTGCGTTATGTCCATCACTCGCCCATTAGCGAGCTGACCAGCCACGCGTTGGACAACACAGTGGCGAGCGGCCCGATGTCCCTCAAGCTGGCGCTGAAGCTGCCGCTGGCTCATATTGACGACACCACCGTCAAAGGGCAGGTCCTGCTGACCGGCAACGACATGCGTCTGCGCCCGGACGCCCCGTTCTTCGCCCAGACCCGCGCGCGCATCGACTTCGACCAGAAGGGGGTGCAGATCCGGGGGGGTCAGGCTCGGGTGCTGGGTGGCGACGCCACCTTCGAAGGCGGCTCACTGACGGATGGCAGCATGCGCTTCGTGGCCAACGGCACGGTGACGGCCGAGGCGCTGCGCAATGCGCCGGAGCTGGGCCTGGGTCCGCATGCGGCCTCGGTCATGACGGGCCAGGCGGCCGTGCGGTTCGAGCTGGGCATCAACAAGGGCCAGACCGAGATCGCGCTCACCAGCTCGCTGCAGGGCATCGGTATCGACCTGCCGGCGCCCTTGCGCAAGGGCGCGGATGAGACATGGCCCTTGAAGGTCAGCACCCGCGCCATCGCCGCGCCGGCCGGCGCTCAGCGTGAGGAATTGCGCGTGGAGGCTGGCCCTGTGGCGGCGGTCTACCAACGAGACATCACCGGCGAATCCGCCCGTGTCCTGCGCGGCGCCGTGGCGGTGGGAGAAAAGCTGCCCGACCTGCCCGCCCAGGGCGTGATCGCCCGCGCGGCGCTCAACCAGTTCAATGCGGATGCCTGGCAAAGTGCCCTGCCTCGGCTGATGGGCAGCACCACCACCGGGCTGGGCGCCGGCAACGGCACGGACACGGCAGCGGACTCCGCCGCCGAAGGCGCGTACGCGCCGTCCCAACTGGCCTTGAAGGTGCAGACGCTGCAGATGAACGGGCGCACGCTCAACCGTGTCGTCGCCGGCCTCACGCATGACAGCGCCGCCAACACCTGGAGCGCCTCCATCGATGCCGAGCAGCTCAGCGGCTTCATCCAGGTGCGCCTGGCGCGGCCCAATCAGCCGGGGCGGGTCTTTGCCCGCCTGGCGCGGCTCTCGGTCCCCAAGACGGATGCAGACTCGGTGGAGCAGTTGCTGGACAGCCAGCCCAGTTCCATCCCGACGCTGGACATCCTGGTCGAGAACTTCGAGCTCAAGGGCAAGCGCCTGGGCCGGTTGGAGATCGAGGCGCAGCAGCAGACCGATGCTCGCGACTGGAAGCTCAACAAGCTGCTGCTCAAGAATGAAGACGCCACGCTCAGCGCCACGGGCCAGTGGGCTCCGGAGGCTGCGGGCAAATCCACGCGCCGGACGGACCTGGACTGGAAGCTGGACGTGGTGGATGCCGGCAAGTTGCTGGAGCGTATGGGGCAAGGCCAGGTGCTGCGTCACGGCAAGGGCACGTTGACGGGCCAACTGGCCTGGCAGGGTTCGCCGCTCTCGCTGGATTACCCATCCATGACGGGCAAGCTCAAGGTTTCCATGGATGCGGGCCAGTTCCTGAAAGCGGAGCCTGGGGTGGGTCGGCTGCTGGGCGTGCTGAGCCTGCAGTCCATTCCGCGACGGCTGACGCTGGACTTCCGGGACGTCTTCTCGGAGGGTTTCGCCTTCGACAACGTGGGCGGGGACATCCAGATTGCCAAAGGGGTGGCCCGCAGCGACAACCTGCGCATGCGGGGGTTGGCGGCGGCGGTGCTGATGGAAGGCTCTGCGGACCTGGCGGCGGAGACGCAGGACCTGCACGTGCTGGTCGTGCCCGAGATCAATGCGGGGGGCGCGGCGCTGGCGTATGCCGCCATCAACCCGGCCATTGGGCTGGGCACCTTCCTGGCCCAGTGGCTGTTGCGCAAACCCATCGCTGCGGCCAGCACGGAGGAATTCCGTGTGACGGGCAGTTGGAGCGACCCCAAGATTGAGCAGTTGCCGCGCCGGGCGTTGCCGCAGAGCGCACCGCAGGGCACCACGCCAGACGGCAAGACCGGCACTGCGCAGGCGGCGAGCCCGCCGCACACCGAAGGAGACAGCGCACCATGAAGATCGCCGCCATCCAGATGGTGTCCGGCACCAGCCTCCAGGCCAACCTGGACCGGGCCCGGCACTGGATTGAACAGGCTGCAGCGCAGGGTGCGCGCCTGGTCTCCCTGCCCGAGTATTTCTGCCTCATGGGTCAGCAGGATGGCGACAAGCTCGCCTTTGCCGAGCGGGCGGGTGATCTGGACGCGCCCATTCAGGGCATGCTCAGCCGTGCGGCGCGGGACACGGGCCTGTGGATTCTGGGGGGCACGCTGCCCATGGCGCTGGAGGGCGGGCCTGTCCCGGCCGAGCGGGTGCGCAACAGCACCTGTGTATTCGCGCCGGACGGCTCGGTGGCGGCCCGTTACGACAAGCTGCACCTCTTCCGCTACGACAACGGCCGCGAGCATTACGACGAAGGTCGTGTGCTGGAGGCGGGGGATGCCCCGTCCACGGTGGTGGCCCGGCTGGGCGGTGGTGATCCGGACCTGCGCATCGGCTTGTCCGTCTGTTATGACTTGCGTTTCCCGGAGCTGTACCGGGCCATGAACTTCACCGAGGGCCAGCCGCCGCTGGATCTCATCAGTGTCCCCGCAGCCTTCACCTACACCACGGGCCAGGCTCACTGGGAGCTGCTGCTGCGGGCACGCGCTGTCGAGAACCAGGCCTTTGTCATTGCGGCGGCTCAGGGCGGCCTGCATGAAAACGGGCGCCGCACCTGGGGGCACAGCATGGTGATCGACCCTTGGGGCGAGGTGCTGGCCTGCCTCCCCGAGGGTGAAGGCCTTGCCCTGGCGGACATGGATCCGGCGCGGCTCAAGCAGGTGCGCCAGCAATTGCCTGCGCTGAACCACCGGCGGCTTTGAGGCTTAAGCGTGGGTTTCCAGGCCGATTCCCGCTCACTTCCGGTCACCACGGCGTGCCTGATGAAGGCAAGATCATGGGCATGATCGACCGCAGCCCTGCTCACCTCCGGCGCCCTGGGGCGCATGCCTATGGGCGTGCGCACCGGGCTTTGGCTTCTGCGTGGCGGCCGTTGGCTTCAGCCTGGCAGCCGTTGGCTGCTGCGGCGGTCTTGTCCATGGTGTTGAGCGGCTGTGGGGCACCGGCCCGGCCGTTGGAGCTCACGATCACGGACATGGAGTCGTTGCAGCTCCGTTCCTGGATCAGTCCGCAATTGCGCCGCAATGTGGACCTGCTGCCGGTGAAGGGGGGTGAGGAGACCTCGCGATGGTGGGGAACTCGCATCACCGACATGAGCCTGACGCAGGCTTACCAGGAGTCGTTGCGGCGGTTGGGCCTGATGCCGGACGTGCCGGACACGGGGCGATACCAGCTCAAGGTGGAGCTTTTGGCGCTGGCGCAGCCGCAGGTGCCGGTCTCGCCCGAGGTGGCCATTGCAGTGCGCTACACCTTGACCGAGCGTGGCGCCAAGACGGCGCTGTACCAGCGCACCTTGCGTACCACGCAGAAGGCTGGCATTGACGACAGCCTCAGTCCTACCGAGCAACTTCGCATTGCCACGGAGGGTGCCTTGCGGGCCAATATTGGTGAGCTGATGCGTGAACTGGCGTCGCTGCCTCTGCCGGGCTGAGCGCTCGCCTCCTGCCTCTCGTTCTCCTTTGCTACCCGGGTACCGCACGCGTTGCACTTTGTGATGGACTGGCTCCCGGAATGGCGTTGCCAGGTAGACGGAGTACTGACCGAGGCTGCGCAACGCTGGGTTAATTCGTTGCGGTTCTCGGTTCGGAAGGTGCTGATCCGGGTGCCTTTTGCGGAAGTCAAGACACCGTTCTAAGCGTCAAGTCTCTTCGATCGAGATTTGGTGGGGGTTGAAGGGCTGCTTGGACTTGAGCACGCCGTAGACGAT
>NZ_FOAV01000008.1 GCF_900109745.1 Roseateles sp. YR242 | reverse complement strand
GCAAGCGGGTGATCATGCCGTCGAGCTTGGCGAACTCACGGTACAGCGGTATGTCGTGCAGCGCCTCCTCCATCGCCGGGTCGCTCAGACCGAACCACTGCTGCAGGTAGTGAATGCGCAGCATGGTCTCGATCGGGAATGGTGGTCGGCCTGTCTTGCCCTTCGGGTAGTGCGGCGCCACGATCTGCACCAGCACGTCCCACGGCACGACCTTGTTCATCTGCTCCAGGAACTCCCGCTTACGCGTCTTCTTGGTCAACAGGTTCAGTCCGAGGCTTTGCTGCTTCATGCCTACATCCTCGCAAGCCTTGGGCCATCAGGCAAGATGGCCGGCAGAGTTTTGCAGACCTTCCCTAGAGCCCTTGCGTTGCGATCAAGTTGGGTGATCAGGCTTAGAACGGCGGCGCGAGTGGTACCACGATGAGCTCGACGCTGCGGTTCGCAGGCTTCGAGACACCGTCGCCGGTAACGACCGGCAATGCTGTCTCGGGCAACTCAGAGACAAATATCCGGCTCGGGGCAACACCGCCTTGATCTTGCAACGCCTGCCGCACAGCCTTAGCCCTCCTGGCTGAGAGTGCTTGGTTCAGCGTGATGCTTGCCAGCGTGTCGGTTTGTGCGCGAAGCAATACGGCAGACGCTGGCTTCAGGCGCAGCGTTGCCACCACGTCGTTGATCACATCGAAAGCGGCCGTGTCCAGGTTGTGAGCGCCATTTGCGAAGGTCACCTTGGTGGAGGTCGACAGTGGGGGTGCTGCTGGACAGGAGGCGCACGGAGACACGACTTGAATTACTGTCGGCTTTGCCAATTCGGCACGCAGGCCCGCACGCTCTCCCGCTTCATATTGACGGGCCGCACGGCGGGCAGCCAAGAATTGTTCCCCCGAATGACCGCTGGACTTGGTCTCCGGCAACCGAGTCTATGCCGGTTCTTCCCCCGAGAAGTCTGTCCTAGCTTGACGCGACTAGACCTCCCCTTGCCCCGCGAGTTGTGGCGGTCGATCTTTTGTTCCACGCGCTCTGCCTTCCTGCTCTTTCACTGATGTCAGCAGTCCGTTTGCGCCCGCGACGATGACTGCCACAGCAGCGGTTACTAGCCTGCCAGCCTTTCCAGAGGTGCGTTTAGGTTGGACCAAAAGCTGCGCTCGACTCATTACAACCCGTCAGCTGCGGAGGCGCACATCAATACTGTTTCACGAAGGGTGGTTTCGTGCTAAGGCCATCTAGCACATTGCTCGCTCAGGGTAATTAGGGCTATCCGGGCATCGCTCCACGGCACCACAACCCTTTTGGGGGATCGGCCAATGACTACAGAAGGGTTCCCCCCGGCGGCATCCCACAGAACTGGGAACTTTGTTCGCACATCGCGCGATCGATAACCAATCAAGAATCAAAAATAACAAGGAAGAATAGTAGACAACAAATGTATCGCCTTTATTAAGTTCTAAAGACTTTCCCTAGCCGAATGCACAGAAACGGCGACTTCAATTTCATTAAGATTCTTGCAAGCAGCGACCCGGCGGACACATTTTCGACACACTGCCTAAAATGCGAGGTTGATTCAATGGCTACGAAGATCAGAACGCGCAAATGACCAGCCTTTTTAGAAGAGAGGTTATAGAAAAACTCCAAGACCATTTGCCGGGCGAAGTCCGAATATCGAACTCCCCCAATCGCCTGGCCATGACAGTATTCGTGCTCTTTGCAATGATTGCGCTTCTGACCTTTATGGCAGCGGCCTCCTATGATCAAAAGGTTGCTTTGTCAGGAGTGCTCGTCCCAGCGGGCGGTGTCTTGAGCGTTTATTCCCCTGAAGCCGCAACAGTGGCGAAGATTCTCGTTAAGGAGGGTCAATATGTTGAAGCATCGACGCCATTAATTAAATTCCAAAGCGACAGGGCAACTGTTTCCGGAAGACTTGCCGCGATGCAAGAGGACGCCTTCGAAAAGCGAAAAAGAGCCATAGTAATGGAAGGTCTTGCAGCAGAAACGCAGTGGAAGCAGCGTGACGAAAGCTTGAACCGGCAACTCCGCAACCTCCTCGCTGAAGTAGATGGCTTCGAAGCCGATCTCGCCAACAGCAGATCGAGAATTGCACTTTCCAAAGTGACGGTACAGCGGTACCGAGAGCTGGCTGCCCAGGGATTTGTTCCTCAATTAAGTCTTCAACAGCGGGAGGAGGAACTCCTCGACCTGCAGTTGCGCGAGCGATCTATCGTCCATCAGATGGACAACAGTCGTCGATTGATTGATGCTGCTCGGGCAGACCTAGCAAGCAACAGAGCAACTTATGAGAGCACGACAGCACGCAGCAATGGAGAACGAGCAGCTCTAGATCAGGAATGGAAAGAAACCTCGGCCCGAAATGAATGGCTTGTCGAAGCACCTGAGGGCGGGCAAATTGTCAATATAAATGTGCTGAAGGGTCAATTCACGACCGCCGGGGTTGCCGTGATAACGATCCTTCCCGCGACCTCAGATGGTAAGAAATTAGTTGCAAACCTTTATGCAGCTAGCCATGTGGTCGGATTGGTAGAGGCAGGACAGAGCGCCGCAATACAGTATGCAGCGTTTCCTTATCAAAAATTCGGGCTGCATGAAGGCCGGATCGATGTTGTCGGCACAACCCCCATTAATCCCCAAGATATTCCACCAGGACAAGCAGAGGCAATATTTGCCACCCTGGCGACTCGAGAGCCGCTGTATCGCATCCAAGTAGCCATTCCTTCGCAATATTTTAAGAAAGACGGGCAAATTATTCATCTAAAACCGGGGATGACACTTACTGCCCAAGTCAAACTCGAGCGAAGACAGCTCTGGGAATGGATGTTCGAACCACTATTTAGCCTAACGAAGGGCAGGCAAAGCAATTGAAGTACCACGCCGGATGGTTTCCGGAATAATGCGCCTATAGATCAAAAATCCAAGGCAAATGGAGAGGAAAATGAGAGAACTCACCGTAGAAGAACAAAACGAAGTTGGCGGCGGTTGGATCGCCGTGCTGCTTGAAGTGGCTGCACTCATTGGGGGAGTCGCTGCCCTGATCGAAATTTGGGACCACTTTTATGGCGATGACAAAAACGGAACCGTGGAAGTTGGTCCGTTGAAGACGCTCGAAGACCTGGGCGGACAGTGCATCGAAAAGGGCGGAAATCTCGAGATCAGCTACGACGGGAAAACATACGAATACTCGTGCACTTTTGACTCCGAGGGAAATGCGACCATCGAATCTGATGGAGAAAGCGTTGACGTTGACGCCGATGGCAACATCATTGAAGACGAGGAGATCGATACGGACGATGGCGACGATTCCGGCGATGATGACAGCGATGACGGCGCCTCCGGTGATGATGCTGACGGCGACGCCGGCGATTCTGACGACGGCGATGACGACGCCGATGACGAAGGAAGCGATGGCGACGACGATCGTCAAGACGCGTAAGCCAAACAACTAAACTGACCGACCTGGCCACATCAGTGGCCAGGTTCTTTTCTCATCCAAAGCGTTATGCAGAGCGCCGATGTTCCTGAATATCCTTCTGATGGGGAGCAGCTTACTTATGTTCACGGTCAACGCCGGAACTCCACCCGGCAATCACAACCGCATACAAGTCGGGCTTTGTGGAGAGTCTCCTCCATCCGACCTTGAACTGACCCGTCGCATTGCCGAGTTTCAGAAGGAAGCCGGGGGCGCAAAGTCCACACGGGGATTCTTCCTCGCCTCGCGCGGAGTTGCGACAGTGGGGTACGTCGCAGCAAAAAACTCCATCCGAATTGAGGGCCGACTAGATGCTTCGACACCGGGCGTTCTGTCGGCGCTAATTGCGACCCACAAACACATCACATCACTAGAGATAAATAGCTTCGGTGGCGACGCTAGAGCCGCGTACGAAATTGCCAACATCATCAGAACACTCCAACTCGATCTGGAAATTGGAGAATTCTGCATGTCTGCATGTGCCAACTATTTAATTCCGAACGCCAGAACAATCTCTACAAATGATTCAGTCATCGGATTCCACGGAAGCCCGATGGCATGTTACAAAAAAATAAGCTTGATTAATGGCTTAAGAGCTTGGGGAATTCAAGGATATCTGAACTTGCGAAGAGTCGCAGCTGAGGATCGTCAAGTACTGGCCATCCATCCGAGATACAAGACTTTAATTGAACTCTCGCAGCGCGACGATCGAGGGGCCATGGACAATGTCGCTCGAGAGTGGCTAATCGCCCCTCCAGAGACACTCTCTTCCCTCGGCATAAACATCAAATCTGTCACACCCGGCCCGCATTTCAAGATTATCTCAAGCCAACCCAACGGATTGCTTGGCAAAGTATTCGTCAAGGAGGTGCGAGGTTGAAAGAGTATGTTCAGTCGGAGGCTGCGGAATGTGGGCTGGCATGCATCGCAGCCATATCCGCGAGCTTTGGTGCGACCTACGATCTAAGGGAGCTCCGAACCAAGTTCCCCCTCAGCCTAAAGGGCATGTCCGTGCTGGACATGTCCAGATTTTCATCCGAAATCGGTATGGCGGCTCGCCCGCTAAAGGTTCATATTACCGAAGTCAAAAAACTAACACTTCCTTGTGTTTTACATTGGAATTTGAACCACTTTGTAGTATTGGAGAAAATTCATCGCAATTCCTTTACGGTAATGGACCCGGCACACGGCCGCATTAAAGTAAGCACCTCGGTCTTTCATGAAAACTTTACCGGAATTGCTATCGAGTTCTCCAAGACAGCCACATTTCGAGAAAAGAGAGCTCGCCGAACAATTCCACTCCGTCAATTAACCGGCAAGGTTGTTGGACTTAAGCGCGCCCTCGCCCAAGTCATCATTTTCGCCATTTTTCTGGAGCTAATAAACCTAACCGCTCCCCTGATGAGCCGGTTCATTGTGGACGACGTCCTCGTATCCGCCGACCGCGACTTGCTGACAATAATAATAATTGGCTACGCCATCCTACTCATACTTCAAACTGGAACATCTTATTTTCGGTCTTGGACTCTAATATCCATCAGTCAGCGCTATGGATTTCAGTGGCTCAGCAATGTTTTCACTCACCTACTAAGGTTGCCTGTAGGCTATTTCGAGAAACGTCATACTGGCGATATCCTCTCAAGATTCGGAACCATCGGCACAATCCAGAAGCTTCTCACCTCTTCAGCCGTTGAAGGGGCGATGGACGGCGTTATGGCGCTCGCCTCGCTGGCCATGATGTTCATGGTTTCGCCTAAACTTTCCGCCATCGTCTGTTTCGCAGTTTTTTTATATTCGATTTCTCGTATTCTAACTTTGAGTTGGATGAGGTCAACGGAGGCCGGCAGACTTACGCTTGCTGCCAAGGAAAGTACTCACTTCGTAGAAACCATTCGTTCTATAGTTCCTTTACGACTCTTTGATCGAATAGATCAGCGGCGAGCACGTTGGCAAAATTTGATTATCGACGTCCAAAACTACGATGCGCGCTCGGCAATCATCACAATTTTTACCGGGTCGGTGAACAAAGTGATCTTTGGCGCAGAGAACTTAATAATCTTCTGGCTAGGTGCCAGGATGATCCTCGAGCGCACCCCTGACGCCTCCAGTCAATTCACGACTGGAATGCTCTTGTCATTCGTTGGATACAAAGTTCAGTTCACTTCTCGGATTTCCTCACTCATAGATTTTCTTGCCCAACTAAGGCTACTGAGCCTTTATATGGATCGACTGGGCGACATAGTATCCGAGCAGCCTGAAGTGGACCTTGCGCATCAGGCTGATATCTCTCACCTCGAACCAGAAATAGAGTTTAGAAACATTTCCTTCCGATACACTGCCAATTCTCCACTAGTCCTGAAAAATTTGAATTTCAAGATTTTCGCGGGCGAATCGGTAGCCATAAAGGGATCTAGCGGATCAGGAAAGACCACCCTTTTGAAGCTTTTGCTTGGGCTTTTTGAGCCCACTTCCGGCGACATACTTTACGGTGGAATTCCTATTAGACAACTCGGGCTTGCAAACTATCGCCGCATGATTGGAGCAGTCATGCAGGAGGATTCCTTGATGTCTGGCAGCCTAGCCGAGAATATCTCCTTCTTTGACGTCGGGCCTTCTCAATCATTGATCGAGGATTGCGCACAACTCGCAAATATCCACAAGGACATTATTGCCATGCCAATGGGATACCACTCAATTGTAGGCGACCTTGGCTCCGGCCTATCGGGCGGTCAAAAACAGCGAATTCTTCTAGCACGTGCACTATATAAGCGACCGCGACTTCTCGTTTTGGATGAGGCCACTAGCCATCTTGATGTCAAGAACGAGCGCGAGATATCAAGAAATATTGCAGCACAAAAAATGACGCGCATACTCGTGGCACACCGACCAGAAACCATCGCATCGGCCCAAAGAGTAATTATTCTAAGGAACGGGAAAATAGTTCCCCACCTTCCAGATACGCACGCTGCTCAAGATGAGGCGCTCTCGGCGCTGTCACCCTGACGAACGGAAGCTCAGTGGCGTGCACCACATCCCGCGGAAAGACAGTGCAAGGTGTTTGGAGAAAAGCTGAACGCGCCCTGCCCAGACCAGCTCGACCGTCGAGTGGAAGCGCACCCGCTTGCCATGGCGTTGGATGGCCTCCACCCCCAGCGCCGTGGCCAGGTGCGTCTTGCCGGTGCCCGGACCTCCGATGAAGACGACATTGTGCGCGGTCTCGGTAAAGGCGGTGCTGTGCAGCTTGCGCATCAGCGCTTCATCGACGGCGCTGCTGCCGAACTCGAAGCCGGCCAGGTCGCGGTGCGCCTAGATACCATCGCAGACCCCCTAAAAAAAACTCCCCCCATGCACCCGTCCGAGCGCCTCAAAGGCATCGATGTCTTCGTCACCGTCGTCGACGCCGGAAACTTCACGGCCGCTGCGGACCGTCTCAACCTCACCAACTCCGCGGTGGGCAAGTCCGTGGCGCGGCTGGAAGCCCGGCTGGGTGTCCGCCTGTTTGAACGCAGCACGCCCCGCCTTGCGCTGACCGATGCCGGTCAGGCCTTCTACCGAACCTGCCAGAGGGTGCTTGGGGAACTGGAAGAAGCCGAGCATGTGCTGAAGGCCGAGGACCTGGTGCCCGTTGGCAAGTTGCGTATCGACCTGCCGGCGACCTACGGCCGCATGCATGTCATGCCCTTGCTCTTCGAGTTCATGAAGCTTCATCCAGGCGTGCAGCCGCAGGTCTCCCTCACCGACCGCTTCGTGGACCTGGTGGAGGATGGCATTGACGTGGCCGTGCGCATCGGTGGCGCGGACGCTTGGCCCGCCCCCATCGGCCACCGGTTTCTGGGCCGCGAGCGGCGAGTCTTCTGTTGCTCACCGGGCTACCTGGAACGTGTTGGCCCCATCGCAGACGATGTCGCCTCGCTGGACCAACTGGATTCCGTGCTCTACCGCCGGACCAATGGCACACCCAGCCCGTGGCTCATCCAGCGTGGTGAGGCGCCCGTCGAGCACCACCATCCCGCCGCGCGGCTCGAAGTCGGAAGCGCGGAATCCTGGGTCGAGGCCGTGCTTCAAGGCTTTGGTGTGGCGCAACTCGCCACCTGGCTCATCGAAGACAAGTTGCACAGCGGGGAACTCGTGGAAGTGCTCCCGTCCTTCGCCATCGACGGCCTGCCGCTCTACCTGTTGTGGCAGCGAAGCCGCCAGTTGCTCCCGAAAGTGGATGCCCTTTTGAACCACCTCAGCACGCGGCTGCGGGTGACGAATCTGGAATAAAAGGATGAGATCACTGGAAATGTGATCCAACATGGGAAATCAGGGAATCAATAAGCTCCTGGGCTTACAACCGCCCGTTGCTCAACATGTCCCTCGCCCCCATCGTCAGCCCCGCCGCTCGGCCCCAGGCGCTCTCTCCCGCCGGCTCCGCGACGACCATCATTCTGGCGATAGCCGCCTTTGTCATCGTCACCACGGAATTCCTCATGGTCGGCCTGCTTCCAGCGCTGGCCAGAGACCTCTCGCTGTCCGTGGCTACCACGGGCCAACTGGTCACGCTGTTCGCCGTGGTCGTCATGCTGTTTGGCCCACCGCTCACGGCCTGGTTGGGGATGTCGAGCGCAAGCGCCTGTTCCTGACCGTGCTGGCGCTCTTTGCAGCGTCGAATGCAGTGGCAGCCATGGCCACCAACGTCTGGATCCTCGCCGTGGCCCGGATTGTTCCAGCCCTGGCTTTGCCGGTGTTCTGGGGCACTGCGAGCGAGACCGCCGCACAGCTGGCCGGACCGACGCGTGCGGGGCGCGCTGTCTCCACGGTGTATCTCGGCATTTCCGCCGCCATGCTGTTCGGCATTCCTCTGGGCACCATCGCTGGCGACACCCTCGGCTGGCGTGGCGCCTTCTGGGCACTGGCCATCCTGTCGGCACTGGTCGCCGCCCTGTTGCAGGTCTACATGCCAAAGATGGCGGCCGGGCAACGCGTGGGCTTGATGCAGCAGGCGCGCATCCTGCGTGATCCAGCCTTCGTCGCCAACGTCCTTCTGTCGGTGACCGTTTTCACGGCGATGTTCGCTGGCTACACCTACCTGGCTGAGTTGCTGGAGACAGTCGCCGGCGTACCCGCTGCTCAGGTGGGGTGGTGGCTGATGGGCTTTGGAGCGGTCGGTCTACTCGGCAATTGGCTCGGCGGCCAATGGGTCGACCGTCGGCCGTTGGCCACAACGGCCGTGTTCTGCGCCTTGCTGGCTGTTGGCATGCTGGCCACCGTGCTGCTGGCGACAACGCATGTCGGGCTGGCCGTCGCTCTGGGTGTGTGGGGCATTGCAAACACGGCCCTCTATCCGGTCTGCCAGATCCGGGTGATGAAGGCGGCGCCTCAGGCGCAGGCCTTGGCAGGCACGCTCAACGTGTCTGCTGCCAACGGAGGCATCGCCCTGGGGGCCGTTCTTGGTGGCGCCACCATCACCGGGTGGGGCACGCAAAGCGTCGCCGTCATGGGCGCTGCGGTCGCGGTATTGGCAGCCGTAGCGGCTGCAATCATCGGGCGGTGGTTGCACGGACGCCAGGCCCGTCATCCCGGATGAGAGGACCGTTCACCGCAAGGCAGGCGTCACCCGACGCCGCTTGGTCAGAGGCCAAGGGCTTTGGGTGACGCTGCGGGTGGCGTTGCAGGCGCCGTCAGGCGATCAGATCTTCATCGCCGCCACCAGGCTGCCATGGGCCGCCTTGTTCATACGGATGTCAAAAGGCAGGAAGGTGATGCGCTCCGCCACCGTGGTGCCGGCCGGGTTGGACACGTAGGAGCTACCGCCCAGCACCGTGCCGTCCTTGATCAACGCGCCGGTGTAGACATTGCCGTTGAGCTCGAAGTAGATGCGGTATTGCACCGTGGAACTCAGCGTGGCCGAGACCGGGCGCGGCGCGGTTGCCACCCAGACCGACACGCCGCCCACCGTGCTGACGCTGCCATCGGTCAGATGGTAGGTCACGCCATCGCTGGTCGATGAAATGCCAGTGGTGAGCACGGCCGCCAGCGTCGTGCTGGTGCGGCACGGTGTGACCGCTGCGCCCGTGGTGGCGGTGGTGCAGTCAAAGGCGTTGTAGCGGTCGCCGGCATTGGTCTGCGTGAACTTGACGTAGCTGGAGCCTGCGGCATACGTCGCGGCCGTATTGAGAATGGCCGTGTTGGAGAAGATCACGTTGTGGAAATGCGCGAAGTCGGCCGGCGTCGTGCTGATGGCCCCCGTCAATGCCACCGTTTCGTAGTTGCTGCGGATCTCCGAGAACACCACCGTGGTGTTGTCCGCGGCCAGCGAATCCACGCGGATGTCGTTGCCCACATAGCTGACCTTGCTGGACGAGGCCGTGGCCGGCGCGACCAGGATCGCGCCGTTCTTCAGCACACGCGCAGGTGTCGGTGCTACCAGCGCCAGCGTGCTGGTGATGTTGACCGGCGCGCTCTGGGTAGAGATCTGCGGGCCATTGGCGGGCGAAGACGACAGCACGGAGGAATCCGAATAGGCGTAGTTCACGCCGCTGGTCTGCGTCGCCGACGCGCTCAGGTTCCAGTGCAGGAAGTAGCTGCCCGTGTTGGGCGCCAGGATCAGGTTTTCAAACGCCTGCTGATTGGCGCTCAGCGGTGCTGCCGAACCGGCCTTGTCATCGCTACCGCCACCACAGGCCGTCACCAGGACCGACAACGCCGCCAGGATGGCCGCGTTCTTGTGCTTCATCGAGAACATGTGTCTCCTCCCGCATGGAAAAAATATGCTGCGGGGGCCTCTCAAAGAGGCCCCTCGCGTGTTTTGCGGGGCGGAGTATAAAAGTCAGCAGGTGCGTTCTTTACGAAAGCGACACAACATTTCGGAGGGCCGTCTCCCGACGGCCACACCCTGCTTACACACCCAGAATCGACACAGACTTGGTGTTGAGGTAGCCCTCCAGCGCCTCGGGCCCGCCTTCGGTACCGTAGCCAGAGTCCTTCACGCCGCCAAACGGCATTTCAGCCGAAGGTGTGGCGGGCTGGTTGATCCACAACATGCCCACCTCCACACGCTGCGACAGCAGGTGCGCGTTCTTGATCGAACGGGTGAAGGCATAACCGGCCAGGCCAAACGGCAGGCGGTTGGCTTCGGCGATGGCCTCTTCCAGCTTGTCGAAGCCACGGATGGCGGCCACCGGGCCGAACGGTTCGTCGTTGAACACCGAGGCGTCCAACGGCACGTCCGCCAGCACGGTCGGCGCAAAGAAGTTGCCGGCACTGCCCACACGTTCACCGCCCGCCGCAATCTTGGCGCCACGGTCACGCGCGTCGGCCACCAGCTTGATCATGGCGGCCACACGGCGGTCATTGGCCAGGGGGCCCAGCGTGGTGCCATCGGCCAGGCCATCACCCAGCTTCAGGCTTTGTGCATGAGCCACCAGCGCTTCGGTGAACTGCGCCTTGATGCTGTTGTGCACCAGGAAACGTGTCGGCGAGATGCACACCTGGCCGGCATTGCGGAACTTGGCGCCACCCGCAGCCTTCACGGCCACCGCCACGTCGGCATCGTCCGCCACGATCACGGGTGCGTGACCACCCAGTTCCATCGTCACGCGCTTCATGTGCGCGCCGGCCAGCGACGCCAGTTGCTTGCCCACCGGCGTGGAGCCAGTGAAGGTCACCTTGCGGATGATCGGGTGCGCAATCAGGTAGCTGGAAATCTCGGCCGGATCACCAAAGACCAGGCCCACCGTGCCTGCCGGCACGCCGGCGTCGACGAAAGCCTTGATCAGCGCAGCGGGTGATGCCGGCGTCTCTTCCGGCGCCTTCACCAGGAACGAGCAGCCGGTGGCCAGGGCGGCGCCCAGCTTGCGCACGATCTGGTTGACCGGGAAGTTCCAGGGCGTGAATGCAGCCACCGGCCCCACCGGCTCCTTGAGCACCAGTTGCTGGGCGGCCAGGTTGCGTGAAGGCACGATGCGGCCGTACACACGGCGGCCTTCGTCCGCGAACCATTCAATGATGTCGGCGCCAGCCAGCACTTCCCCCTTGGCCTCTGCCAGCGGCTTGCCCTGCTCCTGCGTCAGCAACCGGGCAATCTCCGGTGCGCGCTCACGCAACAGTGCAGCAGCGCGGCGCATGGTAGCGGCGCGCTCGTGCGCGGGAATGTCTCGCCAGGATTCGAAGCCCTTCTGGGCGGCGGCCAGCGCGCGATCCAGATCTTCCTTGCTGGCATGCGCCACCGTGCCAATCACTTGGCCGGTGGCCGGATTGCGCACATCGATCTTGCGGCCGCCGGTGGCCGACACCCACTCGTTGGCGATCAGGAGTTGGGTATCAGGATAGCTGGATGACGTCATGGCTTTTCGTTGGCGAATAGTGAACGGATCGGGTAACTCTACAGTGCCTGAAGAAGATGCTCATCCCCGAGGGCTTTCCTGCTCACCCTGCGCGCAACGATGGAACAAGGGTTGCCGGTATGGATACGTTGGCAAGCCCGCCAATGCCTCGATACAGGAGACTCATCATCATGGCTCAGCAGAATCAAGGTAACCAAGGGAAGAACTCGCCGCAGCAAGGCCAGAACCAAGGCCAGCAGCAGCAGAACCAGGGCCAGCAAGGTCAGCAAGGCTCAGGCTCCCAGGGCCAGCAGAAGCAGCCGCAGCAGCAGTCCCAGCCCACCCCGCAGCAAGGTGGCTCCGGCTCTCAAAGCAAGAACCGGGTGGATGACGGCCAGAACCAGAACAAGGCCTCGCAACGCGACGATGACAGCAGCAACCAGAGTGACGATCGCTGATTACCGACCGTTGATCGCTGATTGATGTCGTGCCCGCACCCATCCCGGGTGCGGGCACGCTGCATTCAAGCGTTCGATAGACGGGTGTCCTACACGTAAGGCATGCGAGCACTGTAAGCAGTGCGGCAACGGTAGCTCAGTCGCTCCTTCGCCGTGCGAACCATGCGACCAACAGCCCACCCACCGCGAACATCATCAGCGTAGCGGGCTCCGGCACCACCTGGGTAACGGCCCAGACGCCCGGGGAAGCCGCCAGGCCACCGCTGTAGCCGATGAACGCCTCATAACCGCCAGTCAGGCTGTCCAGGCTCCGTGTGCTGGAGAGCGTCAGCGTCTCGTGACGGCCGGTGGGGTAGATGGCTTCATAAGCGGTCCATAGATCCCAGACGCCGGGGAGCCCCAGCTCATTGACTTCCCCGATGCTGAGACCACCCGTGACCGTGAGCGACACACAGCCCGGGCATGCCACCGGGTACTGCGGCGGCGTCAGCGTCCACGGCCGGCCATACCAGGGCGAGATGGTCATGCTGAAGTCCGTCACGTCCGCCAGCGTCATGCCGGCGGTCAGCGGCGCAGCGGTATAGAACTCCGCCGAGATCGACTCCAGGACAAAGTCCCTGCCCTGCGTCGGATGGCCGAACGGCCAGTCCGTCAGCTGCGCGGTCATGGTGAACGCGTTGCCGGTGTAGGTGTAGTGGTAAAGATCCGCACGGGCCGGCAAGGCCCACATGGCGAGCACCAGCACCAACATCGTCTGTAGTGCGTGCAGTGCGCGCAACCGTCCAGTCAGCCTCTGCATGAAGATTCTCCCGGACTGCATCGAGGTGGCCCGGACCCGGCCCACCGGCTGAAAACTTAGGCAGCCGCCTACGCCAAATCCATCGTTGGGCGTCCCAGGAACATGGCGGCTTCGCGCATCGCCAAGCCTGGCCCGAGAGCGGCCACGTGCCGTAGCGTCGGCCCTGCGGCCGATGGCGCCCGCGCGGAGGTGGGTTTACCCGCATGCGAACTAGGGGGGATCCCGTCGCCCCAATACAAGGCATTCGTCGGCCGCCTTCCTAGACTGCGCTTCGCCGTTGAACACCCCGTGTCGCGGCTCAGTGTCATCACTACAGGGAGACAACATGAAATTCTCGACAACCGCCCGACGCGTGCTCCGCGCCGGCGTTTTTGCTGCCAGTGTGTCCATTGCGGCCAGTGCATCGGCCCAGATCGGACCGGACCCGACCTCCTCCAGCCTCAACGCCACTTCCGGGCCCTTTGCTGTGAGCACCAGCACCGTGGCGATCGCCTCCGGGTTTGGCGGCGGCACCATCTACTATCCGACCACCACCGGTCAATACGGTGTCATTGCCGTCAGCCCGGGCTTCACGGCCACGCAATCCAGCATCGCCTGGCTGGGCCGGCGGCTCGCCACGCATGGCTTCGTGGTCATCACCATCGACACCTTGACCACGCTGGATCAGCCCGCCAGCCGGGCCACCCAACTGGTGGCGGCGCTGAACTACGTGGTGAACAGCGCCACAAGCACCGTGCGCAGCCGCGTGGACAGCAGCAAGCGGGCCGTGGCCGGGCACTCCATGGGCGGTGGCGGCGCATTGATCGCGGCGCAGAACAACCCCGGGCTCAAGGCCTCTCTGCCGCTCACACCGTGGAATCTCTCCACCAATTTCAGCCAGAACCAGGTGCCCACGCTGATCTTCGGTTCGGATGGGGATACGGTCGCGCCGGTGGCGGTGCATTCACGGCCCTTCTATGCGAGCCTGCCCAGCTCCACGTACAAGGCGTATGCGGAACTGAACCTGGCCACGCACTTCACGCCCAACAGCACCAACACACCCATCGGGCGTTACGGTGTGGCCTGGATGAAGCGCTTCATTGATTCGGACACACGCTACTCCGCCTTCCTGTGCGGTGCCGAACATCAGGCCTACGCCACGGCGCTGGTGTTTGACCGCTACAACCAGAACTGCCCGTACTGACCCCGGAGCCCGCCATGTCCTACCCGCGTTCGCGTTTGGTAGGCTGGCGCATGGTCGGCCCAGCCCTCATCGTGGGGCTGGGCGCGGTCGGGCTTTATGCCTGGCTGGACCATGCCGCCGTGCCTGACGCCTCTTCGTATGCCGAGTCCTTCCCGTGGGCCAGAACACCTGGCGGCTCACCCACCGGGGAAACCATCCTGTCCAACACCGACCCCACGCTGGCAGCGCCCACCAGTGCCGGCGCCACGGGTGAACCCGCCGTCACCGCCGGCGCATCCCGCCCGTTCCGCGCGGATGCAAATGGCCGCCTGGTGGTGGACCAGCCCATGCGGCTGCAGATCGAATCCCTGCTGGCATTGAACAATGGCCCGGGGCTCGCGGCGGCATTGGAGAGCGATCTGGCCGGCCTCCCCCCAGCGGCGGCTGCACGTGCCCGCGAGCTGCTGGCGCAATACCAGGCCTATCAGGATGCGCAGCGTCAGTCCTTCCCGCCCGGCCAGGCGCCCTTGCTGCCGGAGGAAGGCCTGGCACAGCTGAACGCGCTGCAAGCCTTGCGCGCCACCTACCTGGGCTCGGACAACGCCAGGCAGATGTTTGCCGAGGACGATGCCGTGGCCCGCCGCCTGCTGGAGTTGATGCGCGAGGACACGTCGACCTCGATCTCCATGGCGGAGAAAGCCGTGCGAGCCCAGGCGCGTTATGACAGTGAACGCAACAGGGTCCAGCCTTGACGCCTGTGGCGGCCTGCACGAGCATGCCGCCACGATGCTTGAGACCATGGCCGCGCCCCGCCTGGGGCTTCTGGGGGACAGCTTCATCTACGCTTGTCCGGCAATGCAATCCGACGTGTGCCGCCATTCGGCCACCATCGCTTGTGCCATCGGCCCTGAGCCTTTGCGCGTGACGGCGGGGGGCGAGTGTTTCACCGGGCACATGGTGGCCGTGAGGCCCTTTCTGCGCCGCCGGGTGGATTCCGGCGGCCACCCCATTGCGCTGATCGACCTGGAGCCGGCCCACCCGCGCTACAACACCTTCAGCCGGCAAGCGCCAAGCGACACTGTCCAGGTTCTGGACACCCACCAGTTCGCCGGCCTGCTGACCTGCGCCAAGGCGTTTGCGCACCAGCGCCTGGTGGGATCCCAATTGCGTGCGGCCGTAGGCCTGCACATTGCGGATGTGGCGGACAGCATCGGACCGTTGCAACCGGTGGACGCCGCCGTGCTGCAGATGATGGCGACCTTGCGCATGGACCCGACCGCCGGCCTGGCTGCGCTGGGGCTGCGGGTCGGCCTCTCGGCCCGGCGCGCATCCCAGGCATTTGTGGCCGCGCTGGGGCTGACCGTGCGGCAATATGCGCTGGCGGAGAAGATCCGCCGCGCTGCCATGTTCCTGGGCAGCCAGCGGCCGCTGACGGACATCGCGCAGCTCTGCGGCTTTGCGGATTCTGCCCACCTCTCCAAGGTCTGGCAGCGGTGTTATGGCGTGTGCCCATCGCAATTCTTCGCGCAGCACCACTCGGCTGATGGCGCCCAGGTGGATCAGGCCTGGCGCCGGCAAGTAAGCCTGGCGGCAGCGCTCAGTGGGAAGTGAGTGGAAGTCGAACGCACAGTTTTCCATTCCATCCGCATAAGAAATCCGCATTTGTCACACCGGATTTCTCATTTATCAATCCTGCCCCCACTCCCTACAGTCCGCCTCCAAGACATGAATTTGGCGAAGTTGCGCGCAGCTTTTTTTTCGCGCAAAGGATTAAACGCTTAATAGCGAGGTAGCCCGCAATCACCCAGCGGCACTCCTGCGCTTTTGAAGGCATGGCCCGCCCACCGGGGGCTGTTGACACCACGCACGATTCAACCGGCCCGCCCATTCATCCAATGGCGGCGTTGCCGATTCATTGACACCCGCCACCACGCGGGCCGCCGTGAATCGCGACCGGGCTATCCATTCCATCCCTTTGTCTCCCATGCCATTCCCGAGGCAGGGCCCCCCTTTTTCGCAACATTTCCGGAGAATCGATGTTTCCTGCTGTTCCTCGCCAACCGCTGCTGCGCCTGTCCGCAGTGTCTGCCGCCCTTCTCGCTGCCGGCCTGCTGCTGGGCAGCCCGGCGCTTCACGCGGCCACTGGCGTGTCCACCTATCACATCGAGGCCGGGGACCTGGACCAGGCGCTGCAAGCCCTGCAAGCGCAAGGTCAGTTCAAGATCGAGTACGACCGCAAGCTCACCGCACAGCGTCGCGCTTCGGCGGTGAACGGCCAGCTCTCCGCCGCCGACGCCTTGCGCCAGGCCCTGGCGGGCAGCGGGCTTGAACTGCGGGAGTCCGACACCGGCTTCACCCTGCACCGTGCCAGCCGCACGGACAACGTCACCGAGCTGGATGCGGTGCAGATCGTCGGACGTTCCAAGAAGGATGAGCACCCGCAGCGCCCGGCGACTGCCGTCTCCCGCGTGCGCGGTGAATCACTGGCGGAGCTTCATGTCGAGGACATCCATGACCTGCAATACGTGGTCCCTGGCCTCTACATCCAGAGCACCGACTCCAACGACACACAGCTCTCCATCCGTGGCGTTGGCGACGGCGGCGGCCAGAGCAGCGGCGACCAGAACATCGGCATGCCCAGCAGCGTGGCGACCTATGTCGACAACGTCTACTACCCGCGCCCCGGCATCATCCGGTCCCTGACGGACATCGACTACGTCGACGTCTTCAAGGGCCCGAGCGGCACGCTGTTCGGCCAGAACGCCACGGGCGGCGCGGTCGACATCCACACCAAGGCCCCGTCCTTCGAGCGCGAAGGCAGCATCACCACCACCTACGCCGGCCGCAACACCTCCAAGGTCACGGGCGTGTTCTCCGGCCCGGTGAATGACGTCACCGCCTTCCGCGTGGTGGGTTTCTACGCCCATAGCGACGGCTCGGTGAAGAACCTCTTTGATGGCGAGCGAATCAATGGGTATGAGCGCAGCGGCCTGCGCGGCCAATGGCTGATCCGCCCGAGCAACAGCTTCGAACTCAAGTTCACCGCCGATTACGGCCGGGAATCCGCCAACCCGGCGCGGGTCTACAAGTCCGTGGGCAGCGCCTTCGCCGCTTCGGCGGCCAAGATTGGCGCCACCTACGCGGCCGGTGGCCGGGAGACGGTGGTGGATGACGTCACCACCACCGAAGCCGAATACGGCGGTATCTCGGCCGAGGCCAACTGGAAGCTGGCCAATGGCGACAAGTTCCGCTCGGTCACCGCGTGGCGCCGCTACCACTACCTGCCCCAGTACGCTGATGAACTGAGCGTACCCATCTACGCCAACAGCGGCACGGCGGTGGGGGATTCGGTGGTGAGCCAGGACTTCCGGCTGGAGTCGCCGCGCGGCGAGTTCTTCGACTATGTGGCGGGGGTCAACTACTACCGCGACATGCAGGACACCACGGCCCACACACGCTATTACGACACTGCGCTGGTCACCACCTACGCCGGCAGCGCCTTCCGCGGCCTGGACATCATCCGCTACGGCCACCTGAACGACGAGATGGCCGCGGTCTACAGCCGGGGCACCTTCCACCTCGCCGAGCGGCTGGACCTGCAGTTGGGCGCGCGTGCCACCTACAACTCCCGCGATGCGAGCTTTGTTCGCAAGAACCGCGCGAGCTTTGATTCTGGCGCACTGCGCATCTACAAGACCTTGCCCTCCGCCACCGCCAGCCTGAAGTACCAGGTCAACGATGACTGGAGCACCTACGCGGCAGCCGGCTTCGGCCAGAAAGCCGGGGGCATCAATGTCTCCGCAGGTGCGGCGAAGGCAGCGGGTTACGACACCCTGATCCTCAAGCCAGAGTCCACCACCAATGTCGAAATTGGCGTGCTGGGCACCCTGATCCCGGACAAGCTCACGCTGCAGGCCGACGTGTTCCGCACCACCGTGCGCGACTTCCAGACCCAGGCCTATGACGACGAGGCGCTCACCAGCTATCTCATGAATGCAGGCACCTACCGCAGCCAGGGCATTGAAGTGGCCCTGCGTGCCCAACCGCTGGAACGCCTGGACGTGGTGCTGAGCGGCATCATCAACGACGCCCGCTACACCAGCTACCACCGAGCCCTGTGCCCACCGGAAATCACCGCCACCTATTGCGACCTGACCGGCCAGCGGGTGTTCAACACGCCCAAGCAGGTCTTCTCGCTGCAGACCCGCTACAACTGGGAGCAAGGCAGCTTCCAACCCTATGTCTCGGCGCGCTACAGCTATCGGGGCTGGACCTATGGCTCCGTGGACAACGCCGCTTCCGCCCGCGTGCCCAGCTACGGCCTGGCTGCTTTCACCATCGGCGCCAAGCGCCCCGGTGACGGCGGTACCTGGGACGCCGCCCTGTGGGTGACCAATGCCTTCAACAAGCTCTACTACACCCGCCTGGTGGGCGGCAGCACGACCACGGGTTATGTGGGAGACCCGCGCACCGTGGGTGTGACCCTGGCCTACGCCTTCCGCTGACGCCATGCCAGTCTCCCGCCGTACCCTGCTGCAAGCGCCGGCCTGGCTGGCGCTTTCTTCCGCCACTGTGAAGGGCTGGGGCCAAGCGCCCCAGCCGGGGCGGTCAACGCCGACCGCTTCATCGGCCGCCCCCGTCGGTGCTACGCCCTTGGCCTGGCTGGAGGGCGCCCCGCCCGCCAGTTTCCGCGGCACCAGCTTTGGCCTGCCGTGGCCGCAAGGGCAGCTGCGAGACCGGCATCTGGCCCAGTTGGGGATCGCGGCAGAACGCGGCGCGGGGAATTCCGCCAGTCCGCCGGTGCTCCAGTCCTGGCCGCTGGCCCACTGGCCGGACGGCTCGCTGAAGTGGACCGCCCATGCGCTGGCGCCGGACGACAGTGGCCTGCCCGAAGGCCCGCTGGCCATCACGACCCAAGGTTCCCCACCCGGTCCGGCCACCAGCCTGGTTCGCGAGACCCGCGACGCGTTGATCATCAACACCGGAAAGCTCCGCTGCACCATCCCTCGCAGCGGTGGCGCGCTCTTCGACACCATCGAAGGGCCAGGCCTTGCCCGGGCGGTCAACGGCAGGCTGGTGGCCCTCTCTGACGTGCCGGTCGACGACAGCGAGACCACCAACACCACCCGGCATCATTACCACACGGTGGTGAGCCAGGCCCGTGTCGAGCAGGCGGGGCCCGCGCGGGTGTTGGTGCGCATCGATGGCAGCCATCGTCGTGAAGACGGGCGGGACGCCCTGCCCTTTGTGCTGCGCCTGTATTTCTATCGGCAGTCGGATGCCGTGCGCATCGTCCACAGCTTCATCTACGACCTGGACGAGCGCCAGGAGACCTTGCGAGGCCTGGGCGTGCGCTTCGATGTGCCGCTGGCGGGCCCGGCCCAGGAGCGCCACGTGCGCTTTGTGGGGGCCAACGGCGGCGTGTTTGCCGAATCGGTGCGGGGCCTGACCGGCCTGCGGCGCGATCCCGGCGAAGCCGTGACCAGCGCCCAGCGCGCCGGCCAGCCGCTGCCCGCCATCCCTGCCCGCACAGCGCAAGGGCTGGACTACATCCCCGCGTTTGGCGACTATTCGCTGCTGCAGTCCCATCCAGACGGCTTCAGCATCACCAAACGCACCGCCGCACCTGCGGGATGGCTGCGTGCGGCGACTGGCCATCGTGCCGCGGGCACCGCCTATCTGGGCACCGCTGCTGGAGGCATTGCCTTCGGCCTGCGCAATTTCTGGCAGAGCTACCCCGCGCAGTTGGACATCAGGGCAGCCACGACCGACCAGGCGCAGCTCACCCTCTGGTTGTGGGCACCGGACGCGCCGGGCATGGACATGCGCAGCTATCACGACGGCCTGGGCCAGGACAGCCACGACCAGCAGCTCAAAGGCCTGGACATCACCTACGAGGACTACGAGCCGGGGTTCGAGCGCCCCTACGGCGTGGCGCGCAGCAGCGAGCTGGAGTTGCAGTTCTGCGCGGCCACGCCTTCGGCAGAAGCGCTGGTGGGCATTGCGCGCCGCATCCAGGCGCCGCCGCAGCTCGTCACGACCCCGCAGCGGTATCAGGCGGGTGAGGCCTTCAGCACCTTGTGGTCGGCCGAGCCCGGTTCACCCGATCCAGCCACCGAAGCGCCCGTGGCGGCACTGGAGAAGCGGCTCGCCGACCTCTTCGATTTCTACCGCCAGGAGGTGGAAACGCGCCGCTGGTACGGCTTTTGGGACTATGGCGATGTGATGCACACCTACGACACGCAGCGTCATGTCTGGCGCTACGACGTGGGAGGTTTCGCCTGGGACAACTCCGAACTCAGCACCGAAATCTGGCTGTGGCACTACTTCCTGCACAGCGGCCGCGCGGACGCCTTCCGCATGGCCGAGGCAATGAGCCGGCACTGTGGCGAGGTGGATGTGCATCACGCCGGCCCGTTCAGCCCGCTGGGCTCGCGGCACAACGTGCGGCACTGGGGCGACAGCGCCAAGCAACTGCGCGTCTCCACGGCCATCAACCGGCGCTTCTTCTATTACCTCGCCACCGACGAGCGCACGGGTGACCTGCTCCATGAGCAGGCGGACGCGGTCAACCGGCTGCAGCAGGTGATTGCCGGCCGCAAGGTGGGACAGGCGGCGCCCACGGGCCCGAACGCCCACCACCTGGCGGCGGTGGCTTTCGGTACGGACTGGGGCGCCGTGGCCGCCGCCTGGCTGACCGAATGGGAACGCACGGGGAACACGGTGTACCGGGACCGTTTGCTGACCAGCATGGCGTCGATTGCTGCGCAGCCCCGAGGCTTCTTCACCGGCACCGGGCTGATGGATCTGCGCACCGGCGCCTTCCAGATCAGCCAGAGCGATGCAGTCGCCGTCTCGCACCTCAGTGCCGCCTTCGGGCTGGCGGAGGTGTGCAGCGAGCTGATCCGCAGCATTCCTTCCGAGCCGTTCCAGCGCGCCTGGCTGGATTACTGCGTGCTCTACAACGCCGATGCCGACACCCAGGCACGCGCCCTGGGACGCTCGCTGGGCGCGCTGAATCTGGGTCAGGGCCATGCCAAATTGCTGGGCTACGCGGGCCGGCTACGGGCTGACCCGGCCATGCGCCAGCGCGCCTGGCGTCAGTTCTTCGAAGGCCGGGCCGGGCTGCGGGACAAGGACTTTGCACGCCGCCGGGTGGAAACACCGGCGGTGCTGGAGCCCCTGGAGGAATGGCCGGCGATGTCGACCAATGCAGCGGCGCAATGGGGGCTGGCAGCGATCGGTTTGCTGGCGACGGCAGCGGGGGAACTGCCCGCGTCACCTTGACGAGCCCTCAGAGGTTCCTTCATTGCTCGACTTCCAGACGCAGCGCGTCATACATCACCTGCCCCGGGTTTCGTTTCAACACGGGGTGGGCGGCATCGCCCAGCGCCGGGAATCGCTCGGCGTCCAGGTGTTCCAGCGTCAGGTCGTTGAGCCCGTCCTTGATCCAGGCCGCGTCGAACGGGAAGCGAAGGACGTGGTACGGCGAATCCTGCGTGCCGCCGCGATAACCGGCGGTCCCCGTCTTGGGCAACTCGATGCGCCCCAGTGGATGCCCGTTGAGGGCCACCTGCACCTGTGTCAGCGGGCCATGCGCAGGTTGCGCTGAGGCCACGCCGATGGTGAGCGCCGCCCTGCCCGCCTGTGCCTTGGCGGCAAAACGCAGATGCCACTGCGGCTGGGCGACGTACCAGGACCAGTGGGCGTAGTTCCAGTCTTGCGCGGGATCGCCCTGCCCGATGGTGAGGTCGACGTCGTAGGGGAACTGCTGGGCGTAGCGCAGCACCATCTGATAGTCCCGGGCGTCGCGGCCGTTGCGGAACTCGGCGGCGGTCCGGTCGAACCGGCCCAGTTGCCAGAGCACCTGGCCCAGCGTCTCCGGCGTCCAATGCAAGGTGCCGACCTTGGTATCACGGCCCGCCCGTACCTCGACGCCTTCATGGCGCAGGTTGGACGGCTGGTCTGCGCCGTCCACATACAGCGTGTAGCGGCCGGGCGCGACCTTGTCGAGATGGAAACACCCGTCGGGGCCCACCTCGGCCCAGTAGCTGTAGGCGCGGTTCTGTGCGGTCCAGTCTACGGAAGCATCCGGGTCCGACAGGATGACTCGCGCGCCAACGGGCGGCTTGCCGTTCAGCGTCACTGTGCCGGAAACCTGACCACGGATGCTCGCGAATTCAGCCACCCGGACGAAGTCATAGGGCCACGCCTTGCGTTCCTCGTTGAGTTGGCGGTGGGCGTCCGCCCAAAGCGCCGCCACGTCCGGCCCCTCATTGGCATACACCAGGAAAGGGCCATACACCTTGGCCCAAGCCTCCCCGGAGGCCAAGGCCACCGGGGAGGCGCCGAAATGCACGTCCTGAAGCACCCGCAGCAACACGTCGTCATGCACTGTCTGGCCCTGCCGGATGGGGCCGCCGTTGTGATAGTCCCCCGAGGGCTCGATCATCCAGACGCCACGGGCGTACGACGGAAAGACGCCCAGCGTGCCGTAAACGGGCACCTGATCCCAGTAGACCGAGTTGAGGTATTTGGTTTTGACGCTGCCATCGGCAAGCAGAAAGGTGGCGTCGGTGAGCGTATTAACGACGTTGGCGCGGGGGATGGGCACCAGCAGGTCGGGCGACAGGGTCCACTGGTTGAAGACGCGGTCGTCCGCGGCGGTGCGCAGGACAAAGCGGGTCTGGTAGAGCCGTGCGGCCGGTTGGTCAGCGCCATGGCGCAGCACCACGTAGGCATAAACGCCGCTCAGGCCCCGGCGCATCACGTAGTGGTATTCCCCCGAGAACGGGAAGAACGGCGTCGGTTCAAAGCGGGCCGCCACCTCAGCCAGTTCGGGCGTGGCCCGCACCAGCCTTGCCCGCCCTTCCCGCTCTTCAGGGCGGAAGTAGCCGCTCTTGGGCGCGCCCTCTGCGGCGGGCACCGTCTCGCCGTTGGCATCCCAATACAGCGACTGGCCCTGGGCCACCAGTTCCTCGTCATGACCGCCGTCTCGCTTGCGCAAGGAGACGATCTGGCCCAGACGTGTGGAAACGACGGCCCGCAGCAGGCCGTTGTCCAGAATGATCTGGTCGGGCTGCTGGGCGGCCTGCACATCGGCGCTGGCCTTGGCGTGGGCGGCTGTGGACAAGAGCCCCAGGAGGACGATGGCCACAAAGCCCGACGCGCGAAAGGATTGCCACATGGCGGAGGTAGCCCAACATTCAGCCGGGGTCATCAAGGGGCGGCCAGTCTAAGAGTCCATAGCGCTTCCCCCTTGCGCGACGCACGCGTTAGCTCATGCGGAAAACGGGCTTGCCGCTTTGCCCCATGGCGCCAATGAGCTAACCTTTCCAGCAATGTGGACCAATGTCACCGAGCTGCCCACCGCGCAGTGGCCGTATTCCGAAATCCTGCTGCGCCTGGCGCTGGCCTTGTCCCTGGGGCTGCTGCTGGGCCTTGAGCGAGAGCGACGGGGCAAGGAAGCGGGCCTGCGCACATTTGGCTTCATTGCGTTGCTGGGCGCCTTGGGGGGCTGCCTGGGCGAGCACTTCGCCATGCTGAGCCTGGTGATGGCGGCCGGGCTGGCGGTGCCGCTGAACGTGCACACCATGCGCAACGGGCATGGCCCGGAGCTCACCACCTCCGCCGCGATGCTGGTGACCTGCCTCGCGGGAGTACTGTGCGGCCTGGGCCACACGGTCACTCCGGCGGCGGTGATGGTCAGCACCACGGCGCTGCTGGCCTGGAAGGAGCGGCTGTCCGGCATCTCCATGGGCCTGACCGAAGGCGAAGTGCGCTCCGCGCTGCTGCTGGCCATCCTGGCCATCGTCATCTATCCGGCCTTGCCGCCGGGGGCTGTGGGGCCTTGGGGGTTGATCGAGCCCCGTGCCGCCTGGGTCACGGTGATCCTCATCGCCAGCATCGGCTTCGTGAACTACATCCTCTGGAAGTTGTATGGGTCACGCGGGTCGGAGTTGTCGGCCTTCTTCGGCGGGTTGGTGAACAGCAATTTCACGGTCATCGAGATGGCCAACCGCGTGCGGAGCTCCGAGGGCCGCTTTGCGGAGACGGCCTACCGCGCGGTGCTGGTGGCCACGGCGGCCATGCTGATCCGCAACGGCACCTTGCTGCTGGTGCTCTCCCCGCTGGTGTTCGTGAATGCGGCCGGGGCGTTTGGGCTGATGGTGCTGGCCGCGCTCGGGTTTGTGGTGATCAGCTTGGTCCACCGGCGCAGCGTGCGCAGCGAGCCGACGGACATCAAGCTGGAGCTGCCCTTCTCCTTGCCGGTGGCGTTGCGCTACGGGTTGCTGTTCCTGGCACTGCATGTGGTGGGACGGCTGATGCAGCGGCAGTTTGGCGACGCGGGCTTCTATCTGGTGACCGTGGTGGGCGGTTTGCTCTCCAGCGCGAGTGCGGTGGCGGCTGCGGCCAGCATGGCCACGCAGGGTGCGATCAGCCCGGAGATTGCCGGCAACGGCGCGTGGCTGGCTTCGTTGACCAGCCTGGCTTTCAGCTTGAGCTTTGTAATGCGGACGCACCACCGGGCGCTCATTACGAAGCTGATGTTGGCCACAGCCTGCATTGCCGTGGCGGGCGGCGCGGGGATCGTGCTGCGGTGGCTGGTGGAGCCGTGGGTGTCGCACTGGGTGGCGGCGTTGGGAAGGCAGGGGTGAAGGACGTCGGAGCTGTAGGAATCGAGAACGGATTCAATACAGCTTGATTTCTAGAACGCTCCAGGCCTTCGCAAGCAAAGCAGCACCGGATCAGCACCGGACTGAAAGCCACGACAAAGAGATCGACCAGGGGCAGATCATTCCGCTGCTGGAAAGCCGCGCCCCGGATACATTCCCACCTCATGAGTCAGTCCACCCCCTACACCTGCGTTCTGGAAACGCCTTCCGTCGAAACCTACCAGGCGTTACGCGTCGGCTCAGGCCTGAGCAGCAAGACGGAGGAAGCGGCGGCGCGAGGGTTGCCGAACACCCTCTTTGCCGTTCAGATTCTTCATGAGTCGCGTGCCGTTGGCATGGGCCGGATCATCGGAGACGGAGGCTGCTTCTTCCAGGTCGTGGACATTGCCGTCCTTAAAGCCCATCAGGGCCAAGGCCTGGGCAAGCGCATCATGGGCGAGATCCGGAAATACATTGACGCCCATGTTCCTGTGAGCGGCTACGTCAGCCTCATTGCGGATGGTCAGGCGCAGGATTTGTATGCGCAGTTTGGATTTGTACCTACCGCGCCGAAGTCGGTGGGCATGGCTTACAAACGGCCTCAGTGATGCAGAGAATTCCTTAGCGGGATGGTGATCAGGTAAACACCCCCCGACATGGTGTACCCGCCAAGTCGATAGGATTTTACTGAGGCTGGGCGCCTTGGGGAATTCAAGCGAGACCCCTTCGAATGTTGCTCCACCGCCGCCAATCCAGTCGGTGCTGCACCCGTTCCGAACGGCTCCGAGATCCACCTCCAACTTAGGGTAGGTGAGGCTGGCGACGCGACCGGCCCCGTCGTAGGCCGCCACACGATTTCTTTCACAGACTAGAACCAGTCAACTTTTCTTCCACCTCGCGTAACAAAGCTGCCTTCGTTCGGAACCCTGCTCCTTCGACGTAATCACCAGTTCCGTCTTCCACGAAGGCCAAGACTTCCTTGGCACGGGATGGATTGTTGAGTCTCAGCATCAGGTCGGCAAGCCTCATTACCGACGATCCCAGGAAATAGTCTTTGCCAATTTTCAGTGCCAGTGCAATCTCTTGCTCGAAGCATCGAGCGGCGGAATCCAAATTTGACAGTCGCATTTTCAAGGATCCAAGCATGTAGTAATCACCAGGTTCCATCTGATGGCGACGCTCCACCTCCAACCAGCAATCCACAGCACGCTCCAGCAACTCGCATCGCGTACTCACCTGAGCCGCAAGACGCAAGTTATTTGAAGTCAATTCACGCCCGGCTAACTTATGAAGCACCTTCTGAGCGTCTTTGCATCTCTGCTTTCTGGCAAGGTCAAGTGCGAAGCCTAGCCATCCTTCTGTCGAGCTAAATCGTCTTGGCATAAATCAATGTTTTACCTAATTTCCACCACATGCATGTCCTCCGCCAAATACCGTGAGTTGCCCGCCCCGAAGACGCTTGCGCTAATTCTGTCGCAACGTCCTTGATGCCGCCACTTTTTGTAAGGCCACCATACAGGCTAATGCTGCCATCCGAATAGAAGTTGCGGCCGAGATTGGCCCCAGAAATCCAGACCCTTTCGGATTCTGTTCAGACGTTACCTCATCGTCAATTCTTAGGCACCTCGCCCCATAAGGAGATATTATTCATGGGGACCCAATCGCCACCCCAAGTTTTTATTAATACGCAAATAGCGCTGATGCGTTGGGAGAGTTCTTGGCGAATGCCTTGATGAACCACTTCCATACTGAGCCGGTTTGCACATCGTTCCATCAGTTCCATCGCATTCGTCCAGAACTCCTTCCAGACGGCTGGTGAGTTTTCCAGCTTGGCGTCCGTAAAATCCACAAATGCACCGAGATTTACCAAAAAGTCATCCTCCGACTCGCAATGATTCAATACAAACAATAGAAGAGATTCTGCGTAGTAAGAAAAAACCAGATCCGGAATTATCGCCAAATGCTGCACCTCGATGAGAAAGTTACTCTCAAGCCGAGGCAAAATCTGGACGAATGACTTCTCACCGAAACTTTCATACGCCCACAAAATATCCTGATCAGCCTCGATATCACCCCACATGGCTCGAGTGGGCGGAGCATCCTTCGTATTCATTTATTGCAACCTCGACAGTCCCAAGAGTTCTTAAGAATTTCTTGCAGCCCTTTTATAGACTTATTCAACTCTTCCAGCTTTTCCTTAGAGGCACATTCTGGCCATGCGCGCACCGCTTCTTAAACAGGTGATGATGTGAAATCCAACGCATTGGCGACAATACTCATCAGTATCAGACAAATGCATTTTACGTATTTATTTTCACATCGCGACCATTCTCTATTCCTTTAAGGCCACGAACGAATCAAGATGGACATTGAGCCGAGCTAAATAATTTTCTATCCAGAGCTGCCATCTCTTCATCAAAAGCGGCTGACCGGCGAAAGTATTGCCGAAGATCTTCTCTAAGAAATGGGTCGGGGTCGAGCGCTGCTAGGTGCATCAATTTTCCAAGTTCTATCGCCGACGGCTGGCGACGGAGCCACCAATGGAATGCCCCATTGCGATCATGCTCTGAGGCACTTTCGTGCCCTGGCTCGAACCCGGCTAGCTGCCACCGGAACAAGTCGTCCGGATACATATCGAACGAAACCCACTCCTGAGGGAAGCGCATCAATTTCAAGAACTCTGCCTTACTCATCATGGCAGCGCACCCGCATCTATTTGTTCCGAACACCACATCGGATCAGCACGGCACGCGGCAGCGATCGATATCGTGCCGCCGGCTTGTATTTGCAGGATAACTCGCCCGTTCTTGAAGATGGACCGCTGTGCTTTTCGAATTTTGTCTTTGGACGCGTCAGCAAGTCCTTCGCAAAACTTCTTCTGCTGGCGCGACATCTTTTTGGCATCGTCCGCTGAAAAGGGTTGGAAATCACTGGTCCGTACCCTAGGCCCGTCATTGGCCCCGAGATGCACGTGATCGGGGCCGTGCTCAGGCCGAAAGTCGGTTGCATCAAGTCCCGGATTCGCGTGAACAGAAGTCTCCCCTACAGATCCAGGGATTCCTGGGATTTTGATGAGCCCCCAAGGATCGACAAAACGAATCGGATTCCCATCCACATAGGCATACGTGTTGATACCGCCCGCCAGCCCAATCGGCTCAAATTGGGTGTAGCGTCCAATCTGTAGTCAAAGTGTTTGTTCCGAAGAAATTTCACGCACGAGAGCCTGCACGGCCTCCGAATCCGCCACCGCTGAATTCGACAAGTATGTCAATGCAGCTTGAGTGCCGTGCAATTCTTTGAGCACTCGTCCCTTACCACATGTCAAATCAACGAAGTCACTTTTGCACATCAATTCCGCTTCCTGAAACGTCCGAAGGGCCGCGTGTGCGTTATCTTCAACCGCGAATTGAAAGTGCGCTTTCTCTATCAATGCGCGACTGCTACAGGGCGCGAGTTCAAATGCCATGTTTAGCAAGTTCATCGCATCTTCCAATACGTAACCTTGCGCATCATCGGCGAGCTGAATGGCAGCAGCCTTCAGCAATAATAAATCAGTAGAAAGAGCAACCCCGTCATTCGCGCGGAAAAAACCGAGAACCGCGGACCAATCGCCTTTGAGGCGTATCTCTGCAACCTCGGAACGCATTTTTTTTATAGCTGAGACAAAATTAGTATTTTCCAAGCAAACGCTCCTGCTGCTGGACAAGCTTCTTCATCTTCTGAGCCTTCTTAGCGATATCACCCGAACCGCGCGCCAGTTTGCATACCTCAGCAAACGACTCTTCCTCAAGCTCCGAGGCGTAGGACGGGGAGCGCTTAGTTGCTCCACGAATCAAGTCGCGCACCGGCGTCAATGCTCGTTGAATCAATTGCGCTTGCTGAGGATTCGCGGCCTCCGCCAATGCCTGCAATTCAGCCACATCGCCCCGCGCGATTGCCTGAGCAATCGCCATGTCGTCTGACTTCTGCAACCCAAAGGGGTCGACGTAGGAAATAGGATTTCCTTCCACGTAGGCATATGTGTTGATGCCTCCACCGAGACCTATCGGGTCACTTTGAACGTAACGCCCACTTGTGGCGTCGTAGTCGCGGTAGTAATTGTAATTGAGCCCAGATTCTTCGTCGAAGTATTGCCCGGGAAACCGCAGCCTGTATTCCATCGCCGCCAGCCCAGTCGGCGCCGGATCCGCCGCAGTCGATCCGAACGGCTCCGAGATCCACCTCCAGCGCTCAACACCCGTGGTGTCCACCAGAATCCGTGGAGCACCGAGGTGATCGGCATAAACATAGAAGATTTCGGGTGCCGGCGCTGACCCGTTCATCACCACTACCGGCAGGTTCCCCATCCATACGAACTCCTGCACCGGCGCCCCATTGGCATCGTATTCGCCAAGAAGTTGACCATCCAAGTCGTAGACGAAGAGCCGTGTGGCGCCTGGCGCTCCACCCGTAACCTTCATGACGCGCTGTCCGCCCGCGTCGTAGGTGTAGGTCGTGGTCACCCCCGCCTTGGTGATTGCCGTCAGCCGGTTGTCGGTGGCATAGGTCGCCGCGCTGTAAAGCGTGGAATCCGCCGTGGTGTTCCCCGCCGCGTCATAGCTGAAGCTGCGTGCCGGGTTGCTGATCTGGTTGAGCCGGTTGCTGGTCGTGGCGGTGGTGTAGTCCCGGCTGGTGCCGTTCAACGTCACATTCGTCCGGTTCCCATTGGCGTCGTAGCCGATGGTCCAGGTTTGGGCAGATGTGCTGACCGTCGTCAGTCGGCTCAGCTCGTCATATCCGAAGGTTTGGCCCAGCGTCTGGGTGGCTGCTGTTGCCAGCCCCGTAGCAGCATCGAGGTGGGAATAGCTGGTGATGCGGTTGGCCGCGTCATACGTCAGGTCCCGCACCACATTGTTCAACGGGTACCGCACCAGCCGGCCGTACTGGTCAAACACCCGCTCGTAAGCCTGGGTCCCGTTGGCCATTTCCATTTGCCAACTACGTGCCGGGCCAAAGGCCTGCCATTGGATGTTGCTCAGCAGCGGCGCCGTGATGGGCGTGGAGGCCTGTGTGAGCCCGATGTACGTCAGTTGGCCACCCTCCCAGGTGAACACCAGTTTGCGGCCGGATGGGTAGGTGAGGCTGGTGACGTGCCCAGCCCCGTCGTAGGTGTAGAGCGTCGTCAGGGCCACCGTGCCGACGGTCTGGACGCTGGTGATCACCCGCCCATGAGCGTCATACCCGGACTGCGTGTTACCGGCAGGGAACGTCGCGGTAGTCAGGCGGCCGACGCCATACCCAAACTCGCCACCGGACTGGTCATAGGTCCAGCCGTAGCCCACCGTGGCCTGGCCCGCCTGGGTGTAGCTGACGGCCGTGGGACGATTCAGGACGTCATACGTGTAGGTGGCCAGGACACCTCGACTGTCCGTGCGAGTGAGCAGGTTGCCGGCAGCATCGTAGGTGCTGTTCGCAATGCCCGTATCCGGGCTGTTGAGCTGGGTGACATCACCGAGCCCCGTGCGCTGGTACTGAGTGACCAGGCTGCGCGGGTCCGTGACCTGATTGAGGTTGTCCTGCCCGTCGTACCCCAGCGAGGTCACGCCGTTCTTGGCGTTGGTGGAAGTCTTGAGACGGTCCAGGGGGTCATAGGCGTTCTGGGTGGTAAGACCAAACCCAGTCACGCCCTTGCCCTTGATCACCTTGGTGAGATTGCCCTTGGCGTCGTACTCGTAATCCGTCACAGGTGCTGGAGACACCGGCGGCGGGGGCAGTGTCACCGCGTGGACGGCGCCTGCCCCAAGCACCGTGGCGGCAACGGCCAGTGCCGCCAGGCCATTGGTGCCGCGCGCACGCGCCGCCGATGCGTGCACCACCAAGCCATGCATCCGCTGGCGCTCCCCGCGCCCCATTACCTTGTTCATCTCGTTCACTCCCCACCCATCGTCTTTTGTGTACGGCTCAACGCGTCAAACACTCGCCCCAGGCTTCGCTGGAGGGTGCCGTTCGGGTCTTGCACGGTTTCGTTGGTCCGATTGCCTCGCTGGTCCAGCGTGTACTGGATCCGGTTGCCCAGGTTGTCGGCCACAGCCACCAAGCGGTGGGCATCGTCGTAGTCGTAGCTGACAGTGCTGCCATCCGGCTGCGTCACCTGCTTGACCAGCCCTGTAGGCCAGTAGGTGTAGCTGGTGGTTTGATCCGCCTGCACCACAGACGTCAAGCGGGAGCGCACGTCATACGTATAGACCGTGCTGAGGCCATTGGCATCCACCACCTCCAGCACCTGACCCAATGCGCTATAGCGCAGATAGTTGGTCACATGGCCCGCCGCGTTCGTGCTGCTCTTGAGGTCACCAGTCCAATGATCAGCGGTGCTGTCGGCGTAATACGTGTTGGTCGTGGTCCTGTCCAGCGGATCAGTCTCGGTTAACACGTGGCCTTGCGCGTCATAAGTCCAGCTCCAGGTGCGGGCGGCAACGCCAGGCTGGGCCACGGCATTGAAGCCCAAGGCGCCGTTCGCATCCGTCGTCGCCTGCTCCACACGCTTGCACAGCACCACGATGGCGCTGCCGTCGGGCAGCAGCGCTGTCGAGGGCGCACAGCTCGCGACGGCGTTGCCGTTGGTGGGGTCGGGCTGACCGTTATAGACCAGCGTGGTGATGCGGTTGGGCTCGGCCGTGCGCACCTGCTTGCGCCACACCGGATGCCAGAGAGAGCTGACCTTGCGAGCCCCAGTGGGCAGCGTTGCATTCGAAGCCAACACCGTGCCGCAGGTCGTGCCACCGGCCAGGCCGTCCACGCGGGTCGATTCGGCATGACGGTTGGCCACAAAGGCATGGCAGGACTGGAGGCCATTGGCATCCAGCTGGCGCGTGATGTTGCCTTCCGAGTCTCGGTCGTACTGCACCGTGGCCGATGCGGAGCCCGCCCCAGCCGGCTGCACCCGGCTGGCCACCAGCGTCACGCCGTTTACCTGCGTACTGGACAGCGTCTCTTCATACCCGTCCGGGCCATGCAGTTGAGCAACGGAGGGTTGGGTGAACGACAAGGATCGAAATAGCTGGCCCGAGGTGAAGGTCTCCGTGACGTTCATCTGAGGTGCTTGTGTCCAGTCGATCGACCATTGAACGCCGCTGGTGCCCGTCCGGGTCGTAACCGCACGACCTTGACTGTCGTAGCTGTAGCGGCCATAGGCCGAGCCGGTTTCGTCTATCAACGCGGTCATCAGCCAAGGTTTGCCGTCCACCTCGTACTGGTATTGCCGGGTTGTCTGGTCCGGATACTGGAAGGTGGTGAGCTGCCCTTTGGCGCCGTAGCGGAATCCGTAGACGTTTCCAGCAGGATCGGTCGCGGAGACGATTCGCATCGACCCCGCCTCCAGCGGGTCGTTCTCATAGGTGAAACCCACCTGACGACCGGAATCGTCCGTGATGCTCTGAAGGACGGAGACAACGCCGCTGCCCATGGGGAGGCTCGCCCGAGTGTAGGTCAGCGTCCGGCCGTCGATGTAGGCCACAGCCGTCGCGTAACCCCGGGGAAAGGCGCCCCACGCATGGGTTTCGATGGCCTCGGCTCCCATGTCGTAGTACCAGAGGCTTGTCCCATTGGCATTGGATTTGGGCTGACCATCAATCTCGGTCGTGTCGAAGATGTAGCCCCGCGTGGTGTAGAAGGTCTTCCACGAGCCGTTGGCCCGTTGATGCAGGGTCAGCCCTTCGTTCGAGGGCGTGGAGGACCGAAGGCTGGATTTGTGGTGGTTGGTAAACCAGATCGGACCCAGCGCAGACTGGGTGGCGCGGTTCATCCGATCGCCCAGACTTTCCCGCAGATAGTTGTAGCTGGCGGTCAGGTTGTGGCCCCGACCCCACTGGAAAACTTGTTCTGATTGACGCTTGACGCCGTCAAGCGGTGTCACAGGGTTGCCGATGCCGGGCGACGTCAATTGACCGGGGCAAGCGCAAAGGGGCTTCTCCTGGTATCTGATGTAGGCGCATGTGCTAGTGGCAGGGATGTAGGTCATTCCCGATGCTGCGCCACACATCATCGTGAACCCGAAATACCCCGTCCAGGGCGTGAATTCCACTACTTCGTCGTGAGTACCATAGGTGTGCGAGGTGTAATAGTGCGTGATCGTGCAATAGATGACGGGTGGCGGGCCCGGCCATCTCGTTTCGCAGTTGTCCAGCGTCGCCCTGTTCTGCCCCCAATGGGTGCCTTCAGACTGGATGGAGTTCAGACCCGGGGAAATGAGGGCCCAGTAAGCCGCGATGAAGGCATCGGAGGACGGATAACAGTCTTTGAGGTGTGCATACAGCGTATTGGTCAGGCACCATTGCTCTTCATAAGTTTCGGCCGAGGCTTTCGAGCAAAGCCCGCCCAGAAGACCGATCACCATCACTACTTTCAACAACCAGCGCATCAGTTCACTCCCTGATCGCTGTCGGCACGGCCAACAGCTTCTGCGCGACCAACGGCCGCATCGTTCATCAAGGGGAGATGTGCCACCCGGCACCTGACATCACGCACGCAGGCCCTCCCGGGCCCGCACGGCTTCTCTCACCGCCACCCCATGTCATTGCGCATGGGTTCAGCGATCTCCCTCGTTGCACCATTGTGTTGATTTCCGATGGCGCTGGAACAACCCCAAAGGGGGAGTTCGTTGACACATTGCAACGAGAGGCAACCGACCTCCATCACTGGCCCACCCTACCCGGCCCATCGGGCGACAGCCGCCCTGCCTCAAGTTTGTTGCCAACCGGTCGATAACAGTTGCAGGGAGCCCATCACCATGAACGTCACCTCCAGCACTGCCAAATCCATCCAGGGCGCTTCGTCCTCGAGTGCGGACTCCAGCAGCGCATCCCAGATCGCGCGCCTGCAAAGCCAGCTCAAGAAGCTGCAGAAGGACCTGAAGGACGCGGCTAGCGACACCACCTCCAGTGCCAAGGCCAAGGAGCAGCGGCAGAAGCTGCTGCAGTCTCAGATCCAGATGGTGATGCAGCAGATCTCGTCGCTGCAGAACGCAGAGGCGAAGGCGGCGCAGGAGAAGGCCAACGGCCAATCAGGCGGCGGCGCCTCAGCCGGGGCGAAGGACGCCTCGGCCAACGGGGGGCCGAGCGCCGCCCAGGCCGTGCACCCAGCGGCCGGCAAGTCTCAGGCGCAAGCCACATCCCGGTCGACCGCTGCATCGGCTTCGGCCACCTCGGAGACCTCCGCCACCGCCCGTTCGTCGCAACTCAAGCTGGAGGCTGACGTAGAGACCGCCGAGGCCGCTGAGGCAACCCCAGGCAAGACGACCACGCGAGCCAGCACCCTGGGCGCCTACCTGGACGTCTACGCCTAAGAAACGGCGCCGCATGGCGGCGCCACCGCGTCAAGCCACGCGGAACACCGACACCACTTCTTCCAGCTTCTGCGCCTGCTCCCGCAGGGAGGTTGCGGCGGCACTGGATTCCTCCACCAACGCGGCATTCTGCTGCGTCATCTGGTCCAACTGCGCCACCGCCTGATTGACCTGGTTGATGCCGTCACGCTGCTCGGTGGCGGCTGCGGCGATCTCGCCCATCAGGTCCGTCACCCGGCCCACGCTGGAGACGATGTCCCCCATCGCCTGGCCGGCCTGCGCCACATCGCTGCTGCCCGCAGCCACGGTTTCCACCGAGCGGCCGATCAAGGTCCGGATCTCCTTGGCCGCTTCACTGCTGCGTTGCGCCAGCGTGCGCACCTCGCTGGCCACGACCGCAAAGCCACGCCCCTGCTCGCCCGCGCGCGCCGCTTCCACAGCTGCATTCAACGCCAGGATGTTGGTCTGGAACGCAATGCCGTCAATGGTGCCAATGATCTCGCTGATGCGCTGCGAAGACTCGCTGATCTGGCGCATCCGTTCCACTACCTGGCCCACCACCTGCCCGCCGCGCTTGGCCGCTTCGGCCGCGCTGCCCGCCATTTGGTTGGCCTGGCGGGCGGTATCGGCGGACTGCGCCACCGTACCCGTCAGCTCTTCCATGCTGGAAGCAGTCTCCTCCAGGTTGGACGCCGTCTGCTCGGTACGTGCCGACAGATCCTGGTTGCCCACGGCGATCTGGCCGGAGGCGCTGGACACGGACTCCACACCGTCCCGCACCTGCGACACCACCGACTTCAACTGCCCCACCATGCGCAGCAAGGCCTTCTGCAGTTGAGCCACCTCGTCTTCACCCTGCACATGCAAGGTCACCGTGAGGTCGCCGCCAGCCACTGATTCGGCCAGTTGCACCGATTGCGCCAGCGGGCGGGTCAGCCCGCGGGTAATGATGAAGCCCAGCACCGCGCCCACCAGCAAGGCGGCAGCGCACACAAGGCCCACGGTCCAGCGGCTGCTTGCATAGATGTTGTTGCCAAGCGTCTCGGCATCCTTGGCGCCCTGGGTGTTGAGCGCCACCAGCTCTTCGAGCGCCTTGTTCAGACCGTCGTAGCGCGGCAGGCCGTCAATGGCCAGGATGCGCTTGGCGGTGGCATCGTCGCCAGCCTTCGCGGCCGCAATCATGATGGCGCTCTGCTCCAGGTAGGCCGCCCAGGCGGAACGGATCTCCTTGAGCTTCTGGCCTTCGGCCGGTGAGCTGATCATCGGCTCATACGCATCCAGGTTCTTGGCCACCTGCTCGCGGGACTGATCGATCTTCTTCGAGTCTGCCAGACGCTCTTCGCCCGTGGACACCATCATGCGGTACTCGCGTGTCCGGTAGCGGCTCACATGCTGATAGATCAACTGTGCCTGGCGGGCGGACGGCAGCCAGTTCTCGGCCATTTCGGTGGACACACCCCTGACACGGCTGAGCTGCCCCACTGCGGTCACACCCAGGATGACGGTCAGAAGAAGAACAAGACTGAAAGCCAAGGCCAGCTTGGCGCCAACGGAAAGACGGGAAAACATGACGAACTCCTGCGAATGGTCGGGGTAATCCCGCACACCAGAATTGTCGCCACGTAGCGAACTTGATGCACCGATGAAGCGGCTCGGAGCCGGCAGAAATCAACGTACAGCAGACGCTTTGTAGCGGGCGGAGATCGCCCCTGTCCGAAAGATGGACACCGTATGGGTGCGAAGACGCATGCGCATGTCTTGAGGGCGATCCAGTCTGTATGCAAACTTCCCGCATTCATCGCAGCGCTGCAGGGCGCTCTGCCTGAATCGCGCGCTGACGCGGTTCTGCAGAAGCGCTCCGAAGTCCTGCCCCTGTCACGGGCCGCCGCCGCGGCGCCCTCTTCAGCCATCGCCAACATGACAGACAAGCCTTCTGACGCCCAGCCACGTCGCTCATTCTTCAAGCGCATCGCCATCGTGCCACTGGCCGCGTCCGCCACCGGGGGTGCGTTGCTCGGGCAAGGCGTGGCCATGAGTCCCGGCGGGAGCGGCACCGCCGTCGCAGCCGCGCAGACACCCGAGCCGCCCTACACCCCCACCTTCTTCAACGCAGAGGAATGGGCGTTTGTGATCGCCGCCTGCGACCGCCTCATTCCCAAGGATGAGCACGGCCCCGGTGCCGTGGAACTCGGCGTGCCCGAGTTCCTGGATCGCCATATGCAGACGCCCTACGCCGCCGGCAACATCTGGTACACGCAAGGCCCTTACACCGAGAGTTCCACCTACTTCGGTTATCAGGGCCGCCTGGTACTGCGGGACATCCTGCGTGTTGGCATCAAGGCGATGAATGCGCGCAGCGCGGCGGACTTCAGCGGCCGCCAATTCGCGCAACTGGAGACCCGGCAGCAGGAAGACCTGCTCAAGCAGGCTGAAGCCGGCAAGCTCAAGTGGGAGGACGTGCCGGACAAGATCTTCTTCAACAGCCTGCTCACCGAGGTGCGCAACGGCTATTTCGCGGACCCCAAGCACGGCGGCAACAAGGGCATGGGTGCCTGGAAGATGATCGGCTACCCCGGCATGCGCGCTGACTATGTGGATTGGGTGGAGGTGCGAGACAAGCCCTACCCCATTGGCCCCGTGGACTTGGCGGGACGGAGGGCATGAGCATGGCCACCGTCAAGAAAAGAGTGGATGCCGTCATCGTCGGCATGGGTTGGACCGGCGCCATCATGGCCAAGGAACTCACCGATGCCGGGCTGCACGTGGTGGTGCTGGAGCGCGGTGCGGACAGGGACACGCAGCCGGACTTCGCCTACCCGCGTGTGGTTGACGAATTGGAAGGGTCGGTCCATCGCCGCTACCTGCAGAGCCTGTCGAAGGAGACGGTCACCATCCGCCATGGTGTGAATGATTCGGCGGTGCCGTATCGGCAGATGGGCTCGTTCAAACCTGGCGATGGCGTGGGCGGGGCCGGCAGCCACTGGTCCGGCTGCCATTTCCGGGCCCTGCCGGAGGACTTGCGCCTGCGCAGCAACGTCGAGCAGCGCTACGGCAGAAACTTCATCCCCAAGGACATGACGATCCAGGACTTCCCCGTCAGCTACGAGGAACTGGAGCCGCACTTCGACCACTTCGAATATGTCTGTGGTACCTCGGGCAAGGCCGGCGTCATCAACGGGCAGCGCGTCGAGGGCGGCAACCCCTTCGAAGGCTCGCGCTCACGCGAGTTCGCACTGCCGCCCAATCCCAATTACCTGGGCGCCGAGATGTTCTACAAGGCCGCCAACGAAAGCGGCTATCACGCCTACCCCATCCCGGCCAGCAACGCCTCGCGGGACTACGTGAACCCGTACAACTGCCAGATGGGGCCCTGCAATTTCTGCGGCTTCTGCAGCGACTACGGCTGCCTCAACTACTCGAAGGCGAGCCCCAACGCCTGCATCCTGCCAGTGCTCCGCCCACGGCCCAACTTCGAGCTACGCACCCATGCGCAGGTGCTGAAGGTCAACCTGGACGACACCCGGCGCAAGGCCACGGGCGTCACCTACCTGGACGCGCAGGGCCGCGAAGTGGAGCAGCCGGCGGACCTGGTGGTGCTCTGCGCGTTCTCGCTCTACAACGTGCACCTGATGCTGCTCTCCGGCATTGGCACGCCCTACGACCCTGTCGAGGGCACCGGCACGGTGGGCCGCAACTACTCGTACCAGAACCTGAACCGGGTCAACCTGTTCTTCGATGATTCGGTGCAGGCCAATGCCTTCATGGGCATCGGCGGCGGTGGCGCCACCTTCGACGACCTCAACGGCAACCAGCTGGACAACGCCAAGGCGGGTTTTGTGGGCGGCGGCATCATCTGGGCGCGCCAACCGGGCTCGGGGCCGGTGCGCGGCATCGCCACACCGCCTGGCGTGCCCAACTGGGGGAGCGCCTGGAAGAAGAGCATCAAGCAGGTCTTCCGCCATTCGTTCTATTACGAGGTGCAAGGTGCCTGCATGTCCTACAAGGACAGCTACTTGAGCCTGGACCCCACCTACAAGGACGGCTTCGGCCGGCCGTTGCTGCGCATGACCTTCGATTGGCACGACAACGAGATTCGCGCCTCCAAGTTCCTCGTCGACAAGGCGATGGACATGTGCAAGGTGCTGAACCCCGTCGCCATGAAGGGCGACGCGAAGAAGCCGGGCGACCACTACAACATCACGCAGTACCAGAGCACCCACACCTGCGGCGGCGCCATCATGGGGCATGACCCCAAGACCTCGGCACTGAACCGCTACCTGCAGTCCTGGGACGTCTCCAACGTCTTCGTGCCCGGCGCCAACGCCTTCCCCCAGAACAATGGCTACAACCCGACCGGCATGGTGGGCGCGCTGACCTACTGGGCGGCCAAGGCCATCCGTGAGCAATACCTGAAGAACCCCGGCCCGCTGGTGCAGGCGTGAACAAGGGCAGCACCATGACCACCAGTCCTTCCTTCAACGGCCGCAAGCGCCGCGCCTTCCCTGCCGTGATCGCCCTGGTCGTGTTGTGCATGTTGGGCGGCGCCGGCCTGTTCGGCTACGCCCTGCTGCCAACGAATACCCGCAGCATCAACCCGGTGCTGCCGGCCGCCGGCTCGCCGGAACTGGCCGAGCTCGTGAAACAGGGCCGCTACGTGGCCGTGACCGGCGACTGCATGGCCTGCCACACCGCGCCGCAGGGCAAGCCCTATGCGGGCGGCCTGGCCATGGCGACCCCGGTCGGCACCCTCCACACCACCAACATCACGCCGGACAAGCAGACCGGCATCGGCAACTTCAGCTTCAACGATTTCGACCGCGCGGTGCGCCACGGCATCACCCCCTCGGGCGACACGCTCTACCCGGCCATGCCGTATCCGTCCTACGGCCGTCTGAGCGACGACGACATGCGCGCGCTTTATGCCTACTTCATGAACGGCGTGGCACCGGTCCAGGCGGCCAACCCGCCGAACGCCATTCCCTGGCCGCTGTCGATGCGCTGGCCGCTGGCGCTGTGGCGAAAGACCTTTGCCCCCGCGCCCACGCAGACACCGCCCGGCGTGGACCTGGCGCGCTACAAGGACCCGGTCATTGCCCGCGGGGCCTACCTGGTGCAAGGCGCAGGCCATTGCGGCAGCTGCCATACGCCACGGGCTTCGACCCTGCAGGAACTGGCGCTGGACGACGGCGGCCCGCAATACCTGGCCGGCGGCCAGGTGATCGATGGCTGGCTGGCCAGCAACTTGCGCGGCGACGCGGCCGACGGCCTGGGCCGCTGGACGGTGCAGGACATCGTCGCCACCCTGAAGACGGCCCGCAATACCCATGCCGCCGTGGTCGGCACGCCGATGCACGAAGTGGTGACGCAGAGCACCCAGCACATGACGGATGAGGATCTGCGGGCCATCGCGGCCTACCTGAAGACGTTGCCGGCGTCGTCCTCCGCCGTGGCGAAATTCGAGCCGAACGAAGAAACAGCACGGCAGTTGCGGTCGGGCGTCGAACCCAACCGGGGCGCGCAGGTGTATGTCGACAATTGCGCTGCCTGCCACCGCACCGATGGCAAGGGCTATGCGAAGGCCTTCCCACCGATCGCCGGCAATGCCACGGTGCTGGCCCCCGACCCGGCGTCGCTGATCCGACTGGTTCTGGCTGGTGGCGAGCTGCCGTCGACCGTCGAGCGGCCGTCCAATCTCGGCATGCCCGCCTTTGCGGATCGCCTCTCCGACGAGGAGGTGGCGCAACTGCTGACCTTCGTCCGGCAGGGCTGGGGCAACCAGGCGCCCACCGTGGAAGCCGCCCAGGTCAAGCAAGTACGCAGTGAGCTGGCGCAGGCGCACACGGGGCACAACAAGTAGAGTCCGCTGGATCCGTGGATCTCCTCGCCACGGGGTCACGGCAGCTGCACAGGCATCGTTGATCCATTCCGGGGCCGCCTCTTGTCGGCGCTGTCATGTACATAGGTGGGAACGGCATTTCACAAGTGCCCTTCCCGCTCCTATCGTCGCGCCACCCATCCCCACCGATGCCGAGGCGCCCGTGCTCAAGTACCTGTCCTATGCGCTGATCCTGCACGGGGATGTCGACCCTCTGATCCCGGGCGAGCATTCGCGCCGATTTGCCGCCGCGATTCCCAACGCCAGGCTCGTGGTCTATCCGGATGTGGGGCACCTGCCGCAGCAGGAGATTCCCGAGCGGTCGGCCAAGGATGTGGCGCGCTTCCTGGACCGGCTGGCGCCTGGGGCGTGAGGCGACAGCCCTATCGCTCGGCCCTGATGTTGAGACATGATGGCGGTAGAGTGCAGTGCGTAGTGCAGCCCTGGTACAGCCCGTAGTGCAGTGCGCCTGACGCCTCGGCCTCAGCCAATCCCGTGGTCAGCCTGGCCACCCGCCTGATCTGAAGCGGCCAGGAACGGCGCCGGGAGGGCTCAGCCCCTTCCCCGCCACGGCACCACACGGCGCTCCACCGCCCGCATCAGCAGGTCAAACGACCAGGCCACGCCGCCGATGACCAGGATCCCCATCACCACGATGTCGGTGCGCAGGAAGTTGGAGGCGTTCAGCACCATCTGGCCCAGGCCGGACGAGGCCGCCACCATCTCGGCGGCCACCAGGGTGGTCCAGCCAAAACCCAGCGCCACGCGCATGCCCACCAGGATCTCCGGCAGCGCCGCCGGCAGGGCCACATGCCACATCAGCTGCCAGCGGTTGGCGCCCATGGAAGCCGCCGCATGCAGCTGCTCGGGGGCGGCACTGCGCAGGCCGGAACGGGCGGCAAGGGCCAGCGGCGCAAAGCATGAGAGATAGATCAACAGCACCTTGGGCACCTCATCGATGCCAAACCAGATGATGATCAACGGCAGGTAGGCCAGCGGCGGTAGCGGCCGATAGAACTCCAGCGGCGGGTCCAGCAGCCCACGCGCCCAGCGCGACAGGCCCATGGCGATGCCCAACGGCACCGCCGTCACGCAGGCCAGGCCGAAGGCCAGCATCACCCGACCCAGGCTGGCCGCCAGATGGCGCCACAGCGGCAGGTCGTTGGCCCGACCGGTCAGATACTCCGAGAACTGCTGGGCCACCGCAGCTGGCGATGGGAGGAACAGCGGCTTGACCCAGCTTGCGGCCGTCACGCCCCACCACAGCAGCAGCCCGGCGAACACCGTGGCCGCGCTGATCCATGCGCTGGACCCGGCGCCGGGCACCGAGGGGCGACTGACCTTGCGCAGCGGTATGGGCTCAGGCCGCAACACGGGAGTTCACCTCGCTGAGACGCGCAGCAGATGCCGCGCCGCGCCCGTGCAGATGGGACAACACCTCCTCGCGCAGCGCAATGAACTCGCGGCTGGATTTCTCCGCCCGGGCATCCCCATGCGCCAGGAATCGTCGCGAGAACGGCAGGTCATGCATCTCCCGCACCACGCGCCCTGGCCCCGGGCTCATCAACACCAGCCGAGTCCCCAGAAACAATGCCTCTTCCACGGAATGGGTCACAAACACCACCAGCTTGGCGGTGGCCTGCCAGACCTGCAGCAGCAACTCCTGCACCTGTTCCCGCGTCAAGGCGTCCAGCGCGCCCAGCGGCTCGTCCATCAGCAGCACTGCCGGATCGCTCGCCAAGGCACGGGCAATGCCCACACGCTGCTGCATGCCACCGGAGAGCTGCCAGGTGCGGCGGTCCCCGTGCTCGGCCAGGCCCACCTGGGCCAGCCGCTCCTGGGCCCTCTGGCGCCGTTCCGTGCGCGGCACCCCGCGCAGGCGCAAGGGCAGCGCCACGTTGTCCCGCACGTTCAGCCACGGCAGCAGGGCATGTCGCTGAAACACCACGCCACGGTCGGCGCCGGGGCCGGCCACCGGTTGGCCGTCCAGCACCATGCGCCCGGCGCTGGGTGGCAGGAAGCCGGCGATGCAGTTCAGCAGGGTGGTCTTGCCGCAGCCCGAAGCGCCCAGCAGCACCAGGAATTCGGGGCTGGACACGGTCAGGTCCAGCGGCGCCAACGCCTGCACAGCCTCACCCCGTGGCCCGTCGAAGCAGACTTCCAGCCCGCGCAGTTCGAGTGTGGCCACCGCTCAGCGCGCCGCCAGGGCCTTCTTCACGTACTCGGTCGTGACATAGGCGCCGTAATCGGGCTTGAGGGTCTGCACCCTCCCCTGCTCCTGCAGAAAACTCGCAGTGTTGGCCAGCGCCTTGGCCGCGCCACCGCCCAGCCAGGTGGCGGAGAGTTGTTCTTCGGGCGTCGGGAAGCGGTAGAGGGAGATGGCCCCTGGTACGTCCTTCGGGTCCGCCTTGCTCCACTTCGCAATGGCGCGGACTTCCGGCGTGTCGGCTGTCCAGCGCTTGCCCTGGCTGCGGTAGTTGGCATCAGCGCGCGCCAGTGCCTTCACCAGCGCCACCACAAAGGTTTCGTTCTCGGCGGCCCAGCGCGCATTCACCACCAGGCCGTCAAACGTCGGATGCCCTTTGCGCCCGATGCTGCCCGAACTGGCGATGACCTTGCCACTGGCCTTGATGCGGGCCAGGGCCGGATCCCAGACAAACGCGGCGTCGATGTCGCCGCGCTCCCAGGCGGCCGCCACTTCCGGCGGGCGCAGATTCACCACCTGGACGTCCTTGGGGTCGACGCCCTCCAGCTTCAACCCCACCAGCAGCTGGTAATGCGAGGTGCTGACAAACGGCGTGGCCACCTTCTTGCCCTTGAGGTCCTTCCAGCTGTTGATGCCACTGCCGTTGCGGGCCACCAGCGCCTCGGCATCGGCAATGTCATCCAGGATCCAGAACAGGCGAATGTCCTGCCCCTGGCTGGTGGCGGCGGCAATCGGGCTGGAGCCGGCTTCGCCGATCTGCACATCACCGGAGGCCATGGCGCGAATCACATCGCCGCCCCCACCAAACTGCCGCCATTGAATCCTGTAGCCGGTGCTCTTCTCCAGTTCCCCGGATTCGATCAGCGTGCGCAGCGGCACCAGCATGTCCTGATAGGCAAACGTGACCTCCCTGGTTTCTGCGGCCTGGACGGCTGGCGAGACGGCCAGCGCCATGGCGCAGACGCCGAGCGACGCCCAGGGCAGGAACGGCGCCACGGCGCGGCGAAGGTGATCAAGCAGGGAACGCTGGGCCATGCGGGCTCCGTGAGTGGTGCAGAAGTAGCCCGGACTCTAGGCAGCGCCCGCCCGCCGGCCAACAAAGCGCTGCGCATGAGCTTATGCGGAGGCCTGTGCGGACGCGGATACGCTGACGTGCGCAAGCGCATGCAGATCAGGCTGTACGAATCCGGGGGCCGGCCCCCAGCCGTCGCTCCAGCGCATGCGCACAGCGCGAGAGCCCGAAGCACAGCACGAAGTAGCACAGGGCCAGCCCGCCGTAGACGGCCACCGGCTGCACCAGCACCTGGGCGTTGATCTGATTGGCGATGAAGGACAGTTCCGACAGGCCGATGATGGTGCCCAGCGAGGTCTGCTTGATGGTCGATGCCAATTGGTTGACCAATGAAGGCAGCATCTGCCGCAACGCCTGGGGCAGCAGCACCAGGCGCAAGGCCTGCAGTCGGCTCATGCCCAGGGCCTGGGCCGCCTGGGCCTGGCCGGCTGGCAGGGCCTGGAGCCCGGCCCGCACGATTTCAGCCAGGTAGGCCGCATCAAACAGCACCAGCGCGGCCAGCATGGTCGCGAACTGCCCCGTCTTCTGCCCGGTGACACTGGGCAGAAAGAAATAGGCCCAGAACACCACCATCAGCAGCGGCGTGCCGCGCACCACAAACACCCAGGCCGTCACCGGCCAGCGCAGCACCCGTGGGCGGCTGACCCGCGCCACGCCCAGCAGCACGCCCAGCGGTAGCGCCAGCACCATGCCGAGCAGGGCCAGCAGCACAGTGAGGCAAAGCCCGCCCAGGGGGCCTTGTGGATATTGGCCTACCAGCGCATAGAGCCAGTAGACATCGATCATCTCCAGGATGCTCATCGAGGGGGTCCCGCCCGGCTCATCGGCTGGCCGCCCGGACCGGGTAGCGCCATTGGTAGAAGGTGCCGGCCGCCGTGATCGCCAGCGAGACACTGAGATAGACCAGCGTGGCCGCCAGGAAGGTCTCGAAGCCGCGGAAGCTGGCGGACTCCACCCGCTGCGCCTGGGTCATGAGCTCGGCGGTGCCGATCACGCTGGCGATGCTGGTGTTCTTCCAAAGATTCAACGTCTGCGAGATCAGCGGCGGCACAATGGCCCGCACCGCCTGCGGCAGCACCACCCAACGCACCAGCGCGCCCCATCCCATGCCCAGGGACCGCGCAGCCAGCCATTGGCCGTGAGGCACCGAGCGTATCCCCGAGCGGATGTCCTCCGCCATGTAGGCTGTGGTGTAAACCACCAGCGCCGAGACGGCCGCGATGGCCTCGATGTGGCCCGCATACAGCCAGGCCTTGAAGTCCTCCGGCAGGAGTTCCGGCACGGCGAAGTACCAGAACAACAGATGGGCCAGCAGCGGAACGTTGCGAACGGTCTCCACATAACCCCAGGCCAGACGGTTCACCACCCTCACGGGTGAGAGCCGCGCCAGTGCCACCAGGGTCGCCAGGGGCAGCGAGCTCAACAAGGCGATCAGCGTGAGCAGGAGCGACAGCTTCACGCCTGCCAGCAGCCAGGCCAGGAACTGGCCGTGAAGAACATGGGAAAGATCGATCGTGGGCATGGTGAGGCCGGAACGCGCCCGGACGTGACGACGCCCCGGTAGCCGGGGCGCGCTGTGAGAGGAATCGCGTGCAGTGCCGGATCAGCTCTGGACTTGATCGCTCTCGATCTTGAAGTCGCGGGTCGGGAACTTCAGGCGCGTGTCCGGGCCATACCATTTGACGAAGAGCTGCTGGGCCACGCCGCTCTTCTCCAGATCACGCAGCACACCGTCGACCTGGGCCTTGAAGTTCTTCTCGCCCTTGCGGATGCCCAGCGCCAGCGGCTCGACGCTCAGGTTGGCAGACAGGATCTGGTACTGCGCCGAGGCCGCGCCCAGCTTGGCGAATTGATCCAGCAGCGACACCTCGTCGTTCACAAAGGCCACGCCCTTGCCCTGCTGCAGGGCCTGGAAGGCCTGCGGGCCGGTGTCGAAGGTCACCACATCCACATTGGGCACGGCCTTGCGGATGTTGGGCTCCTGCGTGCCGCCCTTGATGGTGACGATTTTCTTGCCATTGAGCTGGTCCAGCGACTTGATGCCGCTGTCCTTCTTCACCAGCACCTTCTGCCCGGTGACAAAGGTGGTCAGCGAGAAGTCGATCACCGCTTCACGCTCCTTGTTGTGGGTCAGGCTGGCGGCGAGCAGGTCCACCTGCCCTTGCTGCAGCTCGGGGATACGGGCCGCCACCGCCAGCTGCTTCAGCCGCAGCTTCACGCCCAGCTTCTCGGCAATGGCCTTGGCCAGATCCACCTCGTAGCCGACGATCTCGCGGCTCTTGGGGTCGATGAAGCTGTTGGGCTCGTCGGTGCCCAGAACGCCCACCACCAGTTCGCCGCGTTGCTTCACATCAGCAAGCTGGTCCGCGTGGGCGACGCCCAGCATGGTGGCGGAGGTGGCAACGATCAACAAGGCGCGGCGGGTCAGGCTCATGGTGTGTGGCATCCGTGAAGGACGTGGAGTGATTGAGAGCCTCCAGCGTAGGTTTGCCGTACGCCGGTCACAACGAAGCGATGGGCATATGCATGCGCGCAATCCGCACAGAAGAACTGATAGACACAGGGCCACGCGCACATGCAGCCGCAGCCGCAGCGGTGTGTCCATTGCCGTCTATGCATAGACGAATTGCTTCATTGGCATCCGACGCGCTGAACACTATGTTGCTGAACCCCTTACCTCCGCATCACTCCTCGCTTCGGTGCCGCTCATCATGGATTCCTCTGCCTCGCCCTCCCCCCTCGCCTCCACGCCGTCCGCCCTGTCCACCGACGCCGGGCCTTCCCGCCGCCAGTGGCTGCTGCAGGGCGCCGCCATCGCCGCACTGGCGGGTGGCGCCACCGGATGGGGGCTGGCCCAGGCCGCCGAAACGCGGACGCTGCGCATCGGTTATCAGAAGTCCAGCACCCTGACCCTGCTGCTGAAGTCCCGCGGCGTGCTGGAAAAGGCACTCGCCCCGCAGCAGATCCATGTGCAGTGGCATGAGTTCACCTCTGGCCTGCCACTGCTGGAGGCGCTGAATGTCGGCGCGCTGGACCTGAGTGCGGACGTGGCCGATGCCGTGCCACCCTTTGCCCTGGCGGCCGGTGCCAGGCTGACCTATTACGCCATCGAGACGCCCTCGCCCACCGCGCAGGCCATCGTGGTGCGCAAGGATTCCCCCATCACGACGCTGGCGCAGCTCAAGGGCAAGAAGGTGGCGTTCGCCAAAGGCGCCGGTGCGCACTACCTGCTGCTGGAGGCGCTGTCGCAGGCCGGGCTTTCCATCCGGGACATCGAACCCGCCTATCTCAACCCCGCCGATGGCCGTGCCGCATTCGAGAACGGCTCGGTCGCCGCCTGGGTGATCTGGGATCCGTTTCTGGCCGCTGTGCAGCGACAGTCGAGCGCACGTGTGCTGACCGACGGCACCAGGATCTCGAACTATCGCCGCTTCTACCTCGCGTCCACCAGCTTCGCGCAGGAGAACCCCGCGGTGCTGCAACGTGTGTATGAGGAGCTGCAGCGTGCGGGTGAATGGGTCAAGAAAAATCCGGCCGCCGCCGCTGAATGGCATGCGCCGGTACTTGGCCTGGACGCCGCCACCGTGGCGGCCGCCAACGAGCGCCGCAGCTATGCGGTGAAGCCGGTGGATGCGGAATCGCTGACCGAGCAGCAGCGCATTGCCGATGCCTTTACGGCTGCGCAGATCCTGCCTCGCAAGGTGGCGGTGCAGGAATCACCGGTCTGGCGTCCCGCCTGACCTTGGGTGCTTCTGGCGCCCGGTGGTGCCATTTGGGGCAAAAAACTCGGACCAGCGTCACCGTCTGCGGCACATCCAGCCGCTGCTTGAGGAGGCCCGCCTGCCTGTAGAAATCGGCACTGCGCTGCTGGCCGGCAACGGGCGAACGAATGTTTTCTGCGGGGCATATCCGGCCGGCGCAAGAAGCGCGACAGTCATCCCAATGCCCATGCCCTCAGGACGACAGACGTCGGTGAAGCAGCCAGCGCCCGGGCGGCACCGGGTCTGCATCCATGGCGCGGATCAACGCGTCCAGGCCGCTGTCTCCCGCAGGCCCTGGCGGGCCACCATCGGCTCGACAGACCAGGTTCTCGGCACTCCACGCGCTGTCTTCCGGACGGCCCAGGGCCCGCAACCAGCCATGCCGGTCGATGATCAGCTGCAGCCCTGGCAAGGCCCACGCAGTGCCGGACACAGCAACAGCGGCCGCCGGTCCGTTGTCCGGCGAGATGTCTTTCCCGTTGTTCTGCCGGTCTGGCACGCCGACCTCTCCCGACATGTCCTGACCGGTGACCAACCCGATCAGCAACCGAGCATGGGCGGGATCATCCGTGACGATGCAGCGATCCGTCGCAGCCAACTCCTGAGCGGCGGGCTGCACCCGCGCCGACGCGGGGCTCGGGCTCGGGCTCGGGCTCGGGCTCGGGCTCGGGCTCGGGCTCGGGCTCGGGCTCGGGCTCGGACTTTGAGTCTGTGGCTGAGTGAGCCCCGCCAAGGGCTCCGCCAACACAATCGTTTCGAAGCGGGGATCGTCCCTTGGCCAGTCGCCGGGGTTCGAAGCCTGCGCCAGTACCAACCGCAGCCTGGCGCCACGCCAACTGCTCAGTGGGCGGGCAGGCCCGTCACCACAACGTACGTTCAAATCAGGGGCCGCAACCGGATACGCCCAGCGCCCTTCCTGCCGCAAGGTCTGCCCGCTGGCCAGCAAGCGCACTGCCGCCAGCACGGACCAGATCTCATCAGGTGCCAGGCGGCCAGCAAAGCCAGGCATGTTGAGACTGCCCTGGCGGTCCCGAACCCCCTCGCGGACATGCCAATACAACTCGCCCTCTGCGCGGCGCCAGAGCAGGCCGCCGGTCAGCCGGGGCGGCCACACTGCCAGCCGCGCCGCTGCCGCCGTTTCGCCGCGCCCGTCGGCACCGTGGCAACTGGCGCAATGGGCCTGGTAGAGCTTCACACCGGCAGCGAGCTGCGCCACCGGCAGCGGGGTTGCTGCCCGGTGGAAGCTTGTGGGTACGGCCGGCGCCAGCAACAGCCCGGGCGACGGCCAAGGCGTGGCGAGCAGCAGCAAGGCGCCAGCAACCAACGCGGGCCATCGCGCGCGCCGCCACAGCAAGGCCAACACCAGTAGCGCAAGGGCCACGGCCAGCGCTGCAATGGCCCACACCACTTGTCGGGTCAAAGCCGCATCGATGGCCAGCGTTTCCACCGCGATGCGGTGTGCCCAAGGCCAGGCCGGCTGACCGTCGACGTGCGAAGCCAGTCCGAGCCCGTCCAGCACACGGAGCAGCGTTTCCTGCGCGCGCTGCAATCCGTCGGGGACATCACCAACTTGCATCGAGCCCCAGGTGCCGCAACGCCTCATGGCGAAGTGCCGCCAGCGCTGGATCACCGCGATGGCGCGGATACGGCAACGGGTTGTGCAGCTCCGCCACGATGCGTGCCGGCCGGTCGCTCAGCACCACCACGCGCTGCGCCATGAACAGCGCCTCCTCCACGTCGTGCGTCACCAGCAACGCCGAAAAGCCGCTGCGCTGCCACAGCGACACCAACTCACTCTGCATGGTCAGCCGGGTGAGTGAATCCAGCTTGCCCAGCGGCTCATCCAGCACCAGCAGGCTGGGGTCATTCACCAGGGCGCGGGCCAGCGCCACGCGTTGGGCCATGCCACCGGACAGTTGATGCGGGTAAGCGTCCGCAAAGTCGCGCAGGCCCACCAGCGCCAGCGCCTCGTCCACCCGGTGTCGCTGCTGGCGCAGCAGCCCACGGGCCTGCAGGCCCAGCGCCACATTGGCCCGCACGGTGCGCCACGGGTAGAGCGTCGGATCCTGAAACACCACCACCCTTGACGGGTCCGGACGCACGATGTCCGCACCATCCTGCGTCAGGCGTCCCTCGGCCGCCGGCTCCAGCCCGGCCACCAGCCGCAGCAAGGTGGACTTGCCGCAGCCACTGGGCCCCAGCAGCGCCACAAACTCACCGGGCTTCAACTCCAGGTCGACGCTGTCAAGCACCGGCAGCGGACCGCCCTTGAGTTCAAAGCGGTGGCTCACGGACCGGATCTCGATATGAGCGCCCCGCCCGAGCCCCCCGGGCGCTTTCGCCCGCGTTGCTACGCTGGGCGGATGTTCCGCAACGGCATTCACCATTTGACGGTCCCTTTCTGCCAGGACAAAACACGGTCACGCAGCAGGAAGAGCAGCGTGATGATGCCGGAACACAGGATGGCCATGAGAATCAGCGCCGCATACATGTTGCTGTAGGACGCCCAGCCCTGCGCCCAGGTGAGGTACCAGCCCAGCCCGGACTTCACCCCCATCATCTCGGCCGTGACCAGGATGGAGAACGCCGCGCCCAGGCCCATGAACAGCCCGACGAACACCTGCGGCAATGCGGCCGGGATGGCCACGCGCAGGACGAGGAAGGCCTCGGAGGCGCCCAAGGTGCGGGCCACGTCGTAATAGTTGCGGTTGACGCTGGCCACACCGGACCAGGTCAGCACCGCCACCGGGAAGCCGGTGGCCAGCGCAATCAGGAAGACCGCCGCCGCATAGCTGGACGGAAATGCAAAGAAGGCCAGTGGCAACAAGGCCGAGGCCGGCACCGGCCCCAGGAAGCGGATGACCGGATGCACCCAGTAGCCAATGGCGCGGGACCAGCCGATGGACACCCCCACCAGGAAGCCGACCAGCCCTCCCCACCCCACGCCGATGGCCAGCAGCCGGGCGGAATTCCAGGTGCTTTCTCCCAGCCGCTTCCAGTCGTCGAGGTAAACCTCGGCCAACGCGGTGGGCGGGGCAAAGAATGGTGAAGGCAGCCGGCCCAGCTTGGCCGTGAGCAGTTCCCACAAACCCAGGCCCAGGGCGATCGCCACCAGCCAGGCGCCAGCCGGCCGCAACGGGCGCAGCACGGCCGCCCCGGCGCGGCCGCTGAACGGCGCGACGAAGGCCAGCACTGCCAACAACACCCCCACGCCCACGAAGCACCAACCGGCTTCCTGGGTGTAGGGCCAGTCGGTGAACCCGCGCTCCAGGTTGGGCCAGTACACGGTCAGCACGCCCGCACCGCCCCACGCCAGGGAGGCCACCAGCCCCACGCCCCACGGCTGGCGCCGGGTTGCAGGCCGGCTGCGCTGGCGACGAGCCGGCGCAACAGCGGACGCGCCGGGCGCTGTAACTGTTGCCCCATGCGCTGCCGCGTGTGCTGGATGAGCGCGAGCGTCCGTCAGATCGACCGTTCCGGAGGAATCAAGTACGGCACTCATGGTTCAGCTCAGCAAGTCCGCATGGACATGGCGGGCGAACTTCACCGGGTCGGTGCCGGGTTTCAGCACACCCACGGAGCGGAAGTCCCGCGCGTAGAACTCGATCTCCGCCAGCAGGTCCTTGCCCTGCGGGTGATGCCGGTGGGTCAAGGTGCCCAGCAGCGCGCGCAGGTCCTCCACCGCCACCTTGGGTGAATACTTGGCAAACAGCTTGGCCGATTCATTCGGGTTGTCCGCCACATAGTCCGAGGCCTGGATGATGGCGCGGGCCAGGCCGGCCGCCACCGCAGGCTCCTTGCGCACCAGCTCCCCGCGCGCGCCGACGATGCAGCAGACCTTGTCCTTGTAGTCGCCACTGAGGTTGGTGGCGATCTCCTGGTAGATGCCGGGGCTGCGCCGCTCCAGCAGGTAGAGATTCGGGTCGCCATCCGCAATGGCGTGGATCTCGCCCTTGTCCACCGCGATGCCCAGCAGGTCGGCGGGGTACTGACGCCAGGTGACGTCACGCTCCGGGTCGATCTTGTTCTTGGCCAGGAGGATGGAGAAGAAGTTCTTGCCCGGCGAGGCCAGGTCTGGCACGCCGATGGTCTTGCCCTTGAGGCTCTGCAGCGTGGTCGCCCCGGCCGCCTTGGCGCCGATCAAGCGCACGCAGCCGCCATGGGAGCTGCCGATGATCTTCACGTCGAAGCCGGCCTCCAGCGGCTTGAGCCAGCGGTGGATCATGCCCACTGCCGCGTCGGCCTTGGCGGTGGCCAGGGATTCGAGCAACTGGTCGGTGGAGCCGGTGTAGTTGATGAGGTCCACCTGCACGCCGTTGCGCTCGAAGTAGCCCAGCTCCTGGGCCACCACCACGGGCGAGAGGCAGAAGGAGTTGGCGTTCCAGGCAAAGGTGAGCTTGCGCGGCGCGGCCAGCGCGCCGCTGGTGGCCACCGCGACGGGCGCGATGGCGGCCACGCCGGCCGCCTTCAGCAGTTGCCGGCGGCGGCGGTCGTGCAAGGTGATCACTGCGGGCGTGGGGGGCAGGTTCGAAGGCGTCATCGTTGTTCTCTTCTCAGGCGGCTTGCCGCTGGGCCAGGCGCTGTTCCACCAGAGCGCGGGTGAGCGGGATCAGCGCGCGGCCGTAGTCGATGGCGTCTTCCAACGGGTCGAACCCGCGGATCAGGAAGGTGGTCACGCCGAGGTCGAAGTAGTCCAGCAACGCCTCGGCCACCTGCGCCGGTGTGCCGACGAGGGCGGTGCTGTTGTGGCGGGCACCCGTCTCGCGGGCGATCTCGGTCCACAAGCGCTTGTCCACGCGGGCACCCTTCTCCGCCGCCGCGAGCAGGCGGCGTGCGCCTTCGCTCTGCTGCGGGCCGCCACGGCTGTAGCCTTGAGCCACCCGCAGTTGACGGGTTTCTTCCAGGATGCGCTCGGCACGGGCCCAGGCGGCCTCTTCGGTAGCCGCCAGGATGGGGCGGAAGGAGACCGAGAACCGGACCTGGCGCCCATGTCGGCTGGCCTCGGCACGCACCCGCCGGGTGATGTCCGCCACCTGCTCCAGGGATTCGCCCCACAGCGCATACACATCCGCGTGGCGGCCCGCCACCGGAAGAGCCGCGTCCGAGGCACCACCGAAGAACACCGGGATGTGCGGCTGCTGCAGGGGCTTGACTTCGCTGAAGCCGTTTTCAAAGCGGTAGTGATCGCCATGGTGGTCGAAGGGCTGGTCGCTGGTCCACAGCTGGCGCAGCAGGCCGACGTATTCATCGGTGCGGGCATAGCGCTGGTCGTGGTCCAGGAAGTCGCCGTCCCGGCGCTGCTCGGCGTCGGAGCCGCCAGAGATGATGTGCACGGCCAGCCGGCCACCGGTGAACTGGTCCAACGTGGCCAGCTCGCGCGCCGCCAGCGTCGGCGCCACAAAACCCGGGCGGTGCGCCAACAGGAACTGGATGCGCTGCGTATGGGCCGCTGCATGGGCAATGGTCAGCTGTGCGCTGGGGCCGGTGGAATGGTGCGGCACCAGGATGCGGTCGAAGCCGGCCGCCTCATGGGCCTGAGCGAAGCGGCGGACGTAATCCGGATCCACCACCGGGCCACTGGCCGGGTGGATTTCCGAGACGCGTTGCGACTGGATCATGCCGATGAATTCGATGCTCATGGAGGCCCCTGGCTGGTGATGACGATGTCGGACAACAGGCCCGAACCGTAGGACCGCCGGCCTGGCGCGGCAAATAAGCAAATCGACTTTCCATGTGCGGAATGCATGATTTACAGCGCTGGGGCCCGCTCCCACACTCGGGTCGATGAATGCCCTCCCCCACCGCATCCGGCCGGCGGCCGATGCCCCGACCGTCGCGGATGCCTGGCCGCTGCAAGACGGCCAGACCGCCGATGTACGCACCGAACTTTCGCTGTTGGCGCGCTTGACGCCACTGCTGCCCGCACTCGCCGCACGCGCGCCAGCACTGGACCGGGACGGCAGCTTCCCTTTCGAGAATCTTGCCGACCTGCATGCCGCCGGGCTGCTGGGGGCGGTGGTGCCGGCAACGGCGGGTGGCGGCGGTGCCTCGTTGGCCACCACGCGGCGGCTCATCGGCGCACTGGGCCAGGCCGAACCGGCCACCGCCCTGGTCGTGGCCATGAGTTATCTGGTGCATCACCTGCTCTCCCGTGAGACCTCCCGCTGGCCCCCTGCGGTGCGGGACGAGGTCTGGCGCACCGCCGTCGTTGACGGCGCACTGGCCAACTCGCTGCGGGTGGAGCCGGCACTCGGTTCTCCCGCGCGGGGCGGCCTGCCCGGCACGGTGGCCCGCAGGACCGAGGACGGCTGGCGCCTCAACGGCCACAAGCTCTACACCACCGGCATTCCGGCCCTGCGCTGGCTGGTGGTCTATGCCCGCAGCGAAGAGCCGGGCCGGGAGGACCGTCCGCGTGTGGGCGTCTTCCTGGTGCCCCGCGAGGCCCCCGGCATCCGGGTGATCGAGAGCTGGGACCACCTGGGCCTGCGCGCCAGCGGCAGCCATGAGGTGGTGTTCGAGGATGTGCCGCTGCCGCTGTCCCATGCCGTGGACCTGCGCGAACCGGCCGAGTGGGCAGCGGGCCCCGAGCCCGACCAGTACGCCTGGATGTCCACCTTGCTGGGCGCCCTGTATGACGGCGTGGCCCGCGCGGCCCGCGCCTGGCTGCTGGGCTTCCTGAATGAGCGCGCGCCGGGCAGCCTGGGCGCGCCACTGGCCACGCTGCCGCGTGTGCAGCACCTGGTGGGAGAGATCGAAGTGCTGCTGGCCAGCAATGACGCCTTGCTGGACCGCCTGGTGCGCGACACCGACGCCGGCCGTACACCATCCGTGAACGACAGCAGCATCGTGAAGCACCTGGTCAGCAAGCAGGCGATCCAGGTGGTGGAGCTGGCCTTGCAGCTCAGCGGCAATCATGGTCTTTCGCGTCGGAACCCGCTGGAGCGCCATCATCGCGATGTGCTGTGCAGCCGTATCCATACGCCTCAGGACGACAGCGTGCTGGGTGCGGCAGGCCGAGCTGCACTGCAGGCGGCGCCCTCTCCACCCACTTCACTCCCCCCGACCGCCGTATCCCCCGCATCCCCCGCATCCCCCGCATCCCCTCTTGCACGGAGCCCTCAACATGGCTGAAGCCGCCCGGACGTTTTCGCAGGCAGACACCACCTCCGTGCCTGTCTCCCGCCCACTGACCGCCCTCCCGGACCTGGCTGCGACGCCTGAACGACTGCAGCCGCTGATCGCGCAACTCGAGCGCTGGATACCGCGCGGGCTGCCCGAGCCCGAGCTCCTGGAAAAACTTCGCCCCCACCTCGCCGCCCTGGTTGAACGGGACGACTGGCTGCCGGCCGCTCATGCCCGGCCGGACCCCGACCGCTACCGCCAGTACCCGCTGCATGTCGACCCCGAAGGCCGGTTCTCCATCGTCTCCTTCGTCTGGGGGCCGGGCCAGGCCACGCCCATTCACGACCACCTGGTCTGGGGCCTCATCGGCATGCTGCGCGGCGCCGAATACACGCAGGGCTACCGCTTCGGCGGGCCGGAGGCCCTGGTGCCGGACGGGCCACCAGTGCGGCTGTCTCCCGGCCAGGTGGAAGCCGTTTCGCCCCGCCTGGGGGACATCCACCGCGTGCGCAATGCCTTCGATGACGAGGTCTCCATCAGCATCCATGTCTACGGTACCGACATCGGCCGCATCGAGCGTCACACCTATGACGAGAGCGGCCGGATCACCCGCTTCGTGTCCGGCTACTCCGCCCTGGAATGACGACGGAATGACGCTGGACGCCCCCCCCAAAGGACACCACCCCATGACCGCACAGCCTCCCCTTGCCCGGCCGGGCGCCGCCACGGCGGCATCACCCAACGATCCCGCTACCGCGCAATTCGGCCATCTGCCGCTACGCTCGCCCGAGGACATCCGCCGCGTGCTGCTCAGACGCGAAGAGGTCGCGCTGATCGATGTTCGCGACGAACATCTCTTTGCGCAGGCGCATCCGCTGTGGGCCGCCAATTTCCCGGTCATCCGGCTGGAGCTGGAGGCCTGGCGCCGCCTGCCTCGTCGCGACGTGCCCATCGTGGTCTATGACAACGGAGAAGGCCTGGCCGACACGGCAGCCCGGCGCCTGCAGGCGCTGGGCTACACGGAGGTTGCGCTGCTGGACGGTGGTCTCGCCGGCTGGCGAGCGGCTGGCTTCGAGGTATTCCAGGACGTGAACGCACCCAGCAAGGCCTTTGGTGAACTGGTGGAGGCCCGGCGCCACACGCCGTCACTCTCCGCGCCGGAGGTGCTGGCCTTGCTGGAGGGTGACACGCCCGTGGTGGTGCTGGATGCCCGGCGATTTGATGAATACCAGACCATGGCCATCCCCGGCGGCATCAGCGTGCCTGGCGGCGAGCTGGTGCGACGGGCGCGGGACCTGGCCCCGGACCCGTCGACGCAGATCATCGTGAATTGCGCCGGGCGCACCCGCAGCATCATCGGCGCCCAATCCCTGATCAACGCCGGCATTCCCAACCCGGTCGCCGCGCTGCGCAACGGCACCATCGGATGGACCTTGGCGGCCCAGACCCTGGCGCACGGCCAGTCCGCCCGCCATGAAGATGTGCCGGTGGGCGACGTGGCGGCCGTTCGGCGCAACGCGGCCGAGCTGGCGCGCCGCGCCGGGGTGCGCCGCATCGATGTACCGCAGCTCAATGACTGGCTGGCCGATGACCGGCGCACCACCTACCTGTTCGATGTGCGGGGCGCTGCCGAATACGAAGCGGGCCACCGCCCCGGCTTCCGTCATGTGCCCGGTGGCCAGCTCGTTCAGGAAACCGACCATCAAGCGCCGGTGCGGGGTGCCCGGCTGGTGCTGACCGATGACGACGGCGTGCGCGCCAACATGGCAGCCTCCTGGCTGGCGCAGATGGGCTGGGAGGTGGTGGTATTGCCGCCGGACGACGACGCCCACACCGAGACCGGGCCTTCACCCGTCTCACATGCCGACCTGCGCGACGGACTGACCGTTGCCGAGATTGACGCGGCCAGCCGGGCCAGCCGCTACCGCCGGCCTTACGAAGGGACGGACAATCCGCTTGCGGCCATGCAGGCCTACCTGGACTGGGAATTCGGGCTGGTTGCGCAGCTGGACAAGGACGGCACCCACTTCTTCAAGGTGCTGCCCGCGTCGACCGCTTCGTCATGACGCAGTAGCGGCACCGAATACGCGGCAGAAATTGCCGCCACCGATCTTGCGAATCTCCGCCTCGGTGAAACCGCTCTGCAGCATGGCGCGCACCACGGAGAAGTAGAAACCCTCCCGCATCTCGGGCCAGGCGTCGTTGGTGCGTTCGCCCGGACGAGGGCCGCCGTTGCCACCCGCAGGTGCGGAGGCCGGGGGGCTGCTCCCGTCACGGCTCTCGCCGCCACGGCCACCACCGCCGCCGGGGCCTCCCATGCCGCCGCCGGGGCCACCGCCGAATCCGCCTCGGCCACCGAATCCACCACCGCCGCCGGGCCCCCCGCCGGGGCCGCCCTGTCCGCCCGGACCGCCTTCGCGATTGCCCTTGCCCTTGCCCGGTTCACCATTCTCGGCTTGCGGCGCCGGGCCTGCCGGCCGAGCCGAAGGCGGCGTGAGTTTGGTGTCCGTGCCGATGCACACGTGGTCGATGCCCACCACGTCCACCAACGCCCGCAGGTTCTCCGCATACACCAAAGGGGTGTCCGCCAGGTGGGTCCATACGCCGATCACGCCGCCCTGGTCCGCCACCGAGCGTGCCATCGCCTTGCTGATCAACCGTGGCCGCATCATCTTGGCCATGAAGGGCCGCGTGCCCACCTGCGTGTCCAGGCCGGTGTGCGAGACCAGCACGGGGCGGGTGGCCAAACGCAGGCCGGCCTGCAAGGTGTCGTTGCCGGCATGCGCCAGATCCACCAGGATGCCCAGGCGATTGCACTCGCGCAGCACGTCCTTGCCGAACATCGTCAGCCCGCCCAGCCGGGGCACATTGGTGTAGACGTCCCCCAGTGGTGGCGTGGCGTCGTTGTCGTGCAGCAGGCCGAGGTGGCGCACGCCACGGCCATAGGCCTCCTGCAGCCGGTCCAGGAAACCTTCCAGAAAGTGCGCGCCCTCCACGGACTGCACCACTGCCTTGCGCCCATCGCGCTGCGCGTTCTCCAGGTCGGCCAGATTGAGCGCGCGGCGCAGGCCATTGCGGCGCAATTGCGCGTCCATCGAATCCAGGCCGTTGACGAAACGCACATAGGCCTGGCCGGTTTCCTTCAGCGCCTGGTAGTCCACCGCGAAGGTGGCGCAGACCGCAGAAAGCCCGGCGCGTGTGAGTTCACCGGTGATGTCCAGTGCAGGCCCGGGCACCTCGGAGGCCACCAGCGGGACGTCGATGTGGTTGTGGGTGTCGATGCTGAAAGCGCCGCGCACGATGCGAGCCACCCGCGCGTCCTCCCCCTCTTCGGCTGTCAGGTCGGCGGGCCTGGGGCCAGTTGGCTCCACACCCGCCGCCCAAGCCCAGGCAGCCGGCACCATGGCGCCCGCACAGGCTGCACCCAGCCCGGTGAGGAAACCGCGCCGATGGTGCGGGGTCTGGAAGGCTCCGAAGCGCGGGGGGATGGTTCTCGTCATGCGTGCTTGCTGGAGGGGCCACCGCAGGGGCCCCTGGTCGTCCGGTCACTGTTGAACGGGCATCCTACAAACATCCGCCTCGAACAGTGTTTCTGTTTCATGCAAGCGCCGCAAAGAACCGAGCCTCTTCCTCCTTCCGATGCGCCCACTTGTACAGCACGGGCAGCACCAGCAAGGTCAGTGCGGTGGAAGACAGGATTCCGCCGATCACCACCGTGGCCAACGGCCGTTGCACCTCGGCGCCCGTGCCGGTGGCCAGCGCCATCGGCACAAAGCCCAGGGAAGCCACCAGCGCGGTCATCAGCACCGGACGGAGGCGTGTCAGAGCGCCCTCGTGGATGGCTTCATCCAGCCCTCGTCCGGCCTCGCGAAGGTTGCGGATGAAGGCAATCATCACCAGCCCGTTGAGCACAGCCACACCGGACAGTGCGATGAAACCCACGGCCGCAGAGATGGAGAGTGGGATGTCCCGCAGCCACAAGGCCAGGATGCCGCCCGTCAGCGCAAAGGGAATGCCGGTGAAGACGATCACGCCATCCCGGATGTTGCCGAACATCGCAAACAGCAGAACAAACACCAGCAACAGCGACACCGGCACCACGATCTTCAACCGTTGCGTGGCGGACTGCAGGTTCTCGAACTGCCCGCCCCAGGTCATCCAGTAACCGGTGGGTACCGGAACCTGCTGCCGGATGGTCTGCTCAGCCTGCGCGACGAAGCTGCCGATGTCCCGGCCGCGCACATTGGCGCTCACCACCACCCGGCGCTTGCCGTTTTCGCGGCTGACCTGGTTGGGCCCGGGGGCCAGCGAGAAGTCAGCCACCTCGCTCAGCGGAATGAAGCGCCGAATGCCTTCCGATGAAAGCGGCAGCGGCACCGGCAGCCGCTTGATGGCCTCGATGTCGGTGCGCAGGTGCTCGGGCAGGCGCACCAGGATGTCGAACCGACGGTCGCCCTCGAACATCTGTCCCGCTTCCCGGCCACCGATGGCGGTTGCCAGCGTGTCCTGCACGTCCTGGACATTCAGCCCGTAACGCGCGGTTCGTTCCCGGTCCACCTGCACGGTGAGCATGGGCAGGCCGGTGGTCTGTTCGACGTTGACCTCCGAAGCGCCAGGGATGCCTTGCAGCAATGCCGCAATCTTCTGCGCGGACGTGTTGAGCACGTCCATGTCGTCACCAAAGACCTTCACCGCCACGTCCGAGCGAACCCCGGAGATCAACTCATTGAAGCGCAACTGGATAGGCTGGGAAAACTCGTAGTTCTGCCCCGGCAACTGGGCCACCTCCGCCTGGACGGCGGCCAGCAATTCGTCCCGTGTCTTGCGCGGCTCGGGCCACTGGTCCGTGGGCTTGAGCATCACATAGCCGTCCGAGATGTTCGGTGGCATCGGGTCAGCCGCGATCTCGGCGGTGCCGGTACGCGCAAACACACGATCGATCTCCGGGAACTTCGCCTTCAGCCGGGATTCCAGTTGCTGCTGCATGGCCACCGACTGCGACAGGCTGGTGCCGGGGATGCGCAAGGCCTGGATGGCGAAATCGCCTTCGTTCAGGCTGGGGATGAATTCGCTGCCCATGCGCGTGGCCAGCAGGCCCGACAGCACCACCATCACCGCCGCGGCCGTGAGCACCACGGGCTTGGCACGCATCACATGGCCCAGCATCGGCGCATAGGCACGACGGGCCCATGCCATGAGCCGGCTCTCCTTCTCATCGACCTGGCGGCCGATGAACAGGGCCACGGCGGCCGGCACAAAGGTGATGGACAGGATCATGGCCCCCACCAGGGCGATCACCACCGTGAAGGCCATGGGGTGGAACATCTTCCCTTCCACACCGGTCAACGCAAAGATCGGCAGGTACACGATCATGATGATCAACTGGCCGAACAGCAGCGGGCGGCGGGCCTCCTGCGAGGCCATGAACACCTCGTGCAAACGCTCCGCACGGGTGAGCAGCCGCCCCTTGTGCGCCTGGGCATGTGCCAGCCGCCGCACGCAGTTCTCCACGATCACCACGGCACCGTCGATGATGATGCCGAAGTCCAGCGCGCCCAGGCTCATCAGGTTGGCGCTGACCTTCTGATGCACCATGCCGGTGAAGGTGAACAGCATGGACAGCGGGATTACCAGGGCGGTCAGGAGCGCGGCGCGGATGTTGCCCAGGAACAGGAACAACACCGCGATCACCAGGATGGCGCCTTCGATCAGGTTGTTGCGGACCGTCGCGATGGCCTTGTCCACCAGGGTGGTGCGGTCATACACCGTCACCGCCTGTACGCCCTTGGGGAGGTTGGCATTGATCGCCGCCATCTGCCTGGCCACGGCCTGCGAGACGGTGCGGCTGTTCTCGCCAATGAGCATGAAGACGGTGCCGAGCACCACCTCCCGCCCGTTGTCGGTGGCCGCACCAGTGCGCAGCTCCCGGCCGACTTCAACCGTCGCCACATCCCGCACCCGCACCGGCACGCCCCGTTCATTGCGCAGCACGATGTTGCCGATGTCTTCCATCGACCGGACCTGCCCCGGCGCGCGGATCAAGTATTGCTCCCCCCGGCGCTCGATGTAGCCGGCCCCGACGTTGGCATTGTTGCGGTCCAGCGCGGCCACCACATCGGCCAGCGCCAGACCGTAGGACGACAGGCGACCCGGGTCCGGGGCCACGTGGTACTCCTTGGCATAACCGCCCATGGTGTTGATCTCGGTCACACCGGCCACGTTGCGCAGCTGGGGCTTGATCACCCAATCCTGGATCTCGCGCAGGTCGGTGGGGGTGTAGGGTTCACCATCCGGCTTCTTCGCCCCCGGTTCACTCTCCACCGTCCACAGATAGATTTCCCCAAGGCCCGTGGAGATGGGCCCGATGTTGGGTGACACACCTGACGGAAGCTGGTCGCGTACGGACTGGATGCGTTCATTGACCAGCTGGCGCGCGAAATAGAGGTCCGTGCCGTCCTGGAAGATGACGGTGACCTGGGACAGGCCGTAGCGGGACAACGAGCGCGTCTGCTGCAGGCCGGGCAGGCCCGCCATCACCGTCTCGATGGGATAGGTGACGCGCTGCTCCGTTTCCAGCGGCGAGTATCCGGGCGCACCGGTGTTGATCTGCACCTGGACGTTGGTGATGTCCGGCACGGCATCGATGGGCAGCTTCTGATAGTTGAAGACTCCCAGCGCCGCCATGCCGGCAACGGCCAGCAGGACCAGCCATCGTTGCTCGATGGCAAAGCGGATGATGCGTTCAAACATGATGAGCGGCCTCTCAGTGCTGGTGCGAGGCGCTGGACTTGCCCGCCTCCGCCTTGGCCACGAAGCTGCCTTGGGCAATATAGGCGGTGCCCACCGCGAGGCCGGCGAGGATCTCCACTCGCTGAGCGTCGCTGCGGCCGACCTTCACCGGCTGGGCCGCAAACCCATCTGGCACCTTCACAAAGACCACGGTCCTGCCCTCCACCGTCTGGACCGCATCCGCCGTGACGGCAACCGCCACCGGGATGGCGGCACCGGCCACATCCACATTCACAAATAGACCGGGACGCCAGATGGCATCGGGGTTCTGGAGCGTCACACGGGCCTGCGCGGTGCGCGTCTGCTCGCCAATGAGCGAGCCGACATAGGCCACCTTTCCGGAAGCGGACTGCTCGAATGACGCGGAGCGGACGGTGACACCGTCGCCCACACGGACCTTCGTCAGATCCTTCGCGGGCACGCTGATCTGCGCCCAGACCGTGCGGAGGTCCGACACGGTGAAGACGTTGGTGTCCTCCCGGACCTGCTCTCCCAGCGAGAGGTGCTTCTGCACCACGATGCCGTCGAACGGTGCGCGAATCTCGAAGCGGTTCAACGCACTGCTGTCCGGGCTGGCGCCCACGGCCTTCAGTTTCTGGCGGGCGTTGTCCACAGCGATCTCCGCTTCCCGCAGGGCCTGCTCGGCGATCTGCACATCCTGCTGCGGCGAGATCCGCTCCTCGAAGAGGCGCTGCTCGCGGTCATGGGTGGTGCGGGCCAGTTGCAGGCGTTTCTGCGCGGCTTGCAGTTCGGCACGTTGGTCAGATACGGCCGGGCTGCTGATCACGGCCAGCACCTGGCCCTTGCGGACGGCCTGGCCCAGCGCCACCGGCACGGCCTCGACCACGCCGCTCACACGCGGCACGACGTGGGCGGTCCTGTCCTCATCGAAACCGATCTCGCCGGGCAGCTGATAGGTTGATCGCAGCGTGGCAGCTTGAGCCTTCTCGACCACGATGCCGGCTTCCTTCTGCTGGGCGGCCGTGAGCTTGATCACCTCGGCGTGACCGCCCTCCTCGCTGTGGCCTTTGGCTTCATCGCCACGGCCTTTCTCGTCATGGCCATTGCCTTGGCCTTCGGCCTTGCCGTGCCCACCAGCCTTGTCTGTCTTGGTGTGATCCTCGCTGGCTTGGCCTTCGCCGTGGTGTTCGCCGTCGTCATGGCCCTTGGCTTCTTCATGGCCATGAGCGTCTTCGGAGGTGCTCTTGTTGCCGTTGGTCAGGATGATGGCACCGGCCGCGACACCGAACAGCAGCACGATCGCGATGGCGATCGCCTGCTTCGTGCTCACGCTGCTGCTGAGCGGTTGTTTGAATTCGAATGGGGTCTTCATGATGAATCTCTTGCTGAATCTTTTGATGGCGGCGCTCAACGGCGATCCGGCATGACGCCGAGCTGGCGGTCGATGTCCGCGCTGAGCCGGTGCGCCTGCGACAGCGCGGCGAAGTACTGGCCACGGGCCTGCAGGAGGGTGCGCTGGGCATCCAGCACGTCCAGGAAGCCGAACTTGCCGAGCTCGAAGCCGCGGCGTGCGGCGTCGTAGGCGGTCTGCGCACCAGGCAGTACCTCGCGGCGCAGCGTCTCGATCTCTTCCGTGCGGGCCTGCAACTGGTCGGCCGCTTGCTGGACCTCCGAACGCAGGCGCTGCGCTTGCGCCTGCGCCAACGCCTGCGCTGCATCCCGCTTGCGCAGGGCCTGGCGCTGCGCGCCCTGGTTGCGGTCGAACAGCGGGATGGGGATGGACAGGCTGATCATGGGCTGCGTGCGACTCAACTCGGCCGCGCGCTTGGCCCCCAGCCCCACGGTGAGGTCCGGGACTCCGCGGGCGCGCTCCAGGTTGAACGCGGCATCCGCGCGCTCCACCTCCATCTGCGCTCGCCGCAAGGCTGGTGCGTTCTGGATGCGCTCTGCCAGTTCAGCCTCTGAAGGCAGGAGGGGCAGAACGTCCGGACGGCCGTCCACCGAAGCAATCTCGGCGGCAGGCAGCCCCATGACGGTTTTCAAGACGCTCAGCGCGGCTCGCTGCTCGGACTGCGCCTGCCGCAATTCGATCCGGGCGGTGGCCTCGGCCACACGGGCGCGAACCTCCTCGGTCGGAGACACCTTGCCGGCGGTGACGCGGCGGGTGACCGCATCGCTGCCGCTGGCGGCCAATTGCATGGACGCCTCCGCCACCTTGGCCTTCTCCTGCGCAATCAGCAGGTCGAAAAAGGCCTGGATGGCGCTGGCCCGCACGTCGGCGCGTTGGGCCGCCAGGTCCAGCGACGCCACATCACGGGTACGTTGCGCCAGTTCCATCCGGGCCGAGCGTTTGCCGCCCAGCTCGAAGGTCTGGTTGATCATGACCGTGGTGGCGCGGGTGTCCTGGCGGGTGTCCTCCTGGTCAATGCCCAACGAGGGGTTCGGGATCAGGCCCGCCTGGTGGATGGCGCCGTCGCTGGCGTCCAGCTCGAAGCCGACTGCTCGCAGGCGAGGGTTGTGTTGAAGCGCCATCTGTATGGCGGCATCCAGGGTCAGGCCGGTGGCGGCGGCGCTGGCCGCAGTCGCTGTGGAAGGAACAGTCACCGCGCCGGTACTCGGGGGGGCGGCCACGCCCCCTGCGGCTGCGGGAAGGACGGGTCGGACCTCGCCGGTTTGGGCGTGGGCGGGGAAGGTGGTGAGTGCCGCGCATGTCAGCGGCACAAGCAATCTGCGCATCGAAAACTCCAGGGTTGTGGAAACAACTCGAAGGATTCGACGAAGGCAGCGCGGCTAATGGCCGTCAGGCCGTCAGCGCAAGAGGATCTGGGAAATGGGGCCGCTGCGATCGCCGAATCAGGCGATGCGCCAATTGGGGCGGTCAGGGTGGTCGGGGGCGCGGGTGGAGAATGTCCCGATGTCGACGCCGTGCATGATCTCGCCGCCCGGCAGGGCGAGCGAACTGGGGGCTTCGCCCACGGCATTGGAGGTGCCGAGATGGCAGACGCCACAGTCGTTGTCCACCGAGAGCTTGCCAGGGCTGGCCGGGTCGTCCTGGGCGGACTTCTGATTCAGTACCGAACCCGCGTGCTGGCTGGCTTCGCCACCCTGCCCCTTGCTCGCATCCTGCTGAGCGAGGCTGGCATGCTGATGCATGTGGTGACCGAAGTGCCACTCACCGGTCGCCACTTCATGCTGGCAATAGCTCGCGGCCACCGCCCAGGTGAACTGGAGCGGCAACAAGACGAGCAGAACGATGGAGAACCAGCGGCGCATGGCGCGGATTGTAGTGAGAACGCCCGGGGACAAGCCTGGAAGGTGCGCTGCGAAAACCTGAAGAGCGGAACTGGAACACGGAGCGGTGGAACGAGTTCGAAAAAATAACGGAGGCTGATGCAGTATGGAAAACAACTTCTTCGAAAAAGCAAGGCAAATCTCAGGAGTTCAGCGCGTCAGCAAGCACGCTTTTCTAGCTCACGATTCAGCAGGCTCCCTGTGGGTATGGAAGCCGTAAGGCGACATAACCATCCACCATCAGCCCCGCCCCAACGTCCCAAACTCCACCGCCGCCCGCACATAAAAGGCCTCGATCCCTTGCGCTTGCAGATGGTCCAGCCACTGCTGCGTTTCCGCTTCGCTGCCAATCACCGTCACCTGCACCGGCTGGTCGGACACGTCGAAAAGGTTGACGGCATGGACCCGTCCGTCATGCCCCAGCCCTTGGAGCGCGCCCGAGAGCGTGGCGCCGCGCAGGCCCAGCTTGCGGGCCTCATCCAGCAGCCACTGGGCCAGTGGCACGGCGCCGTGCTGCCGGTCCTGCTGGGTGTACAGCGTGACTTGATAGCCGTTCAAACGAGCATTCATCGGTGCGTTCACAGGCGTCGTCATGGCAACCTCAGCGTGTCGTGGCCGCAGGGATGGTGGCGGCGGCGGTGGCCCTACCGGTAGTCGCCGTGGCAGGTGCTTCAGCCACAACCTCCACCGGCGCTGCCGTATCGATCAACGGACGCACCGACATCCCCACCCGCAGGCGCTTCGCCTCCGCCTGCCCCGGGTCCAGCCGGATGCGCACCGGCAGGCGCTGGACGATCTTGGTGAAGTTGCCGGTCGCGTTGTGCGGCGGCACGGGGGAGAAGCTCACCCCGCTGGCCGGCGCCAGACTCTCCACGTGCCCTTCCAGCGTCACGCCCGGCAAGGCATCCACGCCCAGGTGCACCGGCTGGCCCACCTGCACACGGGCCAGTTGGGTTTCCCGGAAATTGGCCTCGACATACAGCGCCTCCATCGGCACCAGCGTCAGCAGCGATTCGCCCACGCGCACATAACCGCCCACACGGGCCCCGCGTTGGTCCACCACGCCGTCCGTGGGCGCCACCACCCGGGTGTAGCTCAGCTTCAGCTCCGCATCGGCCTGCCGCGCCTTGGCCACCAGTGCATCGGCGCGGGCCTTCTCCAGGTCCGCCTGCAGGATCAGCAGCTGCTCGCGCGCCGCCTGCTCGGCAGCACGGTCGCGGTCTCGTGCGGCCCGCTGCACCTGCAGTTGTGCCTCCGCCTGCTGCTGAGCCTGCAACGTGCCGGAGCCGTCCTTGGCCAGATTGGTGAAGCGCTCGAGGTTGACGGTGGCGAGCTTGAGGTTGGCCTCGTCCGCCGTCAGCGCCGCCCCCGCCTGCCCGATCAGGCTGTGCTGACGCTGGATCTGGGCCGACAGGCCGGACACCACCGCGCCAGCGCTGGCCGCACGCGCCTTGGCGTCTTCCACGGCAATGCGCAGGTCCCGGTCGTCGATCTGCACCAGCAGGTCGCCAGCCTTTACCGCCTGGTGATCCTCCACCGCCACACGCTGGATGGCACCAGCCACCTGGGGCGCAATGACGGTGAAGTCCGCCCGGACGTAGGCGTCATCGGTCTCCTGCCGGGGTGCACCGGATTCAGGTCGGTTCAGGATCCACAACGCGCCAAAGGCGATGAGCACCACGGCAGCGCCGGCTACAACACGAAAACTGGGTTTGTTCAACATGGCAAGGACATTCGCAATCGACTGATCGGCAAGATCGGGTTGGGTTCAGCGCGCAGGCGCGACCGGCACAGCGGTGGGTTGAAGCGGCGGCGGCGTGGTCATGGGCGCCGGGATGTGCTGCAGGCGCAGCACCACAGGCACCAGTACCAGGGCCAGCGTGCCGAAGATGCGGTAGACATCCGCCGTGGCCAGCACAGCGGCCTGCGCGGCAATGGTGCCGCTCAGGCCTGCAGCGCCCACACCATGTGCGGCGCCCTGCCCCAGTGCTGGCAGCGCCGACGCCGCCGTGTCCAGCAGCATCTCCGCATGGAAGCGCTGGCGGCGCGCCAGCATCTCGCCAATGAAGGCACCGCCGGACACCGTGCCCAGCGCCCGCAGCATGTTGACCAGGCCGGACACGGACGGCCCTTCCATCGGCTGCACCACGCTGGTGGCCAGGAAGAGCAAGGGCACCACCGCCAAGGGCTGCCCCACCGCCTGCAAGACCTGGATCCAGAGGAACTGGCGGACCATCCATTCATCGGTCAGGCCAGAGGCCATCCAGCAAGACACACCGATGCACACCAGGCCGGCCGCGAACACATGGCGGGCGTCGACCCAGCGCTGGTACAGCAGCAGTGCCACGGCCGGACCCAGCACCAGTTGGGGCCAGGCGACGATCAGGCCCAGCGGCGCCGTCTGCGCCAGCCGGAAGCCCTGCCCGTGCGCCAGCGTGTTGGCGGGCAGGCCCACGGCGGTGTTCAAGGTCATCAGCAGCAGGAAGAAGACCGTGAACCCCAGGCCCAGGTTGCGGCGGACCAGCAATTGCAGGCGCATGAAGGGCGTGGCGTGGCGCCATTCGCTGAGGAGGAACAGCACCGTGAGCGCCCCACCGGCAAACAGCGCGGCCGCCACCACGGATGAGTGCCACCAGTCCAGGCGAACGCCCTGATCCAGGCCGGTCACCAGCAGCGCCAGGCCCGGGATGCCCAGCGCCATGCCCAGCCAGTTGCCCTGCGGCAGACGCTCCAGCGCCATCGGCAGCCTGGGCACGCCCCAGGCCACCAGCGGCAGCGCCAGCGCACCCAGCGGCAGCACATGCCAGTAGGCCCAGCGCCAGTCCTCCAGATGTTCCACGCACAACGAAGCCAGCCAGAGCGCCAGGTTGGGCGCAAAGGTGGCCGTCAGCGCGTACAAGGCCAGCCCGTGCAGGCGGATCTTGGGCGGCAGGAAACGCAAGGCCGCCATCATCAGCAGCGGGATGAGCGCGCCGGAGCACAGCCCCTGCAGCGCACGCAGCGCCAGCATCACCTCCAGGCGATGCGCGAACGGCATGAAAGCCGCGAGCACCAGCGAGGCACTGAGCATCGTCACGTGAAAGCGCTTGAGCGAAAAGGTGATGGCGAACCAGCTCGCGAACGGCATGGCGGCCAGCTCACCGGCGGCGTAGGCCGTGGTGAGCCAGGACGCATCGTCCGAGGCAAAACCCAGGCCGCCCTGCACGTCCGCCAGCACGAGGCCGGGTACCCGGTTGTTCAGCCCCGCGATGATCGCGCCCAGCAGGATGCCGAGCAGGCCACAGGCCAGACGCAGACCGAAGACGGGCTGCGGCGATCCAGGAGGCGCTTTAGGTGCAGCCGATGCAGCAGTTTGGACGGGCGGCGTCGGCTGTACTTGCGACGGGGGCATTCCGGCCGGTGCCGATCGCGGCCCGTCCGGGGTGGCGCCCGCCACTGAGGCTGTGCTGGTCACGTGGCCGCCCTTGTCGGTTGCAGGCCCGCGCCCAGTTCATCACTCCAGCCACCACCCAGCGCGCGGTACAGCGACACCACCGACAAGGCCGTCGCCGTGGTGCAGTCGTTCAGTTCAGCCTGGCTGACCAGCAACGTGCGGCGGGCCACCAGCACGGCGGTGAAATCCGCACTGCCCTGTTGATAGCCGCGCTGGGCCACATCCAGCGCCACCTGGTTGCGGGCCACTGCCTCGGTCAGGTGCTCATGGCGTTCACGCTCCGTGGCGTAGGCGCCCAAGGCATCATCCACCTCGTGCCAGGCCTTCAGCACTGTCTGCTGATACGCCACCGCTGCGAGGCGGTGCGCCGTCTGGCTGAGTTCCAGGTTGCGGTGGAGCGCCCCGCCCTCAAAGATCGGCAGATGGATCGTCGGACCAATGGCGAATTCACGCGAGGCCCAGTCACCCAGTTCATTGGCACCAAAACCGCTGGCGCCAAACCGGCCAGTCAGGCGGATGCGCGGATAAAAGTCCGCTTCGGCCGCACCGATGTCGGCCACGGCCGCGCGCAGTTGCGCCTCGGCACGCTGAATGTCCGGGCGGCGGCGGGCGAGGTCAGACGGCACACCCACCGGCAATGCCGCCGGCATGGGCAAGGCCACGGCGGCGGTCAAGCGGCTGTCCAGTTCATGCGGAGGCTTGGCCAGCAGCAAGGCCAACGCGTTCATCCACACATCGCGCTGATGGCGCACCTGCGCCAGCCGCGCCTGGATGCCGGCCAGGTCCGCACGGGCGGCGGCGGCATCAAAGCGCGTGGCCACACCATTGCGTTCGCGGCTTTCCGTCATGCGGACCAGGTCGGAGGCCACCTGCTGGTTGGTGTCCAGAATCTCCATCTGCGCCTGCACGCCACGCAGCAGCACATAGCTGCGGGCCACCTCGGCCGCCACGCTGACACGGACCCCTTCCCGCTCATATGCCGCCACCTCCACCCGGGCGGCAGCGCCATCGCTGCGGTGCTGGAGGTAGCCCCACAGGTCGAGCTCCCAACTGGCCTGCAGCCCCGCCGACCAAGTGTTGTAAGGCTCCGAAGAGGCCCCGATCTTCACCCAAGGCGAGTTCTGGCTCAGCGCGGACCGGTTCACCCCGGCCTCGGCGGACACGGTGGGCTGGCGTGCCGCCTCGGCCAGACCCAGGCGGGCGCGGCTCTGGTCCACCCGCAGCATGGCGGATTGCAAGTCCAGATTGGCGGCGGCAGCCTCGGCCTCCAGCCCGCTGAGCGTGTCATCCCCCAGCAGCTCCCACCAGCGCGCCGGTACCGGTGCGTCTGCCAGGCCCGCCTGGGGGCCCAGCCGGTTCAGCACCGCAGGCGTTACCGCTGTGAGCGACGCCTGCGGCGGCACGGAAGGCGCCACAGCACAGCCGCCAAGCAGGAGAAGCAGCCCAGCGGCCACTGCGGCGGAAGATGGTGAGAAGCCTGATTGCATGGTGGAGCCGCCCGCAGTCAAAGCCGTGGGCGAATAAGAACTGAACCGAGCGGTACTGTATCTGGCGAAAACCCCCGACGTCAAACCAAAAGTCTGTATCCCGCACAGGCATATTTCGCTGGAAGCGCGGGTTTTTATGAGTAAGAGGCTGTTGGCATGGTCACTAGACCAAGCGGTATAGTTCCGCCGGTATCAACCGCGTCGCGGCCCGCTCATCGCCCTTTTTTGACCTCTTGACCCATGGACAAGGACAAACTCAGCCCCATCCTGGACGCCGCGTCGTCGGTGTTCCTGCGCCATGGGTTCACGGCGGCCACCACCGACATGATCCAGCGCGAGGCCGGCGTCTCGAAGGCGACCCTCTACGCCAACTTCGCCGGCAAGGAAGCCCTGTTTGCGGCGGTGATTGAACGGCAATGCACTCGGCTGGCAGACGCCGTTCAGGCCATCGAGCCCGTCCCGGGCAATCTGGCCAAGACACTCACCGCCCTGGGCCGGGCCTATCTGGAGATCGTGCTCTCCCCCGGTGGGCTGGCGTTGTTCCGGGTGGTGGTGGCGGAAGCTCCCCGCTTTCCGGAACTGGCGCGCCATTTCTATCTGCGCGGCCCGCGCTTGATGGCCGCCGCCGTGGTGGAGCGGCTCACAGTGGCCGTCCAGCAGGGGGAAATTGACGTGCAAGCCATCGGCCTGGATGCTGCCGCCAGCATCTTTGTGGCGCTGGTGCGCAGCGAAGGCCAGTTGGAGTGCCTGACCCACCCGGCCGCGCGTCCCTCTGAAATTCAGCTGGACACCTGGGTCCGCCTGGCGGTGGAGACCTTCCTGGCTGCCTATGGGACCCAGCCACGGGCCTGACGCAGCCAGGCCGAAGCGAGGGAGCCGGAGAACCTCTCAAGCCACTCTTGAAACGCTGATGAAACGCCTGTCTGTCACATTAACGAACAACAGGCATGAGGACGCCTGTGGCTATCTCAGGATGAGGGCCGGCGTGCTCGACGTGGCGCCGGTTGTCTGAGTCATTTTGGTTCGGTTCAATTTTTCTCTTGCTTCCCCGCAAGTGTTACGCCCTGGCTTTGGCCGGGGCGTCCTTTTTTGTGGCGGGGATACGTCCTTCAGGCGGCGGCCAGCCAGCCTTGGTGGGACAGCGCCCCCAAGTCTTCAATCAGACGTTCGAAATCAAAAGCCTTGTCGTAGAAGGCATCAGCGCCCCGGCTCATGACCTGCGGACCGAAAACATAACGGTCTTCCGCGCTCAACACATAGATCTTGCCCCGGAAGCCGCCCTGGCGGATACGGCTGATCGCCGAGAGGCCCGTGCCGGCGGTGATGGAGAGGTCCACCAGCACGACATCCGGGTGGTTCAAGGCCACGGTGGCGACTGCCGCGCTCTCGCAATCCGCCTGCCCCACCACGGTGATGCCGGGCTCCTGCTGGAGGCGGCAGACCATCAGGCGGCGCAGCATCGCGCAATCTTCGATCAGAACGACTTTCATGGTTTGGCTCCCTTGATGTGTTCATGATCGTCGTTGGGTGGGGAAATTTCGATGGGGGCCCCACCCCACCTGCTGAGAGCCATCCGGCTCACGCCTTGTAGGTGTTTTACCGAGGCAGCAGGACCGGCCGGCCATTCGCCGTTCACCCGACGTCCACCCGGGGTTCAGTGCCTGCGCCAGCAGCCACATCCGACAGCCGTTCAGCGTTGGCGCAGCGCCTCCACCATGGCGCGCACGGCAAGCATCTGCGGCGCGGCTTTGGTGGTGTGCAGTGAGGTCGACGGGAACACCCGGGTATAGCCCCAGAAGTCCCAGCAGCCCCTGGGGTTGTAGCGGTAGCCCACCAGCGGTGTGCCGGTATCCACCGGCAGCACCTGCGGGTAGAGCACGACCAGGCGGCTGGCGGCCGCCCAGCGGTTGTAGCCCGCCCTCTGCACGAAGCTGCTGCCCACCGGTTGGCCTTGCGGATCCAGCGCGTCCCGGGACTGCCGGCAGCCATGGAAGACCACATGCAGCGCGCAGGGGGCCTGGCCTGCCTTGCACGCCGTCGGCACGTAGACATAGCCGGTGTCGGCCAGGCCGGTGTATTCAAGGTTGTGAAGATAGGGCCGTTGGTCAAATTCCTGCAGCTCGCCGTTGGCGGCATCGCCGGCCGAGGTTCGGCCGGGATAGAGCCAGGTCAACAGGTCGCCGGCCGCGTCGACGCCACAATCATTCAGGTAAGGCGGTTCGGACAGGCCGCAGGCGACAGCGCCAGGCACATCCACCACCGGCAAGCCGTGGCCGGCGCTCGCCTTCTGCGTGCTCTTGACCTGGCTGGCAGGGACATGCATGCCCTCGCTATAGAAGAGCGCCACCGCCTGCACATTGCCTGGCGGCACGGTGTGATCCTTCTGGCCACGGAACAGCCAGACGCGTTGCTTCTTCAGCTCCTCCAGCGGGTCGATCAGGTCCACACCCGCCTTGCCACGGGCGCGCTGGGTGGCCTGAAACGCCAGCACCGAAGGCGTGGTGGGGTTGCAAACCTCCGTCACGCAGGAGCAGTTGGTGGTGGCCAGGTCGATGCGGCCTTGCGCGCAGTCCCAGGGGCCGCCGGCCACCACCCCCACGCCCACCACCTCGCGCGAAAACGCGACAGCGTACTGGGCAGCCATGTAGGCGCCCGAGGACAGGCCGGAGACGGTGATGCCGGGTTCGAGGTGGAGCGCCGGCAACGGTCCGGCGGCATGGCTCGCCGGGCTGTTGGCCATCACCAATGTGGTCAGCAGCATGACCCCCGCCACGCGCAGATGCCTGCGGATGGACAGGGTGACCCGCGAGCGGATCGTGGGCAAGGTCGGCAAGGTCGGCCACCCCACACGGGCGGGTTGAGTCATTGACGGCTCCTGGCTGGCGGATGCGGCAATGTAGCCATCCGGGGCCCAGGCGCGCATCCTGATGGCTGAGGACGCCAGCGCATGTGTCGTCGGCACCCTGGCGCGGCGCTTGCCGGAAGCATTCAAAACACGCGCCAGAAAAGAACATGACATAGATGGCTGACACGATGTAAATCTGGCCGGAAACACCACTCAGTTGTCTCGCTCCCTCGCCATCGCTCTCGCTAGACTGCCTGCCATTCTCTTAATGAAGTGTCCGACTCATGAGCCTCACTACCCCCACCGCGCCTGTTCAACGTCTGCCGCGCCCCGCGGCTGCGGCCCTGTCGGCATTGACCCTCGTCGCAGCTGCGGCCGCCCTCACCGCCTGCGGGGGTGGTGACGGTGCCTACACAGTGGGTGGCTCGGTCAGCGGCCTCACGGCCAGCGGCCTGGTGCTGTCCAACGGCAGTGAAACGGTCAGCGTGGCCGCCAACGCCACCAGCTTTGCCTTCACCACCACCGTGAGCGGCAGCTACACGGTGAGCATCAGCTCGCAGCCGGTGGGCCAGACCTGCTCGCTGAGCAATGCCAGCGGCACGGCTTCGTCCAACATCACCAATGTGGTGGCCACCTGCCGCAATTACCTGGCCCTGAGTGCCAACCAGTCAAGCGCCAACATCACCAGCTTCGCGGTGGGCACGACGGGTGCGCTCACCAGCAGCGCCACCACCAGCACGGGCAGCTTGCAGGCTGCCGGCCTGGCCATCACGTCGGATGGCAAGTACGCCTACGCTTCGTACCGCGAGAACGGCACCGTCACCGCCTACAGCGTGTCCAGCACGGGTGTGCTGACGTCGGTGGGCACGGCTGCGGCCGTGGCCGACAGCCGTGGCCTGGCGGTGAGCCCGGGCAACAGCTATGTCTATGTGACCAACTATTCCGACAAGTCGGTGTCGCAGTTCTCCATCGGCAGCAATGGTGCGCTGACGGCGCTGGGCACGGCCAAGGTGGGCACCGGCAGCACGCCGATGGCCGTGGTGGTGACACCCAATGGCAGCTATGCCTATGTGAGCAACCAGGGCGACAACACGGTGTCGCAGTTCTCGGTGGGCAGCGGTGGCGCCCTGACCGCCCTGAGCACCGCCACGGTGAGCACGGGCAGCGGCACGCAGCCGCAAGCGCTGGCCGTGAGCCCGGACAGCAAGTACCTGTATGTGACGCTGAAGGGCACCGGCAAGGTGGCCCAATACACGATCGGCAGCACCGGCGCGCTGACGGCCTCGTCGCCCGCCAGCGTGAGCGCCGGCACGGCACCGTCGGCCATCGCGCTGACGCCGGCAGGCAACTGCGCGTACGTGGCCAACACGAGTGACGCCACGCTGTCGCAATACATCATCACGAGCGGCCTGCTGACGCCGCTGGCGTCGGCCACCATCGGCGCCAGCGCCAATGTGAGCGCCGTGGCGGTGTCGCCGGATGGCGCGCATGTATACGCCACCAATGGCGGTGACGGCACGATCACGTCCTACACCGTGGGCTCGGCTTGCGCCCTGACCTTCCTGGGCACGGTCACGACAGGTGCGACGCCGGCGGCTATCGTGGTGCGCTGACGTCTGGCGCATGGCCAACAGCAGGACGGGGCCCGGTTCAATCCGGGCCCCGTTTTTCATGGTGCGGCGAAAAATGCCGCTCGCGTTCGCGCCGTGCCTTGGCGGCGACCTCATTCCGGTTCGATCTTCGCCGCCTTGATGACGTCGCCCCAACGCTTGATCTCACCCACCAGGAGCTTCTGCGCCTGCTCCGGTGATCCGGACTCGAGCCGCATCCCCAGCTTCTCCAGCTTGCTGCTCACCGCCGCTGAGGCCACGGCTTCGCGGATGACCTGGTTGAGACGCTGCACGACAGGCGCGGGGGTGCCGGCCGGAACGGCGATGGCGTTCCAGGACGTGACGTTGTAGGTGGTCAGGCCGACCTGCTGGAGCGTGGGCACGTCGGGGAGCGCTGGGTTGCGTTGGGTGCCGGTGACGGCCAGGGCTTTGACCACACCCGCCTGCAGCTGCGAAAGCATGGGGCCGCAGATCTCGAGGGCCAGATCAATCTCGCCACTGCGCAAGGCCATGAGCACGGCGGATGAGCTCTTGTAGGGGACGGTGAGGAATTCGGCGCCGCTGACCGTCTCCAGCAGCTTGCTGGCCAGATGCTGGGTGGTGCCCACAGCGATGGTGCCGAGCTTGAGTTGGCCAGGATGGGCCTTGGCAAACTGGAGCGCTTGCTGAGCGGTGGCGAAGCGGGAGTTGCTGGCGGCGAAAAGAGCCAGGTCGAAGAAGCCCAGCGTGGAGACGGGGACAATGTCCTTGGTGGTGTTGTAGGGGAGCTTCTTGAAGAGGCCCACCGCCACGGCATTGCTGTTGCTGAGCAGGAGCAAGGTGTGGCCGTCAGGCTTGGCACCCGCCACAGCCTGGGTGGCAACGATGCTGCCCGCGCTCGGGCGGTTGTCCACCACGATGGGTTGGCCCAGCAGCTTGGCCATGGCCTCAGCCACCGTGCGCGCGGTGTTGTCAGCAATGCCAGCGGGAGAGAACGGGACGATGAGCGTGATCGGGCGTGTTGGGAACTTCTCCTGGGCGTAGGAGAAGCCGGGAGTGAGCAAGGACACAGCGCCCGCGGCTGCAGTGCCGATCAGTTGGCGCCTCTGTTTGTCTATGGGTGTCGGGGGGCGCCCCTTCCCCCATCGAGAACTCCCTCCGTCCATACCCATGCCCATACCCGTGCGTATGAATGGTCCTGTGCCGGTGTCCGTGTCGGCGTCCGTTCCGCTGTCCTTGTCTGTGGTGCGCGGCGATTTCATGCTTCGTCTCCTGTTATTTTCAGAACCATTCGTGCCCCGAGGCTGCGCAGATTCTGTGAATACAGCAGACTTTAGCCAAGCGCTCCAGGCAGCTAGCTGTTATGCCATCTCAGCATGCGTAAATATACTGATCAATGCCGCATCGGCATGGGATACCAGGACACCGTGGCATCCAGGCATTGCGGCACTAGCGGCAGCGGCAGCCTCAGCCGAAGAGCTTCGTCGTGACCCACATGATGGCGGCGCCGCCGACGACCAACCAGATGAACAGCAGCGTGGCCAACCACAGCGGCCGAGGCCCGGATTGCATGACCGCGCGAACCTGCGTGCCCAAGCCCAGCGCCGCCATGGCCATGGCGAGCAGCAAGGTGTCCAGGTCAGACACGTCTGCCGCCACAGCGGCAGGCAACGCCCACCGGGAGTTCAGCAGCACCACGCCGATGAACGCAAAGGCGAACCAAGGCACGGCCACACCCTCTCCGCTCGCCCCGCGGTCGCGGAACGTCGTCCCCCTGCCCCGCCGGGCCAGCCAGACACCAAGGCTCAGCAGGCACGGTGCCAGCATCATGACGCGGACCATCTTGGCCATCACAGCAGCATCCGCCGCCTCTGCACCCATGGCCCGGCCCGCCACCACCACCTGGGCCACTTCATGAATGGTGGCGCCGGTGTAGAGCCCGAAGCCATGAGGGCCGCCAGGAATCAGCGCCACCTGCTGGTTCCAGTGATAGAGCACGGGGTAAAGCAACATGGACAGCGTGCCAAAAACCACCACCGTGGCAATGGCCGGCGCCACCTGCTCGCTGCGCGCCTTGACGACCGGTGCAGCCGCCATCACCGCCGCCGCACCGCAGATGGCACTGCCAGCACCGATCAGCAGCGCCAACTCGCGGTCCAGCCTCAGCCAGCGGGTGCCAAGCCAGGCGCCCAGCCCCAAGGTGGAAACCACCACCAAGGCATCCGCCAACACTCCCGCCAGCCCCATGTGCCCAATGTCCTGCACCGTGAGCTTCAGGCCATACAGCACGATGCCCAGCCGCAGCAGGGTCTGCCGCGTGAATTGCACCCCCGGGTCGGCAGCTGCCGCCAACGGTCGGTAGACCGTGTGGCCCGCCACCATGCCGATAACGATGGCCAGCGTCAGCGCGCTCAGACCATGGGCCTGCATCCAAGGCAGCCGGCTCAACAAGAACGCCAGACCCGCCAGGAGCAGGCACAAGGCCAGGCCCGGCAGCACACGCCGCACCCTGGGCCAGCTCGGAGAAAGAAACGGAAAGACGGAAACACTGGCGGAGGAGGACATGGGGACTGCTGGAAACCAACGCGGCCCGAACCGCTGGGCTGCGCACAGTCGGCAATCTATCGAGCCTGCAGTTGCCGGTCCAACAGGTTATTTGCGTAATATCGATCTACCGGATAGTTATAAGGAGACAATCGCCGCATGGATGTCCTGCGCCTCACTCTCCGCCAGTTGCAGATCTTTGTCGCCGTCGCCCACAGCGGCAGCACCACGGCGGCCAGCAGCGAGATCGCGCTGTCGCAATCCGCCACGAGTTCGGCGGTGAACGAGTTGGAGCGGCTGCTGTCGCTGCGGCTGTTCGACCGCGCGGGCAAACGCCTGCTGCTGAACGACAACGGCCGCGCCCTGCTGCCCCGTGCGCAGGCCATGCTGGACGCGGCCGCCGGCATCGAGCAGATGGCGCGGGAGGGCAGTGACCAGTTGCAGTCGCTGCGCATCGGCGCCAGCACCACCCTGGGCAACTATGTGCTGCCGCGCCTGCTGGCGCAGTTCCTGGCGGCGCAGCCGCCACGCTCGGCAGACGCCTGGCGCTCACGCGTGGTGATCGGCAACACCGCAGCGGTGTGCGACGCCGTGGCGGCGTTTGATCTGGATGTGGGACTGATCGAAGGCCCCAGCCATCAGTCCGCGCTGGCCGTCACGCCGTGGCTCAAGGATGAGATGGTGATCGTGGCGGCGCCCGGCAGCCCACTGGCCCAGCGCAGCCAGAGTGGCAGCGGCAGCAAGGGCGGCAACAACGGTGGCGGCGAGCGCATTGCGCTTCGGGATCTGCGCGAAGAAGTCTGGCTGCTGCGCGAGCCCGGCTCCGGCACGCGGGAGTCCACCGACCAGGCGTTGCTGCCCCACCTGAACACCTACCGCCGCTGCATCGAACTCGGCAGCACCGAAGCCATCAAGCATGCCGCCGCCGAAGGCCTGGGCGTGGCCTGCCTCTCAGCCTGGGCCGTGCAGGAGGCCATCGATGCCGGCCGGCTCTGCCGCTTGTCGACCACCCTGCCCCGTCTGCTGCGGCAATGCCACCTGGTGGTCCATCGGGACAAGCAGCCCACGGCCGCACTTCGGGCCTTTGTCCAACAGTTGCAGCTTCAGCTGACTTCGATAGAGACTTAGGGAATCTCCGACACCGGCCAGCCCGGCGCAGCTAACACGAAGCACGCGCTCTACCACCTCCCGGAAGGGATAGGTTGCCGATCAGCCTCCTGGCGGATCATCGGTCAAAAGCCCTAAGCTCCAGGCATTCTTACCCGCCTCATCTACTGCCATGCCTGTCGACACCTGCCACCACCTTCGCTCCGCCCTGCTGGACCTGCACCGCACGCTTGTGGATCTCGAACGGCGGGACTATGAAAAGCGCAACGGCCCCCAAGGGGCCGGTGACTTCCTGCAGGTAATGGCCTATTCGGACGACATGCGCTGGCTGGACCCGCTCAGCCGCCTGATCGTGATGCTGGATGAAGCCATCGACGGCAAGGGCGATGCCGACCTCACGCCGCTGGCCGTGGCTCAACGCACCCGTGAGCTGCTGGCCCTGAACCGCGAGAGCCAGGAGGCCTTCATGGCCCGCTACGTGGGGCACTTCGACGGCTCACCGGAACTGGTCGAAGCCCATGCCCGTGCCCTGTCGGCATTGAAGGCGGTGGGAACCCAGGCCCCGGCTGCCTGATCGGCACCGAGGCGAAGCCAACGCCCACCCGGGCGCCCGGCTCCGCCAGGGCCACTGCGGGTTCTTCAGCCCATGGCGACATGGGCAACGCGCAAGCTGGTTGCTCGGATGAGACGCCTCAGCGCCCTTCATCCAGAGGGAACTTCGCGCACCCCAGCCGCGACGAGATGTCCCGGCTGGCCTCCTTCAGCATGGTGACCACTTCCGGCGCCTTCTCGTCGTCATAACGGAAGGTCGGGAAGCTCACGCTCATGCCGGCCACCGGATGGCCCAGGCGGTCGAAGATGGGCACACCCAGGCAACGGATGTGGTCGTCGAATTCCTCGCGGTCTTCGCCGAAGCCCTGTGCCTTGACCCGGTCCAGTTCGGTCTGGAAGGCCGTGAGGTCGGTGATGGTCTTGTCGCGGAAACGCTTGAAGTCGGCGCCGGCCAGGATGCGCTGGCGACGGTCGGGGTGCTCCCATGCCATCAGCACCTTGCCGATCGCCGTGCAATGCAGCGGTGCACGGCGCCCCACGCGGGAATACATGCCCAGCATGTGGCGTGAATCCACCTTGTGCACGTAGATGATTTCGCTGTCGATGAGCGTGCCCAGGTGAACCGTCTCGCCGGTAGCGTCCGCCAGCATCTGCATGTGGTGCTTGGCCAGCTCGACCAGATCCGGGTATTGCAAGGCCTTGGCGCCCAGCTCGAAGGTCTTCATGGCCAGGCCGTAGCGCTCGCCATCGGACTCCTGCTGCACGTAGCCCAGCGTCTTCATGGTCTGCAGGAAACGGTAGACGGTGGCCTTGGGCATGGCCAGGCGCACCGACAGCTCGGAGATGCCGGTCTCGCTGCGCTCGGACAAGGCTTGCAGGATGGCAAAGACCTTGAGCACCGCCGCCACCGACTCGGGCTGCTGTTTGCCATCATTCAGATCGTCATCCATGCGCACTATGTCTGTTCAAAGAAGGGATTTCACCACAGCCGCCCCGCGCCCGCCCCCTGGCGAACACGGGTGGCGACCTCGGACGAGGGGGCTGGGCGCCAAGCGTACGGCGGTGTCCAACCCACTGGTTGGAGGGGCGCCAGATCAGCGCCCACCCCGTTGATGAGGGAGCCGCGGTCCTCGAACCGCTGCCCCTTGAGCACCCGCACCACCTGCCCGGGCGGCACGCCAGGCGGCAGTTCCCAGACGTTGGCTTCGCTCAGCAGTTGCGCCTCGAAGCCCACGCCCAGCGAGTAAGCATAGCCCTCAGGCTGGTCCGCATGGACGAAAAACAGGTTGTTGGCCACATGCACCTGCCCGAAACGCACGCGTGGGGTGCGCTCCTTCACGGCTTCCCACAGGTTGTGGTGCAACGTCACCCGCAGGCGGCCCCGGTCGTCCCGATGGTTGTCGCTGCCGCCGATCAGCATGGTCTTGTCGTGCTGGCGGAAGAGGTTCCAGGAGACCGTGACAAGGTCCGAGCGGCGGGTGATGTCCAGCAGGCCGTCATGGCGCTGCATTCGCTGGCCCAGCAGCGTGGGTTCGGCGCGGTCAGGCCGATGGCCATCGTCGAAGCTGCAGTGGTCCACCCACACCTGCGTCGCATCCCGCAGGGCCACGGTGTCGTATTCGGAGTTCCACTCGCCATGGCCATTGTCCTGCGGGTCCCAGGCCGGGAAATAGTCGTAGGCGTCCGAGAACCGCAGGTTGCGCAGGATGACCTGCCGCGCACGCTCCACCAGCAGTGAACCGTTGTCGAAGCCGGCATCGGGCGTGATGCCAATCACGGTGGTGTTGGCGGGCACACGCACCACCACCTGCTCGGCCTGTCGTTGGGCGGAGCGGCGGCGGGCGTCTTCCAGCGGGCCCTTGGGCTCCGAGCGGCCCCAGGTGGCGGGGTCGTAGGCCTTGGCAAACGCCGCCAGGTCGAAGGCGGGATCGCGGAAGTCCTCCATGCCGAGGCGGCGCCCGGTGGCGTCGGCGGCCAGGTCGATACGGGCAGCCAGCGCGATGATCTTGGGCCGCTCGCCCAAGGCGAGGGCCGCGTCCAGCTCGGTGCGGTTGCGGACCCAGCGGATCGCTTCCGGTGCTGCCGCCGCCCCGCCCTGGGTACCGCCGTTGGTGGAGGCCCAGCCGTCGCCGTCGGGCAGGTGCTCGAAGGCTGCTGCGGGCAACGCCTGGTTGCGGTATTCGGCCATGCGGTTGGCGGCGGCGCCTTCCAGGCTGAAGCGGCGTCGCGACGTCGAGGCCGACCACGGCGCCACATGCGGCCCCAGCAGGTTCTCGCGCACCAGCGCCTGCCCGTTGGGCACGGCGGTGCCGGGCTGCCAGGTACCGGGCGTCACGCCACGGTCCCAGGCGCGCCCCAGGCTGATGCTGGCGGGTGCCACGCCCGTCTCGGCCAGCCAGCGGCTGCGCTGGATCAGGAAGCCATAAGGCTGGTCCTGCGGCGTACTGGGCGCGATGACGTGGCCGCCGTGGCCGGGCTGACGGCGCCCGGCACGGCTGACGATCAGGCTGTCGTCAATCACCAGGGTGGCGCCACCGAAGATGAAGTCCACATCGCCACGGATCTCGCTGCGTCGCACCAGCACGCGCCCCGGCTTGCCGGCGGCCCGTTCGGCCTCGAAGGTGTCCTGGTGGCCGATAAGGCGAACCTCTTCCAATTGCAGCCGGTCGCCGCGCGTCAGCAATGCCACGGCCTGGGCGCCCCCCCGTTCGTTGGCGCCGGCGGGATAGCCCTCGCCCGCACGCACGCCTTCCATCGCGTCGTTGGCGATGGTCAGGCGCTGCAATTGGACATCGTCCGTCAGCAGGCTGACGCTGGCGCTGCCGGGGGTGCCGTAGGTCGGTGTGGCGTCGGTCGCGCCCGAAGCGGCCGGCACGGTGCGGGCGGCACTGGCGCCCAACAGACGCTGGCAGCCGTCCGGCAGCGCCACGCGGCTGACCTGCTGCGCGGCTTCTGCGCGTTCGGCGGGCGTTGCGGCCGGCGGCATCGGCTTCGCCAGGCCGTTGTAGCGCCCTTCGACGATGACGACCGCTGCGGGGTCGCCCGCGCCATAAAGGCGGAACGGCGCCTTGCCTTCGAGGCAGATGGCCTCCCGGTAGACACCGGGCCGCACCAGGATGTTGATGCGCCGCTGGCCGACCCCGGCGGCCGGCACGGCGTCCAGCGCGGCCTGAACCGTGCGATGGGTGCCGCCGCCATCGGGCGCCACGATGAAGTCCGGGCGCAGTGCGGCGGGATCGCCCAGCGGCGCAGGCAGCCAGTCCCCGAGGTACGCCGCCAGGGTCAGGTGGCCGGCCTCGGCGTCACTCAACTGAGGACGCGCCGCCCCATCCCCGGCGCCGGGCTCAGCCCCTGCAGCCATCGTCACCCCCGTGGCGGAGACCGTCATGGCGAGGGCCAGCAGCCACCGCGGCCCTGCCCGCCTGACACGCTGGAGGCACCCCGCTCGCATCACAGGTCTGCCAGATACAGCGCCGGTTCACCTTCGGCGTCTGCGCTGAACAGCACCTGGCGTTCATCCGGCGTGAAGGACGGATGCGGATGGGTGACCTGGCGGTTGCCCTTGTAGACACGCCAGCTGCTGTCGTGGCGGGCCACGACGCGCTCGGTGCCGGCCTTCATGTCGAACACATGCAGGTAGGGGTCGGTCTTGATCTGGTGGCTGCTGGTGTCGGCCACGTCGGCCGGCGAATCGCAGCCGTCGCCGATCAGCAGGCTGCCGTCGTGGTTGCTCATCAGATGCGAGCACGGCGGCATGCGCATCAGGCGGCGGGATTCCAGCGTCACCGGGTCGAGCGAGCAGATCCAACGGTCCCGCTGGCCCTTCAGGTAGGAGACATAGATCATGGAGGAGCCGTCCGGCACCCAGAACTCATGGGTGCAGCTTTCGCCGGGGTCCTGCTGGCGGCCGCAGCGGATGTGGGTCCCGTCCTCATTGACGAACCACATGCGCGCATCCACGAGGTCGTGCGGGCCTTCGTGGCAGTACGCCACGGTGGTGTCGTCAAACGGGCGGTATTGCGGGTGGCCCAGCCAGCCTTGCTGTTCCAGGATCACTTCGCGCTCGCCGGTGGCCAGGTCGATGCGGATCAGCCGGCAGCGTGGCTTGGCGTGGAACATCTGGTGGAATTTCTGCCAGTCGCTGAGCGGGAACCAGTCGCTGGCGGCGATCTCGATGCCCACCATGCGGGTGCAGGCCGAATTCGCCACCCAGGTGCCGTAGCCGACCCAGCCTTCGGGCACGCGGTAGACCACTTCCTCGCTGAGGTCGGCCAGCGCGAGGCGGATCAACTGCCGTTCGGCCCGCACGAAGTACAGGTGGCGGTCGTCGGGGCTCAGGAAGCCGCCAAAGGTGTTCTCGCCGGGTTGGTCGGTCAGCTGCAGGGCGACCTGGCTGTTCAGGTCCAGCAGGTGGTAGTTCCAACTGGTGCCTGGCCCGAACTCGGCGCCAAAGATCAGGCGGCTGCCATCGTTGGTGAAGGCCTTCTGGTAGAAGTAATTGCGATGGCAGGTGACGTCGGTGGGCGTCAGCCGCGTGACGCGGGCGCCGGTGTCGGGGTCCTGCCGGGTGGCGAATCGGAGTTGGCGTTCGGTGGCTTTCATGGGGCGGTGTGTCTTATTTGATGCGTTGCAGCAGGGCTTGGCCTTCGGTCACCAGGCGCCGCGCTGCGGCTTCGTCGGTGGTCTTGCGATAGGCGACGGTCTCGAAGACCTCGCGCATGAACTTGTGCAGCCGGGCGTGTTCAAACAGGGGTGCGGGCCGGCGCAGGCGCCCGGCCTGGCGCTGGGCGCGGATCTGATCGTGCGCGGCCAGCTCCAGCGGTGGAACGCCGGGGCCACTGCGCAGTTGCTCGAACGGGCCTCGCGCGGACGGCAGGCCGCGGGTGCGGCCCAGCAAGGCGGCGGCTTCCAGATCGGTCAGCAGGAAGTTGACCAGGCGGGTGGCCTCTTCCGAATGGCCGCGGGTTTGCGCATGGCGGCTGACGGCATACATCACGGTGGGGCGGCCGAACATGCCGCTGTCCTCGGCACCGGGCAGCGTGGGGAACTCGCCAAGGGCGAGGCGTTGCTGCTTGTCCAGGGTCGAGCTGCGCAGCGCGATCACCGAATCCCAGGTGTAGTTGCCGGCCCAGCGGCCGTTCACCCAGTCGGGCTGCTGCTCGGTGGGTTTCTCGGCGCCGCCCAGGCTGGCGCGCAGGGGCAGCGGCGTCGCCACATGTTCCTGGATGAGCCGGCGGTAGACCCGCACCCAATCCAGCGCGGCCGCCTCGTTCATGGCCACGCGCGGCGCCTTCGGGTCCACATACGGGGTGCCGTGGCGTTGCTGCACCCAGGCCTGGGCGAGCAGCATCATGTCGTAGAGCTCGCCGTCCAGCGGATAGGCGTCTTCGCCGAGCGCCTTGCGAAAGGCCGGCCCGGTGGCAAACAGCTCATCCCAGGTGGTGGGCAGGGCCAGGCCGGCGCGCTGGAACGCGGCCTCGTTCCACAGCATCACGCGGGCGCTGAAGCCCACGGGCACGGCATTGAGCTTGCCGGCCACATCGCCGTAGGCCAGGTCGTCGGCGTCCAGCTGGGTCAGGTCCAGCAGGCCGGCGTGGCGGCGCAGGTCGTAGAACCCATTGCCGCGTTTGCTGAACATGGCCATCCATGCCCAGTTGATCTGCATCACGTCCGGTTCCGAGCCTCCGGCGATCTGCGTCGTCAGCCGTTCCAGATACCCATTGAAGCCCATGTACTCGGCCTTCACCCGCACGCCGTAGCGGCGCTCGAACAGGGCCAGCGCCTTTAGTGTGGCCTCGTGCCGGCCGGCACCGCCCCACCAGGCGAAGCGCAGCACGCGTGGTTCCTGCGCACGCAGGAACGCTGGCGCCATGGACAGCCCGGCGCCGGCGGCCACCACCGCGCTGGTGGCGGCGGCAGCGCCCAGCAATTGACGACGGGTGGTGCTCATGTCAGCAGGCTCACGCCGGATTCAGCGTCAAACAGGTGGCTGGCGGACATCTGCGCATGCAGCGTCACGGCGTCGCCGCGTTGCAGCCCTTGCAGGGCGAGGGCCTGTTCTGCGGGGATACGGGCGGTGAGCGCCAGTTCGCCCAGGTCCACATGGGCATAGACCTCCGAGCCCATGTGCTCGGTGAAGCGAAGGCGCACGGCCAGGGGTTCGCTGTCGCCGTGGGGGCGTGGGGACAGGGTCAGGTGCTCGGGGCGCAGGCCCAGTTGAACGGCGCCGTCAGCGCGTTGCGCGAGGCTGGTGAGTGCGGCGGTTTTTTCGGCGGGCAGGCGCAGGCGTGTACCGGCCAGCTGCACGGTCAGGCCTGCGTCGGTGGCTTCCAGGCGAGCGGGCAGCAGGTTCATTTCCGGCGAGCCGATGAACCCGGCGACGAAGCTGTTGGCGGGCCGTTCGTACAGGGCTGTGGGGGTATCCACCTGCTGGATCACGCCGTCCTTCAGCACGCAGATCCGTTCACCCATGGTCATCGCTTCCACCTGGTCGTGGGTCACATAGACGGTGGTGGCGGGCTGGTCGCTTTCACGCAGGGTGCGGTGCAGTTCGGTCAGCCGCACGCGCATGGCAGCGCGCAGTTTGGCGTCCAGGTTGGACAGCGGCTCGTCGAACAGGAACACCTCCGGCTTCTTCACGATGGCGCGGCCCACGGCCACGCGTTGTGCTTGTCCGCCGGACAGCTGCTTCGGGTAGCGTTCCAGCAGGTGTTCCATTTCCAGCAGCCTGGCGGCGTGGCGTACGCGGCGATCCAGCTCATCGGCGGGTGTCTTGGCCAGCTTCAGGCCGAACGCCAGGTTCTCGTACACCTTCATATGCGGATACAGCGCGTAATTCTGGAAGACCATGGCGATGCCGCGCTGTTTGGGCGCCAGGCTGTTCACTGTCTTGTCGCCGATGCGCAGCTCACCCCCGGTGATGCTCTCCAGCCCGGCGATCATCCGCAGCAGCGTCGACTTCGCGCAGCCTGAGGGGCCGACGAACACCATGAACTCACCATCCCGCACTTCCAGGTCCACGCCGTGCACGGCCTTGAATCCATTCGGGTATGTCTTCTCGATCTTGTTCAGCGAAAGTCTTGCCACTGGGTTGTCTCCAAAGATTCTTTTTTGGCTCTTCTACGCTCGGCATTTCTGCTCTTCTACAGTTCTGCGCTTCTCTTTTCTGCTCGCTCGCTCGCTAGCGTCTGATCCTTCTTGGGTCGCTCCACCGTCTCACTGCCCGCCTGCCTGGCTATTTCCCTTGTGGTTCCGCTCGGGTTAGAGCGCTGTCGTAGCGCTTGTTTCCAGCGGCAGGTTTTTGGTCTTGATGGGGGAGTGATGCAAAGGGTGTAGGCGTTTCGGTATTGGGTGGGCCTCTAGGATGCCGCTGAGAGACTTTGGGGGGTGATTTCGATGCAGGGCTGGGTGTCACGAGTCAGACCGGCATCGGGGCCCCTTTTACGTAAGTATTAGGAGGAGCCCGCGAAGCGGGCGGGGGACATGGAGTAAAAGGGGCCCCGATGTCGGTCTGACGGCGCACCGGTGGTGCGCACTGGAGGACACTTCGCACCCCACCAGCGCCTCTACCGACAAACCGCATAGGTGCACGCCCACCCTCATCCCTTGACCCCCGACGACGTCGCCCCCTCAATAAAGTGCTTCTGCGCCGCAAAGAACACTGCCACTGACGGGATCAGCGCCACCACCGAGATGGCGATCACATTCGCCCATTCGACCTCCTCCGTCGCCCCGATGCTCATCTTGAGCGCCAGCGACACCGGATACTTTTCCACCGATGCCAGGTAGATCAGCGGCCCCATGAAATCGTTCATGGTCCAGATGAACTGGAACACCACCACCGAGATGATGGCCGGCTTCAACAGTGGCACGATGATGTGCCACAGCAGCTGCCAAGCGTTGCATCCATCGATCTGTGCGGCCTCTTCCATGTCCCTCGGAATCCCCCGCAGGAACTGCACCAGCATGAACACAAAGAACGTATCCGTGGCAAACGCAGACGGCACGATCAGTGGCAAATAGGAGTCGAGCCACCCGATCTCCCGGAACACCAGATATTGCGGCAACCGCAACACGATCAACGGCAGCATCATGGTCGCGATCATGATGCTGAACAGCGTCTTGCGGCCCCAGAACTCGAAGCGTGCAAACGCGTAGGCCACCATCACGCAGGAGATGACTGTCACGATGATGCGGGGAATCGTGATCAGGAAGCTGTTCAGGAAGTACGTGGCGAACGTGTACTCCGTGCTCGTCTTCCACCCCTTGGCATACGCATCAAAGTCCCACCGGCTGGGCCAGAAGCCTGCCGAGCTGAAGATCTCCGCGTTGTTCTTGAAGGATGCGCCCACCAGCCACACCAGCGGGTACAACATCACGAGCGCCACGACCCCCAGCGCTGCATAACGCAGCCACCGGTTGCCTTGATCCCGGCCCAGCACCAGCGGTTCCACCACAGCGCTCCTGGCATTGCCGGAAACCGGCGGTTGTGCCACATGCAGACGGCTCATCGCTTCTGCTCCTTTTCACCGGAGTAGAAGACCCAGTACTTGGAGCTCCAGAACGACAGCAGCGCCAGCCCGCCCACCAGGGCAAACAAGACCCACGACAGTGCCGCACCGTAGCCCAGGTTGAAGAACCGGAAGCTCTGGTCGTAGATGTACAGCGCCAGCACGTAGGTGGAATGCAGTGGCCCACCCTCCGTGATCATGTACGGCCCGTTGAACTCCTGGAAAGCATGCACCATCTGCATGATCACATTGAAGAAGATCACCGGCGTGATCAACGGCACCGTGATTTTCCAGAACTGCTGCAGCTTGCTGGCGCCATCGCATTCGGCCGCCTCATACAGCGAGATGGACACGTTCTGCAGCGCCGCCAGGAAGATCACCATGGCCGAGCCGAACTGCCAGGTGAACAGCAGCACGATTGTCCACATTGAATAGTGCTCGTCCGCCAGCCACGGAATCGGCTCGATGCCGAACTTCGCCAGCACCAGGTTCACCAGCCCCTGCCGCGCAAACACGAAGCGCCACAGCACCGCCACCGCGATGGAGCCGCCCAGGATGGACGGGATGTAGAACGCCGCGCGGAAGAAATTGATCCCCCGCAGCTTGAAGTTGAGCACATGCGCAATGAACAGCGCAAAGCCCACCCGCAGCGGCACCGCCAGCACCGCAAACAGCAAGGTCACGCCCAGCGACTTGCGGAACAGCGGATCGTCCGTCGCCAGCTCACGGTAGTTCTGCAGCCCCACGAACTGGGGCGGGTCGATCAGATCGTATTGCGTGAAGCTGAGCGCAAAGCTCATCACAAAGGGGAACAGCTTGAACAGCAGAACGCCCAGCACAAAGGGCAGGACGAACAAAAACCCCAGTCTCTTGTTCTCGTACATCGTCGCTCCGTGTCTCCTTCGAAGCTCGCCGACTGGTGCCTATCGTGCCAACCAGCCGCCGTCCACCGCCACCGTGTAGCCGTTCACGTAGTCCGACGCCTTGGAGGCCAGGAACACCACCGGCCCGGCCAGGTCCTCCGGCACCCCCCAGCGTCCGGCCGGAATGCGCTCCAGGATGGCCGCGTTGCGGGTCTCGTCCTGCCGCAGGGCCACCGTGTTGTTGGTGGCCATGTAGCCGGGTGCGATCGCGTTCACGTTGATGCCGTGCGAGGCCCACTCGTTGGCCATCAACCGGGTGATGCCCATCACCCCGCTCTTGCTGGCCGTGTACGACGGTACCCGCACCCCGCCCTGGAAGGACAGCATGGAGGCGACGTTGATGATCTTGCCGCCACTGCCCTGGGCCAGATACTGCCGCGCCACCGCCTGGGAAAAGAAGAACACCGTTTTCAGGTTGAGGTCGATCACGTCGTCCCAATCCTGCTCGCTGAAGCGGATGGCGTCCTCGCGGCGGATGATGCCGGCGTTGTTCACCAGGATGTCGATATGGCCGCTGAGCGACTTGGCCTCCGCCACCAGCCCTTCAATGCAGCTGATATCCCCCAGCTTGGCCCGCAGGTCCAGAAAGCGGCGGCCATGGGCCTCGACCTCGGCGCGGGTCTGCACCGGGTCTGATACGTTGACACCGACGATGTCCGCGCCGGCCTGCGCCAGCGCCACCGCCATGCCCTGCCCCAGGCCGGTGTTGCAGCCCGTGACGATGGCCACGCGTCCATCCAGCTGGAATTGATCCAGGATCATGTTGTTGGTCCCTCGAATGAGCGAAAAGTTTGCCGAGCTGTCCCTGTACGGGCCGCGCGTCAGCGCAGCGCCGTCATCGGCACGTGGTCCATGTCCTTGAAGACCTGGTTCTCGCCCACCATGCCCCAGATGAAGGTGTAGGCCTGCGTGCCCACGCCCGAATGGATGGACCAGCTGGGGCTGATCACCGCCTGCTCGTTGCGCACGATCAGGTGGCGGGTCTGCGTCGGTTCCCCCAGCATGTGGAAGACCGCTGCGTTCTCGTTCATGTCGAAGTAGAAATAGACCTCCATGCGGCGGTCATGCGTGTGGCACGGCATGGTGTTCCACAGGCTGCCCGGCTCCAGCTGGGTCATGCCCATGAGCAGCTGGCAGGTGGGCAGCACGTCCGGCACCAGGAACTTGTAGATGGTGCGGCGGTTGCTCGTCTCGGGCGCGCCCAGCGTTTCCGGCGAGGCTTCGGCCAGCGTCACCTTGCGGTGCGGATAGGCCGTGTGGGCCGGCGCGCAGTTGAAATACAGCTTGGCGGGCTGGCTGCTGTCCACACTCTTGAACTCCACGATCCTGGCACCCTGGCCGATGTAGAGCGCCTCGCGCGGGCCGATGTCGAACTGCTGGTCATCCACCAGCACCCGGGCCGCGCCACCGATGTTGATCAGGCCCAGTTCACGGCGCTGCAGGAAGAAATCGGTGCCGGTGTGCTTGCCCAGCTCCGGCGCAAAGGCCACCGGCCGCGTCACGGGCATGATGCCGCCCACGATGATGCGGTCGATCTGGCTGTAGGTCAGCGTGGCCTGGTCGGGCAGGAACAGGTCTTCCACCAGGAAATGGCGGCGCAGGCCTTCCGTGTCCAGGGTGCGGGCATGTTCACTGTGCAGGGGTTGGCGGATGTCCATGGTCGTCCTCGGTATCCTCTGTGTCCTCGGTATGGGGCCCCTCGCCGGGCGCCTGAAGGGCGCGCTGCGGGGTTCTGGAATGGCGCGCTGCGGCGTTTTGAAGAACGGCTGCAACGTCACATTCAGCGTCGTCATTGAGCGACGTATGCGATGTATTGGGACCGAAGCGTAAGGCGCGAAGGAGTCGCACGAAACTATGGTTTCTATCTAGTGAACCGGTGTTTCATTTTTAAATGATGTCGCTATAGTTGCTCGCATCCACTGGCAACGCAGCGTCTCATGAATCCCTATTTCGACAATGAGGCCACCCCCTGGACGGATCTGGGCGGGGGCATCCGCCGCAAGATCGTCGGGCATACCGACCAGCTGATGTCGGTCCTGGTTCAGTTCGACCAGGGCGCCATCGGCACGCCGCATGCGCATGAAGTGCACGACCAGATCGCCTACGTGATCAGCGGTGCCTTCGAATGCGATGTGGACGGCATCAAGAAAGTGTTGCGGCCGGGGGATGCCTTTGTGGCGCCTCACGGCCACACGCACGGCGTGGTGGCACTGGAACCGGACAGCACCTTGCTGGACCAGTTCTCGCCCCGACGCGACGACTACCTCTGAAGTAACTGCCGGACGCCTCGCCCGAGGCGCCCCGGGGTGGCTCGCCGTAGCCGCAGCCACCCCAATCCGCTCCTTCGCAGTACCCGAAGTACCCGCCTGGGCCCACGCCTCGCGCCTGAAGCCCGGTCATACCCGCAGTACCGAGGCGGCGCCGCACTGCAGCGGCGTCCGCTCCGTGCATCGGCGCCCTGCGCGCGCCTGTGACTGACAGAGCAGCCACCAGAGTGGCGGGCAACGATCCCGCGCCGGTGGCCAGAAGAACCATACGGAGACAAGTCATGCCCCAAAGCCTTGGGACCCGCCTCGGGACGCCCGCGTCCATCCATCGCGTTGCCGCCCAACGTCCGGCGGCTGGCCATCTGCCGCCGTCACGCCTTACCCCCTTGCTGGCCTGCCTGCTGGGCGGTGCCGTGCTGCCCGCCTGGGCCCAGGCCCAAACGCCTGCCGCCCCGGATGCCGCCGCTTCAGCCGCTGCTGCCGCCGAAGCCCGCGCCCTCGACACCGTGGTCATCACCGGCATTCGTGCCTCGCTGGAAAGCGCCCTGAATGCCAAGCGGCAAGACCGCGGCATTGTGGACGTGGTCAAGGCCGAGGACATTGCCAAGTTCCCCGACACCAACCTGGCCGAATCCCTGCAGCGTGTGCCGGGCGTGGTGATCGACCGCGATGCCGGCGAAGGCCGCAACATCACCGTGCGCGGCCTGGGCGCCGACTTCACCCGCGTGCGCATCAACGGGGTGGAGGCCCTGGCCACCACCGGCGGCACGGACAGCTCGGGCGGTGCCAACCGTTCCCGCGGGTTCGACTTCAACGTCTTTGCATCCGAACTCTTCAACAGCATCACGGTGCGCAAGAGCAGCTCCGCCGATGTCGATGAAGGGTCACTCGGCGCCACGGTCGACCTGCAGACCGCGCGCCCCTTCGACTTCAACAAGCGGGTGATCACCGCCTCGGTGAAGGGGCGCTACAACGACCTCTCTCGCGAAACCGACCCGCGCGTGGCCTTTCTCTATAGCGACGTCTTTGCAGACAAGCGCTTCGGGGTGCTGGTCTCCGGCGCCTACTCCAAGCGCCGCCTGCTGGAGGAAGGTTTCTCCACGGTGCGCTGGGACAACGGCCCCTCCTCCGGCGGCTGGTGCTCGCCGATTGGCGTTTCCCCGTCCAACCCGACCACCACGGCCACCACCTGTGGCCCCACGGCCCAGGGCGTGCCCCGCCTGCCTGCCTCGCAGGACGCCACCGATGCCTACAACGACGCGAGCAACGCCAACAACTTCCACCCTCGCCTGCCACGTTATGGCCGCCTGACGCATGACCAGGACCGCCTGGGCCTGACCGGCTCGGTGCAGTTCAAGCCGACCGACAAGACGCTGTTGACCTTCGATGTGCTGTATTCGAAGCTCAAGGCCACCCGGCAGGAAGACTTCCTGGAGGCCATCTCGTTCAGCCGCACCGCCAGCCAGGGCGGCAAGCCACAGACCAGTGTGGTGGACGCACAGTACGGCGCCAACGGTGCCCTGCTCTACGGGCTGTACAACGGCGTGGACATCCGGGCCGAATCCCGCTTCGACAAGCTGAGCACCGAATTCACCCAGCCCAGCCTGAAGATCGACCAGGAAATCACCGACCGGCTGCGCCTCAATGCCTCGGTGGGCCGTGCGGACTCCAAGTTCCGCAACCCCATCCAGACCACGGTGACGCTGGATGCGCTGAACGTGAACGGCTATGCGCTGGACTTCCGGGGCAATGACCGCCTGCCGGTGATCACCTACCCGTTCAACCCGGCGGCCACCAGCGGCAACCCGCTCACCATCGTGGGCGTGCCGCAAGTGAGTTCCGGCACCCAGCCCACCACAGTGGCCAACACCAGCACCAGCGAGATCCGCATCCGCCCGCAGGGAGCCAACAATCGCAACGATGTGGCCCACCTGGAGCTGGCCTGGGACTGGATCCCGGACCACCTCACCCTCAAGGGCGGCCTGGACTACAAGCAGTACAACTTCGACACCTACGAATTCCGCCGCATCAATCAGAACGACACCATCTTCGCTCCGGTGGGGGGCATGACCGGCCTGACCACCACCTTGACCGGCTTCGGCCGTGGCCTGAGCCTGCCTGCCGGCACCGCCACCTCGTGGGTGATGCCCGACCTCAATGCCATCGCCGCGGCCTACGACATCTATTGCAACTGCATCAAGAGCGGACCGGCCGGTGGCCCGGGTGACTTCACGCTGTCCTCGATCACCAACGGCAATGCCCGTGGCAACAACCGCAAGGTGGTGGAAACCGACAAGGGCGGATTTGTGCAGGCCGATTTCGAGACCCGGCTGCTGGGTGTGCCGTTGATGGGCAATGTCGGCGTGCGTTATGTCGAGACCCAGCAGGACGCCACCGGCTATCTGGCCTCCGGCGGTGGCACGGAAGTGGTGGTGGGGCAGAACTACAAGGACTGGCTGCCGTCCCTGAACATCTCGGCCAACCTGACCCGTGACCTGGTGGCCCGTTTTGCCGCCGCACGTGTGATGGCGCGGCCCCAGCTGGGCAACCTGAATCCGGGCGGCACCATCAGCACCACCGGCACGCTCTCGATCACCAGTGGCAACCCCTACCTCAAGCCCTTCCGCGCCAAGACCTTCGACGGCAGCCTGGAGTGGTACCACGGCCGCAATGCCTTCGTGGGGGTGGGTCTGTTCCAGAAGAACATTTCCACCTATATCCAGAGCCTGCGCACCAACGTGCCGTTCAACCAGACCGGACTGCCGCTCTCCTTGCTGCCGTCCAACTTCACCGGCGAGGAGGTGTTCCAGCTCACCTCGCCCATCAACACCCCGGGGGGCAAGCTGCGCGGCATCGAGCTGAACTTCCAGCAGCCGTTCAACTTCCTGCCCAGCTGGGGCCGCAACTTCGGCACGGTGCTCAACTACACCTACGTGAAGAGCAAGATCACCTACCTGATCTCGCCCACCAGCAACTCGGTCATCACCGACGACTTGCTGAACATGTCCCCCAAGTCCTGGAACGCCACGCTCTACTACGACGACAACGTCATCAACGCGCGTATCTCCGCCTCCCGCCGTTCCTCGTTCCTGACCCGGGTTCCGGGGCAGAACAACAACGACGTGGAAGGCAAGAACGCCTCGACCAACGTCGATGCCTCGGTCAGCTACAAGTACAGCGACAAGCTCAGCTTCACGCTGGAGGGCGTCAACCTCACCAACGAGGCCAACGACCAGTTCATCTCACGGGCCCGCAACAGCCCGGTGGTCTACAACGTCACCGGCCGGGAGTACCTGGTGGGCATGGCCTACAAGTTCTGAGGCTGAGGAGTCGTTCATGGGTATGGGTCGAATGCTGGGGCCGTTGCGGCTGATGGTGATGGCTGCAACGCTGCTGGCTGCCGATGCCCGCGCAGATTCGCTCCGGGTGATTCTGGTGGGGGACTCCACCATGGCACCCCGCAGCGGTTATGGGGACGCACTGTGCGCACGCTTCAGGCCGGAGGTGCAGTGCCTCAACCTGGCCAAGGGTGGGCGCAGTACCAAGAGTTATCGGGCGGAGGGCCTGTGGGAACAGGTCCTTACCCTGGTGAAGGAACGGCCGGCCGGGCAGACAGACGTGGTGCTGCTGCAGTTTGGCCATAACGACCAGCCAGGCAAGCCCGGGCGGTCGACGGACCTGGCGACGGAGTTTCCCGTCAACCTGCAAGCTTATGTGGCGGACCTGCGGCCTACCGGGGCGAAGCTGGTGCTGCTGACGCCGTTGACACGTCGCAAGTTCGACGCGCAGGGGCAAGTGGGGAACGACCTGCGGCCATGGGCGGAGACGACCTTGCGTATCGCCGCTGAACAGCAGGTGCCGGTGCTGGACCTCAATGCCGTCAGCCATGCAGCCGTTCAGGCGATGGGTGAGACGGAGGCGGACACGCTGGCCATGCTGCCCCGGCCTCCAGGGCCACCCGCCTCACCGGCGTCGTCGGTAGGCGCGAACAATCCGGGGTTCGACTACACGCACCTGGGGCCCAAGGGCGCTCAGGTGTTTTCGGGCATGGTGCTGGATCAATTGATCGGGACGATGCCGGATCTGCGTCGCTGGGTCCGGCCATAAGCGGCTTGCCACCAGGGCAGCACCGGCGCCCGCCCAGGCCGCCCACATCAGGCCCACACCCCATCACACCAGGTCCGCCATCGCTTCTGCCGGAATGACGGCGCCATGATGCTGGATGACACGGGCGGCGACGCGGTTGCCGTGACGGGCCGCTTCTGCCGGCGATGCACCGGCCAGCCGACGCGCGAGATAGGCGCCGGCAAATGAGTCGCCGGCAGCGGTGGTGTCCACCACCCGGGCCACGCGTTCGGTGTCTGCCGTCGCCCAGTCCAACGACTCGTTGGCATCACGCACCAATGTGGATTCCGCGCCGCGTTTGATCACCACCTCCGGCGTCGAGAGGTCCTGCGCATGCGCCAGTGCAGCGGCAGGCGTGCCCAGGCCAAAAAGCGCCTGATGATCGTCGGCGGTCACCAGCGCGATGGTGGACAGGCTGAAGGCGCGTTCAAAGGCCTCGCGGGCGACGGCCGGGTCCGGCCACAGGCGGGGCCGGTAGTTGTTGTCGAAGACCACAGTGGCGTGGCGCTTCATGCGGGCCATCAGTGCAAACAACCGCTCACGACCGGCGGGCGGCAGGATGGCCAGCGTGATGCCGCTGAGATAGAGCGCATCGAACTGCTCCGCCTGGGCCTCCAGCGGCGTTTCATCGGTGTCGAAATACGCCTTGGCGGCGGAAGAGTCGCGCCAGTAATGGAAGCTGCGTTCACCTTTGTCGTCGACCTGGATGAGATAGAGGCCCGGGTGGCGCCCGGGCAGCCGGCGAACCAGCTGGATCTGCAGGCCCTGCGCGGACCATCGGTCCAGCAGGCCCTGACTCAGGCTGTCCTCGCCCAGCGCCGTGGCGTAGGCCACCTCAATGCCGTCTACCTGCCCGCAACGCCGCAGATAGACGGCCGTGTTCAGCGTGTCCCCGCCGTAACTCTGCGTCATGGCGCCAAACGCCTGGCCTTGAAGCTCCAGCATGCACTCGCCGATCACCGCCACACGTCTGCTCATCGGAATTCCGTTTTGAAACGATGTTCCGAATTTTGCAGCAGGGTGGCGGAACGGGCTTTGGGGCTGACCCTAAGGATCCTCGGCAACTCCAACGATCAGGTCAACAACGTGCGCAGGCTCCTCACATCCTTCACCATCTCCAGCCGGTTGATCTGCTCGATCAGCTTGGTCGTCTTGCCCGCGCCCAGCACCGGCGCCATCAGGTCCTTCACCTTGGCATTCACCCCCGCCGTATCCAGCGGGTTCTCCTTGGTCCCCGGCGGATACTTGGTGAAGTGGCGCACCGTGCTGCCATCCGTCAGCGTCACCTCCACGATGGCGCCGCGCGGTGCCGACGGGTCTTTCAGGCTCGCCTCGGCCTGAACCGTCACCTTGGCCCGCTCCGCCTGGATCTGCGCGTCCTTCATCAGCGCCAGGTCATGGCTGTCCACAAAGGACACCGCGCCCTTTACCAGCGCCACGGCCACCATGTGCTGGCAGTTGACGTCCGGCATGGCACTCTCACCCACGATGCCCACGGCATCCGGCGGCAGCTTCACCAGGATGCTGCGCACCTTCTCCGGCGTGAGCTGATGTTCCCGGCGCAAGGCCAGCATCGCGTCCAGCGGCGACTGGATCGGGTAACCGACCGAGAAAGTCTTGATCGCCGTCTCCGTGACAAAGAAGCGGCTACCCAGCCCCTCCACCATCGCCTCGGGATTCGGCTGCGACGACAAGGCAATGAACAGGTTGTGGGTACCGTCCAGCACATCCGCCACACCAGTCATGCCGGACTCCACCATGCGGACCGCCTGCACGCCATTGCGTGCGCCCATGCCGGCAAAGTCGAAGGCCTTTTCGATGTGGTCCTTGTCCTTCACCCAGCTCCACAGCCCCGAGACCTGCTGCGCGGCATAGGAAATTGCATAACGCATCCGCGTCTCGTCCAGCCGCGCCAGGGACGCCGCAGCGCCCAGCGAGCCCAACGTGGACGAGGTGCCTTCCGCACTGCGATGGCTGCCCCGAACCAGGTCCGGCCCCAGCGCCATCAGCAGGCGGCAGCACAGGTCATAACCCACGGCCACCGAACGGATCATCTCCTCGCCACTTCGGCCATACAACTCCGCCATCGCCAGCGCGGCTGGAACGACAGCGCTGCCGGGGTGGGCCTTGGTCACGGGTTCAAAGTCGTCCGTCTCGTCGGAATGCGCCAGCATCGCGTTGGCCAGCGCGGCATTGACCACCGTGGTCCGGATGTCGCTGCCCACCACTGACGCCTCCAGGGTGCCGCCCAACGAGCGTACATACCGTGTGGCCGCCAGGCCTGGTGTCATGCGCGAGCCCGACACCATCGCCCCCAGCGTGTCCAGGATGTGCTGCTTGCAACGCAGCGCCACTTCCTCGGGCAACGGCTGGGTGCCTGCCTGAACCATGTAGCGGGCCAGGCGACCGGTGATGTCGGTGCGGGCAGCGGCGGCACTGCCGCCCTCCTCCTGCGCCATCACCGGCCAGAGTGGCCAGCCGGTACCACCGGCCACCGCCGTGACGCCCAACGCACCCAACACACCACGTCGAGACAAGGCCCGGCGGGAAAGACCAGAACGGGAAAAGACGGAATCACGCATCAGTCTTCTCCTTACAGGGCCGCGCCTGCACGGAGGATGTCGCCCGCGTCCTTCAGGCTCCATACATCCCAGCACAGTTCCTTGAGGCGGCGCGTTCGCGAAGCCGGCAGGATGTCCTCGGTCAGGCCGGCGAACTTGTCCTCCAGTTGCCGGTCAGACATGGGATGGTCCTGGCTGCCCACCGCATGCTCGATGAACTGGTGCACCGTGCGGCCATCCGTCAGCAGGATGGTCATGTCGACCTGGTCCGCCTTGATCGCCGGGTCGATCACCGCCGTCACCCGCTGGCGGACCGACACAATGGTCGGGTCCGCCACCGCCTTGTCGGTAAAGGCCTGTTCGCCACCACGGCCGGTGACCAGCGCCGCCGCTACCGCATGAAAGACGCTGAACTTGCCCTCCAGGCCGATGCCCGGCTCGGTCTTGCCCATCAGGTTCAGCACCAGCGGATGCACCTTCAAGGCCACCGCCTTGATCTGCGCCGGCTGGAGCTGGTTCGCCTCGCGCAGCTGAATGGCGGCATCGATGGCTGGATGGGCCACGATGCCGCAGGCGAAGGGTTTGTAGGTGTTGAGCGCCGCTTCGTAGCGCTGGCCCAGCCCTTGCGTCACTTCCCTCCAGTCATGACGCGAGCTGGCCGCCTGGCCCCAGCCGTCGAAACCTTCGATGGCGACCTCGGAGGCGGTATAGCCCTGCTGCGCCAGCAGCGCCGCCAGCAAGCCGTTCTGGGCGGCCTTGCCCGGATGAAAGCTCTTGGTGTCCGAGCCGAACTGCACCTTCAACCCCACCGGCTGGGAGGCCGCGATGCCCAGCGCCCAGGTCATCTGCCGCTCATCCAGCTTCAGCAGCCGCCCGATGGCCGCCGCCGCGCCAAACACGCCGGTGGTCCCGGTGATGTGCCAGCCCATGGCGTAGTGCTCGGGGAACACCGAGTTGCCCATGCGGCACTCGATCTCGCACCCCAGCACCAGCGCGTTCATGAATTCCGCGCCGGAAACCGGGCGGTACTCGGCAAACGCCGTCAGCGCGGACGCCACCGGGCCGGCGGGATGAATGATGGTCTTGAGGTGGGTGTCGTCGTAATCCAGCACATGCGAGCTGATGCCGTTGATCAGCGCCGCATTGAGCACGTCCAGCCGCTCGCGGCGACCGAACAGGCTGGCCTGGGCCGGCCCGGAGAAGGCCTTGAGCGCAGCCACCGCCCGCGTCGGGGCGCCCTGCTGCGAACCGCCCACAGCACAGCCCACCCAGTTCAGCAGGGTACGGGTGGCTTCCTTGCGGACGTTGGCCGGCAGTTGTTCCACCGGCGCCGTGGCGGCATAAGCCGCCAGGATGCGGGTCACAGGTTCCGGCGGCGGACCCTTGGGGGCTGCGCCGGGCATGGCGCGAGGGGCACCTGCCGGCGGCGAGCCTGTGGAAGTTGGGACGGAAGCGTGGGGAGTTGGGGCGGCCTGGGCCATCGCCCCTGCGCTCAGCCCGGCTGCCGCCAGGGCGCCGGCGGATTGGCGCAGGAGTGCACGTCGATCAACGTTTGGCATGGTCATCTGTTCCTTGTCTCGGGGAAGCCTTTGCGTCGCCATGCCGTTGTTGTGCTCACGGTCTGGATGGCGACGGCCAGCTTCAAGAATAAGAACCCGGCACCGGTACCGTGCGCGATCAGTGGACCAATGGCCATCACGTGTCTGAACACCGCACATCGCGACCTTGGTGGGGTTAACCCGCACCAGCCATCGTGGTGACCGTCCGGAAGGCACACCGGAAGGGCTTCGTCCCCGCCAGCAAGGACGTCTGGCCTTACCGCCGGCAGCTTCCGTCAGGTTCCCGGAAGCTCCAGAAGGTTTCCGGAAGGTTGTTTGTCCGCACCTTCCCTACCGTGGAGGTCATGGGGGGTGCAGACCGACATCCCCTCGAGAGGACAGACCATGATTTCCGTGCCCCCAGATGCCGGCCGCAAGCTCGGCGCCCCCCCACCCCGACGCCAGGCATCCACCTGCCGCACCCCGAAGCTGACGGGCACCCGCCAGGTTGCCGGACGTTGGCGGCCGATGTCGGTCTCCCGGGCGCTGAGTGCCGCCGAGGGGCGGGAACGGGAGCGCATCGCCACGTTGTTGCATGACGAAGTCGGCGCCCTGATCGTACGGGCCCGGTTGCGCCTGGGCGAGTGGCGGCATGCCACCGCCCCCGCCTCCGTCGCCGAGATCGACGAGATGTGCAGTTGGCTCTCCAGCATCTCGCACACCGTGCGCAATCTGACCACCGCCCTGGCGCCGCCCGACTGGCACGGTGGCCTGCCAGCCGCCCTCGCCGCGATGGCGGCGGAACTGGGCCTGGGCCTGCCAGCGCGCGGCCCGACGGTGACGGTGGACACCAATGGCCCCGACTTCGATCTGAGCGAGCCCCTGCGCGCCGTGGTCTGCCGCGTGGTGCGGGAGCTCTGCCTGAACGTGCTCAAGCATGCCAAGGCCAGGCGCCTGGACATCACACCGCGAGTGATGGACGGCTGGTTGTGCATCCAGGTGCAGGACGATGGCGTGGGCCTGGGCGCCAAACCGGATCTCCTGGGCCGGGGCGGTGCCGGCCTCGGCCTGGCCGGCGCCCGGGCGCAGTTGCGCGCCCTGGGCGGCTCGCTGCACCTGCGTTGGGAACCCGGGCGAGGCACCTGCGCCACCGTGCTGCTGCCGCTGTCCGACCGCCATGTGATGAACCCTGTTGACCCCATCGAGATCCACCCGAGGAGCGCCCCATGACCATCCGCATCGTGCTTGCCGATGACCATCAACTCGTGCGGGAAGGCCTGCGCGCCTTGCTCGCCCGTGATGCAGCCCTGGAAGTGGTGGGCTTGGCGGAGGACGGCGCCGCCGCCGTCCGTCTGGTGCGGCAGCTGGAACCCGACGTGCTGGTGACGGACGTGGCCATGCCCGGCCTCAACGGTCTGGAGGCCGTGCGCCGGGTGCGGCAGCAACAGCCGTTGGTGGCGTCGATCTGCCTGTCCATGCATGGCGACCAGCGCACCGTGATCACCGCCCTGAACGCGGGCGCCTCCGGTTTCGTCCTCAAGGACGCCTCCGCCGAGGAACTGACCCATGCGGTCCGCGACGTGGCCGCCGGCCGCATTTTCCTGAGCCAGGGCCTGATGGGCGCGGTGGTGGAGGAGCTGCGCAACCACCACCGCCAGAGCGACACCGCCATCCCCCTTCGCCCGGCCCTGGCCCTCACCGCCCGGGAACGGGAAATCGTGCAGCTGTTCGCCGAGGACCTGAGTACCCAGGACATCGCGGACCGGCTGCACCTCAGCGCCAAGACGGTGGCGACCCACCGGGAAAACATCACCCGCAAGCTCGGGGTCCGGGGCGTGGCCGGGCTGACCCGGTATGCCGTGCGTGAGGGGCTCAGCACGGTCGACCCGACCGTTACCGCCTGAGCCAGCGGGAGACGATATGCCCTTGTGGATCTACAACATGTCGGATTGGCTGCTCGCGGGCCTGGTGGTGGGCGGATGCGCGGTGCTGGGCGTGGGCGGGCACGCGCTGCGCCATCGATGTTGGCCCGGCCCGGTCGCGCGGCGGGACCTGCGCCTGCTGCTGGGCGTGGTGGTGGCAATGGCCGGCCTGGCCACGCTGCTGCTGGGCCAATGCGCCGCCGCCGGCTGGGAAGCGTCGGCCAGCGCCCGGCAGGCGATGCAGAAGGAGGCCGCCGCCATCGGTGGCCTGGGGCGCAGTCTCAGCCTGATCCCCCGGGACGAATCCCGCCTGGCGCGGGAACAGTTGAAGGCCTACACCCGGGCGGTGATCCTGAAGGAGTGGCCCGCCATGCAGGAGGGGCAATCCAGCCTCGCCACCTGGGATGCCTTCGACACGCTGTTCCGCTCCCTGGCCGACATCCAGCCGGGTAGCCCCGGCGAACGGGCGCTGATGCCGGAGGTATGGACGCGCATCAATGAACTGCTGCGCCTGCGGCACAAGCGGCTGGAAAACCTCCAGGGCGCCATTCCCGGCGCGCTCTGGGCGGTGACGGCGGCGAGCAGTGGCCTGGCGCTGGGCCTGCTCAGCCTGCTGCCGGGCAGCCGGGGGCCACGCACGGTGGCCGCCTTGACCTCGGTCGTGATCGGCCTGGGTCTCTTCCTCGCCATCGCGCTGGACCGGCCGTTGTGCCCCGGTGTCTGCACCATGCCCCTGCCCTTCGAAACCGCCCTGCAGCGGCTGGAGCGATGGGACAGCAAGGTGCTGCCGATGGCGCCCTCCTGATGGGGGCGGTGGCCTCACATGCTGTGCCCAGGCCCGGCACTCAAGCCTTGCTCGCCCTCCTCCACCCCCTTGGCGGGCGATCAGTTGCTGCTGCCGCTTTCCACTTCGGGGTCGTCGGTGGCGATCAACTGCACCGGCGCGCCTTCCTCGGGGAACTGGAACACGAGGATCACGCCGCGCCGGGTGGTGGGCGCCACGGGAATCACGACCGACCAGGACTTGCCCTGCGGCACGTCGTCCTCACGCGCGAGGAACAGGTTGGGCATGCCGCCGGAACCGCCCAGCGTCTTGGCCACCGCTGAGAAGAGCAGGACCGACTTGTTGATCTCGAACCCTGAGGTGGCGATGAACTGCGCCACCCGGTCCGGAATGTTCTGGGGTTCCACCTGCACGATGGCCACCATGTTCTGGTCCAGGATATCCCGGAGGGCGGTGGCTTCGGCCGAGATCCAGCCGCTGTCGAAATAGCAGCACTTCTCCATCGTGGTGTCGACGGGCGTGCCGCGCAGCTTCACGGGGACGGCGTAGTAGGTGGAGATGGTGGGGTCGGTGGTGCTCATGTTGTGTCTGTGACGTTGTGTCAGTGCAGGGTCGTGGACCTCAGGGTGGAAGAAGTGCGGCCTGGGCGGGCACATACCCACCCGCCATCAGCCGCCGTTGGAAATCCGTCTCGGCCTGGCCCGGGCTTTCACAGTGCCGGGCGGCCAGCCAGGCCTCCAGGGGCATGCCGCCCTGGCCGCCCTGCACGGCCGGCCACAACAGCGCGGCCAGGGCCGCACAGCGCGGCTGCGGCCCCGGCGACGCCAGCGCCTTATCCGCCCTCGGTGCCTTCTGTGCATCCAGCGCCGCCAGCGCCCGCAACTCCAGCAGCGCCAGACGGCCACTCAAATCCTGCACGGCCCAGTGGCGCGGCCATTCGGTCGTCAGGGCGGTCATCAGCCCGCGCGCGCTCGCGGCCAGGCGAAGCACATCGCCCCAGGCCTGCCGAGCCGCCGCCGAGGCCACTTCGGCCACGGCGACCCGCGCCAGCGCGTCCCGCCGGGAAAAGGAGGGCCCGCCCGGTGCAGCCTGGATCGAGGCCCGCAGTGCGCTGATGTGCTCCGGTGCCGCAGGCGACTGGTCGGCACGCATCAGCAACAGCGTGGCCCGGGCGTGTGCCAGCTCCATGGTCCAGTAGCCGTTGTCCGGGTCCTGGCTCACCGCCGCTTCGATGCGCTGGACCGCATCGGCCATCACCGAGTCAGCCTCATCGGCGCGGCCCATGGCCCGCATGGCGTCGGCCCGGCGCAGATCGATGGCGCCCAACTGGCGGGCCCGGATGCGGGCATCAGGGTCGGCCTTCACCAGGGCCACGGTGATGTCGCGCGCCATGTCCAGGTGGGCCATGGCCTCGCGGGGTTCGCCGCGCACCAGCGCCACCTTGCCGAGCCAGAGCTCGGAGCCCGCCACCGCGCCCTGAGCGGTGCGGCTGTCCGGCTGCCGCCGCAAGGCTTCGCGTTTCTGGCTCAGCGCCCGGCCAAACCAGAGCTGGGCCTCGGCCCAGTCCCCCTGCTGGAAGGCGGTCGAGCCCAGGCTGTTGACGGCATAACCCCATTCCATTTGCGCAGTGGCATCTTCCGGCATCGCCTCGCGCCAGGTCTCGCAGGCCTCACGGTAGGCACCAAACCATTTCATCGCGGCAGCAGCATCACCGCTGTCCAGGGCCATCTGCCCCAGCCAGAACGCGCTGGCACCGAGGGTGCGGTAGTGGTCGGCCAGGTCGACATCCGGCGTCGGGTGGGCCGCCAGCAACAGGCGTCGGGCCGCTTCCAGCGCCTCCACCGCCACATCGGTGCGGCCCTTGCCCCGGCTGCTGTTGACCTCGCCAATGACCACCAGCGCCTTGGCGCGCTGCAGCGCCTCGGCCGCCGACTCTCCAGCCCCGTCGGCAGGTGCCAGCACCCGCACGCCCTGCTCCGCGATCCGGCTGAGCAGATCCAGCTTGCCGATCGGCCGCAACTGGTCCGCCAGATCCCCCAGCATGAACGAAGCCAGCCGCTGGCTCTGGCGCTCCCGGTCCGCCGCGAGTCGGGCCTGGCGTCCATAAGCAATGGCCGCCACCAATGCGACGCCGGCCAGCATCACGACCAACGCCAGGCCCATCCAGCGCAAGCGGCGTTGCCGACGCAGCCGGGCCAGTGACTGGGCAATGAAACGCTGCTCTTCCGGGCCGAAGAGCGCCGATGACTGACGTAGCGCCCGCGATGCCTGCCACAGCAGGCCGCCGCCTGGCAGCAGCAGCTGCGGCGCACCACCGCCCTCCACCCAACGTTGCATCCATGGCCGCAACTCATCCCGCAAGGCCAGCGTCACCCGATGCTGCGCCACCCAGGCCGTGACCCGGGGCCAGCGCCGCAGCAAGGCTTCGTGCGCAACGCGAAACCCGGTGGCCCCCGCCACGTGGTCGGCTACCAGCAGGCGTGCTTCCACAAAGGCATGGGCCAGCGCCCGTTCATGGTCGTCACCCAACGAGGCCGCCGAGGCCCAGCGGCTGGTGGGCGTGGCTTCTTCGGACGCCAGGCCGACGATGCGCGGCAGCAGCCGCACCAGCGCCTCCTGCTGCGAGGTGGGCAGCCCGGCAAGCACCGCTTCTGCATGGCGGCCAATGGCGCCCTCCAGTCCCCCCATGGCTTCATAGGCGTCCCAGCTCAACACGTCGCCGGCCGCACGGCCGAGATAGAGCGCCTGCAGCGTGTACTGCAGCAGCGGCAAGGCATCCGGCGCCTGCATGGCATCGGTGCTGAGCCGGTCGTCCAGGCGGTTGAGTCCACTCGCATCGGTAGCAAAGACCAGGCCGGCCGCGCGCGCCGGCAGGCGGATCATCTGCGCCAGCGCGTCGGCATCCGGCGGGGCCAGGTCCATGTGGGCGCCCTGCTCCTTGTCTCGCATCAGCGTGGGATGCTGGGCCAGGGCCGGATAAAAATCGTTGCGGCAGAGTGCCAGCACCAGCAGTTGGCCGCTGGCCACCAGCGTGTCGATGGTGGCGATGAAGCGGGCCGCCAACGAGGCCCCTTCCGGGCCTGCGGCCTGCAGCACGGCCTCCAGGCGGTCCAGCACCAGCAGCGGCGGCGTGCCCACCAGCCTCGCAGCTTCCAGCGCGATGCCCAGCAGGCGCAGCACCTCCTGCGGCTGCTCGCGCAGCAGCTCGGCCAGCGACGTGATGCTGTGGCCGGAAAGCAAGGGTTGGCCCTCCCAGTCCCAATCCAGCAGGCCGCCCGCCAGCGCGGACCAGGGGTCCAGGTCACCCAGCGAGGCCAGATCCACTGTGGCGCTGGCGCAGATGCTCACGCCGGTGGCGGCCAGGCGTGCTTCGGGCTGACCGCGCAAGGCCGGCAACAGCCCCGCCTGCACCAGCGAGGTCTTGCCCGAACCGCTGGGGCCCAGCAACACCACCAGCGGCTGACGCCGCCGCCATTGCGCGGCCAGACGGGATTGCAGGGCTGCCACCGCATCGTCACGGCCGAAGAAGACGGCCGCATGGGCTTCGTCGAACGGCTCCAGGCCACAGAACGGCGAGTCATCGCGCCAGGCCCCTTCATGGCTGCGCGTACCCAGGGCGGACAACACGCCAATCGGCGCCACCACGCGATAGCCCTGCTTGCGGATGGTCTCGATATATCGGGGCGCGGTGGCGCTGTCGTCCAAAGCCTTGCGCAGGCCGGCCATCACCTTGTGCACAGGGTTGTCGCCCAGGCTCTCGCCGGGCCAGCAGGCGGCCAGCAGCGCCTCCGCCCCCATGACCTCGCCGGGGTGGCGGCACAGCGCGGCCAGCACCGCCATCGGGCGTGGCTCCAGGCTGAGCGTCTGCTCGCCGCGCCGCAAACGGCGGGCCGCCACGTCGACCAGCCAGTCGCCCAACATGAAGCGGGTGCCCGCGCCGGTGTCGGCGGCAGCGCCTCCAGCGGCTTCTCCCCTGGCCACGCTGGCGCGTGGGTTGGCCGCGTCCGCACGTGCGTCGACATCGGCCTTGCGCGCCGGCGGCAACGCCGGCCGTCCGGCGGATCCAGGCGCATTGGCGCCCGGCGCGGGGCCGTTGTCAGTGATCGGATCCATGTTGTTCTCTCCCTCGCGCCGACCGAGGTCCCCGGGCGGCGAGGCGTGCAGTCTAGGAGGGCCGTGCGCCCCCGTCCATCCTGTGGTGGCGCACCCACGATCCCGAGGGCGAAATCAGGAATGCGCACCGGCAAGCTCAGATTCCATCCGATGGGGCTGGCGGACCCCGACACCTATCGTTGCGTCACCTTGCTTCACAGCCCCGACGCCTTCGTCCCTGCCCTCACGCCACCACCATGATCGACGCCGCCCTCGTCAACCTCGCCCAGCAACTGAACCAGTCGCTGCGCCGGTCCTTCATGGTGACCGACGACCTGGTGGTGGTGTCCAGCCTGCATGAGCACGACGGTGGCCTGGCCACCCACACGGCCAACCGGCTGGCGCTGTTCCTGGTGAACCTGCAGCGCGACACCATCGGCGGCGTGGCGCCCAAGACGCCCACCCATGGGCGGCAAACCCTCCAGCCGGCACCGGTGCACCTCAACCTGATGCTGATGATTGCCGCCAACTTCGGCGGCAGCACCTACCCGGAAGCGCTGAAGCTGCTCTCCAGCACCATCGCCTTCTTCCAGTCCCGCCCGCTCTTCGACCACCACAACACCCCGGACCTGGACCCGCGCATCGACCGCCTGGTGCTGGACCTGGAAAACCTCGGCTTCAGTGAACTGTCCCAGGTCTGGGGCCTCTTCGGTGGGCGCTACCTGCCGTCGGTGATGTACCGGCTGCGGCTCATCACCATCGACGCCGGCCATAGCCAGGCCACGCTGCCCCCAGTGCGCGATCCGCAGGTGCGGATGGGGAGCGCGCCATGAGCGGCACCCTGCCCCTGCTGCGGCTGGACGCAACGCACGGCTACTTTGCGGATGGTCGCGGCCGGGGCCTGCAATTCGAACCGGCCGATGACACCGCTGTGCGGCTGCGCCGCGCCGATGTCATGTCGCGCCAGGATGGGACATCTCTGTGGTTGTTGGGGCCCGAGGATGCCAGCGAGCAGTTGATGGCGGAGGACACCAGCCCGCTGCGCTGGCTGGTGCGCGCCACCGAGGCGCACTTTGCCCTCTACACCGCCGACCCCGCCCGCCGGCCACGCGAGCTGCTGCTGCTGGAAGCGCCGGACGCCGCCGAAGAGGGGCCCGGGTGGACCCATGGCGAACCGCTCGCGACGGTGGTGCGGGTGGTGCCCGTGGCCCTGCCCGGCCAGACGACGCCGGATGTGGCGCTGCACCTGGACGGCGAAGCCGCCTGGCGGCCGCCCTTTGCGCAGCTGCGCCTGCCCCCGTCGTGGCTGCGGCCCACCGACCTGCCGACGGCCAACGCCATCCTGACGGCCGCCACCGCAGGCACCGACCCAGCCACCAACGCAGCCGCCCAGGCGGCGCTCACCGCAGCCACCGTGCGGCGCGGCCACGGCCTGCCCCGCCACCTGCGATGGTCGCTGCCAGCGCGCGCCACAGTCTGGCGGTACTGCCTGTTTGGTGACTGGCCGGAAGACGCCCTGGAGGTCCACGACCCGGCCGGCGCGATCAGTTTTCATCCCCCCACCGCCGAGCGCCTGGATGACGGGCGCACGCTGCTGGCGCTGCATTCACGGGCGCCCATCGTGCTGGCGGAGCGCTCCCAGGCCCGCCTGCAGCTGCGATGCCGGCAGGCGGGGTTGTCCAGAGTCCTGGTCAAGCGGCTGCCGGTGCCCGGCCCGCAACACCTGGCCCGCGAGGAGATCGACGGTGCGGCGACGCTGGTCTCCGAAATCCACGTTCACCGCTGAAGCACTGCCGAACGCAGCACACCAGCGTCGCTGCACACCTTTGTTCATTCCTGCTGAGAGGAGGCCGTCATGGCTATGAAGACACCCGGTGTCTATATTGTTGAGAAAAACGCCTTTCCCAACTCCGTCGTGGAGGTAGCCACCGCGGTGCCCGCCTTCGTCGGATACACCGCCAAGGCGGACAACGGCGGCAAGTCCCTCAAGGGACGCCCCTGGCGCATCAGCTCCATGGCGGAGTTCCACACCTATTTCGGCATGGCCCCCGCGGCCCGGCTGACGATCAGGGAGATGGCCGCCACGGACCATGAATCCGCCTTCACGGTGGAGAAGAAGGACTATGTGCTCGACCAGCCGCCCGGCAAGGACGGCGGCCGCTTCCTGCTGTATCACAGCATGCGCCACTTCTTCCAGAACGGCGGCGGCCCTTGCTACATCGTGTCGGTGGGTGACTACGACAGCACGATTGGCGCGGAGGACCTGACCAAGGGCATCGATGCGCTGCTCAAGGAGCAGGAGCCCACGATGCTGGTCATCCCCGACGCCGTGCTGCTGCCGGAGAACGACTGCGTCTCCGTCCAGCAGGCCATGCTGCAGCACTGCGGCGGCAAGATGCGCAGCCGCATTGCCATCCTGGATGTGTGGGGCGGCGACCGCGACCTGAAGGACAACCGGGGCGACCCGGTGGCCGCCTTCCGCAACAGCCTGGGCGTGAACTTCCTGGACTTTGCCACCGCCTACTACCCGTGGGTGCGCACCACCGTGGTCCAGGAACGTGACCTGGACTACACCAACGTGGTCAACGCCACCCAGCTGTCCGAGCTGATCCGCCAGGACCTGCAACTGCCGGCCACAGAGGCGGACGATGCGGATGCCAAGGGCGACACCGGCGCGGCGCTGCGCCGCAAGTCCCTGTGGAAATCCCTGCGCCAGGTGAGCTATGACGACGCGGCCTGGAAGGCCGACCTGTCCGAAGCCATCACCAATTCCGCCAAGTCCGAGGAGGACAAGCAGAAGCTGCTGGCCGAGGATGCCCTCAAGGGTGCCATTGCCACCCACAAGACCCTGCTGCACAAGAGCCTCACGGCCATCAGCCCCATCTACAACACGCTGATGGGCGAGGCACGCAACCAGCTCAACGTGCTGCCGCCAGCCGCCGCCATGGCCGGCATCTACACCATGGTGGACAACACCCGCGGGGTGTGGAAGGCCCCGGCCAACGTCAGCATCAACGGCGTGGTGGCGCCTTCGGTCTCCATCTCGCATGAGGACCAGGAAGACCTCAACGTCACCACGCAGGGCAAGTCCATCAATGCCATCCGCAGCTTCATCGGCGAGGGGGTGCTGGTGTGGGGGGCCCGGACGCTGGACGGCAACAGCCTGGACTGGCGCTACGTCAACGTGCGTCGCACCATGATCATGCTGGAGGAGTCCTGCCGCCTGGCGGCCAAGGCCATGGTGTTCGAACCCAACGTCAGCAACACGTGGGTGACCATCAAGGCCATGATCAGCAACTTCCTCACCAGCGTGTGGAAGCGTGGCGGCCTGGCGGGCTCGGTGCCGGAAGACGCATTCAGCGTCCACGTCGGCCTGAACGAGACGATGACGCCCGAGGACATCCTCGAAGGCATCCTGAAGGTCACCGTGCTGGTGGCCATCAGCCGCCCGGCTGAATTCATCGAGATCACCTTCCAGCAACAGATGCAGAAGTCCTGACGGACGCTTTCGTGCGCGTCCATCGGCGCACATCTTCCATCCTGAAATCACCACCCGACAAGGAGGCAGGTCATGCCTGAAGACGGTTCAACACAATCGGCCACCACCTGGCCGCTGCCCAAATTCAGTTTCAAAGTGCTGTGGGACAGCCAGGAACTGGCGTTCCAGGAAGTTTCCGGCCTGGACGTGGAGGCACAACCCATCGAGTACCGCGCGGGCAACAACCCCGCCTTCTCGGTGCTGAAGATGCCGGGCCTGAAGAAGTACAGCGACGTCACCATGAAGAAGGGCATGTTCAAGGGCGACAAGAACTTCTGGGAATGGTTCAAGGCCATCCAGCTCAACACCATCAAGCGCAAGACGGTGGTGATCACGCTGCAGGACGAGACCGGCAATGCCGCAGTGACCTGGACCCTGGCCAATGCCTGGCCCACCAAGATCACCGGCACCGACCTGAAGGCCCAGGGCAACGAAGCCGCCATCGAAACCATCGTCATCGCCCACGAGGGCCTGACGTACGAGGTGGCCTGATGGCCCAGCCCCCTTCCGCGTCCAAGACGCAGGCGGCCCAGGCCGGGCTGCTGAGCTTCCCCTCGGCCTTCCACTTCGCCGTGACCTTCGGTGCCGTGCACACCCGGCATCCGGAGGCCGCGTTCCAGGAGATTTCCGGCCTGGGTGCGGAGATGGAGACCGAGGCGGTCGTGGAAGGGGGCCGCAACGACTACGTCCATTTCCTGCCCAAACCGGTGAAGCATCCGCGCCTGGTGCTCAAGCGCGGCATGGCCGACAAGACCTCCGCGTGGGTGAACTGGTGCAAGAGCACCCTGGAAGTCGGCCTGGCCAAGAAGATCCGACCCCGTGTCCTGCGCATCGTGCTCATGGACCGCGAGGGGCAGATCATCCGCCAATGGTCGGTGACCAACGCCTACCCGGTGAAGTGGGAAGTGGACCCTTTCAACAGCCAGCGCAATGAACTGGCAATGGAACGCATCGAGCTGGTCTACGCCAGCAGCATGCGCGACAGCTGACCCCCGGAGCGCCACCATGAGCATTGAAGTCCGCCAACTGTTGATCCGCACCCAGGTCAACCCCGCCCCCGCGCCGCCGGTGCGTGCCGCGCTGCCGGCCCGTGAACTGCAACGCCTGCGCGACCAGGTGCTGTCGGATTGCAAGACCTGGCTGGCTGAACGCCTGCGCACGAACGGGGAGCGCTGACATGCTGGACGACGAAGCCCCAGACGACGGCCAGCACAAGCGGCTGCTGATGACCCGCTACAAGGTGAGCAAGGGGGGTGCCATCGAACTGGAAGACAGCATCAAGTTCGAGGCCCAGATCAACCCGGCCGACTTCAAGCACAGCTACAGCATCGGCTACGACACCACCAAGGACATGGGCGCCTCCAAGACCGAGGCCAAGTTCTCCGCGACCGACCCGGAGGAGGTCAGCTTCTCCATCGTGCTGGACGACACCGGCGTGGTCGAGTCCGTGCCGGACCAGCCCGGGAGCGTCAAGGGCCAGCTCGGGCTGCTCAGCAAGGTGGTCTATGACTATGTGAATGCCACCGGCGAGCCGCCCTATGTGCGGCTGCTCTGGGGCGCGCTGATCTTCTTCGGCCGGCTCAAGAGCATGTCCACGCAATACAGCCTGTTCAAGCCCAATGGTGATCCGCTACGGGCCAAGGTCGACCTGAGCTTTGTGGGCGCCACCAGCCGGGCCGAACGCAAGCTGGAGAACAACCGCGCCGCCACCGGCCGCATGACACGCACGGTGACAGCGGAGGAAGGCGACACCGTCGCCAGCCTGTGCGCCGAGGTCTACCAGGACGACTCCTACGAGACGCAGGCGCGCGTGGCCCAGGCCAACGGGCTGAAGGACCTGCGCCAGCTGGCGCCCGGCCAGACGCTGACCTTCCCGGCCATACCGCCAAGAAGCAGCACCAGCAGCACCAGCAGCAGTAGTAGCAGCAATGCGACTGCGACCCCCTCGGCAGCGGCCGCCCTCGCAGCGCCGGCCGTGTCCGCCATCGGGACCTGAATCATGGCCATCTCCCCCGCAGAGGACGCCATTGGCGTCGTCAACCTGAAGATCCTGGTGGATGGCGAGCCCCTGGACGCTGCGGCAGCGCTGGTGTCGCTGCGCATTCACCGCGCGGCCAACCGCGTGCCCTCGGCACGCCTGGAGTTCTCCGACGGTGACATGCCGCGCCTGGAATTCCCGATCAGCGACGCCAACCATTTCAAGCCCGGTGCCAAGCTGGCGATCGAGGCCGGTTACCTGGACGGCAGCGAACCGCTGTTCGAGGGCGTGGTGGTGCGCCACCGCCTGAAGGTGCAGGGCGAGAACCATGCGCGCCTGGTGGTCGAATGCAGCGATGCTGCCGTGAAGATGACGGTGGGCCGCCGCAATGCCAACTACATCGACATGAGCGACGCGGACATCCTGCCCGCCCTGGCCCAACGCCACGGGCTGACGGCCACGGTGGACGCCAGCGACGTCACCTACACGGAACTGGTCCAGCACTACTGCAGCGACTGGGACTTCATGCTCTCCCGCGCCGATGCCAATGGCTGGCTGGTGGGTGTGAAGGACGGGGCCATCACCATCAAGCGCCCCACCGCCGACGGCCAGCCGGTGCTGACGGTGACCTACGGGCAGGACCTGATCGAGTTCGACGCCGACATCGATGCCCGCCACCAATACACCAGCGCCCAGGCCCATGCCTGGGACCTGAAGTCGCAGGCCGTGATTGAGGGGACGGCGGCAGATCCCGCCGGCCTGCCCGCCCAGGGCAACCTGACCAGCGCCACCCTGGCCGAAGTGGTGGGGTTGGACTGCCTGCGCCTGCAAGCCGGCGCGCCACAGGCCCAGCCAGGCCTGACCCGCTGGGCCGAGGCGCAGCAGCTCAAGGCCGGCCTGGCAAGGATGCGGGGCCGGGTGCGGTTCCAGGGCAATGCCCTGCCGGAAGTCGGCGGCCTGATCGAGCTGGTGGGCGTCGGCGCACGCTTCAGCGGCCCGGTGCTGGTGACGGGCGTGCGTCACGAAATCACCGAGGGCAACTGGTTCACCGAGGTGGAGTTCGGCCTGGCGCCGGACTGGTTCACCGAACGCAGCGATGTAGCCGCCACGCCCGCAGCCGGCCTGTTGCCAGGTGTCCATGGGCTGCAGGTGGGCGTGGTGCTGAAGCTCGATGCCGACCCGGCCGGGGAACACCGCGTCCAGGTCAAGGTGCCGGTGCTCAAGGCGGAGACCGAGGGCGTGTGGGCGCGGCTGCTGCAATCCCATGCCAGCAACGGCTTTGGTGCGTTCTTCCTGCCGGAGGTGGGCGATGAAGTCGTGCTGGGTTACTTCGCCAACGACCCCAGCCACCCGGTGGTGCTGGGCAGCCTCTACAGCAGCACGCGCACGCCGCCCTATGCGCTGGAGGCGCCCAACGACACCAAGGCCTTTGTCACCCGCTGTCTGGCCCGCATCGAGATCAACGAGGCCGACAAGATCATCACCATCACCACGCCCAACAAGAACAAGGTGGTGTTGAGCGACAAGGACAAATCCATCCTGCTGCAGGACGAGAACCAGAACAAGGTGGAGCTGTCGCCCGCCGGCATCGAGCTCAACAGCCCGAAGGACATCCTGATCAAGGCCACCGGCTCGATCAAGCTCGATGCGGTCGGGCCGGTGAAGGTGAGCTCCTCGGCGGATGTGCAGCAGTCGGGTCTCAACATCCAGTGCACGGCGCAGATCGGTTTCACCGCCAAGGGCAATGCCAGCGCCGAGCTCTCCGCATCCGGGCAGACCGTGGTCAAGGGGGCGATGGTGATGATCAATTGATCACGCGACCGCCCATACCACCCGCGCATACCACCCGCCCACACCACCCATCACCACAACGACCGCCCTCACCACCGCAGCCACCACCGCAGCCCCCCCACATCGAGAGACCCCCATGCCCCCCGCCGCCCGCATCACCGATCTGCATGTCTGCCCCATGGTCACTCCCGGGCTTCCCCCGATTCCGCATGTCGGCGGTCCGGTGATCGGCCCGGGCGTGGCCACTGTGCTGATCGGCTTCCTGCCGGCCACCGTGGTGGGTGACAGCCTGACCTGCGTGGGCCCGCCCGACACGCTGGTGAAGGGCTCCGCCACGGTGCTGATCGGCGGCCGCCCGGCCGGCCGCGTGGGAGACACCACCGCCCATGGCGGCACGATCACGCTGGGCCTGCCCACCGTGATGATCGGCGGCTGAGGACACACGAAGGACGCACCATGAGCAGCGACCCCGGATTCCTCGGCACCGGCTGGGCCTTCCCGCCCACCTTCGACATCCGCAGCCGTTCGGCCGCACTGGTCTCGGCAGCGCCCGACGTGCGCGAGAGCCTGCGCATCCTGATGCTGACGCATCCCGGCGAGCGCGTCATGCACCCCACCTACGGCTGCGGGCTCAAGCGCCTGGTCTTTGAACAAGTCACCAGCAGCCTGCTGACCGAGACCCGCAACATGATCCAGCGTGCCGTGATGCTGTTCGAGCCCCGTGTGGAGCTGGAAGGCATCCGCTTTGACACCGACGGCCTGCATGAAGGCGTGCTGCGCATCCGACTGGACTACTGGCTGCGCAGCAGCAACACCAAGGACAACCTCGTGTTTCCGCTCTACATGCACGGCGGCCAGGCCATGCCGCTGGCGCTGACCGCCGGCACCCAGGCGCAGAACGACCTGATGGACGGGATGATGGCATGAGCGCCGGTACCGCCCAGCACGAGCGTTTTCCTCCCGCGCTGGAGGAAGGCTACGTGGCCGTTGACCCGCTGCGCTTCGAGGACCGCGTGGCCATGGTGGAGCTGCTGGCCCGCCAGCTGCGCTACGTGGACCCCGACAACCATGACACCGGCCACTGGTACGAGCTGCTGGAGAACGACACCACCCTGGTGCTGGCACGCATTGCCGCCTTTGACCTGGCGCAGCGAGAACGCCATCTGGCCCAGCATCTGGACAGCGCGCCTTTGGAAGCACTGGCCCAAGGGGTGGGCGCCATGGCGGAGATGCTGGACAGCTGGTACATGGCCCTGCAGCAGGAGGAGGCCGACTTCACGGCCCAGGCCATGCAGGAACGGCTGCGCCAGCTGATCCGCCAGCAACTCGCGGCCGACCTGCACTGGGTGCGTGAACGACACGGCCAGCGCCGCTGGCAGAACAAGGCCATCGTGCCGCCGCTGAGCACGCTGTGGGACCCTTCGGCAGAAGCGCTGGCGCTGCTGTCGGACCAGCGCGGCAACGCCTCCGCCCGTTACGCCGCGCGCCATGAGCGGGACCAGTTGCGCCGCCGGCATGTGGCCTTCCACGGCGCCATCGAAAGCCTGCAGGCCAAGGCACACGAGCTGATCCCGGCGGCCTGGGGTACTGGCCAGCATGAGCCGGCCGTGGCCCTGTTGATGGCCTTCATGAAGGTCTGCGAAAAGGTGCAGGCGCAGGTCAACCGCTTCCCGGCGCGGCATGCCGAGTTCTATTACCGCGACGTGCTGGGGTTCCTGCCGCGGGGCCCCCGGGATGACACGGTGCTGGTGGCCTGCCAGCGGGACCCCCGCGCCATTGGCGAGGTGAAGGTCGGCAGCGGCACCCTCTTCGATGCCGGCAAGGACGCGGCCGGACGGCCGGTGCGCTTCCGCAGCGAATCCACGCTGGCGGTGACCGACACCCGCGTGGCCAGCGTCTGTTCCCTGTTCCTGGAGCGCGACCGGCTGATCTCGCCCGAACGGGACTTCGGTTTCGTCACCCGCGCCAAGGCCTGCGAGCTGCAGTTGGGCCGAGGCACGGACTGGCGGCTGTTCGGCGGCGACGCCAACGTGCCGGATGCCCGCATCGGGCTGGCCATCGTCTCGCCCATCCTGGCACTGGCCGAGGGCGACCGCCTGCTGAGCATCGAACTGCGCATGCGACACGACACCGCCTATGCCCGGCGCTCCCTGCAGGAGCTGGTGGCCGGCGTGCTGACCGCGGGCGCCATGAAGGACACCGACAAGGCCGAACACACCCTCAAGGTGACGGCACTGCGGCGCGCCATGGGGGTGCTGCTGGTGCGCTGGCTGCTGGCCGGCGCGGATGCTTCGCCCCACGCCACCCTGAAGATCGCAGACTGGCAAAAGATCTGGGAGGTGGCCGCACGGGTGCTGCAGAAGGACCTGCCGGCGCCCGCCGTGGCGGGCGACCCGCTGAGCGTGTTCCATCTGGAGACGGATCCGGACAACCTGGAACCCAACCGGGACCTGATGTTCAACCAGCTGTTCCAGGGTGCACTGAACATCTCGCTCAGCGCCGCCACCGGCTGGTTCGTGGCCACGGACGTGCACATCTCGGCCGCACCTGCGGGCGGGCTGGCGCTGCAGGTCCGCCTGCCCCATGACGCGCCGGCCATCATCGGGTGCGACCCTCAGCTGCACGGGCCCGAGTGGGAGACGCGCCTGCCGATGATGCGCCTGGAGATCTGCCACGAGGGGCGCATCTACGCCTATTCGCTGCTGGCGGACATCCCGTTCAAGGAGGCCTTTGTGAAGGCCAGCGTCCAGGGCGTTCGCCAACTGCTGCTCAGCAACAGCCTGGGCCGGCTGGACGGCACCAAGCCCTTCATGCCCTTCGGCCCCCTGCCCGCCGTGTCGTCCAGCTTCGTGGTCGGCTCCCAGGAAGCGGCCCGCAAGAACCTGACCCTGCTGAAACTGCACCTGCAGTGGGCCGGCCTGCCGCAGGAGCCCGGTGGCTTCAGCGCGTATTACGCCAGCTACGGCCTGGAGCAGCACAACGAGAGTTTCACCGCGGCCCTGTCCCTGATGCGCGACGGGCGCTGGTTCCCCTGTGGGGGCGACTCCGCGCGGCAGCGCCTGTTTGCCTGGCACCCGGGGGATGGGCGGCTGATGGAGCATCAGCACTTCGAGGTGGATGCGCCGACCGTGGGCAAGCAGATGCGTGCCAGCGAGCAGGATTGGGGAACCGAGGCGCTGCCACGCAACGGCCTGTGCCGCCTGCAACTCTCCGGCCCCCCGGGGGCCTTCGGCCATGCGGCTTATCCGGCCGTGCTGTCGGAGGTGGTCAATGCCAATGCGCGTACCCGGCGCCATCCCCGCCCGGTTCCGAATCCGCCCTACACGCCAGTGCTGGAAGCGGTGACGCTGGACTATGACGCGGACACGGTCATTGCGCTGGACCGTGACGACGGCCCCGGCGACGGCGTGGATGGCGAACGCCTGCTGCATCTGCGGCCCTTCGGTGCCATCTCCCTGCACTTGGCAGACGCAGGCACTGAACACACGCTCCTGCCGCACTTCGACCGTGACGGCCAACTGCTGATCGGCCTGCGTTCCTCCGACCCCGGCGGCACGCTGACGCTGCTGTTCGAGATGAAGGAGTCTCCGGTGCGCCCCGGCCAGCAGCTGGCCCTGACGCGTCCCCAGTGGGCCACGCTGGTGGGCCAGTCCTGGGTGCCGCTGCCCTCGCACTGCGTGCTGGCGGATGAGACGGACGGATTCCTGACCTCCGGCATCGTCACCCTGGACCTGCCGCGCGACATGCGCAGCGACCACACGCTCATGCCCAGCGGGCTGTACTGGCTGCGCATCAGCGCTCATGACGGCTTCGACACCTTTGCCCGCCTGCGGGATGTGCGCTGCCAGGCCCTGCGGGCGGTGCGTGCCCCCGCGCCGCCACCCGCCAACGCCGGTACGCAGCCGCCAGCGCCACCCACGCTGCTGGAGGCCGGCCGCATCAACCGGGCGATCCATACGCTCAGTGGCGTGGCCACGGTCGCCCAGGTCGGCAGCTCGGTCGGGCTGCGGGCGGCGGAGGACGCACGCGCTCTCTACACCCGCGCGGGTGAACGGCTGCAGCACAAGAATCGCGCCAGCACCACCTGGGACATGGAGCGCCTGCTGCTGGACCGCTTTCCGGATGTCTTCAAGGCGCGCTGCCTGACGGCTGATGAGGTCGTCGATGACGACGGGCTGGGCGGCGAGCACCTGCCGCCGGGCACGGTGGTGGTGGTGGCCGTGCCCATGCTGCCGCGCAACCAGCCGGCCCTGGCCTGCGAGCAACCCCGCTTCAGCGCCATGCAGCTGCGGCGCATGGCGCTGGCCCTGAAGGCTCTGGCCTCCCCCTTTGCCAACATCGAGGTGCGCAACCCGATGTATGAGCAACTGCAGGTGCGCGGCGTGGTCGGCCTGCAGCGCGGGGCCCATGCCGGCGCCACCTTGCAGCGTATGAACCAGGCGCTGGTGGAGATGCTGTCGCCATGGATGGACCAGGGCTACGGGCCGCGTTTTGACTGGACCGTCCGCGCCGAGGACATCGAGGCCCGCCTGCGCAACATGCCGGGGGTGGCCTTCATCACGCAGCTGTCCATCCTGCGCCTGAGCCAGGACGACAACGGCAGCTACCGCCTGGCCGACACCGCGCGTGCCAGCGAGGAGGAACGGCGGCACGTGACACACAGCCGGCCCTGGAGCCTGGCGCTGCCCATGCCGCAGCACCTGCTCAGCGACACCGAAGGCTTCACCTACTCGGCGCCCGTGGCCACCGGCATTTCCAAACTGGCGATAGGCAGCACCTTCGTCATCAGCGGAGCCACCGCATGACTCAACAGAACCGCCAAACGCTGTATCAGTTCTTCGGCGAGGGCCAACTGCCCACGGCCGATCACTTCAAGTCGCTGATCGAATCCACGCTCAACATGGTGGACGAAGGCTTCAGCAAGTCGCCCGATCACGGCCTGGAGGTCTATACGCCCCAGGGGTACGACGCCCTGTTGAGCTTCTGCCGCGAGCGCAACGGTCTGGCCCCGCTCTGGTCCATGAGCTTTGGCGGCCGCAATGAGCAACTGGCCTTCCACCCAGGCAGCGTCAACGACACCCGGGGCCAGGCGCCCGTGCTCTCGCTGGACAGCAAGCGCCGCGTCGGCATCGGCATCGCCGAACCGACCGCGGCCCTGGACGTCGACGGCGTGGTGGCGGCGTCGGGGCGGCGCGGCACCTATCCACGCCCCGACAGCTCGGCCTTGCGGGCCAACGGCGAATGGCACGACCTCACCGGCGACCTGCGGGGCTGCCACGCCTTCGACGTGATGGCCGGCGCCAGCAGCGCCCAGGGGCGTGAACCGCGATTTGCGCTGCTGCACGCCGTGGCCATGAACACATTCAACCCGCGTGAACGCTGGTATGACGCGTGGCTGGGCCGCAAGCGCATCCGGTCGCAGAACGCCTGGTATGGCCGGCGCTGCGACCAGCTGGAATTGCGCTGGCTCGCCGCCCCCGGCCGCGAGCGTTATTACCGCCTGCAGGTGCGCACCCGCTGCGACTACGGTGCGGGCGCCATGATCCAGGCCACGCTGACGCAGCTGTGGTTTGACGATTTCACCGGGAGCAAGACACCATGATGCTGCCCCACCCCTCCACCCTGCCGCTGGCGGCCCCGCGCCCAGCCGAGGAACAGGCACTGGGCTTCGAAGGCCTGCGCGCGGAAGGACTGCGCTGGCTGCAAGCGCTCAGCGGCCAGCGCTGGACCGACCACAACCTGCACGACCCCGGCATCACCCTGCTGGAGCAGCTCTGCTTCGGCCTCACCGACCTGGTCTACCGCAATGGCTTCCCGGTGGCGGACCATCTGGCCGGACCGGGCAACGTCGTGGATTACGACGCCTTGTCCCTGCACCCGCCCGCCGCGGTGTTTCCCTGCCGCGCCACCACGCCGGAGGACTACCGCCGCTGGTTGCTGGACCGGGTACCCGGGCTGGACGACGCCACCCTGACGCTGGTGCAGGGACAGCCCGGTGTCTATCAGCTGCGGCTCAAACCCTCCGAATGGCTGGCTGGCGATGATGAGGCGGATGACGCCGACGGCGGTGATGGCGGTGGCCAGGCCGAGGACGATGCCGTTACCGCCCGCCGCGAGGCCGCACGGGTAGCCGAGGCCCGCAAGGCCTGGCACACGCAGCGCAACCTGGGGGAAGACCTGGCCCCGCGCGTGACCTGCGAGAAGGACGTGATGTGCGACCTCAAGGCCGTGCTGGAGATCGAGGGCGAGCGGGATGCCGTGCACATCCTGGCGGATGTCTATGACCGCTGCGCGCGCTTCATTGCCGGCGCGCCGGTTTCGGACACCCTGCACGACCGGCTGGGCAGCGCCCTGCCCCTGGCCGACATCTACGACGGCCCGGCGATGCAGCACGGCTTCATCCGCTCCTCCAGCCTGGCCGCCAACGACATCGGCCGCCTGTTCCTGTCGGACGTGGCCGCCGAGATGCGGCAGGTGCCTGGCGTGTTTGACGCGCGGGTGGTGTCCATCACGCCGGATGTGATGGCACCGCAGGACCTGGCATCCGCAGGGCACGGAACCGTGGTGGGCTCGGTGGCCTGGCATGGCGACGGCTGGGCGCTGGCCCTGCGCCTGCCCTCCCCGCGATCGCCGGCATGGGTGGAAGTGCGACGGCGCGGCCACCTGGTGCACATCCCGCCGCTGGAACTGCGCCGCCGCCTCAACGACCTGCAGACGGCCGGCCGGGCCCGGCGCTCACGCCAGCAGGCCGACCAGGCCAGCCGCGCCGATGCCCTGCTGCCCCGTGGTGTGCACCGCGACCTGGGGTCCTACTACTCGGTGCAGCATCACCTGCCGGCCATCTATGGCCTCGGCCGCTACGGCGTACCGTCCTCCGCGCCGCCGCAGGTGCATGCCCGCGTGAAGCAGCTCAAGGCCTACATGGTGCTGCATGAACAGCTGATTGCCCAAGGGCTGGCACAGCTGCAGGCCATGCGCTCGCTCTTTGCGATTGACCGGGGATCGCGCCAGACCCTGTGGACCCAGCCCATTGGCGAGGACCAGGTCCCCGGCCTGCAGGCGCTCTACCTGAGCGACCCGGCCGCCATCGCCCAGTCCCAGCTGCAACGCCTGGACAGCGGCACCGCCCGCAAGCGCCGCGCGCTGGACCACCTGCTGGCCCTGCATGGCGAAACCTACACCCAGAACAGCATGCGGCAGTTCTGCACCCACTTGCTGCATGACGAACTGGAATCCTTGCTGCTGGAGAACAAGGCCGCCTGGCTGCGGGACATCGTGACCCTCACCCGGGACCGCGCCGCCGGCGTGGACCTGGGCCGCCCGAGTTGGGGCCAGACCGACAACTGCAGTGGCCTGCAGCGACGCGCAAGCCTGCTGCTGGGCTTCCGGCTCTGGCATGACCGGCCACTGACCCGTGTGCTGCGCGACCACCGCGTCATGATTGACGCCGGCACCGGCTCGGCTGCCGACGGCGCGGATACCCCGCCCGCCACCGTGACCTCCGGCGCGCCGGGGCTGGTGCAGTTGCCGCCGGAGTTTTCCGAACGTGGCACGGCTGCGGGCACGGCGGTGCGACCCACCACGCGGACACAGGTGCAGGAGGACCTGAGCCAGTTCCCGTGGCTGCGGCGCCAGCCGTTGCCGGTTTCGCTCACCCGTACCGCCGCGCGGGCGCAACGCTACCGCGTCATGCCGCCGGGCAGCATCCCCATGCTGCCGCAGCCCACCATCCACCTGCATGACCCGGCGCCGGACAGCCCGGAGCTGATGGCCGAACCCACCCCGCATGCCACGCTGTTTGCGCTGCCGAAGCCGGACACCTCTGCCGGCTACCAACTGGTGCTGGGCCCGGATGAGGAACAACGCTGGTGGGTGTTGGGCGGGTTCAAGGACGAGGACGCCGCCCGCCGTGCCGCCTCCAGCCTGCGGCTGTTCATGCTGCACCTGGACCAGGAAAGCGAAGGGCTGCATGTCATCGAGCATGTGCTGCTGCGCCCGCTGCGGGACCGTTCACCCGAGCACGAAGCCCTGAAGCTGGCGCCGGGCTTTCATCAGCTGAAAGTAACCGCCGTGCTGCCCGGCTGGACCTCGCGCACGGCCCAACCGGCGTTCCGCAACTTTGCTGCGGAGACCCTGCGCATCAGCACACCCGCTCACCTCGCCCTGCGCCTGCGGTGGCTGGATCTGCCCGCGATGCAGCGCTTTGAGGAACTGCATGAACAGTGGCTCGACACCCGTCTGGGCCTGGCCGGCGCGGCCGACGACCCGCGCGCGTTGGCCCGCACGGACCGTGCCGCCGTGCGGCTGCTGGCCTTGATGCTGGAATGGCAGGAGGCGGACCGGGTCAACCCGGCCGGGAATGCGCATGTCTGAAGCCCACGTGATCGAACACCTGCGGGCGGAAGCGGACATCCGTGGCGCCAACGTGGAGGAGGCGGAAGGCCGCTGGTCCGCGTGGCTGCGGGGCCCGGGCCTGCAGTTGCTCGACGATTTGCTGGACGAGTGCTACCGCGACACCTGCGAGCCGGGTGATGTCTGGACCCTGCACAGCCTCACCCTGGACCTGGGCGTGGTGGACGGCCCCGCCTGGGAAGAGGCCTGGAGCCGCCAACTGCGGCAGGCCTTGACCGACGCGCTGGATACACAGCGTGGGCCCGCCGGGGCACGGCGACGCCCCGCAGGGGTGCGCAGCCGGATGCAGTCGCGCCTGTCGCTGCTGTTGTATTTCCTCCGGCACGGCCGCCTGCCCTGGCAGGCCCGGGGCGAAGACCCTCGGCTGCTGGCGCAGGAGTTGCTGCAGCGGGACCCCGCGGCTTTGGTGGGTGCCTTGCGCCAGCAGGAGGACCGGGCCCTGCTCGTGCGGCGCCTGGTGCTGCAGTTTGACCGCACCTGGCTGGCCTCGCTGGTGCAGGCCCTGATGCCGGGCCGCCCGGCCAGCGCCCAACGGCTGCTCGCCATGGTGGCCGCGCACGGCCTGCATGGGCAAGCCCCCAGCGGCATGGTCTCGCTGTGGGAGGTGGTGCTGGACGAGGCCCTGTCCGCCGAAGGCGATCAGCGCAGTGCGCCGTTGCCCCGCGCGCGGGCCCAGTTGAAGGCAGCACTGGCGGCAGGGGCGCATTTCTCCGCCGGCACCGACCCGTTGCTGGCCCTGGGTGATGCCTGGCAATTGCTGCTTCGCGAAGACGCTGCCTGGCTGCGGGACACGCTGCAGACAGCCGGCCGCCAGGACGGCCAGCGTCAGCGCCTGGCCCGCGCCCTGCCGGCCGAGCTGCTGCCGCAGATGCTCACGCTGTGGATGGGCGACACCCTGCGGGGCGAAATCGGCCGCTGGATCGAAGCGGTGGCGACGGCCGTACCGGCCTCGACGTCGGAGACCGGCGAGCGCCGCCAATGGCTGTGGCAGGCCACCCTGGACCATGCCCTGCGCGGGGAGACGGCCGCCTTCGAGCCCACCCGCTACACCGCGCATGTGCGCCAGCATCTGCATCAGCTCGCGCCCACGGGCGCGCAGGCGCCGCAGCGCTGGTTCGACCGTGTCGTCTCCGGCGCCACAGCGATGCTCTGCGCCGCCGCCCAGGCCTTGCGGCTGCGCTGGCGCCCGCGCCAGGAGGCATCGGACACGGCGGCAGAAGCCCTGCGGCCGATGGCGGCGGAAGACACGTTCGGCGACCCGATGGCGGTCGCCAATGCGGGGCTGGTGCTGATCAGCCCCTACCTGCCCAAGCTGTTCCAGATGGTGGGCCTGGCCGATGCCAAGGGCTTCAAGGACGCCGCCGCCGCGTTGCGTGGCGCCGTGCTGCTGGAGGCCCTGGTCACCGACGCACCGCCGGAGGATGGCGCCACCAGGCCGCTGCGTCAGCAGGCCGTGGAGCACACGCTGTCGCTCAACAAGCTGCTGTGCGGCCTGCCGCTCGACGAACCACTGCCACGCGAATGGACGTTGACCACCGACGAGCGGCAAGCCATTGAGGGCCTGCTGGGGGCGGTGGTGCAGCACTGGCGCGTGCTGGGCGCCACCTCCATCAATGGCCTGCGGCAGACCTTTTTGCGCCGGGCCGGGACCTTGCGCCCGGAGCAGGACGGCTGGCGGCTGGCGGTGGAACCGGGCGCCTTCGACATGCTGATCGATCACCTGCCATGGGGATACACCGTGGTGAAGTTTGGATGGATGGAAAGGGTCCTTCATGTGGACTGGCGATAACCAAGCGGCCGGTGTGGCCGGCAACGCACGCGCACTGGAGCAGGAACTGGGCTGGCTGGAGTCCGTGGTGCAGTCGCGCCTGGCGCGGCATTTCGGCCCGCCCGCGCAGAGCGAACCACCCGCCCCGCCGCGCCTGCCGCCGGACAGCGCGCTGGGTGCACTGCTGCAAGATGCCGCCCTGGACGCGGACGAGCGCCTGGTGCTGGCCCTGGCGTTGGCGCCTCACCTGCGCCCGTCGTTGCTGGACCTGCTTTTTGTCCGCAACCGCAACCTGGACCGCGGCTTCAGCGAATTCGGCGGCTGGAAGGGCCGGTCCCACGGGGGGTTCCTGCCCACGGCCGAGACCGCGGCCTTCCTGATGGCGGATGAAGACCTGTCCCGACGCACGCAACTGCGCCGCCTGCTGGATGAAGACGCACCGCTGCGCCGGGAGGGCCTGCTGCGCCTGGACCACGACGCGCCCGGCGAACCCTGGTTCAGCGCGGCGCTGCATGTCACCGCCGAAACGCTGGAACGGCTCACCACCGGCGTCTCCCGCAAGCCGGACTTCAGTGCCGGCTTCCCGGCCCGGCTCATCACCACGCGGCTGACCTGGGACGATCTGGTGCTGGATGCCGATGCGCTGGCCGAAGTCCACACCCTCACCACCTGGGCACGCCACGGCCGCCAGCTGATGCAGGACTGGCAACTCGCCCGCGCCGTGAAGCCGGGTTACCGCAGCCTTTTCTTCGGCCCCCCGGGGACCGGCAAGACCCTCACCGCCACGCTGATCGGGCAGGCGGTACAGGCGGACGTCTACCGCATCGACCTTTCCATGGTGGTTTCCAAATACATCGGCGAAACCGAGAAGAACCTGGCCCAGGTGTTCGACCAGGCGCAGCACCGCGACTGGATCCTCTTCTTCGACGAAGCGGACGCGCTCTTTGGCAAGCGCACCGCCACCAGCAGTTCCAATGACCGCCACGCCAACCAGGAAGTGGCCTACCTGCTGCAACGGGTGGAGGACTTCCCCGGCACGGTGATCCTCGCCACCAACCTGAAGAACAACATCGACGAGGCCTTTGCGCGGCGCTTCCAGTCGGTGGTGCATTTCCCGATGCCGGATGCGGACCAACGCCTGCGCCTGTGGGAGGGCCTGCTGCGCCCCACCGGGCGGCTGGCGCCGGAGGTGGACCTGCAGGACCTGGCCAACCGCCATGAACTGGCGGGCGGCGCCATTGCCAACGTGGCGCGCTTTGCAGCCCTGCATGCGCTGCAGGCGCAGCGGCAGCGCATCACCCAGGCCGATCTGCGGCTGGGCGTTGCGAAGGAGCTGCGCAAGGAAGGACGGGTGGTGTAGCCATGGCCCAGTTTGATCCCCGTGTCATGGAGCCGGATCCGCCGCTCCCGCCGCCCCATCCACCACAGCCGGGCCCCTTGGCATCGACGGTCGCAGCCCGGACGCCGTGTGTGCACTGCCGCCGCTGGCGGGTGTTCCTGGGCGGCATGTTGGCGGCCGCCATCGGCCTGGCGCTGCATGCCACAGCAGGCCCGCCCAGCATGGGGCCACCGGTGGCGCCGAAGCGGGTCAGCCTGGCGGAGCCGCCGAGCGTGGGCCCAGGGCCGGGCGCAGCCACCGCTGGCGCCAAGGCAGAGAGCCGGCACGGTGCCACCGCACCCGGCATGGACAGTGGCGCTCAGGATGGCGGTGCTCAGGGTAGCGGTGCTCAGGGTAGTGGAGCCCTCGACGCCACTGCCACCACTTACCCGCTGGAACCTGCCCCGCCACCGCGCGAGACGGCCCCAACCCGGCCCCAGGCCGCTACGGCGGCAGCGGTGGCTCCGTCCGCCCCTGCCGCTCCGCCCGCCCGGCGCACCCCGGATCTGCGGCTGGTGTATGTGACGGTGCCACTGCCTGCCGGCCGCATCAACTCGAGCTACAAGCGACGTGAGGTGGTGCAAGGCGGCCGGCCGCCCTATCGCATCGAGATTGAAGGCACACCGCCGCCCGGGCTGGTATTCGGCGCGGACGGTTATCTCTCCGGCACCCCCACGCGCGCCGGTCAGTACAGCTTCACCCTGCGTGCGGAGGACAGCGCCACGCCAAGCATGGAGCAGGAGCAGCACTATGTGCTGCGCATCCTGGACCCGGTACCCGCAACCGCCGCCCCAAGCGCCAAGGCGCCCGCGCCGGCACCGGTGGCCAGTGCACCGGACCCCCGGTTGCGCGCCATGAGCCTGCAGGAGGCCGATGGTGCCGCCGACCTCAACGGCAACGTGCCGGTCAGTTATCTGCTCACGGCCAAGGAACTGGACGAGCTGGTGCCGCCGTCCGACGACGACAAGGTCAAGCCCACCGCCACGGCCATCGCCCCCTCCCCGCCGCTGCCCGCGCTGGCCGCCCTGCGTGCCGACCTCGACGAGGACCCGGCCGTGTTGACGGAGCCGCCGCTGATCGTGCCGGACAAGCCGACCAACACCCAGTTGCGCGGGCTGCTGACCCCCGTGGTGGGCGTGGAATATCCCACCCGCGCGATGTTCATCCGCGCCATCGAGGCCGAGCGCTGCCGCTATTACCTGCAGCGTGTCGGCGAAGTGGCGGCCGCCCGCAAGCTGCCGGCGCCCACCAGCTGCCCAGCGCCTGCGGCCCAGCGCCCGGAGCCGGTGCCGGCCCCCAAGCGCAACGAACGCCGGCCGGACAATGCCGCCGTGCCGCTGGAGGTCTTCTTCGACTCCCTGCTCGCCGAGGACAACCTGCGGGACATCGTGGCGGTGGCGACGAAGCTGCACCCGGTGGGCAACTCGCGACCCCTGCTCTGGACCGCCGATGGCTGCCAGTGCGCGCCGGACCACAAGGACAACCAGGTGGTGGGGGTGATTCCGTTCTGGGCCGCGCAGGAAACGCCCATGCCGATCAACTTCAACCTCTTCACCCGTCTGCAGTACATGGGCGTGGTGCTGCGGGACGACGGCAGCTTCGACCTACCCAAGGATTGGGACGGCGCCGTCTCCGGCTATGCACGCGAAGCGCAGCGTTATGACGTGGCCATGGACCTGGTGCTCTACCGCCGCACCTGGAACCTGCTGCTCAACCGCTCGGCGGCCGAGCAGGACCGCATGATCGAGGAGGCCGTCACGGCGGCGGTGCGCATGGTCGACCGCCGCAGCCAGGACCGTCAGTCCCTGATGAACAAGCTGCTGCTGGCGCCGGGGTCGGACGAGACCAATCATGTGTTCTCCGGCCTGACCGTTTTCTTCGAGGACACACCGACGGATGGCGCCGCCCAGGCGCGCTACACCGCCTTCCTTCGCAAGTTCATGGCGGCGCTGCTGGAGCGGATGGCAAACGCCGGCCGGCCCTACTACCTCAACCTCGTCGTGCCGGACGATCAACTGAAGGAAACCGGCCCCTACAGCTACGAATGGTTGATGAGCCTGAAGCTGAAGGCCGAGCTGGCGTCCAACCCACGGCACCGCACCGCCGTGGACGGGTCGAAGGAGCTTTCCTATGAAGGCAAGAGCGACATCACCGTGAAGTTCCTGATCATGCTCAGCGGCGACCCGGATTCGCAGAAGAAGGATCTGCGCCGCCGGGTCGACCTGACCCGCCAGTTGCAGGGCGTGCGCCGCATCGATTTCCTGGACAGCGTGTTGCCCGTGTTGGTGCATGCCACCTCGCCCGAAGCCCCGCCCACCAACGTGGCGGCGACTATGGCACGGGACTTCCCCTACATCGAATGGACCTATGGGGGCATCACGCTCTGGCCGTTGCCACGGGCGGAGGTGGGCATGGGGCCGGAGGTCATCCCGCCGCTCAAGGAGTACTTCACGGCGCGGCTCACTTTCCGGCAGGAAGCCTGCGCCTGGATCTGTCCGAACCGGATGCCGCTGCGCCTGGTGACCCAGTTCCTGCTGATGGCCTGGATCGTGGCGGCGGCGGTGTATGTGGTGAGCTGCCGAGCCCGCCGCATCGGCTTGCTCTATCTGGTCTGCTTGTGGGCGGGCGCGCTGCTTCTGCTGCTGATGGCCGTGGCCCTGCTGTTCTGCGACCCCGCCCTGGCCCCTTTGCGAGACAACCCCTATGTACCGGCCATCGTGGCGCTGGCGTTTGTGGCGATGTCGGGCTATCTGGTGTTCCGGCCGGGGCGGCCAGAGCTTTGATTGATCGATGCTTGAGGAGCGCACATGGCGATATCCAATGATCCCCGCAATACCGAACTGGAGGGTGGCCGCGTCGCCACGCATCGGCCGGCCGCCGAGCCGGACCTGGTCCAGCGGGTGACCGATAACGAAGGGGGCGACTGGTCGGCCCAGTTGGATGCCTCACCCCGGCAGGCCGCACAGCGCCGCGCGATGGCGGCCAGTTTCGGTGCTGCGGCCCAACGGGAGGAGGCAGCGCCGGCGACCAACCTCACCGGCATGCCGGACCAGCTCAAGTCCGGGCTGGAATCGATGTCGGGCATGGACCTGTCCGATGTCCGGGTGCATGCCAACTCCAGCCAGCCCGCCCAGCTCAATGCGCTGGCCTACGCGCAGGGCAACGACATCCACCTGGCGCCAGGCCAAGAGCAGCACCTGCCGCATGAGGCCTGGCATGTGGTGCAGCAGCGCCAAGGCCGGGTGGCGCCCACCATGGAGGTGGGCGGCGTGCCGGTGAATGACGACCACGGGCTGGAGGCCGAGGCGGACCGGATGGGCGACATGGCCAGCCGGGGGACGTGAGCCGCCGCGGCGGTCAAGGCACTGTCAGGGCCACCGAAAGGCCACCGCAGGGCCATCGCAAGGCCAGCGCAAGGAGATCTCAAGGAGATCTCAGGGCGGTCAGCCCAGATGCTGGCGCAGGAAGCTTAGCGTGCTGGCCTGGGCCTCGGCATAGGCCTGGGCATTGAATGAGGGGCGAGCGTCGCAGCCAAAACCGTGGTCGGCGTTGGCATGGACATACACCGGCACCTCGGGATGGCGTTGGCGGATGGCGTCCACCTGGTCCAGCGGGATGTGGGCGTCCTTCTCACCGAAGTGCATTTGCACCGGGCAGTGCGGCGTGGCCTCGCGGTCTTCGTAGATGCCGCCGCCATACCAGGCGCTCGCCGCCTTGAAGCGGGTGGTCTCCGTGGCCGCCCACCAGGTCACCGTGCCACCGAAGCAGTAGCCGACGATGCCGGTGGCGTGGATGGCGTCCGCAGCCGCCTGCACGTCGGTCAGCACCTGCGCCTTGGTCAGGGTCTTGCGGATCTCGTAATAGCGCGCGATGCCTTCCTGGTTGTAGGCGGACTCGACATCCCGCTCGACGCGGTCGAACAACGCCGGGGCGATGGCATTGATGCCCTGCTCCGCGAAACGGTCGCAAACATCACGAATGTGCTGGTTCACGCCGAAGGCTTCCTGCACAACCACGATGGCCAGCGTGTTGCCGGGCTTTTCGGCCGCGTAGGCCTTGAAGGTGTGGCCGTCGGCGGCGGTGAGGGTCTTGAACTGTCCCATGGGGATCTCCGGTGAGGCAATGACCGGATTCTCGCGCCCCGACCGCAGAAGGCGGGCGACGCGTGGGCGCGCAGCGCGCTGCGGCGTGTGGCGAGTGACGGCATGCGCCCCGTCATGTCCACAGAGCCGGCATCCGTGCGCCTTGCACCGGCACCGACGGGTGATGGCGGCGCGGTGCCTGGCTCTCCAATGCGCGGCAGATCGAGCCACGAGCCCCCGGGGCTTGTCGCCTCGGGAGATTGATCAGCCCTGGCGGTGTGCGTCTTGCAGGAGGTTCAGCGCCTGGTCGGTATCACCATGGCGCACCGCCCAGATGGCGCGGTCCAGGTGCTCCACGCCACGTTCACTCACATCGTCATGCTGGACGCTGAGCTGGCGGCGGGTGTCCCGCATCATCTGGAGCGCGTGATCCTGGTGGTCGCAATAGAGCTCCACCCGCACGTCGCGCAACTGCTGCTGCAGATACGCACGGCGGTTTTCGCGGCTCGTGAGTTCGTCATCCTGCATGGGCGCCGCGGAGGCGGACGCTGCGGCAAATGCCGCCATCAGGGCCAGGATCGGGGAGGTCTTGCTCATGTCGTTCTCCTGTAGGCGTCGCTGGAAGAGAGAGGGAGTTCAGCGATGCCGTGACTGCAGATTGCGCCTGGACTGTTAGAACCGGCTTAAGCAAACATTGCTGCCATGCAAAGCGCGCACGCAGCGGACTTGCTCTGATCGCCACTGCCCGAAGTTCCGTCGCAACCGCACACGGAGGATGGCGCAGTTGCCGCAGCCGGATCGCCAACAGGGTCATTCGTCCATGCGTCGCACGATGTCGGTGACCCGCACCAGCCCGGTGCCCAGCGCCCGCGGCACATTCACGGATCGCCCAAGGGGGCAGCGTTACAGCCGCTTTCAAGCCTGACTTTCCTCTCTAGGGTTTCCCACCAGTTATTTCGTGCAACCGCCGAACTAATATCCTTCTCAGCCCGCACCGATAGTGGGCACAGGAGACAACGTGCAAAGCGAAGGCGGCGGCAGCCAGCAGTTGCTGAAGGTCATCAACCGGATGGCGCTGGTGCGCCATCTGTGCGCCCATCCCGGCCTGTCCCGCGCGGACCTGGCCACGGAAGTGGGCCTGACCAAGTCGACCATCAGCGGCCTCACCCGCGAGCTGATCGCCGAAGGCTGGCTCATTGAAAGCGTTGTGGTCGCCACGGGCGACCTGGGTCGCCGCCCCACCCCGTTGTTCATCAATCCGGAGCGCCTGCTGCTGCTGGGCGCCGAGGTCGGCATCGAGGCCGTACGGGTGGTCGCCACCTCCCTCACCGGCGAGATCCGCGCCCGGGCCGTCAGCCACTATGGCGCCAGCCGCTCGGCCAAGGCCTGCATCGGCGTGCTGGCGTCGCTGCTGCAGAAGGTCAAGGGGCAGCTGGAGGACTCGCAGGAGATCATCGGCATCGGCATCGGCCTGCCCGGGGGTGTGGACGAGGCCGAAGGCATACTTCATTTCGCCCCCAACCTGGGTTGGCGGGACCTGCCCATCGGCAGTTGGCTGGCCGACAAGCTGGCAGGCACCGCACTGGCGGACGTGCCGCTCTACCTCCAGAACGAAGCCGATGTGGCCGCGCTGGGTGAGATGGAATTCAACCCGTCCTCCGGCCCGCAGGATCCGCTGCTCTACGTCAGCATCAACCAGGGCGTGGGCGCTGGCGTGGTGGTCGGCGACCGGTTGCTGACCGGCAGCCGGGGCTTTGCCGGTGAGGTCGGCCACATGGTGCTGCAGATCGACGGACCGCGCTGCAGTTGCGGCCGTCGGGGCTGCGCCGAAGCGCTGATCGGCATGCGCGCCATGCTCCGGCCTGAAGAAGCCGCCGAGCCGGGCCCGCATTCACTCGCCGAAGTCCGGACACGACTGGGGGAAAAGGACAAACCCACCGTCAAGTCGGTGAGCACGGCCGGACGCTACCTGGGGGTGCTGCTCCAGAACCTGGCAACCGCCTACGACCCCGCCTGCATCGTGCTGGGCGGCGCCGTGGTGGAACTGGGCGACGCTTTCCTGCAGCCTGCCCTGGACACCCTGAACGACTATGCCAAGGCCGCCAGTCTGGCGCCACCGCTGGTGCGCACCTCCCGTTATGGCGCCGATGCGGTGGCCGCCGGGGCCGCCGCCCTCGCCCGCTACCACGTGACGCGACCGCAGCTGCCGCAGGCCGGCGCGGCGCGCAGCCCCACCACTCCCACTACCGAAGACGCCGAGGAGTCACTCTGATGTATCTGGGCATCGATCTCGGCACCTCCGAAATCAAGCTGCTGTTGCTGGACAACCAGGGCCAGGCCCGGGGCCGCGCCAGTGCGCCACTGACGGTGCAACGGCCACAGCCACTCTGGTCCGAACAGGACCCCGCCTCCTGGTGGACCGCCACCGAGCAGGCCGTGGCCACACTGCGTGCTGCGGCGCCCGAGGCGTGGTCGCAGATCCGTGGCATCGGGCTGTCCGGCCAGATGCATGGCGCGGTGCTGCTGGACCAGGCCGACCGTGTCTTGCGACCGGCCATCCTGTGGAATGACGGCCGCAGCTTTGCCGAATGCGACGAACTGACGCAAGCCGCCCCAGCCCTGGCCGACATTGCCGGCAACCTCGCCATGCCGGGCTTCACCGCGCCCAAGCTGCTGTGGGTGCGCCGGCATGAATCGCAAGTGTTCGATGCCACCGCCACCGTGCTGCTGCCCAAGGACTATCTGCGGCTGCTGCTGACCGGCGACAAGGTCACCGACCCTTCCGACGCCGCCGGCACCCTGTGGCTGGATGTGGCGGCCCGAGACTGGTCCGACACCTTGCTGGCCGCCTGCGGCCTGCGCCGTGCGCAAATGCCGCGCGTGGTGGAAAGCAACCAGGCCGCCGGCACGCTGCGTGCGGATCTGGCGCGCGCCTGGGGTCTGTCGCCCGAGGTGGTGGTGGCCGGCAGCGCTGGCGACAACGCCGCCAGTGCCATCGGCATCGGCGCGACGCGCCCTGGGGAAGGGTTTCTGTCGATGGGCACGTCCGGCGTGCTGTTCGTCGTCAACGACCGTTACCGCCCCAATCCCGCGTCCGCCGTGCATGCCTTCTGCCATGCACTGCCCGGCCGTTGGCACCAGATGAGCGTGATGCTCTCGGCCGCCAGCGCGCTGCGCTGGTTCTGCGGCTTCAGCGGTGCGGCAGACGAGACCGCCCTGCTGGCTGAAGTCCAGGCACTGGCACCGCAGGACCTGGCGGGTGCACCGCTGTTCCTGCCCTACCTGGCCGGCGAGCGCACGCCGCACAACGACCCGTTTGCCACCGGCGTCTTCCATGGCCTGACCCACGACAGCACCCGCGCCCATGGAGGTTATGCCGTGCTGGAAGGGGTCGCCTTCGGCATGGCCGATGGCCTTGCCGCCTTGCAGGCGGCCGGCACCACGGTGACGGAACTCTCCTTCGTCGGCGGTGGGTCCCGCAGCGCCTACTGGGCCCAACTGATGGCCGACGTTCTGCGTGTGGACATCGTGCGCCATACCGATGCCGATGCCGGCGGTGCGCTGGGCGCGGCGCGGCTGGCCTGGATGGCCGATGGCGGCGAAGAAACCCAGGTCTGCCAACGCCCCGCCGTCAGCGACCGCTTCAGCCCCCGTGCCGAACGGGCCGAGCCCCTGGCCGCCCGGCTGGCTCGATTCCGCGCGCTTTATGCGCAGCAACGCCAACTTCCTCCCCTCCCCCCACCGACGCAAGGCCGCTGAGTCTGCACGCGCCTCCGCCCTCGGCCTCAAGGTCCCCACCTCTCACCGCATTCATCATGAGCAGCTACTTCGCCAATATCGATCCGATCCGCTACCAGGGTCCCGGCACCCAGGAAGCCCTGGCCTTCCGTCACTACGACAAGGACCGCATCGTGCTGGGCAAGCGCATGGAGGAGCATCTGCGCTTCGCCGTCTGCTACTGGCACAGCTTCTGCTGGACCGGCCTGGACCCGTTTGGCAGCGGCACCTTCGAGCGCCCCTGGTTCGAAGGCGGCTCGCCGATGGAATTGGCCGAGCAGAAGGCGCAGGCCGCCTTTGACTTCTTCAGCCGGCTCGGCGCGCCCTACTACTGCTTCCATGACCGCGACGTCTCGCCCGAAGGCGCCACCCCGCGTGAAAGCCACGAACGCCTGGCCCGGATGGTGGACGTGCTGGGCGAGCATCAGCAACGCACCGGCGTGAAGCTGCTGTGGGGCACGGCCAACCTGTTCAGCCACCGCCGCTTCATGTCCGGCGCTGCCAGCAACCCGGACCCCGAGATCTTCAGCCTGGCGGCCCTGCAGGTCCGCGACGCCATGGATGCCACCATGCGCCTGGGCGGGGAAAACTATGTGCTCTGGGGCGGCCGCGAAGGCTACGAGACCCTGCTCAACACCGATGTGGACCAGGAGCTGGAGCAACTGGGCCGCTTCCTCTCCATGGTGGTGGACTACAAGCACCGCAAGGGCTTCAAGGGCACCATCCTGCTCGAACCCAAGCCGCGCGAGCCCTCCAAGCATCAATACGACTTCGACAGCGCCACCGTTTACGGTTTCCTCACACGCTATGGGCTGGAAAAGGAGGTCAAGGTCAACATCGAGGCCAACCACGCCACCTTGTCCGGCCACTCCTTCGAGCATGAGATCGCCGTTGCTGCTTCCTTGGGCATTCTCGGCAGCATCGACATGAACCGGGGTGACCCGCAACTGGGCTGGGATACCGACCAGTTCCCCAACAACGTCCCCGAGATCGCGCTGGCGCTTTATCACATTCATCAGGCGGGTGGCCTGGGCAGCGGTGGCCTGAACTTCGACGCCAAGGTGCGCCGCCAGTCGATCGACCCGGAGGATCTGTTCCACGGCCATATCGGTGGCATGGATGTTTGCGCCAAGGGCCTGCTGATCGCCGAACAGATGATCCAGGACGGGCAGTTGGCCCAGGCGCTGAAGCAGCGCTACGCCGGCTGGTCGGCCCCTGAGGGCCGCGACATCCTGGAAGGCCGTCGCACGCTGGAGCAGTTGGCGGACCAGGTGCTGGCCCGCAACACCGATGTGGCGCCGAAGTCCGGCCGCCAGGAATACCTCGAGAACCTGGTCAACCGCTTCACCGCCATCTGATCATCCCCTTGATCAGCAAGGCCTGACCCGTTCCTGGGGGCGCCGGCTCCCAGCGAGACGGCGACTGGTCGTAGTTTTTTTTGACTGCAGTTTTTTGATGTTGGTAGTAAAGACCGCCCGCGACGGCCTCAGGGCCATGGCCGCGCGGGCCTGTGCACCACCTCGACGGCAATGACGTCGTTGCGCCCATGAACCGCCTATGAGGCCTCGCCATCGAGCAAAGAGGCCCATCACAGAAGAGACAGGAGACAACATGCGCACCCTTCAACGAACCGCGGTATCCATTGCCGCAGCCCAGGCAGCCTTGCTGATCGGCGGTCTGGTCTTTGGCCAGATCGCTGCGGCACAGACCGCACCCACCCCTGACGCCCCAGACGGCAAGAAGGAAGTTCCCACCAAGGTGGAGACGGTCATCGTGACCGGCAAACGCGCGGCGCTCAGTTCCGCGCAACGCATCAAGCAAAACGCCGACGAGGTGGTGGACTCCATCGTCGCCGACGACATCGGCAAGCTGCCGGACCGCTCGGTCACGGAGGTGCTGGCCCGCATCGTGGGCGTCACCATGGACCGCACCATGTCCAAGGACGACCCGGAGCACTTCTCCGTGGAAGGCTCGGGCATCACCATCCGTGGCCTCACCTTCGTCCGCTCGGAAATGAACGGCCGTGACTCGTTCAGCGCCAACGGCGGCCGCTCGCTCAATTTCGAGGATGTGCCGCCCGAGCTGATGGCCGCGGTGGACGTGTACAAGAACCCGTCGGCCGAGCAGATCGAAGGCGGCATCGGCGGCCTGGTGAATCTGCGCACGGCCCTGCCCTTCGATTTTTCGGGTTTCAAGACAGCGTTGTCTGTCCAGTCCACCTATTCGGAGCTGAAGAAAAAATCTTCGCCCAGCATCTCCGGCCTCGTCTCCAACCGCTGGAACACCGACCTGGGCCAATTCGGCGCCCTGCTGCACCTGGCCAGTTCCAAGAGCGGCACCCGCACCGATGCCTTCCAGGTGGAGCCGTATTACCCGCTGGCCAATGCCGTGGACGGCCAGGCCGCCGGCACCTACCTGTGGGTGCCCAAGGGTTCGGCGTGGCGCACGCTGGAGTTCGAGCGCCAGCGTGATGGGCTGTATGGCGCGCTGCAATGGAAGAATGATTCGGTCGAATCCTCCATCACCTACTTCAAGAGCAAGTACAAGATGCAGTGGGACGAGCGCGCCATCTTTGCGCAGTCCGATCCCTACAAGATCCGTGTGCGTGATGGCGTGTTTGCCGACAACGGCCAGTTCCTCTCCGGCACGCTCTACAACAGCGACGGCTCCGGCATCAACTTCGGCTCTGACACCCGCAGTGCCTGGCGCAAGTCGGACACCCAGGACCTGGGCTGGAAGATCAGCTGGCAGCCCAACAACCGCTGGCAGCTGAATTCCGACCTGCAGTACATCCGCGCCAACAGCAGCGCGTTCGACTCCACGGTCGGCCTGGGCGTGCTGATGGAATCCGAAACCATCGACCTGCGCGGCGGCCGCCCCAGCCTCACCTTCAGCGACGCCGACCGTGCGGCCCTGCAGGACCCGGCCAACTACTACTGGGCCTTTACCCAGGAGCATCAGGACAAGAGCAAGGCCACCGAAAAAGCCTGGAAGGGGGATGCCAAGTTCCGCTTCGAGGATGGTGTGCTTCAGGATCTGCGCTTCGGCGTTCGCTTGTCCGAGCGTGACGCGACCACCATCAACACCACGCCCAAGTATTTCTGGTCGCCCATCTCGCAGCCCTGGCAACTGGGCTGGGACATCGGCCAGCTGGCCTACCTGAACGACCCGCGCTTCAACAGCAACCACTACGTCTACAACTTCAACAACTTCTTCGGCGGCAAGTCGTCCGTGCCGTCGCTGATCTTCCCGACGCTCAACACCGCGACAGGATACCCCGACAGCTACGCCGCGCTGCACGCCTATCACGACACGCTGTGCGCCGAGCAGCACGGTGGCGACAGTTCCTCCTGCACCCCGTGGGCACCCGCGCCCTTCGGTACGGACCCGGCGGGCACCAACGACCAGAGCGAAAAGACCCAGGCGGCCTACGCGCAACTGCGCTTCGCCTTCGATGACACGCTGGGCGTGCCGGTGGACGGCAACGTCGGCCTGCGTGTGGTGCGCACGAAGATGGATGCTCGCGGCTACACCACCTTCACCAGCAGCCAGGTGCCTGTGGGCGCCGTGGGCGAAGTGGTGCCGGTGATCCCGAACTTCGCTGTGGGCAACACCTTCAGCCAGACCTACACCAACAGCCTGCCCAGCCTGAACCTGCGCTTCAAGGCCACGGAGCAGGTGCAGTTCCGTGCGGCCCTGTCCAAGGCCATCTCGCGGCCCGACTTCAGCCAATTGCAGGCCACCACCCAGCTGGCGCAGAACTTCACCTCGACCACCGTCGGCAACGTCACCACGATCAGCAACGTGACCCGCACCGGCACGGCCGATGGCAACCCGATGCTCAAGCCCATCCGCGCGACACAGGGCGACCTGACCGCCGAGTGGTACTTCAGCAAGACCGGCTCCCTGACCTTCGCGGCCTTCCACAAGGACCTGAAGGACGTGATCATCAACCAGACCACGATCACCCAGGTCCCGGACGCCAGCGGCACGCTGCAGAACTTCACCGTCACCTCGCCGATCAACGGGGCCAAGGGCAAGGTCAACGGCATTGAACTTGCCTTCCAGACCTATTTCGACTCCCTGCCCGGCTGGCTTTCCGGCTTTGGCGTGCAGGCCAACTACACCTACGTGGACAGCAGCACCAAGCTCTACAACCCGGTGAGTTCGACCTACTGCGCCGGCAGCAACAGCGCGGCCAACCTGAACCTCAACCTCAACGGCTGCGACACCAACGGCCAGACCTTCGGCAACCTGCCGCTGGCCAACCTGTCCAAGAACTCCTACAACCTGGCGCTGCTGTATGACCGCGGCCCGATCTCCGCACGCCTGGCCTACAGCTGGCGTTCGAAGTACCTGCAGGCGGTCAACGTGAACGGCACCAACGGGGGCGACGGCCTGGACACCAACCCGTCCAGCCCGACCTACGGCGGCACCTCGGTCGGCTGGGCCCTGCCCACCTGGGCGGACGCCTACGGCCAGCTGGATGCCGGTGTCTACTACAAGTGGAGCGACAACGTGACGGTCGGCCTGGAAGGTCAGAACCTGACCGACTCGACCTACAAGCAGTTGATGCAGCAGCACATCGGCATGCTGGGCCGCGCCTGGTTCAATACCGGCCGGCGCTACACGCTGACGGCGCGCATGTCGTTCTGAGGACCTGAGGAGTACCCCGGCGATGCGGTTGATGTCCTTCCTTCGCGCTCCACGGGCGTTCCTCGCTGGCCACAGCGGGCGAGGCGCGCGCCGGGGTATCGGTGGGCTGTCCACGGGGCTGTCCACGGGACGGTCCACGGGTCTGTACTTGGGCCGGTGCGTGGGCCTGTTCGTCGGCCTGTTCGTGGGCCTGGTCACGGGCCTGACAGCACTTTCAGTCCCCATGCCGGCCATGGCGGCGCCAGCAACCGCATCGGCGAGCCTGCCGGCCTCCGCCACCAACTCGCGCCTTCTCCCTCGCCTGGTGCAGCAGGACGGCCGCTGGGCCCTGATGGTCGACGGTCAGCCTTTCCTCATGCTGGCCGCGCAAGTGCACAACTCCAGCAACTGGCCGGGCGCCCTGCCCCAGGTCTGGCCTGCGGTACGTGATGCCCAGGCCAACACGGTGGCCGTGCCCATCGCGTGGGAACAGGTGGAACCGGAGGAAGGCCGATTCGACTTCAGTTTCGTCGACACCCTGATCGCCCAGGCGCGCCAGCAGCAGGTGCGGGTGGTGCTGCTGTGGTTCGCGACCTGGAAGAACACCAGCGCGCAATACACCCCTGCCTGGGTGAAGCTGAATCCCGACCGTTACCCGCCGATGCTCGACGAGGACGGCAAGCCGAGTTATTGCCTCTCCCCGTTCGGCGAAGCGACGCTGGAGGCCGATCGCCGCGCTTTCGTTGCGCTGATGACCCACCTCAAGCGGGTCGACGGCGACCGGCACACCGTCATCATGGTGCAGGTGCAGAACGAGGTCGGCACCTACGGCCTGGCGCGTGACCATGGCGCTGCCGCGCAGTCCGCGTTCGAGGCCCCGGTACCGGCGGAGGTCTTGCGCCGTCAGCCCGCGACAGTGCCGGGCGCTACCCAGGGAAGCTGGCGCCAGGTCTATGGCGACGACGCCGACCAGTACTTCCACAGCTGGGCCATTGCCCGCTACATCGAGCGCATCGCCCAGGCGGGCCGCGCGGTGCACGACCTGCCCATGTGGGTCAACAATGCCCTGCGCGAGCCGCTCGAACCCAAGGCCCCGTGGAAGAAGAACTTCGCCAGCGGTGGCCCGACCTACGACGTGCTCGGCATCTACAAGGCCGCAGCGCCTCACATCGACGTGATCGGCCCCGACATCTACATGCCGGAGTCGGCCAAGGTCACCGCCATCCTCGACCAGTTCCAGCGGCCGGACAACGCCCTCTGGGTGCCGGAGATGGGCAACGCGCCGCGTTATGCGCGGTATATCTATCAGGTGCTGGGCCGTGGTGGCATCGGGGTCTCGCCCTTCGGCGTGGACTATGCGGACTACAGCAACTACCCGCTGGGCAGTGCCCACACCGACGAGCGCATGACCGCGCCCATCGCCCAGGTCTACCGCCTGCTGCGCCCGATGGCCAGCGCCTGGGCCGGCTGGGCCCTGCAGGGCCGCACGCGGGGGGCCGCCGAGGGCGACGACCACCAGGCCCAGAGCCTGGCCCTGGACGGCTGGACGGCCCAGCTCAGCTTTGGTGAATGGCAATTCGGTGAACGCAGTTGGCCCCAGCTCAAGGACGATGCGCCCGCAGGCAGCGAGCAACCCCAGGGCGGCGTGGCCATTGCGCAGATCGGGCCTGACGAGTTCATCGTGGTGGGCCAGCGCACGCGGGTGCGTTTCAATCCGGACGCCAGTTTCAAGGGTCGAGGCCACACCCTGCTCAGCGCTGAAGAAGGCCAGTTCGACGCCAAGGGCCGCTGGGTCATGACCCGCCGCTGGAATGGCGACCAGGTCGACTGGGGCTTCAACCTGCCGGCGCGGGGCACCGTGCTGCGTGTGCGGCTGGGACGGTATTGAACAGCGCCATGACTGACAAGACCGATCAGCGCCACCAGACGCCCACGCCACGGCCCCTCAGCGCCGATCCGTTGGAGGGGCCCGCCACGCCGCTGCCGTCCTTCATGGGCCGCCGCCAGTGGCTGTCCTCCTGCGCCAGAGGTACTGCGGGTGCACTGGCCTGGACACCGTTTGGCGCACTGATGGCCGCGTCCGCCGCCGAGCCGGTGGCGGATGGCGCGCCGGTCCGCGCCGCGCATGCCGACTACACCTGGGCCAGCCTCCCGTTTGGCGGCGGTGGCTTCATCGACGGATTTCTCTTCCACCCCCGTGAACAGGGCCTGCTGTACTGCCGCACCGACATCGGCGGCGCCTATCGCTACGACGGTACCGCGCGCCGCTGGCTGCCCCTGCTGGACCACCTCACCAAGCCTCAGGCCGACCTGATGGGTGTACTGAGCCTGGCCGTCGACCCACAGGACGCCAACCGGCTTTATGCCGCCTGCGGTCTCTATCTGGACGCAGCCTCACGCGACGGCGCCCTGCTCGCCTCCACCGACCGGGGCGCCACCTGGACGATCCACGAGCTGGGCATCAAGATCGGCGGCAACTCCCCAGGCCGAGGCAGCGGCGAGCGCCTGCAGGTCGACCCGTGGCATGGCGACACGCTGCTGCTGGGCAGCTCGCAGGACGGGCTGTTGCGCAGCTCGGACCGTGGCCGCAGCTTCCAGCGCCTGCCTTTTTCCCCGCGCCATGTCTCGCTGGTGCTCTTCGATGCTGCCAGCGGCCGCAAGGGCCAGGCGACACGCCGCGTCTATGTGGGCAGCCATGACCAGCCCGGCCTGCATGTGTCCGACGATGGGGGCGGCAGCTTCCGCCGCGTCACCGAAACGCCAGCCCAGGCCCCGCAGCACGCCGCCTTCGGCCCCGACGGCGTGCTGTATGTCGCCTTCGCCGTGGGCGACGGCCGCCACGTTGCCAACCCCAGCTACGCCACCACCGGCAGCGTGTGGAAGCGCGACACGCAGGGCCGCTGGACCGACATCACCCCGGTGCGCCCCGGCAGCGGGGCGCGAGGCTTCGGTTACGCTGGCGTGGATGCGGACCACCAACGCCCCGGACGCCTGATCGTCTCCACCTTTGAGCGGTGGGCCGATGGGGACGACCTGTTCCTCAGCGAGGACGGTGGGCGCACCTGGGCTGCCGTGGGCGCCCGCTCCACCCATGACCTGTCCACCCATCCGTGGCTGGCCAACTACAAGGGCAACACCCGTCGCCCCGATCCCATGGGGCACTGGCTCGCGGACGTGAAGCTGGACCCTTTTAATGGCCACCGGGCGGTCTACGGCACTGGCTACGGCCTGTGGATGACGGACCGGCTCGATCTGGCCACGCGGCCCGCATCGGACGCCCGCGTGCCATGGCGTTTCGAGGTGGCCGGTATCGAAGAGACGGCGACGCTGGAGATCAAGAGCCCGTCGGGCGGCGCCACGCTGCTGGCGGCGATGGGCGACGTCTCCGGCGCGGCATGGGAACAGCTGGACCAGCCGCCCGCCGCCGGCCTCTTCGCGCCCAGCAATGAGACCAACCGGTCCGTCGACTTCGCTCAACTGGCCCCCGCCATCCTGGCCCGCACCTCGGACCATTGCGCCACGGGGGGTTATGTCTCCGTGGATGGTGGCGCCAGCTGGAAGGCCTTCGGCCCTTCGCCGCGCCAAGCAAGGACGGCACAGGGGCAACGCGCGCCCACCGGCATCGTGGCCGTGTCCGCATCCGGCGGCTTCCTGGTCTGGGCGCCGGAGCGCCAGGCAGCGCTCTGGTCCCGCGACAAGGGTCGGACCTGGGCCCCCAGCACCGGCTGGCCCGCTTCGCCAAGCCCGCAACTGTGGCCCGTGGCGGACCGCACCGTGGAAGGTGTGTTCTACCTGCACGACCGCAGCGCCGGCACCGTGCTGGCCAGCCTGGACGGCGGCGCCAGCTTCGCACCCGTGATTACCGGCCTGCCCGTTGTCAATGATGCCGACTTCGCCCAGCTGGTGGTAGCCCCGGGGCGCGCTCGCGACCTCTGGCTGGCCCTGCCGGATGGGCTGCTGCACTTCCCGGGCGTGGACGAACCGATGCAACGCCTGCCTCTGGTGGCACAGGCCTGGATGCTGGCGCTGGGCAAGGCCGCACCAGGTGCATCCACTCACGCCTTGTATCTCTGGGGCCAGGTCTCACCCGCCGAAGGCGCCCCGGCGCAAGAGGGTCTGTTCCGCTCCGACGATGCGGGCCAGCGCTTCGTCCGCATCGACGATCCGCAGCACCGCTACGGCCGCCTGCTGTCGATGGCGGCCGATCCCCTCAAGCACGGCGTCGTGTTCCTCGCACCTCACGGGCGTGGCGTGGTGGTCGGCCGGCCGAAGGGGCAGGCATGACCAGCACCGGCACCAGCATGTCGCCACGCTTCGTCGAAGGGCCTGGCACCACCGCCAAAAGCCCATGGCACTCGCTGAGGCAAGCATTGCAAGGTCCCTTGCGCACGGTGGTCGCCCTGTCGGCGGCGCTCACCTGGGGCGTGTTGCTGGCCCACACCACTGCACAAGCTCAGCCGCCAACGGCAGCTTCCGAAGCGGCGCGCACCGGCAAAGGCCCGCAGCGCCTGCCGCTCCCGCAGACCCTGCGCTATACCGCCCCGGCCCCCGACACCCCCGCCGGCTGGGAGCAGCAGGCCTTGCCCATCGGCAATGGCCGCCTGGGCGCCATGTTGTTCGGCGGGCTGGCACGCGACCGCATCTCCTTCAACGACATCACCTTGTGGACCGGTGATGCGCGCCACATGGGCGCCTATCAGCCCTTTGGCAATGTGGTGCTGGCGCTGCCCGGCCATGACCAGGGCATCAGCGCTTACCGGCGCGAGCTGGACATCGCCCGGGCGGTCCACCACGTCTCCTATCGGCGCGAGGGCGTGCGTTTCGATCGCGAGACTTTTGCCAGCCATCCGGACCAGGTCATCGTTGTGCGTCTCACCGCCAGTCGCCCGGGCCAATACAGCGGCCGGCTGTCCCTGGAAGATCGCCATGGGGCACGCATCGAAGCCCACGGCCGGACCATCGAAGCGATCGGTGCGCTGGCGCCGCTCGGCGATGGCCAGCCGCCCGCAGGGACTGCATCCGTCACGAGCGCGACCGGTTCCACGCCCGCAGCCAATGCGGCGCCCAGCCTTCAATACGCAAGCCGCCTGGTGCTGCAGGCCGAAGGCGGCAGCGTCCGCCAGGATGGCCAGCAGCTGGTCTTCGAGCGCTGCGACGCCTTGACGATCAGGCTGGCCGCCGGCACCAGCTACGTGCCGGTCGCCGCGCGCCAGTTCCTCGGTGAGGATCCCCGCCCCCGGGTGGCAGCCCAGCTCCAGGCCGCCGAAGCCAAGCCCTTCAGCGCCCTGCGACAAGCCCACGTGCGCGACCACCAGCAGCTCTTCAACCGCGTCCACCTGAACCTGGGCGCCACCAGCGCCGACCGCCGCGCCCTGCCCACCGACGAACGCCTGCGCCGCTACACCGCCGAAGGCGGCGATCCCGAACTGGAAGCGCTCTACGCTCAATACGGCCGTTACCTGCTCATCGCCAGCTCCCGGGATGCCTTGCCCGCCAACCTGCAGGGCCTGTGGAACGACAGCCTCACGCCGCCCTGGAACTCGGATTACCACACCAACATCAACCTGCAGATGAACTACTGGCCCGCAGAAACGGCGAATCTGGCCGAGCTGGCGCAGCCCTTCTTCCAGTTCGTGCAGAGCCAGGTGCCGGTGTACCGGCGCACGGTGGCCGAGGTCGCGGCCCAGTCCCGTGCGGCCACTGCACCGTCGGAGGAGCCCATTCCCATCGACGCCCATGCCGGCAATGCCCGCCCCCCCGAGGAACGCTTCCTCAGCGCCGATGGCCGCCCCGTGCGGGGCTGGACTGTGCGCACCGAATCCAACCCCTTCGGCGCCATGGGCTACCTGTGGAACAAGACCGGCAACGCCTGGTACGCCCTGCACTTCTGGGAGCACTACGCCTTCGGGCGCGATGAGCGCTTCCTGCGCGAGCAGGCCTACCCGTTGATGAAAGAGGTCTGCCAGTTCTGGGAGGACCAGCTCAAGGCACTGCCGGACGGGCGCCTGGTGGCGCCACAAGGCTGGTCGCCGGAGCATGGCCCCGTGGAGGACGGCGTCAGCTACGACCAGCAGATCCTGTGGGAACTGTTCAACAACACCGTGGCCGCGGCAGACGCCCTGAGCACGGACAAGCCCTGGCGTGACCACCTCGCGAACCTGCGCGACCGCCTGGCCGGTCCGCGCACAGGTCGCTGGGGCCAGTTGCTGGAGTGGCTGGACGAAAAGCAGGACCCGGTGCTGGACACGCCCACCGACACCCACCGCCACGTTTCGCATCTCTTCGCGCTCTTCCCCGGCCGGCAGATTTCTCCGTCCCGTACACCGGCCCTGGCCGATGCCGCGCGCCGCACGCTGCAGGCGCGCGGGGATGCCGGCACCGGCTGGTCCATGGCCTGGAAGATTGCCTTCCGGGCGCGCCTGGGGGATGGGGACCATGCCCACCAGCTGCTGCGCGGCCTGCTGGCCACACCCGGTGCGCGCGCTGCGCAGCAGAACGGCCCCGGCACCGAGCACAACAACCACGGTGGCACCTATCCCAACCTGCTGGACGCCCACCCCCCCTTCCAGATCGACGGCAACTTCGGCGCCACGGCGGCCGTGATCGAGCAATTGCTGCAGTCCCACGCCGATGAGATCCACTTGCTGCCGGCCCTGCCCTCCGCCTGGCCCGAAGGCGAGGCCCGGGGCCTGCGGGCCCGACCCGGTGTGGAGGTGGACCTGCGCTGGCAGGCCGGGCAGCTCAGCCGGGCCGTTCTGCGCGCCACCGCCGCGGACACCGAGGTGGTCATCCGCGTCGGGGATCGCCGCATGAAAGCCACCTTGGTGCGCGGAAAACCGCTCCTCCTGGATGGACCCTGGCCGCCCACACCCCCTTCTGCCTCTCCCAACAACCCATCCCTATGAAGCTGTTGCGCATGGTCATGACCGCCACTTCCCTGAGCGCTGCCCTCGCCGGCACGCCCCTGGCCACTGCCGCCACCACGGCGCCAACTGCCAGCCCCGACGAACTGCCCCTGTTCGTCGGCCAGCCGCTGAGTGGCTGGTCCATCGGCGTGGCCGACTTCGAACGCGGCGCCCGCTTGACCGGCGAAAACGCGGTCGTGCCCAAGCCTGCCCACCCGCAGGTCCCCACCAGCGAGGTCAGCGCCAGCCGTTCCAGCAAGTCCGCCGCGCGTGACGCACTGACGCTGCAATGGAAGGAAGCCTGGTTTGCCACCCTGCGCCTGGAGGGCGGCCCGCCGGTGAACCTGCGCCCCTACCTGCCCCAGGGCACGTTGGAGTTCGACATCAACGTCGAGGAGCTCGCTCACGGGGGCCTGACGGTGAAGCTGGCCTGCGGCGAGGGCTGCGAGCGCAAGGTGAACTATCTGCTGCCCGCCCGGGCCCTGCAGGGCAAAGGCTGGCAGCGCCTGTCGTTCGCCCTGAACTGCTTCCACCGTGACGGCGACGACTTCGGCGCCGTCACCCAGCCGTTCTCCGTCGACACCAGCGGCACCGGCAAGCTCAGCATTGCCAATGTGCGGGTGCTCAAGCGTGGCGTACCCAACGCCTTCTGCGCGGACTACCGCACCGAGTCGGTCACCCCCAGCCCGCTGCTGCAGGTCTGGGCGCTGGAGTGGTGGCAGCCGCGCCATGAACAGAAGCTCGCCCAGGTCCAGCAGCAGCGGGCAAGCGGCCAGTTGCCGGAAGTCGTGTTCATCGGCGACTCGATCACCCAGGGCTGGGAGGACGCCGGGGCGCCGGTCTGGCAGGAGCACTTCGCGCGCTACCACGCACTCAATCTCGGCTTCGGCGGCGACCACACCGAGAACGTGCTGTGGCGGCTGCAGCATGGTGAGGTGGACGGCATCGCGCCCAAGGTGGCCGTGCTCATGATCGGCACCAACAACACCGGTGACCGGCAGGAAGACCCGCGCACCACCGCCGCCGGCATCCGCCGCCTCATCGATGAACTGCGCATGCGCCTGCCGGCCACCCGCATCCTGCTGCTGGCTGTTTTCCCACGTGAGCAAAAACCGGGCGGCCCGCTGCGCGCCATCAATGACGACATCAACCGCCTCATCGCCGGCTTTGCCGACGGAGAGACCGTGAAATTCCTCGACATCAGCCGCGTGCTGATGAACGCGGACGGCACGCTCTCCGCGGACGTGATGCCCGACTGGCTGCACCTCAGCGAACAAGGCTACCGCCTCTGGGCGAATGCCCTGGTTCCGACGCTCAGTGCCATGGTCGCGCTCACCCCTGCGGCAGGTCCTCCAGCTCCCTCGGCTTCCAGATCCGCGCCCTGACCGACCTCACGCCCACGCGCCAACCCTGCCCCCACGCCGCACCCAACGCTGCACCCAACGCTGCTCCCGCCCTCCTTCCACCTCATGAACGCTCCGATGCCCCCCACCCCGCCCTTTGGCTACAACTCGCCCTTCCCCAGCCACTTCGTACTGGGTGTCTCCGCCTCCGCCCCCCAGATCGAGGGCGCGGCGTTCACGGACGGCAAGGGTGAATCCAACTGGGACCACTTCTCCCGTCAGCCCGGTGCCGTCTTCGGCGGCGACACGCTGGACGTGGCGGTGGACCACTACCACCGCTTCGACGAGGACTTTGCCCTGATGGCGGCGCTGGGCATCCGCGACTACCGCCTCTCCATCGCCTGGCCGCGCATCCATCCCGATGGCGGCGCCACGGTGAACCAGGCCGGGCTGGATTTCTATCACCGCCTGTTTGCCAGCATGAAGCGTCACGGCATCACGCCGTGGGTGACGCTGTTCCACTGGGACCTGCCGCTGCCGCTGGAGCAGCGCGGGGGCTGGACCTCGCGGGAAACGGTGGACGCATTTGCCCGTTATGCCGAGACCGTGGTGAGCGCCTTCTCGGGCGAGGTGAAGCACTGGATCACCCTCAACGAGATCCGCTGCTTCACCCTCCTGGCCTACGGCCACGGCATCAAGGCGCCGGGCCGCCGTGAACCCGAGGCGGTGGTGAACCAGACCTACCACCATGCCCTGGTCTGCCACGGCCTGGCTGTGCGCGCCGTGCGCAAATACGGCGGCGATGGTGCCCGGGTGGGCCTCACCGACAACTGCGACGTCTGCGTGCCGGTCACCGAAACTGACGCGGACATCGCGGCCGCCACCGCCTGGTTCCGTGACCGCAATGCCCACATCCTCGGCGCCATCCACGCCGGCCATTACCCCCAGAGCTACCTGAACCGGGTCGGCGCCGCCGCACCGCGCGTGGCCGACGGTGACTTCGCCCTGATCAGCCAGCCCACCGACTTCCTGGGCCTGAACATCTACACCGGCCACTACGTGCGCGCCAGCGACAACGCGGATGGCTACGACACCCTGCCGCTGCCGCCCAACTACCCGCGGGCCGATCCGCCCTGGCTGCACCTGATGCCGCAATCCATCTACTGGGCGCCGCGCCTGGCCCATGCGCTGTACGGCCACCAGTCCATCTTCATCACCGAAAACGGCTGCGGTTATGACGACGAGCCGCTCGTGAACGGCGAGGTACTCGATCTGCACCGGCGCGAGTACCTGCGCAGCCACCTGCGCGAGGTGCACCGCGCCATCGGTGATGGCGTCCCGCTGGACGGCTATTTCTGCTGGTCCTTCATCGACAACTACGAATGGGAAGACGGGTACCGCCGCCGTTTCGGGCTGGTGCATTGCGATTTCCAGACCCAGCAGCGCACCCCCAAGCTCTCGGCGCGTTATTACGCCGATGTGGTGCGTGAAAGGCGGGTGCTTTGACGATGCCACCGGCGCTGGTTTCAGGCATGCTCCCGGCCTGACCTGACGACCTGCGCCTCCTCCGCGCCCACCCCACCATGACCACGCCCGCCAAACCCCGCAATCCCCGCCACGCTGCCACCCTGGCCGATGTGGGGCGGGAGGCTGGCGTCTCCGCCATGGCGGCCTCGGCCGTGCTCAACGGGGCCCGCACCTCGGCGCGCATCAGCGACGAGACACGGGAACGCATCCTGGAAGCGGCGCGGCGGCTCAACTACCGGCCCAACGCCACCGCCCGGGCGCTCACCAACCGGCGGATGAACACGCTGGGGCTGGCCACCACCCTCAACCGCGAAGAACTCAACCAGTATTTCCTGGAGGTGTTCAGCGGCGTGGTGGAGGCCGGCGCCGAACTCGGCCAGAACACCACCGTGTTCGCGCTGGAGGACTGGCACCGCAATGCCGAGCGCATCCCGTCCTTCTGCGATGGCCGCATTGACGGCCTGATCCTGCTCGCCCCGCTGCTGGACGAGCAGGAGGCCCAGCGCCTGCCCGATCACACACCCATCCTCTCCATCCACAGCAACGTGGTCATTCCGGGGGTGATCAACCTGGAGTCGGACGAGGAAGCGGGTGCCCAGGCCATGGTGACCCACCTGCTGACCATGGGCCATCACCGCATCCTTCATCTGGCCGGGCCCAGCCACTCGCTGGGGGCGCGGCGACGCGTGGAGGGCTACCTGCGTGCCCATGCACTGGCCGGCCGCGAACCGCCGCCGGACCATGTGGTGCTGGGCGACTTCCATGCCGAATCCGGCCGCCGCCGCCTGACGCAATGGCTGGAGGCGCACTGCGGCGAAGAAATGCCGCACGCCATCTTTGCCGGCAACGACGCCATCGCCATGGGCTGTCTGGACGTGCTGGTGGCGCGCGGCCTGCAGGTGCCGCAACAGATCTCCCTGGTGGGGTTCGACGACACCCAGTTGGCCCGTTCCGCCCGCATGGCCACCGTGCGGCAGCCGCTGCGCGAGCTGGGCCAGCGTGCCGCCCGGCTGCTGGTGGCCAGCGTCGACGCCAAGCTGGGCGAAGGCACCCCGCCACCCGCCACCAATCTTGTGCTGCCCACCGAACTGGTGGACGGCGCCACCCTCTCTGCGCCACGGCCCGGGCCGTTACGCATCACCTGACACGGGCTCCGGCCCGCATTGCCATGAGTGCTCATCCCCTGACGGTATCCAACGACTCCAGCGCCGCCGCCCTCTCGGCCGCGGCCCCTGCCCCTGGCCTTGGGGGCACCGGCACGGGAACGGTCACCAAGGGGGCGGACCGGGTCCCGATACCGCAGAAGGTGGGCTACGGGCTGGGCTCGCTGATCGACCTCTGGGGCCACTGGCTGTACCCGGCCCTGGCCTTTCACGTCTTCAATGTGTTCCTGGGCGTGGCGCCCGGCCTGATCTCCACCGCGCAGATGATCAAGGTGCTGGTGGATGCCGCCTCGGACGCGATCTTCGGCTGGCTCTCCGACAACACCCGCACCCGCTACGGCCGCCGCCGGCCCTTCATCCTGGTGGGCGGTGTGCTGGCGGGCATCGGCCTGCCGCTGATGTTTGCCGTGGGACGCGGCTGGACGGATACCGAGTACTTCATCTTCATGGTGGCCTCCACCATCCTGTATGTACCGGTGATGAGCTGCTTCAACATGCCCTGGGTGAGCCTGGGTGCGGAAATGACGCCGGACTATCACGAGCGCACCAACGTCCAGTCGGTGCGCAATGCCATCCAGAAGGCGCCGGAGCTGGCGATGTTCTTTGCCGCCCAGTTCACCACACTGGCCTGGTTCCATGATGCGGACGGCAAGCCCGACATCCTGCGCGGCGCCCAGACCTACTGCACCATCCTCGGGGCCATCATGGTGGCGGTCTCCATTGCCATGTTCCTGCTGGTGCGCGAACGTTATTACGTCAACCTGGTGGCACGCACCCAGAGCCACATCCCCTTTCGCGACACCTTGTGGCGCACCCTGCGCTGCCGGCCCTTCCGCCACCTGCTGTGCATGATGCTGGCCTACGGCATGGGCACGGCCATGGTGGCCGCCCTGGGCTACTACGCCACCGTCTATTACGTCTGCAAGGGCGACATCACCCTCGCCACGCAATGGAACACCGGCATGGGCCTGGCCGGCATGGGCTTCGGCTTTGTGGGCATCCTGTTCTTCAACCGGGTGGCCCGGCACTTCGGCAAGCGGATCGGGCTGAGCGTGGTGCTCAGCCTGGCCATCTGCGCCTTCATCTCGGACTGGTGGCTGTACGACCCCGAGCACCCGGCCCTGCAGTTGCTGGCCTGCGGCTTCGTGGCCTTCACCGGCGCGGGCTTCTGGACACTGTATGGGTCCACCCTGGCCGACGTGGTGGATTACGACGAGACACAGACCGGGCAACGCCGCGAGGGCTCATTCTCGGCCTGCCAGTCGTGGATCTCCAAGGTGGGCATTGCACTGGGCGTGGGCGCCTCGGGCTGGATCCTGCAATTCACCGGTTTTGATTCCAAGTTGCCGGTGCAGTCGGATCACGCCATCTTCATGATCCGCATCCTGCTCTCCGGCATTCCGGTGATCGGCCTGGTGGTGGCGCTGGTGGCACTGCTGCGCTTCGAGTTGACGGAGAAGCGCATGGGCGAGATCCGCGCCACGCTGGAGTCGCAGCGCGGGCTGGTCTGAGCGCCGCCGCTGTCAGAAGGTGTGGCGGATGCCCACACCGTACAGGCGGGTGGTGGCATCCATCTGGGTGCCGGCGCCCGACAGCACCGGAATCTCCAGCGCGCCCAGCGGCAGCAGCATCGTGGTGGGGCCGCCCGCCAGCGTCAGCGCCGGGTTGAGCGAGCTGCTCACGATGTCGCCACGCTGGTCTTCCACCTGGGCATACCGCAGGTACAGCGCCGTGCGCTTGGAGAGGTTGTATTCCGCGCCCAGCGTGTACGCGCGGTTCTTGCCGTGGGTGAAATTGTTGAAACGGCTGTCGCTGATCTGGGCAATCAGGTCGAACAGCTTCACGGTCTGCTTCACGGCCAGGCCCAGCGAGGTGATACGCGGGTCCGCATCGCCGGATTCCTTGAACGCGCCGCGATAGAAATTGCCCGCCAGTTCGGTGCCGGTGCTCGCAAAACGGTATTTGGCGCCCAGCGTGTAGCTCATGAAGCTGTCGACGTTGAACAGCGGCACGAAGCCGGCAGCGGTGGCCAGGCCGAACGGCACGCCGAAATGATTGCGGTGGTAGGCGCCGGTCAGCGTCAGGTCGGCGTCGGTATAGGCCAGCATGGCGCCCACCGCCTTGCCACGGCCCGTGCCGTCCTCGCTGCCCGCCGTGGCGCCGCCGATGATCTGGCCGGTATTGACGTTGGAAGCCGGGGAACGCGCGGCACTGACCCGGCTGGCCACCCCCCCGTTGGGCGTGTAGGAGAGCTGGCCGAGCCAGGGGCCCTTGGCCACCGTGTAGCTGAACATGTTGTCCTGGTAGACCTGCAGGTTGTTGACCGTCACGCCAGCAGCCAGCACGTCGGTGGAGCCCAGGCGCTCAACACTGTTGAAGTAATACGCCACCAGCATGGGCACGGCCTGGCGCCCCAGGCGGAATTCGCCCGCGGGCGTGGTCAGGCCCACCCAGGCCACGCGGCCGAAGAAGCGGACGTCATTGCTGAGGGTGCCAGCATCCGGTGTGAAGCCGCCTTCGAGCTGGAACTTGGCCACAAAGCCATCACCCAGTTCTTCATTGCCCTTGAAACCGAAGTAGGACTGCCGCGTCAGGCTGGTGGACATGCGGCTGATGGACGACGACGGCGCCGCCACCGCATTCGGGATCACGCGGCCGCCGCTGACGCTGAACAAGGTGCCCTGCACATTGCCCTGGCTCTTCTTGATCTGGTCCACGCCCACGTCGAAGGAGCCGTAGAGCGTGATGCCGCTGTCGGCGTGTGCCGGCGCTGGCGCCCAGGCGGCCAAGCAGGCCATGGCCGCCAGGACCCCGTTCAGCAGCAGGCCGTGCCGGGCGGGAGAACCGCCCGCACCGCGCCAGCCGCCGGGCACTGCCCGCTGGCTGGCGGGGCCGAAGGGGGGGCGGCTGATGGCAGAAATGCGACGAGCCGGGCGGAGGCGGTAATGCTGATACATCGACACGATCATGGACCACCGACACACGGTCGAGCAGTCATTGCATGGGGTGCCTGGGAGTATTCACGAATACGCCGCCATACGGATACATTTTGTTGGGCTTCGGTAACACTTGACCCCGAATCAGGTCGATGGGCGAGGAAAGGCGCTCGTCACCCTGGTCGTCGCCAAGCGCGCGCGGGCTTTCAGTGCCCGGTGATCTGCTGGGTCAGTGCCGATCCGAGGCTCAATTCCAGCTGCCGCGCTGCAGGCGACGGGCCGGCCGTCAGGCTTCCGATGGACAGCTTCAGCCGGTCGGTCAAGCGCGGTTCCAGGTCATAGGCCAGGTAGAGACAGCCTCGCTCACGGGCGGCCACCTCGAAGCTGGGGCCGGCCAGGGGATGGATGCGTTCAGGTCGCGAAGGCGCATCACAGACTCCGTCCACCGAGGCCACCAGCGCCGGCCGATGCCATTGCCCCTGCGCATCTGTCAGTTGGCCGTCCACCCGCAACCGAACGCCGCTGGCAGCGGTGGCCGAGACCTGGATGGCCACGACCAGCCGGGCATCCAGCACCTGCGAGTCGGGGAAGCCTTCCTGGACTGGCACCACAAAACCCAAGCGTACCGTGGTCGTCTGGAGCTGCCGGCCACTGGCCTGCACCACAAGATCGGCCCCCTCCACCGTGAAGCCCGCTTCACGGTCCGCGTGCGGCATCACACGAGCCGCTTGCGGCACGCCATTGACCGCCAGGGTGTCGGCATGGCGGATGAGATGGGTGTTCTGCGCGAAGCTGCAGCCGGAAGTTGCCCCAAGGGCCCCAAGGACCCCAAAGCAGCCCAAGGCGCGAAGGACAAGCATGGCCAGTCTGTCGATCAGACCTGGCACTGCAGGCTGCCGCCACCGACCGTGTTCAATGTCCATTTCGCTCCTTGATCTGGCGGGCATAGTACACATACGAGCGCAGGCCCATCGCTTCGAACTGCATGGTCGCAAACAGCGGGATGGTGGCCGGGTCGGGGTCGCCCCGCCCTGCGGTCATATTGCCTGTCGCATGCCTGTCGTATTGGCGCGTAGCAATGCATCTGCAAGATATCAAGAAGGCAATATCCGCGGGTAGGGTGTCCACCCCGCGTCAGCTCATGACGCGTGTTTGGCGTCCGCAGCAGTCTGCAGGTCCGCCACCAGGCGGTCCAGGCTGTGGGCCTTGTCGTAGAAGGCGTCCGCGCCATGCCGGGCGCAGAGCATTTCGTAGAAGTCGGGGTCGCGGTTGCTCAGCACAAAGAGCTTGCCCGCAAAACCGATCTGCCGGGCCCGTTCCAGCACGCGCATGCCCGAACCCTCGGCCAGGCCGATGTCGACCAGCACCACATCCGGCGACGTGCCCCGGATCAACTCCAGCGCTGCGTCTTCATTGTCGGCCTGCCCGATGACGGACACACCGGAGACCTCCGCCAGAAGCCGAACCAGTTGCTTGCGGATAACTTCCGAATCTTCGACAAGAACAATCTTCATGCTGAACAGCGCTGCGCCTGAAGCCCACAGTCTGCCTGCATTCCGAATACCCTCGGCCAAAGAATTTGTAATCCGGGCGCTCTGAGCGCTCTCTGAATCACGGCTGAATAACACCTGAATAGCAATCGGGCGCCCGGAATGCATCCCGGGCGCCCGATTGGAGAGTTTCCGCTGGCGTTGCGCGCTTCTTTACTTGCGCTTGTTGTACACGTCCACAAAGACAGCCGCCAGCAGCACCAGGCCCTTGATCACCTGCTGGTAATCAATGCCCACGCCCAGGATGGACATGCCGTTGTTCATCACGCCCATCACAAACGCGCCAATGACGGCCCCCATGATCTTGCCCACACCGCCGGACGCGGAGGCGCCACCGACGAAACAGGCCGCAATCACGTCGAGCTCGAAGCCCAGACCCGCCTTGGGCGAGGCCGTGTTCAGCCGGGCAGCAAACACCAGGCCCGCCAGCGCGGCCAGTGCGCCCATGTTCACGAAAGTGAGGAAGGCAATGCGCTCGGTGCGAACACCGGAAAGGCGGGCCGCCTTTTCATTCCCGCCGACCGCATAGACCCGGCGGCCCAGCGTGGTTCGGCCAGCAATGAAGTCATAGGCCAGCGTCAGCGCCACCATCACCACCATCACCGTGGGCAAGCCCTTGTAGGAGGCCATCAGCCAGCTCATGGACAGCACCGCCACCACGATGACCGCCTGACGCAGCACAAAGATCGGGCCCGGCTCGACCTCCATGCCGTGCCGCAAGCCGGCACTGCGATGGCGCCAGGCCACCACCACCGCCACGACAGCCAGCAGCAGGCCCAGGCCCAGCGTGGTCGGGCGAGGATCTTCCTGGTTGAACAGCTCGGGCAGGAAGCCGGCGCTCAGCAGCTGGAAGGCGTCCGGGAACGGCCCCAGGGACTGGCCTTGCAACAGCGCCAGTGCCAGGCCCTTGAACACCAGCATGCCCGCCAGCGTGACGATGAAGGACGGAATGCCCAGGTAGGCCACGAACCAGCCTTGCGCGGCGCCAATGACGGCACCGGCCGCCAGACAGACCATGGCGGCGGGAAATGCCGGCCAGTCGTAATTGACCATCAACACCGCGGCCAGGGCCCCGATGAAACCGCACACCGAGCCCACCGACAGATCAATGTGCCCCGCCACGATCACCAGCAGCATGCCCAGCGCCATGATGACGATGTAGCTGTTCTGCAGCACCAGGTTGGTCAGGTTCAACGGCTGCAGCAGCGTGCCATCGGTCAGCACCTGGAACAGGCCCATGATGGCCACCAGCGTGATGAGCATGCCGTAGTCACGCAGGTGCCGCTTCAGGAAGTGGGCAATGCCGCCGCCCTGGGCGGGGCCGCGGGGCGCCGGCGGCGGGGCCGTGCGCGTCGGGGGGGCGCCGTTCACAGGCGCCGTCAGAGGATCATGCATGACGTAACTCCCGGGCGCCGACGATGGCACCCATGATTCTTTCCTGCGAGGCTTCGGCGGCGTCGAATTCGGCCACCATCCGTCCCTCGTTCATGACATAGGTTCGGTCGCACATGCCCAGCAGCTCCGGCATCTCCGAGGAGATCATCAAGATGCCGCAGCCGCTTTCGGCCAGTTGTGCAATCAGGCTGTAGATCTCGAACTTGGCGCCCACGTCGATGCCGCGGGTGGGTTCGTCCAGGATCAGCAGCCGGGGCTGCGAGAACAACCACTTGGCCAGCACCACCTTCTGCTGGTTGCCGCCGGACAGATGCATGGTCTGCTGGGCCACATCCGTGCAGCGGGTGGCCAACTGGCGGCGGTACTCCTGCGCGACCGAGTGCTCGCGTGCCGCATCCAGCACACCCGCACGCGACACACCCGACAGGTTGGCCAGGCTGGTGTTGCAGGCAATGGATTCATTGAGCAGCAACCCGAGGGACTTGCGGTCCTCGGTGACATAGGCCAGGCCGGCCCGGATCGCCTTGGGCACGGTGGACACGTCCACCGGCTGGCCGTCCATCAGCGCGGTGCCGCTGATGCGGCGGCCGTAGCTGCGGCCGAACACGCTCATCGCGAGTTCGGTGCGCCCCGCCCCCATCAGGCCGGCAATACCGACGATCTCGCCACGGCGCACCGTGAGGTTGACGCCCCGCACCACCTCCCGCCCGGCTTGCACCGGGTGGTAGGCGTGCCAGTCGCGCAGCTCGAACAGCAGCTCGCCGATCTGGGGCGTGCGGCGCGGGTAACGGTCGGCGAGGTCCCGGCCGACCATCGCCTGGATGATGCGGTCTTCGCTCACCGGCTCGTGCCGGCAATCCAGCGTGGTAATGGACCGGCCGTCGCGCAGCACGGTCAGGCGGTCCGCCACGCGGGTGATCTCGTTGAGCTTGTGGGAGATCAGGATGCAGGCAATGCCCTGTGCGCGCAGCTCCATCAGGCGGTCCAGCAGCGCTTCGCTGTCCGACTCGTTCAGGCTGGCGGTGGGTTCGTCCAGGATCAGCAGCCGCACGGATTTCGCCAAGGCCTTGGCAATCTCCACCAGCTGCTGCTGGCCGATCCCGAGGTCGGCGACCCGCGTGTCGGGCGACTCGCGCAGCCCGACACGGTCCAGCAACTCCCGCGCGCGGCGGTGCATGGCCATGCGATCAATCACGCCCAGGCGCGCTGGCTCATGGTTGAGGAACAGGTTCTCCGCAATGGAGAGCTGCGGTACCAGCGCCAGCTCCTGGTGAATGATGATGATGCCGAGCGCTTCGCTGTCGACGATGCCGCCGAAGCGGCGCTCCTCGCCTTCGAAGTGGATCTCGCCGTCATAGTCCGGGTGCGGATAGACACCACTGACCACTTTCATCAGCGTGGACTTGCCAGCACCGTTCTCGCCCACCAGGGCGTGGATCTCGCCAGGGTGCACCTTGAGGTGCACATTCTCCAGCGCGGTCACGCCGTGAAAGCGCTTGGTGATGCCGCGCAGCTCCAGCAGCGGCGCGGCGGCCTCGGGCGCACGCGCCGCGGGCATGGGGATCGCTTCAGCCATACAACCTCCGAGCGTCAAACGGGATCAGCGGGGATCAGCGGACCTGGCTCTCTTTGTAGTAGCCGCTGTCCACCAGCGTCTGCTTCCAGTTCGCGGTATCCACGGCCACCGGCTTGAGCAGGATGCTCGGGATCACCTTGACGCCATTGTTGTAGGTCTTGGTGTCGTTCACGGCCGGCTGCTTGCCATTGAGCACGTCGTCCACCAGGCCGGCGGCGGCGGTGGCCAGCGCACGGGTGTCCTTGAAGACGGTGCTGGCCTGCTCACCCTTCACGATGGACTTGACCGAAGGAATCTCGGCGTCCTGGCCGGTGACGATGGGGCACGGCTGGCTCTTGCTGCAATACCCGGCGCCCTTGAGCGAGGACAGGATGCCGATGCTCATGCCGTCATACGGGGACAGCACCGCGTGCAGGCGTTCGTTGCCGTAGAAAGCGCTCAGCAGGTTGTCCATGCGCGCCTGGGCGGCGGAAGCATCCCAGCGCAGCGTGCCGACCTTGGCCATGCCCATCTGCTTGCTGCGCACCACCAGCTTGCCGCTGTCGATGTAGGGCTTGAGCACGGAGATGGCGCCGTCGTAGAAGAACGCGGCATTGTTGTCGTCAGGCGAGCCGCCGAACAGTTCGATGTTGAAGGGGCCCTTGCCCTGCGCCACGCCCAGCTTGTCGATGATGGATTGGCCCTGCATCACACCGACCTGGAAATTGTCGAAGGTGACGTAGTAGTCCAGGTTCTTGGTGCCACGGATCAGGCGGTCATAAGCGACCACCTTGATGTTGGCCGCCGCAGCCTTCTGCAGCACGCTGGACAGTGCCGAGCCGTCGATGGAGGCGATCACCAGCACCTTCACCTTCTTGGTGATCAGGTTCTCGATCTGTGCCAGCTGATTGGGGATGTCGTCTTCCGCGTATTGCAGGTCGGCCTTGTAGCCCTTGTCCTTGAATGCCTTGACCATGTTGTCGCCGTCGGCGATCCAGCGGGCCGAGCTCTTGGTCGGCATCGCGATACCGATGAGGCCCTTGTCCTGGGCGAGTACCTGGGTGGCCGTCCCGGCCAGTCCGATGGCCGCCACCAGGGTGGTGAGCAGGCCCAGGGCGCCGCGGCGCGGCATCTTTGCTTTTGTCATGAGGTCTCCGTTGTGTGCTTCTACGAATCGATGCCCGTCGGCCACTTCCCTGAACCCAGGGCTGCCGACGGTGGCCGAGCATCGCATGAATGAAAACTGAATGCATCATGAACAACCCATGAATGCCTCAGCCGTGTGCGGGGCATGGCAACCGGCGTGCCACCCCTGTCCATCGATGATCTGGCGCTTTTTGCATCATCCGCCGGCACGAAACGGCAGCCGATAACCTTTCAACGCGGGTCGATATTCATTTCGGCATTGCTGTCGTCGGAGCGCGTTACGCGTGCGCTCACAGACAATTGCGTGCGTGATCCTGGTGTTCCCCCTAATGCCCGCCGGACCCGCCAGTGCTTGGGTCGTGCGCCTGCACGGGGAATGGCGCCAGCCAGGCCAGGATGATGGGCGGCACTGAAAACAACAGCACCAGGCCGAAGAAGGTGGCGTATTGATGGCCCACCGCGGCATACACCCAGCCACTGACGCTGCCGGTGGCCCATTTGGTCAACGCCATGACGCCAGTGGCCATGGCGTAGTGGGTCATCTTGAACGGCCCCGGCGCAATCTGCTGCATCATGTACAGCATGTGGCCTACCGAGCCCATCCCGAACCCGAACTTCTCGATGGCCACCACCGCGCCGATCAGCATCACGTTGTCCGGCATGGCGTGGCTCAGGTAGTAGTAGGTGACATGGGGCAGGTTGAGCGCGATGGCCAGCAGGATGAAGGTCCGTTTGAGCGTCATCCGCGCCACGATGAAGCCGCTGAGAAAGGCCCCGGCAATGAACGCCACCGTGCCCACCGTGCCGTAGATGTGGCCCAGCGCGGCGTTGTCCAGCCCCAGGCCGCCGGCATCGCGCGGGTCCAGCAGGAACAGCGGGCCGAACTTCTCGATGAAGCCCTCGCCGAAGCGGTAGAAGAAGACCACCGCCAGCATCATCCAGATGGATGGCTTCTGGAAGAAGGTGACCCAGGACTCACGCAGGGCGACCATGGCACTCCGCAAGTCCTGGCCCTGCACGGACGAAGGCGCACCGGGCGGCAGCACCCGCAGGTGCCACAGGCCGAAGCCACCCATCATGCCGGCTGCGCCCAGCATCACGGCCATCCAGCAATGCACCCAGGACCAGCCCAGGTCCTTGTGCAGCCAGCCGGTGAGCGACACCAGCAGGCCCGAGGCCACCACCGCGCCCAGGTTCCAGCACATGCCCTGCACACCGGAATAGCGCGCCTGGTCCCGCAACGGCATGGTGGTCATGAACACGCCGTCGGCGACGATGTCCTGGGTGGCGGAGGCGAAGCCGGTGATCCAGAAGAAGGCCAGCGAGGCGCGGAAGAAGCCGTCCAGCGGCAGGCTGAAGGCCACCAGGCCCAACGACGCCATCATCAGGAACTGCATGCTGATCACCCACCACCGCTTGGTGCGGTAGGGCTCCAGCAGGGGCGACCACAGCGGCTTGAGCACCCAGGGCAGATACATCTGCGAGGTGTAGAGGGCAATGTCCTCGTTGGAGATGCCCATGTTCTTGTAGAGGATGGCCGCTACCGCGCCCACCAGCACGTTGGGCAGGCCCATGGCCAGGTAGAGCGACGGGACCCAGAACAGCGGGTGGCGATGGCCCGGCGTGGGCTCGTCGGCCAGGCGCTCGGACGCGCTGGCGCCCTCCCCTTGGACGACGGGGGGCAGCGCGCCGGAATGAGCCGGGCCGGAATGGGCCGGGCCGGTGGTGGAGAGATCCGCACTCATCGCGTGCCTTTCTTGCCGGCGCGGGCGCCGACGCTGTTGTCTGCGCTCAGCGCCTGCAGCGCGCCGGTCACATAGACCAGCGGCGCATTCCAGTTGATGGCCACCTCGTTGCTGGCGTAGCTGCACAGGTGATCCAGCCAGGACAGCGCGGTCAGCGTTGACGGATACGGCACCGGGCATTCGGCCTTGTCCTGCTGGCCCGGGTTCGCGCCGCCAACCAGGAAGCCGGGCACCGGATCCTGGATGCCGTCCGCCTCCGAGGGGCGGTGGTGGGGATGCATCGGCGGCCGGAGGCCGAAGCCCGTGACCTGCGAGCGGCCCAGCGGGTTGCGACCCAGCACATAGTCCAGATTGGCCTGTGCGGCAGCAAGTGCGTCGCGCCGTGCCTGCGGTGTGGACGCCGTCTGCCGGGCTGCCTGGATCAGCATCAGCGCCTGGTTCAGCACCTCGGCATTGCTGCCCCAGCGGAAGTCCTCGGCCTGCATCGGTACCCGCCACGCGGATTGCTTCCAGCGCAGCACCAGGGTGTCGGCCTGGCTGCGGATGCGCTGCTGCACGATGGCGCGGTCTGCCTCGTTCAGGCGGTCCTGGTGCTTGGCCAGTGACACCCAGGCCAAGCCGCCCACATCGCTCCAGGACGGCACGTTGATGGCCAGTTGCCCCAGCCGCATCGCGTCGAGAAAGCGCTGCTCGCCGGTGGTGATGAACAACTCGGCGGCCGCCCAGGCGAATTCATCGTCCAGCTTGGTGTCGTCATAACCGCCGGTGACCACATCGGCGGGCTGGCGGTAGATCACATCCTTGTGCTGCCGGGCCCAGTCCCAGGCGGCCAGCGCGGCAGCGCGCATGCGCTGAGAACGGCCAGGGGACTGCGCCTCAAAGGGCGCGAGCACCCGGCTTGCGGTGGCCATCACCGCGGCAAAGTCCAGCGTGGCCGCGGTCGTCTTCTGCACGACATAGCGCTCGGCCGTGGCTTGCGCTGGCATCACCATGCCGTCAAAGCGCAGATTGGTGAGCTTGTGATAGACCCCGCCATCGGCCGGGTCCTGCATGGTCAGCATCCAGTCGAGATTCCAGAGCGCTTCGTTGAGCAGGTCCGGCAGGCCATTGCCGCTTTCGGGCAACCCCACCGCGAGGCCCCGGTAGAACGCGGGGAAATGCTCGTAGGCGGCCAGCAGCGTGTAGGTGCTGATGCCGGAATTGACGATGTATTTGTTGTAGTCGCCAGCGTCGTACCAGCCCTTCGGGCTGCTGATGACGTCGCCCTCCTTGCGCTGCGGGCCGGTGGCCGAGGCGTGGATGAGGATGCGGGTGTCCGGATGGCCGGCGGCGCGGGCGTAGGCGCCCCCCAGCTGCGGTGTGACTTCGATGCCGGCGCGGTTGAAATAGAAGGCGCGGATGGCCGCAGCGGTCAGCGGGGTGTAGACCGTGTCCCCCACGACAAATGGGGCAGAGGTGAGTGGGCTGGACGAGCGTGCAGCCGCCCCCCGGCCCTGCACACTGACCTGCACACGATAGGTGCCCGGCTTGCGCAAGGCCGACAGGTCGGCCAGCTTGACGGTGGTGTCCGCCAGCGGCCAGGTGGCAGGGGCGCTCAGCGAGCCTTTCATAACGATGCGCCCGCGTGCATCCACCACGGTGAAGCCGCTGGCCGCGACATTCGGCACCACCGCCCACTTCGCGGCAGCGGTCGGGAAGCCGACTGAATTGAGGTCGATCTGATCGACCGTTGTCTGTGCCGGCACGCAGGCCGGCAAGAGCAGCAAGAGCGGCCAGCGCCGCCAGGGCGAGCAAGCCGCGGCGGCCACGCCAAAGGCATGCCAACGGCGTGGCACCGCTCGCACATCAGAACGATTGAGGGAACCTGCCCACATCGCATTTGTCTCCTGTGACGGCGCCCTTCAGGGCGCTCTTGTCATCGCTGAAATCAGAAACGGACGCCCGCCCTGCGGGCGCCCGGGATCACATCATGGCCGGTCTTTCGGTCGGCCGCCTCATGGCGTCCAGTCCAGTGTCCGGCCATCGGCCTGGACCGCACTGCGGCGGCCATCCACCTCCAGTTGCCATTGCTTCAATGCGCCTTCGGAGACGACCACGCGGTAGCTGTCGCCTTCTCGCTGCACATGGCCGCGTGCGGCAATGCCGCCGTCCAACGTGGGCACCACAAAGCCGGCCTGCTGCCCATCGTCCAGCGCAAAGACGCGCAGAACGACCTGGTCCGCATAGTCGTAATCCGGCCGCTCGGTCTCACGCCCCCACGGCAACACCGTGTTGGGCGCCACGTACAGCGGCAGGCTCAGAAAGCCATGCTGCTCACGCCGCCAGCGGCCGCCCTCCACCACCTCGCCGTTGAGCAGATGCGTCCAGCGGCCTGCCGGCAGGTAGACATCCACCTCACCAGACTCGGTGAACACCGGGGCCACCAGCAGGCTTTCGCCCAAGTGGTATTGACGGTCCAGCGTCGCGCAGGCGGGGTCGTCCGGATGCTGCATCACCGCGCTGCGCATCACCGGCACGCCGGTGGCGCTGGACTCGGCGGCGCTGGCGTAGAGGTAAGGCATCAACTGGTGCTTCAGCCGGGTGAAGTGGCGCAGCACGTCGCAGCTTTCCTCGTCCACCAGCCATGGCACCCGGTAGGAGCTGCTGCCGTGCAGCCGGCTGTGGGAAGACAGCAGGCCGAACTGGATCCAGCGCTTGTAGACGGCCGGCGGCGGGTTGCCCTCGAAGCCGCCGATGTCGTGGCTCCAGAAGGCAAAGCCGCAGCTGCTCAGCGACAGGCCGCCGCGCAGGCTTTCCGCCATGGATTCGAAATTGGACCAGCAGTCACCACCCCAGTGCACCGGGAAGCGCTGGCCGCTGGCATAGGTGGAGCGGGCGAAGACCACGGCCTCCTGCTGCTTCACCTCCTGCAGCAGGTTGAACACCACCTCGTTGTATTGCAGGGCATAGAGGTTGTGCATCTCCACCGGGTCGGAGCCGTCGTGGTAGCAGACGTCCTGGTCAGGAATGCGTTCACCGAAGTCGGTCTTGAAGCAATCCACCCCCATGGCCAGCAGGCGGCGCAGGTGCCCCTGGTACCAGCGCACGGCCGCAGGGTTGGTGAAGTCGACGATGGCCATGCCGGGTTGCCACAGGTCGGTCTGCCAGACACGCCCGTCCGGCCGCTTGAGGAAGTAGCCTTCGCGGCTGCCCTCGTCGAACAGCGGCGAGCGCTGCGCCACATACGGATTGATCCACAGGCTGATGCGCAGGCCCTTGGCGCGCAGCCGGGCCAGCATGCCTTCGGGATCCGGGAAGCCGCGCGAATCCCATTGGAAGTCGCACCACTGGAACTCCCGCATCCAGAAGCAGTCGAAATGGAAGACGGCCAGCGGCAGTTCGCGCCGTGCCATTTCGTCGATGAAATGGGTGGCGGTGGCTTCGTCGTATTGCGTGGTGAATGAGGTCGTCATCCACAGGCCGAAGCTCCAGGCCGGCGGCAAGGGTGCGCGGCCGGTCAGCGCGGTGAGGCGCTGCACCACGTCCTTGGGCGTGGGGCCGGCCACCACGCAGTAGTCCAGGCTCTCGCCCTCACGGCTGAACTGCACGCGGGAAGTCTTCTCCGAGGCCACCTCGAAGGACACCGGCCCCGCCTCGTTCACCAGCACGCCGTAGCCGCGGCTGCTCATGTAGAACGGCACGCTCTTGTAGGCCTGCTCGCAGGCCGTGCCGCCGTCCTTGTTGATGTTCTCCACCACCTGGCCGTTCTTGATCCAGGGCGTGAAGCGCTCACCCAGGCCGTAGACGTATTCACCCACGCCCAGCGAGAGCTGTTCATGCATGAAGCTGCCTTTGCCGCTCCATTGCAGATACCCCAGCCCGCGTGAATCGCTGCGGGTGAGGACCTTGTCGCCCTCGCGGAACACCAGGCTGTAGCCCTCGCCCTTCTTGACGTCCACCGTCAGCGACCCGGACGTGACGCGCAGCAGTTGCGCCGTCTCTTCCACCTGAAGGCGCTGCGCCGACGCACCCGGCATCGGCACATTCAGGCGGCGCGCCAGCCCGGCCACGTAATGCGCGGCACTGACGCGGATGACGCCCGGCGCCGGTGATTGCAGCGTGACGGTGATCGTCGGCCCGGCCAACGTATCCCCGCGGTGCTTGATGGGCCGGGTCGTGACGAGCAGGACCACGCGGTCCTCCCTCACGTCCACGGCATAGGTTTCGGTGGCGTAGTGCGCCGCCACGCCGGGCTGCAGCAGCCATTGGCCGTCGGTGAACTTCATGCGTCTCCTGGTCGTTGTGCCGCCGTGCCCCCAAACCCTTGTGAAACCAACTGTTTACCGCTAAATCAGCGTAAGCGTCATTCGGGGTGGAACGGCGTGCCTGTTGTGCGGTCGGGAGGATAGAGCAAGGTGCCGTTTTCTCTTGTCCGGGACAACCCGCAAGGTCCAACCCCAATGCCGAAACCGGCATTGATGGGGACCCAAATGTGATTGGTCGCTAATCAGTGCGCTGCCTAGCATTCGGTCCGCTCACCTAGGGACCTTGACACGGCTCCCCCTGCACCCAAAACAAAGACGGAGACAACATGAGCACTACCCGGTCCGAGCTGCGCCCGGCGCGCACCTCCCATTCTCCCGCTGCTTTTTCGGGATCCCCTCTTCAGGCCGCCAGCGGCGATACCGAACGCGACCGAGGATTCGCCCTGCGTGGTGTAACCTCCGCCGTCGTGATCCTGAGTTGCCTGATGGGCGCCGGTTCGGCACTGGCCCAGGCAGCGCCCGCCCCGGCACCGGCACCGGCACCAGCCGATGCGCCCACGCCCCCTGCCCCACCCGCGGCCACGGAGAAGACCGCCCTCGACACCGTCGTTGTTACCGGCATGCGCAAGTCGGCCGAATCGGCCCAGACCATCAAGCAGAATTCCGACCAGGTGGTGGATTCCATCGTGGCCGAGGACATTGGCAAGTTCCCCGACAAGAACGTGGCGGAATTGCTGGGCCGGGTGACCGGTGTGCAGATCCAGCGTGGCAATGGTGAAGCCGGCACGGTGATCATCCGCGGCCTGGGCGGCATCGTCACGCTGCTCAATGGCCGTGAGTTCTTCTCCGATTCCGGCCGTAGCCTGTACCTGGCCGACGTGCCGGCCACCATGCTCAACCGTATCGACGTCTACAAGACGCAGGAAGCCAGCCTGCCTGAAGGCGGCACGGCCGGCGTCATTGACGTGCGGACCAACCGCCCGTTTGACTTCAAGGACGCGCAGCTGTTCATCAATGCCCGGGGCGAGCGCCGCGACAAGGCCAAGACGAACAACCCCGACCTCAGCACCATGGCCTCCAACCGCTGGAAGACCGACCTGGGTGAAATGGGGGCCTTGATCGGCTTGTCCTATCAACGCGGGCAGTACCACGACGAGCGCGCCTTCGTGGGCGACCCGCTGCTGGTGACCGTGCCCGGCCGCCAGAACCAGGTGGTGGCCTCCGACAGCATGGGCCGGGTGCTGGACCTCGGCGACCGCCGCCGCGTGGCCGGTAACTTCGCCCTCCAATGGAAGCCCAGCAAGGACGCCGAGGTGTACCTGGAAGGTTTTGCCACCAAGATCAATCACCGCTACCAGCAGTCCTTCCTGGTGGGCGGCATCGGTCTGGTCAACGACCCCAACCTCGGCTGGATCCCGGCCGATGGCAGCGTCATCACCACCAAGCCAGGCACGGACAACCTGGACACCATCACCAACACCAACTACCCGGGCTGGGGTTTCACCTCCACCCAGGCCAAGCATGACGACGCCCGCAACATGCAGCTGGCGCTGGGCGGCACCCTGCAGGTGAATGACAAGCTCAAGCTGAAGACCGAGCTGGCCCACACGCACAGCAAGATCGACTGGGTGAACCGGATTCTGGATACCGGCTACAACCCCACCAGCACCGTGGCGTCCGTGAAGGACAGCGGCGGCTTCATCGACTACCCCGGCCTGGACCTGACCAACCCCGCCAACTTCCACATCAACGGCGGCGTGGATGTGCGTGGCGTGCGAGAAGGCAACTCCACCGACTGGCGTGGTGACGCGGATTACGACCTGGGCGACGGCTTCTTCAAGGAGTTCAGTACCGGCCTCCGGCTGGCCAAGCGCGACGCCATGGCGGTGCAGACCAACATGGCCTGGACCACCAGCTTCTCCGCCGTCGGCCAGAGCCTGGCCAACTTCCCCGGCATCTGGGCGGTCTCGCCCAGCACCTGGGGGGACTTCGGCGTGAAGCAATATGCCTATGCCTCCCGCGACTGGCTGCTGGACAACGGTGCCGCCTTCCGCGAGATGCTGACCGGCAGCACCGACCTCACCGCCTACGACCCCACCACCCGCTTCGACGACACCGAAAAGACCTCCAGCGCCTACGGCCGCCTGAAGTTCGGGTTTGACCTGCTGGGCAAGCCCATCACCGGCGTGGCCGGGCTGCGCCTGGTGCACACCTCCCAGGTGCTGCGCGGCAATTCGAAGGACAACGCCACCGGCACGATCACGCCGGTCAACATCGACACCTCCCGCACCGATGCCCTGCCCACGATCTCGCTGCGCGCCGAACTGACGCCGCGCCTGATCGGCCGGCTGGTGTGGGGCAAGACCATCGAGCGGCCGGCCTTCTCGGACTACAACCCCGCCACCACCGTCAGCCCCCCGGGCGGCGGCGTGACCTACGGCACCATCGCGGGCGGCAACCCGGACCTGAAGCCGACGGAATCCAACAACACCGACGTGGCCTTGGAGTGGTACTTCACCAAGACCGGCGCCATCACCGGCACGCTGTTCGACCACAAGTTCAAGAACCGCGTGATGACCCAGACCACCGAGACCACGATCGACGACGTGCTCTACCGGGTGACCAAGCCGGTCAACCTCACGACCGCCGAGCTGCACGGCTATGAACTCGGCTACCGCCAGTTCTACGACTTCCTGCCCGGCTGGCTGAGCGGTTTCGGCCTGGAAGCCAATTTCACCTTCATGACGGGCAGCCAGACCGACGCGGCCGGCAACACCACCACCTTCCTGGGCCAGTCCCGCAAGGGCTACAACGTGGTGGGCCTGTATGAGCGCAACAACATCTACGGGCGGCTGGCCTACAACTGGCGCTCCAAGTTCCTGGCGGAGTCGCCGTACCGGACCACCGGCCGCGAGCTGTGGGTGGCCCCGCTGCGCACGCTGGATGCCTCGATTGGCTACAACATCAGCAAGCAGCTGACCGTCTCCCTGGACGTGACCAACCTGCTCAACCAGGCTTATCACGACTACTTCGACAGCAACCCCTCCCTGGTGCGCGACGTGCGCTACTACGACCGCACGGTGGCCGTGGGGCTGCGCTGGAAGATGTAATCAGGGTGCACAGCCCCGGGGGCGCGCCCCCGCCCCCCCGGGCCCGCACCGCATTCAAGCAGTCAGGATCTGTTCCCCCATGAATCCCTCCCCCGCCTTGGCACCTGCCGCACCCACGGTCCTGGCGCCTCTCATCCCCCAGCGCGCCGACCCGCACCTCACGCGGCACACCGACGGCTGGTATTACTTCACCGCCTCCGTGCCGGCCTATGACCGCATCGAACTGCGCCGGGCCCGCCGCTGGCAGGATCTGGCGCAGGCCGAGACGGTCACGGCCTGGCAGAAGCCGGATACCGGCGCGTGGTCCGAGCTGGTGTGGGCGCCGGAGCTGCACCATCACGACGGCGCCTGGTACGTCTACTTCGCCGCTGCGCCCAGCCGGGCGATTGTGGGTGGCCTGTTCCAGCATCGCATGTATGCGCTGCGCAATCCGTCGCCCAATCCACTGGAGGGCGAGTGGACCTTCCTGGGCCAGGTGGCGACCGGGCTGGACAGCTTCAGCCTGGACGCCACCACCTTCTCGCATCGCGGCCAGTTGTATTACCTGTGGGCGCAGAAGGACCCCGCGATTGCGGGCAATTCCAATCTGTATATCGCGCCCATGAGCAACCCGTGGACGCTGGCGGGCCCTCCGGTGCTGCTCTCCCGGCCGGAATATGACTGGGAGTGCCGCGGCTTCCTGGTGAACGAGGGGCCGTCGGTGCTCAAGCGCAACGGCAAGGTCTTCATCAGCTACTCCGCCAGCGCCACCGACCAGAACTACGCCATGGGCCTGCTCTGGGCGGACGAGCAAGCGGACCCGCTGGACCCCGCCAGCTGGCACAAGTCCCCCACCCCGGTACTGACCACCAGCCCCACCCAGCCCATCTTCGGCCCGGGCCACAACAGCTTCAGCCTGGACGAGGACGGGCAGACCGTGCTGCTGGTCTACCACGCCCGCACCTACACCGAGATCGAGGGCGACCCGCTCTGGAACCCGGACCGCCACACCTTCGTCAAGCGCCTGTGCTGGGACGCCCAGGGCATGCCGGTCTTTGGCGACGCCGGCCTGGCGGATTGAAGCCCGGCCGCCCGCCACGCGATGCCCTGGGCGCCGCCTGACCCATCTGTGACCGACCTGCGACAGACCATATCGATTTCGATATCAGACCGTTGAAACAATTGATTTGATCAGCATCGCCGTCATGCCTAGCATGGCCGCCAACGGGGCAGGACCCCAGCGAACTTCAGAAGGACCCATGACAGAGGCTAAGAAAACCAGGAAGCTCCGTTCCGCCGAGTGGTTCGGCACCCAGGACAAGAACGGCTTCATGTACCGGAGCTGGATGAAGAACCAGGGCATTCCGGACCACGAGTTCCAGGGCAAGCCCATCATCGGCATCTGCAACACCTGGTCGGAGCTGACCCCCTGCAACGCCCACTTCCGCAAGCTGGCAGAGCATGTGAAGCGCGGCATTCTGGAAGCGGGTGGCTTCCCGGTGGAGTTCCCCGTCTTCAGCAACGGCGAATCCAACCTGCGCCCCACCGCCATGCTGACGCGCAACCTGGCCAGCATGGACGTGGAAGAGTCCATCCGTGGCAATCCGATGGATGCCGTGGTGCTGCTGGTGGGCTGCGACAAGACCACCCCCGCACTGCTGATGGGCGCGGCCAGTGTGGACCTGCCCACCATCGTGGTCACCGGCGGGCCCATGCTCAACGGCAAGCTCGGCGGCAAGAACATCGGCTCCGGCACGGCGGTGTGGCAGCTGCATGAGCAGGTCAAGGCCGGCGAGATCTCCATGCATGACTTCATCGCCGCCGAAGCGGGCCATTCCCGCTCCGCCGGCACCTGCAACACCATGGGCACCGCCAGCACCATGGCCTGCATGGCCGAATCCCTGGGCACCTCCCTGCCCCACAATGCCGCCATCCCGGCGGTGGACGCCCGCCGCTATGTGCTGGCCCACCTCTCCGGCATGCGCATCGTGGACATGGTCTGGGAGGACCTGAAGCTGTCCAGGATCCTGACGCGCGAGGCGTTCGAGAACGCCATCCGCACCAATGCCGCCATTGGCGGCTCCACCAATGCGGTGATCCACCTCAAGGCCATCGCCGGCCGCATGGGTGTGCCGCTGGAGCTGGAAGACTGGACCCGCATCGGCCGTGGCACGCCCACACTGGTGGACCTGCTGCCCAGCGGCCGCTTCCTGATGGAAGAGTTCTACTACGCTGGCGGCCTGCCCGCCGTGCTGCGCCGCCTGGGCGAAGCCGACCTGCTGCCGCACAAGGACGCCCTGACCGTCAACGGCCGCACCCTGTGGGAGAACTGCCACGACGCCCCGATCTACGACGACGAAGTGGTGCGCCCCATCGCCAAGCCCCTGATTGCGGACGGCGGCATCTGCGTGCTGCGCGGCAATCTGGCCCCCCGCGGTGCGGTGCTCAAGCCTTCGGCCGCAACGCCCGAGCTGATGCAGCATCGTGGCCGTGCCGTGGTCTTCGAGGACTTCGACGACTACAAGGCCCGCATCATGGATCCGGCCCTGGAGGTCGACAAAGACTCGGTGCTGGTCATGAAGAACTGCGGCCCGCGCGGCTACCCCGGCATGGCCGAGGTGGGCAACATGGGCCTGCCGCCCAAGCTGCTGGCCCAGGGCATCAAGGACATGGTGCGTATCAGCGACGCCCGCATGAGCGGCACCGCCTACGGCACCGTGGTGCTGCATGTGGCGCCCGAGGCCAAGGCCGGTGGCCCGCTGGCGGTGGTGAAGGAAGGCGACTGGATCGAGCTGGACTGCGCCAACAACCGCCTGCACCTGGACATCTCCGACGCCGAATTGCAAGCTCGCCTGGACGACTGGGCTGCCCGCCAACAGCCGGACCCGGCCGACGCCAGCGGCTACCGCAAGCTGTATGTGCAACACGTGCTGCAGGCCGATGAAGGCTGCGACTTCGACTTCCTGAGGGGTTGCCGCGGCTCGGCAGTGCCACGGCACTCGCACTGAAGGGAAGTTCTGAAGGATGGGCCCCAGGGCCCCTGGACATGACGTCTGCGCAGCGGTTGCGGGCGCCGTGCCCAGGGGCCTTGTTGCAAGCGCCCTTCGCAAGTGCCCTTCGCAAGTGCCAGAACGTGGCATTGAGTGGCATTGCGAGCCATTGAGTAACGCCATTGCGCCTTGGGGGCTTGCCGCCATGGAAACGACAACAACAGATGGAGACGACATGAAGAAGACCTTGCTGGCCCTCGGCCTGGCGAGCGCATCCGCGCTGACGCCCGCCCTGGCGCAGTCCACCGCGCCGGCGCCGGGCGCCATGACCCCAGCCGCCGCCACCGTGCAGGTGAGCATCGCCGCGGACCAGCCCGGCCCGGTAATCCACCGCAACGTATACGGCCAGTTTGCCGAGCACCTGGGCACCGGCATCTACGAGGGCATGTGGGTGGGGCCGGACTCGAAGATCCCCAACGTGCGCGGCTGGCGCAAGGACGTGGTGGGCGCCCTCAAGGCCCTGAAGGTGCCACTGGTGCGCTGGCCGGGGGGCTGCTTCGCCGACGAATACCACTGGCGCGACGGCATCGGCCCACGCAGCAAGCGGCCGGTGAAGGTCAACACCAACTGGGGCGGCGTGCCCGAGAACAATGCCGTGGGCACGCACGAGTTCTTCGACCTGGTGGAGCAACTGGGTGCCGAGGCCTACGTGAATGGCAACCTGGGCACTGGCAGTGCGCAGGAAATGTCCGAATGGATCGAATACATGACGGCCGAGGGCAACTCCACCCTGGCCCAGCTGCGCCGCAAGAACGGCCGGGACAAGCCGTTCCGCCTGCATTACTTCGCCATCGGCAATGAGGCCTGGGGCTGCGGCGGCAACATGTCGCCCGAGTATTACGTCAACCTGTACCGGCAGGTGGCGACCTTCCTGAAGACGCCGGAGAACAACCGGCCCAAGTTCATCGCCAGTGGCGGCAACGCCGACGACACCCGCTGGACGGAAGTGCTGAGCGCGCAGCAGAACGTCTACTTCCCCTTTGACGCCATCAACCACCACTATTACGTCTTCTCCGGCGGTGCCTGGGAGAAGAAGGGCCATGCGGTGGGGTTCAAGGAAGAGGAATGGCTCTCGCTGCTCTCCTACACCCAGGAGTTCGAGAACGTCGTCAAGGCGGATATCGCCATCCTCGACAAGAACGACCCAAAGAAGAAGCTGGGCCTCTACCTGGACGAATGGGGTGCGTGGTACCTGCCGGACCCCGGCTCCAATCCCGGCTTCCTGGTCCAGCGCAACACGCTGCGTGACGCGGTGCTGGCCGCCCTGCACTTCCACATGTTCCACCGGCATGCGGACCGCGTGCACATGACCAACATCGCCCAGATGGTGAATGTGCTGCAGGCCATGATCCAGACGGACAAGGACAAGATGGTGCTGACGCCGACATACCACGCGTATGCGATGTACACACCGTTCCAGGACGCAACGACCGTGCCGGTGAGCCTGAGCGACAACCCGACCTATGCGCTGGGCGGGCGGCAGATGCCCACGGTGAATGCCACGGCGGCACGGGGCAAGGATGGCAAGCTGTATGTGGCACTGGTGAACGTGAACCCGCGTGAGAGCGAGACGGTGCAGCTGGCGGTGCAAGGGGCTGGCGCCAGCAAGGCCATTGGGCAGGTGCTGAGCGCGGACAAGATGGATGCGGAGAACACCTTTGCCGCACCGGACACGGTCAAACCCAAGCCCTACCAGGCCCAGGCCAGCAACGGAAAGCTGGGGCTGACCTTGCCGCCGAAGTCGATTGTGGTGGTGGCGGTGGAGTGATGGGCGGCAGGCAGGGGTGCCATGTCGATGGGCAGCACCCCTGCCTGCCGAGCAATCCTGAGGGGACGCTGGCTTTGGCGTCCTGAAGCGAGGCATTGATGCGTCGTGATTTTCTTCGGCGATGCCTGTGCGGCACCGCAGCCGCTTCAGCCGCCTCAGCCGCCTGCGGACCGGTATTTGCGGGGCTCTTGGCGAAAGACGCTCCGGCCGGTTCGGCGTCGGCTTCCGACTTGGCAGGAAACGCCCTGCCGGTTCCCCTGTCCAGCGTCCGGCTGCTGGAGGGCCCGTTTCTCGCCGCTCAGCAGACCGACCTGCGCTACCTCATGGCGCTCAATCCGGACCGACTGCTCGCGCCCTTCCTGCGCGAAGCCGGCCTGCCGCAGCAGGCGCCCGCCTACGGCAACTGGGAGAGTTCCGGCCTGGATGGCCACATGGGCGGCCACTATGTATCCGCCTTGGCGTTGATGTGGGCCGCCACCGGTGACGCGGCCGTGCAGGCGCGGCTGCGCCAGACACTGGCCGTCCTGCAGCGCTGCCAGCAGGCCCATGGCGATGGCTACCTCGGTGGCATTCCGGACGGCAAGGCGGCCTGGACGGCCATCGCGCGGGGAGAGCTGCGGGTGGACAACTTCTCGGTCAACGGCCGCTGGGTGCCTTGGTACAACGTCCACAAGACCTTTGCGGGTCTCAGGGACGCCTGGCTGCTGGCCGACGAACCGGCGGCGCGGGTCATGTTCCTCGCGCTGTGTGATTGGGCCGACCGGCTGCTGAGCCCGCTCAGCGATGCGCAGCTTCAGGACATGATGCGCGCCGAGCACGGCGGCATGAACGAGGTGCTGGCCGATGCGCACCGGATGACTGGCGAGATGCGCTACCTGCGCCTGGCGCAGCGGTTCAGCCACCTGGCGCTGCTGCAGCCCCTGCGTGAATCACGGGACGCGCTGACGGGGCTGCATGCCAATACGCAGATCCCGAAGGTGATCGGCTTTGCGCGCATCGCGCAGGAGCTGTCTCAGACCGGGAAAGGGGGCGAGCCGAAGGCCGACACCGATGCCGACTGGCTCGCACCGGCCCGCTTTTTCTGGCGCACCGTTGCCGAGCGCCGCAGCGTCGCCATCGGCGGCAACAGCGTCAAGGAACACTTTCATCCGCTGGAGGACTTCCAACCCATGCTGGACGAGGTGGAAGGCCCCGAGACCTGCAACAGCTACAACATGCTGAAGCTGACGGAGCTGCTGCAGGCCCATGCGGTGGATGACCGTGAGCGCGCGGCTTATGCCGACTTCCACGAGCGCACGCTGTTCAACCACATCCTTGCCTCGCAGCACCCGGACGGTGGTTTTGTCTATTTCACACCAATGCGCCCGCAGCACTACCGCGTGTATTCGCAGGTGGACCTGGGCATGTGGTGCTGCGTGGGCTCCGGGTTGGAGAGCCATGCGCGGCACGGGCAGTTCATCTATTCGCGCTCGGCCACGCGTGGCACGGCGCTGGCCGACCACCGCGATGCAGGTGGCACCGCCCTCCGGGGCGCCACGGGAGACACCGGGCCCCTTGGGCGCCAGGCGATGGGCGATGAAGGTGTTGCATCGATCTGGCTGAACCATTTCATCGCCTCGCGGCTGGTGCTTGAAGATGTGGACATCGCACTCCGCCAGGAGACCCGCTTCCCTGATGAACCACGGACCCGCGTGCACATCGAACGCGGCGGCCACTTCACGCTCCGGTTGCGTATCCCCGGCTGGACCGGGGCGAAGGCGCGGTTGCGGATCAACGGCAAGACGGTCCCGCTGACCCTCACGCCGGGCGACTACCTGCCCTTGAATCGCGACTGGGCCACCGGCGACCTTGTGGAGCTCACGCTGCCAATGGCCACTCGGCTGGAACCGATGCCGCAGCTGCCGCGCTATGCGGCCGTGATGCATGGGCCCATCGTCCTGGCCGCGCGCACCATGCCCATCCCCGGCGAGCGGCTGCAGACGCGGGCCGGCGATGCCCGCATGGATCACATCGCCCAGGGCACTCGCCTGCCGCTGGCGACGGCGCCATGGCTGGTCAGCGCGGCGCGCGACAAGGCCCGCGCCATCCGTCGCCTGCCCGCGCGAGACCTGCAGTTCAGCACTGCCGAGCTGTTGCAGGGCCCGGATGCATCCCGCGCACTGAGCCACACCTTGGTGCCCTTCTTTCGTCTGCATGACAGCCGCTACGTCATCTACTGGCCGCACGGCACGCCGATCGAGGCTGCGAACGAACGCAAGCGATTCGCGGCCGAGGAACGTGAGCGGCTGGCCCTGCAGGCGCGCACGGTAGACGCAGTGGCTCCCGGTGAACAGCAGCCGGAGAGCGACCACGGCTTTGAGGGCGAAGGCGTGGAGACCGGGCTCAACCAGGGGCGGCGCTGGCGTCACGCCACGGTGTGGATGGTGTATCGGCTGAACGACCCCAGCCGCGAAGGCAAGCTTCTGCGCCTGGGCCTATGCGGCCTGGATGATGGGCGGCGCTTCGCCGTTGAACTCAATGGGCGTGTGTTGCGCGCCATGACGCTCCAGGCACCGGCAGATTCGGCCAACGGGTTCTACAACCTCGACCTGCCGATTCCGGATGACTGGCCTCGGCCGGCAGACGGCAGCCTTCGGGTCAGGCTGGTGGCCGAGCCGGGATCGGTGGCGGGAGGGCTGTACGACCTGCGCCTGCTGAAGTTGGCGCCGGCGCCGGTCAATTAGTCCCGCCTGCACCACCTGCCCCAGGGAGATACCCGCCCCCCGGACCCCGGAGGCATACAAACCCTGATATCAATCACAGCATCATCGATCTCCGAAATGTGATTGGATGTGCATGCCTTCCCTGCCTACGATGCGACCCACCTCACCTGTGTGTCGGAAACCTCGGCGCACGCATATTCATTCCAACGAGGAGACAAAGCATGAAGACATTCCGTCGGCAACTGCTCGCCCTGGCCGCCCTCGGCCTGACCCTGGGCGCCAGCGCCCTCACCCCGGCCCTGGCGGCGGACAAGCCGCTGGTCCTGGGTTTCTCCCAGGTCGGCGCGGAAAGCGAATGGCGTACCGCCAACACCAACTCCATCAAGGACGCGGCCAAGCAGGCCGGCGTCACCCTGAAGTTCGCTGACGCCCAGCAAAAGCAGGAAAACCAGGTCAAGGCCATCCGCAGCTACATCGCGCAAAAGGTGGATGTGATTGCCTTCTCCCCGGTCGTGGAAACCGGCTGGGACACGGTGCTGCGTGAAGCCAAGGCCGCCAACATCCCCGTGATCCTCACCGACCGCGCCGTCAACGTCAGCGACCCCTCCCTGTACGTCACCTTCATCGGCTCGGACTTCGTCGAGGAAGGCCGCAAGGCCGGCAAGTGGGCCATTGAATGGGCCAAGAAGAATGCGCCCACTGGCGACGTGAACATCGTCGAGCTGCAGGGCACCGTGGGTTCCGCCCCGGCCATCGACCGCAAGAAGGGCTTCGAGGAGGCCATCAAGGCCGAACCACGCCTGAAGATCCTGCGCTCCCAGTCCGGTGACTTCACCCGCGCCAAGGGCAAGGAAGTCATGGAAGCCTTCCTGAAGGCCAAGGACAAGAAGATCCACCTGCTGTTCGCGCACAACGACGACATGGCCATCGGCGCCATCCAGGCCATCGAGGAAGCCGGCCTGAAACCCCGCAAGGACATCGCCATCGTCTCCATCGACGGTGTACGCGGCGCCTTCGAAGCCATGGTGGCCGGCAAGCTGGACGTGACCATCGAATGCAACCCGCTGCTGGGTCCGCAGTTGATGCAGCTGGCCAAGGACGTGAAGGCCGGCAAGACGCTTCCCAAGCGCATCACGACCGAGGAAGGTGTGTTCGCCGCCGACGTCGCGGCGCAGGAACTGCCCAAGCGCAAGTACTGATCCGGAGAACGGGCCCGGCGCAGGCACGCCGGTGCCCGGTGGCATCAAAGGAGAACGGTTTGCGGCATAACGGATCAGCACCGGTGTTGGTGCTGGAAGGCATCAACAAGGGCTTCCCGGGCGTTCAGGCACTCACGGGCGCAGGCCTGCGCCTGTTCGCCGGGGAAATCCATGCGCTGATGGGCCAGAACGGCGCGGGCAAGTCCACGCTGATCAAGGTGTTGACCGGCCTCTACGCGCCGGACGCCGGCAGCATCCACCTGCAGGGCGGCCCCATTGCCCCGCGTTCCACCGCGCAGGCGCAGGACCTCGGCATCAGCACCGTCTATCAGGAGGTGAACCTCTGCCCCAACCTGTCGGTGGCGGAAAACCTCTTCATCGGCCGCTACCCCAAACGCTTCGGCCAGATCGACTGGAAGCGCATGCGCGCCCGTTCCCGCGAGCTGCTGGCGGAACTGGAGCTGGACATCGAGGTGGAAGCACCGCTGGCCCGCTACTCGCTGGCGGTGCAGCAGATGGTGGCCATTGCGCGCGCGCTCAACATCTCCGCCCAGGTGCTGATCCTGGACGAGCCGACCTCCAGCCTGGATGAGGCCTCCGTCCAGCACTTGTTCCGCGTGATGCGCCGCCTGCGCGAGCAAGGCATGGCCATCCTGTTCGTCACCCACTTCCTGGACCAGGTGTATGCCGTCTCCGACCGCATCACCGTCATGCGCAATGGCCGCACGGAAGGTGAATACTGGGCCGCTGAACTGGGCCGGCTGGAGCTGGTGCAGAAGATGGTGGGCCCCCATGCGGCCTCCACCCACACGGCCCCGGACCACTGCGCCAGCGGCGGCGAAGCGGTGCTCCGCACCCATGGCCTCGCCCGCCGGGGCGCCCTGAAGCCGATGGACCTGGAAATCCGCCGCGGCGAGGTCCTGGGCCTGTGCGGCCTGCTGGGCTCCGGCCGCACCGAAACCGCCCGCCTGCTCTTTGGCGCCGACAACGCCGATGCCGGCGACGTGGAAGTCAACGGCAAGCGCCAACGCTTCACCTCCCCGCGCCAGGCCATCGAGGCCGGGCTCGCCTTCTGCTCGGAAGACCGCAAGCTCGAAGGGGCGGTGCTGGCGCTCTCGGTGCGCGAGAACATCGTGCTGGCGCTGCAGGCCCGCCAGGGCTGGTGGCGTGCCATTCCCCTGAAGCGCCAGCGCGCCATGGCGGAAGACTATGTGCGCCGGCTGGGCATCAAGACGCCGGACATCAACACCCCCATCGGCCTGCTCTCCGGCGGCAACCAGCAAAAGGCCCTGCTGGCCCGCTGGCTGCTCACCCAGCCGCAGCTGCTGATCCTGGACGAACCCACACGCGGCATCGACGTCCGTGCCAAGGAAGAGATCATGAGCGAGGTTCGCCGCCTCTGTGCCGAAGGAGGTGCCGAGGACCGGCGCATGGCCGTGCTCTTCATCTCCTCCGAACTCCCTGAAGTGCTACGCTGCAGCGACCGCCTGATGGTGCTGCGCGACCGCCGTGCCTGTGGCGTCTACGAGCGTGGCCAGCTGAACGAAGACACCGTGCTGGAGGCGATTGCCGGCGATGGCGGAGACCCCACCCGTGATTGATTCCCTGCCCTTGCGCCCCCAAGACTCAGGAGCCGCAGGCGCACCCGCCCCTGCGCCCTCCGCTGCGACTTCCTCCGGATCCCCCTGGGCCGCCTGGCTCGCCACCCTGCATGAGCACCCGCTGCTCCGGCCGGTGCTGGCCCTGCTGATCCTGCTCACCGTCGACCTGATCTGCCTGCCGGGTTTTTGGCATCTGGAGATCAAGGACGGCCATCTCTACGGCCCGCTCATCGACATCCTGAACCGCGCAGCCCCGCTGATGCTGGCCTCGCTGGGCATGAGCCTGGTGATTGCCACACGCGGCATCGACGTGTCCGTGGGCGCGGTGGTGGCCATTGCCGCTACGGTGGCGGCCATGCTGGTCAACGCCAGGCAGCCGCTGCCGCTGGCCTATCTGGCGGCCCTGGGCGCCGCGCTGCTGTGCGGCGTCTGGAACGGTGTGCTGGTGGCGGGCCTCAAGCTGCAGCCCATCATCGCCACGCTGATTCTCATGGTGGCGGGCCGCGGCCTGGCGCAATTGCTGGCGGATGGCCAGATCATCACCGTCTACGAATCCTCCTTCTTCGTGCTGGGCAGCGGCTATGCGCTGGGCCTGCCGGTCTCGCTGTGGGTGGTGCTGGCGGTGGCGCTGGCCACCACGCTGCTGCTGCGCAAGACGGCGCTGGGCCTGTTCATCCAGGCGGTCGGCCTCAACCCGGTCGCCTCCCGCCTGGCGGGCCTGCGCACCGCCACGCTGATCTTCGGCTGCTACGTCTTTGCCGCCGTGTGTGCCGGGGCTGCGGGCCTGATGATCGCTTCCAACATCAAGAGCGCGGACGCCAACAACGCCGGCCTGTTGCTGGAGCTGGATGCCATCCTGGCAGTGACGCTGGGCGGCGCCTCCCTGGCGGGCGGCAAGTACCACCTGGCGGGCAGCCTGGTGGGCGCGCTGATCATCCAGACGCTCACCACCACCATCTACTCGCTGGGCGTACCGCCCGAGGTCAACATGGTGGTGAAGGCACTGGTCGTCTTCCTGCTCTGCATCCTTCAGTCGAATGAATGGCGCGCCATGCTCAAGCGCTGGAAGCGCCCGGGCGCGGCAGCGACGGGAGGCCGCTCATGAGTGCGTCGGTCAGCGCCTCGGCAGCGGCCGCCACCGTGCCAGCCCTCAACACGAGGACTGCCGCCAGCCACGGCCCTGGGCCCGGGCCAGGCCCGGCGCCCAAGCCACCGGCCCAGCGCCTGGCACGCCAGCTGTTGCGCTGGCTGCACCACCCCGCCTTCAGCGCCCAGATGACCGTGGTGCTTCTGGTGGTGCTGATCGCCACCGGTGGCGTGATGTACGACGGTTTCGCGGCGCCGCAGGTGATGCTCAACCTGTTGATCGACAACGCCTACCTGCTGGTGCTGGCGGTGGGGATGAGCCTGGTCATCCTGTCGGGGGGCATCGATCTCTCGGTGGGTGCGGTGCTGGCCTTGTCCACCACCGTGGCGGCCTGGCTGCTGCAGCAGGCGCACTGGCCGGCCCCCGTGGTGATGGCCGTGGTGCTGCTGGGCGGCACCGTGTTTGGCGTGCTGCAAGGGGCGCTGATCCATGTTTTCAAGCTGCAGCCCTTCATCGTGACACTGGCCGGCATGTTCCTGGCGCGTGGGCTCTGTTATTTGATCAGCGTCGATTCCATCACCATCAGTGATCCGACCTTTGTGCACATTTCGCAGATGCAGGTGGCGCTGCCCGGCGGCTTCCTGTCGCTCGGTGCCGTGATCGCCGTGGGTGTGCTGGCGGTGGGCATCTGGCTCGCGCACCGCAGCGGTTTTGGCCGGGCGGTGTATGCATTGGGTGGCAATGAATCGTCCGCCTTGATGATGGGCTTGCCGGTGGGCCGCACCAAACTCATGGTGTATGGCTTCAGCGGCTTGTGTGCGTCGCTGGGTGGTTTGCTGTTTGGCTTCTACATGCTGTCCGGTTATGGGCTCCATGCGCAGGGGGCTGAGCTGGACGCGATTGCGGCGGTCGTGATTGGCGGCACCATGCTCAGTGGCGGTTATGGCTATGTGGCTGGCGCGCTCTCCGGCGTGCTGGTGCTGGGCACCATCCAGACCTTGATCGCCTTTGACGGCACGCTCAGCTCCTGGTGGACCAAGATCGTGATCGGCGGGCTGCTGTTTGTGTTCTGTGTGGTGCAGCGCCTGCTGTCCCGTCCCGTATCCGGCGCTGGTTCAGCGCCTCCCTCCCCTGCTGCATGAAATCTCTGATCACCGGCGCCTGCCTGGCGCTGGCGGCCCTGGGTGTCGCCGGCACGGCGACCGCCGCCAATCCACTCTTCCCCAAGCTCTATACCGCGGACCCCGCCGCGCTGGTGGACAACGGGCGTGTGTACCTCTATACCGGCCACGACGAAGCCGCGCCCGACGGCAAGGACTTCGTCATGCATGAGTGGCGAGTGTTCTCGAGCTGCGACATGGTCCACTGGACGGACCACGGCGTGCCGATGAAGGCGCTGGACTTCCGCTGGGCCAAGGGCCGCGCCTGGGCGTCGGACATCACGCGGCGGGTGGTGGACGGCAAGCCGGTGTACTTCTTCTACACCACGGTGGAACACGCCACGATTCCGGGTTTTGCCGTGGGCGTGGCCACGTCTGCCAGCCCGACGGGCCCCTTCAAGGACGCCCGCGGGTCCGCCCTGATCACCAACGACATGACCACGCAGACCAACATCGCGTGGGACGACATTGACCCGGCGGTGTTTGTGGATGACGACGGGCAGGCCTATCTGTACTTCGGCAATACGGTGCTGAAGTACGTGAAGCTCAAGCCCAACATGATCGAGCTGGATGGGCCCATCCAGACCGTGACGGTGAAAGACTTCACCGAGGCCTCGTACGTGCACAAGCACAAGGACCGCTACTACCTGAGCTATTCGCAGCACTTCCCGGAAGAGACGGCCTACATGACGGGCCCATCAGCGACCGGACCGTGGACGCCGGGCGGCGTGATCATGGAGAAGAACACCGGCACGCCGACCATCCACCAGGCCATCGTGGCGTTCAACGGGAAGTCCTACATCTTCTATCACAACGCCCAATTGCCAGGCGGTGGGGAGTTCCGGAGGTCGGTGGCGGTGGAGGAGCTGAAATACCGCGCAGATGGGCGCATCGAGCCGGTCGCGCAGACCGAGCACGGGCCCGCATCGAATCCGTCGGCGGGATGCCGATGAACTTCACCCTGATAGCGGAACGGGTTGCATCTGAAGTGGCCCAATTAAGTAGTTTTGCCACACTTATATTTGTACAAGATCGACATATATAGGTAATTACGCTACCCACAGGCTGAGGCGGAGACTGCCTTCACACCTCAACTTTGGATAGCAAATCATGGCTACTACCCTCTCTGATGCCGCACAGCTCACTCGTTACTGTGGCGCTCCATCAAAGATCGGCCTTTCACTGATCTTCGCCGCAGTCCTGGCGGCATGCGGCGGCGGCGGCTCTGACACCCACCCCGTTGCCACCAACAATGGCAGTGCCACCGCAGAGGTCGGGCAGCCTGACGACGGCGCTGTCCCGCCCGAAGATTCGAACCCTCCGATCACGGCAGAAGGCGCAACCACCCCTAGCGCGGGCCCTCTGGCCAATCTTGCTGGCCGCACCCCACATTCACCGCTGCGGCCCTTTGGTTCGCGGGTCCTGACGGCTACGGCGGATGCGCCTCTGGGCCAACTGACGCCCGATGTTCCCGGCGCGCTGAACATGACACGCATCGACGTCGGACAGACCCATATGCTGCCGAACGGCGTTCGGCACTGGGCAGCGGACCATTCGCCGAAGGGCCGCGAAGAAACACTGCGACTCAAGCCCTTCCAGACCGCGTTGGCCGTGATCGACCTGTCTGCCAAAGATGCCGTGAACCCCGAGGTGGAAGCCTGGTCCGGCGGTGACTTCATCGGCTCGGTCCCGCTGAACCCACCCTCAGTCCAACCCAAGACAGAAGACAACGGACCGGCTTACCGTGCGGGCAGCTATAGCGCTGTTCTGCCGGCCAACTTCATCGAACGGAACGTTCAACTGAAGGTCAGTGCCACCAACTACGCCGCCGGGAACGCTTTGCCGCTGGATGTGACGGGCGACAGCGCTGCAGACATCCGCGTTCTGCCCTTCTTCTACTTTGGCGCGACCGAGGAGAACAGCGGTCGCCCCATCGCCACGGCTGCCCAACCTTCCCTGGAGACCGTGCGCGAACTCCGGGCCAGGCTGCCCATGTGGGCCACCGTGGAGGCGCACCCAGCGGGCAAGGTCGTGATGAACACCGTCTCACTGCCGCCCAACGGAACCCTGCCCGCCCGCATCGCTCGAAACGCGGACGCCCCCGGCTTTAACGCACTGACGTACGGCATCGTTTTTGGCGATCGAGTGATCAAGGCCAACGGCCAAGACGCCATGGGCGTATTCAACTATGCACCTGTGGCCTATCGCTACGCTGATGGCCACGTGAAAAGCAGCAATACCGGTGGTGTTGCCTACCTGGGTGGGGTGGTCGCTTCCGGCGACTGGGACTTTGCCGGCGTTTTCATCCATGAGATGGGCCATGCTTTCGGTGTTCGCCACACCAACGAAGGGTATACGATGGATTTGTACCCTTATCCCCGTGGCAGCCTGAAGGGGTCCACCTGGGGTTGGGACAGCTACCATTCGCTGCTGCTCCCATCATTTGCGCCGCCGACGGCGAGCCTGGGCAAGAGTTGCCTGACCGACACCACGTTGCTACGCGACGAGGAAGGCCGCTGCATCAAGCAAGACATCATGCAGGGCGGATCCGGTTGGCAGGCCAAGGGGCAACGGTTCGGCCCGGTGGCCGATTTCACCGCCGCCATGATGCAACGGAATGTGGGCGAGCGGATCGTTGCACCGCTCGGCGAGGACAGTCAGGGCAATGCCACCTTCCAGCGGTTGAACGTTGACACCCGCGAGTACGAAGCCTTCACGCCCGCCGATCCGCACAACGGGGCCTACGGCATCGCCCGCGGCCTGCCGCAGAAGATGAATGTGCCGGTCTACTCGGTGCTCATGTCGTTCAGCATGACCAATCCGGAAGCCAGCCAGGTTTACGACCTCCTGCACTACAACGGCAACCTGCTCCACACGATGGATCCCACCAAGGCCGAAGACCTTGCAGCGATCCGACCTAACGGCAAGGGCAAGTACCAGCACTACTGCTATCAATACGGCTGCGACTTCACCCTGCATGTGAGCTATGCCGACGGCAGCCAGCACTACCAGGTGGTCAAGGACGGGCTGCGCCCGTGGTGGAGCCCGATGTCCGACGTCACTGAGGCATCACAGAACCCGCTGAACTCATCGAGCTTCAGGAACATGGTTCTGAACGTGCCCGGCGACAAGCGCTTGACCAAGGTTGAACTCCTCTACACGCCCAAGGCTTGGGAAGGGATCCCTGTGAACCCACGCATCCTGGTGTCTCGCGACTTCTAAGCGGCAGGCAACCTCGCAAGAATGCCGACCCCTTCGGGGGTTGGCATTGAGCTTTAGTACAACGACTTTGCCACGCCCCTCACCTCCAGCAGCAGGGCCCTGGCCCCTGGCGACAACAGATGACCTTCCCGCGTGATGATGCCGAACGCATCCATCGCACAGGGCAACTCGATCGGCAGGATGGCCAGCGCCTGCAGCGAGGCGTAGTACTTCGCCACTTCCAGCGGCATCACATGCAGCGAATCCGTCTGCTGCAGCAAGGCCGTGATCACCAGCAGGGCCGTGGTGTCCACCGCATTTGCTGGCGGCTCCAGCGCGGCGCGGCGGAACATCAGTTCCCAGCGGTGGCGCAGAACGCTGCCCGGTGGGGGCAGGATCCAGGGCTGCGTGGCCAGGTCGGCCAGCGTCAGGTCATCACGCGTCAACAGCGGATGCCCCAGTCGAGCCACCGCGCAGGCCGGCTCTCCGGTCAGCTCTTCATAGTGCAGGCCACCCGAACCGTCCTCTTCCAGGATCCGGCCGATCATGAAATCCAGCACCCCGCGCTGCAGCAGGTTCAACAACACCTTGCTGGTCTCCAACTGCACGCCGATGCGCAGCAAGGGCGCCGTGGTCTTGATTCGCGCAATCGCCTTGGGCAGCAGAGACATGCCCGGCGTCATGATCACGCCCACATCCACCTGTCCGGTCAGCCCCTTCTTCAACGCCACGATGTCGTCGTGCGCGGCCGCCAGGCTGGTCAGCGCCATGCGCGCGTGGCGGATCATGGTCTCGCCAAACAAGGTCGGCTCCATGCCTCTGGGCAGGCGCTCGAAGAGCTTCACCTCCAGCATGTCTTCCAGGTCCTTGAGCTGCTTGGAGGCCGCAGGCTGGGTCATGCACAGCGCCTCGGCAGCACGGTGGATATTGCGGTGGTCGTCCAGTGCGATCAGCAACAGCAGCTGGCGCGTCTTCAGCCGCGCGCGCAGGAACCAGTTGGGATTGGGAGCGTCGTCCATCGAGTTCAGAGTCGGTGCCGGGGGGCAGATGGTTGCTTGATAGGTGCCTGGTGATCAAGCCAGATCCACGATGCCTTTGGAAGACAGCACGTTGCTCAAGTCATCGTCCGTCTCCTGCAATTGCACCAGCGTGGCCTGCCGCGCCCCCAGCGGGTCGCGGTTGCGGATCGCCGTCAGGATGGCCTCGTGGCGCGGCAACGAAAGTTCATGAGTGTTGGGCAACTGGCTGCTCAGGATGATCGACTCCCGCAACGCCAGCGAGAGCATGTTGCCGATGTAGGCCATCAGGTCGTTGCCCGTGGCCTCGGCAATGCGGCGGTGAAAAGCCAGGTCCGGTTCCAGCAGCTCTTCCACATCGGTGGCCGCCGCCATGCCGGCAAACGCTTCCTCGATCCGCTTCACCTCGTCCTCGGACGCGGCCCGCGCCGCCAGCGCCGCGGCGGCCGGCTCAAAGATCCGCCGCACTTCCATCAAGGTGTTGAGGAACTCCTGCTGCGGCTTGGTCTGGATCAGCCAATACAGCACGTCCGGATCCAGCAGATGCCACTCATTGCGCGGCCGCACCAGCGCACCGGCCCGCTGGCGCGACACCACCAGGCCCTTGGCCACCAGCACCCGCACCGCTTCACGCAGCACCGGCCGGCTGATTTCGTAGCGCTCCAGCAGTTGTGGCTCGGCGGGCAGGCGGTCACCGGGCTTGAGCTCGCCGGACACGATCGCCAGCCCCAGGTCGCTGACGATGCGGCCGTGCATGCTCTTGCCCTCAGGCTGACGGCGGTAGGTGGAATGGTCGGCACGGGTCTTCATCGGGCGGCAGGCTATCACGGCTGGCTCCCCCTGGCGCCGGGCTCACCGGAAGGTGGCGACAAAACCGCCACGGGCGCCCAGGGTGAGAAGATGCAGACCGCCCGGCGCCACAGCGCGGCTGTCGAAGTCCCGAGGCCCCTCCCCGCTGATGATCAACCGCCCCTCCCGCTGGTCGATCTCCGGCAGGTAGGCCCGAATCTCCCGGGCTTGGTCGTCCGCATTGATACCTGCCACCACCCAGCGGTCGCCCGCCCGGCGGGCCAGCACCAGCCAGCGGCCCGGCTCGCCGCCCAGGAACCTGACGTCGTCCCAGCGGCGCGGCAGCTCCCGCAGGAAGTCCTTCACCTCGGTCGGCACCGGGGCCATGCCCTCGGGCGTCTCGGCGTAATGCTGCACGCTGGAGAGCAACAGTACCGACAAGGCCAGTTCGAACCCGTTGGTGGTGGCCCGCTGGATGTTGGGGATGTCCCCGAAAACCAGCGGAGTGAAGTCCATCGGGTCGTACAGGTTGCGCGCAAACGGCAGCATGGCCAGGTGGCGCACCACGGCGTCCTGGTCCTTCTGCTCGAAGGTGGTGAACTCGAAGCCCTTCACCGCCTCCGTGGTCATCAGGTTCGGAAAAGTCCGTGCCCAGCCGCGCGGCAAGGTGGCGCCGTGGAAGTTGAGCAGCAGGCCCTCGGCGGCCGCGTCCTTCATGATGTCCACGTAATACTGGATCATGGACTGGCCGTCGCCACCGAAGAAATCGATCTTCAGGCCCTTCACTCCGGCCTGCCGCAGCCGCTTGAACTCGGCGCGGCGGTCGGCGGCCTTCAGCAACCGGCTCTTGGGCGTGTAGGTGGTCTTGTTCCAACTGCCCGAGGAGTTGTACCAAAGCCAGAGACCCACGCCCTTGCCTTGCGCGTAGCGCACCAGTTCCTCCATCCGCTTCCAGCCGATCTTGCGGTCCCAGTCCGCATCGATCAGCGTGTAGGGCCAGTGCATGTCGGCGGCGTAGTCGATGAAGCGCTTTTGCACGTCGTACACCGTCCCGTCGTCCTTCAGCAGGGCCCAGCTCCAGGAGGCCGGGCCCGGTTGGAGGCGGTCGGCGGGGAATGCAATGGCCGGCGCGGCGAGGTCGGTGCCCAGCGTGGACGTCATGACGGTGGGCAGTGCACCCATGCTGATCACCCGCCAGGGCGAGGTCAGCGTACCCCGCACATCGGCCAACAGGCCGCCGCCGGGAAACACTTCCGCCGGCATCGGCTGGCCGATCCGGTATTCACCGCCCGGTGCCTCAGCCTGCAGCCGGGACGCCTGCCAGGTGCCGTCCAGGCCAGCCTCGGTGATGACGACCCAGGTGGTTTCCGGTCCACGCCGACCGGCCGGGTTCTCCGTGGTGTCTACGGAAGCGGACCGGCTGCAGCCTGGAGAGGCGACTGACGGGCTGCTGGCGCCATGGCAGGGATCGGGGGAGTAGTTGAGGCGGAACAATGCGGGAAACACCCAGCCGGCCGGCGACGGCGATGTTTCACCCACCGGTATGTCCATCCGGTAGTGCTCTTCATACGCCGGGTTGGTGTTCATCCAGCCGGTCTGGGCCACCTGCATCGGCTGCATCCAGGCACGGCCCGGGATCAGCCTGAAGCTGGTCAGCTCCTCCACCAATTGCTTGCGAGCCGGCTCCGCGCCCGCCACACGGTAGCGGAAGGCCACGCCGTCATCGAAGGCGCGAAAGTCCAGCTCAAGAACCTGCCCCTGTGGATTGCTCACTGCGCAGGTCCTCGCGCGGTAGCCGTTGTCCACCTGGCTGCGCTTGCCGATCAAGGCATAGCGTTCCCGAGCATTCAGCGTGGGCCCGCAGCGCAGGTCCTTCAAGCCTTCGTCCCAGACGGCGCCCTTCAGCCGCAGCCCCAACCGGGCCGCCTCGATCAACGGCGCACCGCCAGCGTCGGCGTAGTAGATCAGGCGCCCCTGGGGGTCCAACTGGACAGACACATGGGCATGGTCGTGAGGGCTGCCAAGGCCGAAGCTTTCGGTCGGCCTGGTCTGGGCCTGGGTAGGCGCAGCCAGAACAGGACCCAGCACCAGGAGAGCGAAGACACGGGCCGACCTCATCGCCGACCTCATCGCCGACCTCATCGCCGACCTCATCGCCCACCTCATCGCCGACCTCATCGCCCACCTCATCGCCGTGATGCTGCGGCTGGTGGTCTTCATGGCTGGCTCCCCTGCACCGGCCCATCCGGCTGCGGCTCCCCAAACACCGGGAAGCCCTCCGCGTTCCAGCCAAACGGCTGCACCCGCGCATGCCGGTTGGGATCATGCAGCGGGTCGCCCACGATGTCGCGGTAGTTGCGGGCGTGATAGACCAGCAGGTCGGTACCGTCCGGCGCGGTGGTGAAGCTGTTGTGGCCGGGGCCGAACTGGCCATTGGCGCTTGCAAAGACCGGCGTGGGGGACTTCCGCCAACTCGCGGCGTCCAGCAGGTCCGCCCCCTCATCGGCCCACAGCAAGCCCATGCAGTAGTGGTGATCAGTCGCTGCGGCCGAATAGCTGATGAAGATACGGCCATGGCGCCGGAGGACCGCCGGCCCTTCGTTCACCGCAAACCCGATGCGCTCCCAGTCATGGGTGGCCTCGCTGATCAAGGTCGGCGCGCCGCCCAGCGTCCACGGGTTCACCAGCGGCGCCAGGTAGATGTTGGTCTTGCCGGCGCGTGAGGTGTCCGCCTCGGCCCAGCTCAGGTAATGGGTGCCACGATGCTCGAAGGTGGTGGCGTCCAGGGCAAAGTCGTCCAGCGGAGTCTTCAGCTGGCCCCGTTCCACCCACTCGCCTTGCACCGGATCGGCATGGGTGTTCTCCAGCACATGGATGCGGATCTTCCAGATGTCGTCCCGCTCCCCGGCGGCGAAGTAGACGATCCAGCGGCCCTCCACCCGGTGCAGCTCGGGCGCCCAGATGTGCCAACTCGCGGGCCCCTGCGGGTGGCGGCGCCAGATGATGTGCGGCGCTGCCGCAGCGAGGCCGGCGATGCTGGTCGCGCTGCGCAGCTCGATGGCGTCAAAGCCGGGCAAGGAACCGGTGAACCAGTACCGGCCCCCGTGTTGTGAGATCTGCGGGTCTGCCCGTTGCGGGATCAGAGGATTTGTCCAGTTCATCAGCGCCGTACCTTCCTCAAAGCCTTGTTCACCTGCTTCTCGACATCCGCCTGCACCTCCCCCACCGGCTTGTTGGAGATGAGGAGATTGGCCACGTCCTCGCCGATCAGCAGTTCCACGGCCCGCTGTGTCGGCACATTGCCAGGCAGCGCGGTGCCGGTGCGGGTGATCTCTTCCAACCCCTGGCGGAAGGGCAGGCGGCGGAAGCTGTCGCTGGCCGCCACCGTGCGGCTGACCGGCAGGTGCCCGGTTCGAGACCATTCCGCGCCCCGCTTCCAGATGAACTGCAGCAGCTTCACGGCCGCCTCCTGCTGCTCCGGCGTGGCCGCTCCGCCCTTGAACAGCGCCCAGCTGTGACCATCGGCAAAGGTCGCGGGGCGCGCGTAGAGCTGCGGGAACGGCACCACCGTGTAGCCCCCCTTCAGCGGCGACGCGGGCCGCGCGGCCTCGCGCATGAACTGGTCGATGGTCCAGGTGCCCACCACCACCACGCCCGCTTCGCCGTTCAGGAAGGCCTGATTGGCGCCGCCATAGTCCAGGTTGGGTTTCACCAGGCCTTCCGCATACAGCTGCTGCATCAGGCTCAACGCGTTGACCACTTCCGGCTGATGCATGTTGATGCTGCGGCCGTCAGCGCTGAAGAGATGGGCCTCCTGCTGCGCCAGCAAGGTCTGGAAGGTGCGATGCGTCGCCGCCGTTTCCTTGGCCACCGCCCAGGCAAAGAACGGCTTGCCGGTGCGGGCCTTGAATTGCCGCGCCATGGCCAGCAGCTCCTGCGGGGAATGCGGCAGCCGGGGTTTGCCATCCGTGCCCATCAGCCCGGCCTGCGCCATCAGTGTGGTGTTGATGTGCCAGAGCCAGGCCCAGGTGTCGAAGGGCAGCGCGTAGATCTGGCCATCGAAGGTGACGCCCTTTCGGGCGTGGGCGGTGAAGTCGTCCACGGGCACGCCCAGGCGCGCCAGGTCCTGGTCCAGCGGCAGCACCAGCCGGCGGCGCACGTAGTCGCCCAGGGCGGACTCGTGCATCACCGCCACGGTCGGAATGTCCTTGGCCACCAGGCGGGCGGTGAGCTGGTCGTAATACGGCGCCCATTCCGCCACCTGCGTCCGCACCACGATGTGGTCGGTGTTGGTGGCGTTGAACTCGTTCACCAGCGCGGTGACGATGCCGCACTCGCCCACGCCCTGGCTGGCATCGTTCACGGCCCCGAACTTGGCCTCGCAACTGCCGAAGAACCGCATCAGCGTGATCTCGGTCTTGAGGGGCGTGTTGGCCTGCTGGTTACCGCAGCCGGCCACCATGGCGACCGCAGCCATCACGCCGCACAGCGCCCTGCCGCGCAGCGTCCAACCCGTGCCCGCCATGCCCGACTTGTCCACCATGCCTGCGTTGCCCACCATGTCTGCGTTGCCCGCGTTGTCTGCGTTGCCCGCGTTGCCCGCGTTGTCCGCGTTGCCCGCGTTGTCCGCGTTGCCCCCCAGGTGCCGCACCGCGGCCGCCCACAGTCGTTGGAAGCGCCTCATCGCCCCGTCCCCGCCACCGCCGTGACCAGTTGCTTCTGGAAGCTCAGGTAGATCAGCAGCACCGGCAGCCCGGCAAACACGGCCTGCGCCATCAGGAAGCCCAACCCTTCGGACTGCGCAAAGTTGGTCTGCGTGGACGCCAGCCCTCGGGTCAGCGTGTACATCTCCGGCTGTGTCGCAATGACCAGCGGCCACAGATAGTCGTTCCAGCAGGCCAGGAAGGTGAAGATGCCCAAGGTGGCCTGCGCCGGCAGCGTCAGCGGCAGCACCACCTTGAAGAAGGTCTTGAAGCGCGAGGCGTTGTCCAGCATCGCCGCCTCCTCCAGGTCGATGGGCACGCCCTTGAAATACTGCGTCATCAGGAACACCCCGAACGGTGCGGCCAGCCCGGGCAGCGCCAGGCCCGCATAGGTGTTCTGCAGGCTCCATTCCGAGAACAGCCGGTGCAGCGGGATGAACACGGACTGCGCCGGCACTGCCAGGCCAAACAGCACCAGCGCAAAAAGCCAGCGCCGCCCCGGAAACTCGCAGCGCGCAAAGCCATAACCGGCCAGGGACGAGAGCACCAGCACACCGACGGTCTGCAGCAACGCCACGCCCGCGCTGTTGGCCAGCCAGCGGAACACCTGCGAGGTCTGCAGGATGTCCAGGTAGTTGGCCAGCGTGTAGGGCGGCGCCAGGAACACGTCGGTGCGCACCATCAGCAGCTCGTTGGGCTTGAAGGAAAGCGCCAGCACCCACGCCAGCGGCAGCATCCACAACGCGGCCAACAGCACCAGCGCGGCCATCACGAAGCGGTCGAACCAGCCACGGCGAAGCATCGGGTTCATCGCACACCTCCCGCGCGGTCGTTCCGTTCCAGCCACAACTGCACCGAGACACCGGCCAGCATCACCAGCAGCAGCACCTGCGAGGCGGCCGTGGCGTAACCCAGCGACAGCTGCATGAAGGCCTGTTCATAGATGAACTGCACGATCGGGCGCGTGGTGTTGTTGGGCCCGCCATTGGTCATCAGCATGACCTGCGGGAACACCTGGCATTGCCGGATCACCTCGATCACCGCCACCAGCGCGATGGTGCGCTTGAGCGATGGCAGGGTCACGTGGGTGAGCGTGCGCCAGCGGCTGGCGTTGTCCAGCGCGGCTGCTTCATACATCTCGGAAGGAATCTGCTGCAACGCGGACAGGAACAACATCATCGGCAGGCCGATGATCCACCACACCGTGACCAACGCCAGCGTGGGCAGCGCCAGCGCGTCGCTGGTCAGCCATTGCAGCTGCGGCAGGCCCAGGGCGGCAAAGCCCTGGTCCACCATGCCGCGGCCGGGCATCAGCGCCAACTGCCACACCAGCGTGATCAGCGTCACCGAGAACACACTTGCCGCAAAGAAGATGGCCCGCAGCACCGCCGCCAGGCGGCCGGGCCGGTTCAGCGCGATGGCCAGCGTGAGCGACAGCACCACGAAGATGGGCACGCTGATCATCACAAAGCGCAGCGTGTTCCACACCACCTGGTGGAAGACGTCGTCCTCCCACAGTTCGCGATAGTTCTGCAGGCCGATGAAGAAACTGTCGTTGGAGAGCAGGTCGTGGTCGTGGAAACTGATGATCCAGCCCTTGACCAGCGGCCAGAGCAGCAGCAGCGCATACACCACCAGAAAGGGCAGCACGAACAAGGCGTTGGACGCCTGGGACGCGCGCAGCCCCACCGCCGGCGAGGAGAGCCGCCCCAGCGGGCCGCCCGCCTTCGGAGCCGCGCCGGAGAGCGAGGCGCTCATGCAGCCACCTCTTCGCGCTCGCTGGCGTGGTGGGCCAGGCCCTGGGCGTCAAAGAGATGGGTTTCGGCGATGGTCAGGGCCAGTTGAACCGATTGGCCGGCCGCCAGCGAAGGCGCCCCGCCCTGCTCCGGCACGGTGGCAACCACCAGCGTGCCATCGGCCACACGAATGTGGGCCAGGGTCCGCTCGCCCAGGAATTCTACGATCTCCACCGTGCCCGGCAGTGGGCCGCGCGCGTTCACCACCAGGTGTTCCGGACGAATGCCCAGTGCCAGCTCCCGGCCGGCCAGGTCTGGGCCGGCCACCTGGGTGACCAGTTCCTGACCACCCGGCAGCAGCACCGCGACACGCCCTTCGCGGTCCCCGAGCCGGCGCACCTGCAGGAAGTTCATGCCCGGCGTGCCGATGAAGCCCGCGACAAACCGCGTCGCGGGCCGGCGATAGAGCTCGGCGGGGGCAGCCACCTGTTCGATGCGGCCCGCATTCATCACCACGATGCGGGTGGCCAGCGTCATGGCTTCGATCTGGTCGTGGGTCACGAACACCATGGTGGCGCCCAGCCGGCGGTGCAGCTGCGCCAGCTCCAGCCGCGTGCGGCCGCGCAGTGCAGCATCCAGGTTGGACAGTGGCTCGTCGAAGAGGAAGATGGCTGGCTCTTTCACCACCGCCCGCCCGATGGCCACGCGCTGGCGCTGCCCTCCCGAGAGCTGGCCGGGCTTGCGCGCCAACAAGGCATCGAGCTCCAGCATGCGAGCCGCTTCGGTGATGCGGCGGTTGATCTCCGCCTCCGCCACGTTCACGTTGCGCAGGCCGAAGGCCAGGTTCTCCCGCACCGTCATGTGCGGATAAAGCGCGTAGTGCTGGAAGACCATCGCCAGCTGGCGCTGGCCCGGCGGTGCCTGGGTGACGTCCTCGCCACCGATGAGGATGCGGCCGCCGGTCACTTCCTCCAGCCCGGCGATCATGCGCAGCAGGCTGGTCTTGCCGCAGCCCGACGGGCCGAGGAACACGATGAATTCACCTGGCGCCACGTCGAGCGACAGATCCGGTATGACCTGCACCGCGCCATAGCGCTTGCAGATCTGCTCCAACTTGAGGGCTGCCAACGGAATGTCTCCTGATATTTATAGTGGCGGCAGAACAGCGGTGAAGAGAGGGACGGTCAGAGCATGGGCCAGCCGTCCTCGGTCCATCGCAACTCGTCCAGGCGGAGCTTGGGCCGGCCGCCGTCTTGCGCGTCGTAGGCATGCCGCACGATCCAGCGGCCCACCACATCCTGGTGGCCCGGCCCGATCCAGCGGCCGGCGCCCTGCTCCACCACCGTGCCGCCGCCGTTCATCATGTCCACACCCGCCTGGTCCACGAACGGCCCCTGCGGGCTGCGCGCGCGGCCCACGCGAATGTTGTAGGTGCTGTTGAGACCCCGGCAGCAGAAATCAAACGAAGCAAACAGATAGACCCATTCACCCCGGCGCCACAGCGTGGGGGCCTCGATGCCGCCCTTGCGTCGCGCCATGAACCGGGTCTCGCCACGTGGCCGCAAGCTCTGTGGGTCCAGCTCCACCACCCGCAGGCCGCCCCAGAAGGAGCCATAACTCAGCCACAGGCGGCCATCCGTGTCGGCCAGCACATCCGGGTCGATCGCATTGAAATCGTCGGTCTCCACGCTGGCCTGCACCAGGCCGTCGTCCCGCCAGGGCTGGCCCTGCAGCGCGGTGCTGCTGGCCAGGCCAATGGCCGAGCGGTTCTTGCCGAAGGTGGAGATGGAATACATCAGCCAGAAGCGGCCCTTGTGCTCAAAGACCTTCGGCGCCCAGACATCCAGCCCCCGATGAGCCGGCACGGCGTCCGCCCACCAGGCGGGTGCCTGGTCAAACACTGGCGCCAGCCGCTCCCAATGCTGCCCATCGGACGAGCGCAGGTGCTGCACTCCCCGGCCGGTGGTGAAGACGTGGAACTGGCCGTCGACGACGATCAGCGAGGGGTCGTGCGCACCGGGGTTGGTCTCTACGGGTGAGGCGGCTGATGCCGGTGATGCCGGTGATGGCACTGATGCCGGCCCCACGGGCGCACAAGCCGCCGCCAGCAGGCCCGCAGCCAGCACGGTCGTCACCTTCGCGATCGCCATCAAGGTTTTCATGGGTCGAAGTTGCAGGCGCTGGCGCCAGATCTGGAGCTGCGCTGATCGGGGCGTGCCTGAGCCGCCTGCGTCCCCGGGCCTCAGCCCGGGAAGGTGTAGGCCGTCTTCACGGTCGTGTAGAACTCGCGGGCATAACTGCCCTGTTCACGCGGCCCGTAGCTGGAGCCCTTGGTACCGCCGAACGGCACGTGATAGTCCACCCCCGCCGTTGGCAGGTTGATCATCACCATGCCGGCCTGCGAGTGCAGCTTGAAATGCGCCGCATGCTTGAGCGAGCGGGTGCAGATGCCGGCCGAGAGGCCGAACTCCGTGTCATTGGCAACCGCCAGTGCCTCGTCGTAATCCCGCACGCGGATGACGTTGGCCACGGGGCCGAAAACCTCCTCGCGGCTGATGGTCATGTCGTTGCGGGTCTCGGTGATCAGGGCCGGCAGCTGATAGAAGCCCTGGGTCTCGCGCTCCACCACCTCGCCCCCCCACGCCAGGCGGCCGCCTTCCTTTTGGGCAATCGCCACATAGCGCAGGTTCTGGTCCAGCTGGCGCTGGTCCACCACCGGGCCGATGTCCGTACCCGCCTTCAGCGCGTGGTCGATCTTGAGGGTCTGCAGCTTGGCGACCACGGCATCGACGAAGCGGTCGTGGATGCCCTCCGTCACCACGATGCGGCTGCTGGCGGTGCAGCGCTGGCCGGTGGAGAAATACGCGCTCTGCACGGCCGCATTGACGGCCACGTCCAGGTCGGCGTCGTCCAGGATGATGACCGGGTTCTTGCCGCCCATCTCCGCCTGCACCTTGGCCTGCCGCCCGGCACAGGACGCGATGATGCGGCGGCCGGTGCCCACCGAGCCGGTGAAGCTCAGCGCCTTGACCTTGGGCGAGTCCACCAGCGTGGCCCCCACCTGCGAGCCCGGCCCCATCACCAGGTTGAACACGCCCTTGGGCAGTGCCGTGCGGGAAAGGATCTCGGCGATGGTCCAGGCACAGCCCGGCACCAGTTCGGCAGGCTTGAACACCACCGTGTTGCCATAGGCCAGCGCCGGGGCGATCTTCCAGGCCGGGATGGCAATGGGGAAATTCCATGGCGCGATCAGGCCCACCACGCCCACCGGCTGACGCAGCACGTCCACGCTGACGCCGGGGCGCACCGAAGGCAGCGTCTCGCCACCGACGCGCAACGCTTCCGCGGCGAAGAACTTGAAGATCATGGCGGCACGGTGGGTCTCCCCCATGCCCTCAGCCAGGGTCTTCCCCTCCTCGCGGGAGAGCAGGCGGCCGATCTCCTCGCGGCGAGCCAGCAGCTCGCTGCCCACCTGGTCCAGCACATCAAAGCGCTGCTGCGGCGTGCTGAAGGCCCAGCCCGGGAAGGCCGCCTGGGCGGCAGCGATGGCGCCTTCGGTCTGGGCGGCATCGGCCTGCGCATACAGGCCGATCACATCGCTGGTGTCCGAAGGGTTGATGTTGGGGCGCGATTCCACGCCAGCCACCCATTCGCCATTGATGTAGTTCTTGAATTCGGTCGTCATTCCGGTGTCCTTCACAAATCAACGCGCCCAGCGCAGCACCAGGGGGTCCAGCCGGCGGGCCGCATCCAGCAAGCCGGCGCGCACGGGCGCCGACATGGCCGGGAACGGGTGGCGAGGCGCGTCGCTGGTGATGACGCCGCCCTCCTTCATCAGCGCCTTGGCGGTGAGGATGCCGCCCTGGCGATTCTCGTAATTGATCAGCGGCAGCCAGCGGCCATATTCGGTCACGGCGGTTTCCCGGTCACCCGCCGCGTAGGCATCCACGATGCGGCGGATACCGTCCGGGAAGCCACCACCCGTCATGGCGCCGGTGGCACCGGCGTCCAGGTCGGCCAGCAGCGTGATGGCTTCTTCGCCATCCCACGGGCCTTCGATAGCGTCACCGCCCAGCGCGATCAGGTCACGCAGCTTGCTGGCCGCGCCTGCCGTCTCGATCTTGAAGTAGCGGATCTGCGCCAGCTCCTTGGCCATGCGGGCCAGGAAGGCGGCGGGCAGCGGCGTGCCGGCCATGGGTGCGTCCTGGATCATCACCGGGATGTCCAGCGCTTCGGACAGGCGGGCGTAGAACTCATACACCCCCGCTTCGCTCACACGCAGGGTGGCACCGTGATAGGGCGGCATCACCATCACCATGGCAGCGCCTTGCGCCTGGGCACGGCGGCTGCGCTCGATGCAGATCTGGCTGCTGAAGTGGGTGGTGGTCACGATCACCGGCACGCGGCCTGCCACGTGCTCGAGGATGCTGCGGGTGAGGGTTTCGCGTTCGTCGTCGCCCAGCACGAACTGCTCGGAGAAGTTGGCCAGGATGCACAACCCGGTGGACCCGGCGTCGATCATGAAATCCACACAGCGCTTCTGGCTGTCCAGGTCCAGCGCGCCTTCAGCGGTGAAGGTGGTGGGCACCACGGGGAACACGCCCTTGTAGGGCCGGGGGAAGCTTGGGCTCATGTCGATGTCTCCAGTGAGGGGCGCGTTGGACCGCCGGGAAACCTGTGCATCACCCGCCGCATGCAGGTTGCAGCAGGTGATGCGGAGTTCCCGAGCGGCCACGCTTCGGTGGGCCGAAGTCCGCCGCGCCATGACCGCCATTAAAGTATTACTTTATTTGCCAACGAATCGGGGGAAACCCGCATTCATTCGAACTATCGAATGCAATTAGTCTGACTAATAGAATCATTCGACACAAGGCCCGCGCGGTGAGTCACAGTGTGGGCAGATCACGGAGACAAGACATGACCCTCAGCGCAAGCTACCCCAGCCTGCGAGACCGCCGCGTGCTCATCACTGGCGGTGCCACCGGCATTGGCGCGACCCTGGTGGAGGCATTTGCCGCCCAGGGCGCCCGGGTGGGCTTCATCGACATTGCCCGGGAGGCTGGCGACGAACTGGCGGCCAGGTTGCCCGGCAGCGCCTTCGTGGCGGCGGACCTGACCGACATCGCGGCGCTACGCAGCGCCATCGACCAACTGCGCGAGGCGCTGGGAGGCCCCTTCAGCGCCCTGCTCAACAACGCGGCCAACGACAAGCGCCATGCGCTGGAGACGGTCACGCCCGAATTCTGGGACGCGGCCATGGCGGTCAACATCCGCCATCAGTTCTTCGCCGCACAAGCCGTGGCGCCGGACATGAAAGCCCTGGGCGGCGGCTCCATCATCAACTTCGGCTCCTTCAGCTGGATGCTGATGCAAGGCGGCATGGCCGCCTACACCACCTCCAAGGCCGGCGTGCAGGGGCTGACCCGCTCGCTGGCGCGAGACCTGGGGCCGTTCAACATCCGCGTCAACACCCTGGTGCCGGGCTGGGTGATGACTGAAAAGCAACTCAAGCTCTGGGTCAATGAAGAGACCAAGAAGGAGATCGACCTCAACCAATGCCTGAAGAAGCCGCTGATGCCGGAGCATGTCGCCGCCCTGGCGCTGTTCCTGGCGGCGGACGACAGCGCCATGTGCACGGCGCAGGACTATCTGGTGGATGGAGGCTGGGCATGAACACCGCATCATCAACGCCCGCTGGCGCAGCGGCACGGGTTCTCATCAACAGCCGCGACCGCCTCGGCGAATGCGCGCTCTGGTGCGACCGGGACCAGGCGCTGTACTGGACCGACATCGACAGCGCCCAGCTCTCCCGTTGGCACGCCTCCGACGGCACGGTGACCCACTGGCAGCTGGACGAACCGCTGGGCAGCTTCGCGCTCAGCGAAACACCCGGCTGGCTGCTGCTGGGCCTGGCGTCCGGCGCGGCCTTGTTCGATCTCTCCACCGGCCGTACCGGACCACTCCTGCCGGTGGAGGCCGATGAGCCCCGCACCCGCATCAATGACGGCCGCTGCGACCCGCAGGGCCGTTTTGTCTTTGGCATGTTCAACCCGCATGGCTTGGCCATCGGCGGTTACTACCGTGTGGATGGTGGCTCCCGCGAGGCCTTGCGCATCGAGCGGCTGCCGCTGCCGGATGCCGTCGTGGGCAACTCGCTGAGCTTCAGCCCGGACGGACGGACGCTCTACTACACCGACTCGCCGCAACGCCGCATCTGGGCGCTGGATTACCACCCGGATGGCCGGCTCGGTGAACGCCGTGTGCACGTTCAGTTGGCGGAGACGGACGGAGAACCGGACGGTGCCGCCATCGACAGCGAGGGCGGCCTGTGGTCGTCGCTGTGGGGCGCTGGCGCGGTGGCGCGTTTTGATACGCAAGGCCGCGAGACGCACCGCCTGCCCCTGCCCGCCAGCCAGCCCACCTGCCCCGTCTTCGGCGGCCAGGCGCTGGACCGCCTGTTTGTCACCACCGCACGCAAGTTCTGCGAGCACGAGCCGCTGGCCGGCGCCGTCTTCGAACTGGACCCGCAGGGCCACCGTGGCCTGCCACCCCATCGCTTCGAGCTGAGCTGAACTCAACCGCCCCACCCTCGCCGACCAAGACCCCTTCATGAAACCCTTGCAGATTCGCGAATACGGCCGCATGCCGGATGGCCGCGCCGTCCATGAATACAGCCTGGACACGGGCGCCGGCCTGCGCCTGTCGGTCATCGAGTACGGCGGCATCGTCACCCGGCTGGAGGTGCCGGACGCGCGCGGCAACTTTGGCAATGTGGTGCTGGGCTTGCCCACGCTGGAGGACTACCGGCTGCGCAATCCGCATTTCGGGGTCATCGTCGGGCGCTACGGCAACCGCATCGGCCAGGGCGGCTTCACCCTGGACGGCGAGCCCTACACGCTCAGCACCAATGATGGCGGCAATTGCCTGCACGGCGGCGCGCAGGGCTTCGGCCTGCAGCTGTGGTCGATCGAACCCGAGGGGGACGACTGCCTGTGCCTGCGTCTGGAGAGCCCGGACGGGGATCAGGGCTTCCCGGGGCGGGTCGCCACCACCGTGCGCTACCGGCTCACGGGCGACCGTGACTGGCAGGTGGAATACGAAGCCACCACCGACCGCGCCACGGTGATCAACCTCACCCACCACGACTACTTCAACCTGGCCGGCGCCGGCTCCGTGCTGGGCCACGAACTGGAGATTGCCGCCAGCCGCTACTGCGAGGTGGATATGCGCATGATCCCCACCGGCATCGCGGACGTGACCGGCACGCCGTTTGACTTCCGTACGCCACAACGCATTGAGGCCCGCATCCGCCAGGCCCACCCGCAGCTGCAGCGTGCCCAGGGCTACGACCATCACTGGGTGCTGGACGCCCCGTTCGACGGCGAACTGCATCTGGCCGCCCGGCTGCGCGATCCGGCGTCGGGCCGCGCCATGGAGGTGCTGACGACCGAACCCGGCGTGCAGTTCTATTCCGGCAACTTTCTGAACGGCACGCTGGCGGGCCCGGATGGCCAGCTCTACCGCCAGGGCGACGGCCTGTGCCTGGAGACCCAGCACGGCCCGGACTCACCGCACCACGCCCCCGACTCCGACTGGCCAACAACGATCCTGCGGCCGGGGCAGACCTATCGAAGCAAGACCCTGCACCGTTTCGGTTGAGGACGCCCCCCCGCAGGCCGAGGGTGGGCCCGCCGTCTCGGTTTACCTTCCTGCCACGTGCGGGGCGTTACCTAAGTCACCAGCCCGGGCCCTCCCCGCTGGCTATTCTCCTGACCATCCAACACAAAACTGGACGGTCATGGGAATCGGGTTCAAGGTGTCAAATCGATCAATGATGGCGGCGCTCGCGGCGGCGGCTATCGTTGCCCTGGCGCTCACCGCCTGCGCCAGCGATCCCAAACCCACCCAGGTCAGCGGCAACATCGTCGCCTCGGCCACGGTGAACCCCAGCGTGAGCAAACGTCCCTCGCCACTGCTGGTGCGTGTCTACGAACTCAAGACCGCCAACGCCTTCAATGCGGCCGATTTCGTCTCGCTCTACCAGCGTGACCAGGCCGAGCTGGGTGCCGATGTGGTGGCCCGGGAAGAAATGACGCTGCAACCCGGCGAAAAGCGCCCCTACAGCAAGATCCTGGCGCCCGAGACCCGGTTCATCGCCGTCTTCGCCGCCTACCGCGACCTGGAGCGCGCCCGCTGGCGCGCCGTGGTGCCGGTGCAGGTCGGCCAGAAGCAGAAACTCACCATCCAGGCTGACGAACTGTCGGTCAGCGCCACCGTCGAAAAACCGTGAGCTGGCACAGCAAAGTCATCTGGTCGCAGGGCATGTTCCTGCTGCCCCACCATTTCCAGCAGGAAACCCGCTACCTTGAACACCTGGTGGACAGCCGCTTGCGGGCTGTCTGCGCGCACGGCTGGGGTTTCACCTCGCTGGAGCTGGACGAAGCCCTGCTGGGCGTCGGCCGCCTGGGCATCATGCGTGCGCGGGGCATCCTGCCGGACGGCACCCCCTTCCACATCACGCAGAGCGACCCCGCCCCGGCACCGCTGGACGTACCCGCCAACCTGAAGGACGAGATCGTCTATCTGGCGGCCCCCATTGCCCGGCCCGGTGCCAACCAGGTCGCCTTCGGCAGCGACGGCAACAATGGCGATATCCGCTCCGACGGCATCGACCTGATGCGCTACCGGGTGCTGGACCAGGACCTGCGGGACTCCACCAACGTGGGCGACGAGCCCGAACCGGTGCAGACCGGCTCCCTGGCCATGCGCCTGCTGCCCGCCCGTGAACTGCACGACGGTTATGCGGCCGTGGGCATCGCCCGCGTGGCCGAACGCCGGGCCGACCAGCAGGTGGTGCTGGACACCAGCTACGTCCCGCCCCAGACCCGCCTGGACGCCACCCCACATCTGTCCTCCATGGCTGCCATGCTGCAAGGCCTGGTGCGCCAGCGTGCCCAGTTACTGGCCTCGCGCATGGGCCAGATGAACACGGGGGTGTCCGAGCTGGCCGATTTCCTGATGCTGCAGGCGCTCAACCGTGCCGACCCGCTGTTCCGCCAGCATGCCGGCTCGCCGCACCAGCACCCCGAGGCGCTGCATCGGGACTGCCTGCAACTGGCCGGTGACCTGGCCACCTTCGTCAGCGACACCCGGCTGGCCAGCGACTACCCGCTCTACCGGCACGACGACCTGCGCGCCAGTTTCGCGCCGGTACTGGAAGACCTGCGCCGCATGCTCTCGGTGGTGCTGGAACGCAACGCCCTGCAGATCGACCTGATTGAACGCACGCATGGTGTTCGCACCGCCGTGGTGGGCGACCCGGAACTGCTGCGCAGCTCCAGCTTCGTGCTGGCCGTGAATGCGCAGGTGGGCGCCGAACAGCTGCGCCAGCGCTTCCCGGCGCAGTCGAAGCTGGGCCCGGTCGACAAGATCCGCGACCTGGTGAACCTGCAGTTGCCGGGCATTGTGCTGCGCCCGCTGCCGGTGGCCCCACGCCAGTTGCCCTTCCACGCCGGGTTCCATTACTTCGAACTGGACCGTGGCGGCGAGCTGTGGAAGCAACTGGAACGCAATGGCAGCCTGGCGCTGCATGTGGCGGGCGACTTCCCCGGGCTGGAACTCGAGCTCTGGGCCATCCGCCAGTAGCCCGCCAGCACCTTACGACATAACTATCGGGAGCCGGCATGGACCCCTCCGCGCTCAACGACCCCTTCGCGGGCTTCGACGACCAGCGTACCTTCATCAAACCGCGCCCCGGTGGCGCGGCGCCTGCACGTTCACTGAACGCCGACGGCGGGGCCGAGCCTGCGCCGGACGCGGAGGCCAAGGGCTTGAATGCCCTGCTCTCGCTGGCCAACAAGCTGCTGTTGCTGGTGCCGCCGCTGCGCACCACCCGCCGCGTGGACGACCCGGCGGCGCTGCGCAACCAGCTGGCCCAGGGCATCCGCGACTTCGCCGCCCAGGCACAGGCCGCCGGCATTGCGCCCGAGCGCATCATGGCCACGCGCTATGTGCTGTGCACCATGATCGATGAAGCCGCGGCGGACACCCCATGGGGCGGCTCCGGCGTCTGGGCCCATCACAGCCTGCTGTCCATGTTCCACAACGAGACCTGGGGCGGCGAAAAGGTGTTCCAGCTCATGGCGCGCCTGGCTGAGAAGCCGGACGAGAACCGCGACCTGCTGGAAGTGATCTACGCCGCACTGACCCTGGGCTTCGAGGGCCGCTACCGGGTCATCGACAACGGCCGCGCGCAACTGGAAGCCGTGCGGGACCGCCTGGCCCAGATCCTCAAGCAACAGCGTGGCGACTATGCACCCGCCCTGGCCCAGCATTGGCAGGTGGAGGCCACCACGCAGCGCCGCCACCTGGGCTGGCTGCCGCTGGCCGCCACCAGTGCGGTGGTGGCCCTGCTGCTGGCCGCCACCTATGTGGGCCTGACGCTGTCACTGGCGGAACGCTCCGACCCGGTGTTCGGCCAGATCCAGTCGCTGCGCCTGACGCCGCCCGTGGTGGCCGCCGCGCCGCCGCCGGCCAAGCCACGCCTGGCGCAGTTCCTGCAGTCCGACATCAAGGCCGGCCTGGTGACGGTGCGGGACGAGGTGGACCGCAGCGTCATCACCATCCGGGGCGACGGTCTCTTTGCCGGCGGCAGCGCCACGCTGTCCACCGAACGTGAACCGCTCATGCTGCGCATTGCCGATGCCTTGTCCAAGGTGCCGGGCCAGGTGCTGGTCACCGGCCACAGCGACAACCAGCCGATCCGTTCGGCGCGCTTCCCCTCCAACTGGCACCTGTCGGAAGAGCGTGCCCATACGGTGGCGGAGCTGCTGATGGCCCACCAGGTGGGCGCGGAACGTGTGCGGGCCGAAGGCCGCGCCGACGCGGAGCCGGTGGTCCCCAACGATAGCCCTGCCAACCGCGCCCAGAACCGGCGCGTGGAAATCAGCCTGATGATCGGTGGCCGCGCGGATGCCGCGCCGGCGGCCAGCGGAGCCGCACGATGAAACGCGTCCTGGGATGGATCTTCAACCGCTGGGTCTTGCTGGCGGTGCTGTTGCTGGCCGTGGCGCTGGTGTTGTGGATCATCGGCCCGCTGGTGGCCATCGGCGACCACCGGCCGCTGGAGAGCGAGACCTCGCGCTGGATCACCATCGGGGTGCTGGTGCTGGTGGTGGTGGCCATCGTGGCCTGGAGCCGCTGGCGCTCGGGCCGCAGCAATGCGGCGGTGGTCAACCAGTTGATGCAGTCCCCCACCGGCCCGCAGGAGGCCGAACGCGAAAGCGCCGACATGGCGGCCGTGCGGGAGCGCTTCCAGCAGGCCATGGCCACGCTGCAGCGTGCCCGTTTTGGCGCCGGCAACCAGGTCCGGGGCTGGGCGGCGCGCCTGGGCGGGCGCTACCTGTATGAACTGCCCTGGTACCTGATCATCGGAGCACCGGGCTCCGGCAAGACCACGGCGCTGCGCCACAGTGGCCTGCAGTTCCCGCTGGCGGACCAGATGGGCGACCACGCCATCCGCGGCGTGGGCGGCACCCGGCATTGCGACTGGTGGTTCACCGATCAGGCCGTGTTGATCGACACCGCCGGCCGCTTCACCACGCAGGACAGCGACCCCACCAACGACAAGGCCACCTGGAGCGGCTTCCTGCAGATGCTGCGCCGCTCGCGCCCGCGCCAGCCGCTGAACGGCGCGCTGGTGACGGTGTCTGTCTCCGACCTGCTGGCACGCAGCGCCGCTGAGCGGGCCCAGTACGCCAGTACCGTGCGCGGCCGCCTGCAGGAACTGCACAAGGACTTGGACGTCCGTTTCCCGATCTATCTGCTGGTGACCAAGGCCGACCTGCTGTCCGGCTTCATGGACTACATGGCGACGATCGACAAGGACCAGCGGGCCGCCCCCTGGGGCTTCACCTTCCCGCGCGCTGCCACGACCCCGCTGGCCCAGGCCGGGGCGGAGTTCGACGCGCTGGCCCAGCGCCTGCTAGACGGCCTGATCGACCGGTTGCAAGCCGAGCGTGACCCGCAACGCCGGGCCCGCATTTACGGCTTTCCGGCCCAGTTCGGCACCCTGCGTCAGGCCCTGCTCGAATTCCTGGACGGCGTCTTTGCCCCCTCCCCCTACGAAGCCCAGCCCCTGCTGCGCGGCGTCTACTTCGTCAGCGGCACGCAGGAGGGCACGCCCATCGACCGCGTGCTGGGTTCCGTGGCGCGCAACTACCGCCTGGAAAACGCCGTCATTGCGCCCAACCAGGCCAGCGGCCGCAGCTACTTCCTGAACCGCCTGCTCAGCGAGGTGGTGTTTGCCGAAGCAGGCCTGGGCGGCACCAACCGCCGCTGGGAACGCATGCGCAATGCCTGGATGGTGGCGGGTTACGCCGCTGTCGGCGTGCTGGGCATCGGGCTGCTCACGGCGTGGGGGTTCAGCTACAGCAACAACCGCAAGTACATCAGCGATGTGTCGGCCCACGCCGAGCAGGTTCGGCAACTGCTGAACGCGGCGCCCAACCGCGCGACCGCGGAACTGCTGCCAATCGTGCCGGCGCTGGACGCGACCCGCAGCCTGGCGCAGCTGGACGGTGCCACGCCGTGGTCCATGCGCTGGGGCCTCTTCCAGGGCAAGAAGCTCGACAGCGCGGCCCACGCCGCCTATCAGCGCATGCTGGGGGACGCGCTGCTGCCGCGCATCATGCTGCGCATCGAAGAGCAGCTTCGCCAAGGCAGCAACACCCCCGAGACGCTTTACGAGGCCCTCAAGGCCTATGTGATGCTGCACAACACCGATCATTTCGATGCCGCATCGCTGAAGCAGCATGTGCAGACCGACTGGGAAGCCACGCGCCGTGAACTGACGCCCGAACAGCGCGACCAGTTGGCCCGCCATCTGGAAGCCTTGCTGGACCAGGGCGGCGTGGCGTCGCCGTTGCCGGAGGACGAAGCGCTTCTCAAGGCCACCCGCAACCAGTTGGCCACCCTGCCGCTGCCGCAACGCATCTACAACCGGCTCAAGGCCCAGCGCCTGGGCGGCGACTTTCCGGAGTTCACCGTCATCCGTGCGGCCGGCAACAACGCCTCGCTGCTGTTTGTGCGGTCCAGCGGCGCCCCACTGACCTCCGGCGTGCCAGGCCTGTACACGCGGGATGGTTACCTGAAGGGCTTCCAGCCCATGGTGGGCCAGGCGGCCACGCAGCTGGCCGCCGAGCAGTCGTGGGTACTGAACGTGGCCGACGCCCCGAAGGATGCGGCCGCCCTGGTGCGCGCCAACGGGCCGCTGGAAAACGAAGTGCGCCAGCTCTACCTGACGGACTACGCCGCCACCTGGGAATCCTTCCTGGCTGACATCAAGCTGCAGCCCATGGGCACGGTGACGCAGTCGGTCGAGCGCTCGCGCCTGTTGTCCGCCTCGGACAGCCCGCTGCCGCCGCTGTTCAAGGCCATCTCCCGCGAGACCACGCTGAGCACGGGCGGCAACGCCATCGAGCAGGCGCAGCAACGCGCGGATGACCTGATCCAGAAATCCCGCGAGAAGATCGTCAACGCGATCTCGGGCAAACCGGCCTCGGCCGACGCCGCCGCCCAGCAGCGCCTGGAAGCCACCCTGGTGGACGACCGCTTCGCCGGCCTGCGCAATCTGGTGACGGCGCCCCAAGGCGGCGGCAAGGCGCCACTGGACGAGACACTGGCCCTGATCGCCGAGGCCAACGTGGTGCTGAGTGCGGCCGAGACCGCGCTCAAGGGTGGATCCGCGCCCCCGCCGTCGCCAGTGCCCAACCGCTTGAAGGTGGAAGCGGCGCGCATGCCGGAGCCCCTGCGTGCCATGCTGGATGACCTGGGCAACAGCTCCTCCCGAGTGTCACAGGGTGCGCTGCGGCAGACGCTGAGCCAGGAAGTGCGCTCCCAGGTGGGCGAGTTCTGCCAGCAGGCCGTGGCCGGCCGCTACCCGCTGGACCGCAATTCCTCGCGTGATGTCACGCAGGCCGACTTCGCCACCCTCTTCGGCCCTGGCGGCAAGATCGACCAGCTGTTCCAGCAGAAGCTGACGCCCTATGTGGACACCACCAGCCGCCCCTGGAAGTTCCGGCCGGTGGAAGGCACGCCACTGGGCGGAGACTCCGGCACCCTGCCGCAGTTCCAGCGCGCAGCGGTGATCAAGGAAACCTTCTTCCCCGGCAGCAATGCGCCCTCCCTGAAGCTGGACTTCAAGCCGGTGGAGATGGACACCACCATCCAGCAATTCATCCTGGATGTGGACGGCCAGATCGTGCGTTATGCCCACGGCCCGCAGATCCCGACCTCGGTGCAATGGCCAGGGCCGCGCGGCAGTTCGCAAGTGCGTGTGCAGGTCAGCCCAAGCAGCGCCAACGGCTCTTCCGGCATGGTCAACGATGGCCCGTGGGCGTTGTTCCGACTGTTCGATCGGGTGAAGATCGACAAGACCAATGCGCCGGAGCGCTTCCGCGTCACCTTCGACATTGATGGCCGCAAGGCAGTCTTTGAAGTCACGGCCAGCAGCGTGAACAATCCATTCCGCCTGGGCGAGCTCAATCAATTCTCCTGCCCCAACAGCCTCTGATGTCATCCATAGGCCTGCCTCCCAGCACTGCTGCCGACCCCTCCAGCGCCGAGCTGACGCCCGGCTGGTACGGAAAACTCGCCCCCCTGGGCGACTTCGCGCAGCGGCGCCTGCCCACCCACTGGGTGCGCCACTGCGACCCATGGCTCTCGCAGCTGATGCGGGAATTGCCCTCCGTGCTGGGGCCGAACTGGCTGGACCTCTACCTGACCGCCCCGGTGATCCGCTTTGCATGGGCACCCGGCGTGGTGGACATGAAGTGGTGGTTTGGTGTGCTGATGCCCAGCTGCGACAACGTGGGGCGCTACTTCCCGCTGGTCATCGCGCAGCAACGCAGCGACCCGCCGGTAGACCGTGCCGGGCTGGAGCACCTGGAGCGTTGGTACAACGTCCTGTCCCAGGCGGCGCTGCACACCTTGGAGGATGGCGCGTCACTGGAGAGCTTCGAGCAGCGGCTGGCGGCGGCGCCGGCCTTCCCGGCCAGTGCTGCGGCGGCCATTCCGCTGCCGGAGGCGGCCCACCGCTGGCAGACCTTCAGCCCGCCCTCTCCTTCGCTGCCCACGGGCATGGCGATGCTGGCGGCGGGTGAGCTGCTGGAGCGGCTGGCGGGCTGCACCGTGTGGTCCACACGGGCGGTGGCGCCAGAAACGCCGCAGTATCAGTGGGGGCCTGCGCTGCCCAACAGCAGGGTGTTCGCCAACCTGCTCACGCAGGCACGCTGAACGTCGGCAGGCTGAATGGGCCTGAGTGGGGCCTGAGTGGGGCCTGAATCGGACCTGACCGCAACAGCCGAAGGCCTGAGCGGCCTTGGCCTCAGAGCGGCATGCGCCGGGTGGTCTCGTCGTCCTCGTCTTCCCCATCGAACGCGGCGGCCTGGGGCAGCACGGGCACCGCGGCTGATGCAGGCGCAGGTGTGGGTGCAGATGCTGATGCCCCTGCAGCCACTGTGTCGTCATCGTCGGGGTTGATCACGGGCGCGGTCTGGCGGCTCCCCACCCAGAGCGCAATCGCGCTGAAGTTGTCCTGATTCGGCAACTCTCGCGCTTCGATCTCGGCACGCATGGCCATGAGCCAGTCGTCCGGGTTCTGTGCCAGGCGTAGCGTCGCCGGGATGGCCTCGTCGCCTGCACTTCCCCACCACCCATCACTGCACAGCAGAAACACGTCGCCGTCTTCCAGGGGCTCCGCCCCGGTGGTGTGCGGCTCCAGTTCGTCATCGATGCCAAGGGCCGCCACCAGATGATTCTTGTGGGGATGGTCCTCGGCCTGGGCCGGCGTGATCAGGCCAGCATCAATGAGGCGCTGCACCACACTGTCGTCGTTGGTAACCCGGTCGATCTGGCCATTGCGCAGGCGGTACAGCCGGGAGTCACCCACGTGGGTCCACATCGCGAAGCCGCGTTGTGCATCCACGCACAGCGCCACCAGCGTGGTGTGCATGCGCTCCCGGCCCCGTTCCTCAATGCCCCGCCGTACATCCTCATGGGCGGCAATCACGGCGCCAGTCAGCAGCTCCGGCCGCCACGGCAAGGTGGCATCCCCCAGGGTGATCTGCATGCGATAGACCGCCCGGCGCGCCGCCTCGGCCCCATTGCGATGGCCACCGGCCCCGTCGGCCAGCACGGCATACCAGCCCGGGCCGTTCTCGTGGGCGACCACAGCGTCCTCATTGTTGGAACGCTGGCCGGTTTCACTGCAGGCCGCGACGCGGATCTTGAGCATGTTGTCGTGTGTTGGACCGGTGACGCGTCAAGCTGCGGTCTTGCGTTGATTCAGGCGTTCGAGCTGTTCCTCATAGGCCTCCAGGAAGGCCTTGCCGAACAGGTTGTGGAAGTCTTCCTGGGCCTCTTCGCGAATCGACTCGAAGTGCTGCAGGTAGAGCTCCCAGAGCTTGGCCTTGCGGTTGAGCGTCAGGACGCTGTCCAGCACCGAGCGGCTGGTGAGCTTGGACTCCAGCATCTCCGGCTTGAAGCGCCCCAGCACCCCTTCCAGCGCCGCACGAGTGCCGGCCATGGTACCGATGGTATGGCCAACCAGGTCGTGCATGGCATCGGACATCGCAGCCGGCCCGGGCAGGAAACCCCGCACCGGCGGCTGGAGCAACTGCTCCAGCGCGGATTGAGCATCCGGGGAGAACTTCAAGGGGTTGTTGTCCCGGGAACGGATGATGGTCACCTGCGCCCGCAACTCATGCTTGGTGGCCGCCCGCACGGACATCATCTGCAGCGTGCCCTCGACCGACGAACGCAGCAACTGGCCAACAATGCGCATCAGGTCCGGGTTCAAGCCCTGCGGCGGGTCGAAGCGGATGCCGGCGCCCTCGCTGAAGGCCTGCCAAAGGGCGGCAGCGTCCGAATGGCCAGCGGCGGCGCCTGGTGCTGCAGCGGCTTGACTGGGGGCTGCGACCGGTGCGGCGGTGGGAAGCACCGTGGCGGTGGGAGGCACGGGGGTGGTGGGGATGCTGGGGCGAGGCGCAGCCCGCGCGGCGGCTGGTGGCGCGGAGATGGTCGCACCGGTTTCGGACGCCATGACCATCGGCGCGGCGGCTTCATCAAAACCATCATCGATCGCCCTGCCGATGGCGCCAGGGGTCGGCTGCAGCGCTGGCTCCTGCCGGGGGGCAGCGCCCGCTGCCGCAGGCTGGACGTCGGGCAGTGCCTGCTCGGGCTCGGCCAGCGGGCGCGGGCGGCGCACCTCCGGTGGGCGGAATGAACTGCTGAGTGCCGAGGTGTGATCTGGCAGCGCGGGGGTGACCGGCTCGGTGTTCTTGGCCACCGGCGGCGCGTCGCCAAACAGGGCCATCGGGTCGGTCGACAGGGCATCGCTGGCGCCACCCCGCGTGGCCTCAGCCATGAAGCCTGCGAGCGGATCGCTGGATTCACTCGCGCCAGGCTTGAGCCCGAACATGTCGTCTAGCGAGCTGGGGCCGGCGCCCGTGGTGGGGATCAGGTCCGCAAATGCACCTGCAGCGGAGAATTCATGGCCACCCCGGCTGGGCGGCGGCGGTGACGCCACCGGTGCCCCGAGGCCGCCAAAACCCATGTTGGATGCAGCAGGGGCGCTCACGGCGCGTGGCGGCGGAGGCGGCGCAAAGGGATCGAAGTCGTCCGGCAGCAAGCCCATGGTCGGCGGCGGAGCCGCCACGGGGGCGGCCTTGAAGCTTTCTCCAAAGGCTGAGCGCGGCGCCGGTGGCGGCGGAGAACCCAGCAGGTCGGCAAAGGGATTGGATGAAGCGCCAGCGCTGCCACCGCCCCCCATCAGGTCGGCGAAGGGGTCGCTGGCCGGGGCGCGGGCGGGCGCCGCCACGGGTGCGGCCATGGGGGCGGGAACGGGTGCGGCCGCTGGCGCCAGGGGCGCAGCGGGCCAGCCGGCAGCGGCCGGGCTGCCGCCCAGGCCGTGCGCATGCCCCAGGGCTGCCGGCGTGGCGGCGGGCCGGGGCGCCAACGCCACATTCGTGTCATCGGCCGTGTTTTCAACGACTTCCAGCAGATAGCCGCCGATGCGGACCTCGTCCCGGTCGCGCAGCGGCAGGCTTTGGCCCTGGGCCAGGGATTGGCCACGCACGGTGATGGGATTGGCGCTGCCGATATTGAAGATCAGATAGCCGCCCGGCGCCCCACGGATCTCTGCCTGCTGACGAGAGATATGGCGCTCCGGGTCCGGGAGCGCCATGGTGTTGCTGTCGGCGCGGCCGATGGTGCCCCCCTGCGCCCCGAACTGTGCGGTAATCGGCTGCGTCAGGGGCAGGTCGTTCAGCGACACTGCGCGCAGGGTGAGGGTCATGTTGCTGCCTTTGATCGATCCAAGGTCGCCAGTCGCGTCCTTCGCGAAATAGTTGGCGGCCCTCGCATGTTTGCCGGTCTTGGGCCGTGCTTCAATGAACGAAAGTCACCTTCCTCTTCCAGCAGCCGGCTTCATACTGCCGCAGCTCGTTCTGGTTCCCTAGCGATGCAGATGCCAAAGTATTCCCTTCGCGCTATTGCCCCTTGTGTCCTGGCCGCCTTGCTGGCCGGATGCGTCACTCCTGACAAGCGCTCCGGCCCGCCCGCGCCAGACCCCAGCGCCTCGGCCGCATCCGCGCCGGTAGCGCCGCCGCCTGCGCCGGAACCACCGCCGCCTGCCACGCCTGCGCAGGCCGCCCAGGCCCAGAAGATGGCCATGTCCGCCGTGGACATGCTGGAAGCGGGCCAGGAAGACCAGGCCCGCGCTGAAATCCAGCGTGCCCTGGCCCTGGACAGCACCAACAAGCTGGCCAACAGCCTGATGCGTCAAATCACCGGGGACCCTGCCCAGATGCTGGGCCGGGAGTCCTTCTCCTATACCGTCCGCCCCAATGACACGCTGTCGCGCATCGCGGGCCGGTTCATGGGCGACATTTATTCCTTCTACATCCTGGCCCGGTACAACGACATCAAGGTGCCGAGCCGGGTGGCGGGTGGCCAGGTGCTGCGCATCCCCGGCAAGGCGCCCCCGCCGGGGTCGCTGGACCCGCAACCGGCTCCGCGTGGCCGCAACACCCCTGCCCCGGCGCCTGTCGTGGCGCCGCCGCCAGCGGTCCAGGCACCCGCCCCTGTGGCCGCGCCTGCGCCGGCCCCCAGCCCTGCACCCGCGCCTGAACTGAGCCCGGGTGAAAAGGCCATGCGCAACGCGGAGTCCTGGGAGCGCAGCAACCGGCTGGATCGCGCCCTGGATGAGTACAAGCGTGCGGCGTCGCTGGAGCAGCCGGGTGCGCAGGCCAAGGTGGATGCCGTCCGCAAGAAGCTGATCGACCGCTACACCCTGGCCGCCCGTACGGCGTTTGCCAAGCAGGACCTGGCCGGCTCGATCAAGGCCTGGGACAACGTTCTGGAGCTGGATCCGAACAACGAGCTGGCCAAGCTGGAACGGCAGAAGGCCGTGGCGCTGAAGGCGAAGGTGGATCAGCTGAAGTAAGGCGGGGACGACCTGTCAGGAACGAGGCTGGCCTGGGTAACCCGGCCAGCCTTTTTTTTTTGGTTGCCAGGGCGGAGGTCAGACGGGCTGCCAGGAGGCAGGCTGGAGCTGGGTCGACATGTCGAGGATCATGGCGCTGAGCTGAGCAATATTGAGCGTTCCAGGGCCTGTCAGATTGTTTGAATATGGGCACCCCATGCCGAGAAGGCAGATGAATGCCGGGCAGGACAAAGACGACCGCCGCTGCGTTCACGGCGGCGCAGCCGAGATTCCGGCGCTGGGAATGGCTCATCACATGGTCTTCGGGAGAATACTGGCCCATTGCTCAGCGGTCAGAGTGAAGGCTCTGAGCAACTGCAGGTCGTGGTCGTATTCGAAGAGACGGATTTCGTCGGACGCATTGTCGATCTGGGTCACCACGCCATAGCCGTTGGCGGCCGTGCGGGCGAACGCCAGCGTCAGGTACCGAAGTCTTTGGCTCTCCAGGGGGATCTGGGTGTGAAGGATCCGATCCGGTTGCGCCACGCGAAGTGCCCAGGATGACGGGGGAGAGGGATTGGTGACCGTCCACATGGTGCCCGTTGCATCAATGCCGAACTGGCTTTGGAATCGACTAAGAGCCGGATCAGACTTCAACCATCGAAACGATGCAATATCCTTGTCTGTGGCGGGATGAGTGTTCACCTCCGCTGTCGACAGCGTGCGCGTCACGATGGGTCGCGGCGCCAAAGGGCCTGAGCCGTTCGGGCGCAGCGACGCAAGGATATCCGTCTCTGGAGATCTGCCAGATTCCTGCGTGCTGCCGGGGCAAGGAAGGCTGAGATCGCCGTTGCCGTGTTGCCCCACCACACCCCGCCTCAGGTGCATGACGGCATGGGCCGACTCGACAAGGGGCCCACTCTCGCCCTGCTTCACGACCCCCGCTCGGATGTCCAGCTTCCAGATGTATAACGTCGGCAGGTCGGCGTCATAGTAGAGACGCTTGCGTTCCACCAGCACGCGTCCTTCTGCCGTAGGTTCGGGCAGTTCACTGATGCCCACGCATTGTTCAGGTGAAACTCCGAGTTCTCTAAGCTTGGGCACGACCTGACGTGGATATTCAGTCTGCGTAGACCAATTGCGGCAAGCGCCGGAGCCGGCCGGCATCAGCTCGAAACGAAGGGTGGGCTTTGTTCCGATGTAATCCTCCGTGATCGATCTAAAGTCCTCGTCAGTCTCCACAGCAGACCAGCCCGAACGCAGCATGAACTCAATGAGGCGGTCCCTGGTGGGCGGCAACCAGCGAGCGGTCTTGCCTTGAAGCGCCGTGCCCACCAGCAATGGAAGAAACCGGCGATCAATATAGATATCTCTGGCCAGTAGTGGCTTCTGGAGGACCACACCGTTGGAGCGACAGGACTGAGCGAGGATGCTCTCCTGTTTGCGCTTGCTGGTCACATGCGGAATGCCATCGGACACAGGACTGCTCGCGGTCTGCTCGAACGACACGCCCGACACGCCGGCCAGCAAGCCGCCCAACGCGCCGGCAAGAAGTAGCACTGTGACCACGGTCGTAATAAATTGCTTCAATGACATTCCCCCCCCGTGAGGCGCTTGGTCGCCAATGTAGCTGAGCCACAAGTGCCTGATATCAACGATGGGAAGAAATCTGGCTGCGCAATGCGTCGACATTGCGCGTATCAGTGGTTATTTTTCAGCCGGATGTGGAGCTCGCCGCTCCGAACTAAGTGGATGTCTGCCAAAGGGATCCGCCAGTGTTCCGCGGCACCAATCAATACTGGCTTCCCAGCCAACCAATGGCTGTTGAATCCGGCAGAAAACAAAAAGCCGCTCAACACGCATCCCGCGTGTGAGCGGCTCTGTGGCCACCAGTCCTCCAGCTCGGCCGGCCCGCAAAAGCACTGCGGCCCGCCGATGCCGTCGCAACTCAGCGCATCTGCTTCGGTGCAGCCCCCGCGGCTGTTGCCGTCTTGCTGCCCGCTGACGGCGCCGCTGCAGCATCGATCCACTGGCGCATCAGTGCCAAGGCCCGGGGGTGTTTTTCATCGATCTTCAGACATTTCTGCAGCCAACCAATGGCGCCGGCACGGTCCGCACTGGCCACGCGCTCGGCCTTGCGAACGTAGAGGTCGGCCAGCAGCCGGCGGGCTGACGGGTCTTTGCGGTCCTGGACAGAGCGGCGCTCCAGCAGGTTGATCGCTTCGTCCACCTCGCCCTGGGCCGACAGCATGGCAATGTGCTCCAGCTCGTTCCGGTCGGGGCCCGCAGGCGCATCAGTCACCCGCACGCCCTTGCCTGCCGGCGCAACCGGTGCGGCCGCCACGGCCACCTCCTTCACAGCCTCCTTCGCGCCATCTTTGGTCGAATCCTTGCCAGCAGCAGTCACCGAATCCTTGGCTGCCGCCTTCCCGGTGTCCTTCGCAGGCTCCTTCAAAGCGACCTTCGCATCCTTGGCAGGCTCCTTCACTGCCATCTTTGCAGCGGCGTCCTTGGCCGCCACCTCTTTGGCTGCGTCCTTGGCCTCCTTGGCCTCCCTCGCGGCCTCCTTGGCCGCCACCGCCTTCGCCTGCGCAGCCGTCAAGGGCTTGGGTTCCGCTTGTGTACGCCGCAGGCTGATCCGCGACGGCGTGCCCAGATAGGCCCGCTTGTTCCGGTCCTTTTCAATGGCTCGCAACGCGTCCGCCGCCTTGGCGTTGTCGGGTTGCAGACTCAATGCGGTCAGGTACTGCAACGTGGCTCCGTCCAGGTCTCCCTTGGCTTGTGCCTGCTGGCCCTTCTGCAGCCGATCCGTCACACCCGCATCGATCTGCGCCTGCACCGCCGCCAGCCGGTCACGGTAACCCGTGTCCTGCGGGCGCAGCACCGTCAGCACTTCCCAGGCCCAGGCGGCCTCGGCCAGTTGCCCTTTCTGCTCCAGGTCCTTCGCGCGCTGGAACTGGCCCAGCTCGAAGTCCCCCATCGGGCCTCGGGGCACCGTGGGCGCCGCATCGGGCGCACGCTCGCCCGTGGTGGTCTGCGTGGTGCCGCAGGCTGTCAGGAAGACCGCGCAGGCCAGCATCAGCGGCAGGCCGGTTTGACGCTTGATCAGGTCAGGCCAGCTCACGGCGTGCCCCCGATCTTGCGGCTGGTCTGCAGCCGGGCCTTGAAGGCCTCCAGGTCGTGGTCACCAAAGATCATCGTGCGGCGCAGCATCAACGGCTGCGCAAAAAACGCATTGCCACCCGGGTTCACCGTCACCGCCAGGCTGAACTTCTGCCTGGTCAACTGGTCCAGCACCAGGTCGTTCGCATCCCCATACGGAAAGGCGAAGTGCCGCACCGGTGCATTCAGGCGCTTCTCCAACATGTCACGCGGGAGCACCACCTCCTGCTCGATGTTGCGGGCATAACGTTCATCGTTCTCGCCAGCGGCACGCTCGATCAGGTTGCGGTGGGTCTTGGAGTGAGATTGGATGTCCATCAGCCCGGAGGCGGACATTTCCTGCAGCTGCGGCCAGGTCAACGCATCGCCGGCACCCAGGAAGTCCGTGTAGACAAACATCGTGGCCGGCAGGCCCAGCTTCTTCAACACCGGGAAGGCAAAGCGGTAGACCGACTCATAGCCGTCGTCAAACGTCACCACCACCGACCGTGGCGGCAAGGCTTGCTTGCCTTCCAGGTAGGGACCCAGCTGCGCCAGCTTGAGCACGTGGTAGTTGTTGCGCACCAGCCATTCCATCTGCGCAGCGAAATTGCCGGGAGACACCGCCATCTTGCCGCCCGTCGTTCCCAGGCGGTGATAGCACAGCACCGGAATGGTCTGGTAGCTGCCCGGCCACACGCCCAGCGGGTTCTGCGGCTTGAGCGGCACCACGATGGGCTGGCCAGGGTCGACCTTGCTCAGCCCGCCATTGGCTTCACTGATCTGCCATTCGTTGTCTTCATTGCCCAGCAGCCGCCCCGCAATGCCACGCAAGGACTCGCCGTTGGACGGCACATAGATCAACAGGCGATCGTTTCGGGCCACCACTTCGCCCAGCAGGGGCGGTTTTTCCGGGGTGGTGGACGGCACGGGCGGCTGGATCGGCGGCGTGGACTGGCATCCACACAGCACCAGGGCCACCGCCGCGCATACACCCTGCAGGGAGGTAAGTTTCATCACGACAGTGATCAGCGGCGGCCGGAGGATGGATCCCGGGAAGAACCCGATGAGCCGGACGACCCCGTGGAGCGGTCCGACTTGATCGACGTGGCCGGCTTGCTGGACGAACTGCTGCGGCTGCCCTCGCGGGAGGACTCGCGCGACGATTCCCTGGACGAAGAAGAGGAGGACTTGCCCTTCGCCGCCGCTGCCGTCAGCGCGGCGGTGGTGCGAATGGTCTCCGGCTTGCTCTGGCCCGCTGTCAGGGCCTGGCGGTCCTGCAGGGCCTGGGCCATGTGGTCGAAGGTGGCATAGAGCAGCCCGAATTCGTCCTTGCGCTGCTCGCGGATGCGGAAGCCGTAGCGGCCGCGGGCAATTTCGCCCAACGCCTCGTTCATCAGCTTGATCGGTCGCGAGAACCAGTTGCCCACCACATACATCGCAATGGCCACCGCCAGCACGGTCACCACCGCCAGCGCCGCCATCAGCGTGCGGGACAGGCGCGCCACGCTTTCCAGCGGACGCTCCGGCAGGCCCAGGGCCACGTGGCCCACCACCTTGTCGTTGTAGGTGATGGCGGTTTCAAAGCCCAGCACCGCCTCGTGGCCCACCAGGTAACGCGTGCGCTTCACACCGCCCAGCTCGCCCAGCACTTCGCCCGCAGGCGCCTGGTAGGGCTTGCCCACGGCATCCGCCACACTGGAGGCGCGGACCACGTTGTCCTTGTCGGCGAGGGTGAGGCTTTGGAAGTCCCTCGTCTTCATCATTTCGGCCAGGAGCACGTCCACCGTGACCCAGTCGTCCGCCAATGCGGGCGTGGCGTTCTGGACCGCAATGAAGCGCGTGAGCGCCGCACCCGAATCAGCCACCTGCTGCATCATGGCGTTGTACTGCCGGTCCAGGATGATGGTGCAGGTCACCGCCATCACGATGGCGACGATGGCCGCCATCATGGCCGTCCACTTGACCCGCAGCGGGATGATGCGCGGGCGGTCCACCGCCTGCGATTCCTCGTCGATCTCGGCCAGTACACGCGTCAGCGCATCCGCCACCTCGGCACCACTGGGGAAGCGGTCGTCCGGTGCCTTGGCCAGGCAGCGGTCCACCACCCGGCGCAGCGATGCGGGAATGCTGGGACGCAGCTTGTTCAGCGGCGTCGGGTCTTCCTTGGCAATCTTCAGCGCCAGCGTCACCACGCTGTCCCCGGTGAAGGGGCGCTGGCCGGTGAGCATCTGGTACATGACGATGCCGACCGAGAACAGGTCGGCACGGCCGTCGATCTTCTCGCCGTTGATCTGCTCCGGCGACATGTACTGCGGCGTGCCCAGCACATCCCCCACGCGGGTGCGCTGCTCGCCCTTGCTGGACTCCATGTGGGCAATGCCGAAGTCCATCACCTTGATGTCCAGCGTGCCCTTGCTGCGGGCAATGTTGCCCGGCTTGATGTCCCGGTGGACGATGCCTCGCTTGTGCGAGTAGTCCAGCGCGCGGGCCAGCTGGATGGACATCACGACCACATCGCGGATGGGCAGCGGCTTGCCGGGCTCGAGCACGTCGGCCAGCGATTCACCGTCCAGCAGTTCCATGGCCATGTAGGGCCGGCCGTCGATCTCGCCCACATCGTGCACGGTGACGATGTTGGGGTGCGAGAGCCCGCCCGAGGCGCGCGCCTCGCGCAGGAAGCGGGCGCGGTATTCCTCGTCCTCGCACAAGGAGGCGTGCAGGAACTTGATGGCGACGTCCCGGGCGATGCCGGGGTCGTGCGCCCGGAACACACTGGCCATGCCACCACGGCCCAGGCGTTCACGGATTTCGTAGCGGCCGACCTGACGCACCGGCATGTCTGCTGCCGGGGCCGGAGCACCGCCGCGCACAAAGGGCACCGGATGGATCAGCGGGCCACCCGGCAAGGTGGCCGCACGGAAGGCAGCTTCGGCTTCAGCCTGCAGGGTCGGATCGAACGTGGTGGCCGCGAATTCGGAATCGTCATCGTCATCATCGATCGGCTCGTTGATGATGGGCGACTCGAAGCGGCGGGTGATGGGGGCACTGGGGGCCGGCACCGGTGCAGCCGGCGCTGACGAGGCGGGACGGGCCGCAGCGGCTGCCGTCATGGCCTTGAAGGCCGCGCTGGGCACCACCACGGTGGCGTCATCACCGCCCACGTGGCCTTGCGAAGGGACAGGCGCGGCCGCAGGCGCTGCAGCAGCCACAGAGGTGGCGGGTGCCGGAGGCACAGGCGACGCCGCGGCAGCGTCAGGCGCGCCAGCAGGCCATGCGGGGGAGGATGAGGAAGAAGAGGTCACGGATGGGGCCGGTGCCGCCGAAGCGTCGGCCGGAGCGGTGTCGGGTGTAGGGGGAGCCACGGAAGCCATGGCGTCGGGGGTTGATTCCCCGACAGCCTCGGCCACGTCAGGCCGTGCCGGGTCCGGAGTTCCATCCGGGGCCTCGGCACGAGGTTCGACACGATTGGCCGCCGTGATCGGCGGCATGCGGTCCAACGGCGTGGCGGCGGTCGTGATCCGGGTGGCATCGGGATCCATGGTGGGATCGTCCGAATCATCCGGGCCGTTGCCCTTGTCAGGGCGGGAAAAACCTTCTGGTCGTGACATCAAAACGCCTCGCCGCGGCAAGAAAGCCGCATCATGCGTAATCGTCATTCTCTCTCGATGGCCGCGCAATGAACGAAAGTCATTTGGCCATGACCGGGGGTGATGAGGTGGGTCAACAACGAACGCTGACGCCGCCTTACCCAGGCGCACGCCAGGTCACCATGCCTTACGGTTCGTAACGGCCACCCGCCCGACTCAGTTCTGATTGACCTTCGAACCCTTCAGGTTCACGTCCCCGCTGGCCTTCACGTTGATCTTGCCGCTGCCGATGATGTTGATGTCCGCGCCCTTGAGCTGGATATCCCCATTGCTCTTGAGCGTCAGGGACGCCGAGCCGCACTTCAGCACCAGTTCATCAGAGGCCACAAACACGGCCTTGGCCTTGCTGTTGACGGTGTAATCCGCGCCGGACTGGAAGCTCATGGTGGAGCCTGCATCGGCGGAATATTTGGCCCCGGCCTTGCGGCTCATGTTGGCGCCAGCAGTGTCGCTGATGTTGGTGCCGGCGGAGACGGTCTTGCTGATGCCGATGGTCTCGCTGCTGAGGCCGCCGATGGCCACGATCTTGGCGCCGCCCACTTCCTGCATCAGCGCCGCGCCCACGAGGTGATTCATGGCCGCGCCCACGGTGAGCGCGTAGACCGCACCGATGGTTTCGGTCTTGGCCAGCGCCACCGTCACGGTCTGGGTGCTGCCGAAGCTCTGGCTGTCCGACGAAGCCACGGAAAGCGTGCGCGTGGCGCCGACCGTCTCCACCTGGTTGGCGCCCACCGTCAAGGTCTCGTTGGACCCCACGGTCTTTGTGCGGTTGGCGCCGATGGTGATGCCCTGGTCCACGCCCACCTTCAGCGTCTGATTGTTGCCCACCGTCTCCGAGTCATCCACGTCGATGGTGTCGGTGCGGTTGTTGTGCACCGTCAGCGTCTGGTCGTGCTCGATGGTGGACTGCATGTCGAACTGACCATGCAAGGTGATCATTTCCTTGCCGGCCGTGTCGTCCATCGAAAACTCGTTGTAGCCGGTGGCCTTGTGGCTCTTGGACTTGATGCCGCTGACCACGCCGGCTGCCGGCAGCTCGAAAGGGGGCATCTGCTCGGCGTTGTAGACGCGGCCGGTGATCAGTGGCTGGTCCGGATCCCCTTCGACGAAGTCGACCACGACCTCCTGCCCGATGCGGGGAATGGACACACCGCCCCAGCCCTTGCCGGCCCAGGGTTGCGACACCCGGATCCAGCAGGAGCTTTTTTCGTTGCGCTGGCCACGGCGGTCCCAGTGGAACTGCACCTTCACGCGGCCATATTTGTCGGTGAAGATTTCTTCGCCAGAGGGGCCGGTGACGATGGCGGTCTGCGGCCCCGGTGCATACGGCTTGGGTGTACGGCGCAAGGGACGAAACTGCTGCTGCGAGGGCATGGCGCTGAAGCTGCAGCGCAGTTCGGACGCGCCGGAGCCGGATTCGCTGGCTGCCTGCTGCAGATGCAGCGTGGTGCCGGTGACCAGGTACTTGGCATTCTGGTCATCTCGCGGATGCCGGAACAGCGACAACAGGTGGCCGGTGCACACACCTTGCGAATTGCTGCTGCCCTCGAAGTACTCGTGGCTGCTCTGGATCTCATCGAGCCGGTCTTCCGCGTATTGGGAACCATCGGACGGCTGCAGGTAGCCCCCCGGGAAGTCAAAGACCTCGCCGTCGGACAGGTCGTAGTCCCGGGAGCGGGATTGGGTGGATTGCAGTGAGGTCGAGGGCCGCTCGAAGTCGAAGTCCGTGATGACGACCTTGCCGGAGGTCATGCTCTGCACCGCACTCCAATGGTCCACAAATTCCAGTGCCGGCGGCGATTGGGAGCCCCCGCCGTAGAACGGCAGCATCTCGCAGTTGGGTGCGCAGTCATGGGCACTGGCCGCGTCCGCCAACACCAGCTTGTGGCCGGATTCGTCGTGGGTGAAGTACCAGTAGATGCCTTCATGCTCCAGCAGCCGGGCCACGAAGTTGTAGTCAGTCTCGCGGTACTGCACGCAGTAGTTCCAGCTTCGATAGGGCCGCTGCAGCTTGAACTCGAACTTGGCCGCCGGATGGTCCTCGAACACCGCCTTGACGATGTCCGGCACCGTCATCTCCTGGAAGATGCGGCAGTCCGCCGTACGGGTCAGCAGCCACAGCCAGGGCCGGACGGTCATTTCGTAGACCGTGTAGCGGCCCTCGAAGCCGCGCTGGGCGAAACGGGTGATGTAGCCGGAGAGGTGGCGTGGTGCGTCGTCGCGCAGCGCGACCTTGAGCGCGGCGGACTTGCCCAGCAAGTCACTGGCCTTGATGTCCTTTTTTTCGCTGAGCAGCGTCAGGGAGGTCTCCCCCAGCTCGCTCAACTGTTCCCGGGAGACGCAGCTATGGACGCGCAGCAGGTCGTCGGCAAGCGGGGTTTTGAGCTGAAAAGGCGCGGCCATGGCTGATGTGAGGTGGTCCTGGGCGCGACGGTAGGCCGTGTGACCGCGCTCGGATAGCGACCAAAGTCATTCAGCCCCGCCGACCGGCTTTGGGCGTTGCCCGGAAACGGTGACCGCCGGTAGATGGGGCCGGCTGCCGCCGGCGCTGGTTGTCGCGCGGCCGTCCCTGGCCCGAGCGACACGGAGCCGATGGCCCGGGGTGGGTGGGCCACCGGGTGACTTTCGTCGCTTTACCGTCTGGTCATCGATCCCTAGGGTGTCGGTGGCCAGATGGCCAGACTGAGGAGCAGTTATGCAGTTGCCGGTGCACGTGTCCAGGCTCGTAGACCGGAATCCCCTGGCTCGACAGGCCACTGAATGTGGCCACTTGTGGACCTTGCGAGACCGAGCGGTCCGCTCGCCTCGTTACCGGATGCAGCATCTGGTGGCGTTGGACCGGCGGATCGAGGAACACCGGACGGCGTTGACGCTGGGCGGTGATGAAGCCTGGGCGGCCTGCGTTGACGCGCTGAACGGCACGGGCCCAGGAAGCGACGAGGCGTCTGATGACGCACAGAGCCCCCACGACAGCGCCGGCATCATCTTTGCGGCGGCGCTGATGGCGTTCTCCGCCCGCCGCGCCGATTACATCCGCCTGACTTGCGATGCCGCCCTGGCCTCGGCCGCTGGCCAACGTGCCTTGATCGCGGCCTTGGCCTGGCTGCCCTTCGAGCCGCTGGCGCCCATCCTGCAGCAATTTTCCTCGGCCCCTGACGCGCGCTTGCGGCGGGTGGCCATGCGGGCCTTGGGCCTGCACCGGCGGGATCCGTTTGACGCCCTGAAACCCGCCCTGTTGGATGACGACCCTGGCGTGGTGGCGGCAGCCGCGCGAGGCCTGGGCGAAAGCCGGCGGCGCGATGCCGTGCCGTTGCTGGCGTCCCGTTCCAGCGTGGCACCCGAGCCGGCCCGGTTTGGCATGGCGTCCAGCCTGCTGCTCCTGGGCTGCCGCGACGCCCTCCCCTTGCTGGCGTTGATGGCTGAGGATGGCGGGGCACAGGCCATGGAAGCCCTGGGGTTGGTACTTCGGTCCGCCCCCACGGCGGAGGGCCGCCAGTTGCTGTCCAGGCTGAGCAGCCGCGCGGGCGCCGAACGCCTGGTGGTGGCCGGCACGGGCATGCTGGGGGATCCGCTGGCGGTGCCCTGGCTGATTGCCAAGATGCAGGATCCGGCCCTGTGCCGGATTGCGGGAGAGGCGTTCTCGCTGATCACGGGCGCGGACCTGGCGGACCCTGCGAACTTTGGACAGGGAGAACCCAGCGCCGCAGGCGAAGCTGAACCGGCCGCTTCATCAGCGCAGGGCGAGATCCACCCGGATGACGTTCAGTTGCCGAAGCTCGACCTGGAGCGTGTGGGCGCCTGGTGGCAGGAGCACGGTGATGCCCTGACCAAGGGCTCACGCCACCTGTGCAGCCAGTCGATCACACCCGCCTCGCTGTTGGGGATTCTCCAGTCGGGCGATCAGCGCCAACGACGTGCGGCGGCGCTGGAATGGGCGCTGCTGGACGATGACCAGCCCGTTTTTGATGTCCGGCAACGCAGTGACGGGCAATTGCGGGCGTTGAGAGCCTGCAGTTGATGAAGGCTTGACGTAGGGGCCCGTCAAGCCATGGCCAGCGCCGCCGTCAGGCACAGCACCTCGCCATCCTCGTCATAGTCGGCCGACAGTTCCACGCCCTGGCCCCCCGCCTGTACCACCCACTGTTCCCACTCGATGGCGTCTTCTTCACCATCCGAAGCGTCCGGCTCGCCATAGGCGGCCAGCGCTTCTTCGCGGGTCTCCACGGGAGCCTCGCTGAACGGGCCCGGCCCTTCATAAGGCTCCACCTCCTCGCTACCTTGCGGGTAGTAGAAGATGCCACTGAGCACCTTGGCGCCCTCCCCGCGAGGCTCGCCGAACTCACGTTGGTAGGCGTCACGGTTGGAGAACGAGAACACCACGCCCAGCTCGGTCAGCATGAGGAAGTCGGTCTTGAGCTTCTGGATACGCGCGGGATTCAGCGCAGTGTCGCCGGCGGCGTGCGGGGCAATGGCTTGGTGCAAGGCCTCGTCGGAGATGGTGAGGCCAAGCAGTTGGGGAAAGAGGTCCGGGGTCATGGGAGGGATTGGAGCACATGGCCCCAAGCCCCCCCGACCAACACCCTATTACCTGGAACTGGTGAAGTGACGGCCCCTATCCTTGCGGATGACAAGCTTCTGAAACTTGAGGGTATGTTCAAGGACGTGCAGAGCGCAGCCCAGAAGGACTGGCAACTTGAACTGCGATGAGGGAGGTCGATGATCACAAGATCCCGGCTTGCCGCAGTTCCTTGACGAGGTCTGCTGCAGTCTGGCTTGTGACCAGCAAACGCGGCAACAGGGAACCTTCGATAGCTGCGCCATCCGCGTCGAGCATGGACCCGGCCGTCAGTTGCAATGTCAGCTCCCGATTGACGCGATAGCTTTCATTGGCGGTGGTCAAGCCCGCCGTCGGCTCCCCGACGAAGATGCCATGAGCTCTAACCTGGCTCGCTGCGATCAGCATTTCGCAGGAGCTGGCACAGGATGAATCGGCCCAGAGCACCACCTTGCCTCTAAAGTGCTCAAGTTGCAGCGCTCGCTCTTTCCATATCGTGCCGGCGGTGCGTTTTCCACGCGGTGTGAGATCAACCTTCTGCACAACGCCCTTTCCGTTGACCCACGCATATAGGGGACCCGCGGACAACGCCGGAGCAGCAGAGGCCAACAGGATCTCCTCGTTGCCACCTGTATTGCCCCGCAGATCGAAGATCCAGGTGCCATCGGAGGGTGCCGCCAGGATGCATGCATTCGCCATCGACACATACCGCTCAAGCGCCTCGGCACTCATGCCGGCAGTGCCTGGCAAGGTTAAGACCCTGACGCCATCGCCCAGATCCACGCAGGAAGGGAGCACATCTTGACGATGCAAGGGCTTCCGCCCGTTACGTTCCAGCGGCTGGAAAGCCAGCGACGAATGCTTTCGATCAGGGAGCGATGACAGCATCACGGACAACAGTGCGCCCTCTGGTGCGAAGTCTCGAGGAGCCCGTCTTAAGGCTTTACGGAATTCAGCCTCCAACGCCGCCCAACGCACCGCTGTACTTTTGAAATACACATCTTTCGCATATTTCAGGGCCGCAAAGGCGGAACGTCCCAGGACGGCAATTTGTTCAGCAGAGTTCTCGATATCCGACCTGGACTCAACGAGCGCCACGCGTTCGAACACCACGCCCGGCGTATCCGAGTAAGCAACGATGACCACGTGGTCCGCCTCTTCGGGGATCCATGCGACGGCTCGGCAGCTCACGCCCTGGCACGCCCCAGGTGGCGATGCGGATAGGCGGTACTCACCCTTGTAGGCAGCTACGGTCAACCGGATGTCAGCAGCCGGCGAACCACCGCGGATTGCAACTCGGGCGCCGAACCAGCGGCCAGCATGTGCACTGGCATCCAACGACACCCTCGCAAAGGTCGTCGATTCCGTCGTCCGAAACGCCAGGCCGGCACCGCCCTCACGGACATCAACCCACGCTCGTCCATTTGGCCGCGCTTGAGCGGGAGCAGCCCCAACAGTGGCTGCAAGCAGGCCAAGAATCACTAGGAGGACGTGGCGCTTGAGAAATAAAAAAGCCACCAGGCACACCTGCTGCGTTGCTGCTGAGATTGGGCGCTTCAACGGCGACACTCTCCGCCGTTGAGTGCGCTTTCTTTATCGCATGGAATGACAGATTTCAACTGCGGCAGTCGGCTGATCACTGGCCCCTGGCAGGCAATCTCAACTTCCTTGCCCTCTTCAGTTGTGACACGAACACCTGAAGCATGCTTGCGACCTTCCTGATAGTCATAGACCACGTAGTCCGTTCCCTGGATCTCGAAACGAACCTCAGTTTTTTCCACCTTCTCACGGAAGTATCCGGCGTAGAGCAACCGACTTGTTCCATCCGTTGCCTGAGCGGGGAACACCAGCTCTACCCTATCCGGGCGTCCGAAGCGGTACTGCAGCGTCCCCGGTTTTCCACAAATACTCACCCATCTCGACCTGGCGGTCGGGCAAGCGAAGTAAACCGATTCTTCCGGTTGGCACAGGCCGCGATCGGCCACCAGCGCCGTACGGCTTTCGGCACCCGTCGCGGAAGCATCGGCAAATGCCGATGCTGGCAATGCAAACAAGAGCGCGAGCCCCCCTATGACGAAAGGATTCATCGGCCTCATGGCAGTTTGATTTGGATAGATGGCTGAGGCCTCCTACTCAATCAAACCCGTACTCAAAATCCCCGTCCTTCACCGTCAACGCCACCTTCTCGATGCTGTGCCCCTGCGTCAGCCGCGTCAGGTATTCACGGCTGATGCGTGGCAGCACGGTGTTGGTAAGGATGGCGTCGATGACGCGGCCACCGCTCTCCACCTCGTTGCAGCGGCTGATCACCAGCTTCACCACCTCCTCGCCAAAGCTGAACGGCACGCCCAGGTTTTCCGCCACGCGGCGCTGGATGCGGCCGAGCTGCAGTCGGATGATCTGGCCCAGCATCTCTTCGTTGAGCGGGTAGTACGGAATGGTCACCAGACGGCCCAGCAGCGCCGCCGGGAACACCTTCAGCAGCGGCTCGCGCAGCGCCTTGGCAATGCCCTCCGGTTCCGGCATCAGCTCCGGGTCCGCACACAGCTTCATGATCAGGTCGCTGCCCGCATTGCTGGTGAGCAAGATGATGGTGTTCTTGAAGTCGATGTAGCGCCCTTCGCCGTCCTCCATCCAGCCCTTGTCAAAGACCTGGAAGAACAGCTCGTGCACGTCCGGATGAGCCTTCTCCACTTCGTCCAGCAGCACCACGCTGTAGGGCCGGCGGCGCACTGCCTCGGTCAGCACGCCGCCCTCGCCGTAGCCCACATACCCCGGGGGCGAACCCTTGAGCGTGGAGACGGTGTGCGCCTCCTGGAACTCGCTCATGTTGATGGTGATGACGTTCTGCTCGCCGCCGTACAGCGCTTCGGCCAGGGCCAGCGCCGTCTCGGTCTTGCCCACGCCGGAAGTGCCGGCCAGCAGGAACACACCGATGGGCTTGTTGGGGTTGTCCAGCCGCGCACGGCTGACCTCGATGCGCTTGGCGATCATCTCCAGCGCATGGCGCTGGCCAATGACGCGCTGGTTCAAGGTGTCCGCCAGTTGCAGCACGGCCTGCAGCTCATTGCGCACCATGCGGCCCACCGGAATGCCGGTCCAGTCCTGCACCACGCTGGCCACGGCCTGCTCGTCCACCGTGGGCAGGATCAACGGGGCATCCCCCTGCAACGCCACCAACTGGCCGCGCTGATCCTTCAGCTCGGCCAGCAGCGTTTCGCGCTCGGCTTCGCCTGGGGCGCCCTCACCCTCCTTGCGCAGCAAGGCATGCAGCTCCAGTACGCGGTCCACCAGGGACTTTTCGCGCGCATGGCGGGCTTCCAGCGCAGCACGGCGGGTTTGCGCCTCGTCCAGGTCAGCGGCCACGCGGCGCTTGCGCTCCGTCACGTCCAGCCCGATGGCCCCTTCGCGGCCGATGATCTCCTGCTCCACCTCCAGCGCCTGGATACGGCGCAGGCAGTCTTCCAGCTCGGGTGGCGTCGCGTGCTGGCTCACCGCCACGCGGGCACAGGCCGTGTCCAGCAGGCTGACCGCCTTGTCCGGCAACTGGCGGGCGGGGATGTAGCGATGCGAGAGCCGCACGGCCGCTTCGATGCCTTCATCCAGCAGCGCCACGCGGTGGTGCTTCTCCAGCACCGAGGCCACGCCACGCAGCATCAGCACCGCCTTGGCCTCGTCCGGCTCCGGCACCTGCACCACCTGGAAGCGCCGGGTCAGCGCCGGGTCCTTCTCGATGTGCTTCTTGTATTCGGCCCAGGTGGTGGCTGCAATGGTGCGCAGCTTGCCGCGTGCCAGCGCAGGCTTGAGCAGGTTGGCGGCATCCCCCGTGCCCGCCGCACCACCGGCGCCGATCAGGGTGTGGGCCTCGTCGATGAAGAGGATGATGGGCTTGGGTGAGGCCTGCACCTCGTCAATGACCGCCCGCAACCGGTTCTCGAATTCACCCTTCATGCTGGCGCCCGCCTGCAGCAGGCCGATGTCCAGCATGTACAGCGAGACCTCCTTCAGCTGCGGCGGCACGTCGCCCTGGGCCAGGCGCAGGGCAAAACCTTCCACCACAGCCGTCTTGCCCACACCAGCCTCACCCGTCAGGATGGGGTTGTTCTGGCGGCGGCGCATGAGGATGTCCACGATCTGGCGGATCTCTTCGTCCCGCCCCGCCACCGGGTCGATCTCGCCCTGGCGCGCGCGTTCGGTCAGGTCCACCGCAAAACGCTTGAGCGCTTCCTGCTTGCCCATGGCAGCCGGTGCAAGGGCACCACTGGCATCACCCGGCACCGCGCCGGGCTCGGCGGCACGCATGGCCTGCTCTGGCGAGCCTTCAACCACCTTGGCGAAGTTTTCGCTCAGGTCTTCCACCGGAATGCGTTCAAACTGCCGCGACAGCGAGACCAGCGCATGGCGCATGGACGGTGTCTTCAGCAGGCCGATGACCAGATGGCCGGTGCGCACCTGCCCGTCCCCGTACATCAGCGAGCCATACACCCAGCCGCGCTCCACGGCGTTTTCCACCCAGCTGGAGAGGTCGGTGACGGACGAGGCGCCACGCGGCAGCCGGTCCAGCGAGGCCATGAGGTCGGCCGACAGCTGGGCCGCATCCAGCTGGTAGTGCTTGGCGATGCGGTGCAGGTCCGAATCCGGTGTGTTGAGGATCTGATAGATCCAGTGCTGCAGCTCCACAAAGGGATTGCCACGCAGCTTGCAGAAGACCGTGGCGCCTTCGATGGCCTTGTAGGCCAGTGGGTTCAGTTTGCCAAAGAGGCTGGTGCGGGCGATTTCGCTCATCGGGTTCTCCCTGTGATCTTCAATTGGCGCCAGGACGGGGCCGCAGCCGCAGCCCGCCCGACGGTTTGTTGAATGTGGAATTGCGGGCGCGGCCGGCCCAGCTCGTGTAGCCCAGCCGCACGGATTGGCCCAGCACTGCCGCCGGCATGGTGGCCCCTGCCAGCTTGGGGCGGATCTCCCACCAGAAGCCCAGGCCGACGTATTGCCGGATCCAGTCGTTGAGCGGCCGGTAGGCACTGCCATCCGGCAGGAACAGCGCGAACTGCTCCATGGTCAGCGGGCCGATGACCACCACAAAACGGTACTGGCGGTCCCAGGCCTTGCTGCCCAGCGTGGTGTTGCGGCCCAGCTTGGCCGCCACGAGGCCGATGCCTTCCTTGCGCCCACGGGCGTAACCCATGCGCGTGCGGTCATTGGGATCGATCGGCATCCAATGCGAGACAAACTGCTGGATGCGCACCGGCACGCCGAAATGCTGGGACAGGATCTTGGCCAGCCCCTCGGGATGGCGGGCACGCTCGCCCATCATCTTCGCGTTGAACAGGCGCGCACTCTGCGGCAGGGTGTCCTTGGGCTGCCATTGCCCATACAGACCGGTGGTGGCCCCCAGCCAGCTGGCGTAACGGTCGCTCTCCGGCCGGTCCTGCTGCACCACCGGTTGAGACTGCGCCCAGGCCCGGTAGAACAGCAGCAGCATGCGGTGATGGAAGACATCCAGGAAGCGCGCCAGCGTCGGGTCATTGCGCTGGTGCAGGCGCTCGCGGGTGTATTCGGTGAGGTGCAGCGGCATGGGGCCCTGCGGCCCCAGCAGGCCAAAGAAGCGTACGCCCAACCGGGGCACGCCCGCGGACGTCTGGTGCAGCCGGGCCAGCGCGGAGGGCGCAAAGTCCAGCTCCGGTTCTTCCCCCAGCCGGATGGGCTCCTGGTTGGGGCGGGCCGCGTGGCCCAGGCGCGGCAGCTCGGGCGTGAGCCCCTCGATGCGGCGCAGCAGCGCGAAGAAATCAAACCGCCATGGCGTCTGTTCCACCTCGCGAAACAGGGCCTGCAACGCCGCAGCGTTGTCCAGAGGCGGGTCGCTCGGCGTCAAGGGTGGGCTCCGACATCCTGGTGCGCCGATTCGCTGCTGATGCGCACCGGCCACCGGCGCAGTTCGCCTCGCTGGGTGGAGCGCAGGCGCAACTGGGTGAAGCTGTTGATGGCGGAATGGCGCGCGAAGTAATACTCCAGCACGCTGCCAAACAGATAGGCGCTGTGCCCCTGGAAGGCCAGTTCGTCCAGCTCCAGGTCGATCTCGGTGCCGCAGCCAAAACTCAGCGGCCCGGAGAACGGCAGCCGGCGCACGACCGACTTGGCCGACACATGGCGCACCCCTTCCACCTGCCGCTGCCAGGCCGCATCACCCGGCGGGCCATACAGGGTCAGCATGCGCCGCAAGGTGGAGGCCGCCTGCGCGGGCGGCTCGTCCGCAAAGGGCAGTTGCTGCATGGTGAGCAGGCTCACCAGGCTCCAGCCCGCGTCGCCGACCGGCTGCCGGCTCACCGGGCGGGTGGGCCCGTGCAGCGCGTCCACCCGCAGCACCGGGCCGGCCGCATCCAGGCGCCAGGCGCTGGGGCCACTGCCGGCATTTCCACCGGTGCCGCTGCTGCCGCCAGTGCCGCCGCTGCCGTTATGGGGCAGCAGCGTCGGCAGGTCCCGGTTGGTGACGAGTGCGGAGACGGACAGCTGGCGGATGTCTTCGCGATACGGCGCGTGGCGCGGATCCACCAGGGACAGGAACACTTCCTCGCCGATATAGGCGGTGCGCGGCCCCTGCTCCTTCTGGCGGGAGGACAGCAGCCGGGGCTCGCGGCGCGCGGCGTAGTAACCGGCGCCTTCGGTGGAAAGTTCGTGGTAGGTGGCGTAGAGCGGACGGAAGGTCTGCTGGCCGACCTGCCCAGCCCCATAGCCGATGACGCTCTGCAGGCTGTGCACCTCGAAGTCCATCGGGCGGGTGCGGTCCGGCACCACGTGGTACTCCCAGTTGCCCGGGCCCAGCTGGATGCGGTCCAGCCGCTTGGGAAACAGGTTGATCGCAGGGGTGCAGTGCAGCGCCAGGCTTTGCGCATCCACCATGGCTTCCAGCCCGCCATCAGCGCGGTTGAAGAAGACCACGATGTCGGCTTCCTGCCCGTCGACACGGGCCAGCCGGTCGGCCAGGCCCGTGATGTCGAAGAACAGGAAACGGCGTGGCATGGCGGCCGCTTCCTGCAGCAAACGGCAGCCGGAGAAGACGCGTTGCGTGTCGGGCAGCAAGGCCTGGTCCGCTTCAAAACCGACCGGACGCACGCTGGTGTCGTCGCGCCACTGGGCCGACAGGTTGCCAGCGTCCACGCCCTCACCGGTCACGAAGCTGCCCAGCGCGGTGCCCAGCACCAGTTCATGCAGCCGGAAGGCCACATCGTCAGGCGCGCTGATGTAGAGCTGCAGGCGGTCCATGCGCAGTTGGCGCAGCGGCAGGCCACCGCCGGTGCGGATGCGCAGGCGCAGGCCGCCACGATAACCCGCGGCACCGGGCAGGCGGTTCACCGGAAGGTCCGGCGCATGGTTGAAGTACTGGACGTTGACCAGCTCCAGCGGCCACAGGGTCACGTCATGCGCGGTGCGGAACTCGCAGCGGGTGTCCTGCCCGCGCGGCAGACCGGACTGCAGCACGCTGTCGCGCGGCACGGGGTAGCCCTTGCCAAGGTTGGGGTCGGTGGTGTCGACGGAGAAGCGGGCCACCATCATCGACGGCACCGGCGCCAGGAAATTGGGATAGATCGATTCCAGCAGGTGGGAGATCAGCCGCGGATGCTCGGCATCCAGCTTGAGCTGTACACGGGCGGACAGAAAGGCAAAACCTTCCAGCAGTCGCTCGACATAGGGGTCCGCGACCTCGGTCCCTTCCATGCCCAGGCGGCCGGCGATCTTGGGGAACTCGCGGGCGAACTCGCCACCGACCTCTCGCAGGTGGGCCAGTTCGTCGCTGTACAGGCGCAGCAGGCGCGGATCCATGCTCAGGCCTCCCGCACTTCCACCTGGCCCGCTTCCAGGTCCAGCTGCGTGCGCAGCAGGATTTCCAGCGGCACGGGCTGCGACCACAGATGGCCGCGAATCTCGAATTCAATCACGTTGTGTGTGTCCAGCACGCTATTGGCTTCCAGCGCCCGCACCTCCAGGGAACTCTCCAGGATGCGGGGCTCGAAACGCAGGATGGCCTGCCTGATGGCCCGCTCCACCTGGCTCACATCCACCTTGGACGCCAGTTGGCCGGAGAGCGCCGGCAGGCCGAAATTGAGCACGCTGTCACCCACATGCGGATGGGCCTCCAGGGCACGCCCCAGGGGTTGCACCGCATTAAAGAGCCACCCCAGGTCGCGCAGCACCGCCTGGCGCAGCTGCGACTTGGTCATCGTGTGGCGGTCCTCGCCTTCCTCACGGCTGGTGGGATCGTCATCGGTGAGCCGGTCCAGCAGGGCTGGCTGCAGGCGGTCGCGGGTCGTCTGGTTCATGGCGCCGGGAAGGGACCGTGCATCAGGCCGATGTCAGTTCGATCAGGCGCAGGTCCAGCAGGCCGGCCTCGCCCTGGTCCGTCATCAGCACCCGTTGGCCGATGCCCGCAAACTGGTCGCTCTCACCGGCGTCGGATGGGCCGGCCAGGGGCTGCCATTCGGTCCGGCGGGAGAACCAGGTGCGCTCGTCGTCAAAGGCATTGGTGCGCGGATAGCGCGTCGGGATCAACGCCACGGAGCCGCCGCCGTTGGGGAATTCCAGATAGGCCGGCGCCCAGACCAGGTCACGAAGGTCTTCCGGCGGTTCGATCTGGATCTTGGCGAGCGCCGAATACGGCACCCAGCAATAACGACCATTGATGTTGGCCTCCAGGATGGGGCCGAGGCGGGAATCGCCGTCGCAGATCCATTCAAAGGCCTGCCCGTCCTGGGTGCCGGCGCTGGCGGGCGCCTGTTCCAGCGCCTGCGCGCGCATGAGCTGTGCGGCGCGGTGGTCGCCATCCGCATCCAGCTTGAGGGCCTGCACCATGGCGGCCACCCACTCGGCAGGTTCGCCCATCACCATGGGCGTGGTCTTGCCCTCAAACACCGCTTCGCGCACCAGCTCGCACTTGAGTGCTTCGCGGTAGGTGTTGACCATCGCCAGCGTGCCGGCATCCAGCTCGCCGCAAACTTCCAGTTGGGCCGCCGCACGGGCCCATTGGCCGTTGACGGCCAGCAGCTGGAACAGCAGCACCCGCAGCTTCGCGTCCTGCGGCTGCTGGCGGACCTGTTGCTGGATACCGGCCAGCGCCGCGCTGGCCTGGCCGGCGGCGATCAAGGGTTCTACTGCGCTCATACGGGTCCTTCGGACCTCAGGTGAGGTCGTCGGTGAAGGTGCAGCTGCCGCCGAGCTGGCCGGTGGCGCTCTGGGTACGGTATTCCACCGCCACCTTCTGGAAACTCAGGGTGATGCGTTCAACGGGGTTGCCGTCGTGATCCACATCGATGTCGTAGGTCGCGACGCGGGCCTTCTCCAGCGTGATGCTGAAGAAGTCCTGCTGCTCCCCACCGGCCTTGCGCACGCTCAGCTTGGCGCTGCGGACCTCGTCATTGGTCGCCACGGCGCTCATCAGCGCGGTGCTGGCACTGTCCAGCCCCTTGGTGATGGTCAGTTGCCGATAGCTGCGCCGTCCGGTGCTCTGGCCCGCCACCGCATCACCCGCAGCGCCCACGCCCCAGTTGAAGCCGGTGACGGCAATATCGTTCTGGTGGCCGGCCGCCACGGTTTCGCCCTTGACCTTGCCCGCGCGCTTGAGGGTCAGGTCCAGGTACATATCGGCGCTGCCGCCGCTTTTGATCAAAGACATGTCAGGCTCCAACACACGCGCCGGCGGCTCCGCAGGGAAGCCAGCCGGCACGCCAGCCGGGCCGTGAAAACGGCCCGGAATTTGTCAGCGTCAGGCTGAAGGGATCAGCGGGTTTCGGTGGTCGCCAGATTCCAGCCGAACTTGACGGCGCCACCCAGCGAGCCCTTGGCATCCTGGGCCTTGTATTCGAACTCGATGTCCGAGTAGCTCAGGGACACGCTTTCCGAGATGTCACCACCGCTGCTGGCGGAAGGCGACACCGAGGTCACCAGCACTTGCTTCAGCGTGACCTTCAGGAAGTCCAGTTGGCCTTCGCCGGCCTTGCGGCAGGTGATGACGGCGCTGTCGAAGTGCTTGCCGCTGGCGCAAGCCTTGGCCAGCACGGGGGACGCCTTGTCGTAGTAGTGCGCAAACACCAGTTGGCCGGGAATGCCCTTGCCCTTGCCCGAACCACCGCCAGACGAGGCGGTGCTGTCCTGGCGGACGTCCCAGGACCAGGCGAGCAGATCGATCTCGCCCTTGTGGTCCTTGTGGGTGGATTCGCCGTCAACACCGGCGAGCTTCAGATTGGCGTCGATCGTCATGGTGGGTCTCTCCTTGATGGACTCGTGAAAATCAGCCCCGCTTCAACGCGGGCGGAGCTGCAAAAACGGGCCGGTGGCCCGGAACTGTTGACCGATGGGCCGGACCGGCCCTCCCTCGGATATCGATGTCTGGCCTTATTGGCCCTTTTGCGACGGCAGCTTGGACACCAGCCGCAGCGACACGGTCAGGCCTTCGAGCTGGTAGTGCGGGCGCAGGAAGAATTTGGAGGTGTAGTAACCCGGGTTGCCCGGGATCTCTTCCACCAGCACCTCGGCGGAGGCCAGCGGCTTTTGCGACTTGGTGACTTCCGACGAGTTGGCCGGATCACCATCGACGTAGTTCATGATCCACTTGTTCAGCCACTTCTCCATCTCGCCACGTTCCTTGAAGGAACCGACCTTGTCGCGCACGATGCACTTCAGGTAATGGGCGAAGCGGGTGCAGGCAAACAGGTAGGGCAGGCGCGCCGCCAGGTTGGCATTGGCGGTGGCGTCCGGATCGTCGTACTCGGCCGGCTTCTGCAGGGACTGCGCACCAATGAAGGCGGCGAAGTCGGAGTTCTTGCGGTGCACCAGCGGCAGGAAGCCGTTCTGGGCCAGTTCCGCCTCGCGGCGGTCGCTGATGGCGATTTCGGTGGGGCACTTCATGGCCACGCCGCCCTCGTCGGTGGGGAAGTTGTGCGTCGGCAGGCCTTCCACCGCACCACCGGATTCCACGCCGCGGATGCGGGTGCACCAGCCGTAGTTCTTGAACGAACGGTTGATGTTGGCCGCCATGGCGTAGGCCGAGTTGGCCCAGGTGTAGGCGCCGTGGCTGCCGCCACCAGTGTCTTCCTCGAAGTTGAATTCGTCCACCGGGTTGGAGCGCGCGCCATACGGCAGGCGGGCCAGGAAACGGGGCATGGTCAGGCCGATGTAGCGCGCGTCATCCGATTCGCGCAGCGAGCGCCAGGCGGCGTACTCGGGCGTACCGAAGATCTTGGTCAGGTCGCGCGGATTGGCCAGTTCCTGCCAGGAGCTCATCTGCATGGCCGACGGATTGGCCGCAGCAATGAAGGGGGCGTGGGCCGCGGCGGCCACCTTGGCCATTTCACCCAGCAGTTCCACGTCGGGCGGGCTATGGTCGAAGTAGTAGTCACCGACCATGGCGCCGAAGGGCTCGCCGCCGAACTGGCCGTATTCCTCTTCATAGACGCGCTTGAACAGCGGGCTTTGGTCCCAGGCCGCGCCCTTGTAGCGCTTGAGGGTCTTGCCCAGGTCCTGCTTGGAGATGCTCATGACACGGATCTTGAGCTGCTCGTCCGTCTCGGTGTTGCTCACCAGATAGTGCAGGCCACGCCAGGCGCTTTCCAGCTGCTGGAACTCGGCGTTGTGCAGGATGGTGTTGAGCTGTTCCGACAGCTTCTTGTCCAGCTCGGCAATCATGGCCTCGATGGACACGATGACGTCGCTGCCGATCAGCGTGGTCTGGGACAGGGCCTGCTGGGCCAGCGTCAGGACCGCCTGCTCGACGGCGGACTTGGCCTCGTCGGTCTTGGGCTTGAATTCCTTGTTCAGCAGTTGGGCGAACTCGTTGCCTTCGTACGAGATGCCCTGCAAGGCGGCGGCGGATGGGGCGAGAATTTCTTCGGCCATGGTGCGTGCTCCCGGTTCTTTCTGTCAGTGCTGGGCTGCGTTCAGCGCCATCACTGCGCGTCCGCGCCGTCGGCGGGTTTCTGGGCGGAGGCCAGGGACTTCAGCAGCGCCTCGTCCTTCACCACCTTGGCGATCAGCTGTTCCGCGCCGACCTTGCCATCCATGTAGGTGATCAGGTTGGCGAGTTGCTGGCGGGCTTCAAGCAGCTGCTTGAGGCCGTCGACCTTGCGCGCCACAGCAGCAGGCGAGAAGTCGTCCATGCTTTCGAAGGTGATGTCCACCATCAGGTTGCCTTCGCCGGTCAGCGTGTTGGGCACGTTGAAGGCCACACGCGGCTTCATCGCCTTCATGCGGGCATCGAAGTTGTCGACATCGAAGTCGAGGAACTTGCGGTCCGCCACCGGGGCCTGCGGCTCGGCGGGCTTGCCCGACAGGTCGGACAGCACGCCCATCACGAAGGGCAACTGGACCTTCTTCTCGGCGCCGTAGAGCTCGACGTCGTACTCGATCTGCACGCGCGGGGCGCGATTCCTGGCAATGAACTTCTGGCTGCTGGTGGCCATGGGCTACTCCTGATTAGAGACGTCGTCGTGGGCGTCGGAATGGTTCTTGTGGGGGAAAGTCATGCGGGTGGGCATCAGTCGGTGCGGCCGGCCAGGCGCTCAATCTCGCTCAGGCCGTCCGGGACAAGGTCGCGGATGATGTCCATGAAGCTCTTGCTCATCAGGCGCTGGGCCCGGCGGATCAGCAGTGGTGCCGGATTGCTGGGTTCGTTGAGCTCGATCCAGTCACACACACGCTGCAGGGCGCGCATGGCGTCTTCCCGGCTGGCGATCACGCCCGCAGGCACCGCCACGCGGGAGGCCGAAACGCCGGGGGTGTCCGCGCCCTCCCCGGCAGCGGACTCGTCGTCTGCAGCGGGGACGGTGCCGCCACCCAGTTGGGCGGCGACCAGGGCCAACGGCTTGAGCACCCGCAGCAGCGGCCCGAAGTCGGGGCCCTGGGCGGCGCCCAGGTGTTGTTCGATGGCGCCGGAGATGGCCTGCACATGGGCCACGCCGGCTTGCAGGCGCTCCAGGAAGGCCTCGTCGTTGGCAGCCAACGCGCCCAGGCCATCCAGCAAACCCTGCGGGGACGGCGCGGATTCGTTGGCCATGGGGTCGGCATTGCCGAAGGCCAGTTCCACGTCCCGCACCCGGGGGCCGCCGCGCTGGCCGGTCAGGCTGGCCGCACGCACGTCGGCCAGGCCGGCGTCGCTGGACAGAGGCAGCAGCGCATTCATGCGCATGGTGGGGTCGTTGCCGTCGCTGGCATCCAATTGGGGATGGACGTGATCCCAGTGGCGTTCCAGCAGGCCTTGCACCAGGGAGAGGCCCTGCAGCGCCGCCTGGTAACCCTTCAGCCGCGCGCCGCTGCGCACCAGCAGCACGGCAACGCGCAAGTCGCGGGTACGTTCGGCCAGGGACAGGGCCTGGTCCCAGACCTTGATCCAGTCGGGCTCCTCGGCGGGAATGACCGTGTCGCCATACTGCTGTTCGGGCTTGCCTTCGGCGGCGCTTTGGAGGGCGAGGAAGGCAGGGTCGTATTCCAGGTCGGCGCCGCAAGGGGCATCGTCCTGAAGAGGGGTCAGCAGTTGATCGAGATCGATATCAGCCATTGCGTCCGGAGGGCTGTTGCCCGTTAACGACCGGACTCTAGAGATCCCGAACCATCCGCGCAGTGGTCGAAAGTCACATTGCGGGAACCACCCCCTACCCCACCAGCATCCCGCCGGGCCCGGTCACCCCGATCACGCGGCGCCCACCCCTGAAGGGTGTGTGCGAATCCAGACAGCGGAGGGCGCCTCCGGGCGCCGGACGCTCAGGGGCAACCCGAAGGCTCAGGCCACCATGCCGCGCAAGGCGTTGAAGAGCTTGCGGGGTTGCAGGGGTTTGAAGAGCACGGTGTGGCCACTGTCGGTGGCACGGCGGATCTCTTCCTTGCTGGTGTCTCCGGTCACCAGGATGGCCGGGACGCTGTGACCGTACACCTCACGGATCGTCTGGATGGCGGCCAGGCCGTCAGGCCCGTCGCCCAGGTGCAGGTCGGAGAGGATGAGGTCGGGCGGCTCGGGGCGCGCGCGCACCAGGCTCTCGGCCTCTTCGGCGCTGCCGGCGATCTGGGCTTCGTAGCCCCACTCCTCCAGCAGCACCCGCAGGCCCTCCCGGATCGGCTCTTCGTCGTCGATGACCAGCACGGATCGCGGCTCGATCACCGACATGGGGATGGTGTCCGCCGCGCCAATGACGTCCTGCACAGCGTGCAGTTGCCGGACCGGGATGCTGATGCGGAACATCGTGCCCTTGCCCGGCCGCGAGGCGACCGTCAGCCGATAGCCCAGCAAGTGCGCCAGACGTTTCACGATGGCCAGGCCCATGCCCAGCCCCTGGGTGCGGCTGCGCTCACCGTGGCCGACCTGGTAGAACTCCGCAAAGATGCGGGGCAGATCCTGGGGCTTGATGCCGATGCCGGTATCCCAGACCTCGACATTGATGTGGTCCGCCGTGGTTCGCGCCACCACCACCACGCCACCGGTCTCGGTGTACTTCAGCGCGTTCTGGACCAGGTTGCCCAGGATGCGCTCCAGCAGCTGAGGATCGCTGCTGACGGACTTGCCGCCCGGCGAGAGCCGCAGCCCCAGGCCATCCCCTTCGGCCTGACCGGCGTAATGCATATGCAGGCGACGGAACAGGTCCCGGAGCGCAAAGTGCTGGATATTGGGTTCCACCGTGCCGGCATCGAGCCGGGAGATGTCCAGCATGGCGTTGAAGGAACGCTCCAGCCCTTCGATGGAGCGCATCACGTTGCGCACCAGCGGCTCTTCGGCGCTGCCCTGCAGCCGGCGCTCCAGCGTCGCGGCGAAGAGGCCCAGTGCGTGCACGGGCTGGCGAAGGTCGTGGCTGGCAATGGCGAGGAAGCGGCTCTTGTCCTGGTCGGCACGCACGGCGGCATCACGCTCCTGCTCCAGCACATTCACGCGGTCATCCCGCTGCATCACCCAGTGCTGATTGCGATGCCAGCGGTGCTGCTCCAGCAAGGCCAGGCCAGCCACAGCCATGGCCGCAGCAAACCAGGCCGCTCCCTGCCAGGGCCGCTCCGCCACCCCATCCAGCACCAGCCGCGCCAGGCCTTCGGACGCGGGCAGCAGGGCTGCGGCGGCGGCGCCCCGGCCCATGGGCGCGAGCAACACCGCCAGCACGGTGGACGCCGCAGCCAGCAACGGCCCCGCCAGGGGCGCACGCGCACCGGGCAGCTCGGCAATCCAGGGGTGCAGGCTGAGCAGCAGCAGGCAGCCGGCGCCTTGCAACAGCAGCAGGCGCCGGCCCTTGCGGGGATCGAGTGAATTGCGGACGCCCGGGCGCGCCAGGCGGTTGGACATGTGCCGCGCCGTCCAGACGCAACCACTGGCCAGTGCGGCCACGCCGATCAGCCAAATGGTGAGGCCGGCGCTCAGGTCCCGCCGGGTGAGCGAGACCAGCAGCGGCAGCGCAACGGCGGCCAGCAGCCAGGGCCAATGGGCCCACGCCTCGTCAAAAGCGGCATCTTCCAGCCGACGTTCAATGGCGCGGCGCTCATGGCGCCGCCCATCCTGATGCGCGTCTTCTCCGTCCGCACTCCGGCCCGCGACGGCCACATAGCGGCCCGCCTTGGCGGAATCGGCCGATCGCCTGCTCTTTCGCTCAGCCAAGGACTCAGCGGAACAGACTGATCATGTGGGAACGCGACTTCACATCCAGCGCCAGCAGCAGCGAGGACACATAGTTCTTCACCGTGCCCAGCGACAGCTGGGTGGAGTTGCTGATTTCCTGGTTGCTGCAACCTGACAGCACCAGTTCCAGGATTTCCAGATGGCGCGGGCCGAGTTCGGCCACGCGGTCATACATGGCGGAGGACGGGAAACGCGGGAACATGGAGCCGGCGGGCCCCGAGCGGCGCTGTTCTGCCAGCAGTGCACGCAGCGTGCTGCGCATCTCGGACATCAGCGCACCCTTGGGCAGGTAGCCGACCGCGCCGAGCGCCCGCGCCTGGCGCACGACGAATTCGTCCTGCGTGCCGCTGAACACCACGACCCGCGCCTGCGGATACGCTTCCATGAACTGACGCAGGCCCTGCAGACCCTTGCAGTCCCCCAGATTTAGATCGAGCAGCACGGCATCCACGGCCTGGCCGTCTGCCTGCTCGCCATACAGCTGCAGCCCTTCCTGCAGCGAGGAGGCCTCAACCCATTCAATGGAGATTTCGTCCAACGACTGGTAGAGCGTGCGGATGCCCGCGCGCACCAGTTCATGGTCGTCCACGAGCAGCACGCGACGCGTGACAGTCATATTGGAGATTGCAAAACCGCCACTCACCGACCCCGCAAAACTGCGAAGGTCGACTTGGCGAAGATCAGACATACCTTCCATAGGGCCTCCCTTAAGCGATGTACCGTTGCTCCGGCTTGCACATCGCAACCCTCTCTTGGTACCGGAGAAGCAGGCATCTTAGGCCGGCAGAGAGACAAAACACCCCCTAAGAAGGGGGAACTCCTTGGGGGGAGTCAGGCAACAGTTGTTACTGCAAGTTGTTACGGCACGCGTCTCGCACAGAAACCCCTCCCCAGAGGGACTTGACCACGGTGCCGAGGGCCGCAAGCCACCTTGCCACGGGCGCCGGCGGCCCGGCGGCAAAAGGCGCGCCATGTGGCTTTCCAGCCCTACCGGGAAACCCCTCAATGGTGGCGTTGGGCAAATGTTGGACACTAGCAAAAGGTTAAGCGATTAACCTATGATTCAGCCCAAGCAACAACGAGAGGGTCCGTCCACAGGACGACCCCGGAGCGAGACAACCTTGAGCGATCACCGACTCATTGCAGACGCGTCCCCACAGGGCGCCCACGACCTTTCCGCCGCCCTGACCCGCCGCACGCTGGTGCTCGCCGGTGGCGCCGCGCTGGTGGGCTGTGCCCTGCCCGGCCAGGCGGCGGAGCCCGTGTCCTCGACAACCGCTGGGGTGCCTGCGGTGGTGCCTGCTGCATCGGCGGCAGCCGGTCCTGTGTGCGTCGCCCATCCGGTCACGCGGCACGCCAAATCCTTCATCCTGGGTGCCGACGTCTCCACGCTGGAGGCGGTGGAGCGCGGCGGCGCGCGGTTTTCCACCGCAGACGGGCGCTCCGGCACCGCATTGCAGATCCTGCGCGCCTCGGGCATCAACTGGGCGCGCCTGCGGCTGTGGCACACCCCTGTCAACGCCCGGGACGTGGTGGAAGGTGACCGCATCATCTCCCGGCATGGCGAGCCGGTGGGCGGTGGCAACAATGGGCTGGAGGTGACGCTGGCCCTGGCCAAGCGCATCCGCAAGCAGGGCCTGAAGCTGCTGCTGGACATCCACTATTCCGACTTCTGGACCGACCCCGGCAAGCAGGAGAAACCCGCCGCCTGGGCGCGCCTGCACGGCGAGGCGTTGCAGAGCGAGGTTGAACGATATACCTCGCAAGTCCTGACCGCGCTGCATGACCAGGGCACCGACCCCGACATGATCCAGGTCGGTAACGAAATCAACGGTGGCATGCTGTGGCCGGACGGCAAGACCTGGCGCCAGACCCCGGACGAAAAGATCGGTGGCGACCAGGCGTTTGTGGACCTGCTCGGCGCCGGCATCCGTGGCGTGCGCGCCACCGACCGTCTGCGCGGTGGCCGCCTGCCGGTCATGCTGCACCTGGCGCACCAGGGCGATGGCAAGAGCGGCGAGATGTTCCGGCGGGTTTATGACCGGTTCGAGGCTGCCAAGCTGGACTACGACGTCATCGGCCTGAGCTGGTACCCCTATCACCATGATGGTTTCGACCAGTTGCGCACCAACCTGCGCGACCTGTCGGACCGCTACCGCAAACCGCTGGTGGTGGTCGAAACCGCTTACGGCTGGCGCCCGGACAACCCCGGCAGCGGCCCTGCGGTGTTCAACGAAGAAGGCGCGAAACACGGCGGCTACCCCGCCACGCCACAGGGCCAGGCCACCATGCTGCGCGACCTGGTGCAGGCCGTGGCGGCGGTACCCGAGGGCCTGGGCGTGTTCTGGTGGGAGCCCGCCTGGCTGGACGTACCGGGCGCCGGTTGGCGGACCGGCGAAGGCAATGCCTGGGCCAACCAGACCCTGTTTGATGCCCAGGGCCGTGCCCTCCCCGCGCTCAAGGCCTTCCGGGACGCCGCCCCCTGCCCCTGACGGCTGGCACCCGCGCCTGCTGCAACACCCGATTCAAAACCGACGACCACAGATTTCGGAGACAAAACGATGACTGCTTACCTGAACCGCTCCAGCACCCTGCCGGCCCTGGCCCCCGTGGCCCTGGCCTGCGCTGCGCTGCTGAGCCCGCTTGCCGCACTGGCCCAGGACACCACGCCCCCGGCCAGCGGCGACAGCGCCAAGCTCGACACCGTGGTGGTGCAAGGCCAGCGCTCCAGCCTGATCCGAGCCCAGGACATCAAGCGCAATGCGGAACAGGTGGTGGATTCCATCGTGGCGGACGACATCGGCAAGCTGCCGGACGCCAACGTCGCTGAAGCCCTGCAGCGCATTTCCGGCGTGCAGATCTCCCGCAACCGTGGTGAAGGTGACCGTGTCCAGGTGCGCGGCCTGCAGCAGACCCAGACCCTGCTGAATGGCCGGGTGATCTTCACCGCCGGCAAGGAGCGCGGCCTCTCCTTCCAGGACGTGCCCGCCGAACTGCTGGCTGGCGCCGACGTCTACAAGACCCCGACCGCGGAACTGATTGAAGGCGGCATCGGCGGCGTCATCGACCTGCGCACCCGCCGCCCGTTCGACTTCGCCGGCTTCAAGCTGGCCGGCTCCGTCAAGGCCTCCCGCGCCGACCTGGCCGACAAGAACAACGCCGAAGGCTCGGTGCTCGTTTCCAACCGCTGGAAGCTGGATGCTGGCGAATTCGGCGCCCTGCTGAGTGTCTCGACCCAGAAGCGCGAATACCGCTCCGACACCCAGGAGCTGGACAACCCCGCCGCCCTGGCGGACGGCTCCGGCACCGTGGCGCCGCTGGGCAACTGGCTGGCTTATGAATTTGGCGAGCGCGACCGCAAGGCGGCCAGCGCCTCGCTGCAATGGCGCCCGGATGCCCGGTCCGAATACACGCTGGACCTGAACCACACCCAGCTCAAGAGCCGCACAGACGTCTACGGCTTCTATGCCTCGCCTTTCTGGGCCAACTACAGCGACACCGCAGGCCAAGGCCAGCTGTGGGCCGATGGCACCGTCAAGACCGACAGCCAGGGCCGCTTTGTGTCCGGCACCTTCTGGGGTGCGGACATGAGCACCTCCAGCTCGGTGGCGGATGAGAACACCCGCATCGACCAGTTCTCCCTGGCCGGCAAGTGGAAGGTGGCCGACGCCGTGGTTCGCAGCGACATCAGCCACACCCGCAGCAAGTTCGACCGCTTCTATCAAGAAGTGCGTCTGGGCACCTTCTCGGATGACCCGGCCACCTACACCTTCGACCTGAGCACCAAGCTTCCTTCTGCCTACTCGGACACCGCCCAGCTGGACAACCCAGCCAACTACTGGGCCGACAAGACGCTCTACTTCCGCATCAAGAACAGCGGCCGCGAGACCGCATGGCGCGCGGACGTGGACAAGCCGGTGGATGCCGGCATCCTCACCAAGCTGCATGGCGGGGTGCGCATCAATGACCGCCGCGCCGAGAGCGCGGAGATCAACACCATCGACGACATCTGGATGTACAGCCTCTCGGCCATCCCCAGTGTCGGCCTGCTGCCCAACAACAACCTGCTGAAAGATGCGGGCAGTGGCAACATCCCGCGCCAATGGCTGGGGGTGCTGGACACCAACTGGCTGCGCAATACCGAAGCCGTGCGCAGCACCTTCGGCCTGACCGAGCCCAGTTTCGACCCGGCCCAGACCTTCAACTACCGCGAGCGCGGTGCGGCGCTGTATGGCGCTGGTGATATCGACACCAGCCTGGGCAGCCTGCCGCTGACCGGCAATGTGGGCCTGCGCGTGGTGCAGACCAAGACCGAACGCGCCTACACCAACCTGAGCAGCGAACGCGTCAACCTGGACAAGACCGACACCGACTGGCTGCCTTCCGTGAACCTGCGCCTGGAACTGCAGCCCGACCTGCAGGCGCGCCTGGGCCTCTCGCGTGTGGTCACCCGCCCCAACTTCGACCAGCTCACCCCCAGCCTGAGCCTGAACGTCAACGACCAGACGGCCTACCAGGGCAACCCGGAGCTGGACCGCCTGCGCGCCAACCAGGTGGACGGCACGCTGGAGTACTACATCAGCAAGAGCGACAGCATCTACGGCGCGGCCTTCTACAAGGAGGTGCAGGGCTTTGTGCAGAACACCGTGACGCAGGTGGCCATCCAGGGCACGACCTACTCGCTGAGCACCCCCACCAACGGCAGTGACGGTCGGATCCGCGGCCTGGAAATCGGTTACCAGGGCTTCTTCAACCAGTTGCCGGGTTACCTGCGCGGCCTGGGCCTGCAGGCCAACTTCACCTATGTGGACAGTGCCGCCCCGAGCTCCATCAACGGCCGCACGGCACCGCTGGAAGGTTTGTCCAAGCGCAGCGCCAACATCGTGGGCATGTATGACTACGGTGATTTTTCCGCCCGTCTTGCGTACAACTGGCGCAGCGAATACGCCGTGGGCTCGCGGCTGAGCTACCCCACCAATGACGGCGTTACCGCGCTCACGCCGGTGACGATGAAGGGTTACGGCATGGTGGACGCCTTCATCAGCTACGCGATCACCGGCAAGATCAAGATCGCGCTGGAGGGCAACAACCTGACCAACACCGTGCGCCGCAGCTACTTCAGCGACTACAACCTGCCGCGCGGCACCTACGCCGACGGCCGTCGCTTCGCGATCAGCCTGCGCGCGGAACTCTGAAGCTTCGCGAATGGTCAGCTCCCCGTCCCCACCGGCCGGGGAGCTTCTTTCAGGATGCCCGGTTCAGACCGGGCCGGCGATCAGAACGGATCAAGCGCACTGGTGAAGCGTCCTGAGCCATCCAGTGCTCCCCAGGTGTAGCCTTGCCACCCCGGATAGGCCTGCGGCTCCCAATACAGCACGCCCAGGCCGTTGGTGCCCAGCGCGGAGACCCGCGTGATGACATCGGCCAGCATGGCCTTGGCGGCCGTGGCCTGCTGCCAGTCCATCCCCGTTTCCGCCACGATCACCGGCTTGGCATAACGCTTGACCATGTCCGCCATGTTGGTGGAGAGCTGGGCATTGAGCGTGCTCCAGTTGCTGGAGGTCGGGTAGTGCGACATGCCGATCACGTCGTACTTTGCGCTGTTGGCTTTCATGCCGTCAAAGAACCAGCGGAACAAGGCGTTGTCGTACCCGTTGGAAAGGTGCAGCACCACCTTGGCATTGGGAAACACCGCCTTGGTGGCGTCATACCCGCTGTTGATCAACTGCACGAGGTTGGCGAAGCTGCTGCCGGAGGCCTGGCCGGTGGGCCACAACATGCCGCTGTTGATCTCGTTGCCGACCTGCACATAGTCCACCGTCACGCCGTTGGTCTTCAGATAGCTGAGGATGCCCTGCGTGTGTGAATAGACGTCGGTGACCAATTGGCTCAAGGTGTGGCTGCTCCACGCGGCGGGCTTGGTCTGCTTGCCGGGGTCCGCCCAGCTGTCGCTGTAGTGGAAGCTCAGCATGAGCTTCTGGCCCTGGGCCACCGCCCGCTTGGCCTTGTAGAGCGTGTCGGCACCGTCGCACCAGCCGCCACTGGGGCTGACCCAGACGCGCAGCCGGATGGTGTTGACGCCCAGGTCACTGAGCAGCTTGAACGGATCGGTCTTGGTGCCGGCGCTGTTGTAGAAGCTGTAGCCCGCCGATTCTTCCTGGCTGACCCAGCTCACGTCGGCGCCCTTGAGCAGGGTTGCCGCCAAGGCCGGCATGGCGACCAGGCCGCCAGCGGCGGCCAGGCCTGCACTGATGCCTGTCTTCAGGCAATCGCGTCGTGTCCACTGTCTCTTCTTCATTCCCTTGTCTCCTATGGTTGGTGTGGTGGTGGGGAATTCGGATGTACGTGGGACCGGCTCGTTACTGCTGTCCGGGTCCTTAGGTTCTGAATCGATATCGAATGCGGTGGGCCCACACCGCGCCCGGGCGCAGCCAGCAATCGGGCTGTGGCCATTCGGGGTGGTGCGGGCTGTCCGGCAGGTATTGGGGTTCCAGTGCAATGCCACTGAAGGCGGGCCACTGCGGATGGCAGTCACGCGTGCCGCTGGCCAGGAACTCACCGGTATAGACCTGCAGCGCCGGCAAGGTGGTGAACAGGTCCATGGCCAGCAGGCGGTCGCGGGACTTGAGCGTCGCGGCGGCGCGGGCCATGCTGGCGATGCCCTCTTCCAGCAGGAAGGCGTTGTCCAGCGGCTGGCCGATCACCCGGGAGGCCTGGTAGTCCAGGCGCGCTGCATCGGGCGACGCCACGGAGACCGGCGCACCGGTAGGCAATCCGCTGCCATCCACCGGCAGCACCCGGGAGGCCGTGACCTGCAGCCGTTGCTGGCGCACGTCCACGTCGTCATGCCCATCGAGCTGGAAGTAGGCATGGTTGGTCAGGCCCACCGGTGAGGCGCGGTTGCCGCCCAGCCGGGCGCGGTAATCGATCTCCACGGTGTGCCCCGGCAGCAGCCGGTAGAGCACTTCCACATCGAGGTCGCCCGGAAAACCCTGGTCCCCATCGGCCGAATGCAGGCCCAGGCGGATGCGATCGTCGGCCAGCTCCAGCAGCGTCCATTCCCGCTGATGGAAGCCGCCCGGGCCACCATGCAGTTGATGGTTCAGGCCGGGCTCGCTCGCGAGCGTCCAGCTCCGCTCCCCCTGCCGCAGCTTCAGCCCCGCAATGCGGTTGGCCCAGCGCCCTACCGTCGCACCCACATAGGCGCGGTTGCGGCGCTGGGAATCCAGGTCATCAAAGCCCAGCAGCACTTCGCGGCTGGCGCCGTCGCGCAGCGGCACCTTGCAGCCGACCCAGCTGGCGCCATGCCCCAGGATGCGGATCTGCAGGCCGTCCCTGCTGGTCAAGGTCCAGGCATCTGCGGCGTCCGCACAGCGCGGTGCGGTCATCACGGCGCTCATTCCTTCACCCCACCGGCGGTCAGGCCGGCCACCAGCCAGCGTTGCATCAGCAGGAACATCAGTGTCAGCGGCAGGCCAGCCAGCAAGGCGGTGGCGGCGAAGTCGCCCCACAGGTAACGCTGGTTGAAAAGGAACAGGCGCGAGCCGACCGCCAGCGTCAGTTGCTGTTCGTCATGCAGCAGCACGGAAGCGACCGGGTACTCGATCATGGCGCCCAGGAAGGCCAGGACAAACACCACGGCCAGTACCGGCTTGGCCAGCGGCAGCAGCACCAGCACGAAGGATTGCCAACGGCTGGCCCCATCCACGGCGGCCGCCTCTTCCAGGTCAGGCGGAATGCTCTCGAAATAGCCCTTCACCAGCCAGATGTGCTGGGCCACGGCGCCCGTGTACGCAAGCGCCAGGCTCCAGTGGCTGTTGAGGCCCAGCCAGGGAATCCAGTCACCGAGGCGGTCAAAGATGGCGTAGATGGCCACCAGGGCCAGCACCGACGGGAACATCTGCAGCAGCAGCATGGCCGTCAGCGTGCCCTCGCGGCCTGCAAAGCGCAGGCGGGCGAAGGCGTAGGCACTGGTCACCGAAAGCACCAGGCACACCGCTGCACTCACCAGCGCCACCTTCATCGAATTGAAGATCCACTGCAGCACCGGGAACGGGGGTGGCGTCACATTGCCCTGCGCGTCCACGACCGACATGCCCAGCGCCAGGCGCCAGTGCTCGAAGCTGATCTGGCTAGGGATCAGGCTGCCCCCGGCAAAGTTGCCAGGCCGCAGCGAGATCGAGACGATCATCACCAGCGGCAGCAGGCTCAGCACGATGAAAACGATCAGGAACGCATGCAGCGCCAGCACACGCCAGCGTTGCGATTGGGTCATCACCATGGGCATATCTGTCCACTCCCCGTGCGGCTCAGCGCCGCACGGTCTTGGCGCCGCCGAAGAAGCGCAGGTTCACATAGGCCAGCAAGGCCACGATGACGAAGACGATCGAGGAGATCGCACAGGCCAGTGCGTAGTTCTGGCCGCCGTCATTGAAGGCGATGCGGTAGGTATAGGAGGCCAGCAGGTCGGTGGCACCGACCGGCACCACCGTATCCAGGTAGTCCGGCGCGCCTTCCGTCAGCAGGGCAATCAGCGTGAGGTTGTTGAAGTTGGCGGCGAACGAAGCCACCAGCAACGGCGCCATCGGCCGCATGATCAAGGGCAGCGTGATGCGGAACAGATTGGTCAAGGGCCCGGCACCCGCCAATGCGGAGGCTTCGTAGAGATCCTCCGGAATGGCCTTCAGCAGGCCCATGGCCAGGATCATCATGTACGGATAGCCCAGCCAGGTGTTGACCGTCAGCACCATGGCCCGGGCCAGCGTTGCATCGCTGAACCAGCCGGGGCGCACGCCGAAGAGCATGTCCAGCACCAGGTTGATCTCGCCCAGGTTCTCGTTGAACAGGCCGCGGAACACCGGGATGGAAATGAAGGCGGGCACCGCATAGGGCAGGAACAGCGCAATGCGGTAGGCCGACCGGCCCTTGAGCGCTGGCCAACTGATCGCCACGGCGAAGAACAGGCCCAGGGCGAACGTGAGCAAGGTATTGAGCGTGGCGAAGCTGACCGTCCAGGCAAAGACACGGCCAAAAGGCTCCAGGAACTGGCGGTCGCCGAAGATGCGGGTGTAGTTGGCCCAGCCGACGGTGGTGCGGAAACCGGGTTCGATCGCGTGGCCGTCCGCCGCGCGCCAAACCCCCGCGTCATGGTCAGCCGTGAGGGTGCTGCCGTCACGCAGGTCGACCAGGTGGTCGGTGTCCTTGGCCGCGTAGCGCGGCTTTTGGTCCGTGATGCGATGCAGGCTGGAGAGGCGCCATGCGCGGTCGTCCGGCGTGCGGAGGACGAGGTCGCGCAGCTGCGGCAGCAGGGCCACCACGGCACGGCTGTCGAGGCGCTCACCAGAGGGCGAGACTGGGGCCGCAGCCGTCTGGCCCTCGGCGCCCTGCTCCGCCGGCAGCAGCTTCACCCCCTGCGTGGTGTCCTTCAGGCTGAATGGCTCGCTGTGCCAGCCCTGGCCGTTGTCATCCACCAGAACCGCCTCATACCGCTTGTCGCCGCTCAGCTTCCACAGGGTCAGGTCCATGCCCTGCCCTTCGCTCTCGGTCTGCTGCAGCAGCACCTCGGTGGCCCGGGTGAAGGACAGCAGATGGGCGGAGCTGTAGTTGGTGAAACCGATGGCCAGCGTGAACCCCATGGGCAACACGATGAACACCGCCACCGCTAGCACGCCCGGCATCACGTAGCGCCAGGCCTGCATGCGTTTGGAGAACTGCAGGAGCACCAGCAGCCCGGCCAGACCCAGCACGGCCATGGCCCAGGCCGCCTCATGGCCACGCAACAGTTGCTGGCACAGGAACAGCAGCCCCAGCACGGCCAGGGCATTCAGGCCGTGCAGGCCCCAGGTCAGTGCGCGCATCAGCTGGCCTCCCTGGCGGCGTTGCTGATGCCGTACACGGCAGCACCCTCAGCGGCATCGTTGCGACCCGTCTTCGGCGCTGCACTGTCGCCGGACACGCGGCGGGCGGCCCGGGTGAGACCCTCGTCCACGCCCTCACGGCCCTGCGTGATGCTCTGCACCGCCGCATTCATGGCGGTCCAGAAACGCGCCATCTCCGGGATGTTGGGCATGGGCTCGCCCTGCTGCGCGGCGGCGGCGGTACCCGCAGCCAGCGGGTCGGCCTGCAACTCGGCCAGCAGGGCCTGATTGGCCGGCACACCCAGCGGCACATGGGCCTGCATGCCACGCAGCCCCTCCAGGCTGAGCAGGTAGTTCTCGATGAACTCGGTGGCCAGCAAGGGCTGGCGGCTGGCGGCGCACACCATGGCGCCCAGCACACCCACCATGGGGCGGCCGGGACGGCCCTGCAAGGCCGGCAGCGGTGCGGCGGCCACGCGCAAACCGCTCTTTTTCAGGTTGTTCCAGCCCCAGGGGCCGTTGATGGTCATGGCCACTCGGCCCTCATTGATGGCCGCTTCGCTTTCGGCGTAGGTGGCCGTGCGCGGCACCAGGCCTTCGTCCACCAGGCGCTTGAGCAAGGCCATGCCCTGGCGAGTGCCGGGGGTGTCGATGCCGTTGCGGCGAGCGTCCCAGCTGCCATCGTCGCGGCGGGCAAAGGCGAAGCCGCCGCCGGCCGACATCAGCGGGTAGGTGTAATAGAACTCGTTGTAGGGCCACATGATCGCCCGGCGGCCCTGGGGGCGCAGGCGGCGGTCCAGTTCGAAGACTTCATCCCAGGTGCGGGGCACACGCGGCACCAGGTCCAGATTGCAGATCAGCGCCACGGTTTCGATGGCCACGGGGTAGCCCCAGGTGCGGCCGCCGATCCGCCATGGCGACCAGGCCAGCGGGTTGATGGCTTCGCGGATCTTTCGTGAAGGCGCCACGGGGCGGATCAGGCCGGATGCCGCCCAGCCACCCGCGCGATCGTGCGGCCAGATCCACACATCGGGGCCCTTGCCCGCAGCGGCGGCCTGCTCGAATTTGGACACGCCGTTCTCGGGATGCTCGACGCGGATGGGCACACCCGTGTCGCGGGTGAAGGTCTCGCCGACCTTGACGATGCCGTCATAGCCCTTGTCGCCGTTGATCCAGATACGCAGCGGTTCGGTACGGTTCAACAGGTTGGCAGCGGCCGGGCCGGCGATGGCGCTCAGGCCTGCGCCCACACCGAGGCCGAGGCCCGTACGCAGCAGCCGGCGCCGTGAATGTGCCTGTGCCTGTGGCCGCAGCGGCAGAGCGCTGCTCTCCTGTGTGCCCAGCGAATCCAGCGGCTCCAGCAGATCAAGCGCGCCCCCCGGGTCACGATCACCCATCAACATGCTGCCGCCTCTTCGTTCAGGCGGGGCACGGCGTCGCCGCGTGTGTCGAAGAGATGAACTTCGTCGCGGAGCGCCGCCACAGGCAGCGATTCGCCGATGCCGGGCGTGGCCGCGCCTTCGGGCATGCGCAGCACCAAGGCACCGCCGGGGCCGGCCAGATAGGCCAGGCTCTGGTCGCCCAGGTGCTCCAGCCATTGCACCTGGCTGGACAGGGCCTCGGTCAGACGCGGGTCCCCCGAGCCGGCGAGGCGCAGGTGTTCGGCACGAATGCCCAGGGTGACGGCGTCGCCATCCGCCACAGCGTCGGGGCGCATCGGCAGGGACAGCACCGCCCCGTCCGCCAACGCCACGCGCACGCCATCGGGGCCTCGCGACTGCACCGTCGCCGGCAGGAAGTTCATGCGGGGCGAACCGAGGAAGCCGGCCACGAACAGGTTGCGCGGCCGGTGATAGAGCGCCAGCGGCGCGCCGCACTGGGCCACGCTGGCACGCGGCTCGGTGGCGCCTGGCGGCGGTGGCTGTAGCAACACCATGCGGTCGGCCAGGGTCATGGCCTCCACCTGGTCATGGGTCACGTAGATGGAGCAGGCGCGGCCCTGGCTGCGGTGCAGGCGGGCGATCTCCAGGCGGGTCTGCTGGCGCAGTGCGGCGTCCAGGTTGGACAGGGGCTCGTCGAACAGGAACACGCCGGGTTCACGCACCAGCGCCCGGCCGATGGCCACGCGCTGGCGCTGGCCGCCGGAGAGCTCACGCGGCTTGCGCTGCAGCAGATGGTCGATCTGCAGCAGCTTGGCCACCTCCTCGATGCGCTTGCGCGCCGCGGGCTTGGGCACCCGCGCCAGGCGCAGGCCGAAGCCGAGGTTTTCGGCCACGTCCAGATGGGGATACAGCGCGTAGCTCTGGAACACCATGGCCACATCGCGCTCACCCGGCGCCAGCTCATTGACGCGGCGGCCGCCGATGCGGAGTTCACCACTGGTGATCGTGTCCAGCCCCGCGATCATGCGCAGCAAGGTGGATTTGCCGCAGCCCGACGGGCCCACGAACACGCAGAACTCGCCTTCGGCGATGTCCAGGGAGACCTCATGCACCGTGGGCACACCGCCCTCGACGTAGGTCTTGCCGATGCGATCGAGTTGAACCGAGGCCATGGGGTCAGCCTCCAGCCAGCGGACGCAGGGCGTCCGTGCGGGCCAGGCTCAGCACGGCCTCGCGCAGGTGGGCGCCGCCACCGGCGGCGCGGGCGGCGGGTTCCAGAAAGACCGGCAGGTCCGCCGCAACGGGCAGCAGGCTCAATTCGATCCGGGGTACGGCGCCGCCATCCAGCCAGCGGTCCAGGGCGATCTGCCAGCGGCTGCCGTCGCAGAAGCGGTCGTCCACCACCTGGCCATCCACCCACAGGCGTGCCACGTCGCCCACCAGATCCAGGGTCAGCCACAAGCGTTGGCCTGCGGCAGCACGCAGGGCGGCCAGGGCGTCATCAGGGAGCGTCAAGGTCCAGCGGCCGGCGGCTGCATGCGCGGCTTCGTCCGGCACCAGCGGTACCGGGCCATCGCGCCAGCTCACATGGGGGCCCCATTGGATGGCGGGCACATCGCCCACGGCTTGCACCTGGGTAGGCTGCAGCGCCCAGCTGAGTGCCGGTTCCGCCTGCCAGGACCAGTGGGCCCAGGTCACGCCCGCCGTGCGGTGGTCACCACCCAGACCCTGGCGGGGATAGATATGAAGTTCACCGGCCTCTGTGGCGGGGCGCTGCAGATGCAGCGTGACGCCATCCGCATCCAGGAAGACAGGGTGGCTGCTCCAGACGAGGCGGTCCACGCCGCCCAGGCGGATGCGCTGGCTCAGGGCGCCAGACTTCTGGGAAAGGACGATCACTCGATGTGTCAGGCCATCGTCCGCTTCCAGCTCAATGAGTTGCGGGTCTTCGCTGGAGGCCAGTTGCACACGCCAGACGCCGTCCGGCAGGGTCTGCACCGAGGCCCCGGGGGCATGCAAGCGCACCAGGCCGGGCGCATCCAACAGCACTTCCGCCTGCACGCCATCAATGGCGAAACCGACCCAGGTGACCACACCGTCCGCATCGGTCCAGCGCGTCAACGGCTGCACCGTGGCCTGGCGCATGCGCACGCGGCCGAGCTTCTGCCCCACCGGCCAGATGAAGGCCATGCCAGGCCGAAGGTCCACGCCGCCATCCGAGGGCAGGCGCAGCGGCTCGCCCTGCTGCGTCTGCAGCAACCACTGCTGGCCGGGCATGGCCGGCAGCGGGTGATGACGCACGTGGTGGTTCACGAACATAAAGCCCTCCACCGAGGCCGCATCCGCCCCTGCGGCTCGCACGGACACACGCGCCTGGTCGCGATTCGCCGGGTCCAGGGGCCCTGACGCGGGCAGCACGGCCACCAGCGGCGCCAGCGTGTCGCCAAACGCCTGCATGAACTGGTGCAAGGTGCGCAGGCGGCCCCAGGAGGGGCGAACCTGGCCGTACTGGCCCAGCGGCGCGTGGAAGTCGTAGCCCCACTGCGGCACATCGTTGGGGTAGCCGCTGGCCTGGGTCTCGTTCAGGGGGCCGGTTTCGCAGACCGGGTTGGTGCCGCCGTGGTACATGTAGTAGCCATACAGGTTGGCTCCCGACCCGAGTTGGACCAGGGTGGTGGCGTAGACATCTTCGGTGGTGATCACCGGTCGGCGGTGATAACTCTGATGCATGCCGCCGCCGGCCTCGGCCAGGCAGAACGGATAGTGCTCGGTATCGATCAGGCCGGCGGCCGGCGTACCGTCCACATTACCCATCTCGCCGATGACCCGCCGGGTGTTGAACAGGAACACACCGGAGGGCGGTAGTGCCTCGCGCGAGCCCTGCCAGAAACCATCCGCATAGGCGCCGGAGACCGGCAGCACTTCTTGCGGCGGGATGTCCAGCGTGGGCCAGCCGGTCACGGTGTACAGGGGCACGGTCATGCCGGCTTCGATGGCCAGGCGCTTGAGCTCGGCAATATGTTCCTTGCCCTGGCCCGGGCCGGTGGCGCCATATTCGTTTTCCAGCTGCAGGCCGACGATCGGCCCGCCGTCACTCCAGAGACGACCCTTCACCTGCGCGCCGATCTGCTCATAGAAGCGCTTCACATGGCCCAGGTACACCGGGTCATTGCAGCGCAGCGGCCCAGTGGCGGGCAACCAGTCCGGGAAGCCGCCCAGGCGCACCTCGGCATGCACCCAGGGGCCGGGCCGCAGATACACCAGCAGGCCCGCTTCGGCCGCCAGGTCGATAAAGCGCGACAGGTGGCGCTGACCTTCCCACAGCCACTGGCCTTCAAACGGCTCGTGGTGGTTCCAGATCACATAGCTGGCGACGATATCCACGCCACCGGCCTTCATCTTGGCCAGCTCGGTGGCCCATTCGGCTTGCGGGAACCGGCTGTAATGGAACTCGCCCATCACCGGCATCCAAGGCTTGCCATCCAGACTCAGGTAGCGGCTGTTGACGTCCAGACGGCGGGTGGGGTGCTGGAAATGGCCGAGATTCAGGAAGCCGACTTCGGGCGCAGCAAAGGTGGCCGGCACAGGCACGACCACCGGAAAGGTTGTCTCACTCACGTTTTTATAGCTGCCCAGATGGCAGGTTAATCGATTAATTCAGAACAGTAGACCAAGCGTCGAACCTGGGGGCAATGCGGGTAAGCACCAAGGCGGCCCGCAAACCACCCGAACCGGCGACACCGCCAAAGGCCCCACCCGCCTCTGAAACGCCAGGCCTGCGATTCTATGCGGCCGCAGCGTCGATTCGATGGTCGCCGGGCACAGCGCGCACAGGCTGTACCCCGGTTGTCGTTGACAGCGCAGAGCGTGCTTGCTCCAATCGAGTTAATCGATTAACTGAATGCAACATCCAACCGTGAGCCTCACCTCCCCCGCGACGCCGCCACTGCGCCTGGGCGTGTGCTACTACCCCGAGCAATGGCCGCGCGAGCGCTGGGCCGGTGACGCCCGCGCCATGCGCGAACTCGGGCTTTCCACCGTCCGCATTGCCGAATTCGCCTGGTCTCGCATGGAGCCGTCCGAAGGCCGGTTCGACTGGCAGTGGCTGGACGAAGCCATCGAAACCCTGGCCCGTGAAGGCCTGAAGATCATCCTGGGCACGCCCACCGCGTCGCCGCCGCAATGGCTGGTGGAGGCGTATCCGGACGTGTTGCCCGTGGACGCCCAGGGGCGGGTCAAGCCATTTGGCGCGCGCCGCCATTACTGCTTCTCCAGCCCGTCGATGTGGGAAGCCTCGCAGCGTATCGTCGCGGAAATGGCCAAGCGGTATGGCCAGCATCCCGCCGTCATCGCCTGGCAGACGGACAACGAATACGGCTGCCATGACACCATCCTCTCCTACAGCCCCGCTGCGCTGGCCGCCTTCCGCCGCTGGCTGGGCCGGCGCTACGGCAGCATCGAGGCGCTTAACGAGGCCTGGGGCACGGCCTTCTGGGGCCTGCAGTTCCTGAGCTTCGAGCACATCGGCTTCCCGGTGGGTCAGCCCACCAGCGCCCTGCCCACCCATGCGCTGGACTTCCGCCGCTTCACCTCGGATGAGGTGGTGCGCTTCAACCGCATGCAGGTGGACCTGCTGCGCCAGCATGCGCCGGGCCGCCCGGTGCTGCACAACTTCATGGGTCTGTTTGGCGAGTTTGATCATCACCAGATGGGCCAGGACCTGGACATCGCCGCCTGGGACAGCTACCCGCTGGGCCATGTGGACACCGCCGCGACCTTTCTCACCGAGCCCGAGCGCCAGCAGTGGGCGCGCACCGGCCACCCTGACATCAGCGCCTTCCACCATGATCTCTACCGCGGCATCGGCCACGGCCGCATGTGGGTGATGGAGCAGCAGGCCGGCCCGGTGAACTGGGCGGACTGGAATGCCCTGCCCCTGCCCGGCATGGTGCGCGCCTGGACCTGGGAGGCCTTTGCCCACGGTGCGGAGCTGGTGTCCTACTTCCGCTGGCGGCAGTTGCCGTATGGGCAGGAGCAGATGCACTCCGGGCTGAACCGCCCGGACGGCCAGCGCGACGTTGGCGGCGAGGAAGCTGCGCAGGTGCGTGCCGAGATCGATCTGCTGCTGCAGGCGGTCGGCCCCGAGTCGCTGGAGACCGCGCCAGCCCGTGTTGCATTGGTGGTGGATTACCCGTCGCTGTGGATGAGCCAGATCCAGCCGCAGGGCAAGGACATGCCCGGCTTTGGCGTGGCCATCCGCTATTACTCCGCGCTGCGCCGTCTGGGCCTGAACGTGGATATCGTCGGCCCGTCGTCAGACCTGATTGGCTACGCGCTGGTGGTGGTGCCACAAGCCCTGCATGTGCCCGACACGCTGGTCAAGCGCCTGACCGGTCACCCCGGCGTGATCGTCGCGGGCCCCCGCACCGGCAGCAAGACCGATCGCCTGAGCATCACCGAGCCGTTGCCGCCCGGCCCGCTGCGCACCTGGCTGCCCGTCCGCGTGCGTGCGGTGGAATCCATGCGGCCGGGCCGCCACTACGCAATCCACACCCCGGACGGTCAAGCCCGGGGCCAGGCCTCGCAATGGCGCGACCTGGTGGAACTGGACGCCACGCCCGAAGGTGCCGAAGTCCGGATTCGCGAGCGCTGTGAAGACGGCTGGCCGGCCCGCCTGAGCCACGGCCGCTTTGAACTGCATGCCGTGCTGGTCAACGATGCACTGCTGGTGGACTGGCTGCGCGACGCCGCCCGCAGCGCCGGCCTGCAGACCTTGGCGATAAGCGCACAAGCAAGCGCACCGACGCCGGGCCTGCGCCTGCGCCGCCGGGGCGAGCTGCAATTTGCCATCAACCATGGGCCTGGCGATGCCGACGTGCCCGTGCCGGCCGGGGTTGCGCTGCTGCTGGGCAGTGCGACACTGCCGCCCGGTGGGGTGGCGGTCTGGCAGGTGCCAGGCACCCCAACCGCTGCGCCCGCCGGGACGCGTTGACCCTCATTCCCTCGGCACGTCATGTGCCGTAAGGTTCCGCCCCTTATCCTTGCATCACGATGTCCTTCGATCGCAACCAACACTCACACCGCCGCTACAACCCGCTTGCCGGACGTTGGGTGCTAGTGTCCCCCCAGCGCAGCCAGCGTCCGTGGCAGGGCCAGACCGAGAGCCCGGACACGGAAGTGCGGCCCACGCATGACCCGTCCTGCTACCTGTGCGCCGGCAACACCCGCATCAACGGCGAGAAGAACCCCGACTACACCGGCACCTTCGTCTTCGACAACGACTTCGCGGCCCTGATGGCCGATGTGCCGGCGCCCGACGGCCTCGGTGCGGATGCCGAGGGCGGCCTGTTCCAGGCCATGCCGGCGTGCGGCACCAGCCGCGTGATCTGCTTCTCGCCGGACCACAGCCGCAGCCTGCCCGAGCTGGACGAAACCGCGCTGCAAGGCGTGGTCAACACCTGGTGCGCGCAGAGCGAGGAGCTGGGCCAGCGTTGGCGTTGGGTGCAGGTCTTCGAGAACAAGGGCGCGATGATGGGGTGTTCCAACCCCCATCCGCATGGTCAGATCTGGGCTTGCGACTTCCTGCCCGAGCTGCCCAACCGTGAGGACGAACAGCAACGAGACTGGCTGGCCCAGCGCGGCGAGCCCATGCTGCTGGCCCTGGCGCGCGCTGAAGCCGAACACGGCGAGCGTGTGGTGGTGCAGAACGATGACTGGCTCGCCATCGTCCCCTACTGGGCCGAATGGCCCTTCGAGACGCTGCTGCTGCCGCGCTTCCCGGTGCAGCGCCTGCAGCAGCTCTCCACGGCTCAGCGGGCCAGCCTGGCCCTGGCCCTGCGCGAGCTGACCACCCGTTACGACAATCTCTTCCAGTGCAGCTTCCCCTACTCCATGGGCTGGCATGGTGCGCCGTCCGGCCCGGATGCGGCGGACGCCACGCACTGGCAACTGCACGCCCATTTCCATCCGCCGCTGCTGCGCAGCGCCACGGTGCGCAAGTTCATGGTCGGCTTTGAGCTGCTGGCTGAATCGCAGCGTGACCTCACCCCCGAGCAGGCTGCAGCACGCCTGCGCGAGCAATCCACCGTTCATTACCGCCAGCGTTGATTTCCCGATGGCCACCTCTGTGTCTACCTCCTCCCTGCCCCCGACCGCCGACGCCGTTGTCCGCGCCTATACCGAGCGCCACGGCGTGCCCCCGGCCGTGCTGGCGCGTGCGCCTGGCCGGGTCAACCTGATTGGCGAACACACCGATTACAACGACGGTTTTGTGCTGCCTGCGGCCATCGACCGCGACACCTGGATTGCCGCCGGCCCGCGCGACGATCTGCAGGTTGACGCCCTGGCGCTGGACGAGTCCGGTGCCGAAGACCACTTCGCGCTCAGCGCCACCCCACCGCACTTCCCGGGCGGCGGCTGGCGTGACCACGTCCGTGGCACGCTGGCCCAGTTGGTTCCCTCCATGCCTCGCCCGGTGGGGCTGAACCTGGTGATCTCGGGTGATGTGCCGATGGGTGCGGGTTTGAGCTCGTCGGCTTCGCTGGCGCTGGCGCTGCTGCGCGCGGCGCAACAGATCGCTGGGGACACGGCGCTGACGGGCAAGCAGCTCGCGCGTCTGGCCCAGCAGGCCGAGAACCGTTTCGTGGGCTGCCAGTGCGGCATCATGGACCAGCTGGCCAGCGCCGAGGGCAAGCCCGCGCATGCGCTGCTGATCGACTGCCGCTCGCTGGAGACCAAGCCGGTCTCACTGCCCGAAGGCACCACCTTGCTCATCGCCCATTCCCGCGTGAAGCGTGGGCTGGTGGACAGCGCCTACAACGAGCGCCGCGCCCAGTGCGAGGAGGCGGCCCGCGCCTTGGGCGTCCCTGCGCTGCGTGACGCCACGCTGGAGATGCTGGCCGGTGTGCAACTGGAAGACAAGGTCTTCCGCCGCGCTCGCCACATCATCAGCGAGAACACCCGCGTGCTGGAGGCCACCGAGGCCCTGCAGGCCGGTGACCTGCCGCGCCTGGGCGAGCTGATGAAGCAATCCCACGTCTCCATGCGGGATGACTTCGAGATCACCGTGCCTGCCGTGGACCAATTGGCGGCCCTGCTGCAGGACGTGGTGGGCGACGAAGGCGGCGCGCGCATGACCGGTGGCGGCTTTGGCGGCTGCTGCATTGCGCTGCTGAAGAAGGAACTGGTTCCCAAGGCACTGGAAGCGCTGGAGCGCGGTTACCGGTCGCCGGAAGGTCTGCCCGCGCTGGTCTACCTCTGCGAAGCCGGGCCTGGCGCCCAGGCTGAAGCCTGGCCGTTCAGCGGTGAGGCTGCGGGTACGATCGCGAAATGACTACGCTTGTCGAGGTCGCGCGGGTCGCCGGGGTGACCGCGGCCACCGTGTCCAATGTGCTGCGCAACCGGGGCAAGGTGGGCGAGGAGACTCGCCGACGCGTGCTCGCCGCTGTGGAGACCCTGGGCTACCGGCCCAACCTCATGGCGCGCGCGCTGGTGGAGGGCAAGCCCCACACCATGGCGCTGGTGGTGAGCAGCATTGCCAACCCGTTCTATCCCGAGTTCGCCTTGGAGGTGGAGCGCGCGGCCCGCAAGCTGGGGTACTTCCTGCTGGTCTGCAACACGAACGACGACCCGGCGCAGGAACGCGCTTACCTGGATGCCGTGGGCGGCGCGCTGGCCCAGGGCGTCATCGTCATGAATGCGGACTTCGTGCAGCTGGATGCGCTGCAGGACCTGCGCCGCCGCGGCGTGCCCGTGGTGCTGTGCATGTGGGAGCGGCCACAGGAGCCGCCGCCCCTGCCCTGCATCGCGGTGGATCTGTACCAGGCCGGGGTGCTGGCAGCCGAGCATCTGCTGCGGCTGGGGCATCGCCGGCTGGGTGCAGTGTCGGGCAGCGAGCCCAGTGGCAACCACAAGTGGCGGCTGCAGGGGTTCATTGATACGGTGCAGAAGGCAGGGATTGAATTGCCCGCCGCACATCTGCGATATGGGCACGACACGATCGATGAGGGCCGCAATGCGGCGCACAGTCTGCTGGCCGGTGTGCCGGGGCTGACGGCCGTGTTTGCCACGAATGACCTGCCGGCGCTGGGCGTGCTGCAGGCGGCTGCGGAACTGGGGCTGGAAGTGCCCCGGGATCTTTCGGTGATCGGCGTGACGGACATTCAGCTGGCGCATCAGATGCGCCCGGCGCTAAGCACCGTGGCCATGCCCACGGCGGAAGCGGCGATGCTGGCGGTGCAGATGCTGCAGTCCGAGATCAATGCCAAGCCGGACCATCCGCTGCCGATGTCGGTGACGGAGCCGCCGAAGCTGGTGGTGCGTGGGTCTACCGGGAAGCCGAGGGGCTGAATACACGACCGCCCACGGCGTCGGGAGACGCGGTGGGCGGGATGGCTGGCGGGTTGGCGTTTCAGGGCATTGACGGACGCACGCGCGTCGTCGGCACCAAGCCCAAGCCCAAGCTCAAGCTCAAGCCCAAGCCTCTGACCCGAGGCTGAGCAGCGGCTCAGATATAGCGCGGGATGGGGCCGTTCTGTGGGGTGGTGTCGCCTTGCAGGTCCACCATCACCTTGTCCGCAAAGCACCAGCCCCAGCCTTCTGGCGGATCGTAGCCTTCGATGATGGGATGCTGCGTTTCGTGGAAGTGCGCACGGGCGTGGCGGTGCGGCGATTCGTCGCAACAGCCGACGTGGCCGCAAGTGCGGCAGATGCGCAGGTGCACCCACTCGCTGCCCAGCTTCAGGCACTCTTCACAACCCAGCGCACTGGGCACCACTTGCCGGATACCGGCGGCGTGAACGCAGCGGTATCCCATGGTCAGCCCTGGCCGTTGGTGCGGCTCGATTCGAACAGGAACCAGGTGCGGCGTTCCGTCTCGTCGATCCAGTTCTCCAGCAGGCTGGAGGAAGCGATGTCCCGGTGCTCATCGGTGACGTTGTGGGCTTCGCGCAGGCGGGCGGCCAGCAGCTTGTTGTCCTCACGCAGTTCAGCCAGCATGTCCAGCGGGTCCACGTAATCGGCGTCGTTGTCGCTGATGCGCTGCAGTCGGCTGATGTGGCCGATGGAGCGCAGCGTGGTGCCACCCACCTTGCGGATGCGCTCGGCGATGGGGTCGGTCATGGCGTAGAGCTGGTCGCCCTGCTCGTCCAGCAGCAGGTGGTAGTCGCGGAAGTGCGGGCCACTCATGTGCCAGTGGAAGTTCTTGGTCTTCAGGTAGAGGGTGAAGACGTCGGCCAGGATGCCGTTGAGCGCGGCACTGATGTCGGTGGTGGCGTCAGCGGACAGGTCGCTGGGGGTGGCCAGCGGGGCTTTGCGACGGGTTTTGAGGGCGGACTTCTTGGCGTCGGGGAGCTTGGCCATGGTGCGGTGGCTTTCTCGAAGGGTGGAAGGAACGTCGGGCAGGGCCCGACGTGGTGACACCGATCTTGCGACGCTGAGGATTGTGGGGATACCCCCATTGGTGAGAGGCGGAAATTTTCTTGGGCGCGGTCTGCGAGAGCCGCTCAGTTGCCTGCAACCTGCGCCATTTCTACATGGCAGAAAACGACTACTCGCCGGAACAACGCACTTGGCGCTACGTTCCCTTTACTCGGGCCAGAAGTTTCCTTGTTGGATTGCCTTGAAGTCCGCCCACCGCTGGCGCGCGATTTTTGGATCATCAGCGATATGTGTTGACGAATCGTCCACTTCAGCCAGGAGCTTGGATATTGACCGCTCGCCTATCAGATCCGCCATCTGACGAGCAGTTTCTCCATACTCATTTTCTATTGCAAGGTTTGCACCATAGTCGACTAATAGACGCACAACATCGACCGCGCCGCCGAGCACAGCAAAATGAAGTGCGGATAGCCCAAGATCACCAATGGCATCCTTATCGAGGCCTGCATTCAGAAGCAGTACGACGTCATCAAGCCGGCCAGCGAAAGATGCAAGATGGATTATTTGCGAACCAAAACCGCCCACCTGATTCATATCATCCAACGGCTCTCCAAGAAATTCCGCATGGCGAGCGTATCGATTCAACAATAGTGCGACATCAATCGCACTGGGCGCCGTAGTCATAACACTTGTTCAGTCACCGATTCCATTATCCATTTCGACAATATTTTTTGGTGTAAGCAAATCGTCATACAAGGCATCACGTTTGAGCCGAAGGGACTCGCAACAACAATTCACCTCAGCTAAAACAGCGCCTGCCATGTAATAGGGCGCTAAATGCCATACCTATAGCCACTGCAATCGCGCTAAGGAAGGTCTGCAAAACTCTGCCGGCCATCTTGCCTGATGGCCCAAGGCTTGCGAGGATGTAGGCATGAAGCAGCAAAGCCTCGGACTGAACCTGTTGACCAAGAAGACGCGTAAGCGGGAGTTCCTGGAGCAGATGAACAAGGTCGTGCCGTGGGACGTGCTGGTGCAGATCGTGGCGCCGCACTACCCGAAGGGCAAGACAGGCCGACCACCATTCCCGATCGAGACCATGCTGCGCATTCACTACCTGCAGCAGTGGTTCGGTCTGAGCGACCCGGCGATGGAGGAGGCGCTGCACGACATACCGCTGTACCGTGAGTTCGCC
>NZ_FOAV01000013.1 GCF_900109745.1 Roseateles sp. YR242 | reverse complement strand
TCGGGCTTGCGGGCTCATCGGCATGTCGCGAGCCACACCCAGCTATAAGCCCCGCCTGCCGGCCAAGGATGCGCCGGTGGTCGAGGCGATGAGGGAGTTGTCGGCCCAGTACCCCCGCTACGGCTACCGGCGCATCCGCATCTTCCTGCGCCGACGCGGCTTCGAGCTGAGCTGGTCGCGCACGCATCGGTTGTGTCGCCAGGCGGGCCTGCTGGTGCCCAGGAAGCGTTCGCGCAGGCGGATTGCGTCCAAGCGGCCGCGCGTGCACTCGCCCTTCAAGGCCAACATGGTCTGGGCCTATGACTTCGTCTTTGACACGACAGCCACCGGCCAGCAGCTCAAGTGCCTGACCGTCATCGACGAGTACACCCGCGAGTGCCTAGCCATCGACGTGGCCGGCTCCATCCGCTCCAAGCGCGTGATCGAGGTGCTGTCGCGGCTGGTGAGCGTGCACGGTGGGTGCTCCGCTGTTCGTTCGGACAACGGGCCGGAGTTCGTCAGCCTGGCGATTCTGGAATGGATCGCCGGCGCAGGCATCGCGACCGTGCTTAACGATCCTGGCAAGCCCTGGCAGAACGGCGCCGACGAGAGCTTCAACGGCAAGTTCCGCGACGAGTGCCTGTCCGTCGAATGGTTCCGCTCGCGCCGCGAGGCCAAGGTCGTCATCGAGTCCTGGCGTCAGCACTACAACGAGGTGAGGCCGCACAGCAGTCTGCAATACTTGACCCCGATGGAGTTCAAGCAGCAACTCCATCAAAACCTGCAACCCGCCGTCTTCTAGGAATTACTGTCTCGGAGTTCCCCAGCAGGTCAGATTCAGCGCGGCGGTGGCTACCAAATCTGGGTGCCTGATGCGAGGAACGCGATTCCTCTGAGCGCTGTGAAAACGCAACCTACGCCATGGACGGAACCATGATGCACAACTCTCGTTACTCGCTCTGGCTTGAAGTTGCCAATGAGTTGGTGACGCTGCATGAGTTCGCCTACTCAGGCGAAGGGCCATTCGCTAGCTTCGCGAACTCTCCGTGCATGCCTACGGGAATCGAGGCAGCAGATTGGATTCGAAAAAAGTGCCAAACCGGTCGGTGGTACTGGTGGGATAAAACGTCGCTCGCAGCGAAGGCGCACGAACCACTGCACAGCATGTTGCGTGTCATCGGAGATGGTGGCGGTCGTTACGAAGACTCCGAAGTGGGCAAAGAGATGCTTGCCAGGATTCGGCGGCTAGATGCCCGAATTGCGGAGGTGGCCGCAGCGTAGCAATGGGCTGAGGCTCCTCGCGCGTATTGGCCGGGTCGATGGCTACAAGATGGATGCATGCCCAACCCTTCCCCGCCTGGTACCTCTACACCCTCGATGCCGATGAGCCCGTCCACTTGCTCACCGACGAGGGCCAGCCCTCGCCGGAGCTGAGCACCGAGCCTGCGCGGCTCCTGGCCGAGCTGGCTGCAGCCATCCACGCCACGGCCTGGCGACTGGGCGAGCCCGCTGCGGGTGCCGGAGCAGTGCATCGCGCTGCAGCGCTGGCGGCGCTGAGCTGGCCCCCCTGAATGACCGGACGCAGCCCATCGCTTATCTTACGGATTGGAATAGGACTGTGAGTATGACTAGGCATACGGACACGATCGAGGTGATCACCACGGATCAGCGCCGCAGGCGTTGGTCGCTGGCCGAGAAGGCTGCGCTGGTGAAGCGCACGTACGAGCCGGGCATGAGCGTATCGCTCGTGGCCCGCCAGGAGGGCGTCTCTGCCAGCCTGCTGTTCCAGTGGCGCAAGCTCGAACGGCAAGGCGCTCTGACCGCCGTCTCCGCCGGCGAGGCCGTGGTGCCCGCATCGGAGTTGGCCGCGGCCCGCGCGGAGATCGCCAAGCTGCAGCGCGTACTCGGCAAGAAGACCCTGGAGAATGAGATCCTCAAGGAAGCAGTGGAGTACGCCGCCGAAAAAAAGTGGATTGCGCGCTCGCCCTTGTTGCCCGGGGGCGAGGAATGACGCGCGTGTGCGAGGCCCTGGGCGTTGCGCGTTCGAACGTCCATGCGCGTGGCAGCAGGCCTGCGTCGTGGGTCGACGGCCGCACGCAGCGTACGCCCACCGATGACGACCAACTGTTGGCGGAGATCCGAGAGGAGATCGCCACGTTGCCCAGCTACGGCTATCGCCGAGCTTGCGCGCTGGTGAATTGGAAGCGGGAGAGCAGCTGCGAGGCATCCCGGGTCAATCCGAAGCGGGCCTACCGGGTGATGCTCGGCGACGGCCTGCTGCTGCCCAAGGCACCGAAACGTCGCCACAGCAGCCGCCCTCACAAGGGCAAGGTCGAGGTTCAGGCGAGCGATCTGCGCTGGTGCTCCGACGGCTTCGAGATCAAGTGCGAATCTGGCGAGACGGTGACGGCGACGTTCGCGGAGGACTGCTGCGACCGCGAGATCCTGGCGTACCGCGCGTGGAACGGCAAAGGGCTGCTTGGCGAGCCCGTGTGCGAGATGCTCATTGAGGCGGTGGAGAAGCGCTTCGGCGTCGTCGAGGCGATCCCGGCGACCCATACGTTGGAGTTCCTCAGCGACAACGGCAGCGCCTACATCGCGCACTCGACCCGCAGCCTTGCCCGGGCACTGGGGCTCAAGCCGATCAACACGCCGGTCTGCAGCCCGCAGAGCAACGGCATGGCCGAGAGCTTCGTGAACACGTTCAAACGGGACTACGTGGGCCGGATAGGGACAGGATGTCTACCTGACCAGGGGCAGTCCAGTCCAATTGGCGGTGCCATCGGCTACTTCGGTGGCAGCTATGCGTCAGTTGGAATTGCGACCGACGTTGGCCTCTTGCCTCCAGGCACCCCTCGGTGAGTGACACAAGGATTGAACATGAAGTCCAACACGAACGAATTGTTGCTGCGGCTGGAGAACGCCGATTGGTTCTGCAACGCTGGTCAACCTCTGGAGCCGAGTCCTGATGTGGTGCGGGTCAGTACCTGGGCAGAAGCCCTTGAAGTCTGTGCGACGCAGGCATCTGATGACGCTCGCTTGGAGGCTCAAAATGAGTTGACCGTGCAACTGTCAGCTCGCCACAGCGCGGTCTTTAAGTTATGGAACACCAAGGTGGCAGAGTTCAAACCGTTGGTGGGCAAGCTCATGGACAAGAAGCTGGCGATGCCTGCAGTGCAAGCCCGAGTTCCCAATGAGGCCGGAAAGACCTTCCTTGGTGCGCTACGTTGGGAATTGCTCGGCATGTGTATGGTTCATGAGTACGAGGACGTTGTGAGCATCACCAAATACTGCGAGCTGTTCGAGTACTGGTTCTTGGTCGGGCACTTCCCATGCGGTTGGATTGGCGAGGTGCCAGACGACATGGAAGGCGCCTTCGCGATGGGCAAGCTGGCCGTCCTGTAGTTCGGCTTGGCGGCGTGCAGCCGGGTCAAGGCTGGCCGTGAGGCCACCCGAAGAGCTTGGCCTTGAAGCGGCATCACGCCACCCGACGCTGGCCGTGTGCGGTGCCTGGCCGTTGAAGGCCTGGCACCGCTGACGGTAGAGGGCGACTCGCCCCCTTCCCCAGGAAGGGCGGGGGGATGGGCTGGAGCCGCTGCCGAGAGGACAGCGGGCAGCACCGGCCGGCGTCGGTGCTGATGTGAAGGAGCGCCCGCCCCAGCGGGCCGACGCAGCGCCGGGACCGCAGAATACGCAGTGGGCGTGAGGTCCGCCGCTGCCGAAGCGCAAGCGCAGGAAGCCACCCTGGATGGCGGCGAAGCGTCCAGCGCAGAGCCAGGGCAACGGCAAGTTGAACAGGCGCTCGACAGGGGAGCTTACGCATCCACCTGGCGGACGGGCATACGCTGATAGATGAGATGGATTACTACGGCCGCACGACCTGGCACCAGGACCAGGGTCGGTACATTTAGGTCCGGAGGAGGAAATTGATGAGTAGTGTTGAAAGCGTAGCGACAGAGCTGCGGAGCAGTGGAGCAGAGCTGGTTACGGCGCTGCAGTCCACCAAGGAGATTAAGCGGCAGGCCTTCGAGCGCCTGGATCAGGCGTCCAGAGAGTTGGCGCGGCTGTTGAAGGGGTCCGAGCAGTTGCCGCGGCAGATAGTGAACGACCTTTACGTCACTGCAAAGATCCTTGAGAACGAAGCCCCGTACTCGAAGGACAGCGCGGCTGTGGGGCAGATGGCCTCTGCGCTTTATATGACCTTCGATCTCATCCTTCTCGGTGAGTCGCACGAGGACCGCCGCCCGGGTGTTCCACGAATTCGATAGGGGCGATTTACCCGCCGGGCGGCCTAGCCCGGCACTCCCGATGGGCGCGGTAGCGCTCCCTTCCCGAAGAGAGTGAACAATCACCGGTCCTGTGCAATCCGCCCCCCGAAATGCGGGCCAAAGCGTGATTTGCCATGCCGAATTGATTCGCCCATCGCCTATGCTCTCGACATAAGAATCCGGCCATTCAGACGCCCTCAGGGTGCACACCCGCCCAACTCACCTTCAAGGTGAGCACAGTCGCGGGTCCAGGCCGAGTCCAATACGAGGGATCACTTGAAAACCGCTTACCTGATCATGGCGCACACTGCGCCTGTGCATCTGCGCCGCCTGGTGGAGTCGTTGCGCCACCCGGACGCCTGCATCTTCATCCACATCGACGCCAAGGCCGACGCCGCGCCTTTTCTGTCGCTGACAGCACCCAACGTGCGTTTCTGCGATCAGCGGGATCGCGTCAGGGTCCACTGGGGGGACTATTCCCAGTTGGAGGCTACCTACGCCCTGATGCGAACCGCCCTGGCCGCGTCTGAACACTTCGACCGATTGGTGCTGTTGAGCGGTATGGATCTACCAATCCGGCCTGCCGCCGAACTTCATCGATTCTTCGAGGAGCACGCCACAGCGGAGTTCATCAACCTGGTGCAGATCCCCAACGTGGCAGCCAACAAGCCCGAGACACGCCTGACCGACCGGTGGTTCCGGCCCACACTGCCAGGCAAGATTCTTCGGCGGCTGGTGCGCCACGGCGTGCTTCCGTCCTCACGGGATTACCGCCCCGCCTTTGGCGACTTGAAACCGTTCGCAGGAAGCCAATGGTGGGCCCTGACGCGGGCCTGCAGCGAGCACGTCCTTGCACAAGTGGCCGCTCGACCCGCATGGGTACGTTTTATCAAGGGTACCTCCTGTGCAGACGAGACCCTGATCCAGACCCTGGTGGGGAACTCCCGCTTCGCAGCAAATGCGGTCCGGGCGCTCACCTATACCCGCTGGCGCCCAGGAGCGTCCAGCCCGGACATGCTTGGCCGCGAGGATATGCTCCAGTTGCTGCAACAGCCGGAACATCCCGCGAGCAGCGTGTATGGCGGCGGCCCCATCGTCTTCGCGCGCAAGTTTGATGAGGCCACCTCTGCAGAGGCCTTGGAATTGATGCGAGCCACCTTTGCCGACGCCCATCCGCACGTGACGCATTCAGCTCCCCGCACGCCAACACTGGAGCCGGAACTGACCTGAGCCTCAACCCTTACCGGAAATCATCCAGCTGAATCCCATGCCGATGCAGCTTGTCATAAAGCGTCTTCCTCGGCGTCCCCAGCAGCTCCATCGCTGCTGGCACCTTCCCTTGAGTCCGCCTGAGCGCCTGCTCGATCAACGCTTTCTCCACCAGCTCCATCTGCCGTGCCAGATGCAGGCTCGGTAGATCCCTCAGCGCGGCCTGGCTGTCCAGGTCATCCAGTGCCAGCACAAACCGGTCGGCCGCATTGCGGATCTCCCGCACATTCCCCGGCCAGTCATGCGCCATCAGCTCCCGCAGCTTCTCCGGCGTCAGTTCCGGGGCAGGGCGCTCATACCGCGCACAGGCCTGCACCACAAAGTGTTCAAACAGCAGCGGAATATCCCCCCGCCGCTCCCGCAGTGGGGGCAACTGCAAGGTCGCGATGTTGAGCCGGTAATAGAGGTCGTTCCGGAATTGGCCCTTGTCCCCCAGCTCCTTCAGATCCGCCTTGCTCGCGGCAATGAAGCGCACATTGATCGGCAGTTCTTCGTTGGACCCCAGCCGCTCGATGCGCCGCTCCTGCAGCACCCGCAGCAGCTTGATCTGCAGCGGCACCGGCATGGTCTCGATCTCGTCCAGCAGCAAGGTCCCACCATTGGCATGTTCAATCTTGCCAATGCGCCGCTTGGCCGCCGACGTGAACGAGCCCGGCTCATGCCCGAACAGCTCGCTTTCAAACAGTGCCTCCGGCAAGCCCCCGCAATTGATCGCCACAAAATGCCGATCCCGCCGCGGGCTCTGGTCATGCAGGCACCGCGCCACCAGCTCCTTGCCGGTACCGGTCTCCCCCAGAATCATCACGTCCGCCGACGTCCCCGCCAGGTTCAACACCTGCCGCCGCAGTTGCTGCATCGCGGCCGACCGCCCCAGCAGCGCCGCCTCGATCCCGCTGGCCCGCTGCAACTGCGCGCGCAGCTCTTCTGCGGAATGCCGCAGCATGCGCAGGTCCAGCGCCCGCATCACTGCATCCAGCAGGCGCTCGGGCGCAAACGGCTTCTCGATGAAGTCATAAGCGCCGGTGCGCATGGCCTGCACCGCCATCTGCACGTCCCCGTGCGCGGTGATGAGGATCACGGGGATGTCCGGATCCGTGGCCCGCACATGGTCCAGCAGTGCACGCCCGTCCATGCCAGGCAGCCGCACATCCGTCACCACGATGACCTGTGCACCAGGCTGGATGTGGGGCAACGCCTCCTCCGCACTGCGGCAGGGCTGCACCTCCAGCCCCTCCAGTTCCAGCGTTTGCGTCAGGCTCACCCGCACCGGCAGGTCGTCCTCCACAAACACGACCTTGTAGCCCTCAAACATGGACAGTCTCCTCGGCATCCCAGGTGTCGACCGCCAGGTCGAACTCCAGGCTCATGCCCGGGTCCAGCCGCCGCGCGCGCAGCGTGCCACCAAACTCGTGCACGATCTTTGATGAAATCACCAAACCAAGCCCCAGGCCTTCGCCGGCTGGCTTGGTGGTGAAGAAGGGTTCAAACAGGCGCGGCAGTAAGGCTTCGTCTAGGCCCGGGCCGCTGTCCTGCACCTTGATGAGCACCCGCTGACCACTCTCCAGCGATTCAATGCAGACCCGCAGCCGCATCTCCCGCCCGGGCTCGGCCTCCGGTTCGGCGTCCTGCAGCATGGCATCCAGCGCATTGGCGAACAGGTTGACCAGCACCTGTTCCAGTCGATTGGCCTCGGCCCGCACACGCAGGCCCTCCGGCACATCCACGTCAAACCACAACGCCAGCCCCTGCGTGCGGTGCTCCAGCAGCAGGTAGGCATTGCGGACACTGGTCAGCAAGGGCGACGCGCCATCCACCCGCTCCGCCTTGCGAGCAAAGCTCTTGAGCTGCCGGGTGATGCGGCCCATACGTTCCACCATCTCGTCCATGGACCGCAGGTTGTCCGCCACCGCTTGCGTACGGCCAGCTTCCAGCAAGCGCTGCGCGTTGCGGGCCAGCGCTCGCAGTGCCGTCAGGGGCTGGTTCACTTCATGCGACAAGCCCGCCGACATCTGCCCCAGCACCGCCAGCTTGCTGGCCTGCAACAGCTCACCTTCGGTCTGCTCGCGCTGCGTGATCTGTTCCTTCAAGGCCTCGTTGGAATGGCGGAGTTCCGCCGTGCGGTCATCCACCGTGCGTTCCAGGCGGGCATGGGCATCCTGCAGTTCCGCCTTGGCCAGAAATAGCTGGCGCACCGCACGCCGGCGTGCCGCCAGGTAGAGCAGCAGCATGCCAATGGCCGCACCAAACGCTGCGCCACTCCAGGCGGCCAGCCGCGCTTGGCGGCGGACTTCAGTCAGGTCGGACAGCGCCAGCAGCCGCAGGCCCAGCGGCAGCAGTTGCCGTTCCTGCGCCAGCACCGTCGTGTTGGCCGGCGCTGGTGCCTGCACCAGCATGCTGTTGTAGGCCTCCAGCACCGCCGGCAAGCCCAGGTTGGGGCCCACCGCCTGCGGATACCGCGCGCTGGCCTGCAGAAGATCCCGCTGGGTCGCATCGGCCTCGCTCAGCACGGCGTACTTCCAGGCCTGCACGCTGCTCATGATGACCACGCCCTGGTCGTCCGCCACCAGGATGCGTTCCCCCTGGGAGCGCAGGCCCAGGTCCACCCAGGTGGCCTCCAGCGGCGCCAGGTTGAGCTTGACGACGATCACGCCCAGCAGGCGCTGCTGGCGCCGCACCGTCTGCAAAAGGAAGAAGTTGATGCTGCCCGTGGCTTGCCCATCCACCGGGCTGGCGTCCGCCGCAAAGAAGTGATGGCGGTCCTGGCTGATGGCTTGCGACAGGCGCGACGGGGGCAGCAGCGGTTCACTGGCGGCCAGCACCTGACCATCGGCATCCGCCACAAAGATCTGGGTGGTGCCGGCCCGCACGCTCACCCGGGCCAGGGACTGGCTGACCTGGTGGCGTAGCGCCTCGTTGTCCGGCGCCTGCATCAGGCGGCCCACGCTGTCGTCAATGGCCAGCAGGCTGGGCAGATAGGCGTGGCGGCTCAGCTCGGTGGAGAGATTGGCCGCATACAGCTCCAGGCGCTCGGTGGCCAGGGCGGAGAGCTGGTCCAGGCTGGCGCGCTCGCTCAGGCGGTGGCCCAGCACCAGGCCCAGCATCATGAGAACGCCGGTGAAGTAGAGGTAGAAGCTGGGCCGGCTCAGATGGAGCGAGGCACGTTGCCTGAAGGTGGAGAGCGAGAACACGGGTCCGGATCGGGGCGCAGTGGCCGGGCGGTGAAGCGCCTTGGGGTAATTGCTAGGACGGGCGGAGATTGAAAGCGGATGATGAGATGGCGGGCAGCGGTGTGGGCGAGCAGGCAAACGCGGCAGGGGCCGAAAAGGCCGCCCAGTGTGCCCAAAGTGCCCCTCTCCGTGCGAGCCCTCGCCCTGAAATTTGTAGCTGGCGGGGAATCGCCCAGATGTCGAGGCGGTTTGTGCGGATTTTCGCCCAGCGCACGCTCACGGAGACTGCGCAAATCGCACTGAGTCCGGTCCCTCGGCAGCCATGGAGGCTGATGGGGGTCAGTGAATACCCTTGAAACGGAGAGGCTGGCACGGGGGTTGCACCCTCGGTCCGGTCGTTGGCAAACGCCTTCCTCAAACAGATTGCTGGGGCCTTATGGAGATACTTATTCAGCAGATCATCAATGGTCTGGTGCTGGGCAGCATGTATGCGCTGGTGGCACTGGGCTACACGATGGTCTACGGCATCATCAGCCTCATCAACTTCGCGCACGGCGAAGTGCTGATGGTGGGCGCCATCGTGAGCTGGACGGTGGTCACCGCGCTGGGTGACCTGGGCTTGCCGGGCTGGCTGCTCATGATCATCGCGCTGGTCTGCGCGGTGGGGGTGTGCTCTCTGCTCAACTACGCCATCGAGAAGATCGCCTACCGGCCGCTGCGCAACGCACCCCGGCTGGCACCGCTGATCACCGCCATGGGCATGTCGCTGCTGCTTCAGACGCTGGCCATGATCATCTGGAAGCCCAACCCCAAGTCCTTCCCCCAGCTGCTGCCCAGTGACCCGATCCCCATCTTCGGCGCCACCATCACCATGACGCAGATCCTGATCCTGGTGGTGACCGTGGTGATGCTCGCCAGCCTGGTTTTCCTGGTCAACCACACCCGCATGGGCCGCGCCATGCGCGCCACCGCAGAAAACCCCCGCGTGGCCTCGCTGATGGGCATCAAGCCCGATGCTGTGATTTCGCTGACCTTCGTCATCGGTGCTGCCCTGGCGGCGGTGGCCGGCATGATGTGGGCGGCCAACTACGGCACCGTCACCCACACCATGGGCTTCACGCCCGGCCTGAAGGCCTTCTGTGCGGCCGTGCTGGGTGGGATCGGCAACCTCTCCGGCGCCATGCTGGGCGGGGTGCTGCTGGGTCTGATCGAGGCCATCGGTGCGGGCTACCTGGGTGACCTGACCGGCGGCGTGCTGGGCAGCCACTACTCGGACATCTTCGCCTTCCTCTCCCTCATCCTGGTGCTGACCCTGCGTCCTTCGGGTCTGCTGGGTGAGCGCGTGGCGGACCGCGCCTGAGGACCAAGCCATGCAAAAACAACAGAACAAGCTGATCGTCTTCCTGATCGCCGGTGTGCTGCTGCTGGCCCTGCCGCTGTTTGCGCAGCAGATGGGCAACGCGCCGGTGCGCATCATCGACCTGGCCCTGCTGTACGTGCTGCTGGCCCTGGGCCTCAACATCGTGGTCGGTTACGCGGGCCTGCTGGACCTGGGGTATGTGGCCTTCTATGCGGTGGGCGCCTACCTCTTTGCGTTGCTCAACAGCCCGCACCTGACGGAGAACTTCGAGCACATCGCCGCCGCCTTCCCGCAGGGCCTGCACTTGCCCTTGCTGGTGGTGATCCCGCTGGCCGCACTGGTGGCCGGCATCTTCGGGGTGCTGCTGGGGGCGCCGACGCTGAAGTTGCGCGGTGACTACCTGGCGATCGTGACGCTGGGCTTTGGCGAAATCATCCGGGTGTTCCTGAACAACATGGAATACCCGCTGAACGTGACCAACGGCCCGCGCGGCATCGGCCAGATCGACGGTATCCACTTCCTGGGCTTCGAGTTCAGCCGGGCGCACGAGATCCTGGGCTTCAATGTGCAGTCGGTCTCGATGTACTACTACCTGTTCCTGGCGCTGGTGATTGGCTCGGTGGTGATCTGCTACCGGCTGGAGAACTCCCGCATCGGCCGCGCCTGGATGGCCATCCGCGAGGACGAGATTGCTGCCAAGGCCATGGGCATCAACACCCGCAACATGAAGCTGCTGGCCTTCGGCATGGGCGCCACCTTCGGTGGTGTGGCGGGTTCGATGTTCGGTGCCTTCCAGGGCTTCGTGTCACCGGAATCCTTCAGCCTGCAGGAGTCGGTGATGATCGTGGCGATGGTGGTGCTGGGCGGCATTGGCCACATCCCCGGCGTCATCCTGGGCGCGCTGCTGCTGGCGGCACTGCCGGAAGCACTGCGGTATGTGGCCGGGCCGCTGCAGCAGATGACCGATGGCCGCCTGGACGCGGCCATCCTGCGTCAGCTGCTGATTGCGCTGGCCATGATCGTCATCATGTTGGTGCGTCCGCGTGGCCTGTGGCCGGCGCCGGACCATGGCGAGATCCTGCGCAAGCAAACGGCCCCGGGCGGCCCTGGTCCGGATGGCCCGGCGGCAACGCCCACGGCCGCTCAATGATCACCGGCAGGAGCAAGACATGACTGAAACCGTACTGAAAGTGGCCGGTGTCTCCAAGCGCTTCGGTGGCCTGCAGGCGCTGTCCGAGGTGGGGTTGGACATCAAGAAGGGCCAGGTCTATGGACTGATCGGCCCGAACGGTGCCGGCAAGACCACCTTTTTCAATGTGATCACTGGCCTGTACACGCCAGACGCTGGCAGCTTCGAGTTGGGTGGCCAGGCCTACCGGCCTCAAGCGGTGCACCAGGTGGCCAAGACCGGCATTGCGCGCACCTTCCAGAACATCCGGCTGTTTGCGGACATGACGGCGCTGGAGAACGTGATGGTGGGGCGACATGTGCGCACCCATTCCGGCCTTTTCGGCGCCGTGTTCCGCACGCCCGGCTTCAAGGCCGAGGAAGCCGCCATTGCGGCCCGCGCGCAGGAGCTGCTGGACTATGTGGGCATCGGCCGTTATGCCAAATTCAAGGCGCGTACGCTCTCTTATGGGGACCAGCGCCGCCTGGAGATTGCCCGTGCGCTGGCCACGGACCCCAAGCTGATCGCCCTGGACGAACCGGCGGCCGGCATGAACGCCACCGAAAAGGTGGTGCTGCGCGAGCTGATCGACCGCATTCGCAATGACGGCCGCACCATCTTGCTGATCGAACACGACGTGAAGCTGGTGATGGGCCTGTGCGACCGCGTCACGGTGCTGGACTACGGCAAGCAGATCGCCGAAGGCACACCGGCCGAGGTGCAGCGCAACGAGAAGGTGATCGAGGCTTACCTGGGCGCCAACGCGGCGCATGCGCACTGAACCGGCGTGAGGGATGCGCCGTGAATGACAAGGAAACGAACAAGATGGCAGACAACATCCTGCTCCAGGTCCAGGGGCTGAAGGTCGCCTACGGCGGCATCCAGGCCGTCAAGGGCGTGGATTTCGAAGTGCGTGAGGGCGAGCTGGTGAGCCTGATTGGCGCCAACGGTGCGGGCAAGACCACGACGCTGAAGGCCGTGACGGGGCTGCAGGCGCTGCAAACCGGCGACGTGAAGTTTCTGGGCCAGTCCATCCGGGGGCGGGGCGCCTGGGACCTGGTCAAGCAAGGGCTGGTGATGGTGCCGGAAGGCCGGGGCACCTTCACCCGCATGACCATCACCGAGAACCTGCAGATGGGCGCCCACATCCGGCGCGACAAGGAAGTGCCGGCAGACATCGACAAGGTGTTTGCACTCTTCCCGCGCCTGAAGGAGCGTCGCAACCAGTTGGCGGGCACGATGTCCGGTGGTGAGCAGCAGATGCTGGCTATGGGCCGTGCGCTGATGGCGCGACCCAAGCTGCTGCTGCTGGACGAGCCGTCGATGGGCTTGTCCCCCATCATGGTGGACAAGATCTTCGAGGTGGTGAACGACATCCACCAGCAGGGCGTCACCGTGCTGCTGGTGGAGCAGAACGCCAGCCGCGCGCTGGAACTGGCCAACCGGGGCTATGTGATGGAGTCCGGGTTGGTGACCATGCAAGGCGATGGCAAGACGCTGCTGACCGACCCCAAGGTGCGGGCCGCTTATCTGGGTGAATAGGTTGGGGTGAGACCCACCATGAAGAAAGGGCTGCCCGTGTGAACGAGCAGCCCTTCTTGTCTTCTACCGCGGACCTACCGCCGATCTGCCGCTGATCTACCGCCGTTTCAGCGGCGTGCCAGCGCCGTCTGGGCGCCTCATCAGCGGCGGATTTATCAGGCCTGTGCGGCGGGCTTGACCAGCAGCGAGCGGGCCCAGACATCGGCTTCGCGGGCCGGCGTCTGGCCGCTGGCCTTGACGCGGTCCAGCAGCTCGGCCACGCGGATGCGGATCTGGGCGACCTCGTTCATCACGGCGGTTTCTTCACCTTCGTTGCGGTACTCACGCGCCACGCTGATGATGCCGCCAGCATTGACCAGGTAATCCGGCAGGTAGGTGATGCCGCGGGCCTGCAGGGCATCGCCGTCCGCAGCGGTGGCCAGCTGGTTGTTGGCGGCGCCGGCAATCAGGCGGGCACGCAGGGCCGGGATGGACTGACCATTGAGCACGGCACCCAGGGCGCAGGGGGCCACCACATCCACATCGGCCGCCAGGATGTCGCCCACGCTCACCGCGGTGGCGCCAAACTCGGCTTGCGCACGGCTGACCTTCTCGGCGTTCACATCAGCGACGACCAGCCTCGCGCCGGCCTTGTGCAGGTATTCCGCCAGGTGCCAGCCGACCGCGCCCAGGCCTTGCAGGGCCACGCGCACGCCTTCCAGGGACTCACGGGCCAGCACACGCTTGACGCCTTCGTCGATGGAGACAAACACGCCAAACGCGGTCTTGGGGCTGGGGTCGCCACCGAAGGCACCTTCGCGCGGGATGCCGGAGACGTACTGGGTGGTGGCCATCATGCCGGTCATGTCGGCGGTGGTGGTGCCGACGTCTTCAGCCGTGATGTAGGCGCCGTTGAGCGACTGCACGGCGCGGCCGAAGGCGGCGAACAGGGCCGGGCGGTCGATGGTGCCGGCCGGCTTGATGATGACGGCCTTGCCACCGCCGAAGGGCAGGTTGGCCAGGGCGTTCTTCAGGCTCATGCCCTGCGAAAGCCGCAGCGCATCGTTGAGCGCGGCCAGCTCGTTGTCGTAGCTCCAGAAGCGGCAGCCACCGAAGGCCGGGCCACGGGCGGTGCTGTGCACGGCCAGGATGGCGCGCAGGCCGGTCTGCGGATCGGCGGCCAGCACGACTTGTTCGTGCGGTGCCTGGTCGGGCAGGCCGAACAGCGAGGTGGGGAGGGAGTCAGGGGTGCCTGCAGCCAGGGCGCGGGCGATGTCGGTGGGAGCGTTCATAGGGAACCTGCACTTGTGATGCTTGAAGAGAATGGCTGGCACGCGGGGTGGCACAGCCGGTTGGGCCTCCTGCGCTTGTGGCGAGGGAGGTTGCGTCAGTGTAGGAGATCAGCCTGCGTCAATGGCGCATTCAAGTGGCCACTTCAGGGCCTACTTCAGGGCTTACTTCATGGACCCCTCAAGGGCCCATGAAGGCATCGGCGCGGAGCGTGACCACCAACGTGTCGCGGTAACCGGCGTGATGGGGTTCCAGCGGCTGAATGGGCGTGGTTTCGTGAATCACCCGCTCGTCGTCCAGCAGCAGCAGGGTCCATGGCTCCATCATCGTGAAACGCTGGCCACGCGGGCCATCCGCCTCGAAGACCCGGGATTCACCACCCTTGATGCCGTTGCGCCCCATCATGAAGACCGCCACCAGGTCCACACCGTCCCGGTGGGCGCCCTCCGGCGTGGGGCGGCCAATGCCTCCGGCCGTGTCGATACGGAACTGGTGAGCCTCGACGAACCACGGCCGCACGCCCTTGAGCCTGTCGGCAACGCTGGCCAGGCCCAGCAGCAGGCGCGGCCAGATGGGCAGGTCGATGGCCGCCGGCGCCATGGGCTCGAACATGCGTTCAATGCCGCCGTGCAGCGCGTTGTAGTCCAGCGGTTGCCAGTGCGCCCGATGCGGCGCCAGACGGACCGCCGGGTCGGCCTGGGCATCCACCACGAAGCTGGAGTGGCGGCGGAAACGGTAGTGGCCGCCGTCACGCAGATAGGCGTCCGCAGGCAGGTCGTTCCAGAAGCCCTGCAACTGGCGCAGATCATTCGCCTGGCAGTGCAGCCAATGCGTCAGGCTCTCGGGCGCAATGACGGTGTGCCCCAGGTCCGAGAGCTGCTGCTCGAACTGGGCGGCGCTGGAGTAGGGCGGCGGGAAATGCTTCATGTCAGGCAGTATGGCGCGGCGCGCCGCGCGGCGCATGTCTTGAGATGCGAAGCGGGGCTTGCTTGTGCGGCCAGCAGGTGCGTTGGATCAGGCGGGGTGCTTGTCGGCCTCGGAGGTGAACGCGTCCGCGTAGAACTCCTCGGCGGGCAGGCCGCGCTGGGCCACGAAGTCCCGCTGGGCGGACTCGACCATGATGGGCGCGCCGCAGGCATAGACCTGATGGCGGGAGAGGTCCGGCAGGTCCGCCATCACGGCCTGGTGGACCAGGCCGGTGCGGCCCGTCCAGCCATCTTCCGGCTTCGCATCCGACAGCACCGGCACATAGGTGAGCGAGGGCAGGGCCTCGGCGGTCTGGCGCGCCCAGTCGTCCAGATACAGATCCGAGCGCGAGCGGCAGCCCCAGTACAGATGCACCGGGCGGGTGATGCCTTCGTCCTGCAAGCGCTCGACGATGGCCTTGATGGGCGCAAAGCCGGTGCCGGAAGCCAGCAGCACGATGGGCTTGTCGCTGTCCTCGCGCAGGAAGAAGCTGCCGAACGGGCCTTCCATGCGGAGGATGTCCTTTTCCTTCAGCGCCGAAAACACGTGGTCGGTGAACTTGCCGCCGGGCATGTGGCGGATGTGCAGCTCGATGGCCGGCGGCGTGCCCAGGCGGCTGGGTGCATTGGCCATGGAGTAGCTGCGCCGGGCCCCGTCACGCAGGATGAATTCGACGTATTGGCCGGCGCGGTATTGAAGCTGCTGGTTGGCGGGCAGCTGCAGCTTGATGACGGCGACGTCCGGAGCCGGCAACGCCTTGGTGATGACCCGGCTGGGCAGCTTCAGCACCGGGAATTCACCGGCCCCGGGCACTGTGCGGGCCTCCACCGTGCAATCGGTATGCGGGCGGGCGCAGCAGGTGAGCACAAAGCCCTGCGCCTCTTCCTCGGCAGAAAGCGCCTTGCTCTGGTGCTCACCATGCGTCACCTGGCCCTCGACCAGCTTGCTCTTGCAAGAGCCGCAGGCGCCGTCCTTGCAGCCGTAGGGCAGGCCGATGCCTTGGCGGATGGCGGCGGCCAGCAGGGTTTCGTCGGGATCGACGGAGTAAGCGCGGCCGCTGGGCAGGACGGTGACCTGAAAACTCATGATGGACAACAGGCCGGCGGCAAACCGGCCGAACAGGGAGAGGGAGGAAGATGGAGCGTCCCCGAGGGGGATGCCTCGGGGAATCCGGTATTTTGCCTGAGCCTGTCATCAACGGGCAGTGGCGGGCAGTGATGGGTAGTGATGGGCAGTAGCGAGTGGCAGCAGGCGGCGAGAGCAGGCGCGGAGGGCAGCAGGCGGGCAGGTCGGCGACGCGCCACCCCCTGCCTCTACACTGCATGGCCACTTCCCGCCGCCATTGCTGCGCCGTTTTCATGCCTGTCTCCTCTCCCTCGCGCGCGTCCCGCCAGCGCCGCCAACGTCTGTTGATCATCGGATGCGGGGACGTGGGCCTGCGTGTGGTGCGCTTATTGAAGCGGCGGTGGCAGGTATGCGCTCTGACCAGTTCCCCGGACAGGGTGGCGGCGTTGCGCGAGCTCGGCGTGGTGCCGCTGGTGGGCAACCTGGACGACGCGGCCACGCTGGGGCGCCTGGCCGGCCAGGCGGACCGCGTGCTGCACCTCGCACCACCTGCGCGAGAGGGGCTGCAGGACGAGCGCACCCGCCGGCTTCTGGAAGCCCTGTCTCGCGGCTCGGCACCTGCTCATTTGGTCTATGCCAGCACCACCGGTGTCTATGGCGACTGTGCAGGCGAGCGGTTCGACGAGACCCGCGCGGTGAACCCCCGCAATGACCGCGCCTGGCGGCGGGTGGATGCCGAGGCGCAGTTGAGGGCCTGGGGCCGCCGCACCGGCAGTGCCGTGACGATTCTGCGGGTGCCTGGCATCTATGCGCTGGACCGGGTGGGTGGGGACCCGCGTGAACGCGTCGCGCGAGGCACGCCGGTGCTACGCCGCGAGGACGACGTCTATACCAATCACATCCATGCGGATGATCTGGCGCGGGCATGCGTGCTGGCCTTGCTGCGAGGCCGGCAGCAACGGGTGCTGCATGTCAGTGACGACAGCGAAATGCTGATGGGGGACTACTTCTCGTTGGTGGCGTCCTTGGCAGGGCTGCCCATGCCCGAACGCTTGAGCCGGGAGGAGGCGCAGCAGCGTTTCTCCGCCATGCAATGGAGCTTCCTCGGTGAATCGCGACGCCTTGATAACCGGCGGCTCACGCACGAGCTCGGGCTTCGCCTGCGTTACCCGACGCTGCGGGAAGCCCTGGCTGCAGGGGGTGTGGCCTGACCGGGCACCAGCACCGCCTGTCAGCACCGCCTGCCAGCATCGCCGCTCAGCGGCGCCTCAGCGCCGACGGCCACCCCGCCAATAATTGATCATCAGCCACGCCCCCAGCATGCCGCCCAGATGGGCAAAGTGGGCGATGCCGGTGACGCCGGAGATGCCTAGCAGCAATTCCAGTGCGCCGAAGATGGCCACAAAGACCTTGGCCTTCATCGGGATGGGCGGGAACAGCGGCATGATGACCCGGTCCGGGAACATCAGCCCGTACGACAACAGCAGGCCGAAGAGCGCGCCGGAGGCGCCCACCGTGGGGCCGTTGGTGCCGACGATCAGGGTGAAGACCAGTTGCGCGGCTGCCGCAGTCAGCGCGCTGGCGACCAGCAGCTGTGCGTAGCGCTTGCCACCCCATACGGTTTCCAGTTCCGAACCAAACATCCACAGGCCCAGCATGTTGAAGAACAGATGCAGGGTATTGCCGTGCAGGAATGCGTAGGTGAGGGGCTGCCAGAAATTGAACTGGCCGGAGTTCAATGGCCAAAGTGCCATGCCGAACTGCAAGGGTGCCAACTGGGCCGGGGCCAGGTTGAACAGGCAGAACAGGCCGACACAGATCAGCATGAACGCCTTGGTGACCGGTGGGATGAAAGGCATTGGTCCGATATCTCCTACTCGCCGGGAAATCCGCCGCCAGTGTAGCCGCGTGTACAAGCCCGGTCGGGTCGCCGTGCGCGCGCTCGGTGCGGTATGGGAAGAGGCGGGGTTCGGAACTTCGCAGAAAGGCCGGCCGTATGGGGAGGTGCCGGGATGAGCTGAGAAAGCGCGAGAAGAGCCGTGAAGTATCGGGGAGGGGGGGGCGTGGCCGGGAGAGTGACCTGGGAGGTGGTCTGCAGAATGGCCAGGAGATTGGCCTGCAGATTGGCTTGAATTGCCAAAAGCAGAGGGGCTGTGCCCATGCTCAACTGCTGATGTAGTTGGTGCCCGGAGCCGGACTCGAACCGGCACACCTTGCGGCGGGGGATTTTGAGTCCCCTGCGTCTACCGATTTCGCCATCCGGGCTACATCAGAAAAGAAAGGCATTATGCCACGCAAAGCATTCGGCTCACTGAGAGAATGCGCCCATGAGTGATGCAAAAGCTTTCGAGGGCCCCAGCTACCCGACGCTGGAGGACGTGATCGGCAATACACCGATGGTGCGCTTGCAGCGCGTGCTGGGGCCGGAGCTGGCCGCTCGCGGCAATGTGCTGCTGGCCAAGCTGGAGGGCAACAACCCGGCTGGCTCTGTGAAGGACCGCCCCGCCATCAGCATGATCCGCCGCGCCGAGGAGCGTGGGGAGATCAAGCCCGGCGACACCCTGATCGAGGCCACCTCCGGCAATACCGGCATCGCCCTGGCCATGGCCGCCGCCATCCGCGGCTACCGCATGGTGCTGATCATGCCGGAGGACCTGTCGGTCGAGCGGGCCCAGACCATGAAGGCCTTCGGCGCGGAACTGCTGCTCACCCCGCGCTCCGGTGGCATGGAATACGCCCGCGACCTGGCCGAGCAGATGCAGCGCGACGGCAAGGGCCGCGTGCTGGACCAGTTCGCCAACAACGACAACCCCCGCATCCATTACGAGTCCACCGGCCCTGAAATCTGGCGCGATACGCAAGGGCGCGTCTCGCACTTTGTCAGCGCCATGGGTACCACCGGCACCATCACCGGCACCTCGCGCTTCCTCAAGGAGCAGAACAGCGAGGTGCGCATCATCGGCGCCCAGCCTGCCGAAGGCTCGCGCATCCCAGGCATTCGCAAGTGGCCGCAGGCCTACCTGCCCAAGATCTACCGCCCGGAAACCGTCGATGAACTGGTGCTCGTGAGCCAGTCCGACGCCGAAGACATGGCGCGCCGCCTGGCGCGGGAGGAGGGGCTGTTTGCCGGCATCTCCGCCGCTGGCGCCTGCTGGGTGGCGCTGCAGATCGCGCGGCAGGTGTCCAACGCGACCATCGTCTTTGTGGTGTGTGACCGGGGGGATCGATATCTCTCCACGGGCGTCTTTCCTGCGTGACCCTTGGCCAAGCCTTGCCAGACCTTTGTCTGACCTTGTCGTCAGCGGCCCTTGATGCCCTGCATGCCCCCGGACCTGTGAGGAACCTGCCATGAGCTTCCGCTTCTGCCCCCAGTGCGCCACGGAACTGCAATGGATCGAGCGGCCGGAAGATGGCGGCCCCAAGACACGGCTGCGTTGCCCCGCCTGCGACTTCTCGCACTGGGACAACCCCACGCCTGTACTGGCGGCGGTGGTGGAATGCGTGGACCGGGAGGGCCAGGTCTTGCTGGCCCGCAATGCCGCCTGGCCCATGCCGTTCTACGGCCTGATCACCGGCTTCATGGAAGCGGGCGAGACGCCGGAGGCGGGCATCCGGCGGGAGGTGCTGGAAGAGACCTCGCTGGAGCCGCTCGGCTGCACGCTCATTGGCGTCTACGACTTCCAGAAGAAGAACCAGGTCATCATTGCCTACCATGTGCCGGCCCGTGGCGACGTGCATCTCTCGCCGGAGTTGGTGGACTACCGCCTCACGCCTCCCGAACAGCTGGAGTGCTGGCCTGCAGGCACCGGCCATGCGCTGGCCGACTGGCTGAAGGGTCGAGGCCTCACACCGCGCTGGATGCCGCCGCGCTCTTAAAATCTGCACATCGGCGACAAGGACAGATCCATGGATATTCACAAGGAACTCGATACCCGCGGGCTCAACTGCCCGCTGCCCATCCTCAAGGCCAAAAAGGCCCTGGCGGAGATGGAGAGTGGCCAGCTGCTGAAGGTGGTGGCGACCGACCCTGGCTCCAACCGTGATTTCCAGGCCTTTGCTCGCCAGACGGGCAACGAGTTGGTGGAGCAGAGCACGGTGGGCGAGGAGTTCGTTCACGTGCTGCGACGCCGCTGATCCGCTGCACCTACGCAGCGGCCCGGCGCCTAGCCAGACTTGCCGCAAGAATGACAAAGGCCACGCACTGCGTGGCCTTTTTTCGTTCAAGCTGTCTAGGCTGAACCGGCTGAACCGACCGAGGGCGTCAGATCTCCAGCGCCTTCAGATAGGCGCGGAAGCTCGCGCCCAGTTCCGGGTGATCCAGCGCCAGTTCGACGTTGGCCTGCAGGAAGCCTTCCTTGCTGCCGCAGTCGTAGCGCTTGCCTTCATAGCGATAGGCGAACACCTTCTCGCGGCGCAGCAGCGCGGCAATGCCGTCCGTCAACTGGATCTCACCGCCCACGCCGCGCGGCTGCGTGGCGATCTCGCGGAACACGCCCGGGGTGAGGATGTAGCGGCCGGCCACGCCCAGGCGGGACGGCGCATCTTCCGGTGCGGGCTTCTCGACCATGTGCGAGAGGTCCATCAGGCGGTCGCTGATGGGCGTGCCCGCCACAATGCCGTAGCGCTTGGTCTGCTCGGCCGGCACTTCCTGCACCGCCAGGATGGAGGCCTGCCATTCGGCGAACTGGTCCACCATCTGCTTGAGCACAGGGGGCTTGCCCACCATCAGGTCATCCGCCAGCAACACGGCGAAGGGCTCGTTCACCACCACGCACTGGGCGCAGAGCACCGCATGGCCCAGGCCCAGGGCCTTGGGTTGACGGATGTAGATGCACTCCATGTCGTCCGGCTTGATCGAGTGGACCAGGGACAGCAGTTCGCGCTTGTTGGCGTTCTCCAGTTCGGTTTCCAGCTCGAAGGCCGTATCGAAGTGGTCAGGAATGGCGCGCTTGTTGCGGCCGTTCACGAAGATCATTTGCCGGATACCGGCCGCGTAGGCTTCTTCCACCGCATATTGGATCAGTGGCTTGTCCACCACCGGCAACATTTCCTTGGGCTGGGCCTTGGTGGCGGGCAGAAAGCGCGTCCCCAAGCCTGCGACGGGAAAGATTGCCTTGTTGATCAGGGCCATTTACGTAAACTCCCACGGTTGTTGCGCTGGCATTGTTGCATGGCAGCATTGCAAGAAAGTCAAACAAACATCTCCAAACCCCTCATGTCAGTGCTGATCCTGGAGCCGCTGGAAGCGGACATTCTGGAGTGGCTGGCCGAGCGCCACCAGCTTCAGCTTATGCCGGAGTTGGTGTCGGACCCGCTGGCATTGAGGGATGCGGTCGCGCAGGCCAAGGCAATTCTCTTGCCCGCCTCTGTGGCGCTGGATGTGAACCTCATCCATCACGCCCCGCGCCTACGGGCTGTAGGCCGCATCAATGCGGGTGCGGAGAACATCGACATGGAAGCGTGTCGACTTGCAAACATCGAGGTCGTGCGCGCACCGACCGCCACGGCATCGGCCGAAGCCGAGTTCATCGTGGGGGCGCTGTTGTCGCTGTTGCGGCGCGTACCGATTGAAACACTTGATGGGTCATTGGTCGGCCGCGAACTCGGTTGTGCCACCGTCGGCCTGGTTGGCCTGGGCCCTTCGGTGCGCCAATTGGCGACCGTGCTGCCAATCTTTGGTGCGCGCGTGATCGGTTATGACCCCGGGCTGCACCATGCTGATCCTTTATGGGCGCAGTGGGGCATCGAGCCCTATGGGCTGCGCGAGCTGATGCAGGCCTCGGACGCCGTGAGCGTTCAGTTGGCCTACTTCCCGCGTTATCGCGGCCTGATGGGGGAGCGGGTGCTGGGTTATTGCAAGCCCGAGCAGGTGCTGGTGTCCACCTCGCACTCCGCGCTGTTTGATGAGCAGGCACTCGCCGAGGCGCTGCAAAGCGGCCGGTTGCTGGCCGCATGGCTGGACCTGATGGAGCCGGGCCTGCTGGAACCCGGCCGTCCGCTTCACGGGGTGCCCGGCCTGCAGGTCACGCCGCGTCTGGCGGCCACCACGCGGGAATCCCGCATGCGGGCCGCCTGGAGCGTGGCACGGCGGATCTCGGAGATCCTGTCCGTGCCGGAGCCCCATGGCGACTTCAGGCCGACGCTGCCAGGCGTTGAACCTGATCTTGCAGCCGAACCACGGTGGCGCTGAAGTCGGCAATGCGCTGACGTTCCTGTTCCACCACGGCCGCCGGCGCACGCGCCACAAAGCTCTCGTTGCCCAGCTTGCCTTCCGCCTTGGCGATCTCGCCCTGCAGGCGGCTGATCTCCTTGCCGATACGGGCCTGCTCGGCCGCCACATCCACTTCCACCTTCAATGCCAGGCGGGCCTGGCCGTGCACCAGCACCGGCGAGGTGGCGCTGGCGCGGTTGAAGGCGGCCTCGTCCTCGATCAGCTCCACCGTCTCCAGCTTGGCCAGCACCCGCAGCACGGGTGCGGCTTCACGGATGAATTCCAGCTGCCCGGTGGCCAGCAGCGGCACGCGGTCCGAGGGGCTCAGGCCCATCTCGCCCCGGAGGCTGCGGCAGGTGCTCACCACCGACTTGAGCTGCTCCACCCAGGCCACGGCCTGCGGGTCAATACGCTCCGGCGCGGCGATGGGGTAGGCGGCCGTGACCAGGTAGTCGGTCTGCTTGCGGCCGGCGATGGGGGCCACCGTCTGCCACAGCTCTTCGGTGATGAAGGGCGCGATCGGGTGCAGCAGGCGCAGCACCGTCTCCAGCACGCGGATCAGCGTGCGGCGGGTGCCACGCTGAGCGGCCTCGTTGCCGGCGGCCTGGGCCACCTGCAGCTGGACCTTGGAGATCTCCAGATACCAGTCGCAGTATTCGTCCCACACGAAGGAGTAGATGGCATTGGCCACCTGGTCCAGCCGGTAGTCGGCGAAGCCCTGGGCCACCGCCTGTTCCACCTTCTGGAGTTCGCTGACGATCCAGCGGTCCGCCTGGCTGAACTGCAGGTAGCCATGAGCGGCACCGCCGGGGGCGCACTGCTCCTTGGTGTGCTCCATCAAGCCACAGTCCTGGCCCTGCGTGTTGGTCAGGACGAACTTGGTGGCATTCCAGAGCTTGTTGCAGAAGTTGCGGTAGCCCTCGCAGCGCTTGCTGTCGAAGTTGACACTGCGCCCCAGCGTGGCCATGGCGGCAAAGGTGAAGCGCAGCGCGTCCGCGCCGTAGCCGGGAATGCCGTCCGGGAATTCCTTCTCGGTGGCCTTGCGCACCTTGGGCGCGGTCTCGGGCTTGCGCAGGCCCTGGCTGCGCTTGTCCAGCAGCTCGGGCAGGGCGATGCCGTCGATCAGGTCCACCGGGTCCAGCACATTGCCTTCGGACTTGCTCATCTTCTTGCCCTGCGCATCCAGCACCAGGCCGTGGATGTACACATGGCGGAAGGGCACCTGGCCGGTGAAGTGCTTGGTCATCATGATCATCCGGGCCACCCAGAAGAAGATGATGTCGTAGGCGGTCACCAGCACGGAGGAGGGCAGGAACAGGTCCTGCTCCACGGTCTTGTCCGGCCAGCCCAGGGTGGAGAAGGGCACCAGGGCGGAGGAGTACCAGGTGTCCAGCACGTCCTCGTCACGGCGCAGCGCGCCGGTGTAGCCCGCGGCGTCGGCCTTGGCGCGGGCTTCAGCCTCGTCATGCGCGACGAAGATCTGCCCGGTCTCGCCATACCAGGCCGGAATCTGGTGGCCCCACCAGAGTTGGCGCGAAATGCACCAGTCCTGGATGTTGTTCATCCACTGGTTGTAGGTGCTGACCCAGTTCTCCGGCACGAACTTCACTTCGCCATCGGCCACCACGTCGATGGCCTTTTGCGCAATGCTCTTGCCGTCGGCGCCAGGCTTGCTCATGGCGACGAACCACTGGTCGGTCAGCATCGGCTCGACGATCTGGCCGGTGCGGGTGCAGCGCGGCACCTTCAGCTTGTGCTTCTCGACCTGGACCAGCAGGCCTTGCGCTTCCAGCGCTGCCACCAGGGCCTTGCGGGCCGCAAAGCGGTCCATGCCGCGGTAGGCCGCCGGGATCTCGTCCAACGTGTCCACCACCGTCGCATCCAGCGTGAAGATGGTGATCATCGGCAGCTTGTGGCGCTGGCCGACCTGGTAGTCGTTCGTGTCATGCGCCGGGGTGACCTTCACCACGCCGGTGCCGAATTCCTTGTCCACGTATTCATCGGCGATCACCGGCACCAGACGGCCGGTGATGGGCAGGCGGACCTGGCGGCCGATGAGGTGCTTGTAGCGCTCATCTTCGGGGTGGACCATCACGGCGGTGTCGCCCAGCATGGTCTCGGGCCGGGTGGTGGCCACCACCAGCGACTCATCGCCTTCCGCCATCGGATAGCGGATGTGCCAGAGCGAACCATCTTCCTCTTCGCTTTCGACTTCCAGGTCGGAAACGGCGGATTTCAGGATGGGGTCCCAGGACACCAGGCGCTTGCCACGATAGATCAGGCCTTCATCGAACAGCTTGACGAAGGTGTCCACCACCACCTTGGACAGTTTCTCGTCCATGGTGAAGTACTCATGATCCCAAGAGACCGAGGCCCCCATGCGGCGCATCTGCCGGGTGATGGTGTTGCCGGACTGCTGCTTCCACTCCCACACGCGGGCGACAAAGTTCTTGCGGCCCAGGTCATGGCGGCTCTGGCCCTGGCCTTGCAACTGGCGTTCCACCACGATCTGGGTGGCGATGCCGGCGTGGTCCGTGCCGGGCACCCATAGCGTGTTGTCGCCGCGCATGCGGTGATAACGCGTCAACGAGTCCATGATGGTCTGGTTGAATGCGTGCCCCATGTGCAGCGTGCCGGTGACGTTGGGGGGCGGCAGCTGGACGCAGAAGGATTCGCGGGCGGGGTCCAGCGTGGGCTTGTAGAGGCCCTTGGACTCCCACAGGGGGCCCCAATGGGCTTCCAGGGCGGCAGGTTCGAAGGACTTCGCGAGTTCGGTCATGAGGGCGCGCGCCAACACCTTTTCAGGCGGGCGTCTAGGCTTTGAATTCGAGTGGACGGACATTGTAGAGGGCGAGCCTGGCGCTTCCCGCTGCAACGAGGGTGGGGCCGACCCATACCGCGGCGGCATAACAGCTAGTGCGGGTGTGCGCTAGCCGCCCGCAATGGGCCGGCTCCAGAATCGCGCCCGATATTGCATCCAACGATAAGCGCCGTACAACGTCCGCGGCCTCCCGCACGGACCCGCCACCAGGCGCGCTGAGCACCGCCCCATCGGCGCCGACGCAGACAAGGAGACAGTGATGATCGAAGCCCTGCCAGGAGCGGCTCCTGCGGTGTGTGCACCGCCATCAGCCCGGTCGTTGATGAAGGCGTCCGCGCTGGACCTGACCGGTCGCGAGGTCCAGTTGCTCGGGCTGCTGGCCCAGGGCTGGCCCAACAAGCGGATCGCCGAGCACCTGTCGCTCACCCTGGGGACGACCAAGCAATACCTGAACCGTCTGTTCAGCAAGCTGGGTGTCGAGAATCGCGGGCAAGCCGTGCAGGCGGGCCGGCAACTGGAACTGCTGTCCTGAACCGCGCGCGGCCGCTGGCCGGGTTTTCCCCTGGACGGCACGTCTGTGTGGAGGTGGGTGCGCATGATGGATCTGGCACAGGGTGCTGAATACGGGGCGGAGATCGACCGCAAGGACCTGATCGAGGGCCTGGGCAAGGGCTTGCGGGTGATGGAGGCGTTTGATGACGACCATCCCCGGCTCACGCCCACCGAGGTGGCGCGGCTGACCGGGCTCACCCGCACGGCGGCACGCCGCTATCTGCTGAGCCTCGTGCACTTCGGTTATGCCGGGACCGACGGCAAGCTGTTCTGGCTGACCGCCCGCGTGTTGCGCCTGAGCCAAAGCTACCTGGGCGCCTCCCGGCTGCCCCGCCTGGTCCAGCCCTTCATCCAGCGCATTTCCATGCAGTGCGGCGAGACGGTCAACGTCAGCATCCTGGACGGGCATGAGGTGGTGTACGTCGCGCGCAGCAACTCACCGCGTGTGGTCTCGGTGGGGTACCAGCCGGGGTCGCGCATTCCCGCCCATGTGGTGGCCCCAGGCGTGGTGCTGCTGGCCGCCATGACGGAACCGGAGTCCGAGCAGTGGCTCGCCCGGCACGACTTCCGCGCCTTCACCTGCCACACCGTGGTGGCCCCGGAGGCGTTTCGCCAGCACGTGCGGGCGGCGCGGGCGCTGGACTTCTGGATTGCCTCCAAGCAACTGGACCCGGGCCTGTGCGGCATCGCCACCGTCTTGCGGGACCGCAAGGGCACCTGCAAGGGCGCCGTGAGCATGACACTGCCGGCGGCCACCTACAGCGAGGACGAGATGCGCGCCAAGCTGCTGCCGCTGCTGTTCGACACCGCCCAGACACTGCGCCCGCTGCTCTGAACTCGTTCTGAAACGTTGTTTTGAAACAGCGTTTCATCTCCGGTATTACCCGCGTTTCGAGCGATGATCGCGCAAATCGAGCGTTTGTCGCTCGTTTTGGGCGGCAGGTTAGTTCCGCTCGGCCCCGCAGATCGCTGAAATAGCTCCCAGACCCCCGGTGTGGAGGTCCTACAAGAGGAGACAGGATGAACAACAGATCTCAGCCCAAGCATGGCTTGCAGTGCGGCTTCACGGGCGGGCGCCAGCGCGCCATCAGCGGCGGCATTTCCCATGGTGGCGCCCCGTGTCGCCTCCCGGTCCGCTTCGCCACCCTGTCCATGGGGCTGGCCCTGCTGGGGGCCGCCACGGCGGTGCAGGCGCAAAGCACGGTGACCATCTATGGCTCGCTCGATCAGTACCTGAACTACATGCGCAGCAGCTCGGGCGCCCGGATCAAGTCGCTGAACGACGGTGAATTCCTGCGCAGCCGCTTTGGCGTGCGCGGTACGGAAGACCTGGGCGATGGCCTGAGCGCCAAGTTCCAGCTCGAAGGGGGGCTGGGTGCCGACACCGGCACCCTGGCCGACACCTCGCGTTTCTTCGACCGCCAGACCTGGGTAGGCCTGGCCGGCAAGTTCGGCGAGGTGCGCATCGGCCGGCAGAACAGCGCGGTCTTCTACCGGGGTGACTACATCGACTACAACGCCCGCACGCTGGGCTCGGTGGTCAACACCTTCGGGGTGCCGTCCCGGTTCGACAACGACGTGGCCTACATCTCGCCGCGCGTGGCGGGGTTCCTCTTCGAGGCCCACTACGCCCTGGGCGAGTCCGGCAAGGTCTCCAGCCAGGCGGTCTATCAGGCGGGGCTGGAATACCTGAACGGGCCGTTCCGGGTCGGATATGCGGGCCTGCGTGCCAACCCGCCGGCCACCGCCCCGATCCGCACCAAGGTCAAGTACGACAACTTCTATGGCAACTACGACTACGGTGCGGGCAAGGTCTACCTGGTCTACATCCGCAGCAACAACAGCGCCGCTACCGCGGTGAGCAACAACGCCGGCACGGTGCTGGGCAACACTGGGGTGCTGATGACCGGCACGGTGGCGGACGTGAATCGCTACTACGACATCTGGCAGATCTCGGCGGACTACAACGTCACGCCGCAGCTGCGGGTGGGCGCGCTGTGGGGGTCCATCAAGGACACCGGCCACGATTCCCACGGCATGACCGGCGCTGCGGTGGGGGGCTATTACTCGCTGTCCAAACGTACCACCCTGATTGCCGCGTGGGAGATGCTGGACAACGAGGCCAATGGCGGCTTCCGTCCGGCCGGTTCCGCCGGGGTGTCGCCCAACTTTGCCACGCCGTTCGACGTCAACGGCCGGCGGATCAGTGGCGTGCAACTGGGCATCCTGCATCGCTTTTGATGGCGCATGAGAGTGCTTTCACTGGCGGCGCTGACGGTGCTGGAGCTCTCCCCGGTGGACATGGTGCTGTGTGCGGCGCAGGCCGGTTATGCAGCCGTCGGGCTGCGGCCGGTGGCGGGAACCCCGCAAGAGCCGCAATGGTCCTTGCTGGGGGACACGCCGCAGCGCCGGGATGTGCGGGCCGCCCTGGCCGATACCGGGGTGAGTGTGCTGGACGTGGAACTGCTGCGGCTGCATCCGCAGACGGATGTGGCCACGGCGGAGCCGCTGCTGGAGACCGGTGCAGCGCTGGGCGCGGCCTTTGTGATCGTGGCGGGCCACGATCCCGAACGGCAGCGCCTGGCGGACAAGCTCGGCCAGCTGGCGCGTCTGGCCCGGTCCTACGGCCTGCGGCCGTGCCTGGAGCCCATGCCCTGGACGGCGGTGCGGGACTTCTCCCAGGCGCTGGCCCTGGCGCAGGCCTCGGGCAGCGACGACGTGGGGGTGCTGGTGGACCCGCTGCATTTCGACCGGGGCGGCAACCATTCGGAGCAGTTGCTGTCCGTCCCCGCCCAGCGGCTGCCGTACTTTCAGTTCTGCGATGCGCCGCATGAGCGGCCCGCCACCACCGAGGCCCTGATCCGGCAGGCCCGAGAAGCCCGGTTGCCGCCCGGCGATGGCGAGCTGGACCTGCTGGGCATCCTCAGCGCGGGCCCGCCGGGCGTGCCCTTGAGCCTGGAGGTGCCGATGGCGGGCGGCGCGGGCACGGCCCTGGCGCGGGCCACGCAGGTGCGGCAGGCGGCGGCGCAGTGGCTGCTGCGGCATGGGCTGGCGGTCTGACCCACAAGGAGACATCGCTTCATGACGATCTCTGGCAGTACCCGTGTGTTCCTGATCCTGGGCGACCCGGTCGCGCAGGTCCGGGCGCCGGAAGCCTTCAACCACCTCTTTGCCCGGCACGGCATTGACGCCGTGCTGGTGCCCGCCCAGGTGCCGGCTTCCCGCCTGCATGAATTCATGCGCACGACGCTGGCTGCCCAGAACATCGGCGGCTTCTGGCTGGCGATTCCGCACAAGACGGCCGCCATCCAGGTGCTGGACCACTGCGACCGGCTCGGCCAAAGTGCCCAGGCCGTCAATGCGGTTCGGCGCAACGCGGACGGCACGCTCGAAGGGGCTCTCTTCGATGGGGTGGGTTTCACCAAGGCGCTGGACCACTTCGGTATTTCCATCACGGGCAGCCGGGTGCTGGTGGTGGGGGTGGGCGGCGGCGGGGTGGCCATTGCCACTTCGCTGGCAGCGCGCGGGGCGCGGGCGGTGGCGCTCTTTGATACCGCCACCGGCCGCACGGCTGCCATCGCCCAGCGGCTGACGGAAGCCTTCGGGGTGACGGTGACGCCGGCACCATCCGCCGAGCCGGCCGGCTACGACCTGGTGGTGAACGCCACGCCGCTGGGGCTGCAGCCCGGGGACCCGTTGCCCTTCAATGTCGATCACCTCGATGCCGACACCGTGGTGGTCGACATCCTGATGAAAAACCAGCCCACGCCGCTGCTGCGCGCCTGCCAGCGGCGTGGCACGACCGCGCATCCGGGCTTCGAGATGCTGGTGCAGCAGGTGCCGGAGTACCTGTCCTTCTTTGGTTATGACGAGGCGGCCCGGGCGGTGCAGGCGGACCCGTCCGAGGTTCGCCGCCTGCTGGCGGGCCCATGAATCCGTGGAACAGCGCGGAGATCGGGCGCTGAGACCGCGCCACAAGCGCAGGCGGTGAGGCCAGGCGATGAGATCTGGCAAAAAGACCTGACAAGAAGACCTGGCCATGAGACCAGGCGAGGACACACAACAAGGAGACCACCATGGAGACAACCATGAACATGCATCGGAACACTTTGCTGCGCGGCCTGCTGGCTGGCGTGGCCACGGCCGCCATGGCCACCGCAGGCCTGATGCCGCTGGCCGCGCAGGCCCAGCAGGCCATCAAGATCGCCGTGCTGCAGGAACTCTCCGGCGCGGGGGCGACCGCCGGCACCAATGCCAAGAACGGCATCGAGCTGGCGGTCAAGGAGATCAATGCGGCCGGGGGCATCCTGGGCAAGAAGATCGAAACCATGGTCACGGACACCCAGTCCAACCCGGGCGTAGCCAAGGGCCTGGCCACCAAGGCGGTGGATGACGAGGTGTTTGCCGTGCTGGGCCCGACCTTCTCCGGCTCGGTGCTGGTGAGCATGGCCGAGACACGTCGGGCCCGTATTCCCAACTTCACCGGCGGCGAGGCGGCCACCATCACCCAGCAAGGCAACCCCTACATCTTCCGCACCAGCTTCACCCAGACCACGGCCATGCCCAAGCTGGCGCGCTACATCGCGCGCGGCCTGAAGGCCAAGACGGTGGCGGTGATCTACGTGAACAACGACTTCGGCAAGGGCGGCCGGGATGCCTTCGTCAAGGCGGCGGATGCCAACGGCCTGAAGGTGGTGGCGGACATCTCCTCGGAGTCCGGCCAGGTGGACTTTGCAGCGCCCGTGCTCAAGGCCAAGCAAAGCGATGCCGACGTGCTGTTCGTCTACACCAATGAAGAGGAGTCCGCCCGCGCGCTGCGCGAACTGCGCAAGCAGGGGTGGACCAAGCCCATCATCGGCGAGACCACGCTGGTGGGCCAGAAGGTGATCGACCTGGCCGGCGAGGCCGCCAATGGCGTGAGCGCCCATGTGGGCCTGACGGTGGATGCCCCCAGCCCGGTGATCCAGGGCTTCAAGGCGCGCTTTGAAAAGGAATACCGCTATGTCTCGGACCACAACGGCATGAAGGGCTACACCTCCGTGTTCATGCTCAAGGCGGCCATCGAGAAGGTGGGCAAGCTGGACCGGGAGGCGGTGGCCAAGGCGCTGCATGGGCTGACCATTGCCGTGGCCAGCCAGCCCGGCGTGCTCATGGACGTGACCATCGACGAGAACGGCGATCTGGACCGTGAGAGCTACCTGGTGGAGGTGAAGGGGGGCAAGCAGGTGGTCAAGGAGACGCTGCCCGCCCTGGGCAAGAAGAGCTGACGGCCGGGACGGCATGCGATGGCCGACTTTCTTCAACTGCTGTTCTCCGGCATGGCCACCGGGAGCATCTATGCCATGGCCGCCCTGGGCTTCACCCTGCTGTGGCAGGCCTCGGGCACCATCAATTTCGCGCAGGGCGAGTTCGTCATGCTGCCGGCCTTCGTGATGCTGATGCTGCTGGGCGCTGGCCTGCCGCTGTGGGCCAGTTTCATCGCCACCTGCGTGATGGCGGTGGGGGTGCTGGGCTGGGGCTTCAAGCGGGGCATCGCCGACCCGCTGCTCCGGTTCGGCCTGATGCCGGTGGTGGTGGCCACCTTCGGCCTGGCGATTGCGTTGCGCAATGGCGTGCGGGCCGGTTATACGGCGGAGGCGCATCCGTTTCCTGCGCTCTTCCCGGACCGGCTCTTCCACCTGCTGGGGGCCACCTTCACGCTGGCCGACCTGGGCACCCTGGGCATGGCCCTGGTGCTGGTGGTGGGCACGCAGACCTTTCTGGCGCGCACGGTGACCGGCCGGGCCATGCAGGCGGTGGCGCAAAACACCGACAGCGCCACCGTGCTGGGCATCAACGTGCCGCGCATGGTGCTCTACACCTTCGCGGTGAATGCCCTGCTGGCCTGCGCCACCGCGCTGCTGATCGCGCCCAGCTACCTGGTCAAGTTCGACATGGGAGAGCCGCTCGGCACCAAGGCCTTCTTCGCCGCTGTCATCGGCGGCTTCAACAATTCCCGCGGTGCGCTGCTGGGCGGGGTGATCGTGGGCGTGGCCGAGAACCTGGCGGCCGCCTACATCTCACCGGCCTACAAGGACGCCGTGGCCCTGGTGGTCTTCATGCTGGTCATCCTCTTCAAGCCGCAAGGCCTGCTGGGGCGGCGCGAAGAACGGAAGGTGTGAACCCCATGCGCAAGAACATGTTCACGTGGCTGGGGCCGCTGGCCGGGCTGGCGGGCCTGGCCGTACTGGTCGCGGTGCCGCCCTTTCTCAAGAGCTACGGGCTTTATCTGCTGAGCTACTGGCTGGTCTTCGTGATTGCCAACATGGGGCTCAACCTCACGGTGGGTTATGCCGGCCAGAAGTCCCTGGGTCATGCGGCCTTCCTGGGCATTGGCGCCTATACGGTGGCCATCCTGCTGAAGGCCGGGATCAGCTTCTGGCTGGCCTTCCCGGCGGCCATCGTGGGCTGCTTTGTGGTGGGCATCGGGCTGGGCTTCCCGGCGTTGCGGGTGCAGGCCATCTATCTGGCCTTCACCACGTTGGGGTTCAACTCGGCCGTGTGGCTGGTGATGCGCAACGAGGAGTGGCTCACCGGGGGCACCTTCGGCATCAACGGCATCGCCCGGCCGGGCCTGTTCGGTTTTTCGCTGGAGGGAAACCTGGCCTATTACTACTTCATCCTGGCCACGGCCGTGCTGCTGGCGCTGCTGCTGTGGCGGCTGCTGCGGTCACCGTGGGGCAAGGCCTTTACCGCGCTGCGGGACAACCCGATCCGGGCGGAGAGCCTGGGCATCCATGTGCAGCGCTATACGCTGCTGTCGTTTGCCATCGGTGCGGCCTATGCCGGGGCGGCCGGGGCGCTGTTCGCGCCACTGGTGCAGTTCATCGAGCCGGCCCCCTTCACAGCCGGGGCATCGATCATGATGTACCTCATGGTGGTGGTCGGCGGGGCGGGCTACTTCTGGGGGCCGCTGCTGGGTTCGGCGGTCGGGGTGTTGCTGCCGGAATGGCTGCGGTTTGCGCAGGGCTGGTATCTGTGTGCCTTCGGGGCGGCGGTGATCGTGTTGATGCTGTGGCTGCCGGACGGGCTGCTGAGCCTGCCGGACCGCTTGCGGGCCCGGAAGCGGGCCCGGGCGGCGGCGCTGGCACGGGCGGCCAGCGCCGCCAGCGCACCTGTGGTGCCGGCGGGAGGTCGCCCATGACCCCCGCCACCGTGGCGCCGTTGCTGAGCGTCAGCGATCTGCGCAAGTCCTATGGGGCCATTCGTGCTGTCGACGGGGTGAGCTTCGAGGTGATGCCGGGTGAGATCTTTGGCGTCATCGGGCCCAACGGCTCCGGCAAGACCACCATGTTCAACAGCGTGCTGGGCCAGATCCGGCCCAACAGCGGCACGGTGGCGCTGCAGGGGCGGGACATCACCGGCCTGTCGCCGCTGGCCTTGAACCACCGCGGGGTGGGGCGCACCTTCCAGACCCTGCAGGTGTTCGGGAAGATGAGCGTGCGGGACAACCTCCTGGTGGCTGCCCAGGAGCACAAGGGCAGCGCCTGGGGGCGGCTGTTCTCGCCCGGGGACTCCGGCCTGGGGGCGAAAGCCGACGCGCTGATCGAGAAATTCCGCCTGGGGCACGTCGCGCATCAGCGGGCCGGCGAGCTGAGTTATGGCCAGCAAAAGCTGGTGGACATCGCCATGGCCTTCATGAGCGAGCCGGTGCTGGTGCTGCTGGATGAGCCTTGTGCCGGCGTGAACCCCAGCCTGGTGGGCGGCATCAGCAGCCTGCTGAAGGAACTGAACCGCGAGCATCAGGGCAGCTTCATCGTCATCGAGCACAACATGGACTTCGTCATGGACCTCTGCCACCGCATCCTGGTGATGGTGGAAGGGCGGGTGCTCGCCGTGGGCACGCCCACGGAGATTCGACGCAACAAGGCGGTGCTGGACGCCTACCTGGGGAACTGAGCATGCAGGACGTTGCCATCGAATTCGAGGATGTCGTGGCCGGCTACGGCGATTTCATGATCCTCAACCGGCTCAGCCTGCAGGCCGCGCGCGGCAAGATCACCTTGCTGCTGGGCCCCAACGGGGCGGGCAAGTCCACCGTGCTCAAGACGCTGTTCGGCATGCTGCGGATCCGGCAGGGGCGAGTGCGGCTCTTTGGTACCGACATCACCGGGGTCGGCGCGAAGGCGCTGCTGGTGCAGCATGGGGTGGCCTTTGTGCCGCAGGGGCGCAATCTGTTCGGCCAGCTGACGGTCTGGCAGAACCTGGAGCTGGGTGGCATTACCCTGGGCATGAAGACCACCCGGGCCCGGATTCCTGAAGTGCTGGACCGCTTTCCCCGCGTCAAGGAGCGGCTGGGCAGCCAGGCCAGCGCCTTGTCCGGCGGGGAGCAGAAGCAGCTGGAGATTGCGCGTGCGCTGCTGCTGCGGCCGCGGGTGTTGTTGATTGACGAGCCGTCCATCGGCCTGTCGCCCCTGGTGGTGGCCGATGTGTTCACGCTGCTGCGCCAGTTGGCAGAGCAGGGCACCACGGTGCTGATGGTGGAGCAGAACGTGAAGAGCGCGCTGAAGATGGCGGACGAGGCCATGGCGCTGGAGTCCGGGCGGCTGGTGTTGCACCGGCGTGCAGAAGAACTGCTGGCCGACCCGGATATCGAGCGCCTGTTCCTCGGGGGCGCGCAGGCGTTGGCGCAGCAGGTGGCCTGACCGCCTCCGGCGTAGGGGGTGATCAGCAGGTGATCAGCAGCTAATGAGCAGCTCATGAGCAGCTGATTGGCATCCGATTGGCGACGGGATCGTGACCTGGAGACCGACCATGGAACTGAATCTGGAACGCGAAGGCCTGCAGGCGGGCCTGAACCCGCTGGGCATGGAAGGCGTGGAGTTCATCGAGTACACCACGGCGCGGCCGCAGGCCTTGGGGCGGCATCTGGAGGCAATGGGCTTTCAACTGATCGCTCGCCACCGCTCCCGGGAGGTGCTGCTGTACCGGCAGGGCGGGATGAACGTCATCGTCAATGCCCACGGGGCGGAAGCCTCGGGCGGGGATGCCGCGCACCCGGCGTCCCCCAGCATTGCGGCCCTGGCGTTCCGGGTGCGGGATGCGGCCAGTGCCTATCGCCAGGCCATCGAGCGCGGCGCCTGGGCGGTGCCGACCCAGGTGGAGGTGATGGAGCTCAACATCCCCGCCATCCATGGGGTGGGCAGCAGCCGCATCTACTTCGTGGACCGCTATCGCGAATTCTCGATCTATGACGTGGACTTCATCCCGATTCCCGGCGTGGAACGTCACCCGCCTGCGCTGGCCGGGTTGCATCTCTTCGGCGCTGTGCAATACATCGCCGAGAACCGCACCAATGACTGGACCGAGTTCTATGCCGAGCTGTTTGGTTTCACCGACCTGCCGGATGAGCAGCGCTTTGGCATCCTGCCGCGGGGCCGGGTCTTGCGCAGCCCGTGTGGCAGCTTTCATCTGCAGTTGATCGAGCCCTGGGTGGAAGAGCCCGAGTTCGGGCTGGACGAGTACTACGCACGGCTGGGGCTCGGCACGCCCGATGTAATGGCGGCCGTGCAGGCGCTCACGGCGCGTGGTGTGCGTTTCTTCGATGCGGACGCCGCTGCCGTCGGGCCCCGAGGCGCGCTGACCCATACCGAGCTGGGGTCCGTGTCGTTCGAGCTGGTGCCGTCCTCGGCCTCTACCCCACCGGGGGCAGTCCCGCCGAACACAATCCCGCCGAGCACAATCCCGCCGGGCACGCTGGCGTCGGGCGACCAGGCCCCCGGCGCCGCCGTCCCATCGGCGGGGAGGGCGTCGCCATGAGCCGTTTTACCGGCAACACCGATGACTTCGGCATGGACACCATCACCCTTGCCGGGCCGCTGGAGACCAAGCTCCAGGCGGTGCGCCAGGCGGGTTTCACGCAGATCATGCTGTCGGCCCGCGACCTGGTGCACCACCCGGACGGGGTGGAGGCGGCCGTGGCGGCCGTGAAGGCCAGCGGCCTGCGGGTGACGGGGTTCCAGGTGCTGCGGGATTTCGAAGGCCTGGGCGGCGAACTGCGGGACTACAAGTGGGACGTGGCCAAAGGCATGCTGGCGATGTGTGCGTCCGTGGGCAGCCGGCTGCTGCTGGTGTGTTCCTCCACGTCCGCGCACGCCACGGCCCATCTGGACGACATTGCCCGAGACCTGCGCCGGCTGGCCGTGCTGGCGGTGCCCAGCGGCATCCGCATTGCCTTCGAGGCGCTCTCGTGGGGGCGCACGATCAACGAGTTCCCCACCGCCTGGGAGGTGGTGGCCCGGGCGGACATGCCCAACCTCGGCCTGGGCCTGGACTCGTTCCACACCCTGGCCACCCGGACCTCGTTGGACGGGCTGGAAGCCGTGGACCCCGAGAAGATCTTCCTGGTGCAGCTGGCCGACTTCATGTGGCGGGAGATCCGTTCCGTGGAGGAGCGCATCGAGACGGCGCGCCATTTCCGGGTGTTCCCCGGGGAAGGCGCCCACAGTGCGCAGTTGGCGGACCTGGTGCTGCGCCTGTCGCGGCTGGGCTATCGGGGCGACTACAGCTTCGAGGTTTTCAATGACGACTACCAGCAGATGCCGCCACCCCTGGTGGCCCAGCGTGCCTACCGCTCGGCTCTCTGGCTGGGCGAAACCATCCTCCGGCGCGCGGTTCCTCTACCAGGACAGATGCGGTTGAAGCGGTCATGAGGCGCCCATAAACCGGCTCATACAGCGACGCCCATACATCTGCGTGTAGCAGCGCTCCTGTAGCAGCGCCCATACGGCAGCGCCCATACGGCAGCGCTCATACGGCAGCGTTCATACGGCAGCGTTCATCCAGCGCGGCCATGAGGAGGGCTGGGCCGCGCGCCCCCGGCGGCGAAACAAAACGAAAAACAGCGATACGGCGCTGAGATGCCCCCGGCGGCGTCAGCGGGAATGATGCAGACATGTTTTCACCGCCCGGACACCCGGGCTTTACCAAGGAATCTCAACATGCATCTGTTTCGTCGCTGGAGCCGCCACCATGAACGTCATCGTCACCACGGCTTTGATGGCCGGTTCGGTCCTTTCGGCCCTCACTTTGACGCTGGCCCCTGCGGCCAGCTGCCTCCCGGCCCCGCTGCCGGTGTCTGGCCCTTCTCGGCTTTCGCTCACTGGCATGGACATCGCCATGGCGCAGGCCACCACCACGGTCACCACGGTCATGGGCACGGCTTCGGTCCAGGCCTGGGTGCCGACGGCCACCGCCACAAGCGCCTGCAGGCCCGCATCAGCGCCTTCCTGGACCTGAGCGAGAGCCAGCAGGCCACACTGGCCCAACTGCTGGACCAGGTTCGTGCCCGCCGCCGGGCCCTGCGTGGCCTGGCCGGTGGCCAGGACGTCGGCCGCCTCGTGGAAGGCGACACCTTTGCCCGGGACGCCGCCCAGCAACTGCTGGAGGCCCAGATCGACGCCCTGCGCAGCGCCGTGCCCTCGCTGGTCCAGGCGCTGGGGGACTTCTTTGATTCGCTGGACTTCGACCAGCAGCAGGCCTTGCGCTTCATGATGCGGCGCATGCGTCGCCGGGCGGGCCGTCGCGGTGATGGTGGCCGGGGTGGCGACCGAGGTGAACACCGCGGTGACCACGACGCTGACGGCCTCGGCCCGTTCTGACATGAACGGGACCACGGATCGCCACGGGTCCGGCATCAGCGCACTGCTCACTGGCGACAGCTGCCGCCAGCCCCCCGGCCGCCTGGTGCCCGCCATCGACCGCAACCGCTGCGAGGGCAAGGGCGACTGTGTGGTCGTCTGCCCCTACGGCGTCTTCGAGATCGGTGTGCTGGCCCGCGAGGACCGCACCGGGCTGCGCCTGGTGGGCAAGCTCAAGGGCATGGCCCACGGCTGGCGCCAGGCTTTCACCCCCAACGCCCAGGCCTGTCGGGCCTGCGGCCACTGCGTGACCGCTTGCCCCGAACGGGCCATCACCCTGGTGCGCGCCGGGCACAATGGACGCCAAGATGCATCGACTGCTGTTGATTGATGACGACGAGGCCCTGGCCGGGCCGCTGGCGCAATACCTCGCCCGCTTCGATTTCGAATTGGGCGCGGTGACTCGCCCGAGCCTGGCCTTGCAGCGCCTGGCCGCCGAACCCTTTGATGCGCTGATCCTGGACGGCATGCTGCCGGAAATGGACGGCTTTGCCTTCTGCCGGCAGATTCGCGCCAGCCAGGACCGGTGGCGGGACATCCCCATCCTGATGCTCACGGCCCGGGGGGACCTCACCGACCGGGTCGTCGGCCTGGAGCTGGGGGCGGACGACTATCTGGCCAAACCCTTCGAGCCGCGTGAGCTGGCGGCTCGCCTGCAGACCATCCTGCGGCGCACCCGGCTGACACCGCCCTTGGCGGCCGTACCCGCTGCGCCTGCGCAGAATGGGGCCGCGGGGACGATGCGCTTCGAGGGCCTGGACATCGACACCAGCCGCCGCGAGGTGCGCACCCCGCAAGGGGTGGTGGAGCTGACCAGCACGGAATACGAGCTGCTGGCCTTGCTGGCCCGTGAGCCGGGCCGTGTATTCACCCGCGACGAGATCCTCAACCGACTGCGTGGTCAGGAAGCGGATCTCTATACGCGGGCGGTGGACATCCTGGTGAGCCGGCTGCGCAAGAAGCTCGAGCCCGTGGAGCCGGTGAAGACGCTGCGAAATGCGGGCTACTGCTTTGCGTTGCCGGAGCGGGCAGCGTGAGGTGGACAGCATGAGGCCGAATCGCCGTGACGGCGGCCGCGAAGGCCGTGGAGGCCCTGGTGGCCGCGGTGTCGCTGGTGATTCCGCGGTCCCTGGAGACGCTGGTGACGCTGGTGAGGTGGGTCATGCGCCCGAGGCGCGCGAGGCGCGTGGTTTCTCCAGGCGTCTTCGCGAACGGCGCCTGCGCCAGCTGCAGTGGCTGGCGCACATGGAACGATGGGAGGACTGGCCCCATGGGGATGGCGCGCCGCCGCATGCGGGTGGCTTCGACCCGCGGACCATGGACCCGCGCATGCACTACCGCAGTTGGCGCTGGAAGATGCGTGCGCGCCACCGGTGGCACCAGCGCTGGCACCGGCATCACGCGGAGTTCAAGCATTCGCTGGGTGCGCGGCTGATTGCCATCTTCATCGTGCTGGCCGTGCTCAGCAGCCTGGTGGTGTGGGGCGCCATCAGCCACGCGTTCGGATTGATCCTGGCCGTGCCACTGCTGCTGCTGCTGACCGGCCTGGCCTATGGCGGCATCCGCCACATGGTGCGGCCGCTCAGTGCACTGGCCGTGGGGGCGGAGGCGTTCGGGCGGGGCGAGCTGGACCACCGGGTGCCGGTGTTTCACCGCGATGAGATCGGTGACCTGGCCATGCGCTTCAATCAGATGGCTGCCGACATCCAGGCGATGCTGGACGGCAAACGCGCCTTGCTGCTGGCCATCAGCCATGAACTGCGCAGCCCGCTCACACGGGCGCGTCTGCATGCGGAGCTGGTGGAGGAGGGCGCGTCGAAGGAATCGCTGCTGGATGAGTTGGGCCAGATGCGGGATCTGATCTCCGCCTTGCTGGAAAGCGAACGGCTGGGGAGCGGCCATGCGGCCTTGCAACTGGCCCCCTGCGATCTGGCCACCCTGGTGCGGGCGCTGGCCCAGCCCGGCGTGACGCTGGACATCCAGCCGGATCTGCCCCCCGTATCGGCCGACCGCATGCGCATCCAGCTGCTGCTGCGCAACCTGGTGCACAACGCCTTGCGGCACAACGAGCCCGCGCAGGGGCCGGTGGTGGTGTCCTTGCGCGCAGACGGTCAGGGAAGTGGCGCGGTGCCAGGCGGCATGCCCGACGCCCGCGCTGCAGGTCTCAGGCTGACGGTGCGCGACCACGGCCCCGGCGTTCCGCCGGAAGCCCTGTCGCAACTGGGGCAGCCCTTCTTCAGGCCGGATGAAGCCCGCACGCGCGCCGAAGGGGGTGTGGGCCTGGGCCTGTCCCTGTGCCGGCTCGTGGCCGAGGCACACGGGAGCCGGTTGGTGCTGCGCAATGCGGCACCGGGCTTCGAAGCGTCGGTGGTGCTCCGCCCGATGCGGGACGAGATCACATGAACAAATGTTCCCCGGCGTTCTCGCCACCGAGGACCACATAGTTCACCTTGCGCAGGTCGCCCAGCGAGGTGCCGCCCGCGTAGGAGATGGAGCTTTGCAAGTCCTCCTCCATCTCACGCAGCGTGTCCGCCAGCTTGCCCTTGACGGGTTCCAGGATGCGCTTGCCCTCGACGTGCTTGTACTCACCCTTGTTGAAGTCGGAGGCGGAGCCGTAATACTCCTTGAACAGCTTGCCGTCCACTTCCACCGTGTGGCCCGGGGACTCCTCATGGCCGGCGAACAACGACCCCACCATCACCATCGCGGCGCCAAAGCGCACGCTCTTGGCGATGTCGCCGTGATGGCGGATACCGCCGTCGGCAATGATGGGCTTGGTAGCCACCCGTGCACACCACTTCAGCGCCGAGAGCTGCCAGCCGCCCGTGCCAAAACCGGTCTTGAGCCGGGTAATGCAGACCTTGCCCGGGCCGATGCCCACCTTGGTGGCGTCCGCGCCCCAGTTCTCCAGGTCGATCACGCCCTCCGGCGTGCCCACATTGCCGGCGATGACAAAGGTCTGCGGCAGCTTCTGCTTGATGTGGGCAATCATGCGCTGCACGCTGTCGGCGTGGCCGTGTGCAATGTCGATGGTGATGTAGTCCGCGCCCACGCCTTCGGCGGCCAGGCGGTCGATGAGGGCGTAGTCCGCCGGCTTGACGCCCGCGCTGATCGAGACGAACAGGCCACGCTCACGCATGTGGCGGGCATAGGCGACGGCGTCCAGGTCGAAGCGGTGCATGACGTAGAAGTAGCCGTTGGCCGCCAGCCATTCGGTGATGGATTCGTCCACCACGGTCTTCATGTTGGCGGGCACCGCCGGGAGCTTGAAGCGCCTGGGGCCGAACGCTACCGAGGTGTCGCATTCGCTGCGGCTTTCCACGCGGCACTTGCGGGGAAGCAGCAGGATGTTGTCGTAGTCAAAGATTTCCATGGTCCAAAGTCGCAAATTCGGGATGCGTTGATGCAGTGCATACCCTGAGCTGCGAGCGCTTGACTTGGGACCGGAGAAGACCGGCCCCTAGATTTGGGCCCGGTGTCCCATTCTACGCATCTCGACGGTGCACGCCCGCAGCCCCGGTCTTGGCCCTGGGCCGGACCCCGAGAACGGCGCTCACAGGGCGGAATGCCAGGCTGCCAGCCAGGGCCGGGTGCCGTTGGTGCACTGCACCAACGTGGGGCTGGGCATGTCCCACTAGTGGGCCGGGGCCCGGTGCTCGCTAAAATCGGCATCTTGGGCCCGCTCCGGGCCGACATCAGCACAGCCAACATGTACTCCGTCGTCATCAGCGGTACCGGCCTTTACCAGCCGCCCCATGTCATCACCAACGCCGAACTGGTGGAGGCCTTCAACCGCTACGTGGATCTCCAGAATGCCGAGCATGCCGAGGCCATCGCCGCCGGCAGCCGCGAGCCGCTGGTCTACTCCAGCGTGGAGTTCATCGAGAAGGCCTCGGGCATCAAGCAGCGCTATGTGATCGAAAAGGCCGGTGTGCTGGACCCGACGCGCATGTACCCGCGCTTCGAGGAGCGTGGCGACGACCAGCTCTCCCTGATGGCCGAGATCGCCGTGGACGCCGCCCGCAAGGCGCTGGCGGCCGCCGGCCGCAAGCCGGAAGAGGTGGACGCCGTGTTCTGCGCCGCCGCCAACATGCAGCGCGCCTACCCCGCCATGGCGGTGGAGATCCAGGCAGCGCTGGGCGCGGGGGGGTATGGCTTCGACATGAATGTGGCCTGCTCCTCGGCCACCTTCGCGCTGGAACAGGCCTACAACGCCGTCCGCTCCGGGGCCTCGAAGTGTGTGCTGGTCGTCAACCCGGAGATCACCTCCGCCCACCTGGAGTGGAAAGACCGCGACTGCCACTTCATCTTTGGCGACGTGTGCACCGCCGTGGTGGTGGAACGTGCCGACACCGCCACCGGTCCCGAGCAGTGGGAAATCCTGGGCACCCATTCGGCGACCCAGTTCTCCAACAACATCCGCAACAACTTCGGCTTCATGAACAAGGCCGAGGACAGCGACCCGGATGCGCGTGACAAGACCTTCCGCCAGGAAGGCCGCAAGGTGTTCAAGGAGGTGGTGCCCATTGCTGCGGCCCATATCGAGAACCACCTGGCCACGCTGCATGTGCTGCCGACCGATGTGAGCCGGTTCTGGCTGCACCAGGCCAACCTGGGCATGAACCAACTGGTGATCAAGAAGCTGGTGGGGGGCGAGGCCGGCGCCCAGATCGCGCCGCTGATCCTGGACACCTACGCCAACACCGCCTCGGCCGGCTCCGTCATCGCCTTCCACGAACACCGTGCCGACCTGCGCACGGGTGACCTGGGGGTGATCTGCTCCTTTGGCGCCGGTTATTCGGTGGGCAGCGTCATCGTCAAGAAGCGCTGAGGAAGCGCTGCACTCACCCGCCGCGGTCGCCCGCCCACCATGACGAGGGCGGCGCCGAGGCGGGCCGCCCCGGCACCAGCGGTACCGCCGAGGCCGCCGCCCCCGGCAAGGCGCCGGAGGCTGCTGGCACGCCCGGCAGCAGGGCGCCGGTCGCCGGATCGGTGGTCGGCTCCGTGGGCATGGGCCCCAGGGTCTTCAACCCGGCATCACCAGCAAACTCCTCGAAGACCCAGTCCGGACCATTCGGACCTTCCACCTGCACCACGCCCTCGGCGGGCGGCGCAATCTCCGACGGCGAGAAGCCCTTGAGCGCCACCTGCATGTAGTCGATCCAGGCGGGCAGGGCGATACCGCCGCCCGACTCGCGGTCGCCCAGGCTGCGCGGCTGGTCATAACCAATCCACACCACCGTGGCCACATGGCGCTGGAAGCCGGCGAACCAGGCGTCCACGGCGTCGTTGGTCGTGCCGGTCTTGCCGTAGAGGTCATACCGCTTGAGGGCCGCGCTGGCGCGGTAGGCGGTGCCGCGCACCGCCACCTCATGCAGCAGCGAGCCGGTGATGAAGGCATTTCGCTCGCTGATGGCGCGGCGTTCCTCAGTCAGCTTCTCCGGCTCGGCCTGGAACAACACCTGGTTCTGCGCGTCGGTGATCTTGGTGATCAGCAGCGGCTTGAGCAGGTAGCCGCCATTGGCGAACACCGAGTAGCCGCTGGCCATCTGCAGCGGGGTGACCGCACCGGAGCCCAGCGCCAGGGTCAGGTTGGCCGGCTGCTTGTCCACGTCAATGCCGAACTTGCCGGCCCAGGCGCGCCCGCGCTCCGGCGTGAGCTGCTCCAGCAGGCGGATGGTGACCATGTTCTTGGACTTGGCCAGCGCCTGGCGCAGGGTCATGAGGCCGTCGTACTGGCCGTCGGAATTGCGCGGGGACCAGTCGCCAATGGTGATGGGGGCGTCATCCACCAGCGTGGCGGGACTGGCGCCCAGCTCCAGCGCCCCGGAGTAGAGATAGGGCTTGAAGCTGGAGCCCGGCTGCCGCCAGGCTTGCGTGGCATGGTTGAACTGGTTGCGGGCAAAGTCGAACCCGCCCACCAGGGCCAGCACCTTGCCACTGTCCGGTTCCACGGAGACGAGGGCGCCCTCGGCTTCCGGTGGCTGCGTCACCACCCAGGCTCCCTTGGGGAACTCCTTGGTGGGCGCGCCCTTGAGCACGCGGATGATGGCGCCGCGCTGGATGCGCAGATTGGGTTTGGCCTTCTCGGAGAGGGCGGAGAGCACGCTTCGCACGCCTTCGCCCTTGATCTCGATGTCTTCGCCGTCCTGCAGCGTCGCCCGGATGCGGTTGCTTGCCACCTCGGTCACCACGGCGGCGCGCAGGTCGTCGTTGTCCGGGTGGTCGGCCAGGGCCTGGGTGACCGCGTTGTCCAGTTCGGTGTCGCTCAGGTCGGTCGGCAGGTCCACCGTGTCTTCAGGGCCGCGCCAGGGCTTGCGGCGTTCATAGTCCAGCAGGGTGCGGCGCAGCGCCTTGTAGGCGGCCACCTGGTTGTCCATGTGCAGCGTGGTGGTGACGTTGATGCCACGGCTGTAGGCGTCTTCGCCATATTGCGCATGCACCACCTGACGAACCATTTCAGCGGCGTACTGGCCGTACGGCAGCCGCTGCTCCTGGGCGGTGCGGAGTTTGAGGTTCTCTTCCCGGGCGGCCTTGGCCTGTTCGGGGGTGATCATGCCCACATCCTGCATGCGGCCGAGCACCACCAACTGGCGGCGCTTGGCGGCCTTGAAGTTGCTGATGGGATTGGCGCGGTAGGGGTTTTGCGGCAGGCCGGCCAGCATGGCGGTCTCGGCCGTGGAGAGCTCCTTGAGCGGCTTGCCGAAATAGGCTTCCGCCGCCGCTTCGAAGCCGTAGGCCCGCTGACCCAGATAGATCTGGTTCATGTAGACCTCCAGGATCTTGTCCTTGGAGAGCTGGCTTTCCATCTTCAGCGCCAGCAGGATCTCGACGAACTTGCGGGTGTAGAGCTTGCGCTTGGTCAGGTAGAAGTCCCGCGCGAGCTGCTGGGTGATGGTGGACGCGCCCTGGCTGCGGGAGGAGGAGAACAGGTTCACCCCGAAAGCCCGGATCATGCCCGGCACGTAGATGCCCTGGTGTTCGTAGAAATTGGTGTCCTCCACCGCCAGCAGCGCCAGCTGCATCTGCTTGGGGATCTGGTCCAGCGGCAGGTAGTGGCGGCGCTCGGTGCCGTATTCGGCCAGCAGCTCACCTTCGGCGGTGAACACACGCAGGGGCTGCTTGGGCTGGTAGTCGGCCAGCCGGTCCAGATCGGGCAGGCCCGGCCAGACCACGGCAGCGGCGCCCGCCACCGCCAGCACCAGGGCCAGGGCGGAGGCACCGCCCCACAGCAGGATGCGCTTCCAGGTCGGCAGCCGGGCCAGCGCCTGGCGTAACGGGGCGGTTTTGGCCCAGACGGCGCGCAGGGTGTGCAGGACGTGACGAAGGATTTTGAGGAGAAGCTGCATGCGGCTCGCACGAGTCAAGAACCGGGCGATTATCCTCAGTCCCCGCCTGACACCCGCCTCCGCGTGCAGGTGGACACGAACTACCTACATATTCAGAACAAATGTCCGACTTGTTGCTGTGGCTCCAACGCCCGCCGCCATGCGCCCGAGCGAGGCTGGCTGCCCTGATGTCCGCACCGCAGAACGAACGCTTTGCCTGGCGCTCGCCCGGCGTCGGGCTGAGAAACCGCCATCCGTTGTGCGCATGCCGATCGTTGCGGTCTGACGGAGGTCGGCATGCAGCGCCGTGAGCTGTTGGCCGCCGCAGGGGCCCTGTGGGGGGCGGTGGTCCCCCTGGTCCATGCCGAGGACCGGCCGGGTCGGTTTCCGAGCCGCCCGGTCGTCCTGATCTGCCCCTGGCCTGCCGGTGGTTCCAGCGATGCGGTGATGCGGGCCTTTGGCGACAGCCTCTCGCGGCAACTGGGCGTGCCGGTGGTGGTGGAAAACCGCCCTGGGGCAGGGGGGACGCTGGGCGCATCGCTCATGGTCTCCGCCAAGCCGGACGGCTACACCATCACCCAGTTGCCGCTGGGGGTGTACCGCCTGCCGCACATGCAGAAGATGCCCTTCGACCCCCTGCGGGACCTGCAGCACGTGATCGGCCTGACCGGCTACACCTTCGGCATCGTCTGCACCTTGGATGCGCCGTTCCGCAGCCTGACCGAGATGGTGGCCTGGGCGCGGGCCCGGCCCGGCCAACTGACCTATGGGCATACCGGTACGGGCACCACGCCGCACCTGGCCTTCGAGGAGTTTGCCCACAAGGCCGGTTTCAGCACGCAGGACGTGCCGTACAAGGGCTCGGCGGAGATCATGCAGGCCATTCTGGGCGGCCATGTGCCGGTGATGTGCGGCACGCTGGAGTTCGTGCCGCATGTCAAGGCCGGCAAGCTGCGTTTCCTCGCCACCCTGGGCCGGGAGCGCAACCGCAGCTTCCCGGACGTGCCGACGGTGCGCGAGTCGGGGTGGGACACGGTCAGCGAGTCGCCGTTTGGCATTGGCGCGCCGCGTGGCACCGACCCTGCCGTGGTGCGGGTGCTGCATGACGCCTTCCGGAAGACGCTGGACGACCCCCGGGTGCTGGAGACGCTCGAGCGCTACTACCAGCCCGTGCTCTATATGAATACGGAGGCCTATACCAAGTACGCGCAGCGGACATTCGAGGCCGAGCGTGCGACGGTGGAGCGCATGGGACTGGCCCACAAGTCATGAGAGGGCACTGCTCAACGCCGCCTCACCCGCCGGGCGTGGCTCCGACAGGCCCTGGGCTGAGGTATCGTGCCGCCCCATGCAAGATCTGACTTTCTACTGGCACGACTACGAGACCTTCGGCCGCGTGCCGCGCCGGGACCGTCCGGCGCAGTTTGCCGGCATTCGCACCGATGCAGCGCTCAATGAGATTGGCGAGCCGCTGATGGTCTACTGCCAACCCATGGTGGACAGCCTGCCGGACCCGGAGTCCTGCCTGCTCACCGGCATCCTGCCGCAGACCTGCGCCGAGCAAGGGGTGCGTGAACACGACTTTGCCGCCGCCATCCATGCGGAGCTGTCCAAGCCGGGCACGATCGGGCTGGGCTACAACACCATTCGTTTCGACGACGAGGTGACCCGCTTCCTGTTCTGGCGCAATCTCATCGACCCGTATGCCCGCGAGTGGCAGAACGACTGCGGCCGCTGGGACCTGCTGGATGTTGTGCGCTGCACCTGGGCGCTGCGGCCGGAGGGCATCGAGTGGCCCCGCCATGAAGACGGCCGGCCCTCGTTCAAGCTGGAGCACCTCACCAAGGCCAATGGCCTGGCGCACGAGGCGGCGCACGATGCCTTGTCCGATGTGCGCGCCACCATTGCCCTGGCCCGGTTGATCCGGGAACGTCAGCCCCGGCTGTGGGATTTCTGCCTGAAGCTGCGCCGCAAGGAAGCGGTCTGGCAGGAAATCGGCACGCACCGACCTTTCCTGCATGTCTCCGGCATGTATGGCGTGGACAAGGGCTGCATCGCCCTGGTGTGGCCGCTGGCCTCGCACCCCACCAACAAGAACGAGCTGATCGTGTGGGATCTGGCCCATGACCCGAGCGAGCTGCTGGCCCTCGACGCCGCGACGATTCGCACGCGGCTGTACACCCGCCAGGACGAACTGCCCGAAGGCGTGACCCGGCTGCCGATCAAGACCATTCACGTCAACAAGTCGCCCATCGTCATTTCCTCGCTGAAGATCCTGTCGCCGGAGATGGCACAGCGCTGGAGCCTGGATGTGGCGCAAGGCCTGGCCCATGCCGAGCTGCTGGCGCAGCGCGGCGCCGAGCTGGTGGGCCGCTGGGCGGAAGTATTCAAGCGCCCCGCGCCGGCTGACGACGTGGATGTGGACGAAGACCTGTACGGCGGCTTCCTGGGCAACGAGGACCGCCGCGCCATGGAGCGCCTGCGCGGCCTGTCGCCGCAGGCGCTGGCCGAGCGCGTGGCCAGCGGCAAGGTGGCCTTTGAGGATGCTCGGCTGGAGGAACTGCTGTTCCGCTACCGTGCCCGCAACTGGCCGGAGACCCTGAGCGCGGACGAACAAACCCGTTGGGAGCGGCACTGCGCCACACGCCTGCACCTGGGCGCGGGCGGCAGCCAGACCCTGGCGGAATTCTTCGACCGCATCGATGCCCTGGCGGAAGTGGCCGAAACCAGCGAGGACGAGCGCGCGCAGGAGATCCTGGCCGCCTTGTACGACTGGGCTGAACAGATCGCCCCGCCGGCGCCCTGATTCGGATCCGGCTGGGAGGCCGCCTGCCAGCGCCCCTATCGCCGGTCCGGCTACCGCCAACCCGCCAACCCGCCAGTCCGGCAGCCCGCCCATCGCCGGGCTTCCCTCAGCCGGGCAAAACGGGTACACCTTCACCAGGGAACCACTGCAGGGCAGAGCCCGAGCCGCGCCAGCGGCCCGCCCGCAGTGGACGCCAACAACGATTGGGCGCCTTCCGGCGCAGAGACGGAGACCACATGCAAACCCCCGACGCCACCGGTACGCCGGATGACCACGAGCGTGTTGCTGCCCGCATGCGGGCCCTGATGGTGCGTGCCCCGCTGGCGGTGGCCTTCACCTCGGCCGGCCGGTTCGAGGTGGCCAGCGAACAGTTCAACCACCTGTTCGGGCACGGGGACGACACCGACCTCTCCGGCACCGAGGTGAGTGCCGTGGGGGTGTCGGAAGCGGCCCACCAGGCCTTGCAGGCCCGGCTGGGGGCGGCGTTTGGCGGCGGCCGGCCCATCGACGACGAGGTGGAGTTCGTACGGCGCGACGGTTCCCGGTTCTGGGGCCGCCTGCAAGCCTCACCGGTCCACTGGGAGCAGCCGGCCGGGGAGGCCATGTGGGTGGTGGAAGACATCACCGCTGCGCGGGCCCAGCGTCTGCAGCCCACTTGGTCGGCCAAGCATGACGTGGTGACCGAGCTGGCCAACCGCCGTGAAATCGAGCGCCGGCTGGCCGACCACGTGGGCAGCCGCCGTCACGAGCCGGTGTCAGTCCTGTTCATCGACATCGACAAGTTTGGCGCGGTCATCCAGGGCATGGGCATCGAGGTGGCCGACCATTTCCTCTATGGCCTCGGCCAGATGCTGGTGACCAAGGTGCGCGCCTCCGACATCGTGGCGCGCCTGGACAACGACCACTTCGCCGTGCTGCTGCCGGATTGCGACCAGCACTATGCGCAGATCGTGGCGGAGAAGGTGCGGGCCTCCGTGGCCGGTTACCGGCTCCGCTGGGGCCTGCACCGCACGCGGGTGAAGGCCAGTGTGGGGGTGGTGCAGTTGCAGCCGTCGCTGGACACCGTGGAGTCGGTGCTGGCGGCCGCCGGGCTGGCCTGTGCGGAGGCCAAGGCTGCTGGAGGCGACAGCGTGCGGGTGTTTGTGTCCAACGGTACGTTTGAGGAGCTGGCCGGCGCTTGAGGGTGCCCGACCGGGTTGACCGGGTTGGGTGGGCTGAGCGGGTCGACAAACCGAGCGGACTGACATCGACAGAGCGAGCTGGACCGGCTGGGTGGGCAGGTTTCAGGCCCACAGGGCCGGTTTGTGCGCCCGAAGAACGGCGGATGTGACGAAATGAAGGGGAAATCCCTTTCTTTTCTCAAGTTCATCGTCCAAAGGCCGATAGCGACGGATAGAGTGCCGGCTTGAGGCCTCTCCAACATCTGCCCAACAACATGTCCACCACCAGCGTATCGACGGTCTTGTCCGGTATCTCCGCCGCGAATGAGCGGCTGCGAGCCTCCGCGAACAACATCGCCAACCTCAACACCGAGGACTACCGGCGCGAGCGCGTGGAAGCCCAGACCCGTGAAGACGGCGGCGTTCGCACCACGGTTACCAAGCTGCCTGAGCCGGGGGCCGACCTGGCCGCCGATGTGGTGGACCAGGAAGCCTCCGCCTACACCTTCATTGCCAACCTGAAGGTGCTGCAGACGCAGGTGCGCGCGGAAGGTGCGCTGCTGGATATTCACGTCTGACCTGACCGCAGATGCCCCGGCTGATGCGTCAGCGGGATGAATGAAAAAAGGGACCCGCGCCGAAACGCGGGTCCCTTTTGGTTTTCGGCTTCCGGCTCGCGGTTTCGGCGCCGGGCAAGCCTGAACCTGAGCGTGAACCTGGGATTTGGCGCTCAGTCCGCCAACTCAAACAGGGCCGAGCCGTCCCCGTTCTCCTTCACCAGCCGCACCGGCGTGGCCGGAGTCAGGCGTGCGATGGCGCCTGCGCCGGACAGGAACTGCAGCTTCACGCCCGGCACCGGGCGGATGCGCCAGGACGCGGACAAACCACCCTCGTCGGCAGAAGGCTGCGAGGCGAGATCACGGGCCAGCGCTTCACGCGTCTCGTCCGGTGCATCCACCACCACCTTGTCGGCGGCCAGGGCGGGGAAGTGGCCGCCGCCGTAGGCGCGGTAGTTGTTGGTGACGACCAGGAATGCGGCCTGATCGTCCAGCGGCTGGCCTTTCCAGCTCAGATCCACCACCCGGTGGCTGTCATTCGCCAGCTTGCCTTCCTTGTCAAAACGGGCCGGCTGCGTCAGGTCCAGCGCATAACGCAGGCCGTCGTCGGCGCCCCACATCATGTCGAAGTTGAAGCCCGGGTAGCCGGTGTCCAGCAGGGGCTGCTGCGCCGGGCCGGCGGGGTCGATCCGGCGGAACTGCCCGGCGGACATCTCCAGCCAGTCTCGCACCTGGGCGCCGGTGAGCTTCACCACCTTGATGGTGTTGGGATACACGTACAGGTCGGCCACATGCTTGATGGCGATCGGGCCGGCCGGGATGTCGGTGTATTGCGTCCAGCCCTGGCGGCCACCCGACTTGAACGGCGCGGCGGCAGACAGCATGGGGAGCCGATCCAGCGCAGTGCCTTGCACCGCGCGTTGCGCATAACGCAGCTGGGCCTGGGCGACCAGGCGCACGGCCAGGCTGTCCACGGTCTGGCCAAAATAACTGTGGATGGGCGTATCGGTATGCGCGACCTGGCTGCGTACATGGTCCAGCGTGGCCTGGTGCTCGGTGGCGATCACGGCGGCGGGCATCGGGTCGGTGGCCACCAGCGGACGGCGGTTGGCGCGGTCGAAGATGGGGCGCAGGCTGGCCCGGCTGTCCACCACGTGCCAGCGGCCGCCCTTGTCGGACAGGCGCAGGTCCACGATGCCGAGATGGTCGCCCCAGCGGCCCGGCATCACCGCCGGCACGCCGAAGAGCCGGCCCTTGTCGAGGTCCGCGCCTGGATAACCGGCGAATCCCGGCCCCGGGAACTCCGTATGGGCGTGGCCCAGCAGCAGCGCGTCCACGCCCGGCACCCGGGCCAGTTGCGCGGCCATGTTTTCGGACAGGCGCGGTAGTTCGGTTTTTTCGATGCCGGTGTGGGCGATGACCACCACCAGGTCGGCCCCCTGGCGACGCAGCGCGGGCACGGTCTCCCGGGCCACCTCCACCATGTCGCGCACCTGGACGCGGCCGGCCAGGTTCTGCCGGTCCCACTCCATGATCTGTGGCGGGGTCAGGCCCATCACGCCGATCTTGAGCTTGTGGGTCTTGCCCTGCTCATCCGTCACCTCACGTTCCAGCATCACGCTGGGGGTGAAGGCGTGTCGGCGGCCGTCGGCCTCCATCACGTTGGCATTGAGATAGGGGAAGGTGGCGCCAGACAGCGCCTGGCGCAGGAAGGGCAGGCCGTAGTTGAACTCGTGGTTACCGATGTTGGCGGCATCCACGCCCAGCAGGTTGAGCACCTTGTAGGCTGGGTGCACCTCACCGGCCTTCAACGGCTTGACGCGGGCCACCAGGTCGCCCAGCGGGTTGCCTTGCAGCAGGTCGCCGTTGTCGAAGAGCAGGCTGTTGGGCGCCTCGGCGCGCGCCTGATGGATCAGGGTGATGGTCTTGGACAGCCCGAATTCCTGCGACTCCCGGTCCTGGTAGTAGTCGTAGTTCAGCAGGTTCATGTGGATGTCGCTGGTCTGCATCACGCGCAGACGGACCTCCGCCGCCCAGGTCAGGCCAGGCGTGCTGGCGACGAGCGTCACCAGCCCCAGCGTGGCCAGGGCACCCGACAGCCGGCCGCTCATGCCCAGTCCGTCCCGTTGATCAGGGCGGCCAGCGCGGCGCTGAAGCCTGCGGCGTCCTGCGCATCGAAGCGGGCGGGTTCGGGGCTGTCGAGGTCGAAGACGGCCTGCAGCCTGCCGTTGGCGATCACCGGCACGACCAGTTCGGAGCGGGAAGCCGCATCGCAGGCGATATGGCCGGGGAAGGCATGCACGTCTTCCACCAGTTGGACTTCCCCGGTGCGGGCAGCCGCGCCGCAGACACCCCGGTCGAACGAGATGCGCACACACGCCACCTTGCCCTGGAAGGGGCCGAGCACCAGCTCGCGGTCATTGGTGGGGTTGACCAGATAGAAGCCGGCCCAGTTGAGCGTGGGTACGCTGTTGTAGACCAGGGCCGCAAACTGGGCCAGGTTGGCGATGCGGTCGCGCTCGCCATGCAGGATGGCCTGGGTCTGGGCGAGCAGGGTGTCGTAAGAGGCGCGCTTGGCCTCAGGGCTGGACATGTCCAGCAGGGGCGTGGGTTCGAAGCTCATGGCATGGATTGTCGTTGTTATGGCGATTGAATCGTGCGACCGCTGAATGCGAAGGCTGCAGGCCGCCGCTGGGTGCGACCGCAGGTTCCTTAAAAGTTCGTCACCCCCAAAGCGCCGGCTTGTTCACCATCAGGTAGAACACCACCACCACGGCAATGATGGGTCAGGCCGAGCGCCATGTCGCCTCCACGAATTGTTCCAGGGGCACCGGCGCCCGGCCCAGCAGGCGGGCGAAGGTGGCGGCGTCGCCGACGTTGTCTTGCTGAAGCAAGGACAGGCTTTCACTGCTCCAGGGCTGGAAGGGCAGGCGGTCACCCACCAGGGCGCTCCAGCGGCTGGGAGCATCCGGCAGCGGGATCACCCGTGCAGGGCCATGGCCCAACTGGCGGCGCAGCTCGCCGATGAAGGCGGACAGGGGCAGGGCTTGCGGGCCGACGGCGGTGACCAGTTCGGGGCCCCCGTCCTGCAGCAGGCGCAGGCAGGCGAGCGCGACATCCGGCACCGCGACAGGTTGCACGCGGGCGCTCAAGGCGGCGGCGGGCAGCACCAGCACGGGCAGCTTGGCGAGCGACATGAACAAGGCCGAGCTCGCGCCGCCGCGCCCGAACACGATGCTGGGGCGCAGCACAGTCCCATCCAGCCGGCCTTCGGCGCGCAGGCGCATCAGCACCTCGTCGGCCGCGCGTTTGCTGGTGGCGTAGCGTGTGTCGCTGGTGGCCACGCCGTTGGCGGAGATCTGGAGCACGCGGCTCACCCCGGCCTGGGCGCAGGCTTCGAACAGGGCCGCAGGTGCGCGATGGTGCAGGGCGTCCAGGGGACGGTCCCGCGTCTCTCGCAGCACACCCACGGCGTTGATCACCGCGTCAAAGCCAGCGAGATGGGGCACCCAGTCTGCGGGCGCATGCGCGCGGGTGAAGTCGTGGGTGCGGGAGCTCGCGGTGGTGACCGACAACCCGGCCTCTCGCAGTGCGCGAACCACTCGGCCACCGATGAATCCGCTGGCGCCGCAGATCAAGACAGAGCGGACGGAGGTGCTCATGATGCTTCTCCTTGAGACGAGCCAGGTGCTGCGGCTGGCACGCCGGCTGCGGCTGTCGAAGGCCGAAGGGCGCTGCCGGCGTGGTGTTGCAGGCCGGCGTGGGCCGCTGGGAGAGGCGCGGGGCCGGCATGGCCTTCGCGGCTGGGGAACCGTGGCGATGCGGCGGGTGTCGGCGCAATGCGGGACCAGATGGGGAAGGCCACCATGCTCACGCTCAGAAAGACGCCCAGCGTCACCAGCCACAGGGTGCGGCGCAGAAAATCGTTGAGGGTGACCATCGAGCCATCGCTGTAGCCGAAGGTCAGCACCAGCAGCATCGAGCCGCTGATGGCCAGCACGTTGAGTACGCGCCACCAGAACTCGGGGCCGCTGTTCGCCTCCTTCTCCTGTCCGGGCAGGGGAGGGGAGGTTACTTCACACAGCCGGTGCAGCACCTGCATCAGGATCGGCTGCAGGTAACGCAGTGCCAGGCGAGGCACGATGGCGGCGATCAGCAGGCTCAGCAGCAGAGTCAATTCACTCATGACATCACTCCTAGGTGTTTCAGGGCTTGTTCGATATTTCAGTAAACACAGAAATCGTTGATCAAAAAAAGGGGCCGTCGCCGGCGGTTAACCCCCGTCGCCTCGTACGAAGCGCTGGATGTTGGCGCCAAGTTTCAGGACCTTCTCCAGCGTCGAGGGGGAGAGTCGCATCATTTCTTCCGACCATGCGCCCATGGTCTGCATCAAGCGCAGGCAGTCGCGCACACGGTCTTGGGTGTCGGGTGATTCGTTCTTGAAGCTCTCGTCCTCCACCAGGTCCGACAGCATGCGGACGGTGGGGTCGAACTCCCGGTGCTTGCGTTCCCGCACGATGGTGCGCAGCAACTCCCAAACATCCACCGAGGTCTCGAAGTAGTCGCGCCGGTCTCCCAGCACATGGGTCACGCGCACCAGGTTCCAGCTGGTCAGCTCCTTCAGGCTGGTGCTGACGTTGGAGCGGGCGACCGCCAGCGTCTGCGCGATCTCTTCCGCATTCAACGGACGGCCATGAAAGTAGAGCAGGGCATGAATCTGTGCCACGGTGCGATTCACACCCCAGGCGCTGCCCATCTCCCCCCAGTGGAGAACAAAACGTTGGGCGGTTGAGCTGAGTTCCATGAGCGCAACTATAGGTATGCAGAAATTTCTGTCAATACAGAAATAAATCCACCGGTGACGCAGAGAAACGAAAAAGCCCTGGGGCTGCGTGAGCAACCCCAGGGCTTGGAAGATCAGGCGGAGCTGGCAGCCCTTACGGGCCGCAGCGCTCACTCAGACCGTCACGGACTTGGCCGTATCCGCATACTCTTCGATCTGATCGAAGTTCATGTAGCGATACACGCTTGCGGCGTCCTTGTTGATGATGCCCATCGCCTCGTGGTACTCCTGCAGGGTCGGGATCCGGCCCAGCTTGGAGCACACCGCAGCCAGTTCCGCCGAGCCCAGGAACACATTGGTGTTCTTGCCCAGACGGTTGGGGAAGTTGCGGGTCGAGGTCGACATCACCGTCGCGCCTTCACGCACCTGCGCCTGGTTACCCATGCACAGCGAGCATCCCGGCATCTCGGTACGTGCACCAGCCGTGCCGAAGGTCGCGTAGTGGCCTTCCTTGATCAGCTCGTTCTGATCCATCTTCGTCGGCGGGGCCACCCACAGCTTCACCGGGATGTCTCGCGCACCGCCCAGCAGCTTGGCTGCTGCACGGAAGTGGCCGATGTTGGTCATGCACGAACCGATGAAGGCTTCGTCGATCTTGGTGCCTTGCACTTCCGACATGAACTTGGCGTCGTCCGGGTCGTTCGGGCAGCACACGATCGGTTCCTGGATGTCGGCCAGATCGATCTCGATCACGGCTGCGTATTCGGCGTCCTTGTCCGCTTCCAGCAGATTGGGATTCGCCAGCCACGCTTCCACGTTCTTGATCCGGCGCTCCAGCGTGCGCTTGTCGGCGTAGCCGTCGGCAATCATGTTCTTCATCAACACGATGTTGGAGGTCAGGTACTCCTTGATCGGTGCCGGATTCAGCTTGATCGTGCAGCCCGCAGCCGAACGCTCGGCCGATGCGTCGGACAGCTCGAACGCTTGCTCCACCTTCAGGTCGGGCAGGCCTTCGATTTCCAGGATGCGGCCCGAGAAGATGTTCTTCTTGCCCTTCTTCTCCACCGTCAGCAGACCGGCCTTGATGGCATACAGCGGAATGGCATGCACCAGGTCGCGCAGCGTCACACCGGGCTGCATCTCACCCTTGAAACGCACCAGCACCGATTCCGGCATGTCCAGCGGCATCACGCCCGTGGCCGCGCCAAAGGCCACCAGGCCGGAGCCGGCGGGGAAGCTGATGCCGATGGGGAAGCGGGTGTGGGAGTCACCACCGGTGCCCACGGTGTCGGGCAGCAGCAGGCGGTTCAGCCAGCTGTGGATCACGCCGTCGCCCGGGCGCAGGGCCACGCCGCCGCGGTCACTGATGAAGTGCGGCAGCTCGCGGTGCATCTTCACGTCCACCGCCTTGGGGTAGGCAGCCGTGTGGCAGAAGGATTGCATCACCAGATCGGCCGAGAAGCCCAGGCAGGCCAGGTCCTTCAGCTCGTCGCGGGTCATCGGGCCGGTGGTGTCCTGCGAACCGACGGTGGTCATCTTGGGCTCGCAGTAGGTGCCCGGACGGATGCCCTGGTTGTCCGGCAGACCGCAGGCGCGGCCCACCATCTTTTGTGCCAGCGTGAAGCCCTTGCCGGAATCCACCGGCGGCTGGGGCAGGCGGAACAGGGTGGAGGCGGGCAGGCCCAGGAACTCACGGGCCTTGCCGGTCAGCGAGCGGCCGATGATCAGGTTGATGCGGCCACCGGCGCGCACTTCGTCCAGCAGCACGTCGCTCTTCAGCGAGAACTCGGCCACCACGGCGCCGTTCTTCTCGATCTTGCCGTCGTACGGGTAGACGTCGATCACGTCGCCCATTTCCAGGTTGTTCACGTCCACTTCAATGGGCAGCGAACCGGAGTCTTCCTGGGTGTTGAAGAAGATCGGGGCGATCTTGGTGCCCAGTGTCACCCCGCCGAAGCGCTTGTTCGGCACGAACGGGATGTCCTGGCCGGTGGCCCAGATCACCGAGTTGGTGGCCGATTTGCGGGAAGAGCCGGTGCCGACCACGTCGCCCACGTAGGCAACCAGGTGGCCCTTCTTCTTCAGGTCTTCGATGAACTGCATCGGGCCGCGCTTGCCGTCTTCCTCAGGCTTGAAGGCCGCGTCAGGGCGCGTGTTCTTCAGCATGGCCAGGTAGTGCAGCGGAATGTCCGGGCGGCTCCAGGCGTCAGGGGCAGGGGAGAGGTCGTCGGTGTTGGTCTCGCCAGGCACCTTGAAGACGGTGACGGTGATCTTCTTCTCGACCTCGGGGCGGGAGGTGAACCACTCCGCATCGGCCCAGCTGTGGATCACGGCGGTGGCCTGGGCGTTGCCGGCCTTGGCCTTTTCCGAGACGTCGTGGAAGGCATCGAACATCAGCAGGGTCTTCTTCAGACCGGCGGCAGCGACCGACGCAACCTCCTTGTCGTCCAGCAGGTCCACCAGCGGCTTGACGTTGTAGCCACCCACCATGGTGCCCAGCAGTTCGGTGGCCTTGGCCTTGGAGATCAGGCTCACCACCAGGTCGCCATGGGCGACCGCAGCCAGGAAGCTGGCCTTGACCTTGGCGGCATCGTCCACGCCCGGCGGGACGCGATGCGTCAGCAGACCCACGAGGAATTCGCCTTCGCCGGCGGGCGGGTTCTTGATGAGCTCGATCAGCTCGGCGACTTGCTTGGCATCCAGCGGCAGCGGCGGGATCCCCAGCGCAGCGCGCTCGGCTTCGTGTTGGCGGTAGGCTTGCAGCATTGCGAACTCCAGTCTCGGTAGTCTCTGGCTTGGGTCAGTAAAGCGGGATCTTGTGGGTCAGGGCGCGCGGAGGCTTCTGCCATGCAGAGGCTCCGTCGGCACGATGACTTTGAGTCCCTTGAAATAATCTCGGAAAAATCCCTGGTCGCGCGTGATGAGGCCGTCGCACTGCAACATGGCATGCGCGCCGACCAGGAAGTCAGCAATGGCGCGGGCAGCGCCGGCACCATCGGGGGATACGGATTTGGCCGCCTTGGCGCCCACCTTGGGGTCATCCCGAAGGCGTTGCTTGAATTTTCGCTGCATCTCACCGGCACGGATAGCCGCACGCTGGTCGATGGCGGAGAAGCCCAGGCCCATCTCTTCCAGGGCGTCCATGACTTCGGAGCCATGGCCGAGACCGGCGGTGACCTCGGAGAGGACCACATCACACAGCACCACGGGGCCGGTGGACAGGGCCAGCCGCAAGGCCGCCTCCGCGGCATCGGCTCCCGGGGCGTCGCCCAGCAGGTCGATGAGGACAGAGCTGTCTACAGCGATCATCGGGGGTCAGGCCTGGGTGGGGTCCGTGGGCGCGCGGCCACGCAGCTCGCGCATCACGTCGTCGGTGGTGGTGCCGTCCGGCAGCTTGAAGCGGCCGCGAGCGCGGGAAATGGCGTCATCCACATTCTTGCGCAGGATGATGCGGGCGCCGTCCAGTTCCACCTTCAGGGTGGTTCCCTTGGTGAGACCCAGTGCATCACGGACCGCCTTGGGCAAGGTGATCTGGCCGCGTTCGGCGACAGTGGCTTCCATGGTGGGCTCCCGGCTTGGTATGCGGTGGAAAGTATGTATGGATTCTACATACTTGGCGTGCGGGAAGCCACAGAAGGCCAGAGTGAAATGGTCGGGCATCGGCGCCGAGGGGCGAAAAAAAACGCGCCAGCGGCGCGCTTTTCTTGCTGAGCCTGGGCTCAGTGGGCAGCGGGGGCAATGCCCAGGCTGCTGACCGGCACCGCCGAAGCGGCGCGGGCGGCTTCAATCGCGGCACGTTGCTGCGGGTGGATGCACTCGTCCACCATGCGGCGGCCGGCATTGGTGTCCAGCAGCATCGACTTGTTGGCGATCTGGACCATCAGCGTGCGGCCGGCCACGTCTTCCAGGCGCAGCGCGCCGGTGGAGGACAGCACTGGCTTCATCGTGAAGACCTGCTTCAGGAAGGCCACGTCGATGTAGCCGGCGTGCTTGGCGTTGGCGGTGATTTCTACCGACTGCTTGAACTCGCAGTCATAGTGGCCCAGATAAGCCTGTTGGGCGGCAGCCAGCTGCTCGGCGCTGGCTTCCGGCAGCGGGGCCGGGCCGGCCGGCTTGGCGGGCGCCTTCTTGGCCGAAGCCTTGGTGGCTGCCGGGGCCGGCTTGGTGTTGTTGCCCTGCACCGAAGGTTCGGCGCAGACAAGGCCGGCGGCCAACAGCAAGGCGGTGGCAACAGTGCTGGACAGGGCGAAGGAGGTTTTCATGCGGGTCGTCTTTGGAAATAGGGCAGTGCAGCAGGGTGTCGTCCCAGAAGCTTGATGACCACTGTTTCGACGGCTGGCGAATTCTCGCGCGGGGCAAGCGGCGTGCGCGCAGGGTTTGTTTCAAACAGTAGGGGGTTGTTCACTCAAGATAGCGGGTGCTGTGGCATTTGCCACCCTTCATTGAGGGCCGAACCACGCCTGTTTGACCTCGGCCGGTAGCGGCTGTCCAGTGCGGAATGCACGTTGAAGGAGGTGCCAGAACAGCCGGTAGCTGGCCCGGTCGTGAAGCATGTCACGATGTTGGATGGGGGCCCACTGCGCCGCCTGTGCGGCCTGCAGGATGTCGATGGCTTCGTCGATCTCGGCCACGCTGGGTGCAAAGGCTTCGATGATCGGACGGATCTGTTGCGGATGGATACTCCACATCCGGGTGTACCCCAACTCCCGCGCTGCCCGCTCCGCCGCGGACTGGATCGCCCGCTCGCTCTTGAACTCGGTGACGACACAATGGGATGGGGTTTTCCCGTAGGTGTGCGCGGCCGCCGCAATGGCCAGCTTGGCCCGCTGGACCAGTGGATGATTGAACTGACCCTCCACCGTCAGCGCTGAGCGCGGAATGGCGCCCCGGTGTGCCGAGACATAGTCCATCAGCCCGAAGGACAGCGATTCAATGCGGGGCAGGGCGGCGATGGCCATCACATCCCGCAGTGCGCCATGGGTCTCGATCAGGGTGTGCAGGGGCAGGGGCTTGCGGATGTGGTGCCGCTGCAGGCTGTTGTCGATGAAGGCGATGGCGCGCTGCAAGTCGTCCAGGCCTTCCGGCTTGGGAATCATGAGATAGGCCAGCTTCTCGCCGCCCCCGGCAATCACGGCCTCCACATCCGCCTCAAAGGCCGGATGCTGGAACGGGTGCACCCGCACACCCACCCGGCCGTGGACATTCATGGCGCCGTTGAGCAGGTGCAGCACCAGCAGCATGTGCTCCGCCTCGCCGCCCACCGGGGCGCCGTCCTCGCAGTCCAGGGTGATGTCGAACACCGGCCCCATCTGGATCTGCATCTCCAGGCTCTTCACCATGCGCGCCTCGACGCCGCAGTAATGGTCGACCACCGGCAGCACCGGCGGTGCATGGCCTTCCTCGAACAGGGCCTGGGCGGGATGAAGCAATGGGATGCTGCTCATGATGTGGGGCTGGATAAAGGAAAAAGGGCTGACCCTCCAGGAGGGCCAGCCCTTTGAGGAGTCCCTGCATCACGCCAGCGAGGCATGGTGCAGAGCGTCCTTGAGTGTCTCTCAGGGAGAGATCAGAGCAAATGCTTGACGCCGTTTTGTTCGTCGGTCAGCTCGCCCAGGGTCTTGTTGATGCACTCTTGCGAGAAGGCATCGATCTCCAGGCCTTGCACGATCTTGTACTCGCCGTTCTCGGTGGTGACCGGAAAGCCGAACATCACGTCCTTCGGGATGCCGTAGGAGCCATCCGACGGGATGCCCATCGTGACCCACTTGCCATTGGTGCCCAGGGCCCAGTCGCGCATGTGGTCGATGGCGGCGTTGGCGGCCGAAGCGGCCGACGACAGGCCGCGGGCGGCAATGATGGCGGCGCCACGCTTGCCGACGGTGGGCAGGAACACATTGCGGTTCCATTCCTCGTCATTGATCAGTGCCTTGACCGGCTGGCCATCGATGGTGGCGAAGCGGTAGTCGGCATACATGGTGGGCGAGTGGTTGCCCCACACGGCCAGCTTCTCGATACCTGCCACCGCCTTGCCGGTCTTGGCAGCAATCTGCGAGGCCGCACGGTTGTGGTCCAGGCGCAGCATGGCGGTGAAGTTCTTGGCCGGCAGGTCCGGCGCCGACTTCATGGCGATGTAGGCGTTGGTGTTGGCCGGGTTGCCCACCACCAGCACCTTCACGTTGCGCGAGGCCACGGCGTTCAGGGCCTTGCCCTGCACGGTGAAGATCTGGGCGTTGGCGGCCAGCAGGTCGGCACGTTCCATGCCGGGGCCGCGCGGACGTGCGCCGACCAGCAGGGCGTAGTCGGTGTCCTTGAAGGCGGTCATCGGGTCGCTGTGGGCTTCGATGCCAGCCAGCAGCGGGAAGGCGCAGTCTTCCAGTTCCATGATCACGCCCTTGAGCGCGTTCTGAGCCTTCTCGTCCGCGATTTCCAGCAGTTGCAGGATCACGGGTTGATCCTTGCCCAGCATTTCGCCAGAAGCGATGCGGAACAGCAGGGCATAGCCGATCTGGCCGGCAGCGCCAGTCACGGCGACGCGAACGGGTTTCTTGCTCATCACGAGGTCTCCGAAAGAGTGAAAGGTTATCCAGTCGGCGCGGTCGCGAGCCTGCGCCAGCGACGGTGAGTGTAGGCCAGTCGACCCCCGGGCGAGTGGAGAGAGGGGTCTTCTTCAAACACCTGGGGACGCTGTTCGCTCAAAAAAGCCGGGCTTTCATGGCGAGAATCTGACACTCTTGTGTCTTATATAAGACTAACGCGCTGGGTCTCCCTGAATACAGATGGACTTGGCAGGCTGCTTTGTGCTCGAATGCCGGCCCATGTCGCCCCCCGTCCCGTCGCCCAACCCGGTCACCCCGCTCAATGAGCTGGCCCGTGCCGAGGCAGCGCCGGCCTTCAGTCCGCTGTATCGGCAGATCAAGGGCTTGATCCTGGCTGGTCTGCAGGCGGGTGAGTGGAAGGCGGGGGACAGCATTCCCAGCGAAATGGAGCTGGCGTCACGCTTCGGGGTGAGCCAGGGGACCGTCCGCAAGGCCATCGATGAGCTGGCGGCCGAGAATCTGCTGGTGCGTCGCCAGGGCAAGGGTACCTTCGTGGCCACCCATGCCGAGCAGCAGCAGCAGTTCCGTTTCCTGCGCCTGACGCCCGACGAGGCGGCCTCCTCGTCGCTGGGGCGCCAGCTGCTGGATTGCCGCCGCCTGCGGGCGCCGGCCTGGATCGCCCGGCTGATGCATCTGCGTGCGGGTGATCCGGTCTTCGAGATCCGCCGGCTGCTGCACAGTGGCGGCCAACCGGTGGTGCTGGACGACATCTGGCTGCCGGGTGCCATGTTCAAGGGGCTGTCGACGGAGCGGCTGCTGGAGCATCGCGGCCCGTTCTACGGCATGCTCGAAACCGAATTTGGTGTGCACATGATTCGTGCACAGGAAAAGATCCGGGCAGTGGCGGCGGAAGAAGATTCCGCCGCGCTGCTGCAGGTGACGCCCGGCAGTCCGCTGCTGAGCGTGGAGCGGCTTTCCTTCACCTACGGCGACAAGCCGGTGGAGTTGCGCCGCGGTCTCTACAACACAACCCATCACTTTTATCGCAACGATCTCCAATGAAGGCCAACGGTGCCTGTCGCTGAACCGACATGCGCCCGGGACGCCTGCGAACAGTTGGTCCTTGCTCTAAAATCATCGGGTTTCACATCGATTACAAGGTCGGACATGACGGACGCCACTTCTGCCACCACCAAGAAACGACCGGTCTACACCAACATCCACATCACGCAGATCGCCGGCTACCGCCTGCCTCCGGCCGGTATCGTGTCGATCCTGCACCGCATCAGCGGCCTGCTGATGTTCTTCCTGCTCCCGTTCGTGATCTGGCTGTTCGACAACAGCCTCACGTCCGAGATCTCCTATGAGTCCTTCACCAGCGCCTACCTCGGCGGCATCGGTTTTGTGCCGGCCTGGTTCGTGAAGCTGGTGACGCTGGGCCTGATCTGGGGCTATCTGCACCACTTCATCGCCGGCGTGCGCCACCTGTGGATGGATGCCACCCACAGCGTCAGCAAGGCCCAGGGCCACCGCAGCGCCGTCATCACCCTGGCCCTGAGCCTGGGCCTGACCGTGCTGCTCGGCGCCAAGCTGTTCGGGTTGTACTGAGTCCCGTCACTGATTGAGTGCTGGATCAAGCCCATTGAACGCCCACCACGCGTCGATGGGGCGTTGATCGAGCGCCGATACCCAAAAGGCAAATCCAAATGACAACTTACGGATCCAAGCGCATCGTCGTCGGTGCGCATTACGGTCTGCGCGACTGGATGGTCCAGCGCGCCACCGCGCTGCTGATGGCGCTGTTCACCATCGTCCTGCTGGTGCAGGTGCTGTGGCCAGGTCGCCCGCTGGGCTATGACCTGTGGGCTGGCATTTTCAGCCAGCAATGGATGAAGTTCCTGACCTTCGCCTTGATCATCTCCCTGGCGTGGCACGCCTGGGTCGGTGTGCGCGATATCTGGATGGATTACGTGAAACCGGTGGGCCTGCGGCTGGCGCTGCATGTGTTCACGCTGGTGTGGTTGTCGGGTTGCGCGGGTTGGGCGATCCAAGTGCTCTGGAGGCTGTAAGAAATGCAAATCGGAACCTCGCTCCCCAAGCGCAAGTTCGACGTCGTGATCATCGGTGCCGGTGGCTCCGGCATGCGCGCGTCCCTGCAACTGTCCTTGGCTGGCCTGAATGTGGCTGTGCTGTCCAAGGTTTTTCCGACTCGCTCGCACACCGTGGCCGCCCAGGGCGGCATCGGCGCCAGCCTGGGAAACATGTCGGAAGACAACTGGCACTATCACTTCTACGACACGGTGAAGGGCTCGGACTGGCTGGGTGACCAGGACGCCATCGAGTTCATGTGCCGTGAAGCCCCGAAGGTGGTCTACGAGCTGGAACACTTCGGCATGCCGTTCGACCGCAACCCGGACGGCACCATCTATCAACGTCCGTTCGGCGGCCACACGGCCAACTACGGCGAGAAGCCGGTGCAGCGTGCCTGCGCCGCAGCGGACCGTACCGGCCACGCGCTGCTGCACACGCTGTATCAGCAGAACGTGCGTGCCCGCACCAACTTCTTCGTGGAGTGGATGGCACTGGACCTGATCCGCGACGCCGAAGGCGACGTGGTGGGTGTGACGGCGCTGGAAATGGAAACCGGCGACATCCACATCCTGGAAGCCAAGACCGTGCTGCTGGCCACCGGTGGTGCCGGCCGCATCTTCGCCGCCTCGACCAATGCCTTCATCAACACCGGTGACGGCCTGGGCATGGCCGCCCGTGCGGACATCCCGCTGCAGGACATGGAGTTCTGGCAGTTCCACCCCACCGGCGTGGCCGGCGCGGGTGTGCTGCTGACCGAAGGCTGCCGTGGTGAAGGCGCCATCCTGCGCAACGCCAATGGCGAGCGCTTCATGGAGCGTTATGCCCCGACGCTGAAAGACCTGGCCCCGCGCGACTTCGTCTCGCGCTGCATGGACCAGGAAATCAAGGAAGGTCGCGGCTGTGGTCCCAACAAGGACTACGTCGTGCTGGACATGACCCACCTGGGCGGCGACACCATCCTGAAGCGCCTGCCGTCAGTGTTCGAGATCGGCCACAACTTCGCCAACGTCGACATCACCAAGGAGCCGATCCCGGTGGTGCCGACCATCCACTATCAGATGGGTGGCATCCCCACCAACGTGAATGGCCAGGTGGTCGTGCCCAAGGGCGACGACTACAAGAGCGTGGTCAACGGCCTGTATGCGGTGGGCGAGTGCTCCTGCGTGTCGGTGCACGGCGCCAACCGCCTGGGGACCAACTCGCTGCTGGACCTGGTGGTCTTCGGCCGCGCCGCTGGCAACCACATCGTGGATGCCCACAAGGCGTCGCAAAGGGCTGGCAAGCACCACAAGCCGCTGCCCAAGGATGCCGCCGACCAGACCCTGGCGCGCCTGGCACGACTGGAGTCCAACAGCTCGGGCGAATACGCCCAGGACGTGGCCAACGACATGCGCGCAGCCATGCAGGCGCACGCCGGTGTGTTCCGTACGCAGGCGCTGCTGGACGAGGGCGTTACCGCCATCGCCGCCATCCGCGAACGCGTCAAGAACATCGCGCTGAAGGACAAGTCCAAGGTGTTCAACACCGCCCGCGTGGAAGCGCTGGAAGTGGACAACCTCATCGAAGCTGCCCAGGCCACCATCGTCTCCGCTGCCGCCCGCAAGGAATGCCGTGGCGCCCACACGGTGAACGACTACGAGCGTACCGCTGACGACGCCGAATTCCCGCTGGGCCGTAATGACAAGGAATGGATGAAGCACACGCTGTGGCACAGCGCGAGCAACACCCTCAGCTACAAGCCGGTCAACCTTCAGCCGCTGACCGTTGACAGCGTGCCCCCGAAGGTCCGTACCTTCTAAGGACGCAGGAGCCCATCATGATCAAGCGCACCTTCGAGATTTACCGCTACGACCCGGACAAGGACGCCAAGCCCTACATCCAGACCATCGAACTGGAGCTGGCCGGCAATGAGCGCATGCTGCTGGATGCCCTGCTGAAGCTCAAGGCCGTGGATCCCACGCTGTCGTTCCGGCGCTCCTGCCGGGAAGGCGTGTGCGGTTCGGACGCCATGAACATCAACGGCAAGAATGGTCTGGCCTGCCTGACCAACCTGCGCTCGCTGCCCGATGTCATCAAGCTCAAGCCGCTGCCCGGCCTGCCGGTGGTCCGCGACCTGATCGTGGACATGACGCAGTTCTTCAAGCAGTACCACTCGGTCAAGCCCTTCCTGCTGAACGACACGCCGCCGCCCGAGAAGGAGCGTCTGCAGTCCCCGGAAGAGCGTGATGAGCTGAACGGCCTGTATGAGTGCATCCTGTGCGCCAGCTGTTCGACCAGTTGCCCCAGCTTCTGGTGGAACCCCGACAAGTTCGTGGGTCCCGCCGGTCTGCTGCAGGCATACCGCTTCATCGCTGACAGCCGCGACGAAGGCACGGCGGAGCGCCTCGACAACCTCGAGGATCCTTATCGCCTGTTCCGCTGCCACACCATCATGAATTGCGTCGATGTCTGCCCCAAGGGTCTGAACCCCACCAAGGCCATCGGCAAGATCAAGGAACTGATGGTGCGACGCGCCGTCTGAGGCCGCACCGGAGCCCGCCATGACTGTCGACACGAACACCCTCATCAGCGAGAGGGATCTCTCTAAGCTCAAGTGGCGATGCCGCCGCGGCTTGCTGGAGAATGACCTCTTCATCGAGCGGTTCTTCCGTCGACATGAAAGCCAGCTGACCGAGTTCCAGGCGGAAGGCCTCAGGCAACTGATGGACCTATCCGACAACGACCTGCTGGATCTGATGCTGGCCCGCAAGGAGCCTGAGGATGATCTGGCCAGGCCGGATGTGCAGGCGGTGCTGGCGATGCTCCGTACCCCTCAGTAAGAGACAAGAACCCCACAGAAGTCATAAGGAATGCCCATGACCCCCTCTGACGTCAAAGCCACCCTGTCGTTCTCGGACGGCAGCCCGCAAATGGATCTGCCCCTGTACAAGGGCACGATCGGCCCGGATGTGATCGACATCCGCAAGCTGTACGCTCAGACCGGCAAGTTCACCTATGACCCGGGTTTCTTGTCTACGGCCTCGTGCAACTCGACCATCACCTACATCGATGGCGACAAGGGTGAGTTGCTGTATCGCGGCTATCCGATCGAGCAACTCGCGGTGAACTGCGACTACCTCGAGACCTGCTACCTGCTGCTGTACGGAGAGCTGCCCAATCCGTCGCAAAAGGAAGAGTTCGTCAATCGCGTGACGCATCACACGATGGTCAACGAGCAGATGCAGTTCTTCCTGCGTGGTTTCCGTCGTGATGCCCACCCGATGGCCGTGATGACCGGTCTGGTGAGCGCGCTGTCGGCCTTCTATCACGACAGCACCGACATCAATAACCCCGAGCACCGTGAAATCGCCGCGATCCGCCTGATCGCCAAGATGCCCACGCTCGTGGCCATGGCCTACAAGTACACGATCGGCCAGCCCTACGTGTACCCGAAGAACGACCTCTCCTACGCCGGCAACTTCATGCACATGATGTTTGCCACGCCTTGCGAGGAGTACAAGCCCAATGAAGTGCTGGTCCGTGCCATGGACCGCATCTTCACGCTGCACGCCGACCACGAGCAAAACGCTTCGACCTCCACCGTGCGCCTGTGCGGTTCGTCCGGCACCAACCCGTTTGCGGCCATCGCTGCCGGCGTGGCCTGCCTGTGGGGCCCGGCCCACGGCGGTGCGAACGAAGCCGCACTGAACATGCTGCATGACATCCAGCATCAGGGTGGCGTGGCCAAGATCGGCGAGTTCATCAAGCAGGTGAAGGACAAGAACAGCGGCGTCAAGCTGATGGGCTTTGGTCACCGTGTCTACAAGAACTACGACCCGCGCGCCAAGCTGATGCGCGAGACCTGCCACGAAGTGCTGAACGAACTGGGTCTGCAGAACGACCCGCTGTTCAAGCTGGCCATGGAACTGGAAAAGATCGCGTTGGAAGACGAATACTTCGTCGCCCGCAAGCTCTACCCGAACGTGGACTTCTACTCCGGCATCGTGCAGCGCGCTATCGGCATCCCCGTGCCGCTGTTCACCGCCATCTTCGCGCTGGCTCGTACGGTCGGCTGGATTGCCCAGCTGAACGAAATGATCGGCGACCCCGAGTACAAGATCGGACGCCCGCGTCAGCTGTTCGTCGGCGCCACCGCACGTAACGTCAAGCCCATCGCCCAACGTTGAACGTTGGCGGATCCGGGGGGGACGAAGCGGGACTCTGATCTCGCCGTGCTGCCCTCAGAAGAGCCCCTGAGCCACGGCCAGGGGCTTTTTTTCGTCGCTGCCGGGGGTGCGCGGTGCTCGCCCTGGCAGGCGATGCGATATGCTTCGCGTCGTTGCAAACGTTTGCAGCCAGGACCTGCGGAACTTCTGGGCAAGTCGGGTGCAATGCACTGATTCGAGTGGCTACGTTGGCGTGGAGACCGCCCACGTAGCTGCGTTTCACCACCGGTTTCACCACCGATTAGAAGAGGCCAAAGGCAGGAATGAGCACCATCAAGGATGTGGCCGCATTGGCCGGGGTGTCCTTCACCACGGTGTCCCATGTGCTGAACAACACCCGGCCGGTGAGCGCGGAGGCGCGTGCCCGTGTGCTGGCGGCGGTGGACGAGATTGGCTACCTGCCCAGCGCGGTGGCGCGCTCGCTGCGGCGCAGCGAGACCAAGATCGTGGGCGTGCTGGTGCCCAACGTCCGCAACCCGTTTTTTGCCGAGCTGGTGGTGGGGGTGGAAGAGTGGTGCCGCCAGGCCGGCTACTCGGTGTTCCTCTGCAATTCGGACAACGACCCCAAGCATCAGCAAGCCTACCTGCGCACGCTGCTGGAAAAGCGCATTGATGGCCTGCTGCTGAGCTCGGCGGGTGATGCCGACGAACTGGCCACCACCTTCCGCCACGCCAGCGTGCCGGTGGTGACGGTGGACCGCCTGGTGCCTGGCGCGCGCGCTGACCGGGTCAGCGTGAACAACCAGGCCGGTGCCTTTGCGGTGGTGCGCCACCTGCTGGAACTGGGGCATCGCCGCATCGGCTGCGTCAGTGGCCCGGCCGAATTTGAAGTCACGCAGGAGCGTGTCGCCGGGTGGCGGCGTGCCCTGCAGGAGCAGGGCATCGTGCCCGCTGACAGCTGGCTGATCGAAAGCGATTTCAGCACCGCCGGTGGCTACACCGCCGTCAAGGCCTTGCTGACCCGCCAGCCCGACCTCACGGCCGTCTTCACCGGCAACGACCTCATGGCCATGGGCGCCTTGCGCGCCGCCGCCGAACTGGGCCGTGCCGTCCCCCGCCAGCTCAGTGTGGTGGGGTTTGACGGCATCGAGTTGGGCAGCTACATCTACCCCGCGATCACCAGCGTGGGCTGCTCGATCCGCGACCTGGGCCGGGAGGCCGGTCGCGCGCTGATCGAACGAATCGAGAACCCGCAGGCGCCGTTCAAGGACCTGCAGCTCACACCGCAGCTGGTGCTGCGCGAGAGCACCTGTGCGCCTTTGTCTTCGGAGCAAGCATGAATGTGGAAAAGGCTGCGGCCACCGTGGTGGTGGTGGGCAGCGTGAACATGGACCTGGTGGCCCACGCCAGCCGTTTGCCGGCGCCGGGCGAGACCCTGATTGGTGATGCGTTTGCAGGGACGCCGGGCGGCAAGGGCGGCAATCAGGCCGTGGCCGCCGCACGGCTGGGTGCGGACGTGGCCCTGGTGGGGCGCATCGGCTTGCGCCAGCATGGTCATGAGCTGCTGGCGGCGCTGGAGCTCGAGCATGTCTCGACCGAGGCGCTCCACCGCGACGAGCAGGCCTGGCCTGGCGTGGCCGTCATCATGGTGGCGCACGACGGTGGCGAGAACGCCATCGTGGTGGTGCCCGGCAGCAATGCCGACCTGAGCCCGCAGGACGTGGATGCCGCCGCGGGGCCCGTGCGTGCCGCGCGTGTGGTGGTGGCCCAGCTGGAGGTGCCGGTGCCGGCCATCCAGCGTGCCTTCGAACTGGCCCGCGAGGCCGGTGTGACCACCGTGCTGAACGCCGCCCCGGCGCAGGCCTTGCCGGCGGCGCTGCTGGCCTTGACCGACTGGCTGGTCGTCAACGAGACCGAAGCCGCCCAACTCAGCGCGGATGCCCTCGATGCAGCCGCGCAGAGGGATGAACTGACCCTGGCCCGTGCTGCCGCAAGCCACCTCCGGACCCTGGGCCCGCGCCATGTCCTGGTGACCCTGGGCGGGCAGGGCGCCTGGTTGCTGTGCGATGACCATCCCGAGGGGCGCCATCTCAGCGCTTCGCGTGTGGCCGCCATCGATACAGTGGGTGCCGGTGACACGCTGGTGGGCGGGCTGGCCGTGGGCCTGGCCGAAGGCCTGACCCCGCTGCAGGCCGTCTCGCTGGGCCAGGCGGCCGCCGCACTGGCGGTCAGCCGCCCGGGTGTCCAGCAAGCGATGCCCTACCGTTCCGAGCTGCCGGCTGATGCCCGCAGCATTGCTACCGTCTGACCTGGAAGCCGTACCCCCATGGACAGCAAGAAGATCCCCGTCATTTATGACACCGACCCCGGCATTGACGATGCGCTCGCGCTCGCCCTGCTGGCCGCCCATCCCCGCTTCGACCTGATCGCCATCACGGCGGTGCACGGCAATGCGGCGGTGGCCGTCACCGCCCACAATGCCCGCGGCCTGGCCGCGCTGTTCCAGCTGGACATCCCGGTGGCCACGGGTGCGGCCGGCCCGCTGCTGGAAAGCCGCCGCCGTGACGGTGCGCTGCATGTGCACGGCGAGGACGCGCTGGGCGGCATCGCCAGCCAGCTGCCGGTGCCCACCCGCCCGTCGGACCCGCGTCCCGCGCATCAACTGATCTGTGATCTGGTCAATGAACGCCCTGGTGAGCTCACCCTGGTGGCCGTCGGCCCCTTCACCAACCTGGCACTGGCGCTCAAGCAGGACCCTGGCATTGCGGCCAAGGTCAAGCAGGTGGTGGTGATGGGCGGTGCCTTTGGTCTGCATGGCCACAGTGGCAACGTCTCGCCCGTGGCCGAGGCCAACATCATGGCCGACCCGGAAGCAGCCGACCTTGTGCTGACGGCGCCCTGGCCGGTCGTCGTGGTGGGGCTGGACGTGACCCAGGAAGTCATCATGCGCGAGGCGGATCTCGCCAGGCTGCGGGGGCGCGGGGAGGGCGCGGGAGAACTGCTGTGGCAGGCCACCCGCCACTACCAGCAGTTCTACGATGCCCGTGACGGCATCGGCGGCATCTATGCTCACGATGCCAGCGCGGCCGCCGTGCTGCTGGTGCCGGAGGCCTTCACGCTGCGCAGCGGCCCGGTCCGGGTAGCGCTGGAAGGCATCGCCACCGGCCAGACCATCCAGGACTGGCGCCGCGAGCAATCGCAGCGCACCGCCTGGTCCGACCACCCGGTGCAGCAGGTCTGCGTGGCGGTGGATGCGCCGCGTGTGCTGGCCTTGTTCGACGAGATTTTCTGAGGAGATACCCATGTCCGCCCAAGCCGTGAAGCTGTTGTTGCCCCGGTGGCTGATCACCATGACCCCTGGCAGCCCGGTGCTGGAAGGGCATGCCCTGGCCGTCGAGGGCGAGCGTATTGCCGCCGTGCTGCCGCGCGAAGAGGCCCTGTCCCGTTATGCGGATGCTGAACGCGTCGAACTGCCGCACCATGTGCTGATCCCTGGCTTGATCAATGCCCACACCCATTCGGCCATGTCGCTGCTGCGCGGCGTGGCGGATGACCTGGCGCTGATGGACTGGCTCAACAACCACATCTGGCCGCTGGAGCGTCAGTGGGTGAGCGAAGACTGGGTCTACCAGGGCTCGCTGCTGTCGGCCGCCGAAGCCATCCGTGGCGGCGTGACCTACCTCAACGACATGTATTTCTTCCCCACCGCCATGGCCCGTGCCGCGGTGGACAGCGGCCTGCGTGCCGGGGTGTCGATCAACGTGATCGATTTCCCCACCGGCTACGCCGCCAACGCGCAGGACTACATCCACAAGGGACTGGCTGCCTACGAGCAGTTCAAGGGCGAAGCGCTGCTGGACTGGACCAGCGCACCGCATGCGCCCTATACCGTCTCGGACGAGACCTTTACCCAGCTGCGCGAGCTGTCGGAGAAGTACGACCTGCAGGTCCACTGCCACATCCACGAGACGCAGGACGAGATCGATGGCAGCGTCAAGCAATTCGGCGTGCGCCCGCTGGCGCGCCTGGACAAGCTGGGCCTGCTGAATGACCGCATGATCGCGGTGCACATGGTCCACCTCACCCCGGACGAAATCGAGCTGATCGCCCGCCAGGGGGTGCACCTGGTGCACAACCCGAGTTCCAACCTCAAGCTGGCCTCCGGCATTGCCCCGGTGAAGGCGCTGGAGGCTGCGGGCGTGAACACCGTGCTGGGCACGGACGGTGCCGCGTCCAACAACCGCCAGGACATGTTCACCGAGATCCGTGCCGCTGCCTTGCTGGCCAAGGGCTCCTCGGGGGACCCGCTGACCGTCTCCGCCCGCACTGCGCTGGAGATGGCCACGGTGCGTGCCGCCAAGGCCATGGGGCGGGCGGACGACCTGGGCACGCTGGAAGCGGGCAAGCAGGCGGACGTGGTGGCGGTCTCGCTGGAAGCGCTGGAATGCCAGCCCGTGTATCACGCGGATGCGCAACTGGCGTATGTCGCCGGCCGTGAACATGTCACGGATGTCTGGGTGGCCGGACGTCAATTGTTGAAAAATCGCACAAATACATCGATCGACACCGGGGCTCTGATGGGTCGCGTGCATGACATCGTGGCTAAGATGCGGGCGGGGCGCTGAACCCCCTCATTTGAGGGGAGGGTCGGCGCTGAGGCGCCGGCCAGAAATCAACCGCTTACGAGGCGGATGACGGTCGGCATTAGGGGACACAGCCGCTGTGGAGGCCATCCGCTTCCACCGGCAGGAATCATCAGAATGACAGCACGTTCATCCGTCGGCCGCCTGTTGGCCGCAGTTCTTCCCACCGTGGCGCTGGCCTTTGGCCTGTCTGCCGTGTCCGGCGCCGCGCAGGCCCAGATCGTCATCGGCCAGACCGCTGGCGTGACGGGCCAGGTGGCGGCCAGCGTCAAGGAACTCAACCTGGGCGCCAAGCTCTATCTGGACCATGTGAACGCCACCGGTGGCGTCAACGGCCAGAAGGTCGAGTTGATCACGCTGGACGACGCGTTCGATCCCAAGCGCGCGGCGGCCAATGCCCAGACGCTGATCGACAAGAATGCCGTGGCGCTGTTCATGACACGCGGCACGCCGCACACCCAGGCCATCATGCCGCTGCTGGAAAAGTACCAGCTGCCGCTGGTGGCGCCTTCCACGGGTGCGGCCGTGCTGCACAAGCCGGTCAACCCGTACATCTTCAACGTCCGTTCCACCTATCAGCGTGAGGCTGAGCGTGCGGTCCAGCTGCTGCTGGAAATGGGCAACCAGCGCATTGCCGTGGTGTCGGTGAACGACACCTTCGGCCAGGACGTGGTGCAGGGCGCACTCAAGGGTTTGAACGACAAGCAGGTCAAGCCGGTGGCGCAACTCGTCATCGACCGCGAAAAGCACGACGTGGCGGCGCTGACCAAGCAAATCACTTCGGCTGACCCGCAGGTGGTGCTGATCATGGCGTCCGCCCAGGTCACGGCCGATACCGTCAATGCCCTGCGCACGGCGGGTTCCCGCGTGCTGGTGGCGACGCTCTCCAACAATGCCTCGGCCGGTTTTGTCCAGCTGCTGGGCCAGAACGCGACCGGCATCATCGTGTCGCAGGTCTTCCCCAACGAGCGCAGTGTCACCGTCCCCATGGTGCGTGAGATCACCGACCTGCTGGCCAAGTCCAAGAACACCGAGACCGGCGGTGTGGTGACCCCGGCCATGATGGAAGGTTTCGCTGGCGCCAAGGTGCTGGTGGAAGGTCTCAAGCGGGCGGGCAAGGATGTCAGCCGCGCCGGCCTGACCCGCGCCCTCAACGGCATGAACCGTTTTGACCTGGGTGGCCTGGAAGTCGGCTTCAGCCCGACCGACCACACGGGCGCGAGCTACGCCGACATCTCCATCATCACGGGCGGCCGCTTCCTGCGTTGAATTTGCGCGGCATCAGTGCTTCCTGCGCTGATGGCAGCACCCGTCAGAAGACGCCCTCGGTCCCCCGAGGGCGTTTTTCTTTGTGGGCGGCGGACTGGAGTAAGCCCGCCCCTCAGGGAGAACCCTCCCACCTCGCTACAATCGCCAGTTCTCCCGCCGCGACCCCCCACGGCGCCAGACACCCAGAGACCTTCATGGCCAGCACCACCTCCTCCAAGCATCTGTTTCACTTCGAGGGGGGCAATGCCCTCTCGTCCTTCCGGGCCACGGCGCTGCTGGCGCGCCTGCAGGCGGTGAGTGACCGCGTGCAGGCCGTCCATGCCCGCCATGTGCACTGGGTCTGGGCCGAGTCGGTGCTGGACGAAACCAGCCAGGGCAAACTGGCCGCGCTGCTGAACTACGGCGACGCCTATGAAGGCCCCACGGCATCGGCCTCGGGCTCCACATCCGGCAGCGACACTGCCCTCATCGTCACCGCCCCCCGCCTGGGTACCCTCAGCCCCTGGGCCTCCAAGGCCACCGACATCGCCCACAACTGCGGTCTGGACATCAAGCGTGTGGAGCGCGTCACCGAATATCGCCTGACGCTCAAGTCCGGCCTGCTCAGCACCGTGACCGGTGGCCTGGCCGGCAGCACCAAGCCGCTCACCGAGGCGGAGCTGCTGGCCTGTGCCGAACTGCTGCACGACCGCATGACCGAAAGCGTGCTGCTGCGACGCGAGGACGCCGTCCACCTGTTCGATGACAAGCAGGCGCAGCCGCTGGCGCATGTGGATGTCCTGGGTCGTGGCCGTGCCGCGCTGGACGAGGCCAACGGCGCGTGGGGCCTGGCCCTGTCGGACGACGAGATCGACTACCTGGTGGTGGCGTTCCAGCGCCTGGGCCGCAACCCCAGCGACGTTGAGCTGATGATGTTCGCCCAGGCCAACAGCGAACACTGCCGCCACAAGATCTTCAACGCCGAATTCACCATCGACGGTGAAGCCCAGCCGCTCTCCCTGTTCGGCATGATCCGCAACACCGAGAAGCTGAATTCCCAGCACACCGTCATCGCCTACGCCGACAACGCCGCCGTGATGGAAGGCCATGTCATCGAACGCTGGATGGCCGCCGGTGACCAGCGCGCGCCCCGTTACGAGGCCCGCACTGAAACCGCCCATGTGCTGATGAAGGTGGAAACCCACAATCACCCCACCGCCATCTCCCCGCACCCCGGCGCCTCCACCGGTGCCGGCGGCGAGATCCGCGATGAAGGTGCCACCGGCCGTGGCGCCAAGCCCAAGGCCGGCCTGTCCGGCTTCTCGGTCTCCAACCTGCAGTTGCCCGGCCTCAGCGAGCCCTGGGAACAACAGTCCATCGGCAAGCCGGCCCACATTGCCAGCCCGCTGCAGATCATGACCGAAGGCCCGTTGGGTGGCGCCGCATTCAACAACGAATTCGGCCGCCCGAATCTGGGGGGCTACTTCCGCGTCTATGAACAGCAGGTGGACGGCATCCAGCGCGGCTACCACAAGCCCATCATGATTGCCGGCGGCGTCGGGGCCATCCGCTCGGACCTCACCAAGAAGATCGAGTTCCCGGCCGGCACGCTGCTGATCCAACTGGGTGGGCCCGGCATGCGCATCGGCATGGGCGGTGGTGCCGCCAGCTCCATGGCCGCCGGCACCAACACCGCCGACCTGGACTTCGACTCCGTGCAGCGCGGCAACCCCGAGATCCAGCGCCGTGCCCAGGAAGTCATCAACCATTGCTGGGGTCTGGCTGAGCGCAACCCCATCCTCGCGGTGCATGACGTGGGTGCAGGCGGCATCTCCAATGCCTTCCCCGAACTGGTGAACGACGCGGGCCGTGGTGCCCGATTCGACCTGCGCCACGTGCCGCTGGAAGAAAGCGGCCTGGCCCCCAAGGAAATCTGGTGCAACGAAAGCCAGGAGCGGTATGTCCTGGCCATCGCCCCGGAAAGCCTGCCCCTGTTCGAGAGCATGTGCGCCCGTGAGCGCTGCCCGTTTGCCGTGGTGGGCGTGACCACCGCAGAACGCGAGCTGGTGCTGGAAGACGGGGAGGGCGGTGAACGCGCCATCAACATGCCCATGGACGTGTTGCTCGGCAAGCCGCCCAAGGTGCACCGTGACGTCAAGCGCGTGGCCCGCGCGGGCGGCGCGCTCACGCTGGACGGCGTCGACCTGGCGCAGTCCGTCACGCAGGTGCTGCGCCACCCGACCGTGGCCTCCAAGCGTTTCCTCATCACCATTGGCGACCGCACCGTGGGTGGCTTGAGCCATCGTGACCAGATGGTTGGCCCCTGGCAGGTGCCGGTGGCGGATTGCGCCGTCACGCTGGCCGACTTCAAGGGCTTCGCGGGTGAGGCCATGAGCATGGGGGAACGCACGCCGCTGGCGGCGGTGGACGCGCCCGCATCCGGCCGCATGGCCGTGGCGGAAGCCATCACCAACCTGCTGGCTGCGCCGATTGAACTCTCCCGTGTGAAGCTCTCCGCCAACTGGATGGCCGCCTGCGGCGAACCCGGGGAAGACGCCGCCCTGTACGACACCGTGAAGGCCGTGGGCATGGCGCTGTGCCCGGCGCTGGGTGTGTCCATCCCGGTGGGCAAGGATTCCCTGTCCATGCGGACCCGCTGGAGCGACAACGGTGAAACCCGCCAGGTCACGGCGCCCGTGTCCCTGATCGTCTCCGCCTTCGCGTCGCTGACGGACGTGCGCGGCACGCTGACGCCGGAACTGCAGCCGGGCGACACCACGCTGGTGCTGATCGATCTGGGCCAGGGCCGCATGCGCATGGGCGGCTCCATCCTGGCCCAGACGCTCAACCAGTTTGGCCCCGAGGTGCCGGACCTGGACGACCCCGCGCTGCTCAAGCAGACCGTGTCGGCCGTGAATGAGCTGCGCGCCCAGGGCAAGCTGCTGGCCTATCACGACCGCAGCGATGGTGGCCTGCTGGCCGCCGCAGCTGAAATGGCCTTCGCCGGCCAAAGGGGTGTGAGCCTGAATGTGGACATGCTGGTCACCGAAGGCGACGGCATTGCGGACAGCCGCGCCGACATGGGGGACTCCAAGAACTGGGCCAGCCAGGTCAGCGGCCGCCGCGATGAACTGACGCTCAAGGCGCTCTTCAACGAAGAACTCGGCGTCGTGCTGCAGGTCGCCACCGGCGACCGCGATGCGGTGCTGCAGACCCTGCGGGCCCATGGCTTGTCCAGGCTGTCGCACGTGGTTGGCAAGACCAATGAGGCTGCGCAGGTGGAAGTCTGGCGCGACGCCAAGAGGGTCTTCGGCGCCCCGCTGCAGCAACTGCATCAGGAATGGGACCAGGTCTCCTGGCGCATCACCCGAGACCGGGACACCCCCGTTTTCGCCGACCAGGAACACGCGCTGGCGGGTGCCCCGGTGGCCGGCCTGCACTGGCTGCCCAGCTTCGACGTCCATGAGGACGTGGCCGCACCGTACATCCAGACAGGTGTGCGCCCCAAGGTGGCCATCCTGCGCGAGCAGGGCGTCAACTCCCACATCGAGATGGCCTACGCCATGTCTCAGGCAGGCTTTGACAGCTACGACATGCACATGAGCGACCTGCAGGCGGGCGCGGTCGACCTGAGCCAATTCAAGGGCTTTGTGGCCTGCGGCGGTTTCAGCTACGGCGACACGCTCGGGGCCGGGGAGGGCTGGGCACGTTCCATCCTTTTCAACCCGCGCCTGAAGGACGCATTTGAAGGCTTCTTTGCCCGCCAGGACAGCTTCGCCCTGGGCGTGTGCAATGGCTGCCAGATGCTGGCGGCGCTCTCGCCCATGATCCCGGGTGCTCAGCACTGGCCCAAATTCGTGCGCAACCGCAGCGAGCAGTTCGAGGCTCGCCTGGCGCAGGTGGAAGTGCTGGCGTCGCCCAGCCTGTTCTTCGCCGGCATGGCAGGCACGCGCCTGCCCATCGCGGTGGCGCACGGTGAAGGTTTTGCCGACTTCTCCCAGCGCGGTGATGCCAGCCAGGTCCTGCGGGCCATGCGTTATGTGGATGGGCAGGGTCAGGCCACCGAGCAATACCCGCTCAACCCCAACGGCAGCCCGGGCGGCCTGACCGCGGTGACCACGGCCGACGGCCGATTCACCGCCCTCATGCCGCATCCGGAGCGGGTGTTCCGCAACATCCAGATGAGCTGGACGGGCGGCGACAAGTCCACCTTCAGCCCCTGGATGCGGATGTTCCGCAACGCCCGCAAGGCCGTGGGCTGATGCGGCGGCGGCCCGCAAGGGCCGTGCGTTGCGGAAGGGTCAGCTCAGGCTGATGCCGGCGAGCAGCTCGTAGGACCGGCGGCGCGCCTGGGGGTCGTGCACGGCACAGGCGACGATGAATTCGTCTGCCTCAGTGCGTGCCTGGGTCTCCAGCAGCCTTTCTCGCACCGTCGTTGGCGAACCGACGATGGATTCCGAGAGCATGCGCTCGACCTGGAACTGCTCGCTGGGTGTCCAGAGGTCTTCCATCTGTGGCACCGGCCGTGGCAGCAAGCCGCGTTGGCCGCGTTGCATGCCCAGGAAGCGCTGCTGGATGGAGGTGAACAGGTGGCGGGCTTCGGCGTCCGTGTCGGCCACGATGATGTTCAGGCCCACGGCGGCGTAGGGCTTGGGGTGGCGTGCACTGGGGCGATACTGCGCCCGGTACATCTCCAGCGCCTGCATGAGCATGGCGGGCGCAAAGTGCGAAGCGAATGCAAAGGGCAGGCCCATGTAGGCCGCCAACTGCGCACCATACAGGCTGGAACCCAGCAACCACAGCGGCACTTCCGTGCCCTGGCCTGGAACGGCCCGCACCACCTGCCCGGGCGTGGCCGGTGCCAGATAAGCCTGCAACTCCAGCACATCCTCCGGGAAGCGGTCTTCATGTGCTGTGGAAAGATGGCGGCGCAGCGCCCGCATGGTGGGCCCGTCGGTGCCGGGTGCGCGGCCCAGGCCCAGGTCAATGCGGTTGGGGAAGAGGGTGGCCAGGGTACCGAACTGCTCGGCAATGGTCAGCGGTGCGTGGTTGGGCAACATGATGCCGCCGGACCCCACGCGGATGCGTTCGGTCGCGGCGGCAATCTGGCCAATCAGCACGGCGGTGGCCGAGGAGGCGACGCCGTCCATGTTGTGATGTTCGGCGACCCAGTAGCGTTCATACCCCAGGCGCTCCGCCCATTGCGCCAGCGCGATGCTCTCGCGCAGCGCCTGGGCGGCGGTACCGCCTTCCACGATGAAGGCCAGGTCAAGAATGGACAGTTTTGCAGGCATCACCGCAGTCTAGGCGGGCCCTGGCAATCGTGTCGGCGGCAAGGCCTTTGGCTTTGTGCTGTTGCCGCGTGCCTGGGCGAAAGACGCTCAAGTAGGCTCCACGGGATAACTGGCTTCTGTAACCTTAGGACTCGGTAGGCCTGCGGGGCTGTCTGCGTCACTGGCGTTGTACCAATACCAGTTCCAGTTTGATGTCGGGTATTTCGCTACCATGGCATCGTACTCTGCGCTGCTCCAGACAGACTTGACACGCCACTTGTCGATGTCGGGGCTGATAGGCTCGATAGGCACGCAATGCAACAGGAAGCGCCAGAGCACAGGGGCGATAGATTGGTTGGAGCGAGTCGCGATCATCACCGATTGAGTCATGCCCAGGTCGGCGTAGTTGCTACACTCGGTCTTCGGCTTCACGCGGGGCAGGCGCAGATTGGAGCCATTGCGTATATAGACGGTGTTTTCAACGTCCAAGAGCTTGCCGTTGAGACGGTCAGCATATGCCATGGGCGTGTTGAGTGTCTTGCTGTTGACATTCTCGGCCTCCAAGCCGCTGGCGATGATGGTGCTCTTCGCGCCCATGACCATGTTGCCATTCACAGCCAGCACGGCATCTCGCCCCAGGGTGGACATTGCAGCCTTTTTGCTGCCCACCACGGCTGTATCACCGGCGATCTGCTGGCCCTGTATCAACCCGGCATTGACCAAGTTATTACCTCCGGCATCCCAGCTGGGGAGTCCGGTGTTGTCACCAGAGCCGCCGCCGGCCACCGTGTCACTGCCTGCCACCAGCCGTACGGCTGCCAGAATACCGGGAACGCCCGCGTCGCCGTCAGCAGATTGCAGCGGGTTGGGGTCCTGGGTCAGGCCTCGCAACCCCGTCATGATTCGTGCACTGCTCTTGTCTTGATTGAGGGCCGACAGTCGCCCTGAATACCCGAGCGTCTCCAGCGCCGCGCCGACTTGCGCCACAGCCCCCATGGGCAGGTGCTTGGGATTGCCGTAGTAATAAGGCTGGGTATTGAATACCACAGCCTTCAATGACCAGGCTGAGCTGCTGCCGGGCGTACCGGTGGTCCCTCCGCCGGTGCCGGGTTGTCCCCCTGCGGGCGGGCCAAAGACACCGTCGCCCTTGGCCTGCATCTTCCGGCAGTATTGAGTGCCGCTGCCTACGTAGTCCAACTTGTCCTCCTCAACCACCGGGTTATATTCCTCGGAATCGTAGATGGGAGAAACGATGGCCGGGTTATCCCGATCGAAGAAGACCCAATTGCGATTGTCGTAACAACTCACCCCGTGGATGGTGGGGGGCATGTCCAGCGCTCCCAGGGGATAGTTGCCTTCGTCCGCCGAGGCCCGAGACGCCAGCGGCACGGCTGCCCCTCTTGCGTTGGGCACGCTGGTCATCGAGCCGGTCTGCACAAAGGTGCCGGAGCTGGCGCCTGACGCCTCCGTGTTTCGAACGGGATTGATCCAGACGGCAATACGGGCCCTCGCCGGATCGTGGCTGTTCTTGTCGATGACCACGTTCGGCGTGAAGGGCAGCAGCAATGTATCCGTGGCTTGCGAGAGCAGGTTCAGGTCATACAGGTCCTTGACGGTGGGCTGATAGCCGTTGGCCACCGTCACGCTGCCGAGGGTGAGCGAGCAGTCCGGGGCCGTCCCCGTGTCCGGCGGCGCTGCGGGAGCGGCGTCGAGCAGTTGCAGGGTGGGCGCAGCGCAGGCAGCGTCCAGCGCCAGGATCTTCTTGTAGTTCTCCTTCATGTAGCGGTCCACGCCTTCGCTGATCTCGCTCAACTGCTGCCCCGCCGCTTTGCCCAGGCTGATCTGCTGGGTGAAGCGCACCGTCATGAACAGCCCTGTGGACAGCCCCGCCAGCACCGTGCCGGCAATGGCGGCCTCGATGAGCGTGAAGCCCCGAGCAGGGCGGCTGGACGGTGTGGACTTTCGGCGGACGGAGGGAGCCGACACGGCGGTGACGGGTCTTGCCAGGCAAGACTGCTTGGGCGACGCGCCTGGGAAGGTTCTGGACATGGCACTGTGCGCATTCAAGCGCGGTAGTGGAGGATGTCCTGATCGTCCTTAATTCGAGGGGCATGCTCAATGCCACATGACTGAGGAAATGCTAGCAACGCTTAAGGGTCGCTCCCGCCTAATCTCTGCATAGAGGTGGGTGTCGCATGACCCTGGCCTTCATTGTTCGGTGGCCGCGTGCTCAGCGGGCTCCGGATCCTGGTACTGCATCGCGATATCCCGGAACCGGTCCTGCACCGTCAGAAAGGCATCCACCACATCGGGATCGAAGTGGCTGCCGCGGCCTTGCGCAATGAGTCGCGCCGCCTCGGCGTGCGACATCGGGGGCTTGTACACCCGCCGTGAGATCAGTGCGTCATAGACGTCCGCCAGCGCCATGAGCCGGGCCGGCAGCGGAATGGCGTCGCCGCGCAGCCCGCAGGGGTACCCGGAGCCGTCCCACTTTTCCTGATGGCCGTAGGCGATGTCCTTGGCGGTGTGCAGGAACTCCACGGGTGTGCCCAGTTGCCGTTCGGCCTGTTCGATCGCATCCCGGCCCAGCGTGGTGTGGGTCTTCATCACCTCGAACTCCTCCGGCACGAACGGGCCGGGCTTGAGCAGGATGTTGTCCGGGATGCCCACCTTGCCGATGTCGTGCAGCGGCGCGGACTTGAACAGCGTGGCGATGTAGTGGTCGGTGAGCACCTGCGCAAAACGGGGATGGCTCCGCAAGGACTCCGCCAGCACCTTGATGTAGTGCTGGGTGCGGCGCAGATGATGGCCCGTCTCGTTGTCACGTGTTTCCGCCAGCGACGCCATGGCATGGATGGTCACGTCCTGGATGGCGGCAAGTTCGGCCGTGCGGCGTGCCACCTCCTGTTCCAGGTAGGCCGCCTTGTCGCGCAGGAAATCGGCGCTGGCCTTGAGCTGGAGATGGGTGCGCACGCGGGCGAGCACCAGGGGAGGGCTGATGGGTTTGGTGATGTAGTCCACCGCGCCCAGCGCAAACCCCCGTGCTTCGTCCGCTGCGTCTACACGGGCCGTCAGGAAGATCACCGGGATGTCACGGGTGCCCGGCATGGTCTTGAGTGCCAGGCAGGTGTCGTAGCCGTCCAGCCCCGGCATCGTCACGTCCAGGAGGATGAGGTCGGGCGGTGGGGAAGCCGCTGCCATCCGCAGCGCTTCATGGCCATCGGCGGCCAGCGTGACGCGATAGTGCTGGCTGAGCAAGGCGCTCATCAGCGCCAGGTTGATGGGCGTGTCATCCACGACCAGAACGGTGGAACGCGGCGTGGCCGTGTTCTCATGCTGTGTCATGCGGCTCTCCCTGATTTTCTCTCCGCTGGGGCCATGGTAGCCGCGCCCGCGCCGGCTGGGGGGGAGAGGGCCCTGGTGCCGGAAGGGTTGCCGTCCTACAACCCTGGACCCGTTGTCGCCCTAGGATCATCGATCATGACTGCGCGCAGTGACCCTGACCTGATTGTGGCTCGCCCGGAAGGGCTGTATTGCCCGGCCGGTGACTTCCACATCGATCCCTGGCGCCCGGTGGCACGTGCCGTCATCACCCACGCGCACAGCGACCACGCCCGCTGGGGGCACGGCCACTATCTGGCCCACGAGCACAGCGCCCCCATACTCAGGCGGCGCCTTGGTGAGGACATCCGGCTGCAGACGCTGCGCTACGGAGAGGTCATCGAGCATCACGGCGTGCGGCTTTCCTTGCACCCCGCAGGCCATGTCCTCGGTTCGGCCCAGGTGCGGCTGGAACATGCCGGCGAGGTGTGGGTAGCTTCAGGTGACTACAAGCTGGAATCGGACGGCACCTGCCCCCCTTTTGAACCTGTGCGCTGCCACACCTTCATTACCGAATCGACCTTTGGCCTGCCTATCTATCGGTGGCCCTCGCAGCCGGCGCTCTTCGAGGAGATCAACGCGTGGTGGCAGGCGAACACCGTGCAGGGACGGGCATCGGTGCTTTATGCCTATGCACTGGGCAAGGCGCAGCGTCTGCTGCACGGCGTGGATCCCACCATCGGCCCCATCGTCTGCCACGGGGCCGTCGAACCGCTGAACGAGGTCTACCGAGCCTTGGGGGTGAGGCTGCCAACGACGCGGCGGGCCACCGATGAGTCGCTGGACCCCGGCCAACTCGGCCGTGCCCTGGTGATCGCGCCCCCTTCAGCCGCCCGCTCGACTTGGCTGCGCCGCTTCGGCCCGGACCCGGCCGACGCCTTTGCCAGCGGCTGGATGCAACTGCGCGGCACACGGCGGCGGCGAGGTGTGGACCGCGGCTTTGTGGTCTCCGACCATGCGGATTGGCCCGGGCTGCAATCGGCCATCATGGCGACCGGCGCGCAACGTGTGTTTGTGACCCATGGCAGTGTGCCAACGATGGTGCGATGGCTCTGCGAGCAGGGCTTGCAGGCCCAGGCCTTTGCGACCGAGTACGGTGCGGAGGACGATCAGGACGATCAGGACGTATCCGAAGCGCCATGAAGGCATTTGCAGACCTCTACCGCGCCCTGGACGCCTCCACGGCCAGCCTGGCCAAACAGGCTGCCCTGCAGGCCTACCTGCGGGAGGCGCCGCCGGAGGATGCAGCCTGGGCCGTGTACTTCCTCGCAGGCGGCAAGCCTCGCCAATTGGTGCCCACCAAGCTCCTGCGGGAACAGGCGCGGCTTGCGGCGGGCCTGCCGCAATGGCTGTTCGACGAATGTTATGAAGCCGTGGGCGACCTGGCCGAAACGGTGTCGCTGCTGCTGCCCGCTCCCACGGAGACCACCGAACTCCCGCTGTCGGTGTGGATGACATCGCATCTGCTGCCGCTGCGCGGGCAGCCACCGGAGACCTTGGTGCCGGCGCTGCGGCGCCAATGGACCTGGCTGGCGGCGAATCAGCGCCTGGCCTATTTCAAGCTCATCACGGGGGCCTTCCGCGTGGGGGTGTCCAGGCTGCAGGTGACCCAGGCCCTGGCCGCTGTCAGCGGGGTGGATGCACGCCAGATCGCGCAGCGGCTGATGGGTTACACGCACATCGGTGCAAGGCCGGTGGCGGCGGACTTTCTGGCGCTTGTGGCTCCCGAGGAGCCTCAGGCCGAAGGGCAGACCCGGGGCGGTCAGCCTTACCCCTTCTTCCTGGCTCATGCCTTCAACCAGCCCGTGGCGCAGTTCGACGCCTTGCTCGGCCCGCCGGTGGACTGGCTGGCGGAGTGGAAGTGGGACGGCATCCGCGCGCAGCTTGTGAAGCGCGCGGGTGGCGTCTGGCTGTGGTCGCGCGGCGAAGAATTGATCAGCGACCGCTTTCCGGAGTTGCAAACCATGGGCGAGGGCCTGCCGGACGGCACCGTGCTGGACGGCGAGGTGCTGATCTGGCGGGACGGCCAGGTGCAGCCCTTTGCCGAACTGCAGCGCCGCATCGGCCGCAAGCAGTTGGGGCCCAAGCTGCTGCGTGAACTGCCGGCGGTGCTGTGCGCCTACGACCTGCTGGAAGAAGCCGGTGTGGACCTGCGCATGCTGCCGCAGCACGAGCGCCGGGTGCGTCTGGAGCGGCTGCTCGCCGGGCATGCGCATCCGGCGCTGATCGCCAGCCCGTTGGTGACCGGCGATAGCTGGGTCGCGCTGGCCGCCTTGCGGGAAGAGGCGCGCGCACGCGGCGTCGAAGGCCTCATGCTCAAGCGGCTGGATGCGCACTACGGCGTGGGCCGCACCAAGGACGTGGGGGTGTGGTGGAAGTGGAAGATCGACCCCCTGTCGGTGGATGCCGTGCTGCTTTATGCCCAGCGCGGTCATGGCCGGCGGGCCAGCCTCTACACGGACTACACCTTCGCCGTGTGGAATGGCCCGGCGCATGATCCCGCGCGCCAGCTGGTGCCTTTTGCCAAGGCCTATTCCGGGCTCACGGACGAAGAGATTCGCGCGGTGGACGCCATCGTGCGCAAGACCACGGTGGAGAGCTTTGGACCGGTGCGCAGCCTGCAGCCCACCCAGGTCTTCGAACTGGGCTTTGAGGGCATTTCGCGCAGCAGCCGCCACAAGAGTGGCATCGCGGTGCGTTTCCCGCGCATGCTGCGCTGGCGGACGGACAAGCCGGTCGCCGAAGCCGATTCGCTGGAGACCCTGCAGGCCTTGCTGCCGGGGGCGGCTGATGGCCGTTGATCCGGAACGCTGGCTGCAGCAGCGCGGTTGGGCGGCGTTCGACTTTCAACGCCGCGTCTGGGCTGCCATGGCCGAGGGACGCAGCGGGATGCTGCACGCCAGCACCGGCAGCGGCAAGACCCTGGCGGTCTGGCTGGGCGCGTTGGCAGGGCTCCCGCCGGGGGCCGTCGAGGGCCGTGCCGGCCACGCACCGCCGTTGACGGTGGTCTGGATCACGCCCATGCGTGCGCTCGCTGCCGACACCTTCCGCGCCCTTGTCGAGCCGCTGCGCGACCTGCATCCCACCTGGACCATCGGCCTGCGCAGTGGCGATACCCAGGCTAGCGAGCGCGCCGCCCAGGACCGGCGGCTTCCCACGGTGCTGGTGACCACGCCAGAGAGCCTGTCGTTGCTCATGTCCCGCGCCGACGCGCCGGATCGACTCGGCCAGGTGCGTCTGGCGGTGGTGGATGAGTGGCATGAGTTGATGGGCAACAAGCGCGGCGTGCAGACCCAGTTGGGGCTGGCGCGTCTGCGCCGATTCAACCCCGCGCTGATGTGCTGGGGGCTCTCGGCCACGCTGGGCAACCTTGAGGAGGCGCTGCGCACGCTGCTCGGGCCGGACGCCGCAGACAACGCGCAGAGGGATGGGCAGACGGACGCGAAGACGGACGGGCAGACAGATGGGTACCCGGATGCGCAGTCGGCTGCGCAGACGAAAGCGCGGCTGCCGCCTGTGCTCATCGAGGGCGCCACCGACAAGACCTTGGTCATCGACACCTTGCTGCCCGCCACGGCCGAGCGTTTCGCCTGGGCTGGCCACATGGGCCTGCGCATGCTGCCGCAGGTGGTGGCGGCGATCGAGGAAAGCGCCAGTTGCCTGGTTTTCACCAATATGCGCTCCCAGGCCGAACGCTGGTACCGCGCACTGCTGGAGGCGCGGCCGGACTGGGCCGGCATCCTCGCGCTGCATCACGGCTCGCTGGACCGGGAGGTGCGGGAATGGGTGGAGGTCGGCCTCAAGGAGGGCCGCATCAAAGCGGCGGTGTGCACCTCCAGCCTGGACCTGGGGGTGGACTTCCTCCCGGTGGACCGGGTGCTGCAGATCGGCTCGGCCAAGGGCGTGGCGCGGCTGGTGCAGCGGGCGGGCCGCTCCGGCCACGCGCCCGGCCGGCCCTCTCGCATCACGCTGGTGCCCACCAACAGCCTGGAGCTGGTGGAGGCGTCCGCTGTCCGCAGCGCCGTGCGGGCCGGGCAGGTGGAGGCCCGGCGCAGCCCGAAGGAACCGCTGGATGTATTGGTGCAGCACCTGGTCACCATCGCGCTGGGCGGCGGCTTCACGCCGAAGGCCTTGCTGGCGGAGGTGCGCGGCACAGTCGCTTATGAGCATCTGACGGCCGACTCCTGGCAGTGGTGCCTGGACTTCGTGCGCCAGGGCGGCCCCTCGCTGGCCGCCTATCCCGACTACCACCGGGTGGTGCCGGACGAGCAGGGCGTCTGGCGCGTGCCGGACGCTCGTCTGGCGCGGCGCCACCGCGTCAACATCGGCACCATCGTCAGCGATGCCGCCGTGACGGTGCAGTACCTGGGCGGTGCGCGCCTGGGCACGGTGGAGGAGGGCTTTGTGGCCCGCCTCAAGCCCGGCGATGCCTTCATGTTCAGCGGGCGCCTGCTGGAACTGGTGCGGGTGGAGCAGATGACCGCACTGGTGCGTCGCGCCACCGCCGGTCGGGCTGCACTGCCGCGCTGGAACGGCGGTCGCATGCCCTTGTCCAGCACGCTGGCCGATGCGGTGCTGCGCGAGTTGGACGCCGCCAACCAGGGCCACTTCGACAGCCCCGAAATGCAGTGCGTGAAACCGCTGATCGACATCCAGCAGCGCTGGTCCGGTGTGCCCACGCCCTCGGTCCTGCTGGCCGAGACCTTCAAGTCTCGCGAGGGCTGGCATCTCTTCCTCTACCCGTTTGCGGGCCGCCAGGTGCACTTGGGGCTGGCGGGCCTGCTGGCGTGGCGGGCGGCGCAGCCGGAGACGGGCACCTTCTCCATCGCCATGAACGACTACGGCATCGAGCTGCTCAGCGCCAAGGCCATCGACTGGAACGAACGACTGCCAGGCCTGCTGACCCTGCCGCCCATGCCGGTACTGCTGGCGGAAGTGCTGGGCAGCCTCAACGCGACCGAACTGGCGCGGCGGCGCTTTCGCGAGATTGCGCGTGTGGCGGGGCTGATCTTCCAGAGCCATCCCGGTGAGCGCCGCAGCAACCGCCAGCTGCAGGCGTCGGCCAGCCTGTTCTTCGAGGTGTTTCAGCAATACGACCCGGAGAACCGGCTGCTGAAACAGGCGGAGCGTGAGCTGCTGACCCAGGAGCTGGATGTCCGATTGCTGGCCGAGGTGCTGGCGCGTATGCAGGGCCAGACGCTGCGCATCCATGCCTTGCGCAAGCCCACGCCGCTGGGTTTTCCGCTCATGGTGGAACGCTTTCGCGAGAAGCTCACCAATGAATCGCTGGCGGACCGCATTGCCCGCATGGTGTCAGTCCTGGAGCGCAGTGCCGGCGGCGATGCGGTGGGCACGGCCCATGAGCCCGCGAACCGGGTGTTCGCGCGGCCGGATTCCCCGGGGATGGCGGTTGGGGACTCGCTGGCGCTGGAGACGCGAGGGGACACCTCGGGTGACCGCACCAGCGCCCGTGCCCCCGCCCGAGGCGACGACAAGACCACCGGCGCTCGGCCCACGGCACGTGACCGTGCCCGGGAGCGCGCCCGTGACCGGGCCCATGTGCGCGCCACACGGCGCCGCGCCTGACCGTTGCGCGATGATGCCGCCCATGGTTGTTGACCCGCGATCGCTGCCCTCCGTCCCCCCCGATCCGCTGCCCGGTGCCTTGCGTCTTGTGCTGGGCGACGAGGTGTTGGATCTGCTGCCGGGTCTGGCGGCCTGGTGGCCTGGGCAGCGCACCTTGTTCGTTGCTGATGTGCATCTGGGCAAGGGCGCCAGTTTCCGTGCGCTGGGCCAGCCGGTGCCGGCGGGAACGACGCAAGACAATCTGGCCCGGCTGACGCACTGGGTGCGGCAATGCGGTGCCGAGCGCCTGGTGGTGCTGGGCGACTTCCTGCATGCGGCCACCGCGCAGCAGGCGCAGGTGCTTGACCAGGTGCATGCGTGGCGGCTGACGCTACCAGAACTGGTGTGTGTGCTGGTGCGTGGCAACCATGACAGCCATGCCGGCGACCCGCCTGCAACCCTGCGCTTCGACATCGTGGACGAACCGCATCGGATGGGCCCGTTCCTCGCCTGCCACCATCCCGGGCATCGCCCCACGTCCGGCACGTGGGTGCTGGCGGGCCACCTGCACCCGGCGGTGGTGCTGCGGGGCCCGGCGCATGACCGTCAGCGCCTGCCGTGTTTCTGCCTGACCGAGGGCCAATTGATCCTGCCGGCCTTTGGCGCCTTCACCGGCACCACCTTGAGCGGCTTGCCGGCAGGCGCGGCATGTTATGCGGTGGGGGGCGGGCGAGTGATGGGGCCGGTGTAGGGAACCTCTGCAGGGCCACCTCGGCTCGCGGGAGTGATGCAGAGGTTTCCTAGGGTAGCAACCCACCCACATCGGTGTGGAAATCACCCACCTCAGTCCATTCCTGCAGGTCTTCGGGCACGTCGAATTCACGGGCGAGCGCCTGCGCAGCCTCTTGCGCTGTGGAGAAGGAGTCCCCCCAAGGGGCGCTGTCGTGCTTCACCCGCCAGCGGCGCGACAGCCGTGGCTTGATGGAAAACGTGCCCTCAGGACCCTGGAACACATAGGTGACGGTATCGAGATCCATGCTTGCACTCCGCGCCCGGCCGCTGGGCAAGGTCCGTGACCGTGCGCGCCAGATCTCCACGCTATCGCAGCTGCGATGAGCTGTCATCTCATCATCAGGGCTGTAGCGGTTGGCAGGGACTCGGCGGCGCACATCGTTCATTCATTGTCATCCTGGTCGGTGGAATCCGGGGAGCGACGCCGACCTTCGAACATGTGTGGCACCCAGGTCAATATCCCCAGGGCAATCAGCATGCTGAGCACCGCAGTAGCCTCACGGCCAAGGCCGCAGGCCATGCCAATGGCTGCGGTCATCCAGATGCCGGCGGCGGTGGTCAGACCCTGCACGCGGCCCGGTTCTTCCTTATGCTTAATGATCGCACCTGCACCCAGGAAGCCGATACCCGCAATTACACCTTGCAACACCCGGCTCATGTCCGCCGTGACCATACCGGCCTGCTGCGGTACCAGAACAAACAGGGCGGCGCCCAGGCTGACCAGCATGTGTGTGCGCAGGCCGGCCGCCTTGCCCTGCGTCTCACGTTCATAACCCAGCACACCGCCAAGGATGGCTGCGAGGAGCAGCCGCACCACGATGCGGGTGACCTGGGCGATGTCGGGGACGTCGGAGAACTCCTGGCGCAGGGTGTCCAGCACCTGGTCGGTCCAAGTGGCATCACGTGTGCTCATGATGCTGCGGCGCCGGGTGCCGCTGCTCCAGCTGGTGCTGCGCCCGTCGGTCCGCTGGTGGCTGCGTTCGTCTTTTCCCCCGCTGTTCCGCCCGCTGCTCCGCCTGCTGTGCCGCCCGCAGTTCCGCCCGCTGCTCCGCCTGCTGTGCCGCCCGCAGTTCCGGCCGTTGTTTCGACGGTTGTTTTGGCCGTTTCTGCGCTCGATACCGCCGCTCCCAGCGAGGTGGCATCGGGCACCTGCACGCCGTCGTCAAAACGGAAGCCATCGGCGGGGTGCAGTTCCCAGGCGCCATTGCCTTTGAGATGCAGCACATGGCTGTGGTGCTTCAACACGGCGGGCCGGTGGGCGATGCTGACCAGCGTGACGCCGGCACGGCACAGGCGTTCATAAAGCCGGTTCTCGTTGCAGCCATCCAGCGCGCTGGTGGCTTCGTCCAGGATCACCATGCGGGGTTGGCGTACCAGCACCCGGGCAAACGCCAGGCGCTGCTGCTCGCCCATGGAGAGCAGTTTCTCCCAGTCCTGGATCGCGTCCAGGCCGCCCACGCGGTCGAGCAGTTCCGGCAGGCAGACTTCCTGCAGGATGGCGGTCAATGCCTCATCACTGAGATCGGTCTGCGTGTCGGGATAGATCATCTGGCTGCGCAACGAGCCTTGTTGCAGATAGGGGCGTTGCGGCAGGAAGAAGATGTCGCGGGGATCGGGATGCTCGATGGTGCCGCTGCCGGTCTTCCACAGGCCGGCGATGGCACGCAGCAAGGAGCTCTTGCCACAGCCGCTCACGCCCGTGATGAGCAGGCTCTCGCCCGGCTTGAGCGCCACCTCCAGGTTCTCCACCAGCATGCGGTCGAACTGGGGCGTGAACAGTGTCAGGCCGCGCAGCGCCAGCTGTTCCGCGGGCGCGGTGCGGATCTTTTCCTGCTCGCGCAGCGCGCGGGACTTCTTCTTGATGATCAGTTCGGAGAGTGCATGGAGTCGGTCAATGCCAGCGACAAAACGGCTCAGGCTCTCGAAGTTGTCCACGATCAGCGAGACGGCCGTCAGCACGGCCGCGAAGGCGCCTGCGGCCTGCACGGCTGCACCCACTTCCAGCTCACCGGAGAGTACGCGCTCCGCCAGGATCACGGCCGGCACGACGAGGGTGAGCTGGCTGAAGCCACGCTGGAAGAAGTTGAGCGAGCGCTGTTTCTTGATCAGTCGGCCGTAGTTTTCGTAGACCGCTTCGAATCGCTGTTCGATGTGGGCGCGCTCCTGGGGTTCACCGCGGTAGAAGGCGATGGATTCGGCGTTCTCCCGCAGCCGCATCAGGCCGAAGCGGAAGTCCGCCTCGCGCCGCAGCTGCCAGAAGTTGAGCTTGATCAGAGGCGAGCCGAAGACATACAGCGCCAGAAAGGTACCGACGGTGGCATAGACCGCCAGGAAGGCCACCAGCAGTTTGGAGAGAGACCACAGCACTGCGCAGAACGCCACGAGCTGCATGCCCGAGCCCACCAGCATCAGCAGGAAGTGGGTGGAGCGGCCGGTGAAGGTGTTGATGTCTTCACTGATGCGTTGGTCGGGGTTGTCGATGTCTCCGCCGCTGCCGATCTCGTAGTACTTGCGTCCGTCCAGGTAGCCATCCAGGAAGCGGCCGGTCAGCCAGCGTCGCCACTGGTTGGAGAACGCATCGCGCATGTAGTAATAGAACGCGTAGACCGGTATGGCGAATGCCAGCACCACCAGCGTGTCGCGCACGGCGTGCCAGAAGCGGGTGTGTTCCTGGGCGGCGAGGGCGGAGGTCAGTTCCCCGGTCTTGTTGTTGAGCAGCACGGCCAACTGGGTCTCGCACAGCATCAGCACGATCAGCAGCGCGAGCATGGCCCATGCGGCGCGCTTCTGGTCGCCCAGCCAATAGGGTTTGGCGAGTTGCATGAACTGCCGCCATGCGGCCATCGACAGACCGGGCGGGCGCCGACGGCGCTTCTTGGGTGCCGTGGGCGCGGCGCCGGGCGGATCGCCGGGCATGGCACCAGGCTGCTCGCCTGAGGCTCGTCCGGCCGAAGCCTCGCGTGGGGAGGAGGGATGGGAGGCGGAGGTGGTGGCAGCGGACGCAGGCATACCCGCACGGTAGCGCCGCGGCCGCCCGGCCCCTGTCAGACGCCGCCTACACCCCCTGAAGGCGGGCAGCTTGTGCTGGTAACAGCGCCCGCTGGCTCGCCGACGAGCTTCAGCAAGTGCGGGAGATTCCCTCAGCCGAGATCAGGCCGGGGGGGCACGCAGGAGTCTCTCTTAGCCGGGAGCAGGCCGTGGAGGGGTGGAGGAGCCTCCCTTAGCCGAGAGCAGGCCGGCGCCGGGCCGCCCCAAGGCGGCCTGCCAGCCCCCTTGGGGGCGGGATGAAAGCGCCTTAGGCGCCTTTCAGACCGGGGGGCTTGCAGCAACCTCTCTTGGCCGAGAGCAGGCCGGCGCCGGGCCGCCCCAAGGCGGCCTGCCAGCCCCCTTGGGGGGCGGGATGAAAGCGCCCTAGGCGCCTTTCAGACCGGGGGCCAACATCACTCACATTTGGGGGAACTGCTGCTGCGGAGAATCCAGCGTTCGGATTTGCGAGTCAGCAGCGCCAGCGAGGACAAGGTGCCGGTGGCGCAAGTCCCAGGGTCTACCTCCGCGAACTGCTCCAGTTCCACCGTGTTGGTGTCACGCCATCTCATGAAGCGAAAGCTCACCGCGCGTTGCTCCGGCGTGGCTTCGAACTTGTAGCGTTCCACCAGCCGGTCGCCGTCCAATGCCCAAATCACGACACCGTTGAATTCGACACCCGGTGAGGCATGGGTCACCACCAGGAAACGGCCGTCCGGGGAGGCGTGGGCATTGCCGTGCATCTCATAACGCTGGCCGTCCTTGCGGGAGATCCACAGCACCTCGTTGCCAAAGGCCATCGTGGCGCGAACTACGTAGAAGCCTTTGTCCGGGGAGACGCCATCCAGCCGGAAATCCACATAGGGCGTCTGGCCACCATCGTCCGGTTCCGGTCGGCGGCTGTCCAGCATCACCGGCCGGCCCTGGTCCACGATCAGAAAGAGGCGGTCACCATCACGCCGCGCCGCGCCACCGAGCTTGCGCAGCACCTCAGCTTCCGCCTCGGCGCGGAAAGCCTCGTCGGAACCATCATCGGCGGCCGCCGGTTCAGCGACCCGGCCCACCGACGGCGGTGGGGTCGTGGTGCGGGGGGCGATGGCCAGTGTCCTGCTGGCGGGCGCCTCTGCGGCACGGTTGCTCGCGGCCGAGGCGAGCATGGGGATGGCCAGTGCGACCACCAGCAGCAAAGCGGCGATAACCTTCAGGGCGATAGGAATCTCTCGGCGGTGCGGCGGCTGGTCGGGTTGAGCCAGAGAGTCATGCAGCGGGTCATGCAGGGTTTCGTGCAGCACGTCGTGCAGTGCGCCAGGGACGGTGTGCGAGCTCATGAGGCGGACGGAACAGGCCGGTCGGCCGTAACAGCGGGGGAGCGCGAGTCTAGAAGGCTCGGTTTTGCCCTGCCAAGGGAGAGTTACCGTCCGTCACAGCCTCGGCATTCATGCTGACGTGGTTCGTGACAAATGCCTCGGCCGGCCGCTCTCGTGCCCGACGGCTGAATGTGCGGTAATCGCCGTCGCCGCCCCATTTGCGGTCCGCGCTTCAAGCCTCAGTCACTGTCAGGGCACCACCAGAGTTACTGCGACCGCCACCGGCAACGTCACCGCGACCGCTACAGCCACAGCTACAGCCACAGCCACAGCCACGCCGCCACCACCGTGTCACCGAGGGGCGGGGCCACTGGCTGCTCCCGCTGCAAGCCCTATCCGTGAATGGCGGCCGCAACGATCTGGCCAATGGACAGGCACATGGCCGCCACCACCACGGCCAAGGCCATGTTCTTGTGCTCCACGATCTCTTCCCACAGCTTGTAGGGCGTGAGCTTGTCGATGATGACGAAGCTGATCCAGAAGACCAGCACCCCGATCACCGCATAGAGGATGGACCCCAGCACGACGCTGGGCTTGAGCCATTCAAAACCTTCCATCTCGTTCTCCTTCGCTGTTCGTGCCGCCCGACCATCGTGGCTGGGTGTGCGTCATGTCGGTGCGTACGCTTCATGCGTGCCGTTGTTGCGTACCGTTCTTGCCTACTGTTCGTGCCTGGTGTTCGAGCCTGGTGTTCGAGCCTGGTATTCGAGCCCGGGCCCGCACTCTCAGTGTCTGCCCGCCGATGCGCCCGGCGCGCTACTTGTGGCCCCCGCCGCCGCTGCTGTAGCCGCCATAGGAGCCACCACCCGAGCCGGAGTGGATCACACCGCTGCCGCCGGAGCTGCGCTTGCACTGCTGATATTCCGTACTGCTGGCGCCGTAGAGGTCCTTGTAGTCCTGGCAGTCGTCACGGCTGCAGGCACGCAGCAGCGCGAACAGCACGGCCAGCAGAAAGATGCCCACCACGATCTTGACCAGCAACGAAGAGGCATCGAAACCGGACGACACATCCCGGCGCAACGCCGGCATGCCGACCGAAGGCAGGCCAAAAGCGCGTTGCACCTCGGCGGCATCCACGGCGCGGCCATGGCTCCAGGTCACTTCCTGGCCGGTCTGCTCGGAACTCAGCAGCTCCAGCCGGGCGCCGTTGCGCCACTCGTAGTCACTCACCAGGGCGCGTTCCTCCCGGCGCACGCGCCAGTAGAACTCGCCCAGCACGTAGGTGACCTTGGCGGTGTAGCGCCAGCGGCGCTTGAACGGCTTGTCCTGGTAGGTGACGGTGTCCTTGCGGGCATTGGCGGGCGCGCCGGTGATCGGGCGCACCACGCTCCAACCTTCTTCCGTGTCCACCAGGAAGGCAAAGCCCTCCGTCTTGTTGAACAGCAGGTATTCGCGCCAGAAGGTCTGTTCGTCCTCGTCGCTTTCAGGCAGGTCCACACGCTCCAGGTAGCCCACCACCTGCCAGGGTTTGGGGCTGCCGCCACTCAGGGCCAACTGGCCGGTGGCGCCCAGGGGGATCTGAGGCTCGCCGCCCGTGCTCTGGCGGTAGGCGGCCAGGTCCGCACCAGCGCCCTTGGAGATGTCCACCACCGACTTGCACTGGCTGCAGACGATGGACTGGGTGTTCTCCAGCCGGGGTTCCAGCGACGCGCCACAGTTAGGGCAGGGGATGGCCTTGGAGGCCAGCGTGGCACTGCTGTCCTGGCGCAGGCCCGTCAACGCCAGATCGGCCAGCCGCACCGAGCGGCCGACCGACCAGGTCGGCGCGGCCGGATCGCTGTATTCCAGCGTGGCCACCTCGCCCTGCGTGCTCCGCAGGTCGACCACCCAGTAGCTGCTTTCCATCCGGGGGGGATGCGGCAGCTCGCCCTCCGCGGCGGCGATGGTGGCGCTGAGCCGGGAGGCCACCTGCCAGGCCACGCCGGCCAGCATCTGCAGACCGGCCGGATGCAGCGTGGCGGGGTCGGGCGCCCGTTCCCGCAGCGGCGCCTCGAAACTCATCACGAAGGCGCCGTTGTCCTCCGAAAGCCAGCCGCTGCGGGGGGGCTCGTTGGCGTTGGCATCGAACAGCACATGCCATTCGTTCCAGCCACCATCCGCGTAGGCCATCTGCAGCCGGCCCACCACCACGAACCCGGCGCCCGCGAACCGGCCCGCCGCGCCCAGCTGGAGCGGCGAGTAATCCTGGAACAGTTCTGCGCTCTGGCCGATACGGCGCAGCGCATCGCCTTCACGCAGCAGCGTGGAGCGGCAATAGCTGCAGACCGTGCTGGCGGACGCGGACGAGGCAAACTCGACCGGCCCGCCGCAGTTCGGGCAAAACGCCTGCCAGCGGCGTTGGGGGGCAGGGGTAGCCAATCAGGCGCTCGAGATCAGGGGCGGAACAGGCTCGGCTTCAGGCTCAGCGTCATCAGGTGAGCTTTTTCAGCAGCTCGGCCTTCTTGGTGGCAAATTCCTCGTCGGTCAAGATGCCCTTGGCCTTCAGGTCCCCCAGCTTCTCCAGCAGCAGCAGGACTTCGTCCGCGCTCTGGCTCACCGGCTGAGGTGCATGGGCGGCCGCATTGGCGGCCTCCGCTTGTGCCGGGGCCGGGGCTGCCGGTGTCTGCCCTTGTGGGTGGGCGCCTTGCGTCTGAGCCAAGCCGCTTTGCAACTGCTGCGCCAGCGTCTGGCCCAGCGCCAGGCCGGCGCCCAGGCCCATGGCGTCGCCCGCCACGCCGCCGCCGCCCGAGCCCACGCCTTCGGCCAACTTCGGGATGGCCTGGGCGGTCTGGTATTGCAGGAACTGGTTCATGTTCTGGCCGATCATGCCCATGCCGATCTTTTGGTCCAGGATCTTCTGCAGCTCTTCGGGCAGCGACACGTTCTGCAGCGTGACCGACTCCAGCTTCAGCCCCAGGGCCTCAAAGGCCGGGCTGGTGGCTTCCTGCAGCGCCTTGGCAAATTCCACCTGGTTGGCCGCCAGGTCGAGGAAGGGGATGCCGGACTGGGCCACGGCATCGCTGATGTGCTGCAGCATGAGCCCGCGCAACTGGCCATCCAGCTCGGTGACGGTGTAGCGCTCACGGGTGCCAGAGATCTCGGTGTGGAAGCGCTTGGCATCCGCCACGCGGTAGCTGTAGTTGCCGAAGCCGCGCAGGCGCACCGCGCCGAAGTCCTTGTCGCGGATGGTGACGGGCTGGGTGGTGCCCCAACGCTGGTCCACCTGCTGGCGGGTGCTGAAGAAATAGACGTCGCTCTTGAACGGGGATTCGAACAGCTTGTCCCAGTTCTTCAGGTAGGTGAGTACCGGCAGGGTCTGGGTGGTGAGCTTGTACATGCCCGGGCCGAAGACGTCCGCCACCTTGCCTTCATTGACGAACACCGCCACCTGGGACTCGCGCACGGTCAGCGAGGCGCCGTACTGGATTTCAAAGTCCTGCATGGGGTGGCGCCAGGCGAGCACGCCGTTGTCATCCTCCGTCCACTGGATGATGTCTATGAACTGTTTCTTGATGAAGTCCATCAGGCCCATGGCGCTGCTCCGCGAGAAAACGACCCTCTTGATCGCGGGTGGAGTATCTCTCAGCGGACGAGGCGCGTCGTTCCCCCTGCGGGGGGAAGGTTCAGTACCAATGGCTCAGCCGGCGTCCCCGAAGGGGGAGCCCCGGGGCCTCGGCATCCCGTGAGGCTGTGGCGGCCTTGACTTCCGGCTCGCTGCTGCGCCGCCACCCGAGCATGACCTTGCCCGGGTGCCCTGCCACCGGCTGGAACTGACGTACGCCACCGGGGCGCCAACTCTCCTTGAGCGTGGCGCCGTGCCGGGCATAAAAATCATCCAGCTGTTCGATGTTTTGGAGAAGGTTCCAGACGCCTCCATGCAGCGCTGCGATCGGGAACTTGCCAGGCATTGCCACAGCATCCTGCAGACCACCTTCCGCCCGTAACGTTTCACGCTCCGAGAACCGCATGTAGTCCGGGTAGTTGACCTGTGGCCCATGCTGGATGACTTGGTGCGTGGGGTCGTCAAGGGGGCGGGCCTTGTCCACTTTGGCGATCGCCGCGTTCATGAGCCTGATCGCATCGATTTCTTCCTTCCGACTCGCCATGCTCCGGCGTGGCCGGCCGGCGAGCCCGAAGAGAATGAGGTCGTGCATGTCGTAGTCGCCGCTCAGCATGTGCCTCTGCCAATGCTCCCTGGTTTTCAGGGTGGCAAGCGATGTTTCCAGGTGGGACAGATCCAGCGGGAGGATCTCGTGGGAGCCCGTAGCGTTGCGGTCACAGAGATACAGGCCGACCAATTCACCGGTCAGCGGGTCCCAGTGGCCGACGCCGCCTTCGATACCGGCTTCCCGCAACTCGGCGAGCACCTGCTTTCCGCGGTCCGGATAGGCCCGCATGATGGTGGCCTCCTTGATGGTCTTTTCCAGGACGTCATGGCCCTTGGCGCCAGCGCCCCGCGCTAGCGCCCGCAAGGTCGCCGGGCCGGCGGCCCGGAAGGTGACGGCGAAGTTGCCCTTGAACGCCGCCTCCTCCAGTGCCGCCATATGGCGGTCCAGAATGAATTCCCTGGCGACCACTTCTCGAATGCGCCCCTGATTCATGCCGGTGTGACGGAAGACGCCGCTGGACTCGTGACTGACACTCCGGGCGATGGATGGTGGGTGCCGCGACGGTCGCCGCCCAGCGGCGGCCGCCCACTCGGCGATGCGTTCGGCCCGGGTCTGAGCATGGCCCCGTTCGTCATCGACGTGCGTCGCGACCACGGCCGGTATGGCCGGCTCGCTGTGGCGCCGCGCGTGTGGTGACCCTTCTGGCGTGGTAACCGGATCGTTGCTGAGTGCGGGTGGGTGCCCCGAAGTGGGTCGGACAGGCCACATGGTTTGCATCCTCGAATCTGGAGCGATACCCGATGAGTCAACGGGAACGACGAATCGGACCGGCACCAGCGCGACAGATTCGTCAGTACCGAAGTGATGCCACCGACTTCTTTACAGGATCTTGATACCGGAGTCGCCAGCTTCTACGCGCCTTTGACACCGTCCTTCCTAGAGTTCAGTCATCCCAAAACGTCCCCGTCAACGGGGCTGACTCTCATGGATGCACTGTTTCTTGGACTGAGTGCGCTGCTGTTCCTGGTGGCGGTAGGGCTGGCCGTGGCCAGCCATCGGCTGGAGGAGGGCGGGCAATGAACACGCTGTATTGGCTCACCGGCCTGGTTTCGGCCGGTCTCTTTGTCTATCTGCTGGTCGCGCTGTGGCGCGCCGAGCGGTTCTGAAAGCTGGCCATGAACAGCCTGGCAACTCTCAATCTCATCATTTTTCTTGGCCTGACCCTGCTGCTGGCCTGGCCGCTGGCGCGCTGGATCACCCGGCTGGCCACCGGCCGGCTGCCGCAGTGGCTGCTGGCCGTGGAGCGCCCGTTCTTCCGCCTGGCCGGTGTCCGGCCGGCACAGGGCATGCACTGGAAGCAGTACGCGCTGGCGCTGCTGATCTTCAACTTCCTGGGCGTGCTGGTGGTCTACCTGCTGCAGCGCCTGCAGGATGTGCTGCCGCTGAACCCGCAGGGCATGGCGTCGGTAAGCCCGGACTCCGCCTTCAACACCGCCATCAGCTTTGTGGCCAATACCAACTGGCAGGGCTACGGTGGCGAGGCCACCATGAGCTACCTCACCCAGATGCTGGCGCTGACGGTGCAGAACTTCCTCTCCGCCGCCACCGGCATCGCGGTGGTGTTTGCGCTCATCCGCGGGTTCTCCCACAAGCTCAGCGGCCAGGTTGGCAACTTCTGGGCGGACCTGAGCCGCATCACGGTCTGGCTGCTGCTGCCGCTGTCGTTGGTGCTGGCGCTGGTGTTTGTGCAGCAGGGCGTGATCCAGAATTTCGACGCCTACAAGACGGTGCAGACCCTGGAAGCCACCGAGTTCCAGACGCCCCGCCTGGACGCTGACGGCCAGCCGCTCAAGGACGCCCAGGGCCAACCCTTGCTGGACAACCAGCGCACCACCACCCAGACGCTGGCCATGGGCCCGATCGCCTCGCAGGAGTCCATCAAGATGCTGGGCACCAACGGGGGTGGCTTTCTGAACGCCAACTCGGCGCACCCGTTCGAGAACCCCACGCCACTGTCCAACCTGCTGCAGATCCTGGCGATCTTTGTGATCCCGGCGGCCCTGTGCCTGAGCTTCGGCCAACTGGTGGGGGACTGGCGCCAGGGCGTGGCGGTGCTGGCCGCGATGACGGTGATGTTCGTGGCCGGCGTGCTGGTGGCCACCCCGGCGGAACAGGCGGGCAACCCGCTGGTGGCCGCCCAGGGCGTGGACATCCAGGCCGGCGAACTGCAGGCCGGCGGCAACATGGAAGGCAAGGAGACCCGCTTCGGCATCTCCGCCAGTTCGCTCTTTGCGGTCGTCACCACCGCCGCCTCCTGCGGTGCCGTCAACGCCATGCACGACTCCTTCACCCCGGTGGGTGGTGCCGTGCCCATGGTGATGATGATGCTGGGCGAGGTGGTGTTTGGCGGCGTGGGCACCGGCCTGTACGGCATGCTGGTGTTTGCCATCCTGGCGGTGTTCATTGCCGGGCTCATGATCGGCCGCACGCCGGAATACCTGGGCAAGAAGATCGAGCCCTTCGAGATGAAGATGAGCGCGGTGGCGCTGCTGGTCACGCCCATCGTGGTGCTGGCCGGTACGGCGGTGGCCGTGCTTTCGCCGCTGGGCATCAGCAGCATCGCCAACTCCGGCGTGCACGGCTTCAGCGAGATCCTCTACGCCTTCACCTCGGCGGCCAACAACAACGGCAGCGCCTTTGCCGGCCTGTCTGCCAACACCCCGTTCTACAACACCTTGCTGGGCGTCGCGATGTGGCTGGGCCGCTTCCTGATGATCGTGCCGGTGCTGGCCATTGCCGGCAGCCTGGCCGCCAAGAAGAAGGTGCCGGTGGGCGAGGGCACGCTGCCCACCCACGGCCCGCTGTTCGTGGTGCTGCTGATCGGCACCGTGCTGCTGGTCGGCCTGCTGAACTACGTGCCCGCGCTTGCGCTCGGCCCGGTCGTGGAGCACCTGATGCTCTGGACCCATTGATTCGCCGGAGCCTGTCATGACAACACAACTCAAGACCATCCCCACCGCGGTGCCGGCGAATGCACGCACCGATATCCTCGGCGGCAGCCATGCCGCCCCCCCTGGCCATGCCGCCGGCCCGTCCCACGGTTCGCCGGCCCCGCGCGAACCCCGTCCCCGCAAGGACAGCAGCCTCTGGGACCCCGCGCTGGTCAAGCCCGCCCTGCGGCAGTCCTTCGCCAAGCTGGCGCCGGCTGTGCAGCTGCGCAACCCGGTCATGTTCGTGGTCTACGCGGGCAGCGTGCTGACCACAGGCCTGTGGCTGGCGAGCTTCGGCAACCCGGCGCTCGCCGGTGCCGAAGGCCCGGGCTTCATGCTGGGCATCGCGCTGTGGCTGTGGTTCACCGTGCTGTTTGCCAACTTCGCCGAAGCGCTGGCTGAAGGCCGCTCCAAGGCGCAAGCCGCCTCGTTGCGCGGCCTCAAGGCCAAGACCTGGGCCAAGAAGCTGGATCAGCCCCGCCACGGGTCGTCCTGGCACCCGGTCAGCTCGGAAGAGCTGCGCAAGGGCCATGTGGTGCTGGTGGAAGCCGGCGACCTGGTGCCGTTGGACGGCGAGGTGATCGAAGGCGTGGCCTCGGTGGACGAAAGCGCCATCACCGGGGAATCCGCACCCGTCATCCGCGAGTCCGGTGGGGATTTCTCCGCCGTCACGGGCGGCACCCGGGTGCTGTCGGACTGGGTGGTGGTGCGTATCGCCGTCAACCCGGGCGAAGCCTTCCTGGACCGCATGATCGCCATGGTGGAAGGCGCCAAGCGCCAGAAGACCCCCAACGAGATTGCGCTCACCATCCTGCTGGTGGCCCTCACACTGGTGTTCCTGGTGGTGACGGTGACGCTGTTGCCGTTCTCGCTCTACAGCGTGACGTCCGCGGGTGCCGGCACGGTGGTGTCCATCACCGCACTGGTGGCGCTGCTGGTCTGCCTGATTCCCACCACCATCGGCGGCCTGCTGTCGGCCATCGGCGTGGCCGGCATGAGCCGCCTGATGCAGGCCAACGTCGTGGCCACCTCGGGCCGCGCGGTGGAAGCTGCGGGCGACGTGGACGTGCTGATGCTGGACAAGACCGGCACCATCACCCTGGGCAACCGTCAGGCCAGCGCTTTCATGCCGGCGCCCGGGATTGGCGAACAGGGCCTGGCCGATGCCGCCCAGCTGGCGTCCCTGGCGGACGAAACCCCGGAAGGCCGCAGCATCGTGGTGCTCGCCAAGCAGCGTTTCAACCTGCGTGAGCGTGAGCTGTCCAGCCTGCAGGCCCACTTCGTGCCGTTCACCGCCCAGACGCGCATGAGCGGCGTGGACTTTGGCCAGCCCGAAGCCCCGCACCGCCAGCTGCGCAAGGGGGCGGTGGACGCCATCCGCCGGTTTGTCGAGAGCCATGGCGGGCAGATGCCGGCCCAGGTGAGCACGGTGGCGGACGAGGTGGCGCGCCGTGGCAGCACGCCGCTGGTGGTGGCCGACCTGGAAGCGGGCCAGCCCCGTGTCCTGGGGGTGGTGGAACTCAAGGACATCGTCAAGGGCGGCATCAAGGAGCGCTTCGCGCAGCTGCGCCGCATGGGCATCAAGACGGTGATGATCACTGGCGACAATCGCCTGACGGCCGCCGCGATTGCCGCCGAGGCCGGTGTGGATGACTTCCTGGCAGAAGCCACGCCCGAGGCCAAGCTGCAGCTGATCCGTGACTACCAGGCTGAAGGCCGCCTGGTGGCCATGACCGGCGACGGCACCAATGACGCCCCGGCGCTGGCGCAAGCCGATGTGGCCGTGGCCATGGCCAGCGGCACGCAGGCCGCCAAGGAGGCCGGCAACATGGTGGACCTGGACTCCAACCCCACCAAGCTGCTGGAGATCGTGGAGACCGGCAAGCAGTTGCTGATGACCCGCGGATCGCTGACCACCTTCTCCATCGCCAACGACGTGGCCAAGTACTTCGCCATCATCCCGGCGATGTTCCTCGGGGCCTATCCGCAACTGGCGGCGCTCAACGTCATGCAGCTGCACAGCCCGGCCTCGGCCATCCTGTCGGCTGTGATCTTCAATGCGCTGATCATCGTGGCGCTGATCCCGCTGGCGCTCAAGGGCGTGGCCTACCGCCCCATCGGTGCCGCTGCACTGCTGCGCCGCAACCTCTGGATCTATGGCCTGGGCGGCCTGATCGTGCCCTTCATCGGCATCAAGGTCATCGACCTGCTGCTGGTGGCACTGCATCTCGTCTGAGCGCCGGGCATCAAGGAAACCCCATCATGCAAACGAACTCCCTGCAAACGTCGGCCTCGGTGGCCGCAGCAACCGCAGCAACCCAGACAACGACGGCCGCCCCAGCAGCCTTGGCGCCCGCGGCAACTGCTGGCGCTGCGAGCGCCTCCTCCAACGATCATTCGCTGCTGCGGATGCTGCGCCCGGCCCTGGTGGGCTTTGTGCTGCTCAGCGCCGTCACGGGCCTGCTGTACCCGGCGGCCGTGACCGGCCTGGCGAAGCTGCTGTTCCCGCAGCAGGCGGCGGGCAGCCTGGTCGAGCAGAACGGCCACCTGGTCGGCTCCGCGCTGATCGGCCAGAACTTCAGTGCGCCGCGTTATTTCTGGGGCCGTCCGTCGGCCACCGGGCCGATGGCCAACAACGCCGCCAATTCCAGCGGCTCCAACCAGGGGCCGACCAACACGGCGCTGGTGGACGCGGTGAAGGGCCGCATCGACGCGCTGCGTGCGGCGGACCCCGGCAATACCGCACCGGTACCGGTGGACCTGGTCAGCGCTTCGGCCAGCGGGCTGGACCCGCACATCAGCATGGCGGCCGCCCGTTACCAGGCTGGCCGGGTGGCGCGTGAGCGTGGCCTGTCGCTGGAGGCGGTGCAACGTCTCATCCAGACGCACACTGAGGCCCGGGACCTGGCCGTGCTGGGCGAGCCCCGCGTGAACGTGCTGTTGCTCAACCTGGCGCTCGACCGCGAACCCGGTCAGAAGGTCGCCGTGCCTGCCGCAGCAACAGTGCCAGCAGCAACAGCGCCCGCAGGAACAGGACCTGCAGCAACAGCGCCTGCAGGAACAGAACCTGCGGCTGCTGCTTCTGCGCCCTGAGCCAGCTCACCCACGGCGCCGTGCGGCGCCACTCCAAGCTTTCATTCATTGCACCGCCTCAGGCGGTGCCCAGTCCTGTCCTATGAAAACTCGTCTCCTGACCCTGTTCCTGATGTCTTCCTGCCTGCTGCACGCCGCTGCGCGTGCCGAGGGTGAGGCCTCCCCGCCGCCGGCCCCGGGCGACACATCCGCCGCCACGCCCGCATCCGCACCCGCACCCGGACCGGTTGTGGCCAACATCGGCCTCGTCAGCGACTACCGCTTCCGCGGCATCAGCCAGACCTGGAAGCGTCCGGCCGTGCAGGGGGGCTTCGACTATGCCCACGCCAGCGGCTGGTACCTCGGCGCCTGGGGCTCCAATGTCTCCGGCAACAGCTACAACAACGGTGCGGGTCTCGAGCTGGACCTGTATGGCGGTTTCAAGACGGCGGTGGTGGAGGGCGTGACGCTGGACGTCGGCGCGCTGGCCTACCTGTACCCCGGCGCCCGGCTCAACAGCGCGCCCGGCGTGCCCAGCGGCGAGAAATACGACAACGTCGACGTCTATGCCGCCGTGACAGCCGGCAGCTTCTCCGCCAAGCTCTCCGTTGCCACCACTGACTATTTCGGCCTGAACAGCACCACTGCCAGCTACGCCTACTTCAGCGCGCTGACCCCGGCCGGCAGCTCCAAGGGCAGTGCCTACCTGGACCTGAACTACGGCTTTGACCTCGGCCAGGGGTATGCCGCCACGGCCCATGTGGGGCACCTGTGGGTCCGTCACTATGGAGATCTGTCCTACACGGACTGGAAACTGTCGCTGAGCAAGCCGGTGGAGAGCCTGGGCCTGACGCTGAGCGCCTCCCTGGTGGGCACGGATGCCGAGAAGGCGCTGTACCAGGCCGGGGATGCGGGTGGCCTGCGGCCGAAGCGTCTTGGCAACACAGGTGTGGTGGTGGGCGTGAGCAAGTCCTTCTGACCACGGGGCTCCTGGCCCTCCAAAATCAGCCCCATCCGCCGCCAGGGAAGCTCCGCATTACTCCTCGCGGCCGATCGGACCCCGCTTCGGGCGGTCCGCAGCGTTGCAAATCTTCGCCATAGCGCCCGCTAGAGCTGCGGTTTGCGCCTTGCGCCCCATCCCGAATCAGGGCCACCTCGGCTCGCGGGAGTTATTCAGAGCTTTCCCAAGGTGACAATGCCCCGATGACCGTCGACGACGACCGCCCCGACCCCGATGCGCTGCTTGCGCAACTGCGTGAGCAGGCCCAGGCTGACACCCGTGGCCGGCTGCGCATTTACTTTGGTGCCTCGGCGGGCGTTGGCAAGACCTACGCCATGCTGCAGGCGGCCCGCCAGTTGCAGGCGCAGGGCCATGCACCCGTGGTGGGCGTGGTGGAGACGCACGGGCGGGCCGACACCACGGCCCTGGTGGACAGTCTGCCGCGCCTGCCGCAATTGCCGCTGCGGCAGGTGGCCTACCGGGGCCGCAGCCTGCCTGAGTTCGATCTGGACGGCGCGCTGGCGCAGCTCAAGGGCCAGCCGGGGGCGCTGATCCTGGTGGACGAGCTGGCGCACAGCAACGTTGCCGGCTCCCGGCATCCCAAGCGCTGGCAAGATGTGGAGGAGCTGCTGGCCAACGGCATCAGCGTCTACACCACGGTCAACGTCCAGCACCTGGAGAGCCTGAACGATGTGGTGGGCGGCATCACCGGCGTGCGGGTGCAGGAGACCCTGCCTGACACCTTCTTCGACCGTGCGGACGAAGTCGTGCTGGTGGACACGCCGGCCGATGAACTGCTGACGCGGCTCAAGGCCGGCAAGGTCTACCAGGGCGCTCAGGCGGAACGCGCCGGCCAGCACTTCTTCCGCAAGGGCAACCTCATGGCCCTGCGGGAGCTGGCGCTGCGCCGCACGGCCGACCGGGTCGAGAACGATGTGCAGGCCTGGCGCAGCAATGAACGCATTGCGCAGGTCTGGAAGACCGAATCCGCCGTCCTCTGCGCCATCGGTCCGGGCGACGAGGCGGAAAGCGTCGTGCGCAGTGCGGCCCAGCTGGCGCAGCAACTGGCGGTGAGCTGGCACGCGGTATATGTGGAGACGCCCCGCCTGCACCGCCTCCCGGACGCCCACCGCGAGCGGGTGCTGCGGGTCGTCCGGCTGGCGCAGGACCTGGGCGCCAGCACGGCGGTGCTGGCGGGCCAGGAGCCGGCCACGGCCCTGCGTGACTATGCGCGGGCGCACAACCTCTCCAAGCTGGTGATGGGCCGTGGTGCTTCGCCCGCCTGGTGGCGCGGCCAGCGCGACCTGGCCACCTGGCTGCGCACGGCCGCGCCCGAGCTGGACCTGCTGCAGGTGGGCGCCTCGCCCACGCAGCGCACGTCTGCGGAGGAAGCGGCGCCGCGCTTCAACGACCCGGCGCGTTATCTCTGGGCCACGCTGGCCTGCAGCGCGTTGGCGCTGGTGTGCGGGCCCCTGAGCCACCTGGTGGCCAGCGACAACATCGTCATGCTGTTTCTGCTGGGCGTGGTGGGGGTGGCCCTGCGGCTGGGGCGTGGCCCGGCCGTGCTGGCCAGCTTCCTCAGCGTGGCCTTCTTCGATTTCTTCTTCATCGCGCCAAGGCTGAGCTTTGCGGTGAGCGATGTGCAATACCTGATCACCTTCGGGGTGATGCTGGTGGTCGGGCTGGTTACGGGCCAGTTGACCGCTGGCCTGCGTTATGAAGCGCGGGTTTCGGCGGACCGGGAGGCGCGCGCACGCGGGCTCTTTGAGCTGACGCGCGAGCTGGCGGGCGCCTTGCAGGTGGAGCAGGTGGTGGCCACGGCCGAACAGCAACTTGCCCAGCAGTTCGGCGGACGTGCCCTGGTCTATGTGCTGGACGATGACGATCATCTTCAGGCGTCGCCCGCCCAGCCCCTGTTGCCCGGCGCCGAGGCGCCGGACCCCGGCACCGCACGTTGGGCCCTGGACCATGAGCAGCCGGCCGGGCAGGGCACCGACACCCTGCCGGGCAGCGCCTGGTTCTATCTGCCGCTGCGCGCGCCCATGCGCAGCCGTGGCGTGCTGGCGCTGAAGCCGGGGGATGCGCGCACCTTGTGGCTGCCCGAGCGGCGGGCGCAGCTGGATACCGCTGGTCGCATCACCGGCCAGGCGCTGGAGCGGGTGCATTACGTGGCGGTGGCACAGCAGGCGCTGCTGCAGATTGAATCCGAGCGGCTGCGCAATTCGCTGCTGTCGGCGCTCTCGCACGACCTGCGCACGCCGCTGGCCGCCTTGCAGGGGCTGGCGGAGACCCTGGCGGGCTCGCTGGAGCGGGCCGCGCAGCGCCAGGGGACGGCAGGAGAGGCGCCGGAAAAGCCGAACACGCTGGAAAAGCCGAACACGCTGGAAAAGCCGAGCGCGTTGGAACAACCGCAAAAGCTGGAAAAGCTGGAAACCCTGGATGCGGTAGAGGCCGCCCGCGCCATCCAGCAGCAGTCCCTGCGCATCAACGCCATGGTGCACAACCTGCTGGACATGGCGCGGCTGCAGAGCGGGGCGCTGAAGCTGAACCGACAGTGGCAGCCGATTGATGAGGTGGTGGGCAGCAGCCTGCAGCTGATGGGGTCTGCACTGGCCCGTCACCGGGTGATTCTGGATGTGCCGGCCAGCCTGCCGCTGGTGGAGGTGGACGCGGCGCTGCTGGAACGTGTGCTGGCCAACCTGCTGGAGAACGCCGCCAAGTACACCCCGCCCGGCAGTGAGGTACGGGTGGTGGCGCGCACCCGGCAGGACGAACTGCTGGTGTCGGTGGAGGACAACGGGCCCGGGCTGCCGGCGGGGCGTGAAGAGGCCCTGTTCGAGAAGTTCACCCGGGGCCAGAGCGAATCGCACTTGCCCGGTGTGGGCCTGGGTCTGGCCATCGGCCGTGCCATCATGCAGGCCCATGGAGGCCGCATCTGGGCGGAGCGGGTGGAGCGTGCGGGGCAGGACGGCCAGGGCGGACAAGCTGGTCAGGCCGGTCAGGCCGGAAAGGCGGCGCCATCGGGCGGCGCCCGGTTCAGCTTGGCGGTGCCGCTGGGCACGCCGCCGGTGCTGCCCAGCTTTGATGAAGACGAATCCACCGGTGCCGCGCCCGGCGCGGGGAGATGAGGTGAGGAGAGTGCGCAGTGAGTGAGCCGCAACCGGTGGCGTTGATTGTCGAGGACGAGCCCAACATCCGGCGATTTGTCCGCCTGGCACTGGAAGGTGAGGGCTGGCAGGTGCACGACGCCGCCACCTTGCGCCAGGGCCTGATCGATGCAGGCACGCGCCGGCCCGACCTGGTGGTGCTGGACCTCGGCCTTCCGGATGGTGACGGCCTGGACTTCCTGCGCGACTTGCGGGGCTGGTCCGCCGTGCCGGTCATCGTCCTGTCGGCGCGAGGCGCCGAGGAGGACAAGATCGCCGCGCTGGACGGCGGGGCGGACGACTACCTATCCAAACCCTTTGGCGTGGGTGAGTTGCTGGCGCGGGTGCGCGTGGCCCTGCGCCGCAGCCAGGCGCGGGCCAGCGAGCAGCAGGATCCCGTGTTCCGGTTCGGGGACGTGGAGGTGGACCAGTCCGCCCGACGGGTGCGCCGGGCGGGCGAGGACGTCCACCTCACTCCGATCGAATACCGGCTCCTGAGCCACCTGATCGCCAACGCCGGCAAGGTGCTCACGCATCGGCAACTGCTCAAGGCGGTGTGGGGGCCGGCCCATGTGGAGCAGAACCACTACCTGCGGGTCTACATGGGCAACCTGCGCCAGAAGCTGGAGGCCGAACCGGCCAGCCCCCGGCACTTGCTCACCGAGACGGCGGTGGGCTACCGGCTGATGCAGGGCTGACAGCGGGAGCAGGAAGGCAGGAGCGTCAGGCGGCCCTCAAGCGGCCCTCAAGCGGCCGTCAAGCAGCCGTCAAGCGGCTCTCAGCCGGCCAAACACCGGCGACCTGTCCAGGTGTCCGATCCAGTGGTGATACAGCACCCCGGCGGCGCGGCGCAAGCGGGCCAGCCGTTCCGGCAGCTCGGCCAGGATCTCCTGTTCCGTCTGCACGGTCGGGCCGTGGCCATTCGCCAGTTCGGCGCGGCCGTGGGCGCACCATTCGCGCAGCCCCTTCTCGGTCACCTCCAGGTGGCTTTGCAGGCCCAGGTGCGGCCCCAGGGCGAAGCCCTTGTTGAGGCCGTGCAGGCCAAACAGCGTACGCGTGGCGCCGGGCGGCATCTGGAAGCTGTCGTAGTGCCAGTTGAAGCTGAGCAGCCGTTCCTGGCCATCGAACAGATGGCGGGCGGCCGGGGTGACCCACAGATCTCGCCAGCCGATGTCCGGACGCGGGTTGCGCGTCACGGGGGCGCCCAGGGCCTGCGCGAGTTGCTGGGCGCCGAAGCAATGGCCTAGCACCGGGCGGTTCAGGCGCAGGGCGTCCGCCAGCAGCAGGCGTTCGCGGCGGATCCAGACCAGCTTGTCATGGACGGAGTGGTCGCTGCCCAGCAGCACCAGGCCACTGAAGTCTCCGGCATACGCGGGTGGGCGGTCGCCCAGGTCGGGCCGCAGCAACTCGACCGGCAGGCCGTGGTCGTGCAGGCATTGCAGCAGGTAGCCGGGGCCCTGGGCGGGTTCGTGCTGGAGGATCAACACGGGTCTCATGCATCGAGCGTCGGGAAGGACGCGGTGGTGACGATGCGCTCAGCGTAGGGCCGGGCCTGTGCAAATGGTGGCAAGACCGGGCCCGCAGCCATCAAGAAGCTGTCAAGGCAGCGTGGGCGGGTCGGACGGGGCCCGGTGCAGTGCGAAAATCCGCCGCATGCCGATGCCCCGCGTAAGTATCCAGACTGAAGATTTCGACCTCAGCGCCGAGACGCTGGCCCTGCGTGCCGACGATGGCGGCGTGGGCGCGGTGGTGAGCTTTGTGGGCACCGTCCGGGACGCCGCAGACGGCACGCCGGTCCGCCTGATGGAGCTGGAACACTACCCGGGCATGACGGAGGCCGCCATTGAAGCCATGGTGGAAGAAGCCTTCAGCCGTTTCGACATCCGCGCCGCCCGTGTGATCCACCGGGTCGGGCCGCTGGCGGCCCGCGCGCAGATCGTGCTGGTGCTGGTCAGCTCCCGGCACCGGGGCGAGGCCTTTCAGGCCTGCGAATTCCTGATGGACTATCTCAAGACCCAGGCCCCGTTCTGGAAGAAGGAGCATGGGCCGCAGGGCGCCCGATGGGTGGACGCCCGGGTGACCGACGATGAAGCGCTGGCGCGGTGGGGCATCCAGGCCACCGGTAACGGGTAGGTCCTAGGCCCACCACATCGACAGCATCACGCCCACTGCGAGGGTGGCGATCCAGATGCGCAGGGGCGCCGGTTCGTCCTTCGGACGGTTTTGCTGATGACGGTGGCCGAGGAAGCAGGCCACGGCGCCGGCGCCGGCCAGCAGGAACACCAGCGCAAAGCCCAGGCCCTCCACGCTGCGGCCGTGGTGGATGGACAAGGCCAGCACGACCTGACCCAGCATCAGGCCGGCGACGCCGCAAATGGCGGTGGAAGACAGGGCGGCAGAGGTTGAAGAAGATTTGCTCATGACCGTGGCGCTGGGCGAAATAGCAACAAAATGATTGTCGGCCGCCCACCAAGTTTCATGACATGGAAAACTGGCGGAAGGCAGGACTAATTCGCAGCACAAGGCCATTTCGGATGGCGTTGTTAGGACGCAAATCGGTTCCCCCGTGAATGCGGGGTCAACCATAGATTTGACGGGGGGTGTAGTCACCGCTTCCTGTGACAACCAGGGGACCTGCCGCATTCAGTGCGGTTTGGCGCACAGACGTGAATTTCTCACGGTGGCGAAATGCTTTGTGTCCGCGAGGTGCGGACATCTTTTATATCGGAGCAACCACCATGACTCTGCCTTTGCTCTCCCGGAAGTCTCCGGCGTTCCAGCGTACCTTGCTGGCTCTCGCCCTGGCTGCCGCTAGCGCCAGTGCTTCGGCACTACCCTCGTTCACCTGGGATCCGTCCCTCGCAGGTTTGAACGGTTCGGCCTTCACGGCTGACAATCTGCTGATCTCGAACTACTCGACGATCAACTTCACCAGCGCCACGACCTTCACGGAAGAAGGTTACCTGGCGATCAGCGCTGCCCAGCTGGGCGGCAACGCTGTGCTGCCGGAAGGCCTGAACAGCGACTACGGTCTGTACATCAAGTTCAGCGGTGCTGGCACGATCAGCGCTGGCGACCCCGGCTCGGTGATCACCTCCGGCACGCTGACCTCGCTGAACTACACCCTGTACGGTTACAACGGCACCGCCACCTACGCCTACAGCGGTGGCGCGTGGACGGAATCCGCTGCTGGTGAAGTGGCTCTGGCATCCGGTTCGCTGCAATGGGGCACTGTGGCCACCATTCCTTCGGGCAATGGCACCACCTTCAACCCTTCTGCCAATGCTGGTCTGAACATTGACTGGCTGGTGAGCGGCTTCTCCAGCCCCACCTACGCGCTGGGTCTGACCTCGTTCTCCAACACGACCTCGCAAGTCACGGTCACCCCGACCGGCTTTGTGATCAGTCAAGGTGGTGGTTCGATCAACTTCGCTTCCCCTGTGCCGGAACCGGCCAGCTACGCGATGCTGATCAGCGGTCTGGCGGCTGTGGGCTTTGTGGCCCGTCGTCGTCGTCGCGGCGAGAAGTGATGTAGAGACGCGGATCCCGGGGTCAACGCCCTGGGAATCCGTGATGGCTGATGGCGCTGCTACCGCGGGGTCATTGGTCAGCCAGTCGGCATCTGAGGGGCACGTGATGTGCTGATCGGATGCGGACAGGCGCGGCAACCGGAAAAAGACGGACGATGCTCACGCATCGGCCGCTTTATTGCCGCGCAGATGTTCTGAAGTGAATGGGTTTGTTGGTGTGACCTGTGGAGTGACGGAGCGATTCCGTCTCAGGCCTGGACAGCAACTGGCGCGAAGGCGGCAGAGGTGGTCGCGTGAGTTTCAGTCACGGCTTGGGGAAGCAATCGTTGAAAGTCCAACTTCAGCAGGCTATAGCACTCGCAAGCCCGGGCTTCCAGCCCCGGCCGGTCCAATACTGCGATATGACCTCGTGTGTAGCGGATCAGGCCGGCGGCCTGGAGGCGTTGTGCCCCCTCGGTCACGCCTTCCCTTCGCACCCCCAGCATGTTGGCGATCAGCTCCTGTGTGACAGAGAGCTCGCTGTGGCCGTGTTGGCGGTCCAGGCATTGCAGCAGCCAACGGCACAGTTGGCGTTCCAATGCGTGATGGCGGTTGCACACGGCGGCCTGGGCCATCTGTGTGATCAGCGATTGCATATAGCGCAGCAGTGAATGCGTTACCAAGCCACCGCGCTGGAATTCTTCCCGCAGCGTATTCAGGCGCAGGCGATAGGCCAGGCCGGCACGTTGCACGACTGCGCGTGATGCGGGCGACTCGCCGCCCATCAATCCAGAGATCCCCACCAGGCCTTCCGGGCCCACCATGGCGACCTGCGAGGAGGCGCCCGAGTGTGTCGTGTAGATCAGCGACACGATGGACGTGGCGGGGAAGAACACGTGGGGGGAGGGCGTTCCGGCTTCAAACAGCACACGGCCCTTGAGCAACTCCACTGCCTCAAGATGGGGCAGCACGCGAGCCAGCTCCTCCTGGGGCCATTGACCCAGTAGGTGATTGCCGCGCGGCGCATTGGCAGAAGTTGTTGCTAAGGACATGACCATGAATTCGCTCCAGCGGGTTCCAACGTAGAGCAGTGGCAAGCTGCGTGCCCACCTGGGAAACCCAGACATTTCATCGATGCTCAACTTCCGAAAAGTTGAACGGGCCGGGAGTTGCGTGCCACCGCTGTTGCTATTGCTGTCGCCGTGGCCGGGTGAAGGCAAGGTGCGTGCCTTCTTTGGTAGTGACTGTCGATATGGCACCTACGGAGTGCATTCAACGCAAATCAACGTGTCCAGTGTCACGCAACCCGGACACCCTGCGTGCAACTGATTGCAATTTCATGGCAATAGCAAAAACCCCCTCCAGGGGGATGGATCTTGGCCGTCAGTTCTGCCGTAGTTCCAATACGTAGCCCATGCCTCGGACGGTATGAATCATGGGCAGCTCGAAGGGGACATCCAGCTTCGTTCTCAGTCGTCGCACGGCGACTTCCACGACATTGGTCTCGCTATCGAAATTCATGTCCCAGACCTGTTCGGCCAATTCAGTACGGGACAGCACTTCGCCTTGGCGGCGCAGCAGCAGGGTGAGAAGGCTGAATTCCTTGGCGGTGAGTTCCAGGCGTTGCCCGGCGCGTTGTGCCTTGCGTCGCAGCAGGTCCAGTTCCAGGTCCCCCAGCTTCAGCACGGTGGTGTCTGGCGAATGTGTTCCCTGGCTGCGGCGCATCAGCACGTGCAGCCGGGCCACCAGCTCTGAAAACGCAAACGGCTTCACCAGGTAATCGTCCGCGCCGGACTGCAGTCCTTTCACGCGGTCTTCCACGTCGCCCCGGGCGGTGAGCATCAGCACGGGCAATGCCTGGGTCTGCTTCTGCTGTCTCAGGGCCGCCAGCACGGCCAGGCCATCGAGCCCGGGAAGCATGCCGTCCAGCACCATCAAGTCGTACTGCCCCTCACAGGCCTGATGCAGCCCATCCAGCCCATCCAGTGCGACATCCACGATGAACCCCTCCTGCGTCAATCCATGTCGCAGGTATTCCGCCAGCTTGGCTTCGTCCTCGACCAGCAGCAGTTTCATCGCGCTCGATTCTCCACAAACTTAAGGAAGCTCCGCATTTCTTCTCGCGGCCAATATCGACCCCGAGTCGCCCGGGTAGTGGAAGGGTGGAACTGCGCCCGGGCACTTGTATGTCCAGGTATCGATGGCTGACGATAGTTGCTCTTCGTTGCAGCCCTTGTCTTGATGGAGGAATACCTCGCCATTCCCGACCACCTCCATTTCAGACACTGAGCAAACCAGCGACCCGCCTCAACAAAACACATGGGCGGACAGCGGATATGAACGCGCCATGGATATGGATGATGACCGGCACAAGGCGAGCGGACTACCGGAACTCGTGCCAGAACTCGGTCTAAAAAGCGCAGCGTGGTCCTCGCTTTCCTGCGCAGTACGAAACAAGCCTTAGAGAAAGACCCCAACAGGGCAGCAAAGCCCCCGTATACGCGTTAGCCCACCCCCTCCCACCGCACAACCCGCACCCCCCCCACCTCTAAAATCCCCCCATGCCCCTCCGCGCCCCTGCAGCCTCCCGCCCTCTGAGCCCCAGCTCCATCAGCGGAAAGTTGAAGGCCATGGTCTGGCTGATGGTGTTGCCCACGGTCTTGCTCTCCGTGATGGCGGGCGTTGCCGTCTTCCACACCGAGCGCCGAGCCGCCATCAATGCGGCGATGGAGACGGCTGAGGCGCTCAGCCTGGTCACCGACCGGGAGATGGCGGTGCGTACTGCCTTGCTCCAGGCGCTCAGTGTCTCGCCCAGCCTGCGCGAGGGCCGGCTCGACCAGTTCTACTGGGAGGCTGCGCGCCTGGTGGCGGGCTCGGTCAACACCATTGTGCTCAGTCGCCCGGACGGCCAGCAGGTGCTCAACACCCGTGTCCCTTGGGGCCAGGCCTTGTCCCTCACGCCGGCGTTCCTCCATCCGCCCCCCAAGGACCCCCCCAAGGAACGTGCGCTCACCGTTTCCGACATCTATCTAGGGGCCACCGACAAACGTCTCAGCTTCGCTGTGCGGGTGCCTGTCACCGTCAATGGTGAGACGATGAACCTGGGATTTGGCAGCCCTGTGTCGGAATTGCAGCAGATCTTTCGCCAGCAGCCTTTGCCTGAAGGTTGGCTCGGTGTGGTCCTCGACAGCCGGGGTTATGTCGCTGCCCGCACCCTTGATCCGGAACAGCGCGCCGGCCAACGTGCCAGCACCAACATGCTGGGCGCCATCGAGCGTGCTGACCGCGGCATCGTCGACGCCCGCACCCTGGACGGCGTGCCGGTCGTCACCGTCTTCGCGCGCGCGCCGGACTCCGGCTGGGTCGTTCTCATCGGCCTTAGCCGCTCCCAACTGGGCCAGTCTGCCTGGGCCGCTTTCGGCCTCACCTTGTGTGTGTCGCTGATTTTCATTGTGGTGGCCATCCTGGTGGCCCGGCGCATCGGTGGCTCCATCGTCCGGCCCTTGCAGCGCTTGCGTGATGACGCGCTCCTGCTTGGTGGCGGCGGTGGCATCTCTGCCTCGGCCAGCGGCCTGGAGGAAGTGGACATCGTCCAGCAGGCCCTGGTGGCGGCCAGCGAAGAACGCAGTGGGCACGACCGCCGTCTGCGCGATGAAATCGAGGCCGCCGTGGCCCAGACCCGCACGGCGCAGGAGGCCGCGCTGCGTAGTCAGAAACTCGAAGCCCTCGGCCGCCTCACGGGTGGCATTGCTCACGACTTCAACAATCTGCTGCAGACCATGACCACCGGCCTGCAGCTCGCGCGCCGCCTCAGCACGGACGCCCGAGCCAACAACGCCCTGGCCGCGTGCCAGCGCGCCACCACCAAGGCGGCTCAGCTCACCCGCCAGCTGCTGGCGTTTGGCCGCCAGCAGGTGGGTCACGAAACCGTCATCGACCTGCGCCAGCAACTGCCCGAGCTGATCGAACTGGTGCGGGGCGCCGTGGGCAGTGCCATTGAAACCACCGTGGCCACGGACGAGGCCCTCTGGGCGGTGCGCACCGACCCGGTCCAGCTCGAACTCGCCATTCTCAATCTGGCGCTCAATGCCCGCGACGCCATGCATGGCCGCGGCCGGCTGGCCGTCCATGCCACCAACCGCGTCGTCGCTGCCGACGAAATCCCGGACCTGCTGGCCGGTGACTACGTCAGCATCGCCGTCATCGACGATGGCGACGGCATGACGCAGGAACAGATGCAGCACGCCTTTGAACCCTTCTTCACCACCAAGGCGGTGGGGCAGGGCACTGGCCTGGGCCTGGCCCAGGTCTATGCGCTGGCCCGTGGCGCGGGTGGCAGCACCACCATCAACAGCAAGATCGGCCTGGGCACCGAAGTGGCGTTGTGGCTGCCGCGTTCGCTGGGCCGTGCCGCCAGTCCGTCCACCGATGTCCCGTTCAGCAGCCGCCGTTATCAGGGCACCGTGTTGCTGGTGGAAGATGATGCCTCGGTGCGTGAGCTCACGGCCCAGGCGCTGGAGGACCTGGGGTTCCGGGTCATCACCGCGCCCACCGCCGACCATGCGCTGGATCTGCTGCGCGGCGGCACCCAGGCGGACGTGGTGCTGTCGGACATCGTGATGCCCGGCACCCGCAGCGGCGTGGACCTGGTGCGTACCCTCAAGGTGCTCAAGCCGACACTGCCCGTGGTGCTGGCCAGCGGTCATGCCGTGCGCATCGAAGAAGCGCCGGATGTGCGGCTGGTGGCCAAGCCCTACGACACGGACCAGGTGGCCGCCCATCTGGCCGAGGCCATGGACCTGGCGCGTGCCGCGCTACGGTCGAAGCCGGATGCACAAGCGGCGGACTGAGCCACTGCCCGGTCCGCCGCCGCGATGAAGCTTCTCTTCGCCGTCGGTGTCAGGCCACCCGCGGCAACTTGGCCAGCAGCTTGTCCAGCGTGATGGGATAGTCCCGCACCCGTACCCCTGTGGCGTTGTAGATCGCATTGGCCACCGCAGCAGCCACGCCGCAGATGCCCAGCTCCCCGACACCCTTGGCCTTCATCGGCGATGAGATCGGGTCCGTCTCGTCCAGGAAGATCACCTCCTGGTGCGGAATATCCGCATGCACGGGCACTTCATAGCCCGCCAGGTCGTGGTTGACGAAGAAGCCTCGTTTTTCGTCCACCTGCAGCTCTTCCATCAGCGCGGCGCCCACGCCCATGGTCATGGCGCCGATCACCTGGCTTTGCGCCGCCTTCGGATTGAGGATGCGACCGGCGGCACACACCGCCAGCATGCGGCGCACGCGGATCTCGCCGGTGTAGGCATCCACGCCTACCTCCACGAAGTGGCCACCAAAGGTGGACTGCTGATACTTCTTGTCCAGGTCGCCGTATTCCATCTTGTCTTCGGCCACCAACCCGTCGCGGCCAGCCGCGTCCGCCAGCGTCGCCGACTTGCCGCCCTCGCGCACGGCGCCATCGGCGAACACGGCCTTGAGCGGATCCATGCCCTGCTTGCGCGCCACCAGTTCGCGCAGCTGCAGGCAAGCGGCATACACACCGGCGGTGGAGCTGTTGCCGCCCCATTGGCCACCCGAGCCTGCAGAGACCGGCAGGTTGGAATCCCCCAGGCGCACCACCACCTTGTCCAGCCCCACGCCCATCATCTCGGCGGCGGTCTGCGCAATGATGGTGTAGGTGCCGGTGCCAATGTCGGTCATGTCCGTTTCCACGGTCACGACGCCGCGCGCGTCCAGCCGTACACGGGCGGCGGATTTCATCACCAGGTTGTTGCGGAAGGCGGCCGCCACGCCCATGCCCACCAGCCATCGCCCCTCACGGCGCTGACCCGGGGCGGTGCGTTGCTTCCAGCCGAACCGGTCCGCGCCGGTGCGCAGGCACTCCACCAGGCGCCGCTGCGAGTACGGGCGCTCCGGTTTCTCGGGGTCCACCTGCGTGTCGTTGACCGCGCGGAACTCGACCGGGTCAATGCCGGCCTGTTCAGCCATTTCATCGATCGCGATTTCCAGCGCCATCAAGCCCGGAGCTTCGCCGGGGGCCCGCATCGCATTGCCTTCGGGCAGGTCCAGCACGGCCAGTTTCATCGCGGTGAAACGGTTCGCGCCGGCGTAGAGCAGGCGGGTCTGCGCCACCGCCGTTTCTGGCGAGCCGCCGGGCAGGTCGCCCGACCAGCTTTCGTGGGCAATGGCCGTGATTCGGCCATCGCGCTCCGTGCCGATACGGATGCGTTGCACCGTGGCGGGCCGGTGCGTGGTGTTGTTCATGATGAGCGGGCGCTGCAGGGCCACCTTCACCGGCCGCCCCACGACCTTCGCGCCCAGGGCCGCCAGCACCACGTCCGCCCGCAGGAAGAGCTTGCCGCCAAATCCACCGCCGATGAAGGGCGAGATCAGCCGCACCTTTTCCTTGGGCAGGTTGAGCGTCTTGGCGAGATCACCCCGGCCCCAGTCGATCATCTGGTTGGCGGTCCACACCGTCAGCCGGTCGCCTTCCCACAGTGCCGTGGTGGCATGGGGCTCCATCATGGCGTGGGACTGGTCCGGCGTGGTGTAGGTGTGATCGATCTTTACCGCTGCCTTGGCATAGGCGCCTTCAAAGTCACCGATCCGGCTCTCCGGTGGCGTGCCCCCGGGGCCATCGTCCGCCTTGGGCGGTTTGGCGCCGGCCCGGGCCTTGGCCAGGCTGAAGGCGCCGGGTTCGGCCTTGTATTCAATCTTCACCAGTTCGGCAGCGGCCCGGGCCTGCTCAAAGGTTTCGGCCACCACCAGCGCCACAGCCTGGTGATAGTGCTGCACCTGCGGGCCGGCAAGCAGCTTGGCGGTGTTGAACTTGCCCTGGCCCAGCTTGCCGGCATTGCGGGCGGTCACCACGGCCAGCACGCCGGGCGCCGCTTCGGCCGCCTTCACGTCCATGGCGGCGATGCTGCCCTTGGCGATGCCGGCCCCCACCACGACCCCATAGGTCGGGTTGGGGGCGACGTCATGCCGCTCGTAGGCGTAGGGGGCGGTGCCCGTCGTCTTGCGCGGGCCGTCAATGCGGTCGGTGGGTCGGCCGATGACACGCAGCTGGTCGATCGGGTTCTGGGTGGCGGGCGTATCGAACTTCATGCGCGTGTCCTCGTTGACTTGGCCTGATCCAGCGCGGCGGCAATGGTGCGTTCCACCAGCGGCAGCTTGAAGGCGTTGTCCGATGTGGGGTGGGCGTCTGCCAGCAACCGGGCGGCGATGGCTTGGGAACCCTGCGGTACGGCGGCGTCAGCGGCCTCTACCCGCCACGGCTTGTGGGCAACACCGCCCACGGCGATGCGGCCCTGGCCATCCGGCTGCACGATGGCAGCCACGGACACCAGCGCAAACGCGTAGGACGCGCGGTCCCGCACCTTGTGATAGATGTGCGCGCCGGCCACGGGGCGGGGCAGCGTCACGGCGGTGATGAGCTCACCCGCAGACAGCGTGGTCTCCACGTGCGGCGTGTCGCCCGGCAGGCGGTGGAAGTCCACGATGGGGATGCGCCGGGTCTGGCCATCGGGCCGCACGGTTTCCACCGTGGCATCCAGCACGCGCATGGCGACCGCCATGTCGCTGGGGTGGGTGGCGATGCAGCTCTTGCTCACGCCGACCACCGCATGCTGGCGGCTGCGGCCATCCAGCGCCCCGCAGCCACTGCCGGGCTGGCGCTTGTTGCAGGGCTGATGGGTGTCGTAGAAATAGGGGCAGCGGGTGCGCTGCAGCAGGTTGCCTGCGGTGGTGGCCCGGTTGCGCAACTGGCCGGAGGCACCGGCCAGCAACGCGCGGGACAGCACGGCGTAGTCGCGCCGCACACGGGCATCGGCCGCCAGGTCGGTATTGCGCACCAGGGCGCCGATGCGCAGGCCACCCTCCTGGGTGGGCTCGATGCGATCCAGCGCCAGGCGATTGACGTCGATGAGATGCGTGGGCGTCTCGATCTGCAGTTTCATCAGGTCCAGCAGGTTGGTGCCGCCCGCGATGAAACGCGCACCGGGCTCGCGCGCCGCTGCGGCGGCGGCTTCGGCCGGGGTGCCGGGCCGTTCAAGGGTGAAGGGCTTCATGCGGGCCTCCCGGCGACCTCGGTGATCGCGTCGATGATGTTGGAGTAGGCCCCGCAGCGACAGATGTTGCCGCTCATGCGTTCCCGCAGTTCTTCAGCGGAGAGCAGGGGGCGGACATTGAGGTCGGCCGTCACATGGCTGGGCACGCCGGCCTTGATCTCCTGCAGCACGGCCGAGGCGGAACAGATCTGCCCGGGCGTGCAGTAGCCGCATTGGTAGCCGTCATGCTTGATGAATGCCGCCTGCAGCGGATGCAGCTTCTCCGGTGTGCCCAGGCCCTCGATGGTGGTGACCGAGGCGCCGTCATGGAGGACGGCCAACGTCAGGCATGAATTGATGCGCCGGCCATCCAGCAGCACGGTGCAAGCGCCGCACTGGCCGTGATCGCAGCCTTTTTTGGTGCCGGTCAGGCGCAAATGCTCACGCAGGGCGTCAAGCAGGGAGGTGCGGTTGTCCAGCACAAGCGTTTGGGGCTGGCCGTTGACCGTCAACGTCACCTGGGAAGTGGCCACAAGTTTCTCCTGCGAGGCGGGCGGACGGGGGGAGGGGACCTGGGCGCTGGCGTCCAGCGCCAGGCTGGTGCCGGCCGCACAGGCACCGCCGGCAATCATCACGTCGCGGCGGGTGAGGCCGGTGAGGACATCGCGCACGGCGTCTGTGCCGATGTCCTGAGGGGCGTCAGGCAAAACGCCTGGCGCGAGATCGTGGGGGGACGCTGCATCCATGCTGGGGCACTCCTGGCTGGCAGATTCGGATCCTGGCCAGGAGGGCAATCGCGGCTCCCAGACCGCTTCGGTCACCACGGACGATGTACGTCACCCCTGGTGAGGCTGCTTCGGTCGCGCTTCAGCGGTACGCCTGCAGCCACTGCTCCACCCGCTGCGCACTGGTGCCGACCTCATCGACGGCCCGTTTCAGCAGTTCATTGGAAACACCGAAGCGTTCGCCCCAGTAACGAAGCTCATAGTCTTCATTGATGCTGACCCGATGGTGGTCCGCACCATGAGAGCCGGCGGTGGTGGTGTCGTCAGGCATGACGTGCTCCTTGCGTCGCTGGTGGGCAGGGAACCTCGGCAACACTCCTCGCGGCGGCGGGAGTTGTGCAGGCTTCACTAGGTCCGGTTCCGGGGTGGCGGTATTTTGCTCGCGTCCTCGTCCAGGCTGGCGCCGGGGTCTTCCTCTCCGGCCACGGACTCCTCGAACGCATGGTCGGGCACCGGTGCCGGTGTGCCCGCAACGCCTGGCTCGTGGTCGGAATGGCCGGGATGGCCGGAACGGCTTGCGTGGTCCGCATGGTCCGCATGATCCGCCTGGGCGGCCGGTGGTGCGGGGGGCGAGGGAGCTTCGGAGATGTCGTTCATGCCAGGAATATCCGGTTCGGTGGAGGTCGCCGTCGGGGCGCCGAGGCCGTTGGCCACCACGATCTGGTGCTTGCCCTGGCGTTTGGCCAGGTACATGGCCGCATCCGCCATGCGCAGCAGCCCATCCGCCTGGCGGCCGTGACGAGGGGCAAATGCGATGCCTATGCTGGCTCCCACCTGCGCCTGGCCACCGCCAGGCAGCACCACCGGGTGATGGATGGCGGCCAACAGGCGTTGCAGCGTTGGCACAGCTTCCCGTTCATGGCGCAACGAGGCCAGCAGCAACCCCAGTTCATCGCCGCCCAGCCTGGCCACCACGTCCTGGCTGCGGATGCCCGCCAGCAGGCGCTGGGCCACCTCACGCAGCACGGCATCCCCCGCGTCATGGCCGAAGCGGTCATTGACGGCCTTGAAGCCGTCGAGGTCGATGTAACAGACGGCCAGCAAGCCATGGCGCTCATCCAGCTGCGTCAGTGCACCCGCCAGCCGCTCGGTGAAGCGCACGCGGTTGGGCAGGCCGGTCAGCGCATCATGAACCGCCAGGTGATGGGCCATGGCCTCGCTTTCCTTGAGGGCGCTGATGTCGATCATCATCCATAGGGATTCGTCTGCCGACACCGGCGCGCCGCTCATGTCGATCCAGACCGGGCTGCCGTCCTTGCGGCGCATGCGCAGCTGGGTGCGGAACCGCTGGCCGCGGCTGAAGGCCTCGGCTGCCAGGCGGCCCGTGCTCTCGTGGGATTCGTCGTCCAGATAAATGAAGCGCGAGGGCTGACCGACGATCTCCCCGCCGCTGAAACCGAAGATGCTGTCCAGCGCCCGGTTCTTCCAGATGGCCACCCGGTGGCGTACCCGCGCCATGCCCACCAGATCGTTGTCCAGCATGAGGCTCTGCTCACGCGCCAGCCGGGCAATCTGCTCGCGCGCGCGCTGTTCCCGCCGCTGCTGCCGGTAGACCACCACCGAGCAGGCCAGCACGGTGCAGATCACGATGCCCGCCAGCAGCGCCTGCTGCTGCGCCTCCCCGCGCCAGGCCGAGAGGAAATCCGACGTGGCGGCACCGGCCAGGACGATCAATGGATAGTCCCGCACCGCCCGGTAGGCGGTGATGCGCTCGATGTTGTCGATGCGGGTGCGCGTGAAATACGCGCCCCGGCTCGGGTCCTTGGCCATGCTGGCCAGCAGGTCTTCAGACACGATGACTTCACCGATGCCGCGGTTGCTGTCCGGCTCCGCCACCGAGTGGCGGGCAATCAGATGCAGCGTCCGGGTGCGCAACGAGATGGCGCCCTCGGTGCCGATGGCCAGCCGGCTGAAATTGCTGACGAAATGCTGGGAGGAGAGGTCGGTGTAGACCACCCCGGCGAATTCGCCCCGCTCGTTCTCCAGCCGGCGCGCCAGAATCACGCCCCACTTGCGGAACAGCCGGCCGTACAGCGGCTCGGAGATCACCATCCCGGCGCTGTTCCGGGCGTGCTGGAAGTAGTCCCGGTCCGCCACCTGCAAGTGACCTTCCTCGGCCGCCAGGCCGTAGACCACATGGCCCTGCGCATCGGTCACGCGGATGACGTCCACCTGGGGCAGCAGGCTGCGCTGGTCCGCAATGGCGCGTTCGATCTCGTGGCGGAAGGCCGGGTCCTGGGGGTTGGCGCGGCGGTAGTGCAGCGCGATGGTGGCCAGCGCGTTGTCCACCTGCTTGAGCTCGGCCCCGATATCGATGGCCAGGGTGCTGGCGAGGTTCTCGGTGGTCTCGCGGGCGCGTGTGTGGTCAGCCGTGCGGCTGGCACGCAGCGCCAGGGTGGTGGCGACCACGATCACGCCGATGACGATGATGTTGGTCACCACCAGCCAGATGGCGAGCTTTCGCAGAGATCGGGGAGGGGTGGTCAGCAACCGGTCCATGAGGCGCAGGCATCCAAGGCGGGAGGATCGTAGCCGGATTGTGGCTGGCTTGTGGCCGACGCATTCCGTCCTCTTTGAGCCAGGCGCCTGCGCGAACCTGGAGACGCCGGGGTTCAGGCGGGAGGCGCCGCCTGCAGTTGCGCCTCCAGGCGCTGCAGCACCTGGTAGCAGGGCAACACTTGTGCCACGCTGGCGTTGGGCTCACGGCCCTCCCGGATGGCCGCAATGAATTCCCGGTCCTGCAGCTCGATGCCGTTCATCGACACATCCACCTGGCTGACGTCGATCTTCTCCTCCTTGCCGTTGACGAGGTCGTCATACCGGGCGATGTAAGTGCCGCTGTCGCCGATGTAGCGGAAGAAGGTGCCCAGCGGGCCGTCGTTGTTGAAGGAGAGGGACAGCGTACAGATGGCGCCGTTGGCCGCCTTGAGCTGGATGCTCATGTCCATGGCGATGCCCAGCGTGGGATGGATGGGGCCCTGCAGCGCGTTGGCCTGCACGATGGGGCTGCCGCACTGGTAAGCGAACAGGTCCACCGTGTGCGCGGCGTGGTGCCACAGCAGATGGTCGGTCCAGCTGCGCGCCTGGCCCAGGGCATTGGTGTTGCTGCGCCGCAGGAAATAGGTCTGCACATCCATCTGCTGGATGTTGAACTCGCCGGCCTTGATCTTGCGGTGAACCCACTGGTGGCTGGGGTTGAAGCGGCGGGTGTGGCCCACCATGGCCACCAGGCCGGTCTCGCGCTGCAGGCGCACGACCGCCTCGCCGGCCTCCAGCCCGTCGCACAGGGGAATCTCCACCTGCACATGCTTGCCGGCCTTCAGGCAGGCCAACGCCTGGGCCGCATGCATCTGGGTCGGGGTGCAGAGGATGACGGCATCCACCTCGGGCAGGGCGAGCGCGTCTTCCAGCGAGGTGCTGGCATGGCCAATGCCGTACTTCGCCGCCACTTCCCGGGTCTTGTCGAGGTCGCGGCTGATCAGGGAGACGACCTCCACATCGGGAATCAGCTTCAGCGCGTCCAGGTGCTTCTGGCCAAAGGCGCCAGCACCGGCCAGCGCGATCTTCAAGGTGTTGCTCATCGGGTGCTCCGGAGATGAATGGGGGAGGCTCCCGGCGAAGCAAGCACGCCAGGGCCGGCCGCGCCCTGTGGTCAGGGCTGCGGCTCTTCCAGGATCAGGTGGCCGACCGCCGTATTCGACGCCGGTACGTGATAGAAACGGTGCGCCACGCGGGGCGGCGGCCCACCCGCCACGTCGCCCATGGCGCCGCGTGCGATGAGCCACATCACCAGCTCGATGCCTTCCGAGCCGGCCTCCCGCACATAGTCGACATGCGGCATCTCGGCCAGGCTGCGGGGGTCGGCGATCAGCCGGTCCATCCAGGCGTTGTCCCAGGCCCGGTTGATCAACCCGGCGCGCGCGCCCTGCAACTGATGGCTCATGCCGCCAGTGCCCCAGATCTGCACGTTCAGGGGGGCGTCAAAACTCTCCACCGCGCGGCGGATGGCCTGGCCGATCTGGAAGCAGCGGCGGCCCGACGGTACCGGGTACTGCACCACGTTCACCGCAAAGGGGATGACGGGGCAGGGCCAGCGGCCCTCGATCGGGTCCTGCGCGCCGAACAGCAGCGACAGCGGCACCGTCAGGCCGTGGTCCACGGTCATGCGGTTGATCAGCGTGAGGTCGAAGTCCTGCTGGATCACGCTCTGGGCGATGTGGGCGGCCAGCTCGCCGTGGCCGGGCACCAGCGGCACCGGGCGCGGGCCCCAGCCTTCGTCGGCCGGTTCGTAGCTCTCGGCGGTGCCGATGGCGAAGGTGGGGATCACGTCCAGGCTGAACGCATTGGCATGGTCGTTGTAGACCAGGAAGACCACGTCCGGGCGCTGCGCCTGCATCCATTGGCGCGAGAACTCGTAGCCGGCGAACAGGGGCTGCCAGTAAGGGTCGGTGGTCTTGCCGGTGTCCATCGCCACGCCGATGGCCGGCACATGCGAGGTGTAGACCGAGGCGGTGATACGGGCCATCAGGGTTTGTCTCCGTCGGCGCCGGGGACGTCTTTGCGCGTGCCGCCGGCCTGCTGGTGGGTCGAGTCCTGGGGGGGCTCCTCCCGATGGCGATGGCCGTCGGGCGAGCGCCCCCCGGCCAGCATCATGTCCCGATAAGCGGCTTCCGTCATGCCGGTCATACCCGCAGCCATCTGTTGGTAGGTGCGGCCGTCCGTGGCGCCAATCTTGGCCAGGAAATAGATGTTCCCGCCCAGGCGGATGCACTCGTTGAGGTCGCGCGCCAGCACGGCGGCCTTCTGTGCGTCGGTCATCGGCCATTCGTCCAGGTAGGCACGTTCGTCGGCCTTGAAGCGGACGCGGTTGTCCGCCTTCATCAGCGACATGCAGAACTGGTTCAGCCAGTAGCCCTTGCGGGACTGCTCGGCGTCGAAGATGGTGGTGCCCGGAATGTTCCTGTAGGGCTTGTCGAGCGGCATGACGGGCTCCTTGGAAAAACGTGCTTACCCCGCCAGCTCCGGCCAGTACAGCCGCAACGGGTTGTCCACCAGCAGGCGGCGTTGCAGGTCGGCCGTCGGCGCAATGTGCGGGATGAAGTCCACCAGCAGGCCATCGTCAGGCACGTGGTCCTTCAGGTTGGGGTGCGGCCAGTCGGTGCCCCAGAGCACGCGGTCGGGGAACTCCTCGACGATGCGGCGGGCAAAGGGCACCACATCCCGGTAGGCCTGCTGCTGGCCGTTCAGGGCCGGCGGGCCCGCCACCGAGAGGCGCTCGGGGCAGGAGACCTTGCTCCAGACATGTGCATGCTCGCGCATGAAGCGCAGGAAGAGGCCGAACGCCGGCCCGTCCGGTGACTGCGTCACGTCCGGGCGGCCCATGTGGTCCACCACCACGGTGGTGGGCAGGGCGGTGAAGAAGTCCCACAGCTCGGGCAGGTCCTGGCCTTCGAAGTAGATCACCACGTGCCAGCCCAGGCGATGGATGCGCTGGGCAATCTCCATCAACTCCTCGCGCGGCGTGAAGTCGACCAGCCGCTTGACGAAGTTGAAGCGCACGCCGCGTACGCCCGCCTCATGCAGGGCCTGCAACTGCTCGTCGGAGATGCCTCGGCGCACCGTGGCCACGCCACGGGCGCGGCCGCCGGAGGCGCGGCAGGCGTCCACCATGGCGCGGTTGTCGTCCCCGTGGCAGGTGGCCTGCACGATGACATTGCGGCTGAAGCCCAGATGGTCGCGCAGCGCAAAGAGCTGCTCCTTGCCGGCATCACAGGGGGTGTACTTGCGCTCCGGGGCATAGGGGAACTCGGCACCGGGACCGAACACGTGGCAGTGGGCATCCACGGCGCCTTCGGGCAACTGGAACACAGGGCGCGAAGGGCCCTGGTACCAGTCCAGCCAGCCAGCGGTCTTGGTGAATCCGCCCGTGGTGGGCAGGCCTTCGGGAAGGCTCATGAACGGTACTCCTGATCGAAATTGAAAGGGGGCGATTCAGTCGTCCTGCCCGGGGGCTTTGGCGACCTGGGCCAGCAGGCGGTCGGCCTCGGTGCGCCAGTCCGGGCTGCGGGCGAAGCGCTCGTCGGCCTTGTCGCCGAACACGCCGCTGTCAGCCAGGTCCGCCACCCAGGCCTGGCGTTCGGCCGTGCCGTCCGCACTCCAGGGCACCAGACCTGCCTCGCGCACGGTCACAGCCACTTCGCGAACTTCTTCGCTGCGGCGCCGGCCGTGCTGGATGACGCGCTGGAAGAAATACGCCGCCTGCTTTTCCCAGTCGATGCCCGGGAAGGTTTCCTGCAGCGATGCCACCACCGCATCCTCCACGCCGTAATGGCGGGCGGTGGTGAAACTCTCGATGACCATGGCTTCCAGCCCCTTGATCATCACGCTGCGGCACATCTTGGTGGCGCTGGCCACGCCCAGGCGCTCGTCATGCACCTTCGGGGCGAAGCCCAAGCGCTCCAGCACCGGCATCAGGGTCTGGGCGTGCGGGCCGCCCAGCAGCAGCGGCACCTTGATGCGGTAGGGCGGCACGCTGGTCATGACCGCGCCTTCCACATAGCGGCCCCCGTGGCCATCGACCACTTCCGCGGCCTGCTGCTTGGCACCGGGTGAGGCGGAATTGAAGTCCAGCACAAAGGTGCCGGCCGTCAGCCCCGCCGCGCAGCCGCGGGCGGCGTTCAGCGTTTCGCTGGCCGTGACCGCGCTGATCACCAGCTCGGCGCCGGTGGCCACCATGGTGGCGGAGGTGCTGAGCGTGACGCCGTGGGCAGCGGCATGCTCACGCATGGCATCGGCCTGCGCCGAGGGCGATTCCAGCTTCAGGTCGTAGGCGCTGACGGCATGGCCGGCGGCGCGCAGATCCTCGGCGAGGATGCGGCCCACCTCGCCATAACCAACCAGGCCGATGCGCAAGCTGCCATCGGCGGGGGTTTGGGTAGCGGTATCAGACATGGAGGTACTGCTTGTATCAGTGATGGTGGCCGGCCCTGGCCGGGCCGGAGCACGAAGGCGATGACGACGGGGCGCTCGGGAACCAGGCCCCGTGAAGGCGCTCAGTCAAGGGCGATGTTGGAGCGCTTGACGATGTCGGCGTACTTGGCCGACTCCGTCGCCATGAAGGCCGCAAACTGCTCCCGGGTGGCGGGGAACACGTCGTAGCCGAAGGTGGCGTAGCGCTCCTTGATGTCGGGCTCCGCCAGCGCGGCTTCGATGTCACGCTGGATCTTGTCCGCCACCGCCTTGGGCAGGTTCTTGGGCGCGGCAATGGTGGTCCAGCCGGTGACCTCATAACCTGCCGGGCCGCCTGATTCCACCACGGTGGGCAGATCCGGGAAGGCCGGATGGCGCTTGGGCGCCGTCACCGCGATGAAGCGGATGCGCCCGGCGCGTTGCAACGGGCCGGCGGTGGCCATGGAGCCCAGTGCGAAGTTCAGTTCGCCGTTGGCCACGGCGGTGTAGAGCATCGATGTCTCCTTGTAGATGACATGCTGCATCTGCGTGTGCGTCATGGCCTCCAGCTGCGCGGCGCCCAGGTGCACCGGGTTGCCCACCGACCAGGAACCGTAGTTGAGCGCACCCGGATGGGCCTTGGCGTCCGCCACGATGTCACCGACGGTCTTGTATTTGCTGTTGGTGGGAACGCCCACAAAGAAATAGGTGCGGAACAGCGGTGCAATGGGGTCGAAGTCCTTCACCGGGTCATAGGGCAGCTTCTTGAACAGATGCTGGTAGACCACCAGGTGGACGTTGTCCAGCTGGATGAGGTCGTAGCCGTCCTGCGAGCCCCGTTTGAAGGTGTCGATGGCCAGGAAGCCGTTGGCCCCGGGCTTGTTCTCCACGATGACCGGCTTGCCCCACTTCTTCTGCAGCTTCTCGGCCACCATGCGGGCCACGGTCTCGGGGCCCGCACCGGCCGGGAAGGGTGTGATGATGCGGACCGGGCGATTGGGCCAATCCGTGGCGGCGGCGCCCGGGGCGGCTGTCTGTCCAGCAGTCTGTGCGGCCACCGAGCCACAGGCTGCGGCAGCGACCAACCCGAGGGTGATCGCCAACGCGCGGCGGCGGTGCGTGTCTTGGGGAACTCTCATCGTGCTTGTCTCCGTCTGTTCTCGTCACGTTGAATGGCCGCCCGGACTGCTGGTGGTGGGCCTGAAGGTCCACCGACTGGTCTGCGCTTCGTCAGCCCTAGTCGATGTAGCGCAGGCCTGCCTGGGCCAGCGGCTCGCGCATCTTGTACATGTCCAGCCCCAGCACGCCGGCCGCGAGCTTCTCGCGCTTGGCGCCTTCCAGGGCTTCGCGGGCGGTGGCGGCCTCCAGCGTCTTGACTGCCAGCGCGGCCGGCACGTTCACCACACCGTCGTCATCCGCGACGATCACATCGCCCGGCGTGACAAAGGCGCCTGCGCACACCACCGGGATATTGACCGATCCCAGCGTGGCCTTGATGGTGCCCTTGGACGAGATGGCCTTGCTCCACACCGGGAAGTTCATCTCGTTGAGGGTTTTCACGTCCCGGACACCAGCGTCAATGATCAGCGCGCGAGCACCCCGGGCCTTGAAGGAGCTGGCCAGCAGGTCACCGAAATAGCCGTCGGTGCATTCGGCGGTCAGCGCGGCCACGACCACATCGCCTTCCTGGATCTGCTCCGCCACCACATGCATCATCCAGTTGTCCCCGGGGTGCAGCAGCACGGTCACTGCCGTGCCGGAGACATTCACGCCGCGCTGGATGGGGCGCATGTAGGGCTTGAGCAGGCCCACGCGGCCCATCGCCTCGTGCACCGTGGCGGAACCGAGATGACCCAGGGCGTCGGCCGCGTGACGGTCGGCGCGCTGGATGTTGCGGTAGACGACTCCAAGTTCGTACATGGGGAATTCCTTCAACTGCTGATGGGGTTACAGGCCCTTGGCCTTCAGGGCGGTGTCCAGCCGGGAGAACACGCGGCGGGCATTGCCTTCGTAGATCTGGAAACGCTCATCGTCATTCAGGTGAGGCGTGGCCTCGATGTAGCGCCTGGTGTCGTCGTAGTAGTGGCCGGTGGTGGGGTCGATGCCTCGCACGGCGCCGATCATCTCGGAGGCGAACAGCACGTTCTTCACCGGGATCACACGGGCCAGCAGGTCGATGCCGGGCTGGTGGTAGACGCAGGTGTCGAAGAAGATGTTGTTGAGCAGGTGCTCGTCCAGCAGCGGCTTCTTCAGTTCCTGCGCCAGGCCACGGAAGCGGCCCCAGTGGTAGGGCACCGCGCCGCCACCGTGGGGGATGAGGAACTTCAGCGTCGGGAAGTCCTTGAACAGATCGCCGGTCAGGCACTGCATGAAGGCCGTGGTGTCGGCGTTCAGGTAGTGGGCGCCGGTGGTGTGGAAGCAGGCGTTGCAGCTGGTGGAGACGTGCACCATCGCCGGGATGTCCCACTCCACCATCTTTTCGTAGATGGGGTACCAATGGCGGTCGGTCAGCGGGGGGCTGGTCCAATGGCCACCGGAGGGATCCGGGTTCAGGTTGATCCCGACAAAGCCATATTCCTTGACGCACTTCTCCAGCTCCGGAATGCAGGTCGCCGGGTCCACGCCCGGGCTCTGCGGCAGCATGGCGGCGCCGATGAAGTGGTCCGGGAACAGTTCGCTGACGCGATAGCAGAGCTCGTTGCAGATCGCGGCCCAGGTGGCGGAGGTCTGGAAGTCGCCGATGTGGTGCGCCATGAAACTGGCACGCGGGCTGAAGATGGTCAGGTCGCTGCCGCGCTCCTGCATCTTGGCCAACTGGTTGGTGATGATCGATTCGCGCAGTTCGTCGTCGCTGATCTTCAAGTCGCTCGGTTTCGGGGCCTTGGACGGGTCCTTCAGGCCGGCGATCTGCTGGTCGCGCCAGGCACCCAGCGCGGTGGGCGCGGTGGTGTAGTGGCCGTGGACGTCAATGATGAGGGGCTTGCGTGTGGACATCTTGGGTCAAGCTCGTGGGTGTCTGAAAGTCAGGAAGAAAGCGGGCCTGGCGACGGGTGGCTGCCGGGGTGTCACGCCGGTGGCGTCATGCCATGGCGCTGCTTGAGCGCGTCATGGCGGGCCTCGGTGAGGAAGTCCAGCGCGCGGCGGGCCGTGGCGGGCTCCGCGCTGGTGGCGGCAACAGCCCCCACAAAGCGCGTGATGATCTCGAAGCCCGCCGGCATCGGGCCCAGGATGGTGATCCCAGGGACATGCTGCAGCTCGCTGAGCTGCTGAAAGCCGATGGAGACATCGCCCTTGGCAATGAACGAGCCGACCGGTACGCCCGGGGGCGCCTGGCGCAGGCGCTCGCCCAGGGCGTCCCGCAGGCCCCACCGGTCGATCAGCTGGAGCAGGGCGGTGCCGCTGGGGCCGGTGGAATAACCAATGCCGGGGGCGTCCAGCAGGGCCTGGCGTAGCGCGTCGCCAGTGGAGACGTCCGGCAACGGGCCGCCTGCGGTGGCGGCGATCACCATCGGGGATTCAACGATCACACGGCGGCTGTCCGCCACCAGATGGCCGGCATCGGCCAGGCGAGACATGGCGTCCTCGGCCAGGATGACCAGGTCCAGCACTTCGCCGGCGGCTACGCGTTTGGCGGCATCCACGCCGCCGACGGACTCCACGCGCAGCTCAAGCCCGGTGGCTGAAGTGAGGGCGCTGGCCAGGTCGGCCAGTACCTGGCGGGTGGCCATGGAGGAAATGCCGACAAGGGGAGCGATCACGGCAGGCGGGTCCCAAAACTGAACTGCGGTGGATTCTGGAGCGGTCGGCACCATCAATCCAGTTCTAGCTCCCACTAGCTGATATTCCAAACAGGCATGGCGTGAGATCATCCGGGCCATGAACCTGACCCAACTCGAAACCTTCGTCCACGTGGCCGAACATGGCAGCTTCAGCAAGGCGGCGCTGGTGCTGGGTGTGGCCCAGCCGGCGCTGAGCCGCCAGGTGCGGGCGCTGGAGACGGAGCTGCATGAGACGCTGCTGCTGCGCAACGGGCGCGGCGTGCAGCTGACCGAGGCGGGCCGGCGCCTGCTGCAGCATGGGCAGGACATCCTCAACCTGGTGAGCCATGCCAAGGAAGACCTGCGGGCCCAGCGCAGCGAGCCCGTGGGGCAGATCACCATTGCCATGCCTCCCACGCTGGCGCGGGTGCACACGCTGGCCTTGATCCGCGCCTTCCAGCAGGACATGCCGCAGGCGCGGCTGGCCATCATGGAGGGCTTCTCGGTCCACCTGACCGAATGGCTGCTCACTGGGCGTACCGACCTGGCCCTGGTCTACAACCCCGAGCCGGTGCCGGCGCTGGAAATCCTGCCGCTGCGCAAAGAGCGGCTGTGCCTGGTGAGCCCGAAGAACGAGGCGCCCACCAAGCCGCCCACGCTCAAGCAGCTGTCCCGTTACCCGCTGGTGATGCCCCAGCGCGGGCACATCTTCCGCACGCTGATGGAGCAGGCGGCGGCCATGGCGGGCGTGCAGCTGGAAGTGCAGTGGGAAGTCTCCAGCGTGCCGGCCATCCTGGACTGTGTGGCCGCGGGCATCGGCCACGCGGCGCTTGGGGAGGAGGCGCTGCGCATCGTGGAGCATCCGGAGCGGCTGGTGGTGACACCTTTTGCGCGGGCGGATATTCAGAGCACCTTGTGCCTGGTCACCCCCACCAGCAAACGTGCCACGCCCTTGATGCAGCGAACGGCCGCGTTACTCATGCGGCTGGTCAGCGAGGCACCGCTGATGGAGTGAGGGCGGGGCGCCCATGTCCGGCGCACCGTTTCGTGAGGCGACGGACGCTGATTTGCGTCGGGACGTAAAGCTCTCGTAGCGCTGTTGCGCACATACCAACGAGCGTCCCCCGAAAAGGGCTGTCTAGACTGGCCTTTCGTTGACGTCCTCCACAGTGGTGCGGAAGATCCCGGCAACATGACTGACTCTTCCCATTCCTTCCGTCCCCCTCCGCGACAACGCCCAGGACTGTGGCGCACGTGGGTCTGGTGGGCCCTGGCGGCGCTGGCGGCATTTGTGCTGCTGGAGGCGGTGCCTTCACATGCGTCCCCGTTGTCGACGCCTGCCGAAGGAGGGGTGTCTGCCGGTCCGGCATCAGGTCCTCCGTCGGCCCCTCCGTCGGGTATTGCAGCGGCGCCTGTGCCGCCGCCTGTGCCGGCGGGCCTCGTGCCTGGCGGCGTCGCCTTGTCCGTGGTGACCCCCATTGCGTCCTGCGAGGCCTTGACCACGACGGCCCTGATCGACATTGGCGGCCGCGGCAGCCAGGTCACCAAGGCCACCAAGGGCACCAGCCAGGGCCTGCCGGCCTGCGTGGTGGAGGGGGTGCTGGCGCCCAGTATCCAGTTCCGCGTGGCGCTGCCCCTGGGCAGCTGGACCCAGCGCTTTTTGCAGGTGGGGTGCGGCGGCCTGTGCGGGCGCATCGGCATGGAGGTGGGGGCGGCTGATGGTTGCCTCAACCTGACGCAGGGCGGCTTTGCCATTGCCTCGACCGACATGGGTCATCAGGACAATGACGGCAGCTTCGGGCTGGACGCCCAGAAACGCGAGGACTTCGCGCATCGGGCGGTGCACCTCACGGCGGTGGCGTCCAAGCGGCTGATCCAGCGCTTCTATGGCCGGCCGCAGCGTTTCGCCTATTTCAGTGGCTGCTCGGATGGCGGGCGCGAAGCCCTGGTGGAAGCGCAGCGTTATCCCGAGGACTTCGACGGCATCCTGGCTGGCGCTGCGGCGCTGAACTTCCAGGTGCAGAACAGCCTCTATCACGGCTGGCAGGCGCGCGCCAACACCGGCCCGGATGGCAACGCGATCCTGATTGCACCGCGCCTGGCGGTGCTGCACCAGGCGGTGCTGAAGCAATGTGATGGACTCGATGGCCGGCTGGATGGGCTGATTGCCGACCCGCGCCTGTGCAAGTTCGACCCCGCCGTGGTCCAGTGCCCGGGTGACGAGGACAAGCCCGGCCCCAACTGCCTGAGCCGCAGTGAAACCACCGCCGCGCGGCAGCTGTACGAGGGCCCGCGTGATCCCCAGACGGGTGAGCGCCTCACGGCTGGCGGCCCGCAGCCGGGTTCCGAGCTGGGCTGGGCCGGCGTGTTTGTGCCGGCGCAGGCCAGCCAGCCGATCTTCAGCGAGCGCATTGCGTTGCAAGCACTGCAGCACCTGATTTTCGAGGTGGATCCGCCGCAGGACTTCAAGCTGGCGGACCTGCGTTTCGACCGTGCCACCTTCGACCAGTTGCGGGCGCGGCATCCGCTGTTCGACGCCACCAACCCCGACCTCTCCCGCTTCGCCGCACGCGGCGGCAAGCTGGTGATCTGGCATGGCTGGTCCGACCCCCACATTTCGCCGCTCAACAGCATCGCCTATCACCAGGCGGTGCGGCGCTTCATGGGTGAAGACAAGGCCCAGGCCTTCGAGCGGCTGTATCTGCTGCCGGGCGTGTATCACTGCGCCGGCGGGGAAGGGCCCAGCGCCATTGACCTGTTGACGCCGATGATGGGCTGGGTGGAGCAGGGCCGGGCGCCGGCGGGCGTGGTTGCCAGCACGCCGCCGCCTCGGCAGCGTCCCAGTGGGTTTGGCCAGCCGGACGGTAAACCCGACGGTAAACCGGATGGCAAATTGGCCGGCGAGGGCGGTCCACCAGGTGGCCGTCCGCCGATGGCCGGTGGCTCGGGCCCGCAAGGCCGGCCCGACGGTCCGCCGCCCGGCATGATGGACTTCGGCCCCGCAGCGCCCGTGATCCAGCGCACTCGCCCGGTCTATCCCTATCCGCAGGTGGCCCGCTACAAAGGGCAGGGCGATGTGAACCTTGCCGACAGCTACGGCCCGGTGAGTGGCAGCGACATTCCCGTGCCCGCCTGGGCCGGCAGCGATCTGTTCCAGCCGTATCCGGTGCGTGCCGTCAACAAGGTGGCGCCGGATGTGCAGCGTGTGGGTCCGGCCCCTGCACCCGCACCTGCACCCGCACCCGCACGTGCATCAGCGCCTGTGCCAGCAGCGCGCTGAAGGCACCCCTGGGGCCACGGCTCAGAAGCGCTGCGAGCCCGTCAGATGATGGGCGGCGCGATGCAGGTGTGCCAGGAAGTGCCGCACACTCGGCTTGAGCGATGCATCGGCCCGCGCCAGCGCGCCAATGGTGAGCCGCAGCGGCCCCTCGGCCACCCGCACCACCTCCAGATGCTGCATGGCAAACGGGTGCACGGCGATCTGCTGCGGCATGAGCCCCACGCAGTTGCCGCTGGCGATGATGGAGAGCAAGCCCAGCGTTGAATTCACCAGCGCCCCGGCGGGTGGCGGCTTCAGGCCGTGGTTCTCGAACAGCGTCTTGGCATAACCGGACTCCGAGGTCGCGCCGGTGTAGACCCAGGGGGCGTCGTTCAACTCGGCCAGCGTGGTCGCTCTTCGCAGCGGATTGCCCTTGCCCACGACGATCACCATGTCGATCGGCATCAGCGGCTCCACCGTGAATTCGCCGGAGGGCAGGTGCTCAGGCAAGGGGCCCAGGGCGATGTCCACCTCGCCCTTGCGCAGGCGGGTGAGCTGCGCAATGTAGAGCTCCTCGGTGATGCGCAGCTGGATCTCCGGAAACTCCGCCCCAAACGTGCGCAGGGCCTCGGGCACCAGCAGCATCACCGCCAGGGGCACCGCGCCGATCGCCAGCGTGCCGGTCATGCGGCCCCCCAGCTGCTGGATCTGGTCCACCGCATGGGCCAGCTCGCGGTCGGCTGCGATGGCGCGTTCGTACAACACCATGCCCTGTGCGGTGGCCAGCACCCCGGTCGTGCTGCGCAGCAGCAAGGTGGTGGCCAGTTCGCGCTCCAGCTCACGAATCATCTTGGTCAATGCCGGCTGCGACACGCCAATGCGCCGCGCCGCGCCGCGCAGGCTGCCTTCTTCCACCGAGGCGACCAGCGCCTTGAGATTCGTGAGTTTCATGGTGAACCATGATAACGATACGTTATCGCCCCGTGGGGCCTGCCATCTGGCCGCCGCCAGGCCCGATTCCTAGACTGCATCACAAAAATTGGGCCCGAAAGTTCATCACCATGGCAGTCATCATCGGCGGCATTGCTGCTTCCCACACGCCCACCATCGGCTTTGCCTTCGACCGCGACAAGCGCAACGACCCCACCTGGGCGCCGATCTTCGAAGCCTTCGACCCGGTGCGTGAATGGCTGGATGCCAAGAAGCCCGACGTTCTGCTGTTCATCTACAACGACCACGTCACCTCGTTCTTCTTTGATCACTACTCCGCGTTCACGCTCGGGGTTGGCGAGCAATGGGAGGTGGCCGATGAAGGCGCGGGTGCGCGTGACCTGCCTCCGGTGCAGGGCCATCCGGCCTTTGCAGCGCATCTGGGCCAGAGCCTGATGGCGGATGAATTCGACATGTCCTTCTTCCAGCGCCGGGCGCTGGACCACGGTTGTTTCTCGCCGCTGTCCATGCTGGTGGAGCACCACTCCGGTGAGGCCGGCAGTGGCCAGGCATCGGCGCCCGGCTGGCCGGTGAAGATGGTGCCGCTGCAGATCGGTGTGCTGCAGTTCCCCATCCCCACCGCGCGGCGTTGCTACAAGTTGGGCCAGGCACTGCGCCGGGCCATCGAGAGCTATCCGGAAGACCTGCGGGTGGCCATCGTGGCCACCGGCGGGCTGTCGCACCAGGTGCATGGCGAGCGCGCCGGTTTCAACAACACCGAGTGGGACCACCGCTTCCTGGACCTGCTGGAGAAAGATCCCGAACGCCTGGCGGAGATGACTCACGCCGAATATGCCCAGCTCGGCGGCATGGAAGGCTCGGAAGTGATCATGTGGCTGGTGATGCGCGGCGCGCTGTCGGCGCGGGTCAACTGCCTGCACCGCAGCTACTACCTGCCGTCCATGACCGGCATTGCCACGGCGGTGTTCGAGAACGAGGCGGGCGAGCCCTCGGCCGCGGAGCGGGCTCGACAGGCGGCGCGCATTGGTGCGCAATTGGCGGGCATCGAGCAGTTGGCGGGCACCTATCCGTTCTCGCTGGCGGTGAGCGTGAAGGCCTACCGCATCAACCACTTTCTGCATGAGCTGGTGGTGCCCCAGCACCGCGCCGCCTTCCTGAAGGACCCGGAGGCCGAGTTCGCACGCGCCGGCCTGACCGCGGCGGAGCAGGACCTTATCCGTCGCCGGGACTGGCGCGGAATGATCCACTACGGCGTCATCTTCTTCATGCTGGAGAAGCTGGGCGCGGTGGTGGGGGTCTCCAACCTGCACATCTACGCGGCCATGCGCGGCGAAACGCTGGAGCAGTTCCAGGCCACCCGCAACACCAAGGCGCTCTATTCGGTGGCGGGCAAGGAGGCGGGCAAGCTGGACTGGTCGGCACCCCAGGAGCCGGCGGCCGCTGCCAGCCCCTCCAGCCCCTCCAGCCCCGCCAGCCCGGCTGCCATCACCACCAACACGGCCACCACCGGCCGATGAGATCCCTCCGGCTGCGGCCGCTGGCGAGACCGTCCCGGCGACGGTCCGCCCGCGGTCGGCCGGCCCCGCCCGGCTGAGGCCGGGCCCGGAGGACACGACGAGGTCCCCGGCCAACACTTCCACCACCCCAAGAGGAGACACATGAAGACCCCATTCAACCAACGCCTGCAGGCCGGAACGGGACTGGCCGCGGCTTGCGCGGCGCTGTGCCTGGCCAGCGGCACCGCGCACGCTCAGAGCGTGACCATCTACGGGCTGATCGATGCATCGGTCGAGCACCTGAGCAATGTCGGCGCCGGGCATGACGGCCTGACCCGCATGCCGGGCCTGACCGGCTCGCTGCCCTCCCGGCTGGGCCTGCGCGGCACGGAAGACTTGGGCGGCGGCCTGAAGGCTGTGTTTGTGCTGGAGCAGGGCATTGGCGTGGACAACGGCACCCTCAACCAGGGCGGCCGCGTCTGGGGGCGCCAAGCCTACGTCGGCCTGAGCGGTGACTTTGGCACCGTGGCGCTGGGCCGCCAGTACTCCATGCTGTACTGGTCGCAACTGGACGCGGACCTGCTCGGCCCGGCCATGTTCGGTTCCGGCTCGCTGGACAGCTACCTGCCCAATGCCCGTGTGGACAACGCCATCGCCTGGCGCGGGACGTTCAGCGGCTGGACCCTCGGTGCCACCTTCAGCCCGGGCCGCGATTCGGTCAACGCCGGCCCGACGCCGGCCGGCACCAACTGTGCCGGCGAAAGCGCGACCGATTCCAAGGCCTGCCGCCAATGGTCCGCCATGGTGAAGTACGACACGGCCACCTGGGGTGCGGTGGCTGCCGTGGATGAAATCCGTGGCGGGACGGGTGCCTTTGCGGGCCTGACCAGCAGCGCGCTCACCGACCGCCGCGCCACCGTGGCCGGCTGGGCGAAGTTCGGGGATTGGAAGCTGGGCGCCGGATTGATCAACCGCCGCAATGAAGGCAGCGTCACCACCCCCAAGAGCAACCTCTGGTACTTGGGCGCTGGCTACACGCTGAACCCGCAGATCCTGCTGGAGGCGGAGCTGTTCAAGCTGGACTACAAGAACAGCGCCAACGCAGCGACGCTGCTGGCCCTGCGCGGCACGTACACCTTGTCCAAGCGGACCGCGCTCTATGCCACTGTGGGTCGCATCGACAACGATGGCACCAGTGCGCTGAGCGTGAGCAATGCAGCTTCGGGGGGTACACCAACGGCGGGTGGTTCACAGAACGGCATTGCCACCGGCATCAAGCACAGCTTCTGAGCGTACACAGCGACGCCCACAATGCCCACGAGGTCCCGGCCATCCCGGCCGCGCCTCGTGGGCGTTTTTCATGACCATGGCGTCATGCCTCTGCGGCTGCGCCATAACCGCGCAGCCACACCTTCACTGCACGAGCCACCACCGTCGACAGCACCTCGTCCGGCGGCATCTCCTTCATCACCCCCAGCATGCGCGGCTCGCGGACCTCCGCTTCCACCAGCGCCTTGAGGTGCCACGCCGCCACCCCGGCGTCCGCCTGGGGCAGGGTGCCTCGGCGCATGCATTCGGCCAGGAAGTCGGCCACCAGCGTCCAGCCGCGCTGGATGCCATTGCGGTAGAGCAACTGGCCCACCTCGGTGCGGTCGCCCTCATGTTCCGCCATGCGGTGAATGGAGACCAGCTCCGGGGATAGCCGCACCCGCACAAATTCCCTGGAGAAGCGCAGCAGCACGTCCGCCAACGGCGCCTCATGGTTAAGCAGTTCAAAGATGCCAGCCATGTGCCGCTTGGCCTTGTGCTCCATCACGGCCACGAACAGGTCTTCCTTGGACGGGAAGTAGTTGTAGAGCGTGGCCTTGGAGCCGCCCACCCGCTGGGAGATCTCCGCCATCGAGGCCTTCTCATAACCGACGTCCTGAAAAACCACCGCCGCCTCATCCAGGATCAGCAGTCGGCGTTCTTCGGTTTTGGTGCGCATGGGAACTCCGTCGTGACACCTGTCACTTATTTCTGAACCACTGAGTACATTTTTGCTTGACGCTCGGATCGCGTCAAATCTAAACTGAACCGAACAGTTCAGTTAAAGCCACACCCATGCGATCCGTTCCTCCTCCTCAGTCTCCTTGGCGCTCCGTCCGCTGGCCGATCACCGGCCCACTGCTGACCTCCGTGGTCTCCGCCATCCTTCTGACGGCTTGCGCCCAGATTCCGGACCTGGGGCCGCGCGCCGCGTTGCCGGAAGCGGGTTCCCTGGCCGCCACCCAGTCGATGCCGGGCCGTGACACGGCCGCCTGGCCCGCCGACCCGTGGTGGATGCGTTATGGCGACCCACAACTCAATGCCCTGATGGATGAAGCGCTGCGGGACGCGCCGTCGCTGAAAGTGGCCGAGGCCCGCCTGCGGCAGGCGGCTGCGGTGGTGGAGCAGCAGGGCGCCAGCCTGCGCCCCTCCACCAGCGTCAACGCCGGCGTGAACCGGGAGCGCCAGAGCTACAACAACGGCATTCCAGCGGCCTTTGTGCCGCAAGGCTGGAACAACTATGGCCAGGCCGCTGTGCAGCTGAGTTATGAAGTGGACCTCTGGGGCCGCCAGCACGACCTGCTCACCGCCGCCACCTCCAGCTGGATGGCCAGCCAGGCCGATGCCGCGCAGGCGCGCCTGAGTCTGGCGGCGCAGCTGGCCACCGCCTACGCGGACTTCGCCCGCCTGTGCGCCCTGGAAGACACCGCCAAGGCCGCGCAAGAGGCGCGCCAGCAGACGGCCCGACTGATGCGTGAACGCGAGGCCCATGGCCTGGAGACCCGCGCGGCCACCCGCCAGGCCCAGGCGCGCCTGGCGCAGGCCGAGGGTGACCTGCTGTCCATCCAGGAGTCCCTGGTGCTGCAGCGCCATCTCATCGCCGCCTTGCTGGGGGCGGGGCCCGACCGCGGGGTGAGCCTGAGCCGCCCGGTGGTGGATCTGTCCCAGGTGCAAGGGCTGCCGGCGCAGATCGAACTGAACCTGCTGGGCCGCCGCCCCGACATCGTCGCCGCCCGGCTGCGGGCAGAGTCGGCCGGCAAGAAGATCGATGCGGCCCGCACCGCGTTCTACCCCAACGTCAATCTCAGCGCGTCCTTCGGATTCCAGTCGCTGGGGTTGGACATGCTGGCCAGATCCAGCTCCCAGACGGGCAGCTTCGGCCCGGCCATCAGCCTGCCGCTGTTTGATCAGGGGCGCCTGACGGGCCAGTACAAGCAGGCCTATGGCGTCTACGACGAAGCGGTGGCGCAATACCGGCAGACGCTGGCCCAGGCGTTGCAGGACGTGGCCGACGTGGCCGCCAGCGAAACCGCACTGGGCGATCGCCTGGCCCAGGCGCAACTGGCCTGCGATGCCAGCCAGGATGCCTGGACGCTCACCCGGCGCCGCTACGAGGGTGGCCTTTCCACCTATCTGGATGTGCTGAGCGCCGAGGACAGCTACCTCAGCCAGGCCCGCGCGCTGACGGAGCTGCAAGCGCGGCTCATGAGCCTGGACGTCTCGCTGATCAAGGCCCTGGGGGGCGGTTATCAAACGCCCGCATCCCGACCTCTTCTCGTCGATTGAACGCCGCCCGGCTCGCCTTCACGGCGCACCGCCACCCGGCACTCTGGAAATCCATCATGTCCCACGCTGACCAAACGCCTGAACAGAACTCCCGCAACAGCCACAGCAGCAACAGCGCCGCTGATGGCCAGCCGAACGCGACCACCGACCACCACACCGGCGCCCCGGCCGCCGCCAGCGCCTTCAAGGCCGCCGCCGCGCCGCAGCCGGCGCGCCGCAAGCCGCGCCTGGCCATCGTGACCGCTGCCGTGGTGATCCTCGGGGGCGGGGCCTACGCCTACCAGCACTTCATCGGTGCCCGCTACGTCTCCACCGACAACGCCTACACCGCCGCCGAGGTGGCCCAGATCACACCGGCCATCGACGCGATCACGCAGGGCGTGCGTGTGGTGGACACACAGCACGTCCGCAAGGGCGACATCCTGGTGGAGCTGGATGCGACCGATGCCCGACTGGCGCTGGCCCAGGCGGAAGCCGAGCTGGGCCGAGCCGAGCGCCGTGTGCGCACCTACCAGGCCACGGACCTGGGTTATCGCGCCCAGGTGGCTGCCCGCGACGCAGAGCAGCAGCAGGCTGATGCCCAGCTCAAGGTGGCCCAGGCGGACCTGGATCGTGCCAAGCTGGACCTGGCGCGCCGCCAGGCCCTGGCCACCACCGGCTCTGTCTCCGGCGAAGAGCTCTCCAACGCCCAGGCGGCTTTCAACACGGCGCAGGCCCGCATGGCCGCTGCGCACGCCACTGCCGAGCAGTCGCGGGCCAACCGTGCCGCCACGCTGGGTGCCATGGCCGCCAACCAGGCCCTGATCGAACAGTCCAGCCTGGCGGACAACCCGGAGGTGGCCCTGGCGCGCGCCAAGCGCGATCAGGCCCGTGTGGATGTGGAGCGCACCGTACTGCGGGCGCCCACGGATGGGGTGGTGGCCCGCCGCCAGATCGAAGTTGGCCAGAAGGTCAAGGCCGGCACCGTGGTGATGACGGTCGTGCCCACCCAGCAAGTGCATGTCGACGCCAACTTCAAGGAAGGCCAGCTGGGCCAGGTGCGTGCTGGCCAGCCGGTGGAACTCAAGGCGGATCTCTATGGGTCCTCGGTGGTCTATCACGGCGTGGTGACCGGCTTGGCCGGTGGCACCGGTTCGGCCTTTGCGGCCATCCCGGCGCAGAACGCCACCGGCAACTGGATCAAGGTGGTGCAACGTGTGCCGGTGCGTGTGGCCATCGACCCGCAGGAACTGGCGCAGCGCCCGCTTCAGGTGGGCCTGTCGATGGCGGTGAGCATCGATACCCGTGGTGAGCCGAGCGCCGCCTTGGCGGCCCTGGCCGCACCGATGCTGGCGTCTTCCGACCGCGCACCCACGGCCGTGGCTGCCACGGCAACAGCCACGCCGATGGGCGTGCAGCCGGTGTCCACCACGGCTGCCGATGCGGTGCAGCCCACCACCACTCGCTGAGGTCGGCCATGAGTACCCCAAGCCTGGGCCGCGACGGCCCGGATGCTCCGCTGCAGGGCGGCCAGCTGGTGGCCGCCGGGCTGGTGCTGGCGGCGGCCAACTTCATTGCGGTGCTGGACACCACCATCGCCAATGTCTCGGTGCCCACCATTGCGGGCAACCTGGGCGCGACGAGCAGCCAGGGCACCTATGTCATCACCTCCTATGCGGTGGCCGAGGCCATCACCGTGCCACTGACGGGCTGGCTGGCGCGCCGCTTTGGCACCGTGCGGGTGTTCATCGCCTCCATGCTGCTGTTCGGCCTGTTCTCGGCGTTGTGCGGCTTTGCGCACAACCTGGGCACCCTGGTGCTGTTTCGCATCTTCCAGGGCCTGGCCGGCGGGCCACTGATGCCCTTGTCCCAGACCCTGCTGCTGCGCATCTTCCCGAAGGAGAAGGCTGCGGCGGCCACCGGCCTGTGGGCCATGACCACGCTGATCGCCCCCATCATGGGTCCCATCCTGGGCGGTGTGATCTGCGACGGCGCGAGTTGGCCCTTCATCTTCTTCATCAATGTGCCGGTGGCGTTGCTGTGCGCCGTGGCGGGCTGGCGCATGCTCAAGCGCTACGAGACGCCGCGCGATGCGGCCCGCATTGACGGCGTGGGCCTGGGCCTGCTGATCATCTGGGTGGGCGCGTTCCAGCTCATGCTGGACGAGGGCAAGGATCTGGACTGGTTTGCGTCGCCGGAGATCATCGGCCTGGCCATCATCGCGGCGGTCGGTTTTGTGACCTTCCTGATCTGGGAGCGAGACACGCCCAATCCGGTGGTGGACCTGCAGGTGTTCCGCCATCGGGGCTTCAGCGCCAGCGTGCTCACCATCAGCCTGGCTTTTGGTGCCTTCTTCGGTGCCACGGTGCTGACACCGCTGTGGCTGCAGAACACCCTGGGCTACACGGCCACCAAGGCGGGGCTGGTAACGGCCTTGTCCGGCGTGCTGGCGGTCCTGTCGGCGCCGCTGGCGGCCCAGCTCAGCACGAAGGTGGACCCTCGCAAGCTGGTGTGTTTTGGGGTGGCCTGGCTGGGCGGCGTGACGCTCTACCGCAGCTTTGCCTCACCGGACATGGGCTTCTGGGAGATCGGCCTGCCGTTGCTGGTGATGGGCGTGGGGCTGCCGTTCTTCTTCGTGCCGCTGTCGGCACTGGCGCTGTCCAGCGTGGAGGAGTCGGAGACAGCGTCTGCTGCCGGCCTGATGAACTTCTGCCGGACCGTCTCAGGCGCATTTGCGACCAGCCTGGTCAACACCAGTTGGGAGGACCGCACCACGGCGGCACATTCCGAGCTTTCCGGCTTGACGGACCGATTCGGCAGCCTGGCGGATCAGTTGGCCCAGTCCGGGTTCACGCCGGAGCAGGTGCTCAGCCAGATCAACCAGATGGTGACCACGCAGAGCCTGACGCTGGCCACCAACCAGGTGTTCTGGATTTCGGGCTGCTGCTTTGCACTGGCAGCGATGGCCGTGTGGCTGGCGCCGAAGCCCACGCGGATTGCCGACACCACGGGTGCACACTGAAGCGAGCCCCGGCACGGGGCTTATGAAACGCCGCATTCGGAGTGATCCGTCTGCGGCGTTTCCTTTTGCACGGATGCATGCTTCGCCGCAAGCCTCGGTGCAAGGCGCCTTGCGCCCCATCCCGAATCAGGGTCAGCTCGGCTCGCGGGTGTGATGCAGAGCTTCCCTTGGGACGTATGCTGCACCAGAGTTCGCCATCACGTTGGCGGGCATCCGGGTAATGACTGACAAGGAAGGACCTTGATGGAGCGCGTGGATTGCATCGTGATCGGTGCCGGGGTGGTGGGGCTGGCGGTGGCGCGGGAGATGGCGCAGCGGGGGCTGGAGACCCTGGTGCTGGAGCAGGCCGTGGACATCGGAACGGGCACCAGCTCCCGCAACAGCGAGGTGATCCACGCGGGCATCTACTACCCGCCAGGTTCGCTGAAGGCGTCCTTGTGCGTGCGCGGCAAGCAACTGCTCTATGCCTACTGCGGCGCTCGCGGTGTGGCATACCGGCGCTGCGGCAAGTACATCGTGGCCACCTCGGCCGAACAGCAGACGAAGCTGGAGCAACTGGCCGAGAATGGCCGGCGCAATGGGGTGGACGCATTGACGATGCTCACGGGTGCGGCCGCCAGGGCCGTGGAGCCCTCACTGCAATGCGTCGCGGCCCTGGAGAGCGGCTCCACCGGCATCATCGACAGTCACGGCCTGATGCTGGCGCTGCGCGGCGACTTTGAAGCCGCAGGCGGCATGGTGGCCTTTGACGCGCCAGTGCTGGGGGGGGACGGTGGCGCGGATGGTGTGGTGCTGAACGTCGGTGGAAGCGAGCCGATGGAGATTCAGGCGGGGCTGGTGATCAACTGTGCGGGCCTTGGTGCGCAGGCCGTGGCGCGCTCGGTGCAGGGCATGCCGGCGGCGTTGGTGCCGCCGCTTTTCCTGGCCAAAGGCAACTACTACAGCCTGCAGGGAAGGTCGCCGTTTTCGCGGTTGATCTACCCGGTGCCGGAGGAGGGCGGCCTGGGCGTGCATCTCACGCTGGACCTGGGCGGGCAGGCCCGGTTCGGGCCGGATGTGGAGTGGGTGGACGAGTTGGATTACCGCGTGGACCCACGTCGTGCTGATGTCTTCTACGCCGCCATCCGCCGCTACTGGCCGGCATTGCCGGACGGTGCGCTGCAGCCGGCCTACTCGGGCATCCGGCCCAAGATCAGCGGGCCGGGCAGTGCGGCGGAGGACTTCCAGCTGCAGGGGCCGGACAACCATGGCGTGAGGGGCCTGTTCAACCTGTTCGGCATTGAGTCGCCCGGGTTGACAGCGTCCATGGCGATTGCCGAAAGGGTGGCAGGGCAGATGCTCTGAAATGCGCGTTCCGAACGAGCAGGCACAGCCCTTGCCAAGAAGGGCGGAGTCTTCTTCCCTTCTACAACTCGAACGGAGCCCCCATGATCACCACCATCCTGCTTGTGATCCTGATCCTGCTGCTGATTGGCGCATTGCCCAGCTGGCCTCACAGCCGCGAATGGGGTTATTACCCCAGCGGCGGCCTGGGCCTGGTGGTCGTCATCCTGCTGGTGCTGCTGCTGCTGGGCTATATCTAGTCAGCGGACGCAAGGGTGTGGGGCGCGCGGTAGCGCGTCTCCCCCACCGGGTCTGTGTGGTCCGCAGGTCCAGGCGTTCAAGCGCCCAACAAGGACTGCCCGCAGACGCGAAGCACCGCACCCGTCATCGGCTGCGCTTGCGGCGTAGCCAGGAACGCTATGGCTTGGGCCACATCCTCGGGCCGGCCGCCTTGCTTGAGCGAGTTCAGACGGCGGCCCGCTTCACGGATCATCAGCGGCATGCGCCGTGTCATCGCCGTCTCGATGAAACCAGGCGCCACCGCGTTGACGGTGATGCCACGGGGCTGCATGGCCGCCGCACGCGCGGTCACGTACCCGATCAATGCCGCCTTGCTGGCGCTGTAGTTGGTCTGCCCGGCGTTCCCGGCAATGCCGCTGATGGACGAGAGGCACACCTCCCGAGCACCCACGCGCCACAAGCCCTGCGCATCCAGCGCCTGGTCGATGGCGAGGATGGCGCCGAGATTCACGGCCAGCACGCTGTCCCATTCGGTGGCGCTCATGCGCGCCAGGGTCCGGTCCCGCGTGATGCCGGCGTTATGAACCACCAGGTCGATGCCGTTGTGGCTGGCGGCTGCCGCCGCCAAACGGGCCGGCGTTGCCGCATCGGTCAGGTCCACGGCCAGCGCTTCACCGCTGACGGCAGCAGCGAGTGACGTCAGCGCGTCCTGGGCCGCGGGTACGTCCACGCACAGCACGCGATAACCCGCCGATGCGAGCGCCTTGACGGTGGCCGTGCCGATACCGCCAGCAGCCCCCGTCACCACCGCCACGCGCTGGCGGGTGCCGGTGTGTTCCAGCAGTTCAGCCGGGTGGGGCGCCTCCATGGCGCCCCAACGAATCACCTGACCCGAGACATAAGCGGAACGGTCCGTGCCGAAGAAGCGCAGCGCGCCGACCATGGAAGGATGGGTGCCGGCAGGCACCAGCAGCGTCGTCACGGTGGCGCCCCGCCGCCCCAGTTCCTTGGCGAGTGAACGGCCGAAGCCCTGAACCGCCTGAGCGACCGCCGCCTTGTCGGCCAGGGTGAGCGATGCCGGATCCGCGGCCAGCAGCAGTACCCGTGCACCGGACACCAGCCTGGGCAGCGCCGCCTGCACCTGGCGAAAGAGGTCCTTCAGATCACCAAGCGCCATGGCACCGGTGGCGTCCACCACCAGCGTGGCCACGTGGGCCTGTGAGTCGGCCACTTGTGCGCCACCTTCCGTGGCCACGTCCCGAGTCAAGGCGGACATCAGCGGCGCCGCGCCAATGCCGATCAACTGCACCGGGCGGCCTGCAAGTTCCTGCTCGGCCCAAGGCCCCTCCCGACGGCGCAGGCGCTGCGGCTGGGGCAGCCCCAGCGCACGCAGCAGGCGTTGGCCCCAGGGGCGTTGGGCAAGTTCAAGCAGGCGATCGGTCATGGTGGCGGCACGGGGCAGGCGAGAGCGGGGCTGCAGTGTAGGGGCCGTGCAGGCCGGGGTTCTGGAGAGCCGACCTCAATGCAGAGGCGCCCGCAGGTGCGCATGGGTACTCTTGAAGCGGCGACGGCGCCAGCGGCGGCCCGCAGCGGCGGGCAGGTCGCCGCCGGCCACGGTGAGCCCGACGCGCGTCTGGCCTTGCGCCGACATCGCAAACGGCGCGCCGCCATGCATGCGCGCAATGGCGGCCACGATGGACAAGCCCAGCCCGTGATGGTCGTTGCCACGGGTGCGGGAGGGGTCTGCGCGGTAGAAGCGGTCAAAGAGCCTGGGAAGATGTTCCGGTGGGATCGGAGGCCCGACATTGGCCACCCATAAACGCAGCAGGCCGCCGCCCGCACTGTCGATGCACACCTGCAGCGTGCTGCCGTTGGACGCGTAACGGGTGGCATTGCCCAGGAGGTTGGAGAGCGCGCGCTTGAGTAGCGGGGCATCCACTTCGCCGGAGGCATCTCCGTTGATCTCGAGCTGCAGGCCGGCCTCCGCCACGGCGGCCTCGTGATAGTCCGCCACGTCTCGCGCGAGCGCGGCCAGGCTGGGGACGCGCTGGCGTCGGGCGGCGGCACCGCTGTTGGCGTGGCTGAGAAACAGCATGTCGTTCACGATGCCGGCCATGCGCCGCAATTCCTCCAGGTTGGAGCCCAGTTGGTCCAGCGTGGCGGCCGGTACGCCGGGCTGGCGCATGGCGAGTTCGGTGGCCGTGATGAGCGTGGCGAGCGGGGTTCTCAGCTCATGGGCCACATCGGCATTGAAGCCCTTGAGCTGCGTGTAGCTGCGATTCAGCCGCTCCAGCAGGGCGTTGAACTGCTGCACCAGCGGGCGCAATTCGTCGGGCTGGTCACTGCCGTCCAACCGTTCGTGGAGCGTGTCGGCCGCCAGGCGGCGGGTCTGGTCCACGAGGGACCGCACGGGCGCCAGCGCCAGTCGTACCAGCACCATGCTGCCGGCGGAGACCAGCAGGGCGCCGATGAGCGAGGCCGCCATGAGCGTCATGCCCAGGCGGCGGACGAAGGCATCGTCCGCGCGGGTATCCAGCAAAAGCGTGGCTCGCAGGCCATCTGTCATGGGGAAGTTCATGGCGCGGCGCGAGCCCGGCGGGGCCGCAGCGGCCCGGTCATACAGCGTGGTGCCATCCGGCCCCTGAAGCGTCAGCGTCAGGCCCCGGTGCACCTCCAGGAATTCGTCCAGCCGCTTGTGCAGCTGACCGGCTTGCGTCCCTCGGTGTTCATCGAGCAGGTGAATCAGCAAGGCCTGGTTCTGCTGGAGGGTTTCGCCTTGTTTGTGGCGGAGATCGGAGGCGGTCAGCAGGTAGACCGCCAGGGACACCAGCGCGAGCCCGGTGAAGGTCTGCGTGGCCAACCACAGCGAAAGCCGCGGGCCCACCCCATCGGGAATGTGCAGACGGCGCCACCAACGGCGCGGCGCAGCGGAACGGGGCGAGGGCGAGGGCGATTCGACCGTATTCATTGAGCGTACATGACGAAACGGTAATGCGCAGGTCGGCTTGCTGACGGGGTGGACCGCCTAGAGTTGGTTCCAAGGCGTTGAAAAACATCGCTGCAACGGCCCGAAGGGATGTGAGTTCCAAAGGCCGCCATGGACTGACTTTCAACTAGGAGATTTCTCATGCGTCGCTTCCGTCCTTTAGATGTTCCCCTGGGTGTTCTGGCCTTTGCCGCTGCGATGAGCGTTCCGGCGTTTGCGCAGGTGGAGGAAGAAATCGCCTCGGGTCCCAAGTCCCGTGAGCAAGTCGTCGCCGAGCTGGAGCAGGCGCGGGCAGACGGTGCTCTTGCCAAGATCAATAGCGAAGCCGGCTATTCGCCTGATTTCGATGAGGCGATGGGTCAGCCTGTCATCTATTCCAACACCCAGGGTGATACGGACGTGTCAGTCAGTATGGACACGACCAGAGACTTGACCTTTGCGCCGCCTGCTGCGGGTGGCAAGTCACGTGCCCAGGTCATGGATGAGCTGCAGCAGGCCCAATCTGACGGTTCTCTGCAAAAGATCTGGAGCGAAGCGGGATATGCACCGGAGTTCGAGTCGGTGCATGCGCCACGCCCTTGACGTTCAACTGACGCTCAGGGATTGATGGTGTGATTCGTCGCCGCACCCTTGCGGCGGACTTCCCTCGGACGACGGGGCCCCTTCTCGGGGCCCCGTTTCTTTTGATGCCGCGCGGCAGGGTGTTACGTTACGGCGTGAACCTGGACTGCAACTGGTCTTGCCCCTGCATCCACACATAAAAGCCCGTCGGGATGGCGGGTCAATCGGATGCAAGCCCTCGACAACTGGCTTCGCGCCGCAACCTTTGCTCACACGCTTGCGGGATTCTCCCTATCTCGTCACGCGTCCTTGAGGGGCAAAGTGGTATGGTCCATCGCGACAAAACAAGACCAAATAAATACCACCAGGCCTAAGGGCGCGCGTCGGGCAGCGACGCCCTCCTGGCCGCTCCCGGGCGAGGGCGCTCAGCAGCGGTCGTGTCGACGTCAAACAGGAGCTCTTGAATGAAGCCTTCCCCCACCCATCGCATTCCGCTGCGTGAGCTGCGCAAGCTCGCGCTGATCAGCGCGGCGGCATTCGCGCTGAACGCTGCTGCGCAGACCTATTCCGCCTGGGCGGCCGATGTGTATTACGCCGCCGGTACGGTGGTGAGCTACAACGGCCACCTCTACCGCGCGCTGGTGAACCAGACCGATTACGCCAGCACGGGCTGGAACCCCAGCAATGCGTCGCTGTGGACGGACCTGGGTGCCATCAGCGGCACCGCGCCTGCGCCGTCGCCTGCACCCACCCCGGCGCCTTCGCCGAGCCCGTCTCCCAGCCCCGCACCGGCGCCCACGGGCAACTGCGCGCCAGCCTGGTCCACCTCCAAGGTTTATAACGGTGGCGATCAGGCCAGTGTGGCCACCACCAACTACAAGGCCAACTGGTGGACCCAGGGCAACAACCCCTCGACCAGCAGCGGCGCCGCGGGTTCCGGCCAGCCCTGGACGGTGGTGGGAAGCTGCTCCAGCTCGCCGGCACCGAGCCCCACGCCGGCACCGAGTCCGTCTCCGGCTCCCAGTCCGTCACCCGCGCCAAGCCCCGCGCCAGCGCCTTCGCCTGACCTGACGGACCCGGCGGCCAAGTCGGCCACGCAGGCCGGCCGTGTCTACACGGTGTATTACCCGTCGTGGAGCGACAACTGGTTTGATGCCACGAGCATGACCAAGAACCAGGTGTTCCAGGCCAGCAACTTTGCGCGCATTCCGGCTAACTACACCCATGTGGTGGCGGCCTTTGCGCAGCCCAACTTCACCTGGGGCGGCATGACGGCAAACAACTGGTCGGGCACGGGGATCAACTTCAATGGCCGTCCGTCGGACATCAAGGCGGCCATCGACGTCCTGCATGCCCGCAACATCAAGGTGCTGCTGGCCGTGGGTGGTGCCACCTACAACAGCTGGAGCACCTTGTCGGCCGAGGGCCATGCTGGCAGCGGCCCGACCATCACGGCACTGGCCAACATCATGAAGGACGTGGGTTTCGACGGTCTGGATGTGGACTTCGAAATTGAAGGCCTGGATGGTTATGCCGGTGCGGTGAAGGCCATGCGCAAGGCGGTGGACACCGCCGGAGGCGGCCGCATCCTGAGCGTGGCGGCGTGGTCCACGGGTGCGGATTGCACGGCGGCCACGGCCAATGACGCGCAATGCTCGGGTGTGGGCGTGAGTTACTGGGGCGGCAAGGCCGGCCTGGAGCGCCAGTTGGTGAACAGCTACCCGGCCTTGGCCACGGCGTTCAACCTGGTCAACATCATGAGCTACGACGCGCGTTACGAGCATTACGACGGCGTGACCGCGTGGCAGCAATACCGCAAGCTGTTCCCGAGCAGCACCATCGTGTCGATTGGCTTCGAGACTGCACCTGAAGGTTGGGCGGGTGGCCAGTTGGTGGTGAACAACGCCGATGCGCAATGCACCGGCTCCGTGATCCTTCAGAACAGCTACGGTGCCAACATCAACCAGCCGTATTCGGTGGAGCGGTATCTGAATGCCGTGACGGGCAGCACGCTGAGCAATCGCAATGCGCGAGACGGCGCCATGCTGTGGCAGGCGTTGAAGACGGCATCGGGCAGCTGCGGCAGCGCAGCGCTGGCATCGCCCGGCAGTATCGGCAAGAAGGTGTCGGGCTCGCTGGGGCTGGTGGATGACCCCGCATTGCAAGGGGCGCGGTGGAAGTGAGGCGCTATGCAGTGATGACTGCTGAGCGTTGACTGAAAACCGCCGTGTCGGCTTGCGCCGGACGGCGGTTTTTTTTCGTGCAGGCACGGCATGGAGGAAAGGTGCCCGAATATTGCGGGAGTTATGCAGAGATCGTTCCTTAGCAGCCCGCGCTGAGGTGATGGCACAGCAATGTTGAACAGCGGCGAAGCCGAGACCCGTTCAGGTCTTGTTCTTCTTGTCCTCGGGGGGCGCAAAACCGATGGGCCGCTTCGGCGGATCGGGCGGCGTCATGAGCTCGCGCAGCGCATCAAACACCTGCTTGAGCTGATTACGGGTATTGCGGCTGAAGGTGTCGTGATTCAAGGCCAGCACTTCGGTCTTGTCCTCCAGCTCCGCCAGGCGCTGGGCCAGGTCGGCGTGCGTGGCGGCCAACTGCCGCACCCTGACGAAGGTGCGCATGATCTCAATGTTGACGGCCACGGCACGCTCGCTGGAGAGCACCGAGGAGAGCATGGCTACGCCTTGCTCGGTGAAGGCGTAGGGCGCGGTACGCCGGCCGCCGCGGCCTGGGGTGATTGAGATCACAGACTGTGATCTCAAACCGGAGAACTCCTCGGCCGAGAGCTGAAACATGAAGTCCGCAGGAAAGCGGGTCAAGTTACGCTTGACGGCTTGGACGAGGACGCGGGTCTCGGTGCCATACAGCTCGGCCAACGGCGTGTCGATCATCACGCGCTGATCGCGCAGCAGCAGGATGCGGCTGCCGATGAGAGGCTGTAGCGCGCTCGGGATGTTTTGCATGAGCTCAGCGAAGACCTGAATGAAGGCAGTTCCCAGCGCCAGTTCATCGTCTGGCGAGCGGAGATTGTTGAGCAGATCGGCGATCGAATCCAGTGCGCCCTGGTCGTGGATTGATAGATCTGTGCCTTTGGGCAGTCGCTGCCGGAGCAGGCCGTTGGTGTTCTTGTGACTGCCTGGCTGCCAAGGGTTGTGGAGGGGGCCTGCAGCTCATCGACCCAGAAACCTCACCACCGCCTGCCGCTTCTGCCCACTCTCCTGCGCCCGCACCAACACCCAGGGCGTCTGCGGCTCGCCTTCGTTGAGCTGTTCCACAAACTTCAGCAGCGTCTTGTAGTCCGAGAATTCCAACCCGACCTCCGCACTGCGTTGCGCCGGTTGCAGCGCGATGCTGCTGAGGCGAATGCCGTCGACGGCGGTGGATTCCAGCGCGCGCAGCACGGCCTGGGTCGGGAAGCGAGCCACACGCGCGGCTTCCAATGCGTCGCGGGCGTACGGGGGCGGCCCTTGTGACGCCAACGCTGCTCGTGCGTCCCGCAACTTCGACTCGAGCGTGGCCAGCGCCTGTGCCGAACTCTCGGCCTGCTGAATGGCCGCTTGCCGCTGCTCCCACGCCACGCCTGCCTTCAAGCAGAGTGCTGCCGTGCCAACCGCGCACACAACCGCCCAAGCGATCAGCGGCGCCGTCCATACGCGTTGGGGTGCGAAGTCCACCAGGATGGGCCTCATGCCATCACCTCCAGAAACGGCACGCCGCCAGCAGAGGGAGAGGATGGCTTTGAGGAGGCGTCCAGCATCCGCCGCACCACGACTTCTCCAACATGCCGACCATGCGAGATCAGCGCACGCGCCAGGACCGTCGGCGCCGGTTCGCCCATCAAGCTGTAGGACTGCGCCACCTCGTAACGGTTGCCGTCAGCCAATAGAACCGTCACGGCGTCGCTATCGATCACCACCAGACCCTGAGCCTCTGGCTTGGTGCTCATGCCTGCGCCTGCGCCCGTATGGGCACTACCGCCATGCGCACTCGCGCCCACCTGGGGCAATGGCCCATCAGCCACTCGCACGCTCGCAACACCCTCCCGAGCCAGCACCTCCCCCCACCATGGCTTCAACGCCTGGACCCGGTAATGCTCTGCCAACCCCTTCACCAAAGCCTCTACCTCCGGATGCAGGCCCACTGCCAGCGGCGGGGTGCCTTGTTCCCGGTCCAACCACAGCCGGCTGTTGGCAGGCATTCCTGTCAAATCCTCCAGCAACCCCGCGGCCACCTGCAGCCATTCGGCATCGCTGCCCACACCTTCCACCGGCGGCAGCAGAAAGGGCTGGCACAGCCCGCCACTCACCAGCACGCGCAACGCCACACGCCCCAAGGGCTTGAGCGCTTCCCGCAGGAACGGGGCAGCTTCCCCCAAAGGCACTGCACGTGCCACCACCTGCTGCTCATCCCCGTTGGGGCCCGCGTGAGCCAGCCGGACCTCATCCTGGCCCACATACACCGTCGCGATGCCGCGCTTACCAGCCCACCACACGCTTGATCTCCTCGGCACTTGTTTCTCGGTGCACCACCATCTCGGCGCCCAGGGACGAAAGGGTCTTCACACCACGTCGGTAGACGTGTTCCCTTAGCGCCGAGACGGGCGCACCGGTGGTCACCAGGTCGCGGAAGCCGTCATCCATGGTGTGCACCTCCGCGATCACCCGGCGGCCTTTGAAGCCCGTACCGGCGCAAACATCGCAGCCCACCGCCAGGGGCACCGATGTCGCCTCGGTCTGCCCCATGCCATGCAGCCAGGCCAACTCGCGCGCTGTCGCCGGCCGGTCCGAGGCGCAGGCCTGGCAGAGGCAACGCACCAGCCGCTGCACGATCACGCCGTTCAACGCTGCCATGAACCCGAACATGTCCAGGTCGAAGTGCTTGAACCGTCCGGTGACGTCAAAGACGCTGTTGGCGTGCACCGTGGTGAGCACCTGGTGGCCGGTGAGCGCGGACTGCACGGCGATCTCGGCCGTCTCGGCGTCGCGGATTTCGCCCACGAGGATGCGGTCCGGGTCGTGGCGCAGGATGGAGCGCAGGCCCTTCGCAAAGGTCAGCCCCTTGCGCTCGTTCACCGGCACCTGCAGCACCCCGGCCAGTTCGTACTCCACCGGGTCCTCGATGGTGATGATCTTCTCCAGGCCGCTGTTGACCTCGGACAGCGCCGCGTAGACGGTCGTGGTCTTGCCGCTGCCCGTCGGGCCCGTGACCAGCAGCATGCCGTGCGGCAGTTCCGCCAGCTCGCGGATCTGTGCAGCACTGATCGCATCAAAACCCAGCCGGTCCAGCGAGACCTGCTCCGACGGGTCGCGCAGCTGTGCCTTGTCCAGCAGACGAAGCACCGCATCCTCACCAAACACGCTGGGGATGATGGAGACACGCAAATCGATGTCCCCATCCGGCAGCGCGAGCCGGAAGCGTCCATCCTGCGGCAGGCGCCGCTCGGTGATGTCCAGTTGCGCCAGCACCTTGATGCGGGAGATGGCTTCTTCGGCGCGGCGCGGGTCATCCAGGCGCGCATGTGGCACCAGCACGCCGTCACGCCGGAAGCGCACCTGCACGCCGCTGCGGCTGCATTCGAAGTGGATGTCGCTGGCCCCGAGTGCATAGGCGCGGCGCAGCGCCGTGTCCACAAACTCCACCACCGGGCCGGAGGCCTGCAGGGCATTGGCGGAGATGCTGCCGCCGGCAGGGGCTGCGCCGTTGCTGCCAGCGCCCAGCCACTCATCCAGCTGCGCCTGCGAAGCCGCCACTGGTGTCACGCGCCGCCCGAGCGCCTGCTGGATGCCCCTCAGGCTGGCCTCATGCCACGGGTCCGCCATGGCCACCTGCAGCTGATCAGGTCTGGCGGCGTTCCGCACGGGGACGGCACGCCATTGGCGCGCCAGCGTTGCGGCTTGTGCGCCGAAGGCGGGCAGGTCGGGCGCCTGGCCGGTGTCGGTGGCCAGCGCTTCGATGCCGCCCACATCCCGCAACAGCAGTGCCACGGCAGCCGGCGGCCAGCGTCCATCCGCCCGCAGTGCATCCAGCACGGAGACGCTGCCGTCCTGTGCCACGCGCCGCCGTGCCGCTTGCAACGCGGCCGGGAAGGCGTGTCGATCGTCGTTTGATACTTCCACGATGGGTCTCTCTGGATCTCGGGGCGCAGTCATCAACGGATGCTGCTGGCAATGTCGAAGATGGGCAGGTACATCAGCACCACGATGCTGCCCACCAGCAAGGACACCAGCAGCAGCATCAAGGGCTCCACCACGCGTGTGGCGCGGTCCATGAAGCCGGAAAAATTCGTCGCGTGCCGGTCGGCAATCGTCTGCAGCACACGCTCGAACTGGCCGGAGCGTTCACCCACAGCCAGTAGCCGCTGCGTCACCGTATCCGTCATGCCGGCCTCGCTCAGGGCGGCGGAGACGCGCACGCCACGGTGCAGTGCCGCACGGGCGTCCCGCATGCCCTGGTCCAGCGCTTCACCCAGCTTCAGCCCTTCGCAGCGCAGCAGGGCTTCGTCCAGCGTGTAGCCGCCGCGAAACATCACCGTCATGGAGTGGTAGAGCTTGGCCAGCTGGAACTCACGCAGGGCGCGCCGGATGAAGCCAACGCGCATGCCGATGGCCATGGCCGCCCGCTGCACCAGCCCCTGCCGCCAGCACCACACCGCCAACGCCACCAATGCCGCCAACCCGGCCACCACCACCAGCCGATATTCCCGCATGAAGGTGCTCACCACGGTGAGCATCTCGGTGGTCCAGCTCATGCTGCCGTGCAGGTCCGCGTACATGGTGGCAAAGCGGGGCAGCACCACGATGATCAGAAAGGTGCTCACCACCAGGCCCAGACCCAACACCAGGCTGGGATAGATGGAGGCGCTGATCACCTTCTTGCGCAGCGCTTCCACCAGTTCGTGATAGCGCAGGTATTCCGTCAAGGCCTCGGCCAGCGAGCTGCTGCGCTCGCTGGCGCGCACGCTGGCCACCAGCACCATCGGGAAACGCGCCAGCGACTCCATCGCCACAGAAAGCGCCTTGCCGCGGTGCAGTTCTGCCAGCAGCGCCGTCTGCATCGCCGCCCGGTCGCTACCGGCGGCGGACTGGGCATGCAGCGTCTCGATGGCTTCCACCACCGTCATGCCCGCATGAAGCAGCGTGCGCAGTTCCTGGCACCACCAGGCCACATCCAGGGATTGGGCGCGTGCCGAGGAGGGCCGTGAGCCGGTGGCGGCCGAGAGCTTCACCGGTTCTGCACTCAACACCTTGCGTCCGTCCGGCAGCACCGGGCCCAGCTCAGCGGGCGACGCCACCTCCATCAGCTCTTCGCTGATGGACATGCGCTGGGGGTCAAGCAGGCGGACGCGGACTTTCATGGGCGGGGAATGCGGGGGGCGGGCGGTGGCCAGGCGGGGGTCAGATCTGGATGTCGGCGTCGTCGCCCGTGCCGCCGGTCACGCGGTCGCGGCCGAAGCTGTAGAGGTCGAAGTCCTTGCCGGCGGTTTCGCTGGGGATGCGGTATTGGTAGGGCATGCCCCACGGGTCGTTGGGCACTTCACCCTTGAGGTAGGGGCCGCGCCAGCGGGCATCGCTCGTGCCGTCCCGCACCAGCGCGGCCAGGCCTTCATTGGTGTCGGGGTAGCGTCCCATGTCGATGCGGTAGGCCTGTAGTGCCTTGTCCAGGGCGTCAAGCTGGGCCTTGGCCGTGGTGGTCTCGGAGCGGTTGATCTGCGCCAGGAAGCGCGGGCCGACGATGCCGGTGAGCAGGCCGATGATCAGGATCACCACCAGCAGTTCCAGCAGCGTGAAGCCCCTGATGGCCCGCGCGCGAGGCGACTGGGCACTTGGGGCAGCGCCCAGGGGGGAGTGAGTGAGGGTGGGGGTCATTTGTCGGAATCCACTACGAATTTCCAGTCGGAATATCGGCTTGCTGCCGCCAGCCGCAGGCCAGGTCGGCTGACGGTGCCTTTGATCAAGGGCTCCTGATCGCTGAGGCTGTAGACGCCCTGGATGCGTCCGTCATCGCCCCGGATCACGCCCCAGTCCTGGCCCAGGCTCATCGGGTCGGGGTACAACCGGCGAATGTGGCGCACGGTGCCGACGAAGCGCTGGTCCAGCATCAGTTCATCCAGCGCCATGGGCAGCCGCTTGTCGGTGCCTGGCGAGACACGGCGGTACCGATCCAGGGCCTGCACATACAGCTGGCCGATGCGGATCAGCTGTTGTTCCTTGTCCCGTTTGGCCTCGGTGCTCCAGGAGGTGCTGACACTGGATAGCCCCAGGGACACCACGGCCAGCAACAGCAGGATGGCGACGAAGCCGTAGCCCCGCTGATGGCGCAAGCGGGGTGGCTGCAGCCTTGCTGGCACCTGCACCGTGGCGCTCGTCGGCATGTGCAGTGCGAAGGTGGCCTCACCAGGTCGCATACAAACTCCCGTCGGGTGCCAGGTCCTTGGTGCCGCTGTGTACGTCGTACACGCCTTCGCCCTCGGCGTTGCCACTGCGCGGCAGCACGGTCTGCCAGGTGTCGGCGCGGCCGGTCACCGGGTCCAACGGAATGGCACGCAGGTAGCGGCGTTCCACCAGTTCGGCCAGGGTGGCCGGGTAGCGGCCTTGGTCGCTGTAGAACTGGTCGATGGCGTTGCGCATCTCATGCAGGTTGTGCCGCATGGCCGTGTCGCGGGCCCGCTCCAGGTGCTGCATGTAGCGCGGCGCGGCCACGCTCAGCAGCAGCGCGAGCGCGGCCAGCACCACCAGCAGTTCGATGACGGTGAAACCGGGTTGGCGTGGGGCCGTGCGTGGCTTCAAAGGCTTCACCCTGCTCACCATTGCTTCAACGGAATGCCGTTGAGCCCTTTGAGTGGGGAGTTGGAATAGACGTCATAGACCTCCGGCCCCGGCTTGGGGTTCTCCGCATCGGACTGGAAGCCACGCAGGCCCCAGGTCTGGTCCGCAGGCAAGGAGGTGTCGGCAAACGGGTCACGCGGCACGCGCCGAAGGAAGCGCAGGGTCTGCCCCTGATGCTCCAGGCGGGAATCCGGCACTTCCTTGGTCAGCTCGGCCAGCGTGGCGGGGTAGGGCGGTTGGTCGGCGGCGCCCAGCAGGGCACCGGTTTCGCGGGCGGCGCGGTAGCTGTCCAGGGCGTCACGGATTTCCCAGAGCGCGCGTTTGAGTTCGCGCTCCTTCTCCCGCTGGGAGGCCATCTCCGCCATGGGCAGGGCCAGCGTGGCCAGGAAGCCCAGGATGCCCAGGCACACCAGCAGTTCAATCAGCGTGAAGCCGCGCGCACGCCAGCCCGCGCGGGCGCGCGGCTGCACAGGGCGGTGGCGGTCAGACCGAAGTAACTGCCCGGTGCGCATCTCACTTCACCTCGATCACCACGGGCGCGGGCAGGGCCGGCCGTTCGGCGTTGGGGTCCAGCGAGACCGGTTGTGCCGAGTTCAGGCGCACTTCCGCACGGCCGGCGGCCGTGGCCTTGAAGCGCAGCTTGAACACGCCGCCAGCCCCATCGGCCGACGTGGCCTGGTTGCGCAGCACGCTCATGTTGGCCTTGCCGGCCTCCACGCGCTTGGTGAAGCTGGTGGGGCTGCCGCCCTTGCGGAAGAACTCGTCCTCCTCGGCTTCCACGAGGCTGAGCTTGTCCGCGCTGAACTGGAACTCGGTCAGCAGGCCGCGCAGGTTGGCGTCACGAAGGTCCAGGCGGACTTCAACGGTGTCGCCCACCTTGGCCTGGCCCGGGGCGACCAGGTTGAAGCTGGGCGTCTTGCGTTCGGTCGCGGCCGGGGGCGTGCCCGATGGGCCGCCAGGTTGTGCGCCAGATAGAGCACCCGGCTGGCCGCCGAGGGCGGGGCTGGCACCGGCGCCCTGCGCTGCAGTCGCGCCAGGCTTGCTGGTGTCAGCCGCCGGCACGTTGAATTGCAGGCCGCCCACCTGGCGCAGCTTGGGTGCCGCTTCCGTGCCCACCCACAGCTCGGATTCGCTGGCATTGAGATGGCGCACATTGCGCAGCACGCGCGGTGTGATGGCCAGCAGCAGTTCGGTGCGTGAGCCGTTGTCCAGGGTGCTGGAGAAGAGTCGGCCCACGACGGGAATGTCCCCCAGGCCGGGCACGCGGCTGGAGCTGTTGCGTTCGTCGCGGCTGATCAGGCCGGCCAGCAGCTGGGTTTCACCGTCGCGCAAGCGCAGCAGCGTGTTGGCATTGCGTGTGCTGACCTGGTAGACCGTGGTGCCGGACGCGGTCTTGGTGGCGGTGCCCAGGGCACTCACTTCCAGCCCGATCTTGATGGCCACCTCATCATCCACATAGACCACCGGTTCCACATCCAGCTTCAGGCCCACGTCCATGTAGGTGATGCTCTCCGACGAGAACCCCCCGTTGCCGCTGGTGGTGGTGCTGGGGATGGGGATCTTGTCCCCGATCATGATCTTGGCCTTTTCCTTGTTGCGCACGCGCAGCTTGGGGTTGGCCAGCGTGGCCACGTCGCCAACCTCCCGGCGCAGGTTGATCAGCAGGCTGCCCACGCTGGCGCTGATGCGGCTGCTGTTGAGGTCCTTGAGGTCCGCAATGGTGGTGTCGCTGCCGCCGCTGCCCGTGAGCGGCGCGAAGGTGAACGAGCTGGGAAACTTCACGCCCAGTTCGGTCAGGCGGGTGGAGCTGACCTCCAGCACTTCCACGTCCAGCAGCACCTCGGGCTCTGCGGCGTCGTAGACGGCCAGGAGCCGCTCTGCGAGCTGGATGTTCTCGGGCGAATCGCGCAGGGCGATCATGTTGGTGCGCTCATCCACGTAGGGCTCGCGGATCTTGAGCATGGATTTCAGGAAGGCAGCGGCACCCTTGGCGTCGCTGCTCTGGAGGTTGAACATGCGCACCAGCTGCTCCTGGTACTCGCGGTGTTTTTCCGGGGTGTTGGGGTAGATGATGATCGTCTTGGGGTCGATCACCTTCTTGGACAACTGGTTGGTGGAGGTGATCAGGTCCAGCGCGTCTTCCACCTTGGCCTGGCGGAGCAGAACGGTCACCTTCACGTCGCCACGCACGTCGCGGTCCAGCACGAAATTGATGCCGCTGTTGCGGGTGAGCACTTCCAGCACGGTGCGCAGGCTGGCGTCGCGGAAGTCCAGCGAGATGGGGCGTGATTCCTGCAGCCCGCTGTTCATGGCCTGCACCTGCACGCTGCGCTGGTCGGCCAGCAGGCGGCGTTGAAGGTCCAGCAGGCCGGAATGGCGCGGGTTGTCCTTGAGGGCCTGCTCCAGCAGGCGCAGGGCGCGGTCGGGCTGCTTGCTGGTGACCAACTGCTGCGCGGCGGCCAGGTCGTCCATGGCCTTGCGGTCCAGCGTCATGTCGCTGAGCAGGGCCTGCACGCGGGTGTTGGCAGGGTCCAGCGCCTGGGCGGTCTGCAGGGTCTTCACGGCTTCGTCGAACTGGCCGGCGGCCCGTTCATTCAGGGCCTTGCCGATCAGGCGGGTCTGCGATTCATTGCGGGCGGCCAGCAGGCTGCTGCGCAGGGTGGTGCTTTCCGGATATTGCTTGAGGCCGTCTTCCAGGGTCTTCATGGCCTGGTCGTACTGGCCGTCGCTGAACGCCTTCTGGGATTCGCCGCGGATGCGCGTCTCCGCGCAGCCGGCCAGTTGCAGCACCATGAGGGCGGCGCAGGCCCAGACCGTGGCGCGGCTGCCCAGGGGTCTTGCGGTAGGTCTCCAAAGCGGCATGGTGATTCTGTTCAAGGCGTGGGCTGCGCAGGCGGAATGCGGATCACCGCGCGCTGCTGCAGGGGTTCGTAGATGAGACGGATCTCGTCCTCGGTGATGGCTTCCACCCGATAGCCCTCGTCCAGCCGGCTGCCAACTTCCACCAGCACGTCCTTGTCGGCGCGGGCCAGGTAGACCTTCCGGTCCCCTTGCGGATCGACCATGGCGCCGAGGAAGCGGTAGTTCAGTGGCGGTGCTGTGGGGGCTGGTGGTGGCGGAGGAGGGGGCGGTGGTGGAGGCGCCGGCGGGGGCGGAGGCACCGGGATCATGAAAGGGTCACGGTCGGCAGCTTCCAGCGCGAGCTCGGGCAGGCGGCCGGGGATCGGGGGTAACGGCGCCACGGCGGGCTTGCGGTTGGCGTTGGCGGCGGGTGTCAGTGCCCGCGTGGGATCCGCCTGGGGGCGGTCCTTGCCGGAGGCGGCCGTCTTGGCCGCGGCAGTGACGTTGCCATCAGCGGGGGAGAGCAGGGCCCAGGCGGTGGCGGCTGCGGTCAGGCCCAGGGTCCAGAGGAGGCCGGGACGCAGGCCTTTGGTGGGGGGCTTCGGGGTGTTCAGCGTGGAGGCCATGGGTCAGTGCCTCGCGGTGGGGCTGGAGACGCGGGCTGCTGAAGCCGGTGCGGATGATGCCGATGCCGACGGGGTGGGCACTCGTGCGGCGCGCGCCGAAGGGCCCGAAGCGGGCAGCGATGCACCAGCCGCCGATGCGGAGGCCGGTGGTGCTGATGCGGGCGATGTCGGCAGCAAAGGGGCCGATGTTGCCGTTGCGGTCGGTGTTGTTGTTCCGAGCGTTGTTGTCGTTGCAGCACCGTTCGCAGACAGGGGGCGGTGCAGCCAGCTCACCGACACCTGTGCTTCCACATCGGTATTGGTGGTGCCGAGCGCCGGATTGGCGACAGAACGGCGCAGGCTCAGCTGCTGCAGCACGATGCGCTGCGCATCGCGGGAGAGCAGTTCGTTGAGCACGGCCTTGATGGCCACATAGCCGCCGCGAAGCGTGAAGTCCAGCGTCACGCGGCCGAGCGTGGCGGGTGTGGCCGCACGTTCGTTGGCGCTGACGGTGGCCACGGTCACGGCCTGCGACTCGGCGGCGGCACGCAGATGCTCGATGGCACGGGCCACCGGGTACGGGTCCACGGGCAGCCGCTCCGGGTAGGGCGCGATCTCACCCGTCGGGCTGCTGGCCAGCTGTGAGAGCTTTTGCTTCACCTGATGGTGCAAGGCGTGCTCGCGGGCCTGGGCCTGTTGCTCCGAGCGCGACATGGCCAGATAGACGCAGGCGGCCAGCAGCGGTGCAGCCAGCAGCGCCATCACGATGACCCAGGGGCGGTTCAGGCGTTGTCGAGCCTCGTCGGAGAGCAGCGACGAGGGCAGGGAGATCGGGAGGGAAAAACGCATCGCGGTGGTGGACCGGTGCGGGGTACAGCAAGAGAGGCAGGCGGAGGGCGATCCGTCAGCAACGAGCAGGCCGGCGGGGCCTGCGGCTGGACGCCGCGGGTGCGGCTCAGGGCATCAGCGGAGCCGGACGGCTCGGATCTTGACCTGGCTGAGATATGACGACGATCTGCATGAATTCCCCCCTCGAACTGGACGGGCTCGGCGGCACCGTTTATCCAGGTGTCCGTACTTTAACTGCTGTGTATGGGGCACGGTTCCAACTGTGTCAGTGGGGCCGTAGAGAAATGCCCTAGGTTGGCTGCGGCGTGGTGCTGTGGTCACAGGCGGCTGATGGCCGGTGGAAGGGTTTGTGCGATTGGCATCTCGCGATGGGCTGTGAACCAAGCCTGTTGCAATGTGTCGAGATAATTTCGCTCAATTGCTATGGCGCTGACTTTTGTTGTTGGCCAGAATGGCCATCAATGGGAGGTCGTCAGTCCGCGCGCTCAAGACGTGTGACGACGAGGTAAAGCGTTGCCAAGCCGCCAGTATTTCCTGCACGGTCACTTTCCAAATCCAAACAGACCATTTGCATGAATATCTCAGAAGAAATGGCTCTTGAATTTCTGCGGCAGCTGAAATGTTCGCCGCACTTCATCGCTGAATCGACGTTCAATGTCGAATATCAAGATGACGGTGAGTTTATTCTAATTCTTATGGATGTCCCTGATGGTTTGCCTGATGTGGCTATTCCTGGATTTTTAGGCGGCGCCCAAGAAATTGCCAAAAAATTGTTTCCATGTCGCATTGGTGCATATGGCTGGATGATGAATATCGGAATAAGAGGGCAGGTTGTAAATTCGGTTTTTGGTGGCGATTCTCTATATCCGAACTCTGGATATATTGATCGCGGCCGCACTTGACTCATTCAGCCGCCTGCCTATGAACATATTTTATTTATCGCTATTGATGGCCATGGGCTGGATAGTTGCAAGTCTCGGCATCGCTCTTTTCCTAGCTAACATCAGCCCACATGGGATGGCTTTGTTGGTGTGTTTGAGCGTTATTCTGGGTCCAGTAGCAGGTATTCTTCAGGCTGTCGTTATTTGCCTGCCCGTATTTAGATCATCGGCGTCGAAGCCAGGGTTTGGTTTGATCCTGGGATTGGTGGCGTCCCTTGTCTCTTTCCCAATTGCCACGCTGGTGTTCGAAGGTTGGGTGCAGTTTCCGAGTGATTCATTTCAATGGGGTATGCTGTGTTGCGTTAGGGAAGGTCTGAACAACTCGTTTTCGAGGTCGATGCTGGCGGATTTAACGGGGCCGGCAGCCGACGATGCTTCAACCAGCGCTCGGACGAAGT
>NZ_FOAV01000001.1 GCF_900109745.1 Roseateles sp. YR242 | reverse complement strand
CACAGCCCCGCTTGAACGACGCTTCGCTTGTTCTGCGCGACTGTGTGCGCCGGTTGTTGGCCCCCGCTGGCCGCGCGGGCAAGCCCGCCCATCGAAGCAAAGGGCCTGCGTGCCTGCAGGCGACGGCGGTCGATGCATACTGCGCAACGATGACAACGAACGAACTTCCAATGGGTCCGAAGGCAGAGCCGGAACGCGGTGGCGTCCTCGGCTTCGCCCTGATCGGCATCATGGCCCTGCTGACCGTCGCCGCCCTGATCGCCAGGCCCGATATCAAGAACGTGGTCATGGGCCTCTACCTCATGGCCTGGGGTTTCATGTTCCTGGCCAGCTATTTCTTCAGCCACAAAACCTTCTTCCTCCGCGGCCTGCTCTGGTTCTGTATCAAAATGGCCTGCCCCTCAACACCCAAAATGGCATTCTTCTACGCCTTTATGGGCATCAGCATGGGCGCCGTCTCCATCGCCTCCGGCCTGGGTCTGATCTAAGAGACCTCTGCATCACTCCCCACTTCGGCTTGGGGGAACTATTCAGAGGTTCCTGCGGAAATTTCGGTCATTGCCGCCGCGATGGATCTGCATTGAAAACGCCGCGCCACACGACACGATGGCGCCTGGCCACTTCCACTAGCACTGCTACCACTGCAATGGCCATGGCCATGGCCATTGCGTTCGCTACTGAGCCCTTCATTGCCTTTGGATAGGAATTTCCTCAGTACCGGGTGCGAGTTTTCTACTTGATCACAGCACGAACTCTCACCTTTTTAATGTCTATGAAGCTCCGGAATGGCGACATTCAACGCATTCTGAGGAGTTGGGCAATCGCCCAAAGGGCGGTTTGCTGCCCCCGATTGCAGTGTCTTTAAGCTGTATCAACTCGTTGTTAGTCTGCGTTCAACCCGAGAAGGAGTGAGCGTGGCATTCATTCAATCCATCCTGCACCAGTCTCCAGAAATTGCCCTATTCCTTTCCCTGGCCATTGGCTACTGGATAGGAAAATTCAAATTCGGTTCATTTCAACTCGGTGGGGTGGCAGGGTCCCTGCTGGCCGCTGTGGTCGTCAGCCAGGTGGGTCTGCACATCGACTCCGGCATCAAGGCGATCCTCTTCGCCCTGTTCATCTACGCGGTCGGCTTCGAGAGCGGCCCGCAGTTCTTCCGCTCCCTCGGCCGGCAATCGCTGCGCGAGATTTCAATGGCGGTGGTGCTGGCCCTGTCGGGGCTGATCACGGTGCTGGTCATCGCCCGTGTGTTCAGCCTGGACAAGGGCCTGGCCGCCGGCCTGGCCGCCGGCGGGCTGACTCAGTCAGCCATCATCGGCACCGCCGGCTCCGCCATCGACAAGCTCGGCCTCTCGCCTGAAGCAGCCCAGACGATGCAGGCCAACGTGGCCATCGGCTACGCGGTGACATATATCTTTGGCTCATTCGGCGCCATCATCGTCTGCGTGAACCTGCTGGAATGGTTCACGGGACGCAAGATCCGGGACGATGCCCTTCAAGCGGAGCAGGAACAGCTCAAGGGCGTGCGCCTGTATGGCGTGGATGAGTCGAGCGCACTGCCCGAGATCGTGGGCCGCGTGATCCGCATCACGCAGGCAGGCCTGACCGTGCAGGCCGTGGAAAACAGCGGGCCCGTGGGCGCCGTGACCGTAGAACGTGTGCAGCGCGAGGGCGCGGAAATCGGTGTCACCGGGCCGATGCCGCTGCAAGTGGGCGACCTCATCCTGCTGGTGGGGCGCCGGCCAGCCGTGGTGGCCCAGGCCAATGTGATCGGCCAGGAAGAACTGCACCACGAAGGGCTGGACCTGGTGATGGTCAAGCGCGACGTGGCCATCGCCAACCCGCAATACCTGAACCGCCCGGTGGGCGAGATCGTCGCCAGCCTGTCCGAAGGGCTTCGCCACGGTGTCTTCGCACTGGCGCTGCTGCGCGCAGGCTCACCCGTGCCGATCCGGTCGGAAACCGTCGTGCTGCCCGGCGACATGGTGACCTTGTTTGGCGCCAGCAATGACATCCAGCGTGCAGCCCAATCGGTGGGGCCGGTGGTCCTGCCCAGCGACAAGACGGACTTCGTCTTCCACGGCTTCGGCATCACGGTGGGCCTGCTCATCGGGTTGCTGGTGGTCCGTGCAGGCCCGGTGCCCATCACCCTGGGCAGCGGGGGCGGCGCCCTGCTGAGCGGGCTGGTCTTCGGATGGTGGCGCAGCCGTCGGCATACCGCGGGCAACCTGCCGACCGCAGCCTCCACGCTGATGCGTGACCTGGGCCTGGCCGGTTTTGTCGCGATGGTGGGCCTTCAATCCGGTCAACAAGCGGTGCACACCATCCTGGACCAGGGCGTCAAGCTGTTCCTGCTGGGTGTGCTGGTCACGGTGATCCCGCTGCTGATTGCCATGCTCTTTGGCCGCTACGTACTGCGCTACCGCAACGTGGCGGAACTCGCCGGTTCCTTGTCCGGGGCTCGCAGCGCGAACCCGGCCTTTGGCGAAGTGCTCGACAAGGCGGGCAACAACGTGCCCACCGTTCCCTTTGCCATCACCTACGCCCTGGCCAACGTCTTCCTGACCTTGCTGGGTCCCTTGATCATTGCCTTTGCCTGAGGCCCCTAGGAGCTTGCCATGACTGCAAACGGAAAGAACTTCGCATCACTGAGCCCGTTCGAGCTCAAGGACGAACTGATCAAGCTGGCCTCCTCCGGCAAGAGCAACCGCGCCATGCTCAATGCAGGGCGCGGCAACCCGAACTTCCTGGCCACGACGCCGCGCCGTGCCTTCTTCCGCCTGGGCCTGTTTGCCGCCGCAGAGTCCGAACTGTCCTACTCCTACATGACGCAGGGCATTGGCGGGCTGGCCAGCATCGAGGGCATTGAGGGCCGCTTCGAGCGGTTCGTCACTGAGCACAAGGACCAGGAGGGTGTGCGCTTCCTGGGCAAGACCCTCAGCTATGTGCGCGACCAACTGGGCCTGGACGCCACCGCCTTCCTGCATGAGATGGTGGATGGCATCCTGGGATGCAACTACCCCGTGCCGGGGCGAATGCTGCGCATCAGCGAGCAGATCGTGGCGCACTACCTCAGCCGCGAGATGACCCAGTCCACCATCCAGCCCAATCAGATGGACGTGTTTGCGGTGGAGGGCGGTACCGCCGCCATGGCCTACATCTTCAACAGCCTGCAGAGCAACGGCCTGCTGAAGGCGGGTGACAAGGTGGCCATCGGCATGCCGGTGTTCACGCCCTACATCGAGATCCCGCACCTGGAGCAGTTCGCGCTGGAGATCGTGCCGATGAATGCCGACCCGAAGGCCGGGTGGCAATATCCCGACAGCGAGCTCGACAAGCTGAAGGACCCCGCCGTGAAGGTGTTCTTCTGCATCAACCCGAGCAATCCGGCCTCGGTCTGCCTGGACCAACGCAGCCAGGACCGCATCAGCGCTCTGGTCCGCAATGAGCGCCCGGACCTGATGATCATCACGGACGATGTCTACGGCACCTTTGCCGATGAGTTCCAGTCCGTCTTCCAGACTTGTCCGGCCAATACCCTGCTGGTGTATTCCTACTCCAAGTACTTTGGAGCCACCGGCTGGCGCCTGGGCGCCGTGGCCATGCACAAGGACAACATCTTCGATGCGGCGCTCAAGGCTGCACCGGAGGCCGAGCGCCAGCGTCTGCACCGGCGTTATGAGTCGGTCACGCTTGACGTCAGCGGGCTGAAGTTCATCGACCGCATGGTGGCCGACAGCCGGGTGGTGGCGTTGAACCACACGGCCGGGTTGTCGCTGCCCCAGCAGGTACAGATGGTGCTGTTCTCGCTCTTTGCCCTCATGGATGAGCAAGATGCCTACAAGTCGGCGCTGAAGAAGCTGATCCGCCGGCGTGACGCGGCGCTGCATGGCGCGCTGGGCGTGGAGCTGAAGAACGACCGCCACTCCGTCAACTACTACACCCTGCTCGATGTGGAGGACATCGCCAGCCAGCTGTATGGGCCGGCGTTTGCGGCCTGGGCCATCAAGCAGGCGTCCACCGGGGAGTTGCTGTTCCGCGTCGCGGAGGACACCGGCATCGTGCTCCTGCCAGGGCGGGGCTTTGGCGCGGAGCGGGCCTCGGCCCGTGCATCTTTGGCCAACCTCAATGAATACGAGTACACGGCCATCGGGCAGGCGCTGCGCAAATGGGCCGATGAGCTGTTCGCGCAGTACCAGGCGGCTCACTGAGCGGGGCTGGGGCGCCCCGGGGCTGTATGGGGCGGGGGTCTTCAAACGGCCCCCGAACCGCCCACCAAACGTCCGCGAAACGGCCATGAAACGCCGATGCGTCAACATGTCGGCCGTTGGCCGTTCCGTTGTTTTGACACGTGTGAGGCGTTGGCGGCTTTGAAAATGCCGCTGTGATGCTCAAGAATTCGGGTCAGGCATTGGGGTCAGGTCCTGACCCGGTCGCTTGCTGCATCTCTGAATTCTTCGATGTCCCCCTCACATTGCCCGCACCCCTCGCGTCGCTACCCGCCTTTTGTGCGGCAGCGGGGGGCGGCTGCGTTCCTCGCGGTGGCCTTGCTGGTGGTTGTGCCGCTGGTGGGGGCGCCAGCGGAGGCGGCCCGTTCCGGGTCCGCAAAGGCGGCATCGGCCTCGGCCGCGCGGCGATCGGCCCAGATCGAGGCTGCCAACATCGCCGAATTGCGTGGGCGCATGACCAGCAAGGACCTCTCGCTGATGCGCCGCGCCGAGATCGGGGATGCCGCCATTGAGGTGTGGCTGTATCAGCCGCTGCGCCAGTACTACGTCAGCGTGTCCCTGCAGGGGGCGCTGCGCCGCACGCTGAAACCGGTCAACGAATCAGAAGCCTGGTTGAACTTCGACAGCTTCCGCCGCCTGGCCGCGCTGGGGGAGGTGGGGCGGCCGGTGTTGCTGGGGCAGATGGGCGCCGGCAGTGCATCGGCCCCGGCCCTGGCGCCACCGCAGGCTGTGGCGCCTGCCATTGTCCCGGGCCAGGATCTGAAGACGGTGACCGTGTCCCCCGAGCGGTTGGGGGCGCCGCAGGATGTGGACGCCATGGACCTGGACCTGGTGCAACAGGCGCGGGAGAACTATGCGCGGGCGCATGGGATGCCACCACCGTCGAGCCCATCCAGTGCCGAGCACCGCACGACCGGTCAGTCCGTCGAGACCCTGCAACGGCAGCTCATCGGTGAGGAAATGGCGCGGCTGGTCTGGAATGCGGAGTCGGGCCAATACGCAGCCTCATTGACCCGCCAGGGCCGAGTGGTGGGCATGCTGCGCAGCACCAACCGCGAGGAAGCCCTTCGCGGTTATGACGACCTGGTGCGCCAGGCTCAGGCGCGCGCCGCAGCCATAGCCGGCACTGCGCCTGCGTCAGTACCAGGGCGCTAGCCCCGATGGGGATCGCTCGTTACTCCCACTTCCAGATCCAGATCACATCCAGCCCCTGCTGGTCTTCTCCCGCCTGGGCGCGTAGCGTGAACCGCTGCGCCAGCTTGTATATCAGTTGCCAGTTGCCGGTCGTGGCGTTCAGCCCGCGCTCATACGCCACGAACACATCCCGGCTGATCTGCTTGCCCAGGCGCACCACGGTGCCACGCGCATCGTCGCCTTCACCGCTGAACGACAGTTCGTCCAGGCCGATCTGGTGGATGAGCTTGTCGCTGGCGCTTTCGCCGTCACCGCTGATCAGCGCCATCGCGGCGCGTTGCATCAGGGCGGTGTCGCTGCGGCCGAGGTTATCCGGCGAGCGCCCCAGCACCAGCCAGGAAAGCTTGTTGGTCTCGCTCATGTCCGGGTCGGAGTAGAGCTTGATGCGGGGATTGGTGGCCGTGCCGGTCACCGTCACCCCCACACGCACATCGTCGCTTTCCAGCCCGGGGCGGATGGCCAGCACGTCCAGGCGTGGGTTGTCCAGCGGCCCGATGAAGGTGAAGACGCCGCGCTCCACCACCAGCTTCTGGCCATACGCATTGAAGGTGCCACCTTCACTGCGGACCTCGCCTTCCATCGTGGGTTTGGCCTGGCCGTCCTGCGCCAGGTGCAAGACGCCCCGGATACGGGTGTCGATGCCATACCCCTTGAGCTGTAGTCGCCGTCCCAGTTCCAGGTCCACATCCAGCTTGACCCGCAGCGGCTTGCCGTTGATCTCGGCACGGGCGGGCGCGTTCTGGCGGACCACCTGCACGTCGCTGTCCAGCGACGGCGCATCCCCGCGCGAGAAGTCGAACAGGCCTTCGTTGATGACAAACCGGCCCTTGAGATCCAGCAACTGCGCATTGGCCTTGACCTGCGCCGTGCCGCTGGCCACCACACGGCGGTCCACCCGTTGCAGCAGGGAGAAGGTGTCGGCGGTCAGGTTCAGCTCGGCACTGGGCTCCGCGCCGAAGTGCAGGTCGCCCTCCGCGCTGATGTTGCCGTTGCCGCCCTTGGCGGTGAATTTCTCCAGCCGGGCACGTGTGCCGGACATGGTCAGCGCCAACTCACCGTTGTTCATGTCCACACCCATGAGCGCATTGCGCAGCGACAGCTTCTGGCCACCCGCCGTGCCACGCACTTCCGGTGCCCCCAGCGTGCCCGCCAGGCTGAGCGAGGCATACAGGCTGCCCCCCAGGCGCCAGCCTGCCGGCACCCAGGGACCCCAGTTACCGAGGTTGTCCACCTGCGCCTCGACCGAGCCTTCGAGCTTGGCTTGCTTCGCCGGCAGCGCCAGCGGGTCCCCCATACGGAAGGTCACCGCCCCGCCAACCGCGCCCATGTTCTGGCCCGCCACCCCCTGCACGATGTGCCAGACGCCCTGGTCGGCCATCAGGCCCAGCTTCAGGTCGGTCAGCCCCAGGCGCTGGGTGCTGACTTCATCGGTCACGGTCAGGTCTCCGGAGGTGCGCGAGACCATGAAGTCGATGAGTAGATTGCGTGCGTCCCGGCGGGTGGTGAAGTGGCCGTCGATGCGCAGGTCCCCGCCCCAGCCGAAGTCCGGCTGCAGCTTGGCCAGTGCAGGCGCTGCCGCCAGCGGCTCCAGATCGGCCTGGATGTCCCATTCCATGGGCGACGACCAGTTCATGCGGGACCAGCGCACACCCGCGCCCAGAATGTCCAGGCGGCCGGCGGCGAGCGCGGCCTGCCGGGGTTGCAAACCGGGTTCCAGGCGCAGGCTGGCCGAGAGCGGGCCGGCCTTGAGCAAGGGGTCATTCACCTGGCTGGCCTGCAGGTTGACCAGCAGCTCGCGGGCCTGCCACAGGGCGCCCTGGCGCCAGGCGACCAGGGGCTCGTTGTCCAGGGCCCCGTTGAGCGACAGCTGGGCGCGGGCGCTCCTGGCGTCCAGCTGCAGCCGGCTGACTACCACCCCGCTGGCGGCAGGTGCCCGTGCCACCACCTTGGTGGCGGTGGGGGTGGTGAGGATGGGCGGCAGCGGCAGTTGGCCGTCCGCGTCCAGGGTCAGGCGGTGCTGGGCCCAACTGCCCCGCAGGTCCAGCGTGGTCTCGTCCAGCTGGACTTGTGCCGGCGCCAGGCGCAGGTGCTTGAGCTGGGTGGTCCAGAGCAGCTTGGCATCACGCAGGCTGGACAGGGACCATTCGCCGGTGCCGCTGTCCAGTTGGATGGGCGCCAGGCTGCCAGCCCGGGTGCCGTTGTTTGCGCTGTCTGTACCGTTGGTCGACCGTGCGACCGTGCCCGTGCTGCGCGGCGCGCTGCTGGCGGTGTTCGCGCTGGCGCCATTGCGCGCCGCTGAACGCCGGTTGCGGGCCGTGTCGGTCGCGGTGCCAGCAGCCGACGGTGATCCTGCTGTGGCGACCGTCCCGTTGCCGCTGGCAGCGCCCAGGCGCGCCGCCACCGCTGGCAGGCCAGCCACGCCGCCCAGGGCAAAGCCCTGCAGGTCCCATTTCCCATCGCTGCTGTAGACCGCATTGCGGGCACCCGGGCGCACGAGTTGCACGGTGGTCGAGGCCTGCAGTGCGCCTTGTACGGTGGCGTTGGGCCACTGGCTGCGCAGCAGTGGTTGCAGGCTGGCGAGATTGGGGGCGGCCAGGTCAATGGCCAGGTTCACCTGCTCGCCGCCCTGGCGCAGGGCGGGATCGATGCGGGTGCGTGCCACCAGCGTGGCATCGGCCAGCTTGAGATCCGCATTCAGATCGGGGGTGCCGCTACCTTGGCGCGCATACCGGACCTGCCCCTGCAGCGGCAGGCCCTGCCAGACACTGGGGTGCAGTTCCAGTTGCGCCTGGCCTTGCGGCCACAGGCTGCCGCGCACCGATTGAAGGCGGGCCTGAACACGACCGTTCAGCGTCTGGGCGCCGGCACCGCCCATGGGGCCTGATGTGTTCGAAACCGTGGCCGTGGCCGGCGGGTTGCCGGCAGCCCTGGCTGTCTCATGGGTGGGTGCGCCGGGGTTGGTGGGCCGCGTGGCAGCTGGGGCTCTGATGCTGAGAGGGCGGCTGGCCACCACCGGTGACGGTCCTGGCGCCTGCAGCCGCCGCAGATCAAGCCCTTGCACGGTGGCATCCAGCTGGGTCTGCCAGCCACCGGCCAGCGAGAGCGCGTCGGTCAAGGTCAGCGCGCCCGTGGCTCGCACAGTGGCAGGCCCCGACTTCACCTGGAACTCGTTCAGCACCACGGACTGGCGGCGCAGTTCGGCGTTCAGCGCCACATCCATCGGCGCGCGCCACTGGCCCTGGCCCAGTTGCCCCTGCAGGGCGCCATCCACCTGAAGGGTTTCATCCGCTGTGGCGTTGGTCAGGCTGGCCTTGGTGCTCAGCTTGACCGTGCCACGGGCCTGGACCAGCGGCCAAGTCGCGTCCCACTGGCGGCTGTCCAGGCCTTCGAGCTGCAGCGTCACGGCGGTGCCGTCGCGTGGGCTGGTCTGGCCGGTGGCTTGCAGCCGGCCGCCACCGGCCAGGCGAGCGTCCAGCCGCGGTAGGCGCAGGCGGGTCCAGTTGGCCGGGTCCAGCACGGCATCCAGGGCCAGCGACTGGAGCGGCACCCGCGCCTGGTCCAGTCGCCCGGCTGCGCTGTTGGCGAGGTCGGCCTTCAGTGCCAGGGTGTTGTCCTTGTTGGGCGTCAGCTCGATACGGCCGGTCAAGCCGGTGTGCGGCACGCCGCCATCGGGCAGCAGCGCCGCCAGGTCCAGGTCTTTGGCGTCGGTCTGCAACCGCGCGAGCGGGAAGGGTGCAAAGGGCAGCACGCGCGCCGCCACCTGCAGCTTTTGCCGGGCGGCTTCGAGCTGCCCCTGCAGGTTCAGCTCCTTGAGCGGGCCGTCCAGGCGGAAGGGCGCTGTCCAGGGCAACTGGCCCTGGGGCTGGCTGAGCCGCCAGTCGCTGGCCAGGGTAAGGTCGGACTGGGCGCTGATCTGTGCGTGGCCACTCAGCGTCAGCATCTGCCACTGCAGCGAGCGCAGTTCAATGCGGTGATGCTCGCCGCCATCGGCGCCAAAGGTCGCACTGCCGCGCAAGCCCTTCAGCGGCTGGGCCAGCCCGGGTGCGAACAGTTCCCCCACCGCCAGGTCGTCGACGCTCAACGCGATGGGCGACAGCAGATCCGTCGGGGCCTGTGTGCCACCCGTGCTGGCCGATGGCGCCATCTGCACCCGTACGCGTGCCACCGCCAGCCGGTCCGCATGCACCTCGCCCCACAGCAGCGGCGAGTGATTCCAGACCAGCCGCAGCCCGCGCCATTGCAGCTGCTCCAGCACGATGCGGTCTTCCGTGCCGGGCAGGACCAGTTCGGCCCGCTCCGCATCGAAGTCGCCCAGCAGGCTGCCATGTGCGTTCTGCAGGGTCAGGCCCGGGACCTTGGACAGCACCCAGGCCGAGCCGCGATCCGTCTTCAGGCCCCAGGTGAGGGCCAGCAGCACCACGCCGATCAGCGCGGGGATGGCCAGCAGTGCCCAGAGCAAGCCGCGCGTGGCGCGTTGGCGGCGGGTGCGGCGTGGCGGGCGGGCGACCGCAGCGGCCGGCATGGTGGGATCCTGCGGATCTGGTGGCGCGCTCATAGTGCAATGGCCACGCTGAAGTGGAAGCGGTATTTGTCCGCCAGGTTGCCCCGGGCGAAGTCCATGCGCAGCACACCGACCGGGCTGCGGTAACGCAGGCCGGCGCCCACGGCATAGGCGGGTTTGTAGCTGCCCCAGTTCTGGGCAGCCTGGCCGGCATCCACAAAAAGGGCGCCCATCAGCTGCGGAATCTTGGGGGTGAGCGGGTGCGAGACTTCCACGCTGCCGTCCAGCAGCACCCGGCCGCCGGTCTGGTTGCCGGCGGAGTCCAGCGGGCCCAGCTCGTTGTAGGCATAACCCCGCACGGTGTCGTCACCCCCCGTGCGAAAGCGCAGAGCCTCAGGCAGGCCGAGCTTGCCTTTGGCGATGATCTGGCCCATTTCCACGCGGCTGGAGAACAGCCAGCGCGCCGGCAGCGGGTAATACCAGTAGAACTTGCCCACGGCCTTGCCGAAGGGGCCGTTCGGTTCGGTATTGCTGCTGGCCCAGCCGCCGCCCACCAGCAGGCTGGCGGTCCAGCCCTTGGTGGGCAGCAGCTTGGAGTCAACCCGGCGCCAGATGTTTTGCTGGTTCAGGGACACCGCGCCGGCCATGGTGGTCTCGACGTTGGGCGCGTGTTCCCAGGAGCGAAGCAGTTCCACGTACTGCAGTTGGTCCTCGGGTTCGGTCTCGCGGGCATAACCCAGCCGGGTCCGCAAGTTCACGTTGACCTGCTCGCCCGAGGTGAGCCGTTCCGCATAGAACGCCGCCAGGCTGCGTTGCATGTTGGGTTGGGGGTGCGAGCTGATTTCTGCATCGATGGAGCTGTTGTCCCGACCGATGGTCAGTTTGGTGCGTTCGCGGATGTTGAGGTCGAAGGGCTTGCGGTGGGTGTGTTCGATACCCACGGTGGGGCCGTTGACGCTGTGATAACCGACGCTGGTGGTGACCTGCTGGCGAGCTGCCTCGCGCAGCTTGGCGGTGACGGGCACTTCGACCTTCTCCACGCCGGGCTCGGGGGTGATCGCCTCCGGGTTGATCTCCACACTGGCGCTGTCAAACAGCTGCGTGCCCAGCAGCCGTTCCTGGAAGTCCAGCAGCAGGCGCTCGTTGTAGGGGTCATGCTCCTTGTAGCCGGCCAGGCGGCGCACCGAGGCTTCGGGCTGGTGCTTGAGCCCTTCCACCTTGAGTTCGCCCAGGGTGAAAAGCGGGCCGGTTTCGAGGGTGATGGCCAGGTCCACCTGGTTCTCGTCGGCCAGCACGACCGCCTGGCTGTGGGTCATGCGGGCCAGCGGGTAGCCCTGCGCGCGGGTGCGGGTGAGCAGCGCGTTCTTGGCGGCGGCCCAGTCACCCTGGCTGAAGCCGGCATGCGGGGGCAACTGCCAGCTCTGGGTCAGGGTGCGTTCGAGCGCGTTGGCGAGCTTGTCGCCGCGTTCGGACATGGCCTTGAGGGGGCCTTCGATGCGCAGGTCCAGCGCGCCGACCAGAGCGCGGGGGCCGGTGTCCACGATCAGATGCAGGTTGCGCACGCCGTCGTTCAGGTCGCCCACTTCTTCGGTGCGCACCTTGGCATTGAAATAACCGGCGGTCTCCAGCAGTTGCCGGGCCTGCTCCGGGGCTACGGCGGCGAGGCGGCGCAGCTCGGCGGCGGTCAGCCGCATGTCTTCCGGCGTGTCGCGAAAGCGGGCCAGGTCCAGGTGGGTCATGAGCAGCGAGCGCAGTTCCGGCGGCGCGTCGATGGTCAGCTCATAGGCCTCGATGCGCTTGCGCTCCGACGCCGGGCGGCTGTCGTCCGGGGGCTCGGCGGGAGCGGCCACCTTCAGCTGTGCCTTGCGGTCCGAGGCGAACAGGGCGCATCCGGTCAGCTGTGCGCCCATCATGGCCGCCAGGCCCAGTACCAGCCAGCTCCTCATCGGTTGAGCACACGCATCGCCTGTTCCAGGCCGCTCATGGACAGCGGCATCATGCGTTGCTGCATGAGCTGCTGGATCAGCGAGATGCTCTGGCGGTACTGCCAGACACCTGCCGGCTCGGGATTGATCCATACGTGCTTGGGGAAGGCATGGGTCAGCCGCTGCAGCCATTCGGCACCGGCTTCCTCGTTGTTGTATTCCACGCTGCCGCCGGGCTGCAGGATCTCGTAGGGGCTCATGGTGGCGTCGCCCACAAAGATCAGCTTGTAGTCCCGGTTGTACTTGTGGATGAGATCCCAGGTGGAGGTCTTCTCGCTGAACCGGCGGCGGTTGTTGCGCCACACGTGGTCGTAGACGCAGTTGTGGAAGTAGAAGAACTCCATGTGCTTGAACTCGCTTTTCACGGCCGAGAACAGCTCTTCCACCCGGTGCACATGTTCGTCCATGGTGCCGCCCACATCCATGAGCAGCAGCAGCTTCACCTTGTTGTGCCGCTCCGGCACCATGCGGATGTCCAGCATGCCGGCGTTGGCGGCGGTCTTGTGGATGGTGTCGTCCAGATCCAGTTCGAGTTCGGAGCCTTCGCGGGCGAAGCGCCGCAGCCGCCGCAGGGCAACCTTGATGTTGCGGGTGCCGAGTTCGATCTGGTCGTCGTAGTCCTTGTAGGCGCGTTGTTCCCAGACCTTCACGGCGCTGCGCTGGCCACCGGGGCCGCCGATGCGCACGCCGCGCGGGTTGGTGCCGCCATGGCCAAAAGGGCTGGTGCCACCGGTACCGATCCAGCGGTTGCCGCCTTCATGGCGTTCGGTCTGTTCTTCCAGCCGCTGGCGCAGGGTGTCCATCAGCTCGTCCCACGCCATGGCCTTGAGTTCGGCCAGCTGTTCGGGCGTGAGTTCTCGCTCCAACTGCTTGGTCAGCCATTCGGGGGGCAAGGTCTTGACCAGGTCGGTGATCAGTTCGACGCCCTTGAAATAGGCGGCGAAGGCCCGGTCGAACTTGTCGAACAGGGCTTCGTCCTTGACCAGGGTGGTACGGGCGAGCGCATAGAACTTGTCCACCGTCGGTCCGGCGTCATCGTCAAGCACACCCGCCTGCAGCGCCTCCAGCAGCGTCAGGTACTCCTTGACGGAGACGGGAAGCCGGGCGGCGCGCAAGGTATAGAAGAACTGGATCAGCATGGTCCTCCCCCTGAACTGCAGGGCGTCAGGGCATTATCCATGCCGAGGCAAGCGCGTACGATGTTCGCACGGTGTTGGGGTGAGGGCGCATGGACATCGAAGTCGAACAAATGTTGAAGGCCTTGTATGGCGCCATCCATGAGTTGCCGCGCGTTGCTCGTGGTGTCGCCGTTGATCCTGGTCATCCCCATGATCCCGCTGATGCGGGTACTGAGGCATCGGCCGGAGCGGCAGGCACGGCTCGATGGGCTGCCCGGCACGGTGGCCACCAACTGACCAGTGCCTTCCAGCCCATCTACAGCTTTCCGCACCGGCGGCCAGTGGGGTATGAGGCCCTGGTGCGGGTGACTGACGCGTCGGGCCAGCCTGTACCGCCGGTGAGTGCGTTTGCGGGCGTCAGCAGTTTCGAGGAGCAGGTGCAACTGGACCGCTTGTGCCGGCTGCTGCATGTTCACAATTTTGTGACGCAGGGGCCGCCGGACTGCTGGCTGTTCCTGAACATTCATCCGGCGGTTTTTCTGTTGACGGCGCGTGAGAGCGAGTTGCTGGCCAGTGCCGTGCAGGTGGTGCAGCAACTGGGGTTGCCCACGCACCGGCTGGTGATGGAGGTGACCGAGGATGTGATGGCCCGGGACGAATGCTTTGAAGCGGCGGTGCTGGCGGCCCGGGCGACCGGCTGTTTGCTGGCGCTGGACGATTTTGGTGTGGGGCATTCCAACTTTGACCGCATCTGGCGCATTCGTCCGGAGATCGTGAAGCTGGACCGGGGGATGTTGCGGCATGCCCGGTCGTCGCGGCGCATGGCGCGGGTGTTGAGCCAGATGGTGGCGCTGTTGCATGAGTGTGGCGCGCTGGTGTTGCTGGAGGGGGTGGAGCACCGGGAGGATGCGCAGTTGGCGATGGATGCCGATGTGGATCTGGTGCAAGGGTTTGCGTTTGCGCATCCGCAGGCGGATCTGCTGCCGGAGGCCGGGGTGTCCAGCACGCTGGAGGGGATCTGGGATCTCTTCAGTGAGCGGCAGGCCCAGGTGCGGCGGGACCACGATGAGCGGTTGGCGCCATTCCGCACGGCGCTGGCTTTGGCGCTGCAGCCGTTGCAGCAGGGGCTGCCGTTGGCGGTGGCCTGCCAGGCATTCCTGCAGTTGAGCGGGACGCAGGTGTGTTATCTGCTGGACGAGGACGGCCGTGAGCTGGGGTTCAAGGCGGTGTCCACGGCAGGTGGCGGCGGAGGCCGTCCGGCGCCGCCCGCCGATGGGGTGACGGATCCGCGTTTTGTGCCGCTGGTTCGGGCGGGAGATGCGAGGTGGTCTCGTCGGCCCTATTTCCGTCGGGCGGCCGAGTCGGTGGGGGAGATCCAGGTGACGCGGCCTTACCTCAGCCTGTATGGCGCCCGGCTGTGTGTGACGGTCTCCGTGGCTTTTTGGCAGGACCGACGGTTGCGGGTGCTATGTGGGGATCTGGATTGGGACAGCGATTGAATGATCAGGCGCGTTTCCGAGAAACCCCGGGATCGTGCCGCTTGAGCCAATCAAAGAATTCCTGGTACCAGAGCTGGCTGTTCCGCGGCTTCAACACCCAGTGGTTTTCGTCAGGGAACCAGACAAGACGGGCATCCACCCCCTGGGCCTTGAGGGTGTTGTAGTACGCCAGCCCCTGCGCATCCGGCACACGGTAGTCCATCTGCCCATGGATGACCAACGTCGGCGTGCTGAAGTTTTGCGCAAAGTTGTGGGGGCTCTGCGCCGCCACCTGCGCCGGCTTGTCCCAATACCAGGTGCCCAGCTCCTTCGCATGCCAGTGATAGGCGTCGTTGGCGAACATGGCCTGCCAGTCATAACAACCCGCATGGCACACATAGGCCTGATAACGGCCCGGCTGCAGATGGCCATTCATCCAGGCCACCATGTAGCCCCCATAACTGCCACCGGTCGCAAAGAGCCGGCGCTTGTCCGCCCAGGGCTGCTTCAACAACAGATCGGTGGCCGCCTCCACGTCCTGCAGTTCCAGCTCACCCCAACGGTGCGTGATGGAATCCAGGAACGCATGGCCAAAGCTGGACGAGCCGTGATAGTTCACGCAGGCCACCACAAACCCCTGCGCCGCCATCACCTGATGGTTCCAGCGCCAATGCCAGCTGTCCCCAAACGCCGTGTGAGGCCCGCCATGGATCAGGTGCATCAGCGGGTACTTCTTCTTCGCATCAAAACCCGGTGGGTAGATCACCCACATCTGCACCTGTTCGCCCAAGGCCCCTTCGTACCAGACCTCTTCATGCCGGCCCACCCGGTGCGCGCCAAGAAGGTCTTCATTAAAACGGTCAATGCGGCGCAACACCTGCTCATCCGCCTCGCCCTCCCGCTCCACCACCGACACCTGCGGCGGGAAGGCGACACTGTCGTGATGCACAACCAGGGTGCCTGCCTCCAGCGCAAAACTGCCGGCATGGCCCCCTTCAAACACCACAAAGGCAGCCAAGGTCTTCACATCAAAACGCCACAGGTGACGGCGGCCACGGTCCTCGGCCAGGCACAGCAGGCCCAGATCATCCTCGTCCCACCGCAGCGGTGCCGCCACGTCGTGGTCCCAGTCCTCGGACAGCACCGCCCAGTGGCCCTGGGTGTCCAGCACCGCCAGCCAGTTGGGCATCGTGTGCCGCAGCCCCTGATGGCTGGCCAGGAAGGCCAAGTGATGGCCCGCATGGCTGTAGCTGGGCGCCGTGAAGTCCCAATCACCGTCTTGCAGCAACACCTGCACCCGGCCCGTGCGCACCTCGACCTCGGCCAGCGCATTGCGGTGCTCCAGGATCTTCACCGGTGCCGGATCAAAACTGAAGGCAATGCGGCGGCCGTCCGGCGAGATGTCGAAAGTGGTGGCATCCGGCTCGGCACGGCTCAGCTCATAGTCCGTGCCCTCGAACAGGTCGCGCACCTTGCCATTGGCCAGGTCCAGCACATGCAAGTGGGGCACACGCCCCATCGGCAGCGAGTGGTCCCAGAACCGGTAGAAGGCTTCCTCCGTGACGTAAGCCGTGGCCTTGCGGTCCTTGTCCGCCTGCCGCCGCGCCGCCTGGGCGCCGGCCTTGAGCGTCGGGTCCACCCAGGACACAAAGGCAATGCGGCGGCCGTCCGGGAACCACTTGAAGGCCTCGACGCCAAAAGGCATCTGCGTCACACGGCGGGCTTCGCCACCGTCCGGCGGGATGAGATAGAGCTGCGCCGCCTCGTCTTTCACCCCGCCCTGATCACGCCGGGAAAGGAAGGCAATGTCATTGCCACTCGGGCTCCACTGAGGTTGGCCGTCCTTGTCGCCCGCCTGCGTCAGGCGGCGGGGCTCGCCGCCCAGCGTGGAGAGCAGCCACAACGCGGCGCTGCCGGTGTTCTTCTCCATGTCGTAGCGCGTGACCGGCACCACCGCCTGCGCGCCGTCCGGAGACAGGCTGGGCGCGCCCACACGGTCCAGGCGCCAGAGCACGTCAACGTCCAGCCCCGGGCCGGCCTTGGCGCGCGAACCCTTCGCCGCCAAACGGCCGGGCGTTGCCTCGCCGCCGCTGTTGCGGGCCTGGCGGCCGACTGCACGGCTGGCGCGTGAGCGCGTGGGGGTCTTGGCGGAAGGGGTCGTCTTCTTGACGGCTGGCATCAGTCGTTGCTCCGGGGTTTGTCCAGCTGCCACTGGAGATGGTTTCTCACCGTCGGCCATTCGGTCGCAGTGATGCTGTAGACGCAGGTGTCACGCAGGCTGCCGTCCGGCATGCGCTGGTGAGCCCGCAAAATGCCGTCCAGCTGCGCCCCCAGGCGCTCAATGGCGCGGCGGCTTTGAAGGTTCAGCCGGTGGGTGCGCAGTTCCACGGCAATGCAGTCCAGCTGCTCGAAGGCATGGCCCAGCAGCAGGCGTTTGCACTGCGTGTTGAGCCCGCTGCGCTGGCTGCTGGCGCGGGTCCAGGTGGCACCAATCTCGACCCGGAGGTGCTGGGCATCGATGTGCAGATAGGTGGTCATGCCGGCAATCCGGCCCTGGGCGTCGAAGACGGTGAAGGGGTTCCATTCACCCGCGTCCCGCAGCCGCAAGCGGCGATCGATTTCGGCGGCCATGGTCTCTGGCGAGGGAATGGCCGTGTACCAGAGGCGCGAGAGGTGGCCGTCCTGGACGGCATCGATCAATCCGTCCAGATGCTGGGGAGACAGCGGCTCCAGCCGGGCGTGCGGCCCCGTCAGCGTGACCGGGGCCACAAAGGGGTTGGCGGGCGTGGTGGTGCTCATCGATACCTTGCGATCTGCCTGGAACAAATAGGGGGCCGCGTCTGCGAGGCGGGCGGGTGCCCGGGCCAATCGGGCAAGTCATGCGGCTGTGATGGCGCGGGTGCTCCGCTCAGCGATTGCGGCTCTGCATGTAGACCAGCTTCTCGAACAGCGTCAGGTCTTGCTCGTTCTTCAGCAGTGCGCCCACCAGCGGCGGAATGGCCACCTGCTCGTCCTGGGACTGCAGCGCTTCGAGCGGGATGTCCTCGGCCAGCAGCAGCTTGAGCCAGTCGATCAGCTCGGAGGTGCTGGGCTTCTTTTTCAGCCCCGGCAGCTTGCGCACGTCGTAGAACGTCTTGAGCGCAGCGGCCAGCAGGTCTTTCTTCAACGCCGGGAAGTGCACATCCACGATGGCCTTCATGGTGTCGGCCTCGGGGAACTTGATGTAGTGGAAGAAGCAGCGGCGCAGGAAGGCGTCCGGCAGCTCCTTCTCGTTGTTGGAGGTGATGAACACCAGCGGGCGGTGTTTGGCACGGACCCATTCGCGGGTCTCGTACACATAGAACTCCATGCGGTCCAGCTCGCGCAGCAGGTCGTTGGGGAATTCGATGTCGGCCTTGTCGATCTCGTCGATCAGCAGGGCCACCGGGGTGTCCGAGGCAAAGGCCTGCCACAGCGTGCCCTGGATGATGTAGTTGCCGATGTCCCGAACCTTGTCGTCACCGAGCTGGCTGTCCCGCAGGCGGCTCACGGCGTCATATTCATACAGGCCCTGCTGCGCCTTGGTCGTGCTTTTGACATGCCACTGCAGCAGCGGCAGGTTGAGCGCCTTGGCCACTTCCTCGGCCAGCAGCGTCTTGCCTGTGCCGGGTTCGCCCTTGACCAGCAACGGACGCTTGAGGGTGATGGCGGCATTGACCGCGAGCATCAGGTCAGGCGTGGCGACGTAATCCTGGGTGCCTTGGAATTTCATGGGCGGTTTTCTAGCGCAGAGAGTGAAAACCAGTATATAGGGCGCCCCCCTATGAGCGCCCCCGCCCCAAATCGGTGAAGATCGCGCCCATGAGAAGACAACTGCAGACATCCGTTGCGTTGATGCTGGCTGGTAGTGCTCTTGTTGTAATGGCTCAGACCAGCGCATCGTCGCCCCCCTCCACGGGTTCCTCAGCGCCGGTACAGGCGACGACCCCTACGCCAGCGCCTGCGCCGGCCCCGGCAGCTTCCGCGTCGGCACCGCCGTCCACGACGCCGATCGAGGCCAGGGTGGCCATGTGCATTGGCTGCCACGGCATTCCGGGGTACCAGGCCACCTTCCCCGAGGTGTACAAGGTGCCGATGATTGCGGGCCAGAACGCCAAGTACATCAGTGCGGCGCTGACAGCCTATGCCAAGGGCGAGCGCAAGCACCCGACGATGCGCGGCATCGCCCTGTCACTCACCGAGCAGGACATCGCGGACATCTCCACCTATTACGAGCAACAGGCCAAGGTGGCGCCGGTGGAAGCCCCCATCGCCCCGCCAGCGGACATCAAGGCGCTGCTGGACAAGGGTGTCTGCATCAGCTGCCACGGCGCCAACTTCAACAAACCCATCGACGGCAGCTATCCCAAGATCGCCGGCCAGCATCCGGACTATCTGTATGCCTCGCTGAAGGCCTACCAAACCGAAGGCCGCCCGTACGTGGGCCGTGGCAACGCCATCATGGCGGCGCAGGTGAAGCAGTTCAGCCACGCTGAACTCAAGGCTTTAGGGAAATATTTGGCAAGCTTGCCTGGCGAACTGCGCACTGTTCCTCAATCCAAATTCCGGTGACCAAGATTTCGGATAAATTGCAAGTCAGGTTCTTGTCACCCTGTTAGGTGACAACCATCTGAAAAGAACCGCCCCGCCCGGGCGGTTTTTTTTTGCGTTGTTTCTGTTTTTGTAGGCCTTTTTGGGGAGCGTTACGAGGAGGACGCCATACTGTGTTGCCCTGGTCGAAGCCTCCCATGCTCAAAAAGATTCCCACCGCTCAGGTTTGTTTAGGCATGTACTTGCATGGCCTCGAAGGGTCATGGCTGTCGCATCCTTTTTGGAAAACCAAGTTCGTGTTGACGGACCCGGCCGACCTCAAGGCGCTGCATATCAGTGGCGTGCCGTTCTGCTGGATCGACTCATCCAAGGGGGCGGATGTCGGTGGCGCTACGCCGGCCCCGGCACCTGTACCGGCTGCTGCGGCCGCCGCAGTGCCAGAGCCTGAACCTGTCCCCGAGGCGGCGCCTGAAGCGCCTGCAGTGATCAGGTCGGAGCCGCCGCTGTCTCTGGACACGCAGCCGGCCACGATGGGCGAGGAGCTGGAGCGGGCCACCCAGGTGGTCAACAAGTCCAAGCGTGCGGTGATGAGCCTCTTCAACGAGGCCCGTCTGGGCAAGGCGGTGGATGCGGAGCAATGCCTGCCCCTGGTGGAAGAAGTGGCCAGTTCCGTGGTGCGTAATCCGTCGGCCTTGATCAGCCTGGCGCGGCTCAAGACCAAGGACGACTACACCTACATGCATTCGGTGGCGGTGTGTGCGCTGATGGTGTCGTTGTCGCGGCAGCTGGGGCTGGACGAAGCCACGACCCGGGAGGCGGGCCTGGCGGGCCTGTTGCACGACGTGGGCAAGATGGCCATGCCGCTGGATGTGCTGAACAAGCCGGGCGCGCTGACCGATGCGGAATTCGACATCATGCGCGGGCACCCGGCGCGTGGATACGAGATGCTGAAAGATGGCACGGCGGTGCCCGAATCGGCGCTGGACGTGGCCTTGCATCATCACGAGAAGATGGACGGCACGGGTTATCCGAAGAAGCTGGCGGGGGAGGCGATCAGCCTCATGTCCCGCATGGGTGCCGTGTGTGATGTGTATGACGCCATCACGTCCAACCGCCCTTACAAGACTGCATGGGATCCGGCGTCGTCGCTGGCGCGCATGGCGCAGTGGAAGGGTCATTTCGACCCGCGCATCTTCCAGGCCTTCGTCAAGTGTGTGGGCATCTACCCGGTGGGCACCTTGGTGAAGCTGCAGTCGGGCCGTCTGGCGGTGGTGCTGGACCAGAACACCACGGCGCTCACCGCGCCGCGTGTGCGGGTCTTTTATTCCACCAAGTCGCAGATGCCCATCCCGACGCAGGTGGTGGACTTGTCTGCTGCTGCTGCGGGGGACCGCATCATTGGCCGGGAAGATCCAGCGACCTGGGGCTTCCAGCGCCTGGATGAACTCTGGCAGACCGCGTGATTGCGGACCTCCAGCCCCGGCCCGGTTCTGAATCGGACGCCTTGCCCCCCAAGGAATGGCTGGCCCGGCTGAAGGCCGACTACCGGGTGGATCGTGGCCGTTGTGTGGTGAGCCATGAGCACCAGGGGCCGCTGCGCCTGCTCAAGAGCCTGTATCCGGAGGGCGACGGCTTGTGTCACAGCGTGCTGGTGCATCCGCCCAGTGGGCTGGTGGGGGGCGACACGCTGGACATTCAGCTGACGCTGGCGCCGGCGGCGCATGCCTTGATCACCACGCCGGGAGCGACTCGTTTCTACCGGAGCCCGCAGGGTGCGGCGGCGACCCAGCGGGTGGCGGCACGGCTTGAGGCGGGCGCCCGGCTGGAGTGGTTGCCGCTGGAGGCGATTGCCTATCCGGGCTGCGAGGCCTTCAACGAGGCCCGTTTCGACCTGGCGCCTGGCGCCGAGCTGCTGGCCTGGGACATGACCGCGCTGGGCCTGCCGGGCGCAGGCCAGCCCTTTGATCATGGCCGTTTCACCCAGCACCTGGCGTTGCCGGGGCGTTGGCTGGAGCGAGGCACCCTGGACGCCAAGGATGGATTGCTGATGGATGGTGACCTGGGCCTGGCGGGCCAACGCTGCATGGGCACCCTGATTTTCGCGACGGGCGAGGCCATTCCCAGGGAGCGCCGCGAGCTGGCACTGGACGCGGTCCGAACGATTCTGGAAGCGAGCGCGCTGCAAAAGATGGCGGGCGCCACTGCGGCCCAGGACAACGTGCTCGTCATCCGTGTCTTGGCGCCCGTGGTGGAACCGGTTTTTAATCTCTTGAAGTCCTGCTGGGCCACCTGGCGCCATGAACTGTGGGACTTGCCGGCCACCCCGCCGAGACTTTGGTCGATGTAACAAGGGCGAGGCCCCTGGCCATCCGTGAGGTATTTCACACCCGAATACACCACCCAAAAAAAATGCCACGCAACTTACGTCGCATGGCGTTCTCGCATCGGTGTCTCGGGGCGTAGCGAGCGGAGCTCAGACTAGGCGGACGGAGCGGAGGAACCGGAGCGTACTTGGGTACGTGAGGATTCCGAGCACCGCCCAACGACGGCTGAGCTTCGCGCAGTAGCCCTTGCTCAGAGCCAGGAGTGGCCGGCGGCGCGGCGGAGGGACTCGGCAAACGCCGGCCGCGCCACATCCTGTTCCCGGGCCGCAGCCAGCATCGCCGCACGCAGCCGACGCTCGCCAATCACGCTCACCGCCGTCTGGACCAACTGACCCAGTTCCATGGCGATGTTGACCACCCGTTCGGCTGCCTGGCTGGCGATGCCGGCACGCACTGCATCCGCAGGCATGACTTGCAGGGGGGCATCGAAACTTTGGGTGTACATGACGGTTCCTTGGTGTGGACCCGGGCACCTGCCGCAGATCCGATGTCGAGATATTGGGGTATCTACGTAGTTATTCCTAATTGAGAAGCGGAATCGGGTCATCACTGAGGCGAATGCCCCCCGGCGTGGGCTTAGGATCGGGTCTCATGAACACGCCCCGTCCGGTCAACTTCCGAAACCTGGATCTCAACCTGCTGCGCGTCTTCGACGTGGTCATGGAAGAGCGCCATGTCACCCGTGCGGCGCACCGGCTGTCCATCACCCAGCCGGCAGTCAGCAATGCGCTGCGGCGGCTGCGTGAAGCGACGAACGAAGAGCTGTTCATCCCCACCCCGACCGGCGTGGCGCCGACACCGCATGCGCTGGCGTTGTGGCCCACCATCCGCACGGCGCTGTCCAGCCTGCAGGATGCGCTGGCGCCGCAGGCCTTCGACCCCCGCGAAGCAGACAACACCATCAGCTTCACCCTGGCGATGGCGGATGCCACGGCGGCCCTCATGGTGCCCGCCCTGGCCAGGCGCTTCCTGGCGGACGGCGTGCATGTGGGCCTGCGCATCGTGCCGCTGACCACGCGGGACCCCCGGGAAATGCTGGAGCAGGGCCGGGCGGACGTGGCCATCGGCTTCTTTCCCGACATCGGCACGCTGATGAGCCAGCCGGGCGGCGAAGCCTTCCGCCGGGCGGCCCTGTATGTCAGCAAATACCTGTGCGTAATGCGGCGGGACCATCCCCTGGCCGCGCCCGAGGCGCTGACCCTGGACGGCTACTGCGCCGCCCAGCACCTGCGCGTGAGCTTTGCAGGCCGGCCGCATGGCTTCGTGGATGACGCGCTGCAGGCCCTGGGCCGCCAGCGCACCGTGGCCATCACGGTGAACAGCTTCTTCACCGGGGGGATGGCGGTGCAGCAGTCGGACCTGCTGACCGTGCTGCCCAACAGCTTCATCCCCGCGACCGGTATTTCCAGCCTGCTGGCCAGCCGGGAGCTGCCCTTCAAGCTGCCCCACATCGACATCAGCCAGGTCTGGCATGTGCGCCATGAGCTGGATGCGGCGCAGCGATGGCTGCGTCAGATGCTGTCGGAGGCGGGCGAGCAAGTGCGCGCCGGCACGCCGACGATGCCGGTGCTGCAATAGCCCGCGCAGGGCCTTGGGAGCCCGTGCATCACGCCTCGGCTCGCGGGAGTGATGCAGCGCTTCCCTAAATCGCCACCAGCCCGCGGATGTCCGGTTGCTGCATGGCGGCCCGGTCGCCCCGCGCGATCACGCTGCCGCGCTCCAGCACGAGGAACTCGTCCGCCAGTTCGGCGGCGAAGTCGTAGTACTGCTCGCACAGCAGGATGGCCACGGGGTGGCCGTCCAGTCCCTCATCGGCCAGGCGGCGGATGACGCGGCCGATGTCCTTGATGATGCTGGGCTGGATGCCCTCGGTGGGCTCGTCAAGGATCAGCAGCCGGGGTGAGGACGCCAGCGCCCGCGCAATGGCCAGCTGTTGCTGCTGGCCGCCGGAGAGATCACCACCGCGGCGGCGCAGCATCTGCTTGAGCACCGGAAACAGCTCGTAGAGATGGGTGGGGACAGGCGTGCCGCCCGGCTTGCTGGCCAGGCCCATGCGCAGGTTCTCTTCCACCGTCAGCCGCGCGAAGATCTCGCGCCCTTGCGGCACATAGCCGATGCCGGCGCGGGCGCGCTGGTAAGGCGTGGCGCGGGTGATGTCTTCACCGGCCAGGCGCACGCTGCCGGAACGCACCGGCACCAGCCCCATCAGGCTCTTGAGCAGACTGGTCTTGCCCACGCCGTTGCGCCCCAGCAGCACGGTGATGCGGCCCGGGTTGGCGCTGACCGACACATCACGCAGGATGTGCGAACCGCCGTAATACTGGTTGATGCCTTCAGCGCTCAACATCTGGGTGTCCATGTCTGTCCTTGCGATGCCTGCGCGCGCGTTCATCGGCCGAGATAGGTCTCGATGACCCGTTCGTCAGCCTGCACCTGCGCGAGCGTGCCTTCGGCCAGCACCGAGCCTTCGGCCAGTACGGTGACCTTCTCGGCGATGGTGTCGATGAAACCCATGTCGTGTTCCACCACGATGATGCTGTGCTGCCCCTTGAGGGTCAGGATGAGTTCGGCCGTGCGTTCCGTCTCCTGGTCGGTCATGCCGGCCACCGGTTCATCCAGCAGCAGCAGGCGAGGGTCCTGCACCAGCAGCATGCCGATCTCCAGCCACTGCTTCTGGCCATGGCTGAGCAGGCCCGCCTTGCGTGCCAACTGGTCGGCCAGGCGGATGAGGACCAGCACCTCGGCCAGCCGGTCTTTCTGCGCGCCGGTGAGGTGGCCCCAGACGGACGCGCGCAGGCTGCGGGAACCCTGGATGGCCAGTTCCAGGTTCTCATAGACGGACAGCGCTTCGAAGACGGTGGGGCGCTGGAACTTGCGACCGATGCCCAGTTGCGCAATTTCGGCCTCGCTGTGGCGCAGCAGGTTGATGGTGCCGCCGAAGAACACAGTGCCGCTGTTGGGCCGGGTCTTGCCGGTGATGATGTCCATCATCGTGGTCTTGCCGGCGCCGTTGGGGCCGATGATGCAGCGCAGTTCACCGGGGGCAATGTCGATGGACAGGTGATTGATCGCCTTGAAGCCGTCGAAGCTGACGTTGACGTCTTCCAGGTAGAGGATGCGGCCATGGGTCAGGTCCAACTGGCCGGGCTGCACGACACGGCCATAACCGGGGCCGCTCGCGCTGCGGACCTGGTGGGCCTCGCGGGCATGGCGCAGACGCTCGGCGCCCTGTTCCATCAACTCCGGGTTCATGCGGCCTCCTTGCCGTCGCCGCGCGGGCGGCGCAGATGGCGCAGCCGTTGCACGAGGCCGGCGATTCCGTCCGGCATAAAGAGCGTCACCGCGACGAACAGAGCGCCCAGGACGTACAGCCAGAATTCCGGCGCCACCTGGGTCAACCAGCTCTTGGCCCCGTTGACCGCGAAGGCGCCGGCAATGGGGCCGGCGAGGGTGCCGCGTCCGCCCACGGCGGCCCAGATGGCGATCTCGATGGAATTGGCCACGCTCATTTCGCTGGGGTTGATGATGCCGACCTGCGGCACGTAGAGCGCGCCGGCCACGCCACACAGCAGGGCAGACAGCACCCAGGCGGCCAGCTTGTAGGGCAGGGGCGAATAACCGCAGAACATCAGGCGCGATTCCGCGTCCCGGATGGCACCCAGCACCCGGCCGAACTTGGCGCGGGTGAGCCAGCGCAAGCCCAGGTAGGCACCCACCAGCGCCAGGGCGCTCATGACGAACAGCACCATGCGCATGCCGGGCGTGGTGATGGTGAGGCCCAGGATGCGCTTGAAGTCGGTGAAGCCGTTGTTGCCGCCGAAGCCGGTTTCATTGCGGAAGAACAGCAGCATGGCGGCGTAGGTCATGGCCTGCGTGATGATGGAGAAGTACACGCCCTGAATGCGGGAGCGGAAGGCGAAGAAGCCGAACACGAAAGCGATGGCACCGGGGACCAGCAGGATGAGCACGAGGGTGGCGATGAAGCTGTCGCTGAGCGTCCAGTGCCAGGGCAGGGTTTTCCAGTCGAGGAACACCATGAAGTCGGGCAGGCTGCTGCGGTACTGCCCGTCGGTGCCGATCTGGCGCATGAGGTACATGCCCATCACGTAGCCGCCCAACGCAAAGTACAGGCCGTGGCCCAGCGAGAGGATGCCGGTGAAACCCCAGATCAGGTCCATGGCCAGGGCGCACAGGGCGTAGCAGCAGAATTTGCCCAGCAGGCTGACCCAGTAGCCGTCGAGGTGCAGCGGGTGATCGCTCGGCAAGGCCAGGTTGAGGGTGGGCACCAGCACGCAGGCCACAAGAACGGCCAGGGCCAGGCCGACCCAGCCACCGCGGCTGAGCAGGGCGGGTGGGCTGGGAAGGGTGACGGTGGAGACGACGGTACTGTTCATCGGGTTCTCACGGCGAAGAGGCCTTGGGGTCGCTTCTGGATGAAGACGATGATGAAGACCAGCACGGCAATCTTGGCCAGCACGGCGCCGACGACCCCCTCCAGCGCCTTGTTGGCCAGGCCCAGGCCGAGCGCGGCGAGCACGGTGCCGGCGAGCTGGCCGACGCCACCGAGCACCACCACCATGAAGGCATCCACGATGTAGCTCTGGCCGAGGTCGGGGCCCACATTGCCGACCTGGCTGAGCGCACAGCCGGCCAGGCCAGCGAGGCCGGAGCCCAGGGCAAACGCGTAGGTATCGATGCGCGCGGTGGGCACGCCCATGCAGGAGGCGATGGGCCGGTTCTGGGTGACGGCGCGCACGAACAGGCCGAGCCGGGTGCGGGCGATCAGCAGGGCCATGCCGCCCAGCACGGCAACGGCGAACACGATGATGACGAGGCGGTTCGTAGGCAGTGCCAGGCCGGGCAAAAGCTTGAGCGAGCCGCCCAGCCAGCCGGGGCTTTCCACGGCAACGTTCTGGGCGCCGAAGAGGCTGCGCACCGCCTGCATGAGCACCAGGCTGAGGCCCCAGGTGGCAAGCAGCGTTTCCAGCGGGCGGCCGTAGAGCCAGCGCAGGACGGTTCGTTCGAGCAGAGCACCGACGAGGGCGGAAGCGAGGAACGCGGCAGGCACGGCCACCACCAGGTAGGCGCCGAACCAGGTGGGCGGCAACCACTGGCGAAAGGCCACCTGCACGAGGTAGGTGGCGTAGGCGCCGATCATCATCAGCTCGCCATGGGCCATGTTGATCACACCCATGAGGCCGTAGGTGATGGCCAGCCCCAGGGCGACCAGCAGCAGGATGCTGGCCAGGCTGATGCCGGTGAACACGGCGCCGATGCGTTCGCCCCAGGCGAGGGTGGATTCGACCTGGGACAGGGAATGACGAAGTGCAGCCTGGACGGCGGGGTCCTGCTCCTCGGCCAGGCGCTGGTTGAGCAGGAGCCGGGTTTCCGGGCTGTGGGATTCGCCCAGAAGCCGGGCGGCCTGCAGGCGTTTGGTGGTGTCGGTGCTGGCGGCCAGCGCGGCCGCGTGGGTGAGCTGCAGGGCTTCCTTGACGGCATCGTCCTTTTCGGTGGCGATGGCGTGTTCCAGCATCGCCGCCCGGGATTCATCCACGCCGGCATCCAGCAGGGCACGGGCGGCCGCCAGCCGCTCCTGCTTGTCGCTGCTGGCGAGCTTGAGGGCGGCGATGGCCCCGTCCAGCTCCGCGCGCAGGCGGTTGTTGAGCATCACGTCTTCCACCCCGTCGGTGAGCGGCGCGACTTTGTCTCCCGTGGCGGCATCGGTGAGGTCTTCACCCGTGGCGATGAGCACGCGGGTGCCGTTGGCGATCTTCAGCCGCTCTTCGCTGAGTGCCTGGAGGACGGTCTGCGTCCTGCTGTCGGGGTGGGTGACGGCGGCGTTGATGGCGGCGATCCGGTCATCCGTTTCGCCTTGTGCCATGGCCAGCGCCTGTTGCTGGGTGATGGCCTGGACGGACGTGCAGGTGGCCATTCCCAGCAACAGGCTCGTGAGGACGCTGCGGGTCCAAGCCGTGGGTGAATGCATCGTGTCCTCGCGCCGCATGGCGACCGGGGCCGCCCCTGATGCCGGAGAGTGGCGGGGCGGAGGGCTGTGCGGATGTAAAGAAGGGAGTGGCTGGCGCCCCGGCCCGCCGCATTCCAGCGGCGGGGGCGAGGGGTTTATTTCTTCGCCGGTTCGTCGGGCTTGGACTCATTGCCCGCGATGTACGGGCTCCAGGGCTTGGCCTTCACGGGCGCGGGTGTCTTCCACACCACGTTGAACTGGCCATCCGCGCGGATCTCGCCAATGAATACCGACTTGTGCAGATGGTGGTTCTTCTCGTCCATCTTGGATGTGATCCCCGACGGTGCGCTGAAGGTCTGCCCCGCCATGGCGGCGGTCACCTTGTCCACATCCGTGCTCTTGGCCTTCTCCACCGCCTGCTTCCACATGTTGATGCCGATGTAGGTGGCCTCCATCGGATCGTTGGTCAGCGGCTTGTCCTTGTGGCCGGGAATGTTGTGCGCCTTGGCATAGGCGGACCACTTCTTGATGAACGCATCGTTCGTCGGGTTCTTGATGGACATGAAGTAGTTCCACGCCGCCAGGTGCCCCACCAGCGGCTTGGTATCCACGCCGCGCAGTTCTTCCTCGCCCACCGAGAACGCCACCACCGGCACGTCCTTCGCCTTCAGGCCGGCATTGCCCAGCTCCTTGTAGAAGGGAACATTGGAGTCACCATTGATGGTCGACACCACCGCCGTCTTCCCACCTGCCGAGAACTTCTTGATGTCGGCCACGATGGTCTGATAGTCGCTGTGGCCAAACGGCGTGTACTTCTCGTCGATGTCGGCGTCCTTCACACCCTTGCTGTGCAGATAGGCGCGCAGGATCTTGTTGGTCGTGCGTGGGTACACGTAGTCGGTACCCAGCAGCACCCAGCGCTTCGCGCCGCCACCGTCCTTGCTCATCAGGTAGTCCACCGCCGGAATCGCCTGCTGGTTCGGCGCCGCACCTGTGTAGAACACGTTCTTGCTCAGTTCCTCACCCTCATACTGCACCGGGTAGAACAGCAGCCCGTTGAGCTCTTCCACCACCGGCAGCACCGACTTGCGCGACACCGACGTCCAGCAGCCGAAGATCACCGCCACCTTGTCCTGCGTCAGCAACTGGCGGGTCTTCTCCGCAAACAGCGGCCAGTTCGACGCCGGATCCACCACCACCGGCTCCAGCTTCTTGCCCAGGACGCCGCCCTTGGCATTGATTTCCTCGATCGCCATCAGCACGGTGTCCTTCAACACCGTCTCCGAAATGGCCATGGTGCCGGACAGGCTGTGCAGCACACCCACCTTGATGGTGTCGGCAGCCAGGGCGGGCAGGGCCGTCAGGCTGAGACCGGCCAAGGCGCTGGCGGCGGCCAGCAGCTTGACGGCGTGACGACGGGACGACGGTGCTCGTGCAGACATGAAGAAGCTCCAGGGGTAGATGGTGTCCGGATGCTAGGGAGCCCGCGCCCGGGGTCATATACGGCGGATGGCGTACAGGCAGAACCCTTGGGAGCCTCTCCATCTTCGCGCAGCCGCTGCACCTCATGCTTTGGTGACTCGCTGTAACACCTGTGCAACAAGACCGGTGCACCCGCGCGGCGCCTGCTGCGTTGAGGCAACAATCCGACCACTCGATATCTTGGAGGTCCCTTGATCGCTGTTTTCAATTCCCCCGGCCCGCTTGGCCCGTTGGGTCCCCTGAGCCTTTGGCTGCGCCGCTGCCTGCTGGTGGCCCTGAGCCTGCTGACCGCCTCCGCCGCCTGGGCGCGCAACGACGACGATGGCGCCTGGCAGATCGTCCATGCCCGCTACGGCACCGGCGAGCGCAACATCGACGTCACCGGCCGCCTCAAAGAACTGGCGCGCGCCGACCGTCGCTTCAAGCTGACCAACGAGCTCTTCCGCCAGGACCCCGCCGTGGGCCAGCGCAAGACCCTGCGCATCTTTGCCAAGGGCCGCAATGGTGATGTCCGTACCTTCGATTACCGCGAGGGTGATTGGGTGGACGGCAACAATTTCACCGGCTGGGGTGGTGGCAACTGGGGTGACAACAACTGGAACGGTGGCTGGGAAGGCCCCCGCCCAGGCCATGCCAACAACAACGACCGCGACGATGACGGCAACTGGGCCATCCTGCAGGCCCGCTACGGCACGCCGGACCGCAACATCGACGTGACCGGCCGGCTGAAGGAACTGGCCCGCGCCGACCGCCGCTTCAAGCTGGCCAACCAGCTCTTCCGTGAGGACCCGGCCGTGGGCCAGCGCAAGACGCTGCGCATCATCGCCAAGGGCCGCAACGGCGAAGTCCGCAACTTCGACTATCGCGAAGGCGACTGGGTGGACGGCGGCGACTTCACCGGCTGGGGCCGCGGCAGCTGGGGCGATAGCAACTGGAATGGTGGATGGGATGGCCGTCCCGGTGCCGGCCATCAGCCGCCCCCGCCGCCCCCGCCCGCGGACAACCGTTTGACCATCGTCCGTGCCACCTACGGCGCCGGTAGCCGCCAGGCCGATGTCACTGCCCGCGTCCGCAATGTCAGCCGTGGCAACGCGCTCATCATCCCGGTGGACAACAAGCTGGTGGACCGCGATCCCGCCGTGGGCGACCGCAAGACCCTGCGCGTGTACTACTTGTTCGGCCGTGGCCCGGAACGCGTCGCCGAAGCGCGCGAAGGCGAGATCCTGCGCGTCACGCCCTGACGCCAGCGAGCGGGTGAAACCCTGATCAATTCAGGGTATGTGCCAGCTTGGGGCGGTTGTTTCATGTGAACCTTGTGTCGGTTGCAGATGACTTATGGGGCATGCAACCACACCTCACTCCCATCGCGGGCGCTGTGGCGCCCACCCCGGAAGTCCGTGTCGTTATCGACGCGGACCACCTTCGTCACCACCCTGACGCCGAGTCGACATCGAGAACGCCGACGCCGGTCTTCGAACCAACGGTGGCTCAGGAATTCCGCTTGCGGCAACGCCTGCTCCAGGAGGAGGCTGCGCGCCAATGCGACCCGGAAGATGTCCGACGGGTGGCCTCACTGTTGATGCAGGCTTCGCCCCATGGTGCGCATGGTGCGCATGGCGCGAGGGCCGCAGAGGAGGTCCAGATCGAGATCGACTGCGGGCTGGATGTGCAGCGCGTCATCGACCCTTACCTGCGCGATGGCAACATCAAAGTGCTTCCCGATGAGGTGCGTGATGCCGTCCAGGCACGGGTGCAAGAGATGCCCGGGCAAGGCGGCGTCAGTGGCCGCCTCATGGCGTTGCTGGACGCGTTGAACGGGCTCTCGGCCCGCCTCGATACCCATGGCGCCTCTCGCGCAGTGCTCAACTTCGGCCACACGAGCCTGCGGTCCCTCGGTTCCGTCGGCCTGACCACAGCTGCCCGACTGGCGGTAGGCCGGGCCTTGGACCTGGCCATGCAGCAGGGTACTTCGGAGCTGGTGCGCACAATCATCGGCGCGGGGATGATGGCGCTGCCGGTGGTTGGCCAAGCCGTGCTGCTGGCCCGTGACGAGATGGCCGGCAACGCCACGCAGTATTCGCGCGCCACGCGGGTGGTGCTGATGGGTTTGTCTGTCGGCGTGGGCGGCCTGGCCCTGGGTACCGGTACGCTGACCAACCCCGGTCTGCGGATGGCGGAGGTGGTGCTGTATCCGCTGCTGCGCGATTCCATGCAGGCGGTGTTTCCCATGATTTCAGACCCCGACAGCAGCCCGACCCCGCGCTCGCTGGTGGCGGCCGGGACGGCCTACGCCGCCAACCAGCTCGGCGTCAGCCGGGCATTTGTGGCGGCCCCTGACCTGGGGCCCGGGGGGGTGATCCCCACTGGGGTGGTTGTCCGGAGCCTGGCCAATGCGGCGGGGGAATCGGTCGACCTCATGTCGCTGCTCTACGCCAACCACGTTGGCTGCCATGGGACCGCCACCACACCGCGCCTGCGCATTGGCCGCGACAGCCTGAGGGAGGCGGTGCGTACGCCGCTGTTCTGGGACACCGCGACTGCGCGCGGTTGCTTTGTCTCCGCCTTCAACCAGCTCTACGACACGCTGTTGTCCGATCACATGCTGCCACGTGCCCTGGCCGCCTCCCTCGACAGCGACAAAGCCACTATGGTGGCCGACTGGGCGACCGAGGCGATTGCCGCCGGCTTGACGATTGCCACCTATCCGTTCTGGACCGATCCCTTGGCTCAACGTGACGCTTTGCCGGAACGCCAGATGGAAGAGGGTCGCATCGGCCTCGACGAGGGTACGCCGGCGGACCAGACGGTCGCCTCCGCTCACAACAGCATGACCGAGCTCGAGTACGTCGACGAAACCACACCGCGCGAGACGCAGGTCTGAGGCTGGTACAGGCCGCCGCAGTGGGCCTACAACTCCCACTGCGGATGCATCTCCCGTACCCGCGTGAGCGCCATCGCGGCCGCCGCCGTACGCGTCTCCACGCCGAGCTTGGCGTGGATGCGCTCCAGGTGCTTCTTCACGGTGGCCGGGCTGGCACCCAGAATCTCGCCAATGTCCCGGTTGATCTTGCCCTTCACCACCCAATAGAGCACCTCGGCCTCGCGCGCGGTGAGGTTGAACGACAGTCCCAGGGAGCGGATCACTGCCGCATCCGACACCTCCCGCATGACGATCAGCCAGTCCCCACCCGGGCCTGGACCGTCTTCCCCGCCAATGCAGTGATGCAGCCGGAAGCTCAGGCGCCGGGCGCCCAGTTCCGCCGTGAGGCGCACGGGCTCGACGGGCGGCTGGCCCTCCCGCTCGGCGTCGGCCATGGTGTCCAGGCAGCGTCGCAACCAACTCAGCACCGGTGCCGGCGTGGCCGGCGCGATGGTGCCGTAATAGAGTTGCAGCAGCTCACGCGCCAGAGGCGTCTGCCACAGCAGCCGCCCGCTGCTGGCCCGCACCGCGATGCTGGCGTAGCCGAACGCATCCAGCGCCTGGCGCGTCTGCCGTGCCTGGCGCGCGCCCTGCAGGTGCACCTGCATGCGGGCCAGCACCGCGCGCGGGTCCAGCGGCTTGGTCACGTAATCCACACCGCCCGCCTGCAGCGCGGCCACCAGGTGTTCGGTCTCGGTCAGGCCCGTCATGAAGATGATGGGGATGTGCGCCGTGGCCGGATTGGCCTTGAGCCGGCGCGCGACTTCGAAGCCGTCCATGCCCGGCATCATGGCGTCCAGCAGAACGATGTCCGGCTGGCCTTGCAGGGCACGGGTCAGCGCAGCCTCTCCACTGGTGGCGGCCAGCACGGTGTAGCCGTGCTCGTCCAGCGCGTCATGCAGCAGGGAGAGGTTGTCCGGGACATCATCGACCATGAGCACACGGTCACCCTGCTGCTGCTCCAGCAAGGCGGCGACGGAAGAGGGCAGGGCACTGTTCATGGCACGGAGAGCCTGTCGGTTCGGCGGTCCAGGGCCTGCAGCATGGCCTCGAACTGGAATTGGCGGGCCAGCTCGCGCTGGACCTCGCAGAAGGGGCGCCAGACGGCATCAGCGGCTTCGATGTCGTCGAGTTGCTGCAGCACGCCGCGGTAATAACCGAGTGCGAGCGCTTCGCGAAGACCGGTGAGCCGGTCCGGTGGAGGCACCACCAGCGGCGTGGATGGCAGCGCGGGCGCTGCCGGGACAGGGGAGGAACGCCAGCGCAGGCCCAGGCGTTCGCCCAGCCAGTCCAGCAGCAGTTCGTGGCGCACCGGCTTGAGGATGAAGTCCTGCGGTGTGATGCCGGCATCGTTGTCCTGGCCGCGCTCGAAAGCATTGGCCGAGACCACGGCGATGGCTTCCAATGAGGGCAGCAATGCACGTAGCCGGCGGATGGTCTCCCAGCCATCGATGCCAGGCATGGCCAGGTCCATCAGCACGGCGTCGGGGCGCCAGCCCGCCGCCACCAGGTCCAGGGCGTCGTGTCCGCTGGAAGCTTCACGCACGGTGAAGCCCAGCGGTTCCAGCAACTGGATCAGCAACTGCCGGTCCTCGGCCTCGTTGTCCACCACCAGCAGCCGCGGAGACGGGCCGTCGATGCCCAGGCGCTGCAGGCCGTGTGCGCCGCCGGGGCTGGCCAGCCCCTGCCGCAGGTCGCGGTCCGGAATGCGGCCGTGGATCTCCGGCAGGAAGAGGCGGACACGGAAGGTGGAGCCCGTGCCCGGCGTGCTGCGTGCCGAGAGTTCTCCGCCCATCAGCTCCGTCAGCATCTTGGCAATGGTCAGGCCCAGGCCGGCACCCGGGGTGTGGCCGCCCATGTCCGAGGCACTCGCCCCGCGGGTAAAGGGCTCGAAGATGCGCGCCAGCTCGGTGTCGTCCATGCCGGGGCCGGTGTCCTCGATCTCCAGCGTGGCCATTTCGCGCCCATGCCGCACGCGCAGGGTGATGGCGCCTTCGCGGGTGAACTTGATGGCGTTGCCCAGCAGGTTGATCAGGATCTGGCGCAGCCGCTGTTCATCCGCCCGCACCCAGTCCGGCAGGGTGCCCGTGGTCTCGAAGCGGAAGTCCAGGCCTTTGGCGGTGGCCTGCGGTTCGAACATGTCGGCCAGTTCCCGCAGCAGCTCGGCAAAGCGCAGCGGCGCCGGCGCCAGGCTGAGGCGGCCGGCTTCGATGCGGGCGATGTCCAGCGTGCCGTCGATGAGCCGCATCAGGTGCTCCCCGCCGCGCTTGATCACTTGCACTGCCTGTCGGCGCTGGGGGGCCAGCGAGGCGTCGGCCGCCATGAGCTGGGCATAACCGAGGATGCTGTTGAGCGGCGTGCGCAGTTCGTGGCTGATGGCGCTGATGTAGCGGCTCTTGGCCTGGTTGGCCGCCTCGGCCGAAGCCTGGGCACGCTCGGCCTGCAGGCGGGCGGCCTGCAGGGCTTCATCGGTGCGGCGGTGGGAGTCGATTTCGCGCATCAAGGCCTGCGTCTGGCGGTTGGATTCTTCCTGCGCCACCTCGCGGCTCTGGTGCGCCAGCACCAGCCACCAGGCCACCGTGCCGGCCACCAGCAGCAGGGCAAAGAAGGCCTTGAGCAGGCCGGTGTACAGCCCTTGCCGGAGCGCCTCGGCCGCGCCGCTGTCCACCAGCGGCAACTGCTGCAGTTGCTGGTGATAGAGCAGGCCGAAGATGGCGGCCAGCAGCGGCGTGATCACCATCATGAGCAGCAGGTAGTGGCCCAGGCCGGTGTCCAGATAGGGCCAGCTGCGGCGGGGCAGCACGCGGCGCAGCAGCCGGGACCATTGCTCGGAGAGCCGCGCGTGGGGCTTGCACAGGTCGCCGCAGCGGGCATCCAGCGTGCAGCACAGGGAGCAGATGGCGCCCCGGTAGGCCGGGCAGTGGGCCAGGTCCGGCCCTTCGTATTCGCGCTCGCAGATGACGCAGCGGGCCACTGTCAGGCTGGTGTCGCCCAGGGCGCTGGCGGTGGCAGGGCTGGCGGCCCGGGCCAGGTAGTAGCGGCCCTGGGTGGCCCAGGCGATCAGCGGGGAGGTGATGAGGGCCGTGACCATCGCAATGGCGGCCGACCAGGCCTGGGCCAGCGAGCCCATGACGCCCAGGTGGGCGGCGATGGAGAGGGCCGAGGCCAGTGCCATGGCGCCAACGCCCACCGGGTTGACGTCATACAGGTGGGCACGCTTGAACTCGATGCCGGGCGGAGACAGGCCCAGTGGCTTGTTGATGACCAGGTCCGCCACCACCGCCATGATCCAGGCAATGGCGATGTTGGCGTACAGGCCCAGCACGTGGCCCAGCGCATCAAACACATTCATCTCCATCAGCATGAAGGCGATGAGGGTGTTGAAGACCACCCACACCACCCGGCCGGGATGGCTGTGGGTCAGGCGCGAGAAGAAGTTGCTCCAGGCCAGGGACCCGGCATAGGCATTGGTGACGTTGATCTTGAGCTGTGAGATGACAACGAAGAGCGCCGTGGCGGCCACCGCCCAGCCATAGCGCGGGAAGACGTATTCGTAGGCCGCCAGGTACATCTGGTTGGGGTCCACCGCCCGCTCGGGCGGGACGGCATGGGTGACCGCCAGGTAGGCGAGCAGCGCGCCGCCCAGCATCTTGAGCACGCCCAGCACCACCCAGCCCGGGCCGCCCAGCAGGACGGCCGCCCACCAGCGGCGGCGGTTGGCAGCGGTCTGGCGGGGCATGAAGCGAAGGTAGTCGGCCTGCTCGCCCATCTGGGTGATGAGGGCGACGCCGACGGTGAGGGCGGCACCAAAGGCGTGCATGTCAAAGGCAGCTGTGCCGGACTGGGAACCGATTTGGTTCGTGATGCCGTCAAATGCACCAGGATGGCGCCAGGCCACCCAGGCGAAGGGGAAGACGAGCAGCACCAGCCACAGGGGCTGGGTCCAAACCTGCAGGCGGCTGATGGCAGAGATGCCATGGGTGACCAGCGGGATGACAATCACGGCGCAGATGAGATAGCCCCACTGGGGTGGGATGTCCAGCGCAAGGTCCAGCGCGTAGGCCATGACGGCCGCTTCCAGCGCGAAAAATATGAAGGTGAAGCTGGCGTAGATGAGCGAGGTGAGGGTGGAGCCGATGTAGCCGAAACCCGCGCCCCGCGTGAGAAGGTCCATGTCCACACCGTGGCGGGCCGCATAGACGCTGATGGGCAGCCCGGCCAGGAAAATGATCAGGCCGGTAGCCAGGATGGCCCACGCCGCATTGGTCCAGCCATAGTGAAGCAGCAAGGTGGCGCCCACAGCCTCAAGAATGAGGAAGGAGGCCGCACCAAACGCCGTGTTGGCCACCCGCAGCGGCGACCAGCGCCGGAAACGCTGCGGGGTGTAGCGCAGGGCATAGTCCTCCAAGGTCTCATGAGCCACCCAGGCGTTGTAGTCCCGCCGCAGCTTGATGATGTGCTGCGGGGCGGGGGTGGACGGGGGCGGGGTGTCCATGGAGGGTGCGGGTGAATGCAGATTTCGTGCCCAAGGATCGGGGCTGTCTTGGTTGGGCTGTGCCGGGAAGCGCCGGGCGGCGAACCTCGGGGCCGCTTTCTGTGGCCCACGCCGGGAAGTGCCAGGCCGGGGGGCATTTGCTTCATGTCATTCCTGTCCGGCTTCGCCGGCCATTCCCTTCTTTACTTCCGCAAATACCCCCCGGCCTGGCACTTCCCGAACCGAGGACTTCAACAGTTGCACCCGCCGAAGTGTTGAAGAGTCTCTGCACTCCTCGCGGACTCCACTTCGGGCGGTTCGGGATGTTGCAATCCTCGCCACATCACCCGCTAGGGCCGTGGTTGGCGCCTTGCGTCCCATCCTGATTCAGGGCACCTCGCGGGAGTTATGAGAGGTTGCTCGGCGTCCCGTGTAGTGGCGACTGGAATCGGATCTTGCATGGGCTTGTGCACCGGCATAGGGCTTGCTAGCGTCAAGAAGAGCGACTCGGACACCCTCAGGGGTGGCAGCCATGGAATTGACACCTAGAGAAAAAGACAAGCTGCTGATCTTTACCGCCGCACTGCTGGCGGAACGCCGCAAGGCCAAAGGACTGAAGCTGAATTACCCGGAGGCCGTGGCCTTCATCAGCGCCGCCGTGATGGAAGGCGCCCGCGAAGGTAAAACCGTCGCGCAGATGATGAAGGAAGGCCGCGAACTGCTGACACGCGACGACGTGATGGACGGCATCCCGGAAATGATCCCGGATATTCAGGTCGAGGCCACCTTCCCCGATGGAACCAAACTGGTCACCGTGCATCAGCCCATCCCCTGAAGCCCGAAGGCGTCACAAGGCCTCAACACCATCGTCGTCGCCGTTGTAGCCGTTGTAGCCGTCGTCGCCGCCATCGCCCGGTTTCCCTCCAGATATCCGCTGCCAGCACCACATCAAGAACACCAGAAGGACTGCCGCATATGTTGAAGATGACTTCATCGCGCCTTGGCGCTGCACTGGCCGCCGTGGCCGCCATGACTCCAGCCCTGGTGCTGGCCCATGCCGGTGAAGGATTGCCGCATGACCATGGCCTGTCCGCCGGGTTCGTGCATCCGTTCACCGGCCTGGATCACCTCGCCGCCATGCTGGCCGTGGGCCTGTGGAGCGCCCTCACACACCAAGGCCGCCGCATGGTCGCCGCACCGCTCGCGTTCGCCGGCTGGTTGCTGATGGGCGCCCTGCTCGGCGCCTGGATGAGCGCCGCCGGCGGGTCTTTGCCCGGCGTCGAGCCGATGGTCGCCGCTTCCGTGCTGGTCCTGGGCCTGGTGGCCGCCGCCCGCTGGAAGCTGGGTGCATCCGCCTCGGCTGCCCTGGTGAGCGCGTTCGCCGTTTTCCATGGCCTGGCGCACGGCAGTGAATTGCAAGGCGCCAGTGCGTTGGCCGGCATGGTGGCCGCCACCGTCGTGCTGCACGCCCTCGGCCTGAGCGCCGGCCTGTGGCTGCGCACGCTGGCGCCCCTGTGGTCGCGCATGGCCGGTGCGTCGCTCGCGCTGGTGGGCCTGGGCCTGCTGACCCGCATGGTGTGGGCATGACCCCCGGGGAACTGCTGACGGACGACGGCGAGCTCACGCTCAACCCCGGCCGCACCACGCTGAGCGTCACCGTGGTGAACAGCGCCAGCCGGCCCATCCAGGTCGGCTCCCACTACCACTTCGCCGAAACCAATGCCGCGCTGCAGTTCGACCGTGCCGCCGCACGCGGCATGCGGCTGAATATCGCGTCCGGCACTGCGGTGCGCTTCGAGCCCGGCCAGCAACGGACGGTGGAACTGGTGGAGATCGGCGGCGCCCGCGAGATCTGGGGCTTCCGTGGCCTGATTCAAGGAAAGCTGTAATGGCACGCATCGGCAAACGCGCCTACGCAGAAATGTTCGGCCCCACCGTGGGCGACCGCCTGCGCCTGGCAGACACCGCCCTGGTGATCGAGGTGGAAGAGGACCTGACACTGCGCGCCGGTGGCTACGGCGAGGAAGTGAAGTTCGGCGGCGGCAAGACCATCCGGGACGGCATGGCCCAGTCCCAGCGCACCCGCGCACAGGGTGCCGTGGACACCGTGCTGACCAATGCCGTCATCCTGGACCACTGGGGCATCATCAAGGCCGACATCGGCCTGAAGGACCACCGCATCGTCGCCATCGGCAAGGCCGGCAACCCGGACACACAACCCGGCGTGGACATCATCATCGGCCCCGGCACCGAAGTCATCGCCTGCGAAGGCAGCATCGTGACCGCCGGTGGCATCGATTCCCACATTCACTTCATCTGCCCGCAGCAGATCGAGGAAGCCCTGGCCAGCGGCGTGACGACCATGCTGGGCGGCGGCACCGGCCCGGCCACCGGCACCTTTGCCACGACTTGCACACCCGGCCCCTGGCACATCGAACGCATGCTGCAGGCCGCAGACGCATTCCCGATGAACCTGGGTTTTTTGGGCAAGGGCAACGCCAGCCGGCCCGAGGCGCTGACCGAGCAGATCGATGCTGGCGCCATCGGCCTGAAACTGCATGAGGATTGGGGCACCACGCCCGCCGCCATCAGCAATTGCCTGGACGTGGCCGAAGCCACCGACACGCAAGTGGCCATCCATACCGACACACTCAATGAGAGCGGTTTCGTGGAGGACACGGTGGCGGCCTTCAAGGGACGCACCATCCACACCTTCCACACCGAGGGCGCAGGCGGGGGCCATGCCCCCGACATCCTGAAGGTGGTGGGTGAAGCCAACGTGCTGCCCAGCTCCACCAACCCCACCCGGCCCTACACCATCAATACGCTGGACGAGCACGTCGACATGCTGATGGTGTGCCACCACCTGGACCCCGCCATCGCGGAGGACCTGGCATTTGCCGAGAGCCGCATCCGCAAGGAGACCATCGCGGCCGAGGACATCCTCCACGACCTCGGGGCCATCAGCATGTTCAGCTCGGACTCGCAGGCCATGGGCCGTGTGGGCGAGGTGGTGCTGCGCTGCTGGCAGACCGCCCACAAGATGAAACTGCAACGCGGCGCGTTGCCCGGCGACACGCCGCGCCACGACAACGCCCGCGTGAAGCGCTATGTGGCCAAGCTGGCCATCAACCCGGCCATCGCCCACGGCATCAGCCATGAGGTGGGCAGCATCGAAGTGGGCAAGTGGGCCGACCTGGTGATCTGGAAGCCGGCGTTCTTCGGGGTCAAACCCTCGCTGATCCTGAAGGGTGGGGTGATCGCCATGGCCGCCATGGGCGACCCCAACGCCTCCATCCCGACGCCCCAGCCGGTGCACTACCGCCCGATGTTCGGCAGCTTCGGTGGCTCGCTGGCGCGTGCGTCACTGAGCTTCGTCTCGCAGGCCGCCCTGGCCGGCGGAGTGCAGCAGCGCTATGGGCTGGCCAAGACCACCGTGGCGGTGAAGGGCATTCGCGGCGTGGGGAAGAAGGACATGATCCACAACCACTACGCGCCCCGCATGGATGTGGACCCCCAGACCTATGCAGTGCGCGCCGACGGCCTGCTGCTGCATTGCGAGCCCGCTACCGAACTGCCGATGGCGCAGCGCTACTTCTTGTTCTAGGCAGCCTTTGCATGCCCCGCGCGAGCCGAGGTGCCCTGATTCCCATCTCTGTTCCCACCGTGGCGCCGTGGCCTCAATCAAACTGCGCCAGCAGCGCGGCGAAGGCGGTCTGCGCTTCCTTGCCCGCGCAGCGCTCCTTGAGGCCCGCCTTGAGGGCTTCAAAGTCGGGCCATCCGCGCGAGGCCTTCGTCGCGTAGATCACAATGGGGAGCGACAGCAGCGGCAGGTAGTCCATGTCGTCAGCGCTGACCCTGGTGTTGCGCATCGCGCTCGCGCAGCCCGGCCGCACACAGATGGCTGCGTCAACACGGCTCATGGACAGCATCGAGAACCCCTGCGTCATGTTGGTGACGGGGTAGGGCTTCATGCTGGTCAGCTGCGGCAGCACATGGTTGTGCACGCCGCGGATCATGGCGTAGGTCTTGCCGGACAGTTCCGGCAAGGTCCTGGGGCCCTTCGACGATTTCGGGATGGCCAGGCCGAATGTGAACTTGCCCAACTCGCACACACGCTCGGCGAAGACATCCCGGTCGTCCGTGGCGGCCAGCACCGCCAGCGCGACGGAGCCACCTTTGAGTTCATTGAGCAGGCGCGGCAAGGGCAGGGCGGTAGCCTTGATCGGGCGGCTGGAGAGCTGCGAGATCTGGTCGAACACCAGGAACCCCAGGCCCTGCCTGTCGCCCGCCGTGGCGGCCCACGGCTCCACGGCCACGATGCCGGCAGGAAGCACTTCGGACGCCGCCAGGGCAGGAGGCGCGGCCCAGGCTTCAGCCGCCAGCAGCAGCGTCGCGGGGGATACGGCCTGGCACAACACGCGCCGGAACTGCCAAGGGATCGCCATGAAAGGCTCCTCAAGATGGTGCACTGTCAGGCTATCACTGGAAGTGATGAAAGTGATATCCCCGATGTGGTGCGGCCGCAAAAAGACGGCGATCAGGGGACTTGCGACATTTCTGGGATGTTCCCAGACGGGTGCCTGCGGCCGAGCTGGCGGGGCGGGTACAGTTATCAGATGCTTCAAGTTTCCAAACTGCTGGCTCAAGGCCAGGGCCTGGCCTCCGTGCTGCTCAAGCGAGCGGCGTCCGTGACCCTGGACTGGGACACCCGCCAGAAAAGCCGCTTCCAGGCCACCGACAGCCAGGGCCGCGAACTGGGCGTCTTCCTGCCGCGCGGCACCGCCGTGCGCGGTGGCGACGTCCTGGTCGCCGAGGACGGCTCACTGGTGCGCGTGGTGGCAGCCGCCCAACCGCTGCTGCGCATCACCCCCTGCACCACGCACGGCTCGCCGTTCGACCTGATGCGCGCGGCCTATCACCTGGGCAACCGCCACGTGCAGATTGAACTGCAGCCCGACCATCTGAAGATCGAACCCGATCACGTGCTGGCCGACATGCTCCGCGCCATGCACCTCATCGTGAACGCGGTGGATCAGGCGTTCGAGCCTGAGAGCGGCGCTTACGCGGCTGGCGGCCACGGTCATGCGCATGGTCATGGACACGTGCACGGGCATGGGCATGGGCATGGGCACCAACATGACCATGGGCATGAACACGCGCATGACCACGGACACGGCCACGCGCATGACCACTCGCATGCGCACGGCGGCAGCCATGCGCACGCCCATGCCCCGGCACCGGCAGCCGTTGTGCCGGCACCAGGCCGCAAGACCATCGCCATCCAGTCGGCACCGGCGCCGCATGTCCATGGCCCCGGCTGTGGCCACGATCATGGCCACGACCACAAGCACTGACACCGTCCCGCCGCTGCTGCGCCTGGTGTGGCTCGCTTCACCGGCGCTGCCCATCGGCGCCTTCTCGTATTCGGAGGGGCTGGAGGCTGCCGTCGAGCACGGCCATGTCCATGACGATGTGAGCGCGGGGCAGTGGCTGTCGCAGCAACTGGCGCTGCTGGCACGCGGTGACATGGCCGCGATCGCCCACGGAATGCAGGCCTGGCGCGACAACGACGAAGCCGCGCTGATGGCCCTGGCCGACTGGCTGCGAACCACTCGCGACAGCGCCGAGGCGCGCCTGCAAAGCGAGCAGATGGGCCAGTCCCTGCTGGTCTGGCTCAGGCCGCAAGGCATGGTGTCCGCGGACCAACTGACGCGGCTGACCCGGCTGTGCACGCCGGCAGGCTCACTGGCCTGCAACCCGGCCGACCGAGCGGCCCACAACCCGCCAAACAGCCCCCCACGCAGCGTCCCTCACAGCCCCCTGCCCAGCCCTTCACACGGCCCCTTGCACAGCGCCCCGCACGGCCCACCACACAGCCCCCATTACGCGCTGGTGATCTCCCTGGCGCTCTCCGCCATCGACGTCCCCATCGAGCAAGCCCTGCAGGCGCAGGCCTTCGGCTGGGCCGAGAACCAGGTGCAGGCCGCTCTCAAGGCCGTGCCGCTGGGCCAGACCGCCGGGCAGCGTGTGCTGGCCCGCCTGGCCAGCGAGATCCCGCAGGCGGTGGCCACGGCCATCGCCACGCCGCCCGAGCGGCGGCAACTGTTCGCGCCGATGCTGTCCATCCTGGCGGCGCGCCACGAAACCCAGTACTCCCGACTGTTCCGATCATGAGCAACGCCCTGCATCACATCCCCGGCCGCACCAAGACCCTTCCCCCGCTGCGTGTGGGTATCGGCGGCCCGGTAGGCTCCGGCAAGACGACGCTGCTGGAGATGCTGTGCAAGGCCATGCGCGCCCGCTGGGACCTGGTGGCCATCACCAACGACATCTACACCAAGGAAGACCAGCGCCTGCTGACCATCAGCGGCGCGCTGCCGCCCGAACGGATCATGGGCGTGGAGACCGGTGGCTGCCCGCACACGGCCATCCGTGAGGACGCGTCCATCAACCTCGAAGCCATCGACCGCATGCTGGGGCAGTTCCCCAACGCGGATGTCGTATTCATCGAGTCGGGTGGCGACAACCTGGCCGCCACCTTCAGCCCGGAGCTGAGCGACCTGACGATCTATGTGATCGACGTGGCCGCAGGCGAGAAAATCCCGCGCAAGGGCGGCCCCGGCATCACCAAGAGCGACCTGTTTGTCATCAACAAGACCGACCTGGCACCGCATGTGGGTGCCGACCTGGCGGTGATGCGCGCGGACACCCACCGCATGCGGCCCACCCGCCCGTTTGTCATGACCAACCTCAAAACGCTGGACGGCCTGGATGAGGTGGTGAAGTTCATCGAGCAGAAGGGCATGCTGAACGGCTGAACCGCCGCGACAGCCATCGCTGCAGCGGATGCCTTAGCCGTTGCAGCCACAGCCGCAGCCGCAGCCGCTAAGGCAGCTCCGGGCTCACGCGACTCGCCGCAGCGACGGCGCCCGCCGGGGCGATGCCATCGGTTTTTGCCGCCGATGGCTGGCGCCGCGCCCTCCACACAAACGCCGCCACCTGCCACACGATGAACACGGCGATCAGCCCCAGCAGCGTGGCGCTGATGGGCCGCTGCACGAAGACGTCGAATTTGCCCCGGCTGATGAGCATGGCACGGCGGAAGTTCTCCTCCAGCATCGGGCCGAGGATGAAGCCCAGCATCAGCGGTGAAGGGTCCATGTCCAGCCGCATGAAGACATAACCGCACAGCCCGAACAGGGCGGTGACAAAGATGTCGTCGATGTTGTTGTTGACGCTGTAGGTGCCGATGCAGCAGAAGAACAGGATGGACGGGAACAACACGTTGTAGGGGATCTTGAAGACCGACAGCCAGTAGCGCACCAGCGGCACATTCAGCACCAGCAGGAAGCAGTTGCCGATCCACATGCTGGCCACCAGGCCCCAGAACAGGTCGGGGTGGCCCGCGATCATGTTGGGCCCGGGCTGGATGCCCTTGATGATGAAGGCGCCCATCATGAGCGCCATCACCGGGTTCTCCGGAATGCCGATGCTCATCAGCGGGATGAAGCTGGTGCGCGAGGCCGCTTCGTCCGCCGCCGCCTGGCCGGCCACGCCCTCGATGACGCCGGTCCCGATCTCGTGCCGGTATTTGCTGACCTTCTTGTCCAGTGCATAGGCGGCAAACTGCGCAATCACCGGCCCGCCCCCTGGCAGGATGCCCAGGAAGGAACCGATCGCGCTGCCCCGCAGGGCGCTGGGCAGAATGCGTTTGAACTCGGACCAGGTGGGTATGAGGTTGATCTTGCCGTTGAAGGGGGTGCGTTCGTTGCCGATGTCGAGGTTCTTCGCAATCTCCGCAATGCCGAAGCAGCCCAGCGCCACGCTCACCAGCCCCACGCCTTCGGCGAGGAAGGGCTGGTCGAAGGTGAAGCGCTCCACCCCGCTGTTCACGTCCGTACCCACTTGGCCGAACAGCACACCAATCAGGCACATGGCCAGGCCATTGAGCAGGTTGCCGGTGGTGACGAAGCTCACGCACAGGAAGCCCAGCAGCATCAGCGAGCAGTAGTCCGCCGGTCCGAAGAGAAAGGCGATTTCGCCGAGGCTGGGCGCCAGCCAGGCCAGCACCACGATGGCGACGGTACCGCCAATGAAGCTGGAGACACCGGCGGTGAACAACGCCAGGCCGGTCTGGCCCTTCAGCGTCATCTGGTAGCCGTCGATGCAGGCCACGATGCTGCTGGCATGCGGGATCTTCATCGTGATGGCGCTGACGCTGTCTCCGTACTGGGCGCCGTAGTAGATGCCGGCCAACATGATGAGTGCGCCGGTGGTGGGGATGGAATAGGTGAGCGGCAGCAGCAGGCTGATGGTGGCCAGCGGGCCCAGGCCGGGCAGGAGCCCGACCAGGGTGCCGACCATGCAGCCGATGGCGCAGTACATGAGGTTTTCCAGCGTCAGCGCGTGGCTGAAGCCGAAAGCCAGGTTGTGCAGAACGTCCATGTCAGGCCTATCAGAGCAATGGCAGGTTCAGGCCCAGCAGCTCCTGGAAGCCGAAGGCAATGGCCAGCAGGCCGGCGGCGATCTTGATGTTGCGCTTCCAGCTGTAGTCCCGGCCGGCAGCCGTGGCAATGAAGACCATCACCACAATGCCCAGGGACATATTCACCAGCTTGGAGATCAGCGCAAAGGCGCACAGGCTGGCCAGGATCAGGCCGATGTTGCCCACCTGGACCTGCAGCGGCTCGCTCTGCCCGAAGAAGGCTCGTGCCATCGTGGCCAGCGCCACCAGCAGCAGCATCACGCTGATCATCAGCGGGAAGAGGCCCGGGCCGGCATGGTCCAGCCGGCCCACCGTATAGCGCAGAGACCCCAGCCCGAAGCCCAGTGCCACCGCTGCGAGGAAAAGGCCCCGCGCGAGATGTCGATTGATCATGTCTCCACCAATATTTGAATAGCTCGCCGGATGGCGAAACCATGGTGGAAGGGCGGCGGGGCAGCGGCTACGGGGCTTGTACGGACCGGACAGGTTGCTGCAAGCTCGCTGAAGGCCTGGTGCAAGCTTCAGGGCGCAAGACGGTCACAGCGGGCGGTTGGCGTCAATGTCGGCCAAAGTGGTGCATGTGGAGGGGAGCCTCAACCACGCTGACGGTGCCGCTGACGGTGCCGATGGCGGGACCATCGGACGCAGGAGGGCGGCGCCTCCGCGTCGTTCCGTCAGTCGTTCCGTCAGTCGTCTTCTGTCAGTCGTTGAGGCGGGACAGCAACGGCGGCGGCGCAGCGCGGCGCGGCAGCGCGGCGTGATGGAAGGCGAGGTCGCGTTGGCGCAGCTGGAAGGGCGCCTGCTGGGCTTCCGCCATCAGCATCTGGTGGGCAAAGCTGCGCGCCATGGCGTGCATGCGGTAGGCAGGCAGATCGCCGGGGCGGGGGAACAGCCAGCTCTTGAGCACCAGGTTGTGCACGGCCTCCATGACGGCCTGCCGGTCCATCATCTCGGGGGGGATGAAGCTGAGGATGTCGCTCAGGGGGATCGGGCCCCGCACCACCGAGAGCCAGCGCAGGAGGCGGCGTTCGTCGTCGCCCAGCAGGTCGTAACCCCAGTGCAACAGGGCCTGCAGGTTCTGGTGGCGCGAGATGGCATTGCGGTGCGTGCCGCACAGCAGCAGGAAGCGGTCGTCCAGGCTGGCCGCCAGGGCCTTGAGACCGAAGGTCCGCACCATGGCCGCTGCATGTTCGATGGCCAGTGGCACGCCGTCCAGGCCGTGGCAGATGTGGGCGATCCACACCGCATCGGCATCACCCGGCTCGAAAGTCTGGTCCGCCGCACGGGCGCGTTGGACGAACAGCGCCACGGCCGGATAGTGCAAGGCCTCTTCCATGCTGCCCACGCCGTCGCCCGGCATCGGCAGGCAAGGCAGCAGGTAGACCTGCTCGCCCATGGCCCGCAGCGGTTCCCGGCTGGTGACCAGCAGGTGCAGGCCCGGCGTGGGTGCGAGCAAGGTTTCCACCAGTGAGGCCACTGCCTTCACCACGTGTTCGCAATTGTCCAGGATGAGCAGCCGGCGTTCTCCGGCGGCATTCGCGGCCAGCCGCGCCCGGAGCCGCTCGTGCAGGCGTTCGATGCAGCGCTCCACGCCCACCGCGCCTGCGATGGCAAAGGCCACATCCAGCGGGCTCGCGTGGGGCGCCAGTGCGGCCAGGTCCACAAACCAGAGGCCCTCGCGGTAACGCTCCCCGACCTGACGTGCCGCGGCCACCGCCACACTGGTCTTGCCGATGCCACCCGGCCCCACGAGCGAGACAAAGCCATAACGGGCGAGTTGACGGTCCAGCGCTTCCAACGTGTCCTCCCGGCCCAGCAGCAGTGCGCCAGGGCGCGGCAGATGCTGGAGCCAGGGCGGTACTGGCGCGTGGGTTTCGGGGCCGGAAACGGCGGGGGCATGGATGGCACGGGTGGCGCTCGTGTCGCCCCCGCCCGGTGGCAGCGGTGCCGAGGCGGCCAAACGGGCGTCGGGCGGGGCCACTGGGCAGGCATCCACCGCGACGGTGGGCGCCACAAAGCTGTAGCCGCGTCCGGCGATGTTGGCAATGTAGCGGGGCGCGTCATCGCCCGCCCCCAGCGCCTTGCGCAGCGCCGCCATGTGCACGCGCAGGGTGTTTTCTTCCACCACCTCCTGCGGCCAGACCTGCGCCATCAGTTCCTGCTTGCTGACCACCGCACCGGCCCGCTCCACCAGTATCACCAGCAGATCCAGCGCCCGCGCCCCGAGCTTCACCTGCCGCGAGCCCTCGAAGAGCTGGCGGCGTGAAGCCAGGAGCAGGAAGGGGCCGAAGCGATGGCAACTCATGGAGGGGGATCACCGCGTGGTGCGGCAGCTGAAACGACGGACTGCATCGTCGGAGTTACCGCCTGACAAGTCACTTCCCCGATAGAGGGGGCGAACTTCGGCACGTGTGTAGCAGGCTTGACATGTTTTATGGGCCGGAACCGGTGCAGCAGATCCAGGGACAGAGGTTCTTCCGTCTGGTCATCCGGGTGCCGGGCGACACATACTTAAGAGGTCATCCATGTACATGCCTGTCGATCCCAGGCGTTCAGTTGAAGCAGTTGAGCCTCACGATGCCGGGAATGCATCAGATGCCCGGCTGAACGATGCCACCCGGGACGGGGTCGTACGCTGCCCTGGGGCAAGCGTTGCCAGTTCCCAGGACCGGGCGGAATTCATCGAAAATCTCGGTGACCCGGGCCGCAGGCTGATGCCCGGCGAGACGGATCGGATCATCGACTTCCTGGCGGTCCTGCTCCCACAGTGGCCTACCTGGCCACGGGAACTCCGGCTGGGTGACCGTGGCCGGCGGCCCGAGGCGTCGCAGAACGCCGGCCCGGGGGGACGGCGCGATGAGGCGGAGGCCGGCCTGTCGGTCGATTGCGTCGTGGAGTCGGGGAGCAACTTGCTGATGGTGCGTTTCACGCCACGAACAGGGGCGTCGGTGGGTACTGTCATGACACGTATGCCATTCATCCAGACGTTGCAGACGCCTGCCTACGACGCCTTCGACGCGGTGGCCCTCGTGCTGGACAGGCTTGGCTTGCTGGAGACGATGGTCGGCAGGTTGGCAAATGCCGTCCACGGCGTGGGCCTGCGGTTGCGAGCAGCGATCGCCGATGAGTTGCGTTCGGGCGGGGGGCGGGCGATCGCGGTTCCACCGCACGTCGGATGGTGGGCGACACCGTTGCCCCGGTCGAGTCAGCTGCCGGCCGGTGGCTCTGCCGGGCCCGGTCCTTCTGCTGCAAGCCATGCAAGCTCGGTGGATGCCGCCGTAATCTGGCGGCCTTGGCTGGGCCCATCGCCGCGATCATCGCTATCGCCGCGAATACCCAGCCTTGCGCGTCAGGTGCCTTCGACAGCCGCCAGCACCAGCGCAGACTTGCCTGCCGCCGCAGCGCCCGAAACTTCGCAGCATCGGTGGCTGCGGATCCCCCGACCAGTGGCCCTGGCGCCCCAGGCTGAAGCCATTGCCGCCGTCGCCCCCTTGGCGGATATCCTCCGCCAGGGGAGCTGGTGTGATGAGCTGACGATCGTAGTGCCGCACCTGATGGTTCGCCTGGGGCAGACCGTCTCATTTCGCCAGGAGTACCTCGAGCTGTCCCAGGGGCAGGTTCAGACGCACTATGGATTTCTGCGCAGTAGCAGCGCGGCGCCGAAGATATGGGAGGTGGCCCCGGGTACTTTCAAGTTGCAGTGTGGCAGGCATTCCCCGGAAGGGCCATTTTCCGGCCCTGACTGCTTGATCAAGGCGCTGGTCGCGGCCATGCCGGACAAGTCGACACAGCGACGGCTGGGTCCCAAGGGGGCGGAACGGTTGCGAATGTGTCTGGCTGATGCAGTGCAGAGGCATCCGGCGCTGACGCAACTGTGTCTGGCCTTGCGTCGAAGTCGCCCGAGCTGCCTGGGTCAGCCGGCTCAGGTCGACTGGGACCTGCTGTTGCGCCTGTGCCTGGCGGGCGGGACGGATGGCCAGCCGGGCTGGGCCGGGCGGCAATTGCTGGATCCCAACCTTCCGCAGCGCCCTGTGGAGATCTCCGATCTGGCGCAGTGGCGGGAAGGGGCGCCGGTCCGTAACGGATCCAGGTTGCAGTTCTTCTTCGACGCAGGCATTAACGTTCTGGAGGCGCATCGCTACTGCGGCCCGCTGGGACTCACGGACGAAGGCAGAAGACTTGACCCGATGCTGATCTCCAAACGTAAGCTTGCACAGTCGCGCCGCACCGGCATGGACTTACTGAAGGCGGAGATGCCGCTGCTGCTCCATCTCTACGGAACGGCGGCTAAGGTGTTCCGCTACCTCGGCGTGCATGGCAACTTCGGCAACATCGAACTCGGCAACTATGACTGGCCCGCAGCCCGTGCCGCCAGCGCCCAACTCGGTGAAGAGGCGCTGTTGGAGGAGTTCCCGCCACATCAGTAGATGAATCGGCCGATGTCAGACGCCGAGGTCCTCGCTACCGTCGGTTTCGCGGCTGAACGGCCACCAAGGGTGCTCGTAGACCTGGCGGGCGCCCACGCGTACCGTCACCTCGGTGCCGGAGGCTGGGGCGGTCCGGATATGCACTCGGCCACCCAGTTGCTGGACCCGGTCACGCACACGCGCCAGGCCAGCGATGCCGCCACCACCCAGGCGATCCTGCGCCAGCCCCTGGGCGCGCATGCCGATGCCGTTGTCCGAGATGATCAGGCGCAGGCTCCACCAGCGGTAGACCACCCGGGCCCGGATGTCCGTGGCCTGGGCGTGGGTGAACGCGTTGGTCATCAGTTCCTGTCCCAGCAGCCGAAGGTGTTCGCTGGCGCTCAGCCGCAGGCGGCGAGGGTGGCCGTCCACGTCCATCACGAAATCGCGCGCATGGGTGGCTGCCAGCCGTTCGCCGAAATCGGAGAGCGCCACCGGCAGCTCCTGGTGCCGCTCCTCAAGCGTTTCCCGCAACTGACTGACCTGTTCGCGCCCGCGCAAGATGAGTTGGTCGGCACGGTCCAGGGCGGTGTTCATCAATGCACGGTTGGGGTCGGTGCCCCCCATGCGGTTGGCCACCTTCTGGAAATGCAAGGTCAGGCCATGCAGGCCCTGCAGGAGGATGTCGTTCATCTCCTGGGCGATCTGCTCGCGCTCATCCATGCGGGTGCGCAGCAGTTCCTGCTCGCGTCGCCCCACCAGGCGCGTGCGCCAACGTATCGCCAGGGCCAGCAGTGCCACGCTGCCGAGCACGGCGAGCGCCTTGAACCACAGCGTCTGGGTCAGCGTCGGCCGCAAGACAACGGACAGCACGGCGGGTGGGTCACCCATTGGCCCATCCCCCATGGCGGCACGCACCTGCAACTGGTGGCGGCCGGGCGGCAGGTGGCTGTAGGAGAGCTCACGCTGGGCCCCCAGGGGGCGCCAGGCCGGGTCCACGCCTTCCAGGCGAGCTTCAAAGCGCACGCGCTCGGGCATGCCCAGTTCCAGGCTGGTGTAGCGCACGGAGACGGTCTGCGTGCCGGCGGGCAAGGTGAGGTCCTTGCGCCAGGGAGACCATTGCTGGTCGGCCGCCACGGCCAGCCATTGCACAGGTGGGCCGGCACGAGGCGCCGGCAGGCGCTCGGTGTCCAGCGAGGCCAGGCCGTCCAGGCCGGCGAACCACAGTTGCCCTGCCCCTCCGTGGGCCACGCTGGGTTGCGGGCCGAACGGTGTGGCGCCCGCCGGGTACCCATCACCTGCATCAAACACCCGGACGGGGAGGACCGTGGCGGGGTCCGCCTCCAGGCGAGCCAGTGCTTCGGCTCGGATCAGTACGGCGCCCCGCAGGCCATTGAGCCACAGGTCGCCCGCCGGCGTGTCCACGGCGCCCGTGATGCCACGCAGCGCATCGGCGTCGGTGGCCTTGAGCTGATGGAAGCGGCCCTGCAACAGCATCTGCACGCCCCGGTCACCCGCCACCAGCAGGTGGCGACCGCTGGCGACGTAGTTCACGGCACCCACGGCCAGGCCCTGTCGGGCATCGAAGACCTGGCTGCCCTGAACATCGGTGCGCAGCACGCGGTTGACGGCATAACCGGTCCAGAGCGTGGCTTCACCTTCGAGCGCAAACGCGGTGGGCCGTTCGTTTTCAAGCCCGGGGAAGGGCAGGGCCCGCCAGCCGCCCTCACGCCACAGTTGCAGGCCCTGCAGCGCGAACAAGGCCCACAGGCCCAGGCGGTTGCTGCGCAGCTGTCGGCAATTGGTGGCCGCGTCCGGGGCACCGGGCGAAGGGAGGTGCTGGGCCGTGCTGCCGTGCAGTTGCCAGACTCCCGTGCTGCCACCGATCCACTCGCGGCCCTCGGTGTCTCGATGCAGCGCGCGGATGCGGCCGCCCTCGCGGGGCCAGGGCAGCGGCGAGAAACCGGCCGCCTCATTCCAGCGCCACAGCGTGCTGCCGTGCGTGGCGTCCACCGCAGAGAGAAGCAGTTGCTGGTCCACCTGGCCATTGGGGCTCACGGCGCGGTAGGGCTGCAGCAGGAAGTTGGTGGCGGCGCTGGACGGGCTGAGCCTGGCGAGCAGTGTGTTGCGGAAGCGGTCCAGCCCGGTCTGGGTGGCCACCCAGAGGTTGCCGTCACGGTCCTCCAGCACGGTCATGCCGATATCGCTGGTCAGGCCGTCGCGGCGGGTGAAGGTCTCCTCCACGGCCGGCAGAGGCAGGTCGCGGTTGGTGGCGGGCCCGTTCACCGGCAGGCGGGACCGGCACAGGCCGGCTGGGCAGTAGACGTTCCAGAGATTGTGCTGGCGGTCTACCCAGATGGCTGAGGAGTCGCGCTGCGGGCGGAATTGGCCGTCCCGGGACTGGCTGGCCGGCAATGGGTGAAGGCCTTGAGCCGAGACCAGCCAGCTCATGCCGTCGATGATGCGGGTGCCGCGTGCGTCGGGCATGTCGCGCGCCATTTCCACAAAGCGGTGCGATGCCGGGTCCAGCCGCAGCCAGCGCTGGGCGGAGGTGATCCAGAGGTCACCATTGGCGTCGGCGTGCACGCCGACCACGGGCGTCTGTGGTGCGCCGAAGCTGGCATCGGGGCGGCGCCAGGCCTTGCCGTCGTAGTGCAGCAGCACGCCGTCCATGTCGGCCCAGGCTTCGCCGGAGGGCAGTGCGGCCAGGCCACGGGTCTGGAGCGAGGTCAGGCCGGCGGGGAGTTCGTGGACGGTCAGTGTGCCGTGGCCGTCCACATGGGCAATGCCGCCATCCAGCAGGCCCACCCAGAGTTCACCCGCGCGTCCGGCGGCCAGCGTGCTGACCGGCCGGGTGCCGAAGTCGGGATCCTGCGGCGGCGCGAAACGCTCGAAGCGCACGCCGTCAAAGCGGTACAGGCCGGAGGTGCTGCCCAGCCAGAGCCAGCCGTCGGTGGTCTGGCTGATCTTGCGGATCCCCACGGGCGCGCCGTCATTGGCGGTCCAGCGGGTGTGGTTGAGCTGGGCCAGGGTACGGGAGCGGTCCAGGGCGTGGGCGTTGCCCAGGCTTATCCACAGCCATGCCGCAAGCCAGACCCAGGCAGGTCTATGGAAAAAAGCACTCAAAGCGGCGACCGGTTGGGGGAGGCGATGCTCGCGGGTGGCGGTCGCGCATCTTCTCCATCCCGGTGCCGTTCGTCACTTCCCCGATAGAGGCATATGCCGAAATGGAATCACCCTGACAGAACGGTTATCGTCGATCCATGACCATTCATCACGCCGCCCAGCACGGATATGAAAAGGAATCGGCCGCCTACCAGCGCGGGCGCCCGGACTATCCGGACGCCTTGATGGACTGGCTCCGGCAGGACCTGGGCCTGCGGCCGGGCACCCACGCACTGGACCTGGGGGCGGGGACCGGCAAGTTCACGCGGCTGCTGACCCGCACCGGCGCCAGCCTGACGGCGGTGGAGCCTGTGGCGGAAATGCGGGAGCAGATCGGGCGCCATGCCGAGGGGGTCCTGGCGCTGGCCGGCACGGCGGAAGCCATTCCGCTGCCTGATGCCTTGCCCGCCACGCACGCCTCACCGGCCTCACCCACCTCATCCGGCGCGGGAGCCACGCCCGAAACCGGCCTGGACGTCGTGGTCTGCGCCCAGGCATTTCACTGGTTCGCCAATGCGCAGGCACTGCGGGAGATCCACCGCGTGCTGCGGCCGGGCGGGCGGCTCGGCCTGGTGTGGAATGTTCGGGACGAATCGGTCGATTGGGTGGCCGCCACCACGGCCATCATCACGCCCTATGAGGGTGATGCGCCGCGCTACTACAAGGGAGACTGGCGCCAGCCCTTCGAAGCGCAGCCGCTGTTCTCTCCCCTGGTGCGCGCCAGCTTCCCGCACCAGCATGTGGGGTCGTTTGAGCAGGTGGTGATCGATCGCTTCATGTCGGTGAGTTTCATCGCCTCGCTGCCGGAGGCCGAGAAACAATCCGTGGCCACCCGGCTGTGGGCCCTGCGGGATCGCTTTCCCGCCCTGCAGGCTGAGACGGTGGCTTATCCCTACCTCACCGAGGCCTGGCGTACTGAGCGCCTGACGCCATAGCGGCCCGCGCGCAGGCCGGTGCTGAGTTGATCGCCGGTCTGGTGGCCCGTTCGGCGTCTGTCTAATCGTCTGTCTAAACGTCTGTCCAATCGTCGGTCTGAGCCTTGCTCAATAGATCGGTGCCTGGTCGGGGCCCCAGGCTGGGTTCAGCATGGCGAACCGCTGGTGGTCATGCCAGGCGCCGTGGATGTAGAGGTAGTCCTTGCACAGGCCTTCCTGGCGGAAGCCCAGGCGCTCCATCACCCGCAGGCTGGCGATGTTGTCGGGCCGCACGGCGGCTTCCAGGCGGTGCAGCCAGACGCGCGGGCTGAAGAGCTCGTTGATCAGGCAGCGCAGCGCCTCCTGCATGTAGCCCTGCCCCTGCGCGTCCTGGGCCAGGCTGTAGCCCAGCGAGGCGTTCTGGAACACGCCACGAGCAATCAGCGAGACCTGGCACTGGCCGATGACATGCTCCGGTGCATCGGTGCGTGTGATCCAGTATTGCCACAGCTGGCTGGCCTCGAAGGCGGCCACGTGTTGCGCCATGCGAGCCTCGGTGGCGCTGACCTCCCAGAAGCCTGGTGGGCGTGGCGGGCCCCAGGGCGCCAGGTGTTCTTCATTGCGCAAGAAGAAGGCGCTGACAGCCGGTGCGAGCATGGGATGGGAAGCCTCCAGACGCAGCCGATCCGTCCCTAGCCGGCGTGCCGGCCATTGCGGCACTACTGATGCCGCCGCTGGTGCCGCCGCCGCCGGTGTTGACTGCAGCAAGTCGGGTGTGGGGGCGGGGGCCGATGTGTGCGTGGCTGCGTGCGCGACTGCGTGCGTGGCTGCGTGCGTGAGGGCGGGCTTGCTGGCGTTCATGGCCCCGCATTGTGAGTCAGGGCGTGGGCGTCATCCTTGCCTCTGCGGCGGCTATGCCGAAGGTCATGCTCACCGCTGGTGTCGCGACACATTCCGGCGATGAATGCGCCACCAATCGCCCGCTGTTTTGACATCAACCTGGAATGAGGCCGGAATGGGGGCTGCATTAGGGATGCACACCTTTTATCGGCTGCTTGCTCGCGGTCCAATGCGCGCTTTCCTTCAGCAGTCCACATTACCCATGTCCGTGACCTCCGTCCTTGCCGCCACTGGCCTGGCGCTGACTCTTGCCACTTCCAACACCACGGCAGCTGCCGCTGTTGCAGCGACGCCGGCACCGGCCTCCCAGGCCGCAGCCGCCACGCAGAATTTCGATGCATGGGCAGAAGGCGTGGCGGCCATGCGCATGCGGGCCGATCCCATGACGGCAACTGCCGTGCAGTATTTCAGCGGGAAGCTGCAGGACCGTCTGGACGGGGAACTGGCGCCCGCGACCAAGGCCGCGCAACTGCAGTTGATCGGCAAGGAGAAGCTGGCCTTGGCGCAATTGGGCCGGTTTGACCCCTCAACGTTGACGCCGGTGCAACGGGTGTCCGCCGAAGTGATCCGCTGGTCCCTGGAGCGGGACGTGGCCAATGCGCCATTCCTGGACCACGCCTACATGTTTGACCAGATGGGTGGCGCGCAGATCGGCTATGTGCTGTTCATGACGCAGAGCCAACCGCTGCGCCATCCCGCTGATGTGGAGAACTACCTCAAACGCCTGGCGGGCCTGGGCGCGGTGATGGACCAGAGCATTGCACGGGCGCGTGCCTCGCAGGCCAAGGGCGTGCTGATGCCGCGCTTCATCACCGAGAAGACGCTGGACCAGTTCGAGCAGTTCCTCCAGCCTTCACCGGCGCAGAACGTGCTGGTGACCGCACTGGACGAACGGATGGCAGAGATCGATGGCTTGAGCGCTGCCGCTCGCCAGCAGGCGCGGGCGCGTGCCGAGAAGATCGTGGCCCGCAGCGTGCTGCCTGCCTGGCGCCGTGGCCTGGCGCTGGTACGTGCGCAACTGCCGCTGACCACCCATGATGCGGGGGTGTGGCGGCTGCCGGATGGCGCCAACTACTACGCCGCACAACTCCGCGCGATGACCACCACCAACTACACGCCGGCCGAGGTGCATGCCATTGGCCTGGCGCAGGTGGCGCGCATTGAAGGCGAGATGGACGGCCTGCTGCGCCAACTGGGTTATGCCGACGGCACGGTGAACCAGCGGTTTGCCCGGTTGCAAGCCGACCAGCAGCCGAAGGAGCCCAACCCCCAGCAGGTGCTGAACGACCGCAACACCGCCATCCTGCGGGACGCCGAGGCGCGTGCGAAGCTGATCTTCGATCTGCAGCCCAAGGCCCGCGTGGAGGTGCGGCGGGAACCGCCGCTGACCGAGGCCACGGCGGCAGCCCACTACTCCATGCCGGCGCCGGATGGTTCGCAGCCCGGCATCTACTGGTCCCCCTTGCCGGGGCCGACGTTTGAAGTGGCGGAGATGCGCACCACCGTCTATCACGAGACGGTGCCCGGCCATCACTTCCAGCTGGCCATCCAGCAGGAGAACGAGCAACTGCCGCGTTACCGCCGCAGCGGTGCCTTCCCGGCCGGTTCGGCTTTTGTGGAGGGCTGGGCGTTGTATGCCGAGCAACTGGCCGTGGAATACGGCTGGTATGAAGGCGATCCGGTGGGCCGCCTGGGCCAGTTGAACCTGGAGCTGCTGCGTGCGCGCCGCCTGGTGGTGGACACAGGCCTGCATGCGCTCAAGTGGACCCGCCAGCAGGCCATCGATTACGGCGTGCCGGAGGCGGAAGTGGATCGCTACGTGGTCTGGCCGGGCCAGGCCTGTGCCTACATGATCGGCCGGCTGAAGATCGAAGCGCTGCGCCAGAAGGCGCATGAGGCGCTGGGCGAGCGCTTCGACATCAAGAAGTTCCACAACCTCGTGCTGCTGACCGGCGACGTGCCGCTGCAGGTGCTGGAGGATGTGGTGGACAACTGGATCCGTACCAGCCAGCAGGGCGGCTGACGCGGCATCGTCAGTGCCCGCCGGTCACCAGCGATAACCCGCCTTCGCCACGTATTGGCGGCCGTTGAAGCCGAAGGGTGAGAACTGGCTGTAGGTCAGGATGCCGCCGACGGCATTGGCGGCAATGACCCGGTCCGGATACCGGTTGGTCAGGTTGTCCACGCCGATCTGGGCGTTCCAGTGCCCCGAGTCCCAACCCACCGACACGTCGGCCAGCCAGGCAGCGCCAAACGTCTGGTCATTGGCGGCCGTGGTCTGGCGCACCACGAAGCTGCCGTAGCGGCTCAGGGCCAGCCGGCCATTCCACGGGCCCCAATGGTGTTCCCCGCTGAGCACCAGCTTGTCCTTGGGGGAACCCACCGTGGCGCGCGCAATGCTCACCCGGTCGATCAACTGCAGGTTGTAGGCGGAGAGCAGGGCGGGGTTGTCGGCCACATGGCGGACCGAGTTCTCGATATGGCTGACGGCCACCGAGTAATCGCCCCGGCCCCAAGCGCCCCAGTCCTGCTGCACGGTGCTGACGAGATCCACCCCGCGCGTGCGTGTGTCCAGCGCGTTCGTGAAATACCGGCCCGCGCTCACCAGCACGCCTTGCGCCGCCAACTGCTGGCGCAGCGCCGTGGGCAGGCTGAGATTGGCGGAGAGCAGCACGCGGTCGTTGATGTCGATCTGGTAGGCGTCGATGGTGGTCTGCCAGTTGGACGTGGGCTGCAGCAGCAGGCCCAGACTGATGTGGCGGGACTTCTCGGGCTTCAGCGGTGAGGCGCCCAGCGCCACGGCGGCAGCGGCGTTCACCGGGAAGGTGCCGGCATCCACCAGCTCGCCGTTGATCAGGTTGGTGGAGGTGGTGGCGAAGTACTGCTGCGCCAGGGAGGGCGCACGGAAGCCGGTCGCCACCGTGCCGCGCACGGCCACCGCTGGAACCACGACATAACGGGCCGACAGCTTGGCCGATGTGGCGCCGCCGAAGTCGCTGTAGTGCTCGCCGCGCAGCGCTGCCGAGGCACTGAAGTTCCGGGAGAGCTGAGCTTCCAGACCGGCATACACGGCAGCGTTGTGGCGGCTGTGGCTGCCCGCGTTGGTGGGTTGGAAACCCGGGAAGCCGGAAGCGCCACCGTTCTGATAGGACGCGGCTTCACCGGCTTCGATGCCGTAACGCTCGCGGCGGAATTCGGTGCCCAGGGAGAGTGTCACGGGCGCGAACAAGCCGGCATCGATCTCGCGGGAGACGTCGGCGTTGAGCACCGTCTGCTGGTTGGTCAGCCGGCCGGCGTCGAACTGCGTGGGGCTGTTGGCACCCAGCGAATAGTTGGCGGTGTTGGCCACGTCGATGTCGAAACGGTTGCGGCCGTGGTCCAGGCTCACATCCCAGGCCCAGTCCGCCCAGCGCCCGCGCACGCCCAGCACGCCGCTGAGGTCGGTGGTGGTGCTTTGCTCCAGTGGCAGGAAACCTTGCGGGTACAACGTGGCCACGTTGTTGGCGGTGGCCGTGGCCTGGGTGCGCCAGAACGCGGCGCTGGTGGTGTCGCGATGGCTGAGGATCGCGTTGGCGTAGAGGCGGGTGCTGTCGGCGAGGCCCAGTTCGGCATTCACGACGGCGGACTGCTGGGTGCTGTCCGGATCCCCCAGGCGGTTGTTGACCAGGCCCTTGCGAGGCTCGGTGGCCGCGTCCCGCGTGTCCACGCCCGCACGGTTGGTGCGCTGTTGATGGCGGGTTTCCAGAGCCAGGCGGGCCCAGCCGTCGCCGCCCAGCAACAGCCCGAGGCTGGTGGAGGCGGCGCCGCGGGTGCCGTCGCCCCGGTCGGTCTGCCCGCCCTCAAAGTTGAGGTGGCCGCCGGCCGCGCCCTTGCGCAGCACGATGTTGATGACGCCGGCAATGGCGTCGGAGCCGTATTGCGCCGCGGCACCATCACGCAGCACCTCGATGTGGTCGATGGCCGCGAGCGCAATGGCATTCAGGTCCACCGGTGCGGAGCCGCGGCCCTGCGTGCCGTTGATGTTGACCACGGCGGAGGTGTGGCGGCGCTTGCCGTCCACCAGCACCAGGGTCTGGTCCGGCGAGAGGCCACGCAGCTGCGCCGGGCGCACGGCGTCGGAGGCATCTGTCAGGGACGGGCGCGGGAAGTTCAGCGACGGCAGCAACTGGCCCAGGGCGCTGGCCAGGTCGGCCGCGCCCGTGCGTTGCAGGTCCCGGCTGCTGAGCACGTCCACGGGTGATTCAGATTCGGCCAGGGTGCGGTTGGTGCGGCGCGTGCCGGTGACGACGACCTGACCGAGTTCGGTGGCGGAAGTGGAAGTGGCTCTGGTGCCAGTGCCGGCCTGTGCCTGCGGCGCGGCCTCGCTCTGGGCGGCGCTCACGGCGGGCATGACGACCAGGGCGAGCCAGGCGGCCAAGGCCAGTGGGTGGATGGCCGGTGTGGCTGCCCGCTTGCGTGGGGTGCGCAGGGGCCGGCGGGTGTTGGCGTGGAGGGAATGGGGGTTTGGCGCGTTCAAGGTGAAGTCTTCTTGTTGCTGTCAGCCACCGAGGTTGCCGGGCAGGCCGCCGGGATTCAAAGAAGGGAAATGCGCAAGCACATGCGGAGCCTGGGCTTGACGACAGCGCTTGTCGGCCAACACCGGCTGCGAAGACAAAGCTCGACCTGACTGCGGCCATGGCGCCCGCAGGCATCGGCCAAAGCGGCCCACCGCACATTGAACCGCCCCCTCTTCATGCCTCAACGGCCGCGCCCAACAAGCCAGCGCGCTACATTGCCAGTACACAACACGGCCGCCTCCGACGACCGCGACGCTGACGCAGGAGATACAGCGATGCACGCCCGTAACGAACGGATCCGGATGCTGACCGTGATGGTGGCTGCGGCCCTGATGCTGCTGCTGGCCTTGATGCCCGGCCAGGCCCAGGCGGCCACCACGCTGGTGGGGCAGGGCAGCAGCCGCTGCCTGGACGTGCAGGGCGGGGCCTCTGCGGCGCTGGGCGCGCCGATGATCATCTACGACTGCCACGGCGGTACCAACCAGTCGTTCGAGTTCACTGCCGATGGTGAGATCCGGGTGATGAACGGCACCCGCTGTCTGGATGCCTATCAGCAGGGCACGGCGCTGGGCACCACCGTCGTGGCCTACTTCTGTAACGGGCAGCCCAACCAGAAGTGGACCTATAACAACAACGGCACCATCACCGGCCGGCAGTCCGGCTTGTGCCTGGATGTTTACAAGGGGCTCACCGCCGCCAAAACCGCGGTCATCCTCTACACCTGCCGGGCCACCAGCAACCAGGTGTGGATACGCAATGATGGCGTGCAGATCGACACCACGCCGCCCACGCCGCCCAGCAACCTGTCGCTCTCCAACCTGCAGTGCCGGTCGGCCACGCTGTCCTGGGCGCCCTCCACGGACAACATCGGCGTGGCCTTCTACGACGTGTATCACGATGGCCAGCAGATGACGACGGTGACCGGCAGCACGCTGGCCACCACACTGACACTGACGCCGGGTGCGCGGTGGGGCCTGTATGTCAATGCGCGGGACGCGGCGGGCAACGTGTCCCAGGCCAGTGCCACCTTGTCGGTGACCGTGCCCCAATGCAGCGTGGACACCCAGCCACCGACGGTGCCGAGTGGGCTGACGGCCGCCGCCACCGGTACCTCGGTGGCGCTCAAGTGGAACGCCTCCACGGACAACGTGGCGGTGGCCGGCTACGACATCTATCGCAATGACGTGAAGGTGGGTGCCACGGCCGGCCTGACCTATACCGACAGCGCGTTGACGCCCAACACCGGCTACCGCTATGCCGTGAGCGCGCGGGACGCGCAGAACAACAGCTCTGCCCGCACGGCGGATGCGTTGGTCACCACGGGTGGCAGTTGCAGCACGGCGGTCTGCTCGGTGGCGCAAGTGGCGACGGAGACGGACCTGCCCTGGGGCATGCTGGCGCTGCCGGATGGCCAGTTGCTGTATTCGCGCCGGGACGTGCGCGATGTGGTGAGGCTCAACCCGAGCACCGGCGTGAAGACGGTGGTGGGAGTGCTGAGCAATGCTGCGGGCACCGATGGAGAGGGCGGTGTGATGGGCCTGGCGGCCAGCCCCAACTTCCCCACGGGCGACTCCTGGCTCTACATCATGTACACCACCGCCACGGACAACCGCATCGTGCGGGTGAGGTATGTGAACGGCGCCCTGGACATGTCCAGCCTGCAGGTGCTGCTCAGCGGGGTGCTGCGCAACAAGTATCACAACGGCGGGCGGCTGCGTTATGGGCCGGACGGCAAGCTGTATGTGGCCACCGGTGACGCGCAGAACGGAGACTTCGCGCAGAACACCAGCCACCTCAACGGCAAGGTGCTGCGGATGAATGTCGATGGCACCGTGCCTTCGGACAATCCTTTCGGCAACCTGGTGTGGAGCTATGGCCACCGCAATCCGCAGGGGCTGGCGTTTGACGCGCAGGGCCGGCTGTGGGAGCAGGAGTTTGGCGACAGCACCATGGACGAGACCAACCTCATCCAGAAGGGCGGCAACTACGGTTGGCCGATCTGCGAGGGCACGCTCTCCCGCAGCGGCACGGGCTGCGGCACGTCGGGGTTCATCGCGCCCAAGTACACCTATCCGGTGGCGGACGGCTCATGCAGCGGCATCGCCATCGTGCGGCAGGCGCTGTATGTGGCCTGCCAGCGTGGCGAGCGCCTCTACCGGCACGCCATCAGCGGCGACAGCCTGCTCAATGTGCAGGAGCTGTTCCGTGGCACCTATGGGCGGATCCGCACGGTGGAGCCGGCGATTGACGGCAACTTGTGGATCTCCACCACCAACGGCGGCGACAAAGACAACATTGCGAACAACAGCGACAACAAGATCATCAAAGTCAACCTAGGCCCCTGACCGACCACGACCCCAAGCCCTCCGATGAGAGGGCGGCCGGTCTCGGGGCATTTGCTTCGGGATATGGCCATGCACAAGACGGCAGGGATCGGGCTGACTGGGCTGATGACGTTTGTCATCGTCTTTCTGGCGCTGTTGGGGCTGCATCTGCCCTTTGTGGCGTCAGATGCGGAGGCCAGTCTCGGCTTCAGCCGAGGGCCGTTCACCGATGAGGGCCTTTATACGGCGCAGGTCCGCAATGCGATGCGCACCGGGGTGCTGGACATGGCCGAGTCGGACGGGGTGATCAAGGAACCTCTGTTCTCGCTCTTTGCCTGGGGCGTGCTCACCGTGTTTGGGGATTCGTGGCTGGTGATGCGCGCGGCGATGCTGGCGCTGAGTTCAGCGCTGCTGGCGGTGCTGGTGACCGGCCGCTCGCCCCTGTGCCGTGCGGTGCTGGTGGGGCTGCCGGTGGTGGCGCTGTCGTATTACCCCTTTCATTACGGGCATCTGGCGCTGGTGGAGATGACGGCGTCGCTGCTCATCATCGGAGCGCTCTGGGGCGTGCAGCAGCGGCTGAACGGTGGCAGTGCCTGGGCGCTGGTGCTGTCGGCGTTGCTGATCTTCCTGGCGTATTCGATGAAGGTGCAGTTCGTGTATGCGGCGGCCATTCCGCCTGTGGCCCTGGTGCTGGCCTGGGGAATGAATGTGAGCGTGGGCCGGGGCCTGGACCGGCCGACGGCGCGGCGTGCGCTGGTGGATGTGGTGGGCGCCAGCGTGGCGGCGGTGGGATTTGCGGCGGTGTTTGTGCTGGGCTGGTACCTGCCGAACCGGGCACTGATGTCGTTTGTGCTGGGGGCGCAGACGTCACGGCGGTCGTCCTCGCTGGAGCAACTGGTGGCCAGCGTGAGGGACAACCTCCACATGCTGGCCACGGACCGGCGGATCTGGGCGGTGTGGCTGGCGCTGGTGGTGGGGCTGGTGGTGGCGGTGGTGGCGTGGCGTGCGCTGAGGCGTGCCGTGAGGGCGGCGGCAGGCCGCCGGGCCGTGCAGCTCCAGGCAGAAGCGGCCTGGGGGGATTTTGTCGGGCTGATGGCTCCGACCGCAGCCTGGGCGCTGATCGAGCTGCACAAGGTGACGCTGAGCTATCTGCCGAGCCGATATTTTCTGCCGTTGATCATGGCGCTCGGGTTGCTGGGCGCGGCGGGGATGTATGCGGCATGGCGGTGGGGAAGGCGCAGCCGCGTGCCGGGACCTGAACGCGGGGCCGGCGCCGGGCGCGGTGGATGGGAAGGGCGCCGCTGGGCCAGCGTCTCCTTGGCCGGTGTGCTGGGGCTGACCCTGGTGCTGGACGCGCGCGACTATGCCAATGCCCATCAGCGCCGCGCCTACGTCATCCGCGACACGCAGGCAGCGTTGGCCGCCGAAGGGCGTTGGGAGAACCAATTGGTGATGGGGCCGTGGGCGGCGACGCTGTTCTGGGGCTCCGGGGCGATCACGAAACCGGTGTGGAAAGACTATTTCAACGACGGCCCGCGTATCCAGGCCTTGCGACCTGTTGTGCTGGTGAGCGAGCCGGACCAGGAGGATTCGGAGCGGGGGTTTGAGAACAGCGGGATGGTGATGGCGGAGCCCCCGCTGCGGTCGGTGAAGGTGCGGGATTGGACGGTGAATGTGTATGCCGCGTCAGAGCGACGTACCGCGAATGGCGCGGTGCAGTTGCCGTAGACGCGACGGGACCGTGAGCGCTCGGTTGCTGCCCAACATCGGGCTTCGAGGGGGGCAGCGGGGGCTCAGCGCTCTTGCAGCAGACTCAGCGTCTGATCGTCCTGCTCGCCGCCGTAGAACCTGTCCAACGCCTCCAGGAACAGCGCATCGCCGCCCGAGGCCCTGGCGAAGAGCGTCATGGATGACTTGAACTTCATGGCGTCCACCACCCCGAGAATGCTTTCGGCGGTTTTGTTGCGATGGCTGTCATGAGGCTCACGCATTCGCGCAGCCGCGGGCCCAGTACTTCATGCTGCAGGTAGGCCACGGCCTCGTCCAACGAGGTGATGCCATAGAACTGCGCGGTGCTGCTGCGGCCCAGGCTCTTGAGCTGGGGGAAGAAATACCACATCCAGTGGCTGCGCTTGTGGCCCAGGCGGAGTTCTTCCAGGACGGTGACAACTTGAGGCGCCTGGGCGGTGACGAAGCGGGCGAGGTCGTGGGGCATGGTGCGGGTGACGAGATTCCTAGCTTGCCAAGTTCTCAAGTGCCGCCTCGACCATCAGCGGAAACGGCATGCTGCTTCCCCAGCTCGCATCGCGACTCATGGCGAGGAAGTCGGTAGCTCGCAGCTTATCGAGGAAGCGGGCGCGTGTCTCGGGATGAAATATCCACTCCCGGATCAGCTGGCGGAACTCGGGGTGATCGGCCGCGAATGGGTTGGCGTAGTCACCACCTTCCCAGAAGTTCGAGTAAGTGTCGATAACAAAGTTGGCGGTGGCGACAGGCGTGGAGGTGGTGAGCCATTGGTCGAGCAAGGGCGCGATGTCTACGCCGGCGATGTGGAACATCAACAGCACACTCAGTGGTTGCTCACCTGGGTCCCGGTCAGTGATGACACGATGGAAGAAACTCCGGGAGAAATCAGTGATTGCGGCCCACTCTCCTTGGTTCCAGCTCTCCTTTGGGCAACGCCCCAAACGGTCCAGGTTGAGTTCTGTGGAGTGATGGATCAGCCCCTCTTCGCTCGCCATGAGTTCGAACATGCGGGGCAGGAAGTACGCCACTTCACCCACGGGTTGCTCGGGCCTCTTGGCGGAGCAGTTGTACGCATAAAGATGGGCTGCAGGGATCTGCTTCAAAGGCAGCGTCCGAAGGTCTCGCTCAATGTCTTGACTGACGCAGCACCCACAGACATCCAGCGGAACGCCGGGCGCCTGGTGGTGTTTGAAGGCGTCGTAGGCCTGTGCAACCGCATCATCAATAGGCAAGAGGGTTGTATTCATGGATGTTCAGAGACCTGGATTCGGGCTTCGTCGTCATCGAGGAAATGCAACTTGGCAAAGGCCACCGTCTCCGCCGTTGGGGTCCTCGGGGGGGGCGACGGGAGCAAGAGGCTGGCAGTATCTCGCGTCGAGGTGGCGGGTAGCCAGCGTTTTTGGTGCAGTTAGGAATCCACTATCGGCGTCTCGCGAAGTTCGCCGTGATGGCGGCCCGTTAACTAAGCGAATCGAAATTCTGCTTGGGACAGCGCCGACTTCTGGGCGCTGCTCAATGAAGTCTGGCAAAGCGGCACGCCTGACCTCTGGGCCAGGGTTCAGCGTGCATCTGCGGGCTACCGCCCGACCAGTCGCGCCTGAGATGGTCGGACCAGACTGCGGGCCACCATTTGGCTGACCAGCTCAGCGGTAAGGGGCATCCATGCAAGAGCGCGACGCTTTGATTCCGCAGTGCCAGATGGTCGTGCCACCGCTTCAATGGACGCCGGTCACTCGCTTCATGCCTTCGCTCATATTCGTCATGAGCCGACTCTGAAGTGACACACCATAGGTACACAGTCGGGTGCCTGAAACCCGCATGACCGCTGGGTTCCCGCACACACACACTGGGAAAGAAGGAATGAAGGTGACGAGCCTTACCCTCGGCACTGGTCACAACGGCTAGGGCTGCTTGGTTCCCCACCTGACCCGGTTGGCCGCGCTTCCATGCGAGGAGGCCCGTCAGGGACGCATTGTACGCGAGCCCGAAGCGCTCTCCGAAGACGCCATTCATGATCAACATCACACTCACCGCACGGCCGCGCAGGCAGGCCCCAGAGAGTTGTGTTTAGAATGCCCACCGGACCCAGCGCTTGCGCGCAGCGTGTCCACCGCCGATTTACCAACTACTTGCGGGCGGTCAACAAGTACGGCTAAAGCGTTGCGGCTCCGATGATGCCCCCGGGCCGGCAAACGCCGGTGATGTCTGTGGGCTCTCGGAGTTTTTTCATGTCCGCTCGTCTTGCGCAGTTCGACGCACTGCTCACCCGCCGCCGCACCCCGCCTGCGGCCGCGCCCCATCAAACCACCCGCACGCTGCGCGACCCATGGGGTGAACCCGTCGCCGAGTTCAAGCACACCCCGTCCGATATCGAGTTGCTCAAGGCCGCCCATCGCCTGCAAGGGGATGACTGGCTGGGGGTGCTGGCTGATGAAGCCCAGGGCAGGGGGCTGAACGCCGCCTGGCGCCTCGCGCTGCTGCGAGCGGACCGGCATGGCCGCCCCCGCCTCTCCGCGCAGGTCGGCCCGCAGTGGCTCTCCGCAGCGGTTGCAGAGCGCCCCGGTGTTCGGCCCGCTGTGCTCCGTCGCGACCTGTGCGCCGCCGCAGTGCGCCAGCTCTGGGCCTCGGGCTGGAAGCTGGTGGGTTAAGAAACCTCTCGCGGGAGTGATGCAGAGGTTCTTTAACGGGGCTACAGCCCCAGCAACACATCCCGGGTCACCGACACTGCCACCACATACCCCAGCGCCATCAAGGCCACGAGGTATTCGATGACGCGGAATTCGCTGCGCCCCAGCGCCCAGTGCCCCGTCGCGAAGTAAACCGCCAGTGCGATGAACTTGGCGACCATCCACGGCTCGGTGCGCGGATCATGGAGCAGCGCCACCCACAGGCTCAGGCCGGAGACAACGATGAGCACATGGCTGCTGAACACAATCGTGCGCAGCCGTTCGTCCATTACCCATGCCGCCCCGAACTGATGGGCCAGCCCTCGCACGACAAACAGCCCAACGCTGCACCAGCCCAGCAGCGCATGCATCTTGACCATGGGCAGATAGAACCAGTCCATGGCGCATGAGCTTGGCGACACGGTCCAGGCCTGTCAATCAGGCGAACACGGGGCCACGCAACAAGCAAAAAGGGCGGAAAAACCGAGACCTGGGCCCTCGGCTGCGACCTGATCTCAGGTCACTGAACTTCGCTCAACGGAGCTGCAGGTCATCGTCCCCAAAGCGGATATTCAGCGGCTCGATCAGCAGTTGCTTCTCGCCAGCTTCCACCGTGCCGGCCACCCAGGCGTCAATGCCGCAGGCCTTGGAGATCTCCACCACCTTGGCCGCCTGGTCCGCCTTCACGAACAGCGCAAAACCTGCACCCATGTTGAGCGTGGAATAAGCCTCGCGGTCATCCTGTTGCGCATGCTGCTGAATGAACTTCAGCACCGGCGTGACCGGCGGCACCGTGTGGATGCGGTAAGTGAACTTGCCAGGGTGGCGCAGCAGCTTGCGCCAGCCGTGGCCGGTGATGTTGGCGCAGTACTGCGGCGTGATGCCAGCCTTGTACAAGGCCTCGGTGACCGGCGAGTACAGCGTGGTGGGCGCCAGCAGGGCGTCACCATAGGTCAGGCCGGGCTGCACTTCGGTCAGGTAGCCCTGCGGCAGGCGCTCGATCAGCTTGCGGGCCAGGCTCAGACCGTTGGCATGAATGCCGCTGGAGGCCAGCAGGACGATGGCGTCGCCATCGGCCAGCTTGTCGCCCACGGAGAGGCGTTCCTTCGGGTTGATCAGGCCGGTGCAGGACGCTGCCAGGTCGATACGGCCGGCTTCGACGATGCCCGCCAGCGCAGGTGTTTCTCCGCCGCCCCAAGCCACCTGGCAGGTGTCGCAGGCCTTTTTCCAGCCGGCCACCAGGGCCTGGGCACGCTGGGCGTCGCCGAACCAGTCGGACCCGCCTGCCGCCCAGTAGGCCTGCACCACCAGGGGCGTGGCGCCCACCGTGATCAGGTCGTTCACCGCCATGGCGATGGTGTCCTGGGCAATGCCGTCGTAATAGCTCTTGCCGGTGAGGGTGGCCATCTCGTCAGCCACCAGGGCCTTGGAGCCCAGGCATTCAACGATGGAGGCGATATAGAACGGGCCCACGTCCACCACATAGGCGGATTCGCCCCGCGAGGCCTTGACCTCGGTAAAACCGTGTGCCGACAGGTGGCCCGCGGTGGCCGCCGCCGCGCGCTGGGCGCTGACCTTGAGCGGGTCGATCAGGTCGTAATTGACACCGGCCTGCTCATAGCTCAGGGTGCCGGAGGTGGGATCTTGGGGGGCATGGGTGGTGCTCATGGGCGGTGATTATCCGTCACCTCTACTGACAAACCCGGGTCACCCCGCCAACGGCTCGCACCGGCAGGGCGGGCGCCCCCCGTAGAATGCCGCGCCATGAGTTATCAGGTCCTCGCACGCAAGTACCGCTCCCGTACCTTCGAGGAGCTGATGGGTCAGGAGCATGTGGTGCAGGCCTTGGCCAATGCACTGACGCAGCAGCGTCTGCACCATGCCTATCTGTTCACCGGCACCCGGGGGGTGGGGAAGACGTCCGTCTCCCGCATCCTGGCCAAAAGCCTGAACTGCCTGGGTGCGGATGGTCAGGGCGGCATCACCGCCCACCCCTGCGGCGTCTGCGACGCCTGCCGGGACATCGACGCCGGCCGCTTCGTGGATTACGTGGAGCTGGACGCCGCCTCCAACCGAGGCGTGGAAGAAATCTCCCAGTTGCTGGACCAGTCGGTCTACAAACCGGTCGTGGGGCGCTTCAAGGTCTACATGATCGACGAAGTGCACATGCTCTCGAATACCGCCTTCAACGCGATGCTGAAGACGCTGGAAGAGCCGCCGGACTACCTGAAATTCGTGCTGGCGACCACGGACCCGCAGAAGGTGCCCGTCACCGTGCTGTCCCGCTGCCTGCAGTTCAACCTGCGGCCGATGTCGCCCCAGACGGTGCTGGAGCACCTGGGCAAGGTGCTCGCCATCGAAAACGTGCCCTCGGAGCCCGGCGCCTTGCGGCTGCTGGCCCGGGCAGCACGCGGCTCCATGCGGGACGCGCTGTCGCTGACCGACCAGGCCATCGCGTTCGGCTCCGGCGAGCTGAAGGAAGCCGGCGTGCGCCAGATGCTGGGCAGCGTGGACCGTGGCCATGTGCTGGGCATCCTGCAGGCGCTGGTCGCCGGCGACGGCGCAGCCCTGGTGGGCGCTTCGGACCGGCTGCGCGACATGGGCCTGTCGGCAGGCGGCACGCTGGAAGACCTGGCCGTGGCACTGCAGCATCTGGCCGTGGCCCAGGCCGCGCCCGGTGCGCTGGACGCCAGCGACCCGGATCTGGCCGAGCTGCTGCCACTGGCCAGCCAACTGCCGCCTGACGAGATCCAGCTGATGTACAGCATGGCGCTGCATGGCCGCCAGGAGCTGCCGTTGGCGCCCGATGAATACGCCGGCCTCACCATGGTGCTGCTGCGCATGATGGCCTTCCGGCCGGAAGGTGGCGCACCGCGTGCCGCGGGGGCGCCGGATGGTGCCGGCCGCGCCGCCAGTACACCTGTGTCGAGTAGCACGGCGGCGACGGCTCGGCCGGCACCTGCGGTGGCGGCGCCTGTGGCGGCTGCAGCGCCTGTGACTTTGGCGCCGGCCGCAGTGCCAGCGGTGGCTCCAGCCTCTGCGCCAGCGCAGGCGGCGCCGGCAGCGGCTCGTGCCAGTGAGCCGCAAGCCTCGGCAGATCCAGAACCTGAACCTGCGGTAGCGCCTGAGCCCTCCGGCGAACCAGCCACGGCCTCAGCGCCGGATGTTGCTGAGGCGCCTGCGCTGGCAGCCGAAGCTGCACGCGTATCTGCACCTGCATCCGCATCCGCGTCCTCATCCGAACCTGCGTCCGCGACTGAACCCGTCGCTGGCGCCGACACAGCGGCCGCTCGCGGCGATCACGATGAGGCCGGTCGTGCGGTGGCGGACGCTGTTCGCCCGGTCGATGGGCCTCCCTGGGACGAAGCTGCGCCGGCTCCGGCCGCGCCGGCCTCTGACGCTGCCGCGCTGCGGCCTGCAGCCCCAGCGCCTACGCCTACGCCTATGGCTACGCCCGCCGCCCCCGCGCCGGCGCCGGCGCCGGCCCGCCCTTCCGGCCCCCTGCGTGCCGCCCCCGCTGGCGCGCCGGCCACTCGCTTCAGCGACCGCCTGCGCCCACGCGCTGCGGCTGCACAGGCGGAGCCGTCGGAACCTGCCGAGGCGCCTGAAGACTTGTCCGCGCCGCATGATGACGACGGCGCCCCGCCATGGCTGGACGTACCGCCGCCGTCCGATGAAGAGATGAGCATCGGCCCGTCCTCGATGGACGACGACCTGCCCGACGCGGGTGCCGGCGATGGCGCCTCCAGTGGCCAAGGCGGCCAGGGGGGCGATGGCATCTATTTCTCCACCGCCGTGGAAGAGGTCCACCTCGTTCCCACCGCCCTGGGCGAACGCTGGGCCCAGATGGTCCCCCACCTGGGCGTGAACGCGCTGACCCGTGAGCTGGCACTGCAGGCCGAGTGCCTGGAAGCGGCCGAGCAGGAGTCCCCGCAGCGCTGGCGCTTCCGCGTGGAGCGGGAGTCCTTGCGGCAGGGCGGCTTGCAGGACAAACTGCAGGCAGCCCTGGCCGCCTACCTCAACGCAGAGGTCCGGCTGGACATCGAACCCGGCCGCGCCACCGATTCCCCGGCGCTGCGCGATACCATGGCGGCCCGCGCGCGGCAGCGCCGCGCCGAAACCATCATCCTCGAAGACCCCGAGGTCCAGCAGTTGCTGGCGCAGTTCAAGACCGCGCGCATCCTGCCGGGGTCCATCAAACCTCTCTGAACCGACAAGGATCAACAATCATGATGAAGGGTCAACTCGCAGGCCTGATGAAGCAGGCCCAGGCGATGCAGGACAACCTCAAGCGTGCGCAGGAAGAACTGGGCAACATCGAGGTGGAAGGCCAGTCCGGCGCCGGCCTGGTGAAGGTCACCATGACCTGCAAGCACGACGTCAAGCGCGTGACCATCGACCCCAGCCTGCTGGCGGACGACAAGGACATGCTGGAAGACCTGGTGGCCGCGGCCTTCAACGACGCGGTCCGCCGTGCCGAAGAAGTGAGCCAGGAGAAGATGGGCAAGCTGACTGCCGGCATGCCCCTGCCTCCCGGCATGAAGTTCCCGTTCTGATCGCCTTCTGGTGACTGCGCTCGAACAACTGATCGAGGCCCTGCGGCGCTTGCCGGGCGTGGGCCAGAAATCGGCGCAGCGCATGGCCTACCACCTGCTGCAACACGACCGTGCTGGCGCCGATGCGCTGGCCCGCGCGCTGCAGGAGGCGGCCCACAACGTGCGGCACTGCGAGCGGTGCCACACCTTCAGCGAAACCGCGCTGTGCAAGATCTGCCAGGACACGCAGCGGGACGCGCGCCTGCTGTGCGTGGTGGAATCACCCGCCGACCAGGCCGCGATGGAGCGCACCGCTTCCTATCACGGCTATTACTTCGTACTGCAGGGCCGTATCAGCCCGCTGGACGGTATCGGCACGCGTGAGATTGGCGTGGCGCCCCTGCTGGCGCGCGCCACGGACGGGCAGGTGGAGGAGGTGATCCTGGCCACCAGCTTCACCGCCGAAGGCGAAGCCACGGCGCATGTGCTGGCCGAGGCGCTGCGGGCGCGCGGCCTGCGCAGCACCCGGCTGGCGCGCGGCGTGCCCGTGGGCAGTGAACTCGAATACGTGGACCTGGGCACCATCGCCCATGCCCTGGTGGACCGGAGACCCTCATGACATTGGCCAATTACTGCTTGATCGTGGCGGCTCTGCTGCCGGTGGTTTGCGCGGCGCTAGCCAAGTCCAAAGGCTATGGCAAACGCCGTCGTGATGGCGGGTTCGACAACCAGGATCCCCGCGCCTGGCTCAGCCAGCAGACAGGCTGGCAGGCCCGAGCCAATGCGGCACAGGCCAACAGCTTCGAGGCCTTGCCGCTGTTTGTGGCGGGGGTCCTGGCGGCGCAGCAGATGCATCTGGACCAGGGCCGGATCGACATGCTGGCCTTGGCATTCATCGGGTTGCGGGTGGTCTTCATCGCGCTGTACCTCGGCAACCAGGCCACCTTGCGCAGCCTGGTGTGGGCGCTGGGCATGGCCACGTCGATTGCATTGTTCTTTGCGTGAGGTGGCTGGCGCGGCAGGGGCCTGAAACCTCTTCCTCTGCCTCCTGGCGAAAGCCGGCGCTCTGAAAGCGGGCGCCCTGAACGGCCCATGAAAAAGGCGCTCCTCGGAGCGCCTTTTCAATGTTCCTACGGTTTCGTACCGTTGCGCGAGGGGTTGTGAAGCCCGCAGCCGCGCCGCAGGCTCATTGCAGGGTGGCCGCGCCCTTGGTCTTGGCGGAGGCCACGCCACCACCCCCGCTGCGGCCTGCGGCCACCTTGGCGCCCCGGTTCTTGCCAGTGCTGCCGGTGGCGTTGCGCGTGCTCTTCGCGGCCACCTTGGTGGTGGTGCGCGTGGCGGTCGGCTTGACGGTCTTGCGGTTCGGGGTGGAGGCGGCTGCCCCGCCCTCCGCCAGCACCGCCTGGTTTTCGCGCAAGTACACCACCACGGCCTGGCCCGGCTTGAAGCTGGCCTTGGTGCTCACCCGGTTCCACTGCGCCACCTGGGTGGTGCCCAGCCGGTAGCGGCGGGCCACGGTGGCGACCGAGTCGCCGCGGCCGGCCTTGAGCATCACGCGGCGCAGCGGCGGCACGTCCGGCGCAAACATGATGCTGGCGTTGTCGGCCAGGTGTTCGGAGACATCGCGGTCACGGGAAGCGGTGCGGGGCACCAGCAGGGTGGAGCCCTGCTTCACCAGCATGCGCGCCGGGATGCGGTTGATCTCGCGCAGCCCGGTCTCGCTCATGCCCACCTGCTTGGCAGCATCGGCCGGCTTCATGGTGCGCGGCACCACCCAGGCGGTCCAGGTGGCCAGCGCGCCACGGTGCCTCTCCAGGTTGGCGACAAAGGTGCTGGCGTTGTCGTAAGGCAGCAGGATCTGCCCGCTGCTGGCCGCCAGGATCACCGGTTTGTTCATCTGCGGGTTGAACTGCCGGAAGGTCTCTTCATCCAGCGCGGCCAGCTGGGCGGCCAGGCTCACATCGATGTCCCGGTCGATATTCACCGACAGGAAGTAGGGATGGTTGGCGACCGCCGGCAGATCCAGCCCGAAGGTCTCCGGATGCATGACGATGTTCTTGATGGCCTGCAGCTTGGGCAGGTAGTACCGGGTCTCGTCCGGCATGCGGATGTTGTCGTAATCCGCGGGCAGGCCCAGCTTCTGGTTGCGTGCCACGGCGCGGGCCACGTTGCCCTGACCCCAGTTGTAGGCCGCCAGCGCGAGTTGCCAGTCGCCATCGAACATCTTGTTCAGTCGCTGCAGGTAGTCCAGCGCGGCGCGGGTGGAGGCCAGCACGTCGCGGCGGTCGTCGCGGAAGATGTTCTGCTTGAGGTCGAAGTCCCGGCCGGTGGCGGGCATGAATTGCCACATGCCCACCGCCTTGGCGTTGGACTGGGCATCGGCGCGGAACGCGCTTTCGACAAACGGCAGCAGGGCCAGCTCGGTCGGCATGCCGCGTTTCTCGACTTCCTCGACCACGTGATAGAGATAGAGGCTGCCACGGCCGGTCATGCGGCTGACGTACTCCGGACGGGTGCTGTACCAGTCCTCGGCCTTGCGGACGAGGTCGTTGTCCAGCTCCGGCATGGCCATGCCCGAGCGGATACGGGCCCACAGATCCACATGGGTCTTGGGCGCGTCGAGGTCGACCTTCTCGCCGGGATTGAGATTGTCTTCCAGCAGGACGTCCAGCTTCTCCTCGGGCTTGGGCACGCCGGAAGCTGCGGCAGCGGCAGCCACCGCCGCGCTGGGCAGGCCGGGCGGCTGGGCCGCAGCCACCACGGCGGAGGCGGCCACGCCCGGGGCGGCGGGGTCCGCCGGGGCGCTGGCATCGGCCTGAGGTGAGCGCGGAACGCCGGCACAAGCGGCCAGCGCCAGCGACACCACGGCAGCCAAAGCGGTCAGCGCCGGGCGGAACATGCGGCGGGCATGGGCGGTGGGCGTGGCGGCAGTCGTGGCGGGGAGGGGCAGTCGGTTCATCGGAATTCGTTCTTCCATTGGCGCAGGCCGGCTAGTACAGACACAGGGTCGGCACCGACCTGCGGATCGAAGCGCTGCGCAGCATGTCGGACCGGGGCATGGCCGCAGCGCAGGAAGGGGTTGATCTGAAGCTCCAACGACAGCGTGGAGGGCAAGGTGGGCTGATGCTGTGCACGCATGGCCTGGCACCAGGCCTCATGCCGCACGATCGCCTCGTTGTCGGGCTCGACTGTCCGTGCAAAACGCAGATTGGACAAGGTGTATTCGTGCGCACAGCAAACACGGGTGTCGCCGGGCAGCGCGGCCAGTTGCGACAACGAGTGATACATCTGCGCGGCCGTCCCTTCGAACAGCCGGCCACAACCGGCGGAGAACAGGGTATCTCCGCAGAACAGCACCGGGCTGCCGGGCATGGAAGGCAGGTAGAAGGCGATGTGGCCGGCCGTGTGACCGGGGACGTCCAACACCTCGATGCGTTGGCCCAGGCATTCGAAGTGGTCACCGCCGTTGAGCGGGACGATGGGAACCGGCATTTTTTCGTGGGCCGGACCCCATACCCGCGCGGCGGGTGCCAGGATTCCCGTCAGTTCCTGCAGGCCACCGACATGATCGCCATGGTGGTGCGTCACTAGAATGCCCTGGAGCTGCAGCCCCCGGGCTTGCAGTGCCTGCGTCACCGGGGCGGCTTCGCCCGGGTCGACGACGAGCGCCTGCCGGCCGTTGTGCAGCAGCCAGATGTAGTTGTCGTTGAAAGCGGGAAGGGCAACCAGTTCCATGTGGTCCAAGCCATGACGAGAGCGAGCCAGGACGATGACCCGGCGCCGATTGTAGAGTCGGTGCTGCCTGCACCCGGCTTGGCGGCCGAGGCGCTGGCGGCGTGGTTGCGTACGCCACCCGGCCGCTACCTGCTCGGCTGGGAACAATCCTTCATCGATGCAGCCGTGGTGGACCTGTTCGGCTTTCACGCCGTCCAACTGGGCCTGCCGCAACTCGAAGGCCTGCGTGCCAACCGCATGCCCCACCGCTGGCTGGCGCTGAACCACTTGGTGGAGCCTGGCCAGGAAGCGTTCGTTTCGGGGGGCGCGAGTATGGCGGGAGGGCCGCCACCCTTGGCGCTGAATGTACGAGCGGAGCCTCAAGCCCTGCCCAAGCCGGAACGGGTGGCACTGTATTGCGAGTTCGAGGCGCTGCCATTTGAAGCCAACAGCCTCGATCTGGTCGTACTTCCCCACACTTTGGAGTTGGCCTCCGACTCCCATCGCTGTTTGCGCGAAGTGGAGCGGGTGCTGCGGCCGGAGGGGCGTGTGGTGATCTTGGGGCTCAATCCGGCCAGCCTGTGGGCGCTGAGGCAGAATCTGGCCCGGGTGAACGGGCGAATGTTCAGTCGCGTCTCCAAGGAGGCGGGGGCAGATGCCCGCCTGTATCTCCCAGCTGAAGGCGAATACATTGGCTACTGGCGTCTTCGGGATTGGTTGCGTCTGCTCTCTTTTGAGGTGGAACGTGCCGCCTTCGGTTGTTATCGGCCGCCTTTGCTCAGTCAGGTCTGGCTGGACCGCTGGCAGTGGCTGGAGAAACCCGGCAGCAAGTGGTGGACGGTGCTGGGCGCCTTGTACGGGGTGGTGGCGGTCAAGCGTGTGCACGGCATGCGCCTGGTGGGCATGGCCCGCAAGAAAACCCGGGGCACCAAGACGGCGCCGGCGGTGGCCCTGAACCAGCAACCGCATCAGCGCCAGCATGAACACGAGCCGCAATAGCAGCCGTCACGAATGACACTCGTCACGAACGACACCCGCCATGAACGACACCGTCACGAACAGCACCAGCCACTAACCACATCAGCGTCAGCACAGCAGCACCGATCCCTCCGCATCCAGCCCAGGCGGATTGAGCCTTTTTGAAGCACAGAATCAGAACACCATGAGCGAAGTTTCCGCGCCTGCGGCGCCCCAGATCAGCAAACCCAGCGTCGTCATCTATACCGATGGGGCCTGCAAGGGCAATCCCGGCCCGGGCGGTTGGGGCGCCTGGCTCAGCAGCGGCGGGCACGAGAAGGAACTGTGCGGTGGTGAGGCCAACACCACCAACAACCGCATGGAGCTCACCGCCGTGATTGAGGCACTGACCTCGCTCAAGCGCACCTGCAACATCGTCATCTACACGGACAGCGAATATGTCCGCAAAGGCATGACCGAATGGATCAGTGGCTGGCAGCGCCGTGGCTGGAAGACCGCCGATGGCAAGCCAGTGAAGAATGCGGACTTGTGGCAACGGCTGGAGGCCCTGCGCAAGCTGCATCAGGTGGAATGGCGCTGGGTGAAGGGCCATGCGGGCGACCCTGGCAACGAGCGCGCAGATGCGCTGGCCAACAAGGGTGTGGGCATGGCGGGCCGCTGACGACGGCGGGCCTGGACAAGCATCCATAGACCGACAAGCTGATGGACAACCAACCGCTGATCGATTGGCACTCCATGTTCATGGGGGTGGCGCTGCTGGCCAGTGCCCGCTCCAAGGACAGCCGCAAGCGCAATGGCGCCTGCATTGCCAGCGCGGACTACAAGATCGTGGGCGTGGGCTACAACGGCCTGCCGCGTGGCTGCGACGACAACGACCCGGCCTACTGGTCCGACAACGACAACGATCCGCTGCACTCCCGGCACAGCTACATCGTGCATGCCGAGGTCAACGCCATCCTGAATTGCGTGGTGCTGCCACTCACCGGCAGCACCATCTACACCACCCAGTACCCGTGCCCGCGCTGCGTGCAGTCCATCATCCAGGTGGGGATCCAGCGGGTGGTCTATCTGGAAAAGAAGAGCCATCAGGTGGCGCTGAACGAGGCGTCCGCCAAGATGCTTCAGGACGCCCGCATCGAGGTGCTGGCCTTGCAGGAGATGGAGCAGCGCGCGGCCAGTTGGTGCCAGGAGTTGTCCGGCTTTATTGCCAAGCCCACGCGCTGACCACAGGGGATCACCGGAACTGGCCTGGAATTCCCCGGCTTTTCCGGCTCAAGTTCTGCGGATGGCGGCGCATCATGGCGTCCAGACCCTGCGAACTTGCCTGCACGAGGCCGCCATGCACATCACCGCCATCCCGCCCCACCTGATGCCCGAAACCGCCCAAGCCCCCTGGGGACTGGTGCAGGATCTTGGCCTGACCGTGGCCGGCCCGACGGGCATGGACGACCTCTGGCGCCTGGAAGACCTGATGGTTGAACAAGGCATGAGCCTGCAGGCCACCCGTATGGTTTACGACCGCCATTACGCCCTGGAGCGCCTGGCCCAGGCTCACGCACGTGGCGACGCGACGCTGCAGGCCCTGGCCCAGCAAGTGTTTGACAGCTTTCAGCGCCGTGGTGAATGGATCGGCTTGGTGCATTGACCTTGGCGCGACGCCGACGCTTTCATAGAAGCGCTGCATAGAGACCGTCGCGAAGATCGCACGCTTGGCCCTCCTGGAGTTTGCCCGGAGGGCCTTTGTCATGTTCCTGCCGCGACAATCTTGCCTCCAACAAATATCAAAGCGTAGAGGGAGGCGACGATGCCCTTCGTCGGTCTTGGTTTGCACGTTCTGCTGGCGCTGTTCTGCGCCGTTCATGTGGTGCGTCATGGCCAGCAGTTGTACTGGCTGATCATCCTGTTTTCGTTCCCGATGCTGGGGAGCCTGGTCTACCTGTTCGTGATCATCCTGCCGCACTCACGGCTGGAGCATGGCGCGCGCAAGGTGGTCCGTTCCGCCGCACGGGCCATGGACCCGGGGCGCGAACTGCGCGAGGCGTACGCCGCCTTCGACGACACGCCCACGGCCCAAAACCAGATGCGGCTGGCGGCGGCCCTGCTGGACGCGGGGGAAGCCCAGCAGGCCGCCGAGCGTTATCAGGCCTGCCTGCAGGGGCCGTTCGCCAGGGATCTGGAAATCCGCCTGGGGGCCGCCCGCGCCTTCCTGGCTGCAGGTGATGCCGCCAGGGCGCTGGAGCACCTGACCAGCATCCGTGCAGAACAGGCCACGTTCCGGGCCGAATCCGTGTCGCTGCTGACTGCGCGCAGCCTGGCCGCCTTGAACCGCGCGGTGGAGGCGCGGGCCGAATTCGAATCCGCCAGCGACCGCTTCGGCAGCGTCGAGGTGTGGGCCGAGCACGCCATCTGGGCACTGCAGACGGGCGACACGGCCACCGCTGGCCCGTTGCTCGCCCGGATCGACAAGTTGAGCGCCAAATGGAACAAGCTGACGCGTCAACTGAATGAGCCGGTCATGCGCCGCTTGCGTGCGGCACGCAAGGCCCCCTAAGGTTCCCAAGCCCCCAAGCCCCCAAGCCCCTAATGCTCCGTAGGCCCTCATGCTGGCGGCCGAGCGGCTCACCGGGACAGGGGACCGGGGCGGCTCTTTGTGACTCAGAGTGCCGTGAGCCAGTCGCAGCGCAGCCGCCCTTGCTGATGCAGCCGGCGGCGCCCCCCGGTGTAGGCCATCGGCAACACCCACGCCAGCAGACACAGCGGCAGCGCCGACCAGGCCTTGATGAGCAGGGCGCCGGGTACGCCCATGAAGCCCAGCATCCACAGGGTCAGCACCAGGTTCCAGACTGCCAGCTCCACCGGATGGCGCGCGCTGTGCATGACCATCCAGCGCTTGACCTGGCTGAGTTGTTGAAGGGTCATGATGGGCTCCTGGGCGTGGGTATGCGGCAGTGCACCGCTGATGCAACAGCCGTGCCGGGCGGTCTGCGCGCGGGACGTTGTGCGGGCCTCCGGTGCAAAAGAGGCCAAAAAATACCGGCGCCGGCGCCTCGAAGGCAGCAGGACAGTACCGATGGTCATTGTAAGTTTGCCGTCAGTACGAGGGAAATCCCTAAGGTGTGAACTTTGCGGCAGGTCATGGGTGCGACCCACTCAGGTCCGGGGGGTGTCCAACCACACGGGCCACTGCCCGGCGCCTCGTGTAAGGTTCGCCCTTCGCAAAATCAGTAAGGACAGGAGTCCTGCACATGAAAACTCTGATGTGGGCCGCCCTGGCCCTGACGGCGGTTTCCGCTCAGGCCCATGAGGGCATGTGGATGCCGCAGCAACTGCCGCAGGTCGCCAAGGACCTGAAGGCCACCGGCCTCGCCATTGACCCGGCTCGACTCTCCACCCCCGTGGGGTACCCGATGGGGGCCGTGGTGAGCCTGGGGGGCTGCACTGCGTCCTTCGTGTCGCCGCAGGGCCTGGTGGTGACGAACCACCACTGCGCCTACGGCAGCATCCAGGTCAACTCCACCCCCGAGCGTGACCTGTTGAAGAACGGCTTCCTGGCCCCGACGCTGGCGGACGAACTGCCAGCCGCCCCCGGTAGCCGCGTGCTCGTGACGGTGGCCTTGACCGATGTCACCCACCGGGTGATTGACGCGAAGACCGCCACCCTGAAGGGCAAGGCGCGTCTGGACGCCATCGAGAAGAATGAAAAGGCCCTGGTGGCCGACTGCGAAAAGGACGCCGGCCACCGCTGCAACGTCTATGCGTTCTACGGCAGCCTGCAATTCCAGCTGATCAAGCAGTTGGAGATCCGTGACGTGCGCCTGGTGCATGCCCCCGCGCAAGGCGTGGGCCTGTTCGGTGGCGATACCGACAACTGGATGTGGCCCCGCCACACCGGTGACTACAGCTTCTACCGTGCCTATGTGGGCCCGGATGGCAAGCCGGCCGACTTCAGCCCCAACAACAAGCCGTTCCAGCCGCAGCACTTCCTGAAGATGGCCAGCTCGCCGCTGAACGAGCGTGACTTCGTGATGGTGGCGGGCTACCCCGGCCGCACCAACCGTCTGCGCCTGCCCTCGGAAGTAGACTTTGCCTTCGGCTGGGAAATGCCCCACCGGGTGCAGGCCATGGGTGAGCAATTGGCCACCATCCGCGAAGCCACTGCAGGCCGCCGCGACGCCGAGATCAAGATGGCCAACACCGTGGCCGGCGTGGGCAACTATTACAAGAACTACCAGGGGCAACTGGCCAGCTATGCAGGTGCCGGCATCCTGCCGCACAAGCAGGCCGCCTATGCGGCGCTCACCGCCTGGGTGAATGCAGACCCCAAGCGACGCGAGCTCTATGCGGGTTCGCTGGTGGAGGTGGACCGTCTGCTGGCTGAACGCCAGGCCGTGGCCCGCCGGGACTTCCTGCTCAACTACGCCACGCCCAGCCTGCTGAACCAGGCGCGTGACCTGTATGAGCAGGCCCTGCAGGCGCAGAAGCCAGACGCGGACCGCAAGTCGGGCTATCAAGATCGGGACCAACTGCGTCGCCGCCAGTCGCTGGACGCGTCCGAACGTCGCTTTGATGCCGTCACCGACAAGAAGGTGGTGAGCCACTTCCTGGTGCAGTACCTGGCGCAACCGGCAGAGCAACTGAACGCCGCATTCCTGACGGCCCTGGGTCTGCGCCAGGGCATGGACGCTGCTGCCGTGGCGGCCCGCGTGGACGAGCTGTATGCGGGTTCCAAGCTGGCGGACACCGGCGGCCGTCAGGCGTGGCTGGGCCAGGCCCCGGCCGCTTTCGAAGCCAGCACCGATGTGATGGTGAAGGCGGCGGTGGCCCTGCATGCGGACGACGAAGCGCGCGAGACGCGCGACAAGGAACTGGCCGGCCGTATCCAGGAAGCCTATGCCGGCGCGATGAAGGCGCTGATTGCCTTTGAAGCCAGCCGAGGCCGGGCCGTCTACCCGGATGCCAACAGCACGCTGCGCGTCAGCTTCGGCCAGGTGCTGGGCCGCAACCCCGGAACCGACGGCACGACGTGGACGGCATTCACCACCCTGCGCGGCATTGTGGCCAAGCACACCGGTACGGGTGAGTTCAATGCGCCGGCCGAGCAACTGGCGGCCATCAAGGCCCGCCAGTTCGACAAGTACGGTGTGAAGGCGCTGGATTCGGTGCCGGTCAATTTCCTGGCGACGCTGGACACGACCGGTGGCAACAGCGGCTCCCCGGTGCTCAACAGCAAGGGTGAACTGGTGGGCCTGCTGTTCGACGGCACCCTGGACGCGCTGATCTCCGACTGGGAGTTCAACGACGCGACCACCCGCAGCATCTGCCTGGATGCACGCTACATGCTGTGGCAGATGAAGGTGGTGGACAAGGCCGATCGACTGCTCAAGGAGATGAGCGCGCTGTAAGCCGCGTTCCCCGCGCCCTCGACCCTCACAGGCGACCTTCGGGTCGCCTTTTTTCTGTGGGCGCTCAGGCACTCTTGCGGGTGCACTGTAAGTCGATCGCGCATGCCGGGTGGTGGGGGAGGGGCTTAGCCACAGACACCGACCCCTCTACCGATTGATGCAACATCAATTTGTGGGCGGTGAATCTATTCCAATTTGCGGCCGAATAGTTGATTTGAGCTAGGCGCTCATTGATTTCAGTATGTGCGTGGGATCGGGCGCCGACATCCACCTCCACAAACTTGCTTCCGTTTACTCAGACGGACCTAATCATGGAAAAGCAAGCTCAAAATCAACCATCACTCGCAGTAGTTCAAGGGGTTGCTCCTGCCACCCCTGTCCCTGCCGTGCCCGCTGGTGTTCCGGCGCCCGCCGCGGCCCTGAAGCGAGCGCCGAATTGGCGCAAGGATCAGGACGAGGCCACCGATGCCATGGATGACATTGCACCCGTGCCGCCAGCAGATACGGACGCGGAAGCGGACGATGCCGCGACCTATGCCGCTCAAGCGCCCGGCACGGGCGAGACGGTAGCCCCTGCTGATGAACATTCCGACGATGACAAGGCGATGGCGGTTGTTCCACCGGAAAGCGCCTTCAATGACCGCGGCCTGATTGCCGTGGGCGCGGGTGTGGTCGGTGCCGCCGTCGTGGGTGCATCGATCGGCGGTGGCAAGGATGGCGCGGCGGGGACTCCCGGGAAGCCTGGTGAGCCTGGTAATCCTGGCAACCCGGGCAACGCTGATGAACCCGGCAAGCCAGATGAGGCTGGCACGCCCACTGAGCCATCCAAGCCCGATCAGCCTGGCACGTCTGTGGAGCCGGCCCAGCCCGATGAACCTCTCACGCCCGATGAGCCTGCCAAGCCTGATGAACCTGGCACACCGGATGAACCTGGCACACCCGATGAGCCTGGTCAACCTGGCCAGCCCGATGATGGCGGCACGGCGGCGCCTGCGGTTTCGGCTCCTCAGCTGGCGGTCACTGATGTTGCCGCGTTCGACGAGAACGGCATGTCGATCATCACCATCAACGGCGGCATTCGTGTCGACGGAGTGGACGCCGGCAACCACTGGAAGTTCAGTGTGGACGGTGGCGTGACCTTCCAGGACGGCACCGGCGATGCCATTTCCGCCAACCAGCTGCCCGAAGGGCTGCAGACGGTGCAAGTGGTGCAGGTGGGCAGCGACGGGCAGTGGAGCGACCCGGCCACCATCTCGCTGATTCGGGACACCTTGGTCGAGACGCCGCAATTGCATGGCCTCAATGTGGAGTACCTGCTGACTTTCTTCCCTGGCCGGGACTTCCTTTACACGGTGCAGCATCCCGAGGACATCAACTGGGCCAAGAGCGCCTTTACCCTTTACGACGTCGTTCAAGGCGAGATGAGCGGGCAACTGCTTTCCGCCGTGTCGACCGGGCCCGGCGCGATGACAGTTTGGGTCGGCTCCATCGTGGATGGGCGCGGTGTGGCCGTTGAAATCCAGGCGACCGTCCGCCCCGAGGGCGGCGTGACCGTGACCCCGGTGCAGGCCCGTTCTTTTGAGGATCTGACCAGCACCGAAGGGGTGGACTGGGCCCATGCGGGTGTCGCCATCGATCTGGCCGACGCGGGTTTGGATTCCGGCGTGGGCCTCTGGAGCGTCAACTTCGCGCTGAACCCGGTAGCGGGGCTGAATGGCTCCGGCAGCATCCGTATCGATGGCCTGGAAACAGGCGCTGACTGGCACTATCGGCTGGACAGCAACAGCGCGTGGATCCCGGGCACCGGCAACAGCATTGACGTTTCTGCCCTTCCGGAGGGCACAGTCGCCATCGAGGTGCAGCAGACCGACCGGGTCGGCCACGTGAGCGGGATTGCCACGGTGAGCCTGGTTGTCGACACCACGGCGGCTTCGGTCAGCGTAGATACCCTCCGCCATGTGGCACAGGATCCGGACAGGGTCATGCACATGGCCGACAACGGCTACATCGTGCTGAAGAGCGATGATCCCGGTGTCTGGATGGAGTACAGCCTGAACGATGGATACTCCTGGATCACCTGCAGTACCGGCATCATCCAGGCGGCCGCTCTCGAAGAGGGCGCCAACCATGTGTTGATGCGGGGCATCGACGGGGCGGGCAATATCAGCACGCCCAATTTCGTCAACGTGACGAAGGACACTTCGGCATTGGAGCCCTCCATCTGGGTGTCCGGTGTGGTGGAGGTCCAGGGCGTAACGACGCCGGTGGTGGCAGCCGGAGGCGCCATCGGGGTGGGCGACCTGGAAACCTATGGCGGGTGGGAGTACAGCTTGAACGGCGCCCCGTACGTGACAGGCTCAGGTTTTTCACTCAACGCCAGTCTGCTATCGAACGGGCCCAACACCATCGCCATCCGGCAAGTGGACTTCATTGGCAACATCAGCCAGGAAGTGCAGTTTTCGCTCATTCGAGACGACTCGGTGAGCGGCACCCAGTCCATCGTCACGATCCATACGCAGACCGTCCCGGTTGCCACGGCAATGGACGGTGGCCAGGACGATCTGGGTGGGCTGGCAGCCGCCTTGTTCTCGGCCGGCAGCGACGTGATGCCAGTGCCGGTCTCTGACGACACCAGCGGGAGCCCCTTGCCCTCCCCGGCGCTGTCTTTTAATGCCGCCCTGATGGACGAGGGCTTGGCCTATCGTCCAGGCGCCGATGCCGTGATCTGATGCTCACCGTTCTCCATCATGAAAGGCGACCTTCGGGTCGCCTTTTCTGTTTGCGCTACATCAAGCTGCGGGTTGAGGACACCTTGGTATTTGTAGGCTGACTAGTTGATTGAGGTTAATCGCCAATTGAATTCAGTATGCACGTGGTATCCGGAGGTTGTTTTCACATGAACACACTTGCTTCTGTTAACTCAGACGGACCTCATCATGGAAAAACAAGCTCAAACCTCCTCATCTCCGGTAGCAGTTCAAGGGGTTGCTCCTGCAGCCACCGTTGCCGCCGTTCCCGTCGTTCCCGCTGGCGTCCCGGCACCTGCTGCGGCCCTGAAGCGGGCGCCGAATTGGCGCAAGGATCAGGACGATGGCATGGATCCGGCCGATGCCACCGCACCCCTGCCCGCGGCAGATGCGGAAGCGGAAGCGGAAGCGGCTGCTGCCGTGACCGACGGCTCCCAGACGCCTGGCATGGCCGAGATGGCACCGCCTGCTGACGCGCATTCCGACGATGACAACGCGATGGCGGCTGTTCCGCTGGAAAGCGCTTTCGATGACCGTGGCCTGATTGCCGTGGGCGCGGGTGTGGTCGGTGCCGCCATCGTGGGTGCGTCGATCGGTAATGGCAAGGATGGCGCGCCGGGCGCTCCCGGGCAGGCTGGCGAGCCGGGCACCCCTGGCAAGCCTGATGAGCCCGGCAAACCCGATGAACCGGGCACGCCCGATGAGCCTGGCAAGCCTGACGAGCCCGGCAAACCGGATGAACCGGGCACGCCCGATGAGCCTGGCAATCCAGATGAGCCCGGCGATGGCGGCACCGTGGTGCCTGCGGTCTCGCCCCCCCAACTGGCGGTCACTGACGTTGCCGCGTTCGACGACAACGGCCTGTCGATCATCAACATCAACGGCGGCATTCGCGTCGAGGGAGTGGATGCCGGCAACCACTGGAAGTTCAGTGTGGACGGTGGCGTGACCTTCCAGGACGGCACCGGCGATGCCATTTCCGCCAACCAGCTGCCCGAAGGGCTGCACACGGTGCAGGTGGTGCAGGTGGGCAGCGAAGGGCAGTGGAGCGACCCGGCCACCATCTCGCTGGTTCGGGACACCTTGGTCGAGACACCGCAATTGCAGGGCCTTAATGTGGAGAGTGTGCAGCCCTTCTCCCCTGACCAGAGCATCCTCTACACGGTTCAGAACCCTGAAGCCATCAATTGGGCCAAGAGCGCCTTCACCTTGTATGACGCCAATCATGGTGAGATGGACGGGCGACTGCTCTCCGCCGTGTCGACCGGACTCGGCGCGATGACGGTGTGGGTCGGCTCCATCGTGGATGGGCGCGGTGTGGCCGTTGAACTGCAGGTGAGCGTCCGCCCCGAGGGCGGCGTGACCGTGACTCAGGTGCAGGCCCGTTCATTTGAGGACCTGACCAGCACGGAAGGGGTGGACTGGGCCAATGTGGGGACCGCCATCGACCTGGCCAGCGAATCGGTGAATTCCGGCGTGGGCGTCCACCACGTCGAGGTGGCGTTGAACCCGGTGGCGGGGCTCAATGGTTCCGGCAGCATCCGTATCGAAGGCCTCGAATTGGGCGCCGACTGGCACTACCGGCTGGACAGCAATAGCGCGTGGGTGCCTGGCACCGGCAATAGCATTGATGTTTCGGCCCTTCCGCAGGGCACGGTCGCCATCGAGGTGCAGCAGACTGACCGGGCTGGCAACGTGAGCGAGATCGCCACGGTCAGTCTGAATGTCGACACGGAGGCGGCGAACGTGAGCTGGGATGCCGCGAAAGGCTGTGTGCAGGACCCGGACACGGACTGGCACATCAACGGCAACGGCTTCATCGAATTCGAGTGCAAAACTGATCGCAGTGCCTTGTTGGCGTACAGCTTGGACGGCGGGAAAACCTGGACCATCACCAGTGACGGCATCATCCAGGCGTCAGAACTGCAAGAGGGCAGCACCCAGATCTTGATGCGGTCCATCGACCTGGCTGGCAATTTCGGCAAGCGAGGTACCTTCGATGTGATTAAGGACACTTCGGCGCTGGAGCCCTCCATCTGGGTGACCGACGCGGTAGACGTGACCGGCGGGTCGCCGGCGCCCGTGGTCCAGAACGGTAGCGTCATCCACGTGGGGGACCTGGAAACTTTTGGCACCTGGGAATACAGCTTGAACGGCGGCGCCTACGTGGCAGGTACAGGCAATTCACTCGACCCCAGTCTTCTGTCGAATGGCCTCAATACCATCGCCATCCGGCAAGTGGACTTCATTGGCAACATCAGCCAGGAGGTGCAGTTTTCTCTGATTCGGGACGAGTCGGTGACAGGCAACCGGACCGAGGTCACGATCCATACGCAAGTCTCCACGCTGGCGATGGGCAGTGCTCCCGCTGAACTTGATGGCTTGGCGGCCGCCTTGTTCTCTCAAAGCGGCGATGTGTTGCCAGGCGGGCTCTCCGATGCCACCGGCGTGAATGCTGCGCCATCCTCCACGCTGTCCTTCAACGGTGCCCTGGTGGATGATGGCCTGGCCTACCGTCCCGGTACTGATGCCGTGATCTGACGATGAAGCGGTGTTGACGTCGTGGCGAGCCCTGCGGAGGGCTCGCCACCCGACGGCGTTGGAAAGGTGCCTGGCAACAGGATGGAGCGATCCACCCCCGCCAGTTGCCGATGCCCGCAGAAGGCCATCGTCAGGTCCAGCTCTCGGTGGATGATTTCCAGCGCCTTGGTGACGCCGGGCTTGCCCAGCGCCCCCAGGCCATACAGGAAAGCGCGGCCGATGTAGGTGCCCCGCGCACCCAGCGCCCAGGCCTTCAGCACATCCTGGCCGGACCGGATGCCGCCGTCCAGGTGGACTTCGATCTTTTCCCCGACCGCTTCGACGATGCGTGGCAACGCTCGAATGCTGGACTCCGCGCCGTCGAGCTGGCGACCGCCATGGTTGCTCACGATGAGCGCATCCGCACCGCTTTGCGCGGCGAGCCTGGCGTCTTCCTCGTCGATGATGCCCTTGATGATCAGCTTGCCGCCCCAGCGCTCGCGGATCCATTGCACGTCGTCCCAGCTCAGTTGCGGGTCGAACTGCTTGGCGGTCCATTCGGACAGCGAGCCCATGTCGCCCACCCCCTTCACATGCCCGACGATGTTGCCGAACTGCCGGCGCGGTGTGCCCAGCATGCCCAGGCACCACCGCGGCTTCGAGGCCATGTTGATGAGGTTGGGCAAGGTGAGCTTGGGCGGCGCGGACAGGCCGTTGCGAAGGTCCTTGTGACGCTGGCCGAGGATCTGCAGGTCCAGGGTCAGCACCAGCGCATCGCAGCGTGCGGCCTTGGCGCGGTCGATCAGGCTGTTGATGAAGCCACGGTCGCGCATGACGTAAAGCTGGAACCAGAACGGCGCTTTGGTGTGGGCAGCGATGTCCTCGATGGAGCAGATGCTCATGGTGGACAAGGTGAAAGGTACGCCAAACAGCTCGGCCGCCTGGGCGGCGAGGATTTCGCCATCCGCATGCTGCATGCCGGTGAGGCCGGTGGGCGCCAGGGCCACCGGCATCGCCACCGGCCGGCCGATCATCGCTGCGGCCGTGCTGCGGTTTTCCATGTTCACCGCCACGCGCTGGCGCAGCTTGATGGACTGGAAGTCCGACTCGTTGGCGCGGTAGGTGCTCTCGGTCCAGGAGCCGGAGTCCGCGTAGTCATAAAACATGCGGGGGACACGCCGCCGGGCCAGGACACGCAGGTCTTCGATGCAGGTGATGACGCTCATGGCGCCGATGCTAGGGCCATTGGCAGCTGTCGGGGAAGGGCGTTTGTGCGTAGCGCAACAGGCGTACGGTGTGGAGCGCTTACAGTGCGGGCATGTCTGAGCAGCCCCCCGTCTCTGAAGTGCCTGATGCGGTGTCGAAGTTGGAACCTGCCTCCTTGACGGGCCCGGACACCCCCAGGCTGGCCGAAGGGACATCGGTCGCCACCGCCACAACCTTGCTTCCTCTCCAGGCTGCGCGGGTGGTCAGCCGGCCAGGATGGCGCCGCTGGCCCTGGCTGTTTGCGGGTGGTCTGAGCCTGCTGCTGGGTGTCGTGGGCATTGCCTTGCCACTGCTGCCCACCACGCCGTTTGTGCTGCTGGCCGCCTTCTGCTTTGCGCGGGGCAGCGAGCGCTGCGAAGCCTGGCTGGTGACGCATCCGCGCTTCGGCCCGATGGTGCGGCAGTGGCGTGCCAACCGGGCCGTGCCGTTGCGCGCCAAGCGGCTGGCATGGGGAATGATGGCCCTCAGCGCTGCCATCTCCGCGTGGGTCATGCCTGTGCTGCCATGGTTGCCGGCTGTCTGTTGCCTGTGCGTCGGCATCTGGATGTGGCGGCTGCCCACCGCGACGGACACTGCGGTCTCGGATGCGGCAGAGTCAACCGTGGAGTGACGGCGCAAGCCACCGGGAGAATGCCCTCGCGGCTGATCTGGAGAATGACCTGACGGCTAATCCGATGGCTAACCCGACGGCTGATCTGACGACTGACAAGCCGTCGCTGCAGCCTGCACTTCAGCCAAACAGCGGCAACGTCTCCGGCACCGGCCCGCCAGCTGTCGCTGGGGCCGCGCGCCTGGTACGGCGTCCGGGCCCCACGTCGCCCGGCCGGCTCAGCTTGCCCACCCGCACACCCAGCAATCGCAGCCGCTGGCTCAGGTCCACGCGCTTGAGGCACTGGCCCGCCGCGTGGCGGATGGCGGCGGCGTCCTGCACGGGGTCATCCAGCGTGAGGTCCCGCGTCACCGTGCGGAAACCTTCAAAGCGCAGCTTGATGCCGATGGTGCGGCCCAGATAACCCTTGCGCTGCAGGTCCGAGGCCAATTGCTCGCACAGCGCGGTGAAGACGGCGGAAAGCTCGGCGCGGTCGCGCTTGGCGTGCAGGTCTCGCTCGAAGGTGGTCTCGCGGCTGATGGATACCGGCTCGCTGTAGGTCACCACGGGCCGCTCGTCCAGCCCCCAGGCGGCCTGATGCAGCCAGGCGCTGTAGCCCGCGCCGAAATGCTGCAGGAGCAGCTCCAGCGGCGCCTGCGCCAGGTCCGCCACGGTCTCGATGCCCAGTTCGTTCAGCCGCGCGCCTGCCTTCGGTCCGATGCCATTGATACGGCGCACCGGCAACGGCCAGATGCGCAGGGGCAGGTCACTCATGGTGAGCACGGTCAGCCCGTCCGGCTTGTCCAGTTCCGAGGCGATCTTGGACAGCAGCTTGTTGGGGGTCACGCCTATGGAGCAGGTCAGCTTGGTGGCGCTGAACACAGCGTTCTTGATGTCGCGGGCGACCGAACGGACGCCGCCCAGCGGGTCGTGCCCGACGGGGTCTCGCACGCCGGCAACGTCGGTCAGGTCGATGTAGATCTCGTCAATGCCCCGGTCTTCCACCACGGGGGCGATCTCGCGCACGGCCGCCTTGAACAGGCGCGAATAGTGGCGATAAGAGTCGAAGTCGGCCGGCAGCAGAATGGCCTGCGGGGCGCGCAGTGCGGCCTTCATGAGGCCCATGGCGGAGAACACACCCAGGTCGCGCGCGGCATAGGTGGAGGTGGTCACCACGCCCCGGCCGGTGTAGTCCTGCAGCTTGTAGAACTCTCGCGTACCGTCGGCCCGCAACTGCGGCGTGTGGGCCCGGCGGCCGCCCACCACCACAGGCAGGCCCTTGAGCTCCGGATAACGCAGCAGCTCCACGGACGCATAGAAGGCGTCCATGTCCAGGTGGGCGATCAGGCGATCGGGCAGCGATGGCGTCGATTCAGCCATGCGGCATTGTGGCTTCGTTGCCGGCCGGAAGATGTCAGCAGGGGCGATCGAGGCGGCGAAGCGCCGGCCGGGCCTGCAACTGAAGGGTCCGGAAGAGACTCAGTGGCCGCAACTGGTGCTGCCGCAACCCGACGCGCCGGCCAGGGCTTCCAGTGCCGGTTCCTGGCATTCACCCGAGGCCGGGTCGAACCCGCGCTGCTGCATGGTGTAGACCAGGGCGGCATCCATCATTTCCGCATGGCCGGGGAACCATTGGGCCAACTCCTGACGCACGATGGGCATGGGTTCCCGGTCGCCCAGTTCCTCGGCGTAGCGGACGACTTCACGCATCACGTTGAGCACCATGGCATGTTGGCTGCTGTGGCAGTTCTCCGGCTCGAAGCCGGTGGCCGCCATCCAGCGCTCTTCCATGGCGAAGTGCTCCTCGGTGTGGGCCAGCAGCGCCTTGAAGGCGGGCAGGGCGTCCTCACCACGATCCAGCGTGTCCCCGAACACGTTGAGCAGTTGCACGAACTCCTCATGCGTGTGGTCCAGCACCGGCAGGTTCAATACCAGGTCTTCAGACCAGTTCAATGTGCTCATGCTTCCAATTCCTTCAGCGCAACGCTCAACCGTGGTTCAGTGCCGCTGATCAGCCCAGGCGTGCCCGGTGGCGCTTCACCTGCTCAAGCACTTGTGCCGGCGCGGTACCGCCCAACACGTTGCGCGCATTCAGCGAGCCCTTGAGCGACAGCACGTCGTACACATCGTTGTCGATGCGCTGATCGAACTGGCGCAGGGCCTCCAGGTTCAAGGCGGAAAGATCCACGCCCTGGGCCTGGGCGGTCTTGACGGCGTGGGCCACCACTTCGTGGGCGTCCCGGAAGGGCAGGCCCTTCTTGACGAGATAGTCCGCCAGGTCGGTGGCCGTGGCGTAGCCCTTCAGCGCCGCGCGCTCCATGGCCTCCGGCTTGACGGTCAGGCCGCCCATCATGTCGGCGAAGATGCGCAGGGTGTCGTTGAGCGTGTCCACGGTGTCGAACAGCGGCTCCTTGTCTTCCTGGTTGTCCTTGTTGTAGGCCAGGGGCTGGCCTTTCATCAGGGTGATCAGGCCGATCAGGTGGCCGACCACGCGGCCGCTCTTGCCACGCGCCAGTTCGGGAACGTCCGGATTCTTCTTCTGCGGCATGATGCTGGAGCCGGTGCAGAAGCGGTCGGGCAGGGCGATGAAGCCGAAGGCCTGGCTCATCCAGAGGATGAGTTCTTCCGACAGACGCGAGATGTGCACCATGATGAGCGCCGCCGCGGCGCTGAATTCGATGGCGAAGTCACGGTCGCTCACGGCGTCCAGGCTGTTCTGGGCCACACCCTCCATGCCCAGCGTGCGGGCGACGCGTTCGCGGTCCAGCGGGTAGCTGGTGCCGGCCAGTGCGGCGGCGCCCAGCGGCAGGCGGTTGACGCGCTTGCGGGTGTCCAGCAGGCGCTCGCTATCGCGGGCGAACATCTCCACATAGGCCAGCATGTGGTGGCCGAAGCTCACCGGCTGTGCCACCTGCAAGTGGGTGAAGCCCGGCAGGATCACGTCCGCATGGCGCTCGGCCTGGCCGACCAGCACCTTCTGCAGTTCGGTCAGCAGGCCCACCAGGGTGTCGATCTCGCCGCGCAGCCACAAGCGCACGTCGGTGGCGACCTGGTCATTGCGGCTGCGGCCGGTGTGCAGGCGTTTGCCGGCCAGGCCCACCAGTTCGGTCAGGCGGGCCTCGATGTTGAGGTGGACGTCTTCCAGGTCCAGCTTCCATTCAAAGCGCCCGGCCTCGATTTCCTCGCGGATCTGGGCCATGCCGCGCTGGATGGCGGCGTGGTCCTGCGCGCCGATGATGGACTGCGCGGCCAGCATCTCGGCGTGCGCCAGGCTGCCACGGATGTCGGCATCCCACAGGCGCTTGTCGAAATCGACGCTGGCGGTGTAGCGCTTCACCAGGTCGCTCATCGGCTCGGAGAAGAGGGCGGACCAGGCTTGAGACTTGTTGGCCAGTTGGTTGTCGGAGGGATTGGACATCGCGGGCTCAGCGGACAGACAGGGACTTCGAAGCAAGATGTGACAGGCCCCCCAACCTGCGTACCGAAGGTGCCCAGGCGGGCCACCGTGGGCCCCGGTGGGAGGTCTGTCACGTCTTGTGGCGAACCGGGCCGCCATGGCGAACCCGGTGATAGAGAATGCAGCCACGATTCTAAAGGGCGAGGACGAGGAGCCGATGGCCGAACGGGCGCAGCAACCCAGAGATGCGCAACATTCCCAGGCAGCGCTGTCGACCCAGACAGCCTGGGAGGACACGCGGCTGGACACCCGGCCCATGTCGCCATCACCCCTGATCGACCCCCGCCGGCGCTTCGATGTCTGCCACGTGGGCCTGGTGCTTCGGGCGGTGCTGGGCGTGCAACTGGTGCAGGGGCTGGGCCTGGCCATGGCGCAGGAGACCTTCACCGGCTGGGTCTGGGCCATGGGCACCGCCACGGTGGCCTCCATGACCGCCGTGCTCTCGTGGCTGCTGATCGTCTGTGGCACCAAGCGGCTGCTCGCCCGGCTGCCCCAGTGGGCGCAATGGACCTTGCCCATCGCCCTGGGTGCGGCTTGTGCGCATGGCGGCACCCGCTTGCTGGAAGTCGTCGGGCTGGATGCGCTGAGCGCGCTGCAACGGGTGGGCGCTGCCGGTTTTGGCGCCCTGGGTGCGGCCCTGCTGCTGTTCTGGCTGATGTTGCGGGAGCGGGCCCAGGCGCCGGCCGAGGCGCTGGCGCGGCTGGTGGAGCTGCAATCCCGCATCCGCCCGCACTTCCTGTTCAACACGCTGAACACCGCCATCGCCCTGGTGCGGGTGGACCCCTCGCGTGCCGAGGAGGTGCTGGAGGACCTGGCCGAGCTGTTCCGGGTGGCGCTGGCGGACACCGGGCCGCGCACGGAGGGCGTGCCGCTGGCGCAGGAGGTGGATCTGGCCAAACGCTACCTGGCGATCGAACAGTTGCGCTTCGGCGAGCGGCTGCGCATCGACTGGCAGTTGGACCCGAGTGGCGACGACACACGCGTGCCGCCGCTGCTGCTACAGCCGCTGGTGGAAAACGCCGTGCGCCACGGGGTGGAACCGAATGACCAGGGTGGGGACGTGAGCATCACCACCCGTGTGCGGGGCTCCGAGGTGGAGATCCGGGTGGTCAATACGGTCGGGGCGCCGTCCCGCACGCGCGGCCATGGGCTGGCGCTGAAGAACGTCAAGCAGCGCCTGCGCCTGATGCACGACGTGGCCGCCCGGATCGAGGTGGCACCGTCGCCCACGCGTTTTGTAGTGCGGATCCTGCTTCCGCGCTGACTGCCTTTTTTCGAGCTGACCTGAGCCGACTGGAACGACATGCTGACCCAACCCCCGTTGAAGGTGCTGATCGTGGACGACGAACCGCTGGCCCGGCTGCGGCTGCGCGGGCTGGTGGAGGCCAATGACGAGCCCCGGGCGGAAGTGGCGGCGGAGGCCGCCAGCGGCGAGCAGGCCTTGCACTGGCTGAAGGACCACAGCTGCGACCTCATCCTGCTGGACGTGCAGATGCCGGGCCTGGATGGGCTGGGGCTGGCGCAGATGCTGCTGGGGCGCCCGCTTGCCCCGGCCATCGTGTTTGTGACGGCACATGCGCAGCATGCCCTGCAGGCCTTTGAGCTGGAAGCGCTGGACTACCTGACCAAACCCGTGCGGCGCGAGCGCCTGCAGGGGAGCCTGGCGCGCGCGGCGCAGCGGCTGGTGGAGCGCGCGGCCGCCAAGTCCCGCAGCCCGCAGGAGGCGCCGCCGGCGGATGACGGGCCGGTGATCAATATCACCGAGCGGGGGCGCCTGCTGCGTGTGCCGCTGGGCGAGGTGCTGTATTTCAAGGCGGAGCTCAAGTACCTGACGCTGCGCACGGCCACTCACAGCCATGTGATGGACGGCTCACTGACCGACCTGGAGCAGCGGCTGGGGGAGCGCTTCCTGCGGGTGCACCGCAACGCGCTGGTGGCCAAGGCGGCCGTGCGGGAACTGGAGCGCCATGTGCCCACCGACGGTGTCGCGGAAGGCGAGCCGGGTGGGGAACTGGGGTGGGCCGTACGGGTGGCCCATGTCAATGAATGGCTGGCCGTCTCCCGCCGGCAGGTGGCGGCCGTGCGGGAAGCGCTGGCGGGGCAGGCCTGAAGGCCCGCCCGACCCTCAACCCGTGTTGCGCAGCCCTGCCGCGATGCCGTTGATGGACAGGTGGATGCCGCGTTGCACCCGCTCCATCCGAGGGTCCTCCGCCCGCTGTTCCACCGGAATGGCCCGGTAGCGGCGCATGAGTTCCACCTGCAGGTGGTTCAGCGGATCGATGTAGGGGAAGCGATGCTCGATGGAGCGCGCCAGCGCCGGATTGGCCGCGAGGCGGTGGGCATCCCCCGTGATCAGGGCCAGCGCTTCTTCGGTGCGGGCGAACTCGGCCTGGATGGCGGCAAAGATCTTCTTGCCCAGGCGCTTGTCCTCCACCAGGTCCAGATAGCGCTCGGCGATGTCCAGATCGGCCTTGGCCAGCACCATGTCCAGGTTGGACAGCAGCGTGCGGAAGAACGGCCACTGCTTGAACATACGCTTGAGCAGGGCCAGCTTCTCCTCCCGGCCCGCAGCCTTGCCCAGGAAGGCCTGCACACCCGAACCAAAACCACACCAGCCCGGCAGCGTGATGCGGGACTGGCCCCAGCTGAAGCCCCACGGGATCGCCCGCAGGTCCTCGATGGCGCGGGTGGCCTTGCGTGAGGCCGGACGCGAGCCGATGTTGAGCTCCGCAATCTCGCGGATGGGCGTGGCGGCGAAGAAGAAATCGGCAAAGCCCGGGGTGTCGTAGACCAGGCCGCGATAGGCCGCAAAGCTGGTGTCCGACAGCGCCTGTGCTGCCTCCATGAAGGACTTGGGCGCCGACTTGGTCGGATGCAGCAGCGTGGCCTCCAGCGTGGCGGCCACCAGCGTTTCCAGGTTGCGCCGGCCGATCTCCGGGTTGGCGTATTTGGAGTTGATGACCTCGCCCTGTTCCGTCAGGCGGATCTGGCCGTTCACCGTGCCCGGGGGTTGGGCCAGGATGGCCTGGTAGCTCGGGCCGCCGCCTCGGCCCACCGTGCCGCCCCGGCCATGGAAGAGACGCAGCGTGAGCGGGCCCTGCTGGCGCAGTTCGTCGAACAGCTGCACCAGCGCGATCTCGGCGCGGTAGAGCTCCCAGCTGCTGGTGAAGACGCCGCCATCCTTGTTGGAGTCGGAGTAGCCCAGCATGATGTCCTGCTCGCCACCGGAGCGCCGCACCACCGCGGCCATGCCCGGCAGTTCGTAGAAGCCGCGCATGATGCCTGGCGCGTTGCGCAGGTCGGCGATGGTTTCGAACAGCGGCACGACGATCAGGTCGCTGATGGCCTCGCCGTCCAGCGTGCCGCGCAACAGGCCCACCTCCTTCATCAGCAACTGCACTTCCAGCAGGTCGCTGACGTCTTCGGTGTGGGAGATGATGTAGTGGCGCAAGGCTTCGCGACCGTAGCGCTGCAGGGAGTCACGCGCGGTCTCGAAAATGGCGAGCTCGCGTTGCGCATGCTCGCTGTACTGCACGCCCAGCACACGCAAGGGGCGGGTTTCGTTGAGCAGGCGCACCAGCAACTCGCGGCGGGCGACTTCGTCCAGCGCGCTGTAGTCGTCGCAGACACGGGCGGTGCGCAGCAGTTCGGCCACCACGGCCTCGTGCTGGTCGGAGCTCTGGCGCAGGTCCAGGGTGGCGAGGTGGAAGCCAAAGACCTGCACGGCGCGGATCAGCGGCTTCAGGCGTGGGGCGATCAGGGCGTGGGCGTGGTGACCCTCCAGCGACGACTGGATGACACGCAGGTCGGCCAGCAATTCTTCAGGCGCCTGGTAGGGTGATTGCGGCGCCACCGCATGGCGCAGCGCCTCGGTGCCGGTCAGCTCGTGCAGCGTGGCGGCCAGGCGTGCGTACATGCCGGTCAGGGCACGCCGGTAGGGCTCGTCCATGCGGTGTTCGTTGAGATCGGGGCTGCGCTCGGCCAGGGCCTGCATCTCGGGCGAGATGCCGGACAGGCGCAGGGAGATGGACAACTCCGCACCCAGCTCATGCAGCTCGGTCAGGTAGTGGCGCAGCGCGACTTCGGCCTGGCGCTTGAGCGCCTGCTGCAGGGTGGCTGCGGTGACGTTCGGGTTGCCATCGCGGTCCCCGCCGATCCACTGGCCCATGCGCAGGAAGGAGGCCAGCGATTCGCCGGGCAAGGCTTCTTCCAGTTCCGCATACAGCTTCGGGATCTCGCGCAGGAAGGTGGCGTGGTAGTAGCTGAGCGCGTTTTCGATCTCGTCCGACACGGTCAGCTTGGAGTAGCGCAGCATGCGCGTCTGCCACAGCTGCGTCACGCGGGCACGGATCAGGCTCTCGTTGGCGGCCTTGTCGCGATCGGTGTAGAGCGAGTCCCGCTGGGTGACCAGCTCGGCGACGGCACGTTCCGCGTCCAGGATGCTCTTGCGCTGGACTTCGGTGGGGTGGGCCGTCAGCACGGGCGAGACAAAGCCGTTTTGCAGGGTACGCGCCACTTCGCTCGGGCGAACGCCAGCCTCGAACAGCTTCTCCAGTGCGTAGGCCAGTGAGCCGGGCTGCACGCTGCCTTCGCGGTCGTGGATCTCGCGGCGGCGGACGTGATGCCGGTCCTCCGCAATGTTGGCCAGGTGCGAGAAGTAGCTGAATGCGCGAATCACGCTCACCGTCTGCTCGCCCGAGAGGCTCTTGAGCAGCTTGTCCATCTGCTTGCCGGCCTGCGCATCGCGCTTGATGCGGAAGGCGACCGACAGCTGGCGCACCCGCTCCACCAGTTCATAGGCCTCGCGGCCTTCCTGCTCGCGGATGACTTCGCCCAGGATCCGACCCAGCAGGCGGATGTCTTCCATCAGCGGCTGGTTCTTGTCCTTGGCTGCCCGGCTGGCCGCCGGGGAGGGTTTGGCGGCCTTGGCGGTCTTGACGACCTGGGCCTTGGGCTTGGCGCCAGGGGCGCGGGAACGGGAAGCGGGGCTGGCAGGCATGGCGTCGTCTTGCAGCTGAGGGGAAACGTTGCAGGAGGGCGGAGCGATGTAACCGAGTTACCTCCGAATGACTGTATCAGTTTCCATTGGTGCGATAGACGCGCCCAAGCCTCGATATCGCTCAAGCCACACTTCGTGGCGCCATGAGGGCCGGCCGACCGCTGGCTGCGGTCCGCTACGATCGCGGCCATGACGCACACAGAAGAATTCGTGATCGCCACGCGGGAAAGCCGCCTGGCGCTCTGGCAGGCAGAACACGTGCAGGCACTGCTGCAGGCGCGCGGGCTGCAGGTCCGCCTGCTGGGCATGACCACCCGCGGGGATCAGATCCTGGACCGCACACTGTCCAAGGTGGGGGGCAAGGGGCTGTTCGTCAAGGAACTGGAGAACGCGCTGGAGGACGGGCGCGCGCAACTGGCGGTGCACTCGCTCAAGGATGTGCCGATGGAGCTGCCGGAAGGCTTCACGCTGGCGGCCGTGCTGGAGCGCGAAGACCCGCGTGATGCGCTGGTATCGCCCCGTTACGCCTCGCTGGGCGAGTTGCCGGCCGGCGCCTGTGTGGGCACGTCGAGCCTGCGGCGCGTGACGCAGATCCGCAGCCTGCGTCCCGATCTCCGGGTGGAGCCGCTGCGCGGCAACCTCGACACGCGCCTGCGCAAACTCGATGAAGGCCAGTACGACGCCATCGTGCTGGCTGCTGCCGGCCTGAAGCGCCTGGGCCTGGAAGGCCGCATCCGCCAGCTGTTCGGCGTGGATGAGATGGTCCCTTGCGCGGGGCAAGGAGCGCTGGGCATTGAGATCCGCACGGCGCAGCAACCGTTGCGGCCCCACCTGGACGCGATGACCCACGCAGCCACGCAATTGGCCGTGACCGCCGAACGTGCGGTGTCGCGCGCGCTGGGGGGCAGTTGCTCCATGCCGCTGGCGGCGCATGCGGTCTGGGCGGACCACGGGCTGCTGCGGCTGAGCGGGGCGCTTGGGCACCCGGTGCAGACGGATCGTCCGCTGCTGCGCACCACCGTGGAAGCGGTGGTGGCCGACATGGCTGCTGCGGAGGCGCTGGGCCGGCAGGCCGCTCAGGCGCTGCAGGATCAGGGTGCGGCGGATTATCTGAAGGACGTCTGAGGCCATGGCGCTCCCGGCACGTTTGCTGCTGACCCGGCCCCTGGCGCAGGCGCAGGACTGGTCCGGGCGACTGGCGGCGCTGGGTGTGCCGACGCTGGCCTTTCCCCTGATCGACATCGTGCCGACGGACGATGCGCAGCCCGCACGCCAGGCTTGGGGCGCGTTGGACCGATTCCAACTGGTGATGTTCGTCAGCCCCAATGCCGTCCGGCATTTCTTCGACTATCGCCCGGCTGGCCAGCCGTGGCCGGCGGGTGTGCTGGCGGCCACCGTGGGGCCGGGCAGTGCCCATGCGCTCCAGGCGGCCGGTGTTCCCGCCGCACGCATCGTGCAGCCGCCGGCTGATGCGGTGATGCTGGATTCCGAGCATCTCTGGCCGGAAATCCTGCGGGTGGCGGGCGGCGACTGGAACGGCCGCGCCGCCTTGATGGTGCGCGGCGACGGTGGCCGCGAGTGGCTGGGCGACCGTCTGCGCGAAGCCGGCGCCGCGGTGGAGGCCATCAGCGTCTATCGCCGGCAATGCCCGGTGCTCGATGCCCCATCGCGCCATCAACTGGCGCAGGCCCTGGCAAGCCCGCAGAACCACATCTGGCTGTTCAGCAGTTCGGAAGCCGTGGGTTACCTGGCGTCCATGGCGTCACCGGAGTCTGGGACGGATTGGGCGACCCTGCGCGCCATCACCACCCATGAACGAATCGCGGAGCGGGCGAGAGCACTGGGCCTGCGCCATGTGGTTTTGGTGCGACCTGAGGCCACGGCTGTCGCCGATGCATTCCGACGGCTGGCAGGGACCCCCCTAGAATCCCCTACGTGAGCGAGACCAACACCCCAGCGGCCGACGTTTCGTCGCCCCCCACACCCATCTCAACGCCCCGCACCGGCGGCGCCACGTTGACGCAGGCCGTCGTGGCCGTCGTCGGCCTCATCGCCTTGCTGGCGTTGGGCCTGGCGTGGCAGAGCCAGCAACGCCTCAAGCAGGCGGAGCAGGAACTGGTCCGGCGTCAGGACAGCAGCCAGAGCGATGCCAACATCGCGCGGGACCAGTCGCGCCAGGCCCAGGAGCTGGCCCGTGACACCGCCGCCAAGGTGGCCTTGCTGGACGCCAAGCTGGCCGAGGTCGCCCTGCAGCGGGAACAGCTGGAACTGCTGATGCAGTCCATGACCCGCTCCCGCGACGAAAACGTCGTGGGGGATGTCGAGGCCTCACTGCGCGTGGCCATGCAGCAGGCGGCCATCACCGGCAGTGCCGAGCCACTGGTGGCCGCGCTGAAGCAGGCGGATGAACGCCTGGCTCGCTACAAGCAGCCGCGCCTGGAAGGCGTGCGCCGTGCGGTGGTGCGAGACCTGGACCGCATCAGGTCGGTCAGTGTGGTGGACGTCTCGACACTAACCATCAAGCTCGACGAAGTAGCCCGCCAGGTGGATGACCTGCCGCTGCTGGCGATGGGCCAGCCCGGCACCGAGCCGGCCCGCAGTGCTACTGCGACGCGCCCGGCGAAGCCTGTCGGTAGCGCCAGCGCACCGCTCAGCCCCAATGCGGGCTGGTGGGAGCGTGCGTGGCACGATGCGGGCGACAAGTGGGACCAGCTCTCCAGCGATGTCTGGCGCGAGGCCCGCGGCTTGCTGCGTGTGACCCGAATCGATCACCCGGAGGCGGCGCTCATGGCGCCGGAGCAGATGTTCTTCCTTCGGGAGAATCTCAAACTGCGGCTGCTGAATGCGCGCCTGGCGCTGCTGAGCCGCCAGTTCGACACCGCCCAGAACGACCTGAGCGAGGCCCAGGGCATGCTGGACCGTTATTTCGACGCCCGCTCGCGCAAGCTGGCGGTGACCACTGAGCTGCTGCGTCAGGTGCAGGGCCAGGCCCGGCAGGTGCAGATCCCCCGCCCGGATGACACGCTGGCCGCGCTGAGCGCGGTGGCGCGTTGAGGACGGCGCCATGCGGATGGTGATCTGGCTGGTGCTGCTGTTTGTGGCCGCTGTGGTGGCGGCACTGACATTGGGGAACAACGACGGTCTGGCCAGTTTCTACTGGCGCACCTGGCGCATGGACCTCTCCCTCAATCTGTTCCTGCTGGTGCTGGTGGGCGGCTGCTTTGGACTGATGACGCTGATGCAGTCGCTGGACGCGCTGCTGACGCTGCCCAAGCGTGCCCGGCTGTGGCGCATGGCCCAACGTGAGCGCAGTGCCCAGGTGGCCCTGCGCGAAGCCTTGGCGGACTTTTTCTGCGCCCGCTACAGCCGGGCCCAGAAGGCGGCGGAACGCGCGCTGAACATCCAGGCGATGACGTCCGACCTGTCCCAGGACGGTGCCTTCATGGCGCTGGCGCATCTGGTGGCGGCCCAATGCGCGCATCGGCTGCAGGATCGTCGTGGCCGCGACGAACATCTGCGCCAGGCGCTGCAAACGGCGCAGAGCAGCGCGGGTGCGCGGCCTCAGGAAGAGGGCGCGCGGCTGCTGGCGGCGGAATGGGCCCTGGATGATCGGGATGCACAACGTGCGCTCGCGTTGCTGGCGGACCTGGGCCCTGGCGTGGCCCGCCGCACGCAGGCCTTGCGTCTGAAGCTGCAAGGCAGCCGGCTGGCGCATGAGCCGCTGGAGGCCCTGCGCACGGCACGCCTGCTGGCCAAGCATCAAGGCTTCTCCAAGTCGGCGGCTCAGGGCCTGTTGCGGTCGCTGGCGAGCGAGGCGCTGGAAGCCTCGCGGGATGCGGACCAACTGCGCGCGACCTGGCAGCAACTGGATGCGGCGGACCGCCGCGACGTGTTTGTGGCCGCCCGTGCGGCGCAGAATGCCGCGGCACTGGGCGCCCCCGAAGATGGGCGCGGGTGGCTGCGCCCCTTCTGGGATGCCATTGCCGAACAGGGCGACGATGAGCGCCGTGCCCTGGCCGAGGCGCTGGTGCCGTGCATGCCGGGGCTGGGGCCGGAATGGCTGCAGCGGCTGGAGTCGGCCGTTCTGCGCTTCCCGCGTGACATGACCATGGCCTACGCGCTGGGCCATGCCCTGGCGGAACGGCAACTCTGGGGCAAGGCGAGGCTGATGCTGGAGCAGGCCGGCGAGGACCGCGCGCTTTCCGTGGTGGCACGCCGGCGCAGTTGGCTGCGCCTGGCGGAGATGGCCGAAAACGATGGGGACACTGAACGCCGTGCGCGCTGCTTTGAAGCAGCGGCCCTGTTGGGCGACGGCGGCGCGCTGGCACGCTGAAGCCGGCAGGCTCGACAGTTTGCGCGGTGAATAACGAGTCTTTTCAACAAACTCACGCGCACTTCTTGCTGAGGGCAAAAAATGCATGCTATAGTCGCAGTCTTTCAGCGGCTGTAGCTCAGTTGGATAGAGTACTTGGCTACGAACCAAGGGGTCGTGGGTTCGAATCCTGCCAGCCGCACCAGAAAACAAGTTGGGGTTTTAAAACTTGAAGGTTTCATGAACCTGAGGGTTTAAGAACTTCGGTTTAAAAATAAGAACCGCCAACAATAAAAAGCAGATGTTGCTCCCACGACGGCAACCTCTGATCGGTAAAAAGTCGTGCGGCTGTAGCTCAGTTGGATAGAGTACTTGGCTACGAACCAAGGGGTCGTGGGTTCGAATCCTGCCAGCCGCACCAAATCAGAAGGCCAGTGTTGAAAAACACTGGCCTTTTTCTTTGCCGCGTCTATTGCGGCGACACACCCTGCGGTGGTCGGATCTGAACCCTTGGATGCAATCCAAGCACTTGGAAGGTCGTGCGTGCGGGATCCATAGATGTCTGACCCGACGGTCTGTGGGATGCCCACTGAATTCCCAACTCAAGTGAATTGGACAGACATGAACTACTTCAATAGTGCGATTAGTAATCCCTTCCGAAGCAATCCCTTTGGCAACATGGGGATGGGTTTCGGTGGCCTTGGAGGCCTTGGTGGCTTCTTTCCAGGATTTGGCGGCAGCTTGGCCAACGCCTGGCTGGGCCACTCTGCATCCACGCTGCCGAGCTGGGGTGGCTCGGCAGTGGGTGGCTGGGGCAACATGGGCTGGGGCAACATGGGCTGGGGAGGGCACCACCATGTGCACCATCACCATGGCCATGGTGGCCACCATGGCCCATCGGGCCCATCGGGCGCTTCCAACAGCAACTGCCGCCCCGTCCATCCAGCACCCAAGGAGGGCCAGTGGAACGCAGGCAAGGGCTCCTACACCGTGGGCCAGAGTGGCAAGGTGGATGTGAATGTTGGCAAGGCCGACGCGGATTTCAACAACGAGATCCAGTACCGCGTCAACGGCGGCGAGTGGAAGACAATTGCGCGCTCCAAGGATGACGGCAGCACCTCCACCATTCATGCGAGGCCGGGTTCCAACGTGGAATTCCGCATCAACACGCCGGAGGGCAACAGCTTCCAGGCCGGCACCAGCGCCAATGTGGATGGCATTGACCATGCCAAGGTCAGCAAGACCGACTCAGGCTTCCAGCTGGGCTTTGAGGACCTGCGTGGTGCGGGCGGCGACTTCAACGACGCCATCCTCAACCTGAGCGACCCGGACCGCCGTCGCCCGTGACTGGGGATGGCCCCGCCGCGCTGACGGCGCGGTCCAGGTGGTTTCGACAGGGCCCCGGCGTGTGCGCGGGGCCCTTTGTCATCCTGGCAGAGCTGCGCAGCAGGGCCGGGAGCGCGTTCAGGACCGTGAAGGTGCAGGCTTGGGTGCAATGCCATCACGGCCACGCTGCCCCTTGCTGGCGACACAATAGGGGCCATGAGCAAGGCATTCACCAAGGAAAGCGACGGCGCGGATCAGGACGATGACGAGGGGCCATCGCTGCCCGCCCTCCCCAAGGGTTCGCGCAACTACATGACGCCAGCGGGCTATGCCCGTCTGCGCAGCGAATTCATGCAGTTGCTCGATGTGGAGCGCCCCAAGATCGTCGAGATCGTGTCGTGGGCTGCCAAGAATGGAGACCGCTCCGAGAACGGCGACTATCTCTATGGCAAGAAGCGCCTGCGTGAGATCGACCGCCGCCTGCGTTTTCTGACCAAGCGCCTGGACATCGCGGAGGTCGTGGACCCGAGCGCCCATCATGGCAGCGATCAGGTTTTCTTCGGCGCCACAGTCACCTACGCCAATGGCAAAGGTGAGGAGCGCACCATCACCATCAAGGGCATCGACGAATCAGACAGCCTGGCGGGCGAGGTCAGCTGGGTGTCTCCCATTGCCCGCACACTGCTCAAGGCCCGGGAAGGGGATGAATTGAAGCTGGTGACGCCGGTGGGGGTGGAGACGATCGAGGTGATCGAGGTGCAATACCCGGCGCCTGCCGCGTAGATGGGGGTGAAGGGGGCGTAAGAGCAGGCCGGCCGGTCACGGCTTGACGCGCCACACGCGCATCACCGCATTCGAACGTTTGAGGGTGCGCAGCGTGTCGGCCAGGTGGAGCCGGTCTCGGACGGCCAACAGCAGGGTCATCTCCGCAGTCTCACGCTGGGCCGAGTCATCGCTCATGGCGATGTGGGTGATGTCGGCCTCGGCGCTGCTGACGGCGGTGGCAATCTGGGCGAGAACGCCTTTGCCGTTGCGCATCAACACACCGATCTCGGCCTCGAAGCTGCGAGAGAGTTCTTCCGCCCAGCCCACGGCGATCCAGTGTTCGCTGTCACGCTGGAACAGGCGCCTTCCCACGGCACACTCGCCGGTGTGGATGACCAGCCCCTCACCACGCCCCAGGTAACCCTTGATGTCGTCGCCCGGGATGGGGCGGCAGCAGGTCGCCAGACGCACCGAGGCCCCTTCGCTGCCGTCGATGAGCACCTGCCCTTGCGATGGTGCATCGTCCGTGGCAAATCGGCCCATGGTCAGCAACACGGCATCCGGACGTTGCCCCTGCTCGGAGAGGGTGCGTGCGAGCTTCTTCGCGACAATGCTGGCGATCTTGCGGCCGAGGCCGATTTCGACCAGCAGTTCGTCCACATGGCGATTGCCCGCCCAGCGGGCCAAATCCTGCCAGAGCTGAGCGGCCGGCAGGTCTTCCTCGTTGAGGCTGGGCAGGGCCAGCCCCTCGGCGCGCAGGGCCTGAGCGAGCATCTTGTGCCCCAGTTCGCGGGATTCTTCCTGCTCCAGGTTCTTCAGGAAGTGGCGGATCTTGGAACGCGCACGGCCGGTGCGAACAAAGCTCAACCAGGCCGGATTGGGCCGCGCCCCCGCCGCCGTCACGACCTCGATGACGTCACCGCTGCGCAACTCCGTGCGCAAGGGTACGGCTTCACCATTGACCTTGGCGGCCACGCAGTGGTCGCCCACGTCCGAGTGGATGGCATAGGCGAAATCCACCGGCGTGGCCCCCTTGGGCAACGCCATGATCTTGGACTTGGGGGTGAAGACGTAGACAGCGTCCGGGAACAGGTCGATCTTGACGTGCTCCAGGAATTCGGTGGCGTCTCGCGTTTCGTCCTGGATGTCCAGCAGCGATTGCAGCCAGCGCGAGCCTAGTTGCTGCGCACTGTGCGCATCGCCCTTGCTCTTGTAGAGCCAGTGGGCGGCCACGCCCTTCTCGGCCACCATGTGCATGGCCTCGGTGCGCATCTGGAACTCCACCGGCGTGCCCAAGGGGCTCACCAGCGTGGTGTGCAGGGACTGGTAGCCGTTCGGTTTGGGAATGGCGATGTAGTCCTTGAACCGGCCCGGCTGCGGTTTATAAATCTGGTGCAGTACGCCCAGCGACCAATAACACTGGGGCAGGTCTTGCACGATGACGCGAAAGCCAAAGATGTCGCTCACCTGGGCAAAGCTCAGGTGTTTCTCGCTCATCTTCTTGTAGATGGAGAACAGGGTTTTTTCACGGCCCTGGATTTCCACGCGCAGGTTGGCTTCGGCAAAGGCTTTTTGCACATCGCGTTCGATGCGGGTGACCAGGTCTCGACGGTGGCCGCGCGCCTTGGTGACTGCCTTGGCGAGCGCGGCGTGGCGCCAAGGATGGATGTACTGGAAGGAGAGTTCCTGCAGTTCGCGGTAGATCTCGTTGAGGCCGAGGCGGTGGGCGATGGGGGCGTAAATATCCAGCGTTTCCCGCGCGATGCGACGGCGTTTGTCAAACGCCATGTGCTGCATCGTCCGCATGTTGTGCAGCCGATCTGCCAGCTTGATGAGGATGACGCGTACGTCCCGCGCCATGGCCAGCAGCATTTTGCGGAAGCTCTCGGCCTGGGATTCTTCCCGGGTGGAGAACTGCAGCTTGTCCAGTTTGGTCAGGCCGTCCACCAATTCGGCGGTGGGGGCCTCGAAGCGTTCGATCAGCTCGATCTTGGTGACGCCGCAGTCTTCCATGGCGTCATGCATGAGCGCGGCCATGATGGCCTGCGCGTCAAGCCGCCAATCCGCGCACAGGCCGGCGACGGCGATGGGATGGGTGATGTAGGGTTCGCCACTGGCGCGGAACTGGCCCAGATGGGCTTCGTCAGCAAACTTGTAAGCCTCGCGGATGCGTTTGATATCGGCTTTGGGCAGGTAATGCAGGCGCGTCACCAGCGCATCGAAGGACGCGGCTTCGTGGGCTGGCGCGGGCGCCGGCTTGGTGCTGGCGAGCCCGGTCAACCCAGGAATGTGTGCAGTGGCGAAGGAACGGAGACCCATATGCCAAATTTAACCCAAGGCATGAGGGCATTCCCGCGCAGGGGCACTTCACTGGGCTGCAAAAAGACAAAAGGCGCCCGGAGGCGCCTTTTGCTTGACTGGCGGCAGGTGCCAGGTTTGTGGGTATGGGGGAAATGCTCAGACCGGCACGCGGCGCAGCATTTCCACGCCGACGTCGCCATTGGCCACTTCGCGCAGGGCGGTGACGCCCGGCTTGTTCTTCGATTCCAGCTTCGGGGCGTGGCCCTGGCTCAGCATGCGGGCGCGATAGGTCGCGGCGAGCACCAGCTGGAAGCGGTTGGGGATCTTGGTCAGGCAGTCTTCGACGGTGATGCGGGCCATGCTGGTGTCCTGGTGGAGATTGAGGGAGTCCCGGGATGGGGTCACTCGATGAGATCTAGTGAGCGGAACACGGCGGACCGGTTTCGCAGTTGCGTGGCGTATTTTAGCCGTTGTGCTTGCACGATGGCTTTCAGGTCGAACAAGGCGGTCTCGAACACCGCATTGATCACGACGAAATCGAAGTGGCGCGCCTGTGCCACCTCGTGGCGGGCGTTTTCCATGCGCTGCGCGATCACCGCTGGTTCGGTGTCGCCCCGGCGGATCAGCCGTTCACGCAATTCATCCCAGCTGGGTGGGAGGATGAAGATCAGTACTGCATGCGGGAACAGCTTCTTGATTTGCAGAGCGCCCTGATAGTCGATTTCCAGCACGACGTCTTCGCCATGGGAGATGCGCTGTTCGATGGCGGCGCGGGAGGTGCCGTACAGGTTGCCGTGCACCTCTGCCCACTCAAAGAAGTCGCTCCGGGCGACCATCGCCCGGAATTCATCGGGTTCGATGAAGAGATATTCTCGTCCGTGTTGTTCCTGTCCACGTGGGGGGCGGGAGGTGTGGGAGACGGAGACGGTGAGTTTGGCGTCCAGTTCCAGCAGAGCCTTGACGAGGCTGGACTTACCGGCCCCGCTGGGGGCGGCCACCACGAAGAGATTACCCGGATATTCCATTGAACAATTTTAACGCCGCCCCGACACCCCCAGCCCGCGCCCCCACTGCGCACAAAGTCGCGCCAACCGCCCGCAGCGCCCTTCAAGCGAGGCCTTGATCGAAGCAACTACCCCCCAGGGCCGCCCAAAGGTGGCCCTTGCCCCCCGGAGAGGGGGGCAGTTCAGGCAAAGCCTTCCGCCGGGGCTCCTTCATGCATCGAGTCGCGCGAACGCGCGAAGCGTCGTTCAAGCGGGGCTCTGGTTATGCGCAGAGGGCCACCGCCGGGCCGCCCCAAGGTGGCCCGCAGCCCCCTCGGGGGGCGGTTTGGGCGCGCCAGAGCGCGCCCAAACCGGGGGGCAACAGTCACTCGATGTTTTGAACCTGTTCCTTCAACTGCTCGATGGCCACCTTCATTTCCACGGAGATGTTGGTCAGCTCGATCGCCACCGCCTTGGAGCCCAAAGTGTTGGCTTCACGGTGTAACTCTTGCATCAGAAAGTCCAGCCGTTTGCCCAGGTCGCCACCCTTCTTGAGCAGCCGATCCACCTCATCCAGGTGGGCGCGCAGGCGGGTCAATTCTTCCGCCACGTCGATGCGCAAGGCATAGGCCGCGGCCTCATTCAGCGCGCGTTCCTGAAGCGATTGTTCCGACACGGACGTGGTGGCACCAGTGGCATTCAAGGCCTCCTGCCAACGCTCCAGAAAGCGTTCACGCTGACGCTGCACGGCGGCCGGAATGAGGGGTTCGGCCTGGTCTGCCAATTGACGCAAGGTGGCCACACGCTGCTTGAGCATGACGACCAGCTTCGCCCCCTCGCGCTCACGCGCTTCGAGGAAGCCCTTCAGGCACTGCCGAGCGGCTTCCAGCACGTGTTCATCGGCAGCGGACGGCCCTGCGGTGCCGCTCTTGCACCACTGCAAGGCCTCCTGCACGGTGAGCCCCTGCGCCTTCGGAAACCAGGCTTTCACCTGTTCTTCCAGACGGGCCAGCCGGTTCAGTTGATCGGGCTGCGGATTGGGGATGGAAGACTCGGATTCGCGCTGCGTGCTGATCCGAAGTTCCATCTTGCCGCGCTTCACCTGGCTGGTCACCAGTTCACGCAATGCCGGCTCCAGCGACCGCAGCTCGTCCGGCATGCGGAAGCTGAGGTCCAGGAAGCGGCCATTCACCGACCGAGCCTCCACAGTGACGCCGGCGGTGGCGTGAGAACTAGGGGTTTCGCCTGTGTTCGAAGGTTGTGCCGTGGCGCTGGCATAACCGGTCATGCTGTAAACTGGCATCAGCTATCGGTAGAGAAATCGAACCGCGATTATGTCAAAGCCGAAACCGGCGCCCCTGCCCGCAGGCACGGTGGTGGGGGGCTATCAGATCATCAAGAAGTTGGCTGCGGGTGGATTCGGCGTTGTATATCTCGCCGAAGACCCCGACCATCATCTGGTGGCTCTGAAGGAATACCTCCCTTCATCACTGGCCGAACGATCACCCGGAGAACTGACGCCCCGCGTCAAACCGGAAAAACAGCCCTTGTACAGACTGGGGCTGCGCAGCTTTTTTGAAGAAGGCCGCTCACTCGCGCAAATTTCGCACCCCAGCGTTGTCTCGGTGCTGAATTTCCTGCGGGAGAATGAGACCGTCTATATGGTCATGAATTACCTGCAAGGGGACACCCTGCAGGATTTCATCGTGACCGCACGGGATTTGAAACGCGACAAGGTGTTCCGGGAATCCACCATCCGGTCGCTGTTCGACGAGATCCTGAAGGGCCTGCGCATCGTTCACCAGCACAAGATGCTCCACCTGGACATCAAGCCCGCCAATATCTTCATCACCAACGACAACAAGGCGGTGCTGCTGGACTTTGGCGCGGCACGTGAGGTGCTGTCCAAGGAAGGCAACTTCATCCGTCCGATGTACACCCCGGGCTTTGCCGCGCCGGAGATGTACCGTCGTGACGGCTCGCTGGGGCCGTGGACCGACATCTATGCCATCGGCGCCTGCATCTACGCCTGCATGCAGGGGTACCCGCCCAATGATGCGCCGCAGCGTCTGGAAAAAGACCGTCTGGGCCTGAGCCTCTCACGCCTGCGCAACGTCTATTCGGACAACCTGCTGGAAGTGACCGAGTGGTGCATGTCGCTGGACCCGCTGACCCGTCCGCAGAGCGTGTTTGCGCTGCAGAAGGAACTCTCTCGCGAGACCGAGCGTCGCTACACCAAGCTCAGCTTCAGTGAACGCCTGAAGCTGCAGCTGGAGAACCTCAAGACCGGAGCCAAGGCGTGAGGTTTTCTGTCTATCAGGTCAGCCGCCGTGGCGGCCGGGAAAAGAACGAGGACCGCATGGGGTATTGCTATACCCGCGAGTCCGGCCTCTTTGCCCTGGCCGACGGCATGGGCGGCCACCCCGACGGCGAAGTCGCAGCGCACATGGCGCTGCAGAACGTCGCCGCGCTTTATCAGCGTGATGCGCAGCCTGTGCTGCCGCATCCCACCCAGTTCCTGGAAACCGCCGTGCTGCTGGCCCACCAGCAGCTGCTGGCCTATGCCGCCGAGCGCGGCATGAGCGACACGCCGCGCACCACCATCGTGGTGGCGGTGATGCAGCAAGGCCAGATCTGGTGGGCGCACTGCGGGGACTCCCGCATGTATCTGGCGCGCGATACCGAACTCATTGCCCGCACGCGTGACCACTCCTACAGCGAGTTGCAGGAGGCTCTGGGCCGCCATGCCACGGGTGCCGAGCGCTTCAACCGCCATGTGCTGTTCACCTGCCTGGGCAGCCCGGGCAAGCCGATGATCGACGTCAACGGCCCGGTGCTGCTGCAGAACGGGGACCGCATGCTGCTGTGCTCGGACGGCCTGTGGAGTTCGGTGAGTGACGCGGACATCCTGCGCCTGCTCTCGGACGCCCGTGCCGTGGGCGACGCCGTTCCCGAACTGGTGGAGCAGGCCCTGCGCCAGGCCGGTGCCCGCAGTGACAATGTCACCGCGTTGGCCGTGGAGTGGGAAGGGGAGGGCGATGCGCCCGACTCCATCTCGACGCAGGACCTGGATGATCAGGGCTTTGCCTCTACCATCCAGGGGGCGGGCCAGGAGCAGCTCGACGAGGCCGAGATCGACAGCGCAGTGCGCGAGATCCAGGACGCCATCCGTCGCGCTGGCAAGAAGCCGCCACGCTGAACACCCCGCTGAAGGACATTCCATGACCGCCATTGCCAGCCGCCCCACCGGGCGCGCGGCCGACGCCCTGCGTCCGGTTCGCATCACCCGCCAGTACACCCGCCATGCCGAAGGCGCCGTGCTGATCGAATTTGGTGACACCAAGGTGCTGTGCACCGCCTCTGTCGAGGAAAAGGTGCCGCCGCACAAGAAGGGCTCCGGCGAAGGCTGGGTGACGGCCGAATACGGCATGCTGCCCCGCGCCACGCACACCCGCAGCGACCGCGAAGCCGCTCGCGGCAAGCAGACCGGCCGCACGCAGGAGATCCAGCGCCTGATCGGCCGCGCCCTGCGCTCGGTGTTCGACCTGAAGAAGCTGGGCGAACGCACCATTCAGCTGGACTGCGATGTGCTGCAGGCCGACGGTGGCACTCGCACGGCCGCCATCACCGGCGCCTACGTGGCCGCCCATGACGCGGTGACCTGGTTGCTGGCGCAGGGCAAGATCGCCCAGTCGCCGCTGCTGGACGCGGTGGCCGCCATTTCCGTGGGCATCAAGGACGGCCAGGCACTGCTGGATCTGGAATACATCGAAGACTCCACCTGCGACACCGACATGAATGTCGTGATGACCGGTGCGGGCCACTTCGTGGAGCTGCAAGGCACCGCCGAGGGCGTGGCTTTTACGCGCGCCGAAGTGGATGTGTTGTTGAATCTGGCCGAGAAGGGCATTCGCGACCTGCTCGTGGCCCAGCGGCAGGCGCTGAGCGCCCCGTTGCAGGCCTAGCCCGGTGAGGAGGAGCAAGCGATGAAGTTGGTCCTGGCCTCCAACAACGCCAAGAAGCTCAAGGAACTGCAGGTGCTGTTCCAGCCCATCGGGCTGGAACTGGTCACGCAGGGCAGCCTGGGCATTCCCGAGGCGGAAGAGCCTTTCGACACCTTTGTCGAAAACGCGCTGACCAAGGCGCGCCATGCGGCCCGTGAAAGCGGGCTGCCGGCGCTGGCGGATGACTCCGGGCTGGCGGTGGATGGCCTGGGCGGCGCGCCCGGCGTGCTGTCCGCCCGCTATGCGACGCTCTTCGGCCGCGAGAAGAGCGATGCCGAGAACAACCGTGTGCTGCTGGAAAACCTGGCCCGTCGGCCCGATGGCGCTGACCGTCGTGCGCGCTTCGTCTGCGCGTTGGTGGCCGTGCGTTCCGCCACCGACCCGGAGCCGCTGATTGCCATGGGCCGGTGGAACGGTGAGATCCTGACCGCCGCACGCGGCGAAGCGGGCTTCGGCTACGACCCATTGATGTTGATCCCTTCGCTGGGCCAGAGCGTGGCCGAGCTGTCTGCCGAGCAGAAGAACCGTCTCAGCCACCGTGCGCTGGCCTCGGCCGACCTGCTGCGCCAGATGCGCGAGGCCTGGCACCTTGGCTGACATTATCCGGATGATGCGGCCCGGCACGCTGAGCCTGTCGGCGCTGCCCCCGCTGTCGCTGTACGTGCACCTGCCGTGGTGCTTGCGCAAGTGCCCCTACTGCGACTTCAACTCGCATGAATTCCGCAGCGGCCGCGAGCTGGACGACGACACCGCCGCCCGCTACCTGGCGGCGTTGCGTGCGGACCTCGAGGCGTCGCTGCCGCTGGTCTGGGGCCGGCCGGTCATCTCGGTGTTCATTGGCGGCGGCACGCCCAGCCTGTTCAAGCCCGCCCAGATCGCCGAGCTGATCTCCGACCTGCGGGCGCGCCTGCCGCTGGAGCCGGGGTGCGAGATCACGATGGAGGCCAACCCTGGCACCTTCGAGCGTGACCGCTTCGCGGGCTTCGCCGATGCCGGGGTGACGCGGCTGTCCATTGGTGTCCAGAGCTTTGATGACGCGAAGCTGCAGGCGCTGGGCCGTGTGCACAGCAGCGACCAGGCGCGGGCCGCCATCGAGGAAGCAGCACGGGCTTTCAACACCTTCAACATCGACCTGATGTATGCACTGCCGGGGCAGACCCTGGCCGAGCTGGACCGGGACCTGGCCCAGGCGCTGGCCTTCCAGCCCCCCCATCTGTCGGTGTACCACCTCACCATCGAGCCCAACACACGATTCGCCAACCAGCCGCCCGAGCATCTGCCGGATCCCGATCTGGCCAGCGACATGCTGGACCTCATCACCGCCCGGACGGGCGCGCAGGGCCTGTCCCGCTACGAGGTCTCGGCCTATGCCCGGGAAGGCCACCGCGCTCAGCACAACCTCAACTACTGGCAGTTTGGCGACTACCTGGGCATCGGCGCGGGCGCCCATGGCAAGCTGTCGTTTGCCCATCGGCTGTTGCGCCAGGTCCGCTGGCGTGATCCGGCCACCTACATGGACAAGGCGCTGGAAGGGCAAGCCGTCTCCAATGAAAACGAAGTGGCTCGTTCGGAGCTGCCCTTCGAGTTCATGCTCAACGCCTTGCGGTTGAAGGAAGGCGTGCCCATGCAGAGCTTCCTGGAGCGCACCGGCCTGCCACCGTCCAGCATTGCCCAGGCCATGGCTCAGGGCCGCGCCAAGGGCCTGCTGGATCCGGATCCGGCGCTGATCCGACCCACGCCGCTGGGCTTCGATTTCCTCAGCGATTTGCAGGCCCTGTTCCTGGCGGCGTGATCTGACCACCCGCCCCCGGCGTCACAGGCCGGGCAGCGGGGCCCCGCCCGGCGTGACCGGCCCGCTCAGGCAGGTGAAGGCGCCATCCAGCGCGGCCCGGGATTGCGCCGTCTCGGCATGCAGCCAGTCGATAAAGGCCGTCAGCGCCGGTGAGTCCTTCAGGGCGGGCGGGTACACCACGTGATACCGCTGCGGCTCCATCAGCAGGCGTTGCCGCGGTGCGACGCGCACCAGCCGGCCATCCAGCAGGGCATCTGCCGCCAGCAGCTCGCGGGTGAGGCCGATGCCCATGCCTTGCTCGGTGGCCTGCAGCAGCAGCCCGGCATCGTTGAAGGTGGCGACCGGCACGATCTGCCGGTTCAGCCCCGACTGCTCAAACCACGCAGACCATTGGTTCGGGTCCCCCAACAAGGGTTGCAGGGCCAGATCCGCCAGCGGCTGCCCGATCAGTTGATGCGCCAGCGCCGGTGAGGCCACCGGCAGCAGGTTGGATTCGAACAGCGGCTCGCTGACCAGGCCCGGCCATGGCCCCTGACCCTGGCGCAGTGCCAGGTCAAACCCCTCCCGTTCCAGGTCCACCAGGCGCTGGGTGGCGTCGATCTCCAGGGCCACCTCGGGATGGCAGGCGTGCCAGCGCCCCAGACGCGGCAGCAGCCAGCGCTGGCAGAACGAGGGCAGGGCGGTGATGCGCAGGCTGCGCTGCTCCACGCCGTGGGCGGTGGCCGCCGTTCGCAGGCCCTGGTCCAGCTCCTGATAGGCGCGTTCCACGCCGTGCAGCAGGGCCCGCCCGGCGGCATTGAGCACCACGCGTCGCCCCTGTCGGTCAAAGACCGGAAAACCCAATTGCGCCTCCAAGGCGCGGATCTGCTGGCTCACGGCGCTGTGCGTCACGCTGAGCTGGTCGGCGGCGGCACGCAGGTTTTCTGTGAGCGCAGCGGCCCGGAAGGCGGCCAGGTATTGCAGGGGGAGACGTGGGGCACGCATGGCTTGGACGCTCGCTGGAAAGTTTTGCTACACAAAAGTGCCAGATTAAAGCGTTTGTAGAGGGGTGATTGGCTATCTAGTATGACCAACAAATCGACAAAACGCACAACGGAATGTCACCAACCTCCAGGAGCCCACCATGAACGAGCCCGAACTCAATCACCTGTCCCGGATCGAAATCCCGCAGTTGCCGGCGCAGTTGCTGCTGGTGCTGTCCAGCCTGTTGTTGTCGCTGATGTTGGCCGGTGCGGCCTTCGGTTTCACGGACCAGAACGCCGATCTCCGCAGCCAGAGGCAGGATCAACAGGAGCAGGGCCGGCTGGCGCAGCAGCGTCTGCGGGCGTCGGATCCGGCGGCATCCACTGTGGTGGTGGCGCGTGCCGATGCAGGGTCTGCAAGCCGAGGTCCCCAGGCCCGCAAGGCTGATCAAATCAAGAAGGAACAAGCCCGATGAACGCAGCCTTTGAACCGGTCCGCACCGAGCTAGGGTCTGCGCAGGCGCTGGTGCAGGCCCAACTGGAGGCCTACAACGCCCATGACGTCGAGGCGCTGTTGCGTTGTTACCATCCGCAGGCACAGCAGTTTGAATATCCCGACCGGTTGCTGGCCCAGGGGCATGAGGCATTGCGTGAGCGCATGACCAACCGCTTCCGGGCATCCCGACCGGTGGCCACCCTGCTGCACCGCATCGTGCTGGGTGAGGTGGTGATCGACTACGAGCAGATTCTCAACCAGTCGCCCGACGGGCCGGTGGTCCGGGAACTGGTGGCGATGTATGAGGTGACCAGGCCCGGGGCGCAGGATCCGCCCGCAGCTGTCGGCACGATCGTGCGGGCCCGGTTCATCTTCGGGGAAGAGCGACGCGCATGAAAAACGCCCTCGGCCCGGAGGCATCGAGGGCGTTTCGATAGGGATGCGCTGGAGGCGGAGCGTGACGCGGACCGCTCACGCCCGCTCCCACTCGCTCACACCCGCTCGAACACGTTCAGACGCGGTTGAGCGACATGCCCGAGGTGCTGCGCAGCCGTTCGATCAGACGCACGGCGATCTGCTGCAGGGGCAGCACTTCATCCGCCGCGCCAGCGGCGATGGCTTCACGCGGCATGCCAAAGACCACGCAGGTGGCTTCGTCCTGGACGAGGTTGTAGGCCCCCGCGTCCTTCATGACCTTCATGGCCTTCGCACCATCGGCCCCCATGCCGGTGAGCATGATGCCCAGGGCGTTCTGCCCGACCACCCGTGCGGCCGACTGGAACAGCACTTCCACGGACGGCTTGTGGCGGTTCACCGGTTCACCGTCCTGCACGCGGGCGATGTAGTTGGCGCCTGAGCGCTCGACGCTGAAATGCATGCCGCCCGGTGCGATGTAGCCGTGGCCGGGGAGAATACGCTCACCGTCCTGTGCCTCCTTCACGCGGATCTTGCACAGGCCGTCCAGGCGCGCGGCGTAGCTGCGCGTGAAGCCCGGGGGCATGTGCTGCGTGATGCAGACGGCAGGGCAATCGGCCGGCAGGTTGACCAGCACGTCCTTGGTGGCTTCGGTGCCCCCGGTGGACGCACCGATGAAGATGATCTTTTCCGTCGAGAGGCGGCCAAGGCTGGCGATGGGTGCCGCCGGTTTTGGCGCGGCCGCCGCGCTGCTGGAGGCTCCCCCCGTTCCGGCGGACGGTGCCGGCGGCAGGCGGCGGATCTGTGCCTTGGCAGCAATGCGGATCTTGTCGGTGATGTCCTGGGCCAGCCCGCGGATGCCGTCGGCCACGCCAATCTTGGGCTTGGCCACAAAATCCACCGCACCCAGTTCCAGCGCCTTGAGTGTGACCTCGGCGCCGCGCTCGGTCAGCGTGGACACCATCACGACGGGCATGGGTCGCAGGCGCATCAGGCGCTGCAGGAAATCGAGCCCGTCCATCTTGGGCATTTCCACATCCAGCGTGATGACGTCAGGGTTCAGGTTGCGGATCATCTCGCGGGCCGCGAGCGGATCACTGGCCGCGCCGATGCACTGCATGTCCGGCTGACGGTTGATGATCTCGGTGAGGATGCTGCGCACCAGGGCGGAATCGTCCACCACGACGACAGTGGTCTTGGCCATTTCTTTTTACTCCTCGATACGGCAGCCAGCTCAGAACAGGTCGATCGACCCGCCTGTGTTGGCCACGGGTTGCGCCTTTTGGGCAGCGACCTTGTCCTGCTGCACCAGTGCGTCGGTGTTGGTGGCCGCAAGCCGCTTCACCATGGCCTTGCCGCTGCGCGGAAGGAAGCAGACCTTGCGGGGGTAGACATCCATCACGTCCTTGGAGACCACGGGGATGCGTTCGGTCTTCAGGTAGTCCAGGACGAAATTGGTGTTGCGCTCGCCCACGTTGATGGTGTTCATGCCGGCAATCACGGCGCCACCACCAAAGATCTTGGCTTCCATGCGGCCCTTCGAGGCGCCACGCTTCATCATCTCGTTGATGAGCAGTTCCATGGCGAACGAACCATAACGGCCGGAATCACCGTTGCCCTCAGGCAGCATGAAGTGGTTCATGCCGCCGATCTGCGCATGGCGATCCCACAGGCACGCGGCGATGCACGAGCCCAGCGTGGTCATGACCAGCAGATCCTCGTTGTCCACGAAGTATTCGCCGGGCAGCACCTTCACCGCCGCATTCTTGAAATGGGCGTCGTAGAAGAAGAACGAGGCTTCACCCTGCTTGCGCGATTGCGTTTTGAGCTGGGCCACGCGTGCCGCGCCGGCACTGGCCAGCGCCGTGCTGTGCAGCAAGGCGGAAGAGGCGTTGGGCATGCTCATGAGTTGGCGATCAAAAGGGGTTGCACAGGTCAGCAGGTCAGCCGACGCGTTCGTAGATCGTCTTGCCGCGCAGCCGGAACAGGTCACGCGACTCGGTGAAATTCTCCGAATGGCCCACGAACAGCAGGCCGCCGGGGCGCATCACCTTGTGAATGCGCTCCAGCACCTTGCGTTGGGTCGGCGCATCGAAATAAATCATGACGTTGCGACAGAACACGATGTGGAAGGGTTCGCCCAGTCCCCACTGCGCATTCATGAGGTTCAAGGTCTTGAACTCGATCATGCGCGCCAATTCGGGCTTCACGCGGATACGACCCTCGTTCGCGCCCGTGCCGCGCAGGAAAAATTGCCGCAAGCGCTGAGGAGATAGCCCGCGGGACTCGGCGGCGTACACCCCGCGTCGGGCGGTGTTGAGCACATTGGTGTCGATGTCGCTGGAAATGATCTGCACCCCGGCGCTGGCCCCCAGCGACTCCTGGCAGGTCATCGCGATGGAGTAGGGCTCTTCACCGGTGGATGCCGCGCAGCACCAGATGCGAATGGGCTTGCCGGGCAAGGTCTTCAGATCGTCCGTCAGCGAGTGGAAGTGGTGCTCTTCGCGGAAGAAGGAGGTGAGGTTGGTGGTCAGGCAGTTCACGAACTCCTGCCACTCCTGCTCGCCTTGTGGGCCGCTCACGCCTTCCAGCCACTCCAGGTAATTGGCGAAGGAGCGGTGCCCGGTGTCCCGCAGGCGCCGGGAGAGGCGGCTGTAGACCATGGCGTGCTTGCCGTCATGCAGGCTGATGCCGGCATGCTGGTAGATCAGTTGTCGCACGCGGTCGAAGTCGGCCCGGCTGAAACTGAATTCATGATCGATGGCCTCGACGGGCGAGGCGGCGGCCGTGGGTCCAGGGCGCATGGGGCAGAAACTTCTTTGATGTTGGGGATGCCGTAGCACCGGATGGTGAACGCCATTGTCGGCAATCGCTAGTTTGAGTGCTAGACGGCAAATAGATGTGTGAAAGAGGTGGTACTCCGTCGCCTTTTTTGACCACTCGTTCGGGGGATGCACTGCTAGACTGCGTCGAAACACCCGCTGTACGCCTCGGATCGCTTTGGATCAACCGCCCCGCCTCATTCCTGCGCAAGCATTGCGTCTGGACCTTGCCCTGCAGCTGCTGCAGCAGGCTGGCGCCATGCTGCCGGATGCCGAGCCCTACACGGAAGTGTGGTTGCAAGGCATTCTGGACGCGTTGTGCGACCTCTCCAGCAAGGACGCCCTGACCGGCCTGGTCAATCGCCGCAGTTTCGAGATGGCGCTTGATCGTGAGTTGGACAGGGTTGCTCGTTCCGGCGAGCCTGCCTTGCTGCTTGTGCTGGATATTGACCATTTCAAGGCCATCAACGACAACCATGGCCACGCAGCGGGGGACCAGGTCATCCGCGCCGTGGCTCGGTCCATCAGTCAGATGGTGCGGCCAATGGACACGGTGGCGCGGATTGGCGGCGAGGAATTCGCCATCATCCTGCCCAACTGTCCGGCGACGTTTGGTGTCACGGTGGCGGAGCGTATTCGTGACCGGGTGGACAGTTTGACCGTGGAGGTCGGCCAGGCGGCACCGCTGACCACCTCCATCAGCATCGGAGGAGCCTTTGCGCCGCAGTGGGTGAGGTCCTCAGCGTTGCTGTGGACGGAGCGGGCGGACCGCCAGCTCTACCGTGCCAAGGCCGAGGGCCGCAACCGTGCCTGCCTGGAGAGTCATATCGATTCCCTGGTCACGGCCGAGGAAAAAGGCATGTTGTTCGCTGTAACGCAACAGGATAGTGAATGAGCATGACAACAGCTCCTGCTGCAAGACCTGCCCGTGGAGGCGCTCGCACCTTGGCCGTGACGAGCGGCAAGGGCGGCGTGGGCAAGACGTTTGTGTCCGCCAATCTGGCGGCGGCTCTGGCCGCGCGTGGTGAGCGTGTGCTGGTGCTGGACGCCGACCTGGGCCTGGCCAATCTGGATGTGGTGCTGAATCTGCATCCCAAGCTCACGCTGCATGATGTCTTTACCGAGCGCTGCACCCTGGAACAGGCCATCCTGCCGGCGCCCGGAGGCTTCCATGTGTTGCTGGCCGGTTCCGGCATGGTGGAGTATTCCCGGCTGACGCCTGATGTGAGGGACAAGCTCCTGCACATCCTGGAGGTGGTCAAGCCTCGTTTTGACTGGGTGGTGCTGGACACCGGCGCCGGCATTTCGGACGTGGTGCTGTTTGCCGTCTCGATGGCCACCGATGTGCTGGTGGTGGCCACGCCCGAACCCACCTCGCTGACGGATGCCTACGCCACCATCAAGGTGCTGGCCACGCAGCAGAACCGTCGCCATGTGGGTCTGGTGATCAACCAGGCCAACCGGCCCGGCGAGGGCAAGCTGATCTGCGGCCAGCTGCAGCAGGTGCTGCAGCGTTTTGTGGGCCCGATTCCGGGGCAGACCTTCAAGCTGGAGTTGCTGGCCGAGGTCAAGAACGACCAGATGGTGCGCCAGGCGGTGCTGAAGCGCCAACTGCTGCTGGAGCACTATCCCGGCGCGGATGCCGCCCAGGCGATCCGTGCGTTGGCCACCAAGCTGCTGGAGCAGAGTGCCGGGCATCCCTGATGCTGGCGAGGGCATGCCGGGGCGCCCCGGGCCCTGATGTCTCATTTTTGTTGTCCCTTTCTCCGGCCTCATGACCCAAGAAGAAAAGACGGCTCCGGCCACACCCTTTGAATGGGTTGGCGGCGAGGAGGCGGTTCGCCAGTTGGTGGACCGGTTTTATGACCTCATGGACCTGGAGCCCGGTTTCGCCGAATTGCGCTCGGTGCATCCCACCTCGCTGGACGGCTCGCGGGACAAGCTCTTCTGGTTCCTGTGCGGCTGGCTGGGCGGCCCGGACTATTTCGTGGAGCGCTTTGGCCATCCGCGGCTGCGCGCGCGGCACATGCCCTTTCGGGTGGGCCACGTGGAGCGGGACCAGTGGATGGCCTGCATGACGCAGGCGATGGCCGAATGCGGCCTGGACGATGCGCTGCGTGAGCGGCTTCGGGCCTCCTTCGCCAACACGGCGGACTGGATGGTCAATCAGGCGCCGCCGGTTCGCAAGGTGTTCTGAGGCGCTAAACCTCACTGTTGGGGCGCCACGGGCATCACAGGGGCCCACTCCCGTGCATTTCTAACAGCACCGCCGGCTACGTCACGGGCCCGATGAGCACGCGGGGCGCGGCTTCGTCTACCGTAGAGCCCATGATGTTCACGCCGTATGACGACGATGTGGTCGGCATCCATGCCAATCCCGACCTGCTCCATGTCCGCATTGAAGATGGCCGACTGTGGCTGTCGGAAGATGCTCGCCAGGACATCGAGATCTGTGCCGGCCGCTGCCCCGACACGGCCAACCCTCGGCTGATGCTCGAGTTCCTCCGGTCCGCCTGCCTGCGCCTGCAACTGGTGGATATGGACAGCGAAGAGGCCGAAGGCGCGTTCATGTCCTTCTGCGTGCTCAAGGGCCTGGAACACGCCATCGATACGCACTGGCAAGGCGCGGATGCGGTCGGTGCCTTTCAGCCCGAGCGTCTGCTGCATGCCTTCACGTCGGCCAGCACGCTCATGGTGAGCACCACGCTGCATTGAGGCCAATGGCCCGCGCGGGATGCGCGGGCCAGCCACAACGTCAGTCCACGCGGAAGGCGAAATCCTGCTGGAAGCGGTGATCGCCGGGGCACACGTAGCGTTGCTTCAGTACGGTGTCGATCGCGTTGCTGAAGGCCCGTCTTGTGCGGGCATCCATGCTGCCTTGCAATGCCCGGATCTCGGTGCTGACCACCCGCCCGGCACGCACGTCGGCCACCACATGGAAAGTGGCTTCACCCGTCCAGCTCACCGAAGGCATTTCCGGTACGCCCATGGCGGTGCAGACCATGCCCGGCGAAACGGGCTCGCTTAGCGCGGGCTGGACGGCGCCTTTGCCAGCAGCGCCGGACGATGTCGATGGCCCCAATGGCTCCGCGGTGCTGGAAGCTTCCGTGGCGATGTTGCTCGCAGGCGTGATGCCGGGGGGGCTGCTGGGCATGATCACCGGCTCCTCAGGAATGGCCACCAGGAACGGCTTCACTGCCGGGAACTGAGGCGTTTCTGCGGGAGCGGGCAGGTCGCGCTTCGGCGTCTCGGGTGGCGCCTGCTCGATAGAGACCTGGGTGATCGGCGGGGGCGTCGGCGCGGCGTGGCGCCTGAACCCCTCGACCAGGGCGGCCACCATGGCCACATGGACCAAGGCCACCACGATCAGCCCCGCCGTACGGGTCTTGCTGGACGTGCCCCAGGGGCGAGCGATTGCTGCAGGCATGCGTTTCCCTCCCCATCGCTTGCGATGGATACGAAGTTGAGAATGGATGTCAACAACGCCGGCGTGGGGCCAGACTAGAGGCGGCCGGTAAAGCCGTCAACGGGATGTTCCGCAAAACAACGCAACGGGCCTGGAGGGGCGGTTCTAAAGCAGCGCCTCGGCCCGCGCGACGTCCCGCACCTGAGGCCGCCGCAGCTCAAGCGGCGTCTCAGGTGGCGTTTCAGGTGGCATTGAGCAGCACCATCAAGGCGCCGCTGCCGCCATCACTGGCGCGGGCCTGAACGAAAGCCAGCACTTCCTGTTTCTGAACCAGCCAGCGGCGCACGCGCGCCTTGAGCACGGGTTCGCGCCCCGGTGAGCCATTGCCCTTGCCGTGCACCACCCGCACGCAGCGCAGGCCGCGCCGCGCGCTGTCGTGGATGAACTGGCCCAGGGCTTCGCGGGCCTGGTCCCGCCGCAGGCCATGCAAGTCGATCTGGGCCTGGAGTGTCCAGTGGCCCCGGCGCAGCTTGCGCACGGACTCCTGGCCGATCTCGGGGCGACGGAAGGAGAGGGTCTCGTCGGTCTCGAGCAGCGAATCCACATCGAAATCGTCGGACAGGGCCTGCCGCCAGGCCTGCTGTTCATCCAGCAGGCGTTGCACGGGCTCCGGGGCGGGCCGCTCCGCCTGCAGGACCGCGCGATTGGCCTCCGGCATTTTCACGACCGGCCCGACGCTCAACTCGAAGATGCGCGCTTCCTGCTCGCGCAGGCGTGCCTGCGCCGCCGCCTTTTCGCGGCGCTCTTCTTCCGCCCGCTGGCGGATCCGGAGTTCTCGGTGCAGCGTCTGCAGGTCTTGCAGGCTGCGCAGGCGATCATTCACAACATACCCAATTCGGCCATGGAGACAGCATTGCCCGCGCCGACCACGAAATGATCCAGGACCGGCACGTCCACCAGCGCCAGCGCCTGCTTCATTGCCCGGGTCAGCGAGATATCCGCTTCAGAGGGCTCGGCAACGCCGGAGGGGTGGTTATGGGCCAGGATCACCGCACCGGCTTCGAGGGCCAGGGCACGTTTCACCACCTCGCGGGGATACGCAATGGTATGGGATAGGGTACCCCGGAACATGTTGTCCAGACGGATCAGGCGGTGGCGGATGTCCAGAAACATCACGGCGAAGCACTCGTGGGGCAAGGCGTCCAGGTGCAGGCGGAGGAAGGTGCGCACAGCGTCCACCGACTGAAAGACGTGCTGCTCGGCCAGGTCTTCGCGCAGGCCCCGGCGGGCCAGTTCCATCACGGCGGCCAGTGTGGCCTGCTTGGAGGGCCCCAGCCCGTGGACTTGCGACAGGGCTTCGGGGGAGGCGCGCAGCAGCCCCGCCAGGCCGTTGAAGCGGTCCAGCAGGTTGCGGGCCAGGGCCAGCACCGGCTGGCCCTTGACGCCCGTGCGCAGCAGGATGGCCAGCAGCTCGGTGTCTGCCAGGGATTCGGGGCCGCGTGCGAGCAGTTTTTCGCGTGGGCGGGCGTCGGCGGGGTGGCTGAGGAAGGTCATCTGGGGCGCTCTCGGGAGTTGGGCACCGCCCAAGCCTAAAATCCGGTTTCGATTTCCAAAATACCCCTGACTTGTGAACCTCGTCCAACCTGGATCGTTCCTGACCCTGCATTACCGGCTGACCGGCCCGGATGGCCAGGATGTGATCAACACTTTCGACGACAAGCCCGCCACGTTGTCGCTGGGGACCGGCGAGCTGGCGCCTGCCATCGAGGCGCGCCTGCTCGGCCTGGCCGAGGGCAGCCGTACCACCATCGAACTGGCCGCGGGCGAAGCCTTTGGCGAGCGCAATGCGGAGATGATGCAGCGGGTCAAGCTCAGCCTGATGCGCGAGCTGGGAGACCCGACCGAGGTGTATCAGGTGGGGGATGTGGTGCAGTTCCCCACGCCGGACGGGCAGAGCCAGTATGCGGGCGTGGTGCGCGAGGTGGGGCCGGACTGGTTGCTCTTCGATTTCAACCATCCCTTGGCCGGCCAGCCGGTGAGCTTTGAAGTCCAACTGATTGGCGTGCTGTGAGCGGAGCTTTGATGCAGGCAGACAAAGAGATCATCTTGGCCGAGCCGCGAGGCTTCTGTGCTGGCGTGGACCGCGCCATCGAGATCGTTGAGCGGGCGCTGAAGAAGTTTGGCGCCCCCATCTACGTGCGGCATGAAATCGTGCACAACACGTATGTGGTCAATGACCTGAAGGACAAGGGCGCGATCTTCATCGAGGACCTGGCCGACGTGCCGCCCGGCGCCACGCTGGTGTTCTCCGCCCACGGCGTGAGCCAGGCGGTGCGCAAGGAAGCGGCGGACCGTGGCTTCCAGGTCTTTGACGCCACTTGCCCGCTGGTGACCAAGGTTCACGTGGAAGTGGCCAAGCTGCACCGGGAGGGTTATGAGTTCATCATGATCGGCCACAAGGGTCACCCCGAAGTGGAAGGCACGATGGGCCAACTGCGCGATGGCATCTACCTGGTGGAAGAGGCGTCGGACGTACCGCATGTGCAGGTGAAGGATCCCTCCCGCATTGCCGTGGTCACCCAGACCACCCTGAGCGTGGATGACGCCGCCGAGATCCTGTCGGCGGTGAAGCGCCATTTCCCGCTGGTGCGGGAGCCCAAGAAGCAGGACATCTGCTACGCCACCCAGAACCGGCAGGATGCAGTCAAGGTGCTGGCACCGCAGGTGGAGGTGATGGTGGTGGTGGGCAGCCCGACCAGTTCCAACAGCAACCGCCTGCGCGAGCTGGCGGAGCGCCTGGGTACACCGGCTTACATGGTGGATTCGGCGGACGACCTGCAGCCCGAATGGCTGGAGGGCCGTTCACAGGTGGGCCTGACGGCGGGCGCCTCGGCGCCGGACGTGCTGGTGCAGGCCGTGATTGATCGCCTGCGGGCGCTGGGTGCGACCAGCGTGCGCAAGCTGCCGGGCGTGGAGGAGCATGTGCGCTTCCCGCTGCCCATGGGCCTGGGCGACAAGTCGATGGCTGAGGTCACCAGCGAACGATCTTGACGTCTGGCCGCCGGACCTGGCCTCCCCCAGGTATCGGGCGCGCATTGATCGAACATTTGGCAAGCGGTGCCGGCCACCGGTTGCCGCCCTGAGCATCCAAGAACATCGAAGAGAACACCCATGCTGGACATCACCCAATTGCGCAAGGACCTGGACGCCGTGATCGCGCGTCTGCAGGCTCGCAAGACCCCTCAACCCTACCTGGACGTGGACCGCTTCAAGGCGCTGGAAGCAGAACGCAAGCAGGTGCAGATGCGCACCGAAGAACTGCAGGCCAAGCGCAACTCGCTGTCCAAGCAGGTGGGGCAGCTCAAGAGCAAGGGCGAGGACGCCAGCGCGCTGATGGCCGAAGTCGGAGGCATTGCCAACGAGTTGAAGGCCGGCGCCGAGCGCCTGGACGCCATCCAGACCGAGCTCAACCAGTTGCTGATGAGCGTGCCCAACTTGCCGCACGAGAGCGTGCCCGTGGGGTCAGGCGAAGAGGGCAACGTGGAAGTGCGCCGTTGGGGCACGCCGCGCGAACTGGGTTTCGAGGCGCGTGACCACGTGGACCTGGGGGCGCCGCTGGGCCTGGACTTCGAGACCGGCGCCAAGCTGTCGGGCTCGCGCTTCACCTTCATGAAGGGCCAAATCGCCCGCCTGCACCGTGCGCTGGCGCAGTTCATGCTGGACGTGCAGACGCAGGAGCACGGCTACACCGAGTGCTACACGCCCTACATCGTGAACCGGGAGGTGCTGGAGGGTACCGGCCAGTTGCCCAAGTTCAAGGAAGACATGTTCTGGGTGCTGCGTGGCGGCGATGAAGAGGCTGTGGAGCAATACCTGATTTCCACCTCGGAGATCTCGTTGACCAACAGCGTGCGCGAGCAGGTGCTGGATGCGGCGCAACTGCCCATCAAGCTGACGGCCCACAGCCCCTGCTTCCGTTCGGAGGCGGGCAGCGGTGGCCGGGACGTGCGCGGCATGATCCGCCAGCATCAGTTCGACAAGGTGGAGATGGTGCAGATTGCCCACCCCGAGAAGAGCTACGAGGCGCTGGAAGAGATGGTGGGCCATGCCGAGGCGGTGCTGAAGAAGCTGGGCCTGCCTTACCGTGTGATGTCGCTGTGCACCGGGGACATGGGTTTTGGCGCGGCCAAGACCTACGACCTGGAAGTGTGGCTGCCGGCGCAGAACACCTACCGCGAAATTAGCTCGTGCTCCAACTGCGAGGGCTTCCAGGCCCGCCGCATGCAGGCGCGGTTCAAGAACGCCCAGGGCAAGAACGAACTGGTGCACACGCTCAATGGCTCCGGCCTGGCGGTGGGGCGCACCCTGGTGGCGGTGCTGGAGAACTATCAGCAGGCAGATGGGAGCATTGAAGTGCCTGAAGCGCTGCGGCCCTACATGGGTGGCGTGGCGGTGCTGAAGGCGGCCTGAGGCTGCGCTGGCGTGCGAGCCCTTGCGCAGGGCTTGCACGCGGTTCGTACGCGGTTTGCGCAGGGCTCGCACGCAGTCGGCACGCGGCGTATTAGACTCTTGTTCGTGCCCTGAAAACGCTGCTACACTCTTGGTCTTTCTCGCACGCAACCCGCGAGACACCTATTCAGGGAAGGTGGCAGAGTGGTTGAATGTACCTGACTCGAAATCAGGCGTACGGTATCCCCGTACCGGGGGTTCGAATCCCCCCCTTCCCGCCAAAGAAGCCTTTATAGATCAAGGTACTAAGCCAGTCTGAGGACTGGCTTTTTTATTGCCTAAAACTCCGAAATCGCCCCGATTTCTGCATCATCGTTTCCGCAACTTTGGCGATTTCGTGGGCTTGGTGACCTCCCCGCGTCGCCTGTGACCGTCTTCGCCACATGCTCCTTGGTGTGTCCGAGCAGCTTTGAAGCGAGGGTCAGGTGTTCCACGTCGCTGGCCGCCCTTTCGCTCGGGTATCGCGGAACTGGAGCATCCGGATCCGCTCTGCCAGCGCGAGCCGTCCTGCTTCCACTGCGGCGGCAATGGCCTCCCTGCGGGCCACAACGAACCGCTTGTCCAAGGTCCCCGTCGTAGCGGCAGTCCACTCTCGGTCATCAACAGATGCAGGCCACGCACCTTGCGCTGCTTGATGCGGTCGATGACCTGGCCAGCAAGCCGGGCGTTCCGGCCGGCAAGGACTGGTCTTGCTTCCGAATCAGTGCAGGGACACCTCTTCCCGCCGTGCTGGCAATCGTGAAAGACAGGGAGAACATAAACTATGGCGCAACCCATTACACGATCGCCCCGGCCTTCGATATGCCACTGGAGCAGTTCAAACGGCTTCTGACTGAGCTGGCGAAGAACGCGGTGAAGGAAGTCGCATGATCACCATTCCCAACGGCTATGCGCCGATGCTTCTGCAGGCAGTCCGCGACGCCGGGCTGTATCACGAAGGTTTGATGCGGAGCGAAACCATCCGGCCGGAAGAACGTGCGGACTACGAGGAATACCACGTCCTGCTTACGCAGTTTCTTGCGTACTTGAAAGGCGAGTACGACGCTCATCAGGCTGAAATCGATGTGCCGCTTGAAAGGCTGTGCGTGTAGCGCTTGTCCGGTCGATCCGGCAGAGGTTGATGGCCGGGCCAGTGGTCGCCGTCCCGAAGGTCTGGCCAGCCACCCGGCCGCCGAAGGCGTGCCGCTGCAGGCAGTAAAAGCGCGCTGCGCGTTGGATGTCCGTGAGGGTCTCCACATGCGTGAGCTGCATCCACTTGAAAACCTCTCGACTCGACAAGGCCCATTTGAACTGCCGAACGAACTCCTCGAGGTGGTGCTGTACCACCCGGTAGAGGTTGACCAGGTCACCGTTGATGTCGTTGAGCACCTCGGTCTTGGCGGGCACCGGCGTAGGAAGTACAGGGCGGCGCCGCCGTCGCTTTGCTAGCCGCGAGTTACCCGGGGTGCGGGATGCTGGTCCGGATGGGAGATCGCCGTCAGCGCAGCACGTTGACCTTGTCGCCCAACCGGCGCGCCAGTGAATCCTGGACCAAGCGAACCAGCGCCTTGGCATGGGCCGCGGTCGCGCAGCAGCCTGTCAGCCGCTGTTCTATCTCGAAGTGCAGGAACAACAGCCCGCGCAGTTTGGTAAATGCCCTGGGGTTGTCATTCCCCGCGACAGTGGCGTTGTTGTCCAACACCTGTTCCATGACACCGCTGCTCAGCAGCTTCACCTTGCACAGCATGGCGAGCTGCACGATTTCGAGATCCACGGCTTCCACCTGCTGGATCCATCCCTTCGTGGTGTAGCAGTTCGCACCGGAGCGGGCGCTTGAGAGGGCGCCGGGGAGCGCACTGAGAGTGGCGCTTGACGTATGTTCCATGATGTCTGTCCTCCTGATGAGGCAGTCGCCACATCACGGCACCCATGCGGCTGAACTTGCGGTCAACGCAGGTTCATCGGCAACGGGCGCCGGTGATGCGGACTGTTTAACGGTACCGGAGCTTGGCGCTCGTGCTCACACGTGTGCCGGCGGTACCTTCAACGATCGCCTCGATCTGGGCCAGGGAGCCGATGACCGCCGTGTGGCCAGACCGGCGTGCAAACTGGCAGGCGGCCTGAACCTTGGGCCCCATGGAGCCGGCAGCAAATCCCAGCAGCTCCAGGTCGTCCGGATGGGCCTCGGCAATCGCGCGTTGGGTGGGCTTGCCCCAATCCACGTAGGTGCTGTCCACGTCGGTGGCGATGACCAGCAGGTCCGCCTCCAGCTCGCGCGCCAGCAGGGCGGAGCAAAGGTCCTTGTCGATCACCGCTTCCACACCGACCAGGCGGTTGCCCTCATACATGGTCGGGATGCCGCCGCCGCCAGCGCAGATGACCACCGTGCCATGCTCCAGCATCCACCGCACCGGACGCATCTCGAAGATGCGTTGCGGTTGCGGGCTGGCAACCACACGGCGGAACTTGTCGCCATCGGGCGCAATGCTCCAACCCTTTTCGCTGGCCAGCCGCTCGGCTTCTTCCTTTTCGTAGACCGGGCCGATCGGCTTGGTCGGGTTCATGAACGCCGGGTCCAGCGGATCGACTTCCACCTGCGAGAGGACAGTCGCCAGCGGCACTTCGAACGGCAGCAGGTTGCCCAGCTCCTGTTCGATCATGTAGCCGATCATCCCGTCAGTCTGGGCCCCCAGAACATCCAGAGGGTAGGGGTTGGCCGGGTCGTAGGCGTTGCCCTGCAGGGCCAGCAGACCCACCTGCGGCCCGTTGCCGTGCGCGATCACCAGCTCGCGGCCCGGGGCCACCTTGGCGATCTGCTCGCAGGCGATGCGGACGTTCTCACGCTGGTTCTCGGCCGTCATCGGCTGGCCGCGTCTCAACAGGGCGTTGCCGCCCAAGGCAATGACGATTCTCATGATGTGCTCCTTACAGGTCGGCCAGGGTGGACACCAGCACGGCCTTGATGGTGTGCATGCGGTTTTCGGCCTGCTCGAAAGCAATGTTGCATTCGGATTCGAAGACCTCTTCCGTCACTTCGATGCCGTTGGCCAGGTGCGGATACTTCTCGGCGATCTGGCGGCCGACCTTGGTCTCACAGTTGTGGAAGGCCGGCAGGCAATGCATGAACTTCACGCGCGGGTTGCCGGAGGCGCGCATCATGTCCATGTTGACCTGGTAAGGCAGCAGTTGCTCGATGCGCTCGCCCCAGACCTCCACCGGCTCACCCATGGAGACCCACACGTCGGTGTGGATGAAGTCCACACCCTTGACGGCTTCTGCCGGGTCTTCGGTCAGCATGATGCGAGCGCCCGATTCCTTGGCGAACTCCTGGCAGGCCTTGACGTGTTCTTCCAGGGGCCACAGGGCGCGGGGGGCGGCAATCCGCACGTCCATGCCCAGCTTCGCGCCGATCAGCAACAGCGAGTTGCCCATGTTGTTGCGGGCATCGCCCAGGTAGGCGTAGCTGATCTCGTGCAGGGGCCGCTCACTGTGTTCACGCATGGTGAGGACGTCGGCCAGCATCTGCGTCGGGTGGTATTCGTCGGTCAGGCCATTGAACACCGGTACGCCAGCGTACTTGGCCAGCTCTTCGACAACCTCCTGCTTGAAACCACGGTATTCGATGGCGTCGTACATGCGGCCCAGCACGCGGGCGGTGTCCTTCATGCTTTCCTTGTGGCCGATCTGGGAGGAGCCCGGATCGATGTAGGTGACGCTGGCGCCCTGGTCATGGGCGGCCACCTCGAAGGCGCAGCGGGTGCGGGTGGAAGTCTTCTCGAAGATCAGTGCGATGTTGTTGCGGCGCAGGAGCGGTTGCTCGGTGCCGGTGTACTTGGCACGCTTGAGGTCGCGGGCGAGGTCCAGCAGGTAACGCAGCTCACGCGGCGTGTGGTGCATCAGGCTGAGCAGATTGCGGTTGCTGAGGTTGAAGGCCATGATGTTTCTCCTTGAATGATGGGTTCGTTGGGGCGCGCACCACCCACGGGCGCGCGCCCGGAAGGGTTGAGAGGTCAGTAATCGACGGGGTCGCGGACGATGGGGCAGGTCATGCAGTGGCCACCGCCCCGGCCGCGGCCAAGTTCACCGGCGCTGATCGTGATCACCTCCACACCGGCCTTGCGCAGCAGGGTGTTGGTGTGCACGTTGCGGTCGTAACCGACCACGACACCAGGTTCCAGGCAGACGACGTTGTTGCCGTCGTCCCATTGCTCGCGCTCGGCTTCGTAGGCGTCACCGCCGGTCTGCACCACGCGCAGTTCTTTGAGGCCCAGCGATTCCGCAACGACCTCGATAAAAGGCTTGTCTTCGTGGCGGATGTCGATGCCCAAGGGCTTGGACGGGTCGGGGCGCAGGCTGAAGGGCACGATCTGCGAGACCACCTCCGGGAAGACGGTCACCAGGTCCCGGTCGCAGAAGCTGAAGACCGTGTCCAGGTGCATGGCGGCACGTGACTTGGGCAGCCCGGCGACGATGATGCGATCCACCACATTGTTCTGGAACAGGTTCATCGCCAATTGGCCGATGGCCTGGCGTGAGGTGCGCTCGCCCATGCCCACCAGCAGCACCCGGTTGCCGATCGGCATCACGTCGCCGCCTTCCAGGGTGGCCGCGCCGTGGTCCTGGTCGGGGTCGCCGTACCAGACGTTGATGGGCTGGCCCCCGAAGTCGGGGTGGAACTTGTAGATGGCGGTGGTCAGCAGTGTTTCCTGCCGGCGTGCGGGCCAGTACATCGGGTTGAGCGTGACGCCGTTGTAGATCCAGCAGGTGGTGTCCCGGGTGAACTGCGTGTTGGGCAGCGGCGGTAGCAGGAAGCTGGTGGGACCGATGAAGTCCGCCAACATGCGCAGCGAGCCGGACTCGCCGACACCATTGACCAGATCGGTGATCGAGACACCACCGATCAGGTATTCCGCCATGCGGCGTGGCTCCAGGCTCTTGAGCCAGCCGCGCACGTCGTTGTTGAGGCCGGGGCCCACGAGGTTGGCAGTGAGCTTGCGATCCAGCACCCAGTCGCGGGCTTCGGGGTTGGCCATGACTTCGCTGAGCAGGTTGTGCATCTCGACCACCTCGACGCCGCGTTCGCGCATCTTGGTGACGAAGTCGAAGTGGTCCCGCTTGGCCTGGCTCACCCAGATGACGTCGTCAAACAGAAGTTCGTCGCAGTTGCTCGGGGTCAGACGGGTATGGGCCATTCCGGGTGAGCAGACCATTACCTTGTGCAGACGGCCGACTTCCGAGTGAACGCCCAGGGTATGTGCAGACATGATGTTCTCCGTAAGGAAGTTGAAGGGGTTGGATCAGAGGTGCAGGAGGCCGGCGTACAGCCCGTAGGCGGCGCTGAGTGCACCCACCAGGACCACACCGAAGGTCACCGCCTCTGTTCGTGTGAAGACGCGCAGGCCTTGTTCACGCCGGGCCATCGCGAACAGCGCGGCGCCAGGGGCGTAGAGCAGGCAGGACAGCAGCAGGTATTGCAGGCCACCGGCATAGATCAGCCAGGCTGCATAGACCAGGGCGATGCCGGAGATGACCAGGTCACGGCGGCGTGCCGGGGCCTCGCCTTCGTAACCCTGGCCGCTCAAGGCCAGGCGTACCGCATAGGCTGCGGACCAGAAGTAGGGCACCAGGATCATCGAGGTGGCCAGGTACAGCAGGCTCAGGTAGCTCGAATTGCTGAACAGGGTGACGATGAGGAAGAGCTGGATGAGGCCGTTGGTGAGCCAGATCGCGTTGGCGGGCACGTGCCGGGCGTTCTCCTTGCGGAGGAAGGCCGGCATGGTGTGGTCCTTCGCGGCGGCATGCAGGATCTCCGCGCACAGCAGGGTCCAGGACAGCAGGGCTCCCGCCAGCGAGATGGCCAGGCCGACACTGATCAGGACGGCACCCCAGTGGCCCACGACATGCTCCAGCACCTGGGCCATGGACGGGTTGCGCAGTTGGGCCAGATCAGGCTGGGACATGATGCCCAGGGACAGCACATTCACGAGGACCAGCAGTGCCAGCACCCCGACGAATCCGATCACTGTGGCGCGCCCGACATCGCGCCGGCGTTCGGCCCGGGCCGAGTAGACGTTGGCGCCTTCGATGCCGACGAACACCCAGACGGTGACCAGCATCATGTTGCGCACCTGGTTCATCACGCTGCCCAGTTCCACGTTGCCGCGGCCCCAGAAGTCAGCCGTGAAGAGGTCCATCCGGAACGCGAGGGCCGCGATCACGATGAACATGATCAGCGGCACGATCTTGGCAATGGTGGTGAGCTGGTTGATGAAGGCGGCTTCCTTGATGCCGCGCTGGACGAGGTATTGCACGCCCCACAGCACCACGGAGGCGCAAACCACCGCCAACGGCGTATTTCCTTCGCCGAACCCGGGAATGAAATACCCAAGAGTGCTAAACAACAGCACGAAGTAACTAACATTACCAAGCCAGGCGGAAATCCAATATCCCCAGGCTGATGAAAATCCCATGAAATTTCCGAAACCGGCCTTGGCGTAAGCGTAAACGCCGGAATCGAGTTCCGGCTTTCGGTTGGCCAGATTCTGGAAAACGAAGGCCAGCATCAACATGCCAACCGCCGTGATTCCCCAGCCGATCAAGATTGCGCCGGGTGCGGCGCTGGCTGCCATATTTTGGGGGAGTGAAAATATACCCCCCCCGATCATCGAGCCCACCACCAACGCAATCAGCGCCGGTAGCTTGAGCTTTGCAACTGAATCAGACATGATTCATTCTCCTTTGGTGAACCTTTGTCGGCCGGATTGCAAGCGGCAATGGGGCCGTCGTTGAGATCAACGATACGCCGCAAACGCTTGCGTTCAAGGCAAAGGGCAGGGTTTCAGTCTTCAAACTTGATGCATCGCAAATTGACTGAAAGTAGCTGCGCAGTTCCTCGCCGACCCCACCTGCATTGAGAATTGGCAAGGTCCTTTGTGTTGTTTGGGTGATTCTTTTAACTCAGGGGAGGTGCCCTGTTATAGGGTCGCCCCGTGATGGTTGAAAGGACCCAGCTGATGAAGTTCGGCGAACTGAATACGCTTTGGCATACCTTGCCCGGCGCCGAGGTTTTGACAATGCTCAAAACCACGTCGCTAGGACTTGGAACTCCCGATGCGGTCGATCGTTTTCATGAAATCGGTCCCAATGAAATCGGGCGTGGCAGGCAGCGGGGATGGGCTTTTCGCTTCCTGTCTCAATTCCATAATCTGTTTATCTATGTCTTATTGATCTCGGCACTTGTGACCTTCTTATTGGGGCATCCGGTCGATACCGGCGTGATCCTGGCCGTGGTGCTGATCAACGCGTTGTTCGGCTTCGTGCAGGAAGGTCGGGCGGAGCAGGCTTTGGCGGCCGTGCAGTCGATGGTGTCCGACGGGGCCACGGTGCTGAGGGGCGGCCAGCGCGTATCGGTGGCGGCCAAGCAGGTGGTGCCGGGGGACTGCGTGGTGCTGGAGCCCGGCGAACGCGTGCCGGCCGACCTTCGTCTGTTGCGGGTCAGCAGCCTGAAGATCGACGAGGCGATGCTGACCGGCGAATCCGTGGCGGCGGACAAGCAGATCAGCCCCGTGGCCGCGTCGGCATCTCTTGGGGACCGCTCCTGCATGGCCTACTCCGGCACTTTGGTGGCGGCGGGGCAGGGCGTGGGGGTGGTGGTTGCCACCGGCGTGCAAACCGAGCTGGGACGCATCAGCACGATGCTGCGGAATGTGGAGGCCCTGTCCACGCCGCTGACCCGCGCCATGGATCGCTTCGCCAGGCAACTCACCGTGGCCATCCTCGTGATCGCCGCAGCGGTGTTCGGCTTCGCGGTGTGGGTGAGGCAGTACGACGTGGCCGACGCCTTCATCGCGGTGGTGGGCATCGCGGTGTCAGCGATCCCGGAAGGCCTGCCGGTGGTCATGACCATTGCGCTGGCCATGGGGGTGCAGCGCATGGCCCGGCACAAGGCGATCGTGCGCAATCTGCCGTCCGTAGAGACACTGGGTGCCGTCTCGGTGATCTGCTCGGACAAGACCGGCACCCTGACGCGCAATGAAATGAGCGTGCGCGAGGTATCGCTGGACGGAGCGTGCTACGAGGTCCAGGGCATGGGATATGCCCCGGTGGGCGCGGTGTCACGGCGCGGGTCTCCGATCGATGCCACCGGTGAAGTGGCCTTGCTCGCCTTCAGCCGAGCGGCCGCCTTGTGCAACGACGCCCACCTGGTGCGCGACGGCGAGCAGTGGCGCATCGAAGGGGATCCGATGGAGGGCGCCCTGCTGACCCTGGCCCGGCGCTGCGGCCACGACCTCGCGATGCTGGAGCGGGAATGGCCGCGCATTGCCGAGGTGCCCTTTGACGCCGCGCATCGCTTCATGGCAACGCTTCACCACCCGGAGGCGGCCACGCCCTGGATGGTCGTGAAGGGCGCGCCGGAAGCCGTGCTGGATCGATGCATCGACCAACGGCATGAGGGCGGGTCGCGTCCCTTGGAGAGGGCTTATTGGGACGCCGAGGTGGAACGACTGGCTTCCCAGGGCTATCGCGTGCTGGCGCTTGCCGCGCGCGACGCACCGAATGATCTCTGCGCGCTGGACATGGGCGACGTTCACGGCCTGACGCTGCTCGGGCTGCTGGGCATGATCGATCCGCCACGTGCGGAGGTCAGGCAGGCGGTGGCCGAGTGCCGGGCGGCTGGCATCCGGGTCAAGATGATCACCGGAGACCATGCGGCGACCGCCGCCGCCATTGCCCGGGAACTGGGCCTGGACGACCCCATCCGGGTCACGACGGGCCAGGAGGTCGAGCATCTGGACGATGTGGAGCTGGTGGCGGTGGCCCGGCGCTCCACGGTCTTTGCGCGCACCAGCCCGGAACACAAGCTGCGCCTGGTGAAGGCTCTGCAGGCCGACCGCAGCGTGATTGCCATGACCGGTGATGGCGTCAACGACGCGCCGGCGCTCAAGCGCGCGGATATTGGCGTGGCGATGGGAAACAGCGGCACGGCCGCCGCCAAGGAGGCGGCCGGCATGGTGTTGGCCGACGATAACTTCGCCACCATCGTGGCGGCGGTCAAGGAGGGGCGAACCGTCTACGCCAACCTGCGCAAGGTGATTGCCTGGACCTTGCCGACCAATGTCGGGCAGGCCCTGGTGATCATCGCCGCCATCCTGCTGGGCGCGGCCCTGCCGATGACGCCAGTGCAGGTGTTGTGGGTCAACCTGGTCACCGCTGTGGCCCTGGGCTTGACGCTGGCCTTCGAACCGGCAGAGCCCGATCTCATGCGGCGCCCGCCGCGCAGGCCGGACGCCCCCCTGTTGCGACCCTTCCTGTTATGGCGTGTCGCCTTCGTCTCCACGCTTTTTGCGGCGGGCAGCTTCGCCGCCTTCGAGTGGTCGCTGGCGCGTGGGGACACCATCGACCTGGCGCGCACCATCGTCGTCAATCTGCTGGTGGTGTTCGAAATCTTCTATCTGTTCAGCGTGCGCTACCTTCCCGGTACCTCGGTCACCTTGCGCGGCCTCTTCGGCACACCGGCGGTGCTGATGGGGGTGGGGGGCGTCGTGCTGTTGCAGCTGCTCTACACCTACGCACCCCCCTTGGGGACTCTGTTCCACACGGCGCCGGTCGACCTGCTCACTGGCGGGCTGATCGTCCTGGCGGGGGTCGGTCTGCTGGCCGTGTTGGAACTGGAGAAGCTCATCCTCCGCCGCCTGGGCGTTGACATGTCCTGATTCGCCAGGCGTCTATGCCCGAGTGGCGCTGTGGGACTTTCGCCCGGCCGCCCGATGTGCATGCGCAACAAATTGTGTGCGCTGCGGGCAACGCTTGCCTCTATCCGGGCGACCACCAGTCCAAATCAAGCGCTTGTGCGCTGCAGCAACCAATCTTCACGAATCGTGCGTTAGACGGCTGTTTGCTTTGTCCAAGCCGAAGCAGGCGTACGGAAACTCCTCCAAAGGTGGGTGGCTCCCGAGAGGGCTTGCGCCCATATTGCGCGTGGGTCTCTCAGTGGAGAGGGCCGCCCCAACACCGAGGACGAGTCGAAAACGATGAGATGGACAAGCATGAAGTCACAGGGCTGCGCAGCGCTTTCACTGCTGCTCTCGCTGTGCGCCTGCCCGGGCCTGGCCCGTGCCCAGGACACCCAGGACGCCAAGCCTGAGGCGGCGCTGATTGAGCGCGGCCGGCAATTGTCGATCGCCGCCGATTGCGCGGCCTGTCACACCGCCCCCAAGGGAGGGGCGCCATTCGCTGGCGGATACGGCATCGAGTCCCCGATGGGCGACATCATCGCCACCAACATCACCCCGTCCCAGAGCCATGGCATTGGCAGCTACACGCTGGCGCAGTTCCGTGCGGCCTTGCGTGAAGGGGTGCGCAAGGACGGTACCCATCTGTACCCGGCCATGCCCTACACGGCCTACACCCAGCTCACGGATGCGGACACGCAAGCGCTCTACGCCTACTTCATGCATGCCGTGAAGCCGGTCGACCAGCCCGTGGCCGAGACGAAGCTGCCGTTCCCCTTCAGCATCCGCGCCTCGATGGCGGTCTGGAATGCGCTGTTCCTCAAGGACGAGCGCTTCAAGCCCGACCCTGCGCAGCCGGAGCTGGTCAACCGCGGCGCCTACCTGTCCAACGCGCTGGCGCACTGCAGCGCCTGTCACACGCCGCGCAACATGCTGATGGCGGAACAGGTCGGCAAGCCCTTCCTGTCGGGCGGTTCGGTCGGCCCCTGGTTTGCGCCCAACATCACCTCGGACCCCGTGCAGGGTGTTGGTGGCTGGAGTGACGACGAGTTGCTGCAATACATGAAGACCGGCCGTGTGCAGGGCAAGGCCCAGGCCGCCGGCCCGATGGCCGAGGCGATCGAGCACAGCCTGCAGCACCTGCCTGATGAAGATCTCAAGGCCATCGTGGCCTACCTCAAGCAGGTGGCTCCCGTGGGCGGGGACGCCGCCAAGCCGCGTTACGGCTACGGTGAAGCCGCTCACGATGAATTCGACATGCGCGGTCTGACCCAGGGTGCCGATGCCGGATGGCGGGTGTTCAGCGGCAGTTGCGCCCATTGTCATCAGGCGAATGGCACCGGTACCAGCTCCAACGAGTACCCCTCGCTTTTCAACAACACCGCCACGGGGGGTGACCGTGCGGACAACCTCATTGCCACCATCTTGCATGGCGTGAACCGCACCGTGCAGGGCAAGCCGCACTTCATGCCGGCCTTTGGCGACGAGGCGTCCTATACCGACCGCCTTAGCGACCAGGAAATCGCGGACCTGAGCAATTACGTGCTCACCCGTTATGGCAATCACGCCGTGAAGGTCAGCGCCGACGACGTGCGGGTGGCCCGCGAAGGCGGCCCGAAGCCCTTCCTGGTCAAGGCCCGGCCGGCCATGGTGCCGGCGATGGTGCTGGTGGCCTTGCTGCTGCTGGCTGCAGTCATTGCGTTGCTGCGCCGTCGTGGCCAGCGCGCGCATTGAGGAGTTGCGATGACGAACGAACAAGACAACCAGGGCCTCAAGCTTTCCCGCCGCAACTTGCTGGAAGGCGTGACGCTGACCGGTGCGGCGCTGGCCCTCGGGGGCGTCGGCCTGCTGGCCGGCCAGAGCGGTGTGGCCGCCACCGCAGCGGCCGCGGGCGGCGCGGCCCTGTCCGCGGCGGACTTCCTGAGCCTGTCGATTTTTCTGACGGGGGGCCAGCCGCTGAATCCGGCACTGGCCAGCCGTTATCAGGCGGCACTGCAAAAGCGCGACCCGCAGTTCACCACCAGTGCCCAGGCCCTGCTGGGCCTGATCAACACGGGCAAGCCGGCCCATGTGGACGCGCTGCTGGCGGCGCCGGAGCTCCAGGATCCGTTGCGTGCGCTGATGTCGCGCATCGTCTCCGCCTGGTACCTGGGCATCGTCGGCCAGGACGCTGACGCCGAACTCATCAGCTACGCCAACGCGCTGATGTACCGGCCCACCCAGGACATGCTGGTCATCCCGACCTACGGCGCCGGTCCGGACTCCTGGGGCGAACAGCCCTCCCAGTCCACCGCCGCGACCACGCCGGCCACCACGCCAGCTACGAAGCCCGCTACGACGCCAGCTACGACGCCCGCCCACGCCCCCAACACTGAACACAAGTCATGAGCCAACAGTACGACGCCGACCTGATCGTCATCGGGTCCGGGGTGATGGGCGGCCTGATCGCCAGCCGCATCGCCAAGGCGGGCAAGTCCGTCATCATTCTTGAAGCCGGGCCGCGCGTGCGCCGCGCCGACGTGGTGGAAACCTTCCGCAACGCGCCGGTCAAGCTCTCGCTGGCCAACATGAAGCTTCAGGGCGCGGGCTCGCCATTCCCGAATCCGCCACACATCCCGTCCACCTACGGGCCTTACCTGCGCCAGACCGGTCCGGTGGCCTATCCGACCAAGTACCTGCGTGTGGTGGGCGGGACCACCTGGCACTTCGGCTCGGCGCTGTGGCGCATGATCCCGAACGACTTCAAGCTCAAGAGCCTGTATGGCCGGGGCCGCGACTGGCCGATCGGCTATGACGATCTGGAGCCCTACTACTGCCAGGCGGAAGAGGAACTGGGCGTGTCCGGCCAGGACGGCCAGGACGAAAGCGGCCACGGTGGTGAGGCCAGCCCGCCGCGCTCCAAGCCTTTCCCGATGAAGCCGCTCAACGAGCCCTACTTCATGAAGCGGGTGGCCGACATGCTCAAGCCGGGCGGCTACAACCCGGTCATCGAGCCGCACGGCCGCGCCTCGCGCCCCTACGGCAACCGGCCGGTCTGTGCCGGCAACAACAACTGCAATCCGGTCTGCCCGATCGGTGCGAAGTACGACGGCTCGATGCACATCGATGAGGCCGAACGTGCCGGCGCCAAGCTGCTGGAGAACGCGGTGGTCTACCGCATCGAGGCGGGTGACGACGGCAAGATCACGCGGGTGCATTACAAGAAACCCGACGGCACCAGCGTGGCGCTGACAGCACGCCACTTCGTGCTGGCCGCGTACGCGATCGAAGGCCCCAAGCTGCTGCTGATGTCGACCTCGGAGAAGTATCCGAACGGCATCGCCAACTCCTCCGACCAAGTGGGCCGCAACCTGATGGGCCACACCGGCATCAGCATGAACATCATGATGAATGAGGATGTGTGGCCGGGCCAGGGGCCGACCGAGCTGCTGGTCTACCTGAACTACCGCGATGGCGCATTCCGCAAGGACATCCCCAGTTACAAGACCAAGTTCCGCAACACCGTGCCGACGCAGCAGATCGCCGCAGGCCTGCTGGCCAAGGGCGTGATGGGATCGAAGCTGGACGAGGAGATTCGTCGCCAGTCCGCCCGTTCGCTGAACGTGGCGGTGGACTTCGAGACCGAAGCCCAGCCGCAAAACCGCATCGTGCCCAGCAAGACGCACAAGGACGCGCTGGGCATCCCGGTGCCGGAGATCTACTACAGCGTCAACGACTACTGGAATGCAGGCCGTGACTTCGCGGTCAAGGACCTGCAGAAGATGGCCAAGCTGATGAACGCCGACATTCTCAAGATGGACACCGGCCATCAGGATCGCCAGCACATCATGGGCACGACCATCATGGGCGACGACCCGAAGGATTCGGTGGTGGACCGTGACTGCCGCACCCACGACCATCCGAACTTCTTCATCGCTGGCACTGGTGTGATGCCTTCGGCCTCGTGCATGAACCCGACGCTGACGGGTGCGGCGTTGAGCCTGCGCATTGCCGAGACGCTGCTGAAGGAAATCTGATGCCGGCTGCGGGTGGCTGAGCGCCATCCGTGTGGACGTCTGCGGCCTCGGCGGCCTAGTGTTGCCGGGGCCATTTTCATGGTGCCGGGAGGCGCCATGCGCACAACAATTTTTCAACGATCAAGAGGGAAGTAGCGATGAACTGGTTGGACCGATTGAGCGTGGGTGCCAAGCTCGGGTTGGCGTTCATGAGCGTGGTGCTGCTCACGGCGGTGATGGGCGGTACGGGCCTGTTTCAACTCTCGCGTGTGAGCGACGCGGCCACGGCGGTCGGTAGCAACTGGATGCCGTCGCTGTCGGCAGCGCAGGTCATTCGTTATCAGTTCATCCGCCACCGGATGAAGGAATATCGCCTGCTGCTCTCCACCGATGCGGACCGGGGTCAGAACGAGAAGGGCCTGCTGGATGTGCGCGCCGATGTGCTCAAGAGCATCCAGGACGAAGAAAAGCTCTCCAGCACGCCGGAGGAACTCGACACCGTCCGCCAGATCCGCAACAGCTGGCAGGCCTACACCGTGTTGAGTGACAAGGTGGTGGAAGTCAACCGGCGCAATGACCACGCGGGTTCCATGCAGGCGATCAAGGACGGGCAGGCGGGCTACGACGTGGTGCTCAAGGGCATCGAGCGCATGATCCAGCTGGAAAGCGACGGCAGCGAAGCCGCCAACCAGCAGAGCGTGGACATTGCTGCGCGCAGCCGGTGGGTCATCGGCGGCCTGACGCTGGCCGCCATGGTGCTGAGCCTGGTGATGGCCGTGGCCATCACGCGCGCCATCGTGGGTCGCCTGGCGGCCTCGGTGAAGCTGGCCGAAGCGGTGGCGCAGGGGGACCTGCGCGGTACGCTGGCGGCCCGCGGCCATGACGAAGTGGCCCAACTGCAAGGAGCGCTCTCACGCATGGTGGGGCAACTGCGGCAGGTGGTGGGGGAGGTGCGCCATGGCGTGGACGCCGTATCGACCGCTTCGTCGCAGATCTCCTCAGGCAACCTGGACCTGTCCGCCCGGACCGAGCAGACCGCTTCCAACCTGGAGCAGACCGCCTCCAGCATGGAAGAGCTCACCGGCACGGTGGCCCAATCCGCCGACACCGCGCGCCAGGCCAACCAGCTGGCCACCCATGCCGCAGCGGCGGCCACCCGGGGTGGTGAGGTGGTGGGGCAGGTGGTGCAGCGCATGGCGAGCATCAGTGAGGCTTCGCGCCGTATTGCCGACATCATCGGTGCCATCGACGGGATCGCTTTCCAGACCAACATCCTGGCGCTGAATGCGGCTGTGGAAGCGGCCCGCGCGGGTGAGCATGGCAAGGGCTTTGCCGTGGTGGCTTCCGAAGTGCGCGCGCTGGCGCAGCGCAGTGCCGAGGCGGCCCGTGAGATCAAGGGCCTGATTGCCAGGTCAGTGGAAACGGTGGAGGCCGGGACCGATGACGTGGCCCAGGCGGGCCAGAGCATGGAAGAAATCGTCACCAGCGTGCGTCGGGTGACGGACCTGATGGGCGAGATCGCCTCGGCCTCCAACGAGCAGCGTGATGGCATCCATCAGGTCAACCAGGCCGTGGCCCAGTTGGACCAGATGACGCAGCAGAACGCGGCGCTGGTGGAAGAGTCGAGCGCGGCTTCCACGTCGCTGCAGGAACAGGCGCAGCGGCTGTCGGAAGTGGTGTCGGTGTTCCGCGTGGCCTGAGCACGCGCGCGGCCAGGCCGGCGGTTCCCTTAGACTCGCGGCACGGAAAATCCCTGATCCCCGCCGGCCGTCTTTATGGCCCCATGCCGCATGTCCACCGCCATCTCCATCGCCATCGAACCCGCCCATCAGCCTGACGTTCTCGCGCTCATCGAAGCGCTGGACGCGTATCAGGTGCCCCTGTACCCGGCGGAGAGCCACCACGGGATCGACATGACGGCGCTCTCGCAGCCCAACGTGGTGTTTGCCGTGGCGCGGGATGCTGAGGGCGCGGCCGTCGGCTGCGGCGCCATCGTCGTCGGGCCGGCGTTTGCCGAGCTCAAGCGCATGTATACCAAGCCCTCCCATCGGGGCCAGGGCATTGCCCGGTCCTTGCTGGAGGTGCTGGAAACGCAGGCTCGGGCACGCGGCGCCCGGCAGTTCACGCTGGAGACGGGATATCTTCAGCCCGAAGCGATCGGCCTGTATGAGCGCATGGGCTACCAGCGGTGCGGCCCGTTTGGCGACTACGCAGAAGACCCGAACAGCGTCTTCATGGCCAAGAAGGTCGCCTGATCATGCACAACGCGACTTCTAAGCCGACGGCAGCGACGCCGCTGGCCGTGAAACTGCTGGTCGGGCTGGGAGTGCTGGCCGTGCTGTACCTGGGCCGCGACGTGCTGGAACCCATCACGCTGGCCGGCATGTTGAGCTTTTTGATGGCGCCGGTGGTGCGCAAGCTCCGCAGCCTGGGCCTGAACCAGACCACGGCCGCCATCGGAACGCTGACACTGGCCGGGCTGGTGGTGAGCGGCATCGCGATGGTCATCCTGGTGCAACTCGGCGCCATGTCGCGCGAACTGCCGGCCTACGAGGCCAATGTGCGCGCCAAGGTAGCCCAGCTGCGGATGCTGACCCTGGATCAGCTGCACGAAGCCCAGGGGCGGGCAGGGCGGATGATCGGGGACATGGCGGTGCCGTCCGGGGGCCGTGCAGGGCCAAATGCGGATGCCAATGCAGCAGCGGATGAGCCTGCGGACCGGTCCGCCGACCGGCCCACCGAGCGCCAAGCGGAGAGCAGCGCCACTCTCATACGCCAGTTCCTGGCCGCCGTCTGGGGCCCGGTAGGCGTGGTGGGCATCGTGGTGCTGGTGCTGGTGTTTGCTCTGCTGGAGCAGGACGCCCTGCGGGACCGGATGATCCGGCTGGTGGGCGGGCGTGATGTGCGCGCGGCCACCAGCGCCTTCAATGACGCGGGGCAGCGGCTGTCGCGCTATTTCGTCTCGCAGTTCCTGGTGAATGTGGGCGTGGGCCTGGTGATTGGCCTGCTGCTGTTTGCCATGGGTGTGCCGCACGCCATGATCTGGGCGGTGCTGGCCGGCCTGCTGCGCTTCATCCCCTATGTGGGCTTCCCGGCCGCTGCGGTGTGCGCCGGGGTGATGTCCGCCGCCATGGCGCCCGGCTGGGACCTGATGTGGTCGACGCTGCTGATCTTCCTGGCAGTGGAGGTGGTGGTGGCGCACGTGATCGAGCCCCAGCTGTACGGCCACGCCACCGGCCTGTCGCCGTTCTCGGTAGTGGTCTCCGCCATCTTCTGGAGTGCGTTGTGGGGGCCGGTCGGGCTGCTGCTGTCCACGCCGCTGACCCTGTGCCTGGTGGTGGCGGGCCGGCATGTGGCGGCGTTGTCCTTCCTGGACGTGCTCCTGGGCGATGCCCCGGCGCTGGACCTCTCGCAACGGTTCTACCAGCGCAGTCTCAGCGGCGACGCCGTGGAGATCGTGGCCAACGCGCGTGCCTTCCTGAAACGCCGGACGCTGGCCACCTACTGCGACAAGGTGGTGATGCCGGCGCTGGACCTGGCGCGGCAGGACATGGAGCAGAACCTCATCAGCCCCGAACAGCGTCTGGCCGCGCAGCAGGTCATCCTGCAGGTGTTTGCGGCGCTCACCCACGCCCCGCATGCCCGGCGACGGGCTGGCGCCGTGCTGGACGGCAGCGACCTGGGCCTGCGCATGCGGCAGGACCGTCTCAACACCGAAGGCCGCTGGCAGGGCGCGATGGATGTGCCCGCCGGTTCGGTCATGCTGTGCGTGAGCATGGGGGGCCGAGGCGCCCACCTGATGGCCGAAATCCTGGTGCGGGTGCTGCGTGATGGCCGCTTCGACGCTCGTCATGTCACCGCACAGGAACTGACCGGACCGCCGGACGAAGCGAAGCTCGAAGCGATCGGAACCGTGTTTGTCGTGGGCGCGGCCGTGGACGAACAATTGGCGCAGGACAGCGTGCTGCTCAACCAATGCCTGTCGGAGTTGCCGGCAGCGCATGTCGTAATGGTGATGCCCGCTGGACAAGCAACCCACAACCCGATCGCCAATGAGCGGCCACATCACACGGCCTACTCCTTCGAAGAGGTGATGGCGCTGGTGCAGAAAGCTTGAAGGGGCCCTGAACGGAGCTTGCACGGGACTTGAAGCGCGCCGCAAGCGCGATACTCCCGGGCACGTTTTCTGCTTCGTCTACGGGATGAGTGACCTACCCCTACCCACCCCCCATGACGCCACCGCCACCACCCCGGCGCTGGCGACGATGGGCGACCTGACCATCCGCTCCCACTCCACGTTTGAGGATGCGCAGGCGATCTTTACCGGCACGCTGTTCGTGTCGCTCGCGCTGATCCTGTTTGCCCAGGTCGGGCTGCTCACGGGCGGCACCGCTGGCGCGGCCTTTGTGCTGCACTACGCCACAGGCATCAGCCTGGGCAAACTGTTCTTCGTGATCAATCTGCCGTTCTACTGGTTCGCCTGGACACGAATGGGCCGGGAATTCACCCTCAAGACCTTCATCTCCATTGCGATCCTGTCGCTGCTGACGGAGTTTTCGCCTCGGCTGTTTGCCATCGATCGCCTGCATCCCGCCTACGCGGCAGTGCTGGGCGGGCTGCTGCTGGGGTCGGGCTGCCTGTTCCTGGCCCGGCACCGCGCCAGCCTGGGTGGCGCCACCATCGTGTCGCTCTATCTGCAAAAGGCGAAGGGCTGGCGGGCAGGCAAGGTGCAGATGGTGATGGATTGCGCCATTGTGCTGCTGGCCCTGACCGTCATTTCACCGGACCGGGTGGCGTACTCCGTATTGGCGGCCGTGGTCATGAACCTGTTTATTGCGGTGAACCACAAGCCGGGGCGTTACGCCGTCCTGTGACGGCGGTGGAGTGACTGCGGTGTTGAGATCGCCGCGTTGCGAGAGCGGTGCTGAGCGCCGGCCGTATGCATCCACGACGGTTGAAATTAAGGGTAAACCCTTTGTTTTTGGCGTCTGAATCCGGCTCCATCCCGAGCTGATCGGCCGGACCGCAAAAAAATTGGTTTGTTTTAAAAATCGCCCTAAAGTCCAGGCCACTGGTGCCGAAAAACCGAACATGCCCGTAAAGGCACGTAGGCGGGGGAGGTTTTCCCGCTCGGTATCCGCTGACCGTTTCCGCGGAATCCTTCGTGGAGGCTCATCATGATCTCTGCTCTCGCAACCACCGCGACCAGCTCCGCTTCAAGCGCTGCGCCGCTACGCAGCCGCGAGCAGGAGTCCGTCAGTCCCTCGGACGCGCCTGAAGCGTCCGCAGTGGTCACCCTGTCCGCCGCCGGCACCTCGCTGGCCGCGCGCGCTTCCACGTCTGCTGCTGCTTCTCCAAGCGCTTTGGCCACTCAGACGGCGCAGCCTGCCCAGGCCGCCCAGGCGACGCAAGCATCTCAACCGGCTGCTGCTGCCGTTCGCGCTGCGGCCGCGCCTGCTACCCCATCGGCCGCCGCACCTGCTGCTGCCGGCTCGGTCGGGTCTGCGGCCAGCACCGCATCGACAGCACCGGCTGATGCGACTGATACGACTGCGGCCGAGACCAGCGAAAGCACGCTCTCCCTGGTGCCCAACCTGATCTACGCCCCCGCTGATGGCAATGAAGACGGTGTGATCTCGGCGGCAGAACAGCAGGCGTATGACCTGGAACAGTTCCCTGAAGGCATGGAACGCCCGGCCGCGCCGCCGGTGCCGGCCCGGGTGAACCAGGAATTGCGCGAATACGCCGCCGTTGCCCAGGGCGGCGACGACTGAGCTGCCCGCCCTGTGTCGCCGCGTTTCTGAATGGGCGACAGTTCGTCTGCACTGTCCGCCGTCCACCCCCAGCCCACCCCCCCGCATCACCCCCTTTGGAGGGCCCACCTCAGGTGGGTAGCCCATCCTCCGCTTCACGCGCACAGTCTCGCCATCGTGGTCGCCAGGCCGCGCAGGAGACGGACATGCATTTCGCTGAAGTCGATACGGGGGACTACCGCATCTATGCCGGCGCCATCGAGCGCCCACGCCAGTTCGGTTACGTGGCGGCCGTAGTGGTCATGCGCCAGGACCGGGCCCCGGACAAGCGCGAGGCCTACCGGGATGAAAACCTGGCGGGTGGTTATGGCTGGGCCACCCCGGCCGAGGCGCTGCGGTTTGCCATCAATGCCGGCAAGGAAGCCGTCATGTGCAGCATCGGCATGCGAGCCTGAGGTCCGCCATGTGCAGCACCTCGGCGCCACGCATTCGGCGGACGATCTACGCCATCGGCCAAACCCGCCTGGTCGGCACCGCCCGGCCCCGTGGCGCGGCGGGAGACCGCCCCGGCGCCAAACCCCGTCTGCCGCAGTGCTCCCCAGACAGCCATGCCCCCGTGCGATTGCCGCGTAGCCGCACGTCGCTCAAGCGGCCCAGACCGTCTTTCGTCGCCTGACCGCGCACCCACCCTTGGTGGGCCGCCGCCCCGCCGTTATCGTGCGGGCATGTCCTCTTCGCCCCACGCGTCCCCACCAACGCCCATTGCCCGCGCGGTTGCGCAGCCCTGGCAGGGCTTTGTCTCGTACCTGACACCACAGCGGGTGCTGCTGGCGCTGGCGCTGGCCACCGTGGCGGCCTTGGTGCTCGACCCCATCTTCATCACCCCTTTCCCGGTGCTCCTGGGGCGCACCATGTTCGTGGGCATGCTGGCGCTGTTGGCATTTTCCGCAGCTGGTCAGTGGCCGCGGCGCCTGCCGCGCTGGTGGGCACGCTGGCTGTTCCAGGTGGTGGTGGTGGCTGCTGCCGTGCCCGTGGCCACGCTGGTGGTGTATCTGGTGGCGGTGGGCGGGGACCTGGCCAGCCTGGTGCAGTCGGAAGCCCGGATGATGGGTTTCATGTGGATTGCCGGCTCCGGTCTGGTCGTCGGGCCCTTGCTGGCCATGGGGGCGCTGTATCGCCAGCGCGATGCGGAGGCGCGCAACCAGGCCCTGAGTTTCGAACTGGAGCGAAGCGAGCTGGAACGCCAGGCACTGGATGCCCGGCTGCGGCTGCTACAGGCCCAGGTGGAACCGCACTTCCTGTTCAACACGCTGGCCAATGTCCGCGCGCTGGTGGAAACGGGGTCCCCCCAGGCCGCTCCCGTGCTGCGCAGCCTGATCGCCTACCTGCGCGCCGCCATGCCGCGGCTGCAGGGGGAGAGCACCACGCTGGCGGACGAAGTCTCGCTGGTGCAGGCCTATCTGGAGCTGATGCATCTGCGCATGCCCGACCGGTTGAGCTACAGCGTGGATCTGTCGCCGGCGCTGAGCGGCCTGCGTTTTCCGCCCATGGCGTTGTTGACCCTGGTGGAGAACGCGGTGCGCCATGGCATCGATCCCGGGGAGGATGGCGGCCGCATCGACGTGGGCGGCGAACTGCTCGACGGCCAGGTCCGGCTGTGGGTCAGCGACACCGGCGTGGGCATGACGCAGGACATGGGGGCCGGCACCGGCTTGCGCAACCTGCGTGAGCGCCTGACCTTGTTCTATGGGCTCTCGGCGGGGCTGACGCTCACCGAGAATCAGCCTCATGGCCTGAGGGCAGACATCCGGTTCACACCGCATTGAACAAGACAACCACCATGAGTGCTGCCGCCCCGACCGCCCTGATTGCCGATGACGAGCCGCTGCTGCGGGATTGCCTGCAACGCAGCCTTGCGGATGTCTGGCCCGCGTTGACCGTGGTGGCGCAGGCGCGCAATGGGCGTGAGGCGGTGGAGTTGTTCGAACAGCACCGTCCGGACATCGTTTTCCTGGATGTGCACATGCCGGGTCTCAACGGCATGGATGCGGCCCGCCAGATTGCGCGACAGGCCCATATCGTGTTTGTGACGGCCTATCAGGACTATGCGCTGCAGGCCTTTGATCGCGGTGCCATCGACTATCTGGTCAAGCCGCTGGAAGACCTTCGCCTGGCCGAGACCGTGGAGCGTCTGAAGGCCCGGCTGTCTGTCGCCTCACCGGCGGCCGCGCCGGTGGCCCTGGAGGCCGTGATCGAGGAACTCGCACGCCGCATGGCGCGCCCGGTCGTACCGCCGGCGGCTGCGCAGGAGGCGGGGGGCCTCGCCTCTGACACCGGCCCGCTGCAATGGATACGGGCATCGGTGGGCAGCACGCTCAAGCTGATCCCGGTCGACGAGATCTTGTTCCTGCGCTCCGATGAGAAATACACGCTGGTGGCCACGATGGACGGCGAAGCGCTGATCCGCACACCCATCCGTGAGCTGATCGAACGGCTGGACCCCCAGCGCTTCGTGCAGGTTCACCGGTCGGTGGTGGTGAACCTGCATGCGATCAGCCACGTCACCCGCGGACCCAACGAAACGGCGGACCTCCATTTGAAGGCCCGCCCCGAGGTGCTGCCGGTCAGCCGCAGCTACCTGCACCTGTTCCGGCAGATGTGATGGCAGATGTCATGGCAGCGCCCGGCCAATGCGCCCGTGGCGGCCCGGTGGGGCCGTGCGCCGGGAGCAGTGCGCCAGCATCGGTGCGACCGCATGGGGCCGCCAGCTGTCAGCGCGCAGGCTGAAGCGGCATCGGCTGGCTGGGCAGGGGCAGTTGCTGCGATTTGCCGTGAATCACCACGGTCTCCAGCCGCCAGGCGGCCGCGCCGACGCTGGCCAGTTCCACCGCGGCCAGGACGGCAACCGCCACCACCGCGAGCAGCAGCGAGATATGCAGGGCGCCGTCAGGGAATTCGTGCAGGCCCTGCCGATGATGGGTTCGGCGTGCGCTCCACTGCTGATACGAGTCCCAGAGTCTGATGTCCATGGTTGTCTCCTCGGATCATTGATCGGTGCTCGGCCCATGGCAACACGCGACACATCTTCCATCACGTCGGTCTGATGAAAGCCCGGTGCGGCGTCGTCTGAAGCTCTCGATTTCAGTCTAGTGGGCGTGCGCGCAGCCTTCCAGCTGCCAGGCAACAAAAAAGCGTGGCACAAGCCACGCTTTTGTCGGGAGAAAAGTGCCAACGGCGGGGAAGGCCGGTGTGCACCGGCGCCCCGTGCCGGCTCAGCGCGCCAGCGGTTCGGTCCGCGCGTTGAGCCAGGCCAGCGCCTCGCCCTGCACCAGTGGGGTCAGGCGGCTGCGAACGTCCGCGTGATAACGGTTCAGCCACCCCAGTTCCTCGTCCGACAGCAGCGCCACCGTGATGCAACGCGTGTCGATCGGGCACAGTGTCAGCGTCTCGAAGGCCAACATGTCGCCGAACTGGCCGTTTTCCGGCGTGTCCAGCTGGACGTTCAACACCAGGTTTTCGATGCGCACACCCCATTGATTCGGCCGGTAAAGGCCGGGTTCGATGGAGGTGATCATGCCGGGTTCCATGGCCATGTTGGCGTCCGGTACGGCCTTGGAGATGCTTTGCGGACCTTCATGCACGTTCATGAAGTAACCGACACCGTGGCCGGTACCGTGACCATAGTCCAGGCCGTGGGCCCACAGCGGCGCGCGCGCGATGGCGTCCAGCATGGGGCTCAGCGTGCCGCGCGGGAACACCGTGCGGGAGAGGGCGATGGTGCCTTTGAGCACCAGCGTGTAGTCGCGGCGCTGGGCCTCCGACACCTGGCCGATGGGCCACACGCGCGTGATGTCGGTGGTGCCGCCCAGGTACTGGCCGCCGGAGTCGATCAGCAGCAGGCCGTCGCCCTTGATCTCCGAGAAATGCTCGGGCGTGGCGCGGTAGTGGGGCAGGGCACCGTTGGCATTGAAGCCGGCGATGGTGGAGAACGAGAGGCCCACAAAGCCAGGGCGCTTGGCGCGCTCGGCGCTTAGACGCTCATCCACCTTCAACTCGTCCAGGCTCTCGCCTCGGGCCAGGGCGCCTTCGAACCACGCGTAGAACGCGCACATGGCGGCGCCGTCCTGCGCCATGGCCTCACGCACGTACTGCGCTTCGGCGGCGTTCTTGCGGCTCTTGAAGAGCGTGCTCGGGTTGATGGCCTCCACCACGCGGGTGGCTGCAGGCAGCGACTCACGCAGACCCAGGGTCACGCGGCGCGGGTCGATCAGCACGACGGCGGTGGCCGGCAGTTGCGCCAGGGCGGTACGCGCCTCGGCATAGGGCTTCACCAACACGCCGTCGGCCGCCAGGCGGGCTGCCAACGCGGCGTCGATCTTTCCCGGCTGCACGAACAGCGTGGCGCTGTCGGCGCTCAGCAGCGCGTGGGCCACAAAGACCGGGTTGTAGCTGACGTCCGAACCCCGGAGGTTGAACAGCCAGGCCACGTCGTCCACGCTGGAGATCAGGTGATGGGAGGCGCCGTGGCGGGCCATGGCCTCGCGCACCTGGGCGAGCTTGTCCGCACGGCTCACGGTGGCCTGGGGCGCGGCGTGTTCGTACACCGGTGCGTCCGGCAGGCCGGGGCGGTTTTCCCAGGTCTTTTCCAGCAGGTCCAGCCCGGTGTTGATCTTGATCTGGCGGGGCGTGAGTGTGGCGCGCAGGAGCTGCGCCATGGCCAGGCCCAGCACCTGGCCATCCACTACCAGGGTCTGGCCCGGCTGAAGTTTCTCGGCCAGCCAGCCCACGTGATGGGTGGCTGCGCCCGTGGGAATCTTGAACAGCGAGATGCCGCTGCCGTCGAGCTCACGCTCGGCCTGCGTCCAGTAGCGGCTGTCGGCGAACAGCACGGCCTCGTCGCGCGTCACCACCAGCGTGGCCATGGAGCCGGTGAAGCCGGACAGCCACTCGCGGCCTTGCCAGCGTTCCGGCAAATACTCCGACAGATGGGGGTCTGCGGAGGGCACCAGGATGGCGTGGGCATCGGCGTCGCGCAGGGCATCCCGCAGACGGGAAAGACGCAGCTTGATCTGGGAAATGCGGGAATCCATGGGGTGAGCCTCGTGAGCTGCAACAACGACCGGCAATTGTAGGAGGGGATACGCCACCATGCCTTTTGGCATGGCGCCTTCACCCTTCGCTCACAATTCCGTACGGAGCGCCCAGAGTTCAGGGAAGAGCACCACGTCCAGCATCTTGCGCAGGTAACTCACGCCGCCCGTGCCGCCGGTGCCGCGCTTGAAGCCGATCACCCGTTCCACCGTGGTCACATGGCGGAAGCGCCAGAGCCGGAAGGCGTCTTCCAGGTCCACCAGCTCTTCGCCCATCTGGTAGAGATCCCACCAGGCCTTGGGGTCCCGGTAGACCTGCAGCCAGGCGGCCTTCACGCCGTCGTCCGCTGCGTAGGGCTGGGTCCAGTCCCGCTGCAGATGGGAAGCCGGCACGGTGATGCCACGGCGCTGCATCAGGCGCAGCGTCTCGTCGTACAGCGACGGCGCCTCATACGCTGCCTGCACGCCGGCCAACAGGTCCGCCCGGTGCGCGTGGGGCTTGAGCATGGCGGCATTCTTGTTGCCGAGCATGAATTCGATGCGGCGGTACTGGGCGCTCTGGAAGCCGCTGCTGTTGGAGAGGTAGGGCCGGATGGCTGAATACTCCGGCGGTGTCATGGTGGCCAGGACGTCCCAGGCATGCACCAGTTGCTCCATGATGCGCGACACGCGCGCCAGCATCTTGAAGGCCTCGGGCAGATGGTCGGCGGCCACCTGCGCCACGGCGCCCTGCAGCTCGTGCAGCATCAGCTTCATCCACAGCTCCGAGGTCTGGTGCTGGATGATGAAGAGCATCTCGTTGTGGTCGGGCGACAGGGGATGCTGGGCGCTCAGCACCTGGTCGAGATGCAGGTAGTCGCCATAGCTCATGTCGCGCGAGAAATCGAGCTGGGCGCCTTCCTCCTGCACGATGCGCTCAGTGGTGCCAGGACTGCCAGGGGCGCCCGTGGCGTCCGCAGCGCCCCCGGGTGTCGGCGGGTGGTGGGGGCAGCTCATGTCACGGCCGCCTTCTGGTTGAAACGAGCTTCACGCCATTCTTCCCGCGTCAGCACGTCGTACAGATGCTCGATGGCGTCCCAGACGTCGGTGAAGCCGACGTACAAGGGGGTGAAGCCGAAGCGCAGGATGTGCGGCACCTGGTCCAGGCGGCTGGGGTCCCCGGCACGGAAGTCCCCGATGACGCCGCGCTCGATCAGCGCCTGCACCACTGCATAGCTGGCGTGTGCCAGCGTCGGCGTCAGGGCCAGGCACACCTGGCTGCCTCGCCGGTCGGCCTCGCGCGGCGAGACGAACGTGATGCCCAGGGCACCACAACGCGCCTCGGCCAGATCGGCGAACAGCTCGGTCAGCGCTACGGACTTGCGTCGCAAGGCCTGCATGCCGCCCAGCGGCTCTGCCGCCAGCAAGGTGTCCACCCCGCATTCCAGTGCGGCCGTCGAGATGATGGCGGGTGTGCCACTGACGTAGCGGCGGATGCCGGGTGCGGGGCGGTAGTCCGTGGTGAACGCAAATGGCGAGGCATGGCCCAGCCAGCCGGACAAAGGCTGCCAGAAGCGGTCTGCATGGCGTGGATGCGCCCACACGAAGGCAGGCGCGCCAGGGCCGCCATTGAGGTATTTGTAGCCGCAGCCGATGGCGAAGTCCGCGTCCGCGCCGGTCAGGTTCACCGGCACGGCCCCGGCGGAGTGGCACAGGTCCCAGACCGTGAGTGCACCGGCTTCATGGGCGGCCCGGGTGAGGGCGCGCATGTCGTGCCACGCACCGGTGCGGTAGTTGACCTCGGTGAGCATCAGGACCGCCAGGTCGGCATTGAGCAGGGTCGGAATTTCTGCGGCACTGTCTACCAGCACCAGGCGCATGCCGTGCTGCTCGGCCAGGCTTTGGGCAATGTAGAGGTCGGTCGGGAAGTTGCTGCGCTCGGAGACGATGGCCGTGCGCTGGGGCGCGTCCGCCTTGGCAATTCGCAGGGCTGCCGTGAGGACCTTGTAGAGGTTGAGCGAGGTGGAATCCGCCACCACGACCTCTCCAGCGCCCGCGCCGATCAGGCGGGCGACCTTGTCCCCGATGCGGGTGGGGAGGTCGATCCAGCCCGCGCTGTTCCAGCTCTTGATGAGGTCATGGCCCCACTCCTGCGCGACCACCTGCTGTACCCGCGCGGGGGTCGCGGCGGGCATGGCGCCCAGGGAATTGCCGTCCAGGTAGATGACGCCAGGGGGCAGGCTGAACTGATGTCGCAGCGGCGCGAGCGGGTCGGCGGCATCCAGTGCCAGGCAGTCTTGTCGTGTGGTCATGGGGGCGAGAAGAAGGGGCGAGAAGGGGGCGAGAACCGGGGCGAGCGAAGAGGCGATGAGGCGCGTGTCTGGCGCGTTTTTGGTGCGAATCTGGCGTGAACCCGGCGGGAACCTGGCGTGAGGCTGCGCTGGTGCGGCTACAGCGAGCGCAGCACCGCACGTACCGGGGACGCACAGGCGCCTGCCAACTTGAGCGGCAGGGCGATCAGTTCGTAGTCGCCTTCGGGAACATCATCGAGCACCAGGTTCTCCAGCACCCGCAGGTCCAGGCGGAGCAGGCGCTGGTGACTGTCCAGGGTCTTGCTGGTGGCGGGGTCAACAGACGGGGTGTCCAGGCCGATCAGGCGAACGCCCTGAGCAGCGAGCCATTCCACGGTTTCGGGTGCGTAGGCGCTGAAATCAGGGTTCCAGACGGTGTCCGCCCGGGTGTTGCAACGCACCAGGACTCGGGGCGGCAGGTGGTGCGCGGCGTGCTGGAGGTGCTCGATGCGGATGAGCGGGCCGCAGCCCAGGGCGTGGATGACGCGGCACGGACCGAGGTAGGGGTCCAGCGTCACCTCGGCGGCGGTGGGGGCACCGTCGGCATAGTGCAGAGGCGCGTCGGCATGGGCACCGACATGCGGCGACAGGGTGATGGCGCTCAGGTTGACGGGACAGTCCGGCGAGAGGCGGGCGGTCCAGCGCAGGGAATACGGTTCATCGCCGGGGAAGATGGGCGAGTCCGGCGCAATGACGGGCGAGATGTCCCAGAGGGTCTGTTGGCTCATGGCTTGGGCGCGGCGGCGTGAGTGCACCGGGCAATGGCGCGCACCTTAGCGTGGGCGTTCGGGCCGTGGTGTCGGTTAATTCCAACAAGGGGGATGGGATTCTGCAAGTGGGGGAATGTGGCCACCAGCGTTGAGGGACTGCCAGGCTGGTGTCAGGTAAAAAAGCCCCGAGGCCGCTACGCTGGGTGAACCCCCGGTGCGGTATCGCGGCCACCTGACGTCTGGAGACCTTGCCCATGCAGCCTGTGTTCGAACGCGAGACGCTTGTGCGCTTCGGCCATTGCGACCCCTCGGGCATCGTGTTCTTTCCACGATATTTCGAGCTGCTGCAGGCATTTGTCGAAGACTGGTTCAACGACGGCCTGGGTGTGCGCTACGCCTCGCTGTTGGAACCGCGCCGGATATCGCTGCCCTCCGTACAGTTGCAGACACGCTTCGAGCGCGCCAGCCGCGAGGGCGACACGCTGACCCAACGGCTGTGGATCGAACGGGTCGGTCGGCGTTCGATCACGCTGCGGGTCAGCTTTGATGGCCCTGAAGGCACACGGGTGGCATTCGGACAGGTGCTGGTCTGCACGTCCCTTGAGACTCAGCAGTCACAGCCGCTTCCGGAAGACGTGCGGGCGGCGTTGGTGCGGGCGGTGCAGGTGGCGAACGGGGATTGATCAGCAACGACCCGGCACCCTTTTCCTCCATGTCCCTTCTGTCCCGCTTCGCGGGCCATTCATTCCTTGACTTGCGGAAAAGGGCACCGGGCCGTTGCTTTCCCGGAACGTGGACCGCGTGGGCGGACTTCTTGCGCGTATGGCGGGGACTGCAGGGCTGGATGGACTGCTGGTTGGCATGGTGGTGACACAGGGGCGTTCTCCGGCGAACTACCATGCAGCATGGCCGCCACCTCAGGCGCCGTGTCATAGAGAGACAAGCATGAGTTCCACCGCGAAGACTTCGAAGGCACCCAAGGCCCATTTCCACTGGGACGATCCACTGCTGCTGGACCAGCAACTCACGGATGACGAACGCGCCGTGCGGGAAGCCGCGCAAGCGTATTGCCAGGATCGCCTGGCCCCGCGGGTGGTCGAGGCCTTCCGCCATGAAAAGACCGACCCCGCCATCTTCCGGGAAATGGGTGAACTGGGCCTGCTGGGCGCCACCATCCCCGAGACCTACGGCGGCGCAGGCCTGAACTACGTCTGCTACGGTCTGATCGCGCGCGAAGTGGAACGGGTGGACAGCGGCTACCGCTCGATGATGAGCGTGCAGAGTTCGCTGGTGATGGTCCCCATCCATGAATTCGGGAACGAGGCCACCCGCGTCAAATACCTGCCCAAGCTGGCCAGCGGCGAATGGATCGGCTGCTTCGGCCTGACCGAACCCAACCACGGCTCAGACCCCGGTGCCATGGTCACGCGCGCCCGCAAGGTGGATGGCGGCTACGCGTTGAGTGGCAGCAAGATGTGGATCACCAACAGCCCGATCGCCGATGTGTTCGTGGTGTGGGCCAAGGACGACGACGGCCAGATCCGCGGCTTCGTGCTGGAGAAGGGCTGGAAGGGACTGAGCGCTCCCGCCATCCACGGCAAGGTGGGCCTGCGTGCCTCCATCACCGGCGAGATCGTGATGGACGAGGTGTTCTGCCCGGAAGAGAACGCCTTTCCCGATGTGCGCGGCCTCAAAGGCCCGTTCACCTGCCTCAACAGCGCCCGCTATGGCATCGCCTGGGGCGCCATGGGGGCGGCGGAGAACTGCTGGTTCACCGCGCGGCAATACGTGCTGGACCGCCAGCAGTTCGGCAAGCCGCTGGCCGCCAACCAACTGGTGCAGAAGAAGCTGGCAGACATGCAGACCGAGATCACGCTGGGCCTGCAAGGCTGCCTGCGCCTGGGCCGCATGAAGGACGAGGGCACCGCCGCCGTGGAGATCACCTCCATCATGAAGCGCAACAGCTGCGGCAAGGCACTGGACATTGCCCGCATGGCCCGCGACATGCTGGGCGGCAATGGCATCAGCGATGAGTTCGGCATCGCGCGCCACCTGGTGAACCTTGAGGTGGTCAATACCTATGAAGGGACGCATGACATTCATGCACTGATCCTGGGGCGGGCGCAGACCGGGATCGCCGCGTTCTGAGGCTCCCACGGGGAACCCTTCTTCGGGCCTTGACGTACTAGATGCGGCGGCGCCGTGCCGATGTATCCAAAGGCAGAGATCTATGTTCGGATTTCCTGGGGTGAGTGTGCCGAGTGCTTGGTTCCCGCAACGTGATGAGTTGCCCCAACGAGGCAACCTTGCCCCGCCAGCCAGAACCCTCGGCATCTTCGAACCTGAGGTGAATGGCAGCGCGCCGCCGCCCTATCCTACGCAGGAGGAGCCGTCGACAGCACGGGCTGATGTCTGCGGCTTGCCGCCCAGCTACGAAGCGGCCCGTACTGATAATGCGTGGGAGAAGCTCAAAACCGTCGGCTTTAAGGACCGTACTGCCGTCCTTGATTTTCTGGAGGCCGCCAGTTCGATGATTGCCGACCTCGGGCATTCAAGGGACGTGGCCGACCGCGCAGGATGGTTCACCGCCTCTTCAATGGTCGCTTTCATGTCTGAAGCGTTGAATGTTCCGTCGACCACGGGGGGGCTCACGGCTCCGGCGGGTGTGCGTTCCGCTCATCAGCTCGCCGTCACGTATGCCGGCCTGTTGGCAGCCCTGGTGGACGCAGAGTTTCTGATGCCCGAGCGCGTGTTCTCGCAGCTTATTGAACGGGATGATGTGACGACCCCCTATTTGCTGAGGCTGGCCACCTCCGCGAGATCTTTGCCTGACGCGAGTGGAGCGATGTGTGATTTGCTGGAGACCTTGGTTCGGACCTCCCGGAATCCGCATCAGTTGAGAAATGCGCTGATGAGTCTTTCCGACACTCGGGATGTACGGGACAAGTACACCGGCTTCTTTGATCGGCTGGTGGGGGACGGCAACCTGATGGATAAGGAAGACGAAGGCGCCATGGTAGCCATTGCCCGACTCCGTCGCGTTCAACTTTGGCCGGCGGAGAAGGACGTGGTGGCGCAGAAAAGCAGTGTGCGAGGCAAGAAATACAGGCATGCCTGCGCGGCGAGCGATGCCTACAGCATGAGGCTTCCGCTCATCCCAGAGTTGTACCGTAGCCGCCAGCCCTTGCAGCGTGCCGCTAACGCGCTTTGGAGAGCGACGAAGGACGCGCAGATCGACTGTGCTTCCCAGCGCCTCGTTTACCCGCCCATGGGCCGGACGCGATCGCTTCTCCAATCCACCAGGCTTTAACCCCAGCGGGGGCCACTTCGCTGGCGGGCGTGAATGCGAAGCTCCCTAACTCCCGACACTAACGCGCCATGGCCCCGGCATGAGCCACTGCTGCGGCGTTGCTCACGGCCGTGACCAGTACAGCCGCCGTGGCCGCCCAGGGCAGCCCGACGCGGGCCTCTGCCAGCAATTGCGCAGGCGCGGGCGATGCATCCTGCAACGGCCGAATACTGAGGTGCTCGTCCACCCGGGCCAAGGCCACGTCGTCTTCCGACATGCCCATGAAAACATGGGCGAACGCCTTGTCGATGGCGTCCAGCGCAGCCTCTGTGGCACGCCGCCAGCGCTTGACGGCGGCGCACTCGACCCGGGAGGCGGATTCAGGGATGGTCCAGCGGGTGTCACCACCCGTGATGGCAATGCAGGCCGCATGGGCATCCACCACACCTTGAGGCCCGCCCAACCGTGCATCCAGCACCTGGCTGGCAATGGTGCGGGCCAGGTCCCGCTCGTGGAACGGGATGGGCACCCGCTCCAGGATGACTTCATATCTGCGCATGACTCATTCCTTCCTGCTCTGTGTCTAAGTAGGAAGAATACTGTATGCCCATCCAGCATTTCAATGGTCATGTTTGGGGTGCTGCCAACCCGTGTCAGCAGGACCGGCCCAGGCTTTGAGCGCCCCCGTGACGCTAGCGCTTCCCTATCATCGGCGCATGAACAGTCGCCCGTTCCGCCGCTCCCGTCGCTCCCGTCGCTTGCGCTGCCCGCTTCTGCCACCAAACACCACCCCCCGGGCCTCTTGGCGAGTTCTCGTCAGGTGGGCCACGCAGGCCGCCCTGGTGGCGGCGCTTCCGGCGATGGCGGCCATGCAGCCGGTTTCCGATCCCCCCTCCACAGCCCAATGCCCGCCAGGCGTGGACGCCGGCACCCGCTGTCTCTCCGGGCAGGACAGTGCTGGCGCCTATTACCTGATCGCGGTGCCGACGGGCTGGAATGGCGATCTGGTCCTGCATGACCATGGCGGCCCTTTCCTGGGGGCGCCGCAGGCGAAGCGGGTGGAGGAGGACCTCACCCGTTGGTCCGTGTTCCCAAGGCTGGGCTACGCCTGGGCCGCGTCCAGTTATCGCCAGGGTGGCGTCGCGGTCACTGCGGCAGCCGAGGACACGGAGCGGCTGCGCCTGATCGTCCAGCAGGTGCTGGGCAAGCCCCGGCATGTATGGCTGCACGGACAGTCCTGGGGTGCGGGCGTCGCCGCCAAGGGCGCCGAATTGTTCACCGTGGGGCGGCCCTATGACGGAGTGCTGTTGACGGCCGGTGTGCTGGGCGGCGGACCGCGCAGCTACGACTTCCGGCTGGATTTGCGCGTGGTCTACCAATACCTCTGCCACAACCACCCTCGGGCCGATGAGCCTGCGTACCCGCTGAACATCGGGCTGCCTGAGCATTCGACATTGACCGCCGAGGCGCTGTCACAGCGGATCAACGCCTGCCTGGGTATCGACAAACCGGCGCGCGAGCGCTCGGCGGAGCAGCAGCGCAAACTCCAGACGCTGCTGGATGTGGTGCGGATTCCTGAACGGAGCGTGGTGGCCCACATGAATTGGGCAACCTTCCATTTCCGGGAGATCGTGGTGAAGCGCACGGGTGGCGCCAGCCCCTTCGGCAACCTCGGCGTGGTGTATCACGGGTCGGCGGATGACAAGGCACTCAATGCCGGTGTGGAGCGGGTCGCTGCGGAACCTGCCGCCGTGGCCGCGTTCACGCGGGATGCCGGCCTGAGCGGGCGTATTCCTGTCCCGGTATTGACCGTTCATGCCATCCACGACCCGACCGCGTTTGTCGAGTTGCAGGACACCTTCGGCCACATCATGGAAGCCGCAGGCCACGGGGACGATCTGGTGCAGGCCTATACCGACGATCGCGAACACAGCTATCTCAGCGACCCGACGTATGCCGCCCTGATCGGCGCGCTGTCGGCCTGGGTGGTGGGGGGCGATCGACCCACCCCCACCGGCCTGGCCCGCGACTGCGAGCGTGCCCGGGCCAGGGTCAGCGGCACCTGTCGCTTCAGGCCCGATTACACGCCGCCCGCGCTGTCGTCGCGCACGCCCGCACGCTGATGCGCCGCATCACCCGAATGGCTGAGGCGCAACCCTCGCCATGCGTGGCGTATACGTCCCGCTAGCCTGGGTCTGTGCCCACGCCGGGCAAGCGCCGAGCATGGGCACATGAAGTATCGAGCCGTCCCCCACGCATCGCGCGCATGCCGCGCCCCCTGGACCACCCGCTCGGCCGCCACGGCGCTCACTGTGCTGTGTGCGGCCGTTGCCTCGTCTCACGCGAGGGCCGCAGACAACGCCACGTTGTATGGCCGTCTCAACCTGGGCATGGAGTCGGTCGGTGGCGGCGGCCAAGGATCGACGGCGCGACTCAGCAACTATCGGTCGGTGATCGGCCTGAAAGGCGATGAGGCTCTCGGTGACGGTCTGACGCTCGTCTGGCAGATCGAAGGCTCGGTGCTACTGGACACCGGCGGCGGCACCAGCATCGCCAACCGCGACACGCGCATCGGCCTGGCCGGCCCCTGGGGCACGGCCTTCGCGGGCGTGTGGACCTTGCCCTACAACGCAGCCACCGCGAGCTTTGACCCGTTCTACCCGACCACTGCCGGCTACATGTCGCTGCTTGGCAATGGGTCGGCGCCGATCGTCAACAACATCAGCGATACCAGCTCGTTCGACCGTCGCCAGCAAAACGTTCTCCAGTACTGGACACCGACCTGGCAAGGTTGGTCCGGGAAGCTTGCCTATTCACCGGGGGAAGATGTGTCGCCGGTGACGGGGGCGAGGCCCTCACTGTGGTCCGGGTCGACGACGTACGTGGACGGTGGCTTCACGGCGGTGCTGGCCCATGAGTTGCATCGGCACTACCAGACAGCAGCCACCACGGACCGAGGCTGGAAGCTCGGGGCCAGTTGGTCCTGGGGGAACACGCGGGTGGCTGGGGTGGTGGAGCGGCTGGACTACCGGACGGACGCGGGCAGCCTGCGGCGGGATGCCGCGTATGTGTCAGTGGTGCACAAGCTGGGGGCGGTGAGCCTGCTGGGGGGGCTGTCAGTGGCAGGCCACGGGAAGGGGCCCGTCGGCGTCGGGATCGGGCATGTCGAGAGCGGCTCAGGGACAGGGGCCGCCCAACTGACGGTCGGCGCTGAATACGCATTGTCCAAGCGGACGTCGGTGTTCGCGTTTGCCAGCCGGATCCGCAACGACGACTCGGCGCAGTACGACTTCGCGATCAACAGCCCGGGGGCTGCCCTGGGGTCCCATCCGAGCCTGCTGTCGGTAGGTATGCGCCACAGCTTCTGAGTGAAGCGCCTCGCCGCCTTCCGCTACCCATGACGCGGTCGGCATGCCCTGCGGTGACCCGGCGAGGCTCCCCGATTCAAGGTGGGACTCCCCCCCGTTCGTCGCAAGGCCGTGCAGGCGCCCCGTGACAGGTCTAGCATCGACACCAGCAGCCCCCTGCAGAGGCTGTACCGGAGCCGATGATGAACGCGATGGACGTGGATGTCGGGACCGACGCGCCGGGAGCCCTGGCGCGTCAGGATCTTTCGAGGCGATCGATCGCAGACGGCCTGCGCAGGGTGGCCATGCGGGGACGTTGGGCTTGTCTGTCTGCACTCGGCACGCTGCTGCTCTGCGCCTGCGCCATGACGCCGGTCCAGGAGACGACACCACCCGCCACGCTGGTGCATGACGAACTGTTTGCGCCGAGCCAGGAGGTGATCAGCGCCGATCGCATCCTGGCGCCAAGCCCTGCGATGCGAGCGTTCATCCAGGCGCGGCTGACCCGTGGCCTGCGTGGCCGCGAGCCCCGCGAGGTGCTGGTGGATGCGTTGGCATCGCCCGGGGAATTAAAGCTGGAGTACGACGCGGAAATGACCCGCACTGCCGGCGAGGCGTTTGAGGCCCGCATGGGCAATTGCCTGTCGCTCACGTTGATGACGGCATCGTTCGCGCGCGAGCTGGGTGTGCCGGTGACGTTCCGCCATATCTACCAGGAGGAGCAGTACAGCCGGGTCGGTGATCTGCAGGTCGTGTCCGGCCACGTGAATGTGGGGCTGGGGCGGCGCCCCAGCGATTTCAAGGTGCTCGGGGACCAGGAACCCATGCTGGTGGTGGACTTCCTGCCGGGGGCCCAGATCCGCCGCCAACGGGCCATGGACCTGGACGAACCGACCGTGCTGGCCATGTACATGAACAACCGCGCTGCCGAGTGGATGGCGCTGGGCCAACTGGATCGCGCCTATTGGTGGGCACGCGCCGCCTGGCTGCAGGCACCGCGGATGACGGCCGGCCTCAATACGCTCGGCGTGGTGTACCGACGCCATGGCGATATCGCCCCTGCCGAACAGGCCTTCCGGGAGGTGTTGCGGCGCGAACCCGGCAATACGCAGGCGATGGGCAACCTGGCCCAGTTGCTGCGGCATTCCGACCGTCTGGCCGAGGCCCAGGTGTGGGAAGAAAAGCTGGCCAGGCTGGAGCCGTATCCGCCCTTCAAGTTCTTTGACATGGGCGTCGCAGCCATGCGGGCCGGAGACTACGCAGGCGCGCGACGTTTCTTCCTGAAGGAGATCGACCGCTCCGCCTACTATCACGAGTTCTATTTTTGGCTGGCGTTGGCCAATGTCGGCCTGGGCCGCTGGGATGACGTGCGTGAATCACTTGCCAAGGCCGAGGAGGTCAGTACCTCGGTGCCGCAGCGGAAGTTGTATGCGGCCAAGCTGGAGAGCCTGAAGGCCAAGCTGCATTGACCTGCGGGCGCAAGGGCCGGCCAGAGGGCCCATGGGCTACAGCGGCGGCAACCCGTGCCGGGCACGCGCGCGGTTGCAGGCCTCGTCGCCAAGGCCCAGGGGCGCCCGCATGCCGAATTCACGGCACGGCGATGGCCGCCATTCGTAGATGCCGCAGCCGGCACTGTCGCCCACCTGGCCTTGCAAGGCCGCACAGCGCGGTGAGGCATGGTCGGTGCCACGCATGCGGCAGAGCTGGTCGGTGACGTCCACGGTGAGCCCATCCGGCACCGTGCCCCCTTCGCTGAGCAGCTCCTGGCGCGAGAAATCAACGCGGAAGCTGGCGCAGCAGGCGCCGCACCGGGTGCAGGGGTTGGTGGCGGCAGTGAAGGACATGCCGCCAGTGTAGAGGGCTCACATCGCCGCCGGCGGCATTGGCAGCGGCGGTTCCCGCACCACTGTCACCGTGCAGGCGCATTGCGTCACGACCTGGGTGGAAACGCTGCCCAGGTAGCGCCGCAGTGCGGAACCGTCGCGTGCGCCGATGACGACGTGTTCCACGCCCGTTCTGGCGGCGAATTCGATGAGCGCGTCTGCGGCATCCGGCGCTTCCAGCACATGGAAGGTCAGGCGGCCATCCTCCAGGGCGAGGCCGTGGGTCATGGGATGGGCCCAGTTCTTCAAGGCGATGAGCTGCTGCACGTGGTGGCTGCGCCCCTGGGCGTCGGTGAGTTCGTCCATGCCGATACGCGCGGTCTTCATCACGCCCACGCACGCCAGACGCGCGCCAGGCTCGGTCAGGAGCAGGCGCTGGACGACATCGCGCAGCGCCTCCAACAGGCCCGCGCTGGCGCTTTGGACGTCCACGGCCGCCATGATGACCGGGCTGCGTGAGACCTGGGCCCCCACCGAGGCCGGCGCCTCCGGCTCCGCGCCAAGGGCCAGGAACCAGCGTTTGAAGCGCCGCACCAAGCCACTGCGCTGAAGGCGATGCGCACGAGCTGTCAGCGTCACCGCATCCGGGCGCTGCAGGTCCAGCGCCAACTGCGTGGCACTCTGGTAACGCCGCTCGGCACGCACTTCCAGGCAATGCAGCACCACTTCCTGAAACCAGGGGGGCAGCTCCGGCCGGATGGCGCGGGGCGGGATGGGCTCCACATAAAGACGGCGGCGCAGTTGCCGCACCGAGGCCGGCTGGCCGAACGGGCGTTCACCCGTGGCCAGGTGATACAGCATGACGCCGAGCGCAAAGAGATCGCTGCGGGGGTCGTTGCGCACAAACTGCACCTGCTCGGGCGACATGTAGGGCCCGGTGCCGATGGGCAGGGAGAACTCCTCCTCCAGCAAGTCGGGCAGGAAGTCGTGGCGGGAGAGCCCGAAGTCCACCAGCACCACCGAACCGTCGGCGCGCCGAAGAATGTTGCTGGGCTTGATATCCAGGTGCACCAGGTGCTGGAGATGCAGGTCGGTGAGCGCATGTGCCACCTGGATGCCGATCTCCACCACCTCCACCAGCGGCAGCGGCGCCCGGTCCAGCAACGGCCGCAGGCTGTCGCCCTCGATGTGCTCCATGACGATGTAGGCCTGCCGGCGCCAATCGCCGCGGGCCACGTAGCGCGGCACATGCGGCCCCTTGAGCGCGGGCAGGATCATTTGCTCCACCTCGAAGCCGACGATGCTGGCCGGGTCCTCGCCGCCCTTGATGCGGGGCACCTTCATGATGAGCGGAAGGTCCTGGCCCGCGGCATCCGGCAGGGGCGTCTCGCGCCGGACCTTCCAGAGGTTGGCCATGCCGCCCTGGTGCAGCCGCTCTTCCAGCACGAAGCCGTCCAGGACCTGACCAGGCTGCAAGGGGAGGGTGATCGGGGCTGGCGCTTCGGTCATCGAGCGCTTAACGTCCCAGCAACAGCCGCTGTGCCAGGCGTTCCGCCAGTGCAGGGGGCAAGCCTTCGGCGGCGCGGATGGCCGCAGCGGCGGCATCGACGTCGTAGGGGACGCGCTGGAAGCTCAAGTCACCCTGCTCGTGGTCGAAGACGGCGTAACAGGCGGCGGGGTTGCCATCCCGGGGCTGGCCACACGCGCCGGGGATGACCAGCCACTGGCGGTTGGGCAGCAGCGGAATGGCTACGCCGGGCTGCGGCCGGAAGTCGCCCGCCTTGCCGGTGCCGGAGAGGTGGTAGAGCATGGGCTCGTGCATGTGGCCACAGAAGGTGAAGCGGCAGTCGGTGGCATGCAGGCTGCGCATGGCCTCCAGGCGGCCCTGCACATAGGCAAAGCCGGCGGGGTCGAAGGCATTGGCATGGACGAACAGGCAGTCGTCGCTGACCTGATGAAGGGGCAGTTCGCCAAGGAAGCGCAATTGCTCGGCGTCCAGCCGGAGCCGCGTCCATTCGATGGCTGTGCGGGCGTCGTCATTCATCGTGGGGCTGGGGCCGCGCGCTACCGCCACATCATGGTTGCCCACCACCACAATGGCACCGTCGGTCTTCAGCGCGCGCACCTGGTCTACCACCCAGGCGGGGTCGCTGCCGTACCCCACGTAATCCCCCAGCAAGGCAAAACGGTCCACGCCCTGGGCCCGCGCATGCGCCAGGACGGCGGTGAGGGCTTCACGGTTGGCGTGCAGATCGGAAATCAATGCAGTCTTCATTGGAACTGGAGCATGCCATGTCTGGCTGACGATGGGCTGAGGGATTGCGGCCACAGGAACGCAGGACGCAGCGCGGGCAACCGACGTGCCGCCCCCTTAGAGAGGCCCCCCGGCATGGAGGCTGCACCGCCGACAGTGCTCTTTGCTACTCTATGCCTCCAGGGAAGCTCTGCATCACTCCTCGCGAGCGTTATGCAGAGGTTCCCTAGATGGGGCACCCCAGCCCATTCGGGTGATCGGGGCAGCCCTGCCACTGGGAGCGTTGAACAACATGCGTAAGCAGGATTTCGGGATCCGCGACGGTCCTTGGCTTGGCCTTGGCCGATCGGATGTGGCGCGTCGGCGTGTGGTGACAGCCCTGGCAACGATGGCGTTGTTGATGGGGGCGGGGCCGGTGCGTGCCCAGTGTTCCCGAACCATACGGGTGCCGATGTCGCCCATCGGCATGAGCGTGGTGACCTCCGGCGGCGCGCTGGGTGGGGTCTATCCCGAACTGCTGCGCAAGATCAGTACGGAGACCGGCTGCCATTTCGATTTCTCCGTGGTGCCGCGTGCACGGCAGGAGGCCATGTTCGGCAGCGGCAGTGCCGATCTGCTGGTGCCGGCCACGCGGACGTCCCAGCGCGATGTGCGCGGGGATTTCATCGCGATGGCGCGCGCGCGCCCGGTGCTGATCTCCCTGCTGTCGGACCGCCCGCCGGTGGAAAGCATGCGCGAGCTGGCGGAACGACGAGAGCTGCGCGTGGCCCTGGTGCGGGGCTTCGACTATGGCGAGGCCTACCAGCAGCTGGTCCATTCCCTGCGGGAACAGCGCCGGCTGGTGCTGGAGGCCGACCCTGTCGCCGTGGCGCGTGCGATGGAACGTGGGATGGCGGATGTGACGCTGATGACGCCCTCGATCTTTGCCGGCACGCTGATGCAGGAAACCCGCACCCGGGCCATGCTGGAGCGCCTGCGCTACGAACCCATGAGCGAGCTCGGGTGGGGGGAGAGTGGGGTCTATCTCTCCCGCCACCTGCCCGCCCATGACAGGGAAGTGCTGACCGAGGCGCTGGAGCGCGCCGCCCGCACAGGTACCTTCTGGAAGGTGCTGCAGCGGCACTACCCGGCCGGCACCTATGAGGACGGGTTGCGTCCGCTGGGGTCGCCGGTAGGCCCCATATCCCCGGCGCCAGCGCCCGTGAAGTGACCGTCAGGTGCCGATGCGGCCCAGCAGCAGGTACTCCATCAGCGCCTTTTGGACGTGCATGCGGTTCTCGGCCTCGTCCCACACCACCGATTGCGGTCCGTCGATCACTTCGGCGGCCACCTCTTCACCGCGATGAGCCGGCAGGCAGTGCATGAAGAGGGCGTCCGGCTTGGCCTGCGCCATCATCTCGGCGTCCACGCACCAGTCCGCAAAGGCGGTGCGGCGGGTCTCGTTCTCCGCCTCATAGCCCATGCTGGTCCAGACGTCGGTCGTCACGAGATCGGCGCCACGGCAGGCTTCCAGCGGGTCCTTGAAGACCTTGTAGCAGTTGCGGTCCTTGATGCCGGCCACCGCCGGATCAATCTCATAACCGCTGGGTGTGCTGACATGCACCGTGAAGCCGAGGATCTCGGCCGCCTGCAGCCAGGTGTTGGCCATGTTGTTGCCATCGCCGACCCAGGCCACGACCCGGCCCTTGAGGCAGTCCATGTCGATGGCGCCGCGTCGGTCCATGCCGCGTTGTTCGATGAAGGTGAACAGGTCGGCCAGGATCTGGCAGGGGTGGTACTCGTTGGTCAGGCCGTTGATGACCGGCACCCGCGAATGCGCCGCAAAGCTTTCGATCTTGCTCTGCTCGAAGGTGCGGATCATGACCACGTCGACCATGCGGCTGATCACGCGGGCGCTGTCCTCGATGGGCTCGGCGCGGCCCAGCTGACTGTCGCCGGTGGTGAGGTGCACCACCGAACCACCCATCTGGTACATGCCGGCCTCGAAGCTCACCCGCGTACGGGTACTGGCCTTTTCGAAGATCATCGCCAGTGTGCGGTCCACCAGCGGCTGGTACTTCTCGTAGTTCTTGAAGCGCCGCTTGATGATCGAGGCCCGGTCGAACAGATAGGCGTATTCCTCGGCGCGCAGGTCCTTGAACTGCAGGTAGTGACGCATCAGGCTGTTCCCTGGTTTCATGGTGCGGGGGCGGACAGGAAGCGCTTGATCAACGGCACCAGGCGTGCAGTGATCTCGGCGGCCTCCGCGCTCGTGATGACAAGCGCCGGCAGCAGACGCACCACCGAGTCGGCGGTGACGCTGATCAGCAGGTTCGCCTCCTCGGCGGCCTGGACCAGCAACGCGCCGCAAGGGCGGTCCAGCTGGATGCCGATCATCAAGCCATAACCCCGCACCTCGATGAAGCCCGGCACACCGGCCAGGCCCGCTTCCAGGCCGGCCTTCAGCTCCGCGCCGATCCGGGAGGCGTTGGCCAGCAATTGGTCCGCCTCCATGACCGCCAGGGTTTCCACGCCAGCACGCATGGCCAGCGGGTTGCCGCCGAAGGTGGTGCCGTGGTTGCCCGGGCCCATCACCTTCGCCGCACGCGGGCCGCAGACCACGGCGCCGATCGGGACACCCGAACCCAGCCCCTTGGCCAGCGGCATCACGTCCGGCTGGATGCCGGCCCACTGATGCGCGAACCACTTGCCGGTGCGGCCGATGCCGCATTGCACCTCGTCCAGCATCAGCAGCAGGTTGTGCTGGTCGCACAGGCGTCGCAGGTCCTTCAGGAACTGCATGTGTGCCGGGTTGATGCCGCCTTCGCCCTGGATGGTCTCCAGGAAGATGGCGGTGATGTTGGGGTGCTGCGCCAGTGCCCGTTCCAGGGCGGGCAGGTCGTTCAGCGGCACGCGGACAAAGCCCTCCACCAGCGGGCCGAAACCGGCCTGCACCTTGGGGTTGCCGGTGGCCGACAAGGTGGCGATGGAGCGGCCGTGGAAAGCCTTCTCGAACACCACGATGGCCGGGTTCTCGTTGCCACGGTCATGGCCGAACTTGCGCGCGATCTTGATCGCGGCTTCATTCGCTTCCAGGCCGGAGTTGCAGAAGAAGGCGTTGGTCAGGCCGGAGAGCTCGCACAGCTTGGCGGCGAGCTGCTCCTGCAGCGGGACGTGGTAGTAGTTGCTGGTGTGGATCAGCTTGCCGACCTGGTCCCGCAGGGCCGCCACCAGCCGGGGGTGGTTGTGCCCCAGCGTGTTGACGGCGATGCCTGACAACGCGTCCAGGTATCGTCGGCCAGCCGTATCCCACACCGTCAGGCCTTCACCATGGGACAGCGCAAAAGGCAGCCGGCCATAGGTGTGCATGACATGGGGTTCGGTCGGGGCGGCGAACGTGGACTCCTGGGCGTTCATCAAGTCTCCAGCAACAGTGGTGAGAGCAGGGTGGAAAGGGTTGCTGCACGGGCTGGTAAGCCCGGCTGAACAACGAAAAACCAACGAAAAAGCTCCTCGAAAGGAGCGATTGATTCTACGGGCCAGGTTTGAAAAATGTCCCGCTTGCGTCGCATGTCGCACGGGATATCGGCCTGCGCATGCCCCCCGTGTGCTGCGACGCAACACATCCAAGGCACAATAACGTTTTTGCCTGCGGCCCATTGGCGTGGGCTAGGAATGATCGAGTGACGCATGACTGAGCAGCCCAAGCCGCGAGAAGTGTTCATCCAGGGAATCACGACGGATGGCCGCACCTTTCGACCGAGCGATTGGGCTGAGCGTCTGGCAGGCGCCATGTCCTGCTTCCGCCCGGGCGGCGTGCGGTCGGGCCGGGATGCCCACCTCGGCTACTCCCCCTACTGCGTGCCCCGCGTCATCAATGGCGTGAAATGCGTCATCGTGAACGAGGCGCTGAAGTCGGTGGAGCCCATGGCCTGGGACTTCGTCATGAATTTCGCTCGTGACAACAAGCTGCAGGTGGTCGACGCCTGCCTGCTGCCGGACCCACCTGCCAAGCCCTGATCCGATCGGGCCATCGCCTGACGGGCGGTTTGCGCATAGGGTGCTGGGTTTCGTCCGAACCCTCCTCCCATCTCCATGGCTGTGGTCATCGCCGAAACGGCGTCCGCCGCCGTTGCTGCTCTCCCTGAACTCCATGAACTGCTGCGTCTGATAGAGCAGGGTGGTGCGTTGCTGCACTGCCGGGAACTGGCGCGTGTGCGGGTGCCGGAGGGCGACTTGCCGGTCCTGGCGGTCACACTGGGGAATCCTGATCCGTCCGTGCCGGCGATGGCGGTGATCGGTGGCGTGCATGGCCTGGAGCGCATAGGCGCGCAGGTGGCATTGGCCTACCTAAGTAGTCTGGTGCGACGCTTGCGCTGGGATGTGGGCCTTCATCAGCAGCTGGAATCCCTGCGGCTGGTGTTCATGCCGCTGGTCAATCCCGGCGGCATCCTGAAGGGCAGCCGCGCCAATCCGGCCGGTGTGGATCTGATGCGCAACGGACCGCAGGATGCGGACCGGCCTGTGCCTTGGCTGGTGGGCGGGCATCGCCTCGGGCCGATGCTGCCTTGGTATCGCGGCCCTGCCGGCGCCCCGCTGCAGCCGGAGAGTGATGCCCTGTGCCGGCTGATGCGGGAGGAGTTGCTGGGTCGGCCGTTTTCCCTGAGCATTGATTGCCACTCGGGTTTCGGCCTGCACGACCGCATCTGGTTTCCCTATGCGCGCAGCCGTCGGCCGATGCCGCATCTGGCTGAGGTGCACGCGCTGTGCGAGGTGCTGGACCAGGGCCTGTCGCCGCATCCCTACGTCATGGAGCCACAGAGCCGCCACTACCTGGCACATGGCGATCTTTGGGACCATCTTTATGACGAGGCGCTCACCTTGGATAGGGGGATCTTCCTGCCGATGACGCTCGAAATGGGGTCATGGCGGTGGGTGAAGAAAAATCCCAGGCAGCTACTCTCCCGGCACGGAATGTTCAATCCGCTGATCGAACACAGACAGCAGCGGGTGCTACGGAGACACATGGCCTGGATGGATTTCATGACGCGCGCCACACAGAGCGCCTCCCGGTGGCTGCCGGGGCCGGACACGCGCTGGGACCACGGGGAGCAGGCCCTGATTCGCTGGTATCGACGGAACCGGGGATGAGCACAACGACCTGGGTGCTACTGCGAGGGCTGACGCGGGAGAGTGGCCATTGGGGTGACTTTCCCGTGCGCTTGTTGCGCGCGCTGCGTGCGCAGCAGCCGGAGGTGCGGCTGGAGCTATTGGACCTGCCGGGCAACGGCCGTTTGTGCCAGGTGGACAGCCCCACGCGCGTGGCTGACATGGTGGAAGCGTGCCGTACGGAGCTGAAGCGCCGTGGTGTGCCGACGCCTTATCACGTACTGGCCATGTCTCTCGGTGCGATGGTGGCGAGCGACTGGGCCAGCCGCTATCCGAAGGAGCTGGAGGCGGTGGTGTTGGTCAACACCAGCCTGCGTCCGTTCAGCGCCTTCTTTCGTCGCCTGCGGCCATCGAACTACTGGTCATTGCTGGCGCTCAGTCTTTTTCGGCTGAGCCTGCGGCAGCGGGAGGCGAGGGTGCTGGCCATGACCACGCGCCTGCAGCGACAGCCTGAACAGGTGCTGGATCACTGGGTGAGTTTGCAACGCGAGCATCCAGTGCGCCGGCGCAATGCCTTGCGCCAGCTGCTGGCGGCGGTGCGTTACCGCGCAAGCTTCAACCCGCCCTTTGCGCCCATGTTGCTGTTGTGCAGCCAGGGTGATGAATTGGTGGATTGGCGCTGTTCCCAGGCGATCAGCCGGGCCTGGGGGGTGCCGCTTCGCCTGCATGCGCAGGCGGGGCATGACTTGCCGCTGGACGATGGCGACTGGGTGGCGCGCAACGTGGTGGACTGGCTGCATGCCCGGGATGTGGTGGGCAGCTCGCCAATGCCGTTGCGTGCGTGAAGAACAAAAGGCCCGCGGTAGCGGGCCTTTTTTGAGCCGTGTGTCGGCATGTGGGCTGGGCGAGTCTTCAATGAGAAGACCCGCCACGAAGCGGGCCCCATTGAAAAAGCCCGCCGGAGCGGGCTTTTATTTGCACCAGAGCTGGTTGTCGCTATCAGGCGGCCAGCGCCTTGATCTTGGCGGACAGGCGGCTCTTATGGCGAGCTGCCTTGTTCTTGTGGAAGATGCCCTTGTCAGCGACCGAATCGATCACGGGTTGGGCAACCTTGAACAGGTCGGCGGCCTTGGCCTTGTCGCCAGTGACGATCGCCTTTTGCACGTTCTTGATGACCGTGCGGAACTTGGAACGCAGCGCCGTGTTGGCGGCGTTCAGCTTGACGTCTTGACGTGCGCGCTTACGGCCCGAGGCCAGACGCACGGTTTTCTTCTTGGCTTTGGAAGAGCTTGCCATTGTCTTGAGTGTCCAGATGGTGCAAAGACGAAGAGTATAGCAGTGCGCCAGTGAAAATCAAAGGGAGCTGACCAAAGGCAGGCTGATAATGCGCCGTCCCCATTCTCGGCCCAGGGGCAATACGACGGCGGACGGCCGTGGCGCGGCCTGGTTGCTGCCGTGACATATGTCCACTGTTGTTTCCGCCCGGGGCACGTCAGATCACTCATGAACCTGTTGCGTACCGCCTCGGTGGTGTCGGTTTTCACCTTGATGTCCCGGATCACGGGGCTGGTCCGGGAGCAGATGATCGCGGCGCTGTTTGGCGCCAATGCGCTGACCGACGCCTATCAGGTGGCGTTCCGCATTCCCAACATGTTCCGCCGCCTGTTTGCCGAGGGCGCGTTCTCGCAGGCCTTTGTGCCGGCGTTGGCTGCTGCGCGGGCGCGCGATGGTGATGAGGCGACCCATGGCCTGATGAATGCGGTGTCCACCGTGCTGGTGTGGGTGCAACTGGTGACCTGTGTTGTGGGGGTGGCGGTGGCGCCGCTGCTGGTGCTGGCACTGGGTGCGAGTCTGAACGAGTCGGCGCATGAGGCTGCCGTCACCATGACGCGCTGGATGTTCCCTTACATCGGGTGCATGTCACTGGTGGCCCTGGCGGCCGGCATCCTCAATACCTGGAAGCGTTTTGTGGTGCCGGCGGTGACGCCTGTGCTGTTCAACCTCTCCTCCATTGCGGCGGGCTACGGGCTTTCTCCGCTGCTGGCTGATTGGGGCTATCGCCCTATCTATTCACTGGCCATTGGTGTGGTGATTGGTGGGGTGCTGCAACTGGTGGTGCAGATCCCGGCGCTCAAGCGGGCGGGGTTGATGCCGCATATCAGCTGGCGGCTGTCCGGGTTTCGTGAAGCGGTGGCGCACCCGGGGGTGCGCCAGGTGTTGCGCCAGATGGCGCCGGCCCTGGTGGGGGTGGCGGTGGCGCAGTTGTCGCTGGTGATCAATACCCAGATTGCGATCTCGGTGGGGGAGGGGGCGGCTTCCTGGCTGACCTATGCGGACCGCCTGATGGAGTTTCCGATTGCTTTGTTGGGGGTGGCGCTGGGCGTGGTGCTCACGCCGCAGCTCTCGTCGGCGCAGGCGCAGGGGGACACGCAGCAATATTCTGATCTGCTGGATTGGGGGCTGCGCCTGGTGCTGCTGCTGGCCTTGCCCTGTGCGGTGGCGTTGTTGGTCTTTGCGGAGCCGTTGGTGGCGGTTCTTTACCAGCGTGGGGCTTTCAAGGCGGCCGATGTCAGCCATACCGCTCAGGCGGTGATGGGGTATGGCGTGGGCTTGATGGGTTTGGTGGGGGTGAAGATTCTGGCGCCGGGTTATTACGCGCGGCTGGACACGCGCACACCGGTACGTGTGGCGCTACTGGTGCTGGTGTTGACCCAGGTGATGAACGGTGTTTTTGTTTTCTGGTTGAAGATTGGCGTGGCTGGCCTGGCGTTGTCCATTGGTTTGGGCGCGGTCATCAACGCGGCGTTGCTGCTTTGGGGCCTGCGCAAGCTGGGAAGCTACAGGCCTGCGCCGGGCTGGTTCTGGTTTGCGCTGCGCGTGGTCATTGCGAGTGTGGCCATGGGGGGGCTGCAATGGTGGCTGGCCCGCCACTTTGACTGGGTTGCCCTGGGCGAGCGTGAACTGGTGCGCGCGGGCTGGATGGCGGTGAGTCTGGGGGCGTCGGCCCTGCTGTACTTTGCTCTGCTGCTGATGTCCGGCATCAAGGTCCGCCACTTCATGCGCCGCGCCTGAGCCCAATTCACGGGGCACCGAGTCCCTCCGGCCCCACCGGCCCCTCCGCGTTGGGGGCTCTCGGCCAAGGCTCCTCGATGCATTGAGTCGCGCCGAACGCGCGAAGCGTCGTACAAGCGGGGCTCTGGTATGCGAAGAGGGCCACCGCCGGGCCGCCCCAAGGTGGCCCTTAGCCCCCACGGGGGGCGGATGGGCGGGCCCGAGGCCCGAACAGCCGGGGGTCCATCATCCGCGCCGCCCCAAGGTGGCCCGAGCCCCCTTGGGCGGCTCGATGGGCCCTAGGCCCATCGAGCGGGGGTAGACTCCACCACCATGAGTTTGCCCTTGCAGTGGAAGGTCCCGTCGGCCCTCGACTATTTCGCCACTCTGGTGGCCGATGACGAGGGTCTGAATCTGGCGGAGGCCGCAGCGGCCATCGCGCTGGACGACATGCCCAACCTGGATGTGCAGCAGGTGCTGGCCGAGCTGGACCGGCTGGGGGAGCGTCTGCGCCGGCGCCTGCCAGCGGACTCGCCGCCCAGCCACCGGCTGCGCATGCTCAACCAGTACTTCCATGGCGAGCTCGGCTTTGCGGGCAACGTCAATGATTACTACGCCATCAGCAACAGCTACCTGCACGAAGTGCTCGCCACTCGCCGGGGCATTCCCATCACTCTGGCCATCATCTATATGGAACTGGCCGGCCATGTCGGCCTGCGGGTGAAGGGGGTCAGCTTCCCCGGGCACTTCCTCATGAAGCTGCGCCTGCCACAGGGCGAGGTGGTGCTGGATCCCTTCAGCGGGCGGTCGCTGGGGCGCAGCGAACTGGATGAATTCCTCAGCCCCTGGCGGGACCGGGCAGGACTGGCACCCGGCGAGCCGATGTCGCTGGATTCCTTCCTGGGCACGGCATCCCCCCGCCAGATCCTGGCACGCATGCTGCGCAACCTGAAGCAGATCCACCTGGAGCAGGGCGACCTGCCGCGCCTGTTGACGGTCCAGCAACGCCTGGTGGCGCTGCTGCCGGAAGACCACGCGGAGAAGACGGAGCTGGCGCAATGCGTCCAGCAGATCCGCGATCGGGACGGGCCGGCCACCTTTCACTGAAGGGGCGGTTGGCGGTCGTTCTGCACGGTGGCGGGAGGCTTCCCGGGCAGGACCCCCGCGCCCCTTTAGAATCCGAGCTGCTGTCCCGGTGACCCGCTGGGGTCATTTCTGGACGGGCGGGGCCGGCGTTCACCGCCACCCAGCCTGCGGCCTGACCGCACGCCCGGCATGTTGTCGGACTGCACGCCTGGCATGCGTTTGGACTGCACGCCCAGCATGCTGTGCCGTTCCTGGCCCGCGCCCACCACCCAAGGCTTGAGTCGTTTGAAGCAAATTCCGCTGTCGCTGGGCCCCGAGCCCGACTACACCTTTGACAACCTGCTGACCGGCGCGAACGTGGCGGCGCTGACCCACGTCCTGACGCTGGGTACCGGGGCGCCGCCCGTGTTCCTGTGGGGCCCGCCGGGCTGCGGCAAGACGCATGTGCTGCGCGCCCTGGCCAAGCGTTGGCAGGCGGCGGGCGCGCAGGTGGGGTGGTATGACGCGGACACTCCGCTGCCCTGGGAGCTGCCCGCCCACCCAAGCCTGCTGCTGATGGATGACTGCCAGCGTTTTGACGCCGGCCAGCAGCACGCCGCCTTTGCGTTGTTTGTGGAGGCGGCCACGATGGGCCTGGCCGTGGTGGCTACCGGGACCGAGCCGCCGGTGGACCTGGCCTTGCGCGAAGACCTCCGCACCCGCCTGGCCTGGGGCCCGACCTTCGGCTTGCAGCCGCTGTCCGAGGCCGAGATCCGCGCCGTGCTGCGTCGGGATGCGGACCGTCGCGGCCTCGTGCTGAGCGACGATGTCATGGATTACCTGCTGACCCGCTTTGCGCGGGACCTGAAACACCTGATGACGCTGCTGGAGGGCCTGGACGAATTCGCCATGGCCAGCAAACGCGCCGTCACCGTGCCCCTGCTACGCCAGATGCTGGCGGACCAGGGGGCACATGCCTATTAAGAGCCCAAGGAGCTGACAACGTGGACCTGACCCTGTTCGACCTGGACGGCACCCTGATCCCCCAGGATTCGGACCATGCCTTCGGCGGCTACATGGTGGACATCGGCTGGGCGGACGGCCAGGCCTGGGCCGCCCGCAATGACGCCTTCTATCAGCAGTACCAGAACGGCAACCTCGACCTGGACGAATACATCGAGTTCGCCACCTCCGTCTGGCGCGCCCGCCCCCTGGCCGAAGCCCTGGCCGCCCGGGCGGAATTCATGGCGCGGGTCATCACCCCGATGTTGCGCGACAATGCGCGCGCATTGGTGCAGCGCCATCTGGACGCGGGCGACCTGGTCGTGGTGGTGACGGCGACCAACGAATTCGTGACCGAGCTGATCCCCAAGGCCTTTGGCATCGACCACCTGATTGCCGTGCAGTTGGACCGCGACGCCGAAGGGCGTTATACGGGCCGGATCGACGGCGTGCCGTCCTTCCAGGGCGGCAAGGTGGTGCGGGTACACCAGTGGCTGGAGCAGCAGGGCCGGCGCTGGGAGGACTTCGAGCGCGTGCATTTCTATAGCGACTCGATGAATGATCTGCCGTTGCTGGAGCAGGTCAGCCATCCGGTGGCAACCAACCCCAGCGCGGCGCTGGACACGCTGGCGCGCGAGCGCGGCTGGCCGATACTGAAGTTGTTCGAATGATTAAAAAACTGATCAACAAGCTGCTGGGCAAGGCCGAGGGCCCTGGCGCCGTCAAGGCAACGCCCCTGGGCCGTCGCGTCGAGATCGCGGCCGAAGAGCACCGCATCAACCCGGAATTGCTGGACGAGCGTGGTGTCAAGGTCGTCAAGGGCCTGACCGACGCCGGGTTCGAGGCCTACATCGTGGGTGGCGCAGTGCGCGACCTGCTGCTGGGGCGTCGCCCCAAGGACTTCGACGTCGCCACTGAAGCCACGCCGGAAGAGGTCAAGAGCCAGTTCCGCCGCGCCTTCATCATTGGCCGGCGCTTCCGCATCGTGCACGTGGTGTTTGGCCGCGGCCGCGAGCATGAAGTGATCGAGGTCTCCACCTTCCGCGCATTGCTCACGCAGGACGATGCCGAGCAGGTGCAGGGCAACGAAAAGACCTCCAGGGACGCGCTGGCGGGCAAATCCCATGTGGTGGACGCCAGCGGCCGCGTGCTGCGGGACAACGTCTGGGGCCCGCAGGTCGAAGACGCTGCACGGCGCGATTTCACCGTCAACGCCATGTATTACGACCCCCAGCGCGAGCTGGTTGTCGATTACCACGGCGGCCTGGCGGACAGCCGAAAGAAGGTGTTGCGCATGATCGGTGACCCGGAGACCCGCTACCGCGAGGACCCGGTGCGCATCCTGCGTGCGGTGCGTTTTGCCGCCAAGCTGGGTTTCACCATCGAACCCAAGACCCGTGCGCCCATCGCCACCATGTCCGCGCTGCTGGCCAATGTGCCGCTCTCGCGCATGTTCGACGAAATGATCAAGCTGCTGCAGACCGGCCATTCCCTGGCCAGCCTGGAGGAGCTGCGCAAGCAGGGCCTGGCGCGGGGCATCTTCCCCATTCTGGACGCTGTGCTGGACGAGACCGGCGCGCTGCCGGACAACGTCCACGGTCGCTTTGTGCGCCTGGCGCTGGAAGATACCGACAAGCGGGTGGCCGAAGGCCGCTCGGTGGCGCCCAGTTTCATGCTGGCCTGCATGCTCTGGGGTGAGGTCCAGCAGCGCTGGAAGCGCCTGATGGCGGGCGGGGAGGGCGCGGTGCCCGCCCTGCAGCAGGCCATCGACCTGGTCTTTGACGCCCGCGTGGGCGACATCTCCGGCCGCGGCAAGCTGGCGGCGGACATGCGCGAAATCTGGATGATGCAGCCGCGCTTCGAGCGCCGCACCGGCAGTGGCCCGCACCGCCTGATCGAGCAGCCGCGTTACCGTGCCGGCTTCGATTTCCTGGCCTTGCGTGCCGAGGCCGGTGAGATGGACGCCACCCTGGCGGACTGGTGGGAAGACTTCGCCCTGGGCAGCGAAGATGATCGTCGTGCCTTGCTGGATCAGGCGCGCGAGTCGCAACGCCAGACCACGCCCAAGAGCCGGTCCAAGCCGGGCGGCGGCCGTGTGCATCAAGTGGCCCGTGGGGCGGTCAGCCAGACGCCCGGTGAGGCGCATGACGCCTCCGGCGCGAATGCGGCGCGCGACGATGACACCGACGAGGGTGATGACACCGAGACCGGGGGTGACTTCGAGGGCGGCGCTGGCCGTGGTGCCCACCCCGCGCGGAAGCGCCGTCGCCGCCGCAAGCCCAAGGCGGCCGGTGGCAGCGGATCCGGTGATGCCGGTCCGTCGGGGCCTTCGGGCGCGGATGCCTGAGCGGGTCCCACCCTTCGCCAAGATCACCCAGTCATGAGCCAGCCGCTGCTTCAGGGCGATGGCCAGGGCGACGGCCCGGCCAGTCGCCAGGCCGGGCTTCAGGTCGGCCCACAGATCGGCCCCCATGTCGATCACCACGCCTTCGTCGCCCTCGGCGCCAACCTCGGCGATCTGCGCGACGCCTTGCAGACGGCCTTGGCGGACCTGTCGGCCTGGCCCGGCATCCGCGTCACTGCCGTCTCCAGCGCCTGGCACAGCGCCCCGGTGGGTTGCGAAGGCCCGGACTTTCTCAATGCAGTGGCTGCGGTGGCCACCTCACTGGCGCCGCAGGCGCTGCTGGACGCCTTGCTGGCCATCGAGCAGCGCCATGGCCGGGAGCGCCCCTTTCGCCATGCCCCCCGCACGCTTGACCTGGATCTGCTGCTCTATGAAGACCAGCAGCTGCACACCGATCGCCTGACGCTGCCGCACCCGCGCCTGCACCAGCGTGCGTTTGTCGTTCTGCCGCTGCTGGAGCTGGCGCCGGATTTGCTGTTGCCTGGCCTGGGCCCACTGCGCCAGTACCAGGCGGGTGTGCTTGACCAGGCCATCACGCGTGAGGCCGCCCCGCTACATTTCGCCCCAAGGAGCTGAACCATGTTCGCAACCGCCGCCGGCTGGCAGACGGTGGGACTGCTGCTGCTGTCCAACGTGTTCATGACCGTGGCCTGGTATGGCCACCTCAAGGATCTGGCCGCCAAGCCCTGGTATGTAGCGGCCCTGGTCAGCTGGGGCATCGCGCTGTTTGAATACCTGCTGCAGGTGCCGGCCAACCGTATTGGCTACAGCAACGGCTTCACCCTGGCGCAACTCAAGATCACGCAGGAAGTGATCACCCTGGCGGTGTTTGTGCCGTTCTCCATCCTGGTGATGGGCCAATCCTTCAAGCTGGACTACGTCTGGGCCGGCCTGTGCCTGATGGGGGCGGTGTATTTCATCTTCCGCAGCTGATGCGCCGCTGGGCGCAGGCCGCCCGGCTGTGCAAAGCCCCGGGTCGTGACGGGTTCATTGAGCAAAAAGCCGTTGAATACGGGAGATAGGCGGGTCTCCCGACAACCTGTTCGTGCCTCCGCAGCTACACTTGCCGGCTTGCCGTGTGACACGGCGATGACCTATTTGTGACGAGAACCCATGTTTTTCGGCAAGCTGCTGCCCCGTGAGGGCAATTTTTTCGAGCTTTTCAACCAGCACGGCGCTCAGATCGTCGAAGGTGCGCGCGCCTTCATGCTGATGATCCAGAACTACAACGACGTGACGCTGCGTGAGAAGTACGCCGCTGAAGTCGACAAGGCCGAGCATCACGCTGACCGCATCACGGCGGAGGTGAACCGGCTGCTGCATCGCACCTTCATCACGCCGATCGACCGTGAGCAGATCCACGGCCTGATCAACGCGATGGACGACATCCTGGACCTGCTGCAGGACTCGTCCGAGACCATGCAGCTGTATGACGTGCGCACCATCCCCGAGGAAGTGCTGCGTCTGGGTGACCTGTCCGCCAAGTGCTGCGAGCGTGTGCAGCATGCCGTGACGCTGCTGCCCAAGCTGAGCGAGCCGCAGACGGCCGAAGCCGCCATCAAGACCTGCGAGGAGATCGACAAACTCGAATCCGACGCGGACCGGGTGATGCGCGCGGCCATGTCCAAGCTGTTCCGAGAGCAGGCGGATGTGCGTGAGCTGATCAAGCTGAAGGCCATCTACGAGCAACTGGAATCGATTTCCGACCGCTGTGAAGATGTGGCCAACCTGATCGAGGGCATCGTCCTCGAGAATTCCTGATCCGGGGTCGGCATGGGAACGATGCAGGTGGCCTTCTGGGTCGTGGCCATGCTCGTGGTGCTGGCCGTGCTGTTCGACTTCATGAACGGCTTCCACGACGCAGCGAACTCCATCGCCACCGTGGTCTCCACGGGGGTGCTGAAGCCGCAGCAGGCGGTGCTGTTCGCGGCGTTTTTCAATGTGGTGGCGGTGGCCTTCTTCGAGCTGAAGGTGGCGGCCACCATCGGCAAGGGCAGCATTGACCCGGGGATCGTGGATCACCATGTGATCTTCGGCGCATTGATCGGCGCCATCTCCTGGAACGTGATCACCTGGTTCTACGGGATTCCGTCGAGCTCGTCGCATGCGCTGATCGGTGGGCTGGTCGGGGCCGCGATCGCGAAGGCGGGCACCAAGGGGTTGATCATGAGCGGCATCGGCAAGACGGTGCTGTTCATTTTCGTGTCGCCGCTGCTGGGCTTCCTGCTGGGCTCGCTGCTGATGGTGCTGGTCGCCTGGCTGTTCCGCCGCAGCTCACCGCTGCGGGTGGACAACTGGTTCCGACGGCTGCAGTTGCTGTCAGCCGGCCTGTACAGCCTCGGGCACGGCGGCAACGATGCGCAAAAGACCATCGGTCTGATCTGGATGCTGTTGATCGCGTCGGGTTATGCGTCCACGACGGACCATTCGCCACCGATGTGGGTGATCGGCGCCTGTTATCTGGCGATCGGGATGGGCACCATGTTCGGTGGCTGGCGGATCGTGCGGACGATGGGCCAGAAAATCACGAAACTGAAGCCGGTGGGTGGGTTCTGCGCGGAAACGGGCGGGGCGATCACACTGTTCCTGGCCACCGCGCTGGGGGTTCCAGTGTCCACGACTCACACCATCACAGGTGCCATCGTGGGCGTGGGGTCTACGCAGAGAGCTTCTTCCGTGCGCTGGGGAGTGGCCGGGAACATCGTGTGGGCCTGGATCTTCACGATTCCAGCATCAGCCTTCATCGGTGGGGTGTTCTACTGGTTGAGCTTCACGGTGTTTTGAGTGGGGCTGGGGGGGAGGGGCCGGGTTGTTGGCGGGCGCCGGGATGCTGGCCATGCTGTTCTGGCTTACTGGCTGAGTTCGCGCGCGGCCTCTACTTGCGACTCAAAGTAGCGCTGGGCGGAGAAGGCAATGGTCGCCATCAGGCAGGCGCCACCCACCATCAGGCAGGCAATCACGCCCAGAATAGGACCCCAGGCGGTCGAGCGGGGCGGCAGCCCGGCGTTGTGACGCGCGTTCCAGCGTTCGTCCGGCGTCAGCCCGGACAGGATCCCGGCCAGCATGGCCTGAGCCACCATCAGGCCTAGCAAAGGGATCAGCACCCAGGCCAGCCGGTCATCCTGGCCCAGTACATCCATGCGGTGAACCCCATACAGGCCAAGCAGGGTGGGGAGCGGGTGTGCCCAAGCCCAGCGGTCGCCCCAGCCGTACAGATAAAGCCGATGCACCCCCAGGCTGCCCAGCGCAAAGCTGAGCCAGGTGGCGATGGTCTTGGAGCGGTAGGCGGCGTGTTCCGCCGCTGGCCCGGCGGCGCTGGTCATGCGGCGGGGGCAGGGTCCGGCGTGGGGGCCGCGTCCGGTGCCGCAGGCGCCGCGGCCGCCGGCACCGCCGCAACCGTCGGCGAAGTAGTGTCACCAGCGCCAAGCTGCCGCTGCATGAGCACCACGTCCAGCCAACGGCCGAATTTCCAGCCAGCAGACTTCATCAGCCCGTTCTGCTCAAAACCGAGGCTCCGATGCACCCCAACAGAGCCCAGGTTCTGCGAGTCACCAATGACGGCGATCATCTGGCGCGCACCCGCCGCCTCGCAGCGGGCAATGAGCTCGGCCAACAGCAGCCGACCCACACCCTGGCCTTGCGCCTGCGGGGACAGGTAGATGGAGTCCTCGACGAAATAGCGGTAGGCCAGCCGAGGACGGAAATAGTTGGCATAGGCATAGCCCAGCACCTGCCCATCCCGCTCCGCCACCAGATAGGGGAGGCTGCGGCTCAGGACTTCCGTGCGCCGGCGCGCCATTTCGGCACGGTCGGGAACGTCCGTCTCGAAAGTGCCGGTGCCATGAAGCACCGCATGCTCGTAAATCTGCTGAATGGCGACAAGATCACCCTCCAGACTAGGGCGAATGACGAGAGGAGCGGTACTGCTTGGGGATGTGGTCATTGGGGGAGGAGGACAAAGCGTCAAACCCGAGTTTATAATGCCCGGTTTTGGCGCTGGCTGACAGGTGCGGGGCTAGGGGTTGTCCAGGTTGAGGTCGTCCATGTTTGGGCGGCCCGCTTGAGAAGGCTCTTGGCTGCTGTCGGCGTATCTACAGTGCCAGTCTGGAGTATCCGTTCGGAAACCGACGCCACACACGCGTCCCGTGCGGTCCACTTTACCCTTGATCTGCTTGCCCCTGTGTGTCTCCCTGGTGCGGTGGAACGCTAGAAAACACTGAAGGATTGATCATGGTCGTGATTCGACTCTCCCGCGGCGGCTCCAAGAAGCGTCCGTTCTACAACCTGGTCGTGACCGACAGCCGCAACCGTCGTGACGGCCGCTTCATCGAGCGCGTTGGCTTCTACAACCCCGTGGCTTCCGGCGCTGCCGAAACGCTGCGTGTGGCGCAAGACCGCGTGGCCTACTGGGTCGGCGTGGGCGCTCAACTGTCGCCCTCCGTCGCCCGCCTGGTTGACGTGGCCAAGAAGGCTGCCGTGGCTCCCGCCGCTGCCGCCTGAACTGACGACAAACGTCAATGAAAAACGCGCCTGATACCCTCGATGACACGTCGACGGCCATGCCGGAGGACGCCATCGAGGTCGGGCGCGTGCTCGACGCCTGGGGCATCAAGGGCTGGATGAAGATCCTGTCCCATTCCGCCGATGCCGACGCACTGTTCAACTCCCGCCGCTGGTTCCTGAAACCCAGCGAATGGGTGAACGGTGCGCCTCGCCCAGGCGGCGCACCGGCAGGACCTCCCGTCCCGCCGCTGCTCAAGATTCTTTCGGTGCGCGACCACAGCGACGGCATCGTCGCCCAGGCCGAAGGCGTGTCGGACCGTAGCTCGGCCGAAGCGCTCAAGGGGGCGCGCATCTTTGTTTCCCGCTCCACCTTCCCCAAGACCGACAACGACGAGTACTACTGGATCGATCTCATCGGTCTGACCGTCGTGAACCGGGAAGGCCAGACGCTGGGAGACGTGCAAGACCTGATCGACACCGGCCCACACTGCGTGCTGCGCATCGTGCCGCCCGGTCTGACCGCACCGGTCAAGCCCGAACAGGAAATCCTGATCCCGTTTGTGTCCGCCTATGTGGACGACGTGGACATGCCGGCCCGCCGCATTACGGTGGACTGGGGCCTGGACTACTGAGCGCCGCTGGCCGGATGGGCGTGAACACGCCGCCAACCCGAGCCGTTGCGTATCACCCCCATGCGTTTTGACGTCGTCACCCTGTTCCCGGAGCTCTTCGAGCCCTTCCTGCGGGTGGGGGTGACGCGGCGCGCATACGAGAGCCGGCAGGTGGATGTCCGCCTCTGGCCGCTGCGCGACTACGCTGAAGACAATTACCGCCGTGTCGATGACCGCCCCTACGGCGGTGGCCCCGGCATGGTGATGCTGGTGGAGCCGCTGGAACGCGCCATGACCGCGGTCCGTGCGGACCGCGCGGCCGGTGGCCGGGCCCGTACCGGTGAGACTGAGCCGGTGGCAGCCATCCAGGCCGAGCGCGGCCTGACCGAGGCAGGCTTGACCGATTCCGCCCCGCCAGTGGTGATCCATTTCAGCCCCACTGGCCGCCACCTGGATCAGTCGCTGGTTCGGGAGTTGGCCGCGGGCCCGGGGGCCATCCTGCTCTGCGGCCGTTACGAAGGCATCGACCAGCGCTTCCTGGATCGCCATGTGACCATGGAAGTCAGCCTGGGCGACTTCGTGCTCTCCGGGGGCGAGTTGCCGGCCCTGGCCCTGCTGGATGCGGTCACCCGGTTGCAGGAGGGTGTGCTCAACGATGCAGCCTCCCACCAGCAGGACAGCTTCTCCGACGGCCTGCTGGACTGCCCGCACTACAGCCGTCCCGAAGTGCTGCACATCGCCAACGGCGCCCAACCGGTGCCCCCGGTGCTGCTCTCCGGCCACCATGCCGAAATCGCCCGCTGGCGCCGTGAGCGCTCGCTGGCCCTGACCCAGCAGCGGCGCCCGGAGCTGATCGAGGCCGCCCGCCGTGACGGAAAGCTCAGCCGCAAGGACGAAGCCTTCCTGGCCAGCCTGCGCCGGGTTTGACGGTTTCCAAAGCCTGTCTATAATCCCGCGTTTCCCCGATCCTCTGTCCGGCCGGCTTCCCGAATTCCTCGGGGCCTCATCGAGCGGGCATGTTGAGTCGCTGAATCACTGAGTTACAGCCCAGTGAAAGCTTAGTGAACCCAGCATGCCGCTCCAGACACGGAACCGGTGCCGCCAAGGCGCCGTCCAGTCATAAAACGCATTTGCGCGGGCACGATCACTAGGAGTTTTTTGTGAACCTGATCCAGATCCTCGAGCAAGAAGAAATTGCTCGCCTGAACAAGACCATCCCCGCGTTCGCTCCTGGCGACACCGTGATCGTCAACGTCAACGTGGTGGAAGGTACCCGCAAGCGGGTGCAGGCCTACGAAGGCGTGGTCATTGCCAAGCGCAACCGTGGCCTGAACTCCAACTTCATCGTCCGCAAGATCTCCAGCGGCGAAGGCGTTGAGCGTACGTTCCAGACCTACAGCCCCCTGATCGCTTCGATCGAAGTGAAGCGCCGCGGCGATGTCCGTCGTGCCAAGCTGTACTACCTGCGCCAACGTTCGGGCAAGTCGGCACGTATCAAGGAAAAGCTGGCCTGATCCTCGGATCCCGGCAGCATCCTTCGCACAGCCTTCGGGCTGTGCAACCAAAAAACCGCTCCAAGGCCTCGCCCGGGAGCGGTTTTTTCATTCTCGGCATACTGCGCCGAGCTGCACGCCATCTTCATGCCCACGCTTCCGAACCGTCCCGCCATCAAGGAACCCTGGCTGGTGCCCGTCACCGGCACCGATGCCCACCTGCCGGCCGTGCCGGCCGCGCGGTTGACGGCCGAGGCGCTGCGTGAACGGTTTCTGCGCCCGCCCCCTTTCGATCCCGAGATCCCGGGCGACGGCAGCCTGATCACCGACCGCCCGCCTGCCCAGGCCGCCGTGCTGGTGCCGCTGGTTCGGCGCGAGGGTGGTTTGTCCGTGCTGCTCACTCAGCGCACAGCCCATTTGCGTGAACATGCAGGCCAGGTGAGCTTCCCAGGCGGCCGCGCCGAACCCGAAGACGGCTCCCCCGAGCGCACGGCGCTGCGCGAGGCGCAAGAGGAAATCGGGCTGGATGAACCCTTCGTCGAGATCCTGGGGCAGATGCCGGTCTACCGCACCGTCACCGCTTTCGAGGTGACCCCTGTGGTGGCCCTGGTCCGGCCGGACGCCGTGCTGCGCCTGGATGCCTTCGAGGTGGCCGAGGCTTTTGAGGTGCCGCTGGCCTTCCTCATGAACCCGGCCCACCACCAGCGCCACCGCGTCGATTGGGACGGCGGCCACCGCCAGTTCCTCTCCATGCCGTGGACAGGGACAGGTCTTGCAACCAGCAACGGTGAGCCCCCCGAACCCCATCGAGAGTTCTTCATCTGGGGGGCGACTGCCGCCATGCTGCGCAACCTGTATCGTTTCCTCCTGGTCTGATTCGGGCGCGGTCCGGTGTCAGGCCGCTATCATCCCGGGCCATGAACCTCATAGCGGTCTTGCTCGCACTGATCTGCGAGCAACTCAAGCCTCTGCCGCACGGCAATCCTGTCCACCAGGGCATGATTGCCTGGGTGCGCTGGACGGGGCGCAATTTCGATGCCGGCCGGTCGCACCACGCCTCGGTCGTCTGGGCCATCACCGTGGTGGGCCCGGCGCTGATGGTCGGCCTGCTGGCGATGCTGCTCAACCGCTACAGCCTGGTGCTGTCGCTGTTGCTGGATGTACTGGTGCTGTACCTGACGCTGGGTTTCCGCCAGTTCAGCCACTACTTCACCGACATCCGGGACGCGCTGGAGCGCGGTGACGAACTGGAGGCCCGCCGCCTGTTGGCGGAATGGCGTCACCTGGATGCCAGTGAGCTTCCGCGTACCGAACTGTTGCGTCATGTGCTGGAGCACTCCCTGCTGGCTGCGCATCGCCACGTCTTTGGGGTGTTCTTCTGGTTTGTGCTGTTCTCGGCGCTGGGCCTGGGCCCGGCCGGTGCGGTGCTGTACCGGATGGCCGAGTTCGCGGGCCGTTATTGGGCTTTCAAGAGCCGCACGCTGGACGCCCCGACCAACGAACGCCTGATGCACCTGTCGCGCCGCCTGTTCGGCCTCATCGATCACGTGCCGGCGCGTTTGACCGCCACCGGCTTTGCCATCGTGGGCAACTTCGAGGAGGCAGTGAACGGCTGGCGCCGGGATGCTGCGCTCTGGGCTCACAGCAACGAGGGCATCATCCTCGCGGCCGCCGCAGGTGCGGTGGGGGTGCAGCTCGGGGGCAGCGCGGCCCCGGGGGTGACACCGGACCGCAGCAAGACCTTCGAGGCCGGTGGTGACATGGATGCCACCCGGGCCGAAGGCTCCACGGGCGGGCAGCCGCCCCAGTTGGGCCACCTGCAGAGTGTGGTGGGCCTGGTGTGGCGCTCGGTGGTGCTGTGGATGCTGCTGATGGGGCTGCTGCGCGCCGCCAACATGCTGGGATAGGCGCTGGATAGGCGTCACTGGCTAGGCACTTGAGCAGACGCTGGCGCCATCGCCTGGCGCGTCCCCGTCTCCGCCTTCAGGCGCTCAAGCGTCCCGTACATCGGCCAGCACCTGCTGGCCGAAGTCTTTTCTGGACAGATAGCTCAGCACCTTACGGGCCGTGTCCTCGGCACTGGCCAACTGACCTTCGGTCTTGAAGGCCACAAAGCGGTCCCGGTCCGGGAACTGCTCGGCGGAGCCGCCCCGGATGGTGGCCTGCATGTCGGTGTCGATGATGCCGGGAGCCAGGGAGACCACGCGTGCAAACGGCCGGCCCTGGCCCGCCTTCACCTCTTCGTCCAGCGCCATGGCCCGGCTCAGGTTGTCCATGCCGGCCTTGGCGGCGCAATACACGGCGGACCCCGCCATCGCGCGCCGGCCCAGGCCAGAGGAAATATTCAGGATGCGGCGGTCCGCAGGCCAGGCGAGGGTGGCGTCCAGGAAGGCCGCGCTGATCAGCAGCGTGGCCTCCAGGCCCACGCGCAATGCGCCAGACAGGGTCTCCAGCGAGGTGGCCTCCACCGGCCCGGGTGTGGGGATCACCCCTGCGTTGTTGACCAGGTTCACGGCCGACCAGTCTCCGGGCTGCGTGCGCAGCCAGTCCCCCACGTGGCGGGCAATGACCAGGGGCTCGGACAGATCCGCCTGCCACTGCTGCAGCGCATGCCCGTGCTGGCGAGCGAACGCCTCCAGTGCATCGCTGCGGCCCCGGGCAATGCCGATCACCTGGTGGCCGGCCTGCAGGCATTCGCGCGCCAGCGCTTCGCCCAGCCCGCGTGAGCTGCCGGTGATGAAGGTCAGCGTGCGGCCTGCTGCGGAGGCTTGCGCCTCGGTGGCGGAGGCCGGCGAGCTCGGGGTGATGGTCGAGGGAGGCGAGAGGGTGGCGTCCATGAAGGCTCCTCAGAAATCAGCGGGTGAATGAAGGGTGAGTGCTGCCTCACCCAGCAAGGGCGGCAGTGTCAGGTCGCGCGCATGCAGCAGCAAGCGCGGCGCCTGGGACAGGGCATCAGGCGGCGCATACAGCGCATCGCCCAGGATCGGATGGCCCACAGCCAGCAAATGCACTCGCAACTGGTGGGATCGGCCGGTGACCGGTTCCAGCCACAGGCGCGTGCGGTCTGCGGATGCAGCAGGGGCGCCAGAGGAAGCGCTCGCGGCGCTGTTTCCAGACGCATGGCCGTCAGCGACAGTCGCCATCGGAGACACACCATCGCCAGCGGCGTGGTGGTCCGCGATGTGCTCCGCGGTGTGGTCCGCGAGGTGGCCCGCGCGGAGCCCCGGATGGCGGGACACCACCCTGACCCGCGTCAGGCTCGGCTTGCCGTGTTCGTGGTCGACCTTCTGGCGTGGCCGATGGGGCCAGTCCGCGATCAGCGGCAGGTCGATCTCGAACTGCTCCTGCGCCACCAGGCCGTGCACAACGGCCTCGTACCGCTTGTCCACCTGCCGCTGCGCAAACGCCGCACTCAGCGCACGCTGCATGGCCTCGCCCCGCGCAAACACGAGCAGGCCGGACGTGGCCTGGTCCAACCGGTGGACCACCAGCGCGTCCGGATACACCGCCTGCACACGGGCCCAGGCGCAATCCTGCTTGTCCTCACCACGGCCGGGCACGGCCAGCAGGCCGGCGGGCTTGTTGATGACGATGCGCTGTGCGTCCACATGCATCAGAGGGAGTGCGTTCGACATCCAGTCATTGTCGTAGCGCCCGTATCATCGCGCCGCACGAGATGCGGAGATGCGCACGATGGATGACCAGCACCGGACCAGCCCATGGAATCAACCCGACCAGCCCGACCGGCCCGACCAACCTGATCGTCGCCGCCTGCTGGGCGGATTGCTTGGCACGGGCGCGGCCACCGCATTGGCGGCGGGCTGCGCTTCGGGCGGGCCGTTGGCGCCGCTGCCCACGGGCAACAAAAGCGCGATGGGCCTGAAGGCGTTGCCGCTGGCCGAGGTTCGCGTGGGTCTCATTGGGGTGGGGCAGCGCGGGGCCGAACTGGCGCAGACGCTTTGCCGCCTGGAGGGGGTGCGCATCACGGCCATTGCCGACATCGACCCGCAGGCACTGGACAAGACCCTGGCGCTGATCAACCAGGCGCGGGCGCCGCGCCCGGAGGTCATCACAGGCAGCTCCGGCGCCTGGGAGCGCCTGATTGCACGCACCGACGTGGATGCCGTGATCATTGCCACGCCGTGGGAGCTGCACACGCCGATGGCAGTGGCCGCGATGAAGTCCGGCAAGCACGTCTTCATCGAGACGCCTGCGGCGCTGACCATCAACGAAGCATGGTTGCTGGTCGACACGGCGGAGGCCACCCAGCGCCATTGCATGATGCTGGAGAGCTGCTGTTACGGGCGTGAGGAGATGATGCTGCTGAACATGATCCGCCAGGGTCTGTTTGGTGAGCTGGTGCATGCCGAGGGCGCGTATTTTCATGACCTGCGCCAGCAGCTCAAGGACCTGGAGCGCGGGCCGGGCTCCTGGCGCACGTTGCGCTATACGCAGCACAACGGCAACCTCTATCCCACGCATGGCCTGGGGCCGATTGCCCAATACTTCGGCATTCACCGGGGCGACCGTTTCGAGTATCTGAATTCGCAGAGTTCCAACGCGCGCGGTCTGGCGGCGTATGCCAACCGCGAGTTGCCGGCCAATCACCCGCACAGCCGCCTGCGCTTTATCACCGGCGATGTGAACACCAGCGTGATCAAGTGCGCCTCCGGCCGAACGGTCCTGTTGCAGCATGACACCAGCACGCCGCGCCCCTATTCGCGCCTGAGCACGGTGGTGGGCACCAACGGCATGTTCAGTGGGTTCCCGGACCGCATGGCCGTGGAGATGCTGGACGGCAAGAAGATCATGCAGTCGAGCAACGGCAGCCGCGAGGCCTTCCGTGAATGGGACACGCAGATGGATCCCTGGTTTGCCCGCTTCGATCATCCCGTGTGGAAGCAACTGGGCACGCAGGCGCAGCAAGGGGGCTCCGCCGGCATGGACTTCGTGATGCTGTGGCGGGTGATCTACAACCTGCGCCAGGGCCAGCCGATGGACCAGGATGTCTACGATGCGGCCACGTGGTCGGCCGTGTTGCCGCTGAGCTGTGAGTCGGTGGCGGACCGGGGCAATGCGAAAGACTTTCCGGACTTCACGCGCGGTCGTTGGAAAAGGGAGTGATGTGACCCCGCTTCGGGCGGTCCGCGGCATTGCAAATCCTCGCCATAGCGCCCGCTATGGCTGCGGTTTTCGCCTTGCGTCCCATCCCGAATCAGGGCCACCTCGGCTCGCGGGAGTGATGCAGAGGTTCCCTAGAACTGCTGAATCCACCCCGACTGCACGGCCGACTGCGGATTCGATCCGGCGATGCGCACTGCCTCCACGGCGTCTTCTGCGCTCTGCCCCAGCCGCTTCAGCACACAAGCACCCATCGTGCCGGTGCGGCCCATGCCGGCCGCGCAATGCACCAACGCGCGGTCGCCCAGTCGCAGGCCCTGCGCCAGTTGCTCCACACCTTGCCGGAACGCCGCCGCCTCGGATGCCAGCCCGAAATTCAACATCGGCACATGCATCCATCGGAACGGCAGCCGGCCCTCCACAATGGCCTTGTGGTACGCCGGGGAGAGCAACGCCACCTCATCCAGCGGATTCAGGCACACCACCAGATTCAGTTGGCGCAGACGCGCCTCGTCCAGGAAATCGCTCCAGGACTCTCGGCGGCCCGGCATCGATTGCAGCCAAAGCCGGCCGCTTACGTCATCGGGAAGAGGAAGTGCTCGGAAGGTCATGCCGCCATTGTCAGGTCTCCCTGCCATGCGCAGTGTTAATAAACCGTTTGTTTATTTATTGCCGATGCTCGGAGAAGATGCGCCGTCAAGACAGCGAGGAGCCATCCATGATCAAGATCCGGGGCATCGACCATTTGGTGCTGCGCGTGCGCGACCTGCAGGCGGCCTTGCACTTCTATGTGGACCTGCTGGGTTGCACCGTCGAGCGGCGGCAGGATGAGATCGGGCTGGTGCAATTGCGTGCGGGTGAACAGTTGATCGACCTCGTTACGCTGGAGGGCCGTATCGGTCGTTCGGGCGGTGAGGGGCCCGGCAAGGAAGGCCGCAATGTGGATCACTTCTGCCTGCGCGTGGAATCGCTGGACGAAACCTCGCTGCGGCACTGGTTGGTGAGCCAGGGCGTGACGGTGGATAGCTATGGGTCACGTTACGGCGCTGAAGGCGAAGGGCCCTCGCTCTATCTGTTCGACCCCGATGGCAATGAGCTGGAACTCAAGGGGCCGCCCTGGCCGCCGGGGCATGCACTCGCCATGACCCCGTCTCAGCGGCGAGAGGTGCCATGAGCGCCGTGCTGACCCCGACTTCCACTCCCGCGCCGCAGGCGCCCCTGCGCCATCCCCAACTGCTCCTGTGGGCTGTCTGCGCCTTGTCGATGATGAGCACGGCTGGCGTGGCCTTGCCCTATCCCATCCTGGCGCCGATCTTCGTGGGTGGCCCGGTGGACAGCTTCACCCACTTCGCCGGCCTGCCGCCGGAGTTGCTGATGGGCCTGGCGCTGGCGGTGAACCCGGCCGGCATCCTCATTGGCAGCCTGTTCGTGGGCCCGATGTCTGACCGTTATGGCCGCCGCCGGGTCCTCAGCATCACGCTGACCGCCACGCTGATCAGCTACGGCCTCAGCGCTGTGGCATTGGCACAGCGCAATTACCCGCTGTTCGTGTTGTCCCGCTTCGTCACGGGCCTGACGGAGGGCAATGTGGCCGTGGTGCGTGCCTTGCTGGCCGATTGGCATCCGCAGCTGGATCGCACCCGCAGCTTCGCCTGGCTCAACGCCAGCCTCTACATCGGCTGGCTGGTGGGCCCCTTGCTGGGCGGGCTCACCTTGCCGCTGGGCGAGGCCGTGCCCTTTGTGGTCTCGGCGGCCATTCTCGTGCCTTGTCTGGTGCTGCTACTGATGGGCCTGCCGGACGACAAGCCCATGCGCCATGCAGAGGAGACCGATCTGGCCCACCCAGTGCCGCTGTTCGTGGCCATGCGTCGCCAGCAGTCGCTGGGGCTGCTGGTGACGGACCCGGTGCTGCGTCACCTGGCGGCCCTGCAGATGGCCTACACCCTGGGCGTTAATGCGCTGTATGAATTCGCGCCGCTGTGGATGCTGCAGCAGGCGGGGCTGGACAGCCGCGGCATTGCACTCGTCACGGCGGTGCAGTGCGGCGCGATGACCGCCGCCAGCATGCTGGCCGCGCGCATCGGCTCCGGGCCTACGCCGCTGCGCCGCGCCGCCCGTTTTGCCGTGGTGGCCGCCTTCGGGCTGTTGGCGTTGAGCTTTGCGCCGTCGTGGGCGGGGCTGGCGCTGATCCCCTTGCTGGGCGTGCCGCTGTCCTTCTACAACGCGCTGATGCCAGCCTGGATGTCCGAACGGTTTGCGGCGTACGGTCAGGGGCGGGTGATGGGTTTGCTGACCACGGTCTTCTGCCTCTCCAACACGCTCATCGCCTTGATTGGCGGTGGCCTGGGCATGCTCTCCGCAAGATGGATCATGTTGCTGGGCGGCTGCATGTGCTTGATGGCGGCCATCGGTTTCATCCGCTTTGCCAGGCAACATTCATGAGCGGCGAACAGCCTGACGGCAACGAGGACCGGCTCCTGTTCGAGCTCAAGAGCCGTGGGCCCCAGCCGGCGGCTACCCTGGCAGCGGCCTGTGCCATCACACCGATGGGCGCACACAAGCTGCTGGCCCGGCTGACATTGCAGGGGCTGGTGGAGGCGCGGGGAGAAGGGCGGGACGACACGCATGACGACGCCGGTCTGGCGGCCGGACCGGCAACGGGCCCCGGGGCCGGTGACGTTCCGGCCTCGCCTCGGGTGGGCCGGCCGCGAAAGCTCTGGTCGCTCACTGCGGCGGGCCACGGCCGCTTCCCGGACCGCCATGCCGACCTGACGTTGCAGCTCATTCAGCAAGCGCGCGCCGTCTTCGGCGATGCGGCGCTGGACCAGCTCATCACCGCGCGTGAGCGAGACTGTGAACGTCGCTACGAAGCCCGGCTGTCGCGTTGCCACACGCTGGCTGAACGGGTACGCGAGCTGGCGCGGCTGCGGGCGGAGGAAGGCTACATGGCGCGTGCGGAGCGCGCGGGACGGGACTGGTTGCTCATCGAGGACCATTGCCCCATCTGCGCGGCCGCAACCAGTTGCCAGGGGTTCTGCCGCTCGGAGCTTTCATTGTTCCGCCAATGCCTGGGGCCGGCGGTCACGGTGGAGCGCGGCGAGCATCTGTTGGCGGGGGCTCGCCGCTGTGTGTATCGCATCTCCTCGGTCAAGGAAAGCGCGGTGGGCGAGCCGGTTCAGGACACGATGTAGGCGGCCGCCCCGGCCGCCAGCAGCCGACCCTGTTCGTCCGTGAAGGCCATGCGGGTGTTGGCCACGCGGCTGCCCAGCCGCAGGATCTCGGCTTCGCAGTGGAAGAGGGCGCCGACGGCGGGGCGCAGGTAATCCACCCGCAGATCGATGGTGCCCAGCTTGCCGAAGCGTTGCAGGCGCTGCTGGGGCGCCTCATTCATGTGGCGCGCGCCGGTGGCTGCCATCACGGCCAGGCCGCCCATGGCGTCCAGCGCCGCACTGATCACGCCTCCGTGCATGCGTTGGTGGGCGTAATGGCCGATCAACTCGGGCCGCATGCGGATATGGGCCCGGGCGGTGGACTCGGTCAGCGCATCCACCTTCAGGCCCAGCACCTGATTGAAGCTGATCAGCTGCTCGAAGATCTCGCAGAGCTTCTCGGTGAATTCGGGTTCAAAAGGGCTGGTCACTTCGCTCATCGCGTAGACCTTAACGCAGCGGCGGCCCTGGCGCGATAGCGAAAGGCCCTGAGAGCCTGACGCCTTGGCGACACCGGTGGCGAGGGCCCCTGTGGCAGGCCTTGCGGGCAATCGCGGCACAATGCACGGCATGAATGTCTCCTCCTCTTCCACTGCTTCGATGGGTGCCACGACGGCAGCCTCGCCCGCTTCCATCGCCGAGCCCAGGTCGGAAGGCTTTGAACGTGTACGCGCCGTCCTCCAGACCCTGGCGCACGGGCATGACCCGCTGTGGCTGACCAGTTCCGCGCGCAGCGCGCAGGAGGCGGCGGATGTCCTGGGCGTGGCCTTGGGCCAGATTGCCAAGAGTGTGGTCTTCCGTCGCAAGTCGGATGATGGGGCGGTGCTGGTCATTGCCGCTGGAGACCGCCGCGTGGACGAGCGCAAGCTGCAGGTCCACACCGGCCCGCTGGGCCGCGCTGATGCCGACTTCGTGAAGGCCCGCACGGGATTCTCCATTGGGGGCGTCTCGCCCTTGGGCTTTGCCCCGGCACAGGGCTGGTCCGCACCGCAACTGTTCATTGACGAGACGTTGTTCCGTTTTGACACCATCTGGGCCGCGGCGGGTCATCCCAATGGTGTCTTCCAGATGACGCCGCAGCAGTTGGTGGCGTTGACCGGGGCGCCCGTGGTGGAGGTCATGCAGTCATGAGCCTGCCGCTGGCGGACATCCCTCGCACGCCGGAAGGGCGCGTGGCTTCGCCTTGCATCAACATCTGCAAGATGCATGACGCCACCGGCTTGTGCAGGGGCTGTGCCCGGACCATCACGGAGATTGCTGGATGGAGCCAGGCGGGGGACGACGAGCGCATTCGCATCCTGGCGCTGCTGCCTGAGCGTCGCACCCTGCTGCGCACCCATGGGGTCACCGAGGCTTCGCAGCCGGCTGGCTGACGCTCTCGCCGCCCTGATGCCTGAGCCTTGCGGCCCCGGCGTAGTTCTATGCTGAACGACTGAGGCAAGGTCTGTCATGAACACCATCGACTTCTATTTCGACCCCATCTCCCCCTACGCCGCGTTGGCTTTCGAACGTCTGCCGGAGGTGCTGGCCGGCCGGAGCGTGGCGGTCCGTTATGTGCCTATCCTCTTTGGCGCGGTGCTCAAGGCCATGGACCACAAGGGCCCGGCGGAGTTGCCACACAAGCGTGACTGGACCTATCGGCAGGTGCTGTGGCTGAGTCACAAGCTCAACATTGCGCTGGACCTACCGGCCGAGCATCCCTTCAATCCGCTGCCGCTCCTGCGTCTGTTGTGGGCCACGGCACAACCCAGCCAGACGCCGAACCGCTACGCCGTGGAGACCGTCTTCCGCCATGTCTGGCAGGGCGGGCTGGATGCTGTTGATCCTGAGCGGTTGCAGGGCTTGACCGCAGTCCTGGCGCCGCCCCAGGACCCCAACAGCGATGCCGTCAAACAGGCGTTGCGGCAAGCCACGGATGACGCGCTGGCGCGAGGCGTTTTTGGTGTGCCGACGGTAGCTGTGGGCGACCGCCTCTTCTGGGGCCTGGATGCGCTGGACATGGCGGTGGCCTGTCTGGATGGGGATGCGTGGTTTGAGGGCCCCGCCTGGGCGCAAGCGGCCGCTATGCCCACGGGCATGACGCGCCTGGCGCGCAAGGCAGGTTGACGGGCTAGGACATACCCTCTGCTGCACCGCACACACCCCCAAATTCCGCATCAAGAAAAAACCCCTCAGGGTTCCCACCGGGTTTGTCAGCCCCCGGAAAGTATCGCGTCAGACAGAGGTCAGAGCCGCCCCCGATAGTCGCCCACCAAGAATCCCCGGTCGGTGATTCTTCGTGACATCGAGGAGACAACCCCATGGCAACTGCAAGTGCAGTGACCACCAGTGCACCGATGACCGCCGAGGAGAAGAAAGTCATCTTCGCCTCGTCGCTGGGCACCGTATTCGAGTGGTACGACTTCTATCTCTACGGCTCCCTGGCCGCCATCATCGGCAAGCAGTTCTTCACCGGCCTGGATCCTACGGCCCAATTTATCGCCTCGCTGATGGCCTTCGCGGCCGGCTTCATCGTGCGCCCCTTCGGCGCGCTGGTGTTCGGCCGCCTGGGCGACATGATCGGTCGCAAGTACACCTTCCTGGTGACCATCCTGATCATGGGCCTGTCCACCTTCATCGTGGGTGTGCTGCCAACCTACGACACCATCGGCCCCGCGGCGGCGGTCATCCTCGTCGGGCTGCGCCTGCTGCAAGGCCTGGCACTGGGCGGTGAATACGGCGGCGCAGCCACCTATGTGGCGGAGCATGCGCCGCACGGCAAGCGTGGCGCCTACACCTCGTGGATCCAGACCACGGCGACCCTGGGCCTGTTCCTGTCGCTGATTGTCATCCTCTCCACCCGCACCCTGCTGGGTGAGGCGACCTTCGCCGCCTGGGGCTGGCGCATTCCGTTCATCGTCTCCATCCTGCTGCTGGGCATCAGCGTCTGGATCCGACTGTCGATGAATGAATCGCCTGCCTTCCAGAAGATGAAGTCCGAGGGCAAGACCTCCAAGGCGCCGCTGTCCGAATCCTTCGGCCAGTGGAAGAACCTCAAGATCGTGCTGCTGGCGCTGTTCGGCCTTGTCGCCGGTCAGGGGGTGGTCTGGTACACGGGCCAGTTCTACGCGCTGTTCTTCATGACCAGTGTGCTGAAGGTGGACCCCGCAGCGGCCAACATCATGGTGGCGGTGGCCCTGCTGATCGGCACACCGTTCTTCGTGATTTTCGGGACGCTGTCAGACAGGATCGGTCGCAAGCCCATCATCATGGCGGGCCTGCTGCTGGCCATCCTGACTTACTTCCCGCTGTTCAAGGCGCTGACCAACGCGGCCAATCCTGACCTGGCGCGTGCCCAGGCCACCGCGCAGATCACGCTGACGACCGACCCGGGCCAGTGCTCGTTCCAGGGCAGCCCGGTGGCGCGTGATGTTGACTTCGTGACGCCGTGCGACATCGCCAAGCGTGCGCTGGCGCAGGCATCTGCCACCTATGAGACGGTGGATGGTCCGGCTGGCACGGGGCTGGTGAAGATCGGGGACCGTGTCATCACGTCTCCGTCGGCCACGTTGACGGCGGGCGGGCACAAGTTTGACGAAGACAGTGCCAAGAAGATTGCCGCCTTCAAGAAGGAAGTGGCAGACGCGATGAAGGCCGCCGGCTACCCGGCCAAGGCGGATCCGGCAAAGATCAACACCGTGCTCACCGTTGCCATCCTGACGCTGCTGGTGCTGTACGTCACCATGGTCTATGGCCCGATCGCGGCCATGCTGGTGGAGCTGTTTCCCACCCGCATTCGCTACACCTCGATGAGCCTGCCGTATCACATCGGCAACGGCTGGTTCGGCGGCCTGCTGCCGTCCATCAGCTTTGCGATGGTGGCGCAGAACGGCAACATCTATCACGGCCTGTGGTATCCCATCGGCATCGCCGCGCTCACCCTGGTGATCGGGCTGCTGTTCGTGCGTGAGACCAAGGACGTGGATATCTACGCTCGCGACTGAGTGCAGAGGCGATTTAGCCAAAAATAAGATCGGCCCCGTGAGGGGCCGATCTTCATGGCGCATGCATTGGTTGGTGGCTGCTACTTGGCCATGATGGGCCTGTTACCAGCGTAGTTGAAGCATCCGCCAGCGATTGCGCCGGCCAAAGTTGCTCCAGCAAACACGCCAAACAGACCGATGGGGTTCCCGGTTGCCAAGCCCCCGAAAAATCCTCCGACCATCCCGCCAACGATTCCATCGGTGCAGCTGTTTGAACCGCTGCCTTTGTTGACCGGTGTAGTGCCGGTTGCTCCATTGGCGGATCTGCCCATCCCACCGCTGACCGCGGCAATCTCGTCAAGTTCAAGCTCTGTCATTTCGTTTTCTTTCATTGGCGCCGACCCTTTCCGGGTACTGGCCGCCATCTCCCTGGAGATGACGACGGTCAAGCTCCCGCTTCACCCATGCACAAAGAATGAAGGCTGCTGGAAACAGCAAGCCTAGAAGAGTAACGGTCAAATGGTCAGGCTCGGCAAGCGTCAGGAAGCACGACACGTACAAGGCTGCCCCCACATAGAGTCCTCTTAGCAGGGCATCCCCTAGCGGACTCGAACGATTTGCTTGCGCCCGCTCTCGCGATGGCGCATCTTGCTGGCTTCCCATGGCCCTCTCCCGAGTTCGAACCGAGTGATGGTTCCGATACCCCTCAGTACCCACTGGGACGCACCAGTTGAATCAAATTTGTCGGGACTTACCCTTGCGTGACAGGTGTCAACTTCGATGCCAGGCGCAAATCTGGGGCCAGGCAATTGATCCAACGCAATCGCTCCGGGCTGAGTCGCACCTACGCTGAGTCGGTCAGAGTCTTGGTGGTGCCGAGGAGGCCGCGATGGCCCACGGCGAGCCGGAATCGTCCGACGCGCTGCGTCAGGCGATCGAAGAGCGCTTCGGTTGGTCCGCCTCCGTCCGGAGCACCTCGACACCGTGGCCTGGCCGCTGGCGCTTTGATCGGCAGGCCGCGCCAAAGCCGCCTTCTCCAACCAACAAGGAGTCCCCATGCGCACCATGAAAGCCGCCGTGGTCCACGCTTTCCGTGAGCCGCTCATCATCGAGGACCTGCCCATTCCCGAAGTTCGGGCCGGCCAGATCCTCGTCAAGCTCGCCGCCTGTGGCGTCTGCCACACGGACCTGCATGCTGCCGATGGCGACTGGCCGGTCAAGCCGCGCCTGCCCTTCATCCCGGGACACGAGGGCGTGGGCACCGTCGCGGCCGTCGGCGCTGGGGTCAAGCATGTTCGCGAGGGTGACCGCGTCGGCGTGCCGTGGCTGCACACGGCCTGCGGCCATTGCGAGCATTGCCTCACGGGGTGGGAGACCCTCTGCGATCACCAACAGATGACCGGCTACAGCGTCAACGGCGGCTTTGCCGAATACGTTCTCGCGGACCCCAACTACGTCGGCCACCTTCCGGCGCAGGGCTCGTTCGAGGCGCTCGCGCCGATCCTTTGTGCGGGTCTCACGGTCTACAAGGGATTGAAAGTGCTCGACGCCCGACCCGGCCAGTGGGTCGCTGTCGTGGGCGCAGGGGGGCTGGGCCACCTGGCCATCCAGTATGCCCGGGCGATGGGCTTCCATGTCGCCGCGGTGGATGTGGACGCCACCAAGCTTGGCCTGGCCGCGGCGCTGGGGGCGGAGCTTTGCGTCAACGCACTCGAAGGCGATCCCGCCGACGTCTTGCATCGGGAGCTGCAGGGCGTGCATGGGGCGTTGGTCACCGCCGTGTCGCGGCAGTCGTTCAGCCAGTCGCTGGCCATGCTGCGCAAGCGCGGCACCATGTCGATGGTCGGGCTGCCGCCGGGCGACTTCGCGCTGCCTATATTCGATGTCGTGCTCAACGCGAAGACGGTGCGTGGCTCTATCGTCGGCACACGCCAGGATCTCAACGAGGCGCTGCAGTTCGCCGCGGAGGGGAAGGTCCATGCCGAGACGACTCGGCATGCGCTGGAAGACGTCAACGTCATCTTCGACGCGCTCAGGCAAGGTCGCATCGAAGGCCGCGCCGTCCTGAGCTTCGAGTGAAGTGCTGGTAGGAACCGGTCAAGGAGCAAGGGATGACCTACAGAACGGTGATGGTGGGCTTGGATGGGGCCCCAACCTGCGCCGCACGCACCGAGGTGGCGATCCACCTGGCCCAGGACTTCGATGCCCATCTGATCGGCGTCGCGCCTACGGGCATGGTGGACCTGCCGGCTTGGCCAGGCGCGGCCGCGCTGCTCGGGGATGACGCGACGTCCGCCTGGCCGCTGCTGATCGAGAGGGCGGAGACGGCGGCAGGTGACTTTCGCGCGCGCTGCGAGGCCGCAAGGCTGCCGTCGTTCGAGGCCATCACCGACGAGGGTCCCGTCGCGACCTCCCTGGCCGGCCGCGCCCATTGCACCGACCTGTTGGTGATGAGCCAGCCGGATCCCGCGCGGGCCGATTACCGGTACGAACTGTCCACCCTGGAGCAGGTGCTGCTGCATGGCGCGCGGCCCAACTTGCTGGTGCCCCACACGCATCACGGGCCGGTGCGCATGCGGCGTATGCTCATCGGTTGGGACGAGAGCCGGGAAGCCGTACGCGCAATGACCGATGCGCTGCCCTTGCTCCGACAGGCCCAGCAGGTGCAGCTCGCCCATTGGCGGCACGACCCAGACGGCGGCCGAGCACTGCAGCGCCTGCACAGCATGCATCAGTGGTTGGCCTTCCAGGGGGTGGACGCGCAGCCTCAAGATCTGGTGACCACACGGCCGATCGGCGAGGCCATGCTGTCAGCCGCCTGCGACCTGAACACCGACCTGATCGTGATGGGGGCCTATGGTCATCCTCGCTGGTCCGAGTTCCTGTTCGGGGGCACGTCGAGAACCTTGCTGGGCGCGATGACGGTCCCTGTGCTCATGTCGCATTGACCAGCTTCTGGCATGGTCCCGCGCCGGCCCGAGGCTCAGTGCGAGACCAGCAGCGGCGCGGGCGAGGTTTCGAGCATGAAACGCGTGGTTCGGCCGATCCAGGGAGCGCGCCAGGTTTCCTGGCCGTAGGCGCCCATGACGACGAGGTTCGGATCGAGCAGTTCCGCCAGGCGCCGGAGCTGCAGCCCGGGTCGTGTCGTGAGGGTGACCGGGCGGTTCTGCGCAGCAACGCCTTGCCGGCGCAGCCAGTCGCGCAACGGCGGCCACCAATCCGTCAGGGCGGTGCAAACGGCTTCTCGGCAGATGAGCTGTACCACCTGTACCTCGACCGCGCGGCGGAGAAGGGGCAGCGCATCGGCAACCGCCCGCGCGCAGGCGCCGCTGCCATCCCATGCGATCAACACGTTCTGAACAGATAGCGGCCCCCTCCTCGTAGCGGGGAGGATGAGCAGCGGACGAGCCGCCAGGCGAAGCACCACCTCAAGGTCGTCGATGGTGAGTGGCCCTCCGTGCGGGCTCACCACTGGCTGCGTGACGACCAGCAGGTCCGCGGCGTGACTCGCCAGCACGAGGGCCGCCGAGGTTTGTCCGGCGCAGGGTGCGATATCGCCGCAACGGACCCCCGCAGCATCGCACTGGACGCGGAGGCGCTGGTGCATGGTGGCGCGATCACCCGACCCGGCGTCCATGGACGATCTCCAGCGCAGCGAGGAGGGCGTGCCGGTCTCGATGTCGGGGGCATTCGCACTGACGATCACGCCCGTCACGCGGGCGTCGAACCACCGGGCCAGCAACAGCGCAGCATTGATGCTTCGCTGCGCCGCGGCACCCCGGCCGACATGTACGGCGATGGACCGCCATCCGCCGGCGTCAGCGTTCATGGCGCGTGACCGGATTCCTTGACGATCATCACCGGCACCGGCGACAGCCGCGCCACCAGTTCCGCATCGCTGCCGAGCAGTGCGCGGCTGACGCCGCGGCGACCGTGGGATCCGATCACGATGAGGCCGGCGTGCTCCCTCACGGCGTGCTCCACGATCGCTTCAGCCGTGCGACGTCCACCCGCGTCCAGGATCGTGCGCTGGGCGGGCAGGGCGTCCTCTGCCAAGTGTCGGGTTGCCTGCGACAGAATTGCCTCAGCCGCAGAACGTTGCGATGAGCGCGATGCCTCGAGCATGGCACCGTCAGAAAACTCCACGTTGAGCGGCAGGTCGTACATCACGTAGACCAGTTCCAGCTCGGCAGGTTGTCCGTGCAGCAGTACGGCGGCGGCGGCCAGCGCAGCGTTTGCGGGTGGGCTGCCGTCATAGGCAAGTAGCACTTTGCGGTACATGGTCGACCTCAGCGAACGATGTGTTGAAGGGCCTGTGTGGAAGGCCCGGCCCCGTGCAGATGCCGTCCGCCCACAGATCGATGGCGTGCGGCTCGCGGACACGGATACGGATACGGATACGGATGCGGATGCGGATGCGGATGCGGATGCGGATGCGGATGCGGATACGGACTTGATGAGGACCATTCTGGTGAGGCGTTCGGCAGGCCAATTGCGTTTGCGCAACCCGGCATCGGATGCCCTGGTTCGGGGGGCATCCGCATTGTTCTCTGATGTATGTCAATTGGTCTGCTTGTGCGCGAGATATGGTGGCTCTAACGTTGCCCAGCGCGCTTCGAAGGCGCCATGGTCTGCGATGTGTGAGGCGTCCTTTGACGGGCGCTGGGTCGTCGGGCCAATCAAGGAGCGACGTGATGACGACAACAGGGACGGCCGGTTCGCAGGAAGGCGACGCCGTGCGTTGCACAGGAATGGATCTGCTGCGCTGGGGTGGCATGCCGATCGAAGAAGCGACTTCATTGCGGGACGTGAGTTTCCCCGTGAAGTGGCTGTCCGCAGGGCAATTGTTGGTGCTGGAGGGGGCGCCGCTGGAGAGCCTGTATTTCGTGCGCTCAGGCACACTGAAGGTGTTCCAGACCGAGTGTGACGGCTATGAGCAGGTCCATGCGTTCGCGCTGAAGGGCGACATCCTCGCGCTGGATGGTCTGCACGACGAGCGCCATGCCACGGCCGCGACGGCGCTGGAGCCGTCTTCCGTGGCCGTGCTGGCGCTGCGGGAGTGGCAACGCGCGACCCGGGAGCATCCGTTGCTGGCGCGCCTGCAGGCCCGAGCGGCGAGCCTGGAGCTGGCGCGGCGCGGCGCCACCTTGCACAACATGGCGGCCGTCGCGGCGGAAGTGCGGCTGGCGCGGTTCCTTCTTCAGCTGTCGGCCCGACAGGCCCTGCTCGAGTTTTCGCCGTGCAAGCTGCGGCTGCGCATGAGCCGGCGCGACATCGCAAGCCTGCTGGGCGTGTCGCACGAGTCGGTCAGCCGCTCGCTGGGCATCCTGGCGACGGAGGGCCTGATCCGTGTGAACCACAGGGAGGTGGACCTCGTGGACGAGGGCGGGCTGGTCGCTCGCCAGAGCACGACCCGTCCGGAGCGCGATGCACCTCGACTGACGGCGCATTGAAGGGAAGGGGCGGTGACGGTGGCGGGCGGCCCGGGCGGACCGCCCCTTCTTTTTCGTCAGTCCCGCGTCACGAGGAAGACATACAGGCGGCTGAGCAACCCCAGCACTGCCAGCACCGCCAAGCCCACCACCACAAGCGCACGCCAGCTCATCGGACAGCCCCCCCGGCGGCGGGCGTGTCCTTGTCCAGCGGGCCGACGAGCAGGACCGGCAGGGGGCTGTCGCGCAGCACCACCAGCGCGTCGCTTCCAAGCAGCATGCGGGACAAGCCGCGCCGCCCATGCGTGCCCATGACGATCAGGTCGCATTCCAGCTCACGGGCCTGCCGGACGATCTCCGCACCGGCGTGGGCGTCGAGCGATTCCTTCAGCACGATGGAGACAGGTAGTTGGGCGTCCTGGACTTCGAGGGCCGCGGCGGCAAGGAGGTCGTTGGCGGCCTCGCGCCGTGGCGCCAGCTCAAGTTCCAGCTGTCCGGTGAGCCCGGCATAGCCGAAGAACGGGTAGACATCCAGCACGTGCAGCAGCGTGATGCGGGCGTTAAGAGGCGCTGCGAGCGCGATAGCCTCGCGCAGACCTCTAGCGGCGGTCGCGCTGCCGTCCAGGGGAACCAGGAGAGAGTGGTACATCTGCGGCTCCTCGGTTCAGTTGGACAAGGCTTCTGGCGGAGGCCGGCGAACCAGCATCACCGGCACGGGGCCCTTATTGGCGGTGACGCTGCCGTCGATGGGTAGGAGGATTCTCTTGTACATGCGGTACTCCCGCGGCCCGGGAACACGGGCTCACGCCGGGCCGCCGACGATGAGCTCACTGATTCTGGAAAGTGCGTGGCCGTTGCCGATTGAGCAAACGCAGGTGCTCCCCGAAGTTTCGGAACAACACCGTGTCGCCGCGAATGAGCAACAGACCTTCGAATGTCCAGCCGGTGGTCACCGTGGTTCGACCGAAGTTCAGGAAGTCCAGCAGGAACGGACCGGTGCGCTGCCGCTCCAGCTCTCCGAAACGAAGGGCGTAGACCCGGCAGGCCGGTTGCGCCAGCAGGCAGTTGCCTATGCCCCGGTCCCTTGCGATCCCCCGATAGGGGGCAGGGCGAGGGGGCTGGATCGGGTCCTGGCATACAGCAGGCTGTCGATGACCTCGCCGTCCTTGAACACGCTGTTGCGGCACACCGCTTCCTGGGTAAATCCGCCGCGTTCCAGCACGCGGGCCGAGGCGGGGTTCCAGGCAAACACGGCGGCCTGCAGCCGCTCCAGCTGCGTGGTGGCCAGCAGATGCTGGGCCCAGGCGCGCAGGGCGGCCGTGGCAATGCCCCGTCCCCAATGATCCCGGGCGACCCAGTACCCCACGTCGGCCGTGAGCGCGTGAATGCCCGTGCCCAATTCAACGCCGATGCCGCCGACGATCTCGCTATCCAGTGTGATGGCCACATGCATCGGTGGATCCTCACGGTTTGCAATGGCCACCCAATCCCGCGCGTCCTGCTCGCCGTAGGGGTGCGGGAACAGATGCGTCAGGTTGCGCCAGATCATCCGGTCATTGGCCAGGGCGGCCAGCGGCTGAATGTCAGCGTCGCACCAGGGGCGCAACTGGCAAAGAGGAAGCTCGGTCTGAAGGTTCATGGGATGGCGAGGCGATGCACTGCACCGGGGGCGGCGAGGTAGCCAGAGGCATGGGGTGGCAGGCAGGGCGCCACATCGTCGCACATCCGGGGTGGCACATCCCCTTACTCAGGCTGGTGTCAGCCAGCCCCTGAAGAATGGGCAGATCAATCAACGTATTCCGGAGACTTACGCACCATGTGGAAACTCGTCCTTGGCTTCATCGTTTTTGCCGGCCTGGCGCTGTTTGTGTTGATGCGCAGCGGCGGCAACATCGACATGACCGGCGAGAAGCATGACGTGACGGGGGGGCATGCCGACACCTCGGCCAGCGCCGCGCCCCTGAGCCCTGCAGCCTCGGAGGCGGCTTCCAGCGCGTCGCAATAGTTCAGGGCAGCGGCTGCGGCTCACGCAGCGGTGCCTGCACCGGCAGGCGCATCAGCATGCGGGTGCCTTCGCCCGGCGTGCTGGTCACCTCAATCTGCCCGCCCAACACGTTGGTCACGATGTTGTGCACGATGTGCATGCCCAGGCCCGATCCGCCCTTGCCCAGCTTGGTGGTGAAAAAAGGGTCGAAGATGCGCCGCACCACCGAGGCATCCATCCCACGGCCATCGTCCTGCACCAACAGCGCCACCTCGGTGTCGCTCACGCCGTGGCAGCGCACCAGTACCTGGCCGTGGTCGCGCCCCTCGAAGGCGTGCACCAGCGTGTTCATGAGCAGGTTGGTCAACACCTGGCCCAACGCACCCGGGTAGCTGCTCATCCGCAAGGCCGGTGCCAGCTCGGTCTCGATCCGGTAGGGCGTGTGCTTGAAGCTCGGCTCCACCATCACCAGCACGTCTTCCACGACCTGGGCCAGCTCGAACTCACGCCGGGTGTCGCTCGTCTGGTCGATGGCCACCTGCTTGAAGTCACGCACCAGGTCGGCGGCCTTCTGCACATTGCGGTGCAGGATGTCCTGGCCCCGGCGCGTGTCCTTCACCAGGTCTTCCAGCTGGCTGCGACGCATCGGTGTGTTGTCCGTCAGCATGCGGTCGAGCTTGGCCCAGCGGTCTTCCAGCGCGGAAACCACCGTCAAGGCGTTACCCAGCGGCGTGTTGAGCTCATGCGCCACGCCGGCCACCAGCCGGCCCAGGGAGGCCAGCTTTTCCGATTCCACCAGCTCGCGCTGCGCGGTCTTGAGATTGGCCAGCGCCTGCGTCACCTCGGCATTGGCCTGTGTCAGTTCATAGGTGCGTTGCGCCACCTGTTCCTCCAGCGTGGAGGCATGGCCGCGCAAGTCGTCAAAGGCCTTGAGCAGGGCCAGCCGCATGCGCTCCATGGCCTTGCCCACACGGGCAATCTCATCCTCGCCACCCAGCTCCAATGGTTTGTCCAACTGGCCGGCGGCGAGTTCGTCGGCCGCGAGCGAGAGCCGGGCCATCGGGTGAAGCACGCGCCGCTGCAGCACCATCAGGATCAGGCCCAGCGAGAGGGTCAGCGTCAGCAGGCTGCGCCACAGCATGTTCCAGAGGTCGGCCCGTTTGCGCGCCATCAGCGGCTCTGCGCTCATCACCACCGTCAGCCGGGCGATCTCCCGGCCGTCGCGCAGCACCGAGCGTGTATCGCTGAGCGTCAGGCGCTCATCGCCGCCGGCACGATGGAATTCGATGAAGGCCTGCTGCGCCGCGCTTTCGGTCACGACGACGGACACGAAGCGCGGGTCATCCACCTGGGCCTTCACCATCGGCTCGGCCAGGTCTGGGGACACCTGCCAGATCGGCTCGGCCAGTGACAGCGCCAGCACCTCGGTCGCCCGGGTGAGGTCACGCCGCAGGTCATCCATGACGGTCTGCCGGCTGAGCTGCTGTTCATACAACAGCACCGCTGCCGTGGGCAGCAGCAGGCCGACCAGCAAGGCCAGCATCACGGCGTTGCGCAGTGAACTTCTGATCAGGGCCACTACGACCTTTCAGGGTTGCCGATGGGTGGGGTGTCACGGATTATCACGTGCCCGATGGACGCTGTTGATGCGGCGAAACGCGCACCTGCGGCCGTGCGAGCGTCGCGCTCGCGTGGGCAAGCATGCCTTGCCCCTTGGCGAATACCCTTGCCCGGCGGCTTCCTAGAATCCCCGGCATGAGCAGTTCCCCCCGTGTGGCCGACGATGCCGCTGCGCCCAACCCTCACCCGTCCTGGTCCGGCTGGCTGCTGGCCGTCGGTGGCGCCATCGGTTTTTCCGGCAAGGCCATCATCGTCAAGCTGGCTTATCGCCACGGGGTGGATGCCGTCACTCTGCTGATGCTGCGCATGCTGCTGGCGCTGCCCTTGTTCCTGGCGCTGGCCTGGTGGGCCGGCCGGGGGCGCCCGGCGCTCACCGGGCGGGACAAGCTGGCCGTTCTGGGGCTGGGCTTCAGTGGCTACTACTTGGCCAGCTTCCTGGACTTTGCCGGCCTGGCTTATGTCAGCGCCAGCTTCGAACGCCTGGTGCTCTATCTCAACCCGACCCTGGTGCTGCTGCTGGGCTGGCTGCTGTTCGGCCGCCGGGTCGGGCTGCGGCAAGCCCTGGCCCTGTCGGTCAGTTATGCCGGTGTGCTGCTGGTCTTTGGCCATGAGCTGAAGGTGCAGGGCAGCAACATCGGCCTGGGAGCCGCGCTGGTCTTTGGCAGCGCCGTGGCCTACGCCGTGTACCTGGTCTACGGCGGCGAGCTGGTTCGGCGCCTGGGGGCGTTGCGGCTGACCGGGCTGGCGACCTCCGTGGCCTGCGTCTTGTGCATCGGGCAGTTCCTGCTGCTGCGCCCGGTCGGCCTGCTGGCGGAATTGCCCACGGCCGTCTGGAGCCTCTCCGTGGTGAACGCGCTGGCCTGCACCTTTGCTCCGGTGCTGATGGTGATGATGGCCATCGAGCGCGTCGGGGCGGGTGTCGCCGCACAGACCGGCATGGTCGGTCCCATGTCCACGATACTCATGGGCGTGCTGATCCTGGACGAACCGCTCACCGGATGGGTGGTGGCCGGGACAGCACTGGTGCTGGGCGGGGTGTGGTTGCTGGCGCGTTGGCGCCAGGCCTGAAGTTCCGGCCCGCACCGCCCCAAAAGCCAAGTGCAAGCGACGAGTGCAGGAGAACAACGATGGATCTGGGACTGTCGGGCCGCTGGGCCCTGGTGTGCGCGGCCTCCAAGGGCCTGGGCGCAGGGTGCGCCGAGGCCTTGGTGGCCGAAGGTGTGAACGTGGTGATCACCGCGCGCGGTGAGGAAGCCCTTCGGGCGCAGGCCGCACGGCTGCGCAGCCTCAACCCCGCCGTCCAGGTCGTGGCCGTGGCGGGGGACATCACCACCGAAGCCGGCCGTGCCGCCGCGCTGCAGGCCTGCCCGCAGGTGGACATCCTGGTGAACAACGCCGGCGGGCCCCCGCCCGGGGACTTCCGCCACTGGGGCCGTGAGCAATGGCTCGCAGCGCTGGATGCCAACATGCTCACTCCCATCGAGCTGATCAAGGCCACGGTGGACGGCATGGCGCAGCGCGGCTTTGGCCGCATCGTCAACATCACCTCGGGCGCGGTGAAGGCGCCCATCGATGTGCTCGGGCTCTCCAACGGCGCACGCAGCGGCCTCACCGGCTTTGTGGCCGGGCTGGCCCGCCAACCGCAACTGGCCAGCCGCAACGTCACCATCAACAACCTGCTGCCGGGCGCCTTCGACACTGAACGGCTCCAGAAGACGCTGGTGGCCGGTGCGGAGAAATCCGGCCAGCCCTTGGACAAGGTGCGTGAGACCCGCATGGCCGGCATCCCGAGCCGGCGCTTCGGCTCTGCCAGCGAGTTCGGCGCCCTCTGCGCCATGCTCTGCAGCGCCCATGCCGGTTACCTGACGGGGCAGAACATCCTGCTGGATGGTGGCGCGTATCCCGGGAGCTTCTGACCCGGGAGCTTCTGACTCAGCCACCGCTTCGGCCGGCTGATCCACCAGGCAGGGGCTGTCCGCGGCCACTCCTGCAGCTTCTCCGGGACCCTGGCAGGATACGCCATCCCCGAGTGACGCAGAGGAGAGACTTCATGAGCGAACGTGCCGTGCGCTTGGCCCAGGCCGGTGGACCGGAAGTGATGCAGATCCAGGCGGTGGAGGTCGGTGACCCGGGCCCCGGCGAGGTCCGCATCCGTCAGCGGGCCGCTGGCCTGAACTTCATCGACATCTACCAGCGCAGCGGTGTCTACAACCTGCCCATGCCCTCCGGCTTGGGCATGGAAGGCGCCGGCATCGTGGAGGCGGTGGGGGAGGGCGTGACCCACCTCAAGCCCGGCTACCGCGTGGCCTACGCGAGCAATCCCATCGGGGCTTATGCCACCGCCCGCGTCCTGCCCGCGCGCTGCGTCGTGAGGCTGCCGGAAAGTCTCAGTTTCGAGCAGGGGGCCGCCATGATGCTCAAGGGCCTGACCGTGCAGTACCTGTTGCGCAAGACGCTGCCGCAGGGGGGCCTGCAGGCTGGGGATTTTGTGTTGTTTCACGCCGCCGCCGGTGGCGTGGGCCTGATTGCGTGCCAATGGGCCAAGGCGCTGGGGTTGCGCCTGATTGCCACCGCCGGCAGCGACGCCAAGTGCGAACTGGCCCTGCGGCACGGCGCAGCCGTCGCCATCAACTACCAGCGAGACAACTTCGCCGACCGGGTCAAGGAGATCACCGGCGGGGAGGGCGTGAAGGTGGTGTACGACTCCGTGGGCGCCTCCACCTTCGAGGGCTCGTTGGCCTGCCTGCGTGCCTTTGGCTTGATGGTCAGCTTCGGCAACGCCTCCGGTGTGGTGCCACCGGTGCCCATCGGCGCACTGGCGGCCAAGGGCCTGTACCTCACCCGTCCGTCGCTGTTCCAGCATCTCAGCTCTCGCGAGGCCACGCAGGCCATGGCAGACGAGCTGTTCAGCATGGTTCACAACGGAAGCGTGAAGATCGAGGTGGAACAGCGTTATGCGCTGGACGATGTGCAGCAGGCCCATCGGGACATGGAAAGTCGCAGCACCACGGGTGCCAGCATCCTGCTGTTGAACTGACCCCGGCGGCGGCGCCTGCTGAGGCCTGCTGTCCCTCAGGCGTGCTGTTGCTGGGCCGGCGGCAGCTGGTCGAAGTCGGCCGCCACCGTGTCCGCGGACATCGGATCATCCACGGCCGAGGGCGGCGTGCTGATGCGGGTGATGCCCATGCCCACCGTTGAGGGCAGTTCATCCAGCCCGGCCGGCACGGTGGGCGCCAGCCCGTCGCTGTCGGTGTCGTCGGTGTCCACCGGCAGATCCACGGTTTCGGTGCGCAGCACCTCGTCCAGCACCACCGGCTGCGCCAGTTTCACTTCGAAGCTGAAGCAGGAGCCCGAGCCGTGCTGGCTCTCCACCTGCACCTCGCCCCCCATCAGCTCCACCAGACGCTTGACGATGGTCAGGCCCAGTCCGGTGCCGCCGTAGCGGCGGGTGATGCTGCCATCCGCCTGGGTGAAGGGGCTGAAGATCTGGGCAATCTGCTCCGGCGTCATGCCAATGCCGGTGTCGTGCACCGCGATGCGCAGGCGCAGCGGGCCACCCACACCGGCCGTCTCGTCGTCGGCGGCGGTGGCGCGTGCAATTTCCACCCGCACCTCACCGGTCTCGGTGAACTTGAGTGCGTTGCCCACCAGGTTCACCAGGATCTGACGCAACCGCAGCGCATCACCCAGCAGATGCTGCGGGACGCCCGGCTGGATGCGGGCATGCAGCTGCAGGCCCTTTTCATGTGCCTGCAGCAGCATGGGGTGCAGGGCTTCACGCAGGCAGTCCTGCAGGCTGAATGGTGCCTGGTCGATGATCACGCGGCCGGCTTCGATCTTGGCGATGTCCAGCAGGTCGTTGATGATGACCATCAGGCCCTTGGCCGAACTGTGCGCCAGCTCGATGAACTTGCGCTGGCGTTCGTTCAGTTCCGTCTGCAGCACGAGCTCAGTGAGGCCCAGCACGCCGTTCATCGGCGTACGGATCTCGTGGCTCATGTTGGCCAGGAAGGAGCTCTTGGCCTGGCTGGCAGCTTCTGCCGCTTCGCGCGCCGCCTCCAGCTGGGCCTGCGTGGTCTTGAAATCGCTGATGTCGCGGGCGTTGAGCTGCAGCACCACGTCGCCGCTCACCGGGTCGCGCATGGGGCGGGCATCTACCGCGTGCCAGCGCCGCCCGTTGGCGGTGTGCAGTTCCAGCTCAGCGCTGAAGGTCTGGCCGGCGCGAGCCTGGGCCACGATGCGCCGAGCCAGTTCCGGGTCGGGGAACATGGCGCTGAAATCGGTGGCGCCGATGGTCTTGCGCAGGCCGTTGAAGCACATGGCCGCCGCCGGGTTGCGCATCAGCACACTGCCATCGCGCAGCGAGAACACGGCGATGCGCACGGAGGTGTGTTGCAGCGCCTCGACGCCACGCAGCAGGCTCTTGTCCACACCGCTGACCAGCGAATCCGCGGCAAACAGCATCACCTGGCGCTTGTCGGGGGTGCGGATGCCACGGGAGACCAGCATCACCGTGGTGGGCTGCCCCTTCGGGTAAAGCGTCCACTGCTCGCGGACCACCTTGCCTTGGGCATGGTCCGCGGCGGCCACGGCCAGGCGTTCGGCCACGGCGGGGCTGGTGTCGGTCAGGTCGCGGGAGAGAAATTCCTCGGCGCTGTCGGCGCGCCAGAAGCTCAGGGCGGCGGCATTCGCCCAAAGGTTGCGAAGGCGCTCCTGGTCATAGACCCACATTGGCACATCCAGCCAGTCGTAGTGGGTCAGACAAGAGAAGTCGAGCATGGGGGCGGTGGGGACGTGGCCGCGTGGTTACATTCGGGTCGCAGGCATTGTCGCTGCCCCGGGCCGACTGTCCATCCTTCATCATGCCTATTCCGTCACGCGGCCGGGGTGCCTGTTCGCGAGTGTGGCCAAGAGCGCGATGCCCGTCACGGCGGGCTTCCCCGGTGTTGCCGGTTTGCGATGAGCTTTTTATCTTCTTTGTCAGATCGGCCGCTTCTGTGTCCATCCGGCGGGCTGGCGCACCTCGCACGGCGAGGGCGTCTATCGCTCGATCGGCCCTGTTTTGGTTACATCTGAAGGCGCCCCGCAAGGAGGCTGCCCAGGGCGCTCATGCGGGCCAGGTGTGTCCCCGGGGCGATGGCCTCAGTTGCGCTTGACCCGCCGCAGCTCGTCCCATACCAGCAGGACAGCGCCCACGGTGATGGCGCTGTCCGCCACGTTGAACGACGGGTAGTACCACTGGCTCCAGTGGAACTGCAGGAAGTCCACCACGTAGCCGTGCAGCAACCGGTCCACCACATTGCCGATGGCGCCGCCCAGGATCAGGCTCAGTGCCGTGGCAAAGAGGGTCTGGTGGCCGTGGCGGCGCAGCAGCCACACGATGAACACCGTGGCCGCGAGGCCCAGCACGACGAAGAACCAGCGCTGCCAGCCCGAGGCCCCGGCCAGGAAACTGAAGGCCGCTCCGGTGTTGTGCATGCGGACCAGGTTGAAGAAGCTGGTGACGTAGCGGCTGTCCCCGTATTGGAAGCTGTTGAGGATCAGTACCTTGGTGAACTGGTCCGCCATGATCACCAGCAGGGCCAGACCCAGCCACTGGACGAGGCGGGCGGAAGAGGGGGCAGCGGACGAAGACTTGGCCATGACAGATGCGGGCGGGCGACCGCTGAAAATGAACGGGATGCGCGTGGCCAGGCAGGGAGCGCCGGGCGTGGCACGGTACGGCCCGCACCCCATCGGCGCCGGCCAAACCCGTAACTGTACCGCCGGCCCGGACAGCGCCTGCCGCTACAGTGCGTCTGCCATGAGACTTCGACTGAAAATCCTGCTGTTGGCCATCCTGCCCCTGGTGGCCTCGCTGCTGCTGATCGCGGTGGCGGTCCGTCAGCAGGAGCGGCAACTGCTCGCCCAGGAGCATGCCGCCATGGAGCGCACCTACATGGACGCGCGCCGGGACGAACTACGCCATTACGTGGAGCTGGCGGTCAGCACCCTGCAGCCGCTGTATGCGCATGGGTCGGTGCCGGCGCAGAACCCGCCCGATCGGGTGGAAGCCGACAAGCGCGAGGCGCTGCGCCTGCTCTCCGCCCTGGACTACGGCGAGGACGGTTATTTCTTCGTCTACGACCTGCAGGGCAAGGTGTTGATGCACTCCCGCCAGCCAGACCTCGTCGGGCGCAATCTCTGGGAGCTGCGGGACCCTCTGGGCCGCCCCACCATCCAGCAGCTCATCGGCCAGGCCCGGGCGGGCGGGGGCTATGTGGAATACCTGTGGCGCAAACCCTCCTCGCGGGACACGGCGCCCAAGTTGGGCTATGTGGTGGCCATGGAGCATTGGAACTGGATGGTCGGCACCGGTCTCTACCTGGATGGCATGCGCGCCACGCTGCAGCAGCTGGACCACGAGGCGCAGGCCAACATCGCGCAGACCATGTGGTGGATTGCCGCCATCGCCGTCTTCGGTGTGGCGCTGATCAGTGCCAGCGCCCTGGCCCTCAACCTCAGCGAGCATCGCGTGGCAGAGACCAAGCTGCGCGCACTGGCCCATCAGGTGGTGCGCTCCCAGGAAGATGAACGCGCCCACCTCTCCCGCGAACTGCATGACGGGGTGAGCCAGACGCTGGTGTCCACCAAGCTGCTCATCGAATCCGCCCAGCAAAACGGCGACACCTTGCTGCTGCCCCGTGCGCTCGAGCGGCTCAACGACAGCCTGGTCGAGGTGCGGCGCCTGTCGCACCGCCTGCGGCCTGCCTTGCTGGACACCCTGGGCCTGCCCGCCGCGCTGGCCCACCTGGCCCGCGAATTCGACGAGGCCGGGCCTCCACGGGTGGGCGTGCAGGTGGTGGGGATGCCGCGTGAGCTGCCCGAACTGCTCAACACGGTGCTTTTCCGGGTCGCCCAGGAAGCGCTGACCAATGTGGTCAAGCATGCCGCGGCTCGTCGCGTGGAAATCACGCTGGAGTTCGAACCGGCCCCTGATCGTTCCGACTCATGGGCCGTGCTGCTGCGCATCCTGGACGACGGGGTCGGTTTCGACCCGGTGGCCGCCGAGCGTGGCGACCCGCACCAAGGCATCGGCCTGCGCAACATGCGCGAGCGCATGGCCTCCGTGGGCGGGCAGCTTGACCTGCAGTCCAGCCCGGGCCATGGCACGCAGCTGGAGGCGCTGGTGCGCGATGCTGCGATCCGCCGCCTGGCGCGCGACAATCCCTTGGGATGAACGACATGCCTTCCGCCACTGCCACCACGGCCGCCACCACGACCGCCGGTCTGGGCCCGGTACGCATTCTCCTGGTGGATGACCACCCGCTGGTGCGTGAGGGGCTGCGCTCACGCCTGCAAGGCGAATCGCGCTACCTGGTGGTGGGTGAGGCCGGTTCGGCGGAGGAGGCCATGGTGATGATGGTCTCCACCCAGCCGCAGGTGGTGCTGCTGGACGTGGGGCTCAAGGGCCACAACGGCATCCAGCTGGCGCAGACCATGCTGGAGCGCCGGCACGACCTGCAGGTGTTGATGTACAGCATGTATGACAACCCCGAATACGTGCAACGCGCCCTGCAAGCCGGCGCACGGGGTTATGTGCTGAAGGACGCCCCCGCTGGCGAGATCGTGGCGGCCATCGATGCGGTGGCTGCAGGCGGCACCTTCCTCAGCCCGGGCGTGGCCAAACGCATGTTTCGCAGCCAGCAGCCGCGTCCCCTGCTGTCCCCGCGGGAGAGCGAGATCCTGACCGCGCTCGGCCGCGGTGAATCCAGCAAGCAGATCGCCAAGACGCTGAACCTCTCCGTCCGCACGGTGGAGACCCACCGCCAGAACATCAAGCGCAAGCTGGAGCTGGAAGGGCAGGCCGAGCTGATCCGCTATGCGGTGGAACACGCCCGCGGGCTGCATCGGGACGGCGCCTGAGGCCGCACAGTCCGGGTCGACCCTTACGTGGTCCTACGCCCTCGGGCTAGTCCAATGGACGGATGCCGTGGCCCCGCCGGGCACGGACACTGCCGCCTTGGCATACAGCGTGCGCGCCGTCCCTCCACGGCCGCACTCAATAAGGAGACATCATGTCCAACTGGAGTCGTCACCTCGCCTGGGCGGGCGTGGCTGTTCTCGGCGCGTTCGCCCTGGCCACCGTTGCGCTGGCGCGCGGCGAGGCGGTCAGCGCTCTGTGGGTCGTCGTGGCCTCGTTGTGCGTCTATCTCATCGGCTACCGCTACTACAGCCTCTTCCTGGCCACCAAGGTGATGGGCCTGGATCCCACCCGCCAGACGCCTGCCTGGAAGCACAACGACGGCCTGGACTACGTGCCCACCCATCGCTACGTGCTGTATGGCCACCACTTTGCCGCCATTGCTGGCGCGGGGCCGCTGGTCGGTCCGGTGCTGGCCGCGCAGATGGGCTACCTGCCGGGGCTGCTGTGGATCCTGGCGGGCGTGATCTTCGCCGGTGCGGTGCAGGACTTCATCGTGCTGTTCATCTCCACACGCCGTGACGGCCGCTCGCTGGGCGACCTGGTCAAGCAGGAGATGGGCATCGTGCCCGGCGTGATTGCGCTCTTCGGCGCCTTCATGATCATGATCATCATCCTGGCGGTGCTGGCCCTGATCGTGGTGAAGGCCCTGGCCGATTCGCCGTGGGGCACCTTCACCGTGGCGGCCACCATTCCGGTGGCGCTCTTCATGGGCATCTACCTGCGCTACATCCGTCCGGGCCGCATCGGCGAGATCTCCATCATTGGCTTCGTGCTGCTGATGCTGGCCATCATGGGCGGCCAGTGGGTGCATGAGAGCCCGGCGCTGGCGCCGCTGTTCACCTACGACGGCAAGGCGCTGACCTGGATGCTGATCGGTTATGGCTTCGTAGCGGCCTCCATCCCGGTGTGGCTGCTGCTGGCCCCGCGTGACTACTTGTCGACCTTCCTCAAGATCGGCACCATCATCGCGCTGGCCATCGGCATCGTCGTGGTGGCACCGCCGCTGCAGATGCCGGCCTTCACCCGCTTCGCAGCGGGCAACGGGCCGGTCTGGGCGGGCAACCTGTTCCCCTTCCTGTTCATCACCATCGCCTGTGGCGCGGTGTCCGGCTTCCATGCGCTGATTTCTTCGGGCACCACGCCCAAGATGCTGGACAACGAGGTCAATGCGCGCTTCATCGGTTATGGCGGCATGCTGGCCGAATCCTTCGTGGCCGTGATGGCCCTGGTGGCGGCCTCGTGCATCGAGCCGGGTGTGTACTTCGCGATGAACAGCCCGGCCGCGCTGGTGGGCAAGACACCGGAGACCGTGGCGGCCACGCTGTCCACCTGGGGTTTTGTCGTCACGCCGGAGATGCTGATCCAGACCGCCAAGGACGTGGGTGAGAACACCATCCTCGCCCGTGCCGGTGGCGCACCCACACTGGCCGTGGGCATGGCCCACATCCTGCATCAGGTGGTGGGCGGCAAGGCGATGATGGCCTTCTGGTACCACTTCGCCATCCTCTTCGAGGCGCTGTTCATCCTCACTGCCGTGGACGCCGGCACCCGGGCCGGCCGCTTCATGCTGCAGGACTTGCTGGGTACCTTTGTGCCGGCCCTCAAGCGCACCGATTCCCTGCCGGCCAACCTGATTGCCACCGCCTTGTGCGTGGCGGCATGGGGCTATTTCCTCTACCAGGGCGTGGTGGATCCGCTGGGGGGCATCAACACGCTGTGGCCGCTGTTCGGCATTGCCAATCAGATGCTGGCCGCCGTGGCGCTGCTGCTGGGCACGGTCGTGCTCTTCAAGATGAAGAAGGACCGTTATGCCTGGACCACCATCCTGCCGGCCGGCTGGTTGCTGGTGTGCACGATGACCGCCGGCTGGTTGAAGATCTTCAGCGAGGACACCAAGGTGGGCTTCCTGGCTCATGCGCAGAAGTATGCGGATTCCCTCGCTGCTGGCCAGGTGCTGGCCCCGGCCAAGAGCCTGGAGGCGATGGAGCGCGTGATCTTCAACGACCGCCTCGATGCGGCCCTGTGCGGGGTGTTCATGTTCGTGGTGCTGAGCGTGCTGGTCTACAGCGTGAAAGCCATCCTGGCCGCTCGTGCGGAGCGCCGCCCGAGCACGACGGAAACACCGTTCGAGCCGCTGCCGGCGGGGGCCACGGCCACCGGCCATGCCTGATCAGGCGAAGCCATGATCAAGCAAGCCGCCGCCCAATTGCTGCAAGCCGGACGCTACATGGCGCGCGGTGTGCACCAGCAGATGGTGGGCGCCGACTACGGCGCCTACCTGGCACACATGCAGCGCACCCATCCGGACCAGGCCCCGTTGAACTACGAAGCCTTTTTCCGGGAGCGGCAGGAGGCGCGCTTCAACAGCAGCACCGGGAGGTGCTGCTGATGCCGTCTGCCGGCCCTTGTTGCTGACCGAAGGGCGGGGCAAGGTCGTCGGTCATCGCCATCAGTGACTGACCAATGGCGGGCGAGGGGGGTGAGCGGGTGAGCGTGTGAGCGGGGGGGTGTCGAACGAAGCCATTCGCGGGGACCACCAAGGGCCGTTACCTCGGCTATGGAGGCCCGTTTTGCACTACTACCCCAACTCGACCGGATCGGTGGGCGGATTCGCTTTCCCCCAGCTCACCGCTTCTTCACCTACTGCAGCGGAGTCTGCGTCCCTTGGAGGCGCGTCACCACACGCCTTGTCACCGCGTGCGCACCAACTGGTGGAGGACTTGCGTCGTCCCGGCATGTGGTGCGAACCATCGGAGGCGCCCCGCCTGATGTGTGCGCTGGGTTCGGCCCTCAGCCGCACGCCAGGCTTCCCGGCGGATCGCGCTGTCGTCGCGGGGGACCTGAGAGACGCTGGCGCTCTGCATGGCCTGCTGAGCGAGGTTCCACAGTTCACCCTCGTGACGGGCATGAAGGGGCAAGATGGGCGGACCACCGATGCGATGCATGTTTTCATCTATCGTCCCGAAGGCATCATGGAGGCGCGCCAAGAGCCTTGCGAAGCAACCGGGGACAACTTCTTCCGTGGCTTGTCCTCGCTCCTGTATCCGAACGGGCTTGAGAACATTATGTTTGCACTGAATCGAGTGCCGGCGGCCGACTCAGCGCAGATGTGGCGCCGTCTCCTTGCTGACCAACTGGCCATTCAGTCTCCACGGACATGCGAAGACCTGGCCGCCAGGCTGACGCTTTTCCGGCGCGAGGAGCCTCGGGGCGCCTGCAGCTCCACCTCGACTGTCTCGACGAGTACGGCCCCCAGGCCGCAGTTCCACCGCCCCTGGGAGCCCCTCGTCCCCACCAGCAACATCTTGGATGCTGGCCCCATGGACATCGACGACGATGTGGACGAAGACGCGGGTGAGCTGGAAGTTGGCCGACCTGTCCCGTGGTCTGTCGCGCCGACAGCGTACCGGCCGGGCCCCTCAAGTCAGGGTTCCGTGTCGCCGACGTTTCCGTTCACGTCCCCGGACGCACGCAGCCCGGCCACCTCACGCCGCATGATGGGGGCGGCCGGCGGTGCACGCGCGGTCGTGACGACCTCGCCTGCCGCATCGCCGACAGAGGAGGTGCGGTTATTGACCCCATCACCGAGGCTGGCGGCGGCCAGCAGCCCGCTACCCGAGGGATACGTGGCGCTTGGCGATTGGCTGAGCCAACGAGCCGAGCACTTATTTCGGGAAGGGCTAGCTTCGGAACAGGGGTCTCCGGACCCTGGAACCGGGTCGGTGAGCGCACGTCGGTGAGCGCACGCCGCGCCCAGGACGTGCCGGCTGCTTTCGCTGACCAGAGGGCGGGCAACGCCGTCGGTCTTGCGCAGGCAGTCACCGGTCAGTCGAGGGGATGCGCGAGGGGTGTCGAACGAAGCCATTCGCAGCGCCCACCAAGGGCCATTGCGTCGTCTATGGAGGCTTGTCTTGCACCCTTACCCCAGCTTGCCCGGATCGATGGGCTCATTCGCTTTCTCTGATCCCCCAGGGTCTTCGGCTGTCCCGGGGCAGGCTGAGGCCATTGGCAGCGCGTCGCTTCGGACCGAACCACTCGCCTTGTCTCCCCGCGCGCACCACTGGCTGTCGGAATTGCGCCGTCCCAACACGTGGTGCGAACCATCGCAGGCGCCCCGTCTGATGCGTGCGCTGGGTTCGACCCTCGCGCGCACGCCCGGCTTCCCGGCGGGGCACGGCGTCATCGCGGGGGACATCAGAGAACGTTGGGCTCAGGATAAACTGTCACGTAACGTTCCACACTTCACCGTTGTAATTGGTGCGAATGGGCCAGATAGGCAGCCCACCGACAAGTTGCAGGCGTTTTCCCTTTATCCCGACGGCGTCATCAAGACCTACCAAGGGCTACTCGAAGCTTCCGGGGAACACTTCTTCATTGGATTGACCCGGCTTCTGTTTGAGGACGGGCACCTGGCCAACCTGTTTAAATGGAATTCGGTGAGGCCGACCCTTCCAGGGATCATGTTGCGACAGCTGCTGGTTGACCAGCTCGCGACTCAGTCTCCACAGCTGTGCGAGCAGCTGGCTGCTGACGTGAAGCTTCTGAGAAGCGATCCGGCATTTGGGCGTTCTCCCGATCGGCGTCTTTCCAGACCAGCCGCGACTGTCCCGACAAGCACTGCCGCCAGGCCCCCGTTGCACCGACCCTGGGAGTCGCCCGCCCTTGTCCCCGCCAGCGAGGTCATGCGTGGGAGGGGCATGGCCATTGATGCAGGTGGGTACGAACTCGGCAGCGACCTGGCATCTGGCCCGCCTGCCAGACCGAACGCTTACAGGCCAGGCGCCACCATTCAGCGTTCCCTGTCGACGACGCATCCGTACTCACGCCCGGATTCGCATATCCCCATGACTCAACGCCGCATGACCGTTGCGGACAGCGGTCCATCCCGTGGCGCGGCGCCATCGCCCGTCGAAGCCTCGCCAAGGTTGTTTCGGTTATTGACGGATGTTCCACCGGAGGCCCAGACGCCAAAGAGCAGCCCGAGTTCCGGGCACAACACGAAGGTGGCCGACTGGATGAGCCGTTACGTCGAGCAGGCTTTCCTGCAGGGGCCTGCCTCAGGTGAGGCACCGCGAAACCCTGAAGACCCGCCGCCCGAGGTTCGGTGAGATCCCCCCAGTTCTTTCTGCTGGGGTCCCCCGAGCCAGCACCCCGGCGCGGTTCCCCACCCCGAGTGCGACCAGCAACGAGTTCAGGCGATGAAGCGGGCTTCACCCTCGCCGTACAGGTTGCTCTCGCAACGTCCGCAAAGCGTCGGGTGGGTCGGGTTGCTGCCGACGTCGGCCCGATAGTGCCAGCAACGCTCGCACTTTTGGTGGGCTGACGGGGTGACCGTGACGGCCAGTTCGTCGCCGGCCACCACCGTCGCACCGGAGGTGATCAGCACGAACTTCAGGTCGTCTCCCAGGCTCTGCAGCAGCGCCAGGTCGTCCGGGCTCACACCCAGCGTCACTTCCGCCTGCAACGAAGCACCAATGGCCCCGGTGGTGCGAATGTCCTCGATGGCCTTGTTCACTGCATCGCGGATCTCGTGGATGCGGCTCCACTTGGCGATCAGTTCGGTGGCCGGAGCGTCGAAGCGCCAGAAGGTCTCGGTGAAGATGGTGTCGCCAGCCTGCTTGTGTGCAAACACCTTCCAGGCTTCCTCGGCAGTGAAGCTGAGGAAGGGCGCCATCCAGCGCAGCATGGCGTTTGTGATGTGCCACAAGGCCGTCTGTGCCGACCGGCGGGCCAGGCTCTTGGGCGCGGTGGTGTAGAGGCGGTCCTTCAGCACATCCAGGTAGAACGCGCCGAGGTCTTCCGAGCAATACACCTGCAGCTTGGCCACCACCGGGTGGAATTCATAACGCTGGAAGTGCGCCAGGATTTCCTCCTGGAACTGGGCGGCACGGGCCAGGGCGTAGCGATCCGCTTCCAGCAACTGGTCCAGCGGCACGGCGTCCTGCGTGGCGTCGAAGTCCGACACATTGGCCAGCGCGAAGCGCAGGGTGTTGCGGATGCGGCGGTAACCGTCCACCACGCGGTCCAGGATCTTCTGATCGCCGGCGATGTCGCCCGAGTAGTCCGAGGCGGCCACCCACAGGCGGATGATCTCGGCACCGAGCTTCTTGCTGGTCTCCTGCGGGTCCACGCCATTGCCCAGTGACTTGCTCATCTTGCGGCCCTTGCTGTCCACGGTGAAGCCGTGGGTCAGCAGGCCGCGATAGGGCGCGCGGTCGTTGATGGCGCAGGAGATCAGCAGCGAGGAATGGAACCAGCCGCGATGCTGGTCATGGCCTTCCAGGTAGAGGTCGGCTTCCGGGCCGGTCTCATGCGCTGCGCCGGCATGGCTGCCCTTGAGTACATGCTGGAAGGTGGACCCAGAGTCGAACCAGACGTCCAGGATGTCCTGGCCCTTGGTGTAGAGCTCGGCTTGCGCGCCCAGCCATTCGGTCGGGTCCAGCTTGGACCAGGCCTCGATGCCACCGGCCTCCACCAGTTGCGCGGCGCGTTCGATGAACTCCAGCGTCTGGGGGTGCGGTTGGCCGCTGTCCTTGTGCAGGAAGATGGGCAGCGGCACGCCCCAGCTGCGCTGGCGCGAGATGCACCAGTCCGGCCGCCCGGCGATCATGTCATGCAGGCGCGCCCGGCCGTTTTCGGGATAGAAGCTGGTCACGTCGATGGCATCGAGCGCCAACTGGCGCAGCGTCTTGGGCGCCTTGTCCACCGTGAAGACACCTTCGCCTTCATCCATACGCACGAACCACTGTGCCGCCGCGCGGTAGATCACTGGCGACTTGTGGCGCCAGCAGTGCGGGTAGCTGTGGGTGATCTTGCTGTGCGCCATCAGGCGGCCGGCGTTCTGCAATGCCTCGGCCACCACCGGGCTGGCCTTCCAGATATGCAGGCCGCCGAACAAGGGCAGGGCGGGGTCGTAGACGCCGTTGCCCTGCACCGGGTTCAGGATGTCCTTGAAGGCCAGGCCGTGGGCGATACAGGAGTTGAAGTCGTCCAGGCCGTAGGCGGGCGCCGAGTGCACCACGCCGGTACCGTCGTCGGCGGTGGCGTAGTCGGCCAGGTAGACCGGGCTTTCACGGTCGAAGCCGGGGTCCACATGAGCCAGCGGGTGCTTGAACTTCAGCATCTCCAGCTTGCGCCCTTCAGTGACGGCCACCGTCTTGCCTTCGATCCCCCAGCGGGCCAGGCACTTCTCGACCAGGGCCTCGGCCACCAGGAAGTAACCGCGCTCGGTGTCCACCAGCGCGTAAGGCAGCTCGGGGTTGAGATTGAGCGCCTGATTGGCCGGGATGGTCCAGGGCGTGGTGGTCCAGATGACGGTGAACGCCTCCTTGTCCAGCGACGGCAGGCCAAACGCGGCGGCGAGCTTTTGCGGTTCGGCGCTCAGGAAGGCCACGTCCACGGCGGGCGACTGCTTGTCCGCGTATTCGATCTCGAATTCGGCCAGCGAGGAGCCGCAGTCGAAGCACCAGTACACCGGCTTCAGGCCACGGTAGACAAAACCGCGCTCGAACAGGCGCTTGAGCACCCGCAGCTCACCGGCTTCGTTCTTGAAGTCCATGGTGCGGTAGGGATGGTCCCAGTCGCCAAGCACACCCAGGCGCTTGAAGTCCACACGCTGCTGGTCGATCTGCTCGGTGGCGTAGGCGCGGCTCTTGGCCTGCACCTCGTCACGCGGCAGGCCGCGGCCAAACGTCTTCTCGATCTGGTTCTCGATCGGCAGGCCGTGGCAATCCCAGCCCGGGATGTAGGCCGCGTCGAAGCCTTCGAGCTGGCGCGCCTTGACGATCATGTCCTTCAGGATCTTGTTGACCGCGTGGCCCATGTGGATCTGGCCGTTGGCATAGGGCGGGCCGTCGTGCAGTACGAACTTGGGCTTGCCGCAGCGCGCGTCGCGCAGCTTCTTGTAGATGCCCTGGTCTTCCCATTCCTTCACCCAGCCCGGCTCGCGCTTGGGCAGGTCGCCGCGCATGGGGAAGGTGGTGTCGGGCAGGTTGAGGGTGGCGCGGTAATCGGTCGGGGAACCGTTGGAACCGGTAGAACCGTTGGAGGAGGCGTCGGCAGCGTCGGTCATAGGGTGCGAGGCAATCAGGAGGCGGTGCCCGGAGGCACCGCGGAAGCAGGGGAGGCGCGGCAGCAACGGCCGTGGCGCGCGGAATGAGTCGGGTGGGGCTGGAGCCCCCGGCAGCTGGCCCGGTGGTGGGCTCAGCGGTTCAAATTCGGTCGCGCGTGGTCTGACGGCGCATCGCCGCATGCGTGTTCACCTGTTGGGCGAAGTACGCGCGTGCCTGATGGACGTCCTCCCGGATCGCGGCGGTGAGGGCGTCCAGGCCGTCGAAACGGGCTTCGTCACGCAGTTTGTGCAGCAGTTCCACGCGCACGAGTTTACCGTAGGCCTCGCCTGGCCCCAGCCGTTCGGCCAGTTCGCGGGGCCAGTCCAGCGCGTGGACCTCCAGCAGCACACGGCCGGCGTCTTCCACGGTGGGGCGTACGCCCAGGGACGCCACGCCGGTGAGCGGCAGGCCGTCCGGGCCTTCCAGCCCGCGTATCAGCACGGCGAAGATGCCGTGGGCGGCGGGTTTGTCGTGGTCGAAACGCAGGTTCAGCGTGCGAAAACCATCTCCCGCACCCGGTCGGGTCTCGGCCAGTTGCCGGCCCAGCTTCTGCCCATGCACCACGTGGCCGGAGATGGAATAGGGGCGGCCCAGCAGCCGGGCGGCGCCATCCATGTCACCGCGCTGCAGCGCTTCCCGCACGGCGGAGCTGGAGACCCGCAGGCCGTGCACCTCGTAGCTCATCATCCGGGCCACGTCGAAGCCCAGGCGCTGGCCGGCAGCGTCCAGGGTGGCGTAATCGCCCTGGCGCTTGGCGCCGAAGCGGAAGTCGTCTCCCACCAGCACATACCGGGCCCCCAGCCCATCCATCAGCACCTGCTGGATGAAGTCCTGCGCCGGCAGGCTGGCCAGCGCCTCGTCGAAACGCAGTACCACCACCTGGTCCACGCCGCAGCGCTCCAGTTCGGAGAGCTTGTCCCGCAGGGTGGCGATGCGGGTGGGCGCCAGTTCCGGCTTGCCCAGCTTGCGGGCGAAGAAGTCACGCGGATGCGGCTCGAAGGTGAGCACGCAGGTGGGCAGGCCCCGGTGGCGGGCTTCCGACAGCAGCAGGGCGAGCATCGCCTGGTGGCCGCGATGGACGCCGTCGAAGTTGCCGATGGTCAGCGCGCACTGCGGCGCGATGCCTGGATGATGAAAGCCACGAAACACCTGCATGGGGGGTGATTATCTGCCGGGTGGGGAACTTGCGGGGCGGCAGGGGGACTGAGCCCGCATTGCCGACTTTGAGGATCCCCCATGCGATGGCACTTGGCACGGCTGGAGATGCCGACCTATCCTTCCTTCCATGCGGAGGGTGTGGCCGATGCTCCTGGTGCGCAGCTCAACGCCCAAGCGCCAGCGGCCTCGCCGTGGCCTGCGGATGGCCCTGTGCGCATGCGAAGTTTCCTGGCGCTGGCCGAGGGGATGGTTGGAGCTGTCAATGGCGAGTACCCATGGTCTCTATCCAGTCGGCATGCACTCAGTCCCTCGGCGGGCAGCCATGAGAGCATGCCGCCAGGCGACGGCTCGGTCTGCACATTGCCTTCCGTCCTGGGAAATGGGCAGGCCCTGGAGGTTGCCTCGCCCCTGCTCGGGCACACCATGGCCTTGGAGCCGTATAGCGCGGCGGGCGCTTTATTTCATCACTGTTTCCCCTGCTTTTCTGGCGAGTACCCCTCCGGGAACTCGCGACGCATCGTCAATGCGACGGAGATCTGGCCGGGCATGATCATGAGCGGCACCCCGCCGGGGAACCATCCCGACCTGGTACGCGACTGGCTGGTGGCGCTGGGGGAAGCGAAGGCGGGCCTGGTTCTTGATGTGCGGTCCGACGAGGAACGAGCGAGGGACGGCGTTGCCGGCAGCATCCTGGATGGCCGCTTGGTCCGGGCAGAAGGCACACAGATACGTGCCACACTGTCCCGGCCGGAAAGCGTCGAATGGCCCCTGGGCTTGACAGAACCGCTGCAGCGCAGCACCCTGAATGCGCATATAACGGATGCGAGAGGCGCTACTTGGCACCATGCCATGCACGTCATGCGGGTGCCACAGCCCGCTGAACTGGCGCCGACAACCGCCTTTCTGGCCTGGGCGGCCTCGTTAGCCGCGAAGGTCATGACGCCGCTCACCAAGGCACGGAGCGACCAACAGGACCCCCAGGCGCCGCCAGCGTGCTCGGTGGTTGTCCAGAGCGCGCAGGGCCTGGACCGTGCGGCGCCCACGCTGCTTGCCATGCAATTGCGTCGGCTCCTGCAGAATTCCAACTACCCCACTCAAAACACGCCGGCTCTTGTGAAGGAATTGGCCATGGATCTGCGCGCTCGGCGTGGACCTTCCATGGTGTGGACGGCACCGATGCTGGCGCCTTTACTGGCGCTGGCGGAAGCCTGGGGACGCCACCCGCCAGCAATGAGGCAACCGTCCCGCGCCTTTCCGCCCTCCGCGAAATCGAATACGCCCCCGAGTAAGACTAAGGCGCCGTCTTATGCCGGCCAGTTGAACGAGGTACGGAAACATCGCGCTATGGTGGAAGGCACGCCCCGGGTGCGCCCCGGGCGGCTGCCTGCGCTCATGCCGCCCGCGCCGCCGGGCGAGGACGCAGATGCCGCCCCACCACCGCCAGCAGGTCTTCCATCTCAAAAGGCTTGAGCAGGAAGTCATCCATACCGGCGGTGGTGCAGCGGTCCCGGTCGTCATTGACGGCGCTGGCAGTCAACGCCACGACCGGCGTGCGGGGCAGCAGGCGGCGGGCCTCCTCCTCACGCCAGGCCCGCGTGGCGCTGAACCCGTCCAGTTCCGGCATCTGGCAGTCCATCAGGACCAGGTCGAAACGCCTGCCGCGCAGTTGTTCCAGTGCTTCCAGCCCGTGCTCGGCGGTGGTCACTTCCAGGCCGCAGCGCTGCAGCATGGTGGTGGCCACCAGCAGGTTCACCATGCTGTCGTCCACCAGGAGGACGCGGCCGGAGAGCCGGGGCGGTTGAGCCGCGACGCCAGGCGGACGAGCCGGCTCCGTCACGGCGGGCGCCTCGCAAGCCTGCAGGGGCAGGGTGAACTCGAAGACCGAACCCAGGCCGGGGGTGGACACACAGCGCAGGTCACCGCCCATGGCCCGTGCCAGTTCGCGGGCGATGGTCAGGCCCAGTCCGGTGCCGTCGTGGCGGCGCACCTTGTGGGCCACCACCTGTTCAAAGGGCGCAAAGATGCGTTCCAGCTGGTCGGCCGGGATGCCCTCGCCGGAGTCCTGCACCGCACAGCGCAACAGGGCGCCGGACCGGTTGTCCTGCACGGTGGAAAGGTCCACGCTGACACCGCCCACATCGGTGAACTTGATGGCGTTGCCCACCAGGTTGTGCAGGATCTGCTGGATGCGGGAGGCGTCCCCCATGACCCGCGCAGGCAGTTGCTCCGTGACGCGCCAATCAAAGCCCAAGCCTTTGGCCCGGGCAGTCTCGCCCAGCAAACGGCACACATCGCCCACCACCTCGCGCAGGTCTACCGGGTGAGCATCCACCACCAGCTTGCCAGACTCGATGCGCGCCAGATCCAGGATGTCGTTGACCAGGCTCAGCAGATGGCGTCCCGAGCGGCGCACGATGTCCACCTGCTGGCGCTGCTGGTCCGACAGCTCTCCGCCCTCCAGCAACTGGGCCATGCCCAGGATGCCGTTGAGGGGGGTGCGGATCTCGTGGCTCATCACGGCCACGAAGCGGCTCTTGCTGCTGCTGGTTTCCTCGGCCGCATGCAGGGCCAGCTGGCTTTGCTGCGCCAGCCGGGCCTGCTCGAAGCGCAGACGCAGGAGTTCCAGCGAGCGTGACTCCACCCGGCGCGACTCCAGCGTCATCAGCAACCAGAACATCGCCAGGGCGCCGGCACTCAGCCATGCCACCGTGCCGCCCTGCAGGCACAGCCGCACGATCAGCGGCGCCAGCACCAGGGAAGAGAACAGTGCCTGCGCGCGCGTCCAGGCGTTCAGCGTGACTTGGGTGAAGGCCGCCAGCCCGACCAGGATGGTCATCACTGCGCCGTCGATCTCTGGCAGGTTGGGGGTGGCGAAGAGCGCGCCCACCATGCCCCAGGCCAGTCCATCCAGCAGCAGCGCCGCGAGGTAGCGGCGCTCCCAGCGCGGCAACTCGTGCAAGGTGCCGGGCGCGTTCAGATATCGCCGCGCCTCCAGCCCGCGCCAGGCGGAGATGGCCCAGCGCGCCGCCAGCCAGCACAGCAGTTCGGCGGGGTCCAGGTGACGCCAGAGCAACAGCACCGGCAAGACGCTGAACAACGCGCCCACGGCCGCAGGCAGTCGCACCAGCGACTGCAGCGCGGACAAGCGCTCCGCCCGGACCTCCAGGGCCACAGGCGTCTCGCCGTCTTCCGGCCAAGAAACGTTCAAGCTCTTTCCCATACGACTCGGCCGCTGAGGGCAGCCGTGTGTTGCCGTTTTTCGGCGTGTTGCGTGCGCTCGTGCAGAGCGCCGCGTTTGTGACGCCTTTCTACCGAAAACCCGTGACGAAATGACTCGGTGACTTCCCTCGAAGCGTCGTGTACATGCACCGTTGTGGCTTGTTTGTGCGTCTGCTGGTTTGTGTGGGCGGTAACTGGCGTTTCCTCGCCGGACGTTCCACGGGCGAACTGGGGGCGACTTGGTCAATTCCGCGATGGGATCTCGAACACGTTGCCAACCGAAAACCCTTTGCGCTCCACAAAAGAGCGCGTGACACCCTCAATCAAGTCGTGAAAGTGGCTTTTTCCGGTTGGGGTGTTTCTGAGGTTCAACGACAGGAATACATCATGGGATTTCTCAGCCGAATCATTCACGGGCGTCAGCGCGACATCGGCTATGGCACCCACGCCGAGGCACAGGTACCTGACCCTACCTTGCAGCTGCCCGCGGCCACCCCGCGGTATGACCTGTCGCTCTGGTCTCACCAGATGGCCGAGGCCAAGACAATGTGGGCCGAACTGCATCGCGACACTGCCAATGCTGCCGCGTCCGCCCGGGAGCAGCGGCTTGCAGGTGGTCCGAAGATGGCCGTGGTTCCGCACACGCTGCTGGCGCCGGTTCGTGGCCGACATGAAAAAGTCCCGCGCCAACTGCACGCGAACCATGTGGGCCCCGGTGTCGTCGTGATGGCCATGCCGCGCGCGGATGAGGCTGGCGCATGGCGCTCTCAGTCTGCCGCGCATGGTGTGACGCACGTGGTCCGCATCGGGACAACCAAGGAGACCCAGTGCATGGGGATGGACGGTTTCGATCCCGTGTCGGGGGGGCCGCTGCGAAGTGCCTTGAAGCAGGCGGACCGCACGGACGCCCCACGCACCTGGGACGTGGCTGTATCACCAGAGTCGGCGATCTGTCCGCGCGAGATGCTGAGGCTGTTTAACAAGTTGGCCAGTCATCCGCCGGAACCGGGTCGTATCGTCGCGTTCCAGTCGCCGGACGGTGACGACCGCTCAGCGGTGTTTGCGGCGGGATGGCAGCTCTACCAGGCGTTCATGCGCGCGGAAAACGCGAAGCAGGCGGGGGACGAGAAGGCGACGTTCGGCATGGAGGACGTGGCCCAGGTGGTGCAGGCCTCCTGCATGGCGTTGCGGTGCAATCGCAGTTCGAGCCAGATCGGACATCCCGAGCACATCGCCTCGTTGCTGACCCTTGGTAAGCTGCTGATGTCCCGGGGTCCGCAGCAGCAGCAGCGCGTCCAATTCCACTATGTCGGCAAGCTACGCCCCTATGTCGTAGGCGCGCGCATGAAGGAGTTGCCGCAGCATTCCTCGCAGATCGACCGTTGGGCCATGGCACGACATTCGCGTATTGGCAAACGGGCGGCCGCCGTGATGGCCTGGCGGGCTGCCGGGGAGCCGCCAGAACTCTACACGCCGATTCCCGGTGGCGTCGGCCATTACAGGGTCAAGCAAGAGGCGATGCTTGCGCCAGACCCTCGACTCCAGGCGATCAAGGCCGCCCCCCTTCAGGGCGCCTGGGCCGCGCCGGAAACCCTCATCCTCGAACGGATGGGGCCATCCCAGAACCTGGCGTGGGCACAAGCGTGCCTGCGGCACAACATCACCGCCGTGGTGGACCTGTCCACCAACGCGGAACGCCGGCAGTCGCCCGATGCGATGGGTAAAGGGGTTCACCACCACGGCGCCGATACGCATTGCCGCTTCGACTGGCGGCCGGGTCCGGAGCACCTGCTGGGGGCGGACAGGGCCAATGCGCATGTGCGCGGCATGATCGTGTCCGCCACGATTGCCGGCGCGGCTGAGAAGCGGGATATGAGCGACGAACCGGTGTTTGATCGACGCGCCCGCGACACAGAACGCATCTTGGAATTCATCCGGGTGCCCTTGGAGCCGCGTCGGGCCATTCCGCCTTCCAAGCTCCTGGCCATCGCCAGGATGATCTCGGACCACCGGGGCAGCAGCACCCGGGAGGTGGTGGCCTTGCAATGCCCGCAGGTGGATGCCCGCGCGGCCGTGGTGGCGGCGGCGGACGCGATCCACACGCGCTTCCAGGCTGGCAAGCTGGGACCGAAGGATCTCGTTAATGCGGCCAGGGCGGAATGGGCTCGCCTGGTACGGGATTACAGCCCCGGTCTGGCCAACCATCCCAGCCATCTGACCAGCCTGCTGGGCATGACGGAGCTGATGCTGGTGGAAAACAAGGGAACCATGCGCTGGTAACCAGCAGGGGCCGCATGCCCGGAGGGATCAGCCAGCCGAGGGCTCGTCCTCTGCGGCTGCGAGTGCCTGGCGGCGCCCTTCATCGTCCAGCCCCGATCCCCCGCGTGGAAAACGCCGGGGGCCGACTTGGTCAATTCCGCGATGGGATCACGAGCAAATTACCAACCGAAAACCTGTTGGGAGCCACAAACGCAGGCATGACACCTCCAGTCGAGCCATGAAAGTTGTTTGTTTGGGTGGGGTGTTTTTTGACCATCAACCGACAGAAAACAGGAATTCACAACATGGGATTTCTCAACCGAGTTTCTCAGGGGCTTCATCAAGACACCGGTTGCGCCCCCCCAGTTGAGCCGGCCCCCACCCGCAGCTTGCGCCTGCCCCCGGCCACCTCACAGGACGAGAAGGACGAGCAGGCGCTCTGGTCTCAGCACATGGGCCCAGCCAAGATACTTTGGGCCGAGTTGCAGCGCGATACGGCCAGTGATGCGGCTTCCACGCGCGAACAGCAGATCGGTGCCGGTCCCGACATGCCGGTGTTTGCGCACACGCTGCTGGAGCCGGGGGTGGGCTCGGATCAGCGAGTCCAATGCCAACTGCATGCTAACCATGTGGGGTCCGGCGTTGTGGTGATGGCCATGCCGCGAGCGGAGGAGGCCGGAGACTGGCGCTCCCAGGCTGCGGCGCATGGCGTGACACACGTGGTCCGCATCGGGACACCCGCAGAGGCTCAGAGCATCGGGCTCGACGGTTTTGATCCCGTGTCGGGTGGGCCGCTGCGGAGCGCCTTGAAGCAGGCGGACCGCTTGGCCGCCCCGCGTACCTGGGACGTGGCTGCAGCGCCGGGGTGGGCGATCTCTCCGCTCGCGATGCTGGAACTGTTCGACAAGATGGCCAGTCATCCGCCGGAACCGGGTCGTACCGCCGCCTTCCAGTCGCCGAACGGTGACGACCGCTCTGCGGTCCTTGCGGCTGGCTGGCGGCTGCATCAGGCGTTTAAACGCGCCGAGAATGAGCGCAAGCCGTTCGACATGGCAGACGTGGCCAATGCGGTACAAGACGCCTGTATGGCCCTGCGGATCAACCGCAGTTCCAGCCTGATCGGGCATCCCGAGCACATCGCTTCGCTGCTGTCCCTCGGTGAGCTGCTGCTGTCCCGGCCTTCGCGGACACAGATCGTCGAAGTCCGCAACGCGGGCGGGAGGCGCGAGTTTTGGCCTGACGACCGCTTGAAGGTGCTGCCGAAGGGGCCCAGGCCGGGTGACACCCGGGCGATGGGACGCCATGCGGGTGAAGGTGCGCGCCTGGCTGCCGAGACGGTCGCTTGGGCTGCCGAGGCGTCGCCAGAGCTCTACGCGCCGATTCCTGGTGGCGTGGGCCATTACGGGATCAAGCGGGAGGCGGTGTTGGCGCCAGACCCTCGTCTCCAGGCGATCCATGCAGCGCCGCTGCATGGCGCCTGGGCCGCGCCGAGGACGCTGATCCTCGAACGCATGGGGCCATCCCAGAACCTGGCATGGGCACAGGCCTGCCTGCAGCACAACATCACCGCCGTGGTGGACCTGTCCTCGAACGCTGAACGCAGGGTGTCGCCCGATGCGATGGGGAAAGGGGTTCACCGCCACGGCACCGATACACAGTCCTGCTTCGATTGGTGGCTGGGCCCGGATGAACCGCTGGGGGCTGACAAGGCCGATGCGTCTGTGCGCGCCATGATGGTGTCCGCCACGATTGCTGGTGCGGCTGAGACGCGGCGCAGGGACGATGAACCGGCCTTCGAACAGAGCACGCTCGACACGGAAAACCGCTTGGAATTTGTCCGTGTGCCCTTGGAGCCGCGCCGGGCCATTCCGCCTTCCAAGCTGTTGGCCATCGCCAGGCTGATCGAGCTCTACCGGGACAGCGGCACTCGGGAGGTGGTGGCGTTGCAATGCCCGCCGGTGGATGCCCGTGCGGCCGTGGTGGTGGCGGCGGACGCGATCCACACGCGCTTCCAGACTGGCGGGCTTGAACCGAAGGACCTCGTCGATGCGGTCAGGACGGAATGGGCTCGCCTGATGCGGGAGTACAGCCTCGACCTGAAGGGCCAGCCCGACCATCTGACCAGCCTGCTGGCCATGACGGAGCTGATGCTGAAGGAAAACAAGCGCACCTCGCGCTAGTGACCGGGTTGAGGAGGGGAGGCCCAGATCCCCGGATGGGTCAGCCTGCGGCGGGCTCGTCCTCTGCGGCCGTGAGTGCCTGGCGGCGCCCTTCGTCGTCCAGCCAAAGCCATCCGCCCGAGGAAAGATCCGTTGGCAGGCTGAGCTGGCCGATGGCGCGCCGATGCAAGGCGAGCACACGGTTGCCCACCGCGGCGACCATGCGCTTGGCTTGGTGATAGCGGCCTTCGGTCAGCGTCAGTTCCAGGCGGCCATCGGGCAGCATCCGCGCCTGGGCGGCACGCACCGGTTCGGCGGCCAGTCGCGGGTCTCGTTCCTCCAGCAGCACGCCTTCCATCAACTGGCGCAGCTGGGCTTCGTCCACGGGTGCCTTGCAGGTGGCCTCATAGACCTTGGGGACGTGGTATTTCGGGCTGGTGAGCTTGTGCTGGAGCGGGCCATCGTCGGTGAGCAGCAGCAAGCCGGTGGTGTCTTCGTCCAGGCGGCCCACCGGCTGCATGTCGCGCTCGCGAAGCGGCGCGGGCAGCAGGCTGAAAACGCTGGGGTGGTGGCTCGGCTTGCGGGAGCATTCGTACCCGGCCGGCTTGTAGAGCAGGATCAGGGCCTTCTCGTGGAACGGCCAGGCCCTGCCCTCGACCTCGAAGACCAGCCCCTCGGTCAGGAAGGCCTCGTCGGCGTCTTCGATCACACGCCCTTCCACGGACACCAGTCCGTGGCGGATCAGGCCTGCGCAATGGCGGCGGGTGCCAAAGCCCTGGGTGAAGAGAATCTGGTCGATCGCGACGGGGCGCGGGGCACGGGAAGAAGCTTTCATGGGCCCGATTGTCGCCTGTCGGGCAAGGGGTCACAGGTCGCTGGTCCTGCCAGCCAGGTCAGTGGCGGCCGGTGCCTGCGGCAGCGAACGGGCCGCCTGCACTGCGTCCACCACCGCACGGGCCACCACTTCGGCGGCGGCCGCCCCCAGCCGGGCCATGTCGCCCGCCTGATCGAGCGTTCCGGTCGCCAGCGCAAACAGCACATCACCGTCCATCACGGTGTGCACGGGCTGAATGCTGCGCGCCAGGCCGTCATGGGCGATCTGGGCCAGCTTGTTCGCCTGCGCCTTGGTGAGGCGGGCATCGGTGGCAATCACCCCCAGCGTGGTGGCGCTGCCTGCCAGGCCACCGCCCAGGGCTTCGCCATCGAGGATGGCCTGGACGGATGAACGTGGCCGGCCATCTGGTCCTCGGCTGCCGGCGAGCAGGGCGCCCGTGCGCGGATCCACCACGTCCCCCACGGCGTTCACGGCCACCATGGCTGCGAGTGTGGCGTCGCCCACGCGCAGCGAGGCCATGCCGATGCCGCCTTTCATGGCGTGCGACACGCCCAGCAGCTTGCCCACCGTGGCACCCGTGCCGGCGCCGACATTGCCACGCGCCTGCTGCGTGGCGGTGGCCGCTTCGCAGGCGGCGCGGCCAGCAGCGGCATCGGGGGCGGTGGCAGGGCTGTGCAGCCAGAGGTCAAACAGGACGGCGGCTGGCACGATGGGAACCCGTACCTGGCCCACCGCAAAACCATGGCCCTGTTCGGCCAGCCAGCGCATGACGCCATCGGCCACGGACAGGCCAAAGGCACTGCCGCCCGTCAGCACCAGGCCGTGCACGACGGAGACGGTGTTTTCGGGTCGGAGCAGGTCAGTCTCGCGGGTGCCGGGGGCTGCGCCGCGCACGTCGACCCCGGCGACCACCCCCTGCTCACACAGGACGACGGAGCAGCCCGTCGGAGCCTGGGGATGCTGCCAGTGGCCGACCCGCAGCCCGGCGACGTCACACAGGCTGCCACTGCCACGACGATCCGCCCCACTATTGCCCAACCCGATGGTGGCGGTGTTCGGTACAGGCAGGGCAGGGGACATCAGGCACTCCGTCGTAGCGCATCCAGGGAGGCCGACAGTGTAGGTTCAGGCAAACACGCCTGCGGTGTCCTGCATCTGGCGGCTCACCTCGCCCAGGTGATGCAGCGTGTCGCCATACTGCATCTCCATCACGGTGAGCCGCTTGAAGTAGTGGCTGCCGATGTATTCGTCGGTCACCCCGATGCCGCCGTGCAACTGCGTGCACTGCTGGCCCACGAAGCGCATGGATTGGCCGAGCTGCACCTTGGCCTGCGAGATGGCGCGGCTGCGTGCCTGTGCCGGCTCGTTGAGCTTCAGGGTGGCGTAGTAGCTCATCGAGCGTGCCAGCTCCAGCTGCATCTTCACGTCCGCCATCCGATGCCGCAGCGCCTGGAAGCTGGCGATGGCGACACCGAATTGCTTGCGCGTATTCATGTATTCGACGGTGAGGGCCACATACCGGTCCATCACGCCGACGGCCTCTGCCGCTTGCGCGGCGATCGCGATGTCCACCGCATGGGTCAATACCGCCAGGCCCTGGTGGCCATCCACCAGCAGCGTGGCGGGCGTGTCGGCCAGTGTCAGTTCGGCGGCGGCGGAGCCGTCATGCAGGCGGTAGCCGCGCAACGAGACCCCTGCGGCATCGCGTTCCACCAGGTACAGCGCCAGGCCGTCGGCGGTCCTGGCCGCTACGATGAACGCATCGGCGTGCTCGCCTGCGCTCACCAAACTCTTGCTGCCGCTGACGCGGTGGTCGGGGCTGGCCTGCGTGTCGCTCACATCCAGCCGGTAGCGCGCGGCGCGTTCCTGGTGCGCCAGCACCACCAGCGCTTCGCCGGCGGCGATGCGCGGCAGCCAGCGGGCCTGCAGGTCTGCGCTGGCATGGGCCAGCACGGCAGGGGCCACCAGGGCGGCCTGCGCGTACGGCTCCATCACCAGCCCACGCCCCAATTCCTCCATCACCACCATGGCGTCCACCGGCCCAAAGCCGAGTCCCCCATGGGCTTCCGGTACGGCCAGGGCGGTCAGGCCGAGGCCGACCAGCCCCTCCCAGGCCGCTCTGGAGAAGCCACCTTCCTTGACGATGGCGCGGCGCTGCTCGAAGCCGTAGTCCTTGTCGACGAAGCGCCGCACGGCGTCGCGCAGCGAGGCCTGATCTTCGGTGAAATCAAAGTCCATGAGCGTTCTCCTCGGTCAGCCCAACACGGTCTGGGCCACGATGTTGCGCTGGACCTCGTTGGATCCGCCATAGATCGTGGTCTTGCGGTAGTTGAAGTAGTGGCTGGCCAGTGGCGCGGCATGGGCCGCGCCGACGTAGTCGCCCTGCCAGCCGGCTTCCATTGCTTCCTGGATGAAGGGCGTGGAGAACGGGCCGGCGGCCAGCATCATCAGCTCCGTGTAGCGTTGCTGGATTTCACTGCCGCGAATCTTCAGCAGGCCCGCCACGTCCAGGGACTGCTTGCCGCTCTTCTCGGCGGAGAGCACCCGCAGCACCATCATCTCGAGCGCCACCAGGTCCACTTCCAGCTGTGCGATCTGGTCGCGGAAACGGCCGTCCTCGTAAACGCCTTCAGCGTGGGCGATGCGCTTGAGCCGTTCCAGTTCTCGCTTCGCGCGGTTCACGTCGGCGATGTTGGTGCGTTCATGGGCGAGCAGGTACTTGGCGTAGGTCCAGCCCTTGTTTTCCTCGCCCACCAGGTTCTCGGCCGGCACTTCGACGTTGTCGAAGAACACCTCGTTCACCTCGTGCTCGCCGTCCAGCATGATGATGGGCCGCACGGTCACGCCCGGCGACTTCATGTCGATCAGCAGGAATGAAATCCCGGCCTGCGGCTTCACCGAGCTGTCGGTGCGCACCAGGCAGAAGATCCAGTCCCCGTACTGGCCCAGGGTGGTCCAGGTCTTCTGGCCGTTGACGATGTAGGTGTCGCCCCGCCGCTCGGCACGGGTCTTCACCGAGGCCAGGTCCGAGCCGGCACCGGGTTCGCTGTAGCCCTGGCTCCACCACACCTCGCCGCTCATGATGCCGGGGAGATGACGTTCCTGCTGCTCACGCGAGCCGAAGGCCATGATTACGGGCGCCACCATCACCGGGCCGAAGGGCACGACGCGGGGCGCGCCCGCCAGGGCGCATTCCTCTTCGAACAGATGGCGTTGCACGGCATTCCAGCCCGGGCCGCCGAACTGCCGGGGCCAGGCCCAACCGTGCCAGCCCTGCTTGCCCAGGATCTTCGCCCAGGCCTGCAGGTCGTCCTTGGTCAGCCGCAGGGCGTTGTGAACCTTGTGGCTGATTTTCTTGGGCAGGTTCGCCGCCACCCACTGCCGGATCTCGGCCCGGAAGGCTTGTTCCTCCGGGGTGAAGTTGAGGTCCATCGCTTGTCTCCTCAAGTCGGTCTGCTTGACTGCCCGAGTTTTTAGCACGAGCGTTCGCTTTTCGCGTGTCTCGACCGGGACAAGCGCGAGCGCGCCACGCGGCTTTGGCACGGACCGGCAAGCGCGAGAATGACGCGTTTCCCCTGGAGTTCTCCATGCGCATCTCTTCGCCTCCTGCATCTGCCGCCCCACGCGATCGAGCCGTGCTGGCCATCCATGGCGGCGCGGGCACGATCCTGCGTTCCCGCATGTCCGGCGATATGGAGTCCGACTACCGGTCGGCCCTGCAGGCGGTGCTGGCCGCTGGTGAACGCATGCTCGCGCAAGGCGCTTCTGCCGTGGAGGTGGCGGTGGCGTCAGTGCAGATGCTGGAGGAGTGCGAACTCTTCAATGCCGGCAAGGGGGCGGTCTACACAGCGCTGGGCCGGCACGAACTGGATGCCAGCGTGATGGATGGCAGTGATCTGTCGGCGGGTGCGGTGGCGGGGGTGACCACGGTTCGCAACCCCGTGCTGGCCGCGCAGGCGGTGATGCGCCGCAGCGGCCATGTGATGTTGATCGGCGCAGCGGCCGACCGTTTTGCCCAGGCGCAGGGGCTGGCGTGCGTGGATCCGGGCTGGTTCGGCACGCCGCAGCGTCTGGCGCAGCTGCGCCAGGTGCAGGAGCAGTCGTTGGGACAGGTACTGGACCATTCCGGCCCCATCGACGAACGAGACAAGTTCGGCACGGTCGGCGCGGTGGTGCTGGATACCGCCGGCCATCTGGCGGCGGCCACCTCCACCGGCGGCATGACCAACAAGCGGGATGGGCGCGTCGGCGACTCACCCATCCTGGGTGCCGGCTGTTATGCCGACGACCGCAGCGTGGCGGTGTCCTGCACGGGGACCGGTGAGGCTTTCATACGCGTTGCAGCGGCGCACGAGGTGGCCGCCTTGATCCGGATTGGCGGGCTTTCATTGGAAGCCGCCTGCCAGCGGGTGCTCTTTGAGGAACTGCCCTTGGTGGATGGTGACGGTGGGCTGATCGCTGTCGACCGCCATGGCCATGTCCACCTGGGGTTCAACACCGAAGGCATGTATCGCGGCGCCGTCCGCATCGGGGCTGCGCCGGCTGTGGGCGTCTATCGGGAGGACTGATCGGCGCTGTGCGCCGAAAGACTGAGAACCTCAGTCGTCCAGCAGCGACAGATCCCGCACCGCACCCTTGTCCGCAGACATCACCAGCTTGGCATAGGCCTTCAATGCTGCGGACACCTTGCGCGGCCGTGGTTTCACCGGCTTCCAGCCCTTGGCATTCTGGGCCTCCCGACGGTGGGCGAGTTCTTCGTCCGACAGCAGCACATTGATGGTGCGGTTCGGAATATCGATCCGGATCCTGTCCCCGTTGCGCACCAGCCCGATGGCGCCGCCCGCCGCTGCTTCCGGCGAGCAATGCCCGATCGACAAGCCGGAGGTTCCGCCCGAGAACCGGCCATCCGTCAGCAGCGCGCAGGCCTTGCCCAGGCCCTTGGACTTGATGTAGCTGGTCGGGTAGAGCATTTCCTGCATTCCGGGGCCGCCCTTGGGGCCTTCATAACGCACGATGACCACATCCCCGGCCTTCACCTGGTCCGCCAGGATGTTCTCCACCGCTTCATCCTGCGACTCCGTCACATGGGCCGTGCCTTCGAACACCAGGATGCTGTCATCCACGCCGGCGGTCTTCACTACGCAACCATCCAGCGCGATGTTGCCCGTGAGCACGGCCAGTCCGCCTTCCTGCGAGAACGCATGTTCACTCGACCGGATGCAGCCTTCGGCGCGGTCCAGGTCCAGGCTGGGGAAGCGTTCGCTCTGGCTGAACGCCACCTGGGTGGGAATGCCGGCGGGGCCAGCACGGTAGAAGGTGCGCACCGCTTCATCTTCCGTGCGCACGATGTCCCACTGGTCCAGCGCATGCTTGAGCGATGGCGCATGCACCGTCGGCACATCCGTGTGCAGCTTGCCGGCGCGGTCCAGCTCACCCAGGATGGCCATGATCCCGCCAGCGCGGTGCACATCTTCGATGTGGTACTTGTTGGTGTTGGGCGCCACCTTGCACAGCTGCGGCACCACGCGGGACAGACGGTCGATGTCCGTCATGGAGAAATCGATCTCCGCCTCCCGCGCAATCGCCAGCAGGTGCAGGATGGTGTTGGTCGAACCACCCATCGCGATGTCCAGGGTCATCGCGTTCTCGAAGGCCTTGAAGCCCACCGAGCGCGGCAGCACCCGCTCATCGTCACCTTCGTAGTACTCGCGGGTCAGCGACACGATGCGGCGCCCGGCGCGCTTGAAAAGCTGTTCGCGGTCCGCGTGCGTGGCCACCACCGTGCCATTGCCCGGCAGCGACAGGCCCAGCGCTTCCGTCAGGCAGTTCATCGAGTTGGCCGTGAACATGCCGGAGCAGGAGCCGCAAGTGGGGCAGGCGGAACGCTCCACCTCGGCCACCTCGGCATCGCTCACCTTGCTGTCCGCCGCCATCACCATGGCGTCGATCAGGTCGAGCTTCTTGATCTGGATGGTGGAGGAGCCCGGCACGGCCAGGCGCACCTTGCCGGCTTCCATGGGGCCGCCGGACACGAAGATGACCGGGATGTTCAGGCGCATGGCGGCCATCAGCATGCCGGGGGTGATCTTGTCGCAGTTGGAGATGCAGACCATCGCATCCGCACAGTGCGCGTTCACCATGTATTCGACCGAGTCCGCGATGATGTCGCGGCTGGGCAGCGAATAGAGCATGCCGTCATGGCCCATCGCGATGCCGTCGTCCACCGCGATCGTGTTGAACTCCTTGGCCACGCCGCCAGCGGCCTCGATTTCGCGCGCGACCAGCTGGCCGAGGTCTTTGAGGTGGACGTGGCCGGGCACAAACTGGGTGAACGAGTTCACCACCGCGATGATGGGCTTGGAGAAGTCCTCGTCTTTCATGCCGGTGGCACGCCACAAGGAACGTGCACCCGCCATGTTGCGGCCGGCGGTGGAGGTTTTGGAACGGTATGCGGGCATCGGGGGGTCGCTGAAAAAATATCGTCTGAAGAACTGTCGCGGGCAGACTGACGCGCACGCGCTGGTGTCAGCCTGGCGCGAAGCGCCATCACGTATAGAAATCAGGCCGCGGGAGTAAGCGCCTCGTTTCCAACCTGGTGAGCCCGGGCGGCACCTTTTGAGCTAGGCCTCGGGAGAATGGGGCGATTATCCTCCGGGGCGCAGGGGGATGGGCTTGTCCATGTCCGGAATGCGGGCGGGGCGTCGTTTGTGGCGATCCTCTGGGCGGGGGGGATCCTCTGCCCGCGCCAGCGAGCACCGGGCCGGCACCTGTTTGCTCCATGTCCCCCGCCCGCTTCGCAGGCTCCTCCTTGACTTACGCAAACAGGCACCGGCCCGGTACTCGCCGAACCGAGTTTCCCCGTCAGGCACATGCCACGGGTACGCTGCCCGCGCCAGCGAGCACCGGGCCGGCACCTGTTTGCTCCATGTCCCCCGCCCGCTCCGCGGGCTCCTCCTTGACTTACGCAAACAGGCACCGGCCCGGTACTCGCCGAACCGAGTACCCCGTCAGGCACATGCCGCGACGCTGCCCGCGCCAGCGAGTACGCCCACTGGAACACGCCAGGCATGCGCGGGTGCCATCACGTCCTGGCTCACAATGAAAAACGCCCCTCCTGGGGGCGTCTTTGGCACTTGGGGTCATTTTGCGAAGGGTGGCTTCGCCGGAAAGAAACCTTGCCGGTCAGTCCGAGACGGCTTCGGCGCGCATTCGGCGCTGTCTGCGCACACCGAATACACCCAGCAAGGCCACGGAGGCCAGTGCCAACGTGGCCGGTTCGGGCACACGCTGCTGCGTGGTGGTGGTCGTGGTGCCCGTGACGGAGTAGAGCTTCACGAAGTCATAGCCGGCGTAGCTGGCGCCCGTGCCCCGCGTCAGGCCAGAGGTGCCACCATCAGCACCAGTCGGCGCGCCGCCCAACTGCGAGTTGTAGGCAGTGATGATCCACCAACTGGAGCTCAAACCCTGCGAGTTGATGGCCTTGTTGGTGCCGCTGACCAGGTCCGCATAGCTGCCCACCAGCGACCAGCCGCTGCCCGTCAAGGTGCCAGCGTTCTTGCCGGTGATGGTGCTGGCGACGTTCACGCCCGAGGTGCTGCCGGTGTAGGCCAGCACCGTGATGTCGCTGTCGTACTGGGACCAGCCAATCTTCACCTGGGTGAGCTTCACCAGGTCATCGAACTTCAACAGGATCAGGTCCTGGTAACCGTAGTTGTCCAGCGCATGGTTGGGCGACTGGGCATCGCCCGTCGGCGCCGTCACCCCAAAGCCGCTGCCGCTGTAATAGGCAAGCGTGCTGGCCGCAAAGGAACCGGTGCTCACATAAGCACCACCGCTGTTCGTGTTGATGGCGGCCGAATAAGCGCTGTAGCTCACGTTGGGGGCCGGGTCACCGGATTCGGCACAGTTGCTGACGCAGCTGCTGGCCGTCCAGGTGGCGTCTGCGTGAGCAGCGAGCGGCAGGCCCGCAGCCAGTGCCATCACGGCACAGACCTTCAGTCGTTGTAAAGCATTGCGCATATCAATCCCCCGATCCTGTCCGGCGTGGTCGCCGTTGGCGTTTAAGTGCGTCACACTGCTTGAAGCAATCGCCGGGCCATCAGCCCTCGGCCCTTGCGTGACAGACACTTAGCGCTCTTTGGTGCCCCGTTTCACCCCTGCTGGGAATGCAATGTAAATATTCCTGACATGCACAGCAGCCCCTCACCTGAGGGTTTGGCCCAGCGCCTGTGCCTCTTTCACGCTGCCGAATGCGCGATTTTTTAAGGCGGCGTCCAATTCTTCACGAGCCTCCGTCTTGCGACCGGCCTGCGCCAGGGCCGCAGCCAGGTGGTAACGAATCTCGGGGTTGCCTGGCTCGCGCAGCCGCGCGTCGCGCAACAGTTGCAGCGCGCGCTCGCCGTTGCCTGCCAGGTGGTGCGCCCAGCCTGCGGTATCGATGACCAGCGCGTTGCGTGGTTCCAGCGCCAAAGCCTTGTCGGCCAGCGGCAGGGCGGCGGTGGCCTCGCCGAGCTTGAGCAGAACATTGGCCTGGTTGTTCAGCGTCTCGGCATCATTGGGGCGCAGACGCAGCGCTGCGTCATAACTCTTGCGCGCGGATGTGAAGCTGCCAGCGCGGGCCTGCGTGTCACCCAGCGCCTTCCACGCTGCCACGTCGCCGGGGCGTGCCTGCAGCCAGCGTTCGGCCAGCTCGGCAGCAGCCTTGCCGCCACCATCCTGATGGCTGAGGGCGCGCATCAGGGCCAGCAGGCTGCCGCTGGTGGGCTCCACCTCATGCGCCTTGCGCAGCGCCTCCAGCGCCTGCGCCGGCTGGTGGCGGGCCTGGAACACATCGGCCAGCAACAGGTGGCCAACCGCCCGGGTCGGCTGCAGCGAGATGACCTGGCGCGCTTGTTTCTCCGCCTGCACCGGATTCCCCTGCTGCAGTGCCACGGTGGCGGACAGGGCAAGGGCCGGCACGTGTTGTGGCGCGGAAGACAAGGCCTTGTCCAGGCTGTAGGCCGCGCCGGTGGGATCCTTGGCCGCCAGTTGCAGCGCAGCAATGTCCACCAGCGGTTGCGGGTCGAAGCCGGAGCGGCGCGCGGCGCTGTTGAGCGTCGCCTTGGCGCCGGCCGTGTCCCGATTGGCCAGTTGCACCCGGGCGTAGGTGATCATGGCCTGCAGGTCGTCGGGCACCTTGCCCAGCAAGCGCCTGGCAGCCTCCAGCGCTGCGCCAGGCTGGTCCTGCCTGAGCAGCCACGCGACCAGGGCCTGGTCGGCCCGCGTCTGCCGCGGCGTGCTGGCGTCCACCGCCTTGGAGAGCCAACGCTGCACCTCCGCCGGCTGGCCTCGGGCCTCGCTGAGCAAGGCCATCTCGTAGAGCGCGTCCACCTGGCGCTCGTCGACGCGAAGCAGGGTGTCCAGGCGGGCTTGGGCGGCGTCGAACTGCCGCTCGATGATGTCCAGTCGCGCCAGGCCCAGTTGCGGTTCGGCCAGGCGCCCATCCACCTGCAACGCCTGCTGGAAAGACTGCCGTGCGCCCGCGATGTCCTTGTTGGCCTGCCGTGCCGCCCCCTGCATCATCCAGACACTGGGGTTGCCCGGCTGCTGCTTCACCAGCCGGTCCGCCACGGCCACGGCCTTGGCCGGCTGGCCGTTGCGCAGGTAGAGCGTGGCCAGCGAGAGACCGGCATAGGTCTGGCCGGGGTCGCGCTGGAAGGCTTTCTCCAGCTCGTCGGCCGCGCTGCCGATCTGGCCGCCGCGAATCAGCGACAGGCCCAGGGCGGTGTGGAACTCGGGCGCATCCCGGCCGCGCAGCGCTTCCTGCATGAGGGCCGTCGCCCGCCCATGTCGGCCTTGCGCCATCTGCAGCGAGGCCATCATCACCAAGGCCTGGCTATCGCCAGGGAAGGCCTTCAGGTAGGTCTCCAGCACCTCGCTGGCACGGTCCAGATTGGGCTCGGCCGCATAAACCTGCGCCAGCAGCTTGGACAAGGGGCTGTTGGGCTGCACGCGCTGCGCATATTCCAGATAGGGCTTGGCCTTCAGCGGCTCACCCAGGCCGTAGTGGGCCAGGCCATTGAGCATCAGCGCCTGTGGACGGTAGCGGATGTAGTCCAGCGGAACGGGATCCAGCTGGGTCGTCACCGCTTTCAGGGCGTTGGACGCAGCGGGACCGTCCCCACGACGTTCGGCCAGCACCGCGCTCAGGTAGAGCGCACGCGGCTCCGTGGGGGCCTGCTTCAGCAGTGCCTGCAGCGCGGCCTGCGCGGGTTCCTGACGGCCCTGGTCCACCAGGATGCCCAGGCGCGCCAGTTGGGCTTCCAGGTGGCGGCTGTCCACGGCCAGCACACGGTCATAACCGCGCAGGGCTTCGTCCAGGCGGCCCTGCACATGGGCGATGGTGGCCTTCTGGTAGAGCGCCTCGGCATTGTTGGGCGCCAGTTGAAGTGCGCGGTCGGCCGCCACGTCCGCCCGGTCGAACTGGCGCGCGCGCACCCGCAACGGGACTTCCGCTACCCAGGCCTCGGGTGCGTTGGCATTGAGCGCGCGTGCGTCGTCCACCAGAGCCTGGGCACGGGGGGCGTCCCCCAGGTCCGAGGCCGCACCCGCGCGCACCAGCAGCAGGGCCTGGCGCGTGGCGTCGGGCAGCCCGTCCGGATTGAGCACCGCCAGCTTGAAGACGTCGGCCTGCTTGCCTTGGGCCACCAGGGCCTGCGCCAACGGCACGGCGACTTCGGCGCGGTTGATGCCCAGCTGCAGGGCCTCGTTGAATTCGATCTCGGCGGCAGCGGCTTCGCTGCGCGAGAGCAGGGCCTTGCCCAGCAGCACGTGCACCGAGAGCAGGCGCGCGTCCTGCTGCAGGGCGTTCTTGAGCTGGATGATGGCGCCGTCCACATCACGCCGCTCAAAACGCTTGAGCGCATCCTCGTAGAAGCGCGACGCCTTCACGCTGTCCGCGTGGGCACTGCTGCTCAGGCACACAGCCAGGGCACCAGCCAGGACGGTCATCCAACCGGCTCGCCGGGCTCCATGCCTGGTCTCACGACTGGATTCTTGAATGGCCTCACCCCTGGCCTCATGCCTGACCTCAACGGCCTTCTGCGTTGCTGATGCACGCATGCTGTCTCCTCCACGGCACGGTTCTGGTGGCGGTACCCCGGGCCTGCGCGGCGGCCGGGCCGACCCGGCCTGCCCGCGAACACCCGGCGGGTGTGACCGTCGCCCTGACGGCCGGTGAGGCCGGCCCGGGCTTTACTTGCGGTAGTTGTCGAAGCTCAGCGGCAGGTCCGCCACGTCCTTGCGCAGCACGGCCTGGGCCGCCTGCAGATCGTCCAGGCTCTTGCCGGTGATGCGGACGATGTCGCCCTCGATGGCGGCCTGCACCTTGATCTTGCTGTTCTTGATCGCGGCCACGACCTTCTTGGCTTCCGCCGACTCCAGGCCGGCCTTGATCTTGTAGACCTGCTTGACGCGATCGCCGCCGAGCTTCTCGATCTTCTCCTGCTTGTCGACGAAGCCCAGCACCACGCCCTGCTTGGTCAGCTTGCCGTAGAGCACCGCCTCGATCTGCTCGAGCTGGAACTCGGCGTCGCCGGTGGCGTGGATTTCCTTTTCCTTTTCCTTGTAGTCGATGGCTGCGCTGGTGCCCTTGAAATCGAAGCGGGTGGCGATTTCCTTGGCGCTGGCGTCCACGCTGTTGCGGACCTTGACCATGTCGGGTTCGAGAACGGTGTCGAAGCTGGGCATGTGGCTGTACTGCTCTGTTGTGGTTGTTCGGTATGGGGGAGCGACGGATGAGGGCTTCCCGCATTCTTCGGCGAGAATTCTGCCATGCAGTCCGTTCCCACCACACCCCCGACCGAGCGCCGCGAAGGCCTGCTCATCGAGACCGATGTCAATCTGAAGCCCTACAACAGCTTCGGCTTGCCCGCTTTGGCACGCCGGCTGGTGCGCATCCGGGAAGAACTGGACGTACGCCGTGTGGTGGACCATCCCGAGCTCGGCCGTGCCAGCAAGTTTGTGCTGGGTGGCGGCTCCAACCTGGTCCTGACGCGCGATGTGGACGCGGTGGTGCTCAAGATGGAGATCCCCGGCCTGCGGGTGGAGGAGCGCGAGGACGCCTGGATCATCGAGGCCGGTGCCGGGGTGGCCTGGCATGAGGCGGTGGCGTTTTCGCTGGACCAGGGCGTGCCCGGGCTGGAGAACCTGGCGCTGATCCCCGGCACGGTGGGCGCCGCCCCGGTGCAGAACATCGGCGCCTACGGCGTCGAGCTCAAGGACCGGCTGGACAGCGTGGATGTGGTGGACCTGACCACCGGGCGCCGCGTCACGCTGCCCGCATCGGTGTGCCGCTTCGGTTATCGGGACAGCGTCTTCAAGCAGACCGGCTACGGAGGCCTGTCCGGCAAGAGCGTGATCACCAAGGTACGGCTGCGCTGCCCCAAGCCGTGGCAGCCGCAGATCGGTTACCTGGACATCGAACGCAAGATGGCCGAGACCGGCATCACCGCGCCGGACGCGCGCCAGGTCTTTGACTGGGTCTGCGAGATCCGCCGCGCCAAGCTGCCGGACCCGGCCCGCATTGGCAATGCCGGCAGCTTCTTCAAGAATCCGGTGGTGAGCGAGGAGCAGTGCCGCGACATCATCGCGCGGGACCCGCACATCGTTCACTACCCGATGGCGGACGGCAATTTCAAGCTGGCGGCCGGCTGGCTCATCGATGCCTGCGGCTGGAAGGGCAAGAGCGTCGGCGGCGCGGCCGTCTACGAAAAGCAGGCGCTGGTGCTGGTCAACCGCGGCGAAGCCCGTGGGGCCGAGGTGGTCACGCTGGCCCGGGCCATCCAGGAGAGCGTCTACGGCCGGTTCGGCATCCGACTGGAGCCCGAACCGGTGGTGATCTAGACCGGGTCCAGGGAGCCCTGCCTACCGGCGCTACCGGCGCTACCGGCGCTACCGGCGGTCAGGCCGCCGCCTCCGGCCTGGCCGGCCGTGGCGCCAGCCGCTGCAGGCAGGCCTGCAGCACGTCGAGCTCCACCGGCTTGGGCAGGAAGGCGCTCACGCCCGCTTCCTCGGCCATCCGCTGCGATTCCTCGAAGGCATCGGCCGAGAACGCAATGATGGGCAACTGGCCGCGCGGCGCCGGCATTTCCCGGATGGCACGGGTGGCCTCAAAGCCATCCATCTGCGGTGTGTGCAGGTCCATCAGCACTATGTCATAGCGTTGATGGCGCACCAGCTGCAAGGCCTGCAGGCCGTTGTCGCACAGCGTCGGGTGATGGCCCAGCTTCTGCAGCATGGCCTCGACGACAAGTCGGTTGGTGGGGTGATCTTCGGAGACCAATACCTGCAGCCCGGTGATGGGGGCGCCCGGGTCGTCACTGACGGAGGGCGTGCCCGGGCGGGTCGGCAGGTGGGTCTGCGGGCCCTGGCGCAGTGGCAGCGCCAGGCTGAAACGGCTGCCCTGGCCTGGCGTGGTCTGGACGTGGATGTCCCCCCCCATGGCACGCGCCAGCCGGCGTGAAATCTCCAACCCCAGGCCGGCCCCGCCATGACGGCGCGTGGCGCTGGCGTCGCCCTGGCTGAAGCGCTGGAAGAGCCGCGAGACCGTGGCGGCGTCCATGCCGGGCCCGGTATCGCTCACGTCAAAGATCAGCAGGTCTTCGCCCAGCGGGCCCACGCCCCGGCGAAGGCCGCAGGCCACCTGGCCACGGTCCGAGAATTTGAGGGCGTTGCTCAGCAGGTTCAGCAGGATCTGGCGCAGCCGTGTGGGGTCCGCCTGCACCCAGTTGGGCACGTCCTCGTCAATGGTCACATGCAGGGTCAGCCCCTTGGCACTGGCCTGCGGACGGCATAGGCCCTCCAGCTCACGCATCAGGGCGCTGAGTTGCAGGGGTTCGGGCGTGATGGCCAGCCCGCCGGCTTCCATGCGGGTCACGTCCAGGATGTCGCCCAGCACCGCCAGCAGATGGCGCGCGCAGTCGTTCGCCGCTTTCAGATGCTCCTGCTGCGGCGGGCTCAGGGGGGCTTCCTTCAACAGGCCCAGCATGCCCAGCAGGCCCTGCAGCGGCGTGCGCAGCTCATGGCTCATGTTGGCCAGGAACACCGTCTTGGCGCGGTTGGCCGCTTCGGCCTCGCGCTGGGCCTCATGCAGCCGTTCCGCCAGGCCATGCTGCTTGATGCCGTAGCGTTCCAGCCGCTTGAACTGCCGCACCGCCACCCAGGCGAAGCACAGGGTCAGGGCCGTCAGCAGGGCGGTCAGGGCCAGGCCCACGCGGCTCTGGCTGCGCACGATGTCGTTGCGATCGGTCACTTCCTGCGCCACATGGTGGGTGGAGGTCAGCGACAGCTCGCGGATCGGGTCGGCCAAGGGGTCCAGGCGTTCGATCACCTCGGTGAGGCGGTCGGGATGCTGGCGGATCATGTCCGCGTCCAGCGGCAGCGCATCGGCCCAGCGCACGAAGTCCTGGGTGCGGGCGACGGTGCGCTGGTAGTCGGGGTGGTGCGAGAGCACCTGGGCCGCGTGTTCGCTCTCCACCAGGTTGAGGCGGCTGACGAAGATCTCGTAACGCTGCGCCACCTGGTCCGGGTCCACCGCCAGGCTGGGGCCCGCGGCCTGCTCCAGGGCGAGCCGCAGTTTCAGGTATTCGGTCTCGAACTGGAACAGGCTCCAGACCAGGTAGTCGTCCTGGTAGCGCCGGGTGCCGTTGAGCAGTTGGTACTGCCGTGCCTGCAACCAGGCGGCGGCGGCCAGCGCCAGCACCAGGAACAGGCCGATGGCGGCCATGATGAGGCGCCAACGGCGGCGCGCTGCCAGATGCGAGGCGCTCAAGGTCATCGGAGTTCCAGGCTCTTCAACTGCCAGGCGGAACGCCCGTAATAGACGCTGTTGCGAAGCTCGGTGTGTTCGTCAAACGGATAGATGATGAACAAGGGCCCCTTGTCGCGCAGCGACATCGGCTTGTCGTCCATCAGCCGGGCGACGATGACATCAAAGCGCTGGATGTCCGCCACCGGAATGGTCACGCGGTAGTCGTTCAGCGCACGCGCTTCGATGGTTTGTCCGTTGCTGCCCACCGCCGCCAGTACATCCCGCAGCAGCGGGCCGGTGAACTTGCGGGGCTTGGCGTACCACGGCGTCAGCGTCTGGAAACTCTTCTGCGGCAGCCGCTCCAGCATGCCCATGTCGAACTGCGCCAGGCCGTCCTTGTTGGTCACGCGCAGCGCCCCGCCCACGCTTAGCACCACCGGGCCGGTGGGCGTGTCCAATGCGGTGTCCGCAGGGATCGCCAGGGCGGGTGTCGCGGCGGTCACGGCCGCTGCGGCGAGGGCAGCGGAGGCCAGGAACATCCATAGCGCAGAACGGCGCGACACAGGCATGGGCAAGGCGTACGGGGGAGGCCCGTCGTCGGTGAAAGCCCGCATACTAATCAACTGCTACCGGATCACCATCCACTGCGCCACCCGTTTGAAGGGCCAGTAGGATTTACGCCACAGTGCACCGCGGTGGCCCCCGTGTGCTGGCGACAGGCGTCCCTGTTGTGCTTGTCGCTGCCGGGACAAGACCCGGGTCGCTGCAGCGGGAAGATCAGGGCATCACGATCCCGGGAATGCCCCCAGAACGACAACAGGAGACAAGCACGATGACGCGCGTGGTGACCCCTCGTCCCGAGCAGTCGCAGGTCCAGTACAGCCACTGGCCGCGGCGCCTGCCTCGTGAACTCGCCATACCCCGGACCTCGCTGTGGTTCAACCTGGCCGTGGCGGCCAGCCGTTACCCCGACAAACCGGCCACCATCTTCCTGGGTGCCACCTTGAGCTTCGATGCGCTGCGGCGCCAGGCGGAGGCCCTGGCGGGCTGGCTGCAGGCCCAGGGTGTGCGCAAGGGAGACCGCGTGGCGCTCTTCATGCAGAACTGCCCGCAGTACCTGGTGGCGTTTTATGCGGTGAGCCGTGCGGATGCCGTGGTGGTGCCGGTGAACCCGATGAACCGGGAAGACGAGTTTGGCCATTACCTGACGGACCCGCAGACCAAGGTGGTAATCTGCAGTGGTGAACTCGCCGGCGTGGTGGCGGCTGCTGCCGCCCGCCTGGACCCTGCCCAACGGCCCGCCGCAGTGCTGGTGACGCAGTATTGGCAGGCCCTGCCTGAAGGCGGCCCGGATGCCGACTGCCGTGTGCCGGACGCCATGCGCACCTGGTTGATGGCCCGGCACGAGCTGCCGGCCGGTGCCACGGCCTGGGGCGATGCACTCGATGCACAGCTCGTGCCGAGTGCACACACCGCGGGCCCCGACGACCTGGCGATGCTGCCCTACACCTCGGGCACGACCGGCCTGCCCAAGGGCTGCGAACACACCCATGCCACGCTCATGTCCAACAGCTGCGGCGGTTGCCAGTGGGGTTATGCCAGCGCCGAATCCGTGGGGCTGGCGGTGGTGCCGATGTTCCACATTACCGGCACCTTGTATGGGGTGCTCGGCCCGGTGTTCACCGGCATGACGCTGGTGATCATGCCGCGCTGGGACCGTGAACTCTGCGGCAGCCTGATCTCGCGCTTCCGGGTGACGCACTGGACCTGCATACCCACGATGATCATCGACCTGTTCGCCAGCCCGAACTACCGCAGCTTCGACCTCACCAGCCTGCGCTATCTCAGCGGCGGCGGGGCGGCCATGCCCAAGGCCGTGGCGGAGCGGCTGCTGGAGGAGTTCGGCCTGACCTTTGCGGAAGGGTATGGCCTCACCGAGACGGCGGCACCCACCCATGGCAACCCGCCGGAGCGCGCCAAGCTGCAGTGCCTGGGCATCCCCATCTTCGGCGTGGATGCACGCATCGTGGATCCGACCACGCTGGAGGAATTGCCGGTGGGGGAGGTGGGCGAGATCATCAGCCACGGCCCCATGGTCTTCAAGGGCTATTGGCGCCAGCCGGAGGCCACCGACGCGGCCTTTGTGGAACTGGACGGCAAGCGCTTCTTCCGCACGGGTGACCTGGGCCGCATGGATGAGGAGGGCTACTTCTTCATCACCGACCGCCTCAAGCGCATGATCAATGCCAGCGGCTACAAGGTCTGGCCCTCCGAGGTGGAGATGCTGCTGTACCGGCATCCGGCGGTGCAGGAGGCCTGCGTCATTGCTGCGAGGGACGCCTATCGCGGCGAGACCGTCAAGGCGGTGGTGGTGCTGCGCGCGGAGGCGCGGGGCAAGACCACCGAGCAGGAGGTCATTGGCTGGGCCCATGAGCACATGGCGCCCTACAAGGCGCCGCGCATCGTGGAGTTTGTGGAGAGCCTGCCCAAATCGGGCTCAGGCAAGGTGATGTGGCGGCTCCTGCAGGAGAAGGAGCCGCCGTTGTGAGGCGGCGGTGATCAAAACCGCGAGCCGGGTTGCTGGAGGAAGGCCACTTCCTCCGCTGTGCTCGGGCGGCCCAGGATCTCGTTGCGGTGCGGGAAGCGGCCGAAACGCCGGATCACGTCCTGATGCTTGCGGGCATAGTCCAGGGCCTGGGCCAGCCGCGTGTCTTCGCGCGCCAGCTGTTCGAACTGGCTGACACTCAGCGCCTGCATCTCCAGCGACTCGGCATGTTCCAGCGGCATGAGTGCGAACCACCGCTCCAGCGGCGTGAGGGCGTCCAGGCGCGGCAGCAGGGAGCGTGCGGCGGCCAGCGCCTGCGGATCCCCATCAAAGGCGCGCGCGGTGTCGCGGAAGATGTTGCGGGTGAATTGGTCCAGCAGCAGCACACGCGCCAGCGCGCCCCAGGGGTTGCGATCCCACTCGTCGTATTCGCCACGTCGCGCGGCTTCCACCATCGGCAGGAAACGCTCGCGCAGGCTGTCGTCGAAGGCGCTGTCTTTCTTGAACCATTTGGGCTGCACCTGCCCGTCCGCTTCGGTGCCCAGTGCGCCGAACCATTCGTTGAGCACCCGTTGCGCCGGCGCTGATGCGGTCAGGCGTTGCCAGTGCGGGTGCTGCTCCAGCCAATGCCGCACGTAGGTGCAGCCCGGCACCAGCTGTAGCGACAGCGGCGCCAGCCAGCGCACGGCCGCTTCCACCAGCTGGCTGGCCAGGCCCTGGCCGCGCAACTGCGCGGGCACGCCGGTGTGGGTGATGATCAATTGCTCGCCGTGGCGCTCATAGTCCAGCCGGCACAACAGGCCGGGCTGCAACGGCGCCACAAAGCAATGGGTGTCCGGATGGTGCTGGATGACGAAATTCACAGGGCCTCTCCAGGGGTTCAGGCGCCAGTGCCTGTCCCGCCCAGTTGCTGCCACAGATAGCTGAACTCGAGCGCCTGCAGCTGCGCACGCTGTTGGTTGTCAGCTGCGCCTCCATGCCCGCCTTCGATGTTCTCGTAGTAGTAGCACGCCTGGCCCAGGGACAGCAGGCGAGCAGCCATTTTCCTCGCATGGCCGGGATGTACACGGTCGTCACGTGTCGAGGTGGCGAAGAGCGCCCGTGGATAACGTACACCTGGACGAAGGTTCTGGTAGGGGCTGTAGCGGGCAATGTGTGCCCATTCGTCGGGCTGATCCGGGTCGCCGTATTCCGCCACCCAGGAGGCACCCGCCAGCAGCAGGTGGTAGCGCTGCATGTCCAGCAGCGGGACCTGGCACACCACCGCGCCAAAGAGCTCGGGTCGCTGCACCATGCAGGCACCCACGAGCAGGCCGCCATTGCTGCCGCCCATGATGCCCAGGCGGGCCGGGCTGGTGAGACCCTGGCGGATCAGGTCTTCGGCCACGGCGATGAAGTCGTCAAAGCTGCGTTGCTTGTGTGCACCCGTGGCGGCCTGGTGCCAGCGGGGGCCGTATTCGCCGCCCCCCCGGATGTTGGCCACCACCAGCCGGCCGCCACGGGCCAGCCAGGCGCGGCCGTTGCCGCCCGAGTACCACGGCTGCAGCGAGACCTCGAAGCCGCCATAACCGTAGAGCAGGGTGGGGGTCTGTGCGCCCTGGCCCGGGCCGCCGATGACGAAGTAGGGCACGTTCTCGCCGTCTGCACTGGTGGCGAAATGCTGCTGCACCGTCATGCCGGCCGCGTTGAACTGCGCGCCGCGCTGCTTGAGGGGCGTGCGCTGGTCGCTGCCTGCATGGGCGAGGCTCACGCTGTCCGGGCTCAGGAAGTCGCTGTAGTGCAGCAAGTAGTCATCGCCCCAGCGGTCCTGTGGCAGCTCGGAGTCATGCAGCCCTTGAACGCTCAGCGAGCCGGGGAAGGGGGCCTGGACGGTGCGCAGCGTCGGCGGACGGGCCGACAAATCCCATTCCTCCAGGCGGCTGGCCACATGTTCGCTGATGGTGAGCAGCACATGGCGATGGGTGAGTGTGTAGTCTTCCAGTGACCGGCCGGGCGTGGGGGCGAAGAGTGTCTGCACCTGGCGGTCGCCGCGCCAGAAAGCCTGGTCGTCCAGCAGCAGCAGGGAGCCGGCGGGATGGTGGTCGCGCCCCACCGTCCAGTCGCTGCGCGGGCGCAACAGCCACCAGGGGCCGTGCGCGTGGACGCTCATGTCACTGGGCAGGTCGATGGGCACCAATTGCCCGTCGCGCCACAGGAAGCGCGATTCGTTGTAGAAATCCAGCGACCGGCTGAAGAACACACGTTCAAAGCCGGGCGTGCGGTCCACGCTGGCACTGACCGAGACATCGCTGGCCTCGCCCTCGAAGACCACCGGGGCATCCGCCAGGGGCGAGCCCCGGGCCCAGCGGCGCACCTGGCGCGGGTAGCCGGAATCGGTCAGGGAACCCGGCCCGAAGTCGCTGCCGACGAACAGGGTGTTCTCGTCCAGCCACTCCACGTCGCTCTTGGCTTCGGGCACAAAGAATCCGCCCTCTGCCGGCGGGATGAAGCGTAGTGTCTCCAGATCGAATTCACGCAGTTCCGCCGCATCTGCACCACCGTCGGAGAGCGACACCAGGCAGCGGCGGTACTCGGGCGCCAGCGCCGTGGCACCGTGGAACACCCAGCTGCGCTGCTCGGCCTGGCCGAGGGCGTCCAGGTCCAGCGCGGTCACCCAGGGTGGTTCGGGCAGGTGGTAGTCCTCGATCCGGCAACGGCGCCACAGGCCGCGCGGGTGCGCATCGTCCTGCCAGAGGTTGTAGAACCAGTCGCCGCGCCGGGCCACATGGGGAATGCGGTCCTGCGCGTTCAGCAACTGCAGCAGTTCCTGGCGGATGGGTTCGAACTCGGGGCGCCCCTGCAGCACCGCCTGGGACTCGGCATTACGCGCCTTCACCCAGTCCAGCGCCCGTTCGCCTTCTTCGCCCTCCAGGGCCTCCAGCCACAGGAACTCGTCCTGGGGGGGGGCAGCCGCCGTGGCGGTGCTGGGGGGCGGCAGGGGGGTGTTGTTCTTGTCCGTCACAGGCGTCTCCGTGGGGTGGTGGCCGCTCGGGCGCCCAGGGCGGGCGGGTGCGGCGGCAGGGGCACAACAAGGCTGGGAAGGCCGTTGGGCTGGCCGTTGTCAGTGCTCAGTATCAGTTCGCTGTCAGTGTTCCCGGTCCTTGAGCAGTTGCGGGGTGATTTCCACGGCGCCCTTGTCGGTCGTCACGTAGGCGGTGCCGTCCTGGATACTGATCTGCCACTGCATGCTGCGCTCGGCCAGGGCGGCCAGCGCCTGGGACTGGTCGGCCGTGATCTGCCAGACGGCCAGCTTGGGCGCGCGCTGCAGCTTGTTCTGGATGCCGGCCCACCAGACGTTGGTGCTGGCGGCGTAGCTGATCACCGTGACCAGCTCCGAGCGGCCCTGGATCTGGCGCAGGCGGCGTTCGTCGGGCTGGCCCAGTTCCACCCAATGAACCACTTCGCCGGTGAGGTCGATCTGCCAGAGGTCGGCGTCGTCGGCCTCGGACAAGCCCTTGGTGAATTCCAGGCGGCCACGCAGGTCGTTTTCCGGCTGGTACAGCGCGTAGGCGAGGATGCGCAGCATCATCCGCTCGTCGGTTTCCGACGGGTGACGGGCCACGGTGAGGTTGTGGTCGCCGTAGACATGGCGGTCCATGTCCGAGATCTGAAGCTGGGCTTTGTGAATGGTGGCCTTGAGCGCCATGGGGGGCCTTGAAGCAGGGAGTCTGAAGCGCCGCATTATCATTCCTGCCTCACCGACGAGACATCCCGACCGGGATCGAGAGAATCCTCATGAAGCAAACCCTGCGCACTTCCGCCGCTGTGGCCGCCATCCTGGCCTGCGGCCTGGCTTTTGGCCAGACCACCGCCAACCCCAACGCCAAGGTTGACCCCAAGAACAACAAGGTCAGCAAGCCGGTGGTGGACAAACCCAAGCAGAAGCTGATGACGCGCGAAGAGCTGCGTTCCTGCCTGTTTGAAGACAAGTCCCTGAACGACGAGAACGGCTCGCTCAAGGTCAAGGAAAAGGAAGTTCTCGCAGAGCGTGATGCGCTCAAGGCCTTCAAGGCGGAGCAGGACAAGGCCGAGGCCGAGATGCAGACCCGCAGCAAGGACCTGAAGACCGAAATCGAATCGGTCAAGGCCTTTGGCGCCGAGATCGAGGCCGGTGCGGCCAAGATGGAAAAGGACCAGCTCAAGGCCAAGCAGGAGGAGTACACCGCCCGCGCCAATGCCTTGCAGCCGCGTATCGACGCCTTCAACAAGGAGCGCAACGAGCGGGTAGAGAAGTACAAGGGCTTCAACGACCGTGTGGATGCCCACGCCAAGGCCCAGGACGACTTCAACGAAGCCGTCGAAACGCTGCAGGACAAGCGTGACGACTGGAAGAAGCGCTGCGCCAATCGCCCTTATGACGAAGCCGACGAAATCGCGATCAAGAAAGAAATCGCTGCCGGCAAAAAGTAAATAAAGCGCGCTTTCGCACGCTCACGGCGCCCCTCCCGAGTTCGGGACGGGCGCCGTTCCTACAATTGGCGGTAGCCGGGGATGTGCGCGATCCGCATGTCCTTGTCAGACCATTGAGGAATGCCAATGACTGCTACGACCGCTACGAGCGCCGCGCCCCTGGAAACCACCGCGAATCCGCTGCTGAAGGCTTGGGAGGGCCCCTACGGCTTGCCGCCGTTTGCCGCCATCCGTCCCGAGCACTTTGAACCCGCTTTTGAGCAGGCCCTGGCGGAACACCGCGCCGAGTTGGCCTTGATGGCCTCCCAGACCGAGGCCCCGAGCTTTGCCAACACCGTGGCGGCGTTCGACCGCAGCGGCCGCCGCCTGACCGCGCTGGAACACCTGTTCTCCACGTTGAGCGCCTCTGCCACCTCCCCGGCACTGCAAGCGGCACAACGCCGGCTGGCCGCTCCGCTGGCGGCTCACAACAATGCGGTGTACATGAACGCGGCGCTGTTTGCCCGGATCGAGACGCTGCATGAGCAACGCGACCATCTGGGCCTGGACGCCCAACAGCGCCGCCTGCTGGAACGCATTCACCTGGACTTCGTGCGGGCCGGTGCCCGCATGCAGGGCGAGGCCCGCCGCCGCTATGCCGCGCTGATGGAGCGGCTGGCCGAATTGCACACCCGCTTTGGCCAGAACGTGCTGGCGGATGAAGGCGGCTACCAACTGGTGCTGCGCACTGAAGACGAACTGGCTGGCCTGCCGGGCTTCGTGCGAGCCGCCGCCCGTCAGGCCGCGCTGGACCGGGGCTTGACGGCGCCCGAGGCCCACGTCATCACGCTCTCCCGCTCTCTGATTGCCCCCTTCCTGACCTTCAGCGAACGCCGCGACCTGCGCGAGCAGGCCTGGCGTGCCTGGGTGAGCCGTGGGGAACACGCGGGGGAAAGCGACAACCGCGACCTCATCCGCGAGATCCTGCGCCTGCGTCATGAACAGGCCGTGCTGCATGGTTATGCGCACTACGCCGATTACGCCCTGGCCGACACCATGGCCGGCAAACCGGCGGCCGTTCAGGGTTTGCTCGGCCAGGTCTGGGAACCCGCGAAGGCGGCCGTGGAACGTGAACGCGCCTTGCTGGATGCCGAGCGCGAGCGGCTGGGCCATGCCGACCCCATCCAGGATTGGGACTGGCGCTACTACGCCGAGAAGGTGCGCCAGCAGCGCTATCAGCTGGACGAGACCGAGGTGAAGCCTTATTTCCCGCTGGACGCGATGGTGCAGGCCATGTTCGACTGCGCCGGCCGCCTGTTCGGTCTGCGCTTCGTGCACCAGCCGCAGGTGGCGGGTTATCACGCGGACGTGAAGGTCTACGAGGTTCGGCAGGCCGATGGCCGGGTGCGCGGCCTGTTTGTGCAGGACAATTTCGCCCGCCCGACCAAGCGCAGCGGTGCCTGGATGAATGCCCTGCGCTGGCAGGCCCGCAACGGCATCGAGGCCTTGCCCATCATCCTGAACAACAACAACTTCGCCAAGGGCGCACCGGGCGAGCCCACGCTGCTCTCGTTTGACGACACCCGCACGCTCTTCCACGAGTTTGGCCACGGTCTGCACGGGCTGCTTTCGCAGGTGGAGTTCGAGCGGCTCTCCGGCACCCAGGTGCTGCGGGACTTCGTCGAGCTGCCTTCGCAGCTGATGGAACACTGGATGGCGGAGCCTGCGGTGCTCAAGCGCCACGCGCGCCACTTCCGCACCGGCGAGCCCATCCCGGACGCCTTGCTGGACAAGATCAAGGCGGCGGCCACCTTCAACCAGGGCTACGAGACGGTCCGCTATTGCGCCTCCGCGCTGGTGGACCAGGCCATCCACGGCCTGGGCACTGGTGATGTGCCGGACGTGGTGGCCTTCGAGCGCGAGACCCTGCAACGCCTGGGCCTGCCAGCGGCTGTGGGCATGAACCACCGGTTCACGCACTTCCAGCATCTGTTCTCGGGCAACTTCTATGCGGCGCAGTACTACGTCTACCTGTGGGCAGAAGTGCTGGACTGCGATGCCTACGAGGCCTTTGTCGAAGCGGGTGACCCCTTTGATGCTGCGACCGCGAAGTCGCTGCTGGACAACATCCTGTCCGTTGGCAACAGCCGCGAACCCGGCGCCACCTACCGCGCCTTCCGCGGCCGCGACGCGCAGGTCACGCCGATGCTCCAGGGGCGAGGATTGGTGGAGCCCCCGGCTGTCCAGGCCTAGGGCCTGTCCATCCGCCCCCCGAGGGGGCTAAGGGCCACCTTGGGGCGGCCCTGCGGTGGCCCCGTTCGCCTACCAGAGCCCCGCTTGAACGGCGCTGCGCGCGTTCGGCGCGAAATGATGGAGCCCCCGGCTGTTCGGGCCTCGGGCCCGCCCATCCGCCCCCCGAGGGGGCTACGGGCCACCTTGGGGCGGCCCGGCGGTGGCCCTCCGCGCATACCAGAGCCCCGCTTGAACGACGCTTCGCGCGTTCAAGCGACTCGATGCGGATGATGGAACCCCCCGGCTGTTCGGGCTTCGGGCCCGCCCATCCGCCCCCCGAGGGGGCTATGGGCCACCTTGGGGCGGCCCGGCGGTGGCCCTCCGCGCCTACCAGAGCCCCGCTTGAACGACGCATCGCGCGTTCGGCGCGCCTCGATGCAGAGGAGTCTTGGCCGGGAGCCCCCAACGCTGAGCGGCCGGTGCCAGCTTGGGGCGGTTGAGAGGGGCCTATCATTTGGTGCATGGACACCCATGCCTCCAACACCTCTACGGGCGGGAATGCCGCCAACGATTCCTCTGCTGCCCAGGGGAGTGCTTCCACCGAGCAGGCGCGGACACGCTTCGCCGTGGTGACCGGCGCCGGCTCCGGCATCGGGCGCGCCGCCGCACGCAAGCTGATGGCAGCAGGCTGGCAGGTCGCCCTGCTGGGCCGCCGCGCGCAAGCGCTGGAAGCCACCGCCGCCGAGGCACCGCACCGCGCCCTGGTGCTCCCCACCGACGTGTCGGACGAGGCCCAGGTGGCCGCCGCCTTTCGTGCGGTGAAGGAACATTTCGGCCGCCTGGACCTGCTCTTCAACAACGCCGGCATGAGCGCCCGCGGCATGGAGATCGACCAACTGAGCGTCGCCCAATGGCGCGCCGTGGTGGACGTGAACCTCACCGGCAGCTTCCTCTGCGCCCGCGAAGCCTTCGCCCTGATGAAGGCGCAATCGCCCCAGGGCGGCCGCATCATCAACAACGGTTCCATCTCCGCACACGCGCCGCGCCCAGGCTCGGTGGCCTACACCAGCACCAAACACGCCATCACCGGCCTGACCAAAACGCTGGCGCTGGACGGCCGCGCCTACGACATCGCCGCCGGTCAACTCGACATCGGCAATGCCCAGACAGATCTCACCGTGAACTTCTCCAAGGGCCTGCCCCAGGCGCACGGCGCCGTGGTGCCGGAGCCCACCATGGATGTGGACCACGCCGCCAGCGCGCTGCTCTACATGGCGGAATTGCCGCTGTCCGCCAACGTGCCTTTCCTGACGGTGATGGCCACCAAGATGCCCTATATTGGACGTGGTTGAGCCCCGACAAACGATGAACCTGATCTCTGAACTGTTGACCCTGGTGGCCCGTGTGGTTCGCGCCGCCCTGTTCCTGCTGCTCTTCCTGGCGCTGCTGCTGGTGGGCCTGGTGGTGTTCGGCGTGCTGCTGGTCTGGAGCCTGCTCCGGGGCCGGCCGCTGCAACGGCCCACGATGGGCGTGTTCCGCACTGCATCGGATTTCCGGGCTCAGGCGTTCAAGCGCCAGGCCGAACCGATGGGCGAGGTGGTGGATGTGGAAGTGCGGGAAGTACCGCAGCAGCCACATCAGCCGCAGCCGCCACAACAACAGCCCCGGCTGGACCGCTGACCGCAGCGGCCCGCAGCCGCGCAGCCCTGCGTCCCCCGCAAGGTCAATATCGCGGCGGGCTGCTCAGCTCCTGCCAGAGCTCGTCGTAGATGCGATAACGCGACGGGCTGATCTTGCCCGCCTCCACCGCCACCAGCACCGAGCAGCCCGGCTCATGCCGGTGGCTGCAGTTGTGAAAGCGGCATTCGCCCAGGTAGGGCTTGAAGTCCGCCATGTGGCTGGCCAGCTCAGGCGCGGGGATCTGCCGCAGCCCGAACTCCTGGAAACCCGGTGAGTCGATCAGCGCCGTCTGGCGCTCGGCGTCCATCCAGTACCACTGGGTGGTGGTGGTGGTGTGCCGGCCTGAATTCAGCGCCTGGGAGATTTCGCCCACCTGCGCGCGGGCGTCCGGCACCAGCAGATTGATCAAGGTGCTCTTGCCGGTGCCGCTGGGGCCCAGCACCAGCGTGGATCGGCCCTCCAGCAACGGCATGAGCGTCTCCCGGGCTTCGTCCGGCTTGCCCTTGAGGCTCAGTTCCAGCACCTGCTGGCCCATGGCCTTGTAGGGGGCCAGGCGCTGACGCGCGGCTTCGGCCTGCGGCAGGTCGGTCTTGTTGAGCAGGATGTCGGTGGTGATGCCCGCGCTGTCCGCCGCGATCAACGCGCGGGTGAGCTGGGACTCGGAGAACTGCGGCTCCGCCGCCACCAGCACCAGCAGGCGGTCCAGGTTGGCGGCAAAGCTCTTGGTCTTCCATTCGTCCTGCCGGAACAGCAGGTTGCGCCGGGGCTCCAGCTTCTCGATCACGCCTTCGTGGTCGCTGCTGCGCTGCCAGCGCACGCGGTCGCCCACCACGCAGTCGCTCTTCTTGCCCCGCGTCAGGCAGTGGACGCGCTCGCCGTTGTCGTCTTCCACCACATAGTGCCGGCCATGACCGCGCACCACCAGGCCAGTCTGCTGCGCCTTCATGCGGCACCACCACTCACACCACCACTCACACCACCACCGAGGTTCCCCAGGCTGCCCGCTCCTCGCGGGTCGGGGTGGGCCGCGATGGCGGCGAGCCGTTCACTCGCGGGCGGATGCGAGTAATAGAAGCGTGCAAACACCGGGTCGGGCGTCAACGTGCCGGCGTTGTCTTCATGCAGCTTGAGCAGCGCCGCGGTGAGGTCCTGGCCGCTGGCCTGTTCACAGGCATAGGCATCCGCCTCGAACTCGTGCTTGCGGGACCAGTAAGACATCAACGGCGTCAGGAAGAAGGTGAACGGCGGCAGCGCCAGCATGAACAGCAGCAACGCCAGCGCGTCGTTGGGGGCGCCCAGGCTCGGGCGCACGCCCAGGCCCAGATAGAACTGCGGCTGCGCGCTCAGGGCGCCGAGCAGCGCGAAGCCGGCCAGGCTGAGCGCGAACATCAGCACCATGCGCTTGAGCACATGGCGGCGCTTGAAGTGGCCCAGTTCATGCGCCAGCACGGCTTCCACTTCCGGCGGGTTCAGGCGCGCCAGCAGCGTGTCGAAGAAGACCACGCGCTTGGAGGCGCCCAGGCCGGTGAAGTAGGCATTGCCATGGGCGGAACGGCGGCTGCCGTCCATCACGAACAAGCCCTTGGCAGCAAACCCGCAGCGCGCCATCAGCGCCTGCACACGTTCACGCAAGGTGGCGTCGGACAGCGGCTCGAACTTGTTGAACAGCGGTGCGATCACCGTGGGGTAGAGCACCAGCATCAGCAGGTTGAACCCCATCCACACGGCCCAGGCCCACAGCCACCAGGCTTGGCCGGCCGCGGCCATCAGCCACAGGATGACAGCGGCAATGGGCAGCCCCAGCAAAGCGCCGACCACCAGGCCCTTGAGGCCATCCAGCACAAACAGCTTGAGCGTCGTGCGGTTGAAGCCGAAGCGTTGCTCCAGCCGGAAGGTGTTGTACAGCGACCAAGGCAGGTCCAGCACGCCGGACAGCAGGGCAAAACCGGTCAGCAGGCCGAGTTGGTAACCCATCGGGCCCAGCTGCGGCAGCCATGACAGCATCCACTGGTTCAGCAGGTCCAGGCCGCCCAGCAGCGTCCAGCCGATCAGCAGGGCGGTGTCCCAGGCCAGGTGCAGCGTGCCGGCGCGGCTGCGCGCCATGGTGTAGTCCGCCGCCTTCTGGTGCGCGCTGAGCGGCACCGTGCCGGCAAAGGCGTCGGGGACGGCGCTACGGTGCCGGGCCACATGCCGCACCTGGCGGCCCGACAGCCAGAGCTTGGCCAGAAAGGACAGGACGACCGCGGCCACGAAGATCAGGCTCAGGGAGAGGGCATTCACGGACCAGGGATCGGAAGTGTGCATATGCGTGGAGTGTAGGCCCGAGCCTGCGACAATCGCCCGATTGCCGGTGACGCTCCCCCCGCAGGCCGGGGCGTGCGCTGCCGGCTGCCCAACAAGGATTGTTATGAGCACCGACACCTCCTCCGCGACCCCCACGCCGCCCCCCACGCTGGCCATCAGCGACCAGAACCTCATCTGGATCGACCTGGAAATGACCGGGCTGTTCCCGGACACCGACCGCATCATCGAAATCGCGGTGGTGGTCACCGACCCGTCCCTGGCCATCCGCGTGGAAGGCCCCGTCTTCGCCATCCATCAGAGCAACGAGACGCTGGACAAGATGGATGCCTGGAACAAGGGCACCCACGGCAAGAGCGGCCTGATCGACCGCGTCAAGGCGTCCACCGTCAGCGAGGACGAAGCCCAGGCGCAGGTCATTGAGTTCCTGAAGAACTATGTGCCAGCCGGCAAGTCGCCCATGAGCGGCAACTCCATCTGCCAGGACCGCCGTTTCCTGGCCAACTACATGCCCAAGCTGGAGTCCTTCTTCCACTACCGCAACCTCGATGTGTCGACGCTGAAGGAACTGGCGCGCCGCTGGAAGCCTGCCGCACTGGACGGTTTCAAGAAGGCGCAGAAGCACACCGCTCTGGCCGACATCCATGAGTCCATCGACGAACTGATCCACTATCGCGAGCAGTTCCTCAAGCTCGACTGATCCCCGCACCATGCAAGAGGCTCGCCGCCCGACATCGCTGTGGGCGGCTTTTGACTTTCCGCGCCACCCGCTGGCGCGCGAGGACGGTGAACGTGTGCGCGGCTGCTTCGAGCACCCGCCGGCACGGCGCCTGATCGCGCGCGAGGCGGCCGAGCTGCGCGCCGTCCTGGGCGAGGCGCACGAGGCTGCGCGGGCAGGCGCGTGGGTGCTGGGCGGGCTGCGTTATGAAGCGGCTGCAGCCCTGGACCCGGCCTTGCCCGGCCGGGCGGACATGCCGCTGGCCGAGTTTTCCATCTGGCATGAAGCGCCGGCCGATTGGCGCCCGCCTGCGGCGCTGCCATCCCATGCGCTGTCCGCATGGCGCGATGTGCAGGGCGAGGCGTCGGAAGCCGCGCAGATTGAGCGTGTGCGCGACTACATCCGTGCGGGCGACTGCTATCAGGTCAACCTCACCACCCGGCTGCAAGCCACGGCGGGGGAGGGGTTCGACATCACCGATTACTTCTTCTCCCTGCATGCGGCCCAGCCGGGCGGCTTTGCGCTGTTGCTGCGCCTGGAGAGTGGCGACACGGTGGCGAGTGTGTCCCCCGAGTTGTTCTTCGACTGGCGCCCGCTGCCGGAGGACCCCGCCGCCACGCAGACCTGGCTGCTCTCCACCCAGCCGATGAAGGGCACTGCGCCACGCGGCCGCGACCGTGCTGCCGACGAGGCTGCCCAGGCCTACCTGCGCACCAGCGAGAAAGAACGGGCGGAGAACCTCATGATCGTGGACCTGCTGCGCAACGACCTCGCGCGCGTGGCGGTGACGGGCTCGGTGCGTGTGCCCCGCTTGTTCGAGTTGCATGCGCTGCCCACGGTCTGGCAGATGACCTCCACCGTCAGTGCCGTCAGCCGGGCGGGGCTGAAGCTGGACGACGTCTTTGCCGCCCTGTTCCCGTGCGGTTCCGTCACCGGGGCGCCCAAGCGGCGTGCCATGCAGATCATCCACGAGCTGGAGCCGTCCCGCCGGGGCTGGTATACCGGCGCGCTGGGGCTGTTGCAGCCCGGCGGCGTCGCGACCTTCAATGTGCCCATCCGTACCGTCAGTGTGCAGGGCGCTGATGCCGAATGCGGCATCGGCAGCGCTATCACGCTGGATGCCACACCGGCCGCCGAGCTGGACGAATGGCGGGCCAAGGCGCGCTTCCTGTCGCGGGCGCAGGCGCCCATCGCCGTGCTGGAGACCCTGCGGCTGGAGGACGGCGTCTTCCAGCGCGAATCCCGTCACCTGGCGCGGCTCCAACGCACCATGCGCCACTTCGGCATGCATGCCGCCATGGACCAGGTGCGCGAACGTCTGGCCGTCATCGCCGCCGGCCATACCCAGGGGCTGTGGCGGGTGCGCATCACGGTCGGGCGTACCGGTGAGTGGACGCAGGACGTGCAGCCGCTGGTGCACGACCGTTCAGCCGTATGGCTGGCCCTGGCCGACGCGCCGATCGATGCGCGCGGGCCCGACGCCGAATTCCTTCAGCACAAGACCACCCGCCGGGCGGTCTACCAGGCCCTGCTGGACCGCAAGCCGGCCAGTTGCTTTGATGTGCTGCTGTTCAACCGCGAAGGCGAACTCACCGAGGGCTGCCTGACCAACCTTGCCGTGCAGCTGGATGGGCCCGACAGCCCCTGGCTCACGCCCCACATCGACGCCGGCCTGCTGCCGGGGGTGATGCGGGAAGAACTTCTGGAACAGGGCCGCATCCGCGAGGCCCGGCTCCTTGTCACCGATTTGCAGCGGGCCCATGCGCTCGCCGTCTTCAACAGTGTGCGTGGCTGGCGCGAAGCCCGGCTGCTGCCGCAGGATCATTCATGAGTACCACTCCCCCCAAGCGCCGTGCACCGGCGCGCAATCCCCGCGCCGCGATGGCACCGGCGGAAGTCATTGCCGACATCGTTGGCGATGTATCGCTGGACCTCGTGCCCAAGCCCTCGCTGATGCCCGCGTCGATCGACGACGCGGTGGAGGACATCTTCCAGGCGCTGATGGCGGATGAAGACGACCATGAGGCGGGTGCAGCCGGTGCGCCGGTTGTACCGGAACCGGCCGAAGCGGCGCCCGAAGCCGTGGCCAAACCGGCGCGCAAGCGGCCCAGCCGCGCGCGTGTGGCGGAGCCGGATGAGGCGGCTGCGGAACCCAGGAAGCGTGCACCGGCCCGCAAACGTGCCAAGCCGGCGGGGGCCGACACAGAGGCCGCCGCAGAAGGCGTCGCACAAGCCTCCGCAGAGGGTGTCGCCAAAGACGCCACCATGGCGGCCCTGCAGGCCGACGATGCCGCTGCCTCGGTCCTTCCGGCCGCCGGACCGAGCGCGGGCCTGACCGCGCCGTCGCCCGTCGAGCGCACGCTTGCGCAAAGGGCCGAGTCCGACGGCGGACCCACCGCCGAGCCAGACGCCCCGCTGCCGGTGGCAGATCCGGAGAGCGAGCCCCCCGCCAAGGGGCGCCGCAAGCCCCGACGCGCCGTGGTCGAGCAGACACCCGAAGAGCCACAGGGCCCGCCGCGCTTCACGCTGGGGGCACGCGAGGACGACGGTGTCTTCGGCGACTACGAACTGCGCGACGGCGAGACCGGTGGCACTTTCCACCTGCGCCTCCTGGGCCGTGCGTTGTGGCGCTGCGACTGCGCCCAGTATGCGGAGCAGGGCGATTGCGAGCATGGCGGGCAGTTGCTGTCGCTGTTTGACCAGGCGCAGCACGACGCGCTGGAGGCCGGCTGGCCGGCACGCGAAGCCGAAGTCTGGCTGGTGCCCGGCCCCGAACGCCGGCTGCAATGGATTGCCGGTCGCGAAGTGCCTGCCGCCTTGCGCGACCAACCCGAGTTGGACGAGCGTCAGCGTCGCGATGCCGAGCAATCGCAGTCGTGGCTGCAGTCGCTGGTCTCGCAGGCACGAGCCGCCGGCGTTGCGCTGCGTGTGGATGCGCCGGTGTGGCCGCAACTGGCCTGGGGCCGTGACGCACTGGCCCGCGTGCAACGGCTGGAGGCCTTCATGTCCGATGGAGACGCCATGCGTGGCCTGCTGACCGACGCGCTGCCGCCGCATCAATGGGAAGCGGCCCTGTTCGCCGTGTGCGCCGGCCGAGCGCTGGTGGCGGATGACCTGGGCCTGGGGCAACGAGGCGCCGCGATCGCCGCCATCCGGTTGTGGGAACGCCTGTTCGGCGCCGCGCCCGCGTTGGTCATCGCGCCGGAGGCCCAACACGCCGCATGGCGTCGCGACCTGACGCGCTGGCTGGGCGACGCCGCCAGCGGGGTGGTGCTGGCCGAGCAGCCGACTGCGAAGCACGCGCCGGCATTGCTGGTGGTGGACGGCATCGACGCCATCGATGAAGAAGCGCTGGCCGCGCTTCGCGCCCTGGCGTTGCGCACAGGCGCACAGCTGCTGCTGATCGCCGCCCAGGAGCCGCTGAGCCACCCGCTGCTGCCCACCTGGGTGGATTGGCTGGACACCGCTCGTCGGGGGCCGTGGGCCCGTTTCTGGGCCCTGCCTGCGGATGCCGGCAAGAAGGCCCTGCGGGAAGCATTGGCACAGGTGGTCCTTTCCCGCCGCAAGCGTGAGCTGGTGGAACGCCTGCCCGCCTGCCTGACCACGCCGTTGTGGCTGGAAGCTGCGGGCAGCAGCCTGCCGCAGGGGCCCCTCAAGCAATTGCGCCAGACGCTGGAGCGCTGGCAGGCGCGCCCCTTCCTGAACAGTGCGGAGCAGCAACAGCTGATGGAGGCCCTGGGACTGCTGCCGCCGGCTTCCCGCCAGGCGCTGGCGGCCAAGGCCGAGGCCGTGCTGGCGCTGCGCAGGGACTGGGTGGAGTCGCCCACGCCTGCAGCCAGCCGCCTGCTGGTCTGCAGCCGTTCGGAAACCTTGCTGGACAGCCTGTCGCAATCCCCGCAACTGCGCCGCCTCCCGCCGCACCGCCTGCGTGCAGGCGACAGTGACGAGGCCGTGGCACAGACGCTGCAGGCCTGGCGCGCCGCGCCGGCCGGTGTGTTGCTGGCCAGCGATGACGCGTTGGCTGCGATGCCCGAAGGGCTGCTGGAGGACGAGCGCATGGGCGTGGTCCATGCCGACCTGCCGTGGCAGGCTGAAACCGTGGATGAACGGGTGGCCCTGGCTTGTGGCGATGACGCCTGTGGCGTGCCGGCTGCGCTGCTGCTGATCACGGGTTCGCTCGACACGAGCCTCTCCAAGGCGCATGCCAAGGGCCTGTCATTCCCGGATTGGCTGGACGCGCCACCGGCATGGCTGGACCAAGCGCAGATCGAGGCGTTGATGGCGGTGCTGCCGGCCTTGCTGGAAGGGCTTTGAGGCGCTGGGGCCGGCCGTGCGTTGAGCCCGTGCATTGAGCCGGTGCATCGGGCCGGCCAGTTGAGCCCGCCTACGGCTCGCTGTTCAGAATCCCTCGCCGCATCGCAATGATCACGGCCTGCAGGCGGTCACGAGCCCCGAGCTTCACCAGAATGCTCTTCATGTGGGTCTTGACCGTCTCTTCCGACACGCCGAGCCGGTCGGCGACCTGCTTGTTGGGCCCACCCGCCGCCACTTCACCGATCACTTCCACTTCCCGGGCCGACAGCCCGTCTTCCGTGACCCGCAACGACAGTTCCAGCGCCACCTCCGGCGCCACAAAGCGCTTGCCGGCATGCACGCTGCGCACCGCCGTCACAAACTCCTTGCGGATGGTGCTCTTCAACAGATAGCCCGAGGCGCCGGTCTTGAGTGCCCGCAGCGCGTGCACATCCCCCCGGTAGGTGGTCAGCACCATGATGCGGGCGGAGGGCGAGCGCTTCAGGATTTCCGCCATCGCCACCATGCCGTCCATGCGCGGCATCTGCAGATCCATCAGGGTGATGTCGGGCCGGTGCTGCTCGTAAAGGCTCAGCGCCTCCAGCCCGTCCGCCGCTTCAGCGACCAGGGTCATGTCGGGCTGCCCGGCGATGATCGCGCCAATGCCCATGCGGACCATCGGGTGGTCATCCACAACAAGAAGGCGAATCGGGCGGTCGTTGAATTCAGGCATGTTGGCCAGGTGGCTCCAGGGCTGAGAGCTCCCTGGAGAAGCCCCTGCAAGCACATTAACGCGGTTGCGGGAGCACCGTCAACATTCCATGGTGCCGGTATCACCCGATCGAGTGAGGCGCGCCTCCCTGTGGCTCGGCTGGTGGCGCGGCCCGTCCCCACCTAGAGTCTGGACCTATGGGATGACCCCAGTGGCCAACAGGTGCCACGACCCTTTGAGCAGGGGCGGCAGGGCCCGAAGAGGCCACGGCGCTCGGTTCAGGCAGCGGTTTTCCCCCACATGCGACGGCTGGCGCCACGCGTCAAGGAGAGGATCATGGCTGCTGAACCTGCGGGACCCGTCCCGAGGACTTTTGCGTTCGGAACATTTGTGCTCATTCCGGAACGTCAGTCGCTGCTGAGCGATGGCGTGCCGGTGCGGCTGGGGGGCCGCGCCCTGGACATCCTCACGGTGCTGGTGAACCGGCCCGGCGAACTCGTGACCAAACGCGAGTTGATGGCCCGGGTATGGCCGGACACCGTCGTGGAGGAAAGCAATCTCAAGGTCCACATGGCGGCCCTCAGGCGGGTGCTGGGCGATGCCCCCATGCCGGCCCGCTACATCGCCACTGTCACCCGGCGTGGTTACCAGTTCATCGCGCCGGTGCGGCGGGGCGAGTCGCCCGGGGGGCTTCCCCTCATGGCGGCGGGAGCGGCCCACGGCGCCAGCACGCGGGCGATGGACGCGGTGGCCATCACCGTGTCAGAGCAACCGTTCGGGTCGGTCAAGGATGGCGTCTGGGTGATTGATCTCGCATCCCTGCAGGACGCGGATTCGTTCCTGACCGCGATCACCGCCGCGCTGCGCTCCGGCGCACGAATGCCGCCCGAAGGCGAACACACAGAACGGGCGCGTCTGCCACCACCATGACCACCACCAGCGGGCGGTGTACTCAGCTTCATGCGCCTGGGGCGCATCGGGAGAATCTCATGAACGACGTCATTTCCGGCCCGGTGAGGGTTGGCGTGCAGCACTGCGAGCCGCTGCTGTCCATCGGCATCCAGGCCGCCCTGCGGGAGGTCAAGGACATTCGGCTGGTCTCACCCGCGCCTGCGGGTGACGACGCACCGCATGTGCTCATCACCGACTGGAGCGCCGGGGTGCAACAGGCCAGCCTCAACGCAAAGATCTTGCCAGCGCAGGGCAGGGTGCTGGTGATTTCCTCCCAGGTGCGCGAGCAGCCGCTGAGGACTGCGCTGCGGCAGGGCATCCATGGCCTGCTGCTCTCCGCCTGCTCGACCCGGGAACTGGTCTGCGCCATCTTCGCGCTGGCCGAGGGGCGGTCCTATGTGTGTGCCGACGTGGCGCAGCGCATGGCGATCAGCTATTCCCGCGAGCCCCTCACGGCGCGGGAAGAGGAGGTGCTCGGGCTGATCTGGCGCGGCCAGTGCAACAAGTCCATCGCTCATGGCCTGGGGATTGCGCCCGGCACGGTGAAGAGCCATGTCAAGTCGATTCTGGGCAAGCTGGCCGCAAGCTCCAGGACGGAGGCCGCCAGCATTGCCGCAGAACTGGGCATGGTGGAGGTGGCGGGGTGGGAGCGTCAGCCCGCCCGACGGAGCCCCAGCAGCGCGCGGTGGCTGGTGGCGGCGCCACCGCCGGCCTGAATCGGGAGGGTGGCCCTAGAGTGCACTGTTTCGAGTGCACTGTTTCGAGTGCACCGTCTCAAGTGCACCGCATCAAAGGCACTGATTCGAGAACCTCTGCGCCGTGGGTTGACGCAGAGGTTTCATCAAAGGCCGAGTTCGGACAGCCCGGGATGGTCATCCGGGCGACGGCCCAGTTCCCAGAAGAACTTCCGGTCACTCTCGCGAATCTCCAGGTCGTTGATGCTGGCGAAGCGGTGAGCCATCAACCCGTCGTCATTGAATTCCCAGTTCTCATTGCCGTAGCTGCGGAACCATGTGCCTTCGGCATTGCGCCACTCGTAGGCGAACCGCACCGCGATGCGGTTGCCGGTGAATGCCCACAGTTCCTTGATCAGGCGGTATTCGAGCTCGCGGGCCCATTTCTTCGTCAGGAAGGCTTCCACCTCCTGCCGGCCGCGCGGGAACTCGGCCCGATTTCGCCACACGGTGTCCAGGGTGTAGGCGGTCGCCACGCGCGCCGGGTCGCGGCTGTTCCATCCATCCTCCGCCGCACGAACCTTGAGGATCGCAGTGGCTTCGGTGAATGGGGGCAGCGGAGGTCTTGTCGTCATTGAATGCTCCAGGGATGAATGCCGTTTCAGTATCCGCCGCTGCCTCTGTGGGGGGCCGTTAAATATGGTGAAGGTGCCCGGCGTGACCCCTTTCGCAGGCGACGGCTGCCGTACCAAATGCCGGTTGGATTCAACCCAACGCTGTTCTTCACGCTGTTTAACCGGCATTTCCCGTAGTTCCTGCCGGCTGCGGATACCTTGAAAAGGTCGTCACCGACGGCGTCGCTGGTGGGAGATCTGCGCTGCAGGTCCGTGTGCCGCGGCAGGTCTTTCATGGAGTCAATCATGACCATCGAACCAACAAGTCTTACCTCAACGCAGTGCGCTCAAAGCGGCGCCGGCAAGCGCACCATCGGGCGGGTGCTGCCGTGGGCCGTCGCCGGCCTGATGGCCCTGCATGCCCCTTGGACCCAGGCCGCACCGGCGCAGGACCAGGAAGCCACCAACGTCGCCAGCACGGCGGCCGTCAGCTACAAGACGGTGAAGATCGACGGCCTCAACATCTTCTACCGTGAGGCCGGCCCCCGTAATGCGCCGGCATTGCTGCTGCTGCATGGCTTCCCGACGTCCTCGCAGATGTTCCGCAACCTCATCCCGCAATTGGCGCAGCGTTACCGCGTGATTGCACCGGATTACCCTGGCTATGGGCAGAGCGACATGCCGCCCATGGACAAGTTCAAGTACAGCTTCGACAACCTGGCCCAGGTGGTCGACAAGTTCACGGTGGCCGTGGGCCTGACACGCTTTGCGATGTACGTGCAGGATTACGGCGCGCCCATCGGCTACCGCATCGCGGCGGCCCATCCGGAGCGCATCTCGGCCATCGTGGTCCAGAACGGCAATGCCTATGACGAAGGCCTGGACAACGAGTTCTGGGTGCCCGCCAAGGCTTACTGGGCCGACAAGTCCGTGGCCAACGGCGCCAAGCTGCGGCCCCTGTTTGAGCTTCCCGCCACCAAATGGCAATACAGCGAAGGCGTGCGGGACATCCAGCACATCAGCCCGGATGCCGCGACGGTGGACCAGGCCTACATGGACCGTCCCGGCAACAAGGACATCCAGCTGGAGATGTTCTACAGCTACGGCAGCAACCCGCCGCTGTATCCCGGCTGGCAGGCCTATTTCCGCAAGCATCAGCCGCCGATGCTGATCGTCTGGGGCAAGAACGACAAGATCTTCCCGCCGGCCGGCGCCCATCCGTATCTGCGCGACCTGCCCAAGGCTGAGCTGCACCTGCTGGACACCGGCCACTTCGCCCTGGAGGAGGACAGCGAAAAGATCGCCCAGCTGATGCGCGTGTTCCTGCAAAAGAACGTCCGCTGATATTGAGGGCGCTTTCCGCACTTGCGGTGAACGCCCGCGAATCCATTTGGCGTCGGGCCTCCTCTTTCGCCTGAGAACGTCGAAAGCTGGAGACCTGACATGCCTGTGGAGTATTTGAAGAATGGGTGCTGCCCGACCTGCGCCTGGCTCGATCTCGGGCCACCGCAGGAATCGTGAGCCATGCGCCTTGGCCCGGAGCACGAGTCCATCCTCGCAGCCGCGCATCGCGGCGACCCGGCAGCACTGGATCAGTTGCTGCGAATCACCCGCCCCGACATCCGACGTTATGCCCAGATGCATTGCCGCATCAGCGATGTTGATGATGCCGTGCAGGAAACGCTGCTGATCGTCGCGCGGCGCCTGCCTTCCCTGCGCGCGCTGCCCGCGTTTTCGGCCTGGTTGTTCCGGCTGGTGCAACGTGAATGCCGCCGGCTGGGCCGCAAGGCCATGGACTTTGACCCCTATGACGAGGAACGCCTCGAGCACTGGCTGGTGAAAAACGACGAGACCTCCCTGCGCCTCCAGCTGGTGGCGGCGTTGCAGGCCTTGCCTGCCCATTACCGCGAGGTCATCTTGCTGCGTGACTTCGAGGGCTGGCGCATTGGCGAGATCGCCGAGCTGACGGGGTTGAGCTGCGCCAATGTGAAGAGCAGGCTCCATCGGGCACGGTCGCTCGCCAGAGAGCACCTGCTGCCACCGGAATGACGGGAAGTCATGCAGCCTCCCTCGCCCTCATTTCGGCCTCATCTCGCCTCCATCTCTCCCTCATCTCTCCCTCATTTCGGCCTCACCCCCCGTCATCGCCGTATCTACCCACCCCTAGTGATCGACCGATCCATCCCGAGAACTCTCATGACCAATAGAAGAACCTTCCTGACCACGACGGCGGCAGCAACCGTCACGACGCTTGCCGCTGCGCCGATGGGCGCTGCTGCTGCCACTGGTACAACCGGCAAAGCAACTGGTGCAACGGGTGCCAAAGGCGGTAGAGGTGCTACAGGCGCTACAGCCGCGTCAGCCCACAAGTCGCCCGACATTGCAGCCACGGTCCCCGATGGCCTGAATCCTGTGGGCGTGCGCACGGCCGGCGTGCGCCTGGTGCCGGTGGTGGGCGGCAAGTACAAGGTGTGGACCAAGCGTGTTGGCAACGGTGCCACCAAGGTGCTGCTGCTCCATGGGGGCCCCGCGTTCTCTCATGAATATCTGGAGGCCATCGCCGCCTTCCTGCCCGAGGCCGGGTACGAGATCTATTTCTACGACCAGTTGGGCGTCAACAACTCGGACCAGCCCGATGACACCTCGCTCTGGACCGTGCCGCGATATCTGGAGGAAGTGGAGGAGGTCCGGCGCGCACTGGGCCTGGACCAGTTTGTGCTGTTCGGCCATTCCTGGGGTGGTGTGCTGGCGATCGAATATGCGCTCAAGCATCCGTTGGCATTGAAGGGCCTGGTGATCTCCAACATGGTGGCCGGCATGCAGGCCTACCTCCAGCGGATCAACCATCTCAAGACCACCCTGCTGCCCGCACCCCTGCTGGCGCGCGTCAACGCGCTTGAAAACGCGCAGGATTACGAGAACCCGGAGTACGAGCAAATCGTCATGGAGCATCTGTATGCCAAGGTCATCTGCCGCCTGGACCCCTGGCCTGATGCGCTCATGCGCAGCTTCAAGCATCTGAACAAAAGCATCTATGTGCAGATGCAGGGGCCCAGTGAGTTCCAGGTGAGCGGCAGCCTGAAGGATTGGGAGCGCTGGGACCGGCTCCACGAGATCCGCACACGCACGCTCATCCTGGGCGCCACGCATGACACGATGGACCCGGAGGACATCAAGCGCATGGCCAGGCTGATGCCCAACGCCCAGGCCGCCATCTGCCCCAACGGCAGCCATCTGTCCATGTGGGATGACCAGGCGGCCTATTTCGGCCACCTGCTGCGTTTCCTGGCGACGGTCTGACTCAAGAAACCGCTGCATAACTCCCGGGAGGAGTTACGCGGCGGTTCCTTAATGCGGACGCCCGTTCAGGTGGCGTCCGAGAAAGGCCAGCATCAGACCTGCGATCTCGTCGCCATGTGAGGCCAGCGCGAAGTGCCCGGTGCCGTCGATCATGTGGATCTCGGCCTTGGGCAGGTCACGCTTGAAGGCTTGCGCGCCGACGGGCAGGAAGAACGGATCACTGGCGCCCCACACGGCCAGCAGCGGCGGCTGATACCGGCGGAAGTAGGCGTGCACCGCCGGGTACTGCAGCAGATTGGTCCGGTAGTCCAGCAGGATGGCCAGCTGGATGTCTTCCTGACCGGCCCGGTTCAGGAACTGCTGATCCAGCAGGTAGCCGTCCGGCGCCACGCGTGAGGGCTCCTTCACACCTTCGTAGTACTGCCACCGCGTGGTCTCCAACGTGAACAGGCTGCGCAGCGGATCACGCGTCTGCGGAGAAGGATCGGCCCAGTATTTCCGAATACCGGCCCAGTTCGCGCTCAGGCCTTCTTCATAGGCATTCCCGTTCTGCGACACGATGGCCGTGATGCGCTCCGGATGGGCCACGGCAAGGCGCCAACCGATGGGGGCACCGATGTCGAAGACATACATGGCGTAGCGATCGATCTTCTTGATCTCGGTGAACCGGTCCACCACCTGCGTGAGCTGGTCAAAGCTGTATTGGAACGATGCATCCGCCTTCACCTCGGTCAGCCCGAAGCCCGGAATGTCCGGCGCGATGACGTGATAACGCGTCGCCAGCTTCGGAATCAGTTCCCGGAACAGGTGGGAAGCGCTGGGGAAGCCATGCAGCAGCAGCACCGTGGGTGCATCGGCCGGGCCCGCTTCCCGGTAGAACACCTTGTGGCCGTCGACGTCCACAAAGGCATGCTGGACGGTGGGGGCCGGGGCAGGCGCGGCGGCTGTGGCGGATATGGTGGTGGATGTGTTGGTCAAGGGCGCGGCCGTGTGGGCCTGCGGCGTGGCGCAGGCAGTGGCCGACACGGTGATCAACACCGTGCAGACAGCCATCGTGGCGACCCGACGGACGCCGGGCAGGATGGCGCGCGCCGGGCGTGGCGCAGCGAGGGAGGGCATGGAGGAACTCCTGGCAATCGGGCCCGGAACGGGCGGTGGGCCAAGGTAATTCCTATCCGGATGTTTTCGAAGTTCAGCGCGGTTAAATACGGTGAATGCCGAAGCGCTAGTCTTGGCTCGCATGGCGGCGCCGCAGCTGCGCCAGTGGGTGGCCCCAACGGCGTTGGCCGCGCCTGTACACGATCCTGGCGGGCACATCGAGGGTGAGGACGGTGCCGCGTTCGTCCGACTGCACGTGCAGGCGCGCCGTCAGGCGCGCTGCCCGCTCCTGCATGCCGATGAGACCCCAGCGCCCGACATGGATGTTGTCCGGGTTGAACCCGCTGCCGTTGTCGGACACCTGCAGCGAGAGCCCGCGCGGTGAATAGGCCAGGGTCAGATTGACGCGGGTGGCCCGGGCGTGGCGGAACGCGTTGCCCATGGCCTCGGCAATGATGCGCAGGCACTCCTGCACCGCTACCGGCTCGAGCGGGCACACCGGGCCGTCCATGCTCATCGCGAAGGCGATGCCGGTGTCCCGGGACCAGCGCTCGCCGATCAGTTGCAGGTCCTTCGCAAAGTCCATCGACGGGTCCGACGTCCCACGCAGGTTGGTGACCGCGTCGCGCCCGTCCGCAATGACCTCGTCGGCGTATTCCAGCGCGTCTTCCATCAGCGCGCGGGACCGTTCATGCCGAGGGATCTGCTCCATGGCAGCGTGGAAGCGCAGCACCAGTCCCTGCGTGGCCTGCAGCAGGGTGTCGTGGAGCTCTCGGGCGATGCGTTCGCGCTCCACCATCCGCTCCTCCAGGCGCAGGCGCAGGCGGCTCTTGATGGCGCGGATCTTCAGCAGGTAGAGCAGCCCCAGGGCGGCCGCCACGGCAAGCGCACAAAGTGCCTTGAACCAGGGCGTCTGCACAAACGTGGGCGGAATGACAAACGCCACGCTGGCGCCTGTGGGGCTCCACAGGCCGTCGTTGTTGGCAGCGACGACCTGGAATTGATGCTGGCCAGGCGGCAAATCCCGGAAGTAGGCCTCACGATGGGTGCCAACGTCCTGCCAGGCGGCCTGCTCATCACCGAGGCGAAAACGAAAATTCACGCGTTCCGGCATGGTGAGGCTGGGGGCCGTGAAGGTGATCTTCAGGTCACGCGTGTGGCTCGGCAGCTGGGGGATGGTGCCTGGGTCCACGGGGTAGGTCTTCCCGTCCGCAATGATCGCCTTGACCATCACCTGCGGGACGATGGTATTGCGTGGCCTGTGCAAGGGGTCGATCCAGACCACGCCATTGACCGTCGCAAACCAGATGCCGTCGTCCGTCCCGACGGCGGCCACAGGAATGCCCGGTAGACCGTCCAAATGGTTGAGCAGCTCGAATTCGACCGGCTGACCCGGAGACGCGAGTGACCTCTTCAAGGCGTCCGCCGGCAGGTGCACCACGCCTTCGTTGCTGCTGATCCAGAGGTCACCTTCCAGGCACGGCACGATGCCGTTGACCCCAGTGAATGGCCCATGGGCGCCGACGACCGGATGGAAGCTTTCCCCATCCAGGCGCCACAGGCCGTTCTCACTTCCCATCCAGAGGTGGTCACCGCCCTCGGCGAAGGTTCCGACCGCGCCCGCTGCGGCCTCCACCGTGCCGGTCCCTTCGGTCAGCCGGGCCACCGGTAGCGGCACGCCACCGGTGACCACCACGCGCCTCAGGTGGTCACCGTCAAGAACCGTCACTTCACCGTCGTCATAACCGAACCAGACCCGTCCTCGCGCATCGGTGAACAGGGCGGTGGCGTTCTGGCTGGGCATGTCGGTGCGCCCGCCCCAAAGGGTCCACTGGCCGTCCATGACGCGGTACACACCGGTGCGAAGCACGGAGACCCACATGGCCCCACTCGCATCCTGCGTCATGGCCTGGATGCTGGAATAGGTGAAGGACGCAGGCTGGTGGCCAGGCTGGCGGGGCAGGTGCAGCCAATCTTGGTCTGATGAGTGCCGCCAGAGCGCATCGGCACCCGCCGCCCAGAGCGTGCCGGACGGCGCGCTGTAGAGGACGTCAATGCCAGCGCTGGACAGATGATCGAACTTCACCCGCTTCTGCGTGGCCCGGCGGGCGCGGAAGATGTTCCCCCGGGAGGAGCCGATCCACACGCTGTGGTCCGCAGCAGGCGCCAACGAGAATTCCAGCGAGCCTGGATCTGACGGCAGCCTCAACGATGCCGGGGCACGGAACCGGTCGAGTCCGCTTCGCGTGGTGAACCACATGTTCCCTTCGCGGTCCTCGAAGATCCGGGAGATGGACTCTCCGGTGAGCGGGGCGCGGTCCGTGATGGCATCCCGTTCGTCATGGACCGTGCCGCGATCGTTGCTGCGAAGCTTGCTGCGAGTCACTGGCGCCGCGCCCCATGCGGGCAGCAGGCGCCCGGCGCCCTTGGCACCCCCAAACCACAGGTGTCCTTCCCGGTCAAAGGCGTGCCGGCTGTCGATGTCCGTGGTGATGCCCAGGTCCTTCCATTCGGGTGCGGGCAACCCCGCGCTGTCAGGCGGAGTCAAGGCCAGTGTCCGCATGCGGCCGGACATGCACACCATCGCTGTGCCGTCGGGCTGGAGGAGCAGGGAGTGATAGTTGCTTCCCGGGACCGTGACTGCGAGTTTCTCGAACCGGGCGGCCCCTTTGCGCAAGTAGTGGATGTGGTCATCGCCCATCATCCACAGCGTGCCGTCCCGGTCCAGGACGAGCGCATCCACCGGCGTCTGCGGCAGATTCCAGGAGGTGGTCCCCTGCGTCCATCGGGCGCCTTCGAGCCGGAACATGCCGCGCGTTGTCCCGGCCCACAGCGTGCCGTCGCCGGCATTGGCCAGTGAACTCACGGACGAGCGGGGCAGCCCTTGCGCCGGGCCGTAGTTCACCAATTGCCCATTCAGCAGGTGGCTCACGCCGCCGAAGTGGTAGCCCACCCACAGGCCACCGTCCCCGGAGACGTGCAGGGCGTAGACGTCCTGCGAGAGAAGGGGGGTGCCATGGGCGCCGGCAAAGCGCTCGAACATGACCCCGTCGAAGCGGAACAGCCCCGCCATGGAACCCAGCCACAGGAAGCCGTCGGGCGTCTGCGCGATGGCTTCTATGCCGGGAGGGACACCATCATGGGCGGTCCACCGCGTGTGATAGAGCTGCGAGACGGTGTAGCTCGGTGGCAAGGCCCAGGCGGCCGTGCAACTCAGCATCGCGGCCAGGAAGACCCGAATGCAGTGGGCGGTCGCGTCCAAGGCGTTGCGGTAGGCCCATGAGCAGACGCGCTGCCAGCGTGACGTGTGCGCGCTGGCGGCGGGACTCGACGGCAGGCTGGTGCAAGGCATTGACTCCCCCAGGACGACGCGGAGTATAGGCAGCACAACAGCACCGCTCACGGGGGCCCGCCGCGTGCCTTGGGCAACGTTGCAAATCCCCGCCAAACTCACTCGATAGAGGGAGAAATCGATCCCTGGATCTCGGCAGGCGGGCCGCCTGGGAGTTGCTTAAGGTGCGGGTGTCGGTACACCTACCTCGTGATCCGGCGCGGAGGGGACCCGCCAAAAGCTTGCTGTCCGCCTTTCTGAGCCAGGTGCCGGCGCCGTGTGTCATGTGTCACATGCCAGGCCCAAGTTGAAGTGGACTTCCTCCTGTGGCTTCGAGTCTGTGCCTTCATGCTGTCGAAAGAGCGGTGCGCCAATGGCCGCCGTCGATGTGGTTGCTGTGCCTGCTCGCTGCCCTTGGCATCGCGCTGCTGGTGTGGCTGATCCTGAGGGGCCATATCGGGCTGCTGGGCGCGCGCAAGCGGATGCGCTTTGAGCGGCGCATGGCCGAGCGGGCGGGGATCTCACGGGAATTGCACGACGCGCTGCTGCAGGGCACCCAGGGGCTGATCCTGCAGATCCAGGCCGTGGTTGACCAGATGCCGGTGGGGGATCCTTCACGCAAGGCGCTGGTCGACGCACTGGACCGAGGTGAATCGATCCTGACGGAAGGACGGGATCAACTGCTGGATCTACGCGATGCGGTGTAACCCCATCCCCCACCCAGGGGAGGGGCTAGGTGAAAACCCCAAAATACCGCTATACTCGCGCTCTTCGTCGGCAGCCATGCCCACTTTCAGAGTGGCCTGCTTGATGATTCGTACGTCTCCTCTGACCTCTTTGCAGTCCGCTGCGTAGATACGATGCCAAGGGTACCCACCTGACCGGCACTTCCGTATCACCTACGTATTCCTTACGTAGGCGCACTGCTAGCCCTCGGGTTCGGTCGGCGGCGATGCCGTCGCTTTGACTGTTCCCCGGCGCCTCACCAGGCACCATCGCATTTTCATGCGTTGCCCTGGTGATCGACGCGAGCTTTCTCCCAGCGACATCACCTTCCGCCGCGGCAATGTTTCCCGCAGGCGGACAGCGACCCGGCCATCCGTGCGCAAGCGTGTTTGCGGCATCGACGGCCAGGCGCTCTTTTGACGTGAGATGACTTTGAACCAAGAACTGAACGCCGACCAGACCGCCATCCTGAGCGAAGACCAACTCGACAACGAGCTGATCAGCGAGGAAGCAGGCGTGGAGTCGGCCGCTGCTGCGCCCGCCGCCCCCACGGGTGAAGCCTTTGCCACCCTCGGCCTGCACGAAGCGCTGCTGCGCGCCGTGAAGGATTCCGGCTACGAGAACGCCACCGAAGTGCAGTCCCGGGCCATTCCCCCGGCACTGGGCGGCGCTGACCTGATGGTGTCGTCGCGCACCGGCTCCGGCAAGACCGCTTCGTTCATCCTGCCTGCGCTGCAGCAGATCCTCGAAGCCCGTGCTGCCCGCGCCACCGCGCCCAAGGTGAAGACGCAAGGCCCGCGCGTGCTGGTGCTCGCACCGACCCGTGAACTGGCCCAGCAGGTCGCCAAGTCGGCCATGACCTACGGCCGCCACATCCAGGGCCTGCGCGTGGCCACCGTGCTGGGTGGCATGCCTTATGCGCAACAGCTGCGCATGCTGAGCGGCCCCCTGGATATGATCATCGCGACGCCGGGCCGTCTGCTGGACCACATCAACAGCGGCCGCTGCAAGCTCGACAACGTCACCATGTTCGTGCTGGACGAAGCCGACCGCATGCTGGACATGGGCTTCATCGAAGACATCGAATTCGTGGCCCAGCAACTGCCGGTGGAACGTCAGACCCTGATGTACAGCGCCACCTTCGCCGGCAACACCGGCCGCCTGGCTTCGCAGCTGATGAAGGACCCGCAACGCATCGACGTCAGCGGCCACACCGAAACGCACGAGAACATCGAGCAGCGCCTGCACTGGGCCGACAACGGCCAACACAAGCGCAAGCTGCTGGAGCACATCCTGGGCGAGCGCAATGTGGACCAGGCCGTGGTGTTCACCAGCACCCAGCAAGACACCGAGTGGCTGGCTGAGCAGCTCTCCGCCATTGGCCATCGCGTGGCCGCGCTGCACGGCGGCATGCCGCAGGGCAAGCGCAACCGCACGCTGATGATGCTGCGCCGTCGCGACCTGCGTGTGCTGGTTGCCACCGACGTGGCTGCCCGCGGCATCGACGTGCCCACCATCTCCCACGTGATCAACTTCGGCCTGCCGATGAAGGCCGAGGATTACGTTCACCGTATCGGCCGTACTGGCCGTGCCGGTCGCTCCGGCATCGCCGTGACCCTGGCCGAGCGCCAGGATCTGTCGATGATCAAGCGCATCCAGCAGTTCACCACGCAGGAGATCCCGGTCTCGCGCATTACCGGCCTGGAGCCGCGCAATGAAGAGCCGCGCATCTTCCCGCCGCGTGGCCCGAGCCGTGGTGGTGATCACCGTGGCAACTTCCGTGGTGGCGATCGTGGCGGCTTCGGCGGTCATGGTCAGAACCGTGGCGGTTTCGGTGGCCATGGCGGCCAAGGCCGTCCGGAAGGTCGTTTCGACAACCGTGGCCCGCGTTTCGAGAACCGTGGCGAGCAAGGTGGTGCCCGTTTCGACGGCCGCCCGCCGCAACGTTTCGAGCCGCGTGCGGACCAGCGCCCGGAAGGCGCCCGCTTCGAGCCGCGTGGTGACCGTCGTCCGGACGCACCGCGTTTTGGTGACCAGCGTCCCCCGTTCCAGCGCGATGGCGGTGGTTTCCAGGGGCGTCCTGCACCGCGTGATGGCGAGCGTCGTGCCTTCGAACCGCGTGGCGGCCAGGAGCAACGCCCGGCCTTCCGTGGCGGCGACAACCGCTTCGATGACCGCGCTCGTTTCGAAGGCCGTCCGGCCCATTCGGAAGGCGGCCCCCGTTTCGGTGGCAAGCCAGGTCATGACCGTGGCGCGGCCGGTGGCCGTGGCGACGACCGTCAAGACCGCGGTGGTTTCCAGGCCCGCCGCAACGGCCCGCGCAAGGGCTTCTGATTCCGCATAGCGGATCAGTTGGAGGCTGAAGGCGCGGGAGCGGATGGATGCGGGTGGAAGGCAAGGTCATCCAATGGGATGACGCGAAGGGCTACGGCTTCATCGCACCCAGTGCGGGTGGTGCCAAGATCTTCGTTCATGCCCGTGGCTTCGGACTGCGCGCCCGCCGGCCCTTTGCCGGCGAGCGCGTGAGCTACGAAGTGGGGCTGGATGGCCAGGGCAAATCGCGCGCGATCAACGTGCGCAGCCTGGAGCCCAAGCCGGCCCCTGCCGGCCCTGCCAACGGATCGCGAACCCCTTCTCCAACGGCCCCCCGGGCCGCCTCCGCAGGACCAGCCTCCGAAGGCGCCGCACGGCGCGCATCCGCGCGTTCGTCCGGCGCCTTTGCTTCGTCTGCCTCCACCTCAGCTTCCGCCAGGTCTGCTAAGTCCACCAAGGCCCGTGGCCACACGGGCCCTGCGGGTGGCGGCTCGGCCGGCAACGCCGAGCTCTGGCTGATCCCCACCTTCGCCAGCCTGGTGCTTCTGACGCATCTGGCCTGGCCCCTTCCTCACGCTCTGTGGGGGCTGTACATGGCCATGAGTCTGGCCACCTTCATCGTTTATGCGCTGGACAAGCGGGCCGCCCGGCTTGGCCAGTGGCGCGTGAAGGAAATCACGCTGCACGGCCTGGCATTTCTCTGCGGCTGGCCCGGCGCACTTCTGGCTCAGCACTTGCTAAGGCATAAGCGTGCCAAGCCAGGCTTCCGGCGCACCTTCTGGTTGAGCACCGCGCTCAACATCCTGTTGTTTGTCCTTCTGTTCACGCCCATGCTGTCGCCGCTTTTGCGGCGCTCCGCAGTCGTCTGAGTCATGTTGCAGTTGAAAGTGATCGATGCGGCGGATGTTCCCGCCGTACTCGCCCTCCAGGCCGCGTGCTACGCGCCGGCCTTCCACGAAAGTGCCGAGGCCTTTGAAGCCAAGGTCCGCGCCACGCGCGGCCTGCACTGCTCGTTCCTGGCGGTCCAGGGCGGGGAGGCGCTGGGTTATATCGTCAGCCTGCCGGTGGACGAGGGGCAGTTGCCTGGGCTGGATGCCCTGGATTGGCAGGCGGCGCGCGCTCCTCGCACGATGTATCTGCATGACCTGGCGGTCTCCCCGGCTGGCCGCGAGCAGCGGCTGGGCCACAAGCTGGTGGAGCAGGTGCTCCGCCGTGCGCGAGACATGGGCCTGGCGCAGGTGGCCCTGGTGGCCGTGCAGGGCTCGCAGGCGTACTGGCAGCGGCTGGGTTTTGCGCAGGCCCCGGCGCCGCTGTCCGAAGGTCTTCAGCAGAAGCTGGACAGCTTTGGCCCCGGTGCCTGCCTCATGCAGCGCACCTTGGTGGCGGCCTGATCTGCCCGCTGCCCGAACCTGGCTGTCAAGCATTCACCCGAATCCGGGTTCACCCTTGGCTGATCGGTCAGGGGAGGGGGCTGAGGCTGGGATAATCGCGGCATGACTGTGATCCCGGGAAGCGTGGCGGACGATCCGCTGCGCGAAGACCTCCCCGAACCTTCCTTCGAAGACTATTTCCGCGAGGGGCAACTGCCGCAGGAGTCCCTCCTGTGGTGGCAACTGGAGCGAAACGAGGCCTTGCTGACGGCGCACCGCGCGCTGTTCCACGGCCCGTCCACGCTCGTGCGTCTGCGCGTGTGGGTGTTCATCGAATTGATGACCCTGCCGCATTCGCGCCTCACCCGCGACGACCTCAACCGGCATTTCCACGTCCTGCGCGATGAAGCGCTGGACCTTGTCCTCAAACGCCTGCGTGACGCGCAGTTGCTGGCCTGGGACGCGTCCAACCAGCATTACGGCGTGACGCCGCTGGCGCAGCAACTGATGGCCCTGGTCTCTCCGCTGACGCAGGGCGTGGACCAGGACGGTGACCTCGTCGGCCTGCTGGCCAATGTGGCCGGTGCGCAGCAACTGGGCACGCTGGAGCCGGCGCAACTGCAGCATCTGCTGGCGCAACTCTCGCGGCTCTACAACGAGTTTGCGGACGCCATCGCCTCCGGCTCCGAATTCCACCTGCGCCGTGCACGCATGCGTTTCGAGCGGGCGCTGACGCTGGTGGAAAAAGCCAGCGAGGCGCTGTCGGCCATCATTTCCCAGGCCCAGAGCGAGGGCAATGCCCGCCTGGAGCGTCTGGCGCGTGAACTGGGGTTGGCGCAAGCCCGCCTGCTGGCCATGGCCAGCCAGTTCAACCGTGCCTTGCAGCAGGCAGACCGGCAGCGCGTGACGCTGGGCTCTACCGGCATCACCACCACCGATGTGCGCCGCTGGCTGCAGGACGTGCCCTTCCTGGAGAACCTGGCCCTGGGCGCACTGTCGCGCCCGGTGCATCCGGTGTTTGTGGCCCAGCACGAGCTGCTGGACACCTGCGAAGCCGAGTTTGAACGCGACCGGCCCAAGCCACCCGCCCCCGAGCCGCTGCCTGACGGCCTGCAAGCCCCTGAAGGCAAGCTGGCCGTGATGAGCCTGCCGCCCGACATGGGCGAGTTGCAGGCCCTGCTGGGCCGCTGGGGCGAGTCCGGCGTGGACATGAACGACTTGCGTCCAGCGGTGCTGGGCGGCAGCTATGCTCGCGCGGCCTACCGCGCACAGTTGCTGCCGCTGCTGGGCGACCCGCAGGCGCAGCATTTGGCCGGCGCCACCGGTGACATGGCACGCCAGCCATGGCGGGTGCGGTGGTCCGCCAAGCAGGGGCCGGTGCAGGACGACTATGTGCGCTGGATGAGTGAAGGCGTGCTGCACGGCGCGGAGGTCGAACCGCCGCTTGAGCCCGACACCTCGCCGCTGGCCCCACCTCCCGCCGCGGAGCCGCCCAAACGTGGGCGGCGCAAGAAGGCCGCGACCGAAGCCACAGCTCCGGATGCTGCCGCGTCCCCTGGTGCTGCCGCATCACCGGACGTTGCCGCATCCTCTGCCGCTTCGTCCTCTGCCACTGCATCCTCCGATTCCCCCAGGCCCGACGCCGCTGCCACCAGCAGCGACTCCTCCGCCTCAGAAGCCTTTCCCCCATGAGCCCACAACTCGATGATGCCGCCCAACTGGCGGCGCAATTGCTGGCACGACGTTGGCTGCCGCGCAACCAGCCGCTGGTGCGACGTGCCCTGATCGATCAGGAGCTCTGGCGCGCCGTCAACGAGCGCCTGGCCGCTGTTGGCCTGCGTATCGTGGACAACGTCTATGCCGACCACATCAGCGTGGCCATGCTGCGCCCGGCCGAGGTGGCCGTGTTTGGCGAGACCGGGCTGGCGGCCAACAACAACCTGGACCTGCCGCGTGACGGTGTGGCCTTGCTGGTGGTGTTGTGGGCCCTGATCGTGCTGCCCAAGCGCCAGCGCCAGCTGGCCCGTGCCGAAGAGGCGGCGGAAGGCCAGGGCGAGATGTTCGCCACGGACAAGCCGTTGCCCACTGCGGCCAGCAGTGCCCCCACCTTGTCCTACCGCAGCCTGCTGGCCGACTTCGGCAACCAGTTGGGCAAGAAGATGCGGCTGGACGCCAATCTCAAGATGCTGGAGCGCCAGGGTTTCATCACCCGCAAGAGCGAAGACATTGCGGAAGGACCGCTGCTGGACCTGCTGCTGGACTACGACACCCTCGCCCCCCGCATCCTCGACGGTGCCCTGGCCGACGTGCTGGCCCGCACCTCTGACGGCGAAGCCAGCCCGCTGATGACTGCCATCCTGGCGGCCCGCCACAACGAAGAATCTGACCTGAGCGAGTCCTGATGTTTCATCTCCAATCCCTGGAACTGCTGCACTGGGACTACTGCCGCCGAGTGTCGATGCCGCTGGACGGCAACATCATCACCATCGCGGGGCCCAACGGGTCTGGCAAGACCACGCTGCTGGACGCCATGCGGACACTGCTGGGCCTGGAATGCTCCGGCGGCCGCACCTACAAGACCTATGCGCGCCATGCCAACGCGGAAACCGCCTGGCTGCGTGCGCTGGTGGACAACCGCCCGCGTGGCCGCCAGAACAGCAGCCGGCCCTTCGCCAGCTCGCTGCTTTATGCCGACCAGGTCACCCTGGCCTGCCGCATCTCGCGCCAGGGTGGGGACTGGGTGCGCCGCTACATCGTGGCCGACGGGGTCAACGAAATCGAGGTGCTGGACCAGAAACCCGACAAGGACTGGCTGGGCATCGAAGCCTGGAAGAAGCGCCTGGAGGCGGCGGGCCTGACACGTGCCATCGGCCGGGTGCTGGCGCTGGAACAAGGCCAGACCGACCGCCTGTGCGAGCTCTCCCCCAAGGAGCTGCTGCGCCTGGTGTTCGAAGTGTTCGGCGACCAGGAAGTGCTGGACCGTTATGAACTGGCCCGCAACCACCAGCAGCAGCTGCTGAAGGAAGTGGAGCAGTCCTCGCATGAGCTCTCGCATGCACAGGCCCAGCTCTCGGACCTCTCCAACCGCGTCAACAGCTACCAGCAGTACCAGCTGCGGCTGAAGGAACGGGAGCGGCTGGCCACCGAGGTGGTGCCGGTGATGCAGTGGAGCGAGCAGCGCCAGCGCACCGCCCAGCAGCTGCGTGAACTGCACCGCCAACGTCTTTTCGCCCGTTCCGACGAACGCGGCATGAGCGACAAGCGCGCCCATCTGCTGTCGCTGTTCCAGGCGCAGGAAGCCACCAGGAACCGCCTGAGCGAGCTGGAAGTGCAACGCAAGGAGGCCCGCCAGGCGTTCGAGGCCGCGCGTGATGGCGAGCGGCCGATGGAGCAACTGGCCAAGCGCGAAGAGGACCTGAAGGCGCTGGCTGCGGTCGAGACCGATGGCGCCGCGTTGACCACGCGCCTGGAAGAACTTGGCACGCGCCAGCATCAGCTGCGCGAGACCTTCACCCGCAACAACGACCAACTGCGCAAGGCGCAGGCGGCCATGGACGAGCTGACCGGCCAGCGCCTGCCGCCCCCGCCGCAGGAAGTCACGCGCTTCAGAAAGGCGCTGGACGAGGCCGGTATTCATCACCATGTGCTGGCCGACTGCATCGACATCTCCGATGACCAGTGGCGCGCCGCGGCCGAAGGCTTCCTGCGCCCGTCGCGCTGGGTGGTGGTGCTGGCGCACAGCAGCGATGAATCACAGGCGTACCGCCTGGCCTCGCGTGAGCGTTATCGCCACTATGTGGTGGCGGACGGTGAGCAGGCGCCTACGGTCAGCCCGAAGGACAGCTTGCTTTCCGTGCTGAAGTTCAATGCCAAGGCGCCGGCCTGGCTGCTGCGCCAGCTGGCCGCCATCCGCTGCGTGGCCGATACCGACCAGGGCGCCCGCGCTGGTGGTGAATGGATCACGCCGGACGCCTACTACCGCGACGGCCGTGGTGGCCGCAGCCTGTGGGTGGAGCCGCGTGAGTTCCAGTTTGGTGTCTCCGCGCTGGATGCGCGCCGTGCCTCGCTGGAAAAGGAACTGGCCCGCTACGACCTGGAACTCTCCAAGGTGGCCAAGGAGCAGGTGGAGATCGAGCGCCAGCTGAAGGACGCGCAACGGGCGGCGCAAGGCCACAAGGCCGCGCAGGAACTGGTCGAACGTGCCGAGGAGTTCGCGCAGGCCCGTGCACGCCTGCCGGGGCTGCGCCAGTCCCGCATCGAAGCGGCCACCCGCATGGCCTCGCTGGACCAGGAGCACGACCGGGCCGTGGCTCAGGGCACGCGCCATGAGCGGGACTATGAATCCGCGCAAGCCTCCCTGAAGGCGAGCGAGGACAACGTGTCTCGCGGTGAGCGCGAGTGGATCTCTCGCCGAGACGATCTGCTGGCCCAGGCCAAGGCCTCGCGTGAGGCCAAGGGCCGTTTCCCGGCGGCCTGGATCCATCCGCAACGCCTGGCCACCCTGCGTGACGAATTCGACAACGCCAAGCAGGCGGAGATCGCCTCCCGCCATGTGCAGCAGGAGCTGGACACTGGCGTCTGGGAAACCGATCCGCAGGTGCAGGACCGCTATGCCCGCACCCATGTGGCGGTGCTGGAGCAGACCACGCAGCTGGACGACCGCCGCGCCAGCAACGAGATGGCGCGCATTGCCGCCTTCAATGCCCGCGAACGCTACATCGACGTGCTGCGCGCCACGGTGCGCCGCTACAAGAAGAATGTGCAGGAGCTGGGTGAACTGGCCGGCGTGCACGCCCAGGCGGAGCTGCCGCACCTGGACAACGACGACACCGTGCTGGCGCAGGCCGGCCTGCATGTGAAGTTCAACTTTGACGGCAAGGGCGAAGTAGGCATGAATGACGGCGAGGCCTCGGGTGGGCAGCAGGTGCTCAAGAGCCTGATCCTGCTGGTGGGCCTGATGAAGGACGACGACGCGCCGGGCGGTTTTGTTTTCATCGACGAACCGTTCGCCCACCTGGATGTGCGCAACATCCAGCTGGTGGGTCACTTCCTGAAGAGCACCCGTGCGCAATACCTGCTGACGACACCGATCACCCACAACGTGGAAGTCTTCGAGCCTTCGGAGATCACCTTGGTGACCAGCAAGAAGCCGCGTGGCGAGCGTTGGGCTCCGCCAATCGCGGTGCTGGCGCGCAAGCCGGAAGAGTCGGTCTACGGCTGATCGCTGCGCGGCTCAACCGCCGGTGTACGGGCCGCGCCCGGGCAGCGCCCACAGCAGCGCGGCCGTTGCACCGGCGGGGGCTACCGTGAGGTGGTCCTCACCGGCGAGCACGTGGCTCTCGATGCGCAGCGACCGGTACGCCCGACGCTTCAGCAGCGACTCGAATCGACGCATGTCGGCCACGAGGTCCACCTTGCTGTTGTAGCGGGGGCCTCTGGCGATGGCCTCGTAGGCGCCGACGTATTGGAAGACGTTGGCGGCCAGGTCTCGATGCGTGCGGGCATAGGCCGCTTCGCGTTCAAACATCACCTGATGGTCGAACCAGAAGGACGGGCTGCCCAGCACGTAATGGCTGAACAGCGCCGGGCGTTCGAACAGGATTTGTGAAGCGAACAGGGCGCCGTAGGAATGGCCGAGGATGACCCGGCGCTTGGGGTCGAGGTTGTAGCGCGCAGAGACAGCGGGCACCACGACATCCGCCACATAGCGCAGGTATTCGGCGCCGCCACCATAAAGCCGACCACCCAGGTCGCCGCGTTGACCGGGCGGCCGCCCCATGGGGTTGGTGGGGGTGTAGTCCCGGTTGCGCATGTCCGTGGCCGACTCATCGGCGGGGCCGCCCAGGCCCACGACTGCGAAGTCCGCCATGTTCTGGCCACGCTGGCCGACGCGGTGGCGCAGTGCCCGTACCAAAGGGAAGGCGTAGGGCGCATCCGTGACAAAGACGGCAGGCAGTGGCGTGGGGGAGACCTGCACGCCGGGCGGCAGATCCACCCACACCTCATACGGCCGTCCGGAGACAGGGTCCGGCAACGGATGGACGAAGCTGTTGGCGAATGAATAGGGCCCGGTGGAATCGGGCAGCGAGGGCGCTGCGGCGGACGAGGTGGCAGCCAGCGACGCGGTGGACGGATGAAGCAGCGGGGCCAGGGCCGCTGCGGCCAATTGCCGGCGATTGATCATGGATGGGGGTGACTCACACAAGCACAAGCGCGCGAGTCTCGGGCCGCCATGCGCGATGCGTCCGGGCGAAGACGCGTTACCGGGGTTACTGACGTGCGGACGTTGCCCGCATGAAGGCGAGATCTACTGCCGTGTCGGCGTCCGTGCAGGAATCCATCGCCCAAGCAGCGCGGCCGCGAGCATCGCCAGCAGTCCGGTGGTGAAGATGCCGCCGGCGAGCGATACGGTTGCCACCAGTGCGGAGAGCAAGGCCGGGCCGCAGGAGCCGCCTACGTCCGACAGGAAGCGCCACACGCCCAGGAAATAGGCGCGGCCATGGCGTGGTGCATTGTCGGCCCCCAGCGTCATGATGAGCCCGGAACCGATGCCATTGCCGATGCCAACGGCCATGGCGGCCATCAGCAGGGTGACCAGCCCGGTGGTCCAGGGCATGAGCAGCAGGGCGCTGCCAATGATGGCCATCGACGGCACGGCCACCCAGCGGCGGCCCTTGATGTCCATCACGCGGCCGGCCGGGTAGAACAGCAGCATCTCCACGCCACCGGAGAGCCCGTAGATCAGCGAGGCGGCGGCGGGCGCCAGTGCCAGATGGTCGGCCCACAGGGGGATCACGGCCTGGCGGGATGAACGCACGGCGCTCACCAGCATGACGCCAAGCCCTAGCGTGAGGAACACGTGGCGGTGGTTCTGGATGATGGTGCTCAGCGTCACGGGCGCGGGGGCGGCCTGCCCGGCGGGGTGGGGCGGGCTTTCCAGGTCAGGCAGCCTGGCGCCTACGGCCGCTGCACACAGCACGCCAACGATGCCCACGGCGAATGCGGCGGAGACACCGAACATGTGGATGGCGCCAGCGGCCAGGAACGGGCCGATGAACATGCCGATGCGCATGACGCCGCCCAGCGTGGACAGTGCGCGGGCGCGATAGAGAGCGGGCACCGCCTCGGTCAGGTAGCTCTGCCGTGCCAGGTTGTAGACCGCCTGGGACATGCCCACCATGAAGCAGCCGGCGGCAAACAGCGCGAGGTTGTGGGTGAACACGGACAGCGCCATGCCGAGGGCGCTCCAGATGCCGGCCGCGATGATGGCGCCGCGCTCGCCCCAGCGCATGGTGATCAGGGAGGCGGGCACGTTGTTGAGCAACGAGCCCAGGCTGATCAGCGTGACCACAAACGCCGCCATGGCCACCGAGGCACCCAGATCCCGCGCCATCAGCGGCACGATCGGGAGGATTGCGCCTTCGCCCAGCCCAAAGAGAAGCGACGGGCCGAACGCCGGGAGGGCGATCTTGCGGAAGGAGAACTCAGCGGGGACGGTTGGCTCGGCGGACGGGGTGGGGGCGGTCATCGGCTTGGCGCTCGGGAGGGCGGCGAGATGGCCGCAAGTGGAAATTTTGCGTCGGTTGCGTTGCTGGGGGTGTGCTGTGGGGTGGATGGGTGCGATCTGTGACACCCGGTGGGTGGCCAGGCGAACAGGACGGCGTTGTTAGCGCGCTGTTCAATGAGCCCATCGGGCTGGTGCCGTCTGCGGATGGCGGCATGCTCCACCTCCTGGTTGTTGGACTCGTCGGTGGCAATCGGCACCGATGCCCAAGGGCGTTTTTATCTCAGTACGTTGAGCGACATCAAACGCTTCACGGAGACATATACCGCTCAGCACCTCGTGCAACGGGACTACGCAAGCATGATCGCCCCCAATGCGCTTGCGGTCAGCCCATCCGGCGCCGTGTACCCCAGGGCAGCAGCAGGAGGTCATCTCAGTTCCTGCTCGATGGCGCACGATCCCTCCGCCCAGGAAACTTGCGCCATCGCGCCCTGAACCAGTGTCAACTGCGGGCCAACGTGTCCGATGTCCACATCGACGATGACCGGTACCGAGATGCCGGTCATCGCCGCTTCGAGAGCATCACGTGTGGTGAAATCTGACGGATCCGTTGTCGAGGCCGCTGCATTGCGGCCGATGAGTACGCCTGCGACGTGATCGAACCAGCCGGCAAGACGTAACCCATGCAGGGCCCGCGCCATCTCGAAGGGCTGCAGCTCGGCGTTCTCGAGAAAGAGGATGACGCCATCGTCCTTGCGCGAACGCGCGAAGTCGCTGACGGCGCCGAACGGTGAACCGGCAAGTCGGGAGATCGAGTCGAGGCACCCGCCCACGAGGCGTCCTGAAAAGTGGGTTGAGCCACTGCGTCCATCCAGTCTCCAGGACGCCGAAGCAGCGGAGGGCGTCTGGGACAGGCTGCTTCCTGCACCAAGCCGCCATGCGTCAATGACGCGTGCGGAGACCGGGTCCAGATCTGGACCAGGTAACTGCATGAGGTTGGGACCATGTAGCGACGCCCAGCCCGAGCGCAGCAGTAGCGGAAGCTGAATGGTCGAGATGTCGGAGAAGCCAATCAACCACTTTGGCGTCGAAGCGGCGAGACGTTCGAAGTCCATGAGCCCCAATATTTCCGACGCTCGTTCACCGCCCCACGGCGGCATGACACCCGCGATGTTGGGATCGATCAGCACGCGTTGGAGCTCCTCCGCGCGCTCGGCTGCACTTGCGCTCGCGCCCTTCGTTTGAAACCGCAAGCTCGCCCCCTCGGTTACTCGCAGGCCCCTGGCCCGCAGGAAATCGATCGCCGCGTCGAGACGCGTATGCATCGAGGGCCGCACGCCGGACGACGGTGCAACGACGGCGATGAGGTCGCCTGGGAACAAGGGGCGGGGAAACCGAATTGGCATGGAAGACACGGTTGGTGAGCTGAGGAAAACGGAGCGATGTTCGCATCCTCGCGATCCACACTCAGACCAGGCCAAACCCCGCCCGGAACGGCGCTGCCGCATCCTCCCGGGTATTGAGTTCCACCAGCACGCCACCCGGCACGCGGCAGAAGAAACGCGAGCCGCGCTCGTGGGTGATCAAGCCCGAAGCGAACTCGACGCCGTCGCTCTGGAAGCGTTCATACAGCCCGCGCAACGCTTCCAGCGAAGGCAGCTCGAAGCCGATGTGGAAATTGCCGGGCCAATCGACCGGGCGGTCTGCTGCGTCCTCGATGACAACGTCGAACCCATAACCCTTGAGCATGCGGCTGCGCCCCATTGCGGTCACTTGCCAGTCCAGGTGCTGCTCGAAGAAGCTCGCCGTGGCGGGGACGTCTCGCGAGGGGAAACTGAGGTGGTTGAACTTCATGATGTGCGTTTTCGATTGCATGGCTGATTCCAGTAGGGATCTGGAGCCACGCGTGCACAGCGTGTGGGGAAGTCCGGGGAGGCGGGGGGCACAGGCCCCATTTGATCGCAAGCTCAGCCGTGATCACGCACCCGGATCTCCTCCGAGCGCGATGCGCGAGCGTGGATCCGATGGTGCGTTGGCTGACGTGAACGCTTACGGCTGCCTGGGGAGGCAGTGGCGCGAGTATAGGCCTAGCCGCCGCGGCCATGTGAAGACCCGGGTAAAACGGCGCCCCTCGATCCGTGCATTAGTGGCGCGGCGGCCCCAACGTAAATTCGAAGATGACATTCGGATGGACATACCGATAAGCCAAGGTGCCGCCATGCTCTTCCACGATGCGGCGCGTGATGAACAAGCCCAGGCCCAGCCCACTCCTGTTGTGGGCGCCTCGATCCTGCCCCCGTTTGAACGGCTCAAACAGCTCCGCAGCCATCGCTGCCGGAATCTCCTCGGCTTCGTTCGCGACAGCAAAGCGATGGCCGCCGTCGTCAGTCGGCGCAAGAGAGAGGGTCACCGGCCGACCAGGCGCGCCATAGTTGCGTGCGTTGGCGATCAGGTTCGACATGGCCTGCGCCAGGCGGATCGGGTCGCCCACCACAGCTGCCGGCCCCGACGTCGATGCCACGATCTCAAAACCTGGATGGCCCATGCGAACCTCCTCCACCAGATCGTGGAGGAGCGCTTCCATGTCCAGCTCCCTCAGGTCACCGTGCAACGGCATGCCCACGTCAGCGCGGCTGAAGTCCAGCACCTGCGTGATCAGTCGATGCATGCGCCCGCTGGAGGCATCCAGCCGTGCACCAAGCCGTCCTGTCTGCGAGGGATCCGGCTCTCGCTTGAGAACCCCCGCCACCATCTGGATGGCCTGCAGCGGATCCCGTAAATCATGGCTCAGCATCGCCAGCAGGTTGCGTCGGGCCGCTTCGATGTCGGCCTGCCTCGCAGCCGTCGTGCGCTGCAACTCCAGCATGATCTGCTTGCCGAACCGCTCGTCCATTTCGCTCCACGGCTCCGCGCAGTCGGCGACCTGCTCCCGCCATTCAGAGAACGAACCTCTGGGGGTCAGCCGAGGCCCGTTCGGGCCACGCGCCACCACCTTGTCCGGCTGTCCGGCCCAGCGGACGGTCTCCTTCTGCTCCTTGCGCAACGCAATCAACAGGCCGCCATTGCTGGCATCGAACGGAACGCACATCGCGCCCACCCACTGGCCGAGCATGTGCCGCAACGGTTCCGGCCAGTCGCCCCGGCAGTTCCGCAGCGCCGGCATGTCGCCGGTCCATGGCGTGGTGGCGATGGCCACGGCCAGATCCTGAGGAAGCGCCGCATCGGACACCACCTTGCTCTGCTGCACCAGGATGACCGCATCGGCTCGCAGCACGTCACGCAGCCCGGCTGACTGCGCCAGCAGTGCGCTGATCGCGTCATCCGCGATCGTGAGGTCACCCGCCAGTTGGGCGATGAGCGAGGCCGTCTGCGCCTGGCCTCGCGCCAGTTCGCGAGCCTCGATGGTGCCGATGGCCGACGACAGGATGTTGGCCAGCACATCACAGTCCGAACGTACGGGGTAGGGGACCTGCAGCGAGCTCATGTGGTGGCAGGCAATCAGGCCCCAGAGCTTGTCGTTGAGGACGATGGAGACGCTCATGGAAGCGCCCACCCCCATGTTGTGCAAGTACTCGACGTGGATCGGCGAAACGCTGCGCAGCACCGAATGCGTCAGGTCCAGGGGCGGTGCCTGCGGATGGCCGATCAGTGGCACCGCCCGGTAGCTGACGTGCGGGATCAGCCGCAGCGTGTTGAGCAGGTAGAGCCGGCGCGCCTGGGCGGGAATGTCGCTGGCGGGGTAACGCAGGCCGAGGTAGGAGGACAAGGTGTCCACCTTGGCTTCGGCCTGCACCTCACCGCTGTCGTCATGGCGGAAGCGATAGGCCATCACCCGGTCAAAACCGGTCCAGGTGCGGATGGCGTCCACGGCCACTTGCAGGACGGCTTCCAGCGAACCCGCGCGACGGATCCGGTCATACACCCGCGCCTGGGAGCTCAGGGGGGACAGCGGCTGGGTACGGGGTTCGATCTCGATCAGCGTGTGGTGATCGTGGACGTGGACGACGGCGTCATGGGCCTTGCCACCCAGTTCGATCTCACAGAAGGCCGGCATGCCCAGCGTCAATGCGGCTTCGTCGGCCAACATGGAAAGCTCCCCATGCACCGTGCCGGGCAGCGACACGTTCTGCCAGGGCATGCCCAGCGTCGGCTGAATGCCGAGCAGGGCTGGCACGTTGTCGCTCCACGCCGCGACTCTTCCTTCGCGCAGGGCGATCAGGAGACCGTGCGGCTGGATCGAGCCTGGGATGTGAATGGGCTCTTCCGCGCAGGACTGCAGCGTCGGGAACGGGACGATGGACGGCTCGTGGGTCACTGGCGAGGTCTCGACGTTTGCGTGAACTCGGCGCGCGGCAGGCTGAGCGGCATGGGGTGGGCGGGGAATCGAGCAGACATGGGGCCTCTGCGGGAAAGTAGGCACTTTACCCTGGGCCTCTTTACAATCTTGGCACAAACAGGGCCAGCAAGACTGGCCAATCAAGACATCAACGAATTCGAGGGGGAGGTGACCATGCGTCACGGATGGACCGCGTGGGCCCGGCGACTGGGCGTGGGCATGTGGATGGCACTGGGCGCCATGCTGCTGTCCGGTTGTGCCTCGGTGGAATATCGCAGCCCCAAGCTGCAGGCGCAGACCGATGGCGCGGTGGTGATCCGTGTGCTGCCGAACGTGCAGTCCAGCTCGCTCTACTTCAAGAACTGGCAGGCGCTGGAGATTGCCAGGTTGCCGGGGCTGGACGACAGCCATTCTGACGGCAAGGAAAAGGTCTACAGCATCGCCCCCACCACGGTCGGGGCCTCGCGGAGTGCGCTTTATGCAGGCTCGCTCCCGCCCGGCCATTACCGCTTCGTCAAGTTCTCCGCCATGCAGTGTGGCGCCATGTGCGTGCAGTCCTGGATGGGGGTGAACCAAAAGTTCAGCCGCTTCGAGGTGAAGGCCGGGCAGATCACCGATCTGGGCGTGCTGGTCCAGACTGCTGGGGAAGACAGCCGATCTTCGCTGTTGACGCATGCCCCCAAGGGGGGCGACGCCCTGACGCCAGAGCTGGTGCGGGAGCTGTTGCCGGATATCGCGCCGTTGCTGCGCCAACCCACGCTGGGCTGGCGCGAGGCCACTGTGCCGCCCAGCATGGGGTCGATGCAGCGGCTGTCCATCACGCGCAGTTGGGGCTTTGCCTCCCCGCATGAGGACGAGGCGGGCAGCTTCCTGTATGGCTCCGCCAATGGGGTGGTGGGGCGTTGGTCGCCGCCCTGGAAGCGCCAGTCGTTTGATGTAGGTGAACGCGTGGCGATCGATGCCGTGCTGGTCACGCCTGCCGGAGACTGGATCGCTGGGGGCGAATACAGCGTGGTCAAACTCAGCAAGGACCGTGGCGCCACCTGGAACAACTTGCGCGGCCAGTTGCCGCTCGGGCTGGTGGTGGACCTGACCGTGTGGCGGGATGAGGTGCTGCTGACGATGCTCAAGGGCGGCAAGGATGTGCAGGTCTACCGCGCGCCTGCCGGCACGGATCAATGGAAGCTGGCGTCCAGCCATCCGATGGACATCAACTGGTTCTTCGACGTTCAGGGCGCCACACCGCACTCGGCCCTTGTGAGCGACACCCTGGTGACCACCGTGCCAGGCCGCCAACTCGCCGTGCTGGACCTGCCCACTGGGCGGGACGACCTGCGTAAGCTGCCGGGGGCCGCTCAGATGTTCTCGGCCTCGGCAGATGGGGTGCTGCGCTGCCGCTGCATCTCCACCATCAAGGTGGACCCCTACGAAAGCCGGGATCTGGGCCAAACCTGGCAGGAGTCAACGGCTTCACGGTTCATGCTGATGCCCACGTTCAAGGACAAGTCCATTGGTGTGGCCTTCAAGGGCGGCTTCTTCTCGCCGAGCAAGTTCACCTACACCCGAGATGGCGGCAATACCTGGACCGAGACCACCGAGGCGCCGGTCTTCTTCAATCAGCTCTTCTTCTCACGGGACGGCCGCAAGGCGTATGCAGTGTCTCTGCAGGGGATCATGTGGGTGACGGACGATGACGGCGAGTCGTGGGATCGGGTGCAGTAGGCCTGCCGGACCCTCGATCATGAGAAGCCGCCGCTTCAATGCCATCCGTGAGATGGACGCCGTGCTGCCTGCCATCGAGGCTGTGTTGCTGCCGCTCGGATTTGTGCGTGCCGACAACGTGTTTCACCGCCGCTCGGACGCGGACGTGTTGCCGCGTGTGGAAGCGGTGACGCTCGGGTTGGCATATGGCTTTCGCACCTGCTGGCTGCACGTTACCGTCAAGGTGCCCGCGCTGATTGAGCTGCTGAGCGCGGTCCGGCCCTTTGCCTACAGCAAGGCGCTGGCATGGCAGGTGCCGGACTACGCGAGCCATGTAGCCTGCATGCTTCGGCTCTCCGAGCTGGGCGCAGCGGGAGCCGCGCCGTTGCCGGATGGGATCAGGTGGCGTGAGGACGGCCGGTTGCAGCGTGCGCGACGGGTGACCGCTGAAACGCTGGGCGCCACGATGGCTTCGCTGGTGGAGCACTACGCGCTGCCGGCCTTGCGGGATCGGCTGACACTTCGCGGGCTGGCGGCGGCGGCCGATACGCCTGGCTATGAGCGAAGCGGTGTCGCCGGCGCCTGGCCGCTGGCCGCGCGGCTGGCCTTGGGAGATGTGGCGGGGGCCGAGCGGGCGTTTCGTGCCCATCCGTACTCGCTGGGCTCCGACCGGGCTCGTGTGGCGACCGCCAAGGCGTGGCTGAAGGGCTGCGGGGTAGCGGTGGGGGACGTGGCCTGGTCGCAAGAGGCTGCGGATGTGGGTGATCCGTGGGACGCGAGGGCGTGGCTGACGGGGGAGCTGTTGCCGTGAGGAGCAGTGGCAGGTGCGTTGCCCCTCGCCAGAAACCGCCCTCCCAACGGGTTAGCATCCCTCAACCGGACATCCATCCAGAGGGATCAATGACAAGAATCTTCGGGGCCGCGCCCAGCGCCTCGTTTTCGCGAGGCACCAGCGTGGTGCCTGCTGTTTCCGTGGCCCAGCGGTGGGTCAGGCCCGCCAGCGGCACGCTGGGCCTGGTGGCCACAGCCATCATCGTGCTGAGTGCGTGCGCCACGTCGGGCACCACAGCGAACAAGTCAGGCGCGGCTGCCACGGCCGCTGCCCAAGCCGCTTCGGCCCCTCGCCCAGCCCCCACCCCCGCCTCCGGCCCTGTCGCCCGCGTCCCCCTGGTTGCCACCCCTGCGGCCAGCGGTGCCAGCGCTCCGGCCGTCCAGGACCCCACCGAACCCAAGCCCTACGACAAGGTCATCACGGCCGATGCCAAGACGCAGGACGGCCTGTTCAAGCTGCACACCATCAAGACCCGGCTTTACTTCGAGATTCCGAAGGCGCTGCTGGACCAGCCCCTGCTGATGGTGCTCACGGCCACCCAGGTGCCCGCAGGCGTCGAGCACGTGGGCCGGGCGCTGAACGAGGACGTGGTGCGGTTTGTCCAGAAGAACAACCGCCTGTACCTCCAGCAGATCTCCCACGCCTTCGTGGCAGACCCCGCCAAGCCCAACGCGGATGCCGTGCAGCGCTCCCAGCGCGACCCCATCCTGGCCAGCTTCCCCATTGATGCCTTCAGCAAGGACGGCGCGCCGGTGATCGAAGTGAGCCGCCTGTTCCTCAGCGAGGTTGGCGATTTCAGTGCCCGTACCATGCTGCGCGGCAGCGGCCCGGACCCCAGCCGCAGCTACATCGACCAGACCAAGGCCTTCCCGGGCAGTGTTCGCATTGACGCGGTGCAGACCTACCAGATCGGCGCCATGCCCATGATGATCCCCGGCATGCCGGTGGTGCCTGCCGCTTCGCCGGCCCGGGCTGGCAGCGTCAACGTGGCCTACAACATCGTCAAGCTGCCGGAGACGCCCATGCGCCCGCGCTTCATGGACGACCGTATCGGCTACTTCAGCGTCTCCCGGGTGGACTTCGGCGCCAGCGGCCAGGAGCTCAAGCGTGACCGGCTGATTACTCGCTGGCGCCTGGAGAAGAAGGAGCCGGACGCCGCCCTCAGCGAACCCGTCAAACCCATCGTCTGGTACATCGACAGCGCCACGCCGGCCGCCTTCGTGCCTTACGTGAAGCGGGGCGTGGAGGCCTGGAACAAGGCTTTCGAGGCCGCGGGCTTCAAGAACGCCGTGGTGGCCCGCCCGTTCCCGACGAAGGAAGAGGACCCCGAATTCGATCCGGAAGACGTGCGCTACAGCATCATCCGCTGGGTGCCATCGCCCATCCCCAATGCCTACGGACCGCACCTGAGCGACCCGCGCAGTGGCGAAATCCTCAACGCCAATGTCGTGATGTTCCACAACATCCTGCAACTGCAGCGCGACTGGTACGTGACCCAGGTTGGCGCTGCCGACCCGCGTGCACGCAAGCTGCCGCTGCCGGACGACCTGATGGGGGATCTGGTCACCTTCGTGGTCAGCCACGAGGTCGGGCATGCGCTGGGCTTTCCGCACAACATGAAGTCCAGCTCGCTCTACCCGGTGGAGAAGCTGCGGGACCCGGAATGGCTGCGCACCATGGGCCATGTGCCCTCGCTGATGGACTACAGCCGGTTCAACTACCTGGTCCAGCCCGAAGACAAGGTGGACCCGACCCTGCTGATCCCTGGCGTCGGCCCCTATGATGTCTTCGCCACCCGCTGGGGCTACACGCCCATTCCCTCGGCCGCGACGCCGGAGGACGAGCTGCCCACGCTCAATGCCTGGGCCCGCGAGCAGGACACCAAGCCCTGGCTGCGTTTCTCGTCACCCAAGGCGGACGGCGGCGACGCCGGTGAAAACGTGGAAGCCGTGGGTGATGCCGACCCCATCACCGCCACCACGCTCGGCGTGCGCAACCTCAAGCGCATCATCAAGCAGCTGCCGGCCCTGACGCCGCCGGACGGCCAGGATGACCGCACACTGGAGGCGCTGTACCGGGCCTCCGCCATGCAATGGGCGCGCGAGATCAGCCATGTGGTGACCCTGGTTGGCGGCTACCGTACGCAGAACAAGCACAACGACCAACCGGGTCCGGTGGCCGAGGTGGTGCCCAAGGCCGAGCAGGCCAAGGCAGTGAAGCTGCTCAATGAGCAGCTCTTCGCGACGCCGCAGTGGCTGCTGGAACCCACGGTGACGCAACGCCTGCGGTCCATGGAGCCCAACCTCACGTTGCAGGTCTATCAGCGATCCTTGCTGCGTTACCTGCTGGACGGCAGCCGTACCCGACGGCTGCAGGACCAATCCGCGCAACTGGGCGACAAGGCCTACGGCGTGGACGACCTCCTGCACGATGTGCGCCGGGGCATCTTCACGGAGCTCTACGCCGGCGGCCGCGTGAGCACCATCCGCCGCAACCTGCAGCGTGGCTACCTGGAGCTGCTGGCGGAACGCGTGATGGCACCGGGCGCAACGCTGGACGACAGCAAGCCGCTGATGCGCGAGGAAATGAAGACCCTGCGGCAACAGATGCTGGCCGCTGCCGCCAAGGCACCCGATGCCGTGCAGCGCGCCCACTGGGCCGGCCTGGCGGACTACGCCATCCGCGTGCTGGACCCGCGCGGCACCGGCTCGGCCGCGAGCCCCTTCAGCTTTGGCTGGAATGCCCCAGAAGCACAAGGCGTGTGCTGGGAAAACGATCAGTCCTGGTTTGATGCGCTGGTGCAGCAGGAGCTTGGCAAGACCCGCCCCTTGTTCCCGCCGCTTCAATAGCCTGCAACCCGGCATCCCGCCCCTTTCACCGGGGAGCGCCCATAAGGCCCGCCACTGCGCGGGCCATTCTTTTTGAGTGACACGGTCTGCCCCTTTCCACCCGAAATCGGGCCCGCTGATTGCCCGCTCTCACCACGCGCCGGCATGCACCCACTGCCTGTGACAAGCCGCCGGGACCTCCTCCTGTACGGGGGGTGTCTGGCTCGCCTGCACTGGGCCACGATGGATGACATGCTTTGCCGGTGACGGCGATTCATTCAGCGGAAGAGGAGAGGTGCCATGCGATGGCTCAAGTTCTCTGCATCTGTGTTGGTGATCCTGTGGGCGGTGGCGGCCAATTTCTTGGGATTGGCATTGCCGGATGGCGCCACGATCGGGGACATGGTCTTCGGGGTGGAGACGTCCAAACCCCGGGAGATCGGTCCCATACAACCCAAGCACAGGCCAGCCAAGCCGGCCGACGCGAGCAAGAACGCACACGCCGCACCGGCCGCCTCCTGAGCGGCCCCGGGGGCCCACTGCGAGCATCAACTGCTGTGCCGCAACTGCTGTGCCGCATTTGAGCGGCCGAACGCGAACGGCTCAGCCTTGGTGCCAGCCTATGGCTCAGCGACCAAGTCGGTCGTAGCGGCCTGCCTTCAAGTCGTTGAGGAAGCCTGCCAGCAGCGTGCCATCTGCCGCAAAGAACTTGGCAGGCTCATAGGGACGCGCCTCAATCACACATCTGTTTGCATCTCTGCCCGGTGGCATGTAAATCAGTGTGAGGACTGCCCCCTTTAAGGGGGTCCGCTTGAACTCTGTGGATCCCCCCGGAACGAACGTCTGCGTCATCGGCGCGCCAGCCGCCTTCGGTAGACTGCGGCCCGATGAATTCGAAGGTCCGTTTCCCAACTACCCGTCCCGGCCCCCTGATGGGCCCGGAGGGCTTGGCCGTTGTCGTGCCGACGCCCCGTTATCCCCGTCTGGACGCCTTGCGCGGCCTGGCCATGGTCTGGATGACGGTGTTTCATTTCTGCTTTGACCTGAGCTTCTTCCGGCTCATTCACCAGGATTTCTACCGCGACCCGTTCTGGACCTGGCAGCGCACCGCCATCGTCAGCCTGTTCCTGCTGTGTGCCGGCATGGGGCAGGCCGTGGCGCTGGCGCAGCAGCAGAGCGCGGAGCGCTTCTGGCGCCGCTGGGGGCAGATCATGGCCTGTGCGCTGCTGGTGTCGCTGGGTTCGTGGTTCATGTTCCCGCGCTCCTTTATCAGCTTTGGCGTGCTGCACGGCATGGCGCTGATGCTCATCCTGGTGCGGTTCGGTTTTTCGCGCCTGCCCAACCCCTGGCTGGTGCTGCTGGGGCTGTTGGCGGTGCTGCTGCCCCTGGTGGTGGCGCATCCGATCTTCGACACGCGCACCACCAACTGGGTGGGCCTGGTGACCCACAAGCCGCTCACCGAAGACTATGTGCCCCTGCTGCCCTGGCTGGGCCCCATGCTCTGGGGCTGTGCGCTGATGCGCACGCAGAAGGTGCGCCTGGCGCTGCAGAAGCCCTTGCCCAAGGTGTTGAAGCCGCTGGCGGTGTTGGGGCAGTGGTCACTCTCCTATTACATGCTGCACCAGCCGGTGCTGATCGGCGCGCTGATGGGGGCGCAGTGGCTGGGCCTGTTCTGAGCGGCTGGCTGCGGGCCTGCCCGGCAGGCTGCGGAGCGGCGACAATCGGGGCATGAGCGCATCCAGACAATCCCGGGCCGGGGGCGGCGACGCCCCGGCGGCCGGCGGCAAGACCCAGATCCTGTTCGGCTTCCATGCCATTACCGTGCGGCTGAAGACCGCGCCGGCGTCGGTGCAGGAAATCCTGTTCGACGCCACGCGCAAGGACCAGCGCATGCGCGGCTTCCTGGAAAAGGCCGAGGCTGCGGGCGCCCGCCTGGTGGAGAGCGACGACGAGCGCCTGCTCAAGCTCTGCGGCACCCACCGGCACCAGGGCGTGGTGGCACGGGTCAAGCCCGTGGCACAGCACCATTCGCTGGACGACGTGCTCGACGAGGTGGAAGGTCCTCCTCTGGTGCTGGTGCTGGACGGCGTGACCGATCCGCACAATCTCGGCGCCTGCCTGCGTGTGGCCGATGGCGCGGGTGCGCATGCCGTGGTGGCGCCCAAGGACCACGCGGTCGGCCTGAACGCCACCGTGGCCAAGGTGGCCAGCGGCGCGGCGGATACGGTGCCCTACCTGATGGTCACCAACCTGGCTCGCACGCTGAATGAGCTGAAGGAACGCGACATCTGGGTGATCGGCACCTCCGACCAGGCCGAGAAAACGCTGTACGACCTGGACCTGAAAGGCCCCGTGGCCCTGGTGCTGGGGGCCGAGGGGCAGGGCATGCGTCAACTGACCGGCAAGACCTGCGACGAGCTGGTGCGCATCCCGATGCAGGGGGCGGTGGAAAGCCTGAATGTGTCGGTGGCGGCGGGTGTGTGCCTGTATGAGGCGCTGCGGCAGCGCCAGGGCTCGCGCTGAGGGCTGGGGCGGCTGCCCGCGCCGCTGCTGCGGCAGCGGTTGGGTGACCCCGCCGAGGTGGGAGGCGGTCTCGGGTGGTCACCCCATTCAGTGGCGAGGCCGGGCATGATCTTTGCGGGGGATAATCCGGTTCATCTCGTCCCCAAAGTCCATCCTCATGTCCGTTATTGAAGTCAAACATCCCCTGGTCAAGCACAAGATCGGCTTGATGCGGGAGGCTGACATCTCCACCAAGAAGTTCCGCGAGCTCACCGGCGAGGTGGCCCGCCTGTTGGCCTATGAGGCCACGGCCGACTTCCCGCTGGAGAAGACCACCATCGACGGCTGGTGCGGCTCGGTGGAGGTGGACCAGATTGCTGGCCGCAAGGTCACGGTGGTGCCCATCCTGCGTGCGGGCCTGGGCATGCTGGATGGCGTGCTGGACATGATGCCCAACGCCAAGGTGAGCGTGGTGGGCCTGGCGCGGGACCACGAAACCCTGCAGCCGGTGAACTACTTCGAGAAGTTCGTCGGTCAGCTGGAGCAACGCACCGCCCTGATCGTGGACCCCATGCTGGCCACCGCCGGCTCGATGATTGCCACCATCGACCTGCTCAAGGCCCGCGGCTGCCAGGACATCCGCGCGCTGGTGCTGGTGGCCGCGCCTGAGGGCGTTGCTGCGCTGACCAAGGCGCACCCGGAAGTGCGCTGCTGGACGGCCGCCATCGACTCCCACCTCAACGAGCAGGGATACATCATCCCCGGGCTGGGAGACGCCGGGGACAAGATCTTCGGTACGAAGGAATAACAGGCCCGGCGTCAACCGAGCCTGAAGCTCGACACCGTCTCCACCAACTGCGCGGACTGATCCCGCAGGCTTTCCGCCGCTGCGGCGGATTGCTCCACCAGCGCGGCGTTCTGCTGCGTCATCTGGTCCAGCTGCGACACCGCCTGGCCGATCTCTCCCAGGGTCAGTGCCTGCGAGGCGCTGGAGGAGGAGATCTCACCGATGATGCGGGTCACGCGCTGCACGCTGCTCACCACGTCGCGCATGGTGTTGCCCGTCTCGCCCACGAGGCGGCTGCCGCCATCCACGCGCTCCACGGATGCGGAGATCAGCGTCTTGATCTCCTTGGCGGCCTCGGCGCTGCGCTGCGCCAGCGAGCGCACTTCGCCCGCCACCACCGCAAAACCACGGCCTTGCTCGCCGGCCCGCGCCGCTTCCACTGCGGCGTTCAGCGCCAGGATGTTGGTCTGGAAGGCGATGCCGTCAATCACGCCGATGATGTCGGCAATCTTGTTGGACGACTGCTGGATGTCGTTCATCGTGCTGATGACCTGATCCACCATCGCGCCGCCACGGCCCGCCACGTCAGAAGCCGTCTTGGCCAGGCCATCCGCCTCGCGCGCGGCTTCCGCATTGAGCTTCACGCCTTCGCTGAGTTGCGCCATGGCCGCGCCTGTTTCTTCCAGGCTGCTGGCGGCCTGCTCCGTCCGGTTGGACAGGTCGGCATTGCCGGTGGCGATCTCGGTGGAGGCATGGCGCACCTGGTCCGCCGCCGAGCGCACGCCGGCAATGGTGGATGCCAGCCGTGCCTGCATCTCCTGCAGCGAACGGTTCAAGGCGGCCACTTCGTCGCTTCCCTCCACGCGACGGGTCTGGCGCAGGTCGCCGTCCGCAATCGCCTGGCTCAGGGTCTGTGCATGGCCCAGCGGCTCGGTCACCGAGCGGGTGATCACCAGCGCCACCATCACACCCAGGATGATCGCCACCGTCATCAGGCTGATCACCAGCACCCGGGTGGATTGGGCTTCGTTCTGCGCTTCCACACGGGCGGCCTGCAACAGGTCACGGGTGTGCTCGGCAAACTTGTCGATGCTTTCCAGGTAGGCATTCATGGCCGGGATGAGCTTCGTGGCAGCGGCCGCCTTGATGTCATTGCCGGCGGCCTTTTCCTTGGCGAGCGCGTCACGGGCATCCTGATAAGCCTTGCGGGCTTCACCGATCTGGTCGATGAGCTTGGCGCCCTGCGGCTCCTTGATGTTCTCTTCCAGTTCCTTCTGCACCTTGTCGATGCGCAGGGAGAGTTCCTTGGAACGGGCCGTGAAGGCTTTCACGAAAGTCTCGTCATCCATCACCATCTGCACGATGCGACGCTGGATGTTGCCTTCCGTCATACCCGCCCACTGGCGGGACAGCTCCAGCGTGCGCATGTCCACTTCCACCAGCCGCTCAATGCGCTGGTGAAGCATCGACACACGCACCACGCCTACGGTGGAGGCCACCGCCATCAACAGGATCACCAGCGCAAATCCAGCCAGTACCCGGCTGCGCAGGCGCCATTCGTTGAGCTTCAACATGCCACTTCCTTCTTGTTGGGGGACCGTTCGATTTGCGGTCTCCCGCGATGCTGAACCGTCCGCAGCCCCTGTGGCACAGCGAAGAAGGGGGGCTCTGTGAATTGCGACGCGCTCCGTGCCCGCTGTCATGGACAGGTCACACCGCCTGTTTCATTTTTGCGTCGTTGTCGGCAGCGTGTCAGGGCTGACATCCACCGAGGCGACAGGCGGCTTGGGCGCTGTGAGAACAGTCGGGCGAGGGGCGGCGGCCGGGCGGGTGGCCTGGGGCGCGTCCAGGACAAGGTCGGAGCGGGCGCAGGCGACACAGGGCAGGATCCAGCCTTCGGCCTTTTCCTCGCGGGAAAGGCCCGGCCATTCAATGCGGTAACTGATCTCACCGCTACGCAGCTGGGTGATGCAGGCGCGGCAGGTGCCGTTGCGGCAGGAGTGGGGCAGGCGCACGCCTGCGGCCAGCCCTGCCTGCAGCAGGGATTGGTCGGGCGCTGTCTCGAAAGTCCAGCCGTGGGGTTCCACGGTGACGCGCAATCTCGGTTCGTCCATGCCGATATCATGCCCGCTACGATCGGCCGGGCCACCATTGACGGCGCGGCCCTTGGGCAGCTCTATTGACCGCTCCATTGACCGGCTCTATTGGCCGGCTCTATTGGCCGGCTCCCTGGGCCCGGCGCTCTTGCGTCGGCGTTCTTCACCCGGCGCTCCTGCCCCAACGCCATTTGCTGCTTCCCTGTTCCCGGGCTTCCCATCATGACCATGAAGTATTTGCAGGGCTACCCAGCGGCCCTGGTGGCCCAGGCCCAATCATTGCTGGACAGCGGCGAACTGGCACCCCTGCTGGCGCGCAAGTATCCGGAGCCGCACGACGTTCGCAGCGACAAGGCCTTGTTCGACTACACGCAGGCGCTGAAGCAGCGCTACCTGCGCAATGCGGATCCGCTGGCGCGTGTCTGCTACGACGCCAAGCTCAAGGTGGTGCAGCATGCGCTGGGTACCCACACCCGCGCCACCACGGTGCAGGGCACCCGCCTCAAGTCCCGCCGCGAGATCCGTGTCGCCACCCTGTTCAAGGAGGCGCCGGCGGAATTCCTCAAGATGATCGTGGTCCACGAGTTGGCCCACCTGAAGCATCCCGACCACGACAAGGCCTTCTACCAGTTGTGCCATCACATGGCACCCGATTACGGGCAACTGGAATTCGACCTCCGGCTTTGGATGAGCTGCGTGGACCGGGCCAGCGCTTCCGGCTCCTGATGTGAGCCGAGGCGCCGCCGCGTGGTGCCGATTGCCAGGCACCACGCAGACCGACGCCCCCACTGATGTCAGGGCCAGGCGCGCAGCAGCCAGTCGTTCAAGGTGGTGATGCGGGCCGGGTCTGCGCCCAGCTTGCCGGCCTTCCACACCGCGTACTGGAGCTTCTGCTCAGCCGTGGTGCGGTAGTCCACCGAGTTCATCGCATACACACCGGGCGACACCAGCACCAGCGGCTGTTTGCTGCGGTCCAGGCAGAACGCGAAGCCTGCGGTCGGTTCAGGCTCTCCCAGATCGGTGTTGTTGGGGTCACACCGGCGCCACGCCGCAGGGTCGGTGGTCGCATAGAGCTGGTTGAACTGGCGGAAGGCGCCATTCAGCACCTTGAGATAAAGCCCTGACTGAAGCTGATCCAGCTTGACGAACGGGGTGCCGCCATTGACCTGCGTGCTGGTGGTCTCCATGAAGTTGGTGGGAGACAGGTGCTTCAGGACCTGTGCGCGGCCAAAACGCCCACGGTTGTCCGCCAGCGGCCGCGTGTCTGTGGCCACATACAGCGGGATGCGGTTGTTCACATACTGCGCCGATTTGATGCGGGCCTGCAGCAGACGGATGTCGCTCAGCATGGCGGCGGACGCCTGGGCGGCCGTGGCGCCACCGAGCAGTTGGGAGAGGTATTCGTCAAAGCCGGTGAGGTAGGGCCAATCCACCGAATAGTTGGCCCAGTCGCCTTGGGCGCCCGGGTTGATGGTGACCTGCGCCTGGTACCAGGCATTGGTCCGGTAGTAGGAGCCAGCCTTGTTGTTGGTCTCCCAGGCCAGGATCCACTCGCGGGTGGTCTTGCCGCTGCTGTCGAAGTCGGTCTGGTAGACCATGTGCGGTGCCAGGTAGAAGGCGCTCACCGTATTGAAGGGCCAGCCGCGGGCTTCGCCCCGGCCGGTCCATGTCTTGGTGGCGGCGTCGTAGTCGCCCAGGAACCAGCGCTGATCGCCTTCCAGGCCATAGCGCTGTGCCCACTCCCACTGCTGCACCAGGTTCCACTGGAACATGCTGCCCACCACACGTTCGATGAACGCGTTGGTGGTGAAGGCCGCCGGCTCATCGGCCGTGCGGGCCGATGACACCAGGCGTTGCAGGTTGGCGGCGCCCACCTGGGCTCCATACTGCCCCGAGGCGGCGATGTGGTTGCCCCGGCCGCCCCCCAGGAAGGCATAGACCTCGAAGCCGTACGGCTGGATCATCGACTGGATCTCGTTGCGCTGTTCAGGCGTGAGATGGCTCCAGTCGCCGAAGGCGCTGGACTTGTGCGATTCGAACCAGGCGGCGATGCGCCTGGACGTGCCCAGCGGATCCTGGCGACCGTTGCCGGAGAACGTGGCTCCCGCGGCAAAGGACCCGGTGGTGCTGGCGCCTGCCGGCCAGATGTCCATCGGGTGCATGGCCGGCAGGTAGGAGTTCCAGTCTGGATACTGGATGGGCATCTGCACTTCACGGGCATTCAGCGTGGCGTTGGCGTCCATCACCTTGTCGATGTCGGCCTGGGTGAGTGCCAGGGCCGAGCCGTCCAGCGGCTGGCCGAACAGGGCCTTGACGGCGTTGGTGGGCGTATCGACCACGGCGTCCAGGCCGGCACCGGCGGACCATTCGGCGATCGGCTTGCTGTCCAGCCCGGGGCCCGGCTGATAGGGCGGGTTCCACGGCGCTGCCTGGGCCACGTGAGGCAGGTTCTGCAGCGCGTAGCGCAGATAGGCGGTGATCTGCCGGCCCTCGGCCTCGCTGAGCCCATGGAAGCGGGCGCGCTGGACGATGGCGTTGTTGGAGTAATTGAAGTACTGCAGGTCCCGGCCATCGGAGGCATGGCAGGAGGCGCAGGCGGCATGGATGGAACGGTTCGCGAGCGTGGACTTCAACAGACGGTCCTGAGCCTTCCACAGGGTTTCGCCGGCGGTGACGTCTGCGGTGAAGGTGCGGCCGGCCTGCTTCTCGATGTTGATGTCGGCGCGCTGGATCGCATTGGTCGCCAGGCTGGTGCCGGAAGTGTTGCGGAACTGCAGGTCGATGATGCGATAGCCGTTGGACTCGCCGTCGCTGCCGTTGAAGCGGAACTGGACGAGGTTGACGCCATTGATCAGCCGCGCCTTGGTGGCGGCATCCAGCGTCAGCTTCATGCGGGCGGTATAGACACCCCCGCGCTGAAGGCCGCCTTGCACACGCTCGGGGTCGGCCAGGGTCATGGTGGTGTCGGTGATGTCCACCCACGGGATGGCACCGGCATTGGCCACGGCGGTGCCGCCCAGGACGCGCAGGCTGCCCTTGATGCGTGCGGGGGCCTCTGTGGTGGCTTCGAACTCAGGCGGACCGAAGAAACCGCAACGGTGGCAGCGCAGCCACAGCTCGGTGGCGGCGCTGGCGCCTGCCTGGTCCAGGGTGAGGTTGGCGGTGGCCACCACGGGGGCGCTCGGCAGGCCGGCGCCGAGCAACTCCAGCGGCAGCTTGAGTGCAGTGGTGGCGGTGGGTGGCGTCTCTGTGGTGGGAGGGGTGGTGGGTGGGGTGGTGCCGCTGCCGCCGTCGCCCCCGGGGTCTGTGCCGCCACCGCCCGTGTCACCGGCTGTGGGCGCAGGCACGGGTGTCCAGACAGCGCTTGCCGTGGTCACCAGGCGCCATTGCTGGTTGGCCTTGTTGGTGCCGCAGTCCCATTGCTGGATGGGCGCACCAGCGTCGGTACGTTCGGCGGTCACGTCCAGGCAGAGGCCGCTGTGCAGCGCCTTCAACTGGATGGTGTCGCTGGTGGCGGTGGGCAGGAAATGCTGGTTGCTGCCGTCGGTATCCGGCCATTGCTGGACGGCGGTGCCGGCGACGGTTGCCGCCCCGGTGATGTCCAGCAGCTGGCCGCTGGCGAGGTTGCGCAGCCGATAGCCACCGTCTGCCGCGAGCGTGAGGTCGAAGCGCTGGCGGTCAGCGCCTGTGCAGGTGGCCTGCACGGCGCGGTCGGCATCGGCCAGGCCGGTGCCCGCGAGATCCAGGCACAGGCCCGACAGGCTGGAACGGAGGCTGAAGCGGCCGTAGGGCAGCAGGCCACGGATGGTCGCAGCGGTGGATTGCGGGTACAGGACGAACAGCTGTTCCGGCTGCGAGTTGCAGGTCATCTGCTGGAGTGCAGAGCCCTGTATGGCGGCGCATTTGGCGCTGCCGGTATTCATCACGCTGAACAGGTGGCCCTGGATGCGGCTTAGCGTGAAGCGCTGCGCGCTGGTTTCATTGGCGGCCCAGAGCTGGATGGCGGCGCCTTCGGCGGTGGACATGGCCTCCAGGTCGAGCGAGAGGCCGCTGCTGACCTGGGTGAGCCGGGTGGAGCCATCGGTGTTCAGGCTGAGGTCGAAGGCCTGGGTGGTGCCTGCGGCGCAGGCCGCTGCGGTCAGTGTGCCGGCGCCGTTGCCCGTAGACGCAGCGGTGAGGCACAGGCCGGAGGAGGCCTGGGCCAGCACGTAGCGTCCGGCGGGGATGGCTGTGGCGGTGTCTGCGGCTGCGGCTGTATCTGCCAGCGGGCGCTGGAGGGCGTCCTCGGGCTGTGCGGCGCTTGTGGACTTGCCACCGCCACAGGCGGTCAGCAGCGTCAGCAGCAGTGAACCTGCGGCCCCCTGAACCGTCCGCCGCCATCCCCGCGATCTCGTGAGCGTCGCAGACCGCGACATGACATTCGACCAACGCGCCATTTCAACTCCTTCTTCCGTGGCGCCCGCGCTGGGCGCGAGGCGATGGAAATCCGGTTGCCTTTGCAGGTCACCGGGGTCCTTGATCGGCGCGATTAGAAGGACCACCAGTGACCGTCACAAGCGTTCCGGCGTCACTGAAATCAGGAGTTACCGCTGAAGCAGTTTGCGGCCAACAGATGAGGGCCAACCTACTCGGACGGGGAATATCACGGGTTTGTGAATGGGCGTAAAGCGGTGTGGAGGGGGTGAGTTCGCAGGTCGCGGGCCCTCAACAGGCAGGGTGCTCGGCGGTTGCTGCAAATGCGCTGATGACGGCTGATAAACTGCGGGCACGACGGCCAACTTGGATCCGACATGTCTTCCCGTACCAGCCGGCCCCTGACAGAACGTGCGATGCGAATCGCTGAGAGCCGAATCCCCGAGCTCGCGGCGAGGTCCGGTCATGAGGCGTACAAAACAACGCTGAGCCGCACCGGTGCAGTGGTCGTGAAGACCAGCCAAGGCCAGATGGTGGAGCGGCGTGCTGACGGAACGTCGACCGTCATCAAACACCTGCCTTTGGGCAAACGCGTGACACCCGGAGTGATCCTCAAGCGCAGCAAGTAAACGGTTTGTTGAGGATGGGGTGGTCAAGTTCATTGCAAAGTCACCGACGCCTGCTCAGCCACGATTGCGCGTGCTGGCTGGTCCTAATGGATCGGGCAAGAGCACAATTCAACGAGAACTCAGGCCAGAGTGGATTGGTGTCTTCGTCAACGCCGATGAAATTGAGCGCGCACTCAAGGAGTCGGGTGGCAAGCTGAAGTTGGGACCGCTTGGAATCGGCGCAACCCCGCGGTTGTATTGAAGCGGATCGAACGCCACATCAAGAATTCCGAATTTGCCGGGAAGTTGGGCCTTCACTCGCTGATCGGCCGGATTAAGGTCGACAAAGCGCATACGCTGGTGGTACCAGGTCCCTTTGATTCCTACCTTGCGTCTGTGTTGGCCGATGCCGTCCGCCGCGAACTGCTGGAAGAGGCGAAAACCTTCACTTTTGAGACGGTGATGTCTTCGCGTGACAAAGTCGATTTCATGAAGGAGGCGAGGGAGCGAGGCTATCGCGTCTACTTGTACTTTGTCGCCACGGATGATCCGGAGATCAACCTGGACCGTGTTCGGCGTCGGGTCATGCAGGGCGGCCATCCCGTACCGGAAGCCAAAGTCAGGAAGCGGTATCGGGAATCGATCGATTTGATGACAGAGGCCTGCCAGGTCGCGCATCGCGCCTATATCTTTGACAACTCTGGATCCAAGCACAAACTGCTGGTGGAGTTCGAGGAACTGGCTGATGAAGTCTCCATCAAGCTTCATGCGGGTCGCCTGAATCCATGGTTCATCGAGACTGAACTTTGGCGGTCGTTCTCCTGAGTTCTTGATCAAAGGCTGAACCATTGGAATAGCCGGTTCGCTTGCGGATAGCCGGCACGGCATGAACCAAGGTACCGGTGGTGGTCCCCAAGGCGATTTTGCGCATCCGTGCTGTCAGCTGGCCCCTGAGGCGCCTCAGGGCATAAAGTCGGTGGTGCCCATTGATGGAATGTCATCCCGGAGGAATGCATGATCCCCACGACGACGATCCGGCAGCGCATGCTGGTGTTGAGCATGGTCAGCCTGCTCTTCGTGCTGCTGGTCGGCGGGCTCGGGTATGCCGCCGTGGTGCGGCTGGACGCCGCAGGCAGCGCGTTGACGCGCACCAGTTCCGCGCTCAAGAGCCAGGTGGAGGCGGACATGATGCACGACGCCTTGCGCGCCGATGTCTACCGTGCACTGCATGCCGCCGGGCGTGGAATCGCGGGTGAGGAAGCATCGGTGAAAGCGGACACCGCCGAGCATGTCAAGGAATTCCGGGAGTTGATGGCGACGCTGAAGTCGCTCTCACTGGGCGCAGAGATCGACGCCACGATCACGCGGACCCAGGGCAGCCTGGATGCGTACATCGCGGGCGCCTCGCAGGTGGTGGGCCTGGCTTTCAGCGATGCCGCTGCCGCTGAAGCGCAACTGCCGGCTTTCACTGCGAAGTTCTCCGCCCTGGAGACGGAGATGGGCGCACTCAGCGACAGCATCGAGGCGCTGGCCGCGTCCACTCAGGCCGACAGCGAGGCCCTGGCACGGACTGTTCGTGTCACGCTCCTGGTCGCCGTGGGTGTGGCGGCGGTGATCCTGCTGCTGCTCAACGCTCGCGTGGCGCGTGGCATCGCCATGCCGCTCCAGCGTGCGGTGGAGGTGACCCGTGCCGTGGCGGGGGGCGATCTCAGTGGCCGCATCGAGCCCGGGGGCCACGATGAGACTGGTCAACTGATGACTGCTTTGAAACAGATGTCTGGCGATCTGGCCTCGGTGGTCGGCCAGGTGCGCGACAGCGCCACATCGATCGCCACCGGTTCCTCCGAGATCGCGAGCGGGAGCATGGACCTGAGCCAACGTACCGAGGAGCAAGCGGGCAGCCTGGAAGAGACGGCCGCCGCCATGGAGCAACTGACCGCCACCGTACGGACCAACGCGGAGACCGCTCGCCGGGCCGTGGAACTCGCAGGCAGCGCCTCGGCGGTGGCCGGTGAAGGCGGTCGTGTCGTGGGTGCTGTGGTGCAGACCATGACCGATATCTCGGACAGTTCGCGCCGCATTGGCGACATTCTGGGCGTGATCGACAGCATTGCCTTTCAGACCAACATCCTGGCACTCAACGCTGCGGTGGAAGCGGCGCGCGCAGGTGAGCATGGACGGGGTTTTGCCGTAGTGGCGTCGGAGGTGCGGATGTTGGCCACTCGCAGCGCGGATGCGGCGAGAGAGATCAAGACGTTGATCGGCGACAGTGTCGCCAAGGTCGAGACGGGGACGCGGCAGGTGGACGCCGCCGGCAGCACGATGAACCGCCTGGTGGGTGAAGTGCAGGCGGTGAGTGTGCTCATCGAGCAGATCAGCGCGGCAAGTCATGAGCAGAGCCAGGGCCTGGGCCAGGTGAATGAGGCGGTGACCCACCTGGACAGGATGACGCAACAAAACGCGGCCCTGGTGGAAGAGTCGGCCGCAGCGGCGGAGAGCCTGCGGCAGCAGTCAGAGCGGCTGACGGCGGTGGTGGGGCAGTTCCGGCTCGGGTGAGGTTGCCTGGCCGGACGAAGCCCACTGCTCCATTTTGCGGCAGCGTGAAGAATCACCTGTTTAATCAACGGCTTGGGCCATCCCTGCGCAGCCTGTACACGCCTTTATCCACAGCGGCTGTGGACGATCCGCTATGCTGTTGGACTTTGCCGCCGAGTTGTGCACCGCAGGTCGCACGCCGCTGGCCGAGGTTTCCTCGCGCACCCTCGCAGTACCTGTAGTGCCCCCAATGACGCCAGAGTCCGACCCTGCAGCAGACACCGCCAAGCCAGGCGCCGCATCTCCGGTGCCTACACCGCCCGGCGCGCCCGCCGCCGCTCCAGCCCAGCCCGCACACCCCGCCGTGCCCACCATCCTGCTGGCGCCCATGGAAGGGCTGCTGGACCACATGCTGCGCGACACGCTGACCCGCGTGGGCGGTGTGGACCGATGCGTTTCCGAATTCATCCGGGTCACCGATCAACTGCTGCCACGTCGGGTATTCACCCGCATCGTGCCCGAGCTGCTGCACGGCAGTCGCACACGCGCCGGGGTGCCGGTGCGCCCACAGTTGCTCGGCTCGGACCCTGCCTGCCTGGCCGACAACGCCGCCCGCCTGGCGGGGCTGGACCCCGCGGGCATTGACCTGAACTTCGGTTGCCCGGCCAAGACCGTCAACCGCCACCGTGGTGGCGCCGTGCTGCTGGACGAGCCCACGCTGGTGCACGACATCGTCGCCGCCGTGCGACTCGCCGTGCCGGCCCACATTCCCGTCTCCGCCAAGATGCGCCTGGGTAATGAGGACCGCTCGCTGCTGCTGGATTGCGCCCATGCGATCGAGCGCGCCGGTGCCGCCGAACTGGTGATCCACGCCCGTACCAAACGCGATGGCTACAAGCCGCCCGCCTATTGGGACCAGATTGCCGTGGTGCGGGAGGCGGTGCGCTTGCCGGTGGTCGCCAATGGCGAGGTGTGGACCGTCGAGGATGCCCGTCGCTGCCTCGCGGAATCCGGCTGCGACACCATCATGCTGGGCCGGGGCATGGTCGCCGACCCGGGGCTGGCATTGGCGCTGCGTGCCTCCATCACGGGCAGCACCACGCAGGCCCTGGCCTGGTCCGATCTGCTGGTGCTGATGGCCGACTTCTTCCTGCAGGTGCGGACCCTTGTCGCCGCTCGGCATCAGGCCGGGCGCCTCAAGCAATGGCTGCACTATCTGCGCCGCCGTTATCCCGAGGCGGAAGAGGCCTATCAGCGGGTGCGCACGATCAATGCGGCCGACGAGATGACCCGCCAATTGCTGGGCGCGCCAATCGCGGAAAAGATGGCCGACGAGATGGCCCGCCGGCTCTCACGCGCCGCCGCACGAACCGCTACCGCAGCGCATGATGCAATGACCGACCCTGCACAAGCCCCGTCGCAGGCACCATCGGCTGCGTCCGCTTCCTCTCTTGACTCTTACGCAGTGCCCACCGAGGCACTCTCGTTGACCGCATGACCGTATCTGCTCCGTTCGCCCGGCCTGCTGCCTGGCTGAGTCCGCTGGCTGCCTCGTTGCTGCTGGTGCTGGCCACGCCCATCGCCGCGCTGGCCGCAAAAGCCACCGCCCCGCTGAGCCTGGAACGCGTCTACAGCGACCCGCCGCTGCAAGGCCGCACCACGCGCCAGGCGGAAATCTCGCCAGACGGCACCTGGGTCAGCTTCTTGCGCCCCTCCGCGGCTGACAGCGATCAGCTTGAACTTTGGGCTCAGCCCACGGCCGGCGGCGAGCCCCGCAAGCTGGTCTCCGCCGATGAGGTGCTGGGCGGTCGCCGCCAGCAGCTGACCGAAGCCGAACGGATGGCACTGGAGCGCAAGCGCATCACCCAGGGCGGCATCACCAGCTACCAGTGGTGCGGACCGGACGGCCAGACGCTGCTGTTCCCGCTCTCCGGTGACCTCTATCTGGTGCGTCTCACCGCGCAAGGCCCGCAGGCGCAGCGCCTGACCCAGGACGAAAACGTCCCTGAGCAAGACCCCAGCTGTTCCCCCGACGGCAAGCAACTGGTCTACGTGAAGGGCGGCAACTTGTGGCTGCAGCCGCTGTCGGCCCAGGCCGCCCCACGGGCTTTGACGACGGACGGTGCCGGTACCCGCTTCTGGGGCCTGGCGGAGTTCATCGCCGCCGAGGAACTGAGCCGGCAACGAGGCTACTGGTGGTCGCCGGACGGCAGCCGGCTGTTGGCGCTGCGTGTGGATGAAGAGCGCGTGCCGGTGAAGACTCGCGCCCAGATCTTCGCGGACCGCACCACCATGACCCAGCAGCGCTACCCCAGCGCCGGCAGCCCCAACGCCCAGGTCACCGCCTGGGTACTGGATCTGGCGGCGGAGTCGCCCGCTGCGCCGGTGGCGCTGACCTTGCCCGCTGAGGCGGAATACATCCCCCGCGCCGGTTGGTTCGGCGATGGCACGCCGTGGCTGCAGTGGATGACGCGGGACCAGCAGCGGCTGGTGCTCAATGAATACAAACCGGACGACGCCGGGACAGGTGCCCTGACCGGCCGCGTCGTCACCGAAGAGCGTGATCCCGCCTGGGTCGAAGTGCAGGACGACCTGACTGAACTGCCGGCGCGCCGTCTCTCCGGCAAGCCGGCTCTGCTCTGGTCCAGCGAAGCCTCCGGCCGGCGCCAACTGGTGCTGGTGGACCGGGTCACCGGGGAGCGCACGCCGCTCACGCAGGAACCTGAAGCCGTGGCCTATCGCGTCTGCAGCCGTGGCGACATGGTGGTTTATGCCGCCGCGCGGGACCGTGGCCGTGCCCGGGAACTGTTTGCCGTGGACCTGAACGGCCGCGCTCGGCCACTGGCTGGCCAGATGGAGCGCCAGTGGCGTGACGCCCGCGCCGACGGCGAATGCGCCCGCCTGCTGGTGACCCGCTCCGCCTGGGGCCAGCCACAGAGCCTGTGGCTGCAGAACCTGCGCAGCGGTGCCGACCCGGTGGCCTTGCCCGGAGACGCACCCGACGCCCTGCTGGCGAAGGTGGCCCCGGTACCGGAAGTGTTGGACATCACGGCCGCCGATGGCCACACACCGCTCAATGCCTTTTATTTCGCGCCGCTGGACGGCCGTGCCGGCCCGCATCCGGTCATCACGCTGGCCTACGGCGGGCCGGGCGTCAGTACGGTCGGCTGGAGCTGGCACCGCGACACCGCCCTGATCGCCTACTGGCAGCGCCGCGGTTATGGGGTGTTCACGCTGGACACACGGGGCATGGCCAATCGCGACCGCGCCTTCACTCGCGCGCATCGCCACGCCTTTGGTGTGACCGAAGTGGCCGACCTGTTTGCGGCCGTGCGCCAACTGCCGCAGCGCCGCGCCGGCATTGATGCGAGCCGTATCGGCTTCTTCGGCTGGTCGTATGGCGGCTTCCTCGCCGTGCGGGCCATGCTGGACAGCCAAACACCATTCGCCGCAGCCGTGGCCGGCGCACCGCCGACCGACTGGACGCTCTACGACACCGCCTACACCGAGCGCTATCTCGGCCTGCCCACGGATGCTGCCGGCCAGCCAACGGCGCCCTATACACAGTCCAACCTGATCGCCCGCGTGGACCAGTTGCAGCACCCGTTGCTGGTCATCCACGGCACCGCTGACGACAACGTGCTGTTCGAGCACACCCTGCGCCTGAGCGAAGCCTTCCAGAAGCAGTCCATTCCCTTCGAGATGATGGTCTATCCGGGCAAGGCCCATGGCATTGCTGGACGCGGCGCCCGCCTGCATCTCTACCGCACCATCGACGCCTTCTTCGCCCGCACGCTGCAGGCGCCGGCCAAGCACTGAGGGCCCGACCATGGCACTTGTCTACTCCACCGACAGCGGGCGCGTCTGCCCCGAATGCCGCCAGGCGCAAGCCGACTGCCGCTGCAAGGCCAGGGCCCAGGCCGCCGTGGTCGGCAACGGCCAGGTGCGCGTGCGCCGCGAGACCGCCGGCCGCAAGGGCAAGGGCGTGACGGTGATCCTGGGCCTGCCATTGACGGCCGATGAACTGACCGGCGTCGCCAAGCAGCTCAAGGCGGCCTGCGGCAGTGGCGGGACGGCCAAGGACGGCACGGTCGAGATCCAGGGCGACCACCTGGACAAGGTGATGCAGTGGCTGCAGAAGGCCGGCTACTCACCCAAGCGTGCTGGCGGCTGAGGGCCGCTGGCTTCCGCTGGGGTCCAGTGTGTGACACCGAACGCACGCACACCCCGTGAGTGGGTGAGAGCTTGAAACAGCCGCCAGAACCGCGACGTATGCACGCCTGCGCCGGTGCGCTTGGCCCTAATGTCTGACGAACGGGCCTGTCTCCCCGGGCCCGGGAGATCGTCATGAATCCGTCCGCCGATGTCATTGCCGAAAGCCGCCCGCATGCGCACAGCCAGGGTCGCAGCCAGGCGTCTTATCTGTTGCGCTTCGAATCCCTGTTCCACAGTGGCCGGGGCCTGAGCTTCCCCTGTGACGCTCAGGGCCACGTCGCCCTGGACCAGCTCAGCGAGCAGGCCCGCGAGAACTACCTGTTCGCCCGCGCGGTGGTGGGCCATGAATACGCCACGCCGATGGTCCAGCGCTGTTTTGATTGAGCGCCGGTTCGGCTGAACCGCGGTTCAGCGGAGTGGTTGTTGGACAATGCAGGTCATCCGTAGTTTTCAGTTGACCTTTTCCATGACCGATACCGCTCGCCCCGACCTGCCTGACCACCTGTCCGTTGACCCGCGCAGCCCGCACCATGTGGCCGCCGTTTTCGAGCACGAGATCGGCATCCGCTTCAACGGCAAGGAGCGTGGGGACGTCGAGGAATACTGCATCAGCGAAGGCTGGATCAAGGTGCCCGCCGGCCGTACGCTGGACCGCAAGGGCCAGCCGATGATGCTCAAGCTCAAGGGCACGGTCGAGGCTTTCTACAAGTAAGCCGCACCGCATGCCCGTCGTGCGGGCCCAGCGCAACCGCTTCGAGCACGTGCGCTGCGCGCGCCGTGATGGCGCCGCCCTGGCGTTGCCCTGCCGTTGTGCTGGTGCCGCCGTCAGCCGGTCTTCGGGAACAACAACGCCACCCACAGCCCGCCGCCGTCACGGTTACCCATAACGATGCGGCCGCCGTGGGCTTCAGCGATCTCGCGGGCGAGGGCCAGGCCCAGCCCGCTGCCACTGCGCTTGGTGGAATAAAAGGGCAGCAGGGCCTGCGCCAGCTGCGCCTCGTTCATGCCGGGGCCGCGATCGGCCACCTCCACCCGCCATTCCTCCCGCAGCGCCTCCACCTGGAGGCTGATGCCTTCCGGTGAGCTGCCGGACTCATGGGCATTCTTCAGCAGGTTGATCAGCGCCTGTTCCATCTGGCCGGCATCAAAACGTGCCGGGGCGGACGGCAGTTCGCCTTCACGCCGGAAGCGGTAGTGCACAGCCAGCCCCTCCAGAAAATGCGCCCAGTCCACCGGTGCCAGCACGGGCGCCGGCAGCTTGGCCACACTGGCGTAGCCGGCCAGGAAGGCATGCAGGTGGGCAGCGCGCTCGCCAATGCTGGCGAACACGCCGGGTACGCGCTCATGCTGCCCGCGCCGCGCCAGTTCGGCGCCGCTGTGCGCCAGCGAGGAGATGGGCGCCAGCGAGTTGTTCAGTTCATGGCTGATGACCCGGATCACCCGCTTCCAGCTTGCCACTTCCTGCCGCGACAGCTCCCGCGTCATGCGGCGCATCAGTCGCAACCGGTGCGGCTGACCCTGCAGCTGGAAGTCCCGCACCGAGAGGTGGAAGCGTTCCTCCTGCTGCTCCACCATCACACTGAACAGGCCGTCGCGCGGTTGCGCCAGCGCGCCTCGCAGATCGTCCGAAGCCCGGCTCAAGACCTCCTCCAGCAGACGGCCCGACAGGCTGCGGCCTTCGTCAAGCAGGTGCCGGGCGGCCAGGTTGGCATAGGCGATGCGGTCTTGCGTGTCGGTCAGCACCAGCGCCACGGGTGTGTTCTGCACCACCGTGTCCAGCAGCAGTTCCCGTTGGGCCAGGTGGCGGCGCTGCTCACGCAGGGCGTGGCCCAGTTCGTGGTGCAGGCGCATGAGTTCCGCCAATTCCGACAGCCCGCTGGGCGCCTGTGCCGTGATGACGCTGCTGAACTCGCCCTCCCGGTAGCTGAGCACCGTCCCTTCCAGCGCCCGGATCAGCCGGCTCAGCGGGGCCAGCAGCACATGGGCCAGGCCCCAGATGCCGGGCACCACCACCACGGCTGTCAGCAGCATGGCCCAGGGGCTCCAGGGGGCCGGCACAGGTGCACCGAGGAGCGGCGCCAACGCAGGCCAGGGCCAGAACGTCCAGCTCGCGTGGGTCAGTAGGGAGAGTAGCGATGCGCCCAGCAGGAAGAGCGTGAGGCGCAGCTTCAGCGAGTAGCGCCAGTGGGTGCGCCAGGGCGTGCGCATCAGGCGTCCAGGCCGTAACGTTCCATGCGCCGGTACAAGGCCTGGCGGGAGAGCCCCAGGGCCTGCGCGGCGCGGCTGACCACGCCGGAAGCGGCTTCCAGCGCGGCGGAGACGGCCTCGCGGCTGGGCTCGTCGAGATTGCGGAGGGTGTTGATCGGCGCGGCGGGCAGGGCCAGGTCGTGCTCGGTGATCTGGCGGGCGCTGCCCGTGCCCGGGGCCAGCAGCGCCGCGCGCTCGATGACGTTCTTGAGCTCGCGCACGTTGCCGGGCCATGCATGGGCCAGCAGCGCTTCACGCGCCGCATCGCTCAGGCGCGCACGCCCGGCCAGGAAGTGATCCGCCAGCGGCAGGATGTCCTGGGGCCGCTCGGCCAGGCCAGGCAGCGAGATCTCGATGACATTGAGCCGGTAATACAGGTCTTCGCGGAAGGTGCCGGCCGCGACCATGGCCCGCAGGTCGGCATTTGTGGCGGAGAGCACACGCACCGTGGTCTCGCGGGTGCGGCTGGAGCCCAGCCGCTCGAAGCGGCCGCTTTCCAGCACACGCAGCAGCTTCACCTGGCCGGCCAGCGGCAGGTTGCCGATCTCGTCCAGGAAGAGGGTGCCGCCGTCGGCGGTCTCGAAGCGGCCTTCGCGGGCGCGTGCAGCCCCGGTGTAGGCGCCGCTGTCGGCGCCGAAGAGTTCCGCTTCGATCAGGTCCCCGGGCAGCGCGCCGCAATTGACCGCCACGAAGGGGCCGGTGGCCACGGTGGAGTTGGCATGCACGATGGCGGCAATGCGTTCCTTGCCGCTGCCATTGGGGCCGGTGATGAGCACGGGCGCCGGGGAGCGGGCCACCTGGCAGGCCAGCTCCAGGCAGCGCAGCAGGGCCGGGGAAGCGACCACCATGCCTTCCAGCCGATGGCGCCGGCGCATGGCTTCCAGCCGCTGCTGATGGTCCTGGCGGGCCTGCCGCAGGGCCTGCTGGCTCTCGCCGAGCTCCAGCAGGTTTTCCACGGTGGCCAGCAGCTTGGTGTCGTCCCAGGGCTTGGCCAGATAGTCGGCGGCGCCGGCCTTGACCAGCGCCACTGCCTGCTCCAGCTGGGTCCAGGCGGTGAGCAGGATCACGGGCAGGTCCGGGCGGGACTCGCGGATCTGCTGGAACAGGGCGCGGCCTTCTTCGCCCGAGGTGGTGTCCGCGCTGAAGTTCATGTCCTGGATGACCAGGTCGATGCGTCTGGCCCCCAGCAGCGCCAGCCCCTGCACCGGTGTGGCCGCGTACAGCGGCTCGATATCGTGCAGCGACAGCAGCAGGCTCAGGGCCTCGCCCACCCCCGCGTGGTCATCAATGATCAGGACAGTACGCATGGCGACAGAATAACCATTAGAAGGCCGCGTCAATGCGACAGCACGAAGCCCTCGTCATCCACGCAGCGCGACGACAGGGGGGAGGGCGGCGGCGCGGCGGGCGGGCGCCAGGACGGCGATCTGGCCCAGGGCCCACAGGGCCACGGCGCCCACGGGCAGGTAGATCACGGGCAGCGGTGGAAGCTCGTACTGGCGCATCAGCAGCAGGCTGATGCCATAGGCCCCCATCATGCCCAGCACGATGCCCACCGTGGTCAGCAGCAGGTTCTCGGTCTGGAAGTAGCGCAGGATCTGGCCCCGCGTGGCGCCCAGCGCGCGGCGGGTGCCGATCATCCGCGTGCGCTGTTGCACCCAGAAGCTGCCCAAGCCCACGATGCCGAAGGCCGTCACCACCAGCAAGGCCACACACACGCCGGCCAGCAACTGGATCATGGAGCGGTCCTGACGGTAGTAGGCGCTGCGCATCTCGCTCATCATCCGCTGCTCCCGCACCAGCCGCTTCACCCCTGGCGTGTTGTGCAGCAGCTTGGCCGCAGCGGCCTTGAGGATGGTCTCGCGTTGGGCCGGATCCACCCGCAGCACAAAGAGGCCGGACCGATAGCTGGGCCGCACGGGCAGCAGCAGCGTGTTCAAGCTGGTCTCGTCGGTCGAGCTGGGGTTGGGCGATACCAGCCGTTCCACCACCCCCACCACGCGGTGCGGCACGTCGCCATAGACGTACAGGGACTTGCCCAGCGCCGATTCGTGGGGAAAGAGCCGGTGCGCCATCTCCGTGTTGAGGATGATGCTGGGGATGACCGGGTTGTCGTTGCCGCTCACCACGCTGCGGTCGACATACTCGTTGGGCAGGAAGTCGCGCCCCTCCACCAGGCGCAGGCCCAGGGCTTCGACGATGCCCTCGCCCCCCATGTAGCTGGAGGCGGACAGCACCGGTGGCACGTCCCCCGGCTGCAGCTTGACGCTGGAGTAGGTGGAGCTCTGCGCAAAGGGCAGCTGTGTTGCCAGCGTCGCTACGCGCACGCCGGGAATCTGGCGCAGCGCCTGCAGGTCGGCCTGGGTCTCGGACTGCTCGTCGGGGCTGCGTGTCATGCCGGACACCTGCAGCATCAGCAGTTCGTTCTCTGCAACGCCAGACGGTTGCTCGATGCGATCGATGCGCTGGAAGATCAGGAACAGCGCATTGCACACAATGGCGCAGGTCAGCGCGATCTGCAGGACGATGAGCCCGGCGGCCGTCTTGTGCCGCTTGAGCGTGGAAAGAATGGGAAGGATGTCCATCAGGTCACCTCATTGCGATTTCAGTTGCAGCGCGGGGGTGATCTGGCACGCGCGCCAGGCGGGCAGCAGCCCGGCCAACAGGCTGGCCAGCAGCGAGAGCGCGAAGGTGGTGGCAAGCATCTGCCAGTCCATCTGCGCGAGTTGGGCGTAGGGGGCCGGATTCCTGCGCACGATCCACAGGGCCACCCAGGTCAGCACCAGGCCGAGCAGGCCGCCGGCCAGGCCCAGGCTGCCCGCCTCCACCAGGAACTGCAGGAAGATCTGCCGGCGCGGCGCACCCAGGGCACGGCGCACGCCGATCTCCGCACTGCGGCGCAGGCACTTGGCCAGCAGCAGCCCGACGGTGTTGGTCAGACACACCACCAGGAAGCCGAAGGCCAGCCAGACCTGCAGGCGGAAGTCGCTGGGCACCACCTTGCGCACCGACAGCCACTCCATCACCGGCCGCAGCCGCGGGTTGCTGGGCCGCTCGAACCGGCCGGCCTGGCGTTGCAGGTCGGAATACTGGTTGAGATAGGTCCAGTAGTCCTTGCGCTGTTGCTCGGTATCCAGCTGCACCCAGTACTGCAGCCATGCGCAGGGAGCGCCCAAGGCGCGTGGGTCTGTGCCGCTGTTGCCCCAGCAGCTCATGTTGCCCGAGCCCCCCAGGCGAAGCACGTAGGAGGTGGCCAAGGGCAGGTAGACGTCGGCCGCCTGGGTGTAGGCGCCCTGGGTCAGGTCGAAGTAGTGCGGGGCCGGCCGCCAGGCCTGGAGCACGCCGATCACGGTGAAGTCCTTGTCGCGCAGGCGCAGCGTGCGGCCACGGCTGTCGGCCCCGCCAAACACGCGCTCGTTGAGCGATTGGGAGATCACCACCACGCGCGCTTCGGCCGTGTCGTCGGAAGCGCTCCAGCCACTGCCGTACTGGAACGGCGCGTCGAAGATCGCGAAGAAATCGCTGCTGGTGTAGCGCGCGATGGAGAAGAACGGCGACTGCCCCGCCTGCCCGGAGCCCTCCGGGTCCACCGCGATGCTGGCGCCGGTCATCATGACCTGGTGCACACCGCGCTTGTCGCGCAGCAGGGCTTCGGCGTCCGTGCGGGTGAGCTGCAGCGTGGGTTCGCCGCCAGCCTGATAGCCCTGCAGGGTCTCGGCATCCAGTTGCACATTGAACAGCCGGCTGCTCTTGTGCGGGATCGGGTCCCCGGAGAGCACGTGAAAGACGGTCAGTGTCGTCATGCAGGCGGCCACGCCCATGGCGATGGACAGCAGCATCAGCACGGTCAGCCCGCGGTGCGCCCGCAGGCTGCGCAGGCCGAGTTCGAAGTAATAGGTGAGCATTTCAGCGCCTCTCGATCAGCAGGAGGTTGACGGCGGCCAGTTGCGGTTCGGCCAGGCTGCCGGCCGCCTGCTGCAGCAGCAGTTTGGAAAGCACATAACGATGGCGGGCCTGTTCCCAGGCGATGCGTGCATTGCTCTGGGTCTGGATGGCGAGCAGCAGGTCGGTCATGGTGCGGGCGCCCAGGTCCAGGCCGCTGCGGGTGGAGGCCAGCGATTTCTCGGCTGCGTCCACCGCGGCACGCGTGGTGCGCATCTGGCTGAGCGAGGACACCACCGCCTGGTAGTAGCCCTGGGTGCCACGGATGAGCGAGCGGCGGGTGGCCTCCAGGTCATCCTTCTGCTGCTCACGCTGGAAGACGGCCTGACGTTTCTGCGACTCGATGGCCCCGCCCGCAAACAGCGGGATGGTGAGCCGCAGGCCAAGGGTGGACGTGTAGCGTGTGTCCACCGGTGCGACGGCGGTGCCGCCACGCCGTTCGCCGTCCAGGCCGACGCTCAGCGTGGGCAGATGGGCCGCACGGGCGGCCGCCACGCGTTGCTCGCTGGCGCTGAGGTCCAGCGCGCCGGCGCGCAGGGAGGGGTTGTCGCGGATGGCCTGGGCGACCCAGGCTTCCGGATCTTCCGGGTCCGGCATCAGCATGGGCAGGTCGGGGGCCAGGGGCTGCAGCTCGCCCGGCGGCCGGCCGATGATCTGGGCCAGTGCCTGGCGCGCGTCGGCCAGGGTCTCCTGGGCTTGTGCGGTGTTGACCCGCGCCAGTTCGTAATAGGCGCGCGCCTGCTCCACGTCCTGCGCGGCGCTGAGCTTGGCGTCGAAGCGGGCGCGTGCCTGGTTGACCTGCTGGTTGTAGGCATCTTCAATGGCCTGGGCGGTGGCCAGGCTGGCCTGCGCGGTCAGCACGCCGAAGTAGGCGGTGGCCACACGGGCGCAAAGGTCGGCTTCCGCCGCCTGCACACGGGCCTCCTGCGCGCTCGCACCGGCTTTGGCGGCATCCAGCGTGCGCAGCTTGCTGAGGTCCACCAGCACCTGGCTGAGGCTGTGGGTCAGCTGGCGTTCGCGGCTGCCGTCGGCCTGGTAGCGCAGCTCGGCGTATTGCGCGGACCACTGCGGCAGCAGCGCGGCGCGGGCCTGGGCGGCCACTTCGCCTTGCTCGCCGCGAACCGCGCGTGCGCTGGCCAGCGTCGGGTCCTGCTGACGGGCTTCGGCGTAGATGTCCAGAAGGTTTTCCGCGTGCGCGGCAGCCGGCAGGCAGCAGCCCGCGCACAGCAGCGCCACGGCCAGCGAGGTCAGGACGGAACTCGGCCAGCGGGGCCGGAGCCGGGAGCGGTAGGCGATCAGCACGGGTCGCCTCACGCTGGGGACGCCACGCGGGTCATCGCGGTGTCCAGATGGAGTTCTGTCGCGATGTCTACGACCTGGCCATCGATCACGTGCACGTTGCGCTGGGCGCGGGCGGCCAGTTGCGGGTCATGGGTGACCATGACGATGGTGGCGCCGTCGCGATGCAGTTCTTCCAGCAACTCCATGACGCTGCGGGCCATGGCGCTGTCGAGATTGCCGGTGGGTTCGTCGGCGAGAAGCAGGCGCGGGTCACCGGCCAGCGCACGGGCGATGGCCACGCGTTGCTGCTGACCACCGGAGAGCTCGGCCGGGTAGTGACGCTCGCGTGCGGACAGGCCGACGCGGGCCAGCGCCTCGCGGGCCCGGCGCTGGCGTTCGGCCGTCTTCATGCCGCGATAACGCAGAGGTACCTCGATGTTGTCGAGCAGGTTGAGGTCGGGGATGAGGTTGAAGGCCTGGAAGATGAAGCCGATCTTCTCGTTGCGCATGCGGGAGCGCTGGTCGTCGTTCATGCCGCTGACGTCGATGCCATCCAGCTCATACCGGCCGCCGGTGAAGGATTCCAACAGGCCGGCAATGGTGAGGAAGGTGGTCTTGCCGGAGCCGGACGGGCCGGTGACGGCCACGAACTCGCCGGGGCGGACGTCAAGGTTGAAGTCGCGCAGGGCGTAGGTCTCGATCATTTCGGTGCGGTAGACCTTGGACAGCGATTGCATCTTCAGCATGGGGTTCCTCTCGCTTGTGGGAGTGAGACGTCGGGATGGGGGGTGTCGGGATGAACGGGCGGGGTGCTCATTGGGCGAGCGTGACGTGCTCGGCGCCGTCAAACGCCTGGGCACCGGAGATGACAATCTGCTCACCGGGCTTGAGGCCTTCGAGCACTTCAACCTTGGAGAGGCTTTGGGCGCCAATGCGGATGGCGCGCTTGACGGCCTGGCCGTCCTGGAGGACGTAGGCGAAGCGGCCGCCCCCTTCCTCGACGAAGCTGCCACGGTTGACGATGAGCACCTTGTCGCGCTTGTCCAGCAGCACACGCACAGCCAGGCGCTGGTTCTGGCGCAGTTGTTCCGGCGGCGTGCCTTCAAAGCGGAGGCGGGCCGCCACCTCGCCGTTCACGACCTCCGGGGAGACGGAGCTGACAAGGGCGCGCCATTGCTGGCCGTTGCCGGAGATTTCGCCAGGCATGCCGATGGCGAGGTCGCGGGCGAAGCTTTCGGCAACCTGCATCTGCACTTCCAGGGCGGTCAGATCCACCACAGTGAGCAGGCCGGTGCCGGCGGCGACGTTGGCTCGTTCCGCCACGAGCAACTGGCCGACCTGGCCGTTGACCGGGGAACGCAGCTGAAGCTCGTCCACCTGGCGACGAATGTCCTGCACCTGGAGCAGCTGGCGCTGAAGGGCCTGCTGCTTGGCCTGCAGTTCGAACTTGAGGCTGTCATCCTTGAGGCCCAGTCCAGCCTCGGCGTGGGCGAGGGTGATGCGGGCCTTGTCCATGGCGTCCCGCGCCTTGTCCACCTGCATGCCGGCAACGGCGCCGGCCTCGAAGGCCTTGGTCTGGCGCTCCAGGTCGTTGCGGGCGGTCTGGAGGTCGATGGCCGCACTCTCCCAGGCACTCTTGAGGGCGGAGCGTTGTTCGCGGCCATCGACTTCGGCACGCAGGAGTTCGGTGCGCAGGGCGTCGGCGTTGCTTTGCTCCTGAGCGAGCCGGGCGCGGAGGTCGGGGCTGTCGATGTCGCCCAGCAGTTGGTCCTTGCTGACCTTGTCGCCGGCCTTGACCCGCAGGACGAGGTTGCCGCCATGGAGCGCGTAGACGGTGGGGCTCATGGCGGCGACGACCCGGCCTTCACCCGCCACATCGCGCACCAGCGGGCCGATCTCGACGGTGGCAATACCCAGGCGCTGCAGGCTGATGGAAGCGCCCCCGGCCATCATGCGCTGGACGGCAGGCAGCGCGACAGCCGTGCCCAGCAAACCGGCCGCAATGAGCCCGGCCGTGAGGATGAGGCGGCGGTGGCGAGACCAGCGGGTGGAAGCGGCGGTCAGAGGGCGGTCCTGGCCAGAGGTGTCGCGGATCATGGAGGTGGGGCGGCGAGTGGGTTTGGGGGATGAGTTTGCAAGGGCCGTGCCACGGTGGGGTGGCGGAAAAAAGTGTTTGTTATCAAAGAGTTGTGATTCTGAGTACGGGGCCTGAGGGTGTCCGCGGACAGTGGGGCGGACAGATGCTCGGACACGGCGGACACGGCGGACACGGCGGACACGGCGAACATGGTGGACAAGGGGAACCGAGCGGCCAGGCCCCCGCTTTCTCTGACCGCGCTGAACCGACTACGCCGCTGACGCCTGCAACGCCACAGAACCGCGAATGGCTGTTCGCCACTTCTGCAAGTCGGTGGACCACCGGTTGACGTCGGCCCAGGCCCGTTCAAGTACCGAGGCATGCGGCTGCGCAATCCGGCGGCAGAACGAATACTGGGTCTCCCTTTTTCTTCGAGATCCCCTTCATCATGTCTGCTCAATTTCACAGAGATCACCAAGACGCTGGCGCCCACGTGCTCGCCAGCATGAACAGCCTTGGCAGTGCAAACGCCAATGTGGATGCTGATGTGGGTGCCAGCACCCATGCCCACATCGGCACGGTGCTGGAGAGGACCGCGCGCCGCTATGCACGCCGGGAGCGCGACGCCACCGGCGGCGACGGCGGTGCAACCGTGGCAACGGAGCCAGAGCTAGCGCCAGCGTTGGACCCCACGGCGGCAACTGCAGCACCTCCAGCGGAAGAGACGCCGGTAGTGCTCGCAGGCAGCGCTCAGCCGGGCAGTCATCCCGGCGATGCGTATGGCCATACCGACGTCTCCGCCACCGAACGTCACGCCGGTCTCGGCCCGACCAATGCCAGTGGCCGCGAGGTGGAGCGCCTGCTGGCAGAGCGGCCGGAACGTTCCGCAGATGACAATGACGACGCGGCCGCAGGTTGGCTCAACACCGCAAGCGCAACAACGCCGGTGTGGCTGGTCGCCGGGGGCGGACTGGTGGCCGCTGCGGCGGCGTCAGCCGGAGGCGGTGGCGGCGCCGGCCCCGGTGGTGGCATTGCCATCAACCCGCCCACGGAGATCTTGCCGATCACCCCACCCGTGCAACCGCCGGTCCAGGTGCCGATCGACCCGTCTTCCCTGGGTTCCCCCTCACTGAAGCTGCAGGCCGTCGGACCCGTGCCGGTGCAAGGGCTGCCCAGTACCCGTCATCCCGTCGTCAACGTGGGCAACCTGGAACCGGACGGCGCCTGGTTCTATCGCGTGGACGGCAGCCAGGACTGGGTGCGGGGGCAAGGAGCGCAGGTTCCCGATTCGGTGTTTCAAGCCCAGGGGCAGCACGCAGTGGAGGTCTACCAGATGGATCTGGCCGGCAACGAGGGACCCATCGCCCGGCTGGAGTTCTGGTACGACAGCCTGGCGCCCGCAGCCGCTGACGTGAGCCTCAAGAGCGACACCGGCGACACCACCGACCTGGTGACCGCCGACGCCACGCTGGTGGTGGGCAACATCGAGACCGGTGCCGACTGGTTCTTCAGCGTGGACGGCGGTGAATGGCAGCAAGGGCAGGGCGACGAGGTGCCCGACGCCGCACTCGGCGGCGACGGCACCCACACCGTCAGCGTGGTGGTGCGAGACCCCACCGGCAACGAAAGCCCGCCGATGTCGATCACTGTGGTGCGCGACACCACGGCCCCCACCACGGCACCCACGGTTTCCCTGCTGTTCGACACCGGCGAGGATGGCGACGACCAGCTGACCTTCGACCCCAGTCTGGCATTGACTGGCATGGAAGTCGGTGCCCGTTGGTCCATCAGCCTGGATCTGGGGCAGACCTGGATCGATGCTCCTGACGCCAACGAACTGATGTTCCGGGACACGGACCGCTTCGACCGCGACGGTCACTGGGTGGTCCAGGCGCGCCAGATCGACGCTGCCGGCAATGTCGGCACCGCGATCAGTGAATTCCACTTCGACCTGGACCGGGAACGGCCAGATGCCCCCACCGTGCGCCTGAAACACGACACCGGGCTCTTCGACGATGACCGGGTCACCAGCATCGGCACGGTGGTGATCAGCGACGTCGGGCCCGACCTCAACTGGGGCTTCCGGATCGACGGCGCGATCGAATGGTCGCTCTACGCGGACATGGAAATTCCGTCCTGGGAGTTCGGCGACGGCCGCCATGTGGTGGAAGTGGCCTGCTGGGATGCCGCAGGCAATCGAAGCAAGATTGAACGGCTGGAATTTGTGCTGGATACCCAGGCACCGGCCAGCCCGGATCTGGGACTGGCGCCTTACGTCACCTCTGACACTTATGACAGGTATGCCGCCACGGCTGTGATCTAAGGGCCGCCCATGAAAAAGGGGCGTCATGTAGACGCCCCTTCTGGGTGTCGGTGGCTCTGCCACCGTGTGGGCTTCAGCTGCGATTATTTGCCGAAGCTGTCCCGCAGGCCGGTGATCTTGTTGAAGACCGGCGCATTGGTGCGATGGTCCACACGGTCTGCCACAAAGTAGCCATGCCGCTCAAACTGGAACTTCTGATCCGCCTGTGCCCCTGCGAGCGACGGCTCCAGGTAGCCCTGGACCACGCGCTTGGCGTTGGGGTTGATGAATTCCAGGAAGTTGCGGTCACCCAGATCGGGCTGCGCCTCGGTGAACAGGCGGTCATACAGGCGCAGTTCCGCCGGAATGCCTTCGTGCACGCTCACCCAGGTGATCACGCCCTTGACCTTGACCGCATCCGCGCCGGGGGTGCCACTCTTGGTGTCCGGCACGATGTTGGCCAGCACGGCGGTGATCTCGTCCTGCGCGTTCTTTTCGCAGCCCACGCACTCGATGATGTAGCCGTACTTCAGGCGCGCCTTGTTGCCCGGGAAGAGGCGGTGGTAGCCCTTGGTGGGCGCCTCCATGAAGTCTTCGCGCTCGATCCAGAGTTCCGGGCTCAGGCTGAAGGCGCGCTGACCCAGTTCCGGCACATGCGGATGGGCCGGGGCACTGCAGGCCTCGCGGTGTTCCAGGGAACCAAAGATGTCGGCGTAGTTCTGCAGCTTGAGCTTGACCGGGTCCACCACGGCCATGGCGCGTGCGGCCTTGCCTTCCAGGTCGGCGCGCAGATAGCCATCCAGCACGGCGTAGTCGATCCAGCTGTTGGTCTTGGAGGCGCCCGTGCTCTCGACCATGGCACGGATGGACTCTGGCGTGTAGCCACGGCGGCGCATGCCCACCAGGGTCGGCATGCGGGGGTCGTCCCAGCCGGCCACATGGCCTTCTTCCACCAATTGGCGCAGTTTGCGCTTGGAGGTGACCACGTAACTCAGGTTGAGGCGGCCAAACTCGTACTGGTGAGGCAGGGGGCGGGCGAGCAGGCCACCGGCCGCCAGGTGCTCCACCAGCCAGTCATAGAACGGGCGCTGGTCTTCGAATTCCAGCGTGCAGAAACTGTGGGTGATGCACTCGAGCGCGTCCTCGATGGGATGCGCGTAGGTGTACATCGGGTAGATGCACCACTGGTCACCGGTGTTGTGGTGGGTGGCGCGACGGACACGGTAGAGGGTCGGGTCGCGCAGGTTGATGTTGGGCGACGCCATGTCGATCTTGGCGCGCAACACCATGGAGCCGTCCGGATGCTTGCCGTCACGCATCTCGCGCAAGCGCGCCAGATGCTGCTCCGGCGTGCGGTCCCGGAACGGGCTGTTGGTGCCCTTGGTGCCGAAGTCACCCCGGTTGGCACGCATCTCTTCCGGGGTCTGCTCGTCCACATAGGCCAGGCCCTGCGACACCAGGTACTCGGCGGCGCGGTACATGAAGTCGAAGTAGTTGCTGGCGTAGAACAGGTGGCTGGTGGACGGGATGCTGGCAGCGGCGGCGGCCGGGGTGTCCCAGGACCAACCCAGCCAGGCCACCATCTCCTTGATGGCGTCCACGTATTCCTGCTCTTCCTTCTCCGGGTTGGTGTCGTCGAAGCGAAGGTGGCAGACGCCGCCGTAGTCACGCGCCAGGCCGAAGTTCAGGCAGATGCTCTTGGCGTGGCCAATGTGCAGGTAGCCGTTGGGCTCGGGCGGGAACCGGGTGCGGATGCGGGCAGGGTCCAGCGGGCCGGCCGCCTGGTGCGCGGCGTCCCCCGGCGTGCCGGCGAAGTGGCGCGCCGGCTGGAAGCCCTGTTCCAGGTCGCGTTCGATGATGGCGCGCAGGAAGTTGCTGGGCTTGACAGCCGCGCCGTCCTGTTCAGGGGCGGCGCTCGGGGTCTTGTCGGTGCTGGCGGACATGAATGAATCACATGCGAAAGAGGCGAGCGATTCTACGCGTCGCCTATCGGTCAGCCCCGGAATGCTTCAGAGGGCCTTGAACCGATGGGCGAACATGCGGCTCACCGCCAGCCGCTCCGGACGGCTGCGCAACTTGATGGACAGCCGGCCCGCCTCGTCCCGCAACGCCCGCTCAATGGCGTCCACCTGCACGACATGACCCCGGTGCACCTGCCAGAAGCGCTCCGGGTCCAGTTGCGGCAGCAACTCGCGCAGGGAGGCCCGCACCAGGTACTCCTGGTCAGCCGTGAGGACACGGACGTATTTGTCGGCCGCTTCCAGGAAGACGATTTGATCCACCGGCAGCATCACGATGCTCTGGCCCACGCCCACCTGCAGATGGCGCAGCAGCCCCCCCGGGGCGGCCGGTGCGCCGGAAAAGTCCCGCGCCGGCCCGCCGGCCAGCAGCAGGGACCGCAATTGGTCCAGCGCCGCTTCCAGCGGGGCATGCCGCACTGCCCGCAAACCCGCCGCCAGGGCGCCGCCATCCACGGGGCCATGAACGAGGCCATCAACGGGGCCGCTACCGCCTGGCGTACTGCCAGCCCCAGGCAGGAACGCACCGCCCACGCCTGGCGCGGCACCTTGCGCCGCCCGGCTCGCCAGTCCGGCCTGCAGGCGGCTCACGGTCTGCGCCAGCCGTTCGCGCTGCACCGGCTTGAGCACATAGTCCACGGCCGCCCGGTCGAAGGCCTGCAGGGCATATTGGTCGTAGGCCGTCACAAACACCAGCAACGGGAAGGGCGGATCGTCCGGACCATCCGGCCATTCGTCTGCCAGAAGTGCGGCCGCCTCCAGCCCGGTCATGCCCGGCATGCGGATGTCGAAGAAGCAGACCTGTGGCAGATGCTGCAGGGCCAGGTCTACGGCGGCCTGGCCGTGTGGGGCCATGGCGACGACCTGCAGGTCCGGCCAGAGGGTGGTGAGTTCCTGGCGCAGATGGTGGGCCAGCAGTTCTTCGTCTTCGGCAATCAGGGCGGTGGGCATGCGGTCCTCGGGGGCTCAGTGGGACAGGGCGGGGTGGGGAATGTGGATGGTGGCCAGGGTACCGCCCTCGGGGCGGGCCTGGACCTGCAGGGTGGCCTCGGCCCCGTACACCACGGCCAGCCGTTCGCGGATCTGCCGGGTACCGAAGCCGCTGCCAGGCGCAGGGGTGGCGGCCGGGGCGTAACCCACGCCGTTGTCCTCCACGCTCAGCCGCAGGCCATCTGTTGCGGAGAGCGTGGCTCGCACCCGCAGCAGGCCGCCCGCCACGTGTGGCTCCAGACCGTGCTTGATGGCGTTTTCCACCAGCGGCTGCAGCAGCAACGGCGGCACCAGGAGCTCCGCCGCCTCAGCCGGCAATTCGAATTCAAAGCGCAGCCGTTGCCCCATGCGCACCTGCATCAGCGCCAGGTAGTCGGCCAGGCGGGCGAACTCATCGCGCAGGGCATGGCGCTCGGCCTGGGAGCCGGCCAGCGTGGCCCGCAGGAAGGCAATGAGGTGGTCCAGCATGGCCTGGGCGCGGGCGGTGTCCATGCCGATCAGCACCCGCAGGTTGGCCAGCGTGTTGAACAGCATGTGGGGCTCGAGCTGGGATTCCAGCAGCCGCAACTGGGTCTCGGCCGCCTGGCGGCGCAGCGTTTCGGCCCGGGCCTCGGCCGCCGCGGCCTTGCCGCGCCACAGGAAGATGAAGGTCAGCGCAATGCCGGGCAGCAGCGAAAAGCCCAGGATGCCCAGCAGCGCACGCCCGGGGGCGTCAAACGGGCCCTTGAAGTGCAGGCCGGTGATGAGGTTGCCGACCCAGGCCCCGCCGCCGTAGCCCAGCATCGTGCCGCAGACCAGGCAGATCACCATCAGTGGCCAGCCTGGCCAGTAGAAGGGCTCCTGCACCGGCCAGCCCATGCGCTGGTAGAGCTTCCAGCGGCCCCAGCCGGCGGACACGCGAAAGACCTGGATGAAGGTGGCGCAGCCCAGCGAGATCAAGAAGCTGTAGATCAGCGTGGGCGTCCAGGAGCTGCCAAAGGTGCTGACCAGCAGCAGGGAGAGCCCGACCGCCACGACCATGAGGATCAGCAACTGCCGGCCCAGCCACCGGGCGGCCTGGGCGGGGCGGGGCCATGCAGGGGCCTGCGCAGGCGTGGTGGAGGCGGTGGTGGGGGAAAGCGTCATGGCGCGTCGGGGTACAGAGCGTGCAATGCGTAGGGGAGAGGCGTGGCGATCGAGGCGTGCAAGGCGGCGTGCAGGGCGTACAGGGCGTACAGAGAGTACAGCCCTGCCCGCTGCCGGACGGTCAGGCCGCGACCGCTGCCGTGCTGGCCGAGGCCAGCCCACGGCGCAGGATGTTGATGCTGCGGCCGAGGAAGAAACCGCTGAACAGGCCGAAGCTGAGGCTGGCGCCGATGGCAAAGACCAGGCTGTGCGACAGGGCCGGCTGGATGCCCAAGGTCATGCCGACCGCGAACTTGGCCACAAAGATGCTCAGCATCATCGCCAGCGGCAGCCAGCTGCCAGGCACCAGGAAGTCGCCAGTGGCCGGTTGGTAACGGGCCCGGCCGGGCCAGCCGCTGACCAGCATCACGCCGACGCTGGCCGCCAGGCCCAGACCCCAGGCCACCATGGCCGCGTTGGCAGTGCCGGTCTGGCCAAAGCCTTGCTGGACGCCCCAGGCGCCGAAGACCACCCAGACCAGCGGCAGCACCAGCAGGCGCTTGCGGGTCATCACGTTGGTGCGGCTCTGCTTGCGGCCCATGACCAGCAGGAAGGCCAGGATGCCCCAGACGTACAGGGGAACGTGGGAGAGGATTTGGGTCACGATGTCGAGCAGGCTGGGCGTGTGCATGGAGGGCTCCTTGGGTTGGGTCAGTGGCATCGCGGTGGATGCGATGACTGGACTTTGAAGAAACCCGGCGTGAGCCGCCACGGTGGCGCGACGAAGTGCACGCAGACGCCGCCAGTGACCAGGCGGTGGCGCGAACGGTGGAAGGCGGAGCGCGAACTGCAGTGCCCTGGTGCTTTCCGGTTCGCCCCGCCCGCTCGGCGAGACCGGCCGGGCCGGCCCCCTCATGGATGAGGGTTTTCCCGCGTGTGGCGGCGCTCAACGCCGGGAGCGCCCGGACTTGCCGCCCAGCAGGCTGCCCAGCACGCCACGGACCAGTTCCCGGCCCACCGACGAGCCTATGGACCTCAATGCCGACTTGGCGGCCGCCTCCGCCAGGCCCTCGCGCCGGCCGCCCCGCGGACCGGTGCTGCCGAACAGTACATCCTTCAGACCGTCCAGCATGCCGCCACCGGCCTCCTGCGGCGCGTCGGCGGTCGTGGGCGCCCTGGCCGCGGGCCGGGCGCCAGGACGGAAGGCGTCTTCCGCTTCCTCCGCCATCGTGCGGCCGCCGGCAGCGGGGTCGCGCGGGGCGGTGTTTGGTTCCCGGTCCGCCGCCTCGGCACTGGCGGCCGCCCGGCCGGTGAGTTTTTCATAAGCGGACGCCCGGTCCACCTGCTTCTCATAAACACCCGCCACCAGCGACTGGGCGATCAGCGTCTGACGCTGCCCCGGCGTGATCGGGCCGATCTGGCTGCCCGGCGGCAGCACAAAGACGCGCTCGGTCACGCAGGGCCGGCCCTTGTCGTCCAGCAGGCTGACCAGGGCCTCCCCCACGCCCAACTCGGTGATGGCCATGGCGATGTCCAGCCCGGCCTTGGGCCGCATGGTCTCCGCTGCCGCCTTGACCGCTTTCTGATCGCGCGGGGTGAAGGCCCGCAGGGCGTGCTGCACCCGGTTGCCGAGCTGCCCCAGGACGGTGTCCGGGATGTCCAGCGGGTTCTGGGTGACGAAGTACACCCCTACGCCCTTGGAGCGCACCAGGCGCACCACCAGCTCGATGCGCTCCACCAGCGCGGCTGGGGCGTCCTTGAACAGCAGGTGGGCCTCGTCGAAGAAGAACACCAGCTTGGGCTGGTCCAGGTCCCCCACCTCGGGCAAGGTCTCGAACAGCTCCGAGAGCATCCACAGCAGGAAGGTGGCGTACAGGCGGGGGGCTGCCATCAGCTTGTCGGCCGCCAGGATGTTGATCACCCCTTTGCCGTCCACCGTCTGCATGAAGTCGGTGATGTCCAGCATGGGTTCGCCGAAGAACTTGTCCCCACCCTGAGCCTCGATCTGCAGCAGCCCGCGCTGGATGGCGCCCACGCTGGCGGCTGACACATTGCCGTACTGGGTGGTGAATGCGCTGGCGTTGTCGCCCACGTGCTGGAGCATGGCGCGCAGGTCCTTGAGGTCCAGCAGCGCCAGCCCGTGGTCGTCCGCGATCTTGAAGACCATCTGCAGCACGCCCGCCTGCGTGTCGTTCAGGGCCAGCATGCGGGAGAACAGCAGCGGGCCCATGTCCGAGACCGTGGCGCGCACCGGATGGCCCTGCTCGCCAAAGACATCCCACAAGGTGGTGGGGCAGGCCAGCGGGGCTGGCGGCTCGATGCCGCGCTCCTTGAGTACTGCCAGCAGCTTGGCCGAGGCGTGGCCGGGCTGGGAAATGCCGGTCAGGTCGCCTTTGACATCCGCCATGAAAACCGGCACGCCAAGTTGGGACAATGCTTCCGCCAGCTTCTGCAGGCTGATGGTCTTGCCGGTGCCCGTGGCGCCGGTGATCAGGCCATGCCGGTTGGCCAACGCGGGCAGCAGCAGACACTCGATATCTCCTTGCCGTGCCAGCAGGATCGGGTCGGCCATGGGATCTCCAGAGGCAAAAGCTAAAATCACAGTCTAACGAAGCATCAACAGCGCCGGCCCGGAGTTTTTCCCGGGGCGGCGACACAGGAGAACCAGTCACATGGCAGGGCATTCGAAGTGGGCCAATATCCAGCACCGCAAGGGCCGTCAGGACGAAAAGCGGGGCAAGGTCTGGACCCGTCTCACGCGTGAAATCATCGTGTCGGCCCGTGCGGGTGGCGGGGACATCGCCATGAACCCGCGGCTGCGGCTGGCGATCGAAAAGGCCAAGGCGGCCAACATGCCGGCGGACAACATCAAACGCAACGTCGACAAGGCCACCGGCAACCTCGACGGCGTGACCTACGAGGAAATCCGCTACGAGGGCTACGGCATTGGCGGCGCGGCCATCATCGTGGACTGCATGACGGACAACCGCGTCCGTACCGTGGCGGAAGTGCGCCACGCCTTTTCCAAGTACGGCGGCAACCTGGGCACTGAAGGCTCGGTGGCCTTCCAGTTCAAGCATGTCGGCCAGCTGATCTTTGCCCCCGGCACGTCCGAGGACAAGGTCATGGAAGTGGCGCTGGAAGCCGGCGCGGAAGACGTGGTGGTGGATGACGACGGCGCGATCGAGGTGCTGACCGCCCCCGGCGACTTTGAAAGCGTGCGCGCCGCGCTGGAAGCGGCCGGGCTGAAGGCCGACGCGGCCGAAGTCACCATGCGCGCCGAGAACACCATCGACCTGGCCGGCGAAGACGCCGCCCGGATGCAGAAGCTGCTGGACGTGATCGAAGACCTGGACGACGCCCAGGAAGTCTTTCACAACGCCAACCTGGATCAATAAGCGCCTCGGCGCGAAGGAATACCAATGAAGGTCCTGGTTCTGGGTAATGGCGGGCGCGAACATGCGCTGGCCTGGCGGCTGGCGCAGGGAGAACGCGTCAGCCAGGTGTTCGTGGCGCCGGGCAACGGCGGCACGGCACGGGATTCCCGTCTGAAGAATGTCCCGATCACCGACGTGAAGGCCCTGGCGGACTTTGCACAAGAGCAGAAGATCGCGCTGACCGTGGTGGGCCCCGAGGCCTTCCTGGCCGCTGGCGTGGTGGACGAGTTTCGCGCCCGTGGGTTGCGCATCTTCGGCCCCACCCGGGCCGCCGCACAGCTGGAGTCGTCCAAGGCCTTTGCCAAGGACTTCATGAAGCGCCATGGCATCCCCACCGCCGCTTACGACACCTTCACCGACGCTGCGCAGGCCCATGCCTACGTGGACGCGCAGGGCGCCCCGATCGTCATCAAGGCCGACGGCCTGGCGGCCGGCAAGGGCGTGGTGGTGGCCATGACGCTGGAAGAGGCCCACCAGGCCATCGACTGGATCCTGGCCGACAACAAGCTGGGCGTGGTGCACAACGAGGGCGGCGCGCGCGTCGTCATCGAGCAGTTCCTCGAAGGCGAAGAAGCCAGCTTCATCGTGTTGTGCGATGGGCGGAACGTGCTGCCCCTGGCCACCAGCCAGGACCACAAGCGGCTGCAGGATGGTGACCAAGGCCCGAATACCGGGGGCATGGGCGCCTATTCGCCGGCACCGGTGGTGACGCCCAATGTGCATGCCAAGGTCATGCACGAAATCATCACGCCGACCATCCAGGGCATGGCCCGGGACGGCATCCCCTTCACCGGCTTCCTGTATGCCGGCCTGATGATCGACGCCCAGGGCCAGCCCCGCACGGTGGAATTCAACACCCGCATGGGCGACCCCGAGACCCAGCCCATCATGATGCGGCTCAAGAGCGACCTCTTCGAGGTGCTGATGCACGCCACGGATGGCACGCTGGACCAGGCCGATCTGCAATGGGACCGCCGCGCCGCCCTGGGCGTGGTGATGGCGGCGGGCGGGTATCCGCTCTCGCCTCGCAAGGGTGATGCCATCACCGGGCTGCCGGAGGATGCGGAAGACGCCATGGTCTTCCACGCCGGCACCACCCAGCTAGACGATGGCACGCTGGTGACGAATGGGGGGCGCGTGCTGTGCGTGACCGCCCTGGGCGAGGCCGTGCGCCATGCCCAGCAGCGGGCCTACCAGGCCATGACCTCCATCCAGTTCGAGGGCAAGCAGTTCCGGCAGGACATCGGTTACAGGGCGGTCAAGCGCTGAATTCCGACCGTGATTGCGGTACTTGTTGCCGGTTTCGTTGCGGTATTCGTATTGCTGAACCGGCCAGGGCGGCAGATCATTTATTCCTCTGATCTGCTGTTCCCTTGATCCCGTTGAGCCCTATCTTGACCCCAGAGCGTATCCAGAAGAAGGCGGCGGTGCCTGCGAATGCTTCGGCATGTTCGTCGCCGACCTCCCCACCCGCCTCGCCATCGTCGGTCGGGATAACCAACCCCGTCCTGCCTCGGCGCTGGACCGGCCCGATGATCCCGTTCCCCAAGGGGAGCCGGCTGGCGCGCTGGTTGATGGGGCTGTTCGGCTGGAAGGTGGAGGGGTTTGCCGTGCCGGCCCTGCAAGGGGTGGTGATGGTGTACCCGCACACCTCCAACTGGGACTTCCCCATTGGCCTGTTCTCCAAGTGGAACATGGGCTTCAAGCTCAAGTTCTGGGCCAAGGACAGCCTGTTCAAGTTGCCGGTGTTTGGCCACTGGATGCGTGCCGTCGGCGGCGTGCCGGTGAACCGGGCGGCCGCCAGTGGACTGGTGGGCGACACGGTGCAGCAGATGAAACAGGCGCGGGAGCGTGGCGAGCAGTTCTGGCTCATCGTGGCGCCGGAAGGCACCCGTGCCTATGTCGACGGCTGGAAATCCGGCGCGTACTGGGTGGCGGTGCAGGCCCAGGTGCCGGTGGCGGTGGCCGCTTTCGACTACGCGACCAAGACCGTTGTCTTCACTGAGTTCATTGAGCTCAGTGGTGATCCGGACCGGGATTTCGCGATGTTTGCCGAGGTGCTGAAGGGGCGCCAGGGCAAGCATCCGGACCAGGCCGCACCGATTCGCCTCAAGCGCTGATAATCCAGCCTGAACGACTAAGCGATCGAGACGCCAAAGACACCGTCGGCCACCCGTGGGGCCGGGCGGCGTCTTTGGCGTTTCGGTCGTCCTGATGAAAGGTGAATCGATGAACAGTCAGTTGGTACGCGACTACCTGCTGGGCTTGCAGCAGCGAATCGTGTCCTCGCTGGAGGAACTGGACGGGCAGTCTTTTCTGCAGGACGCCTGGCAACGTGAACCCGGCGGCCGGCTCGAAGGTGACGGCGTCGTCCGTTTGATCGAGAATGGCGGGCTGTTCGAGCGCGGCGGGGTGAATTTCTCGCATGTGCAGGGGCGGGTGTTGCCGCCGTCCGCGACGGCCCACCGGCCTGAACTGGCGGGTGCCCCGTTCGAGGCCATGGGGGTCTCGCTGGTGCTGCACCCGCATAATCCGTTTGTGCCAACCGTCCACATGAATGTGCGGATGTTCGCGGCACTGCCAGCCCAAGCGCCGGCCGTGGTGTGGTTTGGCGGCGGCATGGATCTCACCCCTTACTATGGTTTCGAGCGTGATGCCCAGCACTTTCACCGGACCTGCCGGGCGGCGCTGGAGCCGCACGGCGAGGCCCTGTACCCACGTTTCAAGGCGTGGTGCGACGAGTATTTCTACTTGAAGCACCGCAACGAGCCGCGCGGCATCGGGGGCATCTTCTTCGACGATTACGCCGAGGGCGGTTTTGACGCCGCCTTCGGGATGATGCAGTCCGTGGGAGACGCCTTTGTGCCGGCCTACCGCACCATCGTTGAACGGCGGCACGGGCTGGCGTACGGCGAGCGGGAGCGGGATTTCCAGGCCTATCGGCGCGGGCGGTATGTGGAGTTCAACCTGGTCTTCGACCGCGGCACCTTGTTCGGGCTGCAATCGGGCGGGCGGACGGAGTCCATCCTGATGTCCATGCCACCGGTGGCGCATTGGCGGTACGACTGGCATCCGGAAGCCGGCTCCCCGGAGGAGCGTCTCTACACCGACTTCCTGCGTCCGCGTGACTGGGCGGACGAGGAAGCGACGCACCTGTGGTTCTGAGCATCAACGGTCAGCGGGGCGGTCAGCCGGGTGGCCAACCGGGCGACCTGGCGGGCGCGCTGACGGGCGGCCCTCATCCGGCCCGCCAGGTTGGCTGGTTCGGGGGCTCCTTCGATCCGGTGCACCGGGCGCATCGGGTGCTGGCCCAGGCCGCGCTCGACCAGCTCGGGCTGGATGAGGTGCGTTGGGTGGTGGCTGGGCAGCCGTGGCAGAAGGCGGGCCGGCCGCTGGCGCCGGCGGTGCACCGCGCGGCGATGGTGCAGCTGATGATCGAGGGCGAAGCGCGCTTCGTGCTGGATGACAGTGAGCTTCGTCGTGGCGGGCCCAGCTACACGCTGGACTCGGTCACGGCCTGGCAGGAGCAGCACCCCGGGGATCAGCTCTGGCTGATCCTGGGGCAGGATCAATTGGCGGGTCTGCCCACCTGGAAAGGGTGGGAAGACCTGATTGGACGTGTGGGGCTGGCCGTGGCCGCCCGCGCGTCCGACGAGGTGAGGGCGCCGGCGGCGCTGCTGGAACGGCCGCATCGGCTGGCCCGGCTGTTGATGCCGGCACTCGAATGGTCATCCACCGAGGTGCGCCGAAAGGCGGCCGAGGGCGGGGACGTGAGGCCCATGGTGGGCGAAAAGGTTGCAGGTTATATTGACCTGCACCGTCTCTACAGTGAGCACTGAATGGACATCAAGAAACTGCAACGTGCCATCGTCGATGGTCTGGAAGATGTGAAGGCCCAGGACATCCTGGTGCTGGACACCGAACGCCTGTCGCCCTTGTTCGAGCGCGTGATCATCGCGTCCGGCACGAGCAACCGCCAGACCAAGGCGCTGGCTTCCAGCGTGCGGGAGACGGTCAAGAAGCGTGGCATGCATGTCATGCGCACCGAGGGCGAAGACAACGGCGAATGGATCATCGTGGACTGCGGCGCCGCCGTCGTGCACGTGATGCAGCCGGCCATCCGCCAGTACTACCACCTGGAGGAACTCTGGGGTGGCAAGCCGGTGAAGCTGAAGCTGGGTGACGGTGGCACGCGCCTGGTGAAGGCTTCCGAGCCCATGGACGAGGACGACGAGGACGACGAGGACGACGTGCCGGCCAAGAAGTCGGTGGCGAAGAAGGCGGCGAAACCTGCAAAGGGCAGCGAAGCCGCCGCGCCTGCCAAGAAGGCGCCGAGCCGGGCTGCGGGGGGCAAGTCGGAGGCCGCCAAGACGGGCGAGAAGGCGGCTGAGAAGGCGGGCGTGAAGACCGCAGCAAAGACGGCTGCCAAGTCCGCAGCAAAGCCTGCCGGCAAGGCGCCCGCCAAGAAGGTCACCAGCGCGGTGACCAAAGCGGTCACCAAGACGGCCGCCACCAAGCCTGCGGGCACCAGGACCTCGGCCACCGGTACGGCCGCCAAGCCCGCCGCGCGCAAGACGGCTGGCCGCTCCTCACCCAAGGAAGTGATCGCACAAACCATCAAGGTCGGTGTGAAGAAGCCGGCAGCCAAGAAGGCGGCAGCCGTCAAGACGGGTGCAGCCAGGCCCGCAGCCAAGTCGGCAGCCAAGCCGGCCGCGAAGTCTGCCGTCAAGAAGCCGGCCGCCCGCAAGACCACGGTGACGTCCGGCACCAAGTCCAAGCCCAAGGCCTGAGACCGTGCGGCTGGTGTTGTGCGCGGTCGGCCAGAAGATGCCGGCCTGGGCGGACGAGGCGTATGAAGATTTCGCCAAGCGCTTCCCGCCCGAGATGCGTCTGGAGCTGAAGGCCGTCAAGGCTGAGCCCCGGACCACCGGCAAAAGCACCGAGCAGCTGATGGCGGCCGAGGCACAACGGCTGGAAACCGCCTGCCCCAAAGGGGCCCGGCGGGTGATCCTGGATGAGCGCGGTGACCGTGTGACCTCCAAGCAGCTGGCCCAGCGGATGGAGACCTGGCGCGGCGATGGCCGCGACCTGGCCATCTTCATCGGCGGGCCCGATGGCCTGGATCCGACACTGAAAGCCACGGCCGACGAGATGCTGCGCCTGTCCGACCTCACGCTGCCCCATGCGTTCGTGCGGGTGCTGCTGGCCGAAGGGCTTTACCGGGCCTGGTCGGTCATGGAAGGTCATCCTTATCATCGCGAATGACACCTGCGAATGACACCTGAGAATGCCCCCCGCGGATGACTCCTGCGGATGATCGCCCACCCACCCGCTTGTTGATGTCCGTGCTTTATCTTGCTTCCCAAAGCCCGCGTCGGCGCCAGTTGCTGGACCAGATCGGCGTGGCGCATGAACTCCTGCTGCCCGGTGCCGATGAGGACGCCGAGGCACTGGAAGCCGTGCTGGCCGGCGAAACGCCTGACGATTATGTGCAACGGGTGACTGCCGCCAAGCTGGAGGCGGCGATGGTGCGCCTGACCCGCCGGCAACTGCCCCCAGCGCCGGTGCTGTGCGCCGACACTACCGTCACGCTGGACGGCGACATCCTGGGCAAACCGGACGATGCCCACCATGCGCTGGCCATGCTGCGCCGGCTCAGCGGCCGCGAGCACCGGGTACTGACCGCCGTGGCCCTGGGCCTGCCGGATGGCCGCTCCCTGGCGGCTCTCAGCATTTCCACGGTGCGTTTCGACCCGGTGTCGGAAATTCGTCTGCAGGCCTATGTGGCGGCGGGGGAGCCGATGGGCAAGGCCGGCGCCTATGCGATACAAAGTCAGGCCGCCGCCTGGATCAGCCACATCAGCGGCAGTTATTCGGGCATCATGGGCCTGCCCTTGTTTGAAACGGCAGGTCTGCTGAAGGCGGCGGGCTGGGTCTTGTAAGCTGGGGCCGCACTGCGGCCGTCTGGAGTGTTGCCGTCAGCCCCGAGGCTGACGGGAGCGCTGGAGCACAACAATATGGAAGATATCCTGATCAACTGGTCCCCGCAGGAGACACGGGTGGCGGTGGTCGAGAACGGGGCGGTGCAGGAACTGCACATCGAGCGCACGCTCGAGCGAGGCCTCGTGGGCAACGTCTACCTGGGCAAGGTGGCCCGGGTGTTGCCCGGCATGCAGTCTGCGTTCATCGACATCGGCCTGGAGCGGGCCGCTTTCCTGCACGTGGCCGATCTGCATCTCAACGGCGCCACCCCGCGCGGCCATCATGGCGATGGCTCGCAGCCGGTGCCCATCGAGCGGCTGGTGTACGAGGGCCAGGCACTGACGGTGCAGGTCATCAAGGACCCGATCGGCACCAAAGGCGCGCGGTTGTCCACCCAGATCTCGATTGCCGGGCGGCTGCTGGTGCACCTGCCGCAGGACAACCACATCGGTATCTCCCAGAAGATCGGCTCGCCGGAAGCGCGCGACGCCTTGCGCACGCGCATGCAGGCGTTGGTGTCGGTGGGGGTGCAGGACGGCAACACCGGTGGCTTCATCCTGCGGACCAATGCCGAAGAAGCGAGTGATGACGAGCTGTCTGCCGACATCGCCTACCTGCGCAAGACCTGGGACTCCATCCGCGACAAGAGCCTGCGGCAGCCCCCGGGCACCTTGCTGTTCCAGGACCTGAGCCTGGTGGAGCGAGTGCTGAGGGACCTGGCCACCGAGCGCACCAATTCCATCCGCATCGATTCCAAGCTGCAGTACGAGGTGCTGCGCGGTTTTGGCGAGACCTACATGCCGGCGGCGACCGCCAAGCTCGACCTCTATCGCGGTGAGCGGCCGATCTTCGATCTGCACAACATCGACGCCGAGGTGGCTCGGGCGCTGGCCCGGCGTGTGGATTTGAAGTCCGGCGGCTACCTGATCATCGACCAGACCGAGGCGATGACCACCATCGATGTGAATACCGGCGGTTTTGTCGGTGCGCGCAACTTCGACGACACCATCTTCAAGACCAACCTGGAGGCGGCCGGCGCCATCGGACGTCAGCTGCGCCTGCGCAACCTGGGCGGCATCATCATTGTCGATTTCATTGACATGACCCGCGAAGAGCACAAGACGGCGGTGCTGCAGGAGTTCCGCAAGCAGCTCAGCCGGGACCGCACCAAGGTGACCGTGGGCGGTTTCACGCAACTGGGCCTGGTGGAACTCACCCGCAAGCGCACGCGGGAGTCGCTGTCACGCATGCTGTGTGAATCCTGCCCGACCTGCGATGCGCGCGGGCAGGTGAAGACCGCCCGCAGCATCTGCTACGAGATCATGCGGGAGATCTTGCGGGAGTCCCGACAGTTCAATCCGCGTGAGTTCCGGGTGGTGGCCGCGGCCAACGTGGTGGAGATGCTGCTGGACGAGGAAAGCCAGCATCTGGCGGGCTTGTCGGATTTCATCGGCAAGCCGATCTCGCTGACGGCCGAGCCGGCCAACCAGACCGAGCATTACGACATCGTGCTGATGTAGGGGGGGCCACGGCCCGCATCCGCTCAGCGCTGCAAGGGCTCGGTCTCCACAGGTTCATCTGGAGGGATCTCCTCCCAGAGGTCGGTCCCCGCCTGGGCTACGGCCCATCGCACTTCCGGCAGGGCCAGGATGGTCTCGAAGACGCTTCTCAGGTGCGCCACCGTCGCGCGGTCCATGCGGGCGGACACCAGCAACCCGTTCCAGTCGGTCCTGGGGAACTCGTCCGGACGGTTGAACAGGGGCGGGAACACGGATGCCCGCGGTGGCGGTTCGGGCAGCCACGCCAGTGGCCCCTGGGTCCAGGTCTCGGCAGGCTGGGGCCGACCCACCGGGTCGGCCGGATGGGCCGACTGCTCATCCAGCCGGCGCTGCACGGCCATGACCTGCGTATGCGTATCGCCATGGCTGTTGTCATCGGCGTTGCCGTTGCCGTTGCCCTTGCCGTTGCCATTCCCAACCACATCGCGTAGCGGCAATCGCGCATGCAAGGCGCCCGGCAGCAATCCCTTGGGCAGAACGGTCATGAAGGGCAGCTCACCCACGCGGATGACGAGCTGGAACTGATCCAGCGGGATCGGCGGGGACAGGGGCGCCCGCAGACGCTGGCCTCGCGGCGCCAGCGGGCCGGCGTCCAGCATGCGGGCGCTGGTCAGCAGCATCAGGCGCTCATCCGTGGCGTCGTGGGCCACCCAGCGCGCTGCCGTGCGCCCTTGGTTTTCCGGCATGTTGATCACCTGCACCGGCTCCCCGGCCAGCCGCGCCCAGTGGCGCGCAACGGTGCGGGCGACGTGGTCCGGGCCACTGCCTTCCACGAAGGGCGTGACCAGCGTGATCGGGGGCGGTGCGCTCCAAGCCGCATGGGGGGCCGCCAGCACGCACGCCAGGGTCAGTGCGACGAGCCCGCTGAACCTGCACAGCGTCAGAGGGCGAGTCATGGATGTTCCGGCCAGGCCGGGCAGGGCGTTTGCCATGGCCCAAAGCCAACGTGGTGCGCAGAGCGTCAGCAACACGAGCCGGCTTGTGGTCCTGCAGCTGTTGCCGAGCGTTAAATCGGCGAAGGGGGCGAGCCGGCCGAACCGGGCGAGCTGCCAGCCCAACAGCTGGCGGATGACGGCGTGCGACCTGACGCGAAACCAGCCACTGAAGATATCGAGCAAGTCATTGAGCACGATGCAGCGCAACACGCGACTCATGAGGGAACCCTGTGCAGGCATGGTGAAACCGGAGCGCCCGGCTGGGCGCTTTGGAAGAGATGCCCGCATTCTCGGCAGCCCCTGATTGGCGCTGAAATGACTCGCTTTAACCGAGGTAGCTCATTACAACCCCCAGACCTTGCATGCACCCATCAAAGATGACTAGTCGGCACCGCAGACCTTGCGGTTGAACCTCGACAATTCGTAGCCTCTTGCGAAGCCCGCGCGTGAAACGTCGCGTGCGGCTCGTGCACAATCCGGAATTCTTTCATCGCGCAAGCCATGATCAACAAGACAACAGCCCTGCCTTCGACGACATTGACACGCCGCGCGCTGCTGGGCAGCGCCGCTGCCGGTCTCGCACTGCCGGCCTGGTCGCCTGCCTGGTCCCAATTCCGTGTGGAGATCGCCGGAGTCGGCGCCAGCCGGCTGCCCATCGCGATCAACGATTTCAAGGATGAATCGGTCACCGGCCAGATGCTGGGCGCCATCATCCGTGCCGACCTGGAGCGTAGTGGCCAGTTCAGCCTTGTGCCCGGCCAGCCCGGCATGGCTGAAACCAGCGCCCCCCAGTTCGTCGACTGGCGCGCCCGCGCCGCCGATGCGCTGGTGGCCGGTTCGGCCACCCGCCTGGCCGATGGCCGCTTCGATGTGCGCTACCGCCTGTGGGATGTGGTCAAGGGCCAGGACCTGGCCAGTGAAAGCCTGCCGGTGGTGTCGTCCGACCTGCGCCTGGCTGCCCACAAGATCGCCGACGCCATCTACCAGAAGCTCACGGGCGACCGCGGTGTGTTTGCCACCCGCCTGGTCTATGTGAACAAGATCGGTCCCCGCTACTCGCTGCGGGTGTCAGATGCAGACGGTGAGGGCGAGCAGACCGTGCTGGCCAGCCCGGAACCCATCATCTCGCCGGCCTGGTCGCCGGATGGCCAGGAGCTGGCCTATGTCTCGTTCGAGACCCGCAAGGCCGTGGTGTGGATCCAGGACCTGCGCACCGGGCGCCGCCGCAAGATTGCCGACTTCCGTGGCAGCAACAGCGCGCCCGCGTTCTCGCCCAATGGCCAGCAACTGGCCCTGACGCTGTCCCGCGAAGGGGGCTCGCAGCTCTATCTGATCAACCGCAATGGGGACGGTGTGCGCCGCCTGACGCAGAGCCCGTCGATCGACACGGAACCGGTGTTCTCGCCGGACGGCGCGTCCATCTATTTCGTCAGCGACCGTGGCGGTGCGCCCCAGATCTATCGCATGCCCGCGGGTGGCGGTAGCGCGGAACGCATCACCTTCAATGGCAACTACAACATCAGCCCGAGCATCAGCCCGGATGGCCGCACCCTGGCCTTCATCACCCGCGTGGGTGGCGGCAGTTTCAAGCTGTGCGTGATGGACATCGGCACGGGCCAGGTGCAGCAGATCACCGAGACCTCGGATGATGAAAGCCCCAGTTTTGCGCCCAACGGCAAGCTCATCGTTTACGCCACGCGAGCCGGCGGCCGGGATGTCCTCATGACCACGACGCTGGACGGCAAGGTGAAAGCCAAGCTGGCCACACCGACCGTGGCGGACATCCGCGAGCCCGCCTGGGGCCCGTTCGGAAACTGAGATTTTCCCAGTGCGCCGCCTCGGCTCTCCCGCACCCGGCCTCACCCCGGGCATGCCATTTGCTCCCGCTGCCATCGTGCCGGCTCATGCCTGTGCGAAAGGCGAATCTACCACCGCGGGGATGGGTGGACATGACGCGCCTGGGTGTCACAGGGAAGCCGACGATTGCTTCACAATTCACCTTTTTCCGGCGTTTGCCGGCTTTTTCGGCGTCCAGCCGACACTCGCTTGCCCTTGATCAATAGGAGCGCTTACTCATGAAAATCGAAAAACTGATGCTGAGCCTGGTGGCTGCAGCTGCCTTGGCTGCTTGCAGCTCGACCAAGCTGGAAGAAAAGCCGCCGGTGGAAACCGCGCAGCCCGTCACCCAGGCGCCCGCTCCGGCCGCTCCGGCTCCCGTCGAACGTCCTCCGGTCGCCACCGTTGACCTGGGCGCCCAGCTCGACGCTGCCGTGTCCGACAAGCGCGTGGTGTATTTCGACTTCGACAGCTTCGTGGTCAAAGACGACAACCGCACCTTGATCGAAACGCACGCCAAGCGCCTGAACAACAAGAAGGCCCTGGCCCTGAGCCTGGAAGGCCACACCGACGAACGCGGTGGCAGCGAGTACAACCTGTCCCTGGGTCAGAAGCGTGCTGAAGCCGTGGCCAAGTCGCTCACCCTGCTGGGCGTGTCCTCGGGCCAGGTCGAGGCTGTGAGCTTCGGCAAGGAACGTCCCGCGGCTACCGGCCACAACGAACAGGCGTGGGCTCTCAACCGTCGCGTCGAACTGCGGGACAAGTGAGATGAGCATGCTGCGTTTCCCTCGCCCTCGTGAATGGATGGTGGGCGCGGCCATGGCCTGGACCGTCATGGTTCCGGCCCAGGCCGCGCTGTTTGAGGACGACGAGGCCCGCAAGGCCATCCTGGACCTCCGCGCCAAGCAGTCGCAGAGCGAGGACGCGCAGCGTGCACGTATCGAGCAGCTCCAGAACCAGCTGGCCACTACGCAACGTGGCCTGCTGGATCTCTCCGGCCAGATCGACGGCCTGCGGTCCGAGATCGCCAAGCTGCGCGGCCAGAACGAGCAGTTGGCGCGAGACCTGTCGGAGACCCAACGCAAGGTGTCTGACCAGTCCGCCACGCTGGACAACCGGCTGCGCCCGCTGGAGCCGCAGAAAGTCTCCGTGGACGGCAAGGAATTCCAGGCCGACCCGGAAGAGAAGCGGCAATTCGATGCCGCGATGGGCCTGATCCGCAACGGCGACTTCAACGAAGCCGTGTCGGCCTACACCTCATTCCTGCAGCGTTTCCCCGCCAGTGGCTACAGCGACTCCGTGCGCTTCTGGCTGGGTAATGCGCAATACGGCAAGCGCGACTACAAGAGCGCGATTGCGACCTTCAAGACCTTTGTGGCGTCCAACCCGGATCACGCCCGTGCCCCTGAAAGCCTGCTGGCGATTGCCAATTGCCAAGTGGAGCTGAAGGACACCAAGAGCGCCCGCAAGACGCTGGACGATCTGATCAAGGCCTATCCCAACTCCGAAGCGGCCCGTGCCGCCAAGGAACGTATCGCTTCGCTGCGCTGAGCAGCAGCTTCAATCTCTTCGGTGGCCCCATCCAACGGGCCACCGTTCCCAAGCCTCGCCGGACGCCCAGCGGGGCTTTGTTGCTTCTGAGACGATGATCGGCATGACCGAGATCCCAAACACCCCGCCGCCGCCCGTCGACCTCGACGCCGACAGCGAACGCCGTTTTGGCGGCCTGCGGCGCCTCCATGGCGAACGCGACTATCAGCACCTGCGCGCCGCGCGCTTCGCCGTGGTGGGGCTGGGCGGCGTGGGGTCCTGGGTGGTGGAGGCGCTGGCACGCATGGGCGTGGCCCGGTTGGTGCTGATCGACCTGGACCATGTGGCGGAGTCCAACATCAATCGCCAGGTGCAAGCGCTGGGCAGCACGCTGGGCATGGCCAAGTCGGAAGCCTTGCGGCAGCGGGTGGCGGACATTCACCCCGGTTGCGAGGTGATCACCATCGAGGAGTTCGTGGACGAGGAGAACTGGCCGGCGCTGCTGGGTGACGTCGAGATCGACGGCATCGTGGACGCCTGCGACCAGGTGCGCGCCAAGGCGCAACTGGCGGCATGGGCTCGCCGCCTGAAGCTGCCCCACCTCTGCGTGGGCGCCGCAGGCGGCAAGCAGCGGCCGCAAGACGTCGAAGTGCTGGACCTTGCCGAGACGACCCACGACCCGCTGCTGGCCAGCTTGCGTCAGCGGCTGCGCAAGCTGCATGGGTTGCCCAAGCAGGGCCCCATGACCGTGCGTTGCGTGTTCTCGCGCGAGCCGGTGCGCCGGCCGGATGAGTCCTGCGACATGGATGGCAGCCTCAACTGCCATGGCTATGGCTCCAGTGTGGCGGTCACTGCCGGCTTCGGAATGGTGGCGGCTGCGGAGCTTGTGACGCAATATTTGAAGGCACTTGCGCGGCGCGAAAAAAGCGCTCTATAATCTGCGGCTCTGCTGAGGGGCAAACACCTCGAAGAGGCAGGGCAAACTACCGGCCGCAGCGCATTTTGGTGCGAAGCATGATGCCAAGCAACGATGCGAAGCAGAATAAGCCGGTAGTGGGCTCTAAGACTTTCCGGGTCATTTCCCGGGGTCACTTTCCGGGTCGTTAGCTCAGTCGGTAGAGCAGCGGACTTTTAATCCGTTGGTCGCAGGTTCGAATCCTGCACGACCCACCATGTTTGCAGTCTTCAGTGATTAATTCATCGAATTATTTAGTGAAGATGACGTTGGCGGACCATAATATGATTCATAATATGGCCCGTAGTGGAATCAGGGGCTCTTAGCTCAGTTGGTAGAGCAGCGGACTCTTAATCCGTAGGTCGAGTGTTCGAGTCACTCAGGGCCCACCACTGATACCATGCACGACGGTTGTTTGAAATTGTTGACATCGTCTGGCGCCCTCGTCAGATGAATAGTCAAACCGAGATTCTCGGAAAGATATCGGGCTCTTAGCTCAGTTGGTAGAGCAGCGGACTCTTAATCCGTAGGTCGAGTGTTCGAGTCACTCAGGGCCCACCACCGATATCGAGGCTGTGATGGTTGAATACCATTCATCGCACAGTCGTCGATTCCCTGAAGGGACACAGCTTGCTGTGTCCCTTTTTGCATTTCAATCTCACATTTCAGCCTCGTATTTCATCAAGGCAACGTTCCCGGAATGTAGCGCTGGCGGCAGATTTGGAGGGGTATCCCTTGCCGCTGCGAAAGCTGACGCCGAGCAGGGGTACCGCAGCGCCAACCGGCCAGATTCCTGACCTGGGCTAGACTGCCGGGCAAATTCCCAAGGCTACGCATGTCCCAGATTCAAGAAGCCACCCTGCTGGCAGCGCTTCAACAGGTTGTCGACCCCAACACCGGCCGAGATTTCGTCACGACACGTCAGCTCAAGAACCTGCGGGTGCTGGGCGATGCTGTCAGCTTCGAGGTCGAGCTCGGTTATCCAGCCGCCAGCCAGATCGATGGTCTGCGTACCGCCCTTGTGGCGGCCGCGCGCACGGTGGCGGGCGTGGGTAACGTCAGCGTGAGCCTGAGCAGCAAGATCATCGCGCACGCGGTGCAGCGTGGCGTTCAGCTGCTGCCGGGTGTGAAGAACATCGTGGCGGTGGCCTCGGGCAAGGGCGGCGTGGGAAAGAGCACCACGGCCGCCAACCTGGCGCTGGCGCTGGCGGCCGAAGGCGCCACGGTCGGCCTGCTGGATGCTGACATCTACGGCCCCAGCCTGCCGCTGATGCTGGGTATCCAGGGCCGGCCGGAGAGTACGGATGGCCAGACCATGGAGCCGCTGGTCTCCCATGGTCTGCAGCTCATGTCCATCGGCTTCCTGGTGGAGGAAGACCAGGCCATGGTGTGGCGTGGGCCGATGGCCACGCAGGCGCTGGAGCAACTGCTGCGCCAGACGCGCTGGCGCGACCTGGACTACCTCGTCATCGACATGCCGCCGGGTACCGGCGACATCCAGCTGACGCTGTCCCAGCGGGTGCCTGTGAGTGGGTCGGTGATCGTGACGACGCCGCAGGACATTGCCCTGATCGATGCGAAGAAGGGCCTAAAGATGTTCGAGAAGGTGGGCGTGCCCATCCTGGGCATCGTCGAAAACATGGCCGTGCACATCTGCAGCAACTGCGGCCATGCCGAGCACATTTTCGGCAGCGGGGGCGGTGAGCGCATGGCGCAGCAATACGGCATGGAGCTGCTGGGTTCATTGCCCCTGGCGCTGTCCATCCGCGAGCAGGCCGACAGCGGCAAGCCCACCGTGGTGGCCGAGCCTGACAGCGCGCTGGCGGCCGCCTACAAGGCCATCGCACGCAAGGTGGCGGTGAAGCTGGCGGGGCAGGCCAAGGACTACTCGTCCAAGTTCCCGACCATCACGATCTCCAAGACGACCTGACGCCAGCACCTGATCGCCACCGCCTGAACGAGCACCTCACCGAGCGCCTGAACCGGCGCATTTGTCTACGCCTGTGCGGGTGGCGTTTGCCACTCCCCACCTGAGGGGCATTGCCATTGGACAAAGCCTCCACTTTGTGTGGAAATATTGTCTGCGGGCCGCGTGCCGGCCGCGATTTTTTCCGGGGTGGTCATGAGACAAGGCCACTTCAGGAGGCATCCTCAAAATGGACATGAACCGGAGGCACTTCTTCCGGGTGAGCGGGGCGGCCGTCATGGGCTCCAGCCTCGTGGCGCTGGGTTTTTCACCCACCGCCGCATTGGCTGAAACACGCCAGTTCAAGCTCTCCCGGGCGACAGAAACCCGCAACACCTGCCCCTATTGCTCGGTGGGTTGCGGGCTCATCATGTATTCGCTTGGCGACAAGGCCAAGAACGTCAAGAGCGAGATCGTCCACATCGAGGGCGACCCGGACCATCCGGTCAACCGAGGCACCTTGTGCCCGAAGGGCGCCGGCCTGCTGGACTTCGTCCACAGCCCCAACCGCCTGAAATATCCGGAGATCCGCGAAGCCGGCGCCAAGGAATGGAAGCGCGTGAGCTGGGACGAGGCGCTGGATCGCGTCGTCAAGCTCATGAAGGCCGATCGTGACGCCAACTTCATCGCCACCAACGCCCAGGGCCAGACGGTCAACCGCTGGTTGAGCACGGGCATGCTCTGTGCATCGGCATCCTCGAACGAATCGGGCTACATCACCCACAAGGCGATGCGCTCGATGGGGATGCTTGCGTTCGACAATCAAGCGCGCGTTTGACACGGACCGACGGTGGCCAGTCTGGCCCCGACGTTCGGACGCGGCGCGATGACCAACCATTGGGTGGACATCAAGAATGCGGACCTGATCCTGATCATGGGCGGCAATGCCGCCGAGGCGCATCCCTGCGGTTTCAAGTGGGTGATCGAGGCCAAGCACAACAACAAGGCGAAGCTCATCGTCGTGGACCCGCGCTTCACGCGCTCGGCGGCCATGAGCGACTACTACGCGCCCATCCGTGCGGGGTCGGACATCGCCTTCCTGGGTGGGGTGATCAACTACCTCTTGTCCAACGACAAGATCCAGCACGAGTACGTCAGGCACTACACCAACGCCACCTTCATCGTGGGGGAAGCCTACAAGTTCGAGGACGGCTTGTTCTCGGGCTACGACGCGGCCAAGCGCAGCTACAACAACGCCTCGTGGGCGTATGAGGTGGATGAGCACGGCCATGCCAAGGTCGACCCGACGATGCAGCATCCGCGCTGTGTGCTGCAGCTGATGAAGCATCACTTCTCGCGCTACACGCCGGAGATGGTCAGCCAGATCTCCGGCACCCCCAAGGACAAGTTCCTGCAGGTGTGCGCCTCCATCGCGGAGACCGCTGCGCCAGGCAAGGTGATGACCATCCTGTACGCGCTCGGCTGGACGCAGCACAGCCAGGGCTCGCAGATGATTCGCACCGGTGCGCTGGTGCAATTGCTGCTGGGCAACATCGGCCTGCCGGGGGGCGGCATGAATGCGCTGCGCGGCCACAGCAACATCCAGGGCCTGACCGACCTGGGCCTGCTCTCCACCTCCCTGACCGGCTACATGAGCCTGGCCAAGGACAGCGAGCAGGACCTGGACACGTACTACAAGACCCGCGCGCTCAAGCCCCTGCGCCCCAACCAGATGAGCTTCTGGCAGAACTACCCCAAGTTCTTCGTCAGCCAGCAAAAGGCATGGTGGGGCAAGGCCGCAACCAAGGACAACGACTGGGCCTTCCACTACCTGCCGAAGTGGGACAAGGGCTACGACATGCTGCAGACCTTCGACCTGATGCATCAGGGCAAGGTCAACGGCTACATCTGCCAGGGTTTCAATCCGGTGGGGTCTCTGGCCAACAAGACCAAGGTGGTCGAGAGCCTGTCGAAGCTGAAGTTCCTGGTCATCATCGATCCGCTCGAAACCGAGACGGCGAACTTCTGGAAGAACTACGGCGAGTTCCACGACGTCAAGACTGAAGAGATCCAGACGGTGGTGTTCCGCTTCCCGAGCACCTGCTTCGCGGAGGAGGACGGCTCGCTGACCAACTCCGGCCGCTGGCTGCAATGGCACTGGCGTGGCGCCGAGCCGCCGGGCGAGGCCAAGCAGGACGGCGAGATCATCGCCGAGCTGTTCCTGCGCATGCGGGCGCTCTACCAGAAGGACGGCGGCGCCTATCCGGATCCGATCGTCAACCTGAGCTGGCCCTACAAGATTCCCAACAGCCCCTCAGCCGAGGAGCTGGCGATGGAATACAACGGCAAGGCGCTGGCGGACGTGACGGACCCCAAGGACGCCACCAAGGTCCTGGCCAAGGCAGGCGAGCAGCTGTCCGGCTTTGGGCTGCTGCGGGACGACGGCTCCACCTCCAGTGGATGCTGGATCTACGCGGGGGCCTGGACGCAGGCGGGCAACCAGATGGCCCGCCGGGACAATGCCGATCCATGGGGCATCGGGCAGACGCTGGGTTGGGCCTGGGCCTGGCCGGCCAATCGCCGGGTGCTCTACAACGCGGCGTCCTGTGACCCGAGCGGCAAGCCCTGGAATGCCAAGCGGCGCCTGATCAGTTGGTCCGGGGACAAGTGGACCGGCTCCGACGTGCCCGACATCCGTCCGGATGCCAATCCGAACGACGCCGACGCGGTGCGCCCCTTCATCATGACCGCCGAGGGCGTGGCGCGCCTGTTCGCGCCCAGCGGCATGGTGGATGGCCCGCTGCCGGAGCACTACGAGCCGTTCGAGACGCCGCTGGAGGTCAACCCCTTGCATCCGAACAATCCGAAGGCCAAGAGCAATCCGGCCGCGCGGGTGTTCAAGGCGGACTTCGAGCAGTTCGGAAAGCCGGACAAGTTCCCGTATGTGGCCACGAGCTACCGTCTGACGGAGCACTTCCACTACTGGACCAAACACGCACGGTCGAACGCGGTCATCCAGCCGCAGCAGTTCGTGGAGATCGGTGAGGAACTCGCCAAGGAGAAGGGCATTGCCAATGGCGATACCGTGAAGGTCAGCTCCAACCGCGGCGCCATCAAGGCCGTGGCGCTGGTGACCAAGCGGGTGGCGTCGCTGGATGTGGGCGGCAAGCGGGTGCATACCGTGGGCCTGCCGAATCACTGGGGTTTTGTGGGTCTGGCCAGGCCCGGTTATCTGGTGAATACGCTGACCCCCTTCGTGGGTGATGCGAATTCGCAGACGCCGGAGGTCAAAAGCTTCACTGTCAACATCGAAAAGGCATGAAGACCATGCGCAAGCCCAAGCCCATGCCCATCATGACGAGCCCCCACGTTCACGTTCGTTCACTGCCCCCCGAGGGGGCGCTCGCCCGCCTTGGGGCGGCCCGGCGACGGGCGACGAGCCCCCACGTTCACGTTCGTTCACTGCCCCCCGAGGGGGCGCTCGCCCGCCTGGCCTGAGGAGCGTTCACCATGTCATCTCTCCAATCGCTGGATATTGCGAAGCGCAGTGCGACGACGCTGCCGAGCCCTGACGCCCGCACCCATGTCATCGAGGTGGCCAAGCTCATCGACGTGACCTCCTGCATCGGCTGCAAGGCCTGCCAGGTGGCGTGCATGCAGTGGAACGACCTGCGCGACGAGGTCGGCCACAACGTCGGTGTGTACGACAACCCCGCCGACCTGTCGCCGCAGTCCTGGACGGTCATGCGCTACTCCGAAGTGGAGGTCCAGCAGGACCGCCTGGAATGGCTCATCCGCAAGGACGGCTGCATGCACTGCGAGGATCCGGGCTGCCTCAAAAGCTGCCCGTCGCCGGGGGCCATCATCAAGTACCAAAACGGTATTGTTGATTTCATCTCGGAGCACTGCGTGGGCTGCGGCAACTGCGTGACGGGCTGCCCGTTCGATGTGCCGCGCATCTCCAAGGCCGACAACAAGGCCTACAAGTGCAGCCTCTGTTCCGACCGCGTGGGTGTCGGCCTGGAGCCGGCCTGCGTGAAGGCCTGCCCGACCGGTGCCATCCGCTTCGGCTCCAAGGAAGACATGCACGAGTTCGCCGCCGAACGCATCGTGGATCTCAAGGAACGCGGCTACAACAACGCGGGTGTCTACGACCCGCAAGGCGTGGGCGGCACCCACGTCATGTATGTGCTGCAGCACGCCGACCAGCCGGAGCTTTATCACGGCCTGCCCAAGGACCCCAAGATCAGCCCGCTGGTCGCCTTGTGGAAGGGCGCGGCCAAGCCGCTGGCAGTGGCGGCCATGATCGGCGCCGCCGTGACGGGGTTCTTCCACTACATCAAGGTGGGCCCGATCGAGTCGGGACATGACAACCCCGATGAAGACGAGGAACTGGCCGACGAACGAGCCCGCAGCGCCGGCCGGAGCGACCCCACCGCCCCCACCGACCCGCTGGCCCCTCGCGGCTGAGCAAGGAGACACACCATGCTGCAACGCTATCGAGATGGACAGCGGATCAACCACTGGATCATCGCGCTGCTGTTCTTCGGTGCCGGGCTCTCGGGCCTGGCCTTCTTCCACCCCAGCCTGTTTTTCCTGAGCAACCTGTTTGGCGGCGGCCCCTGGGCCCGCATCCTGCATCCCTACATGGGGCTGTTGATGGTGCTGGCCTTTGCCGTGCTGGCAGCGCAGCTCTGGCGGGCCAACCGCTGGACCGCTACCGACACCCAATGGGTGCGCCAGAGCGGCGAAATGCTGGCCGGGGACAAGTCCCACCTGCCACCGGCAGGCAAATACAACGCCGGGCAAAAGGGCATCTTCTGGCTGATGGTGGTGTGCCTGTTGGTGTTGCTCGTCACCGGTTTCATGTTCTGGCATGCCTGGTTCCCTGAAGGCAACATCCTGATGCGGCGCATCGCCGTGCTGCTGCACGCGATGGCCGCCACCGGGCTGATCCTGGGGGTCATCGTGCACATCTATGCCGCCATCTGGGTGAAGGGCACCCTGCGCGCCATGACCCGTGGCACGGTGACCGAGCGCTGGGCCCAGCACAACCATCCGCTGTGGTACAAGGAGATGAAGGAGCGTCCGCGCGCATGACGGCCAGCACTCATATCCGTCTAATGACACCGGAGGAGATCGCGGTGAACGCGGGCCCGCGTGCCGCGCCATTGCGGCTGCCGGAGCCCGGTCTGTTTGCCGATCGCGCCTTGCGCCTGCGCCAGCTGGCGCAGGACCATCCCCTGCGGGACTACCTGCTGTTTGCCGCCGAACTGGCCCAGCGCCAGCACGACCAGCTCAAGCAGGCCCGCCCCCTGGCCCTGCCCAATGAAAGCGACCTGGCCGAGGCCATGGTGGCCGGCGTCCCTCCGCTGGACATCCTGGCCCCCGCCCGCCAGGGCGCCTGGCGAGACCCCTGGCGAACCGAGTGTCGTGAACTTCTGCAGCACCTGACCACGGCGGCGGTGCCGCCGCCGGTGCAGGCGCTCGCCGCCGAGCTGCTGACGCTGGATGACGGGGCGCTGGAGCGCCAGGCCCAGGCCCTGCTGGCCGGTGGCGGCCCCGGCCTGGACCCGGCTGCGGCGCCGCTGCTGGCGGCAGCCCTGCAACTGCACTGGGTGCGGGTGGTCCAGCAACTGCAGGCGCGCTACCAGCGCAGTGAACACAGCGAGCACCTGGCCCCGTTCGGGATGATTGACGACCCGACCGTCTGCCCGTGCTGCGGCTCCCGTCCGGTCGCCGCCATCACCCGTGTGGCCGCGGAGATGTCCGGCCAGCGTTTCCTGGCCTGCTCCCTGTGCGCCACGCAATGGCACTACGTGCGCATCAAGTGCACGCACTGTCAAAGCACCAAGGGCATCAGCTTCCGCCAACTCGTGGACGACGAGGGCGAGCTGCCCAATGAAGCCGTGCAGGCCGAGTGCTGCGAGAGTTGCGGCCACTACCTCAAACAGGTCTATATGGAAAAAGACCTGCAGGTGGAGCCACTGGCCGATGACCTGGCCTCGCTCACCCTGGACCTGCTGGTGGGGGAACTGGGCTTGGTGCGCCAGGGCTTCAACCCCTTGCTGGTCCTCGGTGAGCCGGAGGCCGGTGATGACCGGCCGCCCGGTGCGGCGCCACCCGATCCCGGGGGGCACTGAGCATGAAGCCCGAGGCATCCATGGTCCATGGTCCAACGGCGAGTCTCCCGGCGAGTCCCTCGACAGAGCGGCCTCTACCCGCGCCGGCAGCCCCCAAAGACCTTCCCGCCGTAGACCGGCTGCTGCGCGACGCCGCCGTCGCGCCGCTGATTGCCGCGCATGGCCATGCGCTGGTGGCTGCCCAGGCGCGCGAGCTACTGGAGGCGTGGCGCGCCGAAGCGCTGCAAGGCCGCTTGCCGCTGGCGCGTCTGCAGGAGTTGCCTGCGGCGCTGCGCCAGCGTTGCGAGGCCCGCCTGGCGCCGAACATGCGCCGAGTGCTCAACCTCACGGGCACGGTGCTGCACACCAATCTGGGCCGCGCCTTGCTGGCGGATGACGCGCTGCAGCAGATCTTGGCCTGCATGGGCTCGCCCAACAACCTGGAGTTCGACCTGGCGCGCGGCGCCCGGGGCGATCGCGACAGCCTGGTCGAATCGCTGCTGTGCGAGATCACTGGCGCACAGGCCGCGACGGTGGTGAACAACAACGCCGCCGCCGTGCTGCTGGGCATTGCCGCGCTGGCGGGCGGCCGCGAGGTGATCGTCTCGCGCGGTGAACTGGTGGAGATCGGCGGCGCCTTCCGCATGCCGGACGTGATGGCCGCAGCGGGAGCAAGGCTGGTGGAGGTGGGCACCACCAACCGCACCCATGCGCGCGACTATGAAACTGCCATCGGCCCTGCCACCGGCTTGCTGATGAAGGTGCACACCAGCAACTACGCCATCCAGGGCTTCACCGCCGCAGTGGATGAGGCCACGCTGGCGCCCATCGCCCAGGCGCATGGGGTGCCCCTGATGACGGACCTGGGCAGTGGCTCCCTGGTGGACCTGGCCCAGTGGGGCCTGCCGGCCGAACCGCTGCCGCAGCAGATGCTCAAGGACGGGTGCGATGTCGTGACCTTCAGCGGCGACAAGCTGCTGGGTGGCCCGCAAGCCGGGCTGATCGTGGGCGCCCGTCAGCATATCGAGCGCATCCGCAAGTTCCCGATGAAGCGGGCGCTGCGCCTGTCCAAGCTGCCGCTGGCGGCGCTGGAGGCCACGCTGCGGCTTTATCTCAAGCCGGACCGCCTGACCCGGGACTTGCCGACGCTGCGCCATCTGACGCGGCCGGTGGCGCAGATCGAGGCCCAGGCGGCCCGGGTGCTTGCTTCGCTGCAACGGGCGCTGGCGCCGCGCTTCGAGGTGCGGGTGGCGGCCATGCGGGGCCAGATCGGCTCCGGTTCACTGCCGGTCGAGACGTTGCCATCCGCCGGCCTGGCGGTGGCGCCGGTGCTGGACGGCAAACGAGGCACCGGTCGGGCACTCGACGAACTGCAGACGGCGTTGCGTGCGCTGCCGCTGCCGGTGGTGGCACGCGTGCAGGCGGACGAACTCTGGATGGACCTGCGCTGCCTGGACGAGGGTGAGCGAGAGGCCGAGTTCCTGGCGCAACTGCCGGCGTTGGCGGAGGCCTTGCGGTGATGCGGAGGTCCGGCCCATGATCATCGGCACCGCGGGTCACATCGACCACGGCAAGACCACCCTGGTGAAGGCGCTCACCGGCGTGGACACCGATCGCCTGCCGGAGGAAAAGCAGCGCGGCATCAGCATTGCGCTGGGTTATGCCTACCTGGAAGGCCCCGAGGGCCAGCGCCTGGGTTTTGTGGACGTGCCTGGCCATGAGCGGCTGGTGCACACCATGCTGTCCGGCGCCACCGGCATCGACCATGCGCTCTTGCTGGTGGCCGCGGACGATGGCGTCATGCCGCAGACGCGTGAGCATCTGGCGCTGCTCTCCCTGCTGGGCATCGACCATGGCACGGTGGTGCTGACCAAATGCGACCGGGTGGACGAGGCCCAGCGCGCGCAACGCCGCGCCGAGGTGGCCGAGCTGCTGGCCCACACCGCCTTGCGAGCATCGCCCGTGTTCGAAGTGGCGGCGACCACCGGGCAGGGGGTGGACATTCTGCGGGACCATCTGCTGGCGCAGGCCCGTGCACGCGGCCGCCGGGAGGTGTCGGGCCAGGGGTTCCGGCTCGCTGTAGACCGCGTCTTCAGCCTCTCCGGGGTCGGTACCGTCTGCACGGGCACGGCCTTTGCGGGAGAGGTGTCAATCGGTGAAGAGCTGCAGTTGATCCCGCCTGCTGTTGGCCAGGACCCGCGTCCAGCACGTGTACGCAGCCTGCATGCGCAGAACGCGGCAGCCACGCAGGCTCATGCCGGGCAGCGGGTGGCCCTGGGGCTGGCGGGCGTGGACAAGGACCAGGTGGCCAGGGGCCAGTGGTGGGCCGCGCCGGAAGTGGCGCTGTGGTCCGACCGCATGGACGTGCGCCTGCGGGTCTGGTTTGATGAGCAGAAGCCGCTGCGCAGCGGGGCACAGGTGCATGTGCACCTGGGTGCCTCGCAGAGCACTGCCTCGATTGCCGTGCTGGGCACCGCGGACGGCGAGCCGCTGGACGCCATCCAGCCGGGCAACGAGGCCTTGGTGCAACTGGTGCTGCATCACCCCCTGTGTGGCTGGGCCGGAGACCGCGTGGTGCTGCGGGATGCCTCCGCCACGCGCGCGTTGGCGGGGGGTACGGTGCTGGATCCGCTGGCGCCGGCGCGTTACCGGCGGACGGCGCAGCGCCTGTCGGAACTGAAGGCGCTGCAGTCGGCCACGCCGTCGGAGCGGTTGCGGGGCATGCTTGACCAGGCGCCGCTGGGGGTGGATGTGCAGCGTTTTGCGGCCGCGCAGGGCGTGGCGCGCAGTGCGCGCGCCACCTGGTTGGGTGCGGCCTTACCGGAAGACGATTCGGTCTGTGTGGTGCCGGGGCTGGAGGGGCCCTTGTGGGCGCTCGGTGCCGCGCAGACGGCACAGGCGCGTCAGCTGGCACTGGAACGCCTGACGCTGTATCACCAGCAGCAACCGGATGAACTGGGGCCTGACCTGGCCCGCTGGCGGCGGCTGAGCCTGCCCCGGCTGGCGGAGCCATTGTGGCGGGCGCTGGTGCACCAGCTGGTGGCGCGGGGGGAGGTCGGCATCACGGGTGCGGCGGCCCATCTGCCCGCGCATGGGGTGCAGTTGTCGGCGCTGGATGAACGCCTGGCGCAGCGGGTGATGCCGATGTTGCTGGACGCCGGTTTTGAAGGGGCCTGGGCTCGGGACCTGGCCAAGAATGCCGGGGAACCGGAGGCCCTCGTCCGCACGACACTGTCACGGCTGGCGCAACGCGGTGAGCTGTTCCAGGTGGTGAAGGACTTGTACTATGCCCCGGCCCACATCGAATCGCTGGCCCGGCTGGCACGAGGGTCGGCACTGGATGATGGAGAAGTGACAGCAGCCGTGTTTCGCGACAGGACCGGGCTGGGGCGCAAACGGGCGATCCAGGTGCTGGAGTTCTTCGATCGCGTCGGTCTGCTGCGCCGTGTGGGCGATGCCCATAAATTACGGGCCGACTGTCGGCTGTTCCTGGACGAAGATGAGGCGCCAGGCCAGCAACCGGTCGGGCTGGCGAGTACGGCATGAGTTCTGCGGAGCTTTCCTGAGGAAGCTGCACGCAACGGAGGGGGAACGATCCCGGTGGATCGGCCAGGCTTCAAACCTGGTGTGGTGGCGCCATGCGTTGCCCGATAGGTTCGACTCCTATGCCCCTCCGCCGAATTTTTCGTTGAGGAGGCGATATGACGGTCATTCAATCCACGGGGCGGGTACTGCGCGCCTGTGCGGTGGCGGGGTTCGCAGCGGTTTCTCTGGCCGGCGTGCAGGCACAGACGGTCTTGCGGGTGACGGCCATTCCGGATGAGTCGCCCACCGAGCTGTCTCGCAAGTTCGCTCCGCTGGGCAAGTACCTGGAAAAGGAACTCGGCGTGAAGGTGGAATGGACACCCGTGACGGACTATGCCGCCGCCGTGGAAGCTGTTGCCAGCAAGAAGGTCGACCTGGCCTGGTTCGGTGGCTTCACCTTTGTCCAGGCCAATGTGCGCTCAGGCGGAAAAATCGTGCCGCTGGTGCAGCGCGAGGAAGATGAAAAGTTCCGCTCGGTGTTCATCACGGAAGCGGGCAGCAAGATCAACAAGCTGGAAGACCTCAAAGGCCACACGCTGTCCTTCGGCTCCGCCTCCAGCACCTCCGGCCACCTGATGCCCCGCAGCTTTCTGCTCGCCGCCAGAATCAATCCGGAATCTGACCTGAAGCGCATCAGCTTCTCCGGAGCCCATGACGCCACGGTCGCCGCCGTGGCCGGTGGCAAGGTGGACGCCGGCGCCCTCAACATCTCCGTGTGGGAGAAGCTGGTGAGTGAAAAGAAGGTGGACCCGAAAGAGGTCCGCGTCTTCTACACCACGCCCCCCTACTACGACTACAACTGGAGCGTGCATGCCGACATGCCGGCCGCCACCCAGGAGAAGCTCAAGCAGGCGTTCCTGAAGCTGAACGACAGCACCCCCGAGGGCAAGGAAATCCTCGCCCTGCAGCGTGCCACCCGCTTCGTCCCGACCAAGCCGGAGAACTACATCGGCATCAAGGCGGCCGCCGAGAACGCCGGACTGCTGAAGTAATACCCTCCATGCCACGCCTGGCCCTGGAAAGCCTGCGGCTGGATGCCGGCAGCAAATGCCTGATCCAGCCGTTGTCCCTGAACATCCACGCTGGTGAGCAGATCGCCCTGATCGGGCCCTCCGGGGCCGGCAAGACCTCCTTGCTGCATGCCCTGGCCCTGGCCATGGCCCCCAGCGCCGGCCAATTGACCCTGGACGGCCAGGACGCCTGGGCGCTGCCGCACCGCCAGCGCCATCGCCTGCGCCGGCAGCTGATGCTGGCGCCGCAACACCCACCGTTCCCCCCGCGCCAACGCGTGGCCACCACCGTGCTGGCCGGCCTGTTGCCGGGTGCAGGCCTGGGCGGCAGCCTGCGCATGCTTTTCAGCCCGTCCGCCGCGCAGGCCCACCTTGCCCATGAGGCCCTGGCCGCGCTGGAGTTGGGCGACCGCCTCTGGTCCCGCGTGGATCAACTCTCCGGTGGCGAACGCCAACGTGTGGCACTGGCCCGGCTCCTGGTGTCGCAAGCGCCGCTCTGGCTGGTGGACGAACCGCTCTCGGCGCTGGACCCGCAACGCGCGCAGCGCAGCCTGTCCGTGTTGCAACAGGCGGCCCGCAGCCGGGGCCACACGCTCGTGTGCAGCCTCCATCAGGTGGAATTGGCGAGGCATCTGTTCCCACGCGTGATTGCCCTGCGCGACGGCCGGCTGTTCTACGACGGCCCGCCGCAGGGCCTGGACGAAGAAGCCATTGCCGCACTTTATGCGGGTGATGAGGCCCATGCCGCACGGCCCCTGGTCTCCGCCCATTCACTGCCCGCCCATTCTGTCCCCGGAACCCAGTGCTGATGAACCCATCGGCCGCCGTGGCCTTGCCACCCCCCTGGCAACGCGACCCGCTGGCGCTGCGCCGCGTGACGCTGGTGGTCGGCCTGCTCGTGGTGCTGTGGCCCTTGCTGGCGCTGTGCGAGTTTCGGCTGTGGGAACTGCTGGAGCCCCGCAGCCTGCGGGCCACCGGCCGCTTCCTGTCGCAGTTCCTCACGCCGCGTCTGGATCTCGAGTTCCTCACCCTGGTGGCCAGCGACACCTGGCGCACGGTGGCCATGGCCTCCGCCGGCCTGGCACTGGCCTGGGTGATCGCCATCCCCCTGGCCCTGCTGGGCACCGCCCGCCTGTCCGTCTCCGCCCTGACCGGCCGCATGGGGCCGCTGCCGGCCGGCTTGCGATTCATCATCCGCACCGTGCTGGTTGTGCTGCGTTCGGTGCCGGAGATGGTGTGGGCGCTGATGCTGGTGCGGGTGATCGGCCTCGGGCCGGGTGCGGGTGTGCTGGCCATTGCGCTGACCTACGGCGGCATGCTGGGGAAGGTCTATGCGGAGATTCTGGAAAGCGCAGACGGCGCACCCACCCAGGCGCTGCTGCGCAATGGCGCCGGCCGTCTTCAGGCGTTTTTCTTCGGCACCTTGCCGGGCTGCGCCGATGAACTGGTGAGCTACACCGTCTACCGCTGGGAATGCGCCATCCGGACCTCGGTGGTGCTGGGTTTTGTGGGCGCCGGAGGCCTCGGCCAGCAACTGGACAATGCCAACAAGATGCTGGCCGGCCACGAGGTCATCACCCTGCTGCTGGTGTTCATGGCCCTGGTGGCGGCGGCGGACCGGGTCAGCGCCTGGCTGCGGCCCAGCCGGGGGGCTCAGGAGGAAGGCGGCCATCGCCGCCCGTCGCCGCGCCTGGGGCTGTGGGTGCTGCTGGCGGCGCTGTGTGTGATGTTCGTGGCCAGCTTCGCCACGCTGCCGATGCATGGGGCGCAGTGGCTGAGCTTCTCCGCCCTGGCGCAGATGGGCCAGTTCCTGGCCGAGTTCTTTCCTCCACAACTGGCCCCGGCGTTCCTGCGCCGGGTGGGGCAGGGCGCCCTGGAGACGCTGGCGATGTCCGCCCTGGGCAGCGCCCTGGCTGCGGTGGCCGGGCTGGGGCTGGCCTTGCTGGCGAGCCGCCCGAGGGGCGCGCTGCGTCTGCTCACCCGGCTGCTGTTGAATGCCCTGCGCAGCGTGCCGGAGCTGGTGTGGGCCTCGATGCTGCTGATCGCGGCCGGCCTGGGCCCGATGCCCGGCACGCTGGCCCTGGCCCTGCATACCACGGGCGTACTGGGCCGCCTGATGGCCGAGGCGCTGGAGAATGCGCCGCCCCAGAATGCCCTGGCCCTGCGTTGGGCCGGCGCCGCACGCTGGCAGGTGTTTCTGTTTGCCACGCTGCCACAGGCCGCGCCCCAGTTGCTGAGCTACACCCTGTACTGCTGGGAGAACAACATCCGCGCGGCCACCGTGCTGGGGGTGGTGGGGGCGGGCGGCCTGGGACAAATGCTCACCGTCCACCTGGGTCTGTTCCAGATGCGCGAGACTGGCACGGTGGTGCTGGCCATGCTGGCGCTGGTGATGGTGGTGGATGCCGGTTCATATGCGGCGCGGCGGCAGTTGAATCGTTGACCAGCGGGTGCAGCGAGTGTTGAAGACATGAAGGAGTTGGGCATGACGATGGATGGACTCACCCTGCTGCGGACCCGCGCGTCCATCGGCCCCAAACACCTCGCCGAACCCGGGCCGGACGAGGCGCAACTTCGGCTGATGCTGGAGGCCGCCCTGCACGCGCCCGACCACGGTGAGCTGGTGCCCTATCGTTTCAAGGTGGTGAGTGGCGACGCACGCCAGGACATGTCCCGGCTGTTTGGCGAGGCCGCCCGCCGCGCAGGCAAGGACGACGCGGGCGTGGCCCTGGACGAGGAGCGGGCCCTGCGCCCCCCGGTGACGGTAGCGGTGGTGGCCCGTGTGGACATGGGCCATCCGCAGGTGCCCGCCCACGAGCAGTGGGTCGCCCTGGGCGGGGCGCTGGCCAACTTCCTCAATGCCGCACATGCGCTGGGCTTCGGCGGGAAGATGCTCTCCGGTGCCAAGGTCCGTGATCCCGGCCTGGTCGCCGCTTTCTGCGAGCCGGGCGAAACCCTGGTGGGTTGGATCGCCCTCGGCACCCCGTTGAAGGCGCCCAAACCCCGCGCGCCCAAGGCCGGGGGCGAAGCAGCCCTGACGCATTGGGTGGCGGCCCAGCGTTGAGGGGACGTTGGAGGAAGGGCAGGAGGAAGGGCTGCAGGGAGCGCTGAACGGGAAGGGGAGGGGTAACAGTGAGCAACCTGTCCCCGCCATTTGTATGCGGGCGTACGCAGTCCGCCTGACTGCCGCGGTGGTACCGAAACCAACCTAGGCGCCGTCGGGGCCCGCAGGGGTGGGGTGTTCATCTGCAAACGCTCCGTCAAGCGCGCATCAACAAGCCCGTTTTAGCGTACTCGTGCACGGGACCAGCCTCTTCGAGTCGTCCATGCACCACAGCGGCCTCCCCCGTATTGATGACAATGAAAGGTCCTGGACGCAAAGTATTACGCACCGACCATGACCCTCGCATTTACTCGCAGCGCCCGCCGTCTGCTCGCCGCTCTTTGCCTGGTGGCAGCACCGGCCGCCTATGCCGATATCGTTGTTGGGCAGGTCGCGCCGTTCACCGGCCCGCAGGCCGTGACCGGCAAGGCGATCCGCGCTGGCGCCAAGCTGTGGATCGATGAGGTCAACGCACGCGGTGGCGTCCGTGGCCAGCGCATCAAGCTCGTCACCCGTGACGACGCGCAAAAGCCCGAAGAAACCGTGCGCCTGGTCAAGGAACTCATTGAACAGGACAATCCGACGGCCCTGATCGGCACGGTCGGCACCACCAACCTCGAGGCCCTCAAGCAGGACGGCGTGCTGGAAAAGACCCACGTGTCCATGGTGGGTGCCGTCTCCGGCGCCAACAGCGTCCTCACCGCGCGCGGCATGTACCCGGTCAAGGCCAGCTACCGCGAGGAAGTGGAACGCCTGTTCAAGCAACTGGCCGAGATGGGCCGCACCCGCATCGGCGTGGTCTACCAGGACGACGGCCTGGGCCGCGATGCCTTGGCGGGTGCTCAGGCCTCGGCGAAGGCCCACGGCCTGACGCTGGTGGCCCAGACCGGCTACGCGCGCAACACCGTCGAGGTGGGCAAGGCGGTGGACGAGATGGTCAAGCAGGCGCCTGACGTGATCTTCCTGGCCGCCACCACGGCCGCCGCCATCGAATTCACCAACCGCTATCAGACAGCCGGCGGCCACGCCGGTCTGTACGGCATGTCCATCATCGACGTGCAGGCCCTGCTGGCCAAGCTGGGTGCCGAACGTGCCCGTGGTTTTGCGTTCTCGCTGGTGCTGCCCACCGACGACCGCCAGGACCGCGAAGTCGTGCGTGACTACCAACGCCTGCGCCAGAACGCCAATGATCCGGACCTGTCCTCGCGTTCGATTGAAGGCTTCATTGCCGCCAAGGCGCTGGTGAAGGCGCTGGAGCGCACCACGACTCCCGGGCCGCAGAACCTGACCGACGTGCTGGAACGTGGCTTCGAGACCGACGTGGGCGGCCATCGCCTGACCTTCGGCAAGAACGCGACGCCGTCCCGTTACGTGGACTTCGCCATCCTGGGTTCGGGCGGCCGCCTGGTGCGCTGACCGGATCAGCCGTAGATGTAGCTCTGCAGCTGCGCGATCGTCAGTTCGTCATCCGCGATGATGTCGTCCATGAGGTCGCGTATCGAGAGCATGCCGATGACCTTCTCGCCATCCACCACCGGGAGGTGGCGGATCTTGCGCTGGCTCATCAGGCTCATGCAGTCCCGCATCTCGGTGGTGGGTTTGACCACCAGCACACTGGGCGTCATCACCTCACTCACCACCGTGTGCCGCGAGTCGCGGCCCTGAAGGGCGATCTTGCGGGTGTAGTCCCGCTCGGAGAAGATCCCCAGCAGCCGGTCTTCCTGCATGACCAGCAAGGCCCCCACATCATGCTGGGCCAGCAAATGCAATGCGTCGAACACGGTGGCTTCCGGCGCAATGCGCCAGACGCTCGGGCCGCGGTTCTTCAGCAGTTCGGACACCGGTTTCATGAATCCTCCTGGCGTGTCTTCGAAGCATGGTGACGGCGCACAAGGCGCTGGCAGCCAAGATAAGCGCACCGCCGCCCGGGCGCAAGGCCCTGTGCAAGCACTCATCTGCCTTACTGCACTGCACAAATCTGCTGTGCAAGACCCGGCCCTGACCCTCAGGCGGAGCTTCTGACTACGGGGTCAGGCGGGGTGCGTGAGGTCCCGCAGGTGCGTCGGGCCGGCGCGGCGCTCGATCTCGGCCAGCAGCTCGCGGCCCCAGCCCAAGGCGAAGAGGGCCTCGCCCACGACGAACATCGGCCCCACCAGCAGGCCGATGATGTCGTCCACAAAGGCGGGTTTGCGTCCCTCGTAATAGTGTCCGACGAACTGGATCACCCAGCCCAGGATGAAGCTGCCCAGGCCCCAGCCAAGCCAACTGGCCGTGGTGCCCGCCGCCAATGGATGGGCCAGCGCCATGAGGATGGCATTGACTACGGCGGTCGCCAGCCCCAGCACCAGGTTGCCCCGGGTCAGGTACCAGGCGGCAGCGGCGGCCCAGGCCACCCAGGCCAGCGTCACGGTCCAGTCCCCGATGTGGATCTGGCCCCGCGCCAGCAGCACGCCGATCGCAAACACGATCAACGGAATGCCGACGAAGTGCGTGGCGATGTTGCGGCGGTCGCGGTGATAGGCCGCGTATTGGGCCATCAGGTCAGTGGCTTCACGTGCCATGGCGGGTCTCCGGGGGATCCTGATGCCGCAATGCTAGTGCGATCCCTCCGCAATGGCGATCAAAATGCGGACTTTCGGATTCTCTATTTTCCCTATGCCGTGGCGGATGTCCGACGTTGAACGATTCATCCCCCCTCCTTGGAGGGGGGCCTGGCGCGCCTGGGTCTGTGCCGTTTCGGTGGGGGTGCTGGGCGGTGTGGCCGGCTGTAGTCTGAGTTCGGCGCCGGCCTCGCGCGTGGGGTCGGACTCGGCCTACGCCTCGGCCTCGGGTTCGGTTCCTGGTCCGGGCGCAAGCCCAGGCCCAAGCACGAGTACCAACACAAGCCGGGTGCCAGGGCTGGCCTCGCGCTGTCCGGCCTGGCTGGCTCAGCAGCACAGCGGAGAGGGCCGGCTCTACGGGATCGACGCGGCGCAGTCCAAGCTGCGCATCCTGGTGTTTCGCGGTGGCCGGCTCGCCGGGTTGGGCCATCACCATGTGATCGGTGCCGAGCAGCCTCTCGCCGGCCAGGTCTACCTGCCCAAGGACGGGTGGGCGGGGGCTGGTGCAGAGCTGGGCTTTCGCCTCGACCAGTTGGTGCTGGACACGCCAGCGTGGCGCACGGCCATGGGCGGCGAGTTCGCAAAGGTGCTGTCGGAGGCGGACATTGCCGGCACCCGGGCCAACATGCTCAAGGCGCTGGAGGCGGACCGCTTCCCGGTGGTGCAGGCCTCGACCGTGGCCGTCGAGGCCGCATGGCCACGGCCGGTGCTGCGGCTGAAGGTGGTCCTGCATGGGCAGGAGCGCCTGCTGGACCTGCCGGTGGAGGCGCTTGCACCCGAGGGGGACGGGCCCTTGCAGGCGCGCGGGCGCCTGGTGCTGCGGCAGAGCGACTTCGGCATCCAGCCGTTTAGCGTGCTGGGTGGCCTGCTGGCCATTCAGGACGCCCTGGTGGTGGAGCTGGATCTGGTCGCCCGGCCCGCGCTGGCCTGTCAGGCCTTGCCGACGTGAGCAGACCGGCGCGGGCTCAGGACCGGAGATCCAGACTCATCAGGTCCTTGGCGACATAACGGCCATCACTCAGCCGGATGGCGCGGGCGAGATGCCCGTAGCGGCTGAAGCCGAAGCGTCGGTACAGGGCCATGGCGGCATCGTTGCCGGCACTCACGCTGAGCGTCACCGTTTCCAGCACCGGTTCGCGGCGCAGCATGGTCAGCGCCAGGCCCAGCAGCTCGCGGCCGACGCCACGGCCTTGATGGGCGTCGGCCACCATCATGCCCACCAGGTGGGTCACATGCCGGACCTTCTGCCGTGCCTCGTGCTCACAGGTGAGCGCGCCCACCAGTTCGCCCTCGATCCACGCCCCCAGCGTGAACAGCGCGCGTCCGCCGGCCTGTGGATGCAGCCGGCTGCGGTAGCTGGCGGCATCACGCTGTATCTCGGTGGGCGCGTCGGAGGTGAAGGCGGACTCGTGGCGTGCCAGCATGGCGTCGCGCAGGCGCTTGTAGTCGGGCAGGTCCTGCTCGACAAGGAGCCGCAGGCTCATGCTGGTGCGCGGTGTCTCAAGGGGCGGGCTCGGGTCGCTCAAGCTGGCTCCGGTCGTTGATGTTGGCGAAGGCAAACGCGTCCTGCGGCTGGTCGAAAGGGACCTCCGCCAGCGGTAGTGAGCGCAACCAGGCTTCCACCCGGCGCTCACCGCTCGCCAACGCCTGCGCCAGGGCGCGGTGGTGACGAGTATGAACCAGACTGGCCAGCGGCTGGCTGCGCAGGGGTTCCCCCGGCGCTTCCCGGCCCAGCGCCATGGCGCAGTCGTTGCGGCCACTCACGCCGCCCACTCCCTGCCAGAGCCGGTCCACCAGATCCACCGGGAGCCAGGGGCTGTCGCCGCTGACGCACAGCAGCCAGGCATCGCCCGGCGTCGCGGTCATGGCCGGGCCGTTGACATGGGCCAGGCCGGCCAGAAGCCCGGCCAGCGGGCCCTGGAAGTCCGACAGGCTATCCGCCAGCACCGGGTGGCCGAACTCACGGTAGGCCGGCAGGTGGCGATTGGCGCTGATCAGCACACGCCCTTGCACCTGAGGACGGATACGGTCCAGCACATGCCCCACCAGCGGCCGGCCATGGAAGGACTGCAAGGGTTTGTCCACGCCGCCCATGCGGCTGCCGCGGCCGCCGCAGAGGATCAAGGCGGTGATGGGGCGCGCCGAGGTCTGGGGTTCGCCCATCAGCCGCCGATGTAGTGCATTTCCACGCGCCGGGCGCCCCCGGCCTCGCTGGCAGGAAGCGAGGCGCGCAGCTCGGAGTAGCGGTCCGCCCGGCGGCCCCACAGGGCACCCAGCGCGGCGCTGATCTCTTCGTCGCTGCGGGCCGGCCACTCGCCCTGGCCGCGCAGCAACCCGCGCAGGTCGTGGCCTTCGGACGCGAAGAGGCAGGTGTAGAGCTGGCCTTCGGTGGAGAGGCGGGCGCGGTTGCAGTCGCCGCAGAAGGCCTGCGTGACACTGGAGATCAGGCCGATCTCGCCGCTGCCGTCTGCATAACCCCAGCGGGTGGCGGTTTCGCCCTGGGCGCTCGGCGCCAGCGGCACCAGGTCCATCGCATCGCGCAGGCGGGCCAACACGTCCGAGGAGGGCAACACTTCATCCATGCGCCAGCCGTTGCTGGTACCGACGTCCATGTATTCAATGAACCGCAGCGTCACGCCGGTGCCCCGGAAGTGGCGTGCCATCGGCAGGATCTGGTCGTCATTCGTGCCGCGCTTGACCACCATGTTGACCTTCACCGGGGCCAGGCCCACGGCCAGGGCGGTCTCGATCCCGTGCAGCACATCGGCCACCGGGAAGTCCACATCGTTCATGCGGCGGAAGATGGCATCGTCCATCGCGTCCAGGCTGACGGTGATGCGCTGCAGGCCAGCGTCCTTGAGGGCCTGCGCCTTGCGGGCCAGCAAGGAGCCGTTGGTGGTCAGCGTCAGGTCCAGCGGGTCGCCTTCGGGTGTGCGAAGAACGGCCAGTTGGGCGATCAGGGATTCGATGTTGCGCCGCAGCAGCGGCTCCCCGCCGGTGAGGCGTAATTTCTGCACGCCCAGGCCTGCAAAGATGGCGGCCAGGCGGGTGATTTCCTCGAAGCTCAACAGGTCCCGGTGCGGCAGGAACTGGTAGTGCTTGTCGAACACTTCCTTGGGCATGCAGTAGTTGCAGCGGAAGTTGCAGCGGTCGGTGACGGAGATGCGCAGGTCGCGCAGCGGCCGGCCGCGCGCGTCCAGCCGAGGGCCGGCCGGCGTGACAGAGGACGGGAGTGCAGCGGGCACGGCAGGAACTCGGCCCACCTTCCTCAAGTCCAGAAGGGGAATGACAGCATCGGTCATGGCGGAATTGTGCCGCTCCTGGAGCAACCTCGTCCGATCAAGGTTGTCAGGAGCGTGATCAACGGCTGATGGATGTCATCAAACCACCGGTAGGCGCATGCCCTGGCACTGCGTGCGCGCCGTGCTGCGGCGCAGCAGATGCGGCTGCATCCTGTCGATCTAGCCATGCCCTTCGTCACCCTGTAGGACTTGTCACTTGCGCGACGGCGTCAGAGTCGATTGAATCGCGCCATGACGTTCGCTTCCTCTTCCGTGCTGCATGCAGATCTCGCCAGTTTTGTGTCCTTTGGCGAGGCCCTGACAGACATGCTGTGCGTCGGTCCCGGCCAGTGGCGCAGCCGCAGTGGTGGCTCGCCGTGGAATGTCGCGATCGCGATGTCCCGGCTGGGGCAACTGAGTGCGTTTGCCGGCGGCATCAGCAAGGACGCGTTTGGACAGGAGATCTGGCAGGCCAGCGTGGATGCCTCGCTGGACCTGCGCTTCATCCAGCAGTTCGCACGCTCGCCGCTGCTGTCCTTCATGCACGAGCAGGAGCCACCGAGCTACGTTTATGTGGGGGACGACAGTGCCGACCTGCACTTCCGCCCCCATGCGCTGCCCGCCGGCTGGCGCCACGCCTTGCGCTGGGCGCACTTCGGCTCCATCAGCCTGACCCGCGAACCGCTGGCGGCGCGCCTGGTGGCGTTGGCGGAATCACTCAAGGACGAGGGCGTGCGCATCAGCTACGACCCCAACTACCGCCTCAGCATGGATTCGCGCTACGACCGCACCCTGGAACGCATGTGCCGCATTGCGGACGTGATCAAGGTGTCCGACGAAGACTTGCGGGGCCTGTTCCGCAGCCGCGACCACCATCTGGGCCTGGGCCAACTGGCCGCCTGGAACCCCAAGGCGGTGGTGATGCTGACGCTCGGCGCCCGCGGTGCCAAGCTGTTCCATCCCAAGGCCGACCTCAGCGCGGCGCCGCCCGCCACCGACACCTTGGTGGATGCCATCGGGGTGGGCGATGCCGCCACGGCCGGCCTGCTCTACAGCCTCATGCAGGCCCCGGACGCCGATCCGGAGGAGCACTTGCGCTGGGCCATGGCAGCGGGGGCTGCCGCGTGTGACGGGCAGGGCGTACACGGGCTCGATACGCGGCGGGTGACCTCGCTGATGGACCGGGTGCAGGTGGCGCGGGCGGAACTCGCCTGAGACGGCGGAAATAGACCGCATCGTCATGGGGAATCGATCAGGGCCGGGCTTGCGGTGGCCGGGCAGGCGGATCGGCGCCCAAATAAACGACCCCTATCAGTAGTTACCCTGAGTTTCTGGGGTTGCTTGCGGCGAATTTGCCTCTTACTATCTACCGACCGGTCGGTAAATGAAAACTGAACCCGGTGAATCAAGCCCCAGGCTGGATTCATCACGAGGCAGCTGAGGAGACAACCCGACATGAGTACCGCCCACGATCCAGAGGCGAACCGAAGCGCGAACCCAGGCATGCACCCCGGTGCAGATCCAGGTTCAAGCCCAGGCGCTGGAGACGCCCCTTCGGGGGCTGATCCGGTGCTGCTGGTGTCCCAGGAAGGCGCGGTGCGCGTGCTGACACTCAACCGTCCGCAAGCGCTCAACGCCTTCACCACGCCGATGCTCGGCCAGTTGCGTCATGCGCTGGACGACGCGGCGGCGGACACCACGGTGAGGGCGGTGCTCGTGACCGGCGCTGGCCGCGCATTCTGCGCAGGTCAGGACCTGAACGACCCCTACATCAAGCCTGAGTTCGAGGAACTGCCGCCCGGCAGTTCCTCGACTGGCACGCTGGCGGGCCAGCCTGAGACCCACCGCCGTGCCAAGCCCAAGGACATCGGCCACCTGCTGGATCACTACTACATCCCCCTGGCGCTGCGCCTGCGCAGCATGCCGGTGCCCACGGTCTGCGCGGTCAATGGAGTGGCCGCTGGTGCGGGCGCCAATATCGCGCTGGGATGCGACATCGTCATTGCGGGCCGGTCGGCCTCGTTCATCCAGGCGTTTTCGCGGATCGGCCTGGTGCCGGACTGCGGGGGCACCTGGCTCCTGACACGACTGGTCGGCCGCGCCCGCGCCCTTCAACTCACGCTGCTGGGCGACAAGCTGCCCGCGGAACAGGCTCAGCAGTGGGGCCTGATCGCTCGCTGCGTGGCGGATGAGGAACTGCCCGCTGCCGCCATGGCACTCGCCCAGCAACTGGCCGGCATGCCCACCCGGGCGTTGGTGCAGACCCGCGCCGCGCTGGACGAAGCCATGGATCTCGAACTGGAAGACGCGCTGCGCCTGGAGGCCCGGTTGCAGAGCCAGATGGGCTTTGCGCACGACTATCTGGAGGGCACGGCTGCCTTCCTGGACAAGCGCAAGCCGAACTTCAAGGACCGCTGATGGCTGGTTTGTCCGACGAAGGGACACGCAGCGTGTCCCGCCAGGCGCTGGCCGAAGCGGTGCGTGACCGCATGTGGGCCAGCGACAGGGCCTCCCGGGGGCTGGGCATCACGATCAGCGCGATCGGCCCGGGCACCGCCACGCTGCGCATGGCGGTGCGTGACGACATGCTCAATGGTTTTGACATCTGCCACGGGGGTGTGGTCACCACCCTGGCGGATTCCACCTTCGCCTTCGCCTGCAACTCGCACAACGAGATGACGGTGGCCTCGGGTTTCGCGATCGACATCGTCGCGCCTTCCCGGTTGGGCGATGTATTGACCGCCGTGGCTGCCGAGACCTCGCTGGCCGGCCGCACGGGGGTCTACGACATCACCATCACCAACCAGCGCGACGAACTGGTCGCCGTCTTTCGTGGACGCTCCTATCGCATCAAGGGCCAGCCCGTGGTGCCGGGGCTGACCGCGACGGGCACAGGAGACGATCCATCATGCCGGTGAAGCTGCCCCGCGCCGGGGACCTGGAACCCATCGAACGCGCCAGCCAGGACGAGCTTCGCGCCCTGCAACTGATGCGCCTGCGCTGGACGCTGACCCAGGCCTATGAGCAGGTGCCGCATTACAAGGCGGCCTTCGATGCCAAGGGTGTGCATCCCGCCGATCTCAAGAACCTCTCCGACCTGCGGCACTTCCCCTTCACCACGAAGAAGGATCTGCGGGACCACTATCCGTTCGGCCTCTTCGCGGTGCCACGCCAGGACGTGGTGCGCGTGCATGCCTCGTCCGGAACCACCGGCAAGCCCACGGTGGTGGGCTACACGAAGCGGGACATCGACACCTGGGCGGACCTGGTGGCCCGCTCGCTGCGTGCCGCCGGCACCCGTGCCGGGGACATCGTGCACGTGGCCTATGGCTACGGCCTCTTCACCGGTGGGCTGGGGGCGCACTATGGCGCCGAGCGGCTGGGCTGTACCGTCATCCCGATGTCGGGCGGCCAGACCGAGAAGCAGGTCCAGCTGATCCGGGACTTCCAGCCGGACGTGATCATGGTCACGCCCAGCTACATGCAGGTGATCGTCGAGGAGTTCGCCCGCCAGGGCCTGGACGCGCGGGACAGCTCGCTCAAGGTCGGTGTGTTCGGCGCCGAGCCCTGGACCGAGGCCATGCGCCGCGACATCGAGGCCCGAGCCGGCATCGATGCGGTGGACATCTACGGCCTGTCCGAGGTGATGGGGCCGGGCGTGGCCAGCGAATGCATCGAGAGCAAGGATGGCCCGGTGATCTGGGAAGACCATTTCTATCCCGAGATCATCGACCCGGACACCGGTGAGGTGCTGCCCGAAGGGGCGCAAGGGGAACTGGTGTTCACCTCCCTGACCAAGGAAGCACTGCCGGTGGTCCGCTACCGCACGCGGGATCTCACCCGGCTGTTGCCGCCGACGGCGCGCAGCATGCGCCGCATGGGCAAGATCGTCGGCCGCAGCGACGACATGCTGATCATCCGTGGCGTCAATCTCTTCCCGACGCAGATCGAGGAACTGGTGCTGGCGGAGCAGGGCTTGTCCGGCCAATACCAGCTCGTGGTGTCCCGCGAGGGGGCGCTGGACGAGGTGGAGGTGCGCTGTGAGCTTTCCACCACCTCGACGGGCGTGGATGCGCAAGCGGTGTCACAGGCGCTGCAGCACCGCATCAAGACCCTGATTGGCGTGTCCACCCGCGTGACCGTGGGCGCGCCTGATTCCATCGAACGCACCCTGGTGGGCAAGGCCCGCCGGGTGGTCGACAAACGGCCACGCACCTGAACACGGGAGAAGCGATGTACACCCAGGCCATGAGCGTTGGTCCCCAGGACGAAGCCCGCCGGCTGCTGTCGGCGCAGGAGCAGGCGCGCAACGACGCCTTCGAACACCGCATCGATCAAGGCGACTTCATCGAAGCCAAGGACTGGATGCCCGAGCACTACCGCAAGACGCTGGTGCGCCAGATCAGCCAGCACGCGCATTCGGAGATCGTCGGCATGCTGCCCGAGGGCAACTGGATCACCCGCGCGCCCACCCTCAAGCGCAAGGCCATCCTGCTGGCCAAGGTGCAGGACGAAGGCGGCCACGGGCTCTATCTGTACTCCGCCGCCGAGACGCTGGGCACCAGCCGTGACCAGATGCTGGACGCGCTGCACACCGGCAAGGCCAAGTACAGCTCCATCTTCAACTACCCCACGCTGACCTGGGCCGATATCGGCGTGGTCGGCTGGCTGGTGGATGGCGCGGCCATCATGAACCAGGTACCACTGTGCCGGTGCTCCTATGGCCCCTATGCACGCGCCATGATCCGCATCTGCCGCGAGGAAAGCTTCCACCAGCGCCAGGGTTACGAAGGGCTGCTGGTCATGATGCGTGACGGCACGGCCGCCCAGAAGGCGATGGTGCAGGACGCGGTGAACCGCTGGTGGTGGCCCGCGCTGATGATGTTCGGCCCGGCGGACAAGGATTCCCCCAACTCCGAGCAGTCCATGCGCTGGGGCATCAAGCGCCTCACCAACGACGAGCTGCGCCAGAAGTTCGTGGACGCGACCGTGCCGCAAGCCGGCATCCTGGGTGTGACGCTGCCGGACCCGCTGCTGGCCTGGAACGCCGAACGCGAGCATCACGATTTCGGCCCCATCGACTGGAGCGAGTTCTGGCGCGTGGTGGGCGGCGACGGCCCCTGCAATCGCGAACGCCTCAATGCGCGGGTCAAGGCTTGGGACGACGGCGCCTGGGTACGTGATGCGGCGCTGGCCCATGCCCGCAAGCGCGCCACGCGCGCCCAGGCGGCCTGAGTTCCTGCCCCTGGTCTTCAGCCACCCGCAGCCCATTCACCTCTCATCGTTTCTGGAGCGCCATCATGAGCCTCAATCAACAGACCGGCGCCCAGGAGTGGCCCCTGTGGGAAGTCTTTGTCCGCAGCAAGGCGGGCCTGGACCACAAGCATTGCGGCAGCCTGCACGCGCCAGACGCGCCGATGGCGCTGCAGATGGCCCGCGATGTCTACACCCGCCGCCAGGAGGGCGTGAGCATCTGGGTGGTGCCGTCCTCGGCCATCGTGGCGTCGGATCCTGGTGAGAAGTCGATGTACTTCGACCCGATGGAGGACAAGGTCTACCGCCACCCGACCTTCTACGAACTCCCCGAAGCGCTGGACCACATGTAAGGGCGCGGGCATGACGCATTCCGTACATCCCATCGACCATGCCGGTGCGCAGTACCTGCTGCGCATTGGCGACGCCTGCCTGGTGCTGTCGCACCGCCTGTCCGAGTGGTGTGGCCACGCCCCCATGCTGGAAGAAGACCTGGCGCTGGGCAACATCGCGCTGGACCTGCTGGGCCAGGCCCGGGCGCTGCTCACGCGAGCGGGTGAGCTTCAAGCATCGGGCAGCGGCGAAGTCCTGGATGAAGACCAGCTTGCCTACCTGCGTGAAGAGCGGCATTTCTACAACCCGGTGCTGATGGAGCTGCCGCGCGGTGACTTCGCCTTCACCCAGGCCCGCAACCTGATGGTCGCGAGCTGGCTGCTGCCGCTGTGGGACCGCCTGCGCGACTCCAGCGATGCGGAGGTGGCAGCCATCGCCGGCAAGGCGGTGAAGGAAGTGCAGTACCACCATCAGCATGCGGCGGACTGGGTGGTGCGGCTGGGCGACGGCACCGAGGAATCGACCCGGCGCATGCAGGCGGCCCTGGCGCAACTGTGGCCTTACGTGGGTGAGCTCTTCGCCGCCGACGAGATCGATGCGGCGGCGGTCGAATCCGGCCTGGGGCCGGCCTGGGCCGACCTGCGGGACGACTGGGACGCCGCCATGGCTGCGGTGCTGGCGGAGGCCGGGTTGCCCCGGCCCAAGGACACGCCCCATGTCTACGCGGGCCGCCGTGGAGTGCACAGCGAGCACATGGGCCACATGCTGAGCACCATGCAGTACCTCCAACGCACGTATCCCGGCGGGGCCTGGTGAGCGTGATGGCACCGCACATCGCTTCGGCCACCGACGCCTCGCCGCCTGATCATGGCTGCGGCCGGCTGGCGGCCGCCTGGGAAGTGCTGGGGCAGTTGCCGGACCCGGAGGTGCCCGCCATCTCCCTGGTGGAGCTGGGCATCGTGCGCGACCTGCTGGAAACCGCCGATGGCGTGGAGGTGGTGCTCACGCCGACCTATTCGGGCTGCCCGGCCACCGAGGCCATCGAGCAGCAGGTGCGCGAAGCGCTGTCGCGCTTTGGCAGCGTCACGGTGACGATGCGCCGCGCGCCGGCCTGGACCACCGACTGGATCACGCCTGAGGGGCGCGAGAAATTGCTTGCCTACGGCATCGCGCCGCCGGGGGCGGTGGTGCAAGGGCAGGGGGGCACGGATCCGCAGGTGCGGCCCATCCGGCTGGTGCGCTCCGCCTGGCGCGCCCCCACCGTGGCCTGCCCACGCTGCGGCAGCAGGCAGACGGAGCAACTCTCGCCCTTCGGCAGTACCGCCTGCAAGTCGCTCTATCGCTGCCTGACCTGCCGCGAACCCTTTGAATTCTTCAAGCCCTTGTAGAGCCCGTACCGCCATGAGCCTGCATTTCCACCCCCTGCGCCTGCGCGCCAAGCATCAGGACACCGACGACGCGGTGGTGTTGTCCTTCGAGGTGCCCGAGGCGCTGCGAGAGACCTTCCGATTCACCCAGGGCCAATACCTCACCCTGCGCGGCGACGTGAACGGGAACGACCTGCGACGCTCCTACTCCATCTGTGCTGGGGTGGACGACGGCGAGTTGCGCGTGGGTGTGCGCCAGGTGCCGGGCGGGGCCTTCTCCTGCTGGGTGCACGACGCCCTGCAGCCCGGCGACACGGTGCAGGTCTTCCCGCCGCAGGGGCGTTTTCATGTGCCGCTGGACCCTGCGCTGGGCCGCCACCATGTGGGTATTGCCGCCGGCTCGGGCATCACGCCCATCCTCTCCATCATGAAGACGGTGCTGGCCCGCGAGCCGCACAGCCGCTTCACCCTCATCTACGGCAATCGCCGGCCCGCCAGCACCATGTTCAAGGAGGAGCTGGAGGACCTGAAGAACCGCTACCTCACGCGGCTGTCCCTGCATCACGTGTTCTCCCGCGAGCATGTGGATGCCCCGCTCATGCAGGGGCGGCTGGACAAGGACAAGCTGGCCGCCTTCCTGCGCGGCCCGGTGCCCGCCGCCAGCGTCGACCAGGTGTTTGTCTGCGGCCCCTTCGAGATGAACGAGCAGGCCGAGGCCGCCCTGCATGAGGCCGGCGTGCCGCCGGAGCGCATTCACATTGAACGCTTCGGCACGCCGGAGATGCAGCAGGGCCGTGCGGCGCCGCATGAGGTGCATGAGGAGGATGCCGAGGCCGCCCGGGTGGTGGTGATCCGCGATGGCGTGTCCCGCGAGATCGATTTCCGCCGCAGCGACCCCAGCCTGCTGGACGCCGCGGCCCGTGCCGGCATGGATGTGCCTTACTCCTGCAAATCCGGTGTGTGCTCCACCTGCCGCTGCAAGCTGCTGGAAGGGGAGGTGCGCATGGACAAGAACTTCGCGCTGGAGAAGCATGAGGTGGCGGCCGGGTTCATCCTCAGCTGCCAGGCGCATGCACTCACGCCGCGCGTGGTGATTTCGTTTGACGAGCGCTGAGCAGTGCCCGCCGGCACCGCACCAGCACTGGTAGGCTCTGCGCCTTTTTTCCGAGAAAGCACTTGATGGCACGCGGACGCGCCCCCGGATTTGATGCCACGCGCGAGGAGATCCTCGCCCATGCGGCTCGCCTGTTTGCCAACCATGGCTTCGCCGCCACGTCCATGAACCAGGTGGCCGAGGCCTGCGCAGTCTCCAAGCCCACGCTCTACCACTACGTCCGCGACAAGCACGAACTGCTGGCGCTGATCTGCCAGACCCATCTGCAGCAACTGGCCGACCTGGTGGATGAGGTCACCGCGCGCCAACTGCCGCCGCCGGAGCACCTGCGGGCGCTGATCCGCAGCTTTGTGCTGGCCTACGGCGAATCGCAGCACGAGCACCGCGTGCTGACAGAGGACATGAAGTTCCTGGATGAGGCTCACCGCGGCCCCCTGATCGAGGTGGAGCGGCGCGTGCTTGCGCGTTTTGCCGATGCGGTGGCGGCCTTGCGGCCGGAGTTGCGTGGCGTCCATCTGCACAAACCCTTGACCATGCTGCTGTTTGGCATGATCAACTGGACCTTCACCTGGCTGCGGCCGGACGGCGCCCTGACTTACGAGGCCATGGCGCCCATGGTGGCGGATCTGTTCTTCGGTGGGCTGGGGGCGGTGAAGGCCGAACTGCCGCCGGGCACCTCGCTGACCACCCCGTCAGATCCTGTGCCAAATCCGATGCCGGATACCCCCCGGATGGCATGAGGGACGTCTCGCCGACCACCCCACATTCCCCTCTGCGTTCCTGACCTACATATTTCAAGGAGACTCCATGAAACGCATCGAGAAGACCCTGCTGGCCGTGGCCGGCGCCGCGTTGTTGGGCCTGGGCGGCGCGGCACGGGCCGACATCAACGTTGGGGTGAGCGTCTCGGCCACCGGGCCGGCCGCCTCGCTGGGCATTCCGGAGAAGAACACCTTCAGCCTGATGCCCACCACCATCGCGGGGCAGAAGGTCAACTACATCATTCTGGACGACGCGTCGGACACCACCACGGCGGTGGCCAACACCCGCAAGCTCATCACCGAGCACAAGGTGGATGTGGTGGTGGGCTCCACCGTCACGCCCAACTCGCTGGCGATGATCGACGCGGTGTCTGAAGCCCAGGTGCCGATGATCTCCATGGCGGCCTCGGCGCGCATCGTCGAGCCGATGGACGCCAAGAAGAAGTGGGTGTTCAAGACCCCGCAGAACGACATCATGATGGCCCTGGCCATTGCCAGCCACATGCAGGCGCAGGGGGTGAAGACGGTGGCCTACATCGGCTTTGCAGACGCCTACGGCGAGGGCTGGTATGGCGAATTCAACAAGGTGGCGGCCAGCAAGGGGCTGAGCATCGTTGCCAATGAGCGCTACAACCGTACCGACACGTCGGTGACCGGGCAGGTGCTCAAGATCATGGCCTCCCGCCCGGACGCGGTGCTGGTGGGCGGCAGCGGCACGCCGGCCGCGCTGCCGCAGAAGACGCTCAAGGAGCGTGGCTACGCTGGCAAGTACTACCAGACCCACGGCGTGGCCAATAACGACTTCCTGCGGGTGGGCGGCAAGGACGTGGAAGGCACCTTCCTGCCGTCCGGGCCTGTGCTGGTGGTGGACCAACTGCCGGCGGACCATCCGGCGAAGAAAAGCGCCAAGGCGTACGTGACGAAGTACGAGGACGCGTTTGGCAAGGGCAGTGTGTCCACCTTTGGCGGTCATGCCTGGGATGCGGGCCTGCTGCTGCAGTCGGCGATCCCCGTGGCCATCAAGAAGGCGCAGCCGGGTACACCGCAGTTCCGGGCGGCATTGCGCGATGCGCTGGAAGCCGTGAAGGAACTGCCGGGCGCGCATGGGGTGTTCACCATGTCGCCGAACGATCACCTGGGGCTGGATCAGCGGGCAAGGGTGATGGTCAAAATTGAGAACGCCACCTGGAAGCTCCAACCCTGATTTCGCGGGTGCTCGGCTACTGCGCGCGCCGATCTCGGCGCTGCGGTGCTCGCCGTACGCTAGTACGGCTGCGCTCCTCACGCCGACCTCGACGCGCTCGCTACGCCGCTCACCCGCGAAATCTGGCGCATCTGGGTACGGCTGCGCTCCTCGCGCCGGCCTCGACGCGCTCGCTGCGCCGCTCACTCGCGAAATCTGGCGCATCTGGATACCGCTCCGCTTCTCGCGCCGACCTCGACGCGCTCGCTACGCCGCTCACCCCCGAAATCTGCCGCATCTGGGTACGGCTGCGCTCCTCACGCCGACCTCGGCGCGCTCGCTAGGCCGCTCACCCGCGAAATCTGGCGCCTCTTTTTTCAAGGATTGAAATGACAGTTGCTGCTCCTGTTCTTCAAAGTCTCATCGGCGGGCGTTGGGTGGGCACCGCCGCCGCCGGGGGGCTGCACAGCGCCGTCAACGGGCAGCTGGTGGCGCAGACCCACGCCGAAGCCATCGACTTCGGTGAAAGCCTGGACTTCGCCCGCCGCCAGACCTTGCCCGCCCTGCTGGCGCTGGACTACCAACGCCGCGCCGCCATCCTCAAGGCACTGGCCACCTACCTGATGGAGCGCAAGGAGGCGCTCTATGCAATCTCCGCCCACACCGGAGCGACACGGCCAGACTCGTGGATCGACATCGAAGGCGGTATCGGCACCCTGTTCGCTTACGCGTCAATGGCGCGCCGGGAGCTGCCCTCCAGCAACGTGGTGCACGAAGGCCCCGCCACACCGCTGGGCAAGCTGGGCCAGTTCGTGGGCACCCATGTGCTGGTGCCCCGGCGCGGCGTGGCCGTGCACATCAACGCGTTCAACTTCCCGATGTGGGGCATGCTGGAGAAGTTCGCGCCGAGCTTCGTGGCAGGCATGCCCTGCATCATCAAGCCGGCCACCGCCACCAGCTATGTGGCCGAAGCCTGCGTGCGCATGATCGAGGCGTCCGGCCTGCTGCCGGCCGGTGCGCTGCAACTGGTGATCGGCGGCGCTGGCGACCTGCTGGACCGGCTGCTGGAGACCGATGTGGTGACCTTCACCGGCTCGGCGGACACCGCCGCCCAACTGCGCGTGAACCCGAACCTGGTGCGCCGCTCGGTGCCCTTCAACGCCGAGGCAGACAGCCTCAACTGCGCCATCCTCGCACCCGACGTGCAGCCGAGCGATCCGGAGTTCGACCTCTTTGTGAAGGAGGTCCTGCGAGAGATGAGCGCCAAGGCCGGCCAGAAGTGCACCGCCATCCGCCGCGCCATCGTGCCAGCCGCACAGGTGGACGCCGTGGCCGCTGCGCTGCGTGAACGGCTGGCAAAGATCAAGGTCGGCGACCCGGCCATCGAGGGCGTGCGCATGGGCGCGCTCGCGTCCAAGGCGCAGCAGGCCGACGTGGCAGAGCGGCTCACCCAACTGGCGCAGGGCAACGAAGTCGTGTTTGGCGAGCGCGATGGATTCGCGCCTCTGGGGGAGGGTGTCGGGGACGGCGCGTTCTTCGCGCCGACGCTGCTGCTGTGCCGTGACGCGATGCGCAACGAGGCTGTCCACAGCATCGAAGCCTTCGGCCCTGTCTCCACGCTGATGACCTATGCCGATTTCGACGAGGCGCTGGCGCTGGCCGCCAAGGGCCGTGGCTCGCTGGTGGGATCGGTCGTGACCCGGACCCCCGCGCTGGCGGCGCAGGCCGTGCTGCATGCGGGCGCCTTCCACGGCCGGTTGCTGGTGCTGGACCGCGAAGCCGCCGGAGAATCCACCGGCCACGGCTCCCCGTTGCCCATGCTCAAGCATGGCGGCCCGGGGCGCGCGGGTGGCGGTGAAGAGCTCGGCGGCATTCGGGCGGTGAAGCACTACCTGCAGCGCTGCGCCGTGCAAAGCTCGCCCACCATGCTGACGGCCATCACCGGGGAATATGTGCGCGGTGGGGCGGTGCGGGAGGATGTGGTGCATCCCTTCCGCAAGCATTTCGAGGAGATCGAGGTGGGCGATTCGCTGCTCACGCATCGCCGCACGGTGTCCGAGGCTGACATCGTCAACTTCGGGGGCATCTCGGGCGACTATTTCTACATGCACTTCGACGAGGTGGCCGCCAAGGACACGCAATTCGGCAAGCGCATTGCCCATGGCTATTTCGTGCTGTCGGCCGCCGCCGGGCTGTTTGTGTCGCCCGCGCCGGGCCCGGTGCTGGCCAACTACGGGCTGGACACGCTGCGCTTCATCAACCCGGTAGCCATCGGCGACACCATCCAGGCACGGCTGACCTGCAAGCGACGCATCGACCGCGGCAACCGCCCCGACCAGCCGCCCCAGGGCGTGGTGGCCTGGGACGTGCAGGTGACCAACCAGCATGGGGAACTGGTGGCCAGCTACGACATCCTGACCCTGGTGGCCAAGCGGCCACAGTAAGCGCCCCTTAGAATCGCCAGCTCCCAAGCGATGACGCCCTGATGAATGGGCGATGACGATGAGTGCTGCTGCAGTTCGGACCGCCGCCACCCAGGCGCCGGTGGTGATCGTGGGGGCTGGCCTGGCCGGCCTGACCGTGGCGTTGCACCTCGCGGACCAGGTGCCAGTGATCGTGCTGGCCAAGCGTGAGCTCAACGAGGCGGCCACCGCCTGGGCGCAGGGCGGCATCGTCGGCGTGCTGGGCCGGGACGACAGCATCGAGAGCCACGTCAAGGACACCCAGGAAGCCGGCGCCGGCCTGGTGGACGAAGCCACCGCCCGTTTCATTGCCGAGCGCAGTGCCGACGCTGTCGGCTGGCTGGTGGCGCAGGGCGTGCCCTTCACGGCGGACGAGCAGGGCCCGCTGGGCCTGCACCTCACCCGTGAAGGCGGCCATGCGGTCCGCCGCATTGCCCATGCGGCGGATGCCACCGGCAAGGCCATCCACGATGCCCTGCTGGAGAAAGCCCGCAATCACCCCAACATCGAGCTGCGCCAGCGCTGGATGGCGCTGGATCTGATCACCTCGCGCCACGTGCAGCGCGACGAACCCTCCCGGTGCTACGGCATCTATGCGCTGGACATGGATGCCCAGCGGGTGGACGCCATTGCCGCCCGTGCCGTGGTGATGGCCACCGGCGGCGCCGGCAAGGTCTACCGCTACACGACCAATCCGGACACCTCCACCGGAGACGGCATTGCCATGGCCTGGCGCGCGGGCTGTCGTATCGCCAACATGGAATTCATCCAGTTCCATCCCACCTGCCTGTACCACCCGCAGGAGCGCAGCTTCCTCATCACCGAGGCGCTGCGCGGCGAGGGTGGCCACCTGAAGCTGCCGGACGGCACTCGCTTCATGGCGGCGCACGATGCCCGCATGGAGCTGGCACCGCGCGACGTGGTGGCCCGGGCGATCGACTTCGAAATGAAGAAGCACGGCCTGGACCATGTCTGGCTGGATGCGACCCACCTGGGCGAAGCCTTCCTGAAGGAGCACTTCCCCACGGTGCATGCGCGCTGCCTGGCTCTGGGCATCGACATCGCCCGCCAGCCCATCCCGGTGGTGCCGGCGGTGCACTTCACCTGCGGCGGTGTGGTGGCCGATCTCAGCGGCAGGGCGGACCTGCCCGGCCTCTACGCCGTGGGCGAGACGGCCTACAGCGGCCTGCACGGCGCCAACCGCCTGGCCAGCAACTCGTTGCTGGAATGTGTGGTGCTGGGCCAGACCTGCGCGCAGGACATCACCAGCCACGCGGAGCCCGAACCCGCGCCGCTGCCAGCCTGGGACGAAAGCCAGGTGGAAGATGCCGACGAGCAGGTGGTCATTGCCCACAACTGGGATGAGCTGCGCCTGCTGATGTGGAACTACGTGGGCATCGTGCGCACCACCAAGCGGCTGGAGCGGGCGTTGCACCGCATCGACCTGCTGCGTGGCGAGATCGAGGATTACTACGCCAACTTCCGCGTCAGCCGCGACCTGCTGGAGTTGCGCAACCTGGTGGATTGCGCCGAGCTGATCGTGCGTTCCGCCCTGCTGCGGCATGAGAGCCGCGGGTTGCATTTCAGCCGCGACTATCCACGCACCTTGCCGGCGAGCCTGCCGACCGTGCTGGTCAACTCGGCCGCGCGCCGGTGATCAGCCTAATGTGCAGCTCATAGCAGCTCATAGCAGCTCACTGGCGCTTGGAGCGCAGCACACTGCGGGCCTGCACGAAATTGAAGGCGTAGTTGACGGCCTCCTTGATGGCGGCGTCCACGTCCAGCCGCTCCTGTTCGGTCAGGTAGAAGGAGTAGTCCACCTCATGCCGGATGTAGCGCGGAGGCAGGCGGTTCAGCGCCACGCAGGCCACGTCCACCAGCAGTTCGTTGTTGGCGATGATGTCGGGGTAGGACGGCGCGGTCTCCATGACCGCAGCGAACACTTCCCGTTCATGGTGGTTGTAGAGCGAGGTGAAGTCCATGGCTTGGTCCAGCTGGCTGTGCGCTTGAATGCAGCGGTAACCACAGCATAGGGGCGGCAAGCCCCTCATGGAAAGCCCCGGCGGCCGCTCGTTTGCGCGGGTACGAGGTGGGGCGTACGCCGGGACCGGGCCGTCGTGGCTCAGGCCGCGCCCATGCCCGGCGTCATGCTGCCGGCGGCCGTGCGCGCTTTCAGCGCGGCGGTGAAGTCCAGCATGCGGGTGATGCAGGACAGCGCCTGTACACGCACGGGCTGCTCGACATGGATCTCGCCCAGGCCACGCTCCAGGCAGTCCACCACGCCCTGCAAGCCGTTCATGGCCATCCAGGGGCAATGGGCGCAGCTCTTGCAGGTGGCGCTGTTGCCGGCGGTGGGGGCTTCGATGAGCACCTTGTCCGGCGCCAGCTGGCGCATGCGGTGCAGGATGCCGTTGTCGGTGGCCACCACGTATTCGCGGGCCTGGCCTTCCACCACCGCCTTGATCAGCGCGGAGGTGGAACCCACCACGTCTGCCTGGGCGACCACGGAGGCGGGAGACTCCGGGTGGACAAGGATCATGGCGCCGGGATGCTGTTCACGCAGCAGCTCCAGCTCCAGGCCCTTGAATTCATCGTGCACGATGCAGGCGCCGTTCCACATCAGCATGTCCGCACCGGTCTGGTCCTGGATGTAGCGGCCGAGGTGGCGGTCCGGAGCCCAGAGGATCTTCTCGCCCCGGGCCTTGAGTTCCGAGACGATCTCCAGTGCGCAGGAACTGGTCACCATCCAGTCCGCGCGCGCCTTCACGGCGGCGCTGGTGTTGGCATACACCACCACGGTGCGGTCCGGGTGGGCGTCGCAGAAGGCAGCGAATTCGTCGGCGGGGCAGCCCAGGTCCAGGGAGCAGGTGGCTTCCAGGTCGGGCATGAGCACGCGTTTTTCGGGGCTCAGGATCTTGGCGGTCTCACCCATGAAACGCACGCCCGCCACCACCAGCGTGCTGGCGGCGTGGTCGCGGCCAAAGCGGGCCATCTCCAGCGAGTCGGAGACGATGCCGCCGGTTTCCTGCGCGAGGTCCTGCAGATCACCGTCCACGTAGTAGTGCGCCACCAGTACGGCGCCCTTGGCGGCCAGCAGTTCCTTGGCGCGCTGCTTGAGGGACTGTCGCTGGCTGGGTGTCAGAGGCGCGGGCACCTTGGCCCACGCGTGGGCGGTGCAGGTGGCGCCTTGAGCGTCCTGGCGGTCGAAATCGAGCAAAACCTGGTCCATGCGTCGGATTCTAGGTGGGGGACGGATGCCATCGAGTCCAGCAGGGCTTCCGTTCGCGCGGACGCCACACTGGGCACGGCAGCGATGTGCATCAACGCTTGGGGCTCGCTGGCGGCTCGATGGGAAATAGGCGGCGGTCGTAGGGGGGCGGTTCAGACCTGTTCGAAAAAGCGGCTCGGTGGCATGCCCACGGTGCGGGTGACCATCGCGGAAAACGCACTGGCGCTGGCATAACCCAGTTCGCTGGCGATGACGCCCATGGGCTTGCGGTGGGCCGCCAGGCGCAGGGCTTCGGCCAGCAGGGCCTGCTGGCGCCATTGCGCATAGCTGCTCCCCAGTTCCTGGCGGAACAGGCGGGAGACGGTTCGGGCGCTGGCGCCTACCAGGCCCGCCCAATCCTCAAGGTTGGCAAAGCGCTGCGGGTCGGCCAGCACGGCCTCGCAAAGGCGGCGCAGGCGCTTGTCCGTCGGCAAGTCCACGCCCAGGCGCAGGCTGCGGGCGCGGCGGATCTCGTCCAGGATCAGGTGCGCCAGCCAGCGTTCGCGGTCGGCCACCGCGTGTTGCTGCTGCACTTCGTCCAGGGCCATCTGCACCACCAGTTCCCGCAGCAGGGGCGAGACCTCCAGAACGCGGTTGCCCAGCCAGACTTCATGGCCGCAGGGCGGGCGGTGCAGGTAGAGGGTGCGCAGTTCGCAGCGTTCCACCGCCGTCACCGCATGCTCCACACCGGCCGGGATCCAGACGGCGCGGGACGGCGGCAGCAGAAAGGCGGCGCGTTCCGTGTTGACCCGCACCACGCCGCTGACGGAGAAGACGAACTGGCCCCAGTCGTGGCGATGCGCCTGGATGTCCACATGGCTGTCCATGCTGCGGGACTTGGCGCGGACGGGGCGCTCGTCGCTGGGGGCGTAGCGGCGCGGATCCAGCGGCGGCAGGCTGGTGCGGCCGGGCGCGGCAGCGGGCGCGAATGCAGATGCGCGGGCAGATGCAGACCCGGACCCGGCCAGGGGGCGAGCGCGATGCCCAGGCGTGGCCACAGGCCGGGCCGTACTTGCCGTGAGGCCGGCGGGTCCGGTAGGTTCTGGGCTGCGGACAGGTTTTTTGGCCATGACGGAATCTCGACAGAACTTGTCCGGCTATCGTAATTGCGACGCCGCCAGCCTGACAACATCCGCACCATGAATACAGCCACCTTGCCGCTGAGCGCCGCACAGAGCGCCAAACGAGACATCCAGACGATCAGCCTGATCGGCCTGGCCCACGGCACCTCGCATTTCTTCCACATGCTGCTGCCGCCGCTGTTCCCCGTGTTCATGCGGGAGTTCGGGCTGAGCTATTCGGAGCTGGGGCTGCTGGTCAGCATTTTCTTTGTCATCAGCGGGGTGGGGCAGGCCTTGTCCGGCTTTCTGGTGGACCGCACTGGGGCGCGGCCCATCCTGTTCCTGGCGCTGGGCTGTTTTGTGCTGGCGTCGGTGGCGGCGGGCACGGCACATGGCTTCTCCGGGCTGGCGCTGGCGGCGGCCCTGGCGGGGCTGGGCAATTCACCGTTCCATCCGGTGGACTTCACCATCCTCAACAAGCGGGTGTCCCAGGCCCGTCTGGGCCACGCCTTTTCGGTCCACGGCATCACCGGCAATATTGGCTGGGCCTTTGCGCCGGTGCTGCTGCTCTGGATCTATGAGGGCACCGGCGGGAACTGGCGGTTGGGCTATGCCGCCACTGCGGCGTGGGCGCTGTTCGTGATCGCGCTGCTGGCGTTGCAGCGCGATGCCATCGATGACAGCCAGGGGGCCTGGGGGCATGAGAAGGCCGGTGCCGCCGCGCCAGTCCATGAGCATCCGATGGCCTTCCTGAAGCTGCCCTCGGTGTGGCTGTGCTTCTCGTTTTTCTTCTTCACCACGTCCGCGCTGAGTTCCATCCAGAGCTTTGCGTCACCGGCGCTGAATGCGATGTATGGGCTGGACCTGACGGTGACCAAGTGGGTGGTGACCGGCTACATGGTGTGTGGGGCCATCGGCATGGTGCTGGGGGGCTTCCTGGTGGCGCGTTCCCAGAATCTGGAGCGCAACATCGCTTGGGCCATGACAGGCGCTGCGGTGTTGCTGGCGCTGACCGGCACGGGCTGGCTGCCGGCGGGCATGGCGCTGGTTGCTGCTGCGTTGGCGGGGTTTGGTACCGGTCTGGCGGGTCCGTCGCGAGACATGTTGATCAAGAAAGCCGCACCTCCCGGCGCCACTGGACGGGTTTACGGCACGGTCTATTCCGGCTTGGACACCGGTTTCGCCGTGGCGGCGCCCATCTTCGGTGCACTCATGGATCGCCAGTGGAACAACGCCGTGTTCATCGGCGCGTCCCTGGCGTTGCTGATGGGCATTGGAGCGGCCAGTTTGGTGCGGAAGGTGCCCAAGGGCTGAGGGGGCTTTTGCGGTGAAGGCGATGGCCAAACGCCGGGATCCCCTTTGATGCCGTCTTGATGCCAATGCGCGTAGACTCGGCCGCGAAAGGAGAGGCTCATGGCAGGCAATCGCTATTGGTTCCCGGCGAAGCGTTACGGCTGGGGATGGGGATTTCCGACCATCTGGCAAGGCCAGGTCACGCTGCTGGGCTTCGTGGTGCTGCTGGTGGCGGGGGTGTTTGTTTTCCCGCCCAGCGACTCGCACTGGGGCTTCCTGGCCTATGTGGGTCTGGTGACCGCCATCCTTCTGGGCATCTGTTATCTCAAGGGCGAGCCACCGCGCTGGCGCTGGGGCGATAAGGGGACGTCAGCCTGAGCGGGCGATGTGTCGCCGGGGGTCAAGCTCAACCCCTTGCCTGACGCTTGCGGAGCAGTGACAGCACCAGTGCACGCAAGCGTGCTTCCGAGATCCCGAACTACTGGCGCCCTCAGCAGGTTGTGCGCGCCACCCACCACTTGTTTCTGAGCACCGTCGTCTGCCGCGGGATGCGGCTGCTCGCTTGACGTATAAAGTATTGAAATCCATACTTCTTGCCTGGAAAGTATCTTTTACGATACATATGGCAGACTACGAAACCGGACTTCTTCATCTCGCTGCCTCGCTCAAGTCGATGCGACTTGAGCGGGGCTATACACAAGTGGAACTGGCAAAAATGGCCAACCTTCCCCGACTGAAGATCGTGCAGATCGAGGCGGGAAAGCCCGGCGTTTCCGTTGCGGCATATGCTCGCGCGGCAGCCGCCATGGGTGGCGAGATGCGCGTAGTTCCTCAGCAGCGGCCGACACTGGACGAAATCAGAGAACTGCTTGGAGATCAGTATGGCTGAGCAGCTCTCGTCCAGCGGAGCGCAACTGAGGGTGACGGCACCGGAAGGCGAATCTGGCTTCCTTCGACGTGACGGGAACTACCTCTTCACGTTTTCGCCGCAAGCCATACCGTCGGTCGCGCCGTCACTGACCATGCCTCTGCGGGCCCGACCGTACGAGAGTGCGCAACTGCATCCGATTTTTCACATGAACCTTCCGGAAGGGTTTGTGCTTGAGCAGTTGCGAAATCGTCTTGCCAAGTCCAGCGGGATGGACCCGCTCTTGCTGCTGAGTGTCCTCGGATCCCAGGCCCCTATCGGTCGCCTGCGGTTTGCCGTTGATGGGCAGGGCGTACGGCCCCAAACCAACGCCAGGCAGGGCGAGCGCTTGGCAGATCTGCTTGCGGCGCGCGGTTCCCGAGAACTCAGCTCAAGGCAAGAGTTGTTCAATTGGCCTTCATAGTCCTGGAAACACTGAAGGACCTTGCGCATATGACAAGTAAGGTGCCGGGCCTTCACGAGATCATCGAGAAAGAAGCCAAGCTTTTCCTGTCCACGTTTGACCGATAGGAGCTGCAACTCAGGACTCAGTGCGTCGGCAATTGATAGCGGAACTCGTAGAAGTGCTTGCCGTCCTTGATGTCGATGCTGAAGGTGCCGCTCAGGCCGACCAGTTCTCCGGTGGCGGAGTCGGGGATCACCTGCACCGTCAAGCGCTGCTGGCCGCGGTTCATTTCACCGAGATGCATCAGCACGAAGCTGCCGGTGCGCCCGGCCAGTGTGGCTTCGACGCGTTCCATCGCGACATAACCAGCTGACCCTGCAACGGATGACCGAACGGCCAGCATCTCACCGAGGCTGGTGCCTTCCAGGTCCCCGTGCAATTGCTTGCGTATTGACATGCGGCCGATCTTGGCGGCCTCCGTGCCTTCAGCTGCGGGCGCATTGTTGAGTTGGACTTCGAAGGTGCCTTTGGCGGTCTGAGTCATGGTGGCGGCGGGTGAAAGGGTGGGGGGCGCTTCGGCGGCGATGGCAGCCTGAGCGAGCAGGCCAGCCACCACCAAGGCGAAGGAACACAGTGCTCGACGGGGGCGGTGATGCGTCATGGCGGGCAGTTCTCTGGAGGGGGACAGGGTTTCGGCGCCCATCAGGCCGATGCGTGGCTGGCAATGAAGGGTAGGGCCTCATTTGCTGTCTGTTTATACAGTAGCATCCGTGCCGTTGCGAGTCACGTTTACGTGGGGCGCCGCCGGCTCGCCACTCTCCCATGCGGGTGTGTATGGACCACAACAAGGCTCTCCCGGGTGATCCACCCCGGCGCGGCCCCGCGCGATGATGCTGCGCGAAAGGACGAACACCGATGACCATGGACTTGCATGCACTGGCCGAGAAGGTCGAGGACGAAGCGGGATTTCTGCGCTTCCTGGCCGCACTGGCGACTGACTGGGGGGCGGACCACGACGCCGAGACCGGGCAGCCCTCCAATCCGTATGGGTCCGAGGGATTGGGCTGGGAGAACGGCACCTTGGGTGCGTTTCTTGATGCAGCGGCCACCTGGGGTCAAGCATCCACCCATGGGCTGCCTCGCTACGAGAAGCCTGCCAACCCGTGGCGGCGCATGGCGGATGTGCTGTTGGCGGGCAAGTACTACGAATAGCGCACCGTGGGGCTCACTCGAGCCGCACGGTGGGCCACAACCGGACGTGTTACCTTCCCCAGCATGAGTACGAATCTTTCCGACGACGAAGTCACCACCATCCAGGAGCCACGGCTGTGGCGAGATGAGCGCTGGACCGCACAGGTGATCAAGAATGAAGACGACGATGGCTGGGCTGTGGCCATGACGCTGGCAGGGCAGGCCGAACCCGCACTGGTCGGCCCCTGGACCATGGGCCGGGACAAGAAGAACCCCAAGCCGCTGGATGCTGCCGCCTTCCACACGCTGGTGAAGACGGCCTCCGAGGTCTTGCGTCGCCATGAGCAGCAACTGCATGCCAAGCTGCACAAGAGCCTCAAGCTGGATACCGCCTCGGGTCGTATCCAGGTCCTGCTGGACATCGTGCCCGATGAGGACAACCCCTACGCGCTGCTGAGCGCCGTTAACGACGAGGGCGAACAGATCGCCCAGGTCCGCGTGCCGGCCAGTTTCCGGCTGAGCGAGGCGAGTGCCTCCGCGTGGGTGGAGAACGAGTTCCTGAAGCCGTAGAGGCTTGTTGCGGCAGTGCGCGTGGCCGGTGCCCTGGAGTTCAAGCTTGGGTCTAAGCCCGGACCAGAGCCGCTGCGCAGGCCTTTCGCGTTCAGCCTGCTGCCACGGCCGCCATCGCCGCGACATCGGCCGCCGTCAACGCCCCCGCGTGGATCCGGAAGTCCTGCAGTCTGCCGTTGAAGAAGGGGTCCGCCGCATATTGCGAACGGCCGATCCAGTTCTGAACGGTGGTTCCCATCTGGAATGGCGCGAACGTGATGCCGCTTCCGCTACCCACTTCAGCCCCGTCCAGGTACAGCTTGCCTACCGTGCCTGACAAGGTCACGGCAACGTGAACCCAACGGCCCGTGGGTAGTGCGGAGGAGGCCACGATGCTCTGCTCACCCCAGCCGGTGGTGCCCGTCAATGTGCATCGCATGACACCTGCGCCGTCTTTCGGTATCAGCGCCAGATACGCGATGTCACTGCTTCCGAAGTCAAACACGCGTGTGAATGGGACGGCACTGTTCCAGTAGACCCAGGTCGAAATGGAAAAGTCCCCAAGCGCGGCCATGATGCCGTTGGGCAGAGAGAGGTAGCCGTTGGTACCGTCCAGTTGCAATGCTTGGGCGCTACCCCGGCCGGCACCCCATGCGGTGCCACCATTGAGCGTGCCATGGCTGCCCGCCCCGCTGGTGTCATTCGCGTTCCCTGTCAGCGGCAGCACCACACGCGCTTCGACCGGAGTGACGATCCGGATCGCCTTCGAATCTGCCGTCTCTCCGGACGGCGTGACGGCGCTGACCGCGTAATACCAGGTGCCGTTGGCCACGGCATCGGGATAGGTGAGCAACTCCGTCACGCTGCCAATGGTGGTGAACGGCCCCGATGCGGACGCAGCACGCTTGACCTTGTAGCTGGTGGCCGTGGTGCACCCCCACCAGGACAGCAGCACCTGCCCTTCACGCAGGCATCCCCGCAACCCGCTGGGCGCCAGGGCCTCGGCATACGCATCACGAGAAAACGAGAGCGTGCCAAAACCGAGTTGGTCGCCGGCCGTGTTTCCTTCTGGTTGATGCCCCAGCGTCATCGCCGTCACCCAGGGGGCCGCAAGGCCCTTGCGCTTGGTGTAGTGGTTGTAGACGGACTCCCAGCACGGCCGGTAGAAAGGGCGTCCGCTGCTGGAGATGTCCGTGGTCTGACCTTGCCGGTTGGCGTAGGGGGCGTAGGGCACCACATAGGTGTTGCCGGCGGCGTCCGCCAAGTTGGTTTTGGCCACGTATTCGGCGCCCGCCAGCAGGCGGTTGTTCCGGAAGCCATACAGGTCGATGCCTTGGTTCCAGGCCATTTCAGCGAGCGCGCCCACCAATGCAATGCCCAGCGTGGAATGGCCCTGGTCGCGGCCACTTTCCTGCCATTGGCCCAGATGCCCGGGATGGAGCACATACACGTTGTGTGCAGCGCTGCCGTTGCCTCTGCCACCGGTGTAGTAGGCAAGCGCCTCGTTGCAGTAGTCGGGTTTGTCGCAGAAGACGCCAATCGCGAAGATGGCCGAGATGGCGCAGAGGTCCCAATTGGCCCAGTAGTTGGTGATCTCCGACCCGTTGTGGTTGATCAGGAAATCGTGGGAGAGGGGATAGAAGATGCCGGACAAGAGGTTCTGGAAGGACTGGATGTCCGCTGCCGCCCATCCCGGATAGCTGCGCATGAGTTCTGCGGCATTGGCCCATTCATAGCCGTAGATGCCTGCAGCGAGGAAGCGGTCCGCATTGCCGGTGAGTGCGGTCATCGTGGACGACCAGGCATTCAGGAACTCGACCGCCTTGTCAGCGTAAAGCGTGTCGCCCGTGACCTGCCAGCGCAGCGCAAGCTGATAGGTGCGCGCGATGTCGATGTACATCTGCGCGAAGTTGCTGCCGTCGCCACCGCGAATCACCGTGGCCAAGGGGCGCGGTGTGGCCGTGGCCGACGCATAGCCACTGGCCAGCAGGGCATTCCAGCCTTCGATCCAGGGGCTGGCGCCAGCGGCCACCTTTTCCCGCATGCGCACAAAGTCAGCCTGGGTGTGAAGCAGGCCTGGGTGAACCAGCGTGGAGACGGTGGGCAATGTGGTGTCTTCCACCTGGTTGTCCAGGCTCACGCTCACGGGTGGTGTGGTGTCGGAGCCGCCGGTGTTGGGATCGCTCGCGTCCGCATCCTTCTCATGTGCCTTGCCGCCGCAGGCTGAAAGCCCGGAAAGGCCAGAGATGAACGGGGCCGCCACCAGGCCCTGTACCAGGCGGCGACGGCTCAGCGCAGCCGGGAGGTCCGAGGGATGGTCGAGTGATTTGGACAGTGCCTCGAAGAGACTTTCAGACGACGAGAAGTTCAAACTGGGCTCCAGGCGTGGCAGGCAATGCCCCCCAAATGTCCAACGCGTGAGCGGGTTGGGGTCCGTTGGACCCATTGTCAAATCTGGGCGTTTCATGTGCGTTTCAGCAGCCTGCGGCGTTGGAACCTCTCGCCACGACGGGTGCAAACGCTGGTGCGTGTTCAAACCCGCCCGAGGGCCAAAGTTGGGGGGCAGTACCCCTCCGGCGAGTGGCACCCGCAGCGATACGCGCTCATGAAAGCCGAAACCGGTGATCAACGCATATAGCTGCGGCTTGCGATGTCGCCAATGTGGACGTTGAAGGAAGGGCCCGCAGGCGCTTCTCAGCTTGCCACATGCAACCCTGGCTCCATGACGGCCGGCTGTTGGTCTCGAATAACGTCCTCTAGCACCTTCCCAGCATGAAGCACGACGACTCGCTCAGCCATCGTAATGGTCTCTGGGCGGTGCGCCACCATGATGCGTGTCAACCTCGCCTGCTGAATCGACTGGTTGACAGCCTGCTCATTCCAAATATCCAAATGGCTGGTGGCCTCATCGAGTACCAAAATTCTGGGATCCTTGTAAAAAGCCCTTGCCAGCAATAGACGCTGCCGCTGCCCGCCGGAGAGACCGGATCCAAGATCTCCAATCAACGTGTTGTATGCCATGGGCATGGAGGCGATCTCAGCATGAAGCGATGCTCTTTTGGCCGCTGCCGCGACTCGCTCCGCTGAAGACTCGGCATCGAAGAACGAGATGTTGTCCGCGATAGACCCGGCAAACAATCCGTCCTCTTGCATCACGGCGCCGACGGCGGCGCGCCAGCGTTGCAAACCAGCGCGATTCAGAGGTACCCCGCCCACCAAAATCTCTCCCTCGGAGGGCTCCAGCAGACCTAGAAGCAGTTTCACCAAGGTCGTTTTCCCGCACCCGGATGGCCCGGTGAACACCACGCTTTGGCCTGCCTTGATCGTCAAACTGATGCCGTCAAGCACCGGCGCCTCTCCAACCCCGTATCTAAAGCTCACGTTTCGGAACTCCACGTCGGCGCTGGCGTAATCAATGCTCGCGACCTGAGTGACGGCTAGCATCCGTTCCGGTGCCGTATGCACGATATCGGCCACGCGCTCGGCATGCAGACGCATCATGCGGAAGTCGAAGGCTTTATCGACCAGGGACGCGATACGTTGACTGAATTGGTCCTTGTAGCTCAAGAACGCAAGCATCATGCCAACGGACAGCTGTCCCTGCATCACCAGAACGGCTGCATACCAGATGATGCCGATGCGCTCAGCGCCAAACAGTATGTTGTTACCAGCTTGGTAAGACACCGTCAGTCGAGAGATTCGCAGTTCAGCGTTGGTTTGATCAGCAAGTGCGCTGAGCCAACTCGCGCGCCGCTCCTCGACCTTATCAAACAGGCGTATGGCCTGAACCCCTCTAGCGGACTCCAGTAACTGGGTCTGCTGCTTGGCAGCGTGCAGAATTTGCTCGGCTGTCGCCGCGCGCATGGAGCGGAACAACAGCGAACGTATTGTGGCGTATACGGCGACGGTGAGGCAGGAAACCACCGTCAGCGCGGGACTGTACAGCAGCATCAGGGTGGCAACGCAAGTCACCAATATCCCGTCCACAACGGCCTCTATCGCTTGTGTGGTGATGGACTTTTGAATTGTCTGGATTGAACCGAACCTGGAAACAATGTCGCCGAGGTGCCGCTTTTCGAAATACGATAGCGGCAGAAGCATCAGGTGTGAAAACGCGTTGCCGAGCCACTGGAAATTGAAGTTCGCCGCCAGCAGCGAAATGAGCCAGCTTCGAAACGCCGTCATGAGTGACTGAGTAGCTAGCAGGGCCAGGAATCCGAGCGCAAGCACCGCGGCGAGATCACGGTCCTGGGCGACAAGGGCCTCGTCCACCATCCATTGCATGTAGAACGGCGAAACCAGGGCACAGACCTGCAATGACACCCCCAGAACGAGGGTCTGCGCAAGCCCTCGCTTCAGGCCCGTGACATTTCCAATCAGCGATCTGAGGGTGACGGACTGACGCTCGTCCTTTGAATGAAAATCCGACGTCGGACTAAGCTCGAGGGCCACTCCAGTGAAGTGCGACGACACCTCGTCAAGCGTAAGCGTTCGGCTTCCGATGCGGGGATCGTGAATAACGGCTGCTTGGCGACGGACCTCCTTGAGCACCACAAAATGGTTCAAGTCCCAGAAGAGGATGCATGGAGTCTTTAATGAAGGTAGATAGCTCATGTCCAGCTTCAGGGGCCTTGAAACCAACTGGATTTCGCTTGCGGTACTCATCAGCTGCTTCAAAGTGGCGCCCTTGAGCGACACCGGGTAGCGGGACCGTAGCGTGCGTAGGTCCATTCGCCGTCCCCAGAACGAGGCAATCATGCAGAGGCATGCCAACCCGCACTCGGCCGATTCGGTTTGAAGAATGATTGGCAGAGATTGGCGCTGCCAGAAATTCAGATTCAACAGGGCCATCATGCTTCGCTCACAATCGTCCTGTCATTGAAAATATCGGATCGAGAATCCATTCGTAGATCTTCCGGTCTTCCAGAACGACGGTGGCTTCCAATGCCATGCCTGCCTGCAAAGGCGCCGATTTCCCGTAGGCTTGAACTGCCTGGCTCTCGAGCGTCACGCGCACCCTGTAGAGCATGTCCGCCGAGGCGGGTGCAGGGAGCCCGTTGGCTTGGTAATCCTCTGGGCGCAATGCGGTGGTCGCTACGTCCAGAATCTTTCCCCTGTACTGCCCGAACTTCTGATGGGGGAACGACTGATATCGCAACAGGACCGGTAAACCAGGCTGCAAAAATCCGACCGACCGTGATGGCGCATAAAGCTCGGCCTCGAAGGTGATATCTGTTCCAACCATTGCTGCCACTACCGTCCCAGCAGTGACATGCTGGCCGGGGCTGACCATCAGGGTGGCTAGCACTCCATCTAGCGGCGACACCACTGAGGCACCTTTGCGGCTACGGTTCTCTTCCGTCTCCTGCTCCAAGGACGAAATGCTTCGACTGATCGACGCCTCGTCGCGCTGCGCCTGAATTTGCAGTTGAGTCCTTTCGGCCAAGCCCTCAGCTTGCTCGCGTTGTGTCTGAGACCTGGCCCGTAGAAGCTCCGTCAGACGCTGCTTTTGTTCGATGAGTTGCGCAAGCTGTGTGTCTGCCTGAGCCGGAGAGAGGAAGTTTGCTGCCACCAGATTTTGGGTGCGCTTCAAGGAATCTTCTAGGAGCCTCACTCTGGATCTCTGGAGAGCGATCTGGTCCTCGATTTGAAGCTCCTCGGCCTTGAACTCCGTGACGCGCCGGCCGAGCGCCGCGTCTTTCTCGGTGGTGAGGCGAAGCAGCCGTTCACGATCCTGCTGCAGACTTGCCCTGCGATCAATCAAGAGCCGACCGACATTGGCATTGGGATTCTGCTCGTCCATGTCCCGCTGCGCGGACAGGATGTGGAAAAGCGCCGCACCGCGTCGTACCCGCTCACCTTGAGCAATGCCGTCGCTGACGATGATGCCGGTGGCGGGTGCCACAATGCGCACCACGCCGCCCGCGGGCATGACAGCGCCTTGCAGCACCGCCTTCTTGGTGACCGAGCCGAATGCAAGGATCAGCACAATGGCCACAGCCACTGACCCATACAGGGCAGTTAATAGATGATGCCCAAGGTGGGCCGGCAGAATGATCCGGCCATGGAGCCGGGTTGCCGCTCCCTCGAGAGCCTCTCGTCTAAACATGAGTGCCTCTTAAGCTCTTAAGGACCGTCTGCATCCCCGCGCATTCGCGGGCATCTTGATTCGAGTTGCCCCACGAAGACCCGTGCAACAGCTGTCGCTTGTCACGCGGCTACGAGTAGCGGCCTTTCACAGTCTGACCGCCGTATTCGGCGGCTCTGTGCGGACCTTTTTCAGCCCAGCAGCGTCTCCCCTCGCCAGGCGGACGAGGGTTTGCTGACCTGGAACAGCACCGCGCCTGATATAAGGCCAATGATGGCACCGGCCATGTGCGCCAGCGTTGCAGCCGAAGGAGAAAAAACCTCCGAAAGACAGATTGAGGCGACCGCCGTACTGAGTAGAGCCTTTTGGAGTCCAAGGGGGAACGCACGCGGCCTCAAGCTCGCTAAAAAAATAACGAGGAAGTAGAGCGAAAAAACTCCGGCGGATATTCCTATATAGGCTTGATACCCGGCCCCCCCGTATTGCAGCTGAATCGCGCCGCCAGCGGCATTTGCGACCGCGAATAAGGCTACAAGCGCCCTAAACCTGACGACGGTGACTGCAATGGCGAGTACTATTGAAAGAAGCAGCAGGTTACTTGAAAAGTGCGTGACGCTGCCATGCATGAGGGGGCCGCTCAGCCATGTTAATGGGTGCTCCATGAGTTTCCCACGCACCATCGCAAAATTAACAAGAACGGCTTCACTGCCTAATTCTGCTTCGAGCCACTGCTGCGTCGCGAAAATAATGCCTAATACCAGGGTCGAAGCCCAAACTACCGCACGAACCTTGGCGTTACTCCGAAGGCTTTGGAAGAACAGGCCTCTTTCAAAGAGCAGTGGCCGCCCTTTTCGAATCAACGTGGCTTCGGATAGCAAAAATGAACCTAGTGCGAGCAGCGCAAGGGGGAGTAGGCCGGGTGCCTTATGTTTCCATACGGGGACTAGCAGCGCGAAGGCCGCAAGAGCCAGCCATCCTATACCCAGGATCGCATAACTCCGGGACGTCTTTCTCCGAATGAGATCTCGCACCTTACGATCGCGCAGTGGCGGCAGTGCGCGGCAACTGGCGGGCATTGCCACCAGATCCGAAACAAGCGGATTCCAGTTTGCGTATCGAGATTCCAAGCTGCCCGAATCCAGCGCAACGAATTCTCCGCCTTTGAGGACGCGAGGATGAGCAGCGGGCGAAATTCTCTTGGCAGCTAAGCTACGCCAGTAACTCGTCGAGTTCATCTTAAAACGGGTGGGAGCGACCCACCCTTCTTGATTATTCGGACATCACCTTGGCGATAACCAAACCGGCCGCGGCGCCGAGGCCGACTGCCAAACCGATCGTGCCGGCGGCAGGCAGCGCTGCCAGGCCCAGGATCAGGCCTGCGCCAGTATAGGCGTCCAGACCGCCTGCAACAGCTTCGACTTCTTGCATGGTCATTTCTTGCATTTAGAAACTCCTTCTTTGACCCCTGGTGTGCGACGGGGATCACTCGCATCACGCCTCGAATCGACGCGACGAACGGAATTTAGGACTGCACGATCCTTTGTTGTAAGCCCCTCCGAAGGGTGGTGCTAAAGATGAGCGTTTTGCGGCAACCCGCAATTGACAAGGGGCGGCCGAGATAAAAGGTCGGAAGAGCGTGGCTATTGGCGCAGGCATTAACTATCTTCTGGGGTGCTCACCCCGTGCACCATAACGAAGCCTGTGTGGATTCATGTGCCCCGACTAATGGCAAAAAACGCATTGTCTTTCTTGCGCGTTTGATAAGAAGTATTTCTGCGTCGAAATAATCTAGAGCGTTCGTCAGATGGGGCGGTCTCAACTCTGGAGTGCAACACCTGCCAACCGGTGAGGTGTGAAGATGACGACGAGACACAAGCAACTGCAGGCCGAGCACCGATTGGCGTTGGCAGCGCTGCGCCAGCAGGGGAGTAACCAGCGGCGGATTCCTGCATTGCTGGAGGCGCAGCCCGGCGACCATGAGCAGAAAGCTCAGGCGCAATTCCCATGAAGTGGGCGACTCGTCGAGCGCCGCGCAGCGTTTGAGCATGTAGCGTTGCATTGCAGCTCGGCGTGCTGCGCGGTTGGATTCTGACGGGCCGCTGTGGGCAGTGGTGGCGCAGAGAGTCAGGGGTGTCTGATCGGGTTGCTCGCCCAACTCATGAAGGGTTCCGCCGATCCCCATCAAGCTACAGTCCCTGATCAAAGCAACAACTCCCCGGGAACCTCTGCATAACTCCCGCGAGCCGAGGTGGTCCTGATTGGGGATGGGGCGCAAGGCGCAAATCCTCGCCATAGCGGGCGCTATGGCGAGGATTTGCAACGCTGCGAATCGCCCGAAGCGGCGTTACGTCTGCCGCGAGGCGTTATGCAGAGGTTCCCCAGGTGTTGCACTTCAGATTTGACCCCGCCCATCCATCAGGCAGCTCCATGAGACCACGCATTGTTTTTGTTGATGTTGATGACACACTGATCCGCTCGGTCGGCATGAAGCGAATTCCCATGCCCGCCGTTGTTGCGCAGGTGCGGGCCATGCATGAGGCTGGTGATCAGCTCTACCTGTGGAGCTCCGGCGGCGCGGATTACGCGAAGGCCTCCGCAGTGGAGCTCGGCGTCGAGGGATGCTTCGTCGCATTCCTTCCGAAGCCGGATGTCTACCTGGACGATCAGGCCGTCAGCGATTGGCGCTTTTGTAGACATGTACTGCCAGGTAATTCGGTTCCCGATCCGCGCTTGTAAGCCCGGTCGGTGAGGACCCTCTGGAGGCGACGTTCCTGGTCGAGAGGGAAGACAGCCTGCTGAATCAGCGCAGCGTCGGCGAGTCTATGCCCCGCCCCCGCGTCACCTACCCAAGTCTTGCACTCCCTGCTCGACTCGCTAAAGTCGGGTCGCATGCCCCTCCGCCCCAGCAGCATCCCTGGCGAGCGTCTCGCCGGCCACGCCCTCGTTGAGGCCCTCATTGCGCAGGGTGTGGACACCATCTTCGGCGTCCCCGGCGAAAGCTTTCTCGCGGTATTGGACGGCGTCCATGAACACAAGGGCCGCATACGCTTCATTGCGTGCCGGCATGAGGGTGGTGCGGCCTTCATGGCCGAAGCCGCCGGCAAGCTCACGGGCCGCCCCGGCGTCTGCCTGGTCACCCGCGCACCCGGCGCCACCAATGCCAGCATTGGCCTGCATACGGCCTTCCAGGACTCGACCCCGCTGGTGCTGTTGATCGGCCAGGTCGCCTCCGACCAGCGAGACCGCGAAGCCTTCCAGGAAGTTGACTACCGACAGATGCTGGGCCCCGGCACCCTCGGCATGGCCAAATGGGTGGCCGAGGTGCAGGATGCCGACCGCCTGCCCGAGTACCTCGCCCGTGCCTTTCACACCGCTCAGCAAGGCCGCCCCGGTCCCGTGGTGCTGGCCCTGCCTGAAGACATGCTCACCACGCTCACCGCTGCCCCCGTGCTGCCGCGTGTGAGCCCCGCTGTGGCATGGCCTTCCCCCGCCGACCTGCTGGCATTGCAGGCCCGCCTGGAAGGCGCGGACCGTCCGCTGGTGCTGGTGGGCGGCGGCGGCTGGACGGTGGAGGCCTGCGCCGCACTCGAGCATTTCGCGCGCACCTGGCACCTGCCAGTGGCCTGTGTGTTTCGCCGGCAGGATCTTTTTGACAATCGCGATGCCCTGTATGCCGGTGATGTCGGCATCGGCATCAGCCCCGCACTCGCGGATCGCGTCCGCAATGCCGACCTCATCATTGCCCTCGGCCCCCGCCTGGGAGAAATGACCACCGGTGGCTACGAACTGCTGCAGCCGCCACGCCCCCATCAACAACTGGTGCACATCCACGCTGGCGCGGAAGAGCTGGGCCGTGTCTACGCGGCCGATCAGGTCATCCAGGCCAGCATGAGCGTGGCCGCCCTGGCGCTGCAAACGCTGCGCCCCGAGGACCATTTCGCCTTCCCCTGGACCGAATGGACCTCCGCCGCGCATGCCGATTACCAGCGCAATCAGCAGGGCACCGCCGTCCAGCCCATGGACATGACCACCGTCATCCAGCTGCTCAACCGCCTGCTGCCGCCGGACACCATCTACACCAACGGCGCTGGCAACTACAGCGGCTGGCTGCACCGCTTCCATCGCTACAGTGCCCTTCATCAAGGCGGCCGTACCCAGCTGGCACCCACCAGTGGCGCCATGGGGTATGGCTTCCCCGCTGCCGTGGCCGCAAGCCTCCTGCAGAAGGAGCGCTGGGTGGTGAATCTGGCGGGTGACGGCGACTTCCTCATGACCGGCCAGGAAATGGCCACTGCCATGGCCCATGGGGCCCGTCGGCTGATCAGCATCGTGGTGGACAACGGCAGCTACGGCACCATCCGCATGCACCAGGAACGCGAATACCCCGGGCGCACCAGCGGCAGCGACCTGCACAACCCGGACTTCGCGGCGCTGGCCCGGGCGTACGGATGGGCGGCCCACACCGCCGAGCAGACCGAGGCGGTGGAGCCGGCCTTGAGGGAGGCGCTGCGCAGTCAGCAACCCACGCTGATCCACCTCAAGCTGCCCGTGGAGGTCTCCACCAGCCGGACGACGCTCAGCAACATCCGGGAGGCTGCCCTGAAGCGCAAGGGAACGTCTGCATGACGCACCGCCGCTGATGCGGCACCGATTCGCCACGCACAGATCCCCTGCGCTCGGGGACAATACGCGCATGTCTACATCTGCTGCCCCCGCCATCCCCTTCGCTCTGCGCGGCGAGTTCATCGAGCTGGACAAGCTGCTCAAGGCCTGTGGCCTGGCCCACAGCGGGGGCGCGGCGCGCCATCTCATCAGCGATGGCCAGGTCCGCGTGGACGGTGCTACCGAGCTGCGCAAGACCGCCAAGATCCGCGCCGGGCAGGTGGTGGAATTCGCCGATCAACGCATCGAGGTGTCGGCGTCCTGATGGTTCTGCGAGCCGGCCCGCCGCGCCGGTGCTTCGCTGCGCCCGCACGGGTCACCTCGCCCAAGCGCTCAATGCGCCTTCGTCCCAGTCTTTGGAGTTCTCGATGACCACCCCTTCGTCCAGCATCGGTTTCTCAACCTGTGATCTCTGCGATTCGCTCAAGGCGGACACCAGTGGCGCCATCCGCTGGCTGCCCGGCAGCCGCTATCGCAGCTACGGCGGCCGCGTCCGTTTTGCCGGCCCCATCGCCACCGTGCGCTGCCTGGAAGACAACTCGCTGGTGAAGGCAGCGGTGGAGAGCTTTGGTGGCGGCCGTGTGCTGGTGGTGGACGGCGGTGGCTCCCTGCGCCGCGCGCTGCTGGGCGGCAACCTGGCCGCCAGCGCTGCCAAGAATGGCTGGGCGGGCCTGCTGATTCATGGCGCCGTGCGAGACCTTCAGGAACTCCAGGCCGCGGCCGTGGGCATCTTCGCCCTGGGCCATGTGCCGATGCCGACAGAACGCCGCGGGCAGGGCGTCGAGGACGTGCCGGTGCAGATCGACGGCCATTGGCTGCGCCCCGGCGAATGGATCTACGCGGACGAGGACGGTGTGGTGGTCGCCACCGGCCCGGTGCACCCGGCCGGCTGAATCCTTACTGGAAGAGGGTGAGCAGGCGGTCCAGGCCACCGTCCTGGATGGCCACCATCGCCTGGGCCCGCACCTTGGGCTTGGCGTGATAAGCCACGGAGAGGCCGGACGCGCCCATCATGATCAGGTCGTTGGCGCCATCGCCCACGGCGATGCATTGCTGCGCCGTGGCACCGATCTGCTGGGCACAAGCCAGCATCATGCGGCGCTTCTCTTCACCGTCGCAGATGTCGCCCCAGTCCTGCATCCGCAGGCCACCGGTGAGCCGGCCGTCCACGATCTCGAGTTCATTGCTGCGCATGAAGTCCATGCCCAGCTGTTCCGCCACATGGCGGGCGAAGAAGGTGAAGCCGCCCGAGACCAGCACCAGCTGGATACCCGCCGCCTTCAGCGCCGCGCAGAGCTCACGCGCGCCGGGGTTGAAGCGCAGGCGCTGGCTCAGTACCTCGTCCAGCGCCGTGGCGGGCACACCCTTGAGCAAGGCCAGCCGGCGGCGCAGGCTTTCCTTGAAGTCGGTGATCTCGCCCCGCATGGCCGCCTCGGTGATGGCGGCCACCTCGGCCTTCTTGCCCGCCACATCGGCGATTTCATCGATGCACTCGATGGAGATCAGCGTGGAGTCCATGTCGAACGCGGCCAGGCGGAAATCGCTCAGGCGCAGCGGCGTGGATACGTTCTGCAGGACCAGGGGGGACAGCTCGGCGGACATGGATTGGCTCAGGATTGAGAAGAGGAGGATGAGGGGCAGGGGGGCTGCTGGCGGCGATGGTCAGGCCGACGTGGTGGTCGGCGCCCCCAACAGGCGGAGCACCTCCCGCACGGCATGGGCACGGTCCTTCGGGTCGGTCAGGGCCTTGTCGATGCGCAGCTTTTCGTTGCCCACCAGCTTGATGTTGCGGTTCTTCTGCACCAGCTCAATGACCCGCATGGGGTCGATGGGCGGGTTGGGCCGGAAGTTGATGTTGATGACGGTGGGCGCCGCATCAATCTTTTGCACGCCATAAGGCTTGGCCAGCACACGCAGGCGGTGGGTGTCGAACAGCGTCTGTCCCTGCGGTGGCAGCTTGCCGAAGCGGTCGGTGATCTCCTCCAGCATGGCGTCGATCTGGTCGGCCTTGTCGGCGGTGGCCAGGCGCTTGTAGAGCGACAGGCGCTGATGCACATCGCCGCAATACGCATCGGGCAGCAGCGCGGGCGCATGGAGGTTGATCTCGGTGGTGGCGGAGAGGGGGCTGAGAAGATCAGGCTCGCGGCCCGCCTTCAGTGAGCGCACCGCTTCGGACAGCATGTCGTTGTAGAGCTGGAAGCCCACCTCCATCATGTTGCCGCTCTGGTTCTCTCCCAGCACTTCACCGGCACCCCGAATCTCCAGGTCGTGCATGGCGAGGTAGAAGCCCGAGCCCAGCTCTTCCATGTTCTGGATGGCTTCCAGGCGCTGGGCGGCCTGCTTGGTCAGGCCTTCGATGTCCGGCACCATCAGATAGGCATAGGCCTGGTGGTGCGAGCGTCCGACCCGGCCGCGCAGCTGATGCAGCTGCGCGAGGCCGAACTTGTCGGCACGGCTGATCACGATGGTGTTGGCGCTGGGCACGTCAATGCCGGTTTCGATGATGGTGGAGCACAGCAGCAGGTTGTGCTTGCCCCCCACGAACTCACGCATCACACGTTCCAGCTCGCGCTCCGGCATCTGGCCGTGGGCCACAACGATGCGGGCCTCCGGCAGCAGTTCCGCCAGCTTCATGCGGCGGTTCTCGATGGTCTCCACCTCGTTATGCAGGAAGTAGACCTGGCCGCCACGCTTGAGTTCTCGCAGCACGGCCTCGCGAATGGTGCCGCTGTGTTCGCTGCGTACAAAGGTTTTGATGGCCAGGCGCCGCTGCGGCGCGGTGGCGATGACGCTGAGGTCGCGCAAACCCTCCAGCGCCATGCCCAGCGTACGCGGGATGGGCGTGGCGGTGAGGGTGAGCACATCCACCTCGGCGCGCATGGCCTTCATCGCCTCCTTGTGGCGGACACCAAAGCGGTGCTCCTCATCGATGACGAGCAGGCCCAGGCGCTTGAATTTCACGTCGGCCGAAAGCAGCTTGTGGGTGCCGATGACGATGTCGATGGAGCCGTCGGCCAGCCCCTCCATGGCCGCCTTGATCTCCTTGGCGGAGCGGAAGCGGCTCATCTCGGCCACCTTCACCGGCCATCGGCCGAAGCGGTCCGCAATGTTCTGGAAGTGCTGTTCGGCCAGCAACGTGGTGGGCGCCAGCACGGCGACCTGCTTGCCGCCCATCACCGCCACGAACGCGGCGCGCAGGGCCACCTCGGTCTTGCCAAAGCCCACATCGCCGCAGACCAGCCGGTCCATGGGGCGGGGGCTGATCATGTCCTGGATCACGGCATGGATGGCGGCCCGCTGGTCCGGCGTTTCCTCGAAGCCGAAACTCGCGGCAAAGGCCTCGTAGTCGTGCGGTGAATAACGGAAGGCGTGGCCCTCGCGTGCAGCGCGGCGCGCATAGATGTTGAGGAGTTCCGCCGCTGTGTCCCGCACCTGCTCGGCCGCCTTGCGCCGGGCCTTGTCCCACTGGCCGGAGCCCAGCCGGTGCAGCGGGGCCTCCTCCGGGCTCACGCCGGTGTAGCGGCTGATGAGGTGGAGCTGGGCCACGGGGACGTACAGCGTGGCCTTGTCCGCGTATTCCAGATGCAGGAATTCGCTGGGGCCCTCACCCAGATCAATGTTGATCAGCCCCAGGTAGCGGCCAATGCCGTGGCTGGTGTGCACCACCGGATCCCCGACCTTGAGTTCTGAGAGGTCCTTGATCAGTGCATTGACGTCACTGACTTGCTCCTGCTTGCGGCGGCGCCGCGTGGTCGGGGTGGTGGCAAAGAGTTCGGTTTCGGTGAAGAGCTGGAGGATGCGCGGCTCGGCATCCGTTCCGGCAGCGGCCATCGGCTGGCCGGGGATGGCTGGGTTCACCCAGCTGAAGCCGGCGGCCAGCGGCGCGGCCGTGATGGCAAAGCGCTCATCGCCTGCCAGGAACTCGGCCAGATCCTTGACAGACGGTGGGTCGATCTTGTTGTCGCGCAGCAACTCCAGCAGGCTTTCGCGGCGGCCTTCGCTCTCGGCCAGCAGCAGCACACGGTGCGAGGTGCTCGTCAGGTGGCTGGACAGGCGCGCCAATGGCTCCTGGGCGCCACGCTCCACGCTGACATCCGGCAGCGGCCGGGCGTAATCGACCGCCTCGCGGCCGCGCACCGACAGCACCGCGTGGCGGTGCGTGGCACCAAAGAAGTCTTCGGGCCGGAGGAAGATTTCCTCGGGCGGCAGGATGGGGCGTTCCGGATCGTGCTGCAGGAAGCGATGGCGCTCGCGTGTGTCCGTCCAGAAACGCTGCAGCGCTTCGTCCACCTCGCCATGCAGCACCACGCCGGCCTCGGCGGGCAGGTAGTCGAACAGGCTGGCCACCTGGTCGAAGAAAAGCGGCAGGTAGTACTCGATGCCGGCTGTGGCCAGGCCGGTGTCGATGTCCTTGTAGATGCGCGAACGGGTGGGGTCGCCGTCCATCTTCTCGCGCCAGCGGGCCCGGAAGGCCTTGCGTGAGGCCTCGTCCATCGGGAACTCGCGGCCCGGCAGCAGGCGCACGTCGGGCACGGGGTAGAGGCTGCGCTGGCTGTCCGGGTCGAAGACACGGATGGAGTCCACCTCGTCACCGAACAGATCCACACGGTAGGGGACGGTCGAACCCATGGGGAACAGGTCAATCAGGCCGCCGCGCACGGCGTATTCACCGGGCGACACCACCTGGCTGACGTGCTGGTAGCCACCCAGGGTCAACTGTTGCTTGAGCGCGGATTCGTCCAGGCGCTGCTTCTGCCGGAAGTTGAAGGTGGTGGCCGCCAGGAAGGAGGGCGGTGCCAGCCGGGTGAGGGCGGTGGTGGCCGGCAGCACCACGACGTCCAGGTCGCGGTCCGCCACGGCCTTGTCGTTGGCCTGCAGCAGGCGCCACAGCGTGGCCAGCCGTTCGGAGATCAGGTCCTGGTGAGGGCTGAAATTGTCGTAGGGCAGTGTCTCCCAGTCCGGGAACACCGCCACGCGCAGGCCGGGCGCGAAGAACTTCAGCTCGTCTTCAAGACGCTGTGTGTCGCCGGGCTCGGCGGTGACCACCACCGTCAGCCGGCCCGCAGCCAGTTGCTGCTGCACAAAGGCGGCCAGCAGCAGGGCGTCGGCGGAGCCGATCGGGCGGGGCTGAGTAAAGCGTTTGCCGGGGGCGATGGGGGAGAGCTGCATGGCGCACAAATGAAGACAGCCCCGGAAGGGGGCTTGGTGGGATTGTAGGGAGTGTGGGCAACCGGCGTGCGGGGGAGGGCGAGAACTGCGTCGTCGTACTTTGGATGGAGTTCCTGCTGTGCCTTGGGGGGACGTTCACTCAAACGGGGTGGGCGACTTTGGCTTCTCGCTGAAGGAGGCGATTGGGCAAACCGGGGGGGAGTTTCAAGAATGGCGCACTCCAACAACTCAGCGCGTCACTATCGTGAAATTCACTATCCCTACACGCCGGCCAGGTCATGTCGCGCCCCTTGCCGCAGCGACGCGGCGCCTCCCATCTCGCCGCCAGCCCCGGCTGACGGCCATGGCCGCGCTGGTGCTGGTCGGGTCCGCAGGGTTGGGGCACGCTCAGGTCCGGCCACCTGACGCAGGCCTGTTGCAGCAGGACCGGACGCCCGCGTCCGAACCCCGTCGCCCCGCCGAAATCCTGAGACCTGCCGATGGCCGCATGCAGCCCAAGGACGGCCCGACCGGCCGTGAGCGCGCCATTCCCATCAGCCGTGTGGTGGTGGAGGGCAGTACTTTGATCTCGCAGGAGGCATGGGACGAAAACTTCTCGTTGGTCGGGGATGAGCCCCTGACCTTGAAACAGATGAAGGAAGTGGCCGCCGTGGTTCAGGCGGCCGTGCAGAAGGCCGGGCGCCCGTTCGCCGTGGCGTATCTGCCGCCGCAGGATCTCAGCACCGGAGAGTTGCACGTGCGTGTCGTCGAAGGGCGCTACGGCAGCGTGCAGGCACAGGGGGCCCTGGCTGCGGATGCCGCGAAGTGGATGGCTCCGCTGCGGCCCGGAAGCCCCATCGGCCCCGAGCTGGAAAGACAGATGCTGCTGCTCTCCGAGCAACCCGGCGTTGCCTCCGCAGCCACCGTTTCGCCAGGTGCCAATCCCGGAGACGCCGACGTGACGGTGGAGGTGACACCCACCCGCGGGTGGGGCGGGGAGATGCGTGTCGATAACTACGGCAATCGTTATGCGGGCCGAACCCGGGTGGTGGGCACCGTGTACATGGACCGCTTGCTGATGCTGGGGGATCGGCTGAGTCTCGCTGCGGGCACCAGCAATGAGGGCGGCGGGCAAGGCAGCCTGTCCTATGGTGTACCGCTGGGCGCGCGCGGCGTGCGGCTCAACCTGTCGGTCGGCACCAGCGAATATCAACTGGGCAAGGAATTCGACATTCTCGAGGCCAGTGGCAAGGTCACCAGCCTGGGCGCCACATTCTCGATCCCCTTGCAGGTCTCCACGCGTGACCGCTCGGAGTGGCAGTCGGGCATCCAGGGGCAGCGCATCACCAACCGGCAAGGGCTGTTCGAGACGGAGGACCGGCGCAGCAATGTGGCCTGGACCAATTCGCTTCAGATGTCGCACTGGTTTGCTGGCGGCGGCAGCCTATGGGGACGTCTCTCGGCGGAAGTGGGCCGGACCCGATTGGGGGACGAGTCTTCACAACTGATTGACGCCTACAGCGCGCGCACGGCCGGCACTTACCTGCTGACCAGCTTTGATGCCTCGGCCTCTCGGCCCATGGGCGAGTGGGCGCTCTACGGCCATGTCTCCGGGCAACTGGCGGATCGAAATCTGGACCCATCCAAGAAGTTTGTTCTGGGTGGTGCTTCGGGCGTGCGCGCCTGGCCAGCGTCTGAGGGCGCTGGCGACGACGGTGTCCTGGCGCAAGTGGAACTGCGCCGACGCATGGGGGATTTCCAGCCCTTCGTATTCGCCGATGCGGGACATGTCCAGTTCAATCACAAGCCGTGGGCGCCGGGCTTCAATGAGCGCACCTTGGCAGGTGCGGGCATCGGCCTGCGCATGTCGAAAGGCCCCTGGCAGCTGGAAGGTACGGCGGGCTGGCGCATCGGCAAGGACAGTCAGGTCGCGGACGCCGACTCCTCCCGCAACCCGATCCAGTTCTGGGTCAGCCTTGGCTATCGACTCTGACACCAACGCTTTTCTCATTTCTCTTCATGAAAGGCCATACGATGAATCGTCTTACCCCCCATCGAATCAGCGATGCTCGCGTTTCTTATCCGCTGCCTTCTCCCAGGGTAGCGGCCCGGCGAAGCGTCCTGAGCGCCAGCTCGTGCGCCGGCGGGATGTTTGCGCTCTCTCTGATGAGTCAGGCGGTGGCGCAGGTTGCCCTGCCTACCAATCCCAGCTTCACGGCGAGCCATGCCACCATCGACACGGCCGCGAACTCGATGGTGATCAAACAGAACGTCGACAAGCTCGTCATCAACTGGGCGAGCTTCAACATTGACAAAACAAGTTCGGTCTCCTTCCAGCAGCCCACCACGAAGTCCGTGGCCTTGAACAGGGTCACCGGGACCGAAGGCAGCTCGATTGCGGGCAGTCTGATCAGCAACGGCCAAATCTTCCTGATCAACCCGAACGGTGTTCTGTTTGGCAACGGCGCCAGTGTGAACGTGGGCGGTCTGGTGGCCTCCACCCTGGATATCAAGGATGATGATTTCCAGCGCGGCAAATTCCGTTTTTCTGGCAGCTCGACCGCGACGGTCGAAAATGCTGGCGCAATCTCCGCCTCCGCGACTGGAGAAGCGGCCTACGTCGCACTGATCGGAAAGAGTGTCACCAACAGTGGCTCAGTGCACGCGGGGCAGGGCGGTGTGGTGGCCATGGGGGCCGGCAGCGATGTCACGCTGGCGCTTGGCGGTCCGGTCAAGTTGCAGATCAACGGCGGCGCGGCGGACGCTGCGATCACCAATAGCGGCAGTGCCTATGCCAGTGGGGGCGTGGTGATCCTTTCGGCGCGGGGGTTGAGTCAGCTCAATGCCGCCGTCATCAATCAATCCGGCATTCTGAGCGCGGAAAACGTGGGATATGGACCTGGCGGGCAAGTCATGCTGACGGCCCCGGGCGGCACCGTCAGCGCTGGAGGCACCCTGGATGCCTCCAGTGGGAGTTCCGGGGGCACGGTCGAGGTTCAAGGAAAGACCATCAACATCGGCGGCGAATGGTTGGCGAATGGCGATAGCAACCGCGGAGGAACCATCAAGGCGAATGCCGAAGAAGGCATCTATCTGGCGTCGTCGGGCGCGGTCTCCGCGTCGGGCCAAGACGGCGGAACGGTGAGTCTCAACGCGGGTAGCACGGTGAGCGTGGACGGCTCGGTAATGGCTGTTGGGCGGGATCAGGGCCTGGGCGGCAAGGTGAATATCCGCTCGGGCGGTGCGTTGAACCTGGCTGACGGCATACTGAAGGCATCCCATGCGCCGAGCGCCGGCGGCGCATTGACGCTGACCGCCAAGAATTTGACGGTGGGCGCTGACAACGCCAGTTCGCTCAAGGGTTCGCAGGTCGCCGGTTGGCTGCATGAAGGACATGATCTGCAGTTGCGCGCCGGCAACGACCTCACTGTCAGCTCGGCGATCCAGGCCCAGGCCCAGGCCCAGGCCCAGCCCACTGGCGGCAAAGGTAGCCTCGCGCTGACGGCTGGACGCTCATTGCTGGTGGACGCATCGATCGCCAGCGCGGACGCGTCGGTGCACCTGACGGCCAACGCGCAGGACCAGGACCTTCTCACACTGCGTGAAGCAGGTGTAGGAAACTTGGCCATGCGAGCAGGTACCGCGCTGTCGACGAATGGCCTCGCCACGTTCACCATGGCGGGCGGCGCGACAACAGCGTCCGGTGCTGGCACCATCAAGCTGGCGAACGTAAAGGCTTCCGATCTGAGTGTGGCGTCGGGCCGCTTCGTTGCCTCGGCAACCATCGACGGCAAGGTCTACGATGGAACCACCGCAGCGACAGCGAGCAACCTTTCTGTGGATGCACTGGACCTCAGTCTCAGCAATCTGGTCCTGACATCCGATGCGGCATTTGCTGACAAGAATGCAGGCAATGGCAAGGCGGTGGCAGGCCAGATGCTGTTAAGCGGATTTGATGAAACGACGCCTTCCCGTACCTCCGCGCTGATGAAGGCCGATAAGGCGCTGGATGTGACAGGCGTGGCCGACATCAGCCGCAGGAAGTTGACCCTGACCCAGGTGAGCGCGCTTGACAAGGTCTACGACGGCACCACCACTGCGAGCGCGTCGGCAGGTTTGGGCAACCGCATTTCTGGCGACGATCTGGGCGTTCAGATCAATGCGTCGTTCAACGACAAGAATGTCGCCAACAACAAGACGGTGACGGTGAATGGTGCGCTGTCGGGTGCTGATGCGGGCAACTATGAGCTGGATGTCTCTGGCGTGACGACCAGCGCCAGCATCACCAAACGTCTCCTGACCCTGGGCGAGCTGACCGCGCTCGACAAGGTCTATGACGGGAACCGCGACGCGGCGGTCTCCATCGGCAGGGACGACCGGGTCAACGGCGACGACCTGCGTTTTGACGCGACCGGCAGTTTCGACACGAAGAACGCGGGCGCCAACAAGACAGTCAGCATTGGCCACGTGACCTTGGGCGGAGATGACGCCAACAACTATGAGCTGGACTATGCCGGCCTCACCACATCGGCGACGATCTCAAAGCGGCTGTTGACGCTGAGCGAGCTGACGGCGATGAACAAGATCTATGACGCCACCCGTGATGCCAAGGTGACCATCGGCGCAGACGACCGGGTTTCCGGGGACGATTTGAGCTTCGTTACAACGGGCAGTTTCGACACGAAGAACGCGGGCATCAACAAGCGGGTCAGCGTGGATCACCTCGTCGTCGAGGGTGGCGACAGTGGCAACTATGTGGTGGATAGAAGCAACCTGACGACGACGGCCAATATCGAAAAACGTCTGTTGACGCTGAGCGAGCTGTCGGCGATGAACAAGATCTATGACGCCACCCGGGATGCCAAGGTGACCGTCGGCGCAGACGACCGAGTTTATGGAGATGATTTGCGCTTCGTTACAACGGCCAGTTTCGACACGAAGAACGCAGGTATCAACAAGCGAGTCAGCGTGGATCAACTGGTCGTTGAGGGCAGCGATGCTGGCAACTATGTGGTGGATAGAAGCAACCTGACGACCACGGCCGACATCGCCAAACGTCAGCTGACGCTGGGTGAGTTGAAGGCGTTCGACAAGGTCTACGATGGCAATCGTGATGCCCTGGTGAGCGTCGGTCGCAACGACCAACTCGTTGGCGACGACGTGCGCGTGTCCGCCACTGGCAGCTTCGACACGAAAAACGTCGGGAACGGAAAAGTCGTCAGCATCACCGGCGTTTCGCTCTCCGGGGCCGACGCCGACAACTACGTGACGAGCCACATTGGCCTCGTCACGGACGCCAGCATTTCTCAGCGTCGGCTGACCTTGAGCGACTTGAAGGCTCTCAACAAGATTTACGACGGAAACCGTGACGCCCAGGTGTCCTTCGGCGGAGATGACCGGGTCCATGGCGACGACCTGCGGGTGGCCGCCACCGGGAGTTTCGATAACAAGAATGCGGGTGCCGGCAAGGTGGTCGGCATTACCGGCGTATCGCTGACCGGTAGCGACGCCGGCAACTATCTGGTCGATGCTGGCGGGATGACCACGACGGCCAACATTGACCGGCGGGTACTCTCCTTGAACGACCTGAAGGCGCTCGACAAGGTCTATGACCGGACCACGCTGGCGTCCATGACGGCTGGCGGTGACGATCGCGTGGCGGGTGATCAGCTCAACATCTCACTCGCCGCCGAATTCGATGACCGCAACGCCGGGCGCGACAAGCTCGTGACGGCCACCGGGGTCACCGTGAAAGGCGCGGACGCTGGTAACTATGTGGTCTCGGATGCGCCGTTGACCACGCGGGCCGCCATCACACCGAAGACCCTCCAGGTCAGTATCAAGGCCCAGGACAAGGTCTACGATGCCCGGACCAACGCCACCATCACATTCGAAGACAACCGGCTGGGTGATGACAGCATTCAGTTGACCGGCGGCAGCAGTCACTTCTCTGACAAGAACGCGGGCAAAGGCAAGACCGTGACGGCCAGCGGCTGGGCGTTGGCCGGCGAGGATGCCGGCAACTACGTGCTGGACGCACCCTCGTGGCAGACGCAGGCGTCGATCACGCCGCGCCAACTCATCGCCACGGCACCCGCGTCAATTGCTTTCGACAAGCATCTTCGCCCCGGTTCCATTGCACTCGACACGGATGCGCTGGCCGGTGACCAAGTCAAGGTGAAGGCGGGCCAGTTGACGTGGGGGCCGGTGGCCAATCTGCGCCAGGCGGTGACTCTGTCTGATCTGGGGATTGAGGGTGCGGATGCGGGCAACTATGTGCTCGGCGTTGCGTCTGTGACCGCGCCAACCACCCTCTCGTTGCCCACACCGCTGCCAGGCGGCAATGTCTGGACGCTCTGCACTGGCGATGCCGACGTTTGCGGCGGCGTCGGTGGCACGGCCATTTCCCATCCGTTCGGTTGGTTGGGCAACTTGCAACTGGTCCGGACCGCCAGGGCGGACGGTCTGGTGGTGCAGGGGGCTGGTATCCATGTGCCGGCGGCGCGCCTTGAAATGGTCGGCAACTGAAAATCGCCGCGCAGCGGGTGTTGGCGGGTCGGTCGGCTGATCAGTCGGCTGATCAATCCGCTGACTGGATCGGGATGGTACGGCCGCGTTGCGGCGGCGCCGCTCGCGCCCTCAACTGACCACACCCGCCGTCCACGTCCTGGCCGGCTGAATCTCTCAGCTTGGTCAGGACGCCTCGTTGATGAAGACGGCGAGCAAGGTCGCGTGCCTTCTCCCATTCCGGCCGTTGGAAGGGAAGTTCGGGCACGCTGTTGTAAGGAATCATGTTGAGCACACCGTACTTGCCTTTGAGCAGAGCCACGATGGCGTCGAGTTCATCGTCGCCGTCGTTCACACCGTCCAGCAAGGTCCACTGGTACTGGATCGGGTAGCCCGTTTCACGGGCATAACGTTCTCCCGCTTCCACGATCTCCTGCGGCGTCAACCTGGACGCGCGCGGCAGCAACTCGCGACGCAGCCCGGGTTTGGTGGTGTGCAGCGACAAGGCCAGGGCCGGCTTGACTGGCCCGCTGGCCAGCCGTTCGAACACGCGCGGGTCACCCACCGTGGAGAACACCAAGTTCTTGTGGCCGATGTTGCCCACCGTGCCCAGCAGCTGAATCGCCTCCATCACCGCTTCCAGGTTGTGCGAAGGCTCGCCCATGCCCATGAAAACCACCTTCTTCACCGCGCGACGCTGACGCGCGAGCGCGACCTGCGCCACGATCTCGGCACTGCTGACCTGGCGGATCAGGCCATCCCGGCCGGTCATGCAGAACTGGCAGCCCACCGCACAACCCACCTGGCTGGATACACACAGGCCGTCACGGGGCAGCAACACGCTCTCTACCGTCTGGCCATCCCGCAATGCCACCAGCAGCCGGGCCGAGCCGTCGGCACCTGGGTGTTCTTCCACGAGACGGGTCAGTCCATCCAGGTCGGCCATGAGCTCGGGCAGGGCGTCTCGCACGGCCTGCGGCAGGAAATGGTCCAGCTTTCGGCGGCCCTGGGTAAGCGGCAGCGCCTGCACCCAATGGCGCAGCACCCGCTCGCGGTGGGCGGTGTTGGCGCCCAGGGCGCTCAGGCGTTGCTCAATGTCTGGGATGGAGAACACAGTGGGAAACCTGGCGGAGAGCAAAGCGGCTGTTGAGCCGAGTGGAGCGGTTGGGCGGAGACGGGGTAGGCCGATATCAGTCGGCTAGACACCACAAAGGACGGGCCGAGGACCCGCCACCGGGCGACATGCAGCCGAGCAATCCAACCCGGGACGACGTCTGCCGCACACCCGATGCCGGCCGCGCTGAGCTGACAGCCTTCATGGACGTCTACCGAATTCTCGCTGAAACTCGCGGGAAGGCGCCGGTCGCGCTGGCAGGGTGAGAGGCGCTCTCCAGGCGCTCTCTACAATGGCCTCATGAGCGATTTTCCGATGGGCGTGGTGCCTCGTTGTTTTGCGCTGGTGCCCGCCGCAGGCGTCGGCACCCGGTCCGGTGCCGATCGCCCCAAGCAATATGTGCCCCTGGCCGGCCAGGCCATGATCGGCCACACGCTGGCCGCGCTGGCCGCCGTGCCCCGCATCGAAGCCACCTTGGTGGTGCTGTCGGCAGAGGACGACCAGTTCGAGCAGGAAGTGCCTGGTTTCACCGGCCCGCGAGCCTGGGTGGCGCGCTGTGGCGGCACCACCCGTGCAGACACTGTGGCCAATGGCCTGCAGGTGCTGCGTGAGCAGGGGGTGCTGGCCCATGACTGGGTCCTGGTGCATGACGCCGCGCGTTGCCTGCTGCGCCCGGAATGGGTGGACCAGCTCATCGACGCCTGCGATGACGACGAAGTGGGCGGGCTGCTGGCCGTGCCGGTGGCGGACACGCTGAAATCCGTGGAGGGCCCTACCGGCGGTACGGCGCCCTCAGGCGAGCCTCGGGTGGCGGCGACCGTGGACCGGCGCGGCAAGTGGGCAGCGCAGACGCCCCAGATGTTCCGTTGGGGTCTGCTCGCGCCAGCGCTGGCCGGCGACCTGGCCGCCGTGACGGACGAGGCCAGCGCGGTGGAGGCCCTGGGCCACCAGCCGCGGCTGGTGGAAGCGTCCATGGAGAATTTCAAGGTCACCTGGCCGGCAGACTTCGCGCTGGCGGAGCGTCTGCTTCGCAGCCGCTGAACCGCGCATCTGAACCGGCACCTCCCCATCCTCAAGACCACAAGCGATTCACATGCAGACTCCATTCCGTATCGGTGAAGGCTGGGACACCCATGCCCTGGTGACCGGCCGACCGTTGATCCTGGGCGGCGTGACCGTCCCTCATACCCATGGCCTGTTGGGGCACTCCGATGCGGACGCGCTGGCGCACGCCATCACGGATGCGCTGCTGGGCGCCGCGGCGCTTGGCGACATCGGCAAGCTGTTCCCGGACACCGCCGCCGAGTTCAAGGGGGCGGACTCCATGGTGCTGCTGGCCGAGGCCTATCGGCGCGTGAAGGGGGCGGGCTGGGTCATCGGCAACCTCGACAGCACCATCATTGCGCAGGCGCCGAAGATGGCGCCCCACATCCCGGCCATGCGGCAACGGCTGGCGGAGGTGCTGGGCATCGACTTGCAGCAGATCAACGTCAAGGCGAAGACGGCCGAGAAGATGGGGCCCGTCGGAGAGCTGCGGGCGATCGAGGCGCGGGCCGTCTGCCTGTTGCTGCGGGCAGGGGGCTGAGCCCGTCAGACGTTCGCGCGCTTCAGCCGCAACTGCGCCACAAAGCCGCTGTCCTCGGCATTGGCCAGGCGCAACTGCGCGCCCAGGCGCTGCATCGATTTTTCGACGATGGCCAGGCCCAGGCCGGCGCCCGTCGCTGCCGTGCGGGCACTATCACCCCGGTAGAAGGGCGTGGTCAGCTTGGCCAGCTTGTCCGGTGGCACGCCGGGGCCGTGGTCGCGCACGGTCAGCAACACCCAGGCGCTGTCGGCCTCGGCGGTGACCTCCACACGCGCGGGCTCGTCGCCATGGCGGCCGTAGCGGCGGGCGTTCTCGAACAGGTTCAGCATGATGCGGCCGAACTCGGTGCCGTCCGTCCAGATCCGCAGCGCTGCCGAGAGGCGCACGCTGATCTGGATCTGCGCCGGGTCCCGGAAGCCCTGGGCCTCGCGCTCGACCAGTTCACGCAGGTTCATGGCGGTGAGTTGCAGCTCGCTGGGGCGGGCGTAGTCCATGAACTTGTTGATGATGGCGTCGAGCTGGTCGATGTCCTGCGCGATGAACTGGCGGGCCTGTTCGTCGGTGACGCTCATCTCCGCTTCCAGCCGCAGGCGGGCCAGCGGCGTGCGCAGGTCATGCGAGATGCCGGCCAGCATCACACTGCGGTCTTCTTCCATCTTGGCCAGCTCGCGCGCCATGCGGTTGAAGCCCATGTTCACCTCGCGGATCTCGCTGGTGAGGGTGCTTTCGTCCAGGCGGGAGTCGTATTCACCTTCGCGGATGCGGCTGGCGGCAATGGAGAGTTCACGCAGCGGCTGGTTGATCAGCCGCGCGATGGCCGCCGCCCCCAGCAGAGAGGCGCCCAGTGCGATGACGATCCACCACCAGTTGCTGGACATGTTGGCCTGCAGCGGGGCGGGGTTGGTCTGCAGCCAGAACTGGTCCGGGCCGACATCGAACCGCACCCACAGGCCGGGCACACCATTCAGGCCGCTGGCCAGCACCGTCTGCGGGCCCAGGCGAGAGACCAGTTCCTTGCGCAGACGCTGCGCAAAGGGGGAGTTCTCGTAGGGCATCCATCGGTCGGTGGCTTCGGCCACCTCCACCTGGACGGCCTCACTGCGGGCCAGGGACTTGACGACAGCGACGCGGTTGATCGAGTCGGTACTGGAGAGCGCCACACGTGACAGGTTCACCAGTCCGCCCAACTGCTGGGCAGCTTCGAGCGCCTTGGGCTCAGCCTCCAGCGCCTTGAACGTCTGCTGCCACGCCAGCACCCCCGCCGCCAGCAGCAAGGCCAGCAGCGCGAAGGTTCGCCAGAAGAGGTTGAGCGCTAAGCGGGGTGGGGTCACAGCGGGTGAATGTCCGAGTTCTGCCGGGTCAGTCTGCCAGCCAAGGTCAGGCGGCTTCGTCGGGCACGAACACGTAGCCCACGCCCCACACCGTCTGGATGAAGCGAGGCTGTGCCGGGTCTTCTTCCAGCAGCTTGCGCAGGCGGGACACCTGCACGTCCAGGCTGCGGTCGAAAGGTTCGAACTCGCGGCCGCGGGCCAGCATGGCCAGCTTGTCGCGCGACAGCGGTTGGCGCGGGTGGCGCACCAGGGCCTTGAGCATGGAGAACTCGCCTGTGGTGAGCGGCACCGGCTCGCCGTTCTTCGAGAGGCGACGCAGCGCCAGGTCGAATTCGAACGGGCCGAAGTTCACCGTCATCGGCTCCTTGGACGGCGCCCCCGGTGCTTCCGGCGGCGGGCGGCGGCGCAGCACCGCGTTGATACGGGCCAGCAGCTCGCGCGGGTTGAAAGGCTTGGCCAGGTAGTCGTCGGCGCCCACTTCCAGGCCCACGATCCGGTCCACCTCTTCGACCTTGGCGGTCAGCATGATGATGGGCGTGCTGTCGCCTGCAGCGCGCAGGCGGCGGCAGATGGACAAACCATCTTCGCCAGGCAGCATGAGGTCGAGCACGATCAGATCGACCGTCTCGCGTGTCAGCTGCTTGTTCAGTGCCTTGCTGTCCTCGGCCAGCAAGACTTCGAATCCCTCTTGCGCCAGATAACGGCGCAGCAGGTCGCGAATGCGTGCATCGTCGTCCACGACCAAGACGCGGTTGGGGCGGGTGTTGCTTTGCATGGCGGCCACTCCTGAATTTGTAACAGCGGCACTGTAAGGGCGTTTTTTGGCCTTGTTTGCGGTATGCAGCAGCCCTTACGGGTTAGTTACAACTTATGTAACGGCTCCCGGTGATCCTTGGCAGTCTCCCCCGTTGTTATGCTGGTTACCCCCGACTTTGGTAGGAACCCGAATGACACGAAAGCAACACTGGTTGAACCACTGGATGGTGGCGGGCTCGATGGGCACGCTGCTTGCCGTCTCTGCCACCACCCTTGTACAGGCTCAAACCGTGGGGCCGCGGACCGATGTGCTCAACCTCCAGGCCTCCGCCAGCACCGAAGTGGCGCGTGATCTGCTGACGCTGACGTTCTCCACCACCCGGGAAGGCAAGGAGCCCTCCGCCGTCCAGGGTGAGCTCAAGCAGGCGCTGGATGCGGCCTTGGCAGAAGCGCGCAAGGTGGCCAAGCCTGGTCAGGTCGATGTGCAGGCCGGTGCGTTCTCGGTCTACCCGCGTTATGGCGAAGCCCGCGTGAACAACAGGAGCAACGCCACGCAGATCACCGGCTGGATCGGCAGTGTGGAGCTGGTGGTGAGGGGGCGGGACATGGATGCGATCTCGCAGCTGACCAGCCGTATCCGGACGCTGAACATCGCCGGGGTGAACTACGGTCTCTCCCGGGAGGCTCGTGAGAAGGCCGAAGAGAGCGTGGTGGCGGATGCCATCGCAAACTACAAGACCAAGGCCGGTCTGTACGCCAAGCAGTTTGGTTATCGCGGCTTCCAGATCGGCGAGGTCAGCGTGAACACGGACGGCGGCGCGCCGATGATGGCCGAGCGCATGTACAAGCCGATGGCCACGGCTGCTGCTGACATGGCGCTGCCGGTGGAATCCGGCAAGGCCACGGTCACGGTGAGCGTGAATGGCAACGTCGTGATGACGCGCTGAGTTCGGTCAGCGCGAAGGCCGCCGCTGCCAGAATGCGGTGGCGGCCGCCGTGGCGTTCTGCTGAGGTGGCGCTCTGTTTATTGCGCCGTCCAGCCACCATCCATGGCCCAGGCCTGGCCCCGCACGTTGACGGCTTCGTCTGAGCACAGGAAGACGGTGAGGGCGCCCAGCTCCTCCGGCGTCGTGAACTGCAGCGAGGGCTGTTTCTCGGCCAGCAACTGGCGCTTGGCCTCGGCCACCTCGATGCCTTCCTTGGTGGCCCGTGTGTCGATCTGCTTTTGCACCAGCGGTGTCAGCACCCATCCAGGGCAGATGGCGTTAACCGTCACTGGCAGCGTGGCGGTTTCCAGGGCTGCGGACTTCGTCAGCCCGATCAGGCCATGTTTTGCCGCCACATAGGCCGACTTGCCGGCCGAAGCCACCAGGCCATGGGTGGACGCGATATTGACGATGCGGCCCCAGTGGCGTTGTTTCATTCCCGGCAGCGCCAGACGCATGGTGTGGAAGGCACTGGTCAGGTTGATGGCAATGATCGCGTCCCAGCGGTCCACCGGGAACTCATCCACGTTGGCGACGAACTGAATGCCGGCGTTGTTGACCAGGATGTCGCAGCCCCCGAAGTCCTTGTCGATGTAGGCCATCATCGCTTCGATCTCGGCTGGCTTGCTCATGTCGGCCCCGTGATAACCCACCTTGATGCCGTGCGCCTGGCCTGCGGCTTCCACCTCCTGGCGGGGACCTTCCGTGTCACCGAAGCCATTGAGCACAACATTGGTGCCTTGACGCGCCAGCGTCAGGGCAATCCCCAAGCCGATGCCGCTGGTCGAACCAGTGACCAGTGCCGTCTTGCCTTTCAACATGCCAGGTCCTCTTCAGGGTTGTTAGGATGGATGCAAAGGATACGAGCGATGTCTGAACCCTTGTTGAAAAATGTCCAGGCGCTGAGCCCGTGCGGTCTCCACCGGATGGCCTATTGGGAGTGGGGGCAGGCCGACAACCCCCGGGTACTGGTCTGTGTGCATGGCCTGTCCCGCCAGGGGCGGGATTTCGACGCGCTGGCGAGCCGCCTCAGCGACCGCTACCGTGTCATCTGCCCGGATGTGGTGGGCCGTGGGGAATCCGACTGGCTCGGCGATCCCCGCAACTATCAGTTGCCCCAGTACGTGTCGGACATGGTGGCACTGCTGGCCCGGCTGGGGGTCTCCCAGGTGGACTGGTTGGGAACCTCCATGGGAGGCTTGATCGGCCTGGCCCTGGCGGCCATGCCGTCAAGCCCGATCCGCCGGCTCATCCTCAACGATGTGGGGCCGACCATCGAATATGAAGCGCTGCTGCGCATTGCCGGTTATCTGGGCCGGGCGCCGCAGTTCGAGACCTGCCAGCAGGGAGCCGACTACCTGCGCAGCATTTCCGAAGGCTTCGGTCCGCACACGGACGAACAATGGCTTGCGCTGTCGCTGCACATGTTCAAGGCGGATGGCGACCGTTGCCGCCTGCATTACGACCCCCGCATCGGCCAGGGCCTGGCCGGGCTGACGCCCGAACTGGCCAAGGCCGGCGAGGCCCAGTTGTGGGCCGCCTATGACGCCGTCCGCTGCCCGACCCTGCTGATGCGCGGCGGCGTCTCGGACCTGCTCAGCGCCGCCACCGCCCAATCCATGACGCAGCGCGGCCCCCGTGCACGTGTGGTTGAATTCCCGGGTGTCGGCCATGCGCCGACCTTGGTCACCGACGATCAGATCGCCGTGGTGGAAGGCTTCCTGGAGGGGAGCACCCCTTGATTCGATCCAGGCCCCCTGTGAAGCAGGCGGCGATCGGACTTAGCAGTAAGAAGTTCGCGTTATGAAGACAGAGTTGGGCTTGCGTCCCGAGCAGGCCTCGCCCATCGTGGCATTGCTCGAGGGCGACCTCCCCAGCCGCCTGCCGGCGGCTCAGCCAACCCGCGCCGAGGCCATCGACCCGATCGAGCGGGCCCGTGCTTTTGCCGAGCCCCTGCTGGCAGGCCATGTGCTGGATACCGGCGAGCTGGCGCTGGACCACGCGGACGGTGTGGCCGCCATCCTTGCCGGGGTGGGCGCGGCGCCCTCGATGCGGGCGGCCTCCTACCTGGTGTATGCGGGGGACTATCTCAACAAGCCGGAAGAGATCGTCGCCAAGGCCTTTGGCGAGAGTGATGCCAGCCTGGTCAGCCACACCCGCCGTCTGGTGCAGATCCAGCGTGCGGCCCGTGAGGCCAAGGTGGAAGACCAGCGCCGCCAGGAGCAGACCGAGCTGGTTCGCAAGATGCTGCTGGCGTTTTCGCGTGACCTGCGCGTGGTGCTGCTGCGCCTGGCGTCCCGCCTGCAAACGCTGCGTTGGTTCGCTGCCAGCAAGACCGCCTGCCCACGCGCGCTGGCGGCCGAATCGCTGCAGGTCTTTGCGCCGCTGGCCAACCGGCTGGGCATCTGGCAGATCAAGTGGGAGCTGGAGGACCTGTCCTTCCGCTTCATGGAGCCCGAGCAATACCATGAGCTTGCCAAGGCGCTGCATGAGAAGCGGGTCGAGCGCGAGCAGTCGGTGGAATCGGTGCGGTCCACGCTGGAGCAGGCGCTCCAGTCGCAAGGGCTACAGGCCCAGGTGCAAGGCCGCCCGAAGCATCTCTACAGCATCTGGAAGAAGATGCGGGGCAAGGGCCTCACGCTGGAGCGGGTCTTCGATCTGCGTGCGCTGCGAGTCATCGTGCCGGACGTGGCGGACTGCTATGCCGTGCTGGCCCGCCTGCACGAGCTGTACAAGCCGGTGGACGGCGAGTTCGATGACTACATCGCCCGACCCAAGCCCAACGGCTACCAGTCGTTGCACACGGTGGTGCTGGCTGACGACGGCCGGCCGATGGAGGTGCAGATCCGCACGCGCGCCATGCATGAACACGCTGAACACGGTGTGGCGGCGCATTGGGCCTACAAGGAGGCCGGCACCAAGGGCTATGCCGGCGTGACGGCGGCGGGCGAATTCGAAGAGCAGGTGGCCCAGGCCCGCAAGGCAGTGCTGCGGCAACTGCTGGCCTGGGAGCGGGACTTTGTCGCCGAGAGCGGCCCTACCTTCGATGACCGCATCTATGTCTTCACCCCGCAGGCCAATGTGGTGGAGTTGTGTGCGGACGCCACCGCCGTGGACTTTGCCTATGCGCTGCACACCGACCTCGGCCATCGCTGCCGCGGTGCCAAGGTGGACGGGCAGATGGTGCCGCTCAACACCCCCCTCAAGAGTGGACAGACGGTGGAGATCGTGGCGCTGCGCGAAGGCGGCGGGCCATCCCTCGACTGGCTGAATCCCGAACTGGGTTATCTGCAGAGCCAGCGCAGCAAGGCCAAGGTGCGAGCCTGGTTCAACGCGCAAGCCCAGGCCCAGACCATTGCCAAGGGGCGGGAGCTGGTGGAAAAGGCGCTGCAGCGCGAAGGCAAGACGGCCATCAAGCTCGAAGACCTGGCCGGGCGCCTGGGCTTCCGCAACGCGGACGCCTTGTTCGAGGTGGTGGGCAAGGACGAATACTCGCTTCGCAACATCGAGACACTGCTGCGCCCCCCCGTGCCGGAGACGGACGAGGACGCGCTGCTGGCCCAGAAGCACATTCGCGGGCCGGCCGCAGAGGGGCGGGCGCCCAAAGGGGGCGTGCTGGTGGTGGGGGTGGACTCGCTGCTCACCACGCTGGCGCGTTGCTGCCGCCCGGCGCCACCGGATGTCATCACCGGCTACGTGACACGCGGCAAGGGCGTGGCCATCCACCGCTGCGATTGCGCCAACCTGCGCGAGATGGCGCGTAGCGCGCCGGAGCGTGTCATTGCGGTGGCCTGGGGCGAGCCCGCATCGGACAAGACGGGCAAGGCCCCGCAATATCCGGTGGACCTGGTGGTGGAAGCGGTGGACCGGCCAGGCCTGCTGCGCGATGTGCTGGAGCTCTTTGCCAAGGACAAGCTCGCCGTCATTGCGGTGAACCAGCAAAGCGGCAAGGGCAAGCCGACACGTTCCGATCTGTCCCGCATGAATTTCACCGTGGAGGTGAGTGATGCACAGCGGCTGAACCAGACGCTGAGTACGCTGGTGCAGTTGCCCGGGATTCGGAGTGCGCGGCGGCGTTGAGGCGGGCGAGCCAGCACAAGGCGTTTGGTGGGAGCTGCTCTGGCCGATGGATAGGTCAAATGCGTCTGCGTGACGCATTGCGCGTACGCTAATCGCGCATTTCTTTGGTTTTGACCTGAAAGCGCATTTTTCCGGGCTATACTGCGAAGCTCTTCAGGCGCATAGCTCAGTTGGTTAGAGCACCACCTTGACATGGTGGGGGTCGTTGGTTCGAATCCAATTGCGCCTACCAAATTCAGACCCCGGTAAGTCGTTGATTTCAAACGGCTTTCCGGGGTTTTCGCTTTCTGGCTCACCCTCTCGGTGGGAAGTTGGTGGGAAGAAGTGCCAGCGCCGCCCGCAGTCGTTCGGTGCCCGTGTCGTTGCGGGCCAGCCAGCGAGCGTAGCTGTCGAACAGCACCTGGATGCTGTGCCCGGCCTGAGTTGCGACGTACATCGGATTGACGCCGGCCATGCAGAGCGCGGTGCAGTAGGTGTGGCGCGTGGCATAGGCCCGGCGCACGCGGATCCCACAGCGGCGCGGCGACGTCGATCACCAGCAACTGCCCCTGGCCCAGGGTGTGCTCCGTGACCTTGGGCTGCGTCGGAGCCGGGGCTGGCCGGTGTGGCTTCTCACGCTTCAAGTTCTGGCCGCCCCACAGGCCCACGGATGCGCCGATCAGCAGCAGCACTACGGCGCCGCCAATGGTGACCTCAATCTCGCGCTTCGGTTTTTCCATCATCCATCCCCTGATGGGGCGCGAGTCTAGCCACCGGTTGCGACGTGTCGATGGGAGAAAAGACCGAGCAGGGCGCTCATCGCCGGGATGAGTCAAATTTGCGCCTTACGGCATAAAACCCGAGGGCCGCTACGGCAACGCCTGCACCGAGTCCGATCCAAGCGAGGCGCCAGCCATCATCAATACTGGTGTCCGGCGGTGCTGTGTAGAGGGAGATAACCACGCCAAGAGGCCCGCAGACAACGGATAGACCGATGAAGATCAGCAGCCGTTTCATCGGAATTTTTCCAATGTGGGGCAGTTCAGGTAGAGCCCGGCGGAGCTGCCTCCAGCCTGGACGATTGATTCAAGAAAGCCCGCGCAGTTGTTGGGTAGCACCATCCAGGTCCAGGGCTTGGACATGAGTTCGTCAACCTTGGCCTGAGCCTTTTCGGGGTACTTGATCGGCACAGCAACCCTGGAGAGCACACGCTTCTTGTGCTCCTTCAGGTAGCGTTTGAAGCCGTCTTCACGCATGTATTTTGGGCGACTCCGGATGCCGGCAACGTGGAAATAGTACGGGGCCGCAGCTCCGACCTGTAGGATCATGTGCCCGCATGGATTCCAGGTGTCCCCGCTCACGGTCACCGCAGTGGTCTTGTCAAACTCAAACGCCTTGGCCATGCAGACGTTCAGCTCCTCACCATCGTAGGCCATTTCCTGTCCTTTTCTGTCTAAGGCTCAGGAGCCTATCGGGAGGGACGCAGAGGCTTGTATGACCAAAGACATTGGGCTCGCCGCCCGACGGCCGTGGGAAGTTCGGTGGGAAGTTGGCGGGTGACAATGGGTGTCTATGGACACCTTCTAGCGGGCTGGGGGCCCATGTCTACGTGAGTCGGAGGCTACGAATTGGTTCGAATCCAATTGCGCCTACCAAATATACAACCGCGGTAAGTCGTTGTTTTTCAACGGATTATCGGGGTTTTCGCTTTCTGGCACTTCCTCTCGTGGGAAGTGCTACTTACATCGGATTGACCCCGGCCATGCAGGGCGACCGAGAGGGCGAAGAATAACGGGCTCTCTGCCCGATATGCCTTTCCACACCTGCGGGGAAAATCGGCTCAGCCCAAGCCATGGGCGGTGCCGGCCAGTTGGCCAGCTCCTCGGCCCGGATCGGGTACTTGGGCTTGTCCTTTTCCCAGGACCTGGCGCCACCGAAGGACTTCAGGTTATTTCAAATTTTCCGGCTTTTTCTCTTTCTTGAAGTTTCCTTCTCCAGAAAGTCCTCGTCGTCGTAATCCTCCTTTTCCTCCGAAGAGTCATAAAGGTCATCTTCGTCAGCGCTATTGTCATCATTGTTATTGGCTCTAGCTGGCGATGAGATTGGACTGCGAGTTGGTTTTGCAGACGACATAATGTCGCCCTGTATGATGGGTGTTATCCCATCGCCTACTAAATAGGCAACAAAGGTAATTTCATCCTGCGAATTTGCGTCGTCGATCTCTCGCTTCATCTCCTCCTCAAATGGCTTGTAGTGGCTATTGTTAGTGCCGCCATCCTGGGCGAACATGTTTTTCGGATCAGATCTTCCTCCATTTTGGGAGGCGAGGATATGACCACGATTGGGTACTTCGAAGTCGTTCCCAAGTGGACCAACTTCAGCTACTCTTTCGTCGTTTATCTTGCAGTAAGCTCGATATTTGTCAACATTGAGCCAGCCAGTGTTTACGACACCGCTATTTCCTTTGAACTTGGATTTCTTGCCTTGGGCCATCAGATCTACCCGGTCATCACTTTTGGCGGTGATCCTCACATCAATTTGCCGTTGAACCGGTAGTGCCGCCCCCATCGACTGAAGCAGCCGGCGCTGCGCAAGCATACGCGGGCTCGAATCTACTAAATCATTTGTTGCGCCTGAATTTTCAGCGGCAGAAGCGGTGGCCTCGGGTTGCGAGCGATGGAACTCTTTCATTTGGCACCCAATAGAGGAATGATTAAACTGGCATGGTGCCCGATGCCTTGAAGCTCACAATCAGCTCGCCTCTCATTTTGTCGCTCTCAATGTCTGAAATGCGCTCTGCTCGCAGTCAGCCGGGTTGGGCTCGCTATCAGGGATATAGACCGGGCCCGCCTAACAGGCTGCTGAAATACTGCCGCGACTCACGCCCTGCACCGGATTTCGCCCACCCGAAGCCTTGCTCGATGCGTTTGCGCGGTCCTTGCCCTGCTTATCCTTGCGAACAAAGCTCTTGTGGCTGGCCCACGCCTGGATCAACGTCCCATCGACGCTGAAGTGCTCGTTGGATAGCCAGTTCTTCTGCTCGGCCTGCGCCAGCACCTCGTTGAAGAAGGCCGCCACCGTGTCGTGCTGTGAAGTTGGCGGGCGTTGTTGGGTGTCGCTGGGTTTTCGCTTTTCCGCACCGCACCGCACCGCATCGCCCGAGCTGCAGAGTTTTACAACCCGGACCTTCATGATCCGGCCCATGGCGCGGAGGCCTGGTTAAGATCCGCGCCGAGCCTCACGGCTCCACGCTCGGCCTCCCTGGGCGTGCGGCACATCACTTTGTGACGCGCTGTTGGTGCCTCGGCTCTGGCCGGGGCTTTTTTTTCGATGAACGCATGCCGCCGCCGGGGCTCAATGGCCCTCGGCGAACTGATAGCCGATCCACACCTGTACTTGCCTTAGCTCGGTCAGATCCAGCGCTTCTCCATGCGGCTGTGCCGCCGGCAATCGCAGGCTCCATTGGCCGCCAACGCCCCGGCCCCAAAACGACAGCGCCAACGGCGCCGAGAGCGGCGTGTTTTCGCCGAAGTCCACGCCGTCCAGCATCAAGGGCGTGACGGGCACCACCAGCACTTCGTATTTCGCTTCCAGCAGTTGCGTATCCAGTCGTCCATCCGCGTCGAACTGCAGGTACTGGCTGCCGTGATGGATCTGGCAGGACACCACCCCGCTGGCCGTCCTGGCGCCGACAAGCGCCACAGCCACGCCTCGCACCTTGGTCTCCCGACCGTTCGCTGCCAGGGCGTCCAGCGACATCGTGAAGGGCAGGGTGCCGGTGCGCTTGAACGTCGCAAACGGACCTGGTGTGCCGGCCTCGGTAAAGGACAGCCGCACCGTGTCGGCATGCGCCGGCCGCCGCAGGTAATTCAGATAGGCCGCTTGCAGCGAGCTCACCTGGAGCAACTGGTTCCATGAGGCCTGGTAGGCCGGCACCAACGCCCGAGCCGCATCCGGCATGCCGTCCGAATACGCGCGGGTCAGGTCCGGATGGATGCGTCCCGCGTCCATGGCGACCGGGGGTGGCTCCGCCAAGGTATAGATCTTCAGCGATCGAGCAGCGAAGAAGGCAAAGCTCAACAGCGTATCGACCTGCGCAAGGGCGGCCTCAATGGCCCCCAGGCCGGTCGACCGGATGATCAGGGCATCGTCTTCGATGCCTTCTTCTGCACTGGCGATGAAGGCGAGGGTCTGCTGTAGTCGGCCCACGCGGCCTTCATGCGCCTTGCGCTTTTGCTCGCCGATGGCGACCTGGTTCTTGGCCAGCAGCAACTGATGCGCGAGCTCCACGCCACGTTTCACCAGCTCGACGGACGGTGCGTTCTGCTCGGTCTTGCCTTCGTCGAGCTTCTGGATGACCGTCACGAAGTTGACGATGGCCTTGCCCGCCGCCACCACCGCCTTCACGTCCTTGTCCACCTTCTCATAGGCAGTCTTGATCTTGGCCACATCCTTGTCATCGCTCTTGAACAGTGCCTTGCCGACTGGATCGCTGGTGTCCATGACGGCAGAGGTCAGGGAGATGACTGCCGGCACCAGCGCGACGAGGCTGGCACCGGCTGAGGGAATCGCGCCGATGACGGCCACCACCGCCTCGGCAATACCGGCCACGACCCCCAGGACGTCCCCGACGCTGAACGGCTCCTCCCGCATGGTTGCCATGGCGGCCCGTATCTCGGCGGCCACCTGGTCAAGCTGTTGTTGCAGCCATTCGGTCTCGCTGATGGCATCCTTCTGCTCACGCTTGAGAATGCCGAGGTCGTCCTGCACGCTGGCCAAGGCGTCCTGCACGATCATCTTCTGGCTCACCGCCAGATTCCGGATGGCGTTCAGCTGGGTGGATACCAGCATCTCGGTCAGGCCCTGGTTGAAAAAGCCGCTGATCAGCGGGGCGAAGTCAGTGAAGGCCGAGAGATAGCGTTCGAACTCGGGCACCACATCCACGTCGCGGGGCTGGCCCACGGGTGTCAGCCCGGCCTCCAGCATGTCGAGCAGGCGACGTGCGTCCGGGTTGTCGTTTTGCAGCAGGAGCGCGGCCTTGAATTCGGCGGCGGCCAGCCGGCCCTTGCCGTCGTCCGGCTGGGCTTCGGGCTTGAATTGGCGGAAGTGGTACTCCCCCATCGCGATCCGGAAAGGGGCCCAGAAGTTGGCGAAGTTGAACACGGGGTCCGAATCCAGCAAGGCCAGCATCTGCGGCCCATACGCCGCCTCGGGCAACACCGTGATCGCGGGCGGCGGGGCGTTGCCACTCACGCCATGGGCGCCGTCAGTTCCGCGCCAGGGTGCATTCTCCTCCGTACGGATGGGGTCGGGACACAAGCGGCCGTCCTGTCCGAAGACCGCCCCCTTGCCACCTTCGCCGCCTGCACCGTTGTCGTTGATCAAGGTCGGTTGATGGATGGGCGACGCGGAGATCAAGGTCAGCACGCCACCTGAGCCGCCGTTCCCTCCGGCGCCACCGCTGCCGCCACGGCCGCCGTGCGTTCCGTCATAGGCGCCGACCACCGCCCCGTTATCATCCTGGCGCCCATACCACCCGTCGCCCCCGTTGCCACCGCGCCCGGCGTTGCCGCCCCGCGTGCCGGACGTTCCGGAGGCGTCGATCCGGACGTCGATGCCGCTGCGGCACATCAGTGTCACGTTGCAACCCGGCTGACCGTCTCGTCCCGCATGGCCATTCCTGCCATCCTTGCCTGCGGATACGGGGATGGTCTGTCCCCCGGCAGTCCGGAATCGGGCATCCGCCCCGTTCGCGCCATCCAGCGCCGGGTCCTCCAACGCCTGCGGCTTGAGCGAGCCGCTGGCATTGATGCGGCCACCTGTGCCGATGTACTGATCCGCAATGATGACCAGCGGCCGATGCTGGATTTCGAGCACCGGAAAATCGTTGGCGAACCTGACCACCCTTGCCAGCAGGAAGACGGCCCCGTCGCCGTCAAAGCTGTTGTAGAAGTCCTGCACGGCCTGATTGACGACCAGCTCGTCACGGATGATGGGAAAGTTGGCCATGAAGATGCTCCCGCGTTTATCTGGGTGAGTGCCCCAATCTAGAAAACGGGCGGCTACTGCGCCATACCGCCTTGGCGTAACGGCATCCCGTCTTTGCGGGATGGCCTCAATGGGCAGCAGAAGCCGCAGCCATCGCCTGCGGCACCGTCAACACCACGCATGTCCCGCCGTCCTGCCGCGGGCTGATGTGGAGCGATCCGCCCAGTTGTTCGGCCCTTGCCCGCATGTTGTCCAGCCCCCGGCCACCCGCACGAGCCGGCGAGGGCAGCCCGACACCGTCGTCGCCAATGGAGAGGGTGACCACCGTGCCGGTCTGCTGCAGCAGCAGGTCCACCCGCGTCGCCTGCGCATGCTTGACCACGTTGGTGAGGGCTTCCTGAGCGATCCGCAAGATCTGCAGCGTTGTGTGCGGCGCCAGCGGCAACCCTTCGTCGGGCACATCCATGGCCCATTCACAGCGCAGGCCGGCGGCTTGCAGCTCCGCCTGCCATCGGAACATGAAGTCGCCAAGGGCGGTGAGCAGGTCCTGATCGTCCGGTGCCAGGGCATCCAGGGCGAGGCGCATGTCGGAGATGCAGGCCCGCAGCGAGGCCGCCATGTCCGGTGCGGCCATGACGCCGCGCTCCACCCGGGAGAGGGTGGTGAAGAGTTTGGACCCCAACCCATCATGGATCTCGCGCATGATCAACCGCCGCTCCTGCGCGGCCGCATGTTCGCGCTCCAGTTCGGCCAGGCGGGCGTAGTTCGCGGCCAGTGCCCGTTCCCGGTCGGCAACGCGGGACTCCAGCGTCTCATTGAGTTCCCGCAAGCCACGCACGCTGCTGACAAAGCGCGCCGACAGCACGCCCCCCATCGTCAGCAGCAGGAAGTTGGCGCCATGGTGCAGCAGGAAGTAGCGCTCGGCCGCCCAACCAGGGGCCAGGCCCGCAAAGAGCTGGGGGTGCCACACCACCAGATAGTCATGGACCCCGGACACGGTGGCCACCAGCAAGGCCAGCGGCAACCAGGCGGACGACCAGGTGCGCTGCCGCCATGTGGAGACGAACGCCACCACGACGGCGGCGATGCCCACAGGGATCAGGCCCGCCACCCAGATGCGGTTGACCTGCGCATCGTTGCCCAGCCCGGCCATCACGAACCACAGCGGCCCCGCCAGCCAGTAGAGCAACAGCCCTCGCTCCAGCCAGGGCTGTCGCAGCCCGGCCAGCCGCGCGGCAAACAAGGCCATCACCACAATGAAGCCGCCGGTGCTGGTGACATACAGCAGCCGCCACCACGGCCATCGATCCGGCGGCATGACCTCCATCACGAAGGTGAGGGTCCGGATGCCCCAGAGCAGCGTGGCCACGCCGAACCAGCCGTACAGGACCTCTTCCGGCAGGCGCCACCAGATGAGCAACACCAGCACCGACACCACCAGGCAGCCGCCAATGGTGAGCTCCGGCAGCGTGTGCACCCAGAAAAAGCGCCGGTCATACAGCGGGCGCAGATCATCCAGGGGACCGATGCGAAAGCGCGGCACGTTCAGCACCGTCTCACCTTCCACGGGCACGGCATGGACCCACAGCGAGTTGGTGCCGGGCTGCAGCACCCCTGCCGGAATCGAGACGAGGTGTGGCCGCTCCCAGCGGACGTGGACGGCATCGGTGGAGACCGGAATGTCCCCGATCAAGCGCCCGTTCAGCCACACCTCGCCGCCACCGTACAGGTAGGGCAGCAGCACCGCCCAGAAGCCCTGTGGCGTGGCGGCGGCTTCGAATTCCATGCGGAACCACGCGGCGCTGGGCGGGCTGCCCGCTGCGGCGGGTTGGCTGACGGGCAGGCGAATGGGCTGCCAGACGCTGCCAAGCGCCGAGGGGTCTGGGGAGGCACTGTCCTGCGTGTGCGCCTGCGCGAACGTCAGCACAGTGGCTTCTTGCGGCGGTGACGGGGCGGCCTGCCATGCGATCAGCAGCACCGCCGCCCCCAGCGCGATGGCGCCGATCAGCAGGCGCCGCATGTCACAGCAGCCCCATCTGCGTGGCCTCGTACACCGCCTCGCTGCGCGAGTGAACGGCCAGCTTGCGGTAGATCTTCTTCACATGGGCCACCACGGTGTGGGGCGAGATGCCCAGCAGTTCCGCCACGGTGTCGAAGCTCAGGCCCTTGGCGGTCAGCTTGAGCAGCTCGATCTCGCGCGGGGTCAGCAGCGAATCCGTGCCGAGGGCCTCGACGCCCGTGTTGCTTGCGGCCCGCGTGGAGGCGATCAGCGCGTCTTCAGCGGTGGATCCCGGCGCCACCGCAGACCCGGTGGACGCCCCGATGGGCGAGCCCGAGGGCGAAGCGGCCGGCGGCGCCCGCATGCGAGCCAGTACCCGGCGCGCGATGCTGGGCGTGATGGGGGCACCCCCAGCCCGCAGGTCGTGGATGCTGGCGGCGATGCGTTCCACGCGGAAATCCTTGAGCAGATAGCCGCTGGCTCCGGCGGCCAGAGCCTCGAAAACGTGGTCGTCGTCACCGAACATGGTGACAACCAAGACTTCGCATTCAGGCCAGCGGCTGGCCACCTCGCGGATGACGTCGATGCCGTTGCGGTCCGGCAGGCCCAGGTCGAGCAGCACCACATCGGGCGGTGTCGCGGCGATGACGGCCAGCGCGGCGGCGGCGCTGGAGACGGCCGCCATCAGGCTCAGCGCCTCGTCTGCGAGCACGGCTTCGGAAAACCGGCGCAGGAACTCCGGCTCGTCTTCCACGATCAGCACGCGAGTGAGCGGAGAGTGCGGCGACGAGGGGTTCATGGACTGATTCTGGTCGAAATCGACCCGGGGGGCATCACGCCTTTGCGCTATTGCCCCCACGCCCAGGCGCGGCGACATTCGAGCCTCAGTTCACCTGGAGGCCTTCCATGATCTCGGTTGACCAGCTCCTCACTCGCGCCCGCGCCGCGACTGGGCACGGCACGCTCTATTGGCTCTCTGAAGGCGGCCGGGATCCTCGCGCTCGCCTTCCGTCCACCCGTCTCGCAGTGGGCCGCCTCTGGCCCACGCTGCCGCGCGAGCAGCGCGAGGAACTGGCGCCGCTGGCGGCAGAAATGGGGATTGATGTGAAGGACAGCAGTCTGGTGATGGATGCCTGCGACTGCTCGGGTTTTGTCTGTTGGGCGCTGGGCTTTTCTCGCCTGGCCGCCTCGCCCGCACCCTACACCGACGCAGCGGGATGGATCTTCACCGACAGCATCTGGGCGGACGCCACCGGGCCCGGCGAGCGCTTCCGGGGTCTGGACCGTGCGGTGCCGGGCGCCCTGGTGGTCTACCCCGCCAAGGACAGCGGCGAGCGACACGGCCATGTGGCCATCGTCGTGGAGGCCGATGCGTCAGGCCGCGCCACGCTCATTGCGCACTGCGCCGCTGACAACGTGCGGCAGGCACCCCACGATGCCATCAAGCTCACCACGCCCGAGGCGTTTGAAGCGCAGCCGCGCAGCGTCTATGCCTGGTGCCGCGAGGTGTCCTGACCGAAGGGGCCTGACCTGACCCCCGCAGCGCGCGGGGCATTATGCAGAGCTTCGCTCTCGGTGTCCGTGCCTGCGGTCCGATGGGACCGCGTCAGCAACGGGGGAGTTCAGCCGAGGTTCCTTTGTGCACGGGGTGCCCCCTAGAATCGATCGAATCACTGGATCGGTAGGCCGGTCCTGGAGAGCGCGATGATCGGTTCACGTGGGCCTGCGGGCATCCGTCGTTGGTTGATCTGGCTGGTGGGCCTGGTGCTCCTGGCGTTCGGGGCGCCCATGCTGATCGGTGGCGCCTACCTCGTCACCCTCAAGGGCAGCCTGTACTTCGTGCTGGCCGGGTTGGGGCTGCTGGTCGCCGCGGTGCTGATCTTCCGCAGCCGTGCCACCGGTGCCTGGGTCTTCGCCGTGACGGCGGCGGCCACCGTGGTCTGGGCGGTCCTGGATGTGGGGCTGGTGTTCTGGCCGCTGTTCTCGCGGCTGTTCGCCTTCGGCGCGATGGCGCTTCTGGTGGCCATCATCTACCCATGGTTGCTGCGCTCCGGCGAGCGCGTCGCTTCGGCTGCTCCCGCTGCCCCCTCGGCATCCATCCCCCCGCCGGGCTCGCGCCGGGGCACCCATGTGCTGGCCATCGTCATCGCCGTCGGGTTGGCACTGGCCTTCGCTTCCGCTTTTGTGCCCCACCCGCCGATACCGGCCACCGGCGACGGGCCAGGCCTGACCCCCGTGCCGGCAGGCGCTGCGCAGAAGGACTGGGCCCACTACGGCAACACCGTGGGCGGCAGCCGCTTCGTCGCGCTGGATCAGGTCAATCGCTCCAACGTCAGCCAACTGAAGGTGGCCTGGACCTACCGTACCGGCGATATCGCCCAGAGTGATGGCAACGGCGCGGAAGACCAGCTCACACCGCTGCAGATCGGTGGGCGCATCTACCTGTGCACGCCGCATAACAACCTCATCGCGGTGGACATGGACACTGGCCAGGAACTGTGGCGCCATGAAGTGAACGCCCAGTCCAAGGTCTGGCAGCGCTGCCGTGGCCTGGCCTACTTCGATGTGAATGCGCCGCTGCAGCAGCCGGCTCAGGCCGGGGCTCCCGCCGCGCAGGCGGTCTCGCTGCCCACGGGCGTCAACTGCCAGCGCCGCCTGCTGACCAACACCATCGATGCGCGACTGATCGCCGTGGATGCGGACACCGGCCAGCGCTGCCAGGGCTTTGGCAACAACGGCCAGGTCGATCTCAAGGCCGGCCTGGGTGACGCGCCGGACCCGTTCTACCAACTGACCTCTCCGCCGCTGATGGCCGGCACCACCGTGGTGGTGGGTGGCCGGGTGGCGGACAACGTGCAGGCGGACATGCCGGGCGGCGTCATCCGGGGTTTTGATGTCATCACCGGCGCCATGCGGTGGGCCTTCGACCCCGGCAACCCCGACGACAAGAAGGCACCCGCCCAGGGGCGGAGTTATGTGCGCAGCACCCCCAATTCCTGGGCGCCGATGTCCTACGACCCCGCCTTGAACATGGTGTTCCTGCCCATGGGCAGTGCCTCCACCGACCTCTACGGTGTGGAGCGGACGCCGCAGGACCACAAGTACGGCGCCTCCGTGCTGGCCGTGGATGCCACCACCGGCGAGGAACGGTGGGTCTTCCAGGCGGTGCGCAACGACCTCTGGGACTTCGACATGCCGATGCAGCCCAGCCTGATCGACTTCCCCACGGCGGAGGGCTCGCGGGTACCGGCGGTGGTGATCGGCACCAAGGCGGGCCAGATCTGGGTGCTGGACCGCAAGACCGGGCGGCCGCTGACGGCGGTGGAGGAAACACCGGTGCAGCCGGCGGACATTCCCAATGAACCCTATCCGAAGACGCAGCCCCGATCGGTGGGCATGCCGCAGATCGGCGTGCCGCTGTTGACGGAGTCGGACATGTGGGGCGCCACCCCGCTGGATCAACTGGTGTGCCGCATTGCCTTCAAGAAGATGCGCTACCAGGGGCTCTACACCGCGCCGGGCACTGATGTGTCGCTGAGCTTCCCCGGTTCGTTGGGGGGCATGAACTGGGGCGGCATCTCCACCGACCCGGTGCACGACTTCATTTTCGTCAATGACATGCGGCTGGGCTTGTGGGTCCAGATGATTCCGCAGCGCACCACTGGCGGGCCGGCCTCCAGCGGCGGGGAGTCGGTCAACACCGGCATGGGGGCGGTGCCGCTCAAGGGCACGCCCTATGCGGTCAACAAGAACCGTTTCCTGTCGCCGGCGGGCATCCCGTGCCAGGCGCCCCCGTTTGGTACCTTGTCCGCCATCAACCTGAAGACCCGGCAGATCGTCTGGCAGGTGCCGGTGGGCACCGTGCAGGACACCGGGCCGCTGGGCATCAAGATGCATCTCCCCATGCCGGTCGGCATGCCGACGCTGGGGGGGACCTTGTCCACCCAGGGCGGCCTGGTGTTCATCGCTGGTGTGCAGGATTACTACCTGCGTGCCTTTGACAGCGCCACCGGCAAGGAGTTGTGGAAGAGCCGCTTGCCCGTGGGCAGCCAGGGCGGGCCGATCAGCTACCAGTCCGCCAAGACCGGCAAGCAATACGTGCTGGTGACGGCTGGCGGCGGCAGGCAATCTCTGGATCGTGGTGACTACGTGGTGGCTTACACCCTGAAGGACGATTAGAGATGCAAGGCCCGGCCTGACGTGGAGCGCCTCAAGCTGCCCGGGGCCTGCCCCACGATGCGCTTGAAGGCCCGGCTGAAGGACGCCTCCGAGTCATAACCCAGCCGGTCTGCCGCCACGGCCACGCGCATGCCCTCTTGCGAGATCCAGTGGCGCGCCTGGAACATCTTGATCTTGGCGACGTATTTGGCGGGGCTTTCGCCCACCGTGCGGGTAAAGGCCTCTGCAAATCGTGAGCGGGAGGCCCCCATCAGCTCCGCCAGTTCCGGCACGCTCCAGGGGCGCTCGGGCTGGGCATGGATGGCGGCCATTACCTTGCCGATGTTCGGGCATTGCACGGCGGCAATCCAGCCGCTGGCGCTGTTGCAGGCGCACTCCACCCAGGCGCGGATGATGCTTGCCGCCAGGACATCCGCCATCCGGGCCAGGATGCCGCAGGCCCCCACACGATCCAGCGACACCTCGCGTTCCATGGCCTCCAGCAGCATGGGCACGGTCGGATCGCGCTGGGCCAGGTCGTTGGCCTGCATCACGTCCGGCATCATCGCCATCAGGGGATGAAGCGGGTCCATATTGAAACGCATGGCACCGCAGAACAGCACGTCGGTGTCCACGGCGGTCTCCGACGCTTGAGGGGCAGCCATCCCAGCGGGGCTGAGGTGGGCAGGTTCACCCGTCAACACAAACAGCTTGTCCGCCACCGGCCGGCGCGGCAGTGTGTGGATGTCCACGATGGGCACCTCCGGGGAACTGGCCAGAATGTGCAGGCTGCCGCGGGGCAACAACACCGCATCGCCGGTCTTGAGTTGCTGCCATTCGCTGCCCGGCGTGCGCAGCCAGCAACTGCCATGGGCCACGAAGTGGAAATGCGCCTCCTGGCTGGCGGGATAAGCCACTGCCCACGGTGCCCGCAGAAGGCAGCGGCCGTATTCAACGCCCTCCAGGCGCAGGCTCAGCAGGATCTGGGTCAGCAGGTCGGCCGGCTTCAACGGGGTGGCTGGCGCGGGTGCCGTGGTGTGAGCTGAGCGGTCCGGTCCGATGGGGAAGGGTGGCTTTCTGGAGGAATGGTCAAGCATTTCGGCTCTTCCGACATGGAAACGCCTGAATACTATCCCTAAGCTGGGAGCCATTGCATTTCACCTTACCCACGCTGTGACTACTTCCTGCAGTAACTGCCTTGACGCCGATCAAGCCCAGTCCCCGGCACCCCCATCAGGTGCGCCGGAGCATGCCCACTGGGTGGCCATTGGCTCCCTCACGCTGGGGGTTTTTGGACTGGTCACCGCCGAATTTCTTCCTGCCAGCCTGCTGACGGCCATCGCCACTGATCTGGGCGTGAGTGCGGGCGCTGCGGGCCAGACGGTGACCGCCACGGCGCTTGTGGGTGCGGTGGCCGCGCCCTCCATTCCTCTGCTGACGCGCCGTTTCGACCGCCGGCTGGTCATGATCGTGCTGACCTTGCTGTTGCTGGTCTCCAACGCCCTGGCCGCGACCGCCTCCAGCCTGCCGACCCTGCTGACGGCGCGCGTGATCCTGGGCGTGGCGCTGGGTGGTTTCTGGTCCATGGCCGCAGCGCTGGCCATGCGGCTGGTGCCGGACCGGCTGTTTGCGCGTGCCATGTCACTGATCTTGAGCGGCGTGTCCGTGGCCACTGTCTGTGCCGCGCCCATCGGGGCCTGGATGGGAGACCACTGGGGATGGCGCAGCCCCTTTATCGCGGCCGGCGTGCTCAGCGTGCTGACCTTGGCCTCGCAGGTCCTGACCCTGCCGTCGCTGCCGCCGCGGGACAACCCCAGCCTGAAGGTGTTGGGCGAACTGCTGGGCCGACCGGGTGTGCGGGTGGCCTTGCTGGCGGTGCTGCTGGTCATCTCGGGGCATTTCGCCGGGTTCACCTACATCCGCCCGCTGATGGAGAACGTCACCCATCTTTCGGTCTCTGCCATCTCGGCAGTGCTGCTGGGTTATGGCGTGGGCGGCTTCTTTGGCAACCTGGCGGGCGGCTTCGTGGCGGAGCGCAGTGAGCGCCATGCCATCGTGGGTGGCGGCGCGCTGATCGTGCTGCTGGCTGTCTCGCTGCTGATGGCGGGCTCGTCGGCCTGGGTCACGGCGGTGGCGGTGGTGCTGTGGGGCTTCGCCTTCGGTGCCTTCCCGGTCGGGTTCCAGACCTGGATCGTGCGAGTGGCGCCGGACCAGGCGGAAGGCGCGGGCGGCCTGCTGGTGGCGGCCTTCCAGGTGGCCATTGCCAGCGGCGCCATTGGTGGCGGCGTGCTGGTGGATCACATGGGAGCCTTGGGCGGCCCGGCGTTTGCAGCCACCGCCATCACCCTGGGCACCCTGCTGACCTTGCGGCATGGCGCTCGGGCCGCCTGATGATGAAGGGTTCCCAGGTGGTCGATGCCAGGGGGACGGCCGCAACTACCTTTTGCCGGTGGGAAGCTGCGCTCAGGGGCGCTTCATCCTGAACCGTGGCCCCAGCTCGAAGTAGTCCGACGGCCCGCCGCCGCGCAGCACCGGGTGGGCTGCTGCCGTGTCGTAGACACCATCGACCAGCAAATGCTCGCTGATGTGCACCCCCACCACCTCGCCAAGGGTGAGCCAGGTGCTCAAGCCCTGACCGTTCGCGTCCTGCAACTGGATGATCTGGGTCAGCCGGCATTCGAAGGCGACCGGGCTGGCCGCCACGCGGGGCACCCCCACGAGGCGTGAGGGCGCGGTCTCCAGGCCCGCCAGCTCGAACTCATTGACCTCCGGCGGCACCGCCGCACAACTGGCGTTCATCGCTTCGGCCAGGTCTCGCGTCACCAGGTTCCACACAAATTCACCGGTCGCCTCGATGTTGCGGACCGTGTCCTTGCGGCCCAGGCTGGCAAAACCCACGATGGGCGGGGTGTAGTTGAACCCGTTGAAGAAACTGTACGGCGCCAGGTTGAGAACGCCTGCCGCGTCATGGCTGGCGATCCAGCCGATAGGGCGCGGCCCGACGATGGCGTTGAAGGGGTCATGGGGCAGCCCATGACCTTGACGAGGTTCGTAGAAATGCATCGGGCGATGCTAGCGCAGCCCGTCAATAGGTCTTGTAGGGCAGGAACTTTCCGCTCATCACGATGCTGACGCGGTCCCCCTTGGGGTCGGGCTCGCGCTGCAGGTCCATGCGGAAGTCGATGGCACTCATGATGCCGTCGCCGAACTCCTCATGGATGAGCTCCTTGAACGTCGTGCCGTAGACGCTGACCAGCTCATAGAAGCGGTAGACCAGCGGATCGGTAGGCACGGCGCCGGGCAGGCTGCCCTTGTAGGGCACGACCTTCAACCACTGCGTCTCTGCTTCGGTGAGGTCGAAGAGGGTGGCCAGTGTGGCGGCCTGCGCATCATCAAAGGTCATCTGGCCCAGGCAGCCGGCGGTGACCCACTCCTTGCTCAGGCCGACCTCACGTGCAATGTCCGACCACTTGAGGCCCTTGGCCACCTTGGTGGCGATGATCTTTTCGGTGACGGCAAGACGAGTCATTCAATGCTCCTGGAATGGGTCATGGGGAAGATGGTGCGGGGCCCGGCACCTTGCCGGTGCGACTTGTGCGCGATTGCATGCGTGCAAGGCCGTTTGTGTGCATCGGCCTGCACTTGATGGCCTTTGCGTTGAGGGTCATGCGGCGCCCGACCCGCGTCATGCAGTTCTTGGTCACCCGTCTGGCTCACACGGGAGTGGCTGCCGCAGGGGCCGATGAAGGAGGGACTGTCGCCGCCAAACACTGCAGGCGACAGGCCACCCCCTCTTGCCGCATCGGCAGGAGGAAAGTCGCAAGAAAGAGTGACAGCGCACCCGCGAATCAGGCCCGACATGTCATGAATCGTGCAAGGCCTGTGCCACAGACTGGCGGCGGGACTTCCGACGGGCAGAAACGGGCGGCACATCGATTGCCATCCCAACCGACTGCCCGCGCCGCCTCCCCTGTGCTGGTAGTCAAAAAAATGTCGGGCCGTCCATGTCACGGCCGCTTCTCCGCTTCCTCGGGCTTTTCCCTCTCCCATCGTCATGGGAGGGCTGATGCACGGGGCTAGCGCCTCGCAGTGCTTCAACCGCTGGGAAGAGTCCGCCCATGAAAATCGCTTACCTGCTCCTGGTCCACAACGCGCCTGATCACCTGCGCCGTCTGGTCAATGGCCTGCGCCATCCCGATGCATTGCTGTTCATGCACATCGACAAAAAGTCCAGGATGTCGGACTTTGAGTCGTTGGCCGCGGAAGGCGTGCGATTCACGCCAAATCGCATTGCCGTGCATTGGGGCGACTATTCGCAAGTGGAGGCCATTCTCGAGTTGATGCGAACGGCCGCTGCGGCGCCCGAACCCATCGAACGCTTTGTGCTGCTCAGCGGCGTGGACTATCCGGTCCACAGCATGGCGTATGTGCACGACTTCTTCGAGCGCCGGCCGCGCGCGGAGTTCCTCAATCTGGTCGAGATGCCCAATGCCAAGCAGGGCAAGCCGGAATCGCGCATCGCCCAACGCGTGGCCCGGCCTGGCCCCTTCCGTTATCTGGAGCGAGCGCTCCTCAAGGCCGGACTGGTGAAGGAATGGCGGGATTACCACCAACACCTGGAAGGCCTGCAGCCCTATGGCGGTGCCACCTGGTGGGCGCTGACCCGCCCGTGTGTCGAGCACGTGCTGAACTTCGTGGATACGCATCAAGAGCTGAGCCACTATTTCTCCACCACGGTGTGCGCGGATGAGACCTTCATCCACACCATCGTGGGCAACTCCCCCTTCCTGCCCCAGGTGGCCCGCAACGTCACCCGCAACTACTGGCTGCCGGGCAAGGCCAGCCCGGAAACCTTCCGAATGGAGTTGGTGAAGGAAGTGATGCACAACCGCCAGTTCCCACCGGAAAACTACAACGGACCCGGCGAGATCCTGTTCGCCCGCAAGTTTCCAAATGACTCTACGGCGCTGGTGGATTACATCGATGCCTGCCGTGACCGCACCGGGGTGTTGGCGCTGGACGAGGCGAAGGCGGCCTGATGTTTTGGCGGCCCCGGCGCCGCTGCTTGCTTGCCACACGCTGACGCGGCTGTCTGTCGCCTGGGTGCTGTGGTGCGCCTGCCATGCAAGAGTCGTCTCCCCAGCCGTGCAGCCCGGGATGGGGGGCTGGCGCCCTCTATGATCGGCGCCAATGTCCGATGCTGAAAGCCTCTCCCGACCCCGCCGCCGAAAAGGCAGTGGTGCGGTCACCCTGCGCGACGTGGCCAAACTGGCGGGCGTGGCGCCGATCACCGCCTCGCGCGCGCTGAACTCGCCGAACCAGGTGTCGGCGGAAGTTCGCGAACGCGTGACGGCGGCCGTGCGCAGCACGGGTTATGTGCCCAACCTGCTGGCTGGTGCCTTGTCCTCCATGCGCAGCCGCATGGTGGGGGTGGCCGTGCCCACGATTGCGGGCCTGGTGTTCCTGGAGACCGTACAGAGCCTCACCGAGTCCCTGTTCCAGGCCGGCTACCAGGTCTTGCTGGGCCAGACTGGCTATGACAACGCCCGTGAAGACGACTGGCTGAACGCCATGATCGGCCGCCGCCCCGACGGCCTGGTGCTGACCGGCACCAGCCACTCGCAGCAGGCGCGGTTGCGGTTGCGGTCGGCCGGCGTGCCGGTGGTGGAGACCTGGGACCAGAGCGACGATCCGATCGACATGCTGGTGGGCTTCTCCCATGTGGAGGTGGGCCGCAGCGTCGCGGACTTCCTGGTGAAGCGGGGTTATCGCCGCCTGGCCGGTGTGGCGGGCAGTGACGAGCGGGCCCAGCGGCGCTTCCTGGCCTTTCAGGAGAAGGCCCAGGAACTTGGCCTGCCCGAGGTGCCGATTGCCAAGATGGCCACGCCGACCACGCTGGGCAGCGGCCGGCGCGGCCTGACCGAACTGCTGGCGCAGTACCCCGATGTGGACGCGGTGTTCTGCAGTTCGGATTCGCTGGCCGTGGGGGTGATGCTGGAGGCCCAGTCGCGCGGCCTGCGGATTCCGCAGGATCTGGCGGTGATCGGTTTTGGTGACCTGGCGATGGCGGTGGACATGTCGCCTTCGCTCACCACGGTGCGCATCGACGGCACGGCCATCGGCCGGCAGGCCGCGCGCTTCATCATCGAACGAGCGGAGCGCAAGCCGGACCCCACCAAGGCCCGGCACATCGATGTCGGGTTCGAGATCATTGCGCGGGACAGCACCTGAAGGCGGTCCTCGCGGGCGCCCCAGACCGGTGCCGCCACGCGCACATCAGGGGAAAACACGTGTCAGGGTGCCGGCAGACGGCCTCCTAGAATGGCTTCAAACCCCAAGAGGAGACAACCACATGGTGACGGCCCGACGCGGAAAGACCGCCCCTGGCACCGAAGACAGCACGCAGCCCAAGGGCCTGCGGGTGCTGAAGAAATACCCCAACCGTCGGCTTTACGACACCCACACCAGCAGCTACATCACCTTGGCGGACGTCAAGAAGATGGTGCTGGAGGGGGTGCACTTTGAAGTTCGCGATGCCAAGACCGGCGAAGAGCTGACCCGATCCATCCTGCTGCAGATCATCCTGGAGGAGGAGATGGGCGGCATGCCCATGTTCTCCACGCCGCTGCTGGCGCAGATCATCCGGTTCTACGGCCATGCCATGCAGGGAATGATGGGCGCCTACCTGGAGAAGAACCTGCAGACCTTCACCGACATGCAGGCTCGATTTACCGAGCAGAGCCAGGGCGCCGCCTTCAATCCGGAACTGTGGACGCAGTTCATGAGCGGGCAGGCGCCGGTGATGCAGGGCCTGATGGGCAACTATCTGGAGCAGTCCAAGAACCTGTTCCTGCAGATGCAGGAGCAGTTCGAGAAAGCCGGGAACCTGTTCCCCGGGATCCCCGGCGTACCCGGTTTCCCGCCGAAGAAGTAGGCCACCCTGTAGACACGGACCGACCGGTGGTGGGTCCGTGGCCTTTGACGTTTCCCGTTGGCGGCCGCGGCTACAGGCCGTGCCGCCGATGCCAGTCGGCGAGTGATTCCTTCGGGTACTCGTCGAAGCGCTCGTCGCCCTTGGTGGCGGCGACTTCCACCCATTCCGGTTTGGAGCCCAGCATCATGTGGACGTGTGCGGGCGGCACTGGCAATGGCGTGTCGATGGCGCCCGCGTGCGGATGCACCAGGTCGGGCCAGCTCTCGTCATACAGCCACAAGGCGGTACCGCAATGGCCGCAGAAATGCCGTTGGCCGGTGCTTTCCTTGCCATCCAGGTGGGCCCGGTAGACGCGCAGATCATCCCGGCCCTTATGCAGCTTGAAGGTGCGGTAATCCGCACCCAGGTTGATGGCAAAACCGCCGGTGCCAGCGGTCTTGCGGCAGATGGAGCAATAGCAGCGCATGAAGGGTGCGGGTTCGTGGGACTGAACCGAGAACCTCACGCGGCCGCAGTGGCAGGATCCGTCGAGGTGCATGGTGGGGTCTCCGTTGCGTGGGGGGGTGTATGGAGCGGCAAGGGCTGTGCCTTGCGCCGTCCTGCCGCGCTTATCGCCGTCCGGGTCGGCCCACCGGTCACCTTGGGAACGCATGGCGGGCCATCGCTGGCCCACCGCCACTTCAAGGCTTGGACGCCTCGATGCTGGCCTGCGTGAAGGCTGGGTAGCCCGACGGGCGGTAGGTGTTGAGGTTGCTCAGGAAGTTGTTGTCCCGCAGGGGAATGGTGGCAGAACCGTAGTCGTAGCTGTTAAGACGGCTGCGCATCTGCTCATTGGTCAGACCGTCCCCGGTGACTGCGTACCAGCTGACGATGGTGGGGGTGACGAACTGGCCGTAGCCGTTCTCTGCCACTTCGCCGGCGGTGGCCATGCGCATGGCGTGCGTGGTGACGCCGTCCTTGTGATAGACGATCTTCACGTGGCCGCTCTCCAGCGGCAGGCTGGCGGCGGCGACGTTGTAGAGATCGCCGTGTGCACTGTAGCCGGCGTGGGTGACCGTGCCATTTTTGGTCCACACGGCAGCATGTTCCCAATCGTGGCGGTGGCCGCCGCCGAGCACGGTGGCCTGGTCCTTCAGGAAGTACAGCGCATAGAAGTGGCCGCAATAGACATCGCTGCCGCTGCTGATGCAGGCATGGCGATGCAGCGTATTGGCGTAGTCCATGAAGTTGTTCTTGCGGCAGCCACCGGTGATGCTGCCGGAGGCCGCCAGGCCGCCGTTCTGCGCCCCACTGCCGCTGATGCCGGCGCTGGGCAGGCAGCCATCGGTGTCGAAGTCGAACACGGGGTAGTTGGCGGCGATGTTCACGTTGGTGGGCCAGGCGGCCTCCAGGCGCGGAAAGTCATCGGCGCGGGCAGCGGTGGTCAGGCACGCGCTGGCCAGGGCCAGCAGGGACAGGATCGAGCGTTGCAAGAGAGCCTCCTTGAATTGTGGAAGAGGGCGACTGTGCGGGTCACTGGCGACCGAGATGTGACGACGACCATGATCCTTCGCGCCTGTGCCGTTAACCACAACCCGTGGGGCCGGTTGGGCTGTCAACCCATGACGGTCGGTCGGCGTTGTGCCAAGGCCGGGCAGTGGGCCTTCGGCGGCAATGGAGGGGGAACCGTGAAGAGAGCATTTGGACATGCCCGCGCCTGGGCGGTGATCATGGGCGGTCTGCTCCTGGCGACCGGCGCCGCGCAGGCGCAGTCCCTGCGCTGCAACGATGCCGGCGTGCGGGAAGGGGACTCGCGTCTCTGGCTTCTGAAGACCTGCGGCCAGCCGTCGTTGTCGGACACCTACTGCGTGCCGATCTTCTACCCCGGCCCACCCAACCGCCATGGCGTGTCTCAGCCCATTCCTGCTGGCTGTCTGATGACCGATGAATGGCTGTATGAGCGAGGTCCCGGCAACCTCCCGGCCGTGGTGAAGATGCAGAACGGCAGGATCATCTCGATCCGGTACGGCGAGCAGGGCCGCTAGGCTCGCGGGAGTCGTGCAGAGGTTCACTAGGCTCCCTTCGGCGCTTCAGAAGTACACGAACGTCACATTGAGCGTATCGGAATAGGTGCCTGGCGGAACGGTGAGCTGGCGGGCTGGGATGCGGCCATAAATCGTATGCACGACGGAGCCGGCGCCCAGCAGAGCCAACGGGAACGACCCCGAAAAATAGGTGGTGCCACCCGTCCCATCGCCCCAGACCGCTGTGTAGTTCGGGTCCGCATAGAAGTTGTAGCCGATCTGATTCGTGCCCGTCGTCATGGTCCGTTGGGCGAAGGTGCCTGAGCCCGTACTCACGCGCACTTCATAGGGGATGAGCAATCCCAGGACCCCGCCGCAGGAGACGGTCACCGTCGCCGTTGAATCCACGCTGCTGTAGCCCAACGGGTTGTAGGTGGCGAACTGGGCGTTCGTCGTGGTCATGGTGCAGATGCACACCAAGGTGCATAGAGCCTGAGCGGACGGCGAGCAGGCGGCCAGGCAGATGGCCGCGCCACATTGCAAGGCGGTCGTGCTCCACGCCTGCGGGCGGGGGGCGCGGGGGCGCGTTGATTGGAAAAGATTGGTTGCCGGCATGGCGACACCTCCCGGTGCGTCTGCAGGCTGATGAGCTTTCGCTCGCGGAGGCCGGGCACGAAGTAGCCGCCGTTCAGAAGAGCTTCAATGCTGCCCCTTGGTGGGGCGTTTCACAAGTCCCCGGGATTGCTCGCCGATGACTGGCGTACTCCTCCTCCCGGTTGTCATCGCCTGATCAACGTGCGGGTGAATGAGGCCGACCTGGTCAGCCGGGGGGCTCTGTGTCTCAGCCGCCGCCCTCGCGCAGCACCTCCCGTCCTGCTCGCCTACAATTTTTCCCCTGTATCAAAGCGTGCATTAGTCTGCGTCATGAAAGTCTTCTTGGACGACGAGAGATCGACCCCGCAGGGGTGGCTTCGGGCCTACTGGCCTGACGAGGTGATTGCTCTTCTAAAGACGGGGCGGGTGTCCGATCTCAGCCTTGATCATGATCTCGGCGATGACGCGCGCGGGACCGGCTATGACGTCGTACTGTGGATTGAAGAGGCGGTGGCTCTGAATGCCTTTGAACCTCCGCGCATCAAGGTGCATTCCGCCAATTCGTCCGCTCGGGCGAAGATGGAGGCCGGCATACGCTCGATCGAGCGATTGGCCCAAAGAGCGCCTTTTTCCTTGGCGACTTCAGGGATTGGAGCGAAAGGATCTCCAAAGGCCGCTTCAGAGAATTCCTTCTCGAATTGAGCATCGTAGTTCGCCAGCCTATTGTGCGCCTCAACCCTGGTAGGGAGCCTTGGGAGCGTCCCGAGTCGTGGTGCGCGTCGTCCATCCGAATCTATATAGACAAGCGCATTGGCTGGCAGGTTCAAAACGGGGCGGCGTGCGAGCGATCTATTGGCATCTTGTGGATGACTAAGTGGTGTTGCTGGCGATCGTGTATGCCTGCCGAAAGGCCCCGTTATATCGCTCCCGCAAACTGAGGTGGCTCTTGACTCGGGTGGGACTGGCGCACACCACAACCACAGCGGGCGGCTTGTGCGAGGCATCGCGTGGCTGCAGGCGACGCGCCTCGCGCCATGGAGCCTGCTGCAGCATCTCGTTAACTCCGTCGCTCTCCAGTAGCCCTCGCGCGGCACCTCCCAGCCTGCTCGACTACAATACCGGCCCAGCTCATCAGCCAGGTCGCCCGGCGGAAGTCAAATGGAATCAACAACTTACACCCCCGCCGAAGCCGCCAAGGCCGCACCGAAGATCGGCTTCGTATCGCTCGGCTGCCCGAAGGCCCTGACCGACAGCGAACTGATCCTCACCCAACTCCGCGCCGAAGGCTACGAGACCTCGAAGACCTTCGCCGGCGCTGATCTGGTAATCGTGAACACCTGTGGCTTCATCGATGACGCCGTCAAGGAAAGCCTGGACACCATCGGCGAAGCGCTGGCCGAAAACGGCAAGGTCATCGTCACGGGTTGCCTGGGCGCGAAGTCAGGGGCCAACACCAACAACCTGGTGCGGGAAATCCACCCCAGCGTGCTGGCCGTCACCGGCCCCCATGCCACCCAGGAAGTGATGGACGCGGTGCACACCCATGTGCCCAAGCCCCACGATCCCTTCATTGACCTGGTGCCCGAGGCCCGGGGCATCGCCGGCATCAAGCTCACGCCCAAGCACTACGCCTATCTGAAGATCAGCGAAGGCTGCAACCACCGCTGCAGCTTCTGCATCATCCCCAGCATGCGTGGGGATCTGGTCTCCCGCGCCATCGGCGATGTGCTCTCCGAGGCCAAGGCGCTGTTCGAATCCGGCGTCAAGGAACTGCTGGTCATCAGCCAGGACACCAGCGCCTATGGCGTCGATGTGAAATACCGCACCGGCTTCTGGGACGGCAAGCCGGTCAAGACCCGCATGTTCGACCTGGTGGCGCAACTCGGCGAGATCGCCAAGCCCTACGGTGCCTGGGTCCGGCTGCACTACGTCTACCCCTATCCGCATGTGGACGAAGTCCTGCCCATGATGGCGCAGGGCCTGATCCTTCCCTACCTGGACGTTCCTTTCCAGCACGCCCACCCCGACGTGCTCAAGCGCATGAAGCGCCCGGCCAACGGCGAGAAGAACCTGGAGCGTATCCAGCGCTGGCGCGAGATCTGCCCGGAACTGGTCATCCGCTCCACCTTCATCGCCGGTTTCCCGGGCGAGACCGAAGAAGAGTTCCAGTACCTGCTGGACTTCATGCGTGAAGCCCAGATCGACCGCGCCGGTTGTTTTGCCTATTCGCCGATCGATGGCGCACCGGCCAACGAACTGGCGGGTGCCTTGCCCGACGAGGTGCGTGAAGCACGCCGCGCACGCTTCATGGCCGTGGCTGAAGAGGTGTCCATCGCCAAGCTGCAGCGCCGGGTCGGCGCCACCATGCAGGTGATCGTGGACAGCGCACCGGGCCTCGGCCGCAAGGGTGGCGTGGGCCGTTCATATGCCGATGCGCCAGAAATCGACGGCACCGTGCGTCTGCTGCCGCCGGAAAAGGCGAGCAAGCAACTGCGGGTCGGCGAATTCACACGTGCCCGCATCGTGGCGGTGGAAGGCCACGACCTGATCGCCTTGCCCATCTGAGTTCAGCGTCGCCCCCCCGACGGGTTTACCAGCTCCAGCAGCTCGAGCGCGGATTGGTAGCGCCAGGGATGCTGGATCAGTTCATCGGCGGTGGCATTGCGCAGCGCCATCAGCGTGGCCTTGCTGAACTGGTAGGAATGCTCGTTGCCGATCGTGGTCACCAACCGCGCGCGATCATGCGGGCCGAGGGCCCTGAGCACCGCGTGATAGAAGCAGTTGCCATCATCCGGAACGGCCACTGTTTTCCCATCGAGCTGTGCTGAATAGTGTCGCCGGTCGGTATCCAGAATGAGGATCACCGGCTTATCCGTGGCTAATCGTGACGGTGTCATGCGCTCCAGTAGCGTGCCTTTCAGATCCCGGATCTCCAGCGCTCGGTGGGCAGGCCAACCAGGCACGTGCGGCATTGCGAAGGGGGCAATGTCGCCACCGAGCGAGTTCCATTCGCCGTTTTGGCGAATGGACTTGGCGGCCTCCTGCAGCAGCGGCATATTGATTTTCTTCGCAGGCGCCGGCTTGGTCGGTTGCGGCTCACAGCCAGGATCGAATCTGGGCCCGGCGCTGCCCACATCGCGCCGTAAGTCATTGAGCCAGTGCATGACGCGCGTCCGGATATCCCGGTTGAGCTCGGCCCTTTTTTCGTTCATGTGGGCTGCCAGCGTGGGTGGTGCGAGAGCCTTCAAAAAATCCCACAATGCGTCCCAATCGCCGAGGCTTTTGATCAACAGCTCCGCCTCTGACGGGCACGCGCGCCGGATCGTCCCCAGTAGCGAAACATTCATGCGGGGCATCTGCTGCAGGCTGGAGTCCCTGCGGATCTCGTCCGTATCCACGTTGTGCATCCACATCAGCAGGTCCAGCAAGGCACACTCCAGCATCCGCTCGGCTGGCCGTGCATGTGCGCTCAGGCGAGGTTCCTTGGTAGCAGCGGTCAGTGTCCATGCTCTGGCTGCGTAGGCTGCGGCCTTAGGGAGCATTTCGTCCGGCAGGGGGCGCGCGGCCCGCTTGGCGGCGCCATGGCTGTAGAGGGATGGCCCCGCATTCGGTGTGATGGGCTGGTATTTCATGGCAACGTGAGCTCCGCAAGATGCTGTGGCTTCACTCAGTGGTTGTCATGGGACATGAGTTTCGATTGACTACTCTTGCCGACGCCGATCTTGACGAATTGGGCCTGGCCCCATGGCCGCGTGTGCAGAGGCGAGGGTTTGCCCGAGAATGGTCAAGGCTTTGCACATTCACCAGAAGGAATGCCCTTGAGCAAGCGCGGAAAGTCGACGGAACAGATCCATCACCCCTATCGTCCGCCGGAGGGGTGGGACGCCGTGCCGGTGCCTGTCCACAAGGCTTCCACCGTCCTGTTCCGCGACACGGCAGCGCTTCATCGCCCGCGTTCCCGGGAGGGGGTGACCTACCGCTACGGCCTTCAGGGGACGCCCAGCAGTTTCACGCTGGCCGCCCGCATTGCCACGCTGGAGCAGGCCACCCATTGCGTCCTGGTGCCCAGCGGCCAGGCGGCCATCACCTTGCCCGGCATGGCCTTGCTGAAGCCGGGTGACGAGGTGTTGCTGCCAGACAATGTCTACGGCCAGAGCCGCCATCTCGCGCGGGGCTTGCTGAGCCGGCTGGGGATCAGCCATCGCTTCTACGACCCGCTGGATGCGGCTGGTTTTGCCGCGCTGTTGAGCGACCGCACCCGGCTGGTCTGGCTGGAGGCGGCGGGTTCGATCACGATGGAGTTCCCGGACCTGATCGGACTCTTGAGCGCCTGCAAGGCGCGGGGCGTTGCCACGGCCATGGACAACACCTGGGGCGCGGGCATGGCCTTCAACGCCTTTGAGCTGGCGCCCGGCCTGGGTGTGGACATTTCCATGCAGGCGCTGACCAAGTTCGCCTCTGGCGGGGCGGACGTGTTGATGGGGGCGGTCTGCACCCGCGATGCAGCGATGCACCGGCGCATGGACGAGATGTATGAGTTCCTGGGCTACGGGGTGGGCCAGAACGATGTGGAGCTGGTGCTGCGCGGCCTGCCCAGCCTGCCCCTGCGGTATCGCGCCCAGGAGGCGGCGGCGCGCGAACTGGCCCTCTGGATGCAGCAGCAGCCGGCGGTGGCGCGGGTGCTGCACCCGGCCGTGCCGGGCTCGCCCGGGCACGCGCACTGGCGAGAGGTCAGCGGTGGTGGGAGCGGGTGTCTGTTCTCAGCCGTCTTCAAGCCGGCCTACGCGCCAGCGCAGGTGGATGCTTTCGTGGACGCACTGCACTGCTTCGGTATCGGCTATTCATGGGCTGGGCCGATGAGCCTGGCCGTGCCTTATGACCTCAGCCACAGCCGTTCCTTGCCGTTGCCGTGGCCACCAGAAGCTGGCGGCACCCTGGTGCGTTTTGCGATCGGTCTGGAGGACGTGGAAGACCTGCGCGCCGATCTGTCTCAGGCGCTGGCGCTGCTGGACTGATGGCGCACGGACGGAGGCGGAAGCTCAGTCCTTGGACGGGCCTGACACCTTGTGGCGCATCAGTCGGCCCTTTTCGCGCTCCCAGTCGCGCTTCTTTTCCGTCTCGCGCTTGTCGTGCTGCGCCTTGCCCTTGGCCAGAGCGATCTGTGCTTTGACACGACCACCCTTGTAGTGCAGGTCCAGCGGGATCAGGGTGAAGCCGCGTTGTTCCACCTTGCCGATCAGCCGGCGGATTTCGGCGCCGCTCATCAGCAGCTTCTTGGTGCGATCCGCTTGGGGATGCACGTGGGTGGAGGCGGTGCGCAGCGGGTTGATGCGGCAGCCGATCAGGAACAGTTCCCCGTCCCGGATCACGACATAGCCATCCGGCAACTGGACCTGCCCGGCGCGTATGGCCTTGACTTCCCAGCCTTCCAGCACGATGCCAGCCTCGTACTGCTCCTCGATGTGGTATTCGAATCTGGCGCGGCGATTTTCTGCGATGGACATGCGATGGCGAAAGATGAGGACAGAGGGGCCGGGGTAGGGCAGGGGTAGGGCACGGGTAGTACAGGGCCGGGCGTGTAGTTGGCAGGGGCGCCGGTGACTCGGGGATCGTACAAGACGCTTGGGCCGTGCTGGGCGCCAGCCCGCCTACAATCCCGCCATTCTAAGAAGTGCCATGAAGCAAGTTAGGAAGACCGTCCTTCTTTGGTATTCACCGCGAGAGATCTACGACCTCGTCACTGCGGTTGAACGCTACCCTGAATTCCTGCCCTGGTGCGCCGCTGCCGACGTCCTGGAGCGTCACGATGAGAGCACGGGCGGCGGCATGACCGCGCGCCTGTCGCTCTCGTACGCGGGCCTGCGCCACGCCTTCACCACCCGCAACACGCACGAGCTGAACAGCCGCGTGCGCATGCAGCTGGTGGATGGGCCTTTTTCGCTGCTGGATGGTGACTGGCGTTTCCTGCCGCTAAACAAGCCGGGAACCGTGGCAGATGGGGGCGAACCGAAGGCTTGCAAGATTGAATTCGAGCTGCGCTATGCCTTTTCGAGCTTTGCCCTTGAAGCGGTGGTGAGCCCGGTCTTTGACCGCATTGCCAACACCTTTGTGGACAGCTTCGTCAAACGGGCGGAGCAGGTCTATGGCCCCCGCTGAGGCCCAGGGCCGGGCCCAGGCGCAGTCGCCGGGCCAGGCTCCCGTCGAAAGCTCGCTCACTGTAGAGCTGCTGTGGAGCCCGATGCCGGGCGAGTGGCGCCAGTTGAAGGTGGAACTGCCGCAGGGCAGTACGGTGGTGGAAGCACTCCGGGCCAGCCACTGGTTCGAGGAGCCGCAACTGCCTGCCTTGAAGACCGGCATCTGGGGCAAGTTGCGCCCGCTGGATACCCCGTTGCGAGACGGGGACCGTGTGGAGGTCTATCGCCCCTTGACGGTCGATCCCAAGGAGGCGCGGCGTCAACGCTACAAGGCGACGGGTCAGCGAATCGTCACGCGGCATCGGCCGCTGGGCCGCAAAGCCTGATCGGGCCGGCCCTTTCCGGCGCAGGGCACGGTGGAAAGGCCATCCACCGCGCGCGGATCTGAAGAAGATGTGACGGCGTTATCCGCCCCTCACACTTCTTACTTGCACGACACAGAAATCACGGTCTGGGCCTGCTTCATCTGGGTCTGACGTGCCGAATCGTCGACCATCTCGCGCTCGCCCTTGTCGTTTTTCACGGCGATGCGGACGCCGGATTCCAGCAGTCGCATCTGGTTTTGAGCCTGCTTGCAGTTTTCCGCATCCATCTCGGCGCGGGCCTTGTCATCGGCAGCCTTACGTTCCTTTTCAGCCTTCTGGCGGGCTGCTGCATCGCTGGCGGACTGGGCCACTGGCGCAGCTGCCGAGGCGGGTGCGGAGGCCGGTTTCGCGGGGGCGTTCATGGCGCGCAGGGCCGATGCCGACGGGCGTCCGAGGATGTCCTTCTCCGCCACGTTGCCGGGAGGCGGGCGGTCGCTGTATTGCACGCGGCCATCGGCATCTCGCCATTTCCACTGGGCCTGGGCAACGGGCGCCAGCGACAGCAGCACGAGGCCGCACAACAGGCTCAAGGGGAGGCTCTTGGAGATCATAGGCACTTGAAATGGACCTGGAATTTAAGGGGCTGGCGCGAGTGTACGCCGCACCTCTCTATAATGCGCCTTTGCGTCTGGAGCTTCCCACATGCGCCTACTCGGAAAAGCGCTCACCTTCGACGATGTGTTGCTGGTGCCGGCGTTCTCCCAGGTGTTGCCGCGCGACACCAGCCTTGCCACCCAATTCACGCGTGGCATTCGCCTGAACCTTCCCCTCGTGTCCGCCGCCATGGACACCGTCACCGAAGCGCGCCTGGCTATTGCCATCGCCCAGGAAGGCGGTATTGGTATCGTCCACAAGAATCTGACCCCGCAACAGCAGGCGTCAGAGGTGGCACGGGTCAAACGATACGAATCCGGCGTGCTGCGTGACCCCATCACCATCACCCCCGACACCACCGTCCGCCAGGTCAAGGCCTTGAGCGAGCATCACGGCATCTCCGGATTCCCGGTGCTGGTGGGCCAGAAGGTGGTGGGCATCGTCACCGGGCGCGACCTGCGTTTCGAGACTCGCATGGACGCCCCCGTCAGCGAGATCATGACGCCGGCCGAGCGCCTGATCACCGTCAAGGAAGGCGCTTCGCTGCCGGAAGCCAAGGCGCTGATGCACAAGCACAAGCTCGAGCGCGTGCTGGTCATCAACGACGGCTTCGAGCTGCGTGGCCTGATGACCGTGAAGGACATCACGAAACAGACGAATTTCCCCAATGCCGCCCGTGACGCCCACGGGAAGCTCCGCGTCGGCGCTGCCGTCGGCGTGGGCGAGGGCACGGAAGAGCGTGTGGAACTGCTGGTGCGTGCCGGCGTGGACGCCATCGTGGTGGACACCGCCCACGGCCACAGCTCCGGCGTGATCGAGCGGGTGCGCTGGGTCAAGAAGAACTACCCCAACGTGCAGGTCGTCGGCGGCAACATCGCCACCGGCGCTGCGGCACTGGCCCTGGTCGAGGCCGGCGCAGATGCGGTCAAGGTCGGCATCGGCCCTGGCTCCATCTGCACCACCCGTATCGTGGCTGGTGTCGGTGTGCCCCAGATCACCGCCATCGACTATGTGGCCACCGCCCTCAAGGGCACCGGCGTGCCACTGATCGCGGACGGCGGCATCCGCTATTCCGGCGACATCGCCAAGGCGGTCGCGGCGGGCGCCAGCACCGTCATGATGGGCGGCATGTTTGCCGGGACCGAAGAAGCCCCTGGCGAGGTCATCCTCTATCAGGGCCGCAGCTACAAGAGCTACCGCGGCATGGGCTCCATCGGTGCGATGAAGGCCGGTTCGGCCGACCGCTACTTCCAGGAAAACGACGAGACCACCAACCCCAATGCGGACAAGCTGGTGCCGGAAGGCATTGAAGGCCGGGTTCCGTACAAGGGGTCGATGATCGCCATCGTCTACCAAATGGCCGGCGGACTGCGGGCTTCCATGGGTTATTGCGGCTGCGGCAGCATCGCTGAGATGCATGACCAGGCGGAATTCGTGGAGATCACTTCAGCCGGTATCCGTGAGAGCCACGTCCATGACGTGCAGATCACCAAGGAAGCGCCCAACTACCGCCTGGAGTGAGTCTTGTCCGACTCGGTTTCCAATGAAACCCATGGCGGCCGCAAGGCCGCCATGTCGTTCATCCTGATCGCTGTGCTGATCGACATGGTGTCGATCGGCCTGATCATTCCGGTGCTGCCCGTTCTGGTCGGCACCTTTACCGAGTCGGAAACCCGGCACACCCTGGCGCAACTGGCCGTGGCGTTTGCCTTCGGCCTGGCCAATTTCTTCGGTGCTCCGTTCCTGGGCGGCCTGTCGGACCGCTTCGGGCGCCGCAAGGTCATGCTGATCGGTTTCAGCGGCCTGGCGCTCAGCTTCTTCGTGACCGCCATGGCCAGCGCGCTGTGGATGCTGGTGGTGGTTCGGCTGTTCTCTGGCGCCATGCAGGCCAATGCGGCCGTCGCCAATGCCTATGTGGCGGACATCACCCCCCCGGCCGACCGCGCCAAGCGGTTTGGCATGCTCGGCGCGGCATTTGGCATGGGTTTCATCCTGGGGCCGGTGCTGGGCGGTTTGCTCGGCAGTATCGACCTGCACCTTCCCTTTTTCGTGGCCGGCAGCCTGGCGCTGCTGAACTGGTGTTACGGCTATTTCGTGTTGCCCGAATCGCTGGCACCGGAACATCGCCGGCCCTTCAACTGGCGCAAGGCCAATCCGTTTGCCTCGCTGGCGCGGGTGCGAGGTCTGCGTGGCGTGGGCCCGCTGGTCTACGTGATCGCCTGCTCGGGCCTGGCTCAGCTCATCATCCAGACCTGCTGGGTGATCTACAACCAGCACAAGTTTGGCTGGGGCCCGCGGGAAAACGGTTTGTCGCTGTTTGCTGTGGGCCTGATGGCCGTGATTGTCCAGGGCGGCCTGCTGCAACCGCTGATGCGCTGGCTGGGGCCGCGCAAGCTGGTGTTGATCGGCCTGGTGTCCTCCATCGTCACCAACCTCGTGTGGGGCATGGCCGAAGAGGGCTGGATGATGGTGGGCATCATCTTCTTCAACATTGTTGGCTTTGCGGCGCCCACGGCCTTGCAAAGCCTCGTCTCCAACGCCGCCGATGCGCGCAACCAGGGTGAGACCATGGGCGCCGTGTCGGCCATCAACAGCCTGATGGCGGTGCTGGCGCCCATCTTCGGCCTTGGCCTCATGGCCGTGGTGGCCGAGCTGCCGCGGGCCGACTGGCGCCTGGGGGCCCCGTTTTATCTCTGCGCCGGGCTGCAGGCGGTCTCGCTGTATTTCTCGTGGCGCCACTTCCATGACGTGCCCGCCCAGGCGGCTGCGCCGGCCAAGGCCTGACCCAGGTCTTGATCCGGCGGCCACTGCTCTTTATCGATTCTTCGCTTTTCATCGCTGACCATGCACGACAAAGTCCTCATCCTCGACTTCGGCTCCCAGGTGACCCAGCTGATCGCACGCCGTGTGCGCGACGCTCAGGTCTACTGCGAGATTCATCCCAACGACGTCAGCGACGACTTCATCCGCAGTTTCGGGCCGAAGGCGATCATTCTTTCCGGCAGCCACGCCTCGACCTATGAGGATCATGAACTGCGCGCGCCGCAGGCAGTGTGGGACCTGGGGGTGCCGGTGCTGGGCATCTGCTACGGCATGCAGACGATGGCGGTGCAACTGGGCGGCAAGGTCGAATGGAGTGACCACCGCGAATTCGGTTATGCCGAGGTGCGTGCCCACGGCCATACCCGGCTGCTGGACGGCATTCAGGACTTCTCCACCCCTGAGGGCCACGGCATGCTCAAGGTGTGGATGAGCCATGGCGACAAGGTCACCGTGCTGCCGGAGGGTTTCAAGCTGCTGGCCTCCACCCCCAGCTGCCCCATTGCGGGCATGGCCAACGAGGACAAGGGCTACTACGCGGTGCAGTTCCACCCCGAGGTGACGCACACGCTGCAAGGCACGGCCTTGCTGACCCGTTTTGTGCGGGACATCGCCGGTTGCAAGGGCGACTGGATCATGGGCGACTACATCGCGGAAGCGGTGGCCCGGATCCGCGAGCAGGTGGGTGACGAGGAAGTGATCCTCGGCCTGTCCGGTGGTGTGGATTCTTCCGTGGCGGCGGCGCTGATCCACCGCGCCATCGGCGACCAGCTGACCTGTGTGTTTGTGGACCACGGCCTGCTGCGCCTGAACGAAGGCGACATGGTCATGGACATGTTCGCCGGCAAGCTGCACGCCAAGGTCATCCGCGTGGACGCCAGCGAGCTGTTCCTGGGTCAACTGGCTGGCGTGACCGATCCGGAGCGCAAGCGCAAGATCATTGGCGGCCTGTTCGTGGACGTCTTCAAGGCCGAAGCAGAAAAGCTCAAGGCCAGTGGCGGCGGCCACAAGGGCGCCACCTTCCTGGCGCAGGGCACCATCTACCCGGACGTGGTGGAGAGCGGCGGCACCAAGACCAAGAAGGCCACCACCATCAAGAGCCACCACAACGTGGGCGGCTTGCCGGAGCAACTGGGCCTGAAGCTGCTGGAGCCGCTGCGCGAGCTGTTCAAGGACGAGGTGCGCGCCTTGGGCGTGGCCTTGGGCCTGCCGCCCGAGATGGTCTACCGCCACCCGTTCCCGGGCCCGGGCCTGGGCGTGCGCATCCTGGGCGAGGTGAAGAAGGAATTCGCGGACCTGCTGCGCCGTGCGGACGCCATCTTCATCGAAGAGCTGCGCAACACCCGCGACGAAGCCACCGGCAAGACCTGGTACGAGCTGACCAGCCAGGCCTTCACGGTCTTCCTGCCGGTCAAGAGCGTGGGCGTGATGGGGGACGGCCGCACCTACGACTATGTCGTGGCGTTGCGCGCGGTCCAGACCAGCGACTTCATGACGGCCGATTGGGCTGAGTTGCCCTACAGCCTGCTCAAGCGCTGCTCAGGCCGCATCATCAACGAGGTGCGAGGCATCAACCGGGTGACCTACGACGTGTCGAGCAAGCCGCCGGCGACGATCGAGTGGGAATGAAGTCACTCCCCTCACCAAACGCGGCGGGACCGTGTTGAGTCAAGACCGTCGGACTCGATCCGACGCCCATGAAGGCTCTCCCTATGAACGCGGGCGCCGATTGGTGCGAATATCGCGCGACTTGCTGCTGTCGCCGCTTGCATTGGGGAACCACAGGCCTGTTTCCATAGGTAAGGCCTGCGCAGAGTGACCTTCGACCGTTGTTGTTGCGGGGGGTGATCCGTAGCCTGCCGGGTGTCGACCTGAACCCCGGTGCCATGGCTTCCCCCTTCCGCCTGAAAACGTCCCTTCCCGACGACATATTGCATGTCCACTCCTGCGTCTCGCGGGAATCCCTGAGTGATCTGGGCGACACCAACCTGACCGTCCTGAGCGAACGCAAGGATATTCAGGGGACCGAGCTGTTGGGGCAGTTGGCCACCCTGACAGTTGCTCTGAATGACACCGATCCGCGCCATGTGAGCGGGTACGTCACCCGCTTCGTCCGAAGCGGCTTTGAGGGCAAGCACTGCGTCTATCAAATGACGCTCAAGCCCTGGCCCTGGCTGATGACGCGCACCTCAGACTGCCGCATCTTCCAGGAAATGACGGTGCCGGACATCGTCAAGATGGTCTTTGACGACCACCCGATGGCGCGCTTTGAGCTGAAGCTGATGCGGCCTTACAGAACGTGGAATTACTGCGTTCAGTATCGCGAGACGGACTTCAACTTCGTCGCACGTCTGTTGGAGCACGAGGGCATCTACTGGTACGTCCAGCACGATGAAACCGGGCACAAGCTGGTGCTGTGCGATTCCGCGAGTACGCACGATGCGGCGCCCGGCTGCGCCGACCTTCCGTTTTACGGCAGTGGAGGACAGGTTCCGCCGCAACTGGCCCATGTGTCGAACTGGTCGAACCTGCAGTGCGTGCAACCCGGGAAGGTGGTGATCACCGATTACGACTTCCAGCGACCCTCCGCGTCCTTGCAGACCAGCCAGAGCCGTAAACGGGACTACGACTTGTCGGACGGGGAAATCTTCGACTACCCGGGCGGCTACATCCAGAACGGCGATGGCGCGCAGTATGCGGAGGACCGTCTCGACGAGCTGCAAAGCGCCTACGACGTTTATGAAGGCATGGCCAATGCGCAGGGCGTGCACGCCGGCCACCTGCTGACGCTGAGCCGCCACCCGAGTGACGACCAGAATGCGCAGTATCTCGTGACCGGCACTACGCTGCATCTGCGCCAGGCCGTCAGCGAAGCCGGATCCGGCTCGACTGAACTCAGCTGCAACTTCCACTGCATTCCTGCTGCACAGCAGTTCCGCCCCCAGCGTCGCACGCCCAAGCCGATGGTGCCCGGGCCTCAGACGGCCATCGTCACCGGTCCGGCCGGGGAAGAAATCCACACCGACCGATTTGGCCGGGTGAAGGTTCAGTTCCACTGGGACCGACACGGCCAGCGTGATGAGCAAAGCTCCTGCTGGGTCAGTGTGGCGCATCCGTGGGCCGGTGCAAACTTTGGGGGCGTGCATATCCCGCGCATCGGGCAGGAGGTGATCGTCGGGTTCCTGGAAGGCGACCCAGACGCGCCCATCATCATTGGGAGAACCTACAACGGCGAGAACCTGCCCCCGTGGGATCTGCCCGCCAATGCCACCCAGAGCGGCTTCCTGACTCGCTCGACCAAAGGCGGCAGTTACGGCAATGCCAACGCCATCCGGTTCGAGGACATGAAGGGCGAGGAGCAGGTCTGGATCCACGCTGAGAAAAATCAGGACATCGAGGTCGAGAACGACGAGACGCATTGGATCGGACGCGACCGGACCAAGACGATTGACCGGCACGAAACGACGCTCGTGAAGGGCAACCGCACCGAGACGGTCAACCTGGATGAAACGATCACCGTCCATCAGAACCGTACCGAGCGGGTGGACTTGGACGAGAAGATTTCCATCGGCATGAACCGGACCGAGGATGTGGGCGTCAATGAGACCGTGTCCATCGGCGCCAATCAGAAGATCGACATCGGTGGCATGAAGACCGAGACGATCACGATGGCGTCGATGCAGAACGTCGGTCTGGGCAGGATGGACAACGTCGGCCTGGGCTACAACCTCAACGTCGGTGGTCTCATGGCGACGGTGGTCGGCCTCAACCAAATCACAACTGTTGGCAACGCCATCAGCATCACGGCAGGCGACCGCCTGAGCATCACGGTGGGCGCCAGCAGCCTGCTCATGACCAAGGATGGACGGATCGAGATCAGCGGCAAGGAAGTGATCATCCGCGGCGACAAGAAAGTGGAAGTGCACGGCGATGATGTCGACACCAACCCGGTCGGTTGAAGACCTGCGCGGCGCCGACCTGCCGCGACTGATTTTGCGGGACATGACAGGGCGGACGCATCTGCACTTCGACGCCATGGACCCGAAGCTACGCTTGATCCACACCGTGGTGCTGAAGGACCGGTATCGGCTCGGCGAGCCGGATGAATCGGGGGTGTCGCCGCTGCTTCTGGATGAGACGCCCGCACCACTGAATGATGAAGACTTGCCGCATGACGGCAACCCTGCGTTCACCATCCGGGAGGAGAGTGATCTCGCGCCTTTCAAACCGCTGTGCGATGTCTTGGTGGTGGGGTCTGCGTTTGCACCGGAGGACACGCCGGTGCCGTCGTTTGTGGCGCGCCTGCGGGTGTTTGAGCCGAAGCAGACGCGTGAGGACACACAGGGCGAACCGGCTTCTGTGCGGGATGCATGGAGCCCGCTGATCGACACGCATCTGCGCATCCATGGTCCTCGCTGGTGGGTGCGCCGCCCTGCCGAGGGGCAGACGCGAGCAGGTGGACCTGCGAGGCCGGAAGATTGGACGCTCAGCCCGTCAGAACCGATCGATCGCTGCGCACTGCGGTATGAATATGGTTTCGGCGGGCAATGCAGAATCGACGTCGGCAATGCAATGGCGGCCGAAGTGCCGGCACGCTGGCATCTGCGTCCGGATCAATTGGCGCAACACCCGGATGGTGCCGCGCTGCCCCCAGACCGCCCGCTCGCGCATGAGGCGAGTCGTTTCAATCCGGCCGGGCAGGGCTTCACGCGTGAATGGTTTCTGCAGGCCAGCAAGGCCGACCGGCTGCAGGCGCATCAGATCGAGTCCGCGCTGCAACCCATCACCGTGGGCGACTTCTGGCACGTGGCGGCAGGACGAGACGCGTTGGAGACTGCGGGCTTCGGCCCGTTGGAGCGCGGATGGGCTCCACGGGTGGAGTGGATCGGGCGCGAAAAGCCGGACCCTGCCCATGTGGCAGCGGGACTGGCACTTAATCCGGATTTTGATTTCCGCTACTGGAACTGCGCGCCAACGGACCAGCAGTGTCACCACCTTCGCGGCGGAGAGCGCCTGGTGCTGGACAACCTCTGGCCACGCCATCACCCAGCGGCACGGCAGGTGTCAGGCGGGCATCGCATGGCCATGTTCGATCTTCCGGAACGCGGGCTGCTGCTGATGGGCATCGACGGCGATGGCGAGGTGCTTTGCTTCGATCCTGTCATCGACACGGTGTTGATCGATACCGACAACGGTCACGTCGATCTGTGCTGGCGGTGGAGCATCAGCGCCCGCTATGGCTTGGAAGAAGCTCGGCTGATGGAGGCAAAGACTCCCGGACAGCGCGCCAGGCTGGCGGAGTTGCGGACCGTTATGGCCCAACCCTTGGAGTAGGTCGGCGTCAATCACGACCTTGTTCTCGACCTGCATCCCCTCTCATCGACGACCGACAGCGGCCCGCCGTTGGTTTCCGATCCTTCCTTGATCGCCTCTGATCGCCCCTGATCGTTCTCATGGCACGCGAAACCGTCACCCGATCCAAACGCTTCTTCTGCGTCAGCCTCCAGCCTGATGTCTGCCTCACCCCCGTGGGTAGCAGCGTGGTGCCCATCCCCTATCCGATCAAGGGTGAATTCAAGGAAGCATCGGCGGCTTCTCCCAACGTTAAACACCAAGGGGACCCGGCGGTCCTGCATGGACAGACCTTCATCCCGAAGGTGACCGGCGATGCCCGCGGGGTGAAGGGAGGTGTCAAAAGCGGAACGTATGAGGACAAGGCGGAGCCGAAGGACAAGAGCAGCACTTCCACCAGCAATGCCAAGGCCTGGGTACGCGAGGCCGACCTCATCTGGATGAATGCCCGCAACACGGTGGGGCGCATCTACGAGCGAGGCACGGCTGCGGCCAAGGGGCGGCTCAAGGGCGCCGCACAGGCCTATCGCGAAAGCGGCGCTTCCGAAGCGCTGCACGAGTTCAGCGACGACGCCATGGAGACCGGCGGCAAAGTCGCCACAGCCGGCACGGCGACAGCGATGGTGGGCGGGGGCGTTGCGCTGACGGGTGTGGGCGCGCCCGTTGGGGGAGCCATTGCCACGGCGGGTGGCGCTGTGACCGCGGTGGGGGGCGGTGTGACGGCAGTGGGCGCGGCAACCGGGACGGCCACCGATGTGCTGGACGCCACTGCGGACTGGGTGCTGGACGACAAGGCACCCAGCCTGGGAGCGCTTGCAGAGCAGGCGACGGAGCGCGGAGCCAACTGGGCGCTGACACGCCTGCCGGGCGGTGGACGGCTGCTGGCGCGACTGTTCCCGAAGAAACATCCGCCGGCCAAGCGGCCAGATCCGAAGCCGCACGGCGGCAAGCACGAAGAAGACAAAGGCGATGGTGGCAAAACTCAGAGGCCTGCGCAAGACAAGCGCCAGCCCAAGGAATGCTGTCCGCAAAGTCAAGGCCCCGGCAAGGCGGCGACTCGAAGCCGGCGCCCCATTCATTTCGGTACCGGCGACGAACTGTTGTCGGAGTTGGACGCTGACGTGGATGGATTGATACCGCTGACATGGCTGCGGACGTATCGGTCTAGCCATGCGGCCTATGACAGAGGGTTGTTGGGCGCACGTTGGACTTCGCAGTATCTGGTGCGGCTCAGCGTGGGTGAGCGGGGCATGGCCTATCACGACGCGACGGGCCGGACAGTGCACTTGCCGCTGCTTGCGGCGGGCGGCACGATGGATGATGCGTTCGAAGCGTTCGCTCTCACGCGTGTGGGGCCGTTGCGTTTTGAACTGCGCTGGCGTGACGGCAGTGTGGATGTGTTCGAACGTCCGCGTTGCGATGCCCTGGCGCTGGATGTGCTGCCCCTGGGGCTGGATGGATTGAGGCTGCGACAGCGACGGTTGCTGGACGAGCCCGCGCCACGCATGGAGTGGGTGCAGTGCTGCTACCTCGTGGAGCAAAGGCGACCGGATGGCTTGTCGGTCCAGCTTGAGTGGCTACCCGGCTGGGAGGCCCGGATGCTGCCGGAACGGCTGGATGAAGATTTTCCTGTGCTCCGCATCACCGCTCCTGGTGATGTCGTACTGGAAGCGCATGCCGCACCGACCGGGCCGCTGACGGATGCTCAGCGCGCGTGCCACGGCGCGTTGAAGATCGGCCGACTTGTGCGGCGGCTCCCGATGGCCGACGAGGCCGCCAACGAGGTGGCGGCGACCGATGCGGCGATGGCCGGCTTGGCGGCGAAGGCGAACGATGCGACGAATCCCCGCTGGGCGTGGCAGGTGCTGAGTCGTTATGCCTACGGTCTTGAACATCACGGAGAGAACCCGCGCGACAGCGCTCTCTCGTCCGCGCCGGATTTGCTCGGGCGCAAGGACGCCATGGGCCACCTCTGGCGCTACCACTACGACACCCACCTGTTGACCCGGTATGTAGACCCCACCGGCGGCGCATGGGTCGTGCGCTGGCTGGGCGCGGATGTGCTGTTTCAGGCTCCAATCAAAGCCGACGCCGAGGTTTCTGATCCGTCGCTTGATGCGGTGCCCCAGCACCGAGGCAGTTGGACTGCGCTGACCAGCCATTGGGCGAGAGCCATTTATTCGGTGGCAGAAGACGGTACGGAACCTGTGCATGTCGACTACGTGGATGCCGATACGACGCAGGTGCGCCAGGCCGACAACAGCATCTGGACCTATCGATTCAATGCCAACAACCTCTGTGTGGACGTGCGCGTGCAGGACGCGTCCGAAGCGCCTGCGCGCCGCCTCGGTACACGCCGCTGGAGCACCGCTGGCGACCTGTTGGAAGAGACAGACGCCAACGGCCACACCACCCGGTTCACCTACGACGCGCAAGGCAGCCTGATCAGCACGACCGATGCGTTGGGTGGGCGTACGGTTGTTCAATACAACGAGCAGAACCTGCCAGTGCGGACCATCGACGCGATGGGGTATGTGCAGGAGCGTGAGTTCGATGAGCACGGTCGTTTGGTGTCCCAGACCGATGCACTGGGGCGAGTTAGCCGCATGGTCTACAACGCGGTGGGGCAGTTGGTGCAGCGTGTGGATGCTGCAGGGCGCGTCAAGCGTTATGAGTACGACGGCCAAAGCCGGCTGGTGGCGCACATCGACTGCTCGGGCTACGAAACGCGTTTCGCCTGGGATCTCCGGGGACGGTTGATTTCGCAGGCCGATGCAATGGGACATTCCGTCCATTACGGCTGGGACGAATTGGACCGACTGGTCTTCATCCGCCGCCCGGGAGCAGGAGAGGAGCGATTTGTCTACGACGCCCTGGGGCGACTATTGATTCAAACGGATGGGGCGGGGCGCCAGACACGTTACGCGTATCAGATGCAGGGGCTCCCGGTCGAACGTGTCGACGCAGCAGGCCGGCGCTTGCAGTATCGCTATGACCGGGCGCTGCGGCTGGTGGCCCTGATCAACGGCAAGGGTGAATCATTCCAACTGGCTTATGACGCGCAGGGGCGACTGGTCCAGGAGATCGGCTTTGATGGACTGGTCAGTCGCTACGACTACGACGCGGCAGGCGAGTTGATCGCCAGCCATCGTGGCGCCATCCGCACTGACTACGTTCGCGATGCCTTGGGCCGGCTGGTGGCGCGTGTGACACCGGATGGTCAGGAACGATTCGCCTGGGATCCGCTGAGTCGCATCATCGCGGTGGAGAATGCGGCGGCGCAGTCCCGGCTGGGATGGGATGCGGCGGGGCAACTGGTCGAGGAGCGCCAGCGGATTGAGTTGGCACCGGAGCGTGCGCAGCCGGGTGCTGAGGGTCAATGGCCGGATACTGCCGAGCGAGGCTTCACCGCCGTGTCATTCCTTTTGCGGCATGACTACGACGCAGTGGGGCAGCGCATCGCCACACGGCTGCCGAATGGACGTTTGGTCCAGACGCAGCGCTACGGTGCGGGCCACTGGCACGGCATTGTGTGGCAGGGCCAATCGCTGGCTGATGTAGAGAGAGACGTGCTTCACCGGGAGACGCGCCGAAGCCTCGGCGGACTTCGTCGTGGAGGTCTGCGGCGTGACGTTCGTTATGACGGCGCTTCCCGCTGGTTGCGCAGTGCGTTTGGATTCGACGAGACGGCGCCGGGCGCGCTTCGCCGACGCGATTATGCTTATGCCAGGGCCGGGGAGGTCGAGCGCATCTCGGACTCGGTGCTGGGCGAGCTTCACTTCACGCGGGACGACATTGGACAGTTGCTCTCCGCAAGCCAACCGGGTTTGGTGGAGACATTCGCCTTTGATGCGGCTGGCAGTCTGACACCGTTGCCTGGAATCATGCAGGCATTGGGATGGCACTACGAACACGACGTGGACGGCAATGCAGTCCGAAAACGTTGGGTTCAGGATAGTGCTGCGAACGAACCAGCGGTCAGCGGTCAGGGCGACGAACTTCGGTTGCACTACGACGCGCATCAGCGGCTCATCCAGGTGGAAAGGATGTCGCCACACGGTGTGGTCACCAGCCGCTATGCGTACGACCCGATCGGGCGGCGTGTGCTGAAGCGAGTGGAGAGCGCGGGCACAGAACAAGTCACGGCCTTTGTATGGAATGGTGACTTGATGGTGCAGGAGGTCGATGCACGGGGCACCGTTAGCTATGTGCACGAGCCCGATAGCTTCACGCCGCTGGCCCGCGTGCACAGTCAAGAATCGATCAGCTCATTTGCAACCACCTCGGTCGCCTTTGCGCCTGTGCTTGCCTGGGACCGCCCGGATGCGCCCGATGCGCAGCCCGACGCGCACGTGCGCCTTTATCGGCGGCTTGCACGATGGCGTCAGGATTGTCTGGATGAGCGTGCGGCGCAGGCTCGATGGGAGGGCATCAGTAGCGCGAACGATGAGGTGCTGTACTACGAGTGCGACCACCTCGGCACGCCGCTGGCGCTGGTGGATGCGGTCGGCCGGGTGCACTGGCGTCCGCGCTACAGGGCGTGGGGACGTCTGGCGCGGGTGGAGGTGGATGAAGTCGCCCAACCATGGCGCTTTCAGGGGCAATATGAAGATGAAGAAACCGGGCTCTATTACAACCGGCATCGCTATTACGATCCTGACGCCGGTCGGTATCTGACCCTGGACCCGATCGGGTTGCTCGGGGGATTCACTTCCTATCAGTACGCGCCAGATCCCACCAGCTGGGTGGATCCGCTCGGGTTAACGAAGGGCAAGGGCGGGTGTGATCCGTGCTGTGGAAAGGACCCGTCTGCGGAGGCGCGCGCTTGGCAGGGGGTGAGTCCGAAGAATCCGAACAATGTCTACACCGGCGTTGATGCCTACGAGAATGTCGTGCTCAAGAAGGGCACGATTCTTTATTCGCTGTACCCGGGTGGCGCGCCTGGATTTGCCGTGCAGAACCACACTCTGTTGAAGGCAAAAGGCAATGTGTCGGACTATTACGATCTGGTGCAGGTGAGCCAAGATCCTGGTAAAGATTCTTCGGGCAATCCACGCACCCTGCGCCAGGGCGTTCGCGCCTACAGGGTGAACGAAGATATTTGCGTTGCGCGCGGCAAGGCATTGGCCAACCCACAGTTTGGCCCTGGCGGGGGTGCCCAGTATTACGTCTCTCCAACCGATATTGGTCGGCTCTCTCCTGGAAAAATCAGATCCATCTAGAGGAAACAAATGAGCGGAAAAAATTCATGGAAACGTACCAAGGGGACTGGTGGCATACAGTATGACTACTCCGGCGCGCTGGCCTTGTCCGCCGGCGATGCTGCTGCCGCCGCTGCGGACATGGCGCAACAGATTCGAGGCCGGACGTCACAGCTCGGTTCCGCTGACGACTGGGTTGCGATGGTGCTGCGCTTACCTGATGCGTTAAGACATGTCCTGTTGGATCAGTTGGATCAAGGCAACCTGCTGACAGGAATTGGCCAATCAGGGTGGCCGGCTCCAAACTCGATCGTGGCTAACTTTCGAGATCGCTTCGGTGTGGAGGGACAAAAGCTGCCTCCGGAGGTCGCCCTGCAGGTAGTTAATGATCCGCATCAATGGCGGGAGAATATCAGTCAGATCGTGGATGGGCAGGAACATATGCTGATGGCATAAGTTTGGCAAGGTAGCGATCCGTATTTCGGCAAGGACAGCTATACCAACGTGGTCGTGAAGAAGGGCACGGTGTTGTACACGCTGTATCCGCACGGCCCGGCGACCGGGAACTATTTCGTGAAAGGTGTAGAGGTGCTCCGCGCAAAATCAGCCCGTGACTACAACGATGCACTGCAAGTTGCACACACAGGAAATTGGACGCAACCACCGCGTCAAAACTTCCAGAAACTGATATCACTTGCGCTTGATCCTGGGACTTCTGAATATCGGAATTCCTGATTAGTCGTACCAGAACAATCCCGCCAACCCGTATGAACCCGCGTCCGGACGCGCCGGGGCAAGAATCACATCAAGTTCGGCAGGTGTCAGAGGCGAAACAGTGAACCTTGAAATTGATGTGTTGACCGGCCGCGTGTTGGTGGATGGGAAGGTCGTCTGGACGGCGGGCGAACCAGCACCTGTGCTGCAGTCGGGTCAACCGGTGCGCTACCTGGACCTGACTGGCCGCTTGGTGATCGGGGAAGCGGAGGGAAAAGGAGTTGTGGCTGCTGTGCTCTTCGATGAGGAGGAGTTTCCCGACTCCATCTTGACCAGTCGAATGGTGAAGCGCTTTGCGAAGAGGACGGGGGTTCTGCCGGAGATGCAGAACAGACCTGTGGCAGTGGCACGGTTTCCCTGGGGCTTGATGGAGTTCGCCGTCGATCCTAAGCAAGGAGACTTGACCATGACGGTTCAGGGCTAGGGATGCTCTGCACAGCCCCTCGCGGCCAAGCGCCTGATGCTTGCAACGGTTGAGCCGGCATTCACTGTCCCGCTTGCGGCAGGCCGCGTTCAAGGAGGCGTGAATTTCTCAAAGCCGCTGCCAGACCCAGACCAGCGCGATCAAGGTGATGACGCCTGAGAGCAGCAGGGTCAGCCGTCGATCCCAGACGGGGTGGCGTCTTGACAGCAGCAGCAAAGGGACGGCGACAGCTGCCACCATCAGTTGCCCACCTTCGATGCCCAGGTTGAATGCCAGGATCGGCACACCCAATGCCGCTCCTGAAGCACCGGCCACCGCTTCTTTCAAGGCGTCCGCAAAACCCAGGCCGTGAATCAGCCCCAAGGTGAATGTCAGTGCGTACCTGAGGTTTGTCCTGCCGCGGAAGAACATGTTTTCCAGGCACACGATGACGATCGATGCCGCAATCAGCGGCTCCACGATCCGTGCCGGCAGGTTCACCAGCCCCAGGGCGGCCATCGCCAGCGTGATGGAATGGGCCAGGGTGAAGGCGCTGATCACCACCAGCATCGACTTCAAGCGTCGAGTCCCCAACAGAAGCGCGCCAAGGAACAGCAAGTGGTCTGTGCCCGACAAGACGTGCTCCAGGCCGAGCTGCAGGAAGTCCACGAATGACTGGCTGTGGGACGCGGTCTCCTTGGCCCCCGGCACTGTGGGTACCTCAGCCGCCGGCCGCTCGGTAGACACCAGGGCCGTGGATATGGCCCTGCGCGTCGTGCCATCGGCCACTAGCACCGGTCCGGGACGCATAGGGCCCACGATCGCAAAGTAGGCGGCCTGCACCGTCAGCCTGGTGGCCGATGTTCCGGGGCGCGTGTTGACGACCAGGAACACGATCTCCTCATCGCCACCCAGTACAGCGAAGCGGCTGACCTTCAAAGGATCTCCGCCAATGCGCAGCTGGATCAATTTGTCGGCCAATGCCACGGGCAGTTCATGGAACACGCGCTCGCGGGGCGGGCGCGTCAGGGCGACCACTTCGCCAGTGCTCAGTGGCAGCGCCTCCAGAACCGCGCGCGCCGCATCGGTGCCGAGCGTGACGGTGGATTCGATGCGGTCCTCAAACAGCATGACCTGCGTGCCGCCGTCAAACGGATCGTGTGCGGCGGCGTGGCCGGCCGCTATCAGCGTGACAGTCGCAACCAGACTCCGTAGCAGCCGGCTGGCGCTTGTGCGTACCGGCGCAATTCCGGAGGCGGACAGCAGCCAGGCCAGAAGCTGGGCAATGGGAAGGGCCATGTGCAGCGTCCCCTCTGGACGGATCAGTCGCCGGCGTAGTGAATCGAAGGCGCAGCCGGGGCGGCCATGCCATTGCCGAAGTAATAGTCCAGCGTGGGCGACTGCATGTAGCCCTTGATCGTCATGTGTGCCCGATAGGCCGGGTTATGCGCCATGGTGTAGAAGCGCTGATCGGTGAGCACATTCGTCGTGAAGATCAGGATCTGGTTTTGCGCGGTGTTCATCGTCACCACCTCGGTGCGCCAGTCACCAAGGATGTCTCCGATGAAGGCCGGGTTGGTGCCGTCAAAGTAGGCGTCGTACTTGGAGAGTGTGGCCAGACGCGGCGCAGCATTGGTGGCGGTCGGTGAAGCGGGATTCCACTTTTCGATCTTCCATTCGTTGAGCCCCTCGCTCAGCACGTCCGCGTCCCACCAGATGATCTGGGCCGGATAGAAGGCGCCTGCCGATGTGGTGAGCGTGTTCGTTGCGCCGTTATAGAGCCCTGAGAACGACCAGACTTCATAGCCGGGGTAGTTGGGGTCAATGTCACCAACCAGTCCTCGTCCCACGTCCACCAGGCTGCCATCGGTGACGCTGTGCGTCCACTTGATCTCGCCGGTGCTGGCGTTGTAGTAGTACTCCAGCAAGCCGCTTGGGTTGTCCTGCTGAATGCCGTAGCCCTGCATGCCATCCGTGTCCTTCTCGAACTTGCCGATGTAGAAGCGGTCGCCATGGCCCACGCCGGCCAGGATGTAGCGCAGGGTCCCGTCGCTGTTGAGCATCATGTTGCCGGTGGCGATTTCGTCCTTGCCGTCGCCGTCCACGTCAATGATGCGCATCTGGTGCGAGGCCTCCATGCCTTCCTTCTTGGCGCCGGGGAAGGTCCGCGTCCAATTGGTGGTCAGCGTGGTGCTGACGCCGTCCCAGGCAAAGGAGGCAAAGACGTCATTGAAGGTCTTGTAGTAATCCGAGTTCCGATTGCGGCCCCAGAAGTAGATGCTCGGCGTCTTGCCATTGGCATAGCCGATGCCCAGTTGAGTGCCGAGTTCACCACCGGCTTCCAGGAAGTCCGTCGGCACTGGCGATTTGGCCCGGATGTTGCCGGTCATCCCGTCCAGCACGGCGAGGTATTGCAGGTGGGAATTGGATTCGGTGAAGGTCGTGCCGTCGGGGAATTTCACGCCGTCGGCGATCTTCAGAATCACTTCCGCCTTGCCATCGCCGTCCAGGTCATAAACGGTCACGCCGTCATACATGCCGACGCCGAGCGTCGCCGCACTCGGATGGATGTTGTAGAGGTAGGTACTGAGCGGCCCCATGTCGATCTGCCACAGGCGGGTGCCGTCGCGCTTGTAGGCCTCCAGGAACTGGTGGCCGGTGCCGGTCGCATATTCGGTGGTCGAGTAAGGCGAGTGGCGATCGATCACGAAATCGTATTCCCCGTCGCCGTCCAGATCTCCCACCCAGAGATATTTGGTGGTGTAGCCGGCCAAGGGGTCGCTGATCGGAATACGGATGACCGGCCCGGTCTCGGTGCCGGCTGCCATGGTGAAGGCCGCGCTCGCGGTCTGCTCCACCCCGTCGATCACCGGGCGAACGCTGTAGGCATTGGCCACCGTGCCATCAAGGGTGGTGTCCTGGAAATTTGTGCTGCTCGTGATCGGCGCATCGTTCAACTTCACCGCCGCCGCGCCTGCGGCGGATCGGTAGACATTGAACGCGATGCCGCTCGGGTCCAGGCCCAGCAGCCGCCAGGTCACCAGTGCGGTCTTGGTGCCCGTGCGGACCGCCACCACACCCCGGCCGAGCTTTTCCATCTGCCGGCCGGTGCTGGCCACCGGCGTGGTGACTGGCGTGGTGGTCGGGTCCGTCGGCGTGGTGGGGGTAGTGGGCGTGGTGGACGATGCGTCGGAGGCCGGCGTGGACGGTGCAGTGGTGCCGGAGTCCGTGGACGTTTCCCCGTCCTTGTCTCCGTGACAGCCGAGTAGTGCCAGCGAGAGCAAGGCCGAGGCGGCCATCACGAACGTGGTTCGGCGATATCCGGCTGCGGGAATGGAAGTGCTCGGCGCGGAGCTGCGTGATTTTTCTGTCATGGAAGGCCTGTGTCCGAAAGCGCGTGCCATCGCCAGACGCCGGTATGGCCCTGCGATGGACGCGACTGTCGTTCAGAGGCGTTTCCTCACCGTTTCACACGTCAGCTCTGAAGGCTAGGGAACCTCTGCTTCATGGCACGGTAATTTCGTCGATATTGGCCAGATCCTGGCCGTTGGAAGCGATGGCCAGCGTGTTGGTCAGCCCCGCGTTGAGAGGCACTGCGACGGAAAGGGTCTGCCAATGGGTCCATCCGCCGGTACTCGGGAAGCTGATGGCCTGGTCCACGCCATTGACCTTGAGCAGTCCGGCGCGGGCCCCCGCCGCCCCGTTGGCATAGCGAATGGCGATCGTCCTGGTTCCTCCGGCGCCTCCGTCGAGGTATTGAAACGTCGCGCTGCCGCCTGTGACCGGGAAGGTCACGAAGCCGGTGCCCGTGTAGCCGCTCCTGTCATGGGCCACCGCCGCACCGCCGGCCAGCACGGCAGTTTCTGCCGCCATGCGGCCACTGCCGGGGTAGCGGACATTGGGGGCGGACACAGCGCCCATGCCGTCGCCAAAGTAATAGTCCGGCAATGGGGACTGCAGGTAACCCTTGATCGTCATGTGATTGCGATACGCGGGGTTCTGCGCCATGGCGTAGAAGCGCTTGTCGGTCGAAATGTTGGTGGTGTAGATCTGCAGCTCGGTGAAGCTGCTGTTGAAGGTGACCACCTCGGTGCGCCAGTCGCCGAGGATGTCGCCCATGAACATGGGGTTGGTGCCATTGAGTGTCGCGCCCCATTTGCTGAGGGTGGTCACTCTGGGCGCCGAACCGGTCGCCGTGGGCGAGAGCGGATTCCATTTCTCGATCTTGGTTTCGTTCAAGCCTTCGTTCATGACATCGCCGTCCCACCAGAGGATCTGTGCGGGCCACAGTGCGAGATCGGACGGTTCCGTGCGCGCGCCGGTGGGCGCGTTGTAGATCCCTGAAAATGACCAGGCCTCGTAGCCGGGGAACCGCGCGTCGATGTCGCCCACCAAACCGCGTCCCACATCGACCAGGGTGCCCGGGGTGGTGCTGTGTGACCACAGGATCGAGCCCGTGGTCGCATCATAGGCGTATTCCAGAAGGCCGCTGGGGTTGTCTTGCTGGATGCCGTAGCCGTCCATGCCGGTGCTGGTGGCGGAGAACTTTCCGATATAGAAGCGGTCACCGTGGCCGACAGTGGGCATGGTGTAGCGGACGGAGCCATCGCTGTTGAGCATGAAGTTGCCGGTCGCCACTTCGTCGCGGCCATCCCCATCGACGTCGATGATTCGCATCTGATGCGAGGCGACATGGCTCACCGTCATCGGGCGAACCCAGTCAACGGTCAGCGTTGACCCGCCCGACCAGGACCATGCCGCGAGAACGTCATTGAACGATTTGTCGGCATTGCGGTTCCTTCCCCAGAAATAGATGCTGGGCGTCAGGCCATTCGCATAACCGATGCCCAGCTGGGTGCCGAGCGACCCGCCAGCGGCCAGGTACTGGGTCGGGAAGGGGGCTTTGGCCAGCAGATTGCCAGAGAGGCCGTCAATGACGGCGATGTATTGCATCTCCGGATTGGCTTCCGTGAAGACGTCCCCGTTCGGGAAGGTGACGCCATCGGCGATCTTCAGAATCACTTCCGCCTTGCCGTCGCCATTCAGGTCATAGACGGTAACGCCGTCGTACATGCCCATGCTCAGCGTTGCCGCGCTGGGGTGGATGTTGTAGAGATAGGTGCTGAGGTGCCCCATGTCGATGCGCCACAGGGGTGTTCCGTCCCGCTTGTAGGCCTCGAGATACTGGTTTCCCAGTCCGGTGGCATATTCGTCTTCCGCATAGGGGGCGATGCGATCAATCACGAAGTCGTATTCACCATCACCATCCAGATCCCCCACCCAGACGTACTTCGTGTAATAGCCTGTCCCAGGCACCGGGCTGAGCGGAATCCTGACGACCGGCTCGGCCGCATGATTGGCGGTAAGCGTGAATGAGGAACTGGTTTCCACTTCCGTTCCATTGATGACGGCACGGACGCTATAGGCGTTGTCGACGGTGAAGTCGGGCGCGTCCGAATAGAACGTGGCGGTGGTCAGGGGCGCGCTGTTGAGCTTCACCGGCGTTGCGCCGTTGGCCGAGCGGTAGACGTTGAATGCGACGTCTGTGGGGTCCAGGGCGAGCAGGCGCCAGGAGATGCTGGCATTTTTGGTATTGCTTCTGACCGCGACCACGCCGCGCCCCAGTCTCTCAATGACGCGCGGCGGACGTCCGATGGATTCGGCCGCCGCTGCGATGGACGCGTTGGTGGCCTGTGGCGTTGTGCCGTACAGCGTGGTGGCCACTCCTGCGCTGGGCGTGGTGGCGGCGGTGCCGGCGGTGCCGGCGTCCACAGCGGTGGAGGACGTCGTTGCGGTGACCGTGCTGTCTGATGGCTTTCCACCGCCACAGGCCATGAGCAGCAATGACAGTGCGACAGCCTGTGAGATGGAAAGAATCGAAGCGAGCTGCCTGGCAATCCTGACGTGCATGTTGAACTCCTTTGCACCTTGCGCCACATCCCGAATCAGGGCCACCTCGGCTCGCGGGAGTTAGGCGGCGGTTCCTTCAGCCATCGATAGGTGGCGGGTCTTGACGTCGATCACGACGTCAAGACATTCGTATATCAATGTGACCTTGGCAAGGGAGCCCGGTCGCGCGCGCAAGGGACAGGCCGTGCCGCCCTGCGGTGCTCGCAAGGTCTGGGGTGAGGGTCAGGGTTCCGCTCGCGGCAGGCCGCGTTCAATGACCGCCTGCGCCAGCGCCCGTGCACTGTATGGTGCTGAACCTTCCGCGTGATTGGAGATGGTCACCAGCACCTCATGCCCCGCTTCGGCGGTTGCGTGCATGACCTTGGCCAGGGTGGCGCGAGTCTCCGGGTCCGGGTCCAGCATCTGGTCGTAACGGCCATAACGCTTCTCCGCATCTTCATAGCCATAGGGGCCATGCTGCCGATGCATGTTCCATCGCGCCACCAGCGGCCCAGGCCAGAGCGCTCGCAACAGCGGCAGTTGCGCCTGGATGGGGGGCAGCTTGGGATGCAGCCCCAGGCAGTAGCACGTGCCGGTGTCACGCAACAGCGCCACAAAATCGGGCGTGAGCCATTCGGCATCTCGCACTTCCACGGCCATCAGCGCGCCGGTGGGGCGGCCAGCCGGGGCGGGCAGGGCCTTGAGCATGGCCCACAACCGGTCCAGTTGCTCCGGCATGCGGGCCAGCATGTCCAGTGGCAGCGGGCTGATCTGGAACACCAACGCGCCGATCTTGCCGCCCAGGCCCTCGAATGCCGGTTCCACGAAGCTGCCCAACGCCAGCGCCGGATCAAGAAACGCGACGTTGCCCTCCCGGCCACGGCCATCTTCCGCTCGCACCAGTGCATCGGTCACGGCACTCGGCGCCTTTACCGTGAAACGGAAATCGTCCGGCACCAGGTTGGCATATCGCTCAAACTGGCTGGCTGTGAGCGATTGATAAAAGCCCCGGTCGATGCCCACTGCGCGCAGCAATGGATGCTGCGCATATGCGGCCAGCCCCTGGCGGGACAAGGTGGATTCACTATGCTCACCCGCCCAGACTTGCCCCTGCCAGCCTGGATAGCTCCAGGACGAGGTGCCGATGCGGATCCGGGGGGAGAGGGCCGATGCCAGGGCCACATCTGTGTCCAAGGCCGGTGCGGCCTGCACGCCGCCGCGGCGCCTGCGTTGGGGGGACTGCGGGTCGGTGCGCTTGCCAGTGACGTCGCCAGCATCCCGATCAGAACGGGCGTCGGCAGTGGCGTCAGCATCAGCATGAGCATCAGCAATCGACACCATGCCCGCCAGCCCATCGTCCTGCGTGATCAGCGAGCCCTGTCCGCTGGCGTCTGGCCGTGTCGCCTTCGGCCGCTGTGGGCGCGGCGCGGTGCCGCCGGCCATCGGCGCAGTGGCGGCGCGGGGGGCGCCCGAAGCGCGCGCGGGCGATGCGGGCGTGGCCATCGGCTGGCCGAACAGGTCAACCTGCCCCATTGGCAGCGTCGGATCCGAGGACATGGGCCGGCAGCATAGCCGCCGCGGGCTACACTGCCGCGCGAACAGCACACTATGACGGACTTTCTTTCGATTCCCCCGCTGGGTACGCCCGCCAGTACGCCCGCCAGTACGCCCGCCAGTACGCCCACCGCTATACCCACCGGTACAGCGGCCAACCCTGTCGCCCCCGCCGACCCCGCCGACGAATACGCGATGCGGCTGGCCCTGGACCAGGCGCAGAACGCCTGGCTCGTGGGCGAGGTGCCGGTGGGCGCGGTCATCATGCGCGCCGGCCAGGTCATCGCGACCGGCTACAACCGTCCGATCACGACCCACGACCCGACCGCCCACGCGGAGATCGTGGCCTTGCGCCACGCCGCCCAGTTGCTGGGCAACTACCGCCTGCCGGAGTGTGAGCTCTTCGTGACGCTGGAGCCCTGCGCCATGTGTGCCATGGCCATGATGCACGCGCGCATCAAGCGTGTGGTCTTTGCGGCGCACGACCCCAAGACCGGGGTGGCCGGCTCCGTGCTGGACCTGTTTGCCCAGAAGCAGCTCAATCACCACACCGCCTTGCATGGCGGTGTGCTGGCCGAGCCCTCGGCGCAGTTGCTGCGCCAGTTCTTTGCCGAGCGTCGCGAGGCCGCGCGCCAGCGCCGCGAGGCGCAGCGCGCCAGCGAGCGTCCCGATCCCCTGGTGATGTTCCGCCCCCCGGCGGATCCCACGCCCCTGGCCGACCTCGTGCCCGGTTCGGACATCCCCGTGGGCGAGGCCGAGTACCTGCCCCTGGACCCCGATTTGTCTTCAAAAGATCCCAAGCCATGAACGACCTGATCCTCTACACCCCGTCCGGCGTTCTGGCCACGGCCCAACCCCTGCGCCGCGCCGCCAAGCGGCTGGGCGCGCTGGGCTTCGAGGTCAGTATCGATGAAGCCGCCACCGCCAAGCATCAGCGCTTTGCCGGTGAGGACGAGACACGCCTGGCCGCCCTGCATCGCGTGGCGAAGGCCGCACCATCCGTGGCTTTGGCCACGCGCGGCGGCTACGGCCTTACGCGCCTGCTGGACCAGTTGGACTGGAAACTGCTGGGGCGCAGCGTGGAAAAGGGCACCCGGTGGGTCGGCCTGAGCGACATCACCGCCTTGCAGCTGGGCCTGCTGGCGCACACCAAGCAGATCAGCTGGGCGGGCCCCCTGGCCTGTGACGACTTCGGCCGCACGGAAGAGGAGGGCGGCGTGGACGAGATCACCCGCGACTGCTTCCTCGAAGCGATGGACGGTTCACTGGAGGCCGTGGGTTTTCGCACCGAGCTGGGCTTTGACGGCCTGGAGGCCCGTGGCACCTTGTGGGGCGGCAACCTGGCGGTGCTGTGCTCTCTGCTGGGCACGCCACACTTCCCGCGCATCAAGGGCGGCATCCTGTTCCTGGAGGATGTGAACGAGCATCCCTACCGCATCGAGCGCATGCTGCTGCAGTTGCAGCAGGCGGGCGTGCTCGATGCACAAAAGGCCGTGATCCTGGGCAGCTTCAGCGGCTGGAAGAAGTCTCCGCTGGACCGTGGCTACAACTTCAAGAGCTGTGTGCAAGCGCTGCGCGCACGCTGCAAGGTGCCGGTGCTCACCGGCCTGCCGTTCGGCCACGTGCCCACCAAGGTCTGCCTGCCGGTCGGCGCCAAGACCGAATTGCTGGTTGAAGGCCGTGATGTCTTCGTGGCCTGGGGCCATGTTGGCCACGGGCACGATCACCACCACCACCACGGGCATGACCACAGCGATGACCACAGCGATGACCACAACGATGACCACGGGAGCGGCCATGACGATCATGACCACGACCATCACGGTCACCATCATTGATGGCGCGACAGAGGCTTGTGCGCTGAGGGATGGCGCCTCTTGGGGCAGGGGGGCTGCCGGTGTGCGGCAGGTGGTGTCGCAGGCCATGCGTCATAGCGTGCGTCACGACGTGCGATTGGCGACAAAGCCGTCGGGAAGCTGACGGGCGAGGTTTCCCGGCCCTCGGGCGGTGAAGCCCTCACGTATGATTCGTGAAGCAACAATCTGGCAATGCCGCATCTAGAGGATGCGGCATTTGTTTTGGAGGGGTGACGAATGTCGTCGGGGCAGTGGATGGAGGAGGGCGGCTGGCTGAAAGGCCTGGCCAGGCGGATGGGTGCCCTGTGTGCGGCAGCGCTGTTGCTGGGCCTGCTGGCTGCCTGCAACAACAGCCCCTATTGGGCCGGTGCCGGCAAGGAAAACACGCTGTTCATCTCTTTCGATGAGCGTTCTCCGCGCTACCTGGACCCCACAGCGTCGTACACCTCGCCCGAGAGCGTCTACGTTTACCAGATCACCGAGCCGCTGTACGGCTACCACTACCTGAAGCGGCCGTATCAGCTGATTCCGCGCGCGGCCGCCGAGGTGGTGAAGCCTTATTACCTGGACGACAAGGGCCAGCGCCTGCCGGACGACGCCCCTGCCGACAAGATCGCCGAAAGCGTCTACGAGGTGCCCATCCGCGAAGGCGTGATGTATGCGCCCAGCCCGGCCTTTGCGAAGGACGCGCAAGGCAACTACCTCTATCACCACCTCACCGCCGCGCAACTGGGCAGCAAGCGCTCCCCCTGGGAGTTCGAGCACCAAGGCACCCGCGAGCTGGTGGCGGACGATTTCGTCTACGCGCTCAAGCGCCATGCCACCCCCCGCATCGAGGCGCCCATCTTCGGCCTGTTCTCCGAGCGCGTGCTCGGGCTGAAGGCCTACGGCGAGCTGATCCGCCAGGAAAACGCCAAGCTGCTGCAAGGCCTGCCGGAAAGCACCAAGGACAAGCCCTTCCTCGATTTCCGCAAGTGGCCGCTGGAAGGCGCGCAAGCCGTCAACAAGCACCTGCTGCGTGTGCGCATCAAGGGCAAGTATCCGCAGTGGTCCTACTGGATGGCGACCACCTTCCTCTCCCCCATCCCCTGGGAAGTGGACGCCTTCTATGCGCAGCCGGGCATGACCGAACACGGCATTTCCTGGAACCAGTGGCCGGTGGGCACGGGCCCGTACATGATGACGGAGTACGAGCAGGACCGCCGCCATGTCATGTCCCGCAACCCCAACTACCGCCCGGACACCTACCCCTGCGACGGCAACGACCATGACCGCGAGGCCGGCCTGCTGGCGGACTGCGGCAAGCGGGTGCCCTTCATCGACAAGGTGGTCGCCACCCTGATCAAGGAGCGTGTGCCCCGCAAGGAACTGTTCAAGCAGGGCTATCTGGACGTTCCTGATCTGGAACGTGGTGACTGGGGCGTGGAATTCCTGGCCGACCAGAGCGACTCGGACGAAGTGGCGGCCTTCTTCAAGGCGCGTGGCTTCAAGTTCCCGCGCGATACCGACCCCAACAGCTGGTACCTCGGCTTCAACTGGCTGGACCCGGTGGTGGGCAAGGGCAGCACGCCCGAGCAGCAGCAGCGCAACCGCAAGCTGCGTCAGGCGCTGTCCATTGCCATCGACTGGGAAGAGGGTTACGGCCAGATCTTCAAGAACCGTGGGGGTGTGGCCGGTTTCGGGCCGGTGCCGCCCGGCGTGTTCGGCTCACGCGAGGCCGAGGCGGGCTATTTCAACCCGGTGACCCACAAGCTGGTGGACGGCAAGGTGGTCCGCCGCTCGCTGGACGAGGCCCGCCAACTGCTGGCCGAGGCGGGTTATCCGGAAGGGCGTGAAGCCGCCACCGGCAAGCCACTGGTGCTGAACTACGACTTCATGCGCACCGTCACCCCGGAGGTGAAGGCGGAGAACGACTGGATGGTCAAGCAGTTCGCCAAGCTGGGCATCCAACTGGACGTGCGCGCCACGGATTACAACCAGTTCCAGGAGAAGGTCCACCAGGGCAAGCACCAGATCTTCTGGTGGGGCTGGTTTGCCGACTATCCGGACGCGGAGAACTTCCTCTTCCTGCTCTACGGGCCCAACAGCAAGTCGCTGCACGACGGTGAGAACTCGGCCAACTACCAGAACGACGAATACGACCGGCTGTTCACGAAAATGCAGACGCTGGAGGATGGTCCGGAAAAGCGTGAGGTGATCGACCGCATGCTCCATATCCTCCAGCAGGATTCACCCTGGGCCTGGGGCTATTGGCCCTATACCGGCCAGGCCTTCCAGCATTGGATCTACAACGGCAAGCCCAGCATCGTGATTCGTGATCCGGTGCGCTACTACCGCCTGGACGCCGCCGAACGCGCCCGCCAGCAAGCCCGCTGGAACAACCCCGTGTGGTGGCCGCTGCTGGTGCTGGTGCTGGGCGCACTGGCCATCATCTGGGCCACCCGACGCAGCTTCATGGCCCGTGAAACCGCCACTGCGCGCGGCACGACGGCCGCCCCCGGAGGGGCCGACTGATGTTCAAGATCATTGCCAGGCGGCTGGGCTACGGCCTGGCCATCCTCATCGGGGTCAACCTGCTGACCTTCATGTTGTTCTTCACCGTGAACACGCCGGACGACATGGCCCGTCTGAACATCGGTGGCAAGCGGGTCACCCAGGAGCAGATCGACAAGTGGAAGGCCGAGCGTGGCTACGACAAACCCCTGTACTGGGATGCCAGCAAGGCGGGCAGCGAGCGTGTCACCCATACCGTGTTCTGGGAACGCTCCGTCTCCCTGATGCTGATGGACTTCGGTCGCTCCGATGCCCGTCAGGCGGTGGATATCGGCCATGAGGTCAAGACCCGCATGGGCGTGAGCCTGCAGCTGGCCGTACCGCTGTTTGCGCTGCAGCTGGTGGTGAGCGTGGCCTTTGCGCTGCTGCTGACCTTCTTCCGCAACTCGCGCATCGACTTCTGGGGCGTGGTGCTGTGTGTGCTGATGCTGTCGATCTCCAGCCTGTTCTACATCATCGTCGGCCAGTTCTTCTTCTCGCGCATCCTGCGGCTGGTGCCGATCAACGGCTATGCACCGGGCCTGGATGCGATCCGCTTCCTGGCGCTGCCGATCGCGCTGTCGCTGCTGTCCCGCCTGGGCGGGGAGGCGCGCCTGTATCGCGCCATGCTGCTTGAAGAGGTGGGCAAGGACTATGTGCGCACGGCGCGTGCCAAGGGCCTGTCCGAGCCGGTGGTGCTGCGCCGCCATGTGCTGCGCAATGCGCTGATCCCCATCATCACCAGTGCCGGCGCCTACCTGCCGTATGTGTTCCTGGGCAGCCTGGTGTTCGAGAGTTTCTTCGGCATCCCCGGCCTGGGCGCCTTCGTGATCGATGCGATCACCGGCCAGGACTTCGCCATCGTGCGCACCATGGTGTTCCTGGGCGCGCTTCTTTATATCGCCAGCAACGCGCTGATCGACGTGGTCTACACGTGGGTCGATCCGCGTGTGCGGCTGAGCTGAAGGTCCGGAGGACGTTATGGGATTCAAGGTCGTCGTCCTGTGGACCGATGTCGCCCTCTGGGCGCTGATGGCGGTGCTGTTGGCCTATGTCATGCGCCTGGTGCGACGGCCGCATCTGCGCGCCAACTGGCAGCGGGTGCTGCGCGATCCGGCGGCGCTGAGCGCTGGCGTGGTGCTGCTACTGTTCATCGGCGTGACCGCGCTGGACAGCCTGCACTTCCGGTTCGCGCTGTCGGACAGCCCGTCCGGCGAGCAGTTCTACGAAACCCGCACCAACTCGGTGTTGGATCTGATGCTGGCGCGCCAGCTGGAGATGCGGGAGACCAGCTACTCCGCGCCGCTGGCTTATGCGGGCTTCAACATGGACAGCGTCGTCCATGACGGGCAGGTCGTGCGGGAGTTCCCGCGCCTGGCCTTTGGCGGAGCCCACCTCAAGGACCCGGCCCAGGAATGGGCGGGCGATGTGACCCACCGCGCGCTGATGGGCCTGGTGGCGGGGCTGCTGGTTTGTGTGCTGCTGGCCGCCGGCATGGCCGCCATCCTGGCGCGCACCCATGGAGGCTGGCGCCAGGGCCTTCTCGACCTGCTGGCCGACCGCACCCACTACCCGTGGCGGGCTGCGCTCTGCACCCTGGGCGTGGTGGTGCTGCTGGGCGGGCCCGTGGTGGCGCTGATGGGGCATTACCACGTGTTCGGCACCGACCAGACGGGCAACGACGTGCTCTACCAGTCCCTCAAGAGCGTGCGCACCGCCTTTGTGATCGGGGCGCTGTCTACGCTGGCCACGCTGCCGTTTGCGCTGGTGCTGGGCATCCTGGCGGGCTACTTCAAGGGTTGGGTGGACGAGGTCATCCAGTACTTCTACACCGTGCTCACCTCGGTGCCCAACGTGCTGCTGATTGCCGCCTGCGTGCTGATGGTGCAGGTGTTCCTGGACAAGCATCCGGAGGTCTTCGAGACCGGGGCCGAGCGGGCCGACCTGAAGATCTTCCTGCTGTGCGTGATCCTGGGCGTGACCGGCTGGGCCACGCTGTGCCGGCTGGTGCGGGGGGAGACGCTGAAGCTGCGGGAATCCGACTTCGTGCAGGCTGCCACCGCCTTTGGGGTCTCGGACACGAAGATCATGGTCCGGCACATCGTGCCCAACGTGATGCACCTGGTGCTGATCAGCCTGGTGCTGAATTTCTCCGACCTCATCCTTTATGAGGCTGTGCTGACTTACGTGGGCGTGGGGGTGGACCCGACCATGAACAGCTTCGGCGGCATGATCAACCTGGCACGCTCCGAGATGAGCCGTGACCCGGTGGTGTGGTGGAGCTTCATGGCCGCCTTCGGCTTCATGGTGAGCCTGGTGCTGGCCGCCAATCTGTTTGCCGACGGCGTGCGGGACGCCTTTGATCCGCGCTCGCGCAAGCTGCGGCCGCAGGTCATGGCCTTGAAGGCCCGCAAGGACGCGCAACGCGCCGCTGCACAAGCGGCCCAGCATAAGCAGGAAGCCTGAGGCCACCATGCTGAAGATTGAAGACATCAAGGTGCATCTGGATGCCGAGGCGGGGCTGGTCCGCGCCATTGATGGCATGCGCCTGACCCTGACCCGCGGCCAGACCTTTGCGCTGGTGGGCGAATCCGGCTGCGGCAAAAGCATGACGGCGCTGGCGCTGATGCGCCTGCTGCCGGAGAACGGCCGCATTGCCGGTGGCCGCCTGGACCTGGACGGCCAGGATCTGTTCGACCTCAGCGAAGCGCGCATGCGCGACGTGCGGGGCGGGCGCATCGGCATGATCTTCCAGGAGCCGGGCACCAGCCTGAATCCGGTCATGAAGGTGGGGGACCAGATCGTCGAGGCGATCGAGGCCCACACCGCGCTGCGCGGCGCCGCCGCTCGCGAGAAGGCGGTGGACTGGCTGCGCCGCGTCGGCATCCCGGAGCCCGAACGCCGCATCGACGACTACCCGTTCCGCATGTCGGGCGGGCAAAAGCAACGCGTCATGATCGCCATGACGCTGGCCGCCGAGCCGGACTACCTGATCGCCGACGAACCCACCACGGCGCTGGATGTCACCATCCAGGCGCAGATCCTGGAGCTGCTGAAGGACCTGCAGCGCGAGCGCGGCCTGGGCCTGCTGCTCATCACGCACGACCTGGGCGTGGTATCCGGCATGGCGCACCAGGTGGCGCTGATGTATGCGGGCCAGATCGTGGAAGTGGCGCCGGCGGCGGATTTCTTTGCCGCCCCCAAGCATCCGTATGCACGGCTGCTGCTCAAGGCGCTGCCGGATGCCGGACGCCGGGGTGAACCGCTGGCAGCCATCCCGGGCACGGTGCCGCCGCTGTGGCAGGACTTCGAAGGCTGCCGCTTCGCCCCCCGGTGCGATCGCGCCATGGTCCATTGCGGCGCCACGCCGCCCGCATTGGCTGCAGCGCCGGACCGGCCTGCGGGTCACGAGGTCCGATGCCTGCTCTATACCGATGTGCGTGAGTCGCTGGGCCGGCCGTCGGCCGTACCGGCACCCGCCTCTGGCCGTGAGCAGCGGGCAGGGCAGTTGCTGCTGGAGGTCAAGGACCTGCGGGTGCGATATGCCTTGTCCCGCGGCTTTCTGGGTGGGGCCCAGCGCTATTTCAACGCGGTGGACGGTGTGTCTTATTCCATCGAAGCAGGGCGCACACTTGCACTGGTGGGTGAGTCCGGCTGTGGCAAGACGACCTCCGGCAAGGCCATCGTCCAGTTGCTGCGGCGGCAGGCCCTGATTGAGGGGAAGGCCCTGCTCCATGGCATCGACGGCCAGGTGAACGACCTGTTCCAGCTCGATGGTCCGGCCCTTCGGGATGCGCGCCGGCAGGTGCAGATCATCTTCCAGGACCCCTTTGCGTCCCTGAACCCACGGCTGCGTGTGCAGGAGCTGCTCGAAGAAGGCCTGCAGGCGCTGCGTCCGGAACTGGATGCCGGCGCGCGTCTGGCCTTGCTTCATGACCTGGTGGACCAGGTGGGTCTGCGCCGGGATGCGCTGAACCGCTTCCCGCATGAGTTCTCGGGCGGGCAGCGCCAGCGCATTGCCATCGCACGCGCTCTGGCGGTGGAGCCGCGTCTGATCGTGTGTGATGAACCGACCTCCGCGCTGGACGTGTCGGTGCAGGCGCAGATCCTCAACCTGCTGCGTGAGCTGCAGCGTGAGCGAGGCCTGTCCTACCTCTTCATCACCCACAACATCGGCGTGGTGGAGTACATCGCCGACCACGTGGCGGTGATGCAGGCGGGCCGCATCGTGGAGGCCGGCCGCTGTAACGAGGTGTTGGGCCAGCCACAGCAGGCCTATACCCGCACCTTGCTCGCCGCCGTCCCCCGCGTAGAGCGCCGGGTCACGGCGGCCTGATTCCACATTCCAACGCCGCCCGGGAGGGCGGTGTTGGTTGCCTCGTGGCATCGCGCCACACGGGTCGGCATTCCTGCGTCTTGATTCCCTTCTCGGGTTGAGAAGGAGGCTGGGCAATATGTCTGCAGGTAATCAGAACGACATATTCGAATCGGCGCACACCCCACACTTTGCTGCCCGGCTGACCCTCGGTTTGGATGACTTTTCTGGCCGAAATATGTCAGCCAGATCGACCTCAAGAGCGGCCGCAGGGGCCCGGGGTGGCGGCCTTCCTGCACGACGGTTGTGCAATTCGCCCAATTGCGGGGCGCGTTTATGCATCAGTTTGGTGAATGGTCGGGCGATATTCGCTCGTGATTATTCGGAAAACGCGTGAATCGAAAGAAACCGCACAGTTCGGATTTCCCAATCGCCCGTTCGTGCGGAATGCGTCGTCGCGTGAACGCAACAGAAACCATAGTTCGCACACTCCGTACTTACCCGCGAAAAACCATGACTTGGGCCACTTCCGCGCTCTGTTTAGGGGTTCACCTGAGAAGGCTTCACCAACCAGAAATGACACTGCAACGACCTAAATCTGAGACGGATGCTCAGGCACAGGTCTGACCTTTATCGAGGTCTGCCGCGTGTTCACAACACGTCACAAGTGTTTCTGGAAAAGGAGTTTCCCAATGTTCAAACGCAAGAGCGTCAACGTCGCCGCGCTGCTGGCACTTGGCGTGGCTTTGCCCGCCTTCGCACAGCAACAGCTGGATAAGGTTGAGATCACGGGCTCGTCGATCAAGCGTATTGATGCCGAGACCGCCCTGCCGGTGAGCGTCATCAATCGCGACACGATCGACAAGAGCGGCGTCTCCAACGTGCAGGAGCTGGTCGATCGGCTGAGCTACAACAACGGTGGTGGCATCTCGCTGGGCCAGTCCATCGGTGACTCGTCGGCCACCGGCCAGACCGGTGCTTCGCTGCGCGGCCTGGGTCGCGCCCGCACCCTGGTGCTGCTGAATGGTCGTCGCCTGCCGATCTACCCGTTCAGCGGCCAGGGCGTGGACTTGAACTCGGTGCCCCTGTCGGCCATCGAGCGTATCGAAGTGCTGCGCGACGGCGCCTCGGCCACCTATGGTTCGGACGCCATCGGCGGCGTGATCAACTTCATCACGCGCAAGGACTGGCAGGGCGGCGAAATCAGCGCCGGCCTGGAAGTGCCGCACAAGGTGGGTGATGTGGCCTCCCTGGCGGGCGGCTTCGGCTTTGGCGACCTGTCCAAGCAGAAGTTCAATGTCCTGGGCACGTTCAACTACCAGAAGTACGACCCGATCCGCGCTGCGGACCGCGGTTTTGCATCGACGGGCAATCGGCCGGACCTGGGCATCATCAAGGATTCGGCCAACACCTTCCCGGCCAACGCCTTCATTCCGGGCACCACCAGCAACACCTATGTGCCGGGCGCCTCGAACTACCCGGTCTGCGCGAGTCCGGACAGCTTCTCCAAGGAGAACAGCCCGGTCTGCCGTTATGACTACACGCACTACATTGACCTGATCCCGCAACAGGAGCGTTACGGCGCGTTGGTGAAGGGCACGCTGGCAGCTGACGACAACAACACGCTGTTTGCCGAAGTGGCCTACAGCCGCAACGAGATCATCCTCGGTTCGTCGCAGACGCCTTCGACCACCACCGGCAAGGACGCCTACTACTACCCCGGCGGTGGCAAGTGGTACCCCACTGCCGCCGTGGATGCGGTGCAGCCCGGCTATCGCGGCGACCTGCTGATCAATTGGCGTATCGTGGACGGCGGCCAACGCCGTGACAAGGTCACCAACGAAGTGCTGCGCACGGTCGTCGGCGCCGAAGGCACGCTGGCCGGCTTCGACTACAAGACGGCGTTCACCTATGCCGAAGGCAAGGCGCGCGACGACTTCGTCAGCGGCATCTATTCCGACGTCCGCCTGCGCGAAGCCCTGGCCACCGGCCTGGTCAACCCGTTCGGCCCGAACGATGCCGCGGGCCTGGCGGCCCTGAAGGCGGCTGAGCTGTCCGGCAACAACCGCGCTTCCAAGACCAGCAATACCGGCGTGGACATCACGCTGTCGCGTGAGCTGTTCAATGTCGGCTACGGCAATGCCGGCCTGGCGTTCGGTGGTGAATTCCGCAAGGAAAAGTACACCGACGGCTATTCCGACATCGCCGGTTCCGGCGACATCGTGGGTGGCTCCGGCAACGCCGGCATGGTGACTGGCCAGCGTGACGTGAGCGGTGTGTTCGCTGAAATGAACTTCCCCGTTCTCAAGTCGCTGGAAATCAACGCTGCGGTGCGTTATGACCGCTACAGCGGCACCAAGGGTGAGTCGCGTGACGGCGTCTTCAGCTCGCCGAACCTGTCCTCCACCAGCCCCAAGCTCTCGCTGCGCTTCACGCCCATGCCGGGTCTGCTGTTCCGCGCGTCCGCCGGCAAGGGCTTCCGTGCCCCGGCGCTGGACAACATGTACGCGCCTGCTGCAGGCACGAACACCGGTGGCAACTGGGACGATCCGTACTACAACTCCATCAACACCGGGGTTGACCCCAAGGATGGCGTCTCCAAGCCTGGTTGCGAGCGGTCTGACCGCTTCAATGCCGACCACTGCAATGTGCAGCTGACGGCAGTGAACAACAGCAATCCGGACCTGAAGCCGGAAAAGTCCAAGACCTTCACCCTGGGTCTGGTGTTCGAGATGATCAAGGACACCACCATTGGCGTGGACTACTTCGACATCAAGATCACCAACGGCATCCGCTCGCTGTCGGGTGACGACATCCTGAAGGACTGGTACAAGAACCAGACCGGCCCGACGACCAGCAGCTCGGCCTACTCCGACCGCCTGGTGGTGGATCCGGTCACCGGCTACCTGAACTACGTCAATGCCTCGCAAGAGAACGTGGGCCAGGCCCGTGTCTCCGGCTTCGACCTGAGCGCTCGCACCCGTGTGCGCACCGATTTCGGTGTGTTCACCCCGGGTTGGGAGGGCACGATCCTGACCAAGAGCACCGAAACCAACGTCGTCACTGGCGACAAGGTGGACAAGCTTGGCAAGTACGACGTTGGCGGCCCGGTGATCAAGTTCAAGCAGACCTTCACGCTGGACTGGGATCGTGGCAACTGGGGCATCGGCGCCCGCTACTACCTGCAAGACAGCTACACGGACTACGGCGAAGAGCGCAAGGTCAAGTCGTATGGTCTGCTGGACCTGCAAGGTCAGTTCAAGGGCATCAAGAACATGACCTTCACCGCGGGCTTCCGCAACCTGCTGGACAAGAAGCCGCCGGTCACCGTTCAGGAAGACTACTTCCAGGTCGGTTTCGACCCGACCTACGCCGATGTGAAGGGCCGTACCTTCTACGTGCGTGGCAAGTACGCCTTCTGATCCTGACTGATCCGATCCATCGGATCAGTCCGGTCTGAAGTCAGGGCAGGCCCTCCGGGGCCTGCCCTTGTTTTATGCGTATGCTCGACGTCATGCCCGACCCATCGCGGGCAGGGGTGTCCAAGTCTCATGAACTATCTGAATCCCACTCTGGACTTCGCCGCGCTGGGGCACACGCTGCGCACCACCGGACGGGTGTTGATCCGCGATTTCTTTGCCACCGAGGTGGCGGATGCGCTGGACCGTTCCCTGCAGAAGATTGATTGGCAACTGGCCTACCGGGATGCCAACGGCGACCGCCGCCTGACCGGTGAGCAGTTGCGCAGCCTCACGCCCGAACAGCGTTGGCAATTAACCGAAGGCATCCATTCCGTAGCGCGGGAGGGCTTCCAGTTCTCGTTCTTTTCAGACTCGCTGGTGGAAGCCCTGCAGCAGGGGCGCAACGACCTGCTGGCGCGCTTCATGCGCTGGATGGCGGACGAGGAATTCCTGTCCCGCATGCGGCAGCTCAGCGGTGACGAGGCCATCAATGGGGTCTATGCCCAGGCCACCCTGTATTCACGCGGGAATTTCCTCACCAGCCACGACGACCACGTGGAGCGGGAGGACCGCCGCATTGCCTACGTCATCAATCTCACCCGCCGCTGGAGCCCCGACTGGGGTGGCCTGCTGCATTTCACCGGGGAAGATGGTTCCGTGCTGGAGACCTTCTATCCCCACTTCAACTCCCTCTCCTTGTTTACCGTGCCGCAGCCGCACTTCGTGTCCTATGTCCCGCCGTTTGCCATGGGCGAGCGTCAGGCCATCACAGGGTGGCTGATTGCGGCGCAGCGGAAGGGCGAGGCGGGGCAGGGCGCTCCAGCGTGAGATGTGCGCCAGCCCTCGCAGGGTTGACGCTAGTGGATGCGCCCGCGATTTGTCGCTAAATTCGCTTTTTCACTGAGATGAGCGGCAGGCGCACGGTTAACCCGCGCAACCGTTTTCTAGGTGCGAAAATTGCTCCAACGTTCGGTACTGCCTGGATGGGCAGCCGGTTCACCGGGAAAGCACTGATCTGGTGCCGTCGCTTGGCGGCCACCATACCAGTAAGATACCAGGTGAGTCGGAAACGGAGCGGCATGGATCGTTGAGATCTATCCAATCCGCTCTGAAGGGGCATGGGCGAAGCGTGAAATTCCTGGGGCAAACCCCAGGGAAGGGCGCAAGTCCATGTCGTTTATGATCAGCGTCGCGCAAGGTGATCAGGTCTGCGGTTTGGCTGCGGAACTGGATCGGTCCTTGAGACGCCCGTGGCCACAAGCCGACGGGCATTTTTGTTGAGTCGGGTTCGTATCGTGCCCAGGGTTTCGGTTCTTCGTGTGATGTCCATCCTGCATTCGGCGGGTCGGCGATCTTCGGCACTGATAGCCGTTGCACCACCGTTCCCTGCTGTCCGCACAGCCGGCAAGACAGGCGCTGCTAACTCGATGGGTTGCAGCGCGAACGCCTGATCAGCCTGGTGCTGTGTTGAGTCGAACTCCCCTTTAGTCTCGATGAAAGTTATTCGCAGTTTGATGAAGGAGCGCGCATGAACTTTGCGCAGGATAAAGGCGGTTCGTCGCGCCTGACGGGCTTTGGCCTCGTCGTACTGGTGCACGTCCTGATCATCGGCGCCCTGGCCAGCGGTCTTGCGACCAAGGTGAAGGAAGCCATCAAGGGCCCCATCGATGTGAAGGTCGTCGAGGAAAAGGTCAAACCTCCTCCCCCTCCGGAGAAGGTGGTGCCGCCGCCCCCGGACATCAAGGCCCCGCCGCCACCGTTCGTGCCGCCGCCGGAAGTGATCGTCACCGCGCCTCCGCCGGTGAACACGCCCGCGCCGCAGGTGTCGACCACGCCGCCGCCGGTCACCGACTTCAAGCCGGTGCTGCCGACGACGCCGCCTGCGCCCCCGGCACCGCCGCGGGCCGGCCCGATGAAGGCCATCGGCAACTGCACCAAGATGGGCAAGCCTGAGATGCCAGCCCTGAACTGGTCGGGCCAGGCTTCCTACAAGGCCACCTTCACGGTGAAGGCCGGCCGCGTGACGGAAGTCCAGTTCACCACTATCCGTGGCGCGAACGACCGCAAGGCGGAACGTGCCATGAAGAACGCGATCCAGGCCGCGCTGACGGAAAGCTACGAATGCCCGGGAGACCTTCTCCTTGAGCAGGAGTTCGTCTTCAGCATGGATTGATGTGCCGGGTTCCCGGCCGATCTGATCGAACAAAACGGGGCGCCTGACGCGCCCCGCCTCTCTCAACCTGAGTTCAAGACTTTTTGCGTAGGAGCCACCTCCATGATCTCTCGTCTGTCTGCCTTGTTTGCGGCCGTTGCGTGCGCCGCGACCCTGGCCGTGTCCCCCCTGGTCGCTCATGCGCAGGACGCAGCGTCCGCTGCCGCTTCTGGCGTCGAGACGACGGCTGCTCCGGCTGTTGACACTGCCCCCGCTGCTGCTCCTGAAGCTGCTCCGGCTGCTCCCGCCAAGGTTGATAACCCCTACAGCCTGGGCAACATCGTTGCTCACGGCAACATCGTGGACCAGATCGTTCTGGCGATCCTGTTCGTGATGTCGCTGGGTTCCTGGTACATCCTGTTCACGAAGCTCTGGGACACCTCCAAGATCGCTCGTGAAGCCAAGGAAGTCCGCAGCACCTTCTTCAAGAAGGCCTCGCTGGCTGAAGGCATCAAGGGCCTGAGCGAAACCGGCGCCTTCCGCTACATCGCCCAAACCGGCGTGGAAGCTTCCGATCATCACGAAGGTGCCCTGACCGAGAACATCGATCACAACACCTGGGTGACGATGAACATCGACCGCGCTGTGGGCGAAGTGAACTCGCGTCTGCAAGGCGGCCTGGGCTTCCTGGCGACCGTCGGCTCGACCTCTCCTTTCATCGGCCTGTTCGGCACGGTGTGGGGCATCCTGCAAGCGCTGACCCAGATCGGTGTGGCTGGCCAGGCTTCGATCGACAAGGTGGCCGGCCCCGTGGGCGCCGCCCTGATCATGACCGCCATCGGTCTGGGCGTGGCTGTTCCGGCCGTGCTGGGCTACAACTGGCTGGTCAACCGCAACAAGTCGGTGATGGGCCAGGTTCGTGCCTTCGCTGCTGACCTGCACGGCGTCCTGATGGGCAGCCGCAAGGTCGCCGGCCGTTAATACTCGAAGTCCCGGAGACTCAATATGGGGATGAACGTAGGTTCGTCCGGTGGCGACGACGAGGTGGTCTCCACCATCAACACCACGCCCCTCGTGGACGTGATGCTGGTGTTGCTGATCATCTTCCTGATCACCGTTCCCGTGGTGACGCAATCGGTGGGGGTGACCCTGCCGAAAGAGACGAATGCCGTCCGCGTCACCAAGCCGGAGAACATCGAAATTGCGGTGACCAAGGAAGGCGACATCTACTGGGGCGTGCAACTGGTTCCGGACACGGAAACACTGGTGGCACGTCTGAAGAAGGTGGCGGTTCTGAATCCTCAACCGGAAGTCCACATCCGTGGCGACGAGAAATCGCGCTACGAGAATGTGGGCAAGGTGATGTTTGCGTGCCAGCGCGCCGGCATCATGTCCATCAAGTTCGTCACCGAGCCGCCCGCTCGGGGCGGTTGAAGGAGCTGAACAATGGGTATGAATGTTGGAAGCTCCAGCGGCAGTGACGAGCCAGAAACCATGCTGGACGTCAACACGACGCCGCTGATCGACGTGATGCTGGTGCTGCTGGTGATGTTGATCATCACCATCCCGATCCAGCTGCACTCGGTCAACCTGGACATGCCGCCGCCGCGGCCCAACGAACACCCGGTCGAACCGATCGTCCACGAAGTGGCGATCGACTTCGACGGTACGGTGTTCTGGGACGGCCAGGCCCTGGCCAGCCATGCCGCACTTGAATCCAAGCTGTCCGAGGTCACTGCGATCCCGGACCAGCCGGAAGTGCACATCAAGCCGAACAAGCTGGCCGAATATGGCTATGTGGCGGCAGTGATGGCTTCCGCGCAGCGGCTGGGCGTCAAGAAGATGGCCATGGTCGGGAACGAACAGTTCATCAACTGATGGCTGCCTGATTTGGTGATAGAACAGAACGCGCTGCCCGTAAGGGCGGCGCGTTTTTCTTCGTAGGAGAGCAAGCGAATGAAACTGAAACTGTTGGCCACTGCCGCTGTTGGTGCCGCGGCCCTGGTGCTGGGTCAAACGCCCGAGGGCACGCTGAGTGTGATGTCCCAGGCGGCCGCCCAGGTGCGTCCCGATGTGGGCAAGCATCTGAAGGCCGCGTCCGATCTGCTGAAGGCCGGCAAGGCCCCTGAGGCCCTGGCCAAACTTCGTGAAGCCGAAGCCGTGCCCGGCCGCAATGCGGACGAGAACGCCGCGCTGGAAGGTCTGCGCATCTCTGCGGCCTCGCGCACCGGTGATGCCGATGCCATGGTGAAGGGTTTTGATGCCCTGAACGCCGCCGGCCGCCTGCCTGCTGCCCAGAAGCTGCCCATGATGGAAGCCATCGCCGGCACTTATCTGCGGATTGGCAACACCGCCAAGGCGCTGGACTGGTCGAACAAGTACTTCGCCGCTGGTGGCAACAGCCCCACGATGAAGCAGGTGCAGACCCAGGCCCAGATGAAGTCTGGCGACGTCGGCCCGATGCTGAAGGATGCACTGGCCGAGATCCAGGCGGACGAAAAGGCCGGCCGCACACCCGCCCAGCAAACCCTGAACACGGCTCTGTGGGCCGCGGACAAGAAGGGTGATGGCGCCCTGGCGTCCCAGCTCACCCAGAAGCTGCTGAACTACTACCCCACGCCCAGGCTGTGGAGCGTGGCGCTGAGCGGGCTGCAAAGCAAGAAGGGCTTCAGCGCTTCGCGCTATCAGCTGGACGTGCTGCGTCTGCGCCTGGTCACGGACAACATGACCGGTGCCAACGACTACATGGAACTGGCCCAGCTGGCCGGTGCCGCCGGCTTCCCGGAAGAGGGCAAGAAGGTCGTGGAGAAGGGCTTCGCCGCTGGTGTGCTCAAGCCCCAGGACGACAATGGCCGTCCGAAGCGCCTGGCTGACCTGCTGGACAAGCGCATTCAAGAGGCTGTGGCTGCCCAGGCCGCCAACGAGCAGGCTGCCCGCAGCGCGCGCGAAGGCGACGATCTGGTCAAGCTGGGCCTGGCGCTGGTGCAACGTGGCCAGAAGCCTGCCGGGCTGAAGCTGATCGACGACGGCATCGCCAAGGGCAATTTCAAGCGCCCGGACGATGCCAAGCTCTACCAGGGTCTGGCGCAGTACCTGGCTGGCGAAACCAGCAAGGCTCAAGCCACCTGGCGCAACGTGAAGGGCACGGACGGTTCGGCCGATCTGGCGGGCCTGTGGCTCGTGGTGTCCCGCTCGGGCAAGAAGTGATGTGACGATGCGGCATCGGGCATTGCCTGATGCCGCAGGGTTGCACTCGAATGCAAATCGGAGGGCCTGGTAGGACCCCGGGCAACGCGCCCGTCGCCGAGCTGGCGGCCAAACCACGGGAGGCGGTGCACAGGATGGGCAAGCAATGCGCGGCCGGCCGCCGCCTGGCCGAGCTGGAATGCATCAAGGCGGCGGTGTAAACAGCAGATTGAACACTTGAGGGTCGTGGCCCAGCTTCTGCAGGTTGGTCTCAGCCTGCGAGCGCATCGTTGCGATGGTTTCTGCCGCGTACTTGCACAAGCCGACAGCCCGTTGATAGCAGGTCTTGGCCAAGGCCAGATCGCCAAGCAGCAGCTGGGCCTCGGCCTCCGTTGCATGGAACCACACGTCGCGAGCCTGCAAGGGCACGGCATTCAGCGATTGCAGGACCTGCCTGGCAATCTCACGGCATGCCTCGGTCTTGTTCAACCAAAGTGCGGTGGAGGCGGCGTTGATGCCGGGATAGAACTTGCCGCTGGCCTGGAATGCGGCCAGGTAGGTCTCGTGGGCCTGCTCCAGCTTGGCGATGTTGGCTGAGGCCCGCCACTGCTGCTTGTAGCGCCCGCCCAGTAAGCCACCGGTCTCGCCATCCGTGTGGCTTGCCCACAAACTCTCCAGGCGGCTGGTCGCCGCTTCGAGTTGCGCCGGGTCACCGGTCTTGGCCATAGCCAGGGCCCGCAACTGTTCATCGCGCAAGCTCAGGCCGCAGGCATTCAGTACCTCCAGCGCGCGTTCGGGCGCACTCAGCTGGATCAGTGCTTCGGCAGCGCTCAGCCGAGCCTGCTCAAACGGCATGTCCTTGCCGGCCCAACGCTTGAGCAGGTCCAGCACCTTGGACACCTGCTCGTTGTTGTCCGGTGACCCTGTGGTGGGGGGCTCCGCCATATCGGCATGCGCCGGCGCCTGCGCTGCCAGCAGATCGAGCACGCTGCGGGCATGCACGGCATAGACCTTGCCGAAGGCAGGCCGAAGCGGGTTGTCAGGGTCGGAAAGAAAGCGCTTCACGTGGCCGACGACGACACCGTTGACCAGCACGGGGCTGCCCGAAAACCCATGCAGTGGCGTCGCCATGCCTGTTGCCGCTTCGGGCGAGGTCAGCTCCAGCACGTCGCGCCCCAGGTCATCCCGCGCCTTGGGGTGGCTGACGATGCCCGAGCAAGTGACGCCGGTGCCTTTGCCAACCCCTGGAAAGCCGAAGCCATCCCAGGCGGCCTTCCAGCTGCAACCGCCGCCCAGCGTCAGCGGCGCCGCGCCGGGGGCACGCTCGAGCTCCAGCACCGCGCAGTCGTTGTCGCGGTCCACGCACAGAATCGTGGCCGAGAGCATCTCATCGCCGAAGACCACGCTGATCGTTTCGGGCACCGCCCGCTCGATGACGTGGGCACAGGTCGCGATGCGTTGCGGTCCGATCAGGTAGCCGGTGCCGACCGACTTGACGCCGTTCAGGCTAATGGACGTGATGCACCCGCAGGCCTGGCTGATCTGCTCGATGTCCAGCATCACTCGCCCCGCGAATAGGTCAGCAGCGTGAGCGGCCCCTGTGGCAGGCGGCTCACCGCACCGTCGGGCTCGAACACGAACACGTCCTTGCCGGTGACCTTCGCGCCGTCGAGGTCAATGCGTGCAAAGGTGGGCAACTGGCAACGCCAGCTCTCCAACTTGTTGGTGGCGAGATCAGCCACAAACCCGCGCAGCTGCGCCAGCGCCGCGGTGTCGTCGTCGGCCAGCACGGTCTCCGGCACGCGAAGCAGATCAGCCCAGGTCCCGGTGTTCAGGTAGACCGCGCCCTCAACGTCGAGAGCCACGCGCTTGGCCAGGTGCGTATGGCCATACACGACGACCTCGAAGCCCCTGCGCGCCGCTGCCTGTGCCGGCTTCAGGTATTCGTCGATCTCGGTGCGCGAATCGAAGGCCTGACGGTGGTCATTCGCGTAACTGCGAAGTGCCTGCAGCAGGCGGGCGTAGATCTCCCTGGTGACCGCGTCGTAAGTCGCTTCCTTCAGCCGCGTCAGCAGATCGCTCGCGCCGTCGAGAAAAGAGATGTTCTGGAGATCGTCCATATCGGCCAGATGCATGGCCAGCTGGATCATCGGGTCCTGCAGTGCCTGCGCTTGGGCGAACTCGGCGCGGATGTTGCCCGGATCGGTGGGGATGCCGTTCTCGTCGAAGCGCGAGCGCATGCTCTTCGCGGCCAGCTTGGCAATCTTCGCCACATGCTTCATCGCTGCCGGGTCCAGCACGGCCAAGATCGGCACCATGCCCGAGGTCTCTGGCTTCAGCAGATCGACCCAGGGGTACTTGGCTTTCAAGGGATTCAGTACCTGCTGGACCATCTGGCTCCCGGGCGGGCCTTGGTAGTCGATGGGCACTTCGCGCCGGGACAGGGCCGAGCGGATCTCGCGCAGCGCGTCGTGCGACACCACATTCCACTTGTCGTAGCAGTTCCCGTGCTCGATCAGCACTGAGCCCTCCACGAAGGCCTGGTTGTCGTAGAGGAACTCTACGTTCTCGCCCAGGGTCTGCATCAACAGCCGGCGCGGTCCGGGCAGTGACAGCTCGATGTCATGGTTCCCCAGCATCAGCGTCAGCCGACCGCCAGTGGCGACAAGGTCGTGCAAGGCCGTCCAGATCGGTCGGGTCGAATCAATGATGGCTTGGAGCTTGCGCACCGCCTTGTCATCGTCGTTCGTGAAAGAGGTGAACTCCTCTTCGGCCAGGAAGTCGACGATGTCGCCGGCAATGACCAGGCGCGTCTCCTGGGCGGCTTCGCGCTGCGTGCCCACATAGCGAATGAATTGGGCCAGCCGGTCGAGACCCGCTGGCGAACACATCTGGAAGCCGGCGCCGCCGCCCAGGTGCAAGTCCGAGATGACAAACAGTGATTTACGCATGGTGATATTGCCCCCCTGGATCGTCAGCGTACCGGCCATCCCAGTGGACCGACTCAGCCGCGCGCCTTCTCCTTCTGGATGGCAGCCGCGATGCTGGCGCGTGCCCGCGCATGCTTTGCCTGGGCCCCATCGTGGCCCGAGCGCTCGATCCAGTCGAAAAGGCGCTGAACAACATAGCTATGTCGTCGCGCTATCGTGGCAGTTCGCCAGCAGCGCCAGCTGGATGCGCTGCGCGGGGTCCACCAGATAGATGCCGAAGGCCGTGCTGACGACGGTGGCATCAGGAAAGCCGAGCGGGTCTGTGGCCCGCTTCTCGGTCGGCCCGCAGTGGCAGGCGATGAGGTCGCCTGCAGTGTGCCGGGCAGGCGCAGGAGATCAACTCTTGCGCGTTCGCTCAGCAGTTCAGCGCGGCGCCAGCCGGATCGCACCGTCCAGGCGGATCACCTCGCCGTTGAGCATGTCGTTGGTGATGATCTGCTGCACCAGCTTGGCATAGTCCTCCGGACGGCCCAGGCGGGACGGGAAGGGTACGCTGGCCGCCAGCGCGTCCTGCACCTCCTGGGGCATGCCGAACAGCATGGGCGTGCCAAAGATGCCGGGCGCGATGGTCATGTTGCGGATGCCATTGCGGGCCAGGTCCCGCGCGATCGGCAGCGTCATGCCCACGACCCCGCCCTTGGAGGCCGCATAGGCCGCCTGGCCGATCTGGCCGTCGTAGGCGGCCACCGAGGCGGTGGAGATCAGCACCCCGCGTTCACCGGTGGCTTCGGGCTCATTCGCCGCCATGGCCTGCGCCGCCAACCGGATCATGTTGAAGCTGCCGATCAGGTTGACCTGAATGACCTTGGAGAAGGTGGCCAGCGGATGTGCCCCGTCCTTGCCCACGGTCTTGGCGGCGGGGGCGATGCCGGCGCAGTTCACCAGGCCCATGAGCTTGCCATGCGCCACCGCCGCGTCCACGACGGCCTGCGCATCCGCCTCCTGGCTCACATCGCATTTCACGAATCGGCCGCCCAGTTCCCGGGCCAGCGCCTCGCCACGTTCCACCTGCAGGTCCGCAATCACCACCTGGCCGCCTTCGCGCGCCAGCATGCGGGCGGTGCCTTCACCAAGGCCCGAAGCGCCGCCTGTGACAATGAATACCTTGTTGGCGATGTCCATGCTTGTCTCCTTCCGTTGACGTTAACGTCAATTGTTGTGTGCAAAAAAGGCGGCCGGGTGAGGGCCGCCTTTGTGGGGCGCGAGGGCGCGGCGCCGGCCTCAGGCCAGCGCTGCCAGCGCGCGGCTGGTGATCTCGTCCACCGAACCGATGCCTTCGATGCGGCGGTATTGCGGGGCCTGTGCGTCGCCGCTGGACGCCCAGGTGGCGTAGTAGTCCACCAGCGGACGGGTCTGCGACTGGTAGACCTCCAGGCGCTTCTTGACGGTCTCTTCCTTGTCGTCGTCGCGCTGGATCAGGTCCTCGCCAGTGACGTCGTCCTTGCCGGCCACCTTGGGGGCGTTGAACTTCAGGTGGTAGCTGCGGCCGGAGGCCGCATGCACCCGGCGGCCGCTGATGCGCTCGATGATGGCTTCGTCAGGGACGGCGATTTCCAGCACGAAGTCCAGCTTCACGCCTGCATTCTTCATCGCGTCGGCCTGGGGGATGGTGCGGGGGAAGCCGTCGAACAGGAAGCCCTTGGCGCAGTCCGGCTGCGTGATGCGTTCCTTGACCAAACCGATGATGATGTCGTCGCTGACGAGGCCGCCAGCGTCCATCACCTTCTTGGCCGCGACGCCCATTTCAGTGCCAGCCTTCACCGCGGCACGCAACATGTCGCCGGTGGAGATTTGCGGGATGCCGAACTTTTGGCAGATAAAGGCCGCCTGGGTGCCTTTGCCGGCGCCAGGGGCGCCCAGAAGAATCAGTCGCATGGGTCTCCTCGATACAGGGAAGAAAGCGCGTCACGGCCGGTAAAAGACGTGACGCGCCCTCGAAAACTGCGGGCGAGGATAGCATGTGCTGGCCTTCGCCCCGCTGACGTTCCGCCGTCATGAACAACTCCTGTAACCCGGGCGGGCGACGGAGAAGGCTCGATTCACGGGGTTCGAAGGGCCGTTGCGGCGGCCCTTGGCAAGACGGTCCGCCGTTGCGGCAGCCCTTGGCAAGACGGTCCGCCGTTGCGGCGGCCTGTGAGAAGGGACCGGGCCGTCGCTTCAGGCCATCAATGCACGCACGCGCTCGAGGTCTTCCGGCGTGTCCACGCCCGGTCCCGGGCGTTCGTCGCTCACATGCACGGCGATGCGTTCACCATGCCAGAGCACGCGCAACTGCTCCAGGGCCTCGATTTGTTCCAGCGGGCTGACCGGCAGCGTCGGGAAGCGCCGCAGGAAACCCGCACGGTAGGCGTACAGGCCCACATGCCGCAGGACCGCACCAGGGCGGATACGGGCACCGGCGCCGGGCGCATCCCGCCACCAGGGAATGGGCGCGCGCGAGAAATACAGCGCCAGCCCCTGGGCGTCGGTCACCAGCTTCACCACGTTGGGGTTGGTGAACTCGGCGTCATCGTCGATGGCGTGTGCCACCGTGGCCATCTGGCATTGCGGGCGCTGGGCCAGCAGTTCCGCGCAGGCGCGGATCATCCCGGGGGCGATCAGGGGCTCATCCCCCTGCACATTCACCACCAGCGCGTCGTCGGGCAGGCCCAGCTGCTCGCTGGCCTCGGCCAGACGGTCGCTGCCGCTGGCATGGTCCGCGCGGGTCATCAGGGCGCGCACGCCGTGCGCCTCACAGGCTGCTCGCACTGCTTCGGCATCCGTGGCCACCACCACCTGGGCGGCACCGGCCAGCGCGGCTCGCCGGGCCACCTGCACGATCATGGGCGCCCCAGCGATGTCCGCCAGCGGCTTGTTGGGCAGGCGCGTGGAGGCCAGCCGGGCGGGAATGACGATGTGGAACGGCAAAGCGCTCGACGCTGCGCTCATGCCTGTTCGCCCTCGGCGTCCAGTGTGCGGGCCTCATTGGCCAGCATGACGGGGATGCCGTCCCGCACGGGGAAGGCCAGGCGGTCGGCCGGGCACACCAGTTCGCGCGGCGGCAGCGCCTTCACAGCGGCGCTGGCGAGCGTGGCGCCGGGGGCGGTGTTGCGGCGGTCTTCCAGCGGGCCCTTGCAGACGGGGCACACCAGCATGTCAAGAAGTCTATGGTCCATCGGGCAGCAGGCGCTTGAGCTCCAGGAGCAGCGCCTCCTCAAATGCGGGTTCGGGTTGGAAGTCTAGCGCCACCACCCAGATCCGGCAGCCCTGCAGCGCTTCGGGGCGCAATTTGACGGCGTCCTTTTCGGTGATCAACACCTCATCGGTACGTGCCCAGGGCAGGGGGTCCAGCGTGGCGTGGTCAGGCAGGGGCAGGGCGCGGAAGCTCAGGCCCTGGTCACCCAGCATGTCGAAGAAGCGCTGTGGTCGGGCCAGGCCGGCCGCAGCGATCAGGGATTTGTTGCGCAACGCATGCAGGCGTTCCAGGCGGGGCGCTTCGCCTCGCCACCAGTCTGCCAGGGCAGTGGCGCCGGCCAACTGCCGCACGCCCACATAACCGGCCAGGCCGGTGCTGCGCAGGCCGGTGGAATACAGCACCAGCTGGCGCGCACTGCTGCCAGGGGGCGGTGGCAACTGGCGGGATTGGCGCAGCGGGCCGGCGGGCAGCAGCCGACCGTTGGACAGGCCGCGTTCATCAAAAACGAGCACGCTCAGCTGGCGCGGCAGGCGCCAGTGCTGGAGGCCATCGTCGGAGACCAGCAGCTGAAGGTCGGGGTGGGCCGCCAGCAGCGCCTTGGCCGTGGCCACGCGGTCGCGGCCCACGGCCACCGGCACCCGGCCACGCAGCGCGATCATCAGCGGCTCGTCGCCGACCTCGGCGGCCCGGTCGCCCTCCTGGATGACGCGGATCGATTCTTCGTTGGCGCGGCCATAGCCGCGCGAAATGACCCCCGCCCGAACACCGGCGCGGGCCAGGATGTCGAGAATGGCGAGGGTGGTGGGTGTCTTGCCCGCGCCGCCGACCACCCAATTGCCCACCACGATGACGGGCACCGGCAGCTTGGCGGCGCGTTTCAGCCCCAGGCGGTAAAGCCCGACACGAAACTTGAGGATGGCGGCATGCAGCGCACCGAGCGGGCGCAGCAGATGGGCGAGGCGGTCGTTGTCGCGCCAGGCCCGTTGCAGCCGTTCCTCCAGCGAGCCCCGGCTCATTCCCGGGGCTTGTTGGCGGCGAAGGTGAGCCGCGGCAGGTTGGCGCGACGGGCCGCGTCCATGACGTTGATCACCGCCTGGTGCGGGGTGGCGGCATCGGCGGAGATGATCAGTATCGGGTCCTGCTTGCCTTGCGTTGCGGCTTGCAGAGCCGCGGTCAGCAGGTCCACGCTGCGGCCTTCCACCGACTGGCTGTCGATCGCGTAACGACCGTCCGCCGAGATGGCAACGATGATTTCCGCCGGGCGGTCCTTCATCGTCTGCGCATCCGCCGTGGGCAACGTCACCTGGAGTTCCGTGAACTTCGAGTAGGTGGTCGAGAGCATCAGGAAGATGAGCACGACCAGCAGCACGTCGATGAACGGGATCAGGTTGATCTCCGGCTCCTCGCTCTGGCGACGGCGGAACTTCATTTGGCGGCTGCCTTGGACGAAGACCTGGCGGCCGGCGCAGCGGACGAGGCTGACGACGTCGAGGACGACGACGAGCCACGGCTGGTCAGGTGGTTCAGCAGACGTTCGCTGGCCTGCTCCATGTCCACCACATACGCTTCCACCCGGCCACGGAAGTAGCGGTAGAACATCAGCGACGGGATGGCGATGATCAGGCCGAAGGCCGTGTTGTAGAGCGCAATGGAGATGCCGTGCGCCAGCATCGTCGGGTTGTTACCCGTCGGCCCCTGGCTGCCGAAGATCTCGATCATGCCCACCACCGTACCGAGCAGGCCCAGCAGCGGCGCGGCGGCCGAGATGGTGCCCAGGGTGTTCAGGTAGCGCTCCATCTGATGGATGGCATGGCGGCCCGCCAGCTCAAAGACCTGGCGCATGCGCGGCTCTGACAGGCGTGCATCGGTCTGCGCGGCACGCAGGCCCGAGGCGAGCACCTGGCCCAGCAGCGAGTTCTCCGCCAGCTTGTTGACCACATCCCCACTGGGGATCTGGAGCTGCGTCACGCCCAGAACCTCCTCGATCAGGCTTTCTGGCGCCACTCGGCTGGTGCGCAGGCTGACAAGGCGTTCGATGATCAGGGCCAAGGCCACCACGGAACACAGCAGCAAGGGCCAGATGGGCCATCCAGCGGCTTGTATGATCGAAAACAAGGCTATCCCTCCGTTCGGGCAACTCTCTGCCCGGCGGGCGCATTATGGCGCCATGCCGGGGTCCCGCCGAGCATCCCCCCGGTCTCCCACACAAGACCTTACAAACATCCACCATTCCTGTGGATAACTTTGTGGGAAACCGCGTGAGCAAACGCCACATGGCCCGTCTCCAAGGGACAAAGATTGCCGTGCTCAAAATTTCAGCAGGAAAAAGCTTTTGAAAAACAACCGCTTATCGATATGTGACGGCCGCATGACGGGCAAGATGGCCCGCAGGACCAGCATTGACGCGGCTGTGGAGTTCCGGACCCGCACCACGCTTGGGTTTGCAGGTGATTGACGCCCCGCAAGCCGCATCGCCACGAATGGTGTGGGGCGTGGCGGCCCTGTTGACGGCCGTTTCCGACGCATTGCAGGCGCGCTTCCCCGTATTGACGGTGCAAGGCGAGCTCTCCGGGTTTACCCGGGCGGCCAGCGGCCACTGTTATTTCAGCCTGAAGGATGGCGACGGGCAGGCCGCGATGATGCGCTGCGCGATGTTCCGGCGGGCAGCCAGCCTGATGGACTTCTCCCCGCGGGATGGTCATGCCGTGGAGGTGCGGGGCCGCCTGGCGCTGTATGAGCCGCGCGGCGAACTGCAGTTCATCGTGGAATCCATGCGCCGGGCCGGCGAGGGCGCTCTCTATGAGCAGTTCCTGCGGCTGAAGGCCCGTCTGGAGGCTATGGGCCTGTTCGACGCCGACCGCAAGCGGGTGCCGCCACCCTATGCCCGGCGCATTGGCGTGGTCACGTCCACGGCCGGCGCGGCGCTGCACGATGTGCTGACCGCCCTGGCGCGGCGTGCGCCGCATGCGCAGGTCTTCGTCTACCCCAGCCCGGTGCAGGGGGCGGAGGCGCCGCCAGCGCTGGTACGCGCCATCGAGGCTGCCAACGAACGGGCCGATGCCGAGGTGCTGCTGCTGGTGCGTGGCGGTGGTTCGCTGGAGGACCTCTGGGCTTTCAACGATGAGCGGGTGGTGCAGGCGATTGCCAGCTCCGAACTCCCCATCATCTGTGGCGTCGGCCATGAGACCGACATCACCCTGGCCGACCTGGCGGCGGACGTGCGCGCGCCCACCCCTACGGCGGCGGCCGAGCTGGCCACCATCTCGCGCCAGCAGTGCCTGGAGGTGCTGGCGGACATCGAACGCCAATTGCAGCGCCGGTTGGAGCAGCGGCTGGATGGCGCATCCCAGCGCCTGGACCGCCTGGCCCTGCGCCTGGCTCGTCCTGGCGATGCGCTGAACCGGCAACGCCGCCGGCTGGACCTGTTCGGGCAACGCCTGGGGCAGTTGCTGCCCCGCGCCACGAGCCAGCGGCAGCAGCGGCTGGATCTGTACGCCCAACGCCTGGGGCAACTGCTGCCCCGCGCCACCGTCCATCGCCAGCAGCGCCTGGACCACCTGGAAGACCGCCTCACCCGCGCCTTGCCGCAGCAGGCTCAGCGGGACAACCGCCGCCTGGAGGCCCTGGCCGCCCGATTGCAGGCGCTGGACCCCCGGCAGGTGCTGCAGCGTGGTTTTGCCTGGCTGGACGATGGGCAGGGCGGGGCGCTGACCTCGGTCAGCCAGCTTCGCGAGGGTCAGTCCTTGCGAGCGGTACTGGCCGATGGTGCCGCGGACCTGACGGTGGACCGTCTCCGCCAGCAGGAGCCGGGTACCGGGGACTGAACCGGTGAGGGGGGGCGAATGCCTAATCCCCTCTGAAGGACATCCCCATTTAGCTGCCTACAATCGCCGCGATCTTTGTCCCAACTCAACAAGAGGAGTGCCTCATGGAACACGTTCTTCCCGATCTGCCCTACGACAAGACTGCCCTGGCCCCGCACATCAGCGCTGAAACGCTGGAGTACCACCACGGCAAGCACCACAAGGCTTACGTGGACAACCTGAACAACCTGCAAAAGGGCACGGAGTTCGAGAACAAGACGCTGGAAGAGATCGTCAAGACCTCCTCCGGTGGCATCTACAACAACGCCGCCCAGATCTGGAACCACACGTTCTTCTGGAGCTGCCTGAAGCCCAATGGCGGCACGCCGCCGACCGGCGCGCTGGCTGACGCCATCAACGCCAAGTGGGGCAGCTACGACGCCTTCAAGGAAGCCTTCCAAAAGAGCGCCGTGGGCAACTTCGGTTCCGGCTGGACCTGGCTGGTGAAGAAGGCCGATGGCTCGGTCGACATCGTCAACATGGGCGCCGCCGGCACCCCGCTGACCACCGCCGACAAGCCGCTGCTGACCATCGACGTGTGGGAACACGCCTACTACATCGATTACCGCAACGCCCGCCCCAAGTTTGTCGAGACCTTCCTGAAGAGTCTGGTCAACTGGGAATTTGCTCAGGCCAACTTCGCCTGAGCATTGAGGCTGTGACCTGGTCGCAGGGCCAGCCCTCCACGCCCCGCTGGTCGGGGCGTTCTCATTGACGCCCCGCTGGTCGGGGCGTTCTCATTGGCGCCCCGCTGGCCGGGGCGTTCTCATTGACGCCCCGCTGGCCGGGGCGTTTTCATTGATGCCCCGCGTGCTGGGGCGTTTTTATTGACGCCACGCCTGCTGGGGCGTCCTCCATTTGGCGCCTCGCTGGCCGGTGCGCTGCTATTGGGGGTTTTATCGCTTGACCCAGATCAAGTGTTTGTTGAAAGCCGCCGACAGGGTTTGCCGCTGTGGCAATACGCCCGATTTCCCACGGTGGCGCGCGGGGTTCCGATCGAAATCTTGATATTGGCCATATGACCTCTTCGGGGTTTCGAACATCATCGCCGGCATGCCGCCCGCCGAAGCCGCCGCCCCGGATTTCCTCGCCTTCAGCCAATGGACCACCGCCACGGTCGCCCGCTCGCGGTTGCGGCTGTCCGGCATGCATTGCGCGGCTTGCGCCGGCCTCATTGAGGCCCTGCTGCTTCGCCAGCCGGGCGTGTCGGCCGCCCGGGTCAGCCCTTCCACCCAACGCCTGACGCTGGATTGGGCCCCGGCGGACGTGTCCCTGCCGCAATTGCGCCGCGAGCTGCGACGTGCCGGCTACGACTGCGCCCCAGATCTGGCCGCTCCCACTCGCGAGTTGCGACGCCGCGAGCATCGCCAGGCCGTGTGGCGGCTGTTCGTGGCCGGGTTCCTGATGATGCAGGTCATGATGCTGGCCTGGCCGGCCTACGTGGCGGCCCCCGGCGAGATGACGCCCGATCTGGAGGCGTTGCTGCGCTGGGGCCAGTGGGTGCTGACCTTGCCGGTGATGCTGATGGCCGCCGGGCCGTTCTTCCAGTCCGCCTGGATGCAATGGCGAGGCGGCCGCCTGGGCATGGATGTGCCGGTGGTGCTGGGGCTGACGGTGGCCTTTGTGGCCGGCACCGGGGCCACGCTGGCCCCGGGCGGCCCATTCGGCCACGAAGTGTATTTCGACTCCATCACCATGTTCGTCGCCTTCCTGCTGGGGGCGCGCTACCTGGAATTGCGGGCCCGGCACCGTGGGGCAGAAGCCCTGGAGCAGGTCGCGACTGCCATGCCTGACCAGGTCGAACGGCTGCGGGACGACGGCGCCAGCGAATGGGTGGTTCCCGAGGCGCTGGCGCGCGGCGACACCATCCGTGTCCTCGCCGGGCAGCGCCTCCCGGCAGATGCGGTGGTGGTGCTGGGCAGCGGCGCCGCCGACGAATCCCTGCTCAGCGGCGAATCACGCCCCGTGCCCAAGGCGCCGGGCGACGAAATGCTGGCGGGCAGCGTCAATCTGCATGGTGTGCTGCTGTTGCGGGTGCGGCAAGTGGGCGGCGAGACTCGGCTGTCCGGCCTGCAGCGCCTGATGGAGCAGGCCTTCCAGGAACGGCCGGCCCTGCTCAAGGCGTCCGACCGCATGGCCGGCGTGTTCCTGGTGGGTGTGCTGGTACTGGCGTTGGGCGCGGCCATCGCCTGGCAGTTCATCGACCCGTCTCGCGCGGTGGCGGTGGCGGTGTCGGTCCTGATCGTCACCTGCCCGTGTGCACTGTCCCTGGCGGCGCCCGCTGCGTGGGTCGCTGCCGCCGGGCGCATGGCCCGCGACGGGCTGCTGCTGTCCCGGCTGGAGGCCATCGAATCGCTGGCGCGGACCACCCATGTGGTGCTGGACAAGACCGGCACACTGACAGACACCCGCCTGGTCCTGGCCGAACAATGGCCGACGACGCTGCCCGCGGAGGACGCCGCTGCGGCGTTCTCGCTGGCTGCTGCGTCTCACCATCCGTTGTCGCGAGCGTTGTTGCTGGCGCTGCAGTCCGGGCGCATGACACCAGCGGCCACCCAGGCGGTCGGGCCTCGATGGATGACCGTGGGCACAACATCCACCCAGCCCCATGAACACGCCGGGCGCGGCCTGGAGGCCACGGACGCTGAGGGCCGCATCTGGCGCCTGGGCTCCCCCGCCTGGGCCAGCGCCGCGCCGGTGCCAATGGCTGATTCACAACTGGTGCTGGCGCGCGACGGCGTCGCCCTGGCCGCGTGGCGATTCGACGAACAGCTCCGCGAGGACGCGGCGGCGTCCGTGGCTGCCTGCCTGGCGCTGGGCCTGCAGGTCGAGCTGCTGTCCGGCGACCGCATGGCGCGCGTAGCGCTGGCTGCGGGGCGTGCCGGCATCCCGCACTGGCAGGGGGAGGCCACGCCGGAACACAAGCTGGCGCGTGTCACCGAGTTGCAGGCGCAAGGGGCGAATGTCCTGATGCTGGGCGACGGCATCAACGATGCCCCGGTGCTGGCACGCGCCCACGCTTCGATGGCCATGGGGCAGGGGGCCGACCTTGCCGAGGCCAGCGCGGACGCCCTGCTGGTCCAGCCGCGTCTGGCTGCGTTGCCGCAGGCCGTGGCGCTGTCTCGCCGCACCGTGGCCGTGGTGCGGCAGAACCTCGGCTGGGCGCTCTTCTACAACGCGGCCTGTGTGCCGATGGCGCTGGCGGGCTGGCTGCCGCCCTGGGCGGCGGGGCTGGGAATGGCGCTCAGTTCGGCCGCCGTCATCGCCAATGCCGCCCGGCTCGGAAAACGCTGAACACCATGGACATTCTTTTTCTTCTTGTCCCGCTGTCGGTGGTGTTGGTGCTGCTCATCCTGGGCGTTTTCGGGTGGGCTTTATACAACGGCCAATGGGAATCCGAGGATTTGGACCGTGAAGGACAACGAATCCTCGAGGACGAGCCTGAAGGTTGATTCCCATCAAGACGCTCCGTGACGCGCTGCCAAAAAATGACCCTAATACCAAATAGGTTAGTTAAGGAGCGTCAATGAGTGGGGTTCTACGCAAGGAAGGGACAGCACTTCCCAGCTACGACGACGGCGTGGTTCGCGCCTTCGCCCTCGCTGCGGTGCTGTGGGGTGTGGTCGGGATGTTGGTCGGCGTCATCATTGCCGCGCAGCTCACCTGGCCGGAGCTGAATTTCGGCATCTCCTGGTTGAGCTACGGGCGCCTGCGTCCGCTGCATACCAACGCGGTGATCTTTGCCTTCGGCGGCTGCGCGCTGATGGCCACTGCTTTTCACGTGGTGCAACGCACCTGCCACACACGGCTGTTTGCGCCTCAACTGGCCTGGTTCACGTTCTGGGGTTGGCAACTGGTCATCGTGCTGGCCGCCATCACGCTGCCCATGGGCCTGACCAGTGGCAAGGAATACGCCGAACTGGAATGGCCGATCGACATCCTGATCGCCCTGGTCTGGGTCAGCTACGCCGTGGTGTTCTTCGGCAGCATCGGCATCCGCAAGGTGCGCCACATCTATGTGGCCAACTGGTTCTTCGGCGCCTTCATCCTGGCGGTCGCGCTGCTGCATATCGTCAACAGTGCCGAGATTCCGGTGAGCTGGACCAAGAGCTACTCCGCCTACGCTGGCGTGCAGGACGCCATGGTGCAGTGGTGGTACGGCCATAACGCGGTGGGCTTCTTCCTGACCGCCGGGTTCCTCGGGATGATGTACTACTACATCCCCAAGCAGGCCAACCGCCCGGTCTACAGCTACCGCCTGTCCATCGTCCACTTCTGGGCGCTGATCTTCACCTACATGTGGGCGGGCCCCCACCATCTGCACTACACCGCGCTGCCCGACTGGGCCCAGAGCGTGGGCATGATGTTCTCGCTGGTGCTGCTGGCGCCAAGCTGGGGCGGCATGATCAACGGCGTCATGACACTCAGCGGCGCCTGGCACAAGCTGCGTGACGACCCCATCCTGAAGTTCCTCATCGTGGCGCTGTCCTTCTACGGCATGGCCACCTTCGAGGGCCCGATGATGTCCATCAAGACGGTGAATGCGCTCTCGCACTACACCGACTGGACCATCGGCCACGTGCACAGCGGCGCGCTGGGCTGGGTGGGCCTGATCTCCATGGGATCGCTCTACCACCTGATCCCCCGCATGTACGGTCGCACGTCGATGTATTCGACCCGCGCCATCGAGCTGCACTTCTGGATCGCCACCCTGGGCATCGTGCTCTACATCGCCGCGATGTGGATCGCCGGTGTGATGCAAGGCCTGATGTGGCGCGCGGTGAACCCGGACGGCACGCTGGTCTACACCTTCGTGGAAAGCGTCAAGGCCACCTATCCGTTCTATGTGGTGCGCCTGCTGGGCGGCCTGCTGTACCTCAGCGGCATGTGCCTGATGGCCTGGAACGTGGTGATGACGGTGCGTGTCGGCACGGTGCGCCCGCAGCCCATCCCGACCGTGGGGGGCGCCGCGTTGGCCGCCGCCTGACCCGACCACCAGAACAAGGAGAAAGCCATGGCTGAAGCCCATGCAAAACCGGTTGGTCACGAGCGCATCGAGACCAGCAACTTCCTGATGATCGTGCTGGTGCTGCTCACCGTGGTGGTGGGCGGCCTGATCGAGATCGTGCCGCTGTTCTTCCAGCGTTCCACCACCGAGCCGGTGGAGAACCTCAAGCCCTACACCGCGCTGCAGCTGGCTGGGCGGGACGTCTACATCCGCGAGGGCTGCTACAACTGCCACTCGCAGATGATCCGCCCCTTGCGGGCCGAGACGCTGCGTTACGGCCACTATTCGGTGGCCGGCGAATCGGTCTACGACCACCCCTTCCAATGGGGCAGCAAGCGCACCGGGCCGGACCTGGCCCGCGTCGGCGGCAAGTACAGCGATGAATGGCATCGCCTGCACCTGACCAACCCGCGCGACCTCGTGCCGGAATCCAACATGCCGGCCTACCCCTGGCTGGCCACCGGCCAGGTGGACCCGGCGGACATGGCGCCGCGCATGCGGGCGTTGCGCACGGTGGGGGTTCCCTACACCGATGAGCAAATCGCCGCCGCGGCCGAAGAGGTCAAGGGCAAGACCGAAATGGAAGCCGTGATCGCTTACCTGCAGGTGCTGGGCACCGCCATGAAGCGCTGAGGAGGATGTGATGAACCTCGATCTCAATGACCTGCGTGCCGGTGTGACGCTGCTGTCCTTTGTGATGTTCCTGGGCATCGTCTGCTGGGCCTACGCCAAGCGCAACAAACAAGAACTGCAGGCCCTGGCCCAGTTGCCCTTCCTGGGCGACGAGCAGGCGCCCGAAGGAGTCCGTCATGAGTGATTTCATCTCGAACGGCTGGTCGCTGTTCGTTATCGCCGGTACTGTCGGCGGGCTGATCTTCTGCATGGCCCTGCTGATCATCGCCAGCCGCCGCCGCGTGATGTCCACCGATGACACCACCGGCCACGTGTGGGACGAAGACATCCGTGAAATGAACAACCCGTTGCCGCGCTGGTGGATGGGCCTGTTCGTACTGACCATCATCGTGGGTGGCATCTACCTGGCGCTGTATCCCGGCCTGGGCAGTTTTGGCGGCACGCTGGGATGGACCAGCGAGCGGCAGTACCAGGACGAGCAGGCCAAGGCCCAGGCCGCCATGCACCAGGTCTATGCCCGTTTCGACACCATGCCGGTGGAGACCCTGGCCCGTGACCCGCAGGCCCAGGGCATTGGCGAGCGCCTGTTTGCCAATAACTGTGCCGGCTGCCACGGTGCGGATGCCAAGGGTTCCAAGGGCTTTCCCAACCTGACGGACACCGACTGGCTGTACGGCGGAGACCCGGACACCATCATCCAGACCATCACGCAGGGCCGTCAGGGCACCATGCCGCCGATGGCGGCGGCGGTGGGCACCGGGGAGGACGTGCACAACCTGGCCCACTATGTGCTGAGCCTGTCCGCAAGCCCGCACAACTCGGTGGCTGCGGCGCTGGGCAAGCCCAAGTTCGTGGCCTGCGCGGCCTGCCACGGCATGGACGGCAAGGGCACCCAGGCGCTGGGCGCCCCCAACCTGACCGACAAGATCTGGCTGCACGGCTGGGGTGAGCCCGCCATCGTCGCGATGATCAACAACGGCAAGCACAACGTGATGCCCGAGCATGCCTCGCGCCTGAGCACCGAGCAGATCCGCGTGCTGGCCGCCTACGTCTGGGGCAAGTCGCACACCGGTGCGGTGGTCTCCACGGCCTCGCCGTAATCAGGACCGGCCCATCATGGACAAGCCGCTCCAGGAGCCAGCACTCCAGACGGTGTCACTGTATGTGGCACAGCCCAAGATCTATCCGCGCGCCGTGCATGGCTGGTTTGCCGTGTGGCGCTGGGTGCTGGTGTTCGCCACGCAGGCGTTGTTTTACGGCCTGCCGTGGTGGAACTGGAACGGCCGCCAGGCGGTCCTCTTCGATCTGGAGGCCCGCCGTTTCTTCATCTTCGATCTGGTCCTGTATCCGCAGGACCTGGTCTACCTCACCGCGCTGCTGCTGATTTCAGCGTATGCGCTTTTCCTGTTTACGGCGGTGGCGGGGCGGCTGTGGTGCGGCTTTGCCTGCCCGCAGACGGTCTACACCGAAATCTTCCTCTGGATCGAGCGCCATACCGAAGGCGACCGTGGCGCCCGCATCCAGCTGGACCGCGCGCGCTGGGGCCCGGAAAAGCTGCTGCGCAAGTCCGCCAAGCACGCCGCGTGGCTGGCGGTGTCACTCTGGACCGGCTTCACCTTCGTCGGGTTCTTCACGCCCATCCGCGAGTTGGGCGGCGCCACGGTGGGCGGGCTGCTGGGAGCCTGGGAGAGCTTCTGGATCCTCTTCTATGCCCTGGCCACCTACGGCAATGCGGGCTTCCTGCGCGAGCAGGTCTGCAAATACATGTGTCCGTATGCGCGCTTCCAGAGCGCGATGTTCGACAAGGACACGCTGGTCATCAGCTATGACACCGCGCGGGGTGACCCGCGCGGCCCCCGCTCCAAGAAGCAGGGCCCTGCGGCGCTGCAGTCGGCCGGGCTGGGCAGTTGCGTGGACTGCAAGCAGTGTGTGCAGGTCTGCCCCACCGGCATCGACATCCGTGAGGGCCTGCAATACGAATGCATTGGCTGTGCCGCCTGCATCGACGCCTGTAATGGCGTGATGGACAGCTTCCATTACGAGCGCGGCCTCATCCGCTACGCCACGCAGAACGGCATCGACAAGGGCTGGTCGGCTGCGCAGCAGTGGCGGCGTGTGCTGCGGCCCCGGGTGCTGGTCTACACCGCCATCCTCCTGGTGGTGTCCGCCGCCATGGTCTGGAGCCTGGCCACCCGCCTGCCGTTCCGCGCCGACATCGTTCGCGACCGCGCCGCACTGGCCCGCCAGGTCGACGACGGCTACATCGAAAACGTCTACCGGCTGCAGCTCATGAACGCCAGCGGCAACGCGCTGCGGCTGCAGCTGGCGGTCTCCGGCATCGACACCCTGGCCTTCAGCAGCCCGCCCGCGCTGCATGTGCTGGCGCCTGCAGAAGCCCGCTGGGTGACCGTGGCGCTGCGTGTGCCCCCTGAAATGGCTGCGCAGCTCAGTCCGGGTGCCCACCCCATGCAATTCCGCATCAGCCAGGTGGCCCTCGATGGGCAGCCCGGCCCGGTGCTGGTCGAGAAATCGACCTTTGTCATTCCCCGTTGAAGGAGTCCTCCCATGTCCAACACTGCAACTTCCTTCGCCGACGCCAGCATGCAGGCACCCACCGGCCCGTGGTGGCGACATCCGATGATGTGGCTGGTGGTGGGCGGCCCGTCGGTGGTGGTGGTGGCCAGTGTCGTGACACTGGTGCTGGCCATGCACCATGCCGACCCGGTGGTGCGCCATGGCGTGCAGACAAACGCGACCCAGGCCTCCGCCGAAGACCCTGCCCCTCACGGTCAGGCACAGGCGCAAGCGCCCTCCCAACTGCAACCTGCCATGAAGGCCCGCAACCATGCGGCCACGGGTGGGCAGGAGAATTGACATGACAGACACCCTCGCCACGCCAGTCAGTGGGGGCGCACGCGCCCAAGACGGGCAGCGTCTGTCGGGCCAGCCCGTTGGCGCCCGTTCGCACCGCTGCACCCAACCCTGTTCCAACGCTTGTGGCTGCAGCACGGACACCGCACGCGGCACCCACAGCCTGGTGGACGAAGACCTGCTGCGCCGTTTTGACGTCGCGGGCCCGCGGTACACCTCCTACCCGACGGCGGACCGGTTCTCGGACCAGTTCAACGCGGACGGGCTCGTGCAGGCGCTGAAGGAACGTCTCACGTCGGACCGCAGGGATGAACCGGTGTCGCTGTATGTGCACATCCCGTTCTGCGAGTCCGTCTGCTACTACTGCGCCTGCAACAAGGTCATCACCAAGCACCATGAGCGGGGTGCACCGTATCTCGACAAGGTGGCTGCCGAACTCCGTCTGTTGGCGGCGCATGTGCCGCAGGGCACCCCGGCGAGTCAATTGCACCTGGGCGGGGGATCCCCCACCTTTCTCTCCGATGAGGAAATCGGGCAGTTGATGACGATGCTGCGTGCGCAGTTCCACCTCACCGCCGATGCAGAAATCTCGATCGAGGTGGATCCGCGTACGGTGGACGCCACGCGCCTGGCGGCGCTGCGCCAACTCGGTTTCAACCGTCTGAGCCTCGGCATCCAGGACTTCGACCCGGACGTCCAGCGCGCGGTGCACCGAGAGCAGTCCTACGAGAGCGTGGCGGCCCTGATGGCCTCGGCACGTGCACTGGGTTATCAGTCCATCAACGCGGACCTCATCTACGGCTTGCCCCAGCAGACGGCGGCCTCGTTTGCCCGCACCATTCAGCAGGTGAACGCGCTGCGCCCGGACCGCATTGCGCTCTACGGTTACGCCCACCTGCCGGAGCGTTTCAAGCCACAGCGCCGTATCGATGGCGCCACGCTGCCAGCGGCCGGCGACAAGCTGCAGATGTTGTCCCACGCACTCAACGGCTTGCTGCGCGAGGGCTACACCTACATCGGCATGGACCACTTCGCCCTGCCGGACGATTCGCTGGCCATCGCCAAGCGGGAAGGGCGCCTGCAGCGCAACTTCCAGGGCTACAGCACCCAGCCGGACCGGGACCTGATCGCCCTGGGCGTGTCGGCCATCTCCCGCATTGGCGCCCACTATTCGCAGAACGCGAAGGACCTGACCCTATATGAAGAAGCGCTGGCAGCGGGGGCGCTGCCGGTGGAGCGTGGCCTGACGCTGGACGCCAACGATCTGCGCCGCCGCGACATCATCATGACCCTGATGTGCCAGGGCCGGCTGGACATGGCGGCCTTTGGCCAGCGGCATGGCCTGAACTTCGCCGCGGCCTATGCGGACGAGCTGGAGCGCCTGGCCCAACTGCAACGGGACGGGCTGGTCCAGCTCACCGACACCGCGATCGAGCTCACCTCATTGGGTTGGTTCTTCGTCCGCGCCGTGGCCATGGTCTTCGACCAATACTTCCGTCGCCCCCGTGCGGCCCAGGCCACCGAAACGCCTGTGCGCTTCTCGCGCATTCTTTGATCCGGAGCAGGACGCCATGCTGGACCTTGCGCTGATCGGCTCCGCCCTCCTGATGGGGGCTGCCGGCAGCGCGCATTGCGTGGCCATGTGTGCCGCGCCGTGTGCAGCGGTCACGGGCGGGCATCGGCCCCGCGCGCTGGCCTTCCAGGGGGGGCGCGTGATGAGTTATGCCGCGGCGGGCGCCGTGGCGGCCTCCAGTGTCGGCCTGCTGTGGCAGTGGGAACAGGCGGCGGCGTGGTTGCGGCCGGTGTGGCTGGCCCTGCATCTGGCGGTGTTGGCGCTGGGGCTCTGGTTGCTGTGGCGCGGTGAACAGCCGGCATGGATGCAGCGGCGATGGGGGCCCGGCGCCCCGGGCGCCATGGCCACGCCGGGCACGGCAGCAGTGACAGGCGGGGGGGCTCAGACGACTCCCCTCGCAACGCTCCAGCGCCACCGCCAAGCGCTGGGCCGTCCCGTGCGCGCGGCGGCTGCGGGCCTGGCCTGGGTGGCGTGGCCTTGCGGATTGTTGCAATCGGCGCTTCTGGTGGCGGCCCTGGCCACCGGGCCGGGGCAGGGGGCCCTGGTCATGGCGGCATTTGCGCTGGCGTCCTCGCCGGGGCTGGTGGCCGGGCCCTGGCTGCTGAGGCGGCTGGCGGCCAGGAACAGCGCTGAAAGGGTTGAGGGCCCTGGCGCGGGTCTTGTCACGGGCGCCTCCGGCCTGCGCTGGGCCACCCGGCTGTCCGGGTTGTTACTGAGTGCGGCGGCGCTGTGGGCGCTTGGCCACGGGCTGTGGCTTCAGATTCGCGCGTACTGCGGCTAGGGCCATCCGTGACATTGGGCCGCACTGACGCTCACTGTCATAGAATCGGCGCTTCCGGTTTAATCACCCACCACCACGCGATTCGCGGAGACGACTCCATGTACCAGCACATCACGGTGCCCGAGGGCGGGCAGAAGATTACGGTCAATGCCGACTTCTCGCTCAACGTTCCCAACAACCCCATCATCCCGTTCATCGAGGGTGACGGCACCGGTTTGGACATCACCCCCGTGATGATCAAGGTGGTGGACGCAGCCGTGGCCAAGGCCTACGGCGGCGCCAAGAAGATCCACTGGATGGAAATCTACGCCGGTGAGAAGTCCACCAAGGTGTACGGCCCGGACGTGTGGCTGCCTGAAGAGACCCTGGGCGTGCTCAAGGAGTACGTGGTGTCCATCAAGGGCCCGCTGACCACCCCCGTCGGTGGTGGCATCCGCTCGCTGAACGTGGCCCTGCGCCAAGAACTGGACCTGTACGTCTGCCTGCGCCCCGTGCGCTGGTTCAATGGCGTGCCTTCCCCGGTCAAGGAACCGCACAAGACCGACATGGTCATCTTCCGTGAGAACTCGGAAGACATCTACGCCGGTATCGAATTCGAAGCCGAATCCGACAAGGCCAAGAAGCTGATCAAGTTCCTGCAGGAAGAGTTCGGCGTCAAGAAGATCCGTTTCCCGGAAACGTCGGGTATCGGCGTGAAGCCGGTCTCGCGTGAAGGTACCGAGCGTCTGGTGCGCAAGGCCATCCAGTACGCCATCGACAACGACAAGCCCAGCGTGACCATCGTGCACAAGGGCAACATCATGAAGTACACCGAAGGTGGCTTCCGTGACTGGGCTTACGCCCTGGCCCAGAAGGAATTCGGTGCTGAGCTGATCGACGGCGGCCCGTGGTGCAAGTTCAAGAACCCGAAGACCGGCAAGGACATCGTGGTGAAGGACAGCATCGCTGATGCGTTCCTGCAGCAGATCCTGCTGCGCCCGGCCGAGTACTCGGTGGTGGCCACGCTGAACCTGAATGGTGACTACATCTCCGACGCGCTGGCTGCACAAGTCGGCGGCATCGGCATCGCCCCGGGCGCCAACCTGAGCGACTCCGTCGCCATGTTCGAAGCCACTCACGGCACGGCACCGAAGTACGCTGGCAAGGACTACGTGAACCCCGGTTCCGAAATCCTGTCGGCCGAAATGATGCTGCGTCACATGGGCTGGACCGAAGCGGCGGACCTGATCATCTCGTCCATCGAGAAGTCCATCCTGTCGAAGAAGGTCACCTATGACTTCGCCCGCCTGCTGGACGGCGCCACGCAAGTGTCGTGCTCCGGTTTCGGGCAAGTGATGATCGAGAACATGTAAATTGCGCTGCGCCCGGCGTCCGCGCCGGGCTGCCGGCGAGGCGCCCAAAAAAGCGACAAAACCCCGGTCTGCGACGCAGCCGGGGTTTTTTGTTGTTCAGCTGCACCAGCCCGTCAGGGAGGGCAGGTGAGGGGCCCGCCGAGCCGCGCTGTAGACCCTACAGCGCCGCGTCCAGGGGGCTCGACCAGCGTCAGGCCGTTGCAGCCGGCTGGCTCGCCAGGGCGGCTTCTGCCAGCAGACCCACATCCACCTCGTCGCTTTCCAGCGGGCGGATGTTCTGGGCCATCTCGCCCTTGGGGCCGTTCACCAGCTCGTAGGTCACCTTCCCGCCCTGCTTGAGCGTTCGGAACCCTTCCATCTGAATGGCCGAGAAGTGCGCGAAAACGTCGCCCCCGCCTTGTTCCGGCTCAATAAAGCCAAACCCTTTGGCATCGTTGAACCACTTTACCGTGCCTGTAGCCATGTTTTTCTCTCCGTCCCGGTGTCTTTTCGCACCCAAGCGCATTCTCAAATCCGCGTCAAGTCAGTGTCAATTCAGGAACTCCCCGGGGTCACAGCCGCCGAAGATGCCAAACTAGGGCTATTCCGGAGGTCTTGATCATCCTGCGGCTCCTCTGAAACCGGACCCGACGCTGATCAATTTCTCGATTGCTTGAAACCGGGGAACCCGTCCGCATGTAGGGAAGTCCCGCTGTTTATAGAATCGGCTCATGCCATTGTTTTCCCACAACTCCACGCCAGCGGGTCCGCCGGGTACACCGCCCGGTCAGGGCGATGACGGCGGCGCGTCTACGACGCTGGAGCGTGTTGCCCAAAAGACGGAGCCGCCGCGCCTGTTTCAGGTGTTGCTGCTCAATGATGACTTCACGCCGATGGAGTTCGTTGTGATGGTCTTGCAGGAATACTTCCGCCACGATCTGGATACGGCCACCCAGATCATGTTGAAGATCCATCACGAAGGCCGTGGTGTCTGCGGTGTTTTCACCAAGGATGTCGCGGCCACCAAGGTCGAAATGGTACTGGCCGCCGCCCGGCGAGCCGGCCATCCCCTGCAGTGCACTATGGAGGCCGCATGATTGCGCAAGAGCTTGAAGTCAGCCTGCACATGGCGTTTGTTGAAGCACGCCAGCAGCGCCACGAGTTCATTACCGTGGAGCACCTGCTGATGGCGCTGCTGGACAACCCGTCTGCAGCTGAAGTGTTGCGCGCCTGCGCAGCCAACATCGAGGACCTGCGCAAGTCGCTGGCCCAGTTCATCAAGGAAAACACGCCCACCGTGGGCGGCACCGATGAGGTGGACACTCAGCCCACGCTGGGTTTCCAACGCGTGATCCAGCGCGCCATCATGCATGTGCAGTCCACGGGCAACGGCAAGAAGGAAGTCACTGGCGCCAATGTGCTGGTGGCCATCTTCGGCGAGAAAGACTCCCACGCGGTCTACTACCTGCACCAGCAGGGCGTGACCCGGCTGGACGTCGTCAACTACATCGCCCACGGCATCAAGAAGAGCGAGCCGCCGGAGCCCCCCAAGGGCCCGGAAGGCACCGGTGCCGAATCCGAGCGTGAAGAGGGCGACGCCCAGGCTGGCGGCAGCAAGGGCTCGCCGCTGGAGCAGTTCACCCAGAACCTGAACCAGCTGGCGCGGGACGGCAAGATCGACCCGTTGATCGGCCGCGAGCCGGAAGTCGAGCGGGTGGTGCAGGTGCTGTGCCGCCGCCGCAAGAACAACCCGCTGTTGGTGGGTGAGGCGGGTGTCGGCAAGACCGCCATCGCGGAAGGCCTGGCCTGGCGCATCACTGAGGGCCAGGTGCCGGACGTGCTGGCCGAGGCGGTGGTTTACTCGCTGGACATGGGCGCGCTGCTGGCCGGTACCAAGTACCGCGGCGACTTCGAGCAACGCCTGAAGGCGGTGATCAAGCAGCTGAAGGACCAGCCCGGTGCGGTGCTGTTCATCGACGAGATCCACACGCTGATCGGTGCCGGTGCGGCCTCGGGCGGCACGCTGGACGCCAGCAACCTGCTCAAGCCAGCGCTGTCGTCCGGACAATTGAAGTGCATCGGTGCCACCACCTTCAGCGAATATCGCGGCATCTTCGAGAAGGACGCGGCGCTGTCGCGTCGCTTCCAGAAGATCGACGTGGTGGAGCCGTCGGTGGAGCAGACGGTGGAGATCCTGAAGGGTCTGAAGTCGCGCTTCGAGGAACACCACAGCGTGAAGTACGCGCTGGGTGCACTGCAGGCGGCGGCGGAACTCTCGGCCAAGTACATCAATGACCGTCATCTGCCGGACAAGGCGATCGATGTGATCGACGAAGCTGGCGCGGCTCAGCGGGTCTTGCCCAAGAGCCGTCAGAAGAAGACGATCACCCGGGCTGAGGTGGAGGACATCGTGGCCAAGATCGCCAGGATTCCGCCGGCCTCGGTCTCGTCCGATGACCGTGGCAAGCTCAAGAGTCTGGACCGGGATCTGAAGAGCGTGGTGTTTGGTCAGGAGCCGGCGATTGATGCGCTGGCCGCCGCGATCAAGATGGCACGCTCGGGCTTGGGCAAGCCGGACAAGCCCATCGGCTCCTTCCTGTTCACCGGGCCTACCGGTGTGGGCAAGACCGAAGTGGCCAAGCAACTGGCCTACATCCTGGGCATCGAGCTGATCCGCTTTGACATGTCCGAGTACATGGAACGCCATGCCGTGAGCCGGCTGATTGGCGCGCCACCGGGGTACGTGGGCTTTGATCAGGGTGGTCTGCTGACCGAGGCCGTGACGAAGAAGCCGCATTCGGTGCTGCTGCTCGATGAAATCGAGAAGGCACATCCGGATGTCTTCAATGTGCTGCTGCAGGTGATGGACCACGGCACCCTGACCGACAACAACGGACGCAAGGCCGACTTCCGCAACGTGATCATCATCATGACCACGAATGCGGGCGCCGAAGCCATGCAGAAAGCCACCATCGGCTTCACGACGAAGCGGGAGCAGGGCGACGAGATGGGCGACATCAAGCGCCTGTTCACCCCTGAGTTCCGCAACCGCCTGGATGCCATCGTGCACTTCCGCGCGCTGGACGAAGACATCATCCTGCGGGTGGTGGACAAGTTCCTGCTGCAGCTGGAAAGCCAGTTGCAGGAGAAGAAGGTGGAAGTCACCTTCAGCGATGCGCTGCGCAAGCATCTCGCCGCCAAGGGTTTCGACCCGCAGATGGGTGCACGGCCGATGCAACGCCTGATCCAGGACACGATCCGTCGTGCGCTGGCGGACGAGCTGTTGTTCGGCAAGCTGGTCGATGGCGGTCGTCTGAGCGTGGATGTGGACGACAAGGGCGAGGTTCAGTTGGACATCACGCCGACCAAGAAGGACAACAACAAGCCGAAGGCGGAGCCGGCGACGGCCGACTGATCTGGCCTGTCTGGGTTTTGTTGAACGCAAAGGCTCGCTTCGGCGGGCCTTTGTTTTTTCCGGCTTTTGGGCAAGGAGGGGGCCGCCCCTCCAATCCGACAGGCCACATCCGTGCCTATGCAGCTGCTATTTTGTGAGCCTTGCAGTCCTTCGGCCTCAGTGATTTTGTGGCCGCAGTTCACCGCACGCATCAAGGGCCGGGTCTTGCCTGAAGAATTCAGCAAGCAGGCGATATAGCCGTGGCTGTTCGTGTCGCAGTTCGTTCGGGGCCACAAAAAAGGCTTCCACGGCGACGGCAAAAAACTCTTCCGGCGCTTCAGCACCATAAGGGTCGATGACGGTGTTGGCTCCGGCATCCACTTGCGCGCAAAACCACTGCCACTCGGATTCCATCGTGGCCGCCCATTGGTCTCTGGCTTGGGCTGTGTCAAGCGTAGGGGTGCCGTTGGCAAGTCCATCGCGCATATCGATGACATGCGCAAATTCATGGATGACGACGTTGTAGACGGAATCAAAACCCTCCACACGGTCAAGCGCTTCAGGTGCGACTTCGCTCCAGGCCAGCATCAAGGGCCCGCCTTCCATGGCCTCGCCCGCCAGCGTTTCGTCATAGGCATGAACCACGCCGTCGTCATCCATGGTTTCTCGCGGGGCAATGACTTCACCCTCATGCATGACGATGCCCACGAAGCCGTCATACCAGTCAAGCCCGATTTTCAGAATGGGCAGGCACGCCTGCGCGGCAACAGCGACCGCCACTTCGTCCGTGACCTCGAAACCGTTGACGCCATGAAACTCCTTGGTGGCCAGGAAGAAGGAGCACAGCCGCCGCAGTTCCGCCAGGTCCGCCGCATGGCGCCGCGCCAAAAAGGGATAACGCGCCAGCGTCAGCGCCCACAGCACATCAGGAATGGCAAATTGCGACAGCAGCCGCTGCTCACGGTGCTGGCGCCAACGTTGGATCAGGTGGCGGATCATCCGCAGCCCTAGCGGCTGAACATGCCTTCGGTCCGCATCGGCGCATCGCGGCGGATGCCCGTGGCGTCCAGCACAAGCACATCACCGCGCTGCGCACGGTCGAAGTCCCAGTCGGAGAGCACCACACGACGCATTCCCGTGCCCAGCGCATGTTCGGCCGGGCGATGGGTGTGGCCGTGGATCAAGGTGTCGCAACCTGCCGCGCGCAGCCAGTCCCGGCTCGCTTGGTCGTCGACGTCCGCCCACAGGGCCGGGTCTTGCTGGTGCGCCATGCTGCGGCCGCGCAGATGGCGCGCCAAGGCACGACGGGCAGACAGCGGCAGCGCCAGCAGCACGGCCTTGACCGTGGGCCGGCGCACCACGGCGCGCACACGCTGGTAACCGACGTCCCCCAGACAGAGCAGGTCCCCATGGCTCAGCAGCCAGCTGCGGCCAAAGGCGTCCAGCCGAAGCGGGTCGTCCACCAGGCGCATGCCGGCGTCCTGCGCCATGGCCGGCCCCAACATGAAATCCCGGTTGCCATGCATGAAGAAGAGCGTCGTGCGGCGTGCTGCATCCCGCAGCATCGCCATGCACTGCTGTTCAAAGCTGTCCGGCACCCAGCGCACGTCGTCACCAATCCAGGCTTCGAAGATGTCGCCCAGAAGAAACACCGCGTCCGCCGGGGTGGCCGCGAGATGCTCGCGCAGGCGCTCCAGGGTGCGCGGCAGCGCCGGGGACAGGTGCAGGTCAGACAGGACGTCCACCCGCCGCCAGCCCGGCTCGGCGCGCAAGGTCGCCAACGGACCGGGCAGCGGGAAGGACGCCGGGTTCACTCGAGAACGACAGCCTTCTCGATGACGACCGCATCCACCGGCACGTCATCATGGAAGCCGGAGCGGCTGGTCTTGACCTTCTCGATCTTGTCCACCACGTCCGTACCGCCCACGACCTTGCCGAACACCGCGTAGCCCCAGCCCGACGGGCTTTCGCTCTTGAAGTTCAGGAACTCGTTGTCGACGGTGTTGATGAAGAACTGCGCGCTGGCGGAGTGCGGCGCATTGGTGCGCGCCATGGCCAGGGTGTACTTGTCGTTCTTCAGGCCGTTGTTGGCTTCGTTCTGGATCGGCGCGTCCGTGGGCTTTTGCTTCATGCCGGCTTCGAAACCGCCGCCCTGGGCCATGAAGCCCTTGATGACGCGGTGGAAGATGGTGCCGTCGTAGTGACCCTTGTTCACATAGGCGATGAAGTTGGCGACGGTGGCCGGGGCCTTGACGTCATCCAGTTCCACGGTAATCACGCCGTGGTTGGTTTGCAGTTCGACTTTCTTGCTCATGGCTTGTTCTCCACGGTGGCTTTGTTGATGAAGATGGGAGTGGTGGGCAGGTTCTGGAATATGGCGTTGCGCGCCGTCGTGGGCGTGGCGCGGATCTTGTCCACCACCTCCATGCCCTCGATCACATGCCCGAAGACCGCGTAGCCGCGGCCGTCCGGTGAGAAACCAGGATCCAGGCCCGGGTTGTCCACCACGTTGATGAAAAATTGCGAGGTGGCCGTGTTCGGCTCGTTCATGCGTGCCATGGCCACCGTGCCTCGATTGTTCAAGAGGCCATTGCCGGCCTCCAGCGGAATCGGCGGCTTGGTGGGGCGCTGCTCCAGCTTGGCCGTGTAGCCGCCGGTTTGCACCATGAAGCCGTCGATCACGCGGTGGAAGATCACGCCGTTGTAATGGCCTGCCTTCACATAACCGATGAAATTGGCTACCGTCTTCGGAGCCTTTTCAGGCTCGAGCTGGATCCGGATGTCGCCCAGCGTGGTGCTGAGCTTCACCACTTGCGCCTGGGCCAGCGACGCGGCAAGACTCAGCGCGGCGGCGCCCAGCGCCATCAGCAGTTTGGTCGTCCTCATGGGGTGTGTGGGTGCAGGAAGTGGTTGAGAGATTGCCGCAGCGACCCGGTAAGGGCGCTGCGGCGGAGGAACTGTCCGTGAAGGGGGGCGGGCGTCTCAGGATGCGGGACGCTTGCCGTTGTTCAGGTCAGACACCCGCTGCAGCTTGAGCCGCAGCGCCGAGTCGTCCCCCAACGGCTGCTTGAGCGCACGCTCGTAGGCCTGCTGCGCCAGGCGCATCAGGACATCACCCAGATTCTCCTGCGCCTGGGCATGGTCGGGCTGCAGTTCCAGCGCGCGGGTCAGCGACTGGCGAGCCGCTTCATATTCACCACGCGCCGCATGGATCACGGCCAGGTTGTTGTACGGGTCGGCCAGGTCGGGGTAGTCCTCGATCAGGCTGGTGAAGATCACGCGTGCACGTTCGAGCTGGCGCTGTTCCATCAGCATGGTGCCGAGGGTGAAGCGCAGGCGCGGGTCGTCCGGTGTGGTCTTGAGGGCGTTCTCGGCCGCCTGGATGGCCTGGTCCCGCTTGCCGGAGGCCCAGAGCGCCTGGGCGTCCTCCAGGGCGGCGGCGTGCAGGGCGGTCGAGGTGAGCGCGGCCAGGACGATGCAGCAACTGTGAAGCAGGGAGTGGAACTTGGGCATTGGGGAACGGATGGAGAGGTTCAAGGCCCTGGCAAGGGGGCGCCAGCGTGGACCGTCAAGGGTCCCCCCGGCGCTCCCGAACGAGCGGGCCGCTATACTGCCGGTCATTCTAGAGCGAGCTGTCGTCTCTCGCCTGACCAATGCCCCTGACGTGCCCTACCGCCGCACTTGACCGTCTTGCTTGACGGGACCTGCGGCACCCGGGCACGCCCACGTCCCGGTCCGGCCCTGAGCCGGCCGCTCCAGTGGCCCATCCATGTCCTCCTTGCGCATCTTCAATACGCTGACTCGTCAGCCAGAACCGTTTCAACCGATCGACCCGGGCCACGTCCGCATGTATGTGTGCGGGATCACCGTCTACGACCTGTGCCATATGGGTCACGCCCGCATGAACATCGCGTTCGACGTGGTCTACCGGTGGCTCAAGGCGAGCGGCTACAACCCGACCTACGTTCGCAACATCACGGATATCGATGACAAGATCATCCGCCGTGCGCTGGAGCGGGGCCTCACCATCCGCCAGCTGACGGACGAGATGATTTCGGCCATGCACCGGGACTTCGACGCCATCGGCATCGCCAAACCCACCCACGAGCCCCGCGCCACCGACTATGTCCCGCAGATGCTGGACATCATCGGCCGGCTGGAGGGCAAGGGCCTGGCTTATCAGGCCGACGGCGGTGACGTGAATTACGCCGTGCGCAAGTTCGACGGCTACGGCAAGCTCAGTGGCAAGTCCCTGGACCAGTTGCGCGCCGGCGAGCGCGTGGCGGTGGACGGTGGCAAGCAGGACCCGCTGGACTTTGTGCTGTGGAAATCCGCCAAGCCCGAAGAACCGGGCGAGGCCAAGTGGGCCAGCCCCTGGGGCGAAGGCCGCCCGGGCTGGCACATCGAGTGCTCGGCCATGAGCTGCGCCTTGCTCGGTGAGCGCTTTGACATCCACGGCGGCGGCATGGACCTGCAGTTCCCCCACCATGAGAACGAAATTGCCCAGAGCGAAGGCGCTTTTGGCCATCCGTTCGTGAATGTGTGGATGCACAACGGCTTCCTGAACGTCGACAACGAGAAGATGTCCAAGAGCCTGGGCAACTTCTTCACCATCGCCGACGTCCTGAAGAAGTTCGATGGCGAGGCCATCCGCTTCTTCATGCTGCGTACGCACTACCGCAGCCCCTTTAATTTCAGCGACGCCAGCCTGGATGACGCCCGCACGGCGGTGCGCCGCCTGTACACCGCACTGGAAGCGGTACCGGCCGAGGACGTGGCGATCGACTGGGCCACGGGCCACGCCGCCGAATTCAAGGCGGCGATGGACGATGACTTCAACACCCCGGGCGCGCTGGCGGTGCTGTTTGACCTGGCGAATCAGGTGAACCGCAGCCGTTCCGGGGCGGATGCTGGCCTGCTGAAGGCCCTGGGTGGCGTGCTGGGCGTGCTCCAGCAAGCGCCCAAGGCCTATCTGCAGTCCGGGGAGGGTGTGGATGAAGCGTTCATCGAGTCGCAAATTGCCGCCCGCGCTGCCGCCAAGGCGGCCCGCAACTTCGCGGAGGCCGACCGCATCCGCGTGTCGCTGACCGAACAAGGCATCGAATTGAAAGATTCCGCTACCGGCACCACCTGGGTCCGCACTGGCACAAAGGCTGGGGTGAAGGCCTGATGGGGCGTGTGGCGACCGCCGGGGTGACCCCGGACTACTGGGACGAGGCTTGCCGTCATCTGGTCAAACGCGACCGGGTGATGAAGAAGCTCATCCCCCAATTCGGCGAAGCCCGGCTGCAAAGCCGGGGTGATGCCTTCACCACGCTGGCCCGTTCCATCGTGGGGCAGCAGATCTCGGTGAAGGCGGCCCAGTCGGTCTGGGACAAGTTCGCCGAGCTGACCTCTGGCGTCTCCAACCGCATCAAGCCTGTGGAGGTGCTGGCGCTGGACAAGGACCAGCTCAAGGCGGTGGGCTTGTCGGTGCGCAAGGTGGAATACCTCAGCGACCTGGCCCAGCACTTCGAGTCTGGCCAGGTTCATGTGCGCCAATGGGCGCAGATGGACGACGAAGCCATCATTGAAGAGCTGGTGGCCATCCGGGGCATTGCACGCTGGACGGCGGAGATGTTCCTCATCTTCCACCTGATGCGGCCCAACGTGCTGCCGCTGGATGACCTTGGCCTGCTCAAGGGCATCAGCCAGAATTACTTCAGCGATGAGCCCGTGTCCCGGGCCGAAGCACGGGAGCTGGGCGAAGGCTGGGCTCCCTATCGGTCAGTGGCCACATGGTACATTTGGCGTAGCCTGGATCCGCTTCCGGTGGATTACTGATATGAGCAAACGACACTTTCTCGAGTTCGAGCAACCCATTGCCGAGCTTGAATCCAAGATTGACGAACTCCGCTACGTGCAGAGTGAGTCGGCGGTGGACATCTCCGAAGAGATCGACCGCCTGAGCAAGAAGAGCCAGCAGCTCACCAAGGACATCTACGCCAACGTATTGCCGTGGCAGGTGTACCAGGTGGCGCGGCATCCGCAACGCCCCCAGACGCTGGACTACTGCCGCGATGTCTTCACCGAGTTCCAGGAACTCCATGGTGACCGTCATTACGCAGATGATGCCGCCATCGTTGGTGGTATTGCGCGCTTCAACGGCCAAGCCTGCATGATCATCGGCCATCAGCGCGGCGCGGACGCCAAGGAGCGCACCCTGCGCAACTTCGGCATGCCCCGCCCCGAGGGTTACCGCAAGGCGCTTCGGCTGCTGAAGCTGGCCGAGAAGTTCGGCATGCCGGTCTTCACGTTCATCGACACCATGGGTGCCTACCCCGGCATCGGGGCCGAGGAACGTGGCCAGTCGGAAGCCATTGGCCGCAACATCTTCGAGATGGCGCAGCTGGAGGTGCCCATCATCGCCACCGTCATCGGTGAAGGTGGTTCGGGCGGTGCGCTGGCCATTGGCGTGGCGGACCAGGTGCTGATGCTGCAGTTCTCGGCCTATTCCGTGATCTCGCCGGAAGGCTGCGCGTCCATCCTCTGGAAGACCGCCGCTCGAGCCCCCGAGGCCGCCGAGGCCCTGGGCATTACCGCCCACCGCCTGAAGGCGATGGGCCTGGTCGACAAGATCGTCAGTGAACCGGTGGGTGGTGCGCATCGCGATGGCAAGCAGATGGCCTCCAGCCTGAAGCGCGCCCTGGGCGACGCTCTGCGCCAGGTCTCCGACCTCAAGACCAAGGACCTGCTGGAGCGCCGCTACGAGCGCCTGCAGGCCTACGGTCGCTTCAGCGACACCAAGAGTCACTGAAGCTGAACCCGAGGCTGGCCATTCGCGCCAGCCCCGCCATGCCTCCCCACACACCGCCAGACACGCCGGCCCCGACGCCGCGCGTGGTGGCGGTGGCGTGCAGCGGGGGGCGTGATTCCACCGCATTGCTTCATGCCACCGCCACGGCCGCCCGCACGCTCGGGCTTCAGGTCGTGGCCTTGCATGTTCATCATGGGCTGAATCCGCTGGCCGATGGATGGTTGACCCACTTGCAGGCGCAGGTGGGGCAGTGGGCCGATGAGGGTCTTCCTGTCCGCCTGGCCTGGGAGCGCCTGTCGGGCTCGCCAGCCCCGGGCGACAGCATTGAAGCCTGGGCCCGCACCGGGCGGCATGAGGCCCTGCAGCGCATGGCGTTGCTCGCGGGTGCGGATCTGCTGCTGCTGGCCCATCACCGGCGGGATCAAGCCGAAACCTTTCTGTTGCAGGCCCTGCGCGGCGCGGGGGTGGCTGGCCTGGCGGCGATGCCGGGGCAGCAGTGGCGCGACGGCGTGTGCTGGTCACGACCGTGGCTGGACCATCCTCGTGGGGCGGTGGAGGCCTACGTGCAGCAGCATGGCCTGGCCCACATCGAAGACGACAGCAACAGCAACCCGCGTTTTGCCCGCAATCGGCTGCGCCATGTCCTGTGGCCCGTGATGATGGAGGCGGCCCCTTCAGCCGAACTGGCGCTGGCGCAATCCGCCGCATGGGCGCAGGAGGCCTTGGCTCTGCAGCAGGAGATCGGTGTGCTGGATATCCATCAATGGGTGAGGGGCGTTGATGCGTCCGATAACGCCTACCCCCACGCTGAAGTGGGTGCAGGTGCGGGGACAGGGACAGGGGCAGGGACTGCTGCAGGCGTTGGCGCCGTCCAAACCACGCTGGACGTGACGGCATGGGGCGTCTTGAGCCCTGCACGTCTGTCCAATCTGCTGCGAATGTGGCTGAGGCAGGAGGCCGCGCGTGCAGCGCCAGCAAGCTTGATCCAGCGGCTGTTGCGGGAAGTACCTGGCGCCTCCGTGGGGCAGTGGCCCCTGGGCCAGGATGAGGTGCGGCTCTACAGGGGGCGACTTTTGCTGGCGAGGCGCCGGCCCACGTCGCCGGCGGTCCCTCATGCCACGACGATGCAGGGGGCGGCGCCGGCAGCGCTGTTCCTCGACCTCTCCGCGCCCGGACGTCATCCCGTTCCGCAATGGCGGGGCGCCTTTGAGGTCTTCGAGGTCTGCCAGGCGTTAGAAGCGTCCGGCACATCTGATGGGTCCGGTGTGTCCCCCACGCCCGACGCCCCGAGCGCCGTTGGTGGCGCTGCCCGTGGCATATCGGCTTCCCGCCTCAACAAGGTCGAGTTGCGTCCGCGCGAAGGCGGGGTGCAATTTCAGGCCCATGCCCTGGGCATTCCGCGAAGCCTCAAGAAATGCTGGCAAACCGCCGGAATCCCCGCGCCACAGAGGGAAGGGCCCCTGGTCTACCTCGCGGATGCGCTGCTGTATGTGCCGGGGCTGGGCCTGGATGCGCGCCAGTCCGAACCGATCAGGAAGGGGCTGTTGTCCCTGCGTTGGCAGCCCGATGCATGCTGATCGCGCATGGGCTGCGTAGCTCGCGCCTATAGAATCGAAAGCTCCGGCCGCGCTGCCTGTTTCGGCTGATCTGCGGCATCCCCTCTGCGTCTTGAAGACACTCCCATGGCATTGATCGTTCACAAGTACGGCGGCACCTCGATGGGGACCCCCGACCGTATCCGCAATGTGGCCAAGCGCGTGGCCAAGTGGGCACGCGCCGGCCACCAGATGGTGGTGGTGCCCTCGGCCATGAGCGGCGAGACCAACCGGCTGCTGGGCCTGGCCAAAGAACTCTCGCCCACCAGCAGCACGGCCGCGCTGATGCGCGAACTGGACATGATCGCCGCCACCGGCGAGCAGGTCTCCGTGGGTCTGCTGGCCATTGCGCTGCAGGCCGAAGGCATGGACGCGGTCAGCTACACCGGCTGGCAAGTGCCTGTGGCCACGGACAACTCCTACACCAAGGCCCGCATCGAAAGCATCGATGACGCCAAGGTCCGCGCCGATCTGGCCGCCGGCAAGGTGGTGGTCATCACCGGCTTCCAGGGGGTGGACGAGGACAACAACATCACCACGCTGGGCCGTGGTGGTTCGGACACCTCGGCCGTGGCCATTGCCGCCGCCATGAAGGCCAACGAGTGCCTCATCTACACGGACGTGGACGGCGTCTACACCACCGATCCGCGCATCGTCCCCGACGCACGCCGCCTGCACACCATCAGCTTCGAAGAGATGCTGGAAATGGCCTCGCTGGGCTCCAAGGTGCTGCAGATCCGCTCGGTGGAATTCGCGGGCAAGTACAAGGTGCCGCTGCGTGTGCTGTCCAGCTTCACGCCGTGGGACATCGACATCAACGAGGAAGCCAAGTCCGGCACCTTGATCACCTTTGAAGAGGACGAAAAAATGGAACAAGCTGTCGTCTCGGGCATTGCCTTCAACCGCGACGAAGCCAAGGTCACCCTGCTGGGCGTGCCCGACAAGCCGGGTATCGCGTTCCAGATCCTGGGCCCTGTGGCGGATGCCAACATCGATGTCGATGTGATCATCCAGAACGTCTCCCAGGACGGCAAGACCGACTTCTCCTTCACCGTGCACCGCAACGATTACCAGCGCGCCATCGAGCTGCTGGAAAAGACCGTGGGCCCGGCCGTCCAGGCGGCCAAGGTGATCGGCGACACCCGCATCTGCAAGGTGTCCATCGTGGGCATCGGCATGCGCTCGCATGCCGGCATTGCCTCCAAGATGTTCCGCTCGCTGTCGGAAGAGGGCATCAACATCCAGATGATCACCACCAGCGAAATCAAGACCTCCGTCGTCATCGACGAGAAGTACATGGAGCTGGCGGTGCGTGCGCTGCATCGCGCGTTTGAACTGGACCAGCCGCTGCCGGTGTGACAGGCCGTGTGCTGACTGCGCCCGGGGGCGCTGTCAGAGAGAGATTCTTCGGGAATCTTCTCTGAGAGCCAAAAAACCCGTGCTATAGTTTCAGCTTCTTCGGATGGAGACGTGACCGAGTGGCCGAAGGTGCTCCCCTGCTAAGGGAGTATGTGGGCAAAACCTGCATCGAGGGTTCGAATCCCTCCGTCTCCGCCAGCTGAATGTGAGGCCCCCGCAGCGCAAGTTGCGGGGGCTTTCTCACATCTGATGTGTGGGATTTTTCACACCCGAATGAGATGCGTGTAGGGGCCGTGTTGGTTGTTGCCCCTGGATACCGTCCACTCGCCGCAAACGCCCTGTTCATGGGCGAAGTTGCTCTACATTCACAGCGCATGCACACGCCGAATTCGTCCGAACTGCCCGATCTGTCCATGGCCCGGTTGCTGATTCAGCAGCACCCGCTGGCGACCATGATGCTGCAGGATCCCACGCATGGGCTCTGCGCGGTGCCGGTGCCCATGGTCTGGGGCGCGGACAAGAACAAGCCGGACAACTGGTGGGTGGAAGGGCACATGGCCCGCTCGAACCAGAGCACCGAAGCGTTGGTGAGCGGCAAGGCCGGCCCGGTGCTGGTGCAGTTCAGTGGCCCTGGGGCTTATGTGTCGCCGCGGCATTACGACGTGTCCAAGTCGGTGCCCACCTGGAACTACGTCACCGTGCAGATCCATGGGCGTGCACAGATCATTGATCACCCGATGGAGAAGGACAGCCTGCTCAAGCGTCTCATCGCCACGCAGGAGCCCGCCTACGCCAGGGACTGGAGCGGCCTGCCGGCCGACCGCGACGGCAAGCTGCTGGGCAGCATCATCGGGTTTCGCATTCCGGTGGAGCGGTGTGTGCTCAAGGTCAAGCTGAGCCAGAACCGAAGTGAGGGCGAGCGCAGCCGCATCCTGGCGCATCAACGCAAGGGCTCGTATGAAGAGCAGGTGCTGGCGCGCTGGATGACCTTGCTGGCGCAGCGCTGAGCTTCAGTGCGGGCGCCAAGGCGTCAGAAGCCCTCGTGCCTTCCAAAGCGCTCCAAGCGATTCCAGCGCCTCCTGGCCACCCCGGCCCCAAGCACCTACAAAAAAGCCCGCAGATGCGGGCTTCGTTGTTTCCAGGGGGCGTCGGTTCACATCCCCGCGTAGTTCGGCCCGCCGCCGCCTTCAGGTGTTACCCACACGATGTTCTGTGTCGGGTCCTTGATGTCGCAGGTCTTGCAGTGCACGCAGTTCTGCGCGTTGATCTGCAGGCGTTCGCTGTTGTCGGCGTTCTTCACAAACTCGTACACGCCGGCCGGGCAATAGCGGCTTTCCGGGCCCGCGTACTGGGTCAGGTTGACCTGCACCGGCACTGCGTTGTCCTTCAGCGTGAGGTGGGCGGGCTGGTTTTCTTCGTGGTTGGTGTTGGACACAAACACCGACGAAAGCCGGTCGAAGGTCAGCTTGCCATCCGGCTTCGGGTAGCTGATCTTGGGCATCTCGGCGGCGGGGCGCAGGTAGACATGGTCCGGCTTGTCGCGATGCAGCGTCCAGGGCGGGCTCTTGATGCCCAGCTTGGGCAGCAGCCACTGCTCGATGCCGGTCATCAGCGTGCCGATGGTGTTGCCCTTCTTGAACCAGGTCTTGAAATTGCGGGACTGGTCCAGTTCCTCGCGCAGCCAGCTCTGCTCAAAAGCGGCGGGGTAGGCGTTGAGCTCGTCCTGTGCACGGCCGGCAGCCAGCGCTTCGGCGATGGCTTCGGCGCACAGCATGCCGCTCTTGATGGCGGCATGGCTGCCCTTGATGCGTGCGGCGTTGAGATAACCCGCGTCATCACCCACCAGTGCGCCGCCCGGGAACACCTGCTTGGGGAGGCTCAACAGGCCGCCGGCGGTGATGGCCCGTGCGCCATAGCCCAGGCGCTTGCCGCCTTCGATGTGCTGGCGGATGGACGGGTGGGTCTTCCAGCGCTGCATTTCCTCGAAGGGGGAGAGCCACGGGTTCTTGTAGTCCAGGCCGACCACGAAGCCCAGCGTCACCTTGTTGCCTTCCAGGTGGTAGAGGAAGCCGCCGCCGTAGGTCTCGCTGTCCATGGGCCAACCGGCGGTGTGCACCACCAGGCCGGGCTTGGCCTTGTCGGCCGGCACTTCCCACAGTTCCTTGATGCCGATGCCGTAGGTCTGCGGGTCCTTGCCGGCGTCCAGTTGGTATTTGGCAATCAGCTGCTTGCCCAGATGGCCACGCGCGCCTTCTGCGAAGATCGTGTACTTGCCGTGCAGTTCCATGCCCAGCTGGAAGCCCTCATGCGGCTCGCCGTCCTTGCCCACGCCCACGTTGCCGGTGGCCACGCCCTTGACGCGGCCCTGCTCGTCATAGAGCACCTCGGCGGCGGCAAAGCCGGGGAAGATCTCCACGCCCAGCGCCTCGGCCTGCTGGCCCAGCCACTTGGTGACATTGCCCAGCGAGATCACGTAGTTGCCGTGGTTGTGGAAGCAGGCCGGGATCAGCCACTGCGGCGTGTCCCTGGCGCCGGTCTCGCTCAGGAACAGCACCTGGTCTTCGGTCACTGGTTGGCCCAGCGGTGCGTCCAGTTCCTTCCAGTTGGGGAACAGCTCCGTCAGTGCGCGCGGGTCCATCACCGCACCGGAGAGGATGTGCGCGCCAGGCTCCGAGCCCTTCTCCAGCACCACCACCGAAATCTCCTGGCTCTTCTCAGCGGCCAGCTGTTTCAGGCGGATCGCCGTTGCCAGACCGGCCGGGCCACCGCCCACGACGACCACGTCGTATTCCATGCTGTCGCGCGGACCGTACTGGGCAACAAGTTCTTCGGAGGTCATGGTCATCCTTGGTCGTTCTCGTTTGGGAGCCGGGCGGCTGCTCCGGCGGTTTGCGGCGCATTCTAGCCGGCCGAATCGAAAATAGAACGGTCGTGCTTTTCCGGGAAATAGAGAGCTGAGCCGAATGTGACTGACGGACGCGCGCCAGTGGTGTGTGGCGCTGGGGGCTGGTCTGGTGCGCTTGGCCCGGTTTGTGGTGTGGGTTGGTGTGGGTCCTGCCCGGGTGACTATCCCGGGAGATGGATGCCGGGCCCTGGCCCCCGCCTTAGGATGGGCTTCTCAGACCGATTTCAGGAGACCTTGATGAGTATTCATGTTCAGCGAGACAAGACCGGCCCGATGCGCCAGACCGTCAGCATCCGCCAACACCAGTTGACGGCGGACCAGTCCGTGGCGGGCGGTGGTGAGGATGCGGGCCCGGACGCGCATGAGCTCTACGACGCCGCGCTGGGCGCCTGCAAGGCACTGACGGTGCTCTGGTATGCCAACCGCAAGGGCCTGCCGGTGGAGGATGTGCTGGTGCAGGTGGACCGTGACGGCTCCCATGAGCAGCAAGGGCTCTACAAGCTCAAGGCCACGCTGACGCTGGTGGGCAATCTCACGGCGGAAGACCGTGAGCGCCTGCTTCAGGTGGCGGCCAAGTGCCCGGTGCACAAGCTCATGACGCAGGTCAAGACGGAAATCGAGACCGTGCTGGCGGATTGATCCGCTGGCAGCCCTGGCGGCACGTCCGGTGTGTGGGCGGCCGGATGGACGGCTGGATTAACGTCGATCGGGTGCCAGGACAAGGTTGGGCACGCGGGTGACGCGAGGTGACTCGGCTGCGTGATATCGTCATCGGCAGCGATTCTTGGGTCACCGAGCCGTCATCAACGAGAGACCTTGTCATGAGCTACAGCATCGATCTGGAGGGCCGTGTGGCCCTTGTCACCGGGGCGTCCAGTGGTCTGGGCGAGCAGTTTGCAAAAACCTTGTCCAAGGCCGGCGCCTGTGTGGTGTTGGCAGCGCGGCGGGTGGAGCGACTGAAGGCATTGCGTGCGGAAATCGAAGCCGGTGGTGGCGATGCGCATGTGGTCAGCATGGATGTCACGGACATCGACAGCATTGCGGCCGCCGTGGCCCGGGCCGAGACCGAAGTCGGCACGCTGGACATCCTGATCAACAACTCCGGCGTCAGCACCACGCAGCGCCTGGTGGATGTCACGCCGGATGATTTCGACTTCGTGATGGACACCAATGTGCGCGGATCCTTCTTCGTGGCGCAGGAGGTGGGCAAGCGCATGCTGGCCCGCGCGCGCGGGGCGGCGCCCGGCACGTATACCGGCGGGCGCATCGTCAACGTTGCCTCCATGGCGGGTTTGCGGGTGCTCTCGCAGATTGGTGTGTATGCCATGAGCAAGGCGGCGGTCATCCACATGACCCGTGCCATGGCGCTGGAGTGGGGCAAGTACGACATCAATGTCAATGCCATCTGCCCCGGCTATATCGACACAGAAATCAACCACCACCACTGGCAGACCGAGCAGGGCCGCAAGCTGGTGGACCTGTTGCCGCGTAAGCGGGTGGGCCAGCCGCAAGACCTGGACACCACCTTGCTGATGTTGTGTGCCAAGGAGAGCCGTTTCATCAACGGCGCAGTGATTCAAGCAGATGATGGATTTGGTGTCTGAGCATGGCGGTTCGTGAATTGAGTGCGCTGGAAGCGCGTGTGCTGGCGGTGCTGGTGGAGAAGGCCTTTACCGTGCCTGACAGTTATCCGATGTCCTTGAACAGCCTGACACTGGGCGTGAACCAGAAGACGGCACGAGACCCGGTGATGAATGCCTCCGAGGCCGACGTGGCTTCAACGCTGGATGAGCTCAAGGCAATGAGCCTGGTGAACACCGTGAGCGGCAGTCGGGTGCTGCGTTTTGAGCACAACATGAAGCGGGTGCTGGGCGTGCCGGGGCAGGCGGAGGCCTTGTTGACCGTGCTGATGCTGCGGGGCCCGCAGACGGCGGCAGAGCTGCGGCTCAATGCGGAGCGGATTCACCGCTTTGCAGATGTCTCATCGGTCGAAGGCTTTTTGGAAGAACTGGCCGAGCGTGAGCCGCCGCTGGCGCGCAAGCTGCCGCGGGCACCGGGTGCGCGTGAGCAACGCTGGGCGCATCTGTTGAGTGGTGAGCCTGAGTTGCCGGTGGGGGGCGTGGTGGAGTCTGCATCCGGGCGTGGGGCGGCCGCTTCAGGCCCGGACCCTCGTGATGAGGAGATCGCTGCGCTGCGCGCCGATGTGGAACAGCTGAAGGCGGCGGTGGCACGGCTGCAGTCCGAACTGGGCTTGGCGCCATGAGGTTCGAAATTCCAGAGGAGAAGAAGCTGGTCCATGAGACCCGCATTCAGATCCGATGGGGGGACATGGACGCGATGGGCCATGTCAACAACACCGTGTATTTCCGCTATCTGGAAATGGCACGCGTGGAATGGCTGGAGCGTCTGGGCGGTGCGCCCAACCCGGCAGGGCAGGGGCCGGTCATCGTGAATGCCTTCTGCAACTTCTATCGGGCGGTGACCTACCCCGGGGAGTTGATTGCGCGGCACTACGTGTCGTCGCCGGGGCGATCAAGTTTTGATACGTGGATCACGCTGGAACGAGCGGACGAGCCGGGGGTGATCTGCGCAGCAGGCGGGGCCACGACGGTGTGGCAGGATGCAGCCGTGCAGAAGTCGATGCCTCTGCCGGAATGGGTGAGGGCCCAATTGGTATGAACATGAGACCTGACAGGAAGCAGCGGGCCATTGGCTTGCTGGTGGCCGCCGTGATGGCGGTGTTGTTGATCTGGTTGATCAGCAGTGGGGCGCGGCAGGCGCTGGATTGGTTAGTGGGGTTGCCCAACAAGAGCCAGGTCGAGGTGCGCATAGGGGTCGGAGTGCTGCTGGCGTTGGTGTTGCCGCTGGTGGCGTATCGCTTGCGGCGGGCGAGGGGCCAGCGCAAGAAATAGGGCGTTCGGGGTGACGCGCGGTTTTGCAGCCGTTCCTCAGGATTACCGCGCCACGATATGGTCATTTTGCCGAGTGTCGTTGCAAGGGCTCACCTTTAGCATGGGTCAAACGCTTCCTCTTCCAACCGCAGACTGCGAGGCGACCCATGAAAACCTCCACATCCGGTCCTCTTCAAGCGCGGCGAGACCGGGCGGTCGCGTCCAACGAAGATGAACGTCCGAAGACCGTGGGCAGGACTGTTGAAACGCATGAGCAACTGCAGACCGGCATCGACAAATCCGCCCGTATGCAGGGGCAGCAACAGGTCATGCAAGCCATGGGCTGCCTGGCGCCCATGCCGCCTGCGCAGCGCTTTGTCGATGTGGAAGATCCTGCGACCTGGAAGTCTGTGCGGCGGGCCGATGTGGATGAATTGATGGGCTATCTCACGCCCCAAGGCGGAAACCTGACCGAGGGGCAGCAACGGTGGCTGGCCGAAGTGATCGAGAAATGGGGCTCGGCGGACAACATCAAGATTCAGCTGCTGCGTGCACAAGTGTCCAGGGGCAAGGCGTTCAGCATTCCGATGGGGCAGCCCAATAGCGCGGCCGTGGCCATTCTCTCCTGGTTGGACGAGCAGGCGATGCCCTCTGAGTCGGTCCCGAGTTCGACGGCTTCGCCTGAGCTTGACCTGGACGCGGAGAAGCCGGTCTACCTGGCTTCCTCCAGCGGCGGCAAGAGTGGCGAACCCAAGTCTCTCGCGCCATTGAAGATGACAGAGAGTTCGATCAACTATTCGAAGGCAGCGCTGAACGCAGCGCCGATGCTTGGTTTGACGGCGAAGGATTTGGAGTCCCGCAAGCCGCACACGAAGACGACCACCGGATCTTCAGGCACCGATCACCAAGCGGCGGATGGCAACGCATCTTCGAGAGTGACGGACATGATCGAGCGCCGCATCTTCGAGAAGACCGGCGCACACATGTCGCCTCAGGACTTCATCAAACAGGAGGAGAAAAAGCAGGCGACCAGTGTCATGCGGGAAGAAAAGAAGGCGGCCACCCATCAAAAACTGATGGAGCACGGCGCCAAGGAGCGGGAGGAGTATCTATCGTGGATAGCGGTTCTGGCGCCCAAGACATGGCGTGATCGGCAGAAAAAACTCGACAACAGCGTGAGGTCTGCGCCCGAAGAAAAGAAGCATCAGGCGCTGTTTGAAAAGGCCGAGCGTGAGGGGTGGCCGCTGACCTGGGATGAGTCGATGGCGAAGCTGCTGCAATATTGAGACCGTCTCCCCCCACCACCGCTACGAACACCGCACCGATCCCACCCATCCGCTCTCCCTTCGCCCTTCTGCCCGCCAGGCACTGCTAAGGTCAGTCGCCACCTCGCAATTGCAGCCGTGGGCTGCCGACGCAGGTTGCAGATTGAACAAGAACGGAGACGGGCGATATGAGCCTTGTGGACATCCAACTGCTGGCCATCGCATTGGTCAGCGTCCTGGGGCTTGTGGCCCTGATCGTGGCCAAACCCAGGCTTCATCCGCTGGTGGCCCTGCTGCTGGTGTCGATGGCCGTGGGGCTGGCCACCAGCATGCCCTTGAACAAGCTGGCCTCCGCCATCTCTTCAGGCGCAGGCAAGACGCTTGGCGTCGTGGGGCTGGTGGTGGCGCTGGGCGCCATGCTGGGCAAGCTGCTGGCCGATTCCGGAGTCACCACCAGCGTGGCCAATGCCATCGTCAGCCGGTCCTCCTACAGGGTCCTGCCCTGGACCATGGCAGGCGTGGCCTTCATCATCGGCATCCCGATGTTTTTTGAAGTGGGCCTGGTGGTTCTGCTGCCATTGATCTTCGGTGTCGCCCGCAAGCTCGAGACCGGCAAGCTGGGCAGCGGTTCCGCCTATGTGTATGTGTCGGTCCCCGTGATTGCCGCATTGGCGGCCATGCACGGCATGGTGCCGCCCCATCCCGGGCCGCTGACCGCCATCGCCACGCTGAAAACCAGTGTGGGCGCCACGATGATCTACGGTTTTATCGCAGCCATTCCGGCGATCATCCTGGCAGGGCCGATCTATGGAACCTTCATCGCGCCCCGAATGAAGGCCAGGCCCGATGAGGCCATGATTCACCAGTACGTGCCGGAGTCCGATGAGGCCTCCGCCGCTGCTGCTGCCCCAGGCTCCGCGACGGCGGCCGCGCCCAGCGTTGCCATCGGCGTGCTGTGTGCGCTGCTTCCGGCACTGCTGATGCTGGCCCATGCCGTGGCGGAGATCCTGCTCGACAAGACTTCCGCCGTGCTGCATGTCGCAGCCTTTGTGGGCAACCCGATCGTGGCCATGTTGGTGGGGCTGATCTTTGCGATGGTCGTGCTCCATCCCGGTGAACCGGAGGCTGTGCGCAAATCCCTCAGCCAGAGCGTCAAGCCCATCTCCAATGTGCTGCTCATCATTGCCGGGGGCGGCGCATTCCAGCAGGTGCTGACCGATGCGCATGTGGGCGATGCGATCGTGCACCTGAGCCATCAACTGTCGGTGTCGCCCTTGCTGCTCGGCTGGCTGATCTCGATGCTGCTGTCAGTCTCCACCGGCTCCGCCACCGTGGGTATCGTGGGCGCGGCGGGCCTCCTGGCGCCGCTGGGCAGCTCCGGCGTGCCGGTCAACCAGCCGCTGCTGGCGCTGGCCATCGGCTGTGGTTCGCTGTTCTTCAACTATGCCAACCACGCCGGCTTCTGGCTGGTGAAGGAATCGTTCGGCATGTCGATGGGAGAAGCCACCCGCACCATCTCCGTGGTGCAGTCCATCGTGGCCGTGGTCGGGCTCCTGATGGTGTTCTTGCTGAACTTGCTGCCTGCGCTGGGTTGATAGACCGCCAATTGGCTGAGCCGCACGACGGTCCGCTGACGTTCGACTGTCGCGACCAGTGCGATGATGGGAGACGGCCGCGGGGAGAACCCGCGCCATAGCAACAAGGAGGCAGCGCATGGCGAGTCGGGATTTCGAGGGCGAAAAAGCAGAGTTCCGCGTTTACTACGATGCAAACGCGGTGATGCTGCAAAACGCCAGTCGATCGCTGGCGAGCCTCCTGACCGATCTCCTGCCTCAACTCGGTGCCGTGCCGGTCTCCAAGATTGAGTCGCGACTCAAGGACCGCGAGGAATGCATCAAGAAGTTCAACCTCAAGTACCGCCCGGTGCTGGAGGAGAACTCAAAGGAATACGAAATCCGGGACCACATCAGCGACCTGGTGGGCCTCCGTATCGTCTGTCTCTACGAAGATGACATCGAGAAGATCGGTGAGATCCTGAAGAGCGAGTTTGAGGTCGTCGAAGTCACGGACAAGATTTCGACGATCGAGAACACGGAAGCCTCCTTCGGCTACAAGGGCCTGCATGTCGATCTCAAGCTCAAGAATCCGCGGCTGGAGTTGCCCGAGTACCGCGCCTACGCGGACCTTCAATTCGAAGTGCAGGTGCGAACGATCGTCCAGGACTCCTGGAGCGTGCTGGATCACAAGATCAAGTACAAGAAGTCCATTCCCAATCACCTGAAGCGCCGGATCAACACGCTGGCCGCCCTCTTCGAGCTGGCTGACCGGGAGTTCCGGCAAATCCGTGACTCCACCGAAGAAGAGATTCAGAAGGAAGAGGACGAGCCCGCTGAGACGGCTGATACGGTCGTGCCGCCAGAAGCCAACGGCCAGGCGCCGGGTGAAGCGCCGCCAGCCGGGGCCTCTGCAACGCAGGCCGGTGAGCGCCGCAGCGCGCAGCTCAATGCGTTCAACTTCCTGAAGATTGCGAGCCATTTCTTCCCCGCCTTCGACTTTGAGCCGCAGAAGGTGGATGGCTTCGTGCAGGAGATCGTGACGGCGCAGCCCTCCATCTCACGGGCGGAGTTCAACCAGTACCTCCGAGGGACGATCGGCATCGTCAAGCGTTACCAGGTCCATTTCGAAGGCATTTCCGAGCACCGGATGAATCCCTACACCGTCATCCGTCACAGCCTCTATTTAGGCGACAAGCTGCTGTTCCAGGGCATCTTGACCAGCCTGGCCAAGAAGAACTTCGAGGCGTGGCTTTCCGCCCAGGCGGGCGACGACGTTTGATGCGAACGATGGCGGTGCGCACGCGCGACATCTACGCGCGACACGCCTGCCAAAACACGTTCGATGGCTTCGAACGTCTGCATCGAATACATGGCATGGCTTCCCAGGGTAGGTGGGCGAATATTCAGGCACGGCGACGGCAACAAACCAAACAGTTCCCGCCGCCTCCTACGCAACCAACCCAAGGAAACATCATGACCCGCTTCGCAAACCAAACCGTTCTCGTCACTGGCGGCAGCAGCGGCATCGGCCTGGCAGCAGCCAAGGCCTATGCCAACGAAGGCGCCCGTGTTGTCATCACTGGCCGTGACGAGCAGGCGCTGGCCCGTGCACAAGCCGACATCGGCCACGGCGCCATCGCCCTGCGCAATGACGCTGGCAGCGTGGAAGAGGCCCAACGTCTCGCCACCGCCCTGCAAGATCGGGACATCCAGCTGGATGCCATCTTCATCAACGCCGGCGTCGCCAAGTTCGCACCGTTTGCCGACGTGCCCGAGTCGCTGTGGGACGACACCTTCAATGCGAACGTCAAGGGCCCGTACTTCCAGATCCAGGCGCTGACGCCGCTGCTGCGCGCTGGTGCCGCGATCGTCATCAACGGTTCCATCAACGCGCACACCGGTATGCCCAACTCGTCGGTCTATGCCGCCAGCAAGGCCGCGCTGATTTCCCTGGCCAAGACCCTGTCGGCTGAACTGCTGCCGCGCGGTGCCCGAGTGAACGTGGTCAGCCCCGGCCCGATCACCACGCCGCTGTACGGCAAGCTCGGCCTGGATTCGGCCACGCTGGAGGCTACCGCCGCCGCCATCCAGGGCCAGATCCCGGTGGGCCGCTTCGGCACCCCTGAGGAGCTGGCATCCACCGTGCTGCACCTGTCCGCCAAGGAGTCGGCCTTCATCGTGGGCTCCGAAATCATCGTGGACGGTGGCATGAGCAACCTGTGATCTGCCTGGGCTAACCGGCTGTCGCACCGCTGCGGTGGGCGATGCCGGGCCCATCACGCGCTGAAGTCCGGTGTTTCGCAGGGCTTCGGCGCGTTGTTCTTTGCGGCGCCTGGCGATGTGCCTCCCACCTGGGGTTCGGCCCGCTGGCCTCCCCCGCAACACTCGCACAGAATGACGGCCTTCCCCGTCCATGCCCATCGATGCTTACCCAAGACGAACTCGCCATGCTGCAAGCCATTCGTGGCACGGGCAGCCTCTCCAAGGCCGCCGCACAGTTGGGCAAGGCACCGTCCACCATCTCGCATGCGGCCCGGCAACTGGAAGCCCGTTATGACGCGCTGCTGTTTGACCGGCGGCGGTATCGGCTTGAACTGACCCCGGCGGGGAAACTGCTGGCGGAAGAGGCCGAGCGTTTGCTGACGGACATGAGCCGCCTGAACACCCGCGTGCGTCAGATTGCCAGCGGGTGGGAGGACCGGCTGGCCATCGTGACCGATGAACTGCTGGAGTTCCAGACATTGCTCCCCGTCATCGCCGACTTCGACAAGCTGAAGTCAGGCGTGGGGCTGCGCATTACCCATGAGGTGCTCGGTGGCACCTGGAGTGCGCTGCGCGAGGGCAGGGCGGATCTGGTCATCGGCGCCACCAATGAGCCTCCGGCCATTCCCGGTCTGCGCTGGTTTGAACTGGGCGTCATGGACTGGGTTTTTGCGGTGGGGGCCAGGCACCCCTTAGCATCCGCAGCAGGGCCCTTGAAGCGCGAGCACATTCAGCCATACCGCGCGGCCGTGGTCGCCGACACCTCCCGAGGCATCAGCGCGCGGACCTATGGCGTGCATGGCGGCCAGGAGCAACTGGCGGTGCCCAGCATGGCGGCCAAGATCGAGGCGCAGCGAGCCGGCTTGGCCGTGGGGTGGTTGCCTCGGCACCGTGTCTCCGCGCTCATCGCGAGCGGGGAGCTTGTCGAGAAGAAGACGGCCGACCCACGGGAACCCAACACACTCTACGTCGCCTGGCGCGGGGAGCATGCAGGGAACGCGCTGGACTGGTGGGTGGAACGATTGCGCGAGCCGCGGCTGATGAAACGGCTGGTCGATGGGCTGCAGGTCAAATAGTCCCATCGGGCTGTGGTCATTCCCGCCTCCAAGGCGAACCTCGGGTTTTGTGAGGGTCAATATCGGCTGGCGCCCGATGCCGTGTTGACACCCGGTCGGATAGCGTCGTCCTCGGGCCTCGTCGGCTGGGGAGGGGAAGAGAAGACCGGTGTCCGACCAATCGAAAATTTAAGGCAGTGACCATCGCTCGTCCGCTGCAGAGCCTGAGAAACGTGTGACCAGTCCCGTCACGGATCATTCGGCGGCGCTGGGAGGCGGTGGCAGACTGGAGGCGCAGGCACATTTCATTCAATGCCTCCATGAGAGCCCGCTGATGCAGCGCCAGGCTGCCCAACTGAGGGCGCTTGTCCCGGGCTCGGTCGTCCAGCGGCTTCAATCCTTCGGCGAAATGCGAACTTCATTGGAGGCCAGCAGCCGGGACCGGCGTAGCAATGAAGCCTACGTGGCCATCTTGAGAGACCTGCGTGCCGCCGACGACGAGGAGGCACTTGCCATCACCGCTGACCACCATGCCGCTCTCATTCCCAGGATCGAAGGCATTGAAGGTCGATTGGGGGCTGCGAGGTCGCGAGACCGTACCAAGCAGGAAGCCCGAAACGCCGCCTTGGCGCAACTTCGCCTCGAATTGACTGCCAAGCGGACCTGGCTTCAGAAGCGCGTGACCGACTTGTCCAAGCCAGCGAATGCCAAGATGACGCAGTCGATTGTCGGGCCCAGAGCCGGGTTCGAGATCGAGAGCAACAAGGTCTATGTCATCAACCTGTCCGAGTGCTCGCAGGCGCAGCGTCGCAGTCTGGCAAAGGGAGTTTTTCCGAAATCTCTGCGGCCTCACTACGACAAGCGGACAAGCTTGTTCGGTCCCCCAGGTGGAGCGAAGGAAATCCCAAGAGCGAGTTCGGCAAGACCATCATGAAGACATCTCTGCAGGAAATCTTGGGTCGAGCGGATCCTCCGGCAACAGAGGCGCAGGCTACACGGTGGATTGAAGGTGTGGCCAAGTACTGCCAACTCTTCAACCTCGATATCCAGGTGGCGGAAGGACTGGTCAACTTCACGCAGGCCAACCGCCGGAGGCCGGGATTCATGTTGATACACACCAATTTCACGTGGCAGCAGTACCTGAGGAAATTGCTCGATGGCGACGACATGATCACCGTATGGGCAGCGCACGCGTTTTCGTCCGGCAACCAGCCTGCTGAAGACTTTGGTCTCGGCCAACTGCCCGCCACGCTGCCGGATGGATTCGTGATCAATGAGCACAGGCAGTTCCCCCCTGGGGAGGACCCCAGCCCGGCCAACTATCTGGACAAAGCCATAGCCTGGGGCCACGTCACCGACGCGGAGTTGCGCAGGCGGGGAGGTGGCGGGTGAAGCACCGTGTCATGCCCGGGCCCCCAGAAGTTGGACAGCCAGTCTCTGTGCCTGGGCGATGATCCGCATCAAGGTTGAGCCCAAAAGTTGGGGGGATGCCTTTGCAGCGAAAGCGGTCGTCCGCCTTTGGCAGGCATTGGCTAACGGCGCTATCCTGCTTGGGCCGCACTCCTTCATCAGACGATGGCTCAAGACCTAGCTTGTTACGAAACCCGCCCGCCATGTGCGCTGGGAGACTTCGGCGCCGCAGAATTGGCTTTGGGACACGCTATCCCTGCCGCACTTGCAGAGCTCTACCGACTTGCAAACGGACTGCGCGGTCCAACAAACGCAGGATTCCTCTACCCCTTGATTGAAACGCAAGACGGAGAGACCGCGTCGGCAGTCAGTCTCACGCTGTCCCTACGCGCGGAAACATGGCAGCCGAAGTTCTGGCGAGGAGCTGTTGCGTTTGGAGACAACGGGGTCGGCGCTACCTGGGGAATTGACGTCGAGACTGGCTCGGTCTTTGAATGGACGCCAGAGGACGGAGAGGAAGTTACTCCGGTGAATTCAACAATTCGCGAACTTTGGGCGAAGACCAAGGAGTGGTACGACCAGGTAAGTCGAGGCAGAGCGCCGCATGCCTGACATCTTGCTCGGACGTCCGCTTTCAGCCTGAAGCCGCCGTTCGCCGCAGGACGATGGCGCTGATCTACGCGCTGGCAGCAAGCTCTCGGTACTCGACGGTGCTCATTCCGCGAAGGCCGCCACCGTATTCGGTAGTGGTTGTAGTACCGGATGTACCCTATCGACAAGCGCCTGCGGCGCCTGCGTCAGGGCGACTCCGACCGCGACAACGCTGCGGCTCGCGCCATGGGGCGCCCCAAGGCCGCGGAGTCAGGGCTAAATCGGCTCGCGGGAGTTATGCAGGGCGTCCCTAAACGAACCGCAGCTTTCCGGCATTTCGCCACTCACGAATCCCTGATTCCGGTGGTGCTGCTGGATCTCCGCTGTCCAGCGCGGCACTATTGGGGTCATGCATACGCTGAGCCGTCTTCTCCGTGCGCCTGTCCTGCTGCTGGTGGCCTGTGGCTGGCACGTCGCCCATGCGCAGACCGCCATCGTCATTGGCGGCAATCTCCGCTACGACAACGACGCGGTGTGGCAACGCATCGTGCAAGAGGCCGGTGGGCCGGGCAAGGCCCGTTTTGCGGTGCTCGCCACCGCTTCCGCCGTACCGGAACAATCCGCCAACGCCATCGTGCAGGTGCTGCAGCGCCACGGTGCGCAGGCGGAACATATTCCCGTCGCGCCCCGCCTGGAAGGCGCGGACCTGCAGAAAAATCTCAACGATCCGGCGCTGATCGCGAAGGTGCGGGCGTCCAACGCGGTGTTCTTCTCAGGGGGCGCGCAGGGGCTGATCGTGGACACCTTCCAGCCCGACGGCAAGAACACGCCCATGCTGGACGCCATTTGGGATGTCTACCGCCGTGGCGGCGTCGTGGCAGGTACCAGCGCGGGTGCCGCCATCATGAGCCGTACGATGTTCCGCGACGCACTGGACGTGATGGGGGTGATGCGCGGCCAGATGCGAGAGGGCCATGAAATCGACCGTGGCCTGGGCTTCGTCAGCGATCGTCTGTTCGTTGACCAACACTTCCTGAAGCGCGGCCGCATCGGCCGCATGCTGCCGCTGATGATGGCCCAGGGCTACCGCCTGGGCCTGGGCATCGAAGAGAACAGCGCCGCCGTGATCCAGGGGCAGCAGGTGGACATCATCGGCGCCCGTGGTGCGCTGCTGGTGGATCTGCGCACCGCGCGCACCGACCCCGCCCTGGGCGCCTTCAATGTGCAGGACGCGCGCCTGAGCTACCTGGACAACGGCGACCACTACGACCTGCGCACCGGTCAGGCCACGCCGGAGAAGCGCAAGACCCCCGTCCCGGAGGCCCGGCTCATTCGAGCCACCCACGCCATGCCCGGTCCGGTCAACACCTTTCAGACAGACATCCTGGGGGACAACCGTATCGTGCAGGCCATGGCTGAACTGATCACGGCGCCCACCGGCGAAGTGCGGGCCATGGCGGCGCGCGTGCGACCCGGCGCCACGGAAGCCCGGGACCGTACAGCGTTTGTCTTCCGGCTCTATCGCGGCGCGGGGACGCAGGGCTGGTTCAACAGCCAGGGGGACGCTGATGACGTCACCCTGCTGGATGTGCGCCTGGACGTGCGGCCCGTGCCGGTGCCGCTGGCAGCCCCGCCACGCCTGGCCAACAACACCACACCTGCGGGGCAGGAGCCCCCGGGCGCGAACGAGGCGGGCCCCATTCCTCGTTAGGCCACGGCAGCGCGCGGCCTCTCCCGGTCTCTTCTTTATTTGGCCCCGACCGTCACCCAGCGCAACTCAAACCAGTTGTCCGCCCGGTGCTGCACCGTCACGTTCTGACGGGTCGCCCAGGGGATCATCTGGCGGTGCAGCGGGATCAGGTGGTTCTGCGCCTTGAACTCGCGCAGCGCAGCCTTCACCAGGTCCTCGCGTTTCTTGATATCCGCCTCGGTGCTGGAGCTGGCCGCCAAAGCGTCGAACTTGTCGTCCTTCCAGTTGCCGAAGTTGTAGTAACCCACGCCCTTGTCGCCCCGGTTGCGCATCAGCGGTGTCAGGGCCACCTCGGCATCGGTGATCACACCGCCCCAGCCGAACATGTAGAGGCTGGTGTCCATCTTCTCCAGCTTGGGGAACATCAGCGTGCGCGGCTGCGCATTGACGTTGACCTTCACCTTCAACTGCGCCCACATCGAGGCCAGCGCCAGGCAGATCTTCTCGTCGTTGACGTAGCGGTTGTTGGTGCAGTCCAGCGTCACTTCGAAGCCGTTGCCGTAGCCGGCGTCCGCCATCAGCTTGCGGGCCGCCGCCACGTCGTAGGGCAGGCGTGATTCGATCTGGGCATCCCCGTAGGCGCCCAGCGGGGAGGGCGTCAGGCCCCCGGTGGGGATGCTCAGCCCATTCATGAGCTTCACGCGGATGGCGTTGATGTCGATCGCCTGGTACAGCGCCTGGCGCACCCGCGCATCCTTGAACGGGTTCTTGTCCCCCGGCACCTTCCCATACAGCAGCTTGTCCCGCGCCTGGTCCATGCCGATGAAGATCACCCGGTTCTCCGGCCCCTCCAGCACCTTCACGCCGCTGGTCTGCTTGAGCTTGTTGAGGTCGCGCGGGGCCGGGTCCAGCACCACATCCACCTCGCCGGAGACAAGCGCCGCCAGTCGGGTCGAATCATTGGCGATGGGGGTGAAGACGGCCTCCTGCACATTGCCGTCGAACTTGCCCCACCAGGACGGGTTGCGCTTGAACGTGGTGCGGATGCCGGGCTGGCGGTCCGTCATTTCAAAGGGGCCGGTGCCGTTGCTGTGGGTGGCGGCGTAGGTCTCGTCCTTGTCCTTGTAGTTCTGCGGCTTGGTGACCTTGTGCTGCTCGCTCCAGCGCTTGCTCATGATGAAGATCAGGTCCAGGTGCTGCAGGAAGATCGGGTTCACCTGATCGAGCTGGAATTCCACCGTGAAGTCATCCACCTTGCGAGGCGTGCCCACCGCCTGGGCGTACGCTGCAATGTTGGAGTTGACGTCCTTGGCGCGGTTGACCGAAAACACCACGTCGTCCGCCGAGAACGGCGTGCCGTCCTGGAATTTCACGCCCTGGCGCAGCTTCACCCGCCAAAGCGTGGGCTTCACCTGGGTCCATTCGGTGGCCAGGCTGGGCACGATGTTCAGGCTCTTGTCCCGCGCCGTCAGCCGCTCGTAGACCTGGCCATTCATGGCGTTGGTGACGATCTCGTTCTGGGAATGCGGGTCGGCGGTCTGCATGTCGCCCGCCCCGGCCCAGCGCAGGGTCTGGGCCTGTGCGGCCGCAGCGGGCACCAGGCTCAGGCCAAGACCCAGCGTGGCGGCAATCCCCAAGGCGGCCGCCATGCGCACAAGACGGCCAGAGCCCGGCTGCGGGTGGGGCATCGGGCGCGGCAGGCGGCGCGAGGTCAGTGGGCACGCCGAGGTGGCAGGCAGGTGGCGGGTCATCGCTTCTCCGAAAATCGTTGGACAAGGCTGGACGGCAAGGGGAGGGCAAGGCCCATTCCAGTGCGCGACCGCCGCCTTTATCCACTCATAGGGCGACCGAGTTTAGGGGCAGTCGCGGAAGCTGCGACAATGCCGCATCACGGGCCGGGCGTCACAGCGAACGCCCCGGCGGTCCAGGCGTCCCCCGGGCCGCCTGTCACCAAGACATCGCCCACCCTCTTCTAGAACCACCCCGGAACCTCTCCGCCATGGCTCAATACGTCTTTTCGATGAACCGCGTCAACAAGACGGTTCCTCCCAAACGTCACATCCTGAAGAACATCTCCCTGTCGTTCTTCCCCGGCGCCAAGATCGGCGTGCTGGGCCTGAACGGCTCGGGCAAATCCACCCTGCTGAAGATCATGGCCGGCGTGGACAAGGAAATCGAAGGCGAAGCCGTGCCGATGCCCGGCATCAAGATCGGCTACCTGGAACAGGAACCGAGGCTGAACCCGGACCAGACCGTCCGCGAAGCGGTGGAAGAGGGCATTGGCGGCGTGCTGGCTGCCAAGAAGCGCCTGGACGAGGTCTATGCCGCCTATGCCGAGCCGGACGCCGACTTCGACGCGCTGGCCGCCGAGCAGGGCGAGCTGGAGGCCATCATTGCTGCCGCCGGGTCTGAAAACACCGACCTGCAGCTCGAGCTGGCCGCCGACGCCCTGAACCTCCCGCCCTGGGACGCCAACATCGGCGTGCTGTCTGGCGGTGAAAAGCGCCGCGTGGCGCTGTGCCGCCTGCTGCTGTCCAAGCCGGACATGCTGCTGCTCGACGAACCGACCAACCACTTGGACGCGGAATCCGTCGAATGGCTGGAGCAGTTCCTGCAGCGTTTCCCCGGCACCGTGGTGGCCATCACCCACGATCGCTACTTCCTGGACAACGCCGCCGAGTGGATCCTGGAACTGGACCGTGGCCATGGCATCCCCTGGAAGGGCAACTATTCCGACTGGCTGGACCAGAAGGAAGCCCGTCTGGCGCAGGAGCAGAAGTCCGAAGACGCTCGCGCCAAGGCGATGAAGGAAGAACTGAAGTGGGTGCGTTCCAATGCCAAGGGCCGTCAGGCCAAGAGCAAGGCGCGTCTGGCCCGCTTCGAGGAACTGAGCGACGTCGAATACCAGAAGCGCAACGAAACCAATGAAATCTTCATCCCCGTGGCCGAGCGCCTGGGCAATGAAGTGATCGAGTTCGAAGGCGTGACCAAGTCCTTCGGCGACCGTGTCCTGATCGACAACCTGTCGTTCAAGGTCCCGCCGGGCGCCATCGTCGGCATCATCGGCCCCAACGGCGCCGGCAAGTCCACGCTGTTCCGCATGATCCAGGGTGTCGAGCAGCCGGATGCCGGCACGGTCAAGATCGGCAAGACGGCCAAGCTGGCCTTCGTCGATCAGAGCCGTCAGAGCCTGGACGCCAGCAAGACCGTGTGGGAAGACGTCTCCGGCGGTCTGGACAACATCATCGTCGGCAAGTTCGTGATGCCGTCGCGTGCCTATATCGGCCGTTTCAACTTCAAGGGCAACGACCAGCAGAAGATGGTCGGCCAGCTCTCCGGTGGTGAGCGCGGCCGCCTGCACCTGGCCAAGACCCTGGCCCAGGGCGGCAACGTGCTGATGCTGGACGAACCGTCCAACGACCTGGACGTGGAAACCCTGCGTGCGCTGGAAGAAGCGCTGCTGGAGTTCGCCGGCTCGGCCATGGTGATCTCCCACGATCGCTGGTTCCTGGACCGCATCTGCACCCACATCCTGGCTTGCGAGGGGGACTCGCAGTGGTTCTTCTTCGACGGCAACTTCCACGAGTACGAAGCCGACAAGAAGAAGCGCCTCGGTGAAGAAGGTGCGCGCCCCAAGCGCGTGCGTTTCAAGCCCATCGCCTGATCGGCAGCGCGTGGAAGCGCCCCCCTCCGGTCCGGCGGCCGGCCGGCCTGCCGGCCCGGTCACGCTGGGCCGCTTTGGGCGCTTCCTGCTAGTGGGTGGGGTGGCCACGGCGGTGCATTACGTCACCGCCTTCGGGCTGCTGACGCTGGCGGGGTGGCCGCCGGTGCGTGCTTCCGCCACCGGTTTCATCGTCGGCGCGCTGGCCAACTACGCGCTCAATGCCCGCTTCACCTTCGGTCTGAAGGGCGGGCATGGCCGGCATCTGCCGCGCTTTGCGGCCGTGGCCGGGCTGGGCTGGCTGCTCAATGCGGCCGGCATGTGGGGGTTGCTTCGCCTGGGCCTGCATCCCTACCTGGCCCAACCCGTGGTCACCATCCTGGTGCTGTTCTGCAATTTCCTGCTGAACGCGCTCTGGGCCATGCGCCCGCATTCATCGCCTCCCCCCAATTCAGAGGGCTCCCGCTGAGCCCCTGCGCGCGGATCGCCCGCTAGAGTGGCGCCCGGGGCTTGCGCGCCTGTGCGCCGGCGACCAGTGTCAGGGGGCGGGCCATGGAACTCATCGAACGACAGCACTTCCTCGGGGCGCCGGATTTCCGGGAGCGCGCGCCGGTCATCAACTTCGTGCTGCCTTGCTACAACGAGGAAGAGGTCCTGCCGGAAACGGCCAGCCGGCTGACCCGCCTGCTGGAAGACCTGGAGGCGCAGGAGCTGATCTCGCCCGCGAGTTCGGTCTACTTTGTTGACGATGGCAGCCGGGACCGTACCTGGCCACTGATCGAGGAACTGGCCACCACCGCTTCTCGTTTCTGCGGCATTAAGCTCAGCCGTAACCGGGGCCACCAGAACGCGCTGCTGTGCGGCCTGATGAGCATCCATGGGGACGCGCTGATCAGCCTGGACGCTGACCTGCAGGACGACCTCGGCATCATCGCCGACATGGTGCGTGCCTTTCGCAGCGGGCACGAGGTGGTCTACGCGGTACGCCGCCGCCGCGACACCGACAGCTTCTTCAAGCGTGTCACCGCCGAGGGCTACTACCGCATCCTCGCCGCCATGGGGGTGAACCTGGTGTTCAACCATGCGGATTACCGCTTGCTGGGGCGGCGCCCGCTGGAGGCCTTGCGGGGCTACCGTGAACCCCACCTGTTCCTGCGCGGCCTGGTGCCGCTGCTGGGTTATCGCAGCACCACCGTGGCGTTCGACCGGGCGGAACGCTTTGCCGGGGAGTCCAAGTACCCGCTGGGCAAGATGCTGGCGCTGGCCTGGCAGGGCATCAGCTCCTTCACGCCTTACCCCCTGCGGCTCATCACCGGGGCAGGGGTGTTGGTGTCACTCGTGAGCCTCGCGATGGCGGCCTGGGCGCTGGCGCTGCGCCTGCTGACCAACGAAGCCTTGCCCGGTTGGGCGTCCACGGTGATTCCGATGTACTTCCTGGGCGGCATCCAGTTGCTGGGCCTGGGCGTCATCGGCGAATACCTGGCCAAGGTGTTTGAATCCGGCAAGCATCGCCCACGCTACCAGGTGGAAAGCATCTGCGGCCAGTGGCGCGCACCATGAGCAGCGTGGCAGCGGTGGTCATGCCGGCCGCGGGCCTGCGGTGGTGGCAGCAGTGGCCTGCCTGGCTGTTGGCGGCGCTGGTGGGCCTGGGCTACTTCCTCAGCAGCCCGCGTGCGGGGGATTTCTGGTGGTTCGATGCGTCGCGCCACGCCATGAACAGCGTGTTCGTGCATGACTTCTTCGCGCAGGGCGGGTGGAAGGATCCCATTCGTTATGCCAAGGCCTACTACGACCAGTACCCCGGCATCAACATCGGTTTCTACCCCCCGTTCCTCTACCTCGTCACGGCACCCGTGCTCGGTGTGTTCGGTGTAAGCCATGCGGTGTGCCAGGGCGTGGTGGCCGCCTTTGCCGCGCTGACCGCCATGGCCGGTTATGCGTGGACCCGCCCGGCCCTGGGGCGGCTGGGGGGCTTTGCGGCCGGGCTGATGCTTGTGCTGGGGCCGGAGGTCGCCCTGTGGGGCCGGCAGGTGCAATTGGACGTCCCGGCCATGGCCTTGCTGCTGTGGGGCACGTGGGCGCTGGCGGCCTGGCTGGAGGCGCCGCGGGCGCGCTGGCTGGTGCTGGCTGCCGTGCTGCTAGGCTGCGCCATGCTGACGCGGGTGCAGACCTTGTTTGCGTGGCCGTTGTGGCTGGCGCTGGTGTTCCTGCACCCTGTAGGCCGGGCCCAGCCGTGGCGTGCACGGCTGCTGTGCACGGGGCTGTATGGACTGCTGTCTCTGCCGTCGGTGGGTGCGGCCCTCTACTTCGCCCCGGTGGTGGGCCATCTGGCGGGGCAGATGCCGGACATGCCGCCGCTGCTGTCCTGGGCCAACTGGGGGTGGTATGCGGCCCGCTTCCCGGAACAACTCGGCTGGGTGGGGCTGGGGGTGCTGTTGCTGGGCCTGCTGGCTTGGGTGGCCTGGACGGGGCGAGCGCTGGTGAGCGGCCGGCCTGCTGCGTTGAGGACTGTGCTTCGTGGCCGAGCCGGGTTGGCCCTGGCCATGGCCGTGCTGGCCTGGCTGTTCTTCAGCGTTGTCTCCAACAAGGAGCCACGCTTCAGCCTGCCGGTGCTGCCGTTTGCGATGCTGGCGGCTGTGCTGGTCATCGGGCGGTGGCCCGGGGGCGGCTACCTCCGTGGGGAGGGCCACCCCGCGCTGCGGGCCACCTCTCTTGTCATGGAGGGGGAGGGCGCTGATGGTGCTTTCGGCGCTGTAGGCGCTGTAGGCGCTGTAGGCGCTGTAGGCGCTGTAGGCGCTGTAGGCGCTGTGGGCGATGCCAAGGGCCCCGGTGCCGCTCACCACACGGCACCGCGTGCCGCGCGCTGGTCATTGGCGGTGGTGCCATGGCTGGCGATGGCCATGCTGGCCGAGGCCGCGCTGACCCAGCGCTGGTCCGACGTGCCGCGTGTCACCGGCCATCACGAGGCCGCCATGCTGGCGGCCCGGCTGGCCCCGCCGCAGTCCCGCGTGATGATTTCTGCCCACCGTGACGGCAACTTCATCTTTGCGCTACGCAGTGACGGGCAGCGCCCCGATCTCGCGGTGCGCCGTGCCGACAAGCTGCTGGTGGACATGACCATCATGCGCCAGCTCGGCATCCGGGACCGGGGCCTCAATGAGGACGACATCCGCACGCTACTGGCGCGGGAGCGGGTGGCGGTGGTGGTGGCGCAGACCGGCTACCTGGGAGACCAGCCCTCCATGCAGGCGCTGGAGCGGCTGCTGTCTTCCGGCTGCTGCTTCGACTTGCGCGCCACGGTGAAGATCGAGGGTCGTCACCGGCCGGATGAAACGGAACTGCGTGTGTATTTGCGCCGCTGACGTGTGTCTGCTTTGACAACTTCCTGAGGGTGTTTGTCCCCAAACCCCTCTCTGACGCGCGGTCGTCAAGAGTCTTTGAGTGTTTTCACCTTTCTTTACGGCGGCCCCATGGCCAACTTACCTGCGCCGCCGAGGATGGAGTCACCAAACACAGGAGATGTCAAAGATGTTCAAGCGTTTCTCCCGTCCCCTCCAGGCGCTGGGTGTGGCGGCGGTTTTGAGTGTGGCAGCTCTGGGCGTTCAAGCGCAAGCCCAACCGCATGGTCCCGGCCCGGGTGGCCCCGGCCCCGCTGGCCCTGGTTTCGGGCCTGGTGGCCCTGGTGGCCCTGGCCCGGCACCGATGTTCCTGGGTGGTCGTCTGCTTAAGGACGTGGGTGCCTCGGATGCGCAGCGCAAGCAGATCCGCGAGATCTTCGACGCTGCTCACAAGGACCTGAAGGCCCAGCGTGACGATGGCCGCAAGCTGCATGAGCAGCTGGAAGGTCTGCTGACCGCCCCGACGGTCGATGCCAACGCGGTGGAGCAGGTGCGCCAGCAGATCGCCGCCCAGCACGATGCCGCTTCCAAGCGCATCAGCCAGGCGATGGTCGAGGCCGCCAAGGTGCTGACCGCTGAACAGCGTGCCAAGCTGGCTGAAGAGCTGAAGAAGCACAAGGCCCGCATGGAAAAGCGCCTGGAGCACATGAAGGAACACGGTGGCAAGGGTGGCCGTGGTGGTCCTGGCGGCCCCGGTGGCCCCGGTGCTCCGCACGACGGCGGCCCTCACGGAGATCATGACGGTGATCACGATGAGGACGCTCCTCCCCCGCCCAAGGGCCAATGATTGACGGAGGCCGGCTATGCTTCAGACTTTTGATGATTCCGCAGTGCGCAACCAGGCCGACCAGGCCCGGCAGGCGGCTGTGGCGCAACGCCCCATGAATCCACGACTGCTGCTGATCGACGACGATGCGCGCTTGACGGCCATGCTGGGGGACTACCTGAGCAGTGCCGGCTTCGACGTCAGTTTTGCCGGGTCTCTGGCCCAGGGCCGTGCCGAGCTGGAAGCAGGCCAGTACGAACTCCTCGTGCTGGACCTGATGCTGCCGGACGGCGATGGACTCGAGTTCTGCCGTCAACTGCGCGGTGACAAGCGCTGGCGCCGCCTGCCGGTGCTGATGCTTTCCGCACGCGGGGAACCGATGGACCGCATCCTGGGCCTGGAGCTGGGCGCGGACGACTACCTGGCCAAGCCCTTCGAACCCCGCGAGCTGCAAGCCCGTGTGAAGGCGCTGCTGCGCCGCACCGAGCCGCAGGCGCTGGGCGACGAGGTTCTGCGCTTCGGCCGCCTGGAGATCGATCTGGCCGCTCGGCAGGTCCGCCTGGACGGCAATGCGTGCGACCTCACCAGCCATCAGTTCGACCTGTTGGTGGTGCTGGCGCAAAGCCCCGGCCGCGTGCTTTCTCGCGACCAGATCATGGATGCCCTCAAGGGCCATCCGCTGGAGGCGTTTGACCGCTCCATCGACGTTCACATCTCGCGCATCCGCTCGGTGATCGAGGAAGATGCGAAGAACCCCCGGCGGGTATTGACCGTTCGCGGTGCGGGTTACGTGTTCGCACGCAAGCAGGACGCCGAAGGCCTGGAGTGAAGTCGCTTTACCTGCGCATCTACATCACCGTCGTGGTGGTGTTGCTGGCGTTCGCACTCGGTTCGGCCTGGTTGTTCCAGGGCCGGATCGAGCAGGAACGCGGAACATTCGAACAAGCCGCCTCCGAGCGGCTTGTTGCCATGGCGGTGTTGGTGCAGCGCGCCTTGCCGCCGGCGTCCGCACCTGCCCGTGAGCAAGCCGAGGGGATCGAGGACTGGGGCCAGCGTCTGCGCATGGCCCTGGCTCTGGAAGATGCCAAGGGCAAACGCCTGGGCGCCTCGCCGCTGTTCGAGCGACGCGAGGACCTGCCCGGCTCTCGCATCCAGCGTATCCCGCTGGACGATGGCCGCCACTTGCTGTTCCTGAGAATTGCCCGTCCGCCGGGGGCCTCCGGCCCCTTGCCGGGGCCTGGGCCGTTCCAGCCGGATGAGCGCGCAAGTGGCGCGCAGCGCCAGGACGGCGCTGGCCAGGGGCGTGACAGCCGCGATGGCCAGGGCTGGGGCCCCGGGTTCGGACAAGACCGTGAGGGCCGCAATGACCGAGGTGCCCGCCCGGATCGCGCCAATGTGGCCGGCCAGGCGGCTTCGCGTGCCGGTCGCGACCCGATGCCCGAGGTGGAGGCCACCCGCCAGCGCATGATTGAACGCTTGGAACAGGAGCGCCGCGAAGAAAACGCCGGTTCCTGGTTTCCCGGCTGGATTCCCCGCCCCAGCGGCGAGGCTCTGGCCTCCTTGCTGTTTGTGCTGTTCCTGGCGGTGGCCGCCGGGGCCTACCCGGTGGTGCGCCGCCTGACGCGGCGGCTGGAATCGCTCAAGTCGGGTGTGGAGCAGTTCGGCGGCGGGGACCTGGCCTTCCGGGTGCAGGATCACGGCAAGGACGAGATCGCCGCCGTGGCCGGCAGCTTCAACCGGGCGGCCGAGAAGATCGAAACGCTGATCCGCTCCCACAAGAGCCTGCTGGCTAATGCCAGCCACGAACTGCGTTCCCCACTGGCGCGCCTGAAGATGGCCTTCGCGATGCTGGACGAAGCCTCGCCGCCGCAGCGCTTCCGCCTGCAGCAGGAGATCAATACCAACATCGCGGAGCTGGATGCCCTGGTGGAGGAAGTGCTGCTGGCCAGCCGGCTGGAAGGCGGCGCCCAATCCCTGCGGCTGGAGCCGGTGGATTTGCTGGCCATTGCGGCCGAAGAATCCGCACGCACCGGCGCCGAGGTGGAAGCCGAGGCTGGCCTGGAACAGCTGCAGCTGCGCGGCGACGACCGCCTGCTACGGCGCGCCTTGCGCAACCTGCTGGAAAACGCCCGCCGTTATGGCGGTCCGCAGGTGGAGGTCAAGCTGCGCCGTGCCGGGCAGTCCCTGGTCGAAGTGCAGGTCTGTGACCGTGGCTCCGGGGTGCCCGAGGCCATGCGTGAACGGATCTTCGAGGCCTTCTACCGCCTGCCCGGCCACGCCGAGGTCTCCGGCGGCGTGGGGCTGGGCCTGAACCTGGTCAAGCAGATCGCGGTGGCGCACAGCGGCACGGTGCGCTGCGAGGCCCGTGAGGGCGGGGGCAGCTGCTTTGTGATCAGTCTGCCGTTGACGCTTCCGGCCTGAACGGGGCACCCGGCGGGCGCCTGAGCTGGGTGCGGTGCACCCAGGCCAGCAGGCCGCACAACCCCAGCGCCGCGGCCGCCAGACCGGCGGAGGCGGCGCTCCAGAACCCCATCGCACCCTGCATCGACTCCGGCAGGGGGATCTCGTGCTCGCCAAAGGCCAGCCAGTAGCCGCCTCCCAGCCCCAGGCCCCAGATGGCAAAGGCGTAGATCACCATCGGCGCAGTGGCAATGTGATGCGAACGCAGCACAAAGGCCGCCACCGTCTGGCCGGCATCCGCCGTGTGGAACAGCCAGACCCAGCCCAGCAAGGGCAGTGCGGCGGCGATGATGGTGGCGTCCCGTGTGTACAGGCCCAACACCTGCTCGCGCAGGTTGAACACCAGGGCACCCATCACAAACGCGATGCCCACGGCCAGCTCCAGCCCATGCCAGCCCAGGCGGCGCGCCGCGCCCACATCCTGCGCGCCCAGGGCCTGTGCCACCAGCGTGCTGCTGGCATTGGCCAGTGCCAGCGGCATCATGAACATCATGGCCACCAGGTTGGCGGCGAGTTGATGGCCGGCCACGGCCGTGCTGCCGATCCGCGCAATGAAGATGGCCATGAAGGTGAAGCCCGTCACCTCGATGAGCACGGACGCGCCCATGGGGACGCCCAGCTTCAGCAGCCGCCATAACGTGGCCGTGCGCGGGCGATGCAGGCCGCCGCGCGAAAAGCCGAAGTCGCTGTAGAACGTGTCCCGCCGCAACACCGCCAGGCCCACCAGCAACTGGCTCCACATCACGATGGCGGTAGCAACGGCACAACCCACGGCGCCCATGGGCGGCACCGTCAGCGGCCCCAGGCTGAAGCCGCCGATCAGCAGCATGCTGGCCGGGAACTTGAGCGCCAGCCCGCCGATCTGCAACGCCATGACGGCCTTGGGCCTGGACACGGCGGTGTTGAAGCCCCGGTAGGCCGTGAAGAGCAGGGCGGCGGGCAAGGCGACGCCCAGCGTGCGCAGGTATTGGCTGACTTTGTCGGCAACCTCGGGCGTGGCGTGTGAAATGGCCAGGAAGGGCTGCGGAAACCACAGCACCAATTCACCGATCACGGCCAGCATCAGCGCCAGCCATGCGGCCTGGTGCAGGCTATCTCCGGCTTCGGACATGCGCCTGGCGCCGAACAATTGCCCGGCCACCGGCGAGATCGCCAGCACCACACCCATCAGGCCGACAAAGACCGAGGTGTAGACCGCCGAGCCCACCGCCAGCGCGGCCAGCTCCAGGGAAGAGTGGCGGGCCACCAGCAAGGTGTCGATGGTGGAATAGGCCAGCACGGCCAACTGGCCGATGAACACCGGCCAGGCCAGCGGCACGATCTGGCGCAGGCTGTGGAGGCGACGGTTCAAGAGCGCTCCTGGGAGGGTTGCCGCGCTTCGATGGCGCGCTCCGCATATCTGTTGAACCGCCAGGAGGTGCCTTCGAGCGTGATGCGGCGCCAGGTGGCGCGTTTTTCACCGGGGGTGAGCACGGGCCAGTTCTGCACTTCGTCGAAGCTGCGGCCGCAACCCTTGCACATTTCGTCGCCCTGGCTGGTGGAGCAGATGGCGATGCACGGCGCATCCGGCGTGGTGTCATACCAGGCCAGCCAGGCACCGTGCGCGGCGGGGGGCATGGTGTCCTCGTCGCAGGCGGTTTCGTGGTGGTAGACCATCAGCGCATAGACCTCGGCCAGGGCTCGCAGCTCGGCACACAGGCTGATGCCGTCACCCGGTTCGCGCGCACGCCACCAGTTGATGGCGGATTCGATGTCGGTGATGTGGAGGCCGGCCATGAGGGTACTGCGGTGAATGAGAGAGAAAAGGGGGGGTGGAGAAGTTGCCGGAGAAATACTGAGGAAGTGCTGGGGAAGTGCTGAAGAAGGCGCCGGCTGATCGTCGCTCAGTAGTTCAGGCCGATGGCCGCCCGCACTTCCCGCAGGGTCTTGCGTGCCACTGCACGGGCACGTTCCGTGCCGACCTCGACGATCCAGTGCACCTTCTTCGGATCGGCCAGCAGCTCTTCAGCCCGCGCGCGCCACGGCGCTTGTTCACGTTGGATGGCGTCGATCAGCGGCTGCTTGCAGTCCAGGCAGCCGATGCCCGCACTGCGGCAGCCGTCGGCCGCCCAGCGGCGGGTGGTGTCGTCGGTGTAGACCTGGTGCAGGGCCCAGACAGGGCAGCGCTCGGGTTCGCCCGGGTCGTTGCGGCGGACCCGCTGCGGGTCGGTCGGCATCTGGCGGACCTTCTGTTCGACCACTTCTGGCGTGTCCCGCATGGCAATGGCGTTGCCGTAGGTCTTGCTCATCTTTCGGCCGTCCAGGCCGGGGAGGCGGGCGGTGTCGCTCAGCAGCGCCTGCGGCTCGGGCAGCAGAGGGGCGTACAGGTGGTTGAAACGGCGGGCCACCTCGCGGGTGACTTCCACGTGGGCGGACTGGTCCTCGCCCACGGGAACGAAGGCGGCCTTGTAGATGAGGATGTCCGCCGCCTGCAGCAGGGGGTAGCCGAGGAAGCCGAAGGTGGCCAGCTCGCGGTTCTCCGCCACGGTGTCCTTGTAGCTGGGCATGCGCTCCAGCCAGCTGGAGGGGGTGCTCATGGCCAGCAGGGTGAACAGCTCGGCATGCTCGGGCATGCGGCTCTGGATGAAGAGCGTGGCCTGTTCCGGGTCCACCCCGGCGGCCAGCCAGTCCACCACCATGTCGTAGACGCTCTGCTCAAGACCTTCGCGGTGTTGATAGTGCGTGGTGAGGGCATGCCAGTCCGCGACAAAGAAGAAGCAGTCGTGGGTGGACTGCAACTGGACCCAGCTCTTGAGCGCGCCGTGGTAGTGGCCCAGGTGCAGGGCACCGGTGGGACGCATGCCGGACAGGACGCGGGGACGGGCCGCAGCGGTAGGCGCGGGGGTGGGCTGAGTAGGCGGAGGGAAGGTCATGATCGCGGGGGGAGCCGTATTGTAGGGATGGGAGGCGGCGGCACCTGGCTGGGGCCCCATTGTCGGGGCGCGGGCGCCGGTAAACTGCCGCCCCATGAAGAACATCGTGATCCTGATCTCCGGCCGTGGCTCCAACATGGAGGCCATCGTGAAGGCCTGCGCTGCCGAACAATGGCCGGCACGCATCGCCGCGGTGATCAGCAACCGGCCGGATGCCGGTGGTCTGGCTTTCGCCCAGTCGCACGGCATCACCACCGCCGTGGTGGACCACAAGGCCTTTGGGCGCGGGGAAGAGGCCCGGGCTGCGTTTGATGCGGAGCTGCAGCGTGTGGTGGACGGTTTTGCCCCGGATCTGGTGGTCCTGGCAGGGTTCATGCGCATCTTGACGGCCGCGTTCACGGGGCACTACGAGGGGCGCATGCTCAACGTCCACCCGTCGCTGCTGCCCGCGTTCACGGGGCTGCACACGCATCAGCGTGCGATCGAGTCAGGCTGCCGGGTGGCGGGGGCGACGGTGCACTTCGTCACCGCCGAACTGGACCACGGGCCGATCGTGGCCCAGGCGGTGGTGCCGGTGCTGGATGGGGACGATGAGGCGGCGCTGTCTTCCCGCGTGCTGAAGCAGGAACACCGGATGTATCCGAGCGCTGTGCGGTGGTTCGTCGAGGGGGCGCTGGAGATCCACGGAGCGGCCGTGCGGCATCGGGATGGGCAGTCGCAGCTGTTCCTGGGAACCTCTGCCTAACCCCCGCGAGCCGTGCTGGCGAGGAGCCATGCAGAGGTTCCTCAACTGAGCAAGCTCGCCAGCAGGTTGATGGTCAAGGCCAGCACCACCGTGTTGAACACGAAGGACATCACCGCCTGGACCAATACCAGTCGTCGGATGTGCCGTGCGCTCACCACCACGTCCGAGGTCTGTGACGTGGCGGCCAAGGTCACCGAGAAGTAGAGAAAGTCCAGGTAGTCCGGCTGCTCTTCATCGCCTGGAAATTCCAGGCCGTGCGGCGCCTTGGGGCCGCTGTGGAAGAGGCTGGCATAGGCCAGCGCAAATTCCACCGGCAGCAAAAGCCATGAACTGGTCACCGTGCCAATGGCTACGATGAGATGCGGCCAGCCCTGGCTCAAACCCGCCTGACGCACCTGCGCAAGTTCGAGCGCCAGCGCCGCGAGGCTGAGCAGGGCGCCCAGCATGGCCAGGCCCAATACCGTCGGCATGCCTTCGGAGATGGCCTTGGCCTGTGCCTGCACCGCCTCCGCCGGGGTGCGCAGCATCATCCAGAGCACCAGCACCAGATAGACCCATACACCACAACTCCAGCCGATCAACAGCTGGGTGGAGCGGGCCATTTCCGTTGACCACGGCACCGCCGCCGCCAGCAACGCGCCCAGCACGGCGCCAATCAGCAGGCGAGGACGTTGCTTGAGCTGATGAAGCAGCGGCATGAATTGGGCGCGAAGGTGGGGTGATGACTCGAAACGCGTGAAAAGGCGGTTAGCGGGAAGGGCGGGGATCAGTCGCCGACGCGCTCAAAGCGCCGAACCATCTGGCCGTCCACCTCCAGCGTTCCGAAGAACATGGCATGCGGGCGCACCCACAGGCCGGTGTTGTTGTACAGCGGCGTGTAGAGCACCAGGGGCTCCAGGGTTTCGCTGTGGCGCACCACGCCGTGGACCTGATAGTGCTGACCCTTGTAGTGGCGGTAACGGCCAGCAGGGGTGTCGGGCAGGGGCGTGAGGTCTTCGTCGCTCATCGTGGGCAATCTTGCTCGGGTGAAATTTCGGGATGTTTCCACGCTGCCGGGCCGCCGCCGGCCGGGTTGCCGCCTGGGGCAAGCGGATCGCCCGCCCGGCTGCTCAGGAGACTGGGATAATTCGGGCATGCATCCTAATGCCCTCCTCGAACTCTGCGCCGAACTTGTCGACAGCCTGCTGCTGTTCGACTCCCCGGCGGACTCCCTGGTTTCTGCCTTCTTCCGCCAGCGCAAGGCCCTGGGCCAGCGTGAACGCCATACCCTGGCGGAAACCGCCTATGCCGTGCTGCGCCACCGCCTTGTGTACCAGCATCTGGCGCAATCCGGCCGCGGGCCGATGGCGCGCCGCCTGGCCATCCTGGGCTGGGAAGGCAACGAAGCCTTCCTGCGCGGCGCCATGACCGACTTGGAGCAGCAATGGCTGAAGCAGGTCATGACGGTGGACCGCACCCAGCTCCCCGAGCGCCTGCGCCACAACCTGCCGGAGTGGCTGGCAGACCCGCTGAAAAAGCGCCTGGGTGATGACGAGTTCTGGGCCCTGACCAGCGCCATCAACGAATCCGCACCGCTGGACCTGCGTGTGAACACGCTGAAGGTCCGCCGAGAAGAAGTGCAGGCCGCCCTGGAGGCCAAGGGTTTCAAGTCCACCCCGACGCCGTATTCCCCCTGGGGCCTGCGGCTGGAAGGCAAGCCGGCCCTTCAGAAGCTGGAGGTGTTCACCAGCGGCCAGGTGGAAGTGCAGGACGAGGGCAGCCAGTTGCTGGCCCTGCTGACCGAAGCCAAGCGCGGCGAGATGGTGGTGGATTTCTGCGCTGGCGCCGGCGGCAAGACCCTGGCCCTGGGCGCCTCCATGCGCAACACCGGCCGCCTGTACGCATTCGACGTGTCCGGCCACCGCCTGGAAAAGCTCAAGCCACGCCTGGCCCGCAGCGGCCTGTCCAACGTCTACCCGGTACAGATCACCACCGAGCGTGACGACCGCGTCAAGCGCCTTGCCGGCAAGGTCGATCGCGTGCTGGTGGACGCGCCATGCTCCGGCCTGGGCACCCTGCGCCGCAACCCCGACCTGAAATGGCGCCAGACCCCGCAAGGCCTGCAGGAACTGCACGTCAAGCAGTTAGCCATCCTGAACAGCGCCTCCCGCATGCTCAAACCGGGCGGCCGTCTGGTGTACGCCACCTGCAGCCTGCTGGATGAGGAAAACGAAGCCGTTGCCAGCGCATTTTCCGAAGCCCACCCTGAGTTCGAGTTCCTGCCCGCCCAGGACATCCTCACCCACGCTCAGGTGCCGGAAGACACCGCCGCCTCGCTGTGTGAGAACGGTTTCCTGCGTTTGTGGCCCCATAAGCATCACAGCGATGGCTTCTTTGCGGCAGTCTGGACCAAGAAATAGCGCGTTCGTTTATCGAATTCGTCAAGATCGAGGGTCGATGTGAGGCGCTGTACGCCTATCGAAGCGAGAAAGACCCACGGTATTTGGGTTTGATCAAAGACCGAATCTAGGGAGCCTCGCCTACAATTGGCGCTTCCTTGGACAACTGGCTCTTCAATGAGCAGGGTTAGGACCGAATGAACGTATTGATGACTGTGCACGACGCCCTCGTGAATTTCCTGGCCTACGGCCTGCTGGACGCCAGCTGGTGGCAGACCCTGGCTTACACGTTGGTGGTGACGCACATCACGATCGCCGCCGTCACCATCTTCCTGCACCGCGCCCAGGCGCACCGTGCACTGGACCTGGGGCCCATCCCTTCGCACTTCTTCCGTTTCTGGCTGTGGATGACCACCGGCATGGTCACCCGCGAGTGGGTCGCCATCCACCGCAAGCACCACGCCAAGTGCGAGACCGAGGAAGACCCGCACAGCCCCGTCACCCGTGGCATCAAGACCGTGATGACCCGTGGCGCCGAGCTCTATCGCACGGAAGCCAAGAACGAGGAAACCATCAAGAAGTTCAGCCATGGCGTGCCGGACGACTGGATGGAACGCAACGTCTACAGCCGTCACTCCGTGATGGGCGTGGCGGCGATGATGATCCTCAACGTGTCCCTGTTCGGCATCATCGGCATCTCCATCTGGGCCATCCAGATGGCGTGGATCCCGTTCTGGGCCGCCGGTGTCATCAACGGCGTGGGCCACTATTGGGGCTATCGCAACTTCGAGGCGCAAGACGCCTCCACCAATGTCTCCCCCTGGGGGCTGATCATCGGTGGCGAAGAGCTGCACAACAACCACCACACCTACCCGACCTCGGCCAAGTTCTCGGTCAAGCCGTTTGAATTCGACATCGGTTGGGGCTACATCCGCGCCATGGAAATCATTGGCTGGGCCAAGGTCCGCAAGACCGCCCCGCAGATGCGTACCGGTGACATCAAGGCCGTGGCCGACAAGGACACGCTGGAAGCCATCATCGCCAACCGCTACGAAGTCATGGCGCGTTATGCCCGTGAACTGCGTGGCGCCTGCAAGGAAGAGCTGCGCAAGCTCAAGGCCGCTGGCGAACAGCACAGCGTGCAGTTTCACCAGTTCAAGCTGGCCACCCGTTGGCTGCACCGCGATGCGGAAAAGATCCCCACCGCCTACCAGGCTCAGATTGACGGTGCCCGTGCTGCCAGCCCCGTGCTGGACAAACTGGTGGTGATGCGCGAGGAGCTGCGTCAACTCTGGACACGTACCAATGTCTCTGCCGAGCAGCTTGTGCATGACCTGCAAGCCTGGTGCCGCAAGGCCGAGGAAAGCGGTATTGCCGAACTGAAGGCGTTTGCCATGAGTCTGCGCGCCGTCCGCGCCTGACCCCGCGCACACGCCACGCCCCAAAGGGCGCCTGTTTCAGGCGCCCTTTTTCTTTGCCCGTGTTCCACGCGAAGACCTTCCTGCACGTGCACCTGCGGAACTCCGTGCCCCAATAACTTGCACAAGGCATCGTATGCAAATCTCTCACTTGCACATGCCGTGGATCGATTGAGAAGAGCGGCCAAAAATAGATTGCTTCGACCCCGGGATCAGCCGGAACGCCCGGAAGGGTCGATGGGACCACTCAATCTAGGAGCCGATGTGGAGTTTGCTTTCACGCTCAAATATCAATTGTCGAAGGAGGACGGTCATCAACGGGAGGTGGTGGAACGTCTGATGGACCGAGGTTGTGGAGACGCCCTCATTCGAAGCAGCCCCCCGGGCCGCCTATCCCTGGCCTTCAATCGGCCGGCCCTCAGCGCGGATGAGGCGCTGATGGGCGCCTTGAAGGACATCAAGCAGTCCTTGCCGGCCGCAAGGCTGATCGAGGCTGGCCCTGATCTTGTGGGGCTCACCGATGTGGCGGAACTGGTCGGTGTTTCTCGCCAGAACATGCGCAAGCTGATGTTGACCCACATGGCCAGCTTTCCGGCGCCGGTCCATGAGGGCAACGCGTCCTCAGTCTGGCATCTCTCGCATGTCCTGGCGTGGCTGAGTTCGCGCGGCGGTTATGTATTGGATCCCGCCGTGGTGGGCATGTCCCGAACAGCCATGCAGGTCAATCTCGTCAAGGAGAACCGCCATCTCGACCGGGAGCGCGAAGCCACACTGAAGATGCTGGTGGGCTAGTGAGTCTGTGCAACTCCCGCGAGACGAAGTGGGTCACATCGGCCGCGAGGAGTTGTGCAGAGCTTCCCAGACGCACCTAAGGCGGATGGCATGATGCGCCTCATGGCCTCCCGTGATGCGTCCACCCCCGCCTCTTCCAACGCTTCTTTCACGGATTCCAGCCCTGTTGCTCCTGCGGTTTCTGCGCCAGCGTCTCCCCCGATTTCTCTCCCAATGTCTTCCCCAGTGGCTCCCCCCCCTGTGTCTTCCCCGGTATCCACACCCGCCGCATCGCCCTCATCTTCATCCTCGACATCGACATCGGTTGAAGCCCCGCTCGATCCCGCGCAACGTCAGCGTCGCGAAGCCAGCCAGCGCGCGATTACTGCCTTTGTTGAGAGTCTCTGGATCGAGGAGGGGTTGTCGAGAAACTCCCAGCTGGCCTATCGCCGTGATTTGCAATTGCTGGCTGACTGGCTGGCCACACAAGGACGCACGCTGGACGAGACCCAAGAGCAGGACCTGATGGGCTACGCCATCTCGCGCCACGAGCAGAGCAAGACCAGTTCCGCCAATCGCCGCCTGTCGGTGTTCAAGCGCTATTTCCGTTGGTCACTGCGCGAAGGGCGGATCCATGCGGACCCCACGCTCAAGCTGACCGCCGCACGCGCGCCGCTGCGGGTGGTCAAGACCTTGTCCCAGTCCCAGGTGGAGGCGCTTCTGGCCGCGCCCAACGTCGAGACGCCCCAGGGCCTGCGGGACCGGGCGATGTTGGAGCTGATGTATGCCAGCGGCCTGCGGGTAACCGAGCTGGTCACGCTCAAGAGCGTGCATGTTGGTCTGCGTGAGGCCGTGCTGCGGGTGACCGGCAAGGGCGACAAGGAGCGCATGGTCCCGTTTGGTGAGGAGGCTCATGCCTGGCTGTTGCGCTACCTGCGTGAAGCCCGGCCCGAGTTGCTGAAGGCCCAGGCCACGGACGAACTCTTTCTCACCCGCTTCGGCAGCAGCATGGCGCGGGAGACGTTTTGGCGATTGGTCAAGAAATACGCCGCGGTGGCCGGCATCACCAGCCCTTTGTCGCCGCACACCTTGCGGCATGCCTTTGCCACGCATTTGCTCAACCATGGCGCCGATTTGCGGGCGGTCCAGCTGTTGCTGGGGCATGCCGACCTGTCTACCACCCAGATCTACACCCACGTAGCGCGGGAGCGGCTCAAGGTGTTGCACGCAACACACCACCCGCGCGGATAGGCCCGGCGCCTCCTGAGGCCGAACCCTGTTGTTGGCGGCGCTCACCAAGTGCTGTCCAACACTCGCACTCGCACTCGCGCCATGATCCTCCACCTAACGCCATCGGCATTCCCCGGCACGCCGTTCGGCGAGTCGCCGGGTTTCCTGAGCGGTCAGGACCCCAGGGCATTCGAGGCAGCACGGTTCCACCAGGGCGGCCCGCAGGTCGTCGTGCAGCCTGGGTATGGCCTCCCGCCGCCGGATGGCCGCGCGTCTGCGCCCTCCGGCTGCCGTTTCAAGGGCGCGGATGATGCACTGCCGCCCAGCATGGCCATGGTTTTGCCCGCGGCAGGGACAGGGGCCCGTGAGCAGACCGACATGCTGCGATTCCTATCGGCCCTGCATCAGGAGGGCCGCACGGAACTGGCGCTGGTGGGGCCGGACAGCGCGCTTGGGCATGATGCCATCTCCCAATTGATCGCCAGCGGCGAGCCGCAGCGGTTCCGCTCCGGTGGTACGGAGGGCGCCGCCTGGGTGGAGCACCACGATGGCCAGCCCTGCCTGTGCTTTGACCTGCAAAGCACGCAGGGCCTCTCCGCCACGCACATGGTGCGCTTGCACCAGATTCCGATGGATGCGTCGGCGCCCCAGCTGATGGACCACATGGCCGACCTTCGTGGTGGCGCGCTCAAACGCCAGCAGGAGGCGGCGCAGGACCTGACTGCCCCGCAAGATGGCCCCAGGCCGGGCGGCGTGGCCGTGGCCTGCGCGGACGGTGGGCGTCATGCTGGCTCGGTGCTCGGGCTCTTCAACGCCTATCAACGTCACCACGCCACCATGGAGGTAGTCCGCGGCAGGTCGCCGGCTTCGCTGGCTGTGGCACAGCAGCTGGTCGACCGGGCGACGGACCGCAGTACCTACGACCGGGCGTTCCACGCCCTTTGCCATCAGGGTCGCGAGTGGAGCGGTGCCGGATTCGGAACCGGCGCGCGGGAGGCGGTGACCGCCTGCTTCGACATGCTGTACGCACATGCCATGCAGGAGCTCGCGCCCTGGATGGTGGCGCAACCCCCGATCCCAATGGCTGCGCCTCAGGGGCCTCCTCCCGCGCCGGCGGCGCCACAGGTTCGCGAACCGATGCCGCCAACAGCAGGGCAGGCGCCGGCACCGGTGCCGCCGGCAGAGAACGCCTCCAAGGCGGAGACGGCTGAGCCAGTTCAGTACGCGCTCCCGGCTGCGAAGGCGCAGCGGGCAGGCAACGTGCCCTCGACTGAAAAGTCAGCGCCGGCAGAAAAGGCACGGCCGGCAGAAAAAGCGCTGCCGGCAGAAAAGCCTCGGCCAGCAGAGACGGCACGGCCGGAAGAGAACGCCCCGCCAGCGGGGAAGGCGCAGCCGTCACACGTGATGCAGGGGCCGGCGGCGCCAGCCCCCAAGCGGACACCCATGCGGCCGGCACCATTGCCCCCGACAGTATCCTTGACGCCGCCACCGAAGCCCCCGCGGGCCATACCGCCTGCAGCGCTGGCGGACGTCGGTTTTGACCCGCTTGATGTGCCCAGCGTGCCCACACTGGCGGATCTGCATTCGGAACCGCCGCGCCACGAGCTGAAGGTGCCCAACCCTGCTCGGCCCAACGCCGCGGCGAGGGCATTCGAAGCCGGCTTCGATAAGCTGGCCGAGCAATTGCAGACGGACCCGGAGGTCGACCTTTTCGCCCCATCGATGGTGCCGAGCGTCAGCAAGGCGCAGGAGGCACAAATCAATGCCCTGGCTGACCAACTCGCACAGTGGCCGCTGGAGACGGAGTCGGTTGTCCCCATCCCATCCCGGGTACCCATCCTCAGCAAGGCCGATGAAGCGCAATACTACGATTTGGTTGAGGAACTACTCGGCGTGGATGACACAGCGGCGAGCCTGCGGGCGGCCTCATCCAATGGCGAGGTGCCCATCGGCTTCGAAAAGGTGGACGACAGGGACCTCTCCGATGGCTATCTCCGCCCGGTCACTGCAGGTGTCCAACCGGCCACCGGGACCGTAGAGTCTCCTGACGGCCTCCTGCCGGCGCATGTGAAGGTAGCGGCCGATCATGTTGATGCCCAGGGGGGAGAAGACCTGGATATCTATGAGGAGATCGGTCCTCTTCCTGCCAAGGCGGCGCCACCGCCCCCGCCGTATCTGGCGGAACCTCCGCCTTACACAGCGCCGGCATTGCCGCCTCGTCTCGTCAAGACTGCCCCGTCGATTCAAAACCTTGATGCTGGGCGCAAGCCTGAAAAGGCAGCCGCTCTGGTGTCGGCGGTCGACGAAGAGGTGTCGGTACCCCGGGACATTGCCGCACGTTGGAAGGCCAACCCGTCGGGCGACGCCATGATGGCGGCTGTCGTGAGTGAGATGGTGGCGACGCTCCAGGCGCGGCCCAGTGTGGGTCAGCGGGTGTTGGGGTTCTTTGGCAAGCCGCCTGCTGAATCCGCGCGGACCGATGCCTTCCACGAGTTGGTGCTGGAGCGGTTGACAGGCAGCGTGAACCAAATGCGCTCTGATTTTCAGGCTTCTGCGCCAGGCTTGACCAAGGCAGAGGTCCGCCGAGAGCGGGAGGACTTTGTGGAATCGCAACTGGTGGAGAAGCTTCAGGCCAGCCTGACCAGCCTCCCTCGCGCCGCACGTGACCGGGTCCTGGAGCGCCTCGGGAACGAGAATGACCAGATCTTGACGGCGATCCGGCGCAGCCGCGACCTCAACTTGGTGTTCCTGCGGCAGAACCCGAAGGCCAGGAACATGCACATGGCTGGCTTGCGAGAGGCGGTGTTTACGCAAAGCCGGTTGCTCAACGCCTTCAAGCGCCTCACCAAGGAAGCAGCTGATGCGACCTGAGGTCAGCGCACCGGCCAGCCTGCCGGTGGCTTGATCTCCTCCAGGCAGATCATGGAGCGGACATCCGCGACGCCGTCGAGTTGCATCAGCTTGTCAGTGAGAAAGGTGGACAGGCCCTTGAGATTGCTGGCGGCCACCTTGAGCAGGTAGTCGCAATCACCGGAGACGGTGTGGCATTCCAGGATCTCGGGGAAGTCGCGGATCAGGGATTCAATCTCCCGAACCCGCGCGAAGGCCTGTGCCGTGATGTTGAGGCTGACATAGGCCACCACGTCCAGCCCCAGGAATTGGGGCGCCACATCCGCGCGGTAACCCCGCAGCACGCCCCGTTCCTCCAGCGCACGCACCCGGCGGAAACACTGGGGGGCCGACAGGTGGACCTGGCTGGCGAGGTCCACATTGGAGATCCGTCCGTCCCGCTGCAGGATGTCCAGAATCTTTCGGTCGATGGCGTCCAGGCTGGTTTTCTCGTTCATGAGGGGGAGTTTGGCTCACATTTCCACGCGATTTTAGTGAGCCTGACGCATGAACGTTTCATCCGTGGGCGCGGGATGACACGGCGCCTGGCCCGCTTCGGGGACAATCTGGCGCATGGATCACAGTTTTCTCTCCGCCCTCATTCTCTTGCTGCTGGTGCTGGACCCGCTGGGCAGCCTGCCCATCTTCATCCCCATCATGCGCAACGTGCCCAAGGAGCGCCGCATCAAGGTGGCGCTGCGCGAGGTGGGCATCGCTTTCACCGTGCTGCTGGTGTTCATGTTCCTGGGAGACAGCTTCCTGCGCCTGATGCACCTGTCTGAGCGTTCGCTGGAGGTGGCCGGCGGCGTGATCCTGATCATCATCGCCATCCGCATGATCTTCAGCCATCCGGGCGAGAGCGCCTACGGGGTGGAAATGGGGCGCGAGCCGTTCATCTTCCCGCTGGCCGTGCCGCTGCTGGCTGGGCCCTCGGCCATGGCCACGGTGCTGCTGCTGGCCTCACGCCAGCCGGACCGCATCGCCGAATGGGTGGGTGCGCTCTTCACGGCGATGGTGATTTCCTTCCTGGCCCTGATCCTGGCGGACCGCATCCGCAAGCTGCTGGGGGATTCGGTCGTCTCCGCCCTCGAGAAATTGATGGGCCTGGTGCTGACCGCCATTGCCGTGGAAATGATTCTGGCCGGCCTGAAACGTTACTTTGTGGGTGGCCTGTAACGCCTTAAACGACCTTAAGCGGCCTTAAGCGGCCTTAAGCGGCATTGAGCGCCACTGAGCGCCACTGAGCGCCCATTGTCGCGGCGGCTCACAGCTCGATCGAGCGCCCTTGCTCAGGCGCTGCTGCCAGCTCAGCCTCTTCCGGCACGGCCTCGGCGGCCGCCTTGGCGCTGGCGGGGGAGGCTTGCCACTCGGCTGCGGAGATCACATACACCGTTGAATCGGTGTCATACCAGCGCTCGATCCCGCGGAACTTCATGCCCAGCCGTTGCATGACCTGGGCGGAGTCCTGGTTGTCTGGATTGCAGACGGCGGTCAGCTCCAGTGCGGCGAGATGGTCGAACGCAAAACGTGCCATGCGGCGCGCGGCCTCGGAAGCCAGACCCTGGCCCCAACGGTCTCGCCGCAGACGCCAGCCGATCTCCAGGGGCTGGGACTGGTCCTTGTTCAGATGCTGGATGCAGCCGGCGCCCACCAGTTCGCCAGAATCGCGTTCCAGGAAACTCCACCAGGAGTAGCCCCATTGCTTCCACTTGGCCTTCACCCGGTCGATGCCCGCCTGGGTTTCTTCCAGCGTCTCGGGTCGGCCCTGTAGATACCGCATGACTTCGGCGTCGCTGTTCAAGGCGTTCAGGCCAGCGAGATGGCTGTCCTCAAAGGGCACCAGCCGCAGCCGTGGAGTGAGCAGTTGGGTCATGGCCCAGGACTCTACACCGCGTCATGGGCGGTGTGTCAGCCCACCACTGTAGTGCCAGTGCGCGCGGCGTGGCGGGAAGCCCACGCGCCGATACAGGCTGGTTACAACGGCACTGCCCAGCCTGTGACATCGGGCCTATCCTCCCTCGGACAAGGGGTCGGCGCGACGCTTGCTCCTGTGCTGCAATCAATCCTCAAACGGCAAGGCGGGCAAGCGGCATGGCTCAAGAGATTGACAGAAGCCCCAAGGCTTGGTGGGACCGGCTGCGTCGTTTCTGGCGAGCGCGTGGTGAGGGTGCACGGCACGAATCACACGGGAACGCCCAGGCCGATGAGGCCCAACTGAGCGAGGAGCTCAAGCGCGAGGCTGCACGTGCGCAGCGCCATGGCCACGACGGCGCCCTGGTGCTGCTGGAACTGGACCCCTGGGCGCGTCTGCAGCATCAATTCGGCGCCGAGTGTGTGGCGGCGCTGGACGAGCGCCTGGCCCAACTGGCCCGGCAGCAACTGCGGGGCGGCGACTGGCTGCTGCCGCTGCCTCGCGGCGTCTGGGCCGTCTACCTGCCCTGTACCGACCCGCTCGGTGCGCTGGATGCGGCTGACCGCCTGCGGCACCGCGTGGCCACGCTGGACTACCGGTGGGCGGGGCAACCCCTGCCGCTGAGTGCCAGCCTGGGGCTGGCACATTGGCAGGACTGGAAACGCGAACCGCAGCAGGGGGCCGACCAGTTGCTCCAGCAGGCCCGGCAGGCGCTGGCCATGGCGCGTGGGGCCGGATGCAATTGCGTGCGCGCTTATGCGGTCACGCCCTCCGGGCGCAGCCGCTACAGCGGCACACGGCCGGCGTAACCCGTCATCTCCAGATAGCCCCAGCCCTTGAGCGTGCCGGCTTCGTCCAGCAGCCGAACCACGCCTTCCCAATAAAGGAAGCCGGTGCTGCGGCGCGCGTCCACTTCCTGTGCATCGAACAGGGCTTCGACCCGCCACATGCCTTGTGGTGTGTGGATGCGCCACCGCACCGGATAACGGGCCAGACTGGCGGGGCTGTCCCACCAGGCCTGCGCCTCGAAGCGCACTTGCTGCTCCAGGTCTTGCTGGCGGCCCGCCGGGTCGCGCCAGGTGCCGCCGGTCCAGAGGGTGCTGCCGTCCTGGCGACGCATCTGGAACAGCATGAGGGCGGAACCGTCGTTCAGGTTCAGGCCCAGCCAGTCCCAACCGACCGAGCGGGTGGTGTCGTCGTCCCGCCCGCGGCCCAGATAAGCATGGCTCCATTCGTGGTCCAGCCAGCACCGGGCCTGGACCGCTTGTGCCGGCTTGCCGTCCACCGCCAATGCGCCGCGGCCGGCCAGTTGCGGTTCGCTGACATAGCGGCTGGCGTGCTGGGCCTGGGGGCCCTTCTGGGACCAGCCGGCGCGGCCCTGCAGCAAGGGCGGCAAGGCGGCCGCCAGGGACAGCGACAGCGCCACATTGGCGTGCTCGCTACGGAAAGCCAACTGGTAGCGGCTGAGGCCGTCGGCGCCCGCGCTGCGCGCCAGCGACCAATCGCCCAGGCGCACGCGGGTGTCGGTTTCGTCGGTGCGGGCGTTGGCAAAGCCTTGGCGCAGCAGGCGCTGGTCGTGGTGCAGGCGCTGGCCGGCCAGGTCGGTGACGGCCACGTGGCCCAGCATGATCTGCGCGGGGGCAAACGGACTCGCCAACGGGCGAGCCAGTGTGCGGCGAATTCGGAAGAAGGTGAGCTGGAAGCCGTACGCGGGCGGGGCATTGGCCTCGCCCTGTTCAGGGCGCAGCACGCCGGTCACGTACCACCACTCCACACCGGTCTCGGGATGGGCGCCGTGATCCCGGGGGAACACCAGTGGCGCTGCCGACAGCACCGGCTCGGGGCTGACGCCCACCGGCCGATCCGCTGACGAGGCCGACGCAGCCGCTGAGGGAGAGGCTGCCGCCACCGCCAGCTGCGCCGCCGAGGCTGCGCCACCGCCCATCACCAGCCGGGCGCCCAACCCCAGCAGCAGCGGCCGACGTTTCATCATCACCAATCCTCCCGCACGGCACGCAGGGCCTCGCCCTGGCGCGACCCCAGCGCCCGGGCGCCGGCCACCGCGGCGGTAACGCCCGTCGCCATCAGGCTGGCCAGCAGCAACGCCGCCACCCGTGGCCACGGCACCAGCCAATCCATGCTCCAGTGGAAGCTTTGCGGGTTCAGCCTGAAGACCAGCACCGCACTGATCGCCAGCCCCACCAGCAAGCCCATCAAGGCGCCAGCCACGCCCTGGATCAGGGTCTCGCCCAGCACCAGCCGGCGCAGCATTGCGCGTGTCAGGCCCAGGTGCAGCAGCAGCCCGAACTCACGCCGGCGCGCCAGCAATTGCGCCGAGAGGCTGGCCGCCACGCCGAACAGCCCCAGCCCGAGGCCCACCGCCTGCAGCCAGTAGGTGATGGCAAAGCTGCGGTCGAACATGGCCAGCGAGAACCGACGCAGTTCTCCGGCCGAGGCCATCTCCACCGACTCCGGCGTGGGCGCCAGTTGCCGCACGGCGGCCTGCACGGTCAGCGGGTCGGTGTCCGGCGCCAGCCACAGCGCCAGCTCGGTGAGCGTGTCGTCGCCCGTGGCGCGTTGCCAGTCTGCACGCTCGACCAGCACGGCACCCGACTGCCGGCTGTAGTCTCGCCAGACGCCGCGCACCGTGGCGTTCACGTCCTTGCCGTCCACCAGCAGGCTGAACCGGTCTCCGGGCGCCAGATGCAACTGGTCCCGCATGGCTTCATTGATGTAGACGGCGAGGGTGCCGGGTTGCGGCGCCGCCGTCTCGCCTTGCAGGGGCAGGGTGTGGTCCAAGGGCCGCGCGAGCAGGGCGGTTCGTTCCTGGCGGCCATCGGCCATGTGAACACCCACCTGACGGGTCCGCTGGGCCTCGACCCGCACGACCGCTGGCAGTGCCGCAGCCCTTGCGACCAGGCTGGGGGCCAGCGGGCGGCCTTGTTCGGTACTGTCCCGCGCCGTCTGGCGCAGGTAGAGATCGGCCGGGAGCATCTGGGTCAGCCATTGGTCCAGCGACAGCCGGAAGCTGGCGATCATCACCAGCATGGCCACCGCCAGGGCCAGTGCCACCAGCACGCCGGCAATCAGCCGGCCAGCTTCCCCGGCCTGGTCACGGGCGCGCTCCACCGCCAGCAGCGGCAGTGCCCGGCGTGCGGCCCGGCGCCGGACCAGCCCGGTGAGCCCGCGCAGCAGCCAGGGCACGCTGCCCAGTGCCCCCAGCAGCAGGGCCACCATGGCGCCGTAGGCACCCAGCGGCAGACCGGCCACCGGCGGCAGCAGTGCCAACGGCAGGGCCAGCAGCAACAGGGCGGGGCCTGCCAGCCACCAACGGCGGTCCGGCGCGCCGCTGCCCAGGCCCTTGAGCACCTGCGCGGCGGGCAGGCGCCGCAAGCGTGCCAGGGGCAGGGCGGCCGCACCCACGCTGACCACGGGGCCCAGCAACAGCAAGCCCACGATCGACGCGGCGGAGGTCTGCAGCGTGGGGCGGGCGCCGGAAAGTCCCATCATCCCGCTGCCCAGGTCCCCGCCCAGTTGGCGCAAGCCCAGTTCGGCCAGGCCGAGGGCCAGCACCAGGCCCAGCACCGCGCCTGCCAGCCCCAGCAGCAAGGCCTCCGCCAGCAGCAGGGCCAGGCGCTGGCGCCCGCTCATGCCCAGCACGCCCAGCAAGGCCAGTTGCGGCAGGCGCTGGGCCACCGACAGGCTGTGCACCGCAAACACCATGAAGGCGCCGACAAACAAGGCCATCAGGGACAGCACGCCCAGGTTGAGCCGGTAGGCCTGGGTCAGGCGGCGCGCATCATCGGCTTGTTGACGGGCCTGCTCTTGCGGCGCCACGGCTTCAATGCCCGCAGGCCAGGTCGAGGGGGCAGCGTGGCCCGACGCCATACGCAGGAGGATGGCATCCAGCTCGCCCGGGCGTTGCAACATGGCCTGCGCCCAGGCGATGTCCATCACCAGGACCGCCTGGTTGCTGTCGGGAAGGGTGCCGGCCACGGACAGCGGCGCTTCAGCGCCGGGGATGTCCACCCGCAGCTGTTGGGGCGCGTCCGCCAGCGGGGCCCCGTGCGGCTGGCCGTCATCGGGCTGAGCGGCCAATTGCCGCAGGGCCGCATCACTGATCAGCAAGGCGGACCCGTTCAGCGCCTCGGCCCATCGGCCGCCGTCAGCGCGAGGCAGCCATTGCGGATGAAAACTGGCGATCTGCAGCAGGTCCAGGCCCAGCAACCGCAGACGCACCCAGCGTCCATCCGGCGCCTGCACGCGCACACTGGCTTCCAGGCGGGGTGCCAGCGCGACGATGTCCTCACGCGCTGCGAGCGAGGCATAGAGCGCATCACCCAATGCCGGCGCCCCCGGGGCCGCGTGCAGCTCCAGGTCGGCCTGCGCGCTGCTGTGCCGTGCGGCGGCTTCGAACTGGGCGAGGGCGGAGCCGTTGATCCAATGCACGGCGCCGGCCAGTGCCAGCCCCAGGGCAATGGTGAGCAGGGCCGCCAGCTGGCGCCCCCATTGCAGCCGCAAGGCCGGCCAGGACAATTGCCACCACCAGCCCCAGGCCAGGCGTAGCGCCCGCATGCTCAGGCGTCCACCAACTGGCCGCCGTCCAGCCGCAGGCGGCGGTCCGCCAGGGCCGCGGCGTGGGCGGAGTGGGTCACCAGCAGGCAGGCCGCGCCTTGCTCCTGCAACTGCTGGCGCAGCAGCTGCATCATCTGGTCGGCATGGCGCGGGTCCAGGTTGCCAGTGGGTTCGTCCGCCAGCACCAGCGCCGGCCGATGCACCAGCGCCCGCGCGATGGCCACGCGCTGCAACTGCCCGCCAGAGAGCTGGCGTGGCAGATGATTGGCATGGGCAGCCAGGCCCACGGCGCCGAGCATGTGGTCCACGCGGGTCGTGTCCGGCCGTCCCTGCAGCAGCAGGGGCAGGCCGATGTTGTCGCGCACCGTGAGGTGCGGCAGGACGTGGAAGGCCTGGAAGACAAAACCCAGCCGCTCACGGCGCAGCAGGGCCTGGCCCGCCTCGTCCAGGCGCAGGATGTCCTGCCCATCCAGCAACACCTGGCCCTCATCCAGAGGCTCCAGGGCCGCCAGGCCATTGAGCAGCGTCGACTTGCCGCTGCCGGATTCACCCAGCAAGGCCAGCAATTCCCCCGGCTGCAGCCGCAGGTCCAACCCCTCAAAGAGTGTCTGGCCCCCAAACCGCTTGGTCAGTCCGGTGGCTTGCAGCAGCGGGGGTGGGGGCATCGGTACGCTTCCTTGCTCAGGTCGGTGATGGGGCCGTCGGGTTCGGGTTGGGCCGGTCGCCCGGGTCAATGGTGTTGCCAGGGTCCGTGCGGGCGCTGTCATCGATGCGGTCGATCACCGCCATCACCTCTGCCAACGCGTCAGGCCGCTCCGCCGCCACCACCCGGCGCGTCGGCATGCTGCGCAGCCAGGTGATCTGGCGCTTGGCCAACTGCCGTGTCGCAGCCGTGCCGCGCTCCTGCAGTGCGGCCAGGTCGGGTTCGGCGCGGCCGCGCTGTTCGGCCTCATCCAGCAATTCCCACGCCTGCCGGTAGCCCACGCATCGCATGGCGGGCAGGCTCAGGTCCAGGTCGCCGCGTGCCCGCAGTTGCCGGACTTCATCCACAAAGCCGGCCTGCAGCATCAGCGCAAAACGCTCGCCCAGACGCTGATGCAGCCAGGCGCGCGCGGTGTCGGTGGGTTCCAGGGAGATCAAGGGCCAGTCCACGCCTTCGCTGCGCTGGCGCTGATACAGCGCCGACATCGGCTCACCCGCCAGCAGGCAGACCTCCAGCGCGCGCTGGATGCGCTGGCTGTCCAGCGGGGCCAGGCGGGCCGCGGTCTCGGGGTCCAGCGTGGCGAGCCAGGCGTGCAGGGCGGGCCAGCCCTCGCGGGCGGCGCGGGCGTCCAGCTCGGCGCGCAGGGCCGGGTCGGCCTGCGGCAGGGCGGAGAGGCCGTCAAACAGCGCCTTGAAATACAGCATGGTGCCGCCCACCAGCAACGGGCGGGCCCCTCGGGCCTGGATCTGCGGCACCAGGGCCGTGGCGTCACGGACAAACTGCGCGGCGGAGTAGCTGTCGGTCGGCGGCAGGATGTTGATCAGGTGATGCGGCACCTCGGCCAGCTCAGCGGGCGTGGGTTTGGCGGTGCCGATGTCCATGCCCTGGTAGACCAGGGCCGAATCCACGCTGATGATCTCCACGGGCTGGCGCCGGGCCAGGGCCAGCGCCGCTGCGGTCTTGCCGCAGCCGGTGGGGCCCGCCAGACACAGCGGCAACAGGCCCGCTGGCGTCGCCACCGGACGCGTCAAAAGCGCTCCCAGGGCGCCAGGTAGCGCCACTGGCCAGCGGGCAGTTGGCCCAGCGGAATGCGCCCGATGCGCACGCGCTTGAGCCCCACCACCTTCAGGCCCACCTGCTCGCACATGCGGCGGATCTGGCGCTTGCGGCCTTCGCGCAGCACAAAGCGCAGCTGGTCTTCATTGGCCCAGCTCACCTTGGCGGGCTTGAGTTCCACGCCGTCCAGTTCCAGGCCGTGGTTCAGCAAGGCGAGGGCGCGCGGGTCCAGTTGATGCTGTGCAGGCACCTCGGGATTGCCCTGTTCCATGGTGACGCGGACCAGGTATTCCTTCTCCACGTTGGAGTCTTCGCCGATCAGGTGGCGCGCGATGCGGCCGTCCTGCGTCAGCACCAGCAGGCCGGTGGAGTCGATGTCCAGGCGGCCGGCGGGTGCCAGATTGCGGCCATGGCCGGGCGCCCAGTGGATGCCGGTGGCGGGATCTTCAGCCCAGTGCGTGTCGGCCTTCACCAGCACCGAGGCGGGCTCATAGCCGTCTTCGGCCTGGCCGGAGACATAACCGATGGGCTTATGCAGCAGGATGGTGACGCGTTGCGCCTGTTCCTGGCGCGCGGCCGGGTCGATCTCGATCTTCACATCCGGGCCGACGCGCTGGCCCAGTTCGGCCAACTTGCCGTCCACGGTCACCCAGCCGGCTTCGATCCATTCGTCCGCTTCGCGGCGCGAGGCCAGGCCCAGTTCGCTCATGCGCTTGGAGAGGCGTTCGCCTTCGGCGGGGTCGGCCAGGCGCTGCGGGGCCGGATTGCGGGGGCGCGGGGTGTCAAACTCGCCGTCCGCCTGGTGTTGCGGGCGTGGGCGGTCTGAGCGAGGCCGGTCGCCATAGGGCCTATCGCCATACGGCCGGTCCCCTTGCGGTCGATCTCCGTACGGCCGGTCGCCATAAGGACGCTCTCCGTAGGGCCGATCTCCGTAGGGCCGATCTCCGGGACGGGACTGTTGCGGGCGGTCCGACCACCCCCGATCAGCCCCTGCGGGGCCGTGATGGGGACCGTTGTCCGGGCCATACCGGTTGCCGGCAGGGCGGTCGGACATCGTGCGGGGGCCGCGTGGGCGGTCGTCGCGCGGGCCTTCGCCATAGCGGCCTCCACCACCACCGGCACCACCGGCACCGCCAGGGCCACGTTGCGAGGGCCGATCGTCGCGGGCATAGCGGTTGTCGGGGCCGCCACGGTTCTCGAACCGGCCATCTTGTCGGCCATCGCCGCGCGGCGCACCACGGTCACCACCACGGTGGTCGCCGTAGCTACCACGGTCACCGCCACGGTTGTCGCTATAGCCACCACGGTCGTGGCCGAAGCCACCTCGGTTGTCACCAAAGCCGGGACGGTCCCCACGCGGGCCCCGGTCATCGGGGCGGCGTGCGGCCGGGCCACGGTTGTCGCCACCGAAGCGATCTTCCCGGCCATAACGATCCTCGCGGTGAGGGCGGCTTTCCTGGGTGTAGCGGCTGCCGTGGTCGTCACGGTCGTTGTGCAGGCCACCGCCTTCACGGCGGCCGCCTGCATCGCGCTGGCCCCAGGGTTCGCGGTTGCCGCCAAAGTTGCCGCCATAGCCCGGGCCACGCCCTTGCGATCCGCCACGCGGGCCACCGGGGCCACCGTGCCCCCCTGGGCCACGCGGCCCACGGTCCTGCTCGGCCCGGTCACCGCCGCGCGGGCCGTAAGGTCGGCTGTCGGTGCGCTGGTCAAAACCTCGGTCGGGGCGTCCACCCGGACGACGCTGGTCCTGATGCTCGTCCGCCCTGCGCTGTTCGTAGGCTGCCTGGCGCTCGGCGCGGTCCGCTTGCGCCTGGGCCAGGGTGGGGCGTGGTTTGCCCACACCGCCGCCGCCGCGCACGGGGGCTCGGCGCGGGCCGGAGCCGGACGGCTTGTCGCTGGCCGGTTTGTTCTTGTTGAGTTTGATCGTGGCCATGTCGGTACTACGTCAGAAGGGTGGGAGTGGTGGCGGTTCAGCGGCCACGCAGGAAAAGGCCGTCCAGGTCACGCACGGTGAGCTGGCGCCAGGTGGGGCGTCCATGGTTGCACTGATCGGCGCGCTCTGTGCGCTCCATGTCGCGCAGCAGGGCATTCATTTCGTCGAGATTGAGCTGCCGGTTGGCGCGCACGGCGCCATGGCAGGCCATGGTGGCCAGGATCTCGTGCTGGGCACGCTCAATGGCATGGCTGGCGTCGAACTGGGCCAGTTCGGCCAGCACGCCGCGCGCCAGCTCCACCACATCGCCGCCTGCCAGCAGGGCCGGGCGTTCACGCACGGCGAGCATCTTGGCGGAGAGGGGGGCGATATCCAGGCCCAGACGGTTCAGCGTCTCGGCTTGCGCTTCAGCCGTGGCGATCTCCTGCGGCGTGGCGGAGAAGGTCACCGGGATCAGCAGCGGCTGCGAGTCGATGCGGGTCTCGCCCAGCGCCGTCTTCAGCCGCTCGTAGACCACGCGCTCATGCGCGGCATGCATGTCCACGATGACCAGGCCCTGGGCGTTTTCCGCCAGGATGTAGATGCCCTGGATCTGGGCGATGGCTCGACCCAGTGGCCATTCGCCAGCCTGGCTGGACGGCAGCGGCGCGGGTGCGGACGCGGCGGCGCCGTAGGTGGTGGGGTTGGGGCGCGGGCCGGCGGGCGCCGTGGGCAGCGCGCCGGGCGCGGGGCCGGGGGAATAAAGCGCCTCGGCCTGTTCCAGGGCCAAGGCGGTCTGGGCGCGGGTGGGGATGGGTGAGCGCCAGCTATCCGAGCCAGCGCTCACCGCGTAGCTGGCGGGCGTTTCCTGCGCCATCGGCCGGTCCCAGGCGGCGGTGCCGGTCCAGGTGGTGGGCACGGCCGGTGTGCGGGCGGGGGCTTCGTCTTCCGGTGCAGCGTCTGCGGTGCGGCTCAGGGCCAAGGCGGCCACCACGGCGCGGCGCACCTGCTGGTGGATTTCGCGGCCGTCACGGAAGCGCACCTCGATCTTCGTCGGGTGCACGTTGACATCCACCAGTTCGGGGGAGATGTCGATGAAGAGCACGTAGCTGGGCTGGCGTTGGCCATGCAGCACGTCGTCAAAGGCGGACCGAATGGCGTGGGCGATCAGCTTGTCCCGCACATAGCGGCCGTTCACATACACGTATTGCATGTCCGCGCGGCTGCGGGCGGCCTCGGGCAGGCCCACACGGCCGTGGATGCGCAGCGGGCCGACCTCGGCGAACACATCCCGGCTCTGGCTGACGAAATCCTCGTTCAGGACTTCGGCGATGCGTTGTGCCAGGGACGAGGCGCGCCACTGGTCCACCAGCTTGCCTTCGTGCCAGACGGTGAAGCCCACATCCGGCCGGGCCAGTGCGTGGCGGCGCAGGGCCTCCAGGCAGTGGCCGAGTTCGGTGCCTTCGGTCTTCAGGAACTTGCGGCGCGCGGGCGTGTTGAAGAAGAGCTCGCGCACCTCCACGCTGGTGCCGCGCGCGCGGGCGGCGGGGCTCAGCTCGCCGCTGCGGGCGTCCAGGCGCCAGGCATGCGGGGCGCCGTCGAAGCGGGACACCAGGGAGAGTTCTGCCACTGACGACACGGCCGCCAGTGCCTCGCCCCGGAATCCCATCGTGGCCACGGCCTCGAGTTCGTCCAGGTTGCTGATCTTGCTGGTGGCATGGCGCTTGATGGCCAGCGGCAGTTCCGAATCCGGAATGCCGTGGCCGTCGTCTTCCACGATCAGGCTGCGGATACCGCCCGCCAGCAGCTTGAGCTGGATCTGACCGGCGCCGGCATCCAGGGCGTTGTCCACCAGCTCCCGCACCACGGAAGCCGGGCGCTCCACGACCTCGCCGGCGGCGATCTGGCTGATGAGTTCATCCGGGAGTTCGCGGATCGAGCGGCGCGAGGCGTCGGCGGGGTCGCTGCCGGGCAGTACGTTCGCCGCAGGGGCGAGAGAAGCATCCATAAGGGGGATTGTAGAAGGCTCACGGCCGATACCTGCCCGCCAGGGACACCTGGCGGCGGTGCAAATCCTCGCCTGCGCGCCACCATGGCGGCGGTGAGCGCCTGGCGCTGCCTCCCGAGCCGCGTCTGTACCAGCCGTGGGCCGGCGCAGGGTTTATCTGATGCCTCCGCTGACGAAGGCCGGCGGCGGGCCGCCATAATGCGCCGCCATGGATGTCCTGCATTTCCTGATTGATTTCGTCCTCCACGTGGATGCCCACCTGGCGGAATTTGTGGCCCATTACGGGGCCTGGGTCTATGCGCTGCTGTTCCTGATCATCTTTGTGGAGACAGGCCTGGTGGTGATGCCCTTCCTGCCGGGCGATTCGCTGCTGTTCGTGGTGGGCGCGCTCTGTGGCGCGGGCCTCATGAACCTGCCGCTGGCCATGGGCGTGCTGCTGGTGGCGGCGATTCTGGGCGACCAGTGCAACTACACCATCGGCCGCAGGATCGGCCCCAAGGTGTTCCAGTGGGAGCAGTCACGCTTCTTCAACAAGCGCGCCTTCAACGCCGCCCATGAGTTCTACGAGCGGCACGGTGGCATCACCATCGTGCTGGCCCGGTTCATGCCGTTCATCCGCACCTTTGCCCCCTTCGTGGCCGGTGTGGCGGCCATGAGCCGCAGCCGTTTCACGGCGTACAACGTCGGCGGCGGCACCTTGTGGGTGGTGGGCCTGACGCTGGCCGGCTATCTCTTCGGCAACATCCCCTTCGTGCAGACCCATCTGAGCAAGATCATCTGGGCCATGATCCTGGTGCCTGGCCTGATCGCCCTCTATGGGGGCTGGAAGGCCTCGCGCAGCAAGCCGGCGCAGGCCTGACGCCACCACCGGGCGCCATTCGGCCCCGTTCCCCCGGGAAAGCACTGAGCGCCTGCGCCTCAAATCGGCAGGGGTGAGCTTCGGCATCGTTGGGCAGGCCCGCTATCCTGCCCCGCTGATTCCAACCGTTCACAAACACCTCATGCAACTGAGTTCCCTGAGCCAGGCTGCAGCCCTGGCGCTGAGCCTGTCGGCCGGCATCGCAGCGACCACCCCGGCGCTGGCGCAGTCCACGGCGCCGGCTTCCGCCGGTGCCAATGCCGATGCCGGCACCCTGCTGCTCCGCCAGCCCGCCATCTCTACGCGCCACCTGGCATTTGTGTACGGCGGTGCCCTGTGGCTGGCCAATCGAGACGGCACTCAGCCGCGCCAGCTGGCCGCCCGGGTGTCGTCGGAGTTTTCTCCGCACTTTTCGCCCGATGGCCAGTGGATCGCCTATTCCGCAGCCTATGACGGCAACACCGATGTCTACGTGGTGCCCACGGGCGGTGGCCAACCGCGCCGCCTGACCTGGCACAGCGCCACCGACCAGGTCACGGGCTGGAGCCCGGACGGCAAGCGGGTGCTGTTTGCCTCGCCCCGCGAGGTGCTGAACAACCGCAGCAACCAGCTCTACGAAGTGCCGCTGGAGGGCGGCTTCGAGCAGCAGGTGATGAAGGCCGTGGCCTACGAGGGCAGCTGGTCGCCCGACGGCCGCCTGCTGGCCTACCGCCCGTACCGCCGCGCCAACGCCGGTGCCTCCGGCTGGCGCCAAAGCCGCGGCGGCACCACACCGCCGATCTGGATCATCGACCCCAAGGGCAAGACCTGGGAGCAGATCCCCCACGTCAATGCCACCGACAGCAACCCCATCTGGATGGGTGAAGAGGTGGTCTTCATCTCGGACCGCCATGATGGCGCGGCCAACCTGTTTGCCTACAACACCCGCACCAAGGCCCTGCGCCAGCTGACCCGCGAAACCGTCTGGGACGTGAAGACGGCCGACGGCAAGGACGGTCGCATCGTCTATGAGGTGGGTGGCCGGATCAAGGAGATCGGCCTGGACGGCAGCACGCCCCAGACCCTGCGCGTGCCCCTCTCCGAGCCGAGCGCCCAGGCGCGTGTGCAGTGGAAGGATGCCGCCCGCACCATCACCAGCGTAGCGCTTTCCGCCACAGGCAAGCGCGTGCTGGTGAGCGCGCGTGGTGAGGTCTTCACGGTGCCGGTGAAGGACGGCGTGGTGCGCAACCTCACCCAGACGTCCGGCGTGCGGGAGCAGGACGCGCTCTGGAGCCCGGACGGCCAGCAGGTGGCCTACATCTCCGACGCGCCCGGCATGCGCCACGAGGTGGTGCTGCGTGACCAACTGGGCGAGCAGGCCGCAGGCAAGGCCGCGCGCAAGATCCTGCTGCCGGAGACGGGTTACTACAAGCTGCTGGACTGGTCGCCCGACGGCGCCCGCCTGGTGCTGCAGGACAACCATCTCAACCTCTTCCAACTGCCGCTCTCGGGCCCGCAGTCCGGCCAGTTGCAGAAGATCGACCACAGCCTGCGCCGCCAGGGCTTTGATGTGAGCTTCTCGCCGGACAGCCGCTGGCTGGCCTACACGGTCACCGGCCGCAATCATTTCAGCCAGATCCGCGTCCATGACCTGCAGACCGGGCAACAGCACACGCTCACTGATGGCTTGAGCCATGCGGAACTGCCGGTGTTCTCCGGCAAGGGTGACGTGCTGTACTTTGCTGCGTCCATCAACTCCGGCCCGACACAGGTGGGCCTGGACATGTCCACCCAGGAGCGCTCGTTGCGCCTGGGCCTGTTTGGCGCCGTGCTGCGGGCGGATGGCAAGTCGCCATTGCTGCCCAAGGCGGGGGACGAAGAGGGCAAGGGCAGGAAGGCGGATGCCGAGGAGGGCGACGCCAAGGACAGCAAGGACGGCAAGGACAAGGACAGCAAGGACGATAAGCGCAGCGACAGCAAGGGCGACGCCAGGGGCAAGCCGGCCGACCCCAAGGATCCGAAGGACGCTGACAAGAAGGATGGCAAGCCCAAGCCAGTGCGCATTGACTTTGCCGGCATCCAGGACCGCATCATCGGCCTGCCGGTGGCCCTGGCCCGTTACGACCACCTGGGCGTGGCGTCGGACGGTGCCCTGTTCTATATCGAGCGGCGCCAGCCCGGTGTGAGCATCGAGGCGCCCGCGGCCGAAGGCCGCGACCAGGGTGAGCTCTACCGCTTCGATTTCGACGAGAAGACCGCCAAGCTCGTGAAGACCGGCGTGCGTGACTACGCCATGAGCGCCGACGGCAAGAGGATCCTCTTCGACCTGGGCGGCGGCCGCCTGGAAGTGGCAGATGCACGCGAGAAGATCGATGCCAAGCCCGTGGACGTCTCCGGCCTGCGCGTACGCATCGACCCCCGCGCGGAATGGCGCCAGATCTTCAACGAGACCTGGTGGATGGAGAAAGAGTTCTTCTACGACCCCCAGCTCCACGGGCTGGACTGGGCGGCGGTGTACCAGCGTTATCTGCCGCTGGTGGCGCACGTGCAGCGTCGTGAAGACCTCAACGACCTGCTGGTGGACATGATTGGTGAGTTGCAGGTGGCCCACAACCGGGTGGGCGGTGGTGATGTGCTGACCGAGCCTCGTGTGGCCATTGGCCTGCTGGGTGCGGACTTCAGCTTCGAAGGCGGCCACTACCGCATCAGCAGGATCTTCCAGGGCGACCGCTGGAACCCCTTCCTGAAGGCGCCCCTGGCAGCGCCTGGCCTGGGCGTGAAGGCCGGGGACTACCTGCTGGCGGTGAACGGCCAACCGGTGGACGGCAGCCACAACCTGTTCCAGCAACTGGAGAACACGGTAGGCAAGCCGGTGCAACTGACCGTGGCCAGTGATGCCAAGGGGCAAGGCGCGCGCCAGGTGCAAGTCGAGCCCGTCGCCAGCGAGGTCGCGCTGCGGCAGTGGCACTGGGTGGAGCACAACCGGCAGGAGGTGGACCGCCTGAGCGGCGGCAAGCTGGCCTATGTGTACATGCCGGATACGGCCACGCAGGGCTTCCAGCACTTCAACCGCATGTTCTTTGCGCAGGTGGACAAGCAGGGTCTGGTGATGGATGACCGCCGCAACGACGGCGGGCAAGCGGCCAACTACGTGACCGAAGTGCTGGCCCGCCCCTACCTGGGCAGCTGGAAGGACCGCGACGCGCTGATCTACGACACGCCCGGCGGTGCCATCTACGGCCCCAAGACCATGCTGATCGACCAGGACGCGGGCTCGGGCGGAGACTTCATGCCCTACGCGTTCCGCCGCAACCAGTTGGGTCCGTTGATCGGCAAGCGCACCTGGGGTGGCTTGATCGGCATTGCGTCCAATCCACCGCTGATCGATGGCGGCCGGCTGGTCGTGCCGTTCTTCCGCTTCTTCACGCCGGAAGGTGAGTGGCGCATCGAGAACGAAGGCGTGTCCCCGGACATCGATGTGGATCTGGACCCGGTGGCGGTGAACCAGGGGCGCGATGTGCAGCTGGAGGCCGCCGTGGCCAACGTGCTGGAGCGCCTGAAGAGCTGGAAGCCGATCCAGCGCAGCGAGCCGCCGCCGATGCCCACGCGCCTGGGTAACTGAGCGCTCCTGCAGCGCGTAACCGTTCACGGCGGGCCCTTCGGGGCCCGTTTTTGTGGGCCCGGAGACCGGATGTCAAGAATGTCGACACACCGTTTTTCCATTCGTGGAGTAGTTCACGAATCGCCGCAAGTGACTGTCGAAGCTTTTTACAGTGACATCATCTCCCTAGTCTTAGGGATAAGCGAATCAAGGACTTAGTGCGCTGGCACACATTTCGCTTGTAAGAGGGTGTTAGAACCTCCCTGAAAAGATTTCACATGCTGACTCGTCTGATTGCCCGCCTCGCCCTTGCTACTGCGGGCCTGATTGCCGTTGCCCTGCCGGCCGGCGCTGCCACCATCACCTTCGAAGACCTGGCCAGCACCTACGCCCCGGCCTACAACCGCTACGCCAGCCAAGGCCTGGTGTTCAGCACCAAGACGACCTACCAGACCTATTCGCACTCGACCTCGGTCTCGGATTCGGGCCACTACTCGTTCGGCACCTCCACCTGGGGCAACATCACCGGTTACTTCACGACCGCGGTGAACACCCTGTCGATGCTGGTGGGCGACGAAGGTTACGACTCGGATACCGCCGTGCTGAATGTCTACGACAGCGCCAACAACCTGCTGGCTTCGGTTTATGGCTCTGGCGCCAGCTGGTTCACCCTGAGCGTGAGCACCGCCACCAACATCGCCCGTTTCGAGATCATCCAAACCGGCAACGTGGCCATCGACAACCTGACCTTCTCGTCCAAGGTTCCGGAACCCGGCAGCCTGGCCCTGGCCGGCCTGGCCCTGGTGGCTGTTGGCGTCGCTCGTCGTCGCAAGCAAGCCTGATCGGCTTGGATCGATCTGCCTGCCGGTCGGTGATCGGCGGGAAGCAAAAAGCCGGGGCACGCCCCGGCTTTTTTGTGGGTGCTGCGCAGGCGTGAAGACCCTGCGGGGCTCACTCACCGAACGCGAGCCTCCGCCTGGCCGCCCGGCGCCGTCCAGCGATCCAGCCAGCTCAACACCTCGTCCATGGTTCGGATCCGATTGGGCAGGTTGAATTGACCGTGGCTTTCGTCCGGAAAGAGCAGCAACTGGGACGGAACTTTCCTCAGCGCGGAAGCCTTGTAGGCCCCGAGGGTCTGCTCAATGGGCACCCGATAGTCCCGGCCGCCGGCAATCGTGAAGATGGGCTGGGTCCATTGGCCAACGTCGCGTGCGGGGTTCTGCCGCTCCAGATCGGCGGCCGCCCAGGGTTCCTGGCCGAACGACAACTGGTCGTAGCGTGTGATGTCATTCGCGTAGAAGAAGCTGCGAACGTCGAAGATCCCTTGCCCATTGACGTAGCACTTCCACGGGGCCTTCCATCGGCCCGCAAACAGCAAGGTGAGGTAGCCTCCGTACGAGCCGCCCACCGCGCAGGCACGCGCCGGGTCCAGAAAGGGGAAGGCCGCCAACGCGTGCGCCCAACCTGCCTTGAAGTCCTCCAGCGGTCGATCGTCCCAATGACGCAGCACGGCTCGTCCAAAGGCTGTGCCGTAGCCCGCTGATCCGTGCGGATTGATCATGACCACCGCATAGCCGCGTGCGGCCAACAGCTGCGGAGCCAGCATGCCGGCGCTCCAGGCATCCGAGAAGTGGCCGTTCGGGCCGCCGTGCAGCAGGAGCACCACCGGGTAACGCCGGGCAGGATCGAAACGCGCCGGCTTCATCAGCATGCCTTCGACCGTGTCTCGGTTCCAGCCCTTGAAACGGAAGGTGGAGACCTCTCCGAGCGCATACGGAGCGACCTGCGCCGTGGCCGATGAGGTGCTCGACAGCCGCCTTCCCGCAGGCCCTTCCTCGACCACCGACACCTCTGGAGGCTGCTGTAGATGACTCTCCAGCAATGCGAGTCTGCCGCCCTGGCTGCTCCACTGGAGCACCGATCCACTGCTGGGGACTGCTGCAAATGCGCGCGCGTCGGCGGGAACCTTGGCGCCGGCAATGGCATTGGCGTCGGCAGTGGCGGTGGCACCGGCACCGTCACCGGCACTGCTGCCAGCGTCATTCAATGGAATCTTGAACAAGCGGAGGTGGGTGCCTTCAGGTCCCATCGCGTAAAGGCTGTCGCCACCTGATGACCATTCGAGTTCACTCACGAGGACATCCAGCCCCGCGGCGACCTGGCGGTCCTGGTCGGTCGCCAGGTCACGCACCCAGATCGTGATGCGTGGTGCCGTGTGCTCACTCCCTTCTGCTCTCAGGTAGGCGAGCCGTCGCCCGTCCGGGGAGATTCGCGGCCTGTAGACCGACCGGGCTGGGTCGGAGATCCACGCGCCATACTGGTTGCCAGCGCTCGACGGCCCAGCTTCCAGCGCCGCCCGATAGATCGTCTTCGGCAGCTCGTCTCCCTGGTTGGATCCGGACGGCCGCAGGCCTGCATACAGGGCATGCCCGTCCGGTGAGACGCTGAAGTCGATCTGCGGCAGGAAGTTGCGCTCGGCAATGTCGTACCGATAGCCCTGCACGATGGCCGTGGCATTGCCCAGCACCTCTTTGCCGGAAAGGCGAGCCTGGAACAGGTTCACGAACCGGTTGTCGATATAGCCGTCGAGATAGCGGGGGGCTTCTCCGTCCCGGTACATCAGACCGCTTTCTGCGGGTGCCCGGTCGCGCTTGCGGGCCTCTTCCTGATCGAGGCGAGCCTGGTTGCAGGCCAGGTCTGCACAATCCGCAAACGCGTCGTGAGCGGTGATCAACAGGCGGTCATGGTCAACCAGGCGATACGCCAGCACGCCCAGGGGATAGTGGGTGACCTGGCGAGGCGCGGTCGCGTCGACACCGACGTTCCAGAGCTGAGCCCGCCCCGATGCGGGACTCACGTAATAGACGCTTTTCCCGTCTTCGGACCAGCTCAACTGGCTGATGGCCTGATCGGTCTGGACGAGCAGAGTGGCCGATTGGAGGTCGGCGCTGGGCGCCAGCCAGAGTTTGGCGCTGGTCTTGCCGTTGCCCTTGTTGTTGGGCTCGCTGGTGGACTTGCTCGTGGTCTCGCTGGACGCCAATCGCTCGCCCGTCACGGTGTAGGCCGCCGTCTGCCCATCGCGGGAGAGGGCGGGTGCACCCAGCCGTTCAATTTCTGCGAGGGCGCGAGGTGTCAGGACCTCGCTTTGTGCGTGCACATCGGAACCGGCCGTGAGCATGATGCCCATGCCCAACAACATGCTCAGAGTCTCAAACTTCATTCACCGACCTCATACCAGACAGATTCGCAGGCGCCCCGAAAGGCGTCCCTGGGACGCTCTGCATCACTCCCGCGAACCGAGGCGGCGGGGTCACCTCGGCTGCGAGGCGTTATGCAGAGGTTGCCAAGCCATTGAATGTAGGCATACCGCTGCGGGTGGCCCCCAGCCGTGCGGTTAAACATCGTTAATTCTGGGTTGGCACAGTGGCGTTGCGGCCACCGTCAGCGCCGTGGCGAGTTCGGTGTCTCCGCTCTCCAATGCCCAGGCCAAGGCCGCCCGCACGTCATCGATCATGGCGTCGTGGTCGTCGATGCATTCGCCATCGGCCGACCCGACGGATTCCATCTTGGCCTGTGTCATTCGCTCCACCAGATGCAGGGCGTGACGCCGACGCAGGTCTCTTTCCTCCCCGGCCTCCTGCAGCTTGGTGGCGGCATAGGCCCGGGTGGTGTCAAGGAGCCGATAACCAGGTGATTGGGCGTTCCATTCGACCGCCACCATGGATCTTGAGACAAGACCATGCAGGGCCTTCACCGTGTCCTGGCCGGGCCCCGCCACGGCCATGGCGGACGACAGCGAGAAGACGCCATCAAACACCGACAGCCGGCGAAGGAGCGTGCGCTCGTTGTCCGGCAGCAATCGATAGCTCCAGTCCATCGTAGCGGCCAGGCTGGCGTGGCGCGGAAATGCACCGCGGCGCTCCAGCGCCAGCACGCGCCTGCTGTCGTCCAGCAGTGTCGAAAGGTCCCGCAATGAGAAGGCGTCCGCATGAGTCGCCGCCAATTCGATGGCGAGCGCCACGCCGTCGAGCTTTCTGCAGATGGCGCTGACCAGCGGCGCGTCTTTGTCCTCGAAGCGGAAATGCTCATTCGAAGCGGCCGCGCGTTCCACAAAGAGCTGCACCGCCGAGAAGGCAAGCGCCTCTTTTGCGGAGAGATCACTGCCAGCTGGCGGGCTGCGCAGGGGTGGAAGGCGGTGAAGTGATTCACCGGGCGTTCGCAATGGTTCCCTGGAGGTGGCCAGGATGCGCACGCCAGGCGCCTCGCAGAGGATTCGGCTGACCAGCTCCGCGGTGGGTTGCAGCACATGCTCGCAGCTGTCCAGCACCAAGAGCAAGGGCTGATGGGTGAGCGCGCTCATGAGTGTGGCGGTCACGCCTTCTGAATCGTTTTGCAGGCCCAACTCGGTGGCCAGCGCCATGGCAACGGAACCCGCATCGACCAGTGTGGAGAGATCAACGAAGCGCACGGCATCGGGTGTCTCGTGCGAGAGCTGCCGCGCCACGGCGATGGCGACCGTCGTCTTGCCCATGCCGCCTTCACCCACGATGGTGACCAGCCGCTGTGTCTCGAAGAGCGTGCTGATGGACTGGATCGAGCGTTGCCGGCCCACAATGTTGTGGGCAGGAACGGGAAGGTGGTGGGCGCGTCCTGGAAGCACTGTGGCCACTGGAGGGTCGCTGTCGGCGCAGGTGACTGGTGCGACGAACTGGTAGCCGCGACCCGACACATTGACGAGATAGCGCTGCCCGTCCTGGCCGTCTTTCAGGGCCCGCCGAAGGGTGGCCACGGCCACCTTGATGTTGCTCTCCACCACCACGGTGTGGGGCCAGGCGCGTTCCAGGATCTCCTGCTTGGAAACAAGTTCTCCTGCCCGTTCCACCACCAGCACCAGCAGCGCCAGCGCGCGAGCGCCCAGGCGAACGGGGGTGTCTCCCTCCAGCAGCAGATGCTGCGCGGGAATGAGCTTGAAAGGGCCGAAGGCGTAGGTTCGACTGAGCGGGGCGGGGGTAGGTTCTGCGGCCACTGGGGAGCGCCTCTTTAGGGTCTTTAACTTCCCTTAACCGCATTTGACGTCAGGCGTCTTGTGGCAAGGAAGAATGAAGTTGCAAGACGCGGCACCCGATGGGAAGTCAGTGCGTGCCGGCAAACAGAACCTGTGCTTACTCTAACCGTTGAAAGGCATCGTGGCCCATGAAATCTCGCTTGGGAAGCTGGAATTGATTCAACGCTCGATGTGGTTTGCTCGCGACGACAGACCCGGGTGAGGCGTCCGTGGATTCCCTTGAATCCAATTTGTGGATGGTGGCAATTGAAATCATGTTGCTCGCCTGACACGTTCCTGAATGGGGCCGTCACGGTAGAAGCGTGGCCATGAGCTGCGTGTGAATGTCTTTCAAACAGGAGTGATGAATGTTCAAGCGTAGACAGGTAAACCTGGCCGCCCTGACGGTCCTCGGTATGAGCCTGCCACTGTCGGTGCTGGCTCAAGAGGCCCCGCCCTCCCATCAACTTGAGAAGGTTGAAATCACCGGGTCATCGATTCGCCGTGTGGCTGCGGAAACGGCGCTGCCGGTGACCACCCTGACGCGTGAGGAGATCGCGCGTTCCGGTGCCACCACGGTGCAGGACCTGGTGGCTTTGCTGCCGTCGAGCTTCGGTGGCGGCGTGGTGGCCAACAACGTCGGCGCCACGGGCGGCGCGGCCACGGCCAATCTGCGGGCACTCGGGCCAAAGTACACCCTGGTGCTTCTCAATGGCCGGCGCGTCGCGAATTTCGCGTTTGGCAACAATCCGGTCGACCTGAATGCCATCCCGCTGGCCGCGGTCGAGCGGGTGGAGGTGTTGCGTGACGGTGCTTCCTCGCTGTATGGCGCGGATGCCGTTGCCGGCGTGATCAACTTCATTCTCCGTCGTGACTTCCAGGGTGCCGAGGTGGCTTGGTCCGAATACAAGGGCGACCACGGCAATGGAGGGAATTCCCAGCTGATCAGCGGTGTGGCGGGGTTCGGTGATCTGACGCGTGACCGTTTCAACGTGGTGGTTTCCGCCAGCCGCGAAGAGATCACACCACTGAAGGCGGCGGACCGTGCCTATGCCGCGACGGCTGTCCGGCCGGATCTCGGCATCAACAAGGCGTCTCCCCGCAATGGCATCTCCAACATCACGTTCACGGATACCAATGGGGTCAAACACACCAGTGTGAACCCGCTGCGCTACGGTGGGTGCAATGATCCTGGCTCGGCGCTGGTGATCGTGAGCCCGACGGAATGCGGCACCGACTACGCCAAGTTCATCGACCTCATTCCGGACCAATGGCGTGCCAATGCCACGACCCGGGGTGTCCTGCAGCTCAATGAAGACAACCAGCTGATTGCGGAAGTTCTGTACAACCGGGACCGGGTGCAATCGGTCTATTCGCCGGCACCGTACACCAAGTCGCTGGTCTATCCCACCACGGGCCGCTTCTACCCGACGAGCATCACGCTGCCGGACGGCACGACCGTGACCCCCACCGGCACGATCACCGGCACCTGGCGGACGGTGGCGGGCGGCGGTCGATCCGACATCACCGAGACCAAGACCACCCGCGGCCTGTTCGGTGCCAAGGGGCTGGTGGCGGGCTGGGATTACGACACGGCCATCACGTACTCGAAGAACGAGGGTGAAATCTTCTTCGGCCCCGGGCAATACAGCTATGCCAAGCTGACGCCCCTGCTCGCAGCGGGCGAGATCAACATCTTTGGCCCGCAGGATGCCGAGAGCAAGGCGAAGCTGGACAGCGCGCAGCTGACCGGCCGGCAGCAGGCAGCCACCTCCACGTCTACCGAAGTGGACTTCCACGTGTCTCGAGATGTCTACAACCTGCCTGCCGGCCCGCTGAGCGTGGCCTTTGGCGCCAACGCGCGCCGAGAAAAACTGGACCAGCTGTCTGAGCCGGTTCTGGAATCAGGTGATGTGGTGGGCGGCAGCGGACCGATTCCCAGCGTGAGCAGTGGCCGCAAGGTGATCGGCGCCATGACCGAGATCAACGTGCCGATCTTCCAGCAGCTTGAGGCGAATTTCTCCGGCCGCTACGACAAGTACCGGAATGATTTTGGAACCAGCTTCAGCAACTTCAGCCCGAAGGTGAGCCTGCGTTACCAGCCGATGCGAGACCTGGTGTTGCGGGGGTCGGCAGCGCGCGGTTTCCGCGCGCCGACCCTGTATGAGAACCTGCGCCCATTCACCTCGGGCAACAACACGGCGGCCACCTGGTCGGACCCGCTGCGCTGCCCGGGTGGCGTGCCCATCACGGACACCATCAACCCGGTCAATGAGTTCAAGGACGAATGCAATGTGCAGCTGGACTCTGCCACCGCGGGCGACCGAAACCTGAAGCCGGAGAAATCCAGGCAGTTCTCGTTGGGGCTGGTGTTTTCGCCGCTGCGCGATCTCTCCACCTCGGTGGACTACTGGAATGTCGAGATTCGCGATCCCATCGTGGCGAAGTCGGAACTCCAGGTGCTGAGTGATCCCACGCGCTACAAGGATTACATCTACCGCTACGACCCGGTGAACGATCCCGACATGCTCAACCCCATCAAGGGCAGCACCAACAAGGACTTGCCGATTGCCTACGTCTTCCTGCCGCAGGAGAACAGCGCGAAGAACTATGCATCCGGGCTGGACCTGGGGGCGCAATGGCGCTTCAAGACGGCGGCGTGGGGGCAGTTCGGGGTGCAGTTGGACGGTACGTTGTTCCTGACTCACGGGTATCAGTATGTGGGTCTTTCCAAGACGTCCGACCTCGGGAAGTTCAAGGACTTTGGCGCCGTGCCGCGCTGGCGCCATCAGCTCACCTTCAATTGGCGCAAGGCGATGTGGGACTTCTCCCTGACCAACAACTTCACGGCGGGTTACGACGACTACACCGACCCTCTTGCCTCTGGCGACGACGACTACCCACTGGTGCGCAAGGTGGCCAGCTACACGACCTGGGATACCCAGGCCTCGGTGTCGCCAACCAAGTCGTTCACGGTGAGCTTCGGCGTGAAGAACCTGTTTGACCGGGATCCACCGTCTTCGCGAAATTCCCTGAACTTCCAGGTGGGTTATGACCCCACCTACACCAATCCGATCGGCCGCCAGCTGTATGGCCGTTTGAACTACAAGTTCTTCTGATTGTTGAAGTGACGCGGCCGGCCCGGCGTGGCCGGCCGTTCTTCAGTGACCACGTCGGCGGTCACCCTGGGAACCTCTGCACCTCGGCTCACCGGGGATGACGTGGAGGTTCCCTTTGTCGTCATGGGTTCATGGATGGGCGTCGAACCCAGGCGCCAGACACGCGCTTTCAGCCCGGGCAAGAATGCATCGGTTGGCCAGGTAGAGCGGATGTGAGGCTGCCGGCAGTGATTGATGGGCACTGCAATCCACGGCGTGGGCCCGCAGCAGGTAGCCCGCCGTGGCCGCGCGGGCCTTCACATGGCGCATGCCATGAAGCAGGCCGTGACTCATCTCCACGAGAGCGGGTTCGAGAGAGGCCGGGTGGACTCGGAGATCCAGCAGCAATTCATCCTGCCACTGCCGGTCCACCGGCAGGGCGATGCGGACCGGCGCGACCCCTCCAGCGGGCGCAGCCTGCGCGATGGCGGGGAGTGCCAGGGTCAGGTGGTCGTAGCGGTCCTCATCAAAGACACGTACATACAGGGCTGTGCCTGCCTTGAAAAGTGCGGTGGGGGTGGCGATGAAGCTGCGCTGAGGGGATGGGTCGCCGCTCAAGGCCAGCGACAGGGCTCGTCGCGCGTGGAGCGCGGTGGTGATGGTGGACAGGACGGCGGTGTCGAACAGGAGCGGCAGGGAGAGGTCTTCCGCCACGAATTCGTGCGCGGGCGTCTGGTCCACGCCGTCGCCGTAACCATGGAGCAGCCAGGAGATCACCCGGTCCTGGCGAAGCTGGAACAGTGGCCTGAAGTCACTGGTGGGGTGATAGCTCTTGGTGGATGGCCAGTAGCAGAGGTTGGCCGGTGCGATGTCTGTGTACAGGGACAGATCGCGCGATGCGGCAGCATGCTTGATGCCGAAGCGCCGGACCAGGTCGTTTCGTTTGATGGAGCCCATGAACTGCACGCGCAATTCAATGTAGGCCAATCGTTCACGTGGTGATTTGGTGATCCCGAGAAATTCCAGCACAAGGTCGACGCGGCAAATGATGGGGGAGGGCGCGCGCCTGGGGCGCACGCGGGAGGCCCGCATCCTCCTTCGCTCCGCGCCTGCCGGGAAGGGGCTGGTGAGGTGTTCTATCTTTTATTGACCACTCTTCACCGGGGTTCACCGCCTCAAAGCGACCGATGTCTCGCCGCCAACGGCGGATTCTTCGCAAAGTAGCGCGCAATCCCCGTCGCCAGCGCCTTGACCAATTGATCCTGATAGTCCGGATCCTTCAGGCGCGACTCTTCCTCCGGGTTGGAGATGAAGGCCGTCTCCACCAGGATGGAGGGCACGTCCGGCGCCTTGAGCACCGCAAACCCGGCCTGCTCCACGCTGCCCTTGTGCAGCTTGCCTACCTTGCCGATCTGGCCCAGCACCTCGCCGCCCAGCTTCATGCTGTCCTTGATCTGCGCGGTGGTGCTCATGTCCAGCATCGCGCGCAGCACAGCGGCGTCTTTCACACCCTTGGTGTTCACGCCGCCCACGATGTCCGCGGCGTTTTCCTTGTCCGCCATCCAGCGAGCCGCCGTCGAGCTGGCGCCGCCGGTTGAGAGCGCAAACACCGAAGCGCCCCGCGCCTTGGGCGTCATGAAGGCATCGGCATGGATGGAGACGAACAGGTCGGCCTGCACCCGGCGCGCCTTGCGCACCCGCTCCCCCAAAGGCACGAAGAAATCGGCGTCCCGGGTCATCATCACCCGGATCTGCGGATTGCTGTTCAGCCGGTCACGCAGCTTCAGGCCAATGGCCAGCACCACGTCCTTTTCCTTGAGCCCGCTGGGGCCGATGGCGCCAGGATCCTCGCCGCCATGGCCGGGGTCCAGCGCAATCACGATCAGCCGGTCCAGCTTGGCCTGGCTCATCTCCGGCGCCACTTCCTTCAACGGCGGGGCGGGCTGCGCCGGCGGCGGCTGGATGCCCGGTGGCTTGGGCGCCGGGCGCGGTGCAGGGGGCTTCGGAGCCACGGCGTGCTCCGCCTCGGAGGCTGCCGTCTGCGGCCGGGCGATCTTGTCGATCAGCTCGCCCAGGGCGTCCTGCACCGACTGCGCCGCCGCCTGTTCGGCCGCCTCCTTGCCGCGCACCAGGTCCAGCAGCGGATCCCGTTCCTGCGCCGGATACAAGTCCAGCACCAGACGGTTCTTGTAGGCCGCCACCGGCTCGATGGTGAACACCTGGGGCGCAATGGGCTGCTTCAGGTCAAAGACGATGCGCACCACGCGGGGCTGGTTCTGGCCCACCCGCACGGCAGAAATAAAGGGGTCGTCCGGCCGGATCTTGCCCAGCAGCTCTCGCAGGTCCGGGTTGAGTTCCAGCCCGTCGATGTCGATCACCAGCCGGTCAGGGTGGGCCGCCAAAAAGCTCTTGGCCGCCAGGGCGCGGTCGGACTCCAGCGTGACCCGGGTGTAGTCTTGCGCGGGCCATACCCGTACCGCAATGATGGAAGCCGCGCTGGTGGCTGCGGCCTGGGCCGAGGGCAGGGTGGCCGGCCATACCGGCACGCTGAGCGCCAGGGCACCCATTTGGCGCAGGGCGCGGCGGCGAGGGGCCGAGGGCCGGGTATCTCCAGTCATGCTTGATCGAGTTGTCGGGTCAGGTCTGCCAGCAGGGCCACGCCACGTGGCGTGTGCGCCTCGGCGCGAATGTCGCGGCTGTCGTCGTCGGCCACGTCCAGGGTCAGGTGCAGGTCAGGCGGCGGCAGCATGCCGGCCGCCTTGGCGGGCCATTCGCTGAGCTTGAGGCCCGGGGCCGCGAAGAGGTCACGAAAGCCCGCGTCTTCCCATTCACGCGGGTCGTTGAACCGGTAGAAGTCGAAATGGTGGGCGGGCAGGCCGTTCAGCGCGGGCAGTTGGTAGTCTTCGACGACCGCGTAACTGGGGCTCTTGATGCGACCGGTCACACCCAGCGCCCGCAGCAGATGCCGCACGAGGCTGGTCTTGCCGGCGCCCAGGCCGCCGTCGAGTTCAATGCTGAGGTCCGACACTTGCGGACACCGGGCCAACGCCTGCGCAAAATGCTCGCAGGCGGCTTCATCAGGCCAACGGTATTGGCGGGTTTCTAAAATGCTCAAAACCTATGGAATCCTTGCTGAACGCTCCTGACCGTACCCCTGAAGCGCTGAACGCGCTGCCGGGGCAGATCCGCGCCTGGGCGCTTGAGCTCGGATTCTCACAGATTGGCGTGGCTCACGTCGATCTCGCGGATGCCGAAGCCGGACTTCAGGCGTGGCTGGATGCAGGCTTTCATGGCGAGATGCACTACATGGCCGCCCACGGCATGAAACGCGCCCGGCCCGCCGAGCTGGTGCCCGGCACGATCTGTGTGCTCACAGCGCGCATGGATTACCTGCCCGCCACGCTGGCGGCGGACTGGCAGCAGCAGGAGTTGGCTGCCCTGGCTGACCCGGCGCGCGCGCAGGTCTCCCTCTACGCCCGGGGGCGGGACTATCACAAGGTGCTGCGCCAGCGGCTGCAACAGCTGGCGGACCGTATCCAGGCCGCCGTGGGGCCCCTGGGCCACCGCGTCTTCACCGACTCCGCCCCCGTGCTGGAGGTGGAACTGGCCAGCCGCTCCGGCATCGGCTGGCGGGGCAAGCACACCCTGACCCTGCATCGGGAGGTGGGCTCGATGTTCTTCCTGGGCGAGATCTATCTGGACCTGGCCCTGCCGCCCAGCGAGCCGGTCACGGCCCATTGCGGCCAGTGCCGCGCCTGCCTCGACGCCTGCCCGACGGGCGCCATCGTCGCGCCCTACCGCCTGGATGCGCGGCGCTGCATCAGCTACCTGACCATCGAGCAGGACGGGCCCATTCCGGAAGCCCTTCGGCCCGCCATGGGTAATCGCATCTACGGCTGCGACGACTGCCAGCTCGCCTGCCCGTGGAACAAGTTTGCCCAACGCAACGCGCTGCCGGACTTTGACTGGCGCGAGCCCCTCGGCCACGCCACGCTGCTTGATCTGTGGGCCTGGGACGAAGCCGCCTTCCTCAAACGGACCGAAGGCTCGGCCATCCGCCGCATTGGCCACGCCCGGTGGCGCCGCAACATCGCGGTGGCCATAGGCAACGCCCTGCGCCAGACGCTGCCTGCCGACCTGCGGGCAGACCTGCGCGCGGCGCTGACCACCGCACTTCCGGACGCCTCACCGTTGCTGGCGGAACACATCGAGTGGGCCCTTCGTCAAAGTTGCGACCATACGTAATTCCGCTAGCGCTCCTGGGGTGCCTCACTCCTTAAGCTGGGGGGATTACCTTCCTTCCCCATCGAGGAGACCATGAACCGTCGCAAGTTGTTCCAACACGGCCTGCTCCTGGGCAGCCTGAGCCTGTGCAGCACCCTGGCACTCGCACAAAGCTTCCCGACCAAGCCCGTCAAGCTGGTGGTGCCCTTCGCCCCCGGCGGTACCACCGACATCATTGCCCGCACGGTCGCCCAAAGCATCAACGGCCCGTTGGGCCAGACGATGATCGTGGAGAACAAGGCCGGGGGCGGCGGCATCATCGGTGCCAATGAGACGGCCAAGTCCGCGGCCGATGGTTATTCGCTGGGTGTGGCCACCGTGTCCACCACGGCGGCCAACCCGGCCATCAACCCCAAGGTGCCGTACAACCCGCTGACGGACTTCACGCCCATCATCAACATCGCGGCCACGCCCAACGTAATCGCGGTGCACCCGTCCTTCCCGGCGCGGGACTACAAGGGTTTTGTGGCGGAACTGAAGAAGAACCCCGGCAAGTACAGCTACTCAAGCTCCGGCACGGGCGGCATCGGCCACCTGCAAATGGAGCTCTACAAGAGCCTGGCGGGGGTGTTCGTGACCCACATTCCGTACCGTGGCGCGGGCCCGGCGCTGAATGACACGGTCGCGGGCCAGGTGCCGATGATTTTTGACAACCTGCCGTCGGCGCTGCCCTTCATCAAGGACGGCCGGCTGATCGCCATTGCGGTGGCGGCGCCCCAGCGCCTGGCTGTGCTGCCCAATGTGCCCACGTTCAAGGAAGTGGGCCTGGAGCCGGTGAACCGCATGGCCTTCTATGGGGTCTATGGGCCGAAGAATCTGCCCAAGGACGTGGTCAGCAAGATCAACGAGGCGGTGCGCAAAACGGTGGAGATGCCGGAAGTGAAGAAGCGCATCGAAGAAACTGGCTCCATCGTCGTGGCCAACACGCCGGAGCAGTTCTCTGCCCAGATCAAAGCGGAATACGAGGTCTACAAGAAGGTGGTGGACACCCAGAAGCTGAAGCTGGAGTGACGCCACAAGCGTGACCCCCCTGCCTGACTCCCGCGAGGAGTGTGCAGGGTTCCATAAAGAAAAGGGCGCTGCCCCCGGGAGGGGGCAGCGCCCGGATGATGGCGGCGGAGGCCGCCGCCATCACGAGAGTGAGAACTGGGCCGGGAGGCTCAGATCAGGCCACCCGTCAGGCCGCCAATGACGTTGTTCAGCAGGCCGGACGCCAGGCCACCGCCCATGGCGCCGCCGCCTTGGCCGCCACCTTGGCCCCCGCCCAGGACTTGTTGCAGTGCGCCGCCGGCCACCTGGCTGACAGCACCTTGGGCAAGACTGCCGATGAGAGCTGGAATCATGAAAATTCTCCTGTGAGATGAGTGAGAAGCCGGCGTGCTTGCCGCAGCCTCGTCCGCATGTCGCCAAGATGCCGATACACCACCCGCGACGCAGGGCGCGCGAAACACTGCGCCAAGCGGGGAGCGCACCGACGTGGCCGGGGCTGCAGCATGCCGGCAACGGAATTCCGCGACATGCAGCGCCGTAGTGGCTCGAAGGCCGCTTCGGGTTGCACAAGTTCTTGCATTGATGGGATGCGCACGGATGGGAGTCGTCGGAATTTGCGGAAATAGGAATGGCAACTGAACGTTTTTCAGATCATGAAATCGATGAGCCGTTATGCAAAAAATGGCCGTGCTGCGCCGCCGCAAAATTTCTCATCATGGAGAAGTCACTTTCGCCATACGGTTTCTTGAATTCAAGTTGTTGATTTTTAAGGAAAAGATTTTGAGTCTTATATAAGACATGGAGCTCCACGGCCGCGCTGCCGCCGCCTAATCTTGAGTCCAAGCAAGTCCTCTTTTTTGCCTTCAATCAACTCAAGACAGGAGCTCACCATGACCAACCCGACCCGTGAACAGCAGATCGCCGCCCTCGAAAAGGACTGGGCCGAAAACCCCCGGTGGAAGGGCATCCAGCGCGGTTACACCGCAGCCGACGTGGTTCGCCTGCGCGGGTCGCTGCCCATTGAGCACACCCTGGCCAAGCGAGGCGCGGAGAAGCTGTGGGGGCTGGTGAACACGGAGCCTTTCGTCAACTCCTTGGGGGCGCTGACCGGCAACCAGGCCATGCAGCAGGTCAAGGCCGGCCTGAAGGCTATCTATCTCTCAGGCTGGCAGGTGGCGGGGGATGCCAACAGCAATGGCGAGATGTATCCCGACCAGTCCCTGTATTCGGTGGATTCGGTGCCCAAGGTGGTGCGCCGTATCAACAGCACCTTCAAGCGTGCCGATGAGATCCAGTGGAGCGAAGGCAAGAGCGACATCGATTTTTTTGCACCCATCGTGGCGGATGCTGAAGCCGGTTTCGGCGGCGTGCTCAACGCGTTCGAGCTGATGAAGTCGATGATCGAGGCGGGTGCAGCAGGCGTGCACTTTGAAGATCAACTGGCCGCCGCCAAGAAGTGCGGCCACATGGGCGGCAAGGTGCTGGTGCCGACCCGCGAAGCCGTGGCCAAGCTGGTGGCCGCCCGCCTGGCGGCCGACACCATGGGCGTGCCCACCGTGCTGCTGGCCCGTACCGACGCGGAAGCCGGTGACCTGGTCACGACCGATGTGGACGACAACGACAAGCCCTTCTGCACCGGTGAGCGCACCGTGGAAGGCTTCTTCCGGACCCGCAACGGTCTGGAGCAGGCCATCAGCCGTGGCCTGGCCTATGCCCCGTATGCCGACATGATCTGGTGTGAAACCGGCAAGCCGGACCTGGCCTTTGCCAAGGCCTTTGCCGAGGCCATCCACGCCAAGTTCCCGGGCAAGCTGCTGGCTTACAACTGCTCGCCCAGCTTCAACTGGAAGAAGAACCTGGACGACGCCACCATTGCCAAGTTCCAGCGCGAGCTGGGCGCCATGGGCTACAAGTTCCAGTTCATCACGCTGGCTGGCTTCCACAGCCTGAACTATTCGATGTTCAACCTGGCCTATGGTTATGCCCGCAACAACATGAGCGCTTTTGTGGAGTTGCAGGAGGCTGAGTTCGCGGCTGCCGAGAAGGGCTTCACTGCCGTGAAGCACCAACGCGAGGTGGGCACCGGCTACTTTGACGCGGTCACCACCACCATCGAAGCACAGGCCTCTACGGCGGCACTGAAGGGTTCGACGGAAGACGAGCAGTTCTTCGAAGCCAAACACGGCTGATGGCGACGCAAGCCCTGGCACTCCGGTGCCGGGGCGATTGAGGAGGCAATGCGTATCTATGAACTCACCGCAGCCACGCCGCCATCCGGCAGCCCTTCTCGTTGATCCCTTTGATCCCGCTGCCGCCATTCCTCGATCAGCTCCACCACCGCATCCGGATCCGCCGGCTTGACCAGGTGAACGTCGAAGCCGGCCTCATGGGCACGGCGCCGATCGTCCAACTGGCCGTAGCCGGTGAGGGCGATCAGCAGTGCATCGTTCATTTCCGGTAGCGAACGGATCCGGCGGGCCACTTCATAGCCGTCCAGCCCAGGCAAGCCGATATCCAGCAACACCACACGGGGACGCTCCGCCGTGCATCGGCGGATGGCGTCCGGGCCGTCCAGTTCCACACCGGTCTCGAAACCCGCGAGCTCCAGGAACACCGCCATGGAGTCGGCGGCATCCCGGTTGTCGTCCACCACCAGCACCCGGCAGTCCCGGGCGGGCTGTGCGCTGTGCCCCTCCGCCCAGCCGGAAGAAGCAGTGGTACCCGCCACTGGCAGGGGCACGGCTGCGTGGTCCTCCTCCACGAGTTGCGGCGGTAGATGCACATGGAATTCCGAGCCCTGTGCCGGCCCCTCGCTCCGCGCTGCCACCGTGCCCTGGTGCAGTTGCACCAGCCGCTGCACCAGTGTCAGGCCCACGCCCAGGCCACCCTGGTTGCGGTCCAACCCTCGTGGGCCTTGCTCGAAGAGGTCGAACACATGCGGCAGCAGCTCGGGCTCAATACCCCGGCCGTTGTCGCGCACCCGCAGATCGATGCCCTGCTCGTTGATCTCCAGGCTCAGTTCGATGCGGCCCTGCGGTCCGGTGTACTTCGCGGCGTTGTGCAGCAGGTTGGTCACCACCTGGATCAGCCGGGCACCGTCGCCGCGTATCCACACCGGGCCGTCTGGCATCTTGACCATCAAGGTTTGCTGCTGCGCCGCCATCAACGGCTGCACCGGCTCCAGGCCCTGCGTCACCAGGTCCCGCAGGTCCACCGTCTCGGTCTTCAGCACGATCTTGCCCTGGCTGATGCGGGCCACATCCAGCAACTCGTCCACCAGGCGGGTCAGGTGCTTGACCTGCCGGTCCGTCACCGAAACGGCCTGGGTCAGGCGTGGGTCCGCCCCCGCGCCGACCTGGCGCATCACCTCCACCGCATTGCGGATAGGCGCCAGCGGATTGCGCAGCTCGTGCGACAGCATGGCCAGAAACTCGTCCTTGCGGCGGCTGGCTTCCAGCAGGTTGGCCTCGGCCTGTCGGCGTTCAACAATCTCGGCCTGCAAGGCGCCGTACAGGCGCGCATTCTCCAGGGCAATGGCGGCACGGTTGGCCAGTTCTTCCAGCGTGGGCCAGTCCGGCGGACGGTGCGGGTCGCACAGCAGCAGGCCGCCCAGCACGCGTTCGCCGGTGATCAGCGGCAGCACCACCCCATGCCCCGTATCGCGGCGGGGCAGGGTGAGCCGAGAGGGGGATTCCTCGTCCGGCCTGGCGCCGCTGCCGGTCAAGGCTTCCAGCGTGTCGCGGGTGCTGCCGTACAACACTTCGGAGAGCACATCGTCCCGCCCTTCGAAGTACAGCGGCGCCTCGCCCTCCAGGGCGGGGGCCTCGCAGCGCAGCACGCGTTCATGGCCCCGCCCGGTGTCGCGCAGCCACAGCAGCGCGCGCGGCGCAAATCGCGGCACCAGCAAGGCCAGCAGGCGGCGCATGCCGACATCGGCGTCCAGCGAATCCGCCAGTTCCCGGCCGGCCTGGGCCAGGAAGATCGAACGGCGCGTGCCTTCCTCCGCAGCCCGCTGCGCCGCCTCGGCCCGTGCGATCGCGATGCGCTCCAGGGCCTGCTGGCGCAGGCGCTGCTGCATGTTGTACAGGTCCACGAAGACCCGTACCTTGCTGCGCAACACATCGGGGATGACCGGCGACAGGATGTAATCGACCGCGCCCAGTGAATACCCCTGCGAGGTCTGCAGCTCGTCCGCATACGCCGTCACGAAGATGATGGGCGTATGGGCCGACCGGCGATAGCCCCGGATCAGGCGCGCCGTCTCCAGCCCGTCGATGCCGGGCATGTTCACATCCATCAGGATGACGGCAAACTCCCGCCGCAGCACCTCGCGCAGCGCCTCGCTGCCCGAGCGCACGATGACCAGGTTCTGGCCGAGGTCCGCGAGGATGGTCTCAAAGACCAGCAGCTTCTCAGGCAAGTCATCCACGATGAGGATGTTCGCGCGCTCTTGCGGCGCGTTCGCATCGCTTTCCAGCAGGCCGGTCAATGGCATAGCCATCCCCGCAGCACCGTCAGCATGTGGCTGGGATCTACCGGCTTGGAGAGGTAGTCCCACGCGCCCGCCTCGATGCATTTCTCGCGGTCACCCTTCATGGCCTTGGCGGTCACCGCCACCATGGGCAGCTCACGCCCGCGCGGCAGCTTGCGGATCTGTTGCATGGTCTCCATGCCGTCCATCTCCGGCATCATGATGTCCATCAGGACGATGTCGATGGTCGGGTCCTCCTGGACCAGACGGATCGCCTCCCGGCCATTGTCAGCCGAGACGATGGTCATGCCATGGCTGTCCAGCACGGTGGCCAGCGCAAAGATGTTGCGCATGTCGTCATCCACGATCAACGCTTTTTTGCCGCTCAGCGAGCCGCTGGCATCGCGCAGCGACTGCAAAGCCTGTCGCTCCTGGTCGCTCAGGTCCGCAGCGGGGCGGTGCAGCAACAGGCCCAGATGGGCCAGGGCCTGCGTGGTGTCGGTGGCCAGATGGACAGACAGGCCAGCATGGGCGCGCGCCCATGGGTGGTCCGGATCGCGCCCGCCCGCCGTGTTCAGCGCCACGATTGGCATCGCGACCGTGCGGCTGCGCTGCTCCAGCACGTCGCGCGCCTCGCCGGGCGTGAAGGGGCTGTAGTGCGTGTCGATCAGGGCCGCGTCCGCCACCTGGATCGCTTCGCGGGCCTGCTCCAGGTTGTCGACCAAGATCGTTTCGACCGCCGGGGCCAGTTGCGCCAGCAGCTCGTCGCGATGCGGCCCGGCGGGCATGGCCACCAGCAGGCGTCGGGTCTGCTGGTCGACGTAGCGGGAGAGTTCGCGCAGTGCGGCGTCCACGGCATCGCGGGACTGCAGGGGCTTGCTCAGGAAACCCAGCGCGCCCGCGCGCAGGGCACGGTCGCGGGACTCATCGGTCGACACCACGCAGATGGGGATCTGACGTGTCGCCGGGTCCGACTTGAGCCGGTCCAGGATGCGCCAGCCCTGCATGTCGGGCAGGAAGATGTCCAGCGTGATGAGGCTGGGGTGGTATTCCTGCGCCATGGTGAGGGCACCGGCACCGGTGGTGGCCACCAGGCCCTTCATGCCGGACTGGCGGGCGGATTCCAGCAGCACCTCGGCAAAGGCGATGTCGTTCTCCACGATCAGCAGCACGCGGTCGCCAGCCGCGATGTCCCCGCGGTCGTCCTTGGCGACGTTGGCGAACACCACGCTGTCCTGCACCGGCTCCTGATGCTCGCGGCGGAGCTCACGTCCGACGGAAACCTCCTTGGCGGGCTCCGTCTGGGCCGTCGAGCGCCGCAACGCGCGGCTCGCTGCCCGTTGCACCGTGGCCTCGGCCAGTTCGGCGGCGCTGGCGACATCGGCGGGCAACTGCTGGGGGTTGCCGGGCCGTGCATGGCGCGAGACCCGCGCGGGGCTGTAGCTGGCCGGCAGGAAGAGGGTGAAGGTGGAGCCCTTGCCCGGTGCGCTCACCAGCCGGATCTCACCGCCCAGCAGGCGTGCCAGCTCCCGGCTGATGGCCAGGCCCAGACCGGTGCCGCCGTACTTGCGCGAGGTCGAACCGTCCGCCTGCTGGAAGGCCTCGAAGATGATCTGCTGCTTGTCCGGCGGAATGCCGATGCCGGTATCCGCCACCGAGAAGGCGATCACCGGGCCGGCATGCTGCAGCGTGTCGTTGTCCAGGGACCAGCCGCTGTCGGCTGCACTGATGGTGAACTTCACCTGGCCGTGATGGGTGAACTTGAAGGCGTTGGACAGCAGGTTCTTGATGATCTGCTGCAGCCGCTTCACGTCGGTCACCAGGGACTTGGGCAGCGGTTGCTCGATTTCCACGCTGAAGCCCACATGCTTGGACTCCGCGAAGTGGCGGAAGCTGCGCTCCACCGTGCGTTGCAGCTCGTCCAGCCGCAGCTCGCTGACGTCCACCGCCACCGTGCCGGATTCGATCTTGGACAGGTCCAGGATGTCGTTGATCAGCATCAGCAGGTCGTTGCCGGACGCGTGGATGGTCTTGGAGAACTCCACCTGTTTGTGGGTCAGGTTGCCGTCGCTGTTCTTGCAAAGCTGGTCGGAGAGGATGAGCAGCGAGTTCAGTGGCGTACGCAGCTCGTGCGACATGTTGGCCAGGAATTCCGACTTGTACTTGGAGGTCAGCGCCAGCTGTTCCGCCTTTTCTTCCAGCGCCTGGCGTGCCTGTTCCACCTCGGTGTTCTTGCGCTCCACTTCCTGGTTCTGGTGGGCCAGCAGGCGGGCCTTGTCCTGCAGTTCCTGGTTGGTCTGCTGCAATTCCTGCTGACGGCGCTGCAACTCTTCGGCCAGGGACTGGGACTGCAGCAACAGATCTTCCGTCCGTGTGCTGGCCTCGATGGTGTTGATCACGATACCGATGGATTCGGTCAACTGATCCAGGAAGGCCTGGTGGGTGGAACTGAAACGCTCCAGCGAAGCCAGCTCCAGCACACCCCGCACTCGCCCTTCAAACACCACCGGCAGCACCAGCACCTCCATCGCGGCGGATTCGCTCAGGCCGGAGGCCACGCGGAAGGCCGTGCCGGGCACGTTGGTGAGCAGGATCTTTTCCTGGTCCAGCGCGCACTGGCCGACCAGGCCCTGGCCCAGGTCCAGCTCCTTGCCGTGCGTGGCCTGGCCACCGGAGGCGTAACTGGCGAAGAGCTTGAGTCGCGGTGTCTCGCCGGACATGCGCAGCACATAGAACTCGGCCTGCTGCACACCCACCACCGGGGCCAGCTCGCTCAGGATCAGCTCACCCACGGTGACCAGGTCCTTCTGGCCCTGCAGCATCCGGCTGAACTTGGCCAGGTTGGTCTTGAGCCAATCCTGCTCGGTGTTCTTCTGCGTGGTGTCCTTCAGGTTGCGGATCATCTCGTTGATGGTGTCCTTCAACGAGGCCACCTCGCCCTGCGTTTCCACCGTGATGGAGCGGGTCAGGTCACCCTGCGTCACGGCGGTGGCCACTTCCGCAATGGCGCGCACCTGCGTGGTCAGGTTGGCCGCCAGTTCGTTGACGTTTTCTGTCAGGCCCTTCCAGGTGCCCGAGGCGCCGGGCACCTTGGCCTGGCCGCCCAGCTTGCCGTCAACGCCCACTTCGCGGGCCACGGTGGTGACCTGGTCGGCAAAGATGGCCAGGGTGTCCGTCATGCTGTTGATGGTGTCGGCCAGCGCAGCGATCTCGCCCTTGGCCTCCACCGTCAGCTTCTGCGTCAGGTCACCGTTGGCCACGGCGGTCACCACCTTGGCGATGCCGCGCACCTGGCCGGTCAGGTTGCCGGCCATGAAGTTCACGTTGTCGGTCAGGTCCTTCCAGGTGCCGCTGACACCGCGCACCGTGGCCTGACCGCCCAGGCGGCCTTCCGTGCCCACTTCCCGTGCCACACGGGTCACCTCGGACGCGAAGGAGGAGAGCTGGTCCACCATCGTGTTGATGGTGGCCTTGAGGTCCAGGATTTCGCCCTTTACGTCCACGGTGATCTTCTTGGAGAGGTCACCGGCGGCCACCGCCTTGGTCACGTCCGCGATGTTGCGCACCTGGCTGGTCAGGTTGGAGGCCATCAGGTTGACCGAGTCGGTCAGGTCCTTCCAGGTGCCGCCCACGCCTTGCACATCGGCTTCGCCACCGAGCTTGCCTTCGGTGCCCACCTCGCGGGCCACCCGGGTCACTTCTGCTGCGAAGGAGCGGAGCTGGTCCACCATCGTGTTGATGGTGTTCTTCAGCTCCAGGATTTCGCCCTTCACGTCCACGGTGATCTTCTTGGAGAGGTCACCGGCGGCCACGGCGGTGGTCACTTCCGCGATGTTGCGCACCTGGCTGGTCAGGTTGCCGGCCATGAAGTTCACCGACTCGGTCAGGTCCTTCCAGGTGCCGGCCACGCCCTGCACGTCGGCCTGGCCGCCGAGCTTGCCTTCGGTGCCCACCTCGCGGGCTACGCGGGTCACTTCCGCCGCGAAGGAACGGAGCTGGTCCACCATGGTGTTGATGGTGGCCTTGAGGTCCAGGATCTCGCCCTTCACGTCCACGGTGATCTTCTTGGAAAGGTCACCGGCGGCCACCGCCTTGGTCACGTCCGCGATGTTGCGCACCTGGCTGGTCAGGTTGCCGGCCATGGAGTTCACGGATTCGGTCAGATCCTTCCACGTGCCGGCCACGCCCTGCACGTCCGCCTGCCCGCCCAGTTCGCCCTCGGTGCCCACTTCGCGGGCCACGCGGGTCACTTCGGCGGCGAAGGAGGAGAGCTGGTCCACCATGGTGTTGATGGTGGCCTTCAGCTCCAGGATCTCGCCCTTCACGTCCACGGTGATCTTCTTGGAGAGGTCGCCAGCGGCCACCGCCTTGGTCACGTCCGCGATGTTGCGCACCTGGCTGGTCAGGTTGGAGGCCATGGAGTTGACCGAGTCGGTCAGATCCTTCCACGTGCCGGCCACGCCCTGCACATCGGCCTGGCCGCCGAGCTTGCCTTCGGTGCCCACTTCGCGAGCCACGCGGGTCACTTCGGAGGCGAAGGAGGAGAGCTGGTCCACCATCGTGTTGATGGTGGCCTTGAGGTCCAGGATTTCGCCCTTCACGTCCACGGTGATCTTCTTGGAGAGGTCACCGGCGGCCACCGCCTTGGTCACGTCCGCGATGTTGCGCACCTGGCTGGTCAGGTTGGAGGCCATCAGGTTGACCGAGTCGGTCAGGTCCTTCCAGGTGCCGGCCACGCCTTGCACGTCGGCCTGGCCGCCGAGCTTGCCTTCAGTGCCCACTTCGCGGGCCACGCGGGTCACTTCCGCCGCGAAGGACCGCAGTTGGTCCACCATGGTGTTCACGGTGTTCTTCAGCTCCAGGATTTCACCCTTCACGTCCACCGTGATCTTCTTGGAAAGGTCACCGGCGGCCACCGCCTTGGTCACGTCCGCAATGTTGCGCACCTGGCTGGTCAGGTTGCCGGCCATGGAGTTGACCGAGTCGGTCAGGTCCTTCCACGTGCCGGAGGCGCCTTCCACCCGCGCCTGGCCGCCCAGAATGCCTTCGGTGCCCACCTCCCGCGCCACCCGCGTCACTTCGGAGGCGAAGCTTCGCAACTGGTCCACCATGGTGTTGATGGTGTTCTTGAGCGTGAGGAACTCGCCCTTCACGTCCACTTCGATCTTTTTGGAGAGGTCGCCCTGCGCCACGGCGGTGGTCACGTCGGCGATGTTGCGCACCTGGCTGGTCAGGTTGGAGGCCATGGAGTTGACCGAGTCGGTCAGGTCCTTCCACGTGCCGGCCACCCCCTTGACCTTGGCCTGGCCGCCGAGCTTGCCCTCGGTGCCCACCTCGCGGGCCACGCGGGTCACTTCCGCGGAGAAGTCACCCAGCTGTTCCACCATCCGGTTGATGGTCTTGGCGGTGTGCAGGAACTCCCCCTGCAGCGGGCGGTTGTCCACTTCCAGCGCCATGCTCTTGGTCAGGTCACCCTCGGCCACGGCGCCGATCACACGGGCGGCTTCGCTGGTGGGGTGAACCAGGTCGTCAATCAGGGCATTGATGCATTCGATCGATTCGCCCCAGAAGCCGCGCATCTCCGGCAGCGAGGCGCGCTGCTTCAGTCGGCCTTCCTTGCCCACCACCTGGCGCAGGCGAGCCAGTTCCGCGGCCATGCTGGCGTTCTGCTCCACCACCTCGTTGAAGGCGTCCGCCAGTTTGCCGGCCACGCCGGTCCAATGGAATGGCAGGCGGATGTCGGGGTCACCGCGTCGCAGCGCGTGCAGCGCCATCAGCATCGCATTCAGATGCTCGGCCGGCACCACGGCGACGCTTTCCTCCAGTACGCTCATAACATTCTCCCGACGCTCTCTCTTGGCTGGGTCTCGACCCGTTTTTCGGCTGCACACGGTTACAGCTCCGCCCTCGGGTTCGCGACCTGAGCGGGCCTTGGGCAGCCTAACTTTGGGAATGTATCGCCGCGCACAGGGGGTACAGGGGGGGTTTAGGAGGGGGTGCTCAGGCACGTGTTTTGCCGGTGGGTTCGCTACCGGACAAAACGTTGTCCGGTGGCCACGCTTACCCGGAGTTTTGACGCATGACCGATGTTCCGCCGACCGCCTTGCGGGTGCTCGTCATCGACGACGACCCTGAAGGTGCCCGCACCCTCAGCGAGCTGTTTCGCTGCTATGGGTGCGCTACCGCCGTGGCCTACAGTGGCCGGGTGGGTTTGCGCCTGTCCAAGCTGTTCAGGCCGGAACTGGTGTTCGTGGACTTCGACATGCCCGACATGAATGGCCTGGAAGTGGTGGCCGAAGCCAAGGTCATCGATGCCGAAGACGGCCGGCATGCCACCTACGTCTGCCTGACCGCGGGCGGCCCGGAGATCACGCAGGAGAAGGCGGACGCGGCGGGTTTCAGCCGTCTGCTCTACAAACCCCTGAAGGTGACCGACCTGCTGGCGGTGCTGCTGACCGCACGGCCCGGCAATTTCACCGCCGGTACCGACGTGCCGGCCATCCGGCCGGCCCGCAACACCGAGGTCGATCGCCCCCCGCGGCATTGAGGTGTGGGGCTGAGGCGGCGCGTGGAGGCGCCGAGAGCAGGCTCCGTAGGCAGGTTCCGTATGCGGGCTCCGTATGCGGGCTCCGTATACGGCCTCCAGGGGCGGGGGCCTACATCGACTCTTCCAGCATGCGCCGATAGTCCGCGTGGCTGGCCTCGCGCGGGTTGGTCTTGTGGCAATGGTCGCGCTCTGCACGAGCGATGATCTGGTCGTACAGATCCGCCGTCACGCCCATGGTCGCCAGCCCGGTAGGCAGGCCCAAGCGGGCCGTGAGCGCCTTTACCGCAGCAGCCAGTTCATCGGTGGGGGTGCCTTCCTGCAGGCCCATCGCATGCGCCATGCGGGCGATCTTGTCGTCCTTGCGCATGCTGTCGTGCGCGCCATTGAACCGGATCACGGTGGGCAGGAACACGGCATTGAGCGTGCCGTGATGCAGCTTGGGCATCAGCCCGCCCAGCGCATGGCTGAGCGAATGCACGCAGCCCAGGCCTTTCTGGAAGGCGAGGGCGCCCAGCGTGCTGGCGGCCATGAGGTCCAGGCGGGCGTCCATATCGTCGCCGTGCCGGGTGGCGCGTTCCACCTGGCGCCAGCCCCGGCGCAGGCCTTCCAGCGCGATGCCGTCCGCGGCCGGATTGAAGGCGGACGACATGAAGGTCTCCATGCAGTGCGCAATCGCGTCCATGCCGGTGGCGGCGGTGAGCAGCGGCGGCAGGCGCCGTGTGAGTTCCGGATCGCAGATGGCGGACTTGGGCAGCAGTTCCCAGTTGTGAAAGCCCAGCTTGCGGCCGTCGCTGACGATGATGATGGCGCCGCGGGCCACCTCCGAGCCGGTGCCTGCCGTGGTGGGAATGGCGATCAGCGGAGCCGCCCGGCTGGTGATGTTGCCGGCGCCGCCTTCGATGGTGGCGTAGCGGGTGAGCGGGCCCTCATGGGTGGCCGCAATGGCCACGCCCTTGGCCAGATCGATGCTGGAGCCGCCGCCTACGGCGATCAGGCCATCGCACTGGTGCTCGCGGTAGAGCGTGGCGGCGGCCAGGACGGCGGCTTCGGTGGGGTTGGGCGGCGTGCCGTCATAGACCGGGGGCGGTGTCAGCGACCAGGATTCCAGCACCAGCTCCAGCACGCCGGCCGCCTTCACGCCAGCGTCTGTGACCAGCAGGGGGCGCTTGATGCCCACGCGGGCGCATTCCGACACCAGCATGCGCCGGGCGCCGGCTTCCATGTGGACGTGGGTCAGATATTGGATCAGGGCCATGTCTTGTCTCCTGGCGGGTGGAAGGGCTGTGCGGAGGGTGCGTCGGTGGCGAGGGATGAGTCTGGGAGAATGCGCGCATCACGCAGGCCCCTGTCACAAGCAATGAAGGCCGCAGCCTAAGCCTTGGAGTTCCCGTTGAGTAGCACCTTGTTGACACCGCGCATGGCTGCGGTGCTGGAGCGTATCCACCGCGCCAATCGCCCCGCCTTTCACAGCCTCACCCCCAAGCAGGCCCGTATTGCCTATCTGATGGGCGCCGAGATCCTCGATTTGCCGCGTGCGCCGCTGCCCCGCATTGAGAACCTGCGCATTCCAGGGCCGGCTGGCGAGATGGCGGCCCGCCTGTATGCCCCGCAGGACCAGGCGGCGGGCCCGCTGCCGGTACTGTTGTACTTCCATGGCGGCGGTTTTGTGATCGGCAACCTGGAAACCCACGACAGCCTGTGCCGCCAACTGGCGCTGCGCTCGGGGGCGGCGGTGGTGGCCCTGGATTACCGGCTCGCACCCGAGAACCGTTTTCCGGCCGCGGTGGATGACTGCTGGGCCGCCTTGCGCTGGCTGATGCAGGCGGCGCCCTCGCTGGGTCTGGACCCTGCCCGCGTGGCGGTGGGCGGGGACAGTGCCGGCGGCACGCTGGCGGCGGTCACGGCCCTGCATGCGCGGGACATCCAGGGCGAGCTGGGCCAGTCCCTGGCCTTGCAATTGCTCATCACCCCGGGTGCCACGGCGCATGCGGACACGGATTCCCACCGCAAGTTCGCCCAGGGCCACCTGCTGGAGGCGGACACCATTGCCTGGTTCTTCAACCAGTACCTCGCGGACGCGCAGCGGGATGACTGGCGCTTTGCGCCCCTGAACGCCGAGGACCATGAGGGTCTGGCGCCGGCCTGTCTCATCCTGGCCGAAGCGGACCCCTTGATCGATGAGGGGGTGGCGTACGCCGATCTGTTGCGCGCCAACGGCAACGAGGTGCAGCTGGAGCTGTATCGTGGCGTGACGCACGACTTCATCAAGATGGGCCGCAGCATTCCGGAGGCCGAACTGGCGCTGGATGCCTGTGCCCAGGCGCTGCGGCGCGCGTTCCACCTGGAAGAGATCGGCACACCATGAGCAACGCCCCTACCGTCACGCCTGTCCCCACCCGAAAGCGGTTCCGCTTCATGGAGCGGCTACGGGTGCGCTGGGCCGAAATCGATGCCCAGCAAATCGTCTTCAACGGCCACTACCTGACATATTTCGACACGGCGGTGAGTGGTTACTGGCGGGCGCTGGCGTTACCGTACGCGCAGACCATGCAGGCCCTGGGCGGCGACCTGTTCGTGCGCAAGTCCTCCGTGGAGTACCTGCAGGCGGCGCACTACGACGAATTGCTGGATATTGGCGTGCGCACCGAGCGTGTGGGGACCACGTCCCTGACGGTGGCCTGTGCCGTGTTCCGGGGCGATGAGTGCCTGGTGCATGGCGAGCTGGTTTATGTCTTTGCAGAGGCGGAGAACCGGACGCCGCAGCCGGTGCCTCAGGCCCTGCGCGAGCTGCTGCTGAGCTATGAGCGCAACGAACTGATGACCGAGGCCCGGGTGGGCAACTGGGCCACCCTGGGGGAAGACGCTCACCGCATCCGCCAGGCGGTCTTTGTGGAAGAGCAGCGCATTCCGGCCGAAATGGAATGGGATGCGGCGGACGACAGTTGCACTCATGCGGTGGCCTACAACCGCATGGGCCGTCCGCTGGCGACGGGCCGCCTGCTGGAGCATGTGCCGGGCGTGGCCAAGATCGGCCGCATGGCGGTGCTGTCGCCAATGCGGGGCAGCCGGGTGGGGCGCCAGGTGCTGGATGCCCTCATGCAGGCCGGGCGCGAGCGCGGTTACCGCGAAGTGCTGCTGCATGCGCAGCTCAGCGCCGAGGGCTTCTACACCCGGGCGGGTTTCCAGCGGCGTGGGCCGGTGTTTGAAGAAGCAGGCATCCAGCACGTGGAGATGGTTCGGGCGCTGTGAGCCTGGCCACCTCGGCTCGCGGGAGTGATGCAGACGTTCCCTTAACGCAACGGGGCCGTCAACTGGCCGGTGTGTCCTAACCAACCCTGGGCGGGGCCGGTGAGCCAGTTGCGGGCGGCGGGGGATTGCTTCAGCTGCCAGTCCAGGAAGGCGGTACTGGTTTGTTGTGCGGCGATGAAGGCCAACTGGGCTTCATGCAGGCCGCGCCAGTCGGGCTGGTTGGGCACCGGCTGCAGCATGCGGTTGCCAGCACCCATGCCGCCACCGGGACCACCGCCCATACCGCCACCACCACCCCCACGGCGGCCTCCACCGCCACCACCGCCCCCTGCACGGCCGCTGCTATCGGCGCTTTCGCCATTGCGGCCTTGTGCCACGGCTTGGGCGGGTGCTTCGTTGCCTGCGAGGGCCGAGTGCGTGATGCCGCCGAGGGACAACAACCAGGCCTTGTCGGTGGGCATGGCGTCGAAGGGCAGGGTGCGCCAGGAGGTCTGCTGGACCAGGCCGATCACGTCGTCATCGTTGGGGCCGGTCAGCCCGAGCACGGGCAACTGCAGTTGACGGAAGCGTTCTGCTGGCGGGTTGGCCATGACCTGAGGGCTGACGACCACCACGGCCTTGGGTTGGAAGTTCCGCAGTGCCATGGTGGTGCCGTCTGCCAGCGGTTCACCGGCGATGGTCATGGCGGCTTGTGCGCCGAGCTCATAACCTGCGACGGCGGCGCGGGACCAGTCCAAGGCCCGCCACGGTGTTTCGCCGGCTTGTCCCAGCCGGCGTGCCTCGGCCACCAGGGCATCCAGGGTCGTCAGACGTTGGCGCAGCATCGCCTCGGCGTAATGCTGCTGGCCCAGCCGTTTGAACTCGGCCGCGCGTGCCAGGTCGGACGCCCAGGCTTGGGCATCCGCCTCCAACGGCTGCACGGACAGTACGGCGTAGCCGGCGGCGGCCCAAGCCTGCCGCCACTTCTGGCCAGCGTTCTCGGATTCACCCAAGCCTGGCAGATACACCACCACGGGGCGCGCGGGGCCGCTGGCATAAGCGCTGCCAATGGTCAGGTTGAGCCGGAACACGTCATTCTTCAGCCGCCACTGTTGGGCGAGCACGGTGACCGCCTCGGCTTGCGCGGGGTAGCCCTGGGCTGCGAAGGTCTGCTGTTGGCGCTGTTCCTCCAACCGCGCCTTTGGTGGTCCGCCGCAGGCCACCAGCAGGCCGGATGCCATGGCCAGCGCGAGCGCTAACGTCGCCCACCGGGCTTGGGCTCTTGGGCGGCAGGGACCCGTCATCATGGTCACCGAAGTAACGGTGGCGGAGCTGGACTTAGCGGGGATGGATGGCATGGGCAGACGCTAGCGAGTATCTGTAAAGGGCGAGTTGCTGCCGCATGTGCCTCACTGGTTCGACGCAGTGCGCGGTTCGGAAAGGGCCGGCCCTTTCCTGCGCAGTCAAAAAGAGCAACCTCCCCCGCAAACCCAGTCTCTTCGCATTGAAGCAAAGAGGAGAAGAGAAGAGGAGAAGAGGAGAAACGTCAGTGCCCTGGCACAGCCGCAGCGGGTTCCCGCTCGCCCTCCACTGGCGCATTGAACCGCTGCAGCACGTGCCGACTCATCCCGCGTGCCAGTTCCTCTTCGCCATAAAACACCGTCCCGAGGTTTTCCTTGCGCAGCAGTTCGGACTCGTCCTCTCCGTGCGTCCGCAGCACGATCTCGATAGCTGGATTCAGCTGACGCGCAATCTCCGCCATCTGCCGAGCTTTCATCGAATCCGGCAGTGCCACCACCAGCATGGCGGCTTTCGCGATGTGCGCCTGGATCAGCACCATCGGGTCGCTCGCATCCCCGCTCACGGCAGCCCGGCCTTGCTTGCGCAGGGCTTCCACCGTCTCGCGATTTTGCTCGGCCACCACCACCGGGATGTCCTGCTGCGCCAGTGCCTTTGCAATCCGGCGCCCCACGCGGCCGTAGCCCACCAGCACCACCTGCCCCTCCAGGAACTCCCGCTCCGTGGACATGGGCAGTTCCGCATAAGGGTCGTCACGCTGCTCCAGCTTGCGCGCGAACGCCGAGCGCGCCAACACCCAGCGCTGCACCGGCCCCACCATCGCAAACATCACCGGATTCAGCGCGATCGAGAACAACGCGCCCGCCAGCACCAGGTTCATCCCGTCCTTGGGCAGCAGCCCCAGTTGCAACCCCAGCCCTGCCAGGATGAAACTGAATTCACCGATCTGCGCCAGGCTGGCTGACACCGTCATCGCCGTGTTCAGCGGATAGCGGAAGACCAGCACCAGCGCGGCGGCGGCCACCGCCTTGCCCACCATGATCACCAGCAGCGTGGCCAGCAGATGCCACGGTTGGTCCACCAGCGTCATCGGGTCCACCAGCATGCCCACCGACACGAAGAACAGCACCGAGAACGAGTCCCGCAGCGGCAGAGACTCTTCGGCCGCCCGGTGGCTGTACTCCGACTCGCGCATCACCATGCCGGCGAAGAAGGCGCCCAGCGCGAACGACACATGGAACAGCTCCGATGCGCCGTAGGCAATGCCGATCGCGACCGCGATCACCATGAGCGTGAACAGCTCGCGCGAACCGGTACGCGCCACCTGCCAGAGCATCCAGGGCAGCAGCCGGCGGCCAACCACCATCATCAGCACCACAAAGGCGGCGATCTGCGCCAGCGTCTGGGCAATCGTCTGCCACAGCGGCGCCTGATCGCCTGCCCCTGCTGCACCCGCCACACTAGCCACCGCCCCGCCCAGCACCGGCGCCAAGGGCGGCAACAGCACCAGGATCAGCACGGTGGCCAGGTCTTCCACCACCAGCCAGCCAATCGCGATCCGGCCGTTGAGGGAGTCGATGGCGCCCTTGGCTTCCAGCGCCTTCAGCAGCACCACCGTGCTCGCGCACGAGAGCGACAACCCGAAGACCAGCGCACCACCGGTGGTCCAGCCCCAGCTCTTCGCCAGGGCCGTGCCCAGCAGCGTGGCCACCGTCATCTGCACCACGGCCCCAGGCAGGGCAATGCGTTTAACGGCCAGCAGATCCTTGAACGAGAAATGCAGCCCCACGCCAAACATCAGCAGCATCACGCCGATTTCGGACAACTGGGAGGCAATGCCGATATCGGCCACGTAGCCCGGTGTGGCCGGGCCGATCATGATGCCGGCGAGCAGATAACCCACCAGGGCGGGAACCTTGAGCCGTTCTGCGATGAAACCGAAGATGAGGGCCAGGCCGAAGCCGGCGGCGAGGGTGCTGATCAGGGTGACGTTATGTTCCATCAGGCACCGGCCTCCGACCCAGCGATGGGCCCGAAGACTTCGCGATGGCGCGGGCCCTGGGCGAACGGGCCCATGGCGGTGGCCACGCGCAGTTCGGTGCCGACGGCATCAGCCAGCGGTGGCGCATAGATTTCCATCCAGGTCTGGAACACCGGGTCATGGTCGCGGCGCTGCAGCAGCCGTACCGGCTGGCCGTCCCGCGCGGTCTCGAACGCCGCCAATGCGGCGGGGGCCTGGTCCAGGTGCACGCGGTAATAGACGTACAGCTCCTGGGCGATGGCAGCCGGTGTGGCTGGTTGCCCGGCTTGTCCTGGCTTCATGACCGCGCTCATTGGGGTTCTCCGATGATGTAGGGAAGCGGGAGGTGGCTCAGCGCCGGACCTTCGGCGCTGCCCAGGTGCAGGCTGCCGCCCTCCAGGGCCGCCAGCTTGACCTCCGCCAGCAGCACGTCCTGACCGTCGGAGCGGCCCACGGCGGCCACCAGGCCGGCGGGTTGGCCGGGGTCGGCACTGTGGAAGATCTCCTGAGCCAATTGGGGCCGGGCACCATCGGCCACGGTGAACGGCTGAGCGCGGCGCTTGATGGTGCCGCGGTACTGGCTGCGCGCCACCACTTCCTGGCCGGGATAACAGCCCTTCTGGAAGTTCACGCCCCCCACCAGTTCCAGATTGATCATCTGGGGCACGAACTGCTCGACCGTGGCGCCACGTACCCAGGCCAACCCGGCGCGTACATCCAGGCCTTGCCAGTCGGCCAGATCGAGGGCGGGCAGGGCCGGCGCGGGAGCCGCAGCCGCCTGCAGCAGCAGGAAGCGGGGCAGGCGGCCGTCATCCGGCAGTCGGGTGACCAGGGCCTCCTGACCGTCGGCCGTGGTGAAGCGGCCCACCTGCCAGGCCTGTGCCGGCGCCGAAGCACCCAGCCAGGCGGCGGCGGGTTCACCGGCCAGACCCCACGCGGCCCACTCGGCGCTCGCATCGGTCAGTTTGCATTTCGCACGCATCACAAACATCGACAGCCGTTTCAGCGTGGCGGGCAACACATCGGCCGGCAAGGCCAGCAGCACGGATTGGTCGTCCGGCTTCAGCGCCACCATGGTGGCCAGCAGGCGGCCCTTGGGCGAACAGTAGCCCGCCAGGCGGGCCTGCTCTGGCGTTTGCAGGGCCAGGTCCTGCGTCAGCTGGGTGTGCAGGAACTTGGCGGATTCTTCCCCTTGGGCGCGCATGACGCCCCAGTCGGTCAGGCGGACAGCGCCGGCCAGGGAGGCGGGCGACGCTGGCGAGGTTGGGCGGGAAATCTCGGTCATGGGCCCGATTATCATCAGCCCCGCATTTCATAGAGGGTGTCCGGTCTTGGCACGAGCAGGAAACAAGTCAAAAAAACGGGGATCCCGGGCCCACACAGGCTCTGGGAGCGCGGGCGTTGGGCGCTGGCTGGCCAGGCTGGTGCTCGCGTGTGTGCTGCTGGCCGGCGGGGCGGCGGCCCTGGGGTTCTGGTGGTTGCAGCAGCCGCTGGCCCTGGCGCGGCCCAGCGTGGAGCTCTCCATCGAGCCCGGCACGCCGCCGCTGCAGGTGGCCCAGGCCTGGGTGGGCGCGGGTGTGCAGAGCGATGCCCGGCTGCTGTATGAGTGGTTCCGCTGGTCCGGCCAGGCCCGGAAGATCCGTGCCGGCAGCTACGAGGTGCATGGCGGCATCACCCCCCGCGAACTGCTGGACAAGATGGTCAAGGGTGACCAGACCCTGGAGCAATTGCGCATCATCGAGGGCTGGAACATCCGCCAGCTGCGTGCCGCCCTGGCCGCCGCTCCCGCGCTGAAACAGACCACCGCGGGTTTGAGCGACGCCGAGCTCATGGCCGCCATCGGCGCGCCCGGCCTGCCAGCCGAGGGGCGCTTCTTCCCCGACACCTACGCCTACAGCCGCGGGGTGAGCGACATCACGGTGCTCAAACGCGCCTATGCGCTCATGAGCAAGCGGCTGGAGAGCGCCTGGGCCGGCCGCAGCGACGGCCTGCCCCTGCGCAGCCCGGAAGAGGCGCTGGCGCTGGCCTCCATCGTGGAAAAGGAAACCGGCGCGGCGGCGGACCGGGGCCTGGTGGCGGCGGTGTTCGTCAACCGGCTCAAGGTGGGCATGCCGCTGCAGACCGACCCCACCGTCATCTACGGCCTGGGCGACAGCTTTGACGGCAACCTGCGCAAGATCCACCTGCAGACCGACTCACCCTACAACACCTACCTGCGCGGCGGCCTGCCGCCCACACCGATCTCCATGCCGGGCCTCGCCTCGCTGCAGGCGGCCCTGCACCCGACGCCCTCCAAGGCGCTGTACTTCGTGGCCCGTGGGGACGGGACCAGCCAGTTCAGCGACGACCTCGCCGCGCATAATCGCGCGGTCAACAAATACCAGCGTGGCCACTGAGCCGCGCGGACGGACAAGAGCGGAAAAAACAGCCGTGACCGGCAGATTCATCACCTTTGAAGGCATCGACGGGGCCGGCAAGTCCACCCATGTCGAACGGGTAGCGCAACATCTGCGCCAGCGAGGCGCCAGCCTGGTCCAGACGCGTGAGCCCGGTGGCACCGCGCTGGCGGAATCCCTGCGCGCGCTGTTCCTGCACCAGGACATGGATGGTCTGACCGAAGCGCTGCTGGTGTTCGCCGCCCGCCGGGACCATCTCCAGCGCGTCATCGCGCCGGGGCTGGCGTTGGGCCAGACCGTGCTGTGTGACCGTTTCACCGATGCCAGCTTCGCCTACCAGGGCGGCGGCCGCGGCATGGACTGGCAGGTGCTCAACACGCTGGCCGGCTGGGTCCAGCAGGGCCGCGAACCCGACCTGACCTTCTGGTTCGACGTGGATCCGGCGGTGGCCGCAGCCCGCCGTGCCCAGGCTCGCGAAGCGGACCGTCTGGAACAACTGGACCTGGATTTCTTCACCCGCGTGCGCGCCGCTTACGCGCGCCGTGCCAAGGAGGCGCCGCACCGATTTGTGCGGATCGATGCCAGCCAGTCCATTGACGGGGTCGGTGAGCAGGTGATCCGGGCGCTGCAAGCGCGGGGATGGTGAGCACCATGGCGTCCGCTTCAGATTCCGATACCGACATCACCGGCCTGGCCGCCAACGGCCAACTGCCGCTGCCCTGGCTGGCGGCGCCATTGCAGCAGGCGCTCACCCAGGGTCGCAGCCATGCGATGCTGTTACAGGGCCCCGCCGGTGTCGGCCAGTTCGACCTGGCCCTGCTGCTGGCCCAGGCCTGGCTGTGTGAAGGCCGTGCCGCGCCGGACCAGCCCGGCTGCGGCCAGTGCGCCAGTTGCCGCCTGCTGCATTCGCGCTCCCACCCGGACTTTCAGGTGCTGCTGCCCGAAGCCCTGCGTGAACCCCTGGGATTTGGCGCCATGGACGCCGAAGGGGCGGAACCCAAGGCCAGCAAGGCCAAGCCCAGCCGGGAGATCAAGATCGAGGCGGTGCGCCAGGTGCTGTCCTTTGCCCAGGTCAGCGCGGCGCGTGGCAAGGCCAAGGTGGTGGTGGTGTACCCCGCCGAAGCGTTGAATACCGTGGCGGCCAATGCGCTGCTCAAGACGCTGGAAGAGCCGGCGGGTTTGCTGCGATTTGTGCTGGCCAGTGCAGCGCCGCAGCAACTGCTGCCCACCATCCGCAGCCGCTGCCAGCCCTTGCAGATGGCCTTGCCGGCCCGTGACGCGGCCCTCGCCTGGCTGACCAGCCAGGGGGTGGAGACCCCGGACGTGCTGCTCGCCGCCACCGGCGGCCGCCCGCAGGAAGCGCTGCTCTGGAGCGAAGAGGGCATTGCCGCCAAGACCTGGCTGGAACTGCCCCGCCGGATCGCCCGGGGCGAAGCCCAGGCCCTGACCGATTGGCCGGTTCCGCGCGCCATCGCCGCCATGCAACGCCTGGTGCACGACCTGATGCGGATCGCCCATGGGGCCTCGCCCGGCTTCTTCCCGCGTGACGCATTGCCGAAACTGCCCGCTGTGCGAACCGCGTTGGACCAATGGGCGCGTACCCTTCAGCAAGCGGCGCGGCACGCCGAGCATCCGCTGAACGCCGGTTTGTTGATGGAATCCCTGGTGGCCCAGGGGCAGCAGGCCATGCGCCCAGCGCGCTGAGGGGCTCGCCCAGCCTGCCGGCGCCCCGGGCGTACACCTTTGCTGCCATTTGATGCGCTTTGATGCCAATTGCTTGACGCGGGCTGGCTGACGGAGGTCGGCACCCGCCCCCGAACCGATCCGAGACCGCTAGACTCACACCATGAGCGAACTCACTCTCAAGCCCATGAGCTCTGCCCCGCCTCCCCATGCGGCCGCCGGTGCTTCCGGTGCTTCCGGTACCCCCGCGGCTGGCGCCCCTCGGCCGAGCGTGATCCAGCTCGTGTTCAAGGAGAAGGGCGCGTTGTATGCGGCCTACATCCCCATCTTCTCGGAAGGTGGCGTGTTTGTGCCCACCACCCGGGACTACAAGCTGGGTGAAGACATCTATCTGCTGATGAGCATGCCGGAAGACCCGCAGCGGTACCCGGTGGCGGGCAAGGTGGCCTGGATCACGCCGGCCAATGCACCGGGTGGCCGAACCCAGGGGGTGGGTGTGCGCTTCCCGGCGGACGAAAAAACCCGGGTGATCAAGCTCAAGATTGAAGAAGTGCTGGGTACGGCCATTTCCTCGACCAAGCCCACCCAGACCATCTGATCCACCTCGTGGGTTCTCACTGATGCGCGCGGCCCGTCCGCGCGCCTTGCATTCCGATGTTCATCGACTCCCACTGCCACCTCAACTTCCCCGAACTCAAGGCCCAGTTGCCGCAACTGCTGGACGCCATGGCGCAGGCGCGTGTGTCGCAGGCGGTGTGCATCAGCACCATGGTGGAGGAGTTTCCGCAGGTCAAGGCCCTGGCGGACGCGCATCCGCAGCTGTTTGCCACTGTCGGCGTGCATCCGGACACGGAAGAGATGCAGGAGCCGACGCTGGAAGGCTTGGTGGCCGAGGCCCACCACCCCAAGGTGGTGGCCATCGGCGAGACCGGGCTGGACTATTACCGCCTGAACGGCCGGAGCATCGCGGACATGGAATGGCAGCGGGAGCGGTTCCGCATCCACATCCGGGCCGCCCGCCAGACTGGCAAGCCGCTGGTCATCCACACCCGTTCCAGCGCCGAGGACACCCTGCGCCTGATGCGGGAGGAGGGTGCCAGCGAGCCCGGCGGTGTTCTGCACTGCTTCACCGAGACCATGGACGTGGCCAAGGCCGCGCTGGACCTGGATTTCCACATTTCCTTCTCCGGCATCGTCACCTTCAAGAACGCAGCGGATCTGCGTGAGGTGGCAAAGGTGGTGCCGCTGGACCGCATCCTGATCGAGACGGACAGCCCGTATCTGGCGCCGGTGCCTTACCGGGGCAAGACCAACCAGCCCGCCTACGTGCCCTATGTCGCGGCCTTGATCGCCGAGCTGCGTGGCATGCCGGTGGAGGCTTTTGCAGAACATTGCACGGCCAATACACGGCGGCTGTTCCGGCTGCCAGCAGCGGCCTGAGCGGGCCTCAGAAACTGAAAGGGCAGAGATGGCTTTGACGGTGTGGTCGCAAAGGGTTTGGCTGAATCTGGTGGGTACGGTCGCCGCGGCCGTCTTGTCGGGCGGCGCGGCAGTGGCGCAGCCGGCGGCGCGCGGGGCTTCCGCCCCTTCGGCAGCGGCCTCGGGGGCCGAGCGGCCCGCACCGCCCCCCTTGCAGGTGGCCGCCCGCTTTGACCATGCTGGCGAAGTGACGAAGCTGCTGCTGGCGGGTGCCGATCCCAACGCGCGGGACGCCCAGCGCAATACAGCCCTGCATGTGGCGCTCCGGGAAGAGTCCGAAAACGCCTTCAATGCGCTGCTCAAGAGCCCGGCCCTCGATGTCAATGCCATCAACCAGGCGGGGGAAACCCCCCTGATGCTCGCCGCCATCAAGGGCCGGCTGGAATGGGTGCAGACACTGGTGGCGCGCGGCGCCCATGTCAACGAGGCCGGCTGGGGGCCCTTGCACTACGCCGCGTCCGGCCCCAACGAGGCCGTGGTCCGCTGGCTGGTGGAAAAGGGCGCGGACCTCAATAGCCGCTCACCCAATGGCACCACCCCCCTCATGATGGCGGCGGGGTACGGCGGGCTCAGCAGCGTGGATGTCCTGCTGGCCGCCAATGCGGACGTGCGTCTAAAGAACGATGTGGGCTACAGCGCGGCGGACTTTGCCAAGCGCGCAGGTCAGGACGAACTGGCGCAGCGGCTGACCCAATTGGCGGCCCACGGTGTGCGGGCCAAGGGCCATCCCGTCGAGCCGTCGAAGTAACAGAACCGTTGCATGGGGCATCTCCTGTCAGTGGCCTAGGAATTCGTCTGACACGGCGTTTGGCGCTGGGCCGACTGTCGAGAAAAGAGGGCGGCTTCTACAGTTCATCCCACGCTGAACTGCTTCAACGGAGCCCCCAAATGCACACGACCACCCAAGACTTCGCCGCTGCCAACCCTTTCGCGATGCTGCTGGACCCGGCGCGTGTCATGCAGGAGGTGGCCCGTTCGGAACGTCTGCAACGCCTGCGCAGCCGGGTGTACCGCCCGCTGGACAAGCCGCTGATCGCTCACCGTGACGCCGCAGACCTGGCCAGCTTCGACGAGGAAATCGACGGCACCGAATTGAGCGAAGCCGACCTGCTGCCCCTGGACGGCAACGATGCCGACCAGGCTGCTGCGGTCTGAGGCGCCCACCGGCAGAGCTTGTCGGCGCTGTCTGACTTTCGCTTCCGACAGCCGACTACACCTCCCGGCCCCCGCGTTCTCTAGCATGGAATTAACGATCCCCTTCATGCCAACCGCATGCAACGCCCCGGGAGATGTCCATGCAGACGACCTCTTCAGTTCCAGTTTCCGCAGCCCGCCAGCATCCGATTGACGGCCTGAGCCTCTCACTGGCGCCCTTGGTGGCGCTCACCCTTCTCACCACCGGTTGCGCCTCCATGAACGAGCGTCACCACGGCCCCGCCCAGGGGGCTTCGGTGAGTTCGACGGCCGGCAATCTGTGGTCGCGCCAGATGGATGAAAAGCGCGCCGCGCTGGAACGCGCCACCGCCGGTACCGGCATCGAAGTGGTGCGAACGGATGACAACCAGCTGCGCCTGAACGTCCCGGCTGATGTGTCCTTTGACGCCGGGCGAGCCGACGTCAAGCCGACCATGCGCCCCGTGCTGGACGAAGTCAGCCGGCATCTGGACGCCAATGTACGCCTGACGATCGTCGGTCACACCGATGGCATCGGCCCGGCTGCGATCAACGATCCCCTGTCTCTGGATCGTGCGGAAGCCGTCCGGGAATATTTAGTGAACCATGGGGTACAGAGAGGCCGACTACTCGTTGAGGGTAGGGGCGCGCGCGAACCCCTGGCTAGCAATGCCACTGAAGCTGGCAGGGCGACCAATCGTCGCGTGGAAATTTTCTTGTCGCAACCCGCGTCCTAAGATCCATACTGAGTTGGGAGCATGTCATGACTGCTTTGTTCCGAACCCTTCGTCGTCAACCCGCCCAGGCAGGTGCTTACGCTGGTGATGACCGTACGGCCCCGAAGGCCACCGTTCCGGCGGTGTTCATGGCGCTGCTGTTGCCCGCCGGGATGGCTTTGGCCGAGCCGGCAGCCAACAAGGACTGGTCCTCCTCCTCGCTGGACGACCGTGTGGAGTTGACCGGCAACAGCCTCGCGGATCGCGTCAGTGCCAAGCCGGCCCGACGCGTGAGCGTCACGCAGAGCAGTGGGGAACCCCTTGCGACGGCGGGTTTGTCCGGTTCGGCAGCCAATTGGTATGGCCGCTCGGCCACGGCTCGGCAGACGATGGTGTGGGGGCAGCCCTTTGCTTCTACAGGCCTTCGCGTCGGGTTGGGTGTGGAGCAACGCGGTCCGGCCATTGGGGGCGGCCTTTACCAAAATCCTTATCGCGGCTGGCGCGCTGGTGCCGCCGGCGATTCCGGCGTGTTGCTGGGTGTGGCCATGCCGATGACGGCGCGGTCCCACGTCTTCCTGGAGACGCCGCTGGTTGAGGGTGAGCGGTCGGCTTACCAGGATCTGAACCTGAACGGCCTGGAGCCGCAGGGCCGACAAGTTCGCGTCGGGATGGTCTTCAACACCCGCAAGCCCTATGCCGATTTGCGCAAGGGCTTGCGCATGGAGCTGAGCGGCCAGTCGTCCCTGTCCGTACGCCCTCGGGGTGGCGGCAAGGTGGCCGTAACGTTCCAGAAGCTCTTCTAACGGAAAAGGTCAGCCATCCGTCGATCTGCTGACGGCTTCCCATTCGGAAATATCGGCGCTCAAAGCGCTGAGCTTGTCTCGCACCATGGCCACGGCGTCACTGCCCAGCAGCAGATGCGCTGGCGGCGCATCACTCTCGATCAGCCGCAACATGGCATCCGCCGCTTTGTCCGGGTTGCCCAACTGCGTGCCACTCTTGGCCTCGCGCGCTGCACGGATCGGATCGAATATCGCGTCGTAGTCGGCGATGCTTCGTGGCGAGCGCGCCATGGAACGCCCTGCCCAGTCGGTCCGGAAGGAGCCTGGCGCCACAGCGGTGACGGCGATACCCAGCGCCTTGACTTCCTTGCCCAGCGCTTCGGAGATGCCTTCTAACGCGAACTTGCTGCCGCAGTAGTAAGTGATTCCTGGCATCGTGATCAACCCACCCATCGAGGTGATGTTGATGATGTGCCCCCGTCGGCGTTGACGCATGAAGGGCAGTACGGCCTTCATCATGGCCACCGCCCCAAAGACGTTGACATCGAACTGCCGGCGCATCTCGTTCAGCGACGATTCCTCCATCACACCCTCATGGCCGTAGCCGGCGTTGTTCACCAGCACGTCGATAGGGCCGACCGTGGCCTCGATCTCGGCGGTGGCGGCAGGAATGGCGTCGAAGTCGGTCACGTCCAGGATGCGTCCGACGGCATGCCGGGCATGCAGCTGTTCAAAGGCCTGTTGCGCATGGACGCTTCGCACCGTCCCGACGACGCGATGCCCCGCCGCCAAAGCCTTCTGTGCCAGCGCGCGGCCAAAGCCGCTGCTGACGCCGGTGATGAACAAGGTCTTCTGCGTTGACATGCAGGTTCTTTCAAAATTTGAAAGAGGGCAGAATATTCTTCGCGCTGGGCCATTTCGAGCTCAGAAGTTCTCCATTTCTTGCCTATTCTTATGAAGCGGTCCTCCACGCGCCAGGCTGAACCTGCAGACAGCGCGATGACCCTGGCACGTGCGCTGGCGCCGCGCGAGGGATACAACCTCACCGCGTTACCGGGCGTCCGGGTGCTTCGCTCGGATCGGCCCCTGGCCGACACCCCGGTGCTGTATGACCCTGGCATCGTTGTCGTGCTCCAGGGGGCCAAAAGAGGCTTTTTCGGAGAGGAGGTGATCGTTTATGACCAGGCGCATTACCTGGCGGTCGCCGTGCCGGTGCCTTTCACGATGCAGTCGGAGGGGGATCCGCAACGCCCCTTGTTGGCGCTGTACCTGCACCTCGACTTCCAGCTGGCCGCCGAGCTCCTGGTGGAACTGGATCGCGAAGGCGGCGAGGCGCCGCCCCACTCGGCCAGAAGCCTGGTGGCCAGCCCCATGGATGTTGATATGCGGCAATCGGTGCTGCGCCTGCTGCAAGTGCTCAGCCGTCCGCTGGAAGCTGCTGTCCTGGGGCGTGCTGCCGTGCGGGAGTTGTATTTCCGGGTGCTGACGGGACCGCAAGGCCAGTCACTGCGGGCAGCGCTGACCCAGCAAGGCCAGTTTGGCAAGGTGGGCAAGGCGCTGCGGCGTATTCACCGTGATCACGCCAGCCGGCTCGATCTGGGGCTGCTGGCGCGTGAAGCGGGCATGAGCGTGCCGTCGTTCCACGTGCATTTCAAGGCTGTCACGCAGAGCTCGCCGATGCAGTACCTGAAGTCCACCCGTCTCCATCAGGCGCGGTTGCTGATGGTGCGCGAGGGCATGACGGCTGCCGCCGCCGGCCACGCCGTCGGCTACGAGAGCACCTCGCAGTTCAACCGCGAATTCAAGCGTTTGTTCGGGCTGACCCCGGCGGCGGAGGTGCGGCGCATGAAGGCGAGCTTCGAGGTGCCGCCGGCGCCGCCAGGGTCGAGCTTCGTGTCGTCGCATTGACTTGGCGACACGCTGAAGGGACCTCTGCATCGCGCCCGCGAGAGGTTCCTTAAGTCAAACTCAGCTGCAGCTCAACTTGGCGAGGCTGGTGCCGGCGCCTGCCACCTTCGGCAGGTTGGCCTTCACACAGCTCGGCGCATCGGGCGTGTAGCTGTAGGTCAGCGCTACCGGGAAGGTGGCTGTGGAGGTCCAGTCCGAGGCATTGCGCGACGGCGACGAATCCGCATCAGTCCAGGTGATCCCGTAGGTCGTGAAGTCCGCCGGCTTGGTGATGTTGTTGTTGCGCAGCTCCCAGTAGCCAATGGCGGAACTGTCGCGCGAGGTCACCGGGTTCTTCGCGTTCTCGAAGTAGTTGGACTCGATCAGCGAGTACCCACCCATGCGGACGTTGATGCCCGAGGCCGTCACACCGCTGTAGAGGTTGTTGTAGATGTGGGTGTAGCCGCCCCGCTGCAGCGGCAGGCGAGAGCCGACGTTGTAGTAGTAGTTGTGATGATAGGTGATGTAGCGATCACTCGAGTCGCTGTCACTGCTGCCGATCAAGCCCACCTTGTGGTGATCGTGCATGTAGTTGTAGCTGTAGGTGATGTGATGCGCACCTGCCTTGTTGTCCACCAGGCCATCGAACTCCAGGTCCCCGGCACCCGTGCATTCCGCGAGCGAGCTGAACAGCGTGTTGTGGTCGATCCAGATATAGCCCGGGTACTTGCTGCTCTGGCCTTCGATGCCGATGGCATCGATGGAACCGGGCAGCAGACCGATGGTCATGTTGCGGATGATGACGTTGGTGGCGCCGCCCTTGATGGCCAGGCCAAAGTTGGCTGCGGAGCCATTGGCGCCCTGGATCGTGACATCGCTCTTGTTCTTGACCTCGACGATGTCGCCAGCCGCCTTCTGCCACTGTGTGCAGGGGTCCGGAATGGTTGAGAAGTCAAAGGTGCCGGCATAGGTGATGACCAGGCCGCCGCTGCCGCTGTAGGCATCAATGGCGGCTTGCATGGCCGCAGCGGTGGTGACGGTCACGGCCGTGGTGGTGCCGCCGCCGGTCACCGTGCCGGCAAACCCGCCGCTGGTGGTGTCGGTGGTGGTGGGCGTGGTGGTCGTGGATGTCGCTGGCGCCGGGGCTGGCGACGGGGAAGGGGTGGGCGATGCCGCGGGCGTGGGGGACGCCGCTGGCGTTGGAGATGCGGCCGGCGTGGGCGATGCCGCTGGTGTCGGCGAGGCCGCGGGCGACGTGGCGGGGGTGGTCGTCGACGTGCTGGTGGTGTCGGTGCTGTTGGCGCTTCCGCCGCCGCAGCCCATGGTCAGCATGGAGGCCGCCAGGGCGGCCGCGAAGTAGCGGAGTTGAGCCAGTTCCACCGGGCCGAGTTCTGTGCGTTTCATTGGTATCGTGCTTGCAGATATGCGCAGCCAAGCCCGCTGTCCGATAGGGATTCAGCGTGCCACTGCAGTTGTGCCTTCGCTGCGACATCACCCCCGCGTGCGTCGCAATACCAAGGCGCCCTCGTCTCGTTGGCGGTTGGCCCTATAGATATGGATATGCGGGCCACCGCTCTCTGTTTTCGCCCGTGTTCGTACACCGGCGGCGGGATGCTATCGGCCGTACACAGCACGACCCTGTAACTGGCGGTAAAGAGTGTGGTTGACCCGTGAGGATCGGGCCGGATTTAGAAAGGGGTATCTATCTAAGGAAAACCACGGCGCCCTCGGCTCGCGAGAGTGATGCAGCGATTCCCTCGCTCTCGCAAAAAGCAAAAAGGCACTCCGATGAGTGCCTTGATGCAGATGGCCGTTCCGGGGAGCCGGGGCTGTTGTTCGTATTCTTGCCCGGCCCGCCGGTTTTGCCTTTAGGCGGCAGCTGATGGAATCAGCCGCTGCCCCCCACTGGGGTGATTACAACGGGTGCTGGATTCAGCGTTGGTTGTAGCGAGCCTTGGCGGAGTTGACGCACACGTCCTTGGCGTCGCCAGCCAGCGTGCTGCACTTCTCGGAGGCCAGCTTGTAGTCAGCCTTGACGCGAGCCTCTTCGGCGTCGTCCACGGCCTCGGCGACCTTCTTGTTCATCTTGGTGTCGGCCTTGGCCTTTTCATAGGCGGTCTTGGCCTCGCGGGTGCAGACGTCCTTGGCATCACCCGAGCGGTCATCGCAGCGTTCCTTGGCGATGTCGTAGCGGGCTTCATAACGCGCCTCGACCACCTTGGTTTCGTCCTTGCTGCTACCGGAGTAGTTGTATTCCAGCTGGGCGAGGGCAACCTTCTCGCGACCCTTGGCTTCTTCGACGCAGATGTCCTTGGCATTGCCGGACAGTTTGTCGCAGGCGTCCTTGTCGACCTTGTAGGTTTTCTTGATGTCGTCCTTGGCGCCATCGTAGACCGACTTGGAGAAATTGGCGGCCTGGGCCATGCCGCAGCTCAGAGCGATGGCTGCAGCGAACAGGGTGGTGAGGGTGGGCTTGTTCATGGTTGTCCTAACTCTGTTGTTGTGGGAAGCGGAATTGCCAGACAACGTGGTGTGCGTCCACGTCGCTTGCTGCGTCATTTACGCAGCAGGCTCATCACGAAGGTCGCAACGGCCATGATCACAAAGACGAAGAAGAGAATCTTCGCGATGCTCGCGGCACCGGCGGCAATGCCGCCGAAGCCGAAGAGCGCAGCGATCAGGGCGATGACGAAAAAGACGACGGCGTAGTGCAGCATCTGGATCTCCTGGTGCGGCTCCGTGCCGCGATGAGTCCAATGTAGGGATTTGCCGGGTCGGTGTGGGCAGTCCCCGGCCGCAAGATCACGTCGGTCTGGGCGGCGGGTCGGTGTAGGAGGAGGCCTACCGAGTAGGGGGCACCCCATGATCAACGGGCATCAGGACTGGCTGGACGGTCTGGTCGCCCATGCCCGCAGCCTGCTCGCCACGGCCTGAGCCGAGGATGGGTGAAGCGCGGCCCAAACCAAAAAAAGCGCCTCACGGCGCTTTTCGAGAAGAGGGCCCAGCAAGGGGCCCTTGAAGCCTCCGGCTGGGGGGCTCAGTCGCCGTGCCCGTGGCCGTGCTCCACGCCGGCAGCCTCGGCATCCACCGGCGCCGCTGCATCCTTCCCGTCAAAGAAGAACGCCTGGCGCGGCTTCTGGCGGGGCCAGACCTCGTTCATCGCGGGAATGTCGTACAGCCGGCCGCCCAGCATCACCTTGCTGATCTTGTCGCTTTGGCGGATGTCCTTGAGCACGTCCCCGTCCAGGACCACCAGATCGGCCAGCTTGCCCGCTTCCAGTGAGCCAATGTCCTTGTCCAGGCCGAGGTAACGGGCCGGATTCAGCGTGGCACTGCGCAGGGCCTCCAGCGGGGTCATGCCGCCCAGACCCAGCATCCACAGCTCCCAGTGGGCGCCCAGGCCTTCACGCTGACCGTGCGCGCCAATGTTGACCGGCACGCCCGCACGCTGCAGTTCGGTGGCGGTCTTGGCCACCTGGATGACGTTGAAGTCTTCCTCCGGCGCCGTCTCGCGCCGCACGCTGCGCGGCTCCAGCACGGTCTTGGGCACAAACTTGCTCAGGATGGGATGGCGCCACACATCCGTGCGGGCGTACCAGTAATGCTCGCCGTCCAGGCCACCGTAGGCCACATTCAGCGTGGGCGTGTAGCCCACTTGCGTCTGCGGCCACAGCTGCTTCACGTCCTCATAGACCTTGGGCACGGGCAGGGCGTGTTCGATGCCGGTATGGCCGTCCACCACCATGCTCATGTTCATCTGGTAGAGGCTGCCGCCCTCGGGCACGACCATCATGTGGGTCTCGCGGGCCGCTTCCAGCACCTGCTGGCGCTGATCGCGCCGCGGTTGGTTGTAGCTCTTGACGCTGAACGCGCCAGCGGCCTGCAGCCGTTTCAGGTGGGTGGTGGCGTCGTCCAGGCTGTTGATGACGGCGGAGAAGTCCGCCTTGGCACCGTACAGCACCGTGCCGGTGGAGAAGATGCGCGGGCCCACCACACGGCCGGTGCGCTGCATCTCGGCTTGCGTGAAGATGTCGCTGGTGCGGTTGGACGGGTCATGCAGCGTGGTCAGGCCAAAGGCCAGGGAGGCATAGTTCACCCAACTCTGCTGCGGGATGATCTCCGTTTCTGCCATCGTGCCATGCCAGTGCGCGTCGATCAGTCCAGGGATGATGGTCTTGCCCGCCGCCTGCAGGGTCTGCGTCCCCGCAGGGATGCTCACCTCGGCGCGGCTGCCGATGGCCTTGATGCGATCGTTTTCGATGAGCAGCACACCGTCTTCGATCACCTGGTCCGGCTGGCTGGCCTTCATCGTCACGATGCGTGCACCCACGATGGCAAAACGGCCCTGCGGCTTGTCGGCCACCAGCGTGGGGCCGATCTTCACGCCATGCTCGGCGGCCTTGAAGCCGGGCTTGGCGGCTTCCGCCAGCGAGACGTTGAACAGCTCATTGCCCAGCGCGTAATGCAGCGAGCGGCTGTCTGCCGACCATTGCAGGTCGTCGGCCGCATTCACGTCCAGCCGGGTGACCGGCATGGCGTCCGCCTTGGGGCCCACCGTGAGCGGCTTGCCGCTGGGCGCCAGCGGCGTGACGTAGGTGTGAAAGCGTTCGTTGAAGCCCAGGTACAGGCCGTCCGGCGACACCGTAAAGGCGGTAGCGAATTCGCTCTTGGCCACCACGGTCTCCTCGTGCTCGTCCAGCTTCAGGCGCACGAGTTGATGCAGGGAGTCCACTTCGCCGGTCTGCTGCGTGCGGGTCACGTAGAGCGTGTTGCTGTCGGCGCCGAATTGCGGTGTTTCCCCCTCCTTGGCCACGCGGCGGGGCTGGCCCTTGCCGTCGGCGCTGGCGATGTAGATGCCCGGCTCCAGGGCGTTCCACGGTGAGGTCAGGTAGCCGCCCTTGGACTTGCGATAGGCAATGGTCTTGCCATCCGGTGAGAACACGGGGTAGAGGTATTTGCCTTGTTCGGGCGTGATGAGGATTTCGCGGCCGGAGGCCAGGTCCAGCTTGCGTACGCGGGCCTGCTCGGCATCGTTCCAGCTCACGAAGACCAGTTCACGGCCATCACGGGAGAAGCTGGGGAAGTATTCGAAGCGTTCGGTCTGTGCCGTCAGGCGCTTGGCCTCGCCGACGGGTTGGCCGTCGCGCAGTTCGTTCTGATAGAGATAACCGGCGGCGGAATAGACCACGCGCTTCCCATCCGGTGAGACACGCACCCAGCGCAGCATGCGGGATTCGAATCGGTCCGGCGACACCTCCTGCGCAAAGCGCAGGGCAGGGCGGATCTCGCGTTCGTCCTTCACATGGAAGGGGATTTCGGTCACGGTGGGGCTGGAGAGCGACTTGAAGGGATCCACACGCCAGAGCTTGCCCTGGGCCCACGCCACTATCTGCTTGCTGTCGGGCGTCCAGGCGATGCCGGGGTACACGCCATGCACCGACCAGGCTTCCTGCAGGTCGCGTTCCAGGCCATTCCAGGCCGGGCTTTCCCGCCCGGTTTTCAGGTCCTTGATGAACAGGGTGGTCTGGCTGCCGCTGTCATTGCGCAGGCGACGGATGAAGGCCAGGTACCGACCATCTGGCGAAGGCGTCGGGCGGATCGCGCCACCGGGGCCGGTCACGAAGGCTTCGTTGGTGCCATCGCGCAGGTCCTGGCGGTAGATGCGGAAGATCTCGCCGTTGCTGTCCTTGTTGTATTCGAAGGAACGACCCGGGGTGCTGTCCTGCGAGTAGTAGAAGTATTTGCCATCCGGGGAGATGGCGGGCTCGCCGAGGTCCTTCTGCCAGTTCGGCTTTTCGTTGAGTTGCTGGCCTTTGCCGCCGTCCAGCGAATACATCCAGATTTCGCCGCTGCCCAGCGAACGTGTGCCGGTGAAGTGTTTGCGCGCCAGCAGGTATTTGCCGCTGGGGTGCCACACCGGGTTGTTGAGCAGGCGGAAGTCCTCGGTGGTGATGGCGCGGGCCTGGCTGCCGTCCACGTTCATCACCCAGATGTTGTCGCCGCCGCCAGCGTCCGACACGAAGGCGATCTGCTTGCCGTCCGGCGAAAAACGAGGCTGCATCTCCCAGGCCATCGAATGGGTCAGCGCCTTGGCTTCACCGCCGCCGATGGGCATGAGGTAGAGGTCACCAAGCAGGTCGAAAACGATCTGCTTGCCATCGGGGCTGACGTCCACCGACATCCAGGTGCCGGTGTGGACATCGAGCTGGGCGGTGCGCTTTTCGCCGGGAGGCGCGTTGACATTCCATTTCGCCGCGGCGGCTGGCGTGGAAGCCGCAGCGGCAGGGCCTGCGGTGACCGCCGGTGCGTCGGCCGCGACAGCCTGCGTGGCGACAAAGGCGGTGGCGCAGAAAATGATCACGCCCGCAGAGGCGGGCGTGAGGCGCAAGAGGGGGGAGAGCTTCTTCAGCGACATGGTCAGGCGAGGCGAGTGGTCGCCTCCAGCTATGAGATCGCGCCCAGGATACCGAGTGCACCCGAGTACGCCATGCTGGTTTCCTCGCCCATGACGAATGGCTGTTTGGATAGCGCCCCACACCCTGCCCGAAACGCAGCCAAGCTCTGCGCATACAGGTCCAGCGCATCCTCCGGCAGTTCAAATCGCAAGCCGCAACGGCCCTCGGCCTCCTTGGCGTAGCGGGCACAGCCTTGCTCAATCAACTGCTCGTACGCGCGGCGAGACAGTGATGGATAAATCACATGCTCGTTGCCGAGCCGCGCCACGTGTTCGGGCTTGAAGCGCTTGTTGAGCGCCTGTTTAACGTCGATCACGCTCCAGTTTCCGGTCAGCGAGTGGAAGGTGTCCGCCTCGCTGTCGCAGTCCTCCACGCTGGTGGCCAGATCTTCATAGGCCTCATCCAGGTTGGCGCAGACGAAGTTGAGCAGGCGGCTGTAGTCGGTCTCCCATTGCTGCTGGCCGCTGTCGCTGTCGCGGAAGGCATGCAGGCGCTCTGGGATCTGGGCCGGTGTCCAGGTCATGAAAGACTCGGGGTTTTGCAGAGGTTTCCTGGGAGATTAGTCCGCCTCATCTCCGATGCTTGCTGATGGCGCAGGGGCAACAACGTTCCTACGCTGATGGACATCAGCTCCTCCTATCGGGCGTCCATGCGCCTGCGGATCGGTCAACGGCTTGCAGGCGATGGGTCGGTGGGGTCAGGAGCGGAAATTAGCTCATCGGAAAGCAGCTTCCCTGAGGACAGACATGAGAATTCAAGCGCCAGCCCCGAAGCAGCATGAGCCTTCGAGCCTGCCTCACAAGCATGAGTCAGCGCCACCACTCGAAACCGCGTCGCACGGGGTGTTCCGCCATGGGGCGTTGCAAGACTTGGTGGACCGGTCTCCGCGCATGCTCGCGCAGCGGCGGGTGGTTCAGGGTGTCCACCAGCGTCGCATCGACTATGTGGGCGAAGGTCTGGAGCGCCGGCCTCTCCACGCGGATGTGAAGCCAAGGGTGAGAGTGGCATTTCAGCGTATCAAGACCAGTCTTACCAAGGAGGATCAGCAGGCGTTTGAGTCTGCGTTTGGGGAGGACCCCGACAACCTGTCGCTGGGGCACCGGCTGATTGAATTGGCGCACGACGCCACAGAGCATGGCGAGGTGGATCTGGACAATGACCAGCACGTGATGGCCTTGTTCCATGAAGTGATGGCGCTGGAGCGGCACAGCCTGGATGCGTACGACTTCAGTACTGAACTGGCCAAGGTATTCGGCCTCCATGGCAGTGGTGCCTTGTCGGCGCCGGATTTGAGCCCCCCGGTGACCGGTGACGAACACGTTCGGTTGGTCAAGGCGGTGGGTGACGCCTTCAACGAGATGTGGGTGCGCGACGCCGTGCGGTCCGTGCGTTTGCGACCCCAAGGCAAGAGCGAGAAGGTGCGGGATGGGGATACACCGGTCGCGCTGGACAATCGGGAACACCTGACGAAGGTCTACACGGCGCTGGTGAGAAAGCAGCGGGAATCGTCAACCAAGGACGGGCCCGGCGCCTCAGCCATCTGGAGCGAGCGCGTCTGGGACACGGTCTACCTAGGTACGGGGCCCGCAGTGGCCTACCACATGGTGGCAAACCGCCTGGGAAGCGACCCGCTGCAGACCCTGGTGATCGGGCGTGTTCAGCCCTGGGAACCGGGCTCCAGAAATGATCGCGCCTTCAAGTCGGTGAACCACCCATTGGGTTGGATCAGCCCCCAGCGGGGCCGGGCGGACGATCCGGAAAGCTTCGCCGACACCGGAGAGTTTTCTGTAGAGGTGGCCGAGGTGTTGAAGGCCCATAGCGTGCTGCAGATCGATACGGACGTCCGCAGTGGCGGCGTCCGCAAGGCCGAAGCGGACCCGGCTTATTACGAGGTCGAGACCGGCCGGGGGACTTTCCGGGCGCGGCATCTGGTCTCTGCCTTGGGGATTGGCAAGCACAAGCCGCCGATCGACGTGGAGGACTTCGAGCGGCGGCAGGCCAGCGGAGACAACGTCCGTGTGCTGGACATGGACGAGTTCCACCGCCAACTCGGCAAGCCGGACTCCGAATTGAACAGGGTCAGGGCCCATCGAGGGGCCGATTTCAGCATCGTTCTGGCAGGGCCCAACGCCGGGGTGGATGTGGCCTACAGCGCCACGAACGCAGACATCAAGGTGACTTGGTTCGCGGCAAGCAAACCTGCCTGGGTCAAGGGCTTCGCGAACTACAAGATCAAGACCAGTAACCTGACTGTGGTGCTGGCCTACTTTGGTAATTACCAACGTGTGACGGGCGTGGGGGTGAATGAGGGGGTGACGGTGACCGCAGGGCAAGACCGGCACTCTGCGGGGGTGGCCGATATCCTGACGCGAAACGGCGTGCCGAGTGTGCTCAAGGCTTCCGAGGCACCCAAGACAGCGTTTGACTACCTCGTGTACGCCGTCGGCCCCGATGAATCGGCCTCGGGGGCGCTGGATGCCGGGCTGAAGGCGGCGCTGGAAAACAAGGCTGCCGACATTCCGGATGCGGACTATCGATTTACGCAGCCAGCGTCCATTGGGGGCACTGTGGAGCAGCAGAGAACGCGGGAAGAGGTGCAACTCGCTGCGGGGCCCGTGAAGGAAAAACTTGAAGCAGCATTGGCGCGCTGGTATGGCAGGGAAAGGGTCGAACGCGAGCCGGAGGCGGTCGCCAAGACAATTGCGGCCATTGAGTCGGCGCTTGGCGGGCTGGCGCCTTTGGCGGAGCTGAAGACGTCCGCCACCCTGAATCTGAGACTGGGAGGGGGCGACGACGGTACCAGCCTGGAAGTGATTGGCGCTCAGGCCGCCCGTGTGGCCGGCAAGGATAAGGCGATGGAGCCTGTCATATCGTCACTGGGCCCCACCGTCGTGGGCAACGATCAATTGACGCCGAGCCGCAGCCGTGCCGAAGCTTCCGCAGGGGTGCTGCCGGCCTACCTGGGCAAGGCGACTGGTGGTGTTGATCTGGCGACCGATGATCAGGTGGCCATTGCCGCCTTTGTCGCCATGGCGTTCGATCTTCCGCCGCTACTTGCCGACTATGTGACGCGCCGCATCATTCAGGATCGTGTGGGCACGGCGCCCAAGGCGACCCTGGGCGACTCGACAGGACTGCGGCCCGAAGAAGGCGTTCCGGCATCGTTCGGCCGCGAGTTCCGAGAAAGATGGATAGCCATCCTGGAGCGGCTGGAAGCGCTGACGAAACAGGGCTAAGCATGCTCTTCCCACCAAGCGCACAGCCTCGCATCCAGCCTCCATTGACGTTCCAACCCTCACCATGTCACCGGCGCTGACGGCGGTTCGTGTCTGGCGGTGGGTCTCAAAGCGGTGCCGTGTCGGCCATGGAGCTTGATGCAGCGCTTCCTTGGGAATCGCTGACCGGCCTGGACCGGGGTCTTGGGAACACCACGGCATCGGGCAGGCCCCGGAGCAGGCCAGCGAGGCACGCCGCATTGAGCTTGGCGCCTGCGTCATTGGTGTGGGTGTTGGCATCGGCGAAGAGTGGCTCGACCTGGGCTGGCCCCAAGGCCTGGTAGGCCTCGGTGATGGCGAGGGTGAGGTCCAGGAACAGGCCACCTTCCCGTTGAGCCACCGCCTGGCCCCACGCGGCGATGTCTGCAAAGTCCCGGCCGTTTTGCCAGTGATCCTTGTGCGGGATGGGCGACAGGACGACGGGGAGGGCGCCCGCCTGCAACGTTTCGCGCAGATATTGCGAGAGATACGCGCCAAAAGTCCGCACCGTCTCCACCGTGCCATCCGGCAGGTCTTCTGCCTGAGTCTCGTCGCCGGTCCCCGGTAGCGCGCCACGCTGCTTGGCCGCCGGGTCGCCCACAGGGCCACCATCGTTGTGGCCAAACTGGATCAGCACCAGGTCCCCGGGCTGCAACTGGGCTTTCACCGTGGCCCAGCGGCCCTCACGCAGGAAGGTCCTGGCACTGCGCCCGGCCATCGCGTGATTGGCCAGTTGCACATGGTCCGGGTCAAACCAGGGCGCCAGCCGCTCGCCCCAGCCCCACTGGCTGTTACGGCCGGCACTGCGCACCGTGGAGTCACCGACGATGAACAAGGTGGCACGGCGCGTGCTCGGCGCGGGCGGCTTGTCAATGCTCGCCGCCTCGGTGCGACACGGCAGTGCGAACAGGCCTGCCGCCAGCGACAGGCATGCATGGCGGCGGGACACCCGGGTCGGGAACGGGGCACTCATGCCCGAGCCCCCGCAAGACCGGGTCCACGCAAGACCAATCAGCGCGCCACTCACTGGAGGAAATCCACCGCATCCACCGAGAACGATGGCGACAGGTAACCGGTGGCCGATCCGCCGCCGATGGCGTTGATGGTCAGCGTGTTGGTCCCCACCACCAGGGCACTGGCCGGCACTGCAAAGCTGTAGGTGGTGTTGTTGCCTCGATAGGTGCCCACCGTGAGCGTGCGGGTCGAAGGCTGCGTGGAAGCGGCCGGGTTGGCCGATGTCCAGCTGTTGACGCTGATGGCCGGGCGGCCGTTGGCGCGGGCTGTCGTGATGCCGATGCGCACCGTGGTGTCCTTGATCTGCGCACTGGTCAGTGTGAACTGCACCACCTGGCCACTGTTGATGTCGCGCCAGAAGTAGGCCGGGAAGTCGGTGTTCGCCGAGTTGCCTACCGTGAACGTGCCGGGAGCCCAGCTCGACAACCGGACATCCGAAGGATGGGTGGTGGTCAGCTTGTCCCCGTTGCGAAGGTCGGTGGGCGTGCCATCCCATTGGCCGATGCGCCAGACCGCGCTGGCCGCTTCCGGATCACCGCTGATGGCAATCGTGTTGAGCGAGGTGGTGCTGCCCGCCGTGACGGTGGCTGTGCCCGTGTAGACCGCCAGCTCGTTCTTGTAGACCGTCAACGTGTATGTGCCCGGAAGCACGCCGCTGGCCTTGAAGAAGCCGTTGTTGGCGAGATTGGCGGTGGCCCAGTATTGCGCCTGCGCATTGGCCAGCCCCACCGTGTAGACAAACTGTGAATCGGTGCCGGACAAGCCCACACCGGCCACGCCGCCCCGCCCGGAAGCTGCCACATAGCCTTGCAACCCCACCAGGGAGAACCAGCTGGTGTCCGGTGCCGTGGGTGCGGTGCCGTCGTTGAAGATCAATGTGTAGCTGTTGAGCACACCGAGGCGGAAGGACTCTGTCTGCGCTTCCCCGTAGTTGACGATGTAGGTCAGCTCGTTGTCGGTGCTGGTGATCTGGTTGAGCAGGCTGCGATAGAACGGGCCACCGGAGCCGCCTTCATGGCTGTCCCGGTAGAACCACAGGCCCACGGTGCCCGCGCTATTGCGCCCGCCGAAGTAGGTCCAATCCTTGAGCCGCTGGTTGGCGTAGTGCTTGGAGCGCGTTTGCCCCGCATAGGTGCTGCTGCTGGAGAAACCGAACACGTCGCTGGATTCGACCGTGGTGTCTGTGCCCCGCAGGTCCTGGGGCCAGGTGCCATTGCTGGCACGGCCACCGGGAACACCGGCGTCCGGGCCATTGGGCAGGGCCGTAATCGGCACCCGCACGATGTAACGCACCAGGCCCAGCACATCGGGCTCCTCGCTGAACCAGGTGGCCAGGTAGACCCGCGACTCGCCCGATTTCAGGAGGTAGTAGTGCTTCAGCACGCCCCCATTGGCGCTGTTGCTGGTGACCGTGATCTTGATGAAGGCGCCGCCGGTGAGCACGCCGTTCTGCGCCGTGGATGCCGGTGTTGCGGCGCCGGTGCTGGAAATGACTTCCGCCGATACGCTGACGGCGGAGACGTTGCTGAACAGGCCGTCGGCACCGGAGTTGAGCTGCGACCCCTTGGTCTGGTTCTGGTACTGGACCCCGTTGTAGACCAGGCTGGAGATGTCACCCGCTGATTGGGTGCTCACGCCATTGTCGTAGGCCCGGAACTTCACCACCAGGCCGGCATTGGTGTCGACCTCGTACTGCACCTTGGTGGCGTCATTGCTGTCCCAGCGCGTGGTGAGGCTGAAGGCCGCCATGGCGGCAGGCGCTGCCGTCAGGGCAGCGACAACCACCGTGGCGCGTGCCATCCAGGCATGCCAGGCGCGGGTGCTCAAGCGGAGACTCAACATGGGCGGGATCCTTGCAGGTGGTGACCATCGGGTCAGGGCTGCGGATGGTCGCGTTGCAAGGCCCGCCCTGGCAAATAAGAAATCACGCCGGGCTCATGCGAATTTCGTTATTGCCCGCGTCATTCCTTCCCAACTGCCGAAAGCCATTGCATGGAATGCAATGGGAATTGAATGAATAGATATATCTCGCGACTCGGGACCGTACCTACACGTTTATCCCGACTGGCACGGCTCATGCATGTTTAATTGCGGCCATTCGCAAACGATTGGCCTCATCGACCTGACCGGTAACCGGGGCAGTCCCTCACGTCAATGACGCCATACGTCGTCATTGGCGGCCCGTGGTCAAGCCGACACGTGTTCGTGTCTTTGCGGCGTTCGGGCGAGGGAATGCAGTCGATACCCCATCATCGATCGCGACATTGCGACGTCACGCGTCTGGCTTTGCCAACCGAAGAAGGTCTCTCAGAAACCTACTCTTCAAGGCATCGACATGACTCGCAAGTTTTTCTTTCTGGTCGTTTTTTCATTTATTTCAATTTGCGCAAACGCCACCACGGTCACATTGGCCAAAGGCGGATTCACACTCACCTACGATTGCGACAACCGTGCGGCCACTCGCTACGAGTATGTGCTGACCGCTGACACCGGCAGTGCGGCCCGGCCTTCCACCTTCTATCTGGACCCCGACCTGCCCAGCGGCTGCAACGGCCAGCTTTCCACGGCCTCCTATGCCAGCGTGGCCACAGGGTGGGACCGTGGCCATCTGGTCACCAGCAACCACATGGACTACAGCACCACTTACATCAAGCGGGCCAACTACATGACCAACATCGTGCCGCAGGTCTCCAGTTTCAATCAGGGCATCTGGGTGCAGGCCGAGAACGTGGCCGAGTGTTATCGGGATCTGGCCACGGTGTACGTGTATGGCGGCCTGGTCTACAACGATGCCAGCAATGACTTCTTCCTGTCGTCCCACGGCATCCGCACGCCTGACTATTTCTGGAAGACCATCATCACGACGGACACCACCACCGGCGCCACCAAGGCCATCAGCTGGTACATCCCGAACAGTGCCAATCTGGGCACGCTGGACAGCTACATCGTCAGCATCAGCCAGCTGGAATCGCTGGTCGGTGCCAGCAATGTCGGCATCACGGCCACCTCCACCGTCAAGGCCATGAAGCCCAGCACCACCTGGGCCACCCCCAGCGGCTGCGACCTGAGCTGATCGCTGCCAACCTGGCTGGCCAGGGCCCGGCACGCAGGTGATGCGGTGCCGGGTCTTGCGCCGGAAAATAAAAAAGGGAGCGCCTGTGGAGGCGCTCCCTTCTGCGGAGCTTGCCGGTCTGCGGAGCTTGCCGGTCTGCGTCGGTTTACTTCGCCCGCGACGTCACAATCGCATCCGCCACATTCTTCGGCGCTTCCGAATAATGCTTGAACTCCATCGTGTACGTGGCACGCCCCTGCGTCGCGGAACGCAGCGACGTGGAATAACCGAACATCTCGGACAGCGGCACCTCCGCCTTGATGATCTTGCCACCACCGATCATGTCGTCCATGCCCTGCACCATGCCGCGGCGTGAGGACAGATCGCCCATCACCGTGCCGGCATAGTCCTCAGGCGTCTCGACCTCCACCGCCATCATCGGCTCCAGGATGACCGGGTTGGCACGGCGGCAGGCTTCCTTGAAGCCCATCGATGCGGCCATCTTGAAGGCGTTTTCGTTCGAGTCCACATCGTGGTAGGAACCGAAGGTCAGCGTGACCTTCACGTCCACGACCGGGTAGCCGGCCAGCACGCCGTTCGGCAGGGTGTCGATGACGCCCTTTTCCACTGCGGGGATGTACTCGCGCGGCACGACGCCGCCCTTGGTGGCGTCCACGAACTCGAAGCCCTTGCCAGCCTCCTGCGGGTCCAGCGAGAACACGACGTGACCGTACTGGCCCTTGCCGCCGGACTGGCGCACGAACTTGCCTTCCACATCGGTGACCGATTTGCGCACCGTCTCGCGGTAGGCCACCTGCGGCTTGCCCACATTGGCTTCCACGCTGAACTCGCGCTTCATGCGGTCCACGATGATTTCCAGGTGAAGTTCGCCCATGCCGGAAATGATGGTCTGGCCCGATTCCTCGTCCGTGCGCACACGGAACGACGGGTCTTCCGCCGCGAGGCGGCCCAGCGCCAGGCCCATCTTTTCCTGGTCGGCCTTGGTCTTGGGCTCGACCGCCTGCGAGATCACCGGCTCCGGGAACACCATCTTCTCCAGCGTGATGATGGCTTCGGGGTCGCACAGGGTTTCGCCCGTGGTGACGTCCTTCAGGCCCACGCAGGCGGCAATGTCACCCGCCAGAATTTCCTTGATTTCCTCACGCTGGTTGGCGTGCATCTGCAGGATCCGGCCAATACGCTCCTTCTTGCCACGGGTGGGGTTGTAGACCGAGTCCCCCGACTTCAGGATGCCCGAATACACCCGCACGAAAGTGAGCTGGCCCACATAGGGGTCGGTCATCAGCTTGAAGGCCAACGCCGAGAACTTCTCCTCATCCGTGCGGTGGCGAATGACCGGCTGATCGTCATCGTCCGTGCCCGACACCGGTGCAATGTCCAGCGGCGACGGCATGAAGTCGATGACCGCATCCAGCATGCGCTGCACGCCCTTGTTCTTGAAGGCGGTGCCGCACAGCATGGGCTGGATCTCGCCAGCGATGGTGCGCTGGCGGATGGCCTTCTTGATCTCTTCTTCGGTCAGTTCACCGGACTCGAGATACTTGTTCATGATGCTCTCGTCCGCCTCCGCGGCAGCCTCGACCATCTTCTCGCGCCACTCTTGCGCCTGGGTGCGAAGCTCGGCGGGAATCTCCTCGTAGCTGAACTTCATGCCCTGGGAGGCTTCGTCCCAGATGATGGCCTTCATCTTCAGCAGGTCGATCACGCCCTTGAACTGGTCTTCGGCACCGATAGGCAGCACGATAGGCACCGGGTTGGCGCGCAGGCGGTCCACCATCATCTGGCGCACGCGGAAGAAGTCCGCGCCCACGCGGTCCATCTTGTTCACAAACGCCAGGCGAGGCACCTTGTACTTGTTGGCCTGGCGCCAGACGGTCTCGGATTGCGGCTGCACGCCACCGACCGAGTCATACACCATCACCGCGCCGTCCAGCACCCGCATGGAACGTTCCACCTCGATGGTGAAGTCCACGTGCCCCGGGGTGTCGATGATGTTGATGCGGTGTTCGGGCAGGGACAGGTCCATGCCCTTCCAGAAGCAGGTGGTGGCGGCCGACGTGATGGTGATGCCGCGTTCCTGTTCCTGCTCCATCCAGTCCATGGTGGCGGCGCCGTCATGCACCTCGCCGATCTTGTGATTGACCCCGGTGTAGAACAGGATGCGCTCGGTGGTGGTGGTCTTGCCGGCGTCGATGTGAGCCGAAATACCAATGTTGCGATAGCGCTCGATAGGGGTCTTGCGAGACATGGCGGACTCCAGGGATAAAAGAAGGGGGCAGGCCTCGCCCCCATAGGCAAGCCGCCCGCCATCCGAAACCTGACGAATGTACCCAGAAGCCCCGGGGTCTGCCACCGGCGTGGTGAATCACCCGGGGGCGCTGGGGGTGCCTCGAAAGGGAGATGGCGGGCGGCGCTCCCAGGAGATGGGGCTCCCGGCTCAACAAAAAAGGGGGGACGGCGGTGAATCAATGGGTCGAAGTGGTTTGCGCCTTGCGCCCCCATCCCGAATCAAGGCCACCTCGGCCGCGGGAGTGATGCAGAGCCTGCCTTAGTGCAGATACTTGCGCAGGAACTGGAGGCTTCGGGCGTCAGCCAGTTCGGCCGCGACCGGGTCGAAATGGCGGCCCCCGCGGCGCGCAAAACCGTGGCGCGCTTCGCGGTAGAGGTGCAGCGCCACGGTGGGCAGCGGCGCCAGCGACCGGGTCAGGATGGCCTGGGTCGATGGCGGGATGAACTCGTCATGCGCCGCCAGATGGATCATCAAGGGGCAGGCCACGGTACCCGCTTCGTCCAGATAACGCTCGATACCGGCCCCGTAGTACACGACGGCCGCATCCGAGCGGCAACAGGCCGCCACCCGGTAGCTCAGCAGGCCACCCAGGCAATAGCCGATGCAGCCCACCTTGCGCGGCTGGCCATCCATCTGGCGCAGCCAATCCATGACGTGCTGCAGGTCATTGACCCCCTGGTCCACATCAAAGGCGCGGGACAGCGCCAGGGCGTCCTGACGTTCGCTGGCGTCGTGCTCCGAAAACACCACGCCGGGCCGCAGGCGCCAGTAGAGGTCGGGGCACAGGGCATGAAAGCCCTGTTCGGCCAGATGGTCGCAGACCTGGCGCATGTCGGCGTTGACGCCCAGCATCTCCTGGATGACCACGACCCCCGGCGCCGCCGGATCCTTGGCGCGTGCCAGATACCCATTCAGCGTGCCGGGGCGGCCGTCAGGCAAGGGCAGCAGGTGGTTGAAAAGGGCGGTGACGGGCGGTTTCGTCGCGCCAACGGCGTCGCTCAGGTGTCCTGATTCATCGGGGCGAGTTGGATCAGGGGGGGGAGGAGGGGTGCTGCTCATGAAGTCCTTGCGCCGCTGGCGGTCATCGAACCGTCATCCTGCCCAGGAACGGTGCGCGGCTCATCTCCCTGAGGAGGGCGACAGCGCCGACCGGACTGGCAGGGCCGGTCTCCCTCTGGTGGGGAAACCGGCCGGCAAGTTGATAAAACTCAACAGGCGGGTGGTGATTCAGGGCTAGGGAACCTCGGTCGCGAGGCGTGATGCAGAGGTTCGCTAGAGAGGCTAGTGGGGGACATGGGCGGCGGCGCGCCGCTCCTGCCAATCGGCCCAGGCCACATAGAGGAAGCCCCCCACCAGGCCCCAATGCTCGAAGAAGCTGTTCATCAGCATGAAGCGCTCCTGCCCGCTGGCGTCCCAGTAGCGGTTGGCCATGAAGGTGGCCGCCGCCGTGAAGGCCGCGAGGGCCAGGGCCCCGAGCCAGCGCCAACGGCCGCTGAGGATGAGCGCCGAGGCGCCCAGCTCCAGCACGATCACCAGACCGGCGAACAAGGGCGCGGGAGCCAGGCCAAAGTGGTTCATCTCTCCGATGGCGCCCTGGAAGTCGAACAACTTCACCAGCCCGCCCTGCAGGTAGGCGGCGCACAGCAGCAGCAGGGCGATCCAGCGCACCACGCCACTCACGCCACCGGCACGGGGCGTACCCCGTCCGGTGGCGCCCGTGACGTCTGACAGCGCGGCGCTCATACGGCCCAGCACGCGCAGCCCAGCGCGCCCCAGAAGCTCTTCAGATCGGACACCGGCGCGTTGCTGGCCCAGGACTTGGCATGGTTGTGCTGGTGCACGCCACAGCTGGTGGCGCAGTCACAGCTCAGGTTGCGCTTCATCGCCGCCTGCAGCGGGCGGCCTTCCTTGTCGCCCCAGGCGGCGTAACCACCGAATCGGCCCACGGGTGACCAGTCGGGCAACGGCAGCGGCGGTGCGGTTTCGTCATGGGAGGTGAATTCACCGGCACCCCAAACCACCTTGCCGCCCACCACGGTCAGCAAGGCCGAGGTGCCGGCAATATCGCTCTCCGCGCAGGCGAAGAAATCGCGGTCCGGCACCACCACGTCGGCCAGCATGCCTTCCTGGATGCGACCCTTCTTGCCTTCCTCGTTGCTGAACCAGGTGACGTTCTCGGTCCACATGCGCAGCGCCTGCTCACGATCCAGGCAGTTGCGTTGCGGCGTGAGCTGCAGCCCACCCACCGTCTTGCCGGTGATCAGCCAGGCGAGCGACACCCAGGGGTTGTAGGAGGCCACCCGCGTGGCATCGGTGCCGGCCGAGACCTTCAGGCCCTTGTCCAGCATCTTGCGCACCGGCGGGGTGGCTTCCGCCGCGCCCGCGCCGTAGCGTTCGACGAAGTACTCGCCCTGGTAGGCCATGCGGTGCTGCACGGCCACGCCGCCGCCCAGTGCCGCAATGCGGTCCATCGAGGCTTCGGAGATGGTTTCGGCGTGGTCGAAGAACCAGTTCAGGCCTTCCAGAGGGATGTCCTGGTTGACCTTTTCGAACACATCCAGCGCGCGGCTGATGGTTTCGTCATAGGTGGCGTGCATGCGCCACGGCCAGCGGTTCTCCGCCAGGATGCGCACCACGCCTTCCAGGTCGCCTTCCATTTCGGGTGGCATGTCCGGGCGCTCGACACGGAAGTCCTCGAAGTCGGCGGCGGAGAACACCAGCATCTCGCCGGCACCGTTGTGGCGGAAGTAGTCGTCGCCCTGCTTGTACTTGGACTCCTGCGTCCAGCGCAGGAAGTCATCCTTCTCCTGCTTGGGCTTTTGCGTGAACAGGTTGTAGGCCAGGCGGATGGTCAGCAACTGATCCTTGGCCAGTTGCTCGATGACTTCGTAGTCGTCCGGATAGTTCTGGAAACCGCCGCCCGCGTCGATGGCGCCAGTGATGCCCAGGCGGTTGAGCTCGCGCATGAACAGGCGGGTGCTGTTGACCTGGTATTCCAGGGGCAGCTTGGGGCCCTTGGCCAGCGTGGCGTACAGGATGGCGGCGTTGGGCTTGGCCAGCAGCAGGCCGGTGGGGTTGCCCTGACTGTCACGGGTGATCTGGCCGCCCGGCGGCTCGGGCGTGTCCTTGGTGTAGCCGACGGCGCGCAGCGCGGCGGCGTTGAGCAGCGCCCGGTCGTACAGATGGAGGATGAACACCGGCGTATCGGGCGCCACGGCGTTGAGTTCTTCCAGCGTCGGCAGACGCTTCTCGGCAAACTGGTGCTCGGTGAAGCCACCCACCACACGCACCCATTGCGGCGCGGGCGTGATGTCCACCTGGCGCTTGAGCATGCCCATGGCATCGGCCAGCGAGCGCACGCCGTCCCAGCGCAGCTCCATGTTGAAGTTGAGGCCACCGCGGATGATGTGCAGGTGGTTGTCGATCAGGCCGGGCAGGGCGCGCTTGCCGCGCAGGTCGATGACCTTGGTGCGGGGGCCGGCATGGGCCATCACCTCCTGGTCATGGCCCACCTTGAGGAAGCGGCCGTCCTTGATGGCCACGGCCTGGGCCGTGGGTTGCGCGCGATTGAGCGTGGTGAACAGGCCGCGGTGCAGGATCAGATCGGCGTGGACGGTGGAGGCTTCAGCCATGACGGATCTCCGCAGTGGAAGCGGCCGCCGAAGCGACCGTGGGTGTGGGGGGGACATCCGCGCACTTGGGCAGTTGGCCGAACATGTGCGGCTTCACCTGGTGCTGCAGCCAGGATACCTGGGTGGACGGGTCGCGCTGGACCATCTTCTTCACCAGCGGGGGCAACTGCTCACCCACCAGGATGCCCAGCAGGCCCACCAGCGCAATCACCGGCGGCGCGGGCGAGCGCACGTTGAACAAGGCGTAGATCACGCCCACCAGCAGGCCGACGGCCAGCGACACCAGATAAGGTTTCATCAAACACACCTCGACCAGAAAAAAGTCTTGCGCTGCATCACAGCACCGCATCGCAAGCGCCCCGTGGCGCCCAGCGCCTCCGGGGCTTCCTCAAGCAACCCGTGGAACCGGCGCTGCCAGGTCCACCGGATTCGCTCCCTGAGGAGGCCGGCGTCAGCCGGCAGGGGAGCGTTCAGCCCTCGTGGGCGTTGAACATGGTCTTGGCGTAGGTGATGCCCAGGCCATAGGCGCCGCCGAACTTCTTGGCAATGCCGGTCGTCATGTCGTAGCTCTCGGTGCGGGCCCAGTCACGTTGCAGCTCCAGCAGGTACTGCAGGGAGGTCATCGGGCGGGCACCCGCCTGCACCATGCGCTGCACGGCACGCTCATGGGCTTCGGTGGAAACGTCGCCGCAGGCGTCGGTGATCACGTAGACCTCGAAACCCTGCTCGATGGCCGACAGGGCCGGGCCGACGATGCACACGGAGGTCCACAGGCCCGCCAGCACGATGCGTTGCTTGCCGATGGCGTTCACCACCTTGATGACGTTGGCGTCTTCCCAGGTGTTCATGGAGGTGCGGTCGATCAGTTCCTGGCCGGGGAAGGCGGAGGTGATCTCCTCGTACATTGGGCCGGAGAAGCTCTTTTCGGCGACGGTGGTCAGGATGGTCGGCACCTTGAAGCCCGCCGCCGCGTTGGAGATCAGGGCGGCGTTGTTGCGCAGCTCGACCGCATCGATCGACTTCGTGGCGAACGACATTTGCGACTGGAAGTCGATCAGGATCAGCGTGTGGTCCTTGGGCGAGACGAGTCCGGCGCCGGGGGTCGGGGTAGCGGTGATGGCCATGGGGTGTCCTTGTGGTGAAACGGTGATCAACGAATCGGGTTGTGCACCCGACCTCGGCCCGAAGTCTGCGTCTCTCTCACCCGGACGTGATCTCCAAAATGGGAGGGGCCCAGGTGCCTCCACGGCTTTCCTGAGATCGAGTAGCCGGGAAGGCGGGCGCCCACCTCCCCATATGGGGAGGTGGCGACTACTGCAGGGGTAAACAAGGCTTCACAAGTCATCACTCGCCGCCGCGAGGGGATGCCGCGAACATGGCGGTCATGAGTTTTCCGAAGGAGTTGTCACCATGTTGAATTGGCCCACGCAACGTATCCAGGTGAGCGTCGCCTACACCGACCCGCTGGTGGCCATTGGCTTGAGCACGGTGTTGTCGCAGCAGGTGGACATTGACGTCGTCGAGACCGACGGGCGGCCGGCGCAAGGCCCGCACATCGTGGTGGCCGACTATGAGCGGGGCCTGAATCTGGTCGCTAGCCGCACTTCGCCGCGTGAGCGTCATGCGCCGGCGCCCAAGGTGCTGGTGATCACCGCCAATGACCGCGAGCATGAAGTCCGCTCGGCACTGGAGGCGGGCGTGGAGGGCTACCTGGAGCTCGGCTGCAACGTCCAGGACCTGGTGTCCGGCGTCCGCCAGCTGGCGCGGGGCTCTCGCTACCTCAGCGCCATGGCCGCCCAGCGCATCGCCGCCAGCATGGCGCGCTCCACGCTGACCGACCGTGAGCAGCAGGTGCTCGGCCTGGTGTCACGCGGCAAGAGCAACAAAGGCGTGGCGTTGGCTTTGGACATTTCGGCCGGCACGGTCAAGGCCCACATGAAGGCCATTCTCAGCAAGCTGGATGCCGAAACCCGCACCGAAGCGGCCAGCATTGCGATGGAGCGCGGCCTGATCGCGCAGGGCATGCTGGTGTCCTGAGCGGGCCACGCCCGTTTTTCGACTGGCACATCCGGGTAGATTTGATCAATGCCCCGCGCCGGGTGGCCATCGGGAATCCACGCCAGCGGTGGTGATGGATCGAGCCTCGGCATTGAGCGGGCGGCAGCTGGCACGGTTCCGAAGACATCACCGGCCCCTTGCCGGCCCCTTGACGCACGTTGGCGGCCGGTTGCCGGCCGGTTGGCGCGCTGGCCTATTTGGGTGGGGCCGAGCGGTGTGGGGCATCGACGGCCCCAGGCGGCAAGGGCATGCTGGCGGCGATTCTGTCCTCCTGCCTCAGAAAGTCTCCCAGCCATGAAAGTCGCCGTCCCTCTCGCCGCCCTGGGTCTTGCGCTGTGCGCGCTCACCTGGCCTTCACCGTCCCGTGCCCAGGTACCGCAAGAACTCAGCGATCTGGTGGGCGTGCGTGGCAGCTCTGGAGAAACCCAGATGCAGGCCCGTGGCTACCGCTTTGTGCGTTCGGCGCTGGTCCGAGACCAGTCGTGGTCGTTCTGGTGGAGTGATGGGCAGCGGCAATGCGTGTCCGTGTCTACCATGGACGGCCGTTATGCCAGCATCCAGCGGGTGCCGGAGCGAACCTGCCAGGGCGGCGGCGCCTCGAACGATGCACCACCCGCCGACGCGCCGCCGCAACGGCGCCAGCCGTACTCCCCTGAAAGCCACCCCGAGAGGCTCACCCTGGTCTGTTACGGCGAAGGAAGCCGTCTCACCTACACGCCGCACGCGGGTTATGAGTGGAACCACCGCAGTCACCGTTATGAGCCCACCACCGGCTTCGAATCCGGCAACGAGCAGTTCAACTCCGCCGTGCAGGTGGAAATTCGCGAAGGCATGGGCCGCATTCACCTGACCGGCAAGCTCATTCCGCCCCTGCACGCGGAAGGGGACCATGGCTGGTGGAACCTCAGCGAATTGCGGGTCACGCGCTCGCACATTACCGCCCGCTACCGGCTCAATCTTCTGAGCCGTCCTTCCATCGACATCGACCGCCACAGCGGGCTGATCGAGATCAAGGGCACACCGGGCTTTTCAGGCCGGTGCGACATTGGTGACTGGGGCGCGGGCAGGCGATTCTGAGGATCAGGCCCCACGCTGCGGACCGACAGTGTCAGCCCCAGCAGCGCGTGTTCACCACTTCTTCAATCGCGCTGCCACATCCATCGCCGGTTTGAGCAGCTCCGGCAGCGGCGCCTGCCGTTCATTGGCCGGCCCCATCTTGTCGAAATGGCGAGAGACCTTGCCCGGCAGAAAGCGGGACACGCTGGCATAGAGGTGACGGTCGCCGTGCCGAGCCTGCTGCGTGACATAGAAGCGCTGAGGCACCATCACTGACAGGTGGTCCTTGGCACGCGTCATCGCCACATACAACAGCCGTCGCTCCTCCTCGATCTGCGCCTGTGCGCCGGTACTGAGGTCGGAGGGCATGCAGCCATCCACGCAGTTCAGCAGGTAGACCGCATTCCACTCCTGCCCCTTGGCGGAGTGGATGGTGGAGAGGATGAGGTAGTCCTCGTCCTTGAGCGGCACGCCCGATTCATCACTGCTGGCTTCGGGCGGGTCCAGGGTCAATTCGGTGAGGAAGTGTTCCCGGCTGCTGTAACCCTGGGCGATACGCGCCAGCTGTTCCAGGTCCGCCAGGCGGATCGCGGCGTCCTCATGCAGGCGGTGCAGATGCGGCGTCAGCCAGTCGATGCTGCGTTCAAGATCCAGCGGCCATTCCGGCTGGTCCCGCAGGGTCTGCATCAGTTCGCTCAGCGCGGCCCAGTCCGCCGCCGCGCCGCGCGGGGGGTCAAACGCACGCAAGGCCGCGGACATATCGGCCGCGCCATCCACCGCGTCCACCAGCCGCCGTGCACTGGCCGGCCCGAAGCCCGGCAGCAACTGCGACACGCGGAAACACGCCAGACGGTGATGGGGGTTCTGCGCCCAGCGCAGCACGCTCAGCGCGTCCTTCACATGGGTGCTCTCCAGGAACTTCAAGCCGCCGAATTTCACGAAGGGGATGTTGCGCCGGATGAGCTCCAGCTCCAACGGCGCACTGTGCGTGGCGGTACGGAACAGCACCGCCTGGCGCTTGAGCCGCAGGCCTTGCTCCCGGCGCTCCAGCACACGGTCCGCCACCCAGGTGGCCTGGCGCGCCTCGTCATCCACGGTGACCAGCTGCGGCCGCTCCTCGGAGGTCTTGTCGGACCACAGTTGCTTCGCGTAGCGCTCCTTGGCCTGGGCAATGACGGCGTTGGACGCCTCCAGGATGGCCTGGGTGGAGCGGTAATTGCGCTCCAGCGTGATCACCCGTGCCGGAGGCTCAAAGCGCGACGGGAACTCGAGGATGTTGCGGACCTCGGCTGCGCGGAAGGAATAGATGGCCTGCGCGTCGTCCCCCACCACGGTCAGCCGCCGGCCGTCGGGTTTGAGGCGGTGGAGGATGGTGGCCTGCAGCCGGTTGGTGTCCTGATATTCATCCACCAGCACATGATCAAAACGCTGGCCGATCTCCCGCGCCAGGCTCGGCTCCGCCATCACCTCGGCCCAGTAGAGCAGCAGGTCGTCATAGTCCAGCAGGCGCTGGCGCTGCTTTTCCTCGACATAGGTGGCAAAGAGCTTGCGCAGTGCGTCGTGCGCGCTGAAGCACCAGGGGAAGTGCTCCTGCAGCACCTGGTCCAGCCGCGCCTCGCTGTTGACGGCCCGCGAGTAGATGTTGAGGCAGGTGGCCTTCAAGGGAAACCGGTCGGCGGTTTCCGCCAGGCCCAGCGCCTGGCGCTGCATGCCCATCAGGTCCTCGGCATCCGCTCGGTCCAGGATGGTGAATTGAGGGTCCAGGCCAATGCGCTGGGCATATTCGCGCAGCAGCCGCGCACCCACGCTGTGGAAGGTGCCTGCCCAGGGGAACCGCGGCGGCATCTGCGTGGCCCGCAAGCCCAGCGCGCGATGCAGCACCTGGCCCGCCCGCCGCTCCATTTCTCCCGCCGCGCGGCGGGAGAAGGTCAGCAGCAGCAAGCGCTGCGGGTCGGCGCCCGCCATCACCAGTCGTGCGACACGCGTCGCCAGGGTCTTGGTCTTGCCGGAACCGGCGCCTGCGATGACCAGCAAGGCACCATCCGCACTCGAGTCATCCAACCCGTGCTCCACCGCCGCTCGCTGATCCGCATTGAGTTCGGCAAAGACGTCATGGAACGCCGAGGAGGCCGTGGAAGCCATGGGAGCCGTGGGAACCGTGGGAACCGTGGGAACCGTGGAGGAGGGGGACATCATGAGGACGCCATCATAGGCTGTATGGATGACCAGTGTCTCGTGAAGCCTGCCGCCGATTCGCCCCCTTGGAACGGCGATTGCCTTTCGTCTGGCGTACGCTGACGGTTTCCGTAGGCACCCATCCACCGTGGAGGTTCCCCATGCTTCCGATCTTGCTGACCCTGGCCGCCCTGGCCATGCCGGTGATCGCCTGGTTGTCCCAGGAAGGGCGCTTCGGCCCTGACAACAAGACGCTGTCCGATCAATTCCCCACACTCCTGGTGGCCGATGGTTATGCCTTCTCCATCTGGGGCGTGATCTTCCTGCTGGACCTGTTGCTGGCTTTGTGGACGCTGCGGGGCCAGCGCCCGGTGTCGGCGCCGGGCCTGGCGGCTGTGCGGCATCGCTGCCTGGTGCTGATGACGGCGGGCTTCGCCCTGACTGCCAGCTGGATGGTGGTGTTTTCGCAGCGCTGGTTCTGGCTGGCGCTGGCCATCATCTGGGGCGCGCTGATCTGCCTGCTATGGGCGCTGATGCTGGTGGCACATGCCCGGCCCGCTGGCGCCTCTGCCTGGATGACCTTGCTGCCCCTGGGGCTGCACGCCGGCTGGTTGTCCCTGGCCGCCTTCCTGAACACGGCACAGGTGATCGTGGCCCAGCAGCTGCTTCCCACTGCGGATCAGTTGCCCTGGACGCTGGTGCTCTGGGCGCTGGCGGCCTTGCTGCTGCTGGTGGCCATCGCCCGGCTGCATCAGCCCATGAGCGCCTGGCCGGCGCTGGCCTATGTGGTGGCAGTGGTCTGGGGGCTGGTGGGTGTGTATGTGAAGCAGACTCGCAACGACCTGGCCGGGGCACAGACCTCGGCCTGGATCGCACTCGCCCTGGCAGGCGTGGTGGTGGCCCAGACCTTGTGGCTTCGGCTGCGGGGCGGACGGCCGCCCACGGAGAAGGACGAAGGACTGATGTCCTACCGCCCGCACTGAACCGGGTTCAGTCCCGCAAGGCTTGCGCGACACCGCGCAAGGCGGGCGATTCCTTGGCTTCGATCAGATAGACCGGCACCGTCTCCATGTAGGCGCGGAAGCGGCCCTTGGTGACAAAGCGCTCATGGAAGGCGGAGCCGGCCAGGCGGTCGATGACCCGGGGCAGCACACCGCCACCCAGGTACACGCCGCCCCGGGCGCCCAGCGTCAGCGCCAGGTTGCCGGCGACAGAACCGAGGAAGGCAAAGAGCAGCTCCAGCGTCTCGTCCGCACGCGCATCGCTGCGGGCGAGGGCGTTGGCGCTGATGCTCGGCGCGTCCAGGCCCGCCGGCACGGGCACACCGTCCAGCTCGCAGAGCGCTTCATACATCCACACCAGCCCCTGGCCGGAGACGGCACGCTCGGCCGATGCATGGCCGAACCGCTTTTGCAGCGCCGCCACGACGGCCTGCTCACGGGGCGTCACGGCGGAGAGCGTCACATGGCCGCCTTCGCCCTGCAAGGGGCGATAGCTGCCATCTCCCGCCGCCACCAGGCCAGAAACGCCCAGGCCCGTGCCGGGACCGATCAGCGCCATGGCGCCGCCCACTTCGGGCTGGCCGGCGTGGATCTGGCGCTTTTCTTCCGGGGCCAGCGTCGGCAGGGCCAGCGCCAGGGCGGTGAAGTCGTTGATCACCACCAGCCGTTGCATGCCGATCGAGCGGCGCAGGCCCTCGATGGAGAACGACCAGTGGTGGTTGGTCATGTGGACCTGGTCACCAACGATGGGATTGGCGATGCCGATGGCTCCCTGCACCGGGCCCAGGCCGGGCGCTGCGCGTCCGGTGTCGGCCAGGTAGGTCTCGATGGCGGCCTGCAGGCTGGGATAGTCCGCCGCTGCGTAGGTGCGGGCATCGGTCAGCGGCGCCTGCGCGCCGGCCTGCCAGGCAAAGCGCGCGTTGGTACCGCCGACATCGGCCAGCAGGCGGCCTTGGGCCGAAGCCTCATGGAGCGTGGGAGAAAGCATCGCACTCATCGTATCAGTCTCAGGCCAGACGCCTTTCGTTGGCGGCGTCGAACAGGTGGGCCGATTCTGCCGCCCATTGCAGGCGCACGGTGTCGCCCACATGCAGGTGGGGGTTGCCCGCCACCCGCGAGGTGATCTGGCCCAGCGGGGTGTCCACCAGCAGGTAGGTTTCGGGGCCGGTTGGCTCGATCATCACCAGCTGGCCAGGCACACCGTCATCCGCCAGGCGGATGTGCTCGGGCCGCAGGCCATACAGGCAACCCCCATTGCCGGCGATGGCGGCAATCGAGGCCTGCTGCTGCGCATTGACAGGCAGGGCCAGGCCCTGGGCGCGCAGCCCTTGTTCCTGGCGCTCGGCGGTGACGAAGTTCATCGTCGGCGAGCCGATGAACTCGGCCACGAAGCGGTTGGCCGGGCGGGTGTAGATCTCTTCCGGCGTGCCGAACTGCTGCACCATGCCTTCACGCATCACCGCGATGCGGTCGCCCAGCGTCATGGCTTCCACCTGGTCGTGGGTCACGTAGACGGTGGTGGTCTTGGTGCGCTGGTGCAGCAGCTTGATTTCCGCGCGCATCTCGATGCGCAGCTTGGCGTCCAGGTTGGACAGCGGTTCGTCGAACAGGAACAGCTTCGGGTCCCGGGCCAGGGCGCGGCCCATGGCCACGCGCTGGCGCTGGCCGCCGGAGAGCTGGCCGGGCTTGCGGTCCAGCAGGTGGTCAATCTGCAGCATCTTGGAGACACGCTTCACGGTCTCTTCGCGCTGGGCCTTGGGCACCTTGCGCATCTCCAGGCCGAAGGCGATGTTCTGGCCCACATTCATGTTGGGGTAGAGCGCATAGCTCTGGAACACCATGGCGATGTCACGTTCCTTGCTGGGCAGGTAGGTGATGTCGCGATCGGCGATGTGGATGCTGCCGGAGGTCGGGTGCTCCAGGCCGGCGATCATCGTCAGCAGGGTGGACTTGCCGCAGCCCGACGGGCCCACGAGGATCAGGAATTCACCCGCCTCGATGGAGAGGTCGATGCCCTTGAGAATGTCGGCCGCGCCGTAGCTCTTGCGGACCTGGGAAATGGTGAGCGCACCCATTGCTTATCCTTTCACGGCGCCGGCGGTGAGGCCGCGCACGAAATACTTGCCAGCGACGACGTAGACCACGAGCGTGGGCAACGCAGCGATCAGGGCTGCGGCCATGTCCACGTTGTATTCCTTGACCGTGCTGGAGGTGTTGGCGAGATTGTTCAAGCCGACGGTGATCGGCTTGCTGTCGGCGCCGGAGAAGACGACGCCGTAGAGGAAGTCATTCCAGATCGAGGTGAATTGCCAGATCAGGGTCACGACCAGGATGGGCGTGGACAGCGGCACCACGATGCGCCAGAAGATCTGCCAGAACGAGGCGCCATCGAGCGTGGCGGCCTTGATCAGCTCGTCCGGCAGGCCGGCGTAGTAGTTGCGGAAGAACAGCGTGGTGGACGGCATGCCGGCCAGCACGTGCACCAGGATCAGGCCCCACACCGAACTCGCCAGACCCAGCGTGCCCAGCACCTGGCTCATCGGCAGCAGCACCACCTGCATGGGCATGAACACGCCGAACAGCAGCATCGCGAACAGCAGCTCGCTGCCACGGAAGCGCCATTTGGTCAGCACGTAGCCGTTCAGGGCGCCCAGTGCGGTGGAGATCAGCACGGCCGGCACCACCATGAACACCGAGTTCATGAAGAAGGGCTTCAGGCCGCCGCAATCGGTGCCGGTGCAGGCGCTGCTCCAGGCCTTGGACCAGGCTTCGAAGCTCGGGCTCATCGGGATGGACAGCAGCGTGCCGTTGCGCACTTCGTCCATGGTCTTGAACGAGGTGCTGACCATCACGTACAGCGGCGCCAGGAAGAAGCCGGCAAAGCCCAGCAGCACCAGCAGCAGCAGGATGCGCTGCCAGCTCAGGCCGCCCGGCTTGCGGACGGTGGCGAGCGGGCGGGCCGCGGTGGGGGAGGAGGAAGGGGTCATCTCGGGGCTCATCACAACGCTCATGACTTCGAACGCAGCTCGGAATAGAGATAGGGGACCACGATGGCCGCGATAGTGGCCAGCATCATGGTGGCGCTGGCAGCACCCAGGCCGATCTGGCCGCGCGAGAACGCCATGGTGTACATGAAGGTCGCTGGCAGGTCGGTGGCATAACCCGGGCCGCCGGCCGTCAGCGCGATCACCAGGTCGAAGCTCTTGATCGCGATGTGCGCCACCACCATGACGGTGGAGAAGAACACCGGACGCAGGGTCGGGATGATGATGCGCCAGTAGATGCGGAACAGCGAGGCGCCATCCACCTGGGCGGCCTTGATGATGGAGTCGTCGATGCCGCGCAGGCCGGCCAGGAACAGCGCCATCACGAAGCCGGAGGACTGCCAGATGCCCGCAATCACGACGCAGTAGATGGCGTGGTCAGGGTCCACCAGCCAGTCGAAGCGGAAGTTCTCGAAACCCCACGACTGCACCAGGTGCTCGACACCCAGGCCGGGGTTGAGGATCCACTTCCAGGCCGTGCCGGTGACGATGAAGGACAGCGCCATCGGGTACAGATAGATGGTGCGCAGCACGCCTTCGGTGCGGATCTTCTGATCCAGCAGGATGGCCAGCAGCAGGCCCAGCGCGGTGGTGCCGGCGATGAACAGGCCGCCGAAGATGCCGAGGTTGGTCAGGGCCACCCACCAGCGTTCGTTGTCGAACAGCGTGCGGTATTGGTCCAGGCCGACGAATTCGTAGTTGGGCAGCAGCCGCGAGGCGGACAGCGAGAGATAGCCATTCCAGGCCATCAGCCCATAGATGAAGAGGAAGGAGAGGAGGAACGTGGGCGCCACCACCAGCTTGGGAAGCCAGGGACTGCGCGGGGCTCTTGAGGCGGACATGCTGGGCGGCGGTACTGCAAGAGGATCGGGGAGCGGGGCCGGGCGTCCGGGTGGGGCCGCCTGGCCCCGCAAGGAGAACAGGGCAGCGCCGGTGAAGGCGCCGCCCTGTGGGACTTACTTCGTCTTGGCGGCGGAGACCAGACGGGTCTGCGCTTCCTTGGCGGTCATCTTGTCGCTGTTCCAGAACTGGCTCACGACGTCCTTCATCGCGCCTTCGGCAGCGGCCGGAACGGCCATGCCATGGGCAATGGAGGGCACCAGCGTGCCGGACTTGGCATCAGCGGCGAAGTCGGCCGACGACTGCTTGGCGCAGTCATCGAACTTGTCCATCTTCATGCCGGTACGAACCGGAATGGAGCCCTTGTTCAGGTTGAACAGTTCCTGGAACTCGGGGGACATGATGGCCGTGGCCAGGTCTTGCTGGGCCTTCTCGTTGGCCGCGTTCTTCAGCTTGAACATCGCAAACGAGTCGATGTTGAAGGTGAAGGCCTTGGCCGTGCCGGGAGCCGCGGCGCAGATGAAGTCCTTGCCGGGAGCCTTGCCCGCAGCCACGAACTCGCCCTTGGCCCAGTCACCCATCAGCTGCATGCCGGCTTCACCCTTGATCACCATGGCGGTGGCCAGGTTCCAGTCACGCCCGGGGGCGTTCTTGTCGGTGTAGTCCTTGATGCGCTTGAAGGTGGTCAGCACCTTTTCCATCTGCGCACCCTGCAGGGTGGCAGGGTCCAGCTGGACCAGGGCCTTCTTGTAGAAGTCCACGCCACCGACGCCCAGGGCGACGGATTCGAACGTGGTGAAGTCCTGCCAGTTCTGGCCACCGTGCGCCACGGGGATGATGCCGGCCTTCTTCAGCGCCTCGGCGGTGGTGAAGAACTCGTCCCAGGTGGTGGGCACCTTGGCATTGGCCTTCTTCAGCGCCTCGGGGTTGATCCAGATCCAGTTCACGCGGTGCACGTTGACCGGCGCTGCGATGTAGTGGCCCTTGTACTTCATGATGTTGGCCACCACCGGCGGGATTACTTCATCCCACTTGCCGGCCGCTGCCACGCCATCGATGTTGGTGAGCACGCCTTCAGCGGCCCATTCCTGCAGGGACGGGCCCTTGATCTGGGCGGCGGCCGGGGCGTTGCCCGACACCACACGCGACTTCAGCACGGTCATGGCGGAATCACCACCGCCGCCGGCCACGGCGAAGTCCTTCCAGGTATGGCCTTCCTTCTGCAGTTGGGCCTTCAGGGCGGTCGCGGCCTTGGCCTCGCCGCCACTGGTCCACCAGTGCAGCACTTCGACTTCACCGGCGTGGGCCGCACCGGCTCCCGCGAGCACGGCCACCAGGGTGGCGGCCTTCGCGAGTTGCGTGAGCTTGATCATTTGCTTTGTCTCCTTATGAGGGGGAGGTTGGGACTACAGCCCGGGATGACAGCGATGGGAATCCAGTCGGGCGCGGTCGGTCAGAACCACATTTCGACCTGTGCACCGAAGCTGGTGCCGGAGGTCTTTTCGTCCCAGTTCAGGTTGTTGGTCACGTTGCCGGCGGCGCGGTTCCACTTGGCGTGCGTCACGTACAGGCGGAACTCGGGACGGTCCATCAGCGCGGGGCCGACCGACAGCGTCGGGGCGAAGGTCACCTTGGTCAGGCGAGCGGTTTCGCCACCGTCAGGCTTGTATTGCGACACGCCGGCTTCGGTCAGCAGCTTGAAGTTGCGGGTCACGGCGTAGGAGACGCGGCCGCCCAGCGAGCCCGACTTCGTCGAAACGCCCTGGTTGTCCTTTTCCTGCGCGTACAGGGCCATGGCCATGCCGCCCCAGGCGCCGGTCTGCCAATTCACCGATTCCACGACGCGGTACTTCTTGGCGGCGGAGGTGTCGGTCAGATTGCCGAAGTTGGAGTTCAGGCCGGTGGAACCCTGGGCGTACTGCAGCCAGATCACGTTGTTCAGCGAGGTGCCGAACAGGCGTTCCTGCTCATGCTTGAAGGTCAGGCCCCAACCGTTGGTCCCGCCGGCGAATTGGCCCTTGGTGACCGTGCCGAAGACGCTCAGCTTGCCGCCTTCATTGACGGCGGCATCCACGTATTCCACGTTGCCGCGGTGGCCGGGACGTTCGTTGGAGTCCTTGTCGGTCTTGTAGTAGGCCACGCCCAGCAGGCCCGGGCCGAAGCCGGTGAAGCCCTTGGCGCCGGCGCCCACGCCCACCATTTCGGTGAAGTAGGTGTCAACGATGTGGACGTCACCACGACGGCCGCGTTCCTTGCCGATCCAGAAGGTGGCTTCGGGGGCGATGTCGAAGCCCTTGGCTTCGGCGTACATCTGCGCCACGTCCCAATCACCCTTGGTCTGGTCGGTGGAGCCGTCGTAGTAGTCGGTCATCAGGGTGACCTTGTACTCAACGCCGTCCTTCTTGTAGCCCTGGCTGAGCTGGAATTCACCGTAGAAATCGCACTCGTTGCCCAGGCGGTACTTCATGCCCTGGGTTCCACCATTGAGCGCGTAGCAAGCACGCGAGGTTCCGTTGGAGGTCCCGCCGGGGCCGGCGCGGAAGTAGCCGGTCCAGTCGAGGGCCTGGGAAGCGCCAGCGGCCATGAGCAGACCGATGGCCAGGGGAATGCGCTTGTGCGCGTGAGCAATGCGAATCATGGTTGAGTCTCCGTGTGGTGCTGCGTAACGACGGCCCGGGTGCGCGTCGTTAAGCAGGCGTTTATCTTTCTTGCATGCGGGGCGCACTTTAATTTTCCTTTAATGAAACTATATTGGTGCTTACCACTATGGTTTTTGGGCGGTTGGCGCGTCGATTTCCCCCTCCTGGGGCGGTCCGCGCGCCAATGCAGGGCGCCTGTCTGGCAGGCGCCTTCCATCCACCCAGCCCATCCGTTTTCCGACGTTCAGTTGTTGTTCAGCTTCTGTTCAGAAATGACTGGCGGCAAGGGGATGGCAGGCGGCGTGCCCGGTCGTTCTGGAAAATTGGAAAGAAAGAAACGCCAGGTGATCCGGTGCGTTTGGCGCACGCATGACAGAGGTGACCAGTTGCCCCGCCGTTCGGGCCGTTGTCGCAAGATAGGGGCTGTCAGTGCGTTAAATCACGTGACGATCCGGCCTGTTCTCGCGGTGATGGTTGGTATCTAAGGCCTGCCGGCGCGTTGGGGGTGCACCCCAGCAGCGTCCGCTAAGGGTCGCCATGCACCGACATGGCTCAGAATGAAACGGCTTGTGAATCTCAGACTGCCATCGCGGCGGGCAGTTTCACCACCACTTGAAGCCCATGCGGAGCCAGATTTCGGGCGGCCACGCTTCCCGCGTGCCGCTCCACGATCTCTTTGACGATGGACAGACCCAGGCCACAGCCGTTGCCTTCCTGGGTGCCGCGGAAGAAGCGTTCGAAGACCTTGTCCTCGATATCAGGGGCCAGCCCGGGGCCGTTGTCGGAGACCGTCAGCTCCACCACCCCCGGTGTTTGTGGCGGCCGGCATACACGTACTGTGACGCTGGCGCCACGTCCGGCGTAGCGCAGCGCGTTGTCCAGCACGTTCACCAAGGCTTCCCGCAGCAGCAGATGGATGCCCATCACCTCGATGGCGGGGGAGGGTTCCTCCTCCTCGTCGAACCCCATGTCCACCTGGTGCTGCAGCGCACGCGGGACCATCTCGGCCGTGGCCTCACGGGCCAGGCGCACCAGATCCAGCCGGGTCAAGGGCTGGCGGGTGACCGACTCCGGCTCGGTCCGGGCCAGCGCCAGGAGCTGATTGACCAGGTGGGCGCTGCGCGTGGCACTTTCATGCACACGCGCCAGGCGCGTGGTCAATGGCCCAGGTGGGGCTTCCGCCAAGGCCAGCTCGCTCTGGCTCTTCAGGCCGGCGAGGGGCGTGCGCAACTGGTGAGCCGCGTCGCTGATGAAGCGGCGCTGGCCCGTCACGTTGTGGCGCACGGATTCCAGCAGGTCGTTGATGGCTTGCGCCAGCGAGCGCAATTCCTGGGGGGCGGCATCCAGCTCGATGGGCCGCAGGTCGTTGGGCTTGCGGCCCTCCACCAGCCGGCGCAGCCGTCCGATGGGCGCCAGGCCCGCACCCACGCCGGCCCAGACGATCATGCTCATCAGCACGATCAGCATCGACAGCGGCAGCATGGTGTCGATCAGCAGCCGGCGGAACAGCAGCTCCCGGTTGGCGCTGGAGCGGGCCACCTGCACCAGCATCATCTGCTGGGCCTTGGGGTCATCACCGAACTGCAGATACAGCGCGGCCACGCGCACCGGGGCGTTCAGGGTGCCGCCATCCGGGTCTTCCAGCTCGCCGTCATAGAACTGCGCGTCCCCCAGCGGCGGGCTGGCCGGCATGGCGGGCGGGCTGGGCAGATTGCGGTTGCCCAGGATGAACTTGCCCGGCGGTGAGCTGACGGTGTAGAGCAGCTTGTCGCTGGGGTCGGCTTCCAGCACGTCCTGCGCGGCCCGCGGGAAGTCGATCAACAGCCCGTTGCCCATGGGCTTGACCTGCCGGGAGAGCGAGCGCACGGCCTGGGCCAGCGTCGCATCCACCGCCTCGTTGGCATAACGGCCGGCCAGCCGGTAGCTGAAGAGCGCGCCGGCCAGCCACAGCACCACCTGCGGCAACAGCAGCCACAGCAGGAGCTGGCGCTTGAGGGAGTACATGGCGGGGTCGGGGCGGGGGCCGGAAGCTGCTGCCGTCATGCCGCAGGCTCAGGACCGCTCGAGTTCCAGGAGGTAGCCCAGGCCACGCACGGTGCGGATAGCCACCTGGGCGCCTTCCAGCTTGCGGCGCAGCCGGTGGATATAGACCTCCACGGCATTGTTGGCGGCCAGCGTGTCCACGCCGCGTTCGCCGGACCAGACCTGGTTGATCTGCTCCTTGGTGATCACCCGGCCCTGGTGGGTGAGCAACAGGTCCAGCAGATCGAACTCGCGGGGGCTGAGTTCCAGCATGTCGCCGCGCACCTGGGCGGAGCGGGTTTCGCGCTGCAGGCTCAACTGGCCCAGTTCATGGCTGGCCTTGATGGCCCGGCTGCGCCGCATCAGGGCACGCAGCCGGGCTTCCAGTTCGGGAAAGTCGAAGGGCTTGGTGAGGTAGTCGTCCGCGCCGGCGTTCAGGCCCGCCACGCGGTCTTCCAGGCTGTCCAGCGCGGTGAGGATCAGCACAGGCAGCGAGGCGTCGTGCTGGCGCAGCTGGCGCAGCACCTCCAGCCCGTCCACCATGGGCAGGCCCAGATCCAGCACCACCACGTCGAAGGCCTGCTTGGCCAGCAGGTATTGGGCCACTGCCCCGTTGGGCGCATGCTCGACATGGAAGCCGCTGCCACGCATCTGTTCACACAGGGCGTCGGCCAGGATGGGGTCGTCTTCGGCCAGCAGCAGGTTCATGGTCATTCTTCACGCGGCGCCCCGTCGTGGGGCGGCGGAATGTTAGCGCGGATGCCGGCCTCAGGCGCCGGGGCCGCATTGCTCGGCGGCTTCGGCAATCCATCACGTCAGCTCTCCGGGAATACCCCCTGTAGGTGAACGACTGACAGCATGATCAGTGATCGGCGGCTCCAGGCAGGTGGGCCGCCTGGAGATACTGCGTTCAGCCCGTTGGCGTGCGCCGTATGTTCGCCACAAGCCTGCTTCAGGGCCCCTGAGGGACCATCGCCGACCCGGTCGGCCGGTTCCGGACCTCTCTGGACATCTCAAGTGGACTTCAAACAACTGCTCTGGCGTGTGGTCTACACCAAGAACGCCAACCTCAGCAGCGGCGGCTTTTGTGCCGGCCCGTGGCATCCCGACAAATCGCACATCGAGCGGTGTGCGGAGGTGCTGCGTGCGCGCCACCTGAACGTCGGCATCCAGAGCAACCAGCAGGCGCAAAAGAACGCCAGTTCCTGGAGCGGCGGCCCGCTGACCTGACCCGTTGGGACCCCCGACCTGACCCGATGGGTCTACCGACATGACCCGATAGGTCTGCCGACATGACCCGCTCGGCCTGTCTACCTGACCTGCTGGGTGCACCGACCTTTTCCGGTGCCGGCTGCCCCAGCCTGGCGCATCGGCCCCGGTGGCATGGTGCGCCCCAGGCGGCCGCAGTGCAGGGGGCGCGCGCGGGGTCAGGGCGCTGAGGTCGTCAAGCGCCATTGTTGATGGTCAATTGGCGCAGTGCCCTCCCACCCCTGCCCCCGGGTACGTCCCAGGTCCGCTTTACCTTGTCATAACGCACCCTTAAACTCGCGCCCACTTTCGTGACGCCCACCCGGAGCGAGGGGCCAGTGGCGCGCATCGTGCAGGGCCCTGTGGTGGGAGCCCAATGGCGGTGCCTCCTTGAAGGGCGAGTAGAGGTGACGAGTCGTTATCGCTTCGATGGGTTTGTGCTTGACATGGCCTCGCGGGTCCTGCTCGCCGAGGGTGTGCCCGTGCAGCTCAGTGGCAGGCAGATCGACCTGCTGGGGGCGCTGGTGTCGCAGCGCGGCGCGGTGGTCTCCAAGAGCGAATTGCTGAACCGCATCTGGCCGGACCAGGCGGTGGAAGAGAACAACGCGGCCGTCCATGTCTCGGCGCTGCGGCGTGTGCTGGGCCGGGAGGCCATCGCCACCGTGACGGGGCAGGGCTACCGTTTTGCACTCGCCCTGAGCGAGGACGACAAGTTGCCGGCCGATGCGGCCGCGGGCATCAACGAGCGCGCCTTGCCGCCGGCACGTCCGCGCGCACTGCCGTCGCTGTCGATCACCGTGCATGGCCGGGACCACGATCTCCAGACGCTGCTCAGCCGCCTGGTGCGCCATCGTCTGGTGACGGTGGTGGGTGCCCCCGGCATCGGCAAATCCACACTGGCCCTGGCCTGCGCGCACGCCCGGCGGCATGCCGCGCAGGACGGCGTGGTGTGGGCCGACCTGCAGCAGGGCGGCCAGCAATGGGAGCCGCAGGCCGCCGTTGCCATGGCACTGGGCCTGGACGCCGGCACCGATCTGCCCACGCTGCTGGCCGTGCTGCGGCCGATGTCCCTGCTGATGGTGCTGGACAACGCCGAGACCTGCGCGGCCAGCGCTGCGGCCTTTTGCCATGCGGTGATCGAGGGCACGGAAGATGTGACACTGATGGTGACCAGCCGCAAGGTGCTGCGGGTGCCCGGAGAACGCGTGTTGCGCACGCCGCCCCTTTCCACGCCCGCACTGCTGCCGGCCTCCACCTCAGCCCGTACGGCGGGACTCGGGCGTGGCGTCGACGAGGCCCTGTCCCATGGTGCGGTGGCCTTGTTTGTGGACCAGGTCCGCGCGCAGGGAACGCCTTTCGCGCTGGGGCTGCACAACATCGACCAGGTCGTCACCCTGTGCCGCCGCCTGGACGGCCATCCGCTGGCCTTGCAGCTGGCGGCCGGGCGCCTGGCCACCTTTGGCCTGGACGCGCTGTGTGAGCGGCTCAATGACCGCTACCGCCTGCTCACGCGCGGCACGCAGGCCGGGCCGCGCCGCCACCAGTCGCTACGGGCCTGCATGGACGACAGCTATGTCCTGCTCAGCGAGGTGGAGCAATTGGTGCTGCGGCGCCTGGAACCTTTCGAGGGCGGCTTCACGCTGGAGATGGCGGCAGCGGCCCTCTCCGACCGCCAGCTGGACACCTGGACCGTGGCCGAGGCGTTGGAAGGCCTGGTGGACCATTCACTGGTGCAGGTGGACGGGGACGACCGGCCCCGTTATGAGCTTCTGGAAAGCGTGCGGGCCTACGGCCTGTTGCGGCTGGAGGAGTGTGGCGAAGTGCACCTGGCGCGGCACATGCATGCCTATACGCTGAGCCAGCTGTTTGAACGTGCCGGGCGCGCCTTCCAGATGATGCCCGACGAGCGTTGGGTGGCGGAGTTCGCGCCGGAGCTGGGCAACGTGCGGGCAGCACTGGACTGGTGTGTGGAACATGCACCGGTGATGGGCCTGGGGCTGCTGGCCAATGCCGGTGCCTTGTTCGAGCTGCTCTCGCTGGTGGACGAAGCCGGCTGGCGGCATGCCGCCTACGAAAACGACGTCCCGCATGACCTGGCCCCCGAGGTGCTCGCCCGCTTTTGCATCGACCACGCCGGCCTGATGGCGCCCCACGATCCCGCCGGGGCGGGGGTGTGGTTCCGGCGCGGTGTGCGGGCGTCGCGCACGGCCGATGACCCGGCGGTCCGCTACCTGGCCCTGTGCCGCCAGGTGGTCGGGGACCGCGAGGTCAGCCGTGCAGCGATGCGCCATGCGATGGGCGAGGTGACGGCGCTGGCCGGCCGCTGCGAGGGCGCGCATACGGCACGCCTCAAGCTCTGGGGCCTGGCGGCGCGCGCGCATGTGTGGCGCGTGGAGGGCCAGGCCGGCGAGGCCGAGAAGGCCATTTGCGCGGCACTCCGGCTGGCGCGGGAAATCGGGGCCACCCGCTGGCTGTTTGATGATTTGCAGCGCCTGACGCTGTTGCTGGTCGCCCATGGGCGCCCCTTGCCCTGCGCCGCCGTGCTGGTGCGCGAATGGGAGGCCGTTGGTGTGGATGGCGCCTTGCGACAACGGCTGCGCGGCTGCCGCGCCGCCGTGCTGCTGGCAGAGGGCCGCACGCGCGAGGCCCGCACCGTGCTGGAGACGCTGGTGGCGCCGGAGGCCTTGCGCCCTGGCGGCCAGGAGGCGTTCCCGCGCCTGCTGCCGGTGCTGGCATGGCTGGCGTCCAGCGAGGGCCGTGATGCGGACGCGGCACGGTTGGCCGGTTACGCCGCGCCGGCCGGGCCGGGCACGCCGCGGGAGGAACTGGCCCCGCCCTGGGAGGCGCTGCTGCAGCGCCTGCGTACAAGGCTGGATGACTTTCACATTGCCAACCTCCGGGAGGAAGGGCAGCAGTGGGACGAAGGCGAGGCGCTGAAGGCGGCGCTGGCGGTGGCCGTGGAGCAGGCGGAAAACGTGGACCAGGTGGACGAGGTTGATCAGGTGGAGCCCCGGCTCGCCGGGGCGAAGGCCTGAGCGCTTTTGCGAAGGGCGCGCCGCCGCGTGCGCCACTGTGCACGTTGCGTCACGGACCGGTCATGGACACCGCAGAGAGTGGGACGGCATTCATTGCAGGACCTCTCCATGACGATCACCACCCCGCCGCCTTCCTTGCCCTCGTCCAACCCCATGACGCCCCCCATGGCGCCGTCAGACCCGAGCAGCGTGGAAATGGTGCCGCTGCGCTCGCCGTCGCTGCCCGGCACGTCGCGGACGCCGTCATCGCCCACCTCGCCGAACGATGGCAGCGGTTCACCGCGCCGACTGTCGTCCGACCTGGGCCTCAGCGCGCGGCGCTCGTCCGAGGCAGGCGCCACCCGCAGCTCAACGGCTTCCCTGCCGCCGCGCCAGTCACTGCAGCTGATCAGACCCGGCAGCGGCGCCATCGCGTCACCCACGTCTTCAACAACGCCTGCCGCGACGCCACCGCTGACGCCCACGCGAGCGGCGCTACCCGCGTTGCCTGCGTCGCCTGCATTGCCCGGGCTACTCCATGCGGCCGACCACGATGTCGATCTGGAGGCCGGCCACCATTTCGAGGCGCTCACCTCGCCGCTGGCGCGCCAGGACTCACCGGGTGACCCCGCCCCCGCCGGTGATCACGGCCACCACGGCGCGCATGGCACCGGTGGGGGCCCTGCCGCACAAGGCCCTCGCGAAGCGGGTGCCATGGCCTTCTTCGCTGCGCAGAATCTTCGCCACGCCGTGCCGGTGGCGGCGGTCCGGACGGTGGTGCAGGGCGTCATCGCCCCGGAGTTGGCACGTGCCGTGGCCTCGCATCCGGACGCAGCGCTGGCGGCGCAGACCGCTCTGACCGCCTGGTCGGTCGGCCGGCGCATCGTCTCGCAGATCCACAGCGAGGCCAGCGCGTCGGTGGCCAACCGCGCGTTTGGTGGCGAGGAGGCTGCGGCCACGCGCAGCCTGCCGCGGCGCGTCTGGCAGGGGGTGCAGTCGGTCGGGATCCTGGGCGGGGACTTTGCCGCCATGGGCCTCACCATCGCAGCCCGCCAGCAGCCGGCGCTCGCCAGTGTGGCGCAGGCCGCAGCGGCCTTGCAGGTGGTGGCCCATCTGCAGGCGCAGTTCCGCGAGGCCCTGCGGCCGGCCATCAACACGGTGCATGTCGGCAACCCCCACATCCCGCAGCCCGCCGATGGGCGCAACCTGCGGCCCGGGGACATGCCCGTGTCCATGCGCACCACCTTTGGCCTGGCCGCTGCCGGCATCGACATGGGCGCCCAATTGCTGATGAAGCACACGCTGGGCGGCAAGGCTGCCTGGGAGGTCTCGCGCGGCCTCGCGGTACGGGCTGGCGCGATTGCGGGCGCGGGCAACATGCTGACGTCTTCCGTGGAGGACCATCTGGTGGACAGCGCGTCGGCCCGGCGCATGCAGGCCAGTGATCCGTCCCACGTGCGCCACCTTCATGGCGACCTGCGCAATCCGTTCACGCGGGGTGAACTCGGCCGTCAGGCGGAGCGAGCGGACACCCGCATCTTCAACACGGTGGTGCCGGGCCTGATCGCGATCGGCCTGATCGAGGCCATGCGGCCTGCGCTGGCGAAGTCCGGCATGAACGATGCCAGCCGCCAGGCCACCGAGGCCGGTGTGCATGCAGCTGTGGCGGGTCTGGTGGGCGGCGCCTTGCTGGCGTTGACCGTGGCGTCCTATCAGCTCAATGACACGGTGCGCAGCCACAACGCGAAGCGGCGCGCGCCCACTCAAGTGCCCTGAGGCCTCAAGGAACCTCTGCACCCCGCCTCGGGGGAGTTATGCGGAGTTCCTTAAAGCTCCAGCCGATAACCCACGCCGTAGACGGTCTGGATGCGCGGCGCCGGCATCGTCTCGTGCTGCAGGCCGCGTGCACGTCGGCCATCCGGGTCCAGCTTGAGCCGCAGCTTGTAGACATGCTGCTCCAGCGTGCGCTTGCCGACATCGCCGGTGCGGCCCCAGATCTCGGTGGAGAGGGTGTGGGTGCTGACCACCCGGCCCAGGTTCTCGAACAGCGTCCACGCCAGCGCGAATTCGCGCGCGGTCAGGCTGACCTCGCGGGCACCGGTGGACAGGCTCTGGGTGGACGCATGCAGTGAATAGGGGCCCGCCCGCAGCGAGGTGGCCCGCACGCCGTCGGCGCGCGACTGGATGCGGGCGCGCAGCCGGTGGATCAGCGGGCTGGCGCCGTCCGCGAGCACCGCATAGTCGTCCGCGCCGCGTTGCAGCGCGCGTGAGATGCCCACGGAATCACCCAGGCCGAGCACCACGATGGGCAGTGCGCGTCCGGCGTGCAGGCGCAGGGCGGACAGCCAGCCTTCGACCTGCGTGTCGTGGTCCTCCAGCAGCACGGCGTCAGCGCCGGGCTCCCGCAGGGCCGCAATCAACGGGCTCAGGTGCACATGGGGCAGCGGCTCATAGCCGGCACCGCGCAAGGCTGTGGCCGAGAAATGTTCAAACGATCGAGAGGGGCAGAGGGTGGCGACTTTCACGGGGGCCTTGAAAACCGATGACCTCGCCACTGTGTCCAAGCCGCGTATTTCATGTCCTTAATGCAACATTAACTTTCATTTATGTCCCCTGGGTCAGGGGGTGCTGGCGTTTTCAGGCACGCCAACCAACGCGGTGATGCGGCGTACATAGTCCTCCGTTTCCGCATAGGGCGGCACCCGCTGGCCGTAGCGTTGCACCGCGCCCTCACCGGCGTTGTAGGCGGCCAGGATCAGGTCCACGCGCCCGTCATAACGGTCATGCAACGCACGCAGGTGGCGCACGCCGACATCCACATTCACGCGCGGGTCCAGCAGGTCCGAAGGCGTGCGTACGCCGTAACGTGCGGCCGTGGCGGGCATCAGCTGCATCAGGCCCAGTGCGCCTTTAGGGGACCGAGCATCCGTCCGGTAGCGGGACTCCACATAGATCAGTGCCGACACCAGCGCCGGGTCGAGCCGATGGCGTGTGCTGGCGTCCTGCACCAGCGTGGCGACGGCCGCCGGCATCGCGCTGAGGGTGGCGCCCGCTGCGCCACCAGGCCCCTGGATGACCTGTGCGGCAAAGCCGACCCAGGGCGGACGGTCCTGCTCAGGGGTGGCGATCACCGGCGCAAGCGCCACCCGCACCAGCGTGCAGTCCTGCGCGAGTTCCGGATGGCGTTCGCGCGGATCGTCGATCAACAAATGGGTGGTTCCGTCGATCAACAGGCAGCGATAGCGCAAGACAGTATCGGCCGCTGGCGTGTCGCGCAATTGCGTATCAGCCGTGGCAGCCGCTGCGGTCGTCGCCGATGCGTTGGCGGACGTGACGACGATGGCGTTGGAGGCGTTGGCCGCGTTGGCGGCCGTCGTCATGGCGGCATGGGTGCCGGCGATGCACGGCGACGCGGCGACCAGCATGCAGGCGGTGGCCACTGCGGCGGTCGCCATTGCTGCGGACCTGGGCGCGCGTTGGAGGGTAGCGAACGAACGTTCGTTCATGGTGGCTCCCAGCGCGGACGGCGCAGGGCAAAGGGAAGGAGACGCCACCCTAGGCGGCACGCACGCACGCTGCATCGCCCGATGCGAAGCGCGTGCCGCGTGAACGAATGTCGGTGCTGCCCGGAACGGCTGCGCGGATGCATGCAGTCGGCGCTTCGCATCCCGCGCAGCCGCTTCGCCTGGCTCGTGGGCCCGGGTGCGCGCAGTCCCTATGGTCCGCTCCGACGCATCCAAGAAAGACCGCCATGTCCAACACGATTGCTGCTGCCTCCACCACCTCGCCGGCCGCTGCCACCACGGGCACCGACGCCGCCGCCATGGAGAAGTTCGAGGGCATGCTGGCCCAGCGAATGCTGATGCATATGCAGCAGGGCCAGCAGGCCATGAGCAAGTCCATGTCCAAGATGACGGAGCAGATCAAGGCGTCCATGCAGGACGAGGAATAAGCGCCGGAACGCATGATGGCCATCCTCTCCCGTTGTCCTGCTCGCCTGCTTCCGTCCCTGGCCGCCTTTTTGTGCGCGGCGGCGCCCTTGGGCTGGGTGGCTACGGCCGCCGCGGTCGCCACGGCCGCGCCTGTGGACCCGGCTGCCGCACCGGCGCCTTCATCCGCCGCCTCCGCAGGGCCGGCCGCTGCCCCGTCCTCCGGGACCAAGGCCGTGCGCCCCGTCGTCAAGACCCCGCGGGCGGCGTCCCGCCAGTGGCGCAGCCCCCGCTTTGTGTACAAGGCCGAAGGCAAGCGGGTGAACGAAGTGCTGCTGGACTTCGCGGCCAGCCAGGGCCTGCCGGCCGTGGTGGCGGAGGGGATCGACGGCACGGTGCAAGCCAGCTTCGACACCTCGCCGGAGAAGTTCCTGGAGTCGATGAACCGCGCCTACGGCGTGATCTGGTATCACGACGGCACCGCCCTGTACTTCTATCCCGCCAGTGCAGTGCAGAGCCGCCTGTTCCGGCTCAAGGGCTTCCGACGGGAGCAGGTCACCGACCTGCTGGATTCGCTTCAGCTGGGTGACGCCCGCTTCCCCCTGCGATTCAACGCGGCCGAGAGCACGCTGCTGGTCTACGGCCCACCACGCCATGTGGAGTTGATTGCGGCGGCCATCGAGTCGCTGGATGTCGGCGCCATGGAGCGCAACCGCAGGGCCGTGCGTGTGGTGCCCCTGCGCTTTGCCTCGGCGGGCGACCGGGTGTTCGGGCAGACGCGCATCCGGGGTGTCGCATCGGTGCTGAGCTCGCTGTATGGCGCCGGCAGCAACGCCGGTCCGGCACCGGATGCCGAAGGCCCCTCGCTGGTCGAGGCGCAGCCCGAGAAGCTGCGCGCCCTGCAGGGGGTGATGGGGCGCGACACCCGGCTGGGCGACGTGATGGCGCGCAAGCCTGCGCAGGTGACGGCCGGCCAATCGTCAGCGCCCGGGGCGGGCGCGGGCAGGCCCGGCAGTGCGCGGGGTCTGGAGAGTCCGGTGGACGACGACACCCCGCCGGTCTTCCAGGCCGATGAGGGCACCAACGCCGTGATCATCCATGGCCGCCCGCAGCGCATGGACGAATACGTGGAGCTGATCCGCCGGCTCGATGTGCAGCCGGTGCTGGTCGAGCTGGAGGCCACCATCATCGATGTGAGCAGCGACAGCATCGACTCGCTGGGCATCGACTGGAGCGTGAAGGGCAGCAAGGGCAGCTTCGGCGTGACCCAGCCGGAGGGTGCCAGCAGCGGCACCTTCACGCTGAGCACCCTGTGGTCCAACGCCGGGCGCGAATTGATGGCCCGCATCGATGCGCTCAGCGCCCGCGGCAAGGCGCGGGTCATTGCCAAGCCCAAGGTGCTCGGCGTGGCCAACCGGCCTGCGGTGATGCGCGAGAAGCGCGTGGTGACCGTCAAGGTGGCGGGCAACCTGGAAGCCAACCTGTTCCAGGTGGAGGCCGGCACGCTGCTGCAGGTCACGCCGCAGATCACCTCGGTGCCTGACAACGGCGGTGTGTCGCGGCGCATCAAGCTGTCGCTCTACATCGAGGATGGCAGCTTCGAGGCGGACCGTGTGGACAACGTCCCCATCGTCAAGCGGACCGAGATCATGACCGAGGCCCATGTCGGCGAAGGCGAAAGCCTGCTGATCGGCGGCATCACCACCACCAGCCAGTCCACGCAGCGGGACGAAGTGCCGGTGCTCGGACGAGTGCCGGTGCTGGGCGGGCTGTTCCGTCACAGCAATGACCAGGTGGGGCAGACCGAGCGGCTGTTCCTCATCTCGCCCCGCATCATCCGTGAGCCGACGGTGGCGGCGGCGCAACCGGATGGGATGTCCCGATCGTCGCTGACCCCATCGCCCGCGTTGCCCCCCTCGCACGCATTGCCGCAGCAGTCGCCATACGCCGCCCCGGTGCCCGCCGGGGGCACCCCCGATTCCTTCCTGCAGGGGAGTGGCGGCTGAGCCGCCCCGTCATGGCCGACCGTCCGGATTCGCAAACCATGAAGCAGCTTCGCATCCTCACAGGCCAGCATGCCGGGGTGCAGCTACTGTTGACTCGTCGGCAGTACCGCATCGCCAGCGATGAGGACGCCGACCTCCAGATCAGTGACTGGACGCAGCCCCCGCTGCTCCTGACGTTCGAGGAAGAAGGATCCGACGTGTCTCCCGCGCTCCACCTCATCGCCGACGACGGACAGCCCGCAGCGCTGCTGGGCCGGCTGGAGGATTTCCTGCCGCGGCGCTTCGGTGACATCGTGTTGTGCGCCGGCCCCGCGCTGGCCCAGGGCCAGGCGGCCTGGCCGAGCGACATGGCGCTGATGGACGCCTTGATGCGGCCCGTCCCGCCCATGCCGGCCCGGACGGCCCAGACGACCGCTCAGCGGGCCGCGCCACGCCAACCCGCGTCCCGGCTTGTACTGAGTGCGCTGGTGGCTGCAGCCGCACTGCTGGCGGCGTTGGGCTCGGTGCTCAGCACCCAGACCGCAGCCTCCACCGCGCCGGCGCCCAGCCCCATGGAACAGGTCGCCACCGCCTTGCGCCAGGCCGGGGTCGAAGGTCTCACAGTGCGCCGTGTGGACCACCGCCTGGTGGTGGAAGGGCTGCTGCCGGGAGGGGCCGAGATGGCGCGCACCCGCGCGGCGCTGCAGCCCTTCGGTGAGCAGCAGTTGCTGCACCGTTATGCCTCCGCGGCCGACATCGTCCGCCAGATCGGCGATGCACTGAACCGGCCCGGGCTGCGAGTGGTCTACCGGGGTCAGGGCGTTTTCGCCGTCGAAGGCCAGGTGGCGGCCGACCCGGCCGAGCTGCGCGACGACGTGCGCCGGGTGGCTGCCGACATCGGCCCGCTGGTCACGCGCATCGACGTGGCCGTGGAGCAGACCTTACCTTCGGCGCGTGTACGCATGGGCGCCATGCTCGGCGGCGACGGTCTGCAATACGTGCAGACGGCCGACGGCACCAAGCACCTTTCGCTGCGGACCCCTGGGGATGACGGCACCGCCGTCCCCGGGGATCCATCTTCCTCATCCCCCATCGGAGAACCGTGATGGACCAAGCCCTGGAGCAGACCGTGTTCGCGGACCTCGCGCACATCGAGAAGACCTTGACCGACGATCTCAGCGGCGAGCGCACGCGCGCCATGCTCAGCTACTTCGACCAGGTGGCGCACAGCACCGAGGCGCACCTGCAGACAGCGCTGCCGGATGCCGAGCGCCAGCTCACCTCGCAGCTGATCGAGGGCTTCCGCGCCTCGCAGCGCATCGTGCGGCATGTCTGGGAAACCATCCACACCGCCTCGCTGCCCGCCTGAGCGGCCGCAGGGTCGAACGTCGCAAGAAGGAGACGCCGAGATGAGCATCGACGCCACTCAGGGCCCGACCCCGGGCTATCCGCTGGTCTACCGCAACCTCATGGCGGTCGGCCTGCTGGGCGCGGTCTATCGGGCCCGTGAGGATGCCGCCACCGTCAGCGCGGCCGTGGAACTCACGCTCGACGACCCGACGCCGTTCCGGGTCTGCCGCGCCATTGCCCAGGGCATCGGCGGCGACGCGGAGTACGCCGCCGCGACGCTGGGTGAGCATGTCGATGCGCATCCGGAGGACGAGGGTGCGAAGGTGGCGCTCGCCACAGCCTTCTTGCTGGCGCGCGACGAGCGCTGGAAGGCCATCCTCGACGAGGTGCTGGCCACCAGCACCGACCAGAACGTTCGCCAGGCCGCCAATGGCGTGCTGGCCCATGCCGCGGCGCGTCAGTCGGCCCAGCCGAACTGACACGCACGGGAAGTACCGGCGGGGCGAATGTTTCGTCCTGTCTTATTCGGCGCCACCCGGCGCCACAACCCCCCGGAAGTCCGCTTCCGTATCCAAGGAGAGAGTCATGTCTAGTGGAGCATCTATCGGCGGCAGCGCGTCCGCAGGCGCATCGGCAACCATGGATCAGATGATGAACCAGATGGAAGCCCAGAACGTCCAGCAGATGAAGAACAACCTGCAAATGGGCCGCATGAGCCAGGAAGCTTCGATGTCTGAAGCCCTGGGCAAGAAGTTCAAGGCCGCGGGCGACAGCGTCAAGGGCCTGGTCTGACGACGCAGACGGCGCGATAGGCACGTCGGCCCTGCACGGGCCGATGTGCCCCTTCCGTGCATCGCAAGGAGAACCCCATGTCCAGCGTGAATGCGGGAGCCGCCCTTGGCGGCGCTTCGTCAGCCGGCGCGTCTGCCACGGCGCAGTCGCTGATGGACCAGATCGCGGCCCAGAGCAAGCAGACCCTCGCGAACAACCTGGCGATGGGGCGCATGAGCCAGGAAGCGTCGATGTCTGAAGCCCTGGGCAAGAAGTTCAAGGCCGCTGGCGACAGCGTCAAGGGACTGGTGTGAACCGCGCTGCGCGCACGGCGCGTCACCGCATCCAATCTCTGTCGGAGCGAACAACATGAGCATGACGATTCAATCGCCATTGAACCTGGCCTTGCAGGGCATCCAAAGCCCTCTGGCCGGCATTCAGCAGGCGCTTCAGGGACTTCAACAAGGTCTCCAGGGCCTGCAGCAGCTGCTGCAGCCGCTGGAAGGCCTCCTCAAGAATCCGTTGGCCAGCGCCCTCAGCGGTGCCGGCCAGGGCGTGGCGCAGGCCCTGGGTGGCCTGGGCGGCGGCGCCGCCTCGCCCTTGGGTGGCCTCGCCGGCCTGGGCCAGGCGCTGGGCGGCATCGGCCAGGGCCTCGGTGGCCTGGGCCAGGCGCTGGAAGGCATCACGCAGGGCCTGACGCAGGGCCTGAACCCGTTCGGCCAGGGCGGCCTCGGTGGCGCGCTGGCCCAAGGCCTGGGTGGCCTGGGCGGCGGACTGGGGGCGGCGCTGGGCCAGGGGCTCGGTGGTGGTCTGGGTGGTGGCCTCGGTGGTGGCCTCGGTGGTGCCATCAACGGCCTGGCGCAGGGTCTCAACGGCGTGAACCAGGCCATCGGCGGTCTTGGGCAGGCCGCGTTGGGTGGCGCCAGTGGCCAGTTGATGGAGTCGCTGGGCAAGGCCATCGAAGGCCTGGGTGGCGCCCTGGGTGCGGCCGGCGCATTGGCCGGCACGCTCAACAACCTGGGCACCAACGGCCAGGGCGCGATGACGCCGGACCGGGCCATCCAGTCGCTGGCCAAGGGCATGCAGGACTCGGGCATGAAGATGCTCAGCGGCAAGGACCTGGACGATGCCAGCAATGGCATCCGTCCCAAGGGCATGAAGCCCGAGGACTTCACGCCCGAATTCCAGGCCGCCTGCAAGTTCCTGAAGAGCGACGCCGGCAAGGACACCCTGCGCAAGCTGGACACGGCGGATGCGGACAATGCCGGCCAGGGCCTCCTCAAGGGCCGCCCGGACGGCAACATCGGCCTGGGCGACGTGACCGCCGCGCTGCAGAAGTCCGGCCTCAACGGCGGCCAGCGCGACACGGTCTCGACCCTGCGCGAGAACTTCAACGCCCTGTCCAAGGACGGCAAGACCTTCGACATGGACACCGTGCGCAACGTCGCCAACGGGCAGGCCATGCCTGACGGCAACCAGCCGTCCGGTGAACTGGTCCAGGCCTGCCAGAAGTTCCTGAAGGACACCGCACTGAATCTGGCCGTGGACAACGCCCAGAAAGTGTCCGAGGGCAAGTTCAACCAGCAGGGTGACCAGAAGTTCAGCCTGAAGGATCTGGACAAGACGCTGGCGCGCGCCTGACCCCCCACGGCCCCCGGGCGGACGCCCGGCCGGGGGCCTTCCCACGAGCCCTGGAGCAGACATGATTGATCCCCAACTGCAACGCAAAGATTTCGTCTCCGGCCTGGTCGGCCTGGTGAGCCTGGCGGTGGACCGCGAGCGGCTCGACGATGCCGAGACGCTGCTGGGCGCCGTGCGCCAGCTGCGCCCCAAGGTGTCCCAGCTGGACTTCTTCGAGGCCTGGATCGCGATGAAGCGCGGGCACTGGATCGACGCCATGCGCACGCTGCGCAGCCTGGATGCCACCGCGCCGGAGTGGTCGATTGCCCGGGCCTTCCTGGCCTATTGCCAGTTCGCCACCAGCGACAGCGGCTGGCGCGCCACTGCCGAAGACGTGCTGCAGACCTCCACCAACCCGGAGGCGCTGGAGATGGCCCGCACCCTGCTGAATCCCGAAGACGCGGAAAGCAGCACCGAGGCCGCTGGCGACACCACTCCTGCGCCCACCCTGCTGCCGCTGGATCTGTCGCAGATGGCCTACATGCGGGCCTGAGGAGCAGCCATGACCGACCCGATCCAGGCCATCTCCGCCCAGGAGCTGATGAAGCAGGCCACCACCTCGACCCCCGACCTGCAGGCCCAGGCCCAGCGGTTCGAGCAGTTGATGGCCCGTGAACCGCAGCCGGACGCGGCGGCCACCCGGGCCCAGCCCGTTGCGGGCGTGGATTCGACCATGGGCAGAACCCTGCACACGCTGGATGATGCGTCGCGCCAGGTCACTGCCGACATGCAGCGTTTCGTGGCCGAGGCCCCCACCATGGACCTGCAGACCCTGACCACGCGGTCGATGGAGCTCAACCTCCAGGTCGCCACCCAGGGCCTGCAGTTCACCGCCTGCACCTCGGTGGCGCAGAGCAGCAAGAACGGCCTGCAAACACTGATGAAGAACCAGTGACATGACTGCCCAAGACCTCGCCTCCGGTCCCTGCGGTCACCCTGGTCGCCATGGCCATCGCGCGCTTGCCGGCCTGTGGCCACACGCCTCGCGCATGGCCGGCGCCCTGGTCCTGCTGGCGCTGGTGGCCTTGCTGTCGGCCTGCAAGACCGACCTCTACACCAAACGCACCGAGGCGGAAGCCAATGAGATGGTCTCCGCGCTGCTGCAACGCGGCGTGGACGTCGAGAAGAAAAGCGGGGACGGGGGCAAGACCTGGAACGTCGCCGTGGAGGAGAAGGACGTGGTGAACGCGCTGGACATCCTGCGCGCCAACGGCCTTCCGACCGACAAATACGTGTCGCTGGGCGACATGTTCAAGAAGGAGGGGCTGATCTCCACACCGACCGAGGAGCGGGTGCGCTTCATCCACGGTGTGTCGCAGGAGCTCTCCAGCACGCTGTCGAAGATCGACGGGGTGATCGTGGCCAAGGTGCATATCGTGCTGCCCAACAACGATCCAATGTCCACCACCGTGAAGCCCTCCAGCGCTTCGGTGTTTGTCAAATACCGGCCCGAGATCGATGTGCCGCAGCTCGCGCCGTCCATCAAGAGCATGGTGGCCCGCAGTGTCGAAGGCCTGACCTACGACAACGTCACCGTCACGCTTGTGCCGGGCGCCATGCTGCCGTCGTCGCCTCGGCACCCGGCTGCCGAGGCGGCCTGGCCCTGGGTGGTCGGTGCGGGCCTGACGCTGCTGCTGCTGGCTGGTGCTGCACTGGGCCTCATCGCCTGGAAGAAACCGGGCTGGTTGCCGCCTGCCCTCAGCCGCCGGCTGCCCGTGCCTGGCGCAGCGCCGTTGGCCGCGACGGCGGGAGGGGACTGAGCATGTCCGCAGTGCTGGCCTCCCGGTCTGCCGCCGAAGCCGCCGGCCCCTTGCCGCCCCGCGGCGACACGACGCATATGCCCGGCAGCCACGCGACCGATATGCCCAGCGGCGACACCATCGCCCGGCTGGCGGGTTGGGCGGTCGCCTTCGATGCCAAGCTCTGCGGCCTGGCCGAGGACCTGGACACCAGTTGGCGCCAGGCCTTGTTGGGGCCCTGGTCCTTTCTGGACGCCATGCCGCCAGAGCGCGCAGCCGTGCTGTGGCCCCGCCTGTGGCGGGACCGGCTGGCGCACGAGGGTCACTGGCCCGCGCTCGGTCGCTTCGACGATCCGCTCACCCGGCTGTGCCTGCTGCCCCGTGGCGACCTGTTGCAACGCCTGTGCACCCTGGCCTTGGCCCGGCGCCCTGGCGTGCTGCGTTGCTGCATCGACCGCAGCGTGCGGGCGCCCTTGCAGCGCGCGTTGGGCGACACCTTCAGCGTGTTGTCCACGTTCAGCCCGCAGGGGCGGCCGGTGGATGCCGCGCAGGCCGCCTGGTCCCCGGTGCAATGGGCTTGCGTCGGTTTTGCCGACTGGTCCGCGGCGCTGGCCGGGGATAGCCGGCTGATCACAACCTTGGTGCGCTGGTCTCTGCCGCGCCAGGCGCTGGACCAGGTCCTGGATGCCGCGCCTGTGCCGGCGGAGCGCCCGGTGGCGGCCGCTCTGGCCGCACTCGGGCAGGCGGAAGTGACGTGGCCATGCTGATCTGGTGGCGTGCAGACGCGACGGACGGCGGCGCCGGCCGAGCTGGCGCCGATGGCCCTGGCGAGGCTGGGGCGCCCGATGGCGTGCTGCGCGCGGAGCAGGTCGCAGCCCTGCGTGAGGTGGCTGAGATCCGGCGTGAGGCCAGCGCGCAGGCGGAATTCCTGATCCTGCAGGCGCAGGCCCAGGCCGATCAGTTGCTGGCCGATGCCCAGGCCCAGGCCGAGGCCCTGATGCAAGATGCCCAGGCGCACATCGACGCGGCCTGCCAGGCCGGCCGGGCCGACGGGGAACGCCAGGCGGCCCTGGCCTGGCATGAACGCCAGGCCGGTCAACTGTTGGACCAGGCCGAAGCGGTGCGTGGCCTGCATGAGAAGCTGGCCGATGTGGTCACCAGCGCGGTCGAACGCATCGTCCAGAACGGTGACCGTGCCGCCCTCTATCAGCGGGCCCTGCGCAGCGTGCAGACGCTGTCGCGCTCCGCGACGGCATTGACCCTGAAGGTCAGCCATCAGGACTTCGAAGCCGCCCGCGACGGTATTGCCGCAGTGCCGGAGCTGCAGGGGGCAGGGCTCAACGTGGAGGTGGTGGTGGACCCGGCGCTGCCCATCGGCAGCTGCCTGTTCGAATCCAACTTCGGGGTGGTGGATGCGAGCCTGGATACGCAGCTGAACGCCTTGCGCCAGGCCATGGCGCGTGCGGTGCGCCGCGCCATCGCGGAAGGTTGATCGCATGAATGCCCCGGAGCGTCTTGCCCCGCTGAACCTGGACGACCTCGGCCGCTGGATGGAACTGGAGCTGGCGGGCGCGCAGACGCTCAACCGCACCGGCAAGGTGACCGAGGTCATCGGTACGCTGGTGCGGGCTGGCGGCCTGAACGCCAAGGTGGGCGAGATGTGCCACCTGATCGATTCGGACGGTGCGCTGCTGCAGGTGGCGGAGGTGATCGGTTTTTCGCAGGGGCAGACCATCCTGTCTCCCTTCGGTTCCATCCTGGGTGTGGCGCCGGGCCGTACGCAGGTGGTGGGGCTGGGGGAGATCCAGCGGGTGCCCGTCGGTGACGCGCTGCTCGGCCGTGTGGTGGACAGCCTGGGGCAGCCGGTCGACGGCGGCCCGGCCATCGTCTGCGACGAGCACCGCCCCGTGTTTGCCATGCCGCCCAGCCCGATGGAGCGGGAGATGATCGAGCACGCACTGCCCACCGGCGTCAAGATCATCGACGGCATGATCACGCTGTGCGAGGGCCAGCGCATGGGCATCTTTGCCCCTGCAGGGGTGGGCAAGAGCACGCTCATGGGCATGCTGGCGCGCGGCACGCAATGCGACATCAGCGTCATCGCGCTGATCGGCGAGCGGGGCCGCGAAGTGCGGGAGTTCATTGAGATCATCATGGGCAAGACCGGCATGGCGCGGTCGGTGGTGGTCTGTGCCACGTCGGACCGCTCCTCCATCGAGCGCGCCAAGGCGGCCCATGTGGCCACCGCCATTGCCGAGTATTTCCGCGACCGGGGCCTGCGGGTGCTGCTGATGATGGATTCGCTCACCCGCTTTGCACGGGCGCAGCGGGAGATCGGCCTGGCGGCGGGCGAGTCACCCGCCCGGCGCGGTTATCCACCCTCGGTGTTTGCCGAGATCCCGCGCCTGCTGGAGCGCACCGGCATGGGGGCCACCGGTTCCATCACGGCGCTCTACACCGTGCTGGCCGAGGACGACAGTGGCAGTGATCCCATCGCCGAAGAAGTGCGCGGCATCCTGGACGGCCACCTGATCCTGTCGCGCAAGATCGCGGCTCGCAACCAGTATCCGGCGATCGATGTGCTGGGCAGCCTCAGCCGGGTGATGTCCCAGGTGGTGGCCAAGGAGCACCAGGCCGCCAACGGCGCGCTGCGCAAGCTGATGGCCAAATATGACGAGATGGAGCTGCTCATCCAGATGGGGGAGTACAAGCCCGGCAGCGACGCCTTTGCGGACGAGGCCGTGCGCAAGCAATCCGCCATCCGCGACTTCCTCAACCAGGCCACCAGCGATCTGCGTCCGTATGAACAGACCATCGCTGAACTGGCGGCACTGGTGAATGGCTGAGCGCGGCGGCATGGGCATGCTCGCTTCATGGGGACGGCGCGTGGTGCCGGCGGGCCATGGCGGCTGACCTGCGTGCCCTCAAGACCCTGCTGTGGGCCAAGCGCCGCCGCCTGGACGGGCTGTCTGCCCAGGTGCAATCGGAGACCGCACGCCGGGACGCGGCGGCCGGTGCCCATCAGGCCGCCCTGACGCATCACGAGGCCTGTTTGATGGATGTGGCGGCCTGCACCGACCGTATCGACCGGATGGTCCGTTCCCCCTCGTTGGTGCCGCAGGACGCGGTGACCATGCGCCATGTGAAGGATGGCCTGGAGGTGTTGGCGGCCAAGGCGGCGGAGGGCGTGCAGGCGGCCGCCGTCCAGTTGGCCCAGGCGCAGGAGGGACTGACGGCGGCCGTTCTGGCCCTGCAACGGGCGGAACAGCAGATCGAACAGCTGGAGGATCGCCGACGCCGCCGACTGGTCGAGATGGATCAGGAGGCGGAGGACACGCAAGACGAGGAGAGCGAGGAGGCGGCCGTGGCCCGGCGGCTGGCGCAGGCCCGCTCGGCGGCCGGGCCCTCGGCCCTGGACGACGACAGGGAGGCGGCAGTGGCAGTGGCGGAGCAGGGCGCATGAACGAGATGTTCAACGGGTTCAGCGGCATCATCGGCGCTGGCACGGTGCTGCAGGAGGCGGTGATGCTGCTGGCGGTGTGCCTGCTGCGTGTGTATGCCATCTTCCTGGTGCTGCCCGCCACCAGCGACCAGGCCCTGCAGGGGCCGGTGCGCAACGGCCTGTGCATCTGCCTGGCCCTGTTCATCGCCTGGGGTCAGCCCGCCAGCCTGGTGCACGACATGGACATGGTGCGGCTGGTCACCACGCTGGGCAAGGAGGCCATGATCGGCCTGGTGCTGGGGTTTGCCGCCTCCACGGTGTTCTGGGTGGCCGAGGGGGTGGGCGTGCTCATCGATAACCAGGCGGGCTACAACAACGTCCAGCAGACCAATCCGCTCAGTGGCGAACAGAGCACGCCGATCGGCAACCTGCTGTCCCAGCTGGCCATCAGTGGCTTCTACCTGCTGGGCGGCATGATGGTCCTGACGGGCCTGCTGTTCGATTCGTTCCACTGGTGGCCCATCGGGCGGCTGGCGCCAGCCTGGTCGACCATGCTGGAGGACTTTGTCCAGGTCCAGACCGGCCACTATCTGGAGACGATGATCAAGATCGCTGCCCCGGCGCTGCTGGTGCTCATGCTGATCGACCTGGGGTTTGGCATCCTGTCCAAGACGGCGGACAAGCTGGAGCCCAACAACCTGGCGCAGCCGGTGAAGGGCGCTGTGGCCATTGCCATGCTGTCGGTGCTGGTGGCGGTGTTCTTCGAGCAGGTGCGGCCGGCGTTGTCGCTGCAGGCGCTGTCGGCGGAGATGGGGCAGTGGGCGAGGGCGAGCCAGGCGGTGGGGGCGCCGGCGGCACTGCCGGCAACGCCCGCAGCCGCCGTACCCTCAGCGACTGGTGCGTCCCATGCACCCGGTGGACCCGGTGCACTCGGTGCACCCAAAGCGCCTGATGCGCCAGCTACACAGGCTTCAGGCCCGTAGCCAGGTGTAATCGCCCTGCGAGAGGCTCTCGAACATCTCGTCTTCCGCCAGCAGGATGTTCTCGCGCCAGTAGCGGCCGTGCTCGACATAGTGGTTGATGGTGTCGGCCAGGTAGGGGCCATCCACGCCTTCGAGCATCGGCACCCGCACCACCAGCAGCACCAGCCCGGAATCTGCATCCAGCCCGAGCTGGGCCTGATCCTGCGCGTACAGGCTGAGATTGGCCTCCAGCATCAGCCGGTAGACGCGCAGGCTGCGGCCGGAGGTGACGCTGCCGAAGGCGAAGTTCAGGTAGAGCGCCTCCGGGTCGTTGTCGTAATAGCCGAGCAGCACTTCAAAGCCCTCGACTTCCAGCGCATTGCGCGCAATGGCCGCATCGGCGTCGGGCAGGCCCACGGCGTCGCAGAGGTCCCGGATGAGTTGCTGATAGTGCTGCATGTTCATGATGTGGGCTCCTGGGTGGGCCGGCGCTCCAGCGCCCGTTGCAGGACCGCGCTGCGCGCTTGGGCGCCCTCAGCCACTGGCGCAGCGGGTCGGAACATCGCGCGCAAGGCGTCCAAGGGGTAGAGCAGGTTCGCATGCCGCTGGGCCTGCGTGGCGGCGGCCGGCGGGCCGTTGGCCGCGCACCAGGCGATAGCGGCGGCCTTGATGTCTGCCAGGGCTGGCGGCTGGGCGTCCGGCGGCAGGTGGCGGGCCACAGCGGCCCGCGTGGCCAGGCGCAACGCACTGGCGGCCCCCTCGCTGCCACCTTTGAAATAGAGCGAAGCGTGTGCCTCCAGCAACGACGCCAGCGGCAGTCCCACGGCGGTCGGCGGGGCGCTGAGCATCTGCGCTGCGGGCAGGCGGCTGCGCCGCAGCGCGGCCCCTTCCTGCACCGCCATGTTGGGCGGTGGAGGCGGTGCCTGCGGCGGTGAACCGATCGACCGGGGGCCCTGCCGGTCGCTGCCGGGGCGGCTCTGGCGTTCCGTGGCGCCGCCCGCAGCCGCCGTCTGGCGGCCACCTCCGGTACCCGCGCCAGCCAGGCTCAAGGCATCTTCCGTGGGCAGTGGATGTTCTTCTTCCTGGTGCGCTGCCGCAGCGCCTGTAGACGCCGGTCGGGGCCGCGGTTTCGCCGCCGGGCCCGTATTGCGGCGTGCCGGTGATTGCGGTCTTGGCGCATGCCGGTAGGCCACGCCCTTGTGCATGCCGCCTGCATAACCATGGCCGGCATGGCGGTTCCTGCCGGCGTCATGCGTCTGCTGGGTTTGCTGGGCCTCGGCGCTGTGCCGGGTGCGGTCGAGTCTCATCGCTGAAACACGGCGGTGAAGAGGTTCTCGCTGAATTTCATCAGCGTGGATCCGGCCCAGGGCGCCGTCACCACCACCACACCAGTCACTGCCAACAGCTTGATGCCTTGCGAGATGCTGGAATCCTGCAGCGAGGTGATGGCCTGGAAGAACGAGACCAGCAGGCCGACCAGGGCCGACACCGCCACGGCAGGCAAGGACAGCAGCACACACATCATCAGCGCTTCGGAGGTGAGCTGCACCACCAGGTCATAGGTCATTCACATCTCCTGTCCCGAGGTTCGCAGGGTTCTCATGGCTGGGCAGGTGGCCTCGCGCCATCAGCGGTAGGTCAGCACCAGCCCATGCACCAGGCGCGACCAGCCGTCCAGCGTGACAAACAGCAGCAGCTTGAACGGGATGGCCACATTGCTGGGCGTCACCTGGGACAAGCCCATGGCCAGGAGCACGTTGGCAATCACGATGTCGATCACGATGAAGGCCAGATACAGCAGGAAGCCGATCCGGAAGGCGGCCGTCAGCTCGCTGAGCAGGAAGGCCGGCGCCAGGACGATGAGGTCGTCCTTCTTCAGCGCCGCCGCCTGGTCGCTCGGCCAGATGATGGCCGCGGAGCGCAGGAAGAATTGCTTCTCGCGTTCCTCCGCATGTTTGTCCAGAAAACGCCGGAATGGCTCGCGGGCGGAATCGGCCGCCTGCATCAGGGTCTGGGTGCTGGTGCCACCGCCCTGGATGCCCTTGGTCGCATCAATGAACACGGGCGCCATGATGTAGCAGGAGATGATGATGGCCACGCCGTTGAGCACCATGTTCGGGGGCACCTGCTGCACGCCAATGGCGTTGCGCAGCAGGCCCAGCACGATGGAGATCTTGGTGTAGGAGGTGACCACCATCGCGGCGAACGGCAACGCCGCCAGCGCCAGCAGCACCAGGAACAGCGCAACCGGATCAGCGTGCTGCAGCGGCGTCATGCGAGAACTCGAGGCGGGTGATGCGAACGCCCAGTTGGTCGCCAATGGCGATCAATTGGCCCAGGCCCAAGGTGCGGCCATGGCACACCAGACGGACCTCCGCTTCCTGCAGGGGAACGTCCAGCTCCACCGCATAACCGGGCTGCATGCTGGCCAGCTCCGCCAGGCTGACCCGTGCGGTGCTCAGCTCGAAGGCCACCGGCAGCTGCAGCGATTCGAGCGAACCGGCTGCGGGTGGCGCTTCGATGCCGTGGGCACCCTCGTTGGGGTCAAGGTCGGCCGGATCGTCGGTCGACATGGGCGATTCGGCAAGGTGCACGGTGAACTCCTGGGGGTCGAGATGAAGGCGAGCCTGCAGCACGTGGCCCACGCCGCAGCGCAGCCACGCAGACTGGCCACTTGCCAGCACGGCATCACCGGGGCGCAGCGTGCGCAGTACCTGCGGCGACAGCGCGCGTGTGAAGAGGCGGATGACCGGGCGTAGCAGGCAGCCCGCCATCGGGGTGAGGTCCACGCCTGGCTGGGCCATGGTGGCGGCCATGTGGTCCAGCAGTGAAGGCTCCGCCTCCAGCAGGGCCACGGGCATGGCCCCGCCGAGAATGCAGGGCACGCGGGGGCCGGGCGGCAGCGGCTCGATGCGGACCAGCCGCAAGGGGCCCAATGCAGGCGCCAGCGCCTGGGCCCAGTCGTCCAGCAGCAGCATCACCACGGCGCACGCCGTGTCGTGCGGCTGATGGGACAGCGCCAGTTGCAGGGCCGGACTGTCGGCGGCGTCCAGGCCGAGCTGGAAACGGCCATGGGCCGACTCGACCGTCAGGCGCCAGGCCGCGTCGGGTTGCCGCAGGGCGACACCCAGGCTGGCCTGTTGCAGCGTGGCACGCAGCCATGCGCAGAAGCGGCTGTCCTGGGTGATGCGAGACAGCGCCGCGTCAGCGGGGCTCATCGAGGGCAACCGGCCGGCCAGCCCGTTGCCGCTCGCCAGGGCGGTGGTCGCAGCGGTGGTGGGCAGTGAATTCATGTGAGCTCGATGTCGATGTGCCGGTCGCCGGGAAGCGCGCGGACCAGCAGCGCGCGCAATTGCGCCTGATGCGCCGAAATTAGGTGGAATGACCGGGTCGAGGCCGTGCTGAAGCGAAGCTGCAGGTGATGGCGCGAAAACGTCATCCGCAGCTCGGTGTGGGGCAGGGCTTCGCCGTCCAACGGCACCTGGATGGTCCAGCTGTGGAAGCTGGGCTCGCTGCCGTGGCACAGGGCCGCCACGGTGTGAGCCACGCCGTCGGCCCAAGCGTCGGGTGGCAAGGTCTCCATGACGGGTGCCACGGGCATGGGGGGCGGGACCACCACCGCATCGACATCATCGATTTCATCGCTCCCATCGACCGTCTGTTCCTCCGCTGCACGGGCGCTGGCAGAGCCTGCGGCCGATGGCGCGGTGAGGGGCCGTGCCATGGTCCGTGAGAACGTATCGGTCTGGGTCGCGGTGGGGCGGGCGGATGAGGACGACGCCGGGGAGGGCCGAGCCGTTGAGGCCGATGGGCGCGTCGTTGAGTGCTCCCGTGGCGACGGATGATGCGGCCGGGTGGGCCGCTCCTGCGGCATCGCATCGTGGGTGGGCTCTTGATGCCACGGAGGTGGCGCCGCAGCGGCAGGCTCCATCGCTGCAATGGGCGACGCCACCGCCCGGCGTGGACCACCCAGTGCGCGGCGAAAGCGCTCTTCATGGCGCGGGTCCACCGGTCGCGGCAACTCGGTGGGTGCATCCCCCACCGTGATGCGCCGGATGCGGCGGATCTCTTCGTCCGTCATCCGCGCCGCCTGATCAGGCCGCCACACGGCCCAGCGGCCGCAGTTCCACCTGGTGGCCCAGCTCCTGGTAGGAGTAGACCCGCAGCCCCTCGAGGCGCGTTTCGATGATCTTCTTCACATAGCGGCGGATGTCCATGGACGTGATGACCGCCACCCCGGGCTCGGGGCTTTCACCGGCCAGCCTCAGCACCTTGTCGGTGATGGCGGCGGCGCTCTCCGGGGCCATGGCCAGGTAGTTGCCGGTCGGGGTCGGCTTGATGCACTGGCGGATCGCCTGCTCCACGCCCGGATCCAGCAGGATGGCCGACACATAGGGCTTGCCGGCGCTGGCCTCGAACGCCAGGTAGCGACCCAGGTCGCCCCGCACATACTCGGTCAGGAGCAGCATGTCTTTTTCCTTCGGTCCCCAGGTGATGAGACTCTCGAAGATGCTGCGCACATTGCGGATCGGCACCTGCTCCTCCAGCAGCCGCCGCATCACCTCCGCGATGCGCTGCACCGGCAGGATCTTCTGCACCTCGGCCACCAGGCCGGGATAGTCCGCGGTGGCCTTGTCCACGATCCACTGGATCTCCTGCACGCCCATGAACTGATGGGCGTTGCGGCGCAGCAGCAACATCACCTGGCGCGCCATCACCTGTTCCACATCCAGGCATTTCGCGCGTTCCGCCTCGGGCACCTCGTTCGCGGGCATCCAGGCGGAGTCCGGTTGTTCCAGCACCGCGCCGTGCTGCTGCGCGGCGGCGGCCCACGCGGGCGCGGTCGCGGCGGCAGCCAGGGTGGTGGGCAGCAGGAGCAGCCTGCCTGGCAAGGCCACGTGGCGCACCGGCACGTCGTTGATCAGGACGTCAAAGCGCAGGTCGGCCAGCGCCGTGTCCACCCACATGCACACGCCGGGGAAGGGAACCCCCAGCATCGACTGCAGCTGCACCCGCTCACGCTCCATCGCCTGGTTGAGCTGGTCGGGCATCAGCAGGGCCGCCAGCGCGGGGGACATGCGCACCGCCAGCGGCCGGGCGAAGTGCGGGGCCTCCTGCATGATGGACGGGGCATCGCCCTTGGCGCCTTCGCGCTGCAGGGCCGCAATGGGTGCAGAAAGGCTTTGCGCCTCGCCCGAGCGACGCTGCCGCGCCAGGTAGCGGCCGGCCATGGCCAACCCGATGCCCAGCGCCAGGAATTGCAGCGCCGGAAAACCCGGCACGGCAGCAAAGGCGATCACCAGGCCTGCCGCCAGGTACATGGCCCGCACGTTGGCCGTCATCTGGGCCACGATCTCCTGGCCCAGCGAACGCGGTTTCTTCTGGTGCTCGTCGGCCACGCGAGTGATGAGCACGCCGGCCGCCACGCAAATGAACAGCGACGGGATCTGCGACACCATCGCATCCCCGATCGACAGCACGGCAAAGCGGTTTGCGGCTTCACCGGCGGTCATGCCGTGGTACATGATGCCCACCACGATGCCGGCCAGGATGTTCACCAGCGTGATGATCAGGCCGGCGATGGCGTCGCCCTTCACGAACTTCATGGCGCCGTCCATGCCGCCATGCATCTGGCTTTCCATGCCCAGCAGGGCGCGCTTGCGGCGCGCCTCGTCGCCGGAGAGCAGCCCGGCACGCAGGTCGGCGTCAATGCTCATCTGCTTGCCCGGCATCGCATCGAGCGTGAAACGGGCGCCGACCTCGGCCACCCGCTCCGAGCCCTTGGAGATCACGATGAACTGAACCACCGTGATGATGATGAACACCACGATGCCCACCACCAGGTTGCCGCCCACCACCAGTTCACCGAAGCTCTCGATCAGATGGCCGGCATCGGCATGCAGCAGGATGGACTTTGTCGAGGCGATGTTCAGCGACAGCCGGAACAGCGTGGTGAACAGCAGCAGCGAAGGGAAGGACGACAGCGCCACCGCATTGGGGATGAACAGCGAGGTCATCAGCAGCAGCACACTCACCGCCAGGTTCACCGCCAGCAAGGTGTCGATGGCCACCGTGGGCAGCGGCAGGATCATGAGCCCCACGATCGCAACGACCAGGAAGCTCATCGCCAGGTCATTGCCCCAGGTGCTCTTGTCGGTCAGGGCCTTGCTCATCATGTACTCCTGGCAGTGGCCGCGCCACGGTCCTTGGCGGGGCCGACGCCGTCCAGCATCGCCACCCAGCGCAGGACGGTGGCCACGGCCTCGAACAGCGCCTCGGGCACGGTGTCATCCACCGGCACCTTGAAGAGGGCACGGGCCAATGGCGGATCACCGACGATCGGCACCCCCGAGGCCTCGGCAATCCGGCGTATTTCCATGGCCTGGGCGTCCGCGCCCTTGGCCACGATGATGGGCAGTGGCGTCTCGCCAGGCCGATACCGCAGCGCCACCGCATAGTGGGTCGGGTTGGTGACCACCACCGACGCCTGCGGCACCGTGCGCGACGGGTTGCTGTTGGCGATCTCATGCGCGAGCCGCTTGCGCTGGCCCTTGAGCATCGGGTCGCCTTCCATCTCCTTGTATTCGCGCTTGACCTCGTCCTTGTCCATGCGCTGGTCCCGGATGAAGAGCCAGCGCTGCAGGGCAAAGTCCACCGGGCCGATGACGATCAGGGCGATGACGGCCGCCACAAAGAGCTTGAGCATCGCGCTCCAGGCGATGGCTGCCACGCCCATGGGGGTCTGCGTGGCGGCGCCCACCATCAGCGGCACCAGGCCGATCGTGATGGCCACCACGACGCAGCCCACCAAAATGGCCTTGAACACGGTCTTGGCGAATTCAATCAACGAGCGCAGCGAGATCAGCTTCTTCAGGCCGGACCCGGGGTTGACCTTGTCGAAGTTGGGAGAAATCGGCTCGAAGGTGATGTTGAATCCCACCTGGGCGAAGGAGGCGATGACCCCCACGAAGATCGCCGCCACCACGAAGGGCAGGACGATCCACAGGCCCTCGATGGCCATGTCGTAGGCGATGACCAGCACGTCGATGTCGTTCTTCACCGCCATCCCGGCACCGCTGGCCAAGGCGAACAGCCGCTCCAGGTGGCCCAGGGCCGTGCTGCCAGCCGCACTCAGGCAGACGGTGATGACCAGAAGACCGGCTGCCGCATTGATGTCCTGGCTCTTTGGCGACTGGCCCTTCTTCTTCGCGTCGTCCAGCTTCTTCTGGCTGGGTTGTTCGGTCTTTTCGCCCATCGCTCAGCCTGCGGGCGCTGCGGCCATGGAGGGGGTGTTGGCGTCGGGGAGTGTCATGCCCAGCAGCAGCAGGTCGCGTCGTTTGCCAAACGCGAGGATCGCGCCGGGCAGGGTCCCCCAGTACTGGAAGTCGAGGCGGCTCAGTACGGCCAGGCTGGGCGCGTTGTCGCTCCAGACGGTGGCCAGCAGGCGGTCCACCCGCCAACCCGGCGCGTGGGCAATGAGGTGTCGCACCAACTGTGTGCCGATGCCGTGGCCGCGCCAGCGCGGCGCCACGTAATAGGAGAACTCATACAGAGGCGAGAGGCCGGGGCGCTCATGCAGGCCGATGGAACCCATCCAGCCCACCGTTTCGCCCTGGATGGTGGCCACCAGCATGGGCCGCCCATACACGCCATGAACGGCAATCAACCGCGTGGCCATGGGCACGCTCATCGGCCCCAGGTAGTTGGCCACTGGTGGGGCATCCATACCCTTCACCTGGGCCAGAACATCGGCGAGCCACCGGGCGCCTTGTTCGGGTGTGACGCCGTCAGGCTGATAGGGCTGCCCGCGCAGGGAGGCGTTGTAGATCGCAGCGATCGCAGTGGCATCGGCCGCGACGGCGGGCCGCAGGACCGAAGGCGGTGCGACGAGATGCGGCGGGGGAGGCCGGTACGGGGTATCCACGGTAAACAGGGCAGCAGCCACAGCGACTCCTTGTGTTGGAGCGCACTGTCGCCGCCGGGGAGCGGGCCGCTCCGGCAGGGGGCGAAGCGATTTGCCTGGAGGCGAACCTGCGGCCTGGGGCGGCCTGGCGGTGACGGGTGCCGAGTTGAGGATTGATGAGGATTTCATCGTGAAGAGATGAAGCCACCATGGCGTGCCTCTGCCTAGCATGGCCGCACCGGGGCGCTGGTGGCGGCGCTCCGAGACACGAAGCAGGAGTTCATATGCTGTTGATGGCACTGGGTCGGCTGGGGCTGGCGGACAAGGATGCAGACGTGGCCAGCGCGATGGCGCGTGGTGATGTTCAGGAAGCCCTGCGGCTGGGGCTGGGGCGGCTGGAGCGGGCCGGGAGCGGTGACGCGAAGGACCTGGATCCGCTGCGTCAGGCCACCCTGGGACAGGTGCTGAGCCAGGCGCTGCTGGCCGCCGGCCGCGAGGAACAGGCCGAGGAATTGATGCAGCGGCAGCTGCGCCATTACGAAGCCTTGCCACGCGCCCGGATGCGGCAGTGGTCGTCCATGGACCGGGGCTATCTGTTCCTGCACATGAACAAGCCTGGACGGGCGGCGGAGAGCTTCAATGTGGTGGCCGATGCGGAGGATGCGCCGCTGCGGCTGCGCATCGAGGCCCTGGCCGGCCTGGCCAAAGCCATGCTGGCCATGGGCGAGCATCGCCGTGGGACCCGCACACTGGCCTTTGCCAGCCGGTTGGCCGAGTCGCCGGACGTGGCGCCGGGCACCCGGCCCTTGCTGGCGGCCATCGGCCTGGAACTGCAGGTGTGCCGTGCGCTGCGGCACTTTGACGACATTGCGGGCGTTGAGCCGGCCAACGAGACGGCCCTGCGCGAATCCCTGCGTTCGTGCGAGCAGGCCCTGCGTGATGTCCCGGCCGTTGTGGCGCGCCTGGACTTCCTGGCTGCGCTGATGGCGTCCTCCGACTCCACGCATGCGAGCGCAGGCGTGGAGGCGCTGTTTGATGGGGTGCGCTGGTACCGTGAACGGCGCATGGCGCCCATGGAAGAGCGGGCCCGGGTGGATGCGGCGCTGGCCCTGCTGGATCGCGGCCAGGCCAGCACCGCCAGCGAGATCCTGGGGCCGTTGGCGGTGGACGATGCCCGCCAACTGCACCACCGCCATGCCATCGAGCTGCGGTATTGCGCGTCGCGGCTGCATGCGATGAATGGTCGGCATCCGGATGCGCTGCGCTGCTACCGTCAGCACGCCCAGCTGTCGCTGGCGCGCCTGCGCTTCGAGCTGACACGGGTGCCGTACTCGCGCTTTCTGGAGCAGCAGGAACGGGCCGACCAGGCGGATGCCGACCAATTGCGGCTGCCCCCGCGTTACCGCCGTGCCTATCAATTCATCCTGGACCACCTGCATGACCGCACCTTGTCCGTGCGCCGCATTGCGGCCGAGATCGACGTCACGGAGCGCGCGTTGCAGATGGCCTTCCGGTCTCATCTGGGCCTGACCCCGGCGGAGTTGTTGAGAAAGCTGCGCATGGCCTGCATCCGTACCGAGTTGCAGCAGATGGCCGGCCGCGACAGCGTGCTGGCCGTGGCGACGCGCTGGGGCATGGCCAACCGGTCCACGCTGGCGCACAACTATCGCCAGCAGTTCGGCGAGGCGCCCAGCGCCACCGCCTCTCCACTGGCGGCCGGGGACCGTGCCTCGGTGGCGGTGGCCGTGGCGTTGGCAACCTCCGCAGCAGGGGCCGCCGCCGGGGCGGCAGAACCACCGCTGGCCATCGTGCTGGGGGCGGGGGCCGAGCACGCCCGGCGCGAGATAGCCGCTGACGGCGCCTGAGGCCTCCCGGTATGCGGTCGGACACCCCACGCCTGCCGGCCCGCGTGCCTGGGGCCGCAGCTCCAGCGGCAGCCCCCGAAGAGGCGCGGGCGGCTGCCAACGGAGGCGACGCTGGTCCCCGGCGTCGCGATGAGGCCGGTGGCCGTCGCGGCGTCTCGGCCCAACGCCTGATGGGCGCCGTGGTTCGCCGCCTGTTCGACGATGCGGACGAGGACCCGCTTATTGGCGAGGCGCCACTCTCGGGTGGTTCTGCAGCGCAGACGGCGGGCGTGGCGGTGGGGCGCGAGAACCGCGATGGGGTGGAGGCACGCGGCCCCGCCGGGCCCGGCCGGCACAAGCGCGGTGGTGCGCAGGCCGAAGCGCGCGGCGTGCGGCGCGCGGGGCCGCAGGGGAACCGCCGCCCGGCGACCGCTGAAGAGAGCGTGTGGGACACGCACACACCAGTCGATGCGGCGGGGGCGAACCTGCCCGTGGTGGCGCCGGAATCACGGATCCAGGCCAGCCGCCATGTGGCGAGCGCCGAAACACCGCGCACGGCGGCGCCAGAGCGAGTGGGGCGGTCGTCCGGGCTGCGCATGGCGAGTTGGGGCGCATTGCTGGCGGCGGTCGCGGCCCTGGTGGTGCTGGTGCTGATCGGTGGATTCGAGGCGCCGGCCTCGTCGTCGACGTCAGGGCCGGAGGCCGGGACGAACGGCCGTCCAGGATCGGATGGTTCGGCCGACGGGGGCGGCTGAGTTTCATGACCGCTATCGCTCAGGATGATGACAGTGCCCCATCGGCTTCGCACCGCCGGCAGATGCTTCGGCCCGCCTGATCCGGTAGCGCTACGCCTGTCCCAGAGTCGGCTGGTCCCAGCGGAGCCTCAGGAGCCGGTTGATGACGGTGTATTCCAGCGGAAGACGGCAGGGCAGTGATGGCAGCGCCATCGAGCTGCAGCGCACGAACAGCCACCTGACGGCCCCCGAGGCCGGTGGATCGTCGGGATCGACGTCTCTGCCAACGACCGCCCTGGGCGGTGGCCTGGCCGCGCGCGGTGGCGCGGCTGCAGCGCAGCAGCCCCGTCGCCCGGGGTCACCTGGTGGGCCGGCGCGGGCCGCCGTGCCGACGCCGACCCTGACGCCGACTCTGACCCCCACCACGACGCCGACCCTCACTGCTGGCGTGGCGACGGCGCATGACCCTGTCGCACCGCCACCGGCGCTGTTGCGGGACTCCGCCACGGCGCAGACGCAGGCGCATGCGGCCCATGCAGCGGTGCCGCAATGGGTCGACCGCGAGGCGGCCGCCCGTGCTGCGCGGGGCCAGGGGCAGACGGCTGCCCAGGACATGACCCAGCGGCAGACCCGTGCCGAAACGCAAGCCACCGCCGAGGCCCAGCGCCGGGACGCCGTCCTGAACACCGCCGAGCAGGCGTTCCAGAGTGCCGAGGCAACCGTGCTTGCCCGCCAGCTGGATGTTGACACCCATCGGGGAGACCTGCAGACCGAGACGGCTCGGCATGGGGTGCTGCATCAGGCGCATGAGGACTTGAGGACGGCCCCGGCCTTTCTCGATGCGACGGCTGGCGTTGAACAGGCCACGGCGCGCCTGCAGATGGCGCAACAGCGCCAGCAGGCAGCGTCTTCATCCGGCACTGCGGGTGGCTCGGCGGCTGGTACGGCGGCAGGCGCAGCCACAGGGACGGCCGCAAGCACCGGCAGCGCGGCTGCAAGCGCTTCCACCGCCACGCCGCCATCCCTGACCCCCGAACAGGAGGTCGACCACGCCAAGGATGACCTGACCCGGCGTCAGGGCGTCCTGCGTCCGCTGGCGGACGGTGTGGAACGCGCCCGCGTGGCGCTGGCGGACTGCGCCGATCGACGGGACGGCATCCAGGAACGTCTGCACACAGCGCAGGGGCGGTTGGGGGAGGCCGAGACCCTCCGGAACCGCGCGCAGACGGCCCGTGACGACGCGCGGATCCCGGTGACCGCGCTGGCAAACGCGCAGCAGACGTTGACCCAGGTCGTTGCCAGCGAGACACCGCATGTGACTGCACACGACACGGCGGCCGGCACGGCGGTGGATCTCGCTGCAGCCGCCACGCGGGCGCGACGAGCCCTGGCGGATGGTTCTTCGTTGGTGGCCGACACCGCCCGGGCCGCCGAGGCGGCCGGTGCGGCCCTGGCGGCGCATGTGCCGGTGCTGGATGCCGCCGTCCGCGCCCACGAGGCGGCGCAGGCACCGCTTCAGGCGGGTGGCGCCTTGCATCAACGTCGGATCGACTGCCAGGAGGCGGTCGCGGCCGCAGAGCAAGCGGTTCACGCAGAGACAGCGGCCGCCGCGTCATCGGCATCATCGGGAGGGGCATCAGCATCAGCATCAGCATCGGCCGCTGCCACCACACCGGCGACCCGGACACCCGCACAGCAGCGCCTGCACGCGGCGAACCAGGACCTGGACCAGGCCAACGCCGCGATCCGCGCGCAGGAGGGGCGGGTGGGCCCCTTGGCCGCCGCCGCAGCGGGGGAGGCGCATGCCCATCAAATGCTGCAAGGCACGGCCCACGACACTGCCGTCGCGGCGAACCAGGCGGAGGCGGCTCGGTTGCAACTGGCGCAGGCGGCTGACCATGCGGACCAGGCCGCCGCCAACAGCATCCCTGGCCGCACTTCGGCGCAGGGGGCCGCCGCCACTGCGCTCAGCGCGATCGAAAAAGCGGTCGAAGACCTTTGCCAGGCCATTCGTCCGGACACAGCCGCGCCAGGTGCTGCGGCCGGCGGTGGTCCCGGCGGCCCGGGTGCCGCCGCAGCGGATGAGCGCACCACCGGCCAACGCGCCAAGGACCTGCTGCTGCGCCGTCCATTGCATGCCTTACAGAACCGCACCGGCCCGGCCAAGCTGGACATCACCGTAGGCCCGTACAGTGGCGCCCGGAGCAACAACACGTCGACGGGTTTCCATAGTGGCCTGCCGCCGGTGAAGACGCCGCACACGGGGACCAGTGCCAGCAGCCTGCGCGCGGTGGATGGCAAGGTGAATACCGCGGCCACCCAGGCGGCGCGGCTGCTGGCGGGCGGTGCCGTCAACGCGGGCCAGGCCGCCCAGGCGCCACAGGCATTTGGCAACGCCGTCGCCTTCTCCGCTGAAGTGGGCCGGATGTTCGGTGCCGCAGCCGGCGCCGCCGCGCCCGACCCGGTGGCGACGGCCTTGGCCAACGCCTTGCTGAACCATCCCAATCCGGACCCGGCGGGGCGACCGGACGGTCACCCCCTGCGCCACGAGCAGGCGCTGCTGGTGGCGACGGTGCTGCGTTCCGTCACCAGCGATCCGGCCACCGCCGCGCAAATCTACAACACCCTGTGGAACAACCCGGCGGCAACACCGGGGGGCGTGACGCAACGCGCACCGCAGGCCTCGCCGCTGGCAGGCGTGGCCAGCACCCCGCAGCCGGATGACGTGGCCCTGGCGGCGCTGACCAATTCTGCAAGGCGCGCGCTGGCCGCCACGTCGGGAGGCATGGCGGCCTTGCTTCAGATCGAGGGCTTGTCCCTGCCGGCGGCCGACCATGCGGACCGGCGGCACGCCGAGCACACCGTGGAGCACTACAAGCTGGGCCTGCGGGCGGAAACCGCGCTGTTCAAGCTGCTCCCTGATTTGGCGACGGCAGTGGGCCCTCGCCAGTCGACACAGGAGATTCGAACGGCCCTGGAGAATCACGCGGACCATGACCGTCTGTCCGACCCCGCCGGCCTGGGCAGGGGCAACCGCAACGGTGATCGCGAGCATGCGGCCACCCTGGCGGCGCAGGCATTCCTCTATGCCGCAGACAATGTGCAGCGGCTGCCCGGATCGCCCGAGCAGGTCCGCGGACTCAAGCCGGCCTACGTGGCCTTGCGCAACGGCTTCACCGAAAGTGGCCAGGGCAGTGAGTTCAACCTCATGACCAAGCGGCTGAGAAAGTTCGTGAAGTACATCGACCTGGCCTGTGCGTCGAAAGTGGCGGGGCACGGCGTCCTGTCGTCGGTGGTCCATCCGCGCAGGACCTTCCGGCGTGGGATCGGAAAGGACAAGACGCCGCTGAAGACCTTGATTCAGGCCGGCCCGCTGGGCTCGGACCTGAGCACCGTGCCCGGAGAACATGCGAAGCGGCTTCGCAGTGCGCTGCAGGACGGCAGCGTCTTGTTGCGCAATCAACTGCGTGCCGTCGGCGGCAACAGTGCTGGCGCTGCAGGCGCCAATGCAAACGCCAACGCCAACGGCAATGCAGCGACTGCCACAGCTGCGGCGGCGGCCACGACCGCCGACCCTGCCGCGCCTGCCGGCGGCCCCACTGCGGGCGATGCCGCAGCCCATGCGCACGCAACCACCATGAGCAACGAGGACCGCACACGCGGCCTCATGCGCCTGGCTGCGATGGACGTGTGGCGCAACCTGGTGCCGGAGAAGCCCGGCCCGCTGCAGGACCTGACGCAGGGCACCCGGCTCACCGAGGCCGCTATCCGCGCCAGGGCGCATGAACTCAACGCGGAGATCTTTGGTGACAACAACACGCAGCCCCCGCCGCTGCATCAGGGCGTTGCCAATGCGGAGGTTGAATCCCAGGTCAGCCGGCCGCTGCTGCCCGGCACCCTGCACGAGTGGTTTGGAGACGGCCGTCTCGCCGATTCGACCCACAAGGCAAATACACCGGCGCTGGACAAGCTGAATGCCGACGTCAACATCCTGCGCGGCAAAGCGGCCGTCGACAGCCAGCTGGAGAAGCTGCAGGCAGACTTTGACAAGTCGGATGTTGCCGGCCGGCGCGAGATTCTTCGCCAGGTGATGATCTCCGTGGTGGCCGGCGGCGACATGACCGACTACAGCGATGGCCGCAAGAACGGGATCGGTGGCGCGTTCGGCTTCATGGCCGCGCAGGTGAATGGCGTGGGGGTGCAAGCCACCGGTGTCACGCCCATGGCGGAATTCAACCTCGACCACACCCGCACGGCGGTGCTGAAGGCCGGGGTCGCTTCCAACACGGGGGTGATCTTTCTGGGCAATGAGCGCAAGGTGACCGAGATGCTGGGCGGCGGCGTGCGCTTCGGCGCGCAGGTGCCGGGTGCCAATGTGTCCGCCCAGGTCATGGCGCGGCTGGGGGGCTCACATCTCTATAGCAAGGGTCTCATGATCCGCACCGACAAGCATGGGTCGGAGCACCAGCAACTGAACGCCGAGCAGACCCGTCGCATGGAATCGGAGAACTGGAAGCGGATGAGCGAGCTGGTGGTGAACTCCGTGTTTGAAATTGCTGACCAGATGACGCCTGCCCAGGCCGCCCGGGCCGCCCGGACGGCTGCGCCCACCGCCGGTGCACAAGCGGCCCCGCCGGTCCGGCCGGAACACGGTGGCGAGATGTGGTCGCAGATGGTTGAAAAGGTCGGCGACTACCGCGACATCTCGTTTGGATGGAACACCGGTGAGGCGCACCAGGTCTCGCTCTCGCTCAGCGTGGAGGGCAACGCCTCCATCAAGCTCGATCCAAAGGGGGTGGGAGGGCGCGCCTCCATCGCCGCCAGCGCAGGGATCAAACATACCCCGTTCAACCGCAGCAAGGCCAGCGAGTCCAAGGGCTCGACCCAGACCACGCAGGCGGCCAGCGGCTCGCGCACGTCGCTGACGGCAGGGGTCAGCGCTGGTTATTCGCACCCGACCATTTCCAATGAGGGCAAGCCCACCATGGCGGTGCTTTCGCGGCACAAGGTCGGCGTGGAGACCGAACTGGTGATCCAGGCGAAGAACGGCACCGTGCGGCTCACCACCATGGATGGCAAGGTGCAGCCCAACGTCTCCTTCAAGCACCGGGAGTTCGCCGTGGAGGACGACTTCGTTAAGCTGGTGAACTCGCAGCGCGACCAATGGGAGCCCCGCCTGGGTGAGCGCCGGGCCGATGGTGTGCTGACGGGCGGGCACGAGGCACTGAATGGTTTCCTGCAGCAGATGGTGAACCTGCCGCCGGGCAACAGCCGGCTGTTCATCGAACGGAAATGCCTGACGCAGGAGGCGGCGGACACACTCACCGCCTGCACGAACCGGCTGGAGGCGCTGGAACGGCCGGGGGCGCCCACCGGCCCGGCGGCGGCTGACCAGATCGCCGAGCTGCGGGATCAGATTGCTGCGCACGTGAGCCAGGAAAGCTCCTGGCAGCCGTTCCGGCTGTTTGTGAACCAGGCGCAGCAACGGTCTCGGGAGTCGGGCCTGGGCGGTGACGCCCGCGCGAGCAACCGGACACCGGATGACCCCCACGCGGCCCCGAGCGGCTTGGCCGAACGATTCGTGGGCGGTGGCAAGGTGACCCTGGGTGGGAAGGTCAACACGGCGCACGGTGGGCGGGACCTGATCACCCTGGACGCGTTGCCCGTACGCCCTTGAATCGGCAGGCAAAGAAAAACGCATAAGGACAGACGGTTTCGGCGCTTTGTGCGCAGAAGCAAGGCGGGAACACTCGGCGCGTTTCATATTTGCTGCGACGACGCAGCGCCGCGCCGATGACCAGCCCGCTGCTCAACCTCTCTGCTCCGCCCACGCCTGCCCCGGCCACGGAACGCCTGTCCCTGCTGCTGAGCCAGGGCCTGCCCGAACTCGCGCAGCGGCTGGACGAAACCGCCGTGGCGCGGGACCAGGCCGGTGGCCATGCGGCGGCCGAGCGCGAGCTGATCCGTGCCAGCGGCCTGCTGGCGCTGACCGTGCCGCAAGCCCTGGGCGGCCTGGGGGGCGGCGTGACCGAACTCTTCCATGCCGTGCGCGTGGTCGCCCGCGTGGACAGCGCGCTGGCCCATGTGCTGGGCTTTCATCACCTGCAGCTCTATGGGGTCTCGCTCTATGGCGGCCCGGCGGCACTGGAGCACGGCGCCCGCCACCTGCGGGAGACCGCTGAGCAACGCCTGTTCTGGGGCAATGCCCTCAATCCCGCCGATACCCGGCTGCGCGCCACGCTGGCGCCTGGCGGCTGGCGGCTGGATGGGGCCAAGAGCTTCTGCTCCGGGGCGCTGGGTTCTGACCGCCTGACGGTCTCTGCCACCACGCCCGACGGCGGCTTCCTGACCGGCGTTGTGCCCACGCGCCGGCAGGGTGTGGCCGTGGAGCAGGACTGGGACGCCTTCGGGCAGCGCCAGACGGACAGCGGCACCGTCAGATTCGACAACGTGAGCCTCGCGGACGAGGAACTGCTGCAAGTGCCTGGCCAGGCACCCACGCCGCGTGCCACGCTGCGCAGCCAGATCGCCCAACTGGTGATGACCCACCTGTACCTGGGCATTGCCGAGGGCGCCTTCGAACAGGCGCGGCGCTACACGGCCACGCAGACCAAGGCCTGGTTCGCCTCGGGTGTGGAGCGCGCCGTGGACGATCCGCTGGTGCAGCATCGTTACGGCGACCTGTGGCTGCATGTGCGTGCCGCGCAGGGCATTGCCAGGGAAGCGGTGTCCGCCCTGCATCACGCGCTGCTGCGCGGCGACGCGCTGACTGCACAGGAACGTGGGGAACTGGCCGTGGCAGGGGCCGAGGCCAAGGTGCTGGCGCACCGAGCCGCCTTGCAGGTCAGCAGCCAACTGTTTGAACTGACCGGCGCGCGCAGCACTTCCGCCCGTTTTGGCTTCGACCGCTTCTGGCGCAACGCCCGCGTTCACACACTGCACGACCCGGTGGACTACAAGGTGCGTGACATCGGGCGTTATCGCGTGGACGGACGCATTCCTGACCCGACCGCGTATTCCTGACATGAGCGCTTCCACGACACCCACACCCGCGCCCACGGCCTCAGGCATTCCCGTCATTCAATTGACGGGCGTCAGCCGTACCTTCCGCCTGCCTGATGGCAGCGCGTTCTCTGCCGTGAGCCAGGCCGACCTGAGCGTGCAGGCCGGCGAGGTGCTGGGCATCATTGGCAAGAGCGGCGCGGGAAAGTCCACGCTGCTGCGCCTGATCAATCTGCTGGAGCGTCCGGATGCGGGGACGGTGCGAGTCGAAGGCAAGGACCTGACGGCCTTGTCCAGCCAGGCCCTGCGCCAGGCCCGTCAGGGCATCGGCATGATCTTCCAGCAGTTCAACCTGCTGCAGAACGCCACTGTGGCGGACAACGTGGCCTTTGCGCTGAAGCTGCATGCGGGGCGCCGCCGCGCGGACATCGAGCGCCGGGTGCAGGAATGCCTGGCCCTGGTCGGCCTGCAGGACAAGGCCAAGGCCTATCCCGCGCAACTCAGTGGCGGCCAGAAGCAGCGCGTGGCGATTGCGCGGGCACTGGCCCCGCATCCGGCTGTACTGCTGTGTGACGAACCGACCTCCTCGCTGGACGCGGAGACCACCCGCGAGGTGCTGGCAACGTTGGCCGATGTGAATGTCCGTCTGGGCGTGACCATCGTGATCGTGACGCACGAACTCAGCGTGGTGCAGGCCTTGTGCCACCGCGTGGCGGTGATGCATGGCGGGCGCCTGGTGGAGACCTTCAACAAGGCGGACGCGGGGCAGGGTACCTCGGTGCTGGCCCGTGAGCTGGCCGCGCTGGCGCCTGTGGCGCCCCTGGTGCCCTTGCAGCCTTCGCCGCCCTCCGTGCCCGAGGCCGCCTCGACGCCCACGCCCCTGGAACAGGAGGCGGCTCATGTCTGAAACCATGCAGGCCGTACAAGCCGTGCTGGGGCCGTGGCTGCCCGAATCCATCGTCAACCTGCTGCCCGATCTATGGACGGCCTTTGGTCAGACCGCACTGATGCTGGGCATCGGCCTGAGTGCTGCCGTGCTGTTGGGCGGGCCGCTGGGGGTGCTGCTGTTTCTCATCAGCCCGGGTCAGTCGCTGTCGCATCACTGGGGCGCCCGGGTGGCGCGGCGGCTGCTCAATGCGCTGGTGAACACCGTGCGCAGCTTCCCCTTCATCATCTTGCTGGTGGCCCTGGTGCCGTTGACCCGTGTGGTGGCCGGTACCTCCATCGGGCCCCTGGCGGCGGCGGTGCCGCTGTCCTTTGCGGCCATCCCGTACTTTGCCCGGCTCACCGAGCAGTGCCTGCGCGAGGTGCCGCGTGGGGTCATCGAGGCGGCCCATGCGATGGGCGCTTCCGAATGGCAGATCGTCTGGCGGGTGCTGGTGCTGGAAGCGCGCGCGGGGCTGGTGAGCGCGCTCACGGTGCTGGCCATCAGCTTCCTGTCGTATTCCGCCGTGGCCGGCGTGGTGGGCGGTGGTGGCATTGGCGACCTCGCCATCCGCTACGGCTACTACCGGTTCCAGACCGACGTCATGGTGCTCACCGTGGCCGTGCTGATCGCCCTGGTGCAGATCATCCAGTTCACCGGCCAGAGTGTGGCGCGGCGGCTGGACAAGCGCTGACGAAACCGTTTCTCCGATCCTCCCCACAACAACTCGACCCGGGACTGCCCCATGACCTTGCACCGCCGCCTGCTGCTGAGCCTTGCGCTTGTCTCCACCACCTGGGGCCTTGCGGCGCCGGCGCATGCCCAGGACAAGAAAGAACTGGTGATCGGCGCCACGGCCGGCTCCAACATCGAAGTGCTGCGGCTGGGCATCAAGCCGTTGCTGGAGAAGAAGGGCTACAAGGTCAAGCTGGTGGAGTTCAACGACTATGTGCAGCCCAACCTGGCGCTGGCGCAGGGGTCGCTGGACGCCAACTTCTTCCAGCACACCATCTACCTCAACCGCTTCCGGCAGGACCGGCAACTGGACATCGTGGAACTGGTGCAGGGGCCCATGGCGCCCTTTGGCATCTATTCCAAGAAGCGCCGCAGCCTGGCCGAAGTCAAACCCGGTGACCGCATCACGCTGGCCAACGACCCGGCCAACCTGGCGCACGGCCTGGCACTGCTGGCGGACCAGAAGTTGCTCACGCTCAAGCCGGGGGCGGACCCCATCCGCGTGACCGAGAAGGACATTGCCAGCAACCCCTACCAGTTGAAGCTGCAGCCCATCGAGGCGGCGCAGATCCCCCGCACGCTGGACGACGTTGAATACGCCATCGTGAATGGCAACTTCGCCATTTCCAGCGGCCTGAAGCTGACCGAGGCGCTGGTGCTGGAGAAGACGCCTGAGCACTACCTGCTGGTGGTGGCCGTGAAGGGCAAGGACCGCGAGGCGGCCTGGACGCGTGACGTGGCCGAGGCCTTCCACGAGGCCGCGTTCAAGACCGTGCTGGATCAGCACTTCCCCGGCTACTCGCGGCCGACCTTCCTGCAGTGAGTCGCGGTTGAGCCTTCTGCCATGAGCACCGCCAACAGCACCGCTACCGGCACGCCCGCCAGCAAGCCCTCAAGCACGCCCACCAGCAAGCCAGTACGCTTCAACGCGTTCACGATGAACACGGTGGGGCACCAGTCCCCGGGGCTGTGGACGCATCCGCGTGACGAGTCTCATCGCTATGGCGACCCCGACTACTGGCAAGACCTGGCCCGCTTGCTGGAGCGGGGCTTGTTCGACAGTGTCTTCCTGGCCGATGTGCTGGGCGTGTATGACGTGTTCGGCGCGTCCCACGATGCTGCGCTGCGCCATGCGGTGCAGGTGCCGCTCAACGACCCGTTGGCCCTGGTGCCGCTGATGGCCTCGGTGACACGACATCTGGGCTTCGGCGTCACCTGCGCGCTCACCTATGAGCCTCCCTACAGCTTTGCGAGGCGCCTCTCCACCCTGGACCATCTCACCCGCGGCCGCGTAGGCTGGAACATCGTGACGGGCTACCTGGACAGCGCGGCCCGCAATCTGGGCCAGCCGGCGCAGAAGGCGCATGACGAGCGTTATGACCTCGCCGACGATTATCTGGAAGTGGTCTACAAGCTGTGGGAACACAGCTGGGAGGACGATGCCGTTCGGCGGGACAAGACGGGCCGTATCTTCACCGACCCAGGCAAGGTTCATCCCATTCGTCATGCGGGGCCGCATTACCAGGTGCCCGGCATCCACCTGTGCGAACCCTCGCCGCAGCGCACGCCGGTGCTGTTCCAGGCCGGCGCGTCGTCACGGGGCAGGGCGTTTGCGGGGCGGCATGCGGAATGCGTGTTCGTGAGCGGCCCCAGCGTCAACGTGGTGCGCGACGCGGTGAATGGGCTGCGGGCCGCAGCCCGCGCAGCCGGCCGTGCCGGCGAGGACCTGATCATCTACGGACAGGCCCTGGTCATCACCGCGCCCACCGAGGCGCAGGCCCGGGACAAGCTGGCCGAGTATTCGCAGCACATCGACACCGAGGCGGCGCTGGCCCTGTTGTCGGGCTGGACTGGCGTGGACTTCAGCCGTTACCCGCTGGATGCCACCATCGACTATCTCGATACCCAGGCCGGCCGCAGCGCGCTGGCCTCGTTCAGCAGCGCCGACCCGAACCGCCGCTGGACCGTCGGCGAGGCCGCCATGTTCATCGGCCTGGGCGGACGCGGGCCGGTGCTGGTGGGCGACCCCGGGCAGGTGGCCGATCAGTTGATCGCCTGGCAGGACGCCACCGGCCAGGACGGCTTCAACCTGACCTATGCCGTTGCGCCGGAGACCTTCCGGGATGTGGTGGACCTGGTGGTGCCGGAACTGCAGCGGCGAGGGCGGTATCGCAGCAGCCACGACACCGCGCCTGTGACCCTGCGCCAGCGGCTCTTTGGGGCTGGAGACCGGCTGCGTGAGAACCATCCCGGTCGGTTGACCCGTATCGAGGTGCCTGCCCCGGTCGTGGCCCCAAGCCCAGGCCCAGCCGCTGCACCTGCACCTGCACCTGCACCTGCACCTGCACCTACATCGCTCCCTGAGTCTCTCTCCACGAACGCTGTTTCTCAATCGGAATCCACGGCATGAACAACAAGATCAATCGTCGCGACACGCTGGCCCTCGGGTTGGGTCTGGGAGGGCTGGCCCTGGGCCTGTCCGACCGCGCCCATGCCGCCGACGCTCCCAAGGAAGTCCGGCTCGACTACGCGTATTACTCCCCGACCAGCCTGGTGCTCCGCCGCTTCGGCTGGCTGGAGGAGGACTTCAAGAAGGACGGTATCGCCGTCAAATGGGTGTTGAGCGCCGGCAGCAACCGCGCGTTGGAATACCTCAATGCCGACAGCATCGACTTCGGCTCCACTGCCGGCCTGGCGGCCTTGCTGGCCAAGGCCAACGGCGCACCGATCCGCTCGCCCTACATCTACTCGCGGCCCGAGTGGACAGCACTGGTCGTGCGCGGCGATTCCAACATCCGCTCCCTGTCCGATCTCAAGGGCAAGAAGGTGGCGGCCACCAAGGGCACCGACCCTTATCTGTTCCTGCTTCGGGCCTTGCACACGGTGGGCCTGAAGCGCAGCGACATCGAGCATGTGAGCCTGCAGCACGCCGACGGCCGTGCCGCGCTGGAGCAGGGCCGTGTGGATGCCTGGGCCGGCCTGGACCCGCACATGGCCGCCAGCGAACTGGGGGCCGGCACCCGGCTGCTCTATCGCAATGTGGACTTCAACACCTACGGTTTCCTGAACGTGCGTGAGGACTTCCTGAAGCAGTATCCGCGCGAGGTTCAGCGGGTGATCCTCGCTTATGAGCGTGCGCGCCAATGGACCATCGCCAACCCCAGCGAGGCGGCGAAGATCCTGTCGGAGGAAGCCAAGGTGACCTTGCCAGTGGCCCTGCTTCAGGTGAAGCTGCGCACCGACTTCTCGCACCCGCTGCCGTCCGAGGAGCACGTGCGGGCACTGCGTGCTGCTGCACCCGTCCTCACCGATGAACAGCTGGTGAAACCCGGTACCGACCTGAGCAAGGTGGTGGCGGACCTGGTGGACACGCGCTTTGCGGCGTCGCTGATCAAGGCCTGACACGATGGCGGCCGAGAACGAGCTGTTCGTGCGGGCGATTCCGGCAAACGTGCTCCCGGCAGGCGCGCTGCCGGAGCGCGTGGGTGAAGAGCGCCGTGTCGTCCCTGCGATAGCGGCGGGTTCGGTGGCGCCTCGGGCGCCGGTATGGGTGTTGGGCCTGCTGTTGCCGGCGGCCTTGCTGCTGCTGGCTGAAATCGGTTCCCGGGCCGGCTGGATCGCGCCCCATCTGCTGCCCGCCCCCAGTGAGGTGGGCGCGACCTTGCTCGATCTGGCCCGGCAGGGCGTTCTCACTGGCCACATCCTGGCCAGCACGGGCCGGGTGCTGGCCGGATTCGGGCTCGGTGCCGCGCTGGCTGTGCTGGTGGGCGGGCTGACCGGGTTGTCGCGCTGGGCGGACTGGCTGCTCACGCCCAGCTTCCAGGCCTTGCGGGCGATTCCCTCCCTGGCCTGGGTGCCCTTGCTGCTGCTGTGGCTGGGCATCGACGAGGCGTCCAAGATCGTGCTGATCGCCATTGGTGCCTTCTTCCCGGTCTACATGGGGGTGGCTTCGGGCATTGCCCATGTGGATCGCAAGCTGGTGGAGGTGGCCCGGCTGCGTGGCCTGTCCGGTGCCACGCTGGCGCGGCGTGTGCTGCTGCCGGCGGCCATGCCGGCCTTGATGACCGGCCTGCGCAATGGCCTGAGTCTGGCCTGGATGTTCATGGTGGCGGCCGAGTTGATCGCCGCCAGCCGAGGCCTGGGTTACCTGCTCACCGATGGCCGGGAGACCAGCCGGGCCGATCTGGTGCTGGCCGCCATCGCGCTGCTGGCATTGCTGGGCAAGATCAGCGACAGCCTGATGGCGGCACTGGAGCGACGTGCGCTGCACTGGCGCGACACCTTTGGAGATGCGTCATGACCCTGATCGACGTGCAGGTGCGCCGCAAGCATTTTGTGGCGCGGTCCCGCGAGCCGGTGCTTGCCGATATCGCCTTCCAGCTGGCGGCGGGTGAACTGGTTGGCCTGGTGGGGGCCAGTGGTTGCGGCAAGAGCACGCTGCTGCGCATCGTGGCCGGCCTGGACCCGGACTACGACGGCCAGGTGCTGCTGAATGGCCGCAGGCAGCGCGGGCCCAGCCGGGATATCGGTGTGGTGTTCCAGGAACCTCGGCTTTTTCCCTGGCTGACGGTGGCGGAGAACGTGGCCTTTGACCTGGGGCAGGGCAGGGACGAGGCCTGGGCCAACACCCTGTTGGCCGAGGTGGGGCTGAAGGGGTTGGAGAACGCCTTGCCCAAGCAGCTCTCCGGGGGGCAGGCGCAGCGGGTGGCCATTGCCCGGGCGCTTTATACGCGGCCCCGGCTGCTGCTGCTGGACGAGCCGTTCTCGGCGCTGGATGCCTTTACCCGCATGAAGCTGCAGGACCTGGTGCTGTCCCTGGCCCAGGCCCATCAGGCCGGCCTGCTGCTCGTGACGCATGATGTGGAAGAGGCGGTCCTGCTGTCTGACCGGGTGTTCGTGCTGGGCGCTGCGCCGGGCCGTGTCCTGCGCGAGCTGACGGTACCCCTGCGCCACCCGCGCCAGCGCGGCAGCGCTGCGGTGGCGGACCTGCGTGCCGACCTGCTGCGTACGCTGGAATCTGCCGTGGTTTGAGAGAGCCGGACGCCGGGGGGGCACACTCATTCACATTCCGCCTAAGCAAGCTTGTGATTCTTCGTTTGGCGATGGAGGCGCGGTTCGTAGAGTGGGGTTTCCCACGCTCCCAGTGCCCCCAGTGGCCTCCCCGCCATGTCCTTGCTCCTGATCGCGGCCAGTCCCAGCCAGAAATCCCGTTCCGGTGCGCTGCTGGCCGGCGCGTCCGAACGCCTCCAGCATCTTGGCCTGGCGCCGTCCACGCTGCGCCTGCGTGACCTGCCTGCCGAGGCGCTGCTGCATGCCGACCTGAGTGACCCGCAACTGCGCCTGGCCATCGATGCCGTGGCACGAGCCCAGGTGGTGGTGCTGGCCACGCCCATCTACAAGGCGGCCTACAGCGGCCTGCTCAAGATCTTTCTGGACGTGCTGCCGCAGGATGGGCTCAAGGGCAAGACGGTCTGGACCCTGGCCACCGGCGGAAGCCTGGCGCACCTGCTGGCGCTGGACTACGGCCTGCTGCCCGTGCTCTCCGCGCTGGGCACCCGCTCCCACGTGGATGGCGTCTATGCCTGCGATTCGCAGATCGCCAAGGACGCGGAAGGCAACTACCAGATCAATGAAGACATCGAACGCCGCCTCGCGGTGAGCGCGTCGCAGGTCTTCGACCGCATTCCCAAACCGGCGCTGGACACGGTCCAGGCCTGAGCTGGCCACGTGGCTGGCGTGCCCACGCCGGTCGCCTCGCCGGATCCCCGGCACCCGCCTGGCGGGTGCCCCCCGCTGCCCTCCGCTGAGAACAACACCATGCGCTCCACTCTTTCGCTCGCCCGTCGCCTCGCAGTCCTCGGCCTTGGTGCCGGACTGGCCCTTGCCAGTGGCTGGAGCCTGGCCCAGGGCACTGCGGCGCCCGCTGCCAGGTCCGAGATCCGCATCGGGTTTCAGAAATACGGCACGTTGACGGTGCTCAAGGCCAAGGGTGATCTTGAAAAGCGGCTCGCGCCGCTGGGCATCACCGTCAAATGGACCGAATTCCCTGCCGGCCCGCAGCTGCTGGAAGGCCTGAATGTCGGCTCGATCGACTTCGGGACGGTGGGAGAAGCACCGCCCATCTTTGCGCAGGCTGCGGGTGCCGACCTGGTCTATGTCGCCAACCAGCCGCCGGCGCCCAAGGCCGAGGCGCTGATCGTGCCCAAGACCTCGTCCATCCGCACGCTGGCTGATCTGAAGGGCAAGAAGGTGGCCCTCAACAAGGGCTCCAACGTGCATTACCTGCTGGTCAAGTTGCTGGAGAAACAGGGGCTCAAGTACAGCGACATCCAGGTGGTCTACCTGCCTCCGGCCGATGCCCGTGCGGCCTTCGAGAGTGGTGCGGTGGATGCCTGGGTGATCTGGGATCCGTTCCTGGCTTCGGCGGAGCGCCAGTTGGGGGCGCGTGTGGTGGCCGATGGCACCGGCGTGGTGAGCAACATCCAGTTCTACCTGGCCTCGCGCCCTTATGCCGACAAGAACCCGCAGGTGGTGGCCGCCATCGTGGATGAGCTGGCCCGCCTGGACCGCTGGTCCGAGGGCAATCTGGCGGCGGTGGTGTCCGTGCTGGCGCCGCAGATCGGCCTGGATGCGGGCACGACCGAACTCGCCGCCGGGCGCTTTGCCTACGGCATCCAGCCCATCACACCAGCCATCGCGGCGCAGCAGCAGAAGATTGCCGACACCTTCCATGAGCTCAAGCTCATTCCCAAGCCCATCCGCATCAGCGAGGCCTTGCCCCGCCCTCTGAAGACGGCCGCGAACTAACCTCCAAGGTCCCCCCATGAAGATCCTCTGGTTCATCCCCACCCACGGCGACTCGCGTTATCTCGGCACCTCCAAGGGCGCCCGCGTGGCCGACTTCAACTACTACCGCCAGATCGCCATTGCTGCCGACAGCCTGGGCTACGAGGGGGTGCTGCTGCCCACCGGCCGAAGCTGCGAGGACAGCTGGATCGTGGCGGCCAGCCTGATCGAGGCCACCCGGCGCCTGAAATTCCTGGTGGCGCTGCGGCCGGGCCTGGTGCAGCCGGTGCAATCGGCCCGCATGGCCGCCACGCTGGACCGTCTCTCGGGCGGGCGTCTGCTGGTCAACCTGGTGACGGGCGGCGACCCGGATGAACTGGCCGGCGACGGGCTGTTCCTGCCGCACGCCGAGCGTTATGAACTGTCGGAAGAATTCCTCACCATCTGGCGCGAGGTGCTGCAGGCCAGCCATGAGGGTGAGGCCATCGATTACGACGGCCAGCATCTGCAGGTGAAGGGCGGCAAGCTGCTGTACCCGCCGATCAGCCGGCCGTACCCGCCGGTGTTCTTCGGTGGCTCGTCGGGCCCGGCCCATGATCTGGCGGCCGCGCAGGTGGACACCTACCTCACCTGGGGCGAGCCGCCCGCCGCTGTGGCGGAGAAGCTGGCCGACGTGCGAGCCCGCGCGGCGCAGAAGGGGCGCACGTTGGAATACGGCATCCGGCTGCACGTGATTGTGCGGGAGACCGAGGAAGAGGCCTGGCGGGCTGCCGAGGCGTTGGTCCAGCATCTGGACGAGGACGTGGTGGCTGCAGCGCAGGCCAAGTTCGCCAGCATGGATTCTGTGGGCCAGCGGCGCATGGCGGAGCTGAACAAGGGCCGCTTCAACAAGGGCAATGTGCGTGAAGGGCTGGAGATCGCGCCCAACCTGTGGGCAGGCGTGGGCCTGGTGCGGGGTGGTGCGGGCACGGCGCTGGTGGGCAGCCCCCAGCAGGTGGCCGACCGGATCAAGGAATATGCCGAGCTCGGTCTGACGTACTTCGTGCTCAGCGGGTATCCGCACCTGGAAGAGGCTTACCGTTTTGCCGAGCTGGTGTTCCCGCTGCTGCCGCTGGCGGTGCAGGAGAAGATCGCCTCGCCCCAGCTCACCGGCCCATTCGGCGAAATCGTGGCCAACAACTTTGTGCCGGGGGCGCCGCGCCTGGCGGCGGCGAGCTGAGCCATGGCACGCTGGCGACTGACCTTCAATGCGGTCCTGCCGTGGCTGCTGCCGCTGGCCATCCTGGTGGTGTGGCAGCTCAGTGCGCAGTGGGGCTGGCTCTCCACGCGGGTGCTGCCGGCACCGTCGGCCGTGGCGCGGGCCGCATGGGAGCTTTCGGCCTCGGGTGAGCTGTGGCGCCACCTGGGTGTGAGCACCAGCCGGGCGCTGCTGGGCTTTGCGATCGGTGGGGGCCTGGGCCTGCTGCTGGGGTTGCTGACCGGTTCCTGGCGCTGGGCCGAGACCGCGTTGGACACGACGCTGCAGATGCTGCGCAACGTGCCGGCGCTGGCGCTCATCCCGCTGGTGATCCTGTGGTTTGGCATTGACGAAAGTGCCAAGCTGTTTTTGGTGGCGCTGGGGGTGTTCTTCCCGGTCTATCTCAACACCTTCCACGGCATCCGGCATGTGGACCGGGACCTGATCGAGATGGCGCGTTCCTATGGTCTCACCGGCTGGGCCTTGTACCGGCGAGTGATCCTGCCGGGGGCGACGGCTTCCATCCTGGTGGGCCTGCGGTTTTCGCTGGGGCTGATGTGGGTGATGCTGATCGTGGCCGAGACCATCTCGGCGCAGTCGGGCATCGGCTACATGACGATGAATGCCCGCGAGTTCCTCCAGACCGATGTGGTGCTGGTGGGCATCCTGATCTACGCCCTGTTGGGCAAGCTGGCCGACCTGCTGGCCCAGGGCCTGGAACGGGCCTGGCTGCGGTGGCACCCGGGGTACCAGCGATGATGACCATGACCGACATCGACGTTCTTGTGGAAGTGCATGGCGGGGCGCATGCGCCGCGTATTCGCCGCCAGGCGGCACCGGCCTCCACCCCCGCGCCGGCGCAGGCGCCGGTGCTGGAGCGGGCTGGCCCGGCCGGCGGGGAGCCGATCCGATTGCGGGGGCTGGGCAAGTCCTTTGGTGAGCGCGAGGTGCTGGCCGGGTTGGACCTGGACATCCGTGCCGGGGAGTTTGTGGCGGTGATTGGCCGCAGCGGCTGTGGCAAGAGCACCTTGCTGCGGCTGCTGGCCGGGCTGGAGAAGCCCAGCACGGGGGAACTGGATGCGGGGGCGGTGAAGGACCTGCGGTTCATGTTCCAGGACGCGCGCCTGCTGCCGTGGGCCCGTGTGCAGGACAACGTGGCGCTCGGCCTGGAGGGCCGGGAAGCCAGGGACCGTGCGGCGGCCGCGTTGGCGCAGGTGGGGCTGGCCGACCGGGGCAAGGAATGGCCGGCTCGGCTGTCTGGTGGCCAGCGTCAGCGTGTGGCGTTGGCGCGGGCGCTGGTGCATACGCCGCGCTTGTTGTTGCTGGACGAACCGCTGGGCGCGCTGGATGCGCTGACCCGCATCGAGATGCAGCGGTTGATCGAACGGCTGTGGCTGCGGCAGGGGTTCACGGCGGTGCTGGTCACGCACGACGTGGCCGAGGCCGTCGCCTTGGCAGATCGGGTGCTGCTGATCGAGGAAGGGCAGCTCGCGCTGGACCTGCGCATCGATCTGCCTCGTCCGCGTGTGCGGGACGCCGCTTTTGCGGCGTTGGAGCAACGGCTGCTGGATCGAGTGCTGCAGGCACCGGACACCACGGATGCGGAACCGACGCGGGAACCCGCGCCGATCCCGGCACCGCAGTTCCGCTGGGCGATCTGAACGAACGCACCCGGAAGAATGCGGCCGGGTGCGGGCCGGACAGGTGGCGGTGGAAGGACGCAGGGCGCATGGAAAGCTCCTGGAGTGATTGATCGGTGGGACCGCTCGTTTGTGCGGTGCGTGCCTGCCTGCTGGCGCGTGTTCAAGGGCCATCGTCGTGGGCGGCATCTGCCGCTTCGGTCTCGAAGGCCAGCCGGGGGCCGGGGGCGCTCGCGGGCGGGCATGACCGTCTGCGCGGGTCGCGCTCCACCAGCAGGCGCTGGGGCCGGGGAGGCTGGGCGCGGCGCACCTGAAAGACTTCGGCCAGGTTGGCGCTGGGCCGCAGCAGCGGGCGCAGGCAGGCGGCGGGACCGGTCAGCAGTGGCGTGACGCCGGGGCCGTGGCCGGACACGGTGGAATCCCCGTGCACGATCACACCGATGGTGACGCGGCTCTCGCGATAGATGGGCCCGCGGCGTACGTCGGCGCCGACGATGGCGACCAGGTCGCCGAAGCGCAGGCTGGTGAGCTTCCAGCGTTCGCGGCTGGGGCGGTCGGACAGCTGGATGTCGTAGTCACCGCGCCAGGCGGTGTTCTTGCCGAGGCCGGAGCCCATCAAGCGGGCGGGCACCAGGTGGGTGACGGGCACGTGGAGGCGGCCATCGCGTTCGATCAGGCCCCAGCGGCCGATCAAGGCCGGGTCGCAGTTCATCACCTCGATCTGTGGGTATTGCAGGAACCGAAGTCCCAGGCCGTGGGAGCGGATGCTGATGCGGTCGCCGATGGACAGGCGCGCGAGGATGGGGGTGGGGAAGTCGACCATCACGTGGTTGACGCCGCCGTGCTTGCCGGTGACGAGGCCACGGCGGCCGATGCAGCGGCCATTCAATACCTCGGCGACGTTGCCGACGCAGGCGTAGGTGATCAGCGCGTTGTTGGGGCCGTCACGCGGGCCGATGACTTCACGGTTGTTGTTGTGCAGGGAGACCCCCGGCTCGATGTGGTCACCGGCCAGGCCGACGCAGAGGTCGCCGATTCGCTGGTTGAGCACGATGCCACCGGTGCCGGGCAGGACGCGCGGGACGCCGTCATGGCCGATTCGGTAGGGGGTGGCACCTGCGACGGGATGGGCGATCTGGCCTTGTACGGACACGATCACCAGTTCGCTGGTGTTGATGCGTGGCCCGCTGGCGGGTGTATCGGGGCGTTGCGGGGTGGGGGTGGGTTCGCTGTCGCTCCACATGGTGTTTCTCCGTGGCCGGGGTGGGGTGGTGCGCTCAGAGCCGGTACCACCAGATCCTGGCGTGCTGCCACGGGTCGGGTGGATCGAAGTCTGGCGTGACGGCGAAGAGGTGGGTGTCGAGGTCCGTGTCCATGGGGGTGTTGGGGATGGCTGGGGTGTGGGCCTCTGCATCGATACGGATGTCGTTGGGGGGTGGGGTGGGGCGTTCGGTCTCCAGGCAGACATGGAGGGCGGCCAGGGGTGGGAGGGTCTGTGTGAGGGTGGCCAGGCCGGCGCGTGCAAGGGCTTCGCGCAAGAATTGGCGTTCGGTCGGGAAGAGGGAGGTGCCGGCCTCAGGGCTGTCGACGTCGGTGACGGTCAATTGCAATTGACGGGCGAGGAGGACGGGAGCGGGCTCGTGGCCGTCGCTGGTGGAGCACAGGACCAGCGCACCGTCGAGGACGGCGGAGAGGCTGAGGGCGTCGAGCGCCGCCCGGTGGAGATCGAAGCCGCGCCAAGGAGCGCCCATGGTCAGGCCATGTTGTTCGGCGCGGCGTTCGAGTTCTGCCTGCACGCTTTCAAACTGATCAAAGAGGCTGAGGTCTTCAATGTCGCGGAGCTGCGATTCCGCGATCCGGTCTCCCACCCAGCGCAGCACCCACGCACTTTCGTCGGTCCGCTCGCGCAGACTGATCCAGCGGGTGAGGGCGGAGGGGCTGATCGCGGTGGTGGTTGCCTTTGCGGTTGGCGAGAGCGTGAGGGTGGTGGGCGCCATGGCGAGCGAGCTGCGTCCGGTGAGAAGCTCGCTGTTGTCCAAGGCCTGCCAGAAGGAACGCGTCAGCCATGGCTCGAAAACCGCGACAAGCCGCATCGCCAACACCGGGCCCTGCGCGTTTGTGAGCAGCAGCGCTGGCTCCAGGACACACGGTAGTCGCCGCTGGTCTACATGCACCGAAACATCTGAGCGCCGCATGGTGGTTCTGCCTTCGCGAATGAGTGCTGCCTGGGTCTCTGTTCTTGTTTCCTGCGTTGGAAAGCGCCGTTTACTGCGGCGGTCTCCAGTCCTTGTCCTGCGGTGGAAAGCGCCGCTTCGGCACCCTTTTCCTTCATGCCAGGGCCTCTGGCCCTGGCATGGAGCAAATGCCCCCCCCAGTCCCCCACTTCCAGCGAAGGGCACTAAAAAAGACCCAGTCAGCACACCGGAACACAAAAGGAGCCCAGGCCCGGAATTCAAGCCGCCTGCGGAACACCGAGCACGCTTTGCAGAGCAGGCGTCACCCCCGGGAACCCACGTCCTTCTGGCGTCATTCGATAAGCCGCGATCCAGGCTTCAGCATGCGCCCCCATAGGACGAACCACGTTCTGGAACAGGATCGGATCCACCGCTGTCTTGAAGTCGTTGTCCGCCACAAACTGCAAAACCCGACGCCCACTTTCCGCCATCTTGGCCCGCTGCGAAGGCTCAGCCACACCCCCGAGATAGCGGTTGGAAACAATCTCCACCACATCCCATTTGGTGTTGGCATCAAACGCCTTCTTGATGTCCGGTGCATCCAGCAGCTTCAACACCTGGATCAAGTAGTGCCCCGTCTCCATCGCCAACGCAAAGATGTTGCCGTACGTCGACCGATCCAATGCATACCGCAGATCCAGCCCGATCCGCTGGATCGTCCCCACACTCCCGAATGGCCGCTGATCAATCAACTGCCCACCCCGGATCACCTCGCCAATCAGCAAGTCCCGGAAGTATTGCCCCACCGCCACCATGAACCCCACCACCTGCCGATGGAAGTTGCGGTTCACCACCGCCCCCGCCGGCGGCTGCGCCGTCCCGTAATTGAACGCCCGCCGGTAAGCAATCATCCGGTCATTGCGCGTATAACGCAGCGGCTTCCACTTCTCCAGCAAATACAGCCCCCGTGCGCCCGGCCCGCGCTGAATGCGCATCTTGCCCAGCCGGAACAACCGCAACAGCGTCTCCACCACCTCAAAGATCTTCATCCGCTCGTGCTGATAGATGAAGTACAGCTCCGCCGCCGCATGCAGCTGGCTCGGCACCACCGCATCATCAAAGTCCGGCGTCACGTACGGATACGCGATCTTGTCGAAGCCCACATTGCCCTGCGGCCCCATGCCCAACAAGTCAAAAAAGCCGGTGTCGCTGTCCCCCGCCGACTTGCCCAGCAACTCGCCGAAGCGTTGCTCGAACTGCGTGGAAAGCGCGCCGCGCTCTTCAGGCGGCAGGCCGGCCACCTGCTCCTGCAGGAAGGTCTCCCACAGGCGCTGAATGGTTTCGGTAGTCTGGAAGCTCATCTTGCACTCCTGATGTGGCCGGTACAGAGGGTTGGCAATAAAACACACTGCCGGGCGCTTGGCGACGCTGTCCTTGGCCGTCCGTCGCTGTTGATGACCGCTCGCAATGTCTTGAAACTTTGACGCAGCGGCATCACCCCACGCCACCACCCACCAACAACGCGTGAGTCACGTCGAACTCCAACGCCACAAGTTGCCCCAGGCGCTCGCGACGCTCGTCCTCGTCAACCCCGTTCGTGGTCCGGGTGAATGCATCCCCAATGGCGCTGTAGCGGTGGGCCCATGGGTCACCCCGCAGCACCAGAACCTCCAGCGCCGCCAGACTCTGCGCCGACTTCAACCAGTCGGCCAACTGCCGATTGACCTTGGTGGCACTCACCCCGGTGGCCAGCAACGGCTCTCGCACCAGATCCAGCCCCCGCAAGACAATCATCCCGTCCGCATTCGGAATGCCCGCCTCGCTCGGCACGTCCGGATCCGTCGGCTCCGCCGGTTCCTCCACGTCCAGCTGGGCAATGGCCGTGGCACAGTCATTGATCGCCCTGGCCATCGCCCCGTCCTCGGACAAGGCCGCACGGATGTCCGCCGAGCTCTGGCCGATGCCAACGCTGAACCCGCTGCGCTGATCAGCCAGCAAGGTGTTCAGCACCACCGACAGCTTGCCCAGCTCGCCCACCAGCGTCCGGGTGTCGTCATCCCCCACCAGCCGATCGGCCAAGGTGCGGAACGTGCCGCTCGCGGCATCACGCTCAAGCGTGACCTCCTGGAGCAGGGTCCTTCGCGGTACCGTCAGCACGCGCTCTCGCCAGAGGTCGAAGGAGGTGGGCTGCAAGGGGGTCAACCGGATGCTGGGCATGGCGGTGCTCCTGGTAGGTGTCAATCAATGAAGTCGCTGGGAACAGCAGAGCCGCAGGGTCAGGGCTTGAGCGCAATGACTTCCAGCGATTCCTCGTAATGCGGCGGAATGCGCAATGGCGTGGGCGAGCTGTCGAAAGGAATCTCGGCGTTTGGAATGCCAGCCGTCGCCGCAGACAGGAAACCGATCGCACGGTCCACCATCAGGCTCAGGCACCCACTGTCCTCGCTGGGCGTGCCCGGGTTGTGGAACACCCGGTCCATGCTGATGTAGCCAGTCGTCATCTGGCTGACCACCGACCGCCATTCCTGGTCGGTCTGCTTGATCAGGGCCAGCTCCTCTTTCATGATCCGGCCAAAGCTGTAGCCCGAGCCACCCCCCGCCGTCCAGTCCTCGTCCCCATGCACCCAGCGGTTGAAGCGCGTCTGCGTGTTCCCGCTTTCCCACCAGGCTGCCTGCAGGTACATGCCGGTGGGCCGCGGCCGCAACAGCCCTCGCAGGTTGTCCAGCAAATCGGTGATGGGCTGAGGTTTGCCAGTGTTCGGCGGGACATAGTCCCCCAGATACGCCGGGCGTGGAATCGCCGGGGAAGTCGGCGTGGGCTGCCATGGCCAGTTCTGCGTCGCACCCAGTGCCGCCGACCCCAGACCCGGCAGCGGGTAGGCGGCCGAATTCGGCAGCAGGGTGTCCAGCAGCAGGCTGTAGGCCGCCGCACGCGCCTCCGGCACACCAAAGTCCTCCGTGTCGTTGCCCACGCAGTAGTAGTCGATGGCTCGGTCCAGCGAGAAGAGAATGCTGTCCAGCACCGACTGCGTGAGGACACGGTTTTCGTCGCAGGCACATTGCGTCAGGTTGTCCAGCACCCGCGCCAGGGAACCGCGCAGGTTCACCAGTTCCATCAACCGCAACTCCGCCCGGCTGATGGTGGAGGAGCCGTAGAGGCCGTAGTTCAGCACCGTCGGCCGCGCCACGCGCAGCAGCCGGAAGCCACCCGCCTGCGCAAAGCCCCCCAGGAACAGCATCATGGCTTCATGCAGCGCCGCCAGCTCCGGTGAACTGCGCGCCACGGGCTGCAGCGTGATCTGCACAAAACGGTAGAGCCGGTTGATGGGCGCCCACGCAGATGCCCCGATGGAACGAAGGCCGTACGGCGTGCCACCGCTGGCCAGCTGCACCAGCTGGTCCAGCGTCCGGCTCATCTCGGATTCGCTCATCAGCGAGCGCAGATCCCCCTGGCCATTGGCCTCGAACTGCTGGCTCAGCGTGCGGTAGGCCCGCAGCCCCCGTGGCCAGGTGCCCGGCTGGGCCGACATGCCGCCAGAACCGTCCACCAGGCGCAAGGCATTGAGCACGGCATCACGCCGGGCCTGCAGCTCGGCATAGGAGACCTGCAGAAGGAAGCGGCCGCCCGAGAAACCGATGTTGGCCATGGATTCGCCCATCAGCACCAGCAACACCGCGCTGACCTCGTCCAGGCTGAGCGCCAGTGCGCGGAAGTTGCGGTTGAGCTCCGGCTCCAACGCACCAATGAGGCGGGAGAGACGGGCGTATTCGCCCAACTGGCGGCGCATGGCAAAGGCGGTGTCGCGCCGCTGCGGGTCCAGCCCCATGCGGGAACAGGCCACGCCTTCATCGATGGAGCGCTGGATGATGTTCTGCCAACCCTCCAGCTCCGGACGGATGTCCTTGCTGTAGGTGGAACGCAGCAGCTCGGTCATGTCGGCCTCCACATCGCTGCGGGCCTGCTCCAGGTCAATGTCGCTCGCAGTCTGCGTCTGCACGCCGGTGGGCCGAACAATGGGCGTCTGCAGGAAAGGCAGCCCCCGGGATTCACCGTCGATGGCCTGGGCGCGCGGGCTGGCCTGATAGCGGTCCGCCAGCGCGCGGGCAATCTGCGTCGGGTCGCTGGGGTCGCCGACCTTCAACTCCCGGCGCAGCAGATTGTCGATGGCGTTGCTGTGGGCCTTCGGATCAGAGGAGGAAATCAAGGGTGTGGGCATGGTTCACCTCGGTGGGGTGGATCGTTGGCGGCCATCAGGCAGCAAGGGCTTGTGAAGGGGTGGCGCCACCGCGTCGCAAGACGGGCGCAGCAGCGGTCGAGGGCATCGGTAGCCGGCCGGCACGGGCTGCGCCGCCAGCCGCCATGGCAGCCGCCTGGCTGTCCCGCCCGATGGCGATGAGCTGGCGGGTCACGCGCTGCGCGAGCTCAGTGGGGATCACCCGCCCGCCATCCAGGGCGTAATGGGCTGCGCTGACCAGGTGGCGGGGCGGCAGCGCCGGAGTTCGTCCCTCGCGCAGCGCCGCCGCGCCTGCAAGGATGGCGTCTTCGTCTTCGCGCCGGAATGGAATCACGTCCACCAGGGCACGCTGCGCCAGATTGCGACGGGTCTGGAAGGCAATCTCGTCCACCACCTCCGGCACCAGGCGCGGCACGCTGCGCATCAGCGCGGGGGGAATGCGGTTGGGTCCATCACGGCGGTACAGGGCCTGCCACACCCGCAGCAGCCGGGTGGCGTCGCGGGTGAAGCCCAGGCGGCGCATCATTTCCGCCAGCAGGTAGACCCGCAGGTATGCCGTGGGATGGGCGCCACCCGGGCGGTAGGTCATGGTGCGCGGCGCCGGATGCGCCAGGAAGTCCGCCATGCCCCAGGCTGCAGCCGGGCCCCCCAGCAAGATGGCGGCCAGGTCCGCGAAGATCTCCTTGTGCCAACGCCCGTAGACGGAGGCCAGGAAGGGGTCGCGCAACTGGCCCATGATGCGCCGCACCACCGCCTGCCGGTTCTCCTGCCAGATGCCCAGATCGGCCTGCAGGTTGTGCGCCACCTCGTGCAGGAAGACGCTCTGCCAGGGCTGGTCCCGGTCCCAGGGGATGCGGATCAGCGGAAAGGGGTTGGCCTCGCCCAGCAGCCGGGAAAGCGCCACACCGCGACGCATGGTGGCCGGTGAATAGCCGTGCTCCATGTAGCAGACCGGCTTGAGCAAGGGGCCGTCGAAGATGCGCGGTGCAGCCTCGCGAACCGCGACATAACAGTCCTGCGCAATGGTGTCGTGCGCGCTGAGCGAAGGGCCGAAGCTGGTGCCGCGTTGGGCGAAGACTTCGTAGAACATGCCGAACAGCCGCCGTGCACGGTCCAGCTCCCGCTCCACCAGCGCCATGTCCACCAGCGTGCGCTGCGCCGGCTGCTCGCGCCAGTTCTGGCGCAGCTGCGAGAAACGCCCGCGAATGCGTTGCTCCACCCGGGAGAGCCGCTGGTTGGCCACGCGGAAGTGCTCGGGCGATGGTGCGTAGGGCTGGTCCTGCGGACGCAGGCCGACAAAGGCATTGTCGATCCGCGCCAGCCGGCTCATCCGGGCAGCCATGCCGGCGATCTTGGTCTGCAGGAAGCGGCGGGTGTCCATGGTGGGTCCAGGGCGCGAGGGGTAGGGAACGGCAATGGCGGCGATGGCGTGGATGAACCGGCCGGTGCCGCGTCAGTTGCCGATGGAAATGGTCACCGGCCCGCGCAGCACGCGGATGCGACGGCCCCGGCAAGCGGCGCAGACATGGCGTGCGCCGCCCGGCCGTGCCAGCGTCCCGGTGGCCACCGACGCAGCCGCACGTCGGGCCACCGGTGTCACCGTGCGCGCCACCACACGGGCCGCCTGGCCCCGTGGCGTGGCACGGCGCGCAGCCGGCACCAACGGCCGGGCCAGGCGGCGTACCGCCTGCGGCCGACGGGCCACCGCCTGGGTGGCGCGTCGCACCACCCGAACCGCCTGGCGGGCCGGCAGGTTGCGGCGCTGCACCACGCGGCGGGTGGCGCGTACCGTGCGGGCCACGGCGCGTGCGGCGGGCGGACCCTGGCGGCGAACCGCCGTTCGCACGGCATTGCTCACAGCACGCACCGCTGCACGCCGCACCGGCCGGGCGGCCCGCGCCACGCCGGGCAGGGCACGGCGGATGACCATGCCGGCGAGTACCGGCGCAGCGGCGTCGATGCCGTCTTCGTCCAGGCCATCCACCAGTTCGTCAAAGGCTTCGAATTCATCCGCCCCGTCCGCCAGCAGGCGCCCGGCGATGTTGGCAATGCGGCCGATGGCCTGGGCTTGCGGAATCGGAATCATGCTGGCGATCGGCCCCACGACACGTGCCGCCTGGCCCACGCCACGACCCACGCGCCGGGCTACATTCATCGCCCCCCGGGCGAGGCCACCCAGGCGCCGGAAGAACTCGTCGCCGTCATCGGCGTCGAGCGCATCAGCCACGGCTTCCTCCATGGCGTCACCCTCGTCAAAGGACGCGGCGGGGCTGTCGTAGGCGTCGCCCTCGAAGTCGTCGTAGCCGTCCTCTTCATCGAACTCGTCGGCGGCTTCGAAGCCATCGTCTTCGTCGAATTCATCGAAGCCCTCGCCGCCGCCCCCACCACCGCCGAGCAGCCGGCCAGCGATGCCGCCGATGCCACCCAACAGGCGACCGATGAACTCGTCATCGCCTTCGTCGCCTCCGTCGGCATCGAAGCCGTCGTCGTCATAACCGTCGTAGTCGTCATAGGCATTCGTGCCGCTGCGTGCGGGGCCCTCGGCGGCATCTGCCATCAGGTCTTCCATCAGGTCGGTCTCAAAGCGGTCCATGGTGAGGCTCCAGAAAGAGGTGGAAACAGAGGTAGGGCGGGCGTATGGCGCGGCGCCTCACCGGGGCGAAATGGTCACGGTGACCGGTCCATCGATGTTGAAACTGCGCCGGCCCAGCAGGGCCTGGCTGCGGCGGCCGCGCCCCAGGTTGCGGGGCCGGGCCGTCGGTGGTGATGGGGGCGGCACACTGGCCGGGCGGCTGCGCTGGGTCCGCGGCAGGGAACGGGGCTGTGCCGCCACCCGCCGCGCGGTGCGCGGAAGTGCACGGCGCACGCGCTGGGTCGCCTGCTGCGGTGTGGGGGAGGTGCGCGCCGCTGTCCGGCCTGCCGCATGGGTCAGGCGTGGCAACTGGCGGATGGCCTGCGGATCGCGGCTTCTCATCAGCTCGCGGGCCGCGGCCCCAACGCCGCGTACCAACGCCTGCCGGCCGGCCTGGCCCAGGTGGGAGAGGTTGCGAAAACCCAGGCCACGTGCAGCCGCCCGCGCCGCCATGGCGACCATGCCAGGCAGGGCTTCGTCGACCCCGTCTTCGTAGAGGTCCGCCATGGCGTCGAAGTCGTCGAACTCGTCACCGCCACCGCCGATGAGCTGGCTGAGTTGCGCCAGCAGTGCCTGCCCGCCTTGCGCCGCCTGGCCCAGGCCTTGAACGGTCTGGCCGAAACCACCCGCAGCGCGGCCCACGCCCTGGGCCATGCCACTGGCACGGCGCCCCATCTGCGCAGCCGTACGGGCACCACGGCTGACAGTGTCCAGCCCGGAGGCCAGGCCCGGTGCACCAAGCATGCGGGCCAGGCGTGCCGCCGCACCGGCGGCCGGCGAGATGCGCCCGGCCAGACGGCCGGCCTGGCCCGCGATCTGCCCGACGCGACGGGCGCCGCGCGCCACGTTGCCGGCGCTGCGGGCAATGCCCTGCACCCCCCCGGCGCGCCGCAGCAGCATGCCGCCCGCGCGGCCCAGGCCGCCGATGAGGCGGCCGAGGAACTCGTCCTCATCGGCGGCGTCCAGGCCGTCGGCGACTTCTTCCTCGAAGGCATTCCAGAGGTCCATGTCGCCTCCGTCCCCGTCACCGTAGCTGCCGCCGTCGTCGGCTGCATCACCATCGGCGAAGGCGTCCGCCTCATAACCGTCGTAACCCTCGCCATCGGTGAAGGCATTGACGCCACTCTGCGGGGAGCCACCCATGGCATCCATGTCGTCGTCCTCGAAACCGTCGGAGGCCTCGAATCCATCGCCGCTCTCGCTGTCGAAACCGTCGCCGTGCGACATGGCATCACCACTGTCGGTGGCCAGGTCGCCATCGAGCGCCAGGTCCTCGGCACTGTCGAAGGGATTGAGCATCTTGAGCCTCCTGCGCATCACGTCGCGGCGGGTACCGCATGGAAGGCACTCTAGGCAGCAGATGCCGAGCCCTCAATCCGCGACTTGGCGGGGGCTTGAGCAGGGGCGCGCGCACGCGGCGAGGCGGCCGCGCTGGCGCTTGCAGGTGGGGGCGTCAGCGGTCAGCCAGGCGCAGGTGCTGCAAGGCGCGCCTCCGTCGGGGGGGCCGCCGATGCGGGTACTCGTTCGCGGGGGGCTCCCAGAAATCGTCCCCCCAATCTGAAGCTGTACGGTAACGACCCGCGGGACAACAATCGGCGCCCCTGATCCACCAGGCATGGAGCGTTCGCCCATGATTGATATCGACTTCCCGCCAGCGGCCAACGGCGACCGCTGCAGCACCCTGGAACTGCACGGGCGGCGCTACGCCGTGCTCTGCGTGGATGGCCTCACGCCCCGTCAGCAAAGCCGCCCGGGCCTGGCCCGTCAGCGCCACATGTATCACGGCGCGGAGCTGGTGCACTTCCAGCTGGGTGAGCATCGGTATGTCCTGGTTCCAGAGGACGCTGCGCTGGGCGAACCAGGGGCATCGGCCGCGCCGGCCGCGGCGTCTCGGTCGGTGGCGACGGCCGGGGAGGGCACCGGTGAACTCCGCAGGCTGCTGACCCAGCGAGAGCTGCAGATCGTTCAGCTCATCTGCCTGGGTCTACTCACCAAACAGGTGGCAGGCCGCCTGCATCTGAGCGAATTCACGGTGCGCTCCTACCTCAAGACCATCTACTGCAAACTGGGGGTGCGCTCACGCGGCGCCATGGTGTTTGCATATGCCAGTGCGTTTGGGGTGGCGCCGCCCGCCGGGCTGGTGGAGGAGCAGTGAGCGGACATGCAACATGCAATGTTCCGTAAGCCGTAAGCCGTAAGCCGTAAGCCGTAAGCCGTAAGCGTGAGCCATGGCGCCATGAGCCATGAGCCATGAGCCATGAGCCATGAGCCGTGTGCCATATGCCGTGTGCCATATGCCGTGTGCGGTGTGCGGTGTGCCATATGCCGTGTGCCGCGAGCCGCGAGCCGAGGTCAGTGATCAGTGATCAGTGATCAGTGATCGGTGATCGGTGAGCCATGTCAGCGCCGGCTACGGGCTTCCAGCACGAAGTACGCCGTGGCCGCCATGAGCAGGGGCGCCAGGTAATACAGGGCGCGATAAGCGATCAGCGCGGCCAGCACGGTGGCGTCACCCAGCGTGCTACCCAGCAGCGCCACAAACACGCCCTCCAGCACGCCCAGGCCCGCAGGGACATGAGCCACCACGCCGGCCACCGCGGCCACCAGCAGCACGGCGAGCGTGGTGCCGAAAGGCACCGCCTGCTGCAGCAACACATGCACGATAAGGCCGATGGTGAGCCAGTTGGCCGAGGAGACCAGCAGCTGAAGCCCGGCAATGCGAATGGTGGGCAGCACGAAGAGGTGGCCTCGCAGCGTGTAGGTACGGCGCCGGGCGAAGGAACACAAGGCGAGATACCCGGCCACCAAGCCCCACATCAGACCGCCAAGCCCCTTCAGCGCGGCAGCGCCCAGCGGCCATTGCGGCGGCGGGGCCAACCAGCCCATGAGGAACACGCCACCGGCCAGCAGGCCGTAGCCCAGCCAGTTGGTCCCCAGGCTGAGCGCCAGCACCTGCGCCGGGACCGGCTGCCGCAGCCCTTCGTGGGCATACAGGCGAAGACGTATGGCAAAGGCGCCCACCAGAGAGCCCAGGTTGAGATTAAACGCATAGCTGATGAAGGTGATCAGCATCACGCGCCGCGTAGGCACGGCGTGGCCGGTCCAGCGTTTTCCCAGCAGGTCGTAGCAGCTGTAGATCAGGTGGCTGGCCACACACAGCAGCGCTGCCAGGAGCAGTGTGGCCAGCGGTACCTGGCGCAGCGAATGCAGTACCGCCTGCCAGTCCACCTTGCCGGCGGCCCAGGTGAGCAGCGCCAGGACCGCCAGACCAAAGGCCAGGCTCAGCCAACGGCCCCAGGGGTGCCGGCGCTGTGCCGTCAATCCACCGGTTCCTGGCGCAGGCGTTGAAGAGCTGTTTGCCATTGCCAGGCCTCGGCCGCCACAGGCTTGGCGGCGCTGACCACCACCGGCGTGTCCGCCGCTGGCAGGATCGGTTGCTGCCGCACCGGCAGGCGAGCCAGCCAGCGCGGAAAGTGGCGCATCACATGGAACACCAGCGCGCCCACGCCCAGGCGCCACCACCAGCGGTTGGCAGCCGTCTGTGAGAGTTCCAACTTGACGCAGCAGTCCTGCATCAGCGGGGTGAGCTTGGCGCGCAAGGCTTCGTTGAAGGCGCGGTCCTGGATGATGAGGTTGGCCTCCAGGTTGAGGGAGAGGCTCAGCGGATCCAGGTTGCTGCTGCCCACTGTGGCCCAGACATCGTCCACCAGCGCCACCTTGCCGTGCATCGGGCGTTCGCAATATTCATGGATGTGAACGCCCGACCTCATCAGCAGGTCGTAGACCATATGGGCGGCCCAGCGGGCCCAGGGGATGTCAGGCTGCCCTTGCAGGATCAGGTGGACCGACACGCCGCGCTGCGCCGCACGCTGCATGCTCTTGAGCAACCGGTAGCCCGGAAAGAAATAGGCATTGGCAATGATCACTTCGTGCTGCGCCGCGTGCAGCGCCAGCCGGTACATGCGTTCGATGTCATCGCGATGTCGGTGGTTGTCTCTTGTGACCACCATGGTCCGGGCCGTGCCCGCCTCGTTGGGCACCGCAAAGCCGGCATCCGCGTGGTCGCGGAGGGGCCACCAGCGGCGCTTCTGCAGCGCGGGCGCAATGATCTTGCGTGAGGTCCGGCGCAACTGAGCCACGATTGGCCCGTGGATGCGCACGGCGTAGTCCTGCTTGGCCTCGGGGCCAAAGTCGAGCAGGTGGTCGGCAGAGAAGTTGATGCCTCCGATGAACCCCACCTCGCCGTCGATCACGACGATCTTGCGATGCAGGCGGCGGAAGGGCTTGAGACGGCGGGACAGCTTGGGCGGCGGATCGAAGACATGCAGATGTACACCCGCGTCGGTGAGGCTGTGCACGTAGGCTTCCGACAGGGTGGGCGAGCCGAAGCCATCCACCGTCATGTGCACCTCCACCCCTCGTCGGGCGGCGGCGGCCAGCACGTCGCGCAAGGCCAGCCCCACCTTGTCCTCAAAAAGGATGAAGGTCTCGATGAGGATCTCGCGTTGGGCGCCCTCGATGGCGGAGAACACGGCGGGGAAGTACTGCTCACCGTTTTCCAGCAGATCGAGGCGGTTGCCCTGGGTCCACTCGGGCCGTCTGAATCTCATAAGCTGATCTCCGCAGCCAGGGGGGCATGGTCCGACAAGTGCGACCAAGGCTTGCGTGGCAGCACGATGGGATGCTGCACGGCGGCGCCGCGCACATAGATGCGATCCAGCGGCAACAACGGCCACCGCGAGGGAAAGGTGCGTGCCGCCGCGCCATAGGCCTTCACAAACACCTCACCCAGCCCGGCGCAGCGGCTCAAGCTTTTGTGGGCACGCTGGCGCCAGTCGTTGAAGTCCCCGGCGACGATCACCGGTTCGTCCAGCGGGAGGCTGTTGATGAGCTGGCACAGCCGCTCCACCTGCCGTTGGCGGTGAGCCTCACGCAGTCCCAGGTGGACACAGATGGCATGCAGCTGGCGGCCGTCCTGCAGCTTCAGCACGCTGTGCAGCAGGCCCCGTCGCTCGGGGCCGGCCACCGAGATGTCGTGGTTGATGTGGTGAGCGATGGCGAACTTGGAGAGCAGGGCGTTGCCATGGTGGCCCTGCGGATAGACCGCATTGCGGCCGTAGGCGAAGTCACTCCAGAGACTGTCCGCCAGGAATTCGTAGTGGGGGGTCTGGGGCCAGGTGGGAACCCGCGCGGCATGCAACTCGTGTTCACCGAGTACTTCCTGCAGGAACACCACGTCGGCCGACACCGCCCGCACCGCCTCCCGCAACTCGTGCAGGATGAAGCGCCGATTGAAGAAGCCGAAGCCCTTGTGAAGATTGACGGTCAGGACGGTGAATTTCATGGCCTGCCGTAGCGGCAAGCCTTGTGCCCGACGATCGACTCCCTACCTGTCTTCAGGCTTCAGCATCATGGGGCCGACGCACATGACCCCGAACGTGAGGGCGAACACCCCCACGAGAATCGCACCAATCACTTCAAGCATGAGGTCCTCCTGACTTTCGGGATGGGCAATCAATACTAGTCCTGCGGGGCTGTTCCCATCAATCGCCCCCTGCCTTTGTCCCACCGCGCGATTGGGGGATTCCGTGTCCCGAAAAAAAGTCGGAAAACATGACGTGTTGGAGCACCGAACCGGTGCATTTATCGACGTTGTACGGCAGTGGTACTGCTGCATTGATATTTCGCATGGCGCGACGCGTGTGGCGCTTCTTTACAGACGGGAGCTAGCCAGCGCAGACGGTTGTGGAGAAGATGCACTTTCACCCTCCCTCAAGACCTGACACCACAGACCATCGAGGAACTGCTGCATGCCTTGCACACACGGACACCGTCATTCCATTTTTTGCGTGTTGCCCCCTTATCTGCTGGACGCCATCCTGCGGCATGGCACGCAGCAACAGCGAGACGCTGCGGTCAGGACCAAGTCGGTGGACCACACCTTTCGCTCCTTGCGGCTGTCGGGCCTGGGCGCGAAGGCGGCCCGGCGCATGACCCCATCCGCCGCGGCGGTGGCCTCGCCGGCCGTGCCCGTCAAGCGACGGACGATCTTCAATGCCAACCACACCGAGACGCTGCCTGGCACGCTGGTGCGCGGGGAAGGGCAACCAGCCTCCGGGGATGTCACCGTAGATGAAGCCTATGACGGCCTGGGCGCCACCTTCGACTTCTTTGCCGAGGTCTACCAGCGCAACTCCATTGACGATGGCGGCATGCCACTGGAAGCCACGGTGCACTTCGGGCAGGACTACAACAACGCGTTCTGGAATTCCGTGCAGATGGTGTTCGGCGACGGCGACGGCGAGCTGTTCAACCGGTTCACGATTGCGCTGGACGTGATCGGGCATGAGCTGTCCCACGGCGTCACCGAAGACGAGGCGCAACTGCAATACTTCAATCAGTCAGGCGCGCTCAACGAGTCGATGTCGGATGTGTTCGGCTCGCTCATCAAGCAATATCACCTTCAGCAGACGGCGGACCAGGCGGACTGGCTGATTGGTGCGGGCCTGTTCACCGCGCGGGTGAAGGGCGTGGCGCTTCGGTCGATGAAAGACCCCGGCTCCGCCTATGACGACCCGGTGCTGGGCAAGGACCCGCAGCCCAAACACATGGACCAGCTGGTGGACACCTTCGATGACAACGGCGGCGTGCACATCAACTCCGGTATTCCCAATCACGCGTTCTACCAGGTGGCCACCCGCATTGGCGGCTTTGCCTGGGAGCAGGCGGGGCGGATCTGGTATGACGCCTTGCGTGATGCGCGGGTGAAGCCCAACGCCAATTTCCTGGCCTTTGCCAGGGTGACGCTGGAGGTGGCGGGCACGCTGTACGGTGTGACCAGCACGCAGCGTCAGGCGGTGAAGGACGGCTGGGCAGCGGTGGGGATCGCGCTCTAACATGTCGCCATGAAGATCCGTTACCAACGCGACGGCGGTTTGGCTTATCTGCCGGGCTTGCAGCGCCCGCTGGAATTCGATGCGCAAGCGCTCGATGACCCGCGGCGTGAAGAGCTCTCGCGACTGGTGACGCAGTCCTGCTTCTTTGAGCAGCCCGCGCAGGTGGGGGCCGTGGCCAAGGGCGCGGCCGACCATACCACCGAGACCCTCACCATCGAAATGTCCGGTGTTGCGCATCAGGTCCGCATCGTGGGCACGCCGCAGGACGAAGCGCTGGTGGCGCTGCTGCAGGTGGTGCGCGCGGCGGCTGCCGTGATCCGCAAGCGCGGTGGCTGAACTGCTCAGGCCTGGAGGCTGAATGCTGGGCAATCGCAGGAGCGCGGCGGCAGAGCGCTGCCGTCGCAGCTCCGTCCGAGCGCTGCCGCCGCAGCAACGTTCAGACGATGCGCTTGAAGGTGATCTCTTCGATCAGCGTGTCCTCGCCCATCTGCCGGACGGTCTGCTGCACCACTTCTGCGCGGCCTTCGGCGGCCAGATGCTGGATTTCCCTGGCGGCGCTGTCAAACACCAGCGGATGTTCCAGACCGGTGCCCGCGTGAGGGAGCTCAACCAGTTCCCCGGGCTCCGAATCGAGAAAGACGGACATGGCGATGGAACTCATGTGGACCTCGTTTTTAGGATGACACAACCCCACTTTATGCTGCGACGCAGCAAGTTCAACCCCTTGTGAATTGACCCTGGTCAATGAACCGTCTTGTCCCTGCCAACCGCCCAACCGGCAATCGATGGTTCAGAACCGCACCGATACCCCCACCGTCCAGGACCAATCGGGCGCAGCCTTGCTGATGCCGCGGAAGACGGCAGCATCGAGTTGGAGATCCGGGCTCAACTGCCAACTGGTGCCAGCGTCGAAGGTGACCACCTTGCCGCCATTGCGGTTGGAGGCCAGGGACTGGCCGGCGACCTCGACAAATCCGCGCCAGCCTTCCCGCAGGGGGATGCCCAAGGTCGCTGCCAGGATGCCGCCTAAATAACGGCGGTTGTCGCTGTTTCGGTCCTGATAGAGCCCCGTCATCACGCCGGCCGAGAAGTCGTGCGGCAGATCCCACTCGGCCGTGAGCCGGGCCGAGGGGCGCCAGCCTTCTCCCTTGAACTCGGACGATCCCGATGGAGCGTCCACATGGAAGAGCCAGGCCATGCCGGGCCGGCTGCCGTCTTCAGCACCGTCGGCCACATGCCATTTGATGCCCAGCGAACTGTCGGCGAAGCCGCTGGCCCGCGCCGTCTCCCCACCGGCGGTGACCCGGCTGCGCACGGCGCCATCCGTTTCCAGCCTCAGTTCCACATCGTCCCAGGCGCCCCAGCGCAGCAGCGTCGGGGTGGACCATGTACGGTTGCGGACGCCGGCCGTCTTGTCCTTGTCAAAGGCGACGCTGGTCTCGATCTGGAAACGCCCCTTGCCCACCGTGTCGCTGGATTCCACGAAATCCGGCCGGTCGGTGGCAATGCCATCGTCTGCCCGCGCGGCAACGGGGAGCAGCCCGGCTGTCAGCAGTGTCACGGCGCACAGGGGAACGCGGCAGGCCGCCCAGCGGGCGGGGAGGGGGGAAGTTGCGGGCATGGAGTGCTCCCTCTTGCGGATTGGGGCGGATTGGCGCGGGTTGGCGCGGTTGGCGCGGGTTATGGCGGCGTCTTGCGAGCGCCATGCAGGCGCAGCGCTGGCGAGGCGCTGCGGATGTCAGGCACTGTAGTGGGGCATCACTGGCCTCGCCAGTCACCTGTTGCGCCCAGGCCGACAAACTGCCGCCCCGGATTCCCGCTCGGCCTCCGCTCCTGCCCCTGGCCCCGATCCGCTACCCCCGCCTGTTCGCCACCATCCGCCATCTATCCGCCCCCCATCCGCCACCCATCCGCGCCTGACCCTGCCCGTCACGCCGATCCTCCAACCAGTTGCGCTGCCCCACCGCCACTGCGCTCTACCGCTTGTCGTCCTGGGATGCAGCTGGCGCCGTTCCGGCGCGCTTTGGTCGCGAGGCCGTGGCGGCGCGCGGCGCGGATGCAGACACTGCATTCCATCGACACACCGATCAACGCTTCAACAGCCCTTCAGGAGAAATCACCATGAACACCACCACCATCGCCTCCATCTCCAACAGCACCAGCTTCAAGGCCTTCGCTTTCGGTTTCATCGCCACGGTCGCCCTCGCCGCCGGTGTCGTCCACGCCGAAGTCAAGCGTGAACGCGCCGCGTCCGTCATCACGCTGGACACGGTCTACATCACCGGCAAGCGCGCACCGCAGGAAGTGGATCAACAAGTGGCCCAGCAAGCCACCCAGCAAGAAGTGCAGACCCTGCCCACCGTGGTGATCACCGGCCACCGCACCACCACCATTGCCGAAAACATCCAGGTGGCCGCCCTGTGAGCCGGCGCAGGCCCACGGCGGGGCTGGGACCGCCAAGAACCGTTTTATCCGCCTATCCACCAACGCCCGACCTCACGGTTCGGGCGTTTTTCTTTTTGGGCGCGGGTCTGGCCAAGCTGGAGCCTTCCCCAGATGGAGGATTCGCCGCGTCGGACGGGCTGCTACAAAGGCCTGACAAGCGTCCTTGAGAAACCTCTGCATCACTCCTCGCGCCCGAGGTGACCCCGCTTCGGGCGGTCCGCGGCGTTGCAAATCCTCGCCATAGCGCCCGCTTTGGCTGCGGTTTGTGCCTTCGCCCCATCCCGAATCAAGGGCAGCTCGGCTCGCGGCAGTGACGCAGAGGTCCTCAGCGACCACCAGAACAACCCCCTTGACGGGGCGGCCGACAACGACACCTCCACGATGGCTCCTGCCGGACTTACCGCCCGATCTTTTTCCGATGACCATGCCATGCAAGCCATCCTGTACTGGCTCATGGACGGCTTGGCCCGCTGGGTGATGCACTGCAGCAGCTCACGGGTTGCCTGGCATCAAAGCCTCCTGAGTGGCCTGGCCATCATGGCCCTGGTGACGGCGTCGGCCTCGACCCCAGCGTCGGCCACGGCCTCGGCCTCGGCCACGGCCACGGCCACGGCCACGGCGGGTGCCCATGCGGGCGAGGAGCGCCGCCAGGATTTTGTCCAGACGTTCTGGAGCACCAAGGCGGGCGCGCCGGCCGAGATCGTCGACATGGTCCAGGGGCCGGGCGGTGCGCTGTGGATGGCCTCGGCGGACGGCTTGATCCGCTTTGACGGCAATCGCTTCGAGCGCATCAACCTCTACCCCGACGGCGACACCGCGCCCCAGAACCTCTCCAGTGTTCTGGTCACGCCCGACATGGATGTGTGGGTGGCCTTCCGGGGGGGTGGCGTGGCGCTTTACCGGCCTGGCGCCCGGTCCGTCACCCATTTCGGTGGCACGGCAGGGTTGCCGGACATTCGGGTGGTGAAGCTGCGCTTTTTCGCCGGATCGATCTGGGCCGCCTCCATGCAGGGGCTCTACCGTTTCGACCCGCAAGTGGATCAGACCCGATGGCATCTCGTCGCGCACGCGCAGGGCCTGCCCGCCTCCGTGGCCCGGCTGGAACTGGACCGCCATGGCGCCTTGCTGGTGCAGGGCCGTCGCGACCGGCAGTGGTGGCGCTTGCGCCAGCCAGACGGCCGAGCCGAGGCCATTCCCGGTATCGGTGCTGGGGAGACGCTGGCGCAGGATGCGTCCGGCGCCTGGTGGTTGCTGCAGGATGCCCAGCGGCTGGCGCTGCGCCGGCCCGACGGTACCCGTGCCCAGTGGCGGCTGGACAGCCCCATCAATGGCGACACCCTTGTCGACCGCCGTGGCGGCCTCTGGGGTCTGAGCCTGAATGGCACGGTCTTCCACGTTCCTGCACTGGGGTCCGCGGCCTCAGGCCAGCGACTATCGATGGAGGACTTTCCCATCGGCCGCGCCCTGGGCGACGCGGTGCCGTTCTCGGTGCTGGAAGACCGGCTGGGCCAGATCTGGGTGGGGAGTACCAGCGGGCTGATCCGATTTGCCCTGCCGACGGCACACCGGGCCGCACCCTACGGTGTCGGCGGCGGCGGCGCGCTGGTGCCCGCTGCGGCCGGCGGCGTTTGGGCCACGCGCACCGGCGCACCGGTGACGCGCTGGACCACCGACGGTGGCACGGCCGCCATGCCGCTGTCGGCCGCAGACATGGCCAACCTGGGCGCGAGCTTGCTGGTGGATCGGCAAGGTGAACTGTGGCTAGGCGGATTTGGTGCTGCGTGGCACCAGGCCGCGTTGACACCAGGCAGCTCGCACTCACCCGGCTCAGCCTTGCGCGCCGTCAGCCTGCCGCCCGAGGCGCAGCGCCGCCACGTGCAGGCGCTGGCGGACCTGCCGGATGGATCGATGTGGATGTCGATCGGCGGCCAGGGCGTGTGGCGGCAAGGTCCGAATGGCTGGACGCGTTCCACCGACCCGGGGCTGCAAGGCAATGCCCTGGTCATGACCCCCACCAGGACCGGTATTGCCGTGGGTTTCGCCGAGCAGGGTGTGGCCGTGATCACCAGCGAGGGCGTCCGGGTGTTGCCCCCGGCCGACCTGCCGCGCGGACGCATCTTGGCGATCCATGAGCGCGGCCCACATCTCTGGATCGCCGGCGATGGCGGGGTGTCCTTGTGGCGCGAAGGCGCCATGCACCGGCTACGCACCACGGGTGACTTTCAGCTGGGCATGGTGACCGGTGTGGCGGAGGCCCCCAACGGCGACTTGTGGCTCAACGAGGTGAAGGGCCTGGTGCTGGTGCCGCATGCGGAGATCGAACGCCTGCGGCAAGCCCCGGACAGTCCGCTCCATCCGCTGCGCTTTGGCAGCTTTGATGGCATCAGCGGCACGCTCAACCCCTTCCGCCAGTTTCCGTCGCTGGCCATGGACGGGCAGGGCCACCTCTGGATCAGCCGGGGCTACAACCTCTTCTGGGTGGATCCCGCCGAGCTGGCGCGTATGAGGCCCGCCATGCTGCCCAGCGTGGTGGAGCTGATGGACGAGACTGGCCCGCGCCATCAACGCGACGGCCGTGCGCTGGTGACGTCCGGCGCCCTGGTGAAGGTGGAGTTTTCCGCCCCGGAGCTGGCCCGTGCGGATTCACTGCGCTTTCGGGCCTTGCTGACCGGGCGTGATGCCACCTGGCGCGATATCGGCAATTCCCGCCAGGTGGCCTACAGCGGCCTGCAGCCCGGCCGTTATGAACTGCTGCTGCAGGCGGCCGGCCTGCGCCAGGGCTGGGATGAGGTGAAGACCCAGACGCTGGTCGTCATCGAGGTGCCACGGCGCTGGTACCAGACCTGGTGGTTCCGGGTGCTGGTGGGGCTGCTCGCCGGCGTGCTGCTGGCGCTGCTCTATCGCCACCGCCTGCGGCTGGAAGTGGGCCGGGCCCAGCGCCGGCTGAGCGCGCGGTTGAACATCCAGCTGGGCGAGCGGGAGCGCATGGCCAAGGTCCTGCACGACAACCTGTTGCAGGGCACGCTGGGGGTGGGGCTCAAGGTCAGCGCCGGCATTCGGCGGCTGCCGCTGGGGGACCCGGTGCGAACGCGCCTGGAGCAGGCGCTGCTGGATGTGGAACGTATCGTGCAGGACACGCGCGACCACCTGAACGCGTTGCGTGGGCTGGATGGCGGGCTGCTGTTGGGAGCCGCCATCCTGCAGGCGCTGGAGGCGCGCGGTGATGTGGATGCCGGCCTTGTGGACGTGGACGAGAGTGCCCCGGCTCGGGAACTGCGGCCCGGTGTGGCGGCGGAGATGCGCAACATCGCCGTGGAGGCGCTGCGTCAGGTCCTGCAACTGGCACCGCAACGGCCAGGCCCACTGCGGGTGAAGCTGTTCATCTCGTATGACAAGGCCGGGCTGTGGGTGCGGGTTCGGGATTTCGGCGAGGTCGCAGCCGATGCGTCGGGCATCAGTCGATTGCGCGAATCCGCCGCCCTGTTGGGGGCGGACATCGACTGGCGGCGCGGAGATTCCGGCACGGAAGTGGCGGTATTTCTGAAGGCGTCGCTGGCCTATCCGTCTTGACCCGACATTGCACGCATCCCTGACTCAGTGCCCACCCTCGGCGGAGACCTTGCGGGCATAGAACTCGGCCACTTCCTGTACCTCGGCGGCCGTCATGGCCCGCGCCATGTTTCGCATCTGGCCGTGGGCGTCATTGGCCCGTTGGCCGCTGCGGAACAAATCCAGCTGCAACACCAGATAAGCCTTGGGCATGCCTTCGATCCAGGGGGTTCCAAGCTTCTGGTCCACGCCGCCGTGGCAGGAGATGCAGGGCGCGATGTTGCGGATCGGATCCCCCACACGCACCAGCGCCGGCAGGGTTTCGTCATAGGTGGTCGGGGACGTGCGCGCCTTGGGCAGTGAGGCGTAGTAGGCCGCCAGGTCACGGATGTCCTGGTCAGACAGGCCGCGCGCCAGCGATTGCATCACGGCATTGATGCGCCCGCCCTCCCGGTAGTCATGCAGCTGCTTGATCACGACTTCGGGATATTGGCCCGCGAGGTTGGGCGAATTGGACACACTCGCCCCTTGCGCGCCATGGCACATGGTGCAGTTCAGCGCCAGCGTGGCCCCTCGGCCCACCGACGCGGCCTGCTCCACCCGGGTCATGCCCCGGTCCAGCACCACTTTGGTCGCCAGGGGGCGGGGTGGCACGTCGCCGCCGCCAGGCGTGGCCCACGAGTTCGGCACCCCCGCCGCCCGGCAGATCGCTTGCCAAAGCCCGCCCACCGAATAGTCCGCCTGAACCGATGGCAGGGCGATGAAACCGATCAGCGCTGCCGCCACGGTGAAGGCCACCAGCCCGCCTACGCTGCGCCGGAACCAGCGGTTGGACCACGAGAACAAGCGTGCGTCCATCAGCGGCTCCCGATAGGAATAACCGGCACATACGCGTGCTCCAGCCGCGCCAGCTGGACGATGGGGAAGCCGTAGTTGACCAGCGTCAGCCCGATCATCATGGCCACCCACAGCCCGAAGGTATTGAGGGCCACCGGGGTGCGCGCAACCGGATGGGCCGTGATGCTGAAGGTGAACGGCGCAGCCCCGGTTTTTTCACGCCGATGGGCGCTGGCCAGGATGTAGACGAGCAAGCCCGCCGAGACGACCAGGAGCAGCCCACCAAACGTGGACGCCACCACTGTCCACGCCTGCGGCGCCAGCGCGGGATGGGTGTAGTCGTAATAGGCCATGCGCCGAGGCGCCCCCAGCAGGCCCACCAGATGCCACGGCATGGTCAGCACCAGCATGCCGATGAACCATAACCACAACTGCAGGCGGATCAGTGCCGGTGGCAAGGGCTGCGTATCCGTCAGCTGGGGCCAGAGTTCATACGCCAACATGAAGTACATGATGACGATGGCCCCGCCGAAGATCAGGTGGAAGTGACCGGTGACCCACTGCGTGTTGTGGATGGTCTCGTTGAGCTGATAGCTCATGTTGATGATGCCGCCAGCGCCGCCAAAGCCCAGCATGACGAAGGAGAAGGTCACCGCCAGCATCATCGGGTTGTGCCAGGGCAGGGCCTTGACCCAGCCGAAGGCGCCGCGTCCACCGCGCAGCCGCGCCGCGATCTCCACCGAGGCGACGATGGTGAACACCGTCAGCAGCGTGGGCACCGACACCATGGCGGTCATGGCGGCATGCATGAACTTGAAGCCCGCGCCCACCTGCGGGTCGGCAAACAGGTGGTGAATGCCGATGGGCATGGAGAACACCAGGAACAGCACAAAGGCCACCCGCCCCATGGCGTCGCTGTAGAGCCGCCCGCCGATGGCGCGCGGCACGATGGTGTAGAAGGCGATGTAGGCCGGCATCAGCCAGAAATACACGATGGCATGCAGGGTCCAGGAGAAGAACACCCGCGCCAGCCCGGCATTGATCGTGTCGGTGAGGCCCAGGGACGCCGGCAGGATGAGCACCAGCACCTCGATGGCTGCACCCAGCGAGGTCCACGCCCACAGGTAGGCGCCCGCCACATTGCCGAACATCGCCAGTGGCACCGTGGCCCCCGGGTTGGCCTTGCGCCAGGCACGCAGGTTGATGGCCATCAACGCCACCCAGATCCACGAGCCCACCACCACCAGCACCACGCCGATGTAGTACCAGCTGCTGGCCAGCATGGGCGGGTAGAAGGTGTAGAGCACCGAGGCCGCACCCGAGGCCATGGTGATGGCCGCGATCACCGTGCCGGCGATCACCAGCCAGAAGCCCGCCCAGGCCCACTTCACACCCAGGAGCGGCCGCTTCAGGGCCAGCTCGCACACCGCATAACCAAAGCCCATGGCCACCAGCGTGGGCAACACATAGGCCATCACGGTTCCGTGCGCGGTGACCGAGCGGTAGTAGTGCTCCGGATTGTTGATCCATTGCGACAAGGGGCTGCGCACAAACATCTGCCATTCACCCAGCAGGATGGCTGCGGCAAAAGCGATGAATGCCACCCAGAAATGCGCCAGTACCAGTCGTTTAGCCTGCAACACAGCTGAGCCTTTCTCCCGTACGCGCCTTGGCCAGGAATTCGGCCGCTGGAATCACCTGCACACGGGCCCACATGGCTTCGTGGCCGGTGCCGCAATATTCATGGCAAGGCATGAGGTGTTCACCGGTCTGCTTGAAGCTGGTGGTGAAGGTGGCCACAAAGCCAGGGACCAGCATGGTGTTGGTGTTGGTCCTGCCCACCACGAAGCCGTGGATGGCGTCCGTGGCGGTGCCCCGAAAGGTCACCGGCATTTCAGCGGGCACCACCAGGCATTGCGGCACGAATGAATATTGCTGGGCAATGAGGCGCACCGTCACCGAACCATCGGGGTTGAGCTGGGTGCCGAGATTGCCCTCGACGAATTCGCCCTGGAGGTGCAGCGTATTGACGTCCACCGTCTCCACGCGCGAGGGCGGCATGGCGGCCCAATGCAGGCCGGCATACACCATGCTGGCGATGATGACCACGATGATGGCGCCGACGATGAAACTCCAGCGTCTTTCCGCGGTCTCCGCCACATGCTCAGCTTCATGGCCTGCTGGATGGCCGGGCTGGTGGCCCGGCCCAGGGCGGCGCCCGCCGCCCGGGCGGGCGGACTGTGTACCCGTCATTGCATGGCTCCGCGAGGCAGGTAGACCAACAGATAGAACCCCAGGTACAGGGCCACGACAATGGCGGTGGCCAGGCCCGCCACCGCAAAGGCACCGGACGGGCCGGCACGGACGATCTCATCGACCTTGCGGTCTTCGTCCGCCTTCTGTGCCGGGGTCTGTGGCAGTGGCTGTGCCGGCGTCCGGGTGGTTCCCGATGCGGATGACCTTGCGCGTTCTCGCTCCATACGGGTTCCTTGCGTTATTCCAGCCGCTATTGGGTTCGTTGGTCCGCCCGTGATGCCGTCCGTTATTCCGGCAGAAGCTTGCGGAGTTCATTCACCTGCGTCGGCGAGACGGGCGTACCGGCGTTGTTCCAGGCCACCCGGATGTAGGTCACCACCGCCGCCGCTTCCTCGTCATTGAGGATGTGATTGAACGGCGGCATGCCGTGTGGGCGTGGGTTGCGGTAGGTGCCCGGCGGGTAGCCCCCATTGAGCACCATGCGAATGGAATTCACCGGCGAAGGCATGGTGATGGATTGATTGCCTGCCAGCGGCGGGAAGCCGGGGGGCGAGCCTTTGCCCTCGGCGCCATGGCACATGGCGCATTGCTTGTCGTAGGTCTTGCGGCCCAGCTCCATCACGGCGGGCTGCACCAGGCGGGCCTGGCTGGTGGGCGGCGGCTCCGCGTCCCGCTTGGGCAGGTCCTTCAGGTAGACGGCCATGGCCTCGGCGTCGGCATCCGTCATGTACTGCAGGCTGTGATAAACGACTTCCGCCATGGGGCCGTAGACGGTGCCACGGTCAGAAGCGCCGGCCTGCAGCAGGTCCTTGATCTCCTTGATGGACCAGTTGCCCAGGCCCGCCTCACGGTTGGAGGTGAGCGAGGGCGCATACCAGTTCTGGTTGGGGATCATGCCGCCCTCGAAGGCCTGAGATTCGCTGGAGCCGCCCAGCCGATTGACGGCGGTATGGCACATGGCGCAATGACCGAGGCCCTGGACCAGGTAGGCGCCGCGATTCCAGGTCGCGTCCTTGGCGGGATCGCTCTTGAACTCTCCTTCGGAGAAATAAAGCGTGCGCCAGCCCACCAGCAATTCCCGCTGGTTGTAGGGGAAGCGCAATTCATGGGGCCGATTCTTCTGTTTCACCGGATTGACGGACATCAGATAGGCGTACATCGCATCCGAGTCATCCCGCGTCACCTTGGTGTAGCTGGCAAAGGGCATGGCCGGGTAGAGCAGGGTGCCGTCCCGCGAAATGCCGGTGTGCATCATCCGGTAGAAGTCATCGGCCGACCACGCGCCAATGCCGGTCTCATCGTCCGGTGTGATGTTGGGGGTGTAGAGCGGGCCGAACGGCGTCGCCATGGCACGGCCGCCGGCGAACACCTTCCCGCCAGGGTCGGTGTGGCAGGCCACGCAATCGCCGATGCGGGCCAGGTATTCGCCCTTGGCAATGAGCGAAGTGGTCGCGTCCGGTGTCTCGGCGCCGCGTGGGCCTTTGCCCGTGGATGGCAAGGGCCGGTAGACCGCATGGATGTAGAAACCGATGGCGGCGGCCATGAGCACCACCAGGAAGCCCAATGCAATGGCGAACTTGCTTTTCATGGCTTACCTCTGGCTGCCGCAGGCCAAGGGCATACGGACCAGGTTCGGCGACTCCGGTGAGGGGTCTTCCGGCGCAGGGACGGTGGCCAGCCAGGAGGACACCGCCGTGATGTCGGCATCGGTCAGCTTGTTGGCAATGCGGGCCATGCAGTCTGGTGCTGCTGCATGGCGGTCACCGACTTTCCAGCGCACCAGCTGCGCGGCAATGTAGGGTTGCCGCAGCCCCACCAGGCCTGGAATGCCCGGTGCCATGCCGGTCAGACCTTTGCCATGACAGGCGATGCAGGCGGGTACACCCAGCTTGGCATCCCCGGCAGACACCAGCGTGCCGCCCCGGCTCAAGATCTCGGGCGCGGCCGGTGGCGCGGTGGATGGCGAGAATGGGGGGCGTTGGCGGGAGAAGTAGTCCGCCATCTCCTTGAGATACGCGTCCGGCAGGTACGCGACCAGGTAATTCATCGGGGCGTAATGGCGAGTGCCGTCCCGAAAGGCCACCAACTGGTTGTAGAGATAACCGGCCGGCTTCCCGGCAATGCGCGGGTAGTAGCCATTGTTGGTGCCCTGGCCGCTCTGGCCGTGGCAGGTGACGCAGCCCTGCACACGCGCCTCCATCGAATCCATGCGCTGGAAGGCGGGGACGGCATCCGCATCGCCGGGGCCGGCCCAGGCGGCATGCGCGACCATCAACAGGAAAACCGCCATCGTGGAGCGACCCGCCATTGCGTTGCCTTTGTCGAGCTATGCAAAGCTTTCTTACCGCTGAGTTCAGCAAATGAAGTTGCCACCGTGGGTCGGTGAAAACCCTGCCATTGATCAGGTCAAGGGACTCTGCACATCCCCGCCTGCCCCCAAGCCAGGGGACGATAGGCGGTGTCCGTCATTCCGTCCTCTACAAAAAGGCGGATAGAAGCGGGGGTCTTCAGACGTGGGCCGGGCTGCGCGTGCGCCCCGAGCTGTCAAATCCGGATCGGCGGCTCCGGTGGGGCGCCCTCATCGGCTGCGGCACCGTGCCAGCGCCGCAATGCGCGTTGGAAGAACAGGGCGTTGGGCAGCTGCAGGCTGGTGCCGCTGTACGAATCCCCGCTTTCCAGCAGCGTGGTGTAGACCAGGTTGATTTCCAGCACCCGGCCCTTCACCCCTGCCTTGTCGCCGGATTCCAGCAGCTCCACCACATCGCCCACCCGAAAGGCGCGGGTGATGTAGATCAGCAGCGCGCAGAACAGGTTGGAGAGCACACTCCATGCCGCAAAGAAAGCGACCGCACCCACCGTGGCAAATCCGGTAAAGGCCGTCCACAGCACGGCGCCGGAGACGCCCAGCCGTGCCAGCGCCCACAACAGTGCGCAGCCGTACACCACCACCCCCACGGACCGCAGGAACAGCGCGGCCAGCTTCAGCGGTAGCGCGTAGGCGCTGGTCAACCGACGCGTGACCTGGCGGGCCACCCGCATGACCAGCCAGGCTGCCAGGCCAATCAATGCGACCTCGATCAGGGGCACCAGGATGTCCAGCCAGTCGGAAGCCCAGACGGGCAGGAAGTCGTGCAGGGATTGAATCAACTTGCTCATGAAAACATGGGGAACGATGTTGAACCGTGGGTCGGGCAACGCCATCAGCTTACAGGCGCATCAAGGCCTCTGCGTGACTCGAACGGCATCCAGGTGGCAAACCGCGCTGTCCGAAAGTCACCTGTTACCGGTGGTGTCCCGCCGCGATCTGTCTCGGGCCGGTCACATCGCGTTCGCAGAGGCGTTCCCGCCTTGACGACGCTTGGGGCAAACCGTCCTCCATTCGCACAGCGGTTTACCGATGTTCATCGTTCAAGCTCTAAGATGAGAAATATTCGCATATGCGAATTCATCGCGATTGTTGATGAGTTGCCGCTTGACTGACCATGACCTCACGAATTCTTCGTCCCGAACATCCTCAGTTCAAAGCTGCCCGTCAGCCGATGGCGCTGGCCATGAATTCGCTTCTGGGCGCGAGTGTGGCCCACGCGAGGACCCGCGCTGACATCGGCACTCGTCACAAGACCAGCATTGCCGGCGTGCCGACCGTGCTGCGCGCCAACATCGACAACGTGTTCGACCGCCACTACTGGCTGCTGAGCGGCACCTACGCCACCGTCGCCACCGGCCGCACGCTGGTGGTGTCGGCGTCGTTCGACTTCTGATGGTGCTGCGCGTGCTGCCGCTGATCTCGCGCATCGTGGCCGCGATGGGCGGCGGCTATGTGCTGGCCGCGCTGCTCAGCGTGGCCGTCCTGGCGTTGCCGGTGAGCCGGCCGCAGGCCGTCATCGGCGGCATGCTGGGCAGCTTTGCCCTGTATGCCGGCGCCGTGGTCTGGGTGTTTGCCGTGCGCAGTGCCACCCGTGCCTGGGTGGGGTTGTTCATCGCGGCCATGGTGCTGCTGCCTTTTGCCTGGTCCGTTTGGCATAACGCCGCGCCTGTTTCTGCATCATGAGTGTTGATCGCCCCGCCGTTGCGGCTTCCCAACCCGCGCCTCAAGCGCGTGGCATCCGCCAGACCATGTCGGACCTGCACATCTGGACCGGCCTGCTGCTGGGCTGGGTGCTGTTTGCGATGTTCCTGACCGGCACCGTCAGCTACTTCAAGGAAGAGCTGTCGCAATGGATGCGCCCGGAAATTGCCCACCAGGCCGAGGCGCCCGCGCCGGCCGTGGTGGCCGGCCGCATTGCGAAGGAGCTCCAGACGCTGGCGCCGGGTACGACGCAATGGAGCATGCGCCTGACGGATGACCGCCACAACGTCGCCAACGCCTTCTGGCGCGTGCCGCCCAAGGACGGCGCCCGCCGCGCGTTCAAGGAGGCCAACTTCGACCCCCAGACCGGCCAGAAGGTGACCTCGCGCGAGACGCTGGGGGGCGAGTTCTTCTACCGCTTCCACTTCCAGTTCCACTACATGCCGGTGCTGTGGGGCCGGTGGCTGGCGGGGCTGGCTGCCATGTTCATGTTGGTGGCGATCGTCAGCGGCGTCATCACCCACAAGAAGATCTTCACGGACTTCTTCACCTTCCGGTGGGGCAAGGGCCAGCGCTCCTGGCTGGACGCGCACAACGCGCTGTCCGTGTTCGGGCTGCCCTTCCACCTGATGATCACCTATACGGGGCTGGTGACCCTGATGGCGATGTACATGCCCTGGGGCGAGCAGGCCGGCATCGATTCGCCGGCACTCAAGAAGCAACTGACGGCGGAGCTGAATGCCTTCATCCAGCCGGGGCCACCGTCCGGCCAGGCTGCGCCGCTGGCCTCGGTCGAAGCGATGGTGCGCGAGGCCGAGCGCCACTGGGGGCCGAACAGCGTGGCCCGTGTGACCGCCACCAACCCGGGTGATGCGTCCGCGCGCGTGGCTGTGACCCGCGGCGAGAACGGCCGTGTTTCCATGAGTCCGCAATACCTGCTGTTTGACGGTGTGTCCGGCCAATTGGTGGAGGACAAGAACGCCGTCGGCGCCGCTGCCGAGACCCGCGGTGTGATGTATGGCCTGCACCTGGGCCGATTTGGTGACGATGCCACCCGGTGGCTGTATTTCATCGTCAGCCTGGCGGGCACGGCGATGGTCGGCAGCGGGCTGGTGATGTGGACGGTCAAGCGCCGACAACAGTTGCCCGACCCGCACAAGCCATATGTCGGCTTCCGTCTGGTCGAGCGATTGAACATTGCCACCATCGCGGGCCTGCCCCTGGCCATGACTGCGATGCTGTGGGCCAACCGGCTGCTGCCGCTGGAGATGGCGCAGCGGAGTGAGTGGGAGGTGCATGTGGTCTTCATCGTCTGGGCGCTGTCGCTGGCGCATGCGGTGCTGCGGCCGGCCAAGCGGGCCTGGATCGAATTGTTCTGGGCCGGTGCGGCCGCATTGGCGCTGCTGCCGGTGGTCAATGCGTTGACCACTGACCGGCCGATGTGGCGCAGTGCGGCGCGGGGGGACTGGGTCTTTGTCGGCGTGGAGCTGATGTTCTGGGTGCTCGCTGCATTGCTGGCCTGGCTGGCCATCCGCACGGCGCGGCATGTGCCCAGACACCAACCGGTGCCAAAGGCACGCCGCGTCGCAGCACCTGCGCATGCGGTTGAACCTGCAGCCAAACCGACGGTGGCGGCCGAATTCCCGGCCGGGCTCTCACCTGTACGCGCTACCGATGCCGCCGCTCATGCAGGACTGGCGCTTCAGCCCGGCGGGGAGGGCGGGCGATGACTCACCTGGCTTGTCTGCTGATTTGCATCGTGGCCTTCGCCGCGCTGGCGTTGGCGACGGACCGGGCGCAGTCGGATGTGTTCGGCAAGGAGCTGCCGACGACCACCTCCCGACTGCTGCGAACCGTGGGCGGGCTGCTGTTGCTGGGATGCCTGGCGGTGGTGGTGGGCGCGTGGGGCTGGTCACTGGGGCTGGTGAACTACAGCGGCTACACCAGCCTGGCTGCGGCGGTGGTGTTTCTGGCGCTGATCGTCCAGCAGCGGCGCAAGAATTAGACACCGCCCGGCCCGAAACGTGCCGCCTGACACGGGTCGGCCCTGTCTCGGTGGTTTCAGCGGCCGGGAACGGCGGCTTCGCGCCACGTACCGGGTTGCAGGTCATCGAGCCGATAGGGCCCGATCGCCACCCGCACCAGGCGCAGGGTGGGCAGGCCGACAGCGGCCGTCATGCGCCGCACCTGGCGGTTCCGCCCTTCGTGGATCACCACCTCGATCCAGGCCGTGGGGATGGTCTTGCGCGCACGCACGGGCGGGTCACGTTGCCAGAGTTCCGGCGCCGGGCTCAGCAGCCGGACTTGGGCCGGCAGGGTGGGGCCATCATTGAGCACCACGCCGCGTCGCAGGCTGTCCAATGCCGGTTCCTCCGGCGAGCCCTCCACCTGCACCCAATAGGTCTTGTCCATCTTGAAACGCGGGGCCGAGATGCGCTGCTGCAGTTGGCCGTCATCGGTCAGCAGCAGCAGACCTTCGCTATCCGCGTCCAGCCGGCCGGCCGGGTACACGCCGGGCAGGTCGATGAATTCCTTCAGCCCCTTCCAGCGACCTTCGGCGGTGAACTGGCTGAGGACGCCATAGGGCTTGTTGAAACAGATCAGGCGGGACAAAACGCAGGCTCTCGGATGCAGGACGCGCCAGCATAACTTGCACGGCGCCGGCCCCAACGCAGGGCGCAGACCCGGGCGCTGACGGTGGACGCGGTTGAACGTCTGGCCCCGACCAAACCAGACCGGGCTTCAGGCGTCAGCGCAGCGCCGCACCAAAGCGTTCCCAACGCGGCGCCCAATGTGCGGTGATGTCCGCCGAGACCAGCAACCGCCGCGCCTGCCCGGTGATCAGCCGCCGGGGCACGGGGCCGATGGCGCGGGAATCCTCGCTGTTGTTGCGGTTGTCCCCCATCATGAAGAATTCGTCCGTGGCCAGCTTCAAGGGGCCGAAGTTGCGCCGGCTGGCTACGCCGGGCAACTGCTGCACCAGCCGGCGCTGCCCCAGCAACTCTTCCACCTCCCGCACGGCGGGCAGGTGAACGCCGGGCGCGACCGTCTCCTCCAGCCACTGGGGGGCGCTGTAGGTGGCAGGCTGGCCATTGATGACCAGCACGTCGTTGCGCACCTCGACCTCATCACCCGGCACGGCCACGATGCGCTTGATCAGCCGTGTGCCATCACGCGGCGAGCTGAACACCACCACGTCGCCCCGCTGCGGGTTGGCCACTCGAAACAGCGACACGTCGGTCAGCGGTAGCTTCCAGTCGTAGGCGATGCGTTCCACAAACACCACGTCGCCCTCCAGGATGGTGGGCCGCATGGAGCCGCTGGGCACCGGGTTCCAGTCGGCGACGGCCGTCCGGAAGAAGAGGAAACCCGCCAGGAATACCAGGAACCCGCGGTTGGAACGAAGCCAGGCTTTCATCGTTGTCTCGGAAAAAGTGGGGACGGTGGCAGTCTGGCGGGCCACCGGCCGGGTGGGCGGTTGGTGCGGCGAATGGTGGCTGAGGCGGGCCAGTGGCGGGCTGGGCAACATGAAATGCGTAGCAGAATCGTGGCATCGTTGCCCTGTGGCGGGATCCGACAACCCACTATGCAATCTCAGAAGAACACGCTTGGACGCATTGCGCGGGTCGTTCAGGCCACACAGACGGCCGCCCTGTTGATGGTGGTCCTTGGGGCTGCCGTGCTGGCCGGCGGGGTGGTCAAGTTCCGGGAGGCGGACCGATGGGTCGACCATACCTACGACGTCATCGAGCACATCAACACGCTCCGGGCGTCCGTGCTGCGCGGGGGGCTGTCCCTGCGCAATTACGCGATCGCCCCACGGCCGGAGTTCCTTGATCGCCTGCAGGAGGCCACCACGGAATCCGCCGAAGCCGCCGGTCGCCTGGAAAAAGTGGTCAACGACAATCCGACCCAGACCCTGCGTGCCCAGGAAGCGGCCTCGGAGACGCTTGAAATTCTCGGGTGGTATCGAAGCTCGAACGTCATTGCCAGGCGAGACGGCGTGGAGGCGTTGCAGCGCTCGCTGCATGAGCGGGTCAACATCGACGCCAGCAAGCGCCTTCGCGAGTTGCTGGGCGCCCTGGAGCACGAGGAGCAGCGCCTGCTCGCAGCCCGCCGCGCGGACCGGGATGCGACCTTGCATGCCCTGCAGTGGTGGGCGGCGGCTGCGCTCAGTGCCTACGTGGCCTTCATCATCTGGACCCTGGCCTATTCAGCCAAGCTGGTGGGCATCAGCCGTACCGGGCTGGAGCGGCTGCAGGCGGAGGCCGACCGTGATCTGCTCACCGGCTTGGCGAACCGCCGGGGGCTGGAGCGGCGTGTGGCCGAGGTGGAGGGTAGCCTGTACAGCGTGCTGGTGTTTGACCTGGACGACTTCAAGCCGGTGAACGACCACCATGGGCACAGCGCCGGGGACCAGGTGCTCAAGACCGTGGCGGAGCGGCTGCTGCAGCAATGCCGGGGCGATGACCTGGTCGCCCGTGTGGGTGGGGACGAATTCGTGGTGTTGCTGCCGAAGCTGGCCAATCCGGAGCGTGTGGCCGTGATTGCCGCCCGCATCGATCAGGCGCTGCAACAGCCGATCGCGGTCCCTGGGGCGGTGGTCACCATCGGCGCTTCCATCGGTTACGCCGTGGGCGCGCCGGGGCGGACGTTCCGGGATCTGGCCGAAGTGGCGGACGATATGTCCTACGCCGAAAAGAAGCGCCGCAAGCAGGCCAGGCCCGGGTGAGGCAGACTTCGGACATGCCGGCATTCAGGAAGTATCCATGATCGATCACCTCGACCACCTTGTCCTCACCACCGACCACGAGGCCGACTGCATTCGCTTCTATACCGAGGTGTTGGGCATGCAGCTGGAATCCTTTGTGGGCGGCACACCACCGGTGAAACGGCGCGCTTTCAAGTTCGGCCAGCAGAAGATCAATCTGCATGTGAAGGGGCGTGAGTTCGAGCCCAAGGCGCACACGCCGGTACCGGGCGCGCTGGATCTGTGCTTCATCGCCAGCGTGCCGCTGTTGCAGGTGCAGGCACGCCTGGATGCGGCAGGTGTGGCGATCATCGAGGGGCCGGTCCTGCGCACCGGAGCCACCGGGAAGATCCGCTCCGTGTATGTGCGGGACCCGGATCTGAATCTCATCGAGATTTCGGAGCGGGTGGCGGACGCCTCGTCCTGACAGGCGCCGCTCAATGGAATCCCAGCCGCGACTTGAGCGGCTGAGCGGCAAGGTGAGCGCCGGGTGTCGAGAGATGCTGCCGGTCCAGGTACAGCATGCGGCCGCTGTCGGCAAATCGGCAGCCGGATCCATCACACAGGCTGGCCCGAGGGTCGATGTAGGTGGCGCCAGCGTGTTGAACCACGTCCCGGACCACCGCATGGGCCCGGGCATCGTCCGCAATTTGTGCCCAGGTGCCGAACTCGCAATCCCGGCTTTGTGGCTCGATGTCGTTCAACTGCGCGCGCAAGCGGTTGCTGCACGCGGCCACCCGCTTGATGGGTGCGAAATTGAAGAACGGCACGTCCCCCAGCACCACCACCTGTTTGCCGGCCGCTTTTAATGCCTGCACGGTCTGCATCAATCCCCCGCGCAGTGCCGCCTCGGGCGGTGTTTGCGCGCCGGCCACGGCGGTGTAGGGCCCATCGGCCGCCATGCCGATGCCCCAGAAGCCCCCGATCACCACCACCTTGATGGCCGGCGACGAGACCAGCCTGTCCATCACCTGCTCATTGAACTGCACGCACTCCTGGCCATGCTGCGGGTAGCGGGCCATGGGCCGCGTGACCCCTACCAGGAATGGGCAGGATGATTTGGTGAACTCGACGAGGCGCCATCCCGAGGATTGGCTCAGTGCCTGCAGGGCAGGGGCCATGGCGCTGGCGTGGCTGTCACCCACCAGCGCCCATCCGTCCTGATGCTCCGATGCCCCCGCGCACAGCTCGGCGGGAGGAAGGGTGGTTCCCCCGTATCCCACCAGGCATCGGTTCTGCGGCGGCTGGGCGTTGGCCTCCATGGCGGCAAAGTCGGGTGCCCAACGCTGAGGAATGCCGCCGAGGAGATAGCCCGATCCTGCAACCAGGCCGGCAACGGCCAGCACGGCTGCATAGCGATGCAAAGCCTGCCGCTGGGGTGTGGCGGCGCGGCGAAAGGGTGTCTCTATCCAGCGGTAGGAGCCATAGGCCAATGCGAGGGAGCAGGCCATCAAGCCCAGCCGCAAGCCCAGGGATGGCTCGTCCTCCAGCGTCATTCGGGCGATGCTGATCAGTGGCCAATGCCACAGGTACAAGGAATAGGACACCAGGCCGAAGAAGGTGGCAAAGCGATGGCTGAGCAGGCGGGTGTTGATGTACGACCCATCGGCATGCAGCAGCAGGGCCGCACCCACCACAGATGGGAGCGCGGCCAGGCCTGGGAAGCGGGTGGTGGCGCTGTAGGTGGCGATCGGCACGATCAACAGCACCAGCCCGATGACGGCCATCACTTCCACCTGCCATTGCCGACGCTGCGCCAGGGGCGCCGCATGATGGACGCGCCAGATGGCCAGCAGGACGCCTACGGCCAGTTCCCAGGCACGCGGCGGCAACAGATAGAACGCAGCTTGCGGCGCGTGGCGGACCTGCCATACGGCCAGGCTCAGCGACATCGCAGCGAGCATCGCCACGGCGGCGAAGTGCTTGTGGGGCCGCAGGCGCACGATCAGGCCCAGCAATACCGGCGCAATGATGTAGAACTGCTCCTCCACGCCCAGGGACCAGGTCATGAGTAGCGGGTTGCTCTCCGCCGCCGGCCGGAAGTAGTCGATGGCGCGGTACAGCGTGATGTTGGACACGGAGAACACGGCGCCTGCCGCATCTCGGCCAAAGTCCCGCAATTCAAGCGGCGAGGCCAGCGCGAGCATGGCCGCCCCGGTGGCGATCAGCACCGCCATCAATGCCGGCACGATCCGTCGGGCGCGTCGGTAATAAAACGCCGCGTAGCTGAAACGCCCCTGGCTGGCCTCGCTGTAGATCTGGCTGCCGATGAGGTAGCCGGAGATCACAAAGAAGATGTCCACGCCCGTGAAGCCACCGGGGCAGGAAAGCCCGAAGTGATAGGCCACCACGCTGAGCACGGCAATGCAACGCAGGCCGTCAATGTCGCGTCGATAGGCAGAGCTGTCCTGGCGCATGCGCGCAGCCTCCAAGGGGCGCGGGCGCCGTGGGTTGAGGGGCCCCGCACGTTAGCGAACGGGCGCCAGGAACTCATCCACAAACTTGCGGAGATCGTTCAGTGGTCTGCTGTCACGGCAGCGGGCTGCAGGCGCGCCACCTCATCGACCGGCGTGGCGCCGAAGTAGCGCTTGAACTCGCGACTGAACTGCGAAGCGCTTTCGTAGCCCACCCGGGTGGCCGCCACCCCTGCCTTGGCGCCTTCATTCAGCATGATCAATCGCGCCCGGTGCAGCTTGAAGCTCTTCACGTATTGCAGCGGCGAGGTGTTGGTGACGGCCTTGAAGTTGTGATGGAAGGCCGACACGCTCATGTTCACCATCCTGGCCAACTGCTCAACGCTGAAGGTCTCCGAATAGTTGGTTTCGATGTGCTGGATGACCTTGGAGATCAGGCCGAAATGGGTCTGGCGGTTGACCAGGGCATGAAGCGCCGCACCACTGTCGCCGCACAGCACGTGATAGAGGATTTCCTTGACGATGAGCTTGCCCAGGAACCTGGCATCCCGGGGATTTTTCATGGCGTCGAACAGGCGCTCGATGGCGCAGAGCAGTTCGTCCGTGAATCTCGCGCCATTGACGCCTGAAGACGCCTCGGCGGCGAGCGCGTCGATATGCTCATGCCCCATGTCGGTCAGCACCGATTGAAGCAGGGTGGCGTCCACGCCAATGGAGATGCCGACAAAGGGTCGCTTCGGGCTTGCGATGGTCTCGCATTCAAACGGCAGCGGGACGGTCAGCAGCAGATAGCGCTCGGGGTCGTAGCGGAAGGTCCGGTCACCGAGAAACCCCACCTTGGCGCCCTGAAACACGATGACGATCATCGGCTCATAAAGCACTGGCGTGCGGGCGTGGCCTTTCTCCGTGTGGAGAATCTTCACGCCCGCCACCGGCGATGCGCTGGCGAAGGAGCCTGTCGAGAATCCAATCGCCTGTTCAATGATCCGCTTGCGCACGCGATCGTTCAGCACTGTGGTCATGGGGAACTTGTATCACGCGGCAGGAGGGGGCGCTGATGCCACCGGAGAAGGCCTGTGGCCATCAGCGCGGGCCATCAGCGCAGGGCTGTCAGCGCGGAACGGGCATCAGCGCGCTGCTTCCAGAATGCGCTGGCTGTCTTCCAGCGTGATGTCCCGATGCTCGCCCAGCGCGGTGGAGCCATGCTCCTTCAGCTTGGCGATCATGGCAGGGATGCTACTGCCGTCCAGGCCATAGTCGGCCATGCGGGTGCGCACACCCAGTTGCTCGAAGAAGGCGCGGGTGGCCTGGATGGCCTGGTCGATGCGCTGGTCCTCGGTGCCTTCGCGCAGGTTCCAGACGCGCTCGGCATACTGCAGCAGCTTGGCCCGCTTTTGTTCCTTCTTGTACTGCAGGACAGACGGCAACACGACGGCCAGTGTCTGGGCGTGATCCAGGCCATGCATGGCAGTGAGCTCATGGCCCAGCATGTGGGTGGTCCAATCCTGCGGAACACCGGCGCCGATCAGGCCATTGAGCGCTTGGGTGGCGCTCCACATGACATTGGCGCGCACCGCATAGTTCTCCGGCTCGGCCAGTGCACGCGGACCTTCCTCGATCAGCGTCAGCAGCAGGCCTTCCGAGAAGCGGTCCTGCACCTTGCCTTCCGCCGGGTAGGTGAGATATTGCTCGACGGTGTGGACAAAGGCGTCCACGATGCCGTTGGCGATCTGGCGCGGCGGCAGGCTGTAGGTGGTGACCGGGTCGAGCACCGCGAAGACGGGGTAGGTCCAGGGGCTGAAGAACGGCAGCTTGTCGCCCGACGAGGCGCGGCTGATGACGGCCCCATTGTTGGACTCCGAGCCGGTGGCGGGCAGCGTCAGGACGCATCCCATGGGGACCGCGCTGCTGACCTTGGCGCCGGTGGTGAGCAGGATGTCCCACGGGTCCGCAGCGGCGGTGTAGCGGGCTGCGGCTGCAATGAACTTCGTGCCGTCAGCCACCGAGCCGCCGCCCACGGCCAGCAGGAAATCGATCTTCTCCGCTTTGACCACTTCCACCGCCTTCATGAGTGTTTCGTAGGTGGGGTTGGGCTCGATGCCGGCGAACTGGAAAACGGGCCGGCCCTCCAGCGCCTTCAGCACCTGGTCGAGCACGCCGTTTTTCTTGATGCTGCCACCGCCGTAGGTGATGAGAATCCTGGCGTTGGCAGGAATTTCACGCGCCAGATTCGCGATCTGACCGTTGCCGAACAGGATCTTGGTGGGGGTGTTGAGGGTGAAGTTGTTCATTGAATCCATCCATCCGGGTTGATGTGGCCGTGCAGCTGGAGCGGCGGGGCTCTGGCTGGTGGGGACCATTGCCTGGGAGAGTTCCAAGGTCAATCTGATGGGTGGAATTCTTCTCTTTCGAGCCCGACCGGGCAATACACGAAGCTGCCGGTGTTTTGCCTATTTGTGCTGAACGGGAGACGAACAGGCAAGGCGCTCGTGGGGCGACAGCTGCATGGTTGACGCTTCCATGTGTTCCGTTTCTTCGTCAAATATTTGAATTTGACGAAGAAACGGAACATACCTACGGAACTTCTCCCGAACCCTTGGCTGACATCTTGGGTCGATTGCGGATCGTCCAGGAAGCAGCGCTGAACAGAGCCGTGGGATGACGATGGTCGATGCGGTGGCTCGTCGGTGAATTTCACGAAGATTCACACCCCGAAAGGCCTGGCCCACGGCGATGATGGGCGCTGAGCGCCCGCTAGTGGCAAGTGGGCGCCTGCACGTCGTGGGCATGGCGCCTTTGCCGCCCCGCAACTCCGGCATCTCGGCAGACTCATGACCCCCACCGCGGCAGCGAACCTCCTACAGCACAAGGCGACCGTGTTCGGCTTCGGGCCCTTCCGGTACGACGCCGTGCGTCGCGAGCTCTTCGACGCCCATGGCAGCGTGCGCATCGGTAGCCGTGCGCTGCAGTTGCTGGAGGTACTGCTGGAAAGCCCCGGCCGCCTCTACAGCCGCGAAGAGCTCGTATCGCGGGTGTGGATGCGCGCCGTCGTGGAGGAAACCAGCCTGCGGGTACACATGTCCGCGCTCCGGCGCTTGCTGGGAGATGGACAGAATGGGGCCCGCTACATCACGAATGTGCCGGGCCGCGGCTATGCGTTTGTGGGCGAGGTGCAGGTTCCGCCTCCGTCCCCGTCCCCGTCCTCGTCTTCGTCTTCGTCTTCGTCTTCGTCTTCGTCTTCGTCCGCGCTCCCGTCCGCGCCTCTGACATCGCGCTCTCTTCCGCATCAGCCGCACGCCCCCGTCGAAGCTCGGGAGCAGGTGTCAGCTTCGCCTGCGTTGCCTGCACCTGCGGGGGTGCGGGCGCAGCGTCGTCTACCGGCCCGGCTGACGCGCCCCATCGGGCGCGACCCGGACGTGGCTCGCCTCGGTGAACTGTTGTCGCAACAGCGATTGGTGTCCCTCGTGGGCGCAGGCGGCATCGGCAAGACCACGGTGGCGCTGGCCGTGGCGGAGCAGCAAGCGGGCCTGCACGAGCACGGCGCCTTTTTCGTGGATCTCTCCGCACTCTCCGATGCGGCGCAGGTGGTGGCCGCCGTCGGCCAATCCTGTGGTCTGGATGTGGCGCGCGGTGAGCCTTGGGCCATTCTGGAGGCGGGGCTGTGCGGGCAGCAGGCCCTCATCGTGCTGGACAATTGCGAACACGTGATCGATGCGGCCGCGGCCATGGCGGCCCGGCTGCTGCGGGCCTGCCCCAGGCTGCGCATCCTGGCCACCAGCCGTGAAGCGCTGGAGATCGACGCGGAATGGGTGTTCAAGCTGCCGCCGCTGGCGGTGCCCGGGCCAGAGGATGCCCTTGGTCTGGACGCCGTGCTGGCCTATCCCGCCATCCAGCTCTTCGTCGAGCGCGCCCGGGCGGCCTGCGACACCTTCCAGTTGACCGAGGCCAATGTCTCTGCCGTGCGGCAACTCTGCGAGTTCCTGGATGGCATGCCGCTGGTGCTCGAGCTTGCGGCGGCGCGTGTGAACAGCCTGGGCGCGCAAGGGCTGCTGCTGCGCCTGGAGAGCGCGTTCGAGCTGCTCACCCGCGGCCGACGTGTCGCCATGAGCCGGCACCAGACGCTGCATGCGGTGTTGAACTGGAGCTACGAGTTGCTCACCGACTCGGAACGGCAGGTGCTGCAGCGACTGGCCGTGTTCAGTGGCATGTTTGACCTGGAAGGCGCCGTGGCCGTGGCCACCAGCCCGGATCTGCCCGCCGACGGTGTGACCGAAGGCGTGCTGAGCCTGTGCGCGAAGTCGCTGGTGACGACGGTGCCGGCCGGCGATGGTCGGGTGGCGCATCGGCTGCTGCACATCACCCGTCTCTTTGCCAACCGCGCGCTCGCCAGCACGCCGGATGCCTGGGCGGCGCGCCGCCGGCATGCCCTCTACCTGCATGGCCGCATGGTGGAGGCCAACCGCCAGCCCACGGCGCTGCGCCACTACCGCGACAGCCTGGCCAGGTCCACCGTCATCGCCGAGCTCAGGAGCGCCATCCACTGGGCGCTGCTGGAAGAGAACGATCTGGTGCTGGGCATGGAGATCGTGGCCGAATCGGTGGCGTTGTACATCACCACCGGTTTCGTTGACGAGTGCTCGCGCTTCCTGATGGCTGCCATCGACCGGCTCGCGAAGGCCGGCGCGGTCGGTACCCGGCTCGAATACCTGCTGCAGGAGCGTCTGCACAAGATCCATGGCCAGGCCCTGGTGCACAGCGAAACCAAGGCCCGCGTGGCCGCCCGGGTGCGCGAGCTGGCCGCGCAGTTCTGCTCACCGCTGGAACGCATCGAGGCGCTCTACAGCGTTTGCGGCAGCGCCTACGGCGAAGGCCGCTATCTCCAGGCCCTTGCCGTCTGCGACGAGATCCGGGAACTGGCCCAAGGGGAGCATGCCCCGTTGTCCATCACGGTCGGCGACCGGCTCGCGGCGTTGAACCTGCACGCATTGGGCCAGCATGACGCGGCCGAACGGCTGGCCCGCCGGGTCATGCATGTGGACACCAGCACCCAGCCCTGGGGCCTGCAGAGCGCGGTGCCAGCCGCCGTGGCCATGCGCATTCAGCTCGCCCGGATCCACTGGTTGCGCGGAGATTTCCGGCAGGCCTGGGAGACCGTCCACGCTGCCATCGCGACCGACCCATCGGCGCACCTTTACGCCAGGTGCCAGCCCTTGGGCATGGCGGCCATCCCCATGGCGATCTGGCAGGGCGATCTGCCCACGGCCGAGCGTTGGACGCAGGAGTTGCTGGCGCATTCCACACAGGCTGGCATGCTGTATTGGCAAGCGTTCGCCAAGGTCTACGCGTGTGTCATCGAAGGGCGCCCGGTGCCGCCCGGCAGCCCCGAAGCCGAGCTGCTGCACAAGAGCATGCCGCTCATGGATATCCAGGCCACGTTGCAGCTGGAGGCGCCCAACCTCACGACGGTGGCCCGGGTGCGGGACGGCGAGGTCGGCTGGTGCGCGCCGGAGGTGCTGCGGCGGGCCGCGTTGTCGGTGCTCCATTCGCAAGTCGTCAGCGACAACACCCGCGACAGCTGCATGGCCGAGCTGCGCCGCGCGTTCGACCTCAGCGTGGAGCAGGGCGCTCGCTTCTGGTCGTTGCGCATTGCCATCAGCATGTGCGAGGTGGCGTCGGCAGGCAGCGCCATGCACAGCTGGGCGCAATGCCAACTGCTGGCGCTGGTCGGCGCCATCGACGACGGGTCTGCGCAGCCGGATCTTCTCCGGGCCAGGCGTCTGCTTGCGGGTGGCACCCGACTTTGAGTTTGCCTTAGCGCCCGCGATGGCTGCGGTTTGCGCCTTGCGCCCCATCCCGAATCAGGGGCACCTCGGCTCGCGGGAGTGACGCAGAGGTTCCCGTGGTCTTGTTGGAATGAACCAGTGGACGCGCCGCACGACACCAGCGTTGTTCGGCCCCGCCATAGAGCTTGACGCTGACCGACGAAGCCCCATTTTTCTGGGGCGGGAGCGATCTCGCTTACAACCGTATGTTTTCGCAAGAGTGGTTGACGCGCTCTGGAAATCGGAAGAGCATCGCGTCCATTGATTCAATTCACTGACGGAATTGAATCCCTCAGGAACTTGCCCGGGCCATTGCCCGCAAGCGGATCCTGACGTGCTGATGGCTGCGTTCTCCACGCAAGTGTCAGCAGACCCAAGAGCAACGTGCGGTTGATGTGAGGCCAAGGCAATTGGCCTTTTTTAGACATCAATCTGACAACGTTGTCTACAACGAGCTGCCAAGCGGTTTCCATCGGGGTATCAGTAAGGCCAGGAGCACCTGCAAAAGGGCCCAGGCGCGCAGCTGCATGGATGTGTTGCAGCTGTGGGATTCCATAACTCAAACCCGGAGACAAACGGTATGAGCACGTTGATTGATAGGCGTCGACTTCAAATGCGCCTGGCGGCGCCACTGCTGGCGTTCAGCCTGGCCGCATGCGGCGGCGGGGACTCCGCTCGCCAGACAGCTTCTCCGATGAGTGCCGACGGCGGCGCCACGGCCAAGACGCTGGCCGTGGCAGCGGCCACCGCCGCTCCGGCCTACAACTATGCCGAGGCCCTGCAGAAATCCATCCTGTTCTATGAAGCCCAGCAGTCCGGCAAGAAGCCGGAGTGGAACCGCGTCAGCTGGCGCGGCGACTCGCGGCTGAGCGACGGCAGCGATGTGGGCCTGGACCTCACCGGTGGCTGGTACGACGCGGGGGACCACGTCAAGTTCGGTTTCCCGGCGGCCTGGACGGCCACTCAACTGGCCTGGGGCGCGCTCGAATTCGAGGCCGGCCACAAGGATGCCGGGCAGTACGACGCGTTGCTGCGCAATCTACGCTGGATCAACGACTACTTCATCAAGGCCCACCCCAGTGCCAACGTGCTGTATGGCCAGGTGGGCAATGGGAGCGTGGACCACAGTTGGTGGGGCCCGGTGGAGGTCTACCCCAAGGAGGCCCCGGCCTACAAGATCGATGCCACCTGCGGCGGCTCCGATCTGGCCGGTGAGACGGCAGCCGCCATGGCGGCCGCGTCGATGGTGTTCAAGACCAGCGACCCCAGCTACGCAGCGACGCTGCTGACCCATGCCCGGCAGCTCTTCACGCTGGCCGACACCAAGCGCCAGAAGTATGTCGAGTGCATCACCGATGCCCAGGGCTACTACAACTCGTGGTCCGGCTATGTGGATGAGCTGGCGTGGGGCGCCGTCTGGCTCTATCGCGCCACTGGCGAGACGGCCTATCTGGACAAGGCCGAGAGCTTCGTCACGACCGCCTCGGGCGGCTTCGGTTCCGAAGGCCAGACGGGCTTTCTGCCCTACAAATGGACGCAGGACTGGGACAGCAAGCATTACGGGAGCTACCTGCTGCTTGCGCGCCTGACCGGCAAGCAGAAGTACAAGGATGCGATCGAGCGCAACCTGGCCTACTGGACCACCGGCACGCCTGAGGGCGAGCGGGTGACCTACACACCGGGTGGGCTGGCCTGGCTGTCGCAATGGGGTTCACTGCGGTATGCGCTCAATGAGTCGTTCATTGCATTGGTATACGCCAAGGATGTGGCTGACGCCACCAAGCAGCAGCGCTATCGCGACTTTGGGATGCAGCAGCTCAACTATGCCCTGGGCAGCAACCCGCGCAACAGCAGCTACTTGATCGGTTTCGGCGTCAATCCGCCGCAGCATCCGCACCACCGCACGGCGCATGGTTCCTGGGCGGACAGCCAGACCGTGCCGACCAACCATCGCCATGTGCTGTATGGCGCCCTGGTGGGCGGGCCCGGTGCCAACGATGGCTACACGGACTCGATTGCGGACTACGTCTCCAACGAGGTCGCCATCGACTACAACGCTTCCATCGTCGGCGTACTGGCCGCTGCCCAGCAGCTGTTCCCGGGCAGCGTGCCGCTGGCCAACTTCCCGCAGCCAGAGGTGGCGACCGAAGACGAATACTTCGTCGAGGCCGCCATTAACAGCGCGGGCACGACCTACACCGAGGTGAAGGCGCTGGTGAACAACCGCAGTGGCTGGCCGGCCCGTGTGACCGACAAGCTCAGCCTGCGCTATTACGTCGACCTGAGCGAGGTGATTGCTGCTGGTCGCAGCGCGGCGGACATCAAGGTCAGCTCCAACTACAGCGAGGGTGGCGTGGCCAGAGGCCTGGTGCGTTGTGGTGCGAGCAACCTCTACTACGCCGCGGGCGATTTCAGTGGCACCAAGGTCTATCCCGGCGGCCAGTCGGCCTACAAGAAGGAGATCCAGATTCGCGTGGCCGCACCGGACAGCACCAGCTTCTGGAACCCGGCGAATGATCCTTCCTACGCGGGCCTGGGAGCCTCCGGCACCACGCCGGTCAAGGTGACCGGCATCACGCTCTACGACGAGACCCGCAAAATCTGGGGCAATGAACCTGCCGCCTGCGGCGGCGTCGTGGTGCCTTTGCCGGCCACACCGGCAGGGCTCACCGCCACGGCAGGGGTGGGCAGCATCAGCCTGAGCTGGTCGGCGTCCACCAACGCCACCGGCTACACGCTCAAGCGTTCCACCACGGGCACGGCCGGCAGCTTTGCGCTGCTGGCGTCTCCCACCGGCACCAGCTATGTGGACAGTGGTCTGGCCGGCAGCACGCGTTACTACTACACCGTCAGTGCGCGCAATGATTCCGGCGAGAGCGCTGCCAGCGATCCGGTCTGGACCAGCACTCCGGCGGGGCCTCCAGCCGCGCCAGCCCCCACCGCGACTGCCGGCGATGGAAAGGTGACGCTCAACTGGCCGGCCGTCACTGGTGCGGCGAGCTATGAAGTCACGCGTGCCACCAGTGCGACGGGCAGCTATGCGGCACTGGCCAGCGGCCTCACGGCCTTGACCCTGACCGACAGCGGCCTCACCAATGGCACCACCTACTTCTACAAGGTGGGTGCCCGCAATACCGCGGGGGTGACGCTGTCCGACCCGGTCTCGGCCACGCCCGGGGGCGGTGGTGGCAGCAGCAACTGCACGCTGACGCTGGACACCACCAACGACTGGGGCAGTGGCCAGGTCTTGCGCCTGATGCTCAGCAATCCGGGCACCACGCCCATCGCCAATTGGGGCGTGGCCTTCACCGAGAGCAACAGCTTCACGGTGAGCAACAGCTGGAGCGGCACCTTCCTCGTGACTGGCAACCAGGTGAGTTTCACGCCACCGAGCTGGAGCCTCACCGTGCCCGCCGGGGGCAGTGCGGATGCCGGCATGCAGCTGAGCTACAGCGGGACCAAACCAACGCCTGGCGCCGTCGTGATGACGGGCGCGAGTTGCAAGGTCGTCATCAACTAATCCGTTTTGTTTCACCCCCTTGAAGCCCGCCGCTGGTGCGGGCCGGGGGGAACTCACGCCCGAATTTTCGGGGCAACAGGAGAAGAGCATGTTCCGTTTTCCTCGCAAGGCCGCCAAGGCCACCATCCTTGTCGCTGCCCTGGCCGGTGCCTTCAGTGCACAGGCTCAGACCGACTACAACCAACGCTTCCTGACCCAATACAACAAGATCAAGAATCCGGCCAATGGCTACTTCAGCCCGGAGGGGGTGCCTTACCACTCCGTGGAGACACTGATCGTGGAGGCGCCGGACCATGGCCACGAGACCACCTCCGAGGCCTACAGCTTCTGGATCTGGATGGAGGCGCAGTACGGCCGCGTCACTGGTGACTGGGGGCCGCTGAATGCCGCGTGGGCCAACATGGAGAAGTACATCATCCCCGGCACCCGCGACCAGCCCACCAACAGCTTCTACAACGCCAGCAAGCCGGCCTCTTATGCCGGCGAATATCCGCTTCCAAAGAACTACCCCTCACCGCTGGAATTCAACACGCCGGTGGGCCAGGACCCCATCGGCAATGAGCTGGCCTCGACCTACGGCAACCGCGACATCTACGGCATGCACTGGTTGATAGACGTGGACAACTGGTATGGCTATGGCTTCTGCGGAGACGGCACCACCAAGCCGTCCTACATCAACACCTTCCAGCGCGGCGCCCAGGAATCGGTGTGGGAAACGGTGCCGCACCCCTCGTGCGAAACCTTCAAGTGGGGGCGTACCGGCGGCACCCAGGGTTTCCTGAGTCTCTTCACCGGCGACTCCAGCTACGCCAAGCAATGGCGCTATACCAATGCGCCGGATGCTGACGGCCGCGCCATCCAGGCCATCTATTGGGCCAACGTCTGGGCGACGGAGCAGGGCAAGGGCGCGGCGGTGGCCGATCTGGTGAAGAAGGCCGCCAAGATGGGGGACTTCCTGCGCTACGCGATGTTCGACAAGTACTTCAAGCGCATCGGCAATTGCGTGGGGCCGACGACCTGCCCGGGGGGCAGCGGCGCGGCCGACAGCAATGGCCTGCGCGACAACCAGCACTACCTGATGTCCTGGTATTACGCCTGGGGCGGCGCCACGGACGCGTCGGCCGGCTGGGCCTGGCGCATCAGCTCCTCGCACAACCACTTCGGGTACCAAAACCCGATGGTGGCCTGGACACTGTCCACGCAGCCCGCGTTCAAGCCGTTGTCACCTTCGGCCGCAGGCGATTGGGGGAAGAGCTTCAACCGGCAGATGGAGTTCTACCGTTGGCTGCAATCGGCCGACGGTGCCATTGCCGGTGGCGCCACCAACAGCTGGAACGGCAACCATGAGCAACCCCCGGCCGGGACGCCCACTTTCTACGGCATGTTCTATGACGAGGCCCCCGTCTATCACGACCCGGCCTCCAACACCTGGTTCGGCTTCCAGGTGTGGTCGATGCAGCGCGTGGCCGAGCTTTACTACCTGAGCAACGATGCGCAGGCCAAGGCCGTGCTGGACAAATGGGCCGCCTGGGCCATTGCCAACACCCGGCTTCTGGCCGACGGCACTTACGAAATCCCTTCCTCGCTGCAATGGTCGGGCAAGCCTGACACCTGGAACCCCGCCAGCCCTGGCGCCAATGCCAACCTGCGCGTGACGGTGACCGAATTCACCAACGACGTGGGCACGGCTGCGGCTTATGCCCGCACGCTGAGTTACTACGCCGCGAAGTCCGGCAATGTGGCGGCCAGGACCACAGCCCGCGAGCTGCTGGATCGGATGTGGGCCAAGTATCAGGACACCAAGGGCGTGGCCGTGGGTGAAAAGCGCAAGGACTATCTGCGCTTTGATGACCCCTACAACGCCAGCACAGGCGACGGTGTCTACGTTCCGGCCGGCTGGACCGGCACCAATGCGCAGGGTGCCGTGATCGATTCCAACGCGACCTTCCTGAGCATCCGGCCCAAATATCAGCAGGATCCGGATTTCGCCAAGCTCAGTGCCTACCTCGCGGGCGGGGCGGAACCAACCTGGGTCTATCACCGCTTCTGGGCGCAGGCGGATATTGCCCTGGCCCAGGCGGACTATGGCCGGCTCTTCCCGGCCACCGGGCCGGCGATTGTCGTGTCCACCAGTGTGCTGACCGTGCCGGAGGGGAGCAGTGCGAGCTTCAATGTCTCGCTCTCGGAGAAGCCGACCAGCAGCGTGACGGTGGCCGTGGGGAAGGCGTCTGGTGGTGATCCGGATCTGACCACCGCCACCCCCACGCTGGTGTTCACGCCGGAGAACTACGCCACGCCGCAAGTCGTGGCCGTTACGGCGGCACGGGATGCCGACGCCATCAACGGCAGCGCCACCTTCACCCTCAGCGCCACCGGGCTGAACGGCGCCAGCGTGCTGGCGACCGAGCAAGATGCCGACATCATCGTGCCGGTGGAGCTGGTCGTTTCTTCATCGGCCGTGTCGGTGCCGGAGACGGGCACGCAGAGCTTTACCGTGAAGCTGGCGGCGGCCCCTACGGGCAATGTGGCCGTGACGGTGGCGCGCACCGGCGGTGACACCGACATTTCGGTGTCCGCAGGCGCCAGCCTGTTGTTCACCACGGCCACCTGGAACACGCCACAGACGGTAACCCTCGCGGCCGCCAAGGACGCGGATGCCATCAATGGCGCGGCGACCATCAGCATCAGCGCAGCCAATGCGGGCACGCGGACCGTAACGGCCACCGAGATCGACAATGACGTGAAGAACTGCGCCGTGGTGTTTGACACCACCAACGACTGGGGCAGTGGCCAGGTACCCAGCATCAAGCTGAGCAACCTGGGGACGACGCCTTTGTCCAACTGGAGCCTCAGCTTCACGGAGAGCAATGCCTTCACGCTGACCAACGCCTGGAGCGGCACCTTCTCGGTCAACGGCCGCACGATCACCATCACGCCGGTGGCGTGGAACGGCACGATCGCCCCCAATAGCTCGGTGGAGCTGGGGATGCAGCTGAGCTACTCGGGTGTCAAGCCGGTGCCGACGGGCCTGACCTGGGCCGGCCAGAGCTGCGACATCACGGTGAAGTAAGCAGGTCCTGGGCGGCGCAGTGGCGTCGCCCAGTTTCTCTTTCGAGGCGCATTCCATGACCAAGACTCTCATCATCCTGGCGCTGGTGTTCTCGGTGGGCGTGGCTGGCTGGGGCAGCTGGGCGGCGGCGGACCTGCGACAGCAGGACCAGGCGGTGCTCGCCGGTTGGGCCGAGTTGCATGCCGCCGAGCAGACGCAGTTTGCGGAGGTGCCGGCGGTGCTCGCACTGGCCGACCGCGAACCGGCCCTGGACGCCAACCTGCGGGCGGGTGCCCATTCGCGCTGCAGCCCGCTGGCGCAATTCGAAGGCGCCGAGGCACTCATTGACGATGCACAAGGTTTCGACCGCTACAAGCAGGTTCGGGCTGAATGCACCGGCACGCTGTTCAGGCTGCTGGCCGCGCTGCGGGGCGACGCGCAGTTGAGCTCGGACGGACATGTCCAGGCATTGGGCCTGTCGCTGACGCACGGCCAGGCCACGGTGGATGTGGCACGAGCGCGTTACCGGCAGGCGCTGGTGGTCTACAACCAGCGGGTGCACCAGATGCCTCACCGACTTGCCGCAGCGGTGCTGGGCTATCGGGAGCGGCCAGACTTTGTCCGTTACGCCGACGCGGCCTTGTAATCCCTCTGCGCGGGGGGGCGGCTGTGCCCCCGCTGCGCATTTTTCGACGTCAGCCCTCCACGTCAGGCCTTCACTTCAACCACCGCTTCAAAGCCGCCGAAGATCATGCGTTTGCCATCGAACGGCATGGGCGGGTTGCCCGGTTTGGATGGATCCATGCGCGGGTCTTCCATCATTTTCTTCATGCCGGCGTCGCGCGTGGCCTTGTCCGGCCATTCGACCCAGGAAAACGCTACCGTCTCCTCGGCCGTGGCCTGGACGGCGCGGCGGAAATCGGTGACTTTGCCGTCGGGGACGTCCTGGCCCCAACTTTCGATCACACGGATGGCGCCCAGCTCGATGAAGATCGGGTCGAGGTGGCGCGCGTGCTCGATGAACTTCTGCTTGTTGGCGGTGGGAACCGCGATCACGAAACCGTCGATGTATGACATGTCGCTACTCCTGCTGAGTTGACCGGTCGGCGCGCTTGCCTCGGGAGGCCATGGGACCTGTGTGCGCACCGGCGCAGCGCCATCAGCGTAGCCGCCTTGGCCCCGCAGGTCACGCGGGGTGATTTGATTACCGGGCCTTTCATCAAGGCCGCCCCTGCTGGGCGGGGCATGCGGCGGGAAGGCGCCAGGAAACGAGGGCATCGCGGGGGAGGGGGCAGCGACCACCTTGGCACCGTGGTTTCGCCGCATTTTGTGCTCAAGTTCGCGTGGGCATCGCCGATAGTGCTGATATGAGCATCACCAACTCCCCCAGCGTCAGCGCAGCGGTCAGCGGTGCATCCAACAGCATGCCTGGCACGGTCAGCAATGCAGCCAGCTTGCTGATGCTGCGCAAGGCCCTGGATGTCCAGGAGTCTGGCGCCGTTGCGCTGCTCGATGCCTTGCCGCAGGCGCCCGCGCTGGCGACCGAGGGCACGCTCGGGCGAAACCTCAACACCTACGCCTGAGCCGCTACGCCGTAGCCGCTACGCCTGAGCATCTACGCTCGAGCATCTGCGCCCGAGCATCTGCGCCCGAGCTGTTCCCGGCGACCAGACCGTCGCGCTGTCGGGAAGTTCTCTCTGCGGTTCCTTGATATCGGTGGCGATTACCGAGGGAATCGATCAACGTCACGCCTGTCTGCCCGGGCCCCAAAGACCTTGAATCTGCATGACGCCAAGCGAATGGCGTCTTTACACGAGCCATTCGGGCGCCACGGCCCTGATCTTGCGTGTATCAGACCGTCGGATGTTCCGTCGTCACCAAGGCTCCCCATGACCAGCAGTACCCCGAGCGGCACCTCGCCTGTCGCATCTTCATCCCGCCCGGAGAACGAAGACGACGACCCGGTTGGCGACAACACCCCGGTTTCGGGCGACGACAGCATGGACGAGCCCGGCAACAACCCACCGTCCAACTCTGGGGCCGTACGTACAGGCAATGACGGTGACCCTTCGACGCCACCAGCAGTGACCAAGGGCGACGCCGAAGTTCCACCCCAGATCGACATCGATGGCGAAGAGCCAGAAGCCCCGGAGGGCAGCGATGTGCCTGTCGCCAGCGATGAAGCTGGCAACGATCCCCAACCCGGAAACGCGACGCCGACAACGCCCAAGGCCAACGCGCCTGGCCCGGCAAACAACCTACCCAAAACGGCGCGCGGCTAAGCCTGCGCGCGTCCCCGCAGCCTTCTGCCCGCATCACAGCCAGGTAAGCCCAATGGGCCACCCAGCCACAGGAAACACCATGTCCGCGACCCAAACCAAGACCAAAGCCAAGCCCAATACCACCACCAAGGCCCCAGCCAAGCGCGAGGCCAAAGGCAGCGAACCGCTGGATGCGATCGCGCTGCTGACGGGGGATCATCAGGAAGTGCAAACGCTCTTCAAGGCCTATCAAAAGCTGGTTGATGATGACGGCGAAGAGGACCTCCGCGAGCAGCTGGCCCAGGAAATCTGCAGCAAGCTGACGGTCCACGCCACCATCGAAGAAGAACTTTTCTACCCGGCTGCCCGTGAGTCCCTGGGCGATGAAGATGGTGACGACCTGCTTGATGAAGCCGAAGTCGAACATGCCAGCGCCAAGGACCTGATCGCGCAGATCTCCGAAGGCTCGGCCTCCGATGAACTCTACGACGCGAAGGTCAAGGTGCTGGGTGAATACATCGCGCATCACGTCAAGGAAGAAGAAAAAGAGCTGTTCCCCAAGGTCAAGAAGTCAGCGTTGGATCTTGATGCCCTTGGTGAGGAATTGAGCGCTCGCAAGTCCGAGCTGATGCTTGAACTGGAAGAGGCTGAGACATCTTGAGAGTCAGCGGGCCTTCGAGGCGAAGGTCGATCTCTTAAAGGCCTGAAGTCCCGTCTGCCTCGGCAGCTGCCCGAGCCAGAGACATCCGTCCGCTGTTGGTCAAACCGATCGGCAGCGGGCTCCCTGCCGCTTGATATTCAACCTTTGGAGGTCGTCATGAACCTCATGTTTTTTGCGCCGCTCGTGAAACGTCCCCGCCATTACCCGGCACTTTGGTCCGGTGGCCGGGCCGCGTGGGCGCCGCTTGGCTTCGCTTTGCTCTGCATGGTCTTGATGACGGCGTGCGCCAGCCCGCCGCGTCCGGACACACCCATCGCGGTGGCCGAGGCGGCCGTCAAGGCTGCTGACACCCCGGAGACCCAGCAATATGCCGGCCGGCAACTGCAGATGGCCATTGGCAAGCTGGAGGCTGCGCGTACAGCCCGGACGGCGAAGGACTATGCCGCCGCCACTCGCCTGGCGGATGAGGCGCAACTGGATGCCCAGACGGCGACCACAGCGGCGGCTGCAGCCAAGTCTCGCCAAAGCGCTGAAGAAGCCCAGGCCGCGTCTCGTGCGCTGGCCGAGGAACTGGCCCGGCAGAAGCGATGACCATGACCTGTCAACCCCTTCCACTGCCGCGTCGGCCTGGTCTCAGCGCAATCGGTTGGATCCGAGCTGGCCGGGCCGCGCTGCTGTCACCTACAACAAAGAGATCGCACCATGCCCTACCTCCATCACACCAAATTCTTGATACTGGCCACCACCACGGCCATGCTGACCGCCTGCGGGGCCCTCCCGGAGCGCAACACTTGGCTGGTGCAAGCCCACTCGCGTTATGACGCGGCCCGGGCGGATCCCCAAGTGAGCTCGCTGGCGGGGAATGAACTGAACGCAGCCCAGGCCGCAATCGCGCGAGCGGACCAGGCCGCACAGGACCGCCGCGGTGAAGCGGAGATCAATCACCTGGCTTACCTCGCAACGCAACGCACCACGCTGGCTGTGGACGCAGCATCGGGTCGCGCTGCAGATGCACGCGTGAGCGCCGCAGCCGCCCAGCGTGACCAGACGCGCCTGGCGATGCGCACCTCGGAAGCCGACGAGGCCCAACGCAAGCTCGACATGGCCCGCCAAGCCAATGAACGGCAAGGTACGGCGCTGGCGGCAGCGGACGCGCAGTCCGCCCGCGACAGCGCCGCCTTGCAAGCCCGTGACGCCCGTGTGCGTGCGCTGGAGAACGAGAAGGCGACCCTCGCTGCAGCTCCCCCCGTCAAGCCCACGGTGGTCACCCTGGGTGACACGCTGTTTGCCACCGGGAAGGCGAGGCTGGGCGACGGCGGTACGCAGCAGATCGACAAGCTTGCCGCGCTGCTGAAGCGCAACCTCTCCAGCCAGGCGGTGGTGGAGGGGCATACGGATGATGTCGGCGACCCTTCTGCCAATCAGCGCCTCTCGCAAGAACGCGCGAATGCGGTGGTTGCGGTGCTGGTCGCCCAGGGAATTTCCCGTGACAGGCTCAGTGCCCATGGGTACGGCTCGACACGCCCGACGGCAAGCAATGCCACGGCAGCCGGTCGCCAAATGAATCGGCGGGTGGAGGTGACTTTCGAATCCTCTGAGCAGCCCGCCCGACCCGATCAGGCCGGGATGGCGCGCTAGGGAACCTCTGAATCACTCCCGCGAGCCGAGGTGGCCCTGATTCAGTCCTGCCTCATCCCTTCAGTTCCCTCAATTCCCCCAGGAGCACATCATGTCCAAACGTCAACACGGCAACAAGGAAGCGAAGAAGCCCAAGCAGGCCAAGCCTCCCGAACCCACCCCGGCGATGCCGGGGCCTGCAACGCCCCCGGTCACATCTTCCCGCGTTGGCCGTCGATAGTCCTCACCGGCACACCCCGCGCCGAGTCGGCGTCACCTCGGCCGTGGCTGACGGTAGGGGATTAATCCAGGAACGTGGGCACACCATGGGCGAGCTGAGCCTGGGTGGCCCTTTGCCCCCCTGAACGATCAGGGCATCCACGTTTTGGGCGGAGCTGTTTGTCGGACCTGGGAAGGGCAACGACGAGCAGTGTCTCGGTGTCGACGAAATTGACAGTGCGCGGCAACGGCGCCACCCTTGCTGCCAGAAAGCTCAATGCCGGCCAGCACTTGCGCGCGATGGCCCGGCCCTTGCTGCTTCCCAGACGGTCCGCCACGTAGAGGGCGGCCTCGGACCAGGGAGCCGTTGAGCCCCGGAGCGTCACGCCGGCACGGCCGCGCGCAGACCCCGGTACGGGGAGATCGTCATGTTCGCGCTTGTACCCCTCGCCCACCTCGCGCCACTTCTTCTGGCCTCGACTTTGGCGCCGACCACCTTGGTACCCACGCCCGGTGCGCTTTCCGCCGGCATGCCCAGCTGCGCGCCTGCCCAGCCCCGGCAGTTGCGTTATCTCGGGCGGACCGAGGTGGGGCTGAAGCGCTATACCGACCTGTCGCCCGCCGTGCGTGACGAACTCGCCCTCAAAGTGGCCCGCGAGCAGGCCGATGACACCATCACGATGGGCCGGGACGGCCTGAAGGGGCGCTACCGCTACGAGGACGACATCCGCCACGCGCTGCTGGGCCGCTACCAGCTGTGCGACCGGTTGGACCTCTCCGCCTGGGCTGCCACGCAGCAGGTGACCGCGCGCGTCTACTGCAGCGGCGATGTCTGCCTGGCGGTAACCACCGAGGGGCGCATGGTGGCACGCATCAAGCGCCGCAAGCCCGATGCCATCGATGCCCTGGCCCAGGCGCTGCAGGGCCGCCAAGGCGGGCCGCAGGAAGAGCTGACACTGCCGCCGCCGGCCGCGGGCACAGCTGCGGTCTGGGCCAGGGGCCGTGTGCTGGTCCTGGCGAGGCCCGGCCTCTCGGATCGGCAACTGGAAAAAATCCTGGCCGCGCATGGTGGCAGGGCCCGTCGGCTGGGCCTCACGCCGCTGCACGTCGTGTCCTTGCCGGACAACGCCTCGGAGACTGCGGTGGCCCAACTGCTGGCACGCCACCCGCAACTCAAGTCGGCAGAGCTGGACATGCGCATCAGCCCGGCCGCCGTCCCCAACGATCCCTATCTGGGAAGCGAATGGCACCTCAGCCGCATCCAGGCACCCACGGCCTGGGACACGGCGCAGGGCGCCAGCATCCGCATTGCCATCCTGGACACCGGCATCGACGCCACCCATCCTGATCTGGCCGCACGCATGGTGCCCGGCTGGAATTTCTACGACGGCAACAGCGACACCAGCGATGTCAACGGCCATGGCACTGCGGTGGCGGGGGCGGCGGCAGCCACGATGAACAATGGCGTCGGGGTCGCCGCCGTGGCCGGCCAGGCAGGGCTGATGCCGGTGCGCATAGCCGACCCCAACGCCTACGCCTACTGGAGTACCACGGCGCAGGGCCTGATCTGGGCCGCCGACCAGGGCGCCCGGGTGGCCAACATCAGCTACAACGGCGTGGCGGCCAGCAGCTCGGTACAAAGCGCGGCCGACTATCTGCGCAGCAAGGGCGGCCTGGTGGTGGTGGCTGCGGGCAACAACGGCATCGACGAGGGCATCCTGCCCAGCCCCAGCATGATTCCCGTCTCGGCCACGGACGAGAGCGACAACAAGACCAGCTGGTCCAGCTACGGAGCTTTCGTGGCGCTGGCCGCGCCAGGGCAGAACATCTGGACCACCACGCGGGGTGGCGGCTACGGCGCCTGGTGGGGAACCTCCCTGGCCAGCCCCGTGGTGGCTGGCGCGGTGGCGTTGATGATGTCCGCGCGGCCATCGATGAGCAATTCGCAGGTGGAATCGCTGCTGTATGCCTCTGCCGTCGATCTGGGCAGCGCCGGGCGCGATGCCACGTACGGGTGGGGCCGGCTCGATGTCGCCGCAGCCGTGCGTGCGGTCGTTGCGGCGCCCGCGCCGGATAGCCAGGCGCCCGTGGCGGCCATCACCGCGCCTTTGCCGGGGGCCACGGTCAACGGCCTGGTGGCCGTGGATGTGAATGCCTCGGACAACATCGGGGTGGTGCGAGTGGATCTGAAGGTCAATGGCACCCTGGTCGCCAGCGACACCAGCAGCCCGTATGGCTTCAGCTGGGATTCAACCTCGCAGGGCAACGGCGTGGCGCAGCTGTCGGTCACTGCGGTGGATGCGGCGGGCAATGCGGCAGCCTCCACCAGCGTGCAGGTCTCGGTGGTCAATGCGGTGGCTGTGGATTCCCAGGCACCGCAACTGAGCATCACCAGCCCGGTCACCGGCAGCAAGGTCTCCGCCAATGTGATCAACGTGACCACCAGTGCCAGCGACAATGCCGGTGCTTCAGGCATCCGTCAGCAGCTCTACATCGATGGCCAGTTGGTGGCGACGGTTGCGGGGGCGACGCTCAGCTACAGCTGGAACGTGAAGAAGGCCGGCAGTGGCAGCCACGTGCTGCAGGTGGTTGCACAGGACGCGGCAGGCAATGTGAGCGTCGCGACCTCGAAGATCACGAAGTAGGGCGCTGATGTAGACCTGCCAAGGGCGCGGATGGCCCGCGCCCCCTCTCGCCTCAGCGCGCCACGCGCAGCAGAGGCCGCACGCCGATCCGGCGGCTCAGCCCGTAGGCCAGCGTGGCGATACCCAGCAGGGCCAGAACATCCGGTTCCGGCACTTGGCCGCCTGAGCCACCACCCCCCCCACCACCATCACCACCGCAGCCCGCCGTCCCCTGGATGCACCCGGCGAATTCATATGACTGGCCGCCCAGGCCCACATCCTGGAACTTGATGCCGTAGGGGCTGGTGAAGGTGATGCCTTGTGTGAAGTTGCCGGCGGTTGTCAGTGTCAGCAGGAAGCTGGCGCTGCCACCTTCGCCCAGGCCGTCATTGACACTGCCGCCGCTGCAGCCATTACCTGCCCAGACGCACAAGTCCACCTTCTGGAAGCTCGGCAAGGTGTCCATGATGCTGGCGTCCCACATACTGGAATTGGTGGTGGCGCCGCTCAGCGCCGGCGACACGACGTCAATGCCGAACGACATCAGGCTGTTCGAACCCGGGCCGGACGAGCTGTTGGTCACCAGCGTATTGAAGACCGCCTGGTTGGCTGACCAGGACTGCAAGGTGAACTTCACGGTCGCCAGCAGCGTGGCCCCGTCCTGGGTGGTGCTGAAGACCAGTGTGGCCGAGCTGTTGATCCCGGTGAACATCACTGCGGCGGCATTGGCTTGCGTGCAGGCTGCCAACGCGGCAGCGACCGCTACCCAACGAATACGGAACGTCATGATGGGCCCCTTTCAGGGCTAGCGCACTTGGCTTATGTCTCCCCTCGTACGCTGTAAAGCAATCAACGGGCCACCTCGGCAAGTGGTTGATTTGACTGAGATATCAACGCCGTAGCGCGCCTGCGGGGCCATTGCTGTAAAGGCTGGCGACACCCCCAAATATGGGAGCCCCACAGTCGAAGTGGCCCTGGTTCGGGCGGCTCGTGGCGTTGCAAATCCCGGCTTGGCGTCCGCGGTGGCTGTGGTTTGCGCCATGCGCCCCATCCAGAATCAGAGCCACCTTGGCTCGTGGGACTTAGGCAGAGATGCTCGAGGCCATTAGGAGGACGGCGACGCCGGCATTGGCAAGCATCAGCGCTATGTCGACACAGAAGATGAAGAACATCCGTCCGCGAAGCACCGGCCAGAGGGCGAAGCCGCTGCGCTTCTCCATGAGCAGCACCGGCAAATTGCCGGCGAACTGCGTGCCATGCGCCAAGGAGAGAATCGCTGCCAGGACGGCCATCTGGCGTGCTTCCGGGAAGAGCGCAGGCACAAGCAGGATGACGCCCGCCAGCACGGCAAATGCAAAGTTGAGGCCACCAAGAAAACGGATCGATGCAGCGAGGATGTTGAACAGGGGGTGGCTTCTATCGCTTCTCGCGACCAGGAGTTTTGCCGCTGAGCTCGCGCGGATCCCGAAATAGATGGCACCGGCGCCAAACCACAACAGGTTCAGGACCATCAGGACGAAGAGAGGCGGTTGATAAAGAGTCATCTCGATTTCTTGGGGCTTTCCAGATCCTTCCACTGGGCGCCCTTGATCATTCCTGTGGCAAGAATAGGTCAATGTTATTGACCTGAATGGTAGCGCACAACTATCCTCCCCAACTTTCTGACATGCCATTCATCGATGACCCAAGATAGAGCAGCCCTAGACCTTCCGGTGGTGGAAAAAGCCGGCATCCGCGCACTCCATCCGCTGGATGGCGCGCTGCTGCTGATGCACTTTGCATTTCGAGGCCTCGTGGTTCAGGCGGATCAGTACCTGGCGAAACACGGGCTGTCGCGCGTGCACCACCGGATCCTCTACGTGATCGCGCGAACCGACGGCATCTCCATCGGAGGGTTGTTGGAGGTGTTGGGCATTACCAAACAGGCACTTCATCGCCCAATGAAGCACCTTCAGGACCACGGCTATGTGATGGCAGAGCGCGATGAGCACGCGCGCAGATTCAAGCTGCTGCGCCTTACCGCCAAGGGAATCAAGACCGAGCGCACGGCCTCCGACCATGAACGCGCGGCAATGGAAAGCGCGTTGGGCGGCATGTCTTCTTCGGAACAACAGGCCTGGCGAGATGTGATGTCCCTGTTGGCGGCGAGGGTCTGATGCCCAACCCCAGCACATGGCGTAGCGGCCAACGCCCCGCTGAGGACGACCGCGCTGCAGCTGCGCTAACACCGAGGGGGTCCGTCGACGACTGGGTCCACGCGCCTGTTGATCTCCTGGCCCTACCGCAAGCGATGTGCGGCGGAACGGTCCTGCTGCAGCAGGGGGCGGTCCCCACGCACGTCTGGTTCCTTCACCGTGGCGCTCTGAAAGCCTCGAACTACGCCGACTCTGGGCGAGAGCGCATCAAGGAGTTTTACTTCCCCGGTGAGTTCTGCGTGATGTATCTGGCGTGGCTGACGGGCCAGGCCAGCCGCTACCAGGTCGAGGTCGTCGAGGACGCTACGGTTACTTCGATCCCCATCGACCGCTGGGACGCCCCTGAGCTTGCCGAACTGAGAGGCCGTTTGCTGCGAGAGCAATTGACGTTCAAGGAACGCAAAGAGGAGATGCTGCTGCTGCATTCCCCCGAGCAACGCTACCTCTACGTGCAGCTCCATTTCCCCACATGGACGGCTCGGCTCAGCCAGCGGCAATTGGCTGCCTATATCGGCATCACCGAAGTCTCGCTCTCGAGAATTCGCGGCAGGCTGAAGGGATCTCTGCCCCGGGCCACCTCGCCTCGCGGGAGTTATGCAGAGGTTCCTTTTAACAAAGGTTAATGCCAAACAGAGATTCGCGTCGCACCATGGCTGATTCTCCTGCTGCCGATCGGTGCCGTGCCTCCAACGTCTCTCCTGCCGCATGCTTTGGCCATGGGCTCGCTGCTGGTTGACCTGGTCTCTTTCCAGGTCCGCGGTCGTGAACGTGTGCTCGTCCTTCTGAGCCTCTCCACCGGGCTGCTTGCGGTGCAATTCGGATTGCTTGACGCCTGGACGTCGGCCGCTTTGATGTTGCTCGCCAGCGCCCGCTTCCTGGTCAGCCGTCGCGGCAGCAGCCCGCACTGGGAGGCCGTGTTCCTGAGCCTGGCAACCGTCATTTTCCTGATCCTCCCGTTCTCCATGGCCGGTGTGCTGGCCTGGCTGGGGAACTGCGCGCAGACCCATGCGGCCTTCCTTCAGGATGACAGGCGGATGCGCGTGCAGTTGATGGTCGGCACATTGCTCTGGATTGCTCACAACCTGCTCCTGAATGCGTGGGTGAGCGTCCTGGCCGAGTCCGCATTTCTGCTCAGCAATGGCGTCGGGCTCTTGCGCTTTCACATCTTGCCCGGGCTTCGCAAGGTGCGGCCCATCCCCTGACGGCGGGCTGCTCTGCCCACCGGAGCACCGACGCCCGCAGCTCAACACGACCAACCATGAACGCAGTTGTCACTGAACTTCCCGAGATCACATCCATCCCCTGGCCCACCCGCCTGTTCCTGACGGGCGGTAGTGGCTATGTCGGCCGAAACCTGATCCGGCACTTCGTCGGCCAGAAGGTCGAGGTGGTCGCGCTTGCACGAAGCGCCGAGGCGCGCCGTGTCGTGCAGGCTCTCGGAGCGATTCCATTCGAAGGGGACTTGTTTTCGCCGCATCTGGCGGCCGGCATGCAGGGGTGCCAGGCATTCATCCATGCAGCGGCGGACACCGGCCACGGGCCGGCCAACGCTGACCAGCGTCGCACGAACGTGGAAGGCACTCGCGCAGTATTCACCGCTGCCGCTCAAGCGGGCATACGACGAGCGGTGCATCTCAGCACGGAGTCCGTGTTGCTGGATGGGCGCCCTTTGGTCAATGCGGATGAGCGCCGTCCTTATCCGACCCGCCCAGTGGGGGGCTACTCCGCCACCAAGGCGGAGGCTGAGCAGGTCGCCCTGGGCGCGCTTGCCTGGGGGGTAGACGTCACCATCGTGCGGCCTCGATTCATTTGGGGAAGGGACGACACCACGGCATTGCCCCAACTACTCAAGGCGGTTGACGCCGGGCAGTTCGCCTGGATCGATGGTGGGCACTATCAAACGTCGACGACTCACATTGCCAACCTTGCTCACGGCATCGAGCGTGCCCTGTTGAAGGGGCAGGCAGGGGCATGCTATTTCATCGCGGACGCCGAGACGGTGGAGTTCCGCGGCTTTATCAGCGCGCTGCTGCAGACTCAAGGTCGCCCGGTGCCGGACAAGACGGTGCCTCGATGGGTGGTGCAGACTGTCGCGCGTGTAGGCGAGGGCCTGGCCGGGCTGAGCCGAGGGCGTTGGCAACCGCCTGTGACCCGGCAATCGCTGGCGCCATCGGCTGTGGAAGTGACCCTCAACATCGACAAGGCCCGTCGCGAACTTGGCTACAAGCCGCCCTTGAGCCGGGCTCAGGGACTTGCAGAGCTTGTGAACTGCGAGAACAGGTGAATTGGCGCTATTGGCCTGCTGTAGAAGTGCTTCGGACTACGGGTTCCGTTGACCAGGATGTTGGGGAGGCCGTCAGAACTGGCGGTGGTGAGAGCGCGGGGTCGCCCGTCTTCAACAGGCGCCGATGAAATGCCAGCCCGCTTTCACCCGAGCGATTTCAGCAAGGCGGCCAGCTCGGGGTCCATGTCGGCAGGGAGGGCGCCGCTCGATGTGTCGGGCGTGACTGGCGTGCCGGAAGTGCTTGAGAGGCCTGCTGTGGCCGGGATGCTTGAGTCGCCTGATGTCACTGATGCGCCCGATGTGTCCACTGTGCCTACGGGCCCCGCAGCACTGGGCCCGTCCGTGGTCGCGGGCGAATGTCCGCTCAGTTGATCACTCGTGGCGGTTGCCGATGACGCCTCCGATGCTGGCTGCTGACGCGCCGTACCTGCGCCGGCGAGGTCGGCGCCGTTGATGGTCCGCAGCCAGGGAATGTTGACGACGCCTTCGCCACGTCGCGCTGTCAACGCAGCAATGCCCAGGCGCTGCAGCCGGCCAGCGGTGTCAAGGTCAATCAGTCGTTGCGTACAAGGCAACGCCAGGCGATCACCAGAGCGGCCTGCATAGGTCACCACCGGCAACCGGTCCACCGCCGAGCTACCCCTCCATGGATGCTGGCCCAGCGCGCACAGGGCCAGCAGGGCGGGGTGGCCCCACAACAATCCCTGATCTGGCTCGCCTGAATGCCACTCCTCGAAGGGAAACGCGTCGATCGGGTTGCTCCACGCCCCATAAGGCTGGCGAAGCAGGAACGGAGGCGCAAACAGGGCCAGGGCTGCCGCGTCGGGGTGCTGCCGCAGGCCTTCAAGGGCTTGCAGGGCACTTGCGGGTGGGGCGGCCTGGGCATGAATCGGCTCAAGCGGGCGGCTGTCGATGGCCGTCAGCCAGATGGCCCCTGCCTGCGTGGCCAGGGAAGCCGCTCGACCCAGCCTTGCGATGTCCTCTGGCGTGGCTTCAAAGCAGCTGAGGGCGACGATGAAGCTGAAGCTGCCGTCAGTTTCTTGCTGCGGCTCTTCAACAAGCCAGCGGTGCAGCTGGCTCCGGGTCGCGTCCGCCGCATCCAGGGACTCCCGAAGCGCGGCGTCACTGATGTCGAAGAGGACCACTGCCGGGGCACGGGGGGGATCCAGGCGGTGCAGCAACCACTCGATGCCGCGCCAGTGGCACTCCAGGCGCTGGAAGCCGGCGTCCTGCAACTGGCGGCGCAGGGAGGCAGAGGCCGCATCCGTGTCGCCATCCATCGGAAGCGGTGGCATCAGATGGGGCATCAACGCGTCGGGGTGGAAGCTCTCCATGCTGCGAGCCACGGCGGAGGTGCCGGGCAGATGGGGCGCGATGTCGGCCAGAACATCATCCAGGGTGTCTGGTCGGACAGGTCGGCCCGCCGGGGCGTACGGGCGGTCCTGCGGCCTTGCTTCGCATTCGGTCGGCCTGCTGGAGAAGTGGCCAAGGATGGCCACACGGGAATGCTGGGCGAGGGATGGGGAGGTGGTCATGTTCGTCAGAACTGGCAGTGGCAGTGGCCGTGGCAGTGATGCATAGGGGCATGAATGCGTGATGAATGGGCGAATGGATGCGCGAATGGATGCGCGAATGGATGTGTTCAACCGGGATGGGGCTGTCACCAGGAGGCCGGGCATTTGAACTGCTCCAGTGCCGGCAGCTTCCAGCCGTTCTGGGTGCTGTCGGCCGTGAGCAGGAAGGCAGCCCGCTTGCCGTCAGCCAATTCCATGGAGAAGCGCAGTTCCTCCGGCCGCTGGCCTGGCGCGGCGCCCTGCTGGCGGAGCAGGCGCAAGAGGGCCCAAGGGCCTGCAAGGGTTCGCGGCGCGATGCCGGGCGTCGTCAGGCGTAGCGGCGGTGCATTGGCTGCGGCTGGCGCCGAGATCGGCAGGGCGGTGGCGGCATCCTTGGTCCAATGAAGGCGTTGGGTGTCCAGGTCCATCGTCATCTCTGAGAGGCCTCCAGTGAAATCGGTGACGAACAGCGAGCCCTTGAGCCCGGGTGGCGCACCCGGGCCGCTAAAGAAAGTGTCACGGATGAGCGCAGCCCGCTCGAACTGCGCCAGCGCATGGGTCGCCGCGGCGCTTGGGCGGTCGCTGGGCCGTGCGGCGCGGCCGGAGCGGCCCGCAGCAGCTTGGCCAGACTCCTGAGCAGCATCCTTGAAGCGCCAAGGTTTTCGGGTGGTGTCCACCATCGGTGCCAGGTGTTGCTGGAAGAAAGTGTCCAGCTCGCCGCCGGGGCCCAGCCATTGGGAAAAATCCCGGGGCAGAACGTCCGGCGCGGACAGTGGGCCCATCGGGAAGCGGCCACCGATCATGCGGGAACAGCGTTGGGCCAATGGTTGCAGTGCAGTTCGCAATTGCTGCTGCGTCAGGCGCTGATGGTCGGCCCTCGCCGCCTGCACCAGGGTCGTGAGCATCGACCGGACGGGTTCCGGCTGCCGAAGGGCCGCCTGCCGCACCCCTTCCAGCGCCTCTGGCGCTGGAGGCACCGACTGCTCTGCGAGCGCCGTCTCCACCGCATTGAAGTGCAGCGACACCGCCGTGAAGAGTTGCATGGCCTGTTCAACGCCGCTGGGCCGACCTTGCTCCAGGGAGGTCCAGGGCGCGAGACGGCGCTGAACCTCGAGCACGATGCGGGCATTGGCGGTGGCGCCCTGCGCCAGCTGCGTACCTGCCAACGGGCCGGAAGCCGGTGTGGCCTCGGCGACGGCGCCCGAGGCAATGGCGGCCATTGCCTGTGCCGTCAACGCCGAGGCTCCGGAAGCAATGGCCCCGGAGATACCTGGGGCGGTGGCTCGAGCGCCGCGTTCGAGCCGGCCCTGTCGGGCGACCGCATGCAGGTAGGCCGCCAGCGGTGAGTCCGGAGCGGCCAGGCGCCGGGAGATGGCGGCGGCCCGCTTGAGCGGCATGGCGGGTTGCAGACGAAGGTCGCTGATGTCTTCCTCCCAGGCATCCGCATAGGCCTGGGCATAGCGCTCGGCCACGGAGCGCAATAGCGAGGCTGCACTGGGCGTTCCCGGCGGCGCACTGTCGTGGGTGAGCCAAGCCTCTTCATCCACGAGCTTGCTGGCAATGGCCTGCAATTGGGGCATCACGGCGCGTTGGAAGCCGTCCCGGGTGAAGAGCGCCGGGATTTCTGCGGTCAGCGGCCGCCCGCTCGCACGGACGAACACGTCAGCCGCCTGATCTCCTGCCAGGGAGATCACTGACTGGCCGCGGGCACCGCTGGCCGTCGCTGCCGCTCCCAGCTGCGACAGCGCCCGTTCTTCCAGCGTGCGGGCCGTGAGCAGGGCGCGGGCCCGCCGGACCAGCGATGTGTCCAGTGGCAGGCGTGACGGCAGCGGGGAAAGCGCCACCAGCGGATCGAGGTGCTGGGTCAGCAGTTCCGGGGAGACACCCGGTGCCGGGTCCGCCAAGACCCAGCGGCGCCACTCCATGGGCTTGAAGCGTGCATGTTGATAGCCCATGAGGTAGCCACGCAAGGCCACATGGACAGACTCGCGTCGCCGGGCTGGCGGCGTGCCGCGTCGTTCCAGTTCTGCGGCCGCCACACTGTCGGCCAGGCGCTGGGCAAGCCGCCGTTGTATGCGGGGCAGCAGGGCCTCCGCCAACAGGCGCTCATACGCCGTCTCGCCGCCATCGGCCAGCTGAGATTCGTCGAACAGGTTGAGACGTTGCGACCATCCGCCGTCCGGCGGATGGGCAATGGCGCTCAGCGCGTCCAGCAGGGGAAGCAGTGCCGGCACCGACCCGTCGTCTGCACTGCCGGCTGTCCCCGGCTGGCCATCAGCGCCCAGTGCGGCCACGGCGGCCTTCAAGGTGGGTAAACGGCTGGAGGTGATTCGGATGCGTTCCTCGGCATGGAGGTAGCTGACCGTGCTGTAGCCCAGCGCCAGGCCAAACAGGGTCAGCAGGCCTGCCCAATGGATGGCGCGTCGCCTGCGCCGCCGGGCAGCAGCCTCGGGCGTCTGCGTGACCAGCCATGACTCGGCCAGGACGACATCCCGCCAGAGCTGATGGGTGAAATAGACCTTTGATGTCGGTGTCACCGCTGACGTTGACGGGAACGCTGCTGACGCTGCTTCCGGGGTCACTTTCGATGCGGATCCCGGCCCCTGTGCTGCTGCCTCCCACGACGGGATGGACGACTGAGCCAATGATGCCGTGCTCGGATGGAGAGGCAGCCGTTGTCGCAGCGCCTGGCTGATCGGATCCAGGGTCGGTACCCTGGTGCCAGGCTGGACGGCGCAGGTCAGGTACAGACCGCGCAGCAGGGCGCAATGGCCGTCCTCCATCGGGGCCGTCAGTACGTCCACGAAGCGGGCCAGCGGCTCCGCCATCGCCAGCACCGTCATCGGGAAGGCCAGTCGGGCCGCAGCTACCTGGCTCGCCGCGACCGGGTCCGCCGCCGCTGTATCCTCTCCATCCAGGAGACGCATCCGGTGGGCCTGCAGGCGTTGCACCAGTCCCAACAACCCCTGGCGTACCGGCGATGCTGTATCGCGGTAGTGACCGGCTTCGGCCTCCTCCGCAGCAGCTGCCGTTGTGGAGGCCATCGAGCCCTCCGGTGGGGATCCTGCCGGAGGCGCGCTGCCAGCGCTGCGGGTGCGCCACCACCTGCCTGCCTTGCGAGCGTTGCGAAGGTGGAGGCGGTCCGGCAGGGGCAACGTCACGCCCAGGCACTGGCCTCGCTCCGCCGGTGTCATTGCGGCAAATGTTTCGTTGAATCCTTCCAGCCGATCGAGGTGGGTGAGAACCAGCCAGACCGGAAGTTCCATGGCCAGGCGCTGTTCAATGTCATGCAACCAACCGGCCATGCGCCGGGCAGTGGCTTGCTGCTCCTGCGGCGCCGCTCGCAGCAGGTGTTGGATGTCCAGCGTCAGGATGATGCCGTTCAGGGGCCGGCGCGGCCTGGCTCGTCGCAGCAGCTTCAGGAAGTGGGTCCAGGTCCCGCCCTGGAGGGCTGCATCGTCTACCGCGGCCATGGACGCGGTATCTGCCGAGTCGTCCTCTGTGGGCGCCGCAGCCCGTGGGGGAGTTTGAGAAAGCGCTGTGAGGTGACGGGTGGTTTCAAACAGCACCGCCTCGTCGGTGAACCACCAGTCCATGGCGCGGCTGCTGCCGCTACCGGCCACCGGGGTAGGGGCGCTCGGCTGAGTGGGGCTGCTGGTGGCGGCGGTCAGCCCGGAGGTCTTCAACAGCGCGCTTTTACCGCTGCCCGAAGGGCCGAGGATCAAGTACCAGGGACGCTCGTGCAGGGGCACGTGCGGAATGCCGTCGCGGCGTTGTCCGGCCGCACGGGTTCCGATCTGCTTGAGGGCCAATCGAAACCGGTGAGACAGTTCTCGAGCGGAGACGTCGCCGGTGGTGCCGGCGTCACGCATCAACTGCACTCGTGCGCGTGTGGCGCGCCAGCGCTCCCATCCATAGGCGAGCAGGACTGCCAAAGGCAGCCCCATCAGCAAGGTCAACCGTTCGGCCACGCTGTCCAGCGGCCTGTGGTCCATGACAACCACCAGGGGACCGGCCCACCAGGTGATTGCCGCTGCGACGAGCAACCCGGCCAGTGACCAGAACCAGGAGGCCCTGGAAGGCAATGCCATTGACCGCTGTCTCATGGCTGATCCTCGTCCATGGGAGACAGCAAGGTGATATCCACGCGCCGATTCCTGGCTCGGCCCTCGACCGTGCCGTTGTCGGCGATCGGATCCATGCCACCCAGACCACGGATCTTGAGGCGGCTGGAAGGGATCAGGTCCAGCAACAGGTTCCGTACGTTCTCGGCCCGTGCCCGCGACAGGTCCCAGTTGGAGCTGAACTGGCTGTTGCTGATGGGCCGGGCATCGGTATGACCACTGATCAGGATGGTGCCTTGGACCTGGCCCAGCGCGGCCGCGACGCGGCTCAGCAAGGCCTCCTGGCCTGGTCGGATGGAGGGGCTGCCTGAAGCAAAGAAGGTGTCACCCGGCAGGCGGATGATCAGTTGGTTTATCGATGACACCAGCTCAAGGCGGCCTTGGGCTACATCATCGGCCAGTGCGTGCTGCAACTGTTCGCGTGAGGGATCCACCACCGGCGAGCTGATGTCGTCGGGTTGGGAACTGGACGGTGGCGATGGCGGCAGTTGCAATTCGGTGAGGCTTCTGAAGCCTGGGCCGGCGTGCTGCGCCAGGCGTGCGCGCTGAACCGCGAAGCAGACGCACCACAGCAGCGCCAGCGCCACTGCCATCACCCAGATGGGCACCTGATGGCGCCAATGTCGCTCCGGCGCGCGCAGGCCCAACCCCGTAGGGGACAGGCCAGCGGCGGCCGCGGGAGCCGGATCGACCAGTTGTCGCAGCCGTCGCCTCAGTTGGCACAGGCGTTCCTCGCCATGCGGTGCCACGCGGAAACGACCCTTCAGTCCCAGGGCCAGGACGCAGCGGTACAGCGGCAGCAGCGCGTGTCCAGGGTCCGCGTCCCGGGCTGTTTGCTCCAGCGTCAGGAAGACACGGTCGCCCCCATCGGTGAAGCCGTGCAGCGTCACCAGCAGGCTGTGGGACGCCCAGGCCGCAGCCCGCGCCCACGGGGTGGAAGCGACCGCTTCGTCCAGGGCCGTGCACAGCAGCTGGCTGGCGTCCGAGATGAGGTCTTCAGCGACCCCTCGGTGGGCAGCCACCTGCTGGAAGCGCCGCACTTCTGCGATGAGCTGATCTCGCAGCAGCTGTGCGTCGGCAGGCATCAGCCCGGCCCTGAGTTGCGCCAGCGCCAGCAACAGCGGCTGGGCGGCCCCCAGCAGCGGATTGTCAGGATCGTGGGTCAATGGGTCGCTGTTCGCCGGCCCGTCGGCCCGTCGCCCGTCTGCCAGCGTGTCGAACATCGGGCCTTGCGCCGTCTTGCCCGGCGCGATCAGCCTGGCCAGCGGGTCGAGCGTGGGGTCATTCCATAGGTCGGCCAGTGCCGCAGGCGCGGTAGGGGGGGGGAGGCTCATGGTCGCAGTGCCCACAGTTGCAGGGCGAGGCCGGGCAGGTCGCCCGCGACGTGCAGGGCCAAGGTACCGGCCTGGGCCAGTTCCTCCCACAGAGGATGCCCACGGCCTTCGACGCTGAAGTAGAGCTTGTCGGCCTGGAAGGGCAACTGATGCGGCGCGGCTGGCAGCGGCTGAACAGGAACGCCAGGCAACTGGAACTGCAGCAGGTCCAGGATGCGGTCGGCGCTGGCGATCCTGAGCAGAGCGGGGAATCGGGCGCGCAAGGTCTCAGGGCTGACCTGTGCCTCGACGGTCAGCACGAATCCGGCCGTCTGGAGCAGGGAGGTTTCGCCGAGCGTGGCCACCAGCACCTCCTGCGGGCCCGCGATCAGCGGGATGGCCACCGCACGGCGTTCCAGAACCTGGGACAGCGATTGCCGCAGATCGGCCATCAGCGGCATGAAGCATTCAGCCAGCCGGTGGTGGTCATAAGGGGCACGTGGCGCTGGCGTGCGGGCGTCGCCATGGGTGGACATTTCACCCAGAAGGACCGACAACGCCTGGTAGAGCGGCTGCGGATGCAGGGGGGTGTTGGCGCACCATTGCTCCAAGAGCGGCAGGGCACGGTTGAGAGTGGACAGCAACAGCAAATCGGTCACTTCCGCTGTTTGCAGACCGCTGCGGCCGCTGAGCCGCTCCGCGAGGACATGGGCACGCTGTTGCACCAGGCCATGGAGTTCGATCAACTGCCGGCTGAGCGATGGATGGGCCTGGATATCCAGCAGGGGCGGCAGGTAGGAGGGGTCCAGCAGCACCTGCTGGTCCAGCCGACGTTCCATGACGTGGCAGACCTCCAGCGCCACCATGCCTTCGTCACAGTCGCGGGCGCGCATCAACCGGAGGTCGGGGCGGCCCAACTGGATGGTGGCTGTCCGAAGGGTTGAGGCATGGCCGTCGGCCAGCTCCAGCTCTTGGGTGCGCCAACGGGTGTGGAGCAGGCCCGCAGGGGGCGACGCGGGGTGCGGCAGAGCGAGGCTTTCGGCATCGCTGTCCGGCGTGCCTCGCCTCGACAGCGGCCAGGCCAGGACGATGCGTTCGTCACGGAGGTCCTCGGGCAGTGTCAGCGCGGCGGGCGCATGGTCGCCGGCGCCCAGGTCGAAGGCGACGCCGTCGGGCATGACGCCCTGGGCCTGAGCCAGGGCGATGCGCCCGATCTGCAACGCCGAAGCATCCAGGCTCAGCCGCTGCCATCCCCAGTGCCACGGTGCGAGTGCGCGCAGGCATTGACGGAGTTGCCAGGCTTGATGGCGGTCCTGTTGCTGGAAATGCTGAGGCCGCAGGAACAGCCCTTCAGTCCACAGGACGGGGAGATGATGATTCATGGGCACTGTCGCAATAAGTTCAAGGAATTTGCTGAATGACCTGTCCGGCGAACACGACCCGGATGACGCCTCCCCACTGGCAGGTCAGCGAGCAGAGTTCGTCCAGGGCGGGCAACTGGCCCACCAGCACCGAGGGGACACCCGGCAGCCATGGCGCGGGCGTGGCCGGCAGACACGGCGCGGGGGTCGGCGCACCCAGGGCGGCGGCGGTGGCCGCGATGACCATCGGATTGGCCGGGGCCGTGCACACCCCGAAAGGCAGGATATTCAGCAAGGGGACATGGTCCATCACCACCCCCAATGGGCGTTGTTGGACCAGCACCGGGCGTGGGGTGGCGTTGAATACCGAAGGCGCTGCGCCAAAGGTGCAGGCCAGGGTGGCGCCAGTGCAGACGTGAAGAGGCATGGGTCATCTCACGACGGTCCACCGTCGATCCAGGTAGGCCAGCCGCAGGGGCCAATCCCGTTGTCGCTGCCCTTGGCGGTCAAAGGCGGCCAGGGCGGGTCGGCCTTGACGGTCCACGGCCTCGTGCAGGCGGCCGCCGGCCTGAGGCAGCAGGCGGAAGTCGTCAAGACCAGGCCACTGCCATTTCAGCCCATCAATGGGTGGCAGCAGCGGTGGGTGGCCGGGGTAGGCCATGGCCAGTTCCCGATGGCGGAGGGCCAGAAGGTCGGCCAGGACGGCGGCATTGCCGTGCTGCAGCGCTGTGGCCAGTGCTCGTAAAGCAGCATGGGCCTGCGCGATGTGGTGGGCCCGTGGACGCAGGCGCGGCGCGTCCTGCCACCGCCAGCGTGGAAAGGCGGCGGGCAGGTCGCACAGGACAGTGGCTGCGGGCTGTGGTGTGGAGCGGGCCAGCCACGGCCACGGCCGTTCTGTGGTCGTCGGGGCCTGCAACTCACAGCCCATCAGCGTCCGGGAGGTTCCCGGTGTCATGGCAGCACCAGGATGTGCCCACAACACGCGCGCGCTGGCCAACGGAACATCAGGAGCGTCTTGGCGACGGTGGGGGCCATTGTCTGTGTGGCTGCCTGAACGACTGTCCGGGCGAAGCGGGCTGGCTGTCCACTCCAGCGTCAGTTGGTTGGGGCCGGCCACCATATATTCATGCAGGGTTGAACCGGCCTGAGGCCAATGGGCATCGGCCCAGACCAGCGGCACATCATTGAAGCGGGCAAGCACGCGGCCGGGGCCACGGACCCGCAACACCAGTGAGAGCAACGCAGCTGTCATCCGTCGAGGCTCCAGTCCAGCAGTTGCACCTCCGGCAGGTGCAACTGGCGCCACTGTTCGCCCTGCCAAGGGTGGCGGACGCGCAGGCACAGGGTCAGCGGGCCGCAGGAGGCCTGAGCAAACAAGGCCAGCCCCGCGCCCTCCTGGCGCAAACCGAAGCGTGCCTTGAGCGGGAGGGCCGGCGCTTGGGGCGCCTGAGCAATGGTCAGTACCGCCCCTGAGCCGGCGGCGACTGGCGTCCACTGCAGGTCCGAGAAGGTCTGTACCGAGATGGCTGAAAGTGTGTGGCCAGGGGCCACCGGCACACAGCCGCCCTGGTCCAGTGTCCAAGGCACACGGCCTTGCGCCATGCCGTCGTCGCCGTCGCCGTCGGAAGAGGAAGAGGACCACGGCCTGGGGCTCCAGGTCAGCCAGACCTGGGCGTCGCCGATCGTCAGGCGGGCTCTCGCATGCATGTCGGGCTGCCAGGGGAGCAGCGACCACCGCGCCCACCACCGCATCGCTGGCGGTTGGTCCGCCACGCGCCGGGCGTGCGCCTCGGCCGCGGCTTCCAGCGGCGCGAACGCATACCCCCAGATCAAGCTGCCTGCCCCAGTCAATACCCGGGGGCAGGACTGGATGTCGATGTCCTGCAGACCATGCTGCCGCCAGACCTCACCCAGCCGCACCCAGCCGCGCTGCAGTTGTTGATCAAGGTCCGCAAAGCGGCCGGAGAGCGAGAGCCCGGCGGGATGATCGTCGGCATGACCATCACGTTCGCGATGGGCCTGAGAGGCAGCGCAGGGCAAGGCGGCGCCGGCTGGCACTGACCGCTGAGGCGGGTCCCGGCGCCAGTGCAGCGCCTGCTGTAGCGCCGGCCAGGCAGAGATTCGCAGGCGCGGCACGTCGGGCGGGTCGGCCAGCGAGGACAGCGGCGTGAGCAATTGCTCCATCGGGGCGGCTGGGGTGGCCATCTGGCGCGAGGCCGGACGGCAGTCCGTGGGTAGGGGGCTGTCGACAAGCGCCACCACCGTGCTGCCGGTATGCCGGTCCAACCGCCATCGGGCGGGCGCAGTGGCAGGCAAGCGGGTTTGCTGCAGCACGCGGCCTGAGCACGGCTGAAACGCCAGGATCGTCAACCCGCTCACCGAGGGACCCGGTTCCGGGGCTACCCGATGCAAGTTTGCGATGGCCGCGTGCGACGGCTGCAACGCAAGGGTGATCTGCGCCGGAGCCGGGTGGACGGGCTGCCAGGCGAGGCCTGCGTCCGCTGGCACATACCGGCCCGTGGCGGCGGGAAATTCCAGTAGCACCGAAGCAGCGTCGTTCGTCATGACGTGCCCTCCAGTGGATCCTGATGTTCCGGTAAGGCGTCCGGGCGTTGGGGTGATGACGGCGTGGGCGGCTCGACACGACCAGCACTCAGCGCCGAGCCTCCGGAATTGATCAACACCAGCGGCCCCGAGATTGACACGCCTTCCGGGCCGAGGGTCAGGAATGACCCGCCGGCGCTGAGGCTGATGCGGGTGTCCGATTGCAACACCACCGCCAGCGGCGCCTGAACTTCCGCCTTGATATTGCTGGAGAGCCGCAACGGCTGGCTGGCACTGATGGCCACTTCCGCATCGCTATGCAGGGCGAGCGTCTTGCCGCAGCGCAAGGCCAGGTCGCCGTCCACCCGCCATCGGCCATTGCCAGCCAGCGCAGCCCGCAGATCGCCGCCGAGCTGCAAATCAGTATTCGCCGCCAGGTCCAGCCGACTGTCATTCTTGATGGCGAGTGTCCACTGGCCGTTGATTTCCTGTCGACGGTCCCCACCCACCCAGGACCACGAGTGGCCCTGGATGCTTTCCTGCTGATCACGGCCGATGCGCAGATGCCAGTCCGCCTGCGATTGCATCCAGACATAGGCGGCCTGCTGCCGATCTTCAAAACGGATTTCGTGCGCTTGGCCGGCACTGCCCTCGATCACCTGGGAGCGCCATCCGCTGATGCTGGCATGCTGCGGCAGCAGATAAGGCGGTGGACGCTTGCGGTTGTGCAGACGGCCGATGACGATCGGGCGGTCCGGGTGACCATCCAGAAAGCCGACCAGGACTTCGTCGCCGATACGCGGATGAGCCATAACGCCGAAGCCACTGCCGCTCCAGGATTGGCAGACGCGCACCCAGCCTCCTGCGTTCTCGTCGCTGCCGTCCGGCCCGGATGACGTCTTTGCGTCGGAAGCGATTTCCCAATGAAAGCGGATGCGCACCCGTCCGTCCCTGTCGGCATGAACGGATTCCCCAGGGGGGCCAATGACCGTGGCGGACTGCGGCCCCGGCATGCAGCCAGGCGGTGTGACAGCGGGCGCCAGGGGTTGATCGGCGGGAACCGCCTGCACGGCGGCCACGAAGTGGGAAATCGGCCGGAGGTGATGCCTGGGTCCTGCCCGCCAGAGCGGTCCCGCCGGGGAATCGTCAAAGTCGTCGGTCGGGGCTCGCAGCGCGCCGTGGCCGGCTTGCCTGAGTTCGAACCGAATGGCGAGCACCCGATAACGACCGGCATCCACGGGATGGTCCACCAGTTCGAAGTCGTGGCCGCAGAGCACCTCCCGGCTACTTGTCTGTGCGCCCGAGAGATCGGCCTGGTTGGCGAAGGCATGGGCCCAGGACTCCGCGCGGCGTTGGCCGGCCTGCTCGTGGGCGGCGATGTCGGCTTCCGGCCCCTCGTCCGCCGGAAAGCCAGGATGCACGGCATACCGCAAGGGGCCGGCAGCGGCGTGGGCCAGCGGCCGGCGGCTCTGTGCCTGCAGCGTCTGGTCGGGAACCTCCGCCGAAAAATCATGCAGGCTGACCTGCACAGCCTGGAGTTGCCGCCGACGCGACCAGTTCCAGAGGATGTGGCCAGGGCGCTGACCTGCCTGCGACGGTTGCGCCGGCTGACCGGATGACGGGTGGGGTGGTTGCCAGGAGAGCGTCGGGCCGGTGCCACTGCTGTTGCGGGCGCTCGCATCGGCCAGGATCAGATTCGCACCCTGGGTATCGTGTTCAAGCCAGAAGATCAGTCCCTCATCGGCCAACAGTCGGCGGATGAAGTCCAGGTCGCTCTCCCGGTACTGGATGGCCCAGGGCCGTGGATGAAAACGCAAGCGGTGGCGATGTTCTACCTGGGCATGCGGTGAATAGGCGTCCAGCACAGCCTGCAGGATTTCTCCAGTGGTCTTGTGACGGAAGGCCCGCAAGGGGCTGTTCAGGCCGAGCAGGTTCAACCAGGGGCGCAGCACGATCCGCCAGCCCAACACCGCCGCGGCGAGGGAGTTCGGGGGACGTTGGTCGTCTCCCTCGGTGGGCGACCGGTCGGCCGTCTCGACCTCGGCTACCCACCCATGCAGATGTCGCATCTCACCGGACGCCAAGGGCAGGCGGACGCTGGCGGGGCGGCCCAGCAGGCGGTTTGCCACGCCATCGTCAGCGGGACCGTCCAGGATCAATTCGTATCGGGGCACGCCGTTCACGACTTCCTGGGCGTCCAGGTGCCGCAGCCGCCAGGGGCCATCCGCCGTGGGCGGGGGATGGAATGTCGCCTCTGCGGGCCAGGATTGCGAGGTCATCGCTGGCCTCCGATCGTCCGATCGTCGGCAGGGCCTGCGCCCGGGCGCCTGGCCAGCCAGCTGTCATGTCCCAGCCGGGTGCCGTGGTCGAGCCGCACGCTGGGGCATTGGTCCGGCCTCAGCACCAGTTGCACATCCCATTGCCAGCCCAGCCCCAGCCATTCAGCCATGAGCGTGCGCAGCCGCACGAGCTGAGGCCCACCGGGTTGGAGCTGACGGAACTCGGCCAGTGACAGCGGGCCCAGTACCAATCGGATGCGGTGGTCGACCTCCCACACGTGCCCACCGAGCAAGACGTCCTGGCCCAGGCGCTGACTGCCCTGGCCCAGCCCGCAGCGCCAGGCCGAAGGCACTGGCAGCCAGGCCCCTTGCCAGCAGCAGACACGCGCGGGAACGTTCAGGCCGAAGGCACACCATTGCGCCAGCAACGCCGGGGAGCGCGAGGTGGACCACAAGGGCGCTGCGAAGGCCAGTCGGCCAGGCGCTGGTGTGACGTCTGATGCGTCAGCCCCATGCCGGCCGGTCAGGGCGTTCAGCCAGGTGCCCGCCTGCGACTGGGCATCCACCGTCACCTGGGCCTGGGCCCAGGCCCGATAAAGCAGCATGCCGAACCGGTGGGACAACAGATCAAGGAACCGGCCAGCCGCCGGTTGTCCGTCATGACGTGCAAGGCCCGCGACCCATTCGGTCAACCAAAGCGGTAAGGGCCCATGCGGCCCGAGCAGCCCGAAACCGTGTTGATGGACGTGCACCGGGGGGGGGCTGTCACGCCCCTGGCCCGGACCGACATCGCTCACGCCTGGAGATGTCATCTCCAAGCTCGCGGGCTGATGCAGGCGCACCGGCTCCAACGATGGGCGTCTGGCATGCCCCAGCGGTGGCCGGTCGGCGCGCAGTGTCTCCAGCTGACGAAGAAGGTGGAACAGATCGCGGTTCATGATTGCCACCGGCCGATCTCTTCGCCACTGGTGGAGAGCAGGATCAACGCGACCCATTGGTTGATGGCCGCCTGGCCGGACAGATAGCCATGGAGCGCCGCTCCCAGGGGATAAGCGCTCGCGCCTGCGAGGGCATCCTCGTTCACGGTCAGCCGGATCTCGATGCCGCGAGAAAAGGCGATGGGGCCGGGCGAGGGGTGGCGCCGCACAGCGGGGTGTGCCTCCAGCTGGAGGATCGCGTGGAGGCTTCGCTGGGCCTCGGGCGCGGCGGCCTGGGGAAGCCGGAGCAGCCAGTCGCGTAGCGCACGTGCGGCAACTTCACCGTCAGGGATGCTCAGCGGTCGGTGGTGCAGGGCCAACAAACCGATCAGCGTGATGGCATCGCTGTCCTGGGCCGCTTCGATCGGTCGGCTGGGCCCTGCGACGATGTGGATCGCGTCCAGCGGCTGTTTGCCGCTGGCCGACCAGCGAGTGTTTGCAGCGGGCGTCGCCGAACTCGCGTCAGGGGATGACATCAGGACGGAAGGCGATGTTGGTGTCGAGGCAAGCGCGTCGGGCCGCGTTGGGGCCAGGCTCAGAGGCAGATCCCGGTTGCTGCACAGCAGGCGTGGCGACACGAGGTGGAGCGGCTCCGACGTTGCACCCGTGGCGGACAAGTTGACAAACACCTCACTGCCGGCATAAGCGCTGCGCGGACCGCGGCGCCGGATTCGGTCCGAGGCATGACGAGGTTCTCTGCGTAGACCGAAGCGATAGGCGGGAGGCGGATCGTCCTCGTCACCCGGACCCGGCGCCAGCGGGCGGCCGAGGGGAAAGGCGTCCGGGCCGACTGGCGTGTCCCAGCCCTGAATGGGATGTTCGACGCCCGACTCATCCACACCCGTCAGCGCCGTTACCGCGATGACTTCATGGTCCATCGGTGCCATCCGCCGGGGGACCAGATGCACCTCTCGCTGTTGCGCGTGCACCGGCAGCGGATCTCCCCGCAGTGCAAAGAGATTGATGGCGGGCACGCAGTTGAGCAGGAAGTGCTGCGCCTGTATGTCTCCCTCAAGCGCCTCGGCCGTGATGTCGAAGTAGCAGACAAGCTCCAGCACGGGCCCGCGGGTGGCGGCCAGGGTCGGCGCCACATGCCGCAGATCAATGAATTGGCTTCGCTCCGGGAAGGCCAGGTGTTCCTGCAGCAGGCGCAGCCCCGACCAGCAGGTACTGCTGCAGGGAAGGAGGGCTTCTTCAGGGCTCAGGCCGGCGGGCTCGACCGTCACCTGAGGCCACCAGGCACCCTCGCCGGGGGCGCCGCCATGCACCGCCACGACGTGTGCTCGCATCAGCGCCAGCAACTGGGTGGCGGTGGCGGCAGGGCCGTTGAGGAACAACCTGAACCGATCGGCCGCCAACTCATCGAAGGAGCGGTCCCCGGGCAGTCGCAACTGAAGTGTCAGGGCGCTGCGCGCCGGCCGGGACCCGGTGACGGGACGGGGCAACTGGGACAAACGTTGGCTCAGCGTGGCCGTCTCCACACGGGCGGGGGTGAGCCACGTCTCCTGGCTGGTGACGAAGTGGCAACGGGTGGACGAGGCGCCCACTGCGGGGGCGCTGAGGCCGGTGCCGCGCGGCAGCGGTTGTTCATGGGCCAGGGTGGGGGGCGGCAACAACTGCGCGATCAGCATCGAGGGCGTTGGCGCTAGCAGCGAGGGCTGCAGCAGGTCCACCAACCGGTGGGCAAAGGCGGAGGTCTGCGCGTCCAGCATCAGCCGGATTCGCGCTGAAAGAAAGGCGCAGCCCTCTAGCAGCCGCTCGACATGGGGGTCGGTATCCGCACCGGCGCCCAGCCCCAACCGGCCCGCCACCTGAGGGAATTCATCGGAGAACTCCTGGCCCATCTCGCGGAGATAGGCCAGTTCCTCGTTGAAGTGTTGAAGCAGGCGTGCATCCATGGCAGCAGCCTCAACGGCTTTGCAGGCGCAACTGGGCCCGACGAGTGTCCGCATCGAGATCCGCGACGATGGACACCGGCACTGGAGCGCCGGACAGCCACATCCGGGCCAGGATCACCACCTGGAGACGGGCTCCCGCTGACCAGCCTTCGCCGCCCGCAGCCACCCGCCGAAGACTGACGGTCAAAGGGCTCGGCAGCAGCCGGGGTTCGAAGCGACGTATTGCCTGGGTGAGCGCATCCTCCAGCCAACGCAGACGGGATGGGGATAAAGCAAGCCCGGCCCAGGCCGGCAGACCGAAGTTCAGGCAGGAACGCCAAACATGGTCGAGCGCTGACCCATTCGCAGCTGATGGCCATGCCTCTTGCCCAGGCTCCAGGGCAACGGCATTGAACAGCGCATCCAGATTGCGAAGCACATCGGCACGCAGCAGTGCTTCGCTACTCTGAGGGGCGCTCACCGGCGTGGCGGCGAAGCGGTCGAGCAGGGCGGGCTGGGTCATGTCAGTGGCTGGAGGCAGGGCCGTGCCACCCAGAGTCAGGGTCACAGGGCGAGGGGGTGTGGAAAGACCGCGGGAACCCGAGGGACTGCTGGCAAGAGGCGTCGGGCGCCGCCGAAGTCGCCGATGCGGCACCGATAAGGGGCGGGCTGATGTCGGTGCTCAGCGTCCGTCCGTCCGCCAGCCGATGGTCAATGCGCAGTTGACGAAAACCGATATGCCAATGTTCAAGCGGTTGGTCGTGGCGATCATTGCCATCGACATCGACGGCATAGTCCAGCAAGTGGGCTTGACTGAGTTGCCATTGCACCTGACTACCAAAGCGCAGCCGCACAGTCAGGGGGCGCGGCGACCACAACAGGCCCACCATGGCGATGCTGGCGGCGTCCAGCCGCTTGGCGATCGCCAGCGGCGGGCCCTGCACGGCGCCCGCGGCCAGCCTTGAAGCGGCCGCCGGCCGACACATGGACCAACGGCAGCCCAGGAGCGCGATCGCACCACGGGCATCGGCGAGTTCGACATCGCCTTCGATCAGGGAGGCTGATGCAGGCGCGCCGCCGCCCCCCCGCTCTTCGTTGATCCACATCACGGCCGGGTACTCCATCAGGCGGCCCCCTGCCCATTGCAAAGCGTGGTGGACGCCTGCCCGGACTGGCCACCCGGGAAATGCCGCAAGCGGGCGGAGCGGGCGCCGCCCAGGACCAGGTGTTCCCGGAGTTGATGCTCGGCCGCGTCGGCATCTGTGCAGACACACACATCCAGCAAGGCGACGTCGGTCAGTTCGATACTCAGCAGGGTGGGTGCGGCGGCATCGGTGTCGGCCGGCGGCGGGCCGGACAGGGTGAGCACGGCCGATTCGGCCCGTTCCCCGCGCGAGAGCGCCTGGAGCAGGGCGGCGCTGGACCGGTCCCATGCCTTGTCCAGGTGGAGGTACCCGAGGCGAAGCGCCGCCAAAGGAACTTCCATGCCGGCCGCGGTGGTGAGAGCGGCCGTGGAGCGGCCAGCCGCTGCCGACCATCGGCAGCGCCTCAATTCAATGAGCCCCTCACGGCCTCGCACGGTGCTGTCGCCAGCCAGCAACCGGCCGTCGATCGTCAGCGCGAGGTGCAGCGAGGACGCCAAGCGGGTGTCCATCGGGTTGGGCATCACTTCAGCTTGTCCGGAATGGCGGAGCCGAGGCGGTTCTCCTTGACGCTCCATTCGAAGCCGATCGTCGTTTCGAGGTTGCCCTTGTTGGTCTGCGGCTTGTAGCCGACAAAGATCTCCTTGAAGACGAATTCGATCTCCTGGCTCATCGCTCCGTCTTCCCCGCCTTTGATGGAAACCTTGGTCACGAAGGCTTCGCTCGCCTTGATCTGGAAGAAGGTCTGGGGGCCGTCGGATTCGCCTGTGGCCTTGAGCATCTCGATGGTGATGATGGGGAAGTGGCGCCCGGCCACCATCTTGGAAAGGATGGCGGTGGAGGAACTGTCGAAGCAGTGGGAGATGGACAACGAGCCGGGCAGCGCCTTGCCCACTGCCGCGCCGCCACCCCGGTCCGAGCTGCTGTCGGCCTCGATGTCGAAGCTCCAGTCGCTGATGTCGATCCAGCCATCCGTGCCGTGGTGGCCCTTCTGGACGGACTCCCCGATCGGGACATCGTTCTTGCCGAAATTGATGAAGGTATTGCCGGGCATTAGGGCCTCACTGGATGGTCATGCGGATATCCGGGGTCGCCTGCGTCATCTCGGCAACGTTCCAGCGGAAGAACTGTGCGGCTGCCAGCGACCCATCACTGTTCTGGCGCTTGTAGCCCAGCGCAATCTGCTTGAAGACAAACTCGACTTCCTGGTTGACAGTGCCGTCTTCGCCAGCGCTGCTGCTCACCTTGGTGATGAAGGCGTCCTTGCAGATGAGCTGGAAGAACAGCTCCGGTTGGTCCTTGCCGGATTGCTTGAGCATGTCGATCGTGACCGTCTTGAAGTGGACGCCCCGGACGATGAACTGCAACAGCACCGGTGAAGACTTGTCGTAGAAATGCGAGATGCTCAGAGCGCCAGCGCTTGGCTTGCCGATGGCCGCTCCGGTGCCTTTCAAATGGCTGGCCTCGGCCTCGGCGGACCAGCTCCAGTCGCCAAGGTCGATCCAGCCACCAGACCCCGGATGACCAGCCTGCTGGGATTCCCCCGGGGCAAGGCCCCCGTCGTTCTTCTCGAAGCGGATGAATGCGTTGCCGGGCATGGTCAGGTTTTCTCCGAAGGCAGGCGGGACACGAGGCGCAGGGAGACGGTGAGGCCTTCCAGCTGGTAATGAGGTTTGAGGAAGAACTTGGCCTGGTAATAGCCGGGTGCACCTTCCACGTCTTCCACGACGACTTCGGCCGCCGCCAGCGGACGCTCTGCCTTGGTCTGTTCCGAGCTGTTGGCCGGGTCGCCGTCGACATAGGTCAGTACCCAGTCATTCAGCCAGCGCTGCATGTCGTCCCTGGAACGGAACGAACCGATCTTGTCGCGCACCAGGCACTTCAGGTAATGGGCAAACCGACAGCAGGCAAAGAGGTAGGGTAGCCGTGCGGCCAGGGCTGCATTGGCCGTGGCGTCCGGATCGTCGTATTCAGCCGGCTTGTGCAGCGACTGGCCACCGATGAAGGCGGCGACGTCGGTGTTCTTGCGGTGCACCAGGGCCAGCAGGCCGTTGCGGGCCAACTCCGCTTCACGCCGGTCAGAGATGGCGATTTCTGTGGGGCAGGTGGTGTCCATCCCGCCGTCGTCCGTGGGGAAGACATGGGTGGGAAGATGCTCCACCGCGCCACCGGACTCCACGCCCCGGATGCGCGAGCACCAGCCGTAGAGCTTGAACGCGCGGGTGATGTTGGTGCCCATGGCATAGGCCGAGTGGCACCACACGTAGCCCTGCTCCCCATGGCTGCCGACGTCTTCCTCGAAGGCGAACTCTTCCACCGGGCTGGTGGCGGCGCCGTAGGGGAGCCGGCCCAGGAAGCGCGGCATGCACAGGGCCACATAGCGGGCGTCTTCGCTTTCACGCAGCGCGCGCCAGCCCGCGTACTCGGGGGTGGTGAAGATCTTGCTCAGGTCGCGTGGGTTGGCCAATTCGGCCCAGGACTGCATTTGCATCAGGGCCGGCGCGGCGTTGGTGATCAGCGGCGCATGCGCTGCCGCGGCCACCTGGCTGAGTTGGGTCAGCAGCTCCACATCGGGCGGGGAGTGGTCGAAGGAATAGTCGGCCACCAGGGCGCCGTAGGGTTCGCCGCCGAACTGGCCGTACTCTTCCTCATAGACCTTCTTGAACAGCGGAGATTGATCCCAGGCCGTGCCTTGGAAGCGGCGCAGGCTGCGCGACAGCTCCTGTTTGCCTACCGGCATGACGCGGATCTTCAACTGCTCGTCGGTCTCTGTATGACGCACCAGATGTTCAAGGCCCCGCCAGGACGCCTCCAGGCGCTGGAACTCGGGGGCATGCAGGATGAGGTTGATCTGGGCGCTGAGCTCCTCGTCGATGCGGACGATGAGCATCTCGATCAGCGCCACGGCTTCCGAAGCGGTCGGCGGGCTGCGCTTCAGGGCTTCCTGGGCCAGAGTCTGAACGGCCTGCTCGACGCGCAGCAGGGCCTGCGCCGATGTGGGCTTGAAGGCCTTGGACAGGGCGGTGTCCAACTGCTCGTCATCGATCTGAAGACCTTGGAGGGCGGGCCCCGGCGCAGGCGACCGGAGGACGGATGGATCGTTCGATTGATCGTTCATATGCGGGGGGGTCAGGCTGCAGGTGTGGCGGGAACGTCCGGAGAGGCCGGAGAGGCCGGAGATTGCGGCGCGTCGGGAACTTCCGATGTGCCGCCCGTTGAAGCCAGTTGCTGCAGCAGCGGGGTGTTTCCGAGCAGGCGCTGTATCAGGGCACCGGCCTCGCCCTTGCCGTCCATGTAGGTCAGCAGATCCGACAATTGCTGGCGGGCCTCCAACAGCTGACGCAGTGCCGGCACCTGCCTGGCGACGGCCGCAGGCGAAAAGTCGTCCATGGATTCGAAGACAAGTTCCACAGGCAGTTGCCCCTCGCCAGTGAGCGAGTTGGGCACCAGCAGGGCGGTGCGAGGCTGCAGCGCCCGCATGCGGGCGTCGAAGTTGTCTACGTCGATCTCCAGGAACTGACGGTCCTGCAGGGGCGGGGGCGGCGTGGCGGGCTTGCCGAGCAGGTCGGCCATCACCCCCATGATGAAGGGCAGCTGGACCTTGCGTTCGGCACCATAGAGCTCGACGTCGTATTCGATCTGGACGCGGGGGGCTCGGTTGCGGGCGATGAACTTCTGACTGTTGGCCATGGGTGGAGGGCTTTGCGGAAGGTTGATGGGGCGCGGCTGTGTGCGGATGGGGATCAGGCCGGTTCTGGGAGCACGCCGTCCGTGCTCAGGCCAAGGGTGCGTGCGACTGATTCGGCGGCTTCCGGCGCCAACTCGCGAATTAATTCAAGGAATGTTTTGTCCATCAGCCGTTCGGCACGCAGGAGCAGCCACTGGGCGGGATGAGAGGGCTCGGTCTGTTCCAGGTAGCGGCGCACCGCCTGCAAGGCCCGGATCACATCGGCCCGGCTGTTGAGGGCCGCTATGTGGAAGGCGGCAGGGGCCGCCAGGGTTGTCTGCGCTGCCGGGCCTTGCGCGGGCGGCATGGCTGCTGCGGAGACCTCGGTACCTTCGCGCAGTGGGTCCGCCAGAGCAGATTGCAGCTGCGTCAGCAGGCGCATCAGCCGTGGTGTTTCGAACGCACCCTCCAGTGCATCGGTCTGACGCAAGGCGACCGACTCGACGTGCAGGGAGAGCGCCGCATGAATGCGACCGATGGCGGTGAGGGCGCGCAGCACGGCGGCCCTGACATCGTCTTGCCGCTCTGGCGAGCACTCATTCCATAGGCCTTGAATGAGGGAAATGGATGGCGCGGGCGCGGAGTCGTCCGCTGGCAGGGGCGTCTCGTTCAGGGCCTTTTCGATGTCGCCGATGCGCAGCGCGGCGAGGGGGCGGTCACGCCACAATGAGGCGTCGCGGAGGTCGCCGAGCAGGCCGGCCGGCTGGTCCATGGTGGACAACAGCCCGAGGCGCGCATAGGGGTCCGGCGTTGCGTCCGGGGCATCCGGGTCGACCTCGGGGCGGGGATGGAGCTCGTCCCAGAAGCGGTGCAGCCATTCACTGATCAACTCCAGAGCGACCGGCAGAGCGCTGAGTCCTTGCAGACGGATGCTGGCGCGCGACCAAGCCAGCGCCACGCGGAGGTCTCTTGACTGCGCCATGAGCGCCGCCGATTGCTGCAGGACCTCCGGCCAGGACGGCGGTTCCCCGGCAGCAAACTGGGATTCCGGCCGGCCGGCGAGACTGCGTTGCAAGGCCAGGAAGCCCGGCGTAAAGGAGAGGTCGGGGCCGCAAGGAGACGAATCGTCCAGCGGGGCGAGCCAGGCGGTGACATCGAGGGCGTCCATCGGAATTGAAGCGCAAGGGGAACATTGGCTTCAATTTATCGACGGCTTTGGAAGTTGGCCTGACCCGCGTCTGCTACCTAATTCTTGGAATTGACGCTTCAGAAATTGACTTGCGGGCCGGTCGATCGAGACGCGGCGCCACCGCCGCAATGCATGTCAGTAGGCTTCTGCCATTAATCGGAGAGTGGAGGCCTTAAACAAGTTGCTCAATGTGTATGGGTGCGCCGTCGGTGGGTTGTCCATTGAGGTTGTGATTTCTCAATGCTTCGAGTTGTGGTGCCCTGCAGGAAGCCGGTTCTGATGCGCTGGCGCGTCAGTGTCGGAGATCCCCGGGCCGCAGACGAGCGCCCGCTCAGTTGTGCTGCGACACTTGGCGAATGAGCACCAGGATCAAGCGCACCAGCCCCCAGTTCGTCTATCAGCTGCGTATCGAACTGCAGCACATCAAGCCGTTGATCTGGCGGCGCATCCTTGTGCCGGACACCATCAAGCTCGCCAAGCTGGACCGCCTGGTACAGGCGGCCATGGGCTGGACCAACAGCCATCTGCACGAGTGGCTGATCGAGCAGCGGCGATATGGCGTGCAGAATGACGATTGGGGCAACAGCGATGTGCTTGAAGACCGCAAGTTCACCGTTGGCGCGGTACTGGGCGAGCAAGTGCAGAGCTTCACCTACAGCTACGACTTCGGGGACGGCTGGGAGCATCACATTGCAGTCGAGGAGCGCCTGCCTGTGAAAGAAGGCCGCAACAACTGGGCCATGTGTTTGGCGGGCGAGAACGCCTGCCCACCGGAAGACGTGGGCGGGCCACCGGGCTACATGGACTTCCTGGAGGCCATGCGCAACCCGGTGCATGAGCAACACCTCAACTATTGGCGCTGGTGGGGCGGACCCTTCGATCCGACGGGTTTCAGCGTGAACGCCGCCAACATGGCGATCCGTAAGTTGCGCTGAGACCGGTCGGAATACGCCCTTGAAAGACAAAGGCCCCAGAGGCAGAGTGTTGAGCCTCCGCGAAACCCGGGTTGATTCAGGGCCTTCAGGCGTTTGACGTCAGAGACTTCCAACTGGCCGAAGTGCTTACGCCAAGCGTAGATCGTGGGCTCGCTGACCTTGTGCTTCTTGGCCGCCTCGGCCACCGTGGTGCGGTCTGCCTCGCGCAGGATCGCCACCATCTGCTCTTCCGTGAATCGACTCTTTCTCATGGGCTCCTCTTGGGATGGAGCCATCTTCTCTGGAAATCAATGTCTCGGAGAAACCGGGCAGGTCAGTATGAGCGTCGGTCGTTCCACGCCGATGGCCCCCTTTTGCCGCTATTTGGTGCCGTTCTTGTCGACAACACCAAAGGTGTTCCCTTCAGGGTCCTGGTAATGGACCCAGCGGGTTCCCAAGTAGTCACCAATCTCACTGCTGGGCCGAACGCCCTGCTGAAGGAGCCACGCCATGGCGGGCTCAAGTCGGCCCACGGCGAATGAAAAACGGCTGGATTGCTGCGCCGGCGTCTTCTTTGTGGAGGAGGCAATGCCGCCGGACCAGATTTCGAGGAGCGCTCCGCCGCCAATGCTGAAGATGTGACACCCGTCGTGCTTCTCGAGTGCTTCGAGGCCGACCTGTAGCTCATAAAAGTTGGAGACGAGGGTCAGGTCGGCAACGCGAAGCCCGACGTGGGCGATTCCATGTGAATGAAGCATGGTCGAGATTGTTATGCCATGACCGACTTGGTGCAAGTCTGACTGCGAACTTTGACAGGGGGGTGCGGACGATTTCTTGGACTACCTGGAGGTAGTTCATGTACTCATACGAGGACCGGCTTCGAGCCGTGCAGCTGTACATCAAGCTGGGCAAGCGCATCGGCTTGACCATCCGGCAGCTTGGATATCCGACGAAGAACGCGCTCAAGACTTGGTACCACGAGTTTGAGCAGCGTCACGAGCTGCGCTCTGGCTACACGCGGCCGGCGAAGTTTTCCCAGGCCCAGAAGGAACGGGCTGTCGAGCACTACCTCGAGCACGGCAAGTGCATCGCTGCGACGATCAAGTCACTGGGCTATCCCTGCAGGTCATTGCTGTTGGCCTGGCTTCAAGAGTTGCAACCGCGGACCACGCGCGTCGTCGGTCGAACGCAGGAGCTGGCGCCCGAGGCCAAGCAGTCTGCTGTGATTGCCCTCTGCACGCGCCCAGCCAGCGCGCAGGCGGTAGCAGACGAGGTTGGCGTGTCGCGGGGCTCGCTGTACAAGGGGAAGAATCAATTGCTCGGCGACGACGCACCCGCATCCATGAAGCGCAAGCAAGACGCCCCTGCAAGTTCTGACCGAGCGGACCTGGTACAGCAAGTCGAGACGCTGCGCCAGGACATCAGGCGACTGCAGCTTGAGAAGGACCTGCTGAAGAAGGCGAATGAACTCTTAAAAAAAGAGCTGGGCATCGATCAGCAGCCCCTGACGAACCGGGAGAAGACGCTGATGGTTGATGCCCTGAAGTCGACCTACACGGTGACGGAACTGCTGTACGAATTGAACCTGCCGCGCAGTTCCTACTTCTACCATCGGGCCCGGCTCGAGGTGGCCGACAAGTACGCCGACGTGCGTCAGGCCATGGCCAACATCTTCGAGCGCAACTACCGCTGCTACGGCTACCGGCGACTCCACGCGTCGCTGAGCGACCAGTGCGTGAAGGTCTCGGAGAAGGTCGTGCGCCGCCTCATGAAACAGGAATGCCTGATCGCTGCGACGAGCAAACGCCGCCGGTACGGCTCCTATATGGGCGAGATCAGTCCAGCGCCCGACAACGTGCTGAACCGAGATTTCAGCGCCGGTGCGCCGAACGAGAAGTGGCCCACCGACATAACGGAGTTCCAGATCCCGGCTGGCAAGGTGTACCTGTCGCCCATGATCGATTGCTTCGACGGGATGGTGGTGAGCTGGTCGATCGGCACCCGGCCTAACGCCGAGTTGGTAAACACGATGCTGGACGCTGCCATCGACAAGGTCGCAACCAGCGGCGAACGGCCCTTGGTGCATTCCGATCGTGGCGGTCACTATCGGTGGCCGGGCTGGCTGGCTCGAATCGCCGACGCCAAGCTGGTCCGCTCGATGTCACGCAAAGGATGCTCGCCGGACAACGCAGCATGCGAGGGATTCTTTGGTCGTCTGAAGACCGAGATGTTCTTCGCCCGCGACTGGCTATCGACGAACATCGATGAGTTCGTGGTGGCGGTGGACGCCTACATCCGCTGGTACAACGAGGCTCGGATCAAGAGCTCACTGGGCTTTCTCAGTCCTGCCCAGCATCGTCGGCGCTTGGGCATCGCCGCATCAATGACCGCCCATTGGGCGATGGGTTAGGAAAGCACAACGGCCTATGACTGTGGAACATGTCGTGTGACACAGTCCAAGTACACAGGCCGTCTGTGTCAGTCCCAGGCTACCGATGCTCCAAGAGGAGACGGACTGAAATTCGGTTGGTGGAGAGGAGGAGGATCGAACTCCCGACCTTCGCATTGCGAACGCGACGCTCTCCCAGCTGAGCTACCCCCCCAACGAAATTCACTATAGCAGAGTAGATTTCGCTTCCGCCTTGACGAAACCTCTGGTCAGGGGCCTGTTGCGGCGAGATGCGCGCAGCGCGTTTTCGTCTTTTACCAGCGGCACCCTTTGTCCCGCGCAGCATCCCGAATCAATGGGACCACCGCCACCAGTCCTTGGTCGGCATACGCCTTGCGGCAGTCTTGCTGACCGGCCCGTTTGAGCTGCTCAGCAAGCTTCTTGTCCTGCGGTTCCGGAGGCGTCGGGACCGCTTGAATGACACCGTAGGCGTTGCCACGGGGTAGGGCGGGACCACGCTGAGGACGGGGCGTCAGATCGAGGCGATTGGGCGCGTTGGGGGGCGTCGAGGCCGGTGTGGCGACGTCCTGCCCGGTACGCGAGCCCGCATCCGGAGCGCCGACGCTGGGCTGTGTGGTGCTCGGCACGCTAGACCCGTCCAGCGAGATGCGGTTTGAAGGGGTAGGTGACGTTTGCGTAGGCGCGAGTGCTGGCGCGGTCCGAGCCGCCGATGGGGTTGGCGGCGTGGTGGTGGTAGAGGGCGGTGCAGCGGTGGACGTCGTCGTGGACGTTGGTGCTGGCGTTGTTGCAGGCACAGGTGCCTGAGCCGGCACCGGCGTCGGTGCAGGCACAGAGGGCTGCGTCGGCGCCACGGTCGGCGACTGCGGCAGGGCCGGCGCCAGCGGAGGCAACTGAGGCGGCGTCGTCAAAGCCGCCGGCACAGGTGGCGGTGTGACGTTGGCCCGTTCCGAAGGGGTGCGCTCCAGCCGCCTCACGGTCGCCGGGCTCTCAGTCAGTGTGGGGTGCGCGGGCTCCGGCAATTGAAGCGCTGACGGCGTTTGCAACGGCACCTCAGCCGCCACCGGCGGGCGTCGAGCGGCCGGAAGCGGTTGCCGCTCAATGCGTCGCACCGTGGGCGCGCTCGGTGATTCACTCAAGGTCGGCCGCTCGGGCTCCGGCAATTGCAGCGCGGGGGGCGCCTGCATCGGTCCCTCTGGCTCTGCCGGCAGTCGCCGGTCGGCGGCTGTGCCTGCCGGTGGCGGCCGCTCGATGCGGCGCAGCGAACTGGCGCTCTCGCTCAACGTCGGTCGGGCAGGCTCGGGCAGACGCAAGGCTGGTGGCGCCTGCAAAGGTGCATCGGGCCGTGGCGTGGGAAGCCGCTGCGCCGCTTCCCGTGAAGGGGTGATCTGGCCCACTGGCGCCAAGCTGTCCGCAGGGAGCGACAAGGTGGCGCGCGGCGCCGCTGGTTCCGGTGAGGGCGACTGGGCGGCGGAAGGCGTGGCTTCATTGGCCGGCCCCTGCACCCGGGGCGCTGGGGCGGGCGTCGGCGGCGCAGGAGGCGCGGGCAAGGGCGGGGGCGCCACCGTCACTGGTGGTGGCGGTGGCGACGGTGCGGCAGGCGCTTGCGCGGGCTGTTCGCGCGTCGCTGTTGCTGTTGCTGGTGCTGGTGCTGGTGCTGGTGCTGGTGCTGGTGCTGGTGCTGGTGCTGGTGCTGGTGCTGGTGCTGGTGCTGCCGTGCTGGGCGCAGGCCGTGTCGGCGGCTCTTCGTCACCCGACAGCTTCTCGCCAGGTGTCTGCCGCCATTGGCCCTGGCGGGCCGCGCCAGGCCCGCGCTCCTGTTGGGCCGGGTCCGGCCGCACGGCGCCGCCATAGCGCTGCTCCCGCGCTGTGCCAATCGGGCCACGCTCCGGCAGGATCACTGCGGGCTCCCCAGACCCCTGCTCGAAGCGGTCTCCCTGCAGCCTGACACTGATCGCCCCCCACACCCCCTCGCCAGGCCGCGCAGAGCCCCCGGGCGAATTGCCGACCATCAGCACCACCAGCACATGCAGCAGCGCCGCCAGCAACAGGGCAGGGCCCAGATGGTTGGGGGTGCGCGGCGGATGAACGGGCGAGGCGAAGACGGCAGACAAGGTGGCTGAGGCGGTCAGGAGTCGCTCCAGGCGCAGCATAGCCGGGAACGTCACCTCGCCTGCACGTGATGCGGTTCGGCGAACCATTTGATCTGGATCAGCACCAATCGGTCCTTGCACACAATGATTGGAGATCCGATATGGCTGGCCTCAAAGATGGTGTTGTGATTAACGAGCCCGCATGGAAGGTGCCCGTTGTCGCGAGGAAGAAGCTGCTCAAGCAACCGGAGATCACCGTCAACATCGGCTTCGACACGTCCGATGTCAAGGAGATGCCGGACAAGCAGTTCAAGGCCTTCGAGCAGGCCTTCGAGAAGCGCTTCACGCCCGAGTTCAACAAGATGAGCAACGGCTGGTTCGGTGACATGCAAAAGACGATGGACACCACTGAGGACGCGCTGCTGCTGGTAGGCGAGCAAAAGGACCTCAAGGGAGATCCGAAAAAGCTGATGGAGGACATCGTGGACAAGGCCAATGCGCTGCTGACCAGCAAGTGCAAGACCTGGGTCGACATGGCCAGCAAACTGGCCCAGAAAGCTTATGACGAGGCCTACGCCGACTCGATCAAGGCCATGGACCTCAAGATCACCAAGGCCAAGGCCAAGATCGGTGTGAAGATCGGTATCGCGGTGCTGTTCACCCTGACCGCCACGGCGCTGGGAATCGCCGCCAGTGTCCTGAGCATGGGCGCGCTCGCGCCGGCAGTCATCGGTGCCATCGTCGCGGCGGGCAAGGCCCTGCACAGCTCTGTCACCGAGATCCGGAGCAACTGCAACGTGCTGGCCAATACCATCGCCGCGGCCGAGGAGGACATCAAGGCCATCATCAAGGCCAATGCGGCCATCTCGGCGGCGCAGCAAAAAACGGCTGACAAATTCGACCGGGTCAAAGCCTTTGCGGCCTATATGTCGACCGACCTCAATTCACTGGACAAGCATGTCGGCCAGTTGGACAAGTTCGTGGCGGTCACGCGCGACACAACGCTCAAGCAGATCAAGTCCCTGCAGGACATGGCGGACACCCTGGCCAAGGCCAAGGCGGGCACCCCGGAAGCCGACAAGCTGGAGGCCCGGATACTGGCCACGCAGAAGTCACTCGACGGGGTGCTCAAGGCCATGAAGGACATTGACGAGGTGCGTGCGAGTGCCAAGGAAGCCAAGACCGCAGCTCAGGCCTCCGATCCGGCAGCCGTCATCAAGACCATGCCCCGGCTGGTGCAGGCCTTGACCAAGGTCAAGAGCGCCTCTGGCCTGCTGGAGAAGGTGGCCGGGCCCATTCAGGACATCGTGTCCAACGCCCAGCAAATCGCCTGAAGCACCTGAAGCATCTCCTCGGGAGGGCCTGCAGCCAACGCGGGGCAGGCAGCGCTGACGCGTCAGGTGTTGGGGGCCTGGGTCAGGTCGGCACGGCGGGCGCCGGTGAAGCGCTTGGCCCAATAGGCCTCGCGCATGTCCTCCACGCGCACGGCACCGCCAGCGCGTGGGGAGTGGATGAACTTGCCTTCACCCACGTAGATGCCCACGTGCGAGAACGTGGCCCGCATGGTGTTGAAGAAGACCAGGTCGCCCGGCTTGAGGTCTTCCTTCTTGATCGAGACCAGTGCGGACATCTTGGCTTGCTCATCCGCACGGCGCGGCAGCACCAGGCCCACGCTCATCTCGAAGATGTGGCGAGTGAAGCCGCTGCAGTCAAAGCCGTTGCTGACCGAGTTACCACCCCGGCGATAAGGCACGCCCAGGAAGTTCATGGCCGAGAGAACCAGGTTCGATGCCCGGTCCCGCACTTCGTTCAGCAGACTGGGATTGCCGGCGATCGCGGCGTTCTCAGCCTGGGTTTGCGCCTGAGCTTGGGCCACGATGCCACGCTGCTGCAGGAAGCGGGAAACTGAATCACTGCCACCCACGGGACCGGCCGCGCCCATCATGGCGGTGGCGGTGGCGGGGAGGGCGGGCACTACAGGCGCCGCGACGGTGTTGGCAGCCGTGATGCTGGGCGCCCCTGCCGAATTGTTCTGGGCCACAGAGGCCACCACTGGCGCGGCGGCTGCGGCGAGGTTGCCCGCCTGGGCCGTCAGGGCTGTGCCCGTGGAGGGGGGCATCGTGCTGGGGGTGCCGCTGTTGCCGGCTGCGCTGTTCACACTCGCCGTGCGCATCAGGCTCTGGCCATAGGCGCCCATCATGATGCCGGCGGGCGGGGCGGTGTCAGCGACCTTGGCCACCGGTGCACGGTTGTCCGCGCGCCTGGCTTCAACGGTCCTGACCTCCGCCTTGTCACTGGCCTTGTCGGCCGTCTTGTCCTGGCTCTTCACGTCCGCCAGCTTGGCGTCCGTTTTGTCCTCGTGCGCGGCAGCGGATTCGGCCTTGTCAGCCTTGTCGCCCTTGGCCTTGCTGGTGGACTTGTTCTTGACCGATGCGTCGCGTTTGGCTTGTGCGCTCTTCGCCACCTTGGCGGGGGCCTTGGCTGTCTCTTTGGCCGCCTGCTTGCCAGAGGACTTGCTCTGGGCCGCCGCAGCGGGCTTGGACGCCTGCGCTGCCGGGCTTGCCTGCGCGGACTGCTGAGCCCAGCAGCTACCGGCCGTCAAGGCGCAAAGCAGCCCCAATGCGGCCGTGGCGCGCTGGACTTTTTTGCGGTGAGGAGCAGAAGAGGTGGGGCGGACAGTTCTCATCGGTATTGGGCGCGGAGCTTAGGAAGCAGTTCCACGCCGGTCAAGCGTTGGACCTTGGGGATTGCCCGGGGTCCGAGCCTGGCTTGGGGAAAGCCCTGGCCCTTGCGGCCACACCTCTCCCCGGAAAACCCGGATTGAACCATACAGGTCATGACAAAAGCTGTTTGCAGAAGTTTCCGTTGGTGAGTTCGCGTGCGTTTTTCGCGGGCGTGAACAGCACGTCAAGACCTGCGTTACGGGGTATGTGGCCTGTGCGGGCCGGTAGTTCGGTGGTCGGGTCAGTGTCCCGTCAGACGCTGTGCGTGAAATCAGCCCACGGCGCCGCGCAGAGTGCCCCCATGGAGACCCCCAATGACAGCGACCCGCTATCAGGCGTTCTACGACCGTTCGCTCAGCGACCCTGAAGGCTTTTGGTCTGAGCAAGCCGAGCTGATCGATTGGGGCCAACCCTTCCAGCAGGTCTGCGACGCCAGCCACCCGCCCTTTGTGCGGTGGTTCGTCGGCGGTACCACCAACCTCTGCCACAACGCGGTAGACCGGCATGCGGCGATGCGCCCGGACGCCACCGCCCTCATCTGGTCCTCCAGCGAGGTGGACCGCGAGGAGATCTACACCTTTGCCGATCTCCGGCGCGAGGTGCAGGCCATGGCCGCCGTGCTGCGCGCGCAAGGCGTGGGCCCTGGCGACCGGGTGCTGCTCTACATGCCGATGATTCCGCAGGCCGCCTTCGCGATGCTGGCCTGCGCACGGTTGGGCGCGATCCATTCGGTGGTGTTCGGCGGGTTTGCGAGCCATGCGCTGGCCAATCGCATCGACGACGCTCAACCGATGGTGATCGTGAGCGCTGATGCGGGCAGCCGGGGAGGCAAGGTGGTGCCCTACAAGCCGCTGCTGGATGAGGCCCTGCGGCTCGCCAAATCTCCACCCCGCTGTGTGCTGATGGTGGACCGGGGCCTGAGCGACTTTCATCGCGAGCCCGGTCGGGACCTTGACTACGAACCCCTGCGCCAGGCCCACCTGCACGAGGAGGTGCCGTGTGTCTGGATGCCCGCGGACGCCCCCAGCTACACGCTCTACACCAGCGGCACCACCGGTCGGCCCAAGGGCGTGCAGCGGGACATTGGCGGTTACGCCGTGGCGCTGGCCGCCAGCATGCGGCATATCTTTGACGGCCGGCCAGGGGAGACCTTCTTTTCCACCAGCGATATTGGCTGGGTGGTGGGCCACAGCTACATCGTCTATGGCCCCTTGATCGCCGGCATGGCGACGCTGATGTATGAGGGGCTGCCCACGCGCCCGGATGCCGGTGTGTGGTGGCGCCTGGTCCAACGCCATCAGGTGACGCTGATGTTCAGCGCACCAACGGCTGTGCGCGTGCTCAAAAAGCAGGATCCAGCCTTCCTCACCCGCCACAACCTCAGCAGCCTGCGCGCACTGTTCCTGGCGGGCGAGCCGCTGGACGAACCCACGGCGCGCTGGATCGCCGAGGGGCTGGGCAAACCCATCATCGACAACTACTGGCAGACGGAGACCGGCTGGCCCATCCTGACGCTGGCGCGGGGCGTGGCGCCCATCGAACCCCGGTGGGGGTCGCCCGGCGTGCCCATGTACGGCTATCGCGTCCAGCTGGTGGATGAGCAGACCGGGGACGTGCTGGAGGGGGCCCACCGCAAGGGCCTGCTGGTCATCGAGGGGCCGTTGCCGCCCGGCTGCATGCAGACCGTGTGGCGCGATGATGAGCGTTTTGTGCGTACCTATTGGTCCAGTGTGCCCGGCCGCCAGGTCTATTCCACCTTTGATTGGGCCATGCGGGATGAGCAGGGCTATTACTTCATCCTCGGCCGCAGCGACGACGTGATCAATGTGGCCGGCCACCGCCTGGGCACGCGCGAGATCGAGGAGTGCATTGCCGGCCATGCCGCCGTGGCCGAAGTGGCGGTGGTGGGGGTGGCCGACGCGTTGAAGGGCCAGGTGGCCCTGGCCTTTGTGGTGCTGCGGGATCCGGCGCGTGCGGCCACGCCGTCACTGGCGCTCGCGCTGGAGGGTGAGATCATGAAGAAGGTCGATGGCGAACTGGGGGCCGTGGCTCGCCCGGCCCGGGTGCGGCTGGTGACGGCCTTGCCCAAGACACGCTCCGGCAAGCTGCTGCGCCGCGCGCTGCAGGCGGTGGCGGAAGGCCGCGAGACCGGCGATCTCAGCACCATCGAAGACCCGACGTCGCTGGAGCAGGTCAGGGCGCTGCTGTTGGCAGACCGCTGATCACCGGGCGCAGGCCGCGCCAGTCCTCGCGGATGAAGTGCAGCACGGCATCTTCGTGATGGGCGCCAATGATGCGGTGCGCCGCCTGCTTGACGTCGTCGCTGGCATTGGAGACGGCCACCGCATGGTGGGCGGCCCGCAGCATGGTGAGGTCGTTGACCTGATCGCCGAAGACCACCAGTTCACGGTCATGCAGCTGATAGCGCTGGGCGAGGGTGGCGATGGCCTGGTCCTTGCTGGCGCTGCGGTCATGCACATTGAGCCAGGGCCAGCCGCGCAGGTAGATGTCCTCGGCCAGGTGGGTGGTGACCCGGTCACCGCACAGGGCGTGGATCTCGGCCTGCAAGGCGGCCAGCGGCTCGGCACGGTCCACGACCAGCAGGGTGACCAGCGGGTCGTGCAACTGGTCCTGCAGGCGGTCCACCTGGCGCAGGCGCGGGTCCGCGTTGAGCTGGCGTTCGGTCACGAAGCGCTGTTGCCCTTCGTTGTGCACCTCCTGCCAGAACAACTGGTCGCCCTTGGGGCCATGGGTGGCAATGAAGGGCATGAGCCCGAGCCGCCGCGTCAAGGCAAAGATCGCCTGGCCGGTGGCCGGGTCCATCGCGTTGACCAGTTCGTGCTGGCCGGTGCGCAGGTCGCTGATGTAGGCGCCGTTGGATGACACCACCGGCAGGCTGATGGGCAAACCCTGCAGGATGCGGGCGATGGACATCACGTGCCGGGCGCTGGCCACGGTGAAGGCCAGGCCCTCGTGGAGCAATTCGACCAGGCCGTCGCGGGTGGCGGAGGAAAGGCGGGCCTGGGGGTCGAGCAGGGTGCCGTCCAGGTCAGAGACGTAGAAGCGCATAGATTCCGGTAGGTTCAGCGAACAGCCGCGCGCTCTGCATCCTACGCCGACGTTCGGGCATCGGATACTTGCTCCATGCCAGAAGTGCCATCTTCCTCCCCCGCATCCGCGTCCTCTTCCAGCGACACCACGCCGCTGCACCCCTTGACCGGCCGCCCGGTGCTGGACGCCGCCACGCACCGCTACCTGCCCTGGGTGGTGGCGCTGGCGTTCTTCATGCAGACGCTGGACACGACCATCCTGAACACCGCCTTGCCGGGCATGGCGCGGGACCTGGGCGAAAACCCGTTGCGCATGCAGTCCGCGGTGGTGGCCTACTTGCTGACGGTGGCGCTGCTGATCCCGGCCTCCGGCTGGCTGGCGGACCGCTTCGGCACCCGCAGCGTCTTCCTGTGGGCCATCGGGCTGTTCACTGGCGGCTCGCTGTTGTGCGCGTTGGCGCCCAGCCTCCAGGTGCTGGTGTTGGCCCGGGTGGTGCAGGGGCTGGGTGGGGCCTTGCTGGTGCCGGTCGGGCGGCTGGTGGCATTAAAGGCCTTCCCGAAGGCGGAGTTCCTGCGGGTGATGACCTTCATCAGTCTGCCGGGCCTGGTCGGGCCGTTGATGGGGCCGACGCTGGGCGGGGTGCTCACGCAGTACGCCAGCTGGCACTGGATCTTCCTGATCAACCTCCCCGTGGGGCTGGTGGGCGCGATGGCGTGCAGGCGCTATATGCCGCAGCTCAAGGGCGCGGGGCGGCAGCGTTTCGACTGGAGCGGGTATGCGTTGTTCAGCTTCGGGTTGATGCTGATGTCGCTGGCGCTGCAGGGGTTTGGGGAACACGTGGTGAGCGTGGCCATCTGCCTGGTGATGCTGGTGGCCGGGGTGGCCTGCATGATGACCTACTGGCTGCAGGCCAGCCGCACGGAGGCGCCGCTCTTCACGCCAGCGCTGTTTGCGGTGCCGACGTTCCGGATCGGCCTGCTGGGGAATATCTTCGCGCGGCTGGGCAGTGGCGCGACCCCATTCCTGACGCCGTTGTTCCTGCAACTGGGGCTGGGGTTTTCGCCGAGCGAGGCGGGGCTGTCGATGATCCCGTCGGTGCTGGGCGCGATGTTCACCAAGACACTGGCCATCCGGCTGATCCGCTGGGGCGGCTATCGGCGGGTGCTGATCGTCAATACGCTGCTGCTTGGCGCGCTGATCGCGAGCTTTGCGCTGATCCCGCGTGGGGTCGGCCATGTGTGGCTGGCGATCCATCTGGGGATCTTCGGGATGGTGAACAGCATGCAGTTCACGGCCATGAATACGCTGACCCTGGGCGACCTGGATGAACGGACCGCCAGCAGCGGCAACAGCCTGCTGGCGGTGGTGATGCAGCTGTCGATGAGCCTGGGCGTGGCCACGTCGAGCGCCTTCCTGCTGCTGTTCTCGCAAGGGGTGGCGCGCACGGACGGGCCGGCGATGGTGCCAGCGTTCCACGCGACCTTCCTGGCGCTGGGGGCGATGGCGGCCGTGGCCGCATTCATTTTCAATCAGCTGCGCCTGGATGAGGGCACGGCGCAGGAGAGCGCGGAGTCGAAGTTGAGCGAGTAGGGCTTCACGAGCCAGCCAGCCAGCCAGGCAGGCAGCCAGGCAGCCGCCGAGCTGGACATGGAGCGCCTCGCCGCGAGCGATGGTCGACGAAAAACACCGCCCGTAGGCGGTGTTGGTGGTGCGTCGATACGTGGGGCTGCGCGTTACAGCACTTCTGAAGCAAAGTCCGCCAGTCGCGAACGCTCGCCACGCGCCAGCGTCACATGCCCGCTGTGGGCCCAGCCCTTGAACTTGTCCACCGCGTAGGTGAGGCCGGAGCTGCCTTCGGTCAGGTACGGGGTGTCAATCTGGGCCAGGTTGCCCAGGCAGACGATCTTGGTGCCCGGGCCCGCGCGGGTGATCAAGGTCTTCATCTGTTTGGGTGTCAGATTCTGGGCCTCGTCAATGATCACGTACTTGTTCAGGAAGGTGCGGCCGCGCATGAAGTTCAGGCTCTTGATCTTGATCTTGCTGCGGACCAGGTCATTCGTGGCCGCGCGCCCCCACTCGCCGGCCGTGCTGTCGCCGCGCGCCAGCACTTCCAGGTTGTCGTCCAGAGCGCCCATCCACGGGCCCATCTTTTCTTCTTCCGTGCCGGGCAGGAAACCAATGTCCTCGCCCACCGGCACCGTCACCCGCGTGACGATGATTTCGCTGTAGCGGCGCTCGTCCAGCACCTGGGAGAGGCCCGCCGCCAAGGTCATCAGTGTCTTGCCGGTGCCGGCAGAGCCGGTGAGGGTGACGAAGTCGCAGTCCGGGTCCATCAGCAGGTTCAAGGCGAAGTTCTGCTCCCGGTTGCGGGCCGTGACACCCCAGACCGATTGCTTCTGGTGGCCATAGTCCTTCAGCGTGCGCAGCACCGCCGTCTTGCCGGTGATCTCCTGCACCTTGGCATACAGCGGCGCGGCGCCCGGTGCCTCCAGGTAGATCAACTGGTTGATCAGCAGCGTGGGCACCAGCGGACCGCTGATGCGGTAGTAGGTGGTGCCACCCTGGTTCCAGCTCTCCATGGTCTTGCCATGTCGCTCCCAGAAGTCGGCAGGCAGTTGCTGCACGCCGGTGTAGAGCAGGTCGGAATCTTCCAGCGTCTTGTCGTTGCGGTAATCCTCCGCTGCGAGACCCAGCGCACGCGCCTTGATGCGCATGTTGATGTCCTTGGACACCAGCACGACTTCCCGGCCCGGTTGCTGCTGCTTCAGGGCCTGGACCACGCCCAGAATCTGGTTGTCCGCCTTGCCTTGCGGCAAACCTTGCGGCAGCGGAGTGTCAATCAGGCTGGTCTGGAAGAAGAGTTTGCCGCCCGCATCGCGGTGGCCGGTTTCGCTCAGCGCCAACCCCTTGGACATTTCCTCGACGGAACTGGACTGGAGCGCGGCCGCCAAGGCGTCCAGCTCACGGCTGACCTGGCGCACATTGCGCGCGACTTCCGTCATGCCCTTCTTATGGCCGTCCAGCTCCTCCAGGGTGATCATGGGGAGGTAGATGTCGTGTTCCTCGAAGCGGAACAAGGACATCGGGTCGTGCATCAGCACGTTGGTGTCCAGCACGAACAGCTTGGGGTCCCCCACCGGTTTGCGCGCACGGGCCCGGTTGGACGCCGGTTTGCGGGCGGGCGTCTTGTCCGCCGCCGGCACCAGTGCCAGCGACGGCGTGCTGCCGCCGCCGCGAGCCTCGGTGTTGTCGGCCTTGGCACGGGACGGCTGCGTCACGGGGGCGTGCGAAGCGGCCACGGCCTGGGAGACCGGGGTGGGTGGGGCAAGCAAGGCCGAGGACGCCCCATGGGGCAGCGCGGCAGACGAGGCTGCTGCACCGGCGGGGCGTTTGCTGGGCTGGAGATTGTTGGCGAAAGCGTCGGAATCTAGGCGGCTGGCGCGCTTGGTCGGTGGCTTGGGCAGTGGCATGTGCGAGTGAGCGGGGCAAGCGTGGAGAGCCTGGGTCCGAGCGGACCAGGAGTCATGCCCCAGCGGCCGTTGGTGCGCAAGAGGCCGGAGGTATCGGCGGCTTCATTCGGACCAAGGTCAGGCGCGAGACTGCTGCCCAGAAGACAAAAAGCCGCACCTGGGGCGGGGCGGCTCGTCCTTGGGAATTCTGCAGTCAGGCACAGGGGCATGCGGTTGATTATGCACAAGTCGTGCCCGGTCCCCGGTGACGAGGTCGGCAAACAACAGTGGCCCAAAAGAAAGCCGGCCTCGGACAATACCGGGGCCGGCTGGCGCTGATACTCGAACACTGGTTCCAGCCATCTTCGAGGGGGCTGGAAACGCTGCCCGGCGTCAGATCAGGCTGCTTCCTTCTGGAGAGCCTTGACGGCGGCGAGGACTTCGTCCACATGGCCGGCCACCTTGATGCCTCGCCATTCTTCGCGAAGAATGCCCTGGGCGTCGATCAGGAAAGTCGAGCGTTCGATGCCCTTGACCTTCTTGCCGTACATGATCTTGTTCTTCACCACGCCAAACATGTGGCACAGCTTTTCTTCCGTGTCGGCGATGAGCTCGAACGGAAGTTCAAGGTTTTCCTTGAATTTCTCATGCGAAACCATGTTGTCGCGCGAGACACCCAGCACCACGGCGCCGGCCTTCACAAATTCCTTGTGATGATCGCGGAACTGCATGGCTTCCGTGGTGCAGCCGGGCGTGTTGTCCTTCGGGTAGAAGTACAGCACCACGGCGCGGCCATGGAATGCGGATGGGGTGAACTTCACGCCTCCGGTGGCAAGAGCTTCAATATCCGGAAGAGGTTTGTTGAGCGCTGGCGTCATGTGGCGTATTCAGAGAGAAAGGTGCCCGGGCGGGCATAGCCAATGATTATACGTTGAATGGGTTGCCCATCGCCCATGCTGGGCATGTGCGGTCAACCGGACGTGGGCGAAGCCCGTTCAGGCCGCGCCGGGGCAACCCTTCAAGCCCATTTGATCGGCATTCAAGTTCCATGCCGGCCCAATGCAAGCGGCAGCGATGGGGAGCAATGGGCACAGGAGGGGCAGAAGCGGCACGGGCGGCCAGCATCCGGCACAGGCGGGCGGCAACAGACGCCGCCGGATCCCGCCACCCCTGGAATTCCCGTCGAATGGGTCAAGCTTCGATCAGCAGCGCCGCCAGGACCGACCGGCCTTCACTGGCCAGCACGTTGTAGGTGCGGCACGCGGCACCGATGTCCATGGTTTCCATGCCGATGCGGGCATCAATCAGCGCACGGTACAGCTGAGGGCGGGCAAAACGGATCCGGCTGCCGCTGCCAAAGATGACCAGCTCGGGTTTCAGGGCCCGGATGCGTTCGAAGTGTTCCGCGGTCAGGTCTTCAAACCGCGTCAGCGTCCATTCCACGACCGTGCCTTGCCATGGAACCAGCAGGCTGCGCCGGTGTTCCACGCCGTTGACCCAGACGCTCTGGCCGTCATGCCGGGAGATGTTGTTGCCGCCTTGCGGCTGGTCGAGTTGAAATTTCATTGAGGCTCATTTTGGCAGCGACGCAGGCCGCCCGCCGGTGTGGGCTCGATACCCTGTGTTCAAATCGTGGGATAGCGTATTTTCCCCTGGAGAAATCTTGAAGACCGTCACCAAGTCCAGCAAGTTGGCCAATGTCTGTTACGACATCCGGGGACCCGTGCTGGACAAGGCGCGCCAGATGGAGGAAGAGGGCCAGAAAATCATCAAGCTGAATATTGGCAATATCGCCGCGTTCGGCCTGCAACCCCCGGACGAGATCGTCCAGGACATGATTCGCAACCTGCCCGACGCCGCCGGTTATACCGACTCCAAGGGCCTGTTCGCACCGCGCAAGGCGGTGGTGCACTACTGCCAGGAAAAGGGCATCTCCGGTGTTTCGGTGGATGACGTCTACCTGGGCAACGGTGCCTCCGAGCTGATTGTGATGGCGCTCAATGCGCTGCTGGACAACGGCGACGAAGTCCTTCTGCCCGCCCCGGACTACCCCCTCTACACCGCCGCCGTGGCGCTGTCCGGTGGGCAGCCGGTGCACTACATCTGCGACGAGTCGAACGGCTGGTATCCGGATCTGGACGACATCCGCGCCAAGATCACGCCGCGCACCAAGGCGATTGTGGTCATCAATCCCAACAACCCGACCGGCGCGCTCTATCCCAAGGACCTGCTGCAGGGCCTGGTGGAGATTGCCCGTCAGCATCAGCTGATCGTCCTCGCCGACGAGATCTACGACAAGACCTTGTATGACGGCGAGGTTCACACCAGCATCGCTTCGTTGTCCGATGACGTGCTGACCCTGACCTTCAATGGCCTGTCCAAGAACTACCGCTCCTGCGGTTACCGGGCCGGCTGGATGGTGGTCTCCGGCGACAAGCGCCACGCCACTGACTACATCACCGGGCTGAACATGCTGGCGTCCATGCGCCTGTGTGCCAATACGCCCGGCCAACTCGCCATCCAGACCGCCCTGGGCGGCTACCAGTCCATCAAGGACCTGGTGGCCCCGGGCGGCCGTCTGGCGCGCCAGCGCGACCTTGCCTACGAACTGCTTTCGCAGATTCCCGGGGTGAGCGTCGTCAAGCCCAAGGCCGCGCTGTACATGTTCCCCCGCCTGGACCCCAAGATCTACCCGATCGAGGACGACCAGCAGTTCGCCTACGAACTGCTGGCCGAGGAAAAGGTGCTGATCGTTCAAGGGACAGGCTTCAACTGGAAGTCCCCCGATCACTTCCGACTGGTCTTCCTGCCCAACACGGATGACCTCCGTGAGGCAGTCGGCCGCATCGAGCGGTTCCTGGCGCAATACCGAAAACGCCACAGCCGCTGACTCATGTGACCTCTTGAAAGAACCTTGACCATGAATCCGATCAAAGTGGGCCTGCTGGGCATTGGCACCGTCGGGGGCGGCACCTTCCAGGTGCTGCGCCGCAACCAGGAAGACATCCGGGGACGTGCTGGCCGCGGCATCGAGATCGCCATGGTGGCTGACCTGGACGTGGAACGTGCCCGCAGCGTCGTGGGCGATGCCTGCACCGTGGTGTCGGACGCCCGCGAGGTGATTGCCAACCCCGAGATCGACATCGTGGTCGAACTGATCGGTGGCTATGGCGTGGCCCGCACACTGGTGCTGGAGGCGATTGCCGCTGGCAAGCATGTGGTCACCGCCAACAAGGCGCTGCTGGCCGTGCATGGCAGCGAGATCTTCGCCGCCGCCCGTGAAAAGGGCGTGATGGTGGCCTTCGAGGCGGCCGTGGCCGGTGGCATCCCCATCATCAAGGCGCTGCGCGAAGGCCTGACGGCCAACCGCATCGAGTGGATTGCCGGCATCATCAACGGCACCACCAACTTCATCCTCTCCGAGATGCGTGGCAAGGGCCTGGACTTCGCCACCGTATTGAAGGAGGCTCAGCGCCTGGGCTATGCCGAGGCCGACCCGACCTTCGACATCGAAGGGGTGGACGCGGCCCACAAGGCCACCATCATGAGCGCGATCGCCTTTGGCATTCCGGTGCAGTTCGAGCGCGCCCATGTGGAAGGCATCACCCAGCTGCAGGCCACCGACATCAAGTACGCCGAGCAACTGGGCTACCGCATCAAGCTGCTGGGTATGGCCCGCCGCCGCCAGGATGTGGGCGGCATCGAGTTGCGTGTGCACCCCACGCTGATCCCGGCCAACCGCCTGATCGCCAATGTGGAAGGCGCCATGAATGCGGTGCTGGTGCAGGCCGACGCGGTCGGTACGACGCTGTATTACGGCAAGGGCGCGGGTGCTGAGCCCACTGCCTCCGCGGTCATCGCCGACCTGGTGGACATCACCCGGCTGGCCACCGCCGCCCCCGACCACCGCGTGCCGCACCTGGCCTTCCAGCCAGAGGCCATGAACAACACGCCCATCCTGCCCATGGACCAGGTGCAGACCGCGTTCTACCTGCGCCTGCGCGTGGCGGACCAGGCGGGTGTGCTGTCGCGCATCACCACCATCCTGGCCGAGCACCAGATCAGCATCGATGCGGTGCTGCAGCGCGAGTCCGCCGAGGGCGAGAGCCAGACCGACCTGATCATCCTGACCCACGACACCCAGGAAGGCCGCATGACCAAGGCGCTGGCGCAGATGCAGGCGCTGGAGACGGTGCTGGCACCGATCGTGAAACTGCGCAAGGAAGAGTTGGCCTGATGAAGTACATCAGCACGCGCGGCGACCGCGCCGAACGCCACTTCTGCGACATCCTGCTCGAGGGCCTGGCCCCCGATGGCGGGCTGTACCTGCCCACGCAATACCCCCAGGTGGACGCCGCCACGCTGGCCCGCTGGCGAGGTCTCTCCTACGCCGACCTGGCGGTGGAAATCCTCTCGCTCTACATTGACGACATCCCCGCCGATGACCTGAAGGCGCTGGTCAAGCGCACGTACACCGAAGCTGTCTTCGGCACGCCGCAGATCACGCCGCTGAAGCCGCTGGAAGAGGGGCTGGCGCTGGTGGCCCTGTCCAACGGGCCGACCCTGGCCTTCAAGGACATGGCCATGCAACTGCTCGGCCAGCTGTTCGAGTACGAACTCGGCCGACGCGGAGAAACGCTCAACATCCTTGGCGCCACCTCCGGCGACACCGGCAGTGCCGCGGAATACGCCATGCGTGGCAAGGCCGGCATCCAGGTGTTCATGCTCAGCCCGCACGGGCGCATGAGCCCGTTCCAGCAGGCCCAGATGTTCAGCCTGCAGGACGCCAACATCCACAACCTGGCGCTCACCGGGGTGTTTGACGACTGCCAGGACATCGTCAAGGCCGTCTCCAACGACCTGGACTTCAAGCGCCGCTACCGCATCGGTACCGTCAACTCCATCAACTGGGCCCGCCTGTTGGCCCAGGTGGTGTATTACTTCGCCGCCTGGTTCCAGGCGACGACGCGTGACGACCAACGTGTGAGCTTCACCGTGCCGTCGGGCAACTTCGGCAACGTCTGTGCGGGCCATGTGGCTCGCATGATGGGCCTGCCCATCGAGCGCCTGGTGGTGGCCACCAACGAGAACGACGTGCTGGACGAATTCTTCCGCACCGGCGTGTACCGTCCGCGGGGCGCTGCCCACACGCTGGAGACCTCCAGCCCGTCGATGGACATCTCCAAGGCCAGCAACTTCGAGCGCTTTGTGTTCGACCTGCTGGACCGGGATGCCGCACGCGTGCGCCAGCTCTTCGGTGAGGAACTGACGACGCAGGGCTTTTTCGCACTGAATGAGGTCGAGCGAGCCCGCATGGCTGAACGCTTTGGCTTCAGCTCGGGCCGCAGCAGCCATGCGGACCGCGTCGCCACCATCCAGCGCTGCCACCAGCGTTATGGCCAGGTGATCGACACCCATACGGCCGATGGCCTGAAGGTGGCGCTGGAACAGCGCCAGCCGGGCGTGCCCATGCTGGTGCTGGAAACGGCGTTGCCCGCCAAGTTTGCTGCCACCATCCAGGAAGCGCTGGGCCTGGTGCCGCCCCGGCCTGCTGCGCTGGCTGATCTGGAAAGCCGGCCCAAACGGGTGCAGGTGATGCCGGTCTCGGTGGAGCAGGTCAAGCAGTTCGTCATCGCCCATGTCTGATTCCGCCAAGTCCTCATCGCCCGCCAGCGCCGCAGCCAGCGCACCCCAGCGGTCGCCCATGCTGCCAATGGAGGAGGCGATTGAGCGCCTGCTGTCGCAGGTCCAGCCCCTGGGCGAGACCGAGCGGGTGAGCACGCCGCTGGCGCTGGGGCGCATCCTGGCGGCTGACCTGGTGTCGCCGCTGGATGTTCCGCCGTACGACAACAGCGCGATGGACGGTTATGCCGTGCGCCTCGCCGATCTGGCGGGTGCGCCAGCGGTTCAGCTTCCCCTGTCCCAGCGTGTGCCGGCCGGCTCGGTCCCGGTGGTGCTGCAGGCCGGTACCGCTGCCCGCATCTTCACCGGTGCCACCGTGCCGGAAGGTGCGGATACGGTGCTGATGCAGGAGCAGTGCGAGGCCGTGGCCGATGCGGCAGGCGGGCTGGGGCAGGTGCGGGTGCCGGGGGACGTGCCGCTGGGCCAGCACATCCGTCGCCGGGGTGAAGACCTGCGGCTCGGCGAGACCGTTCTGCGTGCTGGTGTCCGCCTGAATCCCGCCGCGCTCGGTTTGGCCGCCACGGCCGGCGCCGCTGAACTGTCGGTGGCGCGGCGCCCACGGGTGGCGCTGTTCTCCACCGGTGATGAGCTGGTGCTGCCGGGCGAGCCGCTGGGCCCGGGCCAGATCTACAACTCCAACCGCACGACCCTGCATGCGCTGCTGTTGACGCTGGGTTGCGAGGTGCGGGACCTGGGCATCGTGCCCGATTCGCTGGACGCCACCCGGGCCGCTCTGCGTGAGGCCGCACGGGACAGCGACCTGATCCTGAGCTCCGGCGGGGTGTCCGTCGGCGAGGAGGACCACCTCAAGCCCGCGTTGGAGCGGGAAGGGCGGCTGGACCTCTGGCAGATCGCCATCAAGCCGGGCAAGCCGCTGGCCTTTGGCGAGGTGCACCGCCAGGACGACCCGAACGGCCCAGTGGGCAAGACCTGGTACATCGGATTGCCCGGCAATCCGGTGTCCAGCTTCGTCACCTTCCTGCTGTTCGTACGGCCGGTGCTGATGCGGCTACAAGGCGCCACCCGCGTGGCGCCCCGCGCCTATCAGCTGCCGGCTGAGTTCACCTGGGCGAAGGCCGACAAGCGCCGCGAGTTCCTGCGGGCCCGTGTGACGGACCAGGGGGGGCTGGCGCTGTTCGGCAACCAGAGCTCCGGCGTGATGAGCTCAGCCGCATGGGCAGACGGACTGATCGAACTGCCGCCTGGCAGCACGGTGGAACTCGGGCAGCCGCTGCGCTTCCTGCCGTTCAACGATCTGTTCTGAACTCGCGGTTTCCGATCCCCATTCCTCCCCATTTCCTCCCCATTTCTTCCCCAGTTCCTTCCCCGATCCTCCCGCTGTTTGACACCCGTCCTCACACCGATTCCCAAGCCGCTGCCATGACCATCACCGTGCGTTACTTCGCCTCCCTGCGTGAGGCCCTGGGCCCACAGGAGCAGGTGGCCTTCCAGCCGGGGCTGACGGTGGGGGCGCTGCGGGAGGCCCTGATCGCGACCGGCGGCGCACATGCGGAGGTGTTGGCTCGCGGCCGAGCGGTGCGCTGCGCCTTGAACCAGGTGATGAGCCGTGAGGACGCGTTGGTGCCCGATGGCGCGGAGGTGGCGTTTTTTCCGCCGGTCACTGGTGGCTGATCGACTGACCGCACGGAGTGGTCGACGCCCGCCGGCCGAGCTGGCCAACGTGGCGCTGACCGTCATGGTGCTGGGGTTTGCCAACCTGATCCATCGCTGAGCGGGGCTGCACGTAGCTCTTCAGCAAGAGCTGCGTCTCCCACATCGTGGGTTCGTCGGGCGAATAAAAGCGCGGCACCATGCACGGATCGGTGACATACGGGCGAACCGCGCCCGCCCGTTTGAGGAATTTCCCACTCCCGGTGCGATTCGTGAATGATACCGGTACCAATGTGGGGGATGCCTCTTTGATAATGCGCGGACACGAGATTGGTACCGCTACCAAGTACGGTGCCGGGCTCGTCTGGCCACCACGCATGCCAGCCCATTCATCGGAGCAAGCCGTCCATGTCTTCCAAGTTCACTTCCTCGCGCCGCACGCTGCTGCTGGCGTCCGCAGCAGCGGTGCCTATCGTTGCCATGCCGCTGGGCCAGCCCAAAGCCGAAGGGCTTGAAGGGGTGGAACTGCAGCGCTACAAGCCGGTGTTCTTCTCCCCGGCCGAGTGGGCCTTTGTGATGGCGGCCTGTGACCGCTTCATCCCCGCCGAAGGCCGCGGCCCCGGCGCGCTGGAAACCAATGTGCCGGTCTTCATCGACCAGCAGTTGGGTGAAGGCCTGGGCAACGACATCTACCTGCAGGGCCCGCACAAGACGGACGCACCGGCCACGCTGGGCTTCCAGCTGCCGTATGCCCCGCAGGACACCTACCGCATCGGCATCAAGCTGGCGCAGCAGGCCTGCCAGAAGCAGTTCAGCAAGCCGTTCGAGCAACTGTCGGAGAAGGACAAGGATGCCTTCCTGACCGCCCTGCAAAAGAACACCGTGGACTTCGCCGCCATGGGTGAGCCCACGCTGAAGGCCTCGCAGTTCTTCGGCCAGTTCCTGGGCGACACCAAGAACGGTTACCTCGCCGACCCCAAGTACGGCGGCAACAAGGACATGAAGGCCTGGGTTGCCATCGGCTTCCCCGGTGCGCGTGCGGCCTACACCGAGTGGGTGGACCAGCACAACCGCAAGTACCCCCTGGGCCCTGTCAGCCTCAGCGGCAAGCGCGCCTGAGCGGGTGCTGGGCCGGGCTCGAGCCCCGCTCAAGCGAACGCAAGGGCGCCAGAGCCTGATCCAGCACCGATCACCCCCGCCATTCAGTCAAGTCCCCGGTGCGCGAGCCGGTGCCTTCTCTCCGTCTTATCTGCCTCGAAACCGCAACGGTACCCCGGTACCGACCCTGAGAGGCTTCAGCCCTGGCGCGCCTCGCGCGGTGCCAAGGGCCATTGCAGGAAACACGTCATGCCAAACATCACCAACGACGAGGTGGATGTCGTCATCGTCGGCCTCGGCTGGGCCGGCTCGATCATGGCCATCGAACTGGCCAAGGAAGGCCTGAAGGTCCGCGCGCTGGAGCGTGGCCCGGACCGTCCGCCGGAAGACTTCGCCTATCCGAAGCCCGCTGACCAGTACGCCTACAACACCCGCAACAAGGTCTTCGCCACCCCGCGCGAAGCCGCGTTGACCGTGCGCTATACCCGTGAGGAAACCGCGCTGCCCACCCGCAAGTGGGGCGCCTTTGCCCCCGGCACCGGTGTCGGCGGCTCCGGCCTGCACTGGACCGGCGTGCTCATCCGCCCGACGCCCACCGACATCAAGCTCAAGACCTACGCGGACAAGGCCTACAAGAAGGGCCAGCTCGATGCCGACATGCGCATCAAGGACTTCCCCTTCACCTGGGAGGAAATTGAGCCGCACTTCGACTTCTTCGACAAGGTCTGTGGCCTCTCCGGCAATACCGGCAACCTGCGCGGTGAACTGCAGCCGGGTGGCGACCCCTACGAAGGTCCGCGTTCCAGCCCGTACCCGCTGCCTGCGCTGCATGACACCCTGAACAGCTCCATGTTCAAGGACGTGGCCACCAAGCTGGGCTATCACCCGTTCCCCAACCCTTCGGCCAATGTGTCGAAGGCCTGGACCAACCCCTACGGCGCGCAACTGGCGCCTTGCAACTACTGCGGCTACTGCAGCAAGTATCCGTGTCTCAACTACTCGAAGGCATCGCCCCAGACCACCATCCTGGATGTGGTCAAGCGCATGCCCAACTTCGACTACAAGGTCAACGCCAACGTCATCCGCGTCGATCTGCATGCGGACAAGAAGACGGCCAAGGGTGTTACCTACATTGACGAGAACAAGCGCGAGGTCTTCCAGCCCGCCAAGATCGTCATCCTGAGCAGCTTCCAGTTCGCCAATGTGCGCCTGATGCTGCTGTCGGGCATCGGCAAGCCGTATGACCCGATCTCCGAGACGGGCACCATCGGCCGCAACTACGCCTTCCTGTCCAACGGCGGCGCGACCCTGTTCTTCAAGGACAAGAACTTCAATCCCTTCGCCACGGCCGGCGCCACTGGCGAGATGTTCAACGACATCTCGCCGGGCAACTTCGAGGACGGCCCCAAGCTGGGCTTCATCGGCGGCGCCAAGATCCACAGCTCGCAGGCCACCGGCACGCCCATCGGCGCTGCGCTGCCCCCGGGCACGCCGCAATGGGGCAAGGGCTGGAAGGAAGGCATGGTGGACTGGTATGGCCATTCGATGGGCGTGAGCATCACCACGACCTGCATGTCCTACCGCGGCCACTTCCTGGACCTGGACCCGAACTACAAGGACCCGTGGGGCCAGCCGCTGCTGCGCATGACCTTCAACTGGCGCGAAAACGAGCTGAAGCTGCAGCGCTACCTGCGCGACATCGTGCTGAAGATCTCCAAGGAGCTGGGCCCGGACGCCATCTCCGAGAACTTCCTCAAGATGGATTCGAACTGGGACATCACCAAGTACGTCTCCACCCACAACGTGGGCGGCGCCATCATGGGCACCTCGCCCCACGACTCCGCGCTCAATCGCTATCTGCAGTCCTGGGACGTGCACAACGTCTTTGTGCCGGGGGGGAACGCCTTCCCGCAGAACTTCCAGGCCAACCCGACTGCCACGATCGGCGCCATCACGCTGTTCGCGGCTGAGGCCATCAAGAAGCAGTACCTGAAGAACCCCGGCCCCCTGGTGCAGGCATGAACGCGGGTAGGACCAAGACAATGAAACTGTTGAAGCCCCTTCTCGCGACCGCCGCGCTGGCGGCCGTGACCCTGTATGCCGTCAGCGGCATGGCGGTTCCCGCCCCCACACCTTCCGCTTCGGACGTGGCGGCCGCTCCCGTGGTGGCGGCCACGCCGGCGGCAGTGGCCTCGTCGCCCAATGCAGCGCTGATCTCGCGCGGCGAGTACCTGGCCCGCGCGGGTGACTGCATCGCCTGTCACAGCACGCAGGGCAAGCCCGCCTTCGCGGGCGGCCTGCCGATCGACAGCGGCCACGGCATCATCTATTCCACCAACATCACGCCGGACAAGCAGCACGGCATCGGCAACTACTCCGAGCAACAGTTCGCCGAGGCCGTGCGCAAGGGCGTGCGCGCCGATGGCAGCCACCTGTATCCGGCCATGCCCTACACCAGCTACGTGAAGGTGACCGATGAGGACATGCATGCCCTCTACACCTTCTTCATGGAGGGTGTGAAGCCGGTGGCCACCACGCCGCCGGAAACCAGCATGAGCTTCCCGTTCAACCTGCGCTTCGGCATGGGGGTGTGGAACTGGTTCTTCGCGACTACCGATCCGTTCAAGCCGGTCAGCGGCTGGAACGCGCAGGTGACCCGGGGCGCCTACCTGGTGGAAGGCCTGGGCCACTGCGGCAGCTGCCACACGCCGCGCGGTTTCGCGATGAACGAGAAGGCCAGCAACAGCGGTGAGTTGGCCTTCCTGTCGGGTGGTGAGCTCGGTGGCTGGGGTGTGCCCTCGCTGCGCGGCCTGCCCCGCTGGACCGAGCAGGACATCGTGGATTACCTGCAAACGGGCCGTAACCAGACCTCCGCCGTGGCGGGTGAAATGACCGAGGTGGTGCGTCACAGCACGGCCTACCTGCAGAACGACGATCTGCACTCGATCGCCACCTACCTGAAGGGCCTGACCCCGGTGCCGGACCGTGCTGCGGACGTGAAGCCCCAGGGCGCGAAGGAAACCGCCGCCAAGCTGACCAATGCCGAGAACCTGACGCTGGGTGAACGCCTGTACCTGGACAACTGCGCGGCCTGCCACTTCGTGGATGGCAAGGGCGCCACGCGCGTCTTCCCGGTGCTGGACGGCGCGACGGTGATCAATGCCGACAACCCCAACGCGCTGATCCATGTGATCTTGCAAGGGGCGCGGACGCCGTCTACCGAGAAGGCGCCGTCGGTGCTGGTGATGCCAGGCTTCGGCCACCGCCTCAGCGACAGCGAAGCCGCCACCCTGGCCACCTTCCTGCGCCAGGGGTGGAGCAACCGTGCTGCGCCGGTCTCCGAACGTGACGTGGCGAAGGTGCGGGACAAGCTGATCGAGCAACAGCATTGATCCCGGTGGGAAGCGCTATAGGGAACCTCCGTAGCGCTTTCCCGGACACCCGTAGAAGAACAGGCGAACAGGCGAACGGCCGAACGGCCGCCGTCCCGGCTAGGGCCTCTTGGCCCCGAGCAGCCGCTGCGCGACCTTCTCGCCCTGCGTGAACGCTTCCTCAAGGACCGAGTAGCCCGCCAGGTCTGCGTGTGCGTGATGGATACGGCCTTGGCCACTCTCACGCAAGGCCGCCAGCGCGGGGGCGCCGCGCAGACCGGGTACGGGGATGCTCATCGCATGGCCGTAGCGCATCAGGTCTACGGCCTGCAGCCGTTCCAGCAGATCGGGATGCAGCGGCGCCAGGTCCGCCAGGACCTTGGCGGCCCAGCCACGCCAGTCGTCCGTCAGCAGCGCGCGTCGCTCCGGCTGCGGCAACGCCCGGTAGGCCGTCAACACACAGGGGCCGGGGCGAGGGTCGAGTGACTGGTGGTTGGCGTTCACGTAGCCCAGGTTGTCCGAACCGTAGACCACGTTGTCCCAGGACAGTGGCGCGCCGAGCCGCTCCAGCGGCGGGTCATCCAGCCGCAGGTTGGCCACCAGCCAAGGGGCGTAGCACAGGCGCGGGGTCATCGCCGCCAGGGCCGAGGAGGGCTGCTCCACCACCCGGCCGGCGATGAACAGCGGCAACGCCAGGACCACCTGTTCTGCCGCCCATCGCTGCGGGCGGTCGGCCTGATGATCCCAGCTCAGCACCTGAACGCCATGGCGCTCTTCCCGCACGCGCAGCACCGTCTGCCCGGCATGAAAGGATTCGGCCAGGGGCGCGGCGAGCCGCTCGCTCAGCCAGCCGTTGCCCTGCGGCCATGTCAGTACCGCCTCGCGTTCTTCCAGGCTCATGAAGCCGTGGCGGCTGCCGAAGTAATGCAGGCCGGCCCAGGCGGAGACCTCGGCTGCCGGGGCGCCGTAGTCGTCGCGGCAGCAGTAGTCCAGATACCAGCGCAGCGGCGGGGCGTTCAGGCCGTGGGTGTCGAGCCAGGCCGCGAAGGTCTGCCGGTCCAGCACGTCGTGCCCGGCCGTCCAGCGGTGGTGGGTGCTGGGCATGGCAAAGCCGATGTCGCGGCGCGCCGCTTCCACCAACGCGGCAAAGCGCCGGTACTGGGCCAGCACCTCGGGGGATTCGGCCGGTGGCAGCAGGCCGTCTACCCATTGGTCCTGAAACCACAGGCGTTCCTGCGGGCTGTGGCAGAGATGGCGTTCGTCGTATTGCCAGCGGCCGGCCTCCAGGCGCGCCAGCCCCAATTCCTCCAGCAGGGCCTGGACCTCCGGTGCCTCCGGTCCGGGCACTGGCAGGTAATGCGCGCCCAGTGGGCACGGCAGGCCTCCCATGAGGTGGCCACGGCTGTTGCCGCCCGGGCGAGGTTCCAGGTCCAGCAGGGCCACCTCCACCCCGCGTGCACGCAGGCGGCGGGCGCAGGACAGGCCGGCGATGCCGGCGCCCAGCACCAGCACCTGCGCGCGGCGGGGCGAGTCGGAGACGCTGTCCCAGGCGGGCGGCGCTTCGCGCAGCCTGTGGCCACTCGCGACGGAGGCGCCCACCCAGCCGCCTGGCAGGTCGCTCACCTTGGTGGCCAAGCGCTCAGCGAGGTCGCCGGCTTCGCGGCCACAGGCGGCCAGCATCGGCAACAGGCCCAGCGCCAGGAGCTCGCGACGGCGCAGGCCGGGTGTGGCTGCCTGCGAGAGCGTTGCGGCGAGCGGCAGGGCGGGTGAGGGCTTGGCGCTCAATGCAGCTTGCCCCATTCCCGCTCGAACTCGTGCACCAGCACCTGGTTGGAAAGTCGGTTCACCTCCAGCTTCTCCGGCCTCGCCATGTCCGGCGGGAAGTTCATCAGCACCGGCAGGCCCTCCAGGTTGATGAAGCGCAGACCGGGGGGCAGGGCGCGTGGCGCCACCCACGGCCTGCGGCTGGCCAGCACATAACCCCATTCACCAAAGCTCGGCACATGGGCGTGATACGGGGTGGCGGTGAGGCCCGCCGCCTCCACCGTGTTCACCACCGTCCAGAAGCTGCGCGGGGCCACCAGCGGGGAGGTGGACTGGATCACTGCATAGCCGCTGGCGTTCAGATGGAGGTCGATCAGCTTGTAGAAGCTGGCCGAATACAGCTTGCCCAATGCGAAGTTGCTGGGGTCCGGGAAGTCGATGACGATCACGTCATACATCGTCGGATGCTGTTCCAGCCAGCCGAACGCGTCTGCATTCACGATGCGCAGCTTGGGGCTCAGCAGCGAGTCCTGGTTGAGCTGGCGCAGCAGCGGCATGGTGGAGAACAGCGTGGTCATGTGCGGGTCCAGTTCCACCAGCGTGACCTGCTCCACCGAGGGGTAGCGCAGGATCTCGCGCACAGCCATGCCGTCGCCGCCGCCCAGCACCAGCACGTGGCGCGGGGCGCCATGAGCGGCCATGGCGGGGTGCACCAGGGCCTCGTGGTAGCGGTATTCGTCGCGGGAGTGAAATTGCAGGTTGCCGTTCAGGAAGAGCCGGGTGCCCCCCTGGCCCTGGGTCACCACGATGCGTTGGTAGTCGCTGCTTTCCTTGAACAGGATCTGCTCGCCATAGAAGCGGTCTTCGGCCCAGGTGCTGAGCCGGTCCGCCCCCGCCATGGCCAGTGCCAGCACCAGCAGCGAGACGGCGCAGGCCACCGCATGCGAGCGCCAGGCCCGCAGCCGGGCGCGGAAGATCCACAGCGCCCAGACCGCTACGGCCACATTCAGCAACCCGAAGAACAGGCCCGTGCGCACCAGGCCCAGCTGCGGCACCAGCACCAGCGGGAAGGCCAGCGCTACCAGCAGGGCGCCCAGGTAGTCAAAGGTCAGCACCTGGGAGACCAGCTCCTTGAGGGCGTAACGCTGCTTGAAGTGGCGCTTGAGGATGCGCATCACCAAGGGAATCTCCAGCCCCACCAGGGTGCCCACCACCAGCACCAGCACATACAGCAGCAGCCGGAAGGCCATGACCTGGCCAGGCGGCAGCAGGCTGTGCACGGTGAACAGCGCCGCAGGCATCAGCCCGCCGATGACGCCCACCAGCAGTTCCAGCCGCAGGAAATGCGCGACCAGTTGGCGGTCGATGAACCGGGAGAGCCACGAGCCCAGCCCCATCGCGAACAGGTAGCTGCCGATGATGGTGGAGAACTGCAGGATGGAGTCGCCCAGCAGGTAGCTGGCCAGCGCGCCAGCCGCCAGTTCGTACACCAGGCCGCAGGCGGCGATGACAAACACGCTGGCCAGCAGCAGAACCTCGGGCAGGGAAGCCCGGGAGGCGGTGTCCTCGGCGTCGTCCAGCGGCGTTGACGCGGTTGCGGCGTTCTCGTGAAGCATGATGGGGCGCGAGGCTATCACGCGGTGCGCCACCGGGACGGCCGGTGAGGCCAGGCCAGCCTTGCGGCTGTTGCGGCAGGGTGACGTTCCCCCCTCACCCCCCCCTACGCCACGCTTTACATGCCGGCGGTGATTCGCTTTTGCAGCGACTTGTACTGGTCCACGCGCGGCCCTCCCAGGTCCACGGCGCGCTGGATGGCCAGCGAGGCCTTGTAGCGGTAGCCCTGGTCCAGCATCACCTGGGCCAGGTTGTTCCAGCCGTCGGCGATGTCGGGGCGCACGTCGGTGAGGCGGCCGTAGTACTTGGCGGCCGCCGCCTTGTCGCCAGCGGTGTAGGCGGTATTGCCGGCACCCATCAGCAGCAGCGGTTCACCCGGCCAGCGGGTGAGGGCGGTGGCGTAGCCCTGACGGGCAGCGGGCGAGTTCAGCCGTTCCAGCGCGCTGAGGGCGGCGCCGGTCTGGGCGCCGTCCAGGGAGGCGGGCACCTGGTCCAGCGGCAGGGTGGTCATGGCCCAGTAGTCACCCCGGGCCCAGGTCCGTTCGAACACGGACAGTTCGACTTCCTGGCGCCGTGTCTTGCCGCTGTGCAGCAGCAGGGTGCGGCGTTCGCGGTCGTAGCCCACGGCCACGGCGTAATGCCAGACCGGGTAGATCTCCAGCGACAGGTTCTGGAACACCACCACCGGGTGCCCGGCGGCCAGCTCGGCCAGCAGTGCATCCAGACGAGGCGGCAGCGGGTAGGCCGGCAGGCCTTGGCGGCGTGTGGCGACCAGCATCTCGGTCTGCAGCGAGCCTTGGCGGCCAGGCAGGAAAACCTGCGGTTTCAGGGTCTGTACGTTGATGCGCTTGCCGCTGCTTTGCAGCAGCATGGCCAGCGCAGCGGGCCCGCATTCGTAGTCTTCCTGTGCGATGAAGGGGGTGGAGGACGACAGGTCCACCCGTGCCGGCAGATGCGGGGGCCATTGCGACTCCAGCGCGCTCAACTGCGGCGGTGTGCTGGCACAGCCGGCCAGCAAAAGCGGGGAAACGATGGCGCCACCCAGGGCAGCCTTGAGCAGCAGACGACGCATTCGTGGGACTTCTGGGAAGGTGATTGAACGGGTCAAACCCGTTCAATCACGGGCTGATGCAGGTTGCTCAGCGGATCGAGCGGGTGAAGGGGAAGACCTTCGTGAACCCGAGGATGTCGGTGATCAGCAGGATCACGAACACGGTGAAGATGATGCCCAGCACTTCACCACCGGCCGGGGCCTTGGCGATACGGCCGTCCAGGGCGCGGATTTCGTCGTCCGACATGGCGTCCACGCGGGCCTGCGCGCTGGCAGCGTCCACACCTTCGTTCATCATGGCCTGGCGCACATCGCCACGGGCGAAGAAGGCGTTCACACGGGCGCGGCTGTCCGCAGCGGCGCCGGCCGTGGCGGGCTGAACCAGCGCGTCGGTCGGCACGATCTGGGCCGATGCGTGCATCGGAACAGCCATGAGCGAGCACGAAACGATCAGCGACGACGCGATGACGCGGGAAAGGCGGGAAGTAGTGCGGCTCATAGATGCGGCATTCAAGAAGGAGAGGCTGTGATGCTAGAAGCCACCCCACTTTGTTACAAGCCTGCTTACCTTGAGTCACACTCCATGCAGCTGGTAGCCAACATTACAGTCCGGCTTCAGCGTCCGTTCAGCTGAGCTTGAGCTTGCGGCCGATGTGCCGGGGCTCACCCGCCAGGGAACGGCGGATCAGGGCGGCGTCCCGCAGGCGCTGCGCCGAGCCGTCGGTGTCCAGCAGCACCACCGTCAGCGTCTGGCTGCCGTTTTTCATGCGCATGGCCAGGCAACGCCCCGCTTCATTGGTGAATCCGGTCTTGGACAGACGGATGTCCCAGCCCTTGCCGCCCACAAGATGGTTGGTGTTGTGCAGTTCCCGCGGGCGTCCGTTGACGGCCACACGGGCTGACTTGCCGCTGGTGATGCGGGTGATCTCCGGATAACGCGAGGCGGCCATCGCGATGCGCGCCACTTCTGCCGCCGTGGACAGGTTTTCCGGCGAAAGCCCGGTCGGGTCATTCAAGGTGGTGTGGGTGAGCCCCAGGGCGCGGATCTTGGCCTGCATGGCGGACTCGAAGGCGGGCAACCCGCCGGGATAGTGCCGTGCCAGCACCGAAGCCGCCCGGTTCTCCGAGGCCATCAAGGCCATTTCCAGAGCGGCTGCACGGGTCAGCCGGGCTCCCACGGCCACACGGGAGGCGCTGTGTTTGAGGTGGTCCACATCTTCGTCCTCGATGCGCAGTTCATCCTCCGGCGCCTGATGCGCATCCAGCACCACCATGGCGGTCATCAGCTTGGTAAGGGAGGCGATCGGCACCACCGCGTCGGCGTCCTTGGCCATCAGCACGTGCCCGGTGTCGTCCACCACCATCATGTGGCGGGCGTTGACCGGCAGCCTGACCAGGGTCTCGTTGGTGAAAGCCGGTGCAGACCGGTCGATGGCCGGTTGAAGGACCGCCGCCGTGTCCGCTGTGTCCGCTGTGGCTCGCATGGCTCGCGCAGCAGCCTCTGGCCGCGCGGCAGCCATTGCGACAGGTCGTTCAACAGGCGTCAGCGGCGTGCTGGCGGAGGCGACCTGTGCCACGGGCAGGGCTGGCGGTGGTGGCGGGCGAGAGGCGCCGTCATGAGCAAACACCGTGACACCGGTGAGCATCACCGCGCCAAGGGCCGCGGCAATCGCCACGGCCAGTGTTCGACGGGAATGGAAAGCGCAAAACATCATCAATCCAGGGCAGGGTGGGGCGCACGGGCGGAATGCGGCGAGATTGTCTGCGAAGGCGGTGTTTCTGCGGTGTTTCTGCGTCCACTGCGCGAACCGCGGCATTCAACTCATGACTGTTGGCCCCAACAGGTGGTCTTCGACAAATTCCGAGGGTGTCACCTCATCTCTATCGCTCGATCGGGGTCGATTTCCCCACGCTTCCTCCACTCAGTGCGTCAACTGACAAATCGCAGGGAAGCAAATCATCGCTTCTAGCATTTTTATCAATTCGACCGGTAGAGTGTTTCCTTTGCGGGGTCAAGGCCTTGCGTGATTGAGCGTGATGAAAACGTTGTTGACTGCTTCTGTTGAACTGGGTTTGGCGGGCTGCGCCTGTGCTGTGCTGGGTGAGCTATCGGATGTGCCTGCCATCCATGCGCTAACGCCGATCGGCTACCTGCTTTTGTCAGGAGGTGGCCTGCTGTTCGTCGTGGTGCTGTTTGTTTGGTTGTCCTTCTGGTGGGAATCTATCGATTCCAAGGAGGAGCCTGACTGATACAGGGGGCGTCACCGCCCCCAACCCCTTGCTACCGAGCGATCGACTGCCCTTGTGGGTCTGCATGCTTGGGCAGTTGTTCGTTTTCCTGTGGCCGACACACTGGTTCGCGCTCGCTTGGCGGGCCGACAAGGACGAGTCAAAGGAAAACCAGCATGAGCATCGCAGTGGCCATCATCGAAGACGACCCCATGATCCTGAAACGCTTGATCGACGTCATCTCCTCCAGCACCCTGTGCGAGGTGGTGGCGGTCGGAAAGAACCGTACCGAAGCGGTAGCGGCCATCCTGGCCAACCGGGCCGACCTGTATGTGGTGGATCTCGGCCTGCCGGATGTGGATGGCGTGGACCTGATCCGCCTTATCGCCGAGAAATGCCGCGAGGCGCGCAGCGTGGTGGTCAGCACCTTCGCGGACACCAAGCATGTGATGCGCAGCCTTCGGGCCGGCGCCTGCGGCTACCTGCTCAAGGACGAAATCCATCCCGCGCTGGTGGAGAAGCTGGTCTGTGCCCACAACGGCCAGGCGCCGTTGAGCCCGGCCGTCTCCCAGATGATCGTGGAGCGGGTGCAGGCGCTGGAGAACAACGTCCGCCCGCAGGTGGATCGCCAGAAGGTGCTGCATGACCTCGGCATGGGCGAGCGTGAATGGGAGGTGCTGCGCCTGCTGGTGGAGGGGCTGCCCATCGTCGAGATTGGTCGCCGGCTGGCGATCTCCCCGCACACCGTGAACCAGCATCTGCGGTCCATCTACCGCAAGTTGGGCGTCAATTCGCGCGCCCGTGCCGCCAATGTGGCGCGGACGCTTGGCCTGGTCGATGAGTGAGGTCCTGCGCTCCATCCTCCCTTCAGCCCGTGGGCTGAGGCGGTTCCGTCCGTTGTGGTGGATCTCGCTGGCCCTGCTGGTATTGCCCTTCGCCTGTACCAGCCAACTGGTGCACGATCTCACGGAGGTGACGCAGGCGGTGGATGTCAGGGTGGTGGATCAGGCCTCGGATCGCTTGCTGCTTTCCAGGCCGCACATGGAACTCCCCGCGCAACTGGATACCGAGGTGGATACGGGTCTGCGCCGTGTTCGCTTCTCCATCCCGATCGACCGCTATCTGACGGTGCCCGAGGTTCCCGCGCCGGGCGAGCACATCCCGCCCGGGAAGGCGCTGCTGGTGAGTCAGGCACTCGACGGCATGGACATCTACCTCAACGGTGTCTGGATCGCCGGGTTGCCGCGTTCCAGCGAGACTGCGCGCTACAAATGGCACCGGCCGCTGGTGGCGCCGCTGGCGCGCCGCCTGCTGCGGCATGACAAGCCCAACCTCCTCACCTTCGAGCTCTCCAGCCATGACCCGCGCACCCTGCTGCCACCGCTGTACATCGGTGGCATCGGCAGCACGAATCTGGTGTTCGAACTGAGTAACTTCATTGGGTCTTCCCTGGCCAATGCCTCCAACCTGCTGTGCCTGCTCGCCGGGCTCTTTCTGATGGGTGCAGGTATCGTGAACCGGGAGGAAGGCAAGGTCTTTGCCCGCGCCGGCGCCCTCACCACCGTCTGGGCGCTGCTGTTCTGGCTGGTGTTGCTGCCCTACGTGCCTGCCGGGTTGCTCAAGCTATGGACCTGGGCGCAGTACGTCTGTCTGGGTGCGGTCGTGGGCCTGCTGACGCTTTTTGTGTTTGCGTTCATTGGTGAACGCATGCCCCGGCATGGGCGGTATGCCCTGGCGGTGGCGGTGCTGACGGCGCCCGTGCTGTATCCGTTCGCCGGCCCGGGGTTGCGGGCCTGGCTGGCGCAGTACTGGATGCCGCTGCTGATGCTGTTTTATCTGTACGCCACCGTGCGTCTGGCGCGTCATGCGGTGCGCACGCGCAGCCGGCCTGCGTTCTCGCTGTTGGCGCTGACCATCCTGACGCAGGTCTTTGCCCTGCATGACCACAACGTGGTGGCTCAACTGCTGCCGGTGCATGTGCCCGGCCCCGGCTGGACTCTGGCCCATCTGCTGGCCGCGCCGATGCTGCTCAGCCACCTGACCATGCCGCTGCTTCTGCTGGTGACGGGCCAACGCCTGTTGGCACGCATCCGGTCCCAGGTGGAGCGGATCCGGCAGGCCAACCAGGTGCTCACCGACACGCTGTTGCATCGCGAGCGCGAGCTGCTGGTCAGCTACCAGCGCCAGCGGGACATGGAGAGTGAAGCGGCGGCGCAGTCTGAGCGAGACCGCATCTATCGCGAACTGCACGACGGGATTGGCTCCCGGCTGGTCACCACGCTCTTCAGCGTGCGCGACCGGGACATCAACCATGGGCAGCTCGAAATCAGCCTGCTGGATGCCCTCAAGGACATCCGGGAGATCATCTCCGCCACCACCCCGGTGGAGGAGCGCACCATTCAGGATGTGCTGTTCGGCTATGCCACCAGCCTCGATGAGGCCTTGAGCAGCGACAGCTTCAGCGTCGAGATCGACATGCCGGAAGGGCGGGAGGTGGTGCTGCTGGGGGACCTCTCCCGTTCTGTCCGGCGTATCGCCGAAGAGACGGTGGCCAACACGGTGAAATATGCCGAGGCCAGCCGGATCCGGATCGGCCTGCGGCTGGATGACTTGGACGTGTTGTGCCTGGACATCGAGGATAACGGTCGGGGCGGCCGGGGCGGCGGGGATGGCCGAGAGGGCTTGCCCGCCTCGACGGCGCCAGGCGCATCGTCTGCGCTCTCAGGCGGTCGTGGGCTCGGTGGCATGCGGGAGCGTGCGCACCAGATGGGCGGGGTCTTCGAGTTCACGCTGACCCCTGCAGGGGCTCGCACCCAACTGCGGCTGCCCTTGGGTCCTGTCCATGAAATACGTGAGGGTGCCCACCGGTCCCAGTCGGACGCGGCCCTCTGCGCACAGAGTTGAGCCATCGCGCTTAGCAGGGTGCCTCGTCAATACTGTCTCTCCCATTGCTTTTCCGCTGAAAAGCCTGCCTATCCGCAGGTGGAGCTTGTTGATGTCGCAGTCTGTCCGATCCGTCCACCCAGAACTTCCTCCCGCGCGCCAGTTCCGGGCCAATGACATCCGTTGGGTGCGTTTCGCGCGCCAGTCGATCGCCGATGGCGCTGTGGAGCCCATGGGGCACGAGCTGAGCTTTCGCTGGGGCGATGATGCTCCGCGTGAAGGGCAGCCGCCCAGCCCCCTGGCCGTGAGCATGACGCTCAGCCACGCCTTGCTCGATGGCGGGCTGCGGCACCGCTCCCGTGGGCTGCTGTTCGTCACGCTGGATCAGCCGGCGCTGCTCAGCCCGGTGGCGGATGCCCTGTGTTCGCCGCAGTTTGTCATCCAGTTGGCCGGCCAGATCGTGGTGGATGCGGCGGTCACCCGTCGCATCGCGCAGTTGCATGCCCGGGGCTACCGGTTTGCGCTGGCGGATCTGGGTGGTGTGGACGAGGCTCGCTGGAGCTGGGCGCCGTTTGCTGCCTACGGCAAGCTGGGGGTGGCGCAGGCCCCGTCCGCCAGTTGGGCGGGTTTCGTGGCGCGTGCCCACTGCGCCAATCTGCAGGTGATTGCGCAGGGGTTGACGGAGCCGGCGGACTATCTGCGTCTACGCCGCCTGGGCGTTCACTTTTTTCAGGGGCCGCTTGTTCATCCGCCGCAGGAAGAAACGGTCCGGGCCCTCCCGTGCTGTGATGCGCAGGTGGTGCAGAAACTCAACCGCCTGGTGGAGCAGGGCGCGGGGCGGGACACGCTGGCCATGGTCGCCGCCACGGATCCGGCGCTGGTCATCCGCCTGCTGATGCTGCAGCGAATCTACAGCCCCGGCCACGGTCCGGGCTACCCGCCGCCGCACGCCGGGCTCGGGCGTGTGGCCACTCATGGGGGTTACCACCAAATGAAGGCCGAGACGCCGGGGCCAATGTCTGGACAGATGCCTGGACAGATGCATAGTCAGGCGCTTGGAAGGATGTCGGGCTACATGCATGGGCATTGGCACGGGCCTGCGCACGAGCATGTCCAGGGTCACGTCCAGGGTTATGTACAGGGGCAAGGGCCCATGCAGGCCGCCACCCTCACCGACCTGATGGAGGCCATCCCCTATCGAGTCCTGGCGGGCTGGTTCCGCATTTTGCGTGGCAGTTCATTCGACCCGCATGAGCGGGGCCGCATATGGTCGACCTCGGTGCGGGAGCAGATGTACAACTTCCGGGCGCGGCTTATCGGGGCGCGAGCCTGCCGTACGCCCATGGAACTGGAAGCTCGTGTGTTTGATCTGTACCGGCGCTTATGCTCCCGGGAGTCCTTGGTAGCGCTGCTGCCACCCCAGGAGGACGAGGAGCACAAAGACGGCACCGCCCTGGCGGACGCCGCCCCAGCAACGCCAGTGTGCTGAATGACCGCCATGAACCGCCCTGAGCCGCCCTGAGCCGCCCTGGCGTCACGCTGAGCCACCCCAGGCGTCACGCCAAGCCTCGCCGAGCCACCGTGAGCAATCAGCCCTGCCTGCCCCGCACTTCGTTGGACGGAAACACTGCGTTATACTCGCCCCGTTTTGTCGGTTTGAGCCATGCTGTCCGTGCCGAATTGCCTGGTGAATCGCCTCGTGAATCGCCTCGTGAATCGCGCAGGCTGTGTGGCGCTTGAACCTGACAGAACTTCGAGCACGGCACGGGTCGGTTTCACCTGTGTCCGCAAGTCAATCTCGGAAACCGCTTGCATCGCACCGGTGTTTATTCACGGTTCGTACGTTGCCAGCGGCCTTTCCGAACCCATTCCGGAACAAGGAACGCATCATGGCAATCGCCGATCTGAGCAAGGCTGAAATCGTCAAGGACAACGCACGTAGCGCTAACGATACGGGTTCTCCTGAAGTGCAAGTCGCCCTGCTGACCGCACGCATCAACCAACTGACCCCCCACTTCAAGCTGCACGCCAAGGACCACCACGGCCGTCGCGGTCTGCTGAAGATGGTCAACCAGCGCAAGAGCCTGCTGTCCTACCTGAAGAAGAAGGACGCTGACCGTTACACCGCTCTGATCCAGAAGCTGGGTCTGCGCAAGTAATCATCGCCTGTGAACGAAGAGCCTGTCTGGATGTATGCCAACAGGCTCTTTGTTGTTTCTGAACGGAGTCGGGCTGACGTGGCGCTGCTGTGTCATTCCAAGGGGTTTGCGCCGTTGATCGCAGTCCCCCTGGAATGGCATCCCGCCAAACCCAGCTTCACTCCCGGTTGAAGCCGCACCGCAAGCGGCTGAATCACTGAGGAGATGCAATGAGCATGTTCAACAAGGTCGTCAAGAGCTTCCAATGGGGCCAACACCAGGTGACGATGGAGACGGGCGAGATCGCCCGTCAATCCACCGGTGCCGTGCTGGTCAACATCGAAGACACCGTGGTGCTGGCCACCGTGGTGGCCCGTACCGAAGCCAAGGCTGGCCAGGACTTCTTCCCGCTGACCGTCGACTACCTCGAGAAGACCTACGCCGCCGGCAAGATCCCGGGCAGCTTCTTCAAGCGTGAAGGCCGCCCCAGCGAGCTGGAGACCCTGACCTCGCGCCTGATCGACCGTCCGATCCGCCCGCTGTTCCCCGAAGGCTTCTTCAACGAAGTCCAGGTGGTCATCCACACGCTGTCGCTGAATCCGGAAGTCCAGGCTGACATCGCCGCCCTGATTGCCACCAGCGCTGCGCTGGCCATTTCCGGCATCCCGTTCAATGGCCCGATCGGTGCCGCCCGCGTGGGTTATGTGAACGGCGAATACGTGCTGAACCCGGGCAAGACCGTGCTGACCGAGTCCAAGCTGGACCTGGTGGTGGCCGGTACCGAAGCCGCTGTGCTGATGGTGGAGTCCGAAGCTGACCAGCTGACTGAAGACGTCATGCTGGGCGCCGTGGTCTATGGCCATGAGCAAGGCAAGATCGCCATCGCCGCCATCAACGAACTGGTGCGTGAAGCCGGCAAGCCGTCCTGGAACTGGACCGCGCCCGCCAAGGACGAGCCTTTCATCGCCAAGGTCACCGCCCTGGCCGAAGAGCCGCTGCGCGCCGCCTACCAGATCCGCTCCAAGCAGGCCCGCACCCAGGCTTGCCGCGAGGCCTATGCCAAGGTGAAGGACGCCCTGGCTGCTGAAAGCGTTGATTTCGACGGCGTGGAAGTCGAAGGCCTGCTGTTCGAGATCGAAGCGCGCATCGTGCGCAGCCAGATCCTGGCCGGCGAGCCCCGCATCGACGGTCGCGACACCCGCACCGTGCGCCCCATCGAGATCCGCAACAGCGTGCTGCCGCGCGCCCACGGTTCCGCCCTGTTCACCCGTGGCGAAACCCAGGCCCTGGTGGCCGCCACGCTCGGTACCGACCGTGACTCGCAAGTCATCGACGCGCTCGCCGGTGAGTACTCCGAGCGCTTCATGCTGCACTACAACATGCCCCCGTTCGCCACTGGCGAAACCGGTCGCGTGGGCAGCCCCAAGCGTCGCGAAATCGGCCACGGCCGTCTGGCCAAGCGTGCCCTGGTGGCCGTGCTGCCGACCAAGGAAGACTTCCCCTACGCCATCCGCGTGGTGTCGGAAATCACCGAGTCCAACGGCTCCTCGTCCATGGCTTCGGTCTGCGGCGGCTGCCTGTCGCTGCTGGATGCCGGCGTGCCGCTGAAGGCACACGTGGCGGGTATTGCTATGGGTCTGATCAAGGACGCCAACCGCTTCGCCGTGCTGACCGACATCCTGGGTGATGAAGATCACCTGGGTGACATGGACTTCAAGGTGGCCGGCACGACCGCTGGCATCACCGCCCTGCAGATGGACATCAAGATCCAGGGCATCACCAAGGAAATCATGCAGGTCGCCCTGGCGCAAGCCAAGGAAGCCCGCCTGCACATCCTGGACAAGATGGTCGGTGCGATGGGTTCGGCCAACACCGAAATCTCGCAGTTCGCACCCCGCCTGTACACGATGAAGATCAATCCGGAGAAGATCCGTGACGTGATCGGCAAGGGCGGCGCCACCATCCGCGCGCTGACCGAAGAAACCGGTACGCAGATCGACATCGCTGAAGACGGCACCATCACCATCGCCTCCACCGATGGCGCCAAGGCCGAAATCGCCAAGAAGCGCATCCAGGAAATCACCGCTGAAGCGGAAATTGGCAAGGTCTACGAAGGCGCGGTCACCAAGATCCTCGACTTCGGTGCCCTGGTCAACATCCTGCCCGGCAAGGACGGCCTGCTGCACATCAGCCAGATCGCCCACCAGCGCGTGGAAAAGGTGACCGACTTCCTGAGCGAAGGCCAGGTCGTCAAGGTCAAGGTGCTCGAGACCGACGAAAAGGGCCGCATCAAGCTGTCCATGAAGGCGCTGCTGGATCGCGATGCACCGGCCCCCTTCAGCGCCCCGTCGGAAGGCGCAGGCGAGTAAGTCGTCATGAAGGCGATCGCCATCAGCCAGCCGGGTGGTCCGGAGGTGTTGCAACTGGTCGAGCGTCCCGACCCCGTCGCCGGGGTGGGGGAGTGCCTGATCCGTGTGGCTGCCTACGGCATCAACCGGCCTGACGTGCTGCAGCGCGAGGGGGCCTACCCACCACCACCCGGGGCGAGTGATCTCCCCGGCCTGGAGGTGGCGGGCACCATTGAAGCGGGTGACGTCACGGCGCTGGCCGCCGCCGGCCTGCGGGTCGGCGATGCGGTCTGTGCGCTGGTGGCTGGTGGTGGTTATGCCGAGCTTTGCGTGGCGCCGGTGGCGCAATGCCTGCCTGTCCCTGCGGGATGGAGCCTGGCGGAGGCGGCCAGCCTGCCGGAGACCTTCTTCACGGTGTGGAGCAATGTCTTCGAGCGGGCTCGTCTGCAGCCGGGCGAAACCCTGCTGGTGCACGGCGGCAGCAGCGGCATCGGTGTCACCGCCATCCAGATCGCCAAGGCGCTGGGTTCGACGGTGCTGGTCACCGTGGGCCATGCGCAGAAGGCTGAAGCCTGCCGCGCGCTGGGTGCTGATCTGGCGATCAACTACCGCGACCAGGACTTCGTGGCGGAGGCCAAGGCCTTCACGCAAGGCCGGGGCGTGGATGTGATCCTGGACATGGTCGCGGGTGACTATGTCGCCCGCAACGTGGACTGCCTGGCCGAAGACGGCCGCGCAGTCATCATTGCGGTGCAGGGTGGGGTGAAGGCGTCATTCGATGCGGGCCAGGTGCTGCGTCGTCGTCTGACGATCACCGGTTCCACGCTGCGTCCGCGCTCGCTGGATTTCAAGGCTGGCATTGCCCGCGCCCTGCGTGAGCGTGTCTGGCCCTTGCTGGAGCGGCGGCTCATCCGCCCGGTGCTGTACCGGCAACTGCCGGCGGATCAGGCTTCGGCGGCCCATGCGCTGATGGAGTCGGGTGAGCATGTCGGCAAGATCGTGCTGAGCTGGTGAGACACGAATCAAGACGGAGACCGATGGATGCACGATAAATCGACACGCAAGAAGCTGGTGGTGGGCAACTGGAAGATGCATGGCACCCGTGCGTCCAATGCCGTGCTGCTGGCTGGCCTCAAGGAGGCGGGTCCCTGGAACGCCCAGGTCGCCGTCTGCGTGCCCTTTCCCTACATCACCGAAACCGCGCTGGCATTGACCGGGCAACTGGTGGCTTTTGGTGCGCAGGATTGCTCGGCCCATGAGCAGGGCGCCTACACCGGCGAGGTGTCTTCTGCCATGCTCGCGGATCTGGGTTGCCGCTACGTCATCGTGGGTCACTCAGAACGCCGGGCCTACCACCAGGAGGGTGACCAACTGGTGGCCGACAAGGCCAAGGCTGCGCTGGCACATGGCATCACGCCCATCGTCTGTGTGGGCGAGACGCTGGCGGAGCGCGAGGCTGGTCGTACCGAAGAGGTGGTCAAGCGCCAGCTCGCTGCGGTCATCCATACGCTCACGCATTGCACCGGTGAAATGGTGGTGGCTTATGAGCCGGTGTGGGCCATCGGTACCGGCCTGACCGCCACGCCGGAGCAGGCGCAGCATGTGCATGGCCTGCTGCGTCAGCAACTGAAGGCTGCCACGCAAAAGGCGGACCAGATGCAGATCCTCTACGGTGGCAGTGTCAAGCCTGAGAATGCCGCCCAATTGTTTGCCCAGCCCGATATCGACGGAGGCCTCATCGGAGGCGCCGCTTTGAAGGCTGCTGATTTTGCGGCGATCTGCCGCGCTGCGGGCTGACCTACCGGATGAACCCCGGCGGTCGCCCTGAACGAGTTTTCGGAGAAAGAAGCAAATGCAAGTGTTGATGAATCTGGTGCTGGTGCTGCAGCTGGTGGCTGCCCTGGCAATGATCGGTCTGGTGCTGGTGCAGCACGGCAAGGGCGCCGACATGGGTGCCTCCTTCGGCAGCGGCGCCTCCGGCAGCCTGTTCGGTGCGACCGGGAGTGCCAACTTCCTGTCGCGCAGCACCGCGATCGCGGCGACCATCTTCTTTGTCTGCACGCTGGCCCTGGCCTACATGAGCAGCCATCGGGAATCTGCGTCGCTGGTGGGGGGCTCGGCTGCTGAGCGTCTGCTGGAGCAGGGCGCTGCACCGGCCTCCGCGCCCGCGCCGGCCGCCTCCGCTGCCACGGACGTGGTCCCGGGTGCTGTGTTGTCCCCGGCCGCTCCTGCAGCTTCTGGCGCTTCGCAGTAATCTACGGGTTGCCTGCGCTGATATTGTTTGAAGAAAGCTCTGCATCAGTCCTCGCAGAGCTTCCTTAACAGAAGTGGGCGGCTGGCGTAAGCTCCTCGAGAAATTCGCTTCGGTTTTCCAGTGAGCTTCAGAAACCGCTATAGAATGCGAGGCTGTCTGAAACGCGAGCCGTCAAGACAAAGTCACTGAGAGGTGACACAAGCCGACGTGGTGAAATTGGTAGACACGCTATCTTGAGGGGGTAGTGGCGAAAGCTGTGCGAGTTCGAGTCTCGCCGTCGGCACCAGAATAAATCGGCCTGCCATGGTCCTTGTGATCTAGCCCAACAAGCCGGGTCAGTAGTGAGACTAAAGCAGGTTGAGGCCTTTGAATTTTTTGAAGATCGGGTGATCTGAAAGAATTTCAAAGGACAGGCGGGCGCGGTCCGTAAGCGATGTGTATACACCGCTCACGGCGCGCCCGTTGTTTTTGCCGAATGATTGCCGGGAACCGTTGGCTGACCTTTGTGTCGGCGGACGGTTGATCTCGGTGGCCCGTTGGAAACCTGTTCGGAATGGGGCTGTCTGTCGGGCATTTGAATTGCCCGCTGTCGACCGTCCATCCCGGCATCAAACGAAGAGCAAAGTCGTGAGCCTGGAACAATACCTCCCCGTCATCCTTTTCATTCTGGTCGGCGCCGTGGTGGGTATAGCACCCCAGCTCCTGGGCTTCCTGCTCGGCCCGCGTCGTCCTGACGAGGCCAAAAATTCCCCCTATGAGTGCGGCTTCGAGGCCTTTGAGAACGCGCGGATGAAATTCGACGTGCGCTACTACCTCGTCGCCATTCTCTTCATCCTCTTCGACCTGGAAATCGCCTTCCTCTTCCCCTGGGCCGTGTCCCTGCGCGAAGTGGGCGCGGCCGGTTTCTGGGCGATGATGGTGTTCCTGGGCATTCTGGTCGTGGGTTTCGCCTACGAGTGGAAAAAGGGCGCCCTCGATTGGGAATGACCGGCTGCTGCTGAGCCACCAAAGGTGCGAAAGGCCCCGCAGGCCTGACGCGCGGTGGGGAAGGGCAGGGCGCCCAACCCCATGCTTTCGAAAGATTGGAATTTCGATATGGGTAACGAAGGCCTCTTGAAGGAAGGTTTCCTCACCACGTCCATCGACGTGCTGGTGAACTGGTCCAAAACCGGCTCCCTGTGGCCGATGACCTTCGGTCTGGCGTGCTGTGCGGTGGAGATGATGCACGCCGGCGCCGCGCGCTACGACATCGACCGCTTCGGCATGTTGTTCCGTCCCAGCCCCCGCCAGTCCGACCTGATGATCGTGGCGGGCACGCTGTGCAACAAGATGGCCCCGGCCCTGCGCAAGGTGTATGACCAGATGGCCGAGCCCCGCTGGGTGCTGTCCATGGGCTCCTGCGCCAACGGTGGTGGCTATTACCACTACAGTTATTCGGTGGTGCGCGGCTGTGACCGGATCGTGCCGGTGGACGTCTACGTCCCGGGCTGTCCGCCGACCGCCGAGGCACTGCTCTACGGCATCCTGCAACTGCAGGCCAAGATCCGCCGCGAGAACACCATCGCGCGCTAAGCCCTACGCAAGCCAAGCACATGAGCAAACTCGATACCTTGCAGGCGGCGCTCGAATCCGTCCTGGGCGGCCAGATCGTGGCGTTGAAGCGCGAACTCGGCGAGATCACCATCACCGTTGCAGCCAAGGACTACCTCCAGGTGGCCAAGCTGCTGCGCGACCATTCCGAGCTGCGCTTCGAGCAGCTGATCGACCTCTGCGGCGTGGATTACAGCGCCTACAAGGACGGTGCCTATGAAGGCCCGCGTTTCGCGGCCGTCTCGCACCTGCTGTCGATCAACAAGAACTGGCGCCTGCGCCTGAAGGTCTTCGCCACGGACGACGACTTCCCGGTCGTGGCCGCCGTGACCCCGATCTGGAATGCCGCCAACTGGTTCGAACGCGAAGCCTTCGACATGTACGGCATCATCTTCGAAGGCCATGAAGACCTGCGTCGCATCCTGACGGACTACGGTTTCATCGGCCACCCGATGCGCAAGGACTTCCCGGTGACGGGCCACGTCGAGATGCGTTACGACCCCGAGCAAAAGCGTGTGATCTACCAGCCGGTGAGCATCGAGCCGCGCGAAATCACACCTCGTGTCATCCGCGAAGACAACTACGGCGGACTGTGAAATGTTTAACCCCCAATCTCGCGGCGTAGCCGCATCGCTGCCCCCCGCGGGGGCGCAGGCCCCCCTTGCGGCGGCCCGGCGGGAGTCCTGATCATGGCCGAAATCAAGAACTACACCCTGAACTTCGGGCCGCAGCACCCGGCCGCCCACGGCGTGCTGCGTCTGGTGCTGGAGCTGGACGGCGAAGTCATCCAGCGCGCCGACCCGCACATCGGTCTGCTGCACCGTGCCACCGAGAAGCTGGCCGAGACCAAGACCTTCATCCAGTCGCTGCCCTACATGGACCGCCTGGACTACGTCTCGATGATGTCCAACGAGCACGCCTATTGCCTGGCCATCGAGAAGATGATGGGCCTGGAAGTGCCCGAACGTGCCCAGTACATCCGCGTGATGTTCGCCGAGCTGACCCGCATCCTGAACCACCTGCTGTGGTTGGGCGCGCACGGCATCGACTGCGGCGCGATGAACATCCTGATCTACTGCTTCCGTGAACGTGAAGACATCTTCGACATGTACGAAGCCGTCTCCGGCGCGCGCATGCATGCGGCCTACTTCCGTCCGGGCGGTGTCTACCGCGACCTGCCGGACACCATGCCGCAGTACAAGGTCAGCAAGATCAAGAACCAGAAGGCCATCGACCGCCTGAACGCGAACCGCCAAGGTTCGATGCTCGATTTCATCGAGGACTTCTGCGCGCGCTTCCCGGCCAATGTGGACGACTACGAAACCCTGCTGACCGACAACCGGATCTGGAAGCAGCGGACCGTCGGCATCGGTGTCATGACGCCCGAACGCGCGCTGAACCTGGGCCTGACCGGCCCGATGCTGCGCGGCTCCGGTATCGCCTGGGACACCCGCAAGACCCAGCCCTACGATGTCTACGGCAAGATGGACTTCGACATCCCGGTGGGCACCAACGGCGACACCTACGACCGCTACCTGGTGCGCGTCGAAGAAATGCGCCAGTCCAACCGCATCGTCCAGCAGTGCGTGAAGTGGCTCAAGGCCAACCCGGGTCCGGTGATCACCGACAACCACAAGGTCGCACCCCCGTCTCGCGTGGCGATGAAGACCAGCATGGAAGAGCTGATCCACCACTTCAAGTTGTTCACGGAAGGTTTCCGCGTCCCCGAGGGCGAGGCCTATGCCAGCGTGGAACACCCGAAGGGCGAGTTCGGCATCTACATCGTCAGCGACGGTGCCAACAAGCCTTACCGCCTGAAGATCCGCGCACCGGGTTATTCGCACCTGGCCGCACTGGACGAGATGGCGCGTGGCCACATGATCGCTGACGCGGTGGCCGTGATCGGCACGATGGACATCGTGTTCGGTGAAATTGACCGTTGAGTGGTGATCGCGATGAGCAGCACTGAAGTTACCCAAACCGGAATCGCCACGGCGGGATTCGTCCTGAGCGCGTCCACCCAGGCCCGTTTCGCGCGCGAGGTTGCCAAATACCCGGCCGAGCAGGCGCAGTCGGCCGTGATGGCCTGCCTGTCCATCGTCCAGCAGGAGCAGGGCCACGTCTCGCGTGAGGCGGAGGACGCCATTGCCCTGTACCTGGGCATGCCCGCGATCGCCGTCTACGAGGTCACGACCTTCTACAACATGTACAACCAGCGCAAGTTGGGCAAGTTCAAGTTGAATGTCTGCACCAACCTGCCGTGCCAGCTGCGTGATGGCCAGAAGACGCTGGAGCAGCTGTGCAGCAAGCTCGGCGTGGACGAGGGCGGCACCACGGCCGACGGCCTCTTCACCGTGCAGAAGAGCGAGTGCCTGGGCGCCTGCGCCGATGCGCCGGTGATGCTGGTCAACGACCGCCAGATGTGCAGCTTCATGAGCCCGCAACGCGTGGACGAACTGGTGGATGCGCTGAAGGCGCACGCCGCCAAGAACTGAGGGAACGCGGATGACTATCGATCTCTCCAAGTGGCAATCGACGGGCGTCGAGACCTGCTTCCATGACCGTCACCTCGGCCCCCAGATCTATGCCGACCTGAACGGCAAGAACTGGTCGCTCCAGGACTACCAGGCACGTGGCGGCTACCAGGCCCTGCGCAAGATCCTGGGCAAGGACGGTGCGCCCGCGCCGGTGACCGAATCCGGTGAGCCGGGTGTGGCAGGACTCACGCCCGACCAGGTCATTGCCGAGGTGAAGGCCTCGGGCCTGCGCGGCCGTGGCGGCGCCGGCTTCCCGACGGGGCTGAAGTGGAGTTTCATGCCCCGCCAGTTCCCGGGCGCCAAGTACCTCGTCTGCAATTCGGACGAAGGTGAACCGGGTACCTGCAAGGACCGGGACATCCTCATGTTCAACCCGCACATCGTCATCGAAGGCATGGCGATTGCGGCGTACGCCATGGGCATCCGCACCGGCTACAACTACATCCACGGCGAAATCTTCGAGGTGTACGAACGCTTCGAAGCGGCGCTGGAAGAGGCGCGCGCGGCCGGCCTGCTGGGCGACAACATCCTGGGCAGCAACTTCAGCTTCCAGCTGCATGCGCACCACGGCTTCGGCGCCTACATCTGCGGCGAGGAAACCGCGCTGCTGGAATCGCTGGAAGGCAAGAAGGGCCAACCGCGCTTCAAGCCGCCGTTCCCGGCCAGCTTCGGCCTCTACGGCAAGCCCACCACCATCAACAACACCGAGACCTTCGCCGCGGTGCCCTGGATCATCCGCAACGGTGGCCAGAAGTACCTGGAGATCGGCAAGCCCAACAACGGCGGCACCAAGATCTTCTCGGTCTCGGGCGACGTGAACAAGCCCGGCAACTACGAGGTCCCGCTGGGCACCTCGTTCGAGAAGCTGCTGGAGCTCGCCGGTGGCGTGCGCACCGGCCGCAAGCTCAAGGCCGTGATTCCGGGCGGATCGTCCGCCCCGGTGCTGCCGGCCGACATCATGATGCAGTGCACGATGGACTATGACTCCATCGCCAAGAACGGCTCCATGCTGGGCTCGGGCGCCGTCATCGTGATGGACGACTCGCGCTGCATGGTCAACAGCCTGCTGCGCCTGTCCTATTTCTATGCCCACGAGTCCTGCGGCCAGTGCACCCCCTGCCGCGAAGGCACGGGCTGGATGCACCGTGTCATCGAGCGCATTGCCCATGGCAAGGGTCGGCTCGAAGACATCGACCTGCTGAACTCGGTGGCCGACAACATCCAGGGCCGCACCATCTGCGCCCTGGGCGACGCCGCCGCGATGCCCGTGCGCGCGATGATCAAGCACTTCAAGCATGAGTTCATCGCCATGATCGAGCAGGCCCAGTCCACCTCCTCCACGACGCATCAAGCGCAGGCCGCCCACGCGGTGGCCTGACCCGGAGCCGCTGAGAACAAGCTATGGTTGAAATCGAACTCGACGGCCAGAAGGTCGAAGTGCCCGAAGGCAGCATGGTGATGCATGCCGCCGAAAAGGCCGGCACCTACATCCCGCACTTCTGCTATCACAAGAAGCTCTCCATCGCCGCCAACTGCCGCATGTGCCTGGTGGAAGTGGAGAAGGCACCCAAGCCGCTGCCTGCCTGCGCCACGCCGGTCACGCAGGGCATGATCGTGCGCACCAAGAGCGACAAAGCCATCAAGGCCCAGCAGGGCGTGATGGAGTTCCTGCTGATCAATCACCCGCTGGATTGCCCCATCTGCGACCAGGGCGGTGAGTGCCAGCTGCAGGATCTGGCCGTGGGCTACGGCGCCGGCAAGTCGCGCTACTCCGAAGAGAAGCGGGTGGTGTTCCACAAGAACGTGGGCCCGCTCATCTCCATGGAGGAAATGAGCCGCTGCATCCACTGCACCCGTTGCGTCCGTTTTGGCCAGGAAATCGCCGGCCAGATGGAACTGGGCATGGCGCACCGCGGCGAGCACAGCGAAATCCAGACCTTCGTCGGCCGCACGGTGGATTCCGAGCTGTCGGGCAACATGATCGACATCTGCCCGGTCGGTGCGCTCACCAGCAAGCCTTTCCGCTACAGCGCCCGGACCTGGGAGCTGTCGCGCCGCAAGAGCGTCAGCCCGCATGACTCCACCGGTGCCAACCTGGTGGTGCAGGTCAAGGGCAACGATGTCCTGCGCGTCGTGCCGCTGGAAAACGAAGCCGTCAACGAGTGCTGGATCGCCGACCGCGACCGTTTCTCGTATGAATCGCTGAACAGCGACGACCGCCTGACCACCCCCATGCTCAAGCAAGGCGGTCAATGGAAGTCGGTCGACTGGACCACCGCGCTGGAATACGTCGCCAATGGCCTGAAGCAGGTCAAGACGGAGAAGGGCGCCTCGTCCATCGCCGCGCTTGGTTCCGAGCACAGCACCGTGGAAGAGCTGCACCTGCTGGCGCAACTGGTGCGCGGCCTGGGCAGCGAAAATATCGACACCGCGCTGCGTGCCGCTGACCCGGCCTTCCGCGCCGAAGCCGGCAAGGCCTTCTGGCTGGGCACCCCGGTCGCGTCGCTGACGCAGCTGGACCGCGCTTTTGTCATTGGCTCCTTCCTGCGCAAGGACCATCCGCTGTTTGCACAGCGCCTGCGCCAGGCCACCCGCCAGGGTGCGCAAGTCGTGGCCCTGGGGGCTTCGGAAGAAAACTGGCTGCTGCCGGTGTCCGCCCGCATCACCGCCGCACCCAGCACCTGGGTGCAGGAACTGGCCGGTGTGGCTGCGGCCATCGCCAGCGTCAAGGGCGGCAGCGCCCCGGTGGCGGGCGAGGCCAATGAAGCCTCGCGCCGTGTGGCTGACGCGCTGCTCTCCGGCGAACGCAAGGCCATCTTGCTGGGCAATGCCGCCGTGCAGCATCCGCAAGCCTCGACCCTGCTGGCCCTGGCCAACTGGATCGGCGCACAGACCGGCGCCAGCGTCGGTGTGCTGAGCGCCGCTGCCAACACCGTGGGTGCACAGCTGGTCAATGCCCGTCCGGGCCAGGGTGGCCGTGCCGCCGCCGAACTGCTGGGCGACAAGCCCGCCAAGGCGCTGGTGCTGCTGAACACCGACCCGGTGCTGGACAGCGCCAACCCCGCTGCGGCTGCCAAGGCCCTGGCTGCCGCCGAGATGGTGGTGGTACTGAGCCCGTTCAAGACCGGTCTGGACTACGCCGACGTGCTGCTGCCCGCCGCCCCGTTCACCGAGACCTCGGGCAGCTTCGTTAATGCCGAAGGCCGCCTGCAGAGCTTTGTCGGTGTCGTCAAGGCCCGTGGCGAAACCCGCCCGGCCTGGAAGATCCTGCGTGTGCTGGGCAACCTGCTGGGCCTGCAAGGCTTCGAGTTCGACAGCTCCGAGCAGGTCCGCAACGCGGCGCTGGGTGTGAGCACCGAGCTGACCGGCCGCCTGAGCAACACCGTGACCGCGTCGTCTGCTTCCGCAGCTTCGACGGCCGTGGCCGGTGGCATCGAGCGCCTCAGCGCCGTGCCCATCTACGCGACCGACGCCCTGGTGCGCCGCGCCACCTCGCTGCAGCTGACGCGCGACGGCCGTGACGCCGCCGTGGCCTTCCTGCCGCAAGCCCTCTGGACCCAGCTGGGCCTGGAAGGGAAGGGCGCCCAGGTGCGTGTGGCGCAAGCCGGTGCCGGTGAAGCCGTGCTGTCGGCCCAGCTGGATGCCCGCCTGCCCGCCACCGTGGTGCGCGTGCCCGCCGGTCTGCCGGAAACCGCCGCGCTGGGTGCCATGTTCGGCGCCATCAGCGTGACCAAGGCCTGAGGACGAGACGATGGATAACCTGTACAACGCCGGCGCCTCGCTGATGGACGGCGCCCTGTGGGCCGGTACCTGGGCCGTGATCTGGAGCCTGCTCAAGATCATCGTGGTCGTGGCACCGCTGATGATCTGCGTGGCCTACCTGACGCTGTGGGAACGCAAGGCCATCGGCTGGTCCCAGATCCGCCCGGGCCCCAACCGGGTGGGTCCGCTGGGCCTGCTGACCCCCATCGCCGACGCGGTGAAGCTGATCTTCAAGGAGATCATCGTCCCCTCGGCCGCCAACAAGGCCCTGTTCTTCCTGGGTCCGATCCTGACCATCATGCCGGCCCTGGCCGCCTGGGCGGTGGTGCCGTTCGGGCCTGGCGCGGCCGTGGCCGACGTGAATGCCGGCCTGCTGTTCGTGATGGCCATCACCTCGCTGGAAGTCTATGGCGTGATCATCGCCGGCTGGGCTTCCAACTCGAAGTACGCCTTCCTGGGTGCGCTGCGCGCCTCGGCACAGATGGTGTCCTACGAAATCGCCATGGGCTTCGCGCTGGTCATCGTGCTGATGGTCACCGGTTCGATGAACATGACCGACATCGTGGTGAGCCAGGACACCGGCCGCTTCGCCTCCATGGGCCTGAGCTTCCTGTCCTGGAACTGGCTGCCGCTGCTGCCCGTGTTTGTTGTGTACTTCATCTCCGGCCTGGCCGAGACCAACCGCCACCCGTTCGACGTGGTGGAAGGTGAATCGGAAATCGTGGCTGGCCACATGATCGAGTACTCGGGCATGTCGTTCGCGATGTTCTTCCTGGCCGAATACGCCAACATGATCCTCGTCTCGGCCCTGGCCGCGGTGATGTTCCTGGGTGGCTGGGCCGCGCCGATCTCCTTCAGCCTGCTGGGCATGGACACGCCGTCTCTCATCGAGAAGACGATGCCGTTCTGGAACTGGTTCTGGCTGTTCTTCAAGACCTTCGTGGTCGTGACCGGTTTCCTGTGGGTGCGTGCCACGTTCCCCCGTTTCCGCTACGACCAGATCATGCGTCTGGGCTGGAAGATCTTCATCCCCGTCACCCTGGTGTGGCTGGTGTTCGTGGGTCTGTGGATCCAGTCCCCGTTCAATATCTGGAAGTAATCCGAGGTGTCCGCTGTGAGCTCCATCAAGGACCTACTCAAGAGCTTCATGCTCACCGAGCTGTTCAAGGGCATGGCCCTGACCGGCCGGCATTTCCTGTCGCGCAACATCACCGTGCAGTTCCCGGAAGAGAAGACGCCGCTGTCGCCGCGCTTCCGTGGCCTGCATGCGCTGCGCCGTTATGAAAACGGTGAAGAGCGCTGCATCGCCTGCAAGCTGTGCGAAGCGGTGTGCCCGGCCATGGCCATCACCATCGAGTCCGACGTGCGTGCGGACGGCTCGCGCCGTACCACCCGCTACGACATCGACCTGACCAAGTGCATCTTCTGCGGCTTCTGCGAGGAAAGCTGCCCGGTGGACTCGATCGTCGAGACCGACATCTTCGAATACCACGGCGAAAAGCGTGGCGACCTCTACTTCACCAAGGAAATGCTCCTGGCTGTCGGGGACCGTTATGAGCCGCAAATTGCAGCCAGCAAGGAGGCCGACGCCAAGTACCGCTGACAGCGGCGCGGCAGGCCCTCCCCGAGAGGGCCTTCTTCCGCGCGCTCCAGCCTGCTTGCAGGAAATCCCATGAACATCACCACCTTGCTGTTCTATTTCTTTGCCGTCGTTCTGCTGGGCTCCTCGGTCCTCGTGATCACGGCCCGCAGTACCGTCTATTCGGCCCTGTTCCTGATCCTGGCGTTCTTCAACGCCGCCTGCATCTGGATGATGCTGAAGGCCGAGTTCCTGGCCATCACGCTGGTGCTGGTCTACATCGGCGCCGTCATGGTGCTGTTCCTGTTCGTCGTGATGATGCTGGATTTCGATTCGGACACGGTGCGCAAGGGCTTCTGGAAGCACGTGCCGATCGCCGGCCTGATCGGCGCCTTCATCGCGCTGGAAATGGCCCTGATCCTGATGCCGGGCTTCCGCGTCAGCGAAGCCCAGGCACTGCCGGCTGATCTGGCCAGCATTCCCAACGCCAAGCTGCTGGGAATTAACGTCTACACGCACTACCTGGCACCGCTGCAGATCGCGGCCGTGCTGCTGCTGGTGGCCATCATTGCCGCCATCGCACTGACCCTGCGCGGCCGCAAGGATTCGCGCCACCAGGATCCGTCGCAGCAGGTCCGTGTGAAGAAGGGCGACCGCCTGCGCATCATCAAGGTGGCGCCGACGGTGGAACAACCGGCCGTGCCGGTCGAGAAGAACGAAGGAGCCGCATGATGATGGGCGTACTCACGCTGGGACACTTCCTGACCCTGGGCGCCATCCTGTTTGCGCTGTCGGTGATCGGCATCTTCCTGAACCGCAAGAACCTGATCGTGCTGCTGATGGCCATCGAGCTGATGCTGCTGGCGGTCAACCTGAACTTCGTGGCCTTCTCCCACTACCTGGGCGACATGGCCGGCCAGGTGTTCGTGTTCTTCATCCTCACGGTCGCGGCGGCTGAATCCGCCATCGGCCTGGCCATCCTGGTGGTGCTGTTCCGTAATCGCAGCAGCATCAACGTGGAAGAACTGGATGCCCTGAAGGGCTGACGGGCGGCAGGAAGCGAGAAAAACAATGTCTGCAACACTTTCACAGAACATGCTGCTGGCGGTGCCACTGGCGCCGCTGGTCGGCGCCATCGTGGCGGGCCTGTTCGGCAAGCAGGTGGGGCGCCGTGGCGCCCACACCGTGACCATCCTAGGCGTGCTGATCTCCCTGATCATCTCGGCCCTGACGCTCCAGTCCGTCATCCAGGACGGTGCGCGCTTCAACCAGACCATCTATGAATGGATGACGCTGGGCAATCTGAAGATGGAAGTCGGCTTCATGATCGACGGCTTGTCCGCGATGATGATGTGCGTGGTGACCTTCGTCTCGCTGATGGTGCACATCTACACCATCGGCTACATGGAGGAAGACCCCGGCTACCAGCGCTTCTTCAGCTACATCTCGCTGTTCACCTTCAGCATGCTGATGCTGGTGATGAGCAACAACATGCTGCAGCTGTTCTTCGGCTGGGAAGCGGTGGGCCTGGTGTCCTACCTGCTGATCGGTTTCTGGTACACCAAGCCGACCGCCATCTTTGCCAACATGAAGGCCTTCCTGGTCAACCGGGTGGGTGACTTCGGCTTCATCCTGGGCATCGGCCTGCTGGTGGCCTACGGTGGTTCGCTGAACTACACCGAGACCTTCGCCAAGTCCGCCGAGCTGGCCGCCATCAAGTTCCCCGGCCAGGACTGGATGATGCTGACCGTGGCCTGCATCTGCCTGTTCATCGGTGCGATGGGCAAGAGCGCGCAATTCCCGCTGCACGTCTGGCTGCCGGATTCGATGGAAGGTCCGACCCCCATCTCCGCGCTGATCCACGCGGCCACCATGGTGACCGCCGGCATCTTCATGGTGTCTCGCTTCAGCCCGCTGTTCGAGCTGAGCGACACCGCGCTGAACTTCATCATGGTGATCGGTGCCATCACGGCGCTGTTCATGGGTTTCCTGGGCATCATCCAGAACGACATCAAGCGCGTGGTGGCCTACTCCACGCTGTCGCAGCTCGGCTACATGACGGTGGCGCTGGGCGCCTCGGCCTACTCGGTCGCGGTGTTCCACCTGATGACCCACGCCTTCTTCAAGGCCCTGCTGTTCCTGGGCGCGGGCTCGGTGATCATCGGCATGCACCACGACCAGGACATCCGCAACATGGGCGGCCTGCGCAAGTACATGCCCATCACCTGGATCACCTCGCTGCTGGGTTCGCTGGCGCTGATCGGCACGCCGCTGTTCTCCGGCTTCTACTCCAAGGACAGCATCATCGAGGCGGTGCATGCCAGCCACCTGCCGGCTGCGGGCTTTGCCTCGTTCGCCGTGCTGGCCGGTGTGTTTGTCACGGCGTTCTACAGCTTCCGGATGTACTTCCTGGTCTTCCACGGCAAGGAGCACTTCCATCACAAGCCGTTCCCGGGTGAACACGACCACCATGACGACCATGGCCACGGCCACGATCACACGCCGCACGAATCCCCCTGGGTCGTGACCGCGCCGCTGATCCTGCTGGCCATCCCGTCGGTGGTGATCGGTTACCTCACCATCCAGCCCATGCTGCATGGCGAGTTCTTCAAGGACGCGATCTTCGTGAACCATGAGGCCCACCACGCGATGAGCGAGCTGGCGCATGAGTTTGACGGTGCCGCCGCGATGGCGCTGCATTCGGTGCAGACCCTGCCGCTGTGGTTGGCGATTGCCGGTGTGGTGTTGTCCTATGTGTTCTACATGGTGGCCCCGCAGATCCCGGCCACGATCGCCCGCGTATTCCGCCCGATCGTGACCCTGCTGGAGAACAAGTACTACATGGACTGGTTCAACGAGAACGTGCTGGCCCGCGCCGCCCGTGCCCTCGGAACCGGGCTGTGGAAGGTGGGCGACCAAGGCCTGATCGACGGCGTGGTGATCAACGGCTCGGCCCGTACCATCGGCGGCATCGCCGGCCTGGTGCGGCTGATCCAGACCGGCCACCTGTACTGGTATGCGTTGGTCATGATCCTGGGCGTGGTCGGCCTGATGACCTGGCAGCTGTGGCCTCACATGGTCAACCAGCTCTTGAACCTGTTCGGGCGCTGATCGGCGGAGAATAAGAATGTTGCTAAGTCTTGCCATTTGGCTGCCTGTCGTCTTCGGCGGCCTGCTGCTTGTGATGGGTCGCGACGAGAACGCGGGCGCGGTGCGCTGGCTCGCGCTGGTGGCCTCCATCATCTGCTTCCTCGTCACGCTGCCCCTGATCACGGGTTTCAATGACGCCACCGCCGCGATGCAATTCGTCGAGAAGGCGGACTGGATCGAACGCTTCAACATCCACTACCACCTGGGTGTGGATGGCATCTCGATGTGGTTCGTGCCGCTGACCGCCTTCATCACCATCATCGTGGTGCTGTCGGCCTGGGAAGTGATCGAGACCCGCGTGCACCAGTACTACGGCGCCTTCCTGATCCTGTCCGGCCTGATGGTCGGCGTGTTCAGCGCCCTGGACGGCATGCTGTTCTACGTGTTCTTCGAGGCCACGCTGATCCCGATGTACATCATCATCGGCGTGTGGGGCGGTCCGCGTCGTGTGTACGCCGCGTTCAAGTTCTTCCTCTACACACTGGCCGGTTCGCTGCTGATGCTGATTGCGCTGCTGTACCTGTACAACAAGTCGGGCAGCTTCGACATCCTCACCTGGCACCAGCTGCCGCTGCCGCTGTCGGCCCAGACCTTGCTGTTCTTCGCCTTCTTTGCGGCCTTCGCGGTGAAGGTGCCGATGTGGCCGGTGCACACCTGGTTGCCGGATGCTCACGTGGAGGCGCCGACGGCTGGTTCCGTGGTGCTGGCGGCGATCATGCTGAAGCTGGGTGCCTACGGCTTCCTGCGTTTCTCCATGCCCATCGCCCCGGATGCTGCGCGTGAATACGCCTGGGTGATTGTGGCCATGTCGCTGATCGCGGTGATCTACATCGGCCTGGTGGCCATGGTCCAGCGCGACATGAAGAAGCTGGTGGCCTATTCGTCGGTCGCCCACATGGGCTTCGTGACCCTGGGCTTCTTCATGTTCAATGAGCTGGGTGTCTCCGGCGCCATCGTGCAGATGATTGCCCACGGCTTCGTGTCGGGCGCGATGTTCCTGTGCATCGGCGTGCTGTATGACCGTGTGCACTCGCGTGAAATCGCCGACTACGGCGGCGTGGTCAACACCATGCCCAAGTTCGCGGCCTTCGCGGTGCTGTTCGGCATGGCCAATTGCGGCCTGCCCGCGACCGCCGGTTTCGTCGGTGAGTGGATGGTCATCCTGGGTGCCGTGCAGTTCAACTTCTGGATCGGCCTGCTGGCGGCCACCGCACTGATCTTCGGTGCCGCCTACACGCTGTGGATGATCAAGCGCGTGTACTTCGGCCCCGTGGCCAACGACAACGTGAAGTCGCTGACCGACATCAATGGCCGCGAGTTCCTGATGCTGGCCATCCTGGCGGCGGCTGTGCTGTGGATGGGCGTGTATCCCAAGCCCTTCACGGATGTGATGCACCAATCCGTCACCGAGCTGCTCAAGCACGTCGCGGTGTCCAAGATCCAATAAGGGCCCACCACAATGAATGAGATGAACTGGGTCGCTGCCTACCCCGAAATCCTGCTGCTGGTGCTGGCCTGCGTGGTCGCGCTGGTGGATCTGTTTGTGACCGATCCGCGTCGCACGCCCACCTACTGGCTGACGCAGCTCAGCCTGGCGGTGGTCGCGGCCATGCACTTTGCGGCCATGGGCGATTCGCCCGCCGTGGCCATGCAGGGCATGATGATCGTGGACCCGCTGAGCCATCTGCTCTCTGGCGTCTCGGCCATCGCGCTGATCGTCACGCTGGTCTATGCCCGTCCCTACACCGAGTCGCGCGACATGCTCAAGGGCGAGCTGTTCACCCTGAGCATGCTGTCGCTGCTGGGCGTGGGCGTGATGGTGGCCGCCAACAACTTCCTCATGGTCTATCTGGGCCTGGAGTTGATGAGCCTGTCGCTGTATGCGCTGACCGCGCTGCGCCGCGACCACACCGTCTCCACCGAAGCCGCGATGAAGTACTTCGTGCTGGGTGCGCTGGCCTCGGGCTTCCTGCTCTACGGTCTGTCGATGATGTATGGCGCCACTGGTTCGCTGTCCATCCCCCGCGTGTTCGAGGTGGTGGGTGCCGGCATCCCCAACAAGGCGGTGCTGATCCTGGGTGTGGTGTTCGTCGTTGCGGGCCTGGGCTTCAAGCTGGGTGCGGCTCCCTTCCACATGTGGGTGCCTGACGTGTACCAGGGCGCTCCCACGGCCGCCACGCTGATGATCGGCGCGGCGCCCAAGCTGGCCGCCTTCGGCATCACGCTGCGTCTGCTGGTGGGCGGCATGCTGGGCCTGGCCACTGACTGGCAGCAGATGCTGTTGGTGATGGCCGTGGCCTCGCTGGTGGTGGGCAACCTGGCCGCCATTGCGCAGACCAACCTCAAGCGCATGCTGGCCTACTCGACCATTGCGCAGATGGGCTTTGTGGTCCTGGGCCTGGCCTCGGGCGTGGTGAACGGTTCCACTGACCATGCGCTGAATGCCTACAGCTCGGCCATGTTCTACACCATCACCTACGTGCTGACCACGCTGGGCAGCTTCGGCCTGGTGATGCTGCTGGCGCGTCAGGGCTTCGAGTCCGAGAACATCAGTGACCTGTCCGGCCTGTACAAGCGCAGCCCCTGGTATGCGCTGGTCATGGCCATCTACATGTTCTCGCTGGCCGGCATCCCGCCGACCGCCGGTTTCTACGGCAAGCTGGCCGTGCTGCAGGCCATGGTGTCGACCGGTTCCGAGCTCTACATCTGGCTGGCGGTGATCGCTGTGCTGCTGTCGCTGGTGGGGGCCTTCTATTACCTGCGCGTGGTGAAGGTGATGTTCTTCGACGAACCCACCGACCGCTCGGGCCTGACCGCGCCGACGGATGCGCGCCTGGTGATGTCGCTCAACGGCATCGCGGTGCTGGCGCTGGGCCTGCTGCCGGGTGGCCTGCTGACGCTGTGCAACCAGGCGCTTACCCGCGCATTGGCACACGCCTGATCGGCCGCTGGCATCGTTGTTGAATCAGCACTGAAATAGGGCAGGGTAGTTACCGCATGGAGCAAAGCGCTTCGGTCTGGACCGTCTTGTTGGTCGCGCTGGTCGCGGCCAACCTCCCTTACCTCAGTTCCCGCATCCTGCTGGTAGGCCCTCGGCGTGAGCCGAAGGCCGCGGGCTGGACCCTGCTGGAACTGTTCTTGCTGTCATTGCTGACGCTGGCCATCGGTTTCCTGCTGGAATACCGGCTCGGCCAGCGCGCGCCCCAGGGCTGGGAGTTCTACGCTGCCGCCCTGGCGCTGTTCATCACCCTGGGCTTTCCGGGCTTTGTGTGGCGTTACCTGCGCCGCTCCCGGACCCGCGTACGAGAGTTCGATGACGACGACAGCTGACGATCCGTCCGGCACCCACCCCGACACCAGCCAGGGCATCACGCCCACGGCGGATGCCGACCCCCATCTCCGCGAATTGCCGCTCGACTCCCAATGGGTGTTGCGCGGCAATTTTCTTCAGGTCCGCCGCGATCACGTCCGATTGCCGAACGGGCGTGAGGCCACCCGCGAATACATCACCCATCCCGGTGCGGCCGTGATCGTCCCCATCCTGGAGGATGGCCGTTTGCTGCTGGAGCGGCAGTATCGGTATCCGATGGGGCGTGTGATGCTGGAGTTTCCGGCCGGCAAGCTAGACCCGGACGAACCGCCCTTGACCTGTGCCCGGCGCGAACTGCTGGAAGAGACCGGTTACCGTGCCACGGAGTGGGCTTACGCGGGTGTGATGCACAACGCCATTGCCTACTCCACCGAACGCATCGAGATCTTCTTTGCACGCGGCCTGGTGGCCGGCGAGCGAAAGCTGGACGACGGTGAGTTCCTGGATGTCGTGGCTCACACGCAGGACGAACTGGACCAGATGGTGCTCAACGGTGAACTGACCGACGCCAAGACACTGAGCTGCCTGCTCTGGCTGGCTCGCTGGCGCGCCGGTGCATGGCCGTTGGCCTGGACAACCGCAGGCTGAAGCCGGAAGGGCTGGCATTTCCACCATGTTGGTACTGAATCTGGCCTGCGAGGCGGGGCACGGTTTTGAGGGCTGGTTCGGCTCGGCCGCGGATTTTGAATCGCAACAGCAGCGCGGCTTGTTGAGCTGCCCGCTGTGCAACAGCGCACAGGTGCGGCGCATGCCGAGCGCCCCGCGCCTGAACCTGTCCGCGGCTGCGGAGCCGGTGGCGCCAGCCGCTGCGCCTGCACCCGCCATGTCGGGGGGCGAGGGAAGCGGCGGCGTCGGTGCTGCCGCTTTGCCTGTGGCGCTGCAACGACAGGTGATGCAGGCCGTGCGGCACCTGATGGCCAACACCGAGGATGTCGGCGACCGCTTTGCCGAAGAGGCGCGCCGCATCCATTACGGTGAAACCGAGGCCCGCGGTATTCGTGGCCAGGCCACACCGGATGAAGCCAGTGCGCTGGCCGAAGAAGGCATTGAAGTTGTGGCGCTGCCCGTGCCCGACGGGCTCAAGGATCCTCTGCAATAGGCGGTCTGCCGCTTCACTGGCCCAACTCCTTGGGCACCTCCGGCCGCAACGCCAGTCGCAACTCCTTCCGCGATTGGTTCCGCGATTCCTTCAGCGATTCCGGCCGCACCATGGGCCTCATCGCCGCCGCACGTCGATCGTCCGCCGGTCCTTTCGAGGGCCCGTGCGCGCCCGTGCGTCCGTGTGGGACTGTCCGTTCAGCTTCCCTCCAAAGGGGGCCCGCGTCTCCCCTGTGGGTGTGACGATCATCACGGGCCCAGACTGGCGTTAAGCTAGCGCGCCTTTCGCACGGCCCCGGAATTTCAGACCGAGGCTCGCACGTCCATCCGTCGGTGGGCGTGTGCTGGTGCGCAGCGGCACTCCCTGTTTGCTTGTTCACCTGCCAGCTTTTCCCCCCGCCAGCTTTTTTGCCGGAGCCTGCTTCATGTCGCGTCTGTCGCTGATTGCCCTTGCCACTCTTGCCCTGCTGACCGCGTGCGGCAAACCCGCACCGGACGCCAACGGCGCCAAGGCGGGTTCCGACGTCAAGGCCGTGGCGGCGACCCATGCGCCCAGCCTGATCCTGGCGCCCGAGGATGTGCAGACCCTGGGCGTGGGTGAATATGCCAGCGGCCCGGTGGTCACCGGCTCCATCCAGCCGGAGCGCCGGGCTGACCTGCGGGCCGAACTGCAGGCCGTGGTGCTGGCGGTCTACAAGGAAAACGGCGAGTCGGTGAAACGCGGTGACCTGCTGGCCCGTCTGGACGACACCGCCATCCGCGACAGCGTGCAGTCCGCCGATGAGGCGGTGCGCGCCTCGTCGCAGAGCTTCGAACAAGCCGAGCGCCAGTTCCAGCGGCTCAAGACGCTGCAGGCGCAGGGCATGAGTTCCATCCAGGCGATGGAAGATGCCGAGATTCGCCGCAACAACGCCCAGAGTGACCTGGTGGCGGCCAAGGCCCGCCAGGCCACCGCGCGCCAGCAGCAGCAACGCACGGAGATCCGTGCCCCGTTCGACGGTGTGGTGAGCGACCGCAAGGCCTCGCCCGGCGACTCCGCCCAACTGGGCAAGGAACTGATCAAGGTCATGGACCCCGGCAGCATGCGCTTCGAGGGCCTGGTCTCTGCCGACCGCATGTCCGAACTGAAGCTGGGCCAGACCGTGTATTTCAAGGTCAACGGCTACCCGCAGGTGGACTTCCAGGGCAAGGTGCGCCGCATCGCCCAGGCCGCCAACGCCAACACCCGCCAAGTGGAAGTACTGGTGGACTTTGCCGGAGCCCAGCAGCCTGGCGTGGCAGGCCTGTACGCCGAAGGCCGAGTGCAGACCACCAGCGTCTCGGCGCTGATGGTGGCCGATGGTGCCCTGGTGAAGGAAGGCGACCGCAGCTATGTCTGGCGCATCGACAGCGGCGCGATCAACAAGATCGAGGTCCGGCTGGGTGCGCGGGATGACCGCCAGGGCCTGTATGTGGTGGCGGCCGGCCTGAAGCCGAACGACCGCATCCTGCGCCATCCCAACAGCACGCTGCAGAACGGACAGAAGGTGGACTTCACCCGTGCGCCCAAGCCGGCACCGGCAGCGTCCACGCCCAAGCCCTCGACCATGACCTCGTCGGCACGGGACAGGATGGACCGGGCGGACGGGATGGACATCACGTCCCCAACGGAGGCGGCTTGTGCAGCGGCCACTGAAGACGACGCGGATGGCGCCGGAATGGGCGCTCCTGCACGGCATTCGATGTTCCGGGCCGCCTGACCCGAGCGGAGGCAGACATGTTCCTCTCCAATTTTTCGGTCAAGAAGCCGATCGCCATGATCGTGGTGATCATCATGCTGATGTGCATGGGCCTGCTGGCCCTGTCCAAGCTGCGGGTCAACCAGATTCCGGATGTGCAGGAACCGGTGATGGTGGTGGGCATCACCTATCCCGGGGCGTCGCCTGAAACCGTCGAGCGCGAGGTGATCAACCGCATCGAGAAATCGATGCAGAGCATCCCCGGCGTGACCGAGGTGCGGGCCACGGCCAGTGAAGGTTATGCGCAGTTCATCCTGATCTACGCCTTCAACAAGAACATGACCGAGGCGGCGGACGAGATCCGCAACTCGATCGCGGCGGTGCGCCACAAGCTGCCCATCGAAATGCGCGAGCCGGTGCTGCAGCGCTACGACCCCTCGGCCGAGCCGGTGATGCAGCTGGCCCTGTCCTCCAGCGCCGAGACCCACGCCGAGATCTCGCGCCTGGCGGAAGACCAGCTCGCGGATCGCTTTCGTGGGCTGCCCGGTGTGTCCACCGTGACTGTCACCGGCTCGCTCAAGCGTGAGCTGTCGGTGCTGCTCAGCGCCCAGAAGCTGCGCGAGTTCAATGTCTCCGTGACCGAAGTCGTTGATGCGCTGCGCATGCAGAACACCACGGCGCCGGTGGGCAAGGTGAAGGGGTCGATGGAGGACCAGAGCATTCGGCTGCTGGGGCGTATCGAGTCGCCGACGGACTTCACCCAGATCGTGGTCAAGCGCACCGGCGGGGAGCTGATCCGCCTGGGCCAGGTGGCCACCGTGCAGGACGGTTTTGCCGAACAGACGGGCCTGTCCGTGCGCAATGGGCATCCCAACGTGGGGCTGGCGGTGTCGCGCTCGCGGGATGCATCGACGGTCTCCGTGGCCAACGACACCCGCAAGCTGGTCGATGAGATCAACAAGACCCTCAAGCCCGGCACCAAACTGGAAGTGACGCAGGACGGCGGCAAGGACGCGCAGGACAGCCTCAACAACGTCATCCATGCACTGGTGTTCGGTGCGGGCCTGACGGTGCTGGTGGTGTATGTGTTTCTGAACTCCTGGCGCTCCACGCTGATTACCGCGCTGTCGCTGCCCACCTCGGTCATTGCCGCCTTCATCGCGGTGTGGCTGTGCGGCTTCACGCTCAATTTCATGAGCCTGCTGGGCCTGTCGCTGGCCATCGGCGTGCTCATCGATGACGCGATCGTGGTGCGGGAGAACATCGTGCGCCACATGGAGCGGGGGGCGGACCGTCGCACGGCGGCGCTCAACGGCACAGCAGAAATCGGCCTGGCCGTGGCGGCCACCACCTTCTCCATCGTGGCGGTGTTTGTGCCTGTGGCCTTCATGCCGGGCGTGTCCGGTGAATGGTTCCGGCCCTTCGGCCTGACGGTGGTGGCCTCGGTGCTGGTGTCCTTGTTCATCTCCTTCACGCTGGACCCCATGCTGTCGGCGTTCTGGGGCGACCCACCCGGCTATCACGACAAGCCCAAGACAGGCATCTCGCTGAAACTGGAGCGTTTCAACCATTGGTTTGACCTGCAGGCGGACCGCTACGGCCATGTCATCGCCTGGGCCTTGCACCACCGTCGCTGGATGGCCTTCTTTGCGGTGCTGAGCTTTGTGCTGGCCATTGCGCTGCAGGTGTTCTTTGGCGGCAGCAGCTTCCTGCCCAAGACCGACTCCGGCACCATTGCCGTGGACGTGCGCACCCCCGCCAGTTCCAGCCTGGAGTATTCGCGGCTCAAGCTGGCGGCGGCGGCCGCGCTGGCCCGGGAGCTTCCCGAGACCAAGGCGACCAATGAGACGGTGAATGTCAGTGGTGGCCGCATCTATGTCGATCTGGGCAAAAGCACGGAGCGTCACCGCTCGGCGGCCGAGATCGCGTCGGACCTGCGCTCGCGGGTCGCGCGGCTGGTGGGGGCCGAGTATGTGGTGCTGGACGACCTGAACAACGGGGCCCAGAAACCAGTGCAGATCCGTTTCTCGGGTGCGGATTCACGCAAGCTGATGGAGCTGACCACCGACTTCATGGAAAAACTGCGCAAGGTACCGGGCGCGGTGGATGTTGGCCTCTCCGAGCAGGACCCGCAGGACGAACTGCAGATCGAACTCAACCGTGGCCTGGCCAATTCGCTGGGTATCTCGGTGGGTGATGCGGCCAGTGCGCTGCGGGTGGCTTTTGCCGGCGTGGAAGTGGGCGACTGGATCGACCCCAGCGGGGAGACGCGGGACGTGGCGGTGCGCCTGGCACCGGAAGACCGCGTGGATGCCTCCAACATCGAACGTCTGCCGATCTCGGTGACAGGCACCGGGGTGATGGTGCCGCTGGAGCAGATCGCCAAGGTCACCATGGGCAAGGGGCCGTCCAAGATCCAGCATGCGGACAGCAAGCGGATGATCGCGGTCTCGGCCAATGCACATGGCCGCTCCCCCGGCGAAGTGACCGCGGACGCCCTCAAGCTGGCCAAGTCGATCAACTTCCCGCCGGGTTACGGCATCGCCCTTGCGGGTGATGCCAAGAGCCAGCAGGAGGTGTTCGGGGCCATGGTGGTGGCGCTGTTCTCCGGCATCGGCCTGATGTATCTGATCCTGGTGATGCAGTTTGGCAGTTTCACGGCGCCGCTGGGCGTGATGCTGTCCCTGCCGCTGTCACTGATCGGTGTGGTGGTGGCCTTGCTGATGACCGGGGGAGGGCTCAACCTGATGAGCATCATTGGCATCATCATGCTGGCGGGCCTGGTGGCCAAGAATGCCATTTTGCTGCTGGATGCTGCGCGCCACGAGGAATCCCAGGGCGTACCGCGCGAGGAGGCGCTGATGCATGCGGGCCGCAAGCGCTTCCGCCCCATCCTGATGACCACCCTGGCGCTGATCGCCGGCATGTTGCCGGTGGCCATCGGCGTGGGGGAGGGCGGTGAGTTCTATCGGCCGATGGCCGTGGCCATCATTGGCGGAACCATCACGTCCACCTTCCTGACGCTGCTGATGGTGCCTTGCTTCTACGACAGCATCGAGCTGTTCTTCGACGAGTCCGGCCGGCGGGTGCGCAAGGTGCGGGCCCCGAAGGCGGACGCTGTCTTGCAGGATGGCCCCGCCTCGCTGGGGCAGCCTCGGCCGGGCGCTGGCGACGATTGAATGAGCGGGAGGCCCTGAGGCCTTGGCGCCTCAGACCACCCGGTTCGGGTTCAGCAGGCCCAGCGGGTCCAGCGCCTGCTTGATCTGGCGCATCAGCTGCAAGGCCACCGGGCTCTTGCGCTGTGCCAGTTCATCTCGCTTGAGCTGGCCGATGCCGTGCTCCGCGGATATGGAGCCGCCATGGGTGCCCACCTGGTCATAGACCAGCGCATTGACGGCATGTTCGTGCTCACGCAGGAATTCCGCCGGCGCCACGCCCGGTGGCGCCTGCAGGTTGTAATGCAGGTTGCCGTCGCCCAGGTGGCCGAAGTTCACCAGGCCGGCGCCCGGGAACTGCCGGGCCAGCAAGGCGTCGCAACTGGCCACGAAGCCGGGGATGCGCGACACCGGCAAGGCGATGTCGTGCTTGATGTTCAGCCCTTGCTCGCTCTGTGCCAGTGGAATGGACTCCCGCAGGTGCCACATCGCCTGGCTTTGGGCCAGCGTCTCGGCTACCGCCGCGTCGTTGATCAGGCCGCGTTCCAGCGCCTGTTCCAGGACGCTTTCGAACTGCTCACGCGCATGGGCCTCGCCCTCGCTGTCCGACAGCTCCAGCAGAACGGTCCAGGGGCGCGGGCCCAGTGGCTGGGGCAACTGCGGGAAGTGCCGCGCCACCAGTGCCAGCGAGAGTGCATTCATCACCTCGAAACCGGTCAGGGCCGCGCCGCAGCGTGACTGGGTGAGGTTGAGCAGATCCACGGCGTCCTGCAGCGAATCACAGGCCGCTAGTGCGGTCATGCGGGCGCGCGGCTGCGGATAGAGTTTCAGCGTGGCTGCCGTGATCACGCCCAGCGTGCCTTCGGCGCCGATGAACAGGTCGCGCAGGTCGTAGCCGGTGTTGTCCTTGCGCAGGCCGGAAAGGCCGTCCCAGATCTCGCCTTCGGCCGTGACCACCTCCAGGCCCAGGCACAACTCGCGGGCGTTGCCGTAACGCAGGACCTGGGTGCCGCCGGCATTGGTCGAGAGGTTGCCGCCGATGGTGCAACTGCCTTCGGCGGCCAGGCTCAGCGGAAACAGCAGGCCGGCTTGCTGCGCCGCCTCCTGCACCTGCTGCAGGATGCAGCCCGCCTCCACCGTGATGGTGTGGTTGGCGGCGTCCAGCCGGCGCACTTGCTGCAGGCGCCGCAGGCTCAGCAGCAACTGGGTACCGGAGGGGTCCGGCACCCCACCGCCCACCAGTCCGGTATTGCCGCCCTGGGGTACCAATGAAATGCGGTGCTCACGCGCCAGGCGCACCACGGCGGCCACCTGGGCGGTGTCGGCGGGCCGCAGGATGGCCAGGGCCCGGCCGTTGTAGCGCTTGCGCCAGTCCTGATGGTAGCCGGCCAGGTCCTGGGGCGGCAGGGCACCGGGCAGCAGCACATGCTCGCTGCCGAGTAGTTCACGCAGGGAATCGATGACGGTGCTGCTCAAGGAAGACTCCTTCTGGCGTCGCCCAGGCGCTGCCGGACGTGCAGGGCGCAGGCCACGAAGATGACCACGGACAGCAGCACCTCGGCCGAGGCCAGTGCGGCCCCCAGGCCTGGCTCGGACGTGGCTCTCACCAATCCTTCGGTGGCATACAGCCACACGAACAGGCTGAGCGCCCGGAAGGTGTAGAGCCGATACCGCCACAGGCCGGGCAGCGCCAGCAGCAGCGGCAGGGCCTTGATGGCCAGCGTGCCGCGGCCCACCGGCACCAGCCACAGTTCCCAGGCGGCACACAGCAGTGCCAGGGCCACGGTGCTGGCCCATGCGAGGGATCGGCTGGTGCGTTCCGCCGCCGTGGGTTGGGTGCGCAGCGAACCGCTGGTGACCTGAGGCGCTTCCAAACTTGACATGGCTGGCATCATAGCCAGCATGAACATCAGGATGCGTGTGGCGGACCAGGGGTGGCGAGAGGGGCTTCGGGAGGTGTGGCAGGGTTTGCTGCGCTGGCCCTGGCTGGATACGGTGCGGGTGTTTTTCCAGCGCTACCGGGAGGAGCGTCTGGGCGTGACCGCTGGCAGCCTGACCTTCACCACGCTGATCTCGCTGGTGCCGCTGCTGACGGTGGCGCTGGCGCTGTTCACTGCCTTCCCCATGTTCTCGGCCTTTCAGGGGGCGCTGGAGAAATATTTCCTCAAGTCACTGGTGCCTGACAATATTGCGCGGCCGGTGTTGGGCTCGCTGACCCAGTTTGCAGCCAAGGCCAACCGGCTCGGCGCGGTGGGTCTGGTGGTGCTGGCGGTCACGGCGCTGTCCCTGATGCTGACCATCGACCGCACGCTCAACCAGATCTGGCGGGTGCAGCGGCCCCGGCCCATTGCACAGCGGGTGCTGGTGTACTGGGCGGCCCTGACGCTCGGTCCGTTGCTGCTGGGCGGCAGCCTGACCTTGACCAGCTACCTCATCACCAGCGGCAAGGACCTGGTCAATGCCATGCCACGCGGGTTTGTGGTGCTGTTATCCAGCCTGGACCTGCTGGTGCTGTGGGCGGCCATTGCGGCGCTGTTCCATTACGTGCCCAACACCGATGTGCGTTGGCGCCATGCCTTGATGGGGGCAGGTTTTGTGGCGATCGCCTTCCACCTGGCCAAGCAGGCACTGGCCTGGTATGTGAAGCAGGTGCCGACCTATTCCACGCTGTATGGCGCCTTTGCGACCGTGCCCATCTTCCTGATCTGGATCTATGTGGGCTGGTCCATCGTGCTGCTGGGCGCCATCCTGGCGGCCAATGCACCGGCGTTGGCAGGTGGGGTCAGCGTGCGACGCCCGACGCCCGGCATGCAGTTGGAGCTTGCTCTGGACATCCTGCGGGAGCTGGATGGTGCGCGGGCAGCGGGTGAACCTGGGCTGACCATGCTCGCCTTGTCCCAGCGCTTATGTGTGGACCCGTTGCAGCTGGAGCCGGTCGTCGACCAGTTGCAGGACCTGGACTGGCTGGGGCGGCTGGAGGAGGACGGGGCCCAGCGGCTGGTACTGCTGTGCGACCCGTCGGCCACACGTGCCGAGCCGTTGGTGCGCACGCTGCTGTTGCCTCACAACGAGAGCCTGGGGGCGTTGTGGGCCGGGGCAGGGTGGGACCGGTTGATGTTGCGCGCCGTGATGGTGAAGTGAGATGGCCCGACCCAGGGATGAGCGCCTTCGCAAGCGATAACGTCTTCAGCAGTGATCAGGGCCTGCGTTGATGGGCCCGCATGACGCCGTCAGACGCGTCGTGCAGACGGCCACCAGTTAGACGCGCCATGCAGCAGCCATCACTTGAACAGCTTCAGCGCCAGGGCGCTGCCCAGCAGGGCCAGCGCCACCAGCACCAGCATCATCCGGACCCACCGGACGCGGAACGAACTGGTGGGAGCGCCAGAGCTGATACGCGCGACGCCACGTGGCTTTCCGTGTGCACGCAAAGGCGAGGTCTCGGACGGCCGCTGCACGTCGATGTAAGGAACATCAAGGCCATCCCGCACGCGCTGCTCCGCCACGCGCAGGCGCGCGGAGCCTTCAAGCATCGACAGGCGTTGCAACTGGTCTTCCGGAGCGGGCCGGATGTTCATCGGGGACCCGGACGGGGCCTGGGGATCTTTGACTTGCTGGGGTGAGCGTTGGTGCACAATAGAACTACCTGAAACGCTCCCTCTCTCTTGGTGACGATTGTGACTGGTTGCCGAGGGGAAAACGGTAACGGGTCGCATCCGGGACGATTTTTAGTTGGAGCGGCTTCGCAAGGTGGGTGTCGTGCCACGGCTCCGATCAACGACAGCAGCCACCAGTCGGTCCACGCAGGCGGAAGATCTGGCGGGCCCCATCCGCGAAGGTGAGAAGAAGCTCGCCATGCTGACGGCCTATCGCGCAGAACTAGAGGCGTTACGCAAGCGTCCCGGGAATGATGTTGATGCCTTGATCAAGGTGACCCATGAGCTTGCAGCCGTTCAAAGCGAGCTGGAAGAGGCGAATGGCAAACAAGCCCAACGGGTGCAGCGGGTGGAGACAGAGATCCTCAACATCTCCATCCAGTCCGACCGCAGCAAGTCGTTCTGGCGGCCCATCGCGCTCGCCATGTCGAATTTTGGCGGCAGCCTTTCGCAGGGCATTTCTTCGACGATCACCGGCTTGGCCTACCTGCTTCCCTGGGCGCTTGTTATCGGGCTGGTGATAGGGGTCAGTCGCAAGCTCTGGCGTCGACGCAAGCTTCACTGAGCATTCATCACTGAGCGTCAACATGACGCCTCACGCCAAGCCACTTTGAGAGCCTCGCTCATTTGCGACCAATTCTCATCTATAGTGCCGTTCGCAGATACCCAGCCGCCGCCCGGATCGCCGTTCGTCTCCACTTCGACCCACCGCGATGACCCCAACCAGGCTCCAACGTCTGGGCTTGTGGCTGACCCCGCTGCTGTTGAGCGCGGGTGCCCAGGCTCATTCCCCCTATCTCAAACCCAATACGTTCTCCGCTGACGAGCAGCGCAAGCATGTGACCGTCGAGGCCTCGTTCGCCGAAGGCGACCTGCGGCCCGATGTGGCGATGAAGTCCGACGGCTTCCTCGTGATCGGCCCTGATGGCAAGAGGACACCGCTGACACCCGCCGCCGTGCTGAAGGACGCGAGCTACCTGGAGGTGCCGCTGGGCGCCGGGAGCGGCACGTATCTTGTGTCATCTGGCGTGCGCAAGGGGCGCCTGGCCAAGGGCTTCCTCCGCCAGGGCAAGGTGGTGTTTGCCGAGCGACCCGAAGACAAGCAGGCTGGCGACACGCCGATCGAGGTGCAGAGCATGACCCGCGCCGATGTCTACGTCAGTCGCGGTCGCCCCACGCCGGTGGACTTCGAGACCGAAGGCGTGGAAATTCACCCGGTGACGCAGCCCTATGACCTCTACGCAGGCGAGATGGTCACCGTCCGTGTGCGCGAGAACCGCAAGCCGCTGGCCGGCGAGACGCTGACCGTCATCGCCGATGGCCAGAACTATGTGAGCCAGAAGCAGGCGGAGCAGGACTACCGCACCAATGCTGCGGGCGAAGTGAGCTTCAAGCCCAAGACCGCCGGACTCTACCTGCTGCAGGTGCGTGTGCGCCGCGCCGCGCCCGACAATCCCGCGCTGTGGCTCAGCAACACCGCGACCCTCACCATCGAAGTCCAGCCCCAGCCATGAAGACCGTTCAAACTCTCAGGCACACCCTGTTCGCGACCCTGCTGGGTCTGTCCTCACTGCCCGTGTTGGCCGCCTCGCACTCGAGCACGACCTTCATCGCCGAGCAGGATCTCAATGGGGATGGCAAGGTGTTGCTGTCGGAATTCAAGCTTGGCCGTCAGGTCGAGTTTATGCGCATCGACTTTGATGCGGATGGCGTGTTGAGCGAAGCCGAGTACCTCGGTGAATTCGAGGGGCGGCTGATGCTGCGCATCGGCAAGATCGCGGATCCGGAGAAGCGCCGCGAGGAGTTGCAGCGGCAGATGCGTCAGGCCAAGGTCCGTTTCGGCGTGCTCGATACCGACAAGGATGGTCGCATCACCCTGGAGGAGTTCCAGGCCGCCGGCCTGCGCATGTTCAAGCTGCATGACCGCAACCAGGATGGCGTGGTGGACGACACCGACGTCAAGATGGCCGAGGAAGACAGCAAGGCGGGCAAGACGGGATTTGTGTCGCCTTGAGGTGCTGCGGGGCCGCTGGGAAGCGGCCCCCGGTCAGTGACCTTTGTCCACCAAGGTCGCTTTGCAGCAGCGTGCAGAACATGGCACAGCAACAAGACGTCCAGCGACAGAACGGTTTAGCGACTGAGCAAATCCTTCGAGCGGTGTCGGGTTCGACGCGGATCATTGAGGTCATGGAAGCGGTGCTTCAAGGTTGCCACCCAGGCAACCTGACGTAGTAGCGGGTTGATCGTCCCGCCCCCATCTGCTCCACCATCCCCAGCTGCTCCAGTTCGATCAACTCACGCGAGGCGGTGGCCCGTGAAGTGCCAGCGATGCTCTCGTACTTTTTGGTGCTCATGCCGCCCTCAAATCCACCGGGCCCTGCATTGAGCAGCAGATTCATCACCTTGCGCTGACGCTCGTTCAGGACGGTGTCTCGGTGCTCCAGCCAAAAGCGGGCCTTGACCAAGGTGTCGTCGATGATCTTGGACGCGGCATTGCACGCTGCCTGCATCTGATCAACAAACCAGCACACCCAGTCGGTGACATCCAGCCCGCCATGCTGAGCCCGTTCAAGCTGGTGGTAGTAGTCATTCCGGCGGTCCAGCAGCCGCTGGGATGTTTGAAAGAGCCGGCTCGTTTCGCCGCTGTCCCGGGCGAGAACCAGGTCCACCAGTGCGCGTCCGACGCGGCCGTTGCCATCTTCAAAGGGATGGATGGTTTCAAACCACAAATGCAGTAGTGCGGCGCACACCAAAGCGTCGGGCTCTGCCGCAGTGTTGAACCAGTTCAGCAACTGCGTCATTTCCGCCGGCACTTGCGCCGATGCTGGCGCCTCGTAATGCACCAGCTCGCGTCCCTGTCGGCCACTGACGATTTGCATTGGTTCTGCGTGTTCCCGATATCCCCCGACCCGGATCTTGACCATGCCGGAGTAGCCGGTAGGAAAGAGTGCCGCCTGCCAGCCGTGGAGCCGCTCGTGGGTAAGGGCGCTCCGGCAATGAGTGACTGCGTCGTCCATGATGTCGAGCAGGCCTTCCACGTTGCGTGGCGCATTGGGGCCGTCCTGCTGGCCGACGCCGAGCCGCCTCGCCACCGAGCTGCGAACAGCCGCAAGGTCGAGCCGCTCACCCTCGATGGCAGCAGTGGCCAAGGCCTCTTGGCTCCACGCTTCCGCCGCGAGTTCGAGACGTTGCTCGAATCCAAGGACCGCCAACTGCCCTTCCACCATGCCTTGGGCCCGCCGCGCCTTGCTCAGGCTGTCCCCGACCTTTTCCCGGTCGTAGTGAAGTTGGGGCCATCCGGCTTGCTGCCAGACGTAGCGCAATTCAGCATCCATGACATCTTTGAGGCGAATAGTAGACGGAATCGCCTCATATTTTGAGTCGATTATGAAGTCTATTCGCCTCACCGCTGCTCGACAAGCCTAATCGCCTCAAATTCTGAGTCGATTGGCGGGCCTATTCGCCTCAACCTGTCGGCTGCGCCAAGATGGCTTCACGCGTGCAGCACCACCAGCATCGCCGTCGCCGCCTTCTTGCCCAGGTTGCGGATGGCATGCGCGCCGTCCACGGCGTAGCGGGCGGTCTCGCCAGGCTTGACCATCTGTCGGCTCCCGCCCGCAGAGACTTCCAGCTCGCCACTTAGCACGCTCAGGTGTTCCCGGGAACCCGGCTCATGCGCTTCGGACTCCAGCGCGCCGCCCGGCTGCACCGTCAACTCATACCACTCAAACTGCCCAGCCAGCTCGATCGGCCCCAGGATGCGCAGCCGGCACAGGCCGTCCGGACTGGCGAGCCCAGGCGTGCCGTGGGCCGCCACCAGCTCGATCGGCGGTGCGGCCGGCCGCTCGCCGCCCAGCAGTTCGGACAACTCCACCCGCAAGGCATTGGCCAGCCGCCACACTACTGCCACCGTGGGATTGGCCTGGTTTCTCTCGATTTGCGAGAGCATGGACTTGGACACCCCCGCACGGCGAGACAGTTCGTCCAGGGACAGGCCCTGGGCCTGCCGCAGGGCCTGCAAGGTGGCGCCTACGCGGGGTGGTTCCAGTTTTTCGGAGGGAATGGCGGACATGATGACCAACAGAAGCTGAAACTGAAGCAGCAGGACGGCTTACAACAGCAACGTGGCGCACGGCCCGAGCCTGCCACCACCGTCTTGACCCGCCGAAATGAATCCTTGATACTGCACGGCTGTTCGATATAACGAACGCGTTCGATTTAACGGATTGTGCCGCAGGAGCTCCCCGCATGACCACCCAGGCCCCTCAGACCCGCTCGACCAAGTCCCCTGAAGCGACCACCGAGCACTTCTATCGCCATCTGCAGACCGAGCTGCAAGGCATCCGTGAGGCTGGCCTGTTCAAGAGCGAGCGCATCATTACCAGCCCGCAAGGCGCGCTGGTGAAGACGCAGGATGGCCGTGAAGTCATCAACCTGTGCGCCAACAACTACCTGGGCCTGTCCGCCCATCCGCAGGTGCTGGAGGCGGCCCACGAGGCGCTGCGCACCCATGGCTATGGCTTGTCGTCCGTGCGGTTCATCTGTGGCACGCAGGACATCCACAAGGAACTGGAGCAACGGCTGGCCCGCTTCCTGGGCACCGAGGACACCATCCTCTACGCCGCCGCGTTCGACGCCAATGGCGGCCTGTTCGAGCCGCTGCTGGGGGAGCAGGACGCCATCGTGAGCGATGAGCTGAACCACGCTTCCATCATCGACGGCATCCGCCTGTGCAAGGCCAAGCGCTACCGCTACAAGCACAACGACATGGCGGACCTGGACCGTCAGCTGACCGAGGCCCGCCATGCGGGTGCTCGCCATGTGCTGGTGTTCACCGACGGTGTGTTCTCCATGGACGGCACCATTGCACAACTGGACCAGATTCGTGAGATCACGGACCGGCATGGCGCGCTGCTGGGCATTGATGAATGCCATGCCAGTGGCTTCATGGGCAAGACCGGCCGGGGCACGCATGAGCACCGCGGGGTGTATGGCAAGGTCGACATCATCACGGGCACGCTGGGCAAGGCCCTTGGCGGCGCCTCCGGTGGCTTCACCACTGGGCGCAAGGAAGTGATCGAGCTGCTGCGCCAGCGTTCACGGCCCTATCTGTTCTCCAACACGGTGGCGCCCAGCATCGTGGGGGCGTCGCTGGCGGTGCTGGACCTGCTGGAAGCCAGCACGGCCCTGCGGGATAAGCTGGAACTCAACACCACGTATTTCCGGGAAGCCATCCAGCAGGCCGGTTTCCAGATCAAGCCGGGCACCCATCCGATCGTGCCGATCATGGTGTTCGACGCAGTGAAGGCGCAGCAGCTCAGCGCGCGCCTGCTGGAGCTAGGTGTATATGCCGTGGGCTTCTTCTATCCGGTGGTGCCGAAGGAGCAGGCGCGGGTGCGGGTGCAGATTTCCGCCGTGCATGAGCGGGAACATCTGGAGCGTGCTGTGGCTGCGTTTGCGCAGGCGGGCCGTGAACTGGGCTTGGTGAAGTAATCAAGGCGGGGGGCGAAGGCCTTCCGTGGCAGGGTCGAGCGTGTCGGCCTTGAGTCGCAGGGCCGAGCGCATCGGCCGTCCATCGCAGGGCCGAGCGCGTCGGCCCGAGCAGTACAGAGCAGCAATGACCAAGATTTTGTTGATCGGGGCCAATGGCCAGATCGGTTCCGAACTGGCGGTGGAGCTGGCGCATCGCCATGGCAACGCCAGCGTGATCACGAGCGACGTGGCGCCGCAGGGGCGCGTGCCTTACCTGACGCACGAGATGCTGGACGTGACGGATGGGGCCGCGCTGGCTGGCGTGGTGAAGCGCCACGGCATCACCCAGATCTACCATCTGGCCGCCGCCTTGTCGGCCACAGGTGAGAAGCATCCGATGTGGGCGTGGGACCTGAACATGAAGGGTCTCCTGAACGTGCTGGAGCTGGCGCGCACGGTGAAGCTGGAACGTGTGTTCTGGCCCAGTTCGATCGCGGCGTTTGGTCCGCAGACACCGAAGGTGGGTACCCCACAGACGACGGTGATGGACCCGACGACGGTGTACGGGGTGTCGAAGCTGGCCGGTGAGGGGTGGTGCCGGTGGTACCACGCCAACCATGGCGTGGATGTGCGCAGCGTGCGGTATCCGGGGCTGATCAGCTGGAAGACCCCGCCCGGCGGCGGAACGACCGACTACGCGGTGGAGATCTTCCACGAGGCACTCAAGCATGGCCGCTACACCTGCTTCCTGCGGGAAGACCAGGCCCTGCCGATGATGTACATGCCCGATGCGCTGCGGGCCACGCTGGAGTTGATGGAGGCGCCAGCTGAGCGGATCACGGAGTGGGGGAGCTACAACCTCGCGGGCGTCAGCTTCACGCCGGAACAGATTGCGGCGTCGATTCGGCGGCACATCCCGGATTTCACCATCGACTACGCGCCAGACTTCCGGCAGCAGATCGCGGCGAGCTGGCCGCAGGCGATCGATGACTCGGTCGCTCAGCGCGATTGGGGATGGGAGCTGGCGTTTGACCTGGACAAGATGGTGGATGAGATGTTGAAGGCGTTGAAGGGTTAACGGGCGTCGTTGGAGGATTCGTTAGGGGGCTTTGTTGTGGGGCTCTGTGAAGGCCCTATCAGCGCTCTACCAAGGCCCCTTGGGGACAGCCGCACTGCGCCAGAAAGCGCCGGCCCGGTACCCTTTCCCTTCATGTCCCTCCTGCCTTGGCTCCGCCAAGTCATTCCTTCCTGATACTTTCCCTCCTGCTTCCTTCGCGCTGATGG
>NZ_FOAV01000028.1 GCF_900109745.1 Roseateles sp. YR242 | reverse complement strand
CCAGCTTCAAGATCTCGTTGGCCTTGCGCAGCTCCCGCACCTCGCGTTCAAGGTCCTTCACGCGCTGGGCCTCGCTGCTCGTCACGCCCTCACGCACGCCAGCGTCCACCTCCGCGCGCTTGACCCATTCGTTCAGCGTCTGCGGTACGCAGCCAATCTTGGGCGCGATGGACTCAATGGCCGCCCAAAGCGACGGGTATTCCCCTCGGTGCTCCTGCACCATCCTCACGGCACGCTCACGCACCTCGGGTGAGAACTTGTTCGACTTGCTCATGGCTCAATCCTCTCAGAGTGTTGAGCCTCCTCAAAATCCGGGGCGATTCACACGGCCCGCAGCTCAAGGACGCGGTTCATTGACCGCTTACGCTTGAGTGACCGCTTCCGCCCAATCGTCAAGGCGCGTGCGCTCGTAAACAACGTGGTTGGACTCAGACAGCCGGCTTACGAAGGCGCGCACTCCCGTCCTGGGAAGTTCGTCGACGCCCACTGTAAGTCGTGAGCCGGAAGCCGGCTGCAACGGGTCGCGCTCCGCCATTGCTAGCTATCAATCCAACTGACCGTCGCAACACGCTTGCCATCAATGTCCAGTTCGGCCTTCGCGATATCCGGCTGGTTCTGATAAGGACCGCTTGGGTCGTACCAGCGGTGTGTGATCACCGCAGCGGCGCCTTCGATCGTGCCTCCGACGATCTGATAGACCTGCGCTCCCTCTTTCTGATCAAGCCCTGCCGTGGAAAGGTGATGTTGGGCAATGAATTCGCTCAGTTCTTTGCCTGAGCCAAGTCTGGAGAACGCTGCGATGAAGTCATTCTTCTGCATCATGTTGCCTTCCACGTGGCGGGACATCTGGCCAGGTTTCAGCGCCGATGGATCACCGAGGCTATATGCGACGGCAGAGGTCGGCTACAACAGGCCGGTTCGAAGATGCTCGAGGATGTCTTCGTCCGCTTGATCGACGCTCAAAGTGGCAGCGCCTGTATTGGAAAGAACGATTGTTCCCCCCTTCGGAACGTCCAATCTGAGCTGGATACGCTCTAAGAGATACCGGCGATGTGCCGCAAGCTTAGTGCACGCCTGTCGTACGTCACGATCCCCTTTGATCACGACCCTCGCAACAACGCCCTCCTCAAGCTGCAAATCGCTCATCTGAAGGGACTCGACGTGGCACGAAAAGCCCGAGGAGCTTTGGAACTTTGCTGCCCATGCCAAGACGTCTACCGAGTAGGGACTGATCGTCACCGCGAAATCTGTGGCCTCTGACAGCCTGTTCATGAGCGGCTGCACGCTACGCGGAGCATCACGAATCTCAAGGCCGGCGCCGTAGGCCGTTGCACGGAAATGACTTTGGCGAAACTCAACACGTTCGAAGGACAACTCTTTGCCGAACGGGTCGGTGATCGTTTCCGTGTACTCAACGCGCTCGACGTAACGCGCCTCGAGCAGGTCTTCACGAAGGCGATCTATCACGAAGCCGTGCGTAGCGTCGCCCTGGAATTCTCTCGCTTTGAGCCTGCGGCCTAACGTCTTCATGCTGATTGGCCATTGGGCCTTGAGCCACCTATAGCGTCGCGACATCGCTGCCTCCCGCGTTGTCGGGATCCGCTTCCGCCTCTGCGACCAAGTCAGCCAAGACTTGGCGTGCGGTGGATTCAATCAACGCCAGCAGCCGTGCCTTCTCGGTGCCGTCGACATGCACCATCGTTTTACGGTGAGCGCCTTTGTGAGCACGAAACGCCCCTTGGACCGCGTACTTGAATCCTGTTCCACGCTTGCGATCTTGAAAGCCGGCGTCAAACTGGACAATGTCGGGCGGGTTGCCTTCCGCTTCTGATCGCCAGGAAATGGCTGTGATGTAGAAGCCGCGTGACGTGAGGTCTTTGTATTCCTGTGACTGCACAAGGTTCTGACCGCTGAGCTGCATGCTGTGGACCACGGCAGCGAACATTTCCGCACCCGCCTCAGCCTCGTCGTCGTCCTCCAAGTCCAACGCCTCATCTTCCTCGCCATCCTCCGACAGGTGCGACGACACTTTTAGGCTCATCACATTTCTAAGCCGGAACTTCGGCAGTGTGGAGATGAGCCGTGTGAAGAACTTGGATCGCTGCTCAGGCGTCGTGAGGCCAGTCAGCTCGACGCTTTCTTCCTCAATGGTTGCCTTTCGGCGACGCTCCACGTTGTCCTTCAGGGCTGCGGCAATCTTCTTGGCCTTGTCCGTCGCTGGAAGGCGCACGACGGTATGGCCGTTCTCGACAAGAAACTCGATCTCGGCCTCTTGAGGTTCGCGCTGCAAAAGACGAGTGCGCGAACGGTTGAATTCGTTGTAGCCGACGTTCACGATAAATCCATCGTTGGCGGCTGGCCGGAAGACCACGTTCTCTTTGCCTGCGACAGTGCCTGCGTATTCGGCCGCCGCCGCCTTCAGTTCTTCGAGCGGCACCACCGTGTTCAGACGAATGAAGGTCGATTTTTCTCGGCGGTGGCCTGGCTCCCGCCTCTGAATAATCGCGGCAACGTCGTGGAAGCTGTGCGGGAGCGCTGACAGATAGTCGGCCAGGTCTTCCCGACCCTCGACGGGGGAGCAGAAGATCCCTCGATCCCGTGCGAACTCGCGAAGCACTGATTCCGTGAGGCGCTGCTTGCCGGAGATCAACAGGTCGTAGATATCGTTGTCGTTAGCGCTCAGGTGGTCGAGGAACTCGTTCATGCCCATGTCCCCAGGTCGATGTTCGAGTACGTGGTCTTGACATCGACCATTGGTTCGTACCGGATCGCGTTCACGTAATCACCAAGATCGGTGGCGACGTTCGATCCCACCAAGCCCTCGATGTAATGCAGTTGAGCCTTCTGGAAGGTAGGCGACGAAATGGACGACGCGCCGAGCGTCTTGACGATCACCGACGTGCGGCCATCCAACAGCTCGTATTTTCGCAAGGTGTCGATGAGGTACATGAACTCGTCGACCGTGTCTCCCGGCCGGGAGTAAAAGACGATGACGCCACGCTGAGCATTACCTTTGGGGTCGTGGTGCTCAAGAATGATGATGGGCGACGTCAGCGTCTCCAGCGTGGCCGCCTTGGCCTTGCGGACCTGGAGGTTGGCGCGTCGAACCAATTGCGGGTGGAAGTAAAAGCAGTGCTCGTGGCCAGGAATTTCTGGCGACCGCTTCCCACGCATGCGTTGGATCTCGTCGCGAATGTTGTTCAGCCAAAAGATCTCTTTCGGGCCGAGGACAAAAAGCCGACTGCCCCGCGGGAGCTGTACGCTCTCGGTGGGGATGTGAACGAGGTTCTTCTGGAAATCGGCCTCATACTCTCCGTCGTGGTTGTAGACGAAAAGAAGCCCGTTCACCGAGAACGTAACGTGTTCATGCGTGTGCAGCTTGCGCCACGTCTCACTCTTCTCCGCGCATGAGACCTGCTTCGCCAGGCTCTCGACCGCGGATCTCACGGCCGCTGCGGTGATCGTCCCCTTCGCGTAGCTCTTGAGGTCGCAATGCACGTAGGTCTGACTCGCAGCATATGGCTCGTCGTAGTAGTAGACGACGTCGCAAGGATGCTCCTTGACCTTGTGACGCTCTTGATCCTCACATGGCCAGTCGTGGTTCGAAGGCCCCAGCTTGTTCCAGAAAAATTCACCGAACAGCTCGCTGGCCAAAATCTCCGCCTGCTTGGCGGTGTTCTGTGTCTCTGCCAAACTCCCTCTCCCTGAGTGGATGCCCGCTTTATTGCGTGCTTACAACAGGATACGCGATCAGGCGCTCTGTACAAAACAGATGCAGGCAGCAGCCGCGCGAGGGTCGGCGCGCAAGGTCATTCTTTGGGTGATGAACCCGCGATTTCAGGGCGCTGATCAGACGGCGCACCGCGGCGAAGATGGCTGTGTCAACCTATTCGACGGGGACCAAGATGGCTTGTCGTTGTCGTGTGACGTGCAGAGCAAATGCGGAGCCGACTAGCGCAGCGCCGTACTGAAGCGACGATGGGCTCCTTGGCTGTGCCATTGCCGCAGCGGGACGAGGAAAGAACGGCGGATTCTCAGATGGGCATCAGCGCAAGTCGACTTACCGCGGCACCGGGTGGGCAACCAAGACAGAACCCCTTGAGGTCGTTCAGGGCGAAGCACTGACGGCTACTTTGCCTGAGGTTGCCTTGGGCGTCAGGCAGTCACGTGCTGAGTTGTCCCAGCCTTCGCAGCCGACTTTTTTGCTCTCGTTCGTGTAGAGCTCCCTGATCCTCGCGCCGAGCTGACCTTGCCGGACGACTTGGCCTTAGCGACTACCGTCGTCTTTGCCTTGGGCTGAGGGCTCACTTTGGACTTGTCAGCCGTTTTGCTGGTGACGGAATCCGCAGCAGACAAGTCTCGTGCCATCTGCATGCCAATGCGAAGGTACTTGCGGAAAAGATCGTTCTTGCTGGTTCGACCCGCGAATGCCTCGTTTCGAAGTTCGTCATCGACCTCGGGATCGATGTAGACCGTTCGAAGCACCAAATTCTTGGACGTCATAGGACCTCCCTAGGATGACTAGGCCGCACCTAGCGGCTACAACCACATTGTAGTTCATATGTACAGGTGTATGGGAATCGATGCTCCGAGGCTCATCAGTAGGCACCCAGGATGTGGTCGGCCATCCCGCCAAGCACCATGAGGCTGCCGTACCCCGGGCCTACGTGACTTGAAACCATAGGGACGTGTAGGCTTGGGTATTCATCCCAAATTCCACCCGCTAGCCGCAGGTGCTTCGATAGCGAGCGCTCCCAACCTTCGGTTGTTGCTTTGGTTGGCTTCCTATCCGCACGCGGAAGTCCTTTGACCATTGGAAGGAACCACCAAGGGTTAAAGCCCGTGGCATCGATCAAGAAGGACGGACGCAGTTGGATCGTTGATTTGTCGCCGCTCTCAACAGATAGAAACCATTGGTCCTTTGAATCGACTCGAATGCGCTTCGCCTTGCCATCGAGCATAGTTAAAGCCGTCGCCGTGGAAACACGATCCATTACCGTCGCCCAGACGACGCCACGATTAAGGCGGTCAAAAAAGGCACGTCTGCTCTCAGGAGACAGCGACGACCACGCCGTCTCGTCGCTGAAAAGTCGGTTTTCAAAAACACTATCGACCCGCGTGTACAGAGAGGCTTGGGTCGCCACTATGACGATCCGCCGGTCACGCGCGCCTGCACCAATCAGCCAGGATAGGACGGCTGCTGCCGTGCCGCCCGCACCAGCAATCACGATCTGTGCATCGTCGTTACTTACCTTTTCCATCTCCTTCAGGCAACGACGAACCTCCTTCAAGCGCAGCCAAAAATCCTGGCCGTTGAAGATCTTCTCGTGGGGTACTTCCGCGCTGCGTTTCCTCGAAAGCGGAATTTTTCGGGCCGGACCGGGCCCGGTGACTACCACACCGTTGAATTGGGTCGGATCTGTTTGCGCGCGTCCATCACCACTTCGACTGGATAGTCTCCAGAATCCGTCCTCTTTGGCCAGAGCCGTCACCTCTGCCGTCACAACTCGAGGTCTTGAGGCATCGACTACCCACGCAAGATAGTCCGCATAGTGGCCGTGGTACGGCGGTCTTCTTCCGGCGTCAAGCCAGGTGCTGAATCCCTGCTCGTATCCAATCGGTCGTTGGTGGAGGAAGCGGCCCCAAGAATAGTGAGCTGCCATCTGCAGATCAACGTCCTTGCCAAACACTGAAGAGTATGGGTAGCCGACGTCCCGTTCGGCCAGAGTGCACAAGCGTTGCTCGCCGTCTGTATAGCCGCCTTTTCCCTTCCAATGCGCTCCGATCTCCTTAGGTTCGAAGATGGTGACTCGCACATCTGCTTTTCCGAGCTCACGAAGCACCTGTGCCTTAGCAGCTATAGCAGCCGCTTTGGGACCACCTCCGACTACAGCGAGTTCGACAGGCCCATTGACTTTTCGAGGAGAGTTTGCGGTCTTGGTCGCCACGTTTGATTTCGTCGTTATGAGCTGGTCATGATGTCATGAGGCTGGTCCTGCTAAAACTGCCAGTGCCACCCATCGAGACGCCCAAAGAATCAGGGCTGGTAGCCGCCACCCGTGCGGTGATAACAGCAACTCAACCATCCTGGCATATAGACGCCAGGGTCACCGGTGGTGGCCAATCCGTCGCCCGCCATGGCTGGAAGTGCCTGGACATTACCCAGCAGTACGTGGTGAGCAGGTCGGCTTGGTGGCCAGGGACACTCGAACGGTCGCTCCGACTTCCGCTACCGCGCTGACGCGCCTGGCAGTCATCAGATGCACTCTCGACGAGAATGATTCGTGGTTGAAATGTCAGCGTGCCCTTGGACTTTGAAGCATCCGATCAAACGCTTGTGCTGACTGGATTTCGCGCCGACGCGCCGCCTCTGCTTCACGTTGTTGCTGCGCAGCCAGCAGCTGCGCCTGTACGGCGGCTTGCTCAGCAGCTTGAGCTACCTGCAGAGCCTGCGCTTTCTTTGTGGCCTCGGCTGCTTCGGCTATAGCCTTGGCTTCTGCAGCAGCCTTCTTCTTTGCCTGCTCGTCCGCTTCGGCCTTCAGTTTGGCTTGCTGGGCCGCCAATGCAGCACGTTGGTCAACGAGCTTTCGGACCAGCCCTCCCGTGAGCGTGCTTAGAAAGTCTCGAGCGCGGGGGGAGTCCTCGAAGCTAGGCGTGATGCGAAGGAACTCCTTGATCGCTTGATCATTTCCAGCGACGGTGTCCGGGTTGCGCTGTAGAACATCAAGCGATTTGGCCTTGGCCGCCATGTATTGCTGGAACTCTTCGCCGTAGTGCAATTTGGCGACGTCCCATCCAACCGTCAGCAGGGCGCCCAAAATCCCTCCAATGAGGGTCTGAGGCTTCAGCAACCAAGCAAGCAACCTGCGCATCCGCCACGAGAGGCGGCTCTCACGTTGAGTGACTTGTTGTGGGGTCGGGAGCGCGTCGTCCATGGTGCCCTGCTTCATCTGACTTCGAAATGCCCGAGCATTTTAGATTTCGGGTTCCGCCCAGCCGTCATCAATATCGAGGATGAAGTGAACGCCAGGATGCGTTGGAGCGGGAAAACCCTACTGAGGTTTCAGATCGGCTGAATCGTCATAGAAAAAGAGGACCACGGTTCTCTCGGCCCTCGGTTGGTCAGCTCGTTTCTGATGCGTGGGGTTGTGCGTCTGGGCTGGCGTGAATCGCCCCGGATTTTGAGGAGGCTCAACACTCTGAGAGGATTGAGCCATGAGCAAGTCGAACAAGTTCTCACCCGAGGTGCGTGAGCGTGCCGTGAGGATGGTGCAGGAGCACCGAGGGGAATACCCGTCGCTGTGGGCGGCCATTGAGTCCATCGCGCCCAAGATTGGCTGCGTACCGCAGACGCTGAACGAATGGGTCAAGCGCGCGGAGGTGGACGCTGGCGTGCGTGAGGGCGTGACGAGCAGCGAGGCCCAGCGCGTGAAGGACCTTGAACGCGAGGTGCGGGAGCTGCGCAAGGCCAACGAGATCTTGAAGCTGGCCAGCGCGTTTT
>NZ_FOAV01000004.1:118244-396490 GCF_900109745.1 Roseateles sp. YR242 | reverse complement strand
CGGCATGTCGCGAGCCACACCCAGCTATAAGCCCAGCCTGCCGGCCAAGGATGCGCCGGTGGTCGAGGCGATGAGGGAGTTGTCGGCCCAGTACCCCCGCTACGGCTACCGGCGCATCCGCATCTTCCTGCGCCGACGCGGCTTCGAGCTGAGCTGGTCGCGCACGCATCGGTTGTGTCGCCAGGCGGGCCTGCTGGTGCCCAGGAAGCGTTCGCGCAGGCGGATTGCGTCCAAGCGGCCGCGCGTGCACTCGCCCTTCAAGGCCAACATGGTCTGGGCCTATGACTTCGTCTTTGACACGACAGCCACCGGCCAGCAGCTCAAGTGCCTGACCGTCATCGACGAGTACACCCGCGAGTGCCTAGCCATCGACGTGGCCGGCTCCATCCGCTCCAAGCGGGTGATCGAGGTGCTGTCGCGGCTGGTGAGCGTGCACGGTGCTCTGCTGTTCATGCGCTCGGACAACGGGCCGGAGTTCGTCAGCCTGGCGATTCTGGAATGGATCGCCGGCGCAGGCATCGCGACCGTGCTTAACGATCCTGGCAAGCCCTGGCAGAACGGCGCCGACGAGAGCTTCAACGGCAAGTTCCGCGACGAGTGCCTGTCCGTCGAATGGTTCCGCTCGCGCCGCGAGGCCAAGGTCGTCATCGAGTCCTGGCGTCAGCACTACAACGAGGTGAGGCCGCACAGCAGTCTGCAATACTTGACCCCGATGGAGTTCAAGCAGCAACTCCATCAAAACCTGCAACCCGCCGTCTTCTAGGAATTACTGTCTCGGAATTCCCGAGCAGGTCAGCCCGAAGATCTCGTGCGATCGCCTTTAGATCAAGATCATCCAGCTCCGTGTCCAGGAACAAGCGAGAGATGGCCAGTTGTGCAGCTCGGTCTGCCGAGGAATCAGTGTGGTTCATGCGAATTACTCACCCAGCCAGTTGACGACTTCCCGTTGGTCAAGCACCAGGTCAGCCGCAGCACTGGCGGAGATGGCACCGACGATGCCCCCAACGATAAAAAGAGCTGTGACGCAGACCGGAGCCCCTGGTCCGCAAATGAGACCTGCAGACGCCGTTGCGGCCGCGCCGCCCAACGCTCCTCCAAGGAGGGTTGCACCCTCCTTTTGTCCAGTCACTTTCGGGCTGGATCGGCCCGACGCCTCAACGATCTCGACAACACCTGACGCTTCTGGGTCGCAGACAGCTCTGCAAAACTCTTCCCGGGGAAAAGCTTCTTCACCGCTTTATCAAGGGCCATTTCCAACGTCAAGCCCTGGCCCTTCATCGCCTCCGCCCCTGCCTTACCAATCGCGGAAGTGATGGCACGAATTTCCTCCATGATCACATTTCGCGCCTGGACGGCGAAAGCTTCACCTTCCGCTGCGGTCATCTTCCCCGCCAACACGTCAGCGCGAATAATGCGAGCTGTCTCCGCGATGCGCTGCACATATGTGGCACGCGCTTTGGCATCCTTGATCTAGCGGAAGGCGAAGTTTTGTGCCGTCACCTGCAGGGCGTCGAGGGCCTGATCGAGCCCGCGAAGATCTGAGGTATGCCGCCCCATGAATGACGGGGACGGGGATTGCGATAAGCAGTTTGTCCCCCGGTCTATAACCGGAGGATTCCCTCGCGGCGATGGTCCACACATTGCTGAGCGAGTTGATCCCGCGCCGAACCGTGGACTCCTTAACCAGCTTCAGCCGACTGTCGCGCCACCGTGCCAAGTCGTCGGAGGTCACGTCCACGAAGCGCTTAGCCACCAGCTCGGGGTAGTCTCTCTTCAAGGCGTTGAAACGCCGGTGCTCGAAAAGGGCACTGGCCTTTTTTGTAGACACCTCTTTTTCCTAACGCTCTAGGACCTGCGCGAAGCTCTTTTTTGGCCACTGGCCCTGTTTCCCGGCCAAGAGGTCTGCTTCTAGGCCCAGTGACCATGCTGTTGCCTCCGCCTTGGTCTGAAAGCCGCCTTGCGAGATTCGCTGTCCGTTTCGCTCTACCTCAGCGCGCCATCTGCCGCTAGGACGCTTTCTGAAATACGCCATCTGTCACCATTCCATGCCCTGCTTGGCCGCTCCCGAGGATGTGCGGGATCTGTGCGGGATTATGGAAAGGATACAGCAGCCCGAGAGAGGACTCGGGAGGCGTCAGCGAACCGAAAATTGCCCGTTTCTCCTAAGAAAACGGGGTGTGAGCAGGACTCACTGGGAAGCGCCGGAAAACCGCATTGGTACCTGGGACGGGACTCGAACCCGTACGCCTATGACAGCGGCAGATTTTAAGTCTGCTGTGGCTACCGATTTCACCACCCAGGCCTTGAGAGGCTCGCCGCCATTATCCAGCGGCTTGTCCATGCGGAAGACAATGAAAAAAGGGAAGTCGCGATGACTTCCCTTTTTGGAATTTGGAGCGGGAAACGAGGCTCGAACTCGCGACCTCAACCTTGGCAAGGTTGCGCTCTACCAACTGAGCTATTCCCGCATCGCAGGAGGAACCGATCTCGCGCTGGGCGTGAACCCGACGGCTTGACCAAACCCCACCTTCAACACTGAAGTGGAGCGGGAAACGAGGCTCGAACTCGCGACCTCAACCTTGGCAAGGTTGCGCTCTACCAACTGAGCTATTCCCGCAGAATTTTTGGAGGCGCGATCCGGAGTCGAACCGGACTAACCGGATTTGCAATCCGGGGCATAACCGCTTTGCTATCGCGCCCCTGCTCGAAATCGAAGTTTGGTGACCTCGACTCCGATAAAAAATGGAAGCCAAGGCTTCCATCCTTTTCAGAACCTGGAGCGGGAAACGAGGCTCGAACTCGCGACCTCAACCTTGGCAAGGTTGCGCTCTACCAACTGAGCTATTCCCGCATATCAGCTTTCGCTGAATTTCAACGCACTGCCTGTTTGCCATGCTGTCGTTTTACAGACTGCATGAAATCAATCGTTGCCGTTGATTTGTCTGCAACACCGTTTGCGCTGAAGCCGAGAGTATAGACCGTTTTTTTGGGGCTACGCAAGAGTTGGCCGCCGATCTCACACAAACGTTCACTGATCGCCCCGCTCAATGAGACCCCAGCTCCGTAGCCGTCCAGCGCCTGCAGCCGCCGCCGCCCCACGAGCCCCGCACACGAGCCTCGGATCCGCATGAAAAAAGCCCACGACGCGTGAGCATCGTGGGCCTTGGGATCAAGCGCAGCAAGCGGTCAGTGCTTCAGCGAATCCGTGCTCGCATCAGGCTTGGCCTCGGCCACCTTTTCGGCGGGCGGCGGCGCTGCGGCGACCTCCTCCTCAGGCAGCGCCTGCGGATAGGTCTCCAGCGCCACTTCCAGCACCCGGTCGATCCAGCGAACCGGCACGATCTCGAGCTGGTTCTTCACGTTCTCCGGAATGTCCTGCAAATCCTTGACGTTCTCTTCCGGAATCATCACCGTCTTGATGCCACCACGGTGAGCCGCCAGCAGCTTTTCCTTCAGGCCGCCAATGGCCGTCACCTCGCCGCGCAGCGTGATTTCACCGGTCATCGCGACATCAGCACGCACCGGGATACCGGTCAGTGCGGACACGAAGGCGGTGGTCATCGCAATGCCCGCGCTCGGGCCGTCCTTGGGCGTGGCGCCGTCAGGCACGTGGATGTGAACGTCGCGCTTCTCGAAGGCCTCATCCTTGATGCCCAGCCGGCGAGCCCGCGAACGCACCACCGTGCGCGCCGCTTCCACCGATTCCTTCATCACATCGCCCAGCGAGCCGGTGCGAATGATGTTGCCCTTGCCCGGCATGGACGTGGCTTCAATGGTCAGCAGATCGCCGCCCACTTCGGTCCACGCCAGACCGACCACCTGGCCCACCTGGTTCTTCTTCTCGGCACGACCGAAGTCGTACTTGCGCACGCCGAGGAACTCGTTGAGGTTGTCCTCATCGACCACCACGCGTTCCACGTAGGTCTTGAGCTGCAGGCCCTTGACCACCTTGCGGCAGATCTTGGAGATCTCACGCTCGAGCGAACGGACACCCGCCTCACGGGTGTAGTAGCGGATCACGCCGCGGATGGCCGCTTCGGTGACTTCCAGCTCTTCTTCCTTCACGCCGTTGTTGCCACGCTGCTTGGGCAGCAGGTAACGCTGAGCGATGTTGACCTTCTCATCTTCCGTGTAACCGGACAGACGAATCACCTCCATCCGGTCCAGAAGTGCCGGCGGAATGTTCAGCGAGTTGGAGGTCGCCACGAACATCACATCGGACAAGTCGTAATCGACTTCGATGTAATGGTCCGCGAAGGTGTGGTTCTGCTCAGGGTCCAGCACCTCCAGCAGCGCGGAGGATGGGTCGCCCCGGAAGTCCATGCCCAACTTGTCGATCTCGTCCAGCAGGAACAGCGGATTGCGCGTCCCCACCTTCGACAAGCTCTGCAGCACCTTGCCCGGCATCGAGCCAATGTAGGTGCGGCGGTGGCCACGGATCTCGGCCTCGTCACGCACGCCACCCAGGGCCATGCGAACGAACTTGCGGCCAGTGGCACGAGCCACGGACTGCCCCAGCGAGGTCTTGCCGACGCCCGGAGGGCCGACCAGGCACAGGATGGGCGCCTTCACCTTGTCCACACGCTGTTGCACCGCGAGGTACTCGAGAATGCGTTCCTTGACCTTGTCCAGACCGTAGTGGTCCTCGTTGAGCACGGCCTCGGCATTGGCCAGGTCATGCTTGATCTTGGTCTTCTTGGCCCAGGGCAGGTTGACGAGGGTGTCGATGTAGTTGCGCACCACGGTCGCCTCGGCGGACATGGGCGACATCAACTTGAGCTTCTTCAGCTCGGCCTCGGCCTTCTTGCGTGCCTCCTTGGGCATGCGGGCAGCCTGGATCTTCTTCTCCAGCTCTTCCAGGTCGGCACCTTCTTCGCCGTCGCCCAGTTCCTTCTGGATGGCCTTGACCTGCTCGTTCAGGTAGTACTCGCGCTGGCTCTTCTCCATCTGGCGCTTGACGCGGCCACGGATGCGCTTTTCCACCTGCAGGATGTCGACTTCATGCTCAAGCAGGTCCAGCAGCTTTTCCAGCCGCTTGCCCACTTCGGACAGGTCCAGCACCGACTGCTTGGCATCCAGCTTCAGCGGCAGATGCGCCGCGATGGTGTCGGCCAGGCGGCCAGCATCATCAATGCCGGCGATGGACGTCAGGATTTCCGGCGGGATCTTCTTGTTGAGCTTGACGTATTGGTCAAACTGCTGCGTCACGGCGCGGCGCAGGGCTTCCACCTCGGGCTGCTCGTCCGCCTCGGGCGGGATGGGCAGCACATCGGCGGTGAAATGCTCTTCACCGTCGTGGATGGCTTGCGTGGTGGCGCGTTGCAGACCTTCGACCAGCACCTTCACGGTGCCGTCCGGCAGCTTCAGCATCTGAAGGATGCTGGAGACGCAGCCCATGTCGAACATGTCGTCGGGCTTGGGCTCGTCCTTGCCGGCGGCCTTCTGGGCCACCAGCATGATCTGGCGCCCGGCTTCCATGGCGGCCTCGAGGGCCTTAATGGACTTGGGGCGCCCCACAAACAGCGGGATCACCATGTGCGGGAACACCACCACATCCCGCAGCGGCAGCAGCGGGAGGGTGATCGGTTCCGCGGGGAGGATCGGATGACCAGACATGAAAACCTCTCTTTCTCAAGCCCATCTTGGGCCCGAGGGGCCTATTACAAGGTGCACAGCGTGCAGGTCATGCACAAGGTGTCATTGACAGGGGCGGAACCCTACTTCCCTTGTCAGCCACCGGATCAGGCGCTTGCCTTGGCTTCGCGGTAGACCAGCAAGGGTTTGGAGTCTTCGTCGATGTTGTGCTCGTCCAGGACCACCTTCGCGACGCCATCCAGGGACGGCAGCTCGAACATGGTGTCGATCAGGGCGTGCTCGACGATGGAACGCAGGCCACGGGCCCCGGTCTTGCGGGCCAGTGCCTTGCGCGCCACCGCGCTGAGCGCCGACGGACGCACTTCCAGCTCCACACCATCCATCGAGAACAGCTGCTGATACTGCTTGACCAGCGCATTGCGGGGTTCGGTCAGGATCTGGACCAGCGCGTCTTCCGTCAGCTCACCCAAGGTGGCAATCACCGGCAAACGGCCGACCAGCTCCGGAATAAGGCCAAACTTGATCAGGTCACCCGGTTCCACTTCGCGGAACAGTTCACCGACCTTCTTCTCGCTCTTGCTCTTCACCGATGCACCAAAACCGATACCCGACTTCTCGGACCGGTTGGCGATGACCTTTTCCAGGCCGTCAAAGGCGCCACCGCAGATGAACAGGATGTTGGTCGTGTCGATCTGCAGGAAGTCCTGGTTCGGGTGCTTGCGGCCGCCCTGCGGGGGCACCGACGCCATCGTGCCTTCGACCAGCTTCAGCAGCGCCTGCTGCACGCCTTCACCGGACACATCACGGGTGATGGACGGGTTGTCCGCCTTGCGGCTGATCTTGTCGATCTCGTCGATGTAGACGATGCCGCGCTGGGCGCGTTCAACGTCGTAATTGCAGTTCTGCAGCAGCTTCTGGATGATGTTCTCGACGTCCTCGCCGACATAACCCGCTTCCGTGAGCGTGGTGGCATCGGCAATGACAAACGGGACATTCAGCACCCGCGCCAGCGTCTGGGCCAGCAGTGTCTTGCCGGAGCCGGTGGGGCCGATCAGCAAGATGTTGCTCTTGGACAGCTCGACGCCGTCCTTGGTGTCCGCCGCGTGGCGCAACCGCTTGTAGTGGTTGTAGACCGCCACGGACAGCGTACGTTTGGCCACATCCTGGCCAATGACGTATTGGTCCAGGGTAGTCTTGATCTCGATGGGGACCGGCAGGTCCGACTTGCTCGCGCGACCCGGTGCGGCCTCGGCCGGCACTTCATCGCGAATGATGTCGTTGCACAGCTCGATGCACTCATCGCAGATGAACACGGACGGACCCGCGATCAGCTTCTTGACCTCGTGCTGGCTCTTGCCGCAGAAGGAGCAATACAAGACTTTTTCGCTGGAGTTGCCTTTTTTCTCGGCCATGGGAGTGCTGCTAGATACAGGCGTTGTGCCTGCAATGATGATAGTTCAATTGCCAGGGCCGCCCTCGCAGGGATAAAAGCCCCTAAGGTGGCTTAGTTACGGTCCTGGCGGCTGATTGAAACCGACAGGGCCGAAACCGCTGTGAAGTCCTGGACTGCGGGCGCCCGCTGACGCGGACACCCGCGATGAACGTCGTGGAGAACGGCTTCAGGGTCAGTGAACCCGTTCACGATGCGATCAAACTCGCATCTCAGCGAAGGCCATCAACCGCGCTTTTCAATCACCTGGTCCACCAGGCCGTAGGTCTGCGCCTCGGCGGCCGACATGAAGTAGTCGCGTTCGGTGTCCGCCTGAATTTTTTCCAGCGGTTGGCCGGTGCGCTCGGCCAGGATGCGATTGAGCTGCTCGCGGGTCTTGAGGATCTCGCGGGCGTGGATCTCGATGTCCGTGGCCTGACCCTGGGCGCCGCCCAGCGGCTGGTGGATCATGATCTTGGCGTTGGGCAGCGAAAAACGCTTGCCCTTGGCGCCCGCCGACAGCAGGAACGCACCCATGCTGGCTGCCATGCCCATGCACAGCGTGGACACCTGCGGCTTGATGAACTGCATGGTGTCGTAGATGGACATGCCCGCAGACACGCTGCCGCCCGGGGAGTTGATGTAGAGCGAGATCTCCTTGTCCGGATTCTCGCTTTCCAGGAACAGCAGCTGCGCCACCACGAGGTTGGCGACCGCGTCATTGACCGGGCCCACCAGGAACACGATGCGCTCGCGCAGCAGGCGGCTATAGATGTCGTACGCACGCTCACCGCGGCCCGACTGTTCGATGACGATAGGCACCATGCCCAGGTTGCTAGTTTCCAGAGCGCTCATGAATTCCTCTGTTGTGGTTCGCGTCATGGGGTTGACTGCGGTTGATTATGTCCCGCGACGCATGCCCCTGCCGGGCTCAGCCTGGCGACTGCCCCGGACGCAGGCCTCGGATCTCCCCACATGGGGGCGACCCGCCGAAAAACAAAGGCGCCGGCCTCGCGGCGCGGCGCCCTGTGTCGGGACATCGGCGGGACGGTGCGGGACAGCCCCGACCGCGAGAATCAGGCGCCAGCCATCAGCTCATCAAACGGGACTTGCTTGTCTTCCACCTTGGCCTTGGCCAGGATGAAATCGGTCACGTTGTTTTCGATGACGACGGCTTCCACTTCAGCCATGCGCTCGCGGTCCGACAGGTACCAGCGCACCACTTCAGCGGGCTTCTCGTAGCTCTGCGAGATTTCCTCGATGTGGGCCTGCAGTTGCTCGGGCTTGGCTTGCAGGTTGTTCGAACGCACCAGTTCGGCCACGACCAGACCCAGACGCACGCGCTTCTCGGCTTGTTCGTTGAACAGTTCGGCGGGGATCGGGGCCTTGTCGGCGTCCTTCACACCACGCTTCTTCAGGTCTTCGCGGGCATTGCCGACCATGCGCTCGGCTTCGCCTTCGATCAGCGCCTTGGGCACATCCAGCTCAGCCTTGGCCACCAGGGCGTCCATGGCGGCAGCCTTGTTGCGGGCCAGCACGCGGAACTTCACTTCGCGCTCAAGATTCTTCTTGATGTCGGCGCGCAGGGACTCCACGGTGCCTTCCTTGATGCCCAGGGCCTTGGCGAACGCTTCGTTCACTTCCGGCAGGTGCTGGGCTTCGATCTTCTTGACCGTCACCAGGAAGTCGGCTTCCTTGCCGGCCACTTCCTTGCCGTGGTAATCCTCGGGGAAGGCCAGCGGGAAGGTCTTGGATTCGCCCGACTTCATGCCGCGCACGGCCTTTTCGAAGGCTTCGAGCATCTGGCCTTCGCCCAGCAGGAACTGGAAGCCATCGGCCTTGCCGCCGGCGAAGGGTTCGCCGTCGATCTTGCCTTCGAAGTCGATGGTCACGCGGTCGCCGTCGGCGGCCACGTCAGCGGCGCCACGTTGGGCGAAGCTGCGGCGCTGCTTGCGCAGGATCTCGACAGTCTTGTCAATGGCTTCCTCGGTCACTTCGGCAGCGACGCGCTCGACACTGGCTTCGGCCAGGTCGCCCAGCTTCACTTCGGGATAGACCTCGAAGGTGGCGTCGAAGGCCAGGTCGCCTTCGGCGGCGCCGTCCTTCTGCTCGATGCGGGGCATGCCGGCCACGCGCAGCTTGGCCTCATTGGCGGCCTGGCTGAAGGCCTGGCCCAGCTTGTCGTTGACGACTTCGTACTGCACGGACGCGCCGTAGCGCTGGGCCACGAAGGACATCGGCACCTTGCCGGGACGGAAGCCGTCGGCCTTGACGGTGCGGGACAGCTTCTTCAGACGGGCCTCGACCTCGCTGTTGATGTCAGCGGCCGCCAGCGTGAGCGTGATGCGGCGTTCGAGCTTTTCAAGAGTTTCGACGGTGACAGCCATAGTGGACTCGGAAAACAGTTGGAGTGTGGTGCGCGGGGCCGGACTCGAACCGGCACGCCCGTGAAGGCGTCAGGACCTAAACCTGGTGCGTCTACCAATTTCGCCACCCGCGCTGGGTAACAAGGGCAGCACAAGCTCCGCGGCTGCCCTCTTGGTATTTCGAATGTGATTCGGAAAACCGGCGATTGTAGCCGCTAGAAGCGGCATTTCCGCGCCCCCGGGAGCGGGTAAGCCCTTAACAAGGCGCTGAACCCCGCTCTCGTGGTGGGTTATCCCCGCCCGACGGAGGGATCGCGCTCGATCCGGAACCAGGCCGCATACATGGCCGGCAGCGCCAGCAGCGTCAGCACGGTGGCCACGATCAGCCCCCCCATGATGGCGACCGCCATCGGGCCCCAGAACACGCTGCGGGACAACGGCACCATGGCCAGCACCGCCGCGGCCGCCGTCAGTGCGATCGGCCGCAGCCGGCGCACCGCCGATTCCACAATGGCCTGTGCCGGTGGCACGCCTCGTCCGCGGTCCTGCTCGATCTGGTCGATCAGGATCACCGAGTTGCGCTGGATCATGCCCATCAGCGCAATCACCCCCAGCAGGGCCACAAAACCGAACGGCCGGTTCAGCAGCAGCAGTGCTGCGGACACCCCCGCGATGCCCAGGAAACCCGTCAGGAAGGCCAGCATGGCGCGCGAGAAGCTGTGCAGCTGGAGCATCAGCAAGGTGAAGGTGATGAACAGCATGATCGGAACACCGGCCGCAATCGAGCCCGTGCCCTTGCTGCTTTCCTCCACCGCGCCAGCGATGGAGATGCCATAACCCGGCGGCAGTTCCTTCTGGATCTCGTGGATCTTGGGCCAGACCTGATCGGTCACGGTGGCACCCTGCAGGCCCTCCACCACGTCCCCCTGGACGGTGATGGCGTACTGGCGGCCTTCACGGTGCATGACCCCCGGCTCCCAGCTCAGGCGCGGCTTGGCCACCTGCGTCAGCGGCACCGCCCGGCCCGACGCGGTGGTCACGTAGGCATTGGCGAGCTTGCTCAGCGTGTCGCGTTCGGTCACCGGCTGGCGCAGCACGATGTCGATGAGCCGGTCCGCCTCGCGGTACTGGCCCACCGTGTTGCCGGTCAGCAGCAGGCGCACTGCCTGCGAGATGCCCTGGCTGGTCACCCCCAGCGCGCGCGCCTTGTCCTGGTCCACATCCAGGTGGAGCACCTTGATGGCTTCGTTCCAGTCGTCGTTCACGCCCAGCATGTTCGGGTTGGCGCGCATCACTTCCTTGGCACGGTCGGCCGCCTGGCGCAGCAGCGCGGGGTCGTCACCGGCGATGCGGAACTGCACGGGATACGGCACCGGCGGCCCGTTGGGCAGCAGCTTCACACGGCCGCGCACCTCCGAAAACTCCTGGGCGAGCAATTGCGGCAGGCGCTTGCGCAGCACTTCCCGGTCCGCCAGCGATTTCGGCAGGATGATGGCCTGGCTGACATTGGTGTTGGGCAGGATCTGGTCCAGCGGCAGGTAAAAGCGTGGCACGCCCGAGCCCACCCAGGTGGTGATGCTGCCCACCAGCGGGTCCTTGATCATGCGCGCCTCGAAGCGCTTGGCCACTTCGTTGCTCTCCTGGATGGTGGCGCCTTCTGGCAACCACAGGTCCACCAGGATCTCGGGGCGGCTGGAGTCCGGGAAGAACTGCTGCTGCACCTTGCCCATGCCGACCAGGCCCAGCACAAACACCAGCACCGTCAGGCCGATGGTCTTCCAGCGGTGGAACACGCACCAGGCCACCACGCGGCGGAAGCGGGTGTAGAACGGCGTGTCGAACACCTCATGCGCCTCGCCTTCGTGGCCCGCGCGGGTCTTGAGCAACAACGCGCCAAGGTAGGGCACGAAGTACACCGACACCAGCCAGGAGATCACCAGCGCCGCCGCCGTCACCGCAAAGATCGCGAAGGTGTATTCACCGACGGTGGACTTCGCCAGGCCGATGGGCAGGAAACCCACCGCCGTGATCAGCGTGCCGGTCAGCATCGGCATGGCGGTCACGTCGTACGCATACGTGGCCGCATGCATCTTGTCGTAGCCCTCTTCGAGCTTGCGCACCATCATCTCCACCGCAATGATGGCGTCGTCCACCAGCAGGCCCAGCGCGATGATCAGCGAGCCCAGCGAGATCTTGTGCAGCCCCACCCCGGCGTAGAGCATCACCACGAAGGTGATCGCGAGCACCAGCGGAATGGTGATACCCACCACCAGCCCCGGCCACACATCGATGCGCAGCGGCTTGGTGTGCAGGCCCAGGGCGATGAAGCTGACCGCCAGCACCACCACCACGGCCTCGATCAGCACGTGCACGAATTCGCCCACGGAGGTCTTCACCGCCTGCGGCTGGTCCTGCACCTGCGCCAGGGACATGCCGGCGGGCAGGGTCTGCTGGATGCGTTGGGTGGCTGTTTTCAACGCCTTGCCCAGGGCGATGATGTCGCCGCCCTTGCCCATCGAGACCCCCAGCGCCACCACCTGATGACCCTGGTAGCGGACCATGGTGGACGCCGGGTCCACGAAGCCGCGCCGCACGGTGGCGATGTCACCCAGGCGCAGGCTGCTGGCCGCGCCGGTGGTGGTGTTGACGCCGCGGATGGGGAATTCGTTGAGTGCCTGCACGGAATTGAGCTGGCCTTCCACCCGGATCTCAACCTTGCTGGAGCCCGCCTCCATCACGCCGGCGCTTTCCACCGCGTTCTGGGCGTTCAGCTGCGCCACCACCTGGTTGAAGTCCAGGCCCAGTTCCACCAGGCGCTTTTGTGAAATCTCGACAAACAGCTTTTCCGCCTGCACGCCGAACAGGTCCACCTTCGCCACATCGGGCAGGCGCAGCAGTTCAGAGCGCACGGCTTCGGCCTGCTGGCGCAGCTCCTCAACGTTGAAGCCGCCGTCGGAGTTGAGGGCGAAGATGGAGCCGTAGACGTCACCGAACTCATCGTTGAAAAAAGGCCCCAGCACGCCTTGCGGCAGTGTGGCCTTCATGTCGCCGATCTTCTTGCGGACGGTGTACCAGAGGTTGGGCACTTCACCGGGCGAGGTGCTGTCCTTCACCTGGAAGATGGTCAGTGATTCGCCAGGCTTGGTGTAGCTGCGAATCTTGTCCGCATGCGGCACTTCCTGCAGCGTGCGCTCGATCTTGTCGGTCACCTGCTCGGCCATCTGCTGCGGCGTGGCGCCCGGCCAATAGGCCTGCACCACCATGGCGCGGAAGGTGAAGGGCGGATCTTCGTCCTGCCCCAACTGGAAGTAGGCGGCAAAGCCCAGCATCATCAGCACCACCATCAGGTAGCGCGTCAGCGGGGCATGCTCCAGCGCCCAGCGCGAGAGGTTGAATCCGGCGCGGCTCGGGTTGCTCATGGACCGCTCCGCTCAGCGCTGCGCCGAAGCGCCAGGGGCCGACGCCACGGCGGCCGACGAGGTGGCAGGCGAGGTGCCTTCGGCCGGCGGGCCCGGCGGCCGGAACCGCTTGACCTTCTGGCCCGGCGTCAGCACATGCGCCCCGGCCGTCACCACCTCCAGCCCGGGTGTCAGGCCCTGCACGATGAGTTCATTGCCTTCCGCACCCACCACCTGCACGGGGCGGGGCTGCACGGTCATGGTCTTGTCGTCGAGCAGCAGCACCGAGCTGCGGCCCTGGATTTCCGCCACCGCGCTGAGCGGCAGCTTGATAGCCTGGTCGGACTGCGTGCCAGTGAGCACCACGGTAGCGGTCTGGCCCAGCCGCACGTCAGAACCCTTGAGCTCGGCCTTGGCCAGGAAGGTGCGCGTCACCGGATCGGCCGAAGCGGCCAGCTCACGCAGCTCGATGGGCACCGGAGCCGCCTTGGTATCGGTCCACAGGCGCACACTCAGGCCGCCCGGTCGAGCCGCCGCTGCCCGCACCAGGGGCACCTGGTCCTCCGGCACCGAGAACACGATGTCCCGCGGTCCGTCATTGGCCACACGGACGATGGAGGTGCCCGCGGCCACCACCATGCCGGGCTCGGCATCCACACTCGTCACCACGCCTGCGACATCCGCCACGAGGCTGGCGTATTGGGATTGGTTGCGCTGAACGTCGGACTGGGCGCGGGCCTGTTCGTACTGGGCCTGGGCGGCCTTGAACGCGGCATCTCGGCGGTCCAGCTCGGCGGCGCTGATGAAACCCTGCTTGTGCAGATCGATATATCGCTTGTAATCAGCGCCCAGCTGGTCGCGGTTCACGCGGGCCGCCAGCACACCCGCCTTGGAAGCCTCCTGCGCCAGCACCAGATCCTGGCTGTCCAGCCGCGCCAGCACCTGGCCGGGCTTGACCACCGAACCCAGGTCCACACGCCGCTCCAGCAGCTTGCCCGCCACCCGGAAGGACAGTCGGGACTCCACCCGCGCCCGCACCTCGGCCGCGTACTCACGCTGCATGCCGGCGGACTGCGCGCTCAACACCTGCGTACGGACATAACGCTCCGGTTCGGGCGCCTGCTCCTGCTTGCCACACGCCACCAGCGCAATGATCGGCAGACACACCAATACCCGGCTGAGCAGCCGCGATCCCGAAGACACAAGAGACTGATGGGGCATGAAGCACCTCGACGTGAAGGCGAAGGCGGCCCTGTGCGAGCCGCCAAATCCAGTAACTGACTGAGCGGTCAGTAATGTATTCAGAGGGTACCCAAGTGTCAAACGCCACACCGGTGCTGCTGGAGGGGGCCTCTGTATCACCAGAGGTTGCCTGAAGCGAGGGCATCTTCATCGGCAAGCCCTCGCGAAGCGCGGACAATGCCGGCCGTGAGCATAGAGCACTACGAAAACTTTCCGGTGGCCTCCTGGTTGTGCCCGCCCGCGCTGCGGCCGGCCATTACCGCCATCTACCATTTCGCACGGACGGCCGATGACCTGGCTGATGAGGGCGATGTCAGCGCGGCACAGCGGCTGGCGGACCTGGCCGCCTACCGGGACGACCTGCGCGCCGTGGTGGCTGGCGGCTCGCCCTCCCCGCGCTGGGCGCGGCCCGTGTTTGATCCGCTGGCGCGTGTGCTGCGCAGCCACCGCCTGCCCCCGTCATTGCTGGAGGATCTCCTCGACGCCTTCGCCCAGGACGTGGTCCAGCAACGTTATGCCGACCGGCCGGAACTGCTGGACTATTGCCGCCGCTCGGCCAATCCGGTCGGCCGCCTCCTGCTGCATCTCTACCAGGTCGATGACGCGGCGGCCCTGGCTCGGTCGGACGCCATCTGCACCGCCTTGCAGCTCATCAACTTCTGGCAGGACTTCACCATCGATGGCCCTCGAGGCCGCGTGTATGCCCCCGAGACCGACCTGCGGCGTCATGGCCTCCAGGGACAGCAACTGTTGGATCTGCAAGACAGCCCGTCCGCCCGCGCGCTCATCAAGGATCTCTGCGGCTGGGCGCAGGCGCTGATGCTGGAGGGCGCACCGCTGGTGCATCAACTTCCCGGCCGGGCCGGCTGGGAGCTGCGCTTGGTGGTACAAGGCGGCCTGCGAATTCTTCACAAACTTGACGCCATGCACTTCGCTGCCCTCCTGCAACGGCCCCGCCTGCGCGCCACCGACGCGCCCGCGCTGCTGTGGCGCGCCCTGACGATGCGGGCCCGAGCGCCGCGCGCAGGCCAGGGGCAGCCGGAGACGACGCCATGACCGCGCCCACCCTTCCCTCCACACCCGAACAGTACGTGCAGCAGAAGGCTGCCCAGAGTGGCTCCAGCTTCTATTACGCCTTCCTCTTCCTGCCCCCGCCGCGCCGCGCGGCCATCACGGCGTTCTACGCCTTCTGCCGCGAGGTGGACGACGTGGTGGACGAGGTCTCCGACCCTGGCGTGGCCGCCACCAAGTTGGCCTGGTGGCGCAAGGAAGTCATGGGCGCCTTCGCTGGCCAGCCGCAGCATCCGGCCATGAAGGCCCTGATGCCGCATTGCGCCAACTACGACATCCGCGCCGAACACTGCCTGGCCGTCATCGACGGCTGCCAGATGGACCTGGACCAGACCCGCTACCTGGACTTCCCCGGCCTGCAACGTTATTGCCACCTGGTGGCAGGCGTGGTGGGTGAGGTGGCCTCCGGCATCTTTGGCCGGCAGGCGCCCAGCACCATCGGCTATGCCCACAAGCTCGGGCTGGCGATGCAGCTCACCAACATCATCCGTGACGTCGGTGATGACGCCCGGCGGGGCCGCATCTACCTGCCGGTGGCGGAACTGCAGCAGTTCGACGTCAAGGCCCATGAGATCCTCAAGCGCGATGCCCCGTGGGGCTACAGCGAGCGCTTTACCGCCTTGATGAAGTTCCAGGCCGATCGCGCCCATGCGTTGTATGACGAAGCCTTCTCCCTGCTGGCCGAGGAAGACCGCAAGGCCCAGAAGCCGGGCATCATGATGGCCAATATCTACCGCACGCTGCTGCGTGAGATCGAGGCCGAGCAGTTCCAGGTGCTGCACCAGCGCATCTCGCTCACGCCGGTGCGCAAGCTGTGGATCGCGATGCGGACCAACTGGCGCGGTCGATGACCCGCCAGGTGGCCGTCGTCGGTGGCGGCTGGTCCGGACTGGCCGCCGCGCTGGAAGCGGCGGCGCTGGGCGCGCAGGTCACCCTGTTCGACATGGCCCCACGCCTGGGCGGCCGCGCCCGCAGCCTGGGTGACGGGCCCGAGGCGCTGGACAACGGCCAGCACATCCTGATCGGGGCCTACACCAGTTGCCTGGCGCTGATGCGCCGCGTGGGCGTGGACCCTGTGCAGGCCTTGCTGCGCACCCCGCTGCGGCTGCGTTATCCCGACCGGGACACCCTCACCCTGCCCGGTGGCCCGCCGTGGCTCGCCTTCACGCGCGGCGTGCTGGGCTGCAGCGCCTGGTCCTGGCCGGACCGGTTACGCTTCCTGATGGTCAGCAGCCGCTGGATGGCGACAGGTTTTCGCTGCCGACCCTCGCTCAGTGTGGCCGCGTTGTGCGGTGACCTGCCGGACGCCATCCGGCGCGACCTGATCGAGCCACTGTGCGTGGCGGCCCTCAACACCCCGGCTCCGCAGGCCAGTGCGCAGGTCTTCCTGCGTGTACTCAAGGACGCCCTGTTCAGTGGCCCGGGCAGCGCCGATCTGCTGCTGCCCCGGGCCGGCCTGAGCGCCCTGCTGCCCGAACCCGCACGTGCGGCCCTGCTGCGGCACGGCGCGCAGATCCGCACGGCGCGGGTCCAGGCGCTGCGTCAGGCCGGTGACCGCTGGCAGATCGAAGCCGGCGACGACGCCTGGACAGGCGACGCCGTGGTGCTGGCCACCACGTCCGTAGAAGCCGCCCGGTTGACGCGAGACCTGGCGCCCGCCTGGAGCACCCAGACCGCCGCCTTCGAGTTCCAGCCCATCATCACCGTCTATCTGGAAAGCGAGGGCTCCGCCCTGCCCGCCCCCATGGTGGCGCTGCGCGAGACGGCAGAGGCCCCCGCCCAATTCGCGTTCGACCTGGGGCAATTGGCCCAGCGGCCGGGCTTGTTCAGCTTCGTGATCAGTGGCGCAGCCCCGTGGGTAGAACGAGGGCTGGACGCCACCGCCGAAGCGACATTGGCCCAGGCCATCCAGACGCTGCCCTGGCGCACACCCCCACGCATCCACCGTGTGCTGAGCGAGAAGCGCGCCACCTTCGCCTGCACACCCGGCCTGTTGCGTCCATCAGCCGCCCTGCTTCCCGGCCTGGTGGCGGCGGGGGATTACCTGGCGGGCCCCTATCCCGCCACCCTGGAAGGTGCGGTGCGCAGCGGTCTGGCAGCGGCCCATTCCGTCATGCGGCACAACAGCCCCGCCACCGGGCACTGATGGGTGGATGCGACGCTGGAGAGACTCGACTAGGTTTCGCCATGCGCAACCAGAGGGAAATCCTTCACAATGGCCCTCATGAAATCCAAGGAGCTGCAGACCCCCGCCATCCAGGTGCTGGAGCGGATGTTCTCCCTGCTGGACGTGCTTGCACAGCATCAGGATCCCGTATCGCTGAAGATCATCAGTGAGACCACCGGCCTGCACCCTTCCACGGCGCACCGCATCCTGAACGACCTGACCCTGGGGCGTTTCGTGGACCGGCCTGAAGCGGGCAGCTACCGGCTGGGCATGCGTCTGCTGGAATTGGGCAACCTGGTGAAGGCGCGGCTGGACGTGCGCGAGGCCGCCATCGGCCCCATGCGGGAGCTGCACAAGCTCACGCACCAGCCGGTCAACCTCTCGGTACGCCAGGGCGACGAGATCGTCTACATCGAGCGCACCTACAGCGAGCGCTCCGGCATGCAGGTGGTCCGTGCCGTGGGCGGCCGGGCCCCGCTGCACCTCACCTCCGTCGGCAAGCTCTTCCTGGCCAGTGACGACCCGCAGCGGGTTCGCGCCTACGCCACCCGCACCGGCCTCTCGGGCCACACCCGCAACAGCCTGACTGACGTGGCGCTGCTGGAACGCGAGATGGCGCTGGTTCGCCAGCGCGGCGTGGCGCGGGACGATGAAGAGCTGGAGCTGGGTGTGCGCTGCATGGCCGCAGGCATCTATGACGACCAGGGCAAGCTGGTCGCCGGCCTGTCGATCTCCGCGCCGGCCGACCGGCTGGAAGAAAGCTGGATGCCCCGGCTGAAGGAAACCGCGACGCGGATTTCCGCCGCGCTGGGTTATCGCGGCTGATCGCTCAGTCGGCAGCCACCACCACGCCACCCGCGTCCAGCGACGGCGGCCGCGTCAGGTCCGCATCCACACCCATGATCTCGCTAGCACGCTCCACCGCCTGCCACAGCTCGGTCGGCATCTGCAGGATGGCCTCCGGCGAGTCCGCCTCGGCAATCCAGCTCCCGATCTGTTGATGCTGCTCCGGGGTCAGCAGGTCCAGGCTCAGCATTTCGTCGATGGTTTTCACAGTGGCTCCTGTTGAATCCGATTGAATCCGGTTGAATGGGCAGCGGGCCTGGCGGATCTGCAGCGGCACCAACGAAAAAGCGGGCCGCAGCCCGCTTTGCTGGAAACCGGGCAGTCCCGGTGGCCTGGCATTACTTGACGGTGGGCGTGATGGCCACGGTCGTTGCCGTGGCGGCAGTCGCAGCGGTGGCGGTCACCGCGGCGGCCGGGCCGCCGATCGGGGAGCTCGCGCCCATCAGCCACTTGCGCACCCGCTCAGCATCGCCAATACGCGAATACTTGCCTGCCGAATCCAGGAACACCATGATCAGCTTGCGGCCGGCCATCTGCGCCTGCATGACCAGGCACTGGCCGGCTTCGTTGATGAAACCCGTCTTTTGCAGGCCGATGTCCCAGTCTGCCTTGCGCACCAGGCCATTGGTCGTGCCGAAGCGCACCTGCCGGCGGCCCAGGGCTACGGTGTATTCCGGCGAGGTGGACAGCTCGCGGATCAGCTCGAACTGATGTGCCGTCTTCACCAGCACCGCCAGGTCGCGGGCGCTGGACTGGTTGCGGCTGGAAAGCCCGGTGGGCTCCACATAGTGGGTGTCCGCCATGCCCAGCAGTTGAGCCTTGGTGTTCATGGCCGCGACGAAGGTTTCCAGGCCACCCGGATAGTTGCGCCCGAGTGCGTGCGCAGCACGGTTTTCGGAGGACATCAACGCCAGGTGCAGCAATTCACCGCGCGTGAGCGTGGTGCCGACGGTGAGGCGGGAACCGGTGAACTTCTCGGTGTCCTTGTCCTCATCCGTGATGGTGATTTTCTCGTCCAGGGACTGCTTGGCCTCCACGACCAGCAGTGCCGTCATCAGCTTGGTGATGGAGGCAATGGGCAGCACGGCTTGCGGGTTTTTGGAGAACAGGACCTCGTTGGTGTCCTGGTCCAGCACCAGCGCCACACTGGACTTCAGGTCCAGCGGATCTTCCGTGTCGTGCAGGCCATACATCTGGCCGAAGGAGGCTTTGGCGGGCACCACAGCCACCTCACGCGCAGCGGCACGTGCGGCCACCTTGCGCGGCGAACGCGGCGCAGGCTTGGCCTTGCGCACGGCAGTGGCCTTGGTGTTGGTCTTGGCTTTGTTGGCGGCAGGCGTGGCCGCCTGCGCCGACTGGACCGGCAGCAGGCTGACGCAGGCGCCCGCCAGCAGTAACGCCCCGCTCAGCGCGGCACCAGACAGCAATGTCGCAATGGTCTTCAATCCGGTCCCCAGATCAGTCGGGCCTGAGTTTAGAGGATCGCAGAAAAACCGGCAAGATCAAGGACTTACTTCACGCTTTTAAAGTGAAGATTGTTTGCTCGTTCAGCCTTGGGCCGCGACCCGTTCCGTCCTGCTTTGCAGCTTGTTCAACGCGCTCAAATATGCTTTGGCGGAGGCGACGACGATATCGGGGTCTGCCCCGACCCCGTTCACCACTCGCCCAGCGTGCTGCAACCGCACCGTGACTTCACCCTGGGATTCTGTACTGCCGCTGGTGATGGCGTTCACCGAATACAGCAGTAATTCGGCACCACTTTGCACTTTGCTCTCGATCGCCTTGAGAACAGCGTCCACCGGACCGTTGCCCTCGCCTTCGGTGCGCACTTCGGCCTCGCCAGCGGCAAACACCACCTGCGCCCGGGGCCGTTCACCGGTCTCGGAGCGCTGCGCCAGGGCGACCAGGCGGTAATGCTCCTGCACGTGGGCGGCTGATTCGTCCATGACCAGGGCAATGATGTCCTCGTCAAAGATCTCGGCCTTGCGGTCGGCCAGGTCCTTGAAGCGCTGGAAGGCGGTGTTGACCTCGGCCTCCGAGCCCAGCTGGACGCCCAACTCCTGCAGCCGCTGCTTGAAGGCGTTGCGGCCGGAGAGCTTGCCCAGCACGATCTTGTTGGCCGCCCAGCCCACGTCCTCGGCCCGCATGATTTCGTAGGTGTCGCGCGCCTTGAGCACGCCGTCCTGGTGGATGCCGGAGGCGTGGGCAAAGGCATTGGCTCCCACCACCGCCTTGTTGGGCTGCACCACGAAACCGGTGGTCTGGGACACCATCCGGGAAGCCGGCACGATCTGGGAGGGGTCCACCCGCACCTCCAGGCCGAAGTAATCGCGGCGGGTCTTCACCGCCATCACCACCTCTTCCAGGGAGCAGTTGCCGGCCCGTTCACCCAGGCCATTGATGGTGCACTCCACCTGGCGGGCACCACCGATCTTCACGCCGGCCAGGGAGTTGGCCACCGCCATGCCCAGGTCGTTGTGGCAGTGCACGCTCCAGATCGCCTGGTCCGAATTGGGCACGCGCTCGCGCAGGGTCTTGATGAAGGTGCCGTAGAGCTCCGGAATGGCGTAGCCCACGGTATCCGGGATGTTGATGGTGCGGGCACCCTCGCGGATGACCGCCTCCACCACGCGGGCGAGGAACTCGGGGTCGGAGCGGTAGCCGTCCTCCGGGGAGAACTCGATGTCGTCGGTGAGATTGCGGGCGAAGCGCACCGACTGGATGGCCTGTTCCAGCACCTGCTCTCGCGTCATGCGCAGCTTCTTCTCCATATGGAGTTCGCTGGTGGCAATGAAGGTGTGGATACGGGAACGGGCCGCCCCTTTGAGCGCCTCGGCCGCGCGGGCGATGTCGCGGTCGTTGGCACGGGCCAGGGAGCAGACGGTGCTGTCCCGGATGGTCTCGGCAATCGCCTTGACCGCCTCGAAGTCCCCCTGGCTGGAGGCCGCGAAGCCTGCCTCGATCACATCCACCTTCAATCGCTCGAGTTGCCGCGCGATACGCAGCTTTTCGTCCTTGGTCATGGACGCTCCAGGCGATTGTTCACCGTCGCGCAGGGTCGTGTCGAAGATGATCAATTGCGGTTGGGACATGGTCGGGCTTCCTTCAATGGGTGGCGGGCGTCTCGGGGGCGGCGACTCAGGCGGCCTGCAGGCACACCAGCTTCAGCACGCCCCGCTGCGCCGCCCGGCGCAGGCCAGAGACGATGGCCTTGAGCGAGGCCGAGGCAATGTTGCTGTCCATGCCCACGCCGAACAGGGTGGCTTCACCCACGCGCAGCTCCAGATAGGCGACGGCCTGTGCATCGGCGCCACTGCCCAAGGCATGCTCATGGTAGTCCAGCACCCGCACCTGGGTCTGCAGCACCTTGTTCAGGCCTTCGACAAAGGCGTCGATCGGGCCCTTGCCCTGGCCATCCACCTTGACCATGCGCACGCACAGGTCGGCTTGCGCGGTCACGGTGGTCTGGCCGTCTTCGGTGGTGCCGATCTGCGGATGCAGCGCGGGGGCCTGCTTGACACCATATTCACGGTCGAAGATCTGCCAGAGATCGGCGGCGCCAAGTTCCTTGCCATTGGTGTCCATCACCTGCTGCACGGTCTGGCTGAACTCGATCTGCAGCCGGCGCGGCAACTCGATGCCGTACTCCGTCTCCAACAGGTAGGAGATGCCGCCCTTGCCGGACTGGCTGTTGACGCGGATCACGGCCTCGTAGCTGCGACCCAGGTCCTTGGGGTCCACCGGCAGGTAGGGAATTTCCCAGATGTCGCCATCCTTGCGCGCCGAGAAGGCCTTCTTGATGGCGTCCTGGTGCGAACCGGAGAACGAGGTGTAGACCAGCTCGCCCACATACGGATGGCGGGGATGCACCGGCAACTGATTGCAGTGCTCGACGCAGCGGCGGATCTCGTCGATGTCCGAGAAGTCCAGGTTGGGGTGCACGCCCTGCGTGTACAGATTGAGCGCCACATTGACCAGGTCCAGATTGCCGGTGCGCTCGCCGTTGCCGAACAGGCAGCCTTCCACCCGGTCCGCCCCCGCCATCAGCGCCAGTTCGGCAGCGGCGGTGCCGGTGCCGCGGTCGTTGTGGGGGTGGACCGACAGAATGACGCTGTCGCGACGCTCGATGTTGCGGACCATCCACTCGATCATGTCGGCGAAGCAGTTGGGCGTGGCGTTCTCGACGGTGGTCGGCAGGTTGATGATGACCTTGCGCTCGGGTGTGGCGCCCCAGGCCTCGGTCACCGCGTCCACCACCCGCTTGGAGAAGGCCAGCTCAGTGTTGGAGAACATCTCCGGCGAGTATTCATAACCGAACTCGGTCTCGGGCTGCGCCGCCACCAGCTCGCGGATCATGCGGGTATGGGTGACGGCCAGATCCACGATCTGGTCTTCGTCCATGCCCAGCACCACGCGGCGCATGACCGGGGCCACCGCGTTGTAGAGGTGGACCACGGCGCGCTTGGCACCCTTGAGCGATTCGAAGGTGCGCTCGATCAACGGTTGGCGCGCCTGCGTGAGCACCTGGATGGTGACGTCGTCGGGGATGTGCCCTTGCTCGATCAGCAGGCGGACGAAATCGAAATCGGTCTGCGAGGCGGACGGGAAGCCGACCTCGATCTCCTTGAAACCGATGCGGACCAGCATCTGGAACATCCGCAGCTTGCGCTCCGGGTCCATGGGCTCGATGAGTGCCTGGTTGCCGTCCCGCAGATCGGTACTGAGCCATAGCGGCGCCCGCGTGATCTGCACGCTGGGCCAGCGACGGTCCGGCAGGGCGATGGGGGCAAAGGCTCGGTACTTGAGGTGCGGTTGCTTCAACATGGGCGTTCCTGGTGGTTCAGGTTCGCAACTCGCAGCCTTGGAAATGAAAACGGCCCGCTGCGAGTTGCATTCGGGCCGTTGGATCTGGAGAGACGTCTGGTGGAGGGACGTGCGCGATCTAGCGAACCCGGAGGTCGCTTAGTAGTAGCAGCGCAATGTTTGCACGGAACGTCATAGAGATTGAATGTAGAGGGGCCGGGGGCGCGCCGTCAACAGGCCTTGAGCGGGATTGGGCGGCATTTGGGTGCATATGGGCGCTGACAGGCCCCCTCAGCCTTCGTCAGCGATGAAGCCCGGCTTCATCCGGCTCATCGGTGGACGTGGCGATCACGCTCACCGGCTTGCCTTTGGCGCGCTTGACGGCGTAGACCACGTAGCCCGAGACGCCGTACAGGCAGAACACGGCGAACAGCACCGACGGCGGATGGATGTTGATCACCGCGATGGCCAGCGCAATCGCAACGATGACGATGAAGGGCACCGAGCGCTTGAAGCTGATGTCCTTGAAGCTGTAGAAGGGTGCGTTGGTCACCATGGTGAGGCCGGCGTAGACGGTGAAGCCAAAGGCGACCCAGGCCAGCACCGGATCCTGGTAGACCTGCTTGTAGCCGGCATCGTCCATCACCCAGATGAGGCCCACCACCAGGGCGGCGGCGGCGGGGCTGGGCACGCCCTGGAAGAAGCGCCGGTCGACCACGCCCAGGTTGGTGTTGAAGCGTGCCAGGCGCAGCGCCGCACCGGCGATATAGACGAACGAGGCGAACCAGCCCCACTTGCCCAGGCCTTGGAGGGCCCAGGAATACATGATCAGCGCGGGCGCGGCGCCGAAGGAGACCATATCGGAGAGGCTGTCCATCTGCTCGCCGAAGGTGCTCTGGGTGTTGGTCATGCGGGCGACGCGTCCGTCCAGGCTGTCCAGGACCATGGCGGCGAAGATGCCGTAGGCCGACTGCTCGAAGCGGCCGCTGATCGCCATCACGATGGCATAGAACCCGCTGAACAGGGCGGCCAGCGTGAAGAGATTGGGCAGGATGTAGATGCCCTTGCGGCGGGGACGTGGCAGTTCGAGGATGTCGGCATCGACCTCATCCTCGTCCAACAGATCCACGCGCTTGTTCTGCGATGCATTCATGGGCCGGAAGAATAGCAGGCGCGCCACTTGCCTTCGTCGGCGCCCCGCTCTAACGGTGTGGCCGAACGGCAGGTAATTGCAGGTTCCGCGCGTTCTGTGCAAGGCGGTGGCACGCACTCGCCGGGCCCCTGGCGGGCGGCGGCATGCCCGAGCGATACCGGGCGTTACGAAGCCAGTAGCCTCAAAACGACAAAGGGCCCCCACGCAGGAGGCCCTTCGCAACGACACGCTCACCCCGAACGCTCGCCCAACGCCCCACCGAGCGGAACCCGTGGATCTGGCTCTGCCAGTCCACTGGGCTCGCCCCCTTGAGGGGGCCGGCGTCAGCCAGTAGGGGGGAAGAAACCTGCCGATGGGAGAACGGAGCCCCACCGAGCGGAGCCCGTGGATCTGGCTCTGCCAGTCCACTGGGCTCGCCCCCTTGAGGGGGCCGGCGTCAGCCGGTAGGGGGGGAGCCTAGTTCTTCGATTTGTCGACGAGCTTGTTGGCCTTGATCCAGGGCATCATGCCGCGGAGTTGCTCGCCCACCTGCTCGATCGGGTGTTCTGCCGTCAGGCGGCGGCGGCTGATCAGGGTCGGGGCACCGGCCTTGTTCTCCAGGATGAAGCTCTTGGCGTACTCACCAGTCTGGATGTCCTTCAGGCACTGGCGCATCGCGTCCTTGGTGGCCGAGGTCACCACGCGCGGGCCGGTCACGTACTCGCCATACTCCGCGTTGTTGGAGATGGAGTAGTTCATGTTGGCGATGCCGCCTTCGTAGATCAGGTCCACGATCAGCTTCAGCTCGTGCAGGCACTCGAAGTAGGCCATCTCGGGCGCGTAGCCAGCTTCCGTCAGCGTCTCGAAGCCCGCCTTGATCAGTTCCACGGCACCGCCGCACAGCACCGCCTGTTCGCCGAACAGGTCGGTTTCGGTTTCTTCGCGGAAGCTGGTCTGGATGATGCCGGCCTTGCCGCCACCGTTGGCAGCGGCATAGCTCAGGGCCAGATCACGCGCCTTGCCGGTCTTGTCGGCATAGATGGCGATCAGGTGAGGCACGCCGCCACCTTGCTTGTAGGTGTTGCGCACGGTGTGGCCGGGGGCCTTGGGAGCGACCATCCACACATCCAGGTCTTCACGCGGCTGCACCTGGCCGTAGTGCACGTTGAAGCCGTGGGCAAAGGCCAGCGAAGCGCCTGCCTTGATGTTGGGCTCGACATCCTTCTTGTAGACGTCGGCGATCTGCTCGTCCGGCAGCAGGATCATGACCACGTCAGCAGCCTTCACCGCGTCGGCAATCTCGGCCACCTTCAGGCCGGCGCCTTCCGCCTTGGACCAGGAGGCGCCGCCACGGCGCAGGCCCACGGTGACCTTCACACCGCTGTCGTTCAGGTTTTGTGCATGGGCGTGGCCTTGTGAGCCATAACCGATGATGGTGACGTTCTTGCCCTTGATGAGGCTCAGGTCAGCGTCTTTGTCGTAGTAGACGTTCATGGTGGGTTCTCCAGAGGTTCAGCGGCTGTGGGCCGTGGGCAAAAAGTGGGAAGGGATGGACTGAGTGAGTGTGGCGGCGATCCGGCTCATACGCGCAGGATTCTTTCGCCGCGTCCGACGCCACTGGCGCCGGTACGCACGGTCTCAAGAATGGCCGCGCGGTCGATGGCATCGATGAACGCGTCCAGTTTGGCGGTGTCACCCGTCAATTCGATGGTGTAGGTCTTCTCGGTCACGTCAATGATGTGGCCACGGAAGATGTCGGCAGTGCGCTTCATTTCCTCGCGCTCCTTGCCAACTGCCCTCACCTTGATCAGCATGAGTTCGCGCTCGATGTAGCGCCCCTCGGTCAGGTCGACCACCTTGACCACCTCGATCAGCCGGTTCAGGTGCTTGGTGATCTGTTCGATCACGTCGTCGCTGCCGCTGGTCACGATGGTCATGCGGGACAACGAGGCATCCTCGGTGGCCGCGACGGTGAGGCTTTCGATGTTGTAGCCCCGGGCGGAGAACAGGGCCACGACGCGCGACAGCGCCCCAGGCTCGTTCTCGATGAGCAAAGCAATGATGTGTTTCATGAATCTTGTCCTTCGCGCTCTTCAGACCGGCGGCGGTAACCGACGGCCCTTGGCCACGCTGTCGAAGACAGGGAAATCCGATTCGGGCGCTCCGGGCGTTGCCACCTTCCACCACCAGTCGCCGGCCACGCGGTAACGTGTCCGGCGCTGGGCGTTTCCAGCGGCAGCCGCTTCAGAGATCCTCGGAACCGAGCAGCATCTCCGACAGGCCCTTGCCCGCCTGGACCATGGGCCAGACGTTCTCGGTCGGGTCGGTTCGCACGTCCAGGAAGACGGTGCGGTCCTTCAGGCGGATGGCCTCGCGCAGCGCGCCTTCCACATCCGAAGGCTTCTCCACCAGCAGGCCCACATGCCCGTAGGCCTCGGCCAGCTTGACGAAGTCGGGCAGCGCATCCATGTAGCTGTGGGAGTAGCGCTTGCCGTAGTCGAGCTCCTGCCACTGCCGCACCATGCCCAGGTAGCGGTTGTTCAGCGAGACGACCTTCACAGGGGTCTTGTACTGCTGAATGGTGGAGAGCTCCTGGATGCACATCTGGATGGAGCCTTCGCCGGTGACGCAAAACACGTCTGACTCCGGCTTGGCCAGCTTGATGCCCATGGCATAGGGCAGGCCCACCCCCATCGTGCCCAGGCCACCGGAATTGATCCAGCGGCGCGGCTCGTTGAAGCGGTAGAACTGGGCGGCCCACATCTGGTGCTGGCCGACATCCGACGTGATGTAGGTGTCGCGCTCACGCGTCAGGTTCCACAGGGTCTCCAGCACGTACTGCGGCTTGATGACCTCGTTGGACTGCTTGTAGGCCAGGCAATCGCGCTTGCGCCAGTCATTGATCTGGCTCCACCAGGCATTCAGCGCTTCCGCGTCCGGCCGGGTCTGCGCTTCCTTGATCTGGGCGATCAACTCCTGCAGCACATCCTTCACATCACCCACGATGGGGATGTCCACGCGCACGCGCTTGGAGATGGAGGACGGATCAATGTCGATGTGGATGATCTTGCGGTCCACCGACGCGAAATGCTTGGGGTTGCCGATGACACGGTCATCGAAGCGCGCGCCCACGGCCAGCAACACGTCGCAGTGCTGCATGGTCATGTTGGCTTCGTAGGTGCCGTGCATGCCGGGCATGCCCAGGAAGCGCGGGTCGGTGCCCGGCATGGCGCCCAGGCCCATCAGCGTGTTGGTGCAGGGGTAGCCCACCAGATCGACCAACTGGCGCAGTTCTGCGGCGGCCTCGCCGAGGATGACGCCGCCACCCGTATAGATATAGGGGCGCTTGGCCGACATCAGCAGCTGCACCGCCTTGCGGATCTGGCCGCTGTGCCCCTTCTTGACCGGGTTGTAGGAGCGCATCTCCACACGGTCGGGGTAGCTGAAGGTGGTACGGGCCACCGAGACGTCCTTCGGGACGTCCACCACCACCGGGCCGGGACGGCCGGTACGGGCGATGTGGAAAGCCTTCTTGAGCGTCGTGGCCAGGTCACGCACGTCCTTCACCAGGAAGTTGTGCTTAACGATGGGCCGGGTGATGCCGACGGTGTCACATTCCTGGAAGGCGTCCAGGCCGATGGCCGGCGTGGGCACCTGTCCGGTGATGATCACCATCGGGATGGAATCCATGTAGGCCGTCGCGATGCCGGTGATGGCATTGGTGACGCCAGGGCCGGAGGTGACCAGCGCCACACCCACGTCGCCCGTGGCGCGCGCATAGCCGTCGGCGGCATGCACGGCCGCCTGCTCGTGACGAACCAGCACGTGCTGAATGCCGTCTTGCTTGTAGAGCGCGTCGTAGATGTAGAGAACGGCACCGCCTGGATAGCCCCAAAGGAACTTCACGCCCTCGGCTTGAAGACTTTGAACCAGGATTTCGGAACCATTCAACTCCTGGGAACCAGGAGCCGAGGAAGGGCCGGAAGAAGAATGCGGTTGTGCGCGAGCGTCTGAGATCGCTGCACGTTTGATGTCCGCGTTAGACATGTCCATATGTCGAACCTCTGAGATTTTCTCTGACGAAAAACCATCGGTGCCCCTCCTCTCACTCTTGTGAAGCGGATTCGGAACTGCGCGGTCAAAAACCAGGGGGCCCGGGTCGGGCAACCAGCTTGAGACCCATACTGCGTTGTGCGAGCGGAGATTATGCATGGAAACCCGCCCTCCAGCCCGCCGCCGGCCACCGCCAGCCTTCGCAGAACCCGAAGGCACACTCTGCGGTAGTCATCGCGCGATCTCCCTGGTTCTATTTATTTCGCGGGTGCCATAATCCGCGCCAATTTGCCAGCCCGACCGCCACACCGTGGCGCCAGCCCTTGGCCACAGATAAAGAACTCAACGATTTTCTGAAGACGGTGGACAAACGTGCGTTCAAGCGCACGGTCTACCTCGTACGGGATGAGGATGCGGCGTTGGACATCGTCCAGGACGCCATGATCAGGCTGGCCGAAAAGTATTTCGACCGGCCGGCGGAGGAGCTTCCGCTGCTTTTCCAGCGCATTCTCTCCAATGCGACGATGGACTGGTTTCGGCGTCAGAAGACCCGCAATGCGTTGTTCAGCAACCTGTCGGACTTCGAAGGGTCGGACGCGTCGGACGAGTTCGACCTGCTGGAAACCCTTGAAACGAGGGATGGTGCGATGGGGGCGCTCTCGGCGGCGGACGAAGTTTCGCGTGGCCAGATGCTCGCACTCATCGACGAAGAAGTATCAGCGCTGCCCGCGCGTCAACGAGAAGCCTTTTTGCTGCGTTACTGGGAAGAACTCGATGTTGCGGAAACTGCCGCCGTCATGGGCTGCTCGGAGGGCAGTGTGAAAACACACTGCTCTCGTGCTGTGCATGCGCTGGCCAAAACGCTTAAAGCCAAGGGAATTACGCTATGAACAAGACCTCGCCGACGACGCCGCTCCCCCAGGAGCTGGACGCGCGCATGGCTCGTTTTGGCCTGCGAGTGGCGGCCGGCTTGACCGAACATGGCGACTCCCTTTCCGGCGACATCCAGGAACGACTGCGCTTTGCGCGTGAGCAAGCACTCGCCAAGGCGATCGCAGCGCGTGCTTCCCAGCCGGCAGCGGCCGCTACCGTGCACACCACGGGTGGCGGCACGCTGGCCCTGGGCGGCGGTGAGCGCACACCGCGCTGGTTGAAGGCGGCAGCCCTGCTGCCCATTGCCTTGCTGCTGGGTGGCTTGCTGCTGATTCAGCACAGCCAGTGGTATGAGCAGATCCGCAGCGCTGCCGAGTTGGACACCGACCTGCTGTCCAAGCCGCTGCCGCCGGCTGCCTACAGCGACCCCGGCTTCCGTGAATATCTCAACGAGAACCAGGCCGACCCCAATAATCCGAGCGACCCCAACGCGGACGAGTCCAAAGAGTGAGGACGGCGCCCATGGATAAGGGGGCGGGGCTGGCGAGGACCGGCCGGGCCTGGTTTCGTCTGACATCAGGCGTCAGTGCAGTCACGTTGACCTTGACGTTGGCGAGCCTGGTCGACGTGGCCATGGCCCAAGTCCAGGCGCCAGCCACTGGCGCATCAGCAGCGGCCATTTCCGGAACTACTGGTACGTCCGGCACCTCCAGCGCTCTCGGAGCGCCCGGCGTTTCGATCGCACCCGGTACTTCCACCTCGGCCACCTCGGCCCCCTTTGCTGCCTCCAGCGCACCGCGCGCGGCGGCCTCCGCCGTGCCAACGACTTCCAGCCTGCTCAGCCCGAGCTGGGCGTCCCTGAGCCCCAGCCAGAAGGACTGCCTGTCGCCCCTGGCATCCGAATGGGATCAGCTGGACAGCGCGCTCAAGGGCAAGTGGTTGGAGATTGCCGCCCGTTATTCGAAGTTAGCGCCAGAACACCAGCAACGCGTGCGCGAGCGCATGGTGGCCTGGACGCGCATGACGCCGGCCGAACGCCAGAAGGCGCGCATTGGTTACCAGTACGCTGGTGACTTGCGGTCCGAAGAGCAGGCTTCCCGCCTGCAGGCGAAGTGGGCGGCGTATCAGGCGCTCTCGCCCGAGGCCAAGCAGCGGCTGGCCGAGCGGGCCGCCGAAAAGTCTTCGGAACCCCGTGGTGTGGTCACGAAGAGCGGTGCAGAAGGGCTGTCCAGCCGCCGCACCGTGGCGACCGCAGCGGCGCCGGCGGTCCAGCGCGGCCCGCTGACCTTGACCAGCAACGGCCCGACGGTGGTGCTGGCTCGTCCGGGTGCCACGACGGTGCTGCTGACACAGCGTGCCGAAGTGCCGTTGCCTGGTGCCAGTTCGGCGGGTGGTGCGGTGCGTCCGTTGCGCTCTCCGCGCGCGGGCCACCTGAATCCGCAAACCTTGCTGCCGCAGGCTGACGCGGCCAGCGAGCCCACCGGGGCCAGCCGCTAAACTGGCCGGATGACCCAGCCGCAAGACTCCGCCCCGCCCAGCTTCAAGCGGCGGATGGCCGCTTTTCTGTATGAGGGCGTCCTGCTGTTCGGCGTCGTGGTGGTCACGGCCCTGATCTATTCTCCGCTGACCAATCAACGGCATGCCCTGAAGGGCATGCAGGGTCTGCAGGCGGCAGCCTTTGTGGTGGTGGGGCTGTACTTCGTCTGGTTCTGGTCACACGGTGGCCAGACGCTGGCGATGAAGACCTGGCATTTGCGGCTGGTGGACCGGCGGCGGCTGCCCGTGGGGCCTTGGCGTGCGGTCAGCCGTTATCTGCTGGCCTACCTGTGGTTTCTTCCCGCCCTGGTGAGCGTGCATCTCATGGGCATGGGCGGCAATGGCCCGGTCGTCACGGTCGCCTTGTTGACGGGTGTGGCGGCCTATCTCCTGCTGGCGCGGCTGCATCCGAACCGCCAGTTCCTGCATGACGTGATCTGCGGCACGCAGCTCGTCACGCAGCGTCCGATGTCAAAGACCGTCTTGAAGCCGGGCGTTGCTGGGGTTCAGCGCGCTGGTGCTGAGGGCGGCGACCCGTCCTGAATTTTTCCAGAGCAAATGAGCAATCCTCACAAGGGCCGGACTGGCCTGGACCGCATCCTGCGAGCGGCCGGTTATTCATGGGCCGGCCTGCGTGCGGCTTATCTGGGCGAAAGCGCCTTCCGCCAGGAGATCTGGCTGGCTATTGTGGCCACGCCGCTGGCGTTCTGGCTGGGCAGGGATTGGGTGCAGGTGGCGTTGCTGCTGGGCTCGTTGCTGCTGGTGCTCATTGTCGAGCTGCTCAACTCGGCGGTTGAAGCGGCCATTGACCGTGTCTCCTTCGAGCTGCATGAACTCTCGAAGCGCGCCAAGGACATCGCCAGCGCCGCTGTCATGCTTGCCCTGCTGCTCTGTGCCGGCATCTGGATCGCTGCGATCTGGCAGCACATCAAGACCTAGAGCCGATCCAGATCACCGCACCTTTGTGCATCTAGTCGCGCAGGCGCACCGCCAGGTGCCGCCAAGCGGGGCTCTGGTTAGCGACGAGGGCCGGCGCCGGGCCGCCCCAAGCCGGCCCGCAGCCCCCTCGGGGGGCGGTTTTGCGGGCCCGAGGCCCGCGAAACCCGGGGGCACCACACCCCCCAACAACCCAGGATCACCGCTCCTATACGCATCTAGTCGCGCAGGCGCACCGCCAGGTGCCGCCAAGCGGGGCTCTGGTTAGCGACGAGGGCCGGCGCCGGGCCGCCCCAAGCCGGCCCGCAAAACCGGGGGCCAACACCTACACCGCAGCTTCGTCTTGCTCACCGGTGCGGATCCGGATCACCTGCTCGACCGGCGTGACGAAGATCTTGCCGTCCCCGATCTTGCCGGTCTTGGCGGCCTTCAGGATGGCGTCGATGCTGCGCTCGACCTCTTCATCCTTGACCACCACTTCCACCTTCACCTTGGGCAGGAAGTCCACGACATATTCCGCGCCGCGATACAGCTCGGTGTGGCCCTTCTGGCGGCCAAAACCCTTGACCTCGGTGACCGTCAGGCCGGAGGCGCCGACTTCGGCCAGGGCTTCGCGGACTTCGTCGAGCTTGAACGGTTTGATGATGGCGGTGATCTGTTTCATCGCGGACTCCGGGAAAGGGGGGGAAGAACTGGCTGTGATTTAAGCACGGAACCTCGGCCCCGCCACCCCCCGCCAACGCCATTCACCCCCCTGCCGAAGAGCCCGCCACCAGCATCAGTCCGGAATCCGCGCCAGATCGGCCAACCACACCGTGGCCTCCGAATCGCTGGGGGCACGCCAGTCCCCGCGCGGCGACAAGGAACCCCCACTGCCCACCTTCGGTGCATTCGGCACACAACTGCGCTTGAACTGGCTGCCCCGGAAGAAGCGCTGCACAAAGATGCGCAGCACCCGTTTGATCTCCGGCAGCGGGTACTCATTGCGGCGCACATGCTCACCGTCCGGCCAGTCGCCGCGGGTGCGGTCGCCCCAGGCGTGGCGCGCCAGGAACGCGATCTTGGCGGGAGAGCAGCCGTAGCGGATCGTGTAGAACAGGTTGAAGTCCTGCAGCTCATACGGGCCGATATGCGCCTCGGTGCTCTGCAGGCCGGTGGTATTGCCATCCTGCGGTACCAGCTCTGGGCTGATCTCCGTGGACAGGATGTCCAGCAGCACCGTCTTGCCCTGCGGCCCCAGTTGCTCGGTCTCGGCCACCCAGCGCACCAGGTACTGGATCAGTGTCTTGGGCACCGACGCATTCACGTTGTAGTGGGACATGTGATCGCCCACCCCGTAGGTGCACCAGCCCAGCGCCAGTTCGCTCAGGTCGCCCGTGCCCAGCACCAGAGCGCCGGTGTGGTTGGCCAGACGGAAGAGATGGCTGGTGCGCTCGCCGGCCTGGACGTTCTCGAAGGTCACGTCATAAACGGCCTCCCCCTGTGCATACGGGTGGCCCAGATCCTTGAGCATCTGCTGGCAACTGGGCCGGATGTCGATCTCCCGGGCTTCGCAGCCAATGGCAGCCATCAGGCGCATGGCCTGGTCGCGCGTGCGCGAACTGGTGGCAAAGCCAGGCATGGTGACGCCCAGGATGTGGGTGCGTGGCCAGCCCATCAGGTCCATGGCGCGGGCCGCCACCAGCAGCGCGTGCGTGGAATCCAGCCCGCCGGAGACACCCAGCACCAGCTTGTGGATGCCGCTGGAGACCAGGCGCTGCACCAGCGCCTGCACCTGGATGTTGAAGACCTCGTTGCAACGTTCGTCCCGGCGGGTACGGTCCGCCGGCACATAGGGGAAACGTTCGACACGACGACACAAGGCCAGCGGTTGCTGCAGGTCCAGGCCCAGCACCACCGGTGCCGTGCGGAAGGCCTTCAGCAGCGGCGCATGGTGCCGCACCGAATCCCCGAAGCTGGTCTGGCGCATACGCTCGCGCGAAAGGCGCTCCAGGTCCACGTCAGCCACCAGCAATTGCGAGCGGCGCTGGAAGCGCTCGGCCTCCGCCAGCAGGCTGCCGTTTTCGTAGATCAGTGCCTGGCCGTCCCAGGCCAGGTCGGTGCTGGACTCGCCAGCGCCGGCCGAGGTGTAGACATAGGCCGCCAGGCAACGGGCCGACTGCTGCGCGACCAGTTGATGCCGATACCCGGCCTTGCCCACGGTGACGTTGGAGGCTGACAGGTTGACCAGCACGGTAGCCCCCGCCAGGGCGGCGTAGGACGAGGGCGGGATGGGGGTCCACACGTCCTCGCAGATCTCCACATGCAGCCGCAGCAGCGGCATGTCCTCAGCAGCCACCACCAGGCGCGTGCCGAACGGCACGCGCTGCCCCAGCAGCGTGACCTCTTCGCTCAGCGCCTCATCGGCCGCATTGAACTGGCGGGCCTCGTAGAACTCGCCGTAGTTGGGCAGATAGGTCTTGGGCCAGACCGCCAGCAGGCGCCCCCGCTGGAAAGCCACGGCGCAATTGAACAGCCGGTGCTCCACCCGCAACGGCACACCCACGATGGCGATGGTGGGCAGGTCTCGTGAGACGGTGAGCAGATGGGCCAGCGCCGCTTCGCAGCCGTCCAGCAGCGCGCGCTGGTGGAACAGGTCGTCGCTGGTGTAGGCCGCCAGGCCCAGCTCCGGGAAGGCCACCACCGCACTGCCTTGCGCCGCCGCCTCGCGCAGCAACTGCGCGGTCTGCTCCGCGTTGTAGGCGGGGTCCGCCACCTTGCACAGCGGCACCCCCACAGCCAACCGGGCGAAGTCGTGCAGGTAGAGATTGTCGAAGCTGCCTTCTCGGGGGAATTGACGGGCGGACACGGTGGAAGGGGACGTCGCTTGCATAGCCAACATCCTGCCATCAAAGCGGGGGGTTTGGTGTTGGGCCTAAGATTTCACCAACACTGGCACGACTGCATGACTGACACCAACCGCCCGACACCGCTGATCAGGGTCGATGACGACCCCGCCGAACTGCCACTGCAGGCGTGGAACGCGCTGCTGGCGGCATCCCCCCTCCCCTCACCCTTCATGCGGCTGGAATACCTGCGGGCGATGCACGCCTCGGGGTCGGCCGTGGTGAAGACCGGGTGGCAGGCGCAGTTCCTCAGCGTGTGGGAAGACGACCAACTGATCGCTGCCTGCCCGGTGTACATGAAAGGCCATTCGTACGGCGAGTATGTGTTTGACTGGGCGTGGGCAGACGCCTACCAGCGCCACGGCCTCACGTACTACCCCAAGCTGCTGGTCGCCGTGCCGTTCACGCCGGTGCCGGGGAGCCGGCTGCTGGCGCGGGACGACGAGGCGCGAGGCTGGCTCGTGAAGGGCTTGCGTGCGTTGGCACAGCGGGCCGAGCTGTCGTCCATCCACGTGCTGTTCGGGGACACGTTGGACCAGGAAGCCCTGGCAGCGGATGGATGGATGGCGCGGCAACAGGTGCAATTCCATTGGACCGGCGACGGCGCGCCGCGCAGCTTTGCGGACTATCTGCAGACGCTGCAGCGGGAGAAGCGCAAGAAGATCCAGCAGGAGCAGCGCAAGGTCGTGGAGGCGGGCATCCGCTTCGAGACACTGCGGGGTACGGCCATCACGGCGCAAGACTGGGATTTCTTCTACGAGTGCTACACGCTCACCTACCTGGCCCATCACAACAAGCCCTATCTCAAGCGCGATTTCTTTGCGCGCATGGCGGTAGAGATGCCTGAGCAGTGGTTGATGTTTGTGGCGCGGGATGCCCAAGGGGAGCGGGTGGCGGCCTCATTGGTGGCCATCGATGAACGGCAGCGTGCTGCCTATGGCCGCTACTGGGGCTCGACACGCTACATCCCCAACCTGCATTTCGATGCCTGCTACTACCAGCCGCTGGCCTGGTGCCTGGCGAATGGGTGGCTGCGATTTGAGGGCGGTGCACAAGGGGAGCACAAGATGGCGCGTGGGCTCATGCCTGTGGCGACCCATTCCTCACACTGGCTGGCGCACCCGCAGTTCCGTGAGGCGGTGGCGGACTTCCTGGAGCGCGAAGGTGAGGCGATGGGCGAGTACATCGACGAGTTGGAGCGCCATCAACCGTTCAAGGAATCGTTCAAGGCCGAGCCCCAGTGAACCGCGGGCGGCCGATGCGCGGGGCGCACCCCGGCTGGAAACACGTTCGATGATGTCGCACGTCGGCATGCATCCGGTGGGACGTCAACGCCCTGTGTGAGGGCCACACTGGCTTCACCGTTGGCGATGCGCTGCAACGCCATGTCCCCCACCTCAAGCCTCTACGACCATGACTGAAACTGTCTCTTTTGTTGTCCACCTGCCTGCCAAGACCGAACAGCGCGAAGCGTTCATGGCAAGTCTGCTGCCCGTGCTCAACGAGATGTCCAAGGAGCCCGACTTCGTGAACACCTATCTCCATCGTTCACTGCAGGACCCGGACACACTCGTCCTGTACGAGACGTGGGCTTGCTCGAAGGATGAGTTCCTGGCGAAACACCTCACCAAACCGTACCGTGTGGCCTACGAGGCCCAACTGGGGGAGATGCTGAAGGCTCCACGCAGCATCGAGTTTCTGGAACCCGTGCGCGCCTTCGGATGAATTACCGGAAGAGCTCCGGCTCGAACGCATCCAGGTCTTCCAGCACCGGCGCCTGGGCATCTGCGGCCCGGGTCTGGGTGCGCGCCAGCGAGGCAGGCGCCTGGGCGCCCTGCTTGCGCTGCTCCGCCATGATGCGTTCGCTGATCGCGGGGTACTTCAACACATCACGGGCATAAGCGGCCGCACGAAGATAGTCGTCCTTCGTCAGCCTTTTGGTGTTCAACTGAAGCAGACCGCCCGTTGTGCGAACAAATGACATGAGTACGCTCCGAAAGTACGGAAAGTGTAGCAGTCAGGCCGTGTTCGGCAAGCTGGCGCGGTCATCGGAGCCCGCAGGCACGGGGTCTTCGGTCAGGCACAACATCAAAAAATTGGCATAAGACCACAGCAGTTCGCCGGCCAGTTCACGGCGTTTCTCATCGCCCACGTCCTCAGCGGCATCCCCGGGCTCCTCGGAAGCGCCCCAGTCGTCAGCGCCAGCCCCCACGTCAGCGTCGGGGGAGCGGCCCGGTCCCCTGCCGGCCTCGGCCCGGGGGTCACCCAGGCCGTAGGCGGCGGGGGCTCCCGCCGCAGGGGGGGCGGCGATCATCTGGCCCACCAGGTCCACCAGCCCGCTATCCACCCGGGCCGATGACAGGGTCAGCACGCCCACGGTCGTGTGCGGCCCCCAGTCCAGGTCCTCACCCGCCACGTCGGACGAGAGGGGGAAGGCCACCACATATTTCCAGCGGGTGCCCGCCAGTCTGGTGGACGGTCCGGCGGGCGTGTCTTCCTCGCCGGCGTAGAGGTAGGCCGCCTCGTGCTTGCTTCCACTCAGCAGCGGGTCCACATACATCACGGGTTGCGAGCGCTTGAGTGCGGCGCCGATCACGCCCTCGCCCAGCGGCACCACCAAGGGGTGGCGCGGAATCAGATAGGGCTTGGTGGGCGAGAGCACCAGGGCCTGGATCAGGTCGTGCCGCGCCTCGTCGTAGGAGAACATGGCGATCTCGATGTCATCCAGCGCGCCCGTCTGCGAGGTCATGGACTTCAGTGCATCGCGGAAGAACTGCTCCCACTCCCGCAGCGCGGTGACATTGGCCTGCACGGTAGGCACATCCAGCAAGGCGGAGCGCAGGGCCAGGGTGCGGCCACGGCTGCGGGTGCTGTCCCGCGTGGGCGCCGCCAGGCGTGCTGGCTCCGCGCGCCAGCGGACGTCATACCGGTGACCCACCATCGGGTAGGCCACATTCAGCTCCCACAGGTTGTCGCCACGCTGGATCAGATTGGCCGATTCATGAGCGGTCAGCTCCGCGTCACTGACCCATTCCCCTGGCGCGCCGTGTTCATGGAACTGGCCGTACGGGTCCAGCGGCGTGGCTGGGTAGGTGCTCCAGCGCATCACCTGCATGAAGGGTTTCAGCGCCTGCTCGCTGGCGGGCAGCTGCACCTTGAAGACCAACGCACGCAGCGGCGCCCGCACCACATAGGAGGTCAGTTCCAGCTCCGGCACACGTTCGCGTGGGCGCCGCGGCTGCTGGTCGTCCTGATGCAGCGCCTCGCGCTCACTGGCGGCGACCGTCTCCCACTGCGTGATGGCGTAGGTGTTGAAGCACTTGTACTGGTAGCCATAGTCCACCGCCGGGCCGGTCAGGCGGCGGCCCACGTCGATACCGGCCTGCACCAGGCGCACGGGCCCCTTGGGACGGTTCACCCACTGGTGGCCAGCGCTCTTGGAGAGTTCACTGAGTTCGATGGTGTTGTGGGAGACACGCCCCAGGGACACGGAGCACACCACCGGCACCACCTGGGCCGGCCCGGGCCGCTCGAACCAATGCTGGGTCACGTCCTGCCGCACCACGGCCACGCCGGTCGGGTCCACGCCCACCGCGTGGGTGACCTTCTCGATCCATTGGCCCTGGCGTTCCATGGCCCGGCGGTGCACACGGGCCTTGTGCATCTCCACACCGTGAATCTCCTTCTTGCCTCGGGAGATTTCATGCACCGGGGCGCCACCACCGGCGCCGAAGTGGATGGAGCGGAACGACATCCGTCCGGTTTCCAGGATGTCAATCAGGTTGACCGAGTTGCGGCCGGGTTCCGAATGCGTCACGCCACCGCTGCCGGCGGCCAGCACGGCGATCTCGCCTTCGGTGTGGTGGTCGATGGAATACCCGAGCCGGCCAAAGGCGGCGTAGTGCTTGTGGCCATGCAGGATGAGGTCCACATCGCACCGGTTGAGTTCCTTGAGAACCAGGCCGGCATTGCGCAGCACGAGGAAGGGCTCGAAGGAGGTCAGGCCCTCTTCGATCGACGCCTCGGGGATGGGCAGCGGATGGTGGTGCAGCAACGCCACGCGCGGCACAAAGGGCCGTGCGCCGGTGTCGTCACGCAGATTCAGCATCAGCGCCTTGAGCTTGGTCACCTCGCGCGCATTGACGTTGCCGGTGGCCAGGCGCATGGCGTCATTGCTGTCCAGGTAGACCAGCACCACCTCCTGCGGGTCATCGCTGCGCAGCAGCGGGACGTTGAAGCCGGTCTCTTTCCCGCTGAAGAAACGCCATAGCGTGGTTCCCCACTTGATGGCGTACAGCGCCGGTGTCTGGAACACCCGATGCAGGCAACGACGCAGGAAGGAACTGCGCCGATATTGCAGATAGGCGGGCATCCATGCCGGCACCTGGATGGGCACCGCGCCGAAGATGGCGCCGAAGTTGGTCGAGAACGGCCGGAACTTCAGGTTGCCCCACGGACCGCAGTCATGGTTGCCCGGCACACAGCGGAACTGGACATTGCGTTCCGACCCGTTCTTCCGGTTCCAGTCGTTCAGGTGGTCGGTGAACTTCTTGAACTCCTGTTGCGCGGCGGCCAGCATGAAGAGCCCGCCGTGGTCGACCAGGTCGCCGGTGCACACCACCAGGTCGGGCCGCTCGCGCCGGGCCAGTTCCCCGACGTAATTCCAGACCGACTCGTCGAAGTGGTTGCCGAAATGCACGTCCGACAGGTGGAAGATGCGGAACGGCCGCGCGGCGCGGGGCGTTTCGCCAGCCTTGTGGGGACGGCCTGCGGTGGCGTGACCGGATGGGGCCACGGCAGGATCCGGCCCGGCGTCTGCGGCCGGCGCCCCACCCGCTGATGAGGGTGCGTAACCACCCGCCCGCGCTTGTGCAGGACGTGAGCCGTCGTCGAGTCTGTCTTTCACCACATCTCCCTCGGCCATTTCGCACTTCCTGATGCTTTGACCGTATTTGTATGGAAGGCGAACCGCTTCATCGCTGATCGCCCGCCACTGGAAGACACATTGTGCGTCCTCCGGTAGCTCATGCCGTGATCCAGGCCCATCCGAGGCGCGTTCTGTTACCCGTTCTGTTACCGAGTGGCAGCGGGCCAGGCTGTCCAGATCCTGTCCGTGGCCGCGTCCGGGCCAGAAACAACAAAGGCGCCCTTAGGCGCCTTTGCGGGAGAGAGATCGAGAGGTCTCAATCGGCCTGCTGGGCCTTGGCGTAGTTCGCCATGCCGTTGGTGATCTCGGCCTTGGCCTCGTCAGGGCCCTTCCAGCCCTTGACCTTCACCCACTTGCCGGCTTCCAGGTCCTTGTAGTGCTCGAAGAAATGCTGGATGGCCTTCAGGCGCATCTGGTTGATGTCTTCCGGCTTGGTCCAGTGTTCGTAGATCGGCAGGATCTTGGTGGTAGGCACGGCCAGCAGCTTGGCGTCGCCGCCGGCTTCGTCGTCCATGTCCAGCATGCCGATGGCACGGCAGGTCACCACCACGCCGGGGGTGAGGGGGAAGGGGGTGATGACCAGCACGTCCACGGGGTCCCCGTCGTCGGCCAGGGTCTGGGGCACATAGCCATAGTTGCACGGGTAGTGCATGGCGGTCGTCATGAAGCGGTCGACGAACAGGGCGCCGCTTTCCTTATCGACTTCGTACTTGATCGGATCCGCGTTCATCGGGATCTCGATCACGACGTTGAACTGTTCGGGGGCCTTCGGGCCGGGGGTGACTTTATGGAGGCTCATGGTGGTGGACAGCAAGGAATGCGGTAGACGGCGATTCTAGAGGCTCCGCCCAGCACCCCTTTTCCGCATGTCGGAAACTGCATGCCGGAAACCGCCTGCCGGACCGCCTGCCTGAAGCTGCCTGCCTGACGCTGCCTGCATCTTGCCGCTCCATCCCCAGTCCCAATGGCGGCACGTCGAAAAGGAGGGACAGTCCTTGCCGTCCACCCTGAAAGGCCTGACACCCCCGTGTCCCTTCCACTGGTAAACGCCTATCCCAACCCGCCCTCCCCGCTTTAGCATGCTTTTCACGGCCTGTATGTTGCTTGCGCGCAGGACCGGCGCTGTGGGCATCAGGGCGTCTCAGACAAGGCGAACAGCTAAGGGGAACCTCTGCCATGTTTCCCCAAGAAGGAGACAACACATGTCGATCACCATGGCGCTGTACTTTGCGCTGGCGTGCGGCTTGGCCGCAGTGCTTTATGGCTTCATCCAACGAAGCTGGATTCTCAGCCAGGACCCTGGCAACCCTCGCATGCAGGAGATCGCCCTGGCGATCCAGCAGGGTGCGGCCGCCTACCTGGCCCGTCAATATCGCACCATCGCCATCGTCGGCGTCGTGCTGGCCATCCTCATCGGTGTCGCCCTCGACGGAGTCACCGCCGTCGGCTTCGTCGTCGGGGCCGTTCTCTCCGGCGCCTGCGGCTTCATCGGCATGAACGTCTCGGTGCGGGCCAATGTCCGCACGGCGCAAGCGGCCACCCAGGGCATGGCCCCGGCGCTCAATGTGGCCTTCAAGGGCGGCGCCATCACCGGCATGCTGGTGGTCGGCCTTGGCCTGCTGGGGGTGGGCCTGTTCTTCCTCTGGGTCAGCAACAACCTCCAGAACACCGACAGCAACGCCCTCAAGCCGCTGCTCGGCTTTGCCTTCGGTTCCTCCCTCATCTCCATTTTTGCCCGCCTCGGCGGCGGCATCTTCACCAAGGGCGCCGACGTGGGGGCGGACCTGGTGGGCAAGGTGGAAGCCGGCATCCCCGAGGATGATCCGCGCAACCCGGCCGTCATCGCCGACAACGTCGGCGACAACGTCGGCGACTGCGCCGGCATGGCGGCCGACCTCTTCGAAACCTACGCCGTCACCCTCATCGCCACCATCGCCCTGGGTGCCCTCACCTTCGGCGGCATGTCCACCGCCGCGCTGGTCTATCCACTGGTGCTGGGCGGAGTCTCCATCATTGCCTCCATCGTCGGCTGCGGCTTCGTCAAGGCCAGCCCCGGCATGAAGAACGTGATGCCCGCGCTCTACAAGGGCCTCATCGTGGCGGGCGTGCTCTCCGCCGTCGCCTTCTACTTCATCACCCGGGCCCTGTTCCCGCAGGACCTGACCCTGCCGGGCGGCCAGACCATCGGCGCGCACCAGCTCTTCTTCTCCTGCCTGGTCGGCCTGGTGCTCACCGCCGCCATGGTGTGGATCACCGAGTACTACACCGGCACCGACTACAAGCCGGTCCAGCACGTCGCCCAGGCGTCCACCACCGGCCACGGCACCAACATCATCGCGGGCCTGGGGGTCTCCATGCGCTCCACCGCCTGGCCGGTGATCTTCGTGTGTATCGCCATCCTGGTGGCCTTCAAGCTGGCGGGCCTGTACGGCATCGCCATCGCGGCCACCGCCATGCTCAGCATGGCGGGCATCGTCGTGGCGCTGGATGCCTATGGCCCCATCACCGACAACGCCGGCGGCATCGCCGAAATGGCCAACCTGCCCGACAGCGTGCGCGACATCACCGACCCGCTGGACGCCGTGGGCAACACCACCAAGGCCGTCACCAAGGGATACGCCATCGGCTCGGCCGGCCTGGCAGCACTGGTGCTCTTCGCGGACTACACCCATGCGCTGGAAAGCCGCGGGCTCACGGTCAGCTTCGACCTGAGCAACCACATGGTCATCGTCGGCCTGTTCATTGGCGGCCTGATTCCGTATCTGTTCGCCGCCATGGCCATGGAGGCGGTCGGCCGCGCGGCCGGCTCGGTGGTGGAAGAAGTGCGCCGCCAGTTCCGGGAGATCAAGGGGATCATGGAAGGCACCGGCAAGCCGGAATATGGCCGCGCGGTGGACATGCTCACCGCGGCCGCCATCAAGGAAATGATCGTGCCCTCGCTGTTGCCGGTGGTGGTGCCCATCATGGTGGGCCTGGTGCTCGGCCCGGCTGCGCTGGGCGGGCTGCTGATGGGCACCATCGTCACCGGGCTGTTTGTGGCCATCTCCATGTGCACCGGCGGCGGGGCCTGGGACAACGCCAAGAAGTACATCGAGGACGGCCACCATGGCGGCAAGGGCAGTGACGCCCACAAGGCGGCCGTCACTGGCGACACGGTCGGCGACCCCTACAAGGACACGGCCGGCCCGGCAGTCAATCCGCTGATCAAGATCATCAATATCGTGGCGCTGCTGATCGTGCCGCTGCTGCCGGCCGTGGGCGGCACCGGGCCGGCGGCGGGCGCCCAGACGCCGCCGCCGATCAGCGCCCCGGCCCCAGAGGTGTCGGCACCCACGGTGCCCGACGCCGTGGCCAGCGGCCCGACCGAGGCCGCCAGCGGCTTGGCGCCTGCGGCCTCGCAGCCCTGAACCCCCAGGCCAGGCGTGAGGCTGGCGCCGCCCATCGCCCGATGCACCGATTCAGGGCGAAGATCTCGCCAAAATTCCGGGCGGCGGGGGCGCCCAACACCGGTCCCCGGGGAAACGCCAAGAAATACCGCTCGAAGTCCGGCTGTTTGGGCTTTGAACCGCCGGTTGGGCGGGGCAGAATCGGGCAAACGCCACACAGAAACCTCCAGGGACCAGCGCCACCATGACCAGCCAGGCCACGGCCATCACGCCGCGCGAACTTGACCGCCGCCGCGAAGAACTGGCTGACCTCCAGCGGCAATTGGCCGATGGCGAAAAGGCCTACGCGCAATGCCGTGCCCAACTGCAGCGTTTCATCGACCGCTACGTCGCCACCCTGGGGCCGCTCTACATGGAGCTCGATGCGCTGGAATCCCAGCTGTATTGCGCCATGCGCTACCTGCACGAGGCCCTGGGCCGAAATGGGGTCGATACCCGCGCCCCGGAGCCACCGCGTGCCACGACGATGCCGATGCTGCTGCAGCTGCCTCCTGGCGCACCGCTTCCACCGGAACCGGAGGGCGGCCTGGTGCATATCGGCCCGCCGCCGCTGAAGACGCTCTACCGGCGCGCCGCCATGCGCCTGCACCCCGACCTGGCGCCGGACGACCAGGAACGTCGGCATCGGGAACGCAAGATGGTGGAGGTCAACGAGGCCTATGCAGCCGCCGACCGCGTCCGCCTGGAAGAGCTGCTGCTGGCCGCTGGTGAAAGCCTGTTCAAGGTCAAGGGCGGTGACGCGGATGCGGTGATGGCCTGGCTGCGCCAGGCGGAGCGCAGCGTCCAGGGACGGCTGCGCGTGGTCCAGGCCCATGCAGCCCTGCTGGCCAACCATGCCATGCATCAGCTCGGCGAGGCCATTGAACGTGCCGAACGCAAAGGCCTGCAGCCGCTGACCATCATGGCCAACCGTCTGCGTGCCCAGATCACCGAGCGCCGTCAGGAGCTCTATATCGGGCAGCGCCTGCAGCCCGAATCCGGCATGGCGGAAGCCTTCCTGCGCCAGCGGCAACAGCGCATGGGCGGCGGCATCACGGCGTCGTTCTGACCATCAGGCGGGCATCGACCCGCCTGCACAGCGCTCTGGCCCCTCAGCGCCTGGCCGGCGTTGCATCCAGGCCAGTGGCGGCCGCCCACGCCAGCATTTCCGCCCCGATCCGGTCCAGTAGCTGCGCGATCGCCCGTACCGCGCCGTCGGCATCGCCACCTGCCGGCGCCGAGCCTTCAAACGTCTTGCGTGGGCCCGCTCCGGTGAGCGCTTTCGCCGTGATGAGCGTGGCGCTCAGGCGCAGCGTGATCTCGCTCTGCGTCGCGCTGGAGAAGCGCTGCACAAAGTCCTCCAGGTCCACCACCAGGCTCACTGGCGGCGCGCTGTCGGCGCCCGGTGCCAGCTCGGCGCGGCTGGCCAGTTGCTTCAGGCGGCCCGCCACCAGCGTCGGCACGGGTGCAGCCCAGCGGCTGTCACGGTAGGCGCGACGGGTGTAGGGGTCGGTGTAGTCGAGCCGGTAGACCACGGCGAAGCCCTGCATCAGCTCAGACGCGGACACGGCCTGGACGTCCACGCGGCGCGGCAGTGGCGCCGGGCCACGCCAGGTCGGTGCGGGCCCCAGGTCCAGACTGCGAGGCGGCGCAGGCCGGCTGGCGCAGGCCGCCAGCCACGGCAATGCAGCACCGCAGACCAGCGCGGAGAGAAGCGCGCGGCGACCAGTGAATGGCGCGGCAGATTCGACAGTTTCCCGCTCAGTGCCGGCAGCCGTCATGGTGTCGGCGACTTCGCTCGCAGCCGTCTTCAGGCTCATGGCGGTGCTCACATTCTTCACAGAGGGCTTCAACTCATTGCTCCTTGCCGCTCGGGTCGAAGCCCGCTTCCCCCGGGCCGGCTGGCGCCGGACGCGGGCCCAGGAGGAGGCTTTGCGGTTGATCGCTCAGGCCCTGCGCGGCGCGTTCCAACGCCCGTGCCGCACGAGACAGGTCATCCACCAGCGCCTGCTGGCGAGGCCGCTCGTTCGCGCCCACCAGCGCCTGTTCTATCCGCTTGATTGAGGCCTGCAACTGCGCCGCCGCGTCGCCGATCTTGTCCAGTTCGGCGGCACGCGCCTTGTAGGCATCAACCATCTCTCCGCCCTGCTGGGCCAGGTGATCCACCCGCCCCAGCGTGTGCTGGCCGGCCACCACCAGGCCATCCGCATTCTTGATCAGCGAGGGCAGCGCCTTGGCCGTCGGGTGCAGTTCGCTGACCAGTTGATTGAGCCCGGCCGAGGCCTCCTTCAGCTGCGTCAACGTCTGGCTGAATTGCTGCTGGTTCGAATCGTTCAACACCAGGTTGATGCGCTTCATCGTGTCCATCGCCGTGGCAGCGAGCTTGGGGCCGATGTCGGTGAGCTGGTCCAGGATGGACGGTGCCAGTGCAATGCGCCGCGTCTGCAGCACGCTCTGCTGCGGATTGGCGGGCGGCTCGCCATCATTGAGGTCGATGAACGAAAGGCCGGTGATGCCCTGGTAACCCAGCTTGGCAACCGTACCCGCGGTGATGGGGGCATCCACATCCACGTCGATGCCCACCAGGATCTGGCGCGGCTCCGCCGGGTCGAAGCGGATGCTCGCCACCTTGCCGATCATCACGCCCCGCAGCTTGACCGGTGCCTTCACGTTCAGGCCGGGCACACCCGCGCGCGACACCACGGTGAACGACTGGGTGTCACCCCGGCTGTCGCGGAACCACATCACCACCGCGACCAGCGCGGCCCCCAGCAGCAGCACGAACAGGCCAGTGGCCAGGGCGTGGGCTTTGTTTTCCATGAGATCGATCGGGTCCGGGTTGTGAGGAGAGGGGCAGGTGCCGGTCAGGCCGGCTGCGGATGGGCGAGCGCCGGATCGGCGGGCAACGGGTCATCCTGGTGATGCAGGGCATCGCGGAAGCTGCGGATGTTGTCTTCGGCGCAGCGCTGCACATGGCCCAGGAAGAAATTGCGGATGAAGGGATGCGACATCTGCACCACCTGCTCCAGCTTGCCGTGCGCCACCAGATGCTGGTCTGACAGCACGGCGATGCGGTCCACCAGCGCGAACAGCGTGTCCACGTCATGGGTGACCATCACCACGGTGAGGTCCATCTCGCGCTTGAGGCTTTCAATGAGCTGGACAAAACGCTTGGAGCTGGCCGGGTCCAGACCCGCCGTGGGTTCGTCCAGAAACAGCAACTGCGGATCCATGATCAACGCCCGCGCCAGGGAGACCCGCTTGATCATGCCCCCGGACAGTTCGGCCGGCATCTTGATGCCGTCCTCCGGCTTCAGGCCCACCTGTTGCAGCTTCTGCATCACCAGCTCGGCGATCAGGTCCTTGGGCAGACTCTTGAGCTCGCGCAGCGGCACGGCGATGTTGTCGAACACGGAGAGCGCCGAGAACAGCGCGCCCTGCTGGAACAGCACCCCCCAGCGATGGCGCACCTGCGCCAGATCGGTCGCCTCGCAATTGCCCAGCTTGTGGTTCAGCACCAGCACTTCGCCCTCGGTGGGCCGCTCCAGGCCGAGCATCAGGCGCAACAGCGTGGTCTTGCCGCTGCCCGAGCCGCCGATGATGCCCAGCACCTCACCGGCTTGCACGTCCAGGCTGATGTCCTTGTGGATGCGCACGCCGCCTAGCACGGTGCCGACATGGCGCACCGAGATCGCCACCTGATGGGCCGGTGCTGCCGCTTGTGTCTGATTCCGGATGCCGCTCATGCCTTGATCCCCACGTCAGAGAACATCACTGCGAAAATCGCGTCCACCACGATCACCATGGTGATGGATGAGACCACCGAATCCGTGGTGCCTGTGGCCAGGCTTTCACTGTTGGGCTTGATGCGCAGGCCGAAATGGCAGGCCACGAACGCGATCAGCACCCCGAAGACCGCCGATTTGGTCACCCCCAGCCACAGGTTGGCCACCGGCACCGACGCGGGCAGCCCTTGCAGGAACTGCACATAGTCCAGCCCCAGGGTGGCCCGTGCGGCCAGCATGCCCCCCAGCAGCACCATGCAGCTGGTCCACACCGTCACGAGGGGCAAGGACAGTGCCAGTGCCGCCATCTTCGGGAACACCAGCCGCACGGTGTGCGAGATGCCCATGACCGACAAGGCGTCCAGTTCCTGGGTCACCCGCATCACGCCGATCTGGGCTGTCATGGCGGATCCACTGCGCCCGGCTACCAGGATGGCGGCCAGCAAAGGGCCGAGTTCCCGCCACACGCTGATGCCCAGGATGTTGATCACATAGATGTCGGCGCCGAAATTCTGCAGCTGCTTGGCGATCAGATACGAAAGCGTGACCCCCACCAGCACGCCTACCAGGGCGGTGATGCCCAAGGCCTGGGCACCGCTGCGGTAGATATGCGCGGAGATGTCACGCCAGGCGATCAGGCTGGGCTGGCGGAGCATCCGCCCGCAGTCCTGCACCACCTGCCCGAACAGCGCCACAGCATCCAGCAGGTGGTGGGCCATGTTCAGCAGGCCCTGGCCCAGCATCCGGGCGCTTTCCAGCCGATGCGGCCGGGCGGGCTTGCCCTGTTTGGCGCTCAGGCGGGCAAACAGGGCCTGGAACATCGAGCCGGCAGGGCCGGGTGGCCACTGAAGCTGGTCGGGCTGTTTGCGGCCCCAGGCCTGCCAGAGCAGCAAGGCCCCGGTGGGGTCCATGCGGCTGATGGCACTGAGGTCCCACGACACGCCAGACTTGGGCAAGCCGGCCAGCTCGGCGCGCAAGGCCTCCACGCGCTCACGCAAGGACAACAGCGTCCATTCGCCCTCCAGCCGGGCCAGCCACTGCCCATCCGCCTGGCTGCGCAGGAGGCGGGGCGAGGGATCGATGACAGACGCTTGCTCCATGACGTTCACAGCATACCGGTCCGGCCGACCGCCTGGCGCGGGTTGCGCATCTTCCTGCCAGGAGACCGGCCACTAGATGGCCCAAATGGGGAAGCGCCCTCCTTAAGGCAAGCTCTGGCAAAAGCTCTGAAGGACGCTCAAAAAGCAATGCGCTGCCGCAGGTCCTCCAGATAGGTGCGGCTGCACGGCAGGCGCCGGCCGCCCTGCAGGCGCAGTTGGGCATCACCTGCTTCGGTGGGTTCAATGGCTTCGATGATGGAAATCCGAACCAGATAGCTGCGGTGGACGCGCACAAACTGTGCCGGATCCAGCCGTTGATCAAACGCGGCCAGGCTGCTGCGCAACGGGTAGTCGTGGCCCTGTCGATGCAGATTCACGTAGTTCCCGCAGGCTTGCACCCATTCAATCTCGGCCACGGGCAGCAGGAATTCAGTGCCCAGCTTCTTGACCAACAGACGCTCCGGGCGAGCAGCGGGAGGCTGGGTGGAGGGAGCCGCAGTGGAGGGAGCCGCAGTGGTGGGAGGCTGGATGACGGACGGCTGGATAACGGGAGCTGCGGCGGTGAGAGCCGCTGTGATGGGCTGGGCGGCGTCCACGCGAGCGCGGGTGACATCGGCGGCGGGCTCGGCGACCGCTACTGCGGCGGCAGGGGTATCGTGTGCGGAACCCGTCGGTGGCACGGGCACGGGCACGGGCACGGGAACATCGAACCGGCCTGGAGGCATCCGGCCGGCCTCACGCATCACTGAAGGGGCCTCGCCCTCCAACGGAGGGGTCTCCCGCACCACCGAAGGGGTCTCCCGCACCACCGAAGCGGTCTCGCGCCCTCCCGACGGTGCCTCATCCAGCAGGCTCGCCTCTCCCTGCAACCGCCAGAGCAGCAGCCGATAGCTGCCGATCAGCGCCACGGCCAGCGCGTAGCTGCGCACATCCTTCAAGGCCTCGTAGCCCAATTCACGGGGCCAATTCCCAAAATCGTACTGGGCGCCCAGGCTGGCGTAGGTCAGCTTGCGCAGGCCCACCATGCCCAGCACATGGGCCATGCTGCACAGCAGGCTGAACAGCAGGTGATACGGCAGATGACGCCGCCACAGTCCCCAACGCAGCGGTTTGGCATCCATGCCCCGGATGATCAGCGGCACCAGCAGCATCCACATCAGGGCACTGGACGCCTCCCAGGTCACCGGTTCCCACCAGTCGAAGTCCAGGCCCATCCGCCGGATGTCGAGATAGACGGTCGTGGCATTGGCTGCGGCGGACAGGCTCAGCAACAGCACCCAGGCCGTTCGTTCAAAGACGACACGCCGTTGCAGGTAGGAGCGCAGCCAAAGGTCCTGGGTCATGGCGGCGGAGTGTAGGGGGAGGCCGTCACGTCGGGGCCACGGCTCGTCACTGTGTGGGGGCGGCTCGTCACATTCCTGCGGCCGCGCGGCTCGCAGGCGCGACGCTAGCGCCATGAACACATCCCTGAACCACCTGCCACGCCGGGACCACGGGCGCCTCACTGAACTCGACTGGTTGCGTGTCATCGCCTTCGGCCTGCTGATCCTTTATCACGTGGGGATGTATTACGTGAGCTGGGATTGGCATGTGAAGTCGCCTCGGCTCGTCCCCGGGCTGGAGGCCGCGATGCTCTGGCTCAACCCCTGGCGTATGTCGCTGCTGTTCCTGATCTCCGGCGCGGCCATCGGGCTGATGGTGGAACGCGGCAGCCAGGGGCTGATCCGTCAACGCAGCGCGCGCTTGCTGCTGCCCCTGCTGTTTGGCATGGCGGTGGTGGTGCCCCCCCAGTCCTACCTCCAGGTGGTGGAGAAGTTTGGCTATGCCGGCAGCTACCTGGACTTCCTGCAGCTCTATGCGCATGCTTATCACGGCTTTTGCAGCGACAGCGCCGACGGGCGGACCTGCCTCACCCTGCCGACCTGGAACCACCTCTGGTTCCTGCCCTACCTCTGGTGCTACACCATGCTCGCGTTGTTGCTGTGCAAGGCCGGCCCCTGGACCCGCCATGCGGGCTGGTCTGGGCTGGTGTCCGGGACGCGGGTGCTGTGGGTGCCCTGGCTGGTGCTGGCGCTGCTGCGTCAGCACCTGATGCCCCTGTTCCCGATCCGCAATGACCTGGTGCATGACTGGTACCACCATGCTTTGTCGCTCTCGATGTTTGTGGTGGGCATGGCGCTGTTCGGCCATCGCGACGACCGGCATGGCGCGTGGGCAGCGGTGCATCGCTGGCGCTGGGTGGCGCTGGTGCTGGCCGTGGTGGTGCAGATCAGCTTCCAGTGCTGGAGCGACAGTTATGGCGACAACGAAGATGTGTCGACGGCCAGCCTGATGGCCTTGCGGGTGCTCTCGAGCGGCCGGCAATGGTTGCCACTGGTGGCGGTACTCGGATGGGGACGCCACTGGCTGGCGCAGCGCGACAGCCTGACATTACGTTGGCTGACCCAGGCCGTGTTTCCGTTCTACATCGTGCACCAGACGGCGACGGTGGTCAGCGCTCACTGGCTGGCACAACAACAGTGGCCCTTGGCGCTGGAAGCCGCTGCGGTGGTGGCCTTCACCGTGGTGGTGTGCGGGGCGGCAGCCTGGCTGGCCATGCAGGTGTCCTGGCTGCGGCCTTGGATGGGGTTGGCGCCCAAAGGCCCCGAGGCCTTGAAGACGCTGAAAGCATTGAATGACTCAGACGCCTTGAACGAGTCGAAAGCCTTGAACCAGTCGAAGACCTGAAAGTACGGCCTGAAAGAATGGCCGGTAGGAACGGCCCGGAACACCGACCTGAAAAGCAAAACGCCTGGTACTTTGCAGTACCAGGCGCTCAGTCTTCTTATAAATGGTCGGGGTGGCGGGATTCGAACTCGCGACCCCTTGCACCCCATGCAAGTGCGCTACCAGGCTGCGCTACACCCCGACGAAGACTTAGATTCTATACGCGTTTTCTAGGCTCAAGCAAGCAAACTCTCTCGAATGGCCAACAATTCTTCTCTCACTTCTTCCAGCGACAGCTTTTCAAGTGAGACGCTGGTGTGCGCAGCACCGTCGGCCACGTCTGCAGCGAGTGCACGTTGCGGCTCACGACCCAGACCATCGCGGGCCAACACATCGCGGGCCTGTACATCACGCCATTGAAGATCGCGCAGCGGTGCATGCTCGGCCGCCGCCTGGGCCTCAGCGCGGAACTCCTGCGCATGGCTGGCCGTGCCCTGGCCACCGTGCCCGCCATGGTGGGCGTCGGTGAGCTGATTGCGGGCACCACTGATGGTGAAGCCCTGGTCATACAGGAGGTCGCGAATGCGGCGGATGAGCAGCACCTCATGGTGCTGGTAATAGCGGCGGTTGCCGCGCCGCTTCATCGGCTTGAGCTGGGTGAATTCCTGTTCCCAATAGCGCAGCACATACGGCTTCACGCCGCACAACTCGCTCACCTCACCGATGGTGAAGTAGCGCTTGGCGGGAATGGCGGGAAGCGTGATGTCCATTGGAATCAGGTGCTCCGGCAGCTGGAAGGGAGGTCAGACTCTACTCGAAGTCTCCGGCAGCAGGCGCGTTCCCTTGCACAGCTTCTTTCAATTTGTGACTGGCATGAAATGTCACAACGTTACGAGCCTTGATGGGAATCGCCTCGCCGGTGCGTGGATTGCGGCCAGGACGGGGCGCCTTGCGGCGGATGTTGAAGTTGCCATAGCCCGACAACTTCACTTCGCGGCCACTGGAGAGGCTGTCGTGGATGATGTCGAAGAAGGCCTCGACCATGTCCTTGGACTCGCGCTTGTTCAGGCCGAGCTTGTCGAACAGCAGTTCGGCCAGCTCCGCCTTGGTCAGCGTCGGCGTTTCCAGGCTGCCCAGCAGCACCCTCGCCTGGTCCTTGATGTCATCGTCGCTCATCGGCTTCCCTCTTCTCTCCCGCGTCCTCGTTCCTTTTCCTCAGCCGGGGCCACCCTGACCGGGGCGGCCCAGCGTGGCCGGGGCCTCAGCCCCGCAGACGGGCCCCGAGCTGTTCTCCCAGCCGGGTCACCACCTTGGCCACCGCCTGCTCGATGCGTTCATCGGTCAGGGTGTTGTCGTCATCCAGCAGCTCCAGGCGCACGGCCAGGCTGCGTTCACCCGCCTTCAGCTCCGCAGTCGGCTGGGCCGGCTTGAAGACATCGAACAGACGGGCGGAGCGTACCAGGGTCTCGCCGCTGCCTGTGATGGCATTCATCAGGGCGGCATGGGTGACCTGTTCGCCCACGATGACGGCCAGGTCGCGCTGCACGGCCTGCAAGCGCGCCACGCCCTTGCCCTGCGGCACCAGCCGCGACAGCACCGCATCCAACGCCAGTTCGAACAGCACGGGTGCGGACGGCAACTCGTAGCTTTGGCGCCACTTTGGATGCAGTTCACCCACCACGCCGATGTCCTGCCCGTCCAGCAGCACACGGGCGCTGCGGCCCGGATGCAGCGCCGGATGCACCGTCGCCTCGAACTGCAGGGCGCGCGGCGCAAACAAGGCTTCCAGGTCGCCCTTCACATCGAAGAAGTCCACCGGACGATCGCACTCACCCCACTGCTGCTGGTCCGCACTGCCCCAGGCCAGGCCAGACAGGCGCAGCGGCTGGCGCACGCCGGCAATGGTGGTGTCGCTCTCCAGCACGGTGGCGTCACGCAGGAATACGCGGCCGATCTCGAACAGCCGCACGCGCGGCGCCTTGCGGGCCAGGTTGTTGCGCAGGGCCTGGATCAGGCTGCCCATCAGGCTGGAGCGCATCACCGCCAGCGGCGCGGCGATCGGGTTCAGGAGCTGGATCGGCTGTTCATTGCCGGCCAGCTCACGCTCCCAGCGCGATTCCACGAAGCTGAAATTGATGGTTTCGAAATAGTCGCGTGCGGCCACGGCGTGGCGCAGCGCATGCACGCTGCGACGCGCTTCGCTCGGCACCTTGCCGACCACCGGCGCCAGCGGCGGCGTGGCGGGCAGCTTGTTGTAGCCCAGCACCCGCACGACTTCCTCGATCAGGTCTTCCTCGATCTGGATGTCGAAACGGAAACTCGGCGGCACCACCGTCAGCACGCCAGGGGCGGAGACGGTGTAATCCAGGCTCAGACGTGTGAAGACGGTTTCGCAGTCCGCTTGCGTGATGGCCATGCCGATCACCTTGGCGGCCCGTGCCACCCGCAGGGCCACGGGCCGGCGCTCCGGCATGGCGACCACGTGGTCGTCCATCGGGCCGGCTTGGCCGCCGCAGATCTCCTGGATCAATTGGGTGATGCGTTCGATGTGGTCGGTTGTGCCCGAGGGGTCCACGCCGCGCTCGAAGCGATGGCCCGCGTCAGTCGAGAAATTGAACTTGCGCGACCGGCCCATCACAGCCTTGGGCCACCAGAACGCGGCCTCGACATAGACATTGGCCGTCTCGTCCGACACGGCGGTGGCGTCACCGCCCATGATGCCGGCCAGCGATTCCACCTGTTGGCGGTCCGCGATGACCCCCACGGTCTCGTCCAGCTCAATGGTGTTGCCGTTCAGCAGCTTGAGCTGTTCACCCTTGCGACCCCAGCGCACCACCAGTTCGTCATGGATCTTGTCCAGGTCGAAGATGTGAGAGGGGCGGCCCAGCTCGAACATCACGTAGTTGGAGATGTCCACCAGCGGGGACACCGAACGCTGGCCGCAACGGGCCAGGCGGTCCACCATCCATGCGGGCGTGGCGGCCTTGGTGTTGACGCCGCGCACGATGCGGCCGGAGAAACGGCCACACAGGTCGGCGGCTTCCACACGCACGGGCAGCTTGTCCTGATGCGTCACGGCCACCGGCGTGATCTGCGGGGCCTGCAGCGGCGCGCCGGTCAGCGCGGAGACTTCACGCGCAATGCCGTAGACGCTCAGCGCATGAGCCAGGTTGGGGGTGAGCTTGAGGGTGAACAGCGTGTCGTCCAGCTGCAAGTGCTCACGGATGTTCTGGCCCAGGGGCGCATCGGCGGCCAGCTCCAGCAGGCCACCATGGTCCTCGGCCAGCTTCAGCTCACGGGCCGAGCACAGCATGCCGAAGCTCTCGACACCACGCAGCTTGCCCACCTTGATCTTGAAAGGCTTGCCGTCTTCACCGGGCGGCAGTTCTGCACCCACCGTGGCCAGCGGCACGCGGATGCCCACGCGCGCATTTGGCGCGCCGCAGACGATCTGCAGCAGCTCGGGCCCACCCGCATTGACCTTGCACACCCGCAGGCGGTCGGCATCCGGATGCTGCACGGCCTCGACGATCTCGGCCACCACGATGCCGTGGAAGGGCGGCGCCACCGGGCGAAGCTCTTCCACCTCCAGGCCGGACATGGTCAGCAGCTCGGCCAGCTCTTGTGTATTCAGCGAGGGGTTGCAGAAGGCCCGCAGCCAGGACTCAGGGAATTGCATGTCGATGTCTTTCGAGTTCTTCTTACTTGAATTGCGACAGGAAACGCAGGTCGCCATCAAAGAACAGGCGCAGGTCATTCACGCCGTAACGGAGCATGGCCAGGCGGTCGATGCCGGAACCGAAGGCAAAGCCGATGTACCGCTCCGGGTCCAGGCCCATGTTGCGGATCACCTGGGGGTGCACCTGGCCGGAGCCGGACACCTCCAGCCAGCGCCCCTTCAGCGGACCGGTGCCGAACATCATGTCGATTTCGGCGCTGGGTTCGGTGAACGGGAAATAGCTGGGACGGAAGCGGATCTCCATGTCCGTCGTCTCGAAGAACTGCTGCATGAAGTTCACGTAGACCGACTTCAGATCCTTGAAGCTGATGTTCTCGCCCACCCACAGGCCTTCGACTTGGTGGAACATGGGGGAGTGGGTGGCGTCGCTGTCCACCCGGTAGGTCCGGCCCGGCGCGATCACGCGGATCTCGGGCATGGCCTGGCCCGCATCGATCCGGTGCTGATGCTTCTTGACGTGCTGCACCGCATAGCGGATTTGCATCGGGCTGGTGTGGGTGCGCAGCACAAAACCGTTCTCGACATAGAAGGTGTCATGCATGGAACGCGCGGGGTGATCCGCCGGCGTGTTCAGCGCGGTGAAGTTGAACCAGTCGTTCTCGATTTCGGGGCCATCGGCCACATCGAAACCCATCGAACCGAAGATGGCCTCGATCCGCTCCATCGCCCGAGTGATCGGATGCAGCGAGCCCATGCCGCGTTGGCGGCCCGGCAGCGTCACATCCAGCGCCTCGGCCTTGAGCTGGGTCTCGAGCTCGGCATCCGCCAGGGCCTGGCGACGTGCCGTGAGCGCCGACTCGATGCCCTGCTTGAGCAGGTTGATCTGCGCACCGCGAGTCTTCTTTTCCTCGACCGGCAGTTGGGCCAACCCCTTCATCAGCTCGGTCACCTGGCCGGCTTTGCCCAGGAAGCGGGCCTTGGCGTTTTCCAGGTCAGCGGACGTGGCGGCGGCGGCGAATTCACCGCTGGCCTGTTGCAGCAATTGATCGAGATCGTTCATCGCGGGGCGACTCAATTCGGAACAGACAATAAGAAAAGGCCGAACACCGAGGTGCCGGCCTTTGAAAAGTGGCGCCTCGGCGAACCGAGGCGGCCGCAGCCGCCCGCGTGAGCGGGCAGCATGAGGCCATTAAGCGAGAGCGGCCTTCACCTTGGCGAAGATGCTGGCAAAACCAGCAGGATCGTTGACGGCGAGATCGGCCAGGACCTTGCGGTCGATGTCGATCTGAGCCTTCTTCAGGCCAGCCACAAACTTGCTGTAGCTCAGACCCAGGCCACGGCTTGCCGCGTTGATACGGGCAATCCACAGCTGGCGGAACACGCGCTTCTTGGCACGGCGGTCACGGTAGGCGTATTGGCCCGCCTTCATCACCGCCTGCTTGGCGATGCGGAAGACGTTCTTACGACGACCACGGAAGCCCTTGGCCAGAGCCAGGACCTTCTTGTGACGAGCACGTGCGGTTACACCACGTTTGACGCGAGGCATGTTGTATCTCCTTCTCTACAGCTGGATTACAGACCAGCGAAAGGCAACATCGCAGCGATGTGGCCCATGTTGGTCTCATGCACGTTCGTGGCGCCGCGGAGCTGACGCTTGTTCTTCGTGGTCTTCTTGGTCAGGATGTGGCGCTTGAACGCCTGACCGCGCTTGACGGTACCACCCGGACGAACGCGAAAACGCTTCTTCGCGCTGCTCTTGGTCTTCATTTTGGGCATGACTGCTCCTTAGAAATGCGTCCCTTCAGGCGGCCGCGTGAACCGCTGCACTTGATGGCCTGGAGGAGACTAATAAGCCCGTCGACGACCCATCGACGGGCTGAACCTGCACGGAATGTTTCCGAGGAGACATTCGCCGAGCCGCCCCACGTTCCCGTGAAGGACAAGGACGGCTCACGTGCATTCTTAACGGGCCCAGGTGACACACCTGGGTCTCGTTAAGAATGCACCCCCGAGGGGGAGGCACCCACCCTGTAGGGGTGGGGGATGGCCCCGCGTCGCTGCGGAGCCGGAAGCATCAGGACGGCCGCATCAGGACCGTTTCTTGGGCGCCAGCACCATGATCATCTGACGACCTTCGAGCTTGGGCATGTGCTCAACAACCGCCACATCCGACAGCTCATCACGAATGCGCTCCAGCATGCGCATGCCGATGTCCTGGTGGGTGATTTCGCGGCCGCGATAACGCAGCGTGACCTTGCCCTTGTCGCCGTCTTCAGCGATGAAGCGACGCAGATTGCGCATCTTGATCTGGTAGTCGCCTTCGTCCGTACCCGGACGGAATTTGACTTCCTTGACTTCGATGACCTTCTGCTTGGACTTGGCCTCCGCCGCGCGCTTCTGCTCCTGGTACTTGAACTTGCCGTAGTCCATCAACCGGCACACCGGCGGAACGGCCGTGGCGGCAATTTCGACCAGATCGACGTCCAATTCTCCAGCCATGCGAAGCGCTTCCTGGATGCTGACGATACCGATCGGCTCGTTTTCAGGACCATTCAGGCGGACTTCAGGGGCAAGGATTTCACGGTTCAGCCGATGCTTACGCTCGGGAATCGCACGACGGTCAGCAAAAGTAGCGATGGTGGTTACCTTTCAGCGGGCGTTGGCAGGGCCCGGATGATCAACAAAAAGCAAAGCGCGCCCGACTCAGGCCTTCTCAGCGATGGCGGAAGACAGCTTTGCAGCGAAGTCTTCCAGCGACATCACCCCCAGGTCCTGGTTGCCACGGGCGCGCACTGCAACAGCCCCGTTCGCCTTCTCTTTGTCGCCGACGACGAGGATGAACGGGGTCTTCTGCAGGGAATGCTCACGGATTTTATACGTGATTTTTTCATTCCGCAAATCCGCCTGGGCCCTAACCCCTTGTTTTTGCAGCGCTTTCACAATATCAGCGACGTAATCCGCTTGGGCATCAGTGATATTTGCCACGACGACCTGCGTCGGCGCCAGCCAAACCGGCAGTGCGCCGGCATGTTGCTCGATCAAGATGCCGATGAAACGCTCCAGACTGCCGACGATGGCGCGGTGCAGCATCACCGGGGCGTGGCGCTCGCCATCCTCCGCGACATATTCCGCCCCCAGGCGGCCCGGCATCGAGAAATCCACCTGCATGGTGCCGCACTGCCACTGGCGGCCGATGGCGTCCTTCAGCGTGTATTCGATCTTGGGGCCGTAGAAGGCGCCATCGCCCGGGGCGATGATGAAGTCCACGCCGGAGGCGCGCAGCGACTCCATCAGCGCGAACTCGGCCTTGTCCCAGACCTCGTCGGAACCGATGCGGGCCTCGGGACGGGTGGCGACCTTGTAGATGATGTCGCTGAAGCCAAAGTCCTTGTAGACCTTCTGCAGCAGCGCCGTGTAGGCGACGCACTCGGCCAGGATCTGGTCTTCGGTGCAGAAGATGTGGCCGTCGTCCTGCGTAAAGCCGCGCACCCGCATGATGCCGTGCAGGCCACCGGTGGGTTCGTTGCGGTGGCACTGGCCGAACTCGCCGAAACGCAGCGGCAAGTCGCGGTAGCTCTTGATGCCGTGCTTGAAGATCAGGATGTGGCCGGGACAGTTCATCGGCTTGAGCGCGTAGTCACGCTTTTCCGACTCCGTCGTGAACATGTTGTCGCGGTACTTGTCCCAGTGGCCGGTGGCTTCCCACAGCGACTTGTCCAGCAGCTGCGGGCCCTTGACCTCCTGGTACCCGTTGTCACGGTACACGCGGCGCATGTACTGCTCCACCTCCTGCCAGACTGTCCAGCCCTTGGGGTGCCAGAACACCACGCCGGGCGCGTGTTCATCGATGTGGAACAGATCCAGATCCTTGCCAAGCTTGCGGTGGTCGCGCTTTTCCGCCTCTTCCAGCATGCGCAGGTAGTTCTGCAGATCATCCTTGGTGGCCCAGGCCGTACCGTAGATGCGCTGCAGCTGTTCGTTGCGATGGTCGCCGCGCCAGTAGGCACCGGCCACCTTCATCAGCTTGAAGTGCTTGAGCTTGCCGGTGGAGGGCACGTGCGGGCCGCGGCACAGGTCGGTGAAACCGCCCTCGGCATACAGCGACACATCCTCATTGGCCGGGATGCTCGCAATGATCTCGGCCTTGTAGGCCTCGCCGATGCCCTTGAAGTAGCTCACCGCCTCGTCACGCGGCAGCACCGAACGGACCACCTTCTCGTCCTTCTTCGCCAGTTCGGTCATCTTGGCCTCGATGGTGGCCAGATCCTCGAGCGTGAAGGGGCGCTTGTAGGAGAAGTCGTAGAAGAAGCCGTTCTCGATGACAGGGCCGATGGTGACCTGCGCCTCGGGGAACAGCTCCTTGACGGCGTAGGCCAGCAAGTGGGCGGTGGAGTGACGGATCACATCCAGGCCTTCGGCGTCCTTCTCGGTGATGATCGCCAGCGGCATGTCGCGGTCGATCAGATAGCTCGTATCAACGACCTTGGCGTCTTCGCCGGCACCCACACGGCCGGCCAGGGCGGCCTTGGCCAGGCCTGTGCCGATGGACGCAGCCACTTCGGCCACGGTGACCGGCTGGGAAAACTCACGCTTGGAACCGTCGGGGAGTTGGATGGAAATCATGAACTGTTACTCCGGAAAACGAAAAGCGCGGCCCACTTGCCGCGCTTTTGCTGGGCCCCCACAGATGGCGCCTAGAGCGCCATCTGCCGCCCACCGCCCCCCAGGGGGCTGCGGGCCGGCTTGGGGCGCCCCGGCGCCAACCCTCTGCGCGCACCAGAACCCCGATGGAACCCCGCTTGAAAGGGCACTTGAAAAGGCGCTTGAACGGCGCTTGAACGGCGCTTGAACGACGTTTGAAAACGACGCTTCGCGCGTCCGGCGCGACTGGATGCAAAAAAGGCGGCACTGATCATAACCGAGGCCGCCTGAGGCTGGCCCGGGGGACGGGTCAGCGCGACAGACTGAGCCTGGCGGGGGAACGGTTCATAGTGCCTGCACTTCCAGGCTCGGGCGGGCGCAGGCGGCTTGCAATTCCTCGCGCAGGCGCTCCGCTTCGCGCACGGCTTTCAACCAGTCGCGTGCGCGGCTCGCCACGTCCTCGCCATAGAACCTGAAATCATTGCGATCAGGCAATTTGCCGTTGGGCAAGGTCTTCACCCATTCCGGATTCGGGGTCAGCAACACCACGTTGTCCAGGAAACCACTGGGGCGGTGGCGGTGGCGCAGCGCCTTGTCCAACCAGCCCGGGATGACCTGGCGCTGGAAATGCGGGTAGAGCACAAGCCCCTCCCCCACCATGGCCGCATAGTTGAGGTGGAGGTGATAGTCGGTGATCCCGCCGTCCCAATAAGCCCCAGTGGGCGCGCCGGCAATGTCCTGAACGGCCAGCAGCCAGAACGGGATGGAGCAACTGGCCAACACACTGGGCAGAAGATTGCCGGCATTCAACACCACCTGCTGACTGCGGTAGTCATGCAAGGGCATGGGCAGCGGTGAGCGCTCATCCGAAAACACCACCCGCTCCAGCCAGGTGCCCATGGCCCGCCGCGATACCGCGTTGGTGGCAAAGGCGCCCAGGTAGCCCAGCGGCGTACGCCAGCGGCTTTCGCGCCCCAGCACATGCCGCCCGCGCGAGGTGAAGACATGGAGCCGGTATTGCGGGTGGTTCAGCACCTCGGCCTCCCGCCCTCCAAACACTTCTTCCAGCTTCGCCAGAAACTGGCGCGAGACCGTGCTCGGCAACGGCTGCTTGCCAGGACGGGTGTCGTAGGTCTGGTGCGCATAGTCGTGCGCCAGCCGCGCAAATTCATCCCGCGTCTGAGCCGCTCCCCGAGCGACGCAGGCCGTGGCCATGCGCCACGCGCCAATGGAGGCCCCCAGCAAGTGGACCGGCAGCCCACCCGACGGCAGGAACTCGCCAAACAGGAACTGGTCCACCGGGTTGAGGATCAAGCCCTTGGGCCCGCCCGCCGCACCAGGCACCACATGAACATCTTCCGCGCGAAGGCCTCGTTCACGCAGACGCGCACGCGCCTTCGGGCCAGCCAGGATCTGCAATGCCTGCATCAGCGCAACGTCCTTTCTTCGCACCCGGGTGTGCCCCGGGGCGCCCTGTTGTCAGAGCTTCATTTCAAGGGCCACGCCCAGCCAGGTGCGCATACCGCGCTCGACCCAGCCGTAATCGCCCGCCACCGTGGTGAGCGTCTGCGTGTCCAGCGGGGCCAGATTATTGGCCGAGACACGCAAGGAAGTCCTGGGGGAGAAAGTCCATTGTGCGAATACGTCCAGTGACCGCGCACGCGAGGTCTCCAGCGACTGCAGGTCCGTCTGCCGGGTCACATACCCGGGCGTGAAACTCAGGTTGGCGCCGGTGCTCAGCGGCAGGCTGGTCATCCGGTAGTCAAAGCCGACGTTGCCCATCCACGGTTGCTGCTGGTCCAGCCGGTTGTCCGGCCCGTTCACGGCCTTCACGCGGGAGCGATACACGCTCAACGAACTGCGCAGGTTCAACGCCGTCTTGGGGTTGACCAGCCAAGGCAGGAGCTCCCCCGCCCTCCCCTTGAGCTCCATCTCCACGCCGGAGGTCTGCGCCCGCGAGAAGTTGGTGGGCCGCAGCACGTAACGCGGCGTCGGCACCAGAACGCTGGCGGGCTCCAGCGTGGTGACGTTGCGGATCAGGTTGTTGATGTTGCGGTGGAAGAAGCCCAGGCTGAACAGCCCGCCGCCGGTCAGGTAGTGCTCATACGCCACATCCAGCCCGGTAGCCAGCTCGGGCTTGAGCGTGGGGTTGCCCACCCGGTCCGGCGAGAGCTGGTCGTTGGCCTGCGTCTCCAGCGGGTACTTGCTGTTCAGCGTGTAGCGGCCCATCAGCTGGGTCAGCTCCGGCGCCTTGTAGCTGCGGGTGATGCTGCCCCGGATCATGTCCTTGCCCTTGGGGTCGAACTTGTAGTTCAGGTGCCACAAGGGGGTGAGCACGCTGCTGGTGTTGCGCGCGTCCAGGTCCACGCCGTGGCTGGTGCTGACGATGCGCTCGTTACGCAACCCGATGTAGGTGGACCACTGCGGGCTGATTTCCCATTCGTCCTGGATGTAGAAGGCCTGGCGCTGGATGCGCGCGCCGAAGTCCTCGCCGTTCAGGGTTTCCAGCTGCGGCAGGCCGTTCACCAGCGTGGTGCGTGATTCGGTACGGCGGCGCCATTCGAGATCCCAACCCACCGTGACGGTATGGTCCTCGCCCAGCAACTGGCTGTATTTGCCGGCCTGCGTGTAGCCCCGGTCGCGATTGCTGCCCAGCGCGTCGATCGGCTCATCCGGGTCGTAGGTGGTGTTGTTGAAGCTGGCGCGGGCATCCTGGATCCCCGCCTTCAACTCCACCCGCTGGGTGTCGCTGAAGCGGTTGTTCCACTGCGCATTTGCACGCAGCATCTGCCAGGTGCCGTCGTTGTCGGAGTCGTGGTCCAGTTCCGGGGTCTTGTAGACACCGTCCGGCGTGGTGCGCACGTCGGTGCTCCACCAGCCCTTCTGGGCAAACCCCTGCAAAGCCACGGTCTGGTCGTCGTCAATGCGCCAGTTCAGGCGCGGCGAGCTGTTGAAGCCGTGGCCATAGTTCAATTGGCTGCCATGCTGGGAGGCGACCACCGGCTGGTCGTTTTCGTCGGTGCCGGGCCGGGCCGCATCCACCGTGGTGCGGGCCCGCCACTGGAAGCCGGACAGCGGCACCGAGATGGCCGCCGGGCCGATCTTCTCGCCGAAGGTGAAGGTGGCGCTGGGCACCGGATGCTCGATGTTGTAGCCCAGCCCCACACGCAGGTCGCGCTGGCTGACGCGGGGAGCGTCCTTGAGGATGATGTTGATGGCGCCGGCCACCGCTTGGGCACTCTGGTCCGCCGTCGGCCCCTTGGTCATCTCGATGCGCTCGACCTGCGCGGGATCCAGCTGGTCCAGCTTGAAGCCGGGAGGCGCCGGGTCCCCATTGATCAGGATCAGCGTGTAGCCCGACCCCAGCCCGCGCATGCGAGGGGAACCGTCGGCCACATTCACGCCGGGGAGGCGCTTGAGTACGTCGGCCACATTGGTGTCGCCGTACTTGTCCAGTTCATCGCGCCCGTAGATCTGCTTGGCCACAGGCGCGCGGCGGCGCAGGTCGGTGTCGCTCTGCTGGCGGCCGGAAATCTCCACGCGATCCAGGCGGCGGGAGCTGGTTTCGGCGCCCGGGGCGCCGTTGATGTCCTGCGCGAGCAGGGCGGGAGACGTGAGGGCCAGGACGGGCAGGGCGACGAGGGCGGAGAGGGCCGTAAATGGACAGGTCCGGACGACGACATGCGAGGCAAAGAGGCTGGACTTCAAGCGGAACTCCGCAGTGGACAGTCAATGGAGGGGATGGCCGGCCCCCTACCCACCCCTCCCCTGCTGCCGCACCGGTTCTTCGCCCGATTGCCGCTCTTCCTGGGGGTCCAAGTACGGACGACTGCCACGATGCGCCCATCATGGCAGGCCCGTGTGTCCGTGCTGAAGGTCAGTGGCGCGCTTTCAACACAATCCCGCAACGAATCATGAAAAACGCCGCCCGAAGGCGGCGTTCAACACATCATCAGGCCCGGAGCCGGGCACGGGTCAGGCTGCCCGCCGGTGCTCAGCGCTTGAGCTTGGCGAACGCGGCTGCCATGGCATTGCCCGCCGGTGCGGCGCCGCGATCACCCCCGCGGTCACCGCCACGATCATTGCCACCGTGAGGCCGCCCACCCTGGCGCTCATGACGTGCCGCCGGACGGAAGCTGTTGTCCGGCTTCGCGCCGCCACGCGGGGCCTGGGCGTCCAGCTTCATGGTCAGCGAGATGCGCTTGCGGGCCATGTCCACTTCCAGCACCTTCACCTTGACGATGTCGCCGGTCTTGACCACCTCGCGCGCGTCGTTGACGAACTTGTTGGAAAGCTGGCTCACATGCACCAGCCCGTCCTGATGGACCCCCAGATCCACAAACGCACCAAACTGGGCCACGTTGGAAACCGTGCCTTCCAGCACCATGCCTTCCTTGAGGTCCTTCAGGTCTTCCACGCCGTCATTGAAACGGGCCACCTTGAAGTCCGGACGCGGGTCCCGGCCCGGCTTTTCCAGCTCGGCCAGGATGTCTTTCACCGTGATGGCACCGAAGCGCTCGTCGGCAAAGGCTTCCGGCTTGAGCGTGCGGATCACGTCGCTCTTGCCCATCAGCTCGGTGATCGGGCGAGCCATCTTGTCCAGGATGCGTTGCACCACCGGATAGGTCTCCGGGTGCACGCCGCTCACGTCCAGCGGGTTGTCGCCATCGCGGATACGCAGGAAACCCGCCGACTGCTCAAAGGTCTTCGGGCCCAGGCCACTCACGTCCAGCAGCTGCTGACGGTTGCGGAAGGCACCATTGGCATCACGCCAGCGCACGATGGCGTTGGCCACGCTGCCCGACAGGCCGGACACCCGTGACAGCAGCGGTGCGGACGCCGTGTTCAGGTCCACGCCCACCGAGTTCACACAGTCTTCCACCACCGTGTCCAGCGTACGCGCCAGCTCACTCTGGTTCACATCGTGCTGGTATTGGCCCACGCCGATGGACTTGGGATCGATCTTGACCAGCTCGGCCAGCGGATCCTGCAGGCGACGGGCAATGGACACCGCCCCGCGCAGCGACACGTCCAGTTCCGGCAATTCCTTGGAGGCGAATTCGGACGCGGAATACACCGACGCACCCGCCTCGCTGACCACCACCTTCTGGATCTCGGTGCCGGACGCGGCATCACCCAGCATCTGCTGGATGCGCTTGATCAGGTCGGCGGCCAGCTTGTCGGTTTCCCGCGAGGCCGTGCCATTGCCGATGGCAATCAGGTTGACGCCGTGGGTGGCGCACAGCCGGCCCAGCGTATGGATGGAACCTTCCCAATCCCGCTTGGGCTCATGGGGGTAGACGGTGGACGTATCCAGCACACGGCCGGTGTTGCTCACGATGGCCACCTTCACGCCGGTGCGGATGCCAGGGTCCAGCCCCATCACCACACGCTTGCCCGCCGGTGCGGCCAGCAGCAGGTCGCGCAGGTTCTCGGCGAACACCTTGGTGGCCACCTTCTCAGCCTCTTCGCGCAGGCGCGAGAACAGGTCGCGCTCCAGGCTCAGGGACAGCTTGACCTTCCAGGTCCAGGCGATGGTCTTGCGGATCAGTTCGTCCGAGGCACGCTTGGTATGGGTCCAGCCCAGGTGGCGCGCGATACGGCCTTCGGCCATCGTGGGCTGGCCAGGCACGACCTCCTCGTCCAGCACCAGCTTGGCGTCCAGGAATTCCTGCGTGCGGCCACGGAACACGGCCAGCGCCCGGTGCGACGGCACGGTACGGATGGGTTCTGCGTAGTCGAAGTAGTCGCGGAACTTGGAGATGTCGGGGTTGTTCTCGTCCTTGCCGTCCATCAGCTTGGACTTGAACAGGCCTTCTTCCCACAGCCATTCACGCAGCTTGCCGATCAGCGCGGCGTCTTCCGCCCAGCGCTCGGAGAGCAGGTCACGCACCCCGTCCAGCACCGCCAAGGCGTCGGCAAAACCGGCGTCGGCATTCAGGAAGCTGGCGGCCTCGGCCATGGGGTCCAGCGAGGGGTCGGCATACAGCTTGTCCGCCAGGGGCTCCAGGCCGGCCTCGCGGGCGATCATGCCCTTGGTGCGGCGGCGCGGCTTGTAGGGCAGGTAGAGGTCTTCCAGCTCCTGCTTGGTGGGCGCGGCGCTGATGGCGGCGGCCAGATCGGGGGTGAGCTTGCCCTGCTCCTCGATGCTCTTGAGCACCGCCTCGCGGCGCTCTTCCAACTCGCGAAGGTAGGACAGGCGCACTTCCAGTTCGCGCAGCTGGATGTCGTCCAGGCCATCGGTGGCTTCCTTGCGGTAACGCGCGATGAAGGGCACGGTGGCGCCTCCATCCAGCAGTTCCACAGCGGCGTTGACCTGTGCCGGGCGCACGTTCAGCTCGGCGGCAATCTGAAGAAGGATTTTGTCCAAGACAACTACGGCCCGGGTCGGGCGATGAGAACAGAAGGAACGTGGCAGTTTGCCACAGCCCCCGGGCTCGCCTTTCACCCCGTCAGGCGGGAAACGCGCGGGCCAACAAGGTATCTGCCGGTAACGCGGACACGTCCAGCGCCCCCACCACGCCCCCCCAGCCTGCGGCGGTGTCAGGCCCCCACCGTGTGGCGATGAAGGCGTCCGCCACGACGGTGGGCGCGCGTTCACGCAGCAGCGCGGCCTGGGCCAGCAGCACCAGGTTCATGGCCAGCCGGCGGCCCTGCCCTTCCAGCGTCTCGGGTGGCAGGCCCGTCATGCGGCGCAGGTCGGCCAGCGCACGGCGCAGCACCGGGTCATCACGGCTGATGGCGGCCAGTTCCTCCAGCAAGGCATGGAAGGCCTGCGGGTCCCGGGCCACCGCACGCATCACGTCCAGGCACATCACATTGCCCGAACCCTCCCAGATCGAGTTCACTGGCGCCTCCCGATACAGGCGCCCCATGATGCCGTCGTTGATGTAGCCATTGCCGCCCAACACCTCCATGGCCTCGCCGCTCAGCGCCACCGTGCGCTTGCAGACCCAGAACTTGGCGGCCGGCGTCACCAGCCGCATCCAGGTGCGCTCGCGCGGGTCGTCCTGGTGTTCGAAGGCCTGCGCCAGTCGCAGGCTCAATTGCAGGGAGGCCTCGCTCTCCAGCGCCAGGTCCACCAGCACTGCACGCATCAAGGGATGCGCCACCAGCGGCTTGCCAAAGGCCCTGCGGTGGCGCGCGTAATGCAACGCCTGCACCAGCGCCTGGCGCTGCATGCCGGCACTGCCCACCACGCAGTTGAGCCGGGTGTAGGTGGCCATTTCGATGATGGTGGGGATGCCACGGCCCTCCTCCCCCATCAGCACCCCATACGCATCCTGGAACTCCACCTCGGCACTGCTGTTGCTGCGGTTGCCCACCTTGTCCTTGAGCCGCTGGATCATCACCGTGTTGCGGCTGCCGTCCGGCCGCCATCGCGGCACAAAGAAGCAGCCGGGCGCACCGTCCGGCGTCTTGGCCACCACCAGGTGCGCATCGCTCATGGGTGCGGAAAAGAACCACTTGTGGCCGGTGAGACGGTATTCCTGGCCCCGACCACCCGCGCCCACCGGCTCCGCCCGGGTGGTGTTGGCCCGCACATCGGAACCGCCCTGCTTCTCGGTCATACCCATGCCAACGAGCAGGCTCATCTTGGACGGCATGGGCAGGTCGCGCGGGTCATGATCGGTGCTGTAGAGACCCGTGTGCAACGCGCTCCAGAGGCCAGGCTCGCGTTGCAGCACCGGGATGCTGGCCTGTGTCATGGTGGGCGGGCACAAGCTGCCGGCCTCCACCTGCCCATGCAGGTAGAAGCCCGCAGCCCAGGCGGACCAGCGGCCGCGGCGTTGGTCCCGCCAGGGCATGGCAATCAGGTCGGCATGCCGGTACATCGCCAGCAGCTCATGCCAGCCGGGGTCGACATCAACCTCATCCACGCGCCGGCCGCGCTTGTCAAAGCGTTCCAGTGCCGGGGTCAGTCGATTGACGCGTTCGGCCAGCGCGAAGGTCTCGGCCCGGCCCAATTGCCAGGCATAGTCCGACAGCCCCGGCTCAAAGGCGGCTGCTCCTGCGTGTCGCAGCCCATCCTTGAGCGCCTGATCCGTCTCCAGCAGCGAGTAATCCACCAGTTCATCGACCTGGTTGCTGATCTCGTGCGTCGCCCACGCTGGGGTGCCGGTCATGGGAGCCTCCTTGCCTGCGTGACGCCTGGCGCGGTCTCACGTCTCGGGCCAGTATAGGAAACCTCGGCTCGCGTGCGTTTGCAGAGGTCCCCAGGCGCATCATGCCGGCACGACCGGCCGCGGGTTTATTGCGCCGGCGTCGGCCGCTGCTGGCACCAGGCTGCCGCGCCGTCACCCGCCACCACACCGCTGGCCATGGCGGCCGTCAGCAGGTAGCCGCCGGTCGGCGCTTCCCAATCCAGCATTTCACCGGCCACGAACACGCCGGGGCGGGTTCGCAGCATCAGCGTCGGGTCCAGGGACTCCAGGCGCACACCACCGGCCGTGCTGATGACTTCCGCTACCGGCCGCGCCGCCACCAGCCGCAACGGCAGCGCCTTGAGGGTGCGGGCCAGGGTAGCGACATCCCCGTATTGCTGCTTGTCCAGCACCTCGTGCACCAGTGCCGCCTTGAGCCCATCCAGGTTCAGCCGGCTCTTGAGGTGCGAGGACATCGAGCGCGAACCCCGCGGGTAGGCCACCTGTTCGGCCACCCAGGCCGCCTCGCGGCCGGGAAACAGATCCAGATGGATCAGCGCTTCACCGTGCTGCTCGATGATGTCGCGCAACAGGCCGGACGCCGCGTAGACCAGCGAACCTTCGATGCCGGTGGTCGTCACCACGAACTCGCCCTGGCGGGCAAACGAACGGCCGTCCGGCGCGCTCACCTGCAGCGCCACCGGCTTGAGCGGCTGCCCGGCGAATTTCTCGACGAAAAACGGGGTCCAGCCCGCCGTCGTTTCCCCTTCGCGGCGCAGACCCAGGTCAAAACCGCAATTGGCCGGGCGCAGCGCACGGACGTCCGCGCCGGCAGCGCTCAGGTGCGGCACCCACTGGCCGTCCGAGCCCAGTTGCGGCCAGGAGGCCCCACCCAGGGCCAGCACCACGGCGTCCGCTTCCCAGGTGGTTTCCCCTTCGGGGCTCTGGAATCGGCAGGCACCGGTGTCGGTCCATCCCAGCCAGCGATGCCGCATGTGCAGGCGCACGCCCTGCCCACGCAGGCGCTGCAGCCACGCGCGCAGCAGTGGTGCGGCCTTCAGGTTGCTCGGGAAGACACGGCCGGAGGTGCCAACGAAGGTCTCCACGCCCAGCTCGGCCGCCCAGCGGCGGAGCGCTTCCCCGTCAAATCGGTCCAGCCACGGCGCGACATCGGCCTGGCGCTCGAAGTAACGCTCATCAAAGCGGGGCCGGGCTTCGGAATGCGTGAGGTTCAGGCCGCCCTTGCCGGCCAGCAGGAACTTGCGGCCGACGGTGGCCATGGCGTCGAAAAGATCGACCGCCACGCCGGCTCGGGCCAGCCGTTCGGCGGCCATCAGGCCGGCAGGGCCACCACCGATGATCAGCGCGCGCCGCTGCGGCGCTGCCGGCGCGGCCGGAAGGGAAGAAGAGGAAGAGGAGGAAGACACGGAGGAGGCGTTCTGATCGGGCATGTTGGACCCGGCGCTGCACCACATGAACAACAGACGCCGGGTCGGCAGTGTGCCAGATCAGGCTGCCGGCCTGCCCTTGACCTCATCAGCTGTCCGCATCAGCTGCCCCAAATGAACTGACCGTATCAGCTCTCTCGGAGCGCCTGGCGCAGCTTGGCACCAATCTCCGGCCTGTCCTTGAACGGGTCGGTCGGGTTGCGCCGCTGCATCACATCCTCCAGCCGCGTCTGCACGCCCTGCAGGGCCTGCGGGTGGCTGAAGATGTAGAAACGGTCCTCCTCCATGGCCTCGAAGACCAGCCGGGCCACGTCCGCGGCGGTCAGCTTGCCCGAGGAGACGGCCTTGTCCGTCTGGGCCTGCGAGATGAGCTGGCTGCGGGTGGGCTTGTCCGCACCCAGTGCGTCGGGCCGGTTGCGCTGGCTTTGCGTGATGCCGGTGGGCACGAAGAACGGGCACAGCACCGAGCAGCGCACCTGGTCGGTCACCAGCGACAGGTCCTGGTAGAGCGTCTCGCTCAGCGACACCACCGCATGCTTGGAGACGTTGTAGACACCCATGTTGGGCGGATTGAGCATGCCCGCCATGGAGGAGGTGTTCACGATGTGCCCCTGCCAGGCCGGGTCCGCCTTGGCCGCTTCCAGCATCATCGGCGTGAACAGGCGCACACCGTGCACCACCCCCATCAGGTTGACGCCCAGCACCCAGTCCCAGTCATTCAGGCTGTTTTCCCAGATCAGGCCGCCCGAGCCCACCCCTGCGTTGTTGAACACGAAGTGAGGCGCGCCAAAACGTTCCCGCACGGCGGCGGCCAGCGCCTCCATCTGGTCGGCCTTGGCCACGTCCACCTGGCGCGCCAGTACCGGGTGCGCCGCGAACTCTGTAGCCGCGCGGTCCAGCGCATCCTGCTGCACGTCACACAGCACCAGATTCATGCCGCGAGCAGCGGCGATGCGCGCCACCTCCAGGCCGAACCCGGAGCCCGCGCCGGTGATGACGGCGGTCTTGCCCTGATAGTCCTTCATGCGCGTGTCTCCTCTTTTCTCAGCGTGTATCGGATACGGGGGAAGTGCACATGGACACGGCCGGCGCGTTCGTCCTCACGCGCCAGGGTCACGGTGTGGGTGTCCAGGCCGACCAGCAGGCCGGCAACTGCATCGCGGGCGTAGTCACTTGGGGCGACCGTGACTGGGTCACCCAGGTTGAAGCCCAGGCCAGGCGTCACCCGCGCGGAGGCGGGTGTACTCGCTTGGGCGTGGGCAATGGCCTCGGTGCTGTCCAGCTTGCCCGTTCGCTCACCGTGGCCCAAGGCGGCCACGCGTTCCATCCAGGCTTTGAGGGCGGTGTGAGGAGAGAGGATCTCCGCCATGGGGCCCGCACGGCTGACGAACCACAGCGGGTGATAGACGCTCACATCCGCGATGCTGGGCTCATTGCCCAGCAGCCAGGGGCGGCCGTCCTGCAGCATGGCATCCAGGCACTGCAGATGGCTGGTCAATGCGGCGGTGGCATCCGGCCCGTTGGGGCGCGGCACACCTTCGGACATGGCGCGGCGGTCCGCTGCAAAGGCCTTCAGCGCTTCGGGCGGGGCCCCTGCAAACACGGCCTTGGCGCCTTCGGGCTGCATCGCGTAAGGCAAGGCGGTCCAGAACAGGTCGCTGTCGGCCCACTGCGCCAGCAGCCGGGCCTGGCCGGCCACGGCGCCGGGATACAGGCTGGGCATGGGCTGGCGACGTTCCAGCACATCGGCGATCAGGGCGGTGTCGCAATAGATGTCGGCACCGATCTGCAGGAAGGGGGTGCGGCGGTAGCCACCCGTCAAGGCCACGACATCCGGCTTGGGCAGGATCATCGGCACGGTGACCGATTGCCAGGCCAGGCCCTTGAGGCCGAACATCAACCGCGTCTTCTCCGCGAATGGCGAGCTCGCATAGTGATGCAGGATCAAATCACTCACAGCTGTCTCCTGTGTGTTGTCAGGACCGGCCCCGGTCTTTCTCGCAGGGGTCCCGTCCGGGAAGGATGTCTGCGGCCAGCGCCTGGCAACTCAGCCGGCGGCCTCGCGGCGCATGTCCACGTGCGGGATGCCGTCCTCGTCGTAGACCTCGGAGATCGGTTGAAAGCCGAAGCTGCCGTAGAAAGCCCGCAGGTGCGCCTGAGCGCCCAGCTCGATGGGTGCGCCGGGCCACAGCCGTTCGCAGCCCGCCAGCGCCTGGCGCATCAGCTCGCGGCCCATGCCCGTGCCGCGTGCGGCGGGCGCGATGATCACGCGGCCGATGCGGGCCACCTTGCTCTGGTGGCCGTCGTGGTTGCCGGGGCTGTCACCACTACCGTGAGCAGCGCCGGGCGCCAGCAGGCGCGCATACGCCAGCAGCGCACCGCCCTCGTCCAGCGCCTGCAAATGCCAGGCCTCTTCGTCCAGTCCGTCCGGGTCCAGGTAGGCGCACCGCTGCTCCACCACGAACACTTCGGAGCGCAGCTTCATCAGGCGGTACAGGCTGCGAGGTGTCAGCGCGTCCAGAACCTCGCAGCGCCAGGACAGTGCCACCATCAGATCAGCTTGACCAGTTGCTTGCCGAAGTTGCGGCCCTTGAGCAGGCCCAGGAAGGCGTCCGGTGCGCTGGCCAAGCCTTCTGCCACCGACTCCCGGAACTTGAGCTTGCCGGTGGCCACCAGGGTACCCAGCTCCTTCAGCGCCTCCGGCCACACGTCCATGTGCTCGGAGACGATGAAGCCTTCGATCTTCATGCGGTTGATCAGGATCAGCTGTGGCGCCGCCAAGGGGATGGGTTCGCCGTTGTAGCCCGCAATCATGCCGCACATGGCCACGCGGCTGAAGGCGTTGGCACGCAGCATCACCGCATCCAGGATCATGCCGCCGACGTTTTCGAAGTAGCCGTCGATGCCCTTGGGGCATTCGGCCTTCAGCGCCGCCGCCAGGGACTTCACGTCCTTGTGCTGTTTGTAGTCGATGCAGGCATCAAAGCCCAGCTCCTCCACCACATACCGGCACTTCTCGGCGCCACCGGCCAGGCCCACCGCCCGAGCACCGCGCACCTTGGCCAATTGGCCGACTGCGCCGCCCACGGCACCGCTGGCCGCGCTCACCACCACCGTCTCACCGGCCTGGGGGTTGATGATCTTCACCAGGCCGTACCAGCCCGTCACGCCGGGCATGCCCACAGCCCCCAGGTAGGCGGACAACGGCACATGCGTGGTGTCGACCTTCTGCAGCACACCGCGCTGGTTGGCATCCACCAGTTGGTATTCCTGCCAGCCGCCCATGCCCACCACCTTGTCGCCCACGGCGAAGTGGCTGTTCTTCGACACCACCACCTCGCCGACGGTGCCGCCGATCATCACCTGGTTCAGGGGCTGCGGGTCCGCATAGCTCTTGCTCTCGCTCATGCGGCCACGCATGTAGGGGTCGAGGCTCAGGTAATGGTTGCGCACCAGCACCTGGCCGTCCGCGACCTCCGGCAGCGGGGTCTCCACCAGCTTGAAGTTCTCGGCGCTGGGTTCACCGGCAGGGCGCGAAGCCAGCTGGATCTGGCGGTTGGTCTGGGTCATGGGAGGCTCCTCGTTGGTCATCGCCGCCGGCCGGCTCACCAGGTGTCCGGCTGGCAGATCACGGCAATTGAACCACGCCGTGCGCCGGAGCAAACGTCCCTTGGGTGACAAAAAAAGAACGACCGTTCGTTTCCCGGATCGAGCACTCCCGGGGGCGCCGCAGGCGCAGGCGATGCGCGCTCAGTCGCCCTCCATGACGCTCGCCCTCGGTGGCGATTGCTCAGTGACTCTCGGGCCCGTCCGTACGTTGCAGCGCCTTCAGGCTACGCCCTCGGCCCGGCAGCGCTTTCAGGTATTTGAAGGTGCCGGTGGCATGGGCGCAGAGCTTGCCGTCCTCGCCATAAACCGAGCCGTCGCAGAACGCCATGGTGGTGGAGCGGTGCAACAGGCGGCCGACGGCGCGCAGCCCCCCCTCGCCGGGCCGCATGAAGCTGGTCTTCATCTCCACCGTCACCACGCCGGGGCCCCAGCCGGGCTGGTCCCGGTGGATGCTGCGCGCGGCGTGGGCCATGGCCACATCCAGCAGGGTCATGAGCACGCCGCCGTGGGCAACCTCCCAGGAATTCAGATGCAGCTCGCGGATGGCCAGGCTCAGTTCCGCTTCGCCATCGTCAAGCCGCACGAGTTCAAAGCCCAGTTGCTGGACGAAGGGGATGTGCACGGGGAACTGCAGGGTGTCGCTCATGGTCGGGAGGATACCGCTCAGGCGCCGTGCACGGCGGACACCCCACCGTCCACGGCCAGCACCTGCCCGGTGATGTGCTTGCCGGCCCGGCTGGCGAAGAGCAGCGCGGCGCCCTTGAGGTCGTCGTCGTCGCCGATGCGGCGCAGCGGGGCGTGCGAGGCCAGTTTGTCCTCGCCGATGGTGGCCATCAGGCCCTTGGTCATCTTGCTGGGGAAGAAGCCAGGCGCGAGGGCATTCACGGTGATGCCGTACTCGCCCCATTCGCCCGCCAGTGCGCGGGTGAAGTTCACCGCCGCGCCCTTGCTGGTGTTGTAGGCAATGGTCTTCATGACACCAGTGTTGCCGCCCAGCCCGGCGATGGACGCCACGTTGATGATGCGGCCATGGCGGCGCGGGATCATGCTCTGGCGGGCGGCCTCCTGGCTCATCACGAACAGGCTGCGGATGTTCAGGCCCATCACCTTGTCCCAGGCCTCGACCGGGTGGTCTTCGGCGGGTGCGCCCCAGGTGGCACCGGCGTTGTTCACCAGGATGTCGATCTGGCCGAGCCGTTCCACGGTCTGGCTCACGATGCTGCGGGCCTGGGCCTCGTCGGAAGCGTCAGCGGCGATCCAGGCGGCCTCGATGCCACGGGCCTTCAGGTGGGCCACGGCCTCCTCCAGGTCGGCTGCCTTGCGCGAGCTCAGCATGATGCTGGCGCCCGCTTCTCCCAGTGCCTCCGCGATCTGCAGGCCCAGGCCGCGAGAGCCGCCCGTCACCAGGGCCACCTGGCCGTGCAGGTCAAACAGTTGCTGTACTTTGGTGCTCATGGGGGTCTCCTCTTGGTTCCTCTTGGTTCATCTGTCTCGGGTCAGAACCAGCGGTCCTGCATCTCGCGGGTCAGCGGCTCGCGGCGTTCCACCACCGACAGCCAACCTGGAATCTTGGGCACTTCATAAGCGAAGAAGTAGCGTTGCGCGGCGCGTTTGCCATGGGCCGCATCATCGTCCCGGCCTTGCACCGCCAGCGCCACATCCAGCCAGATCCAGGCCAGCACGGTGTGGCCGAAGGCCTGCAGGTAGGGCGTGGCATTGGCCAGCGCCTCTTCCGGATCGCCGGTCGCCCAGGCCTTCTTCGTGGCGGCGCCCACGGCGCCCAGCGCACCGGCCAACGCGTTAGCCGCCGCGGACAGTTCTGGGACCTGGGCCGCAGCTTGCACGGTTTCGTTGATGCGGTTGGCCAGGGCCAGCAGGGCTCGGCCGCCGTCCATCACCACCTTGCGGCCCAGCAGGTCCAGCGCCTGAATGCCATGGGTGCCTTCGTGGATCATGTTGAGGCGGTTGTCCCGCCAGTACTGCTCCACCGGGAAGTCACGGGTGTAGCCATAGCCGCCCAGCACCTGGATGGCCAGCGAATTCGCCTCCAGGCACCACTCGCTGGGCCAGCTTTTCGCGATGGGTGTCAGTACTTCCAGCAGCAGCTTGGCCTGAGCGGCGGCTTCCGGCGTCCCGGTGGCCTGCTCATCCACCAGCTGGGCGCAATACAGCGCCAGCGCCAGTCCGCCTTCCACATAGCTCTTTTGCGCCAGCAGCATCCGCTTCACGTCGGCATGCTCGATGATCAGCCGCTGCGGCTGTGCGGCGTCCTTGCCTGCGGCCGTCACGGGGCGGCCTTGCGGCCGTTGCCGCGCGTAGGCAAGACTTGCCTCATAACCGGCAAAGCCCAGCATCACCGCACCCAGCCCGACGCCGATGCGCGCCTCGTTCATCATGTGGAACATGCAGCGCAGCCCCTCCCCCGGCGCACCCACGCGGTAGCCGATCGCCCCAGCGCGTCCATCCGGCTTGAAGCGACCCTCGCCGAAGTTCAGCAGGCAGTTGGTGGTACCGCGATAGCCCAGCTTGTGATTCAGGCCCGCCAGGGTCACGTCGTTGCGTTCCCCGGTCAGTTGCCCATGGGCGTTCACCAGATGCTTGGGGACGATGAACAGCGAGATCCCCTTGGTCCCGGGCAAGGGCTTGCCATCGGGCCCAGGGATCTTTGCCAGCACCAGATGCACGATGTTCTCGGTGATGTCGTGCTCACCGCCGGAGATCCACATCTTGTGGCCGGTCAGCCGATATCGCGGCCCGAGCACGTCCGCCTCGAACGCCTCGCCGTCAGGCTCCGCCCGTGTTGACACGTCCGACAGCGACGACCCGGCCTGCGGCTCCGACAGGCACATCGTGCCGAACCACCGCCCGCTGAACTCGTTCATGGCAAACACGTCCCGTTGCGCGGGCGTGCCATGCGTCATCAGCAGGTTCGCATTGCCGTAGGTCAGCATGGCATAACCCCCGAGCGCCACGCTGGCCTTGCTGAAGAACGCATTTGCCGCCATCTTCACGGTCAACGGCAGCTGCATGCCGCCGATCTCGTAGTCCTGGGCGGCGGCCAGCATGCCGGAACCAACGTAGGCGGCCAGGGCCTCGTGGGTCGCCTGAGGCAGATGCACACGTTCACCGTCGAAATGGGGCTCCTCGGTGTCCACCAGGCGATTGACCGGCGCGAACTTCTCCCGTGCGATCTTTTCGCAAGTGTCCAGCACGGCATCGAAGGTCTCACGCGAATGCTCGGAGAAACGCTCGCGCTGCGTCAGCCCTTGCACCTTCAACCAGTCGTACAACAGGAAATCGAGCGTTTGACGCATGTCGGTCTACCTTGGGGCAACTCGCTCCGCCGGGGCTGAAGGCGGTGGGGGGCGGTGGGCGCGACGCGCGGTTCGACCGCGCCATCGCAGGACTGAGTCAAAGGACTTCGAACACCCCGGCAGCACCCATGCCCCCGCCGATGCACATCGTCACGCACACGCGCTTTGCGCCCCGGCGTTTGCCCTCGATCAACGCGTGCCCGGTCAGCCGCTGCCCGGACACCCCATACGGATGCCCCAGCGCAATCGCCCCGCCGTTCACATTCAGTCGATCCATCGGAATCCCCAGCGTGTCGGCGCAATACAGCACCTGCACCGCGAAGGCCTCGTTGAGTTCCCACAGGTCGATGTCCGACACCTTCAGCCCGAGCCGCTTCAGCACCTTGGGCACGGCAAATACCGGCCCGATGCCCATCTCGTCGGGCTCGCAACCGGCCACGGCAAACCCCAGGAAGCGCCCCAGCGGCTGGAGGCCCCTGCGCTGCGCATACGCCTCACTGACGATGGCGCAGGCACCCGCGCCGTCGCTGAACTGGCTGGCATTGCCGGCCGTCACCACCCCACCCGGCACGGCGGTGCGGATATCCCGGATGCTTTCGTAGGTCGTACCCACGCGCAGGCCTTCGTCGATGCTCACCGTGGCTTCCTGCGTCACCATGCCGCGCACCTTGTCGGCCACGCCACGCACCACGGTGATCGGGGCGATCTCGGCGTTGAACAAACCTTCGGCCTGGGCCGCGCAGGCCTTCTGCTGGCTGCCCGCACCGTACTGGTCCATCCGCTCCTTCGGGATCTTGTAGCGCTGCGCCACGTTCTCGGCGGTTTGCAGCATCGACCAATAGATCTCCGGCTTGTTCTGCGAGAGCCAGCTCTCATGCAGCATGTGGCGGTTGGCCTCGTTCTGCACACAGGAGATGCTTTCCACCCCGCCGGCCACATACACATCGCCCTCGCCCGCGATGATCCGCTGCGCCGCGGTCGCGATCGTCTGCAGCCCGCTGGAACAAAAGCGGTTCACCGTCACGCCCGCCACCGTCACCGGCAGCCCCGCGCGCAGCGCGATCTGGCGCGCGATGTTGCTGCCCGTGGCGCCTTCCGGCGTCGCGCAGCCCATCAACACATCCTCGATCTCTCCGGGCTCCACGCCCGCGCGCTCCACGGCCGCGCGCACCACGTGCCCGCCCAGCGTCGCGCCATGCGTCATGTTGAAGGAGCCCTTCCAGCTCTTGGCCAGCGGCGTGCGGGCCGTCGAAACAATCAGTGCCTTGCTCATTACCTTGCTCCTTCGCGTCTTATTCGGTGAAGCCCTTGCCCTGCTCGGCCAGGCGCGCCAGCAACGGCGCTGGCTCCCAGAACTTTCCGTCGTCCAGCGGGTTGCGCCCAAAGCGCTTCATCGTCTGCACCACGTTGTACAGGCCCACCGTGTCGGCGTAGCACATCGGGCCACCGCGCCACAGCGGGAAACCGTAGCCGGTCAGGTAGACCATGTCGATGTCCGAGGCCCGCAGCGCAATGCCCTCGTCCACGATGCGTGCGCCCTCGTTCACCAGCGCAAACACCAGCCGCTGCACGATCTCCTCGTCGCTGATCTTGCGCGAGGTGATGCCCAGCGTCGCGCGATGCATGTCGATCATCTGCAGCACGGTCTTGGACGGAATCGCATCGCGCTTGCCCGGCTGGTAGTCGTACCAGCCCGCACCGGTCTTCTGGCCAAAACGTCCCATCTCGCACAGGAGGTCGGCCGTCTTCGAATAACGCAGGTCCGGTTTCTCCAGGTAGCGGCGCTTGCGGATGTACCAGCCCACATCGTTGCCGGCGAGATCGCCCATGCGGAAGGGCCCCATCGCGAAACCGAAGCGCTCTACCGCCTTGTCCACCTGCTGCGGGGTGCAGCCCTCTTCCAGCAGGAAGCCCGCCTGGCGGCTGTACTGCTCGATCATCCGGTTGCCGATGAAGCCGTCACACACGCCCGACACCACACAGGTCTTGCGGATCTTCTTGCCCAGTGCCATCACCGTGGCCAGCACGTCCTTGGCCGTGGCCGCGCTGCGCACCACCTCCAGCAGCTTCATCACATTGGCCGGGCTGAAGAAGTGGGTGCCAATCACATCCTGAGGACGCTTGGTGAAACTGGCGATCTTGTTCACGTCCAGCGTGGACGTGTTGCTGGCCAGGATCGCGCCGGGCTTCATGACCTCGTCCAGCCGGCGGAACACCTGCTCCTTGACGCCGATATCCTCGAACACGGCCTCGATGACCAGATCGGCGTCGCCGATCTCGGAATAACTCAGCGTGCCCTGCAGCAGCGCCATCCGCTGGGCGTATTTGTCTTCCTTGAGCTTGCCCTTCTTGATCTGCGCTTCATAGTTCTTGCGGATGGTCTCGATGCCACGGTCCAGCGCCTCGACCTTCATTTCCAGCAAGATGACGGGGATGCCGGCATTCAGGAAATTCATCGCGATGCCACCGCCCATGGTGCCCGCACCGATGATGGCCACCTTGTTGATGGGGCGCAGCGGCGTGTCCTCCGGCACATCGGGAATCTTGGCAGCCGCACGCTCGGCGAAGAACGCATGCCGCAAGGCCTTGGACTCCGGCGTCAGCATCAGCTGGGCAAAGGCGTCTCGCTCCGCCTTCATGCCGTCTTCGAACTTCTGGCTCACGGCCGCAGCCACCGCATCCACGCACTGCAGCGGCGCGGGGAAGTTCTTGCTCATCGCCTGCACGGTATTGCGAGCGAACTGGAAGTAGCCCTGGGCCTCCGGATGCTGGGCCTTCAGGTCCCGCACACGCGGCAGCGGGCGCTGGTCCGCCACCTCCATCGCAAAGGCCACCGCGCCGTCGATCAGGTCCCCTTGGACGATCTTCTGGAACAGCACCTGGCCCGGCACCTGGGCCAGCAGTTCGCTGTTGACCGGCTCGCCGGTCACGATCATGTTCAGCGCCGGTTCCACGCCCAGCGCCCGGGGCAGCCGCTGTGTGCCACCGGCGCCCGGCAGCAGGCCCAGCTTCACTTCCGGCAGGGCCACCTTGGTGCCGGGCGCCGCCACGCGGTAGTGACAACCCAGCGCCAGCTCCAGGCCACCGCCCATGCAGACGCTGTGGATCGCGGCCACCACCGGCTTGCTGCAGGATTCCACCCGGTTGATCAGAGACAGCAGATTGGGCTCCGCCAGTGCCTTGGGCGACCCGAACTCCCGGATGTCGGCCCCACCGGAGAAGGCCTTGCCGGCCCCGGTGATCACCACCGCCTTCACGGCCGGGTCGTTCTCGGCCTGCTCGATGCCTTCCGCCGCAGCCTTGCGCGTGGCATGGCCAAGGCCGTTGACCGGCGGGTTGTTCAACGTGATCACGGCCACCGAGCCGCGAACTTCGTAACTGGCACTCATGCTTGTTCCTTCCAGTACTGGTGAGAGGCCTCGCGCTGGCCCCGGGCTTTGTCAGGCCTTGTCTCGAGCAGGGATGAGCGCGAAAAGAACGATCGTTCGATTCTAGGCAGTGCCGCACGCCCTGTGATGTCCCTGCGGCGACAAACGCACGCAGCATGCTGATCGCGGAACTTTGACGGAACTTGTCCAACCTGTGCGCGCACGAAAGGGCTTGCCTAGCTGCGGGAGCGTTTCATGTGGTGTTGTCGGCCCGCAAGACATTCAAACGCGGAGGCTGCAGTGGAGCCGGAGATCCGGATGGCGCTGCTTCCGGAGAGCCGGCGGCCGCGACTCTCGGGTCATCGCGACGAGCGCCCTGCAGGAACGAGCAGCACTCTCCTGGACATCCGCAACCTGACCGCAGCAGCGCTACGTGACTGGACGGATGCCGAGATCGCCCGTGCGGGTGCTTCCCTGCAGCAATTGATCCTGCCTGACGCCTGCGACGCGCGCACGGTTCAGCGCTGGTTACACGCTTGCCCCAATCTGCAGGACGTGACCGCCTGTGATATCCAGGAAGATGGCTGCGCGATCTACGCTCAGCAACTCCAACGCCTGCGCTGGTTTCGGACGGAGCCGCCAGGACCCAGCCAGCTCATCCTGGGGCTGGGCACGCGCATGGTGATCCCGGCCTGGCTCGTGACCGGGCCGCGTATGTATCAGCTGGACCAATGGGTTCAGGGACGCTCCCCCATGCCAGAGCTCAACACCGAGGTATGGAAGCTACTCATCAGGGGGGTAGCGCCTCTGATCGAGGAACCCGCTTCCCGTCACAGGCAGGGCATTGTGCTCGGTGTCAAACAGCGCCAGGCCGTGGTCGAGCTCCTGCGTGCCGCGCCCCAGGAGTTGCTATCCGGCCCGAACGCGCACAACCATCGTGCCGTACTCGCCCGGCTGCAGCGCGGCACGGGCGCCTGGGAAGTCGGCTACGCGGAGTTTCTAAACTTCCTGCAGCCAACACTCAGGGCCTGCTGGGAAGCCCTCACCAAGAGGGACGAGGGGCGCTCAGTCTGGGTGCGGAAATCAGCGTCCGACCTTCAATCGCTGGCGACCTTGCGCCGGTGGATGTGGCGAGCGGCTGCGGGTAAGAGCGCGGAGATACATCAACGGATAGCGGACGACCGACATGCCTGGGCACGGGCGCATGCGCCCTTCCAGCTTGACCCCATTCCCGAAGCGCCCCAGCCTGGCCCGTCCAATGCCCCGCCGGCACGCGGCCCGAGGGAGGACAGCACATCCTCCTCGCTGTTCCGCCTTGGCGCATGGCCCATCGGCAGCACAGGGCGCTCCAGTGACACCTACCCGTGAGCTGTTGGCCAGATGGAGCGGGAGTGATGCACTGGTTTCTTAACGACCGCGCGAGCGATCGAACTGCGTCGGTGCGAAGCCGCTCTTGTCGTCCGCCTCGTCGTAAGACGTGGGCACAAACCCGGCGCTCGCTTGCGGCGCCCGTGGCGCCAGTGCCACCACCTGCGTGGCCAGCGGCGAAGCCCCCCGAGGCTCCAGCGGCGGGCCCAGCGTGTCCGGTGGGCTCACCGTATTGGCAGCGCGGCGTCGCACCCGTTCCGCGATGATGCGCAGCTCCCCCAGCTCCAGCTGCAGCTGTTCGATCTGGCGGCGGGCCTGGCTGTTCTGCTGGTTCAGCAGATCGCGGGAGGCCTTCAATTGCTCGATCAACCGGCGGGCCTTGCCCAGCCGGGTGTTCCACCACCAGCTCACGCCCGCACCAGCCGCCACCAAGCCAGCGGCGGCGCTTGCGGCGATCATCCATGTGTGCCCGATGTCCATGTCTCGCTCCTTATATACAGCTGGTGCGAGTCAATGTAGCCCTCGGTCATCAGGCTGTAACGCAGAGCACCCACCCGGAACAGGGGAGCCGCTTCGCGGATTCACCCACAGGGGAAGCAATTTGTCACAGCTGACTGTCCCCAATTCAAACCTCCAGCCACTCCTTGCGAACATAGGCGTTGGCCTTCAATTCCGCCGGTGTGCCCTCGAAAACGATGCGGCCGTGACCCATTACGTAGCAGCGTTCGGAGATCTCCAGCGCGATGGCCAGCTTCTGCTCCACCAGCAGCACCGACACCCCGCGCCGCTTGAGTTCCTTCAGGTACTCCGCCACCAGCTCCACGATCTTGGGCGCCAGGCCCTCGGTCGGCTCGTCGATCATGATCAGGTCCGGATCGCCCATCAGCGTGCGGCACAGCGTGAGCATCTGCTGCTCGCCGCCGGAGAGCACGCCGGCCTCGGTATGCTGGCGTTCCTTCAGCCGGGGGAACATCCCGTACATGTCCGCGAAGTCCCAGCGCTGCCCCTTGGCTGCGGCACCGGATTTCTGCCCCAGCAGCAGGTTCTGGTGCACGGTGAGCTTGGGGAAGATGTCCCGGTTTTCCGGCACATAACCGATGCCCTCATGGGCGATCTCGTAAGCCTTCATCCCGAGCAGGGCGCGGCTGCCCCACTGGATGGTGCCCGTGCCCTCCACCTGGCCCATGATGGCCTTCACGGTGGTGGAGCGGCCGGAGCCGTTACGCCCGAGCAGACTGACGATCTCGCCAGGCCGCACCTCCAGGGTCACGCCATGCAGCACATGGCTCTTGCCGTAGAAGGCGTGCAGGTTCTCAAGCTTCAACATCCGGATCTCCATCGGACTTCATCATCGGGTGGCCATCAGCGGACCCACGTCAGGCCGCGGCGCCCTGCGCCTGCGCCTCGGCCAACACCGAGCCCAGGTAGGCCTCCTGCACACGCGGGTTGGCACGCACGGCCTCCGGCGTGTCGAAGGCGATGACCTCCCCATACACCAGCACGGCGATCTTGTCGGCCAGGCCGAAGACCACGCCCATGTCGTGCTCCACCGTCAGCAGCGTGCGGCCTTCGGTCACTTGCCGGATCAACTGGATGAACCGCCTGGTTTCGCTCTTGCTCATGCCCGCGGTGGGTTCGTCCAGCAGGATGACCTTGGCGCCACCGGCGATGGTGAGCCCGATCTCCAGCGCTCGGGCTTCGGCGTAGGTGAGGTTCATCGCCGGCACGTCACGCTTCTTGTCCAGGTGCAGCATCTCCAGCAGTTCGTCGGCACGGTCGTTCAGCTCGTCCAGGCCAGCCAGGAATTTCCAGAACGCGTAGCGATGGCCCATGGACCACAGCAATGCGCAGCGGATGTTCTCGAACACCGACAGCCGCGTGAACAGGTTGGAGACCTGGAAGCTGCGCGCCAGGCCGCGCCGGTTGATCTGGTGCGGCGGCAACGAGTCGATGCGTTCGCCAAAGAGGCGAATCTCGCCGCTGCTGGCGGCGAACCGGCCGCTGATGAGGTTGAACAGCGTGGACTTGCCGGCGCCGTTGGGGCCGATGATGGCCACCCGCTCGCCGGGCCGCACCGCCAGCTCCGCGCCACGGATGATCTCGCTCTTGCCAAAGCTCTTGCGCACGGCGCGCAGCTCCAGTGCATAGGGAATCTGCGGACCGGGCGCCGGGGTGGCGGCAGGCGGGTGGGGGGATGTCTGGCTCATGGAGAGGTCCTTGCCGTCTTCACAGGCTTTCCCTGCGTTTGATTTCCTTCTCGATCTCTTCCTGCGCCTGGTCCCACTCGCGGCGGAACTGGCGCCGGGCCAGCTCGAACAACGCCACGCCGGTCACCAGCACAAAGCCGGCACCGAACCAGGCGTCCAGGCCCTTGGCGTTGAGCGACATGCCCAGGTAGCGCATCTGCGGCCCGAGCGCCTCGTTGAGCTGCAGGTGGTAGAGCATCTCCACCATGGCGGAGCCGCCCAGCAGCGCCGTCAGCCCGGTAAGTGCGAGTGCCAGGTAGGAGGTCCACAGCGGCCGCAGCTTGCCAAAGGCGGCCACCCGCAGGTTCATCATGACCAGCGAGGCGAAACCGCCGGGCGCATACATCACCATGAACAGGAAGGTCAGGCCCAGATAGAGCAGCCAGGCCTTGGTCAGCTCGGACAGCAGCACCAGTGCCACCACCATCAGCACCGCACCGATGATGGGCCCGAAGAAGAAGGTGGCGCCGCCCAGGAAGGTGAACAGCAGATAGGCGCCGGAGCGCGCCGCACCCACCACCTCGGCCGTCACGATCTCGAAGTTCAGCGCCGAGAGGCCTCCGGACACACCCGCGAAGAACCCGGCAATCAGAAAAGCCAGGAAGCGCACCCACTGTGTGTCGTAGCCGATGAACTGCACCCGTTCCGGGTTGTCGCGCACGGCGTTGAGCATGCGGCCCAGCGGCGTGCGGGTGAAGGCGAACATCAGCCCTGTGCAGACGAAGCAGTAGACGGCGATCAGGTAGTACACCTGCACCTGCGGTCCGAAGCTGATGCCCAGCACCGGCTGGCCGACCACCCGGTTGCCGGAGATGCCGCCCTCGCCGCCGAAGAACTCCGGCAGCATCAGGGACATCGACCAGATCAGTTCGCCCAGGCCCAGCGTGATCATCGCGAACGGTGTGCCCGACTTCTTGGTGGACACATAACCGAACAGTGCGGCAAAGCCCAGCCCGCCCACGCCGCCGACAAGCGGCACCAGACTGACCGGCAGGTTCAGCTGGCCGGCGCTCACCGCATTCAGTGTGTGGATAGCGAGGTAGCCACCCAGCCCGCTGTAGACCGCGTGGCCGAAGCTCAGCATGCCGCCCTGGCCCAGCAGCATGTTGTAGGACAGGCAGGCAATGATGGCGATGCCGATCTGGGACAGCATGGTCTGCGCCAGGCTGCTGGTCCACAGCAGGGGTGCCACCAGCAGGGCCGCCGCATACAGGCCCCAGACGAGCCAGCGGCCGACGTTATGGGGTTTGAAGTGATAACTCTCGCCGCGCGGCACGCGGCCGCGTCGATGGGCGTGGGGGGTGGCGCCGGTGGACCCCGCCGGGGGGGACTGGCCGGTGACACTGTTGGAGGATGGGGGGGAAATCACGGCCGACATCGTCAGTCCTCCCGGTTGCCCAGCAGGCCCTTGGGCCGGAAGATCAGGATCAGCACCATCAGCAGGTAGGGCAGGATGGGCGCCACCTGGGCGAGCGTGAGCTTGAGCAGCGGATAACCGAAGGTCTGGGGTGTGGCGTTGAAGAGGCCGGCCAGGGAGACGTCCACGGTCAGTGGCAGGGTCTGCAGCAGGCCGATCAGCAGCGAGGCCACGAATGCGCCGGCCAGCGAGCCGACGCCCCCGATCACCACCACCACGAAGATGATGGACCCGACGATCACGGCCATGGACGGTTCGGTCACGAAGGTGATGCCACCGATGACACCGGCCAGCGCGGCCAGGGCGCAGCCGCTGCCGAACACCAGCATGAACACCCGGGGCACGTTGTGGCCCAGGGACTCCACCATTTCCGGGTGGGTCAATGCGGCCTGGATGACCAGCCCGATGCGTGTGCGGGTGAGCAGCAGCCACAGGGCCACCAGCATGGCCAGGGCCACCAGCATCATGAAGGCGCGGGTCAGCGGGAACTTGGAGCAACTGGCGGCGGCGCACAGGGCTGGCGCGGCTTCGCCCCACACCCATTGCAGCGCCTGGCCTGGCGCATGCACCAGCGTGAAGGCGGCGCCTTGCAGTGATGGGGGTGGTGAGAACGGCAAGGCGCTACGGCCCCACACCAACTGCACCAATTCCAGGGCCACGTAGGACAGCCCGAAGGTGATCAACAACTCGGCCACATGGCCGAACTTGTGCACGCGCCGCAGCGCAGCGCGCTCGAACAGGGCGCCCAGCAGGCCTACGGCCAAGGGTGCCACCAGCAGCGCTGGCCAGAACCCGATCCAGCCGGACACGCTATAGGCCACATAGGCTCCTAGCATGTAGAAGCTGGCGTGGGCAAAGTTCAGCACGCCCATCATGCTGAAGATCAGGGTCAGCCCTGAGCTGAGCATGAACAGGAGCAATCCTGAGGACAGCCCGTTCAGCAGATTGATCAGTATTTGTTGCACGACATCACCTGAAACCCCTCGTCATTTTTCGCCCCGCCCCAGACTCGTCAAACAGCCACCACGCAGACCCCAAAACGGATCCCAGTCGAAAACCTGGCCACGCAGCTGTATCGGTTGGTCCAGCTTCCGTAGCGAGCGGCCCGAGGTTGCGTCGAAGCGCGCAGCCGTACTTGCGTACGGCGAGCACTGCAGGCGCAAGATCGGGCCGCGCAGTAGGAAGATGGCCCAACCGATGCGAGGTTGCGTCGAAGCGCGGAGCCGTACTTGCGTACGGCGAGCACTGCAGGCGCAAGATCGGGCCGCGCAGTAGGAAGATGGGCCAACCGATCAGGGGCGTTTCATTTGGCAGGAGGTCGGGGTGGAGGAGACATACGCGTCATACGTCTTCACCGCCGCGAAGTTATACCCGGTGTTCTCCACGTTGTAGGGGTGTTTGGCGTCCACCTTGTCCCAGACGGAGATGTAGAGCGGTTGCTGCAGTTGGTGGTCGGTCTTGCGCAACTCCACGTCGCCATTGAAGGTCTTGAACCGAAGCCCTTCCAGCGCGGCGGCCACCTTCACCGGGTCTGTGCTCTTGGCTTTGGCGATGGCGGTGCCCAGGGCGTTGTAGATGTGGATCACGCTGCCGGTATAGAAATCGTCGGCGAATTTGGCCTTGTACTCATTGGCCCACTGGTCCATCTGGCCGCCCATGTTGCTGTAGTTGTAGGCGACCATATAGACCCGCCCGGCGCCCGCCGCGCCCATGGCCGTGGGCGTGCCGGTGACCCCGGCGTAATAGGTGTAGAACTTGCCGTTGTAGCCGGCCTCATTCGCGGCCTTCACCAGCAGCGCCAGATCCGACCCCCAGTTGCCGGTGATGACCGTGTCCGCCCCGGCGGCCTTGATCTTGGCCACGTAGGGCGCAAAGTCCCGCACCTGGGCCAACGGGTGCAGGTCCTCCCCCACCACCTGGATGTCCGGCCGCTTCTTGGCCAGCATCTCCTTGGCGTACTTGGCCACCTGGTGGCCGTGCGCATAGTTCTGGTTGAGCAGGTAGACCTTCTTGACGTCCGGCTGTTCCTTGAGGAAGGTGGTGATGGCTTCCATCTTCATGGAGGTATCCGCATCGAAGCGGAAGTGCCAGTAGCTGCACTTGCTGTTGGTCAGGTCCGGGTCCACCGCCGAGTGGTTGAGGTAGAGCACCTCCTTGCCGGGGTTGCGCTCGTTGTGCTTGTTCACCGCATCGATGATGGCCAGCGCGGCGCCCGAGCCATTGCCCTGCGTCACGTAGCGCACCCCCTGGTCGATGGCGGACTTCAGCGCGTTGAGCGACTCGGCCGGGCTGAGCTTGTTGTCGATGGGGATCACCTCGAACTTCACGCCGGCCGGATTGGTGGCGTTGAACTTCTCCGCAAAGAACTGGAAGCTCTTCACCTGGTTCTGCCCCACCGGCGCCATCAGGCCGGACAAGGGGTCGATCCAGGCGATCTTCACCGTCTCCCCTTTCTGCGCATGGGCCGTGCCGGCGGCCAGCGCCAGCAAGGCGGCAAGCGCCAGGGGTGATGGGGACAGGCGGGTCGAACGCTGGCTGTGCGGGCTCATGGGTTTGTCTCCTGATATGGTTGTAGGCACGGCGTTGAACAGCGAGGAATCTCCGGCATGGCGCCGGAGCAGGACTCACACCGTCGGCAATGGGTGCGACTTGAACTGCTCACGCAACTTCAACTTGAGCATCTTGCCGGTGGCGGTATGGGGGATCTCGGTCACGAAGACCACGTCGTCGGGCACCTGCCAGCGGGCGATCTTGCCTTCATAAAAGGCCAGCATCTGCGCGCGGTCCAGCGTGGCGCCAGGCTTGGTCACGACCACCAGCAGGGGCCGCTCGTCCCACTTGGGATGTGCCACCGCGATGACCGCAGCCTCGTGCACGGCGGGGTGCGCCATGGCGATGTTTTCCAGGTCGATGGAGCTGATCCATTCCCCGCCCGACTTGATCACGTCCTTGCTGCGGTCCGTGATCTGCATGAAGCCATCTTCATCGATGGTGGCCACGTCCCCGGTCGGGAACCACAGGCCGGCATCACGGCCATCACGGCCGGTCACCGAGACCAGCGGCGAGTCTTCCTGGCCGTAGTAGCTGCCAATCACCCAGGGGCCGCGCACCACGAGGTTGCCGGCGCTACGCCCATCCCAGGGCAGTTCCTGGCGGCTGTCGTCGATCACCGTCATGTCGATGCCGTAGATCGACTTGCCCTGCTTCTCCAGCAAATGCCGCTGCGCCTGCGCGGACAACGCGAAGTGCTTGCCGCTGAGCTTGCTCAGTGTGCCCAGCGGGGAGAGTTCGGTCATGCCCCAGGCGTGGATCACCTCCACGCCATAGTCATCCATCAGCGTGGCCAGCATGGCGGGCGGGCAGGCGGAGCCGCCGATCACCGTACGCTTGAAGCTGCTGAACTTCAGCCCCTGGCTGCCGACGTAGTTGAGCAGGCCCAGCCACACCGTGGGCACGCCGGCGCTGAAGGTCACCTGCTCCTGCTCGAACAGCTCGTAGAGCGACTTGCCGTCCAGATGCGGCCCCGGGAACACCACCTTGGCCCCGACCAGCGCCGTGCTGTAGGGCAGCCCCCAGGCATTGACATGGAACATCGGCACCACGGGCAGGATCACGTCGCGTCGCGTGCAGGCCATGGCATCCGGCAATGCCGCACCGAACGCGTGCAGCACGGTACTGCGGTGGCTGTAGACGGCGCCCTTGGGGTGGCCGGTGGTACCGCTGGTGTAGCAGATGGTGGAGGCGGTGTCCTCGTCCAGCGCCGGCCAGATGTAGTGGCCGTCTTCGGCGGCGATGAGGTCCTCATAACAGCGCAGGTTCGGCAGCGTGCTGGCCTGTGGCATGTGGGCCCGGTCTGTCATCAGGATGAAGTGGCGCACCGTCTTCAGTTGCGGCGCGATCTTCTCCACAAGCGGCAGGAAGGTCAGGTCCATGCACAGCGCCGTATCACCCGCGTCATTGGCGATCCAGGCAATCTGCTCGGGGAACAGGCGGGGATTGATGGTGTGGCACACCAGGCAGGAGCCCGACGTGCCGTAATACAGCTCCAGGTGGCGGTGGCCGTTCCAGGCCAGGGTACCCACGCGCTCGCCGGCCTGCAGGCCCAGCCGCGCCAGCGCCTGTGCCAGTTGGCGCGAGCGCAGCTCCACCTCCGCCCAATTGCTGCGATGCAGGTCGCCCTCGCAGCGCTTGCTCACGATCTCGGTATCTCCGGCGTGCCGGGCCGCGTGCTGGATCAATGAAGAGATCAGCAACGGCATCGACATCATCTGGCCCAACAGTGCCATCCATGTCTCCTTGATCTTGGGGAAGCGCCGTGGCGCCTTCCGTATCCCGTCCGGCCCCTCATGCCTGGCATGAACGAAGACCCTGCGAGCTCGTCTTCGGGCCAGTCTACTGTCCAGCCCTGTGCGATTAACGTCACCCTAGTGACGCCACAGACCGTACGGCATAAGGATATTTACCTACGCAACCTGATCGAGGGGGCGGCGGGCACCCTGGCCGGCTTGCCCCTACGGCCACTGCGGCGGGGGGCGCTCGCTACACTGGCAGCATGAATGCGCCAGAGATGTTTGCGCCGAACGGGCCGGCCGCAGCGCCCTTTGCCCCCGGTTTCACCAACCGGTTCCACGGCCTCGGCCCGGATTTCTTCACCGAGTTGCAAGCGGCCTCACTGCCCAACCCGCACTGGGTGGCCGTGAGCGCCGGTTGCACGGCGCTGCTGGGCTGGCCCGCCCAGTGGTGGCAGGAGCCAGGTGCGCTTGCAGCCTTCAGTGGCAATGCCGCCTGGCCCGGCATGCGGCCACTGGCCAGTGTCTACAGTGGGCACCAGTTCGGTGTCTGGGCCGGCCAGTTGGGTGATGGCCGGGCACTGTGGCTGGGCGAGGTCGAGTCGCCGAGCGGGCCCCAGGAGTTGCAGCTCAAGGGGGCCGGGCAGACGCCCTACTCCCGTCGCGGCGACGGGCGCGCGGTGCTGCGCTCCTCCATCCGCGAATTCCTCTGCTCCGAAGCCATGGCGGCGCTCGGCATCCCCACCACCCGCGCGTTGTGCCTGGTGGGCTCGGGCGAGCTCAAGATCCAGCGCGAAGCGGTGGAGACGGCCGCCGTGGTGACGCGTGTGGCGCCCAGCTTCCTGCGCTTCGGCCACTTCGAGCACTTCGCCCATCACGGCATGCCGGACCAGCTGCGTCAGTTGTTTGACTATTTCGTCGCGCACTACGCACCCGAGTGCGCGCAGGCGCCCAACCCGGTGGCGGCGGTACTGGCCCGTGTGGCCGGCCAGACGGCCGAGCTCATCGCCCAATGGCAGGCCGTGGGGTTCATGCACGGCGTGATGAACACCGACAACATGTCCATGCTGGGCCTGACCATCGACTACGGCCCCTTCGGCTTCATGGACGGCTTCGACCCCGGCCACGTCTGCAACCACTCGGACCACCAGGGCCGCTATGCGTTCTCGCGCCAGCCCCAGATCGGCTTCTGGAACCTGCACGCGCTGGCGCAGGCCCTGTTCCCGTTGATGCCCAACGCGGAATCGGATGCGGATGCCGCCAGTGAAGAGCTGCAAGCCTCGCTGGAGGTCTACCGCGAACGCTTCGGTACCGCGCTGCCGGCGGCGATGCGGGCCAAGCTGGGCCTGTGGGAGACGCTGGACGAGGATGGCCCGCTCATCGACGACTGGCTGCGCCTGCTGGCCAAGCACCACACCGACTACACGATCGCCCACCGCCGCCTGGCCGTATTTGACCCGGCACAGGCGCTGGATGCGCCCGCCAATGCACCGGTGCGTGACCTCTTCCTGGACCGTCCCGCCTTCGACGCCTGGGCGGCCCGGTATGCCGAGCGCTTGAAGAAGGCCCCGGCAGACACATCTATGGCCCGTGCCGCACGGATGAATGCGGTCAATCCGGCGGTGGTGCTGCGCAACCACCTGGCCCAGACCGCCATCCAGCGTGCCGAGGCTGGCGACTTTTCCGACGTTCAGCGGCTGCAGCAGGTGCTCAGCCGTCCGTACGACGAACCGGCCAATCCTGCCGATGCCGATTTCCCGCCCAACTGGGCCCAACATCTGGAGGTCTCCTGTTCATCATGAGCAAGCCTGACAACAATCAAGAACGCGACCGCGACCACGACTACGAGGTTCAGAAGACCGATGCGCAGTGGCGCGAACAGCTGGACCCCATCCAGTACGAAGTGGCCCGCCATGCCGCCACGGAGCGGGCCTTCACCGGCAAGTACTGGGACCACTGGGAACAGGGGCGCTACAACTGCGTGGGCTGCGGCACGCCGCTGTTCCAGGCCGACACCAAATTTGATGCCGGTTGCGGCTGGCCGAGCTATTACGAGCCTGTGAATGCCGAAGTGGTGGAGCGGGTGGTGGACAAGAGCCACGGCATGGTGCGGGTGGAAGTGCGTTGCAACAAATGCGGCACCCATCTGGGCCACGTCTTCCCGGACGGCCCGGATCCGACCGGTGAGCGTTTCTGCATCAATTCGGCCGCGATAGACTTCGAGCCTCAGCGCTGAGCGCGTCCATCCTCCGCCGGGTCCCGCCCTGGGCCCTGGCTTTCCGGTATTTCGAATGAAGTTGTTGCTCGATTTCCTGCCGCTCCTGCTGTTTTTCGTGACGTTCAAGTATGCGGACGGGCAACCGGCGTGGGCCGCCAGTTTCGCCACGGAGCATCTGGGGTTCATCGTCTCGGGCGGCCAGGTGCCGGTGGAGGTGGCGCCGGTGCTGCTGGCCACGGTGGTGGTGATGGCGGCCACGGTCAGCCAGGTGCTCTTCCTCAAGATCACGCGCCGCAAGGTGGACCTGATGCTTTGGGTGAGCCTGGCACTGGTGATGGTGATGGGCAGCGCCACCATCTACTTCCACAACGAAGACTTCATCAAGTGGAAGCCCACGCTGCTGTACTGGGCCGTGGCCATTTCCTTCCTGTTCAGTCACCTGGTGCTGGGCCGTGTCCTGCTGCGCAAGATGCTGGGGGCGGAGTTGTCGCTGCCCGATGGCGTCTGGGCCCGGCTCAACTGGGCGTGGGTGGTGTTCTTCGGGCTGATGGGGTTTGCCAATCTTTACGTCGCTTACCACTTCGGCACGGCCGCCTGGGCCAACTTCAAGGCCTTCGGTTCGACGGGTTTGATGGTGCTGTTCATGCTGGCCCAGGGCGTCTATATCAGTCGTCATCTTCCAGAGACGGCCGAAGATGCCAACGGTGATGAAAACGCCGTGGCGCCAGAGGAGCGGCGGGGATGAACGAGCTGCAAACCCCGATGGAAAGCCCGCTCTCGGCTGTCATTGAAAGCCGTGTGCGAGCGGTGCTGACCCCTGACTTTCTTCACGTGCGCGACGACAGTGCCCAGCATGCTGGCCATGCGGGGGCGCGTGAAGGGGGGCACTATTACCTTGAAATCGTGAGCTCGCGCTTTGCCGGTTTACCCAGGGTGGCGCGACATCGGCTCGTATATGATGCCCTCGCCGATCTGATGAAGAAGGGCATTCACGCGCTGGCCATTGATGCACGCGCGCCCGACGAACAGCAGAACAAGGTCCATGAGCAGCGCCGTTGATCGGCGCTTTGTTTTGGAGCGTCATTGACGCTCACCGGGAGTCTCTGAAAGGCCCTTTATCCATGAAGAAGTTTGTGCTTGCCGCCACCATCGCGGCCATTGGCGCCCTGTCCCTGCCGGCCATGGCGCAGAACATTGCAACCGTGAACGGCAAGGCTGTGCCGAAGGCACGTGCTGACCTGCTGATTGCCCAGATCACCAAGGCTGGCCAGCCCCGCAATCCGGAAATGGAAGCCAAGGTCAAGGACGAAGTCGTGCTGCGTGAGATCTTCATGCAGGAAGCCGAGAAGCGTGGCCTGTCCGGCACGGCCGACTACAAGGCCCAGCTGGAACTCGCTCGCCAGTCGCTGCTGATCCGTGAGCTCTTTGCCGACTATGCGAAGAAGAACCCGGTGACGGACGCTGAAGCCAAGGCCGAATACGACAAGTTCAAGGCGCAGGCCAGCGGTACCGAGTACCACGCTCGTCACATCCTGGTGAAGACGGAAGACGAAGCCAAGGCGCTGATCAAGCAGCTCAATGGTGGCGCGAAGTTTGACGACCTGGCTGGCAAGAACTCCACCGACACGGGCTCTGCGGCCAATGGTGGTGATCTGGGCTGGTCCGCACCGGACGCCTACGTGCCCGAATTCAGCCAGGCTCTGGCCAAGCTGAAGGCTGGTGAAATGACGCAGACCCCGGTGAAGTCGCAATTTGGCTTCCACATCATCAAGCTGGAAGAAACGCGTGACGCGCAGTTCCCGGCTTTCGACGATGTGAAGGCCCAGATCGTCCAGCGCATCAGCCAGCAGAAGGTGGGCGCGTTCCAGGAAGAACTGCGCACCAAGGCCAAGACGGACTACAAGTTCTCGAACTGATTTCCGAACTGAAAGCGCTCGACGGCTGAGTATTCGGCCGTCATGATGCTGGCCCGCGATGCTGAACTTCAGCCGCGGGCCTTTTCATTTGTGGATGGACTTCCTACATGACGGCTTCCCGCCTTGCGAAGCGACTGCTTCCCTCCCCCGAATTTCTCTCCCGCACCAAGGGGCTGGGCTGGCTGGGGGGCTACCTGCGGGAGCGGCCGTGGCTGTGGGTAGCACATCGTCGGCGGGTGGCCTTGGGGGCGGCGCTGGGGTTGGCAGTGGGGGTGATCCCGTTGCCCACGCAGATGTTGCTGGCGGCGTTCGCGGCCATTGCCTTCCGGGCGAATGTTGCGGCGGCCATTGCGGCCACCTGGCTGACCAACCCGCTGACGCTGGTGCCCATCTGGGGGCTGGCCATCTTCCTGGGCCGCCAGGTGCTGGGCATTCACGGGCCGATCTCGGCGCCGCGTGAGCTGGCGCTGGATTGGGGAGACCCGGGCAGTTGGTGGCATGCCGTGACCCAGTGGTTCGCCGAACTCGGGACACCCCTGCTGGTGGGGCTGCCGCTGGCCGGCGTGGTCCTGGGGGCCGGGCTCTATGTGATCGTCTACGTCGGGTGGTGGGCGGTCATTCGGCTTGAACGGCGGAGGCGGTTGCGGGAACGGGCATTGCGGGGCTGAGCGGCATGCTGGATGGTGGGGGAGCGATATGGGCTTGCCTGTGGGTGGTGCGTGGGAGGAACCACGACCAAACCCCCGATCCCCTCAAGCAGGCAGATCCGCCAGCGTCACATCCTGAAGATGTCCCGCCGCAATTTTCAGTTGTCGATCGCATTGCCGCGCAATGTTCTGGTCGTGCGTGACCATCACCAGCGTGGTGCCCAACTCCCGGTTGAGGTCGAACATCAGCTTCATCACCTGTTCGCCGGTGGCGAAGTCCAGGCTGCCTGTGGGCTCGTCGGCCAACAGCAGATCGGGTTGCTGCACAAACGCGCGTGCCAGCGCCACCCGCTGCTGCTCACCGCCGGACAGCACACGCGGATAGTGGGCGAGGCGTTGCCCCAGCCCTACCCGCTCCAGCATCTGGCGCGCCAAACCGCGCGCATCGCGCTCACCGCGCAACTCCAGCGGCAGCATCACGTTCTCCAACGCCGTCAGGTGACCAAGCAGTTGGAAGCTCTGAAACACAAACCCCAAATGCGCGCCCCGCAATGCGGCGCGACCGTCCTCGTCCAGCGCGAACATGTCTTGCCCGCGCAGCTTCACCGTCCCGGTGGTCGGTGTATCCAGGCCCGCCAGGATCGACAGCAACGTGCTCTTGCCAGACCCGGAAGCGCCCACGATGGCCACAGATTCCCTGGCCTGCAACTGGAAGTTGATGTCATGCAGAATGGTCAGCACGCCACTGGCGTCCTGAACCGATTTGTTGACGTGATCGACCTCGAGGATGTTCTGAACCATGAATCAACCGCTGTTGCGCCGCCGTGAGTGGATGTTGCACTGTAGCGCCAGTCTCCTGACCGCGAGTCTGACACTGCCTTTGGCGGCACCTGCCGCCGCACAAGGAAAGTCCGCATCAGCCGCCAGGCCCGCCGCCGCTGGCGCCCCGCGCATCCTCGTGCTGGGCGACAGCCTCTCCGCCGAATACGGCCTCGCCCGGGGCACCGGCTGGGTCGCCCTCCTCGGCCAGCGCCTGCAGGCCCAAAAGCTGCCTGCCGACGTGGTCAACGCCAGCATCAGCGGCGACACCACCTCCGGCGGCGCCTCCCGCCTGCCCGCCCTCCTCCAGCAGCACCACCCCACCCTGCTCATCATTGAACTCGGCGGCAACGACGCCCTCCGTGGCCTCCCACTGAACATGACGCGAGACAACCTGCGCGCCATGGTCAAGGCCGGCAAGGCCTCGGGCGCCAAAGTCCTGCTCGTCGGCATGCAAATCCCTCCCAACATGGGCCCCGGCTACACCCGCGACTTCGAGGCCGGCTTCAAGACCGTCGCCCAAGAGGAGAAAGTGCCCCTGGTGCCCTTCCTGCTGGCCGGCGTCGCCGACCGGCCCGATGCCGCCGACTGGTTCCAGGGCGACCGTATCCACCCCCTGGCCAAGGCACATCCGCAGATGCTGGACAACGTCTGGAAGGTGCTGCGGCCCATGCTCTGACACCGCCGCAGGCGTTCCACACGCCATGCGCACCCGCCATCTGCACAGAGCCCGCAGGTGCGCTGCTCGGTTGTACCGAACACATCCGCAGCCCCGACCGGCGCCCACCCACCCCGAGCGCGGCGATCATGCCAGGCACCGTCGTTTGACATCCCATGTTTGACCAGGAGTCTTCATGACCGCTGTTGTTGCCCAGGCCGCACTGGCCCTCACCCTGGCCGCCTCGGCCATCGCCGTCACTGCCGCACCGGCGCAGGCGCCTGCCGCCCCCACCTATGGCCCGCAGCTCGAAGGCTTCACCTACCCCTACCCCATCCAGCGTTTCCGCTTCACTTCCCAGCAGCAAGCGCTGGAGATGGCCTACATGGATGTGCCGCCCAAGGGTGAGCCCAACGGCCGCGTCGCCGTGCTGCTGCATGGCAAGAACTTCTGCGGCGCGACCTGGGAATCCACCATCCAGTCCCTCACTGGCGCAGGCTTTCGGGTGATTGCACCCGACCAGATCGGCTTCTGCGCCTCCTCCAAGCCGCGCGGCTACCAGTTCAGCTTCGCCCAATTGGCGGCCAACACCCATGCGCTGCTGCTGTCGCTGAACATCCCCCGCGCCACCATCATCGGCCACTCCATCGGCGGCATGCTCTCCCTGCGCTACACCCTGCAATACCCGCAGGCCGTGGAGCAGCTCGTGGCCGTCAACCCCATCGGCCTGGAAGACTGGCAAGGCCTGGGCGTGCCCTACGCCACCGTGGACTCGCTCTACCAGGGTGAACTGAAGACCAGCTTCGACTCCATCAAGACCTACCAGCAGCGCTACTACTACCACGGCAACTGGAAGCCGGAGTACAGCCGCTGGGTCTCCATGCTGGCCGGCCTCTATGCGGGCCCCGGCCGCGAAACCTTCGCCTGGAACCAGGCCCAGACCACCGAGATGATGTTCACCCAACCCGTGGTGCATGAGCTCGACCGCATCAAGGTCAGGACCGTGCTCATCATCGGCCAGAAGGACCGGACCGCCCCCGGCGCCACCCGCGCCAGCGCAGAGCTGCAGCAGAAGCTGGGCGACTACCCCACGCTGGGCCGCCGCGCGGCGCAGGCCATCGAGGGCGCCACCCTGATCGAGCTGCCCGAACGGGGCCACGCGCCGCAGATGGAAGCCCCGGAGGAGTTCAATGCCGCACTGCTCAAGGGCCTGGGCGTCAGCAGCAACTGATACCGACCCGTTCGCGACTTGATGCACACTGAGACAGGATCTTCACCGTATTGCATCAGGTTTGACAAACTCGCTTTACCGCCGAGTCAACACCCTCAGGCGGGCTTGCTGCATCATTCCGGCGACATTGTTCAGAATGACTCATGCCCTTGCCTGACGCCTCCGGGCGGTCGCCCCGCGGCCGCCATGCACGCCCCGCCATTGCTTCCCGCCAGTTCGTGTCCCTGCCCCTGCCCGCCTCGCTGCTGAGTCTGGTGCTGGGCCTGACGCTGGCCGGCTGTGTCAACCTGGCACCCGACTACGCCCAGCCCCGCCCCGCCGTGCCCCACGAGGGCATCGCTGCTGCGCAGGACGCCGCCCAGGTCCCCTGGAAAACCGTCTTCACCGACAGCCGGTTGAAGGACACCGTGGCCCTCGCGCTGGCCAACAACCGCGACCTTCGCGTCGCGGCACTCAACGTCGACAAGGCCCGCGCCGCCTTTGTGCAGACCGATGCCCAACGCTGGCCCACCGTCACGGCCGGTGCCAGCGCCAGCCGATCCAACGCCGGCCAGGCCGTTTCGGCCCAATTGGCCCTCACCAGCTTTGAACTCGACTTCTTCGGCCGCGTCCGCAACCTCAGCGCTTCGGCCGAAGCCTCCCTGTGGGGGCTGGACGAAACCCGGCGCAGTGTCCAGATCAGCCTGGTGGCCGAAGTCGCCACCGCCTGGCTGACCTGGGCCACCGACCTGCAGCGCCAGGAACTGGCCCGCCAGACCCTGACCAGCCAGGAACGCACCCTGGCCCTGACCGAACGCCGCCACCTCGTGGGCGCGGTCTCCGGCCTGGCCCTGGCGCAGGCCCAGACGTCGGTGGAGTCGGCCCGTGCCGATGTCGCCGCCTACCCCGCCACGCTCGAACAGGACCGCCACGCGCTGGAACTGCTGCTGGGCGCCGCCCTGCCCGAGGCGCTGCTGCCCCGCGCGGAGGATGCCCAGCGCGAACTCAGCGCCCTGGTGGACCTCCCCGCCGGCGTGCCCTCCAGCGTGCTGCTGCGCCGCCCCGATGTGCGCTCGGCCGAGCAGTCGCTGATCGCCACCCATGCCGACATCGGTGCCGCCCGCGCCGCTCGCTTCCCCACCATCAGCCTGACTGCCAGCGCCGGCCGCAGCAGCACGGCGCTGTCCGACCTCTTCAAGTCGGGCAACGGCAGCTGGAACATCGGCCCCTCGCTGTCGGTGCCGGTCTTTGATGCCGGCGCCAGCCGCGCGGCCGTGCGCCAGGCCGAGATCGGCCGTGACATCGCATGGGCCACGTACGACAAGACGGTGCAGACCGCCTTCAAGGAAGTGGCAGACGCGCTCTCCGTGCGCGCCACCGTCGGCGACCGGCTGGCCGCCCAGCAGACCCTGCTGGACGCCACCGAACGGCAGGTGCAGCTGGCCGAGGTGCAATACCGCGCCGGCAGCAGCACTCAGCTCGACGTGCTGGATGCCCAACGCTCGCTCTACGCCGCGCAGCAGTCGCTCATCACGCTGCGCCTGACCGAACAGCTCAACCGCATCGCGCTCTACAAGGTGCTCGGTGGCGGTTGGAGCGAAGACAACACCCCATCCATCTGAGGATTCCGGAATGAAGAACTGGTTGAGGCCAGGGCGGCTGGCGCTGCTCGTGCTCGTACTGGCGGTGCTGGCCATGGTGGCCAAGCAGATATGGTTCAGCCCCCCGCCCCCGCCACAGGTCACGACCGCCGCGGTGGAACGTGGCGACCTGGAGGAATCGGTGCTGGCCACCGGCACCATCAACGCCTTCAAGCTGGTGAGCGTGGGCGCCCGCGCCACCGGTGAAGTCAAACGCCTGCATGTGGCGCTGGGCGACAAGGTCAAGGAAGGCCAGTTGATCGCCGAGATCGACGCCCTCACCCAGCAGAACTCGCTGCGTGACGCCCAGGCCTCCCTGCGCAGCGCCGAGGCGCTGCTCGCCTCCCGCCGCGCCACACTGGCCCAGGCCGAACTCACGCTCAAGCGCCAGCGCGCCCTGAGCGAGGCCGACGCCGGCGCTCGTGCCGACCTGGAAACCGCCGAGGCCACCCTGGGCACCGCCCGCGCCGACGTGGACTCCCAGCAGGCCCTGGTGGCCCAGGCCAAGGTCAATGTGGACAGTGCGGAGCTCAACCTCGGCTACGCCCGCGTGCTCGCCCCGATGGACGGCACCGTGGTGGCCATCGTGACGGAACAGGGCCAGACGGTGAACGCCACCCAGTCGGCGCCCACCATCATCAAGCTGGCCCGCCTGGACACCATGACCATCAAGGCCAAGATCTCCGAGGCCGACGTGCCGCGCGTGAAGCCCGGCATGCCGGTCTACTTCTCGCTGCTGGGTGAGCCGGACCGCCGCATCCAGGCCAGGCTGCGTGCCATCGAGCCGGGCGACACCACGCTGGCGGACTCCAGCACCAGCTCCTCGACCACCACCTCCAGCAGCTCCAGTTCCAGCACCACCAGCGCCATCTACTACAACGGCATCTTCGATGTGCCCAACACCGACGGCCTGCTGCGCATCAACATGACGGCGCAGGCCACCATCGTGCTGAACCAGGCCAAGGGCGTGCTGACCGTGCCCGCCGCCGCACTCGGCAAGAAGGACCCGCAAGGGCGCTACCAGGTGCGGGTGCAGTCGCCGGACGGACGCATGGAGCCCCGCACCGTGCGCATCGGCCTGAACAACCGTGTGCGCGCCCAAGTGCTGGAAGGCCTGAACGAGGGAGACCGCGTCGTCACCAGCGAAGCGCTGGCCGGTGCCAAGCAGGACAACGGCGGCCACCGCGGCCCGCCGCCGATGTAAATGGCAGCGCTGCTCGAACTGCGCGGCCTGGTCCGCGAATTCCCCGCCGGTGACGGCGTGGTGGCGGTGCTGCGGGACGTGGATCTCAGCATCGAGGCCGGCGAGATGGTGGCCATCATCGGCCCCTCCGGCTCCGGCAAATCCACGCTGATGAACATCCTGGGCTGCCTGGACCGCCCCACCCGCGGCAGCTACCGCGTGGCCGGCCAGGAGACGGGCGCCATGGGCCCGGACGACCTGGCGCGCCTGCGCCGTGAGCACTTCGGTTTCATCTTCCAGCGTTACCAGTTGCTGGGCGACCTGAATGCGCTGGGCAATGTCGAGATCCCCGCGATCTACTCCGGTACTGCCGCGCAACACCGCCACGAACGCGCCCGGGCGCTGCTCACGCGGCTGGGCCTTGCCGAGCGCCTGACCCACCGCCCCGGCCAGCTCTCCGGCGGCCAGCAGCAACGGGTTTCCATCGCCCGCGCGCTGATGAATGGCGGCGACGTCATCCTGGCCGATGAACCCACCGGCGCGCTGGATCAGGCCAGCGGCCGCGAGGTGATGAAGATCCTCGAAGAGCTGCATGCGGACGGACACACCATCATCCTGGTCACCCATGACCCGCAGGTGGCGGCACACGCGCAGCGGGTGATCGAGATCAGCGACGGTGTCATCGTGGCCGACAGGCGGCGCCCGGACGCCGCCGCGCCGGCGGTGAAGGCCGCGTCAGAAGCGGCCTCGGCCGGCACCTCCTGGGCCGCCGTCCTGGGACGCGTGGCCGAAGCCACCCGCATGGCGCTGCGCGCCATGGCGGCCCATCAGTTGCGCACGCTGCTGACCATGCTGGGCATCATCATCGGCATCGCCTCGGTGGTGTCGGTAGTGGGCCTGGGCCAGGGCACCCGGGAGAAGGTCCTGGCGGACATCAGCTCCATGGGCACCAACACCATCGACATCATGCCCGGCAGCGGCTTCGGCGACCGCCGGGCGGATGCCGTCCGCACCCTGCGGGCTGGCGACGCCACTGCGCTGGGCCAACTGGACTATGTGGACAGCGTCACACCGTCCGTGAGTGTCAGCGCCGGCCTGCGCTACCGCAGCATCGACGTCACCGCCACCATCACCGGGGTGGGAGAGCAGTATTTCCGGGTGCGCGGCTACACCTTTGCGCAAGGGGCTTCCTTCAGCGCCGAGGAGGTGCGCGCCCAGGAACAGGTGGCGGTGATCGACGACAACGCCCGCAAGACCCTGTTCCCCAACGGCGAAGCGCCGCTGGGCGAGGTGATCCTGCTGGGCAGCGTGCCGGTGCGCATCGTGGGGGTGACGGAGAAGAAGTCCAGCGCCTTCGGCAATGACGACGCCATCAATATCTGGCTGCCCTACACCACGGCGATGACCCGGATGACGGGGCAGGACTACCTGCGCAGCATCACCGTGCGGGTGAGCGATGCGGTGCCCAACGCGGCTGCGGAGGAAGGCATCAAGACCTTGCTGGCGCAGCGCCACGGACGTGTGGACTTCTTCATGATGAACACCGACAGCATCCGCAAGACGGTGGAGCAGACCACGGCAACGATCACGCTGCTGATCTCCTCCATCGCGCTGATCTCGCTGCTGGTGGGGGGCATCGGCGTGATGAACATCATGCTGGTGTCGGTCACCGAGCGTACCGGCGAGATCGGCGTCCGCATGGCGGTGGGCGCGCGGCAGAGCGACATCCTGCGCCAGTTCCTCATCGAGGCGGTGCTGGTCTGCCTGATCGGCGGTGGGCTGGGCGTGGGGCTGGCGGTGGGCGGCAGCCTGCTGTTCGACCATTTCGCCAGCGGTGCGGGCTTCCGCATGGTCATCTCCACCACGGCCATCGTCGGCGCTTTTGGCGTCTCCAGCCTCATTGGCGTCATCTTCGGCTTCCTGCCGGCACGCAATGCGGCGCGGCTGGATCCGGTGGAGGCGCTGGCCAGGCCCTGAGCTGCCTGGGCGCGGACATGTTCCGGCCCCTTTGTGTCGAAGCTGACGCCAATCGTGCATACGGCGGCGAAGCTCGCACACTAGGCTTGCACCTGTGCGTTCAACCCTGCGCACAGGAGCACCTGCATGATGATGCAAAACCTGGGCGCGCGAAGCTTCGCCTTCTGCGCCGCCTTGACCTTTTCCCTCGGTCTTACCGTCCCATTGGCCGGCTGCGGTGGCGGCAGTTCCAGCAGCGACAGCAGCGCGGAAGCCACCACCAGCAGCGCCCCCACGGTGACCACCCAACCGGTGTCGCAAAGCGTGATTGTGGGCGCCAGTGCGTCCTTCTCTGTCGCGGCCAGTGGCAGTGGCACCCTGGCCTATCAGTGGCGCAAGGCGGGCAGCGCCATCAGCGGCGCCACGTCGGCCAGCTATGCCATCAGTGCCGTCGCCACGGGAGACGCTGGCAGTTATGACGTGGTTGTCAGCAACAGCATTGGCAGCACCACCAGCAGCACCGCCACACTCACGGTGACAACGGCCGCTGGCGTCACGGCTCCGGCCATCACGACGCCACCCACGTCGCAGGCGGTCGCCACGGGCGGCAGCATCACGCTGACGGTGGTGGCCAGCGGCAGCACGCCGCTGACCTACCAATGGGCCAAGGACGGAACCGCCATCAGCGGCGCCACCTCGGACAGCTACACCATCAGCGCGGCCACCAGCAGCGATGCCGGCAGCTACACGGTGACCGTGAGCAATGCGGCCGGCACCGCCACCAGCAGTGAGGCCACGATCACCGTCAGCACCAGCAGCGGCAGCAGCGCCCTCGCTGCCACCGTGACCACCGCCGCCCAGAGCTTCTACGGCACGCTCAGCAGCAGCCAGCAAAGCAGCGTGCAGCTGAGCTGGAGCCTGGACACCGCCCGCAAGTGGTCCAACCTGCCGGCCGCCATGGTGGCACGCAATGGCGTGGCCCTGAGCAGCCTGAGCACGGCCCAGAAAACCGCAGCCAACACGATGATCGCTGCGGCCCTGAGCACCAGCGGCAACACCCTGTGGCAGGGTCTGCTGGCTGCGGACGACTACCTCTATGCCATTGGCGGGGGCAGCAGCTATGGCAGCGGCAACTACTACATCGCCTTCATTGGCACACCGTCGGCCACCAGTTTCTGGGTCTTGCAGCTCACTGGCCACCACCTCACCTACAACATCGCATTCAACGGCACCACCAAGGGCCCCACGCCGCTGTTCCTCGGCATCGAACCGCGCACCAGCTTCACCGTCAACGGCGCCACCTATGACCCGATGTCGGCCCAGCGCACCAGCGTGTCCGACCTGGCCACGGCGCTGAAGAGCTACAGCGCGGCCGCCCTGAGCGGCACCTACGCGGACCTGCTGTTCGGCGCCAATGGCTCGGGCAATATTGACGGCACCTACCCCAAGTCCTACCCCAGCGGCACCAGTGGCCGGGGCGTGCTCTACAGCGCCCTCTCCACGGCCGACCAGGCCAAGGTCAAGGCCGTGATCCAGGCCTATATCGGCACCCAGGCCACCGAATACGCCGATGAGCTCAGCGCCGCTTACCTCAGCGACACCGCCTTGGCCCAGACCTATGTGGCCTATGCCGGCGCGGGTGACGTGGCCACGTCGGGCAGCTACGTGCGCGTGGATGGCCCACGGGTGTGGATCGAGTTCTCGGTGCAAGGGGGCGTGATCGTGCGCAACGACACCCACTACCACACCATCTTCCGAGACAAGACTGGAGACTACGGTGGCAAGTGCTGCTCATGAGCCTGGTGACGCCAATATGGCCGATTCGAAGGTTGGCCATGGTGCCCGTGCACCGGCCCGCAGCCGCCGCCTGGGTCTGGCCAGCATGGCCGACGAGGTATGGGCCTGGCTGGCTGCCCTGATGGGTGCGGCGGTGGCGGTGGGTGCCACCCTCTTGCTGGCGCTGTTCGGCCTGCTGGGCGGTGCATCGGACGCCGCTGCTCACCCCATGCCTGAAACCCGAATGTGGGTAGACAGCATGCATACGGGCGTGCGGCTGACCCTGCAGATCCCGCTCAACCGCCTGGAGTTTGCCTATGGCCAGCCACTGGCGGCGACACCGGAGCGGGTGTTGCCGGCGCAGGCCGAGGGGCTGTCGCGTTACCTGCTGCAGCATATCGGCGCCCGCTCGCGCCATCTTGATTCCGGCACCGACGGGGACCTGGGCGGCGAACTGGGCTGGCAGGTGCTGCGCCCCACGCTGCGGGTGATCGGTGAGGCGCCCTTTGCCGAACTGGAAGCGGTGCTGGAGCTGCGCGCGCCACCGAAGGCCGATGCGCGCCACTTCGAGCTGCTGTTCGACGTCGTGACCCATGAAGTGCGCACGCATCGGGCGCTGGTCTACCTGCGCAACGATTGGGGTGCCGGCCAGGTCAACGAAGCGCCGCTGTGGTTGGGCGGCTTCGACACGGAGACCCGACGCATGCAGGTGGACCTGGGCGCTCCCCAGGCGGGCGCCAGCTGGCAGCGCCTGCTGGCCCAGGGGGCCCATCACATTGCCGAAGGCACGGACCATCTGCTGTTCCTGCTCACGCTGCTGCTGGTGGCGCCGCTGGCCGCGCACCGTCGTCGCTGGACGCTGGTCCGGGCGCCACGTGCGGCCGTGCGGCAGATCCTGTGGGTGGTCAGCGCCTTCACCTTCGGTCACTCGCTGACCTTGGCGCTGGGCGCCTGGGGCTGGATACGGTTGCCGTACGACCTGGTCGAGGCGCTGGTAGCTGCCTCCATCATCGTGGCGGCATTGCACGCCTGGCGGCCCTTCATGGGCTCGGCGGGTGCGGCAGTGGCTGGGGGCTTCGGCCTGTTGCATGGCCTGGCCTTCGCCAGCAGCCTCTCCGGTGCAGGACTGACGTGGTGGCAGCTGGTGCAGGCGCTGCTGGCCTTCAACCTCGGCATCGAGGCCATGCAGCTCGTGGTGGTGGGTGTGGTCATGCCCCCTGTGCTGCTGCTGGCGCAGCATGCGCCCGCTGCCTATGCCAGGCTGCGTGTGAGCGGTGCCATCCTGGCCGGCCTCGCAGCCGGGATCTGGCTGATGGACCGGCTGGGCGCGCAGGTCGCGCCGCTGACAAGCGCTGTCGACCGTGTAGCCGACTTCGCACCGGCTGCTGCTGCAGCGCTGTGGTTGGTGGCACTGCTGGCCTGGTGGAAAGACCGGCATGGTGGCCGCAAGGGCCAGCACCGGGCCATGGCGCTATGAACAAGGCCCGACACGGGTGCGCATCTGGCGCATCCGTGTCGGGCCCTGGACAGGGGCGAGTGGATCAGCGCCCGCTCAACGTTCGTTCTGGCGGCGGTCGTCACCGCGACCACGCGGCGGCTCGGCCTTCTGATTGGGCTGGCCCTGTGCCTGCTGCTGTTGCTGCTGTGGCTGTTGTTGCGGCTCCGGTCGGCGTTGAGGCTCGCGACGCGGGGGTTCCACGCGCATTTGCGGTTGCTGCTGGGGTTGAGGCTGCTGCTGCTGCTGCGGTTGCTGCTGCGGCTGCACCGGGCGCGGCATCTCCACACGCGGCGCCTCACGCTGCACGTCGCGGATCATCTCGCGCGGGTTGTCGCGGCGCGGGTCTGCGCGCGGCGTTTCCACACGCGGCGCCTCGAAGCGCGGTTGCTCGACACGCGGTTGCTCCGTGCGGGGCGGCTGGGGGACGTTGAAACGTGCCGGCTCGTCGCGCCGCCCGTTGTCCTGGCGGTCATCCCGTTGATAACGCGGCTGATCACGCTGCTGATCCCGTGTTTGCTCACGTTGCTGTTCACGCGGCTGATCCCGCTGCTGCTCCACTTCGCGGATCAGGTTCTGCATCCGTCCGCCGGGTTGGTTGGCCGGTTGCGCAGGCTGCGGGTTGCCAGGGCGGCCGTCATTGCCGCGTCCGTCATTGCCACGGCCATCGTTCCCACGGCCATCGTTGCCGCGGCCCTCGTTGCCCCGACCGTCGTTGCCCCGTCCCTGGCTGCCATTCTGGATACCCGGTGTGGGCACCTGGATGGGTCGGCCTTGTTGGGCCCGATCGTCCCGGCCATCGCGGCCCGGACGGGTGTCGGCCCGCCCGCCGTCCGGGCGTCCGTCCGGGCGTCCATCCGGACGTCCTTCAGGCCGACCATCGGGTCGGCTTCCGGCGTTGCCGCCGGGACGGTCCTGCCAGGTGCGTTGAGGCGCTCGGGGCGCGGCGATTGGCAGTGGGCGGGTCACCGGCATGGCATTGAACAGCCGGTTGTGTTCGCGCTCGAAGCGGAACTGCGGCGAGGGGTCGTTCGGGCGCGGCACGCGGCCGGGTTCGATGCGTGGGTTCACACGGCGCCAGTAGTCTTGCGAATAGCGGCCACCGGGCGGCATATAGGCTTCACGCGGGGCCAGCGGCACCCAGGCGCCGTAGCGGGGCGGGGGTGGGCGGCGGCCGCCGATGGCGACGTTGATGCTCAGGCCGGCGCCGCCGACCCAGCCCACCATGGCGGGCGCGTAGGCGGGGCGTGCCTCATAGGGGCCGGGCACCCAGCACCAACGGTCGCGCCAGTAGGCCCAGCGGCCGTAGTGGAAGGGGGCGAAGCCCCAGGGCATGTCGTCCACCCAGGTCCAGCCCCAGCGGGCGCTCCAGACCCAGCGGCCATAGCGGTACGGGGCCCAGTCTTCCACGACCACGGTGGTGGGCACCCACACGTTGCCGTATTCCGGCGATTGCTGCCAGGTCCCGTAGCGGCCCAATTCTTCCACCCCGGTCATTTCCGGCGACACCACATTGGCGGGCACTGGCAGGTTGATGGCGGCCCGCTCGTCGGTCAGGAGGACCTGGGCGAACTCATCGCGATCCAGGGGTTGGCGTTCCGTTCTGGGGCCATCGTCCCACCAGAACTCGGCCTGTTCATTCGTGGCCATCCACACCGGGGGCACATCGCTGGCGCGGGAGTCGAAGCGCAGCTTGCCTTGCCAGGCCTGGGCCTGGCTGCCCCTATCCAGTTGCGTCACGCGGTACAGGCCTTCGCGTTCAAACGAGAAGCGGCCTTCCAGCGTCTGCAGCGTCCATTCGTCAGCTGCCTGGGGCGAGCGCAGCCGCACACCGGCGGCACCCCGCACGATCTGCACGGACACCCGTTGATCGGCCAGCGCATTGAATTCGATTTCCGAACGTTCATCCAACCAAAGGGTGCTGGAGCCGACGGTCAGAGTGGCGCCGGAGCGGTCGTCGCTGCGGATGCGGTCCCCTTCGCCGAGGCTCTGGTTGCGTTGCAACTGCTGCCATTCCCGGCCTTCCGGGTCGTAGATCCAGACCCCGGCGCTCACTTCGGCGACTCGGCCGGCCCGGGTGGGCACGTCGCCCTGCCCTGCGGACGACTGGGCCAGCGCGGCCGTACTGCCGCCCACCAGCATCAGAACGCCGAGCAGCGCCTGTCCGGCCTGGCGCAACAGCGCACTGGACGGGTGCCGCGCGGGGGCGACGACTTGGGTGGTCGCCTTGGAGAACAGGCTGTCGAGGGCCTGGAATGGTCGTGAGATGAACGACAAGAAGGTCATGCGATCGGCTCCACCGGAATGGAAACTAAGGAACCCGGCACCCTCATCACAGATCCCACGAGGGATGCCGAAGTTTCTTAACGGTTTTGACACCATTTGGTGGACGCCCGCTTACAACTTGACGCCCTGTTGCCATGGCGTCAAGCGACGTCGTCCACGAAGACTCCCCGCTAGCCGCTACCGCAATTTGCAAGGTCGGCAGTACTCGGTTGGGGAAAGTGACGGTTGGGTGCCCTTTTCCGGAAGTGAAGGAAGGAATGGCCCGCGGAGCGGGACAGGAGGGACATGAAGGAAAAGGGTAGCCGGCCGGCGCTTTCCCGCGCAGTACTCCGTTGGGGACAGTGACAGATGAGCAAGGGCCGTAACGGGCCCGACCGCTCAATCGTCGCTCTTCGGATCCATCCCCGGAAACAGGATCTCCGTAAACCCGAACCGCGAGAAATCCTTGATCCGCATGGGATACAGCGTGCCCACCAGGTGGTCGCACTCATGCTGTACCACGCGTGCGTGGAACCCATCCACCTCCCGGTCGATCGTATTGCCCTGGGCGTCCACCCCTTGGTAGCGGATCCGTTTCCACCGTGGCACCACTCCTCGCAGACCGGGCACGGACAAACAACCTTCCCAGCCCTCTTCCTGCTCCTCGGACAGCGGCGTGATCACGGGATTGATCAGCACCGTCATGGGCACTGCCGGCGCGTCCGGATAACGTTCATTGCGATTGAACCCGAACACCACCACCTGCAGGTCCACGCCGATCTGCGGTGCTGCCAGCCCGGCGCCGTTGGCGTCGGCCATGGTGTCGAACATGTCTTTGAGCAGGGCGTGCAGCTCGGGCGTGTCCAGGGCGGCTACGGGTTGAGCGTGGCGCAGCAGGCGGGGGTCGCCCATTTTCAGGATTTCTCTAATGGCCATGGGGCCTCCTCGAAGGGATGCGTTATCGCGTAATCTGGGGCCATTCTAAGAAGCCACCGGGAGACACTGCTTGAGTGATCCATTGAGTCAGCCATCGAGCCAACCAGCCAGCCCGCCGTCGAGTCACCGACCGAGCCCCCCGTCGGGAGGGAGGCTACCGCTTCCCCACTATCTCGAAGACCTCGGCCACGGCATTTTTGCCATCGACACCGCCTTCCAGCGCGACCACTTCGACGCGGCCTATCTGGTCGTTGACAACGGCCGGGCGGCCTTCATCGACACGGGCACCCGCCACGCCGTGCCTCGCCTGCTGGGGGCACTGGAGGCGCTGGGGCTTCCTGCGAGTGCAGTGGACTGGGTGATTCCCACGCATGTCCACCTGGACCATGCGGGTGGTGTCGGGCCCTTGATGGAGCGCTTGCCTGCAGCGCGGCTGCTGGTCCACCCGCGTGGCCTGCGGCACATGGTCGATACCTCGGCTTTGTGGGCGGGCGCGCTGGCGGTGTATGGCGAGGCGGAGATGCAGCGCTCTTATGGTGTGCTGGTGGGGGTGCCTGAGGCGCGGGCGGTCTCCAGCACGGATGAGCAGTGCATCACCTTGGGGACGCGCACCCTGCGGCTCATCGACACACCGGGCCATGCCCGCCATCATCATTGCATCTGGGATGAGGCCAGCGGCGGCTGGTTCACCGGAGACACCTTCGGTCTTTCCTACCGTGAATTTGACGACGGGGGCGGTCGCGCGTGGATCATGCCCACCAGCACCCCGGTGCAATTTGAACCGGACGCCTTGATCGCCTCCATCCAACGGATGCTGGAGACCCGACCCCGCCAGATGTTCCTGACTCACTACGGCGCGGTAGGACGAGACCAGGCCGATGTGCAACGGCTCGCGGACCTGCTGATCAGCCAGATCCGCGAGATGGCCGCCCTGGCCCAGCACCTGCGCCACGCGCCTGACCGGCATGATGCACTCAAGCGCGAGTTGCTTGCGCTCTATCAGCGCGGCGTGGCCCAGCACCTGGGCGGCACCATGGACCCCACCCACGTAGCCGCCCTACTGGCCATGGACGTGGAGCTGAACGCCCAAGGCCTGGCCGTCTGGCTCGACAGGAATTAGCACACCACCCGGAGCACACCACCGAGAGCACACCACCGAGATCCCCTTAGCGTGGGAGCGCTGGTTAGGGGCGAGCAGGCCGGCGCCGGGCCGCCCCAAGGCGGCCTGCCAGCCCCCTTGGGGGGCGGACTGACCGAGCGCGTTCAGCGCGAATCAGGCCGGGGGCCAACATCCACCGAGCCCGTTCAGCGCGAATCAGGCCGGGGGCCAACATCCACCGAGCCCGTTCAGCGCGAATCAGGGGGGGCCAACCACTGAGGTCCTTAGCGTGGGAGCGCTGGTTAGGGGCGAGCAGGCCGGCGCCGGGCCGCCCCAAGGCGGCCTGCCAGCCCCCTTGGGGGGCGGACTGACTGAGCGCGGTCAGCGCGAATCAGGCCGGGGGCCTCATCTATGCATCCAGGTTCAGTTCCTGGATCTTGCGCGTGATGGTGTTTCGACCGATGCCCAGCTTCTGCGCCGCCTCGATCCGACGCCCACGCGTCAGGTCCAGCGCTGTCAGGATCAGGCTAGCCTCGAAGCGCCTTGTCAGCACGTCCCACACATCCGGCTCGCCCGCGGCCAGCAGGCGACGCGCTTCACGCGCCATCTCCGCCACCCAGGCATCCGGCGACGCCATCACCGGCATGGCCCCGGGTGCCGCCACCGGCAACGGCAGGCTGGTCAGCCCGCTGCTCACCGGCACGACATCCGACACACCAGACGACACCGTGCCCGGCGTGGCCAGCAGTTCCTGCGGCAGGTCCTTGGCCTCCACCACGAGGCTGGGCGCCATCACGCTCAGCCAGTGGCAGATGTTCTCCAACTGCCGCACGTTGCCGGGGAAGTCGAAATTCACCAGCCGCTGCAGCGCGGCCTCGGACAGGCGCTTGGTCTCCACCCCCAGCTCCGCAGCGCTGCGCTGAAGGAAATATCGCGCCAGCAGCGGCACGTCCTCGCGGCGTTCGCGCAGCGGGGGCAGCCGCAGGCGGATCACGTTCAGGCGGTGGAACAAGTCTTCGCGGAAGCGGCCTTCCTTGACCAGGGTTTCCAGGTTCTGGTGGGTGGCAGCGACCACGCGCACATTGGCGCGTTGCGGGCTGTGGCCGCCCACGCGGTAGAACTGGCCATCCGACAGTACCCGCAGCAGACGCGTCTGCAAGTCCAGCGGCATGTCGCCGATTTCGTCCAGGAAGAGCGTGCCGCCCTCGGCCTGTTCAAAACGCCCGCGCCGCGTGGCCTGGGCACCGGTGAAGGCGCCGCGCTCATGGCCGAACAGCTCGGACTCCAGCAGGTCCTTGGGGATCGCCGCCGTGTTGATGGCCACGAACGGACCTTCCGCACGCGGGCTGTGCTTGTGCAGCGCACGCGCCACCAGCTCCTTGCCGGAGCCGGACTCGCCGGTGATCAGCACCGTGACATGGCTCTGGCTCAGGCGCCCGATGGCACGGAACACGTCCTGCATCGCGGGGGCCTGACCCAGCATCTCCGGCATCTGGACCTGCGTCTCTTCGGCCACCGCCTCACGCTGGCTCTCTTCCTGCGCCCGGCGGATCAGCTCCACCGCACGCGGCAGGTCAAAGGGCTTGGGCAGGTATTCGAAGGCACCGCCCTGGAAGGCGGAGACCGCGCTGTCCAGATCGGAATAGGCCGTCATGATGATGACCGGCAGGCCAGGCAGCTGCTTCTTGATGGTACTGAGCAACTCCAGCCCCGAACCACCCGGCATGCGGATATCGGAGACCAGCACCTGCGGCGAATCCTCTTCCAGGGCCGCGAGCACTTCGCGGGCCTGGCTGAAGCTGCGTACCGGCAGACCTTCGCGCGTCAGCGCCTTCTCCAGCACAAAACGGATTGAGTGGTCGTCGTCAACTATCCAGATCGACTTCATCTAAGGCTCCCCTTTATCCATGTCTGCGGCTTGTGGCCCCAGGGTCAGGGTAAAGGCAGGGTGATTCGGAAATCGGTCCGGCCCGGCTGGCTGTCACAGTCGATCATGCCCTGATGTTGTTGGGCGATCGTCTGCGCCAGCGTCAGCCCGAGACCAGAGCCCCCATCCCTTCCCGACACCAGCGGGAAAAAGATGCGGTCCTTGATCTCCTCGGGCACGCCCGGGCCGTTATCTTCAATATGCAATTCCAATGCCAAGCGCCAACGCTGCTTGCCAATGGTCACTTGCCGGGCCACCCGCGTGCGCAGGTAGATGACCGCGTCACCGGCCGCAATGCGCTCGTGCAGCACCTGCGCGGCGTTCTGCACGATGTTGAGCACCGCCTGGATGAGCTGCTCGCGGTCACCACGAAAATCCGGCAGCGAGATGTCGTAATCCCGCTGCAGCTTGAGCCCACGAGGGTACTGGGCCTGCACCAGGGTGCGGACCCGCTCGCAGATCTCATGGATGTTCACATCCCCCACGACCTGGGCGCGACGGTGCGGCGCCAGCAGCCGGTCCACCAGCGATTGCAGCCGGTCCGCCTCGTGGATGATGACTTCGGTGTACTCCTCCAGCTCCATCCACAGCTCGGTCGGCTGCAGCTCCAAAGCCAGCAACTGCGCCGCCCCACGGATGCCGCCCAGCGGGTTCTTGATCTCGTGAGCAAGGTTGCGCGTCAGTTCCTTGGTGGAGCGAACCTGGTCCAGCGTGCGCTCTTCGCGGTCCTGCCGGCTTTGCTGCGCGTTCTCGATCAGCTCGATGACCAGCCGCTGCGGGTCATCCGTCTGGCTGACGATGACATGCACGGGCAGCACATCGTCATGCGCCCGCGGGCCTCGGCGGATCTGCGCATCAAAGCGGCTGCTGGAGAAGTCGTTGCGGGAGACGCCTTCCAGCGCCTCCACCAGACGGCCGGTGTCGGGAAACCATTCCAGCAGGTTGCTGCCCTGCACCGCGCGGCGTGGCAGGTTGAACAGCGTCTCGACAGCGGTGTTGGCAAATTCGCAGGTGCCATCCGGCTGCACCACCGCCACCAGCGTGGCGAGCAGGTCAAAGGCCTGATAGGGGTGTGGCGCCTGCGCGGGCGCGGGGGTTTTGGCGGTCATCGTGCAGGGGTCCAGCGGGCGTCGCCCTCATGACGACACTCGGCCAGAACCGCGATGCCAGTGATGCCCGCCGCCCCAGCGGCGCGTGGCGCCGCCAGGTCAGGACGGCAGCTTGGAGAGCTCGCGCTTGATGGCCTGGATGTCGCTTTCCTGGCGCGAGATGCTGGACTTGAGTTCAGCCACGCGGTCCAGGTACTTCTGGTAGTTGCGTTCGTTGCCCTGACGCTCCGGCTCGCCCTTGTTGTACTCCTGCTGGAGTTTGGCGAGGCGGTCCTCGGCTTCGTGCAGCTCCTGCTCCAGGACACGACGGCGGTCGCTGTCCCGGGCCTTCTGGTCCTTCGGGTCCACGCGCTCATTGGGCGCTCCCGAGGCAGTGGGGGCGGCGGCCTTGGGCTTGATTGGGGAGAAGACAGTGATGGGCGTGCCGTCGATGCTGCGGCAACCCTTCTCCTGCGCTTCCTTGGCGGAGAGTGCGTCCGTGTAGAGCACGGGTGGGCCGGGGCAGCGGTAGACCGTCGCCTGCGCCGAAGCCGTACCGGCGACGCTCGCCAGTGCGGCCAGCACCAGGGCCAGGCCTGCGTATTCTCGTAACCACCCAACCCGCTTGATTCGCATTGCTCGCATCCAAATGACCGAAGTCGATACTCATTGTGACGCAAGCCAGGCTTTTACGGGGTGGAAGACGATGGCGTCGCTGTTGCGATCTGTACGGTTCGGGAACACTCCACAACAACCGGGGGCTCGGCTGATGCCAATCGCCCAGAGCGTGAATTTCGCCTGCTGATCGGAACCCGTCATTGGGTCCCTCAAAAAAAAGGGACGACCGAAGTCGCCCCTGTCTGGCTGCCTGTTCCACCCCGCGCAACGGTCGGGCCGGTAGAACCGGCCCCGCCTGGCGCGAGGCGGGAAGGCGCTGCGAGGCGGGGGCAGTCTCCATGGCGGACACGGCACCCCCCTCGTCGGCCATCACAGCGAGTAGTACATGTCGAACTCGACCGGATGAGTGGTCATGCGGAAACGCTGCACTTCCTGCATCTTCAGGTCGATGTAGGCATCGATGTAGGCGTCCGTGAACACACCACCCTTGGTCAGGAACGCGCGGTCCTTGTCCAGGTATTCCAGGGCTTGGTCCAGGCTGTGGCAGACGGTCGGGATCTTCGCGTCTTCTTCCGGCGGCAGGTGGTACAGATCCTTCGTGGCGGCTTCGCCCGGATGGATCTTGTTTTCCACGCCGTCCAGACCCGCCATCAGCAGGGCTGCGAAGGCCAGGTAGGGGTTGGCGGAAGGATCGGGGAAGCGCGCTTCGATGCGGCGACCCTTCGGGTTGGCCACATACGGAATGCGGATCGAGGCTGAACGGTTCTTGGCCGAGTAGGCCAGCTTCACCGGGGCTTCGAAACCAGGGACCAGGCGCTTGTAGCTGTTGGTGCCGGGGTTCGTGATCGCGTTCAGGGCACGAGCGTGCTTGATGATGCCGCCGATGTAGTACAGGGCGAAATCGCTCAGGCCGGCGTAGCCGTCACCAGCGAACAGGTTCTTGCCATCCTTCCACACGGATTGGTGGACGTGCATGCCGGAGCCGTTGTCGCCAACGATGGGCTTGGGCATGAACGTGGCGGTCTTGCCATAGGCATGGGCCACGTTCTGGATGATGTACTTCTGCAGTTGCAGCCAGTCGGCGCGCTGGACCAGCGAGCTGAACTTGGTGCCGATTTCCATCTGGCCGGCGTTCGCCACTTCGTGGTGATGCACTTCGACCGGGATGCCCATCTGTTCCAGGATCAGGCACATTTCCGAGCGCATGTCCTGGCCGGAATCGACCGGGGGCACCGGGAAGTAGCCGCCCTTGACGGTGGGACGGTAGCCGCTGTTGCCGTGCTCGTATTCCTTGCCGGTGTTCCAGGCCGCTTCTTCGGATTCGATCTTCACGAACGAACCGGACATGTCCACGTTCCAACGGACGCTGTCGAAGATGAAGAACTCGGGTTCCGGACCGAAGTAGGCGGTGTCACCCAGGCCGGAGGACTTCAGATAGGCCTCGGCGCGGCGAGCCAGCGAGCGCGGGTCGCGTTCATAGGCCTTGCCATCGGTGGGATCGATGACGTCGCAGGTCAGGATCAGGGTCGGTTCTTCGAAGAACGGGTCGATGTTGGCCGTGTTCGGATCCGGCATCAGCAGCATGTCGGAGGCTTCGATGCCCTTCCAGCCGGCGATCGAGGAACCGTCAAAGGCATGGCCCGACGTGAACTTGTCTTCGTCAAAGGCGGACACGGGCACGGACACGTGCTGTTCTTTACCGCGGGTGTCGGTGAAGCGGAAGTCAATGAACTTGACTTCATGCTCCTTCACCAGGTTCATCACGTCGGCGACGGTCTTGGTGGCCATCAATCACTCCTAGGGGGACTGGATAAGAAGAAAGATTCGGCGGACGCGCCCCGCAGGACGGATTCGGCGCGGCCCGGCTAGAACTTGACCACGACCCGCCAAAAACACCGGCACCGGAATCGAGCAGCCAATCTCGAGCGCCAACTATTTAGCAGGTTGCATGCCAACAAAGCGCCACCGGCGCTCCGTCAACGAACACACAGGCGCCACCTCGGTGCATGCCGTACCGGCCCACGCGAAACGCGCGCCAGTGGGGGGCAACCAGAGATGCGCACACTGGCGCGATTAGGAGCAGCGCTGGCGGCATGACGGCAGTCACACCCAGCGCGGTGCATCATCGCACCATTTCAGTGCTGATGACAGCACCAAATTGGACGACACCATCGCGCAGCGCGCCATAGGCGGATTCAAGGGTGGATTCAAGCATGTCAGCGGGAATCTCACCGGCGGCCTTCACGCCCAGCTCGATGTGCCGGCCCCACTGGGGATGGTCCACGCTGGGCAATGAAAACACCTTGATCCCGGGGAACTCGGTCTCCACACGCTCCATCAGCGGCGTCAGCGACGCCTCCATCGCGCCCTGCACAATCAACGAGCGCTCCCGGGTGCCCACCTGGCGATGCAGCGCCGCATGGCGCTGGTCCAGCACCCACTCGATCATCGGGTGGGCCATCACCGGGAAGCCGGGCACGAAGTACACGGTGCCGACCGAGAAGCCGGGGATCTTGTTGTAGGGGTTGGGGATGATGGCGGCGCCCTCGGGGAACACCCCCATCTCCATGCGCCGGCGGGTGTCCGGATGCTCCCGCTCGGGCGTGGTGCCCTGCTCGCTGGCCATCTGCTGCACCCGCTGCCAGATCAGTTCAGCCGCTTCTGGATGCAAGGCCAGCGGGCGCGCCAGGGCCGCCGCGGCGGACTGGCGGGTGTGGTCGTCCGGCGTGGCGCCGATGCCGCCACAGCTGAACACCAGGTCGCCGGTCTCGAAGGCGGTGCGCAGTTCCCGGGTGAGTTGGTCGCGGTCGTCGCCCAGGTACTTGGCCCAGGACAGGGAGAGGCCGCGCGCGCCCAGCAACTCGATGACCTTGGCGAGGTGCTTGTCCTGGCGCTTTCCGGAGAGGATTTCGTCGCCGATGATGATGAGGCCGATATTCATGGGCGATCCTGAAGTTGGGACACATGGGGGGGCGTCGGGCCGGTCTGCGGCGCCGCAGCGTCGTCGTCCGGCGGGAAGTCTTCCACCCGAGGCGGCGTGGTGGCGTAGTTGGCCGGCAGCGCATCCATCACGGCATCCGGCGGCGCGGCTGGTGTGGCGGTGTTTTCACGGCGCATTTCCTGCAATGCGGCCAGCGCATAGTGGGTGAACCACAGCGAGCTGAAGGCAAACACCAGCGTGAAGAGCCACACGGCCAGTGGCAGCAGCACCGGTGCCAGCGCAATCGCTATGACGCCGAACGAGAAGATGGCTGCAGGTGCCGTTCCCAGGTAGCCGGTGCACATCCCCAGCAGCAGCAGGGGCAGCCGATGCTCCGAGAGCAAGCGGCGGCGCTCAGCGGCGCTGGCATGGTCCGCCAGCGCATCGAAGGTGAAGACCCGGTAGCCCAGCCAGCCAAAGATCAACGGCGGCAGCACCGCAAACAGCGGCGGGATCAGCCAGAACGGCAGCGAGAAACCCAGCAGCAGCAGGCAGACCACCGTATGGCCCAGCGACCACATCACGCTGGCCAGGAAGCCGCCACCACGCTTGCGCTCCAGACTGGCGAAGCGGCGGCGGGCGACCAGGCTCACCAGCGAAGGCGTCATCAGCAAGGCCACCAGCACCATGCTCATCACCGCCAACGGGGGCAGGACCAGGCACAGCAAGATGATTGGCGCCAGCGTGGTGCGAAAGTCCTGCCCGCCCATGCTGTCCAGCCACTTGAGCAAGCCGTCGACCAGGCTCCACGATTCGATCGTGGCGCGCACGCCGGAGACGGCGCTTTCCCAGAAAAAGTAGCCCAGTCCGGCCGACAGCACCCCCAGCACCAGCAGCGGCAGCAGAGACAGGCCGATCACCTGCGGATGCAGGCAGTACGCGGCAGCGCGCCAGAATGAATCGGCCACGCGGCCCATCGGCTTGATCATCAGTCGTCCCCTCCCGTGGACAGCCGGCCTGGTTCAACCGGGCTCGTGCTGTGGGTGTTGCTGTTATGGGTGTTGCTGTCGTGGGAGTGATGCGCCGACGGGCCGCCGGCAGCGGCGGTCGCACCCGCACCCGCACTCGCGCTCGAACTTGCAGACATGCGCGCCCGCGAAGTTGCGGCGTAAGGCCGCCGCCGGCCGAACAGGCGCTTCATGCCCAGCCATTGCTGCGCCCAGAAGCCTTCCCCGTAGTCGCGGCCGCCCGCCTCGGGAAGTTGGTCGCGCACACCGGTCGGATCCCAGCGGTCCTCGAAATTGGCGGTGCGGAAAATCACGTCCCAAATGGGAAACAGCACCGCAAAGTTGTGCCCGCCCAAGGTGCCGGCGCCGAAGTTTTCATGACCGATGCCAATGGAATGGTGCAGGCGGTGAAAGCGCGGGCTCACCAGCAGGCGCTCGCCCAGCAGGCCGAAGCTCACCCGCAAGTTGGCATGCTGCAGGTTCTCCATCAACTGCGAGAGCGCCACCAGGGCCACGAACTGGCCGGGGCCCACGCCGATCAAGCGGGCCACCAACACCACGACGCTGTCGATCAGCAGGTCGTCCAGCAGGTGGTTGCGGCTGTCGGACCACATCGTCATCTGGCGCTGGCTGTGATGCAGGGAATGCAAGGCCCACCACCAGTGCCACTGGTGCTGAGCCCGGTGCAGCCAGTAGTTCACCAGGTCGAACGCCAGCAGGTAGATCACGAAGCTGACCCAGGCCACGTCGGTGACACCCGGCCAGATGCCGTCCAGCTGGAAGGTCGGTATGCCCCAGAGCCGCATTTGCCCGGTCAGGGCATCGAAAACAGGCTCGATGGTGAAGAACATGGCCAGGCGGAACAGGCCCAGGCGCTGGATCAGCGTGTAGATCACGTCCACGCGGATGGCCCGGCGGTCCGTCACCGGCTCCGCCGGCTTCCAGCGCTGCAACGCGCCGATCACGGCCAGCATGAAGACGATTTGCAGCAGGCCCACCAGCAGCCAGCCGGTGGCGTCAAAGGCATCTTCCAGGAGGTTGCCAAAGCCGAGATTGAAGACGATGGGCTGCACCACGCCCTCGAAGAGGGCCTGCTGCGCTTGTCCAAAGAGATCGGTGAACCAGTCCATCACGTGATCGGCCTTGCTGCTTTGCTGCTGGGGTTCGGGCCCGACGCGGAGTCCGGGGGGTGTCCAGCTAGTCGGAGATTGTGCTTGCTGTTTGACGTGGTGGTGGAATGCCGCCGCTCAGTTCAGCTTGCGGGGGCGCTCCATGGCCAGCGATTCGGGCGGCTTGCGCATCCATTGCGCGTAATCCGGATGGTCATGCAGCGGCGCAAAGCACATGCCACGCTGCTTGAGCCCTTGCATCAGCGGCTCCAGCACCGCGGGCGCCCATGGGTCCTGGCGGGACCAGATGCCCAGATGGGCCAGCAAGATATCCCCCGGCTTGATACGGCGCAGGGCCTGCTCCAGCAGCGCCTGATTGGGGAAACGGTCGCTGGGCAGTTCGTCGCCCAGGAAGCCGGCGGGCTGGGCCCAGCCGACGTGCCGGTAGCCGCAGGCACGCGCGGCAGCCAGCAGGGCCGGTGAGGTGCGGCCGGCGGGGGCGCGGAAGATCATGGACATCGGCCGGCCGGTCATCTCGGCAAATCGGCGGGCCGGCTGCTTGAGTTCATCGCAGTAGTCCGCAGCCGACATTTCCACCATCTGCGGCGGCTGCTCGCCTGCGGCACGGCGGAAGCGGAAGCGGCCATCAGGCAGGTCCGCCACCCAGGCGTCGTGATACCAGGTGTGCGAGCCGAAGTCATGCCCCTGCTCCGCCAGCGCCTTCCACCAGGGGGCCCACTTGTCGTCCATCGTCTGGCCGCCGTCCTTCGTCGGCTCCTGGGCCAGGAAGAACGTGGCCTTGGCGTCAAAACGGCGCAGCGTGTCCACGATCAACGGCGCCACGCCCATGTGGCCGGTATCGAAGGTCAGGTAGACCGGCTTGTCGCAGGGCGCGGCCGGGGCGGCCGGCTGTGCCTGCAGACCGGGGCTCAGCAGCGCCGCGCACAGCAGCACCAGGCCGAGCCGACGAGGGCGGGAGGCGGCAGACGTCACCAGGACCTCACTGACGGGGCATCTGATCGAGCGTCCACACCCCGTGTGGCGACTTTCCCACCTTCACCTGGGTCAGGATCTGCTTGGTCTGCAGGTCGATCACGGTCAGCTTGCGGGCCCAGCGGGAGGTCACCAGCAGCGTGCGGCCGTCGGGCAGGATTTCCATGTCATCTGGGCCGCCAGGGGCCTTGATGACATCGGTCACGGTAAAGGTATCCAGCGAGATCTTGCTGATGGTGTTGGCGGCACGGTTGCTCACCAGCACGTGGTGGCGATCACCGAGCGCACGGAAGGAGTGAGCGCCGTCGCCGGTGTCGATGCGTTTGACCAGACGGGGCTGCGGCACACCGCCCACCTCGTAGACCTCGACGAAGTGGTCGCCGGTCAGGGCCACCAGCAGGTACTTGTCGTCCGGCGTGAGGTAGACGTCGGCGGGCAGCTTGCCGACCGGGATCTTCCAGCGCACGGTCAGCGCGTTCAGGTCAATGGCCATCAGCTCGCTGCTGTCTTGCATGCTGGCGTAGACCACGCTGCTCTTGCTGTCGATGGACAGGTGGCTGGGGGTCTTGGGCGCGGAAAAGCGCTTGGTCAGTACGAGCGGCTGCGCCTGATCCTGCGGTTGCCACTTGTAGATGTCCACATGGTCCAGGCGGTTGCCAGCCAGCACCAGCCACTTCATGTCAGGGGAGAAGCGCAGGTGGTAGGGGTCGGAAATGCCGCGAACGGTGCGCTGCACCTCGGCGGTGACCGGGTCCAGGAAGGTCAGCGAATCGCCCAGGGCGTTGGCCACCACCATGGTCTTGCGGTCCGGTGTCAGGTAGAGGTGATGCGGTTCCTTGCCGGTGGGAATGCGCTTGATCTCCCGAAAACCACGCGGGTCGATGACGCTCACGTCGGCATCCAGCGAATTGAGCACGAAGATCGGGCTGGTGGCGACGGGTGCGCTGGCGGGCAGCTTGGGCGTTGCAGATGCTGCAGGTGCTGCGGGAGTAGTGCGTGCGTGGGGCTGGCTGGCCTCGGCGGCACCGGCCAGCGTGGACAGGGACAGGACCAGGGCGGCGGCCGCGGGCCGCGCGGAAGAAAACAACATCGAAGATCCTTGAACAGTGGGCTCGGCTGCCGACCTTTGGAAAGGATTGCCGCCAAAAGAACAACTGTCGAACAACCGCCCGCCAACAGCGGGCAAATCCTGGACATCGGTCAAAGCGTGCACCGACGACGTGTGAGCAACGACGACAACGAGGCCTGAACGACACGAACGAAGGCGCGAGCAGCGCCCAAACGCGGCCCGCAATCGCCCAGGCATCGCCCAGACATCGCTCAGACACCGCCCAGGCATCGCTCAGACACCGCGCAAGCCCTGCTCAACGCCGCTCAACCGTCATTCAACACCGGAGGCGACGACACGGCAGCGACCCGCACTGTCGTTGATCTGGCTTAGACAGGCCTGAAAAACACAAAGGCAGCGCATGCGCTGCCCTCAAGTGTAGGCGGGTTGCCGGCCGGCCCTGCCTGGAACAACGGGGCCTGCACCCCGTTGTTGCGGCGCTCATCGCACAAACGGCGGCGCCGAACGGGGTGGCTGGGACGGCGTTTATTCGTCGTCGCCGCCCAGAATGCCACCCAGGAGGCCGCCGGTGGCAAAGCCGCCCAGCAGCGAGCCTTCCTCACGGGCGCCACCGCGTTGCGGGGCGGCGGCAAAGATGCGGGAAGCCAGGCGCGAGAACGGCAGGCTTTGCAGCCAGACCTCACCGGGACCGGTCATCTTGGCCAGGAACAAACCCTCCCCCCCGAACAGGGCGGTCTTGATCTTGCCCACGTACTGGATCTCAAAACTGACGTTGGGGGTGTAGGCCACCACGCAACCGGTATCCACCAGCAGGGTCTGACCCGGCTGGAGTGTGCGGCGAACCACCGTTCCACCGGCATGCACGAAGGCCAGTCCATCCCCATCGAGCTTCTGCATGATGAAACCTTCACCACCGAAGAAGCCTGTAGACAAGCGCTGTTGCAGTGCGATACCCAGGGACACGCCGCGGGCGGCGCATAGGAAAGCGTCCTTCTGGCAGATCAGCGTGCCGCCGAGCTGGCTCAAGTCCATGGGGAGGATCTTGCCGGGGTAAGGGGCCGCGAAGGCGACCCGCTTCTTGCCCTGTCCCTCATTGGAGTAGATCGTGGTGAACAGGGATTCACCGGTCACGAGGCGCTTTCCGGCGCCCAGCAGCTTGCCGAAGAAGCCGCCCTGGTTGGCGGACCCGTCCCCGAATACGGTGTCCATGCTGATTCCTGCATCCATGAACATCATGGAGCCGGCTTCCCCGACGGCCGCTTCGCCGGGATCCAGCTCGATCTCCACGAACTGCATCTCGGAGCCCTTGATTTCGAAGTCCACCACATCCATTGCCATTTGCTTCACCTTCAGACTCATCTGGGTTAATACTGGTTATCGGCCGGGATATTAACGTTTCGCCCACCTTCCTATACTGGGGACATGACGCCTATGCCTAGCGAAGACCTCGATCCCTCGCTCAAGCCTGGCGACAGCTACGTGCAGTCCTTTGCACGCGGCCTGTCGGTAATCCGCGCTTTTGGCGCGGAAGCTCCACGCCAGACGCTCACAGAGGTTGCCAAACGCTGCGGCCTCACCCGGGCTGGCGCCCGGCGCATCTTGCTTACGCTGCAAACCTTGGGCTATGTGCGCGCCGAAGGGCGGCTGTTTGAGCTCACGCCCAAGATCCTTGACCTGGGTTTTGCCTATCTTTCATCGCAACCGCTGTGGCAGTTTGCCGAGCCGCAGATGCTGCAGCTCACGGCGGAGCTCAAGGAGTCCTGCTCCATCGCGGTGCTGGATGCCAACGACATCGTCTTTGTCATGCGCACGCCCACCCGCAAGATCCTCAACGAGGCGCTGGGCGTTGGCAGCCGCTTGCCGGCCTGGTCCACCTCGCTGGGCCGGGTGTTGCTGGCGGCCTTGCCGCCGGAGGAACTGGAGCCGCGCCTGGCTGCGATCCCGCTGTCGGCCAACACGCCGCACACGCTACGCAGCCATGAGGAACTGCGCGCGGCCATCGAGCAGGTGAGGCACCAGGGCTGGTGTCTGCTCGACCAGGAACTGGAAGAGGGGCTGGTTTCGCTGGCGGTGCCCATCCAGGGCCGCCAGGGCCGCGTGATTGCGGCCATCAACATCAGCACCCAGACCAGCCGCACTTCACCGCAGCTGCTGCTGGAGCAAGGTCTGGCCAAGCTGCAGGAGACGGCGCAGAACCTGTCCCGGCTGCTGCAGATCAAGGGCTAGCGCCCTGCGCCCCTGACCGGGAGGTCAGGCGGAAAACACTGTTCTGCTGCCGGGGATCCGAGGGGATCCCCGGGGGGCTGGGCACACGGCCTCAACCCATGTGCAGGCCACCATTGCAGCTGAAATCTGCGCCGGTGGTGAAGCCGGATTGGTCGCTGGCCAGCCAGGCGATGATGGAAGCAATTTCCTCGGGTGCGCCGAGTCGTTTCACCGGGATCTGGGCAACGATCTTTTCCAGCACATCCGGGCGCACGGCCTTCACCATGTCCGTGCCGATGTAGCCGGGGCTCACCGTATTCACCGTCACGCCCTTGGCGGCCAGTTCCTGGGCCAGCGCCATGGTGAAGCCGTGCATGCCGGCCTTCGCGGCGGAGTAATTCGTCTGCCCCACCTGGCCTTTTTCGCCGTTCACGGACGAGATGTTGATGATCCGGCCCCAACCCTTGTCGACCATGCCGGGCACCACCTGCTTGGTCACGTTGAACATGCTGTTCAGGTTGGTATCGATTACCGCGTCCCAATCATCGCGGGTCATTTTCAGGAACATCCGGTCCTTGGTGATGCCGGCGTTGTTCACCAGCACATCCACGGGACCGTGCTCGGCGATCGATTTCTCGAACGCAGCCACGGTGGATTCCCAGTTCGCCACGTTGCCCACGGATGCGAAGAACTGATAACCGAGCGCTTCTTGCTCGCCCAGCCACTTCGCGTGGTCGCGGCTGGGACCACAGCCGGCGATCACCTTGAACCCGTCCTTGAACAGCTTCTGGCAGATCGACGTACCGATCCCACCCATGCCGCCGGTCACATACGCAATTTTCTGAGTCATTTCGATCGTCTCCTTTTACGCCGCCCCAACGCACGCGTCTCGCCGGGAAAGCTGCTTTAAACCTCACTAGACGCGCTGGATCATCGAACGTTCAACAGCCACCCTCACCGGCACCCCGTCAGCCGCAAAGCACTGCACGGCTCAACGGGCCGGCTCAACGCTCAAGACAAAGCGCCACGCCCATCCCGCCGCCGATGCACAGGCTCGCAATACCCTTCTTCGCATCCCGCTTGATCATCTCGTGCAGCAGCGTCACCAGGATCCGTGCCCCGGACGCCCCGATCGGGTGGCCCAACGCGATGGCGCCGCCGTTCACGTTCACCTTGCTCGTGTCCCACCCCATCTGCTGGTGGACCGCACATGCCTGGGCCGCAAAAGCCTCATTGATTTCCAGCAGGTCCAGGTCCTTGGGCTGCCACCCGGCCCGCTGAAGGGCCTTCTTCGACGCGGGCACCGGCCCGATGCCCATCGTGGCCGGGTCCACCCCGACGCTGGCGTAGGAGGCGACGCGTGCCAGCGGTTCCAGCTTCAACTCACGGGCCTTGGCCGCGCTCATCACCAGCAGGCCGGCGGCGCCGTCGTTCAGCCCGGAGGCATTGCCGGCCGTTACCGACCCGGCCTTGTCAAACGCTGGCCGCAGCCCCGCCAGCGCTTCGGCACTGGTCTTGCGGTTGATGAACTCATCCGCGGAGAACACCACTGGGTCGCCCTTTTTCTGCGGGATCTGCACCGGCACGATCTCCGCCACAAAGCGACCGCCGTCCTGCGCGGCGGCGGCCTTCTGCTGGCTGGCCAATGCCAGCTCGTCCTGCTGGCTGCGCGTCACGTGATGCTCCTTGGCCACGTTCTCGGCGGTGATGCCCATGTGGTACTGGTTGAAGGCGTCCCACAGGCCGTCGTTGATCATGGTGTCCACCAGCTTCCAGTCGCCCATGCGCTGGCCATCGCGGGAATTGGGCAGCACATGCGGGGCCAGGCTCATGCTCTCCTGCCCGCCGGCGATCACGATGTCCGAATCGCCGTCACGGATGGCCTGCGTGGCCAGCATCACCGCCTTCAGCCCTGAGCCGCACACCTTGTTGATGGTCATCGCCGGCACCGTCACCGGCAGGCCCGCCTTGATCACCGCCTGCCGGGCGGGGTTCTGTCCTGTGCCGGCCTGCAGCACCTGCCCCAGGATCACTTCCTGGATCTGGTCTGCCTGCAGCCCGCTGCGCCGCAGCAGCTCCTGGATGACCAGGGCGCCCAGGTCACTGGCGGGGATCTTGGCCAGCGAGCCGCCAAATTTGCCGATGGGGGTGCGCGTTGCCGCGACGATGACGATGTCCTGCGGTGTGCTCATGTTTCACTCTCCTGTGACGGGGGTCCTGCAAAGAATGGCGAAAGCGTCGCGTGCCAGAGGCGGGCTCAGGCCCGTTCCTTCACGTAGCGGCCTGGCGCCGGTTCGATGGCTTGATACGGGCCGCGGCCGGGCACCTGAGGCGCCGGCTTCCAGCCGCCCGCATGGCCGGCCAGCCAGGCGGACCAGTCGGTCCACCAGCTGCCGGGATGTTCCGTGGCAGCAGCCAGCCATTGCTGCGGCTGGGCCGGCAGTGCCGTGCCCTTGCCGATCCAGTGGCTGCGCTTGTTCTTGGACGGGGGATTGATCACACCGGCGATGTGACCCGACGCACCCAGTATGAACCGCTTCTTGCCGGTGAACACCTGGGTGCTGCGGTAGGCCGCTTCCCAGGGCACGATGTGATCTTCCCGCGAACCGTAGATATAGACTGGCGCCGTGATGGCCCGCAGGTCCACGGGCGCTCCGGCCACGGTCAGGCGGCCGGGATGCTTGAGGTCGTTCTGGAGATAGGTGTGGCGCAGGTACCAGCAATACATCGGGCCTGGCAGGTTGGTGGCGTCGCCATTCCAGTACAGCAGGTCGAAGGCCGTGGGGGGCTCTCCCTTCAGGTAGTTGCCCACCACATAGTTCCAGAGCAGGTCGTTGGGGCGGAGCATGCTGAAGGTGGAGGCGAGTTGTTGCCCGTGAAGCAGCCCCGGCCCGTTGGGTGCCTGTGCGCCGATGGTGAGCTCTCGCATCTGCACGGCTGCTTCATCCACGAACAGGTCCAGCACCCCGTTGTTCTCGAAGTCGATCAGCGTGGTCAGCAGCGTCACGCTGGCGGCGGGCTGCTCCCCGCGTGCGGCCAGCACCGACAAGGCTGTTGCCAGGATGGTGCCGCCGACGCAAAAGCCCAGCGTGTTGATCGTCTTGCTGCCGCCGATGGCCTGCACCACTTCGATGGCCTTGATGGCGGCGCGATCGATGTAGTCGTCCCAGGTCCAGTGCACGCAGGCGGCATCGGGGTTGCGCCAGCTCACCACAAAGGTGCGATGGCCCTGCGCCACGGCATGGCGGATCAGCGAGTTCTCCGGCTGCAGGTCGAGGATGTAGTACTTGTTGATGCAGGGCGGCACCATCAGCAGTGGCCGCTCATGCACCTCGGTGGTCAGCGGCTTGTATTCCAGCAGCTGGAACCACTCGTTCTCGAACACCACATGGCCTTCGGTGGTGGCCACGTTGCGGCCCACCTCGAAGGCGCTTTCGTCCGTCTGGGACACATGCCCGCGCTGCAGGTCCGCCAGCAGTTGCTGCACGCCGCGGGCGATGCTTTCGCCCTGCGTGTTCAGCGCGCGTTGCAGCGCCTCGGGATTCAGCGCCAGGAAATTGCTGGGTGCGGCGGCCTCGATGAACTGCTGCACGGCGAAGCGAAGCCGTGCCCGCGTCTTGGTGTCTCCGGCCACCTGTTCGGCCATGCGCTGCAGGGTGCGGGCATTGAGCAGGTACAGCTCTGCGCTGAAATGGGAGAGCCGGTTGCTGTTCCAGGACGGGTCGGCAAAGCGTTTGTCGCGCAGGGGTGCCAGGTCGATGGGCCGGCCGTCGTGAGGCTCCTGCAGGGCCTGGTTCCAGAGCGCGCTGGCCTGGCCCAGGTAGTCCTGCTGCAGTTGCTGCCAGGTGTCGCTGGGGATCTGCAGCGACTGGAACTGCTGCAGCGCCTGGGCCATGTGCTGGTTCAGGCCGCTGACGGCCTCGGTCACATGCGAGGCGAGGTGGTGGAAGTCGGAGAGATCGGGGGCACCATGGCTGGCCTTGGCGCCGAAGCCGTGGGCGCCAAAAGCGCTCGTCGAGGAAGCCCTCCTATCTGATGCACTCGCGCCGGTAGCGGTGGCGTGGGGCGCGGCGCCATTGGGCGCTTTGGGCGCTTTGGGCGCTTTGGGCGCTTTAGGCGCTTTCGCCTGGGGCGCTCTGGACGCTTTCGCCTGGGGCGCTTTGGTAGACGATCTTGAAGACGCTTTGGTCGATGCTTTGGTCGATGCTTTGGTCGTTGCCTTCACGGGCGCTTTGGAAGAGGGCTTGGCAGATGCCTTCGCAGACGTCTTGACGTCAGCGGTCTTCGCTGCACCCATCCTTGTCCTTGGCGCCTTGACGCCGGCAGCCTGGCCACCGGCGGCCGCACGCGCGGCACCGGCATCACGGGTCGGACGACCGGCACCCCCACGGGTGCGGGCAGCAGGCAAATCGCTCATAGGTCTCCTCGTTCTGGCCTGAGCAAGAAGCTTGCCACAGCAACTGCGTGTAACGACAGCGTGTGCTTCGCATATGCTCAAGTGCTTTGTAGCGCTCCCAGCTTACCCCCGCGTGACGATGTCGTACCAGCGCTTGTTCAAGCCGGTTCGCACGACGTGCCCAGACTTTGATATCGCATGTACCTTGTAGCCATCGGATGGATGTATGTGGTGCTCATGATGGCGGCGGCCGAGGCCATGAACCCGCAGGGCACGGTGCTGGGCGCCCTGGTCACCTTCGTGCTGTATGGGGTGCTTCCGCTGTCCATCGTGCTGTACGTGATGGGAGCGCCGCGTCGGCGAGAAGCGCGCCGGCGGGCGCAGGCGCAAGGGGAGCCGACTACCCACGGGGATGCCGACCTGAATGCCGCGGTAGGGGACGAAGTGACGTCCGAAGTGACTGCTGAAGAAAGGCCGAAGTAAAAGCCGAAGTAAAAGCCGGAGTAAAAGCCGGAGTAAAAGCCGAAGGAAAGCCGAAGTAAAGGCCGACGTAAGGCCTGAACTAAACGTTGAAGTGACGTCGGCATCCGTTGTCGCTGACACGGAGCTGCCGGACGCCTGAGAGGCACTTGGGGCGAAAAGGCAGTGAGGCTTTGAGGCTGAGGGGGCCCATGCGGCCCATCAAGCGTCGTGCCGCCACAGGCTGAGGCGGCATGGTCGCGGCCGAGGGTTGGGCGGAAAGGTCAGCCCCAGACTGGCGGCAGTCGCCCCAGACAGGAAGCGTTCAACGCAGCCGGATCACGGCTGCCATGCGGCCGCCGGGGCGTCCATCCACCTGCTCATGGCGATAGGAAAAAAAGCGCGACGGCTCGCTGAACGTACACCAGCCGCCACCGTACACCTGGCGTAGGCCGGCCTGCGTGAGGCGTTGCCGGGCCAGGCCGTAGAGATCGGCGCGCCACCGGGGTTCGCCAGCGGTGTTGGGTTGGAAGCGGAAGAGGGGCTGGTCGCGGGGCTGGGGTTCAACGCCGAAGGCCTGCAGCACGTCGGCACCGACTTCGAAGGCTTGGGGGCCGATGCTTGCGCCCATCCAGGCCTGGATCTGATCCGGATCGCAGCCGGTGGTCTCGCACAGGACCTGGACAGTGTTTTCCAGGACACCGCTGGACAGCCCGCGCCAGCCGGCGTGGGCGGCGCCGACACCGCGCGCGGTGGCGAACAGCACGGGCAGGCAATCGGCCACCATGACCGCGCAGGCCAGGGTGGGGTCCAGGCTGATGCTGGCGTCGGCGGGTTCGGGGTCGGCGCCGGGTGTGGCGTAGGCGGGTTCGAGTGTCAGGACCTTGTTGCCGTGCACCTGTTTCAGGAAAACGGGGGTGGCGCCGATGGCCGCTGCCACGCGACGCCGGTTCTCGGCCACGGCGGACGGGGTGTCGCCGACGGATCGGCCCAGATTCAGGCTGTGGAAGCCGTCCTTGCTGACGCCGCCTGCGCGGGTGGTCATGAAGGCGTGGGCCTGTGGGGCGGTCCAGTCCGGACGCAACCAGTCATGAAGTTCCATGCGGGGGATGATGCCATGCGCCTCCCGCTACACTGCGGGCCATGTTCCAAACCCGGCGCTTCCAGCACTGCCCCGTTTGCGGCGGCCAGATCGAGTACCGCATCCCGGCTGACGACAATCGTGAGCGGGCCACTTGCACCGTCTGCGGCACCATTCAGTATGAGAACCCGCTGAACGTGGTGGGGACCCTGCCTGTGTGGGGCGAGCAGGTCTTGCTGTGCCGTCGGGCCATTGAGCCGCGTCTGGGCAAATGGACCTTGCCGGCGGGTTTCATGGAACTGGGTGAAACCTTGGCGCAGGGCGCCGCGCGGGAAACTGATGAAGAGGCGGGTGCAGGCATTGAGCTGCAGGACCTGTATTGCATCCTGAACGTGGTTCGTGTGGGGCAGGTTCATCTTTTTTACCGTGCCCGCATGCTCAGTCCGGTGTTCAATCCTGGCCCGGAGACGTTGGAAGCCAAGCTCTTCCACGAACACGAGATTCCTTGGGAGGAGCTTTCCTTCCACACGGTCCGCTACACCCTCGAGCGCTTCTTCGAAGATCGCCGCACCAACAAGGGTTTCCCGCTGCACACAGCGGATATTGCCTGACCCCGGTTCACCAACGGACATCACCGCCTTCAGACAAGACAGGTCGCCCCCTCGAAGTCCTCAATGAGGCCAGTGATGTCCCGGTCAATCACGATGCGAGATCGCTGTCCTCTCGAAGAGCGCTGGTTGAACCCGGTGCAGTCCTCGGTGGGGGAAGGTGACGGTCCGGTGCCCTTTTCCGTAAGTCAAGAATGGAATGGCCCGCGGAGCGGGACAGGAGGGCGCCTTCCCTAGGCATGCCTGGAAAGTGATGGGCCGGGGGGTATTTGCTCCATGTCCTCCGCCCCTCCGGGGCTCCCCCTAATACTTACGCAAATACCCCCCGACCCATCACTTTCCAAACCGAGGTGCTTCACGATTAAGTACTGGCACGAGCAGCGCTTTCCCATTGCAACGCTTGATGCTGGAAGCTCAGGGCTTGATGTCCTGCGCCGAAGCCCATGGCCCCGTGATCCCATCCAGCTCGCAGTCCCACAACGCCTGCGCATCCAGCGCATCCGTCACGCCTTCGGCATATACCTTCAGCGCCAGGCTGCGCAGCATCACCACCAGGCTACGCACAAAGGCAGCGCGGCCCGCATCGGCCGAGATGCCCGACACCACCGAACTGTCCAGCTTCACGTAATCCAGCCCCGCCTGGAACAGACGATCGATCTGCGCCAGCCCGGCCCCCGCGTGCTCCAGCCCCAGCTGAACGCCCAGCGGCCGCAACTGCCGCCCCAGCTCCTGCAGCGCCTCGAAATGCTGCACCGCTGCCGGCTCAGCCAGCTCCAGCCCGATCAGCCGCCGCACCGCCGCCGGCGCCGCCTGGACCAGCTCGCGCGCCCGCGCCACAAAGCTGCCATCGTTCAGCGAAGCCGGCGCCACATTCACGCAGCGGGCCCGCTGGTCATGTTGCACCGCCGCCAACGCCAAGGCCAATGCCTGCAGGTCCGCCTCGGCACTCAGCCGGTGGCGCAAGGCCAGCGGCAACCAGCGCGCGGCCGGCTCGAACTCGCCCAGCGGGTTCAGCTTGAGCTGCAGCGGGCACTCCAGATGCAACACCTGACGCTCGCGGCCAATCAGCGGGAATTCGAGCAGACGGCTGCGCTGCTGCGCCAGCGCATCGGAAATCAGCGCCCGCCAGGCACGCTCGCCCTGGGCCACTTCATCGGACGGCGGCGCCTGACGCAGTTCGAGCACCACGCCCTCCCCCTGCTCGGCCCGGGCCAGTGCCGCATCGGCGGCGGCAAACCAGGCACTCATGGGTTGGTCGCGGGGCAGTTCCACCGCCCCCAGCGCCACCCCAATGCCGGGATCCACCCCCTGCAACCCGGCACGCAGCGCGTCAGCCAACGCGTGGGCCGTATCGCCCACCACCTTCGGTGCCGGCAGCCACAGGGCGAAGTCCGAGCCATTCAGGCGGCCGGCCAGGCAGCCACGCACCTGCTCCGGATAGACCCGCAGCGCCTGCGCCATCGCCAACAGCGCCTGGTCGGTGCCACCATGGCCCAGACGCTGGTTCAGCCCCTGCAGATCCTTCAGGCGCAACAGCACCAGCCCGGCCCGCAACGGCCCATCGTCGCGCTCCAGCGCCGAACTGAGCTCCGCCACAAACTGCCGGCGATGGGACAGCCCGGTCAGCTCATCACACAGCAACTGATGGTGCAGCGTCCGCAACTGCTCCGCCTGCGCTTCAAACATCTGACGAGTGCGCACCACCATCGTGTTCATGGCACTGGTGAGCTTGCGCATCTCCGGTACCTGGGGCTCCAGCACCGTCTCGAACCGGCCTTCGGTCACCCCCTCGGCCTGGCGCACAGCCGTGTCCAGCGGACGACGCAGGCGGGTCAGCACCACAAAGGCGGCCACGCCCGTGAGCGCACCCACCAGCAGCAGCCACAAGGCCGAACTCAGGCTGGCCTTCCACAAGGCCTCATGCACATAGGCGGTCTGCCCACGCACCTCCACCTCCCCCACGGCCCGCCAGCCGTCGGACACCTTGGCCAGGCCCGGTGCCACGCGCAGCGGCAGCAAGGCCACAAACCAGCCCGGCGCCTGCGCCACCTGTGGGGTCTCCAGATGGCGTTCGAACACGGCCTTGCCCTGCGCATTGCGCCAGCGCACGCTGTCGTAGGCACCGGCGTCAAACTGCGCCGAGATCAGCAGTGACATCAGCTCCGCGTCCCCCTTCTGCTGGGAAAGCGCCAGGGCCAACGCATTGGCGTTGTCGTTGTTCTTGAGTTGCGCCTGGGTTTGCAGCAGCTCGCGCAGCGACCATGTGCTCACGGCCACGCCGCCCAGCACAGACGCCAACACCGCGCCCAGCACCAGGCACCAGATTTGTCGAATCAGGGACATGTCGTCGATTCTCCCCTGACTCCGACGGCTTTTCCGCTCTGTCTCACCATCATCAGAAACCCTCCTCCTTGGCCCGCGCCAGCAAATCCCGCCACAGGGACAGCCGCACCAGCGGATTGCCCGCCGTGGTGGCGCCCACGCCGGTCCACAACCCCTCGCCGTTGAAGCTGAACACGGGGGTCAGGTCACCGCGTTGAGACGCCGCACGGATCTCCGGATTGATATTGTCCAGAATCAGCGGCTCAGCGTCCGGCTGCGGATAGTACGCAAGCACCATGTGGGCCTGACTGCGCCCCTGGAACTGCGCCCTCACGTACACCATCCGCAACCGCGCCTGCGGCACCCCCGCCGCCAGCAGGCTCATATATTTGGCGATGGCGTAGTCCTCGCAATCACCCCGCCCCTTGTCCAACAGCTCCAGCGGCGTGGCCCAGTAGTCGATCACACCCCACACCTCCGTGTCATCCCGGAAGGCGATGCGCTGATTGAAAAAGTTGTTGATGACTGTGAGTCGCTGACGCTCTTCGGGAACGGCCGCCGCTCGCTGAACCATCTGCAACATGGCGCGCATTTCGACCAAAGTGCGCGGTGACCGCGCAGCGGCAGATTCCTCCAGCTTGTCCCGGTCCCAGGCTCGGGCCCCTTCGGACCACAAGGTGGTCCCCAGCGCAGCCAGGCAGGCCAGCACCCCCAGCACCCGACGGGCCCGGTCCAGGGGATGAAGCAGGAAGGAAAAATGCGGCGGGCGCATGCGCTGCAATGTATCTGTGTCAGAAGGTATCCCAGGACGAACCGTGACGAGACCGGGGACAAGCGGCAATTTGCCGCAGCTGCCCCGCGTCGGGCTCCGAAAGCCGACGAGATAATCAGCAACAGAAGCATCATGAAGACACAAGCCGTCCACCAGGAACTGGACCGCGCCCGTGCCAACGGCCCGCTGCGCCAGATCCAGATCCCCCCCTGCCCCGAACTGCTGAGCCGCCTGCGGGAGGCCATGTCGGCGCATCCGCAACCCGATCTCGACGCAGTCGGGCGGATCGCCGCCGCCGACGTGGCCATGTCCGCCACGCTCCTGCGTGTGGCGAACAGTCCGTTGCATCTGGTGGCAGGCAACGTGCCTTGCACCACGGTCGGGCAGGCCATGTACCGCATCGGCCTGGATGAGAGTGCGGCGCTGATGCAGGCCTTTCTGGTTCGCCACGCCATCCCGGTGAACAGCCCGCACCTGTCCCGTTTCTGGCAACGCTCCACCAAGCGCGCGGTGGCCATGGCCTTCATCGCCAGGCAGCTGCCCGGCATGCGGGGCGACCTGGCCTACAGCTATGGCTTGTTCTGCCATGTCGGCATGCCGGTCTTGCTGCAAAGCGTGCGCGGTTATGGCGCCACCATGGTGGAAGCCGGGGCCCGGATCGACCGCCCCTTCATCGCCACCGAGAACGCCAACCACCGCACCGACCACGCCGTGGTGGGGGCGCTGGTGGTCAAGGTCTGGCACCTGGCGCCGGAGCTGATGATGGCCATCCGCCTGCATCACGACTTCGACGCCCTGGGCGACGACAGTGTGGAGCCCGAGGTGCGCAGCCTGATCGCTGCCGGTGTGATCTCCGAGCACCTCATGCGCCAGCATGAAGGGCTGGACGAGGACGCCGACTGGGCCGCCAACCGTGAAGCCGCACTGGCCTGGCTGCACCTGACGGATGAAGATCTGGAACAGTGGGACGACACGCTGCGGCCCTTGCTGGACGAGGCTTGACCCCGCCGCATGGGGGGCCGGCTGGCGCCGCCGCCTCGCGCCACCTCAGACCCGCACGGCCACCCGTGCCGCGGCCAGGTCCCAGCGGGCGCAACCCACGCTCTTGAAGATGCGGGTGCGACCATCCTCCACCGGCCGTTGACCGGCCACCAGGTCGTCCAGCGAGGCCTGCGGCTCAAACAGTCCCGCCGCCATCAGGTCGCCGGCCTCCGCCTGCGCGCCCACCGGATCGTCGACCCAGACCTGAGCCCCGCGCAGCAGCTCGGGGGGCAACTCCACCATGTCCTCCCGGAAGGCGCCTACGCCGACCACCAGGGCCCCTTCACCCACGCCAGGACGCAGCACCGGCACGCGGCTGGTGGTGGCGCAGATGATCAGGTCCCAGTCATGGCGCCCCTGTGATTCGGGCGGCAGCGGTTCAACGCCCAGCTGCTCCACAAAGGCAGGCACCCCCTGGTGCCCCTGCACATGAATCGTGGCCTGCGGATGCACGGACTGCAGGGCCTGTACATGGCTGTGGGCCTGTACCCCCCCACCGACCACCAGCACCCGGCGCGGTGCACGCCGGGCCAGATGCTGCACCGCCAGCAAGGTGACGGCAGCCGTGCGGCGGGCCGTCAACATCGGGCCGTCCAGCACGGCCAGGCGCTGGCCAGTGCGGCTGTCCAGCGCCACCACCTCACCCGAGATCGTGGGCAAGCCCAGCGAGGCGTTGAGCGGATGCACGCTCACCAGCTTGGTGATGGTCAGCGTGTCGCTCATGCAGGGCATCACCAGCAGCACACCGTCCTGGCGCAGGGGCAGCACATGGCGCGGCGGGCAGACCAGGCGCCCTTCGCGATGCTCGCGGCAGACCTGCGCCACCTCTTCCATCAGCAGTGCCCAAGGCAGGGCACGCGCGGTGGCCGCTCCGTCCAGCACTTGCATGGTGCGGCGCTTACTTCCGCGGAGGCGGGACGTCCGTGCAAGAGCCGTGTGCCACCTCGGCGGCCAGGCCGATGCTTTCGCCCAGGGTCGGGTGCGGGTGGATGGTCTTGCCGATATCCACCGCGTCCGCGCCCATCTCGATGGCCAGCGCGATCTCGCCGATCATGTCGCCCGCATGGGTGCCGACGATGCCGCCACCGATGATGCGATGCGTCTCTTCATCAAACAGCAGTTTGGTGAAGCCTTCATCACGGTTGTTGGCAATGGCGCGGCCGGAGGCATTCCAGGGCAGCAGGCCCTTCTTGAACTTGATGCCACGGGCCTTGGCCTCGTCCTCGGTCACGCCCACCCAGGCCACTTCCGGATCGGTGTAGGCCACGCTGGGGATCACGCGGGCATCGAAACGGGACTTGGCCAGCGCCTCGTCACCCAACAGTTCACCGGCGATGACTTCCGCCGCCACATGGCCTTCATGCACGGCCTTGTGCGCCAGCATGGGCTGGCCGACGATGTCGCCGATGGCGAAGATGTGGGGCACGTTGGTGCGCATCTGCACGTCCACCGGGATGAACCCGCGGTCGCTGACGATGACACCGGCCTTGTCCGCGCCGATCTTCTTGCCGTTGGGGCTGCGGCCCACCGCCTGCAGCACCAGGTCGTACACCTGCGGCTCCTTCGGGGCGCCCTCGCCTTCAAAGCTCACCTTGATGCCTTCCGGCGTGGCTTCTGCCGACACCGTCTTGGTGTTCAGCATGATGTTGTCGAAGCGCGGCGCGTTCATCTTCTGCCACACCTTGACCAGATCACGGTCAGCGCCGGTCATCAGCGTGGGCAGCATTTCCACCACGTCCAGGCGGGCGCCCAGCGTGGAGTAGACCGTGCCCATTTCCAGACCGATGATGCCGCCGCCCACGATCAGCATGCGCTTGGGCTTGCTGTCGAGTTCCAGCGCACCGGTCGAGTCGATCACGCGCGGGTCCTTCGGCATGAAGGGCAGACGCACGGCCTGCGAGCCTGCAGCGAGGATGATCGTCTTGAACTTCAGCGTCTGGGTCTTGCCGGTGCGTTCCTGACCGGCACCGCCCGTCTCTTCGACCGACAGATGGTGCGCATCCAGCAACGTGCCGTAGCCACGCACCACCGTCACCTTGCGCATCTTGGCCATCATGTCCAGGCCCTTGGTGAGCTTGCCGACGACCTTCTGCTTGTGGGTGAGCAGCTTGGGCAGCTCCACGGTGGGTTCGCCGTATTCGACGCCCAGGTCAGCGAAGTGCTTGACCTCGTCCATCACCGCGGCCACGTGCAGCAGCGCCTTGGAGGGGATGCAACCCACGTTCAGGCACACACCGCCCAGGGTGGTGTAGCGCTCGATCAGGGCGACCTTCAGGCCCAGGTCAGCGGCGCGGAAGGCGGCGGAATAACCGCCAGGGCCGCTGCCCAGCACGATCACGTCGAATTCAGCGTCGGCGCTGCCGGCGTAGGTGGCGGCTTGGGGGGCGGAGGCTTGAGCTGGTGCAGCAGCCGGGGCGGCTGGTGCTGCGGCAGCAGCGGGCGCAGGCGCTGCGGCGGGCGCCGGCGCAGCGGCCGTGTCGCTCTCCAGCGTCACGAGCAGGTCACCCTGGTTGAGCTTGTCGCCCAGCTTGACCTTGAGTTCCTTGACCACACCTGCGGCGGACGACGGAATCTCCATCGACGCCTTGTCGCTTTCCACGGTCACCAGGCTCTGCTCGGCCTTCACCGTGTCGCCCGGCTTCACCAGGACTTCGATGATCGCAACGTCCTTGAAATCACCGATGTCAGGGACTTTGACTTCTACCAATGCCATAGCTGTCTCTCAATCGTATTTAGTGCCTCCCGGCAGGTGCCTGGCTGCCGAGGGCAGCGGGGCACCCGCCGAGCGGGTGGTGGCGGTACCCCGCCACCGGGTGCTCACATCCTCATCAGAGGACGATGCGGCGGAAGTCCCCGAGCAGTTGAGCGAAGTAGACGTTGAAGCGGGCAGCCGCAGCGCCGTCGATCACGCGGTGGTCCCAGCTCAGCGACAGCGGCAGGATCAGGCGCGGCGCGAACTGCTTGCCGTCCCAGACCGGACGCGTCACGCTCTTGCACACACCCATGATGGCCACTTCCGGCGCATTGATGATGGGGGTGAAGTAGGTACCGCCAATGCCGCCCAGCGACGAGATCGAGAAGCAGCCACCAGTCATGTCGGCCGGCGACAGCTTGCCGTCACGGGCCTTCTTGGCCAGCTCGGACATTTCCTGGCTGATCTGGAAGATACCCTTCTTGTCCGCGTCACGGATCACCGGCACGACCAGCCCGGTGGGCGTGTCAGCCGCAAAGCCGATGTGGAAGTAGTTCTTCAGCACCAACTGCGCGTGGTCACCCGTGCCATCCAGCGAGGCATTGAACTCGGGGAACTTCTTCAGCGCCGCCACGGTCGCCTTGATCATGAAGGCCAGCATCGTCACCTTGACGCCGGACTTCTCGTTTTCCTTGTTCAGTTGAACGCGGAAGGCTTCCAGCTCGGTGATGTCCGCATCGTCATGGTTGGTGACGTGAGGGATGGTGACCCAGTTGCGATGCAGGTTGGCGCCGCTGATGCGCTTGATGCGCGTCAGGTCCTTGCGCTCGATCGGGCCGAACTTCTCGAAGTCGACCTTGGGCCAGGGCAGCAGACCCGGGAAGGCACCGCCACCACCCGCACCGGCCGGCGCGGCGGACTTCTGCGCAGCGGTCTGCACCGAGCCGGCCATCACGGCCTTGACGAAGCCCTGCACATCGGTTTCGGTGATGCGACCCTTGGCACCGGAGCCCTTGACCTCTTCCAGCGGCACGCCCAGTTCGCGCGCCAGCTTGCGGATGGAGGGCGAGGCGTGAGGCAGTTGGCCCTTGGGCGCGGTGGGTTCGTGCGGCGGCAGCGCGGCGGTCGGCACCTGGCGCTCGGCGGACGGCGTTGCGGCCGCCGGAGCTGCTGCGGCGGGGGCCGGCGCACTGGCGGTGGCGGGCGCCGGTGCCGCTGCAGCGGCTGCAGGGGTGGCGGCCGGAGCGCTGGCACCGCCAGTCGCTTCAATCACGGCGATGGCCGAGCCCTTGGCAACCTTGTCGCCCAGCTTGACCGTCAGTTCCTTCACCACGCCGGCGTGAGAGGACGGAATCTCCATCGAGGCCTTGTCGCTCTCGACGGTGATCAGGCTCTGCTCCACCTTGACGGTGTCGCCCACCTTGACCAGCACCTCGATGACGGCGACTTCGTCGAAATCACCGATGTCGGGGATCACGATGGTGACCGGGCCCGCCGAGGCGGCCGGGGCTGCCACGGGTGCGGGTGCGGGTGCGGGTGCTGGGGCGGACGCTTGCGCCGCCGGTGCTGCAGCGGCAGGCGCCGCAGCGGGGGTGGGCGCCGGGGCAGGCGCTGCGGCGCCGGCATCGGCCGACTCCAGCACCAGGATCACGGCGCCTTCGGCGATCTTGTCGCCCAGCTTGACCTTGAGCTCCTTCACCACGCCGGCATGCGAGGAGGGAATCTCCATCGACGCCTTGTCGCTTTCCACGGTGATCAGGCTCTGCTCCGCCTTCACCGTGTCGCCGGGTTTGACCAGCAGTTCGATGATCGCGACTTCGCTGAAGTCCCCGATGTCGGGAACCTTGACTTCAACCAATGCCATTTGTCTTGTCTCCGGGTCTGCGCTCAGGCGTACAGAGGATTGATCTTGTCGGCCTTGATGCCGTACTTCTGGATCGCTTCAGCCACCTTGGTCGCAGGGATCTTGCCTTCGTCGGCCAAGCTCTTGAGCGCCGCCACCACGATGTAGTGACGGTTGATCTCGAAGTGCTCGCGCAGCTTGGAGCGGAAGTCACTGCGGCCGAAGCCGTCCGTGCCCAGCACCTTGTAGCTGCGGCCCGCCGGGATGTAGGCGCGGATCTGCTCGGCGTAGCTCTTCATGTAGTCCGTCGAAGCAATCACCGGCCCCTGCACCTTGCTCAGTTGCTGCGTCACATACGGCACGCAGGCCAGCTCGGTCGGGTGCAGCAGGTTCCAGCGCTCGGCGTTCTGGCCGTCGCGCGCCAGTTCGTTGAAGCTGGGGCAGCTCCAGACATTGGCGCCCACGCCCCACTCTTCTTCCAGCAGCTTCTTGGCCGCCTGGCTTTCGCGCAGGATGGTGCCGGAGCCCAGCAGGTTCACCGTCAGCGGCTTCTGGGCCGCGTCTTCCAGCAGGTACATGCCCTTGAGGATCTGTTCCTCGGTGCCGGCCTTCAGGCCGGGCATCGGGTAGTTCTCGTTGAGCAGGGTGATGTAGAAGTAGATGTTTTCCTGGTTCTCGACCATGCGCTTGAGGCCGGAGTGCAGGATGACGGCCACTTCATGGGCGAAGGTGGGGTCGTAGCTGATGCAGTTGGGGATGGTGCCGGCCAGGATATGGCTGTGGCCGTCCTCGTGCTGCAGGCCTTCGCCGTTCAGGGTGGTCCGGCCGGACGTGCCGCCCAGCAGGAAGCCACGGGCCTGCATGTCGCCCGCCGCCCAGGCCAGGTCGCCGATGCGCTGGAAGCCGAACATCGAGTAGTAGACGTAGAACGGGATCATGACCCGGTTGTTCGTCGAGTACGAGGTGGCCGCGGCAATCCAGCTGGCCATGCCGCCGGCTTCGTTGATGCCTTCCTGCAGGATCTGGCCCGCGACGTCTTCGCGGTAGTACATCACCTGGTCCTTGTCGACCGGGGTGTAGAGCTGACCCTTGGGGTTGTAGATGCCGATCTGGCGGAACAGGCCTTCCATGCCGAAGGTGCGCGCCTCGTCCACCAGGATGGGCACGGTACGGGGGCCCAGTTCCTTGTCACGCAGCAGCGTGGTCAGGAAGCGGACATAAGCCTGGGTGGTGGAGATCTCGCGACCCTCGGCGGTCGGATCCAGCACGGCCTGGAAGGTGGCCAGGTCCGGCACCTTCAGCGATTCCTCGGCCTGCGGACGGCGCTTGGGCAGGTAGCCGCCCAGGGCCTTGCGGCGTTCCTGCAGGTATTGCATTTCCGGCGTGTCTTCGGCCGGCTTGTAGAACGGGATCTTGGCCAGTTCCGAATCGGGAATGGGGATGTTGAAGCGGTCGCGGAAGGCCTTGATGTCCTCGTCCTGGAGCTTCTTGGTCTGGTGAGCGGTGTTCTTGCCTTCACCGATCTTGCCCATGCCGTAGCCCTTGACGGTCTTGATCAGCATGACGGTGGGCTGGCCCACGGTGTTGACCGCGCGGTGGTAGGCCGCATAGACCTTCTGCGGATCATGGCCGCCACGGTTCAGGCGCCAGATGTCCTCATCGCTCATGTTCTCCACCATCTTCAGCAGCTCGGGATGCTTGCCGAAGAAGTGCTTGCGAACGAATGCGCCATCATTGGCCTTGTAGGCCTGGTAGTCGCCGTCCAGCGTTTCCATCATGACCTTGCGCAGCAGTTCCTGCTTGTCGCGGGCCAGCAACGGGTCCCAGTAGGAGCCCCAGATCAGCTTGATGACATTCCAGCCGGCACCACGGAACTCACCTTCCAATTCCTGGATGATCTTGCCGTTGCCACGCACCGGGCCGTCCAGGCGCTGCAGGTTGCAATTGACGACAAAGATCAGGTTGTCCAGCTTCTCGCGCGCGGCCAGGCCGATGGCGCCCAGGGATTCCGGCTCGTCCATTTCCCCGTCGCCCAGGAACACCCAGACCTTGCGCTTGGACGTGTCGGCAATGCCGCGAGCATGCAGGTACTTCAGGAAGCGGGCCTGGTAGATGGCCATCAACGGGCCCAGGCCCATGGAGACGGTGGGGAACTGCCAGAACTCCGGCATCAGCTTCGGATGCGGGTAGCTGGACAGGCCCTGGCCGTCGACTTCCTGGCGGAAGTTGTTCAGCTGGTCTTCGGTGATGCGGCCTTCCAGGAAGGCGCGGGCATAGATGCCGGGGGCGCTATGGCCCTGGATGTAGAGCAGGTCGCCGCCGTGCACGCCGTCGTCGCCATGCCAGAAGTGGTTGAAGCCACAGCCCAGCATGGTGGCCAGCGAGGCAAAGCTGGAGATGTGGCCGCCCAGGTCACCGCCGTCTTCGGGGTGCAGGCGGTTGGCACGCACCACCATGGCCATGGCGTTCCAGCGCATGAAGGCGCGCAGGCGCTCTTCCATGTCGATGTTGCCCGGGAAGCGTTCTTCCTGGTCGGTGGGGATGGTGTTGACGTAGGCCGTGTTGGCGGAGAACGGAACATCGATGCCGGCCTGGCGGGCATGGTCGATCAGCGTTTCCAGCAGGAAATGGGCACGGTCATCACCCTCGGCGCCAATGACGGCGGACAGTGCGTCCAGCCACTCCTTGGTCTCGAGAGCATCGGTGTCATTGGCGGCTGCGCCTAGGAAGGACTGGGGCTGCGCGGACATGGTGTTGTCTCCTGTTCTTAAAGGCCGGGCGGACCTGGCCAAACATCTACTAGCTTAGGCAAATGCACTCGCCACGGCACCTGCCGAAAGAGTGAGGCCCCTGGATCAAAAGGCCATGGCGGCGGAGTTTCGCATAAGCCAGGAATTTTCCAAATAGCGCGACGCGATTTCACTCTGTGAAATTTATCGAACACTTCGGGGCGCCTGGCGATGGCGGCCGGACGCTGTACGCCGATCAGGGAATGCACCAAGCCTGGTGGGTCGGGGACACCCCTGCCGCCCGGGATAATGAATCGCATGCTGTCCCGCCTCGATGTCCAAGGCTACTTTCGCCGCGCCCTGACACCCACCCAACGCCTGGTCGCCACCTGGTGGCGGCGGCAGTCACCCTCGCGTCAGGACCGCTTTGCCACATTGGGCCCGCTGCTGTCGGTGCTGCTGTTCCTGGCGGCCATCGTTTCGGCCTTCTGGTATTTGCGCAACGAGGAAATCGAACGCGAGGCCGAGGCCGTCAAGCGTGACACCGAGATGGCGCAGCAGTTGATCCGCTCCCGGCTGATTGACAACGAGGATCAATTGATCCTCCTGCAGCGCGACATCACCACCCGCGCCATGGACCAGCTGGAATTCAGCCAGCGCGCCATCACCATCGCCCGCAACCGGCCCGAGATCACCCACATCTCCTGGATCAACCAGCGGCGTGAGCGGCGCGCCAGCATCGCAGCCATCGGGGACCAGGCCGAGACGCTGATGACGGTGGACGGTGGCGACCCGTCCATGCCCAATGGCCACACCAACAGCGAACCAGAGAAAGCCTTCCAGGCCGCGCGGGACCGGCGGCTGCGGGTCTACTCCGGCCCCTTCCCAGACGCCAACGGCACCATCGTCTTTCAGCTGCAGCTGCCCCTGAGCGACCGCAACGGCTTCGGCGGCGTGCTGGTGGTGGAGTATGCGGTGGAGGCGCTGGTGCGTTATGCCGTTCCGACCGAGGTCACCAACCGCCACGCCATGGCCGTGCTGGACCCTCGCGAGCAGGTGGTGGCCAGCACCGTCACCCCCATGCCGGGCCGGCGCCTGACGCGCGCGCCCATCTATTACGAGGTGCCCATGGCACCGGCGCCGGGGCTGGTGTTGCGCGGCCAGGGCTACCGCACGTCCATCGGCCTGATCTCCAACACGCTGTTCTGGATGGTGATGGCGCTGTCGGTGCTGACGGTCTGGATGCTGCTGGGCACCTGGAAGCACATGCGCCGGCGTGCGCAGGTGCAGAACGCGCTGGCGGCCGAGACCAACTTCCGGCGCGCCATGGAGAACTCCATGCTCACCGGCATGCGGGCCATGGACCTGGACACCCGCATCAGCTATGTGAACCCCGCCTTCTGCGCGATGACCGGATTTGCGGAGCACGAGTTGATCGGCCGCAAGCCGCCCTTCCCCTACTGGCCGCCGGACCGCTACGAAGAGAACGTGCGCCTGCTGCAGCAGGAGATGCAGGGCCGCAGCCCCGCCGGAGGCTCCGAGGTGAAGGTGATGCGCAAGGACGGCAGCATCTTCGATGCCCGCATGTATGTCTCGCCCCTGATCGACCCCAAGGGCAAGCAGAACGGCTGGATGACCTCGATGACCAACATCACCGAGGCCAAGCGGGTGCGCGACCAGCTGTCCGCGTCGCATGAGCGCTTCACGACCGTGCTGGAGGGGCTGGACGCGGCGGTGTCCGTGTTGTCGGTGCAACAGGGCGAACTGCTGTTTGCCAATCGCAGCTACCGGCTGTGGTTCGGTGCCGACCCCAAGGGACACGCCATGCTGGCCGGGTCCCAACTGGGGGTCACCGCCAAGGAAGAGCCCGAAGAGGAGGGTGACGATTTCAACGGCCTGCCCCCGCAGCACCTGACCGAAATCGGCGCCGACTCCCGCGAGGTGTTCATTGCCCAGCTGGACATGTGGTTCGACGTGCGCGCCCGTTATCTGCAGTGGACGGACGGCCGGCTGGCGCAGATGCTGATCGCCACCGACATCACCGCGCGCCGTCATGCCGAGGCGCAGCAGCAGCAGCAGGCGGAGAAGGCGCAGGTCACCAGCCGGCTGATCACCATGGGTGAGATGGCCTCCAGCGTGGCCCACGAGTTGAACCAGCCGCTCACCGCCATCAGCAACTACTGCAACGGCATGCTCTCGCGCGTGCGCGGCGACAACATCCGCAAGGAAGACCTGATGGCGGCGCTGGAGAAGACCGCCAAGCAGGCGCAGCGTGCTGGCCAGATCATCCACCGCATCCGTGCCTTCGTGAAGAAGAGCGAACCGCAGCGGCAGCCGGCGTTTGCCGCCTCCATCGTGGAGGACTCGGTGGAGTTGGCCGGCATCGAGCTGCGCCGGCGCAACGTGCAGATCCACACCTACGTGGCGCAGCGGCTGCCGGTCATGCGGGTGGACCCCATCCTGATCGAGCAGGTGCTGCTCAACCTGTTGAAGAACGCGGCAGAAGCGATTGACAACGCCGCCCTGCCCCCGTCGCGCCGCCACATCGAGTTGCGGGTGGTGCCCAAACACACAGCGGAACTGGGCGCCAATATCGAGTTCTCGGTGACGGACATGGGCCCGGGATTGCCCGAAGAAGTCATCGAACGCATGTACGAAGCATTTTTCTCGACCAAAGCCGATGGATTGGGTATCGGACTAGGGTTATGCCGGTCCATCATTGAGTCGCATCAAGGCAGGATACGGGCCGAGAACTTATACAATGGGGCAGCCATCGTCGGGTGCCGTTTCGCATTCACGATCCCCGTGGATATTCCGCGACCCGAGTCCACCTTGCATGACAAAGTTCATGACAAGGACGAAGGGACTGCTCACAACACTGCCGCAACACCATGAGCCTGATTCCGAAGAAGGGTACTGTCTACGTTGTTGACGATGATGAGGCCGTGCGTGACTCCCTCCAGTGGTTGCTGGAAGGCAAGGATTACCGGGTCAAGTGCTACGACTCTGCCGAGTCGTTCCTGAGCCGTTACGACCCGCGCGAAGTGGCCTGCCTCATTGCCGACATCCGTATGGAGGGCATGAGTGGCCTGGACCTGCAGGACAAGCTGCTGGAACGCAAGAGCCCATTGCCCATCGTCTTCATCACGGGTCACGGCGACGTGCCCATGGCGGTGCAGACCATGAAGAAGGGCGCCGTCGATTTCATCGAGAAGCCGTTCAAGGAAGAGGAACTGCTGAGCCTGGTGGAGCGCATGCTCGATCAAGCCCGTGGCGCCTTCACCACGCAGCAGGAAGCTGCCAGCCGGGATGCCTTGCTGTCCCGCCTGACCACGCGTGAAGCGCAGGTGCTGGAACGCATCGTCGCGGGCCGCCTGAACAAGCAGATCGCGGACGACCTGGGCATCAGCATCAAGACGGTGGAGGCGCACCGCGCCAACATCATGGAGAAGCTCAACGCCAACACCGTGGCGGACCTGCTCAAGATCGCGCTGGGCGCGACCGCCAAGGCCGGCTGACGCTGACCGCACATTCCCGAGGCCGCTGGATCAGCGGCCTCTTTTGCTTTCTGGAGTACCTGGAGTTTTCCCATGACCGCACAACTGATCGACGGCAACGCGCTGTCCAAGAAGCTTCGTGGCGAGGTGGCCGCCCGCGCCGCCGCACTCACGGCTCAGGGTGTGAAGCCCGGGCTGGCCGTGGTGCTGGTGGGAGACAACCCGGCAAGCCAGGTCTATGTGCGCAACAAGGTGAAGGCCTGCGAGGAAGCCGGCCTGCATTCGGTGCTGGAGAAATACGAGGCCACGATGTCGGAGGCCGAGCTGCTGGCCCGTGTGGACGCGCTGAACCGCGACCCGTCCATCCACGGCATCCTGGTGCAACTGCCGCTGCCGGCGCATATCGATTCACACAAGGTGATCGAGGCCATTGCGCCGGAAAAGGACGTGGACGGCTTCCACCTGGCCAGCGCGGGCGCGCTGATGGTCGGCCAGGAAGGCTTCAAGCCCTGCACGCCCTATGGCTGCATGAAAATGCTGGAGTACATCGGCTACGACATCAAGGGCAAGCATGCAGTGGTCATCGGCCGCAGCAACATCGTGGGCAAGCCCATGGCAATGCTGCTGCTGCAGGCCAATGCCACGGTCACAGTGTGCCACAGCGCCACACCCGACCTGGCGCACTTCACGCGCCAGGCCGACATCGTGGTGGCAGCGGTCGGCAAGCGTAATGTACTGACGGCGGACATGGTCAAGCCCGGCGCGGTGGTGCTGGACGTGGGCATGAACCGTACGGAGGACGGCAAACTCTGCGGTGACGTGGACTTTGCCGGCGTGCGCGAGGTGGCGGGCTGGATCACGCCGGTGCCCGGCGGGGTGGGCCCGATGACCATCACCATGCTGCTGGTCAACACCATGGAATCCGCAGAGCGGGCCGCGTCGGCGCGCGCCTGATCGCCTCCCCGCCCCTGCCCCCGAGGCAGGGGGTGCTGGCATGCCGCTTGAAGCGGCATGACCCGCCCTCAGATGAGACAGTTGCAAGGTCAGGTCGAGGTTGGTCACGAGGGCCGACCGGTCGGGCCAAGGGGCGGGCGGATAGAAACCCCACGGTTGTCGCCGCCTCAAACGCTGAGACACTTGGGCATCTCACCTGGCTCAGTTTCCAGAGGATTGCATGGACGTCAATGCTGCTTCCCCGGCCGTTGTTTCCGACACGGCCCCCAACCCCCTGCTCTCCACCGCGTCGCTGCCCGATTTCGCGGCCATCCAGCCGGCGCATATACAACCGGCCATCAGCGAGCTGCTGGAGCAGGCGCGCGAGGCGCTGGCGCTGGTGACGGCACCGGATGCCCCAGCCGACTATGAATCACTCTCCCGCGTACTCAACGTCGCCACCGAGCGTCTGGGGACGGCCTGGGGTGCGGTGGGGCATATCAACGCGGTGGCCAATACCCCGGCGTTGCGCGAGGCCTACAACGCGGTGCTGCCGGCGGTCACCGAGTTCTACACCGGGCTGGGCGCCAATGAAGCGCTCTACGCCAAGTACAAGGCCATTGCTGCCAGCGAAGGCTTGAGCCCGGAGCGGCGGCAATTGCTCAAGCATGCCATTCGCGACTTTGTGCTGTCCGGGGCCGAGCTCTCGGGTGAAGCCAAAGAGCGTTTCGCCAAGATCCAGGAGCGCAGCGCGGAAATTGCCCAGGCATTCTCCGAGCATGTGATGGATGCGACGGACGGCTGGAGCCATTTCGCCACGGCGGAAGAACTGCAGGGTGTGCCGCCGGATGTGCAGGCCAATGCGCGTGCAGCGGCGGAGAAGGACGGCCGCGAGGGCTTCAAGTTGACGCTGCATTTCCCGGTCTACATGCCGGTGATGCAGTACGCGGAAGACCGCGCACTACGTGAGCGCCTTTACCGTGCGTATGTGACGCGGGCGAGTGAGCTGGCTGAGAAGCCCGAGTTCGACAACAGCTCGTTGATGCGTGAATTGCTGGCCTTGCGGCAGGAAGAATCGAAGCTGCTGGGGTTCAGCAACTTCGCTGAGGCCTCGCTGGTGCCCAAGATGGCCACCTCGCCGGCTCAGGTGGTTGAGTTCCTGCTGGATCTGGCGGCGCGAGCCAAGCCTTATGCGCAGCGTGATCTGGACGAACTGCGTGATTTCGCCGGCGCAGCCTTGCGCATGCCGGCCCTGGAAGCCTGGGACCTGGCCTATGTGTCCGAAAAACTGAAGGAAGCGCGCTACGCTTTCTCCGATCAGGAGGTTCGCCAATACCTGACCTTACCGCGGGTGCTGGATGGTCTCTTCCGCATCGTGGACCGGCTCTTTGGCGTGCAGCTGGTGCCGGCGCAGGCGTCGGTGTGGCATGAAAGCGTGCAGTTCTGTGAGCTGCGTCGCAACGGTGAACTGATCGGCCAGGTATATCTGGACCTCTTTGCCCGCAACGGCAAGCGCCCGGGTGCCTGGATGGATGAGGTGCGCAGCCGCTGGACGCGGCCGGACCTGCCCAACACCGGGATGGAGCAGATTCCGGTGGCGCATCTGGTTTGCAATTTCCCGCAGGGGGCGGACGGCAAGCCAGCCTTGCTGACGCATGACGACGTCATCACGCTTTTCCACGAATGCGGCCATGGCCTGCACCACCTGCTGACGCAGGTGGCGGAGTTGGGCGTGTCCGGCATCTCCGGGGTGGAGTGGGATGCGGTGGAACTGCCGAGCCAGTTCATGGAGAACTTCTGCTGGGAGTGGGAAGTCATCCAGCAGTTGTCCAGCCATGTGGACACGGGCGCGTCCTTGCCGCGCGATCTGTTCGACAAGATGCTGGCAGCCAAGAACTTCCAGGCCGGCCTGCAGACACTGCGTCAGATCGAATTCGCCCTCTTCGACATGCGCCTGCATGCTGAGCCTGGGTCAGAAGAGCGCATTCAGGCGTTGGTGGACGACGTGCGCGCGGAGGTTTCGGTCAATCGGCCGCCGGCGTTCAACCGGTTCCAGCACAGCTTCTCCCACATCTTTGCGGGGGGCTATGCGGCGGGGTACTACAGCTACAAGTGGGCCGAAGTTCTTTCAGCTGACTGCTGGAGTGCATTTGAAGAAGAAGGCGTCTTCAACCCCGCCACCGGCCGCCGCTACCTCGATGAAATCTTGTCCATGGGCAGCGTGCGCGATGCCATGGACAACTTCAAGGCGTTTCGGGGGCGGGAGCCATCGATTGATGCGTTGTTGCGGCATCAAGGGATGGCCTGAGTTCCGCTCAGGGTGTTGCAGGGTGGGGCAAGTCCTTGAACTCCCCCACCGTGGACACCACAAACCCATCCACGTTGACCCACTTGCGCCAGGCGGCATTCACCTGGCTGACGGTCAGCGCCTGAATCGCGGCGTCCCGTTCGGACTCCCGCCGCCAGTCTTCCCCCTGGTCGGCCATCACGAGCAGCCCCGAGGCCAACTGGGCATCGTCCGCGCGCGCCTGCCGCAGGCCTTCCAGCAGGTCCGTCTTCGCCCGTGACAGCTCGGCCTCGGTGACGCCGTCTGTCCCCATTCGAAGCAGCTCGGCCTTCACCAGCGCCAGCACCTGCTCCCGGTTCTGCGGCGCAAACGTGCCACCAATGACCAGCGCCGCATCGTCCCCGAAATGGGCCACCGACACCGACGCCCCCACCCCGTAACTCAACCCGGCCTTCTGCCGCACACTGGTCGACAACCGGCTCTCCATCGAGCCCCCGCCCAGAATGTGCGTTGCCACCATCAGCGGCAGATAGTCGGAGTCCCGGTCGTTCAACGCGAAGTCCAGCCGCCACCGCATCGCGGCGTTGGCCTTGTCTCGCGCCTGCGCATCAAAGCGCGCCGCCGGAATCTTGTCCGCCTTCTCGATGTAGCGCACATAGGTCGGCGCATCCGGCTTCTTCCAGCCACCAAACAGCTGCTCGATCGAAGCGTCCAGCCCTTCCGGCACCGCCCCGACCACCGCCACCCGCGCCTGGTTCGCCGACCAATATCGGGCATGGAAGGCCTTCACCGCCTCCAGCGTCGTGGCCTTCAGCATCGCGATTTGCTCATCGGTGGTCATCAAGTAGTCCGGGTCTCCCAGCGCGACCCCGCGCGCCCGGTTGTAGTGGTCCCGCACCGCCAGTTGCCGCAGCGTCTCCAGCTCCTCCCGCTGACCCTCCAGGCCCGCCAGCCCGGCCTTCAGGGCGCGGTCGAACGCTTCCTGGGGCAGCAGCGGGTGCTGCATCACTTCGGCCGCCATCTTCAGCACCTCCAGCAGCGTGTCCTTCTCGGCGGAAATCTGCAGCACCGCCCCCTGGTCGCCGCTGCTGATGTTCAGGTCGGCCCGCAACTGCACCAGCCGGTCCTGAAAGGCCTGCTTGGAGAGCCTGGCGCTGCCTTCCACCATCAGCCGCCCGACCAGGTCGGTGCCATGGTGCTGGAAGGTCTCCTTGCGCTCTCCCCAGCGCAGCTGCAATTGCAGCTGCACCGTGTTGCCACGGGTGCGCTTGGTCAAGGTGCTGACTTCAATGCCGGAAGGCAGGCGACGGGTGGACGTGCGCTCCGCCAGGTGTGCTGGCGTCGGATCAAAACGCTCACCCGCCTCCACCTTGGGCGGCCCCTGCAAGCCGGCCAGCCGTGCATCCAGTGGCGGAGCCGCCGGAATCTCTACGCGCTCCACCTGCGCCGCCGGAAGATAACGCCCCAGGGTCCGGTTGGCCGGTCGCAGATAAGCGTGGCGCACACGCTCCACGTCCGCCAGCGTCACCTTCGGAATGTCTTCCATCAGCTGGAACAACAGCCGCCAGTCCGTCGCGCCCATGCTGGAGATCTGCTGGATCAACGCCTCTGGATCCTTCATCTGTTCCCGATAGACCGCCAACGCCAGCTCACGCACGCGCACCAGCTCGGATTCTTCAAACGGCTGGCTGTTGCGTCCTTCCACGATGTCCAGCAGGCGCTGCTCCACCAGGGCCTTGTCGGCATCGGGCGGCAGCACCGCGAAGGCCTGGACGCCGCCAGGGTCGGCACCGCCCAGGCCACCCAGGCCCGCCGAGAGCGCCAGCTTCGGCTGCACCAGTTCCTTGAAAAGCTGCCCGCTGGGCTCCAGGGACAGCAGCATGCCCAGCACCATCAACGGCGCACTGTCCGGGTGTGCCATCGCCGGCACATGGTAATAAGCCATCAGCGCCGGCTGGCCGCCCACCCGCCGCACCACCACCGTCCGCTCACCGTCCTGCGCCGGCTCCACCGTGTAGGGTTTGGGCACCGGAGAGGCCGGATTGCGCAAGGGGCTGAACAGCTGGCTGATGCGCGCCAGCGTCGCCCGTGCATCAAACCGGCCCGCCACCATCAAGGTGGCGTTGTCCGGCCGGTAGAAGCGTTTGTAGAAAGCCTTCAAGTGCTCGATGGGGACGTTCTCGATGTCACTCTTGGGGCCCATGGTGTCGTGCCCATAGTTGTGCCAGTCATATGCAACCCCCATCACGCGCTTGCTCAAGACCTCGAAAGGCTCGCTCTCCCCGCGCTCGAATTCATTGCGGACCACCGTCATCTCCTTGTCCAGGTCGGACTTGGCAATGAAGCTGTTCAGCATGCGGTCGGCCTCAAGGGTCAGCGCGAAGTCGAGGGTCTTGGGGTTCGCATTGAAATTGGCAAAGTAGTTGGTGCGGTCGGTGGTGGTGGTGCCGTTGAAGCGCATGCCACGCTGGGCAAACGCCTCAGGCACCGCGCGGTGGCGCGGCGTGCCCTTGAACATCAGATGCTCCAGCAAATGGGCCATGCCGTATTCACCGGGCGACTCATGCCGGCTGCCCACCCGGTAGGTGATGTTCACCGTGGTGGTGCTTTGTGCCTCGTCCGGAAAAAGCAGCACCTGCAGCCCATTGGGCAGGCGGTATTCCGAGATGCCGCCCAATTCGCGGATGAACCGGGCCTGTCCCACTTGGGCGATGGGGCCGGCAGCGGCGGTCGAGGGCTCGGCAGCGGCACGGATCGGCGAGGTCTGCGCCGGCCGCTGCGCCCAGGCGGGCGCCCCGCAGGCCAGGCAGGCCGCCAGGGCAAGCACCGTCGGCAACGAGGCGCGAAACGGGCGCAACACAGACTTGGCAACAACAGGCGCAGCAGTCATCCGGAGGAGTTCCTTCAAGATTGGGGGGACGGGATTGCAGCAGGCGAACCTGCAGCATCGGGTTAGCGTCGGGGGAGGGCCGGGTCGCGTAGGGTCACCGTCCGATTCTCAGTGGGTTTTCCCCCGCCCCCCTGCAGGATGGTTCACCAAGTCGTCACGCCCCGCACCAAGGGCGCGATGCCCGCACGCCGCGCAAGCCGGGGACAGGTGGCGCCACTGTGCTTCGTGTTCCTTAGGGCCTTGCGGCGCAGCAGCCATCAAGGCGGGTCATCCTTGCCAGCTGCAGTTCATCGCTCTCGCCGCGCACTGCAACCCTTTGCACACACGCTTGGTCGCTTGCAGGTTGGCGCACGTCGGTCCGCTGCCTAACCTGCCCAAGGTCGATCAACGCGCCACATGCCGTGGCGCGCCCCGACTCAACGCAGCCCAGGAGCTCCCACCATGCAAACCAAGCTCATGTCCGTTCCGTCGCTCGTTCTGGTGCTGGCCGGCGCCTTCGCCGGTCTGTCCACCGGCCTGGCCCAGGCCGCCACCGATTTGGACCGAGTGGTCGTCACCGTGCGTCGCGGCGCCGAGAAGATCCACACCAACGTGCGGGCCACCTGCCCCGGCATTGAAGCCGCCCTGGCACGTTCGCTCGGTGTGGCCCAGGCGCGCCATCAACGCGAGGGCACCACCACCGTGGCCTTCCGGCTGTCCGGGTCGGCAATCAGCGAAATTCAGCAGCGTGGCGGCCCGATGGAATACCGCACCGAGGTCCGCCGTGCCGTTCGTCAACTGGCCTGCAACGCCGAAGGCCAGGACCAGTTGTATGTGATGCAGTTGGTCTTCCTCAATGAGGAGCCCTCGTCCGACCCTGCGGCTGCGGTGCGGCGGATGGCCTTGCTGGATTGATTCAGGCCAGCGCCGCTACGGCCTCGCGAACACGCGCATCCAGCTCCGGCAGTGCCACGGCCAGGCGCGTCGCTGCTTCGGTATCCAGCGTCTGGCGGCGTTCGCCCCACACCGGGTTGGGGAAATGGCTGTCCCAATCGAAGCGTGCAATGACATGCCAGTGCAGATGCGGCACCACATTGCCCAGCGTCGCGAGGTTGATCTTGGTGGGCGTCAGCGCCTGCCGCAGCACCTGTTCCACCGCGATGACGACGGCCATGCAGGCCTCCCGGTCGGTCGGCGACAGGTCACTGAACTCGGCCGCGTGGTCTTGCCAGATGACACGGTAGAAGGCCGGGAAGTCCGGCTCGGCGGCCCGAATGACACGCCAGCGCGGTGCGCTGGCCACCAACAGTCCGCCAGGGTCGCGGCACAAGGGGCAATCAGGGTGTTCCATGGTGAGAGGCGGCCAAGGCCGCTGGCTAAGATCGGGCGACTCTAGCTGAGCCGACAAGGAGCGCCACATGGCCGTTCGCGAGCCCGATGCCCGACGCAGATCTCTCATGGTGGGCACGGCCGCCAGCATGGTGGCTCGGGTGCTGCCTGGTGGGCTTGCGGCAGCCGTACCGCTGGCGGCCCGGGCCGAGACCTGGCCGGCCAAGCCGCTGCGCTGGGTGGTGGCCTACCCGGCCGGTGGCGGCTCCGACTTCCTGGCCCGCCAACTGGCCCCCGCGCTAGGCCGCCAACTCGGGCAGACCATCATCATCGACAACCGCCCCGGTGCGGCCGGGGTGATCGGCACCGACAACGCCGCCAAGTCCGCCCCGGACGGCTACACCCTGCTGACCGGAGACAACGGCGCCATGGTGTTCAACGGGGCGCTCTACAAGAAGCTGCCCTATGCCCCGTCGGATTTCACGCCGGTGGCCTTCATGGCCCGTTTCCCGCTGCTGCTGGTGGTCAACGCCCAGGCCGGCTTCAGTTCCGCGCAGCAATGGCTGCAGCAGGTGCAGGCGCGGCCCGGCCATTACAGCTACGCCTCTCCCGGCGTGGGCAGCCCGCACCATCTGGCCATGGAGCTGCTGAAGGACCGCACCCACAGCTACCTCGTGCATGTGCCTTACCGGGGAACGGCCTTCGCGACCCAGGACCTGATCGGCGGCGTGGTGCCCATGGGCATCCTGGACACTGCGGCCGCACTGCCCCACCTGCGCAGCGGCCGGCTGAAGGCCCTGGCCGTGCTGTCACCCCGACGCATCGCCACCTTGCCGGAGGTGCCGACCTTCGACGAGGTGGGGGTGAAAGGCGTGGACGTGAGCGCCTGGCAAGGCCTGTTCGTGCCCAAGGGCACCCCGGACGCCATCACCACGCGGCTGGGCACCGATGTGGCCAAGGCTCTGGCCGAGCCGGAACTGAAGGCGCATCTGGAGGACTACGGCCTGGAGGTGGCCCCCACCGACGGCGCCACGCTGGCGCGTTTCATCCAGCAGGAAACGACCCGCTGGCATGCGCTGATTCGCAGCCGCGGCATCAGCGCGGAGTAGGCCGACCCCGCAGGCTTTTCCTCGCGTGGGCGATGGCAAAACCAGACGAAACACACAGACGACATAATTGGGCGAACAGCGATTCAATCAATGACGGGGTAGCGCTGTCTCGGAGCCGCGCATTACTTCACGTAGAACTCGAATAGCAAGAGGTTATCCCCCTGCATTTGAGGGGCAGGGTAACCGCTATTCGCTCAACGGGCCCTACAGTTTGACCTGCGCCAACAAAACACCTCCATAGGCGCGGGAGAGACAACGTCGGTCCCCCCAGTCCTGCCACGCACCCAGTCGGTGCTCGCCTGCCATGAATCAACAGAATCCAGTCCGTACGACGGTTGCCCGTCGTGTATCTCTTTTGGCCAGTTTTGCCATTGCCGTCATGTTGGTGGTGATCTGTGGCGCACTCTCGTGGGTGCTGACCAATCAGGCACGGCAACGCACGACGGACTACATGGCGAGCGAGGCTTCGTCGGTGGCCCGTGTGGCGGACGCCCTGGACCGCACGGCCCGGGACTCGGCCAACCGTCTGTACGACGTGCTGGCCAGTGACCTGCCGGACGGCCAGTTCGTGCTGGACGCGGAGGGCGAGCTTTCGCACGACGGTCACAAGATCAATGGCAACCTGGACTTGCCGGACCGCTTTACACGCCGCACGGGTGGCGTGGCCACCATCTTTGCCAAGAAGGGGACGGACTTCATCCGTGTCACCACCTCGCTGAAAAAGCAGGATGGCTCGCGTGCGATGGGAACGCTGCTGGACACAGCCGGCACCGCGTATGCAAAGGTCAACGCTGGCGAGACTTATGTCGGCCCGGCCACGCTGTTCGGCGTGCCTTACATGACGCGCTACACGCCGGTGAAGAATGCGGCTGGCAAGATCGTCGGCATCCTGTTCATCGGGTTTGACATGCGTGGCCTGCAGGATGAGCTGGTGCAGCTCGCAGGTGCGGTGAAGCTGTTCGAGACGGGTGGCTTGTATCTGCTGGATCCGGGCAAGTCGGCGGAGGAAGCGCAGTTGCGTGGTCACCCGACTTCCAAGGGCAAGAAGCTGGCTGAGGTGATCAAGGCTGACCAGGCCGAGCAGTTGGTCAAGCGTCTGGCCGAGGACAAGGACGGCGTGCTGGAAGACGTCACGGCGGTCTACAACACCAACCACAAGGACGCTTTCGCCGTGGCGCAGCGCTCCAAGGCGACGGGCTGGTGGGTGGTGGCCGAAGCCTCGCGGTCAACGGCGCTGGCCTCGCACTACAACACCCTGTGGGCGCTGTGGGGCCTGATGGGCCTGGCGGTGGTGCTGCTGGGTCTGGGCATTACCTGGCTGCTGGGCCGCTGGGTGGGTTTGCCGATGGTGCAACTGAACAATGCGGTGGCTGCAGTGGCTGCCGGCGATCTGACGCAGCCGGTGCGTGTGAGCCAGCAGGACGATATGGGCGCGCTGGCAGCCGGTGTGGAGCAGATGCGTCAGCAATTGGCTCGCACCATTACCGAGGTGCGCCATGCCAGCGACAGCATTGGCACGGCCAGCGCTGAAGTGGCTGCCGGCAGCCGCGATCTGTCCGCACGGACGGAGCAGTCCGCGAGCCATCTGCAGGAAACGGCTTCGGCGCTGGAGGAGCTGGCGGGCTCGATGAGCCAGACAGCCGCCTCGACGCAGCAGGCGCATCAGCTGGTGGGTGAGTCCGACCAGGCGGCGCAGCGTGGTGGCGTGGTGGTGCAGCAGGTGGTGAGCACGATGGAGGAGATCAGCCAGGCAAGCCGGCAGATCAGCGACATCATCGGCACCATCGATTCGATCGCGTTCCAGACCAACATCCTGGCGCTGAATGCGGCGGTGGAAGCCGCACGGGCTGGTGAGCAAGGCCGCGGGTTTGCGGTGGTGGCCTCCGAGGTTCGCCATCTGGCGCAGCGCAGCGCTGAGGCGGCCAAGCAGATCAAGGGTCTGATCACGGCCAGTGGTGAACGCGTGGAGTCGGGCGCCCGTCTGGTGAGCGATACCGGTGCGGCGATGCAGGCGATCGTGAGCAGCGTGCGGCGGGTGACCGACATCATTGGCGAGATCTCGACCGCCTCGCATGAACAGGCTCAGGGTGTGACCCGGATCAACGGCGCTGTCGCTCAGTTGGATCAGGGGACACAGCAGAACGCCGCCCTGGTGGAGGAAAGCACGGCAGCGGCCGAAAGCCTTCGGGAGCAGGCGCATCGCCTGGTTGAACAGGTCGGGCGCTTCCGGGTCTGATACCGGTCTGGCTGGCTCTCTCTCTCAATGAGAAAAGGACCGCGCTCTGCGGTCCTTTTTTTGTCTGCGCGTCGGGGTGGAATACCTTCTCTGACCCACGGTGGAAGCGACGATCCGGCACCCTTTTCCTCCATGCCAGGGCCAGTGGCCCTGGCGCTCCCTAGGCATAAACAGTCCACTGGACTGTTTATGTCCGAGGTCGCTCCCCCGCCCCTCCGGGGCTCCTCCTAATACTTACGGAAAAGGGCACCGGATCGTCGCTTCCCGACCGAGTACTCCCACCAGAGAATCAGCGCCTGACCACCATCACTTCGATTCGTCACGTATGGGGACGGTGCTAATACTTACGGAGAAGGGCACCGGATCGCCGCTTCCCGACTGAGTACTTCCGCCAGGGAATCAGCGCCTGACCAATCACTTCGATTCGTCACGGGATGGGGACGGGCGCTTCGGTGCGAGAAGGTCTCGGCCCGCCGCAGTCAAGTCGTTGAAGTCCTGGGTTCGGAAAGTGACAGGCCGGGGGGCATTTGCGTAAGTATTAGGAGGAGCCCGCGGAGCGGGCGGGGGACATGGAGCAAATGCCCCCCGGCCTGGCGCTTTCCGGCGCGGGCAAAGAACAATCAGCGACGCCACCAGCCCCGTCAACGCGCCTGGAACCAGCGTCCAAGAACAGCTCGTTCTTCGTCGGTGATGCCAGTGGCGTTGTTCAGCGGCATGGACTTTTGGACCACCGCCTGCTGATAGATCTCCTGCGCATGCTGTTCGATCAGTTCCGGTGTGTGGAGCTGGATCCGTTTGGGCGCGAGGGCTGCGTTGTGGCAAGCCTGGCAGCGGTCCTGCACGATGTGGTGCACTTGCTCGAAAGTGGGTGGTCCCTGTGTGGCTGGAGCACTCGTTGGCGCAGTGCCAGAGGCGGCAGCAGAACTCGAAGAAGAGCTCAAAGCAGAGGTCGAAGCAGAGGTCGAAGAAGCATTCAGAGAGGTCGCCGCCACCGGCGCATCAACCGTCCCATTGCCCGCCATCCCGACAGGTGCCAACGCCACGATCAGCGCCACCAGCAAGACCGCCACCATCACCAGCAAGGGCCACGCATTCACCCCCTTGTGACGCTTCACGAACCAGGTCCGCACCAAGGCCCCCACCAACATCAGCGCCACCAGCACCAGCCAGTTCCAGGAATGGCTGTAAAGCATCCCGTAGTGATTGGAAAGCATCGCAATCAGCACCGGCAGCGTGAAATAGGTGTTGTGCACGCTCCGCTGCTTGCCCCGCTGCCCAAACACCGGATTCACCGGCCGGCCCGCCCGCATGTCCTCGATCACCTGCTTCTGCCCCGGAATGATCCAGAAGAAGACGTTGGCGCTCATCATCGTGGCGATCATTGCGCCCACAATCAGAAAGGCCGCCCGGCCCGCAAAGAGCTGACTCGCCCCCCACGCCGCCACCACGATCACCGCCGCCACCAAACCCAGCACCACCCCATCATTACCAATGCTGCCGTCAGCCTTGCGACCAAAACGCCGGCAGATCTGGTCATACAGCAGCCAGCCACCCGCCAGAAAACACAAGGCCCCCGTTACCGCCGCCGGGGCACTCCAGTCGTGCACCCGCTTGTCGATCAGATAGGTGTGGGCATTGAAGAGATACAGCAACGCAAACAGCGCAAAGCCACTCATCCACGTCCAGTAACTCTCCCAGTAGAACCAGTGCAGATGCTGCGGCAGGTGACCCGGCGCCACCATGTACTTCTGCGGGTTGTAGAAGCCCCCGCCATGCACCGCCCACAGCTCGCCGTCCACCCCCTTGGCCCGCAAGTCCCCCGCCTCCGGCTTCACCAGATGGTTGTCCAACCAGACGAAGTAAAAGGAGGCCCCGATCCAGGCAATGGCCACAATCACATGCAGCCAGCGCAGCAGCAGGTTGGCCCAGTCAAGCAAATAGCTGTCCATCAGACACATTCAACAAGGACCGGACCACCACTGCGGGCGCTGTGATCCGGCTGAACGTCGCGCCAGGAAACCCGCCAGCATCATGCAGCGATGATGCGGAGGTCCCCCATGTGTTCTGGGCGCCGCGGCGACGTGACCAAAGTGTATACAGCTATGCGCAGGTGCTACCCCGCAATACCCCCGGGCGATCCCCAGGACGTCGCGCCACAAGCACATCAGCGGGCGGCGACCGCACGTACCAACCCGCACAGCCGTCAGAAAACATCCGGACCAGACGGACGGACCGCGTCAGCCCTGCATCACCTGCGCCACCACCGCCAACGCCACCATCTCCGGCTGCTTGCCCTGGATGCCCGGAACACCGATGGGGCAGATCACACGGGAGAGTTCTTCCTCGGTGAACCCGCGCGCTTCCAGACGGTGCCGGAAGGTGGCCCACTTGCTCTTGCTGCCGATCAGGCCAATGGATGCCAGGTCGTTCGCCACCCGCTGCCGCCGCAAGCACGCCGCCAGGATGTCCAGATCCTCCGCATGGCTGAAACTCATGATCAGCACCCGCGCACCCGGCGCCAGCGAACCCACCGCCCCCTGCACCGGTTCGGACTGCTCCGCGCGGACGTTGTCCGGCAAGGGCTCGGGAAACACCCCCTCACGGCTGTCGATCCAATGCACCCGGGCCGGCAGACGCGCCAGCAAGGCCACAATGGCATGACCCACATGCCCGCCACCGAACAAGACCACCGGCCGCCAGCCCTGCTGGTTGCCCAGACGCTCCCCCAGCCCGGCAATGGCACTGGCATCCAGCCACTCGAAGGTCAGCCACACCACACCGCCGCAGCACTGCCCCAGACTGGGCCCCAGCGCAAAACGCTGCCGCGGCTCCAGAACCCGGCCCGCCGCCAAGGCCGCACGCGCCCGGGCCGTGGCGTCAAATTCCAGCTGACCGCCACCAATGGTGCCGACCAGGTCCGACGGCGTCACCGCCATCCAGGCCCCCACCTCCCGCGGCCCGCTCCCTTCCACCTGGTCCACCCGCACCAGCACCGCCGGGGCTTTTGCCAGGCGAAGCGCCAAGGTCTGCCAGGAACGCATGGACCGGCTGCCGCTCAACTGCCCCGGTAGGTCGAATACGACCACGGGCTGGCCAGCAATGGCACGTGATAGTGCGCCGAGACGTCGGCAATGCCGAAGTCCAACGGCACCTCGTCCAGGAACGGCGGTTGCGGCAACACCACCCCACGGCTGTCAAAGTAGGCCGCCACGCCAAACACCAGGCGGTACCGCCCCGCCGTCAAGGTCTCACCTTCCAGCAATGGCCCATCCGCCCGCCCGTCCGCATTCAGCCGCAGCGCCCGCACCAGCACCGGCCCGCCAGCCCCATCAAGCCGGAACAACTGGACCGACATGCCCGACGCGGGCGTGCCATGCATGGTGTCCAGCACATGAGTGGTGAGCTTTCCCATCGGGTGTCTGGCGCTTTGTCGCGCGGAGATTGGTGAATGGGCCAAAGTGTATACACTCCGGAGCACAATGAGCGAGTCCCCCTTCCAGCCCGCTGCGGCCGACCTGGCTGCCGGCAGCTCCGTGACCGAGCAAATCACCACGGCCATCACCCAGGCCATCGTGGAGCGTCGGCTCATGCCCGGCACCAAGCTGGTGGAACAGCAGATCGCGGACATCTTCGATTGCTCCCGCACCCTCGTGCGGCAAGCACTGAACCAGCTCAGCCGGGACCGCCTGGTGAAGCTGGAGCCAGCACGCGGCGCCTTCGTCGCCCAACCCAGCGTGGAAGAAGCCCGCCAGGTCTTCGAGGTGCGCAAGATGCTGGAAGCCGCCATGCTGGCCGACCTGTGCCAGCACATCACCGCCACCCAGGTGCGCCAGTTGCGCAGCCACCTGAAGCAGGAACGTGAGGCCATCACCCGCACCGATGTGCCGGGCCGCACCCGGCTGCTGGCCGACTTCCATGTGGTGCTGGCCCGCATGCAGGGCAATTCGGTGCTGGCCCAGATCCTCACCGACCTGCTGTCGCGCAGCTCGCTGATCGCGCTCATGTACCAGAGCTCCCACTCGGCCGCCGAGTCCCAGGCCGAACACGAGGCCATCGTGGATGCCCTGGAAGCCCGGGACAAGCGCGCGGTGCTGAAGCTGCTGGACGCCCACCTGGGCAATGTGGAAGCCAACCTGCGCCTCAACCCGCGTGTGCAAGACCTCAAGGCCGTGCTGCAGATGCCGCGCAAGAGCCCACGTTGACACAGGCCCCCGCCGACGCCCTCCGTCAACCTACCGCCACCCCAAGCCGCCACCCACGCCGCCACCATCATGACGCCGCCCGCCCCACGCCTCGCCCCCACCTCGCCGGCCTATCCGCGCGACCTCGTCGGCTACGGTGAACACCCGCCGCACGCCCAGTGGCCCGGCCAGGCCCGTATCGCCGTGCAGTTCGTCCTCAACTACGAGGAAGGTGGCGAGAACTCGGTGCTGCATGGCGACGCCGGCAGTGAGCAGTTCCTCTCCGAGATGTTCAACCCGGCCGCCTACCCGGCCCGGCACCTGAGCATGGAGGGCATTTACGAATACGGCTCGCGCACCGGCGTGTGGCGTCTGCTGCGGGAGTTCGAGAAACGCGCCCTGCCCCTGACCGTGTTCGGCGTGTCCATGGCGCTGGAGCGCCATCCGGAACTGACCCAGGCCTTTGTCCAGCTCAATCACGAGATTGCCTGCCACGGCTGGCGCTGGATCCACTACCAGGGCCTGGACGAGGCCATCGAGCGCCAGCACATGGACATCGGCATGGACATCATCCAGCGCCTCACCGGGGAACGCCCCTGCGGCTGGTACACCGGTCGCGACAGCCCGCACACACGCCGCCTCGTCGCGGACTACGGTGGCTTCGAGTACGACAGCGACTACTACGGCGACGACTTGCCCTTCTGGCTGCAGGTGCGCAAGACCGACGGCACGCTCGCCCCCCATCTGGTGGTGCCCTACACGTTGGACTGCAACGACATGCGCTTTGCCCTGCCGCAAGGTTTCAGCCATGGCGACGAGTTCTTCGAGTACCTGCGCGACAGCTTCGACGTGCTCTATGCCGAAGGCGCGGAGGCGCCGAAGATGATGAGTATCGGCATGCACTGCCGGCTGCTGGGCCGCCCCGGCCGCATGCGCGCGCTGCAGCGGTTCCTGGACCACATCGAGAAACACGACCGCGTCTGGATCACCCGCCGGGTGGACATCGCCCGCCACTGGCGCCAGACCTATCCCTTCGATCCGTCCACGGCGTTTGTCTGGGGGTGACGCTCCCCTACCCCCTCCGCCTCCGGAACCGCGACCACCTGCCGACACGATGAGCACCATCCCCTCCCTCACCCTGGCCTCGCTGGCCACCGCCAGCCGTGAGGCCTTTGTCGCCGCGCTGGACGGGGTCTACGAGCATTCCCCGTGGATCGCCGCCCGAGCCCATGAACGCCGCCCCGCAGGTGGCTTCCCGAGCGCCGCTGCACTGAAGCTGGCCCTGGCCGAGGTGGTCCGCATCGCCACGGTCGACGAACAGCTCGGCCTGATCCGCGCCCACCCGGAACTGGCGGGCAAGGCGATGGTGGACCAGCGCCTCACCGCCGAATCCACCCACGAGCAAAGCAAGGCCGGCCTGACCCATTGCACGCCGGAGGAATTCAGCCGCCTGCAGCAGTTGAACGCCGACTACAACGCCCGCTTCGGCTGGCCCTTCATCCTGGCAGTCCGCGGGCCGCGTGGCCTGGGCCTGTCGCGCCAGCAGATCATCGACACCTTTGCCCGCCGCCTGCTGGGCCATCCGGATGTGGAACGGGCGGAATGCCTGCGCAACATCCATCGCATCGCCGAGATCCGGCTGAACGACAAGTTCGGCATCACCCCCGCGCTGGGCGAACAGGTCTGGGATTGGGCCGAGGCGCTCGCCCGCTTCTCGGACCCCGGCTTCGCCGAGCAGGGCCAGTTGACCGTCACCTACCTGACGCCGGCACACCAGGCCGCCGCAGCTCAACTGATGACGTGGATGCGTGAGTCTGGCTTCGACGAGGTCTCGCTCGACGCTGTCGGCAACGTGGTCGGTGTCTATCACGGCAGCGCCCCCGATACGCCGCGACTGCTCACCGGCAGCCACTACGACACGGTGCGCAACGGCGGCAAGTACGACGGCCGCCTCGGCATCCTCGTGCCCATGGCCTGCGTCCGCGAACTGCATCGCCAGGGGCGGCGCTTGCCCCACGGGATCGAGGTCATCGGCTTTGCGGAAGAGGAAGGCCAGCGCTATCAGGCCACCTTCATCGGCTCCAGCGCCCTGACCGGCCATTTCGACCCCGCCTGGCTGGAGCAGCGCGACGCCGACGGCGTCACCATGCGGGAGGCCATGCAGCAAGCCGGTCTGCCCGCCACCATGGACGCCATCCGCGCGCTTCATCGCGATCCCGCCCGTTATCTCGGCTTCGTCGAAGTCCACATTGAACAGGGGCCGGTGCTCTGCGAACTGGACCTGCCGCTGGGGGTCGTCACCTCCATCAACGGCAGCGTGCGCTACCTGGGCGAGGTGCGCGGCCTGGCCGCCCACGCCGGCACCACGCCGATGGACCGCCGCCGTGACGCCGCCGCCGCCGTGGCCGAGCTGATCCTGTACGTGGAAGAGCGGGCCGCGGCCGTGCCCGACGTGGTCGGCACCGTGGGCCAGTTGCAGGTACCCGCCGGCTCCATGAACGTGATCCCCGGCCGCTGCCTGTTCAGCCTGGACCTGCGCGCCACCACCGATCAGGCCCGCGACGCCCTCGACACCGACGTGCGCGCCGCCCTGGAGACCATCGCCCAACGGCGCGGCGTGAGCATCCAGCTGCAACGCACCATGACCGCTGCGGCAGCCCCGAGCGCGCCTGCGTGGCAGCAGCGCTGGGAAGCCGCAGTCCTGGCGCTGGGCCTGCCCGCGCACCGCATGCCCTCGGGCGCGGGCCATGACGCGATGAAGCTGCACGAACTGATGCCGCAGGCCATGCTGTTCCAGCGCGGCCTCAACCTGGGCATCAGCCACAACCCCCTGGAGTCGGTCACCACCGACGACACCGAACTCTGCGTACAGGCCTTCCTGACGCTGCTGGAAGGGCTTTGAAGCCATGACGCTCCACGACACTCACTACCAAGCCCTGGACGCCTGGGTCGAGGCGAATTTCGACGACGAGGTGGCCTACCTCCAGGCCCTGGTCCGCGTGCCCACCGACACGCCGCCGGGCAACAATGCCCCGCATGCAGAGCGCACCGCCGAGCTGCTGGCCGGCATGGGCCTGGAAGCCGAGCGCTACCCGGTGCCCGAAGACGAAGTGCGCCAATACGGCCTCAGCTCGCTGACCAACCTGATCGTGCGCCGACGTTATGCCGATGGCGGCCCCGTGGTCGCCCTCAATGCCCACGGCGACGTGGTGCCCCCCGGCGAAGGCTGGACCCACGACCCCTACGGCGCCGAGGTGGCCGACGGCCGCCTCTATGGCCGCGCCTCGGCGGTCAGCAAGAGTGACTTCGCCACCTACACCTTCGCTCTGCGCGCACTCGAGTCACTCGGGCTGCCCCTGCGCGGCGGCGTGGAGCTGCACTTCACCTACGACGAGGAATTCGGCGGCGAATTCGGCCCCGGCTGGCTGCTCCGCCAGGGCCTCACGAAGCCGGACCTGCTGCTCGCTGCGGGCTTCAGCTACCAGGTGGTCACCGCCCACAATGGCTGCTTGCAAATGGAAGTGACGGTCCAAGGCAAGATGGCACACGCCGCCATCCCCGATACCGGCGTGGACGCGTTGCAGGGCGCGGTGGTGCTGCTCCAGGCACTTTACGCGCGCAATGCGGTCTACCGTGGCACCACCTCTCAGGTGGCCGGCATCACGCATCCCTACCTCAACGTGGGCCGTATCGAAGGCGGCACCAACACCAATGTCGTTCCCGGCAAGGTGGTGCTGAAACTGGACCGCCGCATGATCCCGGAGGAAGACCCGGTGGCGGTGGAGCAGGAGATCCGCGACGTCATCGCCCACGCTGCCGCCAGCGTGCCGGGCATCACCGTGGATATCCGCCGGCTGCTGCTGGCCCACGCACTGCAGCCATTGCCGGGCAACCAGCCACTGGTGCAGGCGCTGCAACGCCATGGCGAGGCCGTCTTCGGTGAACCCATTCCCACCTCCGGCACGCCCTTGTATACCGACGTGCGCCTGTATGGGGAGCACGGCATCCCCGCCGCGATCTATGGCGCGGGCCCGCGCACCGTCCTGGAATCCCATGCCAAACGGTCGGACGAACGCGTCGAACTGGCCGATCTGAAGCGCGCCACCCAGGTAGTGGCCCGCACGCTGTTCGACTTGCTGAAGGCCCCCTGACCGATCACCGACGACTCCCCTCCCCCCACGACGCCCGGCACCGACCGGGCGTTTTCATTTGCGCAGCCGCCAGCGCACCAAAAGAGGGATGCTCAAACTGTATACAACCCAGCGCGGTGCCTGTATTCAAAACTGCCTGCCCCAAGCGGTTGCCGCAAACGATTTGGGGATTGCCGAAAAGCGCCTCTCTCCATTGGCATAGACCTTGCGATTTGTCTGCCCGTTGTCCGCCTGAGCAGCGCCCTCGACACAGCCGCCGCTCACGCCCCTGACTGCCCCTGGAGACACATCAATGACTGCCCGCTTCCCCCGCCGCCACTGGATCGTCCGCGCCCTGCTCACCAGCGCCCTGGCAAGCAGCGCCCTGCTTGGCCACGGCCTGGTCCAGGCCCAGACCACGCCAATCAAGTTCCAGTTGGACTGGCGCTTCGAAGGTCCCTCCGCCCTGTTCCTGCTGCCCGCCGCCAAGGGCTACTTCAAGAACGAGAAGCTCGATGTGAGCGTGGATGCCGGCAACGGCTCGGGCGGTGCAGTGACGCGCGTGGCCTCCGGCGCCTATGACCTCGGCTTCGCCGACATGGCCGCCTTGATGGAATTCCACGCCAACAACCCGGATGCCCCCAACAAGCCGGTCGCCGTGATGATGGTCTACAACAGCTCGCCCGCCGCCGTGCTGGCGCTGAAGAAGAGCGGCATCAAGACCGTGGCGGACCTGACAGGCAAGAAGCTGGGCGCACCGGTCTTCGATGCCGGCCGCCGTGGCTTCCCGCTGCTGGCGCGCGCCAACAAGCTGGGCCCCGTCACCTGGATCAGCATGGACCCACCGCTGCGCGAGACCATGCTCGCCCGGGGTGACGTGGACGCCATCACCGGCTTCTCCTTCACCTCCCTGCTCGGCCTGGAAGCCCGCGGTGTCAAGGCGGCGGACGTGGTGGTCCTGCCCTACCCCGACAACGGCGTGAAGCTCTATGGCAACGCCATCATCGCCTCGCCCCGCATGGTCAAGGAGCATCCGGAAGCCATCAAGGCCTTCCTGCGCGCCTTTGCACGCGGTGCCCGCGAGGTGATGAGCAAGCCTGACGACGCCATTGCCTATGTGAAGGAGCGCGACGGCATCATCAATGTCGATCTGGAAAAGCGCCGCCTGCACATGGCCATCGATGCGGCCATCAATACCGCCGACGCACGTGCTGAAGGCTTCGGCCGTGTCGCCGCGCCGCGCCTGTCGCTGATGGCCAGCCAGGTCTCCGACACCTATGGCACCAAGACGCGCGTGGACCCCGCCGCCGTGTGGAACGACAGCTTCCTGCCTTCCGCCGCAGAGCTGGCCCTGCCTACGCCCGCGAAGAAGTGAGCCCCATGCCGTCTTCCACGCCCCAAGCCCCGGCCACGCAGGAGGCGCCTGCGGCCACGCAGGAGGCGCCTGCCACCACGCAGGAGGCGCCTGCGGCGCCGGCCCCCTTCGTGGAATTCCGCGATGTCTGGCTCGCCTACAACCCGACGCTGGAAGCCCAGGGCCACTATGCCGTCGAAGCCATCGACCTGAAGGTGGCCCGGGGTGAATTCATCGCCATCGTCGGGCCGTCGGGCTGCGGCAAATCCACCTTCATGAAGCTCAGCACCGGCTTGAAGGCGCCGTCGCGCGGCGAGATCCGTGTGGATGGCCGTACCGTGCATGGCCCGCTGAAGATCAGCGGCATGGCCTTCCAGTCCGCCTCGCTGCTGCCATGGCGCACCACCCTGGCCAACGTGATGCTGCCGCTGGAGATCGTCGAGCCCTACCGTTCGCAGCTCAAGTCACGCCGTGCCGAATTCGAGGCGCGTGCGCGAACCCTGTTGGCCCGTGTTGGCCTGGCCGGTTATGAAGACAAGTTTCCGTGGCAACTCTCCGGCGGCATGCAGCAGCGCGCCAGCATCTGCCGCGCATTGATCCATGAGCCGCAACTGCTGCTCCTGGACGAACCCTTCGGTGCGCTGGATGCCTTCACCCGCGAGGAGCTCTGGTGCATCCTGAGGGACCTGCAGGCGTCGCAGGGGTTCAACGTGATCCTCGTCACCCACGACCTGCGCGAGTCGGTCTTCCTGGCCGACACCATCTATGTGATGAGCAGAAGCCCCGGCCGCATCGTGCTGCGCCGCGAGGTGCCGCTGCCTCGGCCCCGGGACCTGGACCTCACCTACACGCCAGCCTTCGGCGAGATCGTGCAGGAGTTGCGCAGCCACATCGGTGCGCTGAAGAAACCCGCCATGGAGGTCAGCCCATGAGCGCCGCCCCACCCCATCGCGGCCGCCGCTTCCTGCGCCGCCACGTGCATTGGCTGCTGCTCGTCAGCATCCTGCTGGTGTGGCAATGCCTGTGCGGGCTCTTCGACGTCTCCGAGTTCATCTTCCCCAGCCCCTGGCGCATCGCCGATCAGCTCTGGGAACACCATGCCACCATCCTCGCCCATGCCTGGCGCAGCTTCTGGGTGACGATGGTGGGCTTTGGCCTGTCCATCGTGGTGGGGGTGCTGCTGGGCTGCCTGATGGGCAGTTCCCGGCTGGCCTATGACGCGATGTATCCGTTGACCACGGCCTTCAACGCCCTGCCCAAGGCGGCCTTCGTGCCGGTGCTGGTGGTGTGGTTCGGCATTGGCGCCGGGCCGGCCATCCTGACCGCCTTCCTCATCAGCTTCTTCCCCATCATGGTCAATATCGCCACCGGCCTGGCCACGCTGGAACCGGAGCTGGAGGACGTGCTGCGTGTGCTGGGCGCCCGCCGCCGGGATGTGCTGCTCAAGGTGGGGCTCCCCCGCGCCATGCCGTTCTTCTTCGGCGCGCTGAAGGTGTCCATCACCCTGGCCTTTGTCGGCACCACGGTCTCGGAGATGACCGCCGCCAACGAAGGCATCGGCTACCTGCTGGTCTCCGCCGGCTCCTCCATGCAGATGGGACTGGCGTTCGCCGGCCTGGTCGTGGTGGGCGCGATGGCCATGGTCATGTATGAACTCTTCGCCTGGCTCGAGCGTCGCCTCACCGGCTGGGCACACCGGGGGCAGTCGTCATGAGCGGCCACCCTCCTTCCATCCCGCTTGCGCCTCCCTCCCGGGAGCCCCGTGCACGCGCCTGATCCGGGCAGGGATATTCCCCTTTGCAGTTTGCAATTCCCTCCAACATTGATTCAAGAAACACGGAGCTACTTCATGACCCACAAGACCCTGTCGCTGACCGCAAGGGCGGCCCTGGGCACGCCGTCGGCGCTGCTGGTGCTGGCACTGGCCGGCTCACCCGCCTTCGCACAGAGCAGCGTCTCGCTGTATGGCCTCGTCGACGTGAGCATCGGCGCCAGCCGCACGGCCGGTACGGCGGATTCGATCAAGAACGTGGACAGCGGCAAGATGACCACGAGCTTCATCGGCTTCAAGGGCAGCGAGGACCTGGGCGGCGGCCTCAGTGCCATCTTCCAGCTGGACAGCTTCCTGCGGGCCGATGGCGGCCTGAATGGCCGCTTCACCGGTGACTCCTTCTGGGCCCGCAACGCCTGGGTGGGCCTGGCCAGCAAGGAGTGGGGCAGCCTCAAGCTCGGCCGCAACACCACGCCGCTGTTCGTGGCCACGCTCAGTTTCAACCCCTTCGGCGATTCCTTTGGTTATTCGCCCAGCATCCGCCACGTCTTCAGCAGCAACACCGTGACCGGGGACTCGGGCTGGAGCGACTCGGCGCTCTACACCACCCCACTGATCGGCGGCGGCTTCGTCGGCACGGCCTTTGTGGCCGCCGGTGAGGGCTCCGGCGGGCGCAACACCGGGCTGGGTGGCGGCTGGTCGGATGGTGGGCCGCTGGCCGGGTCTCTGGTCTACCAGAAGGTGGGCAAGAACAACGGCACCACGGCGGTGGACGACACCACCGCCTGGCTGGGCAGCGTCTCCTACGACCTCTCCGTGGTGAAGCTTTTCGGCCAGTACGCCAAGGTGGACAACACGACCCGGAACATCGACTACAAGCTCTACGAAGCCGGCGTGGCCGTGCCTGTGGGCAACGGCAAGGTGCTGGCCCAGTACGGCCAGATCTCGCCCAGCGCCGGTGGCAAGCGCAAGACCATCACCGTCGGTTATGACCACTCGCTGTCCAAGCGGACCGATGCCTATGTCGTGGCCATGAGCGACAAGGTTGAAGGCATCACCAACGGCAACGGCTACAGCTACTCGGTGGGTATCCGCCACCGGTTCTGAGGTCCCGAGCACGCACGGGGACTGCGGGGGACTGCGAGGATGGCAGCACACTGCAGGAGACACTTCGGGAGACATCGCGGGGTGGTGCTGAGGAACCTCGGTAGTTCCCCTGAGTGACCGAAGCCACTCCGGGCAGGACTGGGCACAATGCCCCCACTGCGCCCACCACGGCAGGCCACAAGCCCTGTGGTGGGTGGTGTCTTACCGACTCCCAGGAGTTTCGCCTCATGACTTCCCGTCTTTCGCTGGGCGCCGCCCTCGTGCTGGGCCTGTGCGCCAGCGTCACGGCCACGGCCCAGACCCCGCCAGCCGCCGGTGCCGGCAACACCAGCAGCGCCGCCACCACGCCGCCGCTGACCTATCCCGCCACCCGCAAGGTCGAGCAGTCCGACGCCTATCACGGCACGGTCGTCCAGGACCCCTACCGTTGGCTGGAGGACGACAACAGCCCCGAGACCAAGGCCTGGGTCCAGGCCCAGAATGCGGTGACCGACCGCTTCCTGCAGGCCATGCCGCAGCGCCTGCCCACGCGCAAGCTCTACACCGAGCTCTACAACTTCGAGAAATTCGGTGTGCCCTTCAAGGAAGGGGGCCGCTACTTCTGGACCCGCAATGACGGCCTGCAGCAGCAGGCGGTGCTCTACACCGCCCGCACGCTGAAGGACACGCCACAGATTGCCCTGGACCCCAACACGCTGTCCAAGGACGGCACCGTGGCCCTGTCCGGCACCGCCATCTCGCGTGACGGCAAGCTGCTGGCCTACGGCATTGCCGGCGCCGGCTCCGACTGGCAGACCTGGAAGGTCCGCGACCTGCAGACCGGCCAGGACCTTCCCGACACCATCGAATGGGTGAAGTTCTCCACCGCCTCCTGGACGCCGGACGGCAAGGGCTTCTTCTACGCCGCCTATGACGCGCCCAAGGCCGGCGAGGCCATGACCGGCGCCAACTACTTCCAGAAGCTCTACTACCACCGCCTGGGTACCGCCCAGGCCGACGACGTGCTGGTGGCCCAGAACCAGGAAGAGAAGCAATGGGGCTTCGGCGCGGATGTGACTGATGACGGCCGGCTGGCCATCATCAACATCTGGACCGGCTCCGGCCGCAAGAACGGCCTGATGCTGCTGCCGCTGGATGACAAGGGGGCTTATGCCGGCGCCAAGCCCGTGCCCCTGACCCTGGCGTTCGATGCGGAATACCTGCCGGTGGTGCTGGACGGCCAGCGCCTCATCCTCAAGACCGACAAGGACGCGCCGAAGGGCCGCCTGATCGCGGTGGACCTGGGCAAGGACTGGGCTGTTCCGGACACCAAGGCCTGGACCACCCTGGTGCCGGAAGGCAAGGAAGCCATGGTCAGCGCCAACGGGGTGGGTGGCCGCCTGCTGCTGAGCTACCTGGCAGACGCGTCCACCCTGGTGCGCGAGTACGGCGCCAACGGCAAACACCTGCGCGACATCCGCCTGCCCGGCATCGGCACCGCCGCCGGCTTCGGTGGCAAGTGGCAGGACAGCGAGACCTTCTTCAGCTTCACCAGCCTGACCTCGCCCGGCGAGATCCATCGCCTGGATGCGGCCAGCGGCAAGACCGAACTGTTCAAGCGGCCCAAGACCGCCTTCCAGGGCGACCAGTTCGAGATGAAGCGGGCCTTCGTCACCAGCAAGGACGGCACCCGCCTGCCCATCTTCATTGCCCATCGCAAGGGCTTGAAGCTTGACGGCAGCAACCCGACCCTGCTGTATGCCTACGGCGGCTTCAACGTGCCGATGACGCCCGGCTTCAATGTCACCGCCGCCACCTGGATGAAGATGGGCGGTGTCTATGTGCTGGCGGTGCTGCGCGGCGGCGGCGAATATGGTGCGGCCTGGCATGAGGCCGGCACCAAGGCCCGCAAGCAGAATGTCTTTGATGACTTCATTGCAGCGGGCGAATGGCTGGTGGACAACAAGTACACCCAGCCGTCCCGCCTGGCCATCAACGGTGGCTCCAACGGCGGCCTGCTGGTGGGGGCGGTGGTCAACCAGCGCCCGGACCTGTTCGGTGCTGCGGTGCCCCAGGTCGGCGTGATGGACATGCTGCGCTTCCAGAAGTTCACCATCGGCTGGGCCTGGGTGTCGGACTACGGCACGTCGGACAACGCGGAGGACTTCCAGTGGCTGATCAAGTACTCGCCGCTGCACACCATCCAGAGCGGCAAGCGCTACCCGGCCGTACTGGTGACCACTGGCGACCATGACGACCGCGTGGTCCCGGCCCACAGCTTCAAATACACCGCCACGCTGCAGGCCGCCAATACCGGCGCCGCGCCCAAGCTGATCCGCATCGAGACGCAGGCCGGCCACGGCGCCGGCAAGCCCACCTCCAAGATCATCGAGGAGCGGGCCGACATCCTGGCCTTCATCGCGCATACCTTCGGCATGGAGGTCCGCTGATCGTGCGGAAATAGACCGGAAATCCGGCCACTTGTTTGGCCGGATTTGCTCCCGGTTCTCTCCCGGACAGCCGCGTCAGGCGCGGCGAAGATGCGAAGCATGAAGACACGCCGCACCGCCGCCAGCTCCCCCACCACGCCCACCCCACCGGGGCGTCCCGGGGGCAGATGGCCGCTCGCGGCAGGGCAGCCGGCAGTCACTCGATTCGCCGGACCGGCCTGAGCATCACCCCTTCAAACGCGCCCTGGACGCGGCCCCTGCACGGGTCGCCCGGTCCGGCGCCCGTGCGCAGCATTCGCCACGCCGCAGCCCCACATCTGCACGCTTGCAGATGTCCAGGCGGCGTCCAGCGCTCTTGCCCAGCTCGCTCCGGCGAGCTGGGCTTTTTTCTGCCCGGGACGGGCGACATGCCCCACCGGCATCGCTGCTCTTTCGGGAGGAACCTGCAACAACAGGTCGGCGAGACCTTGAATTCGAGTTAATAGGGGGGATCAACGCGGCACGCCTCAGCGGCGACTCAGGCGTTTATGTTCCAGCCCAGCATGCCCCCATTCGTCGCGCAGGCGCAGGGTCTCTACACCGCCACCGCATTCAATCCACTCCCCGCGGCCGCCGGCCCGGCAGATCCGCCAGCGGACTGGCAATCTTTCATGGGGGATCTATCGGCCGAGCCTGAGTCGTTCGAGGACTTCCACCGATCCGACAGGTTCAAGCAAGTGCGGGACCAGTTCCTGGCGCGGCTCCAACAGTGCGAGCAGTTCGCGCGGCAGCATTTCACCAGCACGGCCGCAGCCACGATCGTCAACAACTTGGCGGTATTCCGTGCCCGGCTGCTGGACGGGGAAGGCACTCCCTATTTCGGGGAGCATCTCGCCATGTTGTATGGCGTAGGCAAACGAAGCTTGGACACCTTCTGTTTGCGCCTGGAACAGGCTGACATCGAATTGCGCCTGCGCAAGGCGACCCTGGATACCCTGGCAGACCAGTTGCAGTTCTGCAGGTCAACGGGGCCGGCCTTCATCGAGGCAGCCTCGGCGTTGGACCAGATCGAGGGCGGCCTGCATGGGCAGTTCCTGGCGGTGTTGAAGCAAAAAGTGGATGCGTTTCTGCAGCGGTTCGTTCGGCAAAACAATGCGTCCGGTGCCGCGAAGTGGCCGGAAAACATGGAAGTGCACGTCGTCAATCGGCTGAAGCTGGAACTGATGTTGCCGGGCGCTGATTTCCATGACCCGCTGAGTGAGGGGCCGACCCTGGTCAATGGAACGCAGTTGCGCGCCTGCGTCGGGCTGCTGCTCGATAAGCTTCGCCCCGTGAGCATCGCCGCCCACTTGGCTGAGGACTACCACGCCCGGTTTCTTGATGCCCTGAGCCAGAAGTTGAATAAGCCATCGGCCGCCATCGATCCGAATACCGCGATGCCTGAAATCCTGAAGGTGGCATCAGCGCTGGGCGCCACCTTTAGCGGCGTGTCCCTGCACAGCCTGCTCGCTGAAGACCCGACAAGCGGCGAGGTGCGTTGGCGTTCAGACCTCGCCCTGGTGGCCCTGGACTTGATGCGGGAGTTGGAACGGCTGAATCTGGTGGTGAATCAGCCGTCGGTCGATCTGATGACAGGCGGCGACGATCCGGACAGTCGTTGGCGTTTGCGCCATATCGACTTCCGCATCTTCCACATCGAGGAAGAGCACCTGGGTAACTCGACGATCTCGAATGTCTCGACCGACACCGTGGGCCTGCGACATTTCATGAAATGGCAGGAAAGCGGCCACGCACCGCTGAACGGCCTCACCGCCACTGCGGTGTCGGCATGGCCCGTCGCTCACCTGATGGATTTCCAGCCAGGCTGGCTGGGACTCGCCAGCCATGCCAAGACCTTGTTGCGACGGCTGGGTCCAGAACGCGCGATTTCCTGGATTCGATCGCACAAGATTGACGAGCAGGCTTTGAAAAGGCTGCTGCGGGGCGCGACAGCCACGGGAGAAATCAAGGTCCTCCAGGCACTGGTCGAGCGCGGCGGTCCACGGTCTGCGGCCGAATGGGTGCGCTTGGCAGACGGCCCCAGCATCCTGGCTTTCGCGGTGAAATGCGGCAACCTGACGATCTGCCGGTATTGGCATGACCAATTGCAGGCCTCCCTTGGCGATACCGCGACGGGGTCCTTGTCCGATGCCTTCACCACCAGGGAGGGTAAGCAATTAGCGCCAGTGGCGTTGTTGGCCGGTGATGCCGATATGCTGGATCTGATGCTGTCCCTGATGATCCAGGGCAGAAGCCGGAACCGACTCGACAGCGAAGCGCTTCATCGACTTCTCATGATGCCACTGCAGGGGGCGATGATGCGAGGTCAAAAGGCGGCGCTGGAAGTGGTCGGCCGCCATCTCACTCAGGCGGCACGCCACCATGGAATGCGCGGCGAGGTCCTGGAGCGAGCGTTGGGACAGAACCTTGTCGGTGCGGGATGTGTGGGTGCGCTGATCGGTAACCATGCACCCTGCGTCCGTTGGTTCTTCGACCTTGTGATCGCGCTTGGACGTGAGAAGTTGTTGATGCCATCGCAGGTGGCCCTCATGTTGGCCGGCGAAGGAGGTTCGCCCAAGATGCGGGGGCCGACATACCAAGCAGTGCGCAGAAACAATGCGGATGCGCTCGGGACTTTTCTGGCGCGGGCCGTGGACGCCACGACGGACGGCTGGATCGATACGGAGTGCCTGGCCCGACTACTGAGCTGCCAGCCCCCCACCCAGCCCCGACGCGAGTACGGACTGTGGCTGATGCTGGGCGGCGCGGGTGAACGTTGCCTGCAGGCATGGACGGATGCCGTCTTGAAGGCCAGAGAGAAGGGGTGCCTGGAATCCGACACGGTGGCAGGACTGCTCATGGCGCCCAACACTTCCGATATTCCCTACGCCCGTGGCACGCTGAAATACCCCTTTGCCGGCTTCAGCCTGACCCCGTGGCTCGAACTATTGACGCAATTGGCAAAGAAAGGGGCCATTGAGCGGCCGCACGTCAAGGTTTTGCTCGATGCGCGTGGTCTTGGCGGATCGAGCGAGAGCTCGCCCGCCCTATACGCCGCCATGAACCTGTGGACGGAGGCGCCGCAGGCCCCAGCACAGTACGTCCAGTTGTACTGTGATGCCAAGCGGGCGGACATCATCGACGCCAAGGCCCTTGAGGACCTGCTTTCGGCGATTCATCCCCAAGACTCGTATGCCACCGGCATGGTCAGGGCCATCGAGAACGGACGCCTGGACGCTGTACGCACCTACCTCCATGCGCTCATCACCCAGGCCCGCACCCGCGTATTTGAAGCCGACACCTTGCTGAAGCTGCTGGACGGCCGTGGCGTCAGCCAAGGCACGGCGCTCTTCGTCGCTGCAGTAGCCCTGGAACAGGAGTTGCTGAAGACCGTCTTGGCGGCCACCCTGGAGGCCACGCAATCGGGCCTGATCACGGGGGAGCAATGGCTGCGCCTGCTGCTGCCGGAAGACGACCTGCCCAACATTCTGGACGGGCTGGCCCTCCGCGACGACGCCAGCAGGATCGACGTGGTGCGTCGCGAGGTCAACCGCGCGCACGAGCTGCATCTCATCACACAAGCGCAATCTCAGACGCTGCACCAGCGTCTGGATTCAGTGAAACTTGGCGGACGTGAACCAACGTCAATCCCTTCAGTTGCGGGGAGCTGACCTTCCGGGCGCTCAGGGCGCCTTGAGCACATACGCCCGGACCGAATCTCCCGCCTTGGTGCCGGTGGATCCGTGGCCACCCGCGACCACCAGCAGCATCTGCCGGCCTTGTGCATCTTGATAGGTCATCGGCGTGGCCTGCCCGCCAGCGGGCAGGCGGTCTTCCCACAGTTGCCGGCCATTGCGCACGTCGTAGGCACGCACATAGTTGTCCATGCTGCCCGACAGGAAGGCCACGCCACTGGCCGTCATCAAGGGCCCGCCCAGGCTGGGCACCCCCATGCGGATGGGCAGCGGCACCGGCGATAGATCCCGGACCGTGCCATTGCGGTGGCGCCAGGCAATGCGGCCGGTGTTCAGGTCCACGCCCGCCACCGTGCCCCACGGCGGCGCCTGGCAGGGAATGCCCAGCGGAGACACGAAGGGCTTCATCTTCGCCGCGAATGGCGCGCCGAAGTTCTCATTGAGCGCCGGCAGGCTGCCCGTGGGCTCGCCCTTGTTCTGGACCAGCAGGCTGGTGTCGTCCTTGCGCGGCACCAGCTGCGAGGTAAAGGCCAGGACGGCGGGTGTGGTGAAGGCGATGCCGCGAACCGGGTCGACCGCAATGCTGCCCCAGTTGAACACGCCGAAGTTGCCGGGGTTGATCAGTGAGCCCTGCGTGCTGGGCGGGGTGAATCGCCCTTCGTAGCGCAGGGAATGGAAGGCAATGCGGCACCATAGCTGGTCCAGCATGGTGGCGCCCCACATGTCGCGTTCACGCAGTTGAGGCGGTTCGAACGAAATGGCAGACACCGGTTGGGTCTTGGCCGTGAAGTCCCCCGTGGCGGCCCCCTGCGGCGCGGCCTCCTCGCGCACCGGGAACACCGGCTGGCCACTGCGCCGGTCCAGCACGAAGAGCTCGCCTTGCTTCGTGGGTTGCACCAGGGCCGGTACGGCCTGGCCATTGACATGCAGATCGACCAGCACGGGTTGGGACGGCACGTCGTAATCCCAGAGGTCGTGGTGAACGGTCTGGAAGACCCAGCGCAGCTTGCCGCTGGCGATGTCCAGCGCCACGACCGAAGAGGAATGCCGCTCCACGGCCGCGGAGCGGTTGCCGCCCCACTGGTCCGGCGGCTGGTTGCCCATGGGCAGGTAGACCAGGCCCAGCTGTTCGTCCACGCTGGCCACCGACCAGCTGTTGGGTGAGTTGGCGGTATAGGTCTGGCCAGCCGGCAGTGGCGTGGTGGCGTCGGGGTTGCCGGAGTCCCAGTTCCACACCAGCGCGCCGGTCTCGATGTCGTAGGCGCGGATCACACCGGACTGTTCCTTGGTGGAGGCGTTGTCCAGCACCGTGCCACCCACGATCACCAGATGGCGGGTGACGACGACTGGTGAGGTGGCGTAGTAGGCACCGGGATCGGCATTGGGCATGCCCGCCCACAGATCAATGGCGCCGCCCTTGCCGAAGCCCTGGCAGACCTTCCCGGTGTCCGGATTGAGCGCAATCAGGCGCGCGTCCGCCGTGGGCATGAAGAGCTTGGCGGGGCAGTCGGCAGGTGCCGGTGCAGGTGCAGGTGCAGGTGCAGGTGCAGGTGCAGGTGCAGGTGCAGGTGCAGGTGCAGTGGCAGTGGCAGTGGCAGTGGCGCTGGCCGCTGGCGTCTGTGCGGCCAGCGCCGTGTCAGAGCCACTGGCGGCAGCCGCAGCGGCCGGCACGGCGGTGCTGCCGGCGGGCGGTTGATAGGAGAGACCGCGGCAGGTCAGATGCTGCAACGCCAGTTCGCCTCGGACCTGCGGGTCGTAGCGCCACAGTTCCTTGCCGGTAGTGGCATCGAGCGCCAGCACGGTCTGATGGGGCGTGCACAGGAAAACGCGTTGGCCGATCTTGAGCGGCGTGACCTCGAAGGTGGTCTCCTCCGGGTCACCCGGCCGGCCGCGCTTGTCACCGGTATGGAACTCCCAGGCGAGGCTCAGGTTCGCGACGTTCTGCGGGGTGATCTGGTCCAGCGGCGAATAACGCTGGCCAAATGCGGTGCGCCCGTAGGCATGCCACTCACCAGCAGGCACCGCATCAGCGGCGGCGCTGGCCGCCGGGGCCGCCCCGGGGGCCCCGGCGGCCATTTCGCCCTCCAGGGCATGGACGTCACGCGTCCAGGAAATCACCGCCACCACCACGAAGGACAGCAGCGACAGGGTGAGGGCCTGGGTCGGGCGGCTGCTCCAGCGCAGTCGCCGCGGGTCCGTCACCGCCACCGAGGGGTGCAGCCAGGGCAGCAGCGCCAGCATCAGGGCGCCGATGATCCAGGTCAGGTCCAGCCGCGCGGCCAGTGGCCACCAGTCCAACCCGGCCTCCCACACGGCCCACACCACACTCAGGAAGAAGAACAGGGCGTAGGCCAGGTAGGCCTCGCGCAACCGCCCCCACATCAGCCCGCCGATGACCGCCAGCGACAGGCCGGCGAGCGCGTAATACCAACTGCCGCCCAGGGAGGCCAGCCGCCCACCGACCGCCAGGAGCACGAAGCCCAGGATCAGCAAGGCCCCGCCAAACAGGCGGGCCAGGAACGGGACCGGGGCGGGAACAGGGGAGATCAGGGCGGCCATTGCGCAATCCATCGAGGCGATGCCGACGGTTGGCAAGTTTCATTCCCCTTGCACGGCCCTTGGGGCACGCATCGCTCGCGCACCTGTGCACATCTCGCCCCCGTGATCGCTTCACTGCCTCGTGTTACCCCCGCCGGCTGTGGACAAGTCGTGGGAGAAGCTGAGGTCGGACGCTTCAAGTCCTTGATCCAGCGAGGAAAACCTTCCTCTGCTCAAGAATGAGGCAGCGGCCATGCGGGCGTGCCATGACGGGTGGCGCAAGCGCTGCGCCAGGGGCCCGCAGAGCCTCAGCCTGCGGCCGACTCGTCTGCCAACCGCCCGTCCTCGCGCAACAGGGTCTCGAGCGTCTGCTGGCGCAGGCCGTAGAACTGCTTGATCTCGTGCAGTTGCGCCAGGAGTTCGGCGCGGCGGGCAGCGGTCAGTCCTTGCGGGCGCTTCACCGCCAGCACCATCTTGTTCTTGCTGGTGTGCTCCAGGGCGATGAATTCGATCACCTGGGTGTCATACCCCATCAGCTCCAGCAGCAGCGCACGGACCGAATCGGTCACCATCTCCGCTTCCTGGCCCAGGTGGATGCCATGCTGCAGCAGCGGGCGCAGCGCGGCCGGTGTCCGGATCTGCGGCCTGACTTCCTTGTGGCAGCAGGGCGCGCACATGATGATGCGCGCACCGCTGCGCAGGCCCACATGCATGGCGTAATCGGTGGCGATGTCACAGGCATGCAGGGCGACCATCACGTCCAGACGGATGTCCTCGCGCTGGCGCACATCGCCCTGTTCAAAACGCAGCCCCTTCAACGTGTGGCGCTTCACCGCATCATTGCCCAGCGTGACCATGTCCTGGCGCAGTTCCACGCCCTGCACGTCCGGCGCCAGGCCGACCGATTGCAGGTAGTCGTGCATGGCGAAGGTCAGGTAACCCTTGCCGGAACCGAAGTCAGCCAGGCGCACCGGCGTGCCAGGTGCCGAGAGGCCGGCATGGCGGACCGCCGCCCCGAATATTTCGATGAACTTGTTGATCTGCTTCCACTTGCGCGCCATCGCAGGCACCAGGTCCACCCGCCCCTTGACCTCGTGCGTGACGCCGAGTTCTCGCCAGAACGGGCTGCCCAGCGACAGGGCGCGCGGCTTCTCACGGTCATGGCCGCCGGCCACGGAAGGCTCGGGAGACTGGGCTTCGGTTCGATCGTCTTGCGGGCCGGAACCCTCGGCAACAGGCCGCTCGGCGTCTGGCCGCCGGGTGACATGCAGCAGCGGTTTGCCCTTGCGGCTGAAGCGCAACTGCACCTCCTGGGCCTCGGTATCGAGATTGGCCTGGCCGAACGACTGGCCCAGCAGCGTGGTGATCTCGGCCACGCCCGCCTCCAGCGTGTGGTTGCGGGTGATGTCCTTGGTGGCGTGACGCCAGAGGAAGCTCAGCGCCGCTTCCCCGCGCAGCTCGATCAGCCGCACCGTCAGGCGCTCCACGTCGCCCTCGCCCTGGTACTTGCTCAGCAGCAGCCGCTGCAGGCGGCGCTCGGCCACGGCGGTGCTGAGCAGGCGCAGGAAGCGCTCGCGCTCATCGGGGGCGGCACGGTCGTCGGGAGCCGGGGATACGAGGGAGCTGAACATCGGGACACGGGGGAAGGCCAATCCTGGATTGTCGCGGAAACAGGCCGGACGGGCCGCCGTAGGGGCTGTAGGGGCCGTGGGGGACGGAGATGCCTGAGGGGCCGAAGAGAGGACGAAGAGAGGCCGGAGAGAGGCCGCATGCCCCGGCTCAAGCGTCCCGGGCCAGCACAGCCCGGGCCCGGACCACGGCCTGTGCCGGGTCGTTCACCCCCAGTCGCTCGCACAAGCCCCGCATCTGTGCCTGGTAGGCCGCTTCGCTCAGTCCCAGTTGATGCACCTGCTGGCGCGGCGTGGGTTCCCCCAAGGTCCAATACAGCAGTTCTGCATCGGCCAGCGGCAGGCCCAGCGATTTGGCCAGGCGGGCCACCAGGGCGGCTTCGTCCGCCTCATGCAGCACCATCAGCCAGTGCCCGTCACCGATCACCACCGGGTCGGCCGGCATCAGGTTGAAACTCAGCCGCTGCCGCAACTGGCCCGCGCGGGGGGCCACCGTCAGGCCTGCGGGGACGGCGCCCGCACGGCGGCGCAGTGCTTCCCGGTGCAGCCAGGCCAGCACTTCTGGCGGCAGGCGGGCATGGTCCGCCCAGGGGGCCGGGAAGTACTGGAGCATCAGCGCGCGGGCCTGTGGGGTCTGCCAGTTGCAGTGCCCGTCGCGTTCGCGCACCGTCATGCTGGCCACGGGCCGCTGAGGTTCCAGCGCTGGCGACGTGGCGGCGGGATGGATTCGGCGTTCCACCTGGGCCAGCAGCTCGCTCAGCCGGACAGGCTTGAACAGGCAGTCGCTGGCACCGGCGGCCAGCAGGGAAGCACTGCGCTGGGCATCCTGGCGGCGGCTCAGGGTCATGACCGGAATGCCGCTGGCGGCCAGGCGGCGCAGCAGTTCCACCGGGGCATCGCCCGGCAGGTCGGGCAGCTCCATGTCCATCAGAATCAGCCGTGGCTGCGCGGCCAGGCCTTCGACGGCGGCCATGGCATCCCCGGCCCGCAGCAGTTCATAACCGCTCTCCTCCAGCACCTCTGCCAAAGGCTGGACCGACAGTGCCTGGACGATCAAGATGCGGACGGCGGAGGGTGGCATGTCTGTGTACAGCGAGGGCGGAGTGGGCTTGGGAGGCTCTGTCCGACGCGCAGATTTCGGCGTTGCTGGGCGTGTTGTGCAGAGCTTCCCTATTTACACCATACAAGTCCCATGCCTGCTTGCAAGCGGCCGCCATAATCCTGGGCCATGGATGAGACACCACCGCCCAGTGCCGACACGCCGCCGCCGCCCGCCGAGTCCGTAGCGCCCGTTGGGCCCGCAGGAGCCGGTGCGCCCGCGACGCCGTGGGAGGGCCCGGCACCGGATGCGGTGGCTTGGCTGCTGGTCAACTGGCACAACAAGCATCCGCTGGCGCGGCGCATTCATGTGCAGGACGTGCACACGGTGGGCGCGGTCGCCCTGCCCTTCCTGGCGCAGCCACTGCCCAAGGAACCCAGCCTGGATGCGGGTGGTGCCGAGGCGCCTGCCCAGGCCGCCGCAGCGCCGCCCAAGCGCCGTTGGCCCTGGCAACGGGCCAAGGCCGGTACCGGCGGCCCCCGACGAGCCTGGAGCGAGTCCTTCATCCCGGGCCTGAAGCCGGACCAGGTGGCCGCCATGGCCCTGGACCACGGGTTCACCAGTGCGCCGGATGAATTGCCGTTGCGGCGTGTTGATATCAGCAACAGTGAACTGGAATCGGGCGGCGCGAACCAAAGCGGTGCCTGGCCCATGGAACTGGTGCTGCTGAGTGCGGCCATCGACGCCGGGCCAGCCCGCACGCGCGTGCTGATCGGGCGGCGGGACAAGGTGCTGGGCCGGCGTGCGCTGGACCCGATCCGGCTGGGTGCCGTGGCTGCGGTGGCCGTGGTGCTGCTGGCACTGCTCATCTGGGCGCTTTGGCCTGCGTCCTCCAAGGAATCGGATGAAGCTGCCGCTGCAGCAGCTTCGGCGGCATCTGCAGCATCTGCAGCCTCTGCGGCCGCTGCAGCATCGGAGGCCGCCCATGCAGCCGCAGCCGCCGAGGAAGCGTCCGCCGCCCAGGATGGGGCATCGGCCGCCTCAGCGGCGGCTGCCGAAGGGGCTGCATCGGCGCCTTTGGCCGCCGCCTCCGACGCGGCTTCGGCACCAGAGGCAGCGGCCTCGGCAGCGTCTGCAGCCGCCCTCGCCGCCAGTGGGTCCGTGGACCTGCCCTTCGGCAAACCCCGGAACAATGGCGGGCGCCCGCCTCTGCATGCCGGCGTGGAGCCAGCGCCGAAGCCACCTGAAAAGGGCACCGAGAAGGCCACAGAGAAGGCCACGGAGAAGGCGCCCGAGGACGCATCCAAGGAAAAGGTTGGTTCGTCCAAGTCCGGCGCCTCCGCGCCCTCGGAGGCCGAGCAGCGTCTGAAGGTGGACGACACCGGCCTGAGCCAGATGATTAAACGCAGCGCGCCCGGCGAGAAGCTGGTGGCGCTGGTGGGGTTGCCGCAAAAGACCAAGCCGGAGGCTGAAGCCCAACTGGCCAAGTTGCAAGAGATGGTGGGCGACACACTTCGCGGTGGCGGCCACACGGTCAACGGCGCGGTCTTCCAGACCAAGGAGGGCTGGCGCGCCGCCGTCTGGCCCTTCGGAAGCCGGGAAGAGGCACAACTGATCAATGCCACCCTGCTGGCGCGCGGCATGCGGGCGCGGGCGGTCGATTTCTGAAAGACAAAGGCCCGGGTTCAGACCAGAACCCGGGCCTCAGTCAGCAAGACCGTCTGAGCCGCGTGGGCGGTACCGGCCGCCCTGTCAGGAACGGTAGTCCGCGTTGATGGTCACGTACTCATGGCTGAAGTCGCAGGTCCACACGGTGGTTTCTGCCGGGCCGCGATTCAGGCCCACCCGCACCGTGATCTCGCTTTGCTTCATCACACGCTGGCCATCCTCTTCCCGGTATTCGGGACGGCGGCCCCCCCGGGTGACCACGTGCACATCGTCCAGGTGCAGCTCGATCAGGCCCTGGTCCAGATCGTCGATACCGGCGTAACCCACGGCCGCCAGGATGCGACCCAGGTTGGGGTCGCTGGCGAAGAACGCCGTCTTGACCAGCGGCGAGTGGGCGATGGCGTAGGCGGCCTTGCGGCACTCCTCCTCGTCCCTGCCGCCCTGCACCACCACCGAAATGAACTTGGTGGCGCCTTCACCGTCCCGCACGATGGCCTGGGCCAGTTGCTGGGAGACCGACACCAGCGCGTCACGCAGAAGGCGACCTTCTTCGCTGGTGAGCGAGGTGATGGGGGCATGACCGGCCTGGTGGGTAGCGATCAAAACGAAGGAGTCGTTGGTGGAGGTGTCGCCGTCGATGGTGATGCGGTTGAACGACAGATCCGCCGCCTCACGCACCAGCGGCTGCAGCAGCTCCGGCGCGATGACCGCGTCGGTGGCCACGAAGCCCAGCATGGTGGCCATGTTCGGGCGGATCATGCCCGCGCCCTTAGAGATGCCGGACAGGGTCACGGTCTTGCCGCCGATCACCACCTGCTTCGAGCAGGCCTTGGGCAGGGTGTCCGTGGTCATGATGCCGGCGGCCGCCTCGCCCCACTGGTCCGCCCCCAGGGCGGCAATGGCGGCCGGCAGGCCCGCGACGATACGGTCCACCGGCAGCGTCTCCATGATCACGCCGGTGGAGAACGGCAGCACCTGTTGCGGCTGCAGCTGCAGCAAGCCTGCCAGCGCGTCGCAGGTCTGGCGCGCCCGGGCGAGGCCGTCCGCACCGGTGCCCGCATTGGCATTGCCGGTATTGATCACCAGCGCGCGGATGTCCGTGTCCTTGGCCAGGTGTTCCTGGCACACCTGCACCGGCGCAGCGCAGAAGCGGTTGCGGGTGAACACACCGGCCACGCTGGCACCGGCGTCCAGCGCCACCACGGTCAGGTCGCGGCGGTTGGCCTTGCGGACCCCCGCCATCGTGACGCCCAGCCGCACGCCGGGCACGGGCAGCAGGGATTGGGGATCGGGAGCGGTCAGGTTGACAGGCATGGCAGTGCAGCTCTGAGAAGAAATGAGATCGGCACCCGATGCGCTGGGGGCCGTGCAGACGCGCGCATTGTAGGAGCGCCGCCCGGACCAATGAAAAAGGCCTCGCAATGCGAGGCCTCTGTGCGGTGCTGTGAGGCGAAACGCCTCCGGCAGAACGCGTGGCGGGAAGGTGTCAGACCTTGCGGCGACGCACGGCGACCAGGCCCATGGCACCCAGGCCGGCCAGGATCAAGGTGCCGCTCTGCGGTTCCGGCACCACCGAAGCGGCGGCCGGCACGAGGTTGAACACGCCGGAATAGGTGGCCGCGATGCTGGTGCCGGCCGCCAGGGAGCCGCCGGCATAACCCTCGACGGTCAGCACCAGGTCACCCACCAGGCCGTCCTGCGACAGGTAGGCGAAGCTGGTGTGCGAGCCGTCACCGTTGTCGAAGGTGTTGATGGTCATCGCCGCGCCGTTCAGCCAGGCGTTGGTGAACGAGATGCTCTGGTCGTCAGACGCGCCGGTGGTGATCAGCAAGATCTCGACCAGCGAGCTGCTGGTGGCGGTGAGCCGGAAGGTGTCCAGGAAGCTGCCAGCATCGGAATGCGTGGTGAAGGTGGCACCGGTGTAGCTCGTGCCGGCGCCGCTGGTCAGCACCACGTCCTGATCCTGGAAGAGCGACGAGGTGGCAGCCTGGCCGGCAGTGGCGGTCAGCGCCATCACGCTGGCGGCGATGACGGGGATCAGGCGGGAAATCAGGCGTTGCATGAGGCGTCCTTGGTACGGCGTGTCTCGGGATTGGTCTGATTCAGACCGGTTGGGATTGTGCTGTTTTACGGCGGCGCGTAAACACCAGCCCCATCAAACCGACGGCAGCCAGCGCCATGCTGGCCGGTTCCGGCACCTGCGTGACGTTGATGGTGCCGGAGTAGCTGGCGTTGATGGCCGTGCCAGCGGCCAGGCCGGCGCCGGCATAGCCGTGGATGGTCAGCACCAGCGGCGTGGTCAGCGCCGTGTTCAGCAGACTGGCGATTTCGATCCCGTCGGGGTTGCCGCCCAGCGCGCTGCGGGTGATGGTGTAGCTCACGCCGTTGATCAGGGCGGTGATGAAGTCGATGTCCAGCGACTGCGTCGAGCCGATGGCCGCCAGGCTGCCATTGACCATTGCCAGACCGCTGGCACCGGTGAAGGTGAAGGTGTCCACGAACTCGCCGGCCACCGTGTGCACCGAGGTGAAACCGGCGGTCAGGGTGGAAGAGGTCTTGCTCGCCTGCAGGGCCACCGATTGGGCGGCCGTCACCGGCGCGGCGTGGGCGGCGGCGGCACCAACGGCCAGGGCCGCGGCAAGGGTCAGACGGGCAATGAGGTTCATGGCAGTGCTGTGGAGAGGCCCGGAGGGGCGGGTCTTGCTTGCACTGTATAGAGGGGTGGCCCTTCCGCGTCCCCCGCGCTGCGGGGGGACGCCCCCTCGCCTGTGCGATTGGTGTGATAAAGCACACATCCCGGGGCAACTGTCTGTCCCCGGATGCACATCGGTGGGCAGGAAACAACAATTCCGATGCACGCACGGTGCCGATGTCCGGCACGGAGGGGCGATGAAAAGCGGCGCCCGAAGGCGCCGCAGATCCAGCAGGGTCAGGTGTGGTGTCGCGTCAGGCCAGCTTGCCGTGGCACTGCTTGAACTTCTTGCCGCTGCCGCAGGGGCAGGGGTCGTTGCGGCCCACATGGCCCCACTCGGCCGGTACGGCGGCCGGGCCAGCAGCCGCTTGCGGCTCCTGGGAAATCGAGCCGTCTTCGTTCGGGTGGGTGTAGGTGACGTTGCTGACGCTCTCGGCACGCTGCTCGATGGCGTCCGCCGCTGCGCTGGCTTCGGCCTCGCTCTGGATACGCACCTTCAGCAGCATGCGGGTGACATCGGTCTTGACCGTGTCCAGCAGTTGCGAGAACAGCTCGAAGGCTTCGCGCTTGTATTCCTGCTTCGGGTTTTTCTGGGCGTAGCCGCGCAGGTGGATGCCCTGGCGCAGGTAGTCCAGCGAGGCCAGATGCTCGCGCCAATGCTGGTCGATGCTCTGCAGCAGCACCATGCGCATGAACGGGGTGAACTGCTCCAGGCCGACGCGGTCCAGCTTGTCCTGGAACGAAGCGTCACCGGCGGCAATGACCTTCTGCAGGATGTCCTCGTCCGTCAGGGACTCGCTGTTCTTGAGCAGCTCGGTCAGCGGCACATCCAGCAGCCACTCGTCTTTCAGCACACGCTCCAGCGCGGGCAGGTCCCACTGCTCTTCCAGGCTCTCCTCCGGCACGAAGCCGCGGACCACATCGGTCAGGGTGCCTTGGCGCAGGTGGGTGATCTGGGCCAGCAGGTCTTGCGCTTCGAGGATCTCGTTGCGCTGCTGGTAGATGACCTTGCGCTGGTCGTTGGAGACGTCGTCGTACTCCAGCAGTTGCTTGCGGATGTCGAAGTTGCGCGCCTCGACCTTGCGCTGCGCGCTTTCGATGGAGCGGGTGACGATACCGGCTTCGATGGCTTCGCCCTCGGGCATCTTGAGCCGGTCCATGATCGCGCGCACGCGGTCACCGGCAAAGATGCGCATCAGCTGGTCGTCCAGCGACAGGTAGAAGCGCGAGGAGCCCGGGTCGCCCTGGCGGCCGGAGCGGCCACGCAGCTGGTTGTCGATACGGCGGCTTTCGTGGCGCTCGGTGGAGACCACGCGCAGGCCGCCAGCGGCCTTGACCTGCTCGTGCAGCACCTGCCACTCCTGCTTGAGGGTGGCAATACGGGCGTGCTTGTCGGCTTCGGAGAGGGACTCGTCCGCCTCCACGGCGGAGACTTCCTTCTCGATGCTGCCGCCCAGCACGATGTCGGTACCGCGGCCCGCCATGTTGGTGGCGATGGTGATCACACCCGGGCGGCCAGCCTGGGCAATGATGTCCGCTTCACGGGCGTGCTGCTTGGCGTTCAGCACGTTGTGCGGCAGGCCGACCTTGACCAGCATCTCCGCGATGATTTCGGAGTTGGCCACCGAGGTGGTGCCCACCAGCACCGGCTGGCCACGCTTGTGGCAGTCCCGGATGTCTTCAATGACGGCCTTGTACTTTTCGTCGTTGGTCTTGTAGACCAGGTCGAGTTCGTCGCGGCGCACGGTCGGGCGGTTGGGCGGAATCACCACCGTTTCCAGGCCGTAGATTTCCTGGAATTCGTAGGCTTCGGTGTCGGCCGTGCCGGTCATGCCGCCCAGCTTGCCGTACATGCGGAAGTAGTTCTGGAAGGTCACCGAGGCCATGGTCTGGTTCTCGGCCTGGATCTGCACGCCTTCCTTGGCTTCAACCGCCTGGTGCAGGCCGTCACTCCAGCGGCGGCCCGTCATCAGGCGGCCGGTGAACTCGTCCACGATGATGACTTCACCGTTCTGCACCACATAGTGCTGGTCACGGTGATAGATATGGTGGGCGCGCAGCGATGCATACATGTGATGCATCAGCGTGATGTTGGCCGCGTCGTACAGGCTGGCGCCCTCGCTCAGCAGGCCGGTCTCGGACAGCAGGCGTTCGGCGTTCTCGTGACCGTCTTCGGTCAGGTAGATCTGGTGGGATTTCTCGTCCACCGTGAAATCGCCCGGATCGATGACACCCTCGCCGGTACGCGGGTCCAGCTCGCCGATCTGGCGCTTGAGCTTGGGGGCGACCTGGTTGATGGCGTGATACATCGCCGTGTGGTCTTCGGCCTGGCCGGAGATGATCAGCGGCGTGCGGGCCTCGTCGATCAGGATGGAGTCCACCTCGTCGATGATGGCGTAGGCCAGGCCACGCTGAACGCGGTCCTGCACCTCGTAGACCATGTTGTCACGCAGGTGGTCGAAGCCGTATTCGTTGTTGGTGCCGTAGGTGATGTCCGCAGCGTAGGCGGCCTGCTTCTGGTCACGCGGGGCGTGCGGCAGGTTGATACCGACAGACAGACCCAGGAACGTATACAGGCGGCCCATCCACTCGGCGTCCCGACGCGCCAGGTAGTCGTTCACCGTCACCACGTGCACACCCTTGCCGGTCAACGCGTTCAGGTAGACAGGCAGCGTGGCCATCAGCGTCTTGCCTTCACCGGTGCGCATTTCGGCAATCTTGCCGCCATTGAGCACCATGCCGCCGATCAGCTGCACATCGAAGTGGCGCATCTTCAGGACGCGCTTGCTGCCTTCGCGGCAGACGGCAAAGGCTTCCGGCAGGAGGTCATCCACCGTTTCGCCGGCGGCGATGCGCGCCTTGAACTCTTCGGTCTTGCCGCGCAGTTGCTCGTCGCTCAAACCTTCGTACTGGGACTCCAGCGCGTTGATCTGCTGGACGACCTTGCGGTAGGTCTTGAGCAGCCGCTCATTGCGACTGCCAAAAATCTGGGTCAAAAGCTTGGGCAACATGAAGGCGGATGGTGTTCTTGTCGTGGATACACGGGATGCCGTCAGATGGGGGCCACGCAGGAGCATTGCAAGCCCCGCGAACTGGCGGCGTGCACTTCCTTCCGGGCTCGTCTCTGGACAGCAGCGGCCGGGCACACGCCCCGCAGCATCCACGCGTAGAAAAGCCGGCGGAGTTTAGCACCCGGACTTTCGGGCCCGGGGCCGGCCGGAAGGGCAAGGGCGGCAGGTGTGGCGCGGTACATGCCCTTACACTGCCGGCATGACCACGCGCTATCTGCCGCCCCGGCCCAAGCCAGCGGCTCCGGAACCCATGGATTTCGGGCAGGCCGTGTCGCGCCACGGCACCCTGGCCCAGCTGGGCCAACGCCTGCAAGCCTCGCAACGGCACCTGGCCGTGATCAGCGTGGCCCTGCCCGCAGGCATGCGCCAATTCGTACAGGCAGGCACGCTGGACGACCAGGGCTGGACCGTCGTGGCCCATAACGCGGCCATCGCCACCAAGCTGCGCCACATGCAGCCCGTGCTGCTGCGCCTGCTGCAAGAGCAGGGGCTGCTGCTGGAAGGTGAGCTCCGGATCCGCGTGCGGCAGTCCTGAACGCCTGCGGCGCCGGGCCCTCCGGCACCTCTTGCCATTGCGGCCATTGCGGAACAGGCTCGCATGTGTATAGCGTATCGAGCCATGCCAAGGGCCACTCACGGCCACTCACCTGCACAGCCTCCGTCAGTTCACCGGCCCTGGACCTGTCGTCTTCATTTGTTGCTGATGCGCAAGCAAATGACAACCGCACCAAGGGTGTGCATTTGCCTTGACGGAATCGCACATCGGCATCGTCGTGGGGCCCCGACACTGTCCGGGTCATGTTGTACGAAGCCGAGTTGCTCAGCTGCCCAATGGCCCCTGCCGCAGAAGGGCCCCGGAAAAAGCGCCACACGCTGCCGCAGCGTCCTGCCCTGACAGCGTTGACACGGTCTTCATGCGAACGCTATAACCCTAGTCGTCAAACCGGTAATAAGTCACGACTGTGCTGCCGCTGGCCCGACCTTGAAACCTTGTGTCAGCCGCGACCAGCCATGGTCCCAGGCCGTAGACCTTCAGGGAGAAGTCCATATGTCGCATTCCCAATCGTCCCAGCCGTCCTTGGCAGCGCCGTCCACCCGCGCCGAGGAATCCCGAAGTTTCATTGTGCTGGCTGCCGTGATGGCGCCCGTCCTGTCCGTCGTCTTTGTTGCCGGCTACGGCTTCACGGTCTGGATCTATCAGCTGTTTGCCGGGCCCCCCGGCAGTTGAGCCGCAGCGGGCAACGCCGCCCGCACGCTTCCCGCCTGACGACCGATCGGGTTGCAGGCCACGCTTGTGTCGCCCATCCGTCTCGCACTCCTGCGTCGCGTCAGCCCTGCGCTGCCCGCCCAGCGGTGCGTTCACGGCCGCGCCTGTCGCGCATGCGCCAGGCGAAGGGCGCCATGCCACTGCCACCACAGGACAGCGCCATGCCCCCAGAGATCCACATCGCCAGCGCGATCATCTACACCTTGCCGTCCCATGTGGACGCGGTGGCCACGCTGCTGGCGCGCATGCCCCCCATCCAGCTGCACGGCCGCTCTTCGGCCGGCAAGCTGGTGGTCACCCTGGAAGGCGGCACCAGCGGGGAGATCCTCGATCAGGTCGGCGCCATCCAGCAACTGGACCAGGTGATCAACGTGGCGCTGGTGTTCCAGGCCATCGAGCCGGATGAAGAGGCCAGCGGTGAGGCCAGCAATGAGACCAGAGATAAGGCCAGCAATGAGACCGGCGACCAGGCCGCTCGCACGCCCTGCGCCTCACGGTCCCCGCCCGTCACTCCCGCGCTTCAAGCGGCGCCCCAGCCCTGAGCGCAGGCCCTGTCATTCCCTCCAGCCCCTCGGCCCGTCGGGTCACGGTAACAGGACCCCCCAGGACCGAACAGGGCCAACCAGGACTTCTACAAGGACCCCACCATGAGCACCCGTCGAGACTTTGTCCGCAACTCCGCCGCCGCTGCGGCCGGCGCCGTTGCCGGCATCCCGGTGCAGGCGCTGGCCCAGACGGGCAATGCCTATGCAGACGCCTCCTCCCTCACCTGGTCCAAGGCCCCGTGCCGCTTCTGCGGCACGGGCTGCGGCGTGCAGGTGGCGGTGAAGAACAACCGCGTGGTCGCCACTCAGGGCGACCCGGAGGCTGAAGTCAATCGCGGCCTCAACTGCGTCAAGGGCTACTTCCTCTCCAAGATCATGTACGGCGCGGACCGGTTGACCACACCGCTGCTGCGCATGAAGGACGGCCAATACGCCAAGGACGGGGAGTTCGCACCCGTCAGCTGGGACAAGGCCTTCGATGTGATGGCCGAGCAGTTCAAGCGCGTGCTCAAGGCCAAAGGCCCGGAGGCTGTGGGCATGTTCGGCTCCGGGCAGTGGACGGTCTGGGAGGGGTATGCCGCCGTCAAGCTGATGAAGGCCGGCTTCCGCTCCAACAACATCGACCCCAACGCCCGCCACTGCATGGCCTCCGCCGTGACCGGCTTCATGCGCACCTTCGGCATGGACGAGCCCATGGGCTGTTATGACGACATCGAGAACGCCACTGCCTTTGTGCTGTGGGGATCCAACATGGCCGAGATGCACCCGGTGCTGTGGACCCGCGTCACCGACCGCCGGCTCAGCGGCCCGGATGTCAAGGTGGCCGTGCTCTCGACTTTCGAGCACCGCTCCTATGAACTGGCCGACATCGAGCTGACCTTCAAGCCACAGACCGACCTGGCCATCCTCAACTACATCGCCAACCACATCATCACGACGGGCCGGGTCAACAAGGACTTCGTCAACAAGCACACCAACTTCAAGCAAGGCAATGCGGACATCGGCTACGGCCTGCGCCCGGAGCACCCGCTGCAGAAGGCGGCCAAGAATGCTGGCGACCCCAATGGCGCCAAACTCATCACCTATGACGAGTTCGCCCGCTTCGTCAGCAAGTACGACCTGGACTACACCGCCGATCTGACCGGTGTTCCCAAGAACCGGCTCAAGGCACTGGCCGAGCTCTATGCGGACCCCAAAACCAAGGTCGTGTCGTTCTGGACCATGGGCTTCAACCAGCACACCCGCGGCACCTGGGCCAACAACCTCGTCTACAACATCCATCTGCTGACCGGCAAGATCTCCACGCCAGGCAACAGCCCCTTCTCGCTCACCGGCCAACCCTCAGCCTGCGGCACGGCACGCGAGGTGGGCACCTTCTCCCACCGCCTGCCCGCCGACATGGTGGTGACCAACCCCAAGCACCGTGCCGAAGCGGAACACCACTGGAAGCTGCCGGAGGGCACCATCCCGCCCAAGCCCGGTTTTCATGCGGTGCTGCAAAACCGCATGCTCAAGGATGGCAAGCTCAATGCCTATTGGGTGATGGTCAACAACAACATGCAGGCCGGCGCCAACATGATGGAAGAGGGTTATCCGGGTTATCGCAACCCGGAAAACTTCGTGGTCGTCTCCGATGTCTACCCCACCGTCACCGCCATCTCGGCCGACCTGATCCTGCCCACCGCGATGTGGGTAGAAAAGGAAGGGGCTTACGGCAATGCCGAACGCCGCACCCATTTCTGGCATCAGCTCGTCACCGCACCCGGCGAGGCCCGCTCCGACCTCTGGCAATTGGTCGAATTCTCCAAGCGCTTCACCGTCGAGGAGGTGTGGCCCAAGGAGCTGATCGACAAGAAACCCGAGCTGCGCGGCAAGACGCTGTATGAAGTGCTCTTTCGCAACGGCCAGGTGGACCGCTTCCCCATGGCCGAGGTGGACAAGGCCTACCGCAACGACGAAGCGCAGGCCTTCGGCTTCTACCTGCAAAAAGGCCTGTTCGAGGAATACGCCGGCTTCGGACGCGGCCACGGGCACGACCTGGCCCCGTTCGACGCCTATCACGCCGCCCGCGGGCTGCGCTGGCCGGTGGTCAACGGCAAGGAAACCCGCTGGCGCTACCGCGAGGGCGAGGACCCCTACGTGAAGGCCGGCACTGGCTTCCAGTTCTATGGGCATCCGGACGGCAAGGCGGTGATTTTCGCCCTGCCCTACGAGCCCCCGGCCGAAGCACCTGACAAGGACTTCCCGTTCTGGCTCTCCACCGGGCGGGTGCTGGAGCACTGGCACTCCGGCTCCATGACCCGGCGCGTGCCGGAGCTGCATCGCGCCGTTCCCCATGCCTACTGCTACATGCACCCGGACGACGCCAAGGCGTTGGGCGTGCGGCGCGGCTCGGAAGTGGAAATCGAGTCGCGACGCGGCCGCATGCGGACCCGGGTCGAGACCCGCGGGCGCAACAAACCGCCACAGGGTCTGGTCTTTGTGCCCTGGTTCGACGCCAGCGTGCTCATCAACAAGGTGACGCTGGACGCGACCGATCCGATTTCATTGCAGACCGACTTCAAGAAGTGTGCCGTCCGCATCAAGAAAGTGGCGTGACCCTGCCGGGTGACCCTCCAAGCAAAGGAATTCAATCATGAGCGCCCCCCGTTTATGGCGTGCCGCCCTGCGCAAGCTGGCCATTGGTTGTGCAATGACCGGCGCCCTGTGCATGGGCCTGATGGCCGGCATCGCCGCCGCACCCCAGCAGGCCCGGCCGCAGCCGCTGGTCGATGCCGCCCGTGGCCCCACCGCCATCCCGGATTCCACCAAGCCCCCGGTGATGGGCAACCAGGTGAATGACGACCTGCGCCGCACCCGCAACTACGCGCAGCAGCCGCCGGTGATTCCGCACCGGGTGGATGGCTACCAGATCGACAAGAACTTCAACAAGTGTCTGGACTGCCATGCACGGGCCAAGACCACAGTGTCCCAGGCGGTGCCCGTCAGCATCACGCACTACATCGATCGGGATGGCCACCCGCTGGGCCAGGTCTCCACCCGCCGCTACTTCTGCATGCAGTGCCATGTGCCGCAGGACCCGGTGCAGCCGATCGTGCCCAATACCTTCCAGGACATCGACACCGTCATCCAGCAGTCGCCCACCGGCAACCGCCCGGCGGCGCCTGCGCGCAAATGAAGGGGCGCGCCAGGCGGCCGCCTTCATGCCGTGACCGCCACCACCGCCTCAACGTCATTACAGCCATCGGCTGCAGGACCACCACATGCTGCAACTCCTCAAGCGCTACTGGGTAGTCATCCGCCGCCCCAGCGTGCATTTCAGCCTGGGCTTTCTCACCCTGGGCGGTTTCATCGGCGGGGTGATCTTCTGGGGTGCCTTCAACACCGCCATGGAGCTCACCAACACCGAGGCCTTCTGCACCGGCTGCCACGAGATGCGTGAGAACGTCTACGCCGAGCTCAAGAGCACCATCCACTACACCAACCGCTCAGGTGTCCGTGCGATCTGTTCCAACTGCCACGTGCCGCACAACTGGACCGACAAGATTGCCCGCAAGATGCAGGCCTCCAAGGAGGTCTGGGGCAAGATCTTCGGCACCATCAGCACCCGCGAGAAATTTGTGGACAAGCGGCTGGAACTGGCCCAGCACGAGTGGGCCCGGCTCAAGGCCAACGACTCGCTGGAATGCCGCAACTGCCACAACTACGACTCCATGGACTTCACCCGGCAGAGCATCCGGGCGCAGAACATGCACTCGACCTATCTGGCCAGCAAGGAAAAGACCTGCATCGACTGCCACAAGGGCATCGCGCATCACCTGCCACATATCCCGCCCGGCGAATCCCCAACGGACACCGCCGGGCAGGCGGTCCCCGGCAAGGATGAGGCGCACACCATGCCGGAGGCGCAGAAGCCATGACGCCTGCCCGGCCACTGCCGCCCACCGCCCCCGGCCCGTTGCTGCTGGTGCAGCGGGTCTGCGTGCGGCGCGGTGGCCGGCTGCTGCTGCGCGACATCAGCTTCTCGGTGGAGCCCGGTGAGGTGACCCAACTCCAAGGCGCCAACGGCAGCGGAAAAAGCAGCCTGCTGCGCGTGCTGGCCGGCCTGGTTCCGGTGGAGGCCGGCTCGCTGACCGGCCCGGCCGCTCCCTGCGTGGCCGCCGACCAAAGGCCCGACCGCGCCTATCTGGGCCACCACAATGGGCTGAGCCCGGAACTGACCGCCCGGGAGAACCTGATGCTGGGGTTGAGAATGGAAGGCGGCCCCAGGTCGGCGGCGGGGGCGGCCCCTGCTTCCCACCAGGCATCCACCCAGGCGGCACTGGCCCGGGTCGGTCTGGCCCATGGCGCCAACATGCCGGCGCGGCGGCTCTCGCAAGGCCAGCAACGCCGGTTGGCTCTGGCCCGGCTGAGCCTCGCTCCTGGGAGGTTGTGGCTGCTGGACGAGCCGCTCAACGCGCTGGACACCCAAGGCGAAGCCATGTTTGCCGAGCTGCTGCACCGCCATCTGGCCAGCGGCGGCGCCGCAGTCATCGCCACCCATCAGCCGTTACCGGCCCCCGCCCATCACACGCTCAGGCTGACCGCCGCCGTGTCCAGCGCACGTCAGACCACTGATGTGTTGACCCCATGAACACCGCCGTACACGCGACCGACGAGCGACCTGCACCGGCCGCCTTGCCCACAGGCGCCGCACCGCCGCCTTCAGTGCCCGGCCCGGCTGCCAGGGTCTTTGCGCTGATCCAGCGCGAATGGCTGCTAACCCTGCGCCGCCCGTCCGATGTGCTGTGTGCGCTCATGTTCTTCCTGGTGGTGGGCGCCCTGTTTCCGTTGGCCGTTCCTCCGGATGCCGCACTGCTGAAGGCGCTCGGCCCCGGTGTGCTCTGGGTGGCGGCCCTGCTGTCGATGATGGTGTCGCAGTACCGCCTTTTCGAGGCCGACCTCGCACACGGTTGCCTGGAGCAGTGGCTGCTGGTGCCGGCCGGGGCGCTGGCCGTGGTGATGGCCAAGGTCTGCAGCCATTGGTTGTTCAGTGGCCTGTCGCTGGTCATCGTCGCCCCGGTGTTGGCGCTTCAATACGGCCTGTCCCCTGCGGCCATCGGCACGCTGGCGCTTGCGCTGCTGCTCGGCACCCCGACGCTTTCGCTGCTCGGCGCACTCGGTGCGGCGTTGACCCTGGGGCTGCGGGGCCACGTGTTGCTGATGCTGCTGGTGCTGCCCCTGGCCGTGCCCACGCTGGTTTTTGGCAGCAGCGCGGTGGCGGCGGCCGAGCAGGGCATGGACACCACGGTCCACTTCAGCCTGCTGCTGGCCTCCTTGCTGGTGGCAGCGGTCTGCGGGCTCTGGGGCGCCAGCGTGGCCTTGAAGATGGCGGTCGAATGATGTTCACCCTCACAACACCAGCCGCACAGGCGGCGCCGTTTCCCTGCACAAAGGAGGCGGCATGACCGTGCTGGACCGGACGGCGCCCGTTGGCCCCTCACACGCACGCCGGGTGTTGCCCCGCTGGCGGCAGCTCGCGGCACCGCAGGTGCTGTACCGCTGGGCCGGCCCGCGCATCCCCGTGCTGTTCACGGTGGCCGCCGTGCTGGCCATCGCCGGGCTCTGGCTGGGTTTCATGGTGGCGCCCACCGACCACCAGCAGGGCGAGGTCTATCGCCTCATCTTCCTGCATGTGCCGGCCGCCTGGATGTCCATGCTGCTCTACCTGGCGGCAGCGCTGCATGCCGGCCTTGGCCTGGTCTACCGAACCAAGTCCTCGCCGCTGATGGCGCGGGCACTGGCGCCCACTGGCGCGGTGTTCACCGTCATCGCACTCTGGACCGGTGCCGTCTGGGGCAAACCCACCTGGGGCACCTGGTGGGTCTGGGATGCACGTCTGACCTCCGAACTGGTGCTGCTGTTTCTTTATCTCGGCTACATGGCGCTGGTGGAAGCCATCGAAGACCCACGCCGCGCCGACACGGCCGGCGCGGTGCTGCTGCTGGCCGGTGTGATCAACATCCCGCTGATCTACTTCTCGGTGCAGTGGTGGAGCACGCTCCATCAGGGCGCCTCCATCCGCTTCGATGCCGCCCCCAGCATGACCCGCACGATGCTCGCCGGCCTGTTGCTGATGACGCTGGCCTGCTGGGCCTACGCCGCCGCCGCGACGCTGGCCCGCGTCCGCGTGCTGATCGGGCAGCGGGCCGCGCTGCAGGCACGTGCCGATGCGCCTGCCGAAGCCACTCTGGAATCGACATCATGAGCCATACCGACTTCCTGCTCCTGGGCTACGCCATCCCTGCGCTGCTGGTCCTGGCCGAACTGATGCTGCTGGCGCAACAGCGCCGTCACCAGGGGCATGCCGATGGCGAGACGTGGCCCCCTGGCAGCGGGGATGCCGATGGCGACGACGGCATGGACGCCGACATGGATGGGGACATGGCTCGCGACATGGATGCCGGCCGGCCCATGGGCAACACCCCGTGGATCTCCACGGCCTCCACCGAGGCGCATTCGCCATGAAGCCCCGCCACCGTCGTCTGCTGATGATCGTGCTGGCCCTGGCCGCGCTGGCCACGGCCACCGCGCTGGTGCTGCGCGCACTCAACGCGAACGTCATGTTCTTCTTCAGTCCTTCGCAGGTCCATGCCCGGGAAGCACCCCGCCAGGCGGCATTCCGTCTGGGTGGGCTGGTCGAGCCCGCATCGCTGCAGCGCGGCGGAGATGGCATGACCGTGCGCTTCGTGGTGACCGACCAGGTGCAACGTGTGCCGGTGCAGTACCGGGGCATCCTCCCCGACCTGTTCAAGGAGGGCAAGGGCGTGGTGGCTGCGGGCCGGCTGGACGAGCACGGCAACTTCGTCGCCACCGAAGTGCTGGCCAAGCATGACGAGAACTACATGCCGCCCGAGGCCGCCGCCGCACTGGCCGATGCCCACCGAAACGGCGTTGGCCAGAATCAGAAGGGGTTGCAGCCATGATGCCGGAACTCGGTGTTTTTGCGCTCATCCTGGCGCTGCTCGTGGCGGTGGTGCAGAGCACCCTGCCGCTGGCGGGGGCCACCTGGGGCGTGGAAGCCTGGATGCGGCTGGCACGGCCCTGCGCCGTGCTGCAATGCCTGCTGTGCCTGTTGGCCTTCGGTGTCTTGGCCCATGCGGCGGTGCAGTCCGACTTCTCGGTGCTGTATGTGGCGGCGAACACCCACCGCGAGCTGCCCTGGATCTACCGCTTCACGGCCACCTGGGGCAGCCATGAAGGGTCGATGCTGCTGTGGCAGACCCTATTGTCGTGCTGGGGCTGCGCCGTGGCCTGGCGCAGCCAGCAGTTGCCCGGACCGTTCGCGGCGCGCGTGCTGGCGGTGATGGGCTGGATGGGGGTGGCCATGCTGCTGTTCCTGCTGGCACTCTCCAACCCCTTCGCCCGCCTGCTGCCGGCGGCTCCTGAGGGCCGCGACCTGAACCCGCTGCTGCAGGACCCCGGCATGGTCTCCCACCCGCCCTTGCTTTACATGGGCTATGTGGGTTTTGCCGTGCCCTTTGCCTTCGCCATCGCGGCGCTGCTCACCGGCCGGCTGGATGCCGCCTGGGCGCGCTGGTCCCGCCCCTGGACGCTGCTGGCCTGGAGCTTTCTCACCGTGGGCATCCTGCTGGGCAGCGCCTGGGCCTACAGCGTGCTGGGCTGGGGCGGCTGGTGGTTCTGGGACCCGGTGGAAAACGCCTCCTTCATGCCGTGGCTCACCGGCACGGCGCTGCTGCACTCGTTGATCGTCACCGACCAGCGTGCGGCCTTCCGCAGTTGGACTGCACTGCTGGCCATTGCGGCGTTCTCGCTCAGCCTGCTGGGCACCTTCCTCGTGCGCTCCGGCGTGCTGACCTCGGTCCACGCCTTTGCCGTGGACCCCGGCCGCGGCCTGTACATCCTCGTGCTGATGGCCCTGGTGGTGGGCGGTTCGCTGCTGCTGTTTGCGTGGCGGTCGTCCGCCGTGGGCGCGGGTGGCCGCTTTGGCATGGTCTCGCGGGAGTCGCTGCTGCTGGTGAACAACGTGCTGTTCACCTCCGCCGCGCTCGCGGTGCTGCTGGGCACGCTGTATCCGCTGGCCCTGGATGTCCTGCGCGGCGACAAGATCTCGGTGGGCCCGCCTTACTTCGAGGCCGTGTTCCTGCCCCTGGTGGTGCCGGCGCTGATGCTGATGGGCATCGGCCCACTCGCCCGCTGGAAACGTGCCCCCTGGCCGGACCTGCGCCGTCAGATGCGGTGGGCCGTGGTGCTCAGTGGCGGCTGCGCAGTGGTCGTGAGCGTGACCGTGGGCCGCGACGCTACCGGCTGGACACCACTGGCGGCCTTTGGCGTGGTGCTGGGCGCATGGTGCCTGGGCTCAACGCTGGCGCACGCCTGGCAGCGGCTGCGGCCATCCGACATCAGCGACGACGCATCCCCGGCACGGCGATTGCTTCAACGCATGCGTCGGCAACCCGCCTCCTGGTGGGGCATGCTGTCCGCGCATGCTGGCGTCGGGGTGTTTGTGCTGGGCGTGACCTTTGCGAGCGGCTTTGAGGAACGCCGGGAAATCGAGCTCCCCACAGGCGGCTCCGCCGACGTTGCAGGCTTCAGCTTCCACCTCAAGGGTTTCGACACGGTCGCAGGCCCGAACTACGACAGCGTGCGCGCCACGGTTACCGTCACCCGCAGCGCTTCCCCCGGCGAGATCCTCGCCACGCTTCATCCGGAAAAGCGGGTATTCCGCGCGGACGGCACCGCCCTCAGTTGGCCCGCCATCACCACCGGTGTGCAGCGCGACCTGTTCGTGGTGCTGGCCGACCCGACCGAGGACGGCCGCTGGGGCATGCGGCTGCAGGTCAAGCCTTGCATGGCCTGGCTCTGGGCGGGGGCCGGGCTGATGGCACTGGGTGGGTTGCTGGCCGTGGCGGACCGCCGTTATCGGCTGGCACGCCGTGAGCGGCCCGCGCCGACGCGGGCGGACGTCAGCGCGGCCGCCAATCCAGACGTCGGTCCGGACGTCACCCCGGGCTTTAGTCCTGGCGTCAGTCCAGGCGTTATTCCAGCGCCCCTTCCGGTATTGGCGCCCCGGCCTGCGCTGCAAGCGTTGCCGGCGAACGGCCGTAGCGCTTCTCTGCGCCAGGAAGGTCTGTGATGCGCATCTTCATCACACTCGCAGCCGTGGTGGCCCTGGTGCTGATGCTGGCCATGGGCCTCACGCGGGACCCGCGCGCCTTGCCCTCCGTGCTGCTGGACCAGCCGGCCCCGGAGTTCCAGCGCCCGCTGCTTGGCGACCCGTCGCAACAGCTCTCCAGCACCGCATTGCGCGGCCATGTCTGGCTGCTCAATGTGTGGGCCTCCTGGTGTGGCCCGTGCCGCGAGGAGTTGCCCGGCCTGCGCCAGTGGGCTCAGCTGGACGGTGTCACCGTTTATGGGTTGAACTACAAGGACAAGCCGGAGGCGGCGCAGGCGATGCTGACCAACATCGGCAATCCCTATCGCGCCTCGGCGGTGGACGCGGATGGCCGCGTGGGCATGGATTACGGCGTGCAAGGCGTTCCGGAGACCTTCGTGATCGATGCGCAAGGGCGCATTCGCTACCGCCATCAGGGGCCCGTCACGGAGGCCATCTGGCGTGAGCGGCTGATGCCGGTCATCCGGAGCCTGCAATGAGCGGCAGTCGGCCGTTGCGCATGTCGTGGCGCTGGATGGTGGGGGCCATGATGGCTGCGCTATGGATCGGGTCGGTCCCCGCAGCCACGCCAGCGCCCAGTGGCGACACGCTCGCCGCCCGCGAATTTCGCCTTGCGCACGAACTTCGCTGCGTGGTCTGTCAGAACCAGAGTCTGGCGGAATCCAACGCGCCCTTGGCGGCGGACATGCGCACCGTCATCCGTGAACAATTGCAGGCCGGACGGTCGGATGCGCAGGTCATCGCCTTCTTCGAGCAACGCTACGGGGCGTTTGTCAGCTATACCCCACCCTGGCGCCCCTCCACCTGGTTGCTGTGGCTGGGGCCCTTCTTGATTGCGTTGACCGGTCTGGTGGTGCTGGTACGGGCGCTTCGTCGCCACCAAGCCACCGACATCCCGCCGACGCCGCAAGACCAGGAGCGCCTGCAGCGCTTTCTGGGTGAGCGCCGCGTCGATGAAAGCATTGCGCCATGACTGACATCCTGCCCCTGTGGGCCTGCGCCCTGGCCCTGCTGCTGGTGGTTCTGGGCACGCTGCTGTTCGTGTTGCTGCGCGAAGGCGGCACTGCGGCCAACAAACAGGCCGACGAAGACCGCATGCGCTCCCTGTTCCTCACGCGGCGCCAGGAGCTGCGGCAGGCGCTGCACGGCGATGCGCTGTCTCAAGCACAGCGCGAGCTGGACCAGCAATTGATCGAATGCCTGGGCGAGCCCGACGCCTCACCACGCCCGGCCCGCTGGTTCTCGGCGGGATGGACACGCATCGGTGTTGCCGCGGTGCTGAGCTTTGGCCTTCCGCTGGCCGCACTGGCGCTGTATCTGCAGGTCGGCGACCCGCGCGCCGCCATTGCCGCCGTCCAGCCAACGGTGCCGCCTCACCCGGTGGAAGGTGCCGATGTGAATGGCATGGTCGAGCGTCTCACCCAGCGCCTGAAGCAGCAACCGGCCGACCTGGAGGGCTGGATGGTGCTGGCACGTTCGCTGGAAGTGATGGAGCGTTATGGCGACGCCAGTGAGGCCTACCGCCGCGCGATCGTGCTGGCTTCAGCGCCGGATCAGGCCTGGCTGCGCGCCAAGCTGAATGCGGATCTGGCCGATGCGCTCGGCTCCGCGCAAGCTGGCGCTCTCACCGGGCCGGCCCTGGAGGCCATTGATGCGGCGCTGGCACTGGACCCGAATCAGCCCAAGGCACTGGCATTGGCCGGCACGGCCGCTGCTGCGCGGGGCGATCTGGCGCAGGCGCGCCATCACTGGGGCCGGCTGCTGACGGTGCTGGAGCCGGGCTCCGACCTGGCCGCGCGGGTCAGTGCCGATCTGGCGGCGCTCGGTACGCCATCGGCCGCTGCTCCTGCTGCAGCCAGCGATGTCCGTCCTGCAGCCTCGTCCGTGACGCGTTTTTGATGCGACTGTGATGCGGCCAAGATGCCACCGTGACACCACCGTGATGCGCTCAGCGCTTCACAGCCCCCCGCCGCCCACCGAAGTCAGCAAGAAATCCCGCAGCAGTCGCGCGCTGTGCCCGATCTGTTTCGAGTGCACCAGATAGATATCCAGCGCGGCAGTCTCTGCCTGCGGCAGCACCCGCACCAGCTCGCCTGACGCAATGAGCGTGGCGGCGTCATAGGCCGGCAGGCGGGCGATGCCCTCCCCCGCCAGAACGAAGGCCAGCCGGGAGGCGGCGCTGTCGGTCACGACGTCCCCACTGATGGGCACCTCATGCGGCTCACCGTTCACCCGCACGTTCAGCGAGCGCTGACTGGGCGGATAAAGCACCCACCGATGCTGCTGAAGCTCCGCCACCGACTCCGGCGCCTTGTGACGCCGCAGATAGCTGGGCGCCGCGCACAGCAGCGTGGCCTCATGCACCAGCAAGCGGGCGTGCAGTGACGAATCAGGAAGCGGGCCGGCACGCACGGCCAGCTCAATGCCCTTCTGCACCAGATCGACCGTGGTGTCGGTCATCTGCACCTGCAAGCGGATGGCCGGATACCGGCGCCGGAATTCCAGCAGCGCCGGAAGAATGCGCTTACTGCCGAAGTGATGCGAACAGGTCAGCCGCGCCTCGCCCTGCGGTTCCGCGCGCAGCAGCTCCATGCCGCGCAACCCGTCCAGCGCTTCGTCCACCATGCGCTCGCAGTGCACCCGAAAGGCTTCGCCCGCTGGCGTCAGGCTGAAGCTGCGGGTGCTGCGCTGCGCCAGCGGAACCCCCAGGCGCTCCTCCAGCGCACGGATGTGGTGGCTGACCACGGCACGGGTCAGCCCCAGCTCACGCGCGGCAGCGGCAAAGCTGCCGCTGCGCACCACCGTCGCAAAAACGGCCATGGCGCGAAGTTCATCCAGGAGGGGGCGTGCGGCAGACATGGCCTATTGTCTCAATTGATAAGCCAATAGGTCAAACGGCGCGCATCTACCGGAGCGGGGACTATCGTCCTAAATTAACACCTGTCCGAGCCCTACGGCTCACCCACCCAGGAGATCACCATGAGCGTCAAGCATGTCTTGTTTGTTTTGACAAACGCCAGCGAAATCGGCCCCCATCAGCGCCCGACCGGCTACTTCTTCCCCGAAGTGGCGCATCCGTTCGAAGTGTTTGATGAGGCCGGCATTGCGGTGGAATACGCCTCGCCGCTGGGCGGCACGCCGCCGGAAGACGGCTATGACGACACCGATCCGGCGCAACGCGCCTTCCGCAACAGCAGCGCCATCCGGCGGATGGCTCGCAGCCGCAAGTTGTCCGAAGTGGATGTACGGGATTACGACGCCGTCTTCTTCCCGGGCGGCCTGGGCCCCATGGTCGATTTCGCCAAGGACCCGGACGTGAAGCAAGCGGTGCTGCGCGCCTGGAACGCCGGCAAGATCGTGGCGGCCGTCTGCCACGGCCCTGCGGCGCTGCTCGGCGTCACGCTGGAGGACGGCACACCGCTGGTGCGCGGGCGTCGCCTGACGGCCTTCTCCAACGCGGAGGAAGAGCATTACGCCAAGGCGGATGTACCGTTCAGCCTGGAGGACGCCCTGCGTGCCGAAGGCGCGGACCACGTCAGCACAGACCCGTGGCAGCCCCACGTGGTGGTGGATGGCCGACTGATGACGGGCCAGAACCCCGCCTCCGGCGGCGCGCTGGCCAAGGAAATCGTGGCGGCGCTGCGCCAGGCGGATGTTGCTTCGCAGGAAGCTGCGGCATGAGCACGCGGGACGACATCATCGTTGTCGCCCGCTGGGAGACCACGCCGGAGCACCTGCCGGCGGTGCTCCAGGCGGCCGGTGAGATGCGCCGCCAGTCGTTGGCCGAACCGGGCTGCCTGAGCTACGAGGTGTTCCAAAGCCCGGACAGTGCCACCTCCTTGCTGCTGCTGGAGCGCTACCGGGACGATCAGGCGCTGGAGGCTCACCGCAATGCCAGCCATTACACGGCCTTGGTCGTGCGCCAGATCGTTCCACTGTTGACCAGCCGGCAAGTGGAATTGCTGCAGGGGCGGAACACCGCTTGAGTGCACTCGGAAGCGCGGGGCCTGTCACGGGAGACCGTCGTCAGGCCCCGGGCCTGACGTTCATGCGCGGTGCAGCGGCAGCACCCCGGCAGTTGTTCACGGGAACACGGCGCGCGTCACGCCATTCCCCCCGAAGAGCGAAGAGCACCCCGGCGACACGGTCTATCGTCTCGTGTCTTTCACGTTAACGAATGTGAAATTGCCGGCGTTCGGCAGTTTCATGCCGACCACAGCGTATGCAGTTGCTAACTTCTCGCCCTTCCTACGCCTCCGCACCGGTGGCCTCCGCACTCGTGGCCCCCACGCTGGTGGCCCTCTTCGCCGCCGTCGCGATGCCCGCCTATGCCGGGAACCTGGATGCCGAAGGCCGCATCTTCACCCGCTGGGATTTCCCCGATGGCCTCCCCTTCCTGGGCACCGGCAGCAAGATGGAAAGCCGCTTGAGCGAGCGCTGGGCCGAGGCGCTGGCCCGGGGCGGATTCGAGCCCGTGGGGGAACCCAAGACCAACTCGAAAGGCGAACGCTACGTCCTGATGCTGAGCGCTGCGCTGCCCGTGCCCGTGAGCGCGCTGCCACCGGGCATGGAGAAACAGGTCTGGTATGAGTACTGGATCCGCACCATCACCACGCCGGAGGGCGCCACGCCCGAGAAGTTCACCAGCAGCGGTAGCCGTTACCTCATCCGCTGCGAACCACTGACCGTGATGGGGCTCGGATCGGCCTACTTCGCCAATGGGGACAGCACTGGCCAGCCCAACAAGGTCTACGCCTTCTACCGCAGCCCCATGGACCTCTCCGGCGCTGCCATGAACCTGCCCGGGCACAAGCAGGCGGCGGAGCGAAGCTGTAGCCAGGAGATGGCCGAAGCCACCGAGAAGCGGACCGCTGACAACGTGCGTGATCTGCTGGAGCGCATGGAAGACATGCAGAAGATCATGGCCGTGCGGATGCGCAAGGCCTTGCCGCCCGGAGGCGCCAGCTCGGCGCCGGCCAGCAGCGACAGCAACGGCAGCACCAGCAGTACCGGCAGTACGGACAGCCCGGGCGAGACGCCCTCCGGCCTGTTCGCCCTGATGCAGGACCCGACCCTGTTCGACGAACAAGGCCAACCCCGCCCTGCCCGCATCCGGCTGTATGGCGCCAACGGCGGCGGGGCCTACCTGCACAAGGGTGTGGCCTGCTACAGCGACGACACCGAAATCCAGGTGGCCGGCGGCTTGGCCAGCTCATTCAAGTCATTGGTAGGCGCCACGAGTAATCTCTCGATCGGCATGCCGGCGACTGAACTCTCGCGCAGCGTGGAGGCTGGCGGTTGGAACATGGGGGCCAAATGGTTCTATCAGGAACACGCGATTCCTGCGGGTGAACCGACCACGGTGCGCATCGGCACGCCGGCCTGCCAGATGACCTCGGGCTCGTTCATTGCGGTGCCAGGCGTTGATTACGAAGCCAAGAACGTGCGGGCGGCCGAAAAGGGCCTGTGCATGATGACCGTCAACCGCATCCTGCCCAATGGAGACCTGAAGCCGGTGCCGATCACCGCGGCCTCGCGTTGCGTGCCGGGGGCAGCGGCGGCAAAGCCTGCGCTGGATGTGCCGAGGGATGGGCCGAAGGATGGGCCGAAGGAATTGCCGAAGCAAGGCCCTTCGGCGGCAGCGGCGGTGAACTGACAGCCCAAAGAAAAACGGGACCAAGCCCAAAGGCTTGATCCCGTTTACTTTTTGGTGCCGGCTATCGGATTCGAACTGATGACCTACCGCTTACAAGGCGGTTGCTCTACCAACTGAGCTAAGCCGGCACGCTGAAAACTGTTGCCGTTGAGTTCAGTTCCTCAACGGCAGGCCCGCATTCTAGACGCAGTCCAGAGGGCCTCAAGGCGAGTTGCGCGTTATTTCACTCGCTTCAGCGCCGGACGACCACCCGACGGCGCGCCGCCAGGATCGTCGTCCCCGCTGCCATCGTCCCCACTCGCGTTGCCGCGGGGGGTGGGCACCGGCGTCGGCTGGGACGGGACCTCGGGCTTGGCACCCGCCGTCTCGCCATCCGCCTCGGTGGCCAGGCGCAGCCCACGCGGGGCGGCCGCAGCAGCAGGTGCGGCCGCAGACGGCCGGTGCGCAGCCGCAGCCCCCTCCTCCGCCGAAGGCGGCGGAAAGGCCATGCCCTGCCCGTTTTCACGGGCATAAATGGCCACCACATGATCCACCGGCACGATGATCTCGCGCGCCGAGCCGCCAAAACGAGCCTTGAACTGGATCAACTCGTTGCCGAGATCCAGATTGCTGGTCGCCTCAAAACCGACGTTGAGCACAATTTCGTTGTTGCTCACGTATTCCAGGGGCACCTGCACCGTACGGTCTACGTGAACCGCGATGTAGGGCGTGAAACCGTTGTCGGTGCACCACTCGTGCAGGGCGCGGATCAAATAAGGCCGCGTCGAGCTGGCGGCAGTGCCGCCGCCATCCTTGCTGTCGTCCATGACTGGCAGTGTATTACTTGCGCATCACCTTCTCGGACGGCGTCAGCGCCTCGATATAGGCCGGACGCGAGAAGATGCGTTCGGCGTACTTCAGCAGCGGCAGGGCGTTCTTCGACATGTCGATGCCGTAGTAGTCCAGACGCCACAGTAGCGGGGCAATGGCCACGTCCAGCATGCTGAAGTCGTCGCCCAGCATGTACTTGTTCTTCAGGAAGATCGGGGCGAGCTGGGTCAAACGGTCGCGGATCTGCGCACGTGCCTTTTCCAGCTGCTTTTCCGTCGGCTTGACGGGCTGGCCACGGTTTTCCAGGATGTTGACGTTGGCGAACAGTTCCTTCTCGAAATTGAAGAGGAACAGACGCACACGTGCACGGGCCACCGGGTCCCCAGGCATCAGCTGCGGATGCGGGAAGCGTTCGTCGATGTACTCGTTGATGATGTGCGATTCGTACAGGATGAGGTCGCGCTCCACCAGGATGGGCACCTCGTTGTACGGGTTCATCAGTGCGATGTCTTCAGGCTTGGCGAAGAGATCAACGTCCCGGATCTCGAAGTCCATGCCCTTCTCGAACAAGACGAAACGGCAACGGTGCGAATAAGGGCAAGTCGTTCCGGAATAAAGCACCATCATGGCAGTGGACTCCTGATCGAAGCCGCGAGGCTTCATCGTTTTCTAACCAAACAAAAGGCAAACGCAGTGGAGCCTTTCAGCACCCACTGCGCGGGAGGACCCGGCCGAGGCCGGATCATCGACTTACTTGACGTCCTTCCAGAAGGAGGCGTTCAAGCGCCACGCGAATACGGTAAACACCAACAGGAACAGCACCACGACCACGCCGAGACGGAATCGCGTGCCCTGGGCCGGTTCGCCCATCCATTGGAGATAGGCCACCAGATCGGCAACCGACTCGTCGAATTCTTGCGGCGACAACGTCCCGGGGGTCACCTGCTCGAAACCGGCGAAGACCTGCGTGACCTTGTGATGGTCATGCGGATCCGGTCGATCCTCGAACTTGGCGGTGCGGACACCCTGGAGCTCCCACAGCACATGTGGCATTGCCACGCTGGGGAACACGAGATTATTCCATCCCGTGGCCTTGGTATCGTCCCGATAGTATTTTCGCAGATACGTGTAGAGATAGTCTGCCCCCGAACCTTTGCTGCCATCCGCCTTGGCACGGGCGATGACGGTGAGGTCGGGCGGGGCCGCGCCGAACCAGGCCTTGGCCTGCTTGGGATCGAGGGAAACCTTCATGGTTTCACCCACTTTTTCCCCCGCAAACAGCAGATTGGCCTTGATTTGCTCGTCGGTCAGTTGCAGGTCCTTGAGGCGGTTGTACCGCATGTAGGACGCAGAATGGCAGTTCAGGCAATAGTTCACGAACAACTTGGCGCCGTGCTGTAGCGCGGCCACGTCGTTCATCTTGGCGACAGGGAAGCGGTCCCATTCGACGCCGCCTTCGTTGGCCTGCGCCGCCGGCACCAGGGCCGTCCCCAGTGCCAGGGACGTCACCAGCAGGGCGATGAGTTTCTTCATTCTTCGACTCCGTGACGTTCGCAGCTCAGTGCGGGTGGAAGGTGACGCGGTCAGGCACCGGCTTGAAGGTGCCCAGACGGGTCCACCACGGCATCAACAGGAAGAAGCCGAAGTAAAACAGCGTGCCCACCTGGGAGACGAGGGTGAAGAAGTCCGACGGGGCCAGCGTGCCCAGCACCCCGAGGATGAGGAACACCACCACGAAGACGATGTACAACCCCAGGTGCCAGCCCGGCCGGTAGCGGATGGACTTCACCGGGCTGCGGTCCAGCCAGGGCAGGAAGAACAGGATCACCACGGCACCGCCCATCACCACCACGCCCCAGAACTTGGCGTCGATCGAGAGCAGCAGGGCGATGGCGACCAGCCCCACCGCAGCGGTGATGACCTTGCCCAGACCGGAGAAGCGGCCGCGCAGCACCGTCAGCACCACGCCCGCCGCCACCAGCACGCACAGCACCTTCACCATCACATCGGTGGTGGCGCGCAGCATCGAGTAGAACGGCGTGAAGTACCAGACCGGCGCGATGTGCGGCGGCGTCTTCAGCGGGTCGGCCGGGACGAAGTTGTTGTACTCCAGGAAGTAGCCGCCGAACTCTGGCGCAAAGAACACCACGGCGGAGAAGGCCATCAGGAAGATGCCCACGCCGAAGATGTCGTGCACCGTGTAGTACGGATGGAAGGGGATGCCATCCAGCGGCACACCACGGGCGTCCTTGGTCGCCTTGATCTCCACGCCATCCGGGTTGTTGGACCCCACCTCGTGCAGCGCGATGATGTGGGCCACCACCAGGCCGATCAGCACCAGCGGCACTGCGATGACGTGGAAGCTGAAGAAGCGGTTCAGTGTGGCGTCACCCACCACAAAATCCCCGCGGATCATCAGCGCCAGGTCCGGGCCGATGACGGGCACGGCGGCGAACAGGTTCACGATCACCTGCGCCCCCCAGTAGGACATCTGCCCCCAGGGCAGCAGATAGCCCATGAAGGCCTCCGCCATCAGGCACAGGAAGATGGCGCAACCGAAGATCCAGACCAGCTCACGAGGCTTGCGGTAGGAGCCATAGAGCAGGCCGCGGAACATGTGCAGGTAGACGACCACGAAGAACGCGGAGGCCCCGGTGGAATGCATGTAGCGGACCAGCCATCCCCAGGGGACATCCCGCATGATGTACTCGACCGATGCAAAAGCCAGCGACGAATCGGGCTTGTAGTGCATCACCAGGAAGATGCCGGTGACGATCTGGATCACCAGCACCAGCAGGGCCAGCGAGCCGAAGATGTACCACCAGTTGAAGTTTTTCGGAGCGTAGTACTCCGACATGTGCTCCTTGAACAGCTTGGATGCGGGAAAACGGTTGTCCACCCACGTCAGGAGCTTGGCACCTAAAGGGGCGCCGGCGGGTGCTTCCTTGAATTCAGCCATGTTGTCTGCCTCGGTCCGGGGTTAGGCTTTCTTGTCTTCACCGATCAACAACTTGGTGTCGGACAGGTACATGTGGGGCGGCACTTCGAGGTTGTCCGGTGCGGGTTTGTTCTTGAACACCCGCCCGGCCATGTCAAAGGTGGAGCCGTGGCACGGGCAGAGGAAACCGCCGTGCCAGTTGTCCGGCAGCGAGGGCTGTGCACCGGCCTGGAACCTGTCGCTGGGCGAGCAGCCCAGGTGGGAGCAGATGCCGACCACCACGAGGTATTCGGGCTTGATGGAACGCCACTCGTTCTTGGCGTACTCGGGCATGGGGAACGCCTTGCGGTCGGACGAGGGGTCGGCCAGCTCGGGGTCGTTGCCCTTGAGACCACTCAACTGGTCTGGCGTACGACGAACGATCCAGACCGGCTTGCCCCGCCATTCCACGGTGAGTTTCTCACCGGGGGCCAGGCCTCCCACATCCACTTCTACTGCAGCGCCGGCCGCCTTGGCCCGCTCGGACGGGGCGAAGGTGCTGACGAATGGAACCGCTGTTGCCACACCGCCTACGGCGCCAGCACAACCAGTGGCGATGATCCAGTTGCGCTTGCCTTTGTCCACTTGCTGGTCACTCATGAGGGTCCTTAAACGGAGCTTTCTGGGAACTTCCAGGGAACTTCTGATAGGGGGCAACCAAAGATTCTAGGCATGAAAAACCACCTTGACTCTAAGGCGCTCTACCGATGTGCATGAGCGCACCAAGTTGACATTTGTCGTGGCGCGAAGCCCGTTAGGATGCTTGGCTTGCGGCGCAGTGCCGCGCGTTCAAACACCTGATGCAAGGAGCAAGGGCATGGGCTTTCTTACCGAGTTCCGCGAGTTCGCGGTCAAGGGCAATGTGATGGACCTGGCCGTCGGCGTGATCATTGGCGGCGCTTTCGGCAAGATCGTCGACTCGGTGGTCAAGGATCTGATCATGCCGCTGGTGGGCAAGGTGGTCGGGGGGCTCGATTTCAGCAACTACTTCATCATGCTGAGCGCCCCGCCGGCCAACTACACCGGCCCGCTCACTTATGAGGCGCTGACCAAGGCCGGCGTGCCACTCTTTGCCTACGGCAGCTTCCTGACCGTGCTGCTTAACTTCTTCATCCTGGCCTTCATCATCTTTTTGATGATCAAGCAGGTGAACCGCCTCAAGCGAGCCACCCCGACCAAACCGGCCGTGGAACCTGATGACGTGAAGCTGCTTCGCGAAATTCGTGACGCCTTGATTCGTGACAAAGCGTAAAGCCTTCTAAAAACGTCAGCTTTTGCGCGAAGACCGTGCGGGTCCCGCCCGAGTGGGGGGCTTGCATGGACGATACTTCATGCTGTGGTGTGGTCACCACAATGCGCGCCCTGATGGATCCATGAACCGTCTCAATCCCCACCTCGACGCCGCCCTGCAGCGCGTGCGCACGGCGGTGGAACAAGCCGCCGAGCGCGGAGCCGAAGGCCTGGGCCTCGCCGCCCTGTCCGCTGGACAGGCGAAGCGGCGGGATGCGCTGTTGTCTGCGCAATTCATCTTCCGCAAGCAGCAGGCCCTGTTCTCGCAGCGCTTTGACCAGTCCATGCGCCGGCAGGCCGAGGACACCAGCAGCCCGCCCGCCCCCGGCGCCCACAAGAACACCCAGTGGGATGAACTCTCACTGATGGATGACGACCAGGTCAATGCCCTGGTCGCGGCCGACCGCATTGGGCTGGCCATCGGCCACCAGAGTGAGTGGGAGCTGCGGGAGGTCGATGGTTATATCGGCAGCATCCCCGGCATGGCCGGCAAGGAAGACCGCCATCCCCTGCGCCCGCAGAATATTGCCCAGGCCCTGATTGACGGGGTGTACGCCGTCACTGATGACAATGACACCCGTCAGGTCCTGATCGACGAACTCACCCGCGCGCTGGCCCAGGAAATGAAGGCCTGCTATGCGGACATCGCCAACATGTTCCGCACCCGCGGCCTGCGCCCGCAGGACATGCGCGTGCGGGCCGGCGACTCCTCGCGGGGCCAGTCCTTGCGCGGCGGCATGGGTGGCAACAGCGCGCATGCGCCGCTGCAGACCGACAGCCGCTTCGCCACGCAGCCTGGCGCCCTGAACAGCCACAGTGGCCCGCACGGGTTCCCCACCCGCCCGGGTGGCCTGGGCGGGATCGGCGGCGGCCACGGCGGGATGGGTGGTGGCGTCGGCGGCCAGAGTGGTCATGGCGCCTTTGCGGGCGGCTATCCCCTGGTGGGCGGCGTGGACCCGCAACTCATGGACCTGCTGCGTCGGCTGGCCCAAAGCCCATTGCCCGCACTAGGCGGGGGCATGGGTGGTGGCCTGAGCGGGCCCATCACCGGTGGCATGCCCCTGGGCGGCCTCGGCACGCCCAGCCAGTGGCAGCACTGGGAAGGTGACACCGTCGGGGCCGGTGGCCCGATGATGGAAGGCGTCCCGCTGGTCCTGCCGCCCAATCTCATCCACATGCACCGGGATGAGTTGCGCCAGGCCGCCAACGGCTCGCTGGACCACATGGTCATCGACGTGGTGGCCGGTCTGTTCGACCAGATCCTGTCCGACCCCAAGCTGCCACCGCTGATGTCGCAGCAGATTGCACGCCTGCAGCTGCCGGTGCTGCGTGCGGCACTGGGCGACCGGACCTTCTTCTCCTCGCGGCGCCACCCGGTGCGCCGCCTGGTCAACCGCATCGCCTCGCTGGGCGCCGCCTACGACGACTTCAACGAGGACCCGGGTAAATCCTTCCTCGCGCTGGTGCGTGAACTCATCCAGGACATCGTCAGCGGCGACTTCGACCGCATGGACCTGTATGACGCCAAGCTCAACCAGGTCGAGCAGTTCATCGCGGAGCAGACGGCGACGTCCCTGAAGTCGCACGGCGACGCCGCCGGCCTCGTCGAACGCAAGGAAACAGAGCTCCGTCTGCAGCAACGCTACATGCAGCAGCTGCAGCAGGCCATGGCCAATGTGGACATGCGCGAGTTCCTGCGCGTGTTCCTGACCAAGACCTGGAGCGAGGTGCTGGTGCACGCCTCGCGGCATCCTGACCTGGATGCCGGCCTGGTGGACCGGCTGCGCAACATGGGCCGGGACATCGTCCTGTCGGTCCAGCCCAAGACCTCGCCGCAGCAGCGCCAGGCCTTCCTGGCTTCGCTGCCGGTGCTCATGCGCACGCTCAATGAGGGGCTGGACCTGGTCCGGTGGCCTGAGTCGGAACGCAAGAAGTTCTTCGCCGAGCTGCTGCCGGCCCATGCGGATTCGCTCAAGGGCCAGGCCCTCAGCCCGCTGGAATACAACCTGCTGGCCAAGCAGCTGGAAACCGTCTTCGGCATCGCGCCGCCGCGTGAGCAGGACCTGCCGGCACAGGCGCCGCTGGACCTGGACCTCACCGAACGGCTCACTGACGAGGAAGCCCGCCGCCTGGGCCTGGTCGATGACCATCAGGTGGATTGGGACGGCCAGATCGACATCGACCTGACCGCCGAGGAACAGCGCCCGCTGATGGCGGTGGACATCAGCATTGATGGTCTGCCGCCCGCCGATGAGGCGCCCGAACCGGCCGCCGGCGTGCTGCTGCTGGAGCATCTGCAACTGGGCTTCGCCTACCAGATGCACCGTGACGGCAAATGGATCAAGGTGCGGCTGGCCCACATCAGTGGTGGCCGCAGCTTCTTCATCTTCACGCATGGTGACCGTCACCATGGCACGCTGACCATGACCTCGCGCATGCTGCGCAAGATGTGCGAGAGCAGCCGGTTGCGAGCGTTTGAGAGCGCCTATCTGCTGGAACGCGCCACGGCGCGCGCCCGCAAGCAACTGGCGGCGCTGAGTGCTGGGGCTGGGGCTGGCGCCAGCGCCAAGGCCTGACAGACGGACAGTCGGACAGAGTCGGAAAGATTCGGACAGAGGGACTGCCGGACAGACACTGATGGCCTGTCCGCCAGCGAGACTATTACCCCGTCTCAGGCCCCTGCCAGCGCCCCACTCAGTTGACGTGCCATCCGGATGGCAGCGGCCGTGCTGGACGGGTCCGCCCGGCCCGTGCCGGCGATATCGAAGGCGGTGCCGTGGTCCGGGCTGGTCCGCACCAGGGGCAGGCCCAGCGTCACGTTCACCCCATCCTCCACGCCCAGGTATTTCACGGGGATCAGCCCCTGGTCATGGGTCATCGCCACCACGGCATCGAACTCGCCCGGGTGAGCCGGGGGCGCATGGCGGGCCCGCATGAAGATGGTGTCCGGGGCAAAGGGGCCCGTGGCGTTGATGCCCAATGAACGGGCCTGCGCGATCGCTGGCGTGATGTGCTGGATCTCCTCGTCCCCAAACAGCCCCCCCTCCCCTGCATGCGGATTCAGGCCCGCCACGGCGATGCGTGGCGCGTCAATACCGGAACGCCGCAGCGCGGCATCGGTGATGCGCAAGGTCTGCAGCACACGGCCGGTGGTGATCATGTCCACCGCCTGGCGCAAGGCCACATGGATGGTCACCAGCACCACCCGCAACTGGTCGTTGGCCAGCATCATGCGCACCGGCGGCACCTGGCCCTGCGCGTCCACGCACAAGGCCTGCAGCATCTCGGTGTGGCCCGGGTACGGGACCCCGGCCGCATGCAGCGCCTCCTTGTGGATGGGCGCGGTGACCAAGGCGCTGGAGCGCCCTGCCCGCTGCTCTGCCACCGCCGCCTCGATGCAGCGCGCCGCCGCCGCGCCCGCCACGCCGCTGATCCGGCCCACGGGTTGGTCCAGCAGGCCGGCAGGCAAGCCCGGCGGCTGCCACACCGGCAGACAGTCCGGCGGCGCCTCGTCGTCAGGCGCCGTCAACCGGGCCACCGGCAGGGACAGGCCCAGCACGCCGATGGCGCGCCGGAACACGCCCACGTCGCCGACCAGCCGCAGGTCCGTGCCACGATCCGCCGCCCAGGCCGCCACCGCCACCTCGGGCCCGATGCCGCAGGCGTCCCCCATGGTGATGAGCAATGGCGGGCGGTCGGGGTTCACTGCAGTCCCTGTGTTCATGCTGGATTCGGGATGTCGATGAACTGGTACTGCAGGCCCAGCTTCTCCGCCACCTGCTGCCCGAGCGCCTGCACGCCATATCGCTCGGTGGCATGGTGGCCAGCCGCGATGAAGGCCACCCCGGTCTCGGCCGCGTAGTGCGCCTGCGGCTCCGAGATCTCGCCTGTGATGAACACGTCCGCGCCAGCGGCAATGGCCGCTTCAAAATAGCCCTGTGCCCCACCCGTGCACCAGGCCACACGCCGCAGGGGCCGCCCATCGCCCACCGCCTGCACGGTGGCCCGCCCCAGGCGCTGTTCGATGTGATGGCTCAGCGAGGGCAGGTCGGCCAACGCGGTAGGCAACTCGCCGATGGCACCCAGGTCCTGCTCACCGAAGTGCCCATCGGACGCCCACCCCAGGTGCCGCGCCAACTGCGCGTTGTTGCCCAGTTCAGGATGCGCATCCAGCGGCAGGTGATATGCGAACAGGTTGATGTCGTGCGCCAACAGGCGGGACAAGCGCTGCTTCATCCAGCCGACCACACGGCCGTCCTGGCCGCGCCAGAACAATCCGTGGTGCACGAGGATGGCGTCCGCCCCCGCCTCGATGGCCGCGTCAATCAGCGCCAGGCTGGCCGTCACCCCACAAACAAGGTGCCGGATCTGCGCCTTGCCCTCGACCTGCAGACCGTTCGGCCCATAATCCTTGAAGCGCGAGGGCTCCAGTGTGGCGGCGAGCAGCCGCTCCAGCTCCGTGCGTTGTGCCATGACAGGGTCTCAATTGCGTCAAACCTGGCTGATTTTCGCCCAGGCCACCACCGTGGCGCTGGCAGGCTATTTTGTAGTGGGCACACTGAAGCCGGAATGGCTGCATCAGGGCCCCTCCGTGCTGGCCACCTTGCCCGCCGCCATGGGGGCGCCGCCGCGGGCGGCCGTGCAGTTCAGCTACGCGGCGGCGGCTCAGGCCGCCTCGCCCGCCGTGGTGGCCGTGCTCGCCAACAAGCCGGCGCTCACCCAGCGCGAGATCGATGCAGACCCCTGGCTGCGCTTTCACTTTGGCCGGCGCATTCCCCAGCGCCAGCAGACCGGCCTGGGCTCCGGCGTCATCGTCTCGCCGGAAGGCTATGTGCTGACCAACAACCATGTGGTGTCGGGCGCCACCGAGATCCGGGTGCAGTTGCCGGATGGCCGCGAAACCTCGGCCAAGCTGGTGGGCACCGACCCCGAAACCGATCTCGCCGTGCTGCGCATCGAACTGGCCCCACCCTTGCCGGTGATCCATCCCGGCCGCGCCGAGGACCTGCAGGTGGGCGATGTGGTGCTGGCCATCGGCAACCCGTTCAATGTGGGCCAGACGGTCACCTCGGGCATCGTCAGCGCCCTGGGACGCTCCCAACTGGGCCTGAGCACCTTCGAGAACTTCATCCAGACCGACGCCGCCATCAACCCCGGCAACTCCGGTGGCGCCCTGGTGGACGCCCAGGGACGGCTGGTGGGTATCAACACGGCCATCTATTCCCGCACGGGCGGCGGCAGCCTGGGCATCGGCTTCGCGATTCCGGTGGATTCGGCCTACCAGGTGCTGGAGGCGCTGATCAAGGACGGCAAGGTCAGCCGGGGCTGGATCGGGGTGATCACCGGCGATGTGAACCCGGAAGTCGTGGAGATGCTGCACCTCACCGTCGACCAGGGCGTGTTGGTGAAGGAAGTCTTCCGGTCCAGCCCGGCGGCCAAGGCCGGTGTGGAAGCCGGGGACGTGGTGACGGAGGTGGCCGGCAAACCGGTGCGCTCGCCCCGTGAGCTGATCAACGTGGTGGCCGCCTTGAAACCGGAGAGCCAGGTGACGCTGCAGGTGCAGCGCGGCAAGCAAAACCTCAAGCTGCCGCTGCAGGTGGGGCTGCGCAAGCCGCTCAGCGAAGAGGGCTCACCGGAAGAGTGAGCCGCTCATCGCGTCATGCCGGGCCGTTGCCGTTCTCAGCGGCATCCGTACCGGCGGCTTCCTCCGGCGCCCGGCTGTAGCGGGCAAAGGCATTGGATGCCCAGATGCCCACCTCATAGAGGATGCACATCGGGATGGCCAGCGCCAGCTGCGAGACGATGTCGGGCGGCGTGATGACCGCCGCGATGACAAAGGCCAGCACGATGAAGTAGCCGCGGAACTGCTTGAGCTGCTCCACCGTGACCAGGCCCATGCGCGCCAGCACCACCACCACCACCGGCACCTCGAAGGCGGCGCCGAAGGCGATGAACATGTTCATCACGAAGCCGAGATAGGCCTCGATGTCCGGCGCTGCCGTGATGCTCTTGGGTGCAAAGCTCTGGATGAAGGTGAAGACCTTGGCGAACACCACGAAGTAGCAGAACGCCACGCCCGCAAAGAACAGCAGCGTGCTGGAGACCACCAGGGGCAGCACCAGCCGCTTTTCATGGGAATAGAGCCCAGGTGCCACAAACGCCCACACCTGGTAGAGCACCACCGGCAACGCGACCAGGAAGGCCGACAGCAAGGTGATCTTGAGCGGCACCAGGAACGGCGAGAGCACGTTGGTGGCGATCATGGAACTGCCCTGCGGCAGGTGCGACACCAGCGGCACGGCCAGCAGGTCGAACAGGCCGCCGGGCCCCGGGTAGAGGCACAGCACGCCAAAGGCCAGGCCCACGGCCAGCAACGCCCGGATCAACCGGTCGCGCAGTTCCATGAGGTGGGAGACAAAGGGCTGTTCGGTACCGGCCAGTTCGTCTTTCGGCGTGTCGTCTTGGGGGCTGCTCATGAAGCTCGGCGTGGGGGACGGAAACGCGCCACGCGGGCCGCGCCGGACTGGGTATGCCTGCGCACACCTTGCCGCTGCTTGTACCAAAGCGGCGTGGTACCCCGCTTGAGGCGCCAGTTCTTCCCGGGGTGGCTGTAGACCGGTACCGGCGCGGCGGCGGCGAGGGCGGCCTCGGTCGAGCCCCCTTCCACCGCCAGGTCGGACCAGGTGGAGTGGATGGCCTGATGCGCCGAATCGACTTCCTGACGGACGCTGTGCTCGACGTCGTTGACCGCGGTCTGGAACTGGGACTTCATCTTCTGAAGCTCTTCCAGTTCGATGGACCGGTTCACCTCGGCCTTCACGTCAGAGACGTAGCGCTGCGCCTTGCCCAGCAGGGTTCCGACGGTACGGGCCACCCGGGGCAGACGCTCCGGGCCGAGCACGACCAGCGCGACCCCGCCAATCAGGATCAGCTTGTCAAAGCCGAAATCGATCATGCGCCGGCTCAGTGACGAGGCTTGGCGTCAACGTCCACCGTATTGGGGTCGGTGGCCTTGGTGCTGTTGGCCACCTGCTGTGGCGGGGCGTCGGTGCCGCCATCACGCATGCCGTCCTTGAAACCCTTGACCGCAGCGCCCAGGTCGCCGCCAACATTGCGCAGCTTCTTGGTGCCGAACACTGCGATGACGACCACCAGCACGATCAGCCAGTGCCAGATGCTCATACTACCCATGACATTCTCCAGAGTGGATACCGAAATTCTAGTGGCCCCGCGTGACACGGACACGTCCTATGCGCACCATCCCCTGCCCGCATGAGCGACATATGCCTCCGCGGAGGGGGATTCCGCGCTCTCCACCGGTGCTTGAGCCGGTTTTTTGATCAAATCGCAGCGCTTAAGCCGCAGTTTGCTGATCGGTGCGGGTTCGGTGGGTGATCAGCACGAGGTTCAGTGCGGTTCGGCCTTTGAGTTCAGCCTTTGAGCCAGGGGCGCGGGCCGCCCATGGCGTGCATGTGCAAATGATGCACCTCCTGGCCGCCATCCGAACCGGTGTTGACCACCATGCGGAAGCCGTTGGTCACGCCCAGTTCCTTCATCAGGCGTGGCACGAGTACCGTCATCTTGCCCATCAGGGCCGCATGCTCGGGCTGCAACTCGGCCATGCTGGCGATGTGCAGCTTGGGGATCAGCAGGATGTGCACGGGCGCCCAGGGGTGGATGTCGTGGAAGACCAGCAGGTCTTCGTCCTCATAGGCCTTCTTCGCCGGGATCTGCCCGGCGACGATCTTGCAAAAGATGCAGTGGGAGTCTTGGCTCATGATGGGTGCACCCGGGCTCAAACCCGCATGGGCTTGTTGTCGTTCCAGTTGAGGACGCCCTTGACCACGCGGTAGATCACCCAGATGGTGTCCACGGCCAGGATGACCACCCCCACACCGATCAGCATCAGCACCACCCCCAGCACCGCCCACAGCAGGCTCCACCAGAAGGTGCGGATCTGCCACGTGAAGTGGCTGGCATAGAGGGTGCCTTCCGTCTCTTCACGTTTGACGTAGTTGATGATGATGGCCACGATGCTGGTGATGCCGGTGAAGAAGCTGAGCGCGTACAGGATGTACACGATCAGTGTCAGCTGCTTCAGGCTGGCCAGCTTTTCCGTGGGTACCGTGTTCAGGCTCAGATCCTCATTCATCGTTGTCGCTCCCTGTGATGGCGGGTGGTGGTGAAGACAAGGTCTGGCTCCGGGCGGCGAACTCTTCCAGGCCCGACAGCCCTTCGCGCCGCGCCAGTTCGGCCAGCACCTGGGCGGGTTCCACCTTGAGTGCCGCCAGCGCCACGATGGAGTGGAACCACAGGTCCGCGACCTCGTAGACCAGCTTCTGCGGGTCGCCATCCTTGGCGGCAATCACCACCTCGGTGGCCTCTTCGCCCACTTTTTTCAGGATGTGGTCCAGGCCCTTGGCAAACAGCTTGGCCACATAGCTCTTGTCGGGCTCGCCTTCGTCGCGGCGCTGCGCCACCACCTCACCGAGGTGGGCCAGCACGTCTGCGCCACTGAGGCCTTGTTGGGTTGCCATGTCTCAACGCTTGTAAATGGTGGCCGGGTCTTTCAGGACCGGCTCGACGCTGCTCCAGCGTCCGTTCTCCAGGCGCTGGAAGAAGCAGCTGTGGCGCCCGGTATGGCAGGCGATGCCCGGCTCATGGCCGTGCTGCGTGATGGTGAGAAGCAGCACGTCGTTGTCGCAATCCATGCGGATGCTGTGCACCTGCTGCACGTGGCCGGACTCCTCGCCCTTGTGCCAGAGCTTGCCGCGCGAACGGCTCCAGTAGACCGCCTGGCCCAGCTCGGCGGTACGGGCCACCGCGTCGCGGTTCATCCAGGCAAACATCAGCACATCGCCGGAGCCCTGCTCCTGCGCAATCACCGGCACGAGGCCGTCGGCGTCCCACTTGATCTCATCGAGCCAGTCCATCGCGGCAGTGTAGCCCTCAGCCGACATGGGTGGCCCCCACGTGGCCGCGCTCATCGGCGAACCAGCGCAGGACCGGGATGGTGCCCGGCAACACCGGCTGCACCTGCACCGGCAGGGCCTGCCAGGCCATGGCCTGCTGCTCGCGCATCTCGAAATCACCTTCCCACTGGTAGACCTTGCAGAAATGCAGGCGTACCCGTGCATGCGGGTAGTCCATCATTTCCACCTTCCAGGGGTGGGCCTCGCCGATGGTGATGCCCAATTCCTCCTGCAGCTCGCGCCGCAGTGCCTGCGCCACGGTCTCACCCTGCTCCAGCTTGCCGCCGGGGAACTCCCAGTAGCCCGCATAGACCTTGCCTTCCGGCCGGGAGGTCAGCAGGAAGTCGCCCTCGTGGCCGTCGGGCTCGCGGCGCACCAGCACCCCCACCGCCACATCGACCGGCACGCGGTCTTCGGCCCACGCGGGCGCCTGCGGATTTGTTGCGGGCACGGCCTCAGACATGGTCCAACCCCTGGGGCGCGTCGGTCTCCGGCGGTGGCGGTGCCGCGGTGCTGTCGTCCACGCCCCCACGGCCGGCCAGGTCACGGGCAAATTGGTAGGCCACACGGCCCGAGCGCGAACCACGCTCCAGCGCCCACACGAGCGCCGGTTGACGGGCCGCTTCGGTCTGCGCCTGGCTCAGACCAAAATGGCTGAGCCACTGCGCCACGATGGCCAGGTATTCCTGCTGGCTGAAGCTGTAGAAGCTGATCCACAGGCCAAAGCGCTCGGAGAGCGAGATCTTTTCCTCCACGGCTTCGCCGGGGTGGACTTCCACATTGCCGTCGCGCTCCGAGTGGGTGTAGGCCAGGTTGTCCTTCATCTGCTCGGGCAGCAGGTGGCGGCGGTTGCTGGTGGCGTAAATGAGCAGGTTGTCCGTGGCGGCGGCGATGGAGCCGTCCAGCATGGACTTCAGTGCCTTGTAGCCGGCCTCGCCTTCGTCGAAGCTGAGGTCGTCACAGAAGATCACAAACCGTTCGGGGCGGTCGGCCACCAGGTCCGCCAGTTCCGGCAGGTCGACCAGATCCGCCTTGTCGACCTCGATCAGCCGCAGGCCCTGGCCGGAAAATTCATTCAGGCAGGCCTTGATGAGCGAGCTCTTGCCGGTGCCGCGCGCGCCGGTCAGCAACACGTTGTTGGCCGGCTGGCCCGCCACGAACTGACGCGTGTTGCGCAGCAGGCGCTCCTTCTGCGGCTCCACCTCCTTGAGGTCATCCAGCCGGATGCCCGAGAGCTGCCGTACCGGCTCCAGACGGGCACTGGCGCCGCGTTTGCGGTAGCGGAAGGCCACGGCCGCAGACCAGTCCGGGGCGGTCAGGGGTTGAGGGAGGACCGCCTCCAGGCGGTTCAGCAGCGCGTCGGCGCGCCGCAGCAGTGCATCGAGGGCATCGGACATTGCAGAGGGGTCAGGACAGCATCCGCATCGCGGCTTCCAGTTGCTCGGTGGGCAGGCGCTTGAAGCCGGAGCGTGCATAACGCTGCAGCCGGCCGATGATGAAGCTCACCAGCACGGACGACTGGGCCTGTGCTTCCACCGTGGGTGTACTGGAGCCGGAAGCCTCTGCGGCGGAGCGCAGGGCCTGGCGCAAGGCGGATTCGACCTTGTCGAAGAATTGATTCATACGGGCGACCAGCCGCTCGTTTTCATAGACCAGCGCGTCGCCCACCATCACCCGGGCCATGCCGGGATTACGTTCGCCAAACTGCAGCAGCACGGCCACGATGCGCTGTGCTTGCGCCAGGCCGGAAGGTTCGCGCTCAGCGATCTGGTTGAGCAGCGAGAAGATGCTGGATTCGATGAACTCGATCAGTCCTTCGAACATCTGCGCCTTGCTGGCGAAGTGTCTGTACAGCGCGGCTTCACTCACCTCCAGGCGTGCGGCCAGGGCCGCCGTGGTGACCCGCTCCGCCCCGGGTTGTTCCAGCATGCTGGCCAGGGTCTGCAGGATCTGCACGCGACGCTCCCCGGGCTTGAGACGCTTGCGCGGCAGCTCGTTGGTCTTGTTCGCGGCGGGATCCGTGGTGTCGGGAGGGCTGGAGTGCATAGGGCGAGGCCACAACGTGTGCGCGGATTCTGGCACATGCTTTGCCCTCTCCCCGAACTTGCTTCCCCCACCGAGCACCCTCCGTGGTCGGTCAGTGCCTGTGGCGCCGATGAAACGGGCTTCGCTGGGCCATTGGGCTCACCCTGACGGAGGGCCGTCAGTGGCCCCCGGGCGGCTCGCAGCCTCATACCATCTGATGCACCGTCATGCGGCGTCGCGCAGCGTCATGCTGCTTGATGCCCCGTCACGCAGCGCCAGGCGGCGTCATACGGCAGGCGCCTCAGCCCCAAGCGGGGAGGCCGGGACGTGTCAGTCCCGCAACCAGCCCAGCCGGCGGGCCTCGTAGATGGCCTCGACCTTGGAGCGCACCTGGAGTTTCCGGTAGGTGCGCTTCACGTAGGTCATGATGGTGTGTGGTGACACATTCATGAACTGGGCGATCTCGTCGAAGGTGAAACCCTTGGCGGCGAGGTGCAGCACCCGCGACTCCTGTTCGGACAGGGCCACGACCTGCTCATCCACCAGCGGCATGGAGGCCGAGTCGGAGAACCCGCGCGAGCCATGGCCGTTCTGCGGGGCCAGGCGCAGCAGCAGGCGCCGTGCGATGACAGGGCTGATGGGGCTGCCACCGGCACGCAGGGAACGGAGCTGACCGGGCAGGTCCAGCGCGAGCGAGTCCTTCAGCAAGTAGCCGGTGGCGCCGGCTTCGATGCTGGAGAGCACGTGCTGCTCATCCCCGAAGACGGAGATGACCATCACCTCGCACTCCGGCGCCACGTGAGCGGCGTGCCGTATGAGCTCGATGCCGCTGCCTCCAGGCAGATCCAGGTCCACCAGAAGGACATCCGGCCGGGTCTGGTCGAACATCTTCCTGCCCTGAGGCAGGTCGGTGGCCATGCCGACCAGGCGGATGTCCGGCGCTTTTTCAAGCGCATGGGCAAATGCTTCGCGGAAACGAAGCTGGTCTTCAACAATCAAGACGCTGAACAGTGACATGCATTCCCTCACGGCTTCGAGGCCGTCGCAGCACATTCTGTGGGGCGGTGCAATGTATCGGCAATCCCCAGCTTGGAGTGGGGTGACCAAAGACAGGTCGTGCTTGCGCGGCGTTGCGACGGCAGAAATGACTGGGCCGGACTCAAGGTGCGCACAAGGGCAAGTGGCTCTCCCGGCTCGTTGATGCGGCGCGCCGCTTGGCGTTTACCTCACCCTGGGTTTCGGGGGGAGCGGCTGTCTCGCTCAGCGTCCTGCCCACGCCTTCAATTGCCGTAAATGCGTCACCCGCTTGTCGACAAAGGCCGGGCGGTGCCGGATGGACACCGGGGTCCATCCACGCATCCAGACAGTGGACATGCCAAGGCTGCGCGCGGACTTGAGGTTCAGGGGGCTGTCCTCGACGAGGATGCAGCGCGAGGGCGCTACGCCCAGGCGGGCGCAAACATGGCGGAACATGCGCGCATCCGGCTTGGGGCGCCAATGGCCGAAGACCCGCATCTGCTCGACAGGGATGACCTGGTCGAAGACAGCGTGCAGATCCAGCGCGCTCAGCACACGTTCGGCATAACGCTGCGGGGCATTGGTCAGGAGCACCTTGCGGCCACGCAGGCGGCGCAGCCAGGCCAGGTCCGGGCTGGAGGCCCGCAACAAGGCCTCCAGGCGCGGCAGTGCGTGGGTTTCTTCGAGGAAGTGGGAGCCCAGCACACCGTGATGGCGCACCAGGCCCAGCAGCGTGGCGCCGTAACGGCGCCAATAGCGACGGCGGAGCTCGCGGGCTTCGGTGTCGGTCAGCCCGAGATGGCTCACCATGTAGTCGTTCATCGCCAGCTCCAGGTCGGCAAAGATGCCGCCCGAAGCGTGGTGAAGCGTGTCGTCCAGGTCAAACAGCCAGACGCGCTGTCTGCCCCTGGCGACCTGGGCCCGGCTGGCCAAGCTCAGTGCGAGCGGATCATGGTGCCGTAGGCCTGCTCGGAGAGGATTTCCAGCAGCATGGCGTGGGGCACACGACCGTCGATGATGTGCACGGCCTTGACGCCGCTGCGGGCCGCATCCAGCGCCGAGGCGATCTTGGGCAGCATGCCGCCCGAGAGGGTGCCGTCAGCGAAGAGCTCGTCGATCTCGCGGGCCGACAGGTCGGTCAGCAGCTTGCCTTGCTTGTCCAGCACGCCCGGCGTGTTGGTGAGCAGCACCAGCTTCTCGGCCTTGAGCACTTCGGCCAGCTTGCCGGCGACGACGTCGGCATTGATGTTGTAGCTCTCGTTGCTCTCGCCGAAGCCGATGGGGCTGATGACCGGGATGAACTGGTCGTCCTGCAGGGCCTTGACCACGCTGGGGTCGATGGCGACGATATCGCCGACCTGGCCGACGTCGTGTTCCTTGGCCGGGTCGTCCCGGTCCACCAGCTTGAGCTTCTTGGCGCGGATCATGCCGCCGTCACGGCCGGTGAGGCCCACGGCCTTGCCGCCCACCATGTTGATGAGGCCGACGATGTCTTGCTGCACTTCACCGGCCAGCACCCATTCCACGACGCTCATGGTCTCTTCGTCGGTGACGCGCATGCCCTGGATGAAGTGGCCCTTCTTGCCCAGCTTGTTGAGCGCGTCCTCGATCTGCGGGCCGCCGCCGTGCACCACCACCGGGTTCAGGCCAACCAGCTTGAGCAGCACCACGTCCTCGGCGAAATCCTGTTGCAGGGCCGGGTCGGTCATGGCGTTGCCGCCGTACTTGATGACGATGGTCTTGCCGTGGTACTTGCGGATGTAGGGCAAGGCCTGGGACAGCAGCTCGGCCTTGTCGCGCGGCGGGATGTGGCTCAGATCGCCCGCCTGGTGGGCCCCGGTGCCGGTGCCGGCAGAGGTGGAAGCGGCGGGCGCAACAGGAGAGGGGGGAACTGCGGGGTCTTGCTTCATGGTGCTGTCCGGCAAAAGAAGGCTGTGCTGACGAGGGTGTAAAGACTGGCGGGATTGTAGGACCGGCACAATGCCGACCATGCAAGTACAGCACTATATGAAACTCTCGGTGGTGGTCGCCCTGGTGACCATTGCCCTGAAGACGGCTGCCTGGCACTGGACGGGGTCGGTGAGCTTGCTGTCGGATGCCATGGAGTCGCTGGTGAACCTGGCGGGGGCGCTGTTCGGCCTGGGCATGGTGAGCATTGCCCACCGGCCGCCGGACGAGGACCATCCGTTTGGCCACCACAAGGCGGAATACTTCTCCAGCGCTTTTGAAGGCGCGCTGATCCTGGTGGCGGCGGTCGGTATCGCGTGGACTGCGATCGAGCGGTTCCACCGCCCCCAACCGCTGCAGCAGCTGGACCTGGGCATGGCACTCTCGGTGGGCAGCACGGTGCTCAACGGCCTGCTGGCCCGGGCCATGCTCAAGGCTTCGCGGGAGCACCGCTCCATTGCACTGGAAGCAGACGCCCGCCACCTCTTCACCGACGTCTGGACCTCGGTCGGCGTGGTCATCGGGCTGCTGGGTGTACGCTTCACGGGCTGGACCTGGCTGGACCCCTTGCTGGCCCTGCTGGTGGCGATCAACATCCTGCGCGAGGGGGGCCACCTCATGTGGCGCTCCACTGGCGGCCTGATGGACCAGGCCCTGGCCACCGAAGATCAGGAAGCCATCAACCAGGTGCTGACCCGCTTCACCAGCCCCGACCTGCGCTTTGACCATGTCGCCACACGCATGGCCGGCCAACGCCGCTACGTGGACCTCCACCTTCACGTGCCGGCCTCATGGAGCCTGGGACGTGCCGCCCAATTGCGTGGAGAAGTGGAACAGGCCCTGATGTTCGCCCTGCCCGGCCTTCGTGCCAGCATCCAGTTGCTGCCGGTCAATGTGGAAACCCGCTTTGAGGAGCTCGAAGGGACACCGTCGGAGGCGGCACCGGCCCCTCCCTGAGCCGCCCCGACCGATGCCATCGGCTCCGGACACCGACGTCATCGCTTCGGACACCGTTGCCATCGCTCCGGAAAGCAACGGGGCGGGGGCATTGGCTCCATGTCCCTCCTGTCCCGCTCCGCGGGCCATTCCTTCCTTGATTTACGCCAATACCCCCGGCCCGTCACTTTCCTCCGAACTGAGGACTGCCCCACTTCCACCCCACTTCACCTGCCCTGCCCCCCCACACACCACATTCCTCGCCAACGCTAGAGTCGACGTCAACGTCACGTGAACTTCAACGTCAACGCAATGATTGCCCTGCTTCAACGAGTCTCCCAAGCCCGCGTCGATGTGGGTGATCGCTGTACCGGCCAGATCGGCCGGGGTTTCGTGCTGCTGCTCTGTGCAGAGCCGCAGGACACGGAGGCGGTGGCGGAGAAGCTGCTGCAGAAGGTGTTGAAGCTACGTGTTTTCAGTGACGATGCAGGCAAGATGAATCGCAGCCTGCAGGACACCGGAGGCGGCCTGCTCATCGTCAGCCAGTTCACGCTGGCGGCCGACACCAGCAGCGGCAACCGCCCCAGCTTCACTGGCGCAGCCCCAGCCGCACTGGGCCGCCAGCTTTATGACCACGCGGTGGCCTATGCCCGCCAGCAACATCCCACGGTTGCGACCGGGGAGTTCGGTGCCGACATGCAGGTGAGCCTGGTCAATGACGGACCGGTCACCATTCCTATCCGGATGTGAACGAGCCGCGGACGCCTTCCATTCTTCTATTTCCAAGTTCCCCCAGCCCTCAAGGACCATTCCATGATCAGTTACATCACATTGGGCAGCAACGACCCGGCCAAGGCCAAGGTTTTCTATGACGTCACGCTGGCGCCGCTGGGCCTGAAGGCCGCGTACGCGGATGATGAGATGGTGGGTTATGGGCCTGAGGGCGGGCAGTCGCAGCTGTGGGTGGTGAAGCCGTTTGACGGCCTGGATGCCACTGTGGGCAATGGCAGCATGTTGGCGCTGGCGGCATCCACGCGCGCGCAGGTGGACCAGGTCTATGCGGCGGCCTTGGCCGCGGGCGGTCGCGACGAGGGTCGTCCCGGCCTGCGTGAGCGTTATGGCCCCAACTTTTACGCAGCCTACTTCCGAGACCTTGACGGCCAGAAGCTGGCCATCGTCTGCCGAACACCGGCATGACCCAAATTGGATGAATGGATCCGGTGAATGGGTTCGGTGAATGGATCCGGTGAATGGATCCGGTGAATGGGCTGGGTGTATCTGCACCAGGATGAGGGGGCCGATTTTCGTAAGTCAGGGAAGGAATGGCCCGCGGAGCGGGACAGGAGGGACATGGAGAAAATTGGCCCCCTGATCCTGATGCTACGCGGACCTGAGCAGTAACGAAAAAGGGCTCACCGCAATGGCGAGCCCTCGTCGTTCAGGAATCGGAATCCAGGAATCAGGAATCGGAAACAGCGATTCAGGACTCAGGATTCAGTGCTTCCCCAACAGGCGCATTCAATCAGCGTACTGCCCAGCCGCTTTGATCACCGGCGTCCACTTGTTGATTTCCGCCTCCACGAACTTCTTGTGCTCCGCCGGATTTACCCGGCTGTCGCTCACGATCACCGCCCCCAAAGCCTCTTCGCGCTTGTGGAAGTCAGCGTCCTTCAAGGCGGCCTTCAACGCGGTATTGATTTTCTCCAGCACGGCCTTGGGCGTACCACGCGGCGCATACAGCCCGTGCCAGATCGTCACATTGAAGCCCTTCAGCCCCGTTTCCTCCAGCGTCGGCAGCTTGGCCAGCCCGCCGCCCAGCCGCTTGCTTGTCGTCACGGCGAAGGCCTTCACCTTGCCGCTGTCGATCTGGCTGGTGGTGTTGGTGGTCTGATCGCACATCAGGTCCACCTGCCCACCGATCAGGTCCGTCATCGCCGGGCCCGTGCCTTTGTACGGTACCGTCGTCATGTCGGTCTTCAGCGTGCTCTGGTACAGCAACCCGCACAGGTGAGAGGCGGACCCCAGACCGGCATTGGCCAGATTGATCTTGCCCTTGTTGCCCTCAATCCATTTCATCAGCTCGGCGTAACTGCTCGCAGGCAGCGTCGGGCGGGAAATGATCGTCATCGGCACCTCGTTCACCAGGCCCAGATACTCGAAATCGTCCAGCGTCTTGTACTGGAGGTTGCGGTACAGCGACGGTGACGTGGCCATGCCGATATGGTGCAGCAGCAAGGTGTAGCCGTCCGGCGACGCCTTGGAGACCTTGGTGGCGCCCAGCGTGCCGCCCGCCCCCCCAACGTTTTCGATCACGATGGTCGCGTTCAGCGGCTTGCGCAGGGCCTCAGCCAGGTCCCGTGCCACCTTGTCGGTAGGGCCGCCCGCGGAGAACGGCACGACGATGGTCACCGGCTTGTCGGGGTAGTCGGCCCAGGCGGCGCCCACGCTCAACGCCGCGATGCAGGCGAGCAAAGTCTTCTTCATGGCTGTCTTCCATCAGGAGTGGTGTGGTGCTCGGAATGCTAGAGGCCGAAGCCGCTTTGCAACCAGTGGAAACTACGTAAGGGAAGCGCTGCATCACTCCCGCGAGCCGAGGTGGCCTTGATGCGGGATGGGGCGCAAGGCGAAAACCACCGCCATAGCCGTTGCTATGGCGAGGATTTGCAACGCCGCGGACCGCCCGAAGCGGGGGTCACCTCGGCCGCGAGGCGTTTGGCAGAGGTTCCTGAGGGCCTGGCCGGAGCATCCAGACCTGCAAAGTTTCATGCGAACCATCCCTGCGACCGGCGCGCACCAAGGAATGTCCAACTTCCAGGGCACCCCGGGCCCTCCACACCATGTATCCATCGCTTTCATTCATGGCCACGCCGATCCAGAGTTCGGGCCCGGCACTCCTGAAGGCTGATCCCTCGCTGAGCGACGATCGCTACTCAGCTCTTGTGCGCCAGTTCGATAACAACCGACGATGCGCCATTGAGGTTCTTGGCTTTCTTCAGTCCACCGATCCAGCCGCCATGCTGCCCGAAGAGGCGCGGCGACGCATGCTGGACGATTGCCAGCTGATCAGTTCCAGAAAGTCGCTCGAGGATGTTCAGCACCAGATCTCCCTGGGCGGCCAGATACCCCCGCGTCAACGCACGCTCTGCGGCGCCATCGGGCATGACGAGTACAAACTGGACATGATTTGCCGCCAACTTCGGATGTACGCCACCGCGTTGCTGGACGGTGAAATTCGAAGCCTCCAAGAGGCGAGGCAGGCGCTGGAGAAAGCATGCGGCGGCCCACACGCCACCATCAGCAATGTGGCTGATGGTCTCACCTGCAGCACCATGCCGCAGCTGCACGATGTCAAGCAAGGGGTGCTGCGGATAAACGCTACGATGACCTTCATCGCAAAGCTGCAGCAAACCGCCCAGGAATTGACGTCCGCCTACCGTGCCATCGATCATCGTGACCTCAGGATATGGGCAATATTGACGGTCGGCAAGATGGCAGACCACTCTTTCGATAGCCTGATAGATACCCTAAAAGCGGCTCGTCGCTTCGCGGACGGCGGCAACCCGGAGAGCTGCAACAGAAAGCTCCGCCAGTTCGATGAAATTTTCGAGCAGTCAAAGTCGACTTTGCAATTGATTCTCCGGGAGGGATCTGCCACCCAGCCGGACGAATCCTCAGCCTGATCTGAGCCCGGCAGCCATTCAGCTCGGGCTGCGGCGGTCGTCAATCACCTGCCCATCGTTGGCCAGAGCGCCCGGCCTGAGCAGCTCGACATCCGCGCGCAGCCGGGTCGTGTCCCGCCACAGCTCGGCCAGGCGCAGAGCCATCCCTTCCGGTTCACCACCCGGTTCGCCCCCCAGTTTGGACGCCAGCTCGGACCCCACCTCCACCTGCAGCACCATCGCGTCCTGCCCCAACTCACCCGTCACCACCAGGCGGGCCCGCACCACCTCGGGGCAGCGTTTCAGCACCGCCGCCACATGCGAGGCATGCACAAACATGCCACGCACCTTGGCACTCTGGTCGGCCCGCCCCAACCATCCGCGCAGGCGGGCATTGGTGCGCCCCGTGGGACAGGTGCCGGGCAGCACGGCAGACAGATCGCCGGTGCCGAAGCGGATCAGCGGATAGTCCGGATTCAAGGTCGTGACCACCACCTCACCCACCTCGCCGTCCGGCACCGGATCACCGCTGCCCGGGCGGACGATCTCCACCACCACCCCCTCGTCGATCACCAGGCCCTCACGCGCCGATGTCTCGTAGGCGATCAGGCCCAGGTCTGCGGTGGCATAACACTGGAAGGCCGCCACCTGGCGCGCCAGGCACCAGTCCCGCAGGGCCGACGGAAAGGCCTCGCCGCTCACCAGCGCCTTGCGCAGTGGAAGTTCAAGCTCCTGCTCCAGCGTCCGGTCCATCAGGATCTTGAGGAAACCCGGGGTGCCGATATAGGCCTGCGGGCGCAACGCCACCAGGGCCTGCACCTGCAGCTCGGTGTTGCCGACACCGGCGGGGAAGACCGTGCAGCCCAACCCCTCGGCCGCGTCTTCCATCATGGCGCCCGCCGGGGTGAGGTGGTAGCTGAAGCTGTTGTGGACCAGATCCCCGGCACGCAACCCGGCCGCGTGCAAGGCCCGGCCCATGCGCCAGTAGTCGCGGCGCCAGCCCTGCGGCTCATACAGCGGCCCGGGCGACTGGAACACACGCCGCGCCCCTGTGCTGCGGGCCAGGCCCTGCCAGCCCACCGCCGAGAAGCCGCCAAAGGGGTCATCCTGGCGTTGCTGGCGCACGGCCTGCTGGCGCGCCAGCAGGTCCGCCTTGCGGGTGACCGGCAGGGCCGCCAGCGCAGCCCGGCTGGAGATGCGCGAGGCCTCAATGCCGGCCAGCACGTCGGCAAACGCCTCGGTGTGCGCCTGTGCGTGAGCCACCTGATGCGGCAATGCCGCCAGGTGCTGCGCCTCCCGCTGCGCAGGCGGGCGGATCTCCAGCGCGTCGTAGAAGGCCGCGGCGCTCATCACTCATCAGCCCATTGCAACAGCCGGCGCTTGAGGTCGTCCTGGAGCTTGCGCACGTCCGCAGCGTTGCGACAGACGCGGGTCTCCCAGTCAGGGCTGCGGGCCGGGCGCCTGGCCAGGCGCGCCACCAGCTGGCCGGGTTCGACCTGCAGGTTCAGCACCTCCTGCCCTTCAAAGCTGAAGGCATTGCCGCGCTCCGTCAGCGTCCGTGCATCGCGCAGCGTGCGCTTGAACTGAAGCAGCGCCGCTTCCGCGTTGAACGGGGGCAACGCAAAGAAATCACCGGGGGCATCTCCGGCGCCATCGTGGTCGGGGCTCATCACGTTCTCCCTGTGTGCATCATCAAAGGCCCGACGGGCCACATCCTTCATTCTCAGTGGCGCAACCCAATGGCTCAAGCCAGCCAGCGCTTGCGGCGCTTGTAGCTCTTCACATCCCGGAAGCTGCGCCGCTCACCGCCATCGGCCTGCCGGCCCATGCCGAGGTAGAACTCGCGCACATCCTCGTTCTCGCGCAGCGAGGCCGCCGAGCCTTCCATCACCACCCGGCCGTTTTCCAGGATGTAGCCGTCATCGGCATACCGCAGCGCCAGATGGGTGTTCTGCTCCGCCAGCAAGAAGGTGGTGCCCTCGCGCTGATTCAGTTCACGCACGATGTCGAACACCTCCTCGACGATCTGCGGCGCCAACCCCATGGACGGCTCGTCCAGCAGCACCAGGGTGGGATGGGCCATCAGCGCCCGCCCAATCGCACACATCTGCTGTTCGCCCCCCGAGGTGTAGGCCGCCAGTGCATGGCGCCGTGCCTTCAGCCCGGGGAAGAAGGCGTAGACCTTCTCCAGGGTCTGCGCGACGGCGGCCTTGCCGTCCTTGCGGGTGTAGGCACCGGTCAGCAGGTTCTCCTCGATGCTCAGGTGGGCAAAGCAGTGCCGGCCTTCCATCACCTGCACCACCCCACGCGCCACCATCGCCGATGGCGACAGGTGCTCGATGCGCTCCCCGCGCAGCTCGATGCGGCCCTTCGTCACCGCGCCGCGCTCGGCGGCCAGCAGGTTGCTCACGGCCCGCAGCGTGGTGGTCTTGCCGGCCCCGTTGCCGCCCAGCAGGGCGACGATGCGACCCTGCGGGACCGTCAGCGACACGCCTTTGAGCACCAGGATGACATGGTTGTAGATCACCTCGATGCCGTTCACGGCCAGGAGTGGCGTCATGCGGCCTCCGCAGTCAGGACTGGCAGTCGCCAGGGGCGCGCCGGGACAGCTTCTTGTCGGCGGCGTATTGGTCGGCAGCCGCCTTCACCAGCGGCTTCAGGATCTGCTCGTCGGCCTGCAGCCAGTCGGACGAAAAGCGCCACTTGCTGCCATCCCAGGTGTGGACCCGCGCCCAGGTGGAGCCCATGTGGTCCTGGCAGGAAGTGGAGATGGGGCGAATCACCCCGGTGAGGCCCAGCTGTTCAAGGCGCTTCTCATCCAGCGCCAGGTTCTCCAGCCCCCAGCGCACCTGTTCACCGGTCATCACCTTGCCCTTGCCAAAGCGTTCCTGGGCCCGCCGTACAGCCTCCACCGACAAGGCCTGGATGATCAGGCCCCGCGTGTAGAGCACCGAACCCACCTCTTCCTTCGGCCCCGTGCCCTGCCCCTGGCCATGCACATACTTGAGCAGGTCCTGGATGACCCTCGGCTGCTGGCCATGGCCGTTGAGTGCCAACGCGTTGTAGCCCTTGGCACCCTCGCCGACGTCCTTCACATCCGGCTCCGCGCCGGCCCACCAGACGCCATACATCTTCTCGCGCGGGTATCCGGTGGCCTGCGCCTCCTTCAGCGCCGTGGCATTCATCACTCCCCAGCCCCACAGCAGCACATAGTCGGGCCGTTGCTGCCGCACCTGCAGCCAGGCCGACTTCTGTTCCACCCCCGGCGCGGTGACCGGGATCTTGACCAGCTCGAAGCCATGCATCTTCTGCCGTTCCTCCAGCAGCGGGATCGGCTCCTTGCCGAATGGAGAGTCGTGATAGACCAGCGCGATCTTGCGGCCCTTGAGCTTGTCGAAGCCACCCTCCTTCTTCGCCAGGTGCTGGATGAGCATGTCCGCGGCGGTCCAGTAGCTGCCCATCAGCGGGAAGTTCCACTTGAAGACATTGCCGTCCTGCGAGGCCGACAGCCCATAGCCCAGGGTCATCAGCGGGATCTTGTCGGTGGGGACCTTGTCGGTCAGCGCGAAGGTGATCCCGGTGGCCTGCGGATCGAAGAGCGATGCGCCCCGGCCCTTGAGCCGTTCGTAGCACTCCACGCCCTTGTCGGTGGCGTAGCCCGTCTCGCACTCCTCGTAGGTCAGCTTCACACCGTTGATGCCGCCGTCGCGTGCATTGATGAGCTTGAGGTAGTCCTGCTTGCCGTTGGCCCATGGCGTGCCGTTGGGCGCATACGGGCCGGTGCGGTAGACCAGCAGCGGAAAGAACTGCTCCCTGGCCTGTGCGCCCACGGGCCCGGAGGCGAGCAGCCCGGCCAGCGTCAGCAGCGGGGCGGCCACCGCCGCCAGGGTCTTCAGTGCGATCGTTCTCATGAGGTCTCCTTGGTTGTTGGAATCAGCACGGGATCCAGGCGCCAGCCATGCGGGCTCAGTGAGGAAAGGGCCACAGCCTGAGCTTCTCGCGCCCGACCTGCCACAGCCGTGCCAGGCCATGCGGCTCCACGACGAGGAAGAAGACGATCAGCGTGCCCAGGATCATGGTGGTGAGGTGGGCCGCCAGCGCGGTGTCGATGGGCAGGCCGAACCAGCGCGGCAGGTTGTCCAGCAAGATGGGCAGCACCACCAGGAAGGCCGCCCCCAGGAAGCCCCCGGCGATGGAGCCCAGGCCACCGATGATCACCATGAACAGCAACTGGAAGCTGCGGTCGATGGAGAAGGCGGCCGGCTCCCACGCGCCCAGGTGGACAAAGGCCCACAACGCGCCGGCCACGCCCACGATGAAACTGCTGACGGCAAAGGCGCCCAGCTTGGCGCGCATCGGCCGGATACCGATGACGGCAGCGGCCACGTCCATATCCCGCATCGCCATCCAGCCGCGGCCGATGTGGCCGCGCACCAGGTTCTTGGCCAGCAGGGTAAAGACCATTACGAAGGCCAGGCACAGCAGGTATTTGCGGGCGGGGGTATCCAGCGGTTGGCCCAGCACGGACAGCCCGGAGACACCGACCGAGCCGGAGGGCGAGTCGTGGGTCAGCCATTTCACGCGCAGGAAGGCCCAGTCACAGAAGAACTGCGCGGCCAAGGTGGCGACCGCCAGGTACAGGCCCCGAATGCGCAGGGACGGCAGGCCAAAAAGCACGCCCACCACCGTGGCCATGGCGCCGCCCAGCACAATGGCAGCCACCGTGGGCATGCCGTCCACGCGCACCAGGAAGTTGTAGGCCGCATAGGCCCCCACCGCCATGAAGCCCCCGGTGCCCAGGGATATCTGGCCGCAGTAGCCCACCAGCAGGTTCAGGCCCAGCGCGGCCAGCGAGAGGATGAGGAAGGGGATCAGCACCGCCCGCAGCAGGTATTCGCTGGCCACGGCGGGAATGACGAGCACCGCCAGCACCAGCAACAGCCCCATTGCCAGCCGGTCCTGCAGCACCGGAAAGAGCTGCTGGTCGGCGTCGTAGCTGGTCTTGAACTGGCCGTTTTCGCGATAGAGCATGAGGCCTCCGGGGTCAGACGCGGTCGATGATGCGTTCGCCAAACAGCCCCTGCGGCCGCAGCAGCAGGAACAGCAGCGCCAGCACGTAGGCAAACCAGATCTCGATGCCGCCCCCGAGGAAAGGGCCGATGTAGATCTCCGAAAGCTTCTCGCCCACGCCGATGATCAGCCCGCCCAGAATGGCCCCCGGCACCGACGTCAGGCCGCCCAGGATCACCACCGGCAAGGCCTTGAGCGCCACCAGCGACAGCGAGAACTGCACGCCCAGCTTGGAGCCCCAGATGACCCCTGCCACCAGCGCCACAAAACCCGCTACGCTCCAGACGATCACCCAGATGCGGGACAGCGAAATGCCGATGGACTGCGCGGCCTGGTGATCGTCCGCCACCGCGCGCAAGGCGCGGCCGGTGCCGGTGCAGCGGAAGAAGAGGCTGAGCCCGGTCACCAGCGTGGCGGCAATGGCGGCGGCGGCCAGGTCTTCCTGGCTCACCAGCACACCGCCCTGGAAGTGATTGGCCAGCAGGAACATGGGGTCCTTGGGCAGGCCCACATCGATCTTGTAGATGTCCGAGCCAAACAGCGTCTGGCCCAGGCCATCCAGGAAATACGTGATGCCCAGCGTGGCCATGAGCAGGGTCACCCCTTCCTGGTTGACCAGGCGGCCCAGCACCAGGCGCTGCACCAGCCAGGCCACCACCACCATCAATACCATGGCCACGAGGAAGGCCAGCAGGTTGAGCATCCACTTGCCGGAAAGGCCTGTCCATGACGGGATCCATTCGGCGAAGCGCGCCATGGCCAACGCCGCAAACAGCACCATCGCGCCCTGCGCAAAATTGAACACGCCCGAGGCCTTGAAGATCAGCACAAAGCCCAGCGCCACCAGCGAATACAGCATGCCGGTCATCAGGCCGCCGATCAGGGTTTCCAGGAAGAATGCCATGGGGCCTCCGTTCAGTGGTCCGTGCCCAGGTAGGCACTTATGACGGCATCGTCGGCGCGCACCTCGTCCGGTGTACCGTCACCGATCTTGCGGCCGTAGTCCAGCACCACCACCCGGTCGCTGATGTCCATCACCACGCCCATGTCGTGCTCGATCAACACGATGGTGGTGCCGAACTCGTCGTTCACGTCGAGGATGAAACGGCACATGTCCTGCTTCTCCTCGACGTTCATGCCGGCCATGGGTTCGTCCAGCAGCAGCACCCGCGGCTCCATGGCCAGCGCGCGGCCCAGGTCCACCCGCTTTTGCAGCCCATAAGGCAGCCGACCGACGGGGGTCTTGCGATGCGACTGGATTTCCAGGAAGTCGATGATGCGTTCCACATGCTGGCGCTGCGTGTTCTCTTCCCGTGCCGCGCGGCTCCACCACGGATTGCGCAGCGCCTGCGCCACCAGGCCAGTGTGCATGTGCAGGTGGCGACCGGTCATGATGTTGTCCAGCACACTCATGCCCTTGAACAGGGCCAGGTTCTGAAAGGTCCGGGCCACGCCCATCTCCGCCACGCGGCGCAGCCGCACACGCGGGCTGAAGCGACCCACGTCTTCACCCCGCAACAGGATCTGCCCCTGCTGCGGCTGGTACACGCCGTTGATGCAATTGAGCATGGAGCTCTTGCCCGCGCCGTTGGGGCCGATGATGGCGCGGATCTCATGCTCGCGGACATCGAAGCTGATGTCGGTGAGTGCCTGGACGCCACCAAAGCCCAACGAGATGTGGCGCACCTCCAGCACCACCGGGGCGTTTACCCTGTCGTTCATCAGGCAGCCTTCCGGGTGGAGATGTCGGCGTCGGTGGCGGTGTCAGCGGCGAAGGGATCGGCGGCAGGCGTGGCAAGGGTGGGGTAGAGCCGTGCATCGGCCAGCTGCACCTCGGCCGCCACCACACCACTGCGGCCGTCCTCGAAGCGGACGGCGGTCTCGATGTACTGAGAGGTTTTGCCAGCGTAGAGCGCGTCGATCAGCACCGCGTATTTCTCCGCGATGGCGCCGCGGCGCACCTTGCGCGTGCGGGTCAGTTCACCGTCATCGGCATCCAGCTCCTTGTGCAGCACCAGGAAGCGCGAGACCTGGCTGCCGGCCAGGCGTTCGTCGCGCGCCAGGTCGGCATTGACCTGCTGCACGCAATCCTGGATGAGCGTGTAGACCTCCGGCCTGGAGGCCAGGTCGGTGTAGCCCGCATACGGCAGGTGCTCACGTTCGGCCCAGTGGCCCACCGCCTCCAGGTCGATGTTGATGAAGGCACAGACCCGGTCCCGCCCGTCGCCAAAGGCCACGGCCTCCTTGATGTAGGCAAAGAACTTGAGCTTGTTCTCCACATACTTGGGCGCAAACAGGGCGCCATCGAAGGCACCGCCGGCGAGGCGTCCCACGTCCCGGGCTCGGTCGATGATGCGCAGATGGCCATCCGCGTCGAGGAAGCCGGCATCGCCGGTGTGAAACCAGCCTTCGGCGTCCAGCACCTCGGCGGTGGCCTGCGGGTTCCGGTAGTAGCCCTGCAGCAGGCCTGGCGAGCGCACCAGGATCTCGCCGCTCTCGGCCAGGCGGATTTCCACGCCGTCGATGGGGATGCCCACCGTGTCGGCACGGGCCTGATGGTCCGGCTGCAGGCAGACAAACACGGCGGTCTCGGTGGAGCCGTAGAGCTGCTTGAGATTGATGCCGATGGACCGGTAGAAGCTGAACAGGTCGGGGCCGATGGCCTCCCCGGCGGTGTAGGCCACCCGCACGCGGGAGAAGCCCAGCGCATTGCGCAGCGGCCCGAAGATCAGCAGGTCACCCAGGCGGTAGCGCCAGCGGTCCGGCCATGCCACCGGGTGCCCGTCGCGCAAGGCGGGGCCCACGCGCCTGGCCAGGGCCATGCAGTGCTTGAACAGCCAGCGTTTGACGCGGCCGGCATCTTCCATGCGGATCATCACGCTGGTGAGCAGGGCTTCGAAGATGCGCGGCGGCGCGAAGTAATAGGTCGGCCCGATTTCCTTGAGGTCGATCTGCACGGTGCTGGCGGACTCGGGGCAATTCACCACATAACCGCAGGCCAGCCACTGCGCGTAGCTGAAGATGTTCTGGCCGACCCAGGCGGGCGGCAGATAGGCCAGCACCTCCTCATCGGCACTCAGGCGGTCGAAACAGGCACCCGCCAGCGCGCGGTCGATCAATGAGGCATGGGTATGCACCACGCCCTTGGGGAGGCCGGTGGTGCCGGAGGTGAAGAACATCGCGGCCACGTCGCCCGCATCACCCGCCTGCACTTCCGCCTCGAACAGATCGGGGTGGCGCGCTGCATGCGCACGGCCCTGGGCACACAGTGCATCCAGGGCGGCCAAGCCCGGGGCGTCGTAGTGGCGCAGGCCGCGCGGATCATCGAACCAGATGTGCGTCAGGGCGGGACAGGACGGGCGGATCTCCAGCAGCTTGTCGACTTGTTCCTGGTCTTCCACCACCGCAAAGGCCACCTCGGCGTTCACCAGCGGAAAGACGAATTCGGCGGCCACGGCGTCCTGGTAGAGCGGCACCGGAATGGCGCCCAGCGACTGCGCCGCCAGCATGCTGGCATACAGGCGCGGTCGGTTCTCACCGATCACGACCACATGCTGCCCGCGCCGCAGTCCGGCGACGGCCAGCCCATGTGCCAACTCGCGCACCAGCGCCGCCAGCGCGGACCAACTGAGCGTCTGCCAGATGCCCAGCTCCTTCTCGCGCAACGCCGGTGCCCGGGGACGTTGCCGCGCATGAGCCAGCAGCCATCGGGGGAAGGTCTGTTCCACCGTTGTCTCCTTGTGCATCTCCCGGCCACCGTGAATAGGGGGTGGTGGCTGGTGTGCGGTTGTGGGCGAATCCTAGGCTGCGGCTTTGACGCCGTGTTGTCGCTGCAACGACATTCCTAGGGACAGTTCGGGGGCGGACTTTCCCCAGGGGGGGCTGTCGGCACGGTGTCAGGCCGCTGCACGATAAACACTTCATGCCAGCACTTGCCTTGTCCGCATCACGAGCCGCCCGAACCGCAGTCCGAGTGTCGGAGCAACGGCCATTGCGCCAGCGTGCCCGTATCGCCACGCCGGTTGAGCTCGACGCCATTCCCTGGCTGAGCTCTTTGTCATCGCTGGAACGCAGCCATGTCGTGGCCCGCTTGCTGGTGGCCGAGGTGGACGTGGGCGAGCGCATCTGCCGCATCGGCAAGGAAGCCAACTACTGGTTCGGCGTGATCGACGGCCTGCTGAAGATGAGCAATGACGACGCGGCCGCGCGGCCCGTCACCTTCACCGGCGTGCCGCCCGGGGGCTGGTTTGGCGAAGGCACACTGCTCAAGCGTGAGACCTACCGCTACAACATCCAGGCACTGCGGCGCAGCGTGGTGGCCGGCCTGCCGCTGGACGACTTCCATGAGTTGCTGGAGACCAGCATCCCTTTCAACCGCTATGTGCTCAACCAGCTCAACGAGCGGCTGGGGCAGTTCATTGCCGCGCGAGAGATCGACCGGCAAAGCGACCCCGACCTACGCGTGGCGCGCAATCTCGCGGCGCTCTTCCATCCGCAGCTCTATCCCGGGGTGGGCGGGCTGCTGCGCATCACGCAGCAGGAGCTGGGGCATCTGGTGGGCTTGTCACGCCAGCGGGTGAACGAGGCGCTGCGGCACCTTGAGGAGCGCCGGCTGATTGCCGTGGAATACGGCGGCGTGAGGGTGTTGGATCTGCCTGGATTGCGGACCTACCCGGGATGGGGTGGGGAGCGAAGTGCCGAGCAGCGTGCGGAGCGAAGTACAGAGCGAAGTGCAGAGCGAAATGACGAGCGTAGTATGGAGCGGGGGGCAGAGCGCGGCGCGGAACGAGGGGCCGAGCGAGGCGCGGACAGCGCGTCCAATTCGACGGGAAGCGCCGAGCCCGACTAAACCCGGCGAGCTCAGGCCCCGAACGGCGTCGGCTCAGGTTGTTGTGGCGGCCGGGTGTGGAACTGGGTCACGTTGATTTCATAGAGCAGGCTGGCGGCTTCACCAGGATGATCCGCCACCGAGCCCTTGAGCCGCAGGCCCAGACGTTCCACCGTCTTGCGCGCCGCGGTGTTGCCCGGCGGCAGCAGCGACTGCACCTCGCCGGACTTGAGTTCCAGGAAGGCCATGCGCAGCGCGGCGAGCGACATCTCGGCCGCATAACCGCAGCCCCAGAAATCAGACCGAAAGTGAAACTCCAGCAGCAGCGCGTGTACGCCGGTGACCACTGCACGGCTCAGGCCGCCAAAGCCGATGGCACCCGCCTCGGGGTGATCCCGCAATTCCACCGCCCAGGGGCCAACACCATCGGCCTGCCACAGCGCTCGCCAGTGCGCGAGCCGGGCGGCAGCGCCCGTGCTCTCCACGCCGAAGCGCAGGTTGGCAGGGTCCATCAACGCGTCATGCAGGGATCGAAGATCACCCGGCGCAGGCGCTCGCAGCCGAAGTCGGGAAGTCAACACTTCCGGTATCGGGCTGGAAGAAGAGGTATGCGGCATAAACATAGGGTTATTACCTAGATTATGCGCGTCAGGCCTTTTTCAAGACAGGCGGCGCTGGTTCACCAACTCTAATCACGGGTTTTGCGTCACGCAGCGAACACTTTGACGTCAAAACCGCCAGGAAATGCGCCCGTTCGCTTATCGATCACGGCCATTCACTCAGAAAGGTGACAAACGCCGCATGGCCATGGCCGCGTGAGGCCCACTTACTTTTGCGGCCAGAACTGCCCCATATACTGTATCCCCATACAGTATTTTGCTAATCATGTCCGCCCAGCCTGGACTGCTGTCCCCTTCGCAGAATGCCGCCCGGCCGGATGTCATGCCGCTGCCCGCCAACGTGGCGGAGGCCTTGTGGCGGGGTGATGCCATGGGTCGTTCCTGCAACACCGCCTGGTCCAGCGGTTTTCCGGCCCTGGATGCAGAACTGCCGGACGGTGGATGGCCGTCGCGCCAGATCACCGAAATCCTGCAGCCGCAGTTTTCATTGGCCGAATGGCGGCTGATCGGTCCGGCCCTGCGCGAGGTGGTGAGTGACGGCGCCGCCGTGGTGCTGGTGGGAGCACCCAAACGTCCGCATCTGCCCGGCCTGATGCATCTGGGACTGGGTGAACGTCAACTGGTGTGGATCCAGGCCCAGGCAACCTCCGAGCGGCTGTGGTGCACAGAACAACTGATCAAGTCCAATGCGGCCGGCGCGGTGCTGGCCTGGTTGCCGCAGGCGGCGCCGGAGCAGTTGCGCCGGCTGCAGGTGCTGGCGCAGTCGTTTGATGGCCCCGTCTTCCTGTTCCGGCCGATACAGGCCCGCCATGACCCCTCTCCCGCGCCCTTGCGGGTGGCGGTGGACGTGGATGTGGATTGGCAATTGCAGGTGACCCTGCTCAAGCGCAAGGGCCCGGCCCATGAGCAGCCAGTGGTGCTGCCCTCCATCCCCGGGGGATTGGAGCTGGTGCTGACACCCCGTGTGATGCACCCCAGCGACCTGCGGGCCCAGCGGCAGCGGACACCGGCAAAGCGCCCAACAACAGCCACTACGAACGCCACCACCAACGCCATCGCGGTCGGCGAGGCTACGTCGCTGGCCCCAGGCGCATCCGCACACGCCACCACACTCGCCACCCCCATCGCCGCCACGTCAGCGCCCACGCCGTCGTCTGGGTCCGCCCTCCCTGCCGCCAAGGAGCTCCACCATGCTGTGGGTCGCCCTGATTCTTCCACCCTCTCCTTCTGAGGACCCGCAGGCGCCCTTCGTGGTCTCGCCCGACGCCCTGCGGGGGCTGGCCGTGTGGTGCCTGCAGTTCACGCCACGGGTGGCCCGGATGGAGGATGCGGTGGTGATGGAAGTCGCCGCCAGCCTGCGCCTGTTCCGAGGCTTGAACGCCCTCAAGGCCCGTTTGGCCGACGAGGCACCGGACCTGGGCGTGTGCCGCATCGGCTGGGCCTCCACCGCCAACGCGGCGCTGGTGCTGGCGCGCTGTGGGGTCACCGACCTGGGCGACCGGCTGCTGCAGGCCGTGCTGGACCCCCTGCCGCTGGAAGCCCTGAGTGCCGCCGCGGCCCATGCGGAGCCGCTCAGCCGCGCGGGTGTGCGCACGCTCGGTCAGTTGCGTGGCCTGCCACGCGGCGGCATCAGTCGCCGATTCGGGGCCGGTGTACTGGCGGCCCTGGACCAGGCCTATGGCTTGCGGCCCGAGGTGCATGGCTGGGAAGCGCTGCCGGAGGACTTCCATGCACGCCTGGAACTGCCCAGCCGTGAAGACCGTGCGCCCGCCCTGCTGATGAGCGCGCGCCCCTTGCTGATGCAGTTGTGCGGCTGGCTGGCGGCCCGCCATGCAGGCGCCACCGGGTTCACTCTGCACTGGATGCATGACTCGATGCGCGCCCGTGAGATTGGTGACCATGGCCACCTGACGGTACGCACTGCCGAACCCATCCGCGAGCTGGAGCATTTCTGTCGCCTGCTGGCGGAACACCTGGCCAAGACGCAGTTGCTGGCCCCTGTGGGGGAACTGAGGCTGCAAGCCCTGGATGTGCAACCGCTGGTGGAGGACAGCGCCTCGCTGCTGCCTGATGAGATCCGCACCGGCGAGACGCTCTACCTCACGCTGGAACGCATCGCCGCCCGGCTAGGTCCGGCGCGGGTGCTGCAGCCGGCGCTGGTGGATGAGCACCGGATGGAATGGATGACACGCTGGCAGCCGTCCGACCCCGCGTCGCCAAAGCGGGGCGGCCGGCCGCGCGCCTGCGCATCGCCCCAGACGCCCGAACCGGCCTTCCTGCTGGATGAGCCGTTGAAGCTGGCGGTGCGAAATGAATGCCCGCACTACCAGGGCGCGCTGACGCTGCTGATCGGTCCGGACCGGGTGGAAGGCGGTTGGTGGGACCGGTTGCCCGGCGCCCCCGGCCCCACCCCCGTGGATACGCCCCAGGCCCAGGCCGGCCACCGCAACGTCCTGCGCGACTACTGGGTGGCAGTGAACGACAACGCCGGTGTGCTGGCCATCTTCCAGGAGCGCCTGGCCGGTGGGGGTGGCGCCTGGTATCTGCACGGCATCTACGCCTGATGCGGGGCCCCCGCCATGAGCCAGCCGCCGCCGGAATTCCCTGTGGATCCCGAATCCGCCCCCCCCATCGACGACGGCGCCGCCGATGCGGACGCTGCGCGGCTGCCTGACTACGCCGAACTGCGCTGCATCAGCAACTTCAGCTTCCTGAAAGGCGCCAGCTGGCCGGAGGAGTTGGTGCAACGCGCCAAGGCCTTGGGCTACCGCGCCCTGGCCCTCACCGATGAATGCAGCATGGCCGGCATGGTGCGTGCGCATGTGGCGGCCAAGGAACACGGCCTGCAGTTGCTGGTGGGCAGCCAGTTCGAGGTGCAGGAGGCGCCATGTGCCTTCACCCTGGTGGTGCTGGCCTGCAACCTCAACGGCTACGGCAACCTGTGCCAGCTCATCTCTCGCCTGCGCCGCGCCAGCGAGAAAGGCACCTACCGCTGCACGCTGCGCGACATCGGCCCGCAGGACCTGGACGACTGCGTGGTGGTGGCCTGCCCGGACCGGTTCGCCCAGCCGGCGCCGCTGATGGCGCTGGCGCGCTGGCTGTTGACCCGCTTCACTGGCCGCTGCTGGCTGGGCGTGGACCAACTGCACCGCAGCGATGACGAGATCCGCCTGGTGCGGCTGCGCGAGCTCAGCGCATTGACCGAGATCCCGCTGGTGGCCGTTGGCAATGCCACCATGCATGTGCGCAGCCGCAAGCCGCTGCAGGATGTGCTCACCGCCACCCGGTTGTGCAAACCGCTGACCGACTGTGGCCAGGCGCTCGACCGCAATGCGGAGCGCCATCTGCGTGCACGCAGCCGCCTGGGGCAGCGCTTTCCGGAGGACCTGCTGGCCGAGACCCTGCAGGTGGCGGCGCGTTGTGACTTCAGCCTGGGTGAACTGCGCTACCGCTACCCCAACGAGGTGGTCCCCGACGGCGAGACCCCGGCCTCGCATCTTCGCCGCCTCACGCACGAAGGCGCCGGCCGACGCTGGCCTGGCGGCATTCCGGCGGCCATCAGCGAGCAGATCGAGCGGGAACTCGATCTCATCGAGGAACTGCAGTATGAGCACTACTTCCTCACGGTGGCCGACATCGTCGAATACGCCCGCTCGCAGGGCATTCTCTGCCAGGGCCGGGGCAGCGCGGCCAATTCGGTGGTCTGTTATTGCACTGGCGTGACGGAGGTGGACCCGGCCCGCATGCAGGTGCTGTTCGAGCGTTTCATCAGCAAGGAACGCAATGAACCGCCAGACATCGACATCGACTTCGAGCACGAGCGCCGCGAGGAGATCATCCAGTATCTGTACCGCAAGTACACCCGCGACCGTGCGGCGCTGGCGGCGGTGGTGATCTCCTACCGGGTCAAGAGCGCGCTGCGCGATGTGGGCAAGGCGCTGGGTTTCGACCCGGAGGCACTGGATGCGCTGTGCAGCAACCACCAATGGTGGGATGGCATGGACATCGACGCGGCGCGCCTGGCCGAAGTGGGGCTGGACATTACGCAGTTGGCGGTGCGGCAGCTGCTGGACCTCACCCGTGACCTGCTGGGTTTCCCGCGCCATCTCTCGCAGCACCCAGGCGGTTTTGTGCTGACGCAGGGGCCACTCACCCGCATGGTGCCGGTGGAGAACGCCTCCATGCCGGACCGCACCGTGATCGAGTGGGACAAGGACGACCTGGATGCGGTGGGGCTGCTCAAGGTCGATGTCCTGGGCCTGGGCATGCTCACGGCCTTGCGCAAGACCCTGGCCCTGGTCAGTGAACGCGACGGCGACCACTTCGGCCTGCACGACATTCCGTCGGAAGACGAGGAGACCTACCAGATGATCTCGCGCGCCGAGACCATCGGGGTCTTCCAGATCGAGAGCCGGGCGCAGCGCAGCATGCTGCCGAGGCTGCGCCCCCACTGCTTCTACGACCTCGTCATCGAGGTGGCCATCGTGCGGCCGGGGCCCATCCAGGGCGGCATGGTCCACCCTTATCTGCAGCGGCGGCAAAAGCTCGCGCCGGTGGAGTTCCCCAGCGAAGCACTGAAGGTGGTGCTGGAGCGCACGTTGGGGGTGCCGGTATTCCAGGAACAGGTCATGCAGATTGCGATGGTGGCGGCCGGGTTCTCGGGCGGCGAGGCGGACGGGCTGCGGCGATCGATGGCGGCCTGGAAGCGCAAAGGCGGGCTGCAGAAGTACTACGACAAGATCGTGCAAGGCATGACCGCGCGGGGCTACCAGCTTGAATTTGCCGAGTCGATCTTCGAGCAGATCAAGGGCTTCTCGGAATACGGTTTTCCGGAATCCCATGCGGCTTCATTTGCCTTGCTGGTCTACGCCAGCAGCTGGCTCAAGTGCCATCGGCCGACGGAGTTCCTGGCCGGCATGCTGAATTCGCAGCCTTTGGGGTTCTATTCCCCCAGCCAACTGGTGCAGGACGCGAAGCGCAATGGCGTGGTGGTGCTGCCGCCCGATGTCTTGCACAGCGACTGGGACTGCACGCTGGAGCCCTGGCATGACCCGGCCCCGCGCTCACGGCCGGCCCATCTGCCACCGAAGGCGGTGCGCCTGGGGTTGCGGCTGGTCAAGGGGCTTCAGCAAGCCTCGGCGACCGCCATTCAGCGGGCGCGGGAGGAAGCGCTCTTTGAGGATGCCGAGGATGTGGCGCGGCGCGCCGGGCTGAACCAGCAGCAGATGACCATGCTGGCCTCGGGTGATGCGTTGGCCAGCCTCAGCGGCCATCGCCGCCAGCAGATGTGGGACGCCGCGGCGCAACACGCGCCACCGCCCCTGCTGCGTGCGGCGCCGGTGCAGGAAGACTTTCTGGAGCTGCCACAGGCGCCGGAGGGTGAGGACATCGTCTTTGACTATGCGTCCCTGGGGCTGACCCTGCGCAGCCATCCCCTGTCCTTGTTGCGGCCCCTGTTACAGCAGCGCCGGCTCATGAGCGCGGCGGAGCTGAGTGATCTGCCGGACGGGCGCGTGGTGCGGGGCTGCGGCATCGTCACCGTCAAGCAACAGCCGGCCACAGCCAAGGGCACGATCTTCATCTCGCTGGAAGACGAGACCGGCGACGTGCAGGTCATCGTGCATCGCAAGCTCTGGGAGCGGCAGCGGCAGGTGATGCTGCATGCACGGCTGCTGGCAGTACGGGGACAGTGGCAGCGCAAGGGGGAAGTACGCAACCTCATTGCAGGCCACCTGGAAGACCTGACCCCCCTGCTAGGCCGCCTCCAAACCGCGAGCAGGGATTTTCATTAGCCCCCGGCTGGTCGGGCCTAGGGCCCGTCCAGCCGCCCCCCGAGGGGGCTAAGGGCCACCTTGGGGCGGCCCGGCGGTGACCCTCTTCGCTAACCAGAGCCCCGCTTGAACGGCGCTGCGCGCGTTCCGCGACATGATGGTGCCCCCGGCTGGCCGGGCCTAGGGCCCGACCAGCCGCCCCCCGAGGGGGCTAAGGGCCACCTTGGGGCGGCCCGGCGGTGGCCCTCTTCGCTAACCAGAGCCCCGCTTGAACGGCGCTGCGCGCGTTCCGCGACTCATTGCATAGAGGAGCCCTGGCGGGAGGCTCTCAAGGGCAGGCCCTACCGGATCAGCGCAATCAGAATAATGATGGGGATTGGCACGCCGAGCAAATACAACAGAATCGATCGCATGTTGGTCTCCTTTCAGTCCTGCAGGTCACGTTGACGGCCACCCACCGTGGCCAGCCAGCTGGCCGTGAATGCCCCCACCAGCAAAGCCACGAACATCCACAGCGCCGTCTGCATGGCCACCTTGCGCGCCGTGTCTGCCGCTTCGCGGGCACGGGTCTGCGCGGCCTGCGCATCCGTACGGGCACGCTCCAGCCAGGTGGTCACGCGCTTCTCCGCATCGGCCTGGCTCAGCCCCGTGCGTTGCGCCACCAGCGCACCTGCTTGTTGAGTGTCTTCCGCGGTCAACGTCCCACCTTGCCGCCACGCGTGCATCACCAGACGCGACAGCTCCGGCTGGATGCTGGCCGTGCCGGCATCCGGCGTCGTCCGCAGCGTCGCCGGGTTGGGAGCGGCCCCCGTGGCCGCACCTGACGAGCCGGCAGTGGTCGCACCCGGGGCCTGCCGCAGCATGGCATCCAGGTAATAGCCCAGATCGAAGCCCCCCTCGTCTCGAGCCCCGCGCCCACCACGGCCGCGCTCGCCAGCACCCGCCGGGAGCGCACCGCCCCCATCGGCGCTGCCGGCCACGCCAGCGGCTGCCACGGCGGCCGTGCCACCGGCCACCGTGGACGCGGCCTTCACACCCGCCCCCAGGACCCCGGTAATGGCGGCCCCCAGCAGGGCTGCCGTGAACAGGGTGGCCACGGCCCAGCTCAGCAGGCCATGGGCCGTGTCGCGAAAGTGCACCTCATCCTTGTGGGTGTCGCGCCAACGTGTCCGCAGGCGGCCAGCCAAATAGCCGCCCACCCCAGCCGCCACCAGCTGCGTCAGCGCCAGCCACACCACGCTGGTCACACCCAGCGTCTGCGCTTCGGCCCCTTCGCCCGCCCAGGGTGATACCGCCGCCAGGCCCAGGCCAGTGCCCAGCACCAGCAGGATCAACGACAAGGCCGCAGCCGCCGCAGCACCCGCCAGCACCGAGCCCCAGGACACGGCGGACAACGCACCGCTGCCCATCCGCAGGCCACCGACCTCACTGCCATACCAGGCTTCATTCGCCACCATTTCAGTCTCCTCAAGGTGATTTGCCTGTCATCAGGCAAGTGGCGGGCCCGGCCTGATACGTCCTCCACAAGAAAACGCAGCCACGGCCCGCTCCTTCCCATGGAAGTCCCGTGTAACGCTCGTTACGCACCTCCCCTCCCCGACGGAAAATGCTCCGCGCACAATCCAGCGCCCATGCCCGCCTCCGCCTCCGCCTTCCCCTCCCCGTCCGCCCCCTCCTCCGGCCACACCAACGCCCATCCGCTGCGCGTGGAGCTCCACCGCACCGGTCTGCGCATCGGCCCTGAAGCGCCGGTTCTGCGCAGCCGCCTGCTTCCCCGCCTGCTGGCCGCGCTGCTCCAGGCCCATGACGAAGGCTTCGCCCGTCGGGACAGCCCCTGCAGCCGGGCCGACCTCTGCGCCCGTATCGCCGGCATGGCGGAACTGCACCGCACGCAGGTCTGGCGTGCGATGGCCCAATTGGGCAACACGCCTCTGCAGACGCTCATCGCCGCCCAGACCCCCAGCGGCGGCCCCTTCTGGCTGCACGAACCGGTGCTGGCCCGCTGCAGCTTCCATCTGGACACTGGCGGCAACGCCCAGGGGTCCGAGCTGGCCGACTGGCTCGGCCAACGCCCCCTCGCCACCGGCCCCGGCGCTGCGACCACCCCCCTCATCCCCTGGGCCTATACCGAAGCGCTCGCGCGGGCCGACCACCTGCTGGACCGTGGGGAGCTTTACCCGGCCCGCCTGGCCCTCCAGCAGGCGGTGCCCCACCTCCCGCCGCAGGACCCGCTTGCCGTCGCCGCCCTGGGCTGGCGCCGCGCCCGCATCGCCCGCCGGCTGGGCGACTGGGGCGCACTCCAGGACGAACTGCGCGACCTCTCCCAGACGCTCAACGACCCGCGCCTGCCCGCGCCCGAGCGCCTGCAGCTCAACGCCCGCATCGCCATCCTGGCCGCCTGGCACTGGTACGGCAGCCTCGGCCAGCCCGCTGCCGCCCTCGCCCGCCTCGACGAGGTGCCCCCCGCGGCCCTGGCCTTCGACCCCACGCTGCGCTGCGACCACGGCAACCTGCGGGGCATCGCGCTGCGTGAACTGGCCCTGGCGCAGGGGGACACGGCACTGGCAGCAGCCGCCATTGCCACCCTCGGTGATGCCCTGCGCAGCGCCTCGCTCGCCGGCCTGCCCGATGCCCTGCAGATCTGCGCCGCCAATCTCGCCCACGGGATCGGCCAACTGGCCCATGCGGAGCTCCTGGGCACGCAGGCCAGCATCAAGGACGCACTGCGCTGGCTGCTGCTCAGCGACGCCATCTGCACCCGCTGGCAACTCGGCCGCAGCTCGTTGCTCAACACCATCTTCCTGCTGCGCCTGGCCACGCTCGGCAAGCTGCGCTTCAGCGCCCTGCGCCGTCTCGCCGATGAGGCGGGTCAGCCCCTGCAGGCCGACTCCTACGCCGCGCTGGCCGCCCACCGGTGGGAGGCCTGCCGGGGCCGCCAGTCCCAGATTCCGGCCGATCAGCGCTGTGCCTTCCTGCTGCTCTGGGCACGCCATGCCGCTGCCGAATGCGACAGCTTCAGCGCCACCGATCTCGTGCGCCAGGCCCGACTCCAGGCGCGCAAGCTGCGTGACCCGCAAGCGCGCCAACGCTACCTGGAGGAAGCCGATGAATTGACGCGCCAGCCGCAACGCGCGTAACGGCACTTCGGCCCCTGTGAAGCGCCCTCTGGCCCAACACTGAAGACCTCGACATCCACTGCAACGAGTGCTTCATGAACCTTTCCACACTGATCCACCCTCGCCACATCACCGCCGCGCTGGCTGTGGCCTGCCTGGCCTTGAGCGGCTGCACGGCCGCCACCGCGCAGGACACCGCTGGCGCCGCCGGCACACGCCCCAGCCAACCCGCCGCATCCGCCGACCACCGCGAGCCCTGGGTCACCCGGCCCGAACTGCAACGCGGCTTCGACGCGCTGAACACCCACGGCACCCTGGTGCTGATGGACAGCGGCAGCCGCCAGTGGATGGCCTCCGACGCCGCCCGCGCCTACAACCCCTATTCACCGGCGTCCACCTTCAAGATCCCCATGTCGCTCATCGCGCTGGAGACGGGGGTGGCCAAGGACGAGAACGAGCGCTTCAAATGGGACGGCAAGAAGCGCCGCATCGACGACTGGAACCAGGACCAGACCCTGGCCTCGGCCTACAAGGTCTCCGCCGTGTGGGTGTTCCAGCACCTGGCCCGTACCGTCGGCCAGCCCACCGTGCAGCAGTTTCTCTACGACTTCCGCTACGGCAATGCCAAGGCCGGCCCGGTGGGGGACAGCTTCTGGCTGGACGGCGACCTGCGCATCAGCGCGGTCGGCCAGGTCGAGTTCCTGCGGCGCCTGCATGACCGGGAATTGCCGCTGGCCGATCACACTTATGCCTCCGCCCGCACGGTGATGCGGCGCAACCAGGGCCCCGGCTGGACCCTCTATGCCAAGACCGGCTGGAGCACAGCCACCACACCGGCCATCGGCTGGTTTGTTGGCTGGCTGGAACGGGACCGCGACCCTCGGCCGGTGTACTTCGCGCTCAACATGGACATGCTGCGCGACGACCTTGCCGCTCAGCGCGAAGTCGTCGTCAAGGACGCCCTGCGCTCGCTGGGCTACCTGGACTGAACCGTCAGCCGTCAGCCGTCAGCCGTCAGCTGTCAGCCATCAAGCGGTAAGCGGTAAGCGGTAGGCGGTAGGCGGTAGGCGGTAGGCGCTAACCGCTAACCGATAGCCCATAGCCCATAGCTGGCAGCTGTCGGCCGACACCTGAGCCAGGTCGGCGACAGCTCACCAGCGCCCATCGCCGCTGCTCAAGGCAGCGGCAGCTCGGGGGTGATCACCACCGACTCGGCCGAGGCCTTGAACGGACCGTGATAAACCGCCTCGATGTTGTTGCCGTCCGGGTCCAGCGCAAAGGCGGCGTAGTACCCGGGATGGTAGGACCGCTCGCCCGGCCCGCCATGGTCCTTGCCGCCTGCGGCGAGTGCGGCCCGGTGGAAGGCTTGCACCGCGGCCTGGTCCTTGGCGCGGAAGGCCAGGTGCACATGCGAAACGCGCCCCGCCCCGGTGGCGGTGTCATCCGCCCGGTCGATCCAGAGTTCGTCGATCGCAAAATGCTGGGCGTCCTCCTCAATCGCGTGGCCCAGCCCAAGGGCCTCCAGCACGGCGCGGTAAAAGCGTTTACTGGCGTCCAGGTCGCGCGCGCGCAGGTGCACATGATCAATCAGGCGGCCCCGATGGAATGGCATGGTGATCCCCCTTTGCGTCGTTTTGCGCCCCCTGGCGCCCTACCCACCCAATGGGGCAGCCGGGATGCCCGATACTTCCACGCATCATTCATCCTTGCAGGCAGGTAGCCGTCATGTCGGTCCGTCCCTCCTTCTCCTCCCTCCGCGTTGTGGTGCCCATGCTGATGCTGGCTGTGGCCGGCCCTGTGCTGGCGCAGGTCACGGTGACGGCCCCCTGGGTGCGCGCCACCGTAGCGCAGCAAAAAGCCACCGGCGCCTTCATGCAGTTGCAGTCACCGGCGGCGGTGAAGCTGGTGTCGGTCAGCACGCCGGTGGCCGGCGTGGCGGAAGTCCATGAGATGGCCATGGACGGCCAGGTGATGCGCATGCGCGCCGTGCCGGCACTGGACCTGCCGGCGGGCAAGCCGGTGGAGCTCAAGCCCGGCGGCTATCACGTGATGCTGATGGAGCTCAAGGCCCCGGTGAAGGAAGGCGACCAGGTGCCGTTGACCCTGGTCTTCGAGGGTGCCGACAAGAAGCGTGAGACCGTGCAGGTCACCGCCAGCGTCAAGGCCCTGGGTGCCCCCGCCGCCAAGGATGACCACCAGGGCCACGGCGGCCACCAGCACTGAGCCACATCCGGCAGCCCTCCAGCCAGTTGGGCCAGCCGGTCAGCCCGTCACGATCGTCACAGCCCGTCAGCCGCTCAGCCGCTCCGCCAGGTGGTCGATCAGCGCCTTGATGCGTTGCGGCATGAAACGCTGGCTGGGCATCACGGCGTGCAGCGGCATCGGCCGCCCCACCCAATCGGGCAAGACGTCCACCAGCGCCCCGCTGAGGAGGCTCTGGCGCACATCCAGCTCGCTCTTGTAGGTCAGGCCGCGCCCTTCCAGCGCCCACAGGTGGGCAATGCCGCCATCGTCGGCGCTGCGCTGCCCCTGCACCGCCACATCCAGCGCCGGCCCCTGCAGTTGCCCGCGCCGCCAGAAGCGCCATTGACGCTCCAGCCGCTCCCCGATCTTGAACCGGATGCACTCGTGTCCCGGCAATTCCTCCGGATGGGCGGGATGGCCGCGGCGGCGCAGATAGTCCGGGGAGGCCACCAGCAGCCGGCGCCCTTCATACAACCGGCGCGCGACCAGACGGGAGTCCGCCAGCTCGCCGTAACGAAGGGCGATGTCGACCTCGTCCCGCACCACATCCTGCAAGCCGTCGCCCACGTTGAGATGGATGTCCACGCCGGGGTGGCGGTCCAGGAATTCGTCCAGCAGGGGCAGCATCACCCGGCGCGTGAGATCACTGGACGCGCTCAGCCGGACGCGCCCCCGCAACACCTGGCCGGCAGTCCGCGAGGCGCTGTCCGGTGCGCTCTCGCTGAGCTGGGACACGCCCTCCTCCAGCAACTCCAGCGCCCGCTGGGCATAGTCCCGCAGGCGCTCGCCGGCTGCGGTGAGGCGCAAGGCGCGGGTGCTGCGCTCCACCAGCCGCACGCCCAGCCGCGCCTCCAACTTCTTCAGCATGGCACTCGCGGCAGCGGGGGTGACATTCATGACTTTCGAAGCAGCGGTGAGGCTGCCTCCGCGTGCGCACTCAACCAGCAGGCGCAGCTCGGCGGTATTTTCAATTTCCATTTGAAACTGATAGCAATTTGAATAGCTTCATTGATTCTGCCCAAAGACGGACGATGCGCCCCATATCCTCTTCAAATCCCAGGACCGCCCCATGAAAGCTGTTGGCTACATCAAGAACCTCCCCATCACCGACCCTGAGTCGCTGATCGACCTGGATCTGCCCATGCCGGAGCCCGGCCCGCAGGATTTGCTGGTGGAGGTCCGTGCCGTGGCGGTGAATCCGGTGGACACCAAGGTCCGCCAGGGTCGCCCCGCCAGTGACGCCACGCCGGTGGTGCTGGGCTGGGATGCGGTGGGCCAGGTTCGAGCGCTGGGCACCGAAGTGAGCGGGTTCGCCGTGGGTGACCGCGTCTGGTACGCCGGTGACCTGACCCGCCAGGGCAGCAACGCCCAGTTCCAGGCCGTGGACCACCGCATCGCTGCCCGGGCCCCCACATCCATCGGCGACGGCGAAGCGGCGGCCCTGCCGCTCACCGCCATCACCGCCTGGGAACTGCTGCATGACCGGCTGCAGGTGCAGCGCGACGGCGCGCGCCCGGTCAGCCTCCTGGTCACCGGTGCGGCGGGGGGCGTGGGCTCCATCCTGGTCCAGCTGGCCCGCCAGCACGTCCATCTCACCGTCATCGGTACCAGCTCGGATCCAGCCGGTGCCGGCGGCGACTGGCTGCGCCAATTGGGTGTCCATCACGTCATCAACCATCAGCAGCCGCTGGCGCCGCAGGTCGCGGCCTTGCAGGCCCAGGGCATGGCGCCGGTGCGCCATGCCGTCAGCCTGACGCATACCCCGCAGCACTTCAAGGACCTTGTCGAGCTGCTGGAGCCGCAGGGCCGGCTGGCCATGATCGATGACTTCGGTCCCGCCGACCTGGACGTCATGGCGCTCAAGCGCAAGTCGCTCTCCCTGCATTGGGAGCTGATGTTCACCCGCAGCCTCTACAACACCCACGACATCACCGAGCAGGGCCGGCTGCTGGCCGAGGTGGCGCGCCTGGTGGATGCGGGCAAGATCCGCAGCACCCTGGCCGAGGTGCTGGGGCCCATCAACGCGCAGTCGCTCAAGCGTGCGCACGCCTTGCAGGAAAGCCAGCGCCAACGCGGAAAACTGGTCTTACAGGGTTTCTGATACCCCTGCAGTTCGTGAAACCTTACCGCCCCCTGACAGTGGGGAGGCCCTCTCCCGGGAAAACCTGAGTGACCGCATTGCGCACACAGGCGATACCTGACCCCTCGAAAAACAAGGCCGACATGGCGAGGGAATTGGGATGAGGATGAGAGTTGCTCAAGCAGTACGGCCCCTGAGTGGGTGGATACGCCTGGGGAGGCCGTCCACCTGGGTGGGGCTGGCGGGTTTGACCGGTTTGATGGGTCTGATGGGTGCCGCCCAGGCGGCGACCATTGGCGTCATTCTTCCGGGCAGTTGGCCCAGCCAGCAGCAGGCAGAAGCGCTTCAGCAGGGGATGACGCTGGCGCTCAAGACCTGGCCGGGGGACGCCGTCCCCACCCTGGTCATCAAGGACAGTGCCTGCGACGCACGCAAGGCGGAGGCGGCGGCCAACGAACTGATCCAGGCCAAGGTGGACATCGTGCTGGGCAACTGGTGTGAGATCGGTAATGGTGCGGACCACCTCAAGGCGGCCGGCATTCCGCTGGTGTCCAACAACGCCGAGCGTGTGCAGGGCAAGGACCTGCAACTGCAGTTGGGCCGCATCGAGCTTTATGCCGCCGAGCGCATTGCCACCGAGCTGCGCCGGGAAACCGGTTTGCGCATCAGTGCCCGCACGTCTTGCTGGCTGGACTTCGAGGCCACGCTGAACGAGCGGGTGGACGCGGTGCTCTGCCCGGTCATGGCCGTGGACAAGACCCGATGGGAGCAGGTGGCCAACACCTACACGGCGGCCTTCCGCAAGCCTTTCACGCCTTCCGCGGCGCGCGGTTATGCGGCCATGGAAGTGGCGCTGAACTATCTGCGCCGCGCCAAGGCTGGCAAGGCGGCGGTTGCGTTGCGCGATACCCAGGCCACCAGCACCTTGTTCGGCCCCGTCCCGGCGTCTGATGCCCCGGCGCCAGCCACCGCGCTGCAACTGGTCTTCGCGCCGCATCTGCCCAAGCTCAGCCCGCAGCAGGCGCAGACGATGGACAAGCTGGTCAAGTCCAAGGGTTGTGGATGTCCGGGCGGCACCTTGCGCGATGGTTGCCCCAAGGACGGCAGCCCGTGGAGCGACATGCCTTTTGTGGTGCGGGGTGGTGGAACCCCGGCGGCCTGTTCGGCGGCCATCGGGGTGCTGGAACTCTGAGTTCCCGCTGTCGGGGCTCCCGGCCTCGGGAGCCCGGCGGCCCCGTGAAAGTGGGCCAAAGCGTCCTATAGTGCGGGCTGGTGGCGCCTCCTTGGTGCCGTTGAACTGCACGAGGAATGTCCATGGTCAAGAAGGTGAAGAAGACTGCCGGCAGCCCGCCGCCCGTGGAGGCCACGCCTTCGGGTCCTGGCCTGCTGGACGGGCAGTTCGGGCAGCTCGTGAAGGAATCTGCCCAGCAGATCTGGTCTGCGGGGCTGGCCGCCTTTGCGAAGGCGCAGAACAGCAGCGGCCAGGCCTTTGACAATCTGGCAGCGGAAGGCGCCCGCCTCCAGAAGAAGACCCAGGTCACGACTGAAGAGCGGCTGGGGGCGGTGGCCACCCGCATGTCCGACATGGCGGGCGAAGTGGGCACGCGAGCCGGCCAGCACTGGGACAAGCTCGAATCCATCTTCGAAGACCGTGTGGCGCGCGCGCTCAATCGCCTGGGCGCGCCCAGCGCCAAGGATTTCGAAGCTCTCAACGCCCGCCTGGACGCCTTGACCGAAGCGCTCAAGGCGCAAGGTGTCGCGCCCGCCACTGGTGCTGTCGCATCAGCAAAAGCGCCCAAGGCACCCAAAGGGACCAAAGCAGCTAAAGCACCCAAAGAAGCCAAAGCAACTAAGGCGACCAAGACACCCCAAGCAATCAAAGCGCCCCAATCACCCAAGGCGCCCATCCAGCCTGCCGACGCCCCCGCCAAGCGCGTTGCGCCCAAGACGGCCCCAAAGACTGCGGCCGCGGTGAAGCCGATGGCCAAGGCAACGCCTGGCACCAAGCCTGCCGCGAAGGCAAGCAAGGCTCCGAAGGCGGCTGGCAAGTCTCGAGCCAAGGCGCGCTAGGGAAGCACCGCCCACCCCCTCGGCACACCACCTCGGCGCACGCCGTGCTGCACCGAGGACGGGAGGGCGTGGGGTTTTTGCGAAGGCAAGGGCCCCATGCCCTCGCGGCCAACGCGCAACTCGACGCATGACGTGTCGTTGCAGGCCCCGACCTCCTCCGAGTACAGGCGGACCTGGCAGCCCAGCCGGACCAGGCGGACCAAGCAGCCAGCCCAGGCAGGACCTGGCAGCCCAGGCAAGGCAAGGACCCCATGCAGCCCTGGGCGACAAACGCACAAGCACTGTCGCCCACGCCAGCCACCCCCACCTGACCACGTGCAGTCCATCACGAACCCCCACCGGACCCCCATCGTCCAGGGGGGTGCCGCGCAAGTCCTGGCCCCGAACAATCCTCTCCATCCCGCGCCACATCCCTGTGCCCGCGCCCGAGAGACTGATTCGAAGCCACCATGAAGCGCCTGATTGCCGCCACCCTGTTCACCCTGCCGCTCTTCGCGCTGGCTGCCAGCGATGACAACCTGCTCGTCAACGGCAGCTTTGAATCCAACGTCCTCTACAGCGGTGGCTGGAGCCAATTCGGCAGCATCCAGGGCTGGACCACCGGCAGCAACGGCATCGAGATTCGCAACAACGCCGTGGGCAGCGCTATCGACGGCAGCAACTTCGCCGAGCTCGACACCTACGGCAACAGCAGCATCAGCCAGAGCTTCGCCACGGTGGCCGGCTACACCTACGAGCTCAGCTTCTCCTACGTCAACCGCCCTGACAACCAGGGCGCCAGCAGCAATGGCATCAGCTGGAGTCTCGGGAGCCTCTCCGGCATCGTCGGCGAGAACACCTCCACCAGCTGGGCCACCTACACCACCACCTTCACCGGCACCGGTGAGGTCATGACCCTGAGCTTCGCCGCCATCGGCCGCAGCGACTCCTACGGCACCTCGCTGGACAACGTCAGTGTCAGCGTCCTCTCCACCGTGCCGGAACCCCATGGTTATGCGCTCATGATCGCCGGCCTGGGCACCATCGGCCTGCTCTCTCGCCGTCGCCGCCGTACCGTCTGATTTCGAAGGACGCGTTGGGACGCCGCCACCACGGTGCAACGCGAAACAGCCCCACAGAGGGCACCAGCAAAAAGGGCATCCGCCTGGATGCCCTTTTTTGCTTCAACCGGATCCGGCCGGACGCCCGCGGCGCTGATCAACCCAGGTAGCGCGACTCCAGATGCCGCCGGAAGTGCGCCGTGTTCAGCGCCTCACCGCTGGCGCGCTGCACCAGTTCCGGCGTCTCCCAGCGGCTGCCCTGCGACCAGATGCGCGTCTTCAACCAGTCAAACACCGGCGCCAGCTGCCCCTGTGCAATCTCCGCGTCCAGGCCCGGCCGCTCCTGGCGCATCGCGGCAAACCACTGCGCTGCATACATCGCCCCCAGGGTGTAGCAAGGGAAGTAGCCAAACAGCCCGGCCCCCCAATGCACGTCCTGCATCGGCCCGTCGCGGTAGTTGCCGCGCGTGTCCAGGCCCAGCAGCTCCTGCATCTTCACATCCCACAGCGCCGGGATGTCCTCCACCTCGATCTCGCCCTCCATCAGCGCACGTTCAATCTCGTAGCGCAGGATGACATGGGCGGGGTAGGTCACCTCGTCGGCGTCCACCCGGATATAGCCCGGCGCCACACGCGTCATCAGGCGGTTCAGGTTCTCCGCGCTGAAGGCTGCCTGCCGGCCCAGATGCCGCTCCACCAGCGGCTCCAGCAGCTGCGCAAAACCGCGGTGCGAGGCCAGCTGCATCTCGAAGGACAGGCTCTGGCTCTCATGCAGGCCCATGGAGCGCGCGGCCGCTATGGGCAGGCCCATCCACTCACGCGGCAGGTTCTGCTCATACCGGCCGTGGCCGGTTTCATGAATGGTGCCGGTCAGGCTCTGCAGGAAGCTGTCTTCGCGGTAGCGCGTGGTCATGCGCACGTCCTCGGGCACCCCGCCGCAGAACGGATGGGTGCTCTCATCCAGCCGGCCAGCCTCGAAGTCGAAGCCCAGCAAGCGCATGGCATCCAGCCCCAATGACCGCTGCGCCGACGCCGGGAACGGCCCCTGCGGCTCCAGCACCGTCTCGCCCGCCTGGCGTTCCATCACCTGGCGGATCAGACCCGGCAGCCAGCCGCGCAGGTCGCCAAACACCCGGTCCACCTCGGCGGCGCGCATGCCCGGCTCGTATTGGTCCAGCAAGGCGTCATACCGGCTCAGGCCGCTGGCCTCGGACAGCAGCCGAGCCTCCTCCCGCGCCAGTCGCACGACCGGGCGCAGGTTCTCCACATAGCCGGCCCAGTCATTGGCGCCACGCTGGCTGCGCCAGGCATGCTCACAATGCGAATTGGCCAGCGACTTCGCCTCCACCAGGCTCTGCGGCAGCGCATTGGCGGACCGCCACACCCGGCGCATCTCCCGCAGCGAGGCGCGTTGCACCTCGTCCAGCGGCTCCTGTTCCGCGCGGTCCAGCAAGTCCTTCAGTGCGGGGTCGGTGCCCAACTGGTGCAGCAGGCCATCCATCTCGGCCAGCGCCTCCGCGCGTGCCTGCGCACCGCCGCCGGGCATCAGGGCCGCCTGGTCCCAGGAGGCGATGGCCTGCAGATGCTGCAGCCGATGCTTGCGCTGGTGGCGCTGGCACAGGGCGTCATAGGACGGGGTGCTGGCGGATGGGCTCATGCGGTGTCTCCTGTCGGCGCGAGTACGCGTGATGTATGTCAAACAATGCGAAGGGCCGCATTGTGGGGGCCATCTCGGCATTGTGTGGCCGAGCACCCGCGCGGCCCCAGCCCCCCCAAAGAGTGAATCAAGGGGGCGACGCTGCGCCGCCGCAGGACTCAACGCAGCAGGTAAAGCCCCACGCTCGTCATGACCACATAGCGCCCGAACTTGCCGATGGCCATGTAGAAGACGCAGGGCCAGAACGGCAAGCGCAGCCAGCCCGCCAGTGCGCATAGCGGATCGCCCACGATGGGCAACCAACTCAGCAGGCAGGTCTTGGCGCCGAAGCGGCGCAGCCAGCCGAGCACCCGCTGATCCCGGGGGGTGTGATGGACGGCCGCTTCATAGGCGCGCTCCGCGCCCCACCCCATCCACCAGCTGATGGCACCGCCCAGCGTGTTGCCCACTGCGGCCACGAGGATGGCGGGCCAGAACAGCTCCGGCTGCTGATGAACCAGCAGCAGAACGACCGGTTCCGAGCCCAGCGGCAGCAAGGTCGCAGAGATCAACGCGACCACGAAGACCGCCCCCAACCCGACCTGCGGAAGCGCCAACGCCTCCAGCATCAGGTGAATCATGTGTTGCAGCCAAGCTTCCATGCGTGGGATTATCTGGAACGGTCAGGTCATTACTGGGGTCGTCATGTCCTTGCGCAGCCTCGCGGCAACATCGGTCATCGGCTTCGGTGCGGTGGTCGCCGCGTCCATGCCGTTGGCGATGGTCGTGCCGTTGGTGGCACTGGCTCCCGCGTGGATGACCTCTGCCCATGCGCAATCGGGCAGCCCGTCTGCGCCCGGTGCTGCGGCAAGCCCGGTGCCCGCAGGCAGCACGGCCGCCTGCACGCAGTTGGTGGCCTCTGGCAATCCGCAGTATCCGCCCTACCTGTGGCGCCCCTCCGAGGAAGACAACCGCCTGGTCGGTGCCAATGCCGAGCTGATGCAGTGGCTGGCCCATGAAATCGGCATTCCCATCGACACGCGTTATGTCGGTCCCTGGGGCCGTGTGCAGGAAGAGATGCGAGCGGGCCGTATCGATCTCATTGCCGGGGCCTTTTTCACGCTGCCCCGCACCGAATACATGGATTACTTCCACCCCGCCTTCCGCGAGACACGGTCGGTGGTGTGGGCCCGCACGGCGTCCCCGGTGAACTTCAAGCGCTGGAGCGACCTGGTGGCACATCAGGGCGTGACCGTGATCAACAACAGCTTCGGTGTGGAGTTCGACCAGTACGCCCGCCAGTCGCTCAAGATCACCCAGGTCGCCAGCATTGACCAGGCCATTCAGATGCTGCAGCGCGGCCGCGCGGACTACCTCATCTATGAGGACAGCCCGGCCGAGGCCTATGTCGCCCGCAGCGGCGGCGAGGCCATACGCCCGCTCATGCCCGCCGTGGCGCATGAAGGTCTCTTTCTCACATTGGCGCACCGCTCCCGTTGCAATACCCCCGAGCTGCGCGGCAAGCTGGCGCGGGCCGTCTACAAGTTGTCGCAGGAGCGGGTCATGAACCGCTTCATTGAACAAGGCATCCAGCTCTGGAAACGCCAGGCACCCTAGACACCCTTCGGCGCACGCGGCGCCCGACAGGTCCGCACAGCGACCATCGCAGGTGGGAATTCGCCCGAATGGCCGCAGACAAGCCGACAACATCCCTCCAAGCAGGGACGAGCGGTGGGGGGAGTGAGAGAAATGCCCACCCCCAAAGGCCGGGTGAGCAGCACGGCGGCGCTATACTTCTGCCTCATTTTTGTGCAGTTCTCCATGTCCACGCCGCCGCCCGGTCCGCTCCGGGAATCCATGACACCGGGCTTGGGTCACTCCCCTGGCGTGACCCTTGGGCCCTACCGTTTGCCCAACCGGCTGTTCGTCGCCCCCATGGCGGGTGTGACGGACCGGCCGTTTCGTGTCCTGTGCAAGAAGCTGGGGGCGGGTTATGCGGTGAGCGAGATGGTGACCTCGCGCAAGGACTTGTGGAACAGCCTCAAGACTTCGCGCCGGGCCAACCATGAGGGCGAGCCCGCACCGATCTCGGTCCAGATCGCCGGCACCGATGCGTTGATGATGGCCGAGGCGGCGGCCTACAACATCGACCGCGGCGCACAGATCATCGACATCAACATGGGCTGCCCGGCCAAGAAGGTCTGCAACAAGTGGGCCGGCTCCGCGCTCATGCAGGATGAGCCGCTGGCGTTGGAGATCATCGAGGCCGTGGTGGCCGCCTGCGCGCCGCGCGGCGTGCCCGTGACGCTCAAGATGCGCACCGGCTGGTGCCAGGCGGAGAAGAACGCCGTGCGCCTGGCCCGCAGCGCCGAGAGCGCGGGCGTGGCCATGGTCACCGTGCATGGCCGCACCCGCGAACAGGGTTACAGCGGCCATGCGGAATACGACACCATCGCTGCCGTCAAGGCGGCATTGAACATTCCCGTCGTGGCCAATGGCGACATCAGCACCCCGCACAAGGCCCGCGAGGTGCTGGCCGCCACGGGGGCCGACGCGATCATGATCGGCCGCGCAGCGCAGGGGCGCCCCTGGATCTTTGCCGAGATCGCCCACTTCCTGGCCACCGGCGAGCTGCTGCCCGCACCCCGCATCGCGGACGCCAAGCAGTGGCTGATCGAGCATCTGCACGACCACTACGCGCTCTATGGCGAACTCACCGGCATGCGCAGCGCCCGCAAGCACATCGGCTGGGCCGTGCACGCGCTGCCCGGCGGCGAAGACTTTCGCCGCCACATGAATACCTTGGAGAGCTGCGAGGCCCAGGTCAGCACCTTGACGGACTGGCTGGATGCACTGGCGCAGCGACATGAACGGCTGCCCTATCTCGCGCGGGCAGCCCAGGATGGCGAAGACCGTGACGGTGGTGATGGTGACGGCGGCGACAACAACAACGACAACAGCGAATACGAAGAAAGAAGGCTCACGGCATGACGCCAAAACCGATCGAGGCCTGCGTGCGCGAGAACCTGGAAGCCTACTTCCGGGATCTTGGCGGCGAGGACCCCCATTCCATGCATGAAATGCTGATCCGCCTGGTGGAGAAACCGCTGCTGGAAGTGGTGATGCAGCACAGCGAAGGCAACCAGAGCAAGGCGGCCGAGTGGTTGGGCATCAACCGCAATACCCTGCGCCGCAAGCTGGTCGAGCACAAGTTGATCTAGCCCCAAGGGGCGGCCTGAGCCCGGCACCGCCGATCTCCAGGCCCCGCTCGGTGTGACCGAGCGATGCAAAGAATTTTGTTTGAAGGAATGTCCATGGCACAACTGACTGCACTGATCTCGGTCTCCGACAAGACCGGCATCCTGGAATTCGCGAAGGCGCTGCATGCGCTGAACGTGAAGCTGCTCTCCACCGGCGGCACCGCCAAGCTGCTGGCTGACGCCGGCCTGCCGGTGACCGAGGTGGCTGACCACACGGGCTTCCCCGAGATGCTGGATGGCCGCGTGAAGACCCTGCACCCGAAGATCCATGGCGGCCTGCTGGCCCGTCGTGATGTGCCGGCGCATGTCCAGGCGCTGCAGGACCACGGCATCGCCACCATCGACATCCTGGCCGTCAACCTCTATCCGTTTGAAGCCACCGTGGCCAAGCCCGGCTGCACGCTGGAGGACGCGATCGAGAACATCGACATCGGCGGTCCCGCCATGGTGCGCAGCGCTGCCAAGAACTGGAAGGACGTGACGGTGCTGACCGATGCTGAGCAATACGCCCAGGTGCTCGAAGAACTCAAGGCCCACGGCAAGACCAGCGACAAGACCCGCTTTGCCTGCTCGGTGGCCGCCTTCAACCGCATCGCCCAGTACGACGCCGCCATCAGCAATTACCTGAGCGCCCGCCAGGACGACGGCTCGCTGTCGGCCTACCCTGCCCAGATGAACAGCAGCTTCATCAAGGTGCAGGACCTGCGTTACGGCGAGAACTCGCACCAGACCGCCGCGCTCTACCGCGACCTGTTCCCGGCGCCCGGTTCGCTGGTGACCGGCAAGCAACTGCAGGGCAAGGAGCTGAGCTACAACAACATCGCCGATGCCGACGCGGCGTGGGAATGCGTGAAGAGCTTCGAAGCGCCGGCCTGCGTGATCATCAAGCATGCCAACCCCTGCGGCGTGGCCGTGGCCGCCACGGCGGCCGAAGCCTATGCCAAGGCGTTCAAGACCGACCCCACCAGCGCCTTCGGCGGCATCATCGCCTTCAACCGCGAAGTGGACGCCGAAGCCGCGCAGCTCGTGGCCAAGCAGTTTGTGGAAGTGCTGATGGCCCCGTCCTTCAGCGCCGACGCGCGCCAGATCTTCTCCGGCAAGGCCAACGTGCGCCTGCTGGAAATCGCCCTGCCGCCCGGCGGTGCCCGTCCGTGGGACCAGGGCCGCAATGCCCAGGACGTCAAGCGCGTGGGCTCCGGCCTGCTGGTACAGACGGCGGACAACCACTTCCTCACCAAGGCCGACCTGAAGGTGGTCACCACGCTGCAGCCGAGCGCCCAGCAGCTGGATGACCTGATGTTTGCGTGGACCGTGGCGCAGTACGTGAAGAGCAACGCCATCGTGTTCTGCGGTGGTGGCATGACGCTGGGCGTGGGCGCGGGCCAGATGAGCCGCATCGACTCGGCACGCATCGCCTCGATCAAGGCGGAAAACGCCAGCCTCTCGCTGGAAGGTTCGGCCGTGGCAAGCGACGCATTCTTCCCGTTCCGCGACGGCCTGGACGTGCTGGCCGATGCCGGCGCCAGCTGCGTGATCCAGCCGGGTGGCTCGATGCGCGACGACGAAGTGATTGCAGCGGCGAACGAGCGCGGCATCGCAATGGTGTTCACCGGCGTGCGCCACTTCCGTCATTGACAAACACCCCTCGCCAACGAACGAGGCCCGCTTGATGCGGGCCTTTTTTATGGTTGGTGAATGGCGAGTTCACACACCTCGATCAAGCCCCACCAAGGGGGGATACAAGTGTGACTCGCGCATACACATTCGTCGTGCCCTCACAACTGACCGTGACATATTTGGCGATTGGATACGGGCCTCCATTGACCCAAATGTGTCAGTGTTGATACCTTTCGCACCGCACCACTCGGGTGCTATTCGAACCGAAAGAAGTATGAAGAAGATTGCCCTGATCGCTGCCGCCATGCTGGCTGCCGGTGCTGCTCAAGCTCAAACCAAGCCTGCCTCCCCCTTCTACGGTGAAGCTGGCTTCGTTTTCCTGACCGCTGACATCAGCGGCATCAAGGCCAACCCCACCGCCCTGCGCGGCATCGCGGGCTGGAACGTGCATCAGTACGTGGCTCTGGAAGTGATGGTCGCTGCTGGCGTGTCTGACGACAACTTCGACAGCGGCGCCGGCGCCTACAAGGCCAAGGTCGAGAACGCCTACGGCGTGTACATCAAGCCGAAGTACGCCCTGAACGACCAGTTCGAAGTGTTCGGCCGCGTTGGCTTCGCCAACTCGAAGGTCAAGCTGTCCACCACTGGCCTGAGCGGTTCGGACAGCGACAGCGACGTCTCCTGGGGCCTGGGCGCCACCTACAAGTTCAACAAGCAGTGGTACGGCGCTGCCGACTACACCAGCTACTTCAACAAGGACGGCCTGAAGGTTGACGGCTTCGCCCTGAACGTCGGCTATCGCTTCTAATCTAGCGAGCGTCAGGTCCCGCGTCCTGCGGGATCCTCGACTTCCAAGCCCGCCTTCTGGCGGGCTTTTTCATTGGTGCACCACAGCACCAGCGTGGTGCCCTGCCGGTACATCCCGCTTGGCACCCCCGGCGCCCGGCCTTACGCTTGAGCCCTTGCACAACAACACGGCGGGGAGACACCACATGGACCAGAGCCTGCAGGAGCGCCTGCGCCTTGTGCTGGAGCAACAGCGCGCCGCCTTCGACATGGAGCGCATGCCCAGCGTCCACCAGCGGCGGGACCGGCTGCAACGACTGGCGCGCATGACCACGGCACATCGTGCCGATCTGCAAGCCGCGATGGCGCAGGACTTCGGCCACCGCGCCCATCAGGAAAGCCTGCTGGCCGACATCTTCACGGTCGAGTCCGGCGTGCGGCATGCGCTGAAGCATCTGAAGTCGTGGATGGCCACCAAGCGCGCGCCCACGGCGCTGCACTTCCTGCCGGGCCGCAACCGTCTCATCCCGCAGCCGCTCGGTGTGGTGGGTATCGTCTCGCCCTGGAACTATCCGTACTACCTGGCCATGGCACCGGCCCTGGCTGCGCTGGCTGCGGGCAACCGCGTGATGATCAAGCCCTCCGAGCTCACGCCCGCCACCTCCGCGCTGATGGCCCGCATGGTGGCCGAGCACTTTGCCCCCGAGGAGATGGTCGTGCTCACGGGAGACGCCGACGTGGGCCGCGCTTTCACCGAACTGCCCTTCGACCACCTGTTCTTCACCGGTTCCACGCCCGTGGGCCGCGCCGTGGCGCAGGCGGCGGCGCGCAATCTGACACCGGTGACGCTGGAGCTGGGCGGAAAGTCCCCTGCCGTCATCGACCGCAGCGCGGACCTCGTGGCGGCTGCGGAGCGCGTCGCCTTCGGCAAGCTGCTCAATGCAGGCCAGACCTGTGTGGCACCGGACTATGCGCTGGTGCCGCGTGAGTCAGTGCGTCCCTTCGCGGATGCGCTACTGGCCGCCATCCGCCGGCTGTATCCACGCATCACCGGCAACCCGGATTACACCGCCATCGTCAGCCCGCGCCACCATGCCCGCCTGCGCAGCCTCCTGGAGCAGGCGCAGCAGCAAGGTGCCACGCTGCTGCCCAGCCATGACGAGCAGCCGGACGACCGCCGCCTGGTGCCCACCCTGCTGCTGGACACCAGCGGCGAGATGACGGTCATGCGCGAGGAGATCTTCGGCCCGCTGCTGCCCATCGTCGCCTACGACACCGCCGAGCAGGCCGTGCGCCACATCAACGCAGGCGATCGCCCGCTGGCGCTGTACTGGTTCGGCCGGGATGCCGCCGCGCGGGACAAGGTCCTGCATCAGACCCATGCGGGGGGCGTCACGGTCAACGACTGCCTGTGGCACCTGGGCCAGGAGGAACAGCCGTTCGGCGGCGTGGGCGCCTCCGGCATGGGCGCCTATCACGGCGTGTGGGGTTTCAACACCTTCAGCAAGCTCAAGCCGGTCTTCCATCAATCGGCGCTGGCTGGAACGCGGCTGTTCTATCCGCCTTACGGGCGGACCTTTGATCGCCTGATGGCGTTGATGCGCAAGATCGCCTGAGGCGTCGCCGAGCCCCGAGCCCCCAAGCCCGGCGCTACACGTCCTTCATTCATCGGGCCTGCGACAGGCCCGCGACAGGCCCACGGCCGTCGCCGTCATTCGGTACCTCAGCGGTTCAGAACGTCCGTCCCTTGCGGAACTGTGCATGCTGGCGGCGCTGCAGCGTGGTGCTGCGGCTCATCGCCTCGAAGGACACACGGGCATGCGCATGCATGATGGCCAGGCCCAGCGCGTCGGCCGCGTCCTTGCCGGGTTCACCCGGCAGGGCGAGCAGGCGCTGCACCATGTGCTGGATCTGTTCCTTCTTGGCGTGACCGTGGCCCACCACCGCCTTCTTCATCTGTAAGGCGGTGTACTCCGATACCTGCAGGTCGCACGACACCAACGCAGTCAACGCCGCGCCACGCGCCTGGCCCAGCAGCAGGGTGGACTGCGGGTTCACGTTCACAAAGACGATTTCCACCGCCGCGCACTGCGGCTGGTAGCGTGAAATCACCTCACGCACGCCGTCATACAGGATCTTGATGCGTGCAGGCAGGTCGCCGGTGGCCACCGCACTGGTCTTGATGGTGCCGCTGGCGACGTAGGACAGGCGTGGGCCCTCGGCGTCGATGACGCCAAAGCCGGTGGTCTGCAAGCCGGGGTCGATGCCAAGGATGCGCATGGCGCCTCAGTTCATGGTGCGGAAGTACCACCGCACCGAATGGAAGAACACAGGCGCAGCAAAACACATCACGGCGATTCGGTCCAGCAGCCCCACCGCCCCGGTGATGCCGCTGCGGTTGCCCCAGGCATTGATGCCGGCGTCGCGCTTGAGGGCCTGCATCACGAAAGCCCCGAAGCTGCCGCAGCCGGCGGCCACCAGGGCGGCGACGGCGGCCTGGCCGGCCTTGAAGGGCGTGATCCAGTAGAGCAATGCACCCGCCAATGCAGCGGTGAACACACCGATCCACCAGCCCCGCATTGAGAACGAGCGGCTGATGTGGCGCGCCACCGGCCGCGCTCGCATCTTGCCCGTGGCCACCTGCTGGGCAATCTGCCCGCAGGCCACCACGGCCACCAGGAAGAACAGCAGGAAGGCGCCACGGCCCTCGTATTTCGGAATGTCCAACAGCAGCAGGGCGGGCGCATGCGAGAGGCCATACACGCACACCATGATGCCCCATTGGATCTTGGCGTTGCGCTCCAGGAAGCGGGCGGGGTCATCGGCCAGGGCGCTGGCCACCGGGATGGCCAGGAAACCGTAGACGGGGATGAGCACCGAGAACAGGTCGAAGTGGCGGGTGCCCACCAGCACGTACTGCAGCGGCAGGATCACGAAGAACGCGAGGATCAGGCCACGATGGTCGGCACGGCGGGTGTGCAGCAGCGTGATGAACTCGCGGAAGGCCAGGAAGGAGAACACGCCAAACAGCAGCGTGGCGCCGACGGGGCCGGACACCCAGGCGGCCCAGAACAGGCAGGCGCCCACCCACACCATGTTGAGCTCATGGCGGAATTTGGCGCGGCGCTGCTGCCATTCGTCCTGGTCATGCTCCGGGCGCTCGCGCAGCGACCACAGGACCGAGCCGATGCTCACCAGGATCAGCATGCCGAACAGCACCACGAACAGGGCGGCCACCTGCTCGCTGGTGCTCAGCGTCTTGAGCCATCTCATTCCTTCCACCCTCCGGGGCGCTGCGCCATCACGGCCGCGCGGGCGCGGTCCAGGAAGGCGCGCTTGTCTTCACCGGGTTCCAGGCGCAGCGGCGCGCCGAAGGTCACGGTGCACAGGATGGGAACGGGCACCACTTCGCCCTTGGGCATCACGCGTTGCACGTTGTCGATCCAGGTGGGGACAAGCTCCACGTCCGGGAATTGCTCCGCGAGGTGGTAGAGCCCGGCCTTGAAAGGTTGTGGCTCGCCTTTGTTGGAGCGAGTACCTTCGGGAAAGATGACCAGTGAATCACCGGCCTGCAGGGCCCCCACCAGCGGCTCCAGCGGGTCTTCGTCCGGGGTGGCGCGGGTGCGGCTCACGTAGACGGCATTGAAGACGGCGGTGGTCAGCCAGGTGCGCAGCTTGCTACCGGTCCAGTAATCCCGGGCGGCGATGGGTCGCGTGCGCGCCCGAAGCTCGGACGGCAGCGAGGCCCAGATCAGCACCCAATCGAAGTGGCTCTGGTGGTTGGCGAAGTAGATGCGCTGGTCCGCTGTCGGCGGACAGCCCTTCCAGTGCCCTTGCGCGCCAGTGATGAGGCGCGCCAGCCAGGCCAGGAACAGGCCGGTAATGTCGGCAAGGAACATGGGCGGCATTATCGCCCGGGTACAGGCCCTCAGAAGGGCTCGGCTTGGATGCCTCGCCCTAGTCCTTTCCCCAATTCCTTGCCGGCTTCCGTCGTCTGGGCGCGGCCCCGAGCCACGGGCCGCAGCGCCCTCAAGGTTCGTCGACCCAATAGTCCAGATCGCCCTCCTTGAGCTTGCGGATGACCTCGAAGGCGCGTGTGCCGTTGTGCTTGGCGCTTTCGGCCATGAACTTGTTGGAATCCGGGTATTCGCAGATCTCCGGCTGTTCCATGGTGCTGATGGACAGATATTTGATGGGCTCGCTGGAGCTGTTGATGATCTGGTGCGGGTACTCGGGGCCCGCCGGGATAAAGATCACATCACCCGCCTTGATGGGTAGCATTTCCCCGGCCACGCGCAGGGTGCCCTGCCCTTCCAGCACGATGAACATCTCTTCCTGCGCGTGGTGCAGGTGATAAGGGCAGGTGCACATTCCAGGTTGCACGATGTCCACGGAGGCACCCATCTTGCGCGCAGCGGTACCTTCAGCCAGGCGTGCGCCGACCGCGTCATACAGCGGAGGGCGGTGAAAGCGTTTTGTCTCCACCTCGTTGAAGTTGCGGATCAACCGGGCCGCCAGGGCCTGCGCACGTTCGTTCATGGGTTCTCCAGGAATTAGCGTGACCGCCCGCTTGCTGCCCGGGATGGGCAGCGCGATGATCGGCAACACTGGGTTTTCACAAGTATTTCAAGGCGGCGACCGCGGCGTGGCAGTAGCTCGGACATCAGCGGGGACAACAACCAAGAGAGCGGCCGCATGAAGTGGGTACAAGGTACAAGGCTTGCCACCCAGCATGACAACTTCACCCGCACGCATTGAGCGCAACAAGCTTCAAGTCAACAACAGGAGACAGACAGCATGAAAGCCTCCCTGAAACTGCTGGCCACGATGGCCACGACCCTTGCACTGACGGCCGGCAGCGGCCTGGCCCTGGCCCAGCAGGCCCCGGCCATGGTGAAGGATGGTGTGCTCGTGGGCCACAACGAGAAGACGCTCTACACCTTTGACAAGGACAGCGACGGCAAGAGTGCCTGCAACGGCCCTTGCGCCAAGAACTGGCCGCCGCTGGCCGCCAAGGCGGACGACATCGCTTCGGGAGACTGGGCCATCATCACACGCGACGATGGGGCCAAGCAGTGGGCTTACAAGGGCAAGCCGCTGTACTTCTGGGTCAAGGACCTCAAGCCGGGCGATCGCACCGGGGATGGGGTGAACCAGGTCTGGCACGCGGCAAAGCCCTGAAGCGCGGGCGCGCGGGCTGGCTAGCGGGGCGAGGTACGACCCGTGCGCCGGTGCGCCGGTGCGCCTGAGCAGCGGGTGCAGCGGGTGCAGCGGGTGACTTTGGGGTCCTGGCGCCGACGGGGCGACAATGGCGACCCGACCCCGACCGAAGCGTTCTTCATCGCCCTTGCGCGCTCCCATGACCCTCCTGCAGTTGATTGGCGGCCACATGCGCCGTCACTGGCGGCCGTATGCCGCCAGTGCCCTGATGCTCAGCACCATTGCCGTGCTGACGGTCTGGATTCCGCGCCAGGTCGGCCATGTGGTGGACGAACTGGTCGCACACCGCCTGACCGGCTGGACGCTGGCGGCGCAACTGGGCCTGCTGGTGCTGGCCGGGTTGTGCATCTACCTGCTGCGTGTGGGTTGGCGTCTGGCTCTTTACGCCACCGCCTATGAACTGGGCCGTGGCCTGCGGCAGCGTCTGTATGACCAGATGACGCGGCAGGGCCCGGCCTTCTTCCATTCCCAGCGCACTGGCGACCTGATGGCGCTGGCCACCAACGACATCGACGCCATTGAAATGGCTGCGGGTGAAGCCCTGCTGGCCGCCTTTGACGGCAGCCTCACCTTCATCCTGGTGGTGAGCATGATGACGCTGGGGGTGGACCTGCGCCTGGGGCTGGCGGCGCTGGCGCCCTTCCCTTTCATGGCCTATGCCTTCTGGCGCATCTCGGAGAAGGTGCATCAGGCGTGGTCCGATTCCCTCACCCGCTTCTCTGCGCTCAACCAGCAGGTGCAGGACAGCCTGGCCGGTGTGCGCACCGTTCGGGCGCTGGGCCTGGTGGGCCGCAGCCGCGCGCAGTTTGGCGACCTGGCCCGCCATGCTGGCGAGGCTTCCTACCAGGCGCAACGTTGGGAGGCCATGTTCGAGCCCGCGGTCGGCCTGTCGCTGACGGCCGCCACTGTCATTGCACTGGGCGCGGGTGCGTGGCTGGTGGCCCGGGCGGAGATCAGCATCGGCCAGTTGACCGCCTTCACGATGTACCTGGCGCAGCTGATCTGGCCGATGTTCGCAGCGGGCTGGGTGCTCTCGCTGCTGGAACGTGGCCGTGCGGGCTGGACCCGCCTGCAGCCGGTATTGAATGCACCGGACGGGCTGAAGGACGAGGGCCAGGAGGACATGCCGGCGGATGCGGCAGTGACCTGGGAGCACATTGACTTCAGCTATCCCGGCATGACGGTGCCGGCGCTCAGCGGCATTGATCTGCATCTGCCACCGGGGCGCACCTTGGGCATTGTGGGGGCCACGGGTTCGGGCAAGTCCACCTTGTTGCGGTTGCTGCTGCGTCAGTACGAACCCACCAGTGGCCGCATGTTGCTGGGTGGCGTGGAGGCGCCGCGCATCCGGTTGGCGGCCTTGCGCCGCGCCATTGCCTGGGTGCCGCAGGAGCCCTTCCTGTTCTCCGCCTCCATTGCAGACAACATTGCGCTGGCGCGGCCGCAGGCCAGCCGGGAAGAGGTCATGGCGGTGGCGGCGCTGGCAGCGGTGCACGAGGATGTGGCCGAGCTTGCGCAGGGCTACGACACCTTGGTGGGCGAGCGTGGGGTGACCTTGTCGGGCGGCCAGCGGCAACGAGTGGCCATTGCGCGTGCATTGCTGGCGGCGTCGCCTCTGCTGCTGCTGGACGATGCCTTGTCTGCGGTGGACAGCGGCACGGAAGCCGAGATCCTCAGCCATTGGCGCGAGCTGCGGCGGCAGCATCCGGAACGCAGTCTGGTGGTGGTGGGCCATCGGCTCTCGTCCGTGATGGAGGCTGATGAGATTGTGGTGCTCAAGCAGGGCCGCATCATCGAGCGCGGCGACCATGCGGCGCTGCTGGCGCTGAACGGCTGGTATGCCAGCCAGTGGCGTTATCAACAACTGGAGGCCAGCCTTGACGCAGCCTGAGGTGGTCGGCGGCGCGGTGCCGGACCGCGCGAACGAACATTCCCCCCGTGAAGCGCTGGCCCTGCTGGCGCAGGCGGCGGCCCCTGAGCGGCGCGGTTTGACCAAGGGTCTGGGCTGGCTGGTGGTGGCAGCGGCGCTGGAGGCCATTGGGCCCATCCTGGGCAAGCACTTCATCGACAACCATGTGTTGCCACGGCAATTCGACCTGGGTGCGATGGCGGTGTTGCTGGGCGCGATGTTGCTGGCGGGCTGGACGGCGAGCGTTCTTCGTTATGCGCAGTTGCGGCGCATGGCGGGGGTGGCGCGGCGCTCCGTGCTGCGTCTGCGTGAGCAGGTGTATGCGCATGTGCTGGCGCAGCCCATGGCGTTCTTTGACCGCAGCATCACGGGGCAGTTGCTGAGCCGCATCACCAACGACACCGATGCGGTGAACAACCTGTATCGGCAGGTGCTCTTCGTGATGTTGGATTCCAGCATTGTGGTGCTGGGGGCGCTGGTGGCGATGGCCTGGCTGGATTGGCGGTTGATGCTGATCGTGCTGGCGTTGGTGCCGGCGAGCTCCGGCATCATCTGGCTCTACCAGCGGGCCAGCAGCGGGCCGGTGCAGCGGGCGCGAGCCTTGCGCGCGGATCTGAATGCGCAGATGGCGGAGAGCATGGCGGGTATGGCGATGCTGCAGTCTGCCGGGGCAACGGCGCGATTCGCGCAGCGGTATGAGGCGGTGAACCAGGCGCAGTTGCAGGCGCGGGTGTTGGAGTTGCGGGCCAATGCCTGGCTGTTGCGGCCGGCGCTGGATCTGCTGAATGTGCTGTTGATCGTGACGGTGATCTTCGGCTTCGGGCAGCGGGAGCTGTCGGGGGTGGAGGTGGGGTTGCTGTATGCATTCCTGGCTTACATCGCGCGGGTGGTGGAGCCGCTGATCCAGATCACGATGCAGTTCAGCCAGTTGCAGCAGGCGCTGGTGGCAGCTTCGCGGGTGCGGGCCTTGTTGCGGGAACCGGCGGAGCCTCGGTCGCAGCGGGATGATCTGGTGGTGAGCGCGGGTGCGATCCACTTCGAGCATCTGAGCTTTGGCTACAAGCCTGAGCATCTGGTGTTGCAGGATCTGGACCTGTCGATTGCAGCGGGCAGTTTTGTGGGGATTGCGGGGCACACGGGGTCGGGCAAGTCGACGCTGCTGGCGCTGTTGTTGCGGTTCTATCGGCCGAAGACCGGGCGGGTGCTGATTGATGGGCAGCCGCTGGATCAACTGCCGGATGAGGCCTTCCACAGCGCGGTGGGGTTGGTGCCGCAGGAGCCGTATCTGATTGCCGGCACGGTGCGGGAGAACATCCGGATGGGGCGCGCGATCAGCGATGAGCGGGTCGAGGCGGCTGCGGTGGCGGCGCGTGCGCATGATTTCCTCTCGGCGTTGCCAGAGGGTTATGAGAGCCGGCTGGGGGATGGCGGGCTGGCGGTGTCCACGGGGCAGAAGCAGTTGATCGCCCTGGCTCGTGCGTTGGCGGGGGATCCACGCATCCTGCTGCTGGATGAGGCGACGGCCAACATCGACAGCGCAACCGAGATTCAGGTCAGCGAGGCCCTGCGATCACTCCGTGGGCAGGTAACCGTGGTGGCGATTGCGCATCGGCTCTCGACCATTCGTGACGCCGACCAGATCGTGGTGCTCAACCACGGGCGGTTGGCTGAACGTGGGCCTCACGATGCGCTGATGGCGCTTGAAGGTGGGATCTATCAGCGGTTGGTGCAGTTGCAGGCGTTGGAGCAATAAACGACGCTGAATTCTTCTTTTGCCTGCGCTGGGAAGCGGAGGACATGGAGGAAAAGGGTGCCGGACCGTCACTTTCCAGCGTAGGCAAAGAACACCCGTCCACCCCCGAGCAAAGGGGCAACGAAGCCAGCTACAGCAGCTTCGCCAATGTCTCCAGCACCAACACCGCAAACGCCCCGATCCCCGCGATGACCGTCCATTTGATCAGGACGATGCCCCGCCACCGCCAGACCGGTTTCTTGGTGCCGATGTAGACGGCAAAGCACACCAACCCGGCTGCGAGCAGCAGGCCGATGACAAGGCGGATGATCATCATCGCGTGGTCAGGCTCTCAAGAAAAGAAGAGATGAGAAAAGCTCAGAAGAACCCCATCACCACGCCGGTGCCAGTTCAGCAAACCCCGCCGGCGCCTCACGCTCATTGTCAAACGTGACGATTTCATAAGCGTCCGCGTCCTTCAGCAGCTCCCGCAGCAGAAGATTGTTGAGCGCATGGCCACCCTTGAACGACGTATAGGCCGCCAGCAGCGGGTGCCCCACCACCTGCATATCGCCGATCGCGTCCAGGATTTTGTGCTTCACGAACTCGTCGTCATAGCGCAAGCCTTCCGCGTTCAACACACGGTAGTCGTCCACCACGATGGCGTTGTCCATGCTGCCGCCCAGTGTCAGCCCACGTGAACGCATCAGCTCGATGTCCTTCGTCATGCCAAAGGTGCGTGCACGCGCGATCTCGCGCTTGTAGCCACCACTGCCCATGTCGAACACATAGTGCTGGCCCGTCGCCGCCACCGCCGGATTGTCGAATTCGATCTGGAAGCTCAGCGTGTACCCATGGTGCGGCACCAGTTTCGCCCACATCAGGCTTTTGCCTTCGCCCTTGCGTACTTCCACCGGCTTCTTCACCCGCAGAAACTGCTTGGGAGCGTCCTGCAACTCGATACCGGCCGACTGCAGCAAAAACACATAACTCGCCGCCGAACCATCCAGCACCGGCACCTCGTCAGCGTTGATGTCGATCATCAGGTTGTCCAACCCCAACCCCGCACAGGCCGACAACAAATGCTCGATGGTTTGCACCTTGGGCTGGCCCGGGTCGCCGTCCGGGCTGATGGTCGTCGCCATCCGCGTATCGCAGACATTGGTCGTGCGTACCGGAATATCCACCGGCTGGGCCAGATCGACACGGCGGAACACCAGCCCCGTGCCAGGCGCCGCAGGGCGCAGGGTGATCTCCACCTTCTGGCCGCTATGGATGCCCACACCGACGGCACGGGTCAGCGACTTGATGGTTCGTTGCTTCAGCATGCGCCGATTGTCCCAAAACCGCGTCAACCCTGCTGAAGCGATGTTTCCGGTTCCGTGCGTTCTACCGGTAGACGCAAGGTCACCACCGTGCCATGCCCCGGGCTGCTGTCCACCCGCAAGCTGCCCCCCAGCTGACGCGCCCGACGCTGCTGCCCTCGCAGCCCACGCCCCGCCGTCACGCTGCCCACATCAAAACCCTCGCCGTCATCTTCCACCCGGATCTCGACCTTGCGCCCCAGATCCCGCGTCACCACCCGCACCCGGCTCGCCCGTGCATGCTTGAGCGCATTGGTCAGCGCCTCCTGCATCAGCCGCAGCACATGCAAGGCATCTGGTGGCTCCAGCCACTCCAGCACCGGCAGGTCATGCACGTCCCATTCCAGCTTGAGCCCGCCCAGCTGCAGACGCTTGCCCAGCCGGTACCGCATCGTCGCCAGCAGCGAGACCAGATCGTGGCCCACCGGCTCCAGCGAGTCGATCACCAGCCGCAGATCGTCCACGCACTCGCGCAACACCCCGACCACCTGGTCCTGCGGCATCGAGCCCTGCTCCACCGCCACCATCGCCGACAGCAGCGACGACCCGAGGCCGTCATGCATGTCCTGCATCAGGCGTTGGCGCTCCAGCAGCAAGGCCTGCTGCCGCTCCACCTCGCGCAACTTGTCATGCTGGGCACGCAGTTGCTCGCTCTGCTCGGACAGCCGGTTCGCCAGCTCCTCGTTGGCCCGCTCCACGCCCCGCAGCGCCTGGATATAGCGGTACTGCACCGCATACAGGAAGCTGGCCAGCACCACCAAGGTGGCAAAAGGCATCAGGTAGATGTGCTCCGGCCACCACCAGCCCGCCAACAGGCCCAGGTCATGGATGGCCAGGCCAATGCCGATCACCAGCGCCGCCGCAATCAGCCGCAACTCCCGGCTGCCCTGCCGCCAGGCAATGGTGGCCACAAAACCCGTGCCCGCCAGGCCCACCACCGCATTGCAGATGTGCATCAGCACCAGCGTGTCCATGCCGCGGCCCCACAGCGGCAGCGACACAATGCTGGCCACCAGGACAAAGGCCGTGACCGTGCGCTCAAAACGGTCGAAGCGCTGACGCGCAAAACGCAAGGCAAAAAGGAAGGTGAGCAACATCACCCACGACATCGAGGCATGGGTGATCCACCAGAACCAGTCGAGCGCATCCCGGGTGCGCGGCAGGTCCAGGTGATAGTGCAGGTTGCGCACCAGCCAGGCCACGCTGGCCAGGGCAAACAGCAGGTAGGCCGGGTCCTCCCGCCGCTTCAGCCACAACACCAGGGCAAACAGCCCCAGTGTCACCAGAGTCAGGCTGGTGGCCTGCGGCACACCGATCTGCAACACCCAGCGGCGGTCATGGCGAGGCTCCAGGTCCTCGCGCGCACCCAGCCAGACGCTGGACACCGCGTAGTACAGGCCCTGCATCACCGGCACGGCAATGACGACCTCGATCTCCCGCTCATCCCGCAACTCGGTCAGCGCCGCCGGCAGGACCACCCACAAGGGCCGCACCCATTGCTCACGCGCACCAGACTGGTTGTCAAAGACAGGCCGCCAGCCGTTGTCCGTCTTGACCAGCACCGCTGCCGCCTGCGCCACCAGGCGCGGCATGTACAAGGCCACACTGGTCGGCCAGCGGCCATGCGGCGGCGCATAACGGATGCGATACCAGCGCATCTGGTAGCGCCGCGGCGTGCTCAGGTCTTGCGTGGCCTCGCGCTCACGCACATCCGGCAGCGCCACCGGCTGCCAGGCCCCCGGGCTGGAAGGCGGCAGCAGGTCGGCCGGCAGTTGCCCGCTGCCCCCGTCCATGGACCGCAGGGCACGGCGCCAGCCCTGCAACTGCTCCAGGGTCCAGTCACTGGTGGCCATCATCGCTTCGGTGGCCCGCTGCGCGCCCGGCCCCTCCAGGACCCCATGGCCCGCGGATTCCCCTGCGTCACCATCACTGGCCGCCTGGCTGCCTTCGCCGGCCAACACGCCCAGCAGACCGGGCTTGCTGTTGGCGCCCACGTCCAGTCCCGGAGCCGTACGGGCGAGCGCTGGCGACACATGAAACCCCAGCAACAGCCAGATCGCCAGCCCGATCGCCATGGCCAGGCTGCGCATCATCATGCCAAGGCGCCGAATTGAACAACCACCGACATTTCCTGCGGAACCGTCGCTGGCATATGGGTGGACAGCTTCATGTCCACGACTGTCGCCGCCTTCATGGGCGGTTCTGCCGGGAGCCCCAGCGGCGCGCCCATGCTTGCGCCAGGCAGGCCATGGCCAACCGATGTTGCTTGTCTCCCAGCCTGGACATCCCTGCGCCATGCATCACTCTAGAGGTGGGTCCCGAGGTTCCGGTGTGTGTTTGGGCGGCAAGTGTGCCCAAGTTCCGAGGGCTGCACGAGCCCGGAATTGCAACAGGCTCGGCCAAGGAGCCGCCTCCCTGCCCACGGCGCGGCAACAGATGGACGAAAAAAGGCCATGCCGAGCCCGGCATGGCCTTGAATCGCTGATGGTCAGAAGGTGGTCGGATCAGTCCGCCTGCTTGCGCAGGAAGGCCGGGATCTCGATTTCGTCCATGCCGTTGGACGACAGGGCTTCCACCTTGGCGGCCGCCGTACGGCCATGACGCCAGACGCTGGGCACATTCATGCCGCCAAAGTCCTGGGCGGTCATGGTCGCGGCCGGCGTCGAGACGCCGGACGTGGCTGCCGCCGAACCCGGCATCACGACGGGCTGCGTCAGCACCGGCATGTTGTCGGTACCGGTGCGCAGCGTCGTCTGCTGCACCACCTGCAGCGGCTGCTGCGCACGACCACGCTGGCACAGGCCAGTGGCAATCACCGTCACACGCAGCTGGTCGCCCAGGCTTTCGTCGTAAGCAGTGCCGTAGATGATGTGGGCATCTTCGGCGGCATAACGCTTGATGGTGGTCATCGCGTTACGGCTCTCGGCCAGCTTGAAGTTGCTGCGGCTCGCCGCGATCAGCACCAGCACGCCACGCGCGCCCGACAGATCGATGCCTTCCAGCAGCGGGCAGGCCACCGCCAGTTCCGCTGCCTTGGCTGCGCGGTCCGGGCCAGCGGCCACGGCCGTGCCCATCATCGCCTTGCCCGGCTCGCTCATGACGGTCTTGACGTCTTCAAAGTCGACGTTCACCAGACCCGGCATGTGGATGATGTCCGAGATGCCGCCCACCGCGTTCTTCAGTACATCGTTGGCATGAGCAAAAGCCTGGTCCTGCGTGACGTCGTCGCCCAGCACTTCCAGCAGCTTGTCGTTCAGCACCACGATGAGCGAGTCAACGTTGGCTTCCAGCTCGGCCAGACCCAGGTCCGCCGCCTTCGAACGGCGCGAACCTTCGAATTCGAACGGCTTGGTGACCACGCCCACAGTCAGGATGCCCATTTCACGGGCCACACGGGCGATCACCGGGGCTGCGCCCGTACCGGTGCCGCCGCCCATGCCGGCCGTGATGAACAGCATGTGCGCGCCCGTGATGGATTCGCGGATGCGGGCTTCAGCTTCTTCAGCGGCGCCGCGCCCGACTTCCGGCTTGGCGCCGGCCCCCAGGCCGGTATGGCCCAGTTGCAGGAGCTGATCCGCCTTCGAGCGGTTCAGGGCCTGGGCGTCAGTGTTGGCAACGACGAATTCCACACCTTGCACGCCTTGCGCAATCATGTGTTCAACCGCATTGCCGCCGCCGCCGCCGACACCGATCACCTTGATCTGGGTGCCCTGATCAAACTCTTCGATCATTTCGATGGCCATATCAAACCTCCTGTCCATATTGTGCAACTACCATCAGCGAAATTGAAGTGGGCTTCCCCACATTTTTGACACTCATTTCGGGGCCATAACTCGGCCCGAAGCCCCGAGATGAGGTTGAACAACTCTAGAAATTACCCAAGAACCAGTCTTTGGCTCGCCCAAACAGCGTCTTCACCGAGCCCGCCTGCTGCGCCGCCTTGAAACCCCGCGTGCGGGACAGGCGCGCCTCATCCAGCAAACCCATCACGGTCGCCGAACGCGGGTTGGCAACCATGTCAAACAAGGCACCGCTGTAGGTCGGATTTCCCCGGCGTACGGGTTTGAGGAAAATATCCTCCGCCAGTTCGACCATTCCCGGCATCACCGAGGAGCCTCCCGACAACACAATGCCGGAAGACAACAGCTCTTCATAGCCAGATTCCCGGATGACCTGGTGCACCAACGAGAAGATTTCTTCCACGCGTGGTTCGATAACACCCGCCAAAGCCTGCTTGGAGAGCATTCGGGGTGCCCGGTCGCCCAAACCCGGAACTTCCACCTGATCCGCCGGATCCGCCAGCAATTGCTTGGCCACACCATGCTCAACCTTGATTTCCTCGGCATCCTTCGTAGGGGTGCGCAAGGCCATCGCGATATCGCTGGTAATAAGGTCGCCGGCAATCGGAATGACTGCCGTATGGCGGATGGAACCACCGGTAAAAATCGCCACGTCGGTGGTGCCGGCACCAATGTCCACCAGCGCCACGCCCAGGTCGCGCTCGTCCGAAGTTAGTGCTGCCAAACTGGACGCGCTCGGATTCAGAACGAGTTGCTCGACTTCCAGGCCGCAGCGACGCACGCACTTGACGATGTTCTCCGCCGCGCTCTGGGCCCCGGTCACGATATGGACCTTGACCTCCAGGCGGCCACCGCTCATGCCGATGGGTTCTTTCACCTCATGGCCATCGATGACAAATTCCTGGGGTTCCACCAGCAGCAGCCGCTGATCGTTCGGAATATTGATGGCCTTGGCGGTTTCCACCACACGGGCAACATCCACGGGCGTCACTTCCTTATCCCGGACAATCACCATTCCGGTGGAGTTCTGGCCGCGAATATGGCTGCCGGTGATCCCCGTGAAAACCCTGGAGATACGGCAGTCGGCCATCATTTCGGCCTCTTTCAGGGCCTGCTGGATGGACTGCACCGTGGCATCAATATTGACCACCACACCCCGCTTGAGCCCATGGCTGGGCGCCACGCCCAGACCGGCAATGCGCAATTCCCCATTGCCCATCACCTCGGCCACCACCGCCATGATCTTGGCGGTGCCGATGTCCAAACCAACGACCAAATCCTTGTATTCCTTGGCCATGCCTGTCCTCAATTCTTCTTGGTAGCGCCCTTGGGCGCATTGGAAACGGTGGTCACCCCGGCCAACCGTACTGCGTATCCCTGCTCATGGCGCAGGTCCGCGGAAATCATCGATGTCTGATAACGGGCCGCAATCCTGGGAATGCTCCCGATAAATTGCGAATACCGCCCCACCACATCCGCCTCGGTGCCTCGACCAATTTCCACCACCGCGCCTTTTTCCAGCGTGGCTTTCCAGGAACCGCGGCCGGACAAATCCAGCCGTTCCACGCCTTCATTCAATTTGGCGCGCGTCAGCGGATCGAGCTGCTTCCACATGGACAGCATGGCGGCGGAGGTTTTGTCGGGGCCGGACAAGGTGGGCAGGTCGTCGTCTTCCACATCGCCCAGGTTGGCTTCGAAGACCTCCCCGAAGGTGTTGACCAAGCGGGTGTCCACCACCGCGTCGCTGTCCGCGTCCGCGTTGTCTGCCTTGGTTTCCCAGTAGGCGGCAGGGTGGTGTTCTTCCAGGTGGACCAGCAGCCTGCGGGGCCAGACGCGCTGCACGGTGGCACGGCGCACCCACGGCACCGCCTCAAAGGCCTGGCGCGCGTTCTGCAGATTCATGGTCACGAAGTTGCCACGCAGGCGCGGCAGGGCGTTGGCCCGCAATGAAGCCGTGCTGTTGCGCGAGACATCGCCTTCCACCGTGATGCCGCCGACCGCAAAGAAGGGCTGGCGCACCAGCCATTGCAGCCCCAGGCCCAATCCACCCAGGGTCACCAGCACCGCCAGCAACGCCGCGACGCCGTTCATCACACGGATGTCCGGCGGCAGCGGCGGCGGGGAGTGGGTGAAGGTGGCGCCCATGATGAAGAAGGAGTTCGGTCCTCAGGCGGCCGGGGTCAGCGGCGTGGGTTGATCCAGCGTGGCCTGGGCCAGCAGCCACAGGCACAGTTGCTCGTAGCTCACCCCCACCGCCTTGGCAGCCTTGGGAACCAGCGAATGCGAGGTCATGCCGGGCGAGGTGTTCATCTCCAGCAGGAAGACCCGGTCATCGCTCTTGCGCAGCATCAGGTCGGCGCGGCCCCACCCCCGGCAACCCAGCGAGCGATAGGCCTGGAGCACCAGCGCCTGGATCTCCGCCTGCTGAGCGGGCGGCAATTGACCGATCAGGTATTGCGTGGTGTCGGTGAAGTACTTGTTCTGATAGTCGTAATTGCCTTGCTCGGCGCGGATCTCGATCACGGGCAGCGCCTGCGCGTCGTCGCCAGCGCCCAGCACGGCGCAAGTCAATTCCTGGCCGTCGACGAATTCCTCGCACAGCACTTCGGTGTCGTACCTGGCCGCCAGCGTGACCGCATCCTGCATCTCCGAATAGCCGTTGACCTTGGTCGCACCGACCGAAGACCCCTCATGCGGCGGCTTCACGAAGACCGGCAGGCCCAGCTCATCGGGCACGGTGCGCACACGCTCGCGCTTGAGATCGTCGCCCCTGAGACTCACCCAGCGCGGCGTCGGCAGGCCGTCGGCCACCCACACACGCTTGGTGGTGATCTTGTCCATGGCGATGGCGGACGCCATGACGCCGGAGCCGGTGTAGGGAATTCCCAGCAGTTCCAGCGCGCCCTGCACCGTACCGTCTTCGCCATGGCGACCGTGCAGGGCAATGAACGCGCGCTGGAAGCCCTCGGCTTTCAGCGCCAGCAGTGAACGCTCGGACGGGTCGAAGGCATGGGCGTCCACGCCCGAAGCCCGCAGCGCGCCCAGTACGCCCGCGCCCGACATCAGCGAGACCTCGCGCTCCGCCGAATCCCCACCCTGCAGCACGGCCACCTTGCCGAGTGCCTTCACATCGATATTGAGGTCCAGTTTCATGGCCGGCCCTTCCCTTGCTTCATCAGTTCCACCGTGCGGGCCGGTACGGCAGCAATCGAGCCGGCCCCCATCACGATCAATACATCACCGGCGCGCGCGTGCGCGGCCAGTGCCTCAGGCAATTGCTGCCAGTCGCCGACATAAGCGGCTGTGGTGCCGTGCGCGTTGACCGCCTGCGCAAGACTTTCGCCACTGATCCCTGGCAGGGGCGACTCACTCGCCGCATAGATGTCGGTGAGCAGCACCGCATCCGCCTGGGCGAGCACCTCGGCGAAGTCCGCGAAACAGTCGCGGGTGCGGGTGTAGCGGTGCGGCTGGAAGGCCAGCACCAGGCGGCGCCCCGGGTAGGCGCCACGGGCGGCCTGCAGCACCGCGCGCATCTCCACGGGGTGATGGCCGTAGTCGTCGATCAGCACAGCGGTGCCCTCGCCCACCGGCAATTCGCCATGCGACTGGAAGCGACGACCCACGCCGCCGAATCCGGCCAGGCCCTGCAGCACCGCTTCGTCGCGAACGCCCAGTTCCATTGCCATGGCGATCACGGCCAGCGCATTGAGCACGTTGTGCTGACCCGCCAGGCGCAGCCGGACCGCCAGCGGCGGCAATTCCTGGCCACGGCGGTCACGGCGCAGCGCAGTGAAGCGCATCTCGCCGCCGGGATCAGCCTGCACGTTGATGGCCCGCACGTCATGGGACGGATCCAGCCCGTAGAGGATCACCGGACGCGAGAGCATCGGCACGATGCTGCGCACACCGGCGTCGTCCCCGCACAGCACCGCGGCACCCCAGAACGGCATGTGGTGCAGGAAGTCCACGAAGGCCTGGCGCAACCGGGCCAGGTCGTGGCCGTAGGTGTCCATGTGGTCCGCGTCGATGTTGGTGACGATGGCCAGTTGCGGCAGCAAGTGCAGGAAGGACGCGTCCGACTCGTCCGCTTCCACGACCATATGCAGGCCCGCGCCCAATGCCGCGTTCGCGCCGCTGGCGAGCAGTTGCCCGCCAATGGCATAGCTCGGATCCAGCCCCGCCTGCAGCAAGACGGTGGTGAGCAGCGATGTGGTGGTGGTCTTGCCATGCGTGCCCGCCACGGCAATTCCCATGCGCGGGCGCATGAGTTCGGCCAGCATCTGGGCGCGCAGCAGCACGGGGATGTGCTGCGCATGCGCAGCCATCAGCTCCGGGTTGTCCGCCTTGATGGCGCTGGACTTCACCAGCACCTGTGCCTGGCCCACGTGCTCGGCGGCATGGCCGATCTGCACGGTCACGCCCAGCGAGCGCAAGCGGCGCGTGGTGTCGCTCTCGCCCTGGTCGGAGCCGCTGACCTGGTAGCCCTGGGCCACCAGCAGTTCGGCAATGCCGCTCATGCCGGCGCCACCGATGCCCGTGAAATGGATGCGTTGGAGGGCGTGTTTCATGTTCGCCCCCTCGGAACCAACGCTTCAATTTCATCGGCCACGCGCGCGGCGGCACGCGGACGCGCCAGCGAGCGGGCCTTGCTGGCCAGCTTCAGCCACTGCTCGCGCGGGGCTTGCAGCAAGTCGTGCAACTTCTGCGCGGTCAGTTCCGCCTGCGGCAGGTGCACACCGGCCTCATGCTGGGCCAGGTATTGCGCGTTGTCGCGTTGGTGCGAGGTGGTGCTGACCACCAAGGGCACCAGGATGCTGGCCACCCCGGCGGCGCAGAGCTCGGACACAGTCACGGCCCCGGCGCGGCAGATCACCACGTCGGCGTCGGACAAGCGCTGCGCCATGTCGTGGATGAAGGGCACCACTTCTGCCTGCACACCCGCCTTGGCATAAGCCGCCTGCACCAGCGGGAAGTTCGCTTCGCCGGTCTGGTGGGTCACCAGCGGACGCTGGTCTTCGGGCCACAGGGCCAGGGCCTGCGGCAGCACGTCGTTGATGGCGCGAGCGCCCAGCGAGCCTCCGACCACCAGCACCTTGAGCGGACCGGTGCGGCCGGCAAAGCGCAGCTCGGGGGCCGGCAGGTCCTCGATCTCGGCGCGGACCGGGTTGCCGGTCACCACGCCCTTGCGTTGCTGGGCCGCGGCGAGGCCATCGAAACCGAAGGCAATCTTGCGGGCCACCGGGGCCAGGGCCTTGTTGGACAGCAGCAGGGCCGCATCCGCATTCACCAGCAACAGCGGCCGGCGCATCAGCCAGGCCATGAAACCACCGGGGAGGCAGACATACCCGCCCATGCCCAGCACCGCATCGGCCTTGCGCTCGCCGAGCACGTTGGCGCTCTGCGCGAGGGCGCGGAACAGGCGGCCAATCCCGAGCACCGCATGGCGCAGGCCCTTGCCGCGCAGGCCGGCAAATGCCAGACGGTCGATGGGCAGGCCTGAAGGCGGCACCAGCTTGTTCTCCATGCCGGCTTCGGTGCCAAGCCAGGAGACGGTCCAGCCTCGGCGCTGCATTTCGGCGGCCACGGCCAGACCCGGGATGACGTGCCCTCCCGTCCCCGCTGCCATCACCACGAGATGACGCGTGCTCATGCTTGCCCCTCGTTCGCGGCACGCCGCGACCGGTCCCCCGAGGGGACGCGAGCTTGCTTGGGGCGGCCCTGCGCTGCGCTC
>NZ_FOAV01000004.1:0-118069 GCF_900109745.1 Roseateles sp. YR242 | reverse complement strand
CGCTCTTCATGTTGACCCCTCGTTCGCGGCACGCCGCGACCGGTCCCCCGAGGGGACGCGAGCTTGCTTGGGGCGGCCCTGCGCTGCGCTCATGCCCGTCCCCCCCTCATCAACTGCCGGTTCTCAATATCAATACGCAAAACGATCGCCAATGCCACACAGTTCAAAACAGTTGCCGAGCCGCCGTAACTCATCAGCGGCAGGGTCAGGCCCTTGGTGGGCAGCGCGCCCAGGTTGACCCCCATGTTGATGAAGGCCTGGCCGCCCATCCAGATGCCAATGCCCTGGGCATAGAGCCCGGCAAAGACCCGGTCCAGCGCCACCGCCTGGCGGCCAATGTGGAACAGGCGGCGGGAGAGCCAGAAGAAGGCAAAGATCACGATGGCCACGCCGATGAAGCCCAGTTCCTCGCCAATGACGGCCAGCAGGAAGTCGGTATGGGCCTCAGGCAGATAGTGCAGTTTCTCCAGGCTGGAACCCAGCCCCTGACCAAAGAACTCACCACGGCCGAAGGCAATCAGGGAGTGCGTCAGCTGGTAGGCCTTGCCCTGGGCGTACTTTTCGTCCCAGGGGTTGAGGTAAGCAAAGATCCGTTCGCGGCGGAAGTCGCTGAAGGTGATCATCAGCACAAAGGCACCAATGAGCACCGCCACGCTGAGGAAGAACATGCGGCCGTTCACCCCCCCCAGGAACAGGATGCCCATCGCGATCGCGGCAATCACCATGAACGCGCCCATGTCCGGCTCCGCCAGCAGCAGCACGCCCACAAAGGCCAGCGCGCATGCCATCGGCCACACCGCCTGGATGAAGTTCTCCTTCATCTCCATCTTGCGGACCATGTAATTGGCCGCATACATGGCAATGCCCAGCTTGGCCAGCTCGGAGGGCTGGAAGTTCATCACGCCCAGCGGCAGCCAGCGGCGGGCACCGTTCACACCCTTGCCCACGTGAGGGACCAACACAATGACCAGCAGCACCAAAGCCAGCACAAACAGCTTGGGCGCATGGCGCTCCCACACACTCACCGGGATCATCACCGTGATCCAGCCCACCAGCAGGCCCAGCAGAATGAAGAAGCTCTGCCGCACGAAGAAGTGCATGGGCGAATAGTTCGCGAAGCGGGGGCTGTCCGGCAGAGCGATGGAGGCCGAATAGACCATCAGCAGGCCCAGCCCCAGCAGGCAGAGCACCACAAAGACCAGCGTCAGGTCGAAGCCCAGGATTCGGGTGGGCTGGCCGGCAGAGGTGGAGACCCAGTCGCGCACCGGCACGTCCATGCCAGCACCGCCCGCAGCCGCACCGGCGCGCTCGCGCCGGGCCGTCAGGCCGCGCAGGCGGTCGCCCAGTCCGGACAGGGTGCTGACGAGGGCGTTCATCCGATCAAGCCCTCGTCCTGCGCCAGTTCGCGCACGGTGGTGATGAACACCTCGGCGCGGTGGGCATAGTTGCGGAACATATCCAGACTGGCACAGGCCGGGCTCAGCAGCACGCTGTCGCCCGCCTCGGCCTCGGCCAGCGCCCAGTGGGTGGCAGCCTCCAGCGAATCGTGGCGATGCAGCGTCACGCCGGTACCCTGAAGCACGGCTTCGATCTGGGCCGCGTCACGGCCGATCAAGGCCACGGCGCGAGCATGCACGGCGATCGGTGCAGCCAGCGGCGAGAAGTCCTGGCCCTTGCCGTCGCCGCCGAGAATCATCACCAGCTTGGCCGGTGCACGATCAACGCCCAGGCCGAGGATGGCCGCCACGGTGGCCCCCACGTTGGTGCCCTTGCTGTCGTCGTAGAAATCCACGCCCTTGACCGAGGTCACGAACTCGACGCGATGCGGCTCGCCACGATATTCGCGCAGGCCGTGCAGCATTGGCGCCAGCGGGCAGTCGATGGCGGTGGCGAGCGCCAGCGAGGCCAACGCGTTGGCCGCGTTGTGGCGGCCACGTACGCGCAGCGCATCGGCCGGCATCAGGCGCTGCAGCGAGAGTGGATCCGCCTCCTCGCCCTTGCGCCGCTTGATGCCTTCTTCCAGTTCCCGGGCGCGGACCAACCAGGCCATGCCGTTCTCGGTGATCAAGCCGAAATCACCCGGGCGGCGCGGCGCGTCCAGGCCGAAACGCACCACATGGCGCTCCACCAGTTTGCTCGGGCGGCCACGGCCCTGCTTGACCTGCACCGGCGCCGGCACCAGGGCCTCGACCTCTGCATCGTCACGGTTGATGACCATCACCGCGTGTTCACCAAAGACTCGGCCCTTTGCACGTGCATAGGCGGGCATGTCACCGTGCCAGTCCAGATGGTCCTGCGTGATGTTGAGCACGGCAGCCGCAGAAGGCTCGAAGCCCTGCACACCGTCGAGCTGGAAGCTGGAGAGTTCCAGCACCCAGACCTGCGGCAGCACGTCGAAATCCGGCAGGCGCGGCGGCGGCGGGTCGATGGGCAACGGTGGCTCGTCCAGCAGTTCTGCGACGGTGTCGAGGACGTTGCGTTCCGGGGTGGCGGCAGCGGCGCTCACAACCTCGGCGGATTCGCCAGGTCCAGCAGATTCGCCAGGCTCAGTGGATTCGCCAGGCTCGGCGGCCTCAGCAGATTCGACAGGCTCACCGGCCTCACCGGCCTCACCAGTCTCAGCGGCCTCAGTAGATTCAGGCGCGGCATCAGCACCGGCGTCTGCCGCTGCCTCGGTCCGGCCCGCCTCTTCCGCCGCACGCGTCTCCGCGAGGGCGTCTTCCACTGCCGTCTCATCCACCGGCTGCGGCTCACGGTCCAGCGCGTCCGCCAGCGTGCCCAGCAAGGTCGGCCCGATGTTGCCGGCCATTGCCACACGGCGGCCGGCGCGCTCGGCCAGCAAGGCCGTCATGCTCGTCGTGGTGGTCTTGCCATTCGTGCCGGTGATGGCCAGCACGCCGGGCGCATATCGATAGAGCCGCTTCAGTTCTGCCAGCGCCTGCGCAAACAGATCCAGTTCACCCTGCACCCGCAGGCCCAGCGAGGCTGCGGCGGCATACACCGGCTGCAGACGCTCATCCAGCGGCGACAGGCCGGGGCTCTTGAACACCAGCGCCGTCGTGTCCAGCAGCGACGCCAGCTGCTCCCCGCTCAGGCCGCCATGAAGGAAGACCGCCTGCGGCAGCTGTTCACGCAACGTGGCCAGTTGCGGCGGTTGCTCGCGGCTGTCCCAGACCGTCACGCGCGCACCCAGGCGCGCGGCCCAGGCCGCCATGGCCAGGCCGGAGTCGCCCAGGCCCAGCACCAAGGCGGGGCGGTCCTGGAAGAGCGCGGGGAAGTCCATCGTGTTGTCCTGATCCGCTCAGCGCAGCTTGAGGCTGGCCAGACCGACCAGGCACAGCAGCATGGTGACGATCCAGAACCGGACGACCACCTGGGTCTCCTTCCAGCCCGACTTCTCGAAGTGGTGGTGCAAGGGCGCCATCTTGAAGATGCGCCGGCCCTCGCCGTACTTCTTCTTCGTGTACTTGAACCAGCTCACCTGCAGCATCACCGACAGCACCTCGGCGACAAACACGCCACCCATGATGCCCAGCACGATTTCCTGCCGCGTGATCACCGCCAGCGTGCCCAGGCCACCGCCCAGCGCCAGCGCGCCCACGTCACCCATGAAGACCTGTGCCGGATGGGTGTTGAACCAGAGGAAGGCCAGCCCCGCGCCGGCCAGGGCCGCGCAGAAGATCAGCAATTCCCCCGCCCCCGGTATGTAGGGCAGCAGCAGGTAGCGGCTAAACACCGACGAGCCGGTGACATAGGCAAACACACCGAGCGCCGAACCCACCATCACCACCGGCATGATGGCCAGGCCATCCAGCCCATCGGTGAAGTTCACCGCGTTGCTGGTACCCACGATCACCACATAGGACAGCCCGATGAAGCCGAACACCCCCAGCGGGTAGCTGATCGACTTGAAGAACGGCAGGATCAGGTCGGCCTTGGGCGGCAGCTCGGTCGAGAAGCCGCTGGAGACCCAGCGGAAGAACAGCTGCACCACGCCGAAGAAGCTGGTCTCCGACACGCTGAAGGCCAGATAGATGGCGGCGATGAGCCCGATGATGGACTGCCAGAAGAACTTCTCGCGGCTGCGCATGCCCTCAGGGTCCTTGTTGACCACCTTGCGGTAGTCATCCACCCAACCGATGGCGCCAAAACCCATGGTCACCAGCATCACCACCCACACGAAGCGGTTGGACCAGTCGAACCAGAGCAGCGTGGAGACACCGATGCCGATCAGGATCAGCACGCCACCCATGGTGGGCGTACCGCTCTTGGCCAGATGCTGTTGCACGCCGTATTCACGGATGGGCTGGCCGATCTTCAGCTCGGTCAAGCGGCGGATCACCCAGGGCCCGAAGGCCAGGCCGATGAGCAGCGCCGTCAGCGCCGCCATCACCGCCCGGAAGGTGATGTAGTTGAAAACGCGCAGGAAACCCAGTTCGGGGAAATAGGTCTGCAGCCATTGGGCCAGACTAAGCAGCATGGGTTTCTCCTGGGCCGCCGGACTGCAAGGCGGCCACGATCTGTTCCATCTTCATGAAGCGCGAGCCCTTGACCAGGATGTTCTGGACCTGTGGGGCCTCGCCCAGCGCCTGGATCAACTGATCCACGGTGTCGAAGGCACGCGCGCCGGCGCCATACGCCGCAGCGGCATCACGGGCAGCAGCGCCTGCAGTCCACAGCGCGGCCAGCCCTTGGTCAGCGGCATGCGCCCCCACCTCGCGGTGGAAGGCCGGCCCCTGTTCACCCACCTCACCCATGTCGCCCAGCACCAGCCAGGAAGCGCCAGGCAGCTCGGCCAGCACGTCAATCGCGGCGCGAACGCTGTCGGGGTTGGCGTTGTAGCTGTCGTCAATCAGCGTGACCCGACGCCCCTGCCACACCGCCGTCTGCAGCGCAGAACGACCCTTGACCGGCTTGAAGCGCTCCAGGCCCTCGCGGATGGCCACCAGCGGCGCACCCGCTGCGAGCGTGCAGGCCGCAGCGGCCAGCGCATTGCGCAGGTTGTGCTGGCCGGCCATGGCCAGCGCCACCGGGATGGTGCCGGCGGGGGTGAGGATTTCGAGTGCCCAATGTCCAGCATGTCCAGCATGTCCGGCGGGTCCGGCATGGCCAGCCTCGGCCACCGCCGGCACGTCCGCAGGCGCCACCCACTGGGCCCGGCCCATCACATCCGCCTGCCCCTGCAGGGCGAAGGTGAGCGTGCCACGTCCAGCGGCCAGCTCCTGCCACACGGCAGCACAGGGGTCTTCCGCCGGGAACACCGCCACGCCCGCCGCGCCGAGCGCGCGGATCACTTCGCCGTTCTCGCGTGCCACGGCCTCAACGGTATGCATGAATTCCTGGTGCTCACGCTGGGCGTTGTTCACCAACGCCACCGTAGGCTGCGCCATGGCGGCCAGCGGCGCAATCTCGCCGGGATGGTTCATACCCAGTTCCACCACCGCCGCACGATGCCAGGCCGTCGTGTCCTGGCGCAGGCGCAGCAGGGTCAGGGGCACGCCGATCTCATTGTTGAAATTGCCTTCGGTCGCCAGCATGGCCGTGTCACCCAACCAGGCGCGCAGGATGGCGGCAATCATCTGGGTGACGGTGGTCTTGCCGTTGCTGCCGGTGACCGCAATCACCGGCAGGTGCTGGCTGGCGCGCCAGGCCTGAGAGAGCAGGCCCAGGGCGTGCTTGGCGTCTGGCACCAGCAGGCCCGGCAGGCCGGCCTCGGCCAGCCCCCGTTCGGCCACGGCCGCCACCGCACCAGCGGCCTTGGCTTGCGGCAGGAAGTCGTTGGCATCGAAGCGCTCGCCCCGCAGGGCCACAAACAGGTCGCCTTCGCGCAATTGACGCGTATCGGTGCTCACACGGCTGATCTGCGTGCCAGCATCACCCACCAGTTGCACAGCGGGCAGCAAGGGTTGAAGCAGCGCGTAGGCCTGAGCCAGGGTCATCATCACAATCCGGCCCTTTCAATCAGGGCAGCCCGGGAAGCCTGGACGTCGGAGAACGGGCGGCGCTCGCCGTGGATCTCCTGATAGTCCTCATGGCCCTTGCCGGCAATCAGCACCACATCACGGGCGCCGGCCTCGCCCACGGCGGTGGCGATGGCGTCAGCGCGGTCGGCAATGACTTGGCGGGGGGCGCCCGTCGGCAGGCCGGCCTCAATGTCCGCCAGGATGCTGGCAGGCGCCTCGTTGCGCGGGTTGTCGCTGGTCAGCACCACATGGCCCGCCAGACGGGCCGCGATGGCACCCATCAGCGGACGCTTGCCCGGATCGCGATTGCCGCCGCAGCCAAACACGACGCGGAGTTCCCCGCCGCGGGCGGCTGCCAAGGGTTGCAGCGCCAGCAAGGCCTTTTCCAGCGCGTCCGGCGTGTGGGCGTAATCCACCACCAGTTGCGGCAGTTCACGGCCATTGCCCACGCGCTGCATGCGCCCAGGCACCGGGGTCACCAGCGCGGCCACGCGCGCGATGTCTTCCAGGCTGTGGCCGAGTGCCCGCAGGCCGGCAATAACGCCCAGCAGGTTGGAGACGTTGTAGTCACCGATCAACGCGGTCTGCACCGCCACCGATTGGGCGCCTTCACGCAGCGTGAAGGCCAGCCCTTGCGCGTCGTGGCGCAGGTCTTCAGCCCACAGACGTGCATCGCTGCGATGGAGGGCGTAGGTCCAGAGGTCCAGGCCCGCGCCGGTCAGTTCACCAGCCAATTCAGCGCCCTTGGCGTCGTCCAGGTTCAGCACCACTGCCTGCAGGCCGGGCCAGTTGAACAGACGGCGCTTGGCCGCCCAGTAGGCCTCCATGCCGCCGTGATAGTCCAGATGGTCCTGCGTGAAGTTGGTGAACAGGGCTACCTTGATGCGGGTGCCGGTGAGCCGATGTTCCTCGATGCCGATCGACGAAGCCTCGATCGCGCAGGCGCCGAAGCCGTCGTCTGCCATGCGGCGGAAGGCTTCATGCAGGCGCACCGGGTCGGGGGTGGTCAGGCCGGTCGCCTCGATGGACGTCTGGCTGGCTGCGCCGGGCACGGGCGGCTGGCCCACGCCCAGCGTGCCGATCACGCCGCAGCGCGAGCCCAGGAGCGTCAGCGCCTGCGCGATCCACCAGGCGCTGGAGGTCTTGCCGTTGGTGCCGGTGACCGCCAGCACGTCCAGGCGGCTGCTGGGCTCGCCGTAGAAGGCCGAGGCGATCTGGCCGCAACGGGCCTTGAGCTCCGGCAGCGAGGCAATGCGGGCGTCCACGAATCCGTAGTCGGCCACGCCCTGGTCTTCCACCAGACAAGTGGCCGCGCCGGCCGCCAGCGCACCTGCCACGAACTGGCGTGCGTCCTTGGCATAACCGGGCCAGGCAATGAAGGCGTCCCCGGCGCCAACCAGTCGGCTGTCGGTGCGGAGCTGGCCGCTGGGCGTCCATTCCTGTAGCCAGCGGGCGGCTGCTTCGGGGGATTTGAGATGCATCAACATGGGACTGCCCGCTTAAAAACTCTCATCCACGGCCTGGAGCTTCTGGGCCGCGACGATCTGTGGCTTCACTTCCAGGTCCGGCGCCTCACCCAGCAGGCGCAGGGTCTGGGCCACCACCTGGCTGAAGACGGGGCCGGCCACGGCACCGCCGAAGTACTGGCCGTTCTTGGGTTCGTCAACCATCACCGCCACGATGATGCGCGGCTTGGAGATGGGTGCGATGCCCACGAACCAGGAACGGTATTTATGGCTTGCATAGCCCTTGCCCTCCTGCTTGTGCGCCGTGCCGGACTTGCCGCCCACGCTGTAGCCAGGAACCATGGCCTGCGGTGCGGTGCCGCCCGGGCCGGCGGCCAGTTGCAGCATGTCGCGGATCTCCGCAGCGGTCTTGGGGGAGAACACCTTGATGCCGACCACCGGCTCGTCCGGTGCCCGTTTGGTCATGGTGATGGGGATGATGTCGCCGTTGCGGGCGAACACGGTGTAGGCGCGTGCCAGCTGCAGCAGCGAAGCCGAGAGGCCGTAGCCATAGCTCATGGTGGCCTGCTCGATGGGCCGCCAGCTCTTGTAGGGACGCAGCTTGCCGGTCACCGCGCCGGGGAAGTTGATCTGCGGGCGCTGGCCCAGGCCGATGGCGGTGAACACCTCGTACATCTCGCGCGGCTGCATCATCAGCGCCATGCGGGCGGCACCGATGTTGCTGGACTTCTGGATGACCTGAGAAACGGTCAGGTCCCCGTGCGGATGGGAATCCGTCGGGGACCAGCCGGAAATGACCACGCTGCGGGGGCCGGTGCTGAGCACCGTGTCCGGCTTCACCCGCCCGGTCTCCAGGGCCAGGCCAGTGGTGAAGGGCTTCATGGTCGAGCCGGGCTCGAACACGTCGGTCAGCGCACGGTTGCGCAGTTGCTCGCCGGAAAGATTGGTGCGGTGGCCGGGGTCGTAGCTGGGATAGTTGGCCAGGGCGAGGATTTCACCCGTGTGCACGTCCAGCACCACCACCGAACCGGCCTTGGCGTTGTGCTCCGCCACGGCGTCACGCACGCGCTGGTAGGCAAAGAACTGCACCTTGGCATCGATGGAGAGTTCGATGTCCTTGCCGTTGAGCGCAGGCACCTGCTCACCGATGTCTTCCACCACACGGCCCAGGCGGTCACGCACGACCGAGCGTGACCCGTCGCGCCCCTGCAGGTCCTTCTGGAAGGCGAGTTCCACCCCTTCCTGCCCCTGCTCCTCGATGTTGGTGAAGCCCACGATGTGTGCGGCGGCTTCGCCTTCAGGGTATTGGCGCTTGTATTCGCGGTCCTGGAAGATGCCCTTCAGGCCCAGTTCCTTGATCTTGGCCGCCGTCTGGTCGTCCGACTGGCGGCGCAGATAGACAAAGCGGTTGGCCGGGTCCAGGCGCTTTTCCAGCTCGTTGTTGGACATGCCCAGGATCTTGGCCAGTTGGCGGCGCTTGTCCGGGTCGGCATCCACGTCCTTCGGGAAGGCCCAGATGGAAGGCACGGCCACGCTGGCGGCCAGCACCTGACCGGTGCGGTCGCTGATCTTGCCCCGGCTGGCCGGCACTTCCATCTTGTGCGCGTAACGGGCCTCGCCCTGGCGCTGGAAGAAGTCTTCGCCGATCAGCTGGATGTAGGCGGCGCGGCCCAGCAGGCCGGCAAAGGCCAGCCCCACCAGGGCCACCAAAAAGCGCGAACGCCACGGCGGTGTCTTGGACGCCAGCAGCGGGCTGCTGGAGTAGCTGACGCTGCGCGTGGCGGGGTTGGAGCGCTTGCGGCCGATCACTGCGCGGCTCCCACCACACGAGCACCGCTGGCGCCTTGCGCCGGGGCCTCCGGGTTGTAGGTGATGGCCGGGGTGATGGGGCGCATCTTCAGCCGTTCACGGGCCACCTGCTCCACGCGGAGATTGGTGGCCTGCGCCTGGCGGTCGGCCAGCAGGCGTTGGTAGTCCGCATCCAGACGACGGGCCTCGCTCTGCGAGCGGTCCAGTTCGGTGAACAGCCGGCGGGCGTCATAGGCGCTGCGCACCATGTACACGCCCGAGGCCATCACCGCGATCATCAGGATGAGGTTGAGCCGCGTCATCCGCGCCGCCCTCCCCGGCGCTGCTTGCCGGTGGATTCTGGTGCGGGCGGCGGCAGCGGCGCATCGGTGCGTTCGGCCACCCGCAAGATGGCGGAGCGTGAACGCGGATTGGCACGGATCTCGCCCTCGGAGGGCTTGATGCGAGCGATGGCCGTCAGCGCCAGCGGCTTGGGCGCGGCGAACGGCGCGCGGCGGTCCACTTCGTCCTTGCTGTGGGCGGTGATGAAATTCTTGACGATGCGGTCTTCCAGCGAATGGAAGCTGATGATCGCCAGCCGGCCGCCGGGCACCAGGCGCGCCAGCGCGGCGTTCAGCCCCTGCTGCAGCTCTTCAAGCTCGGCGTTGACGAATATCCGTAAAGCCTGAAATGTGCGCGTTGCAGGATCCTGGCCCGGTTCGCGGGTTTTGACCGCACCAGCCACGACTTGGGAAAGCTCGGCGGTGCTTCGTACAGCACGCCCGCTTTCCCGGCGAGCCACAAGCGCCTTTGCAATCGGCAGAGCAAACCGTTCTTCCCCATAGTCTCGAATCACCGTGGCGAGTTGAGTGACCTCCGCCCGCGCCAGGAATTCCGCAGCGCTTTCGCCCCGCGTGGTGTCCATGCGCATGTCCAGCGGGCCGTCGAAGCGGAAGCTGAAGCCCCGCTCCGGATTGTCGATCTGGGGGCTGGAGACCCCCAGGTCCAGCAGCACGCCGTGGACCTGGCTGACGTTGAGTGCGTCAAGCTGGGCCGCCATGTCGGCGAACGGCGCATGGCAGATGGAGAAACGCGGGTCCTCGACCCGCGTCTGTCCGGACGTGGCGGCCGCGACAGCTTCCGGGTCGCGGTCGATGGCGATCAGGCGCCCTCGGTCCGACAACCGGGACAGCAGCAGGCGCGAGTGGCCTCCGCGGCCGAAGGTGCCGTCGACATAGATGCCGTCCGGGTCGTTCAAGACGCCATCAACCGTTTCCTGCAGCAGGACGGTGGTGTGGGTGAAGGGGGTGGTGGCGCTCATCAGAAGCTGAAATCCTTGAGCGCATCCGGCAGTTCGGACTGCATGACGGCGGCTTCGTGGGTGGCGTAGGCCTGGGCATCCCACAGTTCAAAGTGGCTTCCCATCCCGAGCAGCATGACGTCCTTCTGGAGACCGGCGGCCGCACGCAACTCAGGGGCCACGAGAACACGGGCGGCGGAATCGATCTCGACATCCTGGGCGTTGCCGAGAAACACGCGTTTCCAGCCGGCAGCGGACATGGGCAGTGCGGCCACACGATCGCGGAACTGCTCCCAGGCGGGACGGGGGAAGACCATCAGACAGCCTTCCGGGTGCTTGGTGAGCGTCAGTTGCCCGTTGCACAGGGCCTGCAGGACTTCACGGTGCCGTGCAGGGACGGTCAAGCGCCCCTTGGCGTCCAACGCCAAGGCACTCGCCCCTTGAAACACGACATTCGCCACTTTGCCCCACCGAATTGCACTTTCTCCCACTTTAATGGCGGTCGCCACCCGGGTCAAGAAAATCCAGCGTTTTTCCCAATCAAATCAACTACTTAGCTACTGTTCTTAGGGGATCTTCGAAAATAAAAGTCGTTCAAAATGAAGGACTTAAAAAGGTGTGTGCAAGTGATGGATCAACAAAATATGCCTGTGTACCTGCTTTGAAACAGTGAAACAGACCTGTGAATAAGTTGGCAGGCCGGCATGGGCTGGGGGTTCCAGCCCCGGCATAGGTGGGAAGCGCCCCTCCATTTGTGTGGGGTTGCAAGGGGTTGCGCCATGAACCTTGATGGGGGCTGCGACCACGCCAGATGCCAAGTGAGTGACCCAAGTGACCCAAGTGACTATGTGCACAGGTCAGGCGGTAACCCCGCTGGTAGCGTGGGGCTCAAATTATTGTTCATGGGTCCATGCTTTCCGCTGGTGTTCTCGACAGCACGGCGCTCGCATTCTTCATCGTCTCAGAGGCGTCGCGCTTGTTCCCGCCTCGCAATCTCGTCCCTGTTCCCTGAGCCAGAACGATTCAGTTAAACGACATGAACACCACTGAACTAATTTCCCAGTTGGTCAAGGATCAGGGTGGTCCTTGCGCTCTGGACACCACCTATCTGCCTTACAGCGACCCGGCAGCCGGTGCAGCCGTGAAGTTTGGCCTGGGCGGCGAGCTGTTTTTGGACCATCAAGACCGGCATGACCTTCGCGACAAGATGCGGGACTTCCTTGTCAGCTATTGGGAGCGGTTTCCCGACGAGCTCGACCAGATTCTTCCTGCGGACGCGAAACGCGCGAAGAAGTTCAAAGGCAACCCAGCCGACATCATCGATACCTACAACAAGAAGCAGCCGCTGACTCGCGCGTACTCGGTAAGCCTTTTTGGCTCGGTCGATATCGGCCTACCTGTTGACGACATCGACCCCTATCAAGCGAGCGGTTTGACAACAAGCGCATCGGACCAGAGAAGTTCTTTTGTTCGTGCATCGATGCCCTTGTGCGGCAAGGACGGTCGCCCCCAAAGCGCCGAACTTCTCTCTGCGTTTTTGCAATGGTGCCGGCTGTTCAAACCGCTCCACGGATCGGCTGGTTTCACGCTCATTTTTTGCCCGGGCATGGAGCAGAATAGCGTGCAGTGTCTTCAGTTGATGAAGCGCTTCCCGGGCTTCGATTTCCCGGACCCGGTCAGGTTCATTGGAGAAACCGATGGGGTCCGCAATCGCATCAAAAGCGTTAACTGGCTGACGGTGTTGAGCGACCCACTGCTCGAAGAACTGGGCGGGTTGGCGACGCTGCGAAGGAACCTGGAGCCGTCGTGCACCATTCATGAATACGAGGGCGGCATCCTGATTCAGGCTGGCGAGACACCTCGGCTCGGCGATACCGAACGGAGCGACATCCCGGAAGAATATCGGCGGGTGGCTCGTGCCACCCGCCCAGTGCGCTTCGAAGACTATTCGTCTGCGCTATTCCGGGTAGAGCCAGCGCTCGACAAGAAGAAAGAAACGCTGGCTTGGATCCATCGCTTCGATTGACTCGCAACGCCGGTGTGGAAATCGTGAACGCCAACGAGCTGTTTTCCCAGTTGGTCCAGGCCGAGGGTGGCCCCTGCGTATTGGACAGGGCCTACCTGCTCTATCACGGCCGCTCCGCCGGACCGGCTGCCAAGTTCGGTCTGGGTGGTGAGCTGTTTCTCGATCATCCGGACCGGTCGATGCTGCGCCAGCAGGCGGCGACGTTCCTGGCCGACTATTGGCAGCGCTTTCCCGCCGCTGTCCACCAGTTTCTGCCCAATCACGCCAGGAAGACCAAGGGGTTCAAGGTCAACCCACTGGCGCTCATCGAGAAGGACATCGCAGGGTCGGATGTCGAGACGCCTTACTCCGGCGCGCTCTTTGGCCCGGTGGATGTGGGGCTGCCCAACGATGACATCGCCCCCCATCAGGCCCGGACACTGATCGTCGAACCTGACAGTGAAGAGAGCTCGTTCATCCGGGTGGCCATGCCACTGTGTGACCCGAACGGCAGTTCCCCGAACAGCACCCCGCAATTCGACACCCTGCTGAGCGCCTTCCTGGACTGGTGCAGCCTGTTCAAGCCCCGCCACGGATCCGCTGGTTTCACCCTCATCGTCAGCCCGGGCATGGAGCAGAACAGCGTCCAGTGCCTTCAGTTGATGAAGCGCTTCCCGGGTCTCGATTTCCCGGATCCGGTCAGATTCATCGGAGAGACGGAAGGGGTGCGCAATCGCATCAAATGCGTCAACTGGCTGACGGTGCTGGGAGACCCACTGGTCGAGGAACTGGGTGGGCTGGCAGCGCTGAGAAGCAGCCTGACGCCCGCCTGCACCGTCCACCTCTACGATGGCGGCATCCTGATTCAGGCCGGAGAGACACCACGGCTCGGTGATACCGAGAAGGGTGACATTCCGGAGGAATACCAGCGGGTCGCTCGCGCCACCCAGCCAGTGCGCTTTGAAGACTATCCGTCCGCGCTGTTCCGGGTGGCCCCAGGGCTGGACAAGAAGAAGGAAACGCTGGCCTGGATCCGTCGTTTTGACTGAAGCCAGCCAGCGGCCCGAGTGACACAACCCGGAGCCGGACTCAGCTCGCTTCCTGCCACCACGCCTGCGTCGGCACCGGCTCCTCGATGTCCACCGGCGCCCCCATGATGGGCGTCACCAGTTCCACGTCACGCAGGCGCGCCAGCGCCAGGATGCGTTCAAACGGGTCTTGCCAGCGGTGCATGGCCAGGTCGAAGGTGCCGTTGTGGATGGGCATCATGCGGCGGCCACGCAGGTCCAGATGCGCCTGCAGCGTCTGCTCGGGCTGCATGTGCACATAAGGCCAGCGGGCATCGTAGGCACCAGTTTCCATCAGCGTGAGATCGAACGAACCGAAGCGCTCGCCGATGGCCTTGAAGCCGTCAAAGTAACCGGTGTCTCCGCTGAAGAAGACCCGCATGTCGTCATCCTCGATGACCCAGGAGGCCCACAGCGTGCTGTTGCGATCAAACAGCGACCGGCCCGAGAAATGCTGAGCCGGCGTGGCGGTGAACTGCACCCCCGCCACGGTAGTGGATTGCCACCAGTCCAGCTGCTGCACCTGCCCCGCCGGCACGCCCCAGTCGATCAGGCGCTTGCCCACCCCCAGCGGTGTGAGGAAGTGCCGAACCTTGGGCGCCAGCGCCTTCACCGTGGCTTCGTCCAGATGGTCGTAGTGGTCGTGGGAGAGGATCACGCCCTCCAGCTCCGGAAGCTCATCCAGCGCGATGGGCGGGGCATGGAAACGCTTGGGGCCGGCGAAGGAGAAGGGTGACGCACGTTCGGAGAACACCGGGTCCGTCAGCCAGAAACGGCCACGCAGCTTGAGCAGCACGGTGGAATGCCCCAGGCGGTAGAGCGTGCGGTCCGGTGCCGCCATGAGCTGCGCCCGCGTGAGTGCCTGAACGGGGATGGCCTGCCCTGCGGCAGGCTCCGTGCCGGCAGGCTTGCGGAACATGACGTCCCAGAACAGGCCCACGGTTTTCCAGAAGCCCTGCTTCGGTTGGGGCGCCGCGTTCTGGTAGTTGCCTTCAGCATCGCGTCGATAACCCGCCGCGCCTGCGCCAGCGCGGGCGACCGCATTGGAAACGCCGGCACCAGCGGAACTACCGGAAGCACCCTCGCTGAGCGACGCCGGAGCAGCGGTCGTCTCAATCACTGCGGCCGCAGAGGTGCCAAGCGAGGGAGAGGAAGACGTGGCGCCCAGAGCGCGAGGGACGGAAATGGAAACGGTCACGGCAACAACTCCCAAGGAACAGAGCAGCGCGGCCAGGGCGCGGCGGGTGGCGGAACGAGTCATCGGAACTCCGGATGGCTGCAGGCCTCGAAAACTGCACTACACAGTGTAGTTTCAACGCGAGTGTAGGCATGGATTCGGGAAAAGTAAACTCCCCCGTGTAACATACGACCATGTCCGAGCCCCAGTCCATTGACACCCGTCCGTTGCCCGATCCGTCGCCCAACACCTTGCGTCTGACGGACCGAAAGCGCCAGGCCATCGTGGATGCCGCCATTGCCGAGTTCCGTGAACACGGCTTCGAGGTCGCCAACATGGACCGTATCGCGGCGCGCGCGCAGGTGTCCAAGCGGACCGTCTACAACCACTTTTCCGGCAAGGACGCTCTGTTCGAAGCCATCGTGGAGCGGCTGTGGACCACGACCAAGGGCGACATCGAACTGCCCTACCGGCCGGACCAACCGCTGCGGGCGCAGCTCCTGGCGCTGATCAACCAGAAGCTGGAGATGATGAAGGACGAGCAGTTCATCAACCTGGCTCGTGTACTGATTGCCGAAGCCATCCATACGCCAGCGCGCGCACGCGAAATGCTGGCGCGGCTGGGTACAAAGGAAGAGGGCTTGACCCGCTGGGTTCGGGCCGCAGCGGCGGACGGACGCCTCGCGGTGACGGATCCGGTCTTCGCCGCAGCCCAGGTGCAGGCGCTGGTGAAGGGCTTTTCATTCTGGCCGCAGATCACCATGGGCCAGGCACCATTGAGCGATGCCGAACAGCACAAGGTGGCCGCAGCTGCGGCTGACATGTTCCTGCGCAGCTATGCGCGGGATGCGGTGTAACGACACCCGGCCCACCACGGGCACGCCGCGCGCAAAAGGTGTGCCCCCGCCAGGCGACGGACCGCATCTCGGCCCTTCCTCAATTGGACTCCTTGATCAGCCGGCCTGAGGCCGCCTGCAGCGGGCGCGCATTCATCGGGTAGAGCCGGGAGAAGATGGAAATCTGCTGGCTGCTGACCTGTACCGGCTGGCGCAACACCATCCAGAGCACCCCTTCGGCGCAGGGTGGCGTGGTCATGGACCCCATGTAGGTGAAGTAGGCGCGGTCCTTGGGCAGCAACTGGCTCAAGTCGATCGTCACCGGCGCCTCGTAGTTGTCGCCACGCTCCAGCGGCAGGTAGTTCCAGACCGTCTGGATCAGCGCCTGGTCCTGGCCGCGCTCCAGCAGCACCGCGATGGTGGCCATGCGGCCATCCGCGTCCTTGTGCTCCAGGTGGGCCACCATGTCGTACTGTCTGCCGTTGATGCGCTCTTCGCTGGGGCGATGGAAGTGGAACTGCTGCAGTTCGAAGCGCCGCCCCATGATCTCGATGGTGTTGCCAGGCGCGACGTTGACCTGGATGGTGTGCCCGGTGTCCAGCACCGAGAACCGGCTGGGGTGATAGTCGAAGCGGATGGCTTCCTGGTCCACACGGATGGTGTCGCGGATGTCGATCGGACTCTGGCGCGTGCCGATGGCGCACTGGCGCCAGTCCGGGTGGAGCTGGCCCCAGCGGTCCGGCGCGTTGTCACCGGTGTAGGACCATGCCGGTTCCGGCCGCGGCGCCGAGGCGGCCACGGACACCGACGGAAGCGTGGTGGACTTGCCGGCGGCCCGGCGCGATTTGCCCTCGTCCTTGTCTTTTTCTCTCGCCTTGCCGGCGCCGGTGCCGATCTTGGTGGCGCTGACGTCGTCCTTCAGCCGTTCGGCCAGCCGCTGGCGCAGTTGCTCGGGCGTCTCCTCGCCTTCGGCGCGTGCATGCGGCGCCGCCACCAGGGCCAGCGCCACGGCGACACCAACGTTCAGCAGGGCTGACGACCAGGAACGGCCACCGGGGAACGGGGACATGGACGGACTCCGGGAGACGCGCAGGGCTGCCGAACGGGCAACGGCTGCAGCGGGAACAACAAGATCAAGCGCCCGGCAAAAAGCCGCCGGGCGCGGCTTCCCTTAATGTCGGCCAAAGCGGGCCGCGACTTGAGCGCCGGGATGCCGATCCACTGCCAGACCGTGTGCTCTGCGCGCAAAAGTGCGCGGCAGCCTCAGCCCACTTCGCGCCGGATCCAGACCCAGGCCACCAGGCCGATGCACAGCAGGCCGGCCGAGGTCAGTGCCAGCACCAGCGTCGAATGCATGACCAGCGGTACCAGCACGCCCGCCACCAGGCCGTTGGCCGCACTGCCCACACAGGCCTGCAGCGAGGAGGCCATGCCGCGGCGCTCGGGCGCCTGGTCCAGCACCATGAGCGTAACGACGGGCACCATGAGCGCCCAGCCAAACGCAAAACCACCGATCAGCGGGAACGCCCACCAGGCGCTCAGCGGCAGCAGCAGGTTGCCGGCGATGTTCAGCACCGAGGTGGCCACCATGACCACAAAGCCATGCCGGATCTGGCGTGCGGGCGGGATCCGGCCCGCCAGCCGGCCACTGAGCCAGGCGCCGGCCATGATGCCGCCGATGGTGAACAGGAAAAAGATGAAGAACTGGGTGGGCGCCATGCCCAGGTGCTCGCCCAGGAACACCGGGGCCGCCAGCACATACAGGAACATGCCGTTGAACGGGATGCCGCTGGCCAGGGTGAGCATCAGGAAGCGCCGGCTGGTGAACAGGCTGGCATAGCCGCGCATCAGGGCGCGGACGTGGAAGGGCTGCTTGTGGTCCTTGTGCAGGGTTTCCGGGAGCAGCCGCCAGTTGGAGACAAACAGCAGCGCGCCCACCACGCTGAGGAACCAGAAAATCGCGTGCCAGTCCGCATGGGCGAACAGGAAGCCACCGATCATGGGCGCAATGGCGGGCGCCAGGCCAAAGAAGATCGTCACCTGGGACATCACCCGCTGGGCCTCCGAAGGCGGGAACATGTCGCGAATGATGGCGCGGGACACCACCACACCCGCGCCGGCCGAGAGGCCCTGCACCACCCGCCAGAACACCAGTTGGCCGATGCTGCCGGCCAGGGCACATCCCACCGAAGCAATGGTGAAGACCGCCATGCCAGCCAGCACCACGGGGCGACGGCCGAAGCTGTCTGACAGGGCGCCGTGGAAGAGGTTCATCACGGCAAAACCGAGCAGGTAACCCGACAGGGTTTGCTGCATTTCCACCGGCGTGGCATCCAAGGCACGCGCTATGCCGGAGAAGGCTGGCAGGAAGGTGTCGATGGAAAAGGGGCCGACCGTTGCCAGAGCCGCCAGAAGGATGGAGAGCGCCCAGCGCGGTGCGCGCCAGAGTTGGCTGGCTTGAGGATTCATGCGGGGCTTACCTGCAGCGATGCGGGGCTGGGCCGCGGTGGCGGGCCCCTGGTGGCGGATGGCGTGCGCTGATCGCCCATCCTGTTGGATCGGTGGTGCGCGGCTCACAGCAGTGTAGCGGCGGCCTCTACACTGCGACGACTTTGCGGGCGAGGAGCATCAGGCGTGCCGGGCGTATTGAGCATTGGAGTGATCGGACTTGGGGTGATGGGACAGCGGATGCTCGCCCGTCTGGCGGGCCATGCCCGTTTACGGGTGACACAGGTCTGGGATGAAAACCCGGAAGTGCTGGCGCAGGCGCTCGCGCACTATCCGCTGTTGCGGGCCGCCACCAGCGCCGAGGCGCTCCTGGAGGAACCGGGCCTGCACGGGGTCTATATCGCGACACCCCCGGGCTCGCATCTGCCCTTGACGGAGCGGGCGTTTGACGCCGGGCTGGCCGTGCTCTGCGAAAAACCGCTGACGACCGATTTCGAGGCGGCCAAGGCCAGCATTGCCCGGATCCAGCGCGAACAGCGGCGGGCGGCTGTGAATTATTCGCTGGCCTCGTCCACCGGCTTGGCCGCCTTGCAGCTGGCCTTTGGGGTCGGCGCCCGCCGAACACTGGGAACGCTGCAGGAAGTGCGGATCGAAGCCCGTTTTTCGGCCTGGCCGCGGCCGTGGCAAAGCGGCGCGGGACGCTGGCTGTCACAACGGGGTGAAGGCGGATTCACGCGGGAGGTGTTGTCACACTTCGTGTTCGTGCTGCAGCGGGTGCTGGGGCCGGCGGAGGTGGTGACGAGCCGCGTCACCTGGCCAGACGATGGCGTGAGCGCGGAGACGGGGCTGGAGGCCGAGTTGCTCGCCGGTGGTGTGCCGGTGACGATCCGGGCCGGGATTGGCGGGGACCGCGCGGACGACAACCGGATGTGGTGGCGGGCGGCCGAGGGCGAGATTGAACTGAAGGACTGGTTCGGGGTCACCCAGCAGCGCCAGGGCGAACGGGTTCAGAGCCTGGGGGACGCCGACATGCTGCGCATGACCGGCATGACCGATCAGTTGAGCCACTGGGCCGCCATGCTGGAGGGCCACTCGCACAGCCTGCCGGGCTTTGCAGAAGCCTTGGCTGTGCAGCAGACGATCGAGCGGCTGCTGCGCGGGACGGATTGAGTGGGCGGCGTCATGCGCGCCAGCGGCATGACGCCCAAGCTCAGGCGGGCAGGAAGCCTTCCACCGAGAGATAACGCTCCCCGGTGTCGTAGTTGAAGCCCAGGATGCGGACGTTGTCCCCCAGTTCCGGCAGCTTCTTGGCGATCGCCGCCAGCGTGGCACCGCTGGAGATGCCGACCAGCAACCCTTCTTCGCGGGCGCTGCGACGAGCGAATTCACGTGATTCTTCGGCTTCGACCTGGATGACGCCGTCCAGCAGCTCGGTGTCCAGATTCTTGGGGATGAAGCCAGCACCAATGCCCTGGATAGGGTGAGGGCTGGGCGCACCGCCGCTGATGACCGGCGACGCACTGGGTTCGACAGCAAACACCTTGAGCTTGGGCCAGGCCTGCTTGAGCACACGCGCACACCCCGTGATGTGCCCCCCGGTGCCGACGCCCGTGATCAGCACGTCCAGACCGTCAGGAAAATCGGCGAGGATTTCCTGCGCAGTGGTGCGCACATGCACATCCACATTGGCACCGTTTTCGAATTGCTGCGGAATCCAGGCGCCTGGGGTCTGGGCCGCCAGTTCTTCGGCACGGGCAATGGCGCCCTTCATGCCTTTTTCGCGCGGGGTGAGGTCGAAGCTGGCACCGTAAGCCAGCATCAGACGGCGACGCTCGACCGACATGCTGTCCGGCATGACAAGAACCAGCTTGTAGCCCTTCACCGCCGCCACCATGGCCAGGCCCACGCCGGTGTTGCCGGACGTGGGCTCGATGATCGTGCCGCCCGCCTTGAGCAGGCCACGCGACTCGGCATCCTCCACCATCGCCAACGCAATGCGGTCCTTGATGGAGCCGCCCGGGTTGCTGCGCTCGGACTTGATCCAGACCTCTGAAGGCCGACCGGCAAAGAGTCGCTGGATACGGATATGCGGCGTGCGGCCGATGGTGGCCAGGACGTTGTCTGCTTTCATGGTGCTTCCTCTAAGAGGCCCCATGCTAGAGGAAAACGCCGGGTCGGACCTGTCAGTTGTTCAAACGCTTTTCCATGAAGACGAGCAGCGGATCTGACGCGTAAGGCCCGAACGGCTCACGGCGGTCATAGCCCAGACCTTCATACAACGCCAACGCTTCAGCCTGGTGCACCCCCGTCTCCAGTCGCACCAGTGGGATGCCCTTGGCACGCAGATGGGCCTCCAGCTGTTCCATGAGCACCTTGGACAGCCCCCGCCCACGGAACTGCGGGTGGACAAACATGCGCTGGATTTCGCCATAGGGCTCGTCCGCATCGTCCTTCACCACCTTGACCGCGCCACAGCCGGCCAGCCACTCGGCCAGCCACACGCCCAGGAAGAGCACCTGGGGCTGGGCCAGCGCCTGGGGACTTTCCAGATGAGGACTCTCCGGCGGATAGAGGGTCGACATGTAGGCGTCCGACTGCGCCAGCAGGGACAAGGCCGCCTGGCTTTGGGGGTCGAGGGCTTGGATCTGCATGCCCTCCCCCAGCAATTCGTGTTCCCGCCCGGCCGGCTACAATACGCCCGTGAAGCAAGCCAGACCGCCGCTGGTGCAAAAGTGGAAACACTGCACTGGAGGAAGGTCCGGACTGCATAGAGCGGCGTAGCAGTTAACGGCTGCCCGGCGAAAGCCGAGGATCAGAGCAACAGAGACGAGTCGGACGGGGCCTGCCCCGTCCGGGTGAAACGGGCAATCTCTACGCGCAGCAACACCAAGTAGGCCAGCGTTGATGCGGCTCGCAGAGCTGGCGGGTAGGTGGCACCGAGCCGTGGCAGTGATGCCCGGCCCAGAGGAATGGCGGTCACATGGGCAGGTCCGCAAGGACCCGCCCGTGCACAGAATCCGGCCTATCGGCTTGCTTCACTCTTTATTCATCATCCCCGGAGAGCTGCTCCTGGTCATTGCGCTTGCGGGCCTGCTGCTGCAGCGGTGCCTCCAGGCGCTCCAGGGATTCCACAAAGCTGTCCACGGGCTTGGGCTGCGCCAGCCGCACGGTGGGCGGTGGCAACGCGCTCAGGTAGCTGGGGCCCAGCCAATACTGCTGTTCGGTGCGCCGCCCCACGGTCAGGGCCAGGCCGACCAGCGCCAGCGCCGCCACCCCCACCAGCAGCCGGCGACGCGCCCGGGGCCACACCACCGAGGCATGCCACCACAGCAGCACCGCCCCGCCAATCGACAAGGTGAGGCTTTCCAGGGCCATCAGGCGGGACCAGGAGAAGGCATAGGCCACCACCGGCAGCGCCACATCCGCCACCTGCATGACCAGGCTCACCACCAGGGCGCGCCACAGGTGGGCACCAAAGGCAAACCAATGGCGGAACAGCTGGGTGATCAGGGCCCACACGGCTGCCCACATGAGCGCCAGCCCCAGCGGCACCAGGACACCACTCACGGCATCCACCCAGGCCGTACTGCCATCCGTCGCCGACCAGTTGGTCAGCCACAGCAGGAACAACCACAGCACCAGCACCACCGGCAAGGCCCAGGCCGGACGTGCATCGCTGCGCACGGGCTGGTCGGCCCGGGCCAGCGGCTGTTCCGGCGCCAACGGATCCAGCGCGGTGCGCAGGCGCAGATGGGTGGTGCCCAGTTGCACGCTGGATGCTGCCGCCCACAAGGCGGAGGCGCCAGCCGCCAGGTGCCGGCCGTCCAGCCAGCCGCCATTGGCGCTGTCCAGCAATTCGAGCCGGGCGCCCTCCTCCGTCCAGTGCAGGAGTGCATGCGTGCCGGCCAGGTGCGGGTCAGACAGCACCAGATCTGCCGACGGCGCACGGCCGATCGTCAGGGGCCAGTGGCGGACCTTGTGCGTTTCCCGGCAGTGACCATCGCGGCCCAGGATCTCGATTACCGCGGCGTGGTCCATGCGAATCCTTGCAGATAGTGGCGCGTCAGCCGGGTGGCATTGGCAAAGCTGACGCCGCGGGCATCAAATCGGCCCAGGGCCCCTTCGGTGGCCGCATCGACATTGGTGACCAGCACCGAGACGTCATACAGGCCTTCGAGCTTGCGATAGGCCCGCATGCAGGCCACGGCGCGCAGCGGCGGCCCGTCCTTTTGCTGGACGAAGTCTTCGGTGCAATAGGGCGCGGTGCGGTCGCGGTCCGCGCCGCCCAGGCGTTCATTGCGGAAGCTGGCAGAGAACTGGCGAGAAAAGCGCAGCGCGCCCAATTTGCTGCCGTCATAGGCTTCCTCCTGCACGCTCAGGTAGCCGGTCTGCAACTCCTCGCTGACAAAGAGCGCCTGCTCCATGCGGCACTGGGTGCGCTGCATCTGCAGGCCCTGCGCATCGGCCGGTGTGGCACTGCCCCAGCAGCGCATGTATTGCTCCTGAGGAATGGGCAGGCGGTAACGCGGGTGATTCAGGCTGCGCCAGGGCTGGCTCAGGAAGTTGCGCACCAGTTCGTCCTGGAAAGCCATCACCTGCTCACGCAGGCGCGGCCAGGCCGGCCCCTTGAGCGGCGCGGCGCTTCGGCTGCGCGCAAGCAGCCCCGCGGCATGGCCGCCGGGCACCAGGAAGCTCATCTGCTGCGAGAAGAACATGGTGGAGACGTTCACGCCCACCACCTCACCTTCCTCGTCCAGTACCGGCCCGCCACTCATGCCGGGATTGATGGAACCTGAGTAGTAGATGAGCGGATCGAAACTGCGTTCGACCAGGCCGTTGTAGGTGCCCTCGACCACGGCAAACGCCACGTCATGCGGGTTGCCCATCGAGTAGATACGCTCCCCTTTGGCCAGCGGCTGGTCCACCGGGCGGAAGACCAGCGGCGCTGCGGTCATGCGGCGGATGAGGTCGGAGGTGCCCACCAGGCGCAGCAGCGCGAGGTCACGGCGCACATCCACATCCAGCAACTCCAGCTCCCCGCTCTCGCCGTCCGGCGTGGAGAACTGCAAGCGGTAGCGCTCCGGCTCCAGTGCATGCTGGCTCACCACATGGTAGTTCGTGATGACGTGGCCCTCGGCACTCACCACAAACCCGGAGCCCACCGACGCCTGGCTGCCGTTCACCAGGGTCCTGACCTGCAGCAGTTGGGAACGGGTGCGCTCATACAGGCGGCGGGCGCTGACGGAGACTTGCGCCGGATGGGCCTGAGCGGGATGGCTGGCGGCCGCCGCAGGCGCGGCGGTGAGCGGCGGTGCAGGGACTGGTGCCGGGGTCGGCGCGCGCTGCGCCGCCACCCCGCCCGCGGTCAGAAGCAGCGCGGCGGACAACAACCCGCTGCTCAGGCGACCAAGCAACCGGAGACCAAACACAAATGGATGGACAGACAAGCGACAAAGCTCCTTCGAGAGACCTCGCGAGATGGGCGCTTGCACGACCCCGGCACTTGACGCGAGTGCGCCAGGTCAAGCGTCAGGTTCGGTGCCGGATTCAGGCGCCAGGACGCTGGCATGCTAGCCGGTTTCCAGTGGGGGAAGCTCGGCCCGGGCGTTATGCAGAGGCTGCTTCGTCGAGCCGCCAGTGCATCACCTCACCGCCACGCAGCGGCTTGAGCTGGGCAGCCTCGCCAAACGGCACGGCCTCGGGGAGCGTCCAGTCGGTCTTGCGCAGTGTCACACGGGTGGTGTTGCGCGGCAGGCCGTAGAAGTCCGCCCCATGGAAGCTGGCAAAGGCTTCCAGCTTGTCCAGTGCGCCAGCGGCCTCGAAGGCCTCGGCATACAGTTCCACGGCAGACAGCGCCGTGAAGCAGCCGGCGCCACAGACCGAGTTCTCCTTCATGACCGAGGCATGAGGGGCGCTGTCCGTGCCCAGGAAGAACTTCGGGCTGCCGGAGGTGGCCGCCTTGATCAACGCCAGACGATGCTCTTCCCGCTTCAGCACGGGCAGGCAGTAGTAATGCGGACGCAGCCCCCCCATGAAGATGGCGTTGCGGTTGTAGAGCAGATGCTGGGGGGTGACGGTGGCCCCGGTGAAGCTGTCGGCGTCCGTCACGTATTGGGCGGCTTCCTTGGTGGTGATGTGCTCGAAGACCACCTTGAGCGCCGGGAAATCCTTGCGCAGCGGACGCATGACGCGGTCCACAAAGAAGGCTTCGCGGTCGAAGACATCCACGTCGGGGTCTGTCACCTCGCCATGCACCAGCAGCAGCAGGCCCGCCTTCTGCATGGCCTCCAGCGTGGCGTAGGTCTTGCGGATGTCGGTGACACCGGCATCGCTGTTGGTGGTGGCGCCCGCCGGATAGAGCTTGAGTGCCACGACGCCGGCCGCCTTGGCCGCCGCGATATCGTCGGGGCTGGTGCGGTCGGTGAGATAGAGGGTCATGAGCGGTGTGAAATCCACACCTTCGGGCACCGCGGCCAGGATGCGTTCACGGTAGGCCACGGCCTGCGCGGCCGTGGTGATCGGCGGCTTCAGGTTGGGCATCGCGATCGCACGGGCGAATTGGCGGGCGGTGTAGGGGACGACGCTCTGCAAGGCTGCGCCGTCGCGCAGATGCACGTGCCAGTCGTCCGGGCGGATCAGGGAAAGGGTGTCGCTCATGGGAGTGGATTGTCTCACCGCGGCCCGAGCAAGCCTTGGAATCAAAGGTCGGACCAGCAGGCTTTTGGGCGGTGCAGCAGCATCATGGCGGCGCCCGCCAGCTGCACCATCGAGGAAGAAAGCCCCAACAGCGCGGCCAGTTTCGGGGGCCCGCCCAACATCCAGATCATCAAGCACGCGAGAATGGCAAAGCCACCGACCATCAGCGTCGCCAGCAGCGCCATCATCCACTTCAGGTCGGAGAAACGGTCGGCCAGGGCCTCGATCTGGCCCGCCATCAAACCGAAGTCGAATTTCAGCTGCATGACGTCGGTCTTCAATTGCGCAAGGTCGGTCTTCAGTTCGGTGATGTCGTGGTCCATGACGCCGAAGCGGTGCCGAACCTCGGCGCGAAAGCCAGCCAGGGAGTCCGACGTTTCATTCGGCGGGCCATGCCGGAGCCGGCTGGAAGGATGGGGATAGGCTGTGATCTTCATGCCCTCCATTCTTCGGAGAGCCCCATCCCCCGTCACTGACCTCTTTCAGGAGCGTTCGTAACGGAGTGTTTTCGAAAAGAAAAGGCCCACGCCAAACGGCATGAGCCCCTGGGCAGCGTTGGGTCCGCAGGTCAGTGCTGCAGGATCTTCGCGAGGAAGTCCTTGGCGCGCGGCGAGCGCTCATCCGGCCTGGCGAAGAATTCCTCCTTCGTGCAGTCCTCGATGATCTTGCCGGCGTCCATGAAGATGACGCGGTTGCTGACCTTCTTGGCAAAGCCCATTTCGTGCGTCACGCACATCATGGTCATGCCCTCGTTGGCCAGTTGCACCATCACGTCCAGCACTTCGCCCACCATTTCCGGGTCCAGCGCGGAGGTCGGCTCGTCGAACAGCATCACGATGGGATCCATCGACAAGGCACGGGCGATGGCCACGCGCTGCTGCTGGCCGCCGGAGAGTTGCCCGGGGAACTTGTCCTTGTGCGCCATCAGGCCCACACGGTCCAGCATCTTGAGCCCGCGCGCCTTGGCGTCGTCGATCTTGCGGCCCAGCACCTTCACCTGCGCCAGCGTGAGGTTCTCCGTCACCGACAGGTGAGGAAACAGCTCGAAGTGCTGGAACACCATGCCCACGCGCGAACGCAGCTTGGGCAGGTTGGTCTTGGGTGCCGTCAGGCTGGTGCCGTCCACGATGATGTCGCCCGCCTGGATGGGCTCCAGCGCATTCACCGTCTTGATCAGCGTGGACTTGCCCGAACCCGAGGGGCCGCACACCACCACGACTTCGCCCTTCTTGATGGCGGTCGTGCAATCGGTCAGCACCTGGAAGGGGCCGTACCACTTGGAGACATTCTTGATTTCAATCATGGCGAGAGGACCTCAGCGAATGATGGCGATCTTCTTCTGCAGCCGGCGAACCAGCATGGACAGGCTGAAGCAGATGACGAAATAGACGACCGCAACAGCCAGATAGGTTTCCACCGGGCGGTTGAAGTTCTTGCCGGCGACCTCGAAGCCCTTGAGCAGGTCATAGGCGCCGATGGCATAAACCAGCGAGGTGTCCTGGAACAGCACGATGGTCTGCGTGAGCAGCACCGGCAGCATGTTGCGGAAGGCCTGCGGCAGCACCACCAGGCTCATGGTCTGGCGATAGTTCATGCCCAGGGCATAACCGGCGAAGACCTGGCCCTTGGGCACGGACTGGATACCGGCACGCATGATCTCGGAGTAGTAGGTCGCCTCGAACAGCGTGAAGGTGATCAGCGCCGTGGTTTCAGGTTCGAAGTTGCGCCAGCCCAGCGCGTTCGTCGCGAACGGCAGGAGCAGGTAGACCCACAGGATCACCATCACCAGCGGGATGGACCGCAGGGTGTCCACGTAGATGGCGGCTGGCGCCTCCAGCCACTTGCGGCCCGACAGGCGCATCATCGCCAGCAGCGTGCCCAGCAGGATGCCGCCCAGCATGGCCATGATGGTCAGCTGGATGGAGAAGATCAGGCCCTTGGAGACAAAGGCCCGCAACACATCCCAGGTCAGGAACGAAAAGTCCAGATGGGTCATGTCACTTGGCCCCCAGGATGCCGGGCACCCGCACGTACGCTTCGATCAGCTTGGCCACGCGGTTGATGACGAAGGCCGACAGGAAATAGAGCAGCGTCACCGGCAGGAAGATCTGCACAAAGCTGGATTGCTCGGACGATTGCAGCGCGAACTGAGTCAGGTCAGGAATGCTCACGGCAAAGGCCACCGCGGAATTCTTGACGATGTTCATGCTCTCGCTGGTGAGCGGCGGAATGACGATGCGGAAGGCCATGGGCAGCAGCACATGGCGATAGGTCTGCGGCAGGGTCAGGCCCAGGGCCTGGCCGGCGTACCGCTGGCCCTTGGGCAGGGTCAGGATGCCGGCCTTGACCTGCTCCGCGATCCGCGACGACGTGAACAACCCGATGGCGCACACCATCAGCACCGACGGCGGCACGGCTTGCAGCGGCGTGAACAGCTGCGGCAGCACGTGATACCAGATGAAGAGTTGCACGATCAGCGGGATGTTGCGGAAGAGCTCCGTCCAGGCCTCGCCGATGAGCGCGAACTTGCGGTTCGGTACGGTCCGCAGAATGCCGATCAAGGACCCCGCGATCAGGGCCACCAGCAGGCCCAGGACCGAAATCGTCATCGTCCAGCCCCAGGAATGCACCATGGCATCCAGGTAGGTCTCGTAGCCCTTCGCGCCGAGGCAGCTCGGCGCGACCTCCTCGGTCACGATGTCAGTGCAGTACAGCTGCCAATCCCAACTCGGCATGGCTTGCTCCCATCCATCCATACAAAAAGGGGCCGCCTTCAACGCGGCCCCATCACGCCACAACGGCTTCTGCGACAAGGCGCCCCGCAGGGCGCCTTGAGCCGAAGCGTGGGACTTTACTTCTTGGCGTATTCCTCGACAGGCTTGTCGTTAGGCGTCGCCCAGGCAGCCTTGGTGGCTTCCGAAGCCGGCATGTTCAGCTTGGCGTTGGCCGGGGGGATCGGCTGGGTGAACCACTTGTCGTAGAGCTTGGGGATTTCGCCGGACTTGATCATCGCCTTGATGCTGTCGTCCACAGCCTTCTTGAAGGCCGGGTCGTCCTTGCGGATCATGATGGCGATGGGTTCGACCGACAGGGTTTCGCCCACGATCTTGTAGTCCGCCGGCGCCTTGGACTTGGCGATGTTGCCGGCCAGGATCTGGCCGTCCATCACGAAGGCATCGGCGCGGCCGGATTCGAGCAGCAGGAAGCTGTCCGCATGGTCCTTGCCCAGCACTTCCTTGAAGTCCACGCCGTTGGCGCGCTCATGCTTGCGCAGCAGCTGCACGGAGGTGGTGCCGGTGGTGGTGGCCACGGTCTTGCCGTTGAGCTGGGCGATCGAGGTGATGCCGGAATTGGCCTTCACCGCGATGCGCACTTCCTCGACGTAGGTCGTGACGGCAAAGGCCACGTCCTTGCCACGGGTGGCGTTGTTGGTGGTGGAGCCGCACTCGATGTCCACGGTGCCGTTTTGCACCAGGGGCACGCGGTTCTGCGAGGTCACCGGCAGGTACTTGATGTCCAGCTTGGCCAGGCCCAGCTGCTTCTGAATGTCGCCCAGCACGTGCTGGCAGATCTCGACGTGGTAACCCACGTACTTGCCATCACCCAGGGTGTACGACAACGCGCCCGAGGATTCGCGCACGCCCATCGTGACGCTGCCCGTGTCCTTGATCTTCTTCAGCGTATCCGCCTGGGCCACTCCGGCCAGGGCCGCGCCAAGGGCCAGGACAAGCAATGCCTTCTTCATAAGTGCTCCTGCAAGTTCAGAATCAAATTGTGTCTGTGTACGGGCGAAGCAGACCACGTGGGCGCGATCTGCTGGGTAGGGAGTATTACGCATCTATTACGCATCTGCGAGAACTGCGGACGCTGCGTATGCAGGATTCATGCCGCAGACCCGCCTGACTGGGTGAGGAACGACCACAACGCCTGGGCCACGGGCTTGACACGGCGGGCCGTTGCCTGCCGCTCCCGATACATGCGCAGTTCCATGTTCAGTTCGTAATGGCCGGGCTCCGCCGCACGCACCAGCCGGCGCGCCTTGACTTCCTTCTTCACCGAGCTGGCTGGCAGGAAGGCCAGGCCATGGCCCTCCAGCGCCATGGCCTTGAGGCTTTCCGCCATGTCGGTCTCGAAGACGGACTCGAGGTTGAGCGGCAGGGAGGCATCCTTGACGATCAGTTCCACCAGCCGGCCGAGGTAGGCACCGGAGGCGTAGCTGAGGAAAGGAATCTTCTGGCCCGGATGGCCGGTGATGCGGAACATGGGGGCGCCGGCGGCGTCTGCCTTGGCATAGGCCGAAAGCGTCTCGTGGCCAAGCGACACCGACTCGTAACGCTCCGGATCCAGCTGCAGGGGCTGGCTGGGGTGGTGGTAGACCACCAGCAGGTCGCAGTTGCCTTCGCTAAGTTGCAAGGTAGCGTCGTGCACATTCAGAGCGTTGAGCCGGCACTTCACCTCGCCAAATCGCTGGCGCAACTCCATCAGCCAGTGCGGGAAGAAGCTGAAGGACAGCGAGTGCGGCACCGCGAACTCGATCATGTCCTGGCCGGCGGACTGGTGGCTGCGCAGCATGTTGCGGGTGGCCTGCAGGTTCCCCAGCAGGTCCACCGCCTGGCCGAGCAGGGTTTCCCCGGCGGCCGTGAGCCGCGTGGGATAGGAGGAACGATCGACCAGATCCACGCCCGCCCACGCCTCCAGTGCCTGGATGCGCCGCGAGAACGCCGGTTGCGTCACATGCCTCAACTGAGCTGAGCGGGAGAAGCTGCGCGTCTCCGCCAGGCTCACAAAATCTTCAAGCCACTTGGTTTCCACAATCCGGGATTATGCCGCGCGGCCAGCACGGCCGTCGCCACCCCGGCGCGCGGTTTCAGGAGGCGGGCGTGTCCTGCTGCATCGACCACATCTGGGCGTATCGCCCTTGCTGGGCAAGCAATTGCGCGTGGGTGCCACGCTCGACGATCTGGCCCTGTTCCATGACCAGAATGTCGTGGGCGTCCACGATGGTGGAGAGGCGGTGGGCAATCACCAGGACCGTCTTGTCCTGCGCGGCGGCTTCCAGCTCGGCCTGGATGGCGCGCTCATTGCGGGAGTCCAACGCGGACGTCGCCTCATCGAAGATGAGGATGGGAGGGTTCTTCAGCAAGGTGCGGGCAATCGCCACCCGCTGCTTCTCCCCGCCCGAAAGTTTCAGGCCCCGCTCGCCCACCATGGTCTGGTAGCCCATGGGAAGGCTGCTGATGAAGGCATGGATGTGGGCGGCCCGCGCGGCAGCCTCCACCTCTGCGGTGCTGGCCTCCGGCCGCCCGTAGGCGATGTTGTAGGCAATGGTGTCGTTGAAGAGCACGGTGTCCTGCGGGACGATGCCAATGGCACGGCGCAGGCTGTGCTGCGTCACCTCGGCCAGGGGCTGGCCGTCGATGGTGATGCGCCCGTGCGCCACGTCATAGAAGCGGTAGAGCAGGCGGGCGAGCGTGCTCTTGCCCGAGCCGCTGGGGCCCACCACCGCCACCTTGCGGCCGGCCGGGATCTCGAAGGACACGCCCTTCAGGATGGGCCGATCCGGCTCATAGGCGAAATGCACGTCCTCGAAGCGCACGGTGGCGCCCTGGACCTGCAGCGGCAGCGCCTGGGGCTGGTCCGCCACCTCGCGCTCCTTGGCCAGCAGCATGAACATCTTGTCCAGGTCGGTCAGGCTCTGCTTGATCTCCCGGTAAATGACGCCAAGGAAGTTCAGCGGGATGTAGAGCTGGATCATGAAGGCATTGATCATGACCAGGTCGCCCAGGCTCATGTGCCCGTCCACCACACCCTGCGTGGCACGCCACAGCATGGCCACCAGCGCCGCCGCGATGATCACCTGCTGGCCGCTGTTGAGCAGCGACAGCGTGGTTTGCGACTTCAGTTGCGCCCGGCGGACCTGCTCCAGGGTCTGGTCGTAGCGCGCCGCCTCGAAGTCCTCATTGTTGAAGTACTTCACCGTCTCATAGTTCAGCAGCGAATCGATGGCTTTGCTGTGGGCCACCGAATCCAGCTCGTTGAGCTTGCGGCGGAACTGGGTGCGCCATTCGGTCAGCACCACGGTGAAGCCGATATAGAAGACCAATGCCGCCCCGGTGATCCAGGCGAACAGGGCGTCGAACTTCACCGCCAGCAGGCTCAGCACCAGCACCACCTCCACCAGCGTGGGCAGGATGCTGTAGAGGGAATAGGAGATCAGCGAATGCACAGCCCGCGTGCCGCGCTCGATGTCCCGGGTCATGCCGCCGGTCTGGCGCTCCAGGTGAAAGCGCAGGCTCAGGTCATGCAGATGGCGGAAGACTTCCAGCGAGATGCTGCGCGAGGCACCTTCGGTGGCCTTGGCGAAGATCAGCTCGCGCGCCTCGGTGAACAGCGAGGTGCACAGGCGCAGCAGGCCGTAGGCCACCAGCAGCCCGACGGGCACCACCATCAGCGCCTGCGCGCTGCCGGGCTGCACGTCCAGGCTGTCCACCAGCTTCTTCAGCAGCACCGGCACGCTCACGTTGGCGAACTTGGCGCCGATCATGAACGCGAGCGCCAGGCCCACCCGCCAGCGATAACGCCAGAAGTACGGCAGCAGCCGGCCAATCGTCCGCCAATCGCCCCTGCGTGGCGAATTGGCATCGCTTGTGGGCGAGGAGGGAACAGGGTTTGACAATGAGGAAGACCTACGCATTGATACGGTCGCTGCTCTGGCGTTTGCTGGATGACAATCACGCACATTCTCACCGCTGCCGACCATGAGCACCTCCACTCCCAAGCAAAACGACCAGCCGCCTGCGGCTGACGCCCTGGGCCCGCGTGAACTGGTCATGCGGGTCATGCCCATGCCGGCGGATGCCAACGGCAATGGGGACATCTTTGGCGGCTGGATCATGGCGCAGGTGGACCTGGCCGGGTCGGTGCTGCCGCTGCGCATCTCGCGCGGGCGGGTGGCCACGGTGGCGGTGAATGAATTCGTCTTCAAGCAGCCGGTCTCGATTGGAGACCTGCTGAGCTTCTATGCCGAGGTCAAGCGAATCGGCCGCACGTCCATCACGGTGCACGTCGAGGTTTTTGCGGAGCGCAACCCGGCCAATCCGCATGTCGTGAAGGTCACAGAGGCCAACCTGACCTACGTGGCGATCGACCGCGAAGGCAAGCCGCGCGCTTTTGCCGAGCAGGCCTGACGCCCGCCAACCGACCTTTTTCGTTTCTGGTTTTATTCTTTGCCGGGGCTCCTTCCCCGGCCCATTCCCCCAGGCGGTGCCGCAGTACAACAACCGCCTTCCTTGCGTGGAGACACAACCGATGCAGCCCACCCTCACCTCACCCGCCGAACCGGCGGCGCCCATTCCGTTCTACAAGCAGCTCTATGTGCAGGTGCTGTTTGCCATCACCATTGGCGTGCTGCTGGGCCACTTCGAGCCGCAATATGCCGTCACGCTGAAGCCGCTGGGTGACGCCTTCATCAAGCTGGTGAAGATGATCATCGCGCCGGTGATCTTCCTGACCATCGTGACCGGCATTGCCAGCATGACCCACCTGAAGACGGTGGGCCGTGTGTTTGGCAAGGCGATGCTGTATTTCCTGTTCTTCTCCACGCTGGCGCTGATCATCGGCATGCTGGTGGCTCACTTCGTGCAGCCGGGTGCCGGCATGAATGTGAACGTGGCCGATCTGGACCAGAAGGAAGTGCGCAGCTACGTCGACAAGTCGCATGACCTGACCTTGACCGGCTTCCTGATGGACATCATCCCCAAGTCGCTGCTGGGTGCGTTGTCTGACGGCAATATCCTGCAGACGCTGTTCGTGGCGGTGTTGTTCGGCGTGGCGCTCTCGCTTTCTGGCGAGCGTGGCAAGCTGGTGCTGAACTTCATGAATTCGCTGACGGCCCCGATCTTCCGCCTGGTGCACATCCTGATGCGCACGGCCCCGATCGGCGCGCTGGGTGCGATGGCCTTCACCATCGGCAAGTACGGCCTGGCCGTGCTGGTCAACCTGGCCTGGCTGGTGGGCAGCTTCTACATCACCTCGCTGCTGTTCGTGCTGGTGGTGCTGGGCATTGTGGCCAAGCTGTGCGGCTTCTCGGTGATCAAGCTGATCCGCTACCTGAAGGCCGAGCTGCTGCTGGTGCTGGGCACCTCCTCCTCGGAGTCGGCCCTGCCCTCGCTGATGGAGAAGATGGAGCATGCGGGCTGCGAAAAGACGGTGGTGGGTCTGGTGGTCCCGACCGGCTACTCGTTCAACCTGGACGGCACCAACATCTACATGACGCTGGCGGCGCTCTTCATCGCGCAGGCCACCAACACCGAACTGACCCTGGGTCACCAGATCACGCTGCTGCTGGTGGCGATGCTGAGCTCCAAGGGCGCTGCGGGTGTGACGGGTGCTGGCTTCATCACCCTGGCGGCGACGCTGTCGGTGGTGCCGGAAGTGCCGGTGGCTGGCATGGCGCTGATTCTGGGCGTGGACCGCTTCATGTCCGAATGCCGTTCGCTGACCAACTTCATCGGCAACGCCGTGGCCACCATCGTGGTCTCGAAGTGGGAAGGCGCGCTCGACCATGACAAGCTGGACCGCGCCCTGAACGAACGGGCCGACACCGATGACCTGCCCATCCGTGCGGAGACGCCGGGCGAGCAAGCCTGACAGGTCTGAGTAGCCCGCGAGCAGCGGGTCCACGGACCCGCCCCCACGAAAAACGGACCCCAAGGGGTCCGTTGTCGTTTCTGGCGCTGGGGAACCGGCGGTGGTGGTGGCCAGCAGTTCCGCGAAGGCGCTCAGAACTTGGAGAAGTCCGGCTGGCGCTTCTGGAAGAAGGCCTGGAAGGCTTCGATGGCTTCGGGGCTGCGCAGACGGGCGCCGAAGATCTCGGCTTCCACCTGGATGGCTTCCAGCAGGGCTTCCTCGGTACCGCGGCGCATCAGCTTCTTGCTTTCGCGCACGGCGGTGGGGGCCAGCTTGTTGAAGCGTTCGGCCACGCGGCGTGCGTGGTTGACCACTTCACCGGCGGGCAGCACGGCGTTGGCGATGCCGTATTCCACTGCCTGTTCGCCGGTGAACGGGTCTCCCAGCAGCAGCTTCTCGGCGGCGCGGCGCTGGCCCATCAGGCGTGGGACGACCAGGCTGGAGCCGAATTCCGGCACCAGGCCGAGGCTCACGAACGGCATGGCCAGGCGGGCGTCGTCCGCGACGTAGACGAAATCGCAGTGCAGCAGCATGGTGGTGCCGATGCCGATGGCGGCGCCGTTCACGGCGGCGATCACTGGCTTATCGCAGCCGATCATGGCGCGCATGAACTGGAACACGGGGGCGTCTTCGTCCCGGGGCGGGCTGCTCATGAAATCTTCGATGTCGTTGCCCGACGTGAAGATGGCGGGCTGCCCCTGGATCAGCACGGCGCGCACCGTGTTGTCCTCATTGGCGGCATTCAGCGTATCCGCCATCTCCTGGTACATGGCGCGGGTCAGCGCGTTCTTCTTCTCCGGCCGTGCGATCTCGATGGTCTGCACGCCGTTGACGATGGCGGTCTTGATGCTCATGGAAGAGTCTCCTGGATAAACCTGCAACCCATCATGCTACCCAAACGACAACGCGACACAGCCCTAAAACCGAGGACCTAGGACCTAGGACCTAGGTCCTAGAGCCCCGTCGCACACCTGAACTGTCGAGCAGGAGGAGGATGGGGCCCTGTTTTCGTAAGTCAAGGAAGGAATGGCCGGCGGAGCCGGACAGGAGGGACATGGAGAAAACAGGGCCCCATCCTTCTCCTGTTGCTCGGTCGTGGCACGGAGGCAGCAGCAGCAGCCAAAGCAAAGCTGCAGCAGCCAGCCACCGCCCCTACGCCACAAACACGATCACAGCCGCTCGATGATGCCTGCGGCGCCTTGCCCGGCCCCCACGCACATTGTGACCATCCCGTACTTCCCACCTGTGCGACGCAGGCCATGGATCACCGACGCCGCGCGGATGGCACCGGTGGCGCCCAGCGGGTGGCCCAGGGCGATTGCGCCGCCGTTGGGGTTCACCTTGCTGCGGTCCAGCACGATGCCCTTGCTGTCCAGGTCGTTCAGCACGGCCAGCGACTGCGCCGCGAACGCCTCATTCAGCTCCACCCAGCCCAGATCCTGGGCCTTGATGCCCGCCAGCTTCAGTGCTGCGGGGATCGCCTCGATCGGGCCGATGCCCATGATCTCGGGCGGCACGCCGCGCACCGCGAACGACACAAAACGTGCCAGCGGCGTCAGGCCGAACTTCTTCACAGCCGCTTCCGACGCCACGATCAGTGCGCCTGCGCCGTCCGAGGTCTGCGAGCTGTTGCCGGCCGTCACGCTGCCCTTGGCCGCGAACACCGGCTTGAGCTTGGCCAGGCCTTCCATCGACGTGTCCTTGCGGGGACCTTCGTCGAATTCCACGGTACGCGACTTCACGATCACGCCGTCGCCGTTCAGGTCCGGCTGGCGGTCCTTCAGCTCGAACGGGGTGATCTCGTCCTTGAAGAAACCGCCCTCGATCGCGGCCAGCGCGCGGCGATGCGATTCGAGCGCGAACTCGTCCTGCGCCTCGCGGCTGACCTTCCACTTGTCGGCCACCTTCTCGGCCGTCAGGCCCATCCCGTAGGCCAGGCCGATGTTTTCATCGCGCTCGAAGATGGCCGGCGGGAAGGAAGGCTTGTTGCCGCCCATCGGCACCATGGACATCGACTCCACGCCACCGGCGATCATCACTTCCGACTCACCCACGCGGATGCGGTCAGCCGCCATGGCCAGGGCGGTGATGCCCGAGGCGCAATAACGGTTCACCGTCACACCGCCCACCGTATTCGGCAGGCCGGACAGCACGGCGGCCACACGGGCGATGTTCATGCCCTGCTCACCTTCCGGGAAGGAGCAGCCGATGATGGCGTCTTCAATGACCGACGGGTCCAGGCCCGGCACCTGGGCCAGCGCCGCCTGGATCACACGGGACAGCATCTCGTCCGGGCGGGTGTTCTTGAAATAGCCCCGGCCCGACTTGCCGATCGGCAGACGGGTGGCGGCGCAGATGTAGGCGTCTTGAACTTGCTTGCTCATGATGTATTCCTTGTAGGCCGCTGGATCAGTTGCGGACCGGCTTGCCGGTTTGCAGCATGCCCATGATCCGTTCTTGAGTCTTCGGATGCTCCAGCAGCGAGCAGAAATGCTTGCGCTCCAGCGACATCAGGTACTCCTCGGTCACCAGCGAACCGGCTTCCACTTCACCGCCGCACACCACATCGGCGATCAGCGACGCCAGGTGGAAATCGTGCTGGCTGATGAAGCCGCCGTCACGCATGTTGGCCAGTTGGGCCTTCACCGTGGCGATGCCGGAACGGCCTGCCACCGGGAACTTGGCCTTCAGCGGCGGACGGTAGCCGGAATCGGCCATCGCCTTGGCCTGGGCAGAGGCCACGAACAGCAGTTCGTCCTTGTTGGGAACGATCACGTCGCTGTCCAGCAGGTAACCCAATTTCTGCGCTTCCAGCGCGGAGGTCGCCACCTTGGCCATCGCGGCGTTGGTGAAGCCGTCCTTCAGGAAGGCGAAGATGTCCGCATTGGCATTGCCAGCGGCCGCCATCTCGGCGGCACGACGGGCGATGTAGGTCAGGCCGCCACCGCCAGGGATCAGGCCCACGCCCACTTCCACCAGGCCGACATACGACTCCATGTGGGCGACACGGCGGGCGCAATGCACCGCCAGCTCGCAGCCACCGCCCAGCGCCAGGCCACGCATGGCGGCCACCACCGGCACGTTGGCGTAGCGCACGCGCAGCATCATGTCCTGCAGCTTCTTCTCTTCCGGTGCGATGCCCTTGGCGCCCTTGGTCATGAAGACCGGCATCAGCGCTTCCAGGTTGGCACCCGCCGAGAACACGTCGTCCGGCGACCAGATCACCAGGCCCTTGTACTTGGCTTCGGCGATCTCGACCGCCTTCAGCAGGCCTTCGGTCACGGTCGGGCTGATCAGGTGCAGCTTGCAGTTGATCGAGGCGATCAGCACTTCACCGTCCAGCGACCAGACGCGGACTTCCTCGTTCTTGAACTCTTCCGTGCCGGCCTTCAGCGGCTCCACGGCGCCCTCGCCCACCAGGGATTCGGGGAATGCCTGGCGCTCATACACCGGCAGCTTGGCGCGCGGCTTGAACTTGCCTTCAGCGGCGCTCCACGAGCCATCCTTGCTGTGCACGCCACCGTTCTCGGCCACCGGGCCTTCGAACACCCAGGCGGGCAGCGCAGCGCTGGACAGGGTCTTGCCGGCATCAATGTCGGCCTTCACCCATTCGGCGACCTGCTTCCAGCCTGCCGCCTGCCACAGCTCGAACGGGCCCTGCTGCGAGCCGAAGCCCCAGCGCATGGCGAAGTCGATCTCACGGGCGGTGTCGGCCACGGTGTCCAGGTGCACGGCCACGTAGTGGAAGCTGTCGCGCAGGATGGACCACAGGAACTGGGCCTGCGGGTTGGTCGATTCACGCAGCAGCTTGATGCGGTCGGCCGCCGGCTTCTTCAGCATGCGGGCCACGATCTCGTCGGCCTTCTTGCCGCCAGCGACATATTCGCCGGTGGCGAAGTCCAGACGCTGGATGTCCTTGCCCACCTTCTTGTAGAAGCCCGCCCCGGCCTTCTGGCCCAGCGCGCCCTTCTCGATCAGGCCGGCCAGCACCTTGGGCGTGGCGTAGGTCGAGAAGAAGGGATCGTCCTTCAGGTTGTCCTGCATCGTCTTGACGACGTGAGCCATGGTGTCCAGGCCCACCACATCCGCCGTGCGGAAGGTGCCGGAGGAAGCGCGGCCCAGCTTCTTGCCGGTCAGGTCGTCCACCACGTCCACGCTCAGGCCGAATTTCTCGGCCTCGATCATCGTGGCCATCATGCCGGCGATGCCGACGCGGTTGGCGACGAAGTTGGGCGTGTCATTGGCGCGCACGACGCCCTTGCCCACGGCGGTGGTGACGAAGCTTTCCAGCTGGTCGATCACTTCCGGACGCGTGGTGGGCGTGTTGATCAGCTCCACCAGGTACATGTAGCGCGGCGGGTTGAAGAAGTGGATGCCGCAGAAACGAGGCTTGATCGACTCCGGCAGCACTTCGCTCAGCTTGGTGATCGACAGGCCCGAGGTGTTGGAGGCCACGATGGCATGCGGCGCCACGAACGGAGCGATCTTGGTGTACAGATCCAGCTTCCAGTCCATGCGTTCGGCAATGGCCTCGATGATGAGGTCGCAGTCCTTCAGCAGCTCCAGGTGCTCTTCATAGTTGGCCTGCTGGATCAGCGCGGCGTTCTCCGCCACGCCCAGCGGCGCCGGCTTGAGCTTCTTGAGCCCGTCCACCGCCTTGGTCACGATCCCGTTCTTGGGGCCTTCCTTGGCCGGCAGGTCGAACAGCACGACCGGGACCTTCACATTGACCAGATGGGCAGCGATCTGCGCACCCATCACGCCGGCGCCGAGCACGGCCACCTTGCGAACTTGGAATCGACTCATGGTTTCTCCAATGAACATCATTCGGATGAAAGAATTTCACGATAGTCGGCACGGGTCATCGTGATGATGACAGCCCTCGTGCCGAGGCAGGCGCCTTAGTCGGCCCGCACCCAGGTCTGGGTACGGCCCAGCAGGGGCATGCCGATGAAGCCGCGCACTTCCAGCTTCTTGCCACCTTCCACCGGGCGCAGGCGAACCTTGTAGACCTTGCCGTTGGACGGATCGAGGATGTCGCCACCGTCCCAGAGCGCGGTATCGCCGTTGCTCTTCTTGACGTTGCGGATGATGGTCATGCCCAGGATGGGCTGGCCCTTGCGATCGTCGCTGCATTCCTCGCACTTGGCGGTCTGCTTGTCCGGATCGGTGATCTTCTCGATCTTGCCCACCAGCACGCCGCCCACCTCGCTGATGCGTACGGTGGAACGCTCCTGCTTGGTCTCGTCGTCGATGGTCTTCCAGACGCCCACGGGCGAGCTGGCCTGGGCCAGGGCCACATTCACGGACATGCTCAGGCCCAGGGCCATGGCGGTCGCGATCAGTGATTTCATCGTGTCTCTCTCCACATTTTTCGCCTCGATGTTGAGCGGACTGCGCTCAGGCGTCAAAACCCCGTCCGGGGCGAGGGGCATCCAGCGGCTGTTGCGCCGGATGCCCCTGACGTCACGCTCAGAACAGCGCTTCGTCCATTTCCATCAGCGGTGCCAGGCCGGAGCGGCAGCTGCGGATCAGACCGGCGGTCTCGGGCAGCAGCTTGGCGAAGTAGAAGCGGGCCGTGATCAGTTTGGCTTTGTAGAACGGATCGCCGCTGTCCTTCTTGTCCAGCGCCAGCTTGGCCATGCGCGCCCACATGTAGGCAAAGCACAGGTGGCCGACCACACGCAGGTAATCCACTGCGGCTGCACCGACTTCGTCGGGGTTCTGGAAGGCCTTCATGCCGATCTCGGTGGTCAGCTTGGTGACCTTGTCGCCAATGTCGGCCAGCGGGTTGATGAACTCCTGCATGGCTTCGCTGGTGCCTTCTTCCTCGACGAATTCGGCAATCTTCTTGCCGAACTTCTTCAAGGTGGCGCCGTTGTTGCCCAGGATCTTGCGGCCCAGCAGGTCCAGCGACTGCACGGTGTTCGTGCCTTCGTAGATCATGTTGATGCGGGCATCGCGCACGTACTGCTCCATGCCCCATTCGTGGATGTAGCCGTGGCCGCCGAAGACCTGCATGCAGTGCGAGGTGGCGATCCAGCCGTTGTCGGTGATGAAGGCCTTGATGATCGGGGTCAGCAGGGCGACTTCCTCTTCGCAGGCCTTGCGCTCGTCAGCGTCATCGCTGGAGAGCGCCTTGTCCAGTTGCAGGGCCACATAGCCAGTCAGCGCACGGCCGCCTTCAGCGAAGGCGCGAGCCGTCAACAGCATCTTGCGCACGTCCGGGTGCACGATGATGGGGTCGGCCGGCTTGTCCGGCGCCTTGGGGCCGGACAGGGCGCGCATCTGGATGCGGTCCTTGGCGTAGGCCACGGCGTTCTGGTAGGCCACTTCGGTCAGGCCCAGGGACTGGTTGCCCACGCCCAGGCGTGCGGCATTCATCATCACGAACATGGCCTGCAGGCCCTTGTTGGGCTGGCCCACCAGGGTGCCGACGGCGCCGTCCAGCACCATCTGTGCGGTGGCGTTGCCGTGGATGCCCATCTTGTGCTCAAGGCCGCCGCAGTAGATGGCATTGCGCTCACCCAGCGAACCGTCGGCATTCACCTTGATCTTCGGCACCACGAAGAGCGAGATGCCCTTGGAGCCGGCCGGTGCATCCGGCAGACGGGCCAGCACCAGGTGAATGATGTTCTCGGCCATGTCGTGCTCACCGGCGGAGATGAAGATCTTCTGGCCGGTGATCTTGTAGCTGCCGTCGGCTTGCGGTTCGGCCTTGGAGCGCAGCAGGCCCAGGTCGGTGCCGCAGTGCGGCTCGGTCAGGCACATGGTGCCGGTCCAGACACCTGCCGTCAGCTTGGGCAGATAGGTCTGCTTCTGCTCCGGCGTGCCGTGCGCATGCAGGGCCTCATAGGCGCCGTGGCTCAGGCCCGGGTACATGGTCCAGGCCTGGTTGGCCGAGTTGAGCATTTCGTAGAAGGCGTTGTTGATCACCACCGGCAGGCCTTGGCCGCCGTATTCCGGATCGCACGACAGGGCCGGCCAGCCGCCTTCCACGTACTGGGCATAGGCTTCCTTGAAACCCTTGGGCGCCTTCACTTCGTGCGTGGTCTTGTCCAGCACGCAGCCTTCGGCGTCGCCCGACAGGTTCAGCGGCGCCAGGACTTCCGCCGCGAACTTGCCACCCTCTTCCAGCACCGCATTGATGGTGTCCTCATCCACCTCGGCATGGGCCGGCAGCAGCTTGAGCTCGTCGGCGGCGTTCAGCAGCTCGTGCAGCACGAACTGCATGTCGCGCAGGGGCGGGTTGTACTGGGGCATGAGGGACTCCTGTTGTCGGGGTTATATAAGTGGAAGGCGCAGCGGGTCTGCCGCTCGGTGATCAGGCCCGCCGACGCGCGGTGGGCGCTTCGGCGGTGGCTTGTGAGGCCTGGGAGGCTTTGGTTGACTGCTGTGCTGGCTGAGCCGGCAGCAACGGCGGTGCAGACTGTCGCGCCAGCGCATCGGCCTCGCGGCCGGCAGCGGTGGCGAAGCTGTCAACAATACGGGCCAGGCCCACGCCGGCCCGTGCCAGCGCGCCGGGGCTGCGCAGGAAGCGCGCATCGTGGTGCAGCGAGAGGATCAGGCCGTGCATCTCAAAGAGGATCTGGTCGGCGTCCGCATCGGGCGCCAGGTGGCCGGCGTCCTGCGCCAGCTGAATGGCCTTGCGCAACGCGCCATGCCAAGCCTTGACCATGCTCACCAGGGCATCCCGCACGGGGCCCGGGCGGTCATCGAATTCCACGGCGCCGCTGATGTAGATGCAGCCGGAATCCACTTCAATGGACACACGGTGCACCCAGCGCTCGAACAGGGCCCGCAGGCGCGGCAAACCACGCGGCTCGCGGATCGCGGTGAAGAAGACTTCTTCCTCGAACTTGGCGTGATATTCACGCACCACCGCAATCTGCAGTTCTTCCCGCGAGCCGAAGTGGGCGAAAACGCCCGACTTGCTCATCTTGGTGACGTCCGCCAGAGCGCCAATGGACAGCCCCTCCAGGCCCATGTGCGAGGCCAGGCCCAGCGCCGCGTCCAGGATGGCGGCGCGGGTCTGCTGGCCTTTTTGCAGCGAGCGTGCACCACGACGGAGCGTGGCGGTGCCGACGGCTGGCTTCGGACGGGTGAGGGGAGAAGGGGACACGGCTGCCCAAATAATAAAACGAACGGTCGTTCTATTTTGCAGACTTCCGGGCCACCTGCGCAATCCTTAGCCACCCTTTTTTAGTGGTGCGGGCCTAAAAAGCGGCCCGTGGATTGCCGGGAGGGCGCATCCGGATGTCCCCCGACTGGCGGGTGGGCGACACATTCGTCAGCACTGTTCCCACGTTTGCTGGCATAGACTAGGGTAAACAGGGAGCCAGAAGAATGCCAAAGCCATTGAATGGCCGCTTGCATGGTCATCTAGGTTATCTTGGATCACGCCGGGGCCCCGGCGGCCTTGCGGTTCAGCCATCCGCTGCACCTCACTGACCGGGCGGCCCCATGGACGGACGACGCGACGACATCGCCGTGCTGGTCTGCCGGGTGCGCGAGCGCCTGTGTGGCTGGCCGCTGGATAGCGTGGACGAGGTCCTGCGGGAGCAGCCGCTGCGCACGCTGGCCGCCCCTGTGCCTCACGTCCCCGGCTTTGCCCGCATCCGCGGGCACTGGATGCCGGTGGTGGACGTGGGCAGCGCCCTGGATCTGGGCGGTTCGCCGCTGCAGCGCCTGGTGGTGGTGCACCATCAGGGCCGGCCGGCGGCCCTGGGGGTGACCGATGTGATCGGCGTGCAGCGCCTGGACCGCGCGGCGGTGGATGCGCTCCCTGCGCTCCTGCAGGACGAACGCCACGCCCCGATTGCCGGCATGACCGCTCTCAATCATGAGCTGGTCGCCTTGCTGGACCTGGGACGACTGCTGCCGGACCTCCAACTCCCCGACGACACCGCCAGCCCGCAGCCCAGCCAGGAGAGCGCCGCATGATCCGGACGGTGGCGCCGGCACCGGTGACGCTGGAGGGGGAAAACACGCTGGGCCTGCTGGAGCGCCTGCGCACGCTGGTGGCTCAGCGACTGGGCCTGCTGATCGACCGCACCCAGGACGATCGGCTGCGAGACGGCCTGCGGCGGCTCGCCGCTGAAGAAGGGCCTGCGGCCTACGTCCAACGGCTGGAAAAGCACGCCAGCCAGGCCGACCTCGATGCGCTGGCGGCTGAGCTGACCGTCGGTGAAACCTATTTTTTCCGCCATTCGGAGCAGTTCGACGCGCTGAGGACGGTGGTGCTGCCCACCTGGCTGCGCCGCCACCCCGCCCCGCGGCGCCTGCGGGTGCTGTGCGCCGGCTGTGCCAGTGGGGAGGAGCCCTACACCCTGGCCATGACGCTGCAGCGCTCCGTGCTGGGTGCGGGCGGTGTGGACTGGGACATCGTGGCCTTTGACGTCAACGCGGCCGCCATCCGGCGCGCCACCGCAGCGCGCTACAACGAATGGAGCCTGCGCGCCACGTCGGCCACCTGGCGCGACCTCTGGTTCCAACGCGACGAGACCGGCTGGACGCCGTTGCCCTCCCTGCGTCGGCGCGTGCGCTTCGAGCAGCGGCAGATCGCCACCCCGGATGCCGCGTTCTGGGCACCGGACAGCTTCGACGTGATTTTCTGCCGCAACATGCTGATGTATCTGGACGGCCCGTCGCTGCGGCGTGCCGTCCAGCACCTGGCCACTGCGCTGGCACCCGGCGGCGCGCTTTTCCTGGGGCACGCCGAAACCCTGCACAGCCTGACCGACCGGCTCGAACTCCGCCAGGCCGCCGGCTGCTTCTTCTATCAGCCCCGCGTCCAGGCGGACGAGGCCAGCAACTGGCCCTTCCCCACCCTGATGTCGTCCGCTGACGCCGCCCCCGGCGCCGCGCCACTGCCCGCGGCCGGCCAGGCGCCGGCCTTGGCGTCCGCCACGAGCCGGCATTCATCCCGCGCAGGCGCTGACGAGCGGCACGCCCCGCCCAGCATGCTGGACGAGGCCCTGCTGCTCGTGGAGGCCGGTCAGCTCGACGATGGGCTGCGCGCCTGCGCACGCCTGATGAGCACCGCGCCGTCGGCCGACCTGCAGGCCGAGGCGCTCTTCATCCAGGCCCTGGCGCTGGAGGAGCGGGGCGAACTGCCTGCGGCCGAGTGGCACCACCAGCGCGCGGCAGCCAAGGACCTTGCTTTCGCCATGCCCCATCTGCGCCTGGGCCTGCTGGCACGCCGCCGGGGCGAACCGGTCGCCGCCCGCCGCGAACTGCGCCGCGCGCTGGAACTGCTGGACGGCGAGTCCACCGACCGTCTGCGCCGCTTTGGTGGCGGCTTTGAACGTGATGCCTTGCGCCAGCTCTGCCTGGCCGACCTGGGAGACTCTCGATGAACACCACCACCACCGATGCGCTGCAGGCGCAACTGGCCAGCTGGCGCGAAGCCTTTGACCAGTCCTTTGCGGAACCGCGCGACAAAGGCGACTGGGGGGATGTCTGGAACGTGCTGGGCATCCGGATTGCTGGCGAACCGTTTGCGCTTCATCTGGATGATCTTGCAGGACTGCTGCCCGCCATGACCCCGGCCCCCTATCCCGCCGATGCGCCCGCGCTGCTGGGCCTTATCGGTCACCGGGGCCAGGTGCTGCCTTTGTATGACCTGCGAGCCCTGCTGGGGCGCGGCACCGCCCCGGCCTCCCGTTGGTGGGCCATCGTCCGCGCCGCCCCGCTGGCGCTGGCCTTCGAGGGCTTCGATGGGCAATGGCGGCTGCCCCCGGAAGACCGGCTGCAGCAGGACGGCTCGAGCACCGACAGCCACAGCGGCTGGACGGTGAAATGCGGCGATGAGCTGCGGCCGCTCATTGCGCTGGCGCCGCTGGTTGAACGCCTGACGGCCAGCTTTGCGGCTCACCATGACGCCGCCCCCATGGGCCTACAACAAGCCTGAACCAGGAGGAGACCACCATGTGGACATTCGGCAAGAAGTTGACCGTGGGCTTCGCGTTGTCGTTCGGGCTGTTGCTGCTGATCGGGCTGCTGTCGTACCGGGGTGTGGATGCCCTGACCAACACCAGCTACCAGGTCACGCGCACGCATCAGGCCCTCAGCCACATCGCCGCGCTGTTGAGCGCCATGAAAGACGCCGAGACCGGCCAGCGCGGCTATGTACTGACCGGGGATGACACCTATCTGGAGCCCTACCGTACGGCGCAGGCCGATCTGCCCCGGGTGCTGGCAGAGCTGCGTCCGATGATCCGCGACAACCCGGCCCAGCAGACGCGCCTGAACCAGGCGGCGATCATGATCGAGAACCTGCTGACCCTTCACAAGGAGCGGATCGAGGCGCGCAAGAACGGGGGTGACGAAGCCGCCATCCGCCAGATCAAGACCGGCGAAGGCAAGCGCCGCATGGACGAGCTGCGCGTGGTCATCGACCAGATGACGCAGGAGGAAACGGACGTGCTGCGTGAGCGCGCACGGGACGTGGAAGCCACCGCCACCGGCGTGCGGGCCGCCATTGGTTGGGGCACGGCTGCCGGCCTGGCCCTGGTGCTGGTGGCCGGCTTCGTGTTGAACCGCGCCCTGTCCGGCCAAGTCGGCGCAGCCGTGCGCCATGTGCAGCGCTCGGCCGCGGAGTTGCAGGCGGCCGCCAACCAGCAGGCGGCGGGCGCGCGCGAGACCGCCACCTCCATGACGGAGATCTCCACCACCATCTCCGAGCTGCTCGCCACATCGCGCCAGATCGCCGACAGCGCGCAACGGGTGGTGCAGATCGCCGAGCAGACCGCCGGGTTTGCCCGGGGCGGCGAAGGCACGCTGCAGGCCGCGCGCGACACCATCGGTGCCATGCGCCGACAGATCGACCAGGTGGTCAGCCACATGCTGGACCTGGGGCAGAAGTCCCAGCGCATCGGTGTGGTGCTGGACCTGGTGAGCGAACTGGCGGAGCAGACCAACATCCTGGCCATCAACGCCACGATCGAAGCCACGGTGGCCGGGGATGCCGGCCGACGCTTCGGCGTGGTGGCCGATGAAATCCGCAAGCTGGCCGACCGCATGACGGCCTCCACCAAGGAGATCCGGTTGCAGATCGATGACGTGCGCGGCGCCGTGAACACCACGGTGATGGCCACCGAGACAGGGTCCAAGGCGGTCGACGCCAGCGCGCGGCAGTTTGACGAGGTGGCCTCCACCTTTGCACGCATCGCCGGCCTGGTGCTCACCTCCACGGACGCCGCACGCGAGATCGAGCTCTCCACCAAGCAGCAGGCGACGGCGGTGGAGCAATTGAACATTGCCCTGAGCAATACCGCCCAGGCCTCCCGCGAGACCGAGGCCAGTTCCGGCCAGACCTCGCAGACGGCGACCGAACTGGCGCAGACCTCGCGCCAGTTGCTGAGCCTCGTGCAGGCCCAGGCGGCCTGAGCCCTCACCGGAAAGCGCAAGCGTCGTGGCCAAGGACCCCTACCGCTATTTCCGCGTCGAGGCGCGGGACCTGCTCACGCAAATGAGCGAGACCGTGCTCGCGGCCGAACAGGCCGAACCCGCCCAGGCGCTGGAGGTGCCGGCGAAGATGCTGCGCCTGGCCCACACGCTCAAGGGCGCGGCCAGCGTGGTGCGGCTGCCGACGATCGCCGGACTGGCCCATGCCATCGAGGATCTGCTCACCCCCTTGCGGGACAGTGCCCGGCCCCCGTCGCGGGATGACCTGGATGCGGTGCTGGCCGTGATCGATGAAGCCTCCCAGGCGGTGGCGGCTCTGTCGGGCAATGCCACACCGCTGACCGCCCCTGGCTACGGCGCCGCTCAGTCCTCGACGGCTTCCGCTTCCCCTGCCGCTTCGCCCGCCGCCTCCCTCACCGGTTCGCCCGTGGCCCCAGACCAGGGCACCGCGATCAACGCGGGCCCGTCGGCGCCCGTTGGCAGCCCGCCCCCGCCCCTGGAGGGCACAGCCTCCGCCACCGCCGCTGACGTCGACGTGGATGCCCTCCCGCTGCCGATCATGGAGATCCCCCAGATCGTGTCCAAGGAACTGGACACCTTGAGCGACAGCGTGGGGGAGTCCCTCGCCCACGTCTCCACGCTCAAACGGCTGGGCGCGCAGATCGCCGATCTGCGCAAGACCCTGCCGATGGCCCCCGAGGATCTGGCCACGCGCCTGCTGCGGCTGGAAGAACAGCTGGAGCGCGGCGGCCGGCAACTGGAGCGGGAACTGCTGCAGACACGCGACTATGCCGAGCAGCTCCGCCTGGTGCCGGCCTCGCTTCTGTTCGGCCCTCTGCAGCGCGCCGCCCGTGATGCGGCGCGCAGCCTGGGCAAGCAGGTGATGTTCCAGGCCCGCGGCGAGGCGAAGCTCGAAGGCGGTGTGCTCAATGCCCTTCTGGGCGCGTTGGTGCAGATGATCCGCAACGCCGTGGCGCACGGGATCGAAGCCCCGGAAGCACGGCTGGCCGCCGGCAAGGCTGCCCAGGGCCGCATCGAGCTGTTGGTGTCGCGCGAAGGCCGGCAGGTGCGTTTGCGCTGCATCGACGATGGCGCCGGCATCGACATGGCGGCGTTGCGCCGCACCGCTGTCGCCAAGGGCGTACCCAACGCGGCCCACATGGACGAGCCGGCCTTGATCGAACGCCTGCTGCGCGGCGGCCTCAGCACCGCCCGCCAGGTGGACGCGCTGGCCGGGCGCGGCGTGGGCATGGACCTGGTGCGCGACACGGTCGCGCGCCTGGGTGGCCAGCTCACCTTGCAGAGCCAGCACGGCCAGGGCACCACGCTGGAAATGCGTGTCCCGCTGCAACTGGGGGCCGTGCGTGCGCTGAACGTCTTTGCGGATGGCCTCGCGTCATGGGTGCCGCTGGACGCCGTGGTGCAAGTGGTGCAGCGGCCCGTGATCAACGGCCGCCAGATGGCGCTGGGACAGGAGCTGGTGCCGCATGTGGCCCTGGCGGAATTGCTGAATCCGGGCCGCCAACGCACCCAGCAGGCACCGGGGGCCGCGCTGATCCTGCGCAGCGGCGCCCAGCAGGCGGCCATCGGCGTGGATGGCGTGGACGGTGTGGCCACCGTGGTCTGGCGCCCGCCACCGGCCCTGCTGCCCCCCAGCAAAATGGTCATCGGCCTGGCGCTGGATGCCGAGCAGCAGCCCCTGGCCGTGCTGAATCCGGAGGGGCTGATCGAAGCCGCGCGCCGCGCCCGTCCGCAGGCGGCACCGCCAGCCCGACGCGCCGCCACCATCCTGGTCATCGACGACTCGCTGACCACCCGAATGCTGGAGCAGAGCATCCTGGAGGCTGCCGGCTACCGGGTACATATGGCCTCCTCCGCCGAGGATGGCCTGGAAGCAGCGCGCCGCGAACGTTATGCCCTCATCCTCGTGGACGTTGAAATGCCGCCCGGCATGGACGGCTTCAGCTTCGTGGAAAAACTGCGGGCCGACGAGGACCTGCGCAGCATCCCCGCCGTACTGGTGAGCTCCCGCAATGCGCCGGAGGACCTGGCGCGCGGTGCGGCAGCGGGTGCTGACGGCTACATCATCAAGGGTGAGTTTTCCCAGAACGCCTTCCTGGACAAGGTGGCCGAGCTGGTGGCGCGGTCGCAGCTGGCGGGCTTGACCAACAGGACCGAAGGAGCATCCGCATGACGGCGCCATCCGGCACAGCCCGGCCCCTGCGTGTGCTCCTGGTGGAAGATTCGCCCACCGTGCTGGCCCATATCCGCGAGGTGCTGCAGTCGCAAAGCGACATCGAGATCGTCGGCGAGGCCTTCGACGGCAAGCAGGCGGTCGCGCTTTGCAGCCAGCTGCGCCCGGACGTCATTTCCATGGACATGATGCTGCCCGGCATGGACGGCCAGGCCGCCACCGAGGCGATCATGGCCCACTGCCCGACGCCCATCCTCATCGTCTCCTCCTCCACCAACCGGGGCGAGTTGCTGCGCACCTACGAGGCCTTGGCGGCCGGGGCGGTGGAAGTGCTGGAAAAACCCAACGGGCGCCAGCCGCCGGGCGAATGGGAGCGCCGCTACGTCACCCTGCTGAGACTGGTCTCACGCATCCGCGTCATCACCCACGTGCGCGCGCGTCACCAGGCGCCCTCCCCCATCCACGCGCCCCTGCCCGCCGGCCGCTCCGTGCTGGCCCTGGGCGCCTCCACTGGGGGGCCCGGGGCGCTGATGGAGGTGTTGCAATCCCTCCCCAAACCCGTGCCCTTGCCGGTGCTCATCGTGATGCACATCAACGCGGTCTTCAGCCGCGGCTTTGCGGAATGGCTGGACGGGCAGACCCATCATCGCGTGCGTTATGCCCAGGAGGGCGAATCGCTGCGCGATGTCACCGGCCAGATCATCCTGGCGCCGCCCGATGTGCACCTCACAGTGCGCCAGGGACGACTCGCCCTGAGCCTTGCACCCCCGCGGTTTTCCTGCAGGCCGTCGGTGGATGTGCTGTTCGAGTCGCTGGCCGCCGAGATGGGGCCAGGTGTTGTTGCGGCCCTGCTCACGGGCATGGGTCGCGACGGCGCCGCCGGTCTGCTCGCCATCCGCCGTGCGGGGGGCACCACCATCGCCCAGGATGAGCAGACCTCGATGGTGTACGGCATGCCACGCGAGGCCGCCCAGCTGGGTGCGGCCGAGCGCATCCTGCCGTTGAACGAAATAGGCCCCGCCATGAAGTCATTGAGCGGTGTGCCATGGGGAGCAGGAACATGAACCAGAACAGGGACAAGGCCTTCATCGTGGAGGACAGCCTGACGGTCCGCATGGACCTTCGAGAGGCGCTGGAAGATGCTGGTTTTGCCTGCATCGAGTGCGCCACCCTCGCACAGGCCCGCGAGGCGCTGGCCCGGGGCGTCCCCCGGGTGGTGCTGCTGGACACGCAGTTGCCCGATGGCGACGGCGATGTCTGGCTGCAGGAGCTGCGCGCCACGCCCGGGGGTGACCTCACCGTGGTGCTGATCCTCTCCAACACCGCCCAGGCCAGTGACCGCCTGCGCGGCCTGGCCTACGGCGCGGACGAATTCGTCGGCAAGCCCTATGACCGTGGCTATGTGGTGGACCGGGCCCGCGATCTGCTGCGCCAGCGCCAGGTCCACATGATGTCGGACTCGCCGGTGCCGCAACGTGCCTCGGTGCTGCTGGTGGACGACAGCGAGACCTTCCGCCACGCACTGCGCGAGGCACTGGAGCCGGTGGGCTACCACGTCCATCTGGCCGTGCATGGCGAAGACGGCCTGCGTCAGGCAGCAGCCCTGCGCCCCAACGCCCTGGTGGTGGACCAGCACATGCCCGGCCTGGACGGCGCCTCCATGATCCGCCGCCTGCGTCTGGACCCCGCCCTGCGACACACCCCCTGCCTCCTGCTCACCGCGGATGAAGGCCCGGAAGCGGAACTGCGGGCGCTGGAAGCCGGCGCGGATGCCTTTGCACGCAAGCAGGACGATGTGGACCTGATCCTGGCCCGCCTGGCCGCCATGCTGCGCAGCGCCACCGCCTCGCTGCCGGAACAGGGCGCGAGCCTCCTGGGCCCCAAGCGCCTGCTGCTGGTGGACGACAGCCCCAATGTGCTGGCGGAGTTGGGCGCCTCGCTGCGCGATGACGGCTTCGATGTGGTGCCTGCGCACAGCGGGGAACAAGCGCTGGAGCTGCTGGCCGTTCAGGCGGTGGACACGGTGCTGCTGGATGTGCAGATGCCGGGCATCGGTGGCCTGGAGACCTGCCGCCGGATCAAGTCCGCGCCCGCGATGCGGGACATCCCCGTGGTGCTGCTCACCGCCTTCGACGGCCGGGACGGCATGCTGGCCGGCCTGGAAGCCGGAGCGGACGACTACGTGGTCAAGGCCAATGGCGAGCTGGAGTTGCTGAAGGCCCGTGTACGCGCGCAACTGCGCCGCAAGCAGTTCGAGGACGAGGCCCGCCGCAACCACGCCGAGCTGCACAACACCGCCATGGAAGCTGCCTCCGCCCGCGCTGCGCGAGAGCTGGCGGACAGCCGTGCGGAGCTGCTGGCAGCCCTGCAGCAGCGCAACGACGCCCTGGAACAGCTCAACGCCGAACTCAGCCGCGCGAGCAGCGCCAAGACGGCGTTCCTCTCCACCATGTCGCACGAACTGCGCACACCGCTGAATGCCGTGATCGGCTTTGCGCAGCTCATGCGGGATGGCGCAGCGGGCACCGTCAACGAGCGCCAGACCGAGTTCTGCCAGCACATCCACAACGCCGGGCAGCATCTGCTTTCACTGGTGAACGACCTGCTCGACATGGCCAAGATCGAGGCCGGCCGGGTGGACCTGGACTTCGACGCGGTCGACCTGGACGAATTGCTGCGTGATGCACTCACCATCGTCCAGGAGCGTGCACGCGGGGCCAACATCGAGCTCAAGCTCTTTGGCGTGGGTGCCGAGCAGTATGTGCTCGTGGACCGGCGCCGGCTCCGCCAGATCATCTACAACCTGCTCTCCAACGCCGCCAAGTTCACGCCCAAGGGCGGGAAGATCCTGCTCGAAGCGCGCCGGGTGGCGCGCATGCGGGCGCAGGAATCGATGCCGGGCTTTGCTGCGGGCCGGCGCTCGGACCTGCCGGAGAGCGAATTCAAGGAGTTCGTGCAGATCAGCGTGACCGACAACGGCATCGGCATCCCGTCGGACAGCCTCGAACGGCTGTTCCAGCCTTTCAACCAGGTCAAGAATGCGCTGACCCACAAGGTGGAAGGCACCGGGCTGGGCCTGGCCACCGTGGCCCGGCTGGTGCAATTGCATGGCGGTGCGGTGTCAGTCACCAGCCAGCCGGACAAAGGCAGCTGCTTCACCTTCTGGCTGCCATGGCGCGAACCAGTGAGCGCGAGTGCCCTGCCCCAGGAGGACACGGCCAACCGCCCGTTGGCGCTGGTGATCGAGCACAACCTGCAGGCGGCCACGCTGATCCAGACGCAGCTCAACGGCGCGGGTTTCCGCGTTCAGCACGTGGAATCCGCCGAGGAGGCGCTGGAACTGGCGCAGCACCTGCGGCCCGACCTCATCACCCTCGAAGTGCAGTTGCCCGGCCATCTGGACGGCTGGGAACTGCTGTCGCGCCTGAAGAACCTCAATGGCTGGGCGCACATCCCGGTGGTGGTGGTGTCGGTGGATGCGGGCCAGGAGGTGGCGCTGTCGCTGGGGGCTTCGGCGGTGCTGCACAAGCCGGTCAGCCGGGCGGCCCTGACGCAGGAGCTGGAGGTCCTGGGGTTCCGGCCCACGGCCACGCGCAAGTTTTTGGTGTTGGCCATCAGCGATGCGCCCGGAGACCTGCAGTCCCTCAGCGCGCACCTTTCCCAGCCCGGCTTCTCGGTTTTGCGCGCCACCGGCGGGGTGGAAGGCATTTCACAGGCCCGCCGCCATGTGCCCGACCTCATCGTGCTGGATCTGCTGATGGCCGAGGTGGATGGCATCGGCGTGGTGGAAGCCTTGCAGAGAGATCCACTGACGGCGGCGATTCCGGTTATCGTCGTGGCAGCTTCGCAGCTGACGCCGCGCGACAAGGAATTGCTCAACCGCCACGTACAGCGCGCGGCCTTCCCCCTGGCGCCTGCGCCCAGCGCGCGCAGTGACCGGGCCACCCATGGGCCTCAGGGGCGTTTCATGGACGAAGTGAAACGCGCGATCAGCCGCACGAGTTGGGGGGATCTGGATCCCTTGGACGAATAAGGAGCAGGGATGCCAGGTTTGAGAGTGGTGCTGGTGGAAGACTCGATGACGATCCGCCGCCAGATCGTGCAGCGGCTGCGGACCGTCGACGGGCTGCGCATCGTGGGCGAGGCGCCGGACGAGGCGCTCGCCTTGGCACTGGTGGCCCACACGCAGCCGGATGCCGTGCTGCTGGACCTGTCCCTGGCGGACGGCGGCTCCGGGCTGCAGGTGCTCAAGCAACTGCGCAAGCGCGGTTATCAGGGGCAGGTGCATGTGCTTTCGCATCAGACCCCGGATGCCTACCGGGCCGCGTGCCTGGCGGCCGGCGCCAATGGTTTCTTCGACAAGGCCGATGAGCTGGACCAGGTGCTGCAGACCCTGTGTGGTGGCGTGGAACCGCCGCTGCCTGCGCCGCTGGACGAAGCCGCGTTCCTGGCGCGCCTGGATCAAAGTGCCCTGCTGGCCCTGCGCGAGGGTGGGGAACTCACCCTGCACCTGTGGCGCGGGGCGGGCGGCTCGCACGATGAGCTGGCTCGGGTGCTGGCCCGGACCGCCGAGCCGGGGGATCTGGTGGGCCGCTGGATGGAGGATGGCCAGGAAATGGTGGCCTATGCGGTGCCGGAGGACGGCGACACCGAACAGCTCGCCGAGCGGGTGCAGGCGGTTCATGGATCGGCGGGCGAGCTGTGGCGCACCGTGCGCCTGCCAGCCGATGGCTTTTCTGGCGAGGCCTTGCTGGAACTGGCCAGGATCCGGGGCGGATGAGTCTGAACGACCTGCAGCGGCGGGTTTACCCCCGCCAATGACCGATTTGCGCGGGCTTTGTAGATAGAAACGGTGGGGTTCCCCGACGAAGTGTCGGTTTTGCAGCGACTGACGGTCACGCAGGCACTTGAGTTGCCCCGCACAGGGGGATACGCTCGCAGGCGGAGGTCAACGACCGTGGATGTTCTGCAACTGGATATCTCGGGCCGCCCGCAGGCCTGGATCTCGACGAAGGAAGCAGCCGTGCTCTATGCCAGCGACGCCGTCGCCTGGACACTGGGCCTGCCCTGCCACGTGCTACGCGGCGGCTACCAGCGGGTCTCCGGCCTGCAGTCCCGCATTGAACTGCACCCGATCATCGCGGTGCGTGGGAGCGTCCCGAGCCGCGCATGGCGGCAGTCTCCAGCCCTTTCCAACCCCAAGCTGTTCACCCGGGACCGACATGTCTGCGCGTACTGCGGGCACCGGTTTCATCCCGAGCAGCTGACGCGCGAACACATTCAGCCGGTCTCCCGCAAGGGCAAGGACAGCTGGATGAACTGCATCACCGCCTGCAGGGCCTGCAACGGGCGCAAGGGCAACCGCACACCAGAAGAAGCGCACATGTCGCTGATGTATCTTCCCTATGTGCCCAGCCTGCACGAGGACATGATCCTGCGCGGGCGCCGGATTCTGGCGGACCAGATGGAGTTCCTGCTGGCCAGTGTGCCCAAGTCGTCGCGGCTGTATGTTTCCTGAGGGGTCCTGACGGCGAGCGGCGCCGGCCTCTCACGCCTGGCCGGCGAGGGGTGGGCGAGGGGTGGGTTCAGGGTGCGGATCAAGGAATGGAAGTTGCCAACCGGTAGGTGAACGCCGCGAACCCGCGCGCGTTGATCGAACCGCTTTGGAGACACCATCATGATCCATTCAAAAGCTTCAGCAGCCCTCCTTGTGCTGGCCTGTGCCGGCCTGACAGTCGGTTGCGCCGTCGACCGCCGTGATGCCCGCAACGCCACCGTGGGCGCCGTGGGCGGTGCGGTCGTGGGCGCCGTGGCAGGCGGCAGCGCCGTCACCGGCGCCGTTGTCGGTGCCGTGGCCGGCGCCGTGATCGGGCGCATGGTGGTGGATGGCCACGAGCGTCAGGTCCATTCCGACGGCCGCGGCGGGCGTTACTGGGTGGATGAAGACGGGCGCCAGCATCCGGTTCGATAAATCCCACCGGGAATCCGGCAAGACCTCGTTGACGAACCGAAGGATTGGCACGCTGCCACGGCGACCCGATGACAGGAGTACAGTTCTTGTCATCAGGGTCGCCGCCCCCATCTGAGAGGGACGGTGATGCCTGCGACCCTGCATGGGTAAAGTCTTGTTGCCGGGTCAACCCGGCTGCGGCAGGTGGCGTTGGGCCCCTACCGTCATGGAGTTCCGATTATGAAAAAGCTGCTGATTGTCTCGATGGTGGCCCTGCTTGCCGCCTGCCAGACCTCCAACCCGGATGTGATCCAGCGCGGCGACGCGCAGCGCCTCTCGCAGGTGCAGGACGCCACTCTTCTCTCCGCCCGCCCGGTGACCGTGGACGGCAGCCAGAGCGGCGCCGGCGCCTTGACCGGTGCCATCGCTGGCGGCGTGGCCGGTGGCAGCGTGGGTGGTCGTCGTGATGGCCTGGTGGTGGGTGTGCTGGGTGCCGTGGCCGGCGCCGCCCTCGGCAATGCTGTGGAGCGCAGCGCCACCAAGGAAGACGCCGTGGAGCTGCTGCTGCAGATGCGCAACGGTGAACGCCGCGCCATCGTGCAAGCCAAGGGTGCGGAAACCTGGCAACCGGGCGAGCCGGTGATCCTGGTGACCACCGGCGGCAAGACCCGTGTCATGCGTGCCCCCGCGACGACGGCGCCACAATCCCAGCAACAGCAGTATCAGCCGCAATCGCAGCAGCCACAGTACCAGCAGCCGCAATACAGGCAGCAGTAACCCTGCAGCAGTAAACCGGCAGCAATCAGCGGGCTGAGCAGTGAGGCCGGGCATCGTCCATGGATGACGCCTGGCCCGACGCACTCACTTCACCCGCTGCTTCTCCAGCTTGCGGGCCAGCGTACGCCGGTGCATCCCCAGCCTTCGAGCCGTCTCGGAGATATTGAACCCGGTCTCCGCCAGGGTCTCGTGGATGTGCTCCCACTCCAGCGTCTTGATGGACGTGGTCGCGCGCTCCGTCACCTCTACCTCTGCATCGCCCTGCGCCCGTGAGAATGCGGCCTCGATGTCGTCCGTATTGGCCGGCTTGGCCAGATAGTGCCGCGCGCCCAGCTTGATGGCCTCCACCGCCGTGGCAATGCTGGCATAGCCGGTCAGCACCACGATCACCATCGCGGCGTCGTGTTCGTGCAGGGTCTGCACACAGGAGAGGCCGGAACCACCCGCGGCCAGCTTCAGATCCACCACCGCATATTCCGGCGTATCCTCCGGCGCGCGCTCGGCCAGCAGCCGCTGCACCTGCTCATGGTTGGACGCTCGCAACACCGTGTAACCCCGGCGTTCGAAGGAACGCACCAGGGTCCGGGCAAAGGCGTCGTCGTCCTCGACGATCAGCAGCAGGCGGTCTTCTTCATCGGCCATCATGGCCGCCATTGTCAGCCAGGCCCTGCGGCACCAGTGCGGACAGTGGTAATCGGATCTCCACCTCAGCCCCGCCCCCCTCGTCCTGCGCCCGGTTGCGCGCCTGGAGGCGCCCGCCGAGCGACCGGGTGACGTTCAGGGCCAGGAACAGCCCCAGGCCACCGCCCGGGCGGCCCTTGCTGGACTGGTAGGGCTTGCCCAGCCGCTCCAGCATCTCCGGCAGGAAGCCAGGGCCCCGGTCCCGGACACACAGCACCAACTGGTCGTCTTCGGGGTACGCGCGCATCAGGATGGATTCGCCTGGCGCCGCCTCCTGGGCGTTGTCCAGGATGTTGTCGATCATCTGCTTCAGGCCGACATCGGAGACGATGCGCAGGTCCGGCAGATCGCTGTCCGCCCGGTATTGCAGACGGCCGCTCGTGCGGGTGCGGCGCCAGTGCTCGACCAGATCACCGAGGAAGGTATGCAGCGTCGTGACCATCGGGGCTTCACCCCGCATCTCCCCCGCTGACATCAGGATGCCGCTGACGATGGCCTTGCAGCGCCGCAACTGAACCTGCATCTCCTCGATCTCCTCGCGCAGCTCCGGATCCCCGGCAAAGGGCGCCATGTGGGCCCAATCCCCCAGGATGACCGAAAGCGTGGAGAGCGGCGTCCCCAGCTCGTGGGCCGCGCCGGAAGCCAGCAGCCCCATGCGCACGATGTGCTCTTCCTCCGCCGCCCGTTGCCGCAGGTCGGCCAGGCGGGCATCGCGCTGGCGCAGGTTGCCGCTGATGCGGTGGATGAAGGTGACCAGCAGCGAGGCATTGATGGCAAAGCAGATCAGCAAGCCACCCACGTAGTGCGGCGGCAGCGACAGGCCGGCCAGGTCCGGCAGCAGCAGAGGCAGATGCCACTGGGTCAGCGCCAGGAAGCAGGCGGCAGTGAGCCAGACCATGGGCCAGATGAAGCGCGCCGGCAGCAGCACCGCCCCCACCGCGATCTGCAGCAGATACAGAAAGACAAAGGGGTTGGTGACGCCACCGCTGTAATACAGCTGCCCGCTCAGCACCGCCACATCCACCAGCAGACCGGCAAACAGCTCGGCATTGCTGACGCTGGGCACCCAGCGGGTGCGTATCCAGCAGGCCAGGTTGAAGAGCAGCAGCACTGCCAGCAGCGTGAGCATCTCCGCCACAGGCAGGCGGATGTTCAGCGTGTAGTGCACCGACACCACGGTGGCCAGTTGCCCGGCCACCGCCAGCCAGCGCAACTGCACCAATTGCATCAGGTTGGAGCGGCCGGCCTGGCTGTCTGGTGCCAGCATCACCGACAAGCCCGCCAGCCCGGGCAAGCCGGGCAGGCCCAACCAGCGGCTGTCGCCAGCGTCGCTGTCAGGCCGGCTCAGAGGCACGGTCGTCCACGCCGGCGCGCTCGCGGCGGCGCCGGTCGCGCCAGAGGTAGATCACGATGCCCGCCGTCATGGCGGCCATGGCGAACCAGGTCAAGGCGTAGGAGAGGTGGCTGTTGGGGAAGCGGACGACGGTGAGCCCGCCCCGTGGCGAGGTCTCGGCCTTGGGTACCGGCCGCATGTCGGCTTCGTCGATGAAGTACGGTGCCAACGGGCCTTCCAGCGCCTGCGCCTTGCCGATGGCCTGGACATCCCGCGAGAACCAGCGGCCGGTGGCCGGCTCGTTCTTGCGCAGCAGGCTGCCCCCGGGCTCAGTGAGCCGCAGCAGCCCCTGCACCACCACCTCGCCTTGCGCCTCGGTGGCCGTGCGGGACACGCGCGCCTTGTACTCCGGCGGCACAAAACCCCGGTTGACCAGCACCCAGTTGCCGTCCGTGCTGCGCAGCGGCGTCAGCACCCAATAGCCCGTGCCCAACTCGGTGCTGGCGCCCACCAGCACCTCACGCGAGTGGTCAAAAGCTCCGCGCACGAACACGCGGCGGTATTCGTCCTCGGCCTTGTTGACGCCCTCCCAGCGGCTGGCACCAGGCGCCAGCACCGGCGGCGCAGCCAGACGTTTCTCGACCCGTGCAATGAGGTCCTGCTTCCAGCCCAGGCGCTGGACCTGCCAGCTGCCCAGGGCCACGAAGCCCACAAACAAAAGGGCCGCGCCCAGCTGCAACGCCCAGAGGGCGATGCGGCGGCGCGGCCTTTCCTGAGGCAGGTCTGCCATCAGGGCATGTTGCGCATGTCGTGGACCGGCATCATGTTGGCGTTCAGGTGGAACATGACCCAGACCGACCCGGCCAGCATGATGAACACGATGGCGACGGTGAAGATCAGGGCCAGCATGGACCAGCCGCCTTCCACCTTCGAGTTCATGTGCAGGAAATAGATCATGTGGACCACGATCTGCACCGCCGCAAAGGCCAGCAGCACCAGCGCCAGCGTGCTGGAAGAAGTGATGCCCTTGCCCATCACCAGCGCAAACGGGATGGCCGTCAGGATGATGGAGAGGATGAAGCCGACCAGGTAGCCCTTGACGGTGGCGTGGTAGCCCACGTCGTCGTCATGGTGGTCGTCGTGATGATCGTGTTGGTTGTTGTGCTCGCTCATGGCAGCACTCCCATCAGATAAACAAAGGTGAAGACACCGATCCAGACCACGTCCAAGAAGTGCCAGAACATCGACAGGCAGATCAGGCGACGCTTGTTCTCCTTGGTCAGGCCCAGCTTGGCAACCTGCACCATCAGCACCACCAGCCAGATCGCACCGAAGGTGACGTGCAGGCCGTGAGTGCCCACGAGGGCGAAGAACGAGGACAGGAAGGCACTGCGCTGCGGGCCGGCGCCTTCATGGATCAGATGCGCGAACTCATACAGTTCCACGCCCAGGAAGCACAGGCCGAGGATGCCGGTGATGGCCAGCCAGCCCAGCAGGGCCTGCTTGCGGCCCTTGAGCATCGCGATCATCGCGAAGCCGTAGGTGATCGACGACAGCAGCAGGAAGCCGGTGTTGACGGCGACCAGCTTCAGGTCAAAGAGATCCGCGCCCGACGGGCCGGCCGCATAACTGCGGCCCAGCACGGCGTAGGTGGCGAAGAGCACCGCGAAGATCAGGCAGTCACTCATCAGGTACAGCCAGAAACCCAGCAGGGTCCCTTGCTGCGGATGGTGATCGCCGTTGTCGTAGAACACCGGCGTACCGGTGTTGTTCGTCATGGTCGTTGCTTGCATGTTGGATTGCTCGCTCGGGTTCAGGCCTGTGCGGCCAGCACCTGGGTGCGGGCTTCTTCCGTGCGGGCCACTTCATCCGCGGGGATGTAGTAGTCACGCTTGTAGTTGAAGGTGTGGACGATGGTCGTCGCGATGATCACCACGAAGGCGATGCCGGCCACGAGCCACATGTGCCAGATCAGCGAGAAGCCCAGCAGCGTGGACAGGGCCGCGATGATCACGCCAGCGCCCGTGTTCTTGGGCATGTGGATGGCCTTGAAGCCGCCCACCGGACGTTGATGGCCGCGCTGCTTCATGTCGAACCAGGCGTCATGGTCATGCACCACCGGCGTGAAGGCGAAGTTGTACTGCGGCGGGGGCGACGAGGTCGACCACTCCAGCGTACGGCCGTTCCAGGGGTCACCCGTCACGTCACGCAGCTGCTCGCGCTTCAGGAAGCTCACCACCAGCTGGATCAGGAAGCAGCCAATGCCGGCAGCGATCAGCAGCGCGCCCAGGGCAGCGATCTGGAACCAGATCTGCAGCGAGGGATCGTCGAAGTGGCTCATGCGGCGGGTCACGCCCATCAGGCCCAGGACGTACAGCGGCGTGAAGGCCACGAAGAAGCCGATCTGCCAGAACCAGAACGAGCACTTGCCCCAGAACGGATCGAGCTTGTAGCCGAATGCCTTCGGGAACCAGAAGGTGATGCCCGCCAGCAGGCCGAACAGCACGCCGCCGATGATCACGTTGTGGAAGTGGGCAATCAGGAACAGGCTGTTGTGCAGCACGAAGTCCGCCGGCGGCACGGCCAGCAGCACACCGGTCATGCCACCGATCACGAAGGTGACCATGAAGCCAACCGTCCAGTACATGGGCACGTCGAAGACGATGCGGCCACGGTACATGGTGAAGAGCCAGTTGAAGATCTTCGCGCCCGTCGGGATCGAGATGATCATCGTCGTGATGCCGAAGAACGAGTTCACGCTGGCACCCGAGCCCATGGTGAAGAAGTGGTGCAGCCACACCAGGTACGACAGGATCGTGATCACGACCGTGGCGTAGACCATGGAGGCATAACCGAACAGCTTCTTCTGGCTGAAGGTGGAGGTGATTTCCGAGAAGATGCCGAAGGCCGGCAGCACCAGGATGTAGACCTCAGGGTGGCCCCAGATCCAGATCAGGTTCACGTACATCATGGCGTTGCCGCCCAGATCGGTCGTGAAGAAGTTGGTGCCGACGTAACGGTCCAGCGACAGCAGCGCCAGGGCGGCCGTCAGGATCGGGAACGAGGCCACGATCAGGATGTTGGAGCACAGCGAGGTCCAGGTGAAGACCGGCATCTTCATCATGGTCATGCCGGGCGCGCGCATCTTGATGATGGTGGCGATCAGGTTGATCCCGGACAAGGTCGTGCCCACACCCGCCACCTGCAGTGACCAGAGGTAGTAATCCACCCCCACCCCCGGACTGGCCAGGATGCCGGACAGCGGCGGATACGCCAGCCAGCCGGTACGGGCGAATTCGCCCACGAACAGCGAGAACATCACCAGCACGGCGCCGCCAGCGGTCATCCAGAAGCTGAAGTTGTTCAGGAACGGGAAGGCCACGTCGCGCGCACCGATCTGCAGCGGCACAACATAGTTCATGAAGCCCGTCACCAGCGGCATCGCCACGAAGAAGATCATGATCACGCCGTGGGCGGTGAAGACCTGGTCGTAGTGGTGCGGCGGCAGGAAGCCGACGCTGTCGCCGAAGGACAGGGCCTGCTGGGCACGCATCATCAGCGCGTCGGCAAAGCCACGCAGCAGCATGACGATACCCAGCACGATGTACATGATGCCGATGCGCTTGTGGTCGATGCTGGTGACCCAGTCGCGCCAGAACGGGCCCCAGAGCTTGAATTTGGTCATCAGCGCCAGCACGGCGATGCCGCCGAGGATGACCGCTGCGAAGGTGGCTAGGAGAATCGGCTCATGGTATGGAATCGCCTCGATGGTGAGGCGTCCGAAGATGAGCTTTTGTACGTCAATCATCTTGGATCTCGATATGGCTTGCGGTCCCGGCGCTGCCCCTTGGGGCAAGGCGCCGGGCGCCGGTCAGTCCTGGCTACGGGTGGAAGACCACTGCGCGGCATACTGGCCGGCGTTGTCAGGCGTACAGAGGGCGGCCACGAAAATCCGCTTCTGGTCGTTGCTCCAGGGCTTGCTGGCAAGGCCGTCAATCGCGCCCTTGCCGCCGCCGCCGGCGGCGTCGATGGCCATCATCTGGCCCATGCACATCTTGTTGCCGTCAACACAGCGGTTCACGATGGCATCGAACAGGCCAGGCGCGACGGTGGCGAAGCGGCGGACCGGTTCTTTCTCGCTGGGCTTTTCCAGGGTCTGGTAGAGCTCGCGGGAGAGTTGCACGCCGTCGGCCTTGTTGCGGTCCACCCAGGCGGCGAACTCGTCGTTGGACAGGCCGTGGAACTTGAAGCGCATGTGCGAGAAGCCGTCGCCACTGAAGTTGGACGAGAACCCGTCATACGTCCCCGGCTTGTTGATCACCGCGTGCAGCTGGCTTTGCATGCCCGGCATGGCGTAGACCATGCCCGCCATGGCCGGCACGTAGAACGCGTTCATCACCGTGGACGACGTGATCTTGAACTGGATCGGACGATCCACCGGGGCTGCCAGTTCATTGACGGTAGCGATGCCTTGTTCCGGGTAGAGGAACAGCCACTTCCAGTCCAGGGCCACCACTTCCACCACCAGCGGCTGCACGTTGGCCGGCACGGGGCGCTGGGCGTCCAGGCGCTCGAGCGGACGGAACGGGTCCAGCTTGTGGGTGCTGATCCAGGTCAGCGCGCCCAGGGCGATGATGATCAGCAGGGGCGCGCCCCAGATGATCAGCTCCAGACGGGTCGAGTGGTCCCACTCGGGGGAGTAGGTGGCTTCCTTGTTGGAGGAACGGTATCGCCAGGCAAACGTCAGTGTGAGGATGATCACCGGGACGATGATCAGCAACATCAGCAACGTGGAGGCGACGATGAGTTGCGCCTGCTGGTTGGCGATGTCACCCGAGGGTTTCATCACGACCAGGTTGCAGGCAGTCAGTGGCAGTGCCAACGACAGCAGCCCGAGACGGGCCAGACTTGTTTTTAGTGATGCTTTGAGGTACATGAGATACAGCCAGCAGGCGGGTGTTCAGTGCTGAAATGGTCCGACTGATGGCAGCCAACATCAAGCCAACATCAATCAAACCAGATCAGACTCCGGACATCCGGTTGGGCAACAAGGTCTGGCAACAGCCAGGCCTTGAAGCCAAGGAAGGAACCAGGAGAAGACGACAGCGGGTTTACGACTAACGGGTAAACGACACTTGTCGACAGTTGCACGCCGGGCGCAGATTTTGCCTCATTGACTCAAACCAACTATTGGACATTTTGTCCCAGGTAGGAGACTCATGAACAGCAACACGCTTTCAACGGTAGGCCAGCCCCTCCCAAGAGGGACAGGCGTCGCCTCCCAGGCCGAACAAGAGGCCGTCGCGCCGGGCGATATCGCCGTCGGGGTGATCATTGGCCGGGCCTCGGAGTATTTCGACTTCTTTGTGTACGGGATCGCCTCGGTCCTGGTGTTTCCCTCCATCTTCTTCCCTCACCTGGAGCGGCTGGAAGGCACCTTGTGGTCCTTTGCCCTGCTGGCGCTGGCCTTTGTGGTCCGGCCGATCGGGACGCTGCTGGGCATGTCGCTCCAGCGCCGTTTCGACCGTGGCGTGAAGTTGACAGTGGCCCTGTTCCTGTTGGGTATATCCACTTGCACGATTGCCGTGCTACCGGGCTATAACGCGTGGGGAGCCTCCGCCATCGCCTTGCTGGCGCTGTGCCGCATCGGCCAGGGCCTGGCACTGGGCGGCTCCTGGGACGGCCTGCCGTCCCTGCTGGCCCTGAACGCGCCCGAAGGTCGGCGCGGCTGGTACGCGATGCTGGGGCAGTTGGGCGCACCCATCGGCTTCCTGATCGCCGCCGGGCTGTTTGCCTACCTGTGGGGCAGCCTGACACCCATCGACTTCCTGAGCTGGGGCTGGCGATATCCGTTCTTCGCCGCCTTTGCCATCAATGTGGTGGCGCTGTTCGCCCGTTTGCGGCTGGTGCTGACGCACGAGTACGAGAAGAACCTGGAGGCGCATGAGCTGGACCCTTGCGACACCTCGGAGCTGTTCCGCGAGCAGGGCTACAACATCTTCATCGGTGCGTTTGCCGCCCTGGCGAGCTATGCGCTGTTCCACCTGGTGACGGTGTTCCCGCTCTCGTGGGTGATCCTGCACTCCGATCAATCCGTTGGCCAGTTCCTGTCGGTGCAGATCGTCGGCGCCCTGCTGGCGGCGGCGGCCATGCCCATCTCCGGCCTGATCGCGGACCGCATCGGCCGGCGCAGCATGCTGGGCACGCTGGCCACCACCATCGGTATCTTCAGCCTGTTCACACCCATCCTGCTGGACAGCGGCAGCATGGGGCAGAACATCTTCATCCTGGTGGGCTTCATCCTGCTGGGCTTGTCGTACGGGCAGTCGGCCGGTGCAACGACCTCCAACTTCCTGCCGCACTTCCGCTACACGGGGGCAGCGCTGACGGCGGATCTGGCCTGGCTGTTTGGCGCGGCTTTCGCCCCACTCGTCGCGCTGGGGCTGTCGGTCCACTTCGGCCTGTGGGCAGTGACGGTCTACCTGCTCTCAGGTGCGGTGGTGACCCTGGTCGCCCTGCGGACCAACCGCATGCTGAAGATGAAGGACAAGGATTGACCGGATGACGGTTGCCCCGGCGTTGCTGCGGGGCACCTGAAAGCCGCTCCACGACGGAGCGGCTTTTTTCGTTTGGGGGCCCGCCGGACGTTTGGACGATTGGACCCTCAGGCGCCAACGCGCTGGGCGATGGCCTGGCCCATCTCGGTCGTATTGCACGATCCACCCAGGTCTCGCGTGCGCGGACCGCCCGCCAGCACTTGCTCCACAGCGCCAAGAATGGCGTTGTGGGCGTCCCGCTCGCCCAGGAAGTCCAGCATCAGCGCCGCCGACCAGATCATGGCCACCGGATTGGCGATGTTCTGCCCCGCGATGTCCGGCGCCGAGCCATGCACCGGCTCGAACAACGAGGGGAACTGGCGCTCCGGATTCAGGTTGGCCGACGGCGCCAGGCCGATCGTGCCGGTCGTGGCGGGCCCCAGGTCGGACAAGATGTCACCGAACAGATTGGAGGCCACCACCACATCAAAGCGGCCCGGCTGCAGCACGAAGCGGGCGCTGAGGATGTCGATGTGCTGTTTGTCGACCGTGATGCCTGGGTAGCCCTGCCCCACCGCATCCGCGCGGCCATCCCACCACGGCATGGAGATGGCGATGCCGTTGCTCTTGGTGGCGACGGTCAGGTGCTTGCGCGCGCGGCTCTGCGCCAGCTCGAAGGCGTACTTCAACACGCGGTCCGCGCCGAAACGCGAGTAGACGGACTCCTGGATCACGATCTCCCGGTCGGTGCCGGCGTACATCACGCCGCCCAGGTTGGTGTATTCACCCTCGGTGTTCTCGCGCACAACCACATAGTCGATCTCCCCCGGCTTGCGACCGGCCAGCGGGCAGGGCACGCCTTCAAAGAGACGGACCGGGCGCAGGTTGATGTATTGGTCGAACTCGCGACGGAACTTCAGCAGCGAGCCCCACAGCGAGATGTGGTCCGGCACCGTGGCCGGCCAGCCGACGGCGCCGAACAGAATGGCGTCGTGCCCCTGCAACTGCGCCTTCCAGTCGTCCGGCATCATCTGGCCGTGGCTGACGTAATAGTCGCAGCTCGCCCAGTCGATATGGGTGTATTGCAGCTCGAAGCCGAAGCGGCGCGCTGCCGCTTCCAGCGTCCGCAGGCTCTCCGGCATCACTTCCTTGCCGATGCCGTCGCCCGGAATCACTGCGACTTTGTACACGCGACGCGACGCGCCCACTTCTGCCTTGCTCATTCGTGAACTCCTGCTGAGACCGAACCCCGGTCGATGCCGGAGAATACCCCCACAAATTAGTTAGCAAGCTAACTATCTACAATCACCAACCATGAGCACCGCCAAGCCCCCCCGCACCCTGACGCGCAGTGCGCGTGAGACCGCCCTGCTGCAACTGGGCGCCAGTCTCCCCATCCTCGAGCGCGCTTACCGCGCGACCGCCAATCAGGCGGTCGCGCATGTCGGGGTGTCCCAGGCGATGGCATGGCCGCTGGTCATGATCGGCCGCCAGGGGGATGGCCTGCGGCAAGGCGCGCTGGCCGAGCTGGTGGGCATTGAAGGTCCCTCCCTGACGCGGACGCTGGATCAACTGGTGGACGCCGGTTTTGTCGAACGCCGGGAAGACACGGGCGACCGCCGTGCCAAGACCCTGCACCTGACCGATGCGGGCAGCGAAGCCTGCGAGCGGCTGGAGGCCACGCTGCGCGACCTGCGCAACGAGGTCTATGAAGGCGTGGATGACGCCGACATCGAAGCGACGCTGCGTGTCTTTGCCGTGCTGCAGCAGCGGCTGGGTTGCCCATCCCCCATCGTGCCGCCTCGGCGCAAATGAGCAGGGCCTGACGGACTGCCCATGAAACTGCCCGCCCTGCTTCGCCTCGCTCCGAGCGCCGTGCCGCGCTTCAGCCAGGCCGAATGGATCTTCTCCATCAAGGCCTTTGCCGCGGCCATGCTGGCCGTGTTCCTGGCTAACTGGGCCGGTCAGCCGCGGCCGTTCTGGGCCATGATGACCGCCTACATCGTGGCCCATCCGCTGGCCGGCGCCGTGCGTTCCAAGGCGGTCTACCGCTTCGTCGGAACGCTGGTGGGGAGCACCGCCGCCGTGTTGCTGGTGCCTCGTTTTGCCAATGCACCGGAACTGCTGAGCCTGGCGCTGGCGCTGTGGGTTGGCACCTGCCTGTGCCTGTCCTTGCGGGACCGCACGCCGCGCGCCTATGCGTTCATGCTGGCGGGCTACACGGCCGCGCTGATCGGTTTTCCGTCCGTGGACACGCCGCTGAATGTCTTTGACTCCGGCGTGGCGCGGGTGGAGGAGATTGGCCTGGGCATTCTTTCGGCAACGCTGGTGCACAGCCTGGTCCTGCCCAACGGGCTGGCCGCCACGGTGCTGGGCCTGCTGGACCGCACGCTCGGCGACACCCGGGCATGGCTCATGGACCTGACCACGCGCCGCGACGGCGGTGCGGACCGCCGCCGCGTGGCGGGCGACATCACCCAACTGCGGGTGCTGAGCACCCACATCCCTTTTGACACCAGCCACCTGCGCTGGACCGCCGATGCGGTACACGACATGCAGGACCGCGTGGCCGCGCTGACGCCGCAACTCTCCGCGGTCGAGGACCGGTTGCAGGCGCTGGAGAAGGCCGAGAACGGCATCGCGCCGGACGTGGCCGCCTTGCTGGCGAACGTGGCCACATGGATCCAGTTGCCGCCTGTGCAGGCGCAAGCGCAATGGCCCGCGCTGCAGGCGGGCGTCGAAGCACTGTCCTTCCCCGATCGCAGTGACTGGCGCCATTTGCTTCGCGTGGCCCTGGCCGAACGCCTGGATCAATTGCTGCGCGGCTGGCTGCAGTGCGTGCACCTGCGTGCCGACATTGACCAGGGCCTGAGCGGCGCCCCCATGCCCAGCCGCCCGCGGCCGGAACTCACCGGCCCGCGCCTGCACATCGACCTGGGCATGGCGATGCTCTCCGGAGCCGCCGCACTGGTGGCCATCCTGGTGTGCTGCACCTTCTGGATCCTGACCGGCTGGCCGATGGGTTCAGTCGCGGCGATGATGGCCGCGATCTTCTGCTGCTTCTTCGCCGGCATGGACGACCCGGTGCCGGCCATCAACGGCTTCCTGAAGTGGACCATCCTCTCCATGCCGGTCAGCGCGGTCTACGTGCTGGTGCTGCTGCCGCTGGTTCAGGACATCTGGACACTGATCCTCGTCTGCGCGCCGGTCTTCCTGATTGCGGGCTGTTATGTGGCCCGGCCCGCCACCATGGGCGCCGCCCTGCCCTTCGTCCTGGGCGTGGCCGGCACGCTGGCCATGCACGACACCTCGCAGGCCGACCTGACCGCCTTCCTCAACTCCATGCTGGGTCAGCTGGGCGGCGTATTTGTGGCGGCACGTGTCACGCGGCTGATGCGCTCGGTGGGGGCGGACTGGAGTGCGCGCCGCATCCAGCGTGCCACTTGGCGGGAGCTGGACGAGCTGGCGCGCCAGCCCCGTTCGGTGGCTCGCGGCCAGGCCTACCTGCTGCGCATGCTGGACCGCATCTCGCTGCTGGCGCCGCGTGTGGCGCAGGCGGGTGGCTCCGTGCGTGGGGTACCCACGGACGATGCCCTACGTGACCTGCGCATCGGCGCGGACCTGGTGACCTTGCAGGGCCAGCGGGACCAATGGCCCTCGCTGGCGCTCAAACCCCTGCTGAACGGCCTGGCCGACTGGCTCAGCCAACGCATCGCAGGTGTCTTCGAACCGCCACCCGACGCGCTGCTCACGCATATAGACGATGCATTGCGTCGCCTGGTGGTGGTGTGCCCCACGGACGCGCCATGGCCCGAGTCGGCCCGCGCCTCGCTGAGCGCCCTCCTGGGCCTGCGCCGCAACCTGTTTCCGACGGCCACGCCGGCGCGACTGACTGTCGAGCCGCAGTGCGAGCCGCCGATCGACTTCAACCCGCTTGAGGAGGCCCCGGCATGACCGGCGCTGTGGATGTTTTCGGGCTTTATCTGCCCTGGCTCATGCCGTTGGCGTTTGCCTCGCTGTTGCTGCTTTGGGGTGTGCGCCGTGTGCTGGCCCTGTGCGGCGCCTACCGCTGGATCTGGCATCCGGCACTGTTCGACATGGCCCTGTATGTGCTGCTGCTGTGGGGCCTGAGCAGCGTGTCGCTGCAGGTCGCCCCCGCGGTCTTGCGCTTCTTCTCGCATACGTACTGATCAAGATTGCTGGTCGTCATGAAATCCCTTCCTTCCCTGCTTCAACCCCGCCGCCTGGCGTCCTTCGTGGTCACCGTGCTGGTGGTGCTGGCCGCCTTGTGGGCGGCCCTGCGCCTGTGGGACCGTTATGAACTCTCCCCCTGGACCCGCGACGGTCGCGTGCGGGCTGACGTGGTGCAGATCGCGCCGGACGTGTCCGGGCTGGTGACTGCCGTGCCGGTACGAGACAACCAGACGGTGGCGGCCGGCACGCTGCTCTTCGAAGTGGACCGCGCCCGTTATGAACTGGCGCTGCGCCAGGCGCAGGCCCAGCTGTCCGCTCAGAAAGTGGCGCTGGCGCAGGCCCGTCGCGAGGCTGACCGCAACGTGGGTCTGGGCAACCTCGTGTCGCAGGAGCTGCGGGAGCAGACCCGCAGCCGCGCCGAACAGGCGCGTGCCGCCGTGGCCCAGGCCGAGGTCGCCGTGGATGCAGCGAAGCTGAATCTGGACCGAGCCCTGGTGCGTGCGCCGTCGGCAGGCACCATCACCAACTTCGATCTGCGCCAGGGCGCGTATGCCGCCGCCGGCCATCCGGTGCTGGCCTTGGTGGATGCCCAGTCGCTCTACGTGGAAGGCTACTTCGAGGAAACCAAGCTGGCCCGAATCCATGTGGGTGACGCCGTGCAGGTGATGCCCATGGGGGCTTCCCAGCCACTGACGGGCCACGTCGAGAGCTTCGCGGCCGGCATCGCCGACCGTGACCGCAGCACCAGCACCAACCTGCTGCCCAGCGTGAATCCCAGCTTCAACTGGGTGCGGCTGCCCCAGCGGGTGCCGGTACGCGTCAAGCTGGACCCGCTGCCTGCGGGTGAGCATCTGGTGGCGGGGCAGACCGTCACGGTGCAGGTGGTGACGGCGCAGGCGCAGGCCCCTGACCAGGCAGCCGCGCATGCCCAGGCCCCTGCCGCGAGCGCCGCCGTGAGAGCCAAAGGCTGATCCGCCATGAAGACAGCATCACGCCCCTCTTCCGCATCTTCCTCATCTCGCTCGTCGCCCTCGATGCGCCGGGTGCTGCGCTGGTCGGCCATGGCCCTCGCTGTGGGTCTGGCCGCCTGCTCCACCGCACCGAAGGGCCCGAACTACCAGGTGCCCGCCAACGCCGTGGCCCTGAAGCCGCGTGCGGCAGAACCCTTCCTGGAACAGACCAAGGCTGCCGCCGACGCCGGCGGTGCACCGTTTGTGGCCGAACCGCTGCCACCCCACTGGTGGCGCCTGTTCAACGATTCGCGCCTGGATGCCCTGGTCGAGAAGGCGCTCGCCCACAACACCGACCTGCGCCAGGCGGCCGCCAATCTGGAGCGCGTGCAGGCCCTGGAGACCGAGGTGTCCGGCGCCGAGAAGCCGACCATCGGCGTGAACGCATCGCCGTATTACGGCCATCCGTCCGGCACGTCGATGATCAAGCAGAACTATGTGCCGCCGGATACCTTCCGTTATTCCGCTGGTGTGGGTGTCTCCTATCAACTGGATCTGTATGGCCAGATCCGCCGCGCCATCGAGTCCTCGCAGGCCAGCACGGAAGCGGCGGCGGCGGCGCTGGACCTGGTGAAGGTCAATGTGGCTGCGGGTACCACGCGTGCCTACGCTGAAGCCTGCGCCACCGGCCAACGGCTGGAGACGGCGCGCCAATCGGTGGAACTGCAGCGCCAGGCACTTGATCTGACCGAGAAACTGCAGCAGGCGGGCCGCGTCGGCGAGATGGATGCGTCGCGGGCGCGCAGCCAGCTGGCGCAGTTGCAGGCCGCGCTCCCGCCGCTACTGGCCCAGCGCCAGTCGGCGCTCTACCGCCTGGCCACCCTGACCGGCGAACTGCCGGAGGACTTCCCGCGCGAGTTGGCGGAGTGCCATGAGCCGCCGCGTCTGGCCGGCACGATCCCTGTGGGGGATGGCGCGGCGCTGCTGCGACGCCGGCCAGACATCCGCCAGGCCGAGCGCGAACTGCATGCCGCCACCGCCCACATCGGCGTGGCCATTGCCGATCGTTATCCCAAGATCAGCCTCGGCCTCAACGCCGGGTCGGGCCCCAGCAGCTTTTCGCGCTTCGGGCGGAGCGAGTCGCTGAGCTTTGGCATTGGCCCGCTGATCTCCTGGACCTTGCCGAACAATGGCGTGGCCAACGCCCGCATCGCCCAGGCGGAGGCGTCCACGCGCCAGAGCGCGGCACGCTTTGACGGCGTGGTGCTGAACGCGCTGCGCGAGACCGAGACCGCACTGAACCAGTACGCCCGCGAACTGGACCGCCGGGCTGCGCTGCAGCGCTCGCGCGACGCGGCTGCCGTGGTGGCGGACCAGGCCCGCCGGCTCTACAAGGCCGGCAAGGTAGGTTATCTGGACGCGCTGGATGCCGACCGGGCGCTGGCGGGGAGCGACGCCACGCTGGCCGCCTCCGAAGCCACCTTGATCGACGAGCAGGTGCAGTTGTTCATGGCCTTGGGCGGCGGTTGGGAACCGGCTGATTCGATCCCCGCCCGCCCGTCGCCGGACAGCGTGACGACATCAAGATCGGTCGGCTCGAAGCACTGACACTGGTCGGGGCCTCGCCCGACGAGTGCACAGGCAGAAAAAAAAGCGGCCCCTCGGGGCCGCTTCGCGTTGGGGCGCCGCGTGCGCCATCGCCTTGGCAATCAGGGGTAGCTGATCGTCAGCGTGTAGGTCTGTGTCGCGCTGGAGCCGGCATACGCCTGCACCTTGATGTAGACCGTCTGCGCCGTCGTGCCGTTTTGATAGGTCAGCGATTCTGCGCTGGTGCCGCCTTCGGAGCGGGCCAGGCCGGCACCGGTGCTGCTCACCACATAGAGGTCATAGTCCACACCGCTGGTGGCCGGGCCGGTCATGTCCACCCGCAGGCGCTGGTTGGCCGCCAGCGTGACCTTGTAATAGTCCTTGTCGGTGGCCGTGCTGATGTAGCCCGAGATCGAGCTGCGGGTGCCGACCGCATTGGCGGTGGCGATGGTGCCATTGGGCTCCACCTCATCACCGGCATTCACTGCGTTGCTGACGCTGAAGGTCACCGCGGTGGACGTGGTGGTGTTGCCCGCCGCGTCATACGCCTTGGCCACGAGGTTGTGGCTGCCGTTGGCCAGCAGTGCGGAGTTGACCGCCAGCGTGTAGGGCGAGGTGGTCACGGTGTCCTTCAACACGCCATCCAGCCAGAACTCGACCTTGGTCACCCCCACGTCGTCCGCCGCGGCGGCGCTGAAGGTGATGGTGCCGGAGGTGCCCGACACGGCCGCACTCACCGTCGGCGGCGTGGTGTCGCCGCCCTGCACCCCTTGGTTCACCCAGATCGGCGCGGACCACAGCACCTTGCCGTCATCCTGCGTGGCCTTGGCGTAGTAGAAGTGCTTGCCATTGGCCGGGGTGATGGTGGCCGTGGCGGCGGTGGTCAGCAGCGTCACGGTGCCGTTGCGGCCCGGCACGCCTTCCCAGATCTCCGTCGACACCACCGTGCGGCCGTTCGGGTTGTAGAAGCCGACGTTCAGGCTCACCGAACCGCTGTTGTCGAACCGCTCGCCCATGATCTTGCCGTTGGCGCTGAAGATCAGCTGCGAGTACTTGTCCATGGTGGCGAAGACACGACGCGCCTTCAGCGCATCCACCAGACTCGCCTTGCTCAGCGCCGTACCGGTCGGGACGAGCACTGCCGTGCGGTTCGTGTAGCTGGCACCCCAGTTGGCGCAGTGGTTGTCCTGGTTGGTGGCGGGCGCCACGTGGAAGCCACGTTCCAGCAACTTCTTCCAGGCGGTCTCGTAGGAACTGCGCGAGGTTTCCGTTTCGGTGGTGTTGGCGGAGAACGCAGAGGTGTTCATCACCTCGGACATCACCATGACCTCGTCACCATCGGCGCTGTAGGCCATGTCGGTACCGTTGATGATGAACTGGCCGGTGTCGTCCGGATGGTTGAACTGGCCCACCAGGCCCTGAGCCCGCATCACCGAATACAGGGTCGCGTAGTCGCTCTTGGCGATGTAGCGGTCGCCGAACAGCTCGCTGCTGGCGTTGTATTCCCACGAGAACAGCTCGTTGCTGTTGAAGATGTTGAGGTGACCGCCATTGCTGATGACGCCCCACTCCATGCCGTAAAGGGCCAGGAAGCCGGGGTTGGCTGCGGTGTAGTCCGACGCGATGGTCAGGCCGCGCTGGTAGCGCGCCTTGGCCGTGGTGGCGCTGCCCGCGGTGTTGGTCCCGGACGAGCCGTCGAAGTAGTGGTTGTGGTCGGTGTTGGCAAAGAAGTCCAGGCCCACGCCCTTGGCATAGGGGAAGGCCGCGTCCGGGCCGTAGGCGCCCGTCTGCGCAGGCTGCGAAGAGCTGCAGCTGCCGATGGCGCCACCGCCGTCGGAATCATTGGTCTGGCCGTGGAAGCTGCCGTAGTACACGGTGTAGGGCCAGCTGCCGGCACTGACGGAGGCCGCCAGGGCGCGTACGCGCTGGTCCGCCTCGCCGGTGCGTCCCACCGCCAACGGCCGCAGGGTGCCCATGGCGATGGAAGCCGGCTTGCCGACCGCGAAGTTCCAGCTCTGGGTCACCGGGCCGTGCGGGCCGTGACTGGAGGTCGCGGCGCTGGCCAGGATTTCCTTGAATTGCGCGTCGCTGCCTTCGCTCGTCAGCTTGGTGCCGGCGGCCGCGCTGACGGCGACCAGCGTGGCGCTGTAGATGCCACTGTTGCTGGTGTCGCCGGGGCCGCTCCATTCGAGCTTCTGCGTCTTGACGTCGCCCGCGTAGGTTTCAACGCCGGTCCAGGTCTTCACCACCGTCCCGGCCGCATTGCGCAGTTCCACGCGCCAGGCCAGCAGCGTGCCCGCAGGGGCGCCCACGTAATCCAGGCTGACGGTGAAGTTGCGCGCACCGGTCGCCTCCGCACCGGTGAACGGCACGTTGAGGGCGGCATCGAACTCATGGTGGTCCGGGTACTTGGCGGACGCATCGGCCGACAGCGCCGAGGCACGCTCTTCGCTGGCGGACGCGATGGTCACCGTGGTTTCGGAATTTCGACCGCCGCCGCAGGCGGCCAGGGCCAGCACCAGAATGCTCAGGCCGCTCACCTTGACGGCTGGTCCGGCTTGCCGCAGGAGGAATTGCGTCATGCTCATGTGCGGCTCCTTATTCAGCACGGCGACGGCGAGCCATCAGGCCAACAGCCCCCAGCCCGGCCAGCATCAGCGCCAGGGAACCGGGCTCCGGCACGGCCGGCACCGGCACCTCGGCCACGATTTCCGTGCCGAAGAAGCTCACCATGTCGTAGCGGATGGTGCCGCCCGTGCCGTAGGTGCTGGTGGTGCCGGCATAGCTGGTGGTGCCAGGCGCAAAAATGCTGACCAGCCGAACCGCGAAGGACTCGTTGTTGGCCACGCCGAGGATGGACGAAAAGTCAAAGCTCAGGCCGTTGACGAAGCTGCCCTGCTTGGTCATCTGGAAGGTGGCGGCATCCAGCCAGTTTTCGCCATCCACGGTGTAGAGCAGTTCGGTCCATGCCGAGGCGGTGGCGCTGTTGCGCTGGTCGAAACTGAAGACGATGTTTTCGTAGCCGGTCGTGTCCACGCCGAACTGCACGCCGTACACGCCGCTCTGCGTGCCTTGCGCCGCATAGGTGGCGGTATTGAGGGCCTTGCCGTTGGTGATGTCGTCGCTGCTGCCGGTGGACGTCACGAACTGCGTGGTCAGGTTGGTGGTGCCGCTCAGGAAGGCGATGCTGGCGCCGTTCTGGCTCAGGTCGTGTTTGGTCGTGCCCTGATAGCCGCCCGCCGAGGCGTCATACACGCCATTGAAGTCCCATTCCGCCACGGTGGTCTGCGCATGGGCGCCGCAGGCGATGGAGGTGGCGATAAAGGCCGCAATGGCCAGCACGGCAGGTTTGAATTTCATTGGAATAACGTCCCTAGATGATTGTTAGCAAATGAAAGTGTTTGCGCAAACGTTTCCGGCTTCACTTTGTCATCCGATAACAAATATGTTTGACCGCAAAGCGTTGGTGAACGAATCGGGCGAAGCGTAGGCGCGCTTCATGACAAGCTGGTTGCGGGGAAGCCCGGAGTCGGGCATGCCCATCCCCCATGAATGAGGGAAAGGGTTAATACGCATTCGGCCCATTGGCGGTGCGCAATGACTGCAGGGGCGCTGAGGCGGTGCAACATGCACCGGGCCTGGCACCAGTCTGGAATGGGTTTTGCCAAGGCGCAGTCATCCAAAGGGGGTCGGTCAGCAGGCAGGCCCATTGCCTGAGGAGCCCGCCCCATAGCCACCCACCAGGACGCCATGACCGACATCCGCAAAGGACAACATCCGCCCGACCTCAACCGGGAGCAATTCCATGAGCGGTTCATGCGTCAGTTCGTAGATCCCGCGTTTCGCCACGAGGACGCGGCATTGAGCCGGCTGGAAGCGATTGCCTTCGAGGCGATGAAGGAGGGGCGCAAGGCGCCGATCACGCGGCGGGCGGGCGAAGGGTTTGCGGATCCGTCCTACGATCTGTCGGTCGATTGGCTGGAAGCAAAGCGGCGGCTCGACGAGGCGCAGGCCCGATGGGCCTTGCCGGCCACCCGTTCCCGCGTGCTGCTGATCTGTGGCAGCGATCGCAATGACGGCACCTGCCCGGGCGAAATGTCCAAGACCTGGCGGCTCACGCAACTGGCGCGGGATCAACTCGCGGCCCGCGACATCGAAGCCGACGTGCTGGACCTCAGCCTGATCACGTCCGAATACGGTCGCACCATCCATCCCTGCAAAGGCTGTGTGGCCACGGCCATGCCGCTGTGCCACTGGCCCTGCAGTTGCTACCCCAACTACGCGCTGGGCCAGGGCCACGACTGGATGAACGACATCTATGAACGCTGGGTCAGCGCCCATGGGGTGATCCTCTTCACCCCCACCTACTGGTATCAATCGCCCAGCGCATTGAAGCTGATGATCGACCGGCTGGTCTGCGCCGATGGCGGCAACCCGGACCCAAGCTCCACCCATGGAAAAAAGGCCGCAGAGGCCAAGGCCATCGAGGCCGGGGGCTGGAACTATCCCAAGCATCTGGACGGCCGCGTGTACGGCCTGGTGGTGCATGGCGATGTGGCCGGTGTGGAGGCGCAGCGGCGCAACCTGGGCGACTGGCTCGACTGGATGGGCCTGATCGATGCGGGCGCTCAGTCACAACTGGACCGCTACATAGGCTACTACGAGCCCTACTTCAACAGCCATGAGACGCTGGACCGGGATGAAGCGCTTCAGCAGGAGGTGCGGCAGGTGGCGGACACCGTGGCGGACGCAGTTGCCCTGCTGCGGCAAGGTGAACTGAAGCGGCCCGAGCGGCGGCCCGCGCCAAGGACCAAATAGCGGCAGCATCGCGCTGGGCGGGGGCAGTGCATTGCAGTGCACCCCGGCGCAGCCGTGTTGCCCGAGCGCTTCTCCCTGCCGCGAGCCGTTGGGAACGGCATTTGCTCAAACAGACCATGAGCCCCTGGGCCCTCTGCGTAACGCGTAACGCGTAACGCCTCACGCCCGAGCTGACCCCGCTCGCTGGCGTTATGCAGAGGCTCCCTTGCGGGCACCACCTCAGGAGATCATCATGGCCGAACAAGGCAAGACCGCTGCAACCGCCGACGACATCGACTTTGTGTATCAACAACTCGTCAAAGGCTTGGGCCGCGAACTGGTCACCGATGCCAACGCCGAAGCCCTGGCACGCCGTGCCGACCAGGATGGCCACACCATTCTGGCCACCGAGCTGCGCGAGTGGCAGGCTCCCTGCTGATGCAAACGCGGCGGTGAACGTATCTACACGTAACACCGCCCATCAACACATTCGCGAGCGCAGCACCACCCACTCTCGCCGCTCCTCCCCCATCAACCGTGCAAAATCTCACAACTTGATGCACACCGATGGCGATACTCGCGCATTACGTCGTGGATTCGCACCAACGCTGCGGGAATCAGGTTCTACGCCATACCTGCAGTAAATACATTTTGTTATGGTTGCCGCAGGCCTGGCGCAGACAGGTCGTCAGCGCCCCATCACAACAATCCACGGCGCTGATCACGAGGGAGAGAACGTGAACAAGATCCTGGAGCGCCGCCGGGCAGCGGCTGCGGCGCGGAACGTCGCACCCATGCAGCGAAGCCTGCAAGGCCACGGGGTGCGCGCATGAGTTTCCTGTCCAGCCCGGAAGCGGACGCCGGGGACGATGCCGTCGCGACGCCTGCGCAAGTCCAGTCCTCAACTGAGCGATCATTTGATGGCTCACGCTGGGTGCCTCAGGTTGCAGACCGCCATCAAGCCGCGGTGCCTGCCCACCGCGCGTCCCAGATCGCGCTCCAGATTTCTCCCCAGACTCCTTGTCACCTCCCACGGTTTACGGACCGCGACGGACTCACCCGGGCCATTGGTACCGTGGACAGCGATGACCTCCAGCAGCGCGTCAGCGCCGCCTGGTTCCTGCGCCAATTCGACAGCCAGCACACCGCCCGCATCGCCGAACAGTTGCTGAGCGACCCCGCCGTGGCCCACGGCGACACCACCGAGTTGCGACATGCCCGTGCGCGTCTGCAACTGGCCTTGGCGGATGCTTACAACCTGCGTGGCGAACATGAATCCGCCCTGAGCCTGGCCGATGAAGCGCGCGACGGTTTCCTGGCGCTGGATCATGCGGCGGGTCAATCCGACGCCGACTGGGTAGCCGCCAACATCGTGCACGACCTGGGCGACGCCCGGCTTCGCAACCAGTTCATGCGCAGCTCCGCCACGCTGGCCCAGGAGGCCGGCGACACGGAACGCACCCTGACTGCGGAGATGGCCCTGGCGTGTTTTGCCGCCTTTGAGGACGCGGTGGCTGCGGCAGTGGCCTGGGGCACTTCCGTACGAGTGCACGAAAACGCCACCACCCCGGCGTTGCGCGCCCTGGCGCAGTTCTTCCTCTTCATCACCGAGTGGAGCAAGGGCGCCTGTGATGCGGCGCTGGCCCATGCGTTGCTGTCCATCCAGGCCTCCGAGGAATGCGGCCAGATGCGCCGCGCGCTGCTGGACAACGCCAACGTCGCCTCCTTGCTGATGGAGCTGGGTGACCTGGAGGCCGCCGCCGCGCGCCTGCGCTACCGGCTGGACATGGCCCGGCAATGTGCCTGGCCGCATCCGCTGGGCTGCACGCTGTCCGTGTTCTCCGAGGTGCTGGTGCGCCAGAACCGTGCCGATCACGCCCGCATATTCGCGCAGGAGGCCGTGGCCGTGCTTGCCCGCGTGCCTCGCACCACGCATTTCCTGAACGCCCAGCTCGCCCTGGCCGATGCGCAGCTGGAGTGTGGTGACATCGATGCAGCCGAACGCGGCTTCGTGCTGGTCAACCAGCATGGCCGGCATGTGGAGCTGGTGGAAGACCGTGCCTACGCCCTGTTCGGTCTGGCCCGGGTGGCGCATGCGCGCGGCGATCTGGAACGTGCACGAGCCCTGCTGGACAAGGCGCTGCAGCAACCGCATCTCGATCCCGACCAGGCGCTGCGCACACTCATCTGTCTGTCCCGCGTGGCTGAAGCGCAAGTGGAGGCTGGCGTCTATGGTGTGGCGCCGGACGAGCCCATCACGCTGCTGGAGCGGGCCCTCAATATTTCCGACGATCAGCTGGAAGGGGCCCAGCGCCACGAACTGCTGCTGGAGCTGGCAGACCGGCTGCAATCGCGTCACCGTGAAACAGAGGCCATTGCGGCCTTGCGCGGCGCACTGCAGGCCCTGGCCGCCGACAAGCGCCGCGCCACCGAGCGCCAGGGCATGGCCATGGAAGCGAGACACCGCAGCGAGACCATTCTGGCCGAGGCCCAGCACAACCGGGAGCTGGCGCGCAAGGAAGCGGCGCGGGCGCGCGACCTGCAGAACACCAACCGTGACCTGAGCCGCGCCATCGCCGCGCTGGAAGCTGCCCAACGCGAACTGATCGAGCGCCACCTGGAGCTGCAGAAGGCCAACGAGCGCATCCAGGAACTGAGCCTGACCGATCCACTCACCGGGCTGCGCAATCGCCGATTCCTGACGCAGGTGATCGACAAGGCCGTGGCCGAATCCCTGCGCGCCCATGCGCGGCCCAAGCCGGACATGGGTGCCGACGCCTCCACCGCACCGGGCCGGGACCTGCTGTTCTTCCTGTTGGATGTGGACCACTTCAAGCAGATCAACGACCGCTACGGCCACGCCATGGGCGACGCGGTGCTGGTGGAAGTCGCCAGCCGGTTGCGTGACGCCACGCGGGGCGAAGACTTGCTGGTGCGCTGGGGCGGGGAGGAATTCCTCATCGTGGCCCGGCATGCACGGCGTGAAGAGGCGCCCGTGATCGCGGAGCGGCTGCTCAACAGTCTGCGGGAAGCCCCCGTCCCCCTGCCTTGCGGCGAGCTGCTGCAGCTCACTGCATCGCTGGGCGTGGCGAGCTTCCCGGACGTGTCGCCACCGGCTGGGTCGGGGGGCCTCCACAGCACCGACGGCCACGCAGTCCCCGGCATGCACAACGCCTGGGAGCGCACCCTGGAGCGCGCGGATGCGGCCCTCTATGAGGCCAAGCGGCAAGGGCGCAATCGATGGGTGGAATAACGCGGTGGCATAACCACTAGACTCGACCCTGACACGTCCTCAGGAGTCGCCATGTCCACCCTGCCCCTGCTCCCGCCCCCGTCGTTCGAAGGCATTCACGAGGTGGTGGCCGAGCCCTTGAAGTTCAAGGCCAAGCTGGCCATCGGCGAAGATGCGTACGCCTCACTGCGCATGATCAACCGCACGCGCGAGGTGTGGGACGTCCTGGGCGCGGCGGGTGCTGGCGCGGCGGTGGCCAAGTCCGGCATGGTGGCCTCCGTTCTGGGCGCCTCCGCCACGCCGCTGGGCTGGGTGGCGTTTGCGGCCCTGGCCTCTGGTGGCGCCTGTTATGGGCTTTATCGGCTGCTGGGCAATACCAAGGGCGAGCGCGTCATCGAGATCCCCAAATACCTCAACACGCCGTTGGACACCCTGGGCCTGGCCCTCTTCGATCTCATCGCGCCGCTGTCGCTGCGGCTGGCTGCGATCGATGGGGCGATCGAAACCGAGGAACGCCGATTTCTCATCAACCACCTGGTCAAGGACTGGGGCCTGGGCCGGCCCTTTGTGGAGCAGGCGGTCCAAGCGGTGGAGCTTCGCATCGGCGATGCCTCGCTGGACGTGATCGCGGCCGAAGGTGCCGAGTTCCTGCGCATGAATCCGGACTGCAATCACCAGGCCATCGTGGATGACCTGGCGGTCTTCCTCCGGTCGATGCTGGAAGCGGCGGGGCCGCTGTCGCTGCAGGAAACGCAGGCACTGGACGCCACCGTAATGCTGCTTCGCACCACGCCGCCCGGTGACCTGGCCAAGGCCTGGACCCAGGCCATGGCGCTGGCGGGTGGCGCTGCCGGGCAGGTCCGCACCGCCGTCTCGGGCGCCGCAACCTGGACACAGGATCGGCTGCCCGATGCCGACACCCTCAAGGCCGGTGCCGGCGAGGCGGCCACGCAAGCCTGGATGACCGCACGCAAGGCGGCGGCGTGGACCCAGGACCGGTTGCCCAGTGCCGAGGCAGTGCGCACGTCTGCAGGTGAAGCCGCACAGCAGACCCTGGAAGCCGCTCGCAAGGCGACCGAATGGGCGCAGGCACAGTTGCCGGACCCGGACCAGGTGAAGCTGACCGGCACCCTGGCCATGGAACAGGCCTCCCGCGCGGCCAAGGATGCCGCGCGCGTGGCGGCCGACAAGGCATCCGCGCTGCTACAACGGCCGGCCGCGGTGGCCGAGCGGCTGCTGCGCAAGCGTCCGCCGACGGACGTCTGACCCGACGCATTGACTGCGCTGTTGCCTTGACGCGCGTACCCCGGTGCAACAGCGGATCCAGGCTGTTGGGACGCCGTGGGCAGGCTGTTGGATATTGGCACCATCCGCGGCCGCCCTCACCGCAGCCCGGCCACCGCAAGCCGCATGGGCCGGCGCTTCTAATCCTTGGCAATAAACAAATCAGAAACCCTTCCTTCACCGACATGACACGGCTTCCTAGAGTCCGGCGCTTCCGCCCACCGGCGCTGTTGAGGAATGCCCTTGAACTCGATCGTTGCATGTGCACTGCGCAGGAGCGCGCTGGCCGCCGCACTGACGGCTGCCTGGCCTGTGTTGGCCACTGCCCAGTCCGCTACACCGCCTGAAACCGCCACGGCGCCCAGCGCTGCCAAGACCCCAACGCCCGCTGCGGAAGACGGCACGCTGGCGCCCGTGGTCGTCACCGGCTCTCGCATCTCCCGCATCCGGGACGAAGGCCCCAGCCCCGTCACCATCCTCAAGGGCGAAGACATCGACCGCCTGGGCTACCGGAACGTCTCGGACGCCCTGGCCGGGCTCACTGAAAACACCGGATTCACGCAGGGCGAGGACTTCGGCAACACCTTCACCCCGGCGGCCAATGCCATCAGCCTGCGCGGCCTGGGGCCCAACCACACGCTGGTGCTGGTGAACGGCCGGCGCGTGGCCGACTACCCCAGCCCCTACAACGGCTCGGTGAACTTCGTGAACATCGCCAACATCCCGTCGGCGCTGATCGACCGGATCGAGGTGCTCAGCGGCGGCGCCTCCGCCGTGTATGGCTCGGACGCCATTGCGGGCGTGGTCAACATTGTGCTGAAGCGCCATGTCGAGGGCGTCACCGTCAACCTGCGCGCCGGCGCCACCGAGCGTGGCGGCGGCGAAAACGCTCGCGCCCAGGTCACGGGTGGCTTTGAGACCGGCCGTTTGAGCGGCATCTACGGGGTGGAGTTCAGCGGCCGCCAGCCAATCTGGAGCCGCCAGCGGGACTTCATGGCCGACTCCACCGCGCAGGGTGCCGCCCCGGGCGTGGTGGTCGGACGCCGCAATGCCAGCACCGGCCGCTACATCGACCCGGTGGACGGCTGCGACAACAGCGCGGGCCTGTTCGAGGGATCCACCTCGGCCTACACCTCCCGCACCGGGGTGTACTGTGGCAGTGGCCGGTCATCCCCCAGCTACTGGACCACGCAGACCGGCAACCGCAGCGTGCAGGCCGCTGCTGCGCTCCAGTACGACCTGACCAACGGCCTGGCGCTGTTTGCCGAAGGACAGTTCGGCTGGGCGCACACGGAGAACAACACCCGCGGCCCCAGCTGGACCTCGCAGGCGGCGGGCCTGGGGTACTTCCGCAATGCCAACACCGGCCTGCTGGAGACCTGGAGCCGGCGCCTGGCGCCGGAGGAACTGGGCGACATCGACCGCTTCAACCGCATTTGGCAGGACGCCACCCACAACGTCGTGGTCGGCGTGCGCGGGGAACTCTCCAAGACCTGGAACTTCGAGCTGGCCGCCGCCAGTGCCTATTACCTCAACCGGACCACCACGCCTCGGCTGCTGGCCAGTGTGGAGCAACTGTTCCTGGGCCCGCAATTGGGGACGGAGGCGGATGGCACGCCCATCTTCGCAGCCGACCCGGCGCGGCTCTACACACCGCTGACCGCGCAGGAATTCAACAGCGTGCTGGGCAAGAGCAAGGGCCGCAACAACAGCTGGAACCAGCAGGTCAGCGCCAGCGCCAGCGGCGAGTGGCTGCAACTGCCCGCCGGCCCATTGCGCGCCGCGCTGGTGGCCGAAGCTGGCAAGCAGGGCTTCAGCAACGTCAACGACCCCAGGCTGGGCCAGGGCGTGTTCTACAACACGGTCGAGTCTCCCGCCATCCGGGGCGCACGAGACCGCTTCGCCCTGGGCGCCGAACTGAATACGCCGATCACCCAGCAACTGACTGCGACCCTGGCGGCGCGCCACGACCGTTATCACTTCGCCGGTCGCAACGACGCCAGCACCACCTACAACGCCGGCCTGGAGTTCCGCCCGGTCGATTCGCTGCTGCTGCGTGCGCAGCAATCCACCAGCTTCCGCGCGCCTGACATGAACTATGTCTTTGCCGCACAGACCCGCGGTTATTACTCGTCGTCCACGGATTACTACCGCTGTGCGCAGGCGGGCATCCCGACAGCGCAATGCGAGTACGCGGATGTCTCCCCCGGCTTCAACTTCGTGCGGACGGGCTCCAGCAACCTCAAGTCCGAACATGGCCGGTCCTGGGGCCTGGGCGTGGTGTGGCAGCCCACCAGCAGCTTCGATGCCTCACTGGATCTCTGGAAGATCCGCATCGAGGACCTGGTGACCGATCTCAGCGCGGACCAGGTGCTGCGCGACGAAGCGGATTGCCGTACCGGTGTGCAGAATGCGGAGTCACCAACCTGCGTGGACGCCATCAGCCGCGTGACGCGCAATCCGGCGGACGCCCTGCTCCGCCCGGGCGAAGTCACGCTGGTGCGTGTGAACCCGATCAATGCCGCGCGCGAATCGACCTGGGGCTTTGACGTGTCCGCTCGCTACAGCTGGACCACCCAGGACTGGGGCCGTTGGGCGGTGAATGCCAAATACACGGAGGTGCGCGACTACCGCTACCAGCAGTTCAGCGGTGACAGCAATCCCAACCTCGTGGGCACGCCGGACTTTGGCGACTGGCCCAACAGGTTCAATGCCAGCCTCAACTGGCGCATCGGCAACTGGACCCATGTGCTGGCCGCACAGCGCAACGGCAAGATCGTGCGGGAAGACCAGGCGGGCTTCCTGGGCTCGTACTGGAACTTCAATGCCAGCACGGCCTGGCAGGTCACGCCCAGGACCAGTGTGAGCCTGACGGTCAACAACCTGCTGGACAAGGTCCGCAAGGACCCGAGCGCGACCTGGCCGTTCTACTCGGTCGGCTACTACCTCCCGTATGGCCGGCAGGGATGGATCGAGCTGGAACACCGGTTCTGACGGAGGGCGGGCAGGTGGCGCGTGGCGGATGGCATGGGGCAGGTGGCGCGGGGGGGCAGATGTCGCGGCAGTTGGCCTGGCGCCACCCTTACGGTGTTGCGAGCGGGTCAGACCCGAAGCGCCCCGCGAAAGCCTCGCCCGGCGTAATACGACTGGGCCCCGTTGTGATAAACGAAGACCTTCTCGTAGCGTCTGTCGCAAAAGAGCGCGCCACCTAGCTTTCGCACCTCCGGGGGCGTGCTGATCCAGCTGGACGTCTTCAAGTCGAACTCGCCGAGTTGCTGAAGTTCCCGGTACTGGGTTTCGGTCAACAGCTCGATACCCATCTCGGCGGCCATCTCAACGGCACTGCTCTGGGGCTTGTTTTCCTTGCGGGATTCCAGCGCCGCGAGGTCGTAGCAGCTGCTTCTGCGTCCGGCCGGACTTTCGGCGGCGCAGTCGTAGAAGGTGATGCCGCCGGTCTTCGCGTCGCGGCCCACCACATCGGGCTCGCCGCCGGTGGCCTCCATCTGCTGCAGCGACTTCAAGGCATCGGGGTGGGCGTCAAGCCGGGCTTGCACGTCCGCCCAGGAGATGCCGGCGTGCCGATCCGCATGGCGCTCGAACCGGGCCTTCAGCACCTGCAGGAGCGCAGTTTTTTCGGTAGCCTTCATGGTGGTCCCCGCTTTTTCGTCTGAGGTCTGCACCTGCGAGTTTGCCGCAACCGGGGGGTTCGTAGGCAAGTGGCGGGGGTTGAGCCCCGGGGCTCCGTCTGTCAGCGCGTCGGCGCCGTGTCCTACGCTCAAAGGCTTGAGCGTCCTTTAGCGTGGCGGAATGAACCACCTTCCGCACTCCGCAACGCCGAAACCCGCTGGCGACGACCTGGAAAAGGCGCCCACATTCCTGCGTGCGTTTTCGGTCATTCATGCGGCGCTGGCGCTGCTGTTTGTCTGCATGGCGCTGGTCCTGCTGGTGATCGCGGCCAAGGGTACCTGGGCCGTTCTGAGCACGGAGCTGAACGACGAGGCCGCCCAGTTGGTGATCGAGGCGATGGGGGTGCTGGCCGCCGCTGTGGTGGCGCTTCAGATTGCGCAGACGATCACCGAGGAAGAGGTGATCCGCACCTCCCACATCAGCGCCCCCACGCGCGTGCGGCGCTTCCTCTCACGCTTCATGGTGGTGATTGTGGTGGCCCTGGCCATCGAGGCCCTGGTGGCCACCTTCCGCGCCTCTCACGCGGATGCTTCCTTGCTGCTGCATGCCGCCGTGATGGTGCTGGCGGTCGGCGCCCTGCTCGCCGGCTGGGGCCTGTTCATCCGGCTGAACCGATCAGCGGAGGAACTGGAACCCGAAGCCATGCAGGAAGCCAAGCGGGAAGATCACAAGCTCAAGTAGCGAGCGCGGCGGGCGCCCCCTGCAGGGCACGCAGCCCGGTGAGCAGCCGCTCGATGTCTTCCAGCGACGTCGTCACGGCCGGCGTAACCCGCACGACACTCCCCTTCGCAGCACCGTCCCGATGCACGGTATGGACGCCATGAACATCCCGCAGCGTGGCGACGATGGCCTTGCACGCCTGCGAGCTCTCATGGCCGCGCAGCCGGAACGACGAGATGCCAGCCACCATGGTGGGGTCATCCGGTGTCTGGATGTCGATGCCGGCCATCTCCCGTGCCGGACCGACCCAGGCGTCCCGCAGCTTGCGCAGGCGTAACGCCTTCTGGCGCGCACCGATGCGTTGATGCAGTTCCAGGGCGGAGGGAATGGTCAACCATGCGGCGAAGTTGGGCGTGCCGACGTGCACCCGCGAGCGGATATCGTCCGCCGGGTAGGTCTGGTCCCCCATGAAGGGGTCGATGGCGCCCAACGCGTCTCGGCGCACATAAAGGCAGGCGCATCCCAGCGGAGCACCGATCCACTTGTGAAGGTTGAATGCCGCATAGGGCACGTCCAGATCGGCAATGGAGAAATCCATCTGGCCCCAGGAATGGGCGGCGTCCACGATGACATCAGCACCTGCGGCTTTGGCCAGGGCGCCGATCTCGCGCACCGGCATCACCAGGCCCGTCCCGAAGCAGACATGGCTGAGCAGCACCAGCCGTGTCCGTGGGTGTTGGCGCAGGGCCTGTGCGTAGGTGTCGAGCACGGCCTGGCGGGTGGCGGGCTCGGGAATCGAAATTTCCACCGGCACCGCACCGCGACGAACGCGCAGCCACTGCATCGCATCACGCATGGCGGGGTAGTCCAGATCGGCATACATCACCTCGTCACCAGGCTGCAGCCGGTTGTAGCCGCCGATCAAGGCCTGCATGGCTTCGGAGGCGCCGCGCGTGAGCTCGATCTCGTCTTCTCCGCAGCCGAGTGCGTCTGCCACGGTGCGGCGCAGCCCTTGCAGCAGCTGCGGCCAGTGGGGCCGGATCAGCAGGGTGTTCTCGTGATTGACCCGGTCGATCCAGTGATGAAACATCGCCTTGACCGGTTCCGCCATGGTGCCCCAGAAGCCGTTTTCCAGATTCACCGGCTGGTTGGACACCGCATACAGGCGCCGCACGGCGGACCAGTACGACTCGTCGTCAGCGGTGAAAGTGGTTGGCGTGGGCGGCAATGAGGCCAAGGCCTCGTGGAACTGGGGAACGCGGAACCGTAAGTCGTCCATGGTCGATGAGGGTCCTGGTGGGTGGATGTGCTGCAGCTGAAGCCGGGGTGATGGTTGCCCCCCAGCCTCACACGGATGCCGTATTGGCGATGGATCGCGATGGCTCGAATTTAACGCCGCTTTACCCGATTTGACGCCACGATGTTCTCAGCCGGCAAGAATGGCCAAGGCCCTCAGTCGGGGCGTCGAAGCCATCGTCGGAGACCATCATGGGCCGCGCTTATTCAGACATCACCTTCACGCCGGGCGTGCGCGAGGTCCAGGCCGAACTGGGAAGCCGCGAGCAGTACGCCTTCCTGGACACCATGGCGGACCGGGGCGATTCGCTGACGCCCCGCGAGATTCAATTCATCGAGCAGGCCGATCATTTCTTTCAAGCCACGGTGAGTGAAACCGGTTGGCCTTATGTCCAGCACCGGGGCGGGCCCAAGGGATTTCTGAAGGTGATCAACCCCAAGGTGATCGGCTTTGCGGACTTTCGCGGCAATCTGCAGTACCTGAGCGTTGGCAATCTGCGCCGAGACGACCGCATATCCCTGATCCTCGTTGACTTCCCCAACCAGCGGCGGCTGAAGCTGCTGGGCCGCGTCCAACTTGTGGAAGCGGGTGAGAGCAAGGAGGCAGACGCGGCCATTGCTGCCGTCGCCAACCCCGCTTACGCCGCCACGGTGGAACGTGCTTTTCTGATCGCCATCGAAGGCTGGGACTGGAACTGCCCGCAGCACATCACCCCTCGGTTCACAGAAACCGAGGTGGTCCACTTGATGACGCCTCTGCGCGCGCAGGTACAAAAGCTCAAGGCGCAGTTGGAGGAAGCCCGGTCCGTCACTCTAGCGGTGCCCCCAGCGCCATCGGCGCCGTCACCGCCATCATCGCCGGCAGGTTCCCTGGCCCTCGGGGACGGTCCGTTGTCGCTGACAGTCGTCGGGGTCCGGCAATTGACGAAGGCCGTGCGAGCGTATGAGCTGGTGAGTACCGACGGTGGGCAGCTCCCCGCCGTGCAGGCCGGCGCCCACCTGGACGTGCCCATGCGTCTGGCGAATGGTGTTCTGACGACACGTTCCTACTCGATTGCGTCCAGCCCGCTCCGGCGTGACGCCTTCGAGATCGCGGTGTTGCACGAGGCCGCGGGGACTGGCGGGTCTGCAGCCGTGCACGAGACCTTTGCCATTGGCACAAGAATCCGCTGCGCGATGCCGGAGAACAACTTCCCGCTGGCGCCTCAGCCGCACCGTGCCATCCTGGTGGCGGGCGGCATCGGCATTACCCCGCTCAAGGCCATGGCCCACGCGCTGGCGGCGTCGGGCCGGGACTTCGAACTTCATTTCGCCTGCCGCTCACAGGCCCAGGCGCCGTTCCTTGGACAGTTGATCGAGCAATTCGGGCATCGCGTGATCGTCCATTCTGCGCAGGATGGTCAACGACTCGACGTGGCCGGTCTGCTGAAATCGCTGGGGGACAGCGATCACCTGTACGTCTGCGGCCCACCCCGGCTGATCGACGCGGTGCGGCTGGGAGCCGCCGAGCTGGGCATGGCTGCCGATCGTGTGCATGTCGAGCGGTTCACCTTGCCGCAAGACAAGGCAGGCGACCGCGCATTTGACGTGCATCTGGACAAGAGCGGCCGGACGATCCAGGTGCCACCGCAGCGCTCCATCCTTGAAGCGCTTGAGGCCCAGGGCTTGCATCCACCCGCATCGTGCCGCATAGGGACCTGCGGCACCTGTGCCACCCGCGTGGTCGATGGCGTTCCCCTGCACCGGGATGACGTGCTGACGCCGGACCAGCGCGAGAAACAGCACCTGATGTGCATCTGTGTGTCCCGATCCGAATCTGACGAATTGCATCTGTCGCTCTGACGACGACGTTCAGCGCCCACGCAGCCGCGCCTTTGTCATCGCACGGAGCCGGCCCCCAGTTCCCAATGGAAGGAGACCTCCAATGTCCTACCCTCACATCATCCTGGTTCACGGCGCATGGGCCGATGGATCCAGCTGGAGCAAGATCATTCCCCTCTTGCAGGCGAAGGGTCATCAAGTCACGGCGGTGCAGCATCCGCTGACATCGCTGGCCGATGACGTTGCTGCGACCGCTCGTGCCTTGGCGCTTGTGAACGGGCCTGTCCTGCTGGTCGGACATTCGTATGGCGGGGTGGTGATCACCAACGCTGGCGTGGATCCCAAAGTGGTGGGCCTGGTTTACGTCGCGGCGTTTGCACCGGATGAAGGGGAAGCTGTCGGCGACCTGGGGCACGAGTTTGCGCCGCCGCCCGGGGTTTCAGAGCTTCGCCCCGATGCCAGCGGATTTCTCTCCATGACGGCGCAGGGTGTGGCGGACAACTTCGCGCAGGACCTGCCGCCGGCGGAGGCGCGCTTGATGCACGCGGTCCAGACGCCGACCCACGGTGCGACGTTCGGCGCCAAGACAGGTCAGGCCGCGTGGAAGTCCAAACCCAATTGGTATGTGGTGGCGACCCATGACCGGATGATCCAGCCGCAGCTGCAGCGCAAGTTTGTCGAGGCACTGAATGCACAGACGCTGACGCTTGCGTCCAGCCACGTGCCGATGTTGTCGCACCCGGTGGAGGTGGCGGACTTCATTGATGGTGCTGCGCGTCAGTTGCAGGGCCAATGAGGCTTGGTTGCAGCGGCAGGTTGGCGGGGTCTGAGGCGCAAGTCGGGCGCCCGCCTCGTCAATCCTTCAGCTTCCACGGTGGGTTCTTTCGGGCTTCACCGGCCCAAAACAGGCACAACACATTGCCGCTGGGATCCTCCAGTCTTGCCTCGCGCCAGAGCCAAGGTTCATCGCGCGGCAGCTGGGTGAACTGAAATCCGGCCACCAGCAGGCGGCGCACTTCGGCGTCCACCTCGGGCGTTTCGAAGTACACGACATGGTGGCCGCCCCCGGGGTGCGCCACCTGGTGCAGCGAAAACGTCGAATCACCTGTCGTGCATTCGAAGCGCGCGTAGTGAGGCGCGCCGACGATCTGCTTGAATCCCATGCGGAGGTAAAAGTCGATCGAACGCGGGAGGTCTACGGCGGGAAGCGTGACTTGGTTGAGGTTCATAGAAAGATGCCGTATTTGCTATTAAGAAAGACGAGAAGCCACGTGTCTACAGAGGGGAGCCCGGTAGATTACCGCCTGTTTTTTTATAGCAAATACGACAACAAATAACATCAGCTGCGCCTCCGAAAGACATGGAGTGTGCCGTTGCTGGACGAGTCCATCGCCTCGCCCAAGCTCTCCAACTCGAAGCCCATCACGGCCGCGAACGCCGAGAAAATTGGCCGCTCGGCTCTGCAGGGAGCGCGCTGATCGCCTCCCCGGCAGGGTCATCCCCTTCGTGGAGCACCAACCGCTGGTCGGTTAGGCGGGGCGGAGGAGCGCTATGCGTGAAAGCGTTCGACGGGCCGGCGCGCTCTCGCATTAGTCTGGCGCCCGCAGCTATATGGATTTTCCCCAAATCCTGCAAATCAACTCATCGACCGACATTCGCCCCGAAAGCCCATTTTTATGCGGCTTGGCGGGATTGTTTCAATTTGCCTAGATATTCATCACCGACCCAAAAAAATACTTCGCCAGTTGATATCAGACCAAACTGTGTCATCTCAGACACCACCTAATGTATTACTCCGGGCTTCCTGTTGCTTAAGCACCACCGATGCGTAGAGCCCACATTTCATGGGTCACACCCCTCCGGGGGGCTGGCCGAGGGAGTTCAATCAGAGGTAGCCACGCTGTTTTTGCACCATTTCTGAATCAACGGGGCGATTAACGCCCCACTATCGATTTGTGCGAACAAAACCAGCGAGATGTCATCGGTAGCGGGAATCAAGGCGCTCCATCATGGGTCAGCGGCAGTGGCCACAAAACCACGTCAGTAATCACCCTCCCCTGGCGCAAGAAGTACCCACATTTACACTGTGTCAACTGAGCGCAAATTGATGCGCCATCCGGGCAGACAGAGGGTATTGGGAGGATCACTTATGCACGCAGATCTTGCGTTACGCATGCTGGCGGAGCTTTTCTGGACGGGGATGCTCGTGTGCCTTCCCGTACTAGGGCTGACCATGCTGGTGGGATTGCTGATCAGCATCCTGCAGGTCGTGACCCAGGTGCAGGAGATGTCGCTGACCTTCATCCCGAAGCTGCTCACCGCCGCCATCAGTCTGGTGGTGTTCGGGCCCTGGATGCTGCGAACCCTCGCCTCGTTCTCCACCCGACTTTGGTCCGACATTCCGTCCATGTTCTGAGCAGCCATGCTCTGGTCCTCCTTGTTTGACACCGTCACGGCCTGGGGTATGGCGACGCTGTTGCTCGCACTGCGTGTGGCGGGTCTGCTGCTGTTTGCCGCTCCATTGGCCGCGGTGTCGATTCCGCCAGTTGTACGGGTGCTTTTCGGCCTGACGCTGTCGGTCGCGCTCGCGTCGGTGCTGCCCGTGTCGGCCCCGCCGCATGATCTCGGCGCCGGGGCCCTGATGGTGGCAGGGGCCTGCGAAGCCACCCTAGGTGTGCTGCTCGCCACCGGCATCAACGTCGCTTTCGGCGCGTATGCGCTGGGAGGGCGCCTGCTGGACGTGCAGATGGGCTTCGGCATGGCCCAGGTATTCGACCCCGTCACACGGCAGCAGGTGCCGGTGATCTCCAGCGCCTTCACACAGTTGGCCATCGTGCTGTTCTGGGTGACGGACGCCCATCACAACATGCTGCGCGGCCTGGCCCTCAGCATCGACCGTATCCCTGTGGGCACGCCCTGGCTGTTTGAAAGCGCCGCCGCGGCCCTGATCCAGCAAGGGTCGTCGATGTTCGCGCTCGGCTTTGCCATGGTGGCCCCCGTGGTGTTGTGCCTGCTGCTCGTCGAAGTCGCCCTGGGCGTGCTCTCGCGCAACCTGCCGCAGATGAACACCTTCATGCTGGCGGTGCCCTTGAAGGTGATGCTCGGCATGGCCGCGCTAGCTGCCGCCATGACCACGCTCACAGGCGTGGTGGAACGGGTCAATGTGTCGATCTTCCGGACCTGGGGAATGGTGTTTCCATAATGGAACAGGAACTCGACCGCAATGACGCGGCCACGCCCTACAAGCTCGAACAGGCCCGCCGCAAGGGCCAGGTCGCGCGCAGCGCCGACGTGGTCTCCGCCATCGTCTTTGGTGTGGCCGTTGTTTATTTCTATGCTCGTGGCTGGGCCTTCGTCTCCGCGCAGTTCCAGTTCGACGGCCAACTTTTCAGATTGGCAGCTGCCGTTGACCATCCCGCTCAACTCTGGGACCTTATCGCCCAGTCATGCCGGGCGGCGCTGGCGCTGCTCTTGCCCTTCTTCGCCACGATCATGATCGCGGCCATTCTCGCCAACGTCCTGCAGACGGGACCGGTGCTGTCCGCGCACCCGATTCAGCCCGACTGGCAGCGCCTGAACCCGGCCACGGGCCTGAAACGCATCCTGTCGATCCGCACGCTGTTCGACGCCGGCCGGGCCATCATCAAGCTCACCGTGCTGGTACTGGTGGTCCATGCGGCGCTCACGGCCCTTCTGCCCCAGTTCCCACAGCTTGCCGGGCGCCCGCCCCTTGCATTCGCGCGCATGCTGATTGATGACGTTGCCTCCCTGTGCCTCAAGCTGGCGCTTGCCCTTGCCGTCATCGCCCTGATCGATCTCGGTTTCAGCCGCCGAGAATTCGCCAAGAACATGCGCATGAGCAAGCGCGAGCTGAAGGACGAGGTCAAGAACCGCGAAGGGGATCCACGAATCCGCGGACGGCTGCGCGAGCTCCGGCGCGAAATGCTCAGGCGCAGCCGGTCACTGTCGAAGACCGGCAGCGCCGACGTCCTGATCACCAACCCCACCCACTTTGCCGTCGCCCTCCGCTATCAGCACGGCGAGATGGCCGCCCCCCAGTTGCTGGCCAAGGGCGCGGGCGGCATGGCCGCCGCCATGCGCCAGATCGCCTCGGCGAAGCGCATCCCCGTGGTGCAGAACCGCACGCTGGCGCGGGCCATCTATTTCAATATGGACATTGACCAACAGGTGCCACCCACGCTGTACGCCGACGTGGCCCGCATCGTCGTGTGGGTGCTCGCCATGCGACGGGCCCGGGAAATGGGAGCTTCCGCATGAGTGCGCTGCAACGCATCTTCGGCAAGCACAGCGACATCGCCATGGTGGCGCTGGTCCTGGGCATTTTGGTGATCCTGTTCGCGCCGATCCCGTCGGTGGTGCTGGACTTCCTGCTGCTGACCAACTTCAGCTTCGCCTTCCTGATCCTCCTGCTGACGTTCTACATGGCCCGGCCGGTGGAGTTCTCCACCTTCCCGTCGCTCTTGCTGATCGCCACGCTGTTCCGCCTTTCACTGAACGTGGCCGCCACGCGCCTGATCCTGTCGGAGGCCAGCGCCGGCAAGGTGATCGGCGCCATCGGTTCATACGTGGTGGGTGGCAACTACGTGATCGGTCTGATCGTTTTCCTGATCCTCATCGTCGTCCAGTACGTGGTGGTGACCAACGGAGCCCAGCGGGTGTCCGAAGTGGCCGCCCGTTTCACGCTGGATAGCATGCCTGGCCAGCAGATGAGCATCGATGCCGACCTGAACATGGGCTTCATCGACCAGGCCGAGGCGCAGCGCCGCCGCAGGAACCTGGAGAAGGAAGCCGGCTTCTACGGCGCCATGGACGGCGCGAGCAAGTTCGTAAAGGGTGATGCTATCGCCGGCATCATCATCATGCTGATCAACATCGTCGGCGGCATCGTGATCGGCGTGATGCAGCTGGGCCTGCCCTGGGGCCAGGCGCTGCAGACCTACACCCTGCTGACCATCGGCGACGGCATCGTCACCCAGGTGCCGGCGCTGGTGATCGCGGTCGGCACCGGCATCATCGTTACCCGCTCCGCCTCGGACGGCAACCTCAGCCAGGAGGTGCTGCGCCAGATCACTTCGTTCCCCAAAACGCTGCTGCTGGTCGCGGGGGCGTTGGGTGGCCTGTTGCTGCTGCCCGGCATCCCCGCCTGGCCGGCGCTGGTACTCATCACCGTGGTGCTCGGCGTCTGGTGGATGGTGCGCCGCGGCGCCGCGTCCACGCCCGCAGATGGCGAGGAAGGCGACGGCAAGACGGACGCAGGCCAGGAGGCCGACCCGTACGCCCTGCTCCCCGTGGAGCCCATCGAGGTGCAGGTGGGCAGCCGCTGGAGCGAACTGGTCACGCAGCCGGGTGGTCTTTTCATGGACCGGATTGCCAGCTTCCGCCAGCAGCATGCGCAGGAATACGGCCTGGTGCTACCGCGCGTGCGCTTCAAGGATCTTGCCCGGCTGGGTGCGGAGCGTTATGAGATCCACGTGGACGGCGTGGTGGTCGGGCGCGGCGAGGCCCGTGCCGACAAGCTCCTGGCCATCCATCCCGCCGGGGATACCTCGGCCATCCCTGGTGAAGTCACCCGCGACCCTACCTACGGCCTGCCCGCGCTCTGGATCGACCCGACGCGGCGCGAAGCCGCCGTCGCCGCCCGCTACACGCTGGTGGACGGACAGACCGTGCTCATCACCCATCTCACCGAAGTGCTCCGGCGCGAGTCCGCCACGCTGCTGACACGGCAGGAGGTAGACCGCCTGCTGGCACGTGTGCGCCAGAGCCAGCCCTCGCTGGTGGAAGAACTGATCCCCACCGTGCTCGCCCTGACCGACGTGCAGCGCGTGCTGCAGAACCTGCTGCGCGAGAAGGTGAGCATCCGCCACATCGAGGCCATTCTCGAAACACTGTCGGATGCCGGCCGCACCAGCAAGGACGTGGGCTACCTCACCGAGCGTGTCCGGCACCGGCTGGGCCATGCCATCTGCCAGCAGCTCCTGGGCGAAGCCACGTCCCTGCAGGTCATGACGCTCGACCCGGCGATGGAGATCCAGTTCATGAACAGCGTCCGCCAGGCCGAGCCAGGCCAGCCCCTGGTCATCGACCCGCGCCTGGCCGAACTCTTCATGGGCCGGCTCGTGACCATCTCGGAACGCATGATGAAGCACAACCTGCTGCCCGTGCTGCTCTGCGCCCCCGACCTGCGGCGCCATCTGCGCTCGCTCTCCGAGCGGGTACTGCCGCACCTGCGCATCCTCTCGATGACCGAGGTTCCCCAGGCCATCGAACTCAAGTCCTACGCCGTCGTCGGCGCGTAAGCCGCCCATTCAGGATCCACATGCAAGAAATCCTCGCCATTGCCCTGCGCTCGATGCAGCAGGATGCCGCCCGGCTGGACCAGATCGGCACCAACATCGCCAATGTCTCCACGCCGGGCTATAAACGCCAGACGCTGGTGGCCCGTGCGGACAATGCGCTGGCGCCCTCCTTCACCCAGGCGATGAGCGGCGTGGCCGCCACCCAGGCGGAAGCCGTGGCCACGCTGCCGGCTGCCCGCCCCTTTGACCTCGTCCGTGACATGAGCGCCGGGACGCTGCGCGCCACCGGCCGCGACCTGGACCTGTCGCTGGTCGGCCCCGGCTGGTTCGAGGTCCAGACCACTGAAGGCCCGGCCTACACCCGGCAAGGCGACTTCCAGCTGGATGCCCGTGGACGCCTGGTGACTGCGCGGGGCGAGGTCGTGCAAGGCCAGTCTGGCGACATCCAGCTCACCAGCGGTCCTTTCAGCGTGGACGCCACAGGCCGCGTGGTACAGGACGGCCGCGCCATCGACCGCCTGCGGGTGGTCAGCTTCACCAACGCGGACACGCTGCAGCCGCGCGGCGCCGGCCTCTTCATTGCCGAGACCCAGGGCGTGATCCTCGGCGAGAGCGACGTGCAGGTGCGCCAGGGCTTCCTGGAGAACGCCAACGTCCAGCATGCGCGCGAGATGGTCGACCTGATGCAGACCATGCGCCATTTCGAATCCGTCCAGCGGGCCGTGCAGGGTTACGACGACATCGTCGGCTCGGCCATCCGCAAGCTCGGCGACGCCTGATCGCCCCCATCCCATTCCCCGGACACTACCCTCCCATGCTCGATTCCTTGTACATCGGCGCGACCGGCATGCACGCGCAGCAGATGAATGTCGACACCGTCGCCAACAATCTGGCCAACGTCAACACGGTGGGCTACAAACGCGCCCGGGTGAACTTCGTGGACCTGGTCGTCCGTGACGGCGCCCAGCGCGCGGCGGGCGCCGACGCCACCTCCCTGACCAGCCTGGACGACATCCAGCGTGCCGGCATGGGCGTGGGCGTGACCGGCATCGCCAAGGTCTTCGACCTCGGCGACATCCGCAAGACCGACTCGATGTACGACATCGCCATCTCCGGCGAAGGCTTCTTCGAGGTGACCCTGCCCGACGGTACGTCCGCCTACACCCGGGGCGGCTCGATCAAGGTGGGGTCGGACGGCTTGCTGGCCACCCAGTCCGGCCATGCCTTCAAGCCCGCGATCGCCGTGCCGGACACGGCGCAGTCCATCACCATCGAGCAGGACGGCCGGGTGCTGGCACGGATGCCGGACCAGACCGCCCTGGTCGAACTGGGCCAGCTCGACATGGTGCGCTTCAGCAATCCCGCCGGGCTCGAATCCCGTGGCGACAACGAGTACCGCACCACCGCCTCATCCGGCGAGCCCATTGCCGGCCGTGCCGGCGTGGACCAGATGGGGTCGGTGCGCCAGGGGTACCTGGAAGGCTCCAACGTCAAGCTGGTGGATGAAATGGTCAACCTCATGATGGCCCAGCGGGCCTACGAGGCCAGCGTCAAGGTCGTGCAGGCCTCCGACGAAATGCTGGGCATGGTCAACGGCCTGCGCCGGGGATGAGACCCATGATGCAAGCGCGGCACTCCATGTGGATGAACGGATGGCTGGCGGCAGTGCTCGCTGCCACCGTGGGCACCGCATGGGCGGAGCCGGCCGCCCCCTGGCGGGCCGAGCTGCTGTCGCGGGCCGACGTGGAAGGCGCACGCGTGCATCTGGGCGACATCGTGCGCTTGCATGGTGGCGATGCGGCTTCCGCGCGCGGCATCGAATCACTGGACCTGGGCGCCGCGCCAGGTTTCGGTGACGTGCTGCGACTGGACCGCCCCAAAGTCGAAGCCTGGCTGCGGCGCGCGGCACCGCAGCTGCCGAAGTGGGTGTGGGAAGGCTCGGACGTGGTCCATGTCTCCCGCACGGGGCGCGAGGTTCCGGCGGTGGAGGTCTGCGGCGCCGCGAATGTCGCCACGAAGGCGGCGGTAACGGCACTACTCGCACGTCTTCAGGTCCGTGTGGCAACCACCGCCGACTGTCCCGACACGCCTTGGCTGGTGCCCACCGGCCAGCGGACGGAAATCCGCGCCCGGCTGCCCGCGGAAGGCGCCTGGCCGGCTCGCCGGATCGCAGTCCCGGTCGAGCTGTGGTCCGATGGCCAATACGCCCGCACTGTGACCGTGACCGTCAAGGTAGAAGTCCTGGGGGCCGCCTGGGTCGCCCGCGACGACGTGGCGCCACCGCGCGCGCTGGTCGGCGCCCCGCTGGACACTGCGGAACAGGACCTCGCCGGCCTGCCGAGCGCTCCCGTGCTGGCCACCACGCCACTGGAGAGCCTGCGGCTTCGCCGTCCGCTGCTGAAGGGTCAGATGCTTACCGCCGCGCATGTGGAGGCCATGCCTGCCGTGCTGCGCGGCCAGCAGGTCACCGTGCGGTCCCGGGTCGGCGCCATCTCCCTTGAAGCAACCGCCAAGGCGCTGCAGGACGGCGCCCCCGGAAAGCGCGTGCTTGTCCGCATGGGCGACCGCACCGGCGCGCCCCTTCTCGCCCTTGTCACCGGACCCAATCAGGTGCAACTCCAACCATGAAGCTCCAACAACTGCTGTGCTGCACCCTGCTGGTGATCGCCGCGGGCACCGCGTCGGCCCAGAGCCTCTACGACGAAAAGACCTATCGCCCGGCGGCCGCGGACAACCGCGCCTTCCGGGTCGGTGACGTGCTCACCATCCAGATCGTCGAAAACGCCTCGGCCACCGCGAATGCGGATACCGGCACTCGCCGCAACAACGACATGTCCGCCGAACTGGCCCGGCCGCATTTGCCCGCGATCAATGCCGGCCTCGGCGTGCGCGGCGACTTCGACGGCGGAGGCCGCACGACTCGCTCCGGCAAGCTGGTCGCGCAGTTGACCGTTTCCGTCGCCGAGGTCATGCCCAACGGCGACCTCCGCATCACCGGGCAACAGCTGCTGCTCATCAACGACGAGAAGCAGCGCATCAACGTAGAGGGCCGCGTCCGTCCGCAAGACATCTCGGACGCCAACGTCGTCATCTCGTCCCGGCTCGCCGACGCCAAGATCACCTACGTGGGGGAAGGTGAACTGGCAGCCCGGCAGAAGCCGGCCTGGTGGCGCCAATTCATGGACTGGGTGGGCTTGTGATGCGTCAAACCTTTCATAGCGCGGTGGCCGCTGTACTGACCACCCTTGCCGCTGTTTTTTCCTTTGCGCCCTTGGTCGCGCACGCGGTAGCCGCCAGCGCAGGCAACAGCACCAGCGCCGACGCGGTCCGTGTCAAGGACCTCGGAAAGATACAAGGATGGCGCGACAACCCCTTGATCGGCTACGGCATCGTCACCGGCCTGGCCGGCACGGGCGACTCGCCGTCCAACCGCACAACCCGCCAGGCACTGGCGAATGTGCTCTCGCAGTTCAATCTCAGTGTCGGGCCCGACCAGGTCCAGAGTCGCAACGTGGCCGTGGTGATGGTCACGGCCGCCATGCCCCCTTTCACCCGCGAGGGTGACACGCTGGACATCACCGTCACCTCCAGCGGCGATGCGCGCAGCCTCCTCGGCGGCACGCTGCTGCTGACGCCGCTCAAGGCCGCCAACGGCCGCACCTACGCCCTGGCGCAGGGCCCCCTGTCCATCGGCGGCTACCGTTATGACGCCAATGGCAACGTGGTGCAGAAAAACCATCCGACCACCGGCTCGGTGCCGGGTGGCGCGACGGTGGAAGTCGGCCTGAAGACAGCCCCCCACGATGACCAGCCGATCGTCACCTTCGTGCTGCAAGAGGCGGACTACACCACGGCAGACCGTGTCGCCGCCGCCATCAACGCCCAGTTCGGCGCCACCATCGCCGAGGCGCGCGACGCCTCCGGCATCGACGTGCGTGTGCCCGAGGCGGAGCGCCATCGCCCGGTGGCCTTCCTGGCCCGGATCGAGAACGTGCTGGTGGACCCGGACCGCCGTGCACGGGTGGTCATCAATGAACGCACGGGCACCGTCGTGGCGGGCGGCGACGTACGGATCTCCAAGGTGGCGGTCTCGCATGGCGAGCTGCGTGTGTCGGTGGACGCGGAGACCACCGTCTCGCAACCGCTGAACTTCGGCCGTTCGTCGGAAGGCTCCCGCACTGCCGTGGTAACCAACAGCCGGGTGGACGTCACGGAAGGCGGCAGCGCCGGTTTCGTCACGGCCAACAACACGGTGGCCGACCTGGTCCAGTCCCTCGTCCGGATGCGCACCAGCACCCGCGACATCATTTCCATCCTGCGCGCCGTCAAAGCGGCCGGCGCCCTGCACGCGGACCTGGTGGTCCAGTGATTTCCCCTCCAAGGAGTTCTTCCATGACCCAAGGCATCGAAGCAGTCACCACGGCCTCGCTGTCGCTGGCCCTGGACGCCGCCACGCTGCGCCAGCAGGTGATCGCGGCCAACATCGCCAATGCCAACAGCATCGGCTACGTGCCCCAGCGGGCCTCCTTCGAGGCCCAGATCGAGGACGGACTGCGCGGCGACGCCCGATCGGCCAGCGCCCCGGTGCTGCAGGTCCGCATCGAGCCAGAGATCGCGCCCAACGGCGGCCCCGCCGTTGTCCACGTCGACACGGAAGTCGCGGCCATGGCCGAGAACAACCTGCACTACCAGGCCCTCGTGCGAGGCCTCAACCGTCACCTGTCCATCCTGTCCAGCGCGGTCAGCGAAGGCAAGCGCTGAGGAGCCCCCAGATGAATTACGCCCAATCCTTCGCGATCAGCGCCACCGGCATGGATGTCGAGCGCCTGCGGGTCGAGGTCGCGGCCTTGAACCTGGCCAACGCCAACACGGTCTCCTTCGCCGACGGACGTGGTTTCCAGCCGCTGCGCGTGGTGGCCCAGTCCGCCGTGGGCCTGCAACCCATGGACGGCAATGGCTTCGCGTCGTTGGTCGGCCAGGGGCTGGCCGGCCCGACGGCGGTGGTGGAACCCAATGGCCGCCCGGCCCGTACGGTGCTCGACCCCGGCCACCCGCAGGCCGACGCCCAGGGGTACGTGAGCTACCCCGGCGTGGACACCGCCACCGAGATGATGACGATGCTGGGCGCCTCCCGAGCCTACGAGGCCAACGTCGCCGCCATGAACATCACCCGCTCCATGGCCACCAAGGCCCTGGAAATCGGAGGCAACTCGTGAGCACCACCTTCATTCCGCCCATCGCGGCCTTGCAGGAGCCTTCGCTCGCCCCTGCCCTCCGCGTCGACGCCATGGGCGGCGCGGCCGCCGTCACATCGTTCGGCAACATGGTCACCAGTGGCCTCCAGCAGGTCAACGCCCAGCTCCAGGCCAGCCAGGCCGACCTGCAAAGCCTGGCCGCCGGCAATCTGGACAACATCCATCAGGTGATGTTGCGCCTGGAGGAAAGCCGCATGTCCTTCCAGCTGATGCTGCAGGTGCGCAGCCGCGTACTGGAGTCCTACCAGGACCTGATGCGGATGCAGGTGTAAGGCCTGGCCCGGCATGAACCTGACACACATTGAGCGCACGCAAGGGAGCAGCAGTTGAGAACGTTTTGGCAAGGCCTTGGCACGTCGGCCCGTTATGGCCTGGTGGCCGGCATCGCACTGATCGTCGTGGGGACGATCGCCTTCGGCGCATGGGTCATGCGCACCGAACGCGACGTGCTGTTTGGCCGCCTGTCGGCACAGGACGCCGCCGCCATGACCACCGAACTGGACCGCATGAAGGTGCCCTACGAGCTGGCGGCTGACGGCACCACCATCCTGGTCGACCGCAAGACGCTGCACCAGACGCGCCTGAAGCTGATGAGCAAGGACCTGCCGCTGCACGGCGCCGTGGGTTTCGAGCTTTTCAACAACACTGACTTCGGCATGACTGAATTCGCCCAGAAGGTGAATTTCCAGCGTGCGCTACAGGGCGAGATCACCCGCACCATCCTCTCGCTGGCTGAGGTGGAATCGGCTCGCGTGCATCTCGCTTTCCCTGAGGAAGGCCTGTTCAAGCGCGACCAGGGCAAGGCCAAGGCCGCGATCACGTTGGCGCTGAAGCAGGGCCAGACGCTGCGGCCCGAACAGGTGCGCGGCATCCAGCGCCTGGTGGCCTCGTCGGTAGCCGGCATCGGCCCGCAGGACGTGACGATCGTCGACCAGACCGGCGTGGCTCTCACCCGTGTCTCGCAGCCGGCCGCGGACGGTGGTGGCGACATGTCGCCGCAGCTGGAACTCAAGCGGGAGATTGAGCAGCACCTCGCCCAGAAGGCGTCGCAGGTGCTGGACCGTGCGTTCGGCCCCGGCCGTGCGCTCGCCAGCGTGGATGTGGTGCTGGACATGAACCAGGTGCGCCGCACCACGGAAGACGTGCTCGCCGCACCCGCGCAACCCGGCGAGGCGATCACGGGCGTGGTGGTCCGCGCCCGCGAGACGACCAAGGAAGATGTGCTGCCGGCCACCAACACGCGCGACGGCTCGCGCGGCACCTCCAACGCCCAGCGCGAGACCGACTACCAAGTCGGCCGCCGTGTCGAGCAGGTGGTCTCGCAACCCGGCTCCATCCGCAACCTGCAGGTGCTGGCAGTCGTCAAGGTGCCGCTGGACGCCCAGCAGGTGGAACGCACCAAGGCCCTGCTCGCCGCCGCCGTGGGCGCTTCCACCAGCCGTGGCGACGTGGTGGTGGTCCAGCCGCTGGCCGGACTGAATGCCCTCGCGCCGACCAGCCAGGATGAAACACCCGCGCCGATACCCTCCTCCGCGACACGGCTCGCGGACGAGGCGCCCATCGTCTCGCAGGCCCAACAGCCCGCCACACAGGACAGCCCTCGACAGGTCATCCTGGCGCTGGCGGTCCTGGTGGCCGTACTCGTCTTCGGCCTGGTGACCTGGGCCCTGGCCTCCCGCAACGCCCGAGCTCGCCATCGCACCCCGCTGAGCGACACGGAACGTCAGGCCGCCCTCGCACGGGTGCGTGGCTGGCTCGATGCGGAGCCTCCGCAACCGGGAGCCCAGCGGTGATGGTCATCCCCGACATGGCGAGCAGTGCGCGCCAGGCAGCGCTGCTGTTGCACAGCCTCGATGAAAGCGATCGTGCCTGGATGCTCGGCCAGCTCGCTCCAGCCGAACGGGCCGAGGCGCAGGCGCTGCTGGCGGAGCTGACGGCGCTGGGCGTGCCGTCGGACCCGGAGCTGCTGCAGGCCGTCCTCGCCGAAGCGCCGCGTCGTTCTGGCACCACCGAGCCAGATTCGCCACGCCATCGCCTGGAGATGGCGTCGGCCGCGGAGGTAGCCGAACTGCTGCGCGCCGAACCGGACGCCCTGATTGCGCGGCTGCTGCGTGAGACCGCATGGGCGTGGCACGCCGGCGTGCTCGATCGTCTGGGCCCCGCTCGCCACCGTCGCATCGTCGAACTAATGACGGACGCTGCGGCAGCCCCCTGGGGGTCGTCCGACCCGTCCGGCTCGCTCGGCGCACGACTCGCTGACGCGCTTGCGGTCCGTCTGTCCCGGCCCTTGCGCACCGGCCACGCCGCACCGCGCGGCTGGATCTGCCGTCTCGTTCAACGCCTGTCCCCCCGGAGCCAGCGATGAAAGATCTGCCCTTCACACAACCCGCCGTGCTGCGCGACCTCCCATCGCCCTCACAGGCGCGCACGCTGGCACTGCCCCGGCATCGCCATGCTGCGGACGCCGCCGTGGTGAAGGTGCCACCGGCGATGCCCTCGACCATGTCGATGATGCCCACCGGCTGGCCATCCGCGTTGAATGGCGCGTCCGCGCCCGCTCCGGCGCCCGCGACCGCAGCATCGGTGGAGGCCATCCGCGCCACCATCCTGGAGGAGGACCATCAGCGCGCCCGCGAAGAGGGTCTGCGTGAAGGGCTCAAGGATGCCCAGGCTCGCATCGACGGGGCCATCCGCCAGCAGGTCCAGCAATGGCAGGGAAATGCCGAGGCGCAGGCCGAGGTCATGCGGCAGGCGCACGCCGCCGAGATGGCTCGGCTGGGTCGGGTCATCGCCGCGCTGGACGACGCCGTCGCTACCCGCGTGGCCGCACTGGAAGAAGACACCATCGAACTCGCCTTCGCCGCGGTCTGCCGCATCGTGGGTGAGCGGGCCGTGGCGGGTGGGGCGGTGGCGGACACCGTGCGCCAGGCCCTCGCCCAGCTGTCCAGCGGCACGCCTCACCGAGTTCGACTGAACCCTGACGACCTGGTCCTGTTGGACAACGACCCCCTGCGTTCGGCGCATCCGTCCGTCGAATGGATCGCCGACCCGGCCGTCACGCCGGGCGGCTGCCTGCTCGAAAGCAGCCAGGGCACGCTCGACACACGCCTGGACCGCCAGCTCGAACAGCTGAAGCAGGTGTGGTTGCGAGCCGCCAGCACCGGACGGCAGGACCGCTGACATGGCATTGACGCAGGCCCTCACCGTGGCGACCCGGAGCGCCGACCTGCTGACGCGCACCGGCGTGATCCAGCAGCTTTCTGGCTTGATGATCGAGGCCTCCGGCCCCGACGCGGTTATGGGAGAGGTGTGCAGCATCGCCGTTCGCGGCCGCTCGGAGCCCCTGCTGGCCGAAGTCGTCGGCATGCGCGCAGGCCGAGTGCTGCTGATGCCTTACGGCGCCTCCGAAGGTCTGGCACCTGGCTGCGTGGTCACGGCCACCGGGGAGACCCCGTCCATCGCGGTCGGTGACGCATTGCTCGGCCGCGTGATCGACGGCTTCGGCCAGGCGCTGGACGGTGGTGCTGATCCCTGGACCGTCGAGCGCCGGCCCGTCCGGGCGCGCCCCATCAACCCCATGCACCGGCCACGCATCACCGAGGTGATGGAGACTGGTGTCCGCGCCATCGACACCCTGCTGACGTTGGGAAAAGGTCAGCGCGTGGGCATCTTTGCCGGCAGCGGCGTTGGCAAAAGCACGCTGCTGGGCATGATCGCGCGCCACGTGCGGGCAGACATCAACGTGATCGCGCTGATCGGGGAACGCGGCCGCGAAGTGCGGGAGTTCATCGACAAGCAACTCGGCCCCGAGGGCCTGGCGCGCTCGGTGGTGGTGGTGGCCACGTCGGACCAGCCCGCCCTGGCGCGCCTGCGCGCGGCCCACGCCGCCGTGACGGTCGCCGAGTTCTTCCGTGACCGCGGCCAGCAGGTGCTGCTCACCATGGACTCCGTGACGCGCTTCGCGATGGCTCGCCGCGAAGTGGGCCTGTCGGCGGGGGAACCGCCGACCGCGCGCGGCTATACCCCCTCCGTCTTCGCGGAACTGCCGGAGCTATGTGAGCGTTGCGGCACAACGGCGTCCGGCGGCTCGATCACTGCGCTGCTGACTGTGCTGGTCGAGGGCGACGATCTGAACGAACCCATCACGGACTGCCTGCGGGCCACGCTGGATGGCCACGTGGTGCTGTCCCGGCAGCTCGCCAATCGCGGCCAGTATCCGGCCGTCGACGCACTCAAGAGCGTGAGCCGGCTGATGCCGGACCTGGTGCCGGCCGATGTGCAGGCCCTGGCTGTGCAGGCCGTCGAGCTGCTGGCCCTGCTGGACCGCAACCGACAATTGGTGGATATCGGCGCCTACGAACGAGGCACCAACGCGGCGCTGGACAAGGCACTCGACCTGGAAGCCCATCTCATCGCCTTCCTGCGCCAGATCGACGGCGGCGTGCCGCGTGACGAGGCCGTGCGTCGCCTCTCCACGCTGATGAAGGGCCAGCCATGACCGGCGATCTGCGCGGCTTCACCTATGTCCTTGACCCAGTGCGCCAAAAGGCGCAATGGCAGCTGGATACGTTGCAGCGTGAACTTGCCATCGCCACCGCGCGGGTCGCGGCCTTGCGCCAGGAGGCTGCGGCCCTGAGCGCCCGCCTGGCCGCACTGGCACACGAGGCCCGCAGCACGGCGGCGGCCCCGATCAACCCGTCGCTGCACCATCAACGCCTGGCTTATCTCGCCGACGCGCAACGGCGCCTGACCCGCCTGGCAGCCGACCTTTCCACTGCCGAGGCGACACAGGCCGACGGGACGCGCCGGGTCAGCGAGCAACAGCTCGCACTCGACGCCATCAACGACGACCGGGAACGCAGCCGCGAGGCCTACGCAGCCGAGCGCCAACGCGTGGCGGCCATCGAGGCCGACGACGACTGGCTGACACGCGCCGGCTGGCGCCAGGCCACGGTCGCCACGGAGGTCTCATGACGCCCAGCATGCTTTCCAACATCACCAACGCGGCCCCGGCCAGCGGCACCCCACCGCGTCGCGACGATGAACCGGCCCGGGATGCCTGGCAGCGCGAGATGGAACGCGCCCAGGCCAACACGTGGTTTCATCACGAGTCCGGCGAGGCTGCTGATTCGACGGCGTCGCGCACAGGCCAGCCCGCCTCCGCCCAGGCGTCCGCCGCCGCACAGCCTGCCAGTGTACGGACGCAGCCGCAGCCACCCCTGCCCTGGTCCGGCATGTCGGCCACGAGCCTGTGCCCTTCGGTCGCGGCCGCCGCCGGTCCTGCGGCGGGATCCGTTGTCGCCCCCACGGAAGCGCTCGCCAGGTCCGAAGCCCAGGACGGACTGGCCGCCGCAGCCACGCCTGAGCAGCCACGTCGGAGCGGCGACATGCTGTCCCGCACGTCCTCCACGCTGGCGACGCCGGCCACGGCCACGTCGCCTGATGCGCTGGCCGCAGAGGCACAGGCACTCGCGGAAGGCCTCGGCACGCCGGAGTCGCCCGTACGGGTGCACGTCCAGTGGAAGGACAAGACCGCCCACGTGTGGGTCGGCATCGACGCACGCGTCACCGCTCCGCAGGCCGAAGTGGCCGGAACGGTCGTGCGCCAACTGCGCGAGCAAGGCCTGCGCGTGGGCCGCCTCATCTGCAATGGCACGGAACTTCCCGTGCCGGACCCTGACCCGGTCCTCTCAAAACCCGCGTCGCGTCCCGGTCCGGACGTCGTCGCCCACATCACCACCCGGGAGTTCTGAATGGACAGCATCGGCGCCGTTAGCAGCACCGCCACCACCACCCTCCAGGCCAATGGCCTGGGCATGGAGGACTTCCTGAAGATCCTGCTCACGCAGTTGACCTTCCAGGACCCGCTCAAGCCCATGGACAACCAGGAGTTCATGGCCCAGATGGCGCAATTCACGTCGCTGGAGCAGACGCAACAGCTCAACACCAAGCTCGACGCCCTGCTCTCGACGCAGGGCGCCCTGCAATCGGTCGGCCTGATCGGCCGCACGGTGGACGTGACGACCGAGAGCGGCACCGTCACCGGCACCGTGGCGTCGTTGTCCCTGGCCGGCGACTCGCCGCTGATCTCCGTGCGCACCACGGCGGGGGCGACCTTGTCGAACCTCAGCCTCAGCCAGATCGCGGCCGTCCGCTGATCCACCCAAGGGAGATTCCATGCTCGACACCATCTACGTCGGAATGAGTGGCCTGATGAGCTACTCCAACGGCCTGCGGGTCATCGCCAACAACACGGCCAACCTGAACACGCCGGGGTTCAAGGGCTCATCCCTGCAGTTCGCCGACATGTTCTATTCCAACAGCGAATCCTCCGGTGGCCAGACCTTTGGCCAGGGGCAGGTCGGTTATGGCGTGACCACCTACGCCACGTCGATGAACTTCAAGCAGGGCGAGCTGCGCAAGACCGGCAACGACCTGGACCTGGCCGTGGACGGCACCGGGTTCTTCGTGCTTCGCAATGCCGAAGGGCAGATCCAGTACACCCGCGCCGGCCAGTTCGAGTTCAGCCCGCAGGGCGTGCTGGTCAATCGCAGTGATGGCAGCGAAGTGATGTCCTCGGACGGTGCGGGCGGGTTCACCAACATCTCGCTGGACCAGTTCCGCACCAATGACGCCAAGGCCACACAGACCTTGAGCTTCCAGGGCAACCTGCCGAGCACCACTACAAATGCCCAGACAGTCAGCAACATCAAGGTCTACGACGCTTCCGGCGCCGACCATACCCTGACGCTCTCCGCCACCCGCACCGGCACCAATTGGGCCCTCAAGCTCATGGACGGCACCACCACGGTGGGCAGCGGCACGCTGGAGTTCGCCGACGGCAAGCCCACGGACGCCACGGCCAAGATCAGCATCACCTACAAGCCGACCGGCCAGCCTGACATGCCCCTGGTGCTCGACTTCAGCGGCGAGGTGCGCTCGTTCGCCTCGGGCGACGTGTCCACGCTGGCCCTCAGCAAGCAGGACGGCTACACCGCGGGCTCGCTGAGCGCAGCGACTATCGATGGCACAGGCACGCTGGTGCTCAGCTACACCAACCAGCAGACGGTCAAGGGCGGGCAGATCGCGCTGGCGCGCTTCGACTCCGCGGATGCGGCGATCGCTGTCGGGGACAACCAGTTCCAGGCGCGCGACCCTTCGGCCTGGCACATCGGCGTGGCCGACGGCAAGACCTTTGGTGTGATCCGTTCGGGCGAGATCGAACTCTCGAACGTTGACCTTTCCCAGCAGTTCAGCGACCTCGTGATCATGCAGCGCGGCTACCAGGCCTCGTCACAGGTGGTGACCACCGCCAACGAGATGCTGCAGCAGTTGTTCCAGATGAAGAGCAAATAAGTGACAACGATGAGCATGTCCGCCACCGAGGCCACCAACGCAGCCGCGCCACAGGCGCTGCGGTGGTGGTCCGCCTCGGCGCTGACCGCACTGTCGCAACGCCTCGATGGCTGCGTGCGCGAATGGGCCGCACGGTGGGAACTCCGGGTCGAGGGCACCGACGTGATGAACGCGAGCGAGGCATCCACCGGCATGCCGGAGGCTCCCGCCGCCTGGAGCGCCTGGCTGGGCCAGCCCGGCAGCCCGAGCCCTTGTGCCTGGACGGGCGACATGGGCGAGCCCATGTCGCGCGCGCTCTGCCGGGCGCTGTTTGGCCGTTCCGCCGAGGGCACGATCGCCGCCGAGATGTCCGTGCATGCCCGGGAGGATCTGGCGGACAGCCTGTCGCGCCGGCTCGGCCATGCGGCCGCCAGCACCGCAGCGGAACTGGCACCTGCCTCGCGCGCGCTCTGGAGCGGGGCGGCGATCGTTCGCCTGCGACTCCAGGGCACCGAGACGCTGACGCTGTGGCTGCGCATCGACGGCGACAGCGTCGCCACGCTCGTGCGTGACCTCCCCCGGCCCACAGGCGCCCCATTTCCCGCGCTCAACGCCCCGGTGCCGGTGCTGGCGGTCCTCGCCCACCGCACCCTGACCCTGCGCGTCGAACTGGCGCCCGTGGTCATCGACCTGGGCACCCTGCAATCGCTGCGCATTGGTGACGTGGTGCCACTTCCGCACCGCCTGGACCAGCCGCTGGAAGTGCGCGCGCAGGACGAGACCCGCCTTGCCTGCCTGGGTTATCTGGGCTCCCGTGACGGCCACCGAGCCATCGAACTCATTCCGTCCCCTGCTGACCTTCAGACGGCCTCCTGGGCCGACCGCCCCATGAACGACTCCACTTCTTCCCGCGGCGACGCGCCGCTTGCTGCTCACTCAATCGCCCTGAACGAGCTGCACGACATCCCGACGGGTACCCGGCCGGCAATCACCGACGTGGTCAATCCGTTGCACAACATCCGCACCCGGCTGCAAGTCTGCGTGGGCCATGTGGAGCTGACCGTGGGCCAGTTGATGTCGGCCAAGGAACACCAGGTGTTCGTGCTCAACCGCCTGGTCGACCAGCCCGTGGACATCCTGCTGGAAGGCAAGGTGGTCGCGCGCGGCCAGCTCGTGGCGGTGGACGACCAGTTCGCCGTACGGCTCTCCGAGATTCCGACTCCGTTGAAGGCCTGACCCATGCGTCGTTGTTCCGCCCCGTACGCGGGGGCCCTGCTGGCCCTTGCCGCGACCAGCGGCCAGGCGTATGCCGCGGTCGAGGCCGCCCCTGGCGCGGCGTCGAGCCCGCTGCCGTTTCGTCGCGATACCAGCGAGAACGGCTTCCCGGTGGCCGGGGCGATCTTCCTGCTGGTGCTGATCCTGGCCACGCTCGCCGCCTGGTGGCATCGTCACCGCCAGGGGGGCGGGCTGGTGGGGGCCTGCCTCTTCCGAGTGGCATCGGGCGCGACGGCCAGACAGCAGGACGGCCTGCGCGTCACCTCCAGCGTCCGCCTGGACGTGAACACCCGGCTGCATGTCGTGGAATGGAACGACCGCCAGTTGCTGCTGGCGGTGAGCGGCAACGCAGCACCAGTCGTCATCGACCGCAATGCCCAGGTGGCCCGTGACGGCGCCGCGGCCCAGCCGGAGGTGTCCGCGTGATCCGCTGGTTCATCGTGTTCGGGTGCGCGCTGCTGCTGGCCGCTGGTCTGGCGCAGGCCCAGGGGGCGCCGGAGACCTCGCTCGCCAATGGCGCCAATGTTGCTAACGTCGCCAGCGCCATCATGGCGGCTCCCGCGGCCTCCAGCGCTGCGGCCGCATCGGCACCACTGGACGAACCGGTGGAGATCGTGACCACGGCCGGCCGCTCAGCCAATGCCCGGATCGCCCCTCATCAGCCGGGCCAGTCCACCGGCATCGACCTGCGCCTGCCCCAGTCCGGCAAGGGCCAGGGTACCGACACCGCCCTGGCCGTGCGCATCGTCATGGGCCTCACGGTGCTGGCCGTGCTGCCGGCCATCATCGTGTGCGTCACGGCCTTCCTGCGCATCATCATCGTGCTGTCCATGCTGCGGCATGCCATCGGCATGCCCGAGACGCCGCCCAACACGGTGCTCATCGGGCTGGCGCTGTTCCTCACCCTGTTCACCATGTCCCCGGTTCTGCAGGAGCTCAACGAGCATGCGCTGCAGCCATTCATGCAAGGTCAGTTGGCCGCCGACGCGGGAGTGGAGCGCGCCATCCGGCCGCTGCGCGAGTTCATGGTGCGCCAGACCCGGGAGCAGGACCTGGCGCTGATGGTGGAACTGTCGAAGGCCAAGGCGCCGCAGTCGATGGACGACATCAGCAACGTGCAGCTGGTACCGGCCTTCATGCTGTCGGAGCTGCGGGCCGCCTTCCAGATCGGCTTCGTGATCTTCCTGCCCTTCCTGCTGATCGACCTGATCGTCTCCAGCATCCTGATGGCGCTGGGCATGATGATGATGCCGCCCACCACCATCGCCCTGCCGCTGAAGGTGCTGATGTTCATCCTGGTGGATGGATGGAGCCTCATCCTCAAGGCCCTGGTGGGCTCGTTCCACTGAGAACGACATGTCGCGTCAATCCGCCCTTTCCAATCCCGCCTCGCCAGCCTCATGGGCGCCCGAGCGCGAGAACGAACTGTGGTCCCTCTTCAGGGCCTCGGGCGACCAGGCGCTACGCCAGCAGCTGATCTCGCACTACCTGGACTATGCGCGGGTGGTCGCAGCCACCTATTACGCGCGCCGCATCCATGACGAGATCGAGTTCGCGGAGTATCACCAGCTTGCCAGCCTGGCCCTGGTGGAATCCATCGACCGGTACGATCCGGACAAGGGCGCGCAGTTCAAGACCTTTGCCTCGCGCCGGATGCATGGGGCCATCCTCGACGGCATTGAACGGCTCACCGAGAAGCAGCAGCAGATCGCCGTGCGTCAGCGCCTGCGCAAGGAACGCCTTGAGTCGGTCATGGCGCAGGACCAACGACCGGGCACTCCCGTGCCGGACGCAAAAGCCGCCCCGGAGGACCTGTTCCGCTACCTGGCGGAGGTAGGCATCGGCATCGCACTCGGCTGCCTGCTGGACGACACCGGCATGATGGCGCGTGAGGACGGCACCGACGTGGACATCGGGCTGGCTCCGCTCGCCTACCAGCGGGTGGAGATGAAGCAGCTGCGCGCGCGGCTGCATGATCTGGTCCGCCACCTGCCTGCGCAGGAGTACACCGTGATCTCCCTGCACTACATCCAGGAACATTCGTTCGAGGACATCGCCACCCGTCTCGAACTGACCAAAAGCCGTATTTCCCAAATCCATCGCCGAGGCCTGCAACTGCTGCGCGACAAGCTCCATGCGAGCCGCGCGGTGGATGTGGCCTGGTAACCCCATTAACGCAACGCAGCGAACGACTCATTCATGACGATCACCAACTCCACCCTGCAACGGCTTGATCAGCTCGAGGGCTTCCTGCGCGATGATCCCCACAACGCTGCGCTGCTTACGGACGCTTTCGAGGTGGCGCTGCAGGCGGGTGCGTGGGCCCGTGCGGAGACCCACCTGCGTCAGGGCCTGACCGTGTCGGCCGCGGTCCCGTGGCCCTGGCGGCTGCGGGAGAGCCAATGGCTCATGGCGCAAGGACGCCGGGACGAAGCCCGCGCGCTGCTGATCTCGCTGCAGGACCATCCCGCCGCACCCGAGGCGCTTCGCCCGGTGGTGGCCCACGACCTCGCCTTGATCGCATTGAGGGATGGCACGCCGGAACCCGGCCTGCTGGTGCTGGCGCCCTGGGTGGGCAACGACCCGCAGCGACCGGTGGACGCCCCGCTGCAGATGATGTGGCTGCGCCTGATGCATCACGCCGGCCGCATGGCCGACGCAATGGCCTGGAGCCAGGCACGGTGGCAGGCCGGCCAGTTGGCCGCACCGGCGGCGGGCATTGCAGCCCTGATCGCCGTGGACGTGACGGACCTGCCCGCCGCCCTGCAGTGGGCCGAGCACGCCCTGAAAGTGCATGGCGGGCCCGGCGAGGCGATGGTGGCCCGCGCCTCGGTCGGCCTCACCCGCGGTGAAGCCGCGCTGGCCCGCGCGCTGCTGGAGCGGGCGCTCCAGAGCAACCCGATGGATGGCCGCGTGGTGTCCGCGCTCGGCTTTGCGGACCTGCTGGAGCGGCGCCTCGATGCAGCGCGCGCGACGCTCAGCCGCGCCGTCCAGCTCATTCCGGCGCACGTGGGCACCTGGCATGCACTGGGCTGGACCTGCCTGCTGCAAAACGATCTGGAGGCCGCCAAGGCGGCTTTCGAACGCGCCATCGAGCTCGACCGCAACTTCGGCGAAAGCCACGGTGGCCTGGCGGTGGTGCTGGCGGTTCGCAACGAACGCGACGCCGCGGCCGACGCCATCCGGCGCGCCGCCGGCCTCGACCGCAACAATCTCTCCGGCCGCTACGCCCAGGCTCTGCTGGATGGCGAAGCCAGCGACATTCGGTCGCTGCAACCGCTGGCACAGCGACTGCTGGGCGATCGGCCCGCGCCTTTTGGCGGCAGCCTGCTGGACCTGCTGCCGCCGCTGGTGGGCAGCGTGGCCGGATCAGGTGGCGCCGGTGGGGCGAGCGACGGTACGCCGCCTGAAGGCCTGCACTGAGTGCTGTGATGAAGATCCTGGTCATCCACCAGAACTTCCCCGGCCAGTTCGGGCATCTGGTGCAGGCCTGGGCCCGGCGGCCCGGCTGGGATGTGCGCGGCATCGGACGCGACACCTCTCCCGGAATTCCGGGCTTTCGAAGGCTCATGCGCTACCGCCCGTCACGGCAGACGCATCCGGGACAACACCCCTATCTGCGCCAGATGGAGTCCGCCACGCTGCACGGGCAGGCGGTGGCACGGCTGCTGATGCGCCTGAAGCGCAACGGCTTTGTGCCAGACGCCATCGTGGCGCATCCCGGATGGGGTGAAACGCTGTTTGCGAAGGACGTGTTCCCGCAGGCCCGGCTGATCCACCTCTGCGAGTGGTTCTACAACGCAGACGGTGCGGACCTGGGTTTCGACCCGGAGTTCCCACTCTCACTGGATGAGCGAGCCCGTGTGCGCACCTGGAATGCACTGCACACGCTGAACCTGACCCACTGTGACGTGGCGATCAGCCCGACACGCTGGCAGCGCGACCGGCACCCCGAGATCTTCCAGTCCAAGATCCTGGTGCAACACGAAGGGGTGGACATCGAGCGGTTGGGACCAGACCCGGCAGCCAGCTTCACGCTGCCCGATGGCACGGTTCTGAAAGCCGGCGACCCGGTGGTGACCTACGTGGCCCGCAACCTGGAACCCTACCGCGGCTTCCATGTGTTTATGCGGGCACTGGAGCAATTGCAGCGCCTGCACCCGACCTGCCACACGGTAATTGTGGGCGGGGACGGCGTGAGCTACGGAAGCCGGCCGAAGGACGCGCCCAACTGGAAAACCGCGCTGTTGCGGCAGGTCAGCCTCGACCCTGCCCGCACGCATTTCCTAGGGCGACTGGCGCATCGGGACTATCTGCGGGTACTGCAGGTGTCCGCGGCGCACGTGTACCTCACCTATCCGTTCGTGCTGAGCTGGTCGTTGCTGGAGGCCATGGCCAGCGGCACGCCGCTGGTGGCTTCGGACACCGCGCCGGTGCGTGAAGTGCTGCAGCCGGCCGAGGACGCTCGCTTGGTGGACTTCTTCGATCCGGCGGCCATCGCGGACGCCGTCCATGGCTTGTTGGAGGCGGCGGAACGGCCTCGGCAGCGCCGGCCTTTGGCGGACTACGGCCATGCGGCGGGGCTAGCGGGATACGACGCCGCGCTCGGACTGGATGCAGCCTGAGCTCCGGCTCAGGGTTCACGCACCCGCGCGAAGCAGGTCTTGCACCGAGCGCACCAGCGCCTGGCCTGATCCCGTGGCCAAGGCATGCTGGCGTGCCGACAGCGCCAACGCGTTGGCTTGCACGCCGGGATCTGCAAGCACTCGCCTCCATACATCGGCGAACAGCGCCGGCGCCCGCGGAGCCAACATGGCACCCAGGCCATGATGGGTCATCGCGGTCGTCGCCATGAACTGCTCCTGATGGATGGGCATCGCCACACAGGGACGGCCATGGACCAGCGCCTCGGCCATCAGGCCGCCACCGTGGCAGATGACCAGATCCGCCTGCGGCAACAAGCCGCCCAGCGACAACGGCTCGCGGTGGAAGCGGATGCGACCAGGCGAGGACTGCGTGGCCTGGGCTGCATGAGCCTCGGTTCCATCCGGGCAGACAACGATCCAGTCGCCCGGAAGCGCCGCCGCGGCGTCGAGGAACGCCGGCACCTCTACGGCACTGGCCCGGATGTAGGCCAGCAGCCGTGGGCCGGGACCACGCCATTCGGCGGTGGCGCCGCCCATGGTGACGGCCGGCAAAGGCCCTGCGAACAACCGCGAAGGGTCTGGCGCACCGGCGTAATGGTCCAGCTCTGGCAGCGAGACCACGAGACGGCGGTCACCGGACACCAGAGCTGCCAGCGTCTGGTCGCCCACCGGGCAGGCCTGCTGAATCATCTCGACCAACCGGCGCTCGAACGCCTGCCCTGCTTCGACCGTGAACGCATCCGGGTTGCGGAACGGTGGGAACGGCGATTGGCGCGGGGGCACGTCGAAGCCGATGCCGAACTCCAGCGAAGGCACACCGGCCGCCCGGGCAGCCAATTGAGCACACGGGGCAGCTTGCAGCACCACGGCGCTCGGCGCCTCGCGGGCCAGCAGGTCGGACCAGGCCGACACCCGGCCACGCAGCCAGTGCGCCGAATGGAAGCCGAAGGACCAAAGTGAAGTGGCCCGGGACTTCCAGCGGAAGCCGGTGCTGGGTGCTGGGGGTGGCGCCTCGCCCGGGAGTTCATCCCAGCGGAGTCCTTCCCGCCGCGCGGCCGCATTGGCGGGAACGCCCTGTGGCGCGCACACCAGGACATCGTGGCCGGCGTGCTTGAGTTCCAGCGCGGCGGCGGTCACCAGCATCTCGTGCCCGAGATAACCGCCCGCCTCCCACGCCACCATCAATTTCGCCATGGCGCGCATGGTACGGACCTTGGGGGCCCGCCACCAAGCCGGAACGGCCAGATTCCACCCGACTTCCCCAAAGACCTCTCATCCCAGTGGGGATTACTCAACGGATTGGCCGGCGCCGGGATGTATTCCTTGAGGTCAGGGATTCGGACCTAACCCGCGCCGAACCCGCGGACCTTACCGAATGCCCCTCACTCCCTCGGAATACGACACGCCATGTTCACCCACATCACCATGAATCACTTCCGCGCCATCAAGGCGTGGGCGGATGCTCATGGCGGGGAAGCCAACCTGGATATCGCCACCTTCCAGCTGGAAGTCAAGGCGAATCACCGTTACTACAAGCTGCTGCCGCAGTTCATCCATGAGCAGGACGGCAGGCTGACGCACGTGGGCTCGCTGATGCCCGGCACCACGGCCTTCATCGGATGGCGGCCCTACGCGCCACGCCCCTTGATCCTGGCCACAGACAAACTGACTTTCAAGCGCGCCGTTGCTGCGGCCGGGCTGGCCACCCCAGACCATTGGCTCACCGCACGGGAGGCTCGGGCCGATTTCATCCTGAAGCGCTCCGTTGGCTCTTTCGGCTACCAGTTGGTGGGCCCCTACCACCAGGGGGAAGACCCACCCGTGCCCAACGCGCTCACCAGCCCTAATATGGGTGGAAAGATCTTCGCGGAAGCTTTCATCCCAGGAGACATCCTGAAGGTCTGGTACTGGGGTGCCCGCCCGGTGCACGTGCAAACGCAAACCGCCCCGAAGGTAATGGGCAACGGCGTCTCCACCATCGAGGCACTCATTGCAGAACGCATGGGCCAGTTCGGCGAGCAATGGGCGGTCTACCGCGAACGCGAACAGGTGCTGACCTGCCTGGCCTATCAGGGCGTGCAACCGACGGACACCCTGCCCGAAGGCACCCCAGTGTGGTTTGACTATCGCTACGGCCGGCATTTCGCTCCCTACGGCACCAGCGAGGCGCAGGACAACGCCTGGCACGCGATGCACGAAGCCCAGCGCGAACAGTTGCTGCAGGCTGGGGCATGGCTCGCCCAAGCGATTCAACCCGAGATGCGCGTGCCCATGCTCTGCGCCATGGACGGGGTGATCGACACCAACGGCAAGGTCTGGTGGCTGGAGCTCAACTCCAACCCGATCTGCCCTCCCAACGCCTATTTCGAGATGTTCACCTCGCTGTTCGGAACCTCGTCAAAGCCACCTGACGCGGCATATGCCCGGTCGGTGCGAGTGGCCCCCGCCCGTCCCGCCGAGGCTGCGGAGGCCCCCGCATGAAGCCCGTGACCCGCCGCCGCCTCAAGGTGTTCAACGAGGCGATTCCCAGCGCCGTTCGTGCCGCCCTGTTGGCGACTGACCGTGTGACGCCCATGCTGGCTGGCGCAAGCTGCATCCGCCAGGGCACGGACGAAGGCTTGCTCCTGGTGCGCACGCCAGAAGCGGAGCTGGAAGTGGCGGCGTCCAACGCTCTGCTGGACAGGGTCTTCACCCTGTGCGACGGCACCCAGACCATCGACGAGCTACTGGCGCGGATCGCCGCCCCACGTGAACGCGAGGAATTCGCCAGCTTCATGGACTTCCTGTTTGAACAGGGTGCCCTGATTGACGCGGGGCAGGCATGCGCCCAAGCGGTGCGGTATGGCTATCAGTACTCGCAGTTCGGGGCAGCCGCCTCGCCGGAGGTGAGCGACTTGATCGCCCCGCGCTTCGCATGGAACGAAGAGGCGGCACCAGCGGCCCTGCCGAAGAACGCGGCACGAGTCTCTGGCGCGCCATTGGATGCCTTCTTCAAGGAGCGCTCCAGCGTCTACACCTTCAACGACAAACCGGTCACCGAGAAAGCCCTTCTGCGCCTGCTGTGGTCGGCCGCTGGTGTGGTTCACGCCACGCATCCCCGTTCCGGCCAGCTCATTCCTCACCGAACCCTGGCCTCTGCCGGTGGCATGTATCTGCTCAAGGTCTATGTGGCCCTGCGCCGCCAGGTGGGACGGTATTCGCCAGGTGTCTATCGCGTGGAGTACCCAGGTGAGCGCCTGGTTGCGCTGACGCTTGTGAATGACGACGTCAGCGCGTTGCCCTTGGCCAGCACCAAGCCTTGGAAATTGACGCATGCCACGGGCGTCATCTTCATTGCAGCGGATCCGTCGATCGCGGCCTTGCGTTACAGAAACCGCTCGCTGCAATACCTCTTTATGGAGGCTGGAGCGGCTTTTCACAACATTGCCCTGAGCGCACCGGCACTCGGCATTTCGCAGGCGACCCTGGGAGGCTATTACGAGCAGGTCGCCACCGACCTGTGCCAGCTGGCCCCTCAGGACATCCTGCTCGGTACCGCGCTCTTTGGCGCCAGTCCCACCCAGCGCCAGCTCGACCTGGCACAGGTGTCACCAAGCTTCGACTTCGGCTGGGTCGGCGCGCAGGCACCGAACTTCCGAATGAACTTCCATCTGGCGCAGGCCAAGATCGTCGACGACCACGACAAGCGCCAGTATTCATGGGGGCGTGACAAAGACCCCATGCTGGCAGCGCGCAAGGCCCTGGCGGAAGCGATTGAGCGCGAAGGCTATTGTCAGCCGCGCGACCTGTTGATCGGCAAGCTGACCGACGTACGGGACGCATTGGATCCGTCACGACATGCCCTCTACACCAGCGAGCAATATCAAACTGACGGCTTCCCGTACGTACCCTTTGCGGCCGACCGGGAACACGCATGGGTTCCCGCGCAGGAACTGGCGTCATGCCGTCCAGTTCATGTGTTGGCCGACCTGGTTTTTGCGCGTTCAGCATTGCTGCGGGCCGGCTTCGGATCGGACCAACCGTTCACGCAGGAGACCAGCTCCGGTTGCGCTGCGGGCATCACCTTTGAAGACGCGGCCACGCGAGCGTTGAACGAAGTGATCGAGCGCGATGCCTTCATGCGGCACTGGCTGACCCAGACGCCGGGCCAGACTGTGCCATCTGCCCAATGGCCTCGGGCCTTCCAGCAACGCATGGCCGCGCTGCAGGCGGCGGGGTGCCGCGTGCAACTACAGCGGCTGGAAAGCCCGTGGGTGCATGTGGCGATGGTGGCGGTGCAGCACGAGGAACACCACTTCACGACGCTCGGGGCGAGCGCGCATCCCGATTTCGCCGTAGCTGCCGAAGGCGCCCTGGACGAAGCCGAAACGCGAGTCTATGGCTGGCTGCACCAGCATACCCCCAGCGTGACCGACCCTGCGTTAGCGGCAACGCCGGAAGACCACTTCTCGCTGTACGGACAGCGCGACTATTTCCGCAAGGCAGACCGCCTGCTGTTTGCCGCGAACGCGGGAAACACATCGGCATGGCCGCGCAGGCAGGCAGCTGGCGCTCTTCAAGATGTTGTCAAACGACTGAAGAGGTCGGGGTTGAACGCCTATGCCGTTGATATCACGCCTGAGAAGCACCACGTCGACCAGGGCCGTACAGAGTTGCGCGTGGTTCGGGTGCTCGTACCGGGACTGGTCCCCATGATTTTTGGGCAGAACCTTCTGCCCCTGGCGGCGGTGGACTCCGTTCACCCCGACGCTCACTTCCCTCATCCGTTTCCTTGAACCAACTGAAAGGTGCATATGAAGACATCCAAGGTCTCCATTACCGGTATTGGCCAAACCGTCCAGGCCAGCGCCGACGATTCGGCCCCCTCCCCGGCCAACCGCTGGACCGCTGTGAAGCGCGTGCGCCTGCCCCATCGTCCTGGCATGCCGCTGAGCTGCACCGGCAGCGGCGACACGATCAATGACGGCGGCGATGTGAGCCGCGAGCCAAATCGCGGCTGACCGCTCGACGCAAAGCCGACCCGCCTGCGGGACCGGCCCTGCACGGCGAACACTTTACGGCCCGACCCGACCTATCCATCGGCTCGGGCCGATGTATTTACACAGAGAGTTCCATGTTGACCGGCCCGACTGTCCAAGTCCTTGACGATCTGCTCGACGATGCCTTGAAAACCCAACTCATCGAAGTGATGTCCTGGATTCCCGTGTACTTCATCAACCGCAAGGAACAATACAACTCCCACGACCTCGACGTTCACTGGTTTTACCCAATGACGCTCTCGGACGACGGGGACCGAGGAGACGTGGAACCGCAGCTCGCCGAGCTGGAGGACAAGCTACAGGTAGTGGCCCGATGCTGGGAGGCGGTGAAGGCCAGCTTCCCGTTCCCGGTGCGTTTGTATGAATGCATCCTGAGTGCCAACGCCTTTGGCACGGAAGGCGGCGTACACCATGACATCGCAGGCGAGCAAGCTCGCCACAAACACCACACCGTGCTCATCTACTGCAATGCGAAATGGGATATTGCGTGGGCCGGCGAGACCCTCGTCTTTGATCAGCACGAGGAAGTGATCGCCGCCGTGCGCCCACGACCTGGCCGCGTGATGAAGATGGCCGGCGATCCTCTGCACGTGGGGCGGTCGGTGTCTCGCACCTGTCCTTCGGACCGTCGGGTGTTGGTGTTCAAGCTGTGGGAAAGGACGGAGGCATGAACGTCCCTCGCTACATCGACGGCATTGAAAAGGCGACGGCCTATCTGGTCAAGAACTAGCTTAATCTGCCTTCGCTGCGAGAGGGCCAGACCATCAACATCCCGAATGTGGTGTCATGGGCGCCGCTGCCGGCGCTGCCCGCTGTTCTCACGGAAGCGGCTCCAACCCATCCCCCGCCCTTCTCGCGGAACGGGGCGAGTCACCCTCTGCCGTCAGCGGTGCCAGGCCATCAACGGCCAAGCACCGCACACGGCGAGCGTCGATGGGCGCGCCACCGCGTCAAGGCCAAGCCCTCACGGGCGGCCAGCGGCCGGCCTGGACTCGGATGCTGCGCTTCAGCGTGCCAAGTACTGATTGAATCGCCCCGGATTTTGAGGAGGCTCAACACTCTGAGAGGATTGAGCCATGAGCAAGTCGAACAAGTTCTCACCCGAGGTGCGTGAGCGTGCCGTGAGGATGGTGCAGGAGCACCGAGGGGAATACCCGTCGCTTTGGGCGGCCATTGAGTCCATCGCGCCCAAGATTGGCTGCGTACCGCAGACGCTGAACGAATGGGTCAAGCGCGCGGAGGTGGACGCTGGCGTGCGTGAGGGCGTGACGAGCAGCGAGGCCCAGCGCGTGAAGGACCTTGAACGCGAGGTGCGGGAGCTGCGCAAGGCCAACGAGATCTTGAAGCTGGCCAGCGCGTTTTTCGCCCAGGCGGAGCT
>NZ_FOAV01000038.1 GCF_900109745.1 Roseateles sp. YR242 | reverse complement strand
CCGAGCCCTGTGCAGGCCACGGCCGACCCGGTGAGCCGCAAACGCCCGCTCGAACCGGATCAGCCGGGCGAAGGACCAAGCGGGATCGAGCGTGGGGCGCAAACAGTGCACGAGCTGCTCCCGTCAAGGCGTGCTGGTCGGCTCAGAGACGATCAGGCTCGTTCGCTGAAGCCGTGGCAGGAGGCGCTGTTGAAGGCCGTTCCTCGCCACACATATGAAACCAGCGGCGCATACGCCCGCAGGCTAGTACTGGAGCCCGCCCTATGGCCCGGCCCGGTGCTTGCCAAGGATCTGTCGGTGATGGCCGGTATCGGTTTGGGCGTTGCAAATTGCATTCGCAAGCTGCGCGACCTTTCTGTGCTGCGGGAACTGATGCGCGAGCATCAGCAGGAGCAGCGTGAATCCGACCGCGACTACGCCCGGCGGCTTCGGGACTTTGGCGCCCCAGAGTGCTCAGTGTGTTCCGTATTCCAGATGACCTTGGAGAAGCTCGTTTTGGGCACCATGCGGGTGAATACGTCTGTTTTAGGGGGGGCGCAAGAGGTGTCACTGCTGCCCGGCAAGACAGTCTCGGGCGCGGACGAGGCGGTAGATCGGTCGAGCGAGCCACCCGAACGGGTGAGCTCCGGCGAGAAGGTGAGCACCAGTGCAGGTGCCGACGCGTGGCCGCAGCGCCAGCCGCTTCAGCCCTGGCAACAGGCGTTGTTGAAGCTAGAGCCTCCACCCGCACCTGGCTCATTGGAGAGTCGCAATGGCCATGCCCGGCGCCTGGCACTCGCGGCATATGAAGGAATTGGTGTTCTTTTTGCCAAGGATCTCATGTTGATGGCGGGGATCGAGCGGGATGCGGCATCGATCCTGCGATTCCTGCCTAAGCGGGCGGAGCTGTCGGCACTTATGCGCGCTGATCGTCAGAAGAGTTCGGAAACCGATCGGGAATATGCCGCGCGACTCAGGGCCGCTGGTGCGCCGGCGATGGACCTGTGGCGCATGTTCAAGGGGTCCATGTCAAAGAAATCACGGGAGCTGCCAGCGGTGCCGTTGCCCGTGAGCCTGCCACCTGTAGGTCGCCCCGATTTGCCGCTTGTTGCCGCTAAAGGATTGGTGCGACCCCTGAGAGCCATATTGCCCCGTCCGATTCCGGAAGTGAACCGATTCCGTTGGCCACCTATTGCGCCATCAACGGTTCTCCGGGGACCCGGGCCTTCGTCAGACGTCGCGCCTTGACGTACCCGTAGCCTCTGATCTCTTCGATATCGATATGCCTGCGCGATTCCATCTTCTGACCTCACCGCCATCC
>NZ_FOAV01000006.1 GCF_900109745.1 Roseateles sp. YR242 | reverse complement strand
TGCGTCGGCCGACGCAACTGGCTGTTCGCCGACACCGTGGCCGGGGCCAATGCCAGCGCAAACCTGTACTCGCTGCTGCAAACCTGCCAGGTCAACGGCATCGACGGCTACCGCTACCTGCGCGCACTGTTCGTTGCGCTGCCCAAGGCCCAGACGGCGGACGACTACGCCGCATTGCTGCCCTGGCGCATCGACCTCGCGGCCTGAATCGCTTCTACCCCGACAACTCGTTGGCGCCAAGGGCGCAGTTCATTGACCGCTTACGTTCGGTGCCGGTGAGATCGTGGATCGTCAGCGTAAGGCGCTGTCAGCTGAGGCCGATGCGCGCCTCGTATTCAGTAGTGCTCCAAGAGCTGTGCGGTGCCGGTCGGCACGACCTCTCCAGAACTCCGGTTGACGATCAGCGGAGCGTTCCCTGCTAGGGCGTACTTGATGTCGCGAGTGTCACGGTACAAGCGCGAGGTGTAGAAGAAGACCCAGCCGAATGGGCGTTCGATGGTGTGCTCCGACACAAGGACCAGGGAGTCGCCTCCCGGAAGATCGTCGATTTTGGCGAGTTGCTTTTCTACCGCCGCGACGGCATCTTCGTAGTTCAAAATAAGCGTGCTTTCTCCGCCCCCGGATGTGCCAGCGGTTGAATTAACCCGGGTTCCGCGGAGGCCGTATGGTTTAAGTCAGCCCATCACGGCGGCGGTCTGACTGGCGAGTTGCCGGTAGTAGTTTGCATCGGCCTCGGCGGGCGATAGGGACAGGATCTACCCGACCAGGGACAGTCCAGATGCCACGCTGACCCGGCGAGCGAGGCAGCTCGCTCACGGCCGCCTCAGATATTCAAACGTCCCCACCTCCTTCACCTCCACCGCCGCCGCCTTCGCTGCCCGCATCGCATACCGAAACAGCGACATCGCCAAACTGACCCGGCGCACGCCGCGTTGGCTCAGTTCCTCCACAGTGAACGAGAGCCCGGGCACCCCCGCCATGAAGTTGACCGGCTTGCTCACCGAGCGGCAGACCTTTTCCACCGCATCCAGGTTGGGCAGCAGCGGCGCAAACAGCGTGTCAGCCCCTGCGCGTTCAAAGGCCTGAAGCCGGCGGATCGTGTCGTCCAGATCGTTGACCCCGTGCAGAAAGTTCTCCGCCCGCGCAGTGACACTGAATGCAAAAGGCAACGCCCGCGCCGCCTCAACGGCTGCTGATACGCGCGCCACGGCCAGGTCAAAGTCGAGGATCGGCGCGACGCTCGTCCCGCTGCTGTCCTCAATGGACCCGCTGACCGCGCCAGCCTCCGCCGCCTGACGGATCGTCAGTGCGCAGGCCTGAGGATCATGCCCAAACCCGTTGCCCAGGTCCGCATGCACGGGCACGGACGTGGCCGAAGCGATGAGACGGACATGCGCAATGGTCTCTTCACGCGTCAGCTCCCCATCCCGTTTGCCGACGGCTTCGGCAGCGGCCGCGCTGGACGTGGCCAGCGCCTCGTAGCCACAGTCCGTCAGCATTCGGGCGGAAGCGATGTCCCACGCGTTGGCAATGACAAAGGTCTGTGCCCGCTCATGCAGGGCGCGGAAGGCGAGTGCCTTTTCGGCTTGCGTCGGGGCGGCGGCGGATGCAGTTGAAGGGTTCATGAATCTGGCGCTCCTGGGTGGAAGCCTTGAATCCTACGCAGCCCACGCCCGCCATGCTCGCCAGAAACGGACATCTTCCCTGATGTCCTCAGACAGGGGCTCTGCATACACTCCCCGCAGCCGCCGTGGCCCATGGCCAAAGTCCCCCGCCATTGAGCTAACCTCGCGAACCCGTGGCGCCAGCGCAGGCCCAGTTGTTTCAGCCCTGCGTCCACCGCCCACCGCCCGAAAATCCATCTGCCCGTGACGATGAAACTCGCCGCTCCCGCCTTGCTCCTTGCCCTGGTCGCCACCTTCGGCGTTGTGCCCCCAGCATCTGCCCAGGCCCAAACTCAGGCCCAGGCCCAGGCCCAGGCCCAGGCCCAGAGCCGCGATTGGCGCAGCATCTTCGGCGACGCGCAATCCGCGTTGGAGAAAGCCCAATTCGCCAAGGCTGCCCAACTCGCCCAGCAGGCGCTGGATCTGGCGGAAAAAACAAAAGGGCCGGAGGATAGGACGGTCTCCCTGAGCCTGGGCCTGCTGGCCGCCGTGCATCAGGACCAGGGTCAGTTTGCCCAGGCGGAGCCGCTCTTCAAACGGGCGCTGGAGATCGATGAAAAGTCTCGTGCTACAGAGCCGCTCCTGGAAGCCACCAGCCTCAACAACCTGGCCTCCCTGTACCAGGAGATGGGGCGCTACCCCGCCGCCGAGGCGCTGTATGAAAAATCCCTCAAGATCCGCGAGGCCAAGCTCGGCACCAACCACCTGACCGTGGCCATTTCCCTGAACAACCTGGGCGGCCTGTACCTGGTCAAGGGTGATATGGACAAGGCGCTGCCTTTGTTCGAGCGCGCGCTGGACATCCGGGAAGAGCAACTGGGCAGAAACCACCTGCTCGTGGCCCAAAGCCTGAGCAACTACGCCGCTGTGCTGAGTGACCAGGGGAAGAACGAGGAAGCCGAGCCGCTCTACAAGCGCTCGCTGTCCATCCGGACGGGCCTGCTTGGCGCCACCAATCCAGCGCTGGCCACCAGCTTGAACAACCTCGCCATGTGCTACATGGCCCAGTACAAGTACGACGATGCGGAGCCCTTGCTCTACAAGGCCATGGTTTTCTACAAGAGCACGCTCGGGAACGAACACCCGTCGGTGGCGACGGTGCAGAACAACCTCGCCAGGCTCTATGCCGAGCAACGGAAATTCCCCGAAGCCGAAGCACTTGCCAAGCAGGCGCTGCGGACGCGGGAGAAGGTCCTGGGCCCGAATCATCCGGCCGTGATCCAGAGCCGCAAATACCTGGCAGCGATCTATAAGGCGACAGGGCGAGATGCGGACGCCAAGGAACTGTTGAGCCGCGCCACGGCCGCCGCCCAGACAACCCAGTGATGGCCAGATGATCCGGGCCCTGGCCCCGGGCCCGGCACCATGGGCCTCCTGCAGCGGCGAAACCCATCCACCATAATCGGTACGCCTTTTGCCCTGGCTGTGCCCATGTGCCCCCGCCCGTCTGCGTACCGCGAATATTTCGCCTGTGAACACTGCGACACACTGTATCGCCGGCCTCAACTCGCCGGCAACGAAGTGGCGCGATGCGAAGTCTGTAACGCCGTGCTGCTGCGGGCCAACCGGTTGACGCTGGACCAGTGGCTGGCACTCACCGTGGCCGCCGCCATCACCTTCCTCATTGCCAACTTCCGCCCGGTTGTTCTCATCAACTTCCAGGGCGCCCACAACGAATCCACCGTCTGGGGTGCCGTCATCGCGCTGGCACAACGCCCAACGGCGCCTATCGCGGTGCCCTTGGCGCTCACGCTCATCGTCGTCCCGCTGCTGCAGATTTCGTCCCTGCTGTGGGTTCTGGGCTTTGCCCGCACGGGCCGCCGCCCGCCGGGTTTCGAGCTGCTGATGCGCTTGCTGGTGGGCCTGCGGCCCTGGAGCATGGTGGAGGTGTGCCTGCTGGGCATCCTCGTGGCGATGATCAAGCTCTCCGATGTGGTCGCCGTCACCCTCGGCGCAGGCACCTGGGCCATGGCCGTGCTCACCGCGTTGATCGCCATCATCGCCAGCCGAGACATGCACTGGCTCTGGGACCTGGTGGATGAGCCCGAGCTCGCCCGCCGGGAAGGTCTTGCCGACGATGGCGCGGCCTCCCACGCCACCCACACCCGCCATGGCTGAGCCCGTGCTGCAACCGGGCGCCTCCGCCGCCGCCCAGCGCCGCCCACGAGCCTTCGAGCGCGGAGTGATCGGCTGCCACAGCTGCGGCCAGGTGAGCGCTCGCGCCGGCCTGCTGGACGCGCAGGCCTGCCCGCGCTGCGGTGCGCCGCTGCATCACCGCAAACCCAACAGCATTGCCCGCGCCTGGGCGCTGCTGTTGGCAGGCCTGATCTTTTATATCCCCGCCAACCTGCTTCCCGTCATGCACACCCAGATGCTGGGCAGAGGCGGGGACAGCACCATCATGAATGGCGTGGTGGAGTTCTGGCGCGCAGGCGCCTGGGACATCGCGTTGATCATCTTCGTGGCCAGCGTCGCGGTGCCCTGCACCAAGTTCCTGGCCATGGCACTGCTGCTGGTCACCACGCAGCGCCGCAGTACCTGGGCCCAGGCCGAGCGCAGCCGGCTCTACCGGTTTGTGGAGCTGATCGGCTACTGGTCCATGCTGGACGTGGTGGTGGTGGCGCTGGTGGCCGCGCTGGTGAAGTTCCGCCAGCTCAGCGACATCGAGCCCCGCATCGGCATTCTTTACTTCGGCATGGTCGTGATCCTGACCATGCTCTCCGCCATGAGCTTTGATCCCCGTCTGATCTGGGACGCCGAGAGACCGAATGAACCCTCCCACTGATTCCGCCTCCCCGCAGCCACCGGGTCCACCTTCCGACGGACGCGCGCCATGGCCGGAGGCCGGGCCGCTGCCCGATGCCGGCCTGCCAGGCGTCAAGCGCCGCCGTGGTGTCTCGCTGGTGTGGATCGTGCCGGCCGTCGCGGCCATCGTGGCCCTCTCCATCTTCGCCCGCAGCTGGAGCAACGAGGGGCCGGAGATCGTGATCAGCTTCCAGACAGCCGCCGGCCTGGAAGCCGGCAAGACGCCCGTGAAATACAAGGACGTCACCGTGGGCAGCGTGCGCTCCATCGCGCTGAGCCCGGACCGCTCGCACATCCTCGCCACGGTCAAGCTCTCACACAGCGCCAGCGGCCTGGCCCGCACGGACTCCCGCTTCTGGGTGGTGCGCCCCCGCATCGGCGTCGGTGGCGTGTCCGGCGTGGACACGCTGCTCTCGGGCGCCTACATCGGCGTGGACACCGGCACCTCCAAGGAAGAGCAGCACGACTTTGTCGGGCTGGAGGAACCGCCTGCGGTGATCAACGGGATGCCGGGCAAGACCTTCCTGCTGCACGCTTCCGACCTGGGCTCGCTGGATATCGGCTCGCCCGTGTACTTCCGCCGTGTGCAGGTGGGCCGGGTGGCCACCTACAAGCTCAACGAGCGGGGCACGGGCGTGGATCTGCAGATCTTCGTGGATGCGCCGTACGACCGCTTCGTCAACAGCAACACACGCTTCTGGAACGCCAGCGGGCTGGACATCTCGCTGGGGGCCGAGGGCCTGAAGCTCAACACCCAATCCGTGGCCACCATCGTGGCCGGGGGCATCGCCTTCGCCACGCCCCCGGACGACATGGCGCCCGTGGCCGCTGCCCGCGCCAGTTACCTGCTGGCCAACGATGAGCAGACCGCCATGGCCCGTGCAGATGGCCCGCCGCAATACGCGCGGTTCCGCTTCGACCAGTCGCTGCGCGGCCTGGCCGTGGGCGCGCCGGTGGAGTTTCTGGGCTTGAACATCGGCCGTGTCACCGCCATCACCCTGGACTACGACCCGGTGCGCAAGCGCTTCCCCGCCGTGGTCAGCGCCGAGATCTATCCGCACCGGCTCGATGCCGCCATGCAGCATGTGCCGGTGAAGGAGGGGGACCCCGAGTCCGTCACCACCCTGTTCGTGAAGAACCTGGTGGACGCCGGCCTGCGCGCAGAGGCGCGCACCAGCAACCTGTTGACCGGCCAGCGGTATATCTCGCTGGAGTTCTACCCGGGCGCACCCAAGGTGGCGATGGTGGCGCAGAGCCCGCTGCAGATTCCCACCATCGACAAGAAGGTGGACCAGATCCCCGAGCAGGTGGTGCACATCCTGGACAAGATCGAGAAGCTGCCGATGGAGCAGGTGGCTACCAACCTGAACAACAGCCTGCTGCAACTCAACGGCGCCTTGGGTACCTTCAACCAGACGCTGTATCAGGTGAACGGGCAGGTGCTGCCGGAGGCGACGGCCACGTTCCAGCAGGCGCAGAAGACCCTCAGCGCCGTCGGTGGTGCGGTGGGCGAGGATTCTCATCTCCAGCAGGACCTGAGCGAGACCTTGCGTGAGGTGGAGCGTTCGGCGCGCTCGTTACGGTCGCTGACGGACATGCTCTCGCGGCATCCGGAGTCGCTGCTCCGGGGGCGGCCGGCAGACGCGCCATTGCCGGCTGCCAATGCCACGCCGCCCACCCCCAATGCACCAGCGGCGACCTCGGTGGCGACCCCGCAGGTGCCGCGCTCTGAGCCGCCGCGCTCTGATGCTTCGCAGGAGTCCAAGAAGCCATGAAGTCCTCTTTGATCCATGTCGCAATGGCAGCACTGGCGGCGGTGGTGGGCGGTAGCCTGGCCGCCTGCGGCTCGGCGCCGATCACGTCCTACTACACGCTGACGCCGCCGGCCGCGAACGGCAATACGGCGGCGGCCCCATCAACGTCGCCACCGCTGCGCTTGCCTCCGGCCTATGTGATCGAGGTGCTGCCGGTGGGGGTACCCGAATCGCTGGACCAGCCGCAGATCGTCATCCGCAAGAGTGACAGCGGCGTGGCGGTGCTGGAAAACGAGCGCTGGTCCGCGCCCTTGAGTGAAGAGCTCAGGGCCGCCCTGTCGACCCAGCTTTCGCGCCAGCTCGGCACGCAGGACGTGGCCGGCCTGGGCGCACAGCCGGGGCGCGAGCTGTTGCGCATCAAGGTGCAGATGCGTCGTTTTGATGCCTGGCCCGGCGTGCGCGTGAACCTGGCGGCAGACTGGAGCATTGCCCAGGCCGGCGATACCCCGGCACGGCTGAGTTGCCGCACCGAGCTGACCGAGCCGGCGCTGGGCGGCTACACGGAGATGGTGGTTTCCCAGCAGCGCCTGCTGTCGCAGCTGAGCCAGGCCATTGGCGCGGCGATGGCCCGGTGGCCGCAGGGGCAGTGTCCCGGCCCCTTGCCGGCGACTGCAGGCGCCGCTGCCGCTGCCGGTGCAGGGCTCAGGACTTCGTGATCTTCACGAAGCGCAGATTCCATCCACCCGCGAGGGCCTTGACGGCGATCTGCTGCTGCCCGGCATCCAGCGTGACGCGCTGCGAGAGGGTGGTCCAGTTCTGCCAGCCACCCGTCGAAGGCACGGCCACGCTGCCATAGACCGGTGCGCCACCGGCCTTCTCCAGCTGCAGCGTTCCACCGCCGCTCAGGCTGGCGACCCGGTATTCGATGGTGTAGGTGCCGCTCTGCGGCAGGTTGAGGTTCCACACCACCCAGTCGTTGGCCTCGATCCAGCCCAGATCCTGGCCGCCTTCGCTTGACGCTTCGAGCTGCATGCCCTGCATCTGCGCAAAGCCGTCTGCTGCCAGCGTGGTGCTGAAGGCGGCTGTGCCCGTGAGGGCGCCCGTGCTGCTGAAGCTGGCATCCGAGCGGCCTTGGGCATCCGTCACCGGCTCCACAAACAGCAGCGAGTTGCGATGGCGAATCCAGCGGTCCCGGAAGTTGAAGGACTGGAACGACACGCCGTTGCCGTCCAGCAGGCTGGGCTGCTGGATGAAGGTGGCGTCCTGCTTGAAGAGATCGGACCCATCGTTGGTGTCCAGCCAGACCTCGCCATTGCGGTGGCGCAGATAGGCGTTTGGATAGTTGGCCGACTGGAACGACACACCGCTGCCGGCCAGGCCGGTGACCATGCGCCAGTTGCCGTCGTTGAACGGGTTGACGCTGCCGGCGGTGTCCACACGGCCGCGGCTGGCCTGATGGCGAATCACCAGGCCGGAGGGCGCGCGCGTGGTCCAGCTGTTCGTCGTGGTATTTGACGCCGCCTTGTACACCCGCACGTAGTCCACATACATCTTCGCCGGCAGGGCCGTCTCGTCAATGTTGAAGCCTGGCCAGTTGCCGCCCACAGCCATGTTCAGCAGCAGGAAGAAGTCGCGCTGGAATTCCTCGGTGCTGCCCGCGCCGTTGGTGATGTCGATGACGTGGAACTGCTTGCCGTCCACCGTCCAGCGGATGGCGTTGGGGTCCCACTCCACGGCGTAGTCGTGCCAGGCCGTGGTGTCCACGGCGATGTTGCCGCCATAGGAGGCATGGCCGCCATCCGTGCCCTGCCAATGCACCGTGCCGTACACGGCGGCATCGGTATTGACCTGCTCCATGATGTCGATCTCGCCGGAGGCCGGCCAACCGACGGTGCCCAGGTTGCTCCCCAACATCCAGAACGCGGGCCACATGCCGGTGCGGCGGGGCAGCTTCATGCGGGCCTCGATGCGCCCATAGCGGAAGTTTGCCAGCCCCTGCGTGGTCATGCGGGCCGAGGTGTAGCGATAACCGCCAAAATCCTCGCGCTTGGCGGTGATGACCAGGGCACCGTTTTCCACCGTGGCGTTCTCGCGGCGGTAGTACTGCAGCTCGTTGTTGCCCCAGCCCCCGGAGCCGTTGCCGGTTTCGAAGCGCCAGGCAGCGCTGATGCCGTTGGTGAATTCATCCTGCCAGACCAGTTGCCAGGTCTGGGCCTGGGCGGCGGCACCCAGCAGGCCGAGCGCGAACGCGGCCAATGATCGTTTCAAGCGTGTCATGGCCGTGGTCCTCATGGCAGGGTGTTGAGCGAGGCGCGTACGCCCTGGGAGAAGGTCAGGCCATCGTGGCGGTCCCAGTTGATCGACCAGGTCATGACGCCCCGCAGTGTGGGGTAGGCGACGGGGGGCTTGATGGCGCCGCATTGCGTCAGCCGCGTCAGGCAGTTCAGCGCCGCGGTGATGGTGGCCAGGCTGGCTTGTCCGCTGTTGGCGGACGATGGGCCCGACGGCAGGCCGAAGGCCACCTGGTCCGGGCGCAGCCCGCGGAACACGTAGGGGCCGGTGCCGTTGTTGGTGGTGAAGCCTTCGATCAGCATGCGGCTGGAGGCCACCAGCATGTCGGTGCTGCCTTCGGCCAGGCCTTGCGTGGCGTAGGGTGTGTAGACGGCGCCGTTGTTGTAGTACTGGACATGCAGCACGTTCAGTTCGTCGCGCAGGCCGTCGATGATGGGCAGGTAGGCGCCCCAGATCCCGCCGTAGGCGACGTAGCCGCCCTGCACGTACGGATGCTCTGGTGCCATCGAGAGATAGAAGCTGCTGCCGATGCGCGCTTTGAGCTGCTTGACCGCAGTGACCAGGTTGGTCTGCACCGCCGCGCCGGAGGTGACACCGGCACCGCTTTCCAGGTCGATGTCGATGCCGTCGAAGCCGTAGCGACGCATGGTGGCCTCGACGCTGTTGACGAAGTTCGTCACCTGCGTGGCGTTGTTGAGCGTCACCGTGCCATTCTGGCCACCGAAGGACAGCACGACCTTCTTGCCCTTGGCGCGTGCAGCCGCCACATCGGCAATGAAGCGCGCCTCGCCACCTGAACCGCCGTCCAGGTTGAAGGCGATGCTGCCGTTGCCCGCATCGTCGGCGAAGGCGACAACGATCACGTCGTAGTCGCTGGAGATTTCGCTGATCGGGAAGGTGGCGCCCGCCGGGTTGGTGAAGTTGTGCCAATAGCCGATCAGCTGATGGGCGCCAGGCGCGGGGGCTGGGCCGGGGGAGGGGGCCGGAGAGGGGGTTGGTGCGGGGGAAGGCGCAGGCGTAGGTGCAGGTGTTGGTGCTGGGGTCGGTGCCGGCCCCGGTGCGGTGGTACCGCTATAGACCGTCCAGGGCTGGCCGGAGCCTGCCGGGCCGCTGTGGGTGGAAGGCTTGTCGCCCTGGGTCCACCAGTTGGCGCGGTAGAGCACACCCCCATCGCTGACGATGGCGCCGCCCGCGTAGGCGGTGGCTGCATTCCACACGCCGTTCGGTGCCGGCGCGGCGGCAGGTGCCGGGGCAGGCGAGGGTGCGGGGCTGGGGGCGGGTGTCGGGGCTGGCGCGGGTGAAGGTGCGGGTGCGCCGCTGGCGGGGCCGACCAGTGTCCACAAGGATGCCGTGGTGGGATTCCAGCCGGTGCTGCTGTAGTCCGTCTGGTTGACGGTGGCACGGTAGATCTGGCCGTTGTAGCTGACGAGGCTGCCAGCGGCGTAGTACGTGTCGGCCTTCCAGGCGGCGGCGGTCTGCGCAACAGCGTGCAGCGTGACGGCCGCGGCGCCGAACGCGACTATCAGTCGCAAGGGCGTGGAGAGAGGTCGGACGGAGCGTGTCATGCGTGTCATGGCGGTGGTTCCAGGGGGTTGAAGGACCCGAGCGTGACGGGCGTGCTGCCCAGGAATCGCCGGTGTTTTGCTGGTCTTCCGGCGGCTGATCGCATCGGTGGCTTCAGACTGGTATTGCTTTGAGTGAAGAAATTAGCCACCGCTTGGATACCACTTTCAGAAATTGCGGCCCAACCGTCCCGGGTGGAAACCCGTAGGCGTGGTGACAAATCGTGGCGGCGTTGTCGCCCCTAGAAGGGGCTGCACCGGCGTTGGGCCTGCTCGCGCGGGATGCAAGGACCCTACGCGTGCTTACAGGCGGTACACGCGATACACGGGGACACGCCACAGGGGACACGGTGCCTGAAGAGGCTGCCGGCTCTGTCCTACATCACCGTCCGCCATCCACCGGCATCTCGGCAACATCCCAGCAGATATCTTCATGTCCATACCCCACGGAGAAGCCTCATGCAAAAAGCACTCGCCCCTTTCAGCAAGGCCCAAGCTGTCCAGATGGCCGGTATTCCGGAACATGTGATCGATTCGCTGGTGCATGAGGACGTGCTGGATTCAGATACGGGAACCCGCTTCACGTTCCAGGATCTGGTGTTGCTGCACGCTGCGCGCAGGCTTCAGGACAAGGGCGTCCCGAGCTACAAGATCATTGCGGCGCTGGCCAACGTGCGCAAGACGCTGGTGCCGGTGGCCTATCAGGACAGCCTGCGTTTCAAGCCCACCTCACTGCCGCACTGACCGGCAGCAGCCGCCCCGCAGCTCCATCATCGCCATCGCGCGCTCAGGCTGTGGTTGACGCCTTGCGGCCTATCCCGAGTCAGGGCCACCTCGGCTCGCGGGAGTGAAGCAGAGGGGCTGAACAGCTCCTTTTGCACAAACCACGCGAGCTTGCTGACGCCACAGGGTCGCATGGCTTGAGCGCGCGGCGACAATGGCCGGCCGCTTGAGTGAGGAGATAGGCGCCATGGCGTACCCGGAGGTTGTCGAAGAAGTTGCGAGCCGCTCGCAGCTCCGGCTGGCTCTGGGCCTGGCGTTGATCCTGCTGGCGACGGCCGCGCTGATCTTCCCGTATGCATCGACCCCGTTGGTGCCTTTGCCGCATGTCAGCGGCATGTACGGTGCAGCCATCGCGATGATCGACCTCGCGACCTTCTGGCTGCTGATTTCTTCTCCGCAACAACCCCGCTCACATGCCGTCATCGCGGCCGCCTACCTGTTCGGTGGGCTGATGGCGATTCTGCATGTGCTGAGCTTTCCCGGCGCGGTGTTTCCCCAGGGTCCGGTGATCGGCTCTCCCCATGCGGTGAGCTGGATGTTCATTGTCTGGCGCGCCGGCTTTGCTTCTTTCATCGCCTGGGCCATTCTCGTGGAGGGGCGGCCAGGAGCGCGGCACGGGCCGCGGGCCGGCTACCTGCCCGTCGTGGTGGCGGTTCTTGCGGCGACCGCAGCTTATGTGGGTTCGCAAATGAGCGATGCCGGCGCGCTGTCCAGCGTCGATGGGCGCCAGTTCTTCGGCAGTTTCAGCATCTCCGGGGCCTACTGGACCGCCGCGCTGGCGGTGCTGGCCCTGGTGCTGATGTGGCGGCGTGGCCTCTACAAACGATCGATCTTTGTCTGGCTGATGGTCGTGTTGACGGCGGAGGCGGCAGGTATCTGGCTCAGCACCTACAGCGGTGGGCGCTACACGCTGGCCTGGTACACGACCCGGCTGGAAGGCCTGATCGCCAACGCGGTGGTCCTGCTGCTGCTGGCCCAGCATTTCCGCCGGCTGCAGCATGACCTGACGGCGTCCGTCGACGTGCTGAAGGCCCGGACAGACGCGCTGCAGGCGGAGATCCACCGCCGCGAGAGTGCGGAAGCCAAACTGGCACAGGCCCAAAAAATGGAGGCGGTGGGGCAATTGGGCGCGGGGCTTTCTCACGACCTGAACAACATCCTGCAGGTCATCACCGGCCGCCTGTCCATCCTGCAGCGACGGGCTGGTTCATTGGCCGATGCCGATGTGGAAGTCATCCGCCGCAATATCCGCAAGGCCGAGACCCTGACCCGGCAATTGACGCTGCTGTCCGGACGGCGGCGCATGAATGCCCGCTCCCTCCATCTGGCGGCTGCACTGGCTGACATCGTGGAGGCCGTGCGCCCGTTGCTGGACGCGCGTTATCGCATCGCGCTGGAGATGGCCCACGATCTGCCTGCGGTGGCGCTGGACCCGCTGGAACTGGAGATTGCCCTCACCAATCTGATGACCAACGCGCGGGACGCGATGCCACAAGGGGGCGACGTGACGCTGCGGGCCCAGGTGGATTGGCAGGAAGGCGCCGGGCGTGCAATGCTTGTGAGCGTGCGGGATACCGGCGCGGGCATTCGACCCGAGTTGCTGGACCGGATCTTCGAACCCTTCTTCACCACCAAGGAAACGGGCAAGGGCACCGGTCTGGGCCTGGCGCAGGTGTATGGCTTCACCAAGGCCAGCGGTGGCCATGTGGAGGTGGAGAGCCAGCCCGACCAGGGCACCACCGTCACCATGATCTTCCCGCTGGTCGGCCATGCGGAGTCGCTACCGGCGGGCAGCGCGAATGATGGCCATGGCGGCGATGGTGGCGATGCGCTGGCTGTTTCACCAGTGAAGGCCGGGCAGGTGATTCTGCTGGTGGACGACAACGACGATGTCCGGGAAGCCTCGCTGCAACTGCTGGCGGCCGGCGGCTTCGTGGTGCGTGCGGCCCCCAATGCGCCGGAAGCCTTGCGGCTGCTGGAAGCGGGGCTGCAACCCGATGTGCTGATCTCCGACATCGTGATGCCGGGCGGCATGCACGGCGTCGAACTGGCGCGGCAGGTGCGCGCCGGCCTGCCGCGTGTGCGTGTGGTGCTGGTGACCGGCTATAGCGACGTGGCGCAGAGCGCCAGTGAAGAAGGCTACCCGGTGATCCGCAAGCCTTATGACCTGGCTGCGTTGCTGCGGGCGCTGGGCTGAACCGATCATTCCGGACGCCGCGCCCGTCCGCTCATCGTGGTGCGACCCAACGGGCCGTCAACGGCACCAGGCATAGCAGGCCGGCCAGCAGCCAGAAGGCGTTGGCCAGGCCCAGGCCATGCGCCACAAAACCAATCAGCGCCGGGCCCATCAACACGCCGGCGTAGCCGATGGTGGTCACGGCGGCGACGGCAAAGGCCGCCGGCATGGCCGTCTGCTGACCGGCGCGGCGAAAGAGCACCGGCACCAGGTTGGAAGCGCCCAGCCCCACCAGCACGAAGCCGGCCATGGCCACGGCGGCCACCGGGGCCAGGATGACGACCGCGACACCCAGCACGCCCAGGAGGCCGCCCGTGAGCAGGGTGAGCCGGTCGCCCAGCCGGGCCACCATGGCGTCACCGGTGAAGCGGCCGGTGGTCATGGCCACCGAGAACACCATGAAGCCCAGGCCACCGTGCTCCTGGGAAAGCAGGGCGGTGCTGGTCATCAGCAAGGCGCTCCAGTCCAGAATGGCGCCCTCCACCAGGAAGGTGACGCCGGCCAGCGCCGCCAGCAGCAGCACGATGCCTCGCGGCGCCACGAACAGCGGGCCCTGGGTTGAGGCCGTGGTGAGCAGCAGGTAGGGCCAGGCCACCACGATCGCGCTGACCATCAGCGCTGCACCGAGCAAGGTCGCGTGCAGCGGCTCGAAGTCCAGCGACAGCAGCAGCGTCATGAAGCCAGCACCCGCAAAGCCTCCCACGCTGTAGAGCGCATGGAAACCGGACATGAGCGGCCGTTGGCTCTTCTTCTCCACCTCCACCGCATTCACATTCATGGCCACGTCCAGCGAGCCCAGGCAGCCACCAAAGACGGCCAGCGCCAGACCCAGCGACCACGGGGTGGCCAGCACGGTGAGCAGCGGCAGGCACAAGGCCAGGCCCAGGCCGCTGACCACGATGACCGGTTTGGTGCCGTGCCGTGCGCTGATCACGCCCGCCAGCATCATGGCCGACACCGAGCCCAGCCCCAGGCACAGCAGCAGCGCACCGAGCGCAGCTTCGTCCACGCCCAGGCGTTGCCGGGCAAAGGGCACCAGCGGCGCCCAGCAGGCAACGCCGAAGCCGGCCACGAGAAAGGCCAGCCGGACCGCCAGACGGGTTTCCGGGCGGTCGGTGGCGGAGGGCTCGGTCGAGAAGGATGGTGATGTGGTGTTCATCAGAAGGCCTCCGCCTGGATGATCTGTACACCGGCCTCGCGCAGGGGGCGCACCCGCGCCGGATCGGCATCGTGCTCGATCACCAGGGTGTGGAAGGCGTTCAGCTCCGCGAATTGATAGTGGACCGAGGAATGCAGCTTGTCGCTGGCGATCATGGCGACCCGGTGCCGGCTGCGCTCGACCAGGGTGCGTTTGAAGACCACCTCGTTGAAATGGGTCGCCATGGCGCCGTCCTCCACCGTCAGCCCGCAGACACCCACGAAGCAGCGGTCAATGCGCATGCGGCTCAGGCTGGCCGTGGCCGCCGCATCCACGCTGCCGCCCAGATGCGGGTCCACCTCACCGCCGATCAGCAGCAGACGCAGGTCTTGTCGGCGCAGCGCGGCTGCGGCCACGTCCACACCGTTGGTGGCCACGGTGAGGTCAGCATCTTCGGGCAAGAGGTCCACCAGGGTGACGTTGGTGCTGCCGCTGTCCAGGAAGAGCAGTTCTCCGCGCTGCACGGTGTTGGCGCCGGCGCGGGCCAGCGCCGTCTTTCGCTCGGGATCTTCTTGCAGCCGGGCGGTGATGGGGCGGTCGTGGCTGGGGATGGGAATGGCACCCCCGTAGACCCGGCGGCATCGCCCGTCTGCCGCCAAGGCGCGAAGGTCGCGGCGGATGGCGTCTTCGGAGAGGGCGAACTCGGCGGCCAGGTCAGCTGCGACCACGGCCTGACCAGCGGCCAAGCGCTCGGCGATGAGGTCGCGGCGAGCGCGGGGAAGGTCGGGTTGGCTCATGAATGTCCTGCGTTGATCGTTAGATCATGCCAGAACATTCTCGATTGTGCACGGTGTTGCACGTTTGTGGGATGTCGCACGTGTGCAGCGACGCCGGAGCGTTGCCCTGCGCCTGCGTCTGCATGGCAGGCCAGAAGCGACACTGCCCCACGCACTGAAGGGGAAAATCCCTTCCATGCGTGGGGCAGCAAGGCCCGGCGTCTGTCCTGGGTGGCGGCTAGGACCACCGCCCGGACATTCGCCTGGCCCGTGACGTGCGCGGAATCAGAGCTTGTAGCTCAACGTCACGGCGGCGTTGCGCGGGGCACCGTAGATGGCGCCGTAGGCGATGCCGCCCAGGTACTTCTTGTCAAACAGGTTGTTGACGTTCACGCGGACCGTCGCCTTGTCGTTGATCTCGTAGCTGGCGAAGGCGTTGGCCACCAGGTAGGCGTCCTGCGAGGCGTTGGGGCCCACCACGTCGGACTGCCAGCGGCCCGTCACACCCACGCGCAGGCCGGGCACGGCCGGGATGCGAGTGTCGTACATGGCATTGATGGTGGTGCGCGGCACCCATTCGTAGATGTCGTTGCCGTCCGGCCCCGTCAGCTTCAGGCGGGTGAAGCCCACCGTGATCTTGCTGTCCTTGTTGATGCGGCCGGTGGCTTCAAACTCGAAGCCCTTGGACTTCACATCCTTGGGCACATACCAGTAGGTCTGGTCCGGCAGCATGCCTGCGATGGTGGCCAGCCCCCTCTGCTCGGACGTGAAGACCGCAAACGTGGTCAGCAGCGACTTGCTGAGCCAGTCAGCCTTGACGCCCACTTCAGCGTTCTCGCCCTTCATCGGGTCGAGATACTTCTTGTCGGCGTCGGTCTGGTCCTGGTTCTGGAAGATGGTCGAGTACGACACATAACCCAGCACGTCGGGCGTGAAGTCGTAGGTCAGGCCGGCGTACGGCGTGGTCTTCTTCGTGTCCGGATAGACCCCGTCGGTCGCGCTGCCGTAGGCCGACGAGCCTTCACGCTCCAACTTCACCGCGTTGAAGCCGAGGATGGCCTTGAGCTCGTTGGTCAGCGACAGGCGCAGGGCACCGTAGGCACGCGTCAGACGCTGCTCGCCGCTGCGGTCATAGGTTCGCTCGCCCCAGGTCGGCTCGGGGTAGGCATCGCCGCCGTAAGGGAAGGCCGGCAGCGGCAGATACATGTCTGCAGTATCGGCGTTCCACAGGTCGGTGCGTGTCGTCTGGCGCGACTGGCTCAGGCCCACCAGCAGCGTGTGCTTGCGGCCGAAGGCGTCGAATTCGCCGTTCAGGTTGAGGTCGAACAGGCGGTTGTCGGTGGTGCTGGCGCCATGGTAGGGCCAGCCCAGCAGGCCGGTGTTGTCCGAGTTCAGCGTGCCGTAGGCGTAGAGCAGCTTGGTCTCTTCCTCGCCATGGCGATAGTTGTAGGTGGCCTTGGCTTCCCAGCCCTGCGCCAGGCGATGGGTGTATTCCACGAAGGCGTTCTGGGACTTGGTGTTCCAGTAGGTCCAGTCGACCGAGGTGGAGGCGGATTGGTCGAACTCTGCCTGGGTGCCGTCTGCATGCAGCAGGATCAGCGAGCCCCACATGGGCGAGTGCTGCTTGGAGTCATTCAGCGTCACGCCGAAGGTCAGCGTGCCGTCGGTGCCGACCTGGCCTTCCACCACGCCGTAGACGGTGGAGCGCTTGTCGTTCAGGGCGCGCAGATAGGAATCCTTGTCCTCATGCGTCACCACCAGGCGGCCGGCCCAGGAACCGTCTTTGGTGAAGACCTTGTTGTAGTCCAGCGCACCGCGCAGTTGGCCCCATTGGCCGTAGGTGAAGTTCACCTCGCCGCCGTCTTCGTTCTTGGGGCGCTTACGAACGTAGTTGATGGTGCCGGAGGAGTTGCCCACGCCGGTCAGCAAGCCGTTGGCGCCACGGATCAGTTCGATGCGATCAAACAGGAAGGTGTCCTGCTGGCCAACGACGGTACCCCAGTCGTTGGTCATGCCCAGACCGTCGATCTGCGTCAGCTGGACTTCAAAGCCACGGGAGTTGAAGGTGGCGCGATTGGTTTCGTACTGGTCGACATTGATGCCGGTGGCCAGACGCAGCGCATCGTTCGCGCCGGTCATGCCGAAGTTGGCCATGTCTTCCTGTTCCAGGGTGCTGATGCTCTGGGGCGTGTCCTTGATCTCGATGGGCAGGCCGGTCGCGCCCTTGGAGACGCGGCTGGCGCGCTTGCCTTTGACGAAGATCCGATCCAGCGTGGCGTCCGTCTTGTCGGCCTTGGTATCCGTGGCGCCACCCTTGCTGGTGTCGGCTGCCGCGGCCACTTCCTGCGCGCGAACATCGCCCAAGGCCAGGCAGGCTGCGATCGCGCAGGCGGTCATGAGGAAGGGATGCTTCATCTTGTTCTCCGTGTTTTTCCAACGAGGGAAAGGATGGTCAAAACGCGCTGCATAGGCCGCCTGGACAGGGCGGTCATCCGGAAATCCGGACTGAGTGGCACAGGAGAGGCCGGAGCCGCTATGCCAATCGCTAAAGCGCAGTCAGGTGACACCCGAGTCACCGATGGCCGGCAGTCTATTTGTAAATGCGAATAGTTCTTAAGAATTATCGCAACAACGGCGTCGGTGTGTCGGTTGTACGCGACGGTGTGCCCTCCCGGGCACCGGTCAGGTGGCGGTGGACCGCTCGGCAGCCACAAAGGCCATCAGGCGGGCGGCCGAACCGGCCAGCAGCGTGGCGCTGCGGCGGTTCTGCGCGGAAGATTCCTTGGCTTCGCGGCTGCTCTGGGCCACGGTGGTGAACACCATTTCGAGTTGCTCCAGGGCGGCGGACTGCTGCTGGGTGGCCACCTGGATCTCTGCTGCGGCGGCCCGGGCGCTCACCACCCGATCACCCACTTCGGACAACAGGGCCAGAATGGACCCGAAGCCTGCCGCGCTTGTTTCCACTGCCTTGGCGCCGGCTTCAGTCGCCATCACCGTGGTATTGGCGGCACCCTGGACGTCGTCCAACTGGAGGCGGATGTCCCGGGAGGCCTCGCGCATGTTGTCCGCCAGTTGACGGATCTCGTCGGCAACGACAGAGAAGCGCTGGCCATGGTCGCCCACGGCCTCCGCCTCAATGGTGGCGTTGATCGCGAGGATGTTGGTCTTTTCGGCCAGATCCTCCACCAGGCCCACGATGCCGCCAATGGTCTGTGCCTTCTTGCCCAGCCCCACGATGCCTTGCACCACCCGATCGACCTGCCGTTGCATGCTGGTCACGCTGGCGCTGTGCGCCTCAACAGCGGCGCGGCCCTGATGGGCCATTTCGCCGTTTCGCATGGCCACGTCGGAGATCTGTTGGGCCCGCAGTGCGATCTGACGGGAGGCCATTAGAAGTTCATGCACCGAGGCCGACGCCTCATTCACCGAGGTGGCGGTTTCCCCAGCGGTGTTGGCATGGTGGTCCGAGGTGGTCTCCAATTCGGTGGCTTGCGACTGCACCTCGGAGGCCGCCTGGGTCACCGTGCCGGTGAGCTGCCGCTGCAGCAGCAGCCAGGCCACGATCACCACCGCCAGCCCCACCAGCGTGCCCAGGATCACGACACGTGTGACGAAGATCTCAGCCGCGGCTGTCTCCTCCGATCGCTCGGTCAGTTCCTGCCGGGTCCGGGTTTCGATGTCCCCGAGGATCTGCCGCAATTGGTCCATCCGCCGCTTGCCTTCCCCGGTCCTGACCTTGACCAGCACCTCCTCCAGCGGTTTCTGGCGCCGCATCTCGATGCGCTGTTCGTGCAGTGCCAGCAGGTCTGCGGTGAGTTGGCGCAGGGTCCGGATGTTCTCGGGGTTGCCTCGCCCGATCGGCGACCGTTCCAGGTCGCCCAGATAGCGCTGCACGGCCTGGCTGCCGGCCTTGAAGGGTTGCAGATAGTTTTCGTCGCCGGAAAGCAGGAAGCCTCGCTGACCGGTCTCGGCATCCTTGAGTGCGCTGAGGATGCCGGTGGTGGCTTCCAGCGTCTCATGGCTTTGCGACACCAATTGGCTGTTCCTGCCGGCCTGCTGAATGCCCTGCAAGGCGACGGCGCCGATCAGGATCAACACCGTGAAGGACAGGACAAAGCCCAGCCCCATGCGTTTGCCAAAGGTCCACATCGAGAGCCTCCTCGCCTGATCGGCCGATGCGTGCGTCCGGCCCGCGAGAACGGGCTCGGCGCGACCGCCATTCGGCCGAGTGTAGACGCCGCGCTGCCCGTGCATCCATAACTCCGGGGCCGTTGTGATATGAAGAGAACTTGCTCCCCTGGGCGTTGAGCGCCCTCGTGTGCGGATTTACCCTTGGGTCATCGTTTTTTCTGTCGATACCTGAAGGGTTCCCTGGTTCTTCACAAGCAGTTGATTAGAGGAGGTCTGCATGTCTGTTGTGGGTAAGCTCAAGATCGGTACAAGGCTGGGTTTGGCGTTCGGCCTGCTCGTCGTGCTGATGATGTTGATGGCCGCCATCTCGCGAGGGGGACTGGACAATATCGACCATCGGTTGGGCGAGGTGCTGGACGACCGCTACGTGAAGGTCCGCGCCGTGAGCCGCATCTTTGACGAGCTCAATCTACAGGCGCGCAATGCCCGCAATGTCTTGCTGATGGACAAGGCGGACGAGCGCAGTGCGGAGCTGAGCTCCATCCGGGACTCACGCCAGCGAGCGGGGGAGATCTACGAAAAGCTGATCCCCAGCATCCGTGACCCCAAGGCCAAGGAGTTGCTGGGCCAGGCCCTGGAAACGCGCAAGACTTATGGGGCCAGCCTGGATGCGTTCATGGCGCAGGTGGCCGGCCAGAACATGGACGCAGCACGCATCGAACTGCTGAACCGGCTCCGGCCCGCGCAACTGGCCTATGTCGCCGAGCTGCGCAAGCTGGTGGAGCAGCAGGAACAGCTGATGGCGGACTCCGGCGTGAAGGCCAATGCAGCCGTGGAGCAGACGTCGATGCTGCTGCTGGGCGCCGTGGCGATCGGTGCTGTGGCGGGGCTGATCTTCGGCGTGCTGGCCACGCGGTCGGTGACACGGCCGTTGGCAAAGGTCCGTCAAGCCATGGAGGCCGTTGCCGCTGGGGATCTGAGCCGCGACGTTCCAGTCGATCGCGGCGACGAACTGGGTGACCTGCAGCAGAGCCTCTCGCGCATGGTCACCGGCCTGCGCGGGTTGGTGCAGGAGGTGCGTACCGGGGTGGATTCCGTCACCACCGCCTCGACCCAGATCGCCATGGGCAACCTGGACCTGTCCAGCCGCACCGAAGAGCAGGCCAGCAGCCTGGAAGAAACCGCCAGCGCCATGGAAGAGCTGACCGGTACCGTGCGTCAGGCGGCCGACGGTGCTCGTGAGGCCACCGCGCTGGCCCAGTCCGCCTCCGTCACGGCTGCCGATGGCGGCGAAGCGGTGGGCCGCGTGGTGGCCACCATGAATGCCATCACCGACAGCAGCCGGCGTATCGAAGACATCATCGGTGTCATCGACAGCATTGCCTTCCAGACCAACATCCTGGCGCTGAATGCCGCCGTCGAGGCCGCCCGAGCGGGCGAAAACGGCCGGGGATTTGCCGTGGTGGCCAGTGAGGTCCGCAGCCTGGCGCAACGCAGCGCGGGTGCCGCGCGCGAAATCAAGTCGCTGATCTCCACCTCCACCATCTCGGTCGAGACCGGTGGCAGGGAAGTGGCGGCCGCCGGGGAGACCATGCGCAAGATCGTGGACCAGATCCAGCAGGTCAGCGCCCTGGTGTCGGAGATCTCGGGGGCTGCGCAGGAGCAGAGCCGAGGCATCGAGCAGATCAACCAGGCGGTGGCGCAGATGGACCAGGTGACGCAGCAGAACGCGGCTCTGGTTGAAGAAAGCGCGGCGGCGGCGGGCAGCCTGGAGCATCAGGCCAAGCGGCTGTCGGAGGCGATCTCCAGCTTCAAACTGGTCTGAGCTGACGAGGCCCCCGGGCCACCAGCCCGCGTGCTCATGCCCGGGCCGCCAGCCCGCGTGCTCACGCCCGGGCAAGCTTGATAATTCGCACTCTCGCGGCCGCAGTTGCCTTTGCAACTGCGGCCGCTGTCCGTTCTGTAGCTGTATTTGTAGTTGTGTCCAAGCCCCAAGCTGTGTCTGAATCCTTCCGTGCCATTGTTGTTGTGAGGAGTCCGTCGTGAGTCTGTTCCGGACAAAGAATCTGGATGATCTGTTGCGTGGTGCCCAGGCCCAGCAGGGGTTGAAGCGGGTGCTGGGGCCGCTGGACCTGGTGCTGGTCGGCATCGGCGCCATCGTGGGCACCGGCATCTTCGTGCTGACCGGCACTGGCGCCTTGACGGCCGGGCCTGCGCTCACCGTGTCCTTTGTGGTGGCGGCCATCGCCTGTGCCCTTGCGGCCCTGTGTTATGCGGAGTTCGCCAGCACCGTGCCGGTAGCCGGCTCCGTCTATACCTACAGCTATGCCACGATGGGTGAGCTGGTGGCCTGGATCATCGGATGGGACCTGATGCTGGAATATGGCCTGGCCTGCTCAGCAGTGGCTGTGGGCTGGTCGGGCTACCTGCAGTCGCTGCTCCACGGGTTCGGGGTGGCCTTGCCGCAGGCCCTGACGGCCGCGCCAGGGGCGGTGCCGGGTGTCCAGACCTGGATCAACCTGCCCGCGTTCCTCATCGTGGTGGCGATTGCTGCACTGCTTTCGCTGGGTATCCGTGAGTCCGCGCGTCTCAACAACATCATGGTGGCGGTGAAGATTGGCGTGGTGCTGCTCTTTATCGTCGTTGGCGCCCGCCACGTGCGGCCGGAAAACTGGCAGCCTTTTGCCCCCTTCGGCATGTCCGGGATCCTGAGTGCCGCCGCGCTGGTCTTCTTTGCGTTCATCGGTTTTGATGCCGTCTCCTCGGCGGCGGAGGAGGTCAAGCGGCCAGACCGGGACCTGCCCATCGGCATCATCGGCTCGCTGGCGGTCTGTGCACTGCTCTATGTGGTGGTGTCGCTGATCATGACCGGCATCGTCCCGTACCAGGAATTCCTGGGCGTGGACCATCCGGTCTCGCTGGCGCTGCAGCGCGCCAATGAGAACTGGGTGGCCGGCTTTGTCGATGTCGGCGCCATCCTGGGCATGACCACCGTCATTCTGGTGATGATGTATGGGCAGACGCGCATCATCTTCGCCATGTCCCGTGACGGGCTGTTCCCACGCCGGCTCTCGCGGGTCCACCCGCGTTTTGGCACGCCTTTCCTGGCGACCTGGATCGTCGGCCTGGTGTTTGGCCTGTTCGCCGCCCTGGTGCCGCTGAACGTGCTGGCAGAGCTGATCAACATCGGCACGCTGGCGGCCTTCTGCCTGATCTCGCTGGCGGTGATCGTGTTGCGCCGAACCCGGCCGGAACTGCGCCGCGGATTCCGCTGCCCCGCTGTGCCTGCGGTGCCACTGCTCGCGATCGCCCTGTGCGTGACACTCATGACCTTTCTGCAAACCATGACCTGGATCGCCTTTGGCGTCTGGTCGCTGGCGGGGCTGGCCGTCTACTTCGGCTATTCGCGTCGGCATTCGCTGCTGAATGAACGCTGAGCGGCGCACCGCCGACCCCGAGCCGGCCTTCCGGCCGCTCAGTCATTCACCCGCGCTGGGGCTCAGCATGGGCCATGGGCCCTGAGCCGCTCAGCCACTAACCGGTGAACTGCTCAACCGGTAAACACCAACGACAGCTGCTCCGGCGCCTGCCCCCGGCGCGCGGGCGTCGGTGCGGGTGCCGCCTTGGCCTTCGGCTCGGTGGCCTTCAGATAGTCGGCCAGGAAGCGTGCCGTCTCCGGCGACCGGATCAATTCCAGGGCCATCACCGCTTCCACATCGGGTGCGCCCACGTTCATGGCCTTGCACAGCTGCAGGAAGCGCGCTTCCATTTCCAGATAGTGGCGCTCCACCGTGAGCTTGCGGCCGAACAGGCCCATCACCTGGCCCACCCGCAGCACATAGTTGTCCAGCAGGGCCACATCGGTGGCGCCAGACCACTGGCGCACGATGCCGGAGGCCGACTTCGGGCCGAGGCCCGGCAGGGTCATCAGCCAGTCGCGCAGTTCGCGGCCGTCGCGCGCGCCCGGGCCTTCAATCAGGGCCGGCATCGTCGTGGCCAGGTACTTGGCCCGTTGTGCGGCGAGGCGGTAGGCCACCGGTTGCCCACCCACGTCCAGCGGCTCCGACAACCACGCAGCGAAGGCGGCCTCGGTCACGCCCGGGCGGGCGAACGCGCCCTGCATGCGCAGGCGGTCAAACGCGGCCTGAGCCACGGCCGCCGTCACGCCCTGGCCGCCCAGCAGCCAGGCGCCGACTTCCTCGGCCAGGGTGCGATTGGAGCGGCGGGCCGGTGCTTCCTGCTCCAGGCGCCAGGTCAGCGCACGTTGCAGCCAATAGGCAGCGGCGGGGAACTCATCGGCATGGCCCCAGCGTACACCGGACATCACTTGTTGATCGGGATCGGGGATTTCGCGCTGCAGGGAACCGTGGCGGGTGAGGATGGCAAGAATCTGGGTCATACGGAAATGCTCAGGGGAGCAGCGGGATAAGTTTCATAGAGCCATTGGGCGAACGCATGTCGTTCAGCGGGATCCATGGCATGCACACGTTCTTGCAGGCGCTCCATGCGCCGTTTCAATGTCTGGCGTTGGCGGAAGTTGTCTCCGCGATGCCGGCTGTCGTGAAGGGTCTCGGGCGGTTCGAAGTTGAACCACAAGGTCTCCGTTCTCACGTCGGTATGCGTCTTGGCCTGGAAACATTTCTGGTTCCAGCCCGCCAGCAATTCGTCGTAGAGCGGATGCGCATATCCTGAAACGATCACCTGGCAAGGCAGATGGGCCAGCAATGACAGCAGCGAGACGTGGTCCTCGACTTCATAGTCACATCGATATACACGCGGCTGTCGCCGGGTCTCAGGGTGGTACGGGGGGTCCACGTACACCAGTTCGTCGCCCAGAAATGAATAACGGGCGAGGAATTCCTCCGCCCGCCCGCAAATCAGTTCAACGTCTGGAAATGCAGTATCAGTGGGCGGGTCTGCCGTCCGTGCGCGCCATTGGGCCACCACACGCTCATCGGCATCAATGCCAATGGAATGTGCGGCAGGCCGCTTGTTTCGCAGCACGGCACCGCCGCCCAGATGCGTCTCTATATAGACGCGATGCGGCGGCATCAGGTTGATGATGTGTTGATAGGTCTTGCCCTTGCCGCCTGGATACTTCATGGGCTGAATCATCGTCAGAAATGACGATGATGTCAATGGGCGGGCCGCCGATGCAGCGCACTGCCACCGGTTGCGCCGTCTGTCGCCGGTTTGTGCACAGGGGCATGCGGATTGCCAAAGCCCGTGCATGGACATCCAACACAACGAAGACGGTGAGCCCCTGCTGGGTCTTGCCTCGGGGCTGGCGGCCGGGCTGGTGGGCGCGCTGGTGATGACGGGCTTCCAAGCCCTGCTTGCGCGGGGAGGCATTACCTCGGGTGTGAAAGGGCCGCCCTCGACCGAGAAGGCGGCCAACCTGGCCGCTCGCCTGGCGACCGGTCGCCCCGTGCCAGCCCGCCGCCGCGCGGCTGCTGGCGAAGCTGTGCACTATGCGATGGGTTCGGCAGTCGGGGGCATTTACGGTGTAGCGGCGGAGATCCTGCCGCAGGTCAATGCCGGGCAGGGCGCTGCCTTCGGCGTGGTGGCCGCCACGGTGGTGGACGAGACGCTGGTGCCGGCTTTCCGCTTTGGTGACCCGATCTGGAAGGCGCCGGTCGTTTCGCATCCTTATTCCTATGCATCCCATCTGGTCTACGGCACCTTCACGGAAGGGGCGCGCAAGCTGTTTCGGCGCTTCTTCGGGCAGGTGAAGGCCGGGGCGGTGGAAGTGGGTCGATCCGGCTGGACCTTGCGCTCGGCCCTGGCAACCGGCTCGGCCATGGCGGCTCGCCCCACCGGACCTTTGGCGTCTGCCGACTCAGCTGCGTCCGCCTCATCTGCAGCGCCAGCCCCGCGGGCTTCCCGTCGCAAGCTGCTGCTGGCATTCATGCTGGGTGCAACGGCGGGGCCGCGCACCAGCGCGCCGCTGGTCGCCGCCAGTTGGGCCGCCCGGCTGGGCTTGATCCCCCTCCACGGTTCGCCACTGGCCTTCCTGGCCACCACCCGTGCGGTCGGGGTCACTACGCCGATGGCGGTGGGCGAACTGGTGGTGGACAAACTGCCCTCCACGCCGGACCGTACGCAGCCCGTGGGTGTGGTCGCCAGGGTCACCAGCGGTGCGCTCTCCGGCGCCGCGCTGGCCGGTGGGCGTTCTGCGGCCGGCGCATTGGCCGGCGCGGCCGGCGCCATCGTGGCGACGTATGTGGGACACACCATCCGTACGCGTGTCTCTCGTGCTTTTGGCAACGATTGGGCGATTGCCGTGACAGAAGATCTGTTGGCCTTTGGTGGCGCGGCACTGGTGTGTGTGGCAGCTGTGGCGCCGGAGACGGCGCCGCAAGCGTCGCCGGCCCCGACGGGCGAGACTGCGTACCAATAACACCACCGCCGCTCCAGGCCGCCTGTGCTGGCGTCTGCGCGAAATGGCGCCGCCTCGACAGGCGCTCATCTCGTTCAATGAAATGGAAATAAATCAGACAAACTGAATCGCATCGCTATTTCGCATACCCCGAATTCGGCTCGTCGATTGGAATATCGATGTGCCGAAAGATTCTTGGTTGACTGCAATTGAACTGCCTAGAGTGACGTTTCCCTCGATATGAAGGGATCAGGTCCAATCTCGATCCACATATCGCCCAAAAGAAACATTCCTCCTCGTCGGGCATTCAATGCAGAGAAAAGTGAAGTCGATTTGCGGCGCAGTATTGGCCATGATTGCGGGTGCGTCATTCGCGCAAGCGAACGGCACGGATCCCGCAGCCTATACCGGCGCCCCCGCCGCCAAGGACAACGGCGCTACCGCCCTCTCCACCGTCACGGTGCAGGGCGTTCGCACCAAGACCCTCAGCAGTGGCGCCCTCGGTGCCCGCACCGACCTGGAAACCCCGTTCTCCACCCGTCAGGTCACGCAGGAGGATCTGGAAGACCGTCAGGTCAAGGCGCTCGGCAAAGTCTTCGCCAATGACGCGTCGGTCATGGCGCTGGGCGACACCTTTTCCTTCAACGCCTATTCCATCAACGTCCGGGGCATTCCGCTGGACGATTACAACGGCTACAAGATCAACGGCCTGCCGTTCTTCATGACCACGGTGGAACTGCCGATCGAAACCTTTGAATCGGTGCAGGTGCTCAAGGGCGCCTCCGGCTTCATGTATGGCTTCGGTGCACCGGGCGGCATCATCAACTTCGTCACCAAGAAGCCGACCGATCAGCCCTTGCTGAGCGTGGATGTGGGTTATCGCTCCGATGGGATCTTCAGCGAGCACCTGGATGCCGGAGGCCGCGTGGCGGACAACCGTCTCGGTTATCGCGTCAACCTCACGCATGAGCAGGGTGAGGGCTACAACGGCTCGCATGTGCTGCGCAACTCGTCCTCCGTCTCGCTGGACTATCGCCTCACGCCCACGCTGACCTGGGCGGCTGACGGCATCTACCAGTCGCGGCGCGTGAACGGTGGCGTGCAGGACTTCTTCCTCGACGACTACACCGGCAGCTCGCTGCCGCAGGCCATCAAGGGCAGCAAGAACCTCGGCGCCGCCTACGACAACACCTTCTTCAACTCCAACGTCTTTTTCATCTCCAGCGGCCTGCAGTGGAAGATCGACCCGGCATGGACGGCCAAGGTCGATATCAGCCGTAGCCAGGATCGCCGCCGTTATTCCGGCCAATGGATGAGCCTGGACAACCAGGACGGGGACTACACCGTCTACCTGAACAAGGCCCAGGGCGCTGCCACCTACGAGCAGGCCCAGGCCCAGCTGGAGGGCAGCTTCTCCGCCGCCGGCCTGCAGCATCAGGTCACGCTCGGCCTGGGTTGGCAGGGGCTGAACAAGCAGACGGTGCCCAAGTCGCTCTACGAAGCGATCGGCACCGAGAACCTCTACCAGCCGGTCACCCCGCTGACCTGGAGCGGCAGCTACGACGATTCGCTGCAGTATCACAACTATCACTCCGCACAGAAGTCGGTCTTTGGCAGCGACACGGTGCAGTTCTCGGATGCCTGGTCGCTGCTGGTGGGCCTGCGCTACTCGGACTACGGACAGACCTCCTACAACACGGCAGGCACGGTCACCAACCAGTACAAGAAGACACCGGTCACGCCGACGGTCGCGCTGATGTTCCGCCCGCGCCCGGACACCCTGGTCTACGCCAGCTATGTGGAGTCGCTGGAGCAGGGCAGTACCGTGGGCTCGACCTATGCCAACGCGGACGAGACCTTGCAGCCCATCAAGAGCAAGCAGTACGAGCTCGGCGTCAAGCATGACGGCCGTGGCTGGGGTGCTTCCGCCTCGGTCTACCAGATCAACCGTGGCGCGGAGTACGACTCATACGCCGACAACGGCGACAAGTACCTGGTCTCCAATGGCCAGGTCCGCATCCGCGGTCTGGAGCTGAATGCCCATACGGAGCTTCCGTATGGCGTTCGCCTGGACGGCAGCGCGGCCTGGACCGCCGGCAAGTACCAGCAGGCCGATGCCTCGGTGCAAGGCCACCGCCTGGAAGGCGTGCCGCGTTGGCAGGGCACCGTGGCGCTGAGTGACCGCATCCCCGGCATCGACGGCCTGACCGCCAATGCCGAGCTGCACTACTACGACCGCATCACCGCTGATTCGGCCAACCTCTACGCGCTGCCCAGCTACTCGTTGGTGAACCTGGGCTTCAGCTACCGCACTCGCTTTGCCGACCACCCGGTCACCCTGCGGGCCGGCGTGGACAACGTGTTCAACCGCAGCTATTGGGGCTTCCTGGCCTCGGGCTACATCTTCCCCGGTGCACCGCGCACGTTGGGGGTGAACGCGAAGTTCGAACTCTGATCCGGCCCCTGGTTGGAGACCACCGCGACGGGCGCCTCGGCAGAGGCGCCCGTTGCCATTGAGGCACCCTGAACACGACGCCGGCCCAGCCCCATCAATCCCGCCAGCGCGGGGATCAGCAGAATGGCGCCCACCATGTTCCACAGAAACATGAAGGTCAGCAGCACGCCCATGTCGGCCTGGAACTTGATCGCTGAGAAGCTCCACGTCAGCACGCCCACTGCCAGCGTGATGCCGGTGAAGGCTACCGCCAGCCCTGTGGTGCGCAGCGTCTCTTCATAGGCCTGGCGCAGCGACAGCCCCTGGGACAGCCCCTGTTCCAGCCGGTTGTACAGGTAGATGCCGTAATCCACGCCGATGCCCACGCCCAGCGCGATGACAGGCAGCGTGGCCACCTTCACGCCCAGCCCCATCAGCGTCATCACCGCCTCGCACAACAGCGAGGTGACGATGAGCGGCACCAGCAGGCACACGGCCACCCGCAGGCTCCGGAACTCCAGCAACAACAGCACCAGCACGATGGCGTAGACCAGCAGCAGCATCGGCAACCAGGCGTCATGCACCACTTCATTGGTGGCCGCCTCGATACCGGCGTTGCCGGCCGCGAGCAGGATCTCGATGCGTGCGCCGTCGGCCGGCGCCACGGGTTCGGCCGCACGGAAATGCTCGGCAGTGCGGGCCACCTCGGCCAGCGTCCGGGCCTTGTGGTCCGCCAGGTAGGCGATCACGGGCAGCATGGAGCAATCGTTGTTGAACAGGGCGGGCGGGATGGCCTTCTGTGCGGAATTGGAGATGTAGCGGTTGCGTGTCACGGTCGACCATTTCAGGTTGCCGCCGTAGGTGCCTGCAATCACCTGGTCCATCACGTTGAACAGCGACAGCGTGCCCTGGACGCCCGGTGTTTCTTCCAGCGCCCATTGCAGGCGCCGCACGGTGGAGGCGGTGGGATACGCGCCGCACTCCCCCGGTGCGGTCTTCACCATCACCACAAAGACATCCGCGCTGGTGGCGTAGTGCTGGGTGAGGTAGGCCGTGTCCAGGTTGTAGCGCGAGGTCGGGCGCAATTCCGGCGCGCCGGGGTCCAGGTCACCGATCTGCAGATGGCGGCTCTGCGCATAACCCCAGCCCGCCAGCAGGGCCGCCGCGCCGACCACCCAGACGGCGCGCCGCCCTTCGGCCAGCGAGGCGATGCCATGGGCCAGCCGGTGCCGGCCCGCATGGCGCTGCTGCGCGCGGCGCAGGCCGGCGGGTGACAGGCCGGCAAAGGACATCAGCACCGGCAGTAGGAACATCTTGGTGAAGATGATCACAAACACCCCCACGCTGGCACTCAGCGCCAGCTCGCGGATCACGCCGATGTCGATCACCAGCAAGGTGGAGAAGCCCACCACATCACACAGCAAGGCCACGGTGCCAGGCACAAATAGCAGTGCGAAGGTACGCCGGGCGGCGGTCACCTTGTCCGCCCCTTCGCGTGTGGCGCCTGCCAGTGTGTTGATGTTTTGCACCGCGTGGGATACGCCGATGGCAAAGGTCAGGAAGGGCACCAGCATGGAGTAGGGGTTCAGCCCGAAGCCCATCAGGTGCACCAGCCCCAGGTGCCACACCACGGCCAGCAGGCAGCAGCCGATGGTCACGAGGGTGCTGCGCCAGCAGCGCGAATAGAACCAGAGCAGGAAGGTCGTCATCACCACCGTGATGCCGAAGAACAGGGCAATGGCGGTCGCACCGTGGATCAGGTCACCCACCAGCTTGGCAAAACCGACGATGTGGATCCGCACACCCTGCGCCTCGTAGCGTTCCCGCACCAGCGTCTCCAGACGCTGGGAAAACTGGCCGTAGTCCAGATGGGCACCGGTGTCGGGATCGGCCTCCACCAGTGGCACCACGATCACGCTGCTGCGCAGGTCATTGGCCACCAGCGAGCCGGTGAGGCCCGCCTTGGCAATGTTGGCCCGCAGCGCTTCGATGTCAGCCTCGCTGCCCTGGAAGTTGGGCGGCATCACCGTGCCGGAACGCAGCCCGTCCTCGGTGGCCTCGAACCACAAGGCATTGGGCGTCCACAACGAGCGCAGGTTGCCCCGGTCGATGCCGGGGATGTAGAAGACTTCATCCGTGACCCGCTTGAGCAGCTTCAGATAGACCGGGTCGTAGATCGTCCTGCCCTTGGGGGCCTCCACCGCAATGCGCAGCGTGTTGCCCAGCGGGCGCAACTCGTTCTCGAAGTGCAGATAGTTGCGCACGTATTCGTGGCGCGCCGGCACCATCTTCTGCAGGCTCGCATCCGGCCGCAGCAGCAGCATCTGCCAGCCGAGCAGCAGGGTGCAGACCGAAAACAGCAGCAGCCACCAGCGGCGATGCCTGAAGAGCAACTGCTCGGCGTGGCGGGCGAGGGCCTGCAGCCAGCCTGGATCGTGGGAATGCGTCATGCTGTGGTCTTGCCTGTCGTCCGGGGGGGCGTGGGCGCGTGAGGGTTCGCGTGCGTCTGGCCTTGAAGGCTCACGTGGGCGCGTTGCAACGAGAGTCGCTGCACACCACCCTGTCCGACGGCCAGCAGATGGCCACCGGGCTTGTCCAGCACGAAGCCGGCATAACGGCGGACCGGCAAGGTGCCCGGGGGCGCGGGCTGAAAGCTCTGCCCGGCATCGCGGGTCACGAAGAGGTGGCCGTCCTCCGCCAGCAGCCATGCGGCGTTGCCGGCCAGCAGGGCCTGCACCCAGGTCTTGGCCGAGGGGCTGGCACTCGCGGCAGCCCAGCGGCCGCCTCGATCGACGGAACGAAACAGGTGGCCATTGAAGCCGTAGGCCAGCCAGGTCTCGGTGCCGCCGGCTTCGCCGGGAACGACGAGCACGCCATGCAGGTTGCCGGCATAACCAGTCTCGCTGCGGCGCCAGCGGCCCGCAGCCGCCTCGGCAACAAAAACGACGCCTTGCTCCGCCGCCACCAGCAGGCCGCCTTGGCTGTTCACGCCCAGCCCGTAGAGATGCAGCCCTTCCGGGTTGGACAGCTCGCCGCCCAGATAGCGCCAGTGCGCCCCGCCATCCTCGGTTGCGAAGAGCTGGCCGAAGGCGCCCGCCACCATCACCCGGCGTGCATCGAAGACATGCACGGCCAGCAAGGGCCGTGACGGCCCGGCCTTGATCGCGTCCTCGGCGGAGGCCAGTGCGTCCTCGGCTGCCTGTACTGCCTGTACCGCCTGTGCTGCCGGTGCTGCCGGTGCCGCCCGGGCCGCGGCCAGGGCGTCGCGGGCCGAAGCCAATACGGCCTCGTTGGCCTGCCGGCCATCGAATTGCCGCCGCCAGGTGGCGCCCCCGTCGTCCGTGCCCAGCACGACACCATCGTGCCCGACAGCCCAGCCGCGTCGCGCATCGGCGAAGGCGGCCGCCGTCAGCATCACCGACGTCGGCGAACGCTGTTGCTGCCAGCTGGTGCCGCCATCGGCCGACGCGAGGATCAAGCCCATTTCGCCCACGGCGATCAGGCCGGGCCCGCCAGCCGTGATGTCCAGCAGCAGGCGGGACGGGCCGCGTGTGGTCGCCGGTGCCGGCCTGTCCAGGAGATCAAGGGTGGCTGCCGCTTCGGCGCGGGCGAAGCCCGCCAACCCGGCTGTGCCCAACAAACGCAGCAGGCAGCTGCGGCGGGTGATGGCCCTGGCATGCATCCCAACCCCTCGGTTCATCGTCATCCGACGGCGTCAGTTGCTCGACCGCCGCAGGGCATCGGCGCTGAAGTCGGCCACCTTCATCGGCACATTGAAGCGGATCGGTTTTTCCTCATTGGTCAGGCCGCTGGAGACATAGCGCCGGGCCTGCAGGTCATATTGGGCGGTGCCGGCGATGAAATAGGCCGGCCCGTCGTAGAACTGGGCACCATGCACCTCCAGCACCCGCCAGAGTTCACCGCGTCCGTCGTAGAGGTCGCCGTGGACGATCTGCCAGCTGTCCTCGTCCAGGTAGTAGACGCGTTTGCCGTAGACATGGCTCTTGCCCGGGCGCAGCGTGGCCTCCACCACCCAGACCCGATGCAGCTCGTAGCGCACCAGTTGCTGGTTCATGGTGGCGGCCTGGATGATGTCGCTGTACTTGAGCTTCTTGTCGGTGAGGCGGCTGTTGTTGTAGCTGACAATCAGCTCGCGCTTGCCCAGCAGCTTCCATTCGAAGCGGTCGGGCGAGCCGTTGAAGGCGTCGTAGTCGTCCACGGTGGAGAGCCCGTCGGTGCCGGTACGGGGCGTGTCGTAGGCCACATGCGGCGCCCGCAGCACGCGGCGGGTGCCCGGGTTGTAGACCCAGGCCGCACGTGGTTGCTTCACCTGGTCGATGAAGTCGTGGGCCAGCAGCGCCTCGCCTGCAATGCTGGATGGCGCCAGGTAGTTGGTGCGGAAGTAGAAAAGCACGTTGGGCACGTCCTTCAGGCCGTTGCCGAAGATCGTTTCCTCATAGCGGCGCACCGGCGTGAAGCTGCCGTTGGCCTGCACCGGGAACTCGGTGGTGTTGCGCACCAGGGTGCCACCGCGATAGCGGAAGGCATGGTTCCAGATGGCTTCGACACCGCTCTTGGGCACCGGGAACGGCACGGTCGAGCCCACGACACCCACCACCGAATTGCCGTCATTGGCCGTCTCGATCTTGCCGGCCTCCGCCTTCACGGCTGCGTAGATGCTTTCCGGAAAGGCTGCGGAACGTCGGGTGGGGTAGACCGCCAGGGTGTAGCCGGGATAACGCTTCAGAAGGGCCAACTGGCCCGGGGTCAGTTTGTCCTTGTACTGATCGGCATTGCCGGCATTGACGGTGTAGAGCGGCTTGTCGGCGGCGAAGGGGTCGGTCAGACCTTTGCTGGCGTCGTAACCGGCCGGCGGCTTGGTGATGCCGCCCTCCCACGCAGGGATGCTGCCATCCTTGTTGCCGGCACGCTCGGCGCCCAGCGGCGTGAGGTCCTTGCCCAGCCGTTCGATCTCTTCCGCCGTGGGTCTGGCCTGCACGGCTCCGGTCACGATGAGCAGGGCCAGGGCGGTCAAGGCTGCCAGTGCGCCCGTCAGGCCGGCCCGGGCCCGAGCCCGGGTCCAGCCTGCCGGCGTGGCGCCGGGTGGGTCGCATCGACCAGCGGTGGTGTGTGCTGCCATGGGAGGTCTCCTGGAATTGTTGTCGTGGCCCGCATTCAGAAATTGGCAGCCACCACCAGCGCGAGGAAGTCGCGGTCATGGAAGCTGTCGAAATGGGCGTTGTGGTTGAAGCGCGAGTAGCTGAGGTCGATCGTGTAGCGCTTGTTGATGTCGAACTTGACCCCTGGCGAGACGGCCTGCCGTCCCTTGCTGAAGACGCCATCGGCGGACCAGCCCTGGAAGTCGCGTGAATAGAACAGGCGCGGCTTCACCACCGCATTGGGAATCCACTGCGGGTATTCCAGCTCCACCAGCAGGCGCACGCCGGCGGCGTCGCTGGTGAAGTAGCCATCCGTGGTGCAGTTCTTGAGGTTGGTGGCGGCTGCCAGGCAGGCACCGCCATACGCCTGGTGGGCGGCGGCGCCGTATTCGAAACCACGCCCGTAGCGCACGCCCGTACTCGGGTCCCCGATACCGCTCCAGCGCTGGAAGGCGATCTCGCCCACCACGCTGCCGCCAGTCGCCCCCAGCACGGCCGGCAGCAAGCGGAAGGCGGAGGCCTGCAGCTGGGTCTTGTTTTTTCGCTCGTAGCCGATCATGGTGCGGGGCCCTGGCCCCCAGATCGTGGCCATGGGGCCGATGCCGGCAGCCAATGCGTAAAACGCGTCCACGGAATTGATCTGCACCGGGAAGTCGCGCGTGTGCGTCAGTTCGGCCCCCACCGACCAGCCGCCCAGCACCGTGGTGGCGGTGAGCCCGGCCACCTTGATGTTGTTGGCGGAATAGTCCCAATAAATGGAGGCATCACGTGTCAGCGGATTGAGCGCGTAGACGCTCCCAGCCGGATGCTGGATGGAATCCTCCAGCCCCGCCACGCGGCGGATGGCCGAGAGGTTGGGCACCTTGGCCGTGTAGTTCACGTAGTACAGGCCGAACTCGGTGTCCCAGGGTTCCACCATCTTCTTGACGGCCAGGCCGAACTGGCCGCTGTTGGCGGGCTCCTTGTCCACCAGCCGGGAGAACTGGTAGTTGGCCACCAGCCCGCCGAAGGCCGCATGCGGGTAGCCGTTCCAGTTCTCCTCGGAGGTGCCGTCACCGCCCACCAGAATGGAGCCGTTCACGCAGTTCAACGCATTGGCGGGCGACCAGTAGGTGCCGCAGCCGTCGATGGCGGTGCGTCGCCAGCGGAATTGATAGAAGGCCTCCACCGAGAACCCATTGCCCAACCCCAGGTTGGCCGAGAGCTGCGGGACCGGCAGCAGGGCCTCCTTGAGTTGCGTCCCCGGCTGGCGCAAGGCGGTCACATCCAGGGCCTGGTATTGGTTGACGCCCGGCACGAACAGGCTTTCGCCGAAGTTGACGATGTGCTGGCCCAGCCGCACGGTCAACTGGCTGGATTCACCGATGTCGAAGGCCGTATAGCCATAGGCATCAAACAGCTCGACGCCCTTGAACTTCGACAGCCGGGTGTCGAACTCGCGGTCGCTCAGCCGGGTGTTGGGGTGATAGTCATTGCTCGGCGCGCCGAAGGGTTGGCGGTCGTTGGCATAGAGGAAGTTGTCCCAGGCCTTCGCTCGCAGGACCAACCCGGACTGGCCCTTGCGCAGGTTGATGTCGCCCACGATGCGGGCGAGCTTGCTGATGTTGTCGCCCTTCTGGAAGTTCTTGTCGTGCGAATGGGTGCCGGCGGAAGCCTGGCCCCCGTCGCCCGGACCGATCAGGTTCGGGTCCGGATCCGTCATGCGCCAACCGCCGGTGACGGAGGCACTGAGCGACCACACCGCTTCGACCCCGCCGCCCAGGTCCCAGGTACCGGCGTGTGCAGCGGGCATGGCGGCCAGCAGCGACGCCGCCAGCGTGGCCAACAGCGGTGCAGCTGGGCAGCGCGGGGACCGCGCAGACGGCGCGGCCCCCTTGACTGGCCGAAAGTCTGGACCCACGCGCCCGGCCCTGGGCACGCGCACCAATGTGGTGGTGAGCATCTTGTCTGTCTCCTCTTATGGGATGCCCGGCACCCGCAGGGCATGCGGCTTCTGGCCGGACCACTGGCGGGAAGGCCAGGGTGCGGAACCGCTGCAGACCAATGTAGGGAGCGTCCCGCCGGCCTCCCATCGTCAGTTCCGACGAATTGGCCGCACGCATGGTGCGGTGATTCGTCGGTTCGGACGTTTTGCCCCCGGGCGGCAGTTTTGAGAATCCGGTCCATGCCATCGCCCTCCGATCTCCTGCTCCCCCGGCCGCGGCTGCTGGCACGCATCCGCCAGCGCCATGGCGCACGCCTGGTGCTCTTGCGGGCGCCGGCCGGCTTTGGCAAGAGCACCTTGCTGGGGCAACTGCGGCAGGCCTGGATGGCGGAGTCGGCCGCCTGCGTGCTGTTGCAGCTGGAGCCGGCGGACAACGACGTGAGCCGCTTCATCGCCCGGCTGCGCGGCGCGCTGGATGATGCGCTGGATGAGGCTGCCGGCGTGCAGACGGTGGCAAGACGCGGCAGCCACGCGGCCGAGCCCCATGCCTGCACGCCGGATGCGCTGCTGCAGGCCATCGAGCGCTGTGATGCCCCGCTGGCGCTGCTGATGGATGATGTTGAGCATCTGCGCGAGCCTGGGGTGCAAGCCTTGCTGAGGGAACTGATGGCGCGGCTGCCGCCGGAGGCACAACTCGTGCTGGCGGGGCGCGGGAGCCCCGAACTGGGTCTGGGTCGCTTGCGCGCACGGGGGGAACTGCTGGAGCTGGAACTGGACGCCCTGCGTTTCAGCGAGGACGAAACCCGGGATTACCTGGCCGCCCAACCCCTGATCGAGCTGCCGCCCGATGGCGTGGCCCAACTGCACCGCAAGACCGAGGGCTGGCCGGCGGGCCTGGCCATGGCCGCTTCGGTCCTGCAGCGCCTGCCGGCCGGCAACGACTTCATGCGCCAGCTCTGCGCGTCCGACCAGGCGCTGGCGGCCTATCTCCGCGAGGCGGTGCTCGACCAGCTCAGTTATGAGGCGCAGCAACTGCTGCTGCGCGCCAGCGTATTGCGGTGGATCGAGCCCGCCTTGTGCGAGCTGCTGCTGCCAGGCTGTGACGCCAGCCGCATCCTGCAGCGGCTGGCCGCGGACATGTTCCTGGTGACGGCGAACCCAGGGCTTGCGCTCGGGTCTGCGCCCGTTTCCGCAGTGTCGATGGCGGCGGCGCTGCCGCCTTCGGGCGCGGCTGCGGGAGTGGGCGAGGGCGCCGACGCTGCGCCGCCGGTCTGGCGGATGCACGCCTTGTTTGCCGACGTCCTGCGCGACCGCCTGATGCGCACCCAACCCGACCTCGCCCTGCGCCTGCATCTCATCGCCAGCGGCTGGTATGAACAGCGGGGCCGTATCGACGCTGCGGTGGACCATGCCCTCGCAGGCGGAGATGTGCCGCATGCGGCGGCGCTGTTGAGCCGCCATGCAGAGAGCTTCATCGAGCAGGGGCGGATGCGCTGGCTGTCCCGATGCCTGTCGCGCATGCCCGCCGCCGTTGTGGCGTCGACATCGGCATTGCGGGTGGCGGCGTTGTGGGCCGAGGCGTTTGACCGCGGCCCGCGGATCGCCTGGGCCCGGCTGCACGAGCCGGCAGATGCCTGGGAGCAGGCGCATCTCGCCGCTCTGCGGCCGCTGCTGCTGGCCATGCTGGATCGTTACGAAGAGGCCGCCGCGTTACCCTGGCCCGACGTGCTCAGCCCGGCTGACGCACCGGCGCCGGCCGGTCGAGACCGCACCACCCCTGTGTCCGCCTTTGCCGCCGCCGTGCACAGCAATGCCATGGCGCATGTCTGGTCAGTGGCGGGCCCTGCGGGTACCCGTCCCCAATGGTTGCTGGATCGGGCACGGGGCCTGCTCACCGACAACGGCGACGCCGCATCACTTGTCAGTCCCGCCACCCATGCCTCCATTCACGCCTCCACTCAAGCCGCCACTCACGCATCTACCCACGCCTCTACCCACGCCTTCACGCAGGCCTACACCGAAGCGGCCGAAGGCCTGATCGATTTCCATGAAGGGCGGTTGCGCGAGGCCGGCGCACGCTTGCGCCTGGCGTCCACGGGTGGACGCGGCGGTTTGCCCGCCCATCGGCGCTACAACCATGCCCACGGCAATGTGTGGGCCGGCGTGCTGTACGCCGCCACCGTCTACGAATCCGGTCAGCTGGCGGAGGCCCAGGCGCTGCTGCAGGCCTGTCAGCCGCTGGTTCGGGACTTGGCGCTGCCGGATCACATGATCCTCACACTGGGCCTGTCCGCCCGCATCTCCCATGCCCATGGCGATGTGGATGGTGCGATGGCCCAGCTCCAGGAACTGGAATACCTGGGCCTTCATCGTCAGTTGCCCCGGGTCGTGGCGGCGGCCCGGCTGGAGTCGGCCTGGTTGCGCGTCCAGCAAGGCCAGGCGGCGCCGGCCCGCGATGCGATCGACCGGGCCGCACTGCCCGGTGTGTGGGAGCGCGTGGCTGGTCTGCGGCTGTCGGCGCATCAGCATGAGGACATGGTGATTGCGCGTGCGCGCTGGCGGCTCGCTTTTGACGAGGGGGCCACAGAGCTGCCGGCGCTCCTGCGCCGGGAACTGGACCACGCCCTGAGCGCCGGCAGCGGGCGCCGTGCCCTGAAACTGCGACTGCTGCTGGCCGTGGCGCTGCAACGGGGCGGCGACTGGGCGGCTGCGCTGGCCGAATGCCGACCCCTGATGGCGAGTCTGGCGGGGGAGGGCTACTGGCGGCTGGTACTCGACGAGGGCGCACTGCCGTTGGCGCTGCTGCAGCGCTTGCAGTCAGACCAGGCGCTGGACAGCCGTGCGGACCCCACGCAGGCAGACCATGTGCGCAGGCTGGTCGCCGCCATGGCCGCCACCGAACCCGCCCGGCCGGCTGGGCTGGAGCCCGAACCGCCGCAGGCGCATGGCCTGACCGCACAGGAGCTGCGGGTGCTGCAGCTGCTGGCGGACGGCTACTCCAACGGCGCGATGGCCGAGAAGCTGCAGGTCTCCGACAGTACGGTGCGTACGCATCTGCGCAGCATCAACCTGAAATTGGGGGTGCACAGCCGGGGGCAAGCGCTGGCAGCCGCACGGCGTCTGGCGGTGATCCGCTAAGAAACCACTTCCGATGCCCGCGATGAACCGCGATGCTCGGAAGTGAACAGCTTGCGCTTGGTGATCAGTCCGCCATCAGCGCGGCATACCGTCGCAAGTGGTGTCCCACCGAGCCGAAGCGCTGCTCCAGCAGCGTGGCCCGCCGGAAGAAGTGGCCCACGGCCAGCTCTTCCGTCATGCCCATGCCGCCGTGGATCTGCACGGCGCCCTGGCCAATGAGCCGGCAGGCGCGTGCGGCACAGACCTTGGCCGCGCTGACCGCCCGCTCCCGCACTGCCGCGGGTGCTGCGCCGATGGCGAGGTTGGCGCGGCCGGAGACATGGGTGGTGTCGGCAATCTCATCAGCAGCCCAGGCCGTCACCGCCCGCAACTGCTCCAGCGCGATGTACATGTCCGCCAGCCGGTGCTGGATGACCTGGAACCCGGCAATCGGTTGACCGAACTGACGCCGGTCGCGGGCGTAGTCCACGCTGTCGGCGAGCAGGCGGGAGAGTAACCCGCAAGCTTCCGCACATAAGCCCAGTGTGGCGGCGTCCACGGCCGGCGCCAGCAGGGCATCGGCATCGCCGGGCCGACCCAGGAGCTGTTCGGTCCAAACCTCCACGTTCTCCAGTGCCAGTTCGGAGGCCCAGGCCCCGTCCACGGTCTGGTAGTCGCGGCGCGTCAGCCCCGCAGCGTCCATGGGCACGGCCACCAGTGAGAGCCGATGGCCACCCGGGCCTGCGCTCGCACCGCTGGCTCCGCCCGTTGTGGACCTGGCCAGTACCAGCACGTCGCTGGCCCAGGGGGCGCCGTGCACCACGGCCTTGCGGCCATTCAGCCGCCAGCGGTCCGGCCCGTCGGCATGCAGCGTGCTGCGAACCTCGTCCCATGCATGCCGCGAATCGGGCTCGGTCAGTGCGACCACCGGCAGCGCATCACCCTCGATCAACCGGCCCAGCAGGTCTCGGGCCAGGGGCCCGTCCGCCTGTTCCAGGACACGGCCTGCCAGCACCACGCTGCCGAGATAGGGTTCGGCGGCGAGATGGCGCCCCAAGGTCTCCAGCACGATCAACTGGTCCCGCAGGTCGCCACCATAACCCCCCTGCGATTCGGAGAAGCCCGCACCCAGCAGGCCCAGCTGTTGCGAGAAGGCGCGCCACAGCGGGGGCTCGTGATGGGCCTTGGCCAGCAGCTTCGCACGCGTCTCGATATCGAAATGATCACTCAGGAACCGCGACAGGCTGTCGCGCAGCATGGCCTGGGTCTCGTCCAGGGCAAAGGCGCTGGCGCTGGGGGCGGTGGGGGCGGCAGCGGTGCCGAAGGTGTCCGTCATGCCCGTTTCCTTCAATGGCCGGCCAGCAGATGGGCCGCGACGATGTTGCGCTGGACCTCGTTGGTGCCGGCATAGATGGAAGCGGCGCGGTCGTTGAGGTAGGCGGACATGGCAAACACTGAAGCCTCAGGGACGCCCAGTACCCTGGCGAGCGCCTCCCCATGCATCGCCTCATCCGCACCGGCCTCTACCCCTGCATCTACCCCTGCATCTGCCTCCTCCATGGGCAGCTTCACCTGACCGTAATGGGCCGCGATATCCAGCCCCAGCTCGGTGATGCGCTGTCGTGTTTCAGAGCCCAGCAGCTTGCCGATGGAGGGCCGCACACCTGCCGGTTCACCGCGCTGCTGCGCCGCAAGCGCTCGCAGCTCCATGGCCTGCACGGCGTCGACCTGGCAGGCGAGGTCGGCCAGCCGGGTGCGCAATTCCTCCCGCTCCGGGCTGGGTGCCGCGCTGGCTGCGAAGGCGTCGCCCAGCGCCCGCTTCAACCGCTGCAGCCGTGCGCGCAGCAACGGTGCCCAGGCGCTGCCACGTTCATGCTGAAGCAGGAACTTGGCAATGGCCCAACCCTGGTTCTCCTCGCCGATCAGGCCGGAGACGGGAACCCGCACGTCATCAAAGAAGACCTGGTTGAGTTCGTGATCGCCTGAAATGCTGCGGATCGGCCGTACCGTGACGCCCGGCTGCTGCAGATCCAGGCACAGGAAGCTGATGCCGGCCTGCGGGCGCCCGCCACCGGCGGTGCGCACCAGCAGGAACATGCGGTTGGCATGGTGGGCGTGGGTGTTCCAGATCTTGCTGCCGTTGACCACGTAGACATCGCCTTCAGCACTGCCTTCACCACTGCCATCACCGTTGCCCTTCACACCGGCCAGACGAACCGCCTTGCACTGGAGTGAGGCCAGGTCGGATCCGGCCTGCGGTTCGGAATAACCCTGGGCCCAGTAGTCACTGCCGCTGCGGATACCCGGCAGCCAGCGGCGCTGCTGCTCGGGCGTACCGAAGGCGATGATGACGGGCCCCACCATGTGCGTGCCCATGGGCGCCAGCGGCGGTGCGTCGGCCGCGGCCAGCTCGCTGGCGAACAGGTAGTGACGCAGTGGGGACCAACCCGTTCCCCCATGCGCCACCGGCCAGTGCGGCACGCTCCAGCCACGTTCGGCCAGGCGCCGATGCCAGCGAATGCCATCGGGATAGTCGCTGAAAATCCCGGAGCAGCGCCGGCCCGCTGCGCGCAGGTCCGGCGTCAGCGCCTCATCCAGGAAAGCCCGTACTTCGTCGCGGAAGGCCGCGTCCTCGTGGGTCAGGATCATGGTGAATCGAGTATCCGCGCTTCGCCTCGCTGCTGTCATCGTCTGTTGCGACGAAGCCTGCCACCGGCTCAGGGCAGGCGCCGCAGCCAGAAGTACAAGGGGCTGCTGTCCCCGCGCCTGTCCATCACGCCCAGCACGCTGTCGTTATCCAGGCGCTTGAAGTGGTCGATGATGGGGTGCACGTCATACACCATTGACGCGGTAGGCCCGGTGGCACCCGGTGGCACCACCATGCGCAACCGTGCCGAACCCATCACGGGGTTGACGACGCGCTGCCCTTGCGCGTCCTCGCAGACGATGGGGTCGACTGCCTCCGTGCTGTTGAAATTCTTCCCCACCCAGCGCAACTGGCCGAGCAAGGGCTCGCCGGGGTGGCCGGTGTTGAACACGCCGCCGCGCCAGCGTCCCAGCATGAAATCGGCCTCCACGGCGGGCAGGCTGGCAAACCAGCCGTCCAGCTCCGTCAGTCCGATGCGTTCCTGGGTGCTGCGCTTCAGCACCTGATCCAGTTCCGTGCTCATGGTTGCTTCTCCTGTGCGTGGATGCTCAAGGGCCGTCAACAACGGTGGCGTTGGATGGCGCTGACTTGACTGGTGCGTTGGAAGGGTCGGAAGGGTCGAACACCAGCACGGGCTTGATCACCCGGCCGGCGCTCATGTCGGCCACGGCGTCGTTGATCGCCTCGAACGGATAGGTGCGCACCAGCCGCTCCAGCGGCAGCAAGCCGTCCCGGTACCAATCGATCATGCGGGGAACGAACTGGACCGGATCGGCATCGCCTTCTATCGTGCCGCGCAGCGTCTTGCCGCTCAGCATCAGGGCATTGTGGTTGAGCGTGAGCGTGGCGTCTGGGCGGGCCACGCCGGCACAAACCATGCGACCCCTGGGCCGCAGCAGGCGCTGAAAAGTGGCCTCGATGACGGCCGGCGCCCCGGTGGTGTCCAGCGCATGGGTCAGCCCTTCCCAGCCTGCGACGATGGGGTGTGCCGCTGCGATGCCCTGTTCATCGGCCAACGCGGTGGCGGTCGCACCCAGTTCCATCGCCAGTTGCAAGCGCTGCGGCTGGAGGTCGATGGCCAGGATGCGTTCACAGCCCATGATGCGCGCCGCCATCACAGCGGCAAGGCCGACGCCACCACAACCGGAGACGGACACGGCATGGCCGGGCCCGACCGCCAGCACTTGTGCCATGGCACTCATGCCGGTGAGAAATCCGCAAGCCAGCGGCGCCATCAATGCCGGCGGCAGGTCTTCCGCCAATGGCACCAGATTCGTGCTGGCCACGATGGCATGCGTGGCGAAGCTGGACTGGCCGAAGAAATGTCCCGTTAACTGACCGATCGGCGAGCTTCCGTCCAACCGCTGACCCAGCAGGCAGAAGGTCGCCAGATGACGGCAGTACGCCGGTGCGTGGCTGGTGCAGCTGGGGCACTCGCCACAGGCCCCAAAGCTGGCCAGCACGCGCTGGCCGATAGCCAGGCCCGTGACCTCCGAGCCGATGGCCTCGATGACGCCCACGCCCTCGTGCCCCAGCACGGCGGGCAGGGGCGTGCGCAGGTGCTGGTCGCGTGCGGCCAGATCGGTGTGGCAGATGCCGCAGGCCAGCAAGCGCAGCCGCACCTCGCGCCGTTGCGGCTCGGCCGCGAGGATGCAGTCCTCGATGGAGAAGCGGGTGTCGCCCCGTCGCGCGATCGCGGCGCGAATCCTCATGGGGCGGCGGGGACGCTGGTGGGGCGCCGCATCGAAATCACGCGCGGCTGCGTGAACTCGCGCAGGCCCTCCACCCCGAACTCCACCCCCAGGCCGGACTGCTTGTGGCCGGCCATCGGCTTGTGGGGCGAGAGGGTATGGATCTCGTTGATCCACACCGTGCCGGCCTCCAGCCGCCGGCCCACCGCCAGCGCTCGTGCGGTGTCGGCGCTCCACACCGAGGCACTCAGGCCGAAGGGCGAGGCATTGGCACGCCGCACCGCATCGTCCACATCGGAGAACTTCAGCAGCGGCAGCAGGGGTCCGAAGGCCTCGCGCTGCACCACCGAACTGTCCTCCGGCGGGTTGTCCACCAGCGTGACCGGGAAGAAATATCCCGGCCCCGCAGGCAACACACCGCCGCACAGGAAGCGGTGGCCGCGAGCGCGGCTGTCGTTGAGCATGATGCGCAGCCGGTCGTGCTGGGCCCGGTTCTGGATGGGGCCCAGCAGCACGCCATCGCCGTTGCCGGGGCCCACGAGGGTTTGTTGGGCCAGTTGCACCAGGGCCTGGGCGAGCCGCGGGTAGACCTTCTCGTGGATATAAAGCCGCTTGATGGCCAGGCAGAACTGGCCGCTGTTGGCAAAGGCGCCCCAGAAGAGCTGCGGTGCGATGGTCTCCACGTCGACGTCGTCCAGCACGATGGCGGCGTCGTTGCCGCCCAGCTCCAGCGTCAGCCGTTTGAGCGTGGGCGCCGCATTGGCCATCACCTGGCGCCCGGTGGCGGTGGCGCCGGTGAAGCTGATCTTGTTGATGTCGGTGTGTTCGGTCATCCACGGCCCGAGGGCATGGCCGCCACTGATGACGTTGAGCACCCCGTCCGGCAGCACGCCGCGCAGCAGCTCGCCCACCCGCAGCATGATCAGCGGGGTGTAGGGGGACGGTTTGAGCACCACCGTGTTGCCCGCCAGCAGGGCCGGCGCTACCTTGAAGATGGCCATGGCCAGCGGGAAGTTCCAGGGCACGATGGCCCCCACCACGCCCAGGGGCAGATGCTGCAAGGTGGCGAGCGTGGTGCCGTCATCCACCAGCGTCTGGTCCGGCAGGTCCAGCTTGGCGGTTTCGGCACACCAGTAGGCGCTGAGCTGCACCTCTTCCACCGCCCGCGCCAGCGGCTTTCCCTGTTCCCGGGTGAGCAGGGCGGCCAGTTGGTCCTGATGGGCCATGAGGGTGCCGGCGATGGCGCCCAATGCCTCGCGGCGGTTGTGGATCGGCGTGGCGGCCCATTCAGGTTGGGCCTGCCGGGCCGCAGCGACGGCGGCGTCCAATTGCTCCGCGGCCGCATCCGGTGCGTGGCCGAACACCTCGCCCGTGGCCGGGTCATGGAGGGCCAGCAACGCCGGGGAGCTGACGGTTCGCCCACCAATGGTCATCAGATGCAGTGCTTTGGTGGCGGTGGGCTCGTGGATGGAAACCGTCATGGTGTTGCTGCTTTCTTGTTGGCCATGTTGTCCGCCAGCTCGATGGATTGGCGAAGCTGCTGCGCAAATGGATGACCGCTGTCTACGCCCTCGAGGGCCTTCTGCCAGTGACGTTTGGCGCCCGCCGCGTCACCCCGTTCCAGGTCGGTACGGCCCAGCAGCGCATGGGCCATCACGTTACCGGGGTCGAGTTCCAGCGCCTTGTGCAGCTCGCGGTCGGCCTCCGGGGTGAGCTTGCGGCCGTTGGCCTTGCCGATGGCGCGGCCCAGGTCGGCATGCGCCTGGGCGCGGGAGGCGTTGTCCGACGGGCTCAGGGCCACGAGGCGGCGGTAGATATCCACCACGTCCTGGTCCCGGCCCATCACGCCGTAGGCGCGGGCCAGCATCACCCAGCCCTCGCGGTCCTGCGGCTGCTGCCGCAGGCGCTGTTCAAGCTTGGCGACCATCGCGGCCGCATCGGGCCCTGGGCCCGCCGCGCTTGACGCCTGCGTGCGGGGTGGTTCGGCCTGGGGTGGTGCGGCGCTGAGTGGTGGTGTGCCGAGTTGTGGTGTGCCGGGAGGGGCGGTACCGAGTGGAGCGGTGCCGGCCTGGCCCACGGTCACGGTTGGGTCGTTGGGGGCCAGGTCCGGGTGCCGCAATGCCAGCGCGCTGCCGATGCCCACCATGGCCACCGCGCCGAAAGCGACGCCGGCCAGGCGGGACCACCGCAGCCGGTGCGGCGGGTCCTGACGTGTGCTGAGGGGGGTATTCATCACAGCGTCTTCAGGTATTCCAGGAGGGCCCAACGCTCCTGGTCCGTCAGCGACTGGGTGAAATCATGGCCGCCATTGCTCTGGCCATACAGGTAGGTGTTGAAGTGCATGCGCGACTTGATCTGCTTGTCGGTCACTGGCGGCGGTGACTGGTAGGCCAGCGAGTTCTGCGAGGCCACCACATTCGCAATGGAGGCAAAGACGATGTCGGCGGTGGCCATGCCGGGTGAGCAGGGCAGGAAGGGGTTGCTCAGCACGTTGTCGCTGCAGGCCACCGAGTTGTAGCGCCAGCCCAGCTTGCTGAAGTCGTAGGAGGCATAGCTGTGGTCGTAGCCTTCGTTCTTGCCGTAGATGCCGGCCGGCGTGGTGTAGCGCTTCCAGATCTTGGGCCGGTCGGTGGGCTTGAGCACGCTCCAGATGTCCGGCACCGAGCCGTTGTGGAAGTAGGGCGCCGAGCCCCAGGCGCCATACAGCGGCGGCGCCACATAGCCAAACGGCTTGATCCATTCATTGGGGCCCACCGGCGAGTAGACGGCCCCGCCCTGGTCATAGACCGAGCGCGGCACCCGACGCAGGGCACTGGTCACCAGGTCGTCGTAATAGGCCGTCCAGTCCTTGCTGAGCTCGTTGTAGGCCCACCAGCTGCTGTTCCAGGCGCGGCGCTTGCGTTCGTCGGCCATGAGGCCCACCCGTTGCGGGTCGGTGTTGATGGTGGCCATCGGGGTGATGACGCCGGCCACACCCTTCAGGCGCGGGTCCGGCAGGAAGGCCGTGTTGGCCGCGTAGCGAGGCGCGTAAACGCCGTGGCAGCTGGCACAGGAGCCATTGCCGGGCTGCTTGGGAATGGCGGCATTGGCGCCGTTGGCCCAGAGGTCTCGGGTATGGAAGATCACCGCGCCCTGTTCGGCCAGCGTGGTGTTGATGGTGCCCGGGTAGGTGGGCGGTGACAGCGACATGAAGAAGTTGTTGTTGTCCTCGAACTCGGGCGCCAGTGCACGGCGTTCGGCGGCACTGCGCGTCAGGTTGGCCACGCCGAAGGCCATCTCCGAGCGCACGTTGTCCGAGGTCAGCGCGCCGTCCCAGAACTGGCGTGTCTTCCATGCGCGGTGCCACCAGTTCGGGGCCTTGGACATGCCGGCGGCATGCGAGGGGAACCATTCCAGCAGGCTGGGCGCCAGCAGCAGCGAGTCCATGTCCCAGATCGCCGGCAATGCGTCCAGGATGCCGATGGCATCGGTGGTGCCGCGGCCGACACTCCAGGGCAATGGCGCCAGCTGCAGCGGGATCGTGATGACGTTGGCGCGGAAGATGTCCGACTGGGTCAGGCCCGCGTCGTTGGCGTCGTTGGAGCGACCATGCAGGAAGGCGGCTTCGGTCTTGGTGCCCAGGCGCGAGTCGTGGCAGGCCGAGCAGGTCGAGCCGATGGCGCCATTCCAGCGGCCGTCCGGCCCCTTGTCCTGCATGAAGCCGATGGGCAGCTTGCCGCTGCCGCCGTTGGTGGTGTTGGGGTTCTCACCGGGCAGTGGGTAGGGGTTGCTCCACGGCGCTTCGAAGGCGCCATAACGCTTTTGCACCTGCTCGTCGAAATCCGATGGGCGCAGCAGGTAGCCCCAGGTCAGGTGCAGGTTGTAATAGCCCAGCGCACTGGAGAAGGGCTGGAAATACTGCTTGCCCCGGATGTTGGCCTGGCCGCGCGCCACGCTGGCGCGGAATTCGCCGCAGGTTTTCACGCGTGGAGGCAGCTTGGAGACCCAGGGGTCCGGCGGGTTGTGCAGGTCCACATAGAAGGCATTGAACTGCACGGCGGCTGCCGTGTTGGTGTTCACCCCGGGCGTGACCAGCTTGCGGGGGTCCACCGGCAGCAGGGTGCTGTCGGGTTTCCCCTCACAGGCTGCGGTCCAGGGCGCCCGTATGGTCTGCTGGTCCAGCAGGGGCAGTTCCTGGGCGCGGGTGGTGGTGGGTAGCACGCCACACAGGGTGCTGAGGGCGGCCGTGACAGCGGCGGTCAGCGCGGGGCGCGCGACCGGCGCGGCCAACGCAGGGGAATGCGGGCGCAGGGCAGTCATCGGATGTCTCCATGTCTCGCCTTCATGTGTCGCCGGCAGCCAGGGCCAGGGCCGCGCCAGGAAGGCGTGCATCAACGCGGCCCGGGAACGGTAAGCCCGCGTCTCGGGGACGACCCTCGTCAGAAGCGACGATTTTGGGTGGCCACCCCGAGGCGGTGGTCTTGCGTACACCGCCTGACTTTCGTCGCTTCGGACGATGGCCGGGATCGCCCTTGGCACCGATGCTGGACATCACAACAACGGTCCTGTCGAGACCGGTCAGGAGACAAGGTCATGCATCTGACGCAGGCATTGCACAAGGCGCTTCGGGAGCAGCCCGATCGCGACGCGGTCATCTGCGGCGCCGAGCGCCTGAGCTTCCGGCGCTTTACCGAACGTGTGGCGCGCCTGGCCGGCGCGCTGAAGCAACTGGGCGTGGCGCCCGGAGACCGGGTGGGGCTGCTGGCACTGAATTCCGCCCGTTCGGTCGAGTTCCTCTATGGCTGCTGGTGGTCGGGCGCTGTCATCAATCCGGTGAATGTCCGCTGGACGCCCGGGGAGATCGCCTATTCGCTGGACGACTGCGACACCCGCGTGCTGTTGGTGGACCGCAGCTTCGCACCCATGATTGCTGCACTGCGTCAACAGTCATCGTCGCTGGCGACGGTCATCTACTGCGGAGACGGCCCCACGCCCGAGGGCCTGCTTTCCTATGAGGCCCTGCTGGAAGCCGCCACGCCGGTGGAGGATGGCCGCTTTGGGGGTGACCACCTGGCGGCCGTGATGTACACCGGCGGCACCACCGGCCGGCCCAAGGGGGTGATGCTGAGCCATGCCAATCTCTATCTGAACGGCCTGTGTGCCGCCGCGGCCGTGCCCCGGCCGGAGCGCGGCGTGGGCATGGTGGTGGCGCCGTTCTTTCATGTGGGGGGCTGCGGGCTGTCGCTGCAGATGATGCAGCGGCTGGTGACACAGGTGGTCATTCCCTTCTTCGACGAGGTGGCCATCTTCGAAGCCATGCAGGGGGAAGGGGTGACCGAGACCTTTCTGGTGCCGTCCATGATCAAGCGCCTGGTCGAACATCCGCGCTTTGGTGATTTCCGCTTCCCGCGTTTTGCCGTGATGCTGTATGGCGCCGCGCCCATCGATGCAACGCTGCTGGCCCAGGCCATGGACGCCTGGCCCGGCGCCCAGTTCAGCCAGGCCTACGGCATGACCGAGCTGGCGCCCACCATTTGCGTGCTCTCGGCCAGTGATCACCTGCCTGGCGCGCAGCAGGCCCGACGCCTGCGTTCGGCGGGCCGGCCGGTGGCGATTGCCGAGGTGCGCATCGTGGATGCCGAGGACCAGGAGCTGCCGGCCGGGCAGGTCGGAGAAATCGTCGCCCGGGGGCCGATGGTGATGCGGGGCTACTGGAACCGGCCGGAAGAAACTGCCCAGGCCCTGCGCAACGGGTGGATGCACACGGGTGATGGCGGTTTTATTGACGAGGACGGTTATGTACATGTCGTGGACCGCATCAAGGACATGATCGTCAGCGGCGGTGAAAACGTGTATTCCGCCGAGGTGGAGAATGCCATTGCCTTGCATCCGTCGGTCTCCATGTCGGCGGTGATCGGTGTGCCCGATGAGCGCTGGGGGGAGCGTGTGCATGCGGTGGTGGTGCTGCGCCCGGGGGCAGCCCTGGAAGAAACCGCCTTGATCACGTTCTGCCGTGACCATATTGCCGGCTACAAGGTGCCGCGCAGTGTGGAGTTCCGCACCGAGTTGCCACTGTCGCCCGCCGGCAAGCTGCAGAAGTTCGTGCTGCGCGAGCCCTTCTGGGCCGGCCGCGACCGCCGGGTGAACTGACGATGGCGCTCGATCTGCTCAAGCGCGCCTGGTCCGACCCGGACCTGGCCGCCTACCGGGATGCCGCTGCCAGGTTCATCGAGGCCGAGATGCTGCCGCAGGACGAGGCGGCGCGGCATCGGGGCCATGTGGGCCACGCCCTGTGGCGTCGCTGCGGGGAGCTGGGCTTCCTGTGTGCGGACATTCCGGAACAGTATGGCGGCGCGGGCGGAGATTTCCGCCACGAGGCCGTGTTCTACGAGGAGATGGCGCGACGCGCACTCACCGGGTTGGGCGCATCGGTGCACACCATCGTGGCGCACTACCTGCTGAACCACGGCACCGAGGCACAAAAGGCGCGCTGGTTGCCGCGCATGGTGAGCGGCCAACTGGTGGGTGCCATCGCCATGACCGAACCCGGCGCCGGATCCGACCTGCAAGCCATCCGCACCCGCGCAGAGCGAGGGGAGCGGGGGGGTGAGCCCGGTTACCGCATCAACGGCTCCAAGACCTTCATCACCAACGGTTTCCTGGCCGGCCTGGTGCTGGTGGTGGCACGGACCTCGGCAACGCCTGGCGCCAAAGGCACGTCGATCCTGGTGGTGGAAACCGACGCGTGCGCGGGCTTCCGGGTGGGCCGGGTGCTGGACAAGATCGGCATGAAGGCGCAGGACACGTCCGAGCTGTTTTTCGACGATGTCTTTGTGCCGGAGGACCACCTGCTGGGGGGGCGCGAAGGCCAGGGCTTCTATCAGCTGATGAGCGACCTGCCGTATGAGCGGCTGATCATCGGCGTGCTGGCCCTGGCCGCCATGGAAGGCGCCTATGCGCAGACCCTGGCCTACGTGCAGGAGCGCCAGGCCTTTGGCGCGCCGTTGGCGGCGCTGCAGCACACCCGCTTCAAGCTGGCCGAGGTGGCCACCACGCTGCGCGTCGGCCGCTCTTTCATTGACGACTGCGTGCAGCAGCTCGTGGCCGGCACGCTGGACACGGCGACTGCCTCCATGGCCAAGCTCTGGGCGAGCGAGGCCCAGGGCCGGGTTATCGACGACTGCCTGCAGATGTTCGGCGGTTATGGCTACATGAACGAATACCCGATCGCCCGCATGTTCTCCGACGCCCGGGTGCAGCGCATCTACGGTGGCGCCAGCGAGATCATGAAGGAAGTGATCGCCCGGTCGCTTTGAGGAGAGGCGCATGGGAATCGATGTCCTGATCGTCGGCGGCGGCTCGGCGGGCTGCGTGCTGGCAGCGCGGCTGAGTGAGGATCCCGCCTGCCAGGTGATGCTGCTGGAGATGGGCGGGGACGGGCGTGGCTGGCTGGTGCAGACGCCGGCCGCCACCGGGCTCATGCTGCCGCGCAAGCTCAACAACCATGCATTCGAGACGGTGCCGCAGGCGGGTCTGGATGGCCGCCGTGGCTACCAGCCGCGAGGCAAGGCGCTGGGTGGCAGCTCCGCCATCAACGGCATGATCTACATCCGGGGGCAGCATCAGGACTACGACCAATGGGCCGCGCTGGGCAACCCCGGCTGGAGCTGGCCGGACCTGCTGCCGTACTTTCGCCGTTCAGAGCACAACGAGCAGTTCAACGACGCCTGGCATGGCCAGGGCGGGCCGCTGAATGTGGCTGCGCTGCGGACCGGCAATCCCTTCCAGCAGGTCTTCCTGCAGGCGGGCCGGGAGGCCGGCCACCCGGTGCGGGACGACTTCAACGGCGAGGCGCAGGAGGGGGTGGGCCTGTTCCAGGTCACCCAGAAACACGGTGAACGCTGGAGTGCCGCGCGTGCTTATTTGTTCCCCCACCTGCCCGGCGGCGCAAGGCCACGGCGCAACCTGGAGGTGCGCACCGGCGTGCAGGTGTTGCGGCTGCTGGTCGAGCAGGGGCGGGTGGTAGGCGCGGAGGTGCGGGACCTGGCCACCGGTGCCGTACAGCGCCTGCTGGCACAGCGTGAAGTGGTGCTGTGCGCAGGGGCTCTGCAATCGCCGCAGGTGCTGATGCTGTCAGGCATCGGGCCCGGCGAACATCTGCGCCAGCAGGGCGTGGCGCCGGTGGTGGACCTGCCGGGGGTGGGTGAGCATCTTCAGGACCATCCAGACTTCATCCTCGCCTATCGGGCTCCCAGCCTGGATCTGATGGGGCTGAGCCCCGCCGGGCTGTGGCGTCTCTGGCGCGAGATCCGACGCTATCGCCGTGCTCGCGTGGGGGCCGTCACCAGCAACTATGCCGAGGCGGGGGCCTTCCTGCGCAGTCGTCCAGAGCTGGCGACCCCCGACCTTCAGCTTCATTTCATCCTGGGCATTGCCGAGGACCATGCGCGCAAGCTGCATGCGGCGCATGGCTATTCCTGCCACGTCTGCCTGCTGCGGCCACGCAGCCGGGGTAGTGTGAAGCTCGCCGGACCGGATCCGTTGGCCGCGCCCAGCATCGACCCGGCCTTCTACCGGGACCCGCGCGACCTGGATGACATGGTGGCGGGCGTCAAGCTGACACGTGCGCTGATGGACATGCCGGCCCTGCGATCCCGGCGGCATGCCCGGCACCATGAAGAGCTGTTCAGCGCCCACGCCCGCAGTGACGACGAGATCCGCCAACAGCTGCGCCAGCGCAGCGACACCTGCTACCACCCGGCGGGCACCTGCCGCATGGGGCCCGACCCTTCCAGGGGCGACGTGGTCGATGCACAGTTGCGGGTGCACGGCGTGCGCAGCCTGCGGGTGGTGGATGCCTCCATCATGCCGACGCTGGTGTCCGGCAACACCAACGCCCCGGTGATCGCCATTGCCGAGAAGGCGGCGGACCTGATCCGCACGGCGGCCTGAACGCCGCGCGGTGCCTGGTGCCCGCGCTCTCAGAGGTTCCCTGAGGAACCTCTGCATCACTCCCGCGAACCGCGGTGACCCAGGGGTTCCTTAACCCACCACGCCGAGCCGCCGCGCCAGGGCCACCGCCTGCGTGCGGCTCTTCGCGCCGAGTTTCTGGTTGATGTTGCGCAGATGGGTGCGCACCGTGCTGTCGGAGACAAACAGCTTCTCCGCCATCGCGTTGTTGGAATAACCCTCGGCCAGCAACTCCAGGATGCGGATCTCCTTGCGCGTAAGCGGTTCCGCCAGGTCCGGCAGCGGCATGCCCGCCATGCCCAGGGGCCCTTCCGGGTCCACCGGTGCCGGGCCAGCCGCTTCCTGCAGGCGCTGCAGGTAATCATCCAGCAGGGGCGGTGTTCCTTCGGGCAGCCGGCAGCGGTGCAGCAATTGGGCTGCGGCAGGGCCTTCGTCCAGGTAGAGCCGCAGATAGCCCTCCGCGCAGGTGTCGGCCAGCAGCGCCAGCAGGGTGCGGTGGGCGGCGGCGGCGTCCCCCGCCCGTTGCTGGGCCAGCGCCAGCAGCCAACGCAGCTTGAAGACACGCAGTTGGCGGCCGCTTCGCTCGCCATGGCCGATTTCCGCCTGGAGCCGGGACAGCACGGCCGCCGCCGCTTCCGGCGAGGTGGCAGCGCCGATGTCCCAGCGCAGGCGGCCCACCACCAGGTCCTCGCATTGGTGCGCGGGCAGATGCAGGCGCTCCACACGGGCCCACAGCGCTGTGTCTTCGGCGCGGTCGAGTTCGTCGCGGGCCGCCTGCACATGGCCCTGCAGCATCAGCAGCCGGGCGCGCTCCACCTTGGCGGCCGCAGCCACCCGAGGCAAGCGGCGCTGGTGGCCCAGGTATTCCAGCTCGGTCAGGCCTTCGAAGGCGCGGTCGATCTCGCCGTGGGCAAAGGCGATGCGCGAGCGGATCAGGTGGCCGATGATCATGTGGTCCGGCAGGCCGATCTGGCGGGCGGGCGGCAAATAGAGGTCGAGCAGCTCCCGGGCCTGCGCCAGCTGGTTCTGTTCGTAGACGGCGCCCGCATACAGCACACCGGCCCATGCATTGCCGCTGTGGCCGCCGCCCAGGCGGGCGTTGTGGGTCCCCTGCAGCACCAGCCGGTAGCGGGCACCCGCCTGGCGCAGGCGGCCCTGCTGCAGGTCCAGCAAGGCTTGCATGGCTTCGGTGAATCCGCGCTCGAAGCGGCTGCCCTCGCTGGTCTGGCGCGCGGCATCCAGCAGGCGCTCGGCCTCGGCGTCCTCGCCCATGACGGCGGCCACGCTGGCCATGGTGTTGATCAGCGCGCGGTCGGCAAAGGGGCGCTGGGTCGGCAATCGGGCCAGGCTTTCCCGGCCGATCACATAGGCCTCGTCATAGCGGTCCATCATGCTCAGCAGCAGCGGCCGCAGGGCACCGGCATGGGCAAACACGGCGGGGTCGTGGATGCGCGGCCAGTCCATCGCTTCGAGATGACGCATCGCTTCCCATGGCCCCTGCGTGAAGCAACTGGCCCAGACCGCCACCACCTGCAGCGTCGGATGCTCGGCCAGCAGGTTCTCGCCAGAGCGGGGCAGGGCGTTGAACCAGCGCACCAACAGCTGCATGCGGCCGGCGGAGAGCATCGGTTCGGCATGCCGGGCCAGCAGGTCCAGCGCATACGGCGCGTCGCCACCCACCAGGGCGTGGTCGATTGCCGGCACCGGGCGCCCTTGTGATTCGTACCAGCCGGCGGCGGCCAGGTGCAGGCGTGCCAGTTCGTCGGGCAGCTGGCGTGCGGCCTGCGCCTGCAGGAAGTCGGCGAACAAGGCGTGATAACGCCAGGCGGGCGGCTCGCCGGGCGCCGTGGGCAGTGCACTCAGGAAGATGCTGTCCGATTCCAGCCGCGCGAGGATGCGCGCGCAGTCCGCCTGCCGGGCCCGTGGCATCAAGGCCTGGCACAGCGGCAGATCCAGTTGCCGCAGGATGGAGGTGCGCAGCAGGAACTCACGCACGTCCTCGGGCTGGCGGGCCAGTACGTCTTCGGCCAGGTAGTCGGCCACGGCGCGTTCGCTGCCGGAGAAGCGCGCCACAAAGGCTTCGGGCTCGGGGTGGCGCTCCAGCGCCAGCGAGGCCAGCCACAAGGCGGCCACCCAGCCCTCGGTCTTGGCCAGCAGCAGCGCCAGCGTGGCGGGTGCCAGCGCGGGCAGGCCCCGCCGCCGCAGGAAATCAGCCGCATCGGCGGGGCCGAAGCGCAGGCTGTCCGTGTCCACCTCGGTCAGTTGGCCCAGCACCCGCATGCGGGCCAGGCCCAGGTCCGGCAGCGTGCGTGAACCCAACACCAGCCGGGCGCGGCGCGGCAGCTTGTCCAGGATCTGCCGCACCAGGCCCAGTACACCGGCCTCCTGTAATTGCTCGAAGTCATCCAGGAACAGCACCAGCGGTGTTTCGTGAGCGGCGAGCAGCGCCAGCGGGTCGGCGGTGGCGCCGTCACCCGCGAGCCAGGCGAGCGCCTGGGCCAGCCGGGTCAGGAATCGGGGGACGTCGTTGTCCGCCCGCTCCAGCGTGAGCCACGCGGTTTCCACCTCGGGCTGGCGTTGTTCGATCAGAGCGCGGGCCTGCTGCATGGCCGTGGTCTTGCCAAAACCCGCCGGGGCCCGCACCAGTACCAGGCGCGCAGCGTCGGGCGCGGCGATGCGGTCGCAGACGGCATCACGCCACACATGGTCGCTGCGGGCGCCGGGCCAATGGGGGGGCGGCTCGTGAGGGGGCGAATCTGGGGGGGCGGACGGGAACTCGTTGCTGCGCATGGACGCGGCGCTCCTAGGGGCCTTCGGTCCTTGTACCGCAGGCACGCGGGGCGCTGCATCCGGGTGTTCCCCGGCGAGGGTGCCGCCCAGGTGTCTCCCAGGCGTCGACCCTGCCGGGTGGAGGCACAGCATTCGTCGCTTGCGACGATGGGCATGGCCGGGGCCGCTGCCTAGACTGGCCTTCACACAGGGACGGCACGACGATCCGTCGCGACCACAGGGAGAACTACCGTGTTTGAAGGTCAAAACTTGCGGCTGACCCGTCTGCCGGGCGAGGCGGGCCTGGTTGAACTCTGTTTCGACCGGCAGGGCGACGTGATCAACAAGCTCGATGAGCGCACCGTGGCGGAGTTCAGGCGCGCCGTCGCCTGGCTGGGCACGGAAGCGGCCGCTTTGCAGGCGCCGCTGCGTGGGGTGCTGGTCACCAGTGCGAAGGACGGGTTCATCGTGGGCGCTGACATCACCGAGTTCAGCCGCATGTTCGAGCAACCCGCCCACGCGATCGCCGAAGACGTCTTTGCCAAGAACCAGATTTTCAATGCCTTTGAGGATCTGCCGCTGCCCAGCGTGGTGGCCATCAATGGATTTGCGCTGGGGGGCGGATTGGAATTGGCGCTGGCCGGTGCCTTGCGCGTGATGAGCACCTCTGCGCAGATCGGCCTGCCAGAGGTGAAGCTGGGGCTGTTCCCAGGTTTTGGAGGCACCGTGCGCTTGAGCCGGGTGGCCGGCCCCAAGGTCGCTGTCGACTGGGTGGCGGGCGGGCGCAACCAGCGGGCAGACGCGGCCCTGGCGGCCGGTGTGGTGGACGAACTGGCCGCCCCCGAGCAGTTGCGTGAAGCGGCACTGGCCTTGCTGCGGCGTGCGGCGGCGGGCGACACGCGCTGGCAGGCCGCGCAGCAGGCCAAGCGGGCCTCGGTGCCCCCGGATGAGGGCCTGCGGGAATGGTTCGAGCAGGCTTTGAGGTCGCTGGAGAAAACCCGTCAACAGCATCAGCCCGCGGCCTGGACGGCGGTGGACATGATGTCCCGCGCGGCCTCCCAATTGCGCGACGGCGCCTTGCGCCTGGAGGCTGAGGCCTTCGCGGCGATCACGCAGACGCAGGCCGCTCATGGCCTGGTGCAGGTGTTCCTCAATGAGCAGGCGGTCAAGAAGCGGGCAAGGACGCAACGCCTGGTCAAGCCGGTGAAGCAACTGGCCGTGTTGGGGGCCGGCATCATGGGTGGCGGCATTGCCTACACGGCCGCGCTGCGCGGCACGCCGGTGCGTTTGAAGGACATCGCCCCCCAGGCGCTGGACGCCGGGCTGGCCGAAGCGGCCAAGCTGCTGAATCGCCAGGTGGCCCAGGGCCGCCTCACGCAGGACCGCGCCGCCGCGGTGCTGGCCACCATCGGCACGCAAGCGGACGATCAAGGCTTCGGTGAGGTGGACCTGGTGATCGAGGCCATCGTCGAACGGCTGGACGTGAAGCAGCAGGTGCTGGGGGCCTTGGAGAATTCCGTCCGTGAGGACACGGTGATCGCCAGCAACACGTCCAGTCTGCGCCTCAGCGATATTGGCGCGCATCTGCGGCATCCCGAGCGTTTTGTCGGCATGCATTTCTTCAACCCGGTGCCGGTGATGCCACTGGTGGAGGTCATCCGTGGCGCCCGGACCTCCGAGCAGGCGGTGGCCACGGCGGTGGCGCAGGTGCTGGCCATGGGCAAGACACCCATCGTGGTGCGGGACGGCCCCGGTTTCCTGGTCAACCGCATCATCTCGCCCTACGTCCTGGCGTTCTCACGGCTGGTGGCCGAGGGCGGAGACTTCATCGAGATCGACCGTGTGATGGAGGCCTTCGGCTGGCCCATGGGGCCGGCCTGGCTGCAGGACGTGGTGGGCATGGACGTGGGCGCGCATGTGGGCGAGGTGATTGCGGCCGGCTATCCCCAGCGCATGCAAGCCGTCGCGGGCGACCCCATCCGCGCCATGGTGGCCGCCGGTCGATATGGACAGAAGAACGGGCGCGGCTTCTACCGCTACACCCGTGATGAGGCCGGAAAGCCTCAGAAAAGTGTGGATCCGGAGGCACGCGCCCTGGTGGCGACGCTGCAGGCCGATGGCCCGGTCGCCCTGGATGCCGACACCATCATCGAGCGGCTGATGCTGCCCATGATTGTCGAGGCGGCTCATGCGTTGGAGGACGGGGTGGTGGCCACCGCCGCAGAACTGGACATGGCGCTGCTGCTGGGCCTGGGCTTCCCGGCCCATGCCGGCGGTGTGCTGAAGTATGCCGACTGGATGGGGCTGGCCCATGTGGTGCAGCGCTGCGACCGGCTGGCCGGTCTCGGCCCTGCCTACGAGCCCACGCCGCGCATGCGGATGATGGCGGCCAGCGGTGCCCGCTTCCATGAGTCGGCCGGTGGCGTGAAGGCGCCTTCCCCAGTGGTCCTGAGCGCTGGACAGGCCGCGCGCAACGACCCTTCACATGTGCAGGAGATCAAGGCATGAAACTCGATGCGGATATCACCGCCGTGGTGACCGGCGGCGCTTCCGGTCTGGGCGCGGCCACCGCGCGCCGGTTGGCTTCCCATGGGGTAAGGGTGGCGCTGTTCGACTTCAACGCGGCGGCGGGTGAAGCCGTGGCGGCGGAGATCGGCGGGATGTTCTGCCAGGTGGATGTGACCCGGCAGGACCAGGTGGAGGCCGCCTTCGACCGGGCGCGCGGCAGGCTTGGCCAGGAGCGGGTGCTGGTGAACTGCGCCGGCACTGGCGATGCCATCCGGACCGCCGCGCGCCAGAAGGACACGGGCGACATCAAGCCATATCCGCTGGAGAAATGGGAGCGCACCATCCAGATCAATCTGATCGGCAGCTTCCGCTGCATTGCGCTGTCGGCCGCTGGCATGCTGACGCTGGACGCGTTGGCGGACGGGGAGCGCGGCGTGATCATCAACACCGCATCCGTCGCGGCACAGGACGGCCAGATCGGGCAGTCCGCCTATTCGGCCAGCAAGGCCGGCATCGTCGGCATGACGCTGCCCATCGCCCGGGACCTCATGGGCGAGGGCATCCGCGTCAACACCATCCTCCCCGGCATTTTCGATACCCCGCTGCTGCAGGGCGCGCCCGAACACGTCAAGGAGGCCCTGGCGGCCTCCGTCCCCTTCCCGAAGCGGCTGGGGCGGCCCGATGAGTATGCCCATCTGGCGGAGACGATGATCCTCAACGGCTACTTCAATGGCGAGAGCGTTCGGCTGGATGGTGCCATCCGGATGACGCCGCGCTGACCCAGCAATCCTTCAGGAGACCCCTCATGGCAATTCCCCAGGCCTACATCGTGGCGGTGGCTCGCACCGCCGGCGGCAAGCGCAACGGCCGTCTTTCCGGCTGGCACCCGGCGGACCTGGCCGGTCAGGTGTTGAACGCCTTGGTCCAGCGTAGCGGCATCGATCCGGCGGCCGTGGACGACGTGGTGATGGGGTGCGTCGGCCAGGCGGGCCAGCAGTCCTTCAACGTGGCGCGCAATGCGGTGCTGTCGTCGGTGCTGCCCGCGTCCGTGCCCGGCACCTCGGTGGACCGGCAGTGTGGTTCTTCCCAGCAGGCGCTGCAGTTTGCGGCGCAGGCGGTGATGTCGGGCACCATGGACGCGGTCATCGCCGCCGGTGTGGAGAGCATGAGCCGCGTGCCCATGGGCCTGCCGGCCACGCTGCCAGCCAAGCACGGCTTTGGCTTCTACGTCAGCGAGGAGATGGGGCGGCGTTATCCGGGCGTGGAGTTCAGCCAGTTCACGGGCGCGGAGCGCATGGCCCACAAGTACGGCCTCTCTCGGCAGATGCTGGACGACTACTCATTCAACAGCCACCAGCGTGCCATCGAGGCCGCCCGGGCCGGCGCGTTTGACCAGGAAATCGTGGCGGTGGCCGCGCGCAGCCTGGAGCAGGGCGATCTTGGCGAGCTGCACCGGGTGGATGAAGGCATCCGCTTCAACGTCACCCGGGAAGGCTTCGACACTGTCAAGACCATCCAGGAGGTGGACGGCCTGTTAACGGCGGCCAGCGCCTCGCAGATCAGCGATGGGGCGTCCGGCGTGCTCGTGGTCAGCGAGCGCGGGCTCAAGGCGCTGGGCGTGGAGCCGCTGGCGCGCATCCATCATCTCAGCGTGCTGGGCCACGACCCGGTGATCATGCTGGAGGCGCCCATTCCGGCGACGCAGCGCGCCTTGCAGCGTGCCGGCCTGGGCGTGAACGACATCGACCTGTACGAGGTGAACGAGGCGTTTGCGTCGGTGCCATTGGCCTGGCTGAAGGCGTTGGAGGCCGACCCGGCGCGGCTGAACGTGCATGGCGGCGCCATCGCGCTGGGGCATCCGCTGGGCGCCTCCGGCACGCGGCTGATGAGCACGCTGGTGCAGGCGCTGCGCCGCCGTGGGGCCCGCTACGGGCTGCAGACCATGTGTGAAGGCGGCGGGCTGGCCAACGTCACCATCATCGAGCGGCTCTGATCCGGGCGGCAGGCACAAGAGCCACATCCATGATCAACACCAAACCGGGCGATGCCGCCCAATCCCGCCTGGAGCGCCATGGCGAGGTGGCGCTGCTGCGCATGGTCAACAGCGCACGCATGAACCCGTTGACGGATCAACTGCAACGGGAGCTGCTCGCGCACCTGGACGCCGTGGCAACGGATACGTCGTTGCGTGCCTTGGTGCTGACCGGGGAGGGGCGCGCCTTCTGTGTGGGGGCGGATCTCGCCAGCATGGCGCGTGTGCCGGCCAACGGCCGCACCCTGGGGCAGGAAACCGGCGAACTCATGCGCAAGGGCACCAACCCGCTGGTGCTGGCGCTGCGGCGCTTGCCGGTGCCGGTGGTGGTGGCGCTCAATGGTGCGGCCGCAGGCGCCGGCGTGGGGCTGGCGCTGGCCGGGGACCTGACGATCGCCTCGATGGACGCCTACTTCCTGATGCCATTCCTGCCCCGGCTGGGCATCGTGCCGGACATGGGCAGCAGCTGGTTCCTGGAGCGCCGTGTGGGGCGGGCCCGTGCCATGGGCCTGGCGCTGCTGGGGGACCGGCTTGACGGACCCACGGCCGCCGCATGGGGCCTGATCTGGGCGTGTGATGCGGCCGACGGTGCGGCGCTGGACAGCCAGGCGCTGGCCTTGGCCACACGCCTGGCCCAGGCACCGGCCCATGCGGTGCAGGAAGCACGTGCCTTGTTTGATGCCGCCGCGTCCCAGGCCCTGCCGGAGCAATTGGCCTACGAGGCGGACCGGCAGGAACTGCTGATCGACCGGGAGGCGTTCAGGGAAGGCGCCACCGCCTTTGTGGAGCGGCGGGAACCGAGATTTCCGCGCCGTGCCTAGTCGCGGGCGCCGGTCGTGGGCGCTGGCCGTGGAGCTCAAAGTGCAGTCCTCAAAGTGCAGTCCTCTAAGTGTGGTCCTTTAAGCGTGGTCCTTTAAGCGCGGTCCTTTACACGCGGACGTCTAAGGTCGGCCGTCTAAGCTCGGTCGCCTAAGCGCGGCCCTCTATCGCGGACCTTACGCCGAGCTTCGCTGGCAGCCAGCCCCGTTCACTTCTTCGCTCGACGCCGCGCGCAGACCTGGCGGAGCCGACCAGACGCTGTCGGTGCGGCCGTGACGCACACGCCGGGCGGTGACACGGGCCAGCCACCACCAGATGGCCGCACCCACCAACGCCACCAGGTCCACGCCGAGAGCGGCGAGGCTGGTGTGAACCCAGCGCGTCGGGGAGGGCCAGAAGGCCGCTACCAGTGAGCTCAGCGGAATGGCCAGCGTGGTCAACGACGCTGCCCGCAGCAGGTGCACGCCAGCGCGGCCCGCACCCGCCCACAGCGCCCACGCGATGCTGCCAAAGAAGCAGGCGTAATAGGCGCCCATGTGCCAGGCCGGCAGGTGGTCCACCACCCCATACAGCGCCTTGGCAGAAACAATTGTGGCGGAGATGCCGATGACACTGCCCAGGCACACGCCAACCGTCAACGCCGCCATGATCGCTGTCGAGCGCGCTTGCACCGGCGCTGGCTGGCCGCGCCGCAGTGACTTGCGCCGGCTCTCCACCCACAGCAGATTGCCCGAATAGAACAGGAAGGCCCCGGCCAGGCCGAGCACGAAATAGATCCAGCGGACGGTGTCGCCGCCGAAGGTGGCGAAGTGCAGCGTGAAAAAGCTGGTGAGCGTGGCCGCCGTGGCGGACTGGTGGCCGGGCAGCAGGTCCTGGTTTTGCACGCGGCCGGTGTAAGGGTCCAGCGCCACAAAGCCGCCACGGCTGGAGCGTGCAATGTCCCGCGCGTCCATGCCCCAGACACGCACGCTCGGCTTCGGGCCGGTGACCTGCAAGTACTGCATGGCACGTGGCTGGAAGTCGGGGGCGAGCGTATGCACCTGGGCCAGCAGTTGGGCGGGCGGCAGCATGGTGGAAACATCTCGCGGCGGTGGCGGTGCGGCCGCTTTCGCCGCTGCAGGGCCGGCCCACACGGCGTTGAGGCGGCCGTGGTGGAACAGCTTGTCCTGGATGTCGTAGATGTCGTCGTGGAAGGCGAACACCACCGCCGTGAGCGCCATGACGATATGGAAAGGCAGGCTCATCAGGCCCACCACGTTGTGCGCGTCCAGCCACATGCGTTTGAGGTTCTTGCCCAGGCGCAGGGCGAAGAAGTCCTTCACCAGTGTCGGCAGCAGCACGATCAGGCCGGACACCAGCGCCACCGCGTAGAGCGCCGCTATCACGCCCATGAGGCGGCGGTGGTTGTCCGTGTCGGTCGGCAGGCCCACCACGCGGTGCAGCGTGTCGATGAAGTCGGGCAGGGCGGAGGGGGACTCGCTCTGGATGCGCAGCAGCGTGGCGGAGAAGTGCCGGGCGTGGCTGTCGTCGTGGTCCTCGCCCGGCGGGCCGGGCGGCCGTTCCGACCAACCCATGCGCGCCGGGACATGCTCACCGGGTTCGATGTAGAGATGGAAGTCCTTGGCCGCTTGCGGCCGCTGGCGCAGCGTGGCGTTGATCAGCGCAGGCGCGTCGGCCAGCGCGACCGTTTCGACGCCGGGGGAGGGGGGAGACGCCCAGCGGGCGATCGGAATCTTGAAGACGCTGAGGGCGCCCGCGTAGAAGGCGATGAAAAGGGCCATGCCGGCGACGATGCCGGTCCAGGTATGGACGCTCTTGTAGAGGCGGATGACGTCAGCGCGCATGCGGAATCAGAAGGTAGGCAAAGGCCGGCCGATGAAGAGCGCGGCGAAGGCTGCGGCATTGGCGGCCAGCAGCCAGGCCCAGGCGCGCCAGCCATTGCGGAAGAGGAAGACCAGACTCAGCACCGTCATCCAGACCGGTGCCACCATCCACATGGCAATCTGCGAGGTGAGCATGGGCGGGCCGCTGCTGAAGCGGCTGTAGACACCACCTGTCGCGATGCCCAGACTCAGTCCCAGCACCGCACCAGCGATGGTTTTGGCCCACCAATGGCGCTGGATGGGGGGCTCTCCCGGGCTCCTTGCGCTTCTGTGGTCGCTGCTGGGTTCACTGCTGTGTTCGCTGGTTTTCTCGCGGGTGTGCTCGCGGGTTTGCACGGTGTTGTGGGTCATCGGCTTTTCGTTCCGTCCATGGCGGGCCGCCGTTCCGGCGTGCCCCGCGTTTTGCGAACCTGGCACCAGGCCCCCACGGCCGGCAGCGCGCCGAACAGCAGCATGGACCAGGCGCAGCAGGCAAACACGGCGGCCAGTGGCCGCATGGCCTGCCACCAGGGAACCAGGGACAGCAGCCAGACGGCCAGGCCGCTCCAGCGTGCTGCCGGGGGCCATGCCACGGCGCACCACCGTTGGTGCGGTGAGGCCAGATAGACCATCACCGCACCGGCCAGGCCCTGCAACAGGGCGAGCATGAGCCAGGCCATCGGTCAGAACGCGACGGTGGCGCTCAAGCGCACCGTGCGAGGCGAGGACAGCATGGCGAAGCCATCGTTGAAGACGCCCGACCAGTAGTTCCTGTCCGCGACGTTCTCGACAAAGGCGCGCAGGGCCACGGGAGTTTGCGCGATCTTGGTCTTGTACGAGGCCCCCAGGTCCACACGTGTCCAGGCCGGCAGGCGCAGTGTGTTGGCTGAGTTCAGCCACTGCTCACCGGTATGGATCACGCGGCCGTTCAGGCTGACGCCGGGCAGCGGTGTCTGCCACTCGGCGCCCAGGCTGATGGCTTGTGTGGGCACGCCATAGGCGCTCTTGCCGGTCAGCGACGCGGTGGCGCTGCGCTTATAGACCGCTTCGGTGTAGGACCATCCGCCCTGCAGGGTGAGGTTGCTCAGCAACTGGCCGGCGACGTTCCACTCCAGGCCCTGGTTGCGTTGCTTGCCGTCCACCGTCTGTGTGTTGGTGGCGGTGTTGGTGACCACCGAGGGCTTGGTGATGTGGAACACCGAGAAGGTGTGGGTAAAGCCCCCCTGGCGCAGCTTGAGCCCGGCCTCCATCTGCTCGGTCTTGTAGGGCGAGAAGGTCTCGCCGGCATTGGCATAACCCACGCCCACAGTGGCGCCGGGCGACAGGCCCTCGATGTAGTTGGCATACAGCGAGGCGTTCTCGCCGAAGGGCTTGGCCACCACCGCCACCGCCGGGCTGAAGGCATGCTCGCTGTTGACCCGCTGGTAGCGGCCACCCACGGTCACCAGCAGGCGGTCATTCAGCATGGCCAGTGTGTCGGCCATCGCCAGGCCACTGTATTCGTCGTCACGGCTCTGCGGCACGGTCGTCGGCGTGGCCGGGAACACCGGCGTTACCGGGTTGTAGATGTTCTGGGCGTAGTTGGTGATGGCGACATTCGCGAGCCAGTAGTCGTAGCTCATGAAGTTGGCCGCCAGGTTCAAGCGATGCTGGACGACACCCGTATCGAACTGGGCATTCAGGCCCACTTCCCCCGTGCGTGAATGGGTGATCTGGCTGATGTTGTAGATGTAGCCCGCCGCGTCGCCCGCCGTGTTCTTGACGATCACGCGGGTGCCGAACTGCAGGCCATCCGCCGTGGTGTTGGAGCCGCCGACACTCGCGTAGGTGCTGAGCTTGTCATTGATGCGGTACTCGCCACGCAACAGGGCGCCATAGGCATCCGCCTGGCCGTGCGTGCCACGGAACATGTTGGTGTCGGAGTCCGGCGGGGTCACGACCTGGCCCAGCGTCGTCATCTGATACATGCCGGGGCTGCCGTTGTCGATGGTCTCGCGGTTGGCATAGGCGTCCAGCGAGGCGTTCCAGTCGCTGCCCTGGTAGTCCAGCGCCACAGCCATCAGCTTGCGGCCCTTCTCCTGGTCCTTCACGCCCGTCTCGCCGTCGCCGTAGACGGCGTTGACGCGTACGCCCAGCTTGTTGTCCAGGAAGCGGCGGCCCACATCCAGCTGCACCTGGCCATACGAGCCGGAGGAGTAGGAGGTGGTCAGTTCCGTCAGCGGCGTGGTGCCGGCGCGCTTGGTTACCAGGTTGATCATGCCGCCCACGCCGCCGCTGGGCGACAGGCCACCCAGCAAGGCATTGGGGCCCTTGAGCAGCTCGACACGCTCCAGGAGTTCCACCGGTACATGGTTGGTGGAGAGCAGGCCATAGCTGCCGTTCAAGGCCAGGTCGGTGGCCGCGACGTCGAAGCCGCGGATGGTGAAGTTCTCGATCAGGTGGCCGCTGTTGGTCGTGTACTGGACGGAGGGATCATTCAGCAGCACATCACCGACGGTGCGTGCTGCCTGGTCCTTCAGCAACTCGGCGGTGAAGCTGGTGATGTTGAAGGCAGCGTCCATGACGTCGGTGTTGCCCAGCAGGCCGAGATGGGCAGCGGTGGCGACCTTGCCGCCCGGGGCGACCTGGGCCTGGTCGTCCGACTTCCCGGACACCTTGACGGCCGGGAGGACGGCCTTGCCATCCGCCGGGGCGGAGGCGGAGATGGGCGTGGGCGGGGAGGCCGCTGCGGTAGCGGCTTGGGCTGAAGTGCCTGCGGCTGGGGCGGCCGGATCGTTGGCGGGATGGTTCGTGGCGGTGTCGGCCAGGGCGCCAAGGCTGCAGGTGAGGGTGGCAAGGCACGCCAGGGCCACGGCCCGGCGAGGTAACTGCGGAGTCATCATCGTGTGGTGGTCATGCTGGTAAAAACCCGCGCATTATCCCGGTCTAGATGAGAAACATTCGCATTTACATGGCGATAAACCCCTGACACGACTCTGTACAAAGCGAGGGGCCGCGCCCGACCTCCGTCCGATCGGGCGCCGACGATCGAGCCCGACTTTCGAGCCCGTGCAGCCGACCCGAGGCACCATGAAAAAAGCCGCCCGCAGGCGGCTTCTGACTGTCGAGCCTGGTGCTCAGCGGCGCTGGGCAACCGGGCGGCGGCCCAGCATCAGGGCCAGGATCAGCAAGCCCAGCGCCCACAACGCCGAGAACGCGCCGCCGCCACCGCCACTGTCGCTATTGCTCGATGTGGTGGTGTTGGCCGCCGAGGCGCTGACCGTCAGCACCTGGGTCGTGCTGTTGGTGTAGCCGTTGCTGTCGGTCACCGTCAGGCGCACGGTCACCGAGCCGGCGGCCGTGGCGCTGAGGGTGGTGCTGGCAGTGGTGGTCGAACCGCTGAAGCTGGCCAGCGAGGTCCCTGAGGTGATCTCCCACAGATATCCGGTGAGGCTGGCACCGGAGGTGGCCTTGGACGCGCTGCCATCCAGCGTCACCGTGGCACCGACGGAGGGCGTGGCGGTGGAGGCAGTGAAGCTGGCCGTGGGCTTGCCGGCCGCGACCGTGAAGGACTGGCTGGTGCTGGCGCTGTAGCCCGAGCTGTCGGTGACCGTCAGCTTCACGGTCACCGTGCCGGTGGTTGTGGTCAGCAAGGTGGTGCTGGCGGCGGTGGTGGAGCTGCTGAAGCTGGCGGAACCGCTGGTGATCTGCCACAGGTAGCTGGCCACCGTGCGGCCCGACGGGGCGGTGGAGCTGCTGCCGTCCAGCGAGAGGCTTTCTCCCACCAGCAGCGTGTTGGCGGAGGCGGTGAGCACCGGCGTCGGGGCGGTAGCCTTCGCGGCCACCACGGCCGCACCTGTGTTGAGCATGCCGGCGCCACAGGTGCTGGTCGTGCAGTAGCACTCGCTGGTCTGCGCGGTGCTGGTCGGTGCATGGCAGGCGGAGACACCGGTCTCGGCGCCCGGGAATGCCGTGGCCGAGCTCTTCAGCAGGGTGGTGACCTGGCCCGGCGTGAGGCTGCTGCTGGCGGAGAGCATCAACGCGGCCGTGCCGGACACCAACGGGGCGGAGAAGCTGGTGCCCACGCTGTAGTTGGTGCCGTCGCTGTAAGTGCTGGTGGTGGGCGAGGTGGTGCCGGTGTTGGTGGCGGTGATGATCGGGTAGACGCAGGTTCCGGAGCTGTTGACGCAGTTGCCGGCCGGCGCGCTGATGGTCACGGCGGTGCCCAGGTCCGAGAAGCCGACCTTGGTGCCGCTGTGGCGCAGGCCCGCCACGGCGATCACGCCGCTGCAGTTCGCCGGGGTGCCCACGGCCAGGCCATCGTTGCCGGCGGCGGCCACGACCACGACGCCTGCGGCGGTGAGGTCGGTGACAGCGCTTTGGTAAGCGGCGCTGCAGGTGCCGGAGCTGCCCAGGCTGAGGTTGAGCACCTTGGCTGGCGTGGTGGGCGCCGTGACGCCCGAGCCGGTGAGGCCACCGGCCCAACGCATGGCCGCGATGATGTCGGAGTCATAACCGCCGCACTTGCCCAGCACCCGCACTGGCATCAGCATCACATTGGGGGCCACGCCCGCCATGCCCACGCCGTTGTTGGTGGCCGCGCCGATCAGGCTGGCGGTCTGGGTGCCGTGCCAGCTGCTGTCGCCGGCACCGCAGTCCTTGAAGGTGCCTGATGCGTTCTCGGCGGTGGTGATCCAGTCGCCCGGGTCGGAGGGATCGCTGTCGCGGGCGTCGCCGTCATTGGCCACGCTGGTGTCGCTGACGAAGTCATAACCCGAGACCAGCTTGGAGGCCAGGTCCGGATGGGTCTTGATGATGCCGGTGTCCAGCACCGCCACCACCACGCTGCTGTCGCCCTGTGTGGTTGCCCAGGCGGTTTCCACGTCGATGGCGGACTTGATGCTGGTCGTCGGCGCGCGCAGGTACCACTGGCCGGCGACCGGCGTGGCGCTGCTCTGGCTGTCGGCATACAGCGGATCGTTGGGGGTGTAGGTGCCCAGCGCGAAGCGGCGGCCATCGACCACGGCCCATTCCACGTCGGTGTCAGTGGCGAGCTTGTCGGCCAGCACCTGCGAGCTCATGCCGCTGGCCATCAGCACCTGGCTGTTGGCGCTGAGGGGGCGGCCGTCGCTGAGGGCCACGCCCAGACGCCCACCCATGGTGGAAGCCAGTTGCGGGCCGGCATGGGCGCTGACGCTGCTGCTCTGTGCGGTGGCGCGGCCCGTGGACAGCACGGACGCGTTGTTGCGGTACTTGACGATGACCCGTGCCGAGGTGCTGGTCGCATCCACGGCGGGTGTACGCCTCGTGGGCAAATTGTTCTGCTCTCCGGAGGCCGCAGCCCCCAGTAGGCCGGCCACGACAAGCATGGTGGGCAATAGCAAAGAACGGCGCAGCAACGACATGAGATCCCCTACTTTACGCAGCACGATGACGCAGCACTATGCTGCGGAGCGCAGTCTATGCCGAGGGGTCTGGATACAAAGTTGCGAATGTTGAGGCGATCGTGTCAGGTTGAACACAAGCCTCATTCCGTAACCCGTAACCCGTAACCCGTAACCCGTAACCCGTAACCCGTAGGCCGTAGCCCGCAACCTGTAGCCGGTACGTTGCGGACAGCCGATCGTGAGGAATGCCCGGCCGGCACGGTGACCGAGGTCACCAGCGCGGGGCCGGGTGGAAGTGCTGCGTGCTGTTACTTTCGCGTGCCCAGATCCATCACCCAGTACGTCTTGTAGGTGTTGGTGGTGGCAGCGGCCAGCTCGCAGGCCACGCCCACTTCCTTGAAGGACGGGCTCATGATGTTGGCGCAGTGGCCCGGGCTGCCCTTCCAGGCGGCCATGACCGACTCGGCGGTGTCCTGGCCGGCGGCGATGTTCTCGCCCAGCGCGCTCCACGGGTAGCCGACGGCGGTGACCCGGTCCCCCAGGGTCCGGCCATCCGCGCTGGTGTGGCTGAAGTAGTTCTTGGCGGACATGTCGGTTGCGTGGTCGTCCGAAGCCTGGGCCAGCAGGTCGTTCCAGGTCACCGGGTCGGTGGCGGCAAACACACCGCCGGAGCCGCAGTCGGCGCCGGCCGCGCGCAAGGCATTGATGCGGGCCAGCAAGTCCTTCTGGAACTCGGAAGGGGTGGCCAGGCCGCAGGTGCCCAGCACATCCGGCGTGCCACCGGTGTCGGTGCTGTCGGCATCCTTGCCGCCACCACCGCAGGCGGCCAGCGTCAGGGTGAGCACCAGGGCGGGCCATGCGGCCTTGCGCAGGCGGCCCTGGGCAGGCGGGCATGCGCGCATTTGTGTCGAATGGGTGTCCATCGTGTGATCATAGGAAGCGATGGTTGAAACGTCTGGAACCAAACGTAGGACGTCCGATCCGCGCCACGATGCTGTGCGATTGTTCATGAATCTCCCCCTCGGGTGAGGACGCCGGGCGCGGTGTGGATGGCGCGGGCACGATTTCAGCGCCGACGGGCGGTGCGGAAGGTCACCGACCAGCGCTGCGCATCCACCGGCGCGACGCTGTGCTGCCACTCCCATCGCGCCGGGCCCGTGATGGCATAGATGGAACGTGGCGCCGGCGCCAGCCGGATGATGTCCTGGCGCCGGGGCTGTGTGGGCGGGTAGGGCCGGAAACGCAGCACGGCGCTGGCGCCCAGCGAGACACCGTACACCGCCTCGAAGTCCGGCACGTCCCGGTGCCAGCCCAGCGGCGTGCCGGGGGCGTAGGCCGCCACCAGCGCATGGACCAGCGCCTGCGGTGGCACGCCCGCCCAGGCCGCCACCTTGTCGCGCAGCGGATGCAGGGCCTCGATGAGCGGTTGGGCGGGGTCCAGCCGGTTGGCGTCGTAGTCGTAACTGCCGCCATAACTCAGCACCTGGCGGCGGGCGGTGTAGGCCTTGTATTTCGCCGCCGCCAGCGGCAGCGACTGCAGCAGGGTGATCAGCCCGGCTTCTTCGTCTGCGGACAGGAACGCCTCCTCATACCGCAGGCCCACCGGCAGGCTGTCGGCAGGGATGACCAGGTCGTCGAAGAGTCCGGACTGCATGCCTGGATTTTGTCCTGTCCGAGGTTCCCGCGACGGCCGCGGGTTTTGGCTGCGGCAGAATCGTTCGCATACCAGACATCAACAGGGAGAGCAGATGCTTGAGCGTGTGAAGTCGATGCTTCGTTATTTCAACGAAGCCGTTCCGTTCCGGCTGGTTCCAGCCCTTATCACCACGGCGGTGCTGTTCGGGTTGCTGCTGATTCCCTGTCCCGCCGGCCTCACGCCCAAGGCCTGGGGGCTGGTCGCCATTTTCCTCACCACCATCGTGGCCATCATCCTCAAAGTGATGCCCATCGGGGTGATGGCGATGATGGCCATCGTGATCGTGTCGCTGTCACAGGTCACGGCCAGTTCGTCCAAGGGTGCCGTGGCGGACGCGCTCAGCAGCTTCGCCAACCCGCTGATCTGGCTCATCGTGGTGGCCATCCTGATCTCGCGCGGGCTGAAGAAAACCGGCCTGGGCAATCGCATCGGCCTGATGTTCATTGCACTGCTGGGCAAGCGCACGCTGGGCATCGGTTACGGACTGACCGTGTGTGAACTGGTGCTGGCCCCCTTCACGCCCAGCAACACGGCGCGGGGCGGGGGCATCGTCCACCCCATCATGCGGTCGATCGCCGGGGCGTTTGATTCCGATCCCGCCAAGGGCACGCAGGGCAAGGTGGGCACCTACCTGGCGCTGGTGAACTACCACGCCAACCCCATCACCTCCGCCATGTTCCTCACCGCCACCGCGCCCAACCCGCTGGTGGTGGACTACGTGGCCAAGGCCACGCACCAGAGCTTCCACCTCAGCTGGACCACCTGGGCACTGTGCATGCTGCTGCCCGGCCTGCTGTGCCTGCTGCTGATGCCCCTGGTCATCTACTGGCTGTCGCCCCCCAGCCTCACCACCACGCCGGACGCGGTCACCTTCGCTCGATCGGAGCTGACCCGCATGGGGCCGCTGTCCGGCAAGGAGCGCGTGATGCTGGGCACTTTCGGGCTGCTGCTGGTGCTCTGGGCCAATGTGCCCGCCATGATCATGGGGCCCGCCTGGACGCTGGACCCGACGGTCGTGGCCTTCCTGGGCCTGTTCGCGCTGATCATCACCGGCACCATCGACTGGGACGACGTCCTGTCGGAGAAAAGCGCCTGGGACACCCTGGTCTGGTTCGGCGCCCTGGTCATGCTGGCCGAGCAGTTGAACAAGCTGGGTGTGATCAGCTGGTTTTCCGACGGCATGAAGAACGCCATCGAGGCCAGCGGCCTGGGCTGGCTGCCGGTGGCCACGGTGCTGGTGCTGGCGTTTGTGTTCTCGCACTACCTCTTCGCCAGCACCACCGCCCACATCAGCGCGATGCTGCTGGCCTTCCTGACGGTGGGCGCCCAGCTGCTGCCCCCGGCGTACGTCATTCCCTTCATGCTCATGATGACCGCCGGCTCGGCCATCATGATGACGCTGACCCACTACGCCACCGGCACCTCGCCCATCATCTTCGGCAGCGGTTACGTCACCATGGGCAACTGGTGGCGCGTGGGCTTTGTGATGTGCCTGCTGGAGCTGCTGGTGTTTGCCGTGGTGGGCAGCGCGTGGTGGAAGCTGCTGGGGTTCTGGTGATGCGTGCAGGCCGCACGGGCGCGGCCACGCTGACTGCCTGCGTCTGCGTGGCCGCGCGCCTGCGTCACCCGATCAGAGGTTGAGCGCGTTGGTCAGGTCGCCCATGGCCTTGCCGCCGTTGTCGGTCAGCGCCTTGTCCCGTGCCGCCAGGCCCGGCAGGGTGGAAAGGCCGAAACGCCGGGTGATCAGGCGCAGTACCGAGGCCGTGTCGTACTGGGTGTGATCCACCGTGGCCATCTTGGAGAAAGGCGAAATCACCAGCGCCGGGATGCGCGTGCCGGGGCCGAGCTTGTCGCCCGTCGGGGGCGCAACGTGGTCCCACTGGCCGCCGTTTTCGTCATAGGTGATGACGATCACCATGTTCTTCCACTGCGGGCTGGCCTGCAGCTTGGCCACCAGGTCGGCGATCTTCTGGTCCGCATTGGCAATGTTGGCGTAGCCCGGGTGTTGGTTGTAGAGGCCTTCGGGCTTGTAGAACGACACGGCGGGCAGGGCGCCTGCGGCGGCATCGGCCACCAGGTTGTCGTAGTCCTTGAGATGGGAGCTGCGGTCGGTGGCGTGTGTCACTGGATCCATGTTGGCGTAGTAGTTGAACGGCTGGTGGTGAGCCTGGAAGTCCACCGCATCGGTGCTGGCCACGCCGCTGCTGTTGGCCGCGTAGAGGACGGTGCGCTTGGCGGTGGGGGCCTGCATGCCGTCCTTCAGCGCATTGCTCCAGGAGCCGCCATACCAGGCCCAGCTCACGCTCTTGGCGGAGAGCAGGTCACCGATGTTCTGCTGGGTCTGCGCCGGCAGCGTGGTGGCCTTGCTGGTGTCGGCATACAGGGCGTTGTTGCCGGTCACGTCCGCCGGGGCATTGCCGCTGGGCTGGAAGGGCGGCTGCATGGTGTTGACGGCGTAGAACTTGCCGTCGCCGAAATAGTTGGCCGGCGTGATGTTGCCCGACAGCACGAACACGGGCGCGGCATCCAGCGCGGAAGCCTTGGACTTGGTGGTGTCCACCGTCAGGTGGCTGCTGAAGGAACCATCCGTGTTCTTGTCCAGAACCGTGATGGTGGGCTTGGCGGTGGCGGTATCCGCGCCGGGATATTCCGGTGCGCAGGCACAGATCAGGTATTGGTGGTTCAGGAACGAACCCCCGAATGCGCCCTGGAAGAAGTTGTCCGCCAGCGTGTATTGCTGTGCGAGCTTGTACAGCGGCGAGCTGCTGTAGTCGAAGTAGCCCATCAGCAGCGCGCCCGAGTCGCCCCAGGCGGCGAACTGGTCGTTCTTGCCGCCATTGATCTGCATCTGGTTCTCGTAGAAGCGGTGATACAGGTCACGCGTGATGACACTGCCGTCGATGGTGGCATTGGCGCTGGCCTGGAAGGCCGTGCCGATATTGAACGGCGCATTGGCCAGGCCTGCACTTTGGGCCTGCGTGACCGTGACCGAACTGCCGGCCGCCGTGACGCCACCCCAGACGGGTGGCAGCGTGGCGAGCGTGCTGCCATCGCGGTCCTTCTGCGCAATGTAGGCCGAGGTTACCGAGCCGTCGGTGTTGATGACGGTGCTCAGCCCGTTGGCGTTGGGGAAACGACCATACAAGTTGTCAAACGCACGGTTCTCGGCATAGATCACCACGATGTTCTGCACCTTGTCTTGCAGGGCAGCCGTGGTGTCCACCGAAGAACTGCTGCCACCGTCAAAGCAACCACCCAGTGTCAGCAGGGCGCCCAAAGCGATCGGCGTCAGCGCGGCCGTGAGGCGGGGCGAGCGGACTGGGCGGGAAGGGAACGTCATATCGGTCTCCTGAGAAGATCAGTTCGGAAAAAGCGAACGCCGCGCAGGTTGCTGCTGTCACATGACATGTACGTGTCACAACGCTTGGGTACACAGCAGGCGCGCACAGTGGGCAAAGCGCTTGTTGTGTTCTCGCCAGTTGTGTTGCTCGACGTGTTCTCTGTGTTTCTGTGAGGTTGCTTCGTGACCGTGTCATCGATTCTTCGTATTTCTGTGTTGAGGCGCCGAAAGGCCATGGCGGCGCTGCTGCTGACAGGAGTGGTCGCGCTGCTGGGGCCGGTCCTGCTGCATGCCCGCGCCGGCTGGGCGACGACGGCGGCTGCGCCTTCTGCACCTTCTGGGCCTTCTGCGACGGTTGCGACTGTTGCGACCGCTGAGACAAGACCTGCCCCCGCAACGCCGTTTTACGCCACCGTTTTTGAGCGCAAGCCGGATGCCGCCGCCTTGACCGCGCTTGGACGGCAGCTGTTCCGTGAGACCGCCTTGTCCGGCAGCGGCCGGATGTCCTGTGCGTCTTGCCATGACCCGGCCCACGCCTATGGGCCAGCCAATGCGCTGGCGGTTCAGCTGGGAGGCCCGGGTGGCGGCCAGCCAGGCTTGCGCGCAGTGCCTTCACTGATGTACCGGCAGACCACGCCGCCGTTCAGCGAGCACTTTTTCGACAACGACGGCAACGATGCCGAAGACCAGGGGCCCACGGGCGGGTTTGATTGGGACGGCCGCGCCAGCTCTGCGCACGAGCAGGCCGAGGCGCCGCTGTTGTCGCCCTTCGAGATGGCCAATACGGATAGGACGGCGGTGTTGCGCCGGCTGGCGGCGTCGGGCTCGGCAGCGGCCATGCGCGATACCTTCGGGCCGCACGTGTTCGAGCACGGCCCGCAGGCGTGGAATGGTCTGGTGCTGGCGTTGGAGGTGTTTCAGCAGAGCCCACGCGATTTCGCACCCTTCAGCAGCCGGTATGACGCCTACCTGCGCGGCAGGGCCGTACTGACGCCAGCCGAGGCGCGAGGACTGGCGCTGTTCAACGATAAGGCCAAGGGCAACTGCGCGTCGTGCCATCCGAGCGATGTCAAGCGGGGCGCCTTCCCGCTGTTCACCGACATGGGCCATATCGCGCTGGGTGTGCCCCGCAACGCCGCCATTGCGGCCAACCGCCAGGCGGGCTGGTTCGACATGGGTCTGTGCGGGCCGGTGCGTGAAGACCTGAAACAGCACGCCGAGTATTGCGGCCTGTTCAAGACACCTTCGTTGCGCAATGTGGCGACCCGACAAGTGTTCTTCCACAACGGCGTGGTGAAGGGCCTGGACGAAGCCGTGCGCTTTTATGTGCTGCGCGATGTGCATCCGGAGCGGTTCTATCCGCGTGATGGGCATGGCCATGTTCACAAGTACAACGACCTGCCTGTGGCCTACCAGGACAACATCAACACCGATCCGCCGTTTGGCGGCTCACCCGGTGGAAAGCCGGCGATGACGGAGCGGGAGATTGCCGATGTGGTGGCCTTCCTGAAGACCCTCAACGATGCGCCTGCTTCTGCATCTGCATCTGCATCTGCGCCTACGTCTGCGTCTGCGTCTGCGTTTACGCCAAAGGCAGCAGTAGCGGCGGCGCTTGCCGAGGCAGCTTTGCCGATGCGGTAAGGCGCTGGAGCCGTTGAGAGGCGGATCGACCGTTCGGGAGAGCGGTGGCCAATGAACGTCTCTGATTGGATCGGAGGGGGATGCAGCATCCCCCGCCAATGCCGCCTTCTGCGCGATGGGCAGCTGCGGCGCCAGTCTTCAAAGTCCCTGGTAACCCGTTGCGATCGGCCTTGAGCCGCATCGCAGCCGCCCGGGGCGGCACCGTTGCGTGCCAAGCCGGGCCTGTCCAACCCAGGTCTGGTGCCCGATGCCATCGCTTGTCTGCTCATGGTCTGCCGCGCGTGTTCTGCTGCTGTGCGCGGCCGTCGTCCTTGTCTCCTTGATCCCGGGCGGCGCCCAGGCGCAGGCCGGCGTTCCCTCTGCTGGTCCCTCGGCCGGCCCCTCGGATGGCCCGCTTCAATCCCAGGCGCAGCGGCAAGACCAGCAGTGGCGAGCGCAGGAGGAGCGCCGGCTTGAGCGCCAGGAGCGGCTCGCGCGGCAGCCCGACGTCACGCTGGAGACGCCAGATTCTGTGCAGGTGGCGTCACCGGCGGGCACCAGGCGCCTGCCACGCCACGAGTCTCCCTGCTTCCCCATTCTTCAGGTCCTGATCGAAGGCGTGGAAGCAGCACCAGCGCTGGCTCGGCACCGCCATGCGCTTGCCGGCACGAAGCAGGACGATGCACCGGAAGGTCGGTGTCTGGGTGCTGCGGGCATTGCCCTGTTGGCGGCCCGTCTGCAGGACGCGCTGATTGCGGCTGGCTACGTCACCACCCGCGTGCTCGCACCGGCACAAGACCTCAGCACAGGCCACCTGCGCTTGACCATCATTGCCGGGCGGGTTCATCGCATCCGTGTGGTGGCGGGCAGTTCGCCCGCCCTGCGCTTGGCCAATGCGCTGGATCTGGGCGAGGGCGACCTGCTGGACCTGCGCGAACTGGAGCAGGCGCTGGAGAACCTGCAGCGAGTGCCGGGTGTGTCCGCCGATCTCCAGATTGCGCCTGCTGCCGAGGAGCCGACCCCGGGGTACAGCGACATCCTGGTGCACTACCAGGGCGGACGCGCCGTCCGGCTGCAATGGACCTTGGACGACAGTGGCAGCGAAGGCACTGGGCGATTCCCCCTGGCCATCACGGGCACCCTGGACCAGCCGCTGTGGTTCAACGATCTGTTCTACCTGACCTGGCAACGGGATGCCGGCGATCTGGTGAGGACGATGCAGGGTGTGCCCGGGCCGCGCGGTGGCAGCCATGGGCTCTCCCTGCATTACTCGTGGCCCTGGCGGCATTGGCTGGTGGGGCTGAACCTGGGCCGGCAGGGCTATCGGCAGGTCGTGGCGGGTGCTTATCAGTACTACCTCTATCGCGGGCAGAGCGCACAGGGCGACCTCAAGCTGACACGGCTGCTGTGGCGGGATGGCCGGCACAAGTTCAGTGCATGGTGGCGGCTGACGGGACGGAGCTCCCGCAACTTCATTGATGACACCGAGGTGGACGTGCAGCGCCGCCGCGCAGGGGGCGTGGAACTGGGGCTGAGCCTTCGCAAGATGGCGGGCGCCTGGCGGGGTGAAGCCTCTGCCGGCCTGCGTCGGGGCACCGGGGCGTTCCATGCCTTGCAGGCGCCCGAGGAGACCTTTGGTGAAGGCTTTGGCCGCGCCCGTGTGGTCACCGGGGATCTCTCCATCAACGGCGGTGTCCCCCTGGGCGGGCGGCATATGCGCCTGTCTGCCCAGTGGCGCGGCCAGATGGCGCTGCGCGCCCTGATTTCCCAGGACCGCTTCTCTGTAGGCGGTCGCTACTCGGTGCGGGGTACCGATGCCCGCCACGCCTTGTCCGGCGACCACGGCCTGCTGGCACGCCATGAAGCCGAACTGCCCTTGTCCGCCCACAGCGCAGCGGCCGCCCTCTATCTGGCTCTGGACGCCGGTGCGGTGAAGGCACGCACGGCGGGCGCCAACGGCCGGCGCGTGCAGCACCTGGTCGGCCTGGCCTTGGGTCTGCGCCTGTCCGGCAGCCGCCCGCTTCCCTTCCAACTGGATGTCTTTGCCGGCGCCCCGGTGCGGGCTTCCGATTCCCACAGTGCCGCCCAGCCCCTGGCCGGCTTCAACCTGAGTTTCTCGCCATGAATCAACAGCAATACCGAATCATCTTCAACCGCTCGCGGGGCCAATGGATGGTGGTCTCCGAGGCCAGCCACAGTCACTCGCCCGGCGGTCGGCCGAGGGCGGCACGCCGGGCAAGGCGCGGCCCCTCGGGCCAGACACCGTGCCCCAGGCCAGCGCCTTCGCGCCCGCTTCGACATCCCATGCTGGCCACCATCGCCATGCTGATATGGGCCGTTCATCCCGGGGCCATCCGCGCGCAGGTCAAGGCCGACACCACTGCGCCGGGGCATCAGCAGCCGACGGTGCTGACCACCGCCAACGGCAAACCGGTGGTCAACATCCAGACGCCCAGTGCGGCGGGGGTTTCCCACAACCGCTACAGCCAGATGGATGTCTCTGGCCAAGGGCTCATCCTGAACAACAGCCGGGCTGCGGCGCAGACTCAACTCGGCGGTGCGGTGGCGGGCAACCCGTGGCTGACGCGCGGCGAGGCCCGCGTCATCTTGAACGAGGTACATAGCCTGCAACCGACGCGCTTGAACGGGTTTGTGGAGGTGGCGGGCAGAACCGCCGATGTGATCATCGCCAACCCGACGGGGCTGCAGATCGACGGTGGCGGCTTCCTGAATGCCAACCGGGTCACCCTCACCACCGGCCGGCCGCACTGGGGCGAGGATGGCTCGGTGCAGGGCTTCGATGTTCAAGGCGGGCGTGTGCAGGTCGATGGCCTTGGCCTGGACGCGTCACAAGCCGACTACACCGCGATCCTGACCCGGGCCCTTACGCTCAATGCAGGCGTCTGGGCCAAGGCGCTGGAGGTGCAGACGGGTGCATCGATGCCGGGGGCGACATCGCCTCCATCACAGGGATCCACGCCGCCGTCCACGTCGCCGTCCACGTCAACGTGGCCTGAATCCGCGCCGCTTCACGCCTTGGACAGCACAGCCCTGGGGGGCCTTTACGCCCAGCGCATCAGGCTGGTCGCTTCAGAGCAGGGGCTGGGTGTTCGCCACCACGGCCGGATGATGGCGGACCAACTCAGCCTGGACATTCATGGCCAGCTGCACAACGCCGGCAGCCTGCAGGCCCTGGCCACGACCGATGACGCCTTGGTGGTGCGGGCCGGTGAGCTGCGCAATGAAGGCTGGATCGCCGCTGGCGGCTCGGTCACGCTGCAGGCGGACCGCCTCACCGGCACTGCCGGCAGCGTGACGGCCGCCGGATGGCAGGCATCCAACGGGCAATTGGCGCCGCCAGGAGGCGCTGCACTGCGGCTGCAGGCGCAAGCCGGGCAGCAGCAGGCCGGGCAGCTGCTGAGCAGCGGGTCCTTGTCGGCCTCGGGCACGCAGCTGGATCTGAACCAGGCACAGGCCTTTGCGCAGCAGATCGATCTGAAGGCCGCACGGGTGAATGCCGAGGGCGCGGTGATGGCGGCTGCGGACCTCCTGCAGGTCCAGGCCAGTGAGGCCTTGAATAGCCCGTTGTCCCGATTGTCCGCCCAGCAGCTGGATCTGCAGTCGCCGCGCATCGATGGCCGTGGGGCGGAGTGGCTGCATCTGGGCCCTGCGCCGCAGGCCCTTGCTGCCACCGAAGTCCTGACGATTGACGGCGCGCGTATCGGCAGCAATGCGGCCTCGCTGAGCTTGAGCGCACCCGCCTTGAATGCGGATGGCGCCCGCGTCGAGCACCACGAGGGTCAAACGTTGGCGGTGGTGGCCGACCAGCTCTCAGCCAGAGGATCGCAATGGAGCGCCAATGGCCGCCTGACGCTGGAGGCGAGGGAAGCCGATCTGGCGCGGGCACATCTGCAGGGAGCCCAGCTCGCACTGCAGACCGCCGGTCTGCGGGCGGATGGCGCCACCCTGCTGTCCGGTGCGGACCTGCGCATCCAGGCGGATACGCTGCGCCAGGAAGGCGGCACGCTGCAGGCGCAGGACAACATCGTCCTACAGGTGTCTGACACCGCTGCGCTGGCAGGTAGCCAGTTGGCCGCGCGGGGGTGGCAAGTGTCGGCCGGGGCGCTGGACCTGACCACGGTCGCCGCCAAGGTCCAGGAGCGAACGGATCTTCAGATCCGGAACATGCTGCGTAGCGACGCGGCTGCGCTGGGCACCGGGGAGCTGCTCGTTTCGGCCGGGTCTTGGTCCCACGTGGGCGGTGGTCTCTGGGTGGACCGTGCGGCTGCGGTGCGCACGCAGGTTCTCGACAACCGCGACGGCCTGCTGCAGGCAGGGCAATGGACGGTGAAGGCCGACCAACTGCTCAATACCGGCAACGGCCAGGTCCATGCGGCCGGCGCCATGGGGCTGCAAGTGGATGAGCTGCAGCAGAACGGCGCGCTGATCGCTGGCGATCGCCTCGCTGTGGAGGCGAAAAATTGGCGCAACACCGGCACGGTTCTGGGCGGAGCCGACGTTCAGCTGCTCGCCCATCAGCTGGAGCACCACGGCACGGTCCTGGCCGGGGGCGACCTCCAGGTGCAAACGACGTCTTTGCAAAGTACAGGTGCGTTTGCAGCAGGGTGGGAGGAGGCGCAGCCGCATGCGCGTGGCTCGGGGGGCTCGCTTCATCTGGTCTCCACCGGGACGCTCTCGCACACCGGCCTACTCATGGCAGACGGTCAGGTGAGCGTGCAGGCACCATCCATGGACCTGCGCGGCAGCCAGATGGCTACCGACTCGCTCACGCTGCTGGCGAGCCAGGGTGCGCTGCTGCTGGACAACGCCAGGCTGGAGGTCGGCCAGGTCTTTCAGCTCGACGCCGCCGGCCAGGCCTCACTGCGAGGCGCCATCACCCAGGCTGGCGAGGCGCATTGGGGCGCCGACCATATTGATCACCGCGGCGCGTCGTTGTCCACCAAGGGTGATGTGTCCATGCACAGCCAGTCTCTGCTCAATGCGGACGGTGGCCGAGTGCGTGCGGGAGGCACCGCCGTTGTCGGTGTTGAGCGCCTGGACAACAACCAGGGCGCGCTGGTGGCCGACGGCGGCCTGACCATCCATGCGCGAGAGGACGTGACCAACCAGGGCGGCACGCTCATGGCGGCAGGCGCGGTGCATCTGGAGACGGGCCGAAATATCGACAACACCGCAGGCCTTATCGCCAGCAGTGCCGCCGACGTCAATGCGCGAGCGGGAGCGGATGTGTCCAATCACGGCGGCAGCATGGTGGCGGCTGACCGGATCACCTTGTCAGCACTCCTGCTGGACAACACATCGGGCGAAGTCGCCGCAAGCGCTGTGCAACTGTCGCTGAAGGACACCAATGGCGAAAGCGGGGTTCTCAACAATCGGGACGGGCGGCTGCTGGCCGATGAATGGCTCAGCCTCAACGCAGGGGCACTGGACAACACGGGTGGCCAGGTGCTCAGTGCGGGTGATCTGCAACTGACGCTGGCGGGTGACCACACTCATCGCCAAGGCGACCAATTGGCGTCAGCCGGCGCTGCGGCACTGACGACGACGGGCCGTTTCATCAATGAGGGCCAACTGCACGGTGGCCAGTCGCTGGACATCACCGCACGGGAAGTCGAACTGCTCGCAGGCAGCGCGCTGTCAGCCAATGAGCTGGCCGTGTCCACCACTGGAACCCTGATCAACCGTGGCACGGTGGATGGGGGTGCGGTTCGGGTGGATGCTGGCGAACTGCTCAACCTCGGAACCGGCCAACTGTTTGGTGATGAGCTGAGCATCAAGGCTGGGCAAATGCTCAACGGCGAAGAAGGTGGACATTCGCCCGTGGTGGCAGCCCGTGAGACGCTGGCCATGGACGTGGCTGGGGAGTTGGTGAACCGGCAAGGTGCGCTGCTGCTCTCGGAGGGGCGCATGGATCTGAATGCGGGTTCGCTGCGCAACGAAAACGCCAACATCGAATCCGCCGGTGACATGCGTCTGAGCCTGCAGGACCGCCTGGACAACCTGAGCATCCATGCCGGGGCCGACGCGGCAATGGCGGATGGAGAGTCGCCCCGTGTACTGGAAAGCCTGGCCTCCATCAGTTCAGGTGGCAGCATGGCCATCACTGCCCAGACCGTGGTGAACAGCGGTGGCACCCTGGATGTGCGAGGCGACCTCGACCTGCAAGCGGCCAGTCTGCACAACCTCAATCCGTATTTGCAGTGGGCGTTGACAGAGACCTCGACGCGCGACACGCATTTTGAGCTGCCGGACGGCAAGGGAACCTACCGGCCCGATGAAGTCCGTGTGCTATGGAAGGTCGGGGAGATTCCGGAAGGCTGGTACAGCCCCTGGGGAAGCCAGGCCCAGGATTCGCTGGAGCCCTTTGTTTATGAGTTCACGCCAGCGCAGAGCGGCTGGTCCCAGGATACCTACAACCGCAAGCTGCTGCTGCCGTCCGCTCAATATCCCAACGAGATCTTCAACCGCTACCTGGGTGGTGACGGTGGGGAGCTGGGCGGCAGTGCCGATCGCGCCTTTGTCTGGTTGCGCAGTGCGGACTACGTGAAGGAAGTGTGCGGCGGCGAATGCAACGTCGTGCTCATGAAAGGGCAGCACTACGCGCATGACGACCGCATCTGGTCAGACTTCGGGGTCACCCCCGGGAACGACACCGCTCTGGATGACGCGATGGCCGCGTTCTATGAGGATGCGAACCAGCGTCTGGTGGGCGGGTTCAGTTTTGTGGATGTGACCACCACGAAGCAGCAGGCCCGGGTCACCCAGAGCGCGGCGGGCCGCATCGTGGTGGGTGGTCAGCTCTCTATCCGTGGTGGAGAACTGGTCAATCAGATGAGTCAGGTGGTGGGCCGCGACGGCGTGGACATCCAGGCCGACCAACTGAGGAATGAAGGTGTTCTGGTGCAGTTGCAGGACAGGGAGGAGGGCGACCGCTACCGCACCTACAACCTGGGCAGCAGTGTGCCCAACACCGGTATCGACCATGCCAAGGTGCATGCCGTGACGGCCCATACCGTGTCCCTGGCCTTGCCCACGCTGGCACAGGCGGCGGGGTCTCGTCCGGCCCTTGGCGGCCGGCCGGCTGGGGGACCAGCAGATGCTGCCGACGGTGCGCAGGGCGCGCTGAACAGGCTGGAGCAGGCCTGGGAGGCTGGGAGTGGTTCGGCGGGCCCTGGTGGGGGTGCCGGGTCGTGGCCGTCAATGGGCGTGGGCGACGGTGGCTTGCCGGGTGGCTTACCGAGTGGTTTACCGAGTGGTGGGGCGGGTGGGCCCCCCAGCGCGCTGCCGCTGCCTGGCCTTGGTGGCATCGGCAGCGGAAACGGCTCGCTGCAGGCCGTGCCGGTTGATCTTCGACTCCCCACCAACAGCCTGCATGCGGTGAGGCCGGAGGCGACAGCATCCTTCCTGATTGAAACCGATCCGCGATTTGTCGGGCAGCGTTCGCAGCTGTCGAGTGATTTCCTGCTGAATGCATTGGCGCTGGAGATCGAGTCCGCACAGAAGCGGCTGGGAGATGGTGCTTATGAACAGCGCCTGGTGAGGGAGCAGCTCCGGCGGCTCACCGGCAGCCAGTATCTGGATGGCTTCGATTCCGACGAGGCGATGTACCGCGCCCTGATGACCGAAGGTGCCAGCTTTGCGAGCCAGCATCAATTGCAGCCAGGTGTGGCGCTGAGTGCGGACCAGATGGCCCTGCTCACATCCGATCTGGTGTGGCTGGTCGAGCAGACGGTGACGCTGGCAGATGGCAGCCAGCAACGTGTGTTGGTGCCACAGGTCTATGTCGTGCCACGGCCGGAAGACGTGTCCGCAGAGGGCGCCCTGATTGCTGGGGACAGAATCCGCATCGCGCTTGGCGGGGAACTGTTGAACCAGGGCAGCATCCACGCCGGAGGTGCGCTGCAGGTGCAGGCCAAGTCCGCCACCCATTCGGGCAGCCTGCGGGCAGCGAGTCTGGCGCTCACCACCGAGGAGGATCTTCGGGTGCAAGGTGGCGCCATCAGTTCTACCGGCGACTTGCGTCTGCAGGCGGGTGGGGATCTGGCGCTGCGCAGCACAGCTGGCCATGCCGATACCGCGCAGAGCCATCGAACCGTATTGGACCGTCTGACCCGCCTGGACGCCGGCGGCAACATGGTGCTAACAGCCGGCCGCGACTTGACGCTGACGGCGGCGGAATTGCGGCAGACGGGGCAGGACGGCGGCATGGCATTGCAGGCGGGGCGGGACCTCGCGCTGGAAAGTCTGCGTGCCACCAGCAGCGACCAGTGGATCTTCAACAAGGACAACCATCAGGCGCAGCGCAGTGCTGCCGACATGGGAAGCCAACTGCAGGCCAAGGGAGCCCTGCAGGCCAGCGCAGGCCAGGACCTGAGCGGTCGGGCCGCTGTCATCGTTGGCGATGGCGCAGTGCAACTGTCCGCCGCCCGTGATGTGCGACTGGAGGCGGGGACGGCCGAAGTCTCCAGCGACAGCCAGTGGAAGACCACCCGCCGTGGTTTCCTGTCCAGCACGACCGAACGGTCGCAGTCCTCCGCCGCACAGACCTGGGCCATACCATCTTCTGTCTCTGGAGGCACTACCAGCGTGAGTGCGGGCAGGGACCTGAGCGTGATCGCGTCCGAAGTGGTTGCGGACGGTGCATTGCGCCTGGCGGCCGGACGGGATGTCGCCTTGACGTCGGTGATGGACAGCGAGAAGCGCAGCGAGGCCCGCAGTGTGGACCGGTCCGGCCTCATGGGCGCCCAGTCCGGATGGGGATTCTCGGTGGGGCGGCAATCTGCCAGCGGTGCCCAGGTCTCGGAATGGCAATCGGTGGCTGGCACCACGGTCGGCAGCGTGGCCGGTGATGTGGCGATTGTGGCGGGTGGCGACTATCGACAGTCGGGGTCTACCGTGGCGGCACAGCGTGGGGACATCGATATCACGGCTGCCCAGGTGAACATCGGGAGTGTGACCGCCACATCGACGCAATCCCGCAGTCAGTCGTCCCGGCAGAGCGGGCTGGCCATCTCCATCGGCAGCCCGGTCTTTGATGCAGTCAGCAGCCTGGCCCGCAGCGTGGGCAGTGCGGGAAGCGGGGCTGACCTGAAGTCCAAGGTGATGGGTGTCGCCACCGTGGCGGGGCGGGTGGTGCAGGCACCGGCGGCATTGAGCGAGCAACTGGTCTCGGGCGGCGGCCTATCGCTGGGCGCGTCACTGGGCAGCAGCCGCACCAGCAGCGAAGACCGCTGGCAAACCGAGGCGGCTCAGGCCAGCCGTGTGGAGGCCGGCGGTGACGTGCGCATCAAGGCTCAGGGCAACGGCGCTGACAGCACGATCCGCATCCAGGGCTCCGATGTCTCGGCGGGGCGCTTGGTGTCGCTGGCTGCCGAGGGGGCCATTGACCTGAGCAGTGCGCAGGACCGCACCTCCTCCCGCAACGACCATCACAGCAGTGGCGCATCGGTCGGTGCCAGCGCGGGCCTGGGCACCAATGGCATCAGTGCCGGCTGGACCGCGCAGGCCAGTACCGCAGTCAGCCATTCCAGCAGCGCGTCGGTCACCCAGCGCAATACGCACATCGAAGGGTCGTCTGTGGAGATCCGTACGGGGGCGGATGCGAGCCTGCGCGGGGCCGTGGTGGCGGGCGAGACCGTCCGCATGGATGTGGCGGGCCAGCTGCTGGTTGAGAGCCTTCAAGACAGCAACCGCTTCGACAGCCAATCGCATCAGGCGAGTGTGTCTTTGGGCGCCAACAAGTTGGCGGGCTCGGCCGGCAAGTCCAGCGCGCGCGGGGAGCAGGCAGCGGTGCGGGAGCAGAGTGGCGTGCGTGCCGGCAATGGCGGCTTCCAGGTAACGGTGGGTGGCCAGGCCGTGCTGCAGGGCGGTGTCATCACCAGCACCGAGGCCGCCGTGCAGGACGGCCAGAACAGTCTGCAGGCCGGTGGTGGCCTGGTGTTGAGTGATGTGCACAACCACAGCAGCCACAAGAGCCAGGCGCTGAGTGCGGCCGGCGGGCAGTCCACCTCCGCGCAGGGCAGGCAGACCACCAACGGGTCGGCGGGGGTGGCCGGTCATTCGGGTGGCGTGCACAGTGTGACGCAGGCGGCCGTGAGCGGACAGGCCGGCAACAGCTCAGCCCGCACTGGTGACCAGGCGCCCGACGGCTTCGCCATGCTGGACATGGCCGCCGAACAGCAGCGGGCACAGGCCCAAAGCCAGCGACTGCAGGAGTTCGGTTCCATGGCGTCGCAGGTCATCGGCGACTATGCCGCAGGCAAGATGGCCCAGGCGCAAGACCTGCGCGCCCAGGCCGACAAGGAGCCCAATACGGCCCGCCGCGATGCGCTGGCCCAGCAGGCCCTGCGGTTGGAGCGGGACTGGGGAGACGAAGGGAATCTCCGTCTGGCCGCGCATACGGCGGTGGGCGGCTTGTCGGGCGGAGTGTCCGGCGCGCTCAGTGCAGCCGCAGGCACCTGGATCGCGCCCCGCGTGGATGCCCTGCTGACCCAGGCCGGCGTGGATCCGACGCTGACGCAGGTGCTTACCGCCCTGGCCAGCTCGGCTGCTGGTGCCATGGTGGGTGGGGGCTCGGGTGCATCCGTGGCCTTCAACGAGGTGACCGGCAACTACCTTACCCACAAGGAGTTGCTGAAGCTGCGGGAGCGGTTGAACGACTGCCTCACCGAGGCCTGCAAAAAGGAGGCGCAGGCCGAGGCGATTCAACGGTCACAGCTGCGCAATATTGCGGTGGAGGACGCCTGTCTGGATGGTGGCAGCGAACTGTGCCGTGCCCAGTTGGCCAAGGTGAAGGAGCATCTGGCGGAGTTGCAGGCCAACCCTGACGGACTGGGCCAGATGCGCTTCCAGCCGGAAACTGCCAATCACATCGGCCAGGCGCAGGAGAAGTACAAGATCGGCCTGCAGTTGCTGGCCTACGAGGCGGCTGAGGCGCTGGGACGCACCTACATCTCGCCCGACGAACTCGCTCGGATGGGCCTGCTGACGGCTCAGGAGGCCAAGGACCTCCAGGACTTCCGCGCGGGTACAGGCGCTGATGTGCTGGGCGCCCTGGCGATGCTGGATGGGGCCGGCGCCCGGCCCAACCGACCCATGGCGCCAGGGGCCACCGCTGCGAAGATCGAAGCGCAGCGCAAGCTCATCCATGAGCAGCGGGTGCAGAACAACGCGGACCGGGACGGCGGCGCCGAGCCGCACAGTTCACATCCGAATACCGAGTCGACGCTGGCCTTGCGGGACAAGATTGAGATCGATCAAGCCAATGGCACTTCGAACCCGCATTACAGCGACAAACACGGTCCGTACGTGACACTGGCGCAGCAATATGAGCGCGCCATGACGGGGACGAATCCGCAGACTGGCAGGAAGGGTGCCCCGGTCAATGCTTCGAAGTTTTTCAATGCGACGGATATGGAGGTTGCCATTCGAGAGGCGGAAGCCATTTACGCGGCAAATCCATTGAAGTACGCCAATGAAGACATCCGTATCGTCTTTGCGAGACCGGTGGGTGAGGGCTATACCGGCAACACCAAGCGGAACCGAGAAACCGACGTTCCCATCGGCGAATACCGTTGGACCCAAAGTGTGTCAGTGCGCATCGACCCAAAGACCGGCAAGGCTTTCACCGCCTTTCCGGACATGACCACAGGCGTGGCAATGCCTGATCCACTGAAGAGAGGTCAAGATGTTCATTGATATCTCCACCAACCACACGACCGGCATCATGAATGACATCGATGTGGACAGCGCCGAGCACTACGGTTATGCCGACGAGTTCTTCGCGCTGGATCTTCGGGACGAAGCCCAGGCGCTCTACGCCATTCGGACCTGGCTGCTCCCGGGCACCGAATACTGGACACCGACGGGGCGCTATCAGCGCCGGGAGGCCTGCCGATTTGCGCTGATGCTGGGGCACGGGTTTGGTTGTGGCCGATGCTGGCTGCCGGGTATCGACACGATGCCCGACGTCGGGCCCGTGTCCGAGGCCCTGGGTACCCGCGCCTTCCGCCGGTTCCACTTTCTGGTGTGGCAGGAGCTGTTTCCGGAGGAACCCTTCCGGCCGAGACCATTGAGCGTCTATCGGCAACGTGTGGACCACGGCTTCGATGCGCATCCCGATTGGCCTGCGGACTGGGGAACCCCTCAATACAAGCCCTGGCCGCCCCATATCCTGGCGCCGGCAAGGTTTCTCCACCCATGACGACAATGGCCCGACTGGCAACGTGAAAACGCAAGCCTCTTCCTCAACATCCCTCACCACCATGACCGACCTGTCCAAGTTCCCGATCACCCAGAAGTGGCCCGCCCAGCACCCCGAGCGCCTGCAGCTCTACTCGCTGCCTACGCCCAACGGCGTGAAGGTGTCGATCTTCCTGGAGGAAGTGGGCCTGCCCTATGAACCGCATCTGGTCAGCTTCCAGACCAATGACCAGCTCACGCCCGCGTTCCTGTCGCTGAACCCCAACAACAAGATCCCGGCCATCCTGGATCCGGACGGTCCCAATGGCGAGCCGCTGGCGCTGTTCGAGTCCGGCGCCATCCTCGTCTATCTGGCGGAAAAGACCGGACAGTTGCTGCCCAAGGACCCGGCGCGTCGGTACGAGACCCTGCAGTGGGTGATGTTCCAGATGGGCGGCGTGGGCCCGATGTTTGGCCAGCTCGGCTTCTTCCACAAGTTCGCGGGCAAGGAGTATGAGGACAAGCGTCCTCGCGACCGTTATGTGGCCGAGTCCAAGCGCCTGCTGGGCGTGCTGGAGCAGCGCATGACCGGCCGCGGCTGGATCATGGGCGATGACTACACCATCGCCGACATCGCCATCTGGCCCTGGGTCAACAACCTGGTGACCTTCTACGAAGCGGCGGACCTGGTGGGTTGGGGCGAGTTCAAGGAAGTGCAGCGTGTGCTGAAGGCCTTCCTGGCACGGGACGCCGTGCAGCGCGGCATGAATTCGCCGGCGCGTCCGGCCTGAGGACAGGGGCGCCGGGCGCAGGCATGCCCTTCTCGGGGATGCCGCAGCCCGGTGCCGGCGCTCCGGCAGGCAGTCTCAATAATGCGGCGGCAGTTCATCCCGCAGGCTGCGCGGCCCGTCCGTGCGGCCTTCGGGAACCTGACGCCGCAACTGGGTGATCTCCCGCACCAGCGCTTCGATCTGCTGATGCTGGAGGGTGACCTGCGCATTGAGCGTGTCCAGCAGGTCTTCGGTGAAGCTGGCCTTGATCTCCAGCTCCGTGATCCGCTGCTCCAGGTGCTCGACGCCCGGTGCAGTCGGAGACTGCCCGGGTGTCGCACCTGAGGTGTGCGGGGGCGTTTGGGATGCGGCGGCGGTGGAGAAATCCTGGCTCATGGCCAGGATTGGAACATCATCGCGGCCGACTCGCCTGCGGCCCCATCAGCTCCGCAATCACATGGACTGGCGCGCTCCCGTAGCTCAGGAACTCCTCATGGAAGTCCTTGAGCTTGAAGCCGTCGCCCAGCGCCGCCTTGCGCTGATCACGCAGTTCCATGATGTCGGAGTAGCCGCTGAAGTAGCTGGTCAGTTGCACCGAGGTCAACTGCACCCGGCGCCACTTCTCACGCGCCTCGCGCTCGGTCTGGAAGGCCTGGCGCATCAGCAGGTCCAGGGCCTGGTCCTGGCTCATGCCCAGCACATGCACGCTGTAGTCCAGGATGGTGTTGGTGACGCTGCGCAGGTTCCACTTGCTGTACATCAGCCACATCTCCGGCGCGTTGTCGCCGTAGCCCGACTCCAGCATCATGCGCTCGCCGTAAACCGCCCAGCCTTCCACCATCGCGCCGTTGCCGAACAGGGCCTTCACCAACGAGGGTGATTTGTTGGCATGCACCAGTTGGGTGTAGTGGCCCGGGACGGCCTCATGGATGTTGAGGATCTGCAGGATCCACTGGTTGTACTCACGCAGCGTGCTCTCGGCTTGCGCGTCGGTCAGGTCATCCAGCGGCGTCACGTTGTAGTAGGTACGGTCCTGCGGGCGGTACGGGCCAGGGGCCTCGATGCCGGCACCGGCCACGCCGCGCTGGTACACCGGTGTCTCGCGCACGATCAGGGGCTTGCTGGCGTCCATCGTCAGCAGATCGTGATCAACGATCCAACGCTCCAGCTGCGGAATCTGGCCACGGATCTCCTTGACGAAGTCTTCGCGCTTGACGTGTTGCGCAGACAGCGTGCCGATCACCGCACCAATCTTGGCGAATCGATCGGCGGGCTTGGGGGCATCGCCCTGGGTCTGGGTCCAGAGCTGGTCGGCGATGCCGTCCATGCGGGTCAGCAGCGCCTCGCGTGCCGCCAATGCCTTCTGGTACATCTGTTCGGCGCTATGGGCGGACTGGATGTCGAAGCCGAACTTCTTCTCGTAGAGCGCCTTGCCCAGGCGGAAGCTGCGGGCCTGGCCGTCGGTCTTGAGCGTGGCCAGGCGCTTGGTCAGCGCACTGCGGTAGTTCAGCACCGCGCTGCGGGCAGCTGCCAGGCGCTGGGTGAGCTGCTGCTTGTCTGCAGCGCTCAGGCCCTTGGCCTTCTCTTCATCGATGGCCTTGCCGATCTCGTCCAGCACGCTCAACACCCCGGGGGCCTGATCAATGGCGAGTTGGGTGTGCTCCAGCGTGGGTGCGCGCAGGCTGGCTTCACCGGCCTTGTAATAGGCCGGTACCAGCGCCAGCCGGCTGCTCAGTGCCCGCAGGCGTTGGGGCAGGGGTGCGTAATCGGTGGAGAGGATGAGGTCCAGCTGGCCGGCCACATTCACATTGGACGGATTCCACTCGAACTCGCGCAGTTCGGTCAGCGCAAAGCGGTCGGAACGCAGTTTGTTGAGCAGTTGACCAAGATCGGTGCGGGACGCAGCGCCGAGTGATTCGGGCTTGATGGCCTCGAAGCGCTTGAGCCATTGCTGCGTGAAGGCGAGTTGGCGGGCGCGGGTCGCGTCATCCGGAATGTTGAGCTTGCCGGCAAACTCGTAACGACCCGCCGCCACGGCAGATTCGGGATCGAGCTTCCAAAAGGCCTCGATGTAGTCGTGGGCGAGGCGCTGGACCTGGGCGTCCGCCGCGGAGGCTTTGGCGGCCTTGGGCGTGGCTGCAGCGGATGCGGCACCGGTGGGAGCAGCGGCGGCGGCTGTAGTCGTGGCGGCCTGGGTCGGCGCGGTGGCGCAAGCCGCAGTCAAGGCGGCGGCCACCAGCAGGGAGCGGGGGAGGGGTGCAAATGTCATGGGGCGCCAGCATAGCGGGCGCCCCAGTCTTGCCAAGGCGGAGAACCCGGCCGCAGCGCATCGGGCTGGCGATCAGCGCACGAGGCTTTCTGGTCTGGCTGATGACAACCAGCGGGGTCAGCCAGTCTGTTAGCCGATCAGCCCACCAACCGCCAACCGATTACCGATCAACCGATCGACCGATCGACCGATCACCGATCAACCAATCAACCGATCAACCAATCAACCAATCAACCAATCAACCAATCAACCACCGGCTGATATGGAATGTCAGCCACGACGCCAGGTAGGCCAGGGCGAACAGGTAAGCCAGCATGATCGCCGGGATCTTGTAGCCGTTGGTCTCGCGCTTCACGGCTGCGATGGTCGAGAGGCACTGTGGCGCAAACACATACCAGGCCAGCAGCGAGAAGGCAGTCGGCAGGCTCCAGGTCTGCACGATCAGCGGCGTCAGGGCCTGTGCCGCATCTTCGGCGGTGGCCGACAGCGAATACACCGTGCCCAATGCGCTCACCGCGATTTCACGGGCCGCCAGACCCGGCACCAGCGCCAGGCTGATCTGCCAGTTGAAGCCGATGGGCTCGAAGATCACGGCCAGCGCCCGGCCCAGCATGCCGGCAATGCTGTATTCGATCGGCGCACCGGTCGCACCCGGCGGCGGCGCGGGGAAGCTGGAGAGCAGCCACAACAGCAGGGTCAGCGCCAGAATGATGGTGCCCACCCGCTTGACGAAGATCTCGGTGCGCTGCCACAGGCCCAGCGCAATGCTGCGCAGATGCGGCCAGTGGTAGCTGGGCAGTTCCATCATCAGCGGGCGCACTTGCCGGCCGCTGTCGGTGAAGCGTTTGAGCACCCAGGCCACCGCCATGGCGGCCACGATGCCGGCCATGTACAGGACAAACAACACCAGCCCCTGCAGGCCGATGCCGCCCCAGACGTCCCGCTCGGGAACAAAGGCGCCAATCAGCAAGGCATACACCGGCAAGCGCGCGGAGCAGGTCATCAGCGGCGCAATCAGGATGGTCACCAGCCGGTCGCGCGGATTGGCGATGGAACGGGTGGCCATGATGCCGGGGATGGCGCAGGCGAAGCTCGACAGCAGCGGAATGAAGCTGCGGCCCGACAGGCCCACCGAGCCCATGATCCGGTCCAGCAGGAAGGCTGCGCGCGGCAGGTAACCCGACTCTTCCAGGATCAGGATGAAGAAGAAGAGAATGAGGATCTGCGGCAGGAAGACCAGCACCGACCCCACGCCGGCGATCAGACCATCCACCACCAGGCTGCGGAAATACCCTTCCGGCAGCAGGTTGCCGGTTTGCTCACCCAGCCAGGCAATGGCGCCTTCAATCAGGTCCTTGGGCGGCTCGGCCCAGGAGAACACCGCCTGGAACAGGAAGAACAGCAGCACGGCCAGGATGATCGGGCCCAGCACCGGGTGCAGCACCACGCGATCCACCTTGTCGCTGGGCAACTCCCCCTGAAGACCGTCCAGCTTCAGTTCACGCAGGACGGCGTTGATGCGCTGCTGGTCGTCACCTTCGGCCGACGCGGCGGCCGCATAGGCCTCGATCGCCCCCTGGCTCCAGGACTCGGGCTTGTCCAGCAGCGCGCGCAGGTCGTCCAGCCCGGCGCCGTCAGTGGCCACGGTCCGCACCACCGGCACGCCCAGCAGTTCGCTCAGGCGCTGGGTATCGATCTGGATGCCGCGTCGGGCTGCCAGGTCGGACATGTTCAGGGCGACCACGCAGGGCACGCCCTGCCGCTGCACGGAGAAGAACAGGCGCAGGTTGCGGCGCAGGTTGGTGGCGTCCAGCACGCAGACCACCAGGTCCGGCCGCTTCTCGCCCTGGGCACGTCCGGCCAGCACATCCACCGTCACCCGCTCGTCGGGCGAGCGGGGGTAGAGGCTGTAGGTGCCAGGCAAGTCAAGCACGCGCAGCAGCTTGCCGGCCGCGGTCTTGAGCCTGCCTTCCTTGCGCTCCACGGTGACGCCTGCGTAGTTCGCCACCTTCTGGCGGCTGCCGGTCAGGCCGTTGAAAAGCGCAGTCTTGCCGCAGTTCGGGTTGCCGACCAGCGCCAGCAGGGGGCCGGCGGGGTGCAGGTGAACAATGGCCTCACGCATGGTTCGCTCCCTGATGGCCATTCGTGGCCGGGGCTGCTGCGAGGCAGGAGGCGTCTTCGTCCTCACCCAGCAGTTGCACGCAGTCCGCTTCAGCGCGGCGCAGTGCAAAGGTGGATTGGCCAATGCGCACCACGAGCGGATCCCGGCCGGGCATGGCGCGTGCCAACACCGCCACGTGCTCGCCCGCCACAAAGCCGAGCTCTTCCAGCCATTGCTTCCATTCAGGCGCGTAGCTTGGCGCCAGCAGCGCCTTGACGCGGTGCGCCTCGCCGATAGCGGCGTGGGCGAGGGTAGAAATCGGGACAGCGCTCATGTGTGGGGATCCAGGCGAGCCGAAGAGCTAGCGAAAGGAAGGATTCTAAATGAAAGTAATTCTCAACTTAGTGGCGGCGTGTTGATCTCTCCCTTTGGAGGTGCTGGGCGATTGGCGCGCAATTTCGCTGCGGAAATTTGATGTGCGCACGTCGATGGAATCTCTTGCCCCTGGGTGTTCCATTCGAGAGCGCGGCCTGAAAAAGTTAGAGCCCGCGCCCCAGCACAGACCGGGCCGCAAACGTTTAGCGTTTTCCTTAGAGTCGCTTACACTCGCCGCTCCTAAAATCCGCCCCGCTCCGTCCAGCCCATGATGATGTTGAGTTCCGCACCCAGCCCGCAAGGCGGCGTTGGTGAGGTGGCCCAAATCGTGCATGCTGGAGGACTTGTGTTTGGACCACTCTCTCGTTGAATCGGGACTGCAATGAAGCCTTCCATGTCGCTTTCCTCGCTCATGACCGGCCTGGCGCTGGCGCTGATTTCGGGCACGGCCCTGGCGCAGGCCACCACGCCGGCGGTCATCTTTGACATGGGCGGCAAGTTCGACAAGTCCTTCAACGAGGCCGCCTACCGGGGCGTCGAGAAGTGGAAGGCAGACACGGGCGGCAAGTATTTCGAGTTCGAGATCAGCAACGAGACCCAGCGTGTGCAGGCCATCCGCCGCATGGCTGAACGGGGTGCCAGCCCCATCATCTCGGTGGGTTTTGCGCAGGCTTCGGCGCTGAACCAGGTCGCGAAGGACTTCCCCAAGACCAAGTTCGTCATCATTGACGAGAAGGTCAACCAGCCCAACGTGCAGTCCGTGCTGTTCAAGGAACAGGAAGGCAGCTTCCTGGTGGGCGCGCTGGCATCGCTGACCAGCAAGACCGGCAAGGTCGGTTTCATCGGCGGCATGGACATCCCGCTGATCCGCAAGTTCGAATGCGGCTACGAGCAGGGCGCCAAGGCAGCCAACCCCAAGGTTGATGTGTTCAAGAACATGACCGGCACCACCGCCACGGCCTGGAACGACCCCACGCGCGGCGGTGAGCTGGCCAAGGCGCAGTTCGCCAAAGGTGTGGACGTGGTGTTCGCCGCTGCGGGCGGTACCGGCGTGGGCATCTATCAGGCGGCCAAGGACGCCGGCAAGTTCGCCATTGGTGTGGACAGCAACCAGAACCACCTGCAGCCCGGCACCATGCTGAGCTCCATGGTCAAGCGTGTGGACGTGGCCGTCTACAACGTGCTCAAGGAATGGAAACCCGGCATCCTGATCCTCGGCCTGAAAGAAGGTGGCGTGGAATACGCCCTGGACCAGGACAATGCCAAGCTGATTTCGCCCGCCATCAAGACCAAGCTCGATGCCTACAAGGCCGACATCGTCGCGGGCAAGATCAAGGTGGCCGATTACATGGCCGACAACGCCTGCAAGAACTGACCTTCCGGCGTCCCCCATGACAGAGTCTTCACGCGGCGGTGCCACGCCCGCGGTACGCCTGTGCGACATCTCCAAGCGCTTCGGTGCGGTGCAGGCCAACCGGGCGGTCAGCCTGTCGGTCTCGCCCGGCACGGTGCATGGGTTGGTCGGCGAGAACGGTGCCGGCAAGAGCACGCTGATGGCCATCCTCTACGGCTACTACCATGCCGACGAGGGCCACATCGAGATCAACGGCCAGCGCGTCCAGATCGCCAATTCCCATCAGGCCATTGCCTTGGGGATCGGCATGGTCCATCAGCATTTCATGCTGGTGGACACCTTGTCCGCGCTGGACAACGTGATGCTGGGCGCCGAGCCCGCCTTCTTCCTCTCCCGCGCCAAGCGCCAGGTGCGCCAGCAGTTGGAAGCGCTGATGCGCGACACTGGCCTGCAGGTGCGCCTGGATGCCACTGTTGCCGACTTGCCGGTCGGTGAACTGCAGCGGCTGGAGATCCTGAAGGCGCTGTACCGAGGCGCCCGGATCCTGATCCTGGACGAACCGACGGCGGTGCTTACGCCCCAGGAAACCGATCAGCTCTTCGAGGTGTTGCGTCGGCTGCGCGAGCGCGGCACCACCATCTTGCTGATCACGCACAAGCTGCGCGAGGTGATGGCGCTGTGTGATGCCGTCACCGTGATGCGCGCTGGTGCCGTGGTCAAGACCACGGCGATTGGCAGCACCAATGCCGAAGATCTGGCCGAGAGCATGGTCGGCCGCAAGGTCAACCTGGGCCGGGCCGGCGGCGCCGTCCAGCCGCAATCCCAGCAACCGGTGTTGAGTGCGGAAGGCCTGAGCGTGGCCAGCGGTGCCGGCGTGCATCTGCTGACCAACGTCAGCGTGTCCCTGCGTCCCGGTGAGATCGTGGGTGTGGCGGGTGTGTCGGGCAACGGCCAGAGTGAGCTGCTGGAGGTGCTGGCGGGCATGCGTGCGCCGGACGCCGGTGCCTTGCATGTGGCGGGCAGTGATTTCCGCGCCGCCAGCTGGCTGGACCCTCGTACGGCACGAGAACTCAAGCTGGCCCACGTGCCGGAAGATCGCCACCTGCTGGGCATGGTGCTGAGCTTCCCCGCCTGGGAAACCGCTGCGCTGGGCTATCACGAGCAGGCGCAATACGGCGCCGGCCCGCTGCGGCTGGCCATGAACCAGCGCCACCTGCGCGCCCAGACCGCGAAGATGATGGAGGACTTTGACGTCCGTCCGCGCAATGCCGAGCTGGGCTCCTCCAAATTCTCAGGCGGCAATCAGCAAAAGTTGATCCTGGCGCGCGAGATCGGGCAGCACCCCGCCGTGCTGCTGGTCGGCCAGCCGACCCGGGGCGTCGACATCGGCGCCATCGAGTTCATCCACAACCAGCTGCGTCGTCTGCGCGACGCGGGCTGCGCCATCTTGCTGGTCTCCAGCGAGCTGGACGAAATCCTGGCCCTGGCCGACCGAGTCGTGGTGATGAACGCTGGCCGCATCACTGGTGAACTCTCCATCGACCAGTGCACCGAAAAGAACCTGGGCCTGTTGATGGCCGCCACCCCTGATGCCGCGCCGCACACCGACCGCGCCAAGGCCGAAGAAGCCGCGAAAGCCACGACGTCATGAGTAGCCAAGCCTTGCAAATGCCGCGCTGGATGGATCTGGTGCTGTTGCCGCTGTGGAACCTGCTGATTGCCCTGCTGGTGGCCGGCGGCGTGGTGCTGCTGATCGGCGCGAGCCCGGTGCAGGCCTTGTCCGTGCTGCTGGAAGGCGCCCTGGGCAGCGCCCGCGGGCTGGGCTACACGCTCTACTACACCACCACCTTCATCTTCACCGGCCTGGCCGTGGCCGTGGCCTTCCACGGCGGCCTGTTCAACATTGGTGGGGAAGGGCAGGCGACGCTGGGCGGTGTGGGCGCCGCGCTGCTGTCACTGTGGCTGGGTCCCCGGCTACCGGCCGTGGTGATGCTGCCGCTGGCGGTGCTTGCGGCCGCGGCATTTGGCATGTTGTGGGCGGCGGTGCCGGGTTACCTGCAGGCCTGGCGCGGCAGCCATGTGGTGATCACCACCATCATGTTCAATTTCCTGGCCGCCAGCCTGAATGCCTATCTGCTGGTGAACTGGCTGCGCCCGGCTGGCTCGATGTCGGTGGAAAGCAGTGACTTTGCCGAATCGGCGCGCATGCCTGCCATCCATGAGCTGGCCGCGAAGCTGGGCTGGGAGATGCCCTCGTCGCCGCTGAACCTGTCCATCGTGCTGGCGGTGCTGGCCTGTGTCTTTGTCTGGTGGTTCCTGTGGAAGAGCCGGGCGGGCTACGTGCTGCGCGCCGTGGGAGCCAACCCCAACGCCGCGCACTACGCCGGCATCCGTCCGCGCTGGCAGGTGCTGGCCGCCATGGGGCTGTCCGGCGCGCTGGCAGGCCTGGTCGGCATCAACGAGATCGCGGGGGTGCAGGGCAAGCTGACCCTGGACTTCGTGGCCGGTGCCGGCTTCACCGGCATTGCGGTGGCCCTGATGGGGCGCAACCATCCGGTGGGCATCGTGCTGGCTTCGTTGCTGTTTGGCGTGCTGTACCAGGGCGGCGTCGAGGTGTCCTTCGAGGTGCCCGGCTTCAGCCGCGAGATGGTGGTGACGGTGCAAGGCCTGATCGTGCTCTTTGCCGGTGCCATGGCCATGGTGAGTGCACCAATGTTTGCAAGGCTCTATACCGGGCTGTCACGCCGCGCACGGGTCAGTGCGGCCACCGGCAAGGGCGAGGGGAAGACTCATGGATGAGGTGCTGATCGGGTCGGTCCTGGCCTCGACGCTGCGCGTCACCACGCCGCTGTTGTTTGCTGCCCTGGCGGGCCTGCTGTCCGAGCGCTCGGGCGTGGTGGATATCGGCCTGGAAGGCAAGATGCTGGCTGCCGCCTTTGCCGCTGCCGCCGTGGCCAGCGTGGCGCATTCGGCGCCGCTGGGCATTGCTGCAGCCATCGTGGTGGCGTGCGCCATGTCGGCGCTGCACGGTTTTGCCTGCGTGACGCACCGGGGTGACCAGGTCGTCTCCGGCGTGGCGCTCAACATGGTGGCGGCCGGCCTCACGGTGGTGCTGGGCATAGCCTGGTTCGCCCAGGGCGGCCAGACGCCGCCGATCGACGCCTCGCAGCGTCTCACCGGCCTGCTGCCGCAATGGGCCGAACCGGTGCCCGGCAGCTGGGCGGGTTCGGTGCTGGGCCATGGGCTGCTCAGCCACAACGTGCTGGTCTACCTGGCCTTTGCCCTGGTCTTTGTGGTGTGGTTCTTTCTGGAGCGCACCCGTCCTGGCCTGCGCCTGCGTGCGGTGGGCGAGAACCCGGCGATGGTGGACGCGGCGGGTGTGTCCGTGCCGCGCCTGCGCTACACGGCCCTCCTGCTCAACGGTGTGCTGTGCGGCCTGGGCGGTGCCTACCTGACGCTTGCGCAGAACGCCTCGTTCTCCCCCAACATGACAGCCGGCCGAGGCTTCATTGCCCTGGCTGCGATGATCTTCGGCAAGTGGAAGCCGCTGCCCACGCTGGCGGCCTGCCTGCTGTTCGGGTTCCTCGATGCGATGGCGATCCGCCTGCAGGGTGTCTCCCTGCCGGGCATTGGCGAAGTGCCGGTGCAGGCGATCCAGTCCTTGCCCTACATCCTGACCGTGGTGTTGCTGGCCGGCTTCATCGGGCAGGCGATTGCGCCCAAGGCGCTGGGCAGGTCCTACGTCAAGGAACGGTAGGCTCAACGGTAGGCGCTACACGCCGACGCAATGCACCCGCGTGCCGACGCCGCGGGAAGCCGGGCCTCTGACGCCTGGCGATAGAAGGGGATGGCAATGCAGATTCCAGGTTTGACCGATCAATTGGTGCAGCAACTGCTGAAGGCGGCCATGGACGCCCGCCAGCATTCCCACGCGCCGTATTCCAACTATCTGGTGGGCGCGGCGGTGCTGGACGAGCATGGCCGCATCCACGCGGGCTGCAACATCGAGAACGCCGCCTACCCGCAAGGCTGGTGTGCCGAGACGACGGCCCTGAGCCACATGATCATGGCGGGCGGCCGCACGGCCCGGGCCGTCATGGTGACGGGTGCGGGCAGCGAGATCATCACGCCGTGTGGCGGATGCCGGCAGAAGCTGCGCGAGTTTGCTCAGCCCACCGACCTGATTGTCATCGCCGGGGACGCCAGTGGCGTGCGCGCGCACTGGACGCTGGAGCAGTTGCTGCCCGCCAGCTTCGGCCCCGATCATCTCAAGAACGCCTGAAGGAGAACCCATGTCTTTGCCCTTGCAAGGCGCCGCGCTGGACGCCGCCATCACCACCAGCATCGCCACCCTGAAGGCCACCTTCGGTGACCAGGCGCCCGAAGTCGCCGTGGTGCTGGGTTCCGGCTGGGGCGGCGCGGTGGAGCAGCTGCAGGACCAGCAGCACCTGCCCTATGCCCAGCTGCCGGCCTTCCCGCAGCCCAAGGTCGAAGGCCACGTGGCCGAAGTGACGGTGGGCCGGGTGGGTCAGCAACGTGTGGTGATGCTGCGCGGCCGCGCCCACACCTACGAAAGCGGCGATTGCACCGGCATGGCCGGTGCCATTCGCAGCCTGAAGGCCTGGGGCGTGAAGGTGCTGCTGCTGACCAATGCGTCCGGCAGCCTGCGCGCGCACATGCCGCCGGGCAGCCTGGTGATGATCTCGGATCACATCAATGCGCCGCAGCGTTCGCCGCTGACTGGCCTGCCGGGCAACGATCGTTTCACCGACATGAGCCATGCCTACGACGGCGAACTGCGTCAGCAGGCCTTGAAGGTGGCCAAGACCCACAGCATGGTGCTGGGGCAGGGCGTGTATGTCTGGGCGGTGGGCCCGCAGTTCGAGACGCCGGCCGAGATCCGCATGTTCGCCGCCTGGGGCGCGGATGCCGTGGGCATGAGCACCGTGCCGGAAACCATCCTGGCCCGTCATGCCGGCCTGCGCGTGGCGGGCCTGGCGCTGATTACCAACATGGCCGCCGGCATGTCCGACGAGGCGCTGACCCACGCACTCACCCTGCAGCAGGCCAAGGCCTCGGGCGACCGGGCGGCGGCATTCCTGGGCCAGTTCCTGGCCTCGTTGGCAACGCTGGATTCCATTCACGCCTGAGCATCGGCAGGTGCAAGATGGGCAGGGCTCTCGCTGCGCAGGCGCGAGCTGCTGAGATTCTGGGTGTTGCGGTCCACGCGCCGGGCTCACAAGGTCGGGCGGTCGGTGGGCTGGCATCACCAACAAGGGAGTAGTGAAGCATGAAGACCGACATGAGTCTCGAACAAGCGGCGCGCCTGGCGCTGCAGTGCCTGGATCTGACCAGCCTGAATGATGGCGACACCGCCGCCACGGTCGACGCGCTCTGCCGTCGCGCCGTGGGCCCCGAAGGTCGTGGCCCTGTGGCAGCGGTCTGTGTGTGGCCCCGATTCGTGGCGCAAGCCCGCGCGGCCTTGCCCGCCGGCATCCATGTGGCCGCCGTGGCCAACTTCCCCGATGGCAGCCTGGACCTGGACCGGGTGCTGCGCGAGGTGGGCGAGATCTTCGGCGCGGGTGCGCAGGAAGTGGATGTGGTGCTGCCTTACCGTGCGTTGATCGAAGGCCGGCATTCCGAGGTGGCCGAGTTTCTGTCCGAAGTGCGTCATGCCACCCGGCCGCTGACGCTCAAGGTGATCATTGAATCCGGTGAGCTGACCTCCTCCGAGCTGATCGCCGATGCGACTCGTCTGGCCCTGATGGCTGGTGCGGACTTCGTCAAGACCAGCACGGGCAAGACCAAGGTTTCCGCCACGCTGGCGGCGGCCACCGTGATGCTGCACGAGATCCAGGCCAGTGGCCTGGGCAACGCGGGTTTCAAGGCCTCTGGCGGTATCCGTTCGGTGGTGGATGCGCGTGCTTATCTGCAGCTGGCTGCGCAGGCGCTGGGTGTGGAGGCCCTGCAGGCAAGACGTCTGCGCTTTGGTGCCAGTGGCTTGCTGGACGACATTGAAGCGGTGCTGGCCGGTCAGGCCAGCCAGGCTGTCAACAGCGTGTACTGAAGGCGGCCTGCTCATGCTGGTTCAAGAAATCATCCGCACCAAGCGCGAGGGCCTGGCCCTGGACGAAGCGCAGATCCAGCACTTTGTGCGGGGCCTGGTGGACGGCAGCTGGAGTGAGGGGCAGGTGGCGGCCATGGGCATGGCCATCTTCCTGAAGGGCATGGGCCGTGCCGAAGCCGTGGCGCTGACGCGCGCCATGATGCACAGTGGCCGTGTGCTGGCCTGGCCGGACATGCCCGGGCCGGTGCTGGACAAGCATTCCAGTGGCGGGGTGGGCGACAAGCTCAGCCTGATGCTGGCGCCCCTGGTGGCTGCCTGTGGCGGTTATGTGCCGATGATTGCGGGCCGTGGCCTGGGCCACACCGGTGGCACCGTCGACAAGCTCGAAGCGATCCCGGGTTATGGCACGGCGCCGGCACCGGCCGACTTCGACCGCATCGTCCGTACCCTGGGTTGCGCCATCATTGGACAGACGGGCGACCTGGCGCCGGCCGACAAGCGTTTCTACGCCACGCGCGACGTCACTGCCACGGTGGAGAGTGTGCCGCTGATCACGGCCAGCATCTTGTCCAAGAAGCTCGCCGCTGGTCTGCAGGGCCTGGCGATGGACATCAAGTGCGGCAATGGCGCCTTTGCTGCCACGCCGGCTTTTGGTGAAGAGCTGGCGCGCAGCATCGTGGAGGTGGCTGCGGGGGCGGGCTTGCGCACCCATGCGCTGATCACCGACATGAACCAGGTGCTCGGTGCCGAGGTCGGCAATGCGCTGGAAGTGCAGGGCGCGCTGGACTACCTGACCGGTCGTGTCCCGCGCGAGGTGCGCACCCACGAAATCACCTTGGCACTTGCCGCCGAGATGTTGCTGATGGGGGGCTTGGCCAAGAACCTGACCGACGCGCGTCAGCGGCTGCAGGCGGCACTGGACAGTGGCGCCGCCGCCGAGCGCTTTGCACGCATGGCGGCCGCTTTGGGCGGCCCGGTCGACCTGCTGGAGAAATCCCACCTCTATCTGCCGGCGGCACCGGTGGTGCGGCCTGTGCCGGCCTTGCAGTCCGGGCGGATCACGGCCATGCAGACTCGCGAGATTGGATTGATCATTGTGGAACTCGGTGGTGGTCGTCGGCTGCCGGGTGACGTGTTGGACATGCGTGTGGGTTTCAACGGCATGCGCCAGCTGGGTGACGTGCTTGCAGCGGGTGAACCGCTGGCCTTCGTCCATGCTGCGACGGAGGCCGCAGCGGATGCTGCTGCAGCGCGGCTGCAGGCAGCGATGACCTTGAGTGATGCCTCTGCGCCCTGGACTGCGTCACCGTTGGTGATGGCACGATTGGCTTGATGTGAGAGTGCTGCTGGCGCGCAGAGATGCATGCGCTGCATGAGCTGCACGAACTGCACAACTGCACAACTGCACAACTGCACGAAGCGGTATGTAGTTGTGGGCGGGTGCATGAGGTCGAGCTGAGCATGTCTTTAGACCCCCCCCTGTCTTGATGGGGGGTGGTTTTCGAAGTTGATTGGCGCAGACCACATCGGCGCAGTGCTGGGTTTGGGAAGGCGGCGGCCCGGGTGCCTTTTGCGTAAGTCAGGGAAGGAATGGCTGGCGAAGCCAGACAGGAGGGACATGGAGCAAAAGGTACCCGGGCCGGCGCCTTCCGGCGCATGAACCTGCTGGCGCGTCCCTGCGCATGAATCGGCTGGCGAGTCCCTGCGTGAACCGGCGCCGGTGCTTCCTGGCGCATGCACCGACGGGCCCGTTCAGGCGCATTGAACCGACCTGGCGCGTCCCGGCACACTGTGCCCGTAAAATCGCGCCTTTCGTCGGCGCCCGACGCCGACTTTCTCTTCTGCTGTTTTCATCCATGTCCCACCCCACCCCCGCCCAGCCCGAGATTCACGGCACCGACCTGCAAGACGAGGCGGCAGAAGACCCAGGCGTGGAAGACAGCAGCACCGGCACCGGCAAGGGCACAGACGTAGACCCCCGCCGCGCCCGCATCCGCAGCTTTGTCGTGCGTCCTGGCCGCATGGGCACGGGCCAGATCAAGGCCCTGGCCGAGCTGGGCCCTCGATTCATTCTGCCTTTCGAGGAGCGCCCCCTCGACACTGCCCAGGTCTTCGGCCGCCAGGCACCGGTCGTGCTGGAGATCGGGTTCGGCATGGGCGCTGCCACGGCGCAGATTGCGCACAGCTTGCCCGATCATGATTTTCTCGGCTGTGAAGTGCACGAGCCCGGTGTTGGTGCGCTGCTCAAGCTCATTGGCGAGCAGGACATCCCCAACATCCGCATTTTCCAGCACGACGCCGTGGAAGTGCTCGAGCACATGGTTCCTGAAGCCTCGCTGGCCGGCGTCCACATTTTCTTCCCGGACCCCTGGCACAAGAAGCGCCACAACAAGCGCCGGCTGATCCAGGCGCCGTTCGTGGCCAAGCTCGTCAAGCACATTGCACCGGGCGGCTATCTGCACTGTGCCACCGACTGGGCGCCCTATGCCGAGCAGATGCTGGAGGTACTGAGCGCCGACCCACACCTGCGCAACACCGCCCCGGATGGCGGCTACGCACCCAAGCCTGCCTATCGCCCGCTCACCAAGTTCGAGAACCGCGGCATCCAGCTGGGCCATGGCGTCTGGGACTTGGTATTCCAGAAGAAATAGGCTCAACCCGCGACTGATGTCCCTCCGATCTGCGTTTCGCGCAGCCGGTACGCGTAGCCAGGTGACCAAGGTCAATTGACGCCAGACGGGTAGCCCATCCGGCGGTGGGGCCAGGCCTGCACTGATAGAGTTGTCTGCTATGTCCGAATCCAATCCTCTGGCCGGCAAGCACCTGCTGCTGGGCCTCTCTGGTGGCATCGCCTGCTACAAGATCGCCGAACTGACCCGCCTGCTGGTCAAGGCCGGTGCCACGGTGCAGGTCATCATGACCGAGGCGGCCGAATCCTTCATCACGCCGGTGACGATGCAGGCCCTGTCCAACCGTCCCGTCTATACGAGCCAATGGGATGCGCGCCCGGACAACAACATGGCGCACATCAACCTCAGCCGTGAGGCGGACGCCATGCTCGTGGCGCCTGCCAGTGGCGACGTGATTGCCAGGCTGGCCCAGGGCCGTGCCGACGATCTGCTGACCCTCACCGCGCTGGCCCGGCCGGCGCTGCGCTGCGCCCTGCTGGTGGCCCCCGCGATGAACCGCGAGATGTGGGCCCATCCCGCCACCCAGCGCAACCTGCGCCAGATTACTGAAGACGGCGCCGTGGTGCTGGGCGTGGGCAATGGCGACCAGGCCTGCGGCGAAGTGGGCGACGGCCGCATGCTCGAACCCCAGCAGCTGCTGGAGCTGGTGGTGGCGCACTTCCAGCCCAAGGTGCTGGCGGGCCGCAAGCTGCTGATCACCGCCGGCCCCACTTACGAGGCCATCGACCCCGTGCGTGGCATCACCAACCGCTCCAGCGGCAAGATGGGCTTTGCCGTGGCCCGCGCAGCCGCCGAGGCCGGTGCCGAGGTCACGCTGGTGGCGGGGCCTGTGCATCTGCCCACGCCGCAGGGCGTGCGGCGCATCGACGTGCAGAGCGCCCGCGACATGCTGGACGCCGTCCTGCCCCTGGCCGCCTCCCACCAGGTCTTTGTGGCCACGGCTGCGGTGGCCGACTGGCGGCCTGCCCAGCAGCAGATGCACAAGATCAAAAAGAATGCGGCGCCGGGCCAGGCCGATATCCCTCGGCTGGAACTGGCGGAAAACCCGGACATCCTGGCCACTGTGGCAGCCTTGCCGCATCCACCTCTGTGCGTCGGATTTGCGGCGGAAAGCCAAGACTTGGTCAAGCATGCACGGGAGAAGCGCCAGCGCAAGAATGTGCCGCTGATCGTGGGCAACATCGGGCCAGCCACCTTCGGGCAGGACGACAATGCGCTCGTGTTGGTGGATGCGCGTGGAGAACGCGAGCTCTCCCGTGCCGACAAGCTCACGCTGGCGCGGGAGCTGGTGCGCGAGATCGCCCAGCGCCTGACCACCTACAACGCCTGAAGCTGCCCCAACCTGTTTGAACCTGCCTGAACCGGTTGAAGCCGCTGGCCCCCCCCAGTTCATTGCAGGCCATCCCCGGTCATCCCCGGTCATTCCCGGTCATTCCCGGTCATTTGGAATGGCCGGTGGCCTGCCCAACCCTTGCTTGTTATGACAACCATCGATCTGAAAGTGCTGGACCGCCGCATGGCGGAGCAACTGCCGGCCTATGCCACGCCTGGCAGCGCCGGCCTGGACCTGCGCGCCTGCCTGGACACCGCCATCACCCTGGCCCCCGGTGAAACCACTCTCGTGCCCACCGGCCTGTCCATCCATATCGGCGACCCCGGCCTGGCCGCGATCATCCTGCCGCGCTCCGGCCTGGGCCACAAACACGGCATCGTGCTGGGCAACCTGGTCGGGCTGATCGATTCGGACTACCAGGGTCAACTGATGGTCAGTGTCTGGAACCGCGGCCAGGAGGCCTTCACGCTTCAACCGATGGACCGCATGGCGCAACTGGTGATCGTGCCGGTGGTGCAGGCCCAGTTCCGGTTGGTGGAGGACTTCGATGCTTCATCGCGGGGCGAGGGCGGGTTCGGCTCGACGGGCAAGTGTTGAACACGGGGGCGGGCATTCCACCCACTTAGACGTGGGACGCTTGCCAGTTGTAAGAGTGAGGGGCGGCCGATTTGGCAGTGCTCTGAGCTATCGAAATCTGCAACTTTGCTTGAAATACTGGCGGCCTTCCGACTGTGAACGCCGTCCATGCCGAAAGCCCCCGAGGTATTCGAATCCCCGCCACCCGAGCCAGGCCATCGGCTCTCTCAACTCATTGCGCGCCTGGGTGGCACGCTGCAGGGGGAGGACCGGCTCATCCAGCGTGTAGCCGCTTTGGAGGATGCGCGCGCTGACGAGATCAGCTTTGTGGCCCATGCGCGCTACACAAAGCGGCTGGACGAATGCCGCGCCGGCGCTTTGATCGTCAAGCCGGAATTCATCCCGGCCGCCGAGCAGGCCGACCGTAGCCTGATCGTCACTCCCGATCCCTACCTCTACTTCGCCCTGCTGCAGCAGATGCTGCATCCGCCGCAGCCTCTGTGTGCGGACCGGCACCCTTCGGCAGTCATTGGCGAGAATCCAACCATTGGCATCGGGACCGAGATCGGCCCGATGGTGTGCATCGGAGACCGGGTGCGCATCGGCGCGCGCTGCCGGTTGATGGCGGGGGTGGTGATCGGGGATGACGTGATCATTGGCGACGATGTGGTTCTGTACCCGCGTGTCACGATCTATGCCGGGTGCGTGCTGGGGCACCGTGTGCGGATCCATAGCGGGGCCATCATCGGTGCGGACGGGTTCGGCATGGCCTGGGACGGGCAGCGTTGGCAACGCATCCCGCATACCGGCGGCGTGGTGTTGCATGACGATGTGGACATTGGCGCCAACACCACCATCGACCGGGGGGCGCTGGCCGATACGGTCATCGAGTCAGGTGTGCACATCGACAACCTGGTCCAGATTGCCCATAACGTTCACATCGGGGCTCACACGGCCATCGCGGCCTGCGCGGGCGTGGCGGGAAGCGCCCGGATTGGCGCGCGGTGCCGCATCGGCGGTGCTGCAGTGATTGTCGGCCACCTGGAAATTGCAGAGGGCACCATCATCAGCCCCGGCTCCCTGGTGCCCAACAGCCTGCGCGAGCCGGGCCGCTACACCGGGCTTTACCCCTTGCTGCCTCATCGCGAATGGCAGACATCGGCGGTCTATACGCGGCAACTGGGTCGGCTGGTGGATCGCATCCGAGAGATTGAATGCGCGTTCGAAGTGCTGGCGGCGGGGCTGGCCAAGCCCACAGCCAGGGAGTTGGAGGGTGGCCCGACCAATGGAATGCCACATTGAGCATCATGCCGCCGATGAGTGGCGGCTATGACGGCGACCTACAGCGGCCCCACTTGTAGCGACCGCCTGTAACGACCACCTGTAACGACCACCTGTAGCGCTTACCTATGGCTCTCGCCGATGACAGCGCCTAGGCCGCCAGCCCGAACCACCACGAATCGTCAATGCAGCAGCGGCTCGTCGTCCTGCGTCGGGCCATTCAGCACGGTCAGGCCGGAGTCTCCCAGGGTGCCGGCTTCGATTTCTTCCTCGGTCGCCTCGCGTACGTCGCACACGGTGACGTGGATGCGCAAGCCGATGCCGGCCAGCGGGTGGTTGCCGTCCAGCACCACGTGCTCGGGATAGATCTCCGTCACGGTGTAGATGCGGCCTGCGGGCATGTCCGGTGTGGCCGCGCCTTCTGGAAGGCCTTCGAACTGCATGCCCACCACGACGTTCTCCGGGAAGATGTCCCGAGCCTCGAAGCACACCAGACCGCTATCGTAGTCACCGAAGGCGTCTTCGGGCTGGAGTGCCACACTGATTTCGTCGCCTACGACGTGGTCGGCAAGCGCCTCCTCGACTTTGGCAAACAGGTCATCGCCGCCGTAGAAAAACTCCATCGCAGGGTTGAGTTCTTCCACGGACTGGCCTTGGGCATCTTCCAGTCTCCACGTCAGGGAGACCACGCAGGGGGCAGTGATTTGCATCAACGGATTCTCTCACGGCCCTTCAGGCACTGGTTGGACCGAGGACAATGCAGGAATGACCGCCAAGAACGCTACCACCGCCCCAACTTCCAAAGCTGCCGCTGCTGCCAGGCAGGATGCCCACCGCGGTGCCGTCCCCACCAAGAAGCTCAAGCCGGCCCAAACGGAGCAAACGGCCAAAACAGCCAAAACGGCCAAAACGGCCGCTGAAGCCATTGAGGCCGCTGAGATCGGTAAGGTCGCTGAAGCTGCAAAGACTGCTAAAGCCGCAAAAGCCCCGCAAGCCACGAAAGCCACGAAAGCCACAGTTGCCGTTAAGGCCACCAAGGCCTCGAAGTCTGGTGCCCGTAGCGTCCGTCCCGCGCAGCGCCCTGGGTTGGACATCACCCAGCCCACGGAACTCCTGGGTGGCTTGAGTCCGGAGCAATTCATGAAGCGCCACTGGCAGAAGAAGCCGCTGCTGGTGCGCCAGGCCCTGCCGGGCATCACGGCACCCGTGGATCGCGCCACGGTGGCGCAACTGGCGGCCAGCGATGAGGTCGAATCGCGGCTGGTCACTCAGCAGCCTGGTGGGCGCTGGTCCCTGCGCCAGGGGCCTATCGCCAAGCTGCCGGCCTGGAGCAAGCCGCAATGGACGGTGTTGCTGCAGGGCCTGGACCTGCACGTGCCTGCCGCCCATGAGCTGCTGAGCCGGTTCCGCTTCGTGCCGGAAGCGCGGCTGGATGACTTGATGCTTTCCTATGCCAGCGAGGGTGGGGGTGTCGGCCCCCACTTCGACTCGTATGACGTTTTCCTGATCCAGGTCAGCGGCCGTCGCCATTGGCACATCGGCCGCCGCGGCGTGGCCACGTCGGGTGAGCTGCGCGGTGACGTCCCGCTCAAGGTGTTGGCCGACTTCACGCCGGAGCAAGATTTCATCCTGGAGCCGGGAGACATGCTCTACCTGCCTCCGGGCTGGGCCCACGATGGTGTGGCTGTGGATGGGGACTGCATGACGGCATCGGTGGGCTTCCGTTCACCCTGGCGCGCGGAGCTGGCCAATGAACTGCTGGTGCGCCTGACTGACGAAGGCGACGAGAGCACCGCCGGGTCCGACCGCATGTATGTGGACCCGCTTCAGGAAGCCACGTCGGCGCCTGGCCTCATTCCCGAACAGCTGCTGGCCTTCGCACGTGAGGCGGTGCTCAAGGCGGTGCATGACCCCCTGGCACTGGAGCGGGCCCTGGGCGAGGCTCTGACCGAACCGAAGCCGCGTGTGTTCTTCGAACCTGGCGATGCGTTGCCGGAGGGCCTGAATGCCCGGCTGGATGCCCGCACCCGCATGATGTATGACGCGGCCCATATCTTCATCAATGGTGCGGCCTTCCGTGCCGGCGGCCGCGATGCGACCTTGATGAAGCGGCTGGCAGACCAGCGCCGCCTCCTGGCGGCAGATGTGGCAAGGCTGAGCGAAGGGGCACGTGATTTGCTGGACCAATGGACGGAGGACGGCTGGGTGCAGCCGGACTGAATCACCACATCCGCGGTGCTGGTCGCAGCTTCGGTTTTTCGAGGAGTCGGGTGATGGAATTGAAGGACGGTGTCTACGAATCCCGGGACCAGATCCAGCAGTTGCTGTTGCAAGTGCTGGTGAGGTCTGCTGCCGAGGGCGGTCGTGAGCTGTGCTGGATGGATGCGGATTTCGCCGACTGGCCACTCTCGGATCCGACCCTGCTGGGCGCGCTCAACGCCTGGGCCTTGCCGCACCGCCGCCTGCACCTTCTGGCCACCGACTACGAGCCATTGCGCCGCGCACACCCGCGCTTTGTGCAATGGCGGCAATTGCACGACCGTGTCATCTCGGCCAAGTCCTTCGAGGCTTCCGACCCGCCAGAGCGCAGCCAACCCTCACCAGTGGGGGTGGTGCTGGCACCTGGATTGCTGGTGTTCAAGCGATGGACGGCCACACGTGCCTCCGTGAGCCTTGGCAATGCCCGGGAAGAGGCCACGACACGGGAGTGGTTTGACGCTATTGAGCAACGCTCTACCGATTCGTTTGCGGGCACCACCTTGGGCTTGTAAGGAGATTACAAACTGATGGCTATAATCTTTGGCTAGGCGTGGGAAGCGCTCGAGGTTTTCCACGTCTTGGTCTGCTTGAAGTTCGTACTGTCTTTGCCGTGTTTGCCCGTGGTTTCTATGGGTTGGCCTCTTGGACTCTCGTACGACTTCATTAATTACCGGTAATTGATTGTTCGTCTAAAAGTTACTTGAGGACAAGTATGAAAAAGTCGATCCTGTTGGCCTCCCTGCTGGCCGCTGTTGCACTGACCGCTTGCGGCAAGAAGGAAGAAGCTCCGGCTCCTGCCCCCGTCGCTACGCCCGCTCCGGAAGCTTCGGCTCCCGTCATGGCTCCGGTGGATGCCGCTTCGGCTCCTGCCGTTGACGCTTCGGCTCCTGCTTCGGCCGCTAGCAACTAAGACGATCTTTCGTCCCTGAGAAAGCCGCCTGGGCCATGCCCTGGCGGCTTTTTCTTTGGGGGCTCCAAGTAATGGAGTATCTGCCGGGCTGATATTAGAGTGGATATTCAATACCCAAAGAAAAACGCCACCCCCGGGGTGGCGTTTTGCATGCAGTTTGTGCATGAAGCGGCAGGGACGGGCCTGACCCGTCCAGCGCTTCAGCGCAGATCTTCCAGCAGCAATTGCAGGATGCGCTTGGCCATTTCGTTGGTCTGCTGCTGACCCTTGTCGTCGAGGATGACCACGGTCGAGCGTTCGCCCTCGGACTTGACCGACACGCGATAACGCACAGAGCCCGCGCTCTTGTCCCCACCGAACAGGCGCGACCAGAAGCCCGGCTCTTCCTTGCCGGCCTGGTTGGGGTCGGCATAACGCAGGAAGAACAGGCCTTGCTTGCGGTCCCGGTCTTCGATGGTGAAGCCATGGCGGTCCAGCGACTGGCCGACCCGGCGCCAGGCGCGGTCAAAACCTTCATTGAGCTGGATGCTGTCCGGCACTTCGGCCAGCGAGCGCGGCGTCGGTGCGGCGCGGCCGTCGAGGGCCGGGGTCGGCGGCACCTTGTTATCGACCACGGCCTGGGCTGCGTCTTCCTTGCCGCCCAGCTTCAACAGCAGGCGCGACAGCATGATGGACTCCAGCTCCGGATCCGATGGGCGCGGTTGCCAGGCCGTGTCGTCCTTCTGGGAGTTGGTATAGACCTCGATCATCCCGCGGTGGGAAATATAGATGTCGGTGCCGCCGTTGGGGTTGCGTTCCACACGTGTGCGGTACTTGTCTCGCTCACCCGTGGAATAGATGGAATCCAGGATCGTACCGATGGACTTGCGGATGAAGTCCAGGGGCAGCTTGGCGCGGTTTTCCGCCCAGTTGGTTTCCATCACACCGATGGTCGGGTCGTCCGATTCGACCTGCAGGCCGCGCTCGCCCCAGAAGGCCTTCAGTTGGGGCCACAGCTCTTCCGGCGTCTGGCTGGTGTGCAGCCAGCGGGTGTTGCCCAGGCGCTGGACTTCCACATCACCGGCCTTGGCCAGGGCGATGGTGTTCGGGGTGGCGCCGGTGGGGCGTTGGGCCGTCGGCTGGGTGGCCAACTGCGCGGCGCTCACCGTGCCGCCCACCGGGCGGGTTTCGCGCGGCAGTTGGGTCAGGTCGGGCGGCACATCGAGGCCGGTGGTCTGCTTGGCCTGTGTCTTGTAATCGACCTTGTCACCGGAGGTGATGCTGTCCAGCGAGCTGCACGCCGCCAGCGAGGCCACTGCCACCAGGCAGGCCAGGCGCACCGGGGTGGACGCGCAGGAATCGGGAAGGGAACGAGTCACGCTAGACATCTCCGTTTGGTCGCCGCGGCCCAGCCGCATTCAGAAACAGGGTGAGAGGGGATTAGAGCAGGCATTACAGCAGACCGGCTTCGCGCATGGCCGCCTCGACCAACTGCTGGCCCTGGGCCGTCAGCGGGGTGAGTGGCAGGCGAAGGTGGTTGCCGCAGCGGCCCATCTGGGTCAGGGCCCACTTGGTCGGGGCCGGGCTGGGCTCGCAGAACAGTTGCTTGTGCAGGCCCAGCAGCTTGAAGTGGAGTTCGGTGGCTTCGCGGACACGGCCTTCGATGGCGGCCACGCACATCTTGTGCATGTCTCGCGGAGCGACGTTGGCCGTCACGCTCACATGGCCACGGCCACCCAGCAGCATCAGCGCCACGGCGGTGCCGTCGTCGCCGGAGTAGATGCCGAAGTGCTTCGGGGCATGCTTGATCAGCCAGGCGGCCCGCTCGATGTTGCCCGTGGCTTCCTTGATGCCGAACACACCGGGCAGCGAGGCGCAGCGCAGCGCGGTTTCCGGCGCCATGTCTGCCACCGTGCGGCCGGGCACGTTGTACAGCATCATCGGAATGTCCACCGCTTCGGCGATGGCCTTGAAGTGCTGATAGATGCCTTCCTGGGAAGGCTTGTTGTAGTAGGGCACCACCGACAGCGTGGCATCCGCGCCCACCTGCTTGGCGAAGCGGCTCAGCTCGATGGCCTCGGCCGTGGAGTTGGCGCCCGTACCGGCCAGGACCGGCTTGCGGCCTTTCACGTGCTCGACGGCCACGCGGATGACCTCACGGTTCTCTTCCATCGTGACGGTGGGGGATTCACCCGTGGTGCCGACCACGCCGATCACGTCCGTACCTTGGTCGATATGCCAGTCGATCAGGGCACGCAGCCCATCGAAGTCGATGCGGCCATCTTCATGCATCGGCGTGACCAGCGCGACGATGCTGCCAACAATTGCGTTCATTGAGGATTCCTCGAGATCGGACGGATTCTACTGAAGCGGCGGGCCGTCCCCGGCCACCTGGTGGCGGGCGGGGCGTCCCGGTGCCAGATCAGCCCTGCTGGAGCTGGTAGCGGGGGTAGGCGCCTGCCTCTGTGCCTGTTTCGCGAACCGCAGCAACGCGCTGGACGTAACGTCCGTTGACTGGCGGCGTGTTTCCTTCCACCGTGCCCTGCGCAGGTGCTTGCCCCTGGAGGAAGCCATCCTCGAAGCCCACCACCCGCAGGCCGGTGCAGACTGTTAGCAGTTCACCGGGCCGCAGCAGGAAGCTGGGCCGGGCAGGGCGGCCGATGGTCTGCTGGCCATCGGTAAAAGTTTCGTAAATCAGCCAACCGCCAGGCGCCACGGCGTTTTTGACGCGGTCCAGCAGTGGCCGCCAGAGGTAGTTGGTGACCAGGACCAGGTCGAACTGCCGCCCTTCCAGGGGCCACGGCCCGTCTTCGATATCGACCTCGATGAGCTCCACCGAGGGAACGCCCTTCAATCCGGCCAGGGCAGGGGCGTCCCGATCCACGCCCGTCACGCGCATGCCGGCTTCCGCCAGCAGGCGCACATGGCGGCCGCTGCCACAGGCCAGGTCCAGGGCGGTGGCGCCCGGCCGCGCCCAGGCCTGCGGCCAGCGCAGGAGCCAGTCGCTGGGGCGGCTCGTCGGTCCGTGGGATGCAGCAGCGGGAGGGGGGCTGGACAACGGGCTCATTGGGGACGCTGCTCCCGCTTCAGCGCCTGCATGGCCATGCGATCGACCAGGGCAGGGGCCAGCAGCTTGAGCCAGCGGCCCAATTTGCCCTTGGTGGTCATCACGATGTCCCGCTCGCGAGCAAGCAGGCCGTTCAGGATCAGCCGGGCGCAGGTCTGCACGCTCATGGCGCCCCGCTCGTCCAGGCTGCTTTGGCCCGAGGCCTCACCCCGGGCGTTGAAACCCCGGTAGCGGATCTGGGTGTCCACCACCCCCGGGTAGGCGATGGTGACGCTCACCCCGTGTGGCGCCACCTCGGTGCGCAGGGCCTCGAAGAAGCCGGTCATGGCGAACTTGCTGGCGCTGTAGGCGGTCCGGCCGGGAATGCCCAGCAGACCGGCCAGGCTGGACACGGCCACGATGCGCCCCCTGCTGGCCTTGATGGCGGGCAGGGCGGCCTGGGTGCACCAGGCCGAGCCCCACAGGTTGATCTGCATGAGCCGCTGGTACCAGCCCAGGTCCTTGACCTGATCAAACAGCGCATGGGCCGACATGCCGGCGTTGTTGACCAGCACGTCAATGCCGCCAAAGGTGCCCAGCGCCGCGTGGATCAACGCCTGGCAGGCGGACGGATCCTCCACGTCGCAGGGTTGCACCAGGGTGCGGGCGCCCAGCGCCTCGCATGCCGCAGCCACCTCGGCCAGCTTGTCCTGGCTGCGGGCGGCCAGCACCAGCGACAGCGTGGCGCCGTCTCGCTGGGCCCACTGCCGAGCCAGCTCCGCGCCGATGCCGTCCGATGCACCGGTGATGATCACGACCATGTTGTCTCCACCCAGTGACTGGGATTGTGGGTATATCCGGGAGGCCTCGGTCAGAAGCAGGCCCAGAGTTGATCTGCCAAGTGTTGCATCAGCGAGGGCTGCAGGTAGGCCAGGAAAACCAGGGCCAGCACCGCCAGCGCGCCCAGCCGCAGGAGCACGGCCCGCCAGGCCCCGCGGGCATGCCGTGGCGGCCGGGATGGCCGTGACGCCGTGTGGCGGAGGTCGCTCATGGCTGTGGCCTCGCTCGCACCGTGGCCGGGGTGGTGCGCCGGGCAATCGCGGTTTCTCGCACTGGCAGGTTGGCCAGCATGGCCATGATGCCCAGCGCAATGGCCAGCCACCACACCACGTCGTAGCTGCCGGTGGCGTCATACAGCTTGCCGCCCAGCCATACCCCCAGGAAACTGCCGATCTGGTGGCTGAAGAACACGAAGCCGCCCAGCATGGACATGTGCTGCACGCCAAAGATCTGCGCCACGATGGCATTGGTGGGTGGCACAGTGGAGAGCCAGAGCACCCCCATGACAGCAGCAAAGACGTACACGCTCCAGGGAGACAGTGGCACCTGCAGGAAGATCAGGATGACCACCGAGCGCAGGCCATAGATGGCAGAGAGCAGGTAGCGCTTGGGCAGGCGTTGGCCCAGGGTGCCGGCGGTGTAGGTGCCGAAGATGTTGAACAGCCCGATCAGCGCCAGGGCCATCGTGGCGACCTGAGGCGACAGGCCATGGTCCTTCAGGTAGCTCGGCATGTGCACGCCGATGAACACCACCTGGAAGCCGCAGACGAAGTAACCCAGCATCAGCAGTTGGAAGCTGCGATAACCGAAAGCTTCCCGCAGCGCCTCACCGATGCTCTGGTGAGGGCCGCTACTGCGGCGTGCCACCTGCGGCTCCCGCAGCCCCAGGGCCAGCGGGATGATCAGGCAGGCGGCCAGGGCCATCGCAAACAGGGCGTTCTGCCAGCCGGTGTAGCCGATCAGCCAGTTTTCCACCGGCACCATCAGGAACTGGCCAAAGGAGCCGGCGGCGGCGGCCACCCCCATGGCCCACGAGCGCCGTTCAGGGGCGATCTGCCGGGCGATGACGCCGTACACCACCGCATAGGTGGTGCCGGACTGGGCCAGGCCGATCAGCACGCCAGCGCTGCCCAGGAAGCCAGCGGCGGTGTTGGACACCGCCATGAGCGCCAGCCCGGCGGCATAAAGCAGGGCGCCCACCACCAGCACCCGCAGGGCGCCAAAACGGTCCGCCAGCATGCCGGCGAAAGGGCCGGCGACGCCCCAGGCGAGGTTTTGCACGGCCAGGGCCAGAGAGAAAGCTTCCCGGGTCCAGCCCCGGTCCACAGTGATGGGGGTGAGCCACAGCCCGAAGCCATGGCGGATGCCCATGGACAGCGTCACGATGGCCGCGCCGCACAGCAGCACCTGCTGAAGGCTGAGTGAAGCGCCGCCCTGGGCTGAAGGGTGGGGCGGGCCGGACGGCGAGGCGGGGGCGGGCTGCGAGCTCATGGGCGCACTGTAGCGTTTTGAGGGTCGCCAGGGTTGACGCCGAGTTGACGTTGGCCGGGTGGCCCTCGACGACCAGTCGCCAGCTTAATTGGCTAATTGGCGCCGGACTTCTTGCTGTTCTTCGCCGGCGCCTTGGTCGCTTTGCTCTTGCTGGCCGACTTCGTGGCCCTGGCGGCCTTGGCGGATTTGCCGCCGGCCTTGTGCGCAGCCGCGCCTTCGGCCAAGGTGTTGTCATTGCCCGCCGTAGCCGCCACGTCGTCCAACTGGGTCAGGATACGACCCTGCTTGATGCGCAGCAACGGCTTGTCCAGCGCCGCCAGGTCGTCGAGCGGGTTGGCGGCCAACACCAGGAAGCTGGCTTCGCAGCCGGGTTCGAAGCAGCCCAGCCTGCGCTTGGGGAAGAGGGCGCGCGGCGTGTCCTGCGTGGCCATGCGCAGCAGCGTTGGCTTGTCCAGGGCGCCCAGGCTGTCCAGGTGATGCAGTTCGTTGAGTGCATCGCCGGTGAACAGGTCGGAGCCGACCAGCAGCTTCACGCCCGCCTCCTTGAGCCGCGCCAGGTTGTGCTTCTGCACCTGCTCGATGCGGGCCAACAGCTCCGGCGCGGGTTGGAACAACTGGGTGGCAACGGTGGCGGTGATCACGCCGATCTTGCGTTCAGCCGCCATGACCGCGATCTCTGCCGGGATCTCGTGGCTTTCCGGGTCCTCACCGTGCTGCGGGAAGTAACCCGGCAGCTCGGCGATGAAGTCCACGCCGGCTCGCACGGCCGCCTCGAAGTCCTTGGCGCTTTCCACATGGGCGACCACGCGGAGCTGATCTTCATGAGCGCGGCGGACCACTTCGGCCAGCACCTCGGGCGTGACGCCCAGCTTGCCGCGCTGGTCGGCTTGCTGGCGCAGTTCCGGGCGGTCGTGGTAGCTCATGATGACCTTCACCAGGTCGGTGCGGCGTTCACGCACCAGCGGCCACTTGCGGGAGACGTCGGCCGGGAGGTCCATCACCAGCACGGCCTTGTCCACGATCTGGTCCAGCGTCATGGGTGGCTGGGCCGACTGCAGCATGGCCAGGGGCTGGCCGTCGGAGGAGGTGATGCAGGCGGTGGCGAACAGCACATCCGGCGTTTCCGCCTGGTCGATCTGGTCGCGGATGGGGTCGATGGCGGCGGGGTCGGCGCACAGCATGGCGGCGTAGAACACGCCGTCGCGCAGATAGTCCTGGCCGAAGCGCTCCAGGCCCCAGGCGCCCTGGAGGTTGTGGTTGTGGCCTTCGGCCAGCGGTGGCACCAGGGTCTGGCCCCGCAGTTCCATCAGCCGGTTCACCTTCTTCGGGCGCTGCGCGGTGAACACGCCGTCGTCGATGAAGAGCGAGCCACGCTGGATTTTCTCGCCGTCGAACCATTGCGCATGGCGCAGCTCGATGGCCATTTCCGGGCTGGCCTTGAAATTGGCGGCCATGGCCGGACCGGCAGCGAGCGAAGCGAGCAGGGCGGCGAACGAGGCCGCAGCGGCCACGGCGCTGGTCAGTACGCGTGCCGGAAAACGAGGGGACTTGAACATCAGGCAGAGACCTTGGAATCAACCGCCGATGCTACGACAGCATGTAACCGCGCTGAGGCCAGACCGGTAACCGCTTGTTTGGATGTCGCCCCTTCAGAAAGGTCCTGGCCGGCCGATACCCTGGTATGGGCCCCGCCATCAGTTGTCAGATTGTGCGCAGCGGCCCCTGGGGAGGGGAGGCTTCGTGACTTCGATCGCATCCACATTTTCGTCGGCAGGTGCCGGCTGGCTGGACCGCATCGCGGCCAGCCGCGGCCTCGCGGCGCGGCAGGCCAGCCTCTCGGGGGGCGTCACATCCTCGTCCGGAGGCACTTCGGGTGTGACGCAAGTCACACTCGGCGCCGCGAATGGCCAGGATGCCGGGCCGGTTGTTTATACGCGGCCGGTCTACGCCCTACAGCCGCAGCGAGCCTGGGGCGCCACGCCGGAAAAGGGCGACACCATCAGCGCCTTGATGTCCCGCAACCTGGGCAACAGCGCGACCTTGACATTGGCGGACCAATGGCGGGGGTTGGGCGGTGCCCTGCTGTCGCGCTTTGCGCAGGCACCCGAGACTTACCAGCAATCGCTGGTGTCCTACCTGGCGCCCGTGGCGGATGCAGCCGGGGTCGAGGGCGTGGGCGCCGCGGACGCTGCTGCTGCTGCCGTGGACGACTCCGAAGCTGCGGCGGCGCAGGCGCTCAGCGGTCTGGCGACCGGTGCCGCGACGGTGGGCATGAGCATCAGGACCCGCTCGGGCGAAGCCATCGAGTTGAAGATTCTGGTCAACAGTGGTGCCAGCGGCGGCCCGGGTCTGCAGGTGGAGATCCGTGGTTCGGACAAGCTCAGCGCCGAGGAAAAGGATGCGGTGGCCGGGTTGGCGTCGGGTCTGGACAAGGCGTTGGAGGGGTTGGGGCAGCGCAAGGCTGCGCGGCTGGACCTGTCGGGCCTGACGGGTTTTGACAGTGGCGTCCTGGCGGGCATTGATCTGAAGGTGGAGAACCCGCAAGTGGGTGCGGCGGTCGAGTCCTTTGCCCTGCATCTGGGCACGGACAAGCGCACGCTGGCGCTTGACGGCGCGGCCGGCGAGGTCAATTTGGTGGTGGATGCTGCGATGCCGCTGGGGGATGTGGCGCCTGTCCGGCGTTGGGCGTCCATTCATCAGTATCTGGAGAAGATGGAGGCTGCGGGTGCCCGCAGCCATGTGGACCGGCAGGTCCTGGAGCAGATGAAGGACGCGTTCCGATTCCTGCAGGCCGTGGGCACGCCGCCGGAGGATGAGGAAGCGCCGAAGGCCGGCTCTTCGGGCTCTTCCGGCTCTTCGGGTACTTCAGGCTCTTCCGGTCCCGCCGGCGCTTCCGCCCCTTCCGGCGCTGGTGTCGCTGACGGTACTGAGGCTGTTGAAGTTCCTCGGGAGACGGCTGCTCAGGCGCTGCAGAGTGGTTTGGCGGATTTTGACGTCAGTTTCGAGTCGGATTTCCGCAAGCTCAATCGTTATGGTGCTGCCCGGGAGGCGGGTCATGCGCGGTATCACCTGAGCCAATCCACGGTGACGACGGCGAATGCGGTGACGGGTGGTCAAAGCATAGGGCAGACGGTGAGTGAGCAATTGGAGAGCACCTGGCAGCGGTCGTTGGATGGTGGGACCTTGCGGGTGGATCTGGGCAACTACACCGCGCATGTGGTGAAGGACAGCAGCACGGTGGCGACCCTGATTGAAGCATCGGCGGATGGTGTGGCGCACGGGCTTCGCAAGACGGATCGGCAGCAGTCCCAGGCGGACAGCACCATCGTGGACCACCATTTGGCCGGCACCACTGGCACGCCGGTCCACCAGACCTGGGTCGAGCGCCTCTTCCGCTGAGCGGGGCTCTGGCAGGCGCAGAGGGCCACCGCCGGGCCGCCCCAAGGTGGCCCTTAGCCCCCTCGGGGGGCGGCTGTTCGGGCCCGAGGCCCGAACAGCCGGGGGCTCCATCATTTCCAAAGCCCTCCGCCAGGGCTGCTCTATGCATCGAGTCGTGCCGAACGCGCGAAGCGTCGTTCAAGCGGGGCTCTGGTGGGCGCAGAGGGCCACCGCCGGGCCGCCCCAAGGTGGCCCTTAGCCCCCTCGGGGGGCGGCTGTTCGGGCCCGAGGCCCGAACAGCCGGGGGCTCCATCCACCCATCTAGAATGTGTTCATGGCAACCAAAGCAGTCACCTCTCCCGGCAGCTACGGCGAAGGCTCGATCCGTGTCCTCAAGGGCCTGGAGCCCGTCAAGCAGCGCCCGGGTATGTACACCCGTACCGACAACCCCCTGCACACCATCCAGGAGGTGATCGACAACGCGGCCGACGAGGCACTGGCCGGACACGGCCGGCGCATCGCCGTCACCCAGCACACCGACGGTTCGGTGACCATCGAGGACGATGGTCGTGGCATCCCTTTCGGCCTGCACCCGGAAGAAGGCGTGCCCGTGGTCGAGATCGTCTTCACCCGTCTGCATGCCGGCGGCAAGTTCGACAAGGGCTCCGGTGGCGCCTACAGCTTCTCCGGCGGCCTGCACGGTGTGGGTGTCTCCGTGACCAATGCGCTGGCCAAGCGGCTGCAGGTCACGGTCTACCGCGACGGCCAGGTCGCCACGCTGGCCTTCTCCGGCGGCGATGTGGTCGAGCCGGTGCAGACCCGCAAGGCCGACCTCAAGGCCGGCGACCGCAAGCAGGGCACCACCGTGCGTGTCTGGCCGGACGCCAAATACTTCGAAAGCGCCGACCTGCCCAAGGGCGAGCTGGTGCACCTGCTGCGCTCCAAGGCCGTGCTGATGCCTGGCGTGACGGTCACGCTCACGCAGGAAAAGACCGGCGACGTCCAGACCTGGACCTACAAGGGCGGCCTGCGCGACTACCTGATGCAGTCGATGCTGGCGGACCCGCTGATCCCGCTGTTCGAAGGGGAGCAATACGCCAGCGCGTCCGAAAGCGAGAACTTCGCCGAGGGTGAGGGGGCTGCCTGGTGCGTGGCCTTCACCGAAGAAGGCCAGGTGATGCGTGAGAGCTACGTCAACCTGATCCCGACGGTGGCCGGCGGCACCCACGAGTCGGGCTTGAAGGACGGCCTCTTTGGCGCCGTCAAGGGCTTCATCGAAATGCATGCCCTCGCACCCAAGGGCGTGAAGCTGATGGCGGACGACGTGTTCTCCCGCGCCAGCTTCGTGCTCTCCGCCAAGGTGCTGGACCCGCAGTTCCAGGGCCAGACCAAGGAGCGCCTGAACTCGCGAGATGCCCTGCGGCTGGTGTCCGCCTTCGTCAAGCCGGCGCTGGAGCTGTGGCTCAACCAGCATGTGGAGCATGGCAAGAAGCTGGCCGAGCTGGTCATCAAGCAGGCGCAGACCCGCCAGCGTGCCGCCCAGAAGGTGGAAAAGCGCAAGAGCAGCGGCGTGGCCGTGCTGCCCGGCAAGTTGACGGACTGCGAAAGCACCGACCTGCTGCACAACGAACTCTTCCTGGTGGAAGGGGATTCCGCCGGTGGTTCCGCCAAGCTGGGCCGCGACAAAGAAACCCAGGCGGTCCTGCCGCTGCGCGGCAAGGTGCTCAACGCCTGGGAGGTGGAGAAGGACCGCCTGTTTGCCAACAACGAAATCCACGACATCTCGGTGGCCATCGGGGTGGACCCGCACGGCAAGAACGACGACCCGGACCTGTCGGGCCTGCGCTACGGCAAGATCTGCATCCTCTCCGATGCGGACGTGGACGGCGCACACATCCAGGTGCTGCTGCTGACGCTGTTCTTCCGCCACTTCCCCAAGCTGATCGCCACCGGTCACGTCTATGTGGCACGTCCGCCGCTGTTCCGTGTGGATGCGCCGGCCCGTGGCAAGAAGCCGGCCGCCAAGCTCTATGCGCTGGACGAAGGCGAGCAGACCGCCATCCTGGACAAGCTGCGCAAGGAAGGCGCCCGTGAAGGCAGCTGGAGCATCAGCCGCTTCAAGGGCCTGGGTGAAATGAACGCGGAACAGCTGTGGGACACCACGCTCAACCCGGAAACCCGCCGCCTGCTGCAGGTCGCTTATGGGGACATCGATTTCGGCGGCACCGAAGGCGCCATCAACAAGCTGATGGGCAAGGGTGAAGCCGCGTCACGCCGGGAGTTGATGGAGCTCCATGGCGACTCCATCGAAGTGGACGTCTAAGGACATGGTGCCCGAGCCGCGTGACCACCGGGTCACTCTGCGCCCGACGATGCTGTCCGATCTGGATTTCGTCGTGGGCGTGGAGCAGGACGCGGCCAACCGGCCTTTCATTACCCCATGGGAACGCACCCAGCATGAGGGGGCGATCCGCTTCCCGGATGCCCGCCACTTCGTGGTGGAGCTGGATGCCCAACGCGCCGGCTTTGTGATCCTTCAGGGTTGCCGCAATCCCAACCGCTCGGTAGAACTCAAGCGCATCGTGCTCACGCCCAAGGGGCTGGGCGTGGGGCGGGCCAGCGTGCGTCAGCTCAAGAAGCTGGCGTTCACCCAGTTGGGTGCGCATCGCTTCTGGTTGGACGTCAAGGGCCGCAACCTGCGCGCCCAGGCGCTCTACCGCAGCGAAGGCTTTGTGGAAGAGGGGCGTTTGCGCGAGTGCGTGCGCATCGATGGCACGGCCAAAGGCGTGATCCACGGCGTGATCCATGGCGCGCGCGATGCCGACGCCGACCTCTTTGATGATCTCATCGTGATGTCACTGCTGCGGCGTGAGTTCGACGATCGCGTGGCGCAGGGAAGGGAGTCCGCATGAAGGCCATCCCCATGAAGGCCACCCGGCTGGCCACACTGCTGGCCCTGGCCGGCCTGGCCCTGCAGTCCACACCGGCGCGGGCCGAGTTGTGGGGCTACGTGGACGCCACCGGCACGGCGCATTTTGCGGCGACGCGTGTGGACGCCCGGTATCAGCCCATCCTGGCCACAGCCACCAGCGCGGTCCAGCGTGTGCCCGGCAAGACGGACCACGGCTCGCGCCTGCTCACCTGGCTGGACATCTCGCCGGACGTAAAGGCGGTCACGCCGTATCTGCGCGAGGCCGAGGCCCAGACCGGCGTGGACATGGAACTGCTCAAAGCCATCATCGCTGTGGAGTCTGGCTTCAAGAGCGATGCCGTGTCGCCGCGCGGTGCCTCCGGGCTGATGCAGCTGACGCCGGTGAGCGCGCAACGGTATGGCACCCCGGAGGAGTTGCGTCGTCCGGCCGCGCTGCTGGAGGCGCGCACCAACATCCTCATCGGCGCGCGCATGCTGTCCGACCTCATCCGCCGTTTCGGCCGCATCGACGGCGCGTTGGCGGCCTGGAATGCCGGCGAGGGCACGGTTCGGCGCGCCGGTGGCGGGGTGCCGGACATTGACGAGACGCAGGCCCACGTGCACCTGGTGCTGGAGCTGTACTGGGCCCTGCTGCAACGCCGCATGGGCGCCCAGGCCAGGCAGATGACGCTGCAGCCGTTGGAGCAGCCATGAGATTTCTGGCGCCATCGGTGAATGGCGCCGTTTGCAGAACACTTCAAGAATATCTTCAGGATTCAGACAACCGGCCCGGCCGGTGAACCAGCATGACCCAAGAGACCTTTGACTTCGACACACAGCCTGGCGGCACGCCCCCGTCGGGCCCCACGGGCGATTCGCTGACGCTGGCCCGGTATGCGCAGCAGGCCTATCTGGAATATGCCCTGTCGGTGGTGAAGGGGCGCGCCTTGCCCGCCTGCAGCGACGGCCAGAAGCCGGTGCAGCGCCGCATCCTCTTCACCATGGAACGCATGGGCTTGGCCTTCGCCGGGACCGGAGGCGCCAAGGCGGTGAAGAGCGCCCGTGTGGTCGGTGACGTGCTGGGCAAATACCACCCGCACGGCGACCAGGCCGCCTATGACGCACTGGTGCGCATGGCGCAGGACTTCAGCCAGCGCTACCCGCTCATCGACGGCCAAGGCAACTTTGGCAGCCGCGATGGCGACGGCGCTGCCGCGATGCGCTACACGGAAGCGCGCCTGTCGCCCTATGCCCGCCTGCTGCTGGACGAGCTGGACATGGGCACGGTGGACTTCCAGGCCAACTACGACGGGGAGTTCGAAGAGCCGAAGGAACTGCCGGCTCGCCTGCCGTTTGTGCTGCTCAACGGCGCCTCCGGCATTGCGGTGGGCATGGCCACGGAAGTGCCCAGCCACAACCTGCGCGAAGTGGCCGCCGCCGCCGTGGCCTTGCTGAAGAACGACAAGCTCAGCGACGAGGACCTGTTCACCCTCGTGCCCGGCCCGGACTATCCGGGCGGCGGCCAGTTGATCAGCTCGCCGGATGAAATCCGCGCCGCCTACAACAGTGGCCGTGGCAGCCTCAAGCTGCGCGCGCGCTGGAAGATCGAGGACCTGGCGCGTGGCCAGTGGCAGTTGGTCGTGACCGAACTGCCCCATGGCGTCAGCGCGCAGAAGGTGCTGGAAGAAATCGAGGAAATCTCCAATCCGAAGGTCAAGACCGGCAAGAAGACGGTCACTCCGGAGCAACTGCAGCTCAAGGGCACCATCCTGGCGGTGCTGGACAAGGTGCGGGATGAATCCAGCAAGGACGCGCCGGTGCGCCTGGTGTTCGAGCCCAAGAGCCGCACCATCGATCAGCAGGACCTGATCACCACCTTGCTGGCACACACCAGCCTGGAAACCTCCGCGTCGCTCAACCTGACCATGGTCGGCGGCGACGGCCGGCCGATGCAAAAGACGCTGCGCAGCATCCTGACGGAGTGGCTGCAGTTCCGCCTGGGCACGGTCACCCGCCGCACCCAGCATCGCCTGGACCATGTGCGGGACCGCATCCACGTGCTGGAGGGGCGCCACAAGATCCTGCTGCACATCGACGAGGTCATCAAGATCATCCGCAACTCGGATGAGCCCAAACCCGCGCTGATTGAACGCTTCTCTCTGAGCGACCGCCAGGCCGAAGACATCCTGGAAATCCGTCTGCGCCAATTGGCGCGGCTGGAGTTCCTCAAGATCGAGCAGATGCTCAAGGACTTGCGCGAGGAAGCCACCAAGCTCGAAGAGATCCTGGCCAACCCGTCCTCGCTGCGCCGGACGGTGGTGAAGGAGATCGAGGCCGATGCCAAGCAGTATGGCGACGAACGCCGCACCCTGATCCAGGAAGACAAGCGTGCCGTCGCGGAAGTCCGCATCGTGGACGAGCCGGTGACGGTGGTGGTGAGCCTGAAGGGCTGGGTGCGGGCACTCAAGGGTCATGAGGTGGATCCGGCGGCGCTCGCCTTCAAGTCCGGCGATTCGCTCTATGGCGTCTTCCCCTGCCGCTCGGTGGACCCGTTGGTAGTGCTGGGCAGCAATGGCCGCGCCTATTCCGTGCCGGTCTCGGCACTGCCCGGCGGGCGTGGGGATGGTCAGCCCATCACCACCCTGATCGAGCTGGAATCGGGCAGCCAGATCGCGCATTACTTCGCCGGCGCTGCCACGCAGCGCCTGGTGTTGGCAGGCACGGGCGGCTTTGGCTTGGTGGCCGAGGTGGGCGACCTGGTTGGCCGTCAGAAGGCCGGCAAGAGCTTCCTGAGCCTCGAAGGCCAGGAGCTGCCGCTGCCGCCAGCCGTGGTGCCCACGGGCGCCACCCAGGTGGCCTGCCTGACGCTCACCGGACGCCTGCTGACTTTTGCGATGGATGAGCTCAAGCACCAGCCCAAGGGCGGCCGTGGCCTGACCCTGATCGACCTGGAGCCCAAGGACGCGCTGATCAGCGTGGCCGCCTTTGCCCAGAGCCTGCTGGTGCAGGGCAGTGGACGCGGTGGCAAGGCCAAGGAAGAGGTGCTCAAGGGCGCCGCGCTGTCCGGCCATGCCGGCAAGCGCGCACGCAAGGGCAAGCCCGTGGACGGCATGCAGAAGGTGCTGCGCGTGCTGCCGGCTTAAGGCGGTGGTTCAAGGCTTTTTCGGGCCACCTCGCTCGGACGGCGGGTGGCCCAGCAAGGTCAGCCCGATGAGGCGTGACACCACGGCGGCCAGGTACATGACGCCGGTGAACATCTCGATGGTCGTGACCGCGCGGGCCAGTGGCCGCACGGGAATGACGTCGCCGATGCCCGTGCTGGAGAGCAGGGCGAAGCTGAGGAACATCAGCTCCGTCCACGTGCGCGGTTCCGCCGGATTCACCGCCGCTGAGAAGCTGCCGGGCTGCACGGCCTGGACCACCACAAACACGTAGGCGAAGGCCCAGGCCAGCAGGGTGAAGGTGGCCCCCGCGGCGAAGAGTTCGTCCGTCGTTGCATGCAGGTCCCCCATCATGTAGGCGATGAGGCTGCCGGCAGCATAGAAGTAGAACAGTGCCTCCAGCGCCGATGACCAGGCCAGCAGCTCCGGCCGGTCCGTCAGGCCCTGCACCACCAGCAAGCCGATGGCCGGCAGGGCGATGCCCACGCTCAGCCAGGTCAGCCCGGGCGTGCGGCGCACCATGCGGGTGGTGAAGATCAGCACCACGATGCCCAGCGCGCTGAGCGCCAACGGTCCGGCCCGTGTGTCCTCCAGCAGCGGGTAGAGCAGCAGGCCAGCCAGTTGGACCATCAGCAAGATGGCGGACGGGTGCCGGCGTGTCAGGGCGAGGTAACGGATCATGCGCATCTGCGGATTCTGCCGGGGCCTGGGGCACCCCTTGCGCAACGCTGCCACCCGTTGAGGTGACGATCCACCGGCTGATCAGTGGTCGAAGTAATGGCGCTCCGCCAAATCGTCCAGCAGTCCCTGATGTGTGGGCATCCACCCCAGGTGTTCACGCGTCCAGGTACTCTGGGCCTGCATATCAGCCATGGCGAAATGCGTGAACCAGCCAAAGTGGCCGGTGGCCTGCTCCGGCGTGAGTGACACCACCGGCACGTCCAGCCCGCGTCCGATCGCCGTGGCGATCTCCCGGAATGGCAGGCCTTCCTCTCCCACCACGTGATACCGGCCACCCGCTTGAGGGGACTCCAGCGCCAGCCGGTAGGCCCGCGCCGCGTCGCGTCGATGCACGGCGGCCCAGCGGTTGCCGCCGTCGTTCACATAGGCGGAAACGCCGTGCTGGCGTGCCATCTGGATGAGCATCGGCACAAAACCGTGGTCGCCCGGCCCATGAACCGATGGCGCCAGACGCACGGCAGCACTGCAGACGCCACGCGCCAGCAGGCTGTCTGCCGCCGCCTCCGAAACACGCGGCATGGCGTCGCTGCGGGCGGGCGGACGGTCCTCTTCGGTGGCGGGACGCCCCAGCGCCAGGCGCGCCAGGCCGCTGGTCACGAGCAGGGGTCGGTCGCTGCCGGCCAGCGCGTCGCCCAGTGCCTCAATGGCGCGGCGGTCCAGCTCGCAGTTCTCGGCAAAACGGCTGAAGTCATGGTTGAACGCCGTATGGATCACCCCTTCGGCCCAGGCCGCGCCGGCTCGCAGGGTGTCACCATCTTCCAGCGTGCCTCGATGGGCGGCAGCGCCGATCCGGGCCAATTGTTCCGCCGCCGTGTCGGACCGCACCAGGCCGCGCACCTCATGGCCGGCGGCCACCAATTCCTCCACCACCGCAGCGCCCACAAAGCCGCTGGCACCCGTGACAAATACTCGCATGGAAAGACTCCGCAAAGGGAAAGGTCAGGAGTCTGGTCGCTTGTGTTATCCAGTTAAAGTAGTGGCGTTATCCAGGTATATAACCCAACAGGCTCTTTTGTGATGGACGACCAGCAGGTGAACGAATGGCTTTGCGCGCCCGCGCGCCCATTGCTTGAGGAGCCCAGGAACCGCCTGGGCCAGTACCTGAAGGACCGCCGCACCCGCATGGATGCCCAGGCGCTGGGGTTTGCCACCGGCAGGCGCCGTACACCGGGGCTGCGACGCGAGGAGGTGGCGCAGCGCGCCAACATCAGCCCGACCTGGTACACCTGGCTGGAACAGGGGCGGGGAGGGGCACCTTCGGCGGAAGTCCTGCACCGGATCGCCACCGCGCTGATGCTGACGGAGGTGGAGCGCGAACATCTGTTCCTGCTGGGCCTGGGGCGCATGCCCGAGGTGAAGTGGCGCGGCGCCGGAGATGCCACTCCGCGCCTGCAACGCGTGCTGGATGCGCTGGGTTGCTGCCCGGCACTGGTGAAGACGGCCACCTGGGACGTGGTGGCCTGGAACCGGGCGGCCTCGTTGGTGCTCAAGGATTACGGCAGCCTGCCCCCCAGCCAGCGCAACATCCTGCGCCTGATGTTCTGTGAGCCCGGCGTGCGCCGGGCCCAGTCCGACTGGATGGCGTCAGCCCGGTTCGTGGTGGCGGCCTTCCGCGCGGACGTGGCCCGAGCAGGCGCCTTGGCCGAGGCGGGCCTGCTGGTGGAGGAACTGACCCTGCGCAGTCCCGAGTTCGCCGCCATCTGGCGCGACAACGATGTGCGGTCCTATGGCGATGGAACCAAGCAGCTCCAGCACCCGGTTGTGGGTCGGCTGCAGTTCGAGTATTCATCCATGACCATCGATGGCCGGCCGGACCTTGCGCTGGTGGTGTTCCATCCCCTGGAGGCGCTGGACAAGGAGAAGATCGAAACATTGATGGCCGGACCGGACCGTGCGGGTAGCGCTTCCCCGGCGGTCGCCGCGCCGACGACTGCTGGCCGCCGCGCTTGATGGGCCGGGGAATGTTCCGGCGAGTGGTCAGGCGAATGGTCAATCGAGTGTTCCTGGGGCCGCTCCTGCGCGTGTCCCTGCGGCTGTTCCTGCTGGCCGCCGCCGCCTTGGGCATGACAGCCACCGCATGGCCGGCCCCGGCCGGAACGGGCGCACCCGCGCTCATGCTGGCGGACTACGAGCACACCGTCTGGGGGGAGAAGGACGGGTTGGCCGCCGAGGTGTTTTCGATCACCCCGGTGCCCAACGGCATGCTGAGGATCCGGACCACCGTGGGGAACCAAATCTTCGATGGGGTCGAGTTCCACGTCTTCCGCAAGGGCGCCGCCGGTGAGCCCTTCGTGCGTTATGCCGACGTGCTGGGGCAGGTGAGCCCGTCGGGCGCGGTCTACTACATCCACGCGGACACCCTGCGCCTGATGCGGGATTGGCAGGGGCGTACCGAAGCAGTCGAGGACAAGGATGGCGTCGGGTGGTGGACCCGGTTCGTCTTTGATCCGGCGGGCATCGGCTGGTACGTCAAGGAAGGGGGCATCTTCCGGTTGGATGGGCTCAAGGTGGAGGCTATTGGTGACGCATGGGGCATCCCGAAGGGCACACGGACGAGCTCCCGACCGGTGCTGGATGCCCATGGCGCGATCTGGATCTCCGCCCAGGGCGTGCTGTTCCGGTTGCCGCCTGGGGCGCGGGTGTTTGAGCGTCTGGCGCTGCCCTCCTGCGAGCGTTTTGCCTTTGCGCCCGATGGCGCGCTGTGGTGCGCCAGCGCCCAGGGCTTGTCCGTGGTGAGCATGAAGGACGGCCGCCCCGCAGCCCGGCGTGTCCTGACCCATTCGCCCTACCAGGGCATGTTTTTCGACCGCCGGGGTGGGTTCTGGATCGCCTCGCCCAAAGGCCTCCAGCATGCCGCTGACTGGCGGACGATTCTCGAGCCCGGCGGCGTGGCGGCCCTGCAGGCCGATTCGATGTCGCGCGAGCAGGGGCTGTCGTCCCTGTCCGTCAACACCATCGCGGAGGACGCTGCCGGGAACATCTGGGTGGGAACCGCCACGGGACTGGAGCGCTTTCGCGTGCCGCGATTCATGCCGGCGCGCTTTCCGCCCTACCACCTGGCCGCCAACTTCAGGCCGGATCCCGATGGGAGCCTGTGGCTAGGCCCCAGCGACGGCAGCCTGCTGCATCTGGTCCAGCAGCAGGTGACCGCCATTCCCCGGATCAAGGACGTCACAGCCCTGCGACCCGCGGCGAACGGCGGGCTGTGGGTCTCCACCCATCGGTCGCTCTGGCGCAAGGACCCGGGCCGGGACTTTGTGCCCGTGACCACGCCGGACCTGTCCTGGCGTGGGCGCATCCATGAGATTGCCGAGGATGGGACGGGCGCGGTGTGGCTGCAGGCCGGCATTCAGCTGCTGCGGCTTCAGGACGGCCAACTGTCTCTGCCGGAGGGCCCCGAGGCACCGCCCAGCGATGGACGTTACGTCATGGCCCGCGACTCGCAGGGCCAACTCTGGTTTGCCAGCAACGAGCGCCAGGGTCCCCATGTGCTCAAAGGCGGTGTCTTCCGCCAGATCAAATCCGACGCGTATGTGGCCACCATGGCCCAGGCGTGGGTGGCTTATGCACGCGGACCACGGATGTGGATCGGCGGCCGCACCGGGGTGGGTGCCTTTGTCGGCGACGAGTTCCATCCGCTGAAGAGCAGGGGCGACGTCCTCAAGGCGATCACCGGCATCGTCGAGACCGCGCAGGGTGATCTCTGGCTGTACGGCCTGAACAAGGTCTTTCACCTGTCCGCAGACCGGCTGCAGGCCGGATTGAACGGCGAGACGGTGGCGCCCGAGGTGTTTGATCACCGCGATGGACTGCACGGCGCCAACGACCGGCTTTACGCGCCCACCCTGACCGAGGATGCCGCTGGCCGTCTTTGGGTGTCCACCAACGTGGGCGTGTTCTGGACCGACCCCAATGCCCGCCAGGCGGTGTCCAGGCCGCCCGTGGCGCTTATCCGGGCGGTCCGCAGTGATGGTGAGGTCACATCCTCGACGGCGGGCGAGGTGCGGCTGTCCGCCAATCCTGGCCAGATCGAGTTCAGCTACGCGGCGGCGGCCCTGTCCGTTGCGGACCGTGTGCAATTCAGATATCGCGTCACCGGCGTGGACAGTGAATGGCAGGAGGCGGGAAGCCGCCGCACCGCCTACTACACCCAACTGCCGCCGGGCCGCCATCGCTTCGAGGTCCAGGCCAGCAATGAAGCGGGCCAATGGGCGGATGAGCCCACCGCCCTGGTGCTGGAGATCACGCCAGCCTGGTACCAGATGCTGGGGTTCCGCCTGCTGGGCCTGGCCTTGGTGCTGGGCTTCCTCTGGTGGCTGCACCGGCTGCGTGTGGGGGTGCTGCGGGCCCGCGAACAGGCGCGCACACGCGAGATCGCGGCAGAACGTGAACGCATCGCGCGTGAGCTGCACGACACGCTACTGCAGAGCATGCAAGGCGTGATCCTGGGGTTTCAGGCGGTGGCGAGCGAGTTGCCGGTTCAAAGTGGCACGCGCGGGTCCATCGAAGCCCAGCTGGATCGTGCTGACCAGTTGCTCGGCGAGGCGCGCGACCGGGTGCGTGATCTACGCGGCGCGGATTCGGAGGCGATCAGCCTGCGCGAAGCCTTTGAATTGGCTGCGGCGCAATTGACGGGCACTGCCGAGGTGGAAGTGGAGGAGATCGGGCGGGTGCGGCCCTTGCGTCCGCGCTCCCGCGACCGGATCTATCTGATCGGCCGGGAGGCGCTGCTCAACGCCGTGATCCACGGGGAGGGCAGCAAGGTGCACGTGCAGTTGCAGTACCGGCGGCATCGATTCGTGCTGCGCATACGCGACAAGGGGCCGGGCATTGATCTCGATGTCCTCGCAGCCGGGACGCGGGCGGGCCACTACGGGCTGGTCGGCATGCGGGAACGGGCGGCACAGATCGGTGGCACCCTCACCATCAACGGCCTGCCCGGCGGTGGCACCGAAGTCGAACTCCAGGTGCCTGCGGCGCAGGCCTTTGGGGACAGCGGATCGTCCGCTTGATCCGGCCCGTCGCAGGCGTTATGCCGAGGCTTCTTACAACCGCGCGAGCGCCTTGGCGCATTCCGGCACCAGTGCCGGCCCGCGATAGATCAGGCCGGTGTAGACCTGCACCAGGTCCGCACCAGCCTGCAGCTTGGCACGGGCATCGTCGCCACTGAGCACGCCGCCCACGCCGATGATGGGGAATTCACGGCCCAACGCGGAACGCAGCAGGCGGATCACCCGGTTGCTGGCCTCGAAGACGGGCGCACCCGAGAGGCCGCCGGTTTCATCCGCATGCGGCAGGCCCTGCACCGCGTCACGGGCGATGGTGGTGTTGGTGGCGATGATGCCGTCGATGCCGTGCCGGCGCAGGCTGGCCGCGATCGTGGCGACCTGGTCTTCCTCCAGGTCCGGCGCGATTTTCACGAACAGCGGCACGGTGCGGCCGGTGCGGTCCTGCAATTGCAGGCGGCGCGCCTGTAGCGGGCCGAGCAGGGCGTCCAGCGCCTCGTCACTCTGCAATTGGCGCAGGTTCTTGGTGTTGGGGCTGGAGATATTGACGGTGATGTAATCCGCGTGGGGGTACACCGCCTCCAGGCCGATCAGGTAGTCGTCCACCGCACGTTCAATGGGCGTGGCGGCGTTCTTGCCAATGTTCAGCCCCAGCAGGCCGCCGGCGGCGCGGAAGCTGTAGGAGCGGTTGACGTTGCTGATGAAGCTGTCCAGGCCTTCGTTGTTGAAGCCCAGGCGGTTGATCAGGGCCTGCTTCGCGGGCAGGCGGAACATGCGGGGCTTGTCGTTACCCGGCTGGGCCTTGGGGGTGACGGTGCCCACCTCGATGAACCCGAAACCCATGGCACCCAGGCCGTCGATGCAGCGGCCGTTCTTGTCCAGGCCGGCGGCCAGCCCGATGCGATTGGGAAAGCGCAGGCCGGCCACCGTGACCGGGTCCTGGACCCGGGTCTGCGCCCAGGCGCACTGGGCGGGCGTGTTCTGCAGGCGGGCAATGGCGCCCAGCGTCACTTCGTGAGCGTGTTCAGCATCCATGCCGAACAGGAAAGGACGAGCGAAGGAATAAGGGATCAGGGACATGCCGCGATTCTATTGGAGGCCTCCGGCAGGCCCCCGGCAGGCCCCCGGGAGGTGCCGCGTGCATGCCAAGGGCCCGTCTGCAGCGCAGGCGTCCCCCTTCAGGGGGAATGTTGAAGCGTGGGGGCTTGCGTAGGTCGATAATCGCCATCAGTTTCGGCCCCTACACAGCCACCCGCCATGAACAACCTCGACCACCCGCAGCATGACCGGGAAGTTGGCACCGCCGACAGTACCCGTGATGCCACCCGCACGGACGACACCCGTATCGATGCCGTCCGCCCCTTGATCTCTCCCGCGCTGCTGCTGGACCAGTTGCCGCTGCCGGAGCCGTCGCTGCGGATCGTCGAGTCTGCCCGCCAGGAGATCAGCGCCGTGCTGCACGGGCGGGATGACCGCCTGCTGTGCATCGTCGGCCCCTGCTCCATCCATGACCATGGCCAGGCCATCGACTATGCGCGCTTGCTGAAAGACCTGCGCGACGAACTCCGGCAGGACCTGCTGATCGTCATGCGCGTGTACTTCGAGAAGCCCCGCACCACCGTCGGCTGGAAGGGCTACATCAACGACCCGCACCTGGACGGCAGCTTCCACATGAACGAGGGCCTGCGCCTGGCCCGCCAGCTGCTGCTGGACGTGACCGCGCTGGGCCTGCCCGCCGGCACGGAATTCCTGGACCTGCTGTCGCCGCAATACATTTCCGACCTGATCGCCTGGGGGGCCATCGGCGCCCGCACCACGGAGAGCCAGAGCCATCGCCAACTGGCGTCCGGCCTGTCCTGCCCGGTCGGGTTCAAGAACGGCACGGACGGCTCGGTGAAGATTGCTGCCGATGCCGTGCTGGCCGCCCAGGCCAGCCATGCGTTCATGGGCATGACCAAGATGGGTCTGGCCGCCATCTTTGAAACCCGTGGCAATGACGACTGCCATCTGATCCTGCGCGGCGGCAAGGCCCCCAACTACGACGCGGCCTCGGTGCAGTCCGCCGCTGAGGCGCTCAAGGCGGCCGGCCTGCGTCAGGAACTGATGATCGATTTCTCGCACGCGAATTCCTCCAAGAAATTCGAACGCCAGATCGACGTGGGCCGCGATGTGGCTGGCCAGATCGCCGGTGGTGACCGCCGCGTTGCGGGGGTGATGGTGGAATCCCACCTGCAGCCAGGCCGCCAGGACCTGCTGCCCGGCCAGACCAAGGCCGACCTGCTGCCCGGTGTCTCCATCACCGACGCCTGCCTGGGCTGGAGCCAGACCGAGCCGTTGCTGCGCGAATTGGCGGCGGCCGTGCGCCAGCGCCGGGAACGTGCTGCGAACTGAGCGACGAACGTTTGATCCCCAGCGTCCTTGAACTCGTTGTTCTCCCACCCCTGGGTCTATCCGGCGCTTGAGGCCCTTCACCTGATGGGCCTGGGCGCGCTCTTCGGCGGGCTGCTGGTCTGCGATCTTCGCGTGTTGGGGTGGCGGCGTGAGCTGGACGCCAAGGATGTGGTGCGGCTGGCAGTCCCCCTGGCCCTGGCCGGCTTTGCGGTCTGCCTGGTGACGGGCGCCTGCATGTTTGCCACGCAGCCTTGGGAGCTGTGGATCAACGGGGCCTTTCGCCTCAAGATGGTGCTGATCCTGCTGGCGGGCGCGAATGCCGCCTGGTTTCACTGGCGCGGTGGCGTCTCCCGCCATGACCGGATGGCGCGCGCACAGTGCTGGCTGTCGCTGGGGATCTGGCTCGCGGTGATCATCTGCGGGCGTTGGATCGGCGTGGTCTGAAGCGCTTTCCGGTGGCCGGGGCCGGGCGCGATAATCCCGGTTTCCATCCCTTCCCCTGTTCCCCCCGTTGTCCCCCATGAGTGCTCCCATGACCCAAGACGAATTGAAGACCCTGGTTGGCCAAGCCGCCTTGCAATATGTGACGCCGGACACCGTGGTGGGCGTGGGCACGGGTTCCACCGTGGACAAGTTCATTGACGCGCTGGCCGCCAGCCAGATGCGCATCTCGGGTGCGGTCTCCAGCTCGGTGCGCAGCACCGAGCGCATGAAGGCGCTGGGTATCCCGGTGCTGGAAGCGTCCGAAGTGGAATCGCTGCAGGTCTACATCGATGGTGCGGACGAGATCGATCACGGGGGCCACATGGTCAAGGGCGGCGGTGCCGCACTGACGCGCGAGAAGATCGTGGCCGACCTGGCCGAGCGCTTCATTTGCATTGCCGACGAAAGCAAGTTGGTGCAGACGCTGGGCCAGTTCCCGCTTCCGGTGGAGGTCATTCCCATGGCCGCCGCCCAGATCACCCGCCGCTTTGCCGCCATGGGCGCGCAGGCCACCCTGCGTGCGGGCTGCGTGACGGACAACAGCTGCCACATCCTGGATGTGCGGGGCCTGCAGATCACCGATCCGGCGGCCTTCGAGGCTGACGTGACTCAGTGGCCCGGAGTGGTCACCGTGGGTGTCTTCGCCCGCAACAAGGCGGCGGTGTGCCTGCTGGGCACCGCTCAAGGCGTGAAGACACTCACCTTCTGAGCCGGAACACCGAGATGGCGCCTGCCAGGCGCTGTGACTGTTCCTTCAGGCTCTCGGCAGCGGCAGCGGACTCTTCCACCAGCGCCGCGTTCTGCTGCGTCATCTGGTCCAGATGGCCGACGGCGGCATTCACCTGGTTGATGCCGTCGCTCTGCTCGCGGGCCGCAGCGCTGATCTCGCCGATGATGTCGGCCACGCGCTGGACACTGGCGACGATGTCGGTCATGGTGCCCCCGGCATCCGACACCAGGCGGGATCCAGTTTCCACCCGCTCCACGCTGGCGCCGATGAGGGACTTGATCTCCTTGGCGGCTTCCGCACTGCGCTGTGCCAGTGAGCGCACCTCGCTGGCCACCACGGCAAAGCCACGGCCCTGCTCGCCGGCACGGGCCGCTTCCACCGCTGCGTTCAGGGCGAGGATATTGGTCTGGAAGGCGATGCTGTCGATGACACCGATGATGTCGGCGATCTTGCGTGAGCTTTCCGAAATGGCACCCATGGTGGAGACCATTTCACCCATCACTGCGCCACCCCGTTGAGCGGTCTCCGCAGCGGAGCTGGAGAGCTGGTTGGCTGTCATCGCACTGTCGGCGGTCTGGCGAACGGTGCCGGTGAGCTGCGTCATGGAGGCCGCGACCTGTTGCAGATTGGACGCGGTCTGCTCGGTGCGGGCGCTCAGGTCGTGGTTGCCCACGGCAATCTCGGCACTGGCGGTGCCGATGTTCTCGGCGGAGCCCCGCACATCACCGATCAGCTTGAGCAGCTGTTCCTGCATGCCACTCAACGAACCCAGCAACTGACCGGTCTCATCGGCGCCACCGCGCGGCACCTCGCGGCTGAGGTCGAAATGGGCGATGGCATCGGCCACGCCGGCAGCGCTGCGCAGCGGGCCGGTGATGGAACGGGTCAGGCTCACGGCGAACCAGACACCCAGGGCCAGCGCGATCAGCGAGAACACCAGCAGCGTGGTGCGGGCGTTCCCGTTGGACGCCTCCACCTGCCTGGCCGACTCGTCCAGGGTGCTGCGTTGATGTTGCACGATGGCCTGAATGGCTTCCTGAAACCTGGCGGCGGCGGGCTGGAACTGCTGGTCGAAGATCTGGCGCGCCTTGTCGGCTTCGCTATCCTTCTTGGCGGCCATCACGGCGTCACGGCTGCTGAGATAGGCCTTTCGGGCTTCGCCCAGCTGGTCGAAGAGTTCGCGCTCCTTTGGCGTGGTCATGAAGCCGTCCAGCTTCTTTTGCAGCTCGCCGGCCTGCTTGGTGGATTCGGCCACGCTGCTGGCGAAGAACCCGCCCAGGCTGGTGTCGGCGCTGATGGCGATGGCGGTGGTGCGGTTCACGCCATTGGTGATGTTGCGGAACCAGTCACCGGCGGCGCGTTCGGCCACCAGGTCCTCGTTGAACATCTGGCTGGTCTCCTCGGCAACGCGTTTCAGGGCGAGGTAACTGAGGCCGGACCCGACGAAGGAAATCAACAGCACCAGCCCCAGCACCAGGCCCAGGCGTTGGCCGATCGAGCGGCCAGCAACGTTTTGGATCATGACAGTCCCTGCTTCCCTATTCCGAGGCGAGCGATGTGTGGCGCCCCAACGCGGGGCATCTTCGGGCGATATCGGCAGCGCAGCCCAAGACTTGAGCCAACAATTTCACGAATCGGCAGTCAGAATGCGTGGGGCCATTTCTTTCTTGATCACCCACGGAGTCTTCATGTCCGATTCATCCGCGCCGTACCTTCAGGTCATTGCCTACTATCACGTCAAGCCGGGCTTTGGCGATCAGGTCAGCGCGCTGCTGGCACAGCTCACCGAAGCCACGCGCCAGGAGCCGGCCAATCGCTCCTACGACTATTTCCGCTCGCCGCAGGACCCGGATCGTTTCGTCATCCTGGAGCAGTACACCGATGCGGCCGGACTCGACGCGCATCGCGCCACCGAGCATTTCCAGCGGCTGGGCTTCGGCACCATCATCCCGCTGCTGGTGTCGCGCACCGTCAGCAGTGCGATGGTGTACCCCGCTGACGCGGGTCAGCCCGCGCGCGCCGTGTCGTCTTGATCGGCGTCGATTGAGGAGCTCGGCTGGGCGCCGGATGCTTCTCAGCGTGTGTCAGGTCAATGCGCGGCGCTGCTTGGCACCGAAGCGTGCGGGGTCCAGCGCGTCCACCAGGTCGGCTTCCAGCGGCAGTGGCTCACCCGTGATCTGAGCGGCGACCAGGTCCCCGCACAGTGTGGCCCACGTAATGCCTCTGGACGCCAGGCCGCCGCAGATCAGCAGGCCCGGGTGGCGAGGCCAGAAGCGGGCCTGCTCGGCACGCTGCAACGGCATCGCGCTGGGCAGCGGGCCCACCACCGGAAGGCGGTCCGGGACGAGGCTGCGCCAGCCCACACGGCCGCTCAAGGCGAGTCGTGTGTGCGCCTCAGCATCCGCTGGGGAAGCGCCGCAGACTTGCAGTGAAGGCAGCAACTGCGCCAGCCGCTGCAGATTCTGCGTCTGGTCTTGCACACGCAACGTGGGGTCGGTATCGCCCACGTCGGCTGTTGCGCCAAAACACAAGCGGCCGTCAGGCATGCCCACCGCGTAGCCGGTGCCCGCCACCGGCAACCGTGGTAGGGCCGAGGCCTGCCCTGGTGTCAGCACGCTCAACTGGCCGCGCTGCGAGATCCACGGCCATGGCGGGCCCGCCAACCATGGCGCGCTGAGCGCGACGTTGGCGGTGCCAGCCGCCAGCACCACGGCATCAGCTTCCGCGATCACCCCGCCGGCCTCATCGCAAGCCTGCCAACGCTCACCGCTGCGGCGCAAGCTGGCGACACTTGCCGAGGTGTGGGGCACGATGCCCGCTTCCTGCAGCCAGGTGTTGATCAGGGCCGCTGGTGACACGGCACCGCCACCTGGGAAGAACCACGCTGGTTGGCTCAGCGAGAGCCCGGCTCGTTGGCTGGCCTCGGCGGCATCGAGCGCCTGCACGTAATCGGCCGGCAAACCCGTGGTGGCCAGCAACGCCTGCATGGACAGATGCCCCTCGGCCTGCTCGACACGCAACAGCCCCCATTGCAGCCATGGCAGGGCAGGGCCCATGCGCCGCAGCTCCCGTTCGGTGGCCAGGGCGGCTGTCCGGTTGAACCGTGCATGAGGGCCATCGTCCACATGCAGCGTGCCGTGGAAAAGCCCGCCCGGATTGCCCGAGGCCTGTCCGGCGGGGGCCGTGCCTGCTTCCAGCACAGTGCAGTCCAAGCCACGGCGGCTGAGCGCGCGCGCGCAAGCGGCGCCGGCCAGCCCAGCTCCCACCACCAGCACCTGACGCGTGCTGGCGCCCGCGGCGATGCGGCCGGGTGCAGGGGGAGGGCGATGGCGCGGCTCGAAGAAGGCCGTGATCATCTCCCGGGTGCCAAGGGCGGCCGGGCGTTTCTCGACGCGGAAGCCCACAGCGGCCAGCGCGTCGTGCACCGGGCGCGCCAGACACCAGGTCGAGGCCGTGGCACCCGGTGCGGCCAGGCGAGCGATCTGCTTGAACAGACCGGACTCCCACAGCTCGGGATTCGCTGCCGCTGGGGAGCCGTCGAGGTAGAACGCATCGGCCTGCGCGACCAGGGCCGGCAGCCAATCTCGTGCATCCCCCAAGGCCAGCATCAGCCGGACGCGGCCGTCCTCGAAGTCCAGGGTATGGAGGTTGGGGGTGAGCGCAGGCCAGGCATCGATCAGGGCCCGGGCGAGTCGGGGTTCCGGCGACTGCGCGTGAGCCTGAACCAGATCGTCGCGGCGCAGCGGGTGCTTCTCGATGCTGACGAAGATCAGCCGCTCACAGCGTTGAGGATCGTGCCGCCACGCGGCCCAGGTGGCCAGGAAGTTGTTGCCCAGCCCGAAGCCGGTCTCCAGCACCACAAAGCGAGGGCGCCCCGCCCAGCGGCCAGGCAACGCGTTACCGCGCAAAAAAACATGCCCGGCCTGCGCGAAGGCGCTGGCACGGGCGTGCTGGGCGTCGCCAGAATCGGGCGCCTGTGTGAGGGCCGTATCTGGGAGGGCCGGGTCTGGTGGGGCCGCGTCGGGGAAATCAACGCGGGCCGGGACGATGGGCGCGGTCTTCATGGCTTGGCCAAAAGTATGCCGCGCTCCGTCGGCCCGGAGATGCCCTGGATCAGTTGGACGGCTTGGGGCGCGTCAACGCGCCACCGGCCGGACGGCCACCACCGTTGCCCGACGAGGGACGGCGATCGCCTTGGCGTTGCTGTCCCTGGCCTTGCCCTTGCCCCTGGCTGCGGGATTGGCCTTGATGGCCACCACCGGAGCGGCCCGACGGCGCACCGCCACCACCACCCGCCGGACGACCGCCCTGACCACCAGCGCGACCTTGGCCGCCGCCATTGCCAGCGCCGTGACCCTGGCCCTGTGCCTGCGGACGACCGCCTTGACCACTTTGACCACTTTGACCACCTTGACCGCCGCCCGAGCGGCCCTGGCCGCCCGCCGCACCGGCCCGGCCGCCTTCGCGACCACCACCGCCACCACCGCCGCGACGTTGGCCACCGCCACCACCGCTCGGACGTGGCGAGCCGCCGGACCTGCCGACGCCACCGTTGAGCACCATACGGCCCATCACGATGGGTTCCGGCTTGGCGTTCGGGTCCGGTTCGAAGCCCGGCACCACCTCACGCGGAATTTCGCGCTTGATCAGCTTCTGGATGTCGCGCAGGAAACCTTCTTCGTCCACGCACACCAGCGACAGGGCTTCACCCTGCGCGCCAGCACGGCCGGTACGCCCGATACGGTGCACGTAGTCTTCCGCGACGTTGGGCAACTCGTAGTTGACGACGTGGGGCAGTTGGTCGATGTCGATGCCACGGGCCGCGATGTCGGTGGCCACCAGCACTTGCAGGTCGCCACTCTTGAACTCGGCCAGCGCCTTGGTGCGTGCACCCTGGCTCTTGTTGCCGTGGATGGCCATGGCGGTGATGCCCTGCTTGTCCAGGAACTCGGCCAGGCGGTTCGCGCCGTGCTTCATGCGGGTGAAGACCAGCACCTGGTGCCAGTCATGCTGGCGGATCAGGTGCGCCAGCAGTTCCTTCTTCTTGTCGCGGTCCACCGGGTGGATCTTCTGCGCGATGGTGTCGGCCGTGGCGTTGCGACGCGCCACTTCGATCAGGCCCGGCTTGTCCAGCAGGCGGTCGGCCAGGGCCTTGATCTCGTCGCTGAAGGTGGCCGAGAACAGCAGGCTCTGCTTCTTCTTCGGCAGCAGGGCCAGCACCTTCTTGATGTCATGGATGAAGCCCATGTCCAGCATGCGGTCGGCTTCGTCCAGCACGAGAATTTCGACGTGCGAGAGGTCCAGCGTGCCTTGCTGAGCGTGATCGAGCAGGCGGCCGGGGGTGGCCACGAGGATGTCCACGCCCTTGCGCAGCTTGTCGATTTGCGGCTGCATGCCCACACCACCGAACATGACCATGCTGGTCAGCGGCAGGTACTTGCCATACGTGCGCACACTTTCCTCGACCTGGGCGGCGAGTTCACGGGTGGGGGTGAGCACCAGGGCGCGCACGGCCAGACGGCCGCGTGCATCACGGACCGGCTTGCCGGTGGAGAGCCGCTCCAGCAAGGGGAGCGTGAAACCGGCGGTCTTGCCGGTGCCGGTCTGTGCGCCGGCCATCAGGTCGCCGCCACTGAGGACGGCGGGAATGGCTTGGCTCTGGATGGGAGTGGGGGAGGAATATCCAACTTCGGCAATGGCACGAAGCAGGGGCTGGGAGAGTCCCAGTGCATCAAAACTCATAGGCTGCTTTATTGTGTTGCCCACGCAGGGCTTGTGCAGCACACCGTCCCGTGAGGAGGTGCCAGTCTTCGGCTGCTGTGGAGATCGCTGTGAGAGGTGGGGTCAGGCGTGGCCGACCATGCGCTCAATACATCAAGCCACGGCAAGACTGTGGCCGTGGCAATGGCGTGCATTGTAGCCGAGCGCGGACCACTGTCCCGCCGGTGAGGGCTCGGCGAGGATGGTGTGCGCATCAGCGGTGGCAATTTCACACAGGGTCCACGGACGGGGCGCACATGCGCCGCCATTCACCCACGAATGTCTACGAATCGCCCAGATTTTGTGTCCCGCACACCGTGATTTTGTCGGCGCACGCAACCGTGTATCACTCTCGTAAAGCGAGCGTAAAAAGCGCTGTGAGAGGGGCTCAGTTCCGCCTCTTAAAACGATTCTGTCGGCATAGTCTTAGGCCAGTAACCACTTGTGCCTGCTGACAATGAGTTCCCCTTTCCCCGATCCCGCCACCGGTACGCACCTGCTGCTGCTGGACCCTGACAGCCATGCGCGGCTGCGCTGCGCCGCGCTGCTGCGGGCCTGGGGATACCGCGTGACCGACAGCAGTGAACCTGCCTTGCTGGATCGCATCCCCCTGTTGCCGGTAGACCTGTGCCTGCTGGATCCCAGTGATGCCCGTGAAGCCGGCTGGTCCGCGCTGACCCGCCTGCGCCAGCGTTCACGCCTGCCAGTGATCGTGCTGCTGCAACACGACAGCACGCTGGAGCGTGTGCTGGCCCTGGAGCGCGGTGCGGACGCGGTAGCTCCCAAGGACGGCGAGCCGCGTGAGCTGCAGGCCCGGATCAAGTCGCTGCTGCGTCCCCGCGAAGGTGATCCGGCCGAGGTGCTGATGTTTGGCCGCTTCCGGCTGGAGCCCATGACCCGCCGGCTCTCGGGGCCCGGTGGCTTCTGCGTGGTGCTCTCCCAGAGCGAATACAAGCTCCTGCGTGCCTTCCTGGAGCGCCCGCACAGCGTGTTGCAGCGTCAGGAGCTTTTGCACCTGGCGCGCGGCGACGGTGTGACTGCGCTGGAGCGCAGTGTTGACCTGATGGTCTCGCGCCTGCGCCAGAAATTGAATGACGATCCGAGCTCGCCGCTGATTCGCACGGTCCGCGGCGTCGGTTATCTGTTCGATCCCCCCCTGCGTTGACGCACGACTGGGCGGGCCCTGATCGCGCTGCTCTGCGCGCCGTTGTGTTGCTGGGCGCACAGGCTGCACCAAGCAGGGGCCCGGTGTGTCACTGGCTCGGCGCTGGTGGCGCTCTCGGTGGTTTTGAAGGCTGCTTGTGTCAAGGTTGACAAAAGCCGCCTACAAAGTCGCCATTCACTCCCGATAACCCCAGCCGAAACAAGGTCTGGGGGATGGCGGGTCCGGACGCGGTGCGGATCACGGTCCATCCCGTTCACCGCAAGGAGGGAAAAGATGAACGTGGTTTCATCGTATGGCGGCAGCTGGAGCGCAACGCGCATCAGCCAGCGCCTCAACGTCAACGGCAGTTCAGCCACGACCGAGAGCACCACCATCACGCAAAGCAGCGAGACGTCGACCGAGGAGACGGATGCTCCGCAAGGGCCGCCGCCGGGGCCACCCCCTGGCCCGCCGCCGGAGTTCATGATGTTCATGAGCACGCAGCAGTTCGCTGCAAGCAGCACGGACAGTGAGAGCGACGACGAGACGGACGACGACTCGACCATCGATGCCACCAGCAGCGCCAGCAGCACGGGCAGTGCTGACAGCACTGACAGCACTGACAGCACTGACAGCACTGACAGCACCACCAGCGCGAGTTCGGCCTCGCAGGCCCTGATCGACGCGCTGGACACCGACAACGACGGTACCGTCAGCAGCGCGGAGGTGGATGCCTTCAAGCAGGCGCTGGAGGATGAACTCTCGAAGCCGGACGGCCCGCCCCCTGGGCCGCCGCCTGAGGGGCCTCCGCCGGGTCCGCCGCCGCAGGAGGCCAGCGCGACCAGCGACAGCAGCCAGGCGCAGGCCATGCTGCAGCGTCTGGCGGATGGTTATCTGGCGCTGCTGAACAGCTCGTCGAGCAGCGCCGCCACCACGGCCGGCACATCGGGAGCATCCGGCACGGGTAGCAGTTCGCTGTCGGCTGTGGCTTGATCACCAGGCCTGATCGCTAGGCCCGATCGCTGGGCCTGGAAGCAGAAGCAGGCGCCGGGATGGCGCCGCCTTGATGCACGGTCCCTGGTCCGGGCCATCCGCTCTGATCAGGGCCTTCCTATAGCCTGGTGCCAAGCCGGATCCCTGTCCCGGCGCTCAGGCGCCCAATGCCTTGGCGATGAAGTCCCTGGCCACCTTCGGTTTGGACACGCGCACGCTGAACCAGCGTCGCACGTCCTGCTCCAGCCCGATGCCGTGCATGAAGTTGTAGAGCGCCTTCTTGAGCGCATCCCCCATGGCATCGTGGTCCGTGCCGGTGGGGTCGATGAAGCCCACGTCGTTCTTCGCGAACGGGGAGGGCGGCAACGGCAGCAGTTCCACCCCGAAGGCTCCCGGGTCCTGGCCGACCGGTGAATGCACCGTGCACGCAAAGCGGTGGAAGAAGCCGCTCTGGATGCAGCCATTCTCGAAGAGCTGGCGCACGTATTCCAGCGCATCCACGGTGTCCTGCACGGTCTGCGTGGGGAAGCCATACATCAGATAGGCATGCACCAGGATGCCGGACTCGGTGAAAGCGCGGGTCACGCGGGCCACCTGCTCCACCGAGACCCCTTTTTGCATCAGCTTGAGCAGGCGGTCCGAGGCCACCTCCAGGCCGCCGCTGATGGCGATGCAGCCGCTGTCGGCCAGCAATTGGCATAGCTCCGGGGTGAAGGTCTTCTCGAAGCGCACATTGCCCCACCAACTGATGGAGACACCTCGGTCGATCAATTCCTGCGCCAGGGCCCGCAGCACCTTGGGAGGGGCGGCTTCGTCCACGAAGTGAAAGCCGGTCTGGCCGGTTTCTTGCACGATGGCTTCGATGCGATCCACCAGCGTTTTGGCCGATGCGGCTTCGTAGCGGGAGATGTAGTCCAGCGTGATGTCGCAGAAACTGCATTTCTTCCAGTAGCAGCCGTGCGCTACCGTCAGTTTGTTCCAGCGGCCATCGCTCCAGAGCCGGTTCATGGGGTTGAGCATGTCCAGCAGGGACAGGTAGCTGCCCAGGGGCAGGCCGTCCCAGGTGGGCGTTCCCACATCCTCGAAGGGCACATCCGGCTCGGCAAAATTGACGTAGCGCACGGTGGGGGTGCTGCCACCGGTGCCGCCTTCGCCAGCGTGTGCGCCAGTGTCTTCCCCAGCCGCTGCGTTGCTGCGCAGGAAAGTTCTCACCAGCCGCTGCGGCCCCCGACGGCCCGCCAGATGCTCCAGCAAGGCCAGCAAGGGGCGCTCGCCTGCGTCCAGCGTCACGAAGTCCACGTAATCGAACAGGCGCGTTTCGGTGAGCTCGCGCAGTTCGGTGTTCACAAAGCCCCCGCCCAGCACCACCGGCAGGCCCGGCCGGGCCCGCTTGATGGTTTGCCCGATGCGCAGTGCCGCATAAACCGCACCCGGGAAGGGCACGGACAGCAGCACCACGTCCGGCTGTTCTTCCTCCAGCGCCTGCAGGGTCAGTTGCTCCAGCAACTCGTCCACCAGGTTGGCGGGTGCCTGCAGCGCGTCATGCAGCGGGTCGAAGGTGGGCTGGCTGGTGGCCAGTTGCTCGGCATAGCGGACGAATTCAAAGCGTTCGTCGACGGACTCGCGCAGCACATCGGCCAGGTCGTTCAGGTAGAGCGTGGCCAGGTGGCGGGCACGGTCCTGCAGGCCAAGCGCGCCGAACGCCCATGCCAAGGGATCTTCCCCTTCTTCGGAGACGTACACGTCCAGGGACTGGAAGCGGGCGCCCTCAGGCAGGAAACCGCGCGTATTGATGCGGTGTGCCAACGTGGTGTCGCGGCCCTGCAAGAACGCAATGGTGGCCGAGATCGTGGAAAAGTACCGCTCGAAGTCCTGCACGAAATGGGTGGAGGCGGGGCCGCGCTCATGGGCGGGGATGGCCTGCACGGCTGCGAGGATGCGCTGAAGCCCCTCGCGGGAGAACAGGCGCAGCACCAGTGCCAGCGCCAGATCGCGCTGGGCGGCAGGCTGGCCGCGTGAGCGCAGGAACCCGGTCAGGTAGGCGGTGGACGGGTAGGGCGTGTTGAGCTGCGTCATCGGCGGGATGAGCGACAGCACGCGAAGCGACGTGGCGGACATGCAGCAACTGTAGGAGCAAAAAACAAACCCGGCCGAAGCCGGGTTTGTTGGAAGACCCCCCGGGTCTCCGGGTGGTCTTCAGGCGGAAGCCAGAATTACTTCTTGGCGGCCTTCTTGGCAGCGGGCTTGGCGGCCGGCTTGGCAGCAGCCTTGCGGGCAGCAGCCTTGGGGTCCACGGCGGCCTTGAAGCCAGCGCCCGGGGTGAACTTGGGCAGCTTGGCAGCGGCGATCTTGATCTTGTCGCCGGTGGAGGGGTTCACGCCGGTACGGGCGGCACGAGCGTGCTGCTTGAAGGAGCCGAAGCCCGGGATGGAGACTTGGCCACCCTTCTTCACCGTAGTGACCACGGCGTCCAGCAGCGTTTCCAGGATGCGGCCGGATTCGGCCTTGGTCAGTTCGTGCTTGGAAGCCAGGTGTTCGATCAGTTCGGTCTTGTTCATTCGATTGACTCTTGCAAGTTAAGCCCGGCGTGTCACCGGACGCTGCGTATTGTGCAAGAGAAATGGCCTGTGCATCTCCGGGTTGCCCCGCAAACGCACGATGAAAGCACGATGAAATCGCACATCCGGGGCCAGGTCTTGAGGAAAGCCCGTGTTGATCGGGGTTTGCGCGCATCTGTCAGAGATTGAAACCGTGCGTCGCCCGCCCCGGAAATCGTTATTCCCGCGCCACGACGAGCCTGGAATCGCGCCGGAGGGGCTACATCAACAGGCGATGGACGAGGTCCGGGGTACTCGCGGCACCGTATTTCTTCATCAGGCGAGCGCGGTAGACATCCACCGTGCGTGGGCTCACGCCGAGCTTGCGGCCGATCAGCTTGCTGGTCAGCCCCTCGATCAGAAGCGCGGCGATCTCCCGCTCGCGCGGTGTCAGCTCGGCCTTGAGTTGGCGGCGTGCCGACAGGTCCTCGAAGCTCCAGATACCGCTGGCATGCGGCTGCGCCGGGTCCAGTGCGCGGCCGGAGACGTGGCACCAGAACAGCTCGCCGGCACGCGGCCCGCCCACCCGCTTCATGACGCGCTCATCGGCGTAATAGCCGTTGGCATCGAGGCTGGCGATGATGCGCTCGCCGGTGCGCTCGAATTCCACCGGGCTGGGATAGAGCAGGGCGAAGCTGCGGCCGATGAGCTGATCGCGCTCCACGCCGAAGATGGCCAGCAACTGCCGATTGCAGTCCTGGATCAGGCGGTTTTCGGAAATGACCAGTCCGATCGGGGCGAGGTCAAACGCGGTACGGTAGTCCAGCGGCATGTGTGGGCCTGCGGCAGGGCGTGAGGAGGGAGGCGAGCGACGCAGCTTGGCGGTTAGTCAATTCTACGTACCCGCTACCTAAGCGCTTACGTAGTACGCTTTTCGGCGGTGGTGAAACCAGGAGACATTGATGAACAAGCTATATCCCAGCGCCGAAGCCGCGCTGGAGGGCATCGTCCAGGACGGCCAGCTCATGGCCGTGGGCGGCTTCGGGTTGTGCGGCATTCCGGAGGCCCTGATCAAGGCACTGCGTGACAGCGGCGTGAAGGGGTTGTCCGTCATTTCCAACAATGCGGGCGTGGACGGCTTCGGCCTGGGCCAACTGCTGGAGACCCGCCAGATCCGCAAGATGATCTCCAGCTACGTGGGTGAGAACAAGGAATTCGAGCGCCAGTACCTGGCTGGCGAGCTGGAACTCGAGTTCACCCCGCAGGGCACCCTGGCGGAGAAGCTGCGTGCAGGTGGCGCCGGCATCCCCGCCTTCTTCACCCGCACCGGGGTGGGAACGCTGGTGGCGCAAGGCAAGGAGATCCGCGAATTCGATGGCCATGCCTACGTGATGGAACGAGCGCTCAATCCGGATGTGGCCCTGGTCAAGGCCCATGTGGCGGACAAGAGCGGCAACCTCATCTTCCGGCGCACCGCGCGCAACTTCAATCCGGCTTGCGCCATGGCGGGCAAGGTCACGGTGGTGGAGGTGGAGCAGGTGGTGAACGTGGGCGACCTGGACCCGGACGCCATCCACCTGCCTGGCATCTATGTGCATCGCATCGTGCACAACCCCCATCCCGAAAAGCGCATTGAAAAGCGCACCATCCGCTCTGCAGCCTGAGGAGACCGACATGCCCTGGACCCAAGACCAGATGGCGGCCCGCGCCGCCCAAGAGCTGGAAGACGGCTTCTACGTGAATCTCGGCATCGGCATCCCGACGCTGGTGGCCAACTTCGTGCCGGCCGACAAGGAGGTGTGGCTGCAGAGCGAGAACGGCATGCTGGGGATCGGCCCCTTCCCCACAGAAGAGGAAGTGGATGCCGACCTCATCAACGCCGGCAAGCAGACGGTCACCACCATCCCGGGCAGCGTCATCTTCGGCAGCCACGACAGCTTCGCCATGATCCGCGGCGGCAAGATCAACCTCTCCATTCTGGGGGCCATGCAGGTCAGCGAGCACGGTGACCTGGCCAACTGGATGATTCCTGGCAAGATGGTCAAGGGCATGGGCGGCGCGATGGACCTGGTCGCAGGCGTCCCCCGCGTCATCGTGCTGATGGAGCATGTGGCGCGCAAGAAGGACGGCACGGAAGACCTCAAGATCATCCCGTCCTGCACGCTGCCGCTGACAGGTGTGGGGGTGGTGAACCGCATCATCACCGACCTGGCCGTCATGGATGTGACCCCGCAAGGCCTGACACTTGTCGAGCTGGCGCCCGAGGTGACCCGGGAGTTTGTGCAGAGCAAGACGGGGGTACCGTTGCGCTGAGGGCCGGCCTGCACTGAGTGAGCTCTATATATATGTATTGTTTCGGTCAGGTTTCCGGCGCTTAAACCGCGCCGGCCGATTTGCAGAGTGCAAAAGTCACGTGTAGCAGGACTGTTGCCGAGCGATTCACCTGTTATACGAATGACGGTGCGCAAACCGCGCCGGCTCGACACCATGCGGCATCCACAGAAGCCCATGTGTCGAGATGCTCACCATCGCAACCCCCAGTGCCCCCCATGTTTCCGCTGCCCCTGGTGCTGCCGACCGTGCCCTGGACCCTGACCATGGGGGCCTGAGCGCCGTTGCGGCAGCTGCTGCCGCGGCTGCGTTGCTGGCCGCCTGCGGCGGGGGCAGCGAATCCGATGCGGGCGACACGCCCAACACCGTGCCGCACAGTGCCAAGCCGGAAACCGACGCCGAGGCGGCGCGTTTCCTGGGGCAGGCGGGCTTCGCGGCGGTGGATACGGACCTCACCTCGCTCAAGTCCATCGGTTACAGCCGCTGGCTGGACCAGCAGTTCAGCGCGGCCCGCACCACCAGCCACACCGACTGGTTGATCGCCAAGGGTTACGGCGCCGAGAGCTACCGCTACAGCCTGGCCGGTGTGGACGCCACGCTGTGGCGCAAGCTCATCAGCTCGCCGGACCAGTTGCGCCAGCGTGTGGTGCTGGCGCTGTCGGAAATCTTCGTCGTCTCCATGAACGGGTTGCCGGTGGCCTGGCCCCAGTTCGCCACCTCGGGCTATGTGGACATGCTGGAGGCCCGCTGCTTCGGCACCTTCCGCGAGCTGCTGGAGGGCGTGACCCTGTCGCCGGCCATGGGCGTCTACCTGGCCATGCGCGGCAATCGCAAGGAAGACACCAAGACGGGCCGCCAGCCCGACGAGAACTACGCCCGGGAGGTGATGCAGCTGTTCACTATCGGCCTGAACCAGCTCAACGCCGACGGCTCCGCCAAGACCAGTGGCGGCAAGACCATCGACACCTACAGCCTGGACCAGATCACCGCGCTGGCTCGGGTCTTCACGGGCTGGGACTTCGACACCGCCGCGCCCAATGGCACGGACTTCAGCTACATGAACCGGCCGATGGTGAACACCGCATCGCGCTTCTCCACCGGCACCAAGCAGGTCCTGGATGTCAGCATCCCGGAGTCGGCCGACGGGCCCGCCGCGATGAAGGCCGCGCTGGACACGCTGACGGCCCATCCCAACGTCGGCCCCTTCATCGGCCGCCAATTGATCCAACGCCTGGTGGCGTCCAACCCCAGTGGTGGCTATGTGCAGCGCGTGGCTGCCGTCTTCGACAACAACGGGCAGGGCGTGCGGGGCGACATGCGAGCCGTGATCCGCGCCATCCTGCTGGACAACGAGGCGCGCACTGCCTCCACCACGCCGGACGGCGGCAAGCTGCGGGAGCCGGTGCAGCGCCTGGTGCAATGGACTCGCTCGGTGGGTTTCACCTCACCGGGCGACCTCTGGGCCATTGGAGACTGCAGCAACCCGGCCACGCGCCTGGGCCAGAGCCCGCTGCGCAGCGGCTCGGTATTCAACTTCTTCCGCCCCGGCTATGTGCCGCCCAACTCCGAGCTGGGCAACAACAACGTCACGGCGCCAGAGTTCCAGCTCTGCAACGAAAGCACGGTGGCGGGTTACCTCAACTTCATGCAGACCCTGGTGAACAGCGGCATCGGCGACATGAAGCCGGACTACACCGCCGATCTCGCCCTGGCGGCCGATGCCACCAGCCTGGTCCAGCGCCAGGCGAACCTGCTGGGTGGCGTCTCGGAAACCACGCTGACCCTCATCACGACCGCCGTGGGCGCCATCACCGGCACCACGGACGCCGGCAAGCTCAACCGCGTCAAGGCGGGTTGGCTGCTGCTGCTGGCCTCCCCCGATTACCAGATCCAGAAATAAGCGGAGCGTCTCATGGCTCATGTGTCCCGCCTGGCGTCCCTGAAGCGCCGCGAATTCCTGAAACACGCCTCGGCCGTGTCCATCGCCGGCACCGCCGCCCCCTGGGCGCTGCAACTGGCCGCCATCAATGAAGCGGCTGCTGCGACCGCCGCCGGGGACTACAAGGCCCTGGTGTGCCTGTTCCTCTATGGCGGCAACGACTACGGCAACACACTGGTGCCGTACGACACGGCCAGCTACAACGCCTATGCCACCATCCGCCAGACCCTGGCCACGCCTCAAGCCGACCTGACTGCCACCGCGCTGACGCCCTCCTTGGCCTTGCCGGACGGCCGGCAGATGGCGCTGGCACCGACGCTGTCGGGCATCAAACCGGTCTTTGATGCAGGCCGCCTGGCGGTGATGCTCAACATCGGCACGCTGATGCAGCCCACCACGCTGGCGCAATACAAGGCGCAGAGCGTGCCGCTGCCGCCCAAGCTGTTCTCCCACAATGACCAGCAGAGCCTGTGGCAGTCGTCCAAGCCGGAAGGCGCCATCTCCGGCTGGGGCGGTCGCCTGGGGGACCGCTTCCTCTCGGGCAACGGCAATGCCACCTTCACCTGCATCAATGTCTCCGGTAATGCGGTGTTCATGTCGGGCGGCCAGGCCGTGCAGTACCAGATGAGCAGCAGCGGGGCAGTGGCCATCAATGGCGTCACCAAGAGCCTGTTTGGCTCGCAGGCCTGCAGCGAGGCGCTGCGCACCCTCGTCACCGGCAACCGCACGCACTGGATGGAGTCGGAGCTCAACCGGGTGACGGCGCGCTCGATCAGCGCGCAGGCCACGGTCAGCACCGCACTGACCGGCGTCAGCCTGACCACGCCGTTCGAGACCAGCTCGCTGGCGGCCCAGCTCAACATGGTCGCCAAGCTGATCGGTGCGCGCTCGGCGCTGGGCGCGTCACGCCAGGTGTTCTTCGTGTCGCTGGGCGGTTTTGACCTGCACGATGTGCTGGTGGACCAGCACCCCAAGCTGCTGCAGCAGGTGGGCAACGCCATGGCCAGCTTCGATGCCGCGCTGCAGGAGCTGGGCGTGGCCAACAACGTCACCACCTTCACCGCCTCGGACTTCGGCCGAACCCTGACTTCCAATGGGGATGGCTCCGACCATGGCTGGGGCAGCCACCACCTGGTGATGGGCGGCGCAGTCAAGGGCGGCCGCTTCTACGGACAATTGCCCTCGGTGAGCGTGAATGGGCCGGACGATGTCGGCCAGGGCCGGTTGCTGCCCACCACGGCGGTCGACCAGCTGGCTGCCACGCTGGCCTTGTGGATGGGCGTGAGCGTGTCCGACCTGCCCTCGGTGCTGCCAGGCATCGGCAACTTCAGCCAGCAGAACCTGGGTTTCATGACGGCCTGACCTCGCTGCATGGTGGCCTGACCATGCCGCATGGGTGCGCATCGCCACGCGAGGCCGGGAGGCCCCGTTGCGGTGCGTTGCCGGAGCTGCCCTGGTGCATGGGCGCCAGCGTTCCGCTTCCGCTTCGCTCACGGATCGATGAGCACGTGAAAAACCGCCCAAACCCGACACGCTGACGCCCCTCAGCCAAGGGGGCTGCTCCCCTAGAAACATGGCTACGCATTTCCTGTTGCATCTCCTAACATTAAGGCGTTGCTCTGCTATTCGCACGTCATCACAAAGTGCGAAAGCATGAAGCCGCGTTCCACAGCCTGATCAGCGGAGGCAGCGATGGATGGAATGCTGGGGAGGACCCAGGAACTGGATTGGTGGTCGGTCTATCGCGGTCCGGAGCGGCGGCGGGGGAGCGACAAATGGTGGCGCAGTGCGCTGGATGCGATCGACCTGGGCGTCTGTCTGGTCGGTGCGGGCGGACGGCTGGTCTACGCCAACTGCACGGCCCGTGATCAACTGGGGCCGGAGGCGCCGGTGCAACTGGTGGACGGCCAGGTGAGCGCCGTGCAGCGGCCCGACCAGCAACGGCTGGAGCAGGCGCTGCAGGACGCTCAGCAGCGCAGCCTGCGGCATCTCATCTGCCTGGGACGCGGCGCGCAGCGCCTGTCGCTATCGGTGCTGCCGATGGTGGACGGGGTGCAGACCCATGCCATGCTGGTGCTGGGCAAGCGCAACCTCTGCGGCGAGCTGCCGATGCTGGCGTTCTCGCGGGAGCATCAGCTGACCGCGGCGGAGCAGGGCGTGTTGCAGGCGCTGTGCGAGGGCCTGCAGCCGCAGGAGATCGCCCAGCGGCATGGCGTGGCCATTTCGACGGTGCGCACCCAGATCGCCAGCGTGCGGGCCAAGACGGCCACCGAGAGCATCCGCGAACTGGTGTCCATGGTGGCGCAGTTGCCGCCGATGCAGGGCGTGCTGCGGGCGATGGAATACCGCTGAGCCTCGTGGTGGCCTTCGCTCGGTGCGGTGGGCCGGGGCCCGGTGGCGCTGCGCAGAAGGGGCTCCACCGGGCATGGCAAGGCCTCAGGCCCGGTGCGGTGCCAGCGTCTTGCTGAACAGCGATGCCCCGGTCAGGTCCTTCAGCGTCACCGTGAGCCCCCCTGTCCTGGCGTCGATGTCCACCTGCCCGAAGAACTGCAGCCCGTCCGAGGGCGGCGAATTGGCCTCCTTCGGCGCCTTCTCATAGACCACCTGCATGCCGAACGTGGCATCGCCCTTGTTCGGGCCGAAGCCGCCCGCATGCAGCGGGCCGGAGACGAATTCCCAGAACGGCAGGAAATCGCTGAACTGGGCCCGTGTCGGGTCGAAGTGGTGCGCGGCGGTGTAGTGCACATCAGCCGTCAGCCAGACCACGTTGTGCTGGCCCAACTGCTTGATACCCCGCAGCAGGCGTGCGATCTCGATCTCTCGCCCTCGCGGCGCGCCGTTGTCGCCATTGGCGATGGCCTCCCACTTGTCACGGCCCTGGGCGTCCTTGCCATCGCCGACCTGCAGGCCGATGGGCATGTCGGCCGCGATCACCTTCCACAGGCCCCTGGAGCGCTTCAGGCCGTCCAGCAGCCAGTCCACCTGGGTGGGGCCCATGAAGGCGCTGGTGGCGTCCTCCTGCGTCTCCAGGTTGGCGCCGTTGGGGCCGCGATAGCTGCGCATGTCCAGCACAAAGACGTCCAGCAGCGGGCCCTGCGGCAGGTGGCGATAGATGCGCTCCACCTCGGCGTCGCCGAAGCGGCGCATCGGCGCATATTCCATGAATGCCCGGGTGCCGCGGGCCACCAGCAGGGGCACGTTCTTCTCGGTGTAGCGTGGGTCGGCCGTGACGTCCTTGCTGTCCGAGTAGTTGTTGCTGATCTCGTGGTCGTCCCACTGCCAGATCTGCGGGACCTCGGCGGACATGCGGCGCACATGGGTGTCCATCAGGTTGTAGCGGTAGCGGCCCCGGTATTCGTCCAACGTCTCCGCGACCTTGCTGACCTCTTCCGTCACGATGTTCTTCCAGATGCTGCCATTGGCCAGCTTCACCTCGGCGCTGATGGGGCTGTCCGCATAGATGGTGTCGCCGCTGTGCAGGAAGAAGTCGGGGTTCACGCGGCGGATCTGCTCGTAGATGCCGATGCCGTCCCAGTCGGGATTGATGCCCCAGCCCTGGCCCATGGTGTCGCCGCTCCAGCAAAAGCGCACATCGCGCAGTGGTGAACGGCCGGAGGCCCCGGGCAGGCGCAAATGGCCCTGGAGGGGTTCGGACATCACCCGCTCGTTGTGCAGGTCCTGCAGCATCACGCGGTAGAAGATCTCCTGGCCGGTGGGCAACTGGCGCAGATCCACGCGGCCTGTGAAATCAGTGTCCGGCAGCAGAAAAGGGCCGCGTACACGTTGCACCTGGGTGAAGCTGGCGGTGGTGGCCCACTCCAGCCACATGCGGGCGGGGCGGTCGGCGCGCGTCCAGATCACGGCGGCGTCGGCCAGCGGATCGCCGCTCTGGATACCGTGCGGCATCTGGGGGCGCATGGCGTCGCGGGTGATGAGCGCTGGCGCCTGGGCCCGCACGGCCTGGGGCATGATCAGTGACGCCCCTCCGAGCAGGGCGCTGGCATTCAGGAAGCGGCGGCGATCCATGGCATGACTCCATTCGGGGTGGCAAGGCCGCTGATGCTCTCCGGACCGCATGACAGGTCCGTGACGCCAGCGCCGCCGGGTGCGGTCAGGAGACGACAAGCATGGCAGAGCAAGTACAGCGGCGTGTCAGCGCACAATTGGGGCCCATCGCACTCATGCGCCGGAGAGCAGCGGGCCGAGCCGCCGGGTCCGCGACGCGGCACATGGGGTGGGCACTGGCGGTCTGGGTGGCCGCACGAGTGGCTGTATCGGTGGCTGTATCGGTGGCTGCATCGGTGGCTGCATCGTTGGCCGGCCCGGCTTGGGCGCAGGCCGTGCCACCGCCGCCGGAGGCCGCCTCCGGCTGGACGGCCAAGCCGGGCTGGACCTTTCAGCGGCAGGCCGTGGCCGCCGCAAACCCTGCCGCTGCACAAGCCGGCCTGGAGATGCTGCGCCAGGGTGGCAGCGCGGTGGATGCCGCCGTGGCCGCCCAGATGGTCCTCGGCCTGGTGGAGCCGCAATCCAGCGGCATCGGCGGTGGCGCCTTCCTGATGTTGTGGGATGGCGACCATGTGGTGGCGCTGGACGGCCGGGAAACCGCCCCTGCGGCGGCCGACGAGACCCTGTTCCTGAACGCCGAAGGTCAGGCGCTGCCCTTCCAGGATGCCGTGCAGAGTGGCTTGTCGGTGGGTGTGCCGGGCACCTTGCGGCTGCTGGAGCTGGCGCACCGGCGTTACGGTCGGCTGCCCTGGGCCCGCTTGTTCGAGCCGGCCATCCGCCTGGCCGCCGACGGCTTTGTGGTGGGGCCGCGCCTGAGCCACCTGGCAGCAGCCGACCCCGCACTGCGCCAGCAGCCTCGTATCAATGCCTACCTGATGGACCCGCACGGCCGGCCCTGGCCGGCCGGTCACCGGCTGCGCAACCCGGCCTACGCGGCCGTTCTGAGGCGCATCGCGAAGGAGGGCGCGGACGCCTTCTATCGCGGGGCAATCGCACGGGACATCGTGGCGCAGGTGCGTGGGCATGCCTCGCGGCCGGGGCGCCTGCAGCTGACTGATCTTGCGGCCTACCGTGTGCAGGAACGTGCGCCGCTGTGCCAGGACTGGCGCGCGTGGCGCCTGTGCGGCTTCCCGCCCCCGGGCAGCGGCGCCATTGCCATCGACCAGATCCTGGGCGTGCTGGACCGGCTGCCCGCCCCAACCGAACCCGTGCTGACCAATGGCCTGCCGGGGGCGGAGTTCCTGCATCGCTACGCTGAAGCCTCCCGGCTCGCCTTTGCCGACCGCGCCGCCTACGTCGCGGACCCGGACTTCGTGAAGCCCCCGGCAGGCGACTGGCGCAGCCTGCTGGCGCCGGCCTATCTGCGCCAACGTGCGGCGCTGGTGGGCGAGCGCAGCATGGGCGAGGCCAGCGCAGGCCGGCCGGAGGCGGTACCGCAGGCTTACGCGCCGCAGCCTGATCAGCCCGAGCACGGCACCAGCCACCTGGCGATCGTGGATGCGCAAGGCATGGCACTGTCCATGACCACCACCATCGAGGCCCAATTCGGCAGCCGGCTGATGAGTGATGGCGGCACCGGCCTGCGCGGCGGGTTTTTCCTCAACAACGAGTTGACCGACTTCTCGCTCCAGCCCCGTGATGAAGCGGGTCAGCCCATGGCGAACCGGGTGGAACCGGGCAAGCGCCCGCGTTCGGCCATGAGTCCCACGCTGGTCTTCCGTCGGCCGGAGCAGGAGGGCGAGGCGCCCCGCTTTGTCATGACCGTGGGCTCGCCAGGCGGCGCGGCCATCATCCATTTCGTGGCCAAGGCACTGATCGGCTCGCTGGATTGGGGCCTGGATCCGCAGGAAGCCCTCAATCTGCCCAACTTCGGCAGCTTCAATGGGCCCACGGTGCTGGAGGCCGGCCGCTTCCCGTCCACCACCGTGGAGGGGCTCGTTCAGCGCGGACATCGCATCATGAGTACCGAGCTCACCAGCGGCGCCCAGGCCGTGATGCGCCTGGGGGATGGCCGGCTGCGTGGCGCCGCCGACCCGCGCCGCGAGGGTGAGGTGCGCGGCGACTGACTATCATCCCGCCCATGCTGTCAATTGAACAATTCCTGGGCTTCCTCGCCGCTGCGGTGCTGATCACGGCCTCGCCGGGGCCGGACAACCTGATGGTGCTGAGCATGGGCCTGTCCAAGGGCCGCCGGCAGGGGATGGTCTTCGGGCTGGGCTGTGCACTGGGTTGCCTCAGCCACACGGTGCTGGCCGTGATCGGGGTCAGCGCCCTGGTGGCGGCCTCGCCGGTGGCGTTCACGGCCCTCAAGGTCTGCGGCGGGCTCTACCTGATCTGGATGGGCGTGAAGGCCCTGCGCAGCTCCGGCGCCATGCGGCTGGACCGTGCGCCGCAGGAGGAATCCCTGCGCCGCCTGTTCTTCAAGGGCGTGTTCGCCAATGCGATCAACCCGAAGGTGGTGCTGTTCTTCCTGTCGTTCCTGCCGCAATTCGTGGTGGCCGGGCGCGGTGATGAAAGTCTGCAGATGGCGCAGCTTGGTCTGCTGTTCACGGCGCAGGCGGCGCTGCTCTTCGGGCTGCTGGGCTACTTTTCGGGCGCCATCGGCCGCTGGATCAGCCAACGTCCGCGTGCCGGCCTGTGGTTGGACCGGCTGGCGGGCACCGTGTTCGTGGGGCTCGGGCTGAAGCTGGTGATCGCGCGCTGAGGCGTTGGCAGCGCGCCATGAAAAAGGGGCCCGTGAAGGGCGCGAGGACAAGGGGGGGCCGTGGAGGGCGCGATGAAAATGGGGCCCGTGGAGGGCCCCATGGCATGGGTGGGCGTGTCAGTGTGCGCGCTCAGTACGGCCCACGAGTCCGGCGTTTGAGTGTCAGCAGCGAGCCCAACGCGATCATCGTGAAGAGCAGGCCGCTCCAGATGTCATAGGACAGGCCAAGCAGCTTGTAGGTCGCGGCTTCGCTGCAGGAGGCCGTGGCCATGAACACCGTAGGCCAGCGCGCTTCCAGGTCGAGAGCGGAGAGCACCTTGTCCGCGAAGGTCATGTCGCAACTGGCGAGCTTGGCGGCCACTTCGTGCTGATAGCCGGCCGCCACCAGCCCCGCAATGCCCAGCGCCGCCACCAGCAGCAGGGCTACCACGCGGCCCGCCTTGACGCGCTGCACGCACCAGCCCAGCACGCTGACCACGGCGATCAGGATGTAGAGGCCGCGCTGCATCACGCACCAGGGGCAGGGTTTGATGTCGAACTGGTATTGGGCGATGAGGGCACCCGCCAGGGCGGCGATGGATGCCACCGCCGTGGCAGCGAGCACCCGCGCAGGAGTGAGCAGCATACGCATCAGTCCTGGATCTCGGCGATCAGTTCAATCTCCACGCAGGCCCCGGTGGGAATCTGCGCCACGCCGAAGGCGCTGCGTGCATGGGCGCCGATTTGCGGCCCGAAGACGTCAACGAACAGCTCGGAGGCGCCATTGGTCACCAGATGCTGCTCGGTGAAATCCGCCGTGCTGTTGACCAGGCTCATCAACTTCACGATGCGGGTGACCTTGCCCAGGTCACCCACCGCAGCTTGCAGCGTGCCCATCAGGTCGATGGCAATGGCACGTGCGGCGGCCTTGCCGGTGGCGGTATCGGTGTCCTTGCCCAGTTGGCCCACCCAGGTCTTGCCGTCCTTCTTGGCGATATGGCCGGACAGGAACACCAGGTTCCCGGTGCGCACGAACGGCACATAGGCGGCGGCCGGCACCGCGACGGGCGGCAGGGTGATGCCCAACTGCTGCAGGCGGTCGTGGACGGCGGAGGGGGAGGCAGAGCTGCTCATAGCGATGGAACGAGGGTGGTCCTGAACGGGACGAATGCTACACCCGGGCTGCCCCCGGGTTTGGGCGGGCCGGTGCGGCACGAGGATTGCCAAAACCGGTCATGCAACTGCTTGATTTCCCGCTCTCCGCCACCGATGTCCCCCTGGACAGCGATGCCCAGCTGATGCGGCAGCTCGGTGAATTGCTGCAGGAAACGCTGGGTCAGGCGCCTGGGGTCCGACTGCGGCGACTGATTGGCGAGGGCCTGGATGCGTTGCCCCAGCCTGGCGGGGGCCGCACCTTGCAGCGCTGGCAGATGCTGGCCCGGGTGGCTGGCGATGACCTGGCGCTGGCCAAGCTCTACGAGGCACATACCGATGCGCTGGCCATCCTGGCGGCGCTGGACCCTGGCGCCGGTGTCGGTTTGTTCGCCAGTCCGTCTTATGGCGTCTGGGCAGCCGAGGCCGCCGACATCCGTGTGGTGGCGACAGAGGACGTCAGCGGCCAGGTGATGCTGAACGGCCGCAAGCCCTGGTGCTCCGGCGCGACCGAAGTCCAGCGCGGGCTCCTGACTGTCTGGATGCCGGACAGTGCCGGGCCGTGGCTGGCTGACGTCGATATGCGCCAGCCGGGTGTCCGGTTCGACGACAGCGCCTGGGCGGCGGTCGGCATGGCCGGAACGGGCACGGCGGAAGTGATCTTCGAACAGGTGCCGGCCCGTCTGGTGGGCGGCTGTGGCGCCTACCTCGACCGCGCCGGGTTCTGGCACGGCGGCGCTGGCATTGCCGCCTGCTGGCATGGCGCCCTGGAAACCCTGACCGAGGCCTTGCGGGTCGCCACCAGCATCCGGCAGGGGGAGGGGTGGCACCTGCAGGTGGCCCTGGGGCAGGTGGACGGCCTGCTCAGCGCCAATGCGGCCACGCTGCGCGAGGCCGCCGCCTGGATCGATCAGCATCCGCAGGCCGATGCACGCACCTGGGCGTTGCGGGTGCGCACCGCCACCGATGAAGTCGCCCAGCAGGTGCTGCGTGCGGTGACACGCGCGCTCGGGCCAGGACCTTTTTGCCGCCATCCCGGCCTGGCGCGACTGATGGCTGACCTTCCCGTGTTCCTGCGCCAAAGCCATGGAGACCGTGATCTGGCCATGCTGGGCACGCTGGCATCCGCGAGCGCTGCGGATGCTGGTGGAGGTCCGCCATGGCGGCTGTGATGGGCGACGCCGCCCGGGCACGAGACCGCCAGATCGAGGGTGCGGGTACCCTGGAATCCACCTGGCAAATGGCCCCCACGCTGCAAGCGCTGCAGGTCACGGATCTCGACACCTTGCTGCCCGCGCACCGTCGCCTGGTGGTGGTGGCGCCGCATCCTGACGATGAAGTGCTGGGCTGCGGCGGCTTGCTGTCCATGGCCTTGCGGCGGCAGGGCGGGGCCACACCCGTGCTGGTGGTCGGCGTGACGGACGGTGAAGCCAGCCATCCGGCGTCCTCCCGCTGGACACCGGATGGCTTGATTGAACGGCGAGGCTGCGAGCGTGCGCGCGGGTTGGCGGCGCTGGGCCCCGGTGCCGAGTTGCGCGTGCTGCGGCTGCCGGACGGAGGGCTGTTGGATCGGGAAGCTGCTCTGGTGCAGCGACTGATGGGGCTCCTTCAACCGGCCGATGTGGTGGTCACGACCTGGCGGCTGGATGGCCATCCTGACCATGAGGCCTGCGGTCGCGCCTGCGCCGCCGTGGCACGCGGCATCGGTTGCAAGCTTTGGGAGATGCCGGTATGGATGTGGCACTGGGCCACCCCGGGCGACGCGCAGGTGCCCTGGCACGCCTTGCACCGCCTGCCATTGCAGGAAGAGGCCTGGACGCGCAAGCGAGCGGCCATCCAGGCCCACCGCAGCCAGATTGACCCGGATGGTCAGCATCCTCCAGTGCTGACCGCCGCCACGCTCGAACGGCTGATGCGTCCTTCCGAATTCTTCTTCCATGGAGGGGCATCGTGAACACCCAGAGAACAGATCGTCCGTGGGGGCAGCAGCCCGCACAGCCCTTGCCCGACGCAGCGAATTCGCTGATCCATCACATGGACCGGCTGTTTGAGGAGCCGGACCCGTGGCGGTACCGCACCAGCGCGTACGAGGCCCGCAAGCGCGCCATCACCATGGCCTGCCTGCCGGACCTGCGGTATGGGCGGGGGTTCGAGCCCGGCTGCGCCAATGGCGCCCTGAGTGAGTTGCTGGCGGCCCGTTGCAGCGAACTGGTGTGTGCCGACGCCAGCGCGGGTGCCTTGCACAGGGCCGTTGAACAGGTTGGCGCCCGGCAAGGCGTGCAGTGGCGCCAACTGACGGTGCCGCAGCACTGGCCGGAAGAGCACTTCGATCTGATCGTGCTCAGCGAGTTTCTCTATTACCTGGATGCCCAGGCGTGCACCGCAGTGGCACAACAGTGCCTGGCCTCCCTGACGCCGGGCGGTAGCGTGCTGGCATGCCACTGGCGGGGCCAGGCGGACGACTTCGTGATCCAGGGAAGCGAGGCCCATGGCTGCCTGCGAGAGGTCTTCCATTCATCGCCGGAGATGGCAGCCGTGCGCGCGCATCGGGAGGCGGATTTCTTGATTGACGTCTGGTCGATGCGGTCGTCGTCCCCCGCGGCTGTGCTGTCGCCATCACTGCCGAACCGAGCCGAAGGGAGCCGACGATGATGGGCGTGGTGGTGCCTGCGCATGATGAAGAGGCCCTGATCGGCCGTTGCCTGGAGGCACTGGCGGCGGCGATTGCACATCCCGGGCTGGCGGGCGAGCAGGTGCAGGTCCTGGTCGTGCTGGACAGCTGCAGCGACCGCACCGCCGAGATCGCCGCCCTGCACGGCGTGCAAACCCTCGCTGTGGATTGCCGCAATGTCGGCATGTCCCGCGCGGCCGGCGCGCGTCTCATGATCGAGCGTGGGGTGACCTGGCTGTCATTCACGGATGCGGATTCCACCGTGGCGCCATGCTGGCTGTTTCATCAGGCCGCCTTCTGGCGGGGGCGGTCGGCCGACGCCGTGTGCGGCGTGGTCACGGTGGACGACTGGCAGGATTTCAGCGCCGGGGGACGGCAGCATTACGAGGCGCTGTATGCGGACGAGGACGGTCATGCGCATGTCCACGGCGCCAGCCTGGGCATCTCCTCGGACGCTTATTTGCGGGCGGGTGGTTTTGCGCCGCTGGCCTGTCATGAGGATGCGGATCTCGTGCAGCGGCTGGCAGCGCTGGGCGGCCGTGTGGCGCGCACCAATGCAGTCCGGGTCTCGACCAGCGCCCGCCGTGTGGGCCGCGTGGTGGGCGGTTTTGCCAGCTACCTCGACCAACTCTCTCGATGTGCCACTGCCGCGATGGCGGTAGTGCCGAATGGGCACGGGCTCTGATGGATGACGTGCTCAATGCGGTGCAGTGGCCGGCCATGCTGGTGACGCTGCTGGCGGCCTGGCTGGTCGCGGCGCGCAGCGCGCGCAAGCGCGTCTGGGGATTCTGGATCTTCCTGGCCAGCAACCTGCTGTGGGTCCTGTGGGGCTGGCATACCGGTGCTTATGCGCTGATCCTGTTGCAGGTGGGGCTGTTCGTGATGAACCTGCGAGGCGTCAGGAAGAATGAACACCGCCGGTGAGGGACAGAAAGTCCAGCGCGTTGTCCGCCGCAGCGCCTGAGGCGGTGTTGTCAAAGATGCACCATTGGGCCGCCTGTTCGCTCCAGCGCAGAAGTTCGTCCGCCCGGGATTGGAGCCAGTCGGCGTCGTAGGCCGACCAATACATGCGCGGGGAACCGTGCCACCGTCTGTACAGGATGGCGTGGCTGCCGTCACTGTCCGAGCCGAGCCAGCCGCCGGGGAGTGCGGCATCGGGGTGGCGCGCGGGATCAACCGCCACGCGTCCGATCCGGGCGGCATTCATCAGGCGGTCGGCCTGCGGGGTGAACCAACTGGCATGGCGCGGCTCGCAGACGGCCGGGGTATCGGTCAGGCGCGCCAGCAATCGGAAGAAGGCGGAGGCAGCGCGTGCCTCGAAGGCCAGGGAGGGCGGCAGTTGGATGAGCAGGACCGACAGCCGGTCACCCAGGGCAGCCACTTCATCCAGGAATTTCACCAGTGCTTCCCGAGTCCCGCGCAGGGCGGCGTCGTGCGTCACCGTGCGAGGAAGTTTGACCGAAAACCGGAAGCCGTTGGGCGTGGCATCGGCCCAGCGTGCATAGGTCTGCGGCTGGTGAGGCCGGTAGAACGAGGTGTTGATCTCTGCACAGTTCAGCACGCGCGCATATCGCTGCAGATGGCTGCCGTCACCAGGGAACGCCTGGGTCACGGCGCGAGGGATGCTCCAGGCGGCGGTGCCAATGCGGAGGTCGGGCATGAGGCGGGGTGATGGGGAAGGTGAATGAAGCTGATGGTGAAGAGCAACTCGCGCTCCTGTTGGTGAGAACTCGCCGCACCCTTCGTGCCCTCTCCTGGGGGATGCGGCGCGCAACCCCTCTCTGTCGGGAACTCGTCCATTCGCTTGATCATCCGCAAGCCTGTGTCTTGGACCGGTCCCACCATGCAGGGCCTGTGTCACCCCGTCCGCCGCTGTCATCTGGGCCTGCATGATCCCTCGCGAACACCGTCACGAACACCGTCAAGCAAAGCTTCCCACTGACGCTGCCGCCCCCGGCGTCGTTCGTCGCGCCACGCCTGCGTGGTGCTGGACGGCTGTGCTGGTGTCGCCGCTGATCGGCGTGTCGGTGGTCCATGGGCTGCCCCGTCTTCCGTCCAACATCGAATGGATGGGGTTGGTCACCGTGGTGGCGATCCTGCTGCTGTGTCTGTGGAAGCTCAGACATTGGGCGCTTGGGGCGGTGCTGGTGGCATTGCTGGGACTGGCCTGGTGCGCGCATCGGGCGCAGATCCGCATGGCCGAGCTGCTGCCCGCCGTACTGGAGGGGCAGGTGGTGGCGGTGCAAGGGCGGGTGGATTCCCTGCCGCAACGGCTCGTTGGTTTTGGCAGCACCGAGGGGTGGCGCTTCGAATTCCAGGTGCGCCCGTCCGTGGCGCAAGACCTGCCGCCGCGGGCGCTGTTGTCCTGTTATGGCATGCCCATGCCGCCACGTGTCGGCGACGCCTGGGCGCTCTCGGTGAAATGGCGGCGGCCCCATGGCCTGATGAATCCGCAGGGGGGCGACAGCGCCCTGTGGATGCTCTCTCAGAACATTCCGGCCACCGGCACCTGCAGCAGCCGGGGGCAGCAACGGCTTGCCCAAGGGAGTGGGTGGCGCATCGATGCCTGGCGGCAGGCGTTTCGCGAATCCATCGAGCAGGGGGTTGCCGACCGCCGAGGCGCGGGTGTGCTGGCTGCGCTCAGTCTGGGGGACCAGGGTGCCGTGCGGCCGGCGGACTGGGCGCTGTACCGGGACACGGGCGTGGCGCATTTGCTCTCGGTGAGCGGCCTGCACGTCACCATGTTTGCCTGGCTCGCCGGCGGTGTGGCGGGCTGGTGCTGGCGTCGAAGTGCGAGCCTGTGCCTGCGTTGGCCCGCGCCGCATGCGGCGCTGTGGGCGGGCAGCCTGGCGGCCGGGCTGTATGCCTTGTTCTCCGGCTGGGGCGTACCGGCGCAGCGGACCTTCGGGCTGCTCCTGATCCTGGCGTTGCTGCGGCAGTGCCGGGTGCAGTGGCCCTGGTCCATGAGTCTCGCGGTGGCCGCACTGGCCGTTGTGCTGGTGGACCCCTGGGCGCCCACGCAGCCCGGTTTCTGGCTCTCGTTCGGTGCGGTGGCATTGCTGATGGCCTCCGGCGGGATGACCACGGCGGGATCGGCGCCCGCAGGACCCCGTCGCGCCAAGGCCCGGGGCCCGGGCGCGCTCGATGCTGATGTGGCCTCTGCGCGATCGGCCAGGGCGGTATGGCAGCGTGCACTGCTGGCAGGCCTGCAATCGCAATGGGTCATCACCATCGGCCTGGCACCATTGACGCTCTTGCTGTTCCAGCAACTGTCCCTGGTGGGGTTGGTGGCCAATGCCGTGGCCATTCCGCTGGTCTCTTACGCCATCACCCCGCTGGCTTTGCTGGGGATCTTCTGGTCACCGTTGTGGACGGCAGGGGCCTGGTTGGTGGCCGGGCTGAATCTGCTGCTGGAGTGGCTGCAGCAAGCGTCCGGCGCCGTCTGGTATTTGCCCTGGGCGCCGGCATGGGCCCAGGGGCTGGGGCTGGTGGGCGGCCTGGCCGCCACGATTCCCTGGGGATGGGCACTGCGGCTGGCCGGGCTGGGTCTGTGCCTGCCGCTGTTGTGGCCGGCGGTCACTCGCCCACCGCCGGGCGAGGTCGAATTGCGGCTGCCGGATGTGGGGCAGGGCGGTGCAGCCGTGTTGCGAACGCATCGCTACACGCTGGTGTTTGATGCCGGCCCCGGGTGGGGGCAGGACGCGGACGCGGGGGACCGGGTGTTGCTGCCGCTGCTTCGCGGCCTGGGTGAGCGGCGCATCGACCTGCTGATGGTCAGCCATGCAGACCAGGACCATGCCGGTGGCACGGCCAGCTTGCTCAAGGGCCTGGCGGTCACCCACCGCTTCGGTGCCGTGCCACAGGGCCGTCCCTGCGAACGTGGGCAGCAGTGGGTATGGGATGGTGTTCGTTTCGATGTGCTGTGGCCGCCCGCCGGGCTGTGGCGTGACCTGACGCGCAACGGCGCCTCATGCGTCCTTCGCGTCGAGGCGCATGGGAAGCGCGTGCTGCTCACTGGCGACATCGAATCGGCCCAGGAGGCACGGCTGCTTGCTTTGGAAGGGGCGGCAGGATCGGCGACGGATGTGCTCATCGTGCCGCATCACGGCAGCCGAACCTCCTCCAGTCCCGCCTTTGTAGCGGCGACCTGGCCGGCCGTCGCCGTGGTGCAGTCCGGGTATCTGAATCGCTTCGGCCATCCGCGAGCCGAGGTGGTGGAGCGATATCGGCAGGTGGGTGCGGAGGTGATCAACAGTGTGGGGTGCGGCGCATGGATGTGGCGCAGCCAGGAGGCTGATCAGATCCCCGTCGCCGGATGCGAGCGCATGGTTCGCAGGCGGTATTGGTTGGCCGCGCCGAGCACGGGGTTTGCCGCGCCGAGCACAGGGTTGCCCGCGCCGCGCACGCGCTTGCCCGCGCCGCGCACGGAAGAGGCCGTGCGGCCCGGCTCAGGAAGCTGAGCCGGTTGCTGACGTTGAAGGACCTGTTGGTGAAGGACCTGTTGGTGGCGTGGCTGCCTGACCCGCCTTGCGCCAGCTCGCCAGCGTGTTGGCAAATTCGATCACCGCCATGGCGTAGTAGCTGCTTTGGTTGTAGCGCGTGACGACATAGAAATTCTTGGTGCCCGCCACATACACAGGTGAGGCGCTGCCCATCTGCAGCTCGATCAACGCCAGCGGGCCGACGTGCCCCAGGCCCTCGACACTCAGATCGGCGCCTGCCGCCAGGAACTGGTTGACGTCCAATTGCGGTAGGACATCCGAGATCAGCAGCTGCGCACGTGCGGCCGTGTCCACCGGCGCCTGGACGGCGTAATGCGTCGGCAGGCCAGGCTGCCAGCCGTGTTCGCGCAGGAAGTGCGCCACCGAGCCGATGGCGTCCACCGGGCTGTTGATCAGGTCCACATGCCCGTCGCGGTCGAAGTCAACCGCGAAGCGGCGCCAACTGCCCGGCATGAATTGGCCCCAGCCCATGGCACCGGCGTACGAGCCTTTCATGCCCAGCGGGTCCAGGCCGTTTTCCCGCGCCAGCAGCAGGAACTGGCCCAGCTCTTGCCGGAAGTAGCCGCTGCGATCTCGGGCACCGGGAGGCAGTGGCGAGGGGTAGTCGAAGGCCAGCGTGGTGAGCGCATCCAGCACCCGGTAGCCCCCCATGATGCGGCCGTAGAAGGTCTCCACCCCGATGATGGCCGCGATGATCTGGGCCGGGACACCGAAGGTGGCTTCCGCCCGTGTCAGGTCCGCCTCGTTGGCGGCCCAGAAGGCCAGGCCGGCCTGCAGGCGTTGCGGTTCGATGAAGCGCTGGCGGTAGGCACCCCAGTCCTTGGACTGGCCGGGCGAGCCCGGCAGGATGAGGCGCTGCACCGAGGCCTGCACACGGGCCTGCGCCAGCAGGTTTCGCAGCGCCTGCGCTTCATAGCCCAGCGCGGAAGCCTGCTCGTCCGCAAACTGCATCAGGTCGGCACGCTCACCGAAGGCGGGAGCGGCGGCTGCGGTGCGTGCGGGTGAGCGTGCCTTCAATGGCTTCTTCTTGCCGGCTGTGGCGGCCTCTGCCGCCGTGGCCACACCCCCCAGGGCGGGCAGGGCGGCGGCCAGCGAGGCTTGAAGGAGGGAGCGGCGGCGGAGGGTCATGCAAACAGCCAGAGTTCAGTCGGACACCGCTCTTGCGCAACAGCAGCGGCCCATGTCAAATGAAAAAAGCGTCGTCAACGCGCCTGGGTGGCGAGTTGCTGCCGGAGCGACTCGCAGGCCGCCAGGAAACCTTGTTGCCATTGTGACGTGCCCACCAGGCGATCCTGTCGATAGCGTTGGGCATCCAGTTGCAACAGGGCGTTCACCAGCGGTTGAGCGGCTGCGCCGTGCCGGGCCTGCAACTGCTGGGCCCATTGGCGTGGGGTTTCATGGTCGGCGGTGGACAGGCCCAGGCCATCCAGGGCGCGGCGCAGGCGGGCTCGCTGGCGCGACCACGGGTCATGGGGCCGGCGCTGCCAGGCGGCCACACCGGCCCCGACCACCGCGCCGCCCGCCAGCAGCAGACCGCCCATCTGGACCAGCAGCGCCCAGTTGGGGTCGTCGAAACCCAGCCGCTTCAGAAGATCCATCTGCTCGCCGCCGGAGAAATTCAACACCTGTTGCTGCCATTGGTTGTTGATCGATTCCCAGGCTTGGCGCATGCGTTCCAGGGTGCCCGGGCTGACGGTATCGAACACACCGGCAATGGCACCTGGCGGCTGGCGCAAGCGGCGGCCCTGGACCCGGTCCGGTGCCACGGCCGCCGTGGGGTCCACGCGCTGCCAGCCGCGGCTCTGGGTCCAGTATTCAGCCCAGGCGTGCGCCTGGCCCATGCGGACTACCATGGCGCCGTCTTGCAATTCCGGGTCGGCGCCCTGGAAACCGGTGACGACGCGGGCCGGTACACCCGCCGCACGCATCATCACGACATAGGCTGCGGCGAAGTGCTCGCAGAAGCCCAGCTTGCGATCGAACCAGAACTCATCGATGGCGTCAGGCGTGTTTTCACCATAGACGCCGGGGGTCAGCGTGTAGGTGTAGCCGTTGGTACGGATCTGGCGGAGCAGGTCGGTGCTGATCGATGTCGCCCGCGCCGCTTCGTCCTGCTCCGCATAGCGTTGGCGCAGCGTGGCGCCCAGGGCTACGGCGCGTGGGTTGAGGTTGGGGGGCAGTTGCAACTCCTGCTGCGTCAGCCCCCGCGACTGCTCCATGCCCCAACTGGCCCGTGGCCAGGCCTCGTAATCAAAACGCAGCCGCTCGGTAACGGCCCGCGGTGCCACCCATTGGCCCTGGCCGCCGCGCACCAGCGCCATGTCGCCCACCCGCAGACGGTCGTCCGGCGGCGGCGGGCTGAACTCGAGCATGGGCAGCACGGTCACCCGCAACGGCTCCATCGTCACCTGGAAGCGGTAGACCGGCCCGGTCAGTTGGACGTCCTTGTGGCTGCTGCTCCAGTAGCCTCGCGCGGCGGTCCAGGTGCGTCCGTCGAAGCGCGACAGCACCTGTGCGCGGAAATAGAGCTGGGATTGCGGCGGCGGGGGGCCTTTGAACTGAAGCCGCATGGCAATGGAGTCGTCCATCGCCACGTCCGCAAAGGAGCCGAACTCCATCGTGTCGGACAAGCCGGTGCGCGCGCCTGCGTCCTTGGGCAGGCCCCACAGCGGCGGCAGGCGGGGAAACAGCATGAACAGAACCAGCATCACCGGCAGGCCGTAGGCGGTGTTGCGTGCTGCAATGCGGGCAGCCAGCCGGAGGCTGGGCACGCCCTGCGGCATCTGCGCCAGCACCAGCGCGGACAGCAAGCCCCAGACGCACAGCAGGGTCCACAGCGCCGTCAGCAGCGCCTGTGAATAGAGGAACTGCGTCAGCACCAGGAAGAAGCCCAGGAAAAACACCACGAACGCATCCCGGCGCGCCCGCAACTCCAGCGTCTTCAGCGCCATCAGCATGGCCAGCATGGTGATGCCGGCCTCGCGGCCCAGCAGCGTGCGGTGGGTGATCCAGGTCAGCGTCATGATCAGCGCCAACGCGGCCACCAGGGTCCAGCGCCCGGGCAGGGCGGCACTGCGCCAGGCCATGTGGGCGCGCCAGGCCAGCACCGCGGCCGTGACGGCACTGCACCACCAGGGCAGGTGGTCGGCATGCGGTATGAGGGTGGCGGCGATGATGGCGAGCAGGAACAGGGTGTCCCGCGCTTCACGCGGCAAAGGGCTTCGCACCCGCGAACGCCCGCTGACAGCGGTGCGCAGGACGCTGCTCATGGCCGGTCCTCCAGCAGCGTCAGCGCTTCCATGCAGACGCGGTAGTGGTCCGTACCCAGGTCGGGGTCGACCGCACGGTCGCCCAGGCGCAACCCATAGGGCAGCCCGGCGTCTTCGGCGCGCTGCACCCAGGCGGCCAGGCGGGACAGGCGTGCTTCAAAAGGCAGGCCCCGGGTGGCGGCCAGATCCAGCCATTGCTCGCTGGCGCGACTGCCCAGGCGTTCACGCACCAGCAGGGGCGCGGCGCCGCTGTTGATCCCGCCGGAGGGTGGTTGTGGCTGCGCGAGCGCCATGGCGGATTTCTTCCAGAGAATCTGTCGCGGCGAATCGCCGTGGCGGTAAGGACGCAGGCCGGGGTCGTCTCCCAGCCCGGGCTGGCCCTGGCCTTGGGGCAGGCCTTCCTCACTGGCGGCCGTGGCTGGCGCATCGATCTCGGGGGCGGGATAGACCCAGGCCACGGCGGCGGGCCGCCACAGGCTCCAGGCCCCAAAAAGCCCCAACGGGAACCGCGACTCGATGCGCAGCACCGGCAACAGATGGCGGCCCCGTGCCGGGAAACTGACCTGCAGTTGCAGTTGCGCATGGCCGCCGGCCGGCACGTCGGTGAACGCGGTGTCGGCGTAACGTCCCTCCGGCAGCCGCAGGCCGATGCCGTAACGAGCCTTGCCGGTGTTGTGCAACCGCACATCCAGCACCAACGCCTGGCCGGCGAAGGCGGGGGCGGGTGTCTTGAGGTCAAGCTTCAGCCCCCGCAGGTTGCCGTGGGTGCTGTGCATGGAGGCCAGCCCGGCGCCCGCCAACAGAAAGGTCAGCAGGTAGCCCAGGCTGAGCTGGTCATTGATGGAAGCCAGCAGCAGCAGGAGCAAGGTGGCACAGAACGCCATGCCCGGCCGGCTGGGCAGGATGTAGATGTTGCGCTGGACCAGCGAGGTGGTGTCGCTGCGGGGGTGGCGGGCCTGCCACCAGGCGTCCCAGCGGTTCTGCCACGGCCAGCGCCAGGCGCGGCGTGGCGGGGTGATGGCAGAAACGAGGGCCGGGGCAGCGGCCGAGGTCGGAGCCGCCGCAGGGGCGGCCGCGCCGTCCCCGGAGGTGCCGCGCAAGGAAGCGAGCTTCAGTCGTCGGAGCATGCGCGTCTGTGCCGTGGTCGGTGCAGTGTGGCCGGCCCGCTGCTCAGGGCAGCGGCACCGCGGCCATCATGGCGCGCACCTGCTCGCGGGCGCCCCGGGCACTGCCGCCGCGCGGACGCAGGCGGTGCGCGATGGTCTGCGGCAGGATGGCCTGCAGGTCGTCCGGGGAGACGTAGTCGCGGCCACTCAGCAGCGCCTTGGCCCGGGCGGCGCGCAGCAGCGCCAGGCCCGCGCGCGGGCTCAGGCCTTCCTGGAACCATTCACCACTGCGGGTGGCTTCCAGCAACGCCTGCAGATAGTCCAGCAAGGAGGGCGCCACATGGATCTTCAACACCTCGCGCTGCAGGGCCTGCAACTGTTCCGGTGTCATCACCGGCTTGAGCTGGCGCAGCAGCTCACGGCTGTCCTGGCCCATCAGCAGCTCGCGTTCGGACTGACGGTCCGGGTAGCCCAGGCTGATGCACATCAGGAAGCGGTCCAGCTGGGATTCCGGCAGCGGGTGGGTGCCCAACTGCTCGCTGGGGTTCTGGGTCGCGATGACGAAGAACGGCAGGGGCAGGGGATGCGTGACCCCGTCCACGCTGACCTGGTATTCCTCCATCGCTTCCAGCAAGGCACTTTGCGTTTTGGGGCCGGCGCGGTTGATCTCGTCGGCCAGCAACACCTGGCTGAAGACGGGTCCACGATGGAACTGGAAGGCGGAGGCGCCGGTGGCAACAGCGGCCGGGTTGTACACGCTGACACCCAGCAGATCGGACGGCATCAGGTCCGTGGTGAACTGAACGCGGGAAAACTGCAGCCCCAGTGAAATGGACAGCACATGGGCCAGCGTGGTCTTGCCGACGCCGGGTAGATCCTCGATGAGCAGATGGCCACCCGCCAGCAGGCAGGCCAAACAGTCCTCCGTCTGGGCCTCCTTGCCCTTGATGATCGTGCTAATCTGCCGGCGCAGGTCGGCCAGCGGTCGAGACGTGAGCGTCGTGGTTGCTTCGGAGTCCATCACAGCACCATATCGCAAAATCGGAGCGCGCAAAAACGGAGCGGTTTCAGGGACGTCACACAGCGACGTCATACAGCGACGTCATACAGCGAAGTCATAGAGAGATGTCAACTGCCTACCTCAGCCACCAGGACTGCCACCGTCATGACATGGGTGGGGGGCATCCGGAATGTCCGCAACGGCTGGATGCGATCGAGGACTGGCTGATCTCCCACGGCATGGATGCCGCGCTGGACCGGCATGACGCGCCCAAGGCGGAGCTGGCCTGCCTGGAGCGTGCTCACTCCGCCCGTTATGTGGCGGAGATGCGGGCCACGCTCGAGGCGCTGGAGCAGCAGGCCGCCCGCGGCGAGGGCGTGGCGCCCAAGGCGCTGGACCCCGACACTTTTGCCAATGGTCACACTTGGGCGGCCGCCTTGCGCGCGGCTGGCGCTGCCGTCATGGCGACGGACCTCGTGATGGACGGCCGCGCGGAGAACGCCTTCTGCGCGGTACGCCCACCCGGCCACCACGCCACCCGCGACCAGGCCATGGGTTTTTGCTTTTTCAACAACGTGGCGGTGGCCGCGCGCCATGCCCTGGATGTGCGAGGGCTGGACCGGGTGGCGGTGGTGGACTTCGATGTGCACCACGGCAATGGCACTGAAGACATCCTGGCCAATGATGACCGGGTCTTGATGGTCAGCATCTTCCAGGACCCGCTCTACCCCTATAGTGGCAATGATCCGCTGGGGCCCAACATGCTGAATGTGCCGGTGCCGCCCTACACCCGTGGGCCGGAGGTTCGCGAGATGATCGAAGCGCTCTGGATGCCGGCCCTGGAACGGTTCAAGCCGCAGATGATCTTTGTCTCTGCGGGTTTCGATGCTCACCGCGAGGACGAGCTGGCTCAGCTGGGCCTGGTGGAAGCAGACTATGAATGGATCACGCTGCGGATCATGGATGTGGCCAGGCGCCACGCCAAGGGCCGCATCGTTTCCTGCCTGGAGGGCGGCTACCACCTCAGCGCCCTCGGACGCAGCGTGGGCGCACATCTGCGTGCGCTCGCCGGACTTTGACTTGACTGATGAGTGCTGAACTGAATTCCCCCTCCCTGAGCCAAACGCTAAGCCACACCCTGAGCCTGAACGAGCTGAAGACCCTGCTGGCTTCGCTCACCCAACCCACCGCCTTCATCGAGCTGGGGCTGCTGGTGGCCTGCCTCGGGTTGGCATGGCTGATCGTCTACCGCATCAGCCGGCACTTTCCGCAGCCGGAAGGGCACAAGTCGGTGCTGCTGGGGCGTCGGGTGTTCGACGGCTTGCTGTTCCCGGTGCTGGCGCTCTTGCTGGCCTTTGCCGCCCGGCGGCTGATGCCGGTGCTGGACCAGCCGGTGGCGCTGCTGCGGCTGGTGATTCCGGTGCTGATGTCCCTGGTGATCATCCGTTTCGTGGCCCGCGTGCTGCGGGCGGCCTTTCCCCATTCCATCGGCACGCGGCTGCTGGAGCGCAGCGTCTCGTGGGTAGCGTGGGGGGGCTCCATCCTCTGGATCATCGGGGTGCTGCCCGTGGTGCTGGACGAACTGGATCACGTTCAGGTCAAGTTCATGAAGGGCAGCGGCACGAAGGTGCCCAGCCTGGCGGATGTGCTGGGCGACGTGCTGTGGGTGGGCCTGGTGATGATCGTGGTGCTGTGGCTGTCGTCGGTGGTGGAGTCCCGCCTGCTGCGGGGCAAGGCCATTGACCTCTCCATGCGCAAGATCGCCGTCAACATCATCCGCACGGTACTACTGCTGGCGGGCGCACTGGTGGCCTTCAAGACCTTCGGCCTGGATCTGAGTGCCTTGTCCTGGCTGGGCGGCGCGGTGGGCGTGGGCCTGGGTTTCGGCCTGCAGAAGATTGCGGCGAACTATGTGTCGGGCTTCATGATCCTGGCGGAACGCTCCTTGCGGATCGGGGACATGGTCAAGATCGACAACTTCGAAGGGCGCATCAGCGACATCAAGACCCGCTACACCGTCATCCGCGCGCTCGGCGGGCGCGAGGCCATCGTGCCCAACGAGACCCTGATCACCAACCGGGTGGAGAACCTGTCACTGGCTGACCCGCAGGTGCTGATCAGCACCGTGGTGCAGGTGGCCTACGGCACCGACCTGGACGCGCTATTCCCGCAACTGGTGGCTGACATGAAGCAGGTGCGGCGTGTGCTGAGCGAGCCTGCGCCCAGTGTGAACCTGAGCAACTTTGCGTCGGATGGGTTGGAGCTGACTTGCTCGTTCTGGATTTCCGATCCGCACAACGGGCAGGGCGGGGTCAAGTCGGATGTGAACCTGGCCATCCTGCGGCTGCTGAACCGGCTGAACATCGACATTCCGTTCCCCCAGCGCGTGCTGCGCACCGTGGACGCCACGCCCGCGCCTGCATGGACAGGTGGGGGCGCGCCGCGAGTGACGGGCTGACGGCCGGCACGTCCCTCGGGCGCCAAGCAAAACGGCCACCCGAAGGTGGCCGCTGGCGGGGACGCTCAAAGTGGCACCGGATCTCGCAGATCTCGCGGTCCGGATGCCGCATCAACGCGGTATCAGACCGCCGTCACTGGAATGGCGACGGCCTTGCCTGAGGCAATGCGTTCCTTCCACTCGGCCGGGCCGGTGATGTGGGCGCTGGTGCCGCCGGCATCCACCGCCACGGTGACTGGCATGTCCACCACGTCGAACTCGTAGATGGCTTCCATGCCAAGGTCTTCGAAGCCCACCACCTTGGCGGTCTTGATTGCCTTGGAAACCAAGTAGGCGGAGCCGCCCACGGCCATCAGGTAGGCGCTCTGGTGCTTGCGGATGGACTCGATGGCCACCGGGCCGCGCTCGGCCTTGCCGATCATCGCGATGAGGCCGGTCTTCTCCAGCATCATGTCGGTGAACTTGTCCATGCGGGTGGCGGTGGTGGGGCCGGCAGGGCCGACCGCTTCATCGCGCACGGGGTCCACCGGGCCGACGTAATAGATGACGCGGTTGGTGAAGTCCACCGGCAGGGATTCACCCTTGGCCAGCATGTCCTGGATGCGCTTGTGGGCGGCATCACGGCCGGTCAGCATCTTGCCGTTGAGCAGCAGGGTGTCGCCCGGCTTCCAGCTGGCCACTTCTTCCTTGGTCAGCGTGTTCAGGTCTACGCGCTTGCTCTTGTTGTAGTCCGGCGCCCACTCGACGTCGGGCCACAGATCCAGGCTGGGCGGGTCGATGTAGGCGGCACCGCTGCCGTCCAGCACGAAGTGGGCGTGGCGGGTGGCGGCGCAGTTGGGGATCATCGCCACGGGCTTGGAAGCGGCGTGGGTGGGGTAGGTCTTGATCTTGATGTCCAGCACCGTGGTCAGGCCGCCCAGGCCCTGCGCGCCGATACCCAGCGCGTTGACCTTCTCGTAGAGCTCGATGCGCAATTCCTCCAGCTTGTTCTGGGGGCCGCGCGCCAGCAGCTCATACATGTCGATGTCTTCCATCAACGCTTCCTTGGCCATCAGCATCGCTTTTTCGGCGGTGCCGCCGACGCCCAGGCCAAGCATGCCGGGCGGGCACCAGCCGGCGCCCATGGTGGGCACCGTCTTGAGCACCCAGTCGACCAGGTTGTCGCTGGGGTTCATCATCACGAACTTGCTCTTGTTTTCCGAGCCGCCGCCCTTGGCGGCGACCATCACATCCACCGTGTTGCCGGGCACCAGGTGCATGGAGATGACGGCGGGGGTGTTGTCCTTGGTGTTCTTGCGATCGAAGATCGGATCGGACAGCACCGAGGCGCGCAGCTTGTTTTCTGCGTGGTTGTAGGCGCGGCGCACGCCTTCATTGACGGCGTCGTCAATGGAGCCGGGGAAGTCCGCGAAGCGCACGTCCATGCCGATCTTCAGGAAGACGTTCACGATGCCGGTGTCCTGGCAGATCGGACGACGGCCTTCCGCGCACATCTTGGAATTGGTCAGGATCTGGGCGATGGCGTCCTTGGCGGCAGCGCTTTGTTCGCGCTCATAGGCCCGCGCCAGATGCTGGATGTAATCCGCCGGGTGGTAGTAGCTGATGTACTGCAGGGCGGCGGCGACGCTTTCGACGAGATCGGCGTAGCGGATCGTGGTGGTCATGATTGCTTGTCTCACTGGGGCAACCACTCATTATCGCAAGGTGCCACGCCTCCTGCTCACGTCAGGGCGGGGCGGGGGCGGGTTCTCGCACGGTTGCTGAGGCTTCTTGCAGATGTGCCCTGCCAGCGGAAAGGGTTCCACGGCGTATCGCTTCCGCTCTCCGTTTCGAAGTGCTGTAGATCAGCTTGAAGTTGGTGCCGAGATTCCGGCGAGCGTCACCTGTGGCGATACGCCGTTCTTGACTCCGCGATTGAGCTGGGGCGGCGCGATAGCTGTCGGGAAGCGCGGTCAGGGAGGACTTGCCACGAATGCCTTCGCGACAGATGGTGGAGGGGCTGAAGCCGAGCTTGTCTGTGATCTGACGAAGGCTGCCTCCGGACTGAAGCAACAGCTAGATGGCAACGCGATCAGTTTGACTCAGGCGATAGTAGTGAATTCCCATTGGCGCGGCTCCTTACAAGATGTGGGATGTCCCACTTTAATCTTGAGCCCGCCCTACTTGAATTCCATGTCCCAGTCTTCTTTGGCGGAACGCTTGATATTCTTGAACATGTATTCCATCTTCATCAAGTCCTCGTTGACGTCGAGTTGCTTGTCTTCATCGTCAGTGGTTGCGGCTACTTGCTCCAGGTGCTGCTCGTAGTGTTTCATGGCAGCCCAGAGGATGTTGTATTCGGCGAAGATGAGTTTGACGGCCATTACTTCGCTTCCACGGTAATCAGTTGAACTTGCGTCGGGTCCGGGCCGAGTTCTTCCAGTGCGCCCAGATACTTGCGCAGCGGCATAGTCGTGGATGGTGCAATCAACTGTGCCCCTCATAATCAGGACGCATGTCCTTTGCGAGCACAAACTCATTGGGCAACCTCGCACCCGTCTTGATCTTCCAGACTCTAGATGCGAGATGCGCAATTTCGGTGCGCTGTGCGACGGAACCGGGGCACCGTTATAGATGGATATGAAAACAGCCGGCCAGTTGTCACCAACAAGCCCGCACAGCGGCGGGTTTGTTGATCGTCATTGGGCAGCTGCTATTTGCCCCCGCCGCCCGGGATCCCGCCGCGGGTCGGCTTGAACGTGTTGGCGGCTTCGTCAGCCAGCCGACGACGTTCTTCTTCACTCAATGGAGGGCCGCAGACCTTCTTGGCCAGCATGGAACCCGTCTGGGATTCGCCACGCTCACACTGGCGGGCCTGGGCAACCTGCTGGTTGTCCGGACCATCGCTGGCGGGGTTGGGGCCGGCACAGGCGGCAAGTGCCAGCAGCGGCACGGCGAGAGCAAATACGGCTCGCATGAAAAACTCCCTCGATCAATGTAGGTGTTGCGGCCCGGATGCTAGCAGCCGGTTTGCCGAGGGCTTACCCGGGTGAACGCCAACGCACAACGAAGTCCAGTGGACCTCTCGCAGAGAATGTTAGCCTACCGCACGATTTCTCCGTCTTTGAGTCATCCCGGTTTCGGTTCGTTACTGCTGTACTGGCGAGTTGCAGAACTGAAGCCCCTGGCCACTCCCATGCAGACCACCACACGCCTGACACCCGGCCTCAAACGCTTCTTTGGCAGCGAATCCGCTGGAGGTGTCGTGCTGGCGCTTGCCGCCATCGCCGCCCTCATCCTCAGCAACTCGGCCTGGGCACCGGCCTATCTCGCGTTTACGCAGATTCCGGGTGAATTGAACATCGGCCGTGGCGCCCTGGTGCTGGACAAGCCGTTGATCGTCTGGGTGAATGACCTGTGGATGGCCGTCTTCTTCTTTCTGGTCGGGCTGGAGATCAAGCGGGAATTCGTCAGCGGCGAATTGGCCCAGCGTTCCCAGGCGGTGTTGCCGGCCGTGGCGGCCTTGGGAGGCATGGCCGTCCCGGCCTTGATCTATGCCGCCTTCAACTGGCACAACAGCGTCAACCTGCATGGGTGGGCGATTCCTGCTGCGACCGATATTGCCTTCGCCATCGGCATCGTGATGCTGCTGGGGCGGCGGGTGCCGGTCTCGCTGAAGATCTTCCTGACCGCCGTGGCGATCATGGATGACCTGGGGGCCATCGTCGTGATTGCGCTTTTCTATACCAGCCACCTGTCGCTGGCCATGCTGGCCGCTGCGGCGGGTTGCCTGGCGGTGTTGCTGGCGCTGAACCGCGCCCGGGTCGGGCGGGCGGACGTGTATATCGTCGTCGGGCTGGCCCTGTGGCTGTGTGTGCTGAAGTCCGGTGTGCATGCCACCCTGGCTGGCGTGGCAACGGCCCTGTTCATTCCGTCACTCGACCGCCATGGGCAGTCACCTGCCGAGAGCCTGGAGCACGGGTTGCACCCGTGGGTGGCCTTTCTGATCCTCCCGGTATTTGCCTTCACCAACGCCGGGGTGTCCCTGCGCGGCCTCTCGCCGGCAGATGTGCTGCACCCGATCTCCCTGGGTATCGCCCTGGGTCTGCTGCTGGGCAAGGCGGTGGGGGTGTTCGGTACCGCCTGGCTGATGATCCGCCTGGGGTGGGCCAGCAAACCGGGCGGTGCGAACTGGATGCAGTTCTTCGGCGTCTGTGTGCTTTGCGGCATCGGCTTCACCATGAGCCTGTTCATCGGTGGTCTGGCCTTTGCCGGCCTCCCGCCCGACTTTGATACGCATGTGAAGCTGGGTGTGCTCGGTGGTTCGCTGCTGTCCGGCATCGCCGGCACGCTGATCCTGATGCGGCGGCCCTCCCAGGCCGCCTGACCCTCAATATTTGGCGTCAGTGCTCAGCGCCAGTGCCTGGCTTCAATGCTTGTCCGAAGGCCCGTGTGAGAGCAGGCGGTCCGTATAGGCAATCGCCAGTGCGGAGAGCAAGAAGGCCAGGTGGATCACCGTCTGCCAGATCAGCACCTTGTCATCGATGTTCTGGGCATTGATGAAGGTCTTGAGCAGGTGGATGGACGAGATGCCGATGATGGCCGTGGCCAGCTTGACCTTCAGGACGGAGGCGTTGACGTGGTCCAGCCACTCTGGCTGGTCCGGATGGCCTTCCAGCTTGAGGCGGCTGACAAAGGTCTCGTAACCCCCCACGATCACCATGATCAGCAGGTTGGAGATCATCACCACGTCGATCAAGCCCAGGACGGCCAGCATGACGATGGTCTCATTCAGCTTGGGGTCTCCCCCGTCTTTCAGGATCTCGGCCTTGTAACCCACGCTCTTGACCAGCAACTGCAGGGCCTGGTCGTTACCGAAGGCGGCTTCGATCAAATGGATCAGCTCGCTCCAGAACTGCACCACATACACACCCTGCGCCAGGATGAGGCCCAGGTACAGCGGCAGTTGCAGCCAGCGGCTGTGAAACATCACGGCCGCGAACAGGCCCAACCTGGCGGACTGGGGCGGTGTATGGTCAGGCGTTCGGTCTGGCGTGCGGTCGGACATGTAAGGGGCGCTTTCCTGGGTTCTTGATATCGATGGGCGTTCAGCGGCGAACCGCCCTAAAAGGGCAATTTTAGTGAGTCAAAGCCTTCGGTAGAGTAAGGCGATCGTCAGTGTGAAACCGCAAAGTCGCGGCGCATCGGATAAACCGAATCACGATCCAGCCTGCACGGAGACAAAGGCATGAGCGACAAGATCTACACCCCCCCGGCGTCCGCCGTCCAGGGCGCGCACGTATCCGGCATGGCCGCCTACGAGGCACTGTGCAAGGAGGCTGAGTCGGATTACGAGGGCTACTGGGCGCGTCTCGCACGCGAGCTGCTGAGCTGGAAGCAACCTTTCACCCAGGTGCTCAACGACAGCGATGCCCCCTTCTTCAAGTGGTTCGAGGACGGCAAGCTCAATGCCAGCTACAACTGCCTGGACCGCCATGTTGCGGCCGGGCGGGGTGATCGCGTTGCCCTCATTTTTGAGGCGGACGACGGCACCGTGACGCGGGTCACCTATGCCGAGCTGCTGGCCAAGACCAGCCAACTGGCCAATGCGCTGAAGCAGCGCGGTGTCCAGAAGGGCGACCGGGTGGTGATCTACATGCCCATGTCGGTGGAGGGCGTGGTGGCCATGCAAGCATGCGCTCGAATCGGTGCCACCCATTCTGTGGTGTTTGGCGGCTTCTCCGCCCAATCCCTGCGGGATCGGGTGCAGGATGCTGGCGCGGTCATGGTGCTGACGGCAGATGAGCAGCAGCGGGGCGGCAAGTCGCTGGCGCTGAAGAGCATCGTGGACGAAGCGCTGGCCGACAACAGCTGCCCCACCATCCGCCAGGTCATCGTCTATCGCCGCACGGGTGGCACCATTGGCTGGGTGCAAGGGCGCGACGAGTGGCTGCACGACGTGGTCGCCTCGCAGCCCACCACCAGCGAACCGGAATGGGTGGAAGCCGAGCATCCGCTCTTCCTGCTCTATACATCGGGCTCCACCGGCAAGCCCAAAGGGGTGCAGCACAGTACCGGCGGCTACCTGCTGCACGCGGCGCTGACCACCAAGTGGACCTTTGATCTCAAGGACAGCGACATCTTCTGGTGTACCGCTGACATTGGCTGGGTGACTGGACACACCTACATCACCTACGGCCCGCTGGCGCTGGGCGGCACTGAAGTCGTTTTCGAAAGTATCCCGACCTATCCGGATGCGGGCCGCTTCTGGCAGATGATCCAGAAGCACAAGGTGAGCATCTTCTACACCGCACCGACGGCGATCCGTTCGCTGATCAAGGCGGCAGAGACCAACGCCGCAGTGCACCCGAAGAACTACGACCTGAGTTCGCTGCGTATCCTTGGGTCCGTGGGGGAGCCCATCAACCCGGCGGCCTGGGAGTGGTACCACCTGAACGTGGGTGGCGGCCGCTGCCCCATCGTAGACACCTTCTGGCAGACCGAAACCGGTGGCCACATGATCACACCGCTGCCAGGTGCCACGCCGCTCGTGCCCGGGTCCTGCACGCTGCCGTTCCCCGGCATTGCTGCGGCCATCGTGGATGAGACCGGCCATGACGTGCCGAACGGGCAGGGCGGTATCCTGGTGGTGAAGAAGCCGTGGCCGTCGATGATTCGCACCATTTATGGTGATCCCGAGCGTTTCAAGAAGAGCTACTACCCGCCGGAGCTCAAGGGCTACTACCTGGCGGGTGATGGCGCTATTCGTGACGAAAAGACCGGTTACTTCACCATCACCGGACGCATTGACGATGTGCTGAACGTGTCGGGTCACCGCATGGGCACGATGGAGATCGAGTCCGCGCTGGTGAGCTGCACGGAGCTGGTGGCGGAGGCCGCGGTGGTGGGGCGCCCGGACGAGACGACGGGCGAAGCGATCTGCGCCTTTGTGGTGTTGAAGCGGCCCCGCCCGAGTGGTGACGAAGCCAAGGCCATTGCCAAGCAATTGCGGGACTGGGTGGCCAAGGAGATCGGGCCGATCGCCAAGCCCAAGGACATCCGCTTTGGCGACAACCTGCCCAAAACCCGCAGCGGCAAGATCATGCGCCGCCTGCTGCGTTCAGTGGCCAAAGGGGAGACGGTCACGCAGGACACGTCCACGCTGGAGAATCCGGCCATCCTGGAGCAACTGGGGCAAGCGTATTGAGGCTGCCCGATTCTTCGGGTGGGCTCATAATTCCGCTGCCCCCTCAATTTCTGGAGCGCCACATGAGCCGCCGTTCCATCGCTTTGTTCTCCCCGCGCAGGTGGGGCTTGATGTGCGCTTTGCTGCTTGGGTCGGCAACGTTGGCATCGTCGCCGGTGTTTGCGCAGGCGCAGGTCAGCTTCAAGGAGCCTGACAAGTTCTCCGACCTGGGTGATACGCAGTGGGATCGTCGCAACGCCATGAAGCAGATCGAGGAACACCTCAAGCAGCAGGCCGGGCGTGAGTTGCCGGGCAAGCAGCTCAAGATCGTGTTCACGGACATCGACCTGGCAGGGGAGCTGGAGCCGCGCGTGTCGGCCAATCGGGTGCGGGTGATGCGCTCGATCACCATCCCACGCATGGAGTTCACCTACACCCTCACTGAGAACGACAAGGTGCTCAGCGAGGGCAAGGCCGTCATCAACGACATGAACTACCAGAGCTCGATGAACCGCTATTTCGACAGCGAGCCCTTCCGGTTCGAAAAGAAACTGCTGGATGACTGGATGGCCAAGGAGTTGCTGCACAAGGATCGTCTGGCGCGCACAGGCCCTTGATACCGCGCCATGGGCAGGCTGATGGGCCGCCCCTCAGCTTCAGCTTGTGCAGCTTCGCGTTCAGGCAACAAAAAACCCGCCAGCGGCGGGTTTTTTGTTGGGAGAACGGGCTGAATTACTTCAGCTTGGTTTCCTTGTACAGCACGTGCTTGCGTGCCTTCGGGTCGAACTTCATGAATTCCAGCTTTTGGGGCGTGGTCTTCTTGTTCTTGTTCGTCGTGTAGAAATGACCAGTGCCGGCAGTGGATTCCAGCTTGATCTTTTCGCGTCCGCCTTTGGATGCCATGGTGTCGCTCCTTCAGTGATTAGGCTTGACCGCGAGCACGCAGGTCGGCCAGCACGGCGTCGATGCCGTTCTTGTCGATCAGGCGCAGGCCAGCGTTGCTGATGCGCAGACGGACCCAACGGTTTTCGCTCTCGACCCAGAAACGACGATATTGCAGGTTCGGCAGGAACCGGCGCTTGGTTTTGTTGTTGGCGTGGGAAACGTTGTTCCCGACCATGGGCTTCTTGCCCGTGACTTCGCAGACGCGTGCCATGTGGACACTCCGATACTTGTCGTACAGCGACCGTTCACTCACCCGGTTTGATTCAGGGAAGAACGGCGGCCTCACCTCGCCAGAAGGGGTGGCGGTAACCCTGGCCGCTCGGTACCTGGTAATTGGTACCTGAGCTGCCGCATTTCTTTAACTGAAGCCCTTCACAGGAGTCAGCCAAGGAAAGACCGCGACTGTAGCACAGCCGCGCTCGTGGCGCCAAATGCTGAAAAGCCCTTGGCGCCGGTTTGCCGCCCAGCGGCCGGCTTACTCTTCCAGGAAGCGCTGGGCGTCCAGCGCGGCCATGCAGCCGGTGCCGGCGCTGGTGATGGCCTGGCGGTAGATGTGGTCCTGCACGTCGCCAGCAGCAAACACGCCGGGCACGCTGGTCATGGTGGCAAAACCATCCAGGCCGCTGCGGGTGCGGATGTAGCCGTCCTTCATCTCGATCTGGTTCTGGAAGATCTCGGTGTTGGGGCGGTGGCCGATGGCGATGAACACGCCCTGCAGCTTCAATTCCTCGGTGCTGTCGTCCCGGGTACTCTTGACCCGGATACCGGTGACACCGCTTGCGTCGCCCAGCACTTCATCCAGCGTGCTGAACAAGTGCAATTCGATCTTGCCGGCGCGTACCTTGTCCATCAGCTTGTCCACCAGGATGGGCTCGGCGCGGAACTTGTCACGGCGGTGGATCAGGTGCACCTTGCTGGCAATGTTGGACAGGTAGAGCGCTTCCTCGACCGCCGTGTTGCCGCCGCCCACCACGCACACTTCCTGCTCGCGGTAGAAGAAGCCGTCACAGGTGGCGCAGGCGCTCACGCCGCGGCCGGAGAAGGCGGTCTCGGACGGGATGCCCAGGTATTGCGCGGAGGCGCCCGTGGCGATGATGACGGCATCAGCCGTGTAGGTGTTGCTGTCGCCCACCAGCGTGAAGGGGCGCTTGCTGAAATCCACCGAGTTGATGTGGTCAAACACGATCTCGGTCTGGAAACGCTCGGCATGTTCCTGGAAGCGCTGCATCAGCTCCGGGCCCTGCACGCCCATGACGTCGGCCGGCCAGTTGTCCACCTCGGTGGTGGTCATGAGCTGCCCGCCCTGGGCCATGCCGGTCACCAGCAAGGGCTTGAGGTTGGCGCGCGCCGCGTAGACGGCGGCGGTGTAGCCGGCGGGGCCGGATCCCAGGATCAGCAGCTGGGTGTGGCGTGTAGTTTGGCTCATGAAAAGAAGATGGGGACGCACGTCGGACGCACAAGAGCGACAGCCTACGGCCTTCACCCTATCAACACCCGAGAACAAGTTGGCACAATGCATTCATTCTAGGTTGCACCTCATGGGTGCAACCGGAATGTCCCAGATAGACCCTAGACCCCGACAGGAGGTGCCTCTTTATGGCCATGTTGTCCAACCTGGATCTGATCCGCAGGGTCCCCTTGTTCTCCCTGCTGACCGCCGACCAGGCCCAGTCCATTGCGGACAGTGTCGTCAAGCGGCGCTTCAAGCGTGGTGAGCTGATCGTCGAGCAAGGCACGAAATCCAATGCCTTGTTTATCCTGCTCAACGGACGCGCCCGCGTCCTGACCGCGGACAACCGCGGGCGCGAGGTCATCCTCGCGGTGTTGCAGCCCGGCGACTATGTGGGCGAAATGAGCCTCATCGACAACGAGCCGCATTCGGCCACGGTCCGGGCGGAAGTCCAGACCGACATGCTGGTGCTGGGCCGGGCGGACTTCGCCCGCGGCCTGCCCGAGCCGAGCAGCCTCGCCTACGGCATCCTGCGTGGCCTGGTGGCACGCCTGCGCAATGCGGACCGTCAGATCGAATCCCTGGCCTTGCTGGATGTCTATGGCCGTGTGGCTCGCACGCTGCTGGACATGGCCGAGGAAGAGAAGGGCGTCAAGATCATTCGAGGCAAGGTGTCCCGCCAGGACATGGCCAAGGTGGTCGGCGCCTCCCGTGAAATGGTCAGCCGGGTCATGAAGGACCTGGAGGACAAGGGTGTGATCGAGACCCTGGAGAACGGCTCCGTGGTGATCAAGGAACGCCTGCAACACGATTGAACATGTTCAGGGCGGCCTGCCCGGCGGTTCCGGGGATTTGCTGCGTCACAATCGCACCATGAGTTTCCCCGGTACCCTGCTGGGCGGCGAAGACGCCGCCGCTGAGCTGTCTGATCGTCCGTCCGAAGGTTCGGCTGACCGTGCGGCGGAGCGTGCTGAACGCTCCGCCGAGCGTTCATCCGAGCGTTCATCCGAGCGTCAGGCCCGCAAGCCCCGCAAGGCCACACCCGCCCCGCCGGCCCCGGCCAGCCCGCTGCGCACACCCATCTGGCTGCTTGCCAGTGGCCTGGTGTGGTGCCTGGTGCTGCTCGCCATGGTCAGCCACGACAAGGCGGACAACGCCTTCAGCGTGGCCGCCGGCCAGGCGCTGACGCAAAACCGCGTGGGAACGCTGGGCGCGTGGATCTCCGACCTGCTTCTGTTTGGTTTCGGTTATTCCTGCTGGTGGCTGCTGCTGGTGGGGCTGCGCAGCTGGCTGGGCAGTCTGGCGCGCTTGCTGCGCGCGGATGGTTCCCCGGCGCCAACCTTCCAGCAACGCCTGCCCACTGCGGGTGGGGTGCTGCTGCTGATGGCCGCCAGTTGCTCCCTGGAATGGACCCGCCTGTACGGCTGGGAGTCGCATCTGCCCGGGCATGCCGGCGGCGTGCTGGGCTACCTGCTGGGGCCCTGGAGCATGAAGCTGCTGGGCTTTGCCGGCTCGGGCGTGGTGTGGATCGCTGCGCTGGTGGCGGGGGTGTCCCTGGCGCTCAAGTTCTCGTGGCTGCGGGTGGCCGAGCACATCGGCACCTGGCTGGAAAGCCTGCGCGAGCGCCGTGTCGTGAAGCGTGAAATCGCAGAAGACAAGCGCGTCGGCAAGGTCGCCAAGCGGGAACGTGATGCCGTGGTGGAGGTGGAGCGCCAGGTGCTCGTGGAAGAGCATGTGCCCATCCTCATCGAGCCGCCCGTGGTGGAGGTGCCCAAGTCCACCCGTGTGGCCAAGGAACGTCAGCAGACGCTCTTCGTCGACCCTGCCGACACCAAGCTGCCGCAGGTCGACCTGCTGGACGCGCCACCGCCGCGCATTGAAACGGTCACGCCCGAGTCGCTGGAAATGACCAGCCGCATGATCGAGAAGAAGCTCCGGGACTTCGGTGTCGAGGTCCGCGTGGTGGCCGCTTCTCCCGGGCCGGTCATCACCCGCTACGAGATCGAGCCGGCCACTGGGGTGAAGGGCTCGCAGATCGTCAACCTGGCCAAGGATCTGGCCCGCTCGCTGAGCCTGACCTCCATCCGGGTGGTGGAGACCATCCCGGGCAAGAATTTCATGGCGCTGGAGCTGCCCAATGCCCGGCGCCAGACCATCCGCCTGTCCGAAATTCTCGGCTCCCAGGTTTATGCCGATGCCGCCTCCCCGCTGACCATGGGCCTGGGCAAGGACATCATCGGCCTGCCGGTGGTGGCGGACCTGGGCAAGATGCCGCACTGCCTGGTGGCTGGCACCACCGGCTCGGGCAAGTCGGTGGGTATCAACGCCATGATCCTCAGCCTGCTCTACAAGGCCGAGGCCCGGGATGTGCGCCTGATCCTGATCGACCCCAAGATGCTGGAAATGAGCGTCTACGAGGGCATCCCCCACCTGCTCGCACCGGTCGTGACCGACATGAAGCAGGCCGGCAACGCGCTGAACTGGTGTGTGGGCGAAATGGAGCGGCGCTACAAGCTCATGTCCAAGATGGGCGTGCGCAACCTGGCGGGCTACAACAAGAAGATCGCCGACGCGCATGAGCGCGAGGAAAAGATCCCCAACCCCTTCAGCCTGACGCCGGAAGAGCCTGAGCCATTGGACCGCCTGCCTCACATCGTGGTGGTGATCGACGAACTGGCCGACCTGATGATGGTGGTGGGCAAGAAGATCGAAGAGCTGATTGCCCGCCTGGCGCAGAAGGCCCGTGCTGCCGGCATCCACCTGATCCTGGCCACGCAGCGTCCGTCGGTGGATGTGATCACCGGCCTGATCAAGGCCAACATTCCCACCCGCCTGTCCTTCCAGGTCAGCAGCAAGATCGACAGCCGCACCATTCTTGATCAGATGGGCGCCGAGGCCCTGCTGGGCATGGGGGACATGCTCTACATGGCCTCCGGTACCGGCCTGCCGGTGCGGGTCCACGGCGCCTTTGTCAGTGATGATGAAGTGCACCGCGTGGTCGAATACCTGAAAGAGCAGGGCGGCCAGCCCAACTACATCGAGGGCATCCTTGAAGGTGGGGTGCTGGATGACGGTGGTGGCGGCGACGGCCTGCCGGGCCTGGCGGCGGGGGACGACGGTGAGTCCGACCCCATGTATGACCAGGCAGTGGCCATCGTGCTGCAGCACAAGCGTGCGTCCATCTCCCTGGTGCAGCGCCATCTGCGCATTGGCTACAACCGGGCCGCCCGTTTGCTGGAGCAGATGGAGAAATCCGGCCTCGTTTCCTCGATGGCCACCAATGGCAACCGCGACATCGTTGTTCCCAAGCGGGACGATTGATCTCGTCTGACTGAATCCGATCTGTCGAGTCTGATCCCCATGCGCTTCAAGAATCTGTTCCCGCTTTCCCTGTGGTCGGGCCACCGGGCTCCCAGCCTGGCCCGTGCCGTGGCGCGCACCGTCGCTGGGGGCGCCTTGCTCGGCGCCGCGACCCTGGCTCACGCGGACGGCGTCACGGCCCTTCAGCAGTTTGTTACCGAGGTCAAGAGCGGCCGCGCTGCCTTCACCCAGACGGTGACCGCGCCGGACGGAAAGCGCAAGAAGAGCACCACTGGCAGCTTTGAATTCCAGCGGCCCAACCAGTTCCGCTTCAGCTACGACAAGCCGGCCGAACAACTGATCGTGGGTGATGGCAAGAAGGTCTGGGTCTATGACCCCGACCTGGCGCAGGCCAGTGTGCGCAACATGGACCAGGCGCTGGGTACCACGCCGGTGGCGCTGCTGGCGGGCGGCGACATGTCACGTGATTTCACGCTCAAGTCCCAGCCGGCGGAGCAGGGCGTGGAATGGGTGCTGGCCACCCCCAAGCGCAGCGACAGCGGCGTGCAGAACCTGCGCCTCGGTTTCCGGGGCCGGGAGCTGGTGGGGCTGGAGATCGTGGATGCCTTCGGCCAGCGCTCGGTGATGCAGTTCAGCTCGGTGCAGATCAATGCCAAGGTGACGCCCGATCGTTTCCGCTTCGATCCACCCGCCGGCACGGACGTGATGGAGCAGCGCTAAGCGCATGAGCAACGCCTCCCTCTTCCCGGATGAATTCGATCCGGCGCCCAGCCTTGCGGCCGCCGCCGCCCCGGTCAGCGCCCATGCGCCGCTGCCCGAGCGGCTGCGCCCCCGCAAGCTGGACGAGGTGGTGGGCCAGCGTCATCTGCTGGGTGAAGGCATGCCGCTGCGGGTGGCGCTGGAAAGCGGCCGCCCCCACAGCATGATCCTGTGGGGGCCGCCGGGCGTGGGCAAGACCACGCTGGCGCGCCTGATGGCCCAGTTCTTCGACGCCCAGTTCATTGCCATCTCCGCCGTGCTGGGCGGAGTGAAGGACATCCGCGAGGCGGTGGACCGGGCATTGGCCGCCTCGGGGCAGGGCCGGCGCACGATCGTGTTTGTCGATGAAGTGCACCGCTTCAACAAGGCGCAGCAGGATGCCTTCCTGCCGCATGTGGAGTCGGGCCTCTTCAGCTTTATCGGCGCCACGACGGAGAACCCGTCCTTCGAGGTCAACTCCGCGCTGTTGTCCCGCGCCACCGTTCATGTGCTGAAGGCCCTGGACGAGCAGGACATGCGCGAGCTGCTGCAACGCGGCGGCGAAGCGCTGCACAGCCCGCCGCTGAGCGACCCCGCCGCCCAGCGGCTGATTGGTTATGCAGACGGTGACGCGCGCCGCCTGCTCAACACGCTGGAGACTGTGGCCCAGCTCACGCCCGCCGGCACCACGGAGATCGACGAGGCGCTGCTGGAGCGCACACTCGGCGAGCAGTTGCGCCGTTATGACAAGGGTGGTGATCAGTTCTACGACGTCATCTCCGCGCTGCACAAGTCCGTGCGGGGCTCCAATCCGGATGCGGCGTTGTACTGGATGGTGCGCATGCTCGATGGTGGCGTGGATGCGCGCTACATCACCCGGCGGCTGATCCGCATGGCCAGCGAAGACATCGGCCTGGCGGACCCGAGGGCACTGCGGATCTGCCTGGACGCCGCAGAAACCTACGAGCGGCTGGGCTCGCCCGAAGGCGAGCTCACCCTGGCCCAGGCGGCGGTCTACCTGGCCATCGCGCCCAAGTCCAACGCGGTCTACAACGCCTACAACGAGGTGCGCGCGCTGATCAAGCAAGACAGCTCGCGGCCTGTGCCGGTGCACCTGCGCAATGCGCCCACCCGCCTGATGAAGGAGCTGGGTTACGGCAAGGCCTACCGCTACGCGCACGACTTCCCAGGCGCCTATGTGGCGGGCGAGCAATACCTGCCGGACGGGCTGGAAGACCAGCGCTTCTACCAACCCGTGCCGCGCGGCCTGGAGCTGAAGATCGGCGACCGCATGGCCGAACTCCGGCGGCAGGATGCGGTGGCGCGGGGAGACCAGGCGCCGGGGAGTGATGAGGAAGAGGGGGGCGACGCTCGCGGTTCGCGGGGAGCCTCGCGCTCGTCGTGATGCGGGACCGCAGCTCGCTCCGGGTCGCCTCCGCGGTCTCGACCGCCGCTTTGACCGCCTTGAACGCCCTGGCCGCCTTGACCAGCCTGGCCCCCTTGGTCTCCCGTGCCGCCTTGGGCGGCATGACGCTCGCCTTCCTCGCCTTCCTCCCCCTGCTGCCCGAGGCCGCCTGCGCTGCACCCCATGTGCAGTCGGCCAAGCCGGCGGCGACCAGAACCGGCACCTCGGCCAGCACCTCGGCCAGCAGTACGGTAGCCGGCACTTCAGCCAGCACCTCAGCCAGCACGTCCAGCACCGCCACAACAGGTGCGCCAAAAGCTCCCCCATCCGTCCCGCCACCGGCCGGCCCATCGACCGCGCCCGCCCGACCACCGGAAGGCCCCACGCTCACCCGTATCCGCGACACCGGCGTGGTGGTGATGGGTTATCGCCCCGCCTCGCTCCCGTTCTCCTACCTCGACGCCCAGCTCAAGCCCATTGGCTACACCGTGGAGCTTTGTGAGCGGGTGATCGACACCCTGCGTGCACGGCTCAAGCTGCCCGACCTGGAGGTGCGGCGTGTGGCGGTGGGTTCCGCCACGCGCCTGCCCATGGTCACCAACGGCACGCTGGACCTGGAATGCGGCATCACCACCAACACGGCGGAGCGCGCCCGCACGCAGGCCTTCTCCATCACCATCTTCGTGGCGGAAACCCGCCTGATGACACGCAACGGCGAGCGTGTGCAGAGCCTGACGGAGTTGCGGGGGCGGCCGGTGGTGAGCACCATCGGCACCACCAGCATCCAGCATCTGGCGGCCGTGAATGAGCAGCAGCAACTGGGCATTCGCATCGTCGCCGGCCTGGATGATCCGGACGCCTTTCAACTGCTGCGCAGCGGCCGCGCGGAAGCCTTCCTGATGGATGACGTGCTGCTGCGCAGCCTGCTGGCACAGCAAGGCGGCTCGGTGCCTGCGCAGGATTACGTCGTGTCGAATCGCGGGCTGACCGTCGAGCCCTATGCCATCGGCCTCAATCGCGACGACCCGGCTTTCAAGGCGCTGGTGGATGAGACGATCACCGGTCTGTACCGCAGCGGCGAGATCTTCAGCATTTACAAGCGCTGGTTTGCATCCTCGTTGCCCGCCTCCGGCATCAACCTGCAGATGCCTATGAGCGCGGCGCTGCGCAAGGTGGTGGCCCAGCCCACGGATTCACCCGACCCCGCGCGGTACCGCTGAACCTTGCAGCCTTCGCTGGGCCGGGCAGCGTTCGCTAGCGTGGGTTCCGATAGCTTCGCAGCAGGCGCCGCAAGGGCCGTAGCGGCCGCAGCAGCCAGAAGCGCAGCGCCCGGACCAGCCGTTGGCGCCGGTCGCTGTGCAACGGGGCGTAGGCGTGGCTGGCCAGCACCCGAACCTCCACTTCCGTGCCGCCTTCCTCGCGGCTACGGATGCGCAGGCTGCCATGCAGGCGGCGCGCACGCTCGAACATGCCCTTGATGCCGTGATGGCCTGGTCGCCCGTCCGGGCTGGCGAATTCCGGCGACACGCCCTGGCCGTCGTCCACGATGCGCAGCGTCAATCGGCGTTCGTCGTAGTTCAACCAGACCGACAGGTGGCGGGCCTGGGCATGGCGCAGCGCGTTGGCGATGGCCTCCCGTCCGATCATCAGCAGCTCATCCCGCACGGCCGGCCGCAGTAGCGGTTCGGTGCCTTCCACGTGCAGGTCCACCTGCATCCGCTGGTCGGCCTGGGCCGCTGCCGCAGTGGCGAGGTCTTCGCTCAAGGGGCCGGAATGGGTGCGCAGGTCGGAGACACGGTCCCGTGCGGCGAGGATCAGGCGCTCGGCGTTGGAGAGGGCCCGTTCCAGCTTGTCGTGGACGTCCGGCTGTTCCACCCGGCGCGCCACGCTGTTGAACTGCAGCACCAGGCCCTGCACGCCCTGCAGCAGCGTGTCGTGCAGTTCGCGGGCGATGCGTTCCCGCTCCCGGTGGCGCTCTTCCATGCGCCACTGCACCTGCCGCGCGATGGCGCGGGTGCGCATGCGGTAGGCCATCCAGGCCACCACCAGCACCACGAAAACGGCGCTGAAGGCAAACAGGCGGCTCTGCATCCAGGTGGGGGCGATCTCGAAGTCCAGCGCGGCGCCCTGGGTGTCCCACACGCCGTCGCCATTGGCGGCCATGACCTGGAAACGGTAGCGGCCCGGGGCGAGGTTGGCGTAGGTGGCTTCGCGCACGCCCCCGGCGTCATGCCAGCCGCGGTCCACGCCTTCCATGCGGTAGCGGAAACGGGCCCGGTCGGCCGCTGCCAGCGTGACGGCGGTGTAGCTCAGTGTCAGGTGGGTTGTGCCGGGTGGCAGGCTCAGACCTTCATCTGCCAGGAAATGCTGTTCGCCGCTGCGCAGGCCATAGATCTCGGTGCGCGGCGGCTGGTTGTTGCGGGGTACGGTGCTGGGGTCGAGCCAGGCCACGCCACGGTTGGTGACGAACCAGAGCCGTCCGCGCCGGTCGCGCAGGGCAGTGGGCACCATGCCGGCCTGCAGCGCGATACCGGGCAGGCCGTCGCGGCGGTCGAACAAGCGGTAGTTCAGCGGTTCACCGGGCCGGGCGGACAGCGCCAGCAGGTTGTCCGCCTGTACCTGGACCACACCACGGCCGCCGTTGAGCCAGAGGTCGCCGTTGAGCGACTCCACAATGCCGGTGACATGGCCGAAGACGGCATCGGTGTTCTGGGTGACGGTGGTGAAGCGCTGCCCATCAAAGAAGGCCACGCCGTTTTCGCCAGCGGCCACCAGGCGGCGGTCGGTGACGCTGAGGGCGGTGGCCCGGCCGATGGCCAGGCCATCCCGGCTGGTCCAGCGGGTGAGCTGGTCGTCGCTCCAGCGCAGCACCTCATCTTCGTTGGCCATCCAGAGCGCGCCGTCGGGGCCGCGGGTCATGGTCTGGGGGGCATGCAGCTCGCGCAGGCGTGGGTCGCGCCGCACGCCATCGGGCGTGGCGAGGTAGAGGCCGTCGTCCTCCACCGACAGCCACAGCCCATGGCCGCCATCCGGCAGCGCGGCCAGCACCTGGGTGCGGCGGGCGCTTTCGGGCAGCAGGAACTCGCGCGTGTCGCTGTCGTCGCGGCGGTAGAGGCGGTCCGACCCGATCCACCAGAGGGCGCCATCCGCCGTCCGCACCGCATTGCGCGACGGCACGGCGCCGCCCTGTTCACGCGGGGCGGCGGGTGGGTCGGCTTCCACGGCGGCGCGCAGGTTGGCCGCCAGTACGCCGTCGCCCTGGGCCACCAGCGCAAAGCCCCCCAGCGAGGTGCCCGCCAGCGTGAGTAGTTCGTGAAGCCGGGTCCGCTGGAAACTGCTCAGCCCGTTGTTGCTGCCCACCCAGACGGTGCCTTCGCGGTCTTCCACCACCGGCACCACCACGGGGGAGGTGAGGCCCTGTTCGCGCTCGAAGCGCTCCAGGCCGTCCTGGGGCGTGAGGATGTGGCCGGTGGGAATGTCCGCCGCCGAAGGCAGCCGCCAGACGCCGGCACCGGCCACGGTGAGCCATACCGAGCCGTCGCGGGCGAAGAGCAGTTGCTTGGCGGTGGCGTAGGCGGGCTCGAAGGGTGGTGTCGGCGTGGCCGGCGCTGGCGCAGTTGTTGCGCCAGAAGCTGGCGCAGAAGCCGACGCAGCATCTCGCGCAGCTGTAGGCGTCGGTGCAGACGCCGATGAAGGTGCTGGCGCGATCGCAGGTGCGGCCCCAAGGGCGATTGCTGCCGCCAAGCTCGCCGTCTTTGCGGTGAGGTCGGGCAACGGCCGGGTGCCCCGAAGGGATTCGCTCAGCCAGATCCGGCCTTCCAGATCCTCCGCCACGACAGCCGAGCGCGAGACCGGGATGCCGGTGTCCCGGAGCCGGTGTTCACCTGGCATCAGGAACAGCAATCGTCGCGAGCTGCAGACCCACAACACGCCCCGCCGGTCCGTGTGAACGTAGTCCACGGCACCATCATCCAGACCCCAGTCGGCACCGATCATCTGCCAGCGCTCGTTCACGAAACGCGCGAGCCCGCTGCCTGCAGCGGCCCAGAGCACGCCGTCCGCCGTCTGGGTGAAATGCAGGACCCGGCCCGTGGGCAGCCCCTCGGCGGGGCCGAAGGCCTTGATGCGCCCGTCCTTCAGCCGTGCCGCCCCACCGCCATGAAAGCCCAGCCAGATGCTGCCGTCAGGCATGACCTTCAGGGCGTTGATGTTGGTGGAAGGCAGGCGCTGGCCTTCGCGCAGCGCATAGCGTTCGAAACGCAAGCCGTCAAAGCGGAACAGGCCCATGCCGGTGCCCAGCCACAACACGCCATTGGGGCCCTGGTCCAGGGTCCAGATGTCGGCCGGGGCGCCGTCGTTGACCAGCAGCGGGGTGTAGGCGTAGTCCTTGATGCCGCTGTTGGCGGGACCGCTGGTGGTGTTGGTGCTGGTGCTGGTGGCCGGCGTGGCCGTGGCCTGGGCCATCAGGTGCGCGGCGGTCAGCAGCAGGGTCGCACCCAGCATCAGCGGGCGGATCCGAGGCACGAGGCGGGACCAGTGGTCGGAAAAAATGGAGCTGAACTGCATGGGAGGGGCCGGGCAGCGAAGTATGCCATCCGGCCGGAGGGCCCCTTGTCCAGGGATGCGCACAGCGCAGCGTGCCTCACCGCGCCCTTAACGGCGCCCCTAGCGGCGCTGTTGCTGCGCTACGGCCCCAGGGCGCGGCGCACGGCTTCGGCCGGGTCTTCGGGTGGCGCTGAGGTGGCACCCGAGGCGGCACCGGAGGTCGCATCTGGGGCGGCGCCAGATCCGGCATCAGGCGGGGCGCCGGACGCGGCCGACCCCGGCGAAGATGCGGGCTCGAACAACTGGGCCGGATCCTGGTGGTGGCTGCCGGAGGCGTCCGTGCCGGTCTCGATGCCCTGCAGCATCTCGGTGGCCTTGTCCATATCCACCGCCTCCTCCTTGTCCAGGAAGGCGGTCACCGTGACCGGGAAGAAGATCACCACCGCCACCAGGATCAGCTGCATCAGCACCCAGGGGATGGAGCCCAGGTAGATGTCGCTGGAGGCCACCTTGCGGGGCAGGGCGCCGGTCTTGAAGAGCGTGTCGGCAATGCCGCGCAGATAAAACAGCGCAAAACCGAAGGGGGGATGCATGAAGCTGGTCTGCATGTTCACGCAGAGCATCACCCCGAACCACACCAGGTCGATGCCCATCTTCTCGGCCACCGGGCCGAGCAGCGGCAAGATGATGAAGGCGATCTCGAAGAAGTCCAGGAAGAAAGCCAGGAAGAAGATGAAGAGGTTGACCGCGATCAGGAAGCCGATCTGGCCGCCAGGCAGGTTGGAGAGCTGGTGCTCGATCCACACGCCGCCCTCCACGCCCTGGAACACCAGCGAGAACGTGCGTGATCCGATCAGGATGAACACCACCATGGCGGTGATGCGCATGGTGCCGGTCATGGCGCCGCGCAGCAGGGGCCAGGTGAGCCGGCCGTGCAGGGCGGCCAGGATGAAGGCGCCCACGGCGCCCATGGCTCCCGCTTCCGTCGGCGTGCAGACGGCGGTGTTGATGCCGGGCAGGCCGCCCATCGAGCCCAGCACGGCAAAGATGAGGATGGCCGAGGGGATGATGCCGCGCAGGCATTTGCGCCACAGCGCCCAGCCCTGCAGCGTGCGGGCCTCCTTGGGCACGCCAGGCACGTGATGCGGCTTCAGGCGGCCCAGGATGAAGGTGTAGAGCGCAAAGATCAGCACTTGCAGGATGGATGGGCCCCAGGCGCCCTTGTACATGTCGCCCACCGAGCGGCCCAGTTGGTCGGCCAGCACCACCAGCACCAGGGAGGGGGGCACCAGTTGCGTGATGGTGCCCGACGCGGCCAGCACCCCGGTGGCGTAGCGCATGTTGTAGCCGTAGCGCATCATCACCGGCAGCGAGATCATCGCCATGGCGATCACCTGGCCGGCCACGGTGCCGGTGATGGCGCCGAGGATGAAGCCAACAATGATCACGGAATACCCCAGCCCGCCGCGGACCGGGCCGAACAACTGGCCCATGGAATCCAGCATGTCCTCGGCCAGCCCGCATTTCTCCAGCACCGAGCCCATCAGGGTGAAAAACGGGATGGCCAGCAGCAGGTCGTTGGAGAGGATGCCGAAGACGTTTTGCGGCAGCGCGGACAGGAACTCGGGCGGGAACCAGCCCTGGCTGACCGCATAGATGCCGCAGGCCAGGCCCAGCGCAGCCAGGGAGAAGGCCACCGGGAAACCGATCAGCATGATGATGATCAGCCCCGCGAACATCAGCGGCGGGAAGTGCTCCATCGCGATCATTGCAGCGGCCTCTCGTAATGGGTGTCCATCTCGAGGCGGTGCATCAGCCACGCCAGCCGCTTGATCAATTCCGACACGCCCTGCAGCCCTAGTAGCGTGAAGCCCAGCGGAAGCAGTGCGGCGGCCGGCCAGCGGATCAGGCCGCCGGCATTGCCGGAGACCTCGCCACTGGCGAGCAGCTTCCAGGTGTAGCCCAGCCAGCCCAGGGCCTGCACGCTGTCCTGCGGCCGCATGCCGGTGGTGAGCTTGACCACGAAGAACTGCCAGGACAGCCAGGCCGCATAGAAGATGACCGGCAGCAGAAACACGAGCAGCCCGAAGGTGTCGACCCAGACCTTGCTGCGACCGCTGAGACGGCTGTAGACCAGGTCCACGCGGACATGTTCATTGAGCCGCAGCACCTGCGCGGCGCCGAGCATCACGCAGCCGGCGAACAGATACCACTGGATTTCGAGGAAGGCGTTGGAACTGATGTCCAGACCGTAGCGGATGACCGCATTGGTGGCGCTGATCAGGCACGACAGCAGGACCGCCCAGGCCGCCACGGCGGCAAGACGGTCATTGAGTCTGTCGATGCCCCTGGCAAAGGCGAGCAGGGCGTTCATCAAGGCATTCAGGTGTCTCCGAGCGGCTCCTCGACAGCGGGAGCCTGCTCACAACCGCAGGGCGGTCTTGGAGACTGTAGCCATCGCTGCGTCTGGTGCGGAGGAATTCCGGGGCCAGTCCGGGAAAGTCCTCCCCTTGAGCCGTGTGATCACGCCCCTGCCGGTAATCGCCATCCGGGGGGGCGAAAGGCAAAACGGCCGCGCTGGGTGGCGCGGCCGTTGGATGGGTCAGGTGGGGCGGGCAGGTCGGTCGGCGTCCGGCAGGTGTGCGCCCGCGCCGGTTTCAGAGCTGGCTGGCGGCTGCGAACAGCTTGGTCGAGCGAGCACCGGAGCGGCAGAAAGCGAGTACCGGCGTGGGCAGCTCGTCGATCAGCGCGCGCATGGCCTGGATCTCTTCCGGCGACTGGTAGCCGCCCTGCACCGGCAAGTGGCGGTAGGCCAGGCCGGCCGCCTCGGCGGCGGCCTGCATGGTAGCGCTGGTGGGTTGATCCGGGCCGCCTTCGAAGTCCGGGCGGTTGTTGATCACGCTCTTGAACCCGGCACCCGCCAGGGCGGCCATGACCTCCGGCGTGAGCTGCGGGGCGACGCAGAAGTCCGGCGTCAGCTGTTGAACGGTCAGTTCCATGGCGGGGCTCCTGGGGTGGGGTCAGGCCAGCGCGGCCTTGACGGCGGCGGAAACCAGGCCCATGTCGGCCTTGCCGGCGAGCTGCGTCTTGACGGCGCCCATCACCTTGCCCATGTCGCCGGGGCCTTTGGCGCCCAGTTCCGACACGATGGCGGCCACTGCAGCCTGGATCTCTTCGGCACTCAGGCGCTGCGGCAGGTAGGCTTCCAGCACCTTCACTTCGGCGCTTTCCTTGTCGGCCAGGTCCTGGCGGCCTGCGGCGCTGAATTGGCTGATGGCGTCCTTGCGCTGTTTGATCAGCTTGTCGACGATCCCCACGAGCGTGACGTCATCCACCACGATCCGCTCATCCACTTCCTTTTGCTTCACGGCGGCCAGCAGCAGGCGGATGGTGCCCAGGCGTTCGCTGTCCTTGGCACGCATGGCGGTCTTCATGTCTTCGGTGACTTGTTCTTTGAGGCTCATGGACTTCTCTCCGTTGGAATCATGACGTTGGAATCATGAAACAAAAATCAGAATACAAAAAAGCCCGCGGCAGCGTCCTGCGCGGGCTTTCTGTGCTGTTCGGGCGTTGGGAGGCCGTCTGACGGGCATCCCGGGCCGGAAACTGCTGATCTGCTGACTGACAACGGATGAACCGTGTCAGCGGGCTGGGATCAGTACAGCTTCTTGGGCAGCTGCATGCTGCGCACGCGCTTGTAATGACGCTTCACCGCGGCGGCCTTCTTGCGCTTGCGCTCGGCGGTCGGCTTTTCGTAGAACTCGCGGGCGCGCAGCTCGGTGAGCAGGCCCAGCTTTTCAATGGTGCGCTTGAAGCGGCGCAGGGCCACGTCGAACGGCTCGTTTTCTTTGACGCGAATGGTGGTCATGAAAAAAGAATTCCTTCAAATAGCGCTCGGTGTTCGCAAGGATCGCTGCTGGGGGAGTAATTTTCAGCTCCCTCAACTGGGCTCTCGAAGCGGGGGTATCCGGATTCCGCTTCCGAATCGACGCGCAGGGTTTGCCAGCAAAGACGCGGATTCTAGCCTGATTTTTTCAGGCTGACCACCAAGTGGGGGGTGCCAGGGCGCAAACCGGTGGGACGAAGCCCGGAAGTATCTCGCAAGAGGGTGAGGTAAGCCTGTGCAGGGTGTGACATATTCCCTTCCATGACTCAAGGCCTGTCCCTGGCTGGCAAGCTAGGATGCTGAGCCCCAAGCTTAGGGGGAGTGGCCACGCAACCGTGCGGTCTGCTCTTGCCCCGGCTTGATCAAGCCATCTACATTCACTTCATCCACCATTCGACCGCCAGGCCCACCTGGCCTGGCCTGTCCATGGAACTCACTGCCGCCGCGTCCCCTGCGCCTGCCAGCTTCGATGCCTGGCTCGCTTCCTTCGGGGCACCTCTCGGGCCGGTTGCTGCCGGCCTGGTGAGCCTGCTGGAGCCCACCGGCGCCTGCCTGGCGGTCAAATCCATGGCCACCGGGCGTTATGTCTTTGCCAGCGCCGGCCTGACCGAGCTGTTCAGCCGTACCGAGCAGGGCATGGTGGGCGCCACGGACAATGAGCTGATGCGCGCCGACGAAGTCCAGGCCATGCGCCGGGCCGAGCAGGCCACGCTGGCGCAGCGCGGCGTAGTGAGTTCCGAGCACCGTCTGGAGCTGGGCGGCCGCCGCCGCGAGGTGATGGTGACCCGCATTCCGCTCGGCTCCGAACACATCATGGCGCTATGGAGCGACAAGACCGAGGAGCGGCATCGCGAATCCCATCTGCAACGCGCGCTGCAGCAGCTGGAGCAGCAGCAAAAAGCGCTGGAGCAGATGCGCCGGGAACTGCAGCAGGGCAGTGGCCGCGACGAGGTCTCGGGCCTTTACATGCGCGCCCAGTTCGATGACCAACTCCTGCGTGAGATCGACCTCTCCACTCGGGAGCACCGCGAATTCACCTTGGTATTGATCGCCCTGGATGCCCAGCCGGCACCGGAGGGCCAAGTGCTGGACCACGAGGCACGCCAGCGCCTGCTGGAAGGCTTGGGCCGCATGCTGCGCGCCAACACCCGAGCCATGGATGCCGCCTGCCGCATTGGCGAAGACCTGTTTGCGGTGCTGCTGTCTGGCGTGGGCCTGGCTACGGCGCATGCGCGCATGGAGCAGCTTCGTCGCCAATGCCATGCCCAGATCGTGGTGCTGCACGGTCAGGACCTCGGCCTGTCGCTCTCCATGGGCGTGGCCAGTTTTCCGCACACCGCTTCACGCCAGGAAGAATTGCTGCATGCCGCCGAGATGGCGGTCAAGGAAGCGCAACGCCGTGGAGGCAACCAGGTGGTGCTGGCGTCGATCCCATTCGGGCTTGGTGGTTGACTTGGCGGCTGACGTGGCTGGGCAACGGCTCGCCAAGGTCAGTCAACAAGGTGGGTCAGCAGGGTCAGCCAGCAAGGTCAGCCCAGCAAGGTCAGCCCAGCAAGGTCAGCCCAGCACCTTCAGCAGATGGGCCCATTCGCCGGGCGTGACCGGTGTGATGGACAGACGGTTGCCCGGTTGAAGCGTGCGCATGGTGGACAGGGCAGGATCCCGCTTCATCTCCGCCAATGACAGCAGCCGTGTCTTGCGGACAAAACCCACGTCCACATGCAGCCAGCGCGGCGTCTCGCGCACGGACTTCGGGTCGAAGTAGGGGCTGGTGGGGTCGAACTGCGTGGCGTCGGGATAGGCGGCACTGCGCACTTCCGCCAGGCCGGCAATGCCGGGTTCGGGGCAGGAGGAGTGATAGAACAGCACGCCATCACCCACTTGCATCGCATCACGCATGAAGTTGCGTGCCTGGTAGTTGCGCACGCCGGTCCACGCAAGGGTGCCGGCGGCTTGCAGGTGATCGATGGAGGCCTCGTCCGGTTCGGACTTCATCAGCCAGTATTGGGGCACGGTAGATAAGGTGTCCACAGCGAACCGTGAGTCGCATTCCTGAACCCTAGGGGTACAGGTGGGCGAGGTCAGCAAAGCTTCGGGTTCATCTGACGCGAGACGCTCACACCAGCCTTGCAATATTCCAAGCCCTTGCTCGCGAAAGCATCGGTTCAAGGAAATATAAAACTCACGCGAACGCGGTGGACGAAGACCATTCTACGCGCGCGTGGCCAGAGTCAAAGCAGTTGCCCATCCTGCGCAAGGGCTTCATCCAGGCGTTTCATCAAGGTTTCGATTTCAGGTATGGAATCTGCGCCGAGATCGGCTGCGGTGGACGATGCAGACGACGCGGCCGCCGACAGATTGGCCGCCGATCCAGCCGCAGCGGCGCTGGGATCCGCCGCGCCGTTGCTGCCATCGGTGAGGGAGTAGGCCAGGTTCAACGCCGCCAACACGGCAATGCGTTCACGCGCCTTGATCTTTCCCGAGTCGCGGATGGCGCACATTTCCTTGTCCACCCGCGAGACCGCCTTGGTCAGGGCGGCTTCACCCCCCTCGGGGCATCCAAGCAGGTAGCTCTGGCCCATGATGGTGACTTCCATTTGCTTCATGTGCCGCTCTTTTGCGAGTCAGTGGATTCCAGAGGGAGACGGTCGAGCAGCGCATCCACCCGCGAACGGGCAGCGGCCAGGCGCGAGCGCAGGCTGTCGCGCTCCTGGGTCAGAGCCAGCACCTGCTGTTCCAGCAAGGTGTTGGTCCGTGTGAGTTCCTCATGGCGCACAAGCAGGCGTTCCACACGATCGACAAGGTCGTAGATGCTGGGCATGGTTTGCGGGAGTCCCTTCGCTTTGTGAGTCAGGCGCTGTCGCGAGATTGTAGGCGTCAGGGGGTCAGCGAGCCGCTGCCATCGGGGCGCTGTCACATTGCGACACCACTGCGCATCGTTCGCACAGCGGGCGTCGCGCCTGACAGACGTAGCGGCCATGCAGGATCAGCCAATGGTGCGCATCCACCATGAATTCCTGCGGCACCCGCTGGAGCAGTTGCTGCTCCACCTCCAGCACGTTTTTGCCGGGGGCCAGGCCGGTGCGGTTGCTGACGCGGAAGATATGCGTGTCCACCGCCATGGTGGCTTCACCGAACGCCACGTTGAGCACCACATTGGCGGTCTTGCGTCCGACGCCCGGCAGGGCCTCCAGCGCCTCACGGCTGCGCGGCACCTGGCCGCCATGCTGGTTCACCAGGATGCCGCAGGTGGCGTAGAGATTCCGGGCCTTGGTTTTGTACAGCCCGATGGTCTTGATGTAATCGGCCAGGCGTTCTTCACCCAGGGCGAGCAACTTCTGCGGCGTGTTGGCGACCACGAACAGCCGCCGGGTGGCCTTGTTGACGCCCACATCGGTGGCCTGGGCCGACAGCAATACCGCCGCCAGCAACTCGAACACGCTGGCGTATTCCAGTTCAGTCTGGGGCGACGGGTTGGCCTGACGCAGGATTTCAAAAAAGGCCTGGACCTGGGAGGCGTTCACGGGGCGAGCCTCCTTCAGGCGCCGCGCTTGGCGCGCGAACGGGCCAAGGCGGCTTCAATAACGGCCCGCTTGCGATCCAGCTGCACCGGGTCGGTCAGCCTGGAGGCTTCTTCCAGATGTTCCAGCTTGTGCTGGGCCTTGGCCTCCAGCTGCAGGTCGTGCTCCCGCTGTTGCCTGGCCACACGCACCTCGTGGTCGCGGTAACGCTGGCGTGCCACCTCCGCCTGGGGCTGGCTCCAGGCCGCCCAGCCGGTGCGGCCCGGTGTCACGTCCTTCAGGGAGATGCAGTCCACGGGGCACACGGGAATGCAGAGTTCGCAGCCGGTGCAGTCCTCGTCGATCACCACATGCATCTGCTTGTTGCTGCCCAGGATGGCGTCCACCGGGCAGGCCTTGATGCACAGGGTGCAGCCGATGCACCAGTCCTCATCAATGAGCGCCAGGCGCAGGGGGCCTTCCACCCCGTGTTCCGGGTTCAGGGGGACAACGGGGTCTCCCGTCAGTGCGGCCAGACGGCGGATGCCTTCGGCGCCACCGGGCGGGCACTGGTTGATGGCCGCCTCGCCGCGGGCGATGGCGTGGGCGTAGGAATGGCAGTCGGGGTAGCCGCAACGCGTGCATTGCGTCTGCGGCAGGGCCTGGTCCAGGCGATGGACCAGGTCCTCAAGGGCAACGGGATTCACTCGGTCGTCTGGCGCTGGCGGCTCGATCTGGCTGACGAGCGCTTGGGCGCGGCTGGCTGATTCAATGGAGCCGCATCGTACTGGGCAATGAAGTCGCGCACCGACGGATACACCTTTTCGCGCCAGCGGCGGCCCGAGAAGATGCCGTAGTGGCCGGCACCCATCGCGTCGTAATGGCGTTGATGCTGGGCCGGGATGCCGCTGCAGAGCTCATGCGCGGCGCGCGTCTGCCCGGCACCGGAGATGTCGTCCAGCTCGCCTTCCACCGTGAGCAGGGCGGTCTGGTGGATGTCCTGGGGGCGCACCCGTTGGCCGCCCACGTCCCAGGTACCGTTGACCAGGGCAAAGTCCTGGAAGACGGTGCGGATGGTGTCCAGGTAGTACTCCGCCGGCATGTCCAGCACGGCGTTGTATTCGTCGTAGAAGCGGCGGTGGGATTCGGCGCTGTCGTCGTCCCCGCGCACCAGATCCAGAAAGTAGTCGTAGTGGGAGGTGAGATGGCGGTCCGGGTTCATCGCCACAAAACCGGTGTGCTGCAGGAAGCCGGGGTACACCTCGCGCCCTTCACCGGGGAAGTTGGTGGGCACACGGTGGATGACGTTGTTCTCGAACCAGCTGTAGCTCTTGTTCATCGCCAGGTTGTTGACGGCGGTGGGGCTGCGGCGCGCGTCGATGGGGCCGCCCATCATGGTCATGGAGCGGGGGGTGGTCTCGCCGTTGCTGGCCATCAGCGAGATGGCGGCCAGCACCGGGACCGTGGGCTGGCAGACCGAGATGACATGGCAGTCCGTGCCGACGTGGCGGATGAACTCCTGCACGTAGAAGATGTAGTCGTCCAGATGGAAGGCGCCGTCTTCCAACGGCACCATGCGAGCGTCGGTCCAGTCGGTGATGTAGACCTTGTGATCCTTCAGCAGCTGGGTGACGGTGTCACGCAGCAGGGTGGAATGGTGGCCCGACAGCGGGGCGACCACCAGCACGGTCGGTTGGGCCTTCATCTTGGACAGAACGGCCGTGTCGTCCGTGTAGCGCTTGAAGCGCAACAGGCGGCAGAAGGGTTTTTCCAGCGCCACCAGCTCTTGCACTGCAACGTCCACGCCATCGACCTGGACGGAGCGGATGTTGAACTCGGGTTTTTCGTATTCCTTGGCCAGCCGGTGCATGAGATCCAGGCTGGCGGACACACGCTGCGAAGCGGGCATGTGCGAGAACGGCGACAGCGGATGGCTATAGAGCTTGGCGGCAGCGCTGGCGAATTCCGCGAACGGACTCATCAGGGCGCGCTGGGTTTCATAGAGCTGATAGAGCATCTGGCTACCCCTGCGGAGGACCGGTGGACGGGAGACGGAGGACGAGGCGCATGCCTCTGTGCATTGTGCAACGCAGCAATTCTAGGCCTGCGGCAGGCTCAGTGTCCGCCTGAGTCGCGTCAACTGCGCAGCCAGGAGGGCGGCCAGAAGCGAGGAGGTGGGATTTTCGTCACACAGCTCCCGGAAAAAGACCCGGGGCCGGCCCGCTTTCGCAGGACGGCCCCGGTGGGAGGCTTTTGTTGCCCCAGTGCCGCTCAGGCGGGCTGTCTGAGGGCTTTTCAGCCCTTCTTGACCGCCGCAATCGCTGCGGCCACCGCCTTGATGTTCTTGCTGTTCAGTGCGGCCACGCAGATGCGGCCCGAGTCCACGCCATAGACACCGAACTCGCCGCGCAGGCGCTGCATCTGCTCCACGCTGAGGCCGGAGTAGCTGAACATGCCCTTCTGACGGGTGACAAAGCTCAGGTCTTCCGAGATGCCGGCGGCCTTGAGTTCCAGCACCAGCGCTTCACGCATCTGGCGGATGCGTGTACGCATGCCGGCCAGTTCTTCTTCCCACTGGGCACGCAGGGCCGGGGTGGACAGCACCGTGGCCACCACCTGGGCGCCATGGGTCGGCGGGTTGGAATAGTTGGTGCGGATGACAATCTTGAGCTGGCTCAGCACCTTGGTGGTTTCTTCGGCACTGCTGCACACCACGCTCAGGGCGCCCACGCGTTCGCCGTAGAGCGAGAAGCTCTTGGAGAAGCTGGTGGACACAAAGAAGTCCAGGCCGGCGGCCAGGAACTGCTGCACCACGGCGCCGTCTTCGGCGATGCCTTCCCCAAAGCCCTGGTAGGCCATGTCCAGGAAGGCCACCAGGCCGGCCGACTTGACGGCCTCGACCACCTGGTCCCATTGGGCGGACGTCAGGTCGTAACCCGTCGGGTTGTGGCAGCAGGCGTGCAACACCACGATGGTGCCGGCCGGTGCGGCCTTGAGCGCGCCCAGCATGCCGTCGAAGTTGATACCGCGGTTGGCGGCGTCGTAGTAGGGATAGGTCTCGACCGGGAAGCCGGCGTTGGTGAACAGCGCGCGGTGGTTTTCCCAGGACGGGTCGGAAATCAGCACCTGGGCCGAGGGGTTCAGCCGCTTGAGGAAATCCGCGCCCACTTTCAGGCCGCCAGTGCCGCCGAGCGCCTGCACCGTGGCCACGCGCTTGTTCTTCACCACGTCGGAACCGGCGCCAAACACCAGTGCCTGCACGGCCTGGTCGTAGGCGGCGATGCCGTCGATGGGCAGGTAGCCGCGGGCCTTGGGGGCTGCCAACATCTGCGCCTCGGCTGCGGCCACGCAGCCCAGCAGGGGAAGCTTGCCGTTGTCGTCGTAATAGACACCCACGCCCAGATTCACCTTGCTGGGGTTGGGGTCGGCATTGAATTGCTCATTCAGCCCCAGGATGGGGTCGCGGGGGGCCATGGCGACGGCGGCGAACAGGGACATGAGGATTTCCTGACAGGTGTCCTGACACTACGTTGGCACGAGCGAGCGCGACAATTGCCGGGCGCCAAGCCAACCAGAGCGGGGAGCAAGTTTGACGGGTTTGCTACGCTGTTGAATTGAGTGACCAACGCAGCCTGTCGATTGTAGGCAGGGAATGGGCGTTGCCCAGGGATTACCCGATGAGTCGTACCACAGTTGCCAAGACCTCCAAGCCTGCCAGCGGTGCCAGCACCGCAGCGGCTGCAGGCATTCATTCAGAGGGCCAGGGCGCTGATATCGCCGTGGCCGATGGCGAGTTTCCGAAGGGCGAATTCGTCTCTTTCGAAGGCTCTCCCTTCCAGCTCTTCCAGCCCTATCCGCCCGCCGGAGACCAGCCCGCGGCCATCCAGCAGCTGGTCGAAGGCGTGCACGACGGCCTCAGCTACCAGACCCTGCTGGGCGTGACCGGCTCGGGCAAGACCTTCACCATGGCCAACACCATCGCCCGTCTGGGGCGGCCGGCCATCGTGTTTGCGCCCAACAAGACGCTGGCGGCCCAGCTTTACAGCGAATTCCGCGAGTTTTTCCCCCGCAACGCGGTGGAATATTTCGTCAGCTACTACGACTATTACCAGCCTGAGGCCTATGTGCCGCAGCGCGATCTCTTCATCGAGAAGGACAGCGCGATCAACGAGCAGATCGAGCAGTTGCGCCTGTCCTGCACCAAGAGCCTGCTGGAGCGCCGGGATGTCGTGATCGTGGCCTCCGTGTCGGCCATCTACGGTATTGGCAACCCGAGCGACTACCACCAGATGGTGATGACGCTGCGCATTGGCGACAAGATGGGTCAGCGCGATGTGATCGCCCAGCTGGTGCGCATGCAGTACACCCGCAACGAGATGGAATTCACCCGCGGGCACTTCCGCGTGCGCGGTGACACCATCGACGTGTTCCCGTCCGAACACTCGGAGCTGGCCCTGCGCATCGAGCTCTTTGATGACGAGGTGGAGGGGCTGCAGCTGTTTGACCCGCTGACGGGCCAGATCCGCCAGAAGATCCCCCGTTTCACCGTCTACCCCTCCAGCCATTACGTCACCCCGCGCGACCGCGTGGTGGCCGCGATGGAGACGATCAAGGAGGAGCTGCGCGAACGTGTGGCCTTCTTCATCAAGGAAGGCAAGCTGGTGGAGGCGCAGCGGCTGGAGCAGCGCACCCGTTTCGACCTGGAGATGCTGCAGGAAGTGGGTCATTGCAAGGGCATCGAGAACTACACCCGCCACCTCTCGGGCGCCGCGCCCGGCGAGCCGCCGCCCACGCTGGTGGACTACCTGCCGCCCGATGCGCTGATGTTCCTGGACGAAAGCCACGTGCTGATCGGCCAGTTCGGGGGCATGTACAACGGTGACCGGGCCCGCAAGAGCACCTTGGTGGAGTTCGGCTTCCGCTTGCCTTCGGCCATGGACAACCGCCCCCTGAAGTTCGAGGAGTACGAGCGCAAGATGCGCCAGGCCATCTTTGTCTCCGCCACGCCGGGGGATTACGAGAAGCGCCAGGCTGGCCAGGTGGTCGAACAGTTGGTGCGGCCCACCGGCCTGGTGGATCCGCTGGTCGAAGTCCGGCCGGCCACCCACCAGGTGGACGACGTGCTGCAGGAGATCCGTGACCGTGTGGTGATCAATGAGCGGGTGCTGATCACGACGCTGACCAAGCGCATGGCCGAGCAGTTGACCGAATACCTCGGCGACAACGGTGTGAAGGTTCGTTACCTGCACTCGGACGTGGAGACGGTGGAACGGGTGGAGATCCTGCGGGACCTGCGACTGGGCACCTTTGACGTGCTGGTGGGCATCAACCTGCTGCGCGAGGGGCTGGACATCCCGGAAGTCTCCCTGGTGGCCATCCTGGATGCCGACAAGGAAGGTTTCCTGCGCGCTGAACGCAGCCTGATCCAGACCATTGGCCGCGCGGCCCGCAATGTCAATGGCAAGGCCATCCTCTACGCGGACCGCATCACCGAGTCCATGCGCAAGGCCATCGGCGAAACCGAACGCCGCCGTGCCAAGCAGATTGAATTCAATGCGGCCAACGGCATCACGCCACGCGGTGTGGTGAAGCGCATCAAGGAACTCATCGACGGCGTCTACAGCGACAAGCCGGGCCGCGATGACGCCAAGCTGATCGAGCAGGCGGCCGAGGTCGAGGGCCTGAGCGAAAAGGACCTGAGCAAGCGCATCACCCTGCTGGAAAAGCAGATGCTGGAGCACGCGCGCAACCTCGAATTCGAGAAGGCCGCGCGGCTGCGGGATCAACTGGCCCAGCTCAAGGAGCAAGCCTTTGGGGCTGCGGTGCACGACAACGTGGTGCCCATCACCAGCGCCAAGGGCTGAGCCGGCCCCCCCCGGGCGGCCCAAGACCCCGCCTGGAGCAGGGGCTCTGGGGCCCGTCTTGGGGTTAGCCCGGCAGGCCGTTGCTTAACCTAGTAGAATGCTCGGACATAGCAGGGGGTTAACCCTGCTCCGTGAGTCGGCCCGACGTGTCGGGCTGTCGCCTCAAGGTCCTGATGCCATCAATGGCCAAGGAGAAGTTCGATGCGTCTCACCACCAAGGGTCGTTTTGCCGTTACCGCGATGATTGATTTGGCGCTGCGTGAAAACAGCGGCCCCGTCGCGCTAGCGGCAATCAGCCAACGCCAGCAGATTTCGTTGTCTTATCTGGAGCAGCTGTTCGGCAAGCTCCGTCGCCACCAACTGGTCGAAAGCACCCGTGGGCCGGGCGGCGGTTACTCGCTGGGCCGTCGCTCGGACGAAATCACCGTGGCCGACATCATCGTCGCCGTGGATGAGCCCATCGACGCCACGGGCTGCGGTGGCAAGGAAAACTGCATGGGTGACGACACCGGCCGCTGCATCACGCACGACCTGTGGACCGCGCTGAACAACAAGATGATCGAGTACCTCGACTCCGTCACCTTGCGCAAGCTGGTGGACGACCAGCTCGCCAAGGGTGTCACGGTGGAAGAGGCTCCCATCAAGCGCGCCATCTCCAGCACGCCGGTCGTCAAGCCGATCCGCATCACCGCGCCCAATTCCGTGTTCGCCCTGGGCAATGCCCTGAGCAAGTGAAGCAACAAGAAGAACTGTTCCCATGGACATGACCCCGCATTTCCCCATCTACATGGACTACGGCGCCACCACGCCGGTCGACCCGCGCGTCGTGGACGCCATGATTCCCTGGTTGCGCGAGCATTTCGGCAACCCGGCATCGCGTAGCCATGCCTGGGGGTGGGAAGCGGAGGAAGCGGTGGAGAAGGCGCGCGGCCAGGTCGCCGCCCTCATCAATGCCGACCCCCGCGAGATCGTCTGGACCTCCGGTGCCACCGAGTCCAACAACCTCGCCATCAAGGGGGCCGCGCAGTTCTACAAGAGCCGCGGCAAGCACCTCATCACCATCAAGACCGAGCACAAGGCGGTGCTGGACACCACCCGTGAGCTGGAGCGCCAGGGCTTCGAGGTGACTTATCTGGATGTGCAGGAAAACGGGCTGATCGACCTGGACGTGCTCAAGGCGGCCATCCGTCCCGACACCATCCTGATCTCCGTGATGTTCGTGAACAACGAGATCGGCGTGATCCAGGACATCCCGGCCATCGGCACGCTGTGCCGCGAGAAGGGCATCGTCTTCCACGTGGACGCAGCCCAGGCCACCGGCAAGGTCGAGATCGACATGGCCACGCTGCCGGTGGATCTGCTGAGCCTGGCCTCTCACAAGAGCTACGGCCCCAAGGGCATCGGCGCGCTGTATGTTCGCCGCAAGCCGCGCGTGCGTCTGGAAGCCCAGATGCACGGCGGTGGCCATGAGCGCGGCCTGCGTTCGGGCACGCTGCCCACGCACCAGATCGTCGGCATGGGCGAGGCCTTCCGCATCGCCCGCGAGGAGATGGCCAGCGAACTGCCCCGCATCAAGGCGCTGCAGCAACGCCTGCTGGACGGCCTGAAGGACATCGAGCAGGTCTTCATCAACGGCGATCTGACCCGCCGCGTGCCGCACAACGTCAACGCCTCCTTCAACTTCGTCGAAGGCGAGTCGCTCATCATGGGCATCAAGGGCATTGCCGTGTCCTCGGGTTCGGCCTGCACCTCGGCCAGCCTGGAACCCAGCTATGTGCTGCGCGCCCTGGGCCGCAGCGACGAGCTGGCGCATTCCTCGCTGCGCATGACCATTGGCCGCTTCACCACGGAAGAAGAGATCGACTACGCGGTCTCCCTCCTGAAGGATAGGGTTTCCAAGCTGCGCGAGCTCTCGCCGCTCTGGGACATGTACAAGGAAGGCGTTGACATCAGCACCATCCAGTGGGCCGCCCACTGATCGCCGCTGAACGACGCATCGGGCACACAAGAAAGACGTTGGAGAACGACCATGGCATACAGTGAAAAAGTCATCGACCACTACGAAAACCCGCGCAATGTCGGCGGTTTCGAAAAGGGTGACGAATCGGTGGGTACCGGCATGGTGGGCGCACCGGCCTGCGGCGACGTGATGAAGCTGCAGATCAAGGTGAACCCGGCCACCGGCCTGATCGAGGACGCCAAGTTCAAGACCTACGGCTGTGGTTCGGCCATCGCCTCCAGTTCGCTGGTGACGGAGTGGGTGAAGGGCAAGTCGCTGGACGAAGCCCTCTCCATCAAAAACACCCACATCGCCGAAGAACTGGCGCTGCCGCCGGTCAAGATCCACTGCTCGATCCTGGCCGAGGACGCCATCAAGGCGGCCGTGGACGACTACCGCGCCAAGCACCTCCAATAAGGCGGGCGGGACGGAATCCATCATGTCTGTCACTCTGACTGAAGCCGCAGCCCGCCACGTGACGCGCTACATCTCCAAACGGGGACGTGGCGTGGGTGTGCGCCTGGGCGTGAAGACCACGGGCTGCTCCGGCCTGGCCTACAAGCTTGAATATGCCGATGAGGTCACGCCGGATGACGTGATCTTCGAAGGCCATGGCGTGAAGGTGCTGGTGGACCCCAAGAGCCTGCCCTACCTGGACGGCACCGAGCTGGACTTCGTCCGCGAAGGCCTGAATGAAGGCTTCAAGTTCCGCAACCCGCGTGAAAAAGACCGCTGCGGCTGCGGCGAGTCCTTCCGGATCTGAATCCCTCCCGGTTGGGTGGGTGCTGAAGGGCATGTAGCGCGGTGGAGACGCCGCGCTTTTTGCATTCTTGCCGCCCTCCGTGCCTGCCCGATCTCCATGCCCGTGAATCCGTGAATCGCATCAGCCCGTGAAACTGGACGACGACGACTTCCTGCTCTTCGGCTTGCCCGCTCGTTTCGAGCAGGACGGCGCCGACATCGCCACACGCTGGAAGGCGCTGGTGGCCAAGGTGCATCCGGACCGATTCACGGCGGACGGCGCCGCGTCTCAACGCCTGGCCATGCAATGGTCGCTGCGGGTGAACGAGGCCTACCAGCGGCTCAAGGATCCCCTCAAGCGCGCCGCCTACCTGTGCGAGCTGCGGGGTGCGCCCATCCAGGCCAACGAGAACACCAGCATGCCGCCCGCCTTCCTGATGGAACAGATGGAGTGGCGTGAGTCGCTGGAGGAGGCCGGTGGCATGGAGGCCATCCTGGCCATCGATCGCCAGGTGGCTGAGCGCGAACGGGCGCTGCTGGCCCAGGCCGGCCGCGCCCTGGACGACAGCAACCAGCCCGCCGAGGCCGCCCAGTCCGTGCGGGCCCTGATGTTCCTCACCCGATTCCGTGCCGATATCGACAAGCGCCTGGAGGCGCTTGAGCAGCCTTGAGCCTGCCGGCGAACGTTCTCCGCAGTCTCCCCCGCAGTTCCAGAACAACAAAAGAGTCCGACACACCATGGCCTTGCTCCAGATCTCAGAACCAGGCGCCTCGCCCGACCCGCATCAGCGCCGTATTGCGGTGGGCATTGACCTGGGCACCACGCATTCGCTGGTGGCCGCCGTGCGCCATGGCGTCTCGGAATGCCTGCCGGACGAGCAGGGCCGTGTGATCCTGCCCTCGGCCGTGCGCCTGCTGCCGGAAGGTCGTCGCCAGATCGGATTTGACGCGCTGGCTGCGCAGGCCGAAGACCCCGAGAACACCATCGTGTCGGTCAAGCGCTTCATGGGGCGCCGCGTGGCCGACGTGGTGGGTCCCGACCAGTTGCCCTATCAGTTTGAAGACACCCCCGGCATGCTGAGCCTGGTGACGCGTGAAGGCCGCAAGTCGCCGGTCGAAATCTCCGCCGAAATCCTGGCCACGCTGCGCCAGCGTGCCGAGGACACCTTCAACGACGACTTGTTCGGTGCCGTGATCACGGTGCCGGCCTATTTTGACGACGCCCAGCGCCAGGCCACCAAGGACGCCGCCCAACTGGCGGGCCTGGATGTCCTGCGCCTGATCAACGAGCCCACCGCCGCGGCCATCGCCTATGGGCTGGACAACGGCAGCGAAGGCCTCTATGCCGTCTATGACCTGGGCGGTGGCACCTTTGATATCTCGTTGTTGCGACTGACGAAGGGCGTCTTCGAGGTGGTGGCCACGGGCGGCGACGCGCAGCTCGGTGGTGACGACTTCGATCGCCTGCTGGCCGACTGGGCGTTGCAGCAGGCCGGCCTGGCCGCCCGCAGCGCGCAGGACAAGCGCCGTGTGCTGGTTGCTGCCCGTGCGGCCAAGGAAGCCCTGACGGACCAAGAACGTGTGACGCTCAGCGCCGCACTGGACGCTGGTGCCTTGCAGGTCGAGGTGAGCCGAGCGCAGTTCGAGACCCTGAGCCGCGCCCTGGTCGACAAGACGCTGCTGGCCGTGCGGCGTGTGGTGCGTGATGCCAAGGTGACGGCGGATGACGTGCAGGGCACCGTCATGGTGGGCGGGTCCACCCGCATGCCGGTGGTGCGCCGGGCCGTGAGCGAGCTGTTTGGTCGCGAGGTGCTGACCAACCTGAACCCTGATGAAGTGGTGGCGCTGGGCGCCGCCGTGCAGGCGAACCAGCTGGCTGGCAACAGCGCTGACGGCGAGATCCTGCTGCTGGACGTGATCCCGCTGTCGCTGGGCCTGGAAACCATGGGCGGGCTGGTGGAGCGCATCATCGAGCGCAATGCCACCATCCCCGTGGCCAAGGCCCAGGACTTCACCACTTTCAAGGACGGCCAGACGGCCTTGGCCGTGCATGTGCTGCAGGGCGAACGTGAGCTGGTGAGTGAATGCCGCTCGCTGGCGCGCTTCGAGCTGCGGGGCATCCCGCCGATGGTTGCGGGCGCGGCCCGCATCCGTGTGAGCTTCCAGGTGGATGCCGACGGCCTGCTGAGCGTGTCGGCCCGGGAGATGACCTCCGGCGTGGAGGCCGCGGTGCAGGTCAAGCCCAGCTACGGGCTCTCCGACGACCAGATTGCCACCATGCTGCGTGAAGGTTTTGCCAGCGCCGAAAGCGACATGGGTGCGCGCAAGCTGCGCGAAGCCCGTGTGGATGCCGAGCGCATGCTGCTGGCCACCGCCTCGGCCCTTCAGGCGGACGGCGACCTGCTGGGCGATGCGGAGCGCCAGGCCATCACCTTGCTGGAAACCGATGTGCGCGCCTGGGCCGCCACCGAGGATGCCGATGCCATCACTGCCGCCGTCGAGGCACTGGCCAAGGGCACCGAAGGCTTTGCCGCCGCCCGCATGAATCGCGGTATCCAGCAGGCCTTGACCGGCCGCAGCATTGATTCGGTCTGACCCAGGCAGTGCCCGCCAGACCCCAGGCCGACCCAGGAATCCCCATGACCATCATCAAGATCCTTCCCCATCCCGAGTACTGCCCCGAGGGCCGTTCGCTCGAAGTGCCTCCCGGTACCTCCATCTGCGAGGCGTTGCTGGACAACGGCGTCGAGATCGAACATGCCTGCGACCAGGTCTGTGCCTGCACCACCTGCCACGTGATCGTGCGTGAAGGCTTCGCCTCGCTCTCCGAAATGGAAGAGGACGAAGAGGACATGCTGGACCGTGCGTGGGGCCTGGAGCCCAATTCGCGCCTGTCGTGTCAGGCCATCCTGTCCAATACGCCGGTGACGGTCGAGATCCCCAAATACTCGATCAATCACGCCAAGGAAAATCACTGAGACCCTCACTGAGCTTCGGCGCCAGCCCTCCCATGCGTGTTCTCGGCATTGAATCTTCCTGCGACGAAACCGGCGTAGCGCTGGTGGACGCTTCCGGCGACGGCGTGCCGCGCCTGCTTGCGCACGCGCTGCACAGCCAGATCAGCATGCACCAAGCCTATGGCGGCGTGGTGCCGGAGCTGGCCTCGCGTGACCATATCCGCCGGGTGCTGCCGCTGACCCGCGAAGTGCTGGCCGGTGCCGGCCTGTCGCTGCAGGATGTGGACGTGGTGGCCTACACGCAGGGCCCCGGCCTGGCCGGCGCCTTGTTGGTGGGCGCGGGGGTGGCGGCGTCGCTGGGTGCGGCGCTGGACCGCCCGGTGCTGGGTGTGCACCACCTGGAGGGGCACCTGCTGTCGCCCTTCCTGTCGGCCGACCCGCCCGAGTTTCCCTTCGTGGCACTGCTGGTCTCCGGCGGCCACACGCAGCTGATGCGGGTGGACGACGTGGGCAGCTATGAGCTGCTTGGCGAAACCATTGACGACGCCGCTGGCGAGGCTTTCGACAAGTCCGCCAAGCTGCTGGGCCTGCCGTATCCGGGCGGTCCGCATCTCTCCCGCCTGGCGGAAGGTGGCAACCCGGAAGCCTTTGCGCTGCCGCGCCCGCTGATGCACAGCGGCAAGCCGGACTTCAGCTTTGCCGGCCTCAAGACGGCCGTGCTGACGCAGGTGCGCAAGCTGGAGCAGCAGCCTGGCGGCATCACCGAGGCGCAGCGGGTTGACCTGGCGGCCTCCACACAGGCGGCCATCGTCGAGGTGCTGGTCAAGAAGGCCCTGCTGGCGCTGAAGGAGGCCGGCCTGAAGCGGCTGGTGGTGGCGGGTGGCGTGGGCGCCAACCGGCATCTGCGCGAGCGGTTGAATGCCGCCTGCGAGCGCCGCAAGATTCGTGTGCACTATCCCGAGCTGCACCTGTGTACCGACAACGGCGCCATGATTGCGCTGGCCGCCGGGCTGCGGCTGCAGCGCGACATGGCCGCGTTGACCCGTGGCGGTGGTTTTGAGGTCAAGCCCCGTTGGGACCTGTCGGCGATCTGAGATGAAGGCTGGTTATCGCGCCCTGGCACACGCGCTGTGGGGGATGATCCTTTCGCTGTGCGCCGCCTGGCCGGTGCAGGCGGCGGAGCCGATCCGCCTGGGCCTGGTGGAGGGCCTCTCCGGCCCGCTGGGCAACGGCGGCGAGGCGGTCTTTCGCAACCTGGTCTGGGCCAGCGAGCGGGTCAATGCCCGGGGCGGCGTGAAGCTGCCGGGCGGCGCCCGGCCGCTGGAGGTGGTGCGCTTTGACAGCAAGGGTTCCGTGGAGGAGTCGCTGTCCATGCTGCGTGCGGCCACTGACCAAGGCGTCAAGGTCGTCCTGCAGGGCAACAGTTCGGCGGTGGCGAGTGCGCTGATCAGCGCGCTGGACAAGCACAACGAGCGGGATCCGCAACACCGCGCGCTCTTGCTGAACTACGCCGCCGTGGACCCGGTGCTCACCGAGCAGCAGTGCAGCTTCTGGCACTTCCGTTTCGACGCTCACACGGACATGCGCCTGGCGGCGCTGGTCGAGGTGATCGCCCAGGACCGCCAGCTCAAGAAGCTCTATCTCATCGGCCAGGACTACAGCTTCGGCCAGCACCTGCGCGAGAAGGCGAGGGCCATGCTGGCCCAGCGCCGGCCGGACCTGCAGATTGTCGGGGACGAGCTCCACCCCTTGGGCCGGGTGAAGGACTTCATGCCCTACGCCACCAAGATCCGCGCCAGCGGGGCCCAGGCGGTGCTTACCGGCAACTGGGGCAACGACCTGACGCTGTTGATCAAGTCCGCCAGGGACCTGGGCCTGAACACCCGCTTCTACACGTTTTATGGCAACGCGCTGGGCGTGCCTGGCGTGCTGGGCGAGGCCGGGGTGGACCGGGTGCTGGCGGTCGCCGAATGGCATCCGAACGTGGGCGATGCCGCGTCGGAGCGCTTCTATGCGGCTTTCCGCCAACGCTTCCCCAAGCCGGAACACGACTATCTGCATGCCCGCATGCAGCTGATGGTGGAGATGCTGGTGGCGGCGATGGAAAAGGCCGGCTCGGACGAGCCCCGCGCCGTGGCGCTGGCGCTGGAGGGCCTCAAACTGGACGGCCGGCCGTTGGGGGTGGCGCACCAAGGCTTCATGCGTCCCGCCGACCACCAACTGCAGCAGCCGCTGTACGTGAGCATCATGCGGCGGGCTGGCGAGGCAGGTGTTCCGCACGATAACGAGGGTTCCGGCTACGGCTTCCGCACGCTGCGTTATCTCGATGCCGCCCAGGCCGAACAGCCGACCAGCTGCCACATGCGCCGGCCGGCCTCCTGAGCGCATGCGTATGCGCTGACGCTGATGCTGATGCTGATGCTGATGCTGGCACTGGCACTGGCACTGGCACTGGCACTGGCACTGGTGCAGTGGCGCTCCTCGCCTGATGCGGCGCAATTCAGGCGGGGCGCCGTCCGGACTCAGGCCAGGCCGGCCTTGTCCAGGCCGAACGCCTTGTCGTGCGCCCCTGGCGGCGTCAGGAACGCCGCATTCAGTCGATTCCAGGCGTTGATGGTGGCCACCGCGTAACTCAGTGCAGAGAGTTCCTGCTCGCTGAACTGGGCGCGGGCTTCCTGGAAGACCGCCTCCGGCACCCCACCGTCCGGCAGCCGAGTGAGGGCCTCGGTCCAGGCGAGGGCGGCGCGCTCACGCGCCGAGAACAGTGCGGACTCGCGCCAGATCGCCACGTGATACAGGCGCAGCGGCCGCTCTCCGGCGATGGTGGCCTCCTTCACGTGCATGTCCAGGCAGAAGGCGCAGCCGTTGAGCTGGGACGCGCGGATATCGATCAGGTGGAGCAAGGTGGCTTCCAGCCCGCTGTCCTTGGTGAGCTGGCTCAGATCGACCAGTTTCTTGAACAGGGCAGGGGATTGCTGCATGTAGCAAAGACGTAGGCTCATGGAATGACTCCGGTTGGACCATGGGTGGGAAAGGCGGGCCGCTTTCTGGCGGCCCACACCGACAAGACGATGGCGCCCCCCGCGGTGTGACACGGCGGGCAAAATTTTCTGGACCCTGCGGCGGTGCGACACCCGCCGTGCCTGGCGCGATGGCCGCCCAGCGCTGCGTCTGGATTGACCAGATCGAGTGCCTGCTGGCTACACTGACCGGTTTCCGGTCGGGAATGCCCCGCCCGCCGGCGTTTCAACCTCATGCCCGCAGGATGGTTCCGCCGTGACAGCTCCTTCGTCCTCGTCCACGCCTGATGGCGCCGCTGGTGCAACGGGCGCGCCTGGCGCTCCAGGCGCTGACAGCACCGCGCAGCCCAGCGTCTTCGGTCAGCGCGCCTTCACCACCTTTCTGGCCGCCCGTCTGATGGCGGTACTTGCGGGCCAGATCCAGGCCGTGGTGGTGGCCTGGCAGGTCTATGACCTGACCCGTCAGCCACTGGCGCTGGCCTATGTAGGCCTGGCGCAGTTCCTTCCGATGCTGTTGCTGCTGCTGCCGGCCGGGGACATGATCGACCGCTTCAGCCGCAAGCCCATTCTGGCGGTGAGCTGGGGCCTCAGCGGTCTGTGCGGCCTGGCGCTGTGGTGGCTGGCCGGGCATGGTCATGCCGGGGTGAATGGCATCTATGCCGTGCTGGTGGTGTTCGGCTGCGCGCGGGCCTTCTCCGGCCCGGCGCTGCAAAGCCTGCTGCCGCAGGTGGTGCCGCGTGAGCAGCTGGCCCAGGCCATCGCCGCCAACAGCATGCTCATGCGGGCGGCCAACATCGGCGGCCCCTTTGTGGGCGGTCTGCTGTATGCGTACGGCGGCGCCCAACTGACCTTCTCGGTCTGCTTCATCTGTTTCGCGCTGGGCACGGCACTGCTGGTCAGTGGCGTGCAGGTGCGCGCGGTGGCGGTCTCGCTGGCGGCCACCCAGGGCAATATCTGGAAGCGTTTTGGGGCCGGTATCCATTTCATCCGCACCCGGCCCATCATCCTGGGCACGATCTCGCTGGACCTGTTCGCCGTGCTGCTGGGCGGCGTGGTGGCCCTGCTGCCCATCTATGCCAAGGAAGTGCTGCACGCCGGTCCGCAGGGTCTGGGCGCGTTGCGCAGCGCCATGGCGGTGGGCGAGGTGTCGGCAGGGCTGTACCTGAGCATGAAGCCATTCAACCGTCATGTCGGGCGGACCATGTTCATCGCCGTGGCCATCTTCGGTGTGGCCAACTTGGTGTTCTCGCTTTCCACCACTTTCTGGCTGTCCTTTGCCGCCCTGATGATCGCCGGTGCGGCGGACATGGTCAGCGTCTACATCCGTGGTGCGCTGGTCCAGTTCTCCACGCCGGACGACATGCGAGGGCGCGTCAATGCCGTCAACATGCTCTTTATCGGCTCGTCCAACGAACTGGGTGAGTTCCGCGCGGGCAGCGCGGCGGCGGCGCTGGGAGTTGTTCCGGCGGCGGTGACCGGGGCCCTGTGCACCTTGGGCGTGGTGAGCGCCTGGGCGGCGCTGTTCAAGCCGCTGCGCACCGTCAACCGGTTCGAGGAGGCAACGCCGGCGGTCACGAGTGAGCCGGCGGCTCAGCGCTGACGGCCCTCTACCGTCTCTCTACCGGCTCTCTTTCGGCCCTCTTTCGGCCCTGTACCGGGCTTCCATAGCCCTCATAGCCGCCAGAACCCTCTACCGGGCCCCTGATGGCGCTATGCCGACCCTCTACCGGGCTTATACCTCTTTCGGGTAATCGACGGTCTGCGGGTGCACCGCGAAGATGCCCCGCGTTCCGCTATTGTTCCAGCATGCCCGATTTTCCTGACGCCGCCCTGCCTGCCCCCGCCGCCCCTGCGCTGCAGGGCCGCCTGCAATCGCCCATCCGCATCCTGACGGTGGACGACCATCCCTTGCTGCGCGAAGGCATTGCCGGCACCTTGGAAGACGAGCCGGACCTGCGGTTGGTGGCGGAGGCCGCCTGTGGCCATGAGGCGCTGGCGCGTTTTCGGGAGCACCGGCCAGACATCACCCTCATGGACGTGCGGTTGCCCGACATGGACGGCATTGACTGCATGGCCGCCCTGCGGCAGGAATTTCCGGACGCTCGCATCATCATCCTCACCACCTATCGCGGGGACGTGCAGGTCCGGCGAGCGCTGGCCGGTGGGGCCATGGGTTATCTGCTCAAGAGCATGTTGCGCAAGGACCTGGTCGACACCATTCGCGCGGTGCATGAGGGACAGCGCTGCATTCCTGCCGAGGTGGCTCGCATGCTTGACGAGGACAACGAGGGCAGCCTCTCGCCGCGCGAGATCGAGGTGTTGCGTCTGGTGGCCGAGGGGCGCTCCAACAAGCGTGTGGGCGTGGAGCTGGGTGTCAGTGAAGAGACGGTCAAGATGCACATGAAAAGCGTGCTGTCCAAGCTGCACGCTAACGACCGCACCCATGCGGTGACCATCGCACTCAAGCGCGGTTATTTCTCTCCCTGAACCAACAGGCGGCGCACCGGGCTACGGGCGCGACGGGTCCACCAAAAAAATACCGCGCAGGCCCGGGAGGGCACAGCGCGGCAACAGGGAGGATTCAGTCAGTCAGAGAGTCAGAGAGAGAGTCACAGTCAAAAGAGCGAGGGGAGAACTGTCGGGCTGGTTCAGCTCAGCCAACGGTCGTCGGCGTTGCGTTGCCATTGATCCAGTTGCCGGTCCGCCTCGTCCTTGGCGATGCCATAGCGTTCCTGGATCTTTCCTGCGAGCTGATCGCGCTTGCCGGCCACGACATCGATGTCGTCGTCCGTCAGCTTGCCCCATTGCTCGCGGACCTTGCCCTTGATTTGGGTCCAGTTGCCTTCAATACGGTCCCAGTTCATAGAGAACTCCTTTCGCTGGTTGGGGAATGACTCCAGTCTAAGAAGCCGCCGTTGCCACCAGGGTCAGACAATCCTCAAACCCCCTGTAGGACATCGTGAAGGGCCTTCCCGAGCTCGGGGAGCGCCCCTTGGGGGCAGGAGCGAAGCGACTGGGGGGCCCAACCCCAAGCGACGGGCCGCCCCGAGCTTGGGGAGCGCCCCTTGGGGGCAGGAGCGAAGCGACTGGGGGGCCCGATCAATGCCCACGGATGGCGGGCGGCAAGTAATCCTTGCCGACCATCGCTCGGGCGAAGAGGTAGTTGTTGCGAGCGCGGGCTGGCAGGCTGTCGAGATCCACATGGCCTTGCTGGTCACAAGGGAACGACATGGCGCGCCCCGGGTCGAACAGCGATTCGAAGCGCACTTCATACAAAGGCATGGCGCCTTCGGCGGCCGAGATGCTGAGTTGGCTCATCGTGTTCTCCTTGGGAGATGCTTTGACTCAACTATCGGCGCCGTGGCGTCCGCTTCCCATAGGCGCATCTCGGTGCCGCGTGTCGGTGATGCGAACTGGCGGGTGTACGGCGTCGTCCTACACGCTGTCCGTACAACCGCAGGAACAAAGGGGCGTTGACGGCAGACCGCGTACGGCATCCTGGATGCCCACTGAACAGGGCAATTCGACGCAATCCGATGGGGCACCGTCTGCCAGGAATGCAGCGATGGACAGCGGCTCGCAGGGCTCCTGGGCATGCGCCCGGCGGCCCTGTGGGACTACGCCTACACCAGGGCGCGGCCTTGGCCGCTTCGTCCTGGTGGTGGTGGCAGTGAACATGCAGCCATTGCAACCCGTTCCGCTCCGGTTCTTCCAGCACGCCCAGCCTGCTCATCCCTGAGGCCCTGAACCGCCCTGTGGATGCCACACGATCACGAGGTGACCCCATGGACGACATGCTGCTGCTGATGACCCTGGCATCCTGCACCGCCACCGCGCTGGCCTTGCGCCTTTGGCAGTGGCTGGACGAACTTGGACAGGACGATCACCTGGAGGAAACATCATGAGCTCTCGTCCCCCACTGCCGCCTGAACATCCCGCTGACGAGTCCGTGCTCGACCCCTCGGTGAGCATGCAACACGTGAGTGACCAGCCACTGGACCAAAGCGCCTTTGTCTGCGGCGAAGTGACCTATCGAACGGGCGACGGCCCCATGCTCCAAGTTCGGCAGGGTCCCATCCAGGTCTCGGTGGCCGAGCACGACGTTACCTTGGGCTGGGAAGAAGAGGACAACCGCATGAGTGCCGTCATGCCGCGCAGTGAATACGCACGCTTCGTGGGCAGCGGTGCCATCAAGCCGGTGGTGCCGCATCGCGCCAGCGAGTGAGGGGTCGGGGCGAGGCCGCCGTCCCCCAAACAAAAACCGCCCCGAGGGGCGGTTTTTTATGTCGTGAGGCGTTCTTCTGGCTTACAGCCAGGCCACGCCGTAGTAGTCATAGACCTTGCGGCCGTATTCATCCGAATATTCCGGACGTTCCGTCTGGGCATAACGAGGTGCCTTGTCCAGTTGATCCTCACGCAGGGGCACCACGTAGCCGTCCAGCCCGGTGTCGTACTTCAGCATGTTCCAGGGGATTGGATACCGGTCGGTACCAATGCCCATGAAGCCGCCGAATTCCAACGCCGCATAGCGGACGAGGCCGGAGCGCTTGTCGATGACCAGGTTGTCGATGCTGCCCAGTTTGTCGCCATTGCCGTTGTAGACCTTGGTGCCTTCAACGCGATCGGACGAGATGGTGGTGCTTGCCATGGGGGTCTCCTTGGAAGTTGCTACACCACCCCTTGTGGCAAGGCACGTGCCGCCGCAGCTGCCAGGCGCCTTGTTGCCAGGACGTCAGCCCCTCGGGTACTGCCCTTGCCCGTGCGGAGTTTCGCTGCCTTGCAGTCCTCATTCTGGAGCCCATGATCAAGCTGCCTACCGCGCTACAGGAAGCCGTTGACCTCGTCACCGAGGCCGCCCAGGGCTGGAGCGATGACAACGCGCCCAGCATGGGTGCGGCGTTGGCCTATTACACGCTGTTCTCCATCGCGCCGCTGCTGCTGATCGTCATTGCGGTGGCCGGTCTGGTGTTTGGCCAACAGGCCGCCAGGGGCGAGGTGATGGATCAGCTCTCCGATCTGATCGGGCTGCAGGGCGCCATGGCGGTGGAGGACCTGCTCAAGCGCGTGAACCGTCCGGAGGAGGGCGGCTGGGCCGCCATCATCGGCACCGGCGTACTGATCGTGGGGGCCACTTCGGTGTTTGCGGAACTGCAGAATTCCCTCAACCGGATCTGGAAGGCGCCGCCCCCGAAGTCCATCCCTGTGTGGCAGAGCCTGTGGACGCTGGTGCGCCGCCGGCTTCTGTCACTGGGGCTCATCATGGGGCTGGGCTTCCTGTCCATGGTCTCCATGGTGGCCAGCGCCGCCCTGGCCGCCATTGCCAAGTGGTGGTCACCCTGGCTGGGCGACTTCCTGCTGCTGGCGCAGGTGCTCAATGCCTTGCTGGCGTACGGCCTGATCACCGTGATGTTCGCGGTGATCTACAAATGGGTGCCGGACGTTCCCATCCGCTGGCGGGATGTCTGGGTGGGTGCGCTCATCACGTCGGCGCTGTTCAGCCTCGGTAAAGCGCTCATCGGGCTCTACCTGGGTCGCAGCGCGGTGAGTTCGGCCTACGGTGCCGCCGCCTCGCTGGTGGTGATGATGCTGTGGGTCTATTACTCCACCCAGGTCTTCCTGATGGGAGCGGAACTGAGCTGGGCGTTTTCGCGGCGGCACAGCCTCAAGACGCCTCAAGAATTGCCTGGGGCGCAAAGTCAACGGCTCGAGCCCGTTCAGCAGGGGCGCATCGAACCCGTCTGAAGTATGGTGGATCGCCCGTGAACACCGATGGAATCGGTGATTCCCGCCGCAAGCGATGCGGCAATAAGCGCTTCGTGGAAACGCCGGGTGAGCGACGGTGACGGGTCTTGCGATGGGGTGGTGCAGCTGCCCGACGAGGCGCGCGCACGCGTCTGCGCCGACGGGGCACACCCATTGCCAAAAGAAATCATGGTGATCGGCCTCGCCGGTCTGACGACCTCAACAGGAGTTCCGACATGAATTCAAATCAACGCAGTGATGCGGGTAGCTACGGCACCCAGCCAGGCCGTCTGCAAGGCGGCACTTGCCCTTATGAAAGGCATGAGGGTGACGCCGGCTATCAAAGCGAACGCGATGCGCAGGGGTACAGCGGTCCCCAGCATCAGGCGCATTACGCCGCGCCCGATCATCAACAGGGCGCTGAGCCAGCGGGCATCCTGGATGACGATCATCACGCCATCCGCCAGGAGCGCTATCGCAAGTTCAGCGACGAGTTCAGCCAATGGCGGTCCGAGCAAGCGTTGCGTGGCGGCAGCGCGTCGCAAGGCGTGAGCAGCACTGGCCTCAAAGACGGAATCAACGCTGGAGTCAGCGCCGGAATCGAGGCCAGACTTGGCGCTGGCTCGACGGGCTCGCTGAGCTTGTCCAGCAAGACGAAGTAAGTGGCGCAGGCCCCCTGGCGCTGATTGACCTCGGCCTGGATCTCATCATGAACAAGCCCGCATCCCTGCATCGTGTGGACAATCCCGCCCACCGCCTCCATGTGGTGGAGGTGGTGGGCGACGGCATCGTCGGCGGCATGGGGCGCGGTGTCGAACGCCTCGTGGCCCACCTCAGCCAGAGCGGACGGTTCCGCTTCACCGTGCTGTGCCCGTTCGAGGGCGACTTCACCGAACGGGTGCGAGCGGCCGGGGCCGAAGTCGTGATCGTGCCCATGCCGGAAGATCCGCCCTGGCAGGCCATCCAGATGGTCACCGGGCTGGTTCGCCAGCGGCAGGTCGGCCTGTTGCATGTTCACCTGCCCAATGCCCATCAGCTGGGCGGGCTGGTGGGGCGGATCACTGGCGTGCCGGTGATGGCCACCATCCACAGCCGCAAGCTCACCATGCCCGACCTGGAAGCGCACCGCATGGTGGGCAGCCATCTCAGCATGGAATGCCAGCACAGCTATCTCCATGCCGTGGGCCTGGGCATCGATCCGGACAAGCTCAGCTGCGACCCACACGGGGTGGACACGCAGGCCTTCCAACCCGGTCCGCGCCCGGTTGAGGGGCTGCGCCAGCGCTTCGACCTGTCGGAAGACAGCCTGTTGGTGGGTCTTGTCGGCCGGCTCTCTCCGGAGAAGGCGCCCGACCGATTCCTGCGCGCGGTGGCCTTGCTGCATGAACGCATGCCCGACGTGCATGTCATGGTGGTGGGCGAAGGGCCCCTGCGACCGCAACTCATCGAAGCAGCCCAGCGCCAGGGCCTCCTGTCACACGTGCATTTCACCGGCCGTATCGACGACATGGCGCCGGTCTATCACGACCTGGATCTGCTGGTCAGCAGTTCAGAAGCCGAAGCGACCCCATTGGCCTTGATGGAAGGTATGGCCAGCGGCTTGGCGGTGGTGGCAACGCGCGCCGGTGGTGTGCCGGAGTTCGTGGAGCACGGGCGCAGTGGCTGGCTCGTTGCCCCGAAGGACGACGAAGACATGGCCATGCGCATGCATCAGATGCTCACCGTGCCGGACCTGCGTCAACGCATGGGCGCTCGGGCACGGGCCAGCATGGAAGAGCGCCACCCACTGGGACCTCGCCTGGATGCGCTGGCCCAACGCATGCGCCAGTTGGCGCGGCCCCGAGCGGTGACGGCTGAACCCCGCCGGATGGGCGGCCCACCGCGTGTAGTGACCTCGCGAGGCGAGGCGGTGGCGCAGGCCCTGCATCAACCCGTGCAGGCGGCAGGCACGCCTGACTCGGTGGTGGCGGACCTGGACCTGGCGGTTGCGCCACCAGTGCCCGTGGAGCCTGCGGCTGCCATGGTGACGGTAGCGGTGCTGGATCCCTTGGAGGCTGGCCCCGCGCCAGCGCCACAGGCGCCGGACTTCACCCCCGCCATCACGAGCGGCGGCGCCCGCTCGGCCGCTGCGGGCAGCGGTGTTGACAGGCCTGCCTTGACGGCACTGCCGATCACCGAGCCGCTGCTGTCCAACCAAAAAATGTAGGCGCGATTTTCGCCCGTAGGCATCGGGCTTGCCGCGTGATGGAGCCACAGGACAGATGTTCTTCCAGCTCCGCCAACCAGGCGACAAGGGCGGTCACCATCGCGTTCTGCGACTTCCATGTTGTATCAACGATCCAAGGAGATAGCCCATGAACAGCCGTTCCAAGATCACTACCGTCGCCATGGCCGTGGCGCTCGCCTCCGGCGTAGGCTTCCTGCATGCGCAGAGCGCTGGCGGCGGCGCCCAGGGTAGCTCGGGCACCACCACCGCACGCGACCGCACCAACGATCCGCTCTCCAACAACAACGATCAGCTCAACAAGAGCATGAACAACACGAACGCCAACAACGCGAACAACACCAACAACGTTGATCGCGCTGCAGGGCAGACCTCCACCAGCAGCCAGAACAACGGCAACAACAACACGACCGAGACCTGGCAAGACCCCAACAGGGGGCAGACCAACATGACCGGATCCACCGACACGAGCCGCGACAACACATTGCCGGCTCGCGCCGACCGCAACTGAGGGGCTCATCCTCCGAGCCGCCGCGAGCCGGGAGGCATTCACGAGATTGGCCCCGCGCCCGGCCTTGCGGCCCATACATCCAGGCGACCCGTAGCGGTCGCCTTTTTCACGTTGCGTCAGGGTACGCCGATTGCCGCTCATCCCTACAACGACCCGTGGAGCAGTGATGACCAAACAGGCCGTGAGCGAGGTGCCCGATCGACGTTGGAGCAATGTGCGGCGCATCCTGTTGGTGCGTCTGGACAGTCCCGATGGCGTAGTGATCAGCACCCCGGCCTTCGCGGCCGTGCGAGAGACGCTGCCTTGGGCCCATCTCACCTTGCTGGCTGCGCCCGCTGCTGAAGCGCTGCGGCCGCATCTGGAGATGCTCAACGAGATCGTGGGGTTCAACGCCCCATGGATGAAGGCGGGCGCCGCCATGCTGGATGCGGAAGCGCCCGACATGCGGGGCGAAGCAGAGCGGCACATGGTTCGTCGTCTCGGCCGTGGCCATTTCGATGCTGCCGTCATCTTCACCGCCGGCACGCAGAGCGCCATGCCCGCCGCACTGATGTGCCGCATGGCCGGTATCCCGCTGGCGCTGGCGTATGTGCAGGAACGCGCCTATGGGCTGCTCAGTGACGAGGTACCGGAGGAGGCCGCCGCAGCGGTAGGGGCAGTGGAGGGCCTCCAACACGAGATCGATCGCCAACTGGCCCTGGTGGGGCACGTGGGGCTGCGCATCCAGGACGACCGCCTGCGCTTTCGAATGCTGCCCAGAGACGAACGTGCCGTGCAGCAATTGCTGAAACAGGCTGGGCTGCCCAGCGGGCAGGGTTATGTGCTGGTGCACCTGGACCCTGGTGAATTCTCGCGCCGCCATCCGCCGCAGGCGCTCGGAGAAGCACTGGACCTGCTGCAGGATGCCAGCGCGGCGGATGGTGCCGCCATCGTGTTCTGCGGTGAGCCCACCGAGCAGTCGCTGATCGAGGCCGTACGCCGTGTGATGAGCGGCCCGAGTCTGGTACTGGCCCGTTCCCCGGCCCTGGGCGAACTCGCGACGTTGATCGCCGGTGCACGGGTGCTCGTGAGCAGCCCGGACGGCCCGGTCGCGCTGGCCACCGCTGTCGGCACCACGGTGGTGGATCTGGAGGCGCTCACCGATCCGCAAGAGACACCGTGGCGTGTCGCCGCGCCCGTGTTGGAAGCGACGCCGCCTTGAACTTGGTCCAGCAGCTTGCGATTTATCAAAGAACGGAGATGACGGCCGTCTAGCCCTGTGCGCATGCCCGCGTACTGAGCACCCAGCGTTCAGAGGCCCCTGGCGGGCTTCTGCAACCAACTTGAGGTGCTTCGCGTATGGTCCATCCCTTCCAAGCTATCCCTGCGTCAACCGGCGTGTTGCCAACACCATGGATGCCGGCGGCTGCGGGACCCTCTCAGTCGCCGGCCACCGGGAACTCCGCAGCGGCCAACGTACTGCTCCAGCACTTGAACGCACGCTTCGGAGACACGTCGGCCTGGATGCCGTATCTGGATTCTGCGGAACGCTTCTTTCGGTCCTTGCCTGAGGAGCATCGTGAGCTGCTTCACACCTACTTGTTCCCGGCGAATGCGGAGCGGCTGAGTCGGCTGGAGGCCTGTAGCCGCAATCCTCAGGCCATGGCTGAGGAGATGGTGCAGCCCCAAACTGTCCAGTCCCCAGTGGATGCAGAATTCACCGCCACACCGCGGCCTGCCCGGCAGGTGGTCACCAGCGCTGCTTTTTCCCAACCGCCAGCGGCTTTTCAGCAGTTCGCGCCGGTGGGAGGGTGGCCAGTTGCTCTGGGGGCCGGGGCCCTGCCCGCGCACAGGGTTCCCACGCCTGGGGGCGCCTGGCTGCCGCCACCCATCAATCCGCCGATCGTGGTCCTCAACCGGCACCCCTCTGACTGGGGTGCGGCCAACTTTTTAGGGGCCGCGAGTGCGGGCATCGGGCTTGGTGCTGGACTGGGGTTGGGGCTGGGCGGTGGGTGGGGAGGCTACTCGCCGTATCCATGCCATTCGATGTTTGCCTCCCCGCCTTACTTCGGCGGTTTTGGGAGTTACGGGGGCTGGGGCGGATTCGGCGGTCCAGGAGGATTCGGCGGATTTGGCGGCGATTACGGCGTTGGCGGCATGCTGGCCGGCGCCGCTGTCGGCGGTCTGGCAGGCGGGGTGCTGGGCGCTGCTGGCGGCGGCCTGTTCGGCGGAGCCATCGGCGCGGGCCTGGGTGCCCTTGCATACGGTTTCCTATGAGCGCGCCGGATGTCAGCCGGCTGGCCCCCGGACACTTCCGCGTGTTGCGGCAGGGGGTGTTTCAGCCCCCCCCGCCGTCGGCGCAAGCCCGGCAGGCGCTTCGGCCCGCCGCGCCCCCCACTCCCGCAGCGCTGGCGCGGGGTGCCGATGTCTTGACGTCGCCCCTGCCCGTGCCCGTGATCGAGAGACCACGGGCGCCCTCAGCACTTGTTGATCTGTGCCGGCTTCCTGTCATGCACCGCATTCTTGAACTGGCGCAGCGCCGGCTGACGCTGCTGAGCTTTGAATCCCAGATCGAAGCTGAGTACCGCCGAGGTCATCCCTACGCCTGTGCCATGGAGATGGCACGGGCGGTCTATGGCGACCCGCGTTATGAACAGATGGTCAATCGCCTGAAGTATGCGGACAGTGCGCAGTGCGCACGCATGCTGGCGGCCCGCATCGCCTGCGATTCCATGTCCCTGGCGGTGCGAACCGCCACTGCCGACGGCCTGAGTAGCGAGTTCGTGCTGGTCGCGTCGCAGTTGCCCGAAGAAATTGACGACTGGCATGAGCTGCCTGAAGACACCGTCCTGATGGACCCCTGGGCGCAGCGCCAGGGGCCCGCACGGGCGTTGCTGCTGGCCGCTGGCGTGGAGACCAGCCGGCTGACCATCCAGCGCATGTTTGGCTGAGCACGGGCGGCCCTCAACGGGTCAGGCTGGTCGGCGGCTGAGGCGGCCCAGGCCGTCAGCCGTGGGCCAATGCTTCGTCGTGGTCCATGTGATGGCGAGCCAGCAACTGCATCAGCTTGTCGGGATCGACGGGTTTGGTGAGGTGGTGGTCGAAACCAGCGGCGATGGCGTCCTCGCGGTCGGTCATCTGGCCCCAGCCTGTGATGGCGACCAGTACCGGCGGGCGTCTGTCGTTGCGGGTGCGCAAGCGGCGGGCCACTTCGTTGCCATCCACACGGGGCATGCCGATGTCCAGCAGGCAGGCGTCCACCGGTTCGTGCTCGAAAGCGTCCAGCGCTTCCTGGCCGTCGAAGGCCAGCACCACCTTGTGGCCCTGCAGGCGCAGCAGGTGGCCCAGGCTTTCGGCCGCGTCGCGATTGTCGTCAGCCACCAGGATGCTCAGCGGGCCACTGGCGTTCGCCCAGGGGCGGCCAGCGGCGGGTGCCGCCGGTACGGCGTGCCGCAAGGGCAGACGCACCACGAAGCGGCTGCCGCAGCCCGCGCCCTCGCTGTAGGCGTCGATACGGCCGCCATGTAGTTCCACCAGCCCTCGCGTCAGCGCCAGGCCAATGCCCAGGCCTTCATTGAGCCGGCCGCCGGCACGGCGCAACTGGGTGAACATGTTGAAGACCTCGCCCAGCGATTCGCGAGGGATTCCGATGCCGTTATCGCAGACCTCGATCAGCACCTCGGCCCCCTGCGCGTTGGCACGGATCAGCAGCTTGCCGCCCGGCTCGGTGTACTTGGCCGCATTGGTGAGCAGATTGGCCACCACCTGCGCCAGGCGCAGGGCGTCGCCCTCGAAGTGCAAGGCGCGCTTGGGTAGTTCCACCTGGAGCTGGTGCTGCCGGCCCTCAATGGTGGGGCGTGCCGTTTCCACCGCGGATTCGATCACCGCATTGAGTTCCACCTCCTCCAGCCGCAGGCTCAGCGCACCCCGGGTGATGCGGGAGATGTCCAGCAGGTCATCCAGCAGCAGCGCCATATGCTGCACCTGCCGCTCGATCACGCCGTGGCTCCAGCGCTTTTGCGCCTCGGTGGCCTGCGGCGCGCTGGAGAGCAGGGCAGCCTGACGGATGGGGGCCAGCGGGTTGCGCAGCTCATGGGCCAGCGTGGCCAGGAATTCATCCTTGCGGCGATCGGCCGCTTGCAGGTCCGCGCGGGCGCGAGCGCGCTCGGCATGCACGATGACCTTGCGTGCGCACAGGTCGGTCAGGTCGGTCTCGCGCAGAGTAATCTCATGGGTGTCCGGGAACTGCACGCTGATCATGCCCATCAGTTCGCCGCGCTCGGTGATCAGCGGCGTGCTGTGCGAGGCGCCCAGTCCCATCGCCCGCGCCAGGCTGCGCAGGTCCTCACAGCGCGGATCGGTCTGGAAATCACCCACCACCACCCGCTCGCGTTGCTGGCGGGCCATGCCGCAGGTGCCGCCGCCGGCATCCATCAGGCGCTGCAACTGCTGCAGCGCCGCCGCGTCATAACCGACGGAGGCCTCGATCTTCAGGCGCTGGTCCGTCGGGTCCACGAAGGAGAGTACGCCGTGGCCGGCATGGTGCAGGGCCACCACCGCCTCCAGCACCAGCTGGAACTGCTGGTTCAGCGGACGCGGCTCCAGCAGCCGGGTGCTGAGTTCCTGCAGCCGGTGCAGATCATTCACCCGCAGGCTCAGCTTGGCCTGCGTCTCCTGCAGCTGGGTCTCCATGCGCTTTCGCTCGGTGATATCCACCACCGCACCGCGCACGTGGGTGACCTGCTGGTCGTCACGGATCAGCCGAACCCGCAGCAGCAGCCATGTCAAGCCTTCCTGGGTGGGCCAGGCCAGTTCATGTTCGAATCGCTCACCCTGGCGATGCAGCAGATGTTCCTGTGCCAGACGTGCCTGGGCCACCAGCGGCGCCGGAAAGCGGGCCAGCAAGGACAGGGCCGGCACCGCCTGGTCCGGCACCGAGACCCCGCACAGCCGCGCCAGCGGCGGGCTCAGATACAAGGTACCTGCCAACTTGTCGTATTCAAACAGGCCGACATCGGTTTCTTCGGCCAGCAACCGCAGTCGCGCCTGGGCCTGGGCGGCGCGCAGGCCGCGTTGACGCAGCCGTTCACCCAGCGCCAGCACCAGCACGCCATAGATCAGATAGGCGGCAATGGTGACGCGGCCATCATTGGACTGCTGCCAGAACGCCTGGAACGATGCTTCGTCCATGCCGGCGCTGGCCAGGCCGGCCAGCAGCACGACCGCGCCCGGCGCCGGGCCGAACCATACCGCCGCCAGCGCGACCGCCGGCAGGAAGAACAGGAAGGGTTCGCCGCTGCCGATCAGGGGCCGCGCCAGCCATTGCAGCACCATGGCCAGCAAGGCCAGGCCCACCACAAAGGCCAGCCTCAGCAGGAATTGCCGACTCGTGTCGCTGAGCAGCATGGATCTCATCGTCTTTCATCTCTTTCAGCGCCCGCATCCACTGCAAGGCAGCGCTGCACCGACCGCCCCGGGGACGTCGTGCAGAGCTCCCCACGCGGGCCCCGCCTGATTGAAGCATCGTCGCGCGTTCGTATTTTCGAAATGTCCCCAAAATTGGTTGGAAATGGTCACCGAACGTTTTTGCGGGCACGGTGCTTGCCCTCCTGTCCGGGTCACTCACTCACGTTTCACCGGAGAAGAATTCATGTCGCTGCGCAAGCTGGTCTGGATGGCGCCGCTGCTGATGGCCGTCGCGACGGCACAAGCCGAAGCTACCAGTGCTCCTGCCACAGCCACTCAGACGCAGGCCAAACCGGTCTCCGTGCAGGCGACGGCTGCCCGCGAGGAGCCCAATGCGCCGCGCGACATCAAGGCCCTGATGGCCCTGGTCGGCGGTCTGGCTCTGGTGGGTTGGGTGCAGCGGCGGCGACGGGATGCCTGAACTTTTTTCAGAGGATGGCCTGCGGGCCACCCCGTTTCTGATCAGCGGCCCGTGGGCCGCTTTTACACGCGCAGGATCACCGGAGCGTTGGGCGAACCGCGGACCTTGAATATTTTTCAAAATGAGCCGCTGAACGGTGACGTCAAGCGGCTCGGTTACTGCAAGAATAAGTGATGGTGTTCCTGAATACCATCGTGATTGCCTTCCGGGAGGCGCGCTGATCGGGCGCGGCGGGCGGTGTCACAAGTTGATGCACACAAATCTGTCAGCCTGGCCTTCACGGGCTGGCGGAGACAACACCTAAGGACGTACCGGTGACCCATGCCTTGATCGTGGACGACGACATTGATTCTGTCGCCACCTTGCAAGAACTGATTGCCAGCGAGAGGTTTACCGTCTCGGTGGCTCATACCCTGCGTGATGCCCGTCGCCACATTGCGCTGCAGCAACCCGACGTGGTGCTGCTGGACCTGCAATTGCCGGACGGCAACGGCATGGAGCTGTTCTCCGACCCCCAATTGGTGGCCAATTCCGAAGTGGTGCTGATCACCGGCCATGCCAGCCTGGACACGTCCATCCAGGCGCTGCGCCTGGGTGCCGCAGACTATCTGGTCAAGCCCATCAACATCCGGCAATTGCAGGGGGTGCTGTCGCGGGTGATGAAACCCGCCGCCCTGCAGGCCGAGGTGGCCGACCTCAACGCCAACCTGGTCAACACCGGGCACTTCGGTCTGCTGTGGGGCCGAACCCCCGCCATGCAGCGCATCTACGACCAGATCTCGCGGGTGGCGGGCACCAGTGTCTCGGTGTTCATCAACGGCGAGAGCGGGACCGGCAAGGAGCTCGTGGCGCAGACCGTGCATGACCTCAGCCGCCGCCGCAAGAAGCCCTTCCTCGCGGTGAACTGCGGCGCCATTTCGCCGAACCTGATCGAAAGCGAAATCTTCGGCCACGAAAAGGGCGCCTTCACCGGTGCGGACAAGCAGCACGAAGGGTTCTTCGAGCGCGCCAGCGGCGGGACGCTGTTCCTGGACGAACTCACCGAAATGCCGCTGGAGTTGCAGGTCAAGCTGCTGCGTGTGCTGGAAACCGGGCGCTTCATGCGCGTGGGCTCCACCACCACCATTGATGCCGACGTGCGAGTGATTGCCGCCGCCAATCGCCCGCTGTTGCAGGCCGTGCAGGCTGGCAAGCTGCGCGAGGATTTGCTGTACCGGCTCAACGTCTTCCCGATCGAGATGCCACCGCTGCGTGAACGCCTGGATGACGTGCCGCTGCTGGCGGACCACTTCCTCAAGGGCATCGCCGCCAAGGAAGGCAAGAACAAGCGCTTCACACCGCGAGCCCTGCAGCAACTGCAGACTTACCACTGGCCCGGCAATGTGCGCGAACTTCGCAACGCGGTGCAGCGCGCCTACGTGATGGCAGGCGGCGAGATCATTGACGAGCAGTGGCTGCCGCGCCCGGACCCGAGCCAGGAGACCGTCTCCAGCCTGTCAGCCAGCACCGGCACCTTTGCCGCCGTGTCGCCCGGCCTGAGTGCTGCCGCCTCGGTGGCGCACCACGTGGCCGCACCGGCGGAAACGTCCGGCCCTTCCGTGGTGATGCCGCTGGGCAGCTCCATGGCGCAGGTGGAGAAAGCTTTCATCCTGGCCACGCTGCAGCACTACAAGCATCACAAGGAACAGACGGCAGCCGTGCTGGGCATCAGCCTGAAGACCCTCTACAACCGGCTCAAGGAATACGCGGCGGAAGATGCTGCGGCGATCGACAGCACTTCAGCCACTCACTGAACTACCCACCGAGGCGACAAAGGACCGGGGCCCCACAAGGGCCCCGAGTTCTTGGTGCCCTCTGCATCACTCCCGCGAGCCGAGGTGACCCTGATTCGGGATGGCGCGCAAGGTGCAATCCGCTGCCATAGCGGGCGCTATGGCGAGAATTTCCAACGCCGCCGACCGCCCGAAACGGGGTCATCCCGGCCGCGAGGCGTCGTGCAGAGGTTCCCTTGGTGCCTGGGCATGCAGCCTGCCTCGATGCCTCCATCATCCGCTTCAAGCCGAGGGTGGCAATGGCACTGTGTTGGGTCTCCGATGTCGAACCGGGTCTGCGCCGGTTGCGCACCGCCAAGGGCTTTCGCTACGTGAATGCCCAAGGGCGCCCGGTGCGGGATGCGGCCGTGATCCGGCGCATCCGTTCATTGGCCATTCCGCCGGCCTATGAGGATGTGTGGATCTGCGCCCGCGAGGATGGCCACCTGCAGGCCACCGGCCGCGATGCACGCGGGCGCAAGCAATACCGCTATCACCCGGACTGGATGCAATCGCGCGGCGAGAACAAATTCGGCTCGCTGGGGGACTTCGCCCAGCGCCTGCCGCGTCTGCGCCGCCAGGTGCAGCGCCGTCTGCGCGCTGGGGGGCTCGACCGGGAGCGGGTGGTGGCCGCCCTGGTACGGTTGCTGGACCGGACCTGGATGCGGATAGGCCACCGCGAATACGCGCGCCAGAATGGTTCCTATGGCCTCAGCACGCTGTTGTGCCGCCATGTCAAGGTGAGCGGTGACGCCCTGTTGCTGAGCTTCGTGGGCAAGAGCGGCGTGCGCCAGCAACTGGCCGTGCGCGACGAACGCGTGGCGGCTCTGGTGCGACGCTGCCGTGACCTGCCGGGCCAGGAGCTGTTCTGTTATGAGGACGCGCTGGGCGAGCCGCATCGCATCGATGCATCCGACGTCAATGAGTGGCTGGGCCGCATGGGTGGCTCGGAGTGCAGTGCCAAGGTCTTCCGCACCTGGCATGCGAGTGTGCTGGCGCTGGACCTGTTGGTGGCGCATGCCGCAGCCGGGCATGCGCCCGGGGTTGCGCTCAAGGAAACCTTGCAGCAGGTCTCGGCGCGGCTGGGCAACACGGTGGCGGTCTGCCGAAAATCCTATGTCCATCCCGAGGTGCTCGCGCTGGCGCAGGGCGAATGTTTCAGCACGCTGCCCACGCAGCGTTGGATCCGCCAACCACCCGCTGCACCCGGGCTGAGCGTGGCGGAACGACGCCTGGTGGGGATGCTGCGCGCCCTGGGCCGGGCCCAAGCTCAGGCCCAGGACCAGGCGCGGCGGATGTCTCCTCAGTCCGCCGTGGCCACGGGGCCGGCGAGCAGGCTCAAGCCAGTGTCGGCACCACCGACGCAAGCGCGTGAGTCAGGCCGTCAGGCCAGTGCGAACCGGCGGTCTTCACCGTCGCGGCAGGCGTTGGCGCCAGGGCAGGGCGCACGCCGTCCGCCGGCATCGCCGCCAGCAGGTGCTCGGCCAGCGTCGCCCACGAGTTGAACACCCCTGCTGGCTCGCGCAACGGCGAACGGCGCCATTCGGTTTCGCCGCCGCTGTCGAACAGCAGGCCCTGCGCGCCAGCGCGATGGCCGGCTTCCACATCGTCCAGCGTGTCGCCCACCATCCACGAGCGGGCCAGGTCCAGGTGATGCGCGCGGGCGGCGCGAATCAGCATGCCGGGGGCAGGCTTGCGGCACAGGCAGGCGGGCCGGCCACGGGCGTCGGGCGCATGCGGGCACACGGCAACGTCGTCGATCACGACACCGAATTCGTCCTGCAAGCGGCGCACCAGCACCTCCTGCAGGCGTGCAAGCTGGGCACGCGTAAAGAAGCCTCGTGCCAGACCGCTCTGGTTGGTGACGATCACCAGGGCCAGCCCGGCGTGACGCAGGCGGGCCAACGCCTCGCCGGCGCCCGGCATGAAGCGCAGCTTCGCGGGGTCGATGTTGTAGGGCACGTTCTCGATCAAGGTGCCGTCCTTGTCGATGAACAGGCAGGGGCGCAGCGGACGGGCCGGTGCACCGGTGAAGGCATCGGTGGGAAGGAAGGTGCTCAAGGCCAGTCGCTTTCAAGAGTGGGCTGGTCGGTCAGGCTGGGGCTGGTATGGCCCTCGGGCTGTTGAAGCACGTAGCGAACGGCTTGAGCCACGTGGAGGGGATCCTGAGGTCGGGCATCGGCAAAGCCCGGGAAGCCACCGGGCGTCAAGGCGGACTTGGCGCCGCCCGACACGGGTGCATTCACGCGCACGTGGGACAGACCCAGGAGGCTCCACCTGGTGGTGGGAACCATCGTGGGCTCGGTGGCGGCGATGTTGAAGATGTGGCCGCCGCCGCGCTTGCGCATGTGCGCGCTGGCGGCCCTGGACAGCGCCAGGGTGCCTGACAGTTGAGTGTCGAGCACGCCGCCGTCCATGCCGGTTCCGGACGGAGACCCCGAGACTTCCGGCGCAGTGTTGATGACCAGGGCGTCCAGGCGACCGAAGCGCTGCACCACGAGGTCCACGGCCTCCGCACACTGGCCCGAGTGGCCCAGGTCCAGGGCCAGCGGCATGACCTGGATGTCGCGCTCACTCAGTACCGCAGCGCTGTCCTGGGCCCGCTGGAAGTCCCTGTCGGCCAGCACCACACGCATGCCGCTTTCACCCAGCACCTGCGCGATGGCTGCACCCAGGCCACGGCTGCAGCCGGTGATCAGGGCCACCTGCTCGCGCAGCGAGGGCAGTTCGGCGTCGGCGGTTGATACTGCGGCAAGGAAGAGGGCCCCCGCGCCGGGCGGGGAGGGCATGGCAGGGACAGAGGTCACGTCGATCATGGTCCGGAAATCCTGTGCAGCTGGAGCTGCAAAAAGCATGTGTGAGATGGCAGGCGGCGTGCCGCCTGATTTGCCGTTCCGGATCGGCGGGGAGAACGCAGGCGCGACCCGATGCGTGTCAGTGGCGTGTGGGGGTGCAGGCTGCCGCCGCTTACCGCGCCTGCGGCCGATAGGCGGCCGTGGCGGCGAGTGAACGCGACGGTCTGGCCGTTGACACCGACATCCCAGGGGCCGCAAGGCGGCCCGGCGACGGGAGGGACGCGTCGCCGGAACGCCCCTGCGAAGGGTCTCCCACGCCGCCGTCCTCCCACCCGCCAGCCGGGCCATGGACACCCCGGGGCGGCGGCAACAGCTCCGACAGGCGGGCCAGCGTGCGCCGCACATCCAGCGGCTTGGCCCACATCTCCTGGAAACCCGCGCCAACCGCATCAAAGTCGGAATCAGCCGTGACGGCAATGGCTGGTACCCCGGCCCAACCGCGGCGCATGCGTAGCAGTTTCAGCAATTCGGAACCGTGGCAATCCGGCAGATTCAGGTCAACGAGCAGGAGCGACGGATGAAGCCGCGCACTGATGCGCCAGGCGGGCATGCCAGCCTCCGCGACATGCAGGCGCAGATCCCGGCGTTGCTCAAACATCGCTTCCATGACGATGACGTTGAGCGGGCTGTCCTCCACGTACAGCACTGAGGTGAGACCGTCGTTCATCGGTTCGCTCCTTCCCTTGCGAAAGATGGTGGTCAGTGAATCCGGGGACAACGGCAATTGCCGTGCCCGAGGTTTCCATGGGCCCGTTCCCAACTTGCGCGCTCGCTGGGCCTCGTCCTGGAGAGCGGGACGAGGCCGAGGTGCTGCGATATCTGTGTGGCGACATCGCCATGGTGGCTCAAGTTGGCCGAGACCTCAAGGCGTTCTACCGCGGGTGGCCAGTTTTTGTTGGAGCGTCGGCATGCCGCTTGCCGTTTATCGCCATCCGACATCCCAACCCTAGGAAACCGACATGACCACGACCCCCATCAACGAGAAGAGCGACAAGACTGTTCCCTTCACCACCTCGGAAGACGCGGCCAAGGCCTCGGTGCCCAACAGCAACGGGGTCAACAGCACCGCAGGTGTTGAACTGGTGAACCGGGTGGCGCAAAGCGCGCATGCCGCCATCGACAAGCTGGCCAACCAGGCCACGCCGGCGGTGCAGCATTTGCAGAAAAGCCTGGAGGGCACCGGGGAAATCCTCCATCACCGTGCCGACCAGCTGCGCAATACCGGCAACGAGCTGTGCGAAAGCGCCCGCTCCGGCGTGCGTGAGCATCCGCTGGTCGCCATTGGTACCGCCTTTGCGCTGGGCCTGCTGATCGCGCGCCTGGCGCGCTGAGGCCGGTCACCCCATGAGCGATCCCCGTCGCGACACCGGTACTTCGCCTCTGCCCGACGGGCCGCCGCCGTCCGCTTCTGCAAGAACGGGCGGTGACCCCGGTTTCCCGCCGCCGCCCGAACCACCTGCCGGACCGCCTTCTTTCCCTCCGGGCGGTCCATCCCTTCCCGGTAGTGGCGGCGGGTCCCCCGCGCCCGAGCCGGGATGGCTGGGCGACATCCAGGGGCTGATCCGCTCGGCGCGCGGCATGTTCCAGAGCCGACTGTTGTTGCTGGTGCTGGAACTGGAGCGTGCCCGGCATGGCGTGGTCAGCCTGTTGGTGCTGCTGGTGGTGGCCGCCATTGCCGGTGCCACGGCTTGGTGGGCCTTGTGGGCCGGCCTGATTGCGTTGGCCGTCCATCTGGGCCTGGCGCTGCCGTGGGCCTGCGCAGGCGTGCTGGTCATCAATTTGCTGGTGCTGGGCTGGGTTGTGGCGGCGATGAAGTCGTTGACGCCGCTGGTTTCCCTGCCGGCTTCCCGTCGCCAGTTCCACTGGCTCTTCAACGATCCCCGAGACCAAGAGGAAGCTCCCACCGATGGCCGCACCGCCACCCCCAGTGCCTGAAACGCTTGAGGAATTGAACGCCCGCATCGACCTGGTCGAACTGCGAGTCGTCCGCCGGGACATGGAGTTCCGCCAACATGCGTTGTCGCTGAAGAGCCGAGGGCGCACGGTGCTCACGCTCAGCCATTGGCTGCGGCCGGTGCTGGGCATGGGTTCGGGTTGGCTGTTCTGGCGTCTGTTTCGCAAGCGCCCGCACCATCGCCACGCCAGTCGTGGCGAGGACAGGCCTTCAGGGCGCGCGGGGCGCGGAGCGCGGCCTCCACGCGGGGCCGGCTTGTTCAGCGGCCTACTCGCTACCTTGCTCGGTGAGGTCGCGGGCGCCCATGCGTCGCAAGAGCCCGGTGGGCACGGGGCTCACGGCCCAGCGGACCCGTCGGGTCACCCAGCCCACTCCGGCCATCCGGGCCATGGCGGTCCGCACGGGCCTGCAGCCAAGCCTGAACTGGCATTGCTGCAAATGCTGACGATGGCCTGGGGTTTCATGCCGGTACGCATCCGCGGCAGCCTGGGGCCACAGAGCACGCAATTGCTGCTGGGCGTCGTGGCCGGCCTGATGCATGGCATGCAGCGCAAAAAAGCCGCGCGCAAGGAGCAGCGGCCCGAGGCTGATCAGCACGCGCAGGCGGCCGAAGCGCAGGCCCAGGCGCGTCAGGCAGGTGCCAGCGTACGCGGCGGCTCGGCAGCCGCTCCGGCCGCCCCCAAAGCCGTGCCGCCCGTCTCGCCAACGTCGTCCTGAGGCGCCCCACCGAGGCGCTCCACAGAGGCGCTCCACAGAGCGTCCCACGGAGCGCCTCACCTAGCCTCACAATGCGGCCCTACTGAGGCGTTCCACGGGCGTTCTGACGCGAGTTCTCAGGTGCTGCTCGCCGAGTTGCGTGCCTGGTCGCGCAACAGCCGGATCTGGTCGTGGTTGCGCAGCACGCCCGCGAGTTGGCGTTGCACCACGTCCAGCGTGCCGCTCGGCAATTCCTTCTGAGCCGCCTTGCGATAGCGCGCCACGGCCGCGTCCTCGCCACGTTCACATTCTTCCAGCATGGCGACGTCGCTGTAGCCGGTGAGGGTGCTCTTCACGGCGACCCAGCCGCGATGCAGGGCGCCTGCGGTGCTGCCGTCATCTTCGGGTTTGCCACCGTGCTGCCGCACGAGTTGCTGCAACTCCGCGCTGGCCTGGCGGCAATCCGCTGCGCGCTGCGCAAAGACCTCACGCAGGCTGGCGCTGCGCACGTGCTCGGCACAGCTCAGGAAACCGTATTCGCCGTCCTTGCTGGTCTCGATGAGGGTGTTGAGTTCGTCGATGACATCCTGGTTGTCCATGGCATCTCCTTTCGTGAGTGCTTGAGATGCTCCATGGGCAGCAAGGTGTATTCCCGCGCTGGCGGCAGGGGCGCAATCGTCAGCTCGTGGTCATGGGCCGTCCCATGGCCTTGGCCAGCGCGTCCAGCAATTGGGCGGGCGAGGCCGGCTTGCGCAGCACCGGAAAGATGGACTCGGCGGTCAGGGCCGTGCTGTAGCCGCTGATGAGCACCACCGGCAGCCCGGGCCGGCGGCGGCGCAGCTCACGCGCCAGCGCCTGGCCGTCCATGCCGCCGGGCATCACCACGTCCGACAGCACCACATCGAAGGCTGCGCCACTGCCGAACTGCTTGAGGGCTTCTTCCGCATTGGCGGCCGTCACCACCTGGCAGGAGAAGCTGCGCAACAGGCTGGCGGTCACGCGGTTCAATTCTTCGTTGTCCTCCACCAGCAGCACGCTGGCGCCGGCCAGGGTGCCGGGGTCCGTGATCAGTTCCGGGCGCACCGAGGGGGTGGAGCCACTGGCTGGCAGCAGCAGGGTGACCGTGGTGCCATGGCCCGGCTGGCTGGCAATACGCGCCATGCCACCGGCCTGCACACAGAAGCCCAGCACCTGGCTGAGGCCCAGACCTGTGCCTTTGCCCACTTCCTTGGTGGTGAAGAACGGCTCAAAGACGCGGGCCTGCACATCCTCGGGAATGCCGGCGCCCTTGTCGGTGAAGGTGATCACCACGTAGTCGCCAGGCCCTACGTCCTGGCGCTCGTAAGGCTCGGCATTGCGCGCCTCCAGAACGATCTCGCCCATGCCGTTGGTGGCGTCTCGGGCGTTCAGGGCGATGTTGATCAGCGCCAGTTCCAGCTCCGCAGCGTCCAGCTGCACGGTTCGGGTATCTGGCGCAACCGTGAGGGTGAGCTGCATGCGTTTGCCCAGCACGGTGGCGAGCAGCTCCTTCATCTCGCCCAGGGCCACACCCATGTCGAGCACCTGCGGCCGCACGGGCTGGCGGCCGGAGACCCGCAGCAGATGCTGCGTCAGCCGGCTGCCCACTTCCACCGACCGCATGATCGCGCCCACCGGCATGGCGAGCGAGTCCGCATGCGGGCTGCGCTGGATGAGATGGGCGCTGTTGCTGATGACGCCCAGCAGGTTGTTGAAATCATGCGCCACCCCGCCGGTCAGCCGCCCCAGTGCGGCCGTGCGCTGGGTCCGGGAGCTGCGCTGTTCGGCCTCGCGGGTACGCACGATGGCCTCATTGACGCGCCGCTCCAGCTCGCCGCGGCCCTGCCGGATGGCGGCGCTGGCGTCTTCCAGCGCCAATGCCACCTCGTCGCATTCGGCCATGCCGGTGGCGCCGGCCTGCACGGGTTCGCCGGCGCGCAGCTTGTTGGCGATGGTGGTCAGTTCGTGGATGGGCCCGGAGATGCGGCGGCTGATCCACAAGGCGCCGCCCAGGCCGGCCAGGATCAGCAGCAGGGAACCAAAGACGATGGGCTGCAGCGCCTTGGCCCGGCCCCCCAGCAGCGACTTGCGCGGCACCGCCGTGAGGAAGGTCCAGCCCTGCGGGGAGGTGCTGAAGTAGCCGATGACGTTCTGGCCATCCAGCGTGGTGGATTCGAAGACCGATGCGTCATGCTCGGCCATCTTGAGCCGCAGATCATCGGTGGAGCGGCGGCCTGCGTAGGCGGTGCCCCCGGGGTGCCGGGCCACGACCGTGCCCTGGGCGTCCATGATGGTGGCGGTCCAGTCGTCGGGCATGTCCTGGGTGTCGATGATCTGCTGCAGCTCCTGCGGCAGCAGCGTGACCGACAGGTTCATCAGCACCCGGCCATTGCGTTCCACCGGCTGGACCAGCGCGGCACGCAGTTGGCCATCCACCGGGTCGGGCTCCAGCCCGCCGATGACGGGTTTGTCCACCAGCGCGCGGCTCGGGTCGGTGGCACGGGTGGTGAGCGTGGCGGGCCCCGCCTCGCCAGCGTTGGTCGCGGCACCCGGTGCGCCGGCCGCCCCCGGCGTCGCCAGCGTACCCAGCGCAGGGGGCACTGCCGGTGAAACGGGCGCGCCCGTCGCGGCTGCATCCGGTGCTGAGCCCGCCAGCGTGGCGTTCCTGGCATTGCCGGACAGCGAAGAGGGGGTGGCTCCTGGCAGCAGGCCCACGCCGGCGGCCAACGAGGGCGGCGCCATCGTCGGCCCGAGCGACCCGGGCCGCGTGGTGAAGAGCACCCGGTCCGGTGTGGACAGTTCGACCCAGCCGGCCATGCCTTGCATGGCTCGGCGCGACTGCAGCGCCAGCGTGGCGAGGTCTTCGGGCGGCACCTGCGGGGCCGTGTCCAGGATCTGAGAGAGCGACAGGATGCGGGCGATACCGGCGCGCCGGGAGAGTTCCTTGTCCACCACCATGGACAGGGCGCGCGTGTTGTCTCGCAAGTGCCGCACGAGCGCGTCCTGCTCCTCGACCCAGGTCTGCCAACTGACCCACAGGGCGGCAACAACGCCGGGCACCATCACCGACAGGACAAGCAGCAACAGACGGGTTCTGATGGACAGGGGCATGGGCAGTGAAGCGCTCCGTACACGCCAGCGGGGCCAGGCGCCTTGGTCAGGCCTGGGCGGCGAATGATGAAGGGTGCTGTTCAATTCGGGGAGGACGGTTGGCAGTCTAAGGGGCGGACCGGGGTTCATGAATGTCCGTGCGGATCTCGGTGTGCACTTCTCGCGTCGCCGGTTCAAGGCGGCTCGGGTCGGCAGGACGTTCCTGTACCTCGGTATGGATGGTGGTGTCGATAGTGGCCACGACCGGCCCGGGCTGAAGCAGCGAGGCCAGGCTCGGGCAGGGCCTGTCGCTGCCCTGCAGGTAGACCGAGATCGGCCGCATCAGCCGGTTGCGCTGGCTGATGGACTTCAGGCAGATGAGCAGGGGCACTGCGAGCACGGCGCCGGCCATGCCCCAGAGCCAGCCCCAGAACATCACCGACAGCAGCACGGACAGCGGGTTCATCGACAGCCGCTTGCCCACCACCATCGGGGTGACGGCGTTAGCCTCCACCGCGTGGATGGCCAGGTAGGCCAGCATGGGCGCACAGAGCGCAAGAACGCTGCCGTCGCCGAGTGACGAGGCCAGCGAGGCTGCAAGGATGAGCCCGGCCATGATCAACGGGCCGAGATAGGGAATGAAGTTCATCAATGCCGCGAGCGCGCCCCACAGGCCCGGGTTGGGCAGCTCCAGCGTCCACATCACCACGCCCACCACCATGCCCACACCAGCGTTGATCAATCCCACCGACACCACATATCGCGAGATGTCGCGCTGCGCGGCGCGCAGCCCCCCCAGCACCAATGCCCGCAATCGGGGTCGCGCGGGCAGCAGCTCAATACAGCGTGACAGCACCCAGTGTTCCGAGGCCAGCAGGAAATAGAGCAGCACCGTGGTGGCGGCGGCGGACACAACGAAGCGCACCCCCTGACCCACGACCTGGGCCGTCAGCGCCAGGCTTTCGCTGGTCAGCCGCTCCCGCAACGGATCGGGCGTGGCCGGTGCGGCGGCTCGGCTGCCAGTGCGGCGCTCGGCCGGAGGCCCGAAACCCGGGATGGTGGCCCGCCAGCGGTCCACGCGATTGAGCGCCTGGGAGACCGCCTGCGGCGCGCGCTCCCACCACTGCGCGGCGGGCTCCGCCAGCAGCGCCAGGGCCAGCACCGAGCAACCCACCAGCGTGGTCACCAGCATGGCCGCGCTGATGCCTTCCGGCAGGCCGTGGTGCCGCATGGTGCGCACGGCGGGGGCCATCACAAAGGTGAGGATGAGTGCTACCAGCACGGGCAGCACGATGCTGCTTGCTTCCCGCAGCAGGAACAGCAAGGCAATCAGCAAAAGGCCTCGGGAGGCCCAGCGGCGCACCGTGGTTGGCCGTGGCAGGACAAAGGCACGCAAGGAAGGGGTGCTCCAGGCAAACAAGGGAAGTCAGTCAGCCTTTTGGGGGCTTCGGCAGCCTTGAAAGCAAGCGGCGCGCCAATGTCCATGGAAGCGCGCTCAAGGGCTCACAAAACGTGAACGGATTCGCTGTTCCGCTTTCTTTTATTGAGCCGGCTGCGGGGATTGGTGGAGAGGGCCAGCCAGCGAGGGAGTGCAGCGTGACGCTGGCACGACTTGCCACCCAAAAGAGGGGGCGTTCAAGCTGAAAAAGGAGGGGAATTACGGCGCGGGTACATCACGCGTCGGTAAAAGCTGCCGCAAAGGATGCCCGCAGCCGCGCGATTCGCGCGTTGTTCAGCAGGTCTTGGCCTTGCGGAGCGCGGAATGGATCGTCGCTCGGCCCACTTCGTAGAAATATCGGCAGGCCGCGTGCCTGACTGAACAACCACGCAATAGCCTGTATTTGCGGGGGTTTTAGTCGCTTTGTAGTGAGGTCGCCACCTGCCTCGCGGCCCGGCAGACCCATGAATTTCGTCCTGCTCCCCAGCGGCGGCATGGGTCTTGCGTTGGATGAGTCTCTAGCCGGTCCATCGCAGTTGCGGACCGGTGCATTACACACCTCACAGGAGTAGCCACAGTGGGAGCTTTGGAACTACGGCACGAGCATAGGCAGTCGCAGACGCTGTCCCCCCGCCTGCAACATGCCGTCAGGTTGCTGCAGATGTCCTCGCTGGACTTTTCGACCATGGTCACGGACATGTTGGGGCGCAACCCCTTCCTGGAAGTGACGGAGGGCTCGGAAGACGGAGCCCCGATGGACGGCGACATGCCGATGGCCGAGACGCCGGCCATGGCCGACATGCCGGACACCATGCCCGACGATCGCGAGATCTGGCGCGCCGAGAGCGGCGGTTCGCTGCGCCGCGCCGAAGACGGCGAAATGAGCGCGCTGGAAATGACCGCGGCCCAGACCTGCCTGCGCGAACATCTGCGCGGTCAGTTGAATGTGCTGCGCCTGTCCAATCGAGATCTGCTGCTGGCGTCCATCGTGGCCGAGTCCGTGGATGACGACGGTTATTTGCGCATCTCGCTGGAAGAACTGGCGGCGGTGTCCCAGCTCAATCCACCGCCGGAACCCGGTGAAATGCAGATCGCGCTCAAGCGCGTGCAGGCCTTGGACCCGTTGGGCGTGGGTGCACGCAGCGTGGGGGAATGCCTGCTGCTGCAGCTCTCCAAGATCGAATGCGCACGCAGCCGCGTGCTGGCCGAGCGCATCATCACCCAGCATTTGAACCTGCTGGCTTCGCGCGACGTGCCGGCCTTGGCGCAATTGCTGGACATCACCGTGGCAGAGGCCGAGGCCGTGTGCCTCAAGCTGCGCCGCTTTGATCCCCGGCCGGGCTGGCGCTACGAAACCACCCAGGCGCCCTACATCGTGCCGGACGTGCTGACCACCAAGGTGCGGGGCCAGTGGCGAGTGCAATTGAACCCGGCCGTGATCCCGAAGGTGCGCATGAACCAGGTGTATGCGGAGCTGTTCCAGCGCCACCGCAACCAAGGGCATTCCGAGCTGGCCAACCATCTGCAGGAAGCACGCTGGACGATGCGCAACATCGAGCAGCGCTTCTCCACCATTCTGGATGTGGCCGACGCAATCGTGCGCCGCCAGCGCCACTTCCTGGAGTTCGGCGCGATGGCGATGAAGCCGCTCGGCCTCAAGGAGATTGCCGATGAGGTCGGGATCCATGAGTCCACCGTTTCACGTGTGACCAACAACAAGTACCTGGCCACGCCCACCGGCGTGTACGAGCTGAAGTACTTCTTCTCGCGTGCCATCGTCAGCAGCAATGGCAGCGCCTGTTCAGGCACTGCCATTCGCGGGCTGATCAAGGACATCATCGAAGCCGAGAAGCCGGACAGCCCGTTGTCCGACGCCGAGATCACCCGGCAGCTGTCCCGTCAGGGACTGGTGGTGGCACGGCGGACGGTGACGAAGTACCGCCAGATGCTGCGCATCGAGGCGGTGGATCGGCGGCGTCAGCACAGCTGATCCACCAGGGGCAGCCAATCAGGGCTGCCCCTTCTTCTTGTCATGACCCGCCACCGACCCGCTCGGGGCGGGTGCCCCCTTGGGGTCGTCCACCATATCGTTGCGCCGTTGGGCATCCAGCCCAGGTGTCGCCCGCATGTCGGTGTCGACCTGACCTTGCTGCAGGTCGCGATGCGCCTGCTGCAGCACTTCACGCTGTTGTTCGCCGGCGGCGCCGGTTCCCATCGCGCCGGTGGAATCACGCCCTACCGACTGGTCGCGTTCATGCGGCAATTGCAGATCACCATCGTCGGGAGATGCGGTGCCTGCGCCGGCATTTTCTGACGATCCCTTGGCACTAGGGCCCTTGGCACCTGCGCCCTTGGCGTCACCTGCGCCCGTCGCTGTGCCCGGGGCGACGGGCGGCTTGTCCAGCAGGTGATCGGGGCTCTGGCGGGCGCCAGGCGCGGAGCCCGGTTCAGCGCGTTCAGGCGCCTCTGGTGTGGTTGAGCGGGCCATTGCGATCTCCATCAGGGTTGTGTTGCTCCGCATGGGCAATCTGTTGGCCCAGGCCGCACCTGGCAGATCGACGCAGGGTTCAGCGCCAGGCCTGATCCAGCCGTCCACCTGACGCCCGGCAGGGTTGTCGATTGAGTAGGAGATAACGCAAGGCCCGGGCGTCGCGGTGGTCCTAGCATGCCGTGCTGTACATGGAAAAGGCCTGCGATGTTCAATGCTGCCGCACACACCTGCGCTGCACTTGCCTGCACCACACCTTCAAGTGACGCGACGCCCACACCCCATCAAGACGACTCGTCCGCTGCTCTGCGCCCCGTGGAAGACCGGCATTCGTCAGGACAGGTGAGTTGGGCCGAGCGCTACCAGGAAGCGTTGGATGATCGGATGGACTCCCAGTTCAGCGCCATCATCAACCGTGTGAACCGGCTGCTCGATCGAATGGATCACCACCGCGACAGAAAGGTGTCGGCCCATGGTAAGAGCCGTAGCAAGGTGATCACCGATCGCCTGAGGGAGATGATTGAGTGGCCCCGGCCGGCCAACGCAGGCAGGTGGTCCAAGGCAATGAAAGAGCTGACACAGTTGGCGGACAACATCGAGTGGCTGGCGGGACGCGCCTGCAGCACTGAATCCGAGTCAATTCGTTTCCGTGTGCTGGAAGGGAGGGCGGCCGAGGCGCTGCCTGAGTTGTTGGATCCAGCCAGGCCGGAACGCATTCGTCAGCTTGACATCCAACCATGGGCTGAGATCGAGGCTGCCCGGTGTCGTGGTGAGAACCCCTTTCTGCTGCTGAGGCCGCGCTTCAGCTGCTGGGGTGAGGCTGCCGTTGAACCTGACTTGCCCATGGAGGATCTGCCGCTGACGCTGCAGCCCATCTCTGATCAGCGCTGGATGGGAGCGCTCATCAGGGCGCGCACGGGTGAAGCGAGCAGCCCACTGCCCTTGAGCCTGCAAGGTGAGGCGTCGACCAGGGCGGAGGATGTCGATGCCGTTTTTCAACTGCTACTTCAGCTTCCCGCCAAAGCCCAGGTCCAACTGGGGAACGCCAGGGTGGGAATCGTTCCCCTGCGCGCCGGCTCCGAGACCGCGAAACGACTGTTTGGCGACCTTCCCCTGCATCAGCAGGTTCGCTACTTCCCTGCGAAACGCATGCTCATGGTCACGACGCAGCCGCGTGGCGAGACCTGCGTCGTGCCCTCTGCGAATCCGGAGGGAAGCCCCAGCATCGTCCCCTTCACGTCACTTCAGCGGCAAGCCGAGCGCGGGCGGCGTCCGGCGCCTTTCTGGTTGGAGATCGGCCATGTACTGGCGCCGGAGCTGGCTCCAGGACTCTCTCCTGAGCGACGGCGAGCTGCCGCGAAAAGGGCCGAAGAGGCCGAGAAGGCTGAGCTGGTGCTCGGGGAGTCCTGTGAGCTCTACGTCGACAAGTGTGTTGCGCAATGCAAGTTCGACCACGACGCACTAAACGACTTCCTGAGAGCGCTGGTTCAGGACGCTGCGGCCGACCCCTTTCACATGGACCTGGGACATTCCGAGATGGAGGCGCGGGCCATTGCGTGTGGCCTTTATCTTTCCGGTCAATACTTGACGCCTTCGTTGCAGGGCTTCATGGGGAGGCAGTTGGGGCAGCACGCTGCGCGTCGTCATGCCCATCAGCGTCCGTACGCTGGCTCTGGCCCTTACCGGGCGTCCCCGCTTTATCAGCCGCGCCAGGCAGGTCTGCCTCCGTTGACGTGGCAGTTGCCAGGCCAGTTGCGAGGCCAGTTGCCAGGGCAGTTGCCAAGCGAAACCCCAGGCCGGCCCGGCGAGAGCTGATTGCCTCACTGCCGCCTGACCTGTTCCAGCCAGCGGTCCACATGGCTGCGGTACACCGGCTCGTTCAAGTCGGGCCACTGCTTGCGGTCAAAAGCCTGCTGGGCGTCCAGGTCGTTGCGGGTCAGGGTCAGTACGAGATCGGCCTTCTTGTCGTCAGGCACCCGGATGGCTTTCAGCGGCAAGGCCAGCAGCTTGTCGTTCAGGCTCCAGGCCCGATCAAACGACACCACCACGTAACGCACCCGCGCACTGCGCAGGGACACCACCACGTCCTCGATCTCACCAGCGTCCTTGGCGTTCTGGTCGTCCACATCCCGCCCCAGCAGGTCACCCACGCGCACCAACCGCGAATTCGGGTGGGGGGCCACCTGGCCGGCCGCGCCGAAATAGCGCTCGATCTCCATGGCGTAATCCGGCTGGGCCCAGTCCGGCCAGCGACTCTTTTCGAATCCCGGCGCCGAACGCAGCTTCTCCTTGTTGATGTCCAGCACCAGGTGCTCCTGGGTGCCGTTGTATTGGAAGGCGGTGAGGGGGAAGGCGAACAGCTTGTCGCCCACGCCCATGGCGCCACCGAAGGACAGGATGGCGTAGTGGATGACCTCGTTGTTGACATCCAGGATCAGGTCACGAATTTCGCCCAGTTTCTGGTTCTGAGGGTTGCGGACCTCCTTGCCGATCAGCTTGCTGGCGCGAATGTCGCGGGTCACCGAGGCGTCGGGGTGGCCGGCCGTCGGTGAGCCGGGCACTGGCGGTGCGGTCTGCGCCACGGCCAGGCCTGCGGCGCTGCCCAGCATCACCGTCAGCAGCGCGGCACCCCAGGTCGAACGAGTCCGAATGAAGGTGCCGTCGGATGAAATATGCGCCATGGGGTCTCCAGTTGTCGTGATACGTACACACGGCAACGCTGATGCCAGCTGTGCGCGATGCGGCCACCTGGCACATCGCTTGCCATCGTTTTCAGATGAATGCATCCGCTTGGGAAGCGCGCCTGAAGGCGCTGGACATTGAGTTGTGGGGGCAGTGGCTGATAGGCGCCGTGATCATCGTGGTCGCCGCCTTGCTGCTGCATCGCCTATTGAGGCCGCTGGCGCTGCGTCTGGCCCGGTTTTCGGTGGTGGCCACCGCCGTGGTGCGCCACGGGGATCGGCCGGCCAGGTGGGCGTTGCCCATGATCGGCCTGCTCATTGCGACACAGGGGGTGCCGGAGGGCACGACCGGCCTCAACGGTCTGCAGCACTGGCTGGGCGTGCTGACCATCCTGGTCATTGCCTGGCTGGGTATGGCGGCCATCGCGGGTGTTGCCGAGGCCATCTCGGAACTGCATCCGTCCAATGTCGCGGACAACCTCCACGCCCGCCGCATCCAGACGCAGACCAAGGTGTTGGCGCGTATCGCCAGTGGTGCGGTGATGCTGGCGGCGCTGGCCTTTGTGTTGATGACCTTCCCGCGGGCGCGGCAGTTGGGTGCCAGCCTGCTGGCCTCCGCTGGCATCGCCGGCCTGGTCATGGGCCTGGCGGCGCGCTCGGTCTTCAGCAACCTGCTGGCCGGCCTGCAGATCGCCATGGCCCAGCCGATCCGGCTGGACGATGTGCTGATCGTGGAAGGCGAGTGGGGCCGGGTGGAAGAAATCACCAGTACCTATGTGGTGCTGAAGATCTGGGATGAGCGCCGGTTGATCATTCCTCTGCAATGGTTCATTGAGCATCCGTTCCAGAACTGGACGCGCAGCAGCGCCGACATCCTGGGTACGGTGATGCTGTGGGTCGACTACACGCTGCCGGTGGCCCAATTGCGGGAGAAAGCGCAAACCATGTGCCGCAGTTCGACTCACTGGGATGGCCGCGTCTGCGTGGTGCAGGTAACTGATGCCACCGATCGTGCCATCCAGCTGCGCATCCTGGTGAGTGCGCGGGATTCTGGCCAGAACTTTGACCTGCGTTGTGAACTGAGGGAGGGGCTGATCGCCTACATCCAGAAGGAATTCCCGCAATCCCTTCCTCGCCTGCGGGCGCTGGTGGAGAGCGAACCGGCACCGACCGCGCCGTCCGTCAAGCCCTCCCTGCCGCCTTCCCCCGCGCCCTGAGCAGGGAGGGCGCTGGCTGGCGAACGGAAATTCCTGTCTCCCATACTGAGGACGCTGTGAATGCGAGCTGCGTTGGCGGCGCGCCTTTTGACGGCACCACGGAGGAGACACCATGCCCAACCGGCTGACGAATATCTTAGGCAACTTCATTCCGGCGTTGCGGGCCCATGATGCCGGACATGCCCACGACGCAGCACCGGCTGGCTCGAGTTCCATCCAGGGGCGAGGCGTCGGCAGCCATACTGCCGATAATGCCAGCGAGCTATTGGGCAAGCCCCTCGTCTTCCAGCAGCGCATGGGCCAGGCGCTCGACGACATGCAGGAGTGGCCGGCGGCACAGGGGGAGAAGATGCAGTCCCTGCACAAAGAGGTTGTGCTCTTGCTCGCGGCCACTACGCGTGGCCACCGGATCGAATTGGGCGATGTTCGCGGGCTTGAGCGATGGTTGCAGAACCTGGAGGGTGCCAGGCGGGCATGGCAGAACATGCCCTGCACGAGGCTGCGCGAGGTCGATCACCTGGCGTCGATCCGCACCAACGATCCCGTGGGTGACCTGGCACTGATGGAGCAGTTGGCCCTGGCTCGTCATGAAGAAGCGGCTGCCCGGAACGCCTTCGGCTGCGGCGACTGGGGCAAGGCGGAACTCGCGGACGGCAGAGCCCAGCTGCATTGCGACGTGGGCAAGCGCGTGGACCAATGTATGCGTGCCGGCACCCGCGATGAGAAATCCCGTCTGGTCAAGTTGTTGGACACCTGCCGAAAGACCGGTAATTTTCAAAGCGCACTGACGTTCCGCCTGGCGGCCGAAGGTGCGCAGCCTGCAGCTTCGGGCTTGTTGCGTAGTCTGTCTGACGCCGATTCCCTGCTGTCGGACAGCGAGATCGAAGCAAGCTGTCAACGCGCCAGCAAGATGGAGGGCCGGGCTTTTTTCGATGAGCTCTTCAGATTGCGCAAGCTGATTCATGCCTGGCCGAAAGAAGGGGTGCTCGCCCTGCGTACCCGCCAAAGCCTGGCGGTGCTGTCCGATCAGCGGCTCAAGGACACAGAACGGGTGGGGTCCGAGCTTTTGTATTTGTTGTCTCAGACTCGCGAACTGATCCAGGGCGCCGCGAGAATGCTCAGCGCCGTCGATGCCTTTAGCGGCAAGTTGGCCCGCTTGCGGGAAATTTTAGGGAGTGCCCCGCATGAGCTCAACCAGGCGCTGGCGGGTCGGGAGACCCATCTGCGGCGCATGCAACAACAATGTGTCTATGCGTTGACGAACGGCCACCTGGGTGAGGCCGAATCAATGCTCAAGGCGGCTGACGCACTAGGCGACAGGATTCTGGCGCTGCTTGAAAAAACGGCCTCGGGTGCCTGGCAGGATGCGTCCTTTCAAATCGATCAGCGAAATAGCCTGAGCCAGACCGCGCAGCGGTGGCAGGAGCGGCCGCTTTCCGTGCAGCAGCAGCAACTCCTGGCACGGTTCGATCTCTGGCAGGAGCATTTTGACCATGCGGTCGATGAACGGGAGGCGTGCGAAATCTTGTATGAAATGGAAGAGCTGATTCAGCAGGTGCGTGAGATGTTCTCTGCCTCGAGAACACCCGTTGCGGCGGCCTTGGCCCCTGCCTGAGTCAGGCCTCGCGACTCAGGCCACCGGATCCAGCGCGCGCGTCATCTGTCGAAGTACTTCCGCCATTTCCGCCTGCTCCAGCAGGAAGAAGCGTGCGTGGCTGTCATCCAGCCGCGGTCCCACCCGGGCGGTGACCCAGTCGTGGCCGGCCCGTTCAAAAACGGGCTCGTCATTGGTGTCGTCGCCCGCATAGAAGCCGCTGGCGCAACCGTACTGCGCCATCAGGCGTTGCATGGCGTCGCCCTTGTCGGGGGCGCCGTCCACCAGCACATTGACCACACGCTTGCCATGTTCCGTGACCACCTGAGGTGGCAACTGCGCCACCAGCTCGTCGATCACCTCACGGGCGACCACGGGGTCCGGCGAGAGCCGGTAGTGAATGGCGATGGAGGCGGACTTGTCCTCGATGGAGACGCCTGCAGCCCCCAACTGGTGGCGGCGTTCGGCCACCCGCGCCCGGAAGGGCGCCAGGGCCTGCACCAACGCCGGGTCCGGCCCCTGCACTTCGTCCTCCGCGCCGTGGTTGCCCACGATGTGGGTGGGCTTGAAGCCCAGCCGATGGCGCACATCCTCCACCTGCCGGCCGGTGAGAATGACCACCGGCAGGCGCTGGGCGAGTTCGGCCAGCAGGGGCACCATGTCCGGGGGGACCCGTGCTTCGTCTGGATGCATGACGATGGGCGCCAGTGTCCCGTCGAAGTCGAAGGCCAGCAGCGGCTTGTCCTGGACCAGCCGGCTCAGGGCCAGGCGGCCCTCGGTGCCGAGCAGATGCTTTTGTGATTTCATGGCGTTGTCGCCTCCGATCCTTCGCGTGAGCGGCGCTGCACGCGGCGCGTGATGCGCTCGCGCAGACGCCATTGGCCCGCATCGGCCAGCATGCGGCCGGCCCAGCGGTACACGTTGAACTCACGCACTGTCATGCGCAGGCTGGCCATGCGTTCGCGCTGTTCCTGCGGCGGCATGGTGGCAGCGCGGTGCAGCGCATCGGTGGTTTCCTCCACGTGGTAGGGGTTGATGACCAAGGCCTCGGGCAGCTCACGGGCTGCACCTGCGAACCTGCTCAGGATGAGTACCCCTTGCTCATCGTCGCGTGCGGCGATGAACTCCTTGCAGACCAGGTTCATGCCGTCATGCAGGCTGGTCACCACGCACATGTCGGCGGCGCGGTAGAGCTCCATCAACGCGGCATGGTCATGGTGCTCGGCCAGCAGCAGCACCGGCTTGTAGCTGCCCTGGCCGTACTGCAGGTTGATGCGGTCGGTCACCCGATGGATGCGGTCCTGGAATTCGCGGTATTCATCCAGGGCGCTGCGGGTGGGCGCGGCCACCTGCACCAGCACGAAGCGGCCTTGCCACTGGGGGTATTTCTCCAGCAGGCGCTCCACCGCATGCAGCCGCTCCAGGATGCCCTTGGTGTAGTCAAAGCGGTCCACCCCCACCGCCAGGCAGGTGCCCTCGGCCAGGCCCAGCCGCTCGAAGACGGCTCGACGCGCTTCGGTCGGCGCCGGCCAGGCGACGCGCTCTTCGTCAGTCGGCCAGGCAATGGAGATCGGATAACTCTGCACCAGCGTCGGTTCTCCCTGATAACTGATGGTCGAGTGCTCGTGTTCGATCCGCGCCTCCAGGTAGCGGTCCACCGTCTCGGTGAAGTTCTTGCAGTGGAAACGTGTGTGGAACCCCAGGATGGTGCTGCCCAGCATGCCCTGCAGCAACTCGCGGCGCCAGGGGCAGATGCCGAAGGACTCCGGGTTGGGCCATGGGATGTGCCAGAAAGTGATGATGGTGGCGTTGGGCAGCTTCTCGCGCACCATGGCGGGCAGCAGGGCGAAGTGATAGTCCTGCACCAGCACGACCGGGTCGTCGCTGCGCGCCTCGGCCACCACCGCATCGGCAAAGCGCTGGTTCACCGCGCGGTACTGGGCCCAGTCGGACTCTCGGAACACCGGGCGAACGTGGGCCACGTGGCACAGCGGCCACAAACCCTCGTTGGCAAAGCCCTGGTAGTAGCCTTCCTCTTCCTCCTTGGTGAGCCAGATGCGGCGCAGCACGTAGTCCTTGGTGTCTGGCGGCACGGCCACGCGGTCATGCTCATCGACGGTCTCCTGGTCGGCATTGCCGCTGCCGTGGGCGATCCAGGTGCCGGAGCAGGCACGCATCACCGGCTCCACCGCCGTCACCAGGCCGCTGGCGGGGCGGCTGACGTGGATGCCGTCCGCGCCGCGCAGATGGATGTAGGGCTCCCGGTTGGAGACCACGATCACCTGGTCACCGCGCAGCTGGGTGCGCAGCAAGCCACGCAGCCGCTCCGGGTCCCAGGGGGTGAGCGGGCCATGTTCGCGGTAGAGGTTGTCCTCCAGTTCACGCAGGTGCTGGCGGATCTCCACCTCCAGCGGTTGCAGTTCGGGCGGGGCGCTGTCTGTGCCGCCGCCGCCCGTCTGCAGCAGCGGACGCACCAGCCCCTCGCCACGCATGATCGCGCGCATGCCCGACACCCAGCCCCGCCAGCTGAGCTGGGCCACCACCATGGTGATGCCGGCCACCGCCAGCCCCAGCAAAGTGATGAAGATGATCATGTAGCGCCGCGTATCGATGCTGCGGCGGTCCGGCAGGCTGAGGTCATGCAGCAGCACCAGGCGGTCTGAATCGGCCTGCTGCGTGTTGACCGGGAAGTCACCGATGTGCACGGCACCACTGGCCAGCTCCAGCCGGGGGTCCTGCTGGCGAGCGATGGTGCGGGCTTCCTGGCAGGTCAGCGAGGTCGGGAAGCCCTTGGTGCTGAGGATCTGCTCGTTGGTGGCACTGCATAGGGCAATGCCCACCAGCCGTTCGTCCAGTACACCACGCTCCAGCAGGCCGCGCAGGCGGTCCAGCTTGGCATTGGGCTCGATGTCGGAAATGGCCAGAGACAAGGTCTTGGCCACCATGGAGCCGCGGGCGCTCAGGTCGCGTGAGAACCAGCGCAGCGTCATTCGGTCCAGCAGCGGCAGGGCCAGCAGGGCGGCGACCGTCAGCGTGACCAGCAGCGGAACCAGAAAACGGATCTGCAGGTGGATGGATTTCATTCTTCGACGCTCCCGGGCCGTCGTCGCGGGAACCAGGGTCGGTGAGGGTTCCTCCCGAGGTTCTCGTCGCCTGAGGCTGATGTTGAATTTGTTGTCGACGCTGTTGTGGAAGACTTACGAAGCGCGAGCAGCCCGCCCACCGCCAGACCGGTGGCAAAGCCGCCGTAGAGCAGCCACTTGCTGGACGCCTCGGCAGCCCGGTCTGCCCCAGGCGTGAAACGACGGGGCCGCACCACCTCGTCAATGCCGGCCGCCACGGCGGTCAGCAGCAGCGCGTCGGTGCAGGCATCCACCCGCCCGGGGCGACGACGCAGACCACGCAAGCGGTCATACAACGCGCCCCACAGCACCGTGGTGGCGACGTGAAAGGCCAGAGTGCTGACCCGTGAGGCCAACGGCGGACGACCCACGCGGTATTCCGCAGCACCGGCCAGTGGACCCACCCGATGAGCATGGTCCGTGCGGCTGCCCCGTAGTAACGCCAATCCCGATAGCAGGCTGGCTAAAACACCTTCAGCGCCTGCGCGGCGCAGTGCTGGTAGCAGCAATCCCTTCAATGGCGACTCCTGACAGAGAGAAATATCGCTCGCATCAGGCAATCACCGTGCCGAGTTGTTCGCGGAGTGGCCGCATTCCGAACAAGATGGGTCGTGTAGAGTGGCCGCTGTGAGCACTGTCAGCCGGCAACCCCGACGCCATGGGCCCTCGGTGGCGTGGAGGCGGCGAAGCGCGCCCCCGGAAACAAGGGCAACGCAGGGGCGCTCTGCGGGCCTGAACCGCCCGCTCCCATGCCCCCGGCATCTCCATGGCAGAGCGCCGACGATGGGGCTGCCCTTTCCGACTACTGGATAGCGGTGGGTGGCGGCATGTAAGGCGGTTCACGCACCGGAACGGGGTTTTCCGGCAGTGGCGGGTCGATCACTTCGGGTGGGCCGGGCTCCGGCGCCGTCGGAGGGCCGTGGGGAGGTGGCGGCACGCCGGGCACCTCGTTGGGGAAGGGCGGTGAGGGCGGAATGCTGTGGGCCCGTTGCGGAGGGGATCCGGCGGTGAAGGATGGCATGTGCGAATTCCTTGGAGTTCCCGGGTCACCCTGCAAGCGGCGCGCCTGCCTCCAGTGGGCAAGGCCCGCAGAGAAGTCGGTTAAACAACATTTCGTTTCCATTTGACCGGCGATGTCGGCATCCAGATTGCCGCACAGATCGCAAAAGGAGCCTCAGCCATGCTCGAAATGCGATTTGAGCCCCCGCATCAATTGTCCTTATGGGCAGACCCGCCTGAGTTACACCGGTCTACGGGTCTGGCGCTCGCCGCTGCACCAGCGCCGCGACCTTCGCCGGAACCCGGCGCCGATCCGGCTAAAGATGACAACTCCAGCAGCGTGCCCCGCATCCCGGACCCGGCGAACGAGACGGATGAAAACGACGCCGATCCACCACCGCACCATCCCGAGGGCCCCAAGCGTTATCACGATGATTACGCCTCTCCTCGGCGTATGTCCCACGAAGGCGGTCGCCCGGCCATGATGGAGTGCTAGCCATGAGCCATGCCTTTTTGCAAGGTGGCGTGCGAGCCGATGTACAGGCGCGCGATGAGGTGGTGACGCTGCTGATGGACGACCACCAGCAGGCTCTGCTCGCCTTCCGTCATTTCGAGCGGATGCAGTCCGCTGGCGAGTTGGCGGCTTGCGAGGCGTTGATCCGCCGTACCTGCGCGCTGCTCACCCTGCACGCCACCCTGGAAGAGGAACTTTTCTATCCGGCCGTACGGCGTTGCCCCGAGATCGGTGCGGCAGAGCGGCGCCTCGTGCACGAGGCCGAGGTTGAGCACCTGGTGGTGCGTATCCTCATGTCGCAGCTACGCCGGATGGAGGCGGACGACCCGCAGTTCGGACCCCTGGTGGGCGTGCTGGGTCGGTATGTCGCGCACCATGTCAAGGACGTGGAGCAAGGGCTGCTGCCGCGCTTGAGCCATTCCGCCTCGGTGGATTGGCGGCAGCTGTCCAACAGCCTGCGCCGGCGTCGTTCCGAACTGGAGTCGCAGTGGCGGGACGAACTGCAGGGCGACGCAGCCCTCGCCACCGCGCTGCGCAAGGAACGTTGATCCCCCGCGCGGGTCGTGCGCAGCCGGGCGGCTGGCCCGGCCCGAAGACACGCGTGACGGGGTTTCGGCTCACTGCGCACGATGGCCCGACTCGACGCTTGCATCGCTCATCAAGCTGGCCGGCGACTGCGGTAGAAACCGGATCCCGGTGCGCCGCACCAGCTCCTCGTAGCTGATCGGCTTGCCGATCCGTGCACTGGCGGTATTCGGTAGCCAGTGAGCCCAGGCGCGACCTGTGGTTTCGTCGTGCACCAGCTTGTACAGGGCGACTGGAATAGCCGGTCCGGCGGTGTTCAGGCGCTCCGGTGCGCTCCCGTACTGGGCGCCCGTGATGATGGTGACTGTTCCGCGTGCCCGCATGACATAGGCGCGGGTGTCCTTTTCGATCTTGGACCAGACCTGCTGGTTGTTCACCGAATTCTGCGGTACCACATTCGCCAACGAAAAGGATTGGGCCATGGACCGGTCGCTGCTCATGTCGCGCGCCGGTGTGAGGTGGCCCCGGTCATGGCGTTCTTCCTTCGGCAGCCTGGATTCTCCTGCGTAGTCCTCCAGCTGCGCCCGTTCCCTCAGGGGTAGCCGGGCGTCAGAAAAAAAAGCCTTGCGGCCGTCCGGTCGTTTCACCTCCGCGCCCGCTCGCAGCTCCGCGGCCGACAGCCTTTCCGCCGAGAAGAGCGGGCCTTTGAGGGTGGCCGAATGCAAGACCGCGAAGCGGTCATAGCACAAGGCGCGGAGCGTCCCGTAGGCGTTGGCGGGCCGGGCCTCACCGCTCTCGATGACGGGCGCCGCCCCACGATAGAAATGACCGGCACATGCCTGGAAGTTGGCCGATGAGGGCGGCAGGCCGACGGTTCTTGGGCTGGCCGCTGTGGCGCCCGCTGGCTTGAATGCACGGTCCACCGCGCGTTCCAGATCGCGGACGGTGTGCGGTGTGTCGAAGGCGGCACTCAGGCCGGGAAGGGGGGCGAAGGCGGCGCCCACCAGGGCGCACACGGACAAACGGCGGAATGAGCGAAACAGCACAGGCCAGTAAATGACTGAAGACAGTCGGCAGCCTACCGGGGAAGGTGGGGGCCATAGCGACTCGATGTGCGCTCCTCAGCATCAACGAGGGCGGACGATGCTCGGCACGTGGCCAGCGCGTCGTCGGCATGCCGGTGGCATGCGGGTTGCCGCCTCTCACCAATGAATGGATCAAATGGAGAACACCATGACCACCAAGTACGGCAAGAAGGCCCAGGATGAAGTAGGCAAGGCACTGCACGAGGAGAAGAAGGGCGAACTCAAGAGCGGCAGCACCGGCAAGACGGTGACCAGCCGCAAGCAGGCCATTGCGATCGGCTTGTCCAAGGCGCGCCAGGCGGGGGGCAAGGTGCCGTCCAAGCGCAGCTCGACTCGGTCACCCCGCCATTGAAAAAGCAACTCTGCATTCCTCCCGCGAGCCGAGGTGGCCCTGATGAGGGGCGGGCGGATGCAGAGGTGCCAGGCGCCTCAGCGGGGCGTCACGCGCCAGATAACGTTGCCCACGTCATCGGCCACCAGTAGTGCGCCCTGCTTGTCCAGCGCCAGCCCGACCGGGCGGCCCTGGGCCTGCCCCTTGGCATCAAGGAAGCCGTTCAGCACGTCCAGCGGCATGCCGCTGGGCTTCGCACCCACAAAGGGCACAAAGATCACCTTGTAGCCAGCTGGATTCTTGCGATTCCATGAGCCGTGCTGGCCGACGAACATGCCATGTGCGTAGCTCTGCGAGAGCTTGTTGCCGTCCGCCGAGGCGAGGCCCAATGAGGCGGTGTGCGCGCCCAACGCGTAGTCCGGCGGGATGGCCTTGTCGACCAGGTCAGGCCGCTGCGGCTTGACGCGGTCGTCCACATGTTTGCCGTAATAGCTGTACGGCCAGCCGTAGAAGCCGTTCTCCTGCACGGACGTGATGTAGTCCGGCACCAGATCGTCCCCGAGTTCATCACGCTCATTCACCGAGACCCAGAGCGCCTTGCTGGTCGGCTCCCAGGCCAGACCCACCGGATTGCGCAGCCCACTGGCGAAGACGCGGCTGGCGCCGGTCTGGATGTCGATCTCCAGGATGGCAGCGCGCTCCTGCTCGGCTTCGATGCCGTTCTCGGCCACGTTGCTGTTGGAGCCGATGCCGGCATAGAGCTTGGTGCCGTCGCCATTGGCGATCAGGCTTTTGGTCCAGTGGTGGTTGATGCGGCCCCCGGGCAGGTCGGCCAGCTTGACCGCCGGGCCGGCCAGTTTGGTCTGCCCCTGCGCGTAGGGGAAGCGGACCACGGCATCGGTGTTGGCCACATAGAACTGATCACCCACCAGGGCCATGCCAAACGGGGAATTCAGGCCCTCGGCAAAGACGAAGCGCTGATCGGCCACGCCGTCCCCATTGGTGTCGCGCAACAGCGTGATGCGGTTGGCGCTCTTGACGGTGGCACCGGCCTTCTTCTGGAACTGTTTGGTCACCCAGGCCTTGGGGCCCTTGCCGTCGTCGGGGCGTTCAGGGGCGTTGGTCTCCGCCACGAGGACATCGCCGTTGGGCAACACATACAGCCAGCGCGGATGCACCAGCTTGTCGGCAAAACGCACGACCTTCAGGCCGGCCGCTGCCTGGGGCTGCGCATTGGCCGGCCATCCCACCGCCTTGGCGACGTTGATGGTGGGCACCAGGGCCTTGTCCGGTTCCGGCAGCGTCGGGTTGGGGCCAAAGCCCACCGGTGTCGCGGGCTGTGCCTCCAGGGCATGGGCTGCACGCAGGCCGATGCCGCCGAGCAAGGCGACGGCGACCACGGCAGGGAGGACGGCGGGATGGACGACGGGCGAGGACTTTTTCTTGTGCATGAAACGCTCCGGGCAGTGGGCTGCAATGAATGAATCGATGAAGGATTCAATGAATGAATCAATGGATGAGCGGCAGGGGGGGCTAAGACCCCCGGTCCGGCCTCACACCGGCCCACCAGTCCAGCGCGGTTGCGATCACGGTCTGACGGGCCTGGGGGTCCCCCTTCAGCAGGGACATGAGGTAGGACTTGAGCTGCGCGGCCGACACCTTGGGCGGCAGCGGCGGAACATTGGGGTCGGCCACCATCTGCAGCAGCATGGGGCGGTCGGACTGCAGGGCAGCATCCCAGGCGGGGCCGATGTCCTCGGGGTGGTCCACCTTCAGGCCCCCCAGGCCCAGCATGCGGGCGTATTCCGCGTAGGCAAAGGGCGGCAGCGCCTGCGAATCTTCGAAGCGGGGGTCGCCGCTCATCACACGCTGCTCCCACGTCACCATGTTGAGGTCGCCGTTGTCCAGCACCATGATGACCAGGCGCGGGTCTTTCCAGCGCTGCCAATGATGGGCGACCGTGATCAGCGCATTGATACCCATCATCTGCATCGCGCCATCGCCCAGCAGCGCTACGACCGGACGTTGCGGATGCGCAAACTTCGCGGCGAGCGCGTAGGGAATGGCCGAGCCCATGCTGGCCAGGCCGCCAGAGAGTGAACCCATCATGCCGTCGCGCGCCTTGAGGTCCCGGGCGTACCAGGCGGCCGTGCTGCCGGAATCTGCAGTGATGATGACGTCGTCGGGCAGCCGGGGTGACAGTTCCCAGAACACCCGCTGCGGATTCAGCGGCGAGGCATCCACCATGGCACGGGCCTGCACCACCTCCCACCAGCGCCCGACGTTGGTCTGGATCTCATGGCGCCAGCGCAGGTCGGTGCGCTGTTCCAGCAGGGGCAGCAGCTCACGCAGCGTCAAGGCGGCGTCCCCGGCGAGATTGACCTCCATGGGATAACGCAGCCCGAGGTGACGCGGGTCGAGGTCGATCTGCACACCGCGCGCCTGGCCTTCCTTGGGCAGGTATTCGCCGTAAGGGAAGCTGGAGCCAATCATCAGCAGGGTGTCGCAGCGCTCCATCATTTCCCAGCTCGGCACGGTGCCCAGCAGGCCGATGGCGCCAGTGACGTAGGGCAGGGTGTCCGGCACCGCCATCTTGCCCAACAGGGCCTTGGCCACACCCGCGCCGAGCTTGTCTGCCACGGCCATGACCTCGGCGGTGGCGTGCAGCGCGCCGGCCCCCACGAGCAGGGCCACACGTGCCCCCGCATTGAGCACGGCGGCGGCGCGTTCCAGTTCTTCGGTGGGAGGCACCTGGGCGATGCCGGTGGTGCCGATGCCCGAGTGCACCGTGCCGTGTTCACGCGGCGGTTCCTCCACGGCTTCCAGCGCCTGCACGTCATGCGGGAGGATCACGCAGGTGACGGCGCGGTGATCCCGCGCGATGCGCATGGCCCGGTCCAGCACATGGCGCACCTGCGCCGGCACCATCACGGTCTGCACATATTCGTGGGCAACATCCTTGAACAGGCTGTGCAGGTCCACTTCCTGCTGGTAGTCCCCACCCATGGCGGAGCGGGCCTGCTGCCCGATGATGGCCACCACCGGCTGATGGTCGGCCTTGGCGTCGTACAAACCATTGAGCAGATGAATGGCGCCCGGGCCCGAGGTGGCCATGCACACGCCCACCTCGCCGGTGAACTTGGCATGGGCGCAGGCCATGAAGGCGGCCAGTTCCTCATGCCGGGCTTGTATGAATTCCATCGCGTCACCGGCCCGGCGCATGGCACCCATCAGACCGTTGATGCCGTCGCCGGGATAGCCGAATACCCGCCGCACGCCCCAGGCCTGGAGGCGGTGGATGAGTTGATCGCCGACGGTTCCCATGCAGAGCAGCTAGCAATCGGGGTGCCCGCAGGCCGACGCTCAATGCATCAAGGGTGGGGCCCCAAGGGACCCTCCGCATATCTCCCGCGACGCCGCGAACCGCCGAATCGGGGTCACATCGGCTGCAAGGCGTTATGCAGAGGTTTCCCTAAGGTCTGCATAACCGGTTCAGCGCGGTTTGAAGGGTGTCCGCCAGACGAAGTTCGGTGAAACCGTTGTGGTCCATCAGCTCGACCAGCTCGTCGTCCAAAGGGGGCTGCGGTGCGGTGTCCAGTAGATCGGGGGTGGTCGTCATCAGCGATTGGGAAAATTCCAGAAGGCCTGCCACGACCTCCCGGATGGTCTCCTCCAGGGCGGCCAGGATCTCTTCCTGGTCAGGCTGGTCGGCACATTGCGAATGGACGGCCTGCCGCAGGTCCGCGAGCCCGATGTCGATCTGGCGGCAGGCGTGCCACCAAGGCGAGAGCCGGTCTGCGGTGCGGGCGTCACTGGCCTCAAGGTTCTCATAGGCCTCATGTGCTTCATGGGCCTCATGTGCCACAGGGTTCACCAGGTTGTTCACAGCCCCGGACAAGGGCGGCGCGTCTCGTGTGCGCGCCAGCGTGGAGGTCCGCTCGGGTGAAGGTAGTGATGAGGGCAACGGACGGGGCGTAGAGGGGGGCATGGGACGACGGGACCAGCGGGGAAGCGGAGTCCGCAACGTTCCCAATCCTCGTCATAGCGCCCGCTATGGCGGTGGTTGGCGCCTGGTGCCCCATGCCAGTTCGGGGTCACTTCGACTCATGGACGTGTGCAGATTACCTAGGCGCCGGAAAAGAGTGGTGATGCTGATGGGTGGGTGTGGTGGAGTATTTGGTTCAAACGAGTCAGGAGAACTAATCAATGTTTGAGCAGGTAGTCCGCCATCAATCGGGCCTGCGTTTCGCTGATGCCGACGGTGGGCATCGCGGTGTGCGGGTCCATGGCCTGCGGATCCCGGATCCATCGCGACAGACCCTCCTCGTCGGCGGGCACCTTGCTGCCGATGCGTTGCCGGCCGGCCAGGCCTTCCAGCCGCGGGCCCACGCCCGTCTCCGGCCCCACCACGCCCGGGATCATGTGGCAGGCCACACAGCCGTGCTGGGCCAGGGCTCGGCGGGCGCTGGCCCAGCGATCACTGCTGTCACGGCTCGCGGAGCGCCCGTCCGCCTCGTGAATCATGCCGTCCGGCGCCCACCCCGTCGTCTCCGCTGCCGGACTTTCCGGAATGGCGTGGCAGCTGGCGGAAGTGGCGGCGGAGGCGGTCAGGCGTCGGTACCCGTCCGGTGTCAGAGTGGGCAACTGGTCCAGAAAGGCCACCACGGCCCAGAGTTCCTCCTCGCCCAGCCGGTATTCCCAGGCGGGCATGCCGCTCATCTTGATGCCGTGGCGGGTGATCCAGTAGAGCTCGGCCGGGCGCCAGTGCCGGGTGGCCTCGACCAGCGAGCTCGGCACCGGCTGCAGGCCTAGCGCAAAGGCCTCGGGCGGAATGCCCGGCGCGCCGTGGCAGGCCACGCAGCGATCACGAAAACACGCCGCCCCTTGCAGTTGCCGGGCCGGGTCGGCCAGGCCCACCGGCGGGGTGACCGAAGCGGCCCGCTGCCGCACGGATTGCCTGAGGGCCACCTCCAGCAGCCGATGCACGGGCCGCCAGTGGGACCCCGTGGCGCTGACGTCATAGAAACCGCCCCAGACGAAGGCCAGCGCGCCACCGGCACCCAGCAACGCGGCCACCAACAGGGTGGCGGCCACAACGCGCAAGGGGCGGCTGGAGAGCAACATGGGCGGCGCACGGCAAGCGCAATGCCCAAGCGCAAGGGCGAGGGCGAGGGCGAGGGCGGGGCCCAAGCGAAGGCCCCATGGGCCATGCCAACAAGGGCTGCTGATGCGGCCAGGGCCGGGCACGCCGCGTGCTCCAGCGCGGCGATGCCCATTCCTGTCCTGCTCATCCACCTGGCGCGTGGCCTGGCAAATGTCCTGGCACCTGCCCCGGCCACGATGGTCCACCGGCACCGGCGGCTGCCTGGCGTGATGCTGGGCGTGCTGTCGGGCGCGGGGATGAGCCTGGGCCTGGCCGCCTGCAGCGAAGACGCCCCGGAACCCCTGAGGCGCTGGCAGGTGCCCGGCGCTGACCTGGCCCGCGGACAGGCCCTGATGGCCCAATACCAATGTGGCAGCTGCCACCGGATTCCCGGCGTGGCCGGTGATTCCCGGCTGGCACCTGCGTTGACGGACTTCGGCCGCCGCAGCTACATCGCCGGGCAGTGGCCCAACACGCCGCAGGGCCTGCAGCAATGGCTGATGGATCCTCCCGGCGTGGTTCCGGGCGCGACCATGCCGCGCCTGGGAGTCTCCGCCACTGACGCACGCGACATGGCCGGCTATCTGCTGTCGCTCCAATGAGCCTCAGCGACGTGATGCAACCCGCCAGCCCGGAGGCGTCGGCGCTGGCGGCCATCATCGAGACCAGCCTGTGGGTGGGGGTGGGCGCCTTTGTGCTGGCCATGGTGGTGCTGGCAGGCGCGCTGCTCTGGCAAAAACGGCGGCCCGTGGCCGAAGGCTGGTGGATCTGGGGCGGCGGCTTGGTGTTGCCGGCGCTGGTCTTTGGCGGCTTGCTGGCCTGGAGCATGGGGCGCAGCGAGGGGCTGGACGATGTGGCGCCCGCCGGATCGCTGCAGGTCACGGTGACCGGCCGGATGTGGTGGTGGGATCTGCGTTATGCCGAAGACGGCGGCCTGCCGGCCTTCGCCTCGGCCAATGAGCTGCGCGTGCCGGCCGGGCGCACCGTGAGGCTCACGCTGGCCTCGGGTGACGTGATCCACAGCTTGTGGGTGCCTTCGCTCAACGGCAAGATGGACCTGGTGCCGGGGCGGCTGAACCGGCTGAGCTTCACCGCGAGCACGCCGGGGGTGTACCGCGGGCCCTGTGCTGAATATTGCGGCACGCAGCACGCAGGCATGGTGCTGCAGGTGGTGGCGATGGCACCGGAGGATTTCGATGCGTGGCGGCGGCGCCAGGCCCAGCCATCGCAGCCACCGGCCCCCGCCGCGCAACCACTGTCCCTGCGTGGCGCGGACCTGTTCCGTGACCGGGGCTGCGCCGCGTGCCACACGGTACGCGGTCGCAGCGAGGTGGCCGCCGAGGGGCTGGGCCCCGATCTCACCGGGGTCACCCAGCGTCTGTGGCTGGGGGCTGGCGTACTGCGCCAGTCCAGCGGCCGGGAAGCCCTGAAGCGGTGGATCACGGACGCGCAGGCGATCAAGCCCGGCGCCCGCATGCCGACCTTTCGACATCTGCCTGCCCAGGAGATCGACGCGCTGGCGGCTTTCCTGGAGGATGGGCCATGACCCCCGAGCGCCGGATGCCTGCCCGCTGCGCGTCGCCTGCGTCCCAGCTGGGGAGGGCGGCGCCGTGACCCGGCCGCCACCGCTGAGCCGTCTGCCCAGGCCCACGGGTGAACTGGAGCGCCTGGAGGCGGCCTGGGCACCGCCGCGCGGCTGGCGGCGCATCGGCAGCGTCAACAACGTCTTCATCGGCAAGCTCTACATTGCCACCGCCTTCTTGTTCCTGGTGCTGGGCGGCGTGCTGGCGCTGCTGATGCGGGCCCAGCTCGCGGCGCCGGGCCTGACGCTGTTCAGCGCACCGGTTTACCAGCAACTATTCACCATGCATGGCACGGTGATGATGTTTCTCTTCGCCGTGCCCATGGTGGAGGCGCTGGCGGTCTACCTCCTGCCCAACATGCTGGGCGCGCGGGACCTGCCGTTCCCCCGGCTCTCCGCCTTTGCGTTCTGGGCCTACGCCATCGGCGGATTGGCCTTTTATGCCACGCTGTTCTGGCAACTGGCCCCGGATGGGGGCTGGTTCATGTACCCGCCGCTCAGCAGCCGCGCCTGGTCCCCGGGCCTGAATGCCGACTTCTGGCTGCTGGGCATCGGCTTCATCGAGATCTCCGCCATTGCTGGGGCCATCGAGCTGATCACCGGCATTCTCATGACCCGCGCGCCGGGCATGAGCCTGGCCCGCATGCCGGTGTATGCCTGGTCCATGCTGGTGGTGGGCGGCATGATCGTGCTGGCGTTTCCGGCGGTGATCGCCGGCACGGCGCTGCTGGAGGTGGAGCGCGCCTTCGACTGGCCCATCTTTGATGCCACCCGTGGCGGGGATCCGCTGCTCTGGCAACACCTGTTCTGGTTCTTCGGTCATCCGGAGGTCTACATCATCTTCCTGCCGGCCGCCGGCCTGGTCTCCACCATGCTGCCGGCGCTGGCGCGCACGCCCCTGATCGGACGCAACGCGGTGGTGACGGCCCTGTGTGCGGTGGGGGCGCTGAGCTTCCTGCTGTGGGTGCACCACATGTTCACCGCCGGATTGGGCGGGCTGGGCCCCAGCCTGGTGTCGCTGTTCAGCGTCGCCATCGCGGTGCCCGGGGCGCTGCAGATCTTTGCCTGGATTGGCACCCTGTGGCGCGGCCAGGTGCGCTGGACGACGGCTGCGCTCTTTGTCACCGGGTTTCTCGCCGCCTTCGTGCTGGGCGGGTTGACCGGCGTGATGCTCGCGCTGCTGCCCTTCGACTGGCAAGCCCACGACAGTTATTTCGTTGTAGGCCATCTCCACTACGTGCTGATTGGGGGCATGGTGCTGCCGATGTTTGCCGGGCTCTACCACTGGATGCCACTGTGGCGGGGGCGGCCCCTGTCCGAACAGGCCGGGCGCTGGGTGTTCGGGCTGATCTTCGGCGGTTTCAATCTGGCCTTCTTTCCCATGCACATCGCCGGCTTGCTGGGCATGCCACGGCGGGTGCACACCTATGAAGCGGGTCTGGGCCTGGAGTGGCCCAACCTGTTGTCGTCGCTGGGGGCCGTGGTGATTGCTTTGGGCGTGCTGCTGTTTTTGATCGACCTGGTACGCACCCAGCGCGGCCCCGAGCAGGAGCATCAGGATCCCTGGCGATCGCCTACGCTGGAGTGGCTGCCGGCCGAGGACTACGGCACGCGCAGCATTCCCCATGTGGCGCATCAAGAGCCGCTGTGGCAACACCCCTGGCTGCACCAGGAGGTGGTGGCCGGCGGGCACTGGTTGCCCGGCACGGTGACGGGGGGGCGCGAGACGCTGATCACCAGCCCCGTGGCGGCCGAACCCCGGCGCGTCGCGACCCTGGCCGGCGACAGCGTCTGGCCGGTGCTGGCCGCCGTGGGCACGGCCGCCTTTTTCCTGTTGATGACGGTCAAGAGCACGGCGGGCACGCTGGCCGGCCTCGTGTTGGCCGTCGTGGCGATCTGGCGCTGGTTGTGGCAGACCGATCCGCATCCGCTGGTCGCCGAGGCGGAGGTGGCGCAGGGGCGCTGGCTACCACTGGGGGCGCAGGGCCGGATGGCACCGTCGTACTGGGCCACCTGGATCGTGATCGTGGTGGGGGCCTCCGTGTTGGCGTCCATCGGGTTTGCCCATCTGCATGTGGCCATGCGGCTCGCAGTCTGCCCGCCGCCGGGCGCGGCCTTGCCGGCGCTCGGTGTGAGCGGGCTGATCACGGTCGGGTACGGGGTGAGCTTCGGCCTGCTGTGCCTGGCAGGCCGTGGTCTGAAGATTCACGGGCTGTCCGGCTGGCGGGCCGTGTGGCTGTTGCCGGCGTGGGGGCTGTGCGCGGCCAGCTTCGAGCTCGGACGACGGGCGGCGCTGGGCGCTGGTCCGGCGCCGACCACTGACGCCTGGACCGGGACGCTGGCCGCGCTGCTGGGCTATCAGGGCCTGCATGTGCTGATGCTGGGATGGCTGGCGGTCTACCTGGCAGCGCGGATACTCGCGGGTCTGGTGAGGCCCCGTCAGAGGAACACCTGGGACAACATCCGGCTCCTGTGGGGCTGGTGCTGTGTGCAGGGCGTGTTGGTGTTGTGGTGGCCATCGCTGGTGGCCTGGGGAGGATGAACGGATGATGTTGAGAAGACGTGTCGGATCGACACTGGTGCTGGGTGGCCTGTGCAGCATGGGTGCTGCGCTGGCCCAGACCCAGGAGCCTGGGCCGTTGGCCCGGACGCAGGAGCCGGCGCCATCGGCCCGGACGCAGGAACCGGCGCCATCGGCCCGGACGCAAACGCCCGAGGGTTCGCCAGCCGTCGCGGCCCGTCTTCCCACCGTGGTGGTGACCGGCAGTGTCACCGAGCGGGCACTGTCCAGTGCACCCTATGCCGCCACGGTGCTGGACGCGGACACGCTGCGCCTGGCCGGACCGATGGTGAATCTTTCCGAGGCGCTGGCACGGGTGCCGGGCATCACCGCCAACAACCGCCAGAACTATGCGCAGGACTTGCAACTCTCTTCGCGCGGCTTTGGCGCACGGGCGCCCTTCGGTGTGCGGGGCCTGAGGCTCTACACGGACGGTATCCCCGCCACCATGCCGGACGGGCAGGGCCAGGTGACCCACTTCGACCTCGCCTCCGCCCAGCGCGTGGAGGTGGTGCGAGGCCCCTTCACGGCGCTGTATGGCAACAGCTCGGGCGGTGTGATCGCCACTGTCTCCGCACCCGTGGCCCGGCCCGCCGTTGAACTGGACCTGGACGCGGGTGCCAATGGCCTGCGTCAGGCCCGGGTGAGCGCGGCTGCACCGCTGGGCCATGGCTGGGAGGGGCAGGCCAGCGCCAGCGGCTTTCAAATCGATGGGTTCCGTCCGCAGAGCGAGGCCCACCGCACCCTGCTCAATGGGCGCCTGGCCTGGACTGGCGAAGCGGACAGCCTGACGCTGCTGGCGAATTCACTGAACCAGCGTGCCCAGGACCCCCTGGGGCTGACACGTGCGCAATGGAATGAAAATCCCGACCAGACCACGCCGCAGGCCGAGCAGTTCAACACCCGCAAGAACGCCACCCAGACGCAGCTGGGCGGCCGCTGGCGCCACCGTTTCGATGCGGCAGGCCCGCTGACTGACAGCAGCCTGGTGGCCTACACCGGCTGGCGTGGCGTGACCCAGTGGCAGTCCATCACGGTGGGCGCCCAGGCTGCCCCCGGCAGCGGTGGTGGGGTGGTGGACTTCGACCGGCGCTACGACGGCGTGGATGGCCGCCTGGTCTGGCGCGTGGCCGGTGGCGCCCTCTCCACCGGCCTGAATCTCGAGCGCCAGCGGGACGACCGCCAGGGCTACGAGAACTTCATCGGCACCGGCACGGCCCAGCAACTGGGCGTCACTGGCGCGCTGCGGCGCGACGAGGAGAACGAAGCCTCCACACGGGAAGCCTATGCCCAATGGCAGGGCGCCGTTACCACGACCCTGGAGGCCACCTTGGGCGTACGTGCAGGCCAGGTGCGGATGTCCACGCAGGACCACTTCCTGAGCAATGGCGACGATTCCGGCGCGCGCCGCTACCGCTATGCCAACCCGGCGCTCGGGCTGGGCTGGCAGGTGGCGGAAGGCCTGCTGCTGCATGCGGCGGCCGGGCAGGGTTTTGAATCCCCGACCCTGAACGAACTGGCCTACCGGCCCGACGGCGGCGGTGGCTTCAATGCCGACCTGAAACCGCAGAAGAGCCGCCAGCAGGAGGTGGGGCTGAAGTGGCGGCGCGAGCGACTGGAACTCGACGCCACCGTGTTCCATATCGCCACCCGCGACGAGATCGCGGTGCTGACCAACAGCGGCGGGCGCTCCAGCTACCAGAACGTGGGCCGTACCCGCCGCAGCGGGCTGGAAGTCTCCGGGGCCTGGCGCTTCACGCCGGGCTGGCGCACGGCCTGGGCCGTGAGCACCCTGGAGGCCAGTTATCGCGACAGCTTCCAGACCTGCACCGGCACGCCTTGCGCCACTGCCAACGTGCCGGTGGCTGCCGGCCGGCGCATTGCCGGCACCAACGGCGGCAGTGCCTTCGCGGAGCTGGCCTGGAAGCCACCGGTGTGGGCGGGCGGTGAGGCGGCCGTGGAGTGGCGCGCCGTGAAGCGAACGGCCGTGAACGACACGAACAGCGAGTTCGCGCCCGGCTACGGCCTGCTCCATCTGCGGCTCAGCCAGGAGGGGCAGGCCCAGGCAGGACGCTGGACCTGGATCGCCCGGGTCGAGAACCTGATGGACAGGCGTTATGTGGGCAGTGTCATCGTCAACGATGGCAACGGGCGGTTCTACGAGCCCGCACCGGGGCGAACCTGGTGGCTGGGGCTGAAGTTCACCACGGACCTCGGTTCCTGACCGGGATCATGCGCTGCGTGCGACGCTGCGGCGCGCCGGGTTCGCCATCTCGCCTGCCACCTCGCGATCAAAGGAGGCCATGAACAGCTTCTGTTTGGACATGGTGTTGAAGGAATGCGTTTCGTCCATCCGCTGGTAGGCCTCCACGTCGGAGGTCGGCACGGCTGCCTGCAGTCCCGTGATGTAGCGCTGCGCCAAGGTGCGCATGCTGCAGTCGGGCGTTTCCCTCAGGATGCGTTGGGTCAGTTCCAGTGAGGCGATGCCCGCCAGGACGGCGTCCTCATCCAGCATACGCTCCCGGTCCGGCGCCTCGCCATTGATGAGGAGATCGGGCGGCTGTTGGTCCAGCAGCTCGCGCCGACGGGCCAGCAACGTGGACGCCAGCGCCTTCGTGTTGATGGCCAGGAACTGCGTGCGCAACGCCGGGTCCATCGGTTCATCACCGGCTGGAAGACTCCCCATGATGGGGCCGTCGCAAAGCTTGTCCGGCGCCATGCCTTGATAGCTGATCCTGGCCAGTGCGCATCGGGTGGGGAAGGCGGACCCGCCATCAATCGGGCGGCAGTTTCCGTGGAGGTCGACCAACATGTTGCCCCACTTGACATCGACATTGCCCATGGCAAGGTTGGCGAGCATGACCTTCTGGAGTTCCCGTGCCTGGATGCGGGTGACCTGGGTCGTCCAGAGCTTTCTCGTCCGGTTGACTTCGTGGAGCCCCGCCTCGGAGGGGGCTGCGTTGATGGCCAGCGCATGTGCATCCATCGTCCGACCATTGATCCCCTCGATGAGGGCGCCGAATTCACCCTCGTGGGTCCCGAGCTGGACCTTGGGGAATCCGAAGTCCAGGCCGGTGGTGTTGAGGACCTCATCATTCAGCACGCTGCACATCTTCTCGCGCATCGCCGCGCCACCAGGAGGCGCGAAGTTCTGGGGCGATTCGCCCTTCATCGGCTTGAAGGCATAGGCCACCTGCTTTTGCGGGGTCTTGATCAGGACGACGTCCGAGGTGCCGGCCTCGGCGGTCGATGTGGCCCCATGCCGCGCGAGGATGGCGGCCTGCCGCTCGGTCGCGACCCGTTGTGCCACGGGATCGTTCGGGTAGGCGCGCGGGTTCGGCGAGAACCGGTTGACGAGCAGTTCGTCCACCGCCTGGCGCATTTCGAGCACGGCAACTTGCTTCATGTCGGCCGCTTTGGCAGCCCGGTTGTTCTTGTCCACCAAGGCCTCCCACCGATCCAAGCGTTTCGGCGTGAGGTAGCCCTTGAGGGTCTCCTGCAGTTGCCGCGCGGGCCGGTAGGCATCGTCAGGGTCACAGCGGCTCAGGGCTCGGGCGGCGTCAAGAACCCGGGTGAAGTCAGGGGCACTCTGTTTGGACCGCACCCAGCGCAGCAGGCCGGTGTGGCCGAAGCGGCGCCCCAGTTCGTCCAGGCGTTCCTTCGGAAAACTGAATGCTGAGGGCTTCGGTTGTGAGATGCCCACGGCCGCAGCCTGGACGGGTGAACCCGTGCTGGTGTTGTGCTTCGCCGAGTGGCGGCCCAGCAGCCGATTGAGGAAGCTCGCCTTTTTAGGCGGGAGCGTCTCGCGAGCGGCGCGAACGGCTTCGGCGTGTACGGTGGCGCCTGCGCGGCCTGTCTGGTCGGCGCGAGTGGTGCATGAGGGGAGGCGGCCTGGGGCGAGGTAGATCACGGCGAGGGCTCCTTGATGCGGTGAGGTGTGCCCATGGAATCGGGCGTGTGCATCACTTGGTGCCTCCGAGGCCTGGCGCGGGTTCCCGGTGAAATCTTGCCAAAAATCAATGCAAGAGCGTGATCTGCTCCATCGCCCGCAGCAACTGCTGGGGTTTCAGTGGCTTGCTGAGATGGGCGTCAAAACCCGCTTGCAGGGCTTGCTGCCGGTCCACATCGCGAGAAAAGGCGGTGAGGGCGATGGCCGGGATGCGCGCCGCGGCCGTGGTGGCCGTGGCACTGCCAGCGCCTGGCGCTCCGTTGGCGCCCGATCGGCCGATCTCGCGCTGCCGGACCTCACGGATCAGCTCATAGCCGTCCTTGCCCGGCATGCCCACATCGCTGATGAGCAGGTCGAAGGTCTGGCCGTCCAGTGAGGCGAGGGCCTCGTCGGCGCTGTGGACCAGCGTCACGCGGATGCCGCGCTCCCCCAGGATGAGGCGCAGCATCGCGCCGGCTTCCGCGTCGTCGTCCACCAGCAGCACACGCACGCCTGCCAGGCTGGTCAGGGTGACGGTCTCCGGGCCTTCCGCCGGCCCGAGCAGGCCGGCTGCAGTGTCCGTGATGTCCAGGGACAGGGCGGCCTCTTCACCGGGCAGCCAGAAGCTGATCTGCGTGCCCAAGCCGGCGCCCTCGCTGTGCACGCTGACCCAGCCTCCATGGGCCTCCACCAGGCTCTTCACGATGGCCAGCCCCAGGCCGAGGCCGCCGTGGTGGCGGTTGCTGGCCGCATCGCTCTGGGTGAAGCGGTCGAAAATGTAGGGCAGGAACTCGGGCGCGATGCCCTGGCCTTGATCGGACACCTGCACCAGCGCACCACCGTCCTGCTCGCGCAGCGTCACGGTGATGGTGCTGCCCTTGGGCGAGAACTTGGCCGCATTGCCCACCAGGTTCCAGATCACCTGCTGCACACGCCCGCTGTCGGCCAGCAGGGGAAGGGCTTCATCCTGCAGCACCAGCGCCAGCCCGTGGCCGCCGGTGATCAGGCCTTCCTGCACCGCCGCCACGGCCGCCCGGATGATGCTGCCGGCGTCCACGCGTTCCCGGCTCAGCGGCAGCTTGCCGACGTTCAGGCGGGACATGTCGAGGATGTCCGAGATCATGCGGGCCTGGATGTTGATGTTGCGCTCGATGGCGGTGAGCCCCTTGGTCAGCAGCTCCGGCGGGCTGTGGCGTTGCAGCACATGGGTCCAGCCCATGATGGCGTTGAGTGGCGTACGCAACTCGTGGGAGAGCACCGCGATCAGGTCGTCCTTGAGCCGGCTCAGGCGTTCGGCCTCGCTGCGGGCGGTGCGCTCGCGGTCCAGCATCTCCAGGCGCTGCTGGGCCAATTGTTCGCGTTGGGAGATGTCGATGGCCATGACCATGCCGACGCCGGGCTCGACCGGGGGCGAGGTGGTCCACTCCACGGGCACCGGTTCACCAGTGGGCCTGAGCACCGCGAATTGGGCGCTGATGCCGCCTTCTTCCATGCGCAGGAAGAACTGCATCGCCACCGCCCGGTCCGCCTGCGCCACGAAGCTCAGCAGAGGGTGACCCACCACCGCCGTGGCGTCGCGCCGCAGCAGCGCCAGCATGGCGGGGTTGGCGTCCAGTACGGCACCGTCGGCGGCCTGCAGCAGGCAGATGCCGCTGGGGGCCTGGGCGTAGACCGTGCGGAACTTGATCTCGCTGCGGCGCATGGCCTCTTCGGCGGCCTGCGTGCGCACCAGCGCCTGGATGGTGGAGACCAGCACGGCGGGTTCCACCGGGTGGGTGAGGTAGGCGTCCGCGCCGGCGTCCAGCCCGCGCACCTTGTCCTCGTCCGTCAGGTAGGCGGCGGTGAGGTGGATTACCGGCAAGCGGAAGGTGGTGCGCTGCGCCCGCAGGCGGCGGCAGAGCTCGAAGCCGTCGATATCGGGCAGGTGGATGTCCAGCACCACGGCAGAAATGTCGCGGTTCGCGATCGCCAGGGCCTGGGCGCCAGTGGCGGCCTCCTCGGTGGGGAAACCGGCGGCGTTGAGCAGCCGCACGGTGGTGTAGCGGCCCACGGGGTCGTCATTGACCACCAGCAAACGGTGCTGCGAGCGGTCGATGGCCCGGGGCTCGCTCATGCGCTGGGCTCGCTGCCGGCGTCTCGGACGCGCAGCGGCACTGTTACCGAGAATACCGACCCCTTGCCGGCTTCGCTGACCAGGCCCACATGGCCGCCCAGCAGCTCCGCCAGCCGCTTGCTCAGGGACAGGCCCAGGCCGGTGCCGCGCAGACGTTTCTGAATGGGGGAATCCAGCTGGATGAAGTCCTGGAAGATGGCCTGGTGGAATTCCTCGGCGATGCCGATGCCGGTGTCGCTGACAGAGAAGACCATGCTGTCGCCTTGCTGCACCGCCGACACCCGAACCTCACCATGGGCGGTGAACTTCAGCGCATTGGAGATGTAGTTGCGCAGGATCTGCGAGAGCTTGGCGTTGTCGGTGAACAGCTGCGAGGTGCCCACGGGCTCTTCGAAGATGAGCTGCACCTCCGGGTTGACGAGCACCGGCTTGAACATGCCGCGCAGCGCGGCAAACAGGTCCACCAGCTCGAACCAGGCCGGCGAGACATCAATGCGTCCGGCTTCGACCTTGGCCAGGTCCAGCAGGTCGTTGACCATGTCGGTAAATTCTTCCGAGGTGGTCCGGATGAACTGGATCTGTTTTTCCTGTTCACCCGTGAGCGGGCCGTCCACCCGGTCCAACAGCAGCCGGGTGAGGCTGCGGATGGAAGCAATGGGGGTGCGGAACTCGTGGCTCATGTAGGCCAGGAAGCGGCTCTTCAGCTCGGTGGCCTGACGTAGATGCTGCGCCTGGGTGTCGAGCTCGGCATACAGCGCCAGGACACCCCGGTTGGTCTCGTCCAGCTCCATCTGCAGCGCGTGCAGCTGCTGCTGCGCCTGTGTCAGGGCCGCGCGCAGCGCGGCCGGGTCTTCAACGGTGGACGAGGCTTGAGTCATCGGTGCTTGTCATGAAAAGCTGCGGCGGGCCACCACCACGGTGGCGTCGTCCCGACCCCGGCAATGATCTCTCAGAATCCACCCGGCGATGACGGCCGGATCAGACTGAAGGAGACCGGGCGTGTCGTCCAGTTTCCAGCGGGTCTGTATGCCGTCGGAGTGGAGGATGAACACGGCATGCGGGGGCCAGTCGTAGGGGATGTCCTGCAAACGGCGGACCTGCAGGCCCAAGGTGCCATGCTGGGCCATCAGCGTGCGGTCCGACACCCCCGAGATGAGTCTTCCGGACACATTGCCTGCGCCCGCGAACAGCAGCTGGGGCTGGGCTGCATCCATGCGGGCCAGCGTGACGGCCGCGCCCCGGGTGGCGCGCAGGCGCTCATGCGCATAGTCGAGGATGGCGGCCGGCGAGCCCGCGGGGCTTGCCGCCGGTGGCGCCTGGTGCAGCAGCTCCACCATGCGGTCCGAGGCCTCGGCGGCGGCCACGCCATGCCCCAGGCCATCAGCCACCAGCAGCAGCCAGTGGTCGGGGAGCACACGCACCGTCCAGGCGTCACCGCTGACGGTCTCGCCGGGGGCTGGGAGCGTGACTCCCGCGACATCGAACGCGGGTGAAGTGGCTGATGAGGGGGCTGCTGAGGGTGCGGTTGGGCTGCCGTGTTTTGTGCCTGCTGCGGCACGCACGGCGATGACTGTGCCACGCCCCGGCGCTGAGAAGGCGCCGAAGCGCCGCGCCATGCGGCGTACGGCGCCCAGGCCGGTGCCCGACGATCCGCCGGTGCTGTAGCCGTCCTGCAGGCAGCGGGCCACGTCCATGCCGTCGCCCAGGTCAAGGCTGAGGATCTCGATTTCGTCATCCACGGACGCCACCAGCAGCGCGCATTGGCGGCCGGGGCCGACATGGCGATGCAGGTTGGTGCCCAGTTCGGTGACGATGAGGGCCAGGCGGCCAGCGGCCGCTTCGTCGAAGCCGAGCTCGAGCGCCAAGCCATTGGCCGCCCGGCGCGCTTCGCCCACCTGGCTGACATCCTCGATGGGGAAGCGCTGATGAGGTCGCATCCCTATTTCCAGCGGGTGATGGTCACCCGGGTCCCTTTGCCGGGTTCGGTTTCAAGCTGGAAATCATTGACCAGCCGCTTGCTGCCGGACAGGCCCATGCCCATGCCGTTGCCGGAGGTCCAGCCATCCTTGAGCGCCAGGTCCAGGTCGGGAATGCCCGGCCCCTGGTCAACGAAGGCCAACTGCAGGCCGCTGCGAACCCCTTGCTGCAGAAGCTTCCAGACCATCTCCCCACCGCCCCCGTAGATGAGGGTGTTGCGAGAGAGTTCACTCGCGGCGGTGATCATCTTGGTCTGGTCGACCAGACTGAATTTCAGCGCCTGCGTCAGGCGGCGCACCTGCTGGCGTGCCAGCACGATGTCCGCTTCATTGCGGATGGCCATCTCGCCGCTGTCGGCCTCAAGCGTGGTCGGATTCATCGGGCTGCTCCTCATCAGATTGCTGAAGCAGTTGCATGCCGCGTTCCACGTTGAGCGCCGTGCGTACGCCTTCCAGGGAGAGGCCGAGCTCCACCAGGGTGATGGCCACCGCCGGCTGCATGCCCACCACCACCGATGTGGCGCCCAGCACCCGGGCGATGCCCGAGATGTTGGCCAGCATGCGGCCGATGAAGGAGTCGACGATCTCCAGCGCGGAGATGTCGATCAGCACGCCGGAGGCGCCAGCGTTCTGGATCTTGTTGGCCAGGTCGTCCTGCAGGGCGAGGGCCGTCTGGTCCTCGAGGTCCACCTGGATGGTCACCAGCAGATGGCGACCCATCTGGAGAATGGGGATGCGCTGCATATCAGCCTGCCAGGCCCGTGGCGCCGGTGCCAGGCTTGGTGCGGGAGACCACGAAACCGGTGCGCTTGAGCGCCACGGCCAGTGCGTCCGCCAGGGTCGCCTTGGTGGTGATGCCTTCCAGGTCAATGCCCAGGTGCACGATGGTCTGTGCGATCTGCGGGCGGATGCCGCTGATGATGCAGTCCGCGCCCATCAGGCGGATGGCAGTGACGGTCTTGAGCAGATGCTGGGCCACCAGCGTATCCACGGTCGGCACGCCGGTGATGTCGATGATGGCCAGGGCCGAGCCCGTGTCCACGATGCGTTCCAGCAGTGCTTCCATCACCAGTTGGGTACGGCCACTGTCCAGCGTGCCGATCATGGGCACCGCCAGCACACCTTCCCACAGCTTGACCACGGGGGTGGAGAGTTCCAGCAGTTCCTGTTGCTGGCGCACGATGACCTCTTCGCGGCTGCGCTGGTAGGTGGTGACGGTGAACTGGGCCATGGTGTCCAGCAGCGTGGACAGCTCCCAGGTGGCGCTCACCAGCACCTCGGGCTGCTTGCCGAGCAGGCGTTGCAGGCCAAAGAACAGAGGCTTCTTCAAGGCCAGCACGAAGCGGCTGGTGTCTGCCGCCGTGGAACCCTGCGCGGCGCGCGAGGCCGATAGGGCGGACAGCAGCTCTCTGAGCCGGGCCCAGCCCGCACCTTCGAAATCCTCGATGCCGCCGCTGCTGCGCACCCCCGCCAGCAACGCTTCCAGCAGTTCACCGGTCTCGCGCACTTCGGTGTGCAGCGCCCGGCCGCCCCCGGTCGTGCGCAATTCATCCTGCCACTCCGCGAGCACCTGGTCCTTGTGCGTGGACAACAGGTCTTGAACTGCGGCGCTGTGTTGGTTCATGGATTCCTCGGGATGAAAAGGGCGACGCTGCATGGGCGTGCCACAAGGTTTGGGGAGGGGGGGCAGAGCGGCCGGGATGTTACCCCCGGTATCCTCCCCACCCGGGCGCGGGTCATCTGCGGGTATGTCCCAGGTTAGTGCGGGCACGCCCGTTGCCCTGGTAGTTTTTGCGGTGGGTTACCGCACATGACAGACGAATGACGAGATGACGCTTGATTGGGAGACGGATGTGGTGGATGAAAGAATCCTCGACGGCGGCCGCGGGGTGGGAGACGTGTCGGCGCGACGCGCGATGAATGTGCTGGTGGTGGACGACAAGCCCCAGAACCTGCTGGCGATGAAGGCCCTGCTGGCGGATGGGCTGGAGCCCGGGCTGCAAGTGCTGACGGCTTCGTCCGGTCCGGCGGCGCTGGAGCTGCTGCTGACGCATGAAGTGATGTTGGCCTTGCTGGATGTGCAGATGCCGGGCATGGATGGCTTTGCCCTGGCGGAACTGATGCGGGGCACGGAACGTACCCGCCACGTCCCGATCATCTTCCTGACCGCCGGTGCCCGGGAAACGCAGCGCAGTTTCAAGGGCTACGAGGCCGGCGCGGTGGATTTCATCTACAAGCCGGTGGACGCGCATGTGCTGCGCAGCAAGGTCGTGGTGTTTGCCGACCTGCATCGCCAGCGCCAACTGCTGGCCGAACGCATCGAGGACCAGGAACGTCTGGCCCGGGTCAATGCGCTGATGCTCAGTGCACTCTCCCACGACATTCGCGGGCCGCTCTCGGTGATGATGCTGAACGCCGAACTGCTGATCCGCCAGAGCGAACAGCCGACGCTGCAAAAGGCCGGTATCCGCATGAAGGCTGCCGCGACGCTGCTGGGACGCCAGGTGGATCACCTGGGCAGCCTGGCCCAACGGCCTTGCGAGTTGCTGCAGGTCCATCCGCGCCGGGGCGACCTGGCCGTGCTGGCGGCTCAGCGCCTGGACCTGGAGAGCAATCAGGCGGTGCTGTGGGCGCCGCCCGACTTCGACCGCGTTGGCGACACGACGGGCGACTTCGACCACGACCTGCTGGCCCGCGCGATCGACCAGTTGCTGATGCAGGCGGCAACGCATGCCGGCGACTCCGCCATCCGCATCCAGGTGGATGGCAGCGCCCACCGCTCGCTGATGCTGCGCATCAACTTCGACAACGTGCTGTCGCCTGAGGCCGCCATCCATCTGTTTGGCGGGCACGAGCCGGTCTCCGGCATGGCCTCTCCCCATGTGGGCCCCGGGCTGGAAGAACCCGAACGTATCGCGCGGGCGCATGGCGGATCCCTGATCGGTGGCTCCCGCCAGCGCCAGGGCACATTGCTGGAATTGCTGCTGCCCCGGCATCAGGCCGAAAAATCGTGAACCTGGCCATGAGCGGGGGGCGCGGGGCAGGGCGGGCCGTGTCCTACAGCCGCGGCCCACTTCCACCGACAGACGATTCTTGTCCCCGGACGCTAATGTGAAAGTCCGGAAAACCCTCCAAGGGGACAAGCCATGACGATCAAGATCAATTCGACGACCCAACATTCGACGCCCGTCCGCCACCGTGCCGCACTGCGCTGTGCCGCTGCAGCGGCGCTGGCGTGCCTGGCCGGCCATGCCATGGCCGACATCACTTTCTACGAGAACGAGAACTTTCGCGGCCGCTCGGTGGCCTCGGAGCATCAGCTCGACCAGATGAACAGCGTGGGCTTTAACGACCGCGCTTCTTCGGTGGAGGTGCGGGGTGAACGCTGGGAAGTCTGTACCGATACGCGCTTTGGCGGCAGTTGCCGCGTGCTGCGTCCCGGTAGCTACCCGTCGCTCAGCTCGATGGGGCTGGACAACCGCATCAGCTCGGCCCGAGTGGTGGGCCGGGACGATCGTGTCGACGACAACCGCTACAGCCCGGAGCCGCAACCCAGCTATTACCGTCGCGGCGATGAGTCGCTCTACCAGGCGCAGGTGACCTCGGTGCATGCCGTGATGGGCGAGTCCAGCCGTCGCTGCTGGATCGACCAGCAGGAAGTGCGCGACCGGCCCAACGTGGGTGGCGCGGTGGTGGGTGGCGTGCTGGGCGGCATTCTGGGCCACCAGTTCGGTGGCGGCAGCGGCCGAGACATCGCCACGGCGGCGGGTGCGGTCGGCGGCGCCGTCGTGGGCAGCAATGTGAACCGCAACGACACCCGCAATGTGCAACGTTGCACCAACGGCCCGGACGGCGGCACGCCGGCCTACTGGGATGTGACCTACCGCTTCCGCGGTCAGGAGCACACCGTGCAGACCACGCAGCGCCCGGGTTCCACCATCACGGTCAACGGACGGGGCGAGCCACGCATCTGAAGCCCCACCATCATCAGGTAATGCCCGAGGAGGACAGGCTAGGATGCGCTCCCTCACGGCTGAGCCGCTTTCTTGCCTCCCATGACGACATCGACCTCGGATAAAGATACGGATCTGGCCCTGCACCGGATCCGCTGGCTCCCGGCACCCACCGTGCTGGGATTTTCGCTCGCCATCCTGACCATCTTGATGACGGCGCTGATGTCGTGGCGCTCGCAGCAGGCCCAGTCCGCCACGGCGGACGCGATGGCTCGCACGCTGGAGGTGCAGGAGCAGATCCAGGCGCTGGGTTCTGCGATGAAGGATGCAGAGACCGGGCAGCGTGGCTATCTCATTACGGGCACCGACAGCTATCTGCTGCCCTTCAACACCGCCCAGATCACCTTGCCCACAGCCGTACAGCGTCTGCGCGCAGGCTGGCTGGACAACGCCCCCCAGCGGGGACGTCTGGATACGGTGGAGATGCTCTACAAGACCAAGCTGGCGGAGATGCAGGAAACCATCGACATGCGTCGCCGGGGCGACCGCGTCGATGCACTCGCGACCGTGCAAGGTGACCGGGGCCGCATCCTGATGGACCGCATCCGCACAGTGCTGGGCGAGATGGAACGCGAGGAGCGTGAACGCGCCGCCACACGCCGCGAGACCTGGGATGCCGCTGTGCTGCAGACCCAATGGATGATGTGGGGAGGGTCCGGACTGCTGCTGGTACTGGTGCTGGTGGCCATGGTGCTCACGACCCGCAGTTACCGGGCCAACAAGACCGAGGAATGGCTCAAGGCCGGGCAGGCCGCGTTGGGCGTGGAGCTGCAGGGCGACCCCCATGTCGAGCGCCTGGGCGAGATCGTCATCAATTTCCTGGCGCGCTACACCCGTGCGCAGGTGGGTGCCTTTTATGTCGCGCAGGAAGACGGGCGCTTCCAGCGGGTGGCAGGCTATGCACTGCCGGGTGAGCCCGACACGCCCCCGGTGGTGCGCAGCGGCGAAAGCCTCTTGGGCCAGGCGGTTCGCGACCGCCGCCCGACCCACCTGAAGAATCTGCCGCAGGACTACTTCACCGTCGCTTCGGCGCTTGGCAAGGCCAATGCACGTGAATTGCTGATTGGCCCGGCGGGTCTGGATGGTGGCGTGCAATCGGCCGTGGAACTGGGCTACCTGCATGCAGTCGGTGAACCCGAGCGGGAGCTGTTGGCGCGGGTGGCGGAATCCGTGGCCATGGCGCTGCGCGCCGCCAAGGACCGTAGCCGCCTGGAGGCGCTGCTCGAAGAGAGCCGCCGCCAGTCCGAAGAGCTGCAGGCCCAGCAGGAAGAGCTGCGCGCCAGCAACGAAGAGCTGGAAGAGCAGGGCCGCGCCCTGCGCGAATCGCAGTTGCGCCTGGAATATCAGCAAACCGAGCTGGAACAGAGCAATGCTCAGCTGGAAGAGCAGGCCAAGCAGCTGGAAATGCAGCGCGCCGAGTTGGAACAGGCCCAGGGCCTGCTGACCGAACGGGCCGATGCGCTGGAGCGCTCCAACCAATACAAGAGTGAATTCCTGGCCAACATGAGCCACGAATTGCGCACTCCCTTGAACTCCACGCTGATCCTGGCCAAGCTGCTGGCGGATAACAAGGACGGCAACCTGAGCACCGAGCAGGTGCGGTTTGCCGAGACCATCACTTCCGCAGGCAATGATCTGCTGGCGTTGATCAACGACATCCTGGATCTCTCCAAGATCGAGGCCGGCAAGGTGGAGGTGCAGATCGAGCGCCTGCCGGTGCATCGGCTGCTGCAACAACTGACGCAGACCTTTGCGCCGGTGGCCACCCAGCGCAACCTGGCCTTCGGTCTGCAGATGCTGCCCGGTGCGCCGGAGTGGTTGGAGACCGATGAGAGTCGCATCAGCCAGGTGCTGAAGAACCTGCTCTCCAACGCACTCAAGTTCACCGACAAGGGCTCCGTGCGCATGGAAGTGGGCGGCACGGCGGACGGTCGGCTGGTGTTTGCGGTGAAAGACACCGGCATCGGCATTGCACCGGAACAGCAGGCGCAGATCTTCGAAGCCTTCCGTCAGGCCGACGGCAGCACGCACCGCAAGTACGGCGGCACCGGCCTGGGCCTGTCCATTTCCCGCGACCTGGCTCGCCTGCTGGGCGGCGACATCTATCTGGAAAGCGCGCCCGGCCACGGCAGCACCTTCAGCTTGGTGCTGCCGCAGTTCCACGAAGCGCCGGCAGATGCTGATCGCCCGCGGCCCCTCTCACCGGCGGAGCCGCCGGCCGCATCGTCGTTCGCGCCGTTGAACGCGCCACCTGCCATGCTGTCCGCAACGGCCACCAGCGCTGGCGCAGCTGTGGCGGCGCCTGGTGGCGGCGGTGGTGGCGGAGGTGGTGCTGGCGGAGGCGGCGTGGACGGACGGGTCCACGAGCCCGCGCCTGCGACGCCGGAAGCGCGCCTGCCGCAGCTGGACGATGACCGGCTGCGTTGGGTGCCGGGCTCGCGCTCCATCCTCGTGATCGAGGATGACGAACGCTTTGCCGCCATCCTGCGTGACCTGATCCGCGAGATGGGGTTCCTTTGCCTGATGGCGCACAACGCCGAGAACGGCCTGGGCGTGGCGCAGCGCTACGCGCCCAGCGCCATCCTGCTGGACATGAACCTGCCGGACCACTCCGGCCTCGGGGTGCTGGACCGCCTCAAGCGCGACCCGCTGACGCGCCACATCCCTGTGCACGTGGCCTCGGTGGCGGACTATTCGCATGAGGCGCTGGAGCGGGGCGCTATCGGTTATGCGCTCAAGCCGGTCAAGCGCGACGAGCTGGAGGCGGCGCTGCACCGGCTGGAAGCCAAGTTCTCGCAACGCATGCGCCGGGTGCTGGTGGTGGAAGACGATGCGCGCCAGCTGGACAGCATCCGCCACCTGCTGGCCGCCGACGACGTGCACATCCAGGGCGTGGCCACGGCCGCCGAGGCCCTGGCAGCGCTGCGCACCACCACCTTCGACTGCATGGTGATGGATTTGCACCTGCCAGACATGAGCGGCTTCGAGCTGCTGGACCAGATGGCGTTGCAGGAAGACGTGGCCTTCCCTCCGGTGATCGTCTATACCGGCCACAACCTCACGCCGCTGCAGGAGACCCAGCTGCGGCGCTACTCGCGTTCCATCATCATCAAGGGCGCACGCTCGCCGGAGCGGCTCCTGGATGAGGTGACACTGTTCCTCCACCAGGTGGAAGCCCAGTTGCCGCCGGAGCGCCAACGCATGCTCAAGGAAGTCCGCGCCCGGGACAACATGCTGGAAGGCCGGCGCGTGCTGGTGGTGGAGGACGATGTGCGCAACATCTTCGCCCTGTCTGCCGTGCTGGAGCCCAAGGGGGTGAAGGTGGAGATCGCCCGCAACGGGCGCGAGGCATTGGACCGCCTGGGAGAATCCGCCTCGCCCGCCCAGGTGGAGGGCGGCGGCAAGCCGCCGATCGACCTTGTGCTGATGGACATCATGATGCCGGAGATGGATGGCTACACCGCCATGCGCGCCATCCGTGAACGCCCGCAATGGCGGCGTCTGCCCATCATCGCGCTGACGGCCAAGGCCATGAAGGATGACCAGGAAAAGTGCATGGCCGCTGGCGCGAATGACTACATCGCCAAGCCCCTGGACATCGAGAAACTGCTCTCGCTGGTCCGCGTGTGGATGCCGCGTTGAGGCTTGAGCGGATGAGGACGGACGCGTGAGCGGCGGGATGAACAAAGGGATGAACAAAGGGGTGAACCACGAGGTGTATGGCGAGGCCCATGGCGAGGTGAATGCCGAGCTGGACATCGAGGTCAAGCTCATTCTCGAAGCCATCTACCTGCGTTATCACTACGATTTTCGCGACTACGCGCCCACCTCGCTGCGGCGCCGGCTCAAGGCGTCCATGCAGCGCTTTGAGTGCCCGACGCTGTCGATGCTGCAGGGGCAACTGCTGCGCGAGCCGGAAGTGTTCCGCTCGGTGTTGCGCGATCTGACCGTGCAGGTGAGCGAGATGTTCCGCGACCCGGAGTACTTTCGGGCCCTGCGTGAGCAGGTGGTGCCGGTGCTGCGCACCTACCCGTCGCTCAAGCTCTGGGTGGCGGGTTGCAGCAGTGGCGAGGAGGCTTATTCGCTGGCCATCCTCATGAAGGAGGAAGGGCTGCTGGAGCGCACGCTGATTTATGCCACCGACATCAGCCAGGAGGCACTGACGCAGGCGCAGGCGGGGGTGTACCGGACCGACCTGGTGCCCGGGTTCACGGAGAACCATCGGCTTTCCGGCGGCAAGGGCTCGTTGTCCGAGCACTACACGGCGGCGTATGACCACATCCTGATGGACAAGTCGCTCAAGGAGCGCATTGTGTTCAGTGATCACAGCCTCTCCACCGACAGCGTGTTCGCGGAGGTGCAACTGGTGTCCTGCCGCAATGTGCTGATCTATTTCAACCGGGCGCTGCAGGACCGGTCCATCGGTCTTTTTAGCGAGGCGCTGTGCCGGCACGGCTTCCTGGGGTTGGGGGCACGGGAGACGATTCGTTTCTCGGCTCATGCTGATGATTTCTCGGAAGTGGCACCCCACGAACGCATCTATCAGCGGCGCAGCCCCGGTTAAAGGCTGCTCGAAAGCTCGCTTGGAGGCCCACCGAGGGCCCAGTGGAGGCTGATCGTGGCCCGTAGAGGCCCGTAGAGGCCCGTAGAGGCCGGTGGGGGCAGGGAATGCCGATCACTATCCAAAGGGATCCATCAGGATCCAGAGGGAGCGAGCTTTGCCCAGGAGGTGTATTGGATTCACTTCTAGGAGCAGCGCTCATGGCAACCAGCAGCATCCTCGGCGGCACCGCCGCCCCCAAGCAGGCCGAAGGTCGGGGCACCGACGCCCTGGGCCCGAGTGACAGCTCGGACAGCGGCAGCGATGTGATGGGCGAGCGGCCGATGGCCACCGGGCCGGATGATCCGGACGAGTACGGTGCCGTGCCGGCCGAAGCGGGCAGCGACAGTGACCGTTTTGGCACCGGGGAACGGGCGTCCGCCACCCCTGGCGGCCCCCGGGACCGCGTGGACGGTGACATCAGCCCTGACCGTATCGCATCTGCGGACGTGGTGGCCGGGGAGGTGGACGACAGCATCGACGTGGATGATCTCGCCAGTGGCGACGACCCGAGTGCGGGCCCGGATCCCGAGCACGACGACAGTGACGATGACGATGGCGTTTGATCTGACCACCTCTTGAAATTGAGGGACACAGTCCCACTTGTTCGACCAACGGAGGTGTTCAACCATGCGAGTCGACAAGCTCACTACCCGATTTCAAGAAGCGCTGGCCGAGGCCCAAAGCCTGGCCGTGACGCGAGACAACCCCTACATCGAAGCTGTCCACGTCCTGGCCGCCATGTTGGCCCAGGACGAGGGCCCGCGCGCCCTGCTGGAGCGTGCCGGGGTGAAAACACCGGCACTCAAGTCCGCGCTGGACGGCATCCTGACCGGCTTGCCCCAGGTGCAGGGCGAGGGCCAGCAGGTCCAGCCCAGCCGCGACCTCATCAGCCTGCTGCAGGCTTCCGAAAAGGAGGCTTCCAAGCGCAGCGACCAATTCATTGCCAGCGAGATGTTCCTGCTCTCCCTGGCGGACGCCAAGAGCGATCTGGCCGGTGTGGTGCGCGGCCATGGCCTGACCCGCAAGTCGCTGGAATCCGCCATCGAGGCGGTGCGTGGCGGCCAGAAGGTGGACAGCCAGGAGTCCGAGGGCAACCGTGAGGCACTCAAGAAGTACACCCTGGACCTGACCGAGCGGGCACGCGCCGGCAAGCTGGATCCGGTCATCGGCCGTGACGACGAGATCCGCCGCGCCATCCAGGTGCTGCAGCGCCGCACCAAGAACAACCCCGTGCTGATCGGTGAACCGGGTGTGGGCAAGACCGCCATCGTCGAAGGCCTGGCCCAGCGCATCGTCAACGGCGAGGTGCCGGAAAGCCTCAAGGACAAACGCGTCCTGGTGCTGGACATGGCCGGCCTGCTGGCGGGCGCCAAGTTCCGCGGTGAATTCGAGGAACGGCTCAAGTCCGTGCTCAAGGAAGTGGCGGCGGACGAAGGCCGCATCATCCTCTTCATCGACGAAATCCACACCATGGTGGGCGCGGGCAAGGCCGAAGGCGCCATCGATGCGGGCAACATGCTCAAGCCCGCCCTGGCGCGTGGCGAGCTGCACTGCATCGGCGCCACCACGCTGGACGAGTTCCGCAAGTATGTGGAGAAGGACGCTGCGCTTGAGCGCCGCTTCCAGAAGGTGCTGGTAGACGAACCGACGGTGGAGGCCACCATCGCCATCCTGCGCGGCCTGCAGGAAAAGTACGAGGTGCACCATGGCGTGGAGATCACCGACCCGGCCATCGTGGCGGCGGCGGAACTCAGCCACCGCTACATCACCGATCGTTTCCTGCCGGACAAGGCCATCGACCTGATTGACGAGGCTGCGGCCAAGATCAAGATCGAGATCGACTCCAAGCCCGAGGTGATGGACCGGCTGGACCGCCGCATGATCCAGCTCAAGATCGAGCGGGAAGCGGTGCGCAAGGAGACCGACGAGTCCTCGCAGCGCCGACTCGGACTGATCGAGGAGGAACTGCTCAAGCTGCAGCGTGAGTACAACGACCTGGAAGAGATCTGGACGGCCGAGAAGGCGCAGGCCCAGGGCTCTGCCCATGTGAAGGAAGAGATCGACCGGATCAAGTTCCAGATCGAGGAGTTCAAGCGCAAGGGCGACTTCAACAAGGTGGCCGAGCTGCAATACGGCAAGCTGCCCGACCTGGAGAAGCGCCTCGGCGAGGCCCAGGCCAAGGAAGCCGGCAAGGCCAAGGACAAGAGCGTGCCGCAGCTGCTACGCACCATGGTGGGTGCGGAGGAGATCGCCGAGGTGGTCTCCCGGGCCACCGGCATCCCGGTCAACAAGCTCATGCAGGGCGAGCGCGACAAGCTGCTGCAGATGGAAGAGAAGCTGCACCAGCGCGTGGTGGGCCAGGACGAGGCCATCACTGCCGTGGCCGACGCCATCCGCCGCTCGCGTGCCGGTCTCTCCGACCCCGATCGGCCGCTGGGCAGTTTCCTCTTCCTGGGCCCCACCGGCGTGGGCAAGACCGAGCTGTGCAAGGCGCTGGCCGGTTTCCTGTTTGACAGTGAAGACCACATGATCCGCATCGATATGAGCGAGTTCATGGAGAAGCACTCGGTGAGCCGCCTGATTGGCGCGCCGCCGGGCTACGTGGGTTATGACGAAGGCGGCTACCTGACCGAGGCCGTGCGCCGCAAGCCCTATAGCGTGCTGCTGCTGGATGAGGTGGAAAAGGCGCACCCGGACGTGTTCAACGTGCTGCTGCAGGTGCTGGACGATGGCCGCCTCACCGATGGCCAGGGCCGCACCGTGGACTTCAAGAACTGCGTGATCGTGATGACCAGCAACCTCGGGTCGCAGCACATCATGGCCCTGCAGGGCGAGCCCGAAGAGGTGGTGCGTGAAGCGGTGTGGGGCGAGGTAAAGGCGCATTTCCGGCCGGAATTCCTCAACCGCATCGATGAGACGGTGATCTTCCATGCCCTTGGCGCGGCGCACATCAAGTCCATCGCCCGGATCCAGCTGCGCCAGTTGGAGCAGCGGCTGGACAAGCTGGACATGAAGCTGGATGTGAGCGATGAGGCCTTGGACGAGCTCGCCAAGGTGGGGTTCGACCCGGTGTTTGGTGCGCGGCCGCTCAAGCGCGCCATCCAGCAGCGTATCGAGAACCCGCTGTCCAAGCTCATCCTGCAGGGCCGCTTCGGCCCCAAGGACCTGGTCCCGGTGGGGGTCGAGGACGGTGCGTTCAGCTTCGGGCGTGTGGTGCACTGATCTCACTCGGCAAGCGGGCGGCGTCGGTCAGGCGCCGTCCGCACCCCGCTGGTCCCGGGGAGCCATGCGAGGAAACTCGTGAGTTAACGCGTTAGCGGGTGCTTTGGCTCACACGCTGGGTGGCGAGATTCACCATCCCCGTCAGCGCCTCCAGCGCCTTTTTCCGGATGGCCTGAAGTGCTTCCCGATATTGGCCGGTGGGAAGTCCCTCGGCGTCAAGTTCACGGTAGATCTGCCCGGGGATGACGCCCGTGGACGCCAGCAAGGCGCCAAGCGCCTGGGACGCGCGCGGGTCGGGCAGCAATTGGCGTATGCCGGTGAGCATCGCGTCGAACGACGCCCACTCCGACGGCGCTACGGCACGCCTCAAGTCTCGGCACATTTCGTGGTGACCCACATACAGAACGCCATCGCCTTGGCGTTCAATCTCCACAGGCAGCAGCACCTGCTGCCCGCTCGGGACACGGGTGTTGGGGAGCCTGTTCCGGATGGGCGGCTGATGGCTGTCATCTATGTAGCGCACCCAAACGTTGGGGGGCCAGGCGGATGGCAGCGTGAGGAGGGAAACCACCGACAGCACATGATGACTGCTCAGAGGCTGCCCGCTTCTAAGTGCGCTGATAAATCCGGACAGCTTGGACAGGTCTGCCCATGGATCCCCGGGAGGAGTGGCCTGTGGTGCCGTCGAAGTGCTGACCGGGTGGCCAGCGCCGCCAGCGCGGGCGGCCTGGAGCGTCAACGGTTGGTGCGTCAACGGTTGGAGCGGACCGGTGGGCAGCACGGCGTCGCTGGGCATGCGCGGCTCATGGCTGAGTTGGCGCTGAAGCATTGACGTGAGCCCGCCGTCGTCAGTGACGGGCAAGGTCAGCGACCGCAGCATGGGTGTGTGAGGGTGCGAGGTGCTCAGACCCTGATGTGTGCGCAAGTAGGGATGGGCTCGCGGTATCCGAGCGTGAAGCCAGGACTGGACGCCAGCGGGGTCGGAACGGGCAGGAACGACGTCGCTGTCAGGTTGCAAATTGACTTCGTGTTCGGGTCCGCCCGTCGCCATCTGCTGCGTCGGCTGAGCGGTGTTCGGTGAGTTGATCAGATCGAGAAAGTCGTCAGCGCCGGAAAAGGCGCAACCGGGGGGGCAGGCATTGAACAAGAAACCGTCCTTCAAGGACCCTGTAGCGGCCCTCGGCGACCCTGGCGCGGACCAGGGCGCGGGTTGTGGGAGACATCTCCCTGCCGCTAGGCACCCTAGCGGCGAAGGGCCGCATACAAGAGTGCCAGGCGGGGCTGCCGGGGTTCGGTTGACTGCCCATCGGGATAGGCTGCCAGTCACAACAGCCACCACTCAGGATTGCCGCCACTCAGGACAGCCGGACATGTCATCCCGACATGTCCAGACTTGGGGTGTCAGGCCGGCAGGTCGAACACCAGCACTTCGGCGTCTTGCCCCTGCTCGACCACCAGCTTGTCCTCCTTGGCGATCTGGAGGGCGTCACCTGTGGAGAGCTTCTCGCCGTTGACAGTCAGTTCGCCCCGCACCAGGTGCACATAGCTCAGGCGTCCTTCGGCCAGCGGCAGCTCGGCACGTTCATCACCATTGAACAGTCCGACGAAAAGCCGGGCGTCCTGGTGAATGGACACCGAGTCCTGCGCGCCATCGGGCGAGGCGATCAGCCGCAGGCGTCCACGCTTCTCGGTTTCCGGGAAGTGCTTCTGCTCGTAGCCTGGTGTCACCCCTTGCTGGTTGGGCATGATCCAGATCTGCAGGAAGTGGGTCTGGCCGTCCTTCGAGTGGTTGTACTCGCTGTGCATCACACCGGTGCCGGCGCTCATGCGCTGGACGTCTCCGGGGCGTATCACCCCGGCATGGGCGCCGCCCGGCTTGCCGTTGCCCATGCTGTCTTCGTGGGCCAGTTCGCCGCTCAGCACATAGCTGATGATCTCCATGTCCCGGTGGCCGTGGGTGCCGAAGCCGGTACCGCCGGCGACCTTGTCCTCGTTGATCACCCGCAGCGGGCCGAACCCCATGCGACGGGGGTTGTAGTAGTTGGCGAACGAAAAGCTGTGGAAGCTCTTGAGCCAACCATGATCGGCATAACCACGGTCCGAGGACTTGATCAGTTCACGCATGTTGTTGCTCCTTGTTGACTTGCGATGGCTTCACTGTAGGGAAGGCGACCCCTCCCGAGGGGGAGGGGTTTTGAGGTCTCCATTCAAATAAGATGAAGCCATGTCACAACACGACAAACGACGGGCTCTGACCCCTGAAGCGCTGGCCATGATGGACAGCATTGCCCGCAGCGGCAGCTTTGCTGCGGCCGCGCGAGAGATGGGCAAGGTGCCATCGGCACTGACCTACAGCGTTCGGCAACTGGAAGACGCGCTGGACGTGCTGTTGTTTGACCGCAGCTCGCGGCAGGCGGTGCTGACAAGTGCCGGGCAGGAGTTGCTGACCGAGGGGCGCCGGCTGCTGCTGGAGATCGATGCCGTGGCCAATCGGGTCAAGCGGGTGGCCACCGGCTGGGAAAGCGAGCTGACCATCGCGGTGGATGACGCGCTGGCGCGGCGTGCGCTGTTCGACCTGATGGAGTCCTTCTATCAATACACCGAGGACGGCCGCCCGCCGCCCACCCGGTTGAAGCTGCGTACCGAGGTCATGTCCGGCACCTGGGAGGCCTTGATGTCGGGCCAGGCGGATCTGGCCATCGGCACCAACAACCAGACACCCGGCAGCCTGGTGATCTGCGAGGTGCTGGGGACCATGGAGATGGTGTTTTGCGTGGCGCCGCACCACCCGCTGGCCAAGGTGGAGACCACGCTGACCTCGGCGGACCTGGCGCCCCACCGTATCGTGGCGGTGGCGGACACGGCGCGCAGCCTGGCGCCTATCACCCTGGGCGTGATGCCGGGCCAGGAGGTGCTGACCGTGCCCTCCATGGCCACCAAGCTGGAGGCGCTGGTGCGCGGCCTGGGCTGCGGCTTCCTGCCGACCTCCATGGTGCGGCGGCATGTGGAGGCTGGCCGGCTGCTCATGAAGCCGACCTTCCAGGGCAAGCGGGTCTCGCCGATGAACTATGCCTGGCGCAACACGGGCCACCCGCCCGCCAAGGCCCTGGCCTGGTGGCTGAAGCAGTTGCAGAGCGAGACCACCCGGCGGGCGCTGCTGGACCAGCACGAGGGTCTGTTGCTGTGAGTGTTCCGGACTCGCGGGAGCGGGGAGGCCGTGCGTCCAGTGCGTACATTGGGCACTACAGGGGACGCTTTGCCCCGTCGCCGACCGGCCCCTTGCACGAGGGCTCACTGGTGGCGGCGCTGGCCAGTTGGCTGGATGCCCGGGCTCATGGCGGGCAGTGGCTGGTCCGGATCGAGGATGTGGACCGGCCACGCTGCCCGCCTGGCCTGGACGCGCTGATGCTGGCGCAACTGGCGCAGGTCGGGCTGGTGCCGGATGAGCCACCGGTATGGCAGTCCGACCCCGCGCAGGAGGCGCGCTACCGCATCGCCCTGGAAGCGCTGGTGGCCCAGGGCTGGGCCTACCCCTGTGGCTGTTCCCGCAAGGACATCGCGGAGGCGATTGCTGCTCGTGGTGGCTCCAAGGCACGGCACGGGGAGCTGGTCTATCCGGGCACCTGCCGGCACGGGTTGCAGGGCAAACCGGCGCGGGCCTGGCGTCTGCTGAGCACGGCGCGGCGATGGCCTGCGGCCGGTGATGTGGTCGCTCATGGGACCGGTGATTCGATCTGTGGTGCAGCCAGTGACGGCGCGCTGCCCGATCTGGATATCGATTGGACCGACCGCCGCCTGGGCCCTCAGCATCAGGACCTGACCCATGAGGTGGGCGATTTTGTGCTGCTGCGTGCCGATGGCCTGTGGGCCTACCAGTTGGCCGTGGTGGTGGACGACGGCTGGCAAGGCATCACCGACGTGGTCCGGGGCGAAGACCTGACCGACAACACCCCACGCCAGATTCGCCTGCAGCAACTGTTGGGTTTGCCGACGCCACGCTACCTGCACACCCCGCTGGTGATGGGCGGGAACGGCGAGAAGCTCTCCAAGCAGAACGGTGCGCAGGCGCTGGACCTGTCCGATCCGCTCGCCGCCTTGCGCAAGGCGGCCGCCCGGCTGGGCCTGCCGCCGCTGCCGGCCGAGACCGTGCCCGAACTCCTGGCAGCCGCTACCCAGGCCTGGCGGGATCTGTAGCCCCTTCGGCCGGCCGCCCGCCCGCACCGGTGTTGCGGCCTTGCCTCCCTCGCGCCGGAACACGGCCTCAAGGGCTGGCATGATTCAGGTTTTGCTTTTTGCCTTTCGAAGGACAACCATGACCACCACCGCCAGCGGCCTGCAATACGAAGACACCACCCCCGGGACCGGCGCGACCGCCCGTGCGGGCCAGGACGTCCAGGTGCACTACACCGGCTGGCTCTACCAGGACGGCCAGAAGGGGGCCAAGTTCGACTCGAGCAAGGATCGCGGAGAGCCCTTCGAGTTCGAACTGGATGGCGGCATGGTCATCAAGGGCTGGGACGAAGGCGTGCAGGGCATGCAGGTCGGCGGCACGCGTGTGTTGGTCATCCCGCCGCAGCTGGGCTATGGGGCCCGTGGCGCTGGCGGCGTGATCCCCCCGCATGCCACCCTGATGTTCGAGGTGGAACTGCTGGGCGTGAAGGGCGGCGCCGAGCCGATCTCGCTGGACCTGACGGCCCATGAGAGCGGCCTGCAATTCCAGGACACCGTGGTGGGCGAAGGCGCCGAGGCCGAAGCCGGCAAGCGCGTCACCGTGCACTACACCGGCTGGCTCTACAAGGACGGCGAGCGCGGCCGCAAGTTCGACTCCAGCAAGGACCGCCGGGACCCCTTCCGCTTCCACCTGGGTGGCGGCGAAGTGATCCAGGGCTGGGACCTGGGCGTGCAGGGCATGAAGGTGGGCGGCACCCGCTTCCTGGTCATCCCGTCGGAGCTGGGTTATGGCGCCTACGGCGCCGGTGGTGTGATCCCGCCGCACGCGACACTGCTGTTCGAAGTGGAGCTGCTGGCGGTCTGATCCGCTGCTCTAGGGAAGCGAGGGTCACCTCGGCTCGCGGGCGTGATACAGGGGTTCCCTAGTTGACCGACAGCACGTCCAGCAATTCGCTCTCGATCTGCAACTGCATGCGGCTCTGCTGAAGCGCAGCGCCGTCCAGCAAGAAGGTATCTTCCACCCGCTCGCCCAGGGTGGAGACCTTGGCCAGTTGCAGGTTGATGCCGTGGCGTGCCAGCACACGGGCGATGCCATACAACAGGCCGGCGCGGTCGGTGGCGCTGACAGACAGCAGCCAGCGCTGCGCCCGTTCATCGGGCCGCAGGTCCACGCGTGGTGTGAACGGGAAGCTCTTCACCCGGCGCGAGAGCCGGCCCTTGCGCGGCTCGGGCAGGGGGCTGGGGGACACCAGCGCCTGCGTGAGCTTGGACTCCACCAGCGCTGTCAGGTCGCGGTGATGCAGATCCAGCTCGGGCGCGATGACCTGGAAGGTGTCCAGCGCATAACCACTGCGCGTGGTGTGCACCTTGGCGTCCAGGATGTTGAAACCCGCCCCGTCGAAATATCCGCAGATGCGGGCAAACAGGTCTTGCTGGTCGCGCGCATAGACCAGCACCTGCAGGCCTTCACCTACGCCGGACGGGCGGGCGCTCACCACCGGCTCCATGCTGTCCACATGGCGCCAGAGGGCGCGGGCGTGCCAGGCCAGGTCGTGGGCATCGTGCCGGGCGAAGTAGCTGAGGTCCAGCGTCTTCCACAGGGCGTCTTCGGTACCCGGCAGTTGCGCATGCAGGGCCAGCGCATGGCGTGCCTCGGTCTTGCGGCCTTCGATTTCGGCCGCCAGATTGGGCTTGGCACCGCCCAGCGCGCGTAGCGTCAAGCGGTAGCAGTCTTCCAGCAGCTTGCCCTTCCAGGCGTTCCAGACCTTGGGGCCGGTGCCGCGGATGTCCGCCACGGTGAGCAGGTAGAGGGCGGTGAGGTGGCGCTCGTCCTTGACCAGGGTGGCGAACTGCTGGATGACTTCAGGGTCCGACAGGTCTTCCTTCTGGGCCACGCGGGAGAGCGTGAGGTGGTGCTCCACCAGGAACTCCACCACCTCTGAATCGTCCTTCGACAGGCCATGCGCGCGGCAGAACCGGCGGGCCTCGACGGCCCCCAGCTCGGAATGATCACCGCCACGGCCCTTGGCGATGTCGTGGAACAGTGCCGCGATGTAGAGCACCTCGGGACGGTCGAACTGCATCGCCAACTGGGAGCAGAATGGGTACTCGTGGGTGTGCTCCGGCACGAAGAAGCGGCGGATGTTGCGCAGCACCATCAGGATGTGCTGGTCCACCGTGTAGACGTGGAACAGGTCGTGCTGCATCTGGCCAACGATGCGCCGGAACACCCAGAGGTAGCGCCCCAGCACCGAGGTCTGGTTCATCAGCCGGAAGGCGTGGGTCTGCCCCTGTGACTGCCGCAGGATGCGCATGAAGGTGGCGCGGTTCACCGGGTCGCGCCGGAAGTCGCTGTTCATCAGCCCACGTGCGTGATACAGCGCGCGCAGCGTCTTGGCGGACAGCCCCTTGATGCCGGGTGTTTCCTGGTAGACCGCGAAGGTCTGCAGGATGGCCTCCGGGTGGCGTTCGTAGAGGTCGTCGGTGGCGACCTCCAGCATGCCGGAGCGTTCCAGGAAAAAGTCGTTGACTGGCTGCAGCCCGTTTTCACGGGTACTGTTGATCTGCTCTTCGAGGTTGAGCAGCGTGATCTGGTTGAGCTGGGTGACCGCCTTGGCCGCCCAGTAATAGCGGCGCATCAAGTGCTCCGAGGCGCGCAGCGAGGGCGTGGAGGCATAGCCGAAGCTTTCCGCCACGGCGGTCTGCAGGTCGAAGACCAGGCGGTCTTCGCGCCGGCCGGCCACGATGTGAAGCCGGCAGCGGATCAGCTTGAGAACGCCTTCATTGCGCTGCAGGGCGCGCGCTTCCAGTGGCGTGATCAGGCCCTTGGCGGCGAGCTGCGGCCACGTCTTGCCCAGCGCAGCGGCGCGGGCGATCCAGACCAGCACCTGCAGGTCGCGCAGGCCGCCCGGACTTTCCTTGCAGTTGGGCTCCAGGGCGTAGGGGGTGTCTTCGTACTTGGTGTGACGCTGGCGCATCTCCAGTGTCTTGGCCCGCATGAAGGCACGCGGGTCCATCGCCTGGCAGAAGGCCTTGTCGAACTGGCGCACCAGCGGGCGGCCACCGGCCAGCCAGCGGGATTCGAGCAGCGCGGTCTGAATGGTGACGTCCCCAGCCGCTTCGTCCAGGCATTCGCGGACGGTGCGCACGGAGGAGCCGATTTCCAGGCCGATGTCCCAGCAGGCGGTGATGAAGCCTTCGATGGCCTGCTTGAGCGGGCCGGGCTGGTCGGGCTGCAGGCCCTCGGGCAACAGCAGCAGGACGTCCACATCCGAGTGCGGGAACAGCTCACCACGGCCATAGCCGCCAACGGCCACCAGCGCGGCGTCCTGGGCTTGAGCGGCCAAGCCGGAAAAGTCCCACAGCCGCTGCAGCGTGGCGTCCACATGGCGGGCCAGCAGCCGCATCAGCCGGGAGGCGGCCGAGACGGAGGGTTTGGCGCGCGCAAATTCCTGCAGCAGCGCCTGCTTGCCGGCCTTGAAGTCCTGGCGCAGGTCGGCCACGGAGAGCGCGCTGTCGGGAGGGGATGGGAGCGCGCTCATGAGGTGGACGGTCGGCCGCTGCAGGCGAGGGCGCTGAGGCGGGCGGCGCTGTGTGGGTGGTGTTGAAGGGGGGTGATGGAGGGCTGACGTCGGCGGTGCTGGGCGGGCCGCACAGCGTGGGTGGATACCCGCGCGGCGGCCGCGCGTTCAGGCCGAGGCGGTCTGTGGCTGCACGAAAGCCGGCGGGGCCGGGGTGCCGGCCGACTGGGTCAGAATTTCGTAGCCGGTCTCGGTCACCAGTACCGTGTGCTCCCACTGGGCGGAGAGCGAGCGGTCCTTGGTGACGATGGTCCAGCCATCGCGCATCTCGCCGATTTCGCGGCGGCCGGCGTTGATCATGGGTTCGATGGTGAACACCATGCCCGCCACCAGTTCCTCCAGAGTGCCGGGGCGGCCGTAGTGCAGCACCTGCGGCTCTTCATGGAACTTCTGGCCGATGCCGTGGCCACAGAATTCGCGCACCACCGAGAAGCCGTTGCTTTCCGCGAAGGTCTGGATGGCGTGGCCGATGTCGCCCAGGCGGATGCCGGGCTTGACCTTCTGGATGCCCTTCCACATGGCTTCGTAGGTGAAGTTGCACAAGCGCTTGGCAGCGATGGAGCCCTCACCGACGACGAACATCCGGCTGGTGTCACCGTGCCAGCCATCCTTGATGACGGTGACATCGATGTTGACGATGTCGCCGTTCTTCAGCGGGCGATCATTGGGGATGCCATGGCAGACCTGATGGTTGATCGAGGTGCAGATGGACTTGGGGTAGGGGGTGTAGCCGGGCGGCTGGTAGTTCAGCGGCGCGGGAATGGCCTGCTGGACGTTGACGATGTAGTCGTGGGCCAGCTTGTCCAGGTGTTCGGTCGTCACGCCCGGCTTGACATGCGGGGTGAGCATGTCCAGCACCTCGGAAGCGAGGCGGCCGGCGATGCGCATGGCGTCGATGTCGGCGCCTGTCTTGATCGTGATGGTCATGGGGCGTAAGTTTACCGCCTTGGCCCGGTGGCGAGGTTGCCTGGGGGCTCTTGAGTGGGTTTTGGTGCCATGAGCGGAGGGGTCAGTCTTGCCAGACCACCAGGCCGGAGTAGGCGGTGGCCAGCACCACGATGCCGAAGGCAATGCGGTACCAGGCAAAGGGCACGAAGCTGTGGCTGGCGATGTAGCGCAACAGCCAGCGCACGCAGATCCAGGCGCTGATGAAGGAGAACAGCAGGCCGACGGCAAAGATCGGCAGATCGGCCATCGCCAGCGCGTCACGTTCCTTGTAGAGGCTGTAGAGACCGGCGCCAATCAGCGTCGGAATGGCCAGGAAGAAACTGAAGTCCGTGGCCGCCTTGCGGGAGAGGCCGAGCAACATGCCCCCAATGATGGTGGAGCCCGATCGGCTGGTGCCTGGCACCATGGCCAGACACTGCACCAGACCCACCTTCAGCGCGTCCAGCGGCGTCATCTGGTCCACCTCGTGGATCCGCACCGTGCTGGCGGGGCGGCGCTCGGCCCAGAGGATGATGAAACCACCCACGATGAAGGTGGTAGCCACCACCACGGGGGTGAACAGGTGGGCCTTGATCACCTTGCCAAACAGGAGGCCCAGCACCACGGCCGGCAGGAAGGCAATCAGCACGTTGATGACAAAGCGGCGCGCGCGGACATCGCTGCCCAGCCCTGAGGCCGTCTCACGAAGGCGCTGCCAGTAAACGATGATCACCGCCAGAATGGCGCCGGTCTGGATCGCAATCTCGAAGACCTTGCCTTTGGTGTCACTGAAGCCCCCCAGCAGGGAGCCCGCCAGAATCAGGTGGCCCGTCGAGGAGATCGGCAGAAATTCGGTCAGGCCCTCCACGATCCCCATGATCGCGGCTTTGATCAACATCACTGTGTCCAACGTCAACTCCAGATGGATTCCGTCCGCTTTCCGGACATCGGGGCGGGGCCGCCGCATGATAGCGGCCGGCGAAGCCCGTTCTTCCCGCACGTCACCGTTGGATACCCGCAAATGAATGTGGGATGACGTACGGAGGGCCAATTGACAGGCTCTCTACAGGCTATCGACGGCTTCAAGACAGCTTTTGGACAGCTTTTGGACCGCTTCCGCGTCGCGACGACGAACCAAGTCAATCACCGCCAGGGCGGAAGATGATCGCCCTGGTGTTGCCCCGCTTGCTCGGTGGCGAGGCGAAAGCTACAGTACTGACCGGTTAGTCAGTATGAATATGTCCCAAGCCAAGCAACCGCTACCGGTGCGTCAACGGCGCAAGGAGGCCCGCCCGCAGGAATTGCTGGATGCGGCCCTGGCGCTGTTTGTCGAAAAGGGCTTCGCGGCCACCCGGTCCGAGGAGGTGGCGGTGCGCGCCGGTGTGTCCAAGGGCACGCTGTATCTCTACTACCCCTCCAAGGAAGAGCTGTTCAAGGCCGTCATCCGTGAATCCCTGGGCAGCAAGATCGCCGAGGGCCGGGAGGAGCTGGACAAGCACCAGGGGCCGATGACGGACCTGCTGGTGTGGATGATGCGTGAATGGTGGGCCCGCCTGGGGCTGACCGCCGCTGGCGGGATCATGAAGATCATGCTGGCCGAGGCCCGTAACTTCCCGGAGATTGCCGCGTTCTACGTGGAGGAGGTGATCGAACCGAGCTGCGCCATGCTGGCGGAAGTGATCCGCCGCGGCGTGGCCAGCGGGGAATTCCGCCCGGTGGACCCGGATGCTGCCGTGCATGTGCTGATCGGCCCCATCCTGCATCTGGTGCTGCATCAGCACTCCATGGGCGCCTGCGGACTGGAGCTCGGACCCAAGAAAGATCCGGAGGCCGTGATCGCGCTCCACCTGGAGCTGCTTTTCAAGGGACTTCTCAACCGCCCGCCCAACGAGGGCAACCTGCTCGTCGGCGCCTAGAATACCGCCCGCATCGGTGCGCCATGGGGCCACCGGAAGGACCTGGACATGAACTTCGAAAAAGCCCGCTTCAACATGATCGAGCAGCAGATCCGCCCCTGGGATGTGCTGGATACCTCCGTGCTGGAACTGCTGGCCGTCGTGAAGCGTGAGGACTTCGTCCCCGCCGCCCACCGCGATGTGGCCTTCACCGACGTCGAGCTGCCGCTGGGCCATGGCCGCCACATGCTGCCGCCCCGGGTGGAAGCACGCTGGATGCAGGAGCTGCAGGTCAAGCGCCACGAAAAGGTGCTGGAGATCGGCACGGGCACCGGCTATGTGGCCGCACTGCTGGGTTACAAAGTGCAGCACGTGCACACCATCGAGCGTGATCCCGTGCTGGCCACGCAGGCGCGCGAGTCGCTGCGTCGCGCGGGGGTGTTGAACGTCACGGTCGTCGAGGGCGATGGCACCCAGGGCCTGCCCGGCGAGGCGCCGTTCGACGTCATCCTGCTGGCGGGCTCGGTGCACCAGGTGCCGCAGCTGCTGCTGGACCAGCTCAAGATCGGCGGCCGCCTGGCGGCGATCGTCGGCGACGAGCCGGCCATGGTGGCGCAGATCATCTACCGGACCGGCGAGCGCGAGTTCCGGCACGAAAACCTGTTTGAGACAGTGGTGGAGCGCCTGCCGGGCTTTGATACCGGCTCGCACTTCCATTTCTGAACGCTGCAGCTGAACGGCGCGATGCAGGAACTGAATGTCCAGGAACTCCAGGCATGGGCCCGGCAGGTGCCCGCGCCGCTGTTGCTGGACGTGCGGGAGCCCTGGGAGGTCGCGCTGGCACGTATCGATGTGCCGGGTCTTGCCTGGGCACATGTGGCGATGGGGGATATCCCGTCGCAATTGCAGACGCTGGACCCCAAGCAGCCCATCGCCGTTTATTGCCATCACGGGGTCCGAAGTCTGCAGGTCGTCGCATTTCTTTCGCGACAGGGCTTCGATGTGGTCTATAACCTCGCCGGCGGCATCGACGCCTGGTCGCGGGAGATCGACCCGTCGGTGCCGCGGTATTGATCCATCGCCTGTTCGAGAATATTACATAGACACGAGGAAGCCTCATGGCCGCTGATCGCCGTACGCCCCTGACCCGCCGTCTGCCGCGGATGACGCTGTTGATGGCCGCCCTAGGCCTGGCCGGCGCGGTCCACGCGCAAAGCCTGCAGGAGGTGTACGACGCGGCACGTGGTTATGACGCGACCTACCTGGCCGCCCGCGCCATCGCCGATGCCGCCCAGTACCAATTGGGCCAGGCCGAAGCCCTCAACAAACCCACGCTGGGTGTGGGCGCCAGCGCCACGCGCACCGAGACGGATCCGCCCAACAGCGTGTCGCGCGACCGCTTCGGCAACACCGTGACCACCGCCGGCCTGACTGCCTCGTACGCACTGTTCAACCGCAGCAACAGCGTCACCATCGAGCAGGCCCGCAAGAACGTGGAAGTGGCCCAGTCCGACCTGGATACGGCCGAGCAGGACCTGATCATCCGCATCGCCACCGCCTACTTCGACGTGCTGGCGGCGCAGGATGCGCTCTCCACATCGCGCGCCAACAAGGCCGCGATTGCCGAGCAGCTGGCCTCGGCCAAGCGCAATTTCGAGGTGGGTACGGCCACCATCACCGACACCCGCGAAGCCCAGGCGCGCTACGACCTGGCCACCGCCCAGGAACTGGCCGCGGACAACGACCTGCGCGTCAAGGGTGTGACGCTGGATCAACTGGTGGGCCGTGTGGGCGTGGCGCCGCGACCGCTGGCCACCCCGGTGGCATTGCCCCCCGTGACGCCGAGCACCGTGGACCCCTGGGTCAACACGGGGCAGGACGGCCACCCGGCGATCCGCAAGGCCCGACTGGGCCTGGACGTGGCCCGCCTGGAGATTGACAAGGCCAAGGCCGGCCGCCTGCCGACCGTGGACCTGACCGGTACCTTTGGCGCTCAACGCCAGACCGGCACCGGCCTGAGCTACACCGGCAACGTGACCAATGCGACGGCTGCGGTGGCGGTGAACATGCCCATCTACAGCGGTGGTGCCATCACCAATCGCATTCGCGAGACCGTCGCGCTGGAAGAGAAGTCCCGCAATGACCTGGACTTTGCCCGCCGCAGTGTGGAGGAGGGCACCAAGCGCGCCTTCTTCGGGGTGCAGTCGCTGCAGGCGCAGGTGCAGGCCTATGAAGCGGCGGAGGCCTCCTCCAAGCTCGCCCTGGAAGCCACGCAGTTGGGCTACAAGGTGGGGGTGCGGGTCAACCTGGATGTGCTGAATGCGCAGACCCAGCTCTACACCACGCAACGCGACCTGGCCAAGGCCCGATATGACGTGCTGGTGAACAGCCTCAAGCTGCGCCAGGCCTCCGGCCAACTGCGTCCGGAAGATGTGACCGCCATCAACGGCCTGCTGGCGCGCTGAGCCACACCGGCGACATGAAGGCCGCCTGCAGGGCGGCCTTCTGCTTTCTGCTGTCCTGCCTTCTGGTGGTGTGGCTTCCCCGCCAGGGCGGGGGCGGCGGGACGGCCTGGCGCGGGTCAGTGTGTCGCCAAGTGTGTCCTGCAGTGCGCCATGCAGATCGCTCTGCTGCCATCCCAGGGACAGGTCTTGATCACAGGCGCGAAGGGCTCGGCGACAATCGCCGCCATGTTGTATGTGATCTCCCCCGCCAAGTCGCTGGACTACGACACGCCCACCCCGGCCGAGGTGGGTGCGCTGTCGGCGCCGCCGCATTTCATTCCCCAGGCTGCCGCGCTGATCGAGCTGCTGAAGACCAGGAGCCAGGCCGATATCGCCGGGATGATGGACATCTCCGACGCTCTGGCCTCCCTCAACCTGGCGCGTTATGCCGCCTGGTCCCCCCGCTTCACGGACGAGAACAGCAAGCCCGCCGTGCTGGCCTTCAATGGGGATGTGTATGACGGCCTGCAGGCAGCCACGCTAAGCCTGGCCGATCTGCAATGGGCCCAGCAGCACCTGGCCATCCTGTCCGGCCTGTATGGCGTGCTGCGGCCGCTGGATCGGCTTCAGCCCTACCGGCTGGAAATGGGCACCGCGCTGGCCAACCCCAAGGGCAAGAACCTGTACGCCTACTGGGGTGACGCCATTGCTGACCACCTCAATGAACGCAGCATCCAGCTGCAGACGCCGGTGATCGTGAACCTGGCCTCCCAGGAGTATTTCAAGGCGGCGGCCCGCCCGGCGCTCAAGCCCCGGGTCATCGAATGCCAGTTTGAAGACTGGAAGGGTGGCCGCTACAAGATCATCAGTTTCTTCGCCAAGCGGGCGCGGGGATTGATGGCGCGCTACGCCATCCAGAATCACATCCAGACACCAGCTGCGCTGCAGGACTTCGCGGCGGACGGCTACGCTTATGCCTCGGAAGTCAGTACCCCGGACCGCCTGGTGTTTCGCCGGCGGCTGGTGGACTGAACGATTGACAGGAGCACCCTCAGGGAACGGGCCAGCATCATGAACAGCTCGCAATATCTCACCGTCGAACTGCGCCAATGGATCGAGGCGCAACTGCACAACGGGATCACCCGTGAAGCGCTTTACCAGGCCATGTTGAGCAGTGGCTGGCAACCGGACCTGGCGCGCCAGGCGCTGGAGGAACACCCGTCGGCCGAGCCCGCGCTGGCGCTCCCGGCGGTCGCTGAGCCCGTGGTTCAGCCTGGCTCGGTGCCGGAACCCGACCTGGGGGACCACCGCTCGGTGCTGCTGCCCGATGGTCACCGTGTGCAGGTGTTGATGACTTTGCAGCGGCCCCGGGTGATCGTGTTTGGCGGGTTGCTCACGGAAGAGGAGTGTGATGCCATCACAGCCGCTGCCAGCGCGCGCCTGGCGCGTTCTGAGACGGTGGCCTCCCAGAAGGAGGGCAGCGAGGTCAATGCGGCGCGGACCAGCGAAGGCATGTTCTTCGAACGTGGTGAGTTCGATGTGGTGGCACGCGTCGAGGCACGCATCGCTGCGCTGGTCAACTGGCCGCTGCGCAATGGCGAGGGCCTGCAGGTGCTGCGCTACCGTGCGGGCGCCGAGTACCAGCCGCACTATGACTATTTCGACCCCCGGCATGCCAGCAGCAAGGCCATCCTTCAGCGTGGCGGCCAGCGTGTGGGCACCTTGGTGATGTATCTGAACACGCCGACCCGGGGTGGTGCCACGGTGTTCCCGGACGTCAAGCTGGACGTGATGGCGCAAAAGGGCAATGCCGTGTTCTTCAGCTATGACCGGCCGGAGCCTGGCACGCTCACCCTGCACGGCGGCGCGCCAGTGCTGGAAGGTGAGAAGTGGGTGGCGACGAAATGGCTGCGACAAGGGGAATTTGTCTGAGGCCAGTGGTCGCACCCGGATTCCCCTCCGATCAGTGTCGGGCTTGTTTCAATTTGAGGTATTCATGACATCGATGTCTGTGATCAAGAAGGCCGTGCTCGGCGCTGCCCTGGGTGTGTCCGCGCTGGTGGCGGCCCCTGCGTTGGCGCAGCATGATCTGACCGCACCGGCGGTGGCGGGTTCGCATCAGGCGCAGCCCGGTGGCGCCCAGAAGGTGGCGCCAAAGAAGAAGGCAGCGCCGAAGAAGGTGGTGGCCAGGAAGTCGGCCAAGAAGTCCGTCAGCAAGCCGGCGAGCAAGCCGACCAAGGTGGCCAAGCGCACGCGCAAGGCGGTGCCAGACAAGCATCAAGGGTCGCCGACCCACCGCACCCATACGGCGACTCCCAAAGTGTCGACCAAGCATCAGGTGCCTCATCGTGGCTGATTGCGGCTGATTGCGGCTGATTGCCGCAGGTCCCAAACGTCGGCATTTCTGGGCGATGCTTCGAGGTGCTCCGGGGTGCTCCGGGGCGCTCCGGGGTGGGTGCCAGGGGCAATAAAAAAGCAGCCCGCAGGCTGCTTTTTTTGATGGCGCCCTGTGAAAAAGGGCGCTTCAAGCGGATCTGAGGGTCAGACGCGCTTGCGGTACTCGTTCGTACGGGTGTCGATTTCGATGTTGTCGCCCTGGGCCACGAAGATGGGCACGGGGATTTCGAAACCGGTGGCGATCTTGGCAGGCTTGAGCACCTTGCCCGAGGTGTCGCCCTTGACGGCCGGCTCGGTCCAGGTCACTTCACGCACCACGCTGGTGGGCAGTTCCACGGAGATGGCCTTGCCGTCATAGAACACCACTTCAACTTCCATGCCGTCTTGCAGGTAGTTGATGGCTTCGCCCATGTTTTCGGCTTCCACTTCGTACTGGTTGTACTCGGTGTCCATGAACACATACATCGGGTCGGCGAAGTAGGAGTAGGTGCAATCCTTCTTCTCGAGGATGATCTGGTCCATCTTGTCGTCGGCCTTGAAGACGACTTCAGTGCCCGAATTGTTCAGCAGGCTCTTGAGCTTCATACGGACCGTGGCGGCATTGCGGCCACCGCGGCTGTATTCGGTCTTCAGCACGACCATCGGGTCCTTGCCGTGCATGATCACGTTGCCGGCGCGAATTTCTTGAGCAATCTTCATGATGATTCCGGGAAAAATCCGGGACAGTTCTTGGGATGCGGTTCAGTGCCCACCAAAAGGGGCTGTCAAATGACCATCTCTTGAGATGCTCATTCCCTGAGCCTGCGGATCCGTACTGTGCTCCGGCAGTGTGGCGCCCCCACTGATCATGCCAACCATGGCAGTGCGGCGAAAAGCCTCGCATTCTAGCTCGAAACCCCCGCCTTGCCCAAAGCAAAGCCCATGAGCTGGGTGACGAGATCCGCCTGTTCCATCAATTTGGCACGCCAGGTGCATGACTGGCCACGGGCGGCGGGGAGGCTGTCCAGCGCCGCACGCGCGCTGTGCTCCCAGGGCGCCAGGCCATTCCAGGCACGGTTCAGCGCCAGCCAGTCGGCCCGCAGGGCGGCGTCCGAGCCTTCCCAGGCGCGGTCGAGGAAGGCTCCCAGCTTGGGACTGTGGGCCCCGTCGTCCTGGAAGTAGATCTGCCACAGCATGGGCTGGCCGGCCCATTGCGCCCGGACAAAGGAGTCTTCGCCGCGCACCAGGTTCAGGTCGCAGGACCAGAGCAGACGGTCGTAGTCGGCCTGGCTGAGGTAGGGCAGGCAGACATGCCGCTGCCCGGGCCGCAGCCGCGGGGGTACGGCCTGTTGTCCGGCGCCGGGGCACAGAAGCAGTCGCCAGCGGCCGGGCAGGGCGTCCAGCAAGCCGTCCCAAGGTGCCTGGGGGTAGGCGAACAGGCTCAATACCCGCTCGCCGGGTTCGCGGCCCCAGCCCCGTTCGGCCAGCCAAAGGGCGTCTTGGTGAGTCTGGACCTGATCCACGAGGCCAGGTTCGCGCAGCAGACCACCGGTGCGGGTGGTGAACCCCGGGTAGAAGAACCATTTGGTCAGGCCCTTGCCGGGGCCTGAGAACTGCGGCGACTGCAAGCCATGGCTGCGCTCGACATAGTCCTCGGCGCTGAGGTATTCGAGATTGATCCAGACCGGCGCGGTGCAGCGCGCTGCCATGGCAGCGAGATAAGGCGCGGGCGGCTCGCAGCCGAAGGTCTCGATCACCACGTCTGCCGGCGCGGCGTTTTCGCTTTGTTCCCAGGGCAGGGCCTGCACGCCGGGAATGGCCGTGGGTTGCATCCAGGTGAGTGCGCCGAGGTTGTCGCACCACAGCCGCACCTGCTGTCCGCGCGCGGCCAGGTCACGCGCCAGGCGCAGGCACACGCCCAGATCGCCGTGGTTGTCGATGACACGGCAGAACACGTCCCATCGCTGGGCGATGGCGGGGGTGGGGGCGGCAGCGTTGCGGGGAGAGGTTTCAGGAGACTCGGCCATGGGTAAATTATCCGGCGGCACAATGCCGGCCCATGAGCACGATCCCGACCGACCCGGAGACCCCGGTGCCGGACCCCGATTCATCCCGACAGCCCCACGCGCAACCTGAGGAGCCCCCGGCTGCCCCTGGCGCGAATGTTCCCGGCGACCTTGGCGCGAAGGTGCTGCTGGATGACCGCGCCGACAGCAACACCGACGGCCGTAGCGACAAGCCCGCCGACAAGCCCGCCGACAACCGCGCCGACAGCCCCGCCGATACGTGGCATGAACAAGGCGAGGCCATCGAGGTGGCCGAAGGCCAGCGCGTGCGGGACATGGAGCGCGCTGCCCGTGAGGTGCGTGATCGCGTGCTGGCCGAGGTGCTGGCGCTGCCGGCGCTGCCCGGTGTCTACCGTTACTTCGATGCCCAGGACCACGTGCTGTACGTGGGCAAGGCGAAGAACCTCAAGCGCCGCGTTTCCAGCTATTTCCAGAAGGACCATGGCGGCACCCGCATCGGCATGATGGTGGCGCGTATCGCCCGGCTGGAGACCACGGTGGTCCGCACTGAGGCCGAGGCGCTGCTGCTGGAAAACAACCTCATCAAGGCGCTGAACCCGCGCTTCAACATCCTGTTCCGGGATGACAAGAGTTATCCGTACCTGCGGCTTTCCGGCCATGCCTGGCCGCGCATCAGCTACTACCGAGGGGCGGTGGACAAGCGTCATCGCTACTTCGGGCCGTTTCCCAGTGCCTGGGCCGTCAAGGAATCCATCCAGCTGCTGCAAAAGGTGTTCCGGTTGCGCACCTGCGAGGACACCGTCTTCAACAACCGCAGCCGTCCGTGCCTGCTCTATCAGATCCATCGCTGCTCGGGTCCCTGCATCCCGGAGGGGCGGACGGACGAGTACGCCCGCAACGTCAGCCATGCCGAGCGCTTCCTGCTGGGCGAGACCCAGGAGGTGCTGGACGGCTTGCAGGCGCAGATGATGGCGCACGCCGAGCGCATGCAGTACGAGCTGGCGGCGGAACTGCGCAATCAGATCACGGCCTTGTCCAAGGTGCTGCAGCAGCAGGCGGTGGATGAGAACAGTGCAACCGGGCGGGACCGCGACGTGGACATCCTGGCCGTGCGGCTGCAGGGGGGGCGTGCGTGCGTGAATCTGGCCATGGTGCGTGGCGGTCGTCACCTGGGTGACCGGGCCTACTTCCCCAAGCATGTGGAGGATGCCACTGCCGTGTCCTTCCTGGACGATGAGGATCTGGTGGACATGGCGCCGCCGGAGGAGTCGGGGTCAGCGGTCGAGGGCGAGGGCGTGGGCGAGGCCGTGGATGTTGCCGCGCCGCGCGGTGTGCCGCCGAGTGCGGAACGCCAGGTGCTGGAGGCCTTCATCGCCCAGCACTACCTGGAGGCGCATGTGCCGTCGCTGCTGGTGTTGTCCCATGCGGTGGGCCCGGCGTTGGGTGAAGCGCTCAGCCTCCAGGCTGGTTATCGCGTCACCACCCAGGCGCAGCCGCGTGGCCAGCGCCGCATCTGGCAGGAGATGTGTGCCAAGGGGGCGGCCCTGGCGCTGGCGCGCCTGCTGTCCGAGGAAGGTTCCCAGCAAGCCCGCACCCGTGCCTTGGTGGATGCGCTGGACCTCAGCGTCACCGAGTTGGACAAGTTTCGCGTGGAGTGCTTTGACATCAGCCACACCGCTGGCGAGGCCACGCAGGCGTCCTGTGTGGTCTTCGAGAGCCACCAGATGCAGAGCAGCCAGTACCGGCGTTTCAACATCGATGGCATCACGCCGGGCGACGACTATGCCGCCATGCGCCAGGTGCTGACACGTCGTTACAGCCGCATGGCAGAGGCGGCCCAGAATGGCACCGGGCGCCTGCCGGACCTGGTGCTGGTGGACGGTGGCAAAGGCCAGGTGTCCATGGCGCGTGAAGTTTTCGAGGAACTGGGCCTGGACCTGTCGCTGATCGTTGGCGTGGAGAAGGGTGAAGGCCGTAAGGTGGGGCTGGAAGAGCTGGTGTTTGCCGATGGACGCGAGAAGGTCTACCTGGGCAAGGATTCCGCCGCCCTGATGCTGGTGGCGCAGATCCGCGACGAGGCCCACCGCTTTGCCATCACCGGCATGCGGGCCAAGCGCGCCTCCGTGCGGACCGGTGGTTCGCGGCTGGAGGATGTGCCGGGCGTGGGCCCCAAGAAGCGTTCGCAGTTGCTGCAACGCTTTGGCGGGGTTCGCGGTGTGGCAGGTGCCAGCATCGAAGAGTTGTGCAGTGTGAAGGGTGTTTCGCGTGAGTTGGCTGAAGAGATCTACCGTGCCTTGCACTGATGAGCGTGGGCCTTCATCGGCACCTGCGCCTTGGCGCTGGGCGGCCAAGCTGGGCCTGAGCGTGGTGCTGGCAGGGTGTGGTGGTCCGGCGCAGCGTGTGCCGGTGGCGCCACCTCTCACAAGTGCGGAGCCCGCACGGCCATCGGCCCCGCGCCCTGTGCCCGCGCCGGAAGTGGTGCCGGCCATGGCCAATGCTGCTGCGCGGCTGGAGCCACCGCACCCCATTCGTTCGCATGAGGAGCTTCGCCACCAGGCGGCGCTGCGGCTGGTGGCCGCCAATCCGGACCGCACCTACATGGGGGAGGTGCCCGCCGTGCTGCTGGCCATTCCGGTGCTGGAAATCGAATTGAACCGCGATGGTTCGGTCCGGGATATTCGTGTGCTGCGCCGCCCTGGCCAGGCGGTCGATACCATCGAGCTGGCCATGGCGGCCGTCCGCAAAGCTGCGCCGTACGGCGATGTGAGCCGCTTGCCGCGCCCCTGGAAGTTCAACGAGGTCTTCCTGTTCAACAACGAACGTCGATTCAAGCCGCGGACGCTGGACTGAGCGGACAGCGACGGGTGGCCGCGCCGAGTGCTTGCTCAGACAGCGACGGGCGGCCGCATCGGGGGGCTGGCCCGGGCAGCGACGGGCGGCCATGCTGGGGGCTTGTTCCGGCGCACTCGCGCTGCGCGTGCGAGGGTGCCCGGTCACACGCGCGCTGCGCGTGCGGGAGGCGTGCCGGCGGGGCGGTCGAGCGGTGCGGAAGGAATTGATTGCGCTCAATCCCTCAACAACGGGACGTGAAGCCGTAAAAGGTGGGCACAATCCCCTCCATGTTCCTGACCCTGCCAACCCTGCTGACCTGGGCCCGCATTGTGGCCATCCCGTTGATCGTGGGGCTGTTCCATTTGCAGATGACCCCCGCGCATCAGAACCTGGTGGCGACGGTGCTCTTCATCCTGGTGGCGCTGACCGACTGGGCGGATGGTTATCTGGCCCGCAAGCTCAATCAGACCTCGTCCTTCGGTGCCTTCCTGGACCCGGTGGCCGACAAGTTCCTGGTCTGTGCGGCCCTGCTGGTGCTGCTGGAACAGCAGCGGGTGGATGCGCTGGTGGCGCTGGTCATCGTCGGGCGTGAGATTGCGATCTCCGCCCTGCGGGAGTGGATGGCGCAGATTGGCGCCTCCCGTTCCGTGGCGGTCCACATGCTGGGCAAACTCAAGACGACCGTGCAGATGGTGGCCATCCCCTTCCTGCTGTATGACGGCGTCCTGTTCGGCGTGATCAACACCCGGCTCTGCGGCACCTGGCTGATCTATCTGGCGGCGGTGCTGACCATCTGGTCGATGGTCTATTACCTGCAAAAGGCCCTGCCTGAGATTCGCGCCAAGGTGCGCTGATCCCTCCGCGCTGCGGTGTTTCTCATCAAAATCATTGATACAGGTCAAGCGGCCATCGCCTGGGCGACTGGCGGGGCGACCCTTGGTATCGGGACTTTTCCCTGATCGGGCGCGGAAGTGAATCCGTCTAGAATCCGCTTCCCGCGCTGTCACGGGGCCTGGGGCGTTTTCCCCCCTGTGCAGCGCAGCCGGATCGGGTCGTGCGGAGACCGCCAGGGTGGCGTGCCCCCGCGTTGAAACCATAGAGGGGGTACCTTCGTGAACAAGTCCGAATTGATCGAGCACATCGCCAAGCAGGCGGATATTTCCAAGGCCGCCGCCGGGCGTGCGCTGGAAGCTTTGATCGGAGGGGTGAAAACCACGCTCAAGAAAAACGGCACGGTGTCGCTGGTGGGTTTTGGCACCTTCAGCGTCAGCAAGCGCGCTGCGCGTAGCGGCCGCAATCCCCGTACCGGCGACACGATCAAGATCAAGTCGGCCAAGGTGCCGAAGTTCCGCCCCGGCAAGGCATTGAAGGACGCGGTGAACTGATGCCGCTCGCGGCTTGCTCCGTTTTTTGTAACGGTTGGGCAGGCTGTTCCAGTTTTGGAGCCCCCAGTTTCTGGTAGGCTTCGCCCCCGGCTCGAAGAGAAACGCAAGCACCTGCGGGTGCTGCTTCAAAACGGGTCGAGACAGAATCCTCGGGCGCTTAGCTCAGTTGGTAGAGCGGCTCCTTTACACGGAGTAGGTCGGCGGTTCGAGACCGTCAGCGCCCACCAATCCCGAGGCTCGAATGCCGCGCAGCGCAAAGGCGAACCATGGTTCGCCTTTGTCGTATGTGTGCAAGGCTCATCTGAGGTTGTTGATGTTTGATTTCGTTCGCAAGCACACGCGGCTGTTTCAGTTCCTGCTGCTGATCCTGATCCTGCCTTCCTTCGTGTTGTTGGGCGTGGAGGGCTATAGCCGCTTCATGGATGGCAACAACGCTGCCGTGGCCACCGTGGGCGATCGCCAGATCACGCAGGCCGAGTGGGACGCTGCCCAGCGAGACCAGCAGGAGCGCATGCGCCAGCAGTCGCCCAATGTCGACCCCAAGCTGTTCGACACGCCGGAGATGCGCAAGAACATCCTGGAAAACGTGCTGCGTGAGCGTGTGATGGACGTGGCTGTGGAGAAGGAGCGCCGCAGCCTGACCGACCAGCAGGTCCACGAGATCATCCGTACCGACCCGCAGTTCGCTTTCCTGTTCGACCCGTCCGGTGGTTTCAAGAAGGAAATGCTGGCAGCGATGGGCCTGACGGCCGATGGCCTGTTCCAGCGTGTGCGCCAGGGTGCCCTGTCCAACCAGGTGCTGGGTCCGATCGCGACGAGCGCATTGCCCACTGAATCCAGCGCCTCGCTGGCTTTTGATGCCTTCCTGCAGCAACGTGAAGTGCAGTTCCAGCGCTTTGACGTGAAGGACTTCGCGGCCACGCTCAAGCCCACCGATGCCGATCTGGAAGCCTTCTACAAGGACACCAAGATCTCCGCCCGGTTCCAGCAGGCCGAAACGGCCGACATCGAATACGTGGTGCTGGACCAGGGCTCGCTGACGGCCAACCTGACGGTCAACCCGACGGATGTGGCCGAGTACTACAAGCAGAACGCCAACAACTACAAGGCCCCTGAAGAGCGCCGGGCCAGCCACATCCTGGTGAAGCTGACGCCGGACATGTCGGCGGCCGACAAGGCCAAGGCGAAGGCCAAGGCGGAAGCGCTGCTGGCCGAGGCCCGCAAGAATCCGGCTGGCTTCGCCGAACTGGCCAAGAAGAACTCCGACGACAGTGGCTCCGCGGTGCGCGGCGGCGACCTGGACTTCTTCGGCGAGGGTGCGATGGTCAAGCCCTTCCAGGACGCGACCTTCAAGCTCAAGGAAGGCGAGATCAGCGACCTGGTGGAGTCCGAGTTCGGCTACCACATCATCAAGCTGACGGCGATCCGTGGCGGCAAGGTGCCGGCGCTGGAAGAAGTGCGCGGCCAGATTGAAGCGGCGCTGCGCAAGGACATGGCGCAAAAGCGTTACACCGAGATCGCAGACGAATTCGGCAACACCGTCTACGAGCAGAGCGACAGCCTCAAGCCGGCGGCTGACAAGTTCAAGCTGACCATCCAAAAGGCCACTGTGCAGCGCAAGCCTGCTGCAGATGCCACGGGTGTGCTGGCTTCGACCAAGCTGCTGGATGCTGTCTTCAGCAACGACTCGCTGAACAACAAGCGCAACACCCAGGCGGTGGAAACGGGTTCGAGCCAGTTGGTGTCTGCCCGTGTGGTGGCGCACCATCCGGCCCGTGTGCCGGACCTGGCGGACGTCAAGCCGGCCGTGACGGCGGCCTGGGTGCAGCAGCACGCCACGGAAGCCGCCACCAAGGCGGGCCAAGCCCGTCTGGCCGAGCTGCAAAAGGGCGGCGATGCCAAGGGCCTGGGTGAGGTCATCACCGTGTCCCGCGCCAAGCCGGGCGGCCTGCCGGGCAAGGCGCTGGACCAGGTGCTGCGCACCGATGCGTCCAAGCTGCCGGCTTATGCAGGTGTGGACACCGGTGATGGCCAGTACCTGGTGGTGCGCATCAACAAACTGCTGCCGCGTGACCCGGCGCTGATTGACCCCAAGCGGGCTTCGGACCAATATGCGCAAACCTGGGCGGCCGCAGAAATGATGTCGTTCTATGGTGCCTTGAAGACGCAATACAAGGCGGCGATCAAGCCGGCCGTACTGAAGTCGCTGGCCGCGCCCGACGCCGCATCCGCGGCTGCACATTGATCATTCATCGACAGGCCCAAAAAAACTTTGAAGAATCTTCAAAAGAAGCTTCCTACAGAGAGAAAACTGGGCCATAATCTCTTTCTTCGCCGGTGGCTGTAGCTCAGTTGGTAGAGTCCCAGATTGTGATTCTGGTCGTCGTGGGTTCGAGTCCCATCAGCCACCCCACCGAATAAGGCAGCAATGCCAAAAACGCCGACAGGACAAACGTCTTGTCGGCGTTTTGCTTTTTGGCCTGGATGTTCTTCGTGAGATCCAGCCCGGCTTGAACTCCCTATCAGCCTCACCGTGAAGCTCCGATTCCCGCACGGGGATTTGAAGTTTCCAAAGACCGCCGTTTCAGCCCTGAAAACGCGGGTGAAGGCAGGGAATACCCACTAAGGATCCAATGGGTGCAGACACCTGCCCCAGGGATTCTTGATTGCAATGCTCGCTTGACGGTTATTAAGCGCCTAATGGGCTTCTGATGGTCGGTAAGAGGGCCGATGGAGCGGAAGATGAAGCGCAGTGCCAAGTCGCATTTGAGGAAACACCGCCCGACGACCGATCCCACTGGCTTGGCGGTTGCCGAGCGGGTGGAACTGCAGCGGCAGGGTGCGAAGGCTGCCGCCCGCGGGGGCGAGTCGTCGGAAAACCCGATGGATGAGCCGCGCAATATGCCGGCCACCACCGGCGAAAGCGCCGCGCTGTGGAGCGAGCGCAAGGACGCCTGGCAAAGCGGCCATGAGGCCCAGACCAAGGTGGATGAAGAAGCGTCGTCTCGAGGGAAGTCGCATAGGACCGAGGATGAGCACTGAGCCCCAGGACACCGAGCGCTTGCAACTCCTTCAGAGAGAGATCTCTGATGCGCAAGCCTTGCTGGCCTCGATTCGGCTCGATATCTCACACGCGCGCAGCGAAGAATCCCTGGGCGCGCTTTACTGGCTGGTTCAGGAGAACGAACGCCTTTACCTGGCGCTTCACGACCAGACCCAGCGAGCGGCGCTGGAAGCTGACACCGCGAACTCGGCGTTGCAGGACGCCATCCACGCCTCGGAAACGGATCAACTCACGCAACTCCCCAATCGCGTGGTGCTGTGGGACCGCCTGACGCATGAGCTGGCGTTGGCCAAGCGTCACGCCACGCCGTTGGCCGTGCTCTTCCTGGACCTGAATGATTTCAAGGCGGTGAACGACCGCTTCGGGCACGACGTGGGTGACCTGCTGCTGTTGCATGTGGCCATCACGCTGAAGGCCACCCTGCGGGCAAGCGACACCGTCTGCCGCCTGGGTGGTGACGAGTTCGTGATCGTTGCCGGCGATATTCCGCAAGGGCGGCTGGACCGCTTTGTCGACAAGATTGCGCGCGCCGTCTCCCAGCCGTGTTTCGTGGGTACGGAGATGCTGACACCCAGCGTGAGCATCGGTGCCAGTACCTTCCCCGAGGATGGCGATCTGCCGGAGTCGCTGCTGAGGAAGGCGGATGCTGCCATGTACGCATCGAAACGTGCACGCGTACGTCCGTTGGATCCCGCCGCCGCGTCCCGCCAGATATCGACATGAGGCGGCGGCCGGGTGGCGCAGCCGCTCCAAATGGCGAGCTGCGTCCGCCCGACAGGGGTGTCGAGGCAAACCGAGGACGGTGAAGTCAGCGCAATGAACTCGACGCCGTGAGCTCAGGGGGGCTCAGCAGAATGAGCTCAGCGGTTGGTGGCTTCGTCAGGTGCCGGCGCCAGGCGCGCAATCACATTGCCGCTCTGGTCGATGAACGTCAGCCGGGTGGGCTCGGTACGCACCGACCGGGTGGCATTCAGTGCGGTATTCCAGTCGCGTGACACGGCGTCTGCAGGGCCGGGGCAAGCCATGCGCGTGGACGCAGCGCCCGCCTCATCAAATCGAAGCGCAGACGGCACATCGGAAGCTGGCTTGAGAGCGCGGCGGTAGCGATTGCAGCCGTCGGTGCCGAAGGCCACGCCGTCCTTGATGCTCAACGTGGGGCGAGGTCCGTCTGTGGGGAGGTCGCTGCCGCCCAAGGCGGTCACCACCCAGGTTTTCTGGTCCCACTTGGAGGTGTGTGGGAAGTTGCCCGCCGGGGTGGTGGCGCCGGTGTTCTGCGCGGCGCATGCTGTCAAGCTCAACAACGCCGCAGCGCCAAGCACGCAGGCCATCATGGGCAAAAGAGTCAGAGCGCCAAAGCGCCGTGCGGTGGGTTCGCAAATCGTCAGGGAAGACTGCGCGGACATCTGCGGGAAATTCTTCGGCATGGTCATTTCTCCATGTGGGGATGGGCTCAGCTTAGCCCAAGCGGCTGGATCCTTGTCTCAGTCGACGGCTTGCCCTCTCTTCAGGATTACTCTGTGTGGACACTGCGCAGCGGGGAGGCGTGCTGGCCGTCTCCCTGTCTGTCACTCTTATGGGGAGGCGGGGATTACGGTTGTAATCGCTCGCCAAGGCTGCGGTAACCAGCGATCAACAGTCCGCGCACAACATTCACCTGGGTTCTCCACCGATCCAACCGGATCGCCGCCACCACCAGGAGTTTGTGATGAAAACTGTTGCCCCGATCCGCGTTCAGGTCTCGCACGGAGATCCAATCTTTGCTGCCGGCCTTGAAGCCATCCTGTCCCAGCAACCGGACATGCTGGTGCTGAGCACCAATGCCCCGCCGCAACCCGGCGCGGCATCCATCGCATCCCCATCCACGTCCGCACCTGTGGTTCACGTCGCCGACTATGCGTCTGGCGTGGAACTGGCCCGCGCCCAGCAGCGCCGCGAGCAGGGGCCGTTCTCACAGCCCGCACGCGTGCTGGTGATCAGCGGGCAGGCCAAGGAGTGGGATGTGCGCGCGGCGCTGGCCGCCGGTGTGCATGGTTACCTGGTGCAGGGCGGTGGCATCCACGAGCTGCTGGATGCCGTCCGTGGGGTGGCGCAAGGCCTGCGCTACATGGGCCGGGAAGTGTCCGACGTGCTGGCCGACAGCCTGACCAATGCCAGCCTCACCTCGCGAGAGCGGGATGTGCTCAGCCTGCTGGCGGTGGGCTACTGCAACAAGCAGATTTCCAACGAGCTGGATCTGGCGGTGGGCACCGTCAAGACGCACATGAAGGCGGTCTTCTCCAAGCTGGGCGTTGGCAACCGGACCAAGGCGATCGTGGTGGCTGCCCAGCGCGGCATCGTGCCTGCGCCGGAGTGGCAACCGGTGCGCGCCGCGGCTGCGCGCCGTCCCATGACCGAGAGCAGCCGGCTGATGGCTTGAGGCCCGCTGCTCAACGAGGCTCGAGCACCTGGGCCACCGCCTGCGCCAGCTCCCCCGCGCTCAGTGGCTTGCGGATCAGGCCTCTGGCGCCAGCGGCCAGTACGGCCGCTTCCAGCTCTTCACCACCGAAGCCGCTCATCACCAGCACGGGAAGATCGGGCCGCCGTGCCAGGATCTGGGTGGCGAGCGCCACGCCCTGGATGTCGGGCATGGTCTCGTCGGTCAGAACCGCGTCAAACCGTTGCGGTGCGTGCAGGAAGGCTTCCAGTGCCGCAGGGCTGCTGGTGAACCCCACCGGCTCATAACCCAGGTCTGCCAGCATCTCCTCGGCAAACTCCACCAGGGAGGCCTCGTCGTCCACGACCAGGATGGTCTGGCCCTGACCGGCGGGAAGGGGCGTGGCATGCGTCTCGGCCAAGGCCGGCGCGAGCGCTCCGGCCACCGGGAACCACAGGGTGAAGATGCTGCCTCGGCCGAGGGTGGTCTGCACGTCTACCGCGCCGCCCATGTCGGTCACGATGCTGTGAACCACTGACAAGCCCAGTCCCGTGCCTTCTCCCACTGCCTTGGTGCTGAAAAACGGGTCGAACATCCGCTGAAAGACCTCGGGCGGCATGCCCGAGCCCTCGTCGCCGACCTGAATCAGTGCGTACCGGCCCACGGGCAGCTCGCCATGGCTGAGCCGTGCCGGTTCATGCGTCTGGCTCTGCACACTCACCTGCACGGTCACCCGGCCCGGCTCCGCCATCGCCCCCACGGCATTGCTGCAGAGGTTGCTCACCAACTGCTGGATCTGCAGCACATCACCGATGATGGCGGCCTCGCCACTCTCCAGCCGCGTCTGCAGCGTGATGCGCTCCGGCAGCGTGGGCACTACCAACTGGAGCGCCTCCTCCACCGCCTGGCTCAGGTTCAGCAGTTGGCGGTCTCGCACGCCGCTGCGGCTGAAATCCAGGATGCGCCGCACCAGTAGCTTGGCGCGCGCACCCGCCTGCATGATGCGGTCCAGATGCCGCTGGAGATCGGGGTCATCGCCTGCGCGCCGCTGTGCCATTTCGCCATGGCCAAGGATGGCGCCCAGGATGTTGTTGAAGTCGTGCGCGATGCCGCCGGCGAGGGTGCCCAGGGACTCCATGTGCTGCGCCTGGCGCAGGGCCTGCTCGCCGCGTTCCAGCCGCAGCAGCTGCCGCAGCATCAGCCAGATGGTCACCAGGCCCACCAGCAGCAGCGCCAGCGTGCGGCCCACCAGGCCCACCATCTCGGCGCGCCAGGGGGCGAGGGCCTCATAGGCATCACGAGTGACCGACATCATCAGGGGGCGGTCCGAGACCGGCAGCGACACGATGTATTTCTCACGCCCGTCCACCGGGCTGACGGACCGGCGCGGCGCACTGGCCTGGCCGGCGGCGAGTTCGGCGAACACGCGGGGCGTCTCCCGGTCCTCGCCCCCCACCGCCACGCGCGGGTCTGGCGGCTGGCGCACCACCAGGCGTCCGTCATCGAAGGTGAGGATCAGGGCACTGCCGGCACCCAGGTCGATGGCGTCGTAGACCTCGCGCAGTTCGTCCAGCGTGACGATGGCGGTCACCACGCCCGCGAAGTCGCCATTGCGGCGCTCCAGCCGCCGGGACACCACCAGGGCGGCACGCCGCTCCGAGCGGGTGACCACCGGCGGATTGATGAACATGCCGGCCACGCGGGAGTTCAGTTGCGCCTGGAAGTAGGGCCGGTCCGCCACATTCGCCAGCGGCTCGCCCGTGGGGCGGGAGCGGTAGCGTTGCAGGCCGGCCCCGTCGGTGAGCGTGAGCACGCTGACCTGCGGGGTGGCCGCCGCCCGCATGCGCAGGGCGGTCTCGATATCGGCCGGGTTGAGGCGTTCGGCGTTGTCGCGGTACCAGAGCGCGGTATCGGTCAGCAGCAGGTCCACCGCCTGCAGGCTGCGTTCCGCCTCCTCGGACAGGGCGCGCGCCAGGTTGCTCAATTCCCGCTCGGTGGACATCGACACCTGCTGGTGCAGGCGCCAGGCGTCATAGGCGGAGGAGCTGACAAAAGCCAGCATCAGGCCGCTCCCCACGCCGGTGATCCAGCGGCGAAGACTGCGGTTCACGCTCAAGCTGGCCAAGTGCGGTCCTTCCCGTCATCAAGTCATGCAGATTCAGCGCCGCGTCTGGCGGCCCAGGCGCGGGCGCTCCATGGCCGGTGCCCGACACCTGGGTTCATGCGGCTCAATGCCGGGGCAGGGCGTCCACCGCCGCCAGCAGTTCAGCGCGCACGCAAGGCTTGGCGAGCAGCCCATCCAATCCCAATTCACGGGCCTTGGGGGAGCCGGATGCCAGGCTGACCGTGCTGTGGGCCGAGAGCCCCATCACGGCCGCCCTCGGGTAACGGGCGCGTACCCGGGCAACCAGGGTGGAGACGCCGTCGCGCAGCATGGGCAGGTCGAGCAGGACCAGATGGACGTCCAATGCCTCGGCGGCGGTCAGCGGGCGGGCGTTCACCACGCGATGGCCGTCGGCCGTGAGCCATTCGGCCATCAGTTCGCGGATCGGGGCATTGTCGTCAAGAACTACTACGGTGAACATCGTCGGCTGTCGTGGTGCTGCGTTCCCGTCTCACCCAAATGGGAGAGGTGGAGGGCGTGTATGCCTATTGGGACCCCCTGGTGTTCCGCCTTCATTACCTGAATATTTCCTGCGTTACATCCGTAATCAGGCGCGCTTTTTCTGCAGGGCCCTGCGTGATAGCGTCCGCCTCGCTGCCATGAATGCCACCGCCCCCCACATCCTTGCCGTTGACGACGACCCTGCCATCCGGGAGTTGCTGACCGACTACCTGACCGAACATGCCCTGCGTGTGACGGCGGTGGACAGCGGCGAGGCCATGCAACGGGTCCTCCAGGCCGAACTGGTGGACCTGGTGCTGCTGGATCTGCGGCTGGGACGGGAAGACGGCATGCAGTTGGCGCGTGCCCTGCGCGAGACCAGCCAGGTGCCGGTGATCATCGTGACCGGCCGTCAGGACGAGGCGGACCGCGTCATGGGCCTGGAGCTGGCGGCGGATGACTACATCAACAAGCCCTTCAGCTCCCGGGAACTGCTGGCACGCATCCGGGCCGTGCTGCGACGCTACCAACTGATGCGCGAGATGATGCCCACGCGGGACGACCGTCGCCGGGGCTACCGTTTTGAAGGCTGGGAACTCAACCTGCGCAGCCGGCGCCTGACCTCACCGCAAGGGCAGCGGGTGGAGCTCTCCAACGGGGAATTCAACTTGCTGCAGGCCTTCTGTGCGGCACCACAGCGGGTGCTCTCCAGGGACCAATTGCTGGACCTCTCCCGCCTGCACGGCGCGGAGGTGTATGACCGGTCCATCGATGTGCAGATATTGCGTTTACGCCGCAAGATCGAACAGGATCCGGCGATGCCGCTGTACATCTGCACGGAACGCGGGGCGGGCTATATCTTCAATGCGAGGGTGGAGTCGCTGGAGTAGCGTGCCGGCCTGCAAGCTCAGACCGGCCCTTGCTCAGACCAGCCCTTGCTTGCTGGCCAGCACCGCCGCTTCCGCGCGGCTGGAGACATTGAGCTTCTTGTAGATGCTCTTGATGTGGTCGTTCACCGTGAACCACTTGATGCCCATCAGGTTGGCGATTTCCTTGATGGTGAAGCCCTTGCTCAGGTAGGTGAGCACCTCGTTCTCACGCGGGGTGAGGCGCTCCCATTCGGGCAGGGGTTCCAGCGTGACACCACGTCCGCTGGGGGCCGCGGCGGTGGAGGTGAGGTTGCCGAAGCCGGAATTCAGGCCCATGGGGCCGGAATCGCCACTGGAGCCCGGGCGGAAATGCGAGAGCAGGCGGCGCGCGATGGCGGGCGACAGCGGGGGCTGGCCGCGCACGATGCGTTGCAGCTCTTCCACCAGCACTTCAAAACGATCTTCCTTGAGCAGGTAGCCATCCGCGCCGCGTTGAAGGGCCGGGAACAGGTGGTCGTCGTCCGAATACAGGGTGGTGACGATCTTGACCGCCGGCTTGTTGGCCAACTCGCCCAGGAACTCCATCCCGTTGCCGTCCGGCAGTTCCAGGTCAATGAGAATGAGCTTGAAACCGGTGGCGCCGGGCTCGGCCTCGGCCCGCGCCAGTTGCTGGCGGGCGCCTTCGAGGTCACCTGCCTCGGTGATCTCCATGCCGTCGCTGAAACTCTCGCGCACGACCCGGCACAGGAAGCTGCGGGCTACCGGGTTGTCTTCAACGATGAGAACTTTGACGGCCATGGGTGTGCGAATACGTGAGCCTTGGCATCCTAGCGCACGGCCAGGGCCTTGGATGCCCCCGTGAAGAGGGTGGGCCCGCGCTTTTTTATGGGGCACTTGCCCGGGGTGGTGCGCCAACGGCCGAGAGCGCGGCTGCAGGGCCCATGCCATCGGCGTTCCCGGGGGGGGGCAGGCCTATTGGTTCACCACCACCAGTTTGCCGACGACGGCGCGGCCACTCATGCGGGAAAACGCCAGCGGCAGATCTTCCATGGGCAAGACCTGGTCGATCACCGGCTTGATCTTGCCTTGTGCGTACCAGTGGCCCAGGGTTTTCATCATGTCCGCGTTGCGCTGCGGTTCCCGCTTGGCGAACTCGCCCCAGAACACACCGACCAGCGATGCGCCCTTGAGCAGGGCCAGGTTCAATGGCAGGGCGGGGATCTGGCCCTGGGCGAAGCCCACCACCAGGTAACGCCCGCGCCAGGCGATGGAGCGGAAGGCGGCCTCGGCCAGGTCACCCCCCACCGGGTCGTAGATGACATCCGGGCCCCGGCCTTCGGTCAGGGCCTTGAGTTCGTCGCGCAGCGAGCCGGTGGTGTAGTTGATGGTGGCGTCGGCCCCCAGCTCGCGACAACGCAGGCACTTGGCGTCGGTGGAGGCGGCTGCGATGACCCGGGCGCCGGCGGCCTTGGCGATCTGGATGGCGGCTGTCCCCACGCCGCCGGCCGCCCCCAGGATCAACACGGTTTCACCCGCCTGCAGGGCTGCACGGTCGATCAGGGCGTGATGGCTGGTGGCATAGGTGCAGATGAAGGCGGCGGCATCCTCGAACGGAAAGCCGGCGGGCAAGGGCAAGGCCAGCGGGGCAGGGACCAGCGCCTCGGTGGCAAAACCGCCGGTGCCCGTGAATGCGGCGACGGTGTCGCCCGGCTTGAAGCCCTTCACACCGTCCCCCACGGCCTCCACCACGCCCGCAAACTCGGTGCCCGGCACAAACGGCAGGGGCGGTTTCATCTGGTACTTGTTCTGGATGATAAGCAGGTCGGGGAAGTTCAGGCTCGCAGCCCGGATGCTCACTCGCAACTGCCCGGGGCCGGGCTGGAGTTGCGGCAGTTCCTTCCATTGCAGCGCTTCGACGCCGGTGGGGTTCTCGCACAGCCAGGCCTTCATGATGTTGCTCCTTGGAGTTCGGGATGCTTCAGATCGTGGTCCAGGGGGCTGGTGCGGCATGGCGGGGCATGGCGCACCGCGCACGGTGGGGACCGACTCGGGCGCATGATAGGCACCGTTCTTTGAGCCCTGCGTCGCTCAGGTGACGGCCAACGGGGCTGTCGAGTGACGTCAGGTACGTCCTGTGACGCCTGCCTACAATGTGATCCATGCGCATACTTATCGCCAACGACGACGGATACCTCGCCCCTGGTCTGCACGCCCTGGTGCGTGCCTGCGAAGGGTTGGGGCAGATTGAAGTGATCGCCCCGGAACAGAACGCCAGCGGCACGTCCAATTCGCTCACGCTGTCGCGACCGTTGTCGGTCTACACGGCGGCCAACGGTTTCCGATATGTGAACGGCACGCCGTCAGATTGTGTGCACCTGGCACTGACCGGTTTGCTGGATTACAGGCCGGACCTGGTGCTCTCCGGCATCAATAATGGCGCCAACATGGGCGATGACACGCTCTATTCCGGCACCGTGGCCGCGGCCACCGAGGGTTATCTCTTCGGCATTCCCTCCATCGCGTTTTCGCAGGTGGAGAAGGGCTGGGGGCATCTGGATGCTGCCGCCGCGATGGCGCGACAGCTGGTGCAGGACGTGATTGCTGGCGGTCTGGGCGAGCCTTTCCTGCTGAGTGTGAACATCCCCAACCGCGCGGATGCCGTTCAGCTGCCACGCCGCGTGACCCGTCTGGGGCGCCGCCATGCCAGCGAGGCCACCATCCAGCAACGCAGCCCCCGCGGCGAGATGATCTATTGGATCGGCCCGGCCGGTGATGCCCGCGAAGCTGGTGAAGGCACGGATTTCCACGCCACCGCCAGCGGCATGGTCTCCATCACGCCGCTGCAGGTCGATCTGACGGAACACGCGTCCCTGGGCTCGTGGCGCCAACGCCTGAAGCTGAACGAGCAGGCATGAGCGAGGCCCCTCCGCGCGGCAAGCGGTTTCCGCTGTCGCTCCAGCAACTGGGCAGCCCCAAGGCGGGGGGCGCTGCGGCCCGGGAGGCCCGGGAGGCCAGAGAGGCGCGCGAGCCGCTGAAGCCGCAAGGCCATTGGCAGCAGGCCGCCGCCATCAAGGCCAAGGCGGTGCCGCCCAGCGGGCTGGGCCTGGACTCGGCCGGCGTGCGCCAGCGCATGGTGAAGCGCCTGCGCACCGAGGGCCTGGCGGATGAGCGCGTGCTGCAGGCGCTGGCCACCGTGCCGCGCCATGAATTCGTGGATACCGCGTTGGCCATCCAGGCTTATGAGGACACCAGCCTGCCCATTGGCCATGGCCAGACGATTTCCAAGCCGTCGGTGGTGGGGCGCATGATGGCGCTCATGCTGGCTGCGCCCGGTGCACAGCAGCGCGGGCATCTGGGCAAGGTGCTGGAGATCGGCACGGGCTGCGGCTATCAGGCTGCGCTGCTGATGCAGGTCGCCAAACAGGTCGTGTCCGTCGAGCGGCTCAAGCCGCTGCATGACAAGGCCCGCCACCATCTCGTTGCCTATCCCGCGGTGCGGCTGGTCTATGGCGACGGCATGCTGGGCCACGCGCCCTCGGCTCCCTACGACAGCATCATCTCCGCGGCGGGCGGGGACGACATTCCGCAGGCCTGGCTGGACCAGTTGGCGCCCGGGGGGCGGCTGGTGGCGCCGATGACAGCGCCCAGCGGCCGAGGGCAGGTGCTGGTGCTGATCGACCATGTGCGCGACGCACAGGGTTCGCGCTTTGTTCGCAGCTTGCATGAGGCGGTGCTGTTCGTGCCCCTAAAATCTGGCGTCATGTAACCGGGGCGATACGCCGGGCTACATGGTTCTGTAACGACTAACAAAAGCGCATGCAACATCTTCATCGTCTTCCGCTCGTAGGGGTCTCCGTGCTGTTGCTGGCGCTGGTCGGATGTGCCGTGCCGCCGCATCGTGCGCCTGTCGAGGAGCGCAATGTGGGCAGCCGGCCGCCCGTGGCCACCACCAACACCGCGCCCGCTGCGGTGGCGACCCCCGAGCCGGTCAAGCCGCTGCCGGGTGCCGAGAATGCTGGCAAGCCGGGCTACTACAGCGTCAAACCCGGTGACACGCTGATTCGCATCGCGCTGGACAACGGCCAGGCCTGGAAAGACCTGGCGCGCTGGAACGGCATGGACAACCCCAATGTCATCGAGGTGGGTCAGGTGTTGCGTGTGGTGCCACCGGGTGTGGATCCGAGTGCTGTGACCACGCGCCCGCTGGCTTCAGCCCGTGTGGAAAGCCGCCCGCTGGATGGCAAGGGTGCGGCATCCCCGGCGCCGGCCACGGTGCCTGCCGCTGGCGTTTCCGCCCCGGCCACCAGTGCCATGGCCTCCAGTGGCCCGTCCGGTGTGGTGGCCTCGGGCGCGACACCGCCGGTGACCAAGGACGACGATGACATCAGCTGGGGCTGGCCGGCATCGGGCCAGGTCGTAGCAGGGTTTGACGAAGTTCGCAACAAGGGTATGGCGTTTTCGGGCAAGGCGGGCGATCCGGTCTTCGCCGCCGCCGATGGCCGCGTGATGTACGCGGGTGCGGGCTTGCGCGGATACGGCAACATGATCATCATCAAGCACAGTACGAACTATCTGACTGCTTACGCCCACAACCAGACTCTGCTGGTCAAGGAAGACCAGGTGGTGCGCAAGGGGCAGAAGATCGCCGAGATGGGTGATACCGACACGGACCGGGTCAAGCTGCACTTCGAGGTGCGCAAGCAGGGCAAGCCGATCGACCCTGCCAAGCTGTTGCCCAACCGTTAGCAGGCGCTGAAGGAGGCGCCGCGACATGAGTCAACGCGCCGCCTCGATAGATGGGCATGATGTGCCCAAAGGACCCGCCGGCCAGGAGGCCGGTCGGTTCCCGATGCCGCCCACGCTGGCGGCTCGCCCGCCGGCCGGGATGGCTGCGGCGTTGGCGGTGGGTGTCCCGCACATCAACGACAAGGGGGCTGCCCCTTCTGAAGACCCGCATGAGCCGGGTTCACAGCCGCAGGGCCGGCACAGGCCCGACGCCGACCCCGACGCCAACCCCACCCTCGATCCTTCTGACGATCTGAATGCCTTTGATGGCGATGCGTCTGCATCCGCCGCACCGGGCGCTCATGGCGAGTACGACTCGGATGGGGTGTCGGGCTTGGCGGATGGTGGTGACGGCAATGAGGGCCGTGATGGTGTCGACGGTGTTGATGGACCCGATGGACCGGATGGCGGCGGCACCGTGGATGCCGGGACGGAGGGTGCGACGGACGAGGTGCCTGCGGATGGCGTCGAGCTGGTCCGCAACGGCAATGCGCTGGTCGCCCCCATGGAGGGCGGTGATGTGGGCAATGCGCTGCAGGCCTACCTGCGCGACATTCGACGCACGCCACTGCTGACCCCGCAGGAAGAGTTCGACACCGCCACCAAGGCGCGGGCCGGCGACTTTGAAGCGCGTCAGGCCATGATCGAGCACAACCTCCGCCTGGTGGTGAGCATCGCCAAGAACTATCTCGGGCGTGGGTTGCCGATGAGCGACCTGATCGAGGAGGGCAACCTTGGGCTGATGCATGCCATCGGCAAGTTCGAGCCTGAGCGCGGGTTTCGCTTCTCCACTTATGCCAGCTGGTGGATCCGCCAGGCGGTGGAGCGGGCGCTGATGCATCAGGCGCGGCTGGTGCGGCTGCCGGTGCATATCGTCAGGGAGCTGAACCAGGTGCTGAAGACCCGCCGCTCGCTGGAGGCGATGTCGGCAGGGCAGGGCGGAGAATCGCAGGCGCGTGATGAGGATGTGGCGCGCAGCCTGGGGCGGCCGGTGGAGGAGGTGGCGGCGCTGCTGGCTTATGCCGAGCTGCCCAGCTCCCTGGACTCGCCGGTGGACCGCAATGGCGAGGGCGGGGAGTCCATGCTGGACCTGGTGGCCGACGAGCAGGCCATGGATCCCGTGGGGCAACGGCTCAGCCATGAGCTGGAGGTGCTGCTCACGGCGGGATTGGCCTCGCTGAGCGACCGTGAGCGTGAGGTGCTGGCCGGCCGCTACGGCTTGGCCGACCGTGATCCGGAAACCCTCGATGTGCTGGCGGTTCGTCTTGGCCTCACGCGGGAGCGCATCCGCCAGATCCAGATCGAGGCGCAGGCCAAGCTCAAGCGCAACATGCTGCGCCAGGGCATCAATCGCGATTCCATCTTTTAGGGAACCTCTGCATCACTCCCGCGAGCCGGGATGCTGTGCATTGCTCCTTCGCGTTGAGCCCGTGATCGGAGCGGCGTCCGTCGCGCGGCGATAATCGCGGGTTATGACTGATGTTTCGGAATGGCTGAAGGTCGAATCGCTGGACCTGGAAGCGCAGGGCGTGGCCCACAACAGCGAGGGCAAGGTCGTCTTCATCGAGGGCGCGCTGCCCGGTGAAGAGGTTCAGGTCAGTGTTGGCCGCAAGAAGAACAACTGGGAGCAAGCGGCCTTGGTGGCGATGCGCAGGGAGAGCTCACAGCGTGTGCGCCCGGTGTGCCCGCACTTCGGCCTGCATCCCGGCGCCTGCGGTGGCTGCAAGATGCAGCATCTGCATACCGGTGCCCAGGTGGCCGTCAAGCAGCGGGTGCTGGAGGACAACCTCTGGCATCTGGGCAAGGTCAAGCCGGAAACACTGATGCGCCCCATCGAAGGGCCCGCCACGGGTTACCGCTATCGCGCCCGGCTGTCGGTGCGTTTTGTGCCCAAGAAGGGGCACGTGCTGGTGGGTTTCCACGAACGCAAGAGCCGCTATATCGCGGACATGCAGGTCTGCAAGGTCCTGCCTGACCATGTCAGCAACATGCTGATGCCGCTGCGCGAGCTCGTCGGCGCCATGGAGGCGCGGGATCGTCTGCCCCAGATCGAGCTGGCCATTGGCGACAGCAGCGGTGTGCAGGTCATCGCCCTGGTGTTGCGTCACCTGGAGCCGCTGAGCGCCGGGGATGTGGACAAGCTGCGTGCGTTTGCGGCCGAATACGGCGTGCAATGGTGGTTGCAGCCCAAGGGGCCGGACACTGTTCACCTCCTGGACCCGGATGGGCCTGAGCTGGCCTACACGCTGCCCGAGTTCGGTGTGGTGATGCCGTTCAAGCCGACGGACTTCACCCAGGTCAACCATCACATCAACACCGTGCTGGTGGGACGTGCGTTGCGTCTGCTCGGGGTCCAACCGGGGGACCGGATCATTGACTGGTTCTGTGGCCTGGGCAACTTCACCTTGCCGCTGGCCACGCAGGCGCGCGAGGTGCTGGGCATCGAGGGCAGCGAGGCGCTGGTGCAACGCTCGCGTGAAAACGCGCAGCGCAACGGCCTCAGCCACAAGGCTTCGTTTGTGGCGCGCAATCTGTTCGAGATGACGCCACAACGACTGGCTGCGGATGGCGAATCCGACCGCTGGCTGGTGGACCCGCCACGCGAGGGTGCCTTTGCGTTGGTCAAGGCATTGGCTGACGTGATCCAGGACCCGTCGCTGGCGCCGGGCTGGGCCCCGCCCAAGCGGATTGTCTACGTCTCCTGCAACCCGGCGACATTGGCGCGCGATGCGGGTCTGTTGGTCAACGTGGCGGGTTACCGCTGTACGGGCGCGGGTGCGGTGAACATGTTCCCGCACACGGCGCACGTGGAGTCCATCGCTGTTTTCGAGCGCTGAAATCGGCATTATCTAGCTGATGCACTGGATGCCTCCCGGTGGTTCTGAAACCATCGGGACATGCCGAAGAACCGAGATTACACAGGCCTGGAGCGCACGCCATCCTCGATGGCATGGCTGATCGGACAGCGCGCGAAGCTACGCGGCCAGCTTGATCGCTACCGCGCGCAAGAGGCGGCTCTGCCCGAGAAAATTCGCACCCTTGAATACGAACTTGCGTCGTTGGACGCAGTGATACCGCTGCACGCGGTCAAGGTGGACGCTAGCGCCATCGTCGGCAGGCGACCGAACCGCCCGCGGACCGCGCCCCACGGCGAGCTCAAGCGCTCGTTGGTTCGGTCCCTGAAAGCTGCGAAGGGCCAGCCGGTCACGACCATCGAGCTCGTGCTGCAGTTCGTCAGGCAAAACAACATTGATCTGGCCAAGGTCAAGCAGGCCGACATCATGGACAGCGCACGCAAGTGCTTGAGCCCCATGGCCGACCGAGGCCTCGTGCGCAGGTGTCATCCTGCCGAGACAACCCAGCACGGAAGCTGGGCATGGGCTGAAGAGGATCAGACGCCTTGAAAAAGAACCGCGATTACTCCGGCTTGGAGCGGACACCCAGCAGTTTGGTATGGCTGATCAACGAGCGCTCACGGACCCGCGCAAAGCTCGATAGATGCATCAAGCTCGTAGAGAACCTTCCCGGCGACATCTGCGAACTGATGGACAGGCTCGCCTCTCTTGACCGCATCATTCCGCTCCACGAAGTCCAGGTGAAGGCTTCGACCATTGAAGGCAAGCGGCGGTATACCCCATCGCCTTTCAAGGGTCACAACCTGGTGCGCACGATCGTTGCCTGCCTCAAACAAGCGAGCGGCAAGCACATGTTGACGACGATGATCGTTTACGACGTGGCAGCGAGATGTGGGCTTACGGTCAACGCCAAGAACTATTCGCAGCTGAAGATTTCGGTGATAAAAACGCTGGCCAAGTTGGTCGCTAAGAAGAAAGTCCTGCAGCACCATTCCCTTGATCCGGCAGATCAAGAGGAAGGTTGTTGGTCCATTCCCGCCGTCAACGACTGACAGGCGCCGGCTTTTGCGGCGACCCCGTTGGAACAAAGAGGATCTCTTCCGGGCGATTCTTCATCTGCCAATAGCCTCGCCACCATTTCGAGGTCGATCGAGACGCTGCGTTGGCCAGCATGCCAACCTGTCTCGACGTCGGTGTTCTCCGAACGTCCTCGCGCCACGCAACCTCCGTCACGTAGTCGAGCATGTATTTCGGCGTGATCCGGTGAACCTGGCCGATCACCATGCGCCGCATCCGCGCGAAGAAGCTCTCCGCCTGGTTGTTGCTCAGTAAGCGTCCAGGCAAGTCATGTTGAACGCCTGAGCCGGGCCTAGGATGCTCGTGTCCACGAAGAACTTAGTGGACACGTAGACACCATGGAGCAAGCGACGAGCGGACGCCGGCGGCGAATCCACAGCGAAGAATTCAAGGCCCGAGTCGTCGAAGCGTGAGCGTCCAGTGCCTCCACCTTGAATTCTATGAACGGCAAAGGATGCTCTTCTCCACTTAGCTTTTGGTGGAGAAATGGACACTTCTATAGCCCTTGGACAAGGCCGGCGTCGCCGGCGAACTCACAGCGCTGAATTCAAGGCGCACGTAGTGGCTGCCTGCCGTAAGCCGGGAGTGTCATCGGCCTCAGTGGCGATGGCAAACGGCATCAACGCGAACCTGGTGCGTCGCTGGGTCAAGGAGGCCGAGGTCGCCGCCGAGGATGGACTGGGCATCACCGCGAGCCAGCCCAAGAAGACGAAGCCGGCGACGCCTGCACCTGCAAAGTTCCTGCCCTTGCAGTGGCCGGTACCGGTGTCGGCGCCGGTGAGCGCCGACATCCGTATCGAGTTGCACCGCGGCGCCACGGCGATCACTGTGACATGGCCGGCAAGCGCTACCGGCGAGTTCGCGGCCTGGATGCGTGAGCTGCTTCGATGATTCGCATCGACGCGATGTGGCTGGCCACTGAGCCGATCGACATGCGCGCTGGCGCCGACCGGCTGCTGTTGCGAGTGGTGCAGGTGTTCGGTGCCGCGCAGGCCCACCACGGCTATCTGTTCGCCAACAGGTCTGTAACGCGCATCAAGCTGCTGGTGCACGATGGCTTCGGCGTGTGGTGCGCCGCACGGCGGCTTAACGCTGGCCGCTTCGTCTGGCCGTCGGCAGCCGCCGAGACAACGTCGCTAACGCTCACCCCCGCACAGTTCGACGCTCTGATCCTGGGCTTGCCGTGGCAGCGGCTGGCCGAGCTGAGCTGCATCACGCGGGCATAAGCCCGCGCTCCCTCACTCGCCAATGCGTTGACAGTGCATGTGCCAATAGGCCGCATCAGCGGGTTCTGGCACGATGCCACGCATGCTTGGCATGCGTGGTCTCCCACCCTCTGATCCTCAGGGCCTCCCGCCCGAGGTCGCCGCGCTCATCGCCCAGTTGCAACAGCAAGTGCAAGACCAGGCGCAGCAACTGTGTGAGCGCGACCAGGCCATCACGCAGCGCGACCAGGCCCTCGCCGCGCAAACTGTGGAGCTGGCTCAGCGGGACGCGCTGCTGCAGCGCAAGGACCGCGAGATCGCCCTGCGCGAGGCCAAGATCGAGAAGATCAACTTCGAGTTGGCCCGGCTGAAGCGCTGGACCTACGGTGCGAAATCTGAAGCGATGAGCGCAGACCAGCGACGCCTGTTCGAGGAGACGTTGGCCGAGGATGAGGCCAGCCTGCGCGAGCAGCTTGAGCGACTGCGGCGCGAGGCAGAGGCTGCTGAGGAGTCCGCCAGTACCAAGCCCAAGGCGTCCCCACGCAAGCCTCGGCGCAACGCGTTCCCCGACCACCTGCGTCGCGTCGAGCATCACCATGAACCCGAGAGCACCAACTGCCAGGAGCACGACTGTGGCCGGCCCATGACGCGCATCGGGGAAGACATCACCGAGCGGCTGGACATCGTGCCGGCCGAGTTCTTCGTGCACCGGCACGTCTACGGCAAGTGGACGTGCCGACACTGCCAGGTGCTCAAGCAGGCGCCAAGCGTGCCAGAGATCGTGGAGGGTGGAGCCGCCGCTAGCGGCTTGCTGGCACACACGCTGATCAGCCGCTTCGTGGACCACCTGCCGTACTACCGGCAAGAGACCATCAATGCACGCTCAGGCGTGCACACCCCGCGATCGACGCTGGCTGCGTGGGCTGGCCAGGCGGGGGCTGCGCTGGAGTCGCTGTACGAGCTGCACAAGCGCTTCATCCTGGATTGCCGAGTCCTGCACGCCGACGAGACGCCGGTGGCCTTGCTGGACCCGGGTGCAGGCAAGACGCGCAAAGCCTACGTGTGGGCCTACGCAAGGAGCTGGCACGACACGGTGCCGGGGGTGATCTACGCGTTCTGCCGAGGGCGTGGGGCTCAGTACCCCGTGGCGTTCTTGAACGGCGACGAGACGCGCGGCGAGCGACGATGGAACGGGACGCTGCTCACCGACCGCTATGGGGGCTATGAGACCGTGGTGGATCCGCGCCTTTACCCTGGGCGCATCAGCGCGGCGTGCGCGGCACATGCAAGGCGCAACTTCGAAGAGCTGGCGCACGACGGCACGAGCCCCATCGGGGTGGATGCGATCCGCAGGTTCGCCCGCATCTACCAGATCGAAAGTGAGCTCAGGGACCTCAGCGATGACGAGCGACGGGCACAGCGCCAGCAGCTCGCCACGCCGGTATGGGACGAACTCCATCGGTGGCTGCAACTCGAGCGCCGGCTGGTCGCCGATGGCGGCGCCACGGCCAAGGCCATCGACTACACGCTGGGCCACTGGGCTGCGCTGACGCAGCATCTGAAAGACGGCGCCGTAGCGCTCGACAACAACCACTTGGAACGGCAGATCAAGCCCTGGGCCATGGGACGCAAGGCATGGCAGTTCGTGGGCAGCGAACTTGCGGGGCAGCGTGCCGCCATCGTGATGAGCTTGGTGCAGTCGGCGCGCATGCACGGGCATGACCCGTGGGCCTACCTGCGCGACGTGTTGCAGCGCCTGCCGATGCAACTGAATAGCCGCCTCGACGAGCTACTGCCTCTGAACCGCCCCGGCAATCGCGGAGGCCTGTTGGTTTAAGTCAGACGGTCGCGGCCTGACCAGCGCGTTGTCGATGGTAGTTGGCCTCGAACTCG
>NZ_FOAV01000005.1 GCF_900109745.1 Roseateles sp. YR242 | reverse complement strand
CTGCTTTGGGAGCAGAGGGTCGCGAGTTCGAATCCCGCCGCCCCGACCATCTATCTCATTGAGCCGAAAGGGATTTTCCCTCTCGGCTCAATTCTTTTGTGGGCCGATTTGTCTATCGAATCGGGGTGTGTCTATCGCACCGCTGAAGTCCTCCGGGCCTTCTTCCGCCGGATGTAGTCCGCGGTCTGCTGCTCGGTGGTGTGGTCCAGCAGCGTATTCGCCCCAGTAATTCCTTCGCTCTCGTCCTTGTCGGTGGCCGCTTTTGCGCGCAGGTCGCGCAGCATGGTGGGCGGCAGATTGGCTCGTGCGCGGGCCTTCTGCCAGGCCGACGACAGCGCCTCATACGTCCATGGCGTTCCATCCATGCCGATGAACAGGTAGGGCGTCACCACGCGCTGGTGTGCACGCTTCTTCCCCGCCTGGGCGTCTTTGATGGCCTTGAGGCGTTGCACCACCGCCTTCAGCCTTGAGGTCCACTCCACGATCACCGGTCGCGATGTGCGCTCGGTCTTGTCCCGTCGCACGAAGATCCCGTCCGCACAGACGTGCGGTTCATCTGGCTGCTCCGGATCCCGCTCAGCGCGCAGGCGCAGAAGCACTCCCACGTCCGCCCCGGTGAGGAAAGCCATCTCCAGGAAGCAGGCCAAGGTGATGCCGGTGGGTGTTCGGCGGCCGTTGGCGCCATACAGCCCAGCGATCTTCACTCGCCTGAGTTCGCTGTCGGTGATGTAGCGCTCCCGCGGTGCACTGCCCATAGTCGGAATCGCGGTGACCGGATTGCTGCCTGCCTTTCGGTAGCCCTTTAGCTCAGCCAGTTGGAAGATGCTGCGCAGCTGTGACCGGAACAGGTCATGGGTTCGGGCCATCTCCTGAAACGGCTTGAGGAACTCGTAGCAGTCCGGGGTCTCCACCTCGCCCGCGTTCAGGTCCTTGAAGCTCTCGGCGATGACAGCGGCCCGGCGCTTCTCGTCCACCTGGGTCTTCGCCGCATGCTTCGACATCACTTCATCCTCCCACTCCGACACCAGCTTGGGCATGGCATCCGAGCGGTCGCGCTTCCCCATCTCGTCAGCCAGCTTGCGATAGAAGGCGGGTAGCCCTTCCGTGACGCGCGTGAGCGGCACCCACACCGGTTTCCCTTCCTTTCGGTTGAGCCAGTAATAGCGGCCATGCTTCTCTGTTGTTCCTCTCACTGGGCCCTTGCCCATCAACGGCTCCCCACCTTGCGCTTGCCGGCGACTACCGGCGGCTTGACGCGGCCCCGTGGCGGCGAGGAATTGCCGCTGCACACCGCCTCGAAGTGCGGGCGCTCCAGCACCACCGAACCCGCGCGGAGATATGCCCTACTGAAGCCCCGAGTGTGCAGCTCGCGCAGCTGGTCGGCGGCGCGCTTGTAACGCGTGAGGTCCACCAGCTCAGCCTGTGTGAGGGTCAGAGGAGGGCGCTCGCCCTTTGGTTGCTCATCCATTCTTGTCTCCCTGGGAGACGATCACCGCGTCACCAGTCTGGCCGTCCTCGCTATAAGCGCCCCCCGCGCTTCGATACTTTCTTTCCGGAATGCGCGAGCGAATCCAGTCGTACAGCCTCAACTTGGACCGAGCCTCTTCCAGCGCCGCCTTCACGTAGTCGGCCACGGCAAAGGGGTTGCCAATGGCCTCGATCCACAGGGGCTCTGTCGGGGAGCCAGCGGGCGCGATGCCAGCCGCCTCCCGGCACGCCGCGAGTTGCGATCTGTAGCCGTCGCGTTCTTGCTGCGCCTCATCCAGCGCCGCCAGCAGGGAGCGGATGGCCTCTGGGTTGCAGGCGGCGATGTGGCGGCCGATGGCTTCCTTTTCGGCGGTGCTCGACCACGGTCCGGTGACGTGCGCCCAGAAGTGGTTGTAGCCCTGCGCGTTCAGCGAGTAGACGAAGGCGTCTTGATTCTCGGCTGTTTGCCACGGCGCTTGCGGTGGCACGTGGCTGACCGCCTGGCGGATCTTGGTGATGTGGTCGGTCATCCTTGCCCTCCTTCAGGCATTGCAGCAGCACGGCGGTTCCAGGCTTCCGCTGTATCTTCAAGGTGCTGCGTGTCGGCGTCAGGGCCTTCGGCGCCGCAGCGGCAGCAGAACATGTGGTGAGCGCAATGGACGATGTTGATGCCGCCACAGAACGGGCACGGCTTCAGGTCAGTTCCCATCGCTGCCTCCCTGGGTGCGTTGCTTGGCCCGCTCCCATGCCTGGACTTCGCGCGGCGTCATGAACGAGTAATCGTCATTGCCACATGTGGGGCAGACGCTTTGCGTGACGCTGACGCCGCCCAGAGTGCCTGGCACCTTGGCCAGGTCGGTCTCGAAGCCCCGCCACTTGCAGCGGGTTCGGCCGCATCGGATCGGCGCAGTGCCGTATTGAGGTAGTGCCATCACTCGCCTCCTTGGGTGGAGCGGAGGGCGGCGGGGTATGGCACTGGCGGGGACCAGCCGCGCGTCCCCATGATCCGCACCGCCTCGTCCAACTGGCGACGCATGTAGTCCGCATCGGCTCGCGTCAGGATGGCCTCAGTCAGGGTCTGCAATGCGGGGAATGCATCCTGCTCACCCGTGAGCGCAGGGGCGGCGGTGTAGACCGGGTACACCTTGAGCAGCGCGTCAAGCTCGGCACCGTAGCCGGGCTTTTTGTTGCCGTGGGAGTAAACCGGCTTGTGCCCGCCACCCATAGCGGGCCACCACGTGATCCATCCTTCAATTGCCGGCCGTGCCGCCCGGGGTTGCGGGGTGGTACGAAGCAGAGCGGCGGCCTGGGTGCAGACTTCTGCGTCCAGGTGATCCCACGAGTGATTCCTCGTGTAGTTGATCGCCATCGCGGCCAACTTTGCAGCGATGACCGCCACCGGCTGTGCCGCCTGGGGTTGCGGGGTGGCGAGTGCTTCATCACTCAATTCCAGGAAGATTCGGCATTGCTCCGAAAGGCTGGGGCCAATGTCATCACCGTGATACGACAAAATTTCGCCGATCAGAGAAACCCCGTGCTTCAGACTAGATTGGATGGTCGGCATCTGGTCAGGCGTGCGCATGTCCGGCTCTTCCTTCGCTTCGGCAGGGGCGGGGGAGGCGGCCACAAGGGGGATCGATTCCGGATCGTCGGCATAGAGCCAGTCGGCCGCAGTCTCGACCGTTGCTGTGCCTGGTGAGGGCCCACCATCGGCCCACCAGGTCACAACATCAAGGCCGGCGGCCGAGTGCTTAAGCCACTCAAGAACCGACGCGCGCATGTCTCCCACGGGGAATCCGATGCGCGGCACCTGGCCCGGCTCGCGCGAGATGAAGAAATAACGGAAGCCACCGGCAGGCACTGCCTGCGCTGCCAGAGCGGCGCGGACCTGCTCCAAGGTAAATAGCGGCACGCTTCGCTCTGCAGGGCTCGCGACAGGGATTGAGAACGCGGTTGCGGTGTGCTCACCGTGGCTGAACTTCTCCAGGTCTGACGGATACATGTGAACGTTGGAATCGTCTTCCGTCAGCCCTGCGGCTTGTGTGGTGTCGGTCATGTCAGTCCTCAGCAGGCTCATGGGTGGCTTCAAAAATATCCGGCTTGCAGGGGTAGTGCTCGCCCTTCACGCCAGTGATGATCCAGTCGCCCGGGGTGACGATGTGTCCTCCCTCAAGCGTCGGACACCAGCCAAACGGAGCATCAGCCTTGAGGACTGCCGGATGGTCACCGTCCTTGAACCATTGCGCTGCTTCGATCACAACGGGCTTCTTGCGAAACTTGCTCATGTCATTCCCCTTTGATGCCGTGGGCGTGCTCGGCCCAGCGGACAGCCTTGCGCATGGTCTTGTCGGTGCACGGGCAGAAGGGGTTGTCTGTGCTGAACGTCTCTTTGCGCCCCGCCTCGATCTGCTCATCCGTCAGCGGCCCGCGCGCCTCTTGCTGGCGGTAGGCGGCGAGGGCGTCTCGGGCCGCGATCAGGCGAGCCCGGTCTTCGTTGCGCTCGTCCTTGGAAAGCGGAGTACCCGCCCGGCAATAGGCTTCATCCAGCCCCCGTAGCGCCTCCGCCAGTTGCTTCTCAATGGTGGTCATGGCTGCTCCTGTCGCCCCGGCGTCCGAGGCGGTTTGAATAGAATGGGCGATCAACTTCACTGGGGGTTTGTATGGACCAGGAAGGATGGGAGGCCGCAGTGATGGCTGAGGCCACGCCCAGCGGCAGATTTCGTCCGGTTCTCGTGATGTCGCGCGTTGATGGCGCCGAGGTGTCGGACGTTGCCGTTCCGTTGGAAGGTGAATACGACGACCGCCTGGCCGCCGAGGAGGCGGGGAAGGACGCTTTGGCCGCGATGGTTCGTCATTGCTGAGCGTCCTCGCGAAGTGCTTCATCAATTGCTTCGCGGAGCGCCAGCAGGCTCTCCCGGGTGTGGAGCGAGATGCTCTGAGCAGGCTCGTGCACACCCTCTTCCGTGGTTGCAGCCGAAGAGATGATGAGACCAGGCTGGCGGCGTGCGATGGTCGGCGTATCGGGCGCGTTGCGCCGCCAAGTCGCGACCAGTCCGTAAAAGCCCAGCACCTTGGCGCCGGTGATGAAGGGGTTCGCGCTCATCGCTGCTCCTGCTGCCCGGGCATTGCCCAGGCGCTTCGTGTGTCGATACGGTCCCCGTTGGCGAGGTAGAAGGAGGAGGTGTCGTCGTCCTCTTCCTGGTCGGGTGCGTGGGTGGGGAGGTCGTCGACTTCCTCCCAGCGGGGTTGGGCCTGGGCCCTGAGGCGTGCTCGGCGTGACATGGCGATCACCCGGCAATAGCGACCATGAGGCCACCTGCCAGAACCCAGCCCGAGTACTCCACCTTGAAGTAGAGGCCGGCCATGCCGAGAGCCACCAGCGCGATGGCGAGAATTGCCTGTACGACCTGCTTCATGCTGGCACCTCGGCGCTGGTCTTCAGTTGCGGGCGGGCGCTGTCGGCGGCGGCAGCCGCGGCGGCCTTGGCCTCAGCTTCCTTGCGTTGACGTTCATCGCTCTCGGCGTGCATCGAGGCGACAAAAGCCGGCAGAGGGTCGGTAGGCATGTCGTCATCGCGCATGGGCATCGTCAGGACCAGGAAGTTCGGGGCCGACGGAAAGCGCGTGAGGACAATCCCGCCGTCCTTATGGGTCCAGTGCCTGCAGCCATTGAAGCGGCTGTCAGCCGCCAACTTGGTAGCCCTGCCGATGGCTTCGACATACCGTGCAGCCACGCAGCCCTTGAGGCCCGGTTCGAGGCTTTCCGCCAGGCGTGGGATCACCCTGGAGACATCCGGAAAGTTCCCAGTGACATCTGGCGACCCCGATTGGATGAACGTCTCAAGGCCGTCAGCTTCGGACCAGTTTTTGAGCTCTTGCCCGACTGATTCGATGACCGTCAGGCGGTCATTCTTGAGACCGACGAATGCTGCGCGCGGCTTCTTCGCAGCTGCGATCAGACCCTTGCTGCAGGTGAAGATCCGGCGGCGGTCCGTGCGTCCTTCCTTGCAGTAGGCCGCGGCCAACTGGTGCCCGTTGGTGGCGGCCACAATTACGCCGCCGTCCGGGTGGGGCTCCACCGCGAAACCGTTCAGGTAGTAGCGGATGTCGTGCTCCGCGCGGAACGGTGCCACGAAGGCAAAGGCTCGGGCCGGGAAGAACACCGGCGGGTTGGTTTCGATGCTCGTGCTCATGCTGCCCTCCTTGCCTTGGTGAGTTCGTCCGCGATGGCCAGTGACCGCCGCCGGATGAATGCGGGGTCCCGGCCTTCCGTTTCGCCGTGGATGAGCATGCCGACCGTAGACACCAGCAGAGCGGCATCGTGGAACGTGGCGCCGATGGGCGCGGCCTGGTCGGCCGGGAGGATGGGCCCGTTGATGCCCTTCGGTGCACGCTGGGCTTTCACCGCCACCCAGACCGCCAGGAAGGAGATCAGGGTGTTGATGGACACCAGCAGGGCGATGGTGGTGGGGGTCATGCGGCACCGCCATTCAGTTGCTCGAAGCGCTGCAGGAAGGCTCGCTTCGCCTGCTCAGGCACCCAGGGGCGAATGCGGCGCTCCAGCGGCTCGATCCCTTCCAGCATCGTCCACACATGGCCTTCACCGGTGCGCATGAGGTCTCGCTGTTCGGTCTTCAGCAGAACCAAGTCGGCATGCTTGATGCACGGCGGCAGCTTTGCATCCAGACCGAAGCGAGTTAGCACCGCAGCTTCGACGCGTTTCTCGATCGCCTTGTAGTCCGGCAGCAGCATCTTGAGCGGCTTTGCAACGTCACCGATGAATGCCTCGGCGGCGTCGTGAAGCAGGCCCTCCAGCGCGAATGCCGGCGGAACCGTGTAGCTCACCAGCACTGAATGCTGGGCCACGCTGTAGAACTCCCGGCAGTGGCCGGTGAAGCGGCAGATGTTGGCCAGGCCGTGGGCGATGTCCTCAATGCTGAAGACCGATTCTTCCGGACGCTCGAAGCTGAAGTAGTTGCCTGACGCGGTCAGGATCGTGGGGCCGCGCACGCCGGCCACCAGGGCCGGGCGGTCTTGCAGGGCGGCGCTCATGCTGCCTTCCCCAGGCTCACCAGAACGCCGGTCTTCAGGAACCGATCGGATCCGATGTCCAGCAGCTTGATCAGGTCCGATCGCTTGAACAGCGTCGCTGCGCCGCGCTTCACCCCCACCAGGCCCAGAGAGGCCATGCCGGCGGCGTCGATCTTGAATGGGCGAATCTCGGCGTTGATGTCGTTCATCGTCAGCGTCGGCTCCTCCACCAGTTCGGCGGTCGGCTGGCGGACCTGGGTCACGGGCTCAGCCACCGGCACGATGGCGGGGCGCGCGGCTGCTTCTTCAGCCTGCCGGGCGGCCAGCGCTTCCGCTTCGGCGGCCTCGCGCTCGGCGATGTCTGCCAGTCGGGCGGTCTCCTCCGCTTCCTCGCGGCGCAGGGCGCCGGGCAGGGCGGCATTCAGGTGCTCCAGCACCAGGGTGTGCTTCTGCTGTGCTTCCTCCAGGCGGTCGCCGAATGTGTCCACGCTGGGGGCGTTGGAGCTGGCCAGCAGCACGGCGGCGTTGATCTGGGCCGATGCAGTCTGCTCGGTGAAGGTCAGCAGCCGATCAAACTCGGCGAAGCGAGCGGTGACGCGGGCGGCGAACTCCTCGGCCTGGCGCAGCTTGGCCAGCCGCTCCGCTTCAAGCGCGGCCTGTTGGGCGGAGATCTGACGCTGCTGCTCTGCCAGTCGCTCGGCGGCCTCAGCCTGCTCCCGGGCAACCCGGGCCTGCTCCTCGGCCACTTGGCGCTGGCGCTCCGCCTCTGCCTCCTTCGCCTCGGTCTGCTCCAGCAGGAACTTCAGGGAGGCGATGGTCTCGGCCCGGGCGGTCGCGGCATCTTCGGCGAACTCCTCCCAGGCGGCCGGGTCGATCTCGATCCCTTCCACGGCAGCCACAGCATTGCGGACCCTCTCTGAGGGCAGGCCCTGAGCCCGGGTGAGGCATGCGCGGATCTTCTCGATGGCGGACCGGTGGGCGGCCACGCGCTCCGCTTCGATACGGACCTTCTCGGCGCGGATGGCTTCCTTGCGGGACTCTTCCGCCTTGATCTGCGCATCGATCGGCTGCTCCAGCTCCAGGATCTCGCCGGTGATTCGCTTGGCCTGCGCGTCAATGACCTTGCCCATTTCCAGCACTGGCGCTTTGAAGGCTTGGCGCCTCTTCTCAAGGTCGTTGCGCAGCGTCACCAGCTCCAGGCGGGCAGCGCGGGCGGCCTTGTCGCCTGCGGTCGTAGTCAGGTCGAACTGCACGTCGGCGTGACGCTTTCGCAGGTCGACCAGGGCCGCTTCGGTCTTGCTGAACTGGACGACAGCCTTGCCGTCCGTGATGTCTGCGCGGTCGATCAGTTCGTCCGCGACTTCAATGGTTTCGCTCATTGGGTGCTCCTCAGAAGTCGTCAAGGGATGCGAGCGCTTCGGCCACAGGCTTGGGCGCGCGGATGGGGGTGGCGGGTGCTGCGGGCGCCTTCGGCTCTTCCCATGGCGCGGGGTGGCCCGCGGCGGCCATGGCGGCCAGCTCGGCCGGGTCGGCGTGGGCGCGGTCGAACTCGTCCACCACCTGGCGGTAATAGCGGCGCGCGGCCTGCACCTTGTCCTGGATCAGTGCCTCCAGCGCGCGGTCCCGCATCACCGTCCAGGTGGTCCAGCGATGGCGCTCGGCGATGTGGTCCACGAAGTGCAGATGCTGCGGTTCCAGGCCGATGTACTCCTCAGGCGTGCTCACCAGCACGTAGTCCACGCTCCAGGTCTCCGCGTCCCACAGCGCCATGTATCCACGCATCTGCCATTCGTAGCCGCTGTCGTAGCAGTCGGCCAGGACGATGGGCATGGACTCCATGGAGTAGGGTGCCTTGATGTCCCGGCCGTGGCCCAACGGGGCGTCGAAGATGTCGCATTCGCCGCTGATGAGGCCGTTGTTCCTGCGCTCGCCGTTCTTCACCAGCGGGCGGCCGGTCAGGCGGGCCAGCAGGGCGATGCACTCCTCCTCCACGGCGCGGCCCTTCAGGATCGGACGGGTCTCGATGTCCGCCGGCTCGAAACCGTAGATGGCCTCGCGCACCAGCTCGCGGACGTGAGTCTTACCGCCGGCCGACAGGCTGTGCCGGCGCGCGTGCTCCAGCAGCGCCTTCTCCTCGTCGGTGCGCTTCGTCTTGGCGATCACAGCCTTGACCTCGGGGGTCAGGTAGAGCGGGTCCAGGTCGGCGTTCTCCGGCTTCGCCATCAGGCGGCCGATGCTGCTGCAGCGGACGATGAGGTCGCTCATTGGGCCTCCCCGTCAGCGCGCCGGGCGGCCTTGCGCATGTCGCCGAAGTCCTTGCTGAGTTCGGCGCGGTCCGTATCCGTCAGCGAGCCCCACCAGGCGGTCAGCTTCTTCATGCCCTCCAGCGCGGCGGCGCGGCCGGCTGCGCGCAGCTCCTCGCCATGCTCGGACTCGGCCTCACCCTTCTGCTGGCGGGCATGCTTTGCCTCGTCGTCTTCGCCACCTGTGGGGGTGCCGGTGATGGCGAGCATCGACTGGCGCTTCAGGTAGGTGCAGGTCGACTGCGCGTTCTGGGTCGGGGAATTGACGCTCTGGGTGTCGGCGGGCCCGTCCAGCGCCAGTTCGTCGCGCCCGCCGGCTCGGTGCGTCAGGATGCAGACGACCCACACCCACGGCGTGCGGACCTCTTCCCCGTTCCGGGTCTCGGTCTTCGATCCGAACTCTTCCTTGTGGCGGATGCCAAAGCCGTGTTTTGCAAGCGCCGGCTTGATCAGGTTGCAGGCCACATCGAATTCGGCCTGGGCGAAGGAACCGCCGCGCCCACGGTCCACGTGCTTGGTCTTCGGGACAATGATGTTCTCGCCGGTGAAGCCCACGAACGCGGCCTCGAATGCGATCTCCTCGGCCCGCTTGATCTCCTGCTGCTGCAGCTCACGGTACCGAAGGTTCATTTGCATCAGGCGCTCCAAGCGCTCGATGTCCTTGTCTCCCGCCTCCATGGCGACCTGCAGCAGGTCTGCCGGCGTGACGGCAGCGCGCGGCTGGAGCGCTACGGCGGCGGTTTGTTGCAGCGCGGGCACCTGGGCGCCCGGCAGCGGCTGCAGTTCGAGCACGGGGCTCGCTTCCTGCGCGATTGCGTTCATTGCTCTCTCCGTTGAAAAAGGTGGGGCGGCCTTGGCTCCACGCGTCAGCGCTTCAAAGCCTCAGCGGCGCCCCGGTGAGGGGTCAGATATGGCAGTCCACGACCGTCAGCGGCGTGTCGTCCGGCAGCGCGTCCAACATCTCGTTCACCTTGGCGTTCCAGTCGGCCTGAGACTCGGCGTCGGTGGACATCCCGAACCAACCCATCTCGCCCTTTGCGATCCATTGCCCGTCTTTCACGACGGCATAGAGCACGGATGCGCGATCACGGGCCTGCTGTATGAATTGATCGCGGGGCGTCGCGTATTGATCAACGCTGTGGAGCGGATAGTCGAAGACCTTGCGCATGCCTTGAACGGCCGGCTGCTCACCGTAGGCGGCGCGTGCCGCATCGATGTTCCCTTTGTGCTCCACGTCTCGCATCTGGTCCCACGAGATCCAGGTCGCCTCGCCTCGCGCGGCTGCCGCTTTATCCCAGTCGGCGGCGGCTTCGGCGCCGGCCTCATCCCGCATGCCGCTGAAATCGACAGCCCCCTTCGTCGTAACGTCGGCACGTCCGGGTCCGCTATTGGCGCAGGAGCCCATGATCCCAGGGCGCCCAACTTCTCCATCGGCGCCATGACGCAACTTCAGGAAGCCACTCCAACGCCCGCCGACGACCCACCAGTCCCAAGTCTTGTTGGGGTTGGTCCGGTTCACTGCCTTCACCAGTTGTCCGCTCTTGACAATGGCGTAGCCGAACTTGTGTTCGCAGTCGTCACCCGCCTTGTCGACCTCCGATTCGTCGGCGACGATCTTGTCTTCGAGTCCGTGGTAGCCGAGAGCATCCTCCAGTGACAGAGCATCGTCACCAGTCATCAGCCCACGAATTTCTTCGGTGACATCGACGTCTTGGACGTACTCATCGTTCTTGCCCGTGCACTCGAATTCGTGATATGGCGCAAGTTGCTTCTCGACGTCATTGCCGATGACGAGGACTCCGAAATGACTCATGTGGTTCTCCAGTGATGTGATAGCGCCTCAGCGCCGGGTGATTCAGGTCAGCATTGCCGGCAGAGCCAGCATCAGGACGATCAGCAGAGCTGCAGCGAAGGTGCCGCCGATGCGGGTGAGGGATCCGATTGCTTCGGTAGCGATCGGGTCGAGGTGGTCGGGGCCGCTCATTTCGCTGCCGCCGTCAGCACCAGCACAAGGTGGGTGCCGAAGATGGTGCAAAACACGATGGCGAGGCCCAGACCCAAAGCGCGGGCGGCGCTCATCTCGTCACTGCGGCGGCGGGTCATGCAGCCTCCGGTGCGGGCGAGGTGGGGGCGGGGCCCACGCGGACGATCTGGCGCGGCCCGGAGTAGACGGGCAGGGCGGCGGTGCGCAGGATCCGCTCTTCCTCGATCTGCAGCGTGATGGCCCGCACGCGGCTGGCCTGCTTGTCCAGCGCGAGCTGCATCTGGTCCCGAGCCTGCTTGGCATCGAGCGCGCGCTGCAGGACCTCCAGCCTCTTGGTGTGGGACTCAGTCGCGGCGGCCTCAGCCATCAGCGCGTCGAAGAGCGCGCTCTGTTCGTTGACCAGGGTGATCTGCATGTCCAGCGTGCGCTTCTCGCTGGCGAGATCGTCTTGGAGGTTGGTGACTTCCATGACCGCCTCACAGAGCCGACTTGGCCGCGAAGTGCACCGCCTGAGCGCGGGCTCGGCGCGACGCCACACGGGCGGGCTTCGGCGCTACGATCAAAGGGAAGCCCAGCGGGTTCGCCCGGCGCTGTTGCTTGGCCTTCGCGGCGGCTTCGAAGCTGAGGATCTGTGCCATCTGGGTTCTCCTGAACGCGTTGAGGGATGCGTTGGGGAGAAATTTAGCGCAACGCTAAACAGTTGGCAATAGCGAAACGCTAAATTTTTGAGGGGGTAAAAACTATGAGATGGATGCGATGCCTTGTGCCGGTGGCGTTTGCCGCTTTGACACTCGGGGGCGGGGCGGCTCACGGCCAAGCCAAGGTCTTTGGGCTGGCCCTGGGCGAAAGGCTCCCCACGCTCCCGAGGTGCCCGGATGACGTTAGTCAACAGCCGAAGGAGATGTGCGTACGGTCGGGGGACGGTTGGACGTGGGTGGTGCAGCCGGCGGGGAGGTATCCGGCCTGGGCTGATTACGTTTCCATGCGGCTGTCGCTGGGGCCGTCACGCCGCGTTGATGAGCTGCTGCTTAGCTTGCACCCCGGCACAAAACCGGCGGAGGTCGTTGAAAGCCTCACGGCGAGGTTTGGCAGGCCAGTCTCTGCGCTCCAGGACCGGGATCTCCGCGTTTGGCGCTGGCGCGGCGAAGGGATCGCAGCGGGGCTCGTGTGTTCTTCCGGCTGTCGCCTGGAGTTCCAGTCGGCCGACGCGCTGCGGGAGCAAGAGGAGCGAGCTGCGGCAAAGAAACGGGTGGACCAGGGGCGTCTCACGACGCCTTGAATGCCTCCCAAGAATGAGAAAGCCCGCTTTAGGCGGGCTCAGTCTTGCGTGGAAGCTGACCTATGCGGCGCGTTTATGCGGCAGCTGGGGGGCGTCAGACAACCCCGATGCCGCTTCGTCGGTTGCCGGCGGTTCCTTTTCTTGGCGATGCGTCTCAGCGGCGCCGGCAAGAAGTTGCTTCATCTCTCCCTCAACCCAACGGCAGATGGCGTCGCGCATCAGCGGTTGGTACCCAACGCCATAGATCTCCGCGATGTCCTTGTACGCCTTGATCGTGCTGCGGGGGATGCGGATCGAGATCGCTTGAAGCCCAAGGGCCTCATCAATTTGCGCCTCAAGTTCTGCCGGCGCGCGTTTGGCGTGGGCCTTACTTGCACCGAGCTGGCCAGATTCCCAAGCCTCCGTGGTGCCTCGGATTGCTTCGTTGGTCATAACGGACTCCCATCCGGTTATTCACTTGCCCACTTCGTCATAGATGCTGATCGCATCTGCGTCGGCGGTGTACGCTGATTTCAAGTGGGCGTTTCCGTCAATGAAGATGAAAATGACCTTAAGTTGCCTTCCTTTGTTAGTGGGTGCAACGAACCAGAGAGTTGCTGGATCAGTCTGATGGTCTTCACGTCCATCAATTAGGTAAGAGCCGCACTTATTTTCAAAGGCCTGCTCCACCTCCCTACGCTCCACGTGGTGCTTGTCTCGAAGCTTCGTCAGGACAGATGCCGAGATGATCAGCGGAAGCATAGGACCCTCAGTGTATATACAAACTGCCAAGGCGGGCAATAGAAGCGGCGCCGGCATGGTTGATGTTTGCGAAGTTTTTGCGCTGTAGTTGACCGTTGTCAGGGTCGGCGGCGGCGGGGCGTTGGGGCGGGGAAGGTGATCGGCCCGTTCATCGTGAACGCGAAATTCTCAATGTTCCCCGCGATGGTGACGCCAGGCAGCTTGCCTGCTGCGTCCCGGATCTGCCGCTGGGCTCCCTCGTCTTTCACCTTGGACAGGATCTTGTCGATCACGTCGTTGCCGGTTGGCTGTTCGTTGCTGTGCATTGCTGTTTTGCTCCCATGAGCCCCCATGATCGCGAGGCCCCAGCAAACAGTGATGTAGGTGAAATCCCTAGTGCTTCCCATGTCGGGATTCTGGCGGCGAATCCGTTCACCGTACAAACTCGCCCGCGAGTATCAGAAGTAACAAAATTAAAACGGCGACGCGGAATAGGTGCTTGACCCACCAGCGGCGGTCATGCGCGCACCCTGAGCACACGGTGGAATGGGGCCAATTGAGCGTTCCGCACCCCTCAATCTTGCAGGCCACGGCCACGCTGGCTGGTGGCTTCTTCAAGGGGTGGTAGATGATGTCGCCCTCAGCAGTCATCGCGAACTGAGTGACTTCCGTCTGGATGGTGATGGGTGGGGGAGGGTACTTCTGGGGCATGGCACCACAGCATTGGCGCGAGGTGTCACTTTTATTAGTTCTCGCCGATGCTGCCTTACAGCTATCCCCCTTATGTGTGTGGCGTCATGGACACCACACCCCGATCAAATCACGCCCGCACAGGCTCTGTGCGTGCGGATTTCGCGCGAGCCTGAGCAACGCGGTCGGAATACACCCTATCTATGTGGTCCACGATGGTCTTCGGGTCCACAAGTTCACGCTCAAGGTGGAGTTCCGTCAGCAGCTCCACCGCTGCATCTCGCCAGGTCGGAATCGGTGAGGGGGCAGGAGCCACAGCCCCGCCTAATGCTTTCGTGGCGGCAGACCGTGCCAGGTTGCTGTCTGGATATTTAGCCAGCTCCTGGAGCACCACGCCAATGTGCGCGCGTTGCTCGGCCGACTGGCTGGTGAGCCAGGTCGCCAGGCCATCAATATCGATGATTCCCGCTAGCCCGGCCAGGGGCGCGGCGCGGCTTCCGACTTGCGCCCCTGTTTCCTCCATCACCACCGGCTGATCCATCCAACCTTCGGGTTTCGGGAACCGCAACTCAATCTCGCGAACGGTGCTGCGATCCATTGAGCGAGGCCGCCCGGTCTTGGAGTCCTTGGAGCCGTTGATCCATTGGCTGATCTGCGCTGGCGACTTTCCTATGCGCTCCGCCAGGGCCCGTTGGCTTCCCGCCTCATTCGCCAGTAGCTTGAGCCTGGCGCGATAGATCTCTTCGATCAGTTGCATCCCGGAATTGTTTAGCGGGTTGCTAACGGAAGGAATTCGCGTATCGCTATTGACAGAATTTAGCGCATCGCTAAACTTTAGCGCATGCACCTCTCCGACTTCTTCGCCCAGGAACATGGGGCCCAGGCCAAGCTGGCCAAGGCCACCGGAATCCCCGCCCCCCTCCTGAGCCAGTGGGCCTCCGAGGACAGGCCTGTGCCGCCGGTGCGGTGCGTCGAGATCGAGAGAGCCACAGGTGGTGCCGTAACGCGCCGAGACCTGCGCCCCAAGGACTGGCGCGAGATCTGGCCCGAGCTTGCGGACGCCGCAGAGCAGGCCGCCTGAGCCATGAACGCTCATCGCCTCAATTCCTGGACCTTGGCCATGTATTCCGCCGCGTACTCCTTCTCGACGGCCGTCTTGATGCGGCCGATCCAGAAGGACAGCGACGCCCCGGCCTTCTCCCATTCAGAGATCCCTCCCTCCTCAGATCCCATCCGCGTCTTGACGCCGCGGCTGCCTGAGGTTTTTCCCCGGGCCTGACCGCCCGGGGGTTTTTCTTCTTGCTCCCTGTCCATGGCGTGAATGGTCGGACAGGAGCGGCCTCGATTCAACGTTTTCCCTGCGAGCGAAACAACGGAGTCCCGTATGAACGTCACCCGAGCCCTCCAGCGTGCTGTGAAGGAATTCAAGCTGGGCACCAAGGCCTTGGCAGCAGCAATGAGCAATGGCCGAGACAAGATCATGAGTGACGTTGTCCTCATGGCGAAGGTCAATCCGGACCGGACCGATACCCACTGCAGCCCTCAAGAGATGCTCCAGATCATGGACATCACGGGCGACCACGGCGCCCTCTTCGAAATGGCCGAGGAGATGGGCTACGTCCTTCTCAAGAACCCGCTGGCGGGCCAGGAGCCGGGCGAGTGCTCGAAGCACCTCGTGTCCTGCATCAAAGAGTTCGGCGAGTTCGTGGAGACGGTGAGCAGTGCAGCGGCTGACAACGACATCACGCACAACGAGCTCAAGGACATCCACGGCCGGTGTGCGGACGCGCAGGCCGCGATCCTGAAGCTGCAGGCCTGGGCCGAGGCCCGCCACGAGCAATCCAAGCCGGCGCGTTTGCGCGTGGCCTGAGGAGGTCGCCATGTGCTTCGCTCAACGCAAAGAGGCCGTCTCGCAGTTCCTGGCACTGGACATGGTGCCGCGCGCTGACGCAGTCGTCGCCGTAGCCCATCAGTTCGGCGTCACCACCGACGAGGTGTGCGTGGCGATCGAGTCCGCAGCCGTCTGCCAATTCCTGTGGGCCCTCCGCGAGGCCGATGTGCCGCCGCGTGAGGTGCTCTACGCCACCGCCCGCCATTTCCGCTTCAGCGATGCCGACCTGCAGGCGGCCATCGACCGACACACCGAATCCGTGGAGGCCATCTGATGTTCAAGCAGCTCATTTTGTACCGCATCGGCGCCGACTGGTCGCCGAATGCTGATCTGTTCCAGGACTCGCTGGAGCGTGACTGCTTCGCGCCCTGTGGCGCCACGCAGGCGCTGTCGGCTGGCTGGGTGTCGCCGCGTGGAGAGGAGGGCGGCGCGCTGTTGGAGCAAATCGACGGACATTGGCTGCTGAGCCTGCGCCTGGAGAAGCGAATCCTCCCTGGCGCCGTGGTGCGCGAGGTGGCGGAAGAGCGCGCCGAGCAGTACTACGACGAGACCGGCCGCAAGCCGGGGAAGAAGCAGCTGGCGGACATCAAGGAGCAGGTGGTTCTGGACCTGCTGCCGCAGGCCTTCACCACGAAGTCGCACCTACGGGTTTGGATCTCGCCGGCCCTGCGGCTGGTGATGGTGGAGGCGGGGAGCATCAGCAAGGCAGACGAACTCATCAGCCTACTGATCAAGGCAGACCCGTCGCTGAACCTGCACCTTCTGCAGTCCGCTGAATCGCCAGCTGCGTGCATGGGCGCCTGGCTGATGGACGGCGTGCCGCCCGAGCACTTCGTGATTGACCGCGACTGCGAGTTGAAGGCCGCCGACGAGATGAAGTCGGTAGTGAAGTACGGCCGCCACAACCTGGACCGCGATGACGTGAAGGCCCACCTGATGGCCGGGAAGATGCCGACGCGGCTGGCGATGACCTTCAAGGAGCGGATCAGCTTCACGCTGACCGACACCCTGCAGATCAAGGGAATCAAGTTCCTGGACGTGGTGTTCGACGGCCGGGACAAGCCCGCCAAGGATGAAGCCTTCGACGTTGACATGGCCCTGGCCACCGGCGAGCTGTCGCAGCTGATCCCTGCGCTGATCGACGCGCTGGGTGGGGAACTGGACTTCGCGGGCCAGTCCCAGAAGGTCGCCGCTGAGGACGCGCCAAAGTCCGCGCCAAACCCGTCCCCATCGTTGGATGAGATTCTGAAGCTCGCCCGCGTGCGCGGTTATCTGACCCGCGCCATTCTGATGACTGCCTTCCAGATGGGCGAGAGCCGCGCCAGCACGGTTCTACACAACCTGATGGAGGTGGAAGTGATCTCACTCCCAGACGAGTCATTCAGGTTCCACCTGCTCGAAAGGGAGTCGCCATGACGCGCCTTCTTCACTGGGTGGCCGGCGCGATCACCGCGATCTGGCTTGGCATGAGCTGGCTGGCAGCCGAGCTGCTGGCCGATGACCTGGAGGACTGGGAATGACCGTCGCAGTCACCGACACCCAGGCCAAGGTGCTCGCGTTCATCCGCCAGTACCGCACCACCAACCAGATGCCACCCACCTGCGTGGAGATCGCTCGGCACTTCAAGTGGCGCTCCGTGAATGCAGCCCACGAAATCCTCCGCCGCCTGGAAAAGGCCGGCGCCATCCGACTGATTCCGGGCGTTCCCCGGGGCATCTTCGACCTGGAGACCGTATGAACGCCACATTTGCAGAGGCGACCACCGGCGTCGCCTTCGCCCTCACATTGTCCAAGCGGCAATGCAACACCCTTCTTCGCCTCAAGGCGCATGAGGACCGATTCGGCAAGCCCCAGTACGGCGCCACCTTCTCGCAGATCCGTGAGAGCGGCAGTTTCAATCCTGAGTCTCCGGCAAACATCAACATCGTTCAGGGTGACTCCCTGCGCGGGCTTCGGGACCGCGGCCTGGTGTTCTGGTTCACCAATCACAAGGGGGAGCCAAACGGCTTTGGCGGCCTGACGCGTGCCGGTGAGCTGATGGCTGAAGTGCTTCTGGAGGCTGGGATGACCATCCAGACCACCAACACTCTTTCGGTTCTCAAGCGGCTGGAGCGTGCAGCATGAGCATCCCGACACCACGCGAGCCGGAAGACCGGTTCCGGTTCCCTGTCCCGGCGCCCGCACATGCCCCGGCGCTCGCCACCACCCCGCCCGCGCCCGAGTTGGTGACGTTGTCGCCTCCCTGTGCGCACTTTGCGCGTCCGCTGGGAGGCAAGCCCGCATGAAGCGAGACGCCTTCACGATGCCGCTGGACCTGGGCCGCGAGCTGATCATCGACAACTTCGCCGGCGGCGGTGGTACGTCCACCGGCTTGGAGCAGGCCTTCGGCCGTCCGGTGGACATCGCGATCAACCACGATCCTGAAGCACTGGCGATGCACGCCATCAACCATCCGCGCACGCACCACCTGTGCGAGAGCGTGTGGGATGTGAACCCGATCAAGGTCACGAAGAACCAGCCGGTGGCGCTGGTGTGGCTGAGCCCCGATTGCAAGCACTTCAGCAAAGCCAAGGGCGGCACACCGGTGGCGAAGCACATTCGCGGCCTTGCCTGGGTCGGGATGCGCTGGGTCGCGCTGACGAAGCCCCGCGTGCTGATGCTGGAGAACGTCGAGGAGTTCCAGGACTGGGGCCCGCTCATCATCGAAGCGGACGGCACCGCCCGGCCGGACCCCGCCAAGAAGGGCAAAACCTTCGAGTCGTTTGTCCGCCAACTGCGCCAGCACGGCTACGCGGTGGAGTGGCGCGAGCTGCGGGCGTGCGACGACGGCGCGCCGACGATCCGCAAGCGCCTCTTCCTGGTGGCGCGCCGCGACGGCCTGCCGATCCAGTTTCCGGACCACCAGTTCGGCAAGCCCACCTCCGCCGAGGTGCAGGCCGGGCGGCGGCAGGCTTGGCGCACCGCCGCCGACTGCATCGACTTCAGCCTCCCGGCCCTGAGCATCTTCGGCCGCAAGAAGGAGCTGGCCGAGAACACACAACGCCGCGTGGCAAAAGGTTTGTGGCGTCACGTGCTCACCAGTGCATCCCCATTCATCGTGGGGGTTGGGGGGCGAATGGGGCAGTCGCCGGAACGGAGCGTGGAGCAGCCGCTGCAGACGATCACATCGAAGGCGGATTCGTGCGTAGCTGCGCCGGTACTGGCGCCGTTCCTTGGTGACCAGTCGCGTCCGGCGGAGGGGCGTACTGCGGCGGCCAATGAGCCGATGCGCACCGTCTGCGCCCAGGTGAAGGGTGGTCACTTCACGGTGATAGCTCCGGCGCTGGCGCCGATGCGCGGCACCAGCGAAGCGCACATGGGCGGGCACAGCGTCGGAGATCCGCTGTCTACGGTTTCGGCGGGAGGTACCCATCACGGCCTGACCGGTGCACACCTGATCACTATCGGCTACGGCGAACGGCCTGGACAGGAACCTCGCACGCACCATGTCGGGCACCCGCTCGGAACCGTGGTGGCCGGGGGGATCAAGCATGCAGTCACCATGGCCCATCTGGTGGACATGGGGCACGGCGAAGGAAAGTGCGGCACGAAGCGTTTCAGCCATGGGGTGCGAGACCTGGGGGTCCCTCTCAACACCGTGACCGCCAGTGGCGCAACGAGTGCGCTCGTCGCAGCCTGCCTGGAGCAGGCCAATGGCGGCTTCTATGACGGTGACGGCCGGGCCGCGAATGAGCCGCTGAGCACCATCACCGCCGCCGGCAGCAACCAGCGCCTGATCACCGCCTATGCCGTGAAGTACTACAGCAACGGCGGCCAGTGGCAGGACCTGGATGACCCGATGCACACCATCCCGACCAAGGGCCGGATAGGTGTGGTTCAGACCATGCAGGTCCCGGCCGCCAGCCTGGCGCCCGAACACGCCGAGCGCGCCCGCCAGTGCGCCGACCTGCTGCACAAGTACCTGCCTGAGCACTTCGCAGAACCGGCCGAGATGGTCACGGTTCACCAGCGCGGCCAGTGGTGGGTGCTGGTGGACATCACCCTGCGCATGCTCAAGCCGCGCGAGCTCTTCAACGCCCAGGGCTTCCCGGCGGACTATGTGATCGAGGAGATCCCGGACCCGGCCCAGCTCTTCAAGGAAGGCATCCAGGCGGCCGATCCGCTCAAGGTTCCGCGCATCCCGTTGACGGCGACGGCCCAGGTGCGCATGTGCGGAAACAGCGTGAGCCCGCCTCAGGCGCGGGCTCTGGTGGAGGCCAATTTTCGTCACGAACACCAGATCTATCGGGAGGCAGCTTGAACGCATTCAGCACCAACTACGTCCCGGTCATGCCCGGCCCCACCGCCAAGGAGCGTGCCGCAGCCGTCACGAGTCGAAAGCTGGCTGCCATGAATCAGGCGAAGCTGGACCTGCACGGGCCATCTCCGGCGCCGACCCTTACGGCGGCCCAGAAGCAGGCCGGTCGGGACAAGGACCGCGCCATTCGCGCTGGAAGGAGGGTGTGATGGTCGAGACTGTGGTCATCGGTCGCGCCACGCTCATGCTGGCCGACTGCATGGAACTGTTGCCGGACTTCACGGATGGGTTCTTCGGCCTGGCCGTGACCGATCCGCCGTATTTCGATGGACCGAACAAGGCTGGGTACTACGGCAAGGGCTATTCGAGCCTCGGGGTCCCTCGGGCGAAGCACTACGACTCGCTGGAATCCTGGGAGATCCCGGGAGCAGAGTACTTTGACCATCTCAAGCGGGTGGCGCGCGACCAGATCATCTGGGGCGCCAACCACTTTGCCGACCGCTTCAACAGCGCGTCGCCAGGGTGGATCGTTTGGGACAAGGTCAACGGGGCGAGCAGCTTCGCAGACGCTGAGTTGGCCTACTGCAGCGCTGACGCTGCGGTTCGCATCTTCCGCTACGTGTGGAACGGCATGCATCAGGGCCAGTACGGCGGGGACAAGAGCCGGAACGAGTCCCGTATCCACCCCACGCAGAAGCCGGTGGCGCTGTACGAGTGGTGCTACGACCGATATGCACGTGCTGGACAGATGATCCTCGACACGCATCTGGGAAGCGGCTCCAGCGCCATCGCCGCCAACAACCGGGGCTTCGACTTCGTCGGGATCGAGAAGGACCCGGCCGTGTTCGCCAAGGCCTGCGAGCGGGTGGCCGCGGCCCTGCAACAGCGCCAGTTGTTCGAGATGGCAGATCAACCCCGGCCGGAGCAGGCCGACCTTCTGAGAGGGATCGCAGCATGACGCACGACACGGCAGAAACGTCCCTCCGCGCTTACTACGAGATCGCCCAGGTGGACCTCTGCGCCAGCGAGCGCAAGGTGCTGAAGGCGATGGTGGTGGGCCAGCTCTATACCCGCCGGCAGCTGGAGCAGCTGACCGGCATGCGCTCCGGTCCTGTGTGTGGCAGGGTGCACGCGCTCCTGGAGAAGGCCCTCATCGAAGTGGTGGGGGAGAAGCTGTGCCCGGAATCTGGCCGTCCGGTGGAGGCCTTGCGCCTGGTGGCCCAGCAACTGGAGCTTGCCCTGTGATCGTCGATCCCGATTTCCTGGACCACTGGCGCACCGGCTGGCTGGTGGATGAGTTGGGCGGCGACAAGTTCGCGCCGTTCTACCTGCTGCGCCTGTGGGGCCATTGCCAGACCCGCAAGGCCACCCAATTCACCATCCCGCCGCAGGGCGTGAAAGGCATCTGCAAAGCCGAGTGCAGCGCCGAGGACCTGGAGCGCGCGTTGATCACCTGCGGCTACCTCGCCCGCGTCGGTGACACCGTTGAGGTGCTGAAGTGGGCTGATCAGAACGCCTCTCTCATGGCCGCCTGGGACAACGGATCAAAGGGCGGAAGGCCGAAAAAGAACCCGCCAGAAACCCATGGGAAACCCATGGGAAACCCGCCGGCTACCGCTGGGCAACCCATGGGCAACCCAGAAGAAACCGATAAGACAAGAGAAGATAAGACAGGAGAAGAGGGGAACAAAACCCCCGCCGCTGGCGCGCCGGGAGCGAGTGCTTCGGGGCCTTCCGGCAAGGGCTACACGGCCGAGTTCGAAACCGCCTGGGCGGACTACCCGGCGCGGGCTGGTGGCAACAGCAAGGCCGACGCGTTCAAAGCCTGGGAGGCTCGCCTCAAGTCCGGCGCAACCGCCGAAGAGCTGACCGAGGGCGTCCGCCGATATGCCCGGTTTGTGGAGCTGTCACGCACCGAACCTCGGTTCGTCAAGCAGGCCGCCACGTTCTTTGGGCCTGGCCTGCATTACCAAGACAAATGGACGCCGCCAGTCGTTCCGGCTCATCACGTTGGTGGGGCGCAACCGCAGTCCCGTCAATCAGCCCTTGAATCCCGCAACGCCGCCACAGCGGCCCGAGTCCTGGAGAAGCTTCATGCAGCCGGATGAATACCCCAAGTTCCTGGAAGTCCTGACGGGCGTCCATGATTTCTACGGCAAGGACATGTCCGACTTCGCCGCCAGCCTGTGGATCGAAGCGATGAAGGCCTTCGAGCTGCAGCAGGTGACGAAGGCGCTGACCGGCCACCTCATGGACGCGGATCGGGGGCAGTTCATGCCCAAGCCTGCCGACATCGTCCGCCAGCTGCAGGGTACGCAAACAGACCGGGCCCTGGTGGCCTGGGGCAAGGTTTCGGCAGCTATCGGCCAGGTCGGCGCCTACAGCGACGTGGTGTTCGATGACCCGCTCATCCATCTGTGCGTGGTGGACGCTGGTGGCTGGCCCAAGGTATGTCGGACGACCTACGAGGAGCAGAGCTACCTCCAACACCGATTCTGCGAGGCGTATCGGGCCTACGCTCGCCGAGGAGAGTGCGGCGAATACCCAGGCCGCCTAACGGGCGCTGGGAGCGGCAGAGACGATTTTGCCAAGCGCGGCATGCTGCCTCCACCTCCGGTGTTGGTCGGGGACAAGGACCTGGCCCGGCTGGTGTTGTCCGGTGGGACTGTCGCCCGGCTCGCTGCAACGGTGGCTGTGCTGACGCTGCCAGACCTGCGCCCGGCGTCGAACGACCCGCAACAGCCAGGGAGGGCCGCATGAGCATTGTCTTGAACCCGTGCATGGGTGGCTGGTGCCAGCTCCGTGAGGAGTGCGCCAACTACCACCAGTCGGCAGTCATGGTCATCGGAAAGCCTCACGACCGTCTATGCGTCAAAGGTGAGGACGGTGTGTCCGAGATCGCCATCGTCAAGCCCATCAGTCAAATCGAACTTGAGGACCAGCGCTATGGAAAAGCAGCCTGACCACCGGACACGACGCTCCCCCGAGACCCTGAATCGGATCATCGCTCCGCTTGCTGGGCGACCCCAGGGTGTCACGGCCAAGGAACTGATGGCGGATGCCGCCATGGACCACGAGCGGGCCTATTCGTGCCTGCACCTGCGGTTGAAGTCCGGCATGTTGGTGTGCCGGCGCGGTACCGAGGGTGGCGGGGTGGTTACTCGGTTCTGGACCGATGCCGCGTTGGCCGAGGTCCACCAGTTCGAGGCCGCGCCCAGGTCCACCTTATGGGATTCCATCATCGCCAACCTGGGCCCCGCAGGATTGATCACTCAAGACCTTGCTGAGCTACTCAAGATACCAGCATCGCCGCTGGCGCAGGACTGCCTGAAGATGTTCAAGAAGGGCATGATCGGGCGCGCCGCGGATCTGTCCGCCTACGGCCGCCCGGTGTTTCGGTACTTCCGCACCCAGGATGAAGCGGACGCGTGGCAGCGGCTTCCTGGGAACTCGGTCACGGAGAAGATCAGGCTGCGCGACCTGGCTACGGCGGAGCGGCGGCGCGAGAGGCGGGCGGTGCCGCCCAAGCCGAAGCCCATTCGGTCGCTGAAGCCGGCCAAGCTGCCAAAGCCCCCCAAGGAGCCGGCGCCGCCGAAGGCGCCAAGGGTTGTCCAGCCCAAGGCCGCCGCGCCGGCCAAGGCGTCATTGCCGAAGGCGGCGAGGGTCCGCGAGCCGAAGGTCATTGCCACCCCGCCAGCCCTGCAGCCTGGCCAGCCCATCATCACCGAGCAGACCAAGATTACCCGCATCAGCACGCCGTTGGGCCGCTACGAGGTGGAAGGCAGCCGCGTGATCGGTGGCTTCGGCTCTGGGCGAATCGGTCACTACGACCGTCCCGCCAGCAACTGGGCTCAGGCCGTGGCGGAGGCAGCATGACCTACCCACGCAAGGAGATCCGCGAGTTCTGCCAGTCCAACCCGGGCGCCAGCCTGACGGTGGATGCCATTCAGAGGCGGTTCAACGTCACCGAGCGGGCGGCGCGCGCGATCGTGGCGCAGCTGCGCGATGAAGGCCTGCTGGCCAGGGTGGAGCCCACCTACATCGTGACCAAGCCCAGCAAGTATCCGCAGAAGGTGCCGGCATGATCTACGCCCGACTACCCAATACCTTTGAGGGGCACAGCGCAATCCTGCACGCGTGGAAGCAGATCAAAGCCATGCTGAGGCTGAACCAGCGGCCCATGATGCTGATCGCCTATGAGGAGCAGTCCCTCCAACAGCAGCACACCTACCACTCCGCCCTGAAGGACCTGGCCCGCGATTGCCTGCTGGGCGGAGAGCAGCGCGACGCCGAGACCTGGAAACGCTCCACCCTGGCGGCTTTCTATGAGGCCACTCGACAGGACCCAGAGTTCGCCCCGATGTGGCAAGCCATGGAGGTGGTCTCCGTGCCGAGCATGGACTGCGTGGGGTTCCATCTCTACAGCCCAAGGTCTCGCGTGTTCCCCCACCCGCTGGCTGGGGCCTACCTGGCGTTCCTGCACGAGACGGGCGACGCACGCGGGGTGAAGTGGAGCCCCACCAGCCTGGGCCGCCAGGAGGCTGCCAACGACGCCAGCGCTTCGCAGAGGGAGGCCGCGTGATGGCTGAAACCGAGAAGGAGCAGCGCACGCGCCTGGCCGCCGGCCTGTTGGGTTGCCAGCCGGCGCAGGTCCAGCACCAGGTCCGAGCCATGGACCAAGTCCAGCGCCAAAACCTCACCGACGCGGTGGACTGGGTGGCGGACTACGAATCAAACGAACGGGAGGCAGCATGAAACCACGATTCTTCAAAAAGCTGTGCAAACGCGCGGCGCCGCTCTGCATCGCGTTGGATCCGAACCTGAAGGGCATCGAGTTCGTGGTGCGTGAGAAGGGCGGTCATGACGGCTGGAATGGCGCAGGCTGTGGCGATGAAACTGCGGTGTTGAAGGGGACGCCCGGCTTCGGCGGCTTTTCTGGATACTACGAGCCGGAATGGTGGGATGACTCGGCGTGGTCGATGCTTTTCGATCAGGTGTATTGGGCGGTCGGAGAGTTCGACCCCAACGACGAGGAGTGCCCGTATCCGCGTTGGCCGGCGAGGATTGACCCACGCGACTGGCGGCAGGTGATCGCAGAGGCGGAGCGGATGATCCTCGCCAACGAGCGCGCGCCGGCGCCGGGGCCCTACGTATGAAGCGCAGCGTGCCGATGAAGCGAACACCGTTCAAGGCCCGGCCGCCTGAGGCTAGCCAGCAGCCCGGCAAGAAGCCGGTGAAGTGCAAGGCGCCCGGCTGCCAGAACCGGTTCGTCCGCCGCTCGATGACGCATAAGGCCTGTGGCCAGGAGTGCGCGGCCGTGCTGGGACGGCTGGCGAACGAGAAGGCGGCGGCGCGGGCGGCGTTGGAGGACCGCAGGCAGACCCGCGCACAGCTGGAGGACATGAAGACCGTGCCGCAGCTGAAGAAGGAAGCCCAGGCCGCCTTCAACAAGTGGGTGCGCCTGCGCGATGCGGGACGCCCCTGCATCTCTTGTGGCGCCCCACCACCGAACCTCACAAAGCTGCATGCCGGCCGGGATGCCGGCCACTACCGAAGCATCGGCAGCGCTGACCACCTCCGTTTCCACGAGGACAATTGTCATGCTCAATGTGTGAAGTGCAATCAGTGGGGTGCCGGGATGGCGGTGGACTATCGCCTGGGTCTGATCGCCCGCATCGGTGCAGCGCGAGTGCATGCGATTGAATGCAGTAATGCGGCAAACAAATGGACCCGGCATCAGTTGCGCGAGATCAGGGAGATTTATCGAGAGCGCACCCGTCTGATAGAGAAACGCTCGGCGAATGATGCGATGCTGCTGGACGCTGCTTAGGCCGAAGTGACAGATATTTGATAACGGCCTGATCCGCTTCAGGGTCGTTGTCGACTTGCGATTTTATGTAGTTGGAGACCGCAATATTAAGCACCGCCGTAGCGGCATCTCGCTGGTAAGAGTACGATTGTTTGGAACACTGAGTGGCGTCAGTAATTGACTCCCAGTGGGTGTTCCACTTGCCTCGTTCTTGTGCGATCGTACTCCCGGAAAGTGTCGCTAGCAGCGAAATAAGCTCCGTGGCCGCATCTGACCGCTCGGGCGGTATATCGGTGCGCTCAGTGCAGGCCTTATAGCCATATTCAATAGCCCCGATGAGATCCTCGTCTGCAAATGCGTTAACTGCCATGGGTAGGTGCTTCATTGGATAACTCCATTAATGGATGAGTCTCCACAATAAATCAATAGTTCAAGCTTTGAAAGAGGTGCAAAAAAGTCCCAATAATTGGTGTGTGATCACGTTGTGCATACCTCTGGAAGATTTGAGCGTCATTCAATGAAAGTTCTGGCTAAGGCTGCTTGCAATGGGCTGCCGTTGCCACCATAATGCGTGCGCGTCCCGCTACTACACACAAAGCAACAAGGCCGAAGCGGCGGCCCCTGGATGGGAATCCAATCCTTGGCTCTTCAATGAGTCGGGGCCGAATTCCGTACCTGTGGGACGCCATGAGCCTCACCGAAGAGCGATACGCTCGGGCCACCCGGTCCAGCCATCTTGAGGTAGCCGCCGACCAGCGCGGCGACATTGACAGCATCATTGCGGCCGGCGGCGCTGATTCACTCGGCGTCATCCTCGCGCGAGTCCGCGCTGAGTGGGACGGTCAGGCCGGCGAACTCGCCCTTTACCAGCAAGCCCAGGCTGATCAGCTGAGGCAGGCCCGCGAGCACGCAGACCTTGCGCAGCGAGCGAAGGACGACGATGTAGCTGCCGGCCACCGCGACGCCGTCGTATTCCACACCCAGCAGGCCCAGCGCGAAGCCATCACCGGCCGCGCCATGGTGATGATGAACATGCCGACGCTTCGGATCGCGAAGCAGGCGCTACTGGGCTTCGCTGTGAAGCAGGCACTGGTCAAGAAGATCAACACCGGCGACGACGCCGCGCTCTTCGCCATGCTGGGCAACGTCCTCGACACCTGGGTAGACCGCAAGTGCCACCACTGCGGCGGGCGCGGCTTCAATGGCGGGTACCGCCAGCCACAAGTCCACTGCCGCCCATGCCGAGGCACCGGCAATCGCCGCATGGCCACCCTCAGCGAGAACCCCAACCTCCACGGCTTCGGCCTGTGGCTGTTGAACGTGCTGGACTCCAAGGCCCAGGGGGCCATGGGGCAGATCAACCGCAAGACGAGGATCAACGCATGAAACGCTTCTTCGAGTGGGGCGCGGAATATTTCGTGGAATGTTTGGTGCTGATCGCTGCCATCGCGATCCTCCTGGCAGCGCTCTTGGGCGAAGGCCCCCGGGGGTTCTCGGCGGCCTGCAAGGAGGCGGGCGGGGTCCCGGTCCACGACGGTCGCCAGATGGTGTGCATCAAATGAGCGAAGGGACATGGCGCCAGGCCTTCGACCTGCTTTGCGACGAGCAGATCGGCTACGGCATGAGCCGTAAGGTGTTCAGCAGCAAGATCCTGCCGGACTGCGTGATTAAGGTGGAAGAAGCTGCCGGTCGGTTTCAGAACATCGTGGAGTGGGAGACCTGGAACCGCGTCAAGGGCACCGAGCACAGCCGCTGGTTTGCTGCCTGCCGCTGGATCAGCCCCAACGGCGCGATCCTCATCATGGAACGGACCAGGCCGCCGGCCCCGGGCGAGTTCCTGGACAGGATGCCGGCCTACCTGTGCGACTTCAAACGCACCAACTACGGCATGGCACGGGCGGAAGGGCGCCACCCGGGCGAACCCGGCAAGGATTGGCTCGTTTGCCACGACTACGGCACCAACCTGCTTTTCGAGAACGGCATGACCAAGCGCATGCACAAGGCGGAATGGTGGGACGCCTGAGACCACTCCACTGACCACCCAACACAACGCGCCAGCAGTGCGCATGAAAGGAAACCATGTCCCAACACTTGAATCTTGACCGCAGCCAGCGCGAATGTGGCGGCGAGGCATCCCGCCGCCTACTGGGTCCCGAAGGCTGGTTGGAGCCTGGCGTCACTTGCGCCAAGCCTGATCTGAAGACGGAGGTGCATCACCTGCTGAAGAACCACAGCGCCGCCGAGGTGGTGAAGGCCGTGATGCAGGAGGCCGCCCACCGGATCGAGGACGCGGAACGCCAGCAGAAACGGGCGACCGAGGATTACAACGGTGCCATCCTGCAGGCGATGAACAACAAGCCGCAGAACCGCGGCTGCTGATCATGCGCGACCTGCCTGCCAACATCTTCGCCGGCTGCTTCGTTGCAGCCATGTGTGTCTTCCTCCCGTTGGTGATCTTCTGCCTGCTGGTGGCGGAGGCGTGGCGGGCCCTGGTTTCCCATGCAAGGATGCCCAAATGAAGAACGGTCGCGCTCAGTGCAAAGACATACCGGATCGGCCCATACTTGAATTCCTCACCGATCTGGGCAGCTTCACCAGCCATGACGGACGTGTCGTGCGGTGGCGGTCGGCAATACACTTCAATCTGTCGCGCGACGACAGCTGCCACGCACCATCCGTGCGCGACGCGATGCCGCCCGATCTCCCGCAGCGTTTGGTACTAGCGAAAATGAACATGCTCATCCGCCGTGGCCTTGTGGACGGCTGCGCCTGTGGGTGCCGGGGAGACTTCCAGATCACCGAGAGAGGTCGTGCGATGCTGACGAACCAGGCGGCCGGATGACGACGCCACTAGATGAGTTCAGGGGGAAATTGGATGCTGAGGACCTTCAGTCCTTCGACGCATGGTGCGCTCGGCAGGCGGCGGCGGGGCGCGATCCACGGCAGATGAGCCCGGACTTCTGGCCGGTGCTCCCCAGTCAACTCCGGTCCTTCGCCAAGATCGCCGGGGTCGGTGACGAGGTCGCGGATTCCATCGTGGCAGCCACAAACCAACGCCCGAAACCCAACGATTGAGAAAAGCGTGCCGAAAGCGGAACGCTTTCAACACGACTCGAAAATGATCCGATAGAGTTCGCTCATTCCACCGCCAACCAGCGTCCGTGACGCTCAAGCCGGCAAGTCCGGCAGACACTAGAGGGATAGGCGCGTCTGAACACATAACCGCGACAGCCGGCCCTGCAGTTTGAGGGCGAAGTTCGGCACCAGGGGAAAAGCCTGCGGGGTGGCGCCCGCGAAGCCCCTGAAGTCTCGACAGCCCGAGCATCCGAGGAAGCGCAAGGCCAGCGCCTGCTTGCAGGACCGCGCCGATGACGGAGCCGGTGAGAGTACGCCTGACATGCTGCTGTCTGACACCCCGGAAAGACGGGGATCCTCAAGAAAGAGCGCGGCAGAGCAAAACTGCAACGGCCAGCGGGACCAGTCATCCGAGAGACTGCCGCCACTGGGGCGACCCAGGTACGAGAGGGCGTGATCCGCTCTTTTTCTTGAGGGTGTATGCGCAGGCTGATGCGCTGGAGAGCGTTGAGGACCCGCGAGCCTCTGTAATCGACATGAGTCCATGCCGGAGATCAGTACCGGCCACCCCCAACACACAAGCCCGCCCGGCTCACGCTCGGCGGGCTTTTCTCATTTCCCGATCAACGGGGGAGAGCTCCCTGCGCCCAAAGGGCTTCGGCCTGAGTGAAACATGAGACTGCCCCCGCCCATGAGGGTGGGCCAAGGGGCGGCACAGAAGGGCACACAGTAACTCCCCCACCCATTCACGCCACACCGTGGCAGCGGCCCCGCCGGATTCAAGTGGGAATTGGCGCCACCCCACGACTTGATCGCAATAGCCCTGCCGCAATGGCGCCGGACGAGAGTAACCGGCAACCTCAAAGCCCGGCCGCGTGACCTCGCCATCCGCGCGCACTTCATGAATCGGTCGCTTGTCGGCCGGGCACCTATGAACACACCCATCTTTGACCGCATCTGCAAGCTGGCCGAGGCGAGAAACCGAGGCTGGATCCGCGCCGGGGATGTCATCCCCTGCCGGGTGATCGCAGACGGGGTGGAGTTGACGGGTGTTCGCGCAGTTCACCGGAAGTCGGGGCGCCTCCAGGTGGTGGACAACCCGATCCGCCTGGACAAGCACCGCAAGCGTGTGCTGTTCCGGACGCTGCACGCAGGCCACATTGAACTGGTGCAGATCAAGAGTTCCGCTATGGCCAGGACCTCCAGCGGTGAGCCGCCGCGATCAGTTGAAAGAACCCGATGAAGAATCGTTCCGTCTTCCTGTCGCTCGCAGTCGCTGCCGTGGCTGCCATCTCGTCCGCTGTCCACGTGGTCGCCACGTCGGCGCGTGCCGTTTACCGGCTGGCGGTGGACTACCTGACCTTCCACGTCTTCACCGCCACCAGCATGGCGCCCGGCAAGGCCGAGGTGGTCGCCCCGACCGCCCACACGAAGCTGAAGGCCGCGGACCAGTACCGCATGCGCATGGCACGCCGCGAGACCCCGACGCTCACGGACAGCTGGCGGATGTGTCCGAGCATCTGACCGCTGGAACAGGAGCCGCCTCGTGCGGCTCTTTGCATTGGGCCCTGAAGGACCCAGCGCAAAGGGAAGCGCCCTTCATTCCACTCAGCAGACCAGTGGCCGGCCAGGCGCAAATGTGGCCGGATAGCTCCCGCGATGCGCTGCCCACCGGCCCGATGGCCGTCGCGCAAGAAACCTGCAAGGCAGCAGACAGCAGCACCCAGCGGCATGAAGCCGTAGAGCGCCGCCGGCGGGGAACCGCTGGAGCACGGACCTGATGGGCGCAACCCCGTCCGAAGGGAGAAGGAGTCGGACATGGGACGACCGAGCAAGCTCACCGAACAGCAGTGGGCGGAGATCCAGAAGAGGCTGTTGGCTGGCGAGAAGGCTGCCGACCTGGCCCGAGAGTTCAAGGTCAGCAAGACCCGGATTAGCGAACGCTTTTCCGAACGAAACGGAACGGTAAAAGCCGTTGCGAATCAAATAGTTGAGGCCGATGCGGCTCTGCGCCGATTGCCCGTTACGGAACAGATCGCCGCCCTGACGCTCGCCGACGAGCTGAAGGCGATAAGCAAGCACCTCGCCAGCGCCGCCAAGTACGGCGCCGCCACCGCGCACCGTCTGTCCGGCATCGCTCACGCCAAGGTGCAGGAGATCGATGACGCGGCTCCGCTGGATGACGAGAGCCGCGGTGCGCTTCGCGACGTGGCGGTCCTCACGAAGCTGGCGAACGACTCGGCAGAGATCCCGATGAGCCTCTTGCAGGCCAACAAGGATTTGGCAAAGGAGATCAACCAGCAGGCCAAGCCAATCCCGCAGCGCATCACTGTCGAGGTGGTGGACGCGAGCAACCCAGATGCCGAAACTTAACGTCCCCCAGGCCCAGTTCCTGCAGCTGGACCGAAAGTACAAGGCGCTGGTCGCGGGGTTCGGATCCGGCAAGACCTGGACGGGCTGCGCGGACCTGTGCAAGTTCGCGTGGGAGTGGCCAGGCGTCAATGGCGGCTACTTCGCGCCGACCTACCCGCTGATCCGGGACATCTTCTTCCCGACCATGGAGGAAGTGGCGTACGACTGGGGCTTAGACGTCGAGATCAACCAGGGCAACAACGAGGTCCACGTCTACGCCAACGGGCACTATCGCAACACGGTGATCTGCCGCTCGATGGAGAAGCCGGCCAGCATCGTGGGCTTCAAGGTCGGCAAGGCGCTGGTCGATGAACTGGACGTGATGGTCAAGGCCAAGGCGGAGCACGCCTGGCGCAAGATCATCGCCCGGATGCGCTACAACGTGGACGGGCTGCGCAACGACGTGAGCGTGACCACCACGCCCGAGGGCTACAAGTTCGTCTTCGAGCAGTTCGTCAAGCAGGTGCGGGAGAAGCCGGGGTTGGCGGCCATGTATGGGCTGGTGCAGGCCAGCACCTACCAGAACGCGAAGAATCTGCCGGCGGACTACATCCCGTCCCTGCTGGCCAGCTATCCACCGAACCTGATCAAGGCGTACATCCGCGGCGAGTTCGTCAACCTGGCCAGCGGCAACGTCTACGCCAACTTCGACCGGAAGCTGAACCACACGGACGAAGAGATCAAGCCGGGCGAGCCGCTTCACATCGGCATGGACTTCAACGTCATGAAGATGGCGGCCGGCGTGTCCGTGGTGAGGGGAGGGGAGCCACGGACCCTTGGCGAGTTGGCCAAGGTGCGCGACACCCCCGAGATGGTCAGGCTCATCAAGGAGCGATACCAGAGCAAGGGCCACAGCATCTCGGTGTATCCGGATGCCAGCGGCCAGAACACCAGCAGCAAGAACGCCAGCGAATCGGATCTGTCGATCCTTCGAGCCGGCGGCTTCAACGTGGTGGTGAACGGCACGAACCCTGCGGTCAAGGACCGCATCAACTCCGTCGAGGCGATCCTGCTGAATGCAGAAGGCCAGCGGCGGTGGAAGATCAACACCCGCCTGTGTCCGGTGACCACTGAGTCGCTGGAGCAGCAGGCCTGGGACGACAAGGGTGAGCCCGACAAGAAGACCGGCCACGACCACATGAACGACGCCAACGGCTACTTCATCGTGAAGAACTGGCCGGTTGTCCGGCGCGCCGCATCGTCCCACGCACTTCGCATGTGAGCCTATGGCACTCAAGGTCAACGAAACATCCACGCTGGTGGACGCCATGCGTAAGGTATGGCGGCTGGTGTCAGACCTCATGGGCGGCACCTCGACCATGCGTCGCGCCGGCCAGGCACGCCTGCCCAAGTGGCCCGGCGAGGACGACGACGCTTATTGCAAGCGCCTGGAAACGTCCACCCTGTTCCCGGCCTTCTCGGAGACTGTGGAGAGCCTGTCGGCCAAGCCGTTCTCAAAGCCCATCACGGTTGGTGACGACGTGCCGGAGGCGGTTCAAGGGTTCTTCTCGAACATTGACCTTGAGGGGCGCAAGCTGGACGTGTTCGCTCACGAGGCCATGGTCCAGGTGATGTCCAAGGGGCTGAGTGGCATCTTGGTTGAGGCGCCAAAGCGGGATGAGTCGGTACGCACGAAGGCTGACGAGGATGCCGCCGGCATTCGCCCGTACTGGGTGCTCATCAAGCCCGAGCAGATCCTGGGATGGCGCAAGCAAAAGGTCAACGGCGTCTGGAAACTGTCCATGCTGCGCCTGCTGGAGCAGGTGGAGGAGGCAGACGGGGACTTCGGTACGACCACCGTCGAGCAGGTCCGCGTCCTTGTGCCCGGCGCCTGGTCAATATATCGAAAGGCCTCGGCCCGTGGGCGTAGCGGCTGGGCGATCTTTGACCAGGGCCGCACCTCGCTTGACTACATCCCCTTTGCTGTGGCCTACGGCAAGCGGGACGACTTCATGTGCGGGTCGCCGCCTCTGCTGGAGGTGGCACACCTCAACATCAAGCACTGGCAGAGCCAGAGCGACCAGGACAACATTCTGCACGTCGCCCGGGTGCCGATCCTGGCGCGCACTGGGGTTGATCAGCGCATGGACGAAGACGGCCGGCTGCGGGCTGCGGAGTTCAAGGTAGGTGCAGGCACGCTGAACGACCTGCCGCAGGGCGCGGACTTGAAGTTTGTGGAGCACACTGGCAAGGCCATCGACTCCGGCCGCCAGTCTCTGCAGGACCTGAAGGACGAAATGCGCCAGGCCGGCGCTGAGTTCCTGGTGCTGGAGCAGCAGGTCGAGAAGTCCGCCACGCAGACCAGCTCCGAAGACTCGGTGGCCATGTGCAAGCTGCAGCGCATCGCCAACGGCCTGCAGGACACGCTCAACTCTGCCCTGCAGATGACGGCCGACTTCATCAAGGCAGGCGAGGGCGGCTCAGTCAAGCTGTTCTCTGACTACGGCGCCCGGACGATGGTGGAAGCCACCGCCCAGCTGCTGTTGACCTCAACGACGGCCGGCAAGATCAGCGATCAGACGTATCGGGATGAGTTGCGGCGCCGCGGCATCCTGTCTGCCGAGGTCACGGAAGAGGACGAGAAGGCTCGGCTGGAAGAGCAGGGCCCACCCCCGGGTAGCCTGACGGAGCCGGGCAATGGCATCGGCGAATGACTGGCTGGCAGATGAGGCCGTCGCCCGAAGCATCGACATAACGAAGTACTCCAACTGGCTGGCTGCTCGGCTTCTGGCGATCCTCAACAGGGCCGACGCCAGGTTGATCGCAGAACTGGAGGTGGCACTGGGTGACCTGGATGCTTCCAACTGGTCTGTGCAGCGCCTGGAAGAGCTGCTGAGCTCGGTTCGGACGCTTAACGCGCTGGTCTATGACCAGATGCAGCAGGAGCTCGTGAAGGACCTGAGGGGACTGGTGGAGACAGAGGTGGGGTTTCAGCGTGAGACGCTGACCCATCCGCTACCCGACACCCTGGCGGCGCGGTTCAACAGCGTGTCCATCGAACAGGTGCACGCTGCGGCCATGGCCAGGCCTTTCCAGGGGCGTCTTCTGAAGGAGTGGGCGGCCAGCCTGGAGAGCAACCGCATGACACGCATCCGTGACACGGTGCGGATGGGATATGTGGAGGGAAAAACGGTCTCTCAGATCGTCCGGCAGATTCGAGGGACCAGGGCCCAGAACTACCAGGACGGCATTATCGAGATCGACCGCCGGCATGCCGATTCGGTGGTGCGCACGGCGGTGGGACACACTGCCGGATACGCCCGGGACCAAGTGCTGGCGGCCAATGCGGACCTGCTGAAGGCTGAAGCCTGGCGGGCCACGCTGGACAACAAGACCAGCCAGCCCTGCCGCATCCGCGACGGGTTGCTGTACGAACCAGTGACGCACAAGCCCATCAAGCACAAGGTGCCATGGGAAGCTGGGCCCGGGCGGCTTCACTACTGCTGCAGGTCCTGCTCTTCGCCGGTGCTCAAGAGCTGGAAGGAGCTGGGCGGCGAGGATGTGGCGGACTGGACTCAGGGCCAGCGTGCCAGCATGGACGGCGCGGTGCCGGCGGATACCACGTACAAGGAATGGTTCGAGCGCCAGGGCGCTGATAGACAGGCGGAGATCCTCGGCCCAGCCCGGGCGAAGCTCTACCGCCAGGGCGATCTGCCGCTGGAGGCCTTCAGCAACAACAAGGGGCAGATGCTCACCCTGGAGCAGTTGAAGGAGCGGCAGCCAGCCGCATTCAAGGCTGCCGGCTTATGATTGCGGCGTGACGCTGAAGCTTGTGCCGCCCACCCCAAAGCCCGAAGAGACGCCCGCCGAGAAGGTGCGGCGCCGGGTCCGTGAGGCCGCGCCGCGCCATCAACTGGTTTGCCGCCGCTGCGGTGCCAGCGAGTTCATCGAGACGCGCGTGGGTGTCCAAGTCTCACCGGCCGGCAAGCCGGTGGGCGGCGCCAAGGCGCTGATCTGCCTTCACTGCTTCGTCAAACGAGGGGAGCGAGTAGAAGCCCCCTGACCACACCACAAGGCCCGCCCCGCGCGGGCCTTTTTCATTTCTGAGCCGCCCCAGGCAACTGCGGGCGGCTTTTTTCATGTCCAAAACGCGGATGCGGAGTAGGGCGGACCGTCCCGGATGGGGCACACCAACTGGCCGGATGGCCTCAAACGCACCATGAAACTCAAGCTCGACGACAAAGGCAATGTGGTTGTTCAGGACGGCAAGCCCGTCTATGTCAAGGACGACGGCAGCGAGGTCGCATTCGATGTGGTTGGCACCACCAACACCATCAGCCGCCTCAACGCCGAGGCCAAGGGCCACCGGGAGCGCGCGGAAGCCGCCGAAGGCAAGCTCAAGTCCTTCGACGGCATTGAGGACCCGGAGGCCGCGAAGAAGGCACTGGGCACCGTCGCCAACCTGGACGCCAAGAAGCTGATCGAAGCGGGCGAGGTCGAGAAGGTCAAGGGCGAGATCAAAGCCGCCTACGAAAAGCAGTTGGCGGATGCCAACAGCGAGACCGAGACCTTGCGGGGGCAGCTCCACGGCCACATGGTCGGCGGCTCCTTCACCCGCTCCAAGTTCGTGACCGAAAAGCTGGCCATCCCGGCCGACCTGGTGGAGGCGCGCTTCGGCAAGCACTTCAACGTGGTGGATGGGAAGGTCGTGGCGACTGATGCCAACGGCAACAAGATCTATTCGGCCTCGAACCCAGGCGAGCTGGCGGACTTCGATGAAGCCCTGACCACGATCGTCGGCGCCTATCCACAGAAGAACCAGATCCTGAAGGGTTCAGGCGCTGCTGGCGGCGGCTCGGGTGGTAGTGGTGGCGGCAAGTCTCAAACGAAGGGCGACTTCGGCGGCAGCAAGAGCGAACGCGTCGCTGCGATCAACGCCAAGTTCAGCCTTCCCTCCTAAAGCACCTCTCCATACCCTGAAAGGGACCCCATGCTCTCTCAAATGCAAGTCTTCAACGACTTCATCATGCCGGCGACCATCGAAACGCTGGCCCAGATGGTGGACAAGTTCAATGCCGCATCCAGCGGCGCCATTCAGCTGACCACTGAAGGCTTCACCGGCGACTTCCTGCAGGAGTCGTTCTTCGCCAGCATCCACGCAGCCCAGCGCCGAGTGAATCGCTACGGTGCGAATGCAGCAGCGACGGTGACGGACCTGAGCCAGCTCAAGTTCTCTGCCGTCAAGGTCGCCGGCGGCTTCGGTCCGATCCGCTTCGAGCCCTCGCAGCTGACGTGGCTGAGCAAGCCCACGGCTGAAGGTATCGAGGTGGCCAGCCGCAACTTCGCCGAGGCGATGCTGCGCGACCAGCTGAACACGGCCATCGCCGCTCTGGTGGCCGCGATCCAGAACCAGGCCGCCGCCACCAACGATGTCAGCGCAACCGCCGGCATCAGCTACAGCGCGTTGAACGGCGCGCACGCCAAGTTCGGTGATCGCTCCAGCGACATCGTGGCCAACGTGATGACCGGCGCGGTCTATCACAAGCTGATCGGCCAGAACCTGACCAACGCGCAGAACCTGTTCAAGGCCGAGGGCGTGACCATCGTGGACATCCTGAACAAGGCCGTGATCGTCACCGACGCCCCGGCCCTGTATGCCGCTGGCACGCCCAACAAGCAGAAGGTGCTGGGCCTGGCCTCCGGCGCGGCGGTGGTGTTCGACGGCGGTGACGTGATCTCGAACATCGAGACCGTCAACGGCAAGGAGCGCATCGAGACCACGATGCAGGTGGACTACACCTTCGGCCTCGGCATGAAGGGCTACACCTGGGACGAGGCCAATGGCGGCAAGTCGCCGACCGACGCGGCCCTGGCCACCGGCACCAACTGGGACAAGGTCGCGACCGACATCAAGCAGACCGCCGGCGTGATCGCCATCGGCGACGAAGCCAAGTAATCGGTTCCTGACCGCCACACAAGCGGGGCTTCGGCCCCGCTTTTTCATTTGAGGCCCACATGTCCCAAGAAAAGCACGCCATCTGGTACGAGCCGCACCCGGTCAGCCCCGAGCGCAAGGCCGCCATCCGCTCCTTCGGCTTCCGGATCCTGGATGCCGACTTCAAGCCCACCGACTACGAGAACCCCGACGTTCCCGAGCTGCAGCTGGCCCCCGAGCTCCGAAGCGATGGCCCCACCGTGGCTGAGTTCGTGGCTGCCGGCTACCTCGCAATCGACTACCCGCCCACCGGTTACACGCCGGTCAGCACGGCCGAAGAGGTGTCGCAGGTCATCGCGGACCAGCAGGCCCAGGTGCAGCAGGTCCCGGCAAGCGATGAATCCGCACTGGGCCAAGGCGCTGACGAAGCGCAGCAGGTCGAACTGACCGCCACCCAGATCAAGGACCTGCTGACCGCCAAGGGCATTGCCTTCAAGGGCAACGCGTCCCGCGAGTCGCTGTTGGAGCTGCTCAACGCCGCTCCCAACGCCTGACCCAACACCGCTGAGGTAGACCACCCATGCCCACCGTTTCTCAAGGCTCATCCCAGACCCTGAACCTCGGCCCGACCGACGCCTACAAGGTGAGCGTTGCAGACGGTGGCGAGGCGTATGTGGACCTTCTGGCCGGCGCGCCCGGATCGCCCTACCAATCGCCGCGCCTGCGCTCACCCACGGATTCCAGGCAGTTCGGTCCCTACGGCGTACCGGCCGTGGTTCGGGTTCGCTCACAGACTGGCACCACGACCTACGAGCAGGTCGGCCAGCAGCTGGCGCTGCGCCAGGACGCCGTCTCCAAGAAGATCACCAACTCGCTAGGCGAAGAGGTGGTGGTGAGCGGTGCTGCTGCTTCGAGCGGCGGCCCCATCGCAGCCTTGCGCACCTGGTATCAGGCGGTGGCAGGTCGAGACTACGCAGCCGCAAAGATCGTCGGCATCGGTGATTCCTGGATGGAGTACCGCACGGCCACGGCCTTCGGCCGCCAGTGGACGCAGCTGCTGCCCAAGCGCCTACGCGCCAAATACCCCACGGCCGGCATTGGCTCGGGCGGCGGCATCGGCTACGTGCCGATCCAGAACGTCAGCATCTTCGCGCCCTACACGAACCCCTGGGTTCTGGCGGGCGCGCCTGCTCAGAACTTCACCAGTGGCGGCCTGGGTCTCCGGTACAACATTTTTGGCGCAGCCGGGCAGACCGCAACCATCACCTTCACGGGCACGCATGCGGTCATTCACTACCTGAAGGCCTCCAGCACTCGTGTCGGCTACTACAAGGTGGACGGCGGGGCCGCGGTGACGTTCGAGACCAACAACGGTGCGATCTCTGACAACGGATACGTCACGATCGGCCCACTGGTCTCTGGCCAGCACACGCTTGAGGTGGGGTGGTCGTCTGGTGGCCAGGTCTACATCGCTGGCGCTGCGTTCTACGACGGCGATCTGAACGCCGGCATTCAGTTCTACGAAGGTGGCCATACGGCATTCCGGACGACGGACTACCTGGCCGTGCCCGCCCTGGATGCCCGCATCGCCACCATCGGCCCGCACCTGCTAATCATTGCCCTGGGCCAGAACGATTTCGCGCAGGGCGCCGGGCTGTTCATCAGCGCCGCCCAGTACAAGGCCAACCTGGAGACCTACATTGCCCGACTGCGTGCGGCGGGTGTGACGGCCTCGATCCTGCTCATGACCAGTGCGGACACCACACTGATCAAGAACGCAGGACAGACCAGCAACTGGTCCGACTTCGTGCAGGCGGCCAAGGACATCGCCGCCGCAGATACGGGCGGCCCTGGGGGTGCTTCGGGCGTGGCCCACATCGCCCTGTCCGACTCTGGCCGCATCCCAGCATCGCCTGGTGTGGCCGGCGGCCTGTGGGCAGATGCGGCGCACGGCGGCGACGTGATCCAAAGCTGGATCGCCGACATCCTGGTGCCGCCGCTGTCGATGGCCTGACTGATCAGCGCGGCGGCGCGGAAGCCGGCGGCGGAGGCGCCTCGGCCCTGGCCAGCTTCTCAGGGGGGTGCTGGCCGTAGCCCAGCACCGCCAGCAGGCCGACGAGGGCCGCGCCGATCAGCCCATGCCGCCATCCGAATCCTCCAAGCCACGGATCCACCAGTGGCTCCCGATCTTCAATCCCTGAATCGTTTTGTTGCATGCGCCGATTCTCATCGGCCGGCATCAGCAATCCCACCCCCTCGGGTGGGGGAGAAAGCCATATGGCCCTTATCGTGGAAGACGGCACCGGCCTGGCCGATGCCGAGTCCTACGCCAGCGTGGCGGATGCGGACGACTACTTCACCAAGCGCGGCAACGCGGCATGGCCGGTGATCACCACCGACAAGAAGGAAGCGCTGCTCCGCCAGGCCACGGAATGGCTGGGCGGCTACACCGGCCGCTGGGCTGGCTGCCGGGTGAAGACCACCCAGGCGCTGGACTGGCCCAGGTCCAGCGTGCGCGTGGATGGCGTGACGTTGGCCTACGACAAGGTTCCCGTCGCCCTGGTGCGTGCTACGTGCGAGCTGGCCGTGCGTGCCAGCGCTGCGACCTTGACCGCCGATGAGGGCGCCCAGGTGAAGAGCGAGACCGTGGGCCCGATCGAGACGGTCTACGCCGACGGCGCCCGCCAGCAAACCCGCTACCCAGCGGTGGAGATCCTGGTGGCCCCGCTGCTGCGCTCTGCAGGCGGCATTCGACTGGTGAGGGCCTGATGGGATTCGACTACGCCAAGACCGCGGCGACCGTGCTGCGCCTGCTGGCTCGCTTCGGCGCGCCGACCACTCTGAAGGTGAAGACCGGCCAGGTCTATGACCCGGCCACCGGCACCACCACGGCCACCGAGACAACCTACCCCTGCACCGCCTGCAATACCCAGGCGGAGCGCAGCTATGTGGACGGCACGCTGATCGGTGATGGTGCTCGCGTCTTCCTGGTCGCACCCCAGGGCATTCCCGAGCCCAAGCCCGGCATGAAGCTGGTGTGGCAGGGCGCTGACCTGGCGGTGACCATCTGCAAGCCCTTGGCTCCGGCCGGCGTGCCGGTGATGTACGAGCTGCAGGTGAAGGGATGAAGACCGGTTGGTCCGTCCCGCTGGACAAGCTGGTGGAGAAGACCAAGTTGGACCTGGAGACGGTGGCGCGCAAGACCTCGCTTCAACTGTTCAGCTCGGTGATCAACCTCTCGCCGGTGGATACGGGGCGATTCCGCGCCAACTGGAATGTTGCTTACGGGACGCCTGATCGCTCGGTCGGCCAGTTCACCGACGCCACCCGGGCCCAGACCGAGGCAAGCAAGGCCCTGACGCTGGAGCTGGGCGGCGTGATCTACATGACCAATTCGCTCCCCTACGCCAAGCGCCTGGAGCACGGTTGGTCCAAGCAGGCCCCCACCGGCATGGTCCGCAAGTCCGCGCTCATGTTCACCCGGTTCGTTAGGAAGAACTCCCGATGAGCAACAAGATCATCCGCGCCGCCTTCGAGACCCGGCTGGCGGCCTGGGCGGCGGCGCAGGTCCCGCCGATCCCGGTGGCCTATGAGAACGGGGGCGACTTCACGCCGCCTTCCGACCGATCCCGCTACGCCCACTGCTACCTGATGCCGGTGGATCTGGACACCCAGACCGTGGACATGAAGCACCTCGTGTTCGAGGGGCTGTTCCAGGTCACGCTGTTCATGCCAGCCGGTGAGGGCAATGGACCCACCGACGACCTGTGCGAAAGCCTGGCCACCACCTTCAGTCCCACCGCGCCGATGGTGCGCGCAGGCCTGCCGATCTTCATCACTCGACCCATGGGCCGCCGCAGTGGCGACCCGGAAGACGGCTACTTCGTCGTTCCTGTTTCCTGCGCCTACCGCGCTGACACCTACCCCAACACCTGAATCCCGCCCGTCTCGGGCATCGCACCAAGCCGCCTTCGGGCGGCTTTTTTCATTCCCGAAAGGCAATCCCATGGCTGTTTCTCTACCCAACGGCACCACCTTCGCGATGGCGAGCGGTTACGGCACCGCCATCGTCATGAGCGATGTGTCCAACGCGACCGAGGCTGTCGCCACACTCGCCGCCGGCCACGGCCTGGTGGTTGGCGACTACGCCGAGGTCACCTCGGGCTGGTCTCGCTTGACTGGCCGGATCATGAAGGTGAAGGCTGTGGCGACGAACCAGGTCACCTTCGCCAAGCTGAACACCTCGAACGTCAACAGCTACCCGGCCACACTCGGCGCCGGCACTGTGCGCAAGATCACCGGCTGGACTCCGATCCAACAGATCACCAACACCAGCAAGGACGGTGGCGAGCAGCAGTTCGTCACCTTCCAGTTCCTGGAGGCGGACTCCGAAGGCCGTATCCCGACCGTCAAGAGTGCGTCCGGCATGACGATTCAGATCGCGGATGACCCCGATTTGCCCGGCTTCGCGCTGCTGCAGTTGGCCAACGACGACCGCCAACCGCGCGCCCTCAAGGCGGCCCTGCCGAACACGAAGGAGATCCTCTACAACGGCTATGTGGGCTTCGATGACAACCCGTCGATGACGCCCAACGAAATCATGGCCTGCCCGATGACCCACTCGTTCGTCGGCCGCCCGCACCGCGTCTAAGCCACCTTGAGCCCGCCTGAGCGCGGGCTCTTTTTATTCCATAGGAGACCCTATGAGCACCCCAAAAGTCAGCCTTGATCCGAACCCGACCTTCCGCAAGGAAATCGTCATTCCCGGCCCCGGCGGCCAAGAGCTGAAGTTGGACCTGGAGTTCCGGCACCGCGACGTGGATGAGCTGAAGGAGTTCATTGCCGGTGAGAAGGCCGTGGGCCGCTCGGATGTCCAGTCGATCCTGGAAGCCGTGGCGAACTGGCACAACTGCACCGAGGAATTCAACGAAGCGTCAGTGGCCAAGCTGGTGCAGAAGTGGCACTCCGCCCCGGGCGTGATCGCCGCCAGCTACGTGCACGAGCAGACCGGAGCCCGGTTGGGAAACTGAGGGAGGCCGGCCGGCGCCGGTGGCTCGCGCCGCCGACCCCTGAAGAGTTGGAGGGTCTCGGCCTTGAGATGGAGGACGTGGCGGCGGACTACCAGGTCGTCCTGTGGCCCAGCACCATTGAGTCCTTCTACATCTTCACCAGCCTCGATGACCAATGGCTTTGCGGCCCGGCCGGCCTCTACGCCCTCAACGCCCAGTCGATCGAATCTGTCTTCCGCATGAAGGGCATTCCGCGCAGGCGGTGGCCGGAGCTGTTCGAGGACATCCGCGAACTGCAAGCCGGCGCAATGCAGGCCATGGAAGAGAACCGACCCAAGAAGCCCCAGTGATGGGGCTTTTCTCATTGGACACGCATGGCTGACGAAATCACCACCCTTGGTCTAGGCGTCGATACCTCACAGGTGAAGACGGCCCAGAAGGACCTGGACCAGCTCACCGGGCACGGCGACAAGGCCGCCACGATGGCCGAGGCGCTGGCCAAGGCCATGCGCGATGCCGGCCAGGCGTCCGCTGCCGCCATGGATCGCCTTGAGCGTGCCGTGCGCGACTCCACCACAGCCACCACGGCCCTGGCCGCTGCCATGGGCCGCACCCGGGTGGCGAACGAAGGTATGGCCGAGTCGTCGGACAAAGCCGCGTCGGCCGGCGACCGCCTGGTGGATTCACTTCGCGACCAGGTAGCCACCTTCGGCAAGGGCGCCGAGGACCTGCTCCGGTACCGGGCCGCTCAGGCGGGCGTGGCCGCCGAAGCGGCTCCGCTTATCCTGCAACTGGAGAACCAGCGCGCAGCGCAGCGCGATGCTGCAACATCAGCACTGGCGGAGGCCCAGGCCCAGAGGGAAGCCGGCCAGGCCAAGCTCGCCGCCCAGCGCCAGCAGGACAGTTTCCTGGATTCGTTGAAGACCCAGGCGGCGACTTACAAGATGTCCACGGCCGAGGCTCTGGCCTACCGGGCGGCGCTGTTGGGTGTTTCGGAGCAAGCGGCTCCGTACATCAAGCAGCTGGAAAGCGCGAAGGATCAGACGCGCAAGTTCGGCCAAGGCGCCAAGCTGACCGCGCAGGAGGCGCAGCAGCTCAGTTTTCAACTGAACGACCTGTTCGTTCAGATCTACTCCGGTGGGTCACCAATGACTGCGCTGGTGCAGCAGGGGTCTCAACTGAGCGGCACCTTCGGCGGGCTGAAGAACACCGCCGCCGCGCTGAGCACGGTGTTCACGGGAACGCGCCTGCTGCTGGGTGGGTTCGCCGCCGGCATCGGCGCGCTGGCGATGGCCTACTACCAGGGCGCCCAGCAAAGCGAGGACTTCCGCAAGTCAATCATCCTGACGGGCAACGCCGCAGGCGTGACCGAAGGGCAGTTCAACGCGATGGCCAAGAGCGTGGCCAACGCGGCGAACGTGAGCCTGGGGAGCAGCCGCGAGATCCTGCAGGGCCTGGTGAGCACCGGCCAACTGAACGGGGACGCGCTGAAGGCATCCGCCCAGGCGGCCCAGCTCTACGCCAAGGTCACCGGCGCCTCGAACGAGGAAGTGGTGAAGACCTTCGCCGGCTCCGCTGAAAGCGTGTCGCGCTTCGCGGCGCAGATGAACAAGAGCTACAACTTCCTTGACGCTGACCAGCTGAAGTACATCCGTCGCGCGGAGGAACAGCAGAAGGGCGACGAGGCCCTTGTGTTCGTCATGGGGAAGCTCAGCGAGCGGTTGGACGCGACAGCCAAGAACGTGGGGTACCTGGAGCGCGCGTGGAACTCAGCCAAGACTGCCGCCGGCAACTTCTGGGACGCGGCGAAAGGGGTGGGGCGCGCTGACACCACGGACGACCTGATCGCGGATGCAGAAGCTCGCCTGAAGGCGCTGGACAGCCGTAGGTCCAACAATCCCGCCGCCACTGCAGCACGCCGCGAGGCTATCGAGTCCGAGTTGGCGGCCCTGCAGAGGGTTAAGCAGGTCAGCGAAGAGACGGCAAAGCAACAGGCCGAGAGCGTCGAAACCCAGCGCGTCAAAGACACCCTGAACCTGCGCCTGGAGGCGTCGCTCAGTCGGCAAGTGAAGTGGGCGCGAGCGATTGATGATGCCAACAAGCTCGCTGATAAGGCCAACGCCACGCCTAACGAACGCAAGGCGCTGCTCAAGAACATCAACGACGAATACGACCCCGGCGCGCAGGCGGCGCGCTCGGCTTCGGCCGTCTCGGACATCCAGCGCAGCCTGTCGGCGCTGACGGCCTCCTACCAGGATGCCGAATCGGTCTTGGAGACCACCCGCCAGGCGGGCCTGATCAGTGATCAGCAGTACTACGACGCCAAGCGGGCATTCATCGACCTCTACCGCCAGGCCCAAGTGAAGGCGCTGGGCGACGAGAACGGGCAACTTCAGCAGTCGATGAAGCGGGACAACCTGACCACCGCCGACCGCTTGAGCCTGCAGGGCAAGATCAAGGACAACCTCGCGCAGATCAACGAGATCAACAACAAGGCCGCCGCATCCACGGTCAACCTGGGGATCCAGCAGAACTCCGCCGCCGCTGCGGCAAAGAAAGCCTACGCCGAGGCGCGACAGTCCGCTCAGGACTACCTCGACACACTGACGCGCTCGCAGGACCGCGAGCTGCAGCTGATGGGGGCCGGTGACAAGGCACGCCAGCGCGAGCAGGGCCGCAACCAGATCAGCGACCGCTACGACGACCAGATTCGCCAACTGGAGAACAACAAGAGCCTGTCGCAGATGCAGGGTCGGTTCGATTCGAACGCGCAAAAGCAGTACGACGACCAGCTGGCGCTGATCAAGGAGTTTCGCGAGAAGGCGCTCGGCGAGTGGGACAAGTACTACGACGCCCGCCTGGCGAAGGAAAGCGACTGGTCTGTGGGCGCCGGCGAGGCCATGACCAACTATGCGGCGAACGCCAACAACACCGCCGCCCAGGCCCAGAAGTTCTACGAAAACGCCTTCTCCTCGATGGAGGACGCGTTGGTGAATTTCGTGATGACCGGCAAGCTGGACTTCAAGTCTCTCGCGAACTCGATCATCAGTGATCTCGTGCGGATCATGATCCAGAAGCAGATCACGGGCATCTTTGGCGGTACCGGCGGCAGCGGGGGGGTGCTCTCGATGGCCGGAAGCTTCTTCCACGGCGGTGGCGTGGTCGGCACAGACTCTCCGGCCCGCACCCGCTCGCTGCCGGCATCCACCTGGGCAGGGGCCCCGAAGTTCCATAGCGGCATGCTGGCCTCGGACGAATACCCGGCCATCCTTCAGAAGGGTGAAAGCGTTCTGACGGCGGCTCAGATGCGCGCCATGGGCGCTGCGTCATCCAGCGGGTCCGGCGGTGACGTGAAGGTCGAGGTCTACAACCAGACCGGCAAAGCTGCGAACGCCGAAGCCACCACCCAGCAGCAGCCGGACGGCTCTACGCTCGTGAAGATCCTCCTGAAGGAGGTGGCCAACGACATGGCGTCGGGCGGCATCACGGCTCGCGCAACCCAGGGCCGCTTCGGCCTAAAGACCAACTGATATGGCCGCACTCCCTTCCTATGTCGGTGTCACGCTGGCCAACACCAGCGAGGACTTTGACCCCGAAGTCATCTCCACCCAGATGGAACGCGGCCTGGACAAGACCAGGCTCGGCAACACCAGGGTGGTGATGAAGGTCACGGTCGGCCTGCTCTTCAAGAGCCGGGCCGACACCGTGGCCTTCGATGACTGGTACTTCAACACCATCGGCCGCATCGGTTGGTTCGACTGGTTCGACTCGCGCTACCAGGTGACCCGGTCGGTTCGATTCGAGGGCGGGAAGCTGGGCGCCCTGACGCCTCTGGCTGGGCGCTTCGAGGTGGCCAGCCGCACCGCTGTTCTGGAGTTCCTGCGATGAGCCTCCGAGAGAACAATCAGCGCGTCACCAACCCTGGCGGCTCAATCGAACTGCTGGAGATCACGAACCCTGGCTTCTCGGAGCCGATGCGGATTGCCAACAACTCGGAAGACGTGGCCAGCCAGGGCGTGACGTACGTCGGCGTCAACTTTGGCTTCACCCTGCCGGAGGACGTGAGCGGCAGCGCCCCGCGTATGCAGCTGACGATGGGCAACGCCGGCACCAGCATCACCGATGAGCTGGAGCGCATCACGCCCGGGTCTATCACCATGGCCCGGCTGATCATCATCGACCGCAGCGAGCCGGACGTGCAGGAGAAGGTGTTCAAGATGCCGATCTCCAGCGTGGTGTGCACGCCGTCCGCCGCCACGGCCACGGCCGGGTGGGACGAGATCATGCGCCAGGCGGCCGTCAAGCAGATCGCCAACCAGCACACGCTGCCCGGGATCTTCTGATCGTGCGGGCCCAGGATCTCGACCGCTTCTGCGGTCTGCCTTACTGCGCGCGCTCGATGGACTGCGCGGACCTGTTTGTACTGGTCCAGCGGGAGCTGTTCGGCAGAGCCGCTGAGCTCGCCGGCACCCGGCCACGCCCACGCCGGCAGGCTGACCAGGCCGCCCAGTTGGTCGCCCACACCGCGGCCCTTGGTCGCCGGGTGGATGCGCCGCAGGACGGCGACGCCGTGTTGATGCTGGATTCCGGCCAGAGCACCCCGGGGCACATCGGCACCTACTTTTTCTTGGCATACGAACCGTGGGTGCTTCACACCTCCCACGTCATCGGCGCCAGTCGCATGCATCGCCTTCACGAGCTGCCGGCCTACGGCCTTCGTGTTGAAGGGTTCTACAGATGGAATTGAACACCGCAATGGTGGGCGGCGCCCCGGCTGAACTGCTGGACCCGCCGGCCCCTGGCCGCCTCATCGTCACGCCGCATCCGGTGCTGCTGGAAGGCCAGCGCAACGTCCCGGCGGATCTGCAACCAGGTGAGAGCCTGGAATCGTTCCTGGAACGCCACTTGGATGGCATCGGCTCTGGGGCGTGGTCCGTCTCCATCGGCGGGTATGAGGTGCCGCGTGCGCTGTGGTCCCGTACCTGGCCCAAGCACGGCCAGGTCATCGCCTGCAGGGCCTCGGTGCAGAAGAGCGCGCTGAAGTTGGTGGCTATCGCGGCGCTGGTGTATTTCACCGGTGGTATCGCCCTTGCGGGCGGAGCGATGGCCTTCGGCGGCTCCATGCTTTCGGTTGGCCTCGTCGTGGCTGGCGCGGCCATCATCAACAAGGTTCTGACACCGAAGGTTCCGAAGGCCGGCAGTGGGACGGCGAAGGAGGTGTACAGCCTCTCCGACCAGCGGAATTCGGCGCGGCAGAACGAGCCCATCGGCGTGCTGCTGGGCGAGATGCGTGTGACGCCGGACCTGGCCAGCAACCAATACACGTGGTTCCAGAGCGATGACCAATACCTGGCCAGCACGCTGCTGGGCGGGATCAACGTCGCGAGCTATTCGGATCTATCGGTGGGCGACACGCCGCTGTCCAACTACAGCGACGTGACGGTCTACACGAACGGCTTCAGTGGCATGCCGAGCGTGCCTGTTCCGCTGTACAGCAACGCCGACACGATCGAAGGCGCGCTGCTGGAGGACACCCAGGAGTGGGTTACCCGCACCAGCAGCGTTGACTCGCTGCAGCTCCAGATCGATCTGGAATACAGCCTCTACAAGTCGGGCGAGGGCCTCTCGCTCGCGTTCCTGATCGTGGAAGCTCAGTACCGTGCTGTCGGCACGTCTTCCTGGCTGCCGTTTGGTCGTGGCACCAGCGGCACGCCCGGCAACTACTCCTATTCGAACAAGTCCACCGAGCTGCGACGCACCACCCTGACCCAGGTGGTGGACCCTGGCCAGTACGAGGTGCGCATGCGCCGCGTAAACGGCATCAACGACAGCAACACCACCCGGACTGCCCAATGGACCTACCTGCGCAGCATCCAGCCGGACTCCACTGATTATTCGGACTGGGGTCGCATCGGCATCAAGATCAAGGCCACAGGCCAACTCAACGGCACGCTGGATACCGTCCGTGCCACGTTCCATCCCCGGCCACTCCCGGTGTGGAACGGAACGGCCTGGATCAACGCGACGACCCGGGCCGAGGGCATCAGCAACCCAGGGGCGCTGATCCTGCTGGTGCTGCGCGGCGTCCGAGATGCGGCAGGGAACCTGCAGTTCGGCATGGGCATGTCGGATGACCAGATCGGCTTGGATGGCCTGAAGGGCTTCATGCTGCATTGCGCGGCCAACGGCTACACCTATGACCGTTGGATCACCGAAGCGATCAGCCTGAACGACCTGCTGGAAGAGATCGCGCTTGCCGGCATGGGGCAGTTCATGTGGCTCAACGGGTCGTCCCCCACCGTGATGTGGGCGGCCAACGGCCAACCGCTTGGCGGCGTGGTCAACATGGCCAACATGACGCGCGGCAGCTTCCAGGTGAGCTACACGCTGACCAACGCGGCCGACGGCATCGAATACCAGTACCAGGACCGGGACAAGGACTTCGAGACCGTCACCCTGCGTGTCACGGCGCCGGGCGTCACCACGATGCTGAACCCGGCCCGGATCACCGGTGTCGGTGTCACCACCGAAGCGCATGCCGCCGTCCTGGCGCGGTACCACCTCGGCCAGAGCCTGTACCAGTTCAAGGACATCAGCTTCGGCGCTGACATCGAGCACCTGGACTACCGCCGCATGTCCATGCTGAGCCTCAGCCACGACATGACGCAGTGGGCCCACGGTGGCCGCCTGGTCAGCGCGTCGCTGGTTGGTGGGGTGATCTCGCTGGAGCTGGACCAACCGGTGCCCGCGCTGCCAAGCCGCTTCGTCGGCCTGCGCGTGCCTGGCGAGGTGGATTACCGCGTCTTCGGCGTGCAGGCCTTCACCGGCACATCCGATGTTCTGACGCTCACGGGCTCCTGGCCCGATGGTGTGGCGTTCCCTGGAGACACCAGCGGCAACCCCGCCCATGACACCCTGTGGTGCTACGACGTGAAGGCCACGCCTGGCTATCGGGTGCGGGTGGTGCAGATCGAGCCAGAGCCGGACCTCAAGGGCGCCACGGTCCGCGTGGTGCCGGAGAGTGACGAGTTCTGGACCTATGTGCTCACCGGCGCATACCAGCCTGCGCCTGTCCAACCGGCCAACCCGCAGTTGGACCCGCCGGTGGTGTCCAACATCCGCGTGACCTCCCAGACCAACACCCAGGGCAACACCGAGTGGGTGCAGCTCAATGTGGCCTGGGACTGCAGCGGCGAGGTGGAACACTGCCAGGTCTGGGGCACCATCGACGGGCAGGAGCAGCGCCTGCAGGACGGTGCTGCCGTGGGCAACCGGACCAGCTTCCGGATCGACACGAACGGCTCCTGGCTGATCAAGGTGGTGCCGTTCGATTCGAAGGGCAGGGCGGGCGCCTCCGCGTCCGTGCTGTTCCTGACCGACGCCCTGGACGCGCCACCGTGGAACGTGGACCAGTTCGCGTTGGACGATTTGGTCGCCGGCATCCGCCGCTTCCGCTTCGGCTACAGCGAGAGCAAGCCACCGGCCTATGCCGGCGTGCAGATCCGGTACCGCGCCGGCCTCACGCCAGTGTCGGTGGATGACTGGGCTGACATGACGCCGCTGGGCGCCGCCTCGGACATCTACACCGGTGCCGTGGAGACCACGCGCCCGCCCGCTGGTGCCTGGACCTTCGCATGCCGCGCCATCACCACGGCGGGCGTACTGGCGGAGGGTGTGGCCCAGTTGTCGCGGACCCTGACGGAAGCCTTCAGCGACATCATTGCGGAGGACCCGACGCCGCCCCCGACGCCGCAGAACGTGGAGGTGGCGGCGGGCTTCTCGAAGCTGATCATCACGCACGATACGCCCACCTATACCGCCGGCCATGGCCACAAGAAGACGAAGGTCTACGGGAAGGTTATGGCGGCCGGCGACCCACTGCCGGTGTTCGCTGATGCCTCGCCGCTGCACGAGTTCACCGGCCCAATCACGAGCTACCCGGCGCCGCTGGGCACAACCCTGCGCCTGTGGCTGACCTGGGTCACGAACGACGACGTGGAATCGCTGGTGCCGGCCGGCGGGGACAACGGCATTGCCGTCACCACCGGAAAGATCGGCGGCCAGGACTTGGCGCCACTCGCGGTCACTGCTGCGGCGCTCGCGGCCGATGCAGTGAACCTGGGCTCGGATAAGGTCACCGGCACGATCACAGACCCGGCCCGCTTCGGCGCGCTGGCGGTCGGCTACACGGTCACCCAGTACCTTCTCGCGACAGAGGGGTACATGGCGGCTCTGTACGTAGACAACGCGCAGATCAGCTCGCTGTCGGCCGACAAGATCCTGGCCGGCGCCCTGGCGGTGGGCCGATACCTCCGAAGCACGAACTACGTCGCCAACAACAGCGGCTGGAACATCGGTGCTGACGGCTCCGCCGAGTTCAGCAACGTGCACATCCGTGGCACCAGCACCTTCGACGGCCAGGTGACGATGCGGAACCCGAACGGGTCGATCGCCTTCCAGTCTGGGGTGGTGAATCTCGACTCATCGCTGGTCAACCCCTCCAATGGCTGGCTCAACAGCAGCAATGCCAGCAGCGCGAACCTGATCCCCAACTCGGACCAAACCTCGTCAGTGACGATGGCCTACGGAAACACTGTGGCCGGCAGCATTGATGTGGGCCTGCAGTACGCCTCAAACTTCTGGCCTGACACCTACACGCTGCACGGCACCGGAACCCGCAACCTGACGATTCACCAGGCCACCAACAATGGCACGGGGGACAACGGCGTGGGTGCGGACATCTACCCGCTGGGGGCGTGGGACCTGGCCCACTCCGTCCCTGTTCTGGCCGGCCAGCGCTATTGCATGTCGGTCTATTTCCAGGCGCACCGCTGCTGCGGCGGGGTTGGAATCCAGTTCTTCGCAGTGGATGGCAGCTTCATCTCCGAAGCCTACTCGGGCGCCACGTTGCCGGCTTGGCCGGCGATCACCAACGCCGACGACATCAACGCGTACAAGCGTCCCTTCGTCTTGGCGTCGGCGCCGTCCAATGCCGTGTACATGCGGCCCTATGTTCGGAAGCACAACACGCTCAGTGGCCAAGGGCTCACCGATTCCTGGTTCTGGCTGGCTGCGCCGCAACTTGAGGCGGTTGGCGCGACTGCGACAGGCCCAGGGGCCTACAGCCCAGGCCCTTCGCTGATCGCTGGGCGGCTCACCGAAGCGGTCGTTGCCACCTACATGGATGCCGCGGTGATCGACGCAGCGCACATCAAGCGCCTGTCTGCGACATTGATCTCTACGGGCATCAACGGCGGCACCGCCAGCGGCATCCAGATCGCTCAGAACCTGCTGTCGATCTTCACCGACACGAATGCCCAGATCATCGACCTGGGGAAGCTGGCATGAGCGAGTTCGGCTTCCGAGTCCGCAACGCGGCAAACCTAGCGGTCTGGTTCGATAGCCGCGTGGCCACCGCCGGGGTGTGCCTGGACTTCATCAACGAACCCGCAAACGCTGCTGGCTACACCAGGACCTACCCCACCTTCGTCGGCCGCACGGTCCGGATGGTGAGCATGGACCTGAACGGTGCAGTGGGTGGGGCGGCCGTTGATTACGCCCTCGGCTATCCACGCCTGACCGTGGGCACGTCGGCGTTCCCGCAGTCATTCATGCTGGTGGTTTCATGAGCACCTTTGGCATTCGGATCAAGACTCCGGGCCTGGGTCTGCTGGTGGCCAGCGACGGCTTTGGCTTGAACTACATCGGCAAGGCCTCGTTCGTCCAGGACGAGGTGGCGCCGGATATGAACGGGTTGAGCCCGGGCGGCGGAACCAAGCCGACATTCAAGCGGTACCGGATCGTCACGGCTTCGCCGGTTGTGGTGCCGTTCCTGTCGCTGTCCACTCGGTGCTGTGGCGTGGCCAAGATGACCAGATCTGGCAACACCTGGGACTTCGTGGTGTTCAACCAGGACGCCAGCAATGTGGCCGCGCCCATCGACATCTACTGCTTCGGCCGCCCCACCACGCACTCCACCTACGGCATGCGGATCCGGCAGAACGACGGCGTGACGCTGGCCTATGAGTTCGGGCTGAACCGCAACCTGATGTTCGCCGGCGTGGTGGACCTGGCCGCTGGCGTGAGCTCCGCAACGATCCCTTCCGGCATCGTCACCCCGGCAGTGATGGGCTTCGCCCTCGGCTTCATTGACCCGGCTTGGGTGCTGGTGAACGCGGCGCGCAACCAGTGGCGGGCGGATGCCTACATCCACGGATGGACGCTGAGCGGGACTGTCATTGCGCGGGCCCAGCGACAGCAGCGCGTGAACGGCGACGTTGTGGAGTACGGCGCCGGCGAGAGTCCCGGCAACGAGAACTACACCGGCCGTGCTGTCACGGCTTTCCTTATCGACGCGAACGGCCTGACCTGAGGAGGAAGAATGCCGATCCTGAAAAACCTGAATGCGCCCAACGGCGCTCAGTGCACGCTCCACCAGGTGCTGCACGTCGAATCCAACATCACCCAAGCGCCCGAGGTGCTGCTGGTGCGGTTGGCCAGCTACGTCACCGAGGACAACCTGTCGGCGGAGCAGCCGGCCTACCACTGGTCGCCGCTGCTGGTCCCGTTCCTCGGTCTCAATCCCACTGACTTCTTTGGCAGCATTGAGCAGGTGCTGCTGGCCGCATCGGACTCGCCGTTCGTGGGCGGCAGCCAGATCGCCGCAGTTGGCGACCTTCAGAAGGCAAGAGACCGGCGCTGGGCTCAGATCAAGCAGCTGCGCGAGGCCCACGAGTTCGGCCCACTGACCTGGGATGGTTCCGTGTTCGATGCCGATGAGCGGGCGCAGCTGCGCATCATGGGCGCGGTGCAGTTGGCGGCCCAGGCCGTGGCCGCTGGCCAGCCCTTCAGCATGGACTGGACCCTGGCGGACAACAGCATTCGGACGCTCAGCGCTGCAGACCTGATGGCGCTCGGTGAAGCGCTGGGCCAGCAGGTGGCCAGCGCGCACGAGACCGCCCGACTGCTGCGGGAGGCCATCGACGCGGCGGCAACTGTGGCAGAAGTGCAGTCCATCGACTGGCCTACAACTTAAGCATTCCGTTTTCGGCACGCTTTCAAGCGCGATCGCCGCAGGCGCTGTAGGCTTCGGTCCGTTCAAGGCTCACCCTCAATCTGGGGGTGGGCCTTTTTGTTTTGGCGCCGTGCGCCGCACCACAGAAGGGTTCCGCCATGGGCGACAAGACGGACGGCGCGGTGAGCGCATTCGAAGCGGCGGTGGCCGCGAGCGGCAGCAAGGTCACCTATAGCGGTGCCGGCGCTGCCGTGGCAGGCGGCCTGAGTTCCAACGACCTGGTTGCCCTCATCGGCTTGCTGATCGCCCTGGGTGGCTTCGTCGTCAACTGGTACTACAAGCGCAAGCACTACGAGCTGGCCGAGCGGCAGGCGGGCGGCGGCGGGAAGCTGCCGGAATACGATGAGCAAGCCTAAGGCGCTTGCGGCGGCAGGAGCAGCGGCGCTGCTGCTTGCCGCGCCAGTAGTCATGGTCTCCGAGGGGCTTCGGACTGAGCCATACCGCGACCCGGTCGGGATCCTGACGGTCTGCTACGGCGAGACGCACGTGCAGATGCGCCCGTACAGCCCGCAGGAATGCCGGGACATGCTTGGCGATTCGCTGGCTCAGCACTGGGCCGGCATTGCCGCCTGCGTGCCTGCGGATGCACCTGACCACGTCAAGGCTGCAACCTTGTCCTTCGCGTACAACGTGGGCGCTTCGGCCTTCTGCAACTCCACCATGTCCCGCAAGCTGCTGGCCCGCGACTATGCGGGCGGATGCGCGGAACTTTCCCGATGGACCTATGCCGGCGGCCAGCAGTTGCCCGGCCTGGTGAAGCGCCGTGCGAATGAGCGCGCACTGTGTGAAGGACGCGCATGAGCGAGAAGCCCACCAACCCCAAGGATGCCGTTGGTATCCGCAAGGTGCCGATCTCCTGTCTACCCGTCCGCGTGCTGTGGCGCGTGGGCCTGGCCATGATGGAGGGGGCGTTGAAGTACGGTCGCCACAACTACCGCGCCGCTGGCGTACGGGCATCGGTCTACTTCGATGCAGTGGTGGGGCGACACCTGCTCTCCTGGTGGGAGGGGCAGGACATCGATGAGGAGTCGAAGCTCCATCACATCGATAAAGCCATCGCCGGCCTGATGGTTCTGCGCGACTCGATCCTTCAAGGGAACTGGGAAGACGACCGACCGCCGCGCCAGGACCTGGACTTGAGCGACCTGAACGCACATGCCGGGATGCTGCTCGACATGCATGCCGACAAGAAAGTGCGCCATTTCACCATCGCCGACACGGAGGCCCCATGAGCACCCTCATCGCATGTGGGCTCGCCAGCTTCGTGTTCGTGGCGCTCTTCACCTGGCGGGCCTACACCCGCGCGCCAGGTCCGGGCCAGTCCCCGCGCAGCGCCATCGCGGAGGCGTGGGTGAACATCGCGGTCGGCTTCGCGTTCAACTTCATTGCCAATTTCCTGATCCTGCCGCTGATCGGCGCGCACCCGAGCGCGGCCCAGAACTTCTGGATGGGCTGGGTCTACACCGCAGTCTCCATCGTCCGTCAGTACGCGATCCGCCGGTGGTTCAACGCGCACCTTGTGGCGCTGTCGCGGCGGCTGGCCGGGGAGGGTGGCTCATGACCTGGTCAACTCGAATTCTGATCGGGCTCGTAGCCCTGATGCTCGCCTTCGCGGCGGGCATTCGCTTCCACATCCATTGGGCGGAGGGCAAAGCCGCTGCCAACCGGGCGCAGGCCAGCGAAGAGGCCAGAAAGGTAGAGCGCACCAATGCTGTCTCCACGATCCGCCGCATGGACAACTTTGCGCAGGCGCAGCAGCGTAATGCTGCTGCCGCTCTGCCTGCTCGCTCTGACCTTGAGCGGGTGCGGCACAGTCTCGACCGCATCGTGTCCGCCCCCGCCCCGGCCGCTTCCGCAACCTGCGGTGCTGACCCAAGACTCGCCGGACTCGTTGAGCTACTCCGAGAGAGCGCGGGCCTGGTTGAAGAAGGCCCGCGACACCTTGAAGAGCTACGAGCCCAACGAGACGCACTGAGCAAGGACCCGGACCATGAGTGACCGCACCTGCAGCGACTGCAAGCACTACCGGCCGGCGCCGACCGACAGCGCCACGGTGGCGGAGTACGGCGAATGCCGGGCCCACCCGCCCACTGTGATCGTGATCGGGGATGAGCCGGTGTCCGAGTTCCCGGCCGTCAATGCGGATGAGGGCTGCGGCGAATGGGAGCCCAAGCAATGACCCCGGCGGAGTTCGACCTACTCACCGAATTCGCCACTGCGCGAGAGCGAGAGATTCTGGAAGCGGTCGCGCTGCACGGTACCCAGCGGCGGGCGGCGGAAGTTCTGGGGGTCAGCAAGAGCGCCGTGAGCAATGCCTTTGACCATGCGCGCAAGCGGGCGGCCCGCAAAGGGCATGCGCCGGGCCACTTCGTCAGCGGCGTGGCGCCGGGCTACCTGATGGGAAAGGTGACGGTCCAGCGCGCCAAGGATGGCGCCGTGGAGCGGACCTGGGAGCGGCAGTCGCCGGAACAAGCCGCCCAGCAGGAGGCGCTGCGCGCAGGGCTGGAGGCCATGGCCGCCGAGCTGCCGCGCGTGAAGCCTCGCCGACCGGCAGCCAATGACGACGCCTACAGCTCGCACCTCATGGCCTGCTACCCCATCGGGGATGCGCACATCGGCATGATGTCCTGGCCAGAAGAGACGGGCGAGGCCTGGGACCTGAAGCAGGCGGAGCGGCTGCACTGCACGGCAATGGCCCGCCTGGTGGAAATGGCGCCTGCCTGCGAGGAAGCCGTGGTGGTGAACCTCGGCGACTTCCTCCACGCCGACAACATGGAAGGCGTCACCACCCGCAGCGGTCACCGCCTGGACATGGACAGCCGCTACGCCAAGATGGCGCGCGTGGCCGTCCTGACCCTGCGGACCATGATTGACACCGCCCTCACGAAGCACAAGCGGGTGCGCGTGATCAATGCGGTGGGAAATCACGACGACACGGGCTCCCTGTGGCTGAGCATTTGCCTGGCCCACGCCTACGAGAACGAACCCCGGGTGGTGGTGGATGCCAGCCCGACCCCGTGCCACTACATCCGCCACGGCGCCACGCTGGTGGGCGTCCACCACGGCCACAGCATCAAGCCGGAGCGTCTGCCTGGCGTGATGGCGACCGACCGGGCCGAAGACTGGGGCCAGACCCGCCACCGGTACTGGTGGATGGGCCACGTGCATCACCAGTCGGTCCAGAAGGACCACCCCGGGGTGTCGGTGGAATCCTTCCGTACCCTGGCAGCAAAGGACGCCTATGCGACCTGGGGCGGGTACCGGGCGCCGCGCGACATGAAGGTGATTCTTCTGCACGACCAACACGGGGAGGTGGGCCGCTACACGGTCACCCCTGAGATGCTGGCGGAGGTCGCGTGAAACGGTCGAACTGCCTGATCTGGGCGGTCTGCCTGTACCTCAGGCGCCGACGCAAGGGTGATGCCAGCATCTACCTGAGCGTGCGCCGGTCCAGGTGGGGGCGCTTCCCGCATTTCCTGGTGATGCGCCAGCGGCGCGACGGCCTATTCCGGGCGGTCAGCTACAAGCCGATCCACCCCCAGGAGAAGAAGCTGCCGCCGCCGGTTTTCCGTGGCCGCAGCCGCTGGGGCGACCTGTAGGTAAAACTCGCTCGACCGCCTGAGGCAAGCATTCATGTCCCCTGAATTATCGTAATACGCGAAATCTCTTGCCTACTCAGCATTAGCGTATTACATTAATTCCATGGACGGCACGGTGCCGGCCAGCAACAGGGAGATCAGAATGACCAATACCTACCGCGCCGCTTTCATCGCAGCTGACGCCGACTCCACCGGCGGCGGCATCGTCCTGACCACCGAAGAGCAGGCCGGCCTGCCGGATGCTGAGCTGCTGGCCGCCGCGCGGGTTGTGGCCGAGGAGGTCGGCGCTGAAGGCGAGATCGTCATCGGCGACTGGCGCGAATGAGCGGCGCTATCGAGGAGCCAAAGCGCAGGGGCAGGCCGCCCCGGCTGGCTCCTTCAGAGACCACCAAGCCTCGGACGGTGCGTCTGAACGAGGCGCGATGGGAGAAGCTCCAGCGGCTCGGGAGGGACTGGCTGGAGGCTGCCATAGATCGCGCGAAAGAGCCGGGGTAGGCTAGAGCCTCCCGGACCTGATTGCCGCATTGACCCCTAGTCGCTCGATCACTGCCTGAGCCTCGCTTGGGTCGGCCGTGAGGCCGAAGCCAGACGGCGCCAGAATCCCGCTCCGGTCCCTGCATTCGGCGTACACGCCGTGGGGCAGTGCCGCACGCTGCCCCAACTCGCGGATCTTCACCAACCGGTCCCGCTCGGCCTCGATGCGCACCTGTACGGGAGAACGGTAGCCGACCGCCTCCGGCGGCCAAGCGCTGTCGTCTGAGCCAGGCTCCCTGCGCCAATGAGCACACCCATTTCTGGGCGTGGCCACGACCGCGACAAGATTCGGGTTGACACAAACGCCGTGGCCGTTCTCGGCCATCAGGTAGCCGAACCAATGGCAGTGCCAGCAGGGAGTGGGGTCTGGGTAAAAGTTCGAGCCGCCTTGCATACTGTATGTTTATACAGCATTGGGGCGATAGAGGACCGAAAAGGCTGTCTATCGAAGAGCCGCAAACCGCGATAAAAAGGGGGGTGAAGCGCCGCCATTCCGATAGACAGTTGCGGCACCTTGCCCGATGGCTGTTGAACTTCGCACCTGCTTTGGGAGCAGAGGGTCGCGAGTTCGAATCCCGCCGCCCCGACCATCTATCTCGCAGAGCCGACTGGGTCACCCCAGTCGGCTTTGTTTTTTGGGCGGGCCACGCCAGCAGCAGCGTGCTGCACACCTCAGGCGGGCTCAGCAGCCTCGCTGTCCGACGGTTTTTCTTCAACCTTCGGTCAGCCGAGCGCGTTTCTTGACGACCAGGCCGGCAAGCAGGGTGTTGAGTTGATCTGCAGCGGGTCAATTGGCGCTGTTCCCCAACCCGAATCGGTCGGCCACCCGCTTGTAGCGCCCATCCCGCCGAAGCTTCTCCAGCGCCGCGTTGAAACGCTCCAGCAACGGCCCGGTCTCGGGGAAGCGCTTTGACGTCATCAGGTAGTTGAAGCCGACATGCAGTGGCGTCTCCAAGGTGTGAAAGTTCTTCGCCTCACGCGGTGAGAACAGCCTCGGGATGAGCGACCATCCCACCGTGTCCACGGCAGCGACGAAGTCCACCCGGCCCGCAAACAGCTTCTTGAAGTTCTGCTCCTCACTGACGGCAGCGTCCATCTGGATGCCTGCGTCCCGCAGCAGTTGCTCGTAGTAGTAGCCGCGCACCCCGCCAATACGGAACCTGCGCAGTTCTGCGAGCGCGGAGTAGCTGGCTACCGGCGGGGCCTGATCACCGGGAGCGTAATAGAAGAGCTTGGTCTTCTTCGCGTAAAGCGGCGCGGAGAACAGGCATCTTGCCTCCCGTTCCGGGGTGGGGACATAAGGCACTGCGCCCCATACGGCGAGGTCGTCCACGGCCGCCTCGCAACGCTTCCACGGCATGTAGCGGAACTCCAGCGCCGCGCCCATCTCCGGGCCGATCTCGTCGAACAGCGCGCCCAGGAAGCTGTCCTCGCTGCGCGCACTGGCGTAGGGCGGGATCTCACCCGATGCCACCAGCAAGGTGCGGGGCAGTGGTTGTCCTGTAGCGGACAGGCATCCCAGGGTTCCAAGGGTCAGGACGCCTCTGCGAGTGAGCATGGAGCAGGCCTTTCACCATCCGAACGGATCGGCCCATGATAGGCCGCGTTCAAAAGGCCCCGGTCCCTTCAGGCGTGGGATCTCACGCGATGCCGGCCATCCTCAGGCATTCGACGAGTGGGTCGTCCCAGCTGCCTGGGACACCGCCGAAGGTTCTGGCCGTGCCGGCCGTTCTCCCAGCGCCCAATGGCCAAAGGGCACGCGCCGCAAGGTCGCCGTCAGCGCGATGGACCCTGCCAGACCGGCCACCATGCCGGCCGCAAACAGCGTCGGCACATCATGGATGTTCAGGGACCGCAGCGCCATGCGTGCACCCGCCGCAAACACCGGGTGGAACAGATAAATCCCGAAGGACCAGGCGCCCAGCCAGGCCAGCCAGCGCACCTCCGGCTTCAGGCGCAGCAGCAGCAGGCAAGCACACACGCTGACCAGCAGCCGCTGCAGACCCGGGTGATTCGCGACCGGTGGCGTGGTCATCGCCCACAGCAGCACCAGCAGCGCGACCATGCCCGCGAGAAGGCCGGGCATGACCCAGGGCGCAAAGCGGTCCAGCTGGAATCGGTGTGCGGCCACGCCGAGCAGGAAGAAGGGGAAGAGATAAGCCGCGCCATTCAAACCGAAATAGACCGGCAGCGGCACCCAGCAGTGCACCACCACGGCGGCCACCAGCCACACCGCTGCGAAGCGCTTCGGCGTGGAGAGCCATTCCAGGCGTTCCATCAATGCCGTGACGAGGAAGATCAGAAACAGCGCTTCAAGAAACCAGTAGTGCGCCACCGGCACCGTGTGCAGCAGCCACCAGTTGTAGTCGCCCTCTTTGTTGGTGCCGTCAACGAAGTTCTGCAGCAGTGCAAAGCCAGTGCCTACGATCAGCATCGGCAACAGCAATCGGCGCATCTTGCCCTTCGCAAAAGGCGCGATGTCACCCTTGAGCGGCCGGCGCGCATAGACCATTCCGGAAAGGAATGAAAACAATGGCATGCGGATCAATGCCAGCCAATTGTTGAGCTGACTGGCGGGATGCTCTGCGGGCAGGCGCAACCCCGCAGCACTGCTATCGCCGATGACGTGATAAGCCACCAGCAGCAGGCAGGCGAGTCCGCGAAGCGTGTTGATCGACAGGCCACTGGACAAAGCGACTCCCCTGGTTGGTACGGTAGATGGAAGGGTGGATGTAATGGCCCATGAAACTGGCCCATGAAACTGGCCCGTGAACTGGCCCATGAACTGGTCATGTCAGCGATCGGTGCAAGCAAGCTCTGCGCCAACTTCTCGCGGCTGGAGAGTTGCCGAGCTTCTGCATGTCCATCCTAGTCGCCCTTCATGGGGACTTGCTGCTGATGAATGGGACATGCAGTGCGCAGCGCGCACTGGGGTCCCTTAATTAGCAGTTTGCCGAAGTCGCGGTAGATCAGTTTTTCAAATCTCCCACTATGTCAACATTGATTCCCAAATCGAATGTGGGCTAACGAACGTTATCGAAGCAGTTCCAGGTTCACGGCAGTCAGCCGGCGGCCAAAGTCGCCAAGGTGAAAGCGGGTCGGCACCGCGCTCGAAATCCCCGGTTTGGTTTCAGACGTCTTGTTCATAAGCTCATGCCGTGGCGGCGCCACGACGGGCTGGGTTCTATGGGACCGTATTCCCCGGGTTCCCCATTTGTTCCCCGTTTGTTCCCCCTTTAGGATCGCGCGTCCTGCCGATCCCTCCCGTTCATGACCGCATCCTCTGCTGACGCTGCTAGCGTTGATTCCACCGCCGGCCAGCCGCAGCGCATCCTGGATGTGAGGCACGCCGTTGCGCTGTGCGTGGGCATGGTGGTCGGCGCTGGCATCTTCAAGACCTCGCCCATGGTGGCGCAGGCGCTGAGTACGCCAGAGCAGCTCTACCTGGCCTGGGCCCTCGGCGGCGTGCTCTCGGTCATCGGCGGCCTGTGTTTTGCGGAACTGGCGGCGGCCTTTCCCGATACGGGCGGCGACTATCACTTCCTGCGCCGCGCCTACGGCCATCGTTTGGGCATTCTCTTTGCGTGGTCCCGCTTTGCGGTCATCCACACCGGCTCGATGGCGCTGCTGGGGTTCGTGTTCGGAGACTACCTGGCCCAAGTGGTGGACCTCTCGCCATGGCTGGGTCCGTATGCCAGCGCCTGGATGGCGGCCGGCCTGATCGTGCTGCTCACTGGGCTGAACCTGCTGGGCGTGCAGGTGGGGCTGGGCACCCAAGTGGGTCTGACCACGCTGGTGCTGGTGGGCCTGCTGCTGTTGGGCCTTGGTGCCGGCGCCCAGCAATGGCAGGGCCATGCACCGGCGCTGCCGCATACCGGTGCGGCCGTGCCGGACTGGGGCCTGGCCATGGTGTTTGTTTTCCTGGCCTATGGCGGATGGAGCGACGCGGCCACGCTGTCGGCAGAAATCAAGGACGAGCGCCGCGGCATCGTGCGGGCTCTTCTGCTCGGCCTGGGAATCGTGATGGCGCTCTATCTGCTGGCCAACTGGGCCTATGTGCGTGTCCTGGGCTTGTCCGGCCTGGCTGCGAGCCCGGCCCCTGCGGCTGAACTGATGCGCGTGGCCTTTGGCCGGGGCGCCGAGCTGCTGATGGTGGGCGTGGTCACGTTGACGGCCCTTTCCGTGATGAATGCCATCCTGATCGCGGGCCCTCGCACCACCTACGCGGCTGCTCGGGACCTGGCGGCCGAATGGCGTCTGGCCCACTGGAACGCCCGGCGGGGCACGCCCAGCGTGGCGGTGATGGCCACCAGTGCCGTTGCGCTGGTGCTGGTCGCCTTCGGCGCCGTGACTCGCGGCGGCTTCTCCACCATGGTGGACTACCTCTCGCCGGTCTACTGGTTCTTCATCACGCTCAGCGGTCTGGCGGTCATCGTGCTGCGTCGGCGCGAGCCGGATCGCCCCCGCCCGTTCCGGGTGCCGATGTATCCGCTGTTGCCGCTGGTGTTCAGCGGCTGCAGTGCGTTTGTGCTGTGGTCCAGCCTGGTCTATGTGAAGGCGGGCGCCATCGTCGGCGTGGTGGTGCTGGCGCTGGGCGCGCTGATGCTCTGGGGGCATGGTCGTCTGCGGACGCGGTAGCCGGATGCGGCGTTGTCCGCCTGCGACGCGCCATGCCGGCCTGGACAATTCGTCCAGGGGCCGGGAGCCTTGTGCCAGCCATGCCTTGCCTACAATGCCGGCATGACTGCCTCGCGGCTTCTCTTCAAACGCCTCGCCTGGATCGTGTCCTTCACGATCCTGCTGGGTGCGTTGTTGCCGTCGCTGTTGCAGGTCATGGGGGTGCAGGTCATGGGGGTGCAGGCCACGGCGTCGCAGGCCATGGGGTCGCCGCAGGCGAGCGGCTTTGCCGAGATTTGCTCCGCCGCAGGCGCCACCATGGTCCTGCTGACCGGCGAGGCGGCGGATGCTGACCACGGCAAGTCCACCCCCGGCAGTTCCTCGTCGATGAACTGCCCGTGCTGCACGCTTCATCACGGGGCGCCGTCGCTGCCCCCGTCCGCGCTGGTCTGGGTGCCGCCCGCCGCCCTGCGGTTCGAGGCGCCCCATCTCTTCCTGCAGTCGCCCCGCCCGCTGTTCGCGTGGGCGCCGGTACTCGCGCGCGGTCCTCCTTCGGCGGCCTGATCGCTTTGGCGCCATCGGCGCTTATGGACGCTTACGGGCGCTTACGGGCGCTTATGGCGCCTCTGGCATCGTTTCGCATCGCTTGGCAACGCGTGTCGCGTTGCCCGTTGCTGGCGCTCACGCCACCCGTTCCCGCAGGGCATCCCTGCGCCGGGTGCATCCCTCGCCGTCATCCGGTCGTCCGCCCTCGCAGGTTCACTTCTCGCGCCCGTTCGTTGGCAGGGGAGGGCCCCAGGGTGAGCCGTGTGGAGCCACCCGTCCCGGTGGTGCCCGGCCGCGACGCGCAGGCAGAACCTGTCAGGACCTTTCATGAATTTCCCCAGAACCGCGCTGTCGGCTGCCCTCATGCTGGCAACCCCAACCGTCTTCGCCCAGGAGCCCGCCACAACGGCGGCTTCCGGCACCTCGGTAGCCAGCACCCCGGCAGCCAGCACCCCGGCAGCCAGCACCCCGGCAGCCAGCACCATTTCGCCGGGCACGTCTCACACACTGGACCGCGTTGAGGTTTCAGGCATACGGGACCGGCTCCAGCTTGATGCACCGGCCCCCACGGCCAGCCGCCTGGGCCTGTCGGCCCGGGAGACCCCCGCCACGGTCCAGACCCTCACGCAGGAGGATCTCCAATTCAAGGGATTGCGCACCGCACGGGAGACCTTCGCCGACATCCCCGGGGCGATCGCCGGAAACGTTCCCGGCAATCCTGCCGTGGTCATGATGCGTGGTTTCTCCGGCAATGCCGTGTCCATCCTGCAGGACGGCGTTCGGGTGTCCACCTCCACCGTGGTTCAGCGCGACACCAATACCTGGCACTTCGATCGCATCGAGGTCATCAAGGGGCCGGCGTCGGTGCTTCATGGCGAGGGCGCGCTCGCGGGTGCGATCAACAAGGTGACACGCAAGCCAGCGCTGGACGGGACCTACGTTGATGCACTGCTGAGCGGGGGCAGCTTCAACACCAGCACCATCGCCTTCGGTGCCAATGTGCAGATGAACGAGCAACTGGCGGTGCGCATGGACGTGAGTCAGCTGCAATCCGACAGCCTCTACGACGTCGACAACAACCACACCCGCGCCCGTGGGCTGACCGGCAGCGTGCTGTTCAAGCCCACCGAACGCCTGTCCATACTGGTGGCTGTGGACCACTACGCGGACCGCTATGACAGCACCTATCAGGGCGTTCCGCTGGTTCAGGCCAGCGTGGCCAAGGACCCCAGTGGCATCCTGCAAAGCGCCAACGGCCTGGTGATCGACAAGGCGCTGCGCCATCGCAACTACAACCCGGATGGTGCCTATTCCAATGCCGAGGAGACCACCCTGCGCTCCCGCCTCGATGGGGCCCTGGGCGGCGGCTGGACCTGGAACGCGGACCTGACCGCCTACACCGCCAACCGCGCCTTTGTGCTGAGTGATACACAGACCTTCGTCGCGCCAACCGCCAGTTTCCCCGGCGGCAGTTTCAACCGCACGCTTCAGCGCTTCTATCACGACCACCAGTTCTGGAATGCCCGCACGGCCATCGCCAACGACACCACGCTGGCGGGCTTGCGCAACCGCTTCACGGTGGGCGTGGAATACAACCACACGGATTTTTCGAGCCTGCGGCAGAGTGCGCCTTCCAGTGCCGTGGCGGCCGTGGACCCCTGGCATCCGGTGGTGGGGAGCTTCCCCACCGGCAGCAGCGTCTACACGGCGGGCAATCTCAACTACGACTCCGTGCTTCAGACCCGTTCGGTGTTTGCCGAGGACGGACTCAAGCTCGCACCCGAGTGGCTGCTGGTGGCCGGCCTGCGCTACGACGACATCGACCTGAGCCGCACGGTCACCAACTACAACGCGAGCACCGATCCGGCGCAGGTGGGGGCGGTGCAGTCGGCACGTCCGCAATACCACCCGCTCTCCTGGCGCCTGGGGAGCACCTACGACCTGAGCAGGACGCTCACGCTCTATGCGCAGGCCACGTCCGCTGCGGTGCCCGTGTCATCGATGCTGTTGCAGTCCATTGCCAACACCAGCTTCAAGCTGACGCAGGGGCGGTCGGCGGAAGCCGGCTTCAAGGCCACGGCCCTGGACCATCGGTTGTCGCTCACGGGTGCAGTCTTCTACATCCGCCAGACCAACATCCTCACGCGTGATCCTGCGGATGCTTCGCTGACCGTGCAGGGTGGCCGCCAGTCCTCGCGCGGCTTGGAGCTCAATGCGGTGGCGGTGCTGACGCCAGCGCTTTCTCTGGGGGCGGGGTTGGGTTATGTGGATGCGAAGTACGACAAGCTCATCGAAGCTGGCGGGGCGGTGCGCACCGGCCATCGGCCGATCAACACACCGACCTCCACAGCCAACGCCTTCGCCAGCTATGCCGTGCCCGGCACCCCGCTGACGCTCAGCGGCTTTGTGCACTACGCCGCCGGCTTCTACACGGACACCGCCAACAGCATCCATGTGGATGGCCACACCACGCTGGATGCGTCCATGGCATGGAAGACATCCCGGGACACCACCCTGACGCTGCGTGGCCGCAATCTGACCAATGCCTTCTACGGCGAGTATTCCGGGTACCCGACAACCAACGTCTACCTTGGTGCACCTCGGAGCGTGGAAGTCTCCTGGCTGGCGCGGTTCTGATCATGCAGCGCCGTGCTCGCTTTGCCGCTCGGTCTGTGAGGATCGCTGCGTGGATCTCCACGGGGACCGCTGCGCGGAGCTCCGTGCAGGCTTCCATGCGGCCTTCCATGCGGCTTCCCACGCGGTTCTCCCTCCGCTCCTTCTTTCGCCGTCTGCACCTGTGGCTGGGGTTGAGTGTCGGCTTGTTGTTCGTGCTGATGGGCCTGACTGGCTCGGCCCTGGTGTTCTACGAGGACATTGACCGTCTGCTGCACCCGGCGCTACGCGTGTCAGCGCCGGGCGCCGCGCCGGGGTGGGAGGACCCGGTGTGGGACCGGGCGTTGTCCACCGTGAGGGCCCGGTGGCCTGACCGCACGGGCGCATGGCGTTTCGAGGCCACAGGGGTGCCGGGCCCCATTCCCGCGCGCTACCAGGCGCCCGGCGAAGGTCATCACGGGCGCCGCGTGATGGTCTGGTTGACGCCGGACGGCACACAGGTGCTGCGGGAGGCCACCTGGGGGCGCTACGCCATGACGTGGATCTACGACCTCCATATGGAGCTGCTTGCTCATGCGCCGGGGCGGGCTTTTGTGGGCTGGTCCGGCCTGGTGATGCTGGTGCTGCTGCTCTCCGGCCTGTGGGCCTGGTGGCCCAAGGGCGGCTGGGCCGCGGCCTGGCACTTCAAGCGTGGCGCGGTGCCCTCCCGGCGGTTGCGGGACATTCACAAATGGGCGGGCCTGCTGTCGCTCCCACTTCTGCTGATGCTGGTGGCTACCGGCACGATGTTGGCGCTGCCCGAGCCGAGCAATGCCGTGCTGGCGAGGACGGTGGGGGCCGTTGCAGCGAGCGTCAGGGCACCGGTGGTGGCGCCTTCCTCGGCCATGGCCCCCGGCATCACGGTGGCTCAGGCGCTCGCCGCTGCGCATCGGGTGATGCCGCAAGGCCGGTTGGCGTGGGTGGAGGCGCCCGGGCAGGGCGCTTTTATGGTCCGGGTGCAGCAGCCCGACGACCCCAGCTTCCGCTTCCCCCACAGCCATGTCTTTGTGGACCCGTTGGACGGCCACATCCTCGCGGTGCAGGACCGCGAGCGGTTCGGACCCGGCAATGTGGTGAACAACTGGCTGCATCCGCTGCATGACGCATCGGTCGGAGGCTGGCCGCTGCGCGTCCTGGTTTTGCTGATGGGTTTGAGCCCGTTGCTGCTCTTCATCACCGGGCTGCTGCGCTGGTGGATTCGCCGGCGCGCGGGCAGGCCGTCGCCGCAGCGGGGTGGTCCGCAGGACGCCTGAATGCGGTACATCGGTTTTTCCGATGCTGACCCGTGGTGATTCCTGGGGGTCCAAAAGCGCCATTGTCACGGCGGGTTCATGAAGTCTTTCGAGACTGCGCCGCTTGGAAACAGTCCTTTGCGGAGACTTCACATGAGCATGCAGCCAGGCGTTTGCCCAGCAGCCAACGAGTACGACGAAGATGCCATCGTCAACCCTTCGGCCAACCCGACTTTCGACGAGATCCTGGCCGCCCGCCTGAGCCGCCGTGTGGCGCTCAAAGGTGGCATCAGCACCACGGCCGCCGCACTGCTGGGTGGTTCCATCCTGAGCGCCTGCGGTGGTGACGGGGGTTCCGACGAAGCGCCGGCTCCCGCACCGGCACCGGCCCCCGCAGCCGCGCCCAAGCTCGGCTTTACCGCCGTGGCCAAAAACAAGAATGACCTGGTGACGGTGGCCGAGGGCTACAACGTGAGCATCCTGCATGCCCTCGGCGACCCCATGCACTACGGTGACGAATCCTGGAAGGACAACGGCACCGAGACGGCCGACTCCTACAACCGCCGCATCGGCGACGGCCATGATGGCATGTACTACTTCGGCCTGTCCGATGCCGGCGCCTACCAGTCCGACCGCTCCGACCGCGGCCTGCTGGCCGTCAACCACGAGTACGTTGTGGCCCCGTACGTGCTGCACGCCGCTGGCCGCTCCGCCGGTGCCGCCCGCAATGCGGCGGAAGTGGAAAAGGAAATCTATGCCCACGGCGTGAGCATCGTGGAGGTGAAGCGCACCGCCGGTGTGATGGCCATGGTGCGTGGCTCCAGCTTCAACCGCCGCGTGACCTCCGCCACCACGATGGACATCACCGGCCCGGCGCGCAGCAACGCCCTGCTGACCACCAAGTTCAATGCCGCCGGCCAGCAGACCCGTGGCACCAACAACAATTGCGCCAACGGCTACACCCCCTGGGGCACCTACCTGACCTGCGAGGAGAACTACCTCAACGTCATCAGCCGCGCGGCGGGTGATGACGCGCTGCGCAGCGCCAAGGAAGTGGTCAGCCTGGCACGCTACGGCCTGCCGCAGAATCGCAAGAGCCCCTATCTCTGGGAGACGGCGGGTGCGGACGATCTGTACGCGCGCTGGAATTCGTCGGTGACCGGCGCCACCGCCGCTGACGACTATCGCAACACCATCAACACCTTTGGCTGGGTGGTGGAAATCGACCCCTTTGCCCCGAGTTCGGTGCCGGCCAAGCGCTCCGCACTGGGCCGCTTCAACCACGAAGGTGCGTGGCCCGCACCGGCCGTGGTCGGCCAACCCATCGTCATCTACATGGGTGACGACTCGCGCAATGAGTACATCTACAAGTTCGTCTCCAAGGCGGTCTGGGACGCTGCCGATGTGGGCAAGGGCATGGCCGCTGGCGCCAAGTACCTTGACGAAGGCACCGTCTACGTCGCGCGCTTCAACGCCGACGGCAGCGGCGACTGGCTGGAGCTGACCTACGGCAAGAATGGCCTGGACGCGACCAACGCGGCGTATGCCTTTGCCGACCAGGGCGATGTGCTGATCAATGCCCGCCTGGCCGGCGACAAGCTGGGCGCGACGAAGATGGACCGCCCGGAATGGGGCGCGGTGCACCCCACCACGCGTGAGGTCTACATGACCCTCACCAACAACAGCAACCGTGTGGCCACCACCGCCACCCCCACCGGCAGCCAGCTCAAGCCGGATGCGGCCAACCCGCGCTACTACGAAGATCTGAAGGGCACCACTTCGCAGAAGGGTAACCCCAACGGCCACATCATCCGTTGGCGCGAAACCACGACGGATGTGACCAAGCTGACCTGGGACATCTATCTGTTCGGTGCCCAGGCGGATGCCGCATCGGACGTAAACCTTTCCGGTCTGAGCGATGTCAATGACTTCTCCAGTCCGGACGGTCTGTACTTCGACAAGCGCGGCATGCTGTGGATCCAGACGGACGACGGCGCCTACACCGACATCACCAACTGCATGATGCTGGCGGCCGTGCCCGGCAAGGTGGGGGATGGTGGCGTGGCCGTGGCGGCCGGTGGCACCAGCACGATCAAGGGCGCCAATGCCACGGCCGATTCCGTGCGTCGTTTCCTGGTCGGCCCGAAGGAGTGTGAGATCACCGGCATTGCCATGACACCGGACAACAAGACGCTGTTCTTCAACGTCCAGCATCCGGGCGAGGAAACCACGCCCGATTGGGCCGCCATCACCTTCGGCAGCTACTGGCCGGCCAACCAGGCCGATGCCACGGTGAAGAAGCGTCCGCGTTCGGCCACGGTGGTGATCACGAAGAAGGACGGCGGGGACATCGGCATCTGAGCGTCGTCCGCCGACACTGACCGTCCTCACGAAAGATCTGGGCCCGCCCCGGCTTGCTGCCGGGGTGGGCCCTTGTCCTTGAAACGGGTGACGACGACGTCGGCCGTCCGGGAGCCACTGTGCTGGCTGTCGGGCTCAGGCGGTGGCCGCCGGCACGGCCACCGGCCGTGGCGCCTTTCGCCGACGCAGCCAGGCCACCATCGGCAGTTCCACAAAACGGCCGATCAACCCGCAGCCGATGACCGCCACCACCACGGCGGCGGCGAAGATCACCACCTCCGGCAATGCCGTATACAGCCCGGCCTTGACCAGTACGGTCAGCAGGATGTTGATCAGCAGGCAGTGGGCGAGGTAGAGCGAGTAGGAGGCCGCGCCCATCTGCACCAGCCATGCCGGCACCTGCACCGGCCGGCGTTGCTCCATCGCCACCAAGGTGGCCAGGATGGCCGCAGAGACCAGGCCCAGGGCAACCCGCCCTCCGAAGGCGTGCGGGCCTTGCGGCCCCAGTCGCTCATACAGCACCGCTGCCACCAGTGCGACGCCCACTCCCCAGCCCTGCAGACGCAGCAGCGGCAATGGCGCCCGCCGGGCCATCAGCCCGGTGGCCACGCCCATCAGGAACTGCAGGCAGTGCGGGTCCCCCAACTGCAGCGGTAGCTCGCCCGGCGTCAGGTCAAAGGCCTGGGCGACCACCGCCACGGCCCACAGCCCATAGAGCACCAGCCCGCCGCGCAGGTGCAGCAGCAGGAGGCAGAAGCTCAGGTAAAACAAAACCTCGAACTGCAGCGACCAAGCCACACCCACATACTTCGGTTGCTCGCCTCCGATCCACAGCAGCAGTGTGCCGGGGAGGTCCTGCGCGCCAAGTTCGGACACGGGCGTTCGCCCGGATAGTGCTCGTGCCACGATGGAGGGGCCTGCCGTCAGGGCCAGCACCAGCCAATAGATGGGAAACACCCGTACAAAGCGCTTCCAGAGATAACCAGGCCACCGCCGCGCGCCGTGCCCCAACTCGCTGCGATGCACAAAAGTGATGATGAAACCGCTGAGGACGAAGAAAAAGTCCACGCCCACGTAGCCGAAGTCGAACAGGCCCCCCAGCCCCACATGCCCCGAGAAATGCGGCACACGCATCAGATGGGTGGCGTGCATGAACACCACGGCCAGCGCTGCAAACGCCCGGGCGGCCTCGATGGAGGCGAGCTTGGGTGAATGGGCGGTAGGGGTGGGCGGCGATGGCGGAAAAGGGGTTGCGGCCATGGTGGTGTGGCGTTCAGCCTACGACTTTAAGACGGACAACCCTGCGGACGGTGGGCGTGCACCCCCAGATCACGGGGAGATATCTCCCATCTGTGATACATTCCGGCCCATAGATTCGCACAAGACCGTTCTTCCAAGGTCTTACTGCAGCCCCGCCGGGTCTTTACTGACCCCTTCGCGAGCGGCTCGCTACAGCTTCACCCCCTGCTGATTGCTCTTGAGTGTGTCTGTCTTCGCTTGGCCAGGTGGCCGGGCGGAGTGTTCCCATCCATTCCAATTAATAAAGGAAACATCATGACGACTCAAACCGGCACCGTGAAATGGTTCGACGACGGCAAGGGCTTTGGTTTCATCACGCCCGCTGACGGCACCAAGGACCTGTTCGCCCACCATAGCGAAATCCGCAACAACGGCGGTTTCCGCACTCTGGCCGAAGGCGCCACCGTGGAATTCGAAGTCAAGGAAGGCCCCAAGGGTCTGCAGGCGGCCAACATCCGCCAGCTCTGAGCCCTTCGGGTCTCAGCCGAACGGGGCGCGGTGAAACGCCCCGGCCTCTGAAGCCGCGTCAAGACGGCTATTGCCGAGCCGCAACATTCATTGCATCGGCCTCCCTTCGCTCAGGCGGATTCGCGGCATCATTGCCGTGGGCTGCCCAGCGCGGAGGCCTCTACAAAGAAGGACCCCAATGGCCAAAGAAGAGCTGATCGAGATGCGTGGCACCGTCAATGAGGTGCTTCCTGATTCCCGCTTCCGCGTCACGCTGGAAAACGGGCATACGGTGATCGCCTACACAGGCGGCAAGATGCGCAAGCATCACATCCGTATCCTGGCTGGCGATGCCGTGACCCTGGAACTGTCGGTTTATGACCTCTCCAAGGGCCGGATTACATTCCGTCACCTGGAGCGTCGTGGACCTCCTCCGTCGGGTGGTGGCAATCGTCATTGATTGACCAGGATCGCCATCAGGCGGTCCCCCAGATGGACAGCAGAACAGCCCGGTTTTCACCGGGCTGTTTTTTTTCGCCTATCAGGTGGTCATCAATCGATCCGGAACGACACCCCGGTGATGAACAACGTGTCCCCCCGCTTCAGGCCGGGGCCCGGATCGCTGTCGTACCGGTGAGAGATCGTGGCCGTGAGGCTGAGCCGCTTGGTCATCGCCACGGACAGCGCCGTGTCGAAGGTGGCCCGGTATTGGCCGCTGTTGCGCAGGTCCGGCAAATAGGTGAGCTTCTGGCGGAAGGTGGTGGTGTCGGAGAACTTGTGCGTCGATTCTTCTGCCAGCAGCACTTCCGTGTTGCTGTAGCGGTCGCGCGTGCTGCCGTCATCCGTGACCTCTGGGGTCAGGTACTTTTCCCGTGTGTAGCCCACACCAGCCGACAGATCGAAGGTGAGGTCGTCCCGTCGGATGACGTGATAACCCAGGCCCCCGCCCACCGAGGCGCGTGAGGACAGGTTGGCTGGCTCATCCCTCAGGGCGTCGAACTGACCGAAGCCGAAGACTTTCGGGGTCAGGTCTCGCTGGTAGTTCGCACCGGCGGACAGGCGTTTCTCGGCATCCGTGTCGTCGTTGTCGACATAGAGCCCCCGTGCATTCAACGTCAGTTTGTCACTGGTGGAGGCCTTGACCGCCTCGCCGCTGAGGTTGATGGTGGTGGACTTGCTGTTGCCCGTGGCCACACTGGCGCCTGCCGTGAACAGGGCTCGCCACTCACCGTCATTCTTGACGGTCACCTGGGCCCAGGAGGCGAGGGGAGCAGCAGCGAGGCAGGCAGTGGCAACAAGCAGGCGCGATGGCGGCATGGCGGGTCCTTTCAGGAGCGTTTTCGATGGCGCCCCCCAGGCAAGTCCCGCTCCCGATGCCCTTCGAAGCCTTACGCGTACGGCGGTGTGGTAAGGTTACGGTCTGCAAACAGATCAACCACGCACGTTGATCGGGCCCTGGCACTACTCGCGGATCCATGAATCCCGTCGCGGTGCAGGGCTCCCGCCGCCGGGCCTCCATTTGCCGTGTTCCCACGGTCGGCCCGGTCCCTCCGGCCAGCCCTCTCCAAGAGACGGGCGGCCCCCATGCCACGCCAGGCTCCTCCAGGCAGCGCCCCTTGACCAGGCCCGTTGTCTGCACCGTGAGCCCTCGGCGGGTGCTGGTTTCGTTGTATTCGTCGTCAGTACCCGCCGGCAGCCGTTGAGGCCCGCCAGCGCCGCCGTGCGCATGTGCCGGCAGGCCGCACTCATCGACTGATGGCGTGATCGCCGCTGGGCCCTTGCTCGGGTCCGCGAACGTTCATCACTGCACGAAAGGAGTCTCGGCCATGGCGAAAGGCATTCTCATCGACCACGTCTTCAAGGTTTTCGGCGACCAGCCGGAACAAGCCGTGACACTGGCCCGGGAGGGCATGTCCAAGCAGGACATCCTGGCCCGCACCGGCCAGTCCATTGGCGTCTTCGACGCCACGTTCGAGATCCAGGCTGGCGAGATATTCGTCATCATGGGCCTGTCGGGGTCGGGTAAATCCACGCTGGTGCGTCTGCTCAATCGCCTGATCGAACCCAGCGCCGGTCGCATCGTGATCGATGGCGAGGACATCAACACCCATTCGCCTGGCCGCCTGCGTGCCTTGCGCCGCAAGGACATCAGCATGGTGTTCCAGTCTTTCGCGCTCATGCCGCACATGACCGTGCGGGACAACACCGCCTTTGGTCTGGAACTCTCTGGCGCGGACCGCCAGCACCGTCTGGCGCAGGCCGACCTGGCCCTGGCGCAGGTGGGCCTGGCAGGTTGGGGCCACAAGTATCCGGACGAGCTGTCCGGCGGCATGCAGCAACGCGTGGGTCTGGCCCGGGCGCTTGCAGCCGATCCCTCCATCCTGCTGATGGACGAAGCCTTCTCCGCGCTCGACCCCATCATCCGCACCGAGATGCAATCCGAGCTGCTGCGCCTGCAGCAGGTGAAGCGCCGCACCATCGTGTTCATCTCGCATGACCTGGATGAAGCCATGCGTATTGGCGACCGCATCGCCATCATGAAGGACGGCCATGTGGTGCAGGTGGGCACGCCGGACGAGATCCTGCGCAACCCGGCCAACGACTTTGTGAGCAGCTTCATCCGGGGCGTGGACACAGCCGCCGTGTTCAAGGCGGCCGACATCGCCCGGCAACCCCTGACCCTTGTCTCCGAGCACAGCAGCCGTGGCGCGCGGGCCGGCCTCAAGACGCTGGAAGACCAGGACCGCGAATTCGCCCATGTGGTCAGCCCCTCGCGCCGTTATCTCGGCACGGTCTCTGCGGATTCACTGCGCGCCGTGCTGGACGGCCATGTCGGCCCGCTGGGCCTGCAGCACGCCTTCATCGAGGGCCTGACCCCCATCGCCGCGGATGCGCCGGTGGCCGAGCTGTTCGGCCAGGTGGCGCAGTCGCCCTGTGGGGTGCCGGTGGTGGATGCCGATGGCCGCTTCCGTGGTGCCATCAGCAAGACCACGTTGTTGAAGTTCATGGACCGGGACACCCCGCCCATCGAGCCCACGCCTGCGCGCGACAGGGTACATGCGGCCTCTGCGGCCCCAGCCGCCAACGCCGTTGCTCACTGAAAAACACCGAGGAGGCCCGATGAACGAGACCACGCTGACTGAATTGACCCCCTTGCCCAGCTTGCCCGCTCTGCCGATGCCGCCCGCATCCGAAGCGATGATGGCGCCCGTTGTGCCCCAGGCGCCAGCGCTGGACCCGTGGGAGGCCCTGTCCCAGGCGCCCGATCCCGCGGCCACCAGTGCATGGCTGGATGCGCCGTCCCAGGCAACTGCCGCGTTGGACCCGCAAGCCACCAGCTCGATCGGCGACCAGTGGCACCAATTGCTCAACGGCTCGCTACCCATTGAATCCTGGATCAACACCGGCCTGGCCTGGGCGGTTGAACATGGCCGGCCGTATTTCCAGGTGGTTCGCCTGCCCATCGACGGCACGCTGAACTGGGTGCAAGGCCTGCTGACCAGCCTGCCGTCCCTCGCGATGATCGCGCTCATCGGTCTGCTGGCGTGGCAGTTCGCGGGCCGCAAGCTCGCCACCGGCACCACCGTGGCGCTGCTGATCGTGGCGGCGCTGGGCATCTGGCCGGAAGCGATGGTGACGCTGTCGCTGGTGCTGACCTCGCTGCTGTTCTGTCTGTTGGTGGGCCTGCCGATGGGCGTGCTGCTGGCCAGTAGCGAGCGTGCCGAACGCATCATGCGTCCCATCCTGGATGCCATGCAGACCACACCGGCTTTTGTGTACCTGGTGCCTGTCGTGATGCTGTTCGGCATCGGGAATGTGCCGGGCGTCATCGTCACCATCGTGTTTGCCATTGCGCCGCTGGCGCGCCTGACCAACCTCGGCCTGCGCCAGGTTCGCCTCGATCTCATCGAGGCGGCCCGCGCTTATGGGGCATCGCCCTGGCAGATGCTGTGGAAGGTGAAGCTGCCGCTGGCCATGCCGTCGATCATGGCCGGCATCAACCAGGCGCTGATGCTCTCGCTGTCAATGGTGGTGATCGCTTCCATGATCGCCGTGGGAGGCCTGGGTCAGATGGTGTTGCGCGGCATCGGCCGGCTGGACATGGGGTTGGCCACCATTGGCGGCGTGGGCATTGTGATCCTGGCCATCACGCTGGACCGCCTGACGCAGGCCCTGGGCCGCACTGCCCGCAGCGCCGGTCAGCGCTGGTGGCACGGCGGTCCTGCTGGGCTGCTGCTGCGGGCGATCCAGCGCTGGGCGCGCCCGGCCGGTGACGCGGCGGCCCTGCCGCAGCCGCAGACCAAGCCGGTCGCGGTGGCGTCCCGGGCCTGACCCCCGCGTAACGCCGAAGCACCACCCCAAACACCACCCCGAAACACCACCCCGAAACATAGCGCCGACGCACAACACCGACGCACAACACCGACGCACAACACCGACGCACATCGCCGAAACGCCAACCCGAAGCACAACGCCGAGGCACCCAGGTCCTGGCGAAGTCTTCGCGTCCACCGCTGCTGCCGTTGCTGTTGCTGTTGCTGTTGCTGTTGCTGTTGCTGTTGCTGTTGCTGTTGCTGTTGCTGTTGCCGTTGCCGTTGCTGTTGCCGTTGCTGCGCTGAAAGGAGATCCCCCATGTTGACCTTCCGACCTCGAGCTGATCTGTTCGCCCGCGCAAGCCGGTGGTGCCCCACGCGCGTGCTGGTGGGCATGATGACGAGCCTGGTGGCAAGCCTGATGACTCTCTCCCTGGCGGGCGCCGCGTCCGCCCAGGTCTTGCCCGGCCGGGCCTTACCCGCCCAGGCCTTGCCCGGCCAGGGCATGACCGTGCAGCCGCTCAAGAGCTCACTCGCCGAGGAAGCCTTCCAGACCCTGCTGGTATCCCGCGCGCTGGAGAGGCTGGGCTACACCGTTCTGCCGATGAAGGACCTGGAGCCCGCCACCGAGCACCTGGCCATTGCCAATGGTGACGCCACGTTCACCGCCAGCCACTGGCAGCAACTGCATGCGGACTTCTACCGCAACAGCGGTGGCGATGCCCGATTGGCACGCTTCGGGCCTTATGCCCAGGGTGCCGTGCAAGGTTATCTCATCGACCGCAAGACGGCCGAGGCCCACCACATCACGCGGCTGGACCAGTTGCGGGAGCCGGCCATCGCGAAGCTCTTCGACACCGATGGGGACGGCCGCGCCGACCTCACCGGCTGCAACCCCGGCTGGGGCTGCGAAGCGGCCATCGAGCATCACCTGGACGCCTACCAGCTGCGCGGCACCGTCACTCACCGGCAGGGCAGCTACACCGCCCTGATGGCCGACACCATGGCCCGTTTCAAGGAGGGCAAGCCCATCCTGTACTACACCTGGACGCCTTACTGGGTGAGTGCGGTGCTGCGCCCGGGCGCGGACGTGGTGTGGCTGCAGGTGCCGTTCTCCGCCTCCCGCGATGGGGTCACGGACACGCGCCAGCCCAACGGCAAGAACTACGGCTTTGTCGCGGATCAGGAAGAGATCGTGGCCAATCGCGCTTTCATCGATCGCAATCCGGCGGCGGCTCGTCTGTTCGAGGTGATGCGTCTGCCCATCTCTGATATCAATGCGCAGAACCAGCGCATGAACGACGGTGCGAATTCCGAGCGGGATATTGCGCGCCACACCGATGGCTGGATCCGCGCTCACCAACAGATGTTTGATGGGTGGATCGCGCACGCGCTGGCGGTCGGCACTGCCACGGCCGGGCCGGCTGCGGCGTCTGCGCGCTGAGGTCGCCCACAGGCGCATGCGGAATTCCTTGCCACGCCACAGGTGGCAGGCATGGGAACCTCTGCATAACGCCTCGCGGGAGTGATGCAGAACTCCCCTTGGACGGGCCTATGCTGCGGATTGTTGAACAATCCACTCACATCGCCCCCATCCAGCAGCCGCGCACGGCAGGAGTTCCGCATCGCCATGAACATCGATCTCAACAGCGACCTGGGTGAAAGCTTTGGCGCTTGGCGCATGGGCGACGATGCGTCCATGCTGGCCGTGGTCAGCAGCGCCAACGTGGCCTGCGGTTTTCATGCCGGGGACCCGGCGGGCATCCTGGCCACCTTGCGTTCGGCGGCTGCGCAGGGCGTCTGCATCGGCGCGCATGTGTCGTACCCGGACCTGGTGGGTTTCGGCCGACGCAACATGGACATGTCCAGCGCCGACCTGCAGGCCACCGTCATCTACCAGATTGGCGCCTTGCAGGGCCTGGCCGCTGCGGCCGGCACACGGGTGCGATATGTGAAGCCGCATGGCGCGCTCTACAACTTCATCGCGCACGACCGGCGGCAGGCCGACGATGTGATCGCTGCCGTGAAGGCGCTGGACCGGGCGTTGGGCCTGGTGGTGCTGGCGGGTTCCGCGTTGGCCGGCTGGGCGCGTGAGGCCGGCCTGCACACCATTGAGGAAGCCTTTGCCGACCGGGGCTACCGGGCGGACGGGAGCCTGGTGCCGCGCAACCAGCCTGGCGCCGTCCTGCACGACCCGGAGGCGGTGGCCACCCGCATGCTGCAACTGGCCCGCGAGGGAACGGTCACCGCCGTGGACGGCAGCATCGTGCGCATTGCCGCCGACTCGATCTGTGTCCATGGCGACAGCCCGGGCGCGGTGGCCATGGCGCAACGGCTGCGCGAGCGGCTGACGGGCGAGGGCATCACGATCCGATCATTCATGGATGCGGCCTGATGATGAACGTGCCATCGGCAGCGCCCGGGCTGCGACTGTTGCCCGCTGGCGACGCGGTGCTCGTGGAACTGGCCGACCTGCCACAGACCCTGGGCCTGCTGGCCTCGTTGCAGGCCGAGCCCGTGGCCGGTCTCGTCGAGATCGTGCCCGGCGCCCGCACGCTGCTGCTGACGCTGGACCCGTGGGTGCTCACCCGCGAGGCACTCGCCGCAGAGCTGGCCCGCCGCCCGCTGGACATGCGCAGCGCGCAAGCCGGGCCCCGGGTGGACATCCCCGTGTTCTATGACGGTGAAGACCTGGCCGAAGTGGCCACGCTCCTCAAGATCACGCCGGCGGAGGTGGTCCGCCGCCATACCGGCAGCGACTGGTTCGTGGCGTTTACCGGCTTTGCGCCGGGCTTCGCCTACCTGACGGGCGGGGATGAACTGCTGCGCCAACTGCCGCGCCGGGCCTCACCTCGAACACGTATTCCGCCAGGTGCCGTGGCAGCGGCAGGGGGCTTCAGCGGGGTGTACCCCAAGGCCAGCCCTGGTGGTTGGCGGTTGCTGGGGCAGACACCCCTGTCGATGTGGGATTTGCAGCGAAACCCACCCGCCTTGCTGCAGCCTGGGCAGCGCGTCCGTTTCGTGGATGCCGGGCCCCGCCTTGGGGTGTTGCCACCGGAGGTCGCCAGCCAAGACGCCATGGCAGCAGCTGTGCGAACACTTGACCTGCCTGCGAGGCCGGCAGTTCCGAACGGCATCGGCCCTGACGCGCCATTCGCCACCGCTGCCGCCACCCCCACTGCTACGGTGAACCCGGTGATCCGCGACGCACCGTCTGAAGCACAACAAGGCCCTGGCATCGAGATTCGCAACGCCGGCCTTCAATCCCTCCTCCAGGATCTGGGCCGGCCAGGCCAGGCCGGGCAGGGCGTCGCGGCTTCCGGTGCCATGGACCGTGGATCCCTGAAGGCCGCCAATCGACTGGTCGGCAACCTGCCCGCAGCGGCCTGCATCGAGGTCGCTCTGGGGGGCTTCGAACTGGTCAGCCAGGGCGACATCGTCGTGGCGGTGACAGGCGCCGAAGGTCCGCTGACCCTGATCGCACCGGACGGCCGCCGTCTGCCGCTGGACCGCCATACGCCGCAGGCGCTCTCTCATGGCGACCGGCTGCTGATCGGTGACCCGACCACTGGCGTGCGAAGCTACGTCGCGCTGCGCGGCGGTGTGGCGCTGCCATCCGTGCTGGGGAGCCTCTCTTATGACTCGCTCGCTGATGTGGGGCCGGCGCCGCTCCAGGCGGGCGATCGCCTGCTGCTGAACTCGGCACCCGCAGGGGCCGTGGTCGGCCACCCGGAGCCGCCCCAGGCCGCCTGGCCCCGGGCTGGCGACGAAGTGACATTGGACATTCGCCTGGGGCCCCGTACCGACTGGTTCACGGCCGAAGCCGTCGAGACGCTGACCGCGCAGACCTGGACCGTCACCCCGCAATCCAACCGTGTGGGCTTGCGAGTGCAGGGCGCGCGGCCCCTGGCGCGCGCCATCACGGCGGAGCTGCCCAGCGAAGGCACGGCGCGAGGCGCCATCCAGGTGCCTGCCAGCGGCCAGCCGGTGCTGTTCCTGGCCGACCATCCGCTGACCGGTGGTTATCCGGTCATTGCCTGCATTGCGCCCTGGCACCTGGACCTTGCGGGCCAGATGCCGGTGGGCACGCGTGTGCGCCTGCATGTCGTGGCCGGTTTTGAACCGGTCGTTGTCCCTCGTTGAAACCCCGGTTCCGCCCATGTCCATGAAGAAGGTTCTCATCGCCAACCGTGGCGAGATCGCCGTGCGCATCATCCGCGCCTGTGCCGATTACGGCGTGACGTCGGTGGCCGTGTATGCCGACCCGGACATCGACGCTCTCCATGCCCGCATGGCCGACGAGGCGTTGGGACTCGGCGGCCAGCGTCCGGCCGAGACCTACTTGCACATCGGCAAGCTGATCGATGCAGCCCGACGCAGTGGCGCCGATGCGGTGCACCCGGGGTACGGATTTCTCTCCGAGAACGCCGCCTTTGCCCGCGCGGTGCTGGCGGCGGGCCTGACCTGGATCGGCCCGCCCCCTGCCGCCATCGATCAACTGGGGGACAAGGTCTGCGCCCGGCGGCTGGCCCTGGAGGCCGGCGCGCCTTTGGTGGCCGGCACGCCGGGGCCGGTGACCAGCGCGGACGAGGTGGTGGCGTTTGCCCGCCAGCACGGCCTTCCCATCGCCATCAAGGCGGCCTTTGGTGGCGGCGGCCGGGGTCTCAAGGTGGTCTGGAAGATGGAAGACGTAGCCGAGCAGTTCGCCTCGGCCGTGCGCGAGGCCACGGCAGCGTTTGGGCGTGGCGAGTGCTTTGTGGAGCAGTTCCTGGATCGACCGCGCCATGTCGAGGCGCAGGTGATGGCCGACACGCTGGGCCAGGTGGTGGTGCTCGGCACGCGGGACTGTTCCCTGCAACGGCGCAATCAGAAGCTGGTGGAGGAGGCGCCCGCGCCTTTCCTGACGGATCAACAGCGCGAGCGCATCCACAAGGCTGCCCGCGATGTCTGCCGCCGCGCGGGTTACGTGGGCGCCGGCACGGTGGAGTTCCTGCTCAGTGCCACCGGCGCCATTTCCTTCCTGGAGGTCAATACCCGCCTGCAGGTGGAGCATCCGGTGACGGAGGAAACCTGCGGCCTGGACCTGGTGGTGGAGCAACTGCGCATTGCCGATGGCCTGCCACTGACGCTCACCGAAACGCCGGCGTCTCGTGGCCACGCGATCGAATTCCGCATCAACGCCGAGGATGTGGGGCGGGGTTTCCTGCCAGCACCCGGGCCGGTGTTGGTGTTTGACGCGCCATCCGGCCCCGGCGTGCGGGTGGACAGCGGCGTGGCTGCGGGCTCGGTGGTGCCTGCGGCCTTTGATTCGCTCATGGCCAAGCTCATCGTCACGGGGACGACCCGTGGGCAGGCGCTGGCCCGCGCGCGGCGCGCCTTGGCGGAATTCCGCATCGAAGGTGTGCCGAACGTGCTGCCGTTCCATCAGGCGGTGCTGCGCCATGCGGACTTTCTCGCTTCCAACGGCTTCAGGGTCCATACGCGCTGGATAGAAACCGACTTCGCCACCAACCTGTCGGCAGCCACGCGGGTGGCGCCACCGCTGCAGGAGCCGTTGCAGCACATCAGCGTCGAACTCAACGGCCAGCGGATGCGCCTGGGGCTGCCCGCTGCGATGCTGCGCGGGCTGGCGCCAGGTTTGGACGGTGCCACTGCCGATGGTCAAGGCGCCACGGAGGAAGCGACCGCCGTGCAACCCAGGGACGACGCAGCCATCGCCGCGCCCATGAGTGGCGTGCTGCAGGCCTGGAAGGTGGAGGAGGGCGCTGACGTGGCCCCCGGCCAACTGGTTGCGGTGCTGGAGGCCATGAAGATGGAGACGCCGGTGCTGGCGCATCGCGCAGGGCGCTTGTCCCGCTTGGTGGAGGCCGGCGCGCAGGTCGTCGCCGGAGCGGTCATCGCTTCCCTGGGGAAGCTCTGCACCACGCCTCGCGGCCGAGATGATGCAGAGTTTCCCTAGGCTGAAAACACACTCGCACTGGATCCCTCTTCCTGGGTGGGTCTACCTCACCACAATGAGGGTAGACCCTGGGGCGCCGGGGATGGGTGGGCTTTCTACACTCGCACCCCAGCGGCTTGATTTCGCACATGTTCGATGCGAAACGAGACTGCCCTAGCGAGGGAAAATCCATGTTCCGTACTGTCACCATCGCCGCGATGGTTGCCCTTGTTGCGCTCACCGGTTGCGCAACCAAACCCCAACTGCCGGTGGCCCTGAAGGCCGAGACGCTGGCCCCGCAAGCCCGCGTTGGTGTGGCGCTCACCGCCATTCCCACTGCCGACACTTACCTCCCGGGCGCAGGCTGCCTTCTGTGTCTGGCCGCAGCGTCGGTGGCGAATTCCTCGCTGACGACGCACACCAAGAGCCTGTCCGCCGACGATCTGGGCGCGGTGAAGGCGCAGGTGGTGGAGTCGCTGAAGAAAAAGGGTGTGCAGGTCGTCGCCATCGACGGCGTGTTCGACCCGACCAAGTTCCCTGAACTGCCGCGCGAAGTGAACCTGTCCAACCGCGACTACCGTCGGCTGCAGGAACAGTACAAGATCGACAAGCTGCTGATCATTACCGTGGAAGGCGTGGGATTCCAACGCAACTACGCGTCCTACATTCCCACCAGCGATCCACGCGCCTGGGTGAAGGCCACCGGCTATGTGGTGGACCTGCGCACCAACGCCTATGACTGGTGGCAGCCTGTGGAAGTGTTGCGCCCCGCGCAAGGCAAGTGGGACGAGCCACCGCGTTTCCCTGGCCTGACGAACGCCTATTACGAGGCGATCGAGCTGGCCAAGGAACAGCTGCTGCAGCCGCTGCAATGAAGCGCCTGGCCTCGCGATTCATGGCCGAGGTCATGAAACGGTGGTGGATGCCGCACTGCGCCGGGCTGGCCTTGTGGGGAGCGGCCGGCCTTGCGCAGGCGCAGGATCAGCCCCACCTGCCTGCGGCACCACTGGCGCTGCAGGCGCCCGAGGCAGCCCGAGCGCCGCTGCAGACGCTGGCTATTCGGCTTCCACCTGAATCCGTGCTTCGCTTTCGCGGGCAGTCCGCCAATGAGAAGTCGCAGGGCAACGCCGGCGCCATGATGTATGCGGCGCCTGGCGTGGCGGGCCTGCTGGCAGGCGTGCTGGCGCATGCACTGATCAACGACGGTGTCCGCTCGGCCCAGCGCAAGGCTGAAGAGGAGGCGGCCGATGCCGTGCTCAAGCCCTATCGCCCGGTGTTGGACCAACTGCTCTGCGCGGAGGTGCTGGCCCAGGCGATCGAGGCTGCACAGCTGTCCCAGCAAGCCCGTGTCGTGCCGTCCCAGGAGGCGGCAGATGCCGACTGGACCTTGCGTATCGCACCCGTGTTCTTCATGACGATGGATCAGCGCGCTCTCCTTTTGGACGCCGAGATCGCGGTGGAGAAGGGTATTGGCAGCGACCCCGTGTGGACGCGCCGGGTGCGTCTCATGTCACCCGCAACGCCATTGGCCGCCGCGCCGCATTCGCCCTGGCTGGACGAAGACGGCCGGCGCCTGCGCCGCTCGGCGATGACGCTGCTGGCACGAGCCTACCGCCTCGCCATGGACGGTGCCACGCAGGCGGGGGCTTCCAATGGTGAAGGCGGCGCCGAACGCACTGTTCGATTCTGGGAAGGTGGCACCAAACGCTTTGAGCGTGGCGCGGTGCTCAAGCGTGACGACTGCGGGTGGGCACTGGTTCGCAATCTGCGTGGCGAACTGCTCTCCGTCTCTCTGGTAGAGGGGGCGGGCACGCCGCCGCTGTCGGCGCCCGGCGAGGCTTGTGTGGTCCAGGAGGCTGCCGCGGCCCCGGTGCCCGCCGCCCCCGCTGATACGGCAGCGGTGCCCTCGCCAATGCCAACGGCACCCGCACCCCCAACGGCACCCGCACCCCCAACGGCACCCACACCTCCACCGGCGAACGTCGGCGTTTGATTGGCGTTTGATCGGCGTTTGATCAGCGCCCGTCCTGGATCGGAGAGCCGGCCGATCCGCAGGCGAATACCTCCCGCGCCGCAGCTTACTGCGCGCGGGCGCTTGTGCTGAAGGGCGCGTCTACAGCGCCCGCAGGAAAGCCTCCAGATCCTGCAGCTCCCTGGCGTTGAGCTGGATTGGCCGAATCAGCGGCGACGGTGGAATGGCCATCAACCCTTGCGCGTTCTTCGGCGGCTGCGGCATGCCGGCGTTGTAGTTTTCAAGCACCCCTCGCAGCGTCGGCGTGAGCCCGTTGTGGAAGTACGGCGCGGTGCGGCTCACGCCGCGCAGAGACGGCGTCCGGAATGCCCCGGTGTCCTCCACCTTGTGGGTGACCGCCTGGCGACCCAGGTCCTGCAATCGGCGGCCCAGTGCGCTCATGCCGATCTGATGGAACTCGTGCTGGGTGAACGCCGGGCCGCTGTGACAGTTCATGCAGCGGGCCTTGGTGCGGAACAGGTGCAGCCCACGCAACTCCTGGTCGCTCAAGGCGGTGGGCTTGCCTTCCATGAAGTCGTCGAACCGGGTGCGAGGCGCTTCGATGCGGCGCTCAAAGGCCGCCAAGGCACGGCCCAGGCGCTGCAGCGTGACCTCGCCATCCCCGAACACCTCTGCAAATCGGCGCGGATAGTCGGTCTCACGGTTCAGACGTTGCTGCAGCTCGTTGAGGTCCATGGCCATCTCCAAGGGATTGGCGATGGGCAGCAGGGCCTGGCTCTCCAGGTCCGCCGCGCGGCCGTCCCACATCAGCTGCGGCACCAGGGCCACGCCCAACAGGTGCGGCGTGTTGCGCGGGCCGACCTGGGCGTCGTGGCCCAGGGCCAGCCGCCGGCCGTCGCTGAAGCCTAGATGTGGCGCATGGCAGCTGGCACAGCTGATATCGCGGCCCCTGGAAAGGCGCTGGTCGAAGAACAGTTGCTCGCCCAGGGCCACCATCGCGTTTGCCTGGGCCGGCAAGACCGGGCGCCGGCCCAGTTCCTGCCAGGACACACCAGCGTCCACCTGTGGTGCTGGCCATTCCTTCGGGACGCTGCGATAGACGCGCAGCAGGCAGTCGCGATGGCGGTTGGCAGAAGCGTCCGGTGCATCGCCGCCTACCGTGAGCGCGCTGGCAGCCGTCGCAGAGGGTGTGTCGCCCGAAGCATGGGTGGACGCGCCAGCGTCACGCCGTGCAACTGGCCTGGCGCCGTCTCGCGCACCAACGCTGGGTGCAATTGCAACGGCCACGAGCAGGTTCCGGCAGTCCGCGAGCGTACTCGCGGACACCGCGGCGGCCATGCCGGCTTGTTCTTCGCCAGCCGCACTGACCACGCCGGCCGCCCCCCATGCGATCGACCCACCCAGCGCCGCACACGCCACGGCCGACAACGCCAGCAGGCGCCCCTTCGCTCCCCGGCGGGGAGCATTTTCAAGCTCAGCCACTCACATCACCTCAGAAGTCGTAGCCGATTTCAAGGGCCACGCTGCGGCCTCGTTCATAGGTGGCGTAGGTGTTGCTGACGGTCGTCTTGTTCTTGCGGTTGGTGATGTTCTCCAGCGTCAGCTTCACCTGCAGGCGCTGGTCGGCCCGTACACGGGGCTCCCAGAGCAGGCCGGTGTCGATGGCCAGCGAACGTGGCAGGTCGGTACGCTCGTAGACGTCCACCGTCGTGCCCTGGTAGTCCGTGGTGCCATTCGCCAGGATCTGCTGGTAGCGGTCGCGGATGCGCAGCAGGTTGGTGATGGTGAGGTGGTAAGCCGGCAGCGTGCTCATCGCGCCCAGGCGCAGCGTCCAGGGGCGGTTGTAGTTATCGGCCGGGATGTCGGAGTAGTTCATGAACTGGCCGTCGTACTTGATGATGACGTCGTTCAGCTTGTCGGAGGAGTAGTTGTCCGCGTAGGTACTGTAGTTGGAGCGGATGTCGCTCTTGTTGACGGCGAACCACCAGCGCGTGGCCACGGGCCCTGTCTTGATGGCGGCGGCATTGGACCAGCTCAGGGTCCAGTCCTTGGTCGTGCTGCGGCCGTCATTGCTGTAGATGTAGCAGGTGCCGCCATTGCAGTCGGTCTGCTTGCTGACCACCCGCTTGATGACCTGGTCCTTGCCGTCGCGTTGCGTGAAGCGCAGGCTCAGCGGGCCGCCCAGCCAGGCCGGCTCAAACACCATGCCGGTGGTGAGCTCGTCGTCATGCGGGGTCTTCATGCTTTCCAGGCGGTTCAGCGGCAGCGCCTGTGTGCCGGTGCCCCAGGTCAGCGTGCCGCTGCGGGTCTGGGTGACCAGCAGGGTGTGGATCTTCTCCTGCAGCGCAAAGCCGAAGAGGCTGCGGCCGTCATAGCGGTTGGCCCCCACGTCCAGTGCCAGTTGCTCATTGGGCAGCCAGCTCAGCGCCAGGCGCGGAGCCGTGGACACGTCCTTGGTCAGCGAGTCCCGGTCGGCTCGAACACCGGCGCGCAGTTTGAACTCGCGCCAACTGATCTCGTCTTCCGCATAGGCACTCCACGAATCGCTGTCCAGCGAGAAGCTGCCGGCGTTGTAGGTCATCAGGCGAGTGAAATACTGGCCCACTGTGCGGTTGATGCTGGCGGTGGCCGAGCAGGCCTGCGTGTCCTTGCTGCCATCGGCCAGCTCGCAGCGCGAGATGGCGCCTGTGGTGGGGAGGTTGGCGACAGTCAGGTAATAGCGCTGCGCCTTCAGGCGTTCGTATTCGGCGCTTTGATGACGCCATTCCAGGCCGGTGGCGACACGGTGCCGGGTGGCGCCCAGTTCAACCGGCTTGAGCGCCGCCTTGAATTTGTAGCCCACCGTCTTCAGTCGCTGATCCACATCGCCCCAGGCGCCTTCGCCGCTGGTGGCATTGCTCTCGGCCGAGTCGCCCCAGTTCTTGTCCGTGGACCAGCGCCAGTTGCGGTAGTAGTCCGCATCACTGCGGCGGGACTGGTCCACCGTGCTGTAAGAGAGCTGGTTGGTCAGCGTGACCGGCTCGAAACGCGATTCCCACCGCCCGGAGAGGTTGATGCCGCCCGTGTTGATGGTGTAGTCGCTGTTGCGGTAGTCCTCGATGAAATAGGTGTTGTCCGCTGGGGCGTAGACCAGGGTGAGGTCGGCCTTGTGCACGCCGCCCGTGGGCGTGAAGTCGGTCTTGACGACCAGCGTGTCCAGCACACGGTGCTGGGTGACTTCTCGGCTCTCTGTGGTGCCGGTGTTGTCGGAGCTGAAATGCCGCAGCGGGATGTCGGACTGCCGCCGCACCGCGCTCACCAGCACACCCCATTGCTCGCTGGGCCGGGCTTCCAGGGTGGTCTTGTAAGTCCACTTGCGGAAGTTGGGCTGCAGGTCGGCGGTGGAGGAGTCTTCAAACGCTTCCTGGCGGGCCGGGTCGATGAACAGATGGGTCCATTCCGACGAGGTGTAGCCGATGGCCACGTTGCCGCCAAAGCGCTTGCGCGCGGAACAGATGCTGGCTTCCACCACGCCGCCGGTAAAGCGCCCATGCTCGGCGGAGACGTTGGAATCCCGCACGTTCACCTCGCACAGGATGCTGCTGTCCACCGCCAGCGCCTGGGAGGCACCCGGAACGAACTCCGGGCTGGTGGGGGTGATCTTGTTGCCGGGGTCCAGGTCGTTCATGACCGAGACGCCGTCCAGAAGGATCTGGTTCTGGTAGGGCTTGGCGCCGTGGATCGAAATCTCGGCGGGGGCGATCTCGCCGCCGGTGTAGGACGAGAGCTGGTCCTCGCTGTACTGGATGTTGGGGTTGAGCTTGAGCTGGCTGGTCAGGTCGCCGTTGATGGCCGGCATGTTGCGGATCATGGCCCGGTCCAGGCCCTCCACCGTCTGCAGCGGCTTGCCCTTGACGGCCACCCGGGGCAGATGCTGCAGGCGCAACTCCAGCGTGTCGGCATCGTCCGCATCGGCCTCCAGCCTGGTGGATGCCGGCCGGCGCTTGAGCAGCACGCCCCCGGCATTGGAAGACACCACCTCCAGCGGCGTTCCGGCCAGCAACACGGTGAACCCGGCCATGACGTCATAACGGCCGTTGAGGCCCTGGCTCTTCAGCCCGCGCACGAGGCCGGCATCAAACACCAGCACCACCCCGGCTTCAGCGGCGTAGCGGTTCAATGCATCGGCCAACGGCGACGGCGGGATGTCGTACTGGCGCGCCTGTGCGGCTGGCGCCACGGCGGCGGTACGCGGGGCGGGATCACCGGCCGCTTGCGCGGACAGCAGGCCTGCACCCAGCATCGCGGCCAGCAGCGGTGGGAGGGTACGCGCCGGGCGGCGGGTGTTGGCGGTGCGCAGAGGCTGGAGGAGGGGCAAGCGGCGGTCGTTCATGGTTCGGTGCGGTTCACTGACCCATGGAGGCCGAACGAGAAATGCAAAAGGACAACGCCGATAAAAAATCTTCAAAGAATCTTCTTCATCGCGCGCGCAGATGAAGCACCTCGCCACGGCGTTCCAGCCGCAGCCCCTGTTGATCGGCCAGGGTGGCCAGCGATCGTTCCGGGTCGGTCACCAGGAAGGAGCCGGACACCCGCACGCCCGCAATGGCCGGGTCGCAGAAGACGGCCACACCGGACTGGCGTTGCAGCGCCTGCAGGAACTGATCCAGGGGCTGCTCCAGCGCCACCAGCACGCCCCGCGTCCAGGCTTCATCCGCGAAGCTGGCCGGGCCGGGCGTGTCGGTGCCACCATGGAAGAAACGCAGACGCTGTCCGGCTTCCACGCGGATCGGGAACTTGGCATCGGTAGCCAATACCTGCACCGCATGGGCCTGCACGGCCACCACGGAGCTCTGGTCGTCCTGCGTCAGGGTCAGGCGTGTGCCCAGGGGCGTGATCTGGCCGTCACGCGCCAGGATGCGCAGCGGACGCTTGCGGGCGTCCTGGCCAGTCTGCAACTGCAGCGCACCCTGGGCGAGCTGGATGGCGCGTTGTTGCTCACCGTAGGCGATGCCGACCCGGGTCTCGGGGCCCAGCAGCAGCTTGCCGCCATCCGGCAAGGCCAGCTCGCGACGCTGGCCGGGGCCGGTGGCCACCCAGTCCACCGGCGTGGCGGCCGGCAGCAGGTGGCGGTAGAGCAGGGCGCCTACGGCGATGGCCCCCAGTCCGGTGAGCAAATGACGGCGGTTGACACGGCGCGGGCGGGTCAGCGTCTGCGTGGTCTGCGTAGGGGCCTGGGCCAGCAGGTCCTTCAGGCGCTCGACCCGCTGCCAGGCGGCGCGGTGCTCGGCCGACTTGTCATACCAGGCCTGCCAGCCGAGGCGGTCGGCGCACGACGGGTTCTCGGCGCTCAGACGCAGATGCCAGTCAGCGGCTTCCTCCAGATGCTCGCGGCTGACGCCGGTGGAATTCACGACAGTGCTGCCCATGGGCGTCGACTCACAAATGCAGCAGGCACTGAACGGTGGCCTTGTGCATGTACTTCTTGACGCTGCTCACCGTCACGCCCAGATGCTCGGCAATGCGGGCGTATTCCCATCCGTCCAGTTGCGCCAGCAGGAAGGCTTCGCGGACCTTGGGGCCCAGTCCATCCAGCATGCGGTCCAGCGTGAGCAGTGTCTCCACGATGATGGCCCGCTCTTCCGGCGACGGATGCAGGTCGACGGACAGGACCGCCAGCGCCTGCAGGTAGGCCCTTTCCAGGTCCTGCCGGCGGAAATGGTCGACCAGCAGGCCCCGGGCAATGGTCGTGAGGTAGGCCCGTGGCTGGGCCAGCGCGGGTGGACGTTCGCCCGCCTGCAACAGTCGCACGAAGGTATCGTGCATGAAGTCCGCCGCGCGGTCCGAGCCAGCGCCCAGGCGGTGGCGCAGCCAGTCCGTCAACCAGGAGCGGTGCTCTCGATAGAGGCCCTCATGTGTCAGCACCGCCGGCTCAGCCCAGGACATGGGATGGGGCGCCGTCACCGATGTGGCGTGTGCGCATGCTGATGGTGGTGCTGATGGCGCGGCCGATCGCGGGGCCGATCGCGCGTTCAGGGGAGCGGCAAAGGCTGGCTTGCGGGCCGGGGCGAACCCAGGCCGGCCATGGAGGACCGAAGAACATGACGGAATCCGAAAAGGGAGGGCTAAGGAAAGGCCTCCGGCTGGTCCGTCAAATGCGGTTGGCTGTGCCCAATGCGGTCAGATTGTAGGGCACCAGATAGGAATTGTTCTCATCTTCGTGGTGCGCATGCAACCCTCCGCCCGACGGCGGCCCACTGACTCGGGAAAGCCGCGGGTGCCTCGGAGAAGACGGGGCGCCACCGGCGCGCCCGGGCTCAACCCGCTGCGGGCCGGAACAGGTTGGGTAGCCAGAGCGAGAAGGCCGGCACGTAGGTCACCAGCATCAACGTCACCCCCAGCGCCCCATAGAACGGCAGGATGGACCGCATCACCTGCCCCACGGAGACCCCGCCAATGGCGCAGCCCACGAACTGGGTGACGCCCACGGGTGGTGTGTTCAGCCCCAGCGCGCAATTGATCAGCATGACGATGCCGAATTGCACCGGGTCCATGCCGAACTGCGCGGCGATGGGCAGGAAGATCGGGGTGCAGATCAGGATGGTGGCGGCCATGTCCAGGAAGGTGCCCAGCACAAACAGCAGCACGTTGATCATCAGGAAGATCACCCAGGGCTCGGAGCTGACGGCCCGCATCATCTCGCCGGTCTTCTGTGGCACTTCATAGAGCGCCATGAAATAACCGAAGGCGGACGAGATGCCGATGAGGAACAGCACCACGCCGGTGGTTTTGCAGGCCTTGGCACAGGCCTTCAGAAAGTTCTCCCAGCTCAGGCTGCGGTAGGCCAGCACGGTGACCAGCAGTGCCCAGAACACCGCTGTGGCGGCGGATTCGGTGGCGGTGAAGATGCCCGAGAGGATGCCCGCCAGGATGATGACCACCACCAGCAGCCCCGGCATGGCGCCCAGCAGCGCGATCAACACTTCCTTCCAGCCCGGGAAGCTGCCGTGGGTGCTATAGCCGCGCTTGACGGCCACGTAATAGGCGGCCGCCAGATTGCAGATCGTCAGCAGCAGCGCGGGAATCACGCCGGCCAGAATGAGGCTGAACACACTCACCGAGGCAATGCCGGTCGTGGCCAGCGTGAAGATGATGAGGTTGTGGGAGGTGGGCATGAGCGCCCCCACCAGGGCCGCGTGGGTGGTGACGTTGACGGCGTAGTCTGCGTCATACCCCTCCTTCTTCATCAGCGGGATCATCACCGAGCCCATGGCCGACACATCGGCCAGTGGCGAGCCGGCCACACCGCCAAACAAGGTGCAGCCCAGCACGTTGCTCATCCCGAGGCCACCGCGCACATGGCCGACCAGTGAATTGGCGAAGCGCACGATGCGGTCGGCGATGCCGCCATACAGCATCAGTTCCCCCGCGAAGACAAAGAACGGAATCGCGAGGAAGGAGAAGATCTGCATGCCGCCGACCATCTTCTGGAAGACCACCGCCACCGGCAGCCCGGCATACAGGATGGTGGCCACCGAGGAGAGGCCGATGGAGAAGGCCACCGGCACGCCCAGCACCAGCAGCAGCGTGAAACTCACGAGCAGGACAGTCAATTCCATGAGGGCACCACCTCTTCATGGCGGATCAGCGCCACGATGTGTTCAATGGAGAACAGCACGATCAACACGCCAGCGATGACCAGCGCCAGATAGTCCAGGCCGACCGGCAGACCCAGCATTGGGTCCAGCTCGTCCCACTTGAGGCGGGTCCAGAGCCATCCGCTCCAGGTCATCAGCGCGCCGAACAGGCCCACCAATGCATGGATCAATACTTCCAGCTTGAGGCGCCAGGTCTCGGGCAGCAGGGACACCAGCGATTCCAGGCCGATGTGCCCCGCATCCCGCACCCCCACGGCCACGCCCAGCGCGGTGACGTAGAGCACCAGTTGCAGCGCCAGGCCTTCCGCCCAGGTCGGCGTGTTGTTGAACACGTAGCGGCCAACCACCTGCGCCTGCACCGCCACGATGATGGCGATCAACATCACCACCGCCGTGATGAGGCTGGCCTTGGACAGCCAGGCGCACACCCGCGTGTAGGGGTGCCGGGCGGCGGGTGCTGCCGCGTCGGGTGTGCCCGCCACGCCGACGGGCGGTGACGGGTCCACCGCAGGCGCCACCGGGCTCAGCGCGGCGCTGCTCGATGCGGCGGCACTCACTGGGTGTCCTGAACCGCCTTGACCAGGCGCTGCAGGTCCGGCGTGCTGATGAACTTGGTGTAGACCGGTGCCATGGCGGCCTTGAAGGCGGCCTTGTCCACATCGGTCACGATTTGCGAACCCGCCTTGACGACCAGGTCCTTGTCCTTGGCCTCCTGCTCATCCCACTTCTTGCGCTGGAAGGTGACGGATTCCTTGGCTGCGGCGCGGAACAGGTCCTGGTCGGCCTTGCCCAGCTTGTCCCAGACGACCTTGGAGATCAGCAGTACCTCCGGCGCCATCGAATGCTCGGTGACGGAATAGAACTTCACCGCTTCGTAATGCTTGAAGCCGGCGTAGGAGGGGATGTTGTTTTCGGCGGCGTCGATCAGGCCGGTCTTCAGCGCGGTATAGACCTCGCTGGCTGGCATCGGCGTGGCGTTGGCCCCCATGGCCGAGGCAATGGCCACCCACAGCTCGGACTGCTGCACGCGGATCTTCAGGCCCTTGCTGTCCGCCGGCGAGCGCACCGCCTTCTTGGCGTAGATGGAGCGGGAGCCGCTGTCGTAGAAGGCCAGGCCGATCATCCCCTGGGACTCGCAGCCCTTCAGGATCTCCTCGCCCACCGGGCCGTCCAGCACCTTGCGCATGTGGGCGACGGAGTCGAACAGGAAGGGCATGGTGGGCACCAGGCTCTTCGGGCAGATGGAGTTCAGCGAGCTGATGTTGACCCGGTTCATCTCCAGCGCGCCGATCTTGAGCTGGTCCAGGGTCTCCTTCTCGGTTCCGAGCGCACTCTTGTTGAAGACCTTGATCTTGTATTTGCCGCTGCTGCGCTTGTCCAGCAACTCGCTCATGTACTTCACGGCGGCGACGGTGGGGTAGTCGTCGCTGTTGTGCACATCGGCGGAGCGGAACTCCGCGGCCAGCGCGGATGAGGCGGCGGTGAGGGTGAAGGTCAGGGTGAGGCCGAGGGCGAGTGCCCGGCCAGCCGCCACAGCGGCCGTTCCAGTCTTCTGCATCGTCGTTGTCTCCAGTGGGTTTCTTATAGGAATGGATTCGAGGATGACGGCAACCATCGGGGAGGGACGCGGGATCAGCCGGAGCCCGGCGCCTCGAACGGCCCGACGTCCAGGAAGATGCCGCCCTGCATTCGCGCCATCAGGCTGCCCGCAGGGAAGACACGATCGCCGACCTGCTCTCGCCATGCATCGGCACTGTCCTGGGGGCGATAACCCAATTGCGCCCAGCCGGCGTCTGTGTACCAGCGGGCGGGGTTGTCGGAGATGGCGTAGGTGACCAGGCAACCAACGTTGGGCGTGGTGAGCGAGGCAGTCACCAGGCTGAACAGGTCACGCGGGCTGATCCACGTGGAAAGCCCGCGCCGGTCGGGAGGTTCGGGCAGGCAGCTGCCGATGCGCAGGCAGACCGACTCGACACCGTACCGGTACCAATAAAGCTGTGCCATGCCTTCGCCAAACAGCTTGCTCACCCCGTAATAGCCGTCCGGGCGGGGCGGGTCGGTGGGTTCCAGCATGTGGCCCTGCTCGTAGCAACCGGTGACGTGGTTGGAGCTGGCAAAGACCACACGCTGCGTGCCGGCCAGCCGTGCGGCTTCGTACAGATGGAAGACGCCGTCCAGATTGACACGGGCGATCTGCTCATACGGGGCTTCCACCGAATGGGCACCCAGGTGCACCACCGCATCCACCCCGGCCAGCAATTGCTCCACCGCTTGGCGGTCCGTGAGGTCGCACGTGCGCTCTTCCTCATGCGCGGCCAGGGGCGTGCCCAGCGGCTGACGGTCGCTCAGGACCAGGCGGCGGCAAATGGTGCCCAGCGGCGCGCGCAGCAACCGCCCGACCGTTCCGGCGGCACCCGTGAGCAGCAGGGTGTTGATGGTGGGGTGGTCAGGCGAGGGGCTGGTCATGTAATTTTTAAAACAGCGTTTCAGGCGAAGTGTGCAAAACCACCGGCAGGCGAGCAAGTGGTTTTTGATGGGGGGTAACCCAGGCCCCGGTCATCTGTTCGCACCGCCGCTGCCCGCTTCGCATCTGCGGGCCCGACTGGTCTTGTCCCCTGAATCTGGCGGCCGGTCTGCGTGGTGCACCGCAGCAAATCGTCTTCAATGTTTGTTAATGTTGAAGCCGATGTTTCCGGCGTCTGTCATTCTTGGCAACCGGAACCCCAAGGCGTGGGAGGCCCGCGGTGCTGAACCAGGATGCAAAGCGATATGTGGTGCTGGATGGCATGCGTGGTGTGGCGGCTGTGTGCGTGGCCGTGTTGCATGCCAGCCAGTTGCTGAAGCTGGGCTACAAGCCCTTCCATGCCTCGCTGGCGGTGGACTTCTTTTTCTGCCTCAGCGGCTTCGTGGTGGCCTTTGCCTACGACCGCAAGCTGCCCACCATGTCCATGCAGCGCTTCTGCGCGGTGCGGCTGATCCGGCTCTACCCGCTCATCGCGTTTGGCATTGCCCTGGGGTCGGTCGTGTTGCTGGCGGCGCTGGCGCGTGGTGACCTGGCCTGGAAGCAGACCCTGGTGCTGATCGGCTCGGCCTTGCTGCTGCTGCCGATGGGCATGAAGTACCAGTTCCAGGCTTATCCGGTGAACAACCCGATCTGGTCCTTGTTCTTCGAACTCTTTGCCAACCTGGCCTACGGCCTGCACACGAAGTTCGGACAGCCGCTCAAGCGTGGCGCGGCCGTGGCCATCGTGGTGGCGTTGGGCGTCGCGTTGGCGGGCGCCGTGGTCCTGCAAAACGGCGTGGACCCCATCGGCTTTGATGGCCCGCGCAACTTCGTGCTGGGTTTTGCACGCGTGGCCTTCCCCTTTGCCGTGGGTGTCTGCATTTGTCGCAGTGGCATCCATCGGCGCCTGCCGCGGCTGCATTGGATGTGGCCGCTGTTATGCCTGGTGGCCATCCTGATGTGCCCCTTCTGGCGGCATGAGCCGGTCTTCGACCTCATCTGCCTGCTGGTGCTGCTGCCCCTGATCGTCGCCTTCGGCGCGGCGTCGGACGCGGCGCCAGGCAGCGCCAGCCTGCGCGGGCTGGAATGGCTGGGGGTCATGTCCTACCCCTTCTACCTGGTGCATGAACCCATGCTGCGCCTTGCGCGTGACCTGGACTTCACCGATGTACCCAAGGTGCTGGTGGCGATGGGTGCCATGGCCTTGGCCGTGGTGCTGGCGCAGATGGCGCTGACCTTCTATGACGAGCCGCTGCGTGCCGCGCTGATGCGCCGGCTGCGCCGACCGCCCTCAGGCCAGGGTGCGGGTGGGGTGCTTCAACAGCCGACCCCTTGATCCGCTGCCCGTGCGTCAAGGGCGGCAACCGCCCGCGCTTGTGAACAAGCATGGCTGCCTGGTGTCGAATACCTTGAACTTGCGTTGCCATCGCACATCAAGGCCGTCTGGATCCTCTAACTAGGTGGAAACCCTGGAGCGTTGGAGATGTCAGGCCTATGACGGGCTGGGACAATGCGCGCTGTTTTTTTGTTTCAAAAGAGCGTCCTTTCTGGTCACGAGCCTGAAATGGCACGTAACCGACGGATGTGAAGGATCGAGCAGCATGGCGCTACACCACTTGACGGACGAGCAGGTCCGCACCTGGACGCGAGGTCAAAAGGACGAATGGTGGTTCAAGAACGTCTTCCGCGGTGACATGGCGCAGCTGACGCTGCGCTCCGGCATGACGGGTTTCATTCTGGGCGGCATCCTGGCCGCCACGTCGCTGTACATCGGCGCCAAGACCGGCATCAGTGTGGGCGTGGGCCTCACCTCGGTGATCCTGGCCTTTGCCATGTTCCGGCTGCTGCACCAGATGGGCTGGGCGGACGACTACACCATCCTGGAAAACAACTGCACCCAGTCCATCGCCACGGCGGCGGGTTATGTGGTCACGCCGCTGATCTCCAGCCTGGTGGCCTACATGCTGGTGGTGGACCGCATCATCCCGTGGTGGCAGATGATGATCTGGATGGTGCTTATCGCCGTGACCGGCGTGCTGGTGGCCTTCCCGATGAAGCGGCGCTTCATCAATGAAGACCAATTGCCATTCCCGGAAGGCCGTGCCTGCGGGGTGGTGCTGGATTCGCTCTACACCGGCGAGGGCGGCGAAGGCCTGTACAAGGCGGCGCTGCTGGCCAAGGTGGCGGGGCTTTCCGCCTTCTACCAGGCCATCGTCAGCGATGGCTGGATGAAGCTCATCCAGTTCAAGCTGCTGCGCATGGACCAGTGGGCCGGCATGAAGGAGCCATGGGTTCTGCATGACCGCCTGGACGAGTACTACTACGCCATTGCCGTCAAGGCGGAGCTGTGGATCCCCAAGATCATGGGCGTGGACTTCCGCGTGCTGGGCCTGCGCCTGACGCTGGATGCAGCCATGCTGGGCGTGGGTGGCCTGATGGGCATCGCCGTGGCCACCAGTTGCCTGCTGGGTGCCTTTGTGAACTTCGCCGTGCTGGCGCCGATCATGATCAACGCGGGGGACATCATCCAGCGCGTGGGTCCCAACGGCAGTCTGGTGCCCATCTCCCGCGTGGAGATTGTCAACCAGTGGTCGATGTGGTGGGGCGTGGCGATGATGGTGGCGGGCTCCGTCACCAGCCTGCTGGCCAAGCCGGACATCTTCACCAGCGCGTTCAAGTCGATCGCTGGCCGCAAAAAGAAGGAAGCTAACGGCACCGATCTGCTGGCTCACATCGAAGTGCCGTTGTGGATTTCCTATATTGGTGTGCCGGTGTTTGGTGTGCTGTCCGCCTGGACGGGCCACCTGTTCTTCGGCGTGCCGATGCTGATGGCGCTGGTGTCGTTGCCGTTGATCTTTGTGCTGACGGTGATCTGCACCAACTCGATGGCGCTGACCTCGTGGACGCCCACGGGTGCGCTGTCCAAGATCACGCAGTTCACCATGGGTGCCATCGACCGGTCCAACCCGGCGAGCAACCTGGTGCCTGCCGGTATGACCGCGGAGATTTCCTCCAACGCGGCCAACCTGCTGTCGGACATCAAGCCGGGCTACATGCTGGGCGGCAAGCCGCGCCATCAGGCCATTGGCCACGTCATCGGCATCTTTGCGGGCGTGCTGGCCTGCGTGCCGTTGTTCTATCTGCTCTTCGTGCCGAAGAACGCCGAGGGCGTGCGCAGCACGTCCACCATCATCTCCGACCAGTTCGCCATGCCGGCGGCGGTGCAGTGGAAGGGTGTGGCGGACATCATTGCCAACGGGCTGCACAGCCTGCCGGCGTCCGCGCTGATCACGATGGGCATTGCGGCCGTGGCGGCGGTGGTCATCGAGGTGCTGCGCATGGTCACGCGCGGCAAGTTCCCGCTGTCGTCGGTGTCCATTGGCCTGGGCGTGGTGCTGCCGCCTGAGTCCACCTTCTGCATGTGGGTGGGCGCGATGATCTTCTTCGTGATGGCGAAGGTCTACAAGACGCCGGGCACGGCGGGCTGGCGCCGTTGGGTGGATGGCTGCGAGCCGATCTGCGCGGGCTTGATCTCGGGCGCAGCCCTGATGGGCATCGGTAACGCGATCGTCAATGTGTTGATCTGATGCATTGATCTGATCGGCCAGCCGCCTCCCGGCGGCATGGCACAATTCGGGCCCTCTGCCGGCATGGGAATGCTGGGGAGGGCCTGATGTTTTTTCAGGTGCTGATGTCTTCTGTCTGCCCGTAGCTCAACTGGATAGAGCAGCTGCCTTCTAAGCAGCAGGTCGGGGGTTCGAGTCCCTCCGGGCAGGCCATTTCAGCGGGCGGGTTTCACCCACCCACACCTCTCCCCCCAGTCTCATCAGACACCTTGCTCACGGCCTGCCCCAGAATTTGCCAATGGTCCATCTTGGCGAATGAATCCTCATGGGTACGCAGCTTGATGCGCAACACGTCCTGCCGGCCTTGCCGCTGAGCGCGCTTGTCTGCGGTGGTCGCTGCGGCGATGCTGGTGCCTACCCGGCTGATGGCGCTCTCATACGCGAACTTCATGTTCGGGCGCCAGATGAGCGCATCCACGTATCGCAAGGTGCTCACCAGCATGTCGTCACTGGCGCGATTGCCGCCTGCCCCCGTCCATTCCACGCGTTGCGTGGCGACCTCCAGTGTGCGGCGCAGCGCTTCGCAGAGTCCGTCCAGCTGATGGTGATGTTCTGCGGCACTGTCTGCCTGGTTCAACAGCAGTGGCTTGCGCGGGTCAATCCACGGCAAGGTAAGTCCGCCCAAGGGGCAGCTGGATCCCGTGGCGCCCATGACGCCGAGCCCGAAGATCCTCTCCATTTCGGCGATCGCCTTGGGCGATGAATACAGCTTTGGCATGGGCTGCCCGTCGATCTTGATGGTGCAGGGCACCACATGGGCATAAGGGTTGTCCGCGAGGCCGCCCATGATCTGGTACATCGCGGCATTGATCCGGATGGTCGGGGCGCTGCGGTAACGGTTCTGCAGAAGCAGCACATGCGCAACCACCAGCATCACGTGGTAGTACTGCAACCACGCACTTTTGCTGGCCAGGGCCTCCAGATCCACCGCCGCGCACAACTGGTCGTTGAGGAACTTGCCGTTCCTCTGATCGGTGGTGCTGCCGAATTTGCGACCTTCAATGACGCTCATCTTGGTGTCCCCCAAGGGTATGGCAAAGGCGAAACTGCGGGCATGTTAAGAAAGACCCCCGGGTAGCGTCCGATGACTTTCGTCATTCACGCCGCCCAGCCGAACGCCACGGGAGGCTCTGATGTGCAACCTCTACCACATGACACCGAAGAACGACCTGGAGGTCTATGTCCGGCGACATCTGAGCAAACTGTGGCTCCCGGAGCAGGACCCCACCCGGCCGTTCGTCGGGCCGTTTGACACGGGGCTGTTTCTGCGAGCCGGCCAGGGAGACAGTGAACTGACCGGCGCTCTCGGCCAATGGGCCTTGATCCGGCCAGGCGCATCTGCCCGCAAGGACATGATGCAACCCAAGCCCGTCCCGGGAAAGAAGGCGCCAGCGCCGCGCCCCCGCACCACCAACAACGCCAGGTTGGAAACGGTGGCCACGTCCCCCACCTTCCGTGCGGCCTGGAACGAGGGCCGCCGCTGCCTCATCCCCGCCCAGTGGTATCAGGAGCCCAACTGGGAGACGGGCCGCAACATCTGGTGGCAGTTGCGCCGTGCGGACGGGTTGCCCTGGATGCTGGCCGGCATCTGGAACGAGTGGGTGGACCCGATGACCGGCGAGGTGGTGCCCAACTATGCGATGTTGACCTGCAACTGCGATGGCCATCCGTTGCTGGGCCGCCTGCACAGGCCCGACGCGCGCCTTCCCGCCGAAGCGCAGGACAAAAGAGCCGTCATGCATCTGGAACCCCACGAGTGGGACGCCTGGCTGCGCGGCTCGGAACCCCAGGCCAGGGCCTTGCTCCGTACCCGGGAGCCTGCGTTCTTCGATGCGCAGGACGCCCACAGGACCGATGCACTGCTGGCCCAGCCTTGAGTTGGGACTGATCCAACCATCTGAAGCGCGGGCACGCCACTTGCTTCGTACACGGTACAACAACGCAGCGCAGGGGACATCATGGCTCAGCCGGTAAGACCTGGCGGCACCGCTGCGTCGAGCTTCCTGCTGACGCGTCTGGTGCTCATCGTGGCGGCCGTCGCGGCGCCGTTGTTGCTGCTGCTGGTCGTCACCTTGCAAGCCGACCGGCGCGACGCAGAGAAAGAGGCGTTTGGGGCTCTGAAAGGCCGTGCGGACAAGGCGGCCGAAGAGGTCTATGACATCCTCGAACAGGCCGACCACCTGCTGATGTTCATGGCGTCCCGTCCCGGTGTGCGCAAACTCGATTCCGGGGCTTGTCAGAACCTGATGGGTGGGCCGGGTTCTCTCTCCAACTCGGCCTATACCAACCTCGGGCTGCTGGCGCCCAACGGCAGCATGGTCTGTTCCACCAACGCCAAGCCCGGCCTGGTGGACTTTTCCGGCGAGGCCTGGTTTGTGCAGGGCATGGCCGCCGCCGGCTTGTCCTTGAGCAAGCCGCTGCGCGGGCCGATCAGCCAGCGGATGGTCTTGTATCTCACGCGCCCGGTCACCAATGAAGCTGGCCAGCGTGTCGCGCTGCTGGCGCTGGCGCTGGACCTGGCCTACGTCAATACGAAGCTCGCGCCCCTGCTGGATGGTCCGGACAGTTCGGTGGGTATTCGGCAGGGCCAACGCATCTTCCTGACCCGGCTTCCGGAGCCGGAACGATGGATGGGCCAGGAAGTGCCAAAAACCCTGCTCGACGCGCCCGAACTGGCCTCCGTGCCGGTGCGCGTCGGCGTGGGCGTCTCCGGCTCGCCCCGTGCATTTGCGGTCACGCCGATGAAGAAATACGACCTGGAGGCGATCGCGGGCATGCCGTCGGACTTCGTTTATGCAGACGCCAATGCACAGGCGTTGCACGGTGCCGCCGCAGCAGCTGCTGCCATTGTGCTGGGCGTCGGTGCGGCTGTGTTCTTCGCCCGTCGCTTGACCGCGGCCCTGCGCAGCATCACCGACACGGCCAGGGCCCTCAGCGCCGGCGCCACCAACGTCCGCGCCGACACCGCGCTACCCGGTGAATTCGGCGAGGTCGCCAGCGAGTTCAACCGGCTGATGGACCGCAACGACCAGAAGGCCGCCGATCTGCGCACCTCCAATGCCCATGCCGTGCGCGTGCGGCAGATCTACGAAACGCTCTCGCAGACCGGCCAGGCCATTGCCCACCGGGTGTCCGGCGCCGGCCTCTTCCATGTCGTGTGTGACGTGGCCACACGCGCCGGCCTTGCCACCGACGCCCGCGTGGTGGTGGCCACGGCGCAAGGCCTGCGCACGGAAGTCATCGCGCCGGCCGACGGGACGCAGGGCCCTCAGCCGGAGGGGGCCGGGCAGACGCCCGATGCCGTGCCGCTCCACCTGGTGGTGGAAGCGGTCGAGTCGGGGACGCCGCGCCACGCCGTTCACGCCGATGCGGGCTGGATTGCCGTGCCGTTTTCCACGAGCGGTCGTCCTGCGGGCGCGATATTGATGCGGGTGAGCGAGGGCGCCATGCTGGACGACGAGACGGCTGGGCTGATGACGGAGCTGGGGCGCGACATCTCCTTCGGGCTGGACCTGGAGCGGCACAGGGAAGCGGAAGCGGCACTGAGTGCCGCAGAAGCGGCCAACCTGGCCAAGAGCACCTTCCTCTCCCATGTCAGCCATGAGCTCAAGACGCCCTTGAATGCGGTGCTTGGATTTGCCCAGTTGGCCAGATCCACGCCGTGCGCCGAAGCGGATTCGGAGGTTCGCGGCTCCCTGGATCAGGTGCTGGCTGCGGGACGCCAGCTGCGACTCATCATCGATGACCTGATGGACGTGTCGCTCATTGAGTCCGGCGGTGTCGCCCTGGACATGGCGGAGATCAATGTCGCCGAAGTGGCGAAGGCCACCACGCAGCAGCAGGAACCGGCCGCCCGGACGCTGGGTATCTCCCTGAAGCTCGACATCACCACAGAACCAGTGGAGGTGGTGACGGACGGCGTGCGTGTGCGCCAGATCCTGACCAACCTGGTGTCGAATGCGCTCAAGTACAACCGTCCCGGTGGCACCGTCACCGTGTCCATGGAGCCGCAGGCCGAGCGAGTGCATATCCGCGTGGAGGACACCGGCCAGGGCATGAGCCCAGCGCAGCTCAAAGGGCTCTTCCAGGCCTTCAACCGGCTCGGCCGGGAGCGAAGCGCCGTCGAAGGCACAGGCATTGGCCTGTTCATCACGAAGCGCCTGGTGGACCTGCTGGGTGGAACACTCACGTTCGAGAGTGTGGAAGGGGAGGGCACGGTGGTGACGTTCTGCCTGCCCACGCGGCTCGCGGCATCTCCGTTGCAGGAGCCCCCCGCCGACGCCGATCCGCCAGACCGCAGGCGGGAACTGGCCGCCAGCGTGGTCTACATCGAGGACAACCCGGTCAACGTTATCCTGCTGGAGCAGTGGTTCCGGCGCTACCCCGGTATTGCGCTGACCACGGCAGAGACCGGCCACGCCGGCCTGGCCGCCTGCCACGAATTGAAGCCCGATCTGGTGCTGCTGGACATGCAACTGCCCGACATGACTGGCGTTGAGGTGCTGAAGCAGCTTAGGCAGAACCCGCGCACCGCAGACCTGCGCGTGGTGGCGTTGTCGGCCAATACCCTCCCGGCGGACATCCAGGAGGCGCTGACCGCAGGCGCCATGGCCTATTGGCCCAAGCCGGTGGATTTTGACCGGATGGAAACGGACCTTGCCGAGGTGCTTGCCGATCGTCCTTGACCCACTCGCTGCGCTGGCAGCCTGCGCTATGGCCGGCGCTGCCCTGATGGCGCCGACATGATGGTGCCCGCTAATCGATGAGTGCGTTGATGGCCGCTTCGAACGCCGCCTGTAGGCCCTCAGGCACCTGAATGACGGGGGCTCCCGATGGGGCGAGTGGGGCGAGTGGGGCGCCATCAACGCTGCTGGCATCAGCGGTGTCGGCAACCGCAGCGTCCGGTGTGGTGACGGCCACCACCAGTATCGGCAGGGCTTTGGTTACCGCGCCCGAAAGGACCTGGTCTTCCCAGAAAGTGATGGGCGTGGACAGTGTTTGGCTGGACGGCTGGTTTGATTCAGGTGAAAAGGTCTTGCCGATGCGCTCGGGCCAGACCTGCGTGATGTTTTGGCGGCAGACCTTCACCTGAAGACCACGTCGAGCAAGCACCCGCAAGACATCAGGATCCCGCCCCCCAAGCGCCTGGGCCACGGCAACGAGGTCTGCGAAGTCCGCAGTGCCCTCACGTCTGATGAGTCGTGCCAGGTGTTTGGCCTCTTGAGGCGGCATTCCCTGGAGGCGCAAGCGGACCATCAGCCGCGTGGACATCATGGCATCGAGCGCGCTACGGCACCGTGCACTTTGGTGCAGATAAACGTTCTGGGTGTATTGCAGGATGCTGAGCAAGTCTTCGCGCGAGGCTACCGGCTCCGCCGTTGCCAGAAATTCACCAAAGGAGACCAGGGACGAGTGTGGAATGCCGTTGTAGTGCTGCTCCGGCAGGTGACGCACCAGTTGGCTCGCTGCGGCGTCATGTGAAAACCTTTTCGTCGGAAGCCCCAAGCTGTACTGGGTCAGTAAATCTGCCTTCAGCGTCTGCGCGCGCAGCAGATGTTCCCGAGCGGCCAACGCACCACCGATGGAATTCTCCGTCGCGGCATGAGCGAGGTCATGAGCCTCCGTAATACGCGTCAAGTGTTCCTCATGGTGTTGCTCGAGCATCCAGTGCTTCGTGCGAATCTCCCGCAAAACAGTGTCGTCGCGCGCCGTGCGGCGGTCCTCGTCGACTTGGGATGTCATGGAACGGGCTTCATCCATCCGTCGCAGCAAGCGGTCGGCTGCAACGTGCCAATGCCAAAACGTGGCGTTGTCCTGTGCTTCCGCCATACGGTCCATCAGGTCTTCGAAGTATTCAACCTGTTTCTTGTTGGGGCTGAGGTCCGCGAACTTCTTGATGCACTCGTCGCGCGTGCGTAGCAACTCGCCGATCGCCAACGGCTCATGCTGGAGAATGTGTAACGCCCTTTGCAGGGCGGTGACACTGCGACGGATGTGCCGCAAGTCCTCGTCGCGGAGAGCGTGGCCGCCAGCGTTGTCCGGGTAAATGTTGCCCACGCCACTGATGCGATCGGCCGCTTTCTCGCGATCGATCCACTCCCGCACCACCTGCGAGGTCTCTGGTGCGAGGGCGTCGAGGGACTGTGTCAGCTGATCAATGGCGAGGGTTTTGTTGCTGCATTGCTCTCGGTATTCGTGATACCGAAGCAGGGAATGATGGATCTCAAGCCAGGGCGGTCCCGAGGTCTGCGCGCCAGCCTCAGCGGTGATGACGCGCTGTGGAACCGCAGGTACCTGTGCATCAGGCCCGGCGCTGGCCAGTTGTCGCTGCGAGCGGCCAAGGGGAGGGCTGTCGGCCGCACTCACCGCGCTATAGGCCGCCCCCGGAAAACGTCCAACGGCCGCTCTCGCCAGGGTGCTCGTTGGTAGGCACCGGCTGATCACGCGCCCGAGCGCGGATCGTGCAATCTGAAAGCAACCCATGTTCCCGGTTTCTCGCCCCGTGGCTTCCGCATGGGTCGATGGCGCCATGCTGGACAACGACTCGTTGTGGTGATCAGGCAGGGGTTGCATCGGAAAGCTGTTGAAGTCAGGCCTGCGCATGCTGTATCTCTCGTGCATTTGTGCATTTGTGCGTTTCCGCGTTGGGGCTTGGTGAGGAAACCGGGTGGGCGCAGTTCTCCCTTAGCGCGAGATTGACCCTGAAGTGGCATCTGGGGTGACACTGGTGGTGGCGAGCGTTGTGGCGATGGTTGTGGCCCGTGATGCCGCCACCAGATCCCTCAAGGCGGCCGGCAGGGTGGCGAATCGATAGACGAAACCGCCGGCCAGCGCCCGCTTCGGCCACACCTGCTGCCCATCCAGCAGCAAGGTGGACATCTCCCCTGCGCACCAGCGCAACGGCTGTGCCGGCACCCGCATCCAGGCTCGCCGCCCGACGGCACTGGCCAATGCTTGTGTGAATGCCGCCTGTGTGTGCAGTTCCGGGGCAACGGCATTCACGGCGCCTCGCAGATCGGCGCGGCGCAGGGCCCAGACCACCATGCCCACGGCGTCCTGCAGGTGGATCCAGGGCAGAGGTTGCAACCCATCACCCAGCCGCGCCCCCAATCCCAGCCGGGCGGCCAGGGCCTGCATGGGCAGGGCGCCATCGTCGCGGCCGAGGATCACGCCGAACCGCATGCGAACCACCCGCACGCCCAGTGCCTCGGCCCGTATCGCCTCGTGCTCCGCCGCTGCACAGAGTTCGGACTGGAACACGCCGGCCATCGGCGCGCTGTCCTCATCGCAGCGGCGCGTTGGGTCCGGCAGGCCGTAGAAGCCCACCGCGGAAGCCGCCACCAGCACCGAGGGCCTGCGCTCCAGCCGCATCATCAACTGGCGCAACTGCTCCATCAGCGCGGTACGGCTGTGCACCAACACACGCCGACGAGCCTGGGTCCAGGGCCGGCCCAGCACCCGGGCGCCCGCCAGATGCACGATGGCTGCGATACGTGTCTCCGCCGCAATCTCGTCGAGCGAGCCCACCACGGCAATACCGCTGTCGAACTGCAGCCGCGCCTGCTTCACGTCCCGGCTCAGCACAATCAGGCGTTGCCCCTCGTCTCGCAGCCGAGCCACCAGCGCCTGGCCCACAAATCCCGTGGCGCCCGTCACCAGCACGGCATCGGCTCCGCGTGCCACTGGCACGGGGACGGGCGGTTCCGCCCGGCTCAGCCGGCGCACCGCCAGCGCGTTTCGGACACTCCAGGCCCACACGCCCACCGCAAAGGCGGTGTACAGCCAGGAGACCAGGCCCCGGCCTGCCGGCACCAGCGCGGTCGGCTGCTGCCACCAGCTCAGCAGTTGGGGGCCCATCAACCCGACAAACAACCCATAACTCACCGTCAGCACGGTGTGCAGCCAGCGCTCGAAAGGCGGCAGGGTCCGGGTGCGGTCTTCCTCCAGGAAGTCGCTCAGGGTGATGACGATCTCCACCACCAGAACGGCCGCCACCATCAGTGCCCAGGCGCCGTGCCAGGCCCACCAGCCCAGGCCCAGGAACAGCGCGCCGTACAACGCCTCGCGCCCCGCATGCAGGGCCAGCTCCCGCCGCGCGCCGCGGCGCTGGGGAAGGCGGGCGGCCCATTCGTGGTGCCAGAGATTGTCGAAAGCGCCCAGCAGCGCCTGAAGGATCAATACGGTATCGATCATCCACATGTCATTGCTCCTCGGCCGGGTCCACAAAGACGCCGGTCTGTTGAAAGGTCTGGCCCCAGCGGGCGTGTGTCATGGTCAAGGTGAAGCGGAAGCGGCCGGCACCCAGGTCCCGGTGTTCCGCACGGCACACCCCTGGGCTCATCCAGTCCGGCAAACGCAGGTGGAAGCGGCCGACGCACCAGAGGTAGTGACGGCTCTGGAACACCAGCGCGCCCTGGTCCTCGAATACATCCAGCGCCATGGCCAGGCCGCCGGTGGTGCGCTCCAGCACACCGTTCACCGGATGGGCCTGCTTGACCGAGCTGACCGTGTGGCGGCCGATGCAGCGTGTCCAGGCCACCCCGCCATGGCCATCCGGCGCCACACCCACCTCCACCGGCAGGTCGCGCACACGCTGCGGAACCAGCGGGCCGCGCAAGGGCCAGGTCAGCCAGGCCAGCACGCGGCCCGCACGGGAGCAGTCCAGGTCCATGTGGCCGCGATAACGCGCCGCTGCGGCATGGGTCCCAAACCGGCGGCGGACCGCTGGCGGCAGCCGGGCCCAGGCGTGCGCGCCCATCAGGATGGGCAGATCCAGGGCGGGTGGTTCCGCCGCGGCCACGGACGGGGTGGGGCGCCGCCATGGACGCAGGCTGTTGGTGAGGGCGGCGAGGGCAGTGGGGGTGTTCATGCCCCTTCTATTGCGAGAAGCGGGCCAGGCTTGATAACGCCGCTAAGTGATTGATTTATCAAGAAGTTGCCCTGCGAGTTGTCTCCGTCGTATACAGTTGCGCTCCACCGAACTGTCAACGACGGATACACATGCTGCTGCGTGTTGCGATGGGGTTTTCGCTGCTGGAGACGCTGCTGCTGGCCGGCGTGCTGCTGGCCTGGGCGGACCGGGTGGCAGGCGGCCGTTTGCTGGCCGCGTTTCTGGCGGCGATTGGTGTGTGGATCGCGGGCAATGAGTTGCCCAACTGGTTCGGCCCGGAGGTGGAGACCCTGGCGCTGCACCTGCTGGCCACGGCACCCCTGACCTCGGCCGTGTTCTTCCACTTCTGCGTGGTGTTCTGCCGCGCGCCGGTCGGCAGGCGCTGGGTGGTGGCGGGCTACGCGCTGGGCGGTGTGGCGGCGCTGGCTTCGCAGATCCTGCTGCCGGCGCGCTTCACCGACCATCCTGATATCGGCCGACTGGCCCTGGCAGAGCCTGCCGCCGTCATCACCAGCATCTCCTGGGTACTGCTGGGCCTGGCTGGCGTCACGGTGCTCATCCGTTCGCTGCTGCGCGCCCGCGCGGACGGTTCGACACCCGCTCGTGCCCAGATCGCGGCCGTGACGGCCTCCTGCCTCTGGGGGCTGGTCTGCATCGGCGGCTACGCCATCGCATTGATGCAATGGCCGATCTACCCATTTCCCCTGCTGGCGCTGCCGCTGTACCCGCTCATGCTGGTCTACGGCATCCTGCGCTATGGCGTGTTCGTGGCCAATGCCTGGGCGGGCCGTGCGCTGGTGTGGACGCTGCTGCTGGCCGGCGGTGCAGCCGTTGTCGGGTTGATGCCCTTGCTGCTGCCCTTTGAGTCGCGCTGGCTCAGCGGACTGGCGGTGGCCGCTGGTTGCCTGGCGCTGAACGGCCCGGTGCGGCGTTTTGTGCAGCGACTGATCTACCCAGGCGGGGAGGTCAGCGCCCAAGACCTGACCGCTTGGCGCGAAGCGCTGCAGCACAGCGATGGCTTCGCGGCGCTGTCGGCCAAGGCGACGGAACTGTTGAGTCAGCGGGCAGGCATGCGAACGGCGGTTCTGGTGGAGACAGCGGAAGGTGCTGACGCTCGCCTGCCTGGCGCCGCTGTGCTGCCCCGACTCACCTTGCGCCGCACGGATGCCGGTTGGTCGCCCATCTGGTCCGGCTGGGAGGCTGCACCCCCTGGACAGCGCCATGCGGCTGAACTCTTTTCCACTGTCCTGGCGGATGCCGCGCTGCACGTCGAGCAGGCGGAGCAGGTGGCCGCGCGGGAGCGCGAGCGGCAGGTCCAGGCGCGTCTGGCGGAGCTGGGGGCACTGGCGGCCACGGTAGCCCATGACATCCGCAACCCCCTCAACATCATTGGCATGGCGGTGGCCATGGCGCCCGCTGAGACACGCCAGGAAGTCGGCGTGCAGGTGGCGCGCATTGCGCACCTGGCGAGTGACCTGCTGGACTACGCCAAACCCTGGAAGCTGATGCCGCAGCGTGTGGATCTCGCCGCCACGGTGCGGGGCATTGCGCGGCGCGAGGTTGATGTCCGACTGTCTGATGCCTGGCCGCAGAGCTTGTGGATGGACCGGGTAGATCCCCACCGCATCGAGCAGGCGCTGGTCAACCTGATCGAGAACGCGCGCGGTGCGGCGCCGGATGGCTGCACCATCGATGTCGACAGCGATGACAGCGCCGTTCGGCTGCATGTCTGCGACAACGGGGCCGGCGTGCCGGAGGACTTCCGGACCCGTCTCTTCGAACCCTTTGCGTCCCGCAGCCAGGGGGGCACGGGCCTGGGCCTGGCGATCGTGGCGCGGGTGGCACAGGCCCACCAGGGCCGGGCCATGCTCACGGAACGCCCGCCCTGGCGCACTTGTTTCACGATGGAGTTGCCGCGATGACTACCCCCAACAGCCCCGCAGCAAGCGCCGTCACGCCGGGCCGTGTGCTGCTGGTCGATGACGAGCCTGCCTTTCAGCGGCTGGGCGGCGCCTTCCTGCGCAACCTGGGCCAGGAGGTGACGGTGGCCGGCGACGCTGAACAGGCCGTGGAGGCCTTTGCCGCGTCACGTCCCGATCTGGTCCTGCTGGATCTGGCCATGCCGCCGAGCATGGACCCGGAGCAGGGGCTGGCGTTGATTCCGCGTTTTGCGGGCGTGCCGGTGGTGGTGCTCACCGGCCATGCTGAACATGAACTGGCGCTGCGTGCTGCGGAACTGGGGGCCTGGGATTTCCTGCCCAAGCCGATCGACCCGGACCTGCTGCGCTTTGTGGTCACTCGCGCCTTGCGCAAGCATCGGCTCGATCAGGAACTGAGCCAGCTGCGGCTGCAGCAGGGCGAGGAGTCCATGGGGCTGCTGGGCCAGGCGCCGGCCATGCAGTCATTGCGCGCCATGATCCGGCGTGTGGCGCCCTCGCGCGTCAACGTGCTGGTGCTGGGGCCGACCGGCACCGGCAAGGAACTGGTGGCGCGAGCGCTGCATGAGCAAGGCCCACAGGCCGCGGGGCCGTTTGTGCCGGTCCACTGCGGCGCACTGTCGGCGGAGCTGCTGGAGAGTGAGCTGTTCGGCCATGTGAAGGGCAGCTTCACCGGCGCCTATCGGGACCAGCCGGGCCTGGTGGAAGTGGCGCGCGGTGGCACGCTGTTTCTGGACGAGGTGGGCGAGATGCCGCTGCCCATGCAGGTCAAGCTGCTGCGCTTTCTTCAGGAGGGCAGCTTCATGCCGGTGGGCGGCAGGGCGACCAAAACCAGCGAGGTTCGTGTGGTGGCTGCCACGCACCGGGACCTGGAGGCCATGGTGCGCAGCGGCGAGTTCCGGGAGGATCTGTACTACCGGCTCAAGGGCGTGGTGCTGCGCACGCCGGCGCTGGCCGAGCGCCGGCAGGACGTTCCGTTGCTCGCCGTGCGGTTTGCCCAGTTGCGGGGCGTGGGGGTGTCCGCTAGCGCCATGGCCTGGCTGAGTGCCTGCGACTGGCCGGGCAACGTGCGCGAGTTGAAGGCCGTGGTGGAGGCCTCCGCAGCATTGCTGCTGCCGGGGCAGCATGAACTCGATGCGGAAGCCTTGTCCCTGGCGGCTGGTGCAGAGATGCCCGCAGTCTTGGGTGGGGCTGCAGCCAGTCACCCAGGGACACGCGGCGAGCAGGACGGGCTGCTGGATGCAGCCTTGGCGGAGCTTGAACGACGACTGATCTCCGAGGCCATGCAGGGCAGCGGGGGTAACCAGTCGGAGGCTGCGCGTCGGCTGGGGATCTCACGCGTGGGGCTGATCAAGAAGCTGGGGCGACTGGGCCTGCGCTGACCGATACCAGGTTCACTCCTCAGTCACGATTGCGCCCGCCACGCTGAGGCCGGAGGCGGTGACCTCATCGGCGCTGCGTTGACCTTTTTTGAGGTTTTGCAGCGTGCGGAGCAGTGCCGCATCGAACGCGGGGGGGACCTCGAATGTTGTAGAGGCCGGCACTGCTTCCGCACCAGCGGGTGGGGGTGGGTCGACTTGGGTCAAGGCGACCACCAGGAGCGGGGGATTCCGGTCAAGCATGGTGCAGACCTTTTTGTCATCCCAATACAACGTGGTGGCGTCAGCCTGGGCCGCCCTTGATGTTGGGGCAATGACGCCCTTCAGTCCGCAAACGTAGTTGGTGATGTCATGGCGGCAAACGGCTATTCGCAAACCCGTTTTTTCCAGCGCCTCCAATGAAGACCGCTTTTGCGCCAGTAGGTAGTTCGCGACTTTCAGCATGTCGCTGATATCCGTCGGCCCTGCCCCTCTGAGCAACTGTGCCACCTGACTGGCCTTGTCAGGTGGCACGTGTTGCTTGCAAAGCCGTGCGCGCACGCGTGCGGCATTTGTCGCATGAACGAGAGAGTCGCGGCGCTGCAGGCAACGCGATATGAATTGCAGCGCATCCATGACCGCAGGAACATCGCGCAGACCTTCCATGGTCGCCAGGAAGTAGCCGATGATTGCGAGGTCATCTGATTGTGTGCCTGCCGGGTTCAGGCCGGCGATGGTGTCGATAATTTCCCCGCATAGCGGATCGCCTTTGTCTTTGAACAACTCGCGGCTCTGCATCAGGTCGTCTGCGTGACGGCCAGCAGATTCAAGTAAAACCAATGCGGAGGTGTTGCCGCCGATAAATTCGGACTGCGCTTTGTAGGACTGCGCAATGAGATGATGGATGGTCATGCGCAGAATGTGCTCATAGGGCCCACTGGCCCCAGAAGCGCCCACATGCTGCAGCGTCGTCAGCAACTGAGCCCGCTCGTTGTTGCACTGACTTTGCAAATCGCGCGATTGATCCACCAGTTGGCTGAGGCGGTCGATGGCTGCTTTCCACTTCCGCTGCTGGCTCGGCGCCGTTGTTGATTGGAGGAAGCCCTGCAGTTCATCGAACGTGTCAGTCTGCGCCCGGTTCGGTTGCAGCGCCAGAAACTCCCTGCGCGCCTCCTCCGGCATGGGCTGCCGTTTCGGCATATGCATCGCCTGAGCGGGGCTGTTCGTCTTGAGTCCGGAAGGCGTGGTGGCGGTCCGCTGGTACCTCGCCGTGTAGCCCGTTGCCCTGCCGTGGCGGCGATCCAGGCAACGCCCCAGGGCGGTCCATAAGACCTGGAGACATCCCTCGCTTGCGGCGACCGGAGCCGCAGTCCGCTCGGGCGCCAGGGTCACAATGCCGTCGTCGACGATCGAAATCAATGCGGTGCGAGAGGGATCGATCAAGGTGCTTGGATTCATAGGCCTCCAGGAGGTGAAGCACTGCGGATGTCAGTGGTCCTGGGTGAGCCCCCCGGGGCGACGAGTTCGTCGCGGCGGGACCAATGTCACGCCACACTGGCGGCTCGCGCAAAGAGCGCGACGCCTCGCCCGCGCTGGGTGATGGCAGCGCAGGTCTGGGCTGACCGCCGGTGACCACGGTCACTGTCCGACGAAGGCTTCGGCTCCGGCTCCGGCTCCTGCTTCTGCTTCTGCTTCTGCTTCTGCTTCTGCTGCCCGCCGAGCATGGAGGCGATCGGCGGCGATTTTTTGGGCCGTTCTCATCGCGCCGGGCAGAATCTCATCGAATTCCCGGGGAACCTCGAACGTTGTGATGGTCGACACTGATTCGGCACCGGTTGGCGGGCGGGAGACGACTGGGGTCAGCGCGACCACCAGGAGTGGGGGATTCTCGTCAAGCACGCGGAAGACTTTTTTGTCATCACAGAACACCAACGGTGTAGTAGCAATTGCCCCAGGCATATTGGCTTTGAGGCCCTTCAGTCTGCAAAGGTAGTCGGTGACGGAATGGCGGCAGACGCCTATGTGCAACCCCGATTCGCCCAGCGCCGCCAACGGCACCGGCTTTTTCTCCAGCAGGTGATTCGCGACGGTCAGGATGTCCTCGATGTAAGTGGGGTTAGCCGCATTCAGTAGTGGAGCTACCTGATTGGCCTGATCAGGCGGCACACCTTGTTTGCAAAGCCGTTCGCGCACGCGCGCGGCCGTGATGGCATTAAAGATATGTAAGTTGCGCTGCAGGCAATCAGATATGAACTGCAGCCCGGATTCCACGTCAGCGAGATTGCGCAGGCCTTCCGTTCGCGCCAGGAAGTTGCCGATTCTTGCGCGATCACCCGGTTCCAGGTGAGCCAAGTTCATGCTGGCGGTGAAATTCTTAATCTCCTGCCGTAACTCATCGTTTTCATCGCTGAACAACTGTTGGCTAAGCATCAGGTGTTCCGCGAACTGGCTAGCCGATTGAAAGAACCCCAGCGCGGAAGCGTTCCCTCCGATGCAGTCGGTCCGGGCTTCTTCGGAATTGTTGATGAGCTGGTGAATTCCGCTGATCAGCGTGCGCTCATAGGGTTCCATCTGCTGCACTGGGCGCAACTGCTGCAGCGTTTGCAGCGTCAACAGCAGTTCCATCCGTTCATTGATGTAAGTATCTTGTAATTGATTTGATTGCTCCAGGAACCCGATGAGGCGGGCCATGTCCGTCTGCAACTTCTTCCTATAACCGGGCCCCTCTGCTGATGGGGGAGGGCTCACCAGACTATCGAACCACCTGATTTGATTCTGGGTCGGTTGCAGCTCCATGAATGCCGCGCGGCCCTCCTCCAGCGTGAGCGGCCGATGCGGCATTTGCACAGGTTCATTGGGATTGTCTGTTGTAGGTGGGGACTCCGTGTTGGCGGCCCGCTGATACCTCGCCGTATGGGCTGCGCCCCTCTCGGAGTCGCGAGCCAGACACCGGCCCAGGGCGGTGAAGATGCCCCGAAAACATCCTTCTCTGCCGGCGACCGGGGCCTCCCGGTCAAGGGTCAGGGTCACTGTGCTGTCGTCGGCGGATTGCTGCAACGGAATATGAGAAGGGGCGATCAGGCTGCTTGGATTCATGGGCCTCCAGGGCGTGAAGCACTGCTAATGACAGTGGCCCTGGGTGACACCCTCGCGGAGAAGAGTTCAAGACGGCGCGGCCAACGTTGCATTACGCAGGCGGCTGGCGCACAGGGCCCGGCGTCTCGCCCTCCTTCGGAGAGCAAGGGCAGGCCTCATCAGAGGGTGGGGGCCGTCAACCCCTGGCCAGTGCCTGGCGCAAGGCCTCCATGGCGGTTTGCATGGGCGCCAGTATGTCGGGCGCCTGGTGCTGCAGATCCAGCCATGCCGGCTCGGTTTGCCAGTGATGCTCCAGGGTCAGCATGGCTCGAAGGTCGGCAGCTTCAATGCTCAGCAAGCGGATCATGGGCCGCAGATCAGCCAGGGCCGATGCGGCTTCCGGGTCGTTGCTTTGGCGGATCTCGGCGGCCAGACGCTCCAGGCTGGCAAGCCCCTGGCGACGTGCTGCATGCCAGTGGTCCACTTCGACCCGACGGTCCATGGGGGTGCCAGGGGCGAGAAGGCTGGGAGTCATGTGTGGTTATCCTGAAGCGACGCTGGCCATGCCAGTGCGGCTGGGTGGACGCACACTCTGGATGGGTTCGTCGCTCAGGTCGGCACGCTCATGTCGGCGGACTCCAGGGTCAAGCCCAGAAACCTCGCGAGGCATGGATTCCGGTTTTTGCGGAACCCGTCCGAGCCGTAGGGAAGCTCAGACCTTGAACGCCTCGACCGTCTTCATCAGCGAACGAGCCTGTTCGTCCAGGCTCTGCGCTGCCGCCGCGCTTTCTTCGACCAGTGCGGCGTTCTGCTGGGTCGCCTGGTCCATGTGGACCACCGCCGTGTTGACCTGGCCGATACCGGCACTCTGCTCGGAAGCGGCGGAAGAAATCTCGCGGATGAGTTGGGAGACCTTTTCCACCTGCGCCACGATCTCCTGCATGGTCGTGCCAGCCAGTGAGGCGTGATGGGCGCCAGCTTCCACCCGCTCGATGGAGCTGCCGATCAACGAATTGATTTCCTTGGCGGCCTGGGCGGAGCGCTGTGCCAAGGTGCGCACCTCGGCCGCCACCACCGCGAAACCGCGGCCATGCTCGCCCGCCCGGGCCGCTTCCACGGCCGCATTCAGTGCCAGGATGTTGGTCTGGAACGCGATGCCGTCGATCACGCTGGTGATGCTGCCGATCTTCTTGCTGGATTCGGTGATCTCGTTCATGGTGCTGACCACATCAGCCACCACCGAGCCGCCCTTGCCGGCGGATTGGCTGGCCGCGTTGGCCAGATCCGCCGCCTGGCGGGCCGAGCTTGCGCTCTCGGTCACGGTGCTGGTCAACTGCTCCATGGAGGAGGCGGTTTGCTGCAGCGCGCTGGCTTGCTGCTCGGTGCGGCCGGAGAGATCGAGGTTGCCGGCGGCGATCTGGCCGGCGGCGGTGGAGACGGAGTCCACCCCCTGGCGAACCGAGGTCACCACCTGGCGCAGGGCGCGGGTGGTCTGGTCGACCGCGCGCAGCAGTTCGCCCATTTCGTCCTGGCGGACCACGACGAGATCGCTGGTGAGGTCGCCCGCCGCCACGCGCTTGAGCGCCTGCACGGCATCATCCACCGGGCGGGTGATGGAGCGTGTGATCAACACCCCTGCCGCGATGGCGAACAGCACCGCCACGATGCTGCCGCTGACGATGTAGGTCACGGCCTGGGCCATCGCCTTGTCGGCCTCGTCGCCGGACTGGTCCATGCGCTCTTCTTCATGGGTGGTGAAGGATTCCAGCTCCTTCATGTAGGCCAGTTGCGGGCCCCGCACCTTGTCCAGCAGCACGGTCTTGGCGGCGTCGAGGTCGTTGGCCTTGATCTTCTCCACAAACAGGGCGAGCTGCTCGCGATAAAGGCGGCGCTTCTCCAGCATGGTGGCCAGCAAGGCCTTGCCGGCATCGCTGCTCATCATCGGGGCGAGCTTGCGGAAGGCCTCGTCCACGATGGGCAATTGGTCCTGCAATTTACTCAGCTCCTCGGCACGCTGCTGGGCATCCGTCAGGATCACCAGGTTGCGGGCGGAGCGCGCCTGCTGGTTGACCGCACGTGTCATCACGGCGGCCTGCTTGACCTTGGGGTATTGGTCGTCGGTGATGCGGTCCAGCTGCGCGCCCACACCCTGCAGGCCCACATAGGCCAGCACGCCCACGGCCACCAGAAGGGCGCAGATGGCGGCGAAGGCCAGGAGGAGGCGTTTGCCAATCTTAATGTTGTCCAGAGCGAGCATGGTGGACCGGGCCTTGGCGGCCGGTAACTGAGGAAGATCAGCGACTCTATGAGGCCCAGGCGCTCCGGTCAGTCGGGCGCTGTACGTTGGGGGTGTGCGGTATTGCGGGAACCTGATGTAGGTGGAAACCCTACAAGCTCATGCCGTCGGAGAGCGTCAGCCAGGTGATTGGCAAAAAGACTGTATGCGTATACAGTTATCTCATGCCTTCCCGAGACGGTGAAGGAAAGGAACGAACATGCTGCTCGACCTGAACGAACCCTCCAGCATCGTGACCTGGTGGGAAGTGTTTCCCGAACGTCATGGGCCGTTGCTGGCCGACTGGGCGCAGCGCCGGCCGGAGGTGCGGGGCGCCATTGCGCTGGCTTCGCAGATGATCCGCGCCAACCCGCGCACCGCCGTGTTGCTGCGCGAGGCCGAGCTGCGACGTGCGGCGGCGGAGGTGCGGGTGCCGGTGGTGAGGCCGTCTCACGACGAGCAACTGGGCGAACAAGCCGCCCTGGAAGATGGGCGTGACGGGCGTGACGAACGTGACGACTGGGAAGATTCGAACGAAGACCGGTCAGCCTCGTGGGATGACCACCAGGGGCGTCGATATCACCAGGTACATGCGCAGGCGCATGACCTGGAGATGGCGTAACACGGGTTCAAGACAGCGTCCGGTGGCCCCGCAGCACGGTGGCCTCTCAGTGCATCAACTGCATCAACTGCCTCAAGCGCATCAACTGCATCAAGGCTCCTGGCCGTACCGCTGTGTGTACTGCAGTCGCAACTGATGGCAGTGTGCCCGGGCCTGGGCTCGGGCCGCGTCGTCCAGGCTCAGATTTGCCGCGCCCAGATCGCATTGGTGAATGGCTTCGGCCGCCGAGGAAATCTCGCGTCGTCTTGCGTCCGGATAGACCAGCGCCAGCACACCCAACGCGGCCATGCCCGCCACCATCACGCGCAAGTGCACACCGCGCAGCCAGCCCGGCCGGCGATTGCCCTCATCCATGAGGGGCTCCTGTGCGGAGGCTGTTGGTCCCGAAATCCCGACGGACAGCCTGGAGCTGTCCAGATGTTGTTGTTGCATTCATCCCACCCTCGTGAATGCTGCCGATGCGCAGCAATTCTCCGGAGTGGGATTTTGATGCTTTCCCGGTTCGCTCTACGCCCCGAGATCGGGGGGAAGTGGCGGCAGTTGTGACGCATGCCACGGCGGGGCGGCTACGCTTGGCATACTTCCGGAACTAGCTGCTCCCCCGGCCCCCGGCAAGCAGCCCGGCTGTCTCCCCGCTGAATGTCTTCTATCCCGATGTCTTCTTCCCCGTCTACCCCCGCTCACGATCAGACGCTGGTCATCACCCCCGACGAACGCGCGGCCCTGTATTTCATCCCTCAGGCGCCCGGCGGCATGATCGTCAGTGAAGAGATGCAGCAGCGCCTGCAGGACAAGGGCTTGGCCACGGGGGTGCGGGAGGATGGCCGCCGCTGGCTGACGGAAATCGGCGACCGTGTGCGGCTGGGCAAGCTCTGAGGCCAGGCTTCCCGTCTCGTCCCGTCCCGTACTGTCCCCGTAAGGGGCTTCAACTCTCACCCAACGCGCCAGCGCTTCGGCCGGCTCAGTGCCGCTTGTATTGCGTCCCGCCGAAGAGGTTTTCGCGGGCCTTGTCGTCCACCAGCGGACGGCGGTGGTCCGCCAGCACCTCCACGGCCCGTTTCACGGCCGGCCGGGCAGCCAGCTCGTCGAACCAGCCTTTGAGATGGCCATAGTCGGCCAGTTCCACGCCCTGGTTCTTCCAGCTGCGCAGCCAGGGGAAGATGGCCATGTCGGCGATGGAATAGGCGTCGCCAGCGATGTATTTGCTTTGGGCCAGGCGCTTGTCGATCACGCCATACAGCCGCTGGGCCTCGTTGGTATAGCGGTCGATGGCGTATTCGATCTTCTCGGGCGCGTAGATGCGGAAGTGGTGGGCCTGGCCCAGCATCGGGCCGACACCGCCCATCTGGAACATCAACCACTGCAGCACCTCATACCGCCCACGCGTGTCGGTGGGCAGGAACTGACCGGTTTTGCCCGCCAGGTACAGCAGAATGGCGCCGGATTCAAACAGCGACATGGGCCGTCCGTCCGGGCCTTGCGGGTCGATGATGGCGGGGATCTTGTTGTTGGGACTGATACTCAGGAACTTGGGGTCGAACTGATCCCCGGCGCCGATATCCACGGGAATCACCCGGTAGGGAAGACGGCATTCCTCCAGCATGATGTGCACCTTGTGCCCATTGGGCGTGGGCCATGAATACACTTCGATCATCTAGCGTTCTCCGTTGGGGCGCAGGGCTTCGGTCGGATCGGGCAAGGGCCCATGTCTGTCGGGCCGGTGCGCTTCCCCAGCCCTCATGGTAATCAAACAAATCAAACAGTGGTTCACCGTTCGTGCCAATGCCGCGCGGTGGCGCCCGCTGATCGACTGGGCCGAAGAGCGCGGCGGCCTGCTGCGCCATGCGCGGGACGGGCGCGGCTTCGTCATCGACCTGCCGCGCACGCTGCCCGGCCTGACCCGCATCGAGTGGGGGCCGTCCCAGCGCAGCTACATCAGCGGGTATGAGCTGCGCATGCGCTGCGAGCTCAAGCTCAGCCCGGACATGCAGATGATGGTCATCGAGCGCAAGCTGATGGAACAGCTGGAAAGCAGCGTCTTCGAGGCTTACACCGACACCCTGCGCACGCGGGTGGACACGGACACGCCGGAGGAAATGCGCTGGCTGGTCATGTTCCCCAAGCAGCCGGTGCTGGAATCCAAGCTGGTGAAGCAGCGTTTTGGTGTGGTGGGTGTGAATCAGGAGCTGTGCACCGCCTGGATGTCCTCCAGCCTGTGCGAGCGGCTGGCCCAGGCCAGCCAGGACATCCTGGTGGAGGGCCGGCCCTTTGTGCTGCTGAGCCTGCGTGGCAACGTCTACCTGCGCACCGCCATGCCGGACCCATCCCTGCCGGAAGTGCAGGGCCTGACCCGGGTGCTTGAGGCGGCGGCGCTGAGCGCCCAGGAGGTCGGCCACCGCTTCGGAGAAGGCGGCTCCTGGCCGACCACCACCTCAGTGGCCTGGCACAACCGCCCCGCAGAAACCGACCACAGCGTCCCCCGCAACGACGTGGCCTAGGAAGCGCTGCATCAGGCCTGCTGCGCGAACTTCCAGCCGAGTTCGGCCAGGGGCAGCGCGCCAGCGGCGGCCTCCCGGGCGCGAGCGCTGGAGGCCGTGCCGTCTTCGACTCGCTTGGCAATGCCCTGCAAGATGGCAGCGATACGGAACAGGTTGTAGGCCAGGTAGAAGTTCCAGTCCTTCATCACCAGGGCCGCATCCCCGCGCCCGGTGCGCTCGCAGTAGCGCCGCACATAACTGAGCTCGTCCGGGATGCCCAGGCCCGCCAGGTCCACCCCGCCCAGCCCGCGTGCCGCGCCGCTTTGGCGGATGTGCCAGGACATGCAGTGATAGCTGAAGTCCGCCAGCGGGTGCCCCAGCGTGGACAGCTCCCAGTCCAGCACCGCCAGCACACGCGGTTCTGTCGGATGGAAGACCAGGTTGTCCAGCCGGTAGTCGCCATGGACGATGGCGACTTCGCGCTCGTCCCGGGCCGATGCCGGTATGTGATGCGGCAGCCACTCGATCAGCCGGTCCATCGCCTCATTGGGGCCGGTGACCGAGGCCTGGTACTGCTTGCTCCAGCGGCTGATCTGCCGCTCGAAGTAGTTGCCCGGCTTGCCGTACTGCGACAACCCGACCGCGTTGACATCCACCTTGTGCAGCGCAGCGATGACCCGGTTCATCTCTTCATAGATGGCGCCGCGCTCCGCATTCGAGGCGCCCGGCAGGGACTGGTCCCACAGCACCCGGCCCTGGATGAACGCCATGACATAGAAGGCCCGGCCCATGACCGATTCGTCCTCGCACAGGGCCAGCATGCGGGGCACCGGCACGTCCGTGCTTTGCAGCGCCCGCATGACGGTGAACTCGCGCTCGATGGCATGGGCCGATGGCAGCAGCTTGGCCACCGGTGCCGGCTTGGAGCGCATCACATACTGCGCCGTGGGGGTGACCAGCTTGTAGGTCGGGTTGGATTGCCCGCCCTTGAACTGCTCCACGGTCAAGGGCCCGGCAAAGCCGGGCACGTGCTGGCTCAGCCAGTCCGCCAGCGAAGCGGTGTCCATGGGTTGGGCGAGGGCCCGCGTGCCGGTGAATGCGTCGTCCACGTTGTCTCCTGGAATTGAACTGATCCGCGGCGATGCGCCCGACCACCTTGTGGCAAGCCCAGGAGTCTGGGCCCGCTCAGCGGTTGGCGATCGCCAATAGTTTTTCTTTGCTCAGCAGCACCAGCCGAGTGGGTTCCACCCGCACTGCGCCTTCCCGTTCGAAGCCCTTGAGCTCCTGGTTCACCCGCTGGCGGGAGGCGCCCAGCAACTGGGCCAGATCTTCCTGCGCCAGCTGCAGGCCGATGCGAATTTCCTCCGTCCCTTGCGAGACCCCATAACTGCGCGCCAGCAACAGGATCTGCTTGGCCAGCCGGGAGGCGAGGGGACGCGTGTTGAGGTCTTCCACCACGTCGAACATGAGCCGCAGGCGCCGGCAGTTCAGGCGCAACAGGGCTTCGTAGAGCTCGGTATGGCGTTGCAGCAGGTCCCGGAAGTCTGCCTTGCGCACGACCAGCAAGGTGGTCTCGCCATGGGCGCTGGCGTCGTGGGTGCGGGGCAGGCCATCGAAAAGGGCGATGTCGCCGAACCAGGTGCCGGGTTCGACATAGGTCAGTGTGACCTGCTTGCCGGACAAGGACACCGAGCTCACCCGTACCGCGCCCTTGGCCACCCCCACCCACTCCACGGCGGGTTCGCCGCGCACGGACATCAACGCACCGTCGGAGAGGCGGCGTACAAATGCGCGCGCCAGGATGTCGCTGCGCAAAGGCAGAGACAGTTTGGAAAACCAAGGCCCCGACTCGATGTGGTTGCGTTCGGAAATTGTAAGAACCGAGCTGTTCATGCTTTGTCGCTGGCGTGACAGCGCCAGTCGTCTCCTGATTTTGTCGATCCTATTGTGTATGAGCAGGCCCCCTTTACACCGGTGACACGCGGTTTCCCCTGGGAAAACCAGCAGTGGCGAATGGCCGCGCCTCGCCCCTCACGGATTGAAGGGATCGCGTCGCATCTGGCCGAGCCGCGCAAGTACGTGGGTCGAGAGGGCATTGGTCTGCGCATTGGCATGGGGGTGGGCGTGGGCTGCACCGACGGCGTCGCGCCATGCGCGGACTCGGCTCCAGCGCCCGAAGGTGTTGAACGGTCCTGTAGCGTTGAGATGCGCATTGGCGTAGGCGAGGGCCTTGTACAACGCCACGGTGAGCGCCTCGACGCTGCCGGCGCCCGCGATGGTGTGGTGGTCGTCCTTGATGCCGCCGATGTTGTTGCCAAAGTAGCGATGGGCGCGGTCATTGGCCTCTGTGTCGGTGTTGGGATTTTGGCCTGGGCTGACGACCATGGTGAGCGGGTTGGCAAACTCGCGACCGCCCCCGAGCGCTGACCACGCCGCGTGCCACGACTGGGCACCGGGACCGTACATCTGGAAGTAGAAGCGCGGATCGTTGCTCACGCCGCCGAGCCCATCCTCGGCGTTGCGCGCGTAGTTCTCCAGCGTGATGAAGTCACCGGCGTCACGAGCGACGACGCCGCCCCAGTGGTAGCGCCACATATTGTTGTTGCCCGGCGCATTGACGTCACGGTGGTTGTAGGCGTCCTCGTGGATCGGGCCGGCGACGCCGGCCTGAGCCGCACCCATGGTATGCGTGACGAGCCCCTGGCCGACGGCCGGCACGGCGTACTGGTTGATCCCCAGGTGCATCATCCGGGCGTCGAGGGCAGCGTCGTGGGCGACATGGCCGTGGTTCCACATCGCCTGGCCATAATTGCGGGCGATGTCGTTCTGCTCGGTTTTCAGGTTGTCGTTGTTGAGAGACATGCCGGCGCCAGGCATGCCGCCGCCGACTGCACCGACGCCGGCAACCTGCGCCAGTTCAGCGGCGACGTAGTATTGCTGCAGCGTCGCGTGGACGGTGGTATGGGCCGCAGGGAGCGCGATCGCCGGCGCATTCTGGAATATCGGGCGGGGCTCTCCGAAAGCGCCGGTCACCTCTTTGACCGTCGAATCGCAATGCTGAGCGATCGTCATGTTCTGGCCCTGGTTGTTCGTCGCCATGTTGCGCGCCTCAACCTTGACCAAGGTCCGCAAATGGCCGCCGGCCACCGGGGGCATCGTGAAGCTGATCGTCTGGGAGCCCACGGGGACGAGTTGAAAGTAAGAGCCGGTCGCCATAAGGGCCTGGTTCCACGCTTGAAGCTGCCCCGCTTCGGCGTAGAAGTGTTTGGGCTGCGCGTTGCCAAGGTTGGCGTCTTCGATCGCCAGCAGCCCGCTCTGTGACACCCGCACCGCTGGCGCCACCGCGTGGTTGATGCGCGGCGCGAGGGTGATCGGGTCCATGAACGACGTGCCGACCCCGGTGTTGGTCTGGGTAGTGAACTGGTTGGCGAGATTGGCCTGATACTGGCCAGCGGCGGCACCTGGGTTGTAGACGAAGTAACCCTGCAGCACCGGGTTGGCGGGCGACCTTGCCGCCTTCATTGGCGCGCCAGGTGCGGGGATGCCCTTGCCAGTGACGTCTGCAGCGGCCCGCTGGTCGCATCCGAAGCCAAATATCGCCGATATCAACTGGCGCTGCGCCAGCATCCTCGGCGACACCGTTACGGACGCCTGGAATGAACCGCCGCATGCGCCAGAGCCCGGTTCCCTCTGATGAACGGCCGCAGAGACATCTTGACGTCGTGTCGCTTCGGGATTCGTCGTCGCACGGCTGTTCATCATCGCTCTGAAAGAAGTTCTGCCAAGCAGACGTTAGCCGCCGTGACGCCCGAGGCCTATCGGTAGAGTGCGGAGAACCGCCTATGTCGCTTCCTAGGGAACCTCTGCATCACTCCTCGCGGCCGATGTGACCCCGCTTCGGGCGGTCCGCGGCGTTGCAAATCCTCGCCATAGCGCCCGCTATGGCTGCGGTTTGCGCCTTGCGTCCCATCCCCATCAGGGTCACCTCGGCTCGCGGGAGTTATGCAGAGGTTCCGTAGGTGGGAATGCTTGCTGGTGTCATCCGGCGCCAGGGTGTAAGGTGGGCCCCGACGGGGGGAGTGGCAGGCGAATCCCGATCTCACATGTAAGAGGCCGTGCTAGAGTGAAACGCACCCAACAAGCCTTATCACAGTGGGATGACTAGAGACCATCACAGCCAGCGGGGCCCAAGCCCCGCGCCCAGCCTGCTCATGCTTGCTTGCTTGGCGATGATGTCCACCTCTGCATGGAGCCTCGGCGTCGGCCGGCCCCAGACCGCTTCGGCGCTTGGGCAGCCCTTGAACCTGTTCTTCCCGGTGCAACTGGCACCAGGCGACGTGGTCACGACCGATTGCATCCGTGCCGAGGTCTCAGCCGGTGATTCGATGCTGACGCCGTCTTCATTGCGCTGGCAATTGGAAACTGACGGCCAGCAGCAACTGCGCGGCGTGCGTCTTCGAAGCAGCCAGGCCATTGATGAGCCGCTGGTCTCCGTGAGCCTGACTTTGGGCTGCGCGGCCAAGTTCACGCGCCAGTACACCGCCTTCATCGACCCGCCCGGCCACAGCATCGAGCCCCCGGCGGATCCCGGCACGCTGGCGGACCCCCCACTGACCCCGGTCTTCCAGGTCGCCACAGGCGCCGAGCCCAAGCCGCTGCCACGTCGGGATGCCTCCACCCCGCGCGCCAGCGGCGTGATGGCGGAGGTGGATGCTGCTTCGGCGGCCGGTGCGGCGGCCAGTGGCGCCACCGGTGCCGCCAGCCGCGCCGCCGGTGCCTCCACCAAAGCGCCCCCCCGCAATCGCCGGCCGGCCGCGCGCCGCACCGCCGAATCCGCTGTGGCGGCCCCCGGCACCGCCCAGCCCTCATCGGGCGCACGGCTCTCGATGGAGCCTGCCGAAGCGCTGGCGGTGCCCAACCCCACCCAGTTGGCGGCTGCCGTAGAAGCCGCCAGCGCAGCCAGTGCCGCGGAATCGGCCCGTGCGCAATTGGCCGTCATGGAAAAACGCGTGGCGGACCTGCAGGCGGAGCAACGCCGCACGCAGGACGTGCTGGAAGCCCTGCGCCAGGAGTTGAAGGCCGCCCGTGAGCAACGGGCGGAAGGTGGCGGTTACCCGGCCTGGATGCTGGCCCTCACGCTGCTGAGCCTGGCATTGGCTGCCAGCAGCCTGCTGCTGTGGCGCAACCGCAAGCCGCAGCGCAAGGATGCTGAACAGAGCTGGTGGGACGAGCCCCAGGCCGACACCGGTTCCGCCCAGGATATGGGTACGGCCCGGGTGACCTATCCGTCTGGCCACCCCGGCGCCTCGGGCGTCGCGCACACCAACACCGCACCGGGTGCCGCAGCCGCGGCGCTGGTGGCGCTGGACCGTCAAGACCTGGGAAGTACAGCGAACCAGGGCCCGACCACCATGCCGATGCCCTTGAGCATCACGGACCCCGAGCGGACCATGCAGTTGCCGCCCCGGGGCGCGGCGAGTGCCGCATCACCTGTTTCCGCAGCCACTCCATCGGTACCCACACCCGAAGCGCTTTCTCTCGAACTCGGCCCCGAGACCGAACCTGCCGCACTCACGGCGTCTGTGGGCCGTAGCGGCAGCACGGGCAGCACGGCCGGCAGCGGCCGTTCCGCCACCACCGCCGTGGACGACGCCCTGGATGCATTGGCGAGCCTGGAGGCCATGGATTCGATGAGCTTCGAGCGGCGGCAGCCGCCCGGAGACACCCGCCCCACGCCGCTGCTGGCTGAGCTCAATGGCCTGGGCGCGGTCACGGTCGAAGAATTGATCGACCTGGAACAGCAGGTCGATTTCTTCCTGGTGCTGGGCCAGGACGACGCCGCCATCGAGCTGCTCTCCAGCCGCCTGGGCGAACGCGACGCCGCCAGCGGGTTGCCCTATCTCAAGCTGATGGAGCTCTACCAGCGCCGAGGCGACAAGACGTCCTTCGAACGTGTGGCCCAGCGCTTTGGCCAGCAGTTTCGCGCTCGGCCGCCGACCTGGAGCGACGACCTGAACGAGGGCGAGGGGCTGGAGTCGCACCCGGAGCTGGTCCAACGGCTGGAGGGCGCGTGGGCGGACCCGTCCGGCAGCATGAGCATGTTGCAGGATCTGTTCTCCCATCACCAGGAGTACAGCGGCGACCTCGGCCTGCCGGCATACCGCGACCTGCTGTTGCTGTATGCCGTGGCGAGAGACCGTGCCGAGCATGAGCTGCGCGCCCAGGACATCGACGTTTTCCTGCCGCTCGACGCGACCGCGCCACCGGACATGATGGCGACCATGGTGTGGCAGAGCCCACCGTCCGCGCCGGATGCGCCGGTGCGACAGCAGCGGCCCGGTGTGGGCCAGTCGCTGGACCTGGATCTCTCGCTGGCAGACGACGAGGACGACGCGCCGAAGAAGCCCAAGGCGTATTAAAGAGGATCCTCGGGCGCTGATGCCACTGCTGGCGCGAATGCCGCCGCCGCTGGGGCGATGGGCGCTTCAGCGTGTCTGCTTCTTCAGGCCGTCTGGATTCGGCGCAGCCGCTCCAGCGCCAGTGCCAGCGTCTCGTCCTTCTTGGCGAAACAGAAACGGATGATGGGCGGCTGCTCACCGGTGGTGTCCGGCGTGCTGTAGAAGGCCGACATCGGGATGGCCGCAACGCCGATTTCCCGGGTCAGCCATTGGCACAGGGCCATGTCGTCCAGCGCGGCCAGGGGGGCGGGCAGCCCGCTGTAATCCACGCACTGGAAGTAGCTGCCCGGGCAGGGCAGGAGCCGGAAGGGCAAACCCGCCAGCCCGTCGCGGAAGCGGTCCCGCTTGCGCTGGTAGAAGTCGCTCAGGCCGAGGTAGGGGGCCGGGTTCGCCATGTACGTCGCCAACCCCACCTGCATGGGCGAGTTGACGGTAAACACGTTGTACTGGTGCACCTTGCGGAATTCGGCCATTAGCGGCGCCGGGGCGGCCACAAAGCCCACCTTCCAGCCGGTCACGTGATAGGTCTTGCCGAAACTGGACACCACAAAGCTGCGCGCGGCCAGCGCCGGGAAGCGAGCCACGCTCTGGTGCTGCTGGCCGTCATAGACCATGTGCTCATAGACCTCGTCACTGATCAGCAGCACATCGGTGCCGTCCAGCACCTGCGCCAGCTGCTGCATCTCGTCGGCGGTCCAGACGTTGCCGCTGGGGTTGTGCGGCGTGTTGATCATCAGCACCCGCGTGCGGGGCGTGATCGCTGCGCGGATCTGCTCGAAGTCGGGCCGGAAGCTGCGCGGGTCCAGCGGCACCGGCACCATGGTGCCGCCCGCCAGGGTGATGTTGGGGCCGTAGCTGTCGTAAGCGGGCTCCAGGACCACCACTTCGTCGCCGGGGTGCACCACCGCCAGCAAGGCGGTCAGGATGCCTTGCGTGGCCCCGGCCGTGACGGTGATCTCGCGGTCCACGTCATAGCGGTGGCCGTAGAGCGTTTTGACCTTGTCGGCGATGGCCTGGCGCAGCGCCGCCACACCGGGCATGGGTGGGTACTGGTTGTGGCCGCCGCGCATGGCGTGGTCCACCGCATCCAGCAGGGCGGGGTCGCCTTCAAAGTCCGGGAAGCCCTGGCCCAGGTTGACGGCGCCATGCTGCTGCGCCAGTGCGGACATTACGCTGAACACCGTGGTCCCCAGCTGCGGCAGCCGGCTGGGCGGCACCGGGGTATGCGGGACGGGGTCCTGAGGCGTGGCGGGTGAAGTGCTCATCGTCAACGTTCCCTCGAAGTTCCGTCAAAGTCCGTAGTCGGTCGCGTCGCCGCTCATGGCGCGCTGCAGCAACGAGCGGTTGAGCCGGTCGGACAGCAGTTCCGCGAAGCTGTAGACGTAGTTGCGCAGGTAGGCACCGCGCTTGAAGGCGATGCGGGCGATGTTCTGGCCCAGCAGGTGGCCCAGGGGGCGGGAGACGAGTTCTCCGCCCACCGGGTCCTCCCGCACCGCCATCTCGGCCACGATGCCGATGCCCAGCCCCAGGCGCACGTAGGTCTTGATCACATCCGAGTCGATTGCTTCCAGCACGATGTTGGGCGTGAGCTGGCGCTGCGCAAAGGCGCGGTCGATGCGGGTACGGCCGGTGAAGCTGGGATGGTAGGAGACCAGCGGCTCGGCGGCGATCTGCTCCAGGTTGATCCGCTCCACCTGGGCCAGCGGATGTTCCGCGCGCATCACCAGCATGTGCTGCCATTCGTAGGCCGGCAGGGTGACCAGCTCCTCGAACTGCGAGAGGGACTCCGTGGCCAGGCCGACATCGGCGGTCTCGTCGATGAGCATGCGGGCCACCTGGTCGGGGCTGCCCTGGTGCAGGCCGATGTTGACCTGCGGGAATTGCTTGCGCAGTTGCGTCACCGGCCCCGGCAGCACGTAGCGCGCCTGCGTGTGGGTGGTGGCGATGGAGAGCGTGCCGGCGTCCTGCTTGGAGTATTCCTCGCCGATGCGCTTGAGGTTGCCCACCTCGCGCATGATGATCTCGATGGACTTCAGCACCTGCTGGCCCGGCTCGGTGATGCTGCGCAAGCGCTTGCCGTGGCGGGAGAAGATGTCCACGCCCAGTTCTTCCTCCAGCTCCAGGATGGCCTTGGAGACACCCGGCTGGGAGGTGTAGAGCGCCTTCGCGGTTTCCGTCAGGTTGAGGTTGCGGCGCGCGGCCTCTTGCACGAAGCGGAACTGATGCAGGTTCATGGCTGGGTGTTGGAGGAGGGCGGGGGCGGGCTGGCGGAGGTGCCGGCCGGCGCAGCCTTGACCGGCGCAGTGGCCAGGGCGGACGTGAGGCGCGGGTGCTCCACGGTGGCCGAGACCAGGTCCAGCGTCGCGGCGGCCATGGCGCGAATGACGGAGGGCTGCTCGCCGATGGCGTCATGCACGATGAACAGCACGGCCGGATGCTCCCGGCGCAGCGCCTCCACCAGGGGTGGCACATCCTTGCGCACATGGCCGCTCGCGCCCAGGAACATCGGCACGATCTGGATGCGCCGGCAACCCAGGGCCACCAGCGCCCCAGCGGCCGTGGCCAGGTCCGGTGTCATCAATTCCAGGTAGGCCAGGGCCAGCGGCAGGTCGGGCTGCCGGGCCTGCAGGTCGGCCGCGATGGCCTGGAAGGGGGTGGCCCAGGCGGGGTCACGCGCCCCGTGCGCGAAAAGCAGCAGTCCGTCGCCATGCATCGCGGTGCTCCCGGTTGTTGTCATCGGTAACGCACCAGCCACCAGAACGCGGCCATGGAGATGCCAAGGTAGAACAGGCTGGGTGCGGAAGCCACCAGCCAGGGGGTCCAGTCCCGCAGCAGGCCCACGTGGCCCGTGATGGCGTTCAGCACCACGAAGCTGATGCCCAGCATGATGCCGCCAAACACCTTCACGCTGATGCCGCCGGAGCGGAAATGCAGGTAGGCGAAGGGCAGGGCGAGGCCCACCATCACCATGCAGGCGAACGGGTAGAAGGCCTTGCGCCAGAACTGGATCTCCGGCTGCTGCGAGGCCTGTTCCTGCGAGGACAGGTGGCGGGTGTAGCGGTAGAGCTCCAGCGTGGACATGTTCCAGGTGGGCTGCACTGCGGCGGACACCACGCCGGCCGGCAACTGGCTCTGCCAGCTGTATTGCGGCATGAGCAGTTCCCGCACGGTGGGGTTCTCGGCCAGCTTGTCCTGCGGGGAATCGGGGTCCTTGGGGTCGGTGACCGTGCCCGCCGCACGGTTCAGCGGCGTCAGCGCACGGGACCACTGCATCAGTTTCACGTCCTGCAACTGCCAGCGGCCGCTGCTGTCCACCGTGCCCTGTTTGGCCGTGACGCGCGTGGCCATCGCGCCCTTCGCGTCGAATTCCATGATCAGCACGTCTTCCATGAGCCCGTTGGCCCGGGCGCGGCCGACGTGCACGGCATAGCTGAAGTCGCCGTCGCGGTCCTTCATCCAGGCGCCGGCCGCGTTGGTCACGCCGCCGTTGCCGCTGGACTTGAGCAGTTGGGCCTGCTTGTCGGCCCAGGGGGTGACGTAATCCCCCACCACGAAGGCCAGCAGCGCGAAGAACAGCGCAATCACGCTGAGCAGCCCCAACGCCCGGGCGGGGCTCAGGCCGCCGGTGCGCAGGATGGTGAATTCGCTGGACTGTGCCAGCCGGGCCAGGCTGAAGATGGTCCCGATCAGCACCGCGATGGGCATCAGCTCATAAAAACGCCCGGGCACCTTCAGCAGGCAGGACCAGACCGCCCAGCCCATGCCCAGCCCCATGCGCTGGAAACGGTCCAGGTCGTCAATGAAGTCCACGAAGAAGAACAGCGCCAGGAAGCCCGCCATCACCAGCGCGAAGGAACTCAGGATGTCGTTGTACAGCAGCCGACGGACGGTCTTCATGCCGGGACTCCGGGCGTGGTGGTGTTGTGCATCGACAGGGGTGTGCCCAGTGCGGGCGCAGAAGGGGGCTGAGCCGGTGCGGGCGCGGGGGGCGGGGGCGGCGGTGGGGCGGGCGGCGAGGGGGGCACGCGCTTCCAGGGCGTGCCCAGCCGGTTGCCCATGTCCCGCCAGGCCAGCAGCAGGATGTTGATCACAAAGGCCAGGCCATGCAGCACCAGCAGGCTGGAGCCCAGCTTGAACTTGCCGTTCACCACCCAACTCTGGGTGAGGTTGATCAGGTTGAAATAGATGATGAAGGCCAGCAGGGCGAACAGCAGATTCCAGTTGCTGGCGCGGCGCGGGTTGGTGGCGGAAATGCCAATGCCCAGCAGCACGAGGTTGAGGCAACCCAGGATCATGCCGAAGCGGTAGGCCAGTTCACCATCGTTGAGCTTGCCGCGCACGCGCAGCAACTCCAGCGTGGCCAGGGTCTTGGGTGGCGGTGTGCTGGCGGCCCGCATCACGCCGTCGTCCACCGTCACCAGATAGCGTTCGAAGCGGGCGACGGATTTGTCGCCGTTGGCCGTGTCGATGTCGTTGCGCTGGCCGTGCTGCAACACCAGCAGGCGCTTGTCGCCCTGGTTGACCAGCGCGCCCTCGGCAGAGGTGGTGACGGATTCCAGCCGCTTCGTGTCGCTCATGATGAACACGTTGCGGGCGGCCGCCTCGTTGGTGGGGTCGCGTTCGATGAAGAACACCCGGCTCCCGTCGTTGGAGGTCTGGAACTGGCCGGGCGCGACCCGGGACAGGTCGCTGCGCTGCTCGAACTGCTGCCGCAACTGGGCGCTGTTGTTGTTGCTCCAGGGCCAGACGATGGTCATCAGCACCGCCACCACCAGCATGACGGGCCAGGCCATGGCCAATACCGGCCGGACGAAGCGGCTCAGGCCCAGACCACTGGCGAACCAGATGGTCATCTCCGACTCCTTGTACATCCGCCCCAGGGACATCACCACCGCCACGAACAGCGACAGGCTGAGCATGATGGGCAACTGGGCGAGCGTCAGGTAGCCGAGCGACAGCAGCACATGCTGCGGCGCGACCGACCCCTTGGCCGCCATGCCGAGCGAACGCACGAGCAGCATCGTCACCACAATGGTGAGGATGACCACGAACGCGAGGCCGAAACTACGGGCGGTTTCTTTGCGTACGGTTGAATCGAATAACATCCGGGCACTTTATCTACTTCTCGGTATTATGGACTTTCGCACTCTGTCCGCGTCGCAGGACGCGCTGGCGTCGCAAACAGCAGACGCCCTGGTGGTCGTGATTGCGGGCGACACACTGCCTGCTGGCCTGGACAAGACCGTTGCGGCCTTGATCAAGGATGCGATCAAACTTGGTGATTTCGAGCTCAAGGCGGGTCAGGTCGTGACGCTGACGCGTCCGGCCGGTGTGAAGGCCGCACGCCTGGTGGTGGCGGCCAGCGGTGCCACGCTGAAGGCCAGCCGGGCCGCCGTGGCGGCAGCGCTGGGTCAGGTCAAGGGCCGTGGTGTCGTGCATGCCGCGATCACCTTTGTAGGCTTTGAAGCCGCGCTGACCGAATCGCTGATCGAACAGGCGGTTCTGGCTGCCCACGAGGCGGTCTACATCTACCGTGCCACCAAGCCGAGCGCGCCTGCCGCGCCGAAGCTGGAGAAGGTCACGCTGCTGGTGAACAAGGACGACGCCAAGGCCGTCAAGGCTGGCCTGGTCCGTGGCCAGGCCGTGGCCAACGGCATCGCCCTGGCCCGTGAATGCGCCAATCTGCCGCCCAACGTGGCCACGCCCACCTATCTGGGTGAACAGGCCAAGGCCCTGGGCCGCAGCCACGGGCTGAAGGTCGAGGTGCTGGACCAGAAGGGCATCGAGAAGCTGGGCATGGGCTCCTTCCTGTCGGTGGCCAAGGGGTCGATCGAGGCCCCGCGTTTCATCGTGGCCAAGTACGAAGGTGCGGCCAAGACGCAGGCACCGGTGGTGCTGGTGGGCAAGGGCATCACCTTTGACTCGGGCGGCATTTCGATCAAGCCGGGTGCCGGCATGGACGAAATGAAGTTCGACATGGGTGGCGCGGCCAGCGTGCTGGGCGCACTGCGTGCGGTGGCCGAGCTGAAGCCGAAGATCAACCTGGTGGTGATCGTGGCGGCTTGCGAGAACATGCCCAGCGGCAACGCGGTGAAGCCGGGCGACGTGGTGACGTCGATGTCGGGCCAGACCATCGAGATCCTGAACACGGATGCCGAAGGCCGCCTGATCCTGTGTGACGCCCTGACCTATGCCGAGCGTTTCAAGCCGGCCGTGGTGGTGGACGTGGCCACGCTGACCGGCGCCTGCGTGATCGCCCTGGGCGGTGTGCGCAGCGGCATGTACGCGAGCGACGACGAACTGGCGGCCTCGCTGAGCGCGGCCGGTGAAGCGGCGCTGGACCCGTGCTGGCGCCTGCCGCTGGACGACGACTACGCCGAAGGCCTGAAGTCCAACTTCGCCGACGTGGCCAACGTGGCGGGCCGCGAAGGTGGCTCCATCACGGCGGCCAAGTTCCTGCAGCGTTTTGCTTCGAAGTACCGCTGGGGTCACCTGGACATCGCCGGTACGGCCTGGAAGGGCGGCGGCGCCAAGGGCGGCACCGGCCGTCCGGTTGGTTTGCTGACCCACTTCGTGCTGTCCCAGGTCCGCTGAGCGGGCCGGGCGCAGCAGTTTGAGCAGGTATTGAGCGATTGAGCGGGTGGGGGAGAGCCTGGTGACCGAAGTCAATTTCTACACCGGGGTCCCCGACCGCCAGGCGTATGCCTGCCGTCTGTTGCGCAAGACCCTGGGCGCTGGCCTGAAAACCGGCGTCTGGGGGCCGATGCGCCTGCTGGAACGGCTGGATCAGACCTTGTGGACGTTTGATGCGCAGGAGTTTCTGCCCCACGTGTTGGTGAAGAGCTCCACATCGGCGCTGCTGCGGGAGCGCACGCCGGTGCTGTTGTCTGATCAATTGGACGACCTGGTGGGATGCCAGGCGTTGCTGAATTTCGAGCCGGAGCCGCCGGCCGGGCTGGAACGCTTTGAGCGGGTCCTGGAGCTGGTCTCCACCGAGCCGGAGCAGGTCGCTGCGGGCCGGGTGCGGTTCAAGACCTACAAGGCCATGGGCGTGGTGGTGAACCACTTCAACTTGACCCCTTGAACTGACCATCGATCGATGCGGTTTGGCGAGGCATTGAGCGCCGACATTTCGATGCTGTGCGGTGATCCGCACTCGGTTTTCCAGGGGTAGTGCGGAAATCCGCACTCGGCGTTTTGCCCCGTTGTGGTCGGTGTTGCACTCGATGAGGGCTTGTATGCACGGGTGTTGCGCATGGGCCAAATGCCCATTGGGGAATGCCCAGGTGAACGGGGCGCGACAACGTGTTGGGGCCGGTGGCGTTCACAGCATTTTCACTATGGTTCCCACAGGTGAAAGGGAGTATGTTCTGCCGCGTTGAGAACTCAACGTCAATCCACAAATCCCGAGTCCGGAGGTTCTTTGATGCAAACCAAGCTGAATGTGATCGTGGGCGCTATCGCCATGACTCTGAGCGGTGTCGCCATGTCGCAGGAAGTGGTGAAGATCGGCCACGTGGGGCCGACCAGCGGCGGCATTGCCCACCTGGGCAAGGACAACGAGCTGGGCGCGCGCATGGCTGTTGATGAGCTGAACGCCAAGGGCGTGACCATCGGCGGCAAGAAGGTCAAGTTCGAGCTGCTGGCTGAAGACGACGCCGGGGACCCGAAGCAGGGCACCGCCGCCGCGCAGAAGCTGGTGGACTCCAAGGTCAATGGCGTGATCGGTCACCTGAACTCCGGCACGACCATCCCCGCCTCGAAGATCTACAGCGATGCGGGCATCCCGCAGATCTCGCCGTCCGCCACCAACCCGAAGTACACCCGCAACGGCTACAAGACCGCGTTCCGCGTGGTGGCGGATGACGTGCATCTGGGTGGCACGCTGGGCAAGTACGCCGTGACCTCCCTGAAGGGCAAGTCCATCGCCGTCATCGACGACCGCACCGCCTATGGGCAAGGTGTGGCGGACGAGTTCGAAAAGGGCGTGAAGGCGGCGGGTGGCAAGGTCGTCGGCCGTGAATTCACCAACGACAAGGCCACGGACTTCACCGCCATCCTGACCTCCTTGAAGGGCAAGAAGCCCGACGTGGTGTTCTTCGGTGGCATGGACGCCGTTGCCGGCCCGATGCTGCGCCAGATGAAGCAACTGGGCATCGACGCCAAGTTCATGGGTGGTGACGGCATCTGCACGGCCGAACTGCCCAAGCTGTCGGCCTCCACCCTGGCTGACGGCCAGGTGGTCTGCGCTGAAGCCGGCGGCGTGGAAGGCGAATCCAAGAAATCCCTGGATGCCTTCAAGGCCAAGTTCAAGCAGAACTACAAGGTGGACGTCCAGATCTACGCCCCCTATGTTTATGACGCTGTGAACGTCCTGGTGGCCGCCATGGTCAAGGCCGGCTCGTCCGACCCGGCCAAGTACCTCCCGGTCCTGGCCAAGACGGACGGCTACAAGGGCGTCACCGGCACCATCGGCTTCGATGAAAAGGGTGACATCAAGAACGGCGCGCTGACCCTGTACACCTACAAGGCCGGCAACCGCGAACAGATCGCCGTCGTCCGCTGACCCTCGGCGGGCCAGGCCCGCCTGAAAAAACGCCCACCCCACGGTGGGCGTTTTTGTTTCCACATCCCCACCGACGCACCATCCCCAACCCGACATGAGCTGTCCCCTGATCGCGGGATGATCCCCCCCACTCGCGTGCATTCCGGCACACGGGGGCGTCAAAGCATTCAGTCAGGGGGTTTGCACCTAACCAGCCCCAAAGACAATGGCGCCGTCATGTCACGCAAGGGCAGTTCGGGCACCTGAACGTGATGGGCATCCGCGGTGGTTTCACCTAGCGCATCCAGGGGATGTCGCCCCTCCAAACGGGGGGCTTTCAAGCCCCAGGGTGGGAGGCATCATCCGCCCGCAGTGAACGTAGCCAAATGTATCCACGGCTTCGTTCGCGCCCGGCGGCGCAGGGAGAAACCCGGCGGTCGATCCAGCATCCAAGAGATGCCTTGACCTGCTGTGGGGACTGGCATGATTCGAATTTTTAATCATTACCTTCATCGTCGTACCCTGATCCAGGTCCTCTTCGACCTGGGGCTCATCGTGGCTGCGGTTTTCGCCGTCGCGGTCAGCCAGAGTACCGGTGAACACATGATGACCTTTGCGGCGTCATATGGCCTCTCGCTGGCGGGTGGCATGTTCGTCATCAACTCCGCGTCGGGCCTCTACCAGCAGTCGCACAAGCGATCGCTCACCCAATCCTGTGCCCGGGCGCTGTTCGCGCTGCTGATCGGCCTGCCGCTGGCCTACGGCCTGTTCAGCCTCATCCCGGCCACCGTCTCCCACCGTGAACTGCTCACCACCACCGCCATGCTGGCCGTGGGCATGGTGATGATCCACCGGGTCTACGCCGCCCATGCCGGCACCCAGAACGGTGGCCGCACCAAGATCCTGATCTTCGGCAGCGGTGCCGCCGCCCTGGCTGTGAGCGAAAGCCTGCGCGCCGCGGACCCGCACGCCCAGATCGTCGGCTTCCTGCCCGGCCCGAACGAGGTGGACCCTCTCGTGCCGGCCCAGCAGCTCATTTCCGCCGAAGAATCGCTGACCGAGGCGGCCCTGCGCCTGGGCGTCGATGAAATCGTCGTGGCGCTGTCCGAGCGCCGTGGCGGCAGCATGCCGCTGCGCCAGCTGCTGGACTGCAAGCTCTACGGCATCCGCGTCGTGGACCTGGCCACCTACTTCGAAAAGACCCTCGCCCAGATCAAGATCAGCCATGTGCACGCCGGCTGGCTCATCTTTGGTGATGGGTTCAACCAGGGCATGCTGCGCAGCGCCGTCAAGCGGGTCTTCGACTTGCTGTCGTCCCTGTGCCTGCTGGTGCTGTCCGCACCGGTGATGCTGGTGACCGCCGTGCTGATCAAGCTGGAATCGTCCGGCCCGATGTTCTATACGCAGGAACGGGTGGGCATGAACGGCGCCACCTTCAAGGTCATCAAGTTCCGCAGCATGCGCCAGGACGCCGAGAAAGACGGTCGTCCCCAGTGGGCCACCAAGAACGACAGCCGCGTCACCCGCGTCGGCAACTTCATTCGCAAGGTGCGTATCGACGAACTGCCGCAGCTCTTCAACGTGCTGCGCGGCGAGATGAGCATGGTGGGCCCGCGCCCCGAGCGCCCGTTCTTCGTGGACGAGCTGGTCGCCAACATCCCTTATTACGCCGTCCGCCACAGCGTGAAGCCGGGCGTGACCGGCTGGGCCCAGGTGCGCTACGAATACGGCTCCACCATTGAGGACTCGCTGGAAAAGCTCCAGTACGACCTCTATTACGTCAAGAACCACACCCTGTTCCTGGACCTCCTGATCATGTTGGAGACCGTGGCCGTGGTGCTGACCGGACGGGGCGCCCGCTGAGCGACGCCGCAGGGCGCGCGCTGGCTCCCTTCCGGCCCACGGCTCGTTGGGCTCGATGCTGAGCAACCTGTCCTCCCTCTCCCTCATCGCAACCGCCTGCGGCGTGCTGTGCGTGCTGGCACATCTGGCGCTGGCGGTTGTGGTCTTCCCGCAATTCCAGCGGCACCCGCGCCGGGCCCTGCGCCTGCAGGCTGCGCTGCTGCTGACGGTCGCCTGGGGCGCACTGGATACGCTGGACCAACTCGGCTGGATCCCGGAGCGCCACGTCATCGTCCAGGTGGTGACACCGGTGGTGGACGTGCTGCGATATGCCGCCTGGTTTGCCTTCATCCTCGCCCTGATCGAACTGCCGCCCCAGGCGGATGGCCGGCCGGCCTCCGGCGTGCCCCGCCCGCTGGAAGGGTTGGCTTGGGCCGCTGTGGCGCTGGCCGTGGCGCTGCCCGTGTGGCGCCAGTGGGGCGACACCCCGGTGATGCTGATGCAGCGGCCCATGGCCATGGCCTGGTTGGGGTTGGGAGTGCTGGGCCTGGTGCTGCTGGAGCAGATGCTGCGCAATATCGACCGTGACGCCCGCTGGAACGCCAAGCCGGTGTGCCTGGGGCTGGGGGCGGTGTTTGTCTTCGACGTCTTTGTCTACTCCCAGGCGTCGCTGTTCCAGCAGTTCGACGGCGACGCCCTCAGCATCCGCGCCCTGGTGCACAGCATGGCCGTGCCGCTGCTGTGGCTGGCCAGCCGGCGCCATCGCAAGTGGCTGGACAAGCTGCATGTCTCGCGCGCGGCGGCCTTCCAGTCACTCACGCTGCTGATCGTCGGCGTTTACCTGCTGGTGGTCTCCGGCCTGGGTTACTACGTCCGCTACACCGGTGGCGAATGGGGCCGGGCACTGCAGCAGGTGCTGCTGGCGGTGGGGCTGCTGGCATTGCTGCTGATGGCGCTGTCCGGCGCCATGCGCGCCAAGCTGCGGGTCTACATCAGCAAAAATTTCTTCAGCTACCGCTACGACTACCGGCAGGAGTGGCTGCGCTTCACCGCCATGCTCTCCGCCAGCGCCTCGCCAGCGGCCTTGGGTGAATCGGTCATCCACGGCATGGCCAACCTGGTGGAAGGCCCATCCGGCGCCCTGTGGCTGCGCCGTGCCGCTGCCACCGAGGACTTTGTGCAGGCCGCGCGCTGGAACCTCCATGAAGAGCGCGAGGCTTTGGTGCCTGAGGGGCCCTTGCTGCACTGGCTGCAGGACCGCGCCTGGATCATCGACCTGCAGGAGTGGCGGCAGCACCCGCAAGCCTACGAGCATGTGGCGCTGCCCGGCGCGCTGGTGGACGACGAGCGCCACTGGCTGCTGGTGCCGCTGCTCAACGCCGGTGTGCTGATTGGCTGGGTGGTGCTGGGCCAGCCGCGCACGCCGCTGGAGCTGAATTGGGAGGTGCGCGATCTGCTGCGCACCGCGGCCCAGCAGGCCGCCAGTTATCTGGCGCAGATGCAGGCCACCGAGGCGCTGCTGGAGGCGCGCAAGTTCGAGGCCTTCAACCGGATGTCCGCGTTTGTGGTGCACGACCTGAAGAACATCATCACCCAGCTCTCGCTGATGATGAAGAACGCCAAGCGCCTGCGAGACAACCCCGAATTCCAGCAGGACATGCTGGACACGGTGGAGAACTCCGTGGAGAAGATGCGCCAGCTCATGCTGCAACTGCGTGAAGGCGACAAACCCCATCACGGCAGTGCGGGCGGCGTCGCGCTGGTGCCCATCGCCCGGCGCCTGGCGGCCGCGGCGGTCAGCAAGGGCCGCGGCCTGGAGCTGGATCTGCGCGACGAGGTCAGCGCTCGCGGCCACGAGGAACGCATCGAACGTGTCCTGGGCCACGTGGTGCAGAACGCGCTGGATGCCACCCCGATTGAGGGGAGGGTATTACTCCGATTACAACGCATGGGCAGCCATGCGCAGGTCGAAGTGGAGGATACTGGTTGTGGCATGACGCAGGAGTTCATCGACCAACGCCTGTTCAAGCCCTTCCAGACCACCAAGAGTGCTGGCATGGGCATCGGGGCCTACGAGAGCTACCAATACCTGCAGGAACTTGGAGGAAAGATCAACGTGGAGAGCGCCCCCGGCCGAGGCACGCAGGTGAAGATTCTGCTGCCGCTGTTTTTTGCTGATGCCGGTCGCGATGCTGGCCGTGACACGGGTCGTGACACGGCCGTGGAAGCCCGATGAGCGCCGCCTCGCCATCCGCCCCTGCCGCCTCGTCGCCCACGTGCTTGCTGATCGTTGAGGACGATCTGGCGCTGCAGAAGCAGTTGAAGTGGTCGATGGATCGCTTTGAATCGGTCACAGCCGATGACGTGGCCTCGGCCGTCCTGCAGTTCCGCCGCCACAAGCCGCCCGTGGTCACCATGGACCTGGGCCTGCCGCCCGACCAGGACGCCGTCTCCGAAGGCTTCCGGCTGCTGGAGAAGCTCATCGAACTCGAGCCCAGCACCAAGGTCATTGTGCTGACCGGCCAGAACGACCAGAACAACGCCTTGCGCGCCATCCGCATGGGCGCCTACGACTTTCTCGCCAAGCCGGTCGACCCGGACGTGCTGGTGCTGACGGTGGAGCGCGCCCTGCGCCTGCACGAGTTGCAGCAGGAGAACCAGCGCCTGCTCACCCAGCAGGAGGGCGAGCCCACCAGCAAGCTGGTGACGCGCGACGCACAGATGCAACGCATCTGCCGCACCGTTGAACGCGTGGCCGTCAGCGACGCCACCGTGCTGCTGCTGGGCGAAAGCGGCACCGGCAAGGAAGTGCTGGCGCAGGCCGTGCACGACGCATCCCGCCGCAAGGGGCGTTTTGTGGCCATCAACTGCGCCGCCATCCCGGAAGCGCTGCTGGAAAGCGAGCTGTTCGGTTACGAACGCGGCGCTTTCACCGGCGCCACCAAGACCACCGTCGGCAAGATCGAGACCGCGCACGGCGGCACGCTGATGCTGGACGAAATCGGCGATCTGCCCATGCCGTTGCAGGCCAAGCTGCTGCGCTTCCTGCAGGAACGCAGCATCGAGCGTCTGGGCGGCCGGCAGGAGATCGCGGTGGACGTGCGCATCGTTGGCGCCACCCATCAGGACCTGAAGGCCAAGATTTCGCAGGGCCTGTTCCGCGAAGACCTGTACTACCGCCTGGCCGAGATCGTGGTGGAGATTCCGCCGCTGCGCGACCGCGCCGGGGACGCCGTGCTGCTGGCCCATGCCTTCCTGCGGCGGTTTTCTTCCGAGCAGCGCCGACCCATCCTGCGCCTGAGCGATGACGCCATCCGCAGCGTGGAGGCGCACCGCTGGCCCGGCAATGTGCGTGAGTTGCAGAACGTCATGAAGCGCGCCTCCATCATGGCCGATGGCGATCGCATCACCGCCGAGGACCTGGGCCTGGCCGTTCCCGACGCCCAGCCGGCCGATGACACCACCCTGGACCTGCGCAGCGTGCGCGAGCGTGCGGAGCGCCAGGCGGTGGTGGCGGCATTGGCCCGCACCGACAACAACATCGCCAAGTCGGCGGACCTGCTGGGCGTGAGCCGGCCGACGCTGTATGACCTGATGGCCCGGCTGGGCCTCAAGACCTGACCTTCCGCGGGCGACGGCGGTCCACGAGACCGGCGCGACCCACTCCGGCACACAGACGCCAACATCGCATCCGAGAGAGACCCCACGATGTCCCGAGATTCCAAGACCGGCCGTTCTGCTCCAACCGCGGCGCCTCAGCCTGGCGTTGCGCTGTCTGTTCGCCGCCTGTCGAGTCCGCTGGCCCGTGGCGCCACGGTGCTGGCCCTGGGTTCGGCCCTGCTGCTGGCGGGCTGCTTCGGCGAGTCCGCGCAGGACCTGGTCAAGTCAGCCCGCGACCACCTGGACAAGAAGGACACCAAGGCGGCCATCATCCAGCTGAAGAACGCGCTGCAGAAGGACGGGTCGCTGGGCGAAGCCCGCTTCCTGCTGGCCAAGGCCCTGCTGGATGCGGGGGACCTGCCGGGTGCTGTCATCGAGGCCGACAAGGCCAAGGCGCAGGGCTACAACAGCGAGGCGCTGACGGCCCTGCAGGCCCGCCTGCTGCTGCTGCAAGGCAAGCCTGAGGATGTGGTGGCGCAGTACGCCACCCGGCATCTGAGCACCCCCGCCGACGAGGCCGATCTGCAAAGCACGCTGGTGGGTGCCTTCGTGGCGAAGCGCCAGATGCCGGAGGCCCGCACCGCGGCCGATGCGGCCCTGAAGGCCGCTCCGGACAGCGCGGCCGTGCAGTTGATGAACATCCGGCTGATGACCAGCGAAGGCAAGCTCAAAGACGCGCTTGTCCAGCTGGATGCCCTGCTGGCCAAATCGCCCAACCTGGCCGAGGGCTGGCAGGTCAAGGGCGACCTGCAGGAGCTGGCCGAAGCGCCGGTGGACGAGCGTATCGACAGCTACCGCAAGGCCCTGGCCATCGACAAGAAGCTGCCCGGCGCCCATTCCGGGCTGATCAGTGCCTTGATGCGCAAGGGCGACAAGGCCGCCGCCAAGGAGGCCGTGGCCGCCATGAAGGCCGCGTTGCCCACACATGCGCAGACCTTCTACTACGCCTCCATCTTTGCGCTGGACGCCGGCAACCTGAAGGAAGCCACCGACCTGAGCCAGGCGCTGCTCAAGATCGCGCCGGGCAATGACCGCGCGCTTTACCTGGCGGGCCGTGTGGCCCAGGCCAATGGCGACCTGCGTCAGGCCGAATCGAATTTCGCCAAGGTGGTGAGCACGTCGCCGGAGGCACCGCAGGCCCGCATCGCCCTGGCACAGGTGCAACTGCGCGGTGGTGACGTGGACCAGGCCTGGACCACGCTGCAACCGGCGCTGGACGGCAAGCCCGGCCCCACCGGTGAGGCGCTGGCGCTGGCTGCCGAGATCAAGCTCAAGCAAGGGCAGGGCGACCAGGCCGAGAGCCTGCTGGCCCGCGCCGCTGCGCTCAACCCCGCCGACATCACCAGCCGTGTCGGCCTGGCACTGACACAGGCCAAGAAGGGCCAGGAGGCACAGGCCGTCGAGGCGCTGCGCAAGCTCACTGTCGAAGACAAGGGCATCACCGCCGACCTCGCCCTGGTCAGCCTCTACCTGAGGAAGAAGGACTGGGCCAAGGCCAACGAGGTCATTGACGGCATCGAACGCAAGCAGCCCGAGAGCGGGGCCGCCCCTGAACTGCGGGGCCGCGTGGCCTTGTTCCGGGGTGACCGTGCCGCTGCCCGGGCCCAGTTTGAGCAGGCCATCAAGCGCGAGCCCAAGGCGCTGTCGCCGGCCAACAACCTGGCGTCCATGGACCTGCAGGACAAGAAGCCGGAAGACGCTGCCAAACGCTATGACGCCGCCATCAAGGCCGACCCGAAGAACCTGAAGGCGATCATGGCGCAGATCGGCGTGCGTGTGACCCATCAGCTGGTGACGCCCGATGACGCGATCAAGCAGCTCAACGAGATCGCGCGCAATTTCCCCTCAGAGCCCGCACCCCGCCTGGCGCTGGTCAGCCTGCTGGTCAACAAGCAGGACCTGAAGCAGGCGGCAGCGGTGGCGCAGGAAGGCATCACGGCCAACCCCGACTCCGCCGAGCTGCTGGATGCGCTGGGCCAGGTGCAGCAGGCGCAAGGCGAGCGCCAGTCGGCCATCACCAGTTTCAACAAGCTGGTGAGCGTTCAGCCGCGTTCTCCGGTGGGCCAGTTGCGCCTGGCCGACCTCTACATCGCCAGTGGCCAGCCGGCGGACCGGGAACTGGCCGCAACTGCGCTCAAGCGCGCCCAGGCGATCGGCCCGGGTGACGCCGAACTGGCCGAGAAGGTGGCTGGCAAGGCCTTGTCCATTGGCCACCCGGACGTGGCCCTGGTGGCCGCCAAGGGTCTGCAGGCGGCGCGCCCCACCTTCGGACTGGGCTGGAAGCTTGAGGGGGACGTGGCCCGTGCCCGCAAGGACTGGACTGGTGCATTGGCGGCCTACCGCAAGGCGGACCAACTCTCCAAGGATGCGGGTGCCTCCGTGCCCAACACCGCCCTGGCTGTGGCCCTGCATGGCGTGCTGGTGGAGTCCGGCAAGACGGAAGAGGCCAAGCAGTACGCCGCGACGTGGTTGAGTCAACACAAGCAGGACACTCTTTTCAGGTACCACCTGGGCGATGTGGCGCTCACCAAAGGTCAGTACGACCAGGCAGAGCAGTACTATCAGGGCGTATTGGCGGACTCTCCGGAAAACGCTGCGGCAGCCAACAACATTGCCTGGCTGAAGCTGCGTACCGGCCGCAATGACGAGGGCCTGAAGTACGCGGAGAAGGCCAACCAGATGCGGCCCAAGGTGGCGCCCTACATGGACACCTGGGCCGAAGCGCTGGCCGCGAAGGGCCAGACGGACAAGGCCATTGAAGTGCAACAGCAGGTCGTGCAGCAGGCACCTGGTGTGCCAGCGTATCGGCTGCGGCTGGCCCAGTTGTATGTGGCTGGCGGCAAGAAGGCCGAGGCGCAGACGGAACTCAAGCGCCTGGCCGACCTGGGTCCACAATTCGAGCAACAAGCCGAGGTGCAGAAGTTGCAGGCGGCGATCCGCTGAACCGGACGCTTCCCGGCAACTGACCGCGCCGCAAGGGAGACGGTCATATGAGCCAGATTCGTCGCTCCAGCCTTCGCAAGCGACTGCACCAGGGCATGCGCAAGCTGTTCTCCAGCCTGCCCCGACCCTGGCGCTTTGCGGTCTACCGCCGCATGGTGGACTGCGACCCCGCGCCCAGCGAACGCCTGGAGCTCAAGGTTGCGGAAACGCAGGAAGAGCTGGAGGCGTGCTTTCGCATCCTGCATGACGCCTACGTGGGCAGCGGCTTCATGAAGCCTGACCCCAGCGGGATGCGTGTCACGATCTACCACTCGCTGCCGACCACCACCACCTTGTGCGCCAAGTACGACGGCGTGGTGGTGGGCACCATCTCGATGGTGCGCGAGGGCGTTTTCGGCTTCCCCCTGCAGTCGGTGTTCGACCTGGAGGGTGTGCGGGCCAAGGGCGGCAAGGTGGCCGAGATCTCCGCGCTGGCTGTGGCGCCGGCCTTTCGCAAGACCGGTGGGGCCATCCTGTTCCCGCTGATGAAATTCATGCACCAGTACTGCACCGAGTATTTCGATACCCGGCACCTGGTCATTGCGGTGAACCCGGACAAGATCGAGCTGTATGAGGCGCTGCTGTTTTTCAAGCGCCTGAAGGAACAGACGGTCGCCAACTACGACTTTGCCAACGGTGCGCCGGCGGTGGGGGCGGCGCTGGACCTGCATGAGGCGGACGCCGTCTTCGAGCGCGGCTACCGAGGGCGAGCCGCTCGCAAGAACCTGCACACCTACTTCTTCCGCCAGAAGCTGCCCAACATCAAGCTGCCGGAGCGGCGCTATCACACGACCAATGATCCGGTCATGACGCCGGAGTTGCTGGACCTGTTTTTCAACAAGCTCGTGCCGGTGTTCCCGGAACTGCCGGACCGCAAGCGGGCGCTGTTGTGGTCGGTCTATCCGCAGCCGGAGTACCGTCGGCTGCTGCCCATGCTCAGCGGTGGTGGTGAAGACCTGGGCAAGGCCTTGCGGCAATATCCGCGTTATTCCATGCGTTGCCCGGGCCATATCGACCTGCCGGCGGCGGGTGGGGTGCCGGCGGTGGGGCATGTGCAGCTGGATGTGATCGAAGTGTCTGCGCAGGGTTTCCAGGCCGAGTGCAAGCAGGAACTGCCGTTGAATGTGGATGGCCGAGTGGAGATCGAACTGGGCCGCAACACGCGCTCGCTGCTGCTGGCGCGGGCGGTCCGCCGGCGCGAGACGGATCAGGGCACGTTCTACGGTTTCAAGATCGACGAACCGGATCGGAACTGGCGCAGTTTTGTGTCGGAACTGGAGATGGGGCACACGGCGAAGGATCTGGCGGCATGACGGGTGGGCTCGGGCCACCGGGATGCGCGGAGCGCAGGCGCTGAGCGTCGTCTCTTGGGTGAAGATATTCGGGCCTGGCAGATCTGGCAGATCTGGTAGATATGGCAGAGGGCCAGCAAGAAGCGATGGGTGAGACGATGAACAACGATGAGTGCTTGCGGGGCCTCGGTGAGCCGGGGCAGGTTGGGGCGGGGCATGTTCCATCGCGGCGGCGTGTGCTGACGTTGGGCGGTGCTTCGTTACTGGGCGGAGCAGTTCCTGGCTTGTCGGCGTCGTTGTCCCTGTGGGCGGGCCCTGCGCAAGCGCAGGAGATGTCCAACACCTTGCCGGACCTGATCGACAAGAGCCGGCAGGCGGTGGTGGCGGTGGGCACGTTCAGCGCCACGGACAACCCGCGCTTTGGATTCCGGGGGACAGGTTTTGTGGTGGGCGATGGCAAGACCATCGTCACCTGCGCACACGTCATTCCCAACCCGATCGAAAAGGACCTGGCCATCCAGGTCCCGGCCAGCGGCAATGCGTCAGGCACGCCGCAGTTGCGCCCGGTCAAGCTGCTGCGCCGAGACACCACGCGGGACCTGGCCGTGCTGGAGCTGGAAGACGGCAAGCCGCTGGTCGTCACGCTGCCACTGGCGCCCGTGGATGATGCCGCCATGGCGGTACGCGAGGGCAGCGCGGTGGCGCTGCTGGGTTATCCGCTGGGCACGGTGCTGGGGGTGCAGTTGGTGACGCACCGCGGCATCGTTGCTTCCATCACGAAGGCGGCCTTGCCGGCACCGACCTCCAACAACCTGTCCGAACGCGCCATCCGTCAACTGCGGTCCGGCGAGATGGAGTTCCTGCAGTTGGACATCACCGCCTACCCCGGCAACAGCGGTGGGCCGCTGATGGACATCCGCACCGGCAAGGTGGTGGGGGTGGTGAACATGGTGGCGCTCAAGAGCACACGGGAGTCTGCATTGAGCGCACCGAGCGGGATCAGTTATGCGGTGCCGGTGAAGTATGTGTTGCCGTTGCTGACGCCTTGAGGCGGCGCGGCTCAAAACACGAAACCGGGTCAGACGGCTTGCACGCGTTCAGTTCCCAGATCGCAGAAGTCGCCGTGATAGAAGCGAGCGAACATCGCGTCGAGTATCGAGGAAGAGATGAACGTAGATGATGTGCTCGGTCACCTCATAGATGATCCGATCCATTCCTGAAATCCGTTGCCGGTAAGCGTCCAAGCCAAGCTCCACCAATTCTTCGGTGACCGACCCGCTGAACGGGAAAAGCCTCACCTGGCTATGGTCTGAATTCGGTCCGAATCTATCTCGGGCATGCCACCTTTCTTCTCCCTCTTGAAGTGGCATGAAGCGGGAAGGGCCACTCGAAGGTGGCCCCATCATCGAAACCCGTCGGGGCTTTGCCCCCCGACCCGCTCAAGCCAGCCGCATCCCATCCCGCAGCTTGAAGCGCGCGATGATTTCCGACAGCGCGTGCGCCTGTTGACGCAGGCTTTCCGCCGCCGCCGCACTTTCTTCCACCAGGGCCGCGTTCTGCTGCGTACCTTGGTCGATTGCCGCCACCGCCGCATTGACCTCGCCGATGCCGGTGCTCTGCTGCTCGGTGGAGGTGTTGATGTCCCCCATCAGGTCAGTGACCAGGCGCACCTGCTTCACGATGTCGTCCATGGTGCGGCCCGCTTCGGACACCAAGGCGCCACCCGCGTCCACCTTCTGCACGCTGTCGGAGATCAGTGTCTTGATCTCCTTGGCTGCATTGGCCGACCGCTGCGCCAGTGCACGCACCTCACCGGCCACCACCGCGAAGCCGCGGCCTTGCTCACCCGCCCGTGCCGCTTCCACGGCGGCATTCAGCGCGAGGATATTGGTCTGGAACGCGATGCCGTCGATCACGCCGATGATGTCGTGGATGCGGCGGCTGGAGCCGTTGATGGCTTCCATGGTGCTGATCACCCGGCCCACCACTTCGCCGCCCTGGCCGGCCACCTTGGCCGCCTCGCTTGCCAGGTCGGTGGCCTTGCGGGAGGTCGCCGCGCTGTGCTGCACGGTGGAGGTCATGTGGGCCATCGAGGAGGCCGTCTGCTGCAGGGCGCTGGCCTGGGTCTCGGTACGGGAGGACAGGTCGTGGTTGCCGCTGGCAATTTGTGTGGAAGCCGCGGCAATGCCTTCGGCGGCTTCCCGGACGTTGTTCACCATGCCCGAGAGGTTGTTGCTCATGGCCTTCAGGGCGCCCAGCAGCTGGCTCATCTCGTCCTCACCGGACACCTCGATCTCCTGGCGCAGGTCCCCCTCGGCGACGGATTCAGCCAGGCGGATGGCGCGGGTCAACGGGCGGGTGACGGCTGCGCTGATGATCCAGCCCAGCACACCGGCCATCAGGGCCGCACACACGGCCGTCAAAGAGAGCATCCAGCGGTCATGCGTCTGGCGGGCGGCGGCGTCCGCCGCCTCCGCTGCCGCTTCCTGATCTTCGTAAGCGATGAACTCGGCGGTCGCCTTCAGCAGCGAAGCCAGCAAGGGGCGGCATTCCGCGTTCATCTTGGCGATGGCTTCATCGCGCTGGCCCTGCTGCGCCAGGCCGACGATGGCCAGCGCCACCGCACCGTACTTCTGTTCGATGCCTTCGACACGGGTGAAGAGCGCCCGGTCCTGCGAGGTGGCCGAGCCACCGTCGAGATCTTTCTTGAGCTTGTCCAGCGCGTCCTTGACGGCCTGGTGGGACTGCGTCACCGCCGCGAGTTCAGAGGACCGGTCCTCCGGTGTGGTCACCAGCACCAGATTGCGGGCAGAGATGGCTCGCGATTTGGCGGCCGTTTCCAGTTCGGCGACCAGCCGCTGCCGGTGGCCGACACCATCCAGATAAGCCTGGAAGCGTGTGTTGGCATGGTTGAGCCAGAACAGCGCCGAGGCAGCAATCGCCACCACGATGACAGCCATGAGGCCGAAGCCCATCCAGAGCTTGGTCTTGACCTTGAGTGATGACAGTTGCATTTCGGATACCCCCTGAGTGACTCGCTGTAGTGATCCGCGTGGCCGTCGCTTGTTGTTGGTTTAGGCGACCGTCTGGACCGATTCCATGAGGATCTTCGACCAACTACTACACATTTTGAAGGGCCTGCAGGCGCTGTGCCGGGTGGGGAGCCACTGAAACAGGTGTCGGCAAAAGACCTACAACCTGGGGGCGGCGGCGCGGAGCGCCGTCTTCATCAGGCGCCGAAGGCGTGGGCCAGCCCGGCCACTTCCCGCTCGAAGATCATCCGCTCGCGCAGCACCGCCTGCCGGGCCGGCAGGCAGAGCTGCAGATAGAGCGCGTACTGCTGCACCAACTGATGGGCCCCGGCATACACCTGGTCCACCTGGTCCGGCTTGAAGTAGCACTCCTCGGGCAGCACGTAGTCCCGTGCCGCCCCCACATCCAGCGCAAATACGCAGCACTCGCGCATCAAGGCCTCGCGCGCCAGCCGGTCCTTGCCGGGGAAATTACCCAGGTCGATGAAGAGCTTGCTGCGTCCCAGCGCCTCATACACCTGTGCCCGGCTCATGCCGCGGATCAGGTGCACCTTGCAGCCGTTCTCGCGTTCCAGGCGGGCCGCCATGGCGCCCACGTCGTAAAGCACCTTGTGGTTGGCATTGAGCGCGATGTCGGTCTTGGGCAGCACCTCAGCGGCGACAGCGCCAGGCGTGTAGTCCGACAGGGGCAGCGTCCGCGTGCAGCCCAGCGCGCGGATCACCTGATGGGCATAGCTGGATTGATAGGTGTGCAGTACCCGCTCGCTGCGCAGCGCGTTGAGGTTGATCTTTTGAACCGACAGGTATTCAAACGCGTTGTCGATGCTCAGCCACCACACCATGGGTGTGCAGGGCTGAAAGTAGCGCAGCCAATGCACATAGGTCTCTGCCAGCACCACGCAGGTGTCGGCATTCATGACGATCTGTTCGGCCAGGCGGACCTGGTATTTCTCGTAGTCCGCCACCGTGTTGGGTCGCGGCTGCAGGCGCAGTGCCGTGTCCGCGCCCAGGCCATTGTTGCGATGCAACTGGTCGATGGCCGGCAGGTCGCTGGGCAGCACGTACCAGACGCGGGCGTCATGCCCCTGGCGGATCAGCGCGTCCGAGAGCTGGTGCAGCGCCTCGGGGCCGCCCGTCTGCACGCCGTGGGGAATCAGGATGATGATCTGTTTCATCGCGTCTTGCCGTGGTGAGGAGGTGCGAAAGGCGAGGGCGCCGGGGTCAGGTTCAGGTCGTGTTCAGACGCTGTTCAGGCCGGCGCGGCGGACAGCGCCGCCAGCCGCTGCTGCAGGCGCTCGGCGGCTGCGGGGGAGACGGCCTGCAGGCCCGGCAGCAGGAAATTGCTGCGGCTCTTGATGATGCGGTCCGAGAGGTTGTCCACCAGGAATTCCGGCATTTCCCGGTAGACCGAGGGCAGATGGAAGATGCCGTGGAAACCGAAGGTGGGGTAGGCCACTGCCGGGAATTCCACCGAGAAATGCTGGGCGATGGCCTTGGGCGCGAAACGGCAGCCCATGCGTTCCAGCGTTTCGCGCATGCGGCGGCAAATGAAGAGGTCTTCCGCTTCCGTGGGGTCGTCGTAGTCCAGTTGGGCCACGGCCTGCACCAGGCGGCGTGACCGCCAGGAGAACCCGCCGTTGCCCACCTCATGGCGGTCGTAGTTGGGCCAGGGCGCACCAATGTAGTCGTAGTGCAGGAAATGCGGGGAGAACTGATCGGCGTTGAGCACAAACCCGTCGTACTGGATCACCAGCACATGGTCCGCGCTGAGGTGCTTGGCGAGTTCACGGGTCACCAGCAGGTTGTATTCGGTGATGGAGCGCAGGGTGGGCACTGGAATCACCGGCAGGCCTGGCCACAGCTCCGGCCGGTCTGAGTAGATCAGCACCTGGGAAAACGGCAGCCCCTGACGCTCCATGGCCTGCATGCTGTGCACCAGAGCCTGGCGGGCGAGCAGGTGCAAGTCGGTGTCGATGATGGCAACGGCCAGCTTGGGCGGTGGGGTGATCATGATGGGCGCAGCCTATTCAACGGGGTCGCAGCGGGGTCGCAGCGGAATCGCAGCAGGGGTGGCAGAGGTCAGCACAGGTCCAGCAACTGGCGGGTCACGGTGGCCCAGGAGAAACGTTCGGCCAGACGCTGGCGGGCGGCTTCACGCCGCGCCGCTGGTGGCAGGCGTTTTTCCACTACCTGGAGCATGGCTTCGCGCAGGTCGTCCAGATCCGGGACCACGAAGGCGCCGCCCACCGGTGCCGGCGCATCCGCTGGGGTGCCGGGGCGAGTGAAGAGGCGGTGGCACAGCTCGGGCGGTGTGAAGTCGTCCGTGGCGCCGCCGCCGCTGACGATCACGTGGGTGCCGCACCCCATCGCTTCCAGCACTGGCAGGTTGAAACCTTCCGCGCGGTAAGGCGACACATAAGCGTCCGACAAGGCGTAGAGCGACCGGATCTGCGGCAGGTTCAGGCTGGTGGAGAGTACGGCGATGCCGTCCCGCACCACAGGCAGGCTCAGTTGCGGGGCGCGGGCAGCCATTTCAGCGAAGACCCGCTCCACCGAGATGCCGTAGAGCCCCTGGTGATCCTTAAGGATCAGGCGTACCGGCAGGCCGGCCAGGCGCAGTTCGGCAAAGGCCAGCAGCAGCAGGTCAATGCCCTTGTTCCACGTGGCCACGCCCACGTTGGTGAACACGATCTCGTCCGGGCGGATGTTGAGCGCCTGCCGGGCCTGTTCCCGCTGCGCTGCGGTCATGGGCAGGAAGGTATCGGTCTTGTAGCCGTGCGGCACCACCTGGACCTTGTCGGGCTCGAAGCCGTAGTCCACCAGCCTTGCCTTGGACCAGCGGGTGGGGGTGATGACGAGGTCGTCGCCCTGGGTGAAGGCGGAGGGTGCGAGTTCCGGTGGGTCGAAGCTCTTGCCGCTGAGGCCGAACTCGGTCACGACGAAGGTCAGGTGGCGGCGGGCTTGTTCCTGCAGGCTCAGGCGCACCGGGGAGGCGATGCGCAGGCAGGTGTCCATGCGCTGGTCACCCGGGTCGGGCAGGCCGTCGATGATGGCGCGCTCCTCCGGCGAGAAGCCGGAGTCCAGCTTGTTGCGGTCCCAGTGCGGCAGGAAGAAGGGAGCATCCCGGTGGAAGAGCTGGAAGCGCGGGTCCTTCACCATCTCCAGAATCTGGTTCTGGTTGACCATGGCGATGGAGTGGTTCACCCCTCGCCAGCCCTCAATGCACAGAGTTTTCAACGCGTATCCCTTCCGGTTGGCCCCAGGCGGCGTGATCAGGTCACGGCAGGGGCATCATCGCGCGGATTGTGTCTCTGCGGTGAAGGGAAGAAAGCATCAAAAAGGGGCACTCAGGTAGGCTAAATGGTGCCCGATCTGACATCTACTCTTGGAACTTCTGACCGGTGGATCTAAAAGTGAAACACTGACCGGCCCATCAGATCAACGGCGCCCCAGCCGCTTCATCCTCAGCGCCGCGCTTGATCATGGCCGCATGGACCAACAGGGTCGAAGCGGAGTCTGCGGAGGCAGAGGCTGTGGCCGTCACTGCGTGGGACAGCAGGCCGCCCGCATCAGTGCCGGCCTTGGCCGGCGCGGCCAGCAGGTCTGCGGCGTCCGGCAAGCTGGTGGCCGTTGTTGCAGACGTTGTCGTGGCGATGCTGGTGGCCGAGTGGGTGGTGGCAGCAGCCGCCGCCGTGGCCGCTGCCTCGCCAGTCGTTTCCCCCGACTTGGCAAACCACACGTCCGCCATCTGGTGCGTCACCCCATCCGCCGTCTTGTAGCCGGAGATCAGCCCCACCAGGTTGCCGTTGTCCTGCGTGGTGCTGCCCTGCGCCTGCAGGTCCAGCTCCACGATGCCCAGGGAGGCCAGGCTTACCAGTTCCCCGGTGTCGGTCTTGCCGTTGCCGTTGGCGTCCGCCCAGACCCGCAGTTCCCCAAAGGCCGCATCCGCCGCCGTCAGCTTGTGGTCGTGGTTGGTGTCCAGCGCTGCCATGGCCTCGTAGCCATTCGCCGCATGCTGGCCATTGGCCAGGAGGGTGCCGGTGCCGAAGAGCTCGGCGCCGGAGTTGATCTGGCCGTCCCCGTTGATGTCGCGCGCCAGCAGGCCGTTGCCGCTGGCCATCCAGCCCCATTGCTGTTGCTGGCCTGTGCCGTTGAGGTCAAACAGCACCCCATGCTCGGCAGCAACAGTGGAAATGCCGGCACCGTCCAGGTTCAGCATGATGGGCGTGGCCAGGAACAGGGCGTCCAGTTGCTTGCCGCTCATCGCATGGATGGCGTCGGAGCTGAAGGCCATCACCTGGTCCATGGTCAGCGCCGTCAGGTCGCGGGTTTCGAAACCGATCACCGCATCACTGCTGATGGCATGAATCTGGTCCAGCGTCAGCGCCTTGGCCTGGTCACGGCTCAGCGCCGTCAGGTCTTCGCTGGACATGGCGGCAAAGCCATCCGAGGAAATGGCGGCGATCTGGGCGGTGGTCATGGCCACGATGTCGTGGCTGTCCAGCGCCTGGATGGCATCCGAATTCATGGCCGCAATCTGCTCGGTGTGCAACGCGCGCAGCACCTGCGTGCTCAGGCCGTGAATCTGGTCTGAACCCAGCGCGGCCACCATGTCCGTGCTCAGGCCGTTGAGCATGGTGGAGCTGAAACCCTTCATCGCCGCCGAACTCAGCGCCGCGAAGTCTTCAGTCGCAAAGCCGCCCCATTGGCCCAGTGTGAGTTCCGCCACCTGGGCGCTCGTCAGCATGTGGATCTGGTCGGTGTTGAACGCGGCGAAGTCGCCGGCTTCCATCACGCGAATGGCGCGGCCTGGCAACAGGGCGACGTCCTGCGGGTCCAACGCGGCCATCTGGTCGCTGGTCCAGGCCAACACCTGCACATTGGTCAGGGCCGCGACCTGGTGGGTGTCCAGCGCAGCGATCTGGTCGGTGTGCATCGCGGCGGCTTGCTGGAAGGTCAGCGAGGCCACCTGGGTAGTGCTCAGCGCCTGGATCTGGGCCAGACTCAGCCAGCCGATCTGGTCGGTGCTCAACGCGCGCAGGGCGGTCGTGTGCAGCAGGGCCAGGTCCTGGGTCTCCAGCGCACCGATCTGGCTGGCATCCAGCGCCGCCAGTTGCGAGGAACGCAGGGCGGCGAACTGGGTGGTGGTCAGCGCCTCCAACACGTCGGTGGGCATGGCGGCGATCTGCAGCGAGGTCAGCGAGGCGATCTGCTTGGCCGAAAACGCAACGATCTGCGCCCCGTCCAAGGAAGCGAACTGGTCGCTGCCCAGGCCCAGTAGCGCGGTGCTGCTGATCTTGGTCAACTGGGCGGCGCTGAGGTGGTCCAGCTGGTCCACCGTCATCCCCATGACCTGCTTGGAGGTGAGCGAGGCCAGTTGGGCGTCCGTCATGCCGCCCACGCTGTCGCCGCTGAGCGCAGCGATCTGCGCCGAATTCCAGCCGGCCAGGGCGCGTGTGGTGATCGCCGCCACATCCACTACTTCCAGATTGGCGACCTGGTCGGTGGTCAGTGCGCCAATCTGGCGGGAGGACAGCACGGCGTACTGCGCCGTGTTCATGGCATTGAGGTCGCCCTGGGACCACGCCGCCAACTGACTCGTCGTCAGCGCGGCGATCTGGTTGGTGCGCATCGCGTCGATCTGCGAATCCACCAGCGCGTTGAGCTGCGCCGTGCTCAGCGCCTGCACCGCCATCACGCTGAAGCCGATCACGCCCTGGCTGGACAGCGCATCAATCTGGTCCGGCGTCATCGCGGCGACCTGCGCGGTGCTGAGCTGCGCCGTCTGGCTGCTGCCGAAGGCACCGAACTGTTCGCGGGTCAGCTGGCCGATCTGGGTGGCCCCCAGCACCGCCAGGTAGGCCGGCTTGACGGCCGCCAGCATTTCCGGGGCGAGCTGGCCGATTTCGTTGCTGGCGATGGCGGCGAGCTGGAACGAGGTCAGCGCGGCGAAGTTGGTGGTGCCTATGGCATTGAGCTGGTCATGGTCCAGCTCTCGCACCTGCGTCGTGCTCAGCGCCACCAACTGGGTGGTGCGCAGGGCGGTGATGGCGTTGGCACCGAGGGCGTCGAACTGGTCCGACGTCAGCCCCTTGATCGCCAGGGTGTTGATGGCGGCCATGGCCTCGGTGCTCAGTGCCTGCACCTGGTCCAGCCGCAGGGCCCCCACCTGGGCGGAATTGAGTACCGTCGCCTGGGCGGTACTGAACGCGCCCACCATGCCGACGTCCAGTGCATTTACCTGGGCCGTGCTCAAGGAACGGATCACCGTGCCGGAGAGCGCCCCGAAGTCGTCCGTCTGCAGCAGCGACACCTGGTCCGTGGTCAGCCCGCGGAACTGCTGGGAGCTGAAGGCGGCGAACTGGGTGGTGGTGAGGCTGTTGAGGTCGTCCGGCGTCAATGCGGCCAACTGGGCCGTGGTGAGCGCGCGCACCTGCGCCGTGGTCAGGGCGACCAGTTGGTCCGTGGTCAGCAGATCGATCTGGTCGGTGCTGAGGGTGGCGATGACCCGGGTGGTCAACGCCTGGATGGCCGTGGTGCTCAGCGAGATCAACTGGTCCGAGGTCAGGTCGCTCAGCTGCCGGGTGCCCAGCGATGCGGCCTGGCTGCCGCTCAGCGCGGCCAACTGCGTGGTATCCAGCGCGGCCAACTGCGCGGCGCTGAGCCCGCGCACGGCGGTGCTGCTCAGCGCGGCCAGGTCATCCGTGCCCAGCGAGTGCAACTGGTTGGCGGAGAGTGCCGCCACCTGGGACGAGCTGAAGGCGTTGAACTGGCTGGTGGTCAGCGCGGCCAGGTCGTCCGTATCAAAGGCCGCCAGCTGGCGGGTGGTGATGGCCTGGATCTGGACAGGCTTCAGGGCCGCGAGCTGGTCGCTGTCGAAGGCGGCCATGACATCGGGGCGCAGGCCCGCCAGCGCGGCACTGCTGAGCGAGCGCAGCTCGGCCGTGCTGAACGAGGCCAGCTGTTCGGAATGCAGGCCCACCAGCTGGGTGGATGTGAAGCTGGCCACCTGCGCGGCCGTCAGGCCGTTCATCTGGTCCGAGCTGAGCGCGGCAATCTGGGTCGAGTCCAGGGCCCGCACGCCCTTGGTGCCGATGACGCCCAGGTCCTCGGCTTCCAGTGCGGCCACCTGGGTGGTGTTCAGCGCCTTGATCTGCAGGGTGCCCACCGCGCTCATCTGCTCGGTGGTGAGCGCGGCCAGGTTGTCGGTGCCCAGGGTGCGGAACTGCTGGCTGGTCAGTGCGCCGATCTGCTGGGATTCCAGCGTCTGGATGGCCTCCGAGCTGAGCTGCGCAACCGCCGTGGTCGTCAGGTTGCGGACCGCCTGGGTGCTGAGCGCCTGCAGCGAGTCGCTGGCCAGGGTGTTGAGCTGGTCGGCGGTGAGCCCTTTGCTCTGGGAGCCGCTGATCGTGCCGATCTGCGCCGTGTCCATGGCGTTGAACTGGTCGCTGTTCAGCGCCCCGATCTGCACCGTGGTCATGGCCTTGACCTGCGCCGTGCTCAGCGCCGCCACCTCGTCAGTCGCCAGCAGCCCGACCTGGGTGCTGTTGAGGCCGCGCACCTGGATGGAGGTGAGCGCCTGGATCTGGGTGCTGTCCAGCGCACTGAACTGGTCGCTGTCCATGCGGCGCAGGCGATCGATGGTCAGCGCCGGCACCTGGTCGGTGGTCAGGGCGTGGACCTGATCGCTGGTCAGCGCCTGCACCGTCAGCGTGGTCATGGTCCGGATGGCCGCCGTGCTGATGGCCTGGACGTCCTCCAGCTCCATGGCCGCCAACTGGCCTGACGCCAGCGAATTGAGCTGCCGAGCCGACAGGGCGTGCACCTGGTAGGTCGTCAGCGCCACCACCTGGGAAGGGGTCAGCAGCGCCCATTCCGCACCCGTCAGCGTGTTGAGCTGGGTGGTGGTGAGGGCGGCAATCTCTTCCGGCGTGAGCGCGGAGACGTCGAAGGTGGCCATTCAGGAATCAACTACTGAGCAAGTCTGCCGGTCAATGTTCGCATCAAAGAACCTCAAGGATCCCCGTTCACCGCACCCCTCACTCACCAGAGCGCTGGAACGCGCGTAGCGTGGTTCCAGCGGGGCTCCGGTCAGCGAAGAGGGCTGCCGCCGGGCCGCTCCCAAGGCGGCCCGCAGCCCCCTCGGGGGGCGGATGGGCGGGCCCCAGGCCCGGCCATCCGGGGGCTTCCATGCCTTTAGATCAGAGGGGCGTTGCCGTTGTCCTCGTCGAGCTTGGTCTTGGCGATCGCCACGGCCAGCATGTCATGGACCGAGCCGGTGGTCGAGGTGGTGGACACACTCGTCGTCCCGGTCGCCGTCGTGGCCGCGGTGTCGCCCAGCAGGTTGCCGGTCGGCGCCGCCAGCAGGTCACCCAGGCTCGGCGAGGCCGAGCTCGTGGCGGTCTGCGTGCTGCCGTCCTTGGCCAGCCACACGTCGGTCATTTCATGGGTCGTGCCGTCCGACTTGGTGTAGCTGGAGACCAGGCCCAGGACGTTGCCGTTCTCCACCGTCGTGCCCTTGGTGGCATTCAGGTTGAGGTCGGTGATGCCCAGGTCGGCCAGCGTCTTCAGTTCACCCGCATCGGTCTTGCCGTCGTGGTTGGCATCCACCCACACCTGCAGCTTGCCGTAGTTGGCATCCGAGGCATTGATGTGGCCGTCGTGGTTGCTGTCCAGGGTGCCCAGGGCGGTGAAGCCGTCTGCGCCCTTCTGGCCGTTGACCACAGTACCCGCGCCGAACAGTTCCGCGCCGCTGTTGATCTTGCCGTCGCCGTTCAGGTCCATCACCAGCAGACCGTCGTTGCCGCCGACCCAACCCCACTTGTCGTTATGACCGGTGTTGTTGAGGTCGAAGTTCACGCCCTGGCTGGCCGACAGCGTCTGGATGCCGTTGCCGTCCAGGTCCAGCATGATCGGCGTGGAGAGGAACAGCGCGTTGTGCTGCGCGTCCGTCCAGCCGGCACGTTGTTCGGACGTGATCACCAGCGACTGCTCCATGCTCATCGCGGACAGATCCTGCGTGTCCCAACCAATGAACTGGTCGGAGGTCATCGCCATGATCTGGTCGGTGCTCAGGCCGTGGACCTGGACCGAGGTCAGCGCGTGGATGTCCTCGGAGCCGAAGGCCAGGATCTGTTCCGTCGTCAGGGCATGCACCTGGGCCGAGGTCAGCGTCGCGAAGTGGTTGCTGGTCAGGGCGCCGATGTCGTCGGTGCTCAGGGCCGCGATCTGGTCAGTGCCCAGGGCGCGGATCTGTGCGGTCGAGAACTCGTGCACCTGCTCGGTGGTCAGTGCGCCGATCTGGTCGGTGCTGAAGGCATGGACAGCCGCCGTGCTCAGGGCATGGATGCCGGCCGTGGTGATCGAGCCGATGTCGGCCGTCTCGATACCCACGATCTGCGAGGTGCCCACCGCGCTCCACTGCGAGGCCGTCAGGGCATGGATCTGATCCGAGCTGAAGGCTTCGAAGTCGGCGGAGCCGAAGGCCGCCATGTTGGCGCTGCTGATGGCCGCCAGGTCCACCGTGTCCAGCGCCGCCACCTGGTCGGTGGTGAAGGCCTGGAGCTGGGCCGAGCTCAGGGCCACCACTTGGGCCGAGGTCAGGGCCTGCACGTCATCGGTGGCCATCTGGCTGACTTGCAGCGTGGACAGGGCAGACACCTGGGCCGTGCTCAGGGCAGCGATCTGGTTGGAGTCCAGGGCTTCCAGCTGGGCGCTGTCGAGCGAGCGGATGGCTGCGGTGCCCAGGGCACGCAGGTCCACGGTTTCGAAGGCGGCCATCTGGGCCGTGGTCAGGCCATCCACCTGGGCCGAGGTCAGCGCACTGGCCTGGGTCGAGCTCAGGGCCTCGATCGCTTCGGTGCTCAGGGCGCCGATCTGGGCCGAGCCCAGCGCCTGGATCTGCGTGCTGGTCAGCGCGGCGACATCGTCGCTGGTCATCGTCGAGACCTGCGCCGTGGTCAGGGCCTGCAGCTGGGCGTTGGTCAGCGAGCGGATCTGGCTGCTGGTCAGCGCGTTCAGGTCGTCGCTGGTCAGGTTGCTGACCTGTGCCGTGGTCAGGGAATTGACCTGGTTGGTGGTCAGCGCGGCGATCTGGTCGCTGCTCAGGGCTTCCAGTTGCGCGCTGGTCAGGGCACGCAGGGCCACGGTCGAGAGGGCCTTGAGGTCACCCGATTCGATGGCAGCCACCTGGTCGGTCGTCAGACCCAGCACCTGGGCGGAACTCAGGGCACCGACCTGGGCGGAGGACAGGGCCACCACCGCGTCGGTCGCGAGCGCACCGACCTGGGCCGAACTCAGCGCCTGGAGCTGGTTGGTGGCCAGGGCCGCGACGTCCTCGCTGGTCATGGTGGAGACCTGCGTGGTCGTCAGGGCGGCGACCTGCTGGGTCGTCAGCGCCTTGATCTGGCCGCTGGTCAGTGCATTCAGATCGTCACTGGACAGGTTGCTCACCTGGCCGGTGGTCAGGGCCGCCACCTGTTGGGTGGTCAGCGCCTGGACCTGTGCAGAGCCCAGGGCGTCGAGCTGGTCACTGGTCAGGCTGCGCAGGGCCACGGTGCTGAGGGCCTTCAGGTCACCGGATTCGATGGCGGCGATCTGGTCGGTCGTCAGCCCGGCCACCTGCCTGGAGCCGAGGGCGGCCACTTGCAGCGAACTCAGGGCCACGATCGCGTCGGTCGCCAGCGCACCCACCTGGGCGGAGCTGAGGGCAGCCACCTGGTTGGTCGCCAGGGCGGCCACGTCGGCGGTTTCCATCGTGCTGACCTGGGCGGTGGTCAGGGCAGCCACCTGGGCGGTGGACAGTGCCTTGATCTGGCCGCTGGTCAGCGCGTTCAGGTCGTCGCTGGTCAGGTTGGCGATCTGGGTGGTCGTCAGCGCAGCCACCTGGACGGTGCTCAGCGCGGCGATCTGGTCGCTGTTCAGGGCTTCCAGTTCAGCGGTGCTCAGTGCCGCCACCTGGCCGGTGGTCAGGGCACGCAGCTGGCCGGTGGTCAGGGCCGCGAAGTCGTCGGTGGCCAGCTGGCTGACCTGGGTGGTCGTCAGCGAAGACACCTGCGCGGTGCTCAGGGCCTGGACCTGGTCGGAGCTCAGCGCTTCGAGCTGGTCGCTGGTCAGTGCACGCAGGGCGACGGTGGACAGGGACTTGAGGTCAGCCGATTCAATCGCGGCGACCTGGTCCGTGGTCAGGCCGGCCACTTGCTTGCTGGTCAGCGCAGCCACCTGGACCGAGCTCAGGGCCACGATCGCATCGGTGCTCAGGGCGCCGATCTGGGCCGAGCTCAGCGCCTGGACCTGGTTGGTCGCCAGGGCAGCCACGTCGGCCGATTCCATGGTGCTGACCTGGGCGGTCGTCAGGGCGGCGACCTGCTGGGTGCTCAGGGCCTTGATTTGAGCGCTGGTCAGGGCGTTCAGGTCATCGCTGGAGAGCGTGCTCACCTGGCCGGTGGTCAGGGCAGCGACCTGCTGCGTGCTCAGCGCGGCGATCTGGTTGGAATCCAGCGCGTCCAGCTGGGCCGAGGTCAGGGACTGCAGGGCGTTGGTCGTCAGCGCCTTCAGATCCGCCGTCTCGATGGCGGCGACCTGATCGGTCGTCAGACCCGCGACCTGCTTGCTGCTCAGCGCGCCGACCTGGGCGGAACTCAGGGCCACGATCGATTCGGTGCTCAGCGCGCCGATCTGGGCCGAGCTCAGCGCCTGGACCTGGTTGGTCGCCAGGGCGGCCACGTCTTCCGACTCCATCGCGTTCACCTGGGCCGTGGTCAGGGCCGCCACCTGGGCGGTTCCCAGGGCCTTGATCTGGGCGCTGGTCAGCGCGTTCAGGTCATCGCTGGAGAGGTTGCTCACCTGAGCGGTGCTCAGGGAAGCGACCTGCGCCGTGGTCAGGGCCTGGATCTGGGCGGAGCCCAGGGCGTCGAGCTGGTCGGTGGTCAGGGCGCGCAGGGCTTGCGTGCTCAGGGCCTTCAGGTCACCGGATTCGATGGCGGACATCTGGTCCGTCGTCAGGCCGGCCACCTGCTTGGTCGTCAGCGCAGCCACCTGCGTCGAGCTCAGGGCCACGATCGCGTCCGTGCTCAGGGCACCCACCTGGCCGGAGCTCAGGGCGGTGACCTGGGCGGTCGTGAGCGAAGCCACGTCGTCGCTGGTCATGGTCGAGACCTGGCCGGTGGTCAGGGCGGCCACCTGCGCGGTGGACAGGGCCTTGATCTGGGCGCTGGTCAGCGCGTTCAGGTCGTCGCTGGAGAGGGTGCTCACCTGGCCGGTGGTCAGGGCCGCCACTTGCGTGGTGGTCAGGGCCTGGACCTGGTCGGAACCCAGGGCGTCCAGTTGGCTGCTGTCCAGGGCGCGCAGGGCGCTGGAGGACAGGGCCTTCAGGTCACCGGATTCGATGGCGGCGATCTGGTCGGTCGTCAGGCCGGCCACTTGCTTCGTGGTCAACGCGGCGACTTGCAGCGAGCTCAGGGCCACGATGGCGTCCGTGCTCAGCGCACCCACCTGGGCCGAGCCCAGCGCGGCAATCTGGTTGGTCGTCAGCGCGGCCACATCGGCCGATTCCATGGTGCTGACCTGGCCGGTGGTCAGGGCAGCGACCTGGGCGGTGCTCAGGGCCTTGATCTGGGCGCTGGTCAGGGCGTTCAGGTCATCGCTGGTCAGGTTGGCGATCTGGGTGGTCGTCAGCGCGGCCACCTGGACGGTGTTCAGCGCGGCGATCTGGTCGCTGTTCAGGGCTTCCAGTTCGGCCGTGCTCAGCGCGGCCACCTGGCCGGTGGTCAGGGCGCGCAGCTGGCCGGAGGTCAGGGCGGCGAAGTCGTCCGTGGCCAGCTGGCTGACCTGGGTGGTCGTCAGCGAGGCCACCTGGACGGTGCTCAGCGCCTGGATCTGGTCGGAACTGAGCGCTTCGAGCTGGCTGCTGGTCAGCGCACGCAGGGCGGCGGTGTTCAAGGCCTTCAGGTCGCCGGATTCGACGGCGGCGATCTGGTCGGTCGTCAGGCCGGCCACTTGCTTGCTGCTCAGGGCTGCCACCTGGCCGGAGGTCAGGGCCACCACGGCATCGGTGGAGAGCGCACCTACCTGGGCCGAGCTCAGCGCGGCGATCTGGTTGGTGTTGAGGGCCTGCACGTCGTCGCTGGTCATGGTCGAGACCTGGCCGGTCGTCAGCGCAGCGACCTGCTGGGTGCTCAGGGCCTTGATCTGGCCGCTGGTCAGCGCGTTCAGGTCGTCACTGGAGAGGTTGCTCACCTGGCCGGTGGTCAGGGCAGCGACCTGCTGGGTGCTCAGCGCGGCGATCTGGTTGGAGTCCAGGGCGTCCAGCTGGGCGGAGGTCAGGGACTGCAGCGCGTTGGTGGTGATCGCCTTCACGTCGGCGGATTCCAGCGCAGCGATCTGGTCGGTGCCCAGGCCGGCGACCTGCCTGGAGCTCAGAGCGGCCACTTGCGAGGAGCTCAGCGCCACGATCGAGTCGGTGCTCAGGGCGCCGATCTGGGCGGAGCTCAGGGCGGCCACCTGGTTGGTCGCCAGGGCGGCCACGTCGGCCGACTCCATGGTGTTGACCTGGCCGGTCGTCAGGGCGGCAACCTGCGCGGTGCCCAGGGCCTTGATCTGGCCGCTGGTCAGGGCGTTGAGGTCATCGCTCGTCAGGCTGGCGACCTGGCCGGTGCTCAGCGAAGAGACCTGCACGGTGCTCAGGGCCTGCACCTGGTCGGAGCCCAGGGCATTGAGCTGGTCGCTGGTGAGCGAACGCAGGGCGGCGGTGTTCAGGGCCTTCAGGTCACCGGTTTCGATGGCGGCGATCTGGTCGGTCGTCAGGCCGGCGACCTGCTTGCTGGTCAGCGAGCCGATCTGGCCGGAGCTCAGGGCCACGATCGAGTCGGTGCTCAGGGCGCCGACCTGGCCGGAGCCCAGGGCTTGCAGCTGGTTGGTGGTCAGGGCTGCCACGTCCTCGCTGGTCATGGTGGCGACCTGGCCGGTGGACAGGGCCGCCACTTGGGCGGTGCTCAGGGCCTTGATCTGGGCGCTGGTCAGGGCGTTCAGGTCATCGCTGGAGAGCGTGGAGACCTGGCCGGTGGTCAGGGAGGCGACCTGCGCCGTGCTCAGCGCGGCGATCTGGTCGGAACCCAGGGCATCCAGCTGGCTGCTGTCCAGGGCGCGCAGGGCGGTGGTGGACAGGGCCTTGATGTCGCCGGTTTCGATGGCGGCGATCTGGTCCGTGCTCAGGCCGGCGGCCTGCTTGCTGGTGAGGGCACCGACCTGGGTGGAGGTCAGCGCAGCGACGTTCTCGGTGGAGAGCGCACCGATCTGGGTCGAGCTGAAGGCAGCGACCTGGCCGGTGGTCAGGGCCTGCACATCGGCGCTTTCCATGCCTTGGATCTGGTCGGTCGTCAGCGCGGCGATCTGGGCGGTGCCCAGGGCGCGGATCTGGGCGCTGCCCAGGGCGTTCAGGTCTTCCGTGGCCAGAGCCACCACCTGGGCCGTGCTCAGGGCGGCGACCTGGGCGGTCGTCAGGGCGGCGACCTGGTCGGAGGTCAGGGCACCGATCTGGTCGGTGGTCAGGGCGCGCAGGGCTTGCGTGCTCAGGGCCTTCACGTCCACCGTTTCGATGGCGCCGACCTGGTCGGTCGTCAGGCCACCCACTTGCTTGGTGTTCAGCGGGGCGATCTGGGCGGAGCTCAGCGCGGCGATGTTTTCCGTGGCCAGGGCACCGACCTGGGCAGAGCTCAGGGCAGCGATCTGGTTGGTGCTCAGGGCCTGCACATCCTCGCTGGTCAGGGTGCTGACCTGGGCGGTGGTCAGCGCGGCGACCTGGGCGGTGGAGAGCGACTTGATCTGGCCGCTGGTGAGGGCGTTCAGGTCATCGCTGCTCAGGTTGGCCACCTGGCCGGTGCTCAGCGCGGCGACCTGGCCGGTCGTCAGCGCCGCCACCTGGGTGGAGTTCAGGGCGTCCAGCTGGCTGCTGTCCAGCGAGCGGATGACGCCGGTGGTCAGGGCCTTCAGGTCACCGGTTTCGATGGCGGCCACCTGGTCGGTGGTCAGGCCGGCAGCCTGCTTGCTGCTCAGCGCAGCCACCTGGCTGGAGCTCAGGGCGACGATGTTGTCCGTGGCCAGCGCGGCCACCTGGGCCGAGCTCAGGGCCTGCACCTGGGCGGTGGTCAGGGCCTGCACGTCCTCGCTGGTCATGTGCGAGATCTGGTCGGTGGTCAGGGCGGCAATCTGGGCGGTACCCAGGGCGCGGATCTGGCCGCTGCCCAGGGCATTCAGGTCGTCGCTGGACATGGCGGCCACCTGGCCGGTGGTCAGCGCGGCCACCTGGCCGGTGGTCAGGGCGGCGACCTGGTCAGAGCCCAGGGCGTCGAACTGGTCGGTGGTCAGCGAGCGGATGGCGCCGGTGGAGAGGGCGCGCAGGTCGCCGGTCTCGATGGCGGCCACCTGGTCGGTGGTCAGGCCGGCGATCTGCTTGGTGCTCAGCGCAGCCACCTGGCCGGAGCTGAGGGCGGCGATGTTTTCCGTGGAGAGCGCACCCATCTGGGCGGAGCTCAGCGCGGAGATCTGGCCGGTGGTCAGCGCCTGCACATCGGCGCTTTCCATGCCGTGGACCTGGTCAGTCGTCAGGGCGGCGACCTGGGCGGTACCCAGGGCACGGATCTGGGCGCTGCCCAGGGCGTTCAGGTCGTCCGTGGCCATGGCGGCCACCTGGCCGGTGGTCAGCGCAGCGACCTGGCCGGTCGTCAGAGCGCCCACCTGGTCGGAGGTCAGGGCGTCGAACTGGGCGGTGGTCAGCGAACGGATGGCGGCGGTAGAGAGCGCGCGCAGGTCACCCGACTCGATGGCGGCCATCTGGTCGGTGGTCAGGCCGGCGATCTGCTTGGTGCTCAGGCTCGCGACCTGGGCAGACGACAGGGCGACCACGTTTTCAGTGGTCAGCGCGCCCACCTGGGACGAGCTCAGGGCCTGCACCTGGGCGGTGTTCAGGGCCTGGACGTCGGCGCTCTCCATGCCGTGGACCTGGTCGGTCGTCAGGGCGGCGACCTGGGCGGTGCCCAGGGCGCGGATCTGGCCGGTACCCAGGGCGTTCAGGTCGTCGGTGGACATGGCGGCGACCTGGCCGGTCGTCAGCGCAGCGACTTGCTGGGTGGTCAGTGCGCCCACCTGGTCGGAATTCAGGGCGTCGAACTGGGCCGTGGTCAACGAACGCAGGGCGTTGGTCGACATGGCGCGCAGGTCACCGGATTCGATCGCGGCGACCTGGTCGGTGGAAAGGCCTTGCAGCTGCTTGCTGGTCAGCGAGGCCACCTGGCCCGAGGTCAGGGCGACGATGGCGTCGGTGGACAGGGCTGCGACCTGGGCCGAGCTCAGGGCATTGATCTGGCCCGTGGTCAGCGCCTGGACGTCGGCGCTTTCCATGCCGGCGACCTGGTCGGTCGACAGGGCGGCGATCTGGGCGGTGCCCAGGGCGCGGATCTGGGTGCTGTTCAGCGCATTGAGCTCGTCGGTGGAGAGCACCTGCACTTGTGCGGTGGTCAGCGAGCCGACCTGGGCCGAGGTCATGGCGGCGACCTGGTCGGAACCCAGGGCCTGGACCTGGTCGGTCGTCAGCGAATGCAGGGTGGCCGTGGAGATCGCCTTGATGTCGTCAGAGCTGATGGCGGCGATCTGGTCGGAACTCAGGCCCTTGACCTGGGTGGAGGTCAGGGCGCCGATCTGCGCGGAGCTCATCGCCTCGATGGAGTCCGAGGTCAGGGCGCTCAGTTGGCCGGAACTCAGGGCACGCACCTGCGCGGTGGACAGGGCCTGCACATCGACGCTGTCCAGACCGCTGATCTGGTCGGTGCTCAGTGCGGCGATCTGCTGCGTGGTGATGGCGCGGATCTGGTTGGTGTCCAGGGCGGCGATGTCGTCGCTGCTCAGCTGGCGGATCTGGCCGGTGGTCAGCGCGCCGATCTGTTGCGTGGTCAGCGCGGCGACCTGGCTGGAATTCAGGGCAGCCACCTGGTCGGTGCCCAGGGCATGGACGGCGGCGGTGCTCAGGGCCTTGACGGCGTCCGAGGTCAGCGCGGCGGTCTGGTCCGAGTTCAGGGCAGCGGCCTGGGTGCTGGAGATGGCGGCAGCCTGCTGCGTGCTCAGGGCGGCCACGCCTTCGGTCGAGATGGCCGAGACCTGCGAGGAGCTCAGGGCCTTGATCTGGTCTGTCTTCAGGGCCTGCAGGTCGTCGGAAGCGAGCGAGCTGATCAGGCTGGTGGTGATGGCGGCCACCTGCGACGAGCTCAACGAGCGGATCTGGTCGGAGCCCAGGGCGTTCAGGTCATCGGATTCGAGGCCACGCACCTGTTGGGTGGTCAGCGAGCCGACCTGCTTGGTGGTGAGTGCGCCGAACTGGTCCGAACCCAGCGAATTCAGCTGCTCGCTTGTGAAGGTGCGGACGGCGGCCGTGGTCAGCGCGCGCAGATCTTCGGATTCGATGGCGGCGATGTTCGAAGTCGTGAAAAACGACACAGACTTCGTGCCCAGCGAAGCGAACTGATCCGTGGTCAGGGCCTGGAATTGTTCGGTGGTGAACGCCGCCCAGTCTTCACTGGTTAGGCGTGCGAGCGTCGTGGACGTCAGCGCCTGGATCTGGTCGGTGGACAGGTTGGTAATCAGCGATGCCATCTTGGAAGCTCCGTGGACTATGGGCGGTGCGCCCATAGGCGCTCGTTGTCGAACTCAAACTGCAGGGGTAGGTCGAGCGACCGGCTCCCGTCATTCGGTTTTCGGACACGAATTGACAAACTTGAGCCAGCCCGGAAATGGTATGGCTCATGTCTTTACGTTGAAGCAAACAAAAGGGGGAAGAGTCGGCCTCACTTCACGCTTCCGGATGGCGCGTAAAGCCCCATGGATGCGGGGGTGCAGATGCTTGCCAAAGCAAGCATCCATCGGGGTTGCGAGGCGATGGGGCGGATGGGTCAGCGCCGGCGTCCGCGCGGCGTGACGAATGTCTCATGTCGTCGAGACATATTTAGATAGATAAACAAACCCTTGTTTTGTGTAGTCCCCGACATGCGGGGGTGGGCCGGTTTGGGTTTATCGGGTGTGGTGGCCGGTGGCTTTGAGGCCTTGATCGAAATGCAGCCGCATCAAGCGCGCGACAGTTTCTGGCTCGCGTTGCAACAAAGCGTGAAGAATGTCTCGGTGTTCCTGCAGCGAGTCCTGCAAACGGCCCTGCATGAACAGGGAATGGTGGCGGTTGAGCTTCATCACCCGGCGCAGATCCGTGATGAATTGCATACGCCAGCGGTTGCCGTCCAACTCGATGATGCGCAGATGGAAGCGTTCGTTGGCCGCGAAGAATTGTTCGCGCTCCGGCAGTGCGGCTTCCAGCGCGTCGTGAAGCGCCTGCAGTTCCGCCAGTTCGGCATCGCTGGCATAGCGGGCCACCTGGGCTGCGGCGTCGCTCTCCAGCAGCGAGAGCAGTTGGTAGGCCTCCCGCACGTCCCGTTCCGACATTTCGGTCACGTAGGCGCCGCGGCGCACCCGCATGGTGACCAGGCCTTCGCTGGCCAGCACCTTCAGCGCTTCCCGCAGGGGCGTACGGCTGATGCCCAGCTCCGCACACAGCTTGAGTTCGTCAATCCAGCTGCCGGGCTCCAGCTCGCGCGCGAAGATCTGCTGGCGCAGGCGTTCGGCCACCTCCTCATACAAGGCACGGGGTGCCAGCGGGGCTGACATCGGCGAGGGGATGGACGACATAGGGATGGCACTCACTTTCGCGTCAGAGTGTAGTCAAATACTGAATTCATAATTATGAATAAGCAGGGCGCTATGATCGTCTTCGCCTGCAGGAGATAAGTTTCATGTCCGATGAATCCCGCGAGTTCAAGAACGTCAGCCTGGATCAGTGGCGCAAGGCTGCCGCCAAGTCGGCGCCCGAAGGCAACGTGGACGCCTTGAACTGGCACACGCCGGAGGGGCTGATCGTCAAGCCGCTCTACACGGCGGAGGATCTGCAAGGGCTGCCGCACGCCAACACGCTGCCGGGCTTTGAGCCCTTCCTGCGTGGCCCTCAGGCCACCATGTATGCGGTGCGGCCGTGGACCATCCGCCAATACGCCGGTTTTTCCACCGCGGAAGAAAGCAATGCCTTCTACCGCAAGGCACTGGCGGCGGGCGGTCAGGGGGTGTCGGTGGCTTTCGACCTGGCCACGCACCGGGGATATGACTCCGACCACCCCCGCGTGACCGGGGACGTGGGCAAGGCCGGGGTGGCCATCGATTCCGTGGAGGACATGAAGATCCTCTTCGACGGCATCCCGCTGGACCGGGTCTCCGTTTCCATGACCATGAACGGCGCCGTGCTGCCGGTGCTGGCGGGTTATGTCGTGGCGGCGGAGGAGCAGGGCGTCTCGCAGGACCAGCTCAGCGGCACCATCCAGAACGACATCCTCAAGGAGTTCATGGTCCGCAACACCTATATCTACCCGCCGGAGCCGTCGATGCGCATCATCGGCGACATCATCGAGTACACGGCCCGCTCGATGCCGAAGTTCAACTCGATCTCCATCAGCGGCTATCACATGCAGGAGGCGGGAGCCAACCAGGCGCTGGAGCTGGCCTTCACGCTGGCGGATGGCAAGGAGTATGTGAAGACCGCCATTGCCAAGGGCATGGACGTGGATGACTTCGCCGGACGGCTCTCGTTCTTCTGGGCCGTGGGCATGAACTTCTATCTGGAGATCGCCAAGATGCGGGCGGCGCGCCTGCTCTGGTGCCGGATCATGAAGGGGTTTGATGCCAAGAACCCCAAGAGCCTGATGCTGCGCACGCACAGCCAGACTTCCGGCTGGAGCCTGACCGAGCAGGACCCCTACAACAACGTGGTGCGCACCACCATCGAGGCGATGGCGGCGGTGTTTGGGGGCACCCAGTCCCTGCACACCAACTCGCTGGACGAGGCGATCGCGCTGCCCACCGAGTTCAGTTCCCGTATTGCGCGCAACACGCAGCTCATCATTCAGGAAGAGACCCACATCACCAGCGTGATCGACCCCTGGGCCGGCAGCTACATGATGGAGTCGCTCACGCAGGACATGGCGGACAAGGCCTGGGCCCTGATCCAGGAGGTGGATGCCATGGGCGGCATGACCAAGGCGGTGGATTCCGGCTGGGCCAAGCTCAAGATCGAGGCCAGCGCGGCAGAGAAGCAGGCCCGCATTGACGCTGGCAAGGATGTGATCGTCGGGGTCAACAAATACCGGCTGGGCAAGGAAGACCCGGTGGAGATCCTGGAGGTGGACAACGTCAAGGTGCGGGACAGCCAGATCGCCCGGCTGCAGCAGATCCGCGCCACGCGGGACGCCACCGCCGTGACGGCCGCGCTTCAGGCGCTCACCGAGGCCGCGCACAGCGGCCAGGGCAACCTGCTGGCGCTGAGCATCCAGGCGGTGCGGCTGCGTGCCACGGTGGGAGAGATTTCGGATGCGCTGGAGTCGGTGTTTGGCCGCCACCGCGCCGATACGCAGAAGGTCAGCGGCGTCTATGCGGCGGCCTACGACTCCGCCGAGGGTTGGGAGCGCCTGCAGCAGGAGATCGCCACGTTTGCCGAGGTGCAGGGCCGCCGGCCGCGGGTGATGATCGCCAAGCTGGGCCAGGACGGGCACGACCGGGGCGCCAAGGTGGTGGCCACCGCCTATGCGGACCTGGGTTTTGACGTCGACATGGGCCCGCTGTTCCAGACACCCGAAGAATGCGCCCGCCAGGCCATCGAGAACGACGTGCACGCCGTGGGCGTCTCCACACTCGCGGCCGGGCACAAGACGCTGGTGCCGGCCATCATCCAGGCGCTGCGTGAGCAGGGCGCGGACGACATCATCGTGTTTGTCGGTGGGGTGATCCCGGCGCAGGACTACGACTTCCTCTACGAAGCCGGCGTGAAGGGCATCTACGGGCCGGGCACGCCCATCCCGGCGAGTGCCAAGGATGTGCTGGAGCAGATCCGCCAATCGGTGGCAACGGCTTGATGCCCGCCACACACCGTGACCTTCAACCCTGACGTTCCCGCCTGATGCACAAGGATGTTGAAGTCATGTCTGCGGCCGTGGCGGCCCTGGCCGATGCCCTGGCCGGCGAGCCCGGGCCGCGCCAGCGCCGCGCCATGGCCAAGGCCATCACGCTGATGGAATCCACGCGTGTGGACCATCGCGCGCAGGCGGACGCCTTGCTCACCGAGCTTTTGCCGCGCACCGGCCAGTCCTTCCGCCTGGGCATCTCCGGGGTGCCGGGGGTGGGCAAGAGCACCTTCATCGAGGCACTGGGGCTGGCCCTGATCCAGCAGGGGCACCGCGTGGCGGTGCTGGCGGTGGACCCGTCCAGCAGCATTTCCGGCGGTTCCATCCTGGGGGACAAGACCCGCATGGAGCGCCTCTCCATGGACGAGCGCGCCTACATCCGGCCCAGCCCCGCCAGTGGCACCCTCGGCGGCGTGGCGGAGAAGACGCGCGAAGCGATGCTGGTCTGCGAGGCGGCGGGCTTTGACGTGATCATTGTGGAGACGGTGGGTGTGGGCCAGAGCGAAACCGCCGTGGCTGGCATGACCGACATGTATTGCCTGCTGCAACTGCCCAACGCCGGCGACGACCTTCAGGCCATCAAGAAGGGCGTGATGGAGCTGGCGGACCTGGTGGTGATCAACAAGACCGACCTGGACGAGGCCGCGGCCACACGGGCGCAGGCGCACATCACATCGTCACTGCGGTTGTACGGGATGCACCGGCGCCCTGATCCGCCGGGCCACCATGGCCCCGGCCCGGGTGGCAACGAAGGCCAGGGAAACGCCTCCAACGCGCCGGCTCTTGCAGCTTTGCAAGGCGCAAACGCGCAGCGGTTCTGGCAACCCCGGGTCATGCGGCTGTCGGCGCTGAAAGCCCAGGGCATCGACGAATTCTGGTCCGCCGTGACCGAATTCAAGACCTTGCAGCAATCCAACGGCGGCCTGGATCACAAGCGCCGCCAGCAGTCCCTGGCCTGGATGTGGGAGCGCATCCAGGCGGGGCTCAAACAGCAGTTTTCTTCAGCGCCCGCCGTCCGGCAGGCGATGGACGACACCTTGACGCGCGTGCTGGAAGGCCGGCTTGCAGCTTCGACTGCGGCGCGCCAGCTGTTGGCACGATTCTCCGGAGACCCATCAGATGAATGACATTCGACAGTTGCTCGAGAACAAGCGCGAGCAGGCCCGCCAAGGCGGTGGCGAGCGCCGGATTGCGGCTCAGCACGCCAAGGGCAAGCTGACCGCGCGGGAGCGGCTGGACCTGCTCTTTGACGACGGCACGTTTGAAGAATGGGACATGTTCGTGGAGCACCGCTGCGTGGACTTCGGCATGGCCGACCAGCGCATTCCGGGCGATGGTGTGGTGACCGGCTACGGCATGATCAATGGGCGGCTGGCCTTTGCCTTCAGCCAGGACTTCACCGTCTTCGGTGGTGCGCTCTCCGAGGCCCATGCGGAGAAGATCTGCAAGGTAATGGACCAGGCGATGAAGGTGGGGGCACCCGTCATTGGCCTGAATGATTCCGGCGGCGCCCGCATCCAGGAAGGCGTGGCCTCCCTGGGCGGTTATGCCGACGTGTTCCAGCGCAACGTGATGGCCTCGGGCGTGATTCCGCAGATCAGCATGATCATGGGCCCGTGCGCGGGCGGCGCGGTGTATTCCCCGGCCATGACCGACTTCATCTTCATGGTGAAGGACTCCAGCTACATGTTTGTCACCGGCCCCGAGGTGGTGAAGACGGTGACCCACGAGGAAGTGACGGCCGAGGAACTCGGCGGCGCGGCGACCCATACCAGCCGCAGTGGCGTGGCGGACCTGGCGCTGGAGAATGACGTCGAAGCCATCCTGATGCTGCGGCGCTTCTTCAACTATCTGCCGCTGAACAACCGCGAGAAGGCGCCGTGCCGGCCCAGCGGGGACCCGGGCAGCCGGTTGGACCTGTCGCTGGACACGCTGGTGCCCGACAACCCCAACAAGCCCTACGACATGAAGGAGCTGATCCTGAAGGTGGTGGATGACGGCGATTTCTTCGAGCTGCAACCGGAGAACGCGAAGAACATCATCACCGGCTTCGGGCGCCTGGAGGGGCAGACCGTGGGCATCGTGGCCAACCAGCCGCTGGTGCTGGCGGGCTGCCTGGACATCCGCAGCAGCATCAAGGCCGCCCGTTTCGTGCGCTTCTGCGATGCCTTCAATATCCCGGTGATCACCTTCGTGGACGTGCCGGGCTTCATGCCGGGCACCAGCCAGGAGTACGGCGGCATCATCAAGCACGGGGCCAAGCTGCTCTATGCCTATGCGGAATGCACGGTACCCAAGGTGACGGTGATCACCCGCAAGGCCTACGGCGGCGCTTATGACGTGATGAGCTCCAAGCACCTGCGCGGTGATGTGAACTTTGCCTGGCCGAATGCGGAGATCGCGGTGATGGGGGCCAAGGGCGCGGTGGAGATCATCTTCCGCGAGGACAAGAACGACCCGGTCAAGCTGGCCGCGCGGGAAGCGGAATACAAGGCGCGGTTTGCCAACCCGTTCGTGGCGGGTGCGCGGGGCTTCATCGATGACGTGATCCAGCCGCATGAGACGCGCAAGCGCATCTGCCGCTCGCTCGTGATGTTGAAGGACAAGCAACTGGAGAATCCGTGGCGCAAGCACGGCAATATTCCTCTATGAGCCGCCATCTCTACCGTGAACAGGACCTGCGGGCACGCAGTGTCCTTGCATCAAGCAACGCCCGCGGATCCGGCTTTGCCGGGCCGCTGGGTGGCGCCCCTTGGGGGCAGGAGCGAAGCGACTGGGGGGCTCATGTTTAAAAAAATCCTGATTGCAAACCGGGGCGAGATTGCTTGCCGCGTGATCCAGACGGCACGGCGCATGGGCATTGCGACCGTGGCGGTGTACTCCGAAGCGGACAAGGAAGCCCGCCACGTGAGCCTGGCCGATGAGGCGGTGCTGCTGGGGCCAGCGCCCTCGCGGGCGTCCTACCTGGTGGCCGACAAGATCATTGCGGCGGCGAAGCAGACCGGCGCGGAAGCGATCCACCCGGGTTATGGCTTCCTGTCCGAGAACGAAGAGTTTTCGCGTCGCGTGGAAGAGGAAGGGCTGGTCTTCATCGGCCCCAAGCACTATTCCATTGCAGCCATGGGCGACAAGATCGCCTCCAAGAAGCTGGCCGGCGAGGCGCGGGTCAACACCATCCCAGGCCACAACGAGCCCATCGAATCTGCTGAGGAGGCGGTCAGCATCGCGCAGCGGGTGGGCTATCCGGTGATGATCAAGGCCAGTGCGGGTGGTGGCGGCAAGGGCTTGCGGGTGGCGTTCAACGACAAGGAATGCTTAGAGGGCTTCACGAGTTGCCGCAACGAGGCGCGCAACAGCTTCGGTGACGACCGTGTATTCATGGAGAAGTTTGTCGAGGAGCCGCGCCATATCGAGATCCAGGTGCTCGGCGACAGCCAGGGCCACGTGGTCTACCTCTGGGAGCGGGAGTGCTCCATCCAGCGCCGGCATCAGAAGGTGATCGAGGAGGCCCCATCTCCCTTCATCAGCGACGCCACGCGCCGCGCCATGGGTGAACAGGCGGTCGCGTTGGCGAAGGCGGTGAAGTACCAGAGCGCCGGCACGGTGGAGTTTGTGGTCGGCAAGGACCAGAGTTTCTACTTCCTGGAGATGAACACCCGGCTGCAGGTGGAGCACCCGGTGACCGAATGCATCACCGGCCTGGACCTGGTGGAGCAGATGATCCGCGTGGCGGCGGGGGAGCCGCTGTCCTTCCGGCAGGAGGAGATCCAGCGTGAAGGCTGGGCCATCGAGTGCCGCATCAACGCCGAGGACCCGTTTCGCAACTTCCTGCCTTCCACGGGCCGGCTGGTGAAGTATCAGCCGCCGGAGACCTCGATGGTGGCGGCGCAGCCGGAGCGCTTTGGCGTGCGGGTCGACACTGGTGTGTACGAGGGCGGCGAGATCCCGATGTTCTACGACTCGATGATCGCCAAGCTGATCGTGCACGGAAAGGACCGGGCCGAGGCCATCGCGAAGATGCGCGAGGCGCTGAACGGGTTTGTGATCCGGGGCATCTCCAGCAACATCCCGTTCCAGTCGGCGCTGCTGGCGCATCCGGACTTCCAGGCGGGGCAATTCAACACCGGCTTCATCGCGCAGCACTACGCGGGCGGCTTCCATGCGGAGGATGTCCCGCATGAGGATCCGGGCTTCCTGGTGGCCCTGGCGGGCTTCATCCGGCGAAAGGCGCGTGAACGGGAAGCCGGCATCAGCGGCCAGTTGCCGGGGCACGAGGTCAAGGTGGAGCACGACTACGTGGCGGTGGTGAATGAAGGGGAAGGGCGGTTCAGCCGCTACCCGCTCACCATCACCGAGTATGTGGGCAGCCTGGGGGAGGCGCTGGTGACCATCGGCGGGCTGGGCGGCGTGGGCGGAACACACGCGGTGAGTTCCTATCGCATCGTGAGCCAGTCCCGCCTGAACGACATCTGCATCAGCGGCACGGTGAATGGGCGAGCGTTTTCGGCCCAGGCCGATCGCGGCACACCGAGAGCGCCGCTGGCCTACCGCATCCAGCACAACGGGCGGGCCATCGAGGTGACGGTACTGTCGCCGCGCGCGGCGGAGTTGCAGCAGGTGATGCCCTACAAGGCGCCGCCCGACACCAGCAAGCAATTGCTTTCACCGATGCCAGGCTTGCTGGTGCATATCGCGGTGCAGCCCGGGCAGATGGTGCAGGCCGGTGAACGGCTGGCGGTAATCGAGGCCATGAAGATGGAGAACATCCTCACGGCCAGCCAGGACGTGACGGTGGCGGAGGTGCTGGCCGCGACGGGCGAAAGCCTGGCGGTCGATCAGCCCATCCTGCGGTTTGAGTGAGGAGCGGGCGATGAGCGTCAAACCCTATCGGATCCTGGGTATCCAGCAGATTGCCATCGGCGGGCCGGACAAGCAGGCCTTGCGCAGGCTGTGGGTGGATGTGCTGGGGCTGACGGTGACCGGGCAGTTCGTGTCCGAGCGCGAGAACGTGGACGAGGACATCTGCACCATCGGGGCTGGGCCGCACCGGGTGGAGGTGGACTTGATGCAGCCGCTGGACCCGGAGAAAAAACCGGCCGTGCATGCAACGCCACTGAATCACGTCGGACTGTGGGTGGACGACCTGGTGAAGGCGGTGGACTGGATGGCCGCCAACGGCGTCCGCTTCGCGCCGGGCGGGATACGCAAGGGTGCAGCCGGGTACGACATCTGCTTCATTCACCCGAAGAGCAATGACGAGTTTCCGATTGGGGGCGAAGGGGTGCTGATTGAGTTGGTGCAGGCGCCGGCGGATGTGATTGCGGCGTTGGGGTGAGAGGTTTTTAATGAATCCGTACCTGTTCCACGAGCGCCCAGCGGCCCTGCGCGCGCCGGTAGGTCTGGCGCTCCCGCACCTCGCGTTCAGGCTTTGCTGCGTCGCTGAACATTGCCACCAGGATCACGTTGGAAGCATCCGGGGATGACCAGCTTTCTGCCGCCATGAAAGGCATCGGGCGACGCTTGGCCAGAGGGTCGATCTTCGCCATGGCGGCTCCACGCATTTCCGGTGGAAGCAGCAAAGGCGCGCTCGATGCCCAGTTCAGTTTCTGCTCGGCTTCCTGACGGTCCAGTCGCGAATCGACCAGGACACGCATTGTCCGCAGGATGTCGGCCTGGGCTTCTTCAGCGCGCTGCCGCACCACGGGGTCTTTAATGGCACCAGTGTTCAGGCGCAGTTCCATTTTCGACACATAGCTCGCCGGGTAGTCCGATGAGTACATCAGGCATCCGGACGCACTGATCGCCACGCAGAGGGCTGCGAGCAAGCGCGCAACGCTGGTCAGGGACACGGGAAAGGTCTGGGAAGACACGAGCTGCTTCATTGATCTCCTCTCATGCGCCATTCACCCCAAGAGCAATGACGAGTTTTTAACGAAACCGGCTGAGCCGCAATCCCGCCGCCGCATCCCCGGTGGAATCGGCCTCCGGCTGCACCAGCGCCACGGCTTGGGCATGCAGGGCGGGCAGCAGGCGCAGGCACAACGCCAACTGTGCCTGGACCAGCCGGAGGGCCTCGGGGCCCGGTGCGGTCAAGGCGTCGACCAGGCCGTGCGTTAGCGGGAGATCTTCTGCGGCGCGGGGTGGTTGCACTTCCAAAGCACTCGCGATCCCATCCAGGGTGGTCAACAGTGTACTGACGGCCCGGGCAGCGGCGCCATCGTCCGGCAGGGTCAAACGCTGGTTGCGGTGGGCACCCAAGGCCGAAAGGTAGTTGAGCAAGGTGTGTGACAGCACCAGGAAGCGCATGCCCTGCGGCGCCAACCGGCGTGCATGTCCGGGCTCCAGCCGCATCGCCGCCATCGCTCGCGACAAGGCGGCATCCGCAATGTGCGCATTCCGCCGCGCAAGCCGGTAGGCCAGGTGATCCTGTTTGCCGGTCTGGTACTGCGCGACGATCTCCCTCAGATATTGCGCCTGGCTGCGCGCCGCCTGTGCAGCCAACCGGTGGAGCTGGTGTGACTGCCAGCTTGGCAATATCAGCCACACCGCCAGGCCGGCGATCACGCTCCCGGCCACCGTGTCCAGCAGGCGCGGCAGGATCAGGCCATACCCGTCCCCCGCCTGGTTGAAGGACAGCAGGACCAGCGAGGTGATGGCGGCCGTGGCCAGGGTGTAGCGGGTATGGCGGGTGGCGAAGAACAGCACCCCGGCCGCGACCGTGAAGCCGGCTTGCAACAGCAGATCCGGAAACAGCCGCAGCAGCGCCCATCCCACCACCAGCCCCAGCACGGTGCCAGCCACGCGCTGCGCCAGTCGCGTCAGCGTCGCGCCATATTGCGGTTGGCAGACAAAAACGATGGTCAGCAGGATCCAGAAGCCGTGGCTGTCGCCAGTGCTCAGCATCACCCCATAACCGACCGTCAACGCCACGGCCAGGCGCAGTGCGTGGCGCAGCAGCGGTGCGCGCCAGTTCAGTTGTGCACGCAGGCGTTGCCAGGCTTCGGCCAGGCTGCGCGGGTCACGGTCCAGCAAGCTCGTGTCCGCCCGCGGCTCGGGGGGCTGCAGGGCGGAGGACAAGGCGTGGTCGAGGGCGCCCAGATTGGCCGCCAGACCATGCAGCGCGGCCAACGCGCGTTCCCGACCGTCGCCGCGCGGGCCAGCGGTGTGTTCGATGTGACGCAAGGCCTCCTGCAAGTCCTCGATCGCGTGGGCGGTGGTGCCGTGGCGTTCCCAAGGCGGCTGGCGCCGGATGCGGCGGGCCAGGCTGCGGCAGTCGCGGCCCAGCAGGGCCAGCAGGCGCTGGCAGCGGTACAGCACATCACTGTGGAAGAAATGCTGTGCGAGCACGTCATAGTGCTCGTGGGAGGAACTGGTGCGCTCGTGAACATCCTGGGCGACCAGGTAGGCCTGCAGGGCTTCACGCAACCAGGCCGGTGGCGGCCCCAGCCCGCTGCGGCTGAACAGGGCCTCCTTGCAACGGCTCAACGCCTCCACGACGCGACCATTCTGCAATGCCAGGGCCACGCGACGGCCTTCAAGATCGGCGCCGCGCACCGGTTCCAGCAGGCCGGATTTGAGCCGCAGGTACTCCCCCATACTTTCGTAGAGGCTGGCCAGGTGCTGACGCACAGGCGGCGTGGGGAGCACCGCAGCCCAGATCACCGAGATCAATCCGTACCAGGCGGCGCCCAGCAGCAGCATCGAAACAGCCTCGATGGCGTGCGGCTGCGAGGACAGGGATGCATAAACCGCGAGCACCAGGGTGGCGAACGCCATGGCACGGTAGCGCTCGCCCAGGGCACCCAGCAGGGTCAGGCCGATGGCGGCCACCGCCAGCAGCACCCCCAGCAGCAGCGGATGGCCCAGGCTCGCCTGCACCGCAAGCGCCATCATGGCGAAGCACAACAGGGTGATCACCTGCACGCGCAGGCGGCCCCGCCAGCTGTCGTCGGTTTCGGCCAGGGCACTGGCAATGACGCCCAGCAGCAACGGCAGCACGGCCGACATCTGCCCGGCCCACCAGCAGCCGGCCATCACGCAGGCCAGCGCCAGCAGCGCCCGCAAGCTGCCCGACACCGCTTCGCGCTGCCACAGCTGGTAGCTGAACTGCCACCATCCCCGCACTTCACCCGTACTCAACACCGTCCAACCTCCTTGGCCAACCGGCACACAGGAAGCAAGTATCAAGCCATTTGTGCCGCCCCTTCCAGGAAGGTTGGGGCGGCGGTGCGGGGTTTTCGCGCTTGTGGCTCAGGCCGCCGGCAGCAATTGGGCAAAGCGCAGCAGGTCCTCGATGTGCACTTGCGTTGGGTCTTTCAATGGGATCGCCGGAATCCAGGCGGGTGAGGCCAGCACGTTGCCTGGCGCCAGGCGGACCAACTGATGCAGGACATCCGCCACGATGGCGCTGCCCACGGGGCCGAGGTGGCCCTTGTCCGCCGGCACCAGCGAGGCCTCGGCGAGCACGTAGTACCAAAGCGGCGTCTGCCAGTCGAAGCCCCCTGCGATCAGGGCGGCGCCTTGGGCGGGGCTGCCGTCGTGGGCAATATCGCGCAGTTTTTGCGGAGTCAAGGGGTCGAATATCGGCCCGAGCTTCGCCTGCACGGCCTGCGCCACGGCCTGGCCGGTCGGCAGGCCAAGCAGCAGGCCGCGAACCAGGTTGCGCAAGGCCAGGTTGTTGACGTCGGCCCCACCGATCACGCCCTGGTGCTGCGGCAGCTTCGAGAGCTGGTCTGCCAGCAGCGTGTCCATCTGCTTGGTGACGTTGTCGGCCGGCGTGCCGTCGGCATGATCGACCCACCGTGACCAGTCGATGATCCAGTTCTGCGGCAGGGTGGCCACGCCCCGGTTCTGGCCCGAAAACGCGGTGAAGGTGAACAGCTGCTCCAGCGTGCCGATGGGCTTGCCGTCTCGCCCCGAGAACTCCGAGTTGTAGTCGTAGGCGTTGCGCACCATCGAGTGGCCGAACCGGAAGGCCGCGCCTGCGAATTCGAGCGGCATGTAGGGGTCGGCCGGGTCGGGTTGGTAGAACAGGCCCTGGGGTTGGGCCAGAACCTGTTTGACGATGGCCGGGTCGCAGACGGTGGGTAGAAAGTCGTCCAGCACGATGCGTTGGTACAAACGCTTCAGCTCAAGGTCGGCATCTTCTGGCGCGAGGCCAAGCTTTCGCACCAGCAACCGATGCGAGCGCAGAAACGCCACATGCAGTTGGGCGACCACCAGGTTCTCGTCGTTGCGTGGGTCGCCGATCCGTGCCCGCCGGTCGGTCTCTTCGTTCTGGGAGGGGGGTAGCCGAGGCAGGTCGTGCAGCTCGACCAGATCGGGGTCTTCGTTGAACGGGAGGGTCGGGCGGGGTGGGCCAGCGGTCACGGTGCCGACTCTCAGGCTGCCATCGGCTTCGCGAGGCGTGCCGTCGAGCACGCTGTCCAGGTTCAACATCGGGCTGCGCCGGTCAACCAGCTTGGTGTGCTCGGCCGCGTCCAGCGGTGCCACATGGCGGTGCGCGCTGGCCGCATGGAACGCGGCTTCCATGTTCGACGCCAGGATCTTGTCGGCAGTCTCGGTCTTGGTGATGTCGTGGTCGATGAACTGGCCGAGGTAGGTGTAGATGGCGGCGATTCGGGTATTGCGTTCTCCACGGGCCTGCGCTGCGGACTCGGTCATCGACAGGCCCAGGGTTGCGAGCTGACCCGCGAGTGCGTTGGTATCGGCCAGGCCGGGCAGGCCAGCAAACATACGGCCGAATCTGAACATCTGTTCCCCGGCCGGGGGGGGCGGTTTGGCAAGCTCCCTGCGAGCGTAGGGGCAGCCCCCGACGGCGGCATAGGCGAGGCGGGTGGCGAGCGGCAACGCGTCAACGTCGCCATGGGTGCTGGCTTTCATGCGGATCTCCTGGGAAAGGGGATCGCATTCTTCGTACGGAGTACAAGCGACCGCATCCCGAGGGTTATGGAGGCCGCGAAAGTTTCTAGGGGGGTGGGGGTGCCCCCTGCGCCGTCAGTTCTTCAACGCTGCTGACAGTTCCGCCAACCGCGCGAACTCAGCCCGGTGACCATACCGGTCTTCACCGCGCGCGTCACGCGCCAGCGGCACAAACTGAGCTGGCCCGTAGTCGCCGATCAGCGTCGTGCCGCGCAGCCACTGCCCCCAGGCCGCCACCGCCACCGCAAAACGAGTGTCGGCATCCTGGCTCGCCACGGCTGGCAGCGAGGCAGGCCGTGCCACCGGCAGCTCCGTCAACTCGCTGGTGGCCTGGCCCGGATACTTGTAGCGCAGCTTCACCCACGCCAGTTCGTTAGTCTTGGTCGCATCCGCCGCAGGCTTCTCCGTCGGCTTTGAATCCGTGCCGTACCGCAACGGATCCACGCTGCCCTTGGCCCCCTTGGGCACGAACTCATACAACGCCGTGACCTGATGGCCGGCGCCGATGTCGCCCGCATCCACCTTGTCGTTGTTGAAGTCTTCACGCTTGAGGGCGTGCAGTTCATACCCAATCAGCCGGTATTCCTCCACCGTCGCCGGGTTGAACTCAACCTGCAGTTTCAGGTCCTGCGCGATGGTTGCCAGGGTGGAGGTCATTTCATTGACCAGTACCTTGTGCGCTTCCTGCAGCGAATCCAGATAGTGATAGCTGCCGTTGCCCACATCGGCCAGGCGCTTCATCAGGGCCTCGTTGTAGTTGGAATCACCCACGCCCAAGGTGGTCAGGCTCACGCCCGACTTGCGCTGTTCTTCAACCAGGGCCTTCAGGATCAACGGATCCGTCACTCCGATGTTGAGGTCGCCATCGGTGGCCAGCAGCACCCGGTTGATGCCCTCCGGGATCAGCGATTCACGCGCCTGGGCATAAGCCAGCCGGATGCCGCCTTCGCCGTAAGTGCCACCGCCCGCGCGCAGGTTGTCGATGGCCAGGTTGATGCGCTCCTTCTGTTCCCCCGAGGTGGGCGGCAGCACCACGCGTGAACCACTCGCATAGGTGACCAAGCCCACCTTGTCCTGCGGGCGCAACTGGGCGGTGAGCAGTTTCAGCGCCGATTGCACCAGGGGCAACCGATCCTGCGGCCCCATGGAACCGGACACGTCCACCAGGAAGACCAGATTGGCCGGCGGCAGGCTGGCCTTGGCGGCGTCCTTGCCCTTGATGGTGATGCGGATCAGCCCTCGGTCCGGGTTCCACGGCGCAGCCAGCACCTGGGCGCGGACCTTGAACGGGTCGCGAGCATCCGGCGCCGGACCAGTGGCGTCAAAGCCGAAGTAGTTCACCAGTTCCTCCACCCGGACAGCGTCCTTGGGTGGCAACTGACCACGGTTGATGAAGCGGCGGACGTTGGCATAGCTGCCGGTGTCCACGCTGGCGCTGAAGGTCGAGACCGGCTGCTCGGCCACGCGCTGCCAGGGGTTGTCCTTGTAGGATTCGTATTGCGCCGTGGTGGCCGGGGTGGGCTGCGGCGTCATCTCCGGCGTCATGTGCGGCGGCAGAATCCGTCTGGCAGCACTGCCTTGGACGCTGACCAATGGTCGGGCATCCGCCGGTGCCTGCCGCATTTCGGCGACGGGCGGCGGCGCGTTGACGGGGGAGGGTTGGGGTGATGGGGTGTCCCGCGCCTGGATCGGCGGCGTGACGCTGAGCGCGTTGCCGGTACAGCCGTTCAGAAGGGCGGCTCCCGCAGCCATCAGGGCCAGCAACAGCGGCCGTGCTGCTGCGCGGCGTGGCGCGGCTGCCCACCGCAGGGCGTTGCGCCCAACAAATGTCCTCATGCTCGATCACTCCCTTGAACTCGGCCCGTGGCCGGATGGTGTCCTCAAGCGCCTTTCGCCGCAGGCGTTCCCGCAACGAGAGGCGAGCATCACCGCAGTGGTGGTTGACCGTGGCTGGCCCCGCGCCCTGCTGAACTTGCACAGGAAACGGGGCGCCAGATCGTGGTGAGCGGTGCGCATGTTGCACAACGCATCACGGCGGACGGGGTTGACCGGGGGCCGGTTCGTGTCTTCCCGCTCTGGCTGAGGGTTCCAGGTGATGTAAACTCGCTCGCTTCACCGAATTTCCGACGCTGCTCGAAGCTCGTTTGGATGAGGCCGGGCCAGACACCTTGTGTTGACGCCCGGGGCTCATCACAGCTGGCGAGTTGTGACTTCGGGTGGGTGTCAGTTCATTTCATTACCGGAGCCAACATGGGCAACAAGATCATCACCGAGGCCGATCGTCGCGCCACTCCCCGTCCCGTTTCGCCCAAGGGCGTGACCGTCACCTCCGTGCGTGGCCAAAAGTCCAGCCTGGAGCGTGGTTCGCATACCCGCAGCAAGAAGAACCCGGGCAAGCGCCCCCATTCGGGTTGATTTGACGGGTTCCGGGAAGGCCGTCTTCATGACGTGAGCCGCCCGGCAAGACCGCACAGCAGGCCCATGCCATCCGGCAGGGCCTGTTTTCTTTTAGGCTTCCGACACGGCGGCCAGTGCCGCTCCCCACCATCCCTTTTGCTCGATCAATCGCCATGATCCGCATCAACGAACTCCGCCTGCCTCTCAACCACCCGGAAGAGGCGCTGCGCCCCGCCATCGTGTCCCGACTCGGGATCAAGGATGCGCAGCTCACCGGTTTCACCGTCTTCAAACGCAGCTACGACGCGCGCAAGAAGAGCGCCATGGTGCTGATCTACAGCGTCGACTGCGAGCTGGAAAATGAAGCGGCGGTGCTGAAGCGGCTGGAGGGAGATGGGCACATCAAGCCGTCTCCGGACACCTCTTATCAGTTCGTGGGCCATGCGCCAGCGGATTTTTATGCTTCGGAACGTCCTCGGCCGGTGGTGGTGGGTTTTGGGCCTTGTGGCATTTTTGCGGCGCTGATCCTGGCACAAATGGGCCTGCGTCCCATCGTGCTGGAGCGCGGCAAGGAAGTGCGTGAGCGCACCAAGGACACCTGGGGCCTGTGGCGGCAGAGCGAGCTCAACCCGGAATCCAACGTGCAGTTTGGCGAGGGTGGGGCGGGCACGTTCTCGGACGGCAAGCTCTACAGCCAGATTTCCGACCCTCGTTTCCTGACCCGCAAGGTGCTCACGGAGTTCGTCAAGGCGGGCGCGCCGGAGGAGATCCTGTATGTGAGCAAGCCTCACATCGGTACCTTCCGGCTGGTGAGCATGGTCATCAAGATCCGCGCGGAAATCGAGCGGCTGGGTGGCGAGATCCGCTTCCAGCAGAAGGTGGCGGACGTGCTGATCGAGCCGGGCGCCGATGGCGAGCGCCGGGTGCGTGGCGTGACGCTGGAATCCGGCGAGGAACTGCGTGCGGACCATGTGGTGGTGGCTCTGGGCCACAGCGCGCGGGACACCTTCGCCATGCTGCATGAGCGTGGTGTCTATATGGAGGCCAAGCCGTTCTCCATCGGCTACCGCATCGAGCACCCCCAGTCGATCATCGACAAGGCGCGCTTTGGTCCCAACGCGGGCCATCCGATCCTCGGGGCGGCGGACTACAAGCTGGTGCATCACGCCGGCAATGGCCGCTCGGTCTACAGCTTCTGCATGTGCCCGGGTGGCACGGTGGTGGCGGCGACCTCGGAGCCGAACCGGGTGGTGACCAACGGCATGAGCCAGTATTCCCGCGAAGAGCGAAACGCCAACGCGGGCATCGTGGTGGGTATCTCGCCGGAAGACTATCGCCAGGACGGCAAGAAGGACGGCAGCCCGGTGAACCCGCTGGATGGCATGGCGTTCCAGCGGATCTGGGAATCGCGGGCGTTTGAACTGGGTGAGGGTGACTACCGGGCACCTGCTGCGCTGGTGGGGGACTTCATCAAGCGTCAGCGCAGCACGATTCTGGGCGCGGTGGAGCCCAGCTACAAGCCGGGCGTGACGATGACGGATCTGCAGCAGAAGGGGCGGGGCAGCTTGCCTGACTATGCGCTGGATGCCATCCGCGAGGCGTTGCCGGCGTTTGAACGCCAGATCCGTGGGTTCTCGATGAAGGACGCCGTCCTGACCGGCGTTGAAACCCGCACCTCCTCGCCACTGCGGATGACGCGTGGCAAGGACTATCAGAGCCTGAATGTCCGCGGGCTGTATCCGGCCGGGGAGGGCGCAGGCTACGCGGGCGGGATCATGTCGGCGGGGGTGGATGGGATTGAGGTGGCGGAGGCGTTGGGGAAGGCGCTGCTCGAAGCCAACTGAGCGATGACTCCCCCAACGGGGGGGCTGCATCACTCAGGCTAACCCCTGTTATCTTTCCTCCCGGAATTGTTAACAATTCATTGCCCGAATCTGAAAACAAGACATTTCGGGCTCAGGGGGAAATCCATGACTGATTTCGGGGCCGTGCGCACTGCACGGCAATCGCTGACGCCTTCTGCGCGTCCTTCGGTTTGGCACACGACGGCATTTTCATGCCGACGCCGCTGCTGAATCGCTACCACCCATCCTTTGCATTTCCACCGCTAAACGCGCTCCTCTGAGCGCGCTGCGGCTGGGTGCGAGCCAGTTTTCCCAATTCGCGCACGACTGCCTGCACGGGTGGTCGGCTGCGCGTGAGCGTCCCTAGAACGTATGACCATGCACACGCACAAGGCTTCGTCTTCAGCTCCTTCTATTGCACCGGACCTTCGCGGAGGCAGCGGCTGGAGTCGCTTCACGGATTGGCGGAAGCTGCCACTACGTTGGTGGATGCTGTTCTGCATGCTTCTGTCTCCGCTCGCGGCAAATGCAGGGTGCATGGTGGACGGCGGGGAACTGTTCTGCGGACCGCCGAGCATTTCAATTCGAAGTCCAGCCAGCGGTCAGAGCATCACCACGGCGACGCCAGTGACGGTCATCGCTGACGCGATCGATTACTGGCCTCCGGGCTCCCCGCAGCACACCTCGTTGATCTATGAGATTCGCCTCTACATCAATGGGACCTACAAGAGCGTCCAGCGGTATAGCCCCAATGCCGAGCAGGCGACGGCCCAGTTTGCTCTGGGCACGTTAGCGATCGGGACCTATGTACTGAAGACTGTGGTGATGGATCAGCAGGGGCGGGAAGGCTCCGCTCAGGTCACCATCACGGTGACCGGGGTGCCGCTGCCTGTCACCCAGACCAGCATCGTTGCAACACCAAACCCTGTGCAAGTGGGGTTGCCTACCATCTTGACCGCCACCGTGACCGGAGGGAGTGCCACCGGACTCATGACGTTCCGCCAGGACGGGAAGGAAGGACACGACGTCGCGCTGGTTGGCAACCAGGCGTCCTTTTCGATGACCTTCGCCGATAGGAGCGTGTATACGATTTATGCCGCGTATAGCGGTGACTCTGCCCACCAGGGCTCCGGCTCCTCTGTACTGGTCACCGTGCAGCAGCGTCAGACCGCCGTGACCCTGACCAGCGACCGAGCAGTCTCGCAAGTCAATGACCTGGTCACTTTCACAGCAACCGTCAGCGGACTCAGTCCCAGTGGAACTGTGAGGTTTAAGTCGGGATCCACTGATCTCCAGACTGTCACTTTGTCCAATGGTGTAGCGACGCTCGCAACGAGATTTGCTTCAGCCGGAAGCAGGACGATCACTGCCGAATATGGGGGCGATACCAACAATGCCACCGCATCCACCGGCGTGAACCTACGGGTCAACGCGCCGCCTGCGGTCACGCTGACCTCTCCGGCGAATGGAACCATCCTCAACTTGGGCAGCACGATCTCATTTGTTGCTTCGCCTACGGACGACGTTGGCATCGCGCGTGTGGAATATTGGGCCAATGGCGCCTTGGTCGGTTCGACCACCCAGGCCCCCCATCGATTCGACTGGGCAGGGCAGCCGGGCGGTTCTTACGCCCTGTTTGTCAAGGCGATCGATACCGACGGCGTTGCCGTTCAGTCGAGCACGAATCCCGTGCTGCTGAACGCTCCTCCGGTCGTTTCGATGGGTTCGCTGCCTTCATTCTTGGCACCTTCGGTGTCAACCTCTCTGACCTTGACGGCGTCCGCGACTGATTCCGACGGAACCATCACCAAGGTGGAGTACTTCGCGAATGGCGCGTTGATCGGCAGCAGTACTTCAGCTGTTCTCGATTACCGGGTGCTCTGGAGTGGCATTACCGCCTACGGCACCTATAACGTGTTCGCGCGAGCGACGGACAACACCGGTCAAACGACTGACAGTGCGGTTCGAACCATGGTGGTTGGAGACAACACCGCGCCGGTGGTCTCCATGTCCTATCCGTCTTCCGCCTTGACGGTGAACTATCCGGCCAACCTGACGTTGAGAGCCGCAGCGTCGGACGGGACGGGCGGTGTTTCGTGGGTGACGTTCTATGCCTGCGAACCGGCCTCCGATGGTTCCTGCACCTACTACACCATCGGCGGAGGGACGCTCAGCGGCGGGGAGTACATCAAGGAGTGGAACCGCGAGAGTCCCGGCACCTACCGGATCAAAGCTATTGCGACGGACACTTTCAACGTCACGACGGAGTCCAGCCCTGTCACCGTCACCATTGTGGATACCTTGACGGGTGCGCCTCCCGCCGTCCCGTCGTCCGACACGGTGGGAACGTTGCCCGGTGATGTATCGGTCGATGCTTCCGGTGGTGCGGGATACAGCATCTCGGTGGAGGTGCCGCCGGGTACCGCTGGCATGGTGCCGGCGGTGGGGCTGAGTTATTCCAGCCGAGCGGGCACCAGTGTCCTCGCGTATGGGTGGTCGATCACCGGCTTCTCGTCAATCACGCGATGTGGCTTGTCCCACGCTGTTGACAAACCTTCTGCGGCCTATGCAGCAGGCCTGGGAACAGCTTCCAAACTGCGAGTAAATCTGGATCAACGTGACCAGTTTTGCCTGGACGGGAAGCGCCTGATTCTGGTCAGTGGCACTCACGGCGCCAACGCGACCTATCGGACCGAGATCGACGCTGGTGTACGTGTGCAGTCCTTCGGCAGCAATCCGGCCAAGGGGCCTGATCGTTGGGAGGCCTGGTATCGCAACGGCCGCATCAGTGAATTTGGCAACACCGCGGATTCGAAGTTGGAGGCAGTCAGCAAGGCGAACGCTCCTTGGGTGATGTGGAACATCAACCGCGTGCGAGATCGTCGGTCCAACTATTTCACGGTCGAATACCAGCAAGAGGCCTCGCGTGGGGAGCTCTACCCGGTGAGGATGCGCTACACCGGCAATGCATCCTCGACGGGCGGCTTCGCGCCGTACCACGTCGTGAAGTTTGTCTATGACGCGGCAGATCGCCTGGACCCGCTTGAGGGGTATGTGGTCGGTGTGCCCGTGGCCTCCCGGAAACGCCTGAACAAGATTCAGGTGGTGATGGACACCGCTGCGGATGGCAGTGGTGGCTTGGACGTACGCGAATACCGTCTGGGGTACAGGCTCAATCCCGTCAATGGGCGGAGCCTGGTCGAGACGATTCAAGATTGCGCGCGTTTGGCCAAGGACGCGAACAGCCTTTATCAGTGCATGCCAGCGACGACGTTCCAGTACAGCGAACGGACGGAGGCGGATAACTCGTTCAACGGGCCAGGCAGCGGCGTTTGGGGTGGGCCGGATCTTGGCCTGACCAGCGAGGAGCGAACTCAGACGGGTAAGCTGCAGGAGGCTATTGCCAAGGTCCAGCAGAACGCAGTTTTTGCTGATTTCAACGGCGATGGCATGACGGACGTCGCGGCCGCTGTGACAGAGGGCGCGTGGACCGTCTGTCTTTCAACAGGCTCCTCGTTCTCCTGCAGTTCGACATGGAACGGGCTGGGGACATCGCGTACCGCGCTGACGGGTGATTTCAATGGAGACGGGGCAGCGGATCTGCTCATTCCGCCTGCTCCGACCACGGCGGAGACCGGCGTCTGGAACATCTGCACCTCTCTGAAAGACCGTTTCAGTTGCGTCAACTGGACAGGGCCGACGGGTACCGGCCAGATCTCAGACCTCGACGCTGATGGCAAGGATGATGTCCTGATCACGCAGCTTTCCGGCAGCAAGATCTTCTGGTGCCGCTCTGAAGGGGCGGGCTTCTCTTGTTCTCAACTTCCCACTCCGACTGGAGAAGACTGGGATGCGTTGGGATCGGGGATGTTCTGCGAGTCGGGCGAGGGGGCCGACCCGAACGATTGCAAGCTGACGCGCGATGGCGATTTCGACGGCTCTGGGCGTATCGGTAAATTCATTACGCAGGGGAACCTCGCTGTTGATGGCTGGGTTCACAAATACTGTCAGATCACTCCATCAGGAATCTCGTGCAAGGGTGTGCAGACCGCCATTTCTGAGCCCGTTCTGAAGACCGCCATTCGTGGCCCTATGACCGGCCAGCTCAATAACGATGGGGTAGACGGCTACGCCGATGTGGTGCTCATCCATATGGGCAAGAAATATGGTGCCGAGCAGTGTGCGATTGTGGAAAACAACGCGGGTTTTTGCGTTAACAACCGTGGGCCGGTTCAGGCGGAGGTTTGTCGATCCATCGGGGATGGTTTGGACTGCAGAGCCATGCCGACACCGGCGCGGGGAAGCGACTATGCGTTCAGCGCACTGTCGGACGTCGATGGCGACGGTTTCCCTGATGGCATCAGTGGTGGCCGGGTCTGCCAGCTCGGTAGCGCGGGAGCACGATGTGATGACTACGCGCTTAATAAGCCGGCGGGTAGCACGATCGACACCAAGTATGCTGATTTCAATGGTGACGGCCACATGGACTTGGCCATGCATTCCCGCACTACAGACCAGTGGACTGTGCAGCTTGGTAATCCGGTAACGCCGGATCTGTTGATCAAGGTCACCAATGGCCTAGGTAATGTGACTCGCATCGACTATGACAGCATGCGAAATCCAGCCGTTTATGTGCCGGACACCGGCGCGGTCTATCCGGTACGTGATGTCCTTGGCGGCGCGATGGTCGTCAAAAAGATCTATCGCGATGATGGCCTGGGAACGGGAGGCACACAGAACGCAAATTATCGGTATGGCGGCTCCAGGTGGGATGCATCTCGAGGATCTCTCGGCTTTCGTTGGCTGGAGGCTCACGACGAGGTGAAGAACGTCGTAACGCGGACTGAACTATCTCAGACCTTCCCGTGTATCGGCCAGAAGGTCGTGGAATCCCAGGTGCATATTCCCACGCAGGTTGAGTTGCAGCGTTCCACCACAAATTGGACAGATTTGATCACGGCAAATGCGTCCGGCGACAACCCTGCAGTGCATTCGCCCTATGTCAGCGGAAAGGTTGACACCGTCCGAGAGCTCAATTCGGGCCGTGTTGTCCTGAGCACCCAATTAAGCGGTGTTTTGGTCGATTCGTTTGGTACGGAGTGGTCTCACACGAAGACGGTTTCATCGGCTCGCGGCGAAACCTTCAGTGAGGTTTCCATCTCCGAGATTGAGAACGATGAGACTAACTGGCTGATCGGTCAGCACAGGTCCGTGGTGATCAGACGGTCGGCGCCTGGCTTCTCTGATGTGAGTCGCAGAAAAGATTACACCTACAACAGCTACGGAGAGCAGGAAACAGAGACAACAGAGGCAACGGATACGTCCGGTGCACTCAAATCTGTATTGACAAAGATTCGTGCTAATTCGGTGGCGGGTGTGGTTGCTGGCACGAATATTCAATGGCAAGAGCTGGCTTCCGGTGTTTCCGACTGGAGCGAGGATGCTACGACTCGAACACGTCAGTTAGAGCGGATCGAATACGATGATCGTTACCGGTTTGTGGTCAGAACTATTAATTCTGCTGGTCACGCAACTAATCAAGAGACGGATGACCGGAGCGGTTTGCCAACGTTGGTGAGAGACCCAAACAACGTCGGGGTATCGCATATTTATGATGGCTTTGGCCGGCTCCTCAAAGAAACTCGTGCTGACGGAACTTTCTCGACTACACAACTTGCTGCATGTGCCACCTCCTGTGGCGCGGCAAAAATGGTATCTACCGCGCAACAGTTCACCGTAAATGGAAGCCTTTTGGCGCCCTCGGTCTCGATTTATTGGGATGCCTTAGGTCGGTCGATTCAGTGGACTAGTCCGGGCTTTGATGGCCGGATTCGTATTGGAGAGCGGGAATATGATGGTAAAGGTAATGTGCGTCGAAAGGCTCGCACCCGCTTTAGTGGAGAAGCAGCAGTTTGGACAAATTTTGATTATGACGATCTAGGCCGCCTGACTACAACCACGGGGCCAACCGGTGTTTCTACCGTGGAGTATTCCGGCGCCCGCACGGTCACGACCAATGAATTAGGCCAGAAGAGAACAGAGGAGTCGAATGGCCTGGGCAAGCTCGCACTTAGCCAAGATGCGTATGGCAAGCAGACGACCTATGCTTATGAACCGTTTGGCGCTCTTGCCAGAGTAACCGACCCTTCTAGTAACGTTATCGCGGTGACTTTTGACACCTTGGGTCGAAAAGTGCAGTTGTCTGACCCTGATCTAGGAACCTGGTCATACCAGATAAATGCTTTGGGAGAATTGCGGCGGCAGACGGATGCGAAGGGACAAATTCAGCGATTGCGCTATGACGGGCTTGGGCGAGTGGTACAGCGCCTGAGCGGTGATCAAGACGCAAGATGGGTTTTTGATACTGCTGTAAATGGCATAGGGAAGCTTGCTGAAGCCTACACCCTCTCAGAAGCGACGAAGGACTACCAACGACTGCAAGAGTACGACAGCATCGGCCGATCATTGCGGACGACCGAACGCCTGGATATCGACTATGTAGTAGAAACTACCTATCAGGCAGGAACGGGGCGTATAGATACTCAGCAGTATCGACGGCAGCCGAAGGGAGGTGCCGCGGGGAGTGGGTCCGGAATCGCTGTGAGTTACGGGTACAACTCACAGGGCTATCTTTCGACGCTGTCGACTGGTGGGGTCGTGGTCTGGAAGGCCGAATCCATGGATGCTTTGGATCGGTTGCTGCTTCAGACCCATGGCAATGGAGTAAAGACGAAATGGGTGTATCGGGGTTCTGACGCCCGGCTGCAGTACGTCCTGGCGGGTCGCCCCGATTCTGAAGGTAATCCTGACACTTCAGTTCAGAACGACACTTACCTTTTTGATGCCGTTGGCAACCTGACGTATCGGGCACAGTGGAATGACGCAGGCGGATTGCTGCAAGAGTCGTTTGGCTATGACGACTTGAATCGCATCAAATCAAGTCAAGTGCTGGGGCAAGCAGTCCGGGAATTTTCCTATGACGACATTGGGAATATCCGTACAAAGGGTGGCGTCGGGATATTTAACTATCCAGCGAGCGGATTGAACAGCGTGCGCCCCCACGCCTTGACAACCGTCACGGGCACCGTTGCGGGGCAAGTCAACCCCACTTTTGTCTACGACGCTAATGGGAACTTGGAGCAGGGACTTGGTCGCGAGGTGACGTGGAGCTCAAACAGCTTGCCCATACTCGTAAAGAAGTCTCCGGGAACAGGGCCGGGTACCGCGACCACGAGTGCGGCTACTGACCAGTTCATCTATGGTCCGGAATTGCAGCGTGTGAAGCAAACTGCAACGATTTCGAGTGGCACCAATGCTGGCATTACCACCATTTGGTACGGCGGAGGCGTCGAGAAGGAAACTCGCTCGTCTGAGAACCTCACCCTAGTTAGGACATATCTTGCCCAAGGCGTCATCCTGACGGAGCGGTATCTGGGAACCGTCGCCGACGTAACGGTGCCGTCGGGCCTGAGTCGACAAATCCGGTATTTCCAGAAGGATCGACTTGGATCGACCGTCGCGATTACCAATGAGGTTGGTGACGTCGTCGAGCGGCAGTTCTATGACGTGTGGGGTCAAAGGCGGAATGGGGATGGTAGCGACAACTTGGCTGCGGGCTCGAAAGACTATCGTTTCGGCTATACCGGCCACGAGCATTTGGATGTCGTAGGTTTAATCCATATGAATGGTCGGGTCTATGATCCGCTCCTATCTCGTTTCATGAGCGCTGATCCCACCGTCCCGGATCCAAGTAATGGGCAAAACCTTAATAGATTTAGCTATGTATTGAATAATCCTACTAGCTATACGGACCCAAGCGGATTTGCTCAAGTTGCAGAAGCCGAGACTTCGACCTCCTCTACAAAAAAACGTATTCCGGGTCAGATAACTGGAATTGCTTTTGACAATCGCGCGGAGAAAAGTACAAATTCCAGTGAACCACCGGATGGTGAGTGCGATGCGGACTGTGTCAGGAAGAAAAAAGGAAGTGTTGAAGTTGGGCCAGTTTCTGCATATAGCGTCGGCGCAAAAGATACTGCCGTTAAAGAATCCGTGTCGAAAATGTCGAAGGCTGAGAGGATTCTTAATACGACTGGTGAAGATCCGTCCACATGTTCTGAGGTGAGAATATCTTGCCAAGAACAAAGAGAGCTTTATCTCTATAGAGTAATAGAAAAAGCGCAGGAGCAGGGGCTGGAGAATTTTGACAAGGATATCGCCGCAAATATGCTTGGAGGATGGGCGCTCCGAATTGCGAAAGTGGCGGTGGGTTCAATGTTTGGAACGGTTGGTTTTGAAGCCGAAGGGGGGCTTTTATCTAAAGCTCTGCAAACTTGCTGCTGCTTCTCCGGGAATACGCTAATTCTGTCGGCTGCAGGGCCTATGCCGATTCGAGATGTGGTGGAGGGGACTTTGGTTCAGTCGCTGAACGAGACCTCCGGTGCATTTGAGCTTAAACCTGTGGTTGCGGTATTGCTCAATCCCGGTCGCCCATTGTATCGGTTGACCTTGCGGGCCCCCAATGGTCAGCAGACTGATATGGAGGTCACGGATAACCATCCTTTTTGGGTGGAGGGTCAGGGATGGGTTGAGTCACTAAAGCTTGTGGCAGGCATGCGAATCGGAACTTTCGCCCGCATTCCGGTCACGGTTTTAGAAATTGCGTCGCTAGATAGAACTGAGCTGACATACAACCTGTCGGTTGCAGATAATCATACCTATTTTGCGGGAGATACGTTTGCACTTGTTCACAATGAATGTGTCTGCGGAGTCGCCTCAAATTTTATAACTCATGAGGCCTACAAGAATGAGCTGCGTGCCGCCATGAGCAAGCCAGTGGTTTCCGATCCAGTGCTGAAGAAACTCATTAATCCGCTTTATCGAGAAAATGCTAAAGTGGGGAGTGGTAGCACCGCAGCGGCTGTTCGGCACGAGCTTGCGACAGGTGAGCGTGTTGGTGGGTCATTCCACTCTCAAAAAGCCACAGAGGCTATTCGTTCACTGGGATATTGGCTTAAGAATAATCCCGCTGCCCACCCTAGTGATAGAGCTGCGGCGGAGCACTTGATTATAGATATGCAAAATGCCTTGAAAGGTCAATGATGAATAATTGCGATGATTTTGTTAATCTGTTGATTATGACTTCTGATGATATGCGGACTACATATCAGGAAGTTGTTGAATATTGGCGGCCGGAGAGCCCGCCCTTAACAACGCTCTTTGCGGCTTTTGGGGATAAAATGGCGGAATGTTTTTCCAGCAATCGGCGGGAATTTAATTCTCGGGTGTTTTTGTTAATAGAGCAAGGCATGGAAAGCGGTGATGATATGTTGGTGACTGCTGTCGCGACAGGGCTGATCGAAGCGCTCGCGGCGCGAGCCGTTCAGGCGGATGGATACTGGGCGGAAATTTCCTTGTTACTAGGTCCAAAGTCTCGGAGTCATGCAGAAGCCTGGCTGGGTACATAATAACCGCGGCAGTGTGTTACTTGTTTTGGGAAGGGTTTGATATATCCGCTTCGCCGTTAATCGTTGGGAAGAGCCAAAATTCAAGCTGTAGGGGCGTTTGGTCGAGTGAGCGGCAAACTCTACAAGAGCATTATTCTAGCAGTGAGGAGTTTTGTGTGTGTTGACATCATCCATGCCCATAAGGAAATTTCGGTGAGTTACTTTGTGGGCGTCTATTGGGGGCAAAGAGAGGAAACGAGGCAGGCAAGTGCGAGACGTTTGTCGATTTTTATGGGCGAGATTGCAAACGTCGCCCCATAGCTGTCTCGATGGCTTAAAAGGTGCGTTCAAAAAGAGCGCCGCTAGTCGAATTACCATGCAGTTCAGATGGGCTGGAAAGCTTCAGAAATCAAATCGGCGCGATGTTGGCGGCGACGACATTGCTGAGCTTGGTTTTGATTTCACTGCTTGGAACGGGCGGGTTGGCGAAACCGCGGAATCTGTGTCGATCACCTGTGGCGCATACAGTCCTGTCATCCGAAATTGTGCGGTATTGTCCTTCGATGTGGCGGCGAAGAAGCCTACGGTTGAACTGCTTGAACGGATCATGAAAGCAGCGGTCATGGCGTTCGATCCAGATGATGCTGTGGTAAGTTCGACTGATATTCTGGCCGCACATCCCGGTGTGATGGCTTGGCAAGCCCCTGCAATTCCCTGCTACACGAGAAAGTGCTGAATTGGCTCGATGTTCGTGTAAGGCTGGGGAGTTCGCTTGGCCATATCAATCGGGCGGTGTCGCCGATATTTACGATATCGTCACTTTTCTGACGTATTGATATGCCAGCTATCCTTTGCCATTGTGGAGAGAAGCTCGGCTATGGCGATATTCCAAACCCTATTGAGTGGTTGACGATCTCCGATCGGGAATATGATGCCTATTCCGGTCAGATTGACTCGGAGCAGCTGTATCGCAGCATGAGGAGCATCTTGAGGTGCCCACGGTGTGGAAGGCTCTGGGCATTCTGGGATGGCTTTGATAATCCGCCGGTAAGCTATGTCTTGGAGTAGGTGGCGAAGGCCCAGCGAAAGCTGACTTAATCGGACAAGCCAGAACGCCTGGAGCCTACCCCTTTAGTGCCCCGATTCGTTTGGGGGCGGTACGTCGGCTTTCCAGCGAGGCTGTGTGAGAACTCCTCGGCGGTCTCATCGGTCATCAGTTGTTAGGTTGCGCGGCGAATTCGGCGGTGCGATCAGGCTCGAGGGCACTCCGGCATTCTGGGGGTGCGAACGAGCGGGTTGGAGGTCCATGCGCGGCCCGCCACAGCGATAGAAGAGGGGCTCAGGCCCCCAGCAGCCTCATCGCCCGCTTGGTCTTTTCGAACCCGAGGATGCTCAGCACCCGTTTGAAGTTGTAGGCCAGCACGCTCAAGCTCATCTCGGTGGCTACGTTCTGGATGCCACGCATCAGGAAGTGCGTCCAGCCCATCCAATGCTTGAGGGTTCCGAAGACGTGTTCGATGGTGCGCTTGCGCACCGTCATTGCATTCGGCATGCGGTCCAGTCGCTGCTGTACCCGCTCTGCGACCTCTTCGTGCTCCCATCGCCTGATGCGCCGGTACTCGCTGGTCGTGCATTGAGCTTTCATCGGGCATGCCGGGCAAGCGCTGGACCAATAGATGCGGATCGGCAGTCCATCCTCTTCTCGGCTGAAGCGGTGTATGGCGCGCTGCCCTGCGGGACATTGGTATTGGTCTTCCCGCGCGATGTAGATGAAGTCTGTCTTGTCGAATCGACCCTCTGCCCGCGCGTTGGACGTCATGGGCTTGGGGACCACCGCTGCAACGCCAGCCTCTTCACACGCTTTGAGCACCGAGCTGCTGTAGTAGCCGCGATCAGCAATGGCCGTCAGGCGGCGCTTGCCCATGGCTTCTTGCGCGGCTACGGCGATTGCGCAGAGCTGGGCCCGGTCGCTGCCGGTATTCGTCACTTCGTGAGCAACGATCAGGTGGTTCTTGGTGTCGACGGCCGTCTGCACGTTATAGCCCACCATGGCCGTGCCTTTGGCGCTGTAGGTGGTCATGGCGCGTGCATCGGGGTCAGTCTTTGAGAGCTGGTGATCAGGCGTGGCCTGCAGCTGTTCCTTCACGGCTTGCAGCTCCTGCACGCGCTGGCGCATCTTCTGGATCTTTCCCTGTAGGCGTGCTGTCTTGGCCTGCATCTCCACGGGCTGCGTCCTGTCGGCCGTATCGAGTGCATCGAGGTAGCGCTGGATGCTCTCCTCCAACTCACGCTCACGACGCTCGATCTTGCCCGGCGTGTAGTTGCGCTCCCGGTTGTTGACCGCCTTGAACTTGCTACCGTCCACGGCAACGACCGCTTCGGTGAACAGTTTCAGCTCTCGGCACAGCATCACGAAGCGACGGCAGACGTTGCGAATGCCCTTGCCGTTGTCGCGGCGGAAGTCCGCGATCGTCTTGAAGTCAGGCGACAGCCTGCCCGTCAGCCACATCAACTCGACATTGCGCTGGCATTCGCGCTCCAGGCGTCGGCTGGACTGGATGCGGTTGAGGTAGCCGTAGAGGTACAGCTTCAAGAGCACCGACGGGTGATACGAGGGCCGGCCCGTTGCTGCTGGGTTCGCCCCATCGAAGCCCAGAACCACAAGGTCCAGTTCGTCGATGAAGGCGTACACGACCCTGACCGTGCTATCTGCGGTAATGAAGTCGTCCAGGCACTCAGGCAGCAGCGTGACCTGGTGCCGATCTTCTCCCTCGATGAATCGCTTCATGTCCCAGCCCGAGAGTGGTGTCACCACAATCTAGGCAGTGGCGCGCGCGTTCCAAGGAGGGTTTTCACACAGCCTCCAGCCAGACCGCCCAACAGCGTTAAGCCTCCGCCGTCGTCGGATCAATCACCCGCCGCACCCGCGCAATGTTGTCCGCCGGAAATCCGCCTAACCGCGCATGCTCCCGAATCAGCGCCTCGTTGGGCGCGATGTACACACAGTAGAGCTTGTCGTCCGTCACATAGCTGTGTTGCCACTGGATCGACGGCCCCAGGTCCCGCAGCACGCCGCAGGATTTCTGCGAGACGGCTTGCAGGTCCGCAGCGGAGAGGGCGCCGGCGCCCGGAATATGGCGTTCGATAACGTATTTCGGCATGATCAGATCCTCTTGATGGAAGGTGCACCGTGGTGCTTGAAGGGGCCACGCCCCAATGGCGGGCCTGGCGTCATGCTCCCCGTCCACCCCGGGTGCCGTCCTTTCATCGACATGAAATCCGTCTGAAATCAGCCTGAAACCCGCCGGGAACCCGCACTCTGCCGGCCACGGCGGGGCACCATCCGTCCATGTCCGACGCCGCCGCTCCGCCCAGCCCCATCTCGCCGGCCGCACAGCAGGCTTCAGCGTCATCCTTGGCGCCAGCCGCCCCCACGCTTCAGTACCGCTTTGGCGACTTCAAGCTTCTGCCTGCTGAACGGCTGCTCGTCCGCCGCGGCGCAGCCGTCGCGCTGACGGCCCGCGCCTTCCGCCTCCTGGTGGAACTGGTGTCCCATGGTGGCCGCCTGCTTTCCAAAGACGAACTGATGCAGCGCGTCTGGCCCGGCGTGGTGGTGGAAGACAACAACCTCGCGGTCCAGATCGCCACCTTGCGTAAGGTGCTGGGCGCGCAGGCCATCGTCACCATCGCTGGATGCGGCTACCGCTTTGCGCTGGAGGTTGCGGAAATCACCGCCGACCCTGTGCCCGCTGGCAACCGGCCTGGCAACCTTCCGCAGCGCCTGCCGCCGTTGGTGGGGCGCACCGAAGAACTGGCCGCCGTGCTCCGCTTGCTGGCTGACGCGCCGCTCCTGACGCTGTGCGGCGAAGCCGGTGTGGGCAAGACCCGCCTGGCCCAGGCCGCCGCGCTGGCCGCGCGCGATACCTATAGCGATGGCGCCTGGTGGATCGACTTGGCTGCCTTGCCCGCAAGCGCCGAACTCGCAGCCAACACCGGCATGCCGGACAGCGCCGGGGAATTTGTGGGCGCCACCGTGACCGACGCCGTCGGGCGGGCGCTTGGCCTGAGCTTGCCTGACACGGGGGACCGGCTCGCGGCATTGGCCAGCCGACTGGCGGTGGCCTCGCTGCTGCTGGTGTTGGACAACGCGGAGCATTTGAGCGACGAGGCCGGCCGCGTGGCAGAAACACTGGTGCGCGCCACCCCAGGCGTGGCGGTCTTGGTCACCAGCCAGCAGCCGCTACGGGTGGAGGGCGAACGGGTGATGCGGCTCACGGCGCTCCCCGTGGCGGAAGCCGTGACCTTGCTGGCCGCCCGGGCGAATGTGGACACAAGCGAAGGCGGGGATCCGGCGGCCGTCTGGCGTGGCCAAGAAGCCGAGGCAGCTGCCCGCATCTGCCACCGGCTCGACTGCAATCCCTTGGCCATCCAACTGGCCGCCGCGCGGCTGCATGCGTTGGGGCTGGAGGGGTTGGAGGCCAGGCTGCCGCAGCGGCTGTCCCTGCTGGCGCCTGGGGAGCCGGCCCGGGCAACGCGCCGCAACGCGTTGGTGTCGGCACTGGCGTGGTCCTGCGAGTTGCTGTCAGACCGGGAGCGCCTTGTGCTGCGCCGGCTCAGTGTGTTCCCGGCGAGTTTCTCGATGGAGTCCGCCGCGCTCACGCTGGCCGACGACCTGCTGCCGGCTGCGCGGGTCATCGAGACGGTGCTGGCGTTGGTGGACCGTTCGTTGATCCATGTGGATACCGCCACGCCCCGCCGCCTGCGGCTGCTGGAGACGATGCGGCTCTATGCCCATGAGCAGTTGGAGGAGGCCGGCGAATCGCATGCCATGCGGGGGCGCTGGTGTGCAGGGATGCGGTGGCTCTTTGATGAGGCCTACGAGGAATACTGGCGTCTGCCCCAGGCCGCCTGGCGGGCACGTTATGAACCGGAGCTTCCCACGCTCTGGGCCTTGATGGCCGAGGCACTGACGCATTGCCCGGATCAGGCGGTGGCGCTGTTTGCATCATCATGGCCTGTATGGGTGGTCGGCCCGACCCAGGCGCAGGCGCGGGCCTTCGCGCAGCGCTTGGTGCCGCTGGCGGAGGAGCAGCCTGAGGCGGTCGTGCGGGCGCGATTCTGGGAAGCGATGGCCCGTGGACATGCGGTAGATCATCCGGCCATGGCCCGCGATGCCGCCCAGCGGGCGGCGACCCTCTATCGGGCGCTGGGAGACCCCCGCGGCGAATACCTGGCGCAGGTGGAGCTGGCGTTCAACTGGCGCGTGGACGGCGCCGCGGCTCGGGATGCGATGGACGCGGCCAAGGCGTTGGAAGATCTGCGCTGGCCAGCCACGGTGCTGGAGCGAGGGTGGTCCACGGAGGCCACCTTGCTCACCAGCGCCGGTGACCACGATGGCGCGCGGCGCGCCTTCGAAGCGGTGGTGGAGGTCTGCCAGCGTGATGGCCATGAAGGCGGGCTGGTGCGCGCTCTGGCCAACCTGGCCGACCTGACGCGCGCAGCAGGCCATATTGATGACGCGGTGGTCCAGGGGCAAGCGCTGCGCCAGCGGATGGCGGCAGCGCCTCCCTCCGCCCTGTACGCCAATGTGCTGAGCAATCTCATCGGCGCGCTGCTGGAGCAGGGGGACGGCATTGAGGCGCGGGCAGTGGCGGATGAATGCGCGCGGCGTCTTGGGCCGTTGCTGTATGACTCCTGCCTGTGGTCGGCGCTGGATACCCTCGGCCGGTTGCACCTCGTCGAGGGACATCCCGAGACAGCCGCGCGGTTGGCCGGCGCTTCAGACCGGGCGCTGCGTGTTCATGGTCAGCATGCGCGCCAGCCCAACGAGGCGCGTGACCGCGCCGTGCTGGAGGCAGGCCTGGCATCGGCGCTGGATGCGCAACGCGTCGCGGCCCTGCGGGCAGAAGGTGAGCGGATGGATGAGGGGAGGGCGCTGGGTTTGGCGCTCCAGCCCCTCACGCCACCCGATCAGGCCACCATCAGTTCACCGGTTGCCACAGCACATTCAGCACGCCGGCCGCACTAGGCGTCCAGCCAGCGCCCCGCCAGGCGGTATGCGCTTGCAGGCAGCGATAACGCTGCCCCTGGAAGCTCACGATCTGGCCCACCGTGTATCCGTCGCCTTCCACCCAAGCCTTGGTGGAGCTCCCGCTATCGCTGCCGGCGGCTGGCGGAGTGGTGGAGGGTGGTGTTGTGGTGGCCGGCAGCACGATGTCCAGGACATGCGTCACGCCGAGCGCGGCTGGGCGGGCATACACGTCCATCACCGTCAGGCCGCTGGGCACCGTCACCTGGCCGCCTTGCAAAGCGCCGACCTGCACATAGGCGGAGCGCTGGTTGACCAGGGTGGCGATCTGGGTGAGCCAACTGGCTGGTGGTGTGGCCGATGTCAGGGTCAGGGTGATGGTCTCGAGATCCGCCCCTTGGCGGTCAAAGACACGCAGCTTGACCAGGCTCCGGGCCGGCAGCGTTTGCGCGGCGGAGACCTGGCCGATTTGCGTCAGTGCAGACGGGAGCGAGGGCGGCGTGGCGCCGCCGCCGAAGTCCACGTCGGAGCAGCCATAAAAGGCCTCGCCGCTGTCGGAGCGTTGCCAGATGGAATACAGCACGTGTTTGCCGGTGCGCTTGGGCAAGGTGAGCCGCATGGTGTAGCGGTTGCCTTCCGTCACCATCTGGTTGGGGCCCAGTTCGGCGACCTGATCCAGGTCGGACCATCGCAGGGGGCTGGCCGTGGGGTTGAAGCCGTCCCGGGTCAGGTAGAACTTCCAGTTCAGGGTGCGATGGGGGGCCGAGGCGTGATAACGGAACTCATATTGGCCGTCCGTGCCCGGGGACCAGGGCGTGGCCACCCAGTCCGCACGAGCCAGATCGAAGCCCTTGAATTTTTCCTGGCCGCCGGCGCAGAGCTGAAGGTTGGGGACCACAGCCTGGTGGTTTCCGTGTGCCTGCCCCTGGTTCACCCCGTTCCAGTCATAGAGGGCCTGGGCGCCACCAGCCGCCACGGCAGCCTGGCAGGCGGGGAGTGTGGGATTCTTGTAGCAGTTGTAGACCCGGGCGATGGGGAATTCGGGGGCGCCATGCGCGTGGGCGGCGGGCGCTTGCAGGATGGACAGACCCAGCAGGGCGGTAACGCCGCCCAGGCGAAGAGGGAAGTTCATGGCTCAGAAGTAGGAGTTGAGCCAGAGATTGTTGGAACAATCCTTTGTCTGGGCACTAGTTCATCTTGAGGTAAGTTGAGTTTGGTATGGCTTGATTAAGTGTTTAATCGCACAGCCGCATTGGCGCGGCCTTCTTTCATGACGTACTTGAAGTGCATTCCGATCGGATCGTCGTTTAACCGGATCTCCAATACTCCCAGGCAAGTGGAAGTTGGAATGTTTGGAGCCTATTGAATAATTCTCATGAAACGCAAAAGAATCCTTCCTGGCGACGTCTTTTCGATTGCCTTTCCTGGTGGCAGGTACGGCTATGGAATTCGAGGTGGTGGCGCCGAAGGCCCACTGCTGAAGCTTTGGTGGGCTCTAATGACACGAATACTTAACCTTGTGAAGTGAGTTGAAATTGAAATATCGCCAATCCTTTCTATATGAGAACCAATCGGTCACTTCTGCAATGCGGCTGGTGATTGAACCTTGGGGGGAGCTCTATGTCATTAAGCCGGGGGACAGTGTTGAGGTGGTGGCATGGGCGAACGAGCCCGACTTGACCTTTGAAATCCATCAAGACGTAAGCAAACTGAAAATATTCTGGTCAGGCGAGACCGTCGAGATCTTTCGCGACGGGCAGTTGGTTGAACAGAGCCCTCAATAGCGGAAGTGGGGCGAAGTCCGCTGGGCGCCTGTAGATGTTTGCCGACGGTAATTTTTTAGGCTTCGCGACGCGCGAAGGGAATATCATGTACGTCGGTAGTCCTGGCCCTTGAGGCGAAGGCTACAGTTCAAACCTAGCCAGAAGCCAACCATGCGCCTCGATCTCACCACCCTCAACCTCGTCTTGGCCATCGAACAGACCCGGTCCATCACCCGGGGTGCCGAGCGCGAGCATCTGGCGCTGGCGGCTGCCAGCAAACGAATTTCGGACCTCGAGACCCGTCTCGGCGTCCAGCTCTTCGAGCGTCGCGCCCGCGGCGTGGAGCCCACCGAGGCCTGCCGCGCCCTGGTGCGCCACATCCGCTCGCTGCATGCCTCCCTGCACGCGCTCGAAAGCGAGGTGGTTGAATTTGCCCGAGGCATCAAGGGGCACCTTCGCATCGCCGCCAACGCTGGCGCCATCGCCGAAGCCCTGCCGCCCGACCTCGCGGCCTTCTCGCAAGCCCACCCCCAGATCCGCATCAGCCTGGAAGACCAGACCAGCACCGAGGTGCAGGCCGCCGTGGCCGAAGGCCGTGCCGATGTGGGTGTGTTCACCACCCCGTTGCTCGACAACCGCCTGCAGACCTGGTCCTACCGCCAGGGCCGCCTGTCCGTGCTGGTGCCCAAAGGCCATGTGCTGGCCGACCGCAGCTCGGTGACGTTCGACGACCTGCTGGACCACGACCTCGTGGGTCTGCACAGCGGGGCCGCCGCGCAGGAGTTGATGCTGCAGGAAGCCATGGCCCGCGGCCGCACGCTCAAGGCCCGCCTGCAGGTGCGCGGCTTTGATGCCATTGCCCAGCTGGTGGAAGCCGGCATGGGCGTGGCCGTGCTGCCGGACGCGCCGGCCCGCCGTTTTGCGCAAGTGTTTGAAGTGAAGCGCCTGGACCTGGATGAAGCCTGGGCCCGGCGCGACTATGTTCTGGGTGTGGCGCGCCAGGAGCGCCTGCCCACGGTGGTGCAGCGCTTTGTTGACGCGCTGTGCCCGCCTCCCGCCAAGTGATTCGCCCAGCGATCCGCCAAGTGACCCCGAAGTGATGGAGAGTCCCATGACCACCCCCCACGCCACCCCACGCACCCTCTACGACAAGCTCTGGGACGAGCACGTGGTGCACACGGAAGAAGACGGCACTGCCGTGCTCTACATCGACCGCCACCTGGTGCACGAAGTGACCAGCCCCCAGGCGTTCGAAGGCCTGGATATCGCCGGCCGCAAGGTCTGGCGCCTCTCCGCCAACCTGGCGGTGAGCGACCACAATGTACCCACCACCGACCGCAGCGAAGGCATTGCCGACCCCATCTCGCGCCTGCAGGTCGACACGCTGGACGCCAACTGCGACCGCTTCGGCATCACGCAGTTCAAGATGAGCGACCGCCGCCAGGGCATCGTGCACGTGATCGGCCCGGAGCAGGGCGCCACGCTGCCCGGCATGACTGTCGTCTGCGGTGACAGCCACACCTCCACCCATGGCGCTTTCGGCGCCTTGGCCCATGGCATCGGCACCTCCGAAGTCGAGCATGTGCTGGCCACCCAGACCCTGCTGGCCAAGAAGGCCAAGAACATGCTGATCAAGGTGGACGGTCAGGTGGCGCCGGGTGTGGGCGCCAAGGACATCGTGCTGGCCATCATCGGCCGCATCGGCACTGCTGGTGGCACGGGCTACACCATCGAATTCGCCGGCACCGCCATCCGCGCACTCAGCATGGAAGGCCGCATGACCGTCTGCAACATGGCCATTGAGGCGGGTGCTCGCGCCGGCCTGATCGCCGTGGACGACACCACCGTGCAATATGTGAAGGGCCGCCCGTTCTCGCCCAACGGCGTCGAATGGGAGCAGGCCGTCCAGTACTGGCGCACGCTGCACTCGGATGCTGGCGCGAAGTTCGACAAGGTCGTCGAGCTGGATGCCGCGCAGATCCGCCCGCAGGTCACCTGGGGCACGTCGCCGGAGATGGTCCTCTCCATCGACGACCGTGTGCCGGACCCCGACAAGGAAAAGGACGCCGTCAAGCGCGGCGCCATCGAGCGCGCGCTGCAGTACATGGCGCTGGAGCCCAACAAGGCGATCAACGACATCCGCATCGACAAGGTCTTCATCGGCTCCTGCACCAACAGCCGCATTGAAGACATGCGCGAGGCCGCTGCCGTGGTGAAGCGCCTTGGTGGGCGTATTGCCGCCAACGTCAAGCTGGCCCTGGTGGTGCCGGGCTCCGGCCTGGTGAAGGCGCAGGCCGAGGCCGAAGGCCTGGACCAGATCTTCAAGTCCGCCGGTTTCGAGTGGCGCGAGCCGGGCTGCTCCATGTGCCTGGCCATGAACGCCGACCGGCTGGAGCCGGGCGAACGTTGTGCCTCCACCAGCAACCGCAACTTCGAAGGCCGGCAGGGCGCGGGAGGCCGCACCCACCTCGTCAGCCCGGCCATGGCCGCCGCTGCCGCCATGGAAGGTCATTTCGTCGACGTGCGTCGTCTGGCTTGATGGCCCACCCCCTACGCGCTCCGCGTGCCCCCTCAAGAGGGTGGCACCCGTCGCCCGGCAAAGCCGGTTCGGCGGTGCCCGCAGGGGAATGCAATAACCAGCCCAGCTTCGGCTAACAGAGAGAGGCATCTCCATGGACAAGTTCACCATTCACAAGGGCCTGGTCGCCCCGATGGACCGTGAGAACGTCGATACCGACGCGATCATCCCCAAGCAGTTCCTGAAGTCGATCAAGCGCACCGGCTTCGGCCCCAACCTGTTCGACGAGTGGCGCTATCTGGACCATGGCGAACCCGGCCAGGACCCGTCCAGCCGCAAGCTCAATCCGGACTTCGTGCTGAACCAGCCGCGCTACCAGGGCGCCTCGGTGCTGATCGCCCGGGCCAACTTCGGCTGCGGCTCCAGCCGCGAGCATGCGCCCTGGGCGCTGCAGCAATATGGCTTCCGCGCGCTGATCGCGCCGAGCTTCGCCGACATCTTCTTCAACAACACCTTCAAGAACGGCGTGCTGCCCATCGTGCTGCCGGAGAGCCAGGTGGCCCGACTGTTCGACGAGGTGCTGGCCTTCCCGGGCTACCAGTTGACGGTGGATCTGGCGCGCCAGGTGGTGGTGAAGCCGGATGGCGACGAACTGCCCTTTGATGTGCAGCCGTTCCGCAAGTACTGTCTGCTCAATGGCTTCGACGACATCGGCCTGACGCTGCGTCATGCGGACAAGATCAAGGCGTTCGAAGCCGAACGTATCGCCACCAAGCCGTGGCTGAATAATCGGGTCTGATATCGGTCTGATCCACCCAGGCGCGGGCTGCCGGCCGGCGCCTTTGACGTTTTCAACGCCTCCAGCCTGGTGCCGGTGGGGCAAGATCGCCAAGAAGGTCATTTATGAAAATTGCAGTTCTGCCGGGCGACGGCATTGGCACCGAGATCATTGCGGAGGCCGTCAAGGTCTTGAAGGTCCTGGACCTGCCGCTGGAGATGGAAACCGCGCCCGTGGGCGGTGCCGCCTACGAGGCCGCCGGCCATCCGCTGCCGGAAGCCACACTGACGCTGGCCCAGCAGGCGGACGCCGTGCTGTTCGGGGCCGTTGGCGACTGGAAGTACGACAAGCTGGAGCGCGCACTGCGCCCCGAGCAGGCCATCCTGGGCCTGCGCAAGGCATTGGGCCTGTTCGCCAACTTCCGCCCCGCCATCTGCTACGAGCAGCTCACGCATGCCTCCAGCCTCAAGCCCGAACTGGTGGCCGGCCTGGACATCCTGATCATCCGTGAACTGACCGGCGACATCTATTTCGGCCAGCCGCGCGGCCGCCGCACCGCCGTGGATGGTCATTTCCCCGGCAGCGAAGAAGCCTTCGACACCATGCGTTATTCGCGCCCGGAGATCGAGCGCATTGCCCACGTGGCCTTCCAGGCCGCCCGCCTGCGCAACCGCAAGGTCACCAGTGTGGACAAGGCCAATGTGCTGGAAACCTTCCAGTTCTGGAAGGATGTGGTCACCGAGGTGCATGCCCAGTACCCGGACGTGGAGCTGGACCACATGTATGTGGACAACGCCGCCATGCAGTTGGTCAAGGCGCCCAAGAAGTTCGACGTGGTGGTGACCGGCAACATGTTCGGCGACATCCTCTCGGACGAAGCCGCCATGCTGACCGGGTCCATCGGCATGCTGCCCTCGGCCTCGTTGGACAAGAACAACAAGGGTCTGTATGAACCCAGCCATGGCAGCGCCCCTGACATCGCGGGGAAGGGAATTGCCAATCCTCTGGCTACAATCCTCTCCGCTGCCATGATGCTCAAGTTCTCCCTCCACCAGCCCGAAGCCGCCGCTCGTATCGAGCACGCGGTTCAAGCGGTGCTGGCCCAGGGTCTGCGTACTGCGGACATCTGGAGCGAGGGCACCCAGAAGGTGAGCACGCGCGAGATGGGTGATGCGGTTGTTGCTGCAGTGAAAGCCGGTGCCAGCACCGGTGCGGCCACCATTACCACCACCAAAACCATCAAGAGCTAGTTCGCTCCGGTTCGTCTCGCCCCTGCACAAACCCGGCGAAGCGAGCCGGGCAGGACCTCCCAGGGTTTGTGTGCAGTCGGTGACCTCAAGCGAAAAAGGAACGCAAGATGACGACATTGGTAGGACTGGTGGGCTGGCGCGGCATGGTCGGCTCGGTGCTGATGGACCGCATGGCCCAGGAGCGCGATTTCGACCTGATCGAACCGCTGTTCTTCAGCACCTCGAACGCCGGCGGCAAGGCCCCCGCGTTCGCGAAGAACGAAACCCAGCTGCAAAGCGCCTTTGATATCGACCAGCTCAAGCGCTGCGAGATCATCATCACCTGCCAGGGCGGTGACTACACCACCGAGGTCTACCCCAAGCTGCGCGCCGCGGGCTGGACGGGCCACTGGATCGACGCCGCTTCCTCGCTGCGCATGGCGGGCAACGCCGTGATCGTGCTGGACCCGGTCAACATGCCAGTCATCAAGGATTCGCTTGCCAAGGGCGGCCGTGACTGGATCGGCGGCAACTGCACGGTCAGCTGCATGCTGATGGGCGTGGGCGCCCTGTACAAGGCGGGCCTGGTGGAGTGGATGTCCACCCAGACCTACCAGGCCGCATCCGGCGGCGGCGCGCAACACATGCGCGAACTGCTGACCCAATACGGCACGCTGAACGCTGAAGTGCGCGCCTTGCTGGACGACCCCAAGAGCGCCATCCTGGAAATCGACCGCAAGATCATCCAGAAGCAGCGCAGCCTCTCCGCTGACGAAATCGCCAACTTCGGTGTGCCGCTGGGCGGCTCGCTGATCCCCTGGATCGACAAGGACCTGGGCGACGGTCAGTCCAAGGAAGAGTGGAAGGGCATGGCTGAAACCAACAAGATCCTGGGGCAGGGCGAGGGCTTCGGCACCGCCGCCGTGCCGGTGGATGGTTTCTGCGTACGCGTGGGGGCCATGCGCTGCCACAGCCAGGCGCTGACCTTCAAGCTCAAGAAGGATGTGCCGCTGGCCGATATCGAAGCCATGATCGCCGCAGACAACGAATGGGTGAAGGTGGTGCCGAACACCCGTGAGGCCACCATTCGTGACCTGACGCCCGTGGCGGTGACCGGCACGATGACCATCCCGGTGGGGCGCCTGCGCAAGCTGGCGATGGGCCCCGAGTATCTCGGCGCCTTCACCGTGGGTGATCAGCTGCTGTGGGGCGCGGCCGAGCCGCTGCGCCGCATGCTGCGCATCTTGCTGGATCGCTGAACCTCAGGCCGGCGGCCGGGTAACACCGGTGGCTGGTTGTGACGTCGCCGGGCTACTTGTGCCCGTCTTGCGCCCGTTTTGTGCCATTTTTGGGGTGCAACGCGGGCGCGGTTCGTTGGTGCTGAGGTCGCCCAAAGTCGCCGGTAGGGCTTTTCGCGTTGCCGGCGCGCGACAAGCTGGTAACCGGCTGTGAACCATGGCCAGTTCATGGATGCTATTCAGGGTCTTTCTCAGCAACGGACCGTATATGCTTGCCAGCGTTGTGATTTTCTACCGCAGGAACGGAGCGGGCACTGCCAAACGCTCGCGTCACACAACAACAATACGTCATGACAGGCGGTCCAGTTTTAGGGCCGCTTTGTTGCTTTGGGGGACGCCTTGAAAAAACATTCGAGCGCTTATGCGCGATTTGCTCTGAGCCAGGTGGCTGCGGCCACCGCTCTGGCTTTGGCAGCAGGTTCGGCCTGGGGTTTGGGACTGGGCAAGTTGACGGTGCAATCGGCGCTGGGTGAAACCCTGCGTGCCGAGATCGACGTTACGAGCCTGAGCGCTGAGGAAGCAGCTTCGCTGAAGCTGAAGGTGGCGCCGCCCGAAACCTACCGCAGCACCGGCCTGGACTACAACGCCGTGCTGACCGGCACGCAGGTGACACTGGCGCGTCGTGCAGACGGCCGGCCTTACCTGCGCGTCTCCAGCGACCGTGCGGTGCAGGAGCCGTTCGTGGACGTGATCCTCGAACTGAACTGGACCAACGGCCGTCTGACCCGCGAATTCACGCTGCTGTTCGACCCGCCGTCGAACAATGTGGCCCGCAACAACGACACCACCACGTCGCCGGTGATCTCCGCGCCTGCCAGTACGGCACAGGGCACGGCTTCGACCAGCGCACCGGCCGTGTCGGGGTCGAACGGCCGCGCTGCTTCGGCGTCGCCAATGCCGCCGGCGCCTGCCGTGACGGCTCGCCCGAAGGCCAATGCACCGGCCCCGGCGGCGCAAGCCCCCGCGCCGGCCACTGGCGCCAGCGACTACACCGTCAAGCAGGGCGACACGCTGTCGCGCATTGCGTCCAAGACCCAGCCCTCGGGCGTGTCGCTGGATCAGATGCTGGTGGGCCTGTACCGCAACAACCCCGACGCGTTCATCAACAACAACATGAACCGGCTGAAGTCCGGTGCCGTGTTGCAGGTGCCCGGCAGCGACACGCTGAGCAGCATCACGCCGCAGGAAGCCCGTCAGGTCATCCAGGCGCAGAGCAGCGACTTCGGTGGCTACCGCGCCCGACTGGCTGAAGCCGCGCCGACCCTGAAGCAGACCGACAGCGAACGCCAGGCCAAGGGCCAGGTGCAAGCCGCTGTGGAAGAACGCAAGACCACCGCCGCCCCGACGCCGGACAAGCTGACCCTGAGCAAGGGTGCGGCCGCTGAAAAGGGTGAGGTCAAGGCGTCCAAGGACACCGAGAAGAAGGATTCGGCCGCTCGCGTGGCTGAGCTGACTCGCAACGTTGAAGAGCTGAAGAAGCTCAGCGCCGCGGCCAAGCCGGCTTCCGCCACCGCGCCGGCGGCATCGCCTGCACCGGCCCCCACGCCCGCGCCGGCGCCTGCCCCTGTGGCGGCATCGACACCGACGGTCACGGTGGCTGCCACCACCCCGGCACCCGCTTCGGCGCCCACAACGAGTGATGAATCGGCCGAGCCCGCTTCGGCACCGGTGGCGGCTTCGGCCCCCGTCGTGGCCAAGCCGATCCCGCAGCCCGAACCGCAAGAGCCGAGCCTGCTGGACACGCTGGGTGACTACCTGCCCGCCATTGGCGCCGGCTTGCTGGTCATCATCGGCGGCCTGGGTTACCGCAGCTGGAAGGCCAAGAAGGACGCGGCCAACCGTGGCGAGACCGCCTTTGCCGAAAGCCGCCTGGCGCCTGATTCTTTTTTCGGGCATAGCGGCGGCCAGCGCGTCGATACCCGTGATGGTGCGACGACCGGCCAGTCGTCCATGAGCTATTCGCTCAGCCAGCTGGACGCCATTGGTGACGTGGACCCAGTGGCGGAAGCTGACGTCTACCTCGCCTATGGCCGTGACCTCCAGGCTGAGGAAATCCTGAAGGAAGCGCTGCGGGCCAACCCCGAACGCCTGGCCATCCGCCTGAAGCTGCTCGAGGTCTACGGCAAGCGTCGTGACATCAAGGGCTTCGAGCAACTGGCCACCCAGCTGTATGCCGAGACCCGTGGTCAAGGTGAAGACTGGTCCAAGGTGCAGGAGCTGGGCCGTCAGGTGGACCCGGAAAATCCGCTGTACCAGCCGGGCGGCGCACCCGTCCTGCTGGGTGGTGACGATGAGGACCGTCCCGAGCCGATGAACGCGAGCACGCTGCCCGCCGCCGGCCTGGTGCCGCCGCCCGCCGCTTCGCGTGCTGCGGCTGCCGCAGCAGCGGCCGCCGTGGCCACGCCGGCACGCGACGCTGGCCCCTCCAGCCTGATGGACCTGGACCTGGATCTGGACTTGGGTTCCCCGCCCGCACCGGCCCCGGCCATGGCTGCGACCCAGGCGCTGCCCAGCGCCGTGAGCCAGCCGGCCATGGGCATGGATCTGGACCTGACCACGCCGCCGGCGGCCAAGTCGGCAGCGGCCGCCCGTGACGAACTCGAGTTCGACCTGGGTGATCTGGACAGCACGCCCGCTCCGGCGCCGAAGCGCACGGCGGCTCAAGCACCGGAGTCCCTGGACTTCGACCTGGGCGGCATCGACCTGGACCTGCCTTCGACCCCCAGCCACGCCCCGGGCCACGACCTGGACGTGAACTCGCTGGAGTTGCCGGACCTGGACGTGCCCGCACCGGCACAGGCCAAGGACACCATGAGCCTGGATGACCTGGGCGTGGACCTGGACAGCGTGGATCCCAACGACGACGAAGCGCTGCAGCGTCAACTCGAACTGGCTGAGGAATTCCGCCAGATCGGTGACACCGAGGGCGCCCGTGACGTGCTGCAGGAACTGGTGGGCAAGGCCTCCGGCCCGCTGCGCGACCGTGCCCAGGCGCTGTTGAACCAGCTGCGTTGAGGTCGTTGCTGCGCTGGACGCAGCTACACTGATCGAAGGGCGCTCGGCCAAGCCGGGTGCCCTTTTGTTTTTGGTGGGTTGGAGGGCAGGGCATGCGCGTGGCGCTGGGGGTGAGTTATCGCGGTGGGGCGTACAAGGGTTGGCAGAGCCAGCCTGGCGGCGGCACCGTGCAGGACGCGCTGGAGGCAGCGCTGAGCCAGTTTGCCGCGCAACCCATCCGCACCATCTGTGCCGGCCGCACCGACACAGGCGTGCATGGCTTGAACCAGGTGGTGCACTTCGATTCGCCGGTGGACCGGGATCCCTTCTCCTGGGTGCGCGGCACCAACCGCTATCTGCCATCCGACATTGCCGTCCAGTGGAGCGCCTTCCCGGGGGATGACTTCCATGCCCGTTTCCTGGCGCGTGGGCGGCGGTATTGCTACCTGCTGCTGGAATCAAATGTGCGCCCCGCCATCGAGCACGGCGCTGTCGGCTGGATTTTTCGCCCGCTGGATGGCGACGCGATGCGGGATGCGGCGGCCCGCCTGATCGGCGAACACGACTTCAGTTCCTTCCGCTCGGCGGAGTGCCAGGCAGCTTCGCCGGTGAAGCTGCTCAAGCGGATCGAGATCCATCGCCGGGGTGCGTACTGGCGCTTCGAGTTTGATGCTTCGGCCTTCCTGCATCACATGGTGCGCAACCTCATGGGTTGCCTGATCGCCGTGGGCAGCGGCAACCGACCGGCCGCCTGGATGGACGAGGTGCTGTCGGCGCGCTCGCGTGATGCGGCGGCACCGACCTTTGCGCCGGATGGCCTCTACTTCGTCGGGCCGTATTACGACGCGGAACTGAATCTGCCAGAACGTACGGCGGCGATGGACTGGCTCCCCTGACGACAGCCGCTGGATTCGGCCCCCGCCCGCAACGCCTTTGAGGGCCCCACCGGTCGCGGGGTGACATCCCTCCAAGGGCGGCGCTGCTCGGTGGGCTGTCTCGACGGGCCGGGCTCAGCGCACAATGGCCCCCATGAGCCGTACCCGAATCAAGATCTGCGGGCTGACCCGCGAAGCCGATGTGGACATCGCCGTGCAAGCTGGCGCGGATGCCATCGGCCTGGTGTTCTATGACAAGAGCCCGCGTGCCGTCACCGTGGCCCGCGCGGCCGAACTGGCGGGCCGGCTGCCGCCGTTCGTGACGCCGGTCGGCTTGTTCGTGAACGCGGACGCCAGCCTGATCGACGCTGCCTTGCAGGCACTGCCCACGCTCACCCTGCAATTCCATGGCGACGAAACCCCCGAGGCCTGCGAACGCTGGCAGCGCCCCTATTTGCGCGCGGCCCGCATGGCGCCCGGCTTTGATTTGTTAGACTTCGCCCATCGTTTCTCCAGCGCCCAGGCTGTCCTGCTCGATGCATTCGTCGAGGGGTATGGTGGGGGTGGAAAGGTGTTTGATTGGTCACTGCTGCCTCCAAGCGTTCCCTCTCCGGTCGTTTTGTCTGGTGGGTTGAGTGCAGCCAACGTGATCGATGGCGTGCTGAAGGTACGGCCCTGGGCCGTTGATGTCAGTTCCGGTGTCGAGGCCGCCAAGGGCCTCAAGGACGCCGAGAAGATCCGCCATTTCTGCAGCGCCGTGCGCGAGGCTGACCAGCAGATTGCTGCCCAGGCCCGCTCGTGAGCGTTGCCCGCACCTGAGGACGCACCATGTCTTCCCGACTTTCTGATTCCCTACGCCCCGATTCCCGACTCCCCGATTCCCGAGTCGCCGCCGACCGCTCCGGCGATATTCCTGCCTCGCTGACCACGCCGCTCGAGGGTTACGCGCAGCCTGACGCCGCAGGCCGTTTTGGCCCGGTACCCAACCCCGCGGCCAGCGGCTACTACGGTGGCCGCTTCGTGGCCGAGACGCTGATCCACGCGCTGGATGAGCTCAATGCCGCGTATGCCCGTTACAGCCAGGACCCGGAATTCATCCGCGAGTTCCAGTACGAATTGGCCCACTTCGTGGGGCGCCCCAGCCCCATCTATCACGCCAAGCGTCTGAGCACCGAGCTCGGTGGTGCGCAGATCTTCCTGAAGCGCGAAGACCTCAACCACACAGGCGCCCACAAGGTGAACAACACCATCGGGCAAGCCCTGCTGGCCCGTCGCATGGGCAAGAAGCGAGTGATTGCAGAAACCGGCGCCGGCCAGCATGGCGTGGCCACGGCCACCATCTGCGCCCGCTACGGCATGGAATGCGTGGTCTACATGGGTGCAGAAGACGTCAAGCGCCAGTCGCCCAACGTCTATCGCATGAACCTGCTGGGCGCCACCGTGGTGCCGGTGGAATCCGGTTCCCGCACCCTGAAGGACGCGCTCAATGAAGCGATGCGGGACTGGGTCACCAACATTGAAAGCACGTTCTACATCATCGGCACCGTGGCCGGCCCGCATCCCTATCCGATGATGGTGCGAGACTTCCAGCGCATCATCGGCGACGAGTGCCTGGTGCAGATGCCGGAGATGACGGGCCGCCAGCCGGATGCGGTCATCGCCTGCGTGGGGGGCGGCAGCAATGCCATCGGTATCTTCTATCCCTACATCCCGCACGCCGGTGTCCGGCTGATCGGGGTGGAGGCGGCGGGGCAGGGCGTGGATACGCCCCGGCATGCCGCCACGCTGACGGCCGGCTCGCCGGGCGTGCTGCACGGCAACCGCACCTATCTGCTGCAGGACGACAACGGCCAGATCATCGAGACCCATTCGATCTCGGCCGGCCTGGACTATCCGGGCGTCGGGCCTGAGCACGCCTACCTGAAGGACATCGGCCGGGCGGAATATGTCGGCGCCACGGATGCGGAGGCCCTGACCGCCTTCCATCGCCTGTGTCGTACCGAGGGCATCATTCCTGCGCTGGAGTCCAGCCATGCGCTGGCCCATGCCATCAAGATCGCCCCCACCATGCGGCCGGACCAGCACCTGTTGGTGAACCTGTCAGGCCGGGGGGACAAGGACATTGGCACGGTGGCCGATCTGTCCGGCGCCACGTATTTCGACCGCCCCTCCATGGCCGGGCATGCTGTCAAGGGAGGTGCCGAGCTGTCTGCCGCCGGCGCCAGCGCGACGAGCGCCACCAGCACGACGGGCAACACGAAGGGTGGTGCCCAATGAGCCGCATCCAAGCCACCTTCGAGCGCCTGCAAGCCGGCGGCCGCAAGGCGCTGATCCCTTATGTCACCGCTGGCGACCCCTATGCCGACGTGACCGTGGAGCTGATGCTGGCGATGGCCCGGGCCGGCGCCGACATCATCGAGCTGGGGGTGCCGTTCTCCGACCCCATGGCTGATGGCCCGGTGATCCAGCGGGCCAGCGAACGGGCGCTGGCCAAGGGTATCTCCCTGCGCCAGGTGCTGGGCATGGTGAGGGACTTCCGTGCCCAGGATGCCGACACGCCGGTGGTGCTCATGGGATATGCGAACCCGGTCGAGCGTTTTGGTGCCCAGGCCTTTGTCACGGAGGCCCGGGCGGCGGGTGTGGACGGGGTGCTGGTGGTGGATTACCCGCCGGAGGAGAGTGATGCCTTCGCCGGGATGCTCAAGGCCAACGGGCTGGACCCCATCTTCCTGCTGGCGCCCACGTCGACCGACGAGCGGGTGCAGCGCATTGGCGAGCTGGCCAGCGGTTACGTGTATTACGTGTCGCTCAAGGGCGTCACCGGGGCCGGCCACCTGGACACCAGCGCGGTGGCGGACGCCATGCCGCGCCTGCGCGCCCATGTGAAGATCCCGCTGGGGGTGGGTTTCGGCATCCGGGACGGTAAAACGGCGGCGGCCGTGGCGCGCGTATCGGACGCTGTGGTCATCGGTTCGGCACTCGTCCAACTCATCGAGGCCCAGACACGCGATAATGTCGCCAACCAGGCTGCGGCCTTCATCCGAGAAATCCGCCAAGCGTTGGACAGCTGATCCCTGATCAGTTGCCTGGCGCCCACCAAGGAGCCCGCCATGAGTTGGCTTGAGAAACTACTTCCGCCCAAGATCCAGCAGACCGACCCCGACCAGCGCCGCACGGTGCCGGAAGGCCTGTGGATCAAGTGCCCGTCCTGCGAAACCGTCCTGTACAAGACGGACCTGGAGCAGAACGTCAATGTCTGCCCCAAGTGCTCCCACCACCACCGTATCGGTGCGCGGGCCCGCCTGGACGCCTTCCTGGACGGCGAAGGCCGTTATGAAGTCGGCCAGGAAGTGCTGCCGGTGGACGCCCTGAAGTTCAAGGACAGCAAGAAGTATCCTGACCGGCTCAAGGAAGCGCTGGAATCGACCGGCGAGACGGACGCGCTGGTGGTCATGGGCGGTGCCGTGATGAGCGTGCCGGTCGTGGCGGCCTGCTTCGAGTTCGACTTCATGGGCGGCTCGATGGGTTCCGTGGTGGGTGAACGTTTCGCGCGTGGCGTGGAAACAGCCCTGGAACAGAAGACCCCGTTCATCTGTTTCACCGCCACCGGTGGCGCGCGTATGCAGGAAGGCCTGCTCTCGCTGATGCAGATGGCCAAGTCCAACGCGGCGTTGACCCGCCTGGCCAAGGCCCGGCTGCCCTACATCAGCGTATTGACCGACCCGACCATGGGTGGCGTGTCTGCGAGCTTCGCCTTCGTGGGAGACATCGTGATCGCCGAGCCCAAGGCGCTGATCGGCTTTGCCGGCCCGCGCGTGATTGAGAACACGGTGCGTGAAAAGCTCCCCGCCGGCTTCCAGCGGGCTGAATTCCTGCTGGAAAAGGGCGCCGTGGACATGATCGTCGACCGTCGCAAGCTGCGCGAAACCATCGCCCGCAGCCTGGCAATGCTGCAACGCCAAAGCGCCGACGCAGTAGCTTGAATGGGGCCCCCGGTTTTGGGCGCCTAGCGCGCCCAAAACCGCCCCCCGAGGGGGCTGCGGGCCGGCTTGGGGCGGCCCGGCGCCAGCCCTCTTCGCGGTTCAGAGCCCCGGTTGAACGGCACCGTTGGCGCGTTCTTCCCGCTTTGGTTTGATGTGGAGCACCCGGTTTTGGGCGCCTAGCGCGCCCAAAACCGCCCCCCGAGGGGGCTGCGGGGCGGCTTGGGGCGGCCCGGCGCCGGCCCTCTTCGTAGTCCAGAGCCCCGGTTGAACGGCGCCCTTGGCGCGTTCCGCCCGCATTGGGCAGTGAGGGGGGCGGTGAACTGGGCTCTGTTTGAATGGCTGGGCTGGCGTTTTTGCAGCGCTGGGGGCTCGGTTCTTTTGGTTTGTGGCCAGGCCGGTGACGGGCTGGCCGTGTTTGTTTTTGGGCGTTGAATCTCATGACAATGACCGGCTTTTCAGCGGATCCGCAGCAGGCGCTGGAGCAGTGGCTCGCACACTGCGAACGGCTGCACCCCAAAGAGATCGATATGACACTGGCTCGCGTAGCCCAGTTGCGTGACCGACTGGGTCTGCGCTTCGGGGACGCCCCAGTGGTGATGGTGGCCGGCACCAACGGCAAGGGCTCGACCTGCGCCATGCTGGAAAGCATCGCGCTGCAGGCCGGCTACCGTGTGGGGCTCTACATCAAGCCGCACCTGGTGCACTTCCAGGAACGCTGCCGGGTGGACGGCCGCCCGGTGGAAGCCGCCTCGCTTTTGCCGCATTTCGAGGCCGTGGAGGCCGCGCGCGGTGAACTGGCGCTGACCTATTTCGAGTTCACGACCCTCGCCATCCTGCATCGCCTGGCCGCCGAACCCCTGGACCTGGTGATCCTGGAAGTGGGCCTGGGCGGCCGCCTGGATGCGGTGAATGCCATCGACGCGGACTGCAGCGTCATCACCAGCATCGACCTGGACCACACGGAATACCTCGGCCCGGACCGCGAGTCGGTCGGCCGGGAGAAGGCCCACATCATGCGGCCCGGCAAGCCGGTGGTGGTCTCCGACCCGATGCCGCCGGCCAGCATCGCCGACTACGCGCAAAGCGTGGGGGCCGATCTGCGCCAGCTCGGCCGCGATTTCAACTACGGCGGCGACCGCCAGCAGTGGCAGTGGGCCGGACGCAACCGCCGCTACAGCGGGCTCTCCTATCCCGCGCTGCGTGGCGTGAACCAGTTGCTGAACGCTTCCGGCGTGCTGGCGGTGTTCGAAGCGCTGTATGAACGCTTGCCCGTGAGTGCCCAGGCCGTACGTGCCGGCCTGGCGCTGGTGGAGCTGCCCGGTCGCTTCCAGGTCGTGCCCGGCTCACCGATGCTGGTGCTGGATGTGGCCCACAACCCCCACGCAGTGTCGGCCTTGGCCCAGAACCTGGACCAAATGGGGTTCTACCCGCGTACCCGCGCCGTCTTCGGTGCCATGGCGGACAAGGACCTGGCCAACATCCTTTCCCGCATCGCCCCGCTGATCGACCATTGGCATTTCTGCGATCTGCCCTTGCCCCGTGCGGCGACCGCCCAGGCGTTGGCGCAGCGTTTTGAAGAGGCCAGGGCCCAGGGCCTGCTGAAAGCGCCGGCGGACGTGGGTGTCAGCCTGCACGCAGATCCCGCCGCTGCATTGGCCGCGGCAGCGGCCGGCGCGGACCCCGCTGATAGAATTTTGGTGTTCGGTTCCTTCTATACCGTCGGGGGCGTTCTCAAGCATGGCTTGCCCCGCTTGGGGGCCGGTGTCCAGCCGGAAGACCAGCATGACGGTGCATGACAGTTGAAGATGGCGGCCTTGACCCGATCTACGGTGGGGCCGTTTTGGGCTGTTCACAACTAACCGCCAGCATCTGGCATTGAAGCTACATGGGTCTGTTGTCTTTCCTGAAGCGCGGTGACGTTGACGACGGCAGCAAGCCGGCCAAACCAGCCAAGAACACCCGTGCCTCGGTCGATGCGGTCGATGATGTGCAGCAATTGCGGCTGCGCGCCCGCCGTCGCCTGATCGGTGCTGCCGTGCTGGTGGGGGCGGCGGTGATCGTGTTCCCGCTGCTGTTTGAAACCCAGCCTCGCCCCATCCCGGTCGATCTGCCCATCGACATCCCGAAGAAGGATGGCGTGGCGCCCCTGAACGTGCCGGCCACCGGCGCCAAGGTGGCCAAGGCGGATGAGCCGGCAGATGCGGGCCGCGGCATCATCAACGAGACTGCGGAGCAGGTGGCCGGCGACCGCCCGGTGCCGCCGCCGGAAGCTCAACGAGAAGCGCCGCGCGAGATGCCTGCCGACCCGGCCGCCCGTGCGGACGTCAAGCCCGAGGCCAAGGCCCGCATGGCGGAGCCCGCGCACACCGAGACGCGCCCCAAGCCGATAGAAGCCAAACCGGCTGAACCCAAGCTCGCCCGCGTTGAACCCAAACCCGAGCCCAAGCCGGAACCCAAAGCGGAGGCCAAGCCTGAGCGCCGTGCCACCGGCAATGAATCCGCCCGTGTGCAGGCCATGCTGGATGGCCACGCGGCCGAGCGCAAGGCGGCCGAGGCGGCGGCGGCCACTGCGGCGGCCAGCGGCGGCCGGTTCGTTGTGCAGGTGGGCGCCTATGCGGACGCCAAGGCGGCCCAGGACGCCCGCGCCAAGGTCGAGCGCATGGGTCTGAAGACCTACACCCAGGCGGTCGAGACGGCGGACGGCAAGCGCATCCGCGTGCGCGTCGGCCCGTTTGGCAGCCGCGACGAGGCCGACAAGGTCGCGGCCAAGGTTCGTGGCGGTGGTCTCAGTTCTGCGGTCCTCACGCTCTGACGCACCATGAGCTGGGTTGACCTTGCACTCCTGACCATGTTGGGCATCTCCGTGTTGCTGGGGGTGTGGCGCGGGCTGGTGTTCGAGGTCATGACCATCGTCGGCTGGGTGGTGGCCTGGCTGGCCGCCCCTTTCGTGGCGCCGTGGATCGAGCACCTGCTGCCGCAGGACAAGTGGAGTCCCACCATGCTGCATGCGCTGGGCCTGGTGCTGGCGTTCCTGCTGGTGCTGCTGGTGTGGGGGCTGGGCGCCAAGCTGGTGCGCGCCATCATCCAGGCCACGCCGCTGAGCATCGTGGACCGCTTGGGGGGCGCTGCCTTCGGCGTGGTGCGCGGCCTGCTGCTGGCCTTGCTGGTGGCGGTCATCGTCGGCATGACGCCGGCGGCGCGTTCGCCCTCCTGGACAGATTCCCGCCTGGCGCCCTGGTTGCAGGGCACACTCGTGCAGGTCAAGCCGCTGCTGCCGCAGGCCCTGCACGACTACATTCCCATTCCGGCCTGACCACCCCTCGTGGGCAGGCCCTCATCGTTTCCAGTGATTTGAAGGATCAGCATGTGTGGCATCGTCGGTGTGATTTCCAAGGCGCCGGTCAACCAGCTCATTTATGACGCGCTGCTGCTGTTGCAGCACCGTGGCCAGGATGCGGCTGGCATCGTCACCATGCAAGGCCAGAAGTGCTTCATGCACAAGGCGCGCGGCATGGTGCGGGACGTGTTCCGCACCCGCAACATGCGTGGCCTGCCGGGCAACGTGGGCCTGGGGCAGGTCCGCTACCCGACCGCCGGCAACGCCTACAGCGAGGAAGAGGCGCAGCCCTTCTATGTCAATGCGCCCTACGGCATCGTGCTGGTGCACAACGGCAACCTGACCAACGCCCATGCGTTGAAGGACCAGCTGTTCGAGGTGGACCGCCGCCATATCAACACCGAGAGCGACACCGAGGTGTTGATCAACGTGCTGGCGCATGAGCTCGAGCTGGCTGGCCGTGAGCTGCCGCTGACGCCGGCCTCCGTGTTCAAGGCCGTGAGCGAGGTGCACAAGCGCATCAAGGGCTCGTATGCCGTGATCGCCCTGATCGCCGGTCATGGCCTGCTGGCCTTCCGCGACCCCTACGGCATCCGCCCCCTGTGCTTCGGCGAGTCTGCAGCCGGTGAAGTGATGGTGGCCAGCGAGAGCGTCGCCCTGGAAGGTACGGGCCACCAGCTCACGCGTGATGTCGCCCCCGGCGAAGCGCTGTTCATTGACACGCAAGGCGTGATCCACACCCAGCAGTGTGCCGAGAATCCGACGCTCAACCCTTGCATGTTCGAGTTCGTCTATCTGGCACGCCCGGATTCGGTCATGGACGGCATCTCCGTGTACCAGTCCCGCCTGAACATGGGTGAGACCCTGGCCCAGCGCCTGATCTCCACCATTCCGCCCAGCGAGATCGACGTCGTGATCCCCATCCCGGAATCCAGCCGTCCGTCTGCCATGCAACTGGCGCATCGCATCGGCAAACCCTATCGCGAAGGTTTTGTGAAGAACCGGTATGTGGGCCGGACCTTCATCATGCCGGGCCAATCCACCCGCAAGAAGTCGGTGCGCCAGAAGCTCAATGCCATCGGCCTGGAGTTCAAGGATCGCAACGTGCTGCTGGTGGATGACTCCATCGTTCGTGGCACCACGTCCAAGGAAATCGTGCAGATGGCCCGTGAGGCGGGTGCGCGCAAGGTCTACCTGGCCTCGGCGGCGCCGCCCGTGCGTTTCCCCAACGTCTACGGCATCGACATGCCGACCAGCGAGGAACTCATTGCCCACGGCCGCACCATCGAGGAAATCCGCCAGTTCATCGGCGCGGACGCGCTGATCTACCAGGACGTGGACGCGATGAAGCGCGTGGTGGCCCAGCTGCGCCCGGGCCTCAACGGTTTCGAGGCGTCGTGCTTTGACGGCACCTACATCACCGGTGATGTGTCGGCACAAGACTTCGAAACCATGAAGGCCCAGCGAAAGTCCCAGCCGGAGGAAGAGGATCTGCCGGCCCGCAGCCGGCTGGCCTTGCAGAGCGGAGACGATCAGTGAGCACGGATTCCAAGGACCTGAGGAAGGGTGGCATCCCCCGTGTGGCGTTGCCGGCCGATGCGCGCCTGGACACGCTGGCGGTGCGCGAAGGCCTGCCCCCCACGGCCTGGGGTGAGAACTCCGAGGCCCTGTTCCTGACCAGCTCGTTTGTGCACCCGGATGCCGCCACTGCGGCCCGCCGCTTTGCCAACGAGGAAGAGGCTTTTGTCTACAGCCGATTCTCCAACCCGACCGTCATGATGATGGAGCGCCGCCTGGCGGCGCTGGAGGGGACACAGGCCTGCATCGGCACCTCGTCCGGCATGTCGGCCATCATGCTGCTGGTCATGGGGCTGCTGAAGGCAGGCGACCATGTGGTGTGCTCCCGCTCGGTCTTTGGTTCCACCATCAAGCTGCTGCAAGGTGAGTTTGGCAAGTTCGGGGTGCAGACCACCTTTGTGTCGCAGACCGACCTGGCCGAGTGGCAGGCGGCGCTGCAGCCCAACACCAAGCTGCTGTTTGCCGAGACCCCGACCAACCCGCTGACCGAGGTCTGCGACGTGGCGGCGTTGGCTCAACTGGCCCATGACCATGGCGCCTTGCTGGCGGTGGACAACTGCTTTGCCTCGCCGGCCCTGCAGCAGCCGGCGCGCATGGGGGCAGATTTCATCATCCACTCCGGCACCAAGTACCTGGACGGGCAGGGGCGCGTCATTGCTGGCGCCATCTGCGCCAGCGCGCACTACGTGGACAACGTGTTCACGCCGGTGATGCGCAGCGTGGGGATGTCGCTGTCGCCGTTCAACGCCTGGGTGGTGCTCAAGGGCATGGAGACACTCTCCGTGCGCATGAAGGCGCAGACCGCCAGCGCGTCTGTGTTGGCCGCCTGGCTGGAGGCTCACCCGGCCATCGAGCGGGTGTATTACCCGGGCCTGAAGTCGCATCCGCAACACGAGCTGGCCATGCGCCAGCAAGGCGGGCAGGGCGGGGCTGTGGTGGCATTTGTGGTCAAGAGCCGTGCCGGTGCGGATGACGGCGGCCGTGCTGCCGCCTTTCACGTCATCGACCACACCCGCATCTGCTCCATCACCGCCAACCTGGGTGACACCAAGACCACCATCACCCATCCCGCCAGCACCTCGCACGGGCGCCTCACCGAGGCGCAGCGCCAGGCTGCCGGCATCACCCAGGGCCTGATCCGCGTGGCGGTCGGCCTGGAAGACATTGAAGACCTGAAGGCCGACCTGGCCCGAGGCCTGAACTCCCTATGACATCCACTGTAATCCGCACCCGCATCGCGCCCTCGCCGACGGGTTTCCTGCATCTGGGCACCGCCCGTACTGCGCTGTTCTCCTGGGCCTATGCGCGCCATTACGGTGGGCAGTTCGTGCTGCGTATTGAAGACACCGATGTGGCCCGTTCCACCCAGGACTCGGTCGAGCAGATCCTGGCTTCCATGCAGTGGCTGGGCCTGGGCTACGACGAAGGCCCCATCTATCAGATGCAGCGCCTGGAGCGCTACCACGCGGTGGCGCAGCAGATGATCGAGGCGGGCTCCGCCTACTACTGCTACTGCACGCCCGAGGAACTGGACGTCATGCGCGAAGGCCAGAAGGCCCGCGGCGAGAAGACCCGCTATGACGGCCGCTGGCGTCCCGAGCCGGGCAAGACGCTGCCGGCGGTGCCTGCGGGGGTGAAGCCGGTGGTGCGTTTCAAGAACCCGCTGGAAGGTGATGTGACCTGGAGCGACCTGGTGAAGGGCGCCATCACCATCAACAACCGCGAGATTGATGACCTCATCATCATGCGGCCCGCCGATGCGCAAGCGGGGGAGGGCGCCCTGGGCGTGCCGACCTACAACTTCGCCGTGGTGGTGGACGACTGGGACATGGCCATCACGCATGTCTTCCGTGGTGATGAGCACATCAACAACACGCCGTGGCAGATCAATATTTTCCGCGCCCTGGGTGCGGACCTGCCGCAGTTCGGCCATATCCCGGTGATCCTGGGTGACGATGGCCTGAAGCTCTCCAAGCGTCGTGGCGCCGTGAGCGTCACCGCCTACGAAGAGAACGGCTACTTGCCGGAGGCCATGCTGAACTACCTGGCGCGCCTGGGCTGGAGCCATGGCGACGACGAACTCTTCACACGCGACCAACTCGTGGAATGGTTTGACGGTGCCCACATTTCCAGGAGCCCGGCCCAATGGGACCCGGCCAAGCTGGAATGGGTCAATGCCCATTACATCAAGCAAGCGGACGATGAACGCCTGGCCGGCCTGGTGACGGCCCAACTGGCCAAACGCGGCCTGCCGGCGCCCGCTCGCCTGACCGCGATGTGCGCGCTGTTCAAGGACCGCTGCAGCACCACCGTGGCGCTGGCCGATTGGCTCGCGATGTATGTCGCCCCGGTCAGCCCGTCTGCCGACGATCAGGCTGCCCATCTGACCGATGCGGTCAAACCTGTGATCCACGCGCTCGCGGACAAGCTGGCTGCGCTTGGCGAGGGTGATTGGACCAAGGTGGCGATCAATGCTGCCATCAAGGAAACCATCACTGCGCACGGGCTCAAGATGCCGCAACTGGCCATTCCGGTGCGAGTGCTGGTGTGTGGTCGTGCACAGACTCCGTCGGTCGATGCGGTGTTGGAACTCTTCGACAAAGAAATTTTGATCAACCGCTTGCGCTCCGTTTAAAACCCGGTCTATACTCTCGTTCTCGCTTGAACAGCGCGAAACGAAATCAAAGCGAATTGATCTAAATCAGGGTCAGATCGCAACGATGGAGTTAGCCGAGTTTGGGGTTTGATTGAATGGCAGTGCCGTTCAGTTGAATTCAAAAGGGGGTATAGCTCAGCTGGGAGAGCGCTTGCATGGCATGCAAGAGGTCAGCGGTTCGATCCCGCTTACCTCCACCAAAATCAAGGTGGCGCGCAGTTCAAGAGAAGAAGGTTTAGTCCCCTTCGTCTAGAGGCCTAGGACACGACCCTTTCACGGTTGTAACAGGGGTTCGAATCCCCTAGGGGACGCCAAGTTTACGTACTTGGTTACTGACCGAAGATTTTGTTGATAAGTTCGATAAGTCGAAAGAATCACTAAAATTCTCTGGTATAGTAACGAAAACGTCGCAAGACATCGCGAAAGTGATGAAAGCGATTGATGCAGTGATGATCAGTGAAAACAAGTCATCAGCGTATCTGGAGTGGTAGTTCAGTTGGTTAGAATACCGGCCTGTCACGCCGGGGGTCGCGGGTTCGAGTCCCGTCCACTCCGCCAACAATTCATCTTTGCTACTGGACTCGAGTTGGTCCACTGATGCAAAAGCAGTGTGAAAACGCTGTGATCAAGCATTCGGGGGTATAGCTCAGCTGGGAGAGCGCTTGCATGGCATGCAAGAGGTCAGCGGTTCGATCCCGCTTACCTCCACCAAGTTTTCTTGGTGGCTGACGCGAGAGCGGTGGCACGGAAAGAGTTAAGTCCCCTTCGTCTAGAGGCCTAGGACACGACCCTTTCACGGTTGTAACAGGGGTTCGAATCCCCTAGGGGACGCCAAGTTTGACAAGGCTTGGCTCGTGAAACGAAGACAGTCAAATGTCATCGAAATTCGCGGCAAACTTGTCCGAAAGATTGAGGCAATATAACAGTTCATAACTGGCCTTGAATCTGGAGTGGTAGTTCAGTTGGTTAGAATACCGGCCTGTCACGCCGGGGGTCGCGGGTTCGAGTCCCGTCCACTCCGCCAAATTTCAAACCCCGCTAGCGCAAGTTAGCGGGGTTTTGTTTTTTCCGATTCGAATTTTGAATTTTTCCACAGATTCTCTTACTGGCACACGCGATCGATAAAGTTTCGTGGGAACGTCTACCAATATGGCTGTGGCGACTCAGTTGGTTTGACCTTGCACTACTTAATTTCGGTCTCGCTGCCCGCAGCATCTTGAGTGTGTCACGGTCGGCGAATCATCGGTAAGTCAACGGCCGCAACGCTGAGTATGTGCCGCGCCGTCAATCCATCCCGACGGCGGCGCCTGCAACAGAAACGATGAAGAGCGGAAACTCGCTCCCGACGGGGAATATCGCGCACTGATATCGTGGACCGATATCCCGAACCGATCAGTTGGGACCGGCGCAGCAATCAAAAACGCCCACAGGAATGCTGTGGGCGATATTCGCTCGAATGAGTTTTGCCTGAGGCCTGGCCGCGGGTTCGTGATTGCATGAAAGCGCCAGAAAGTGCTTGGCGTCGCTGCCCGCTGTGGTGGTGGGTTCGGTGGGGTGTGGTGGCGGCGCAGTGGTGGGTGCGTGATGGTCACGCCCCCACCGCGCGTGCCTCCCAGCTACTCAGCTGAACTGCGCGCGGATCAAGCCTACCGCCAGTCCTTCCAGGGCGAAGGATTCGTCTCCCGCCTCCACCTCGATGGGCTGGAAGTCGGTGTTTTCCGGCAGCAGCCGGACGCCGCCTGCATGGCGCTGGAAACGCTTCACTGTGACCTCGTCGCCCAGCCGGGCCACCACGATCTGACCATTGCGTGCTTCGCTGGCTTTCTGGACCGCGAGCAGGTCGCCGTCCATGATGCCGATGTCCTTCATGCTCATGCCACGCACGCGCAGCAGGTAGTCGGGCACGCGGGCGAAGGTGGAAGGGTCGACGCTATAGTGCTGCTCGACATGTTCCTCGGCGAGGATGGGCGCCCCTGCAGCGACCCGCCCCACCAGGGGCAAGGTGAGCTGCGACAGGTTGGGCAGCGGCAGCGCAAACTGGCTGTGCTCACGCGCCTGATTCACCTGCTTCAGCGCCGGCGAGGGCAGGCGGATGCCGCGGGCCGTGCCTCCCACCAATTCGATCACACCCTTGCGGGCCAAGGCCTGCAGATGCTCTTCGGCCGCGTTGGCGGAGCGGAAGCCCAGCTGCTGCGCGATCTCTGCGCGGGTGGGCGGCGAGCCGGTGCGTTCAATGCTGCGCCGGACCAGGTCAAAGATCTGCTGCTGGCGAGCGGTGAGTTTTGGTGGTGTGTTCACATTCGGCCTGAGTATCCATCCAGTAATCTGTATTTTTATCCAGGAGAAGCCAAATTGCAAAGCCGCGTTGAGCAAATCGTCATCATCGGCACCGGCGGCACCATTGCCGGGGCCGCTGGCAGTGCCACGGACAACGTGGGCTACAAGGCCGGCCAGCTCTCGGTAGCCTCCCTGGTGGCGGCCATTCCGGCACTGCAGGCGGAGCCGCTGGAGGCCGAGCAACTGGCGCAGCTGGACAGCAAGGACATGGACCACCCCACCTGGGCCCGCCTGGCGCGGCGGGTGCAAGAGCACCTGGATCGCCCTGAGGTGCGCGGCATTGTGATCACCCACGGCACGGACACACTGGAGGAAACGGCTTACCTGCTGCAGCGCGTGCTGGCCCCGCGCAAGCCGGTGGTGCTTACCGCCGCCATGCGCCCGGCCACCGCCATCCAGGCGGACGGCCCGCAGAACCTGCTGGATGCAGTGGCGGTGGTCAAGGCCGATGGTGCCCAAGGGGTGGTTGCCGTGGTGGCGGGCCAGGTCTTGCACGGGCTGGAACTGCGCAAGACACACAGCTACCGGCTCGATGCCTTTGATGCCGGGCCCGATGGTGGCCTGCTGGGGGTGGTGGAGGAGGGCGTCCTGCGACGTTTTCGCGAATGGCCGCGAGGTGAGGCGCTGGGCGCTTCACTCTTGCCGGAGGATGCGGCGCGGTGGCCATGGGTGGAGGTGCTGGCCAGCCATGCGGGTGCGCAGGCGCGCGCACTGCAAGCCTGGCACACGGCGGGCGTGCAGGGCGTGGTGCTGGCTTGCACCGGCAACGGCACCGTGCATGAGGCGCTGTCCGCACCGATTCAGGCGCTGCGGGACGCAGGCGTGCCGGTCTGGCGCACCACCCGCTGTGCACAAGGTCGCATCGTTGGGGCACCAGAAGAAAAAGCGGCTGCCCTGTCACCTTGGGCGGCTCGCATTGAACTGACGCTGGAACTGCTCAAGCGCACACACTGATGCGTGCTGGTCTGGCGCCAGGGATCATCCATCCCCGCTGAAACGATCAGCGGCGGAGCCTGCTCCCGCAGGTCCGCCGCCGAGTCTGGCGCATGGTCAGAACTCCTCACCGAGCTCGTGACCGAGCTTGTGGCCGAGTTGGTGACCGAGCGCTTCGTCTGAGCTTGTTGCGGGGCTCGCCGCTTCGCGAACCCCTGCCTCTCAGACCACCGTCAGCGTGACGTCGATGTTGCCGCGCGTGGCATTGGAGTAGGGGCAGACCTCGTGAGCGGTCGCCACCAGGGTCTCCAGTTCGGCGCGGTCCAGGCCCGGCACCGAGATCTTCATCGCCACGGCGATGCCGAAGGCACCCGGCTTGTTGGCGTGCGGGCCGATGGAGACATCGCTCGTGATCGAGACTTCCGCCGGCAGGGTCAGCTTCTGGCGGGCCGCCACGGCCTTCATCGCGCCGATGAAGCAGGCCGAATAGCCCGCAGCAAACAGCTGTTCCGGGTTGGTGCCGTTGCCGCCCGCGCCGCCGAGTTCCTTGGGCGTGGACAGGTCGACCTTCAGGGCGCCGTCAGACGACTGGGCCGTGCCGGCGCGGCCTCCGGTGGCGGTGGCGGTAGCGGTGTAGAGGGCTTTCTCGATGGCCATGAAGTGCTCCTTGAATGAAGTGGTTGGGTGTGAAATCGGTGGATCGGGTCCGGGCTCAGCCCGGGGCGGAAGTGCGGTCGGTCGGGTCCAGATGATTCAGGACACTGGACCGCAAGTTTTGCAGCTGGCGGGTCAGCGTCTGTAGCTCATCCAGGCTGCACGCGCTGGCACAGGCCAGTTGTTCGGGAATGCTGAGCGCCCGGGCTCGCAGGCCGCGCCCCTCATCCGTCAGGAAGATGTCCACACGGCGTTCGTCCTTGGTGCTGCGGCGGCGCTCGATCAGTGCCAGCGCCTCCAGCCGCTTGAGCAGGGGCGTCAGCGTGCCGGAGTCCAGGCCCAGCCGCTGGCCTAGCGCCGATACGGCCAAGCCCTCAGCCTCCCACAACACCAGCATCACCAGGTACTGCGGATAGGTCAGGCCCAGCGGTGCCAGAAGTGGCTTGTACAGCTTGGTCATGGCCAGCGAGCTGGCATAGAGCGCAAAACACAGTTGATGGTCGAGATGCAACCAGTCCACGGGCGCGGCCTCGGGGGCAGCTGCCTGTGTCTGGTGGGGGTTTGCGTTCGACATGGGTGTTAATGTAGCGAGCAATTCAATTGCGCACAATCAATGTGGTCTTTCCGCTGGCCTGCCGAGTGGTGGCAGCGCGTGCACTGACATGCACGTCTATGGAACGTAAGCGGCTGGCCATATCCTTGACACGGGAGGTACTGGCTCATCTCGTTTGAGCCAAGAACGGTACGACGGCGGAGCCTACCGGCGCAAGGCGTGACACCTGTCGTAGGTCATGCAGAAGTTGACCAGCGGTAGCGCACGAAGAAGCTCGGCCCACAGACGACCAAGTGAACCGCGTCCCAGGAGTCATCCCGGATCACATGTGTCGCCCAATCGCAATGCGATGGCACATCGATGTTGGCGTATCGCTTTAGGTAATCGCTCACCGTGCCATTCCCCGATATCCGATAGAACGGCTGTGGCGCCGCAATTGAGGCTGCGGCATCAGCACCAACAGTTGAACCAACGAACGAACGGACATCTGGATGCGGAAATGTGGACTGTCGCGACCAGTCAATCTCTAGAGCCTCCTCACTTCCGGAATCCGAGAACTCGAACTGATCAACACGAAGAGAACGCATGGGTAAAAGGTTGCTTGAACCGACTCTGAAGACTGATGGAGGCAGGCGGTCGAGTCAGTATGCCGTCATCGGGGCGGGCGCGGGACCCAGCGGTGTGGCAGCAACTCCTCGATTCGTTTGGCTGGTTGAGTGGGCAGCCGCTCCAGCACGTCACGCATGTATGCGTATGGGTCGTGGCCGCTGAGCTTCGCCGTCTGGACGCACTCGTGCTGGGCCTGCCCTGGCAACGTATCGGCGAAGCCGGCGTCATCCGGGTCCTGTAGCAGCGCAATCCGAGAATGCGCCGATGGGCAGTGGCCTGTCGGCCCGGCACGATCACGTTCCGTGATCGCCTCGCAATCCCTGGACGGCCTCGATCCGCAGCAGATGCGCGAAGCACTGCTGACGTTGATGGCGCAGGTCGCCGCCAAGGACGAGCAGCTTCGAGCGCGGCGTGACCGGCGTTGGATGCGTCGCGCACGCCAGGCGGAAGTTCCACGAGTTGTGGGCCAATCACGGCAGCCCGGTCGGCGAGCAGGCTCTGCGCTACTTCCAGCTGCTCTTCCGAATCGAAGACGAGGTCGCCGCGTGCACCGCCGATGAGCGACGACGAATACGCCAACGCAAGTCGCGCCGGGTTGCCGCCGCCTTGCACCGATGGCTGCTCGCTCAGCGGCGCCAGGTGCCGGAGGGCTCGGCCACCGCGAAGGCCATCGCCTACAGCCTTGCTCGCTGGGATGCGCTCACGCGCTTCGGCGATCTGCCGATCTCGAACAACTGCGTCGAGAATCAAATCCGCCCGATTGCCCTTGGAAGAGCGAACTGGCTCTTCGCCGGCTGCCTGCGCGCCGGCAAGCGGGCCTCAGCGGTCATGAGCCTCGTGCACTCTGCCCGCATCAACGGTCACGATCCCTACCTTTATCTTCGCGACGTTCTGATGCGGCTGCCGACGCAGCCCGCCAGCCGGATCGGAGAACTGCTGCCGCATCTATGGGAGCGGAGCGGCACAGCATGAAGTAGCATCGCTCCCTGCGCGGAGCATTTTGCCCGCAGTCAGGCGCAACGTCGGCGACCGATGAAGCTCAAATCTGGCTGCACTGATGACTTACCAACCGATCTTCCCCGCTTCGCTGCAACCCGCTGCACTGGCGTTGCTACGTGTGCTTCCCGTCGCAGAGCTTGTACCGGCGCGGCAGGGCTTCCAAGTCTCTGTGCAGGGAGAGTCGCTCTCTGCGCCCGGTCGGGTCTACTATTCCCCCAAGAGTCTTCATTCGGTGATCGCAACGTCGACGGGTGACCCTCGGACACTCGCGCTCTGCCTCGGGACGAGGCACTGCGATGGCCACATTCGCGAGGAATGCCTGAGACAGATCGTGGCCGTTGACCGAGCATGGGTTGTTCCGTTCATCGTGCAGCTCGTCGGCGAATACGTCCTTGAGATAGTGGAACTGATTGCCGCGGCCGTCCCGCGCATGAACCCCGAACACCTCTCAGAGTTCGCAGCGGCGAACCCTCAGTTCATGGCAACAACAAGGCGACGGGCTACGAGTTACTGGGACTGCTACCACCGCAGCCGCTTTAAACGGCTGCAAACGTATCCCGGAATCGTCGCGCTCGATTCCATCGAGCAACCGGCCCGGTCCTCCTAGTCACGACCGCAAGGTGGGTTCACCGTACGCATACGGCGCAACACCCGAAGGAAGGGCCGCAGGAACAGCGCGGCGGGCGTATCGCCCAAGAAAGAGGTCCGGGTTGAGGGCCAGGCCCTCAGCTCGCTGTCTGCAGCGCGTCCACCTGCTCGCTCAGTTCCAGCCAGCGCAGTTCCTTCTCTTCCGCCTCGTCGCTGATCGCCTTCAGGCGCTTGCCCGCGTCGACGATCTGCGCTGGCGGGAGCGTCCCGGTGGCGAGTTCGGCCTCCAGCTTGTCGCGCTCCGCATGCAAGGCCTTGAGGCGGGCATCGATCTGCTCCATCTCCTTGCGCAGCGGTCGGGTCTGTTCCGCCACACGCTGACGCGCCTGGCCGGAAGCCTTGCGGTCTTCGCGCTTCACGGGCGCCGAAGCCGGCGCGGGTGCCACCGGAGCCGCCACGGGCGTCGGGGCGGCCGCCACTGACTTGCCACCGGCCGCAGCGGCAGCGTCACGCTTGGCCTGTTCCCGGGCCAGCTTGGCCGCTTCCTTGGATTGTTCCAACAGCCAGCGCTGGTAGTCGTCCAGGTCCCCGTCGAACGGCGCGACCTTGCCCTCGGCCACCAGCCAGAATTCGTCGCAGACCTCGCGCAGCAGGGCCCGGTCGTGGCTCACCAGCATCACGGTGCCTTCGAACTCGTTCAACGCCATGGAGAGCGCTTCGCGGGTCTGCAGGTCCAGATGGTTGGTCGGTTCATCCAGCAGCAGCAGGTTGGGGCGCTGCCACACCAGCATGGCCAGCACCAGCCGGGCCTTTTCGCCGCCGGAGAGGCTGCCCACCGCCTGGTTGACCATCTCGCCCACAAAGCGGAACTGGCCGAGGAAATCCCGCAGCTCCTGCTCACGCGCGGAGGGGCTGACTTCCTTGGCCAGCCGCACCATGTGCTCCAGCGGGCCTTCATCGGGCCGCAGCACGTCCATTTCCTGCTGCGCGAAGTAGCCGATGGAGAGGCCCTTGCCTTCGGTGATGGTGCCGCCCAGCGAGGGCTGCATGCGGGCGATCGTCTTCACCAGCGTGGACTTGCCCTGCCCGTTGGCGCCCAGGATGCCAAAGCGCTGACCGGCCAGCACGGAGCGGTCGATGCCCCGCACGATGACCTTCTGGTCGCCTTCCGGCGCATCCGGCGTGAGATAACCGACGGCCACCTCATCGAACATCAGCATCGGATTGGGCAGGTTCAGCGGCTCACGGAACGAGAAGCTGAAATCTGCCGACGTCAACACCGGCGCGAGTCGTTCCATCCGCTCCAGCGCCTTCACCCGGCTCTGAGCCTGCTTGGCCTTGCTGGCCTTGGCCTTGAAACGGTCGATGAACTTCTGCAGGTGGGCCATACGGTCCTGCTGCTTATCGAACGCAGCCTGCTGCAACACCATGCGCTCGGCGCGCATGGCTTCGAAGGCGGTGTAGTTGCCGCCATAACGGTGCAGCTTGGCCTCGTCCAGATGCAGCGTGACCTTGGTGATCGCGTCCAGGAATTCGCGGTCATGGCTGATGATGATCAGCGTGCCTTCATAACGCTGCAACCAGGCTTCCAGCCAGACCAGGGCGTCCAGGTCCAAGTGGTTGGTGGGCTCGTCCAGCAGCATCAGGTCGGCCGGGCACATCAGCGCGCGGGCCAGTTGCAGGCGCATGCGCCAGCCGCCGGAGAAGCTGTTGACGGGGGCATCCACCTGCGCCCCCTTGAAGCCCAGGCCCATCAGCAGGGCCTGCGCACGGGCAGGGGCGTCGAAGGCACCAGCGTCCATCAGCAGGCCGTGGGCCTCGGCGATGGCGTGGCCGTCGTCTTCGTCCTCGGCCTTTTGCAATGCCGCACGGGCGGCCATCAGGCGGGTGTCGCCCTCCAGCACGAATTCGGTGGCCGGAATCTCGGTTTCCGGCATGTTCTGGGCCACTTCGCCCACAGCCCACTGGCGCGGGATCTCGACATCACCCTTGTCGCTGTGCAGCCGGTCGGTCAGCAAGGCAAACAGGCTGGACTTGCCGGCGCCGTTACGGCCCACCAGGCCGACCTTTTCGCCGGGTTGCAGGGTGACGCTGGCATCGTCCAGCACCACCTTCGTGCCACGCCGCAGCGTGATGTTTCGTAATGTGATCATCGTGCGGCCACCAGTGCCATCAAAGCGCTACGGGTCAGCAGCAGGACCTGGTCCTCGCCGGCTGACGTTTCCAACCAGGCGGCCTCCAGGCGCGGGAACGCGGCCTCGAAGAACGCCCGTTCATTGCCGATCTCCAGCACCAGCACGCCGTGCTCGGTGAGGTGATCCGGCGCCCGGGCCAGCAACTGGCGGATGAAGTCCATGCCATCCTCGCCACCGGCCAGGGCCAGTTCGGGCTCGGCGCGGTATTCCAGCGGCAGCACCCCCATGGAGGCGCTGTTCACATAGGGCGGGTTGCACAGGATCAGGTCATAAGCGCCATCGGCCGGTGCCAGGCCATCGCCCTGGAGCAAGCGGATGCGTGCGGCCAGCGCATGACGGTCCACATTGATGCGGGCCACGGCCAGTGCGTCCGTGCTCAGGTCGATGGCGTCCACCGAGACCTCCGGCCAGGCCATGGCCGCCAGCACAGCCAGGCTGCCATTGCCGGTGCACAGGTCCAGCACGCGGGTGGTCTCGTCGGAGAGCCAGGCGTCAATGGTGGCATCGGCGATCAGCTCCGCAATGAAGCTGCGCGGCACGATGCTGCGCTCATCCACATAGAACGGCACGCCCTGCAACCAGGCTTCCCCCGTGAGGTAGGCCGCCGGCTTGCGGCTCACGATGCGCTCCTGCACCAGCGCCTGGGCCTCATCCGCCGCAGCGGCGGGCACCTCGTCACTGGCGTGCTCATCCAGGGCTTCCAGCGGGATGCCCAGTTTCCACATCACCAGCCAGGCGGCCTCGTCAAAGGCGTTGGTGGTGCCATGCCCAAATGAAACGCCCGCCTCATGGAGGCGGGCGGCCTGGGCCTCAATCAATTCCAGCAGCGTCACAGCAGCAAATGCTCCAGCGTGCGGCGGTAGATGCGCGCCAAGGGGGCGATCTGGTCCAGCGGCACATATTCGTTGATCTTGTGGATGCTCGCATTGAGCGGTCCGAATTCCACCACCTGCGGGCAGATCTGCGCAATGAAGCGGCCGTCCGAGGTGCCTCCGGTGGTGGAGAGCTCCGTCGTCACGCCGGTTTCCTCGGCGATGGCGGCACTGATGGCCGCCGAGAGCGTGCCCACAGGGGTGAGGAACGGTTGGCCGGAGAGCGTCCAGTCGAGGTGGTATTCCAGGCCGTGCTGCTCCAGCAGCGTCTGCACGCGTTCACGCAGGCTCTGGGGCGTGGACTCGGTGGAGAAGCGGAAGTTGAAGTCCACCACCAGCTCGCCCGGGATCACATTGCCCGCGCCGGTACCGGCCTGGATGTTGGAGATCTGGAAGGTGGTGGGGGGGAAGTACGCGTTGCCGGCATCCCATTGCAGGGCAGCCAGTGCGGCCAGCGCCGGTGCGGCCTGATGCACCGGGTTGCGCGCCAGGTGCGGGTAGGCCACATGGCCCTGGATGCCGATCACGCGCAGCCGGCCGGACAAGGAGCCGCGGCGGCCGTTCTTGACCGTGTCGCCCAGCCGTTCCACCGAGGTGGGTTCACCGACGATGCAGAAGTCCAGCCGTTCGCCGCGCTCCCGCAGGCGGTTCACGCAGACGACGGTCCCGTCCCGCGCCGGGCCTTCTTCGTCGCTGGTCAGCAAGAAGGCAATGCTGCCGGCATGGGCGGGATGGGCGGCGACGAAATCTTCCACCGCCACCACCATGGCCGCCAGCGAGGTCTTCATGTCCGCTGCGCCGCGGCCATACAGATGGCCGTCCCGCACCGTGGGCACAAAGGGGTCGCTGGTCCAGCGCGCCAGTTCACCGGTGGGCACCACGTCGGTGTGGCCGGCAAAGACCAGGCGCGGCGCAGCGGCCGTGCTGCCGTCCTTCACCGCCCAGAGGTTGTGCACGTGGAAATCGGCCGGGCCGCTGTCCATCCGCTCCAGGGTGAAACCCAGCGTGGCCAGTCGGTCGCCGATCAGTGCCAGGCAGCCCGCGTCATTGGGCGTGACCGAGGGGCGAGCGATCAACTGCTCCAGCAGGGCCAGCGTACGGTCCTCCACCTCGGAGGGCAGGGCGCCGGGCACCGAGAGGGGCGGGGAGTGGGGAGCTACGGCCATGCGTTCCTTCAAGACGACCGGGCGCTTCAGCCGGGCTGCACGTCCAGCGTGATGGAGGTGAAGCTGGCTTCGTCCGCCGCCGGCTCTTCCTTCTTGGCGGCGCCTTGCTGCTTGCCGCCGGCCATGTCGTTTTGCAGACGCCACAACAGGTTGGTCGGCGAGTCGGCAAAGGCCAGGCCTTCTTCCCGGGTGATGGCGCCGCTGTTGATGAGTTGGGCGAAGTGTTCCTCGAAGCTTTGCGAGCCTTCGGCGATGGATTTTTCCATCGCTTCCTTCACCCCGGCGAAGTCGCCTTGCTCGATCAGTTCGGAGATCAGCTTGGTGTTGAGCAGGATTTCAATGGCCGGCACCCGGCCGCCCTGGGTGGAGCGAAGCAGACGCTGCGACACCACTGCCTTCAGGCCGGCACCCAGGTCATTCAGCATGGCCGGACGGGATTCCGGCGTGTAGAAGGACATGATCCGGTTGAGCGCGTGGTAGCTGTTGTTGCCGTGCAGCGTGGCCAGCACCAGGTGGCCGGAGAGAGCGTAGGAGATCGCGGCCGTCATGGTGTCGCGGTCCCGGATTTCGCCGATCAGGATGCAATCGGGCGCCTGGCGCAGGGCGTTCTTCAGGGCCACCTGCAGCGTGGCCGTGTCCCGGCCCACTTCCCGCTGGTTGACCAGCGAGCGCTTGTTGGCAAAGAGGTATTCCACCGGGTCCTCGATGGTGAGGATGTGCCCGGTCATGGTCTGGTTGCGGTGCTCCAGCATGGAGGCGAGCGTGGTGCTCTTGCCGGTGCCGGTGGCGCCCACCATCAGGATCAGCCCCCGCTTCTCGGTCACCAGCTTGCCCAGGATGGTGGGCAGGCTGAGGCTGTCGAGCGAGGGGATGACGTGCGGAATGTGGCGGAACACCGCCGCAATCGACCCACGCTGGCGGAAGCCGGACAGCCGGAAGCTGCCGACCTTGGGGATGGAGACCGCCAGGTTGAGCTCGCCCGTCTGTTCCAGCTCGGCCAGATGCTGCGGGTCGATGACTTCGGCGATGAGCTGCTTGGGCTGGGCGGGGGTCAGCAGTTGGTCCGACACCTGGACCATCTGGCCGTTGATGCGGATCAAGACCGGCATGTTGGCCGACAGATAAGTGTCGGACGCTCCCTTTTCCGCCATCAGGCGGAGGATCCGCTCCATGTTTCCCGTGCTCATGTGTCCCTTCCCATCTGGCCAGCGGCCGAATCCGCGATTATCGAATTTGTATCAGCCGCCGCCAGCCCTCGGGATGAAAAAGGAGGTAACTCAGGCGCGCAGCAGGTCGTTGATGCTGGTTTTTGCACGTGTGCCGGCATCCACCTTCTTCACGATGATCGCAGCGTACAGGCTGTACTTGCCATCATTCTTGGGCAGGGAGCCGCTGATGACCACCGAACCGGCCGGAACGCGGCCATAGGTCACGGTATCGGCTTCGCGGTCGTAGATGGGGGTGCTCTGGCCGATGTAGACGCCCATGGAGATCACCGAGTTTTCCTCCACGATCACGCCTTCGACGATCTCCGAGCGGGCACCGATGAAGCAGTTGTCCTCGATGATGGTCGGGTTGGCCTGCAGGGGTTCCAGCACGCCGCCGATGCCCACGCCGCCGCTCAGGTGGACGTTCTTGCCGATCTGGGCGCAGGAGCCCACGGTGGCCCAGGTGTCCACCATGGTGCCTTCATCGACATAGGCGCCGATGTTGACGTAGGAGGGCATCAGGATGACGTTGCGGGCCATGAAGCTGCCGCGACGAGCGACCGCCGGGGGCACCACGCGCACGCCGGTGGCACGCAACTGGTCGGCGCTCAGGCCGCCGAACTTGGTGGGGACCTTGTCGAAGAAGGTCATGTCGCCAGCGCCCATCTGGCGGTTGTCATTCAGGCGGAAGGACAGCAGCACGGCCTTCTTGACCCACTGGTGCACGGTCCATTCGCCCACGCTCTGGCGTTCAGCCACGCGCAGGGTGCCTGCGTCCAGGGCGGCCACGACCTGATCCACGGCCTGGCGAACTTCCGGGGCGTTGGCAGGATTGAGGTTGGCGCGGCCTTCCCAGGCCAGGTCGATGATGGATTGCAGGTCTTGCGTCATGGCAGTTGGTCGATGGAGGGTGGTGGGGAGCGACTCGGCCTCACGGGTGGCCAGACGAAGCGTCGGGCCTGCGCGGAGCCGGGGCGGTGAATGACGAGGTTGAAAATTGAAGCCGGGTCCGGCGCCGCATCAGGCTGCCCGGGTGCCAGCCTGCGGGAACCGGCTGCGGGTATAGGTCACGATGCGCTGCGCGGCTTCCAGGCACTCCGCCTGTTCAGCCACCAGCGCAAGACGGATCCGCCCGGCGCCCGGATTGACGCCATGGGCCTCGCGCGCCAGCAGGCTGCCCGGCAGAACACCCACATTGTATTGAGCCAGCAGGCCTTGGGCGAAACCGACGTCGTCGCCGTCCGGCACCGCGGCCCAGAGATAGAAGCCGGCGTCGGGCAGCGCGACGTCCAGCACCTCGGCCAGCAAAGGCGTCACGGCAGCGAACTTGGCGCGGTATTGGGCGCGGTTGTCCACCACGTGGGCTTCGTCATTCCAGGCGGCGACGCTGGCGGCCTGGACGATGGGGCTCATGGCGCTGCCGTGGTAGGTGCGGTAGAGCAGGAAGCGTTTGATCCAGGCGGCATCGCCGGCCACGAAGCCTGAACGCATGCCGGGCACATTCGAGCGCTTGGAGAGGCTGCTCAGGGCAATGAGGTTGCGGAAGTCCGGCCGGCCCAGCTGGACAGCCGCCTGCAGGCCGGACAGCGGGGCCGCGTCCGGGCCTTCACGGAAGTAGATTTCCGAATAGCACTCGTCCGAGGCGATGACAAAGCCGTAGCGGTCACTGAGCGCGAACAGGGTCTTCCACTCGGACAGCGGCATGACCGCGCCCGTGGGGTTGCCGGGGGAGCAGACATACAGCAGCTGGGTGCGGGCCCAGGTGGCTTCGTCGATCTGCGACCAGTCGGCAGCGAAGTTGCGCTGCGGGTCGGAGTTGGCGAAGGCGGGGGTGGCGCCGGCCAGCAGGGCGGCACCTTCATAGATTTGATAGAACGGGTTGGGGCAGACGACCGTCGCGCCGGGGCGGGTGGGGTCGATGACCACCTGGGCCAGGGAGAAGAGCGCCTCCCGGGAGCCGATGACCGGGAGGATCTGGGTGGCCGCGTCCACGTCCAGGCCGTAGCGGCGCTGGATCCAGCCGGCGATGGACTCGCGCAGGGCGGGGTTTCCGGCGGTGCTGGGGTAGTTGGAGAGCCCCTTGAGGTTGGCGATGAGGGCCTCTTCGACCAGCTTGGGCGCCGGATGGCGAGGCTCGCCCAGGCCGAGCGAAATGTGGCGCAGGTCCGGGTTGGGGACGATGTCTTGCGTCAGGGCGCGCAGGCGTTCGAACGGGTAGGGGTTCAGGAGCGCCAGGCGAGGGTTGACCGGGGTGGTGGTCGACAGTGCGGCTGGGGTGGCAGTCATCCCGGGATCATAAGAGCGGCAGGTGAGTGGCTGGACGGTTGCTGTGATGATGGGCTTACTTGACTCGGCAACGTTGGGTTCACCTTCCGTTTACCGAGCCCTTCGTCGCGCCCCCCCCATCGTGGCCCCAACCGCCCCCCACGCGCCCCCATCCGCCTCCACATCGACCGCCCTCCAACAGCGCCCACCCTAGTTTTCGAGTGAAAACCTGAAACGGTACAGAAACGGTGCGTCCGGACATTCGCGACCTGTCGTTAAAAAACCGGAAAAAAATGAAGCACTTGAGACAAGGTCTGCTGGGAGCCCTGATCCTGGCATTGGCGGGCTGCGGTGGTGGCTCCGGAAGTGGGGGTGGCAACACCAACAGTGGCAATGCCGCAGAGCAGCGGCTGACCACCGCGCTGGCCGCTGGCGACCCCAGTGGCCTCACCAGCGAGGACACGGCCACACTGCTGGAACGCGCCATCGCGGAGGCAACCAGCCTGCGGCAGTCCGAATCCAGTGTGCTGTCCGCCATCTACGGCGACGGCGGTGCGGTGACCGACGTGTCACTGAACCTCACGACCAACAGCGCCACGATCACCCCGCTGAGCTCCACCACGGCCGTGGGCCATATCAAGTCCGACAACGGCGCCGGCATGGCCGCCGTGACGGTCTACGGCAAGGGGCGCGGCATGGCCTACGGGGCTGACGTGCTGCAGTGGATGGCCGGCACCGCCAAGGAGCAGCAGCACTACCCGATGTTCCTGCGCGGCTTCAAATGGCTGATGACCGGCAGCGGCAGTGCCGCTCTGCCCACCACCATCAAATACGCCACCGCCGGCTACACCGCCAGCTACGTCAAGAACTTCATCACACGGACTGGCGCCACCGGTGAGGCGGTCGACTGCGCCGTGGCCGACACCAGCAATACCTGCTGGAACAACGCCGACCTGATCGTGTTTGGCAGTGGCGTGACCGCCAGTGCCGCCCTGACCGCCCAGGTGCAGAGCTACCTTCAGGCTGGCAAGGCCGTGATCTACATGCACCCGGGCTGGGGCCAGTCCGAGGGGGGCTCGCAGGTGCTGGCCGGGCTGGGCATGAAGCTGGGCGGTTACCCGGGCAACTACTTTGCGTCCGCCGCTGGTGTGTCCGTGTCCAGCGGCCGGACGGCCGCCGACGTGCTCGGCGCCAAGACCACCCTCAGCCAATTGCTCGGTTCCCTCAAGCTGCTGCAGGCCAGCACCCTGTCGCTGGACCTGAACACCGACAGCGCTGCACTGACGCCATTCAGCAGCATGCTGGGCGAACTGGGCAACCTGCAAACCAGCAGCGTCAACATCTTCAATGACGACGCCCGCTTCCTGCTCTACCGCCTGCTGGTCCTGTGGGCTGACCAGCAGCGCCCCACCGTGGCCTATGGCCGGTTGAGCCGCAGCGATGCGGTGGCATTCACCAGAACCTATGCCACGGACGCGTTCCAATGGTTCGCGCGCAGCGCTACCAAGGCCGCCACGGCCGGGCAGGGCGACTACATGCCGGCCAGCGCCCAGACACTGAGCCCGAGCACCGCATTCGAGGAGATCCAGCTCACGCTGCCTCAGGCCAGCGGCACCACCCTCATCGGCCGCGGCGCACTGCCGGCACAGGGGGTGCAGATCGAGGTGGTGGAGGCAGCCGGCGCCACGCTGGGCGTGCAGACGAGCTACCTGCGCACCTGGGGCAATCCGCTGACCGAGTCTGGCGACACCTATGCCCGGCCGCTGCGCCCGCATTCCTTCAAAATTCCGCTGAGCACCACCGGCGCCACGGCATTCGTGTCGCCCAACGGCGGCCCGCTGATGCTGACCTACAGCGGCGCCACCGCCAACAGCGTGGTGAAGATCCGCGTGAAGGGCGTGACCCGCTATGCCCACTTCGACTATGCATCGACCATGAGCGATGCCGAGGTCGCGGACGCCGTGGCGGCGCTCAACGCCGGCACCTACGGCTGGCAGACGACCAAGGTGGTGGGGGGCGAGATCCAGCAGATCATGGCCTACGCCAAGAGCACCATCGGCAGCCTGTCTCCCGCCGTCTACGCCAATACGCATATCCGTGACGGGCTCTTCATGAGCAACCACATCACCAACGGCTACAACGACGCGGGCTTGACCACCAAGGTCAGCAGCTTGTGCGGCACGCTCAACTGGACCTGCAACGGCAGCGTGCATGACGCGCCCTCGGTGCAGCACTTCGTGGGCTGGCTCGCCGCATGTGGTTACCTTTGCTCCGGCAACCCGATTGACGGCGCCGCCGGCATCGGCCTGGGCTGGGGCTATTCGCACGAGTTGGGCCACAACACGGTTCAGCGTGTGATGCACATCGTCCCGGACGGCACCACCGGTTGCACCACGGAGTGCGACAACAACATCCTGGCCAGCGCCACCGCCTTGCGTGCCTACGCCTTGCTGGGGATGGACATCAGCAGCGGCCACCCGCTGGACCATGCGGGCCTGTATGCCGCCGTGAAAGCCAACCGCGCCACGGGCCTGAGTGGCGACGCGCTGATTGCGGACCAGACCACCCGCGTCTGGAACAACAGCAGCCAGGACATCATGCGCCCGGTGCACTTCCAACTGGCCTTCCTGTTCACCAAGTACCGCAGCAGCCTGGCCCAACCCACCATGGAAAGCACGCTGGACTACTTCAGCCTGCTCACCAAGGGCGACCGGCTGGTGAGCAAGACCTTCACCACGGCCGCCGCCGCCAACTACGGCATGGGCCGCTACGCCACCAACAGCATCACCAACCAGGACCTGCTGTATGTCCTGAGCTCCAAGATCATCGGGCAGGACCTGCGCAAGGTGTTCTGGATGTACGGCCTGTCGCTGAGCGACGCGGCGCTGGGTTCCATCGCAGACCTGGGTCTTCCTGTGGCGCCGCGCAGCTTCTATGCGTTGCCCGCGGGCAAGCACAACCAGTTGGCAGCCGGCCAGTGGGTGGATGTGGAGAGCAGCCTGCCGGCCTGGCCGTATTGAGCTTGGGGAAACCGATGCATAACGCCCGCGAGGCGTAATGCGGGGGGCGGGGGTTGTGCAGCGTTTGTGCTGGGGCGCCCTAGAGCCAGTGGCGGCAACTTGGGGCGCCGCAGTGGCAGGCGAGGCGCCCATCGTGATGGGTGAGGCCGTAGTCCACGGTCAACTCCTCGCCCGTCGCGATGTCGCGCAGTGCGAGGAAGCTGATCTCGCCGTGCTCCACCTGGATGCGGGCATTGGGCGCACAACTGTGGTTGGTGAAGCGCATGGCGTCCTGCGAGCGGCTGGCGTCAATGGCACGTGCGGGGGAGAGTTCCACCAGCATCAGCCGCCCGCCGGCTTGCGCCCGGCGCCGGGCCTCCGCCACGGTGATGGACTCACCGGTCAGCAGGCCCAGCCGCCGTCCTGACGCGATGGCTTCCCCGGCAAAGACGCCGTAACCATCAATCCGGCTGCGCTTGAGCGCCACGGCAACATCCGTGTGGCTGGGGTCGAAGCGCAGGGCCATCAAGTACCTGACGGGTGCGGGATCAGCGCAGCAGCCCCGACTCAAAGCTGTGCGACGGGATGTCCACCGCCGGCAGCGGCTTCCAACCCTTCTTGCGGTGCTCGGCCACCACGTTCGTGTAGATGCCCCCACGCACGTACCACTTGGCCGTGATGCGGATGTAGCGCGGGTTGGTGACCTTCACGATGTCGTCCAGGATGGTGTTGGTCACCTTCTCATGGAACGCACCCTCGTTGCGGTAGCTCCAGAAATACATCTTCAGGCTCTTCAGCTCCACGCAGTACTTGTCCGCGATCATGTCGATCGTGAAGTGCGCGAAGTCGGGCTGGCCGGTCAGCGGGCAGTGGCAGGTGAACTCGGGCACCTGGAACTGGATCACATAGTCACGTTCGGGCGCCGGGTTGGGGAAGACGTGGATCTCCTTGCTCGGCTTGCTCGGCGGGTTGGGCGGCATGTCGCGCATCTTGGGCTCGGCCGCGGCGGCAGCGGTCGCCTTGCGCGGGGCCTTGGCGGATGCCGTGTTCGGCGACTTGTTCAGGGGCTTGGCGGGTGTGGTCTTGGCCATGGGTATTTGTCAGGGAAAAAGCGGCTCACCGGTCGGCCGGCATGTGCAGGGCGCGATGGTATCATCCGCGGCAAATCAAGCGCCCCTTTCAGGGGCGTTTCCACAATCAAATCAAAGGCTTAGGTCGCACAATGTGGGTTGACACGGTGTGCAGTGACATGTTGCGCGGTGACATGTCGTGCGGTGGCAGGTGCGACCGGGCCGGGGCCACGGTTCGAACGATCCGATGCGACTGAACTCGATCAAGCTCTCGGGCTTCAAGTCCTTTGCCGACCCCACCAACTTCCAGTTGCCCGGCCAACTGGTGGGTGTGGTGGGCCCCAACGGCTGCGGCAAGTCCAACATCATGGACGCCGTGCGGTGGGTGCTGGGAGAAAGCAAGGCCAGTGAGCTGCGTGGCGAGTCCATGCAGGACGTGATCTTCAACGGCTCCGGCAACCGCAAGCCCGCCAGCCGCTCCAGTGTGGAACTGGTGTTCGACAACAGCAGCGCCCGCGCCGGCGGCCAGTGGAACCAGTTCACCGAGATCGCCGTCAAGCGCGTGCTGACCCGTGACGGCACCAGCAGCTACTTCATCAACAACCAGCCGGTGCGCCGCCGCGATGTGCAGGACGTGTTCCTGGGCACCGGCCTGGGCCCGCGCGCCTACGCCATCATCGGCCAGGGCACCATCAGCCGCATCATCGAGTCCAAGCCCGAGGAATTGCGGATGTTCCTGGAGGAGGCCGCCGGGGTCTCGAAGTACAAGGAACGCCGCCGCGAGACCGAAAACCGGCTCAAGGACACCCGCGAGAACCTGACCCGCGTCGACGACATCCTCCGCGAGCTGAACAACAACCTCGAAAAACTGGAACGCCAGGCCGAGGTCGCGGCCAGCTACCGTTCGCTGCAGGACCAGGGCACGCTCAAGCTCCACCAGTTGTGGTTCCTGAAGCACCGGGACGCCTCCGGCGAAGCCACCCGGGTGAAGACCGAACACGCCGAAGCGGTGAACGCGCTCGAGGGCCGCATGGCCGAGCTGCGCCACCTCGAAGCCGAACTCGAAACCATTCGCCAGGCCCATTACGCCTCGGGCGACGAGCTCCATGCCGCCCAGGGCCGCATGGCCGAGGCGCAACTGGAAGTCAGCCGCCTGGAAGAGCGGATCCGCTACGTGGTGGAAGGCCGCCAACGCCTCGAACAACGCCTGGTGGAACTGCAGACGCAGAACCAGCAATGGCAGGAACGCGCCGAGCAGGCCCAGGGCGAGCTCGATGACGTGGCCAGCCAGATTGCCCAGGCGGAGGAACAGAGCGAGATCCTGGCCGCGCAGGCCGAGGATCAGGCCATGAAGCTGCCCGAGGTCGAGGACCAGATGCGTGCCGCCCAGGCCCGTGCCAACGAGCAGCGCGGCCATGTGGCTCAGGTGCAGCAGCAGATCCAGGTGCTGGCCGCCGAAAGCCGCAGCGTGGACGAACAACTGCGCGGCCTGCGCGGCCGCCGCGACCGCCTGGCCCAGGAGCGCCAGGGCCTGGCCGCCCCCCAGCACGAGAAGCTGGAAGAGATCAAGGCACTTTCCGGCGCCGCGGACGAGCAGCAGGCCATTGCTGACGCCCGCCTGGCCGAACTGGCCGAAGCCGTGCCCGTGGCGGACGAGCAGCGCCAGCAAGCCCAGCAGGAAGCCCAGTCCCAGGCGGCCCGCCTGACCGACATCGCCGCCCGCCTGGCCGCCTTGCGTGCCCTCCAGGAGAAGGTCCAGACCGAAGGCAAGCTCAAGCCCTGGCTGGCCCGCCACGGCCTGCAGGACCTGCCCGGCCTGTGGACGCAACTGCACGTCACCCAGGGCTGGGAAAACGCCCTCGAAGCCGCACTGCGTGAGCGCATGGGGGCTCTTTCCGTCGGCCGCCTGGAGACGGTGCAGGCCTTTGTCCAGGACCCACCCCCGGCCCGCCTGGCCTTCTACGCTGCGCCGCAGGGCGAGATCAGCAACACGCACCGTGCGCTGTCACCGCTGACCGACCTGCTCAAGCTGGAGTCCGCCGGCCTGCGGGCGCTGATGAACGACTGGCTGGAAGGCATCTACACCGCCGAGTCCATCGCCCAGGCGCTGGCCGACCGGCCCAAGCTCAGCCATGGCGAGGTCATCATGACCCGCGAAGGCCACGCGGTCAGCCAGTTCGCGGTGAGCTTCTACGCGCCCGACAGCGAAACCGCCGGCCTGCTGGCCCGCGCCCAGGAGATCGAGCAACTGGCGCTGGAGCAACGTGCCCAGACGCTGATCAGCGACGAAGCCCGCGCCCAGGCCATCCGCGCGGAAGCTGCCTACACGGACGCCGCGCAGCGCCTGGCCGTGCTGCGCCGCGAGGCCACCGAGACCCAGTCCCGCGCCCACCAACTGCAGGTGGAGCTGCTGCGCCTGGCCCAGCAGACCGAAGCCGCCGTGGCTCGCCGTGCCCAGCTGGACGAGGAACTGGCCGACATCGATGCCCAGAATGAAGGGCTGATGGAGCGCCGCATGGAAGGTGAGGCCCGGTTCGAGGAACTGGACCAGCAACTCGCCACCACCCAGGAGCGCCACGCCGAGCTGGACGAATCCGTCATCCAGGCCGAACGCAAGCTGAGCGAGGCGCGTGAACACCAGCGTGTGCTGGAGCGCCGCGCCCAGGAGGCAGTGTTCAGCGCCCGCGCGCTGGCGGCCAAGCGCGGTGAGCTGCAGCGCAGCATTGAGACCTCGCGCCAGCAGGTCCAGGTCAATGAGCAGACCATCGAGAACATGGGCCGCGAACGTGCGGAACTGGACGATGCGGCTGCCCAGGCCGGCCTGCAGGACGCCTTGGCGCTGAAGGTGGAGCGCGAAGGCGCCTTGGCCACCGTGCGCGCCGCCTACGACGACCTGAGCCTGCGCCTCAAGCGCGGCGAGGAGCAGCGCCTGGGCATCGAGCGTGCGCTGGAACCGATGCGCGAACGCATCACCCGGCTGCAACTGGATGAACAGGCCGCCGCCCTGGGCGGCCAGCAGTTCATGGAACAGCTGGTGGCCGCGAACGTGGAGCTGGAAGCGCTGGCCAAGACCATCGAGGACGGCAGCGTGAAGCTGTACGGCCTGCAAGGCGAGATCGACCGCATCAACCGCGAGATCGCCGCGCTGGGGGCCGTCAACCTGGCCGCTCTGGACGAGCTGGGCGCGGCCCGTGAACGCAAGACCTTCCTGGATTCCCAATACGCCGACCTCACCGACGCGATCAACACCCTGGAAGACGCCATCCACAAGATCGACCTGGAAACCCGCGATCTGCTGGCCTCGACCTTCGAGCAGGTGAACGACCATTTCGGGCGCATGTTCCCCAGCCTGTTCGGTGGTGGGCAGGCCAAGCTGGTGATGACGGGCGACGAGATCCTGGATGCCGGCGTGCAGGTGATGGCCCAGCCGCCGGGCAAGAAAAACAGCACCATCCACCTGTTGTCCGGTGGCGAGAAGGCCCTCACGGCCATCGCGCTGGTGTTTGCCATCTTCCAGCTCAATCCCGCGCCGTTCTGCCTGCTGGACGAAGTGGATGCCCCGCTGGACGATGCCAACACCGAGCGCTATGCCCGCCTGGTGGCCGAGATGAGCAAGATCACGCAATTCCTGTTCATCTCCCATAACAAGATCGCCATGGAGATGGCCAAGCAACTGATCGGCGTGACGATGCAGGAGCAGGGCGTCTCCCGCATCGTGGCCGTGGACATGGAATCCGCGCTGGCCATGGCGGAGCACTGACACGGATGAATATCGGGGCCGGGAGCGGAACTTGGAGACAATGACGCAATGACGACCGACTGGAGCCTTACCTCCTTGCTGGCCGCCCTGGGGGGCGTGGTGCTGGTGGGTGTGCTCGCCCAGGGCTGGTGGAGCGCCCGCCGCGCCGGCCCGCGCCGTGCGGCACCGCCGCCCGCCCAACCGGACCGGCAGGAACCCAGCCTGGCGAGTGCGGCCGCCGCCGCCGGCAACGGCGCCACCGCGCAGGACCCGCTGCCGGACCTGCGCACGCTGGACGAAACCGTGCCGGCCGTGGCCCGTGCCCGCAAGAATTCATCGCGCATCGATGCGCTGATCGACGCGTTGGCCACCGTCACCCCCGAGGGGCCCATCAGTGGCGAAATGGCCTTGTCCCACCTGCCGGGCAGCCGCCGGGCCGGTACCAAGCCCTTCCATATCGAAGGGCTGAACAGCGCCAACGGCGAGTGGGAGCTTCCGCAGCCCGGCCAGCGCTACAACGAGTTCCAGGCGGGCCTGCAGATGGCCAATCGCAGCGGAGCGCTCAACGAAATCGAATACTCCGAGTTCATCCAGAAGGTACAGGGCTTTGCTGACGGCCTGGGCGCGATGGTGGAGTTTCCCGACATGCTGGACGTGGTGGGCCGCGCGCGTGAACTGGACCAGTTCGCCGCCAGCCACGACGCCCAGCTGGCCATCCAGTTGCGCGCCAGGGGAGCCGCCTGGACGCTGGGCTTTGTGCAGCAGGGCGCCCTGCGCCATGGGTTTGTGCCGGGTTCCATCCCCGGCCGCCTGGTGCTGCCCGCCCCGGACGAGGGGGCCCCACCGGTGCTGGCGCTGCAGTTTGATGCGCAGGCCGCGCTGGCGGATGACCCTCAGACCTCCTCGCTGCGGGAAATCACGCTGGCACTGGACGTGTTGCAGACACCCGAGTCGCTGGAACCCTTTGCGGTGTGGCAGGAATCGGCGCGCCAATTGGCCAAGGACTTCGAAGCCGACATCTGCGACGACCGGGGCCAGGTGCTCAATCTGCATGCCTTCCAGGCCATCGGGCAGGAACTCGCCACGCTGTACAAGGCGCTGGCGTCCCGGGATTTGGCGGCCGGTTCACCGGTGGCGCGGCGGCTGTTCAGTTGAACTGAAGTCGCTGTTGCGGCTGTTCCCGCTGTTGCCCTTGTTGGCGGTGCCGGCAGCGTTGAGGGCTCAGCCTTCAGCCCTCAGCCTTCAGCGCCTAGGGCCGAGGCACGGCGTCACGCCCGTCGTCACGCCCATCACTTGCGCTGAGCGGATTCGTGGCGGCCCGGTCCGGGTCGCTGCCAGCGCCCTGCAAGGCCTGCTGAATCAGTTGCTCCCCCGACGCGTCAATGTCGTGCAGGGTGCGCGCCAGCGCCCATTGCGCCTGGTTGCGCCTTGTCGGGTCGGCGATGCGGTGCACCAGATCGATGGCTTCCTGCGGCGCCTGCCGTGCGAGTTCGTCCTGCGTGGCGTGTGCCGCAATGGCGGCGTCCAGCGCCACGCTGACACCTTGTGCGCGTATCCAGGCACGCGCTGCGGAGCCATCCATGGCGAGCCACCGGCTCAGCGACTCTGTCAGCAAAGCGCGGCCCGTGTCGGTGGTCAGCATGCTGGCAAAGACGGTGGCGGAGCGAGGGTCCTGATGCGCCCAGCGGTCGTTGACCAGGGCCATCAGGTCGGTATTGCCGGCGCCGGAGACCGATGAGGCCGCTGCGCCACCGGCACCCCCCGACCCACCGGCGCCGCCAGCGCCGCCAGCGCCACTGGCCGCCAAGCCCGCGCCCCGATGGGCGGCCCAACTCGCGGCTTGCGCAGGCGCGAACTCGGACCATTTCGTCACCGTGGCGGTGGTCCAGGCGTCTCGCAGCGATGCAGTGAGCGGCGCGTTCTCGAGGCCATTCAGCACCAGCGCAAATTCCCGCCGCTGCCAGAGAGGCTCCAGCAGAGGCTGCACCAGGGCTTGCGCCCAGCCCGGCCGCTGGGAGGCCAACTGCAGCGCATGCTGCCAGGCCGCTGACGGGTCCTGGCGGAGTTCCGCCGCGAGCAGGGCCTGCCACTGCGGCAAAGCGTCTGGAGAAGCGCCCGGCAAGGCGGTGGGATCCAGGCCCGCGCGCTCAAGCCCGGCGGTACCGGAGGCGCTTTCCGCGCTGGCCGAGGCTGGTGAACTCCCCGCAGCGGTGGGTTCGAACAACAGCGGCGCACCCGGGTCTGGCGTCTCGCTATGCAGCATGGTCCATGCCGCGACCGGTGCCAGACCCACCACAGCCCAGAAGGTGTAATGCTTGATGCTCATGGGAAGCTCCTGGGTGTGGCGTTCATGGTGCTTTCAAATCGGCGGCATCATGTGCGCCACCTCATGTCCGCTGCCTCTGTCGGCCGCCTCATGTCGGCTGTCTCATGTCGGCCGTCTCATTTGAAGATGCAACTACGGGCGATATTGCTGGCACTGGTGTCCTTGCCCGGTTCGCTGCCCTTGCCGGTGCCGACATAGGTGTCGCACTTGGTCTTGGAGCCGGAATACACCAGGTCGGTGATGGTGGTCACGTCGTACTGGCCGGCGATGCCGGACTTGCTGTCGTAGCTGCTGTTTACCCCGATCACTGCCGCATTCACCGTCCCCAGGCGCACGCCGGTGATGGTCGATTTGCGAGCGTACTGCGTGGAGCAGTTGCCGCAGGAGCGATAGAGCTTGCCCACGTTGTCGGCGTAGAAATCGGAGATCACCAGGGTGCCGTCGCCGTTGTGCTGGAACACCTTGTCCGCCGCCTTGAAGGCCGCGCCGCCGGAGATGGTCAGCTTGCTGGTGACGCCGCTGAGCTTGATGGCCGTGGCGGCGTCCTCGCCCACATCGGCCCAGTAGACGTTGGTGATGTTGCACACCCCATAACAATGCACGCCATCGGCGCCGCCTGCGGCGAGGTTGGTGCCGGTGCCCAGCGACCCGTCGCCGATGACGACGTTCTTCACTGTGGCCCCGTTGTTCAGCTTGAACATCGGGATCTGGCTTTCGCTCTGGGTGCCCTTCATGTTGGAGGCCGTGCCGACCAGGCAGACCCACTTGCCGTAGACGGCGGTACCGTCCCAGGTGGCCCCGGCGGCGACTTCAATCGTGGCGCTGACGTTGACCTTGGTGCAGCTGGGCACCGACCGCACGCCGGGGGCGGCATGGGCCGGCGCGGGCGCCAACAGCATCCAAAGGGCTGCCAGCGCAACCATGGCGTGCAACACCTGCGCCAGCGCGCTGAACGACATACGTTCCAAAGACCGTTCAATCAATCGGTTCATGTCTATACCTTCCAGGTGGTGATGGGGGAATCACCCGGGGAGTGGTAGCGGGGAAGATGAGTCGCGATTGGCCGTCAGGACCAACCTGCCCGATTGAATGAAGGTCAGGTGCCGCTGCCGCGCCCCGCGCAGGGGGGCCGGGCAGGGATTGACCGGGGGCGGGCCGAGGTCCGGCCCGCCTGCCGTCTTGTCTGCTGTCTGTCTATTTGTCTCCCTGGGCATGGCCATTGTGAGGATGCGGGCGCGGCACGGGCAGCTGTAAGAGCTTGCAGGGTCGGTGTGCATGCCGTGTGCCGGTGCGGGCTGCCGGCGCTTTCCGATCTGGGCGCGTCATTTGCCACCCGTTCCGGGCCGGCGCATCCCCGAAGGTCGGCATTTGTCCCGCGTCCAGGAGCCGCCAGCATGCCGACGTCCCGTTCCGCCCCCTCCGCCAAGGCGTCATCGCCGCGCAAGTCCGGCCGCAAGGCCTCGCCGGCCCCGGCCGATGATGACGCCGCGCCCGGGCCGCGCCGCGCCATCTGGAAGGGGGCGATCAGTTTCGGGCTGGTCCACGTGCCAGTGGCGCTGTACCCGGCGACGCGGGAAGAGGACGTGGACTTCGACTGGCTGGACAAACGCACCCTGGACCCGGTCGGCTACAAGCGCATCAACAAGCGCACGGGCCGCGAGATCGACAAGGACCAGATCGTCAAGGGCGTGCGCCAGGACAACGGCGACTATGTGGTGCTCAGCGACGACGAGATCCGCCAGGCCTACCCAGCCACCACCCAGACCATCGACATCGAGACGTTTGTCCCGGCCGACCAGATTTCCTTCGTCTATCTGGAGCGCCCCTATTACCTGGCGCCACTGGGCAAATCCGCCAAGGTCTATGCGCTGCTGCGCGAGGCCATGGCGGACGCCGCACTCATTGCGGTGGCGCGCATCGTGATTCACAACAAGGAACACCTCGCAGCCTTACTGCCCGCGGGCCCGTCATTGATGATCGGCCTGATGCGCTGGGCGAACGAGATCCGTCCGGCGGACGACCTGTCACTGCCGGCGGCCGGCAAATCGGCGCATGGGTTCAAGCCGGCCGAGCTGAAGATGGCCCGTCAACTGATCGACGAGATGACTGGCGACTGGCGCCCGCATGAGTATCGGGACGAATTCAGTGCGGCGATCCGCACGCTGATTGCGCGCAAGGTCAAGGCGGGTGAGTCGCAGTCGGTGGAACCGCTGGAAGAGGCACCGCCCCAGAGCGAGGGCAATGTGGTGGACCTGACCGAGTTGCTGAAGCGCAGCCTGGGGGGCGGCCGCAGCCAGAAGAAACCGAAGACTGCCCGGCGCGCTTGATCGCCATGGAGACCCCGCATCATGGGAACCACTGCACGTCCAGACTCGCTCCAGCGCTACCGCGAGAAGCGGGATTTCCGCATCACCCCTGAACCGGCGGAGGGCCACGATGAACTGGAGGCGCCGCCTCGTCGCGGACGGGCGACGGCCTCAACGCGTGCCGCGACGGCGGGTAAGGCCGGTGACCGGCAGGCGCGCCACCGCGCGGCTGCTGCGGGCCAGACCTTGTCCTTTGTCATCCAGAAGCACTGGGCCAGCCACCTGCACTACGACTTCCGGCTGGAACTGGACGGCGTGCTGCTGAGCTGGGCCGTGCCCAAGGGGCCTTCGTTGGACCCCCGCCAGCGCCGCATGGCCGTGCATGTGGAGGACCACCCGGTGTCGTATGGGGGCTTTGAAGGCACCATTCCGCCCAAGCAGTACGGCGCCGGGGAGGTGATCGTGTGGGACAACGGCACCTGGGAGCCGGTGGGGAATCCGCAGGCCGGGCTGCGGGAGGGCAAGCTGGTGTTTCGGCTGCATGGCCAGAAGCTGGCGGGCCTGTGGCAACTGATCCGCACCTCGCGCGGGGACGCCAAACGGGAGCAGTGGCTGCTGATCAAGAAACACGATGCCTGGGAGCGTCCCCATGCGGATTACGACGTGACCATGGCGCTCCCGGACAGCGTCGTCGCCAAGCCCCTGGGGATGCGGGAGGAGCGCGAACCCGGACAGGAGGCGAAGCAGGAGCCGAAGCAGCAGCCGACGCAGGAACTGAAACAGGCATCCACGTCCGCAGGGCGCCGCTCGGCGGGCCCAGCCGAAGCTGCCCACGAGCCGTCCAACGAAGCTGCCAACGAACCTGCCAGCCAAGCGTCCAACCAAGCCTCTAGCGAGATGGCCACGCTCGATCTGAGCCAGGCGCGCAAGGCTCGGCTGCCGGCCCAATTGGCGCCCCAACTGGCCACTCTGGTTTCTGCCACGCCCCCGGGGGACTGGATGGCCGAGGCCAAGTTTGACGGCTACCGGCTGCTCACTCGCATCGACAAGGGCAAGGTTCAACTGATCACCCGGGGTGGCAATGACTGGACCCACCGCATGCCCACCCTGGCCAAGGCCTTGCAGGCACTGCCGGTGGACACGGCCTGGCTTGACGGGGAGGTGGTGGTGCTGGGGCCGCACGGGGCGCCGGAGTTCAACCGCCTGCAAAACGCCATCGGTCGCGCCGGACGGGCCGCAGCAGAAGCGGGAGGGAAGGCGGGAGGGAAGGGGGCAGGGAAGGCGGACATCGTCTATTTCCTCTTCGACCTGCCGTTCCTGGAAGGCCACGACCTGCGTGAAGTCCCGTTGGTGGAGCGCCGCCGGGCGCTGCGCATCCTGCTGTCCGGTCAGCCGGACGACCACCTGCGGTTCAGCGAGGCCTTCGAAGCGCCGCCGGAACAAATGTTGGAAGCGGCCTGCCAGATGCGCCTGGAGGGCTTGATCCTGAAGCGGCCGGACAGCCGTTATGTCTCGGCACGCAGCGACACCTGGGTCAAGCTCAAGTGCCAGTTGCGCCAGGAATTCGTGGTGGTGGGTTTCACCCCGCGCAGCGATGCGCCCTCTGGATTGGGCAGCCTCCTGTTGGCTGTCCGTGATGAAGGCGAGGGGAGCCGGGGGGGGAAAGCCAGCCCGACGCGAGGCGCTAACGGTGCCAATGGCGCTAATGGCGCCAATGGCGCTAATGGCGGGAAGGCCCCGAACACCGGCACCCGCCAAGAGCCAGGCCCGGCGTGGCGCTATGCCGGGCGGGTGGGCACGGGTTGGTCCCTGGCGCAAGGCGGAGCGCTGCGCCGTCAACTGGACGCCCTGGCGACGGAACGGCCGCATTTCAGTGCGGAAGACATCAAGCGCAGCCACTGGGCGCGCCGCCCGGGCGGCGACGAACGGTGGGTGAGGCCGGAGATGGTGGTGGAGGTCACCTTCGCGGAATGGACGCCGGACGGCCACATTCGCCATGCCGCCTTCCAGGGCGTGCGGGAAGACAAGCCCGCCACGGAGATCGGCCGTGAAGCGGCCCGGAGCCCGGACAAGGTCACCCAGGCCGATGAACCGTCGGTCAAAAAGCGCGCCAAGGCCTCGACGCATGGCACATCGGCTGCCGCGACCAGGGCCACCCCATCCCGCAGCGTGTTGTCCGCCTCAGGTCCAACGGCCACACCGGGCAAGCTCCGCATCACCCACCCCGAGCGGGTCATCGACGAAGCCTCCGGCGCCACCAAGATCGAACTGGTGCGCTATTACGAAAGCGTGATCGACTGGCTGATGCCCCACCTGGCCCAGCGCCCGGTCGCCCTGGTGCGAGCCCCCGACGGCGTGGGTGGCCAGCTCTTCTTTCAGAAGCATGTGCAGGGCAACGACCTGATCGTGATCCACAACCTCGCCGGGTTGCTGCAATTCACCCAGCTCAATACGGTGGAGCTGCACACCTGGAACAGCCGGACGGACAAGCTGGACAAGCCCGACCGCCTGGTGTTCGACCTGGACCCCGGGGAAGGCGTGACCTGGCCGCAGGTGCGCGAGGGGGCCCAACTGGTGCACGGGCTGCTCCAGGAACTGGGCTTGCAGTCCTGGCTGAAGACCAGCGGCGGCAAGGGCCTGCATGTGGTGGTGCCCTTGGCCCGCCGCGCTGATCCCGATACTTGCAAGGCCTTCAGCCGCGCCGTGGTGGAGCATCTGGCGGCCACGCTGCCCAAGCGCTTTTCCGCCAAGAGCGGCCCGCGCAACCGGGTGGGCAAGATCTATGTGGACTATCTGCGCAATGGGGAGGGCCAGACCACCGCGGCGGCGTTCTCGGTGCGCGCCCGGCCCGGGCTGGGGGTCTCGATGCCGGTCGACTGGGCGCAACTGCCCGAGCTCAAGGGCGGTGACCACTGGAACCTGGGCAACGCCCGGGACCATCTCAGCTTCGTGAAGACCGATCCCTGGAAGGACTTCTGGCGCTGCCCGCAGACATTGACGGTCGGGACTAAGTTGCTGATGGGTTGATCGCCCGCAACAGCGCGTCCGGGTCGGTGGGCTTGACCAGATGGGCGTCGAAGCCGGCCTCGCGGGCCCGTTGCCGGTCGTCCTGTTGCCCGTAGCCCGTGAGCGCAATGAGCCTCAGGGCCGACAACGCGGGTTGAGCGCGGATGCGCTGCGCCAGCTCGTACCCCGTCATGCCCGGCAGGCCGATGTCCAGCAGCGCCACATCCGTCGGGGTCTGTTCCAGATGGCGCAGCGCCTCCGGTCCGCTGTGCGCCTGGGCCACCGTGTGGCCGTCCAGCGTCAGGATCATGGCCAGCGAGGTGGCGGCATCTTCGTTGTCATCCACCACCAGGATGCGGCGCGGCTGGGTGATCGGCCGGGCGGGGGCGGCGGCTCGGGCCATTTCTTCGGTGAGCACGGGCAGGCGCAGCTCGAAGCGCGAACCCCGGCCCGCGCCGTCGCTGAACACGGCCACCGTGCCGCCATGCATCTCCATCAGGCGTCGCACCAGGGACAGGCCGATGCCCAGGCCGCCCTGGGACCGGTCCAGCGTACGGTCACCCTGCACAAAGAGATCAAACATCCGCGCCTGCAGATCGGGCGGGACGCCGATGCCGTCGTCGCTGACATGGATCACGGCTTGCTGGCGCTGCTCGTCCTCACTGAGCACCAGCTGGATGTGCCCCTCCGGATCGGTGTACTTCGCGGCATTGGTCAGCACATTGGCCACGCACTGCACCAGGCGTGCCAGGTCGCCACGCACCCGCAGGGGCCGGCCGCTGGTCTGCGCGAAATGATGCCGGCGCTCCCGCATGAGGGGCTCCACGGTTTCCACCGCCTGGGCGAGCACATCGTTCAGCGCAACCGGGCCGAGCTGCAGTTCCACCCGACCCTGGGTGATGCGGGAAACGTCCAGCAGGTCGTCCACCAGCCGGGTCAGGGTCTCGACCTGGCGCCGGATGATGGCCACCATGCGTTGGCTGCGGATGTCGGGCATGTCCAGCCGGGCCAGCACATCGCCCGCGCTGCGGATGGGGGCGATGGGGTTGCGCAGCTCATGAGCCAGCATGGCCAGGAACTGGTCCTTCTGGCGGTCGGCCGCCTCCAGGTGGTGGCGAGCCTGCACGTGCGAGGAAATCTCGCGGAAGTAGCAGACCACCCCGTGGTTCCCTTCCGGCAGCGGAATGCGGTGGGTCTGCCACTCATAGGCCTCCGGTGCGCCGCGGTCGGACCGCTCGGCGATGAACTCCGGGACGTGGAAGGTTTCACCGGTCTCCAGCGTCGCCCGGAAGCGCGCCACGATCTCTGCGGCCAGCGCCGCGCCCCATTGCCGCCGCACCATGGCGGCGAAATCCCCGCCCACCCTGTCGTCCGGATGGCCGAAGGAGCTGCGCGCCGTGGGATTGGCCTCGCGCAACTGCAGGCGCCCCTGGACCTCATGCACCAGGAAGACGCCCATGGGGGCGGCGTTGAGCAGGGTTTCGAATTGCGCTGTGCGGCGAAGTGAGGCCGCGTCGGCGGCCTGGCGCATGTGGCGCAGCTCCAGCAGGGCGCCCAGGCGGGCCAGCAGCTCGCGGGCGGAGAAGGGTTTGATCAGGTAGTCGTCCGCGCCCGCATCCAGGCCTTCGATACGGGCCTCCTCACCGGCCCGTGCGGAGAGCAGCACCACCGGGGTGCCCTTCAGGCGCGGGTCGGCCCGGACAGCGGCCAGCAGGCCCAGGCCATCCAGCCGCGGCATCATCACGTCGCTGACCACCAGGTCTGGCGGCTGGCGGCGGGCAGCCTCCAGCGCCGCCAGGCCGTCGGCCACGGGCTCGACCTGATAAAAGGGTGCCAGCAGGTCGCGCACGTAGGCCCGCATGTCGGCGTTGTCGTCGGCCAGCACGATGCGCGCGCCAAAGGTGGGGGCAAAGCGGCGGTCGGCGACGACCCATGGCCGATCTGAGCGCTGGTCGGATGGCTGGTCTGAATACGGGTCCGAATGCCGGTGTTCGAGCGACGGCAGTGCAGCGGCGCTGCCGTTGGGCCCGGGGGCGAACGTTCCGGCCCCCCCTCTGGATCCCGGCACCGGGAGTTGCGGGGACTGGGAACGGCGGACAGCCCCCTCCGTTTCGGGCAACCATCTCAGTGCTTCTTCCACGAAGGCCCGGGCCGTCGGGGTGGCGCCTGCCGAGGGGGAGAACAAGGTCACCCGCTGGTCGGCAGGTACGTGGTCCTGCCCAAGGGCAATGGCCGCCCTGAAGACGGTGCCGACCCCTTCCTGGCTGGTGACGGTGATCTCGCCCCCGTGCAGCTTGACCAGTTCCTGCACCAGCGCCAGGCCGATGCCGGAACCCTCATGGGTGCGCCCCTCGACGCCGGCGATGCGGTGAAAGCGCTCGAACACCCGGGGCAGTTCCTGCGGCGCAATGCCCACACCGGTATCGGCGACCTCCAGCCAGGCCTGATGGGCGTCCTGACCCAGACGCAGGCTCACCTGGCCTTTCAGGGTGAACTTGAAGGCGTTGGACAGCAGGTTCAGGACCATCTTCTCCCACATGTCCCGGTCCACGTAGACCGGCTGGTCCAGCTCGGCGCAGGAGACCTCGAAGCGCAGCCCCGCCCGTTCCATGGCAGAGCGGAAGGTGCTGGCAATGTCACGCGTGAGTGCGGCCAGGTCCACCGGCTCGAACCGGGCCTGGGCTCGGCCGGCCTCCAGCCGGGAAAAATCCAGCAGCGCGTTCACCAGCCGTTGCAGGCGCGAGGTGTTGCGCAGCACCAGCGCCAGCCGGTCGCGCTGGTGCTCCGTAAAACCCGGGGCGGTGAGCAGTTCCTCCAAGGGCCCCAGCATCAGGGTCAGAGGGGTGCGGAACTCGTGGCTGACGTTGGAGAAGAAGGCCGTTTTGGCACGGTCCAGTTCGGCCAAGGCCTCGGCGCGGCGGCGTTCCGCCTCGTAGGCTTGCGCATCCGTCAGCGCGGCGGACAACTGGCCCGCCACCAGATGCAGGAAGGAGCGGTACGCCTCATCCACCGGCCGCCGGGTGCTGTAGCCCACCATCATGAAACCCGCCAGTTCATGGCCAGCCCCCCGCAGCGGCAGCAGCAGCGCCTTTTGCACCGGCTCGGGCCAGGGCGCCATCGTCACCTGTAGCGCCAGCGCTTCCAATGAGGGCAGCTCCTGAGGGCTTTGCTGCAGGTAGAGCTCGGCCAGCGGCCAGCCCGCGGGTGGATGCGCCACCGACAGTTCTGCGGGCAGGCGCGCCTCCAGGGCGGGGGCGGTGGCGGCGGCCCTCACAACCCGGTCGCCGCCGGGTGCGGTGAGGTAGAGCGCGGCGAAGGGGGCGTCCAGGGGAAACTCCGCCAATACCTGGCAGGCGGCCCGGCAGCAGTGCTGGCTGTCCTCGGCCCCGGTGGCGCCCGCTGCCAGGTCGCGCAGCACCCGCAAACGGCGTTCGCCAATCACGCGTTCCGTCACTTCGGTGACCACGCACAGCATGCCGGCCACCTGATTGTTGTCGTCATAGACCGGGCTGTAGGAGAAGGTGTGATAACTCTCCTCTTTGAAGCCGTTTCGCTCCAGGTAGAGCAGCAGACCTTCATCCCATGTCGCTTCTCCCTGGGTCAGGACATGCGCAATGCGTGGGCCGATGTCCGGCCAGATTTCCTCCCAGACCTTGTCCGCGCGGGCGCCCAGCACCCAGTCCCGCTTCAGGCCTACGGTCGGCAGGTAGGCGTCATTGCAGAAGAAGGTCATGTCAGATGACCAGAGCATCCACATCGCGTAACGCGAGTCCAGCATCACCCGGACGATGGTCTTGAGCGACTGCGGCCAGCCGTCAGGCTCACCCAGGGGAGAGCGGGCCCAGTCGTGGGCGCGCATGCGTGCACCCATCTCTCCACCACCGCGCAGGAATGGCGGGGTGGGACGCCCCGCTTCAGCCGGCGGCGCACTCAGGGGCGCCAGCGCAAGCGGCGCCGGCAGCCCATGATGGTGGGAGTCTCCTACAGACGAATGCATGCGGTGGGGTTTCGTTTCGGTTCGGTGAGCCGGGACAGTCTACAAGTGCCGCAGGCGTACGGGGAGCCTGTGCGCAGCATGAATGAGGCATGGCACCCCCTGAGGCGCCCGGTACACTGGCAGCGATTCCACTTTGAAAGCCGCCTTGAGTTCCAGCCTGCTATTGGTCTTCCTGCTGATTGCCGTCAGCGCCTTCTTTTCCATGGCGGAGTTGTCCTTGGCCGCTTCGCGCCGGCTCAAGCTGCGCCAGTTGGCGGATGAAGGGGATGCCCGTGCGGGGCAGGTGCTCAAGGTTCAGGAACAGCCCGGTTACTACTTCACGGTGGTACAGATCGGCGTGAACACGCTGGCCATCCTGGCCGGTGTGGTCGGCGAGGGGGCGCTGACCCCCCATTTCGAATCGGTGTTGCGCCCCTGGATGGAAATCGACCTGGCGCAACGGCTGGCATTTGCCCTGTCCTTTGGCAGTGTCACCATCATGTTCGTCGTGCTGGCGGACCTGCTCCCCAAACGGCTGTCCATGAATGAGCCGGAACGGGTGGCCATGGTGCTGGTCGGCCCCATGCTGTTCCTGACATTGGTGCTGCGCCCGCTAGCCTGGGCCCTTAATGCGGTGTCCGATCTGCTGCTGCGCCTGCTCGGCCGGCCGGTTTCGCCGGACAACACCATCACCCATGCGGACATCCTGGCCCTGGCCGAAGCCGGCCACCAGGCCGGTGTGGTGGCGGACGCCGAACAGCAGGTCATTGAAAACATCTTCGAGTTGGACACCCGCACGGTGGAGTCGTCCATGACCTCGCGCGAGCGGATCGTCTACTTCACGCTAGACGACGATGAAGCCCTGGTGCGCACCCGCATTGCGGATTCGCCGCACTCGACCTACCTGGTCTGCGAGCAGGACATTGATCAGGTGGTGGGGTATGTGGATGCCACCGATCTCTTCCAGCGGGTGTTGCTCGGGGAGGTCATCAGCCTGCGGGCGGAGCCGGCGCTGATCAAGAAGGTCCTGATCGTGCCGGACCGGCTCACGCTGGCCGAGGTGCTCACCCAGTTTCGCCAGGCCCATGAAGACTTTGCGGTCATCGTGAATGAATACAGCCTGGTGGTGGGGGTCATTACCCTGAACGACGTGATGTCCACCGTGATGGGGAGCCTGGTCCGTACCGATGAAGAAGAGCAGCAGATCATCCGCCGGGATGACGGCAGCTTCCTCGCTGACGGGATCACCCCCATCCCGGATGTCCAGCGCTCCCTGGGCCTGGACGATTTCCCACATCCGGGCCAGTACGACACCCTGGCGGGCTTCCTCATGGTCATGCTGCGCCGTATTCCAAAACGGACCGACGTGGTGGAGTGGGGTGGCTGGCGCTTCGAGGTGGTGGACGTGGACAGCCACCGGGTCGACCAGGTCATGATCGCCCGGGTGGCGCAGCCCCCCCCGTCGTCAGTCCATCAGGAGTGAGCGTCCGTCATACCGATTGGCTTGCACCGGAATCGGATAGCGGTGCGAGGCTGTCAACGCACGCATGAAGCCTGGCGTCCGGGCACGCATGATGTCTTCCTCCATGCCTTTGAACGCATACTGCACGCTGCTCAGAATGCTGGTTTCCTGCTGACTGGAGAGATGGCCGATGAAGAAATTCTCGGTCTGGGCCAGCAGGTCGGTGTTGATGGTGGAGGGGGATTGCGTCGAATAGACGATGCCGATGTTGAACTTGGCGCCTTCCTTCGCAAACCGGGAATACACGTCGATGACGTTGCCGGCATTGGGCGGGAAGATCATGTGCGCCTCTTCGAAATAGATCTGCACAAACCGGCCGTCCATTTCGTTGCGTACGAACTTGCCTTCCTGCTGCAGGAATACCGCCACTGACAAGGTCTTGGCGAAGTAACGAATGATGCGTTCATTCGCGCTGCCCAGATCCACGATCACCGTGCCGCCCTGGTCGATGGTGCCCAGAATCTCCGTGATGAAGTTGTCCACGTGAGGTGAATGGAAGGGCGTTGCAGGCCGCAGCACGTAGGGCCCCGCGCCTGCCTGCGGATAGAGGAAGCGCGCCATGATTTCTTCGTCAGAATCGAAGATGAAGCTGCCTTGCTTGCGTAACGCGGGGTCGTTGGGGTAGGAGAGGCTGAAACGCAACATCAGCGAAATCTCGGCCACCATCTCGGCGAAGGTCTTGGGCTGCGGAGGCGCGGATGTGCCGTTGACCGCCTGGTAGGCGGACATGCGAAGCGGCTGGTTGAAGCTGGGGGTGAAGGGGAAGGTGTAGCCCAGGGTCGTCAACACCTCCGTCAGGCGCGCTTCGTTCTGTTCAAACCCGGCATGGTGCAGAACGGTCCAGTACACCATCAGCTTGCGCAGGCGGCGCTGCACCAGGTCCGGGGGTTCGTCCTTGGCAAAGCGCAGGGTCGGCAGTCTGCATGAGAGCAGGGGGCGGACGTAGTCCGTGTCCGCGACTTCGGCAGGCAAGAGCTCATGCAGCGTGGCCATGGCGTCCTCGGGGCGCTCATGAAAATTGAAGCGCAGCATCTTGGCGTTGGGCCCGCCGGCCTTTTTCTCGGAGAGGTAATACAGCGTGCAGCGGTCGGCATAAACAGCACCGATGTTGTCGGCACCGTCCTGGGGGTTGCTGTTGGCATATTCGCCATTGACGTCAAAGATGAGCTGGCCCACATCCCGCCGCTCGGCGGTCACGTCCAGCATTCCCTGTACCAGCAGCTTGACCACGTTGGACTTGCCCAGCCGGGTCTTGCCGAACATGGCGGTGCGGCGGCCGCGGATGTCCAGCATGGAGAGGCAGGCGGTGACGCCACCGTCGCGCTGGTACACCTGGGATTCGTCGTGCCGCAGCAGGCCGAAGCGGATGCGATGCTTCGGATTCACCGTGCCGTTGATGAAAAAGTCCTGCATGCGAGGGCTGGGGGCAAAGGCGGCATAGCGGTCTGCATGCTCCAGGTGGCCGGGCTCGCCGGAGAAGGTCAGGGCGGGTCGGTTGCCGATGCTGGAGCCTGGATTGAGCAGATAAGCACCCACCAGCCGATACCGAACGAGCATGAAGTGTGCCTGCGCTCGGCCATCGATAGGGCCGTTCTGCGTCAGGGCCTGGACACGGGCCTCCCTTGCCGTACCGGGCTCGGGCCAGGCGGGATGGTCGACCAGCCTCAACAGGAGCAGACGGTCGGTGTGTACGGCCGATCTGTCGGGCGGGCCGTCGGCCGACGACACCGTGTCGCCACTGAGCGATTCGGTCATGAAGCACATGGCACCACGGCACAGGGCCGGATGCAGGCTCCATTGGTCGCGATGCGCCAGGATCACGACCTGGTCATGGCAGAGTTCGACAACGGGGCCCAGCCACTGGCTGGGGAGCATGTCTTCAGATTGAACGAGCATGGAAGAGGGGAAGCTATCAAGGAGAAGCGGGCGAGAGTCGTGTGCCCGGTTGGGGTGATGTGCTGGCGACTACCAGGGGCAGGCTCGGCGGCGTTGGGGCCTGTGGCCGTTGCTGCTGTTTTTCACGCTGGTCCAGACGGGCCAGGTGTTGAAGCACTTGGCGCGCGTAGCGCTCCCGCTTCACGGGATCCCTCGCGTTGTAGGCGCCCAGGGCCGCCACGGTCGGCCCCATCCGCTTCAGGTTGTCCCCCAGGATCCAGGCGCCCACCATGATGTTGGTGCAGGGTTCCCACAGGTCTTCAGCGCGGACGCCGTACCGTGCCAGCAGCGGGAACCAGCTGGAGTTGATCTGCATGAGGCCGACGTCGGTCGAACCGTTGGTATTGCGGTTGACCGCTCGGGGATTCATGCCCGACTCCTGCTGCGCAACGGCCATGAGGAGCAGGGAGGACATGCCGTAGCGATAGGAAGCGAGCTCAAAGCACTGCACCAGGACCTGCGCGGTCCGGTGTGTGAGCGGGGGACGCGCTTGGGCGACGGCGCGGCGAGTCTGTGTTGGCTTGGGGGCCTGCGTTAACGCCTGAGCTTGCGTGGGTGGCAGGGAGGTGGACGTCACCCCTGGTTGTAACGGTGGGGAGGATGCTGGTGCCGCGGATGAGGTTGGCGTTGGTGAGGATGGCGTGGATGCGGCATGGCCGCTGACCGGCATCAGCACGGCTACACCCATTGACAGCGCCAGAACCAACCGTGGCTGCCATTGCGCGCCGACAGCCGACCGCCGATGTGCATGCCCATGCCCGGCGCTCGGGCGCCGGGTCAGCCGGCTCACATCGATGGCGGTCGTGGCGCGGCTGGTCATGGCGATGGCGCAGTAGAGGTCACCGTGGGAGTCGCCGTGATCCCGCTTTGCATTTCGAAAGCGGTGGCAAAGAACCCGGCCATCATGCCGGCGAGCGTCAGGCCTGCCACACCCATCAGGATGGCGTTCAGGCGGCCCGCCGAGGCCTGGATGGAGCGTTCGATCCGATCAATCGAGCCGATGCCAATCTTCACGAAGGCAGCGATGGGGTCACGGCGCTCGGAGGCATCCTGCACCCGGTCCTCCAGCGCCTTGTTGAGCACGCCGGTGGAGAACGCCTGGCCGAAGTGGGTGGACTGTTCGCTGGAGAGGCGCGACAGGATCTGGCGCAGATGCCAACGCATCCACGGGGAACTGAAACGGGTGGCCCGTTCCAGCGAGGAGCGCAGCGACACGCCCGCACGCATCAACGAGGAGATGGAGACGATCAGCATGGCGCCCGAGAAGTCCCGGTACAGACTGTAGGGCGCGAGTCGATCCAGCCGGCGGCGCACCACACCTTGCCAGCGGGGCAGCGACATGCCAAAGGTGACCAGCAGCCCGACCACACCCAGGGCGAGCAGCAATCCATAGTGGCTTACCAGGTAGGAGACGGCATACAGCACCTTGCCCAGCGGCGGCCAGCGCTCCGGCGGGAGCAGGTCGGCGAGGATGGGAACGGCAAACAGCGAGAAGCCTGTCAGCAGCGCCGCAAACAGCACCATCAGGATCACCGGGTAGACGACTGCCTTGCGCACGGTGCGGAACATCTGGTCGACTTTTTCGACGGTGTCGGAGAGGAAATACAGGCCGCGGGCCAAGCCGTTGTCTCCACCTCCCTGGAGCGCGTCGATCAGGATGAGCTCCGCGTTGGGCACCAGGCCGATCAGGGCCTGCGAGAGCGAGCCCCCCATGGCTTCACGCAGCATGTGCCGGTAGAGCAGGGCGTCCCCGCGCGAACGCACGCGGCCGCGGGCCTCGTACTTGCGCAAGATGGTGAACAGGGGCACCTTGTCTTCCAGGGCGCTGGCCATGTCGTAGTAGAAATCGGCTCGCCGTTGTCTCAGCCGCTGCGCGGCCAGTCGGAACAGGATCCAGTCGATGATCGGCATGGCAATGCTCAGTGTTCTTGAAGCAGCGAATCAGCCAGCAAAGAGGCATGGCCGAAGGCACGTTCGAAATAGAAGGGGTCCACACGGCCTTGGGACAGGTCATACAACACATGGCCCCAGGCCTCCTTGCCGTCCATGTCGGGGTCGGTGAAGGGCGCCGTGCGGCGGCTGCGCCAGTAGCGCTTGGCCTCCAGGTCGCGCCGTTGCAGCAGCAGCTCCAGCAGGCGAAGGTCGGGCACGATCACTTCGGCACCCACCTTCAGGCCCATCGTGCCGTTGCGCACACTTTGGCTGTAATCGATCATGGGTTTGCGGCAGTGCGGGCAACCGGCATCGCTGGCGCAGAAGATGTTCTCCGTTGGAATGCCGAAGCTGTTCTCGTAGAGAGACAGCGCCTCGCTGGTCATGATGCTGCGCGCCGGTACCTTGCAATGCTCGCAGTTCAGGGGGACAAGCACCTGGTACACCAGGGCGGAGATGAACTCAGGGCTGCAAAGGTCTTCACGGTGAAGGCCGACGATGTGGGAGTTCAACCGGTTCACCACGCCCAGTGCGGAGGTGGCATGGACGGTGGAGAGGATCTTGTGCCCGGTCTGAATGGCCACCTGCGCCATGTTGGCGGAGAGGGAGTCCCGTATCTCACCGAACAGCCCGACGTCCGGGTCCATCCGCAGAAAAGACAGCATCGCGCCGTGGAATGGGTTGCTTCCCACATCCGCTTCCAGCGCGCCGCGCTGAACGGAGAGGTGGCTCGCGCCGGAGAGCTCATATTCCACCGGGTCTTCGATGGTGATGAGCTTGCGGGTCCCGTCGCGTGCCAGGTAGGCCAGCATGGTGTTGAGGGTGGTGGTCTTGCCGGAGCCGGTGATGCCCGCCACAAAGATGCCACCCCATGCAGAACTCAAGGCGTCGTGCAGGCGCTCCACCTGCCAGGGGGTGTAGCCCAACCGTTCCAGCGTGAGCTGGGCGGTGCGGGCCGCATGGTTGGAGCGCAGGATGCGCATCACCACATCCATGCCGCCCACGGCGGGGTGGCTCTGGTAGCGCAGGGTCAGTCGCTGGTCGGGCAGGTCCAGCGGAATCATCGCCCCCTGGGGGACCGAGCCGTTGAAGGCCACCTCGCTGCGGGAGTTCTCCTCGGCCAGCACCGTGTAGGCCGCGGAAATGCCATCCATGACGATACGGGCCGGAAAGCTGCCGAGCGACCGCATCAGGCCATCCAGCCGGACGCGTGCCCGGCCAATCTCTCCACGGACCTCCAGGTGGAGGTCGCTGGCGCCAGCAATCAGGCAACGGTGGATGATGCTGCGGAACCACTCCAGGGGGGACGAGTTGGCCACCATGGTTTCGATGGCGCGTGCGCTTTCGCCTTCCGCTTCGCCACCCAGGACACGGTGCTGCGTGCGGTAGGCGATCAGCTCGAAGATCTCCGGTGTGGCCGTGTAGAAACCGGTGAAGTCGAAGCCCAGGCGCTTGCTGGCCTGAACGACGTGATACCAGTCCGGGCTGCGCAGTTCGTCCTCGGTGGACAGCACCAGGAAACGCTGGGCCGGCAAGGCCAGCGCCAGCAGCTTGTGCTCTTTCTCGCGGGAGACGCGGACCTGCCGCTCCTCCTTCCCGGCCATCACGTTGTCCGAGACCACCGACAGCACGTGGTCATAGGGGGGCAACTGGGCATAGTCAGTGATGTGACGGGAGCTTCCGGGAGCCGCAGCGGCGGCCGGGCTGGTGGCGTCCACCGCCGACGGCCCATCCTCTGGCCGATCACCTGATGGCGGGCTGACTGGCATCTCAATACACCCCACCTGGGGCCATGGCGACCGACCCACTCAATGGCAACTGGCTGGCCCGCAGTGCCGAGGGCGGCAACGCGGCCGATTCAGGCCCACCCACGCGGCTGTCCGCCGCCGTATAGAACGGATAGCTGGACAGCGAACTGCCGCGTTCTGGCGGCGGCAGGACAATTGACGAAGGCCAGCGGCTGGCCGCCCGGTGGCCTGCCATCGGCGCGACTGTCACACCGGTGCTGCTGATGGTGCGTACGGTCCAGGGGCCTACGCGCACCGTGCCGCCATCCCCGGCCAGCTTCACGGGATAAATGCGGCCCTGGTAGTACAGCTCGGCTTCCAGGTGTTTGTTCATGCCGGAGATGGACCACACCCTGGGCAGCTCATCGGCCTTCGAATCCTGGACGGGGGGGGGCGGCAGCATCGGTGCGGTCGATGCCGGCGCGCTGGTATCAGTTCCCAGCATCCGCCGTGCGGCGGCTTCCAGTTCCTGGGCCTTCTTGCGCCGGGCCGACTCGATGATCTGCTGCATGGAGGACGAGGCCGCCGACTGATTCGCTTCCTCGCCCTCTTCGCGGGCGATAGCGGTGGAGACGGTCAGGACGAGGCCGCTGCTCAGCGCCAGCAGAGCGGTGCAAACCGTGCGGATTGCGGCGGGGGCCTTAATAGGACTTGCCTTTGGCATAGACGTTTCCGGTAAGTGTGTAAGTGATCTGGGTGGGCGCCAACTGGACGGTGAGGGACTCCGGGACGGCCGACGGCGGCAGGTCGATGGCCGGCAGTGACCACATGCCATCGACGATGCGCCACTCCATGGCCACCACCGGTTGTTGAATAGCCTGCAAGCTGGTGACGCTGGACGGGCCGAACAGGCGGGCCGGTTTCAGCGATGTGACATTGGCCGCGCCGCCTGCTGCAAGCGCCAGATCCTGTAGCCGGCTGCCCCAGGTTTCGGGCACCTCGCCCACCCTGGGCAGGGTGGGGCGGGCGAGCGCCTGGTGATCCGATTGGTGATTCGCTTGCTGATCTGCCACATCCCAGCTGTGGAAGGTGGTCATCGACGCGCCCAGCACATCGTTGTTGTTGGACAGCGTCCCGAACCGGGGCTCCCGCACGCCTACCGGCGGGCGAGTGAGGAAGTCCTGAAAGTTGCCGTAGTTGCGGGTCCAGGTGGCCACGCACTCGCGGGAGGCCTGCGTGCATTCAAATCGCTGAAGGGCCCAGCCTTCGCGGGTGATGGGCAGGCGATTCAGCAGGCCGCGCCATTGGTCCAGCACCACGTTGCCAGGGATGCCCGCCCTGGCCAGCATGGCATTGATGTTGGCCTCGTACTGGCGGTTCGGATCGTTTTCCCGGGCCAGCCGCGCAGCTTCGTCAGCCGCCTTGCGCTGCTGGTGTTGCGACCAGAGAAACGACCCCAGGGCAGCGCTCAGCACCACAGCGGCGGTGCCGCCACCCAGCACGGTTCTGCGCAGCGCGCGGTTGATCAGCGGTCGCACCAGCGACCCGGCTTCGGGCATCTCGAAGACCGTCTGGGTCTGCAAGACTTCGCTGTTCGGGATGGTGTCTCCCAGGTCGGTCGCGACGCGGACATCCTGGTCAATATGGATGTCCCGGAACTCCTTCAGCAGGGCCAGCGCAGCATCGAGGCCACTGAGCAGCCGGTCGAAACCGGGCACCGGGCGACGGTCCATCAGGCCGACGAAGGCGACCCCCCGTTGACCGACCGAGATCAGGACCGCTTCAGCCCCGCCGGAGCAGAAGCGCTCGACCAGCATCACCACCGCCGCATGCGGTTTGCCTGAGCCCGCCTGCACCGCCTTGGCCAGGCCGATCAGGCTCTTGTCGGGCAGCATGGTGGCAAAGTTGTAGCCCAGCTTGCGCGCGCGCTGAAACTCGGCGTCTGGCGCGCTGCGGTTCTGCGTGGGGCTCCATTCCAGCTCGAAGACCAGGCGGGTGCCGGCAATCACGCAGCTTTTGGCGACGGACTCCGTACCGAGCCCCTGCAACCCGCCGTTGTCGAACCCGGAGGCGCCGAACCCGGCGGAACTGCTCAGGGAGGCGGAACCATGATTGGATGACATGGCCGCTCCTTTACCGGTCCGTCAGGCGGGGCGTGATCAGAATCACCGTGCCTTGCTTGGCACGGCCCCCTCGCTTGGAGATGGGCAGCAGGCCACGGACGATGTCCGAGTCATCGGCCTGGGTCTGTTCCCGCTCGTAGCCGACCAGCACCAGCGTCTGCCCCGCCTGAACGCTGATGCGCTGCAGCGAAGAGAAACTCACCGTGTTGGGCAACTGGATGGACTGCGCAGTGGCACCGCTGCCGCTGGTGAAGGCCTTGATCTCTCGCAGTTCACTCACCTGCATGGCGGTTTGCAGCAGCACGCGGTTGGAGTCCAGGATCACCGGCAGGATCATCAGCCCCAGACCGGTGGAGATCGAGCCCGGGGTGAGGGCGCCCGCGGTCGTGATGCCAGTGGAGCCGTTCACCACAGCCGCAGTGGTCTGCCGGACGTAGGACTGGGTCTGCAGCGAGCCCACCGGAACCGGCATGCGGTTGGTGGTGGTGACCACACTGGAATAAGCGGTGGCCACCGTGCCATATTCCTGTAGCGATTCGGCCACCAGCTTGCTGGGGGAGGCGCGCGAGCTCGACGGTGCCAACACGAAAGACAGCGACCCGGGGGTGTTGCCCGACAGTGCGCCCGGGCCTTGCGGGCCAGTCAGCGACCATTGATTCCCGCCGACCTTGCCCATCACGGCCTGCCAGTTGATGCCGTTGCTGTATTGGTCGGTCAGGTTGACCTGCAGCACCTCGACCTCCAGGGAGACCTGTCGCAGCAGGCTGGTGTTGACCTCCTGCAGGAAGGCCTCGACCCGTTCCACATTGTTGAGCGCGTCCGTCACGGTCACCAGGCCGGAGCGAGGGTCGACCTGCAGATGGGCGCGGGCGGAGAGCATGCCTTTGAGCGAGTCTTTGAGACCGGCCCAGTAGTCGCTTTCGGTCGTGAAATCGACGGTCAGGGTGCCGTTGCTGCCGCTGCCACCGCTGCTGCTGTTCCCGCCACTGCCGCCGCCACTGCCGCCGCTCTCGCTGGAACTGTTGCCGCCAAAGACATCGAAGCTGCCGGTGGTCTTGAGGCCGTTGGGCAGCGCCTTGACGAGGATGGAGCGGGTGACCAGACGGCTGAAGACGATCTTGCCCCCGGTGTATTCCCACTGCAGGCCAGCCCGGGTGGCCACCTGGTTGAGCAGCCCAGCCAGCGGGCCGGAATAGTCCAGCTCCATGGTGTTTTGCAGGTCACGTGGCTGGATGGCCAGCGTGCGCGCACCGGCGGCCACCGCCTGCTGGCTGAGGGCGGTGTGGTTGTCGCCAGCCTTGGCGTTGGCGTTGGCGTTCGCGGCCGGGCCTGCGGCTTGGGCATCCGTACCGAGCATGCCGCCAGGCGCGTAATCGCTGGCATTGCCCAGGGCATCCGGCGTCATGAGGACGGGAATGTCGATGAGCCGGGAAATCAGCTCCGCCACGGTCGCCAAGGGATGGCGCCCGGGATAACGCAGGGTCACCTGGCCGATATGGGTGGGCAGCGTGGCCGCGCGCTGCATGGGGATGGAATGCCTTGCGAAGCGGGGCACGGTGTCGGCCTGCACCATGGGCGGCAGGCGCTGCGGCTCACGGGCTTGTGCCTGGAAACCGCCCGTGCGGTCCTTGGCGTCCTGATATTCACGCTGAGCCACCTGGGTGGCTTGTATGGCGCAGCCGCTGGAAAGCACACAGCCCATGAACAGGGCCAGGCGTCGTGGGAGTGCGGACACAGACATATCTTTGTTTTTGATTTGGATCAACGCCGTTCTCCGTCAAGCATGTAGCGCACAACGCGAACGACACGGGTGTCTGGATTGATGCGGGCCTGCACCGGGAAATCGGTGTCCCGCAGGGCCGTCATGGCCTGATCCAGGGCCTGCAGAAAGTTGCCATTCAGGGTGACCTGGGCATCAATGGCGAAATCGCGATCGACTTCCCAGACCAGTTGCCAATTGGCGATTCGTGTCCAGCGCAGCAAGGTCTGGCGGAAACTCTGGTCGGACAACTCCACCGTCCATTCGGTCGGCGCTTCAGCGCGCATGGCCTTCAAGGCGTCGGCCTCAGTGCCGGCCTCAGTGCCGGGGAGGAGGGGTTGTGCACGTGGCGTGCGGATCCATTCCACCTCGCCGTAACCGGGGATCTCTGCCCGGGCTGCCGGCAAGGGCGTGCTGGATGGCGACGAAGACGTCGAAGATGCCGGGGCGGCAGCCTGGGCGCCGGCGGCCAATACCAAGGCGAGTGAGGGAAGAAGCCTGAGTGTGTTCATGACGAGCCGAAGCCCAGGCTTCGCAGCGCGAAACCCAGGCAAGTGGAAAAGTTAGATGGCGATAAATGCGTGCACGACCATCGTGCTAGTGCTGCTTCCATTCGTCGAGCCGCGGCACTGCGTGGACATCGTGCCCAGATTGATCGAAGCGTCCTGGCCAGGACCCTTGATCAGATCTGCGTCCGCAGGTTTGCTTGTTAGGGGGCCACTCGGCACTGTGGTGTTTTGGTCGACCCACAGCGCCTGGGCCAAGGGTGCGAGGCCATTCACGACGGTGGCGCACATGTCCCTGGCCACACCGGTCGCGGTCACGACATAACCACGCGTGACACCGTCAAAGTTGATGGTGTTAGAGAGGCCCTGGATGAAGATGTTGCCGCCGAAAGCGTTCGTCACGGTGGCGGTCTCGCCCTCCCAGCTCACCGCGTTGGGGGAGAACGCACCGAGTGAAGCCGCATTGCTGGTCGTGATTGTGCTGAGCGTATTGGAGTTGGCGTTGGCCGCCGAGCCCACCAATGCCGCGTTGATTCGCGGAATCTCGCTCAGCAGATTGTTAGCACGGTTGTTGGACAGGATGCGTTGCACGCCGACCAGCGAGCCGACGATGATCACGGAGATGATGGCCAGGGCGATCGACAGTTCGATCAGCGTGTAACCCTTCTGCCGCTTGGCGAAGGTCTTGGCGCGGAGTGCGTGGGAGTGGTGGTTCATGAATAAAGGTCCTGGTAAGGGGGCCGTTGAATAGGTTTCGACGCGCCACGCTGACAGCCGGTAAGTGAACTGAGTGGAGCGCCGATGCCGCCGAGTGCGACGACATGGAGCGGAATCCTAGGTTCGTAAGTGATAAAAAGAACTTCCATCAAATGCTAAAAATGACCGCATGGATGAGTTAGGTGCCTCTCTCGATTTGCATGGGAGCGGTGGGGTGGCCCATCCGCGCGGTGACCTTTGGCGCCCCCTTGTGGCGACTTCCAGTTAGTGGCGGTGAGCCACAATCCGGGCATGAATTCCGAACGTTCACTTGATGCCGTTTCTCACGAAACGCCGGCCGTGCCTGCTGGCGTGGCCGCCCGCGCCGCCGAACTGCGCGACCAGCTGCATCACCACGCCCACCTGTATTACGTGCTGGACACCCCGGCGCTGCCCGATGCCGCCTACGACCAGCTGTTCCAGGAGCTGCAGGCGCTGGAAGCCAGCCATCCGGCCCTGCTGACGCCGGATTCCCCCACCCAGCGGGTCGGTGGCCGGGTGCTGGAAGGTTTTATTCCCGTGCGGCACACCGTGCCAATGCTGTCCATTCGTACCGAGACCGACACCCAGGCCACGGGCGCTGAGAATTTCGATGCCCGCGTGCGCCGTGAGCTGGACCTGGAACCGAATGCAGCCCCGGTGGCGTATGCCGCCGAGCTCAAATTCGATGGGCTGGCCATCAATCTGCGGTACGAACACGGCGTGCTGGTGCAGGCGGCCACCCGCGGCAATGGCGAAACCGGGGAAGACGTCACCCAGAACGTGCGCACCATCGGCCAGATCCCGCTGAAGCTCCAGGGGGGCGGGGCCCGGGCCGACGTGCTGGAGGTGCGCGGCGAGGTCTACATGCGCCGTGACGATTTCGAGGCGCTGAACGAGCGACAGCGCCAGGCCCATGAAAAAACCTTCGTCAACCCGCGCAATACTGCAGCCGGGGCCATCCGCCAACTGGACCCCAACCTGGTACGGCAGCGACCGCTGAGCTTCTTTGCCTACGGTCTGGGTGATGTGCAGGGCTGGGACATTCCCCCCACCCACAGCGCCATGCTGGATGCCCTGCAGTCCTTTGGCCTGCCGGTGTGCGCCGACCGCGCCGTGGCACTGGGCGCCGAAGGCCTGGTGCAGTTCCACCAGGCGATGGGAGCCAGGCGCGATGAGTTGCCGTTTGACATCGACGGGGTGGTCTACAAGGTCAACAGCCGAGAGCTGCAGCGGCGCCTGGGATTTGTCTCACGCGAACCGCGTTGGGCGGTGGCCCACAAGTACCCGGCGCAGGAACAGATCACCCGCCTCAATGCCATCGACATCCAGGTCGGCCGCACCGGCAAATTGACACCGGTGGCCAAGCTGGAGCCGGTGTTTGTGGGCGGCACCACGGTCAGCAATGCGACCCTGCACAACGTCTTCGAGTTGCGCCGCAAGGGCGTTCGGGTGGGTGACGAGGTCATCGTGCGCCGTGCGGGCGATGTGATCCCCGAGATCGTCGGCAAGGTGGATACCCAGCGCGCGCAATACGTGCCCAATTTCCACATGCCGCGCCATTGCCCCATCTGCGGCAGTGACGTGGTGCGGGAGCAGGGCGGCATCGACCACCGCTGCAGCGGCGGCATCTTCTGCCCCGCACAGCGCAAGCAGGCCTTGCTGCACTTTGCGGGCCGTCGGGCCATGGACATCGAAGGCCTGGGCGACAAGCTGGTGGACCAACTGGTGGATGGCGGCATCGTCACCAGCCTGCCGGGCCTCTACAAGCTGGGCGTGGCCAAGCTGGCGGCGCTGGAGCGCATGGGGGAGAAGAGCGCCCAGAACCTGTATGACGCCTTGCATAAGAGCAAGACGACCACGCTGGGGCGGTTCCTGTATGCATTGGGCATCCGCCACGTGGGGGAGACCACGGCCAAGGACCTGGCCAAGCACTTCGGCAACATGGATGCGCTGATGGCAGCAACCGAGGAGCAACTGCTGGAGGTCAAGGATGTGGGCCCGGTGGTGGCCAAGAGCATCGCCGCCTTCTTTGCAGAACCCCATAACCGGGAGGTGGTGGAGCAGTTGATGGCTGCCGGTGTGGATTTTCCGAAAACCGACGGCGCGGCCGCACAGCCGCAAGGCCCGCAGCCGCTCCTAGGCAAGACGCTGGTGCTCACCGGCTCGCTGCCCACGCTCTCCCGTGACGAAGCCAAGGCGTTGATTGAGGCGGCGGGGGGCAAGGTGAGCGGCTCGGTGTCCAAGAAGACGAGTTACGTGGTCGCTGGCGAAGAAGCCGGCTCCAAGCTGGACAAGGCCCAGGAACTGGGCATTGCGGTGGTGGACGAAGCGGGCCTGCAGGCGCTGCTCAGCAGCCCGCCCGTTGAGGCGAGCGGCGAGGGCCGTAGCGAAACCGGCGGAGAAACCAGCGGCCAGGTGGGCGGCACGGTGGGCGGCCCGGTGGGCGGCGAGACCAGCGCCGGCTAAGTCGAGGAACAGCCGGCACTCGGCGCGACCCGCGCCGTTGCAGCGTCGGGGCTGGCCACCCGCCGCCGCCGGATGGCCATGGCCATTGCGGCGGCCAGCAGGCAGGCCGCGCCCGCCACGTACAGTGCCGGCGCATAGCTCAGCAACAGGCTGCGGCTCAGGCCGGCGCCGTAGGCGGCCACGGCGGCGCCCATCTGGTGCCCGGCGAAGATCCAGCCAAACACCAGGCCCACCTGGGCGGGCCCAAACCGGTCGGCCGTGAGCCGCACGGTTGGCGGGACGGTGGCGATCCAGTCCAGGCCATAGAACATCGCAAACAGGGACAGCCCGTACAGAGTGAAGTCCGCATGCGGCAGCCACAGCAGCGACAGTCCCCGCAAGCCGTAGTACCAGAACAGCAGCTTGCGGGTGTCGTACCGGTCGCTCAGCCAGCCTGAAGCGATGGTGCCGATGAAATCGAACACCCCCATCATGGCCAGCACTGAAGCGGCCGGCACGGCGGCCAGCCCGTAGTCCCCGCACAACGAGATGAAGTGCGTCTGCACCAGACCGTTGGTGGAGAGGCCGCAGATGAAGAAGGTGCCGAACAGCAGCCAGAACGTGGGCTCGCCCACGGCCTCGCGCAGGGCGATGAAGGGCGTGGCCCAGGTCACCGGCGCCGGCGCGGATGCCGATGCCGATGCCGATGCCGATGCCGATGTGGGAGTTGGTGTTGCTGTTGGTGTTGCTGTTGCTGTTGCTGTTGCTGTTGCTGTTGGTGTTGGTGTTGGTGTTGGTGTTGGTGTTGGTGTTGGTGTTGGTGTTGGTGCCGGTACCGCGACCTCGTCAACCGCAGCCGGCTGGCCGTATGGCGTCAGCCCGAGATCGGACGGTCGGTCCTTCATCAGCATCCACACCAGCACCATCACCACCAGGCACAGCACGGCCATTGGCAGCAGGGGAGCCCGCCAGCCACCGTGCTGGATCAACCAGGCGGCGATCGGCAGGCAGACCAACTGGCCCGTGGCTGCGCTGGCCGTCAGCACGCCCATCACCAGGCCACGGCGTGTTGCAAACCACCGGCTGGAAACCACGGCGCCCAGCACCAGTGCGGTCATGCCGCTGCCCACGCCCAGCACCACACCCCACAGCGCCACCAGTTGCCACAGCTCCCGCACAAAGCCTGCCATCAACATGCCGCCGCCCACCAGTGCCAGCGCGGTGCTGACCACCGCCCTGACGCCAAAGCGTTCCATCAGCACCGCCGCGAAGGGCCCCATCAACCCAAAGAGCGCAAATCGCAGGGCTAGCGCGGATGAAATCTGCCCCGTGGTCCAGCCGAACTCCTGCGACAGGGGCTGCAGCATCGCGCCCGGCAGGCCCAGCGCGGCAGACATGAACAGCATGGTCAGGAAGGTGAGCCCTGCAATGACCCAGCTGAAATGCAGGCCACGCTCACGCAATTGGCGGGACAGGGAGTCGGCAAGCATGCGGCCTCGACTTGTTTTGATGAAAGTCAACATCGTAACGGCGATGGCTAGATTCAATGATGACCATACTCAAAACGGGGCCGCTTGCCGGTTGATCGGTCTGGCCGGGGGGCCTCTTTAGAATGAGTGACCGCCAGAAGGCGTCATCGCCACAGCCAACGCACAGGCGGTTTCCGTGCACCAAGGAGTCTTCATGAAAGTCACCAAGCAACAGTCCGCCGCCAACCGCCAGGCGCTGGTGGATGCCGCTGCGCGGCTGTACCGCGAGCGTGGGGTGGCCGGGGTGGGGTTGGCCGAGATTTCCCGTGAAGCGGGCTTCACGCATGGGGGTTTTTATGGCCGCTTTGACTCCAAGGAGGCCCTGGCGGCGGAGGCCTGTACGGCGGCGATGGACATGGGGCTGGAGCGTCTGACCACCCAGTTGAGCCAGCAGGGGGGGGACTTGCGTCAGCATCTGGAGCGCTATCTGAGCCCGGCCCACCGCGATGCACCGGGTGCCGGATGCGCCATGGCGGCGCTGGCGGTGGATGCGGCCCGGGAGGGCGGGCAGCTCGGGCAGGCGATGAGCGATGGCGTGGCCGCCTATCTGCAGACCCTGGCACGGCATCGGCCCGATGGCACGGTGATGGCCGTGCCCGACGCCGAGGACAAGGCCCGGGCGATCCTCCTGGTGTCCGCGATGGTGGGCGCGCTGACACTGTCGCGTGCCTGTGCGGCCGCAGCGCCAGAGTTGTCAGAAGAAATCCTGACCATCGCCCGAGAGGCGCTCACGGCCGGCTTTGGCCATCAGGCTAGGGCAGGGGTTTCGGCCACCTGACGCAGGGGTGCTACTTTGCCGGCCTTGCTGCCGCCGGCAGGGGCAGCCGGAGCACCCCGATCGCCAGGCCCGTCCCCAGCAGCACCACCAGGCAGCCCAGTGCCATGGAGGCATTGAGTGTCTCGCCCAGGAACAGCCAGCCCCAGAGCAGGGCAAAGACCGGGATGAGGAAGGTCACCGAGATGGTGTTGGTGGGGCCCACCCGCTTCATCAGTCGGAAGAAGAGGATGTAGGCCACGCTGGTGCACAGCAGGGCCAGCAGGCCAATGGCCCACCAGGCGCGCGGCCCGGGCATTTGCGCCGGCCGTTGCAGCCAGGCGGGCAGCGTCAGCAGCAGGGCTGCTGCAAACTGGCTGCCGGTGGCCACGCCCAAAGGTGTGGCCTGGCTCAGGAAGCGCTTGGTCGCATTGGCGGCCACGCCATAACTGAAAGTGGCCAGCAGCACGGCCAGGATGGCGAAGCCGCTGCCACCGGGTTTGAAGGACGCCTTGTCCCAGGCCAGCAGCACCACGCCAGCGAAACCCACGGCCAGGCCCACCAGCCGGGAGCCGTCCATGCGCTGGCTGAACCAGGCCCAGGCGATCAGCGCGCCCCACATGGGCGTGGTCGCGTTCAGGATGCTGGAGAGGCCGGCGTTGATGGAGAGTGCTGCGTAGCTGAACAGCGCAAATGGCAGTGCGCCGTTGAGCAGACCCACCAGGAGCAGGGCCGGCCAGTGCCGGCGCAGGTCCCCGAATCCTTCCCGCATCCCCAGCAGGGGCAGCAACAGCAGCGAGGCCCCGGCCACCCGCACAAAGGCGGTGGCCACCGGGCCGAATTCGGGCGCCGCGATGCGCATGAACAAAAAGGACGCGCCCCAGATGGCCGCCAGGAGGATCAGTTCCCCCAGATCACGTTGCTTCAAGCACTTGCTCCCTGTGGCGCGCGAGGCGCCTGGTTGTTGGCCATGACACCTCTTGCTGGCGCTGCTGACCTGTCTTGTACCGGTTCTGCCAAAGTCGGCGACTGCGCCTCCCGTCTTGCCCCTGGGGCGTCCAGGGCCTCCAAGGCCGCCTCCAGCGCCAATAGCGCCCGCTTGCGGTCCAGCCCGCCGGCATAACCCGTGAGTTGACCGTTGGCGCCGATCACGCGGTGGCAGGGGACCAGAATGGACAGCGGGTTGCGCCCCACGGCGGCGGCAACGGCACGGACCGCTTCAGGACGGCCCACCCGGGCCGCCAGTTGACCATAGGTCCAGGTGGCACCTGCAGGAATATCCAGCAGCCATTGCCAGACCGCCTGCTGGAACGGCGTGCCCTGAGGCGCCAGCGCCGGCAGTTGGAGCGCCTGACCGTCGAAATAGGCGTGCAGGGCTTGTACCGTGCGCGCCAGAAGCGGGTCGTGGTCGTCCCGGGGCACCGCCAGCACGCCGGGGTGGTACTTCTGGCCTTCGAACCACAACCCGGACAGGCCATGGGCGTTGCGGGCGATCAGGATACGGCCCAGGGGCGAGTCCATCTCGGTCTGGCAGATGTGGCAGGGATGGTGGGTGTGGCGGGCATGGCGGGTACGGTCACGGTGTTTCATCACAGCACTCCTTGGCGGGCAGTGGGGGTGGTCTTGATGCCCTGGGCGGCCGGGGCAGGGCAGCGGCCTCGCGCCAGAGTTGCAGCACGGCATAGCTTCGGTAGGGCGCATAACCCACCGCCGCCTCGACCAGCGCTGCCGGCCGCAACGGCGTACCCGCACGGCTCTCCAGACGCTGGCGCAGCACCACATCGCCTGGCAGGAAGGCGTCCGGCCAGCTCCAGCCCCGCATCAGCATGTAGTGGGCGGTCCAGGGGCCGAGGCCGGGCAGGGCGGCGAGTTCGGCGATGGCGTTGTCGACGCTCCCCCGCCCCTGCGCAAAGGCCAGCCCGGGCCATTGGCCGGACAGGTGGATCAGCGCCTGCGCCCGGCGGGCGGGCATGCCCAGGGCGGCGACCTCATCGACGGTGGCCGTGGCCAGCCGCTGCGCCGACGGGAACGCGTGGGTCACCGGGGCCGGCGCCTCCAGTGCCGCCGGCAGTGGTTCCCCGAAACGGGCGATCAGGCGGGTGGCCAAGGTGCGCGCGGCGGCCACCGTCACCTGTTGACCCAGCACCGCACGCACGGCCAGTTCAAAACGGTCCAGGGTGCCCGGCAAACGCAGGCCGAGGGCGGGCGGGCCGAGGGCATCGCCCAGAGCGGTGGCAATGGCCTGGGGGTCGGCGTCCAGGTCCAGCCAGCGGCGCAGGCGCGGCATGAGGCTGGCCACGTGGGGCCAGAGGGAGGCGCTGAGCCGCAGGGTGACGCGGGGCCGCTCGGCCCCGTCCGGCGTGAATTGCACGGCCACCCAACCCAACACATCCGCCTGGCCCGGCAGTGACATCCGGACACTGCGCCGCAGGCTGAGCCCCGCCAGGTCCACGTGTTCCACGCCAGGTACCGCGCGGGCCGCCAGGAACTGGAGCATGGCGGAGGTCTGCAGCGGCGGGCGCAGGTCCAGGCGCAGTTCGTGTTCGGGAGGCTCCGCTTCCGCCAGGCGTGGTGCACGCCCGTTGCGCAGCGCCGTGGGGCTGAGCCGGTAATGGTCGGCAAAGGCCGCATTGAAACGGCGCAGGCTGGAGAACCCGGCAGCCAGCGCCACCTGGGCGACTGGCAGCGTGGTGTCTGTCAACAATTGTTTGGCCAGCAGCAGCCGCCGAGTCTGCAGGTATTGCAGGGGCGCCACGCCATGCACGGCGGTGAACACGCGCCGCACGTGCCGCTCGCTCACGCCCAGATGGGCCGCCAGCGCGGGCAGGGTGGCCTGGTCCGGCGCGCACTCGTCCAGCCAGCGGGCGGCCTCGCGGGCCAGCACCTCGCTGGCGTCCATGGCGCTCCAGGAACGGGCAGCGGGCGCCAGTTCGGGGCGGCACTTCAGGCAGGGGCGAAAGTGCGCGGCCTCCGCCTGGCTGGCGGTGGTGTAGAAGACGCAGTTCTCCTGCTTGGGCGGCCGCACCCGGCAGATCGGGCGGCAATAGATGCCGGTCGTCTTCACGGCGACAAACCACTGGCCGTCGAAACGGGCATCCCGGGCGAGCAGCGCCGGGTAGCAGTGGTGGGGGTCGAGCAGGGGAGCCATGGATGAATGATAGGGACCGCTCCCGCTCAGCGCTGGCCGTTTCCGGACATGTTGCTGACGCCGGATGGCAGTTGCAACCGCCCTGCGTTTCATCGCTGGGCGCCGCCCCTGGTCCGCCAATTGCCCTATTGGGGCCGGGTCAAGTTGAGGGGGATGCCCATCATCACCCCGGGTTACACGGAAGGGGCGTTTCTCCTGCCTACAATCCGCCCCAGTTTTGTTGTCCGACCACCTTTTTACAGGGACGCTCATGCAAGTTCACGCTTCCATTTTCAAGGCCTATGACATTCGCGGTGTTGTGGGTCAGACCCTGAACGAGGAATTGGCCGAGCACCTCGGCCGTGCCTTCGGCACCGAGGCCAAGCTCGCAGGCGAGAAGGCCGTGGCGGTGGGCCGAGATGGCCGGGTGTCCGGCCCGGGCCTGGTGGAAGCGCTGATTCGCGGCCTGACCTCCACCGGTCTGGATGTGGTGGACATTGGTGCGGTGACCACGCCCATGCTCTATTACGTGGCCGCCACCCGAGGCAAGCATGGCTGCCACTCCGGCATCCAGGTCACCGGCAGCCACAACCCGAAGGACTACAACGGTTTCAAAATGGTGCTCAAGGGCGCCGCGGTCTACGGTGAACAGATCCAGGGCCTGAAGTGCCGCATCGAAGCCGAAGACTACGAAGCCGGCAAGGGCCGGGTCGGCAAGATGGACATCGAGGCGGAGTACAGCCACCGCATCGTGTCCGACGCCAAGCTCTCCCGCCCGATGAAGATCGTGGTGGACAGCGGCAACGGCATCCCCGGCGCTACCGCACCGGCCATCCTGCGCGCGCTGGGCTGCGAGGTGGTGGACATCTTCTCCAAGGTGGATGGCGACTTCCCCAACCACCATCCGGACCCGTCGCGCCCCGAGAACCTGGAAGACCTCAAGCGCATCGTGCATGCCACCGATGCCGAACTGGGCCTGGCCTTTGACGGTGACGGCGACCGCCTGGGCATCGTCACCAAGGACGGCACGATGATCATGCCGGACCGTCAGATCATGCTGCTGGCCGCTGACATCCTGAAGCGCCTGCCCGGTTCCGAGATCATCTTCGACGTGAAGTGCTCGCAGCGTCTGGGCCCCTGGATCGAGGAACACGGCGGCAAGCCGCTGATGTGGATGACCGGCCACTCCCTGGCCAAGGCCAAGCTGAAGGAAACCGGTGCGCCGCTGGCCGGTGAGCTGTCGGGCCACATCTTCTTCGGCGAGCGCTGGTATGGCTTCGATGACGCCATGTACACGGCCGCCCGCATGCTGGAGATCCTGTCGCGCTCGGACGACCCCAGCCAGGTGCTCAACGACCTGCCCAACAGCGTCAACACGCCGGAACTGAACGTGCCTTGCGCGGAAGGCGAGCACCACGAGGTGGTGGCCAAGCTCAAGGAGATCGCCGAGTTCCCCAATGCCAAGAACGTGATCACCATTGACGGCATCCGGGTGGAATACGACGACGGTTTCGGCCTGGTCCGGGCTTCCAACACCACGCCGGTGCTGGTGCTGCGTTTTGAAGGCCACACCCAGGAGGCGCTGGAGCGCATCCAGAAGGAAGTGCTGGCCCAGCTCAAGCGCGTCAAGCCGGACATCACCTTCTCGGCCGGCCATTGAGTCTCCCTCGAGATTCCTGGCGGGAGCGTCTCGCCCGCGGCTTCTTCAGCAGCGTGCTGCGTCTGGGCACGCCGCTGTACCTGCTGCGGCTGATGCGCCGTGGCAGTGCGGAGCCCTTGTACCGGGCCCATCTGCCGGAGCGTTTCGGTTTCGGGCCCGAGATCGAGCCTGGCGCGGTCTGGGTCCATGCCGTGTCGCTGGGCGAGACTCGTGCGGCTGCGCCGCTGATCGAGCGCCTGCGCCAGGACCGTCCCGGGCTGCGGCTGCTGCTGACCCACACCACGGCCACCGGTCGCGAAGCGGGTCAGGCCTTGCTGCAGCCGGGCGATACCCAGCGCTGGCTGCCGTTTGATACGCCGGGGGCGGTGCGCCGCTTCCTGCGTGCCACGCGGCCGGCAGTGGGCGTGCTGATGGAAACCGAGATCTGGCCCAACCTTCAGCACGAAGCAGCGCGGGCTGGGGTGCCCATGGTGCTGGCCAATGCACGCTTGTCTGCCCGCAGCCTGCGGCGCGGCGAGCGTTTCAAGGCCTTGCTGGCCCCGGCGGCGCGCACCTTGCGTCTGGCCTTGGCGCAAACCCGGGAAGATGGGCAACGCCTGACCCAGGCGGGGGTGCCTGAGGTCCAGGTCAGCGGCAATCTCAAGTTCGACCTGCAGCCGGATGAGGCCTTGGTGGCCCGCGGCAAGGGCTGGCATGCCGGCCTGGGCCGACCGGTGGTGATGCTTGCCGTCTCGCGTGAAGGCGAGGAGGCGGCGATGCTGGCCCAATGGCAGGCCACGGCGTCGCGACGGGCCGGGGGGACAGGCCCCTTGCTGCTCATCGTGCCGCGGCACCCGCAACGTTTTGATGAGGTGGCGACGCTGGTGCGCAATGCCGGCCTGCGGCTGGCGCGGCGCAGCGCTTTTGCACCGGAGGGTCCCACGGCCGAGGACATCGGCGCTGACGTGTGGCTGGGCGATTCCATGCGCGAGATGGCGCTGTATTACGGTCTGGCGGACGTGGCGCTACTGGGCGGCAGTTTTGAGCCGCTGGGTGGGCAGAACCTGATCGAGGCGGCCGCCTGCGGCGTGCCGCTGCTCATGGGCCCGCACACCTTCAATTTTGCCGAGGCGGCCACGCTGTCGCTGGAGGCGGGCGCTTCCGCCCGCGTGCAAACGCTGGGCGAGGCCACCACCCAGGCCCTGGACCTGCTGGGCGACCCATCCCGCCGCCAGGCCATGGCCTCAGCGGCGACGGCGTTTGCCGCCGCCCACCGCGGCGCGGCTGCCCGTATGTCGCAGCGCATCCTCGCCCTGACCCCCCAGCGTTGATCCACCACAGTTCTCCCTGCACCTTCGGCGCAGAGCACTGCAAGCCACACCGCACCCCTACGCACCAAAGCGCTTGAACGCGCGCAGCGCCGTTCAAGCGGGGCTCTGATGAGCGAAGAGGGCCGCCGCCGGGCCGCTCCCAAGGCGGCCCGCAGCCCCCTCGGGGGGCGGATGGGCGGGCCTTAGGCCCGAACAGCCGGGGGCTACTGATTACTTGTAGCCCGCACTTCGCTGAGGGAGGTCACGCCTTGCAGGACTTTGGTGATGCCATCCTGCCGCAGCGTCCGCATGCCTTCACCCATGCCCTGGTGCATCAGCTCCTCGGCACGTGAGCCCGTCTGGATCAGGCGGCGCACGGTCTTTGAGACCACCAGCAACTCATGCAAACCGGCACGGCCCTTGTAGCCCGTGTTGTCGCACTTGGCACAGCCCGGGCTGTGATAGTGCAGCAGGTTGGGCTGGCCATAGGCCCCTTGCCACTCGGCCAGCACCGACTCCCGCGTCGGCCGGTTCTCGGCCGCGAAGCCGTGCAGGAAGTCGTCCAGCAATTCCTGCAGGCGCGCATCCGGCATCGGCTCGGACTTGCGGCAGGCCGGGCAGAGCCGGCGCACCAGGCGCTGGGCCAGCACCGCCAGCAGTGAATCAGCGAAGTTGAACGGGTCCATGCCCATGTCCAGCAGCCGGGTGACGGTCTCGGGCGCGCTGTTGGTGTGCAGGGTGGAGAGCACCAGGTGGCCCGTCAGCGAGGCTTCCACCGCAATCTCGGCGGTTTCCTCGTCACGGATTTCACCCACCATGATCACGTCCGGGTCCGCCCGCAGGAAGGCGCGCAGTGCCTTGGCAAAGGTCCAGTCAATCTTCGGGTTGACCTGTACCTGCCGCAGCCCGGCCTGGGTGATTTCCACCGGGTCCTCGGCGGTCCAGACCTTGCGGTCGGGCGTGTTGATCTGGGCCAGCACCGAGTGCAGCGTGGTGGTCTTGCCGGAGCCAGTGGGGCCCACACACAGCACCATGCCGTAAGGGCGTCCCGCCGCCACCTTCAGGTTGTCGAAGTTGTAGGCGGACAGCCCCAGCTTCTCCATGGGGATAGGCTTGGCCGAGGCCAGGATCCGCATCACCACATCCTCCAGCCCGTTGTTGGTCGGGATGGTGGCGACCCGCAGCTCGATGGGATGCTGCGCGGAGAAACGGGCGAAATTGATCTTGCCGTCCTGCGGCTTGCGACGCTCGGAAATGTCCAGGTCGCACATGATCTTGATCCGGGCGATCAGCGCGCTGCGGTAGGTGTGGGCCAGCTCCAGGTGGGGCTGCAGCACCCCGTCCTTGCGGAAGCGGATCCGCACCTTGTCCTTGCCCGGGTAGGTTTCGATGTGGATGTCCGACACATGCTGGTTGTAGGCGTCAATGATCATGCTGTTGATCAGCCGCACCAGCGAGTTGTCGCTCTGCTCGATCGGACGCTCTTCCTCCCGGGCCGCTTCCCGGGCCTGCTGTTCCTGGCCTTCGCGCTCCAGGGTCTCGATCAGCTTGTCCGAGCTGTCCAGCTCGAAGTCCATGCCAATGGGTGGCAGGCTGGCATCGCGGCCTGCCGCGCCCTGGTTGCCAAAGCGTTCATAAGCCATGGGCAGGGCGAATTGCAGCGAACCCACCCGCGCTAGGGCCGGCACCACCTTGAGCTGGGTGATGAACTCCACTTCGTCGATGCAATCCCGGCGCGTCGGGTCTTCCATCGCCACGATCAGGCGGCCATCCCGCAGCACCAGCGGCAGCACCTCCAGCCGGCGCGCCACGGACAGCGGCAGCTTGCGCACGGCGTCCGGTTCGATGGCGAAGTGATCCACGTCCACCAGCGGATAACCCATCTTGCGGGCCAGCGCCGATTGCAACTGGGCGCGCGTGACCACGCCCTTGCGGACCAGCAATTCGCCCAAGGGCACCGAGCGGTCCAGCTTCTGCTGCTGCAGCGCTTCGTCCAGTTGCGCCTGGCTGACCAGGTCCAGTGCCAGCAGCGCCTCGCCGATGCGCACCATCGGCATCTTGGCCTGCTGCTCGATGGCCTGCATCAGCTGCTCGGCGCTGACGATCTGCTGGGCCACAAGAATGTCGCCCACGCGGCGGTCGCGCAGCTGTTTCTGTTCCTGCAGGGCGTCGTCCACCTGGTCGGCCGTGGCCACATGCTCGCGCACCAGCAGGTCGCCAATGCGGTCGCCGACCTCATAGCTGGTCAGCACCTCGCGCGGCACAAACATGCAGCGCACCCAGTCGCTGGTCTCGCTGACCGGCGGGAACAGGAACAGGCCGAGGTCGGATTCCTGGTGGCCGATGGTCGTGCCCTGGAACTCCTCGCCGCTCTGGTAGACCAGGCGGAACTCGGTGCGCGGGCGCTGGTCCAGCGAGTGCGGGTCGTTGAGGGACGCGGGATCGCGCGGCGGCACCTCGATGGCATGCAACAGCTTGAGCGCCCGGAACTGCGAGAACTTCAGCGGCATGGCGTTGCGGGCCGGCGGCACCAGCACCTGCGCCAGGCGCTCTTCCGGCACCATCAGGATCACCTTGCCGACCGTGCGGCTACCGTTCAGGCCGAGGATTTCACAGGCCAGCGGATCACGTTGAGACTTGGGCCGCGGGTAGGCGGCAAAGGGCGGGGTAGGCCATTCGAAGCCGCTGTCGCCCCCGCGCCGCGTGCCCGCATGGGCCGCCGGGGCAGGGCTCTGCGGAGCGGCCGCAGGGGCCACCGGCAGCTGGCCTGGCTCGGTGTGAGTCCATTGCAGCGGGACGGACGGGTCGGACATGTAGCGGTCTCCGCGAGTATTTTTGACTGGACAAAGGGGCGTCTTAGGCCTAAGCCTAACGCGTTTGCGCTACTTCCATAACGAGTAATAGCAATTGAGAGGCCCGCTAGACTCGGTTCCGTGAAGAACATCCTGATCACGGGCTTCGAGCCTTTTGGTGGTGAAGCCATCAATCCGTCCTGGGAGCTGGCCCAGGCCCTGCACGGTGAAGTGATCGCCGAGGCGCGGGTGGTGGCGGTGCAACTGCCCTGCGTGTTTGGTGAGTCCTTGCAGCGCCTGGACGACGCGCTCACGCGTGTGCGGCCTGCGTTGGTGCTGGCGGTGGGGCAGGCCGGCGGGCGTTGTGACCTGTCCCTGGAGCGGGTGGCCATCAACGTGGACGATGCGCGCATTCCCGACAACGCCGGCGCCCAGCCGGTGGATGAGCCGGTGGCGGCGGACGGGCCGGCCGCCTACTTCAGCACTCTGCCGATCAAGGCCATCGTGGCCGCGCTGCGGGCGGCCGGTTACCCGGCTTCCGTGTCGCAGACGGCCGGCACCTTCGTCTGCAACCACGTGTTCTACGGCCTGCAGCACCGGCTCATGGGGCAGGGCGTGCCGAGCGGCTTCATGCACATTCCCTACCTGCCGCAGCAGGCCGCCCACCATCCGGGCGCCGCCAGCCTGCCCCTGGACACCCTGGTGGCCGCCACGCGCCTGGTGTTGAAGACGGCGCTGACGGGGCAGGAGATCCGGATGGCGGCAGGTCAGCTGGATTGATCCGCCCGCAGGGCCAGTTCTTGCGCCACCGTGCGCAGCGCTGCCACCAGGGCGGGGGGCTGCAGGATCTTGAAGTCGAAGGGCAGCGCCGCCAGGCTGCGCGCCATCCACGCCAGGTCATCGATCTGGCACTGCAGCAGCACCCCATCCACGCCGGATTCGAGGCTGCTGATGGCTGCCAGCGGCTGCTGCACCAGCGCTTCCAGCGGCGCCTGCACCTTCAAATGCACCGCATGAGCACGCGGCACGCGCACCATGGATGCCTGCAGATGCGCCAGCACGTCGAACGACTCGGGCCGACCAAAGCTCTGGGGTAGCGGCTCGACCGAATCGATGCGGTCCAGCCGGAACGAGCGCATGGCCTGGCGCAGCCCGCAGAAGCCGACCGCATACCAATGCCCGCCACGAAAACCCAGGCCGTAGGGGTCGAAGTCGCGTTCTGACCGCTGCCCCTGCACGTCCTGATAAACCATGCGCATGCGCTGCTGCGAGAAGGCGGCCGCACCGAGCGCGGCGATGACGGCCGGATCGGCGGCGTCCCGGGTAGGCTTGAGGTCCAGGGCTACACGCTGGGAGATGCCGCGCTGGCGCTTCTGAAGCGCCGCTGGCAACACCCGCTCCAGCTTGGCCTGGGCACTGGCCACGGCCGGGCTGGCATCCGCCCAGCCCAGTTGCCGCACCGCCAGCAGCCCCAGGCCGATGGCCAGCGCCTCGTCGTCCGAGAACATCATGGGCGGCAAGCGGTAGCCCGGCATGAGCCGGTAACCACCGAACCGGCCCCGCTCCGCCTGTATGGGAATGCCCAGATCTTCGAGTGCGGCGATGTAGCGGCGCACGGTACGGCGCTCCACCTGCAGCTCGTGCGCCAGGGTCGCGCCATCGACCTGGCCACGGGACTGCAGCAATTCCAGCAGGACCAGCACGCGTGAGGCGGGTTTGGACATGCGAAGGAGTCTAGAACGGTCGGGTTCGATATAGGCTGTATTTTGTCCTATATGCCTCCTAGGCTTGCGGCTCTTTCAAGGGAGATCAGGATGACTGCTGCCGAGTTGGGGGTGTACTTCGCGCTGGTGCTGGGGGTGGTGGTACTGCCGGGCGTGGACATGGCGTTTGTGGTGGGCTGGAGCCTGGCCAGGGGATGGCGGGCGGGCGCGGTGGCGCTGGCCGGCGTGGTGGCTGGCGCCTTGTGCCATCTGAGCATGGGCGCGCTGGGCCTGGCCCTGCTGCTGAAGGCGGTACCGGGCGCGTTCACTGCGATGATGATGGCCGGCGCGCTCTACCTGGCCTGGCTGGGCTGGGGGCTGATGCGCGCGCAGCCACAACCCGCAGGCGATGGCGGCTCGCCGGCCGGCTTGCCCGGGGGCTTGCCGAACGGACGTCGCCTGGAGGGGCAAGGCGGGCAAGACGGGCAAAGCGGGCAAAGCGGGCAGGGGAGGCTGGAGAGTCTGGGGGCCGTGTTTGGCGGCGCCGTGCTGACCAACCTGCTCAATCCAAAGGCCTACCTGTTCAGCCTGGCGGTGCTGCCGCAGTTCCTGCATCCTGAGCGGGGCGGGCTGGTGTGGCAGCTGGGGGCCATCGGTGCCTTGACCGCACTGGCGCAGATCTCGGTGTACGGTGGGCTGGCGGTGCTGGCCACGGCGGGGCACCACCGGCTGCGCAACCTGTCGGTGTCGCGCCAGCGAGTGCTGCTTCGTGCGGTGGGCCTGCTGTTATGGGCCACCGCGCTGTACACGGTCTACAGCGGGTGGCGATGGGAGAGCGGGGAGGCTGTCCCGCCCTCGCCATCACAGGCGGCTGTTGACGTCCCAGGCGCCCATCACTCGCGCGGCCGGAAGGTGATGAGCATCACCTGGGGCACGGTGCCGTCGGTGTCGCGCGGCAAGATCTCGGTCTTGTCCAGCGCCCGCAGCACCGCAGCATCAAAGTCCGGCAGTCCGCTGGACTTCATGATGCGGCGAGCCACGATGGTGCCGTCCGGGCTGCAGCGCACTTCCACTTCCGCCTGTGGGTTGTCGGTGCCCCCCGCATCGGCGTAGATGATGTTGGGCCGCACGCGCGCCTTGATCCGGCCTGCGTAGTTGGCCGACGGGCCCGCACTCTTCAACGCCGAGCCGGTGGCATTCGGGGCGCCGGTAGCGCCGGCCATGCCCATGATGCGCTTGACGTTGGCATCATGGCGCGCCTGCTCGGCTTTGGCCTCGGCGTCCTTGCGAGCCTTCTCGGCCTTGTCAGCCTTGAGCTTGTCGGCCTGGTCCTTCTTGGCCTGCGCCTCCTTGCGGTCACGCTCCTGCTTGTCAGCGTCTTCCTTCTTCTGCTGATCAAGCTTGCGTTTCTTTTCTTCCGCGTCGCGCAGTTCCTGGTCTTCCTTCTGCTTGCGCTCCTTGGCCTTGGCAATGGCGATCTCGGCATCGCGCTGGGCCTGCACCTCCTCGGCCGAGGGTGTCTGTGGCTTGGGGGGCTCGGGCTTGGGTTCCGGCTTGGGGGGCTGCGGCTCTTCCTGGGGCAACTGCTCCTTGGGCGCGGCGGCCACCGGAATGGAGGCCCACAGCTCGGCCTCGGAGGCCGGGACCGGGGTGGAGCGCCAGCTCACGCCAAAGCTCAGGGCCAGCACCAGGAAGATGTGCGCCACGACGGCCAGCACCAGGCCGCGGCCCATGCCAGGCGCTGGCGGCGGGCGCAGCGCATCGCGGTCCATGGGGAAACGGGAAACAAGACTGCTCATGGGGCGTCAGCTGTCCGACGGACCGTTCTTGACCGACAGGCCGACCCGCTGGATACCGGCACGCTGCAGCACGTCCATGGTCTTCACCACGGCTTCGTACTTCACATTGCGGTCAGCGGAAATCACCACCGGGGTGTTGGCGTCGCCGGCCTGGGCATCCTTGACCCGGGCGGCCAGCGCCTTCAGCGGCACGGGCTGAGGGTCCTGCTCGCCGTCCAGCTTGATCTTGAGTTGTTCGTCCTTGCCGACGATCACCTGGATCACGTGGGTGGGCTGCTGCTTGCTGGTGCCGACGCTGGGCAGGTCCACCACCCCGGTGGTGATCAGGGGGGCGCTCACCATGAAGATGATGAGCAGGACCAGCATCACGTCGATGAAGGGCACCATGTTGATTTCGTTCATGGTGCGGCGGCGGGAGCCGCTGCGGGATGACATCGCGGGCATGGCGGGGTGCTCCGTTGTGTCTGCTCAGCGGGCCGCCGCAGGTGCCGGCTGGCCGGCATTGCGCTGCAGGATGTTGGAGAACTCTTCGATGAAGGTCTCCAGCGTGATGGCGTTGCGGTCGATCTGGCGGGCGAAGCGGTTGTACGCCAGCACGGCCGGGATGGCGGCGAACAGGCCGATGGCGGTTGCCACCAGCGCTTCGGCGATGCCGGGGGCCACGGTGGCCAGCGTCACCTGCGTCAGGTTGGACAGGCCCACGAACGCATGCATGATCCCCCAGATCGTGCCGAACAGGCCGACATAAGGCGAGACTGAACCGACCGAGGCCAGGAAGGACAGGTGCGACTCCATCGCGTCAAGCTCACGCTGGAAGCTGGCCCGCATGGCGCGGCGGGCGCCGTCCAGGAGGGCGTTGGATTCGGTCACGCGGCGTTCGCGCAGCTTCAGGAACTCGCGCATGCCGGAGGCAAAGATGCGCTCCAGCGGGGCGCCGTCATGGTGGTTGGAGACGCTGTTGTACAGATCGTTGAGATTCTTGCCCGACCAGAACTCCTGCTCGAACCCCTCGTTGCGGGCCTTCACGCGCGACAGCGAGATCAGCTTGCTGAAGATCACGCTCCAGCTCGCAAGCGAGACCAGCAGCAGCGCGGCGATGACCAGCTGCACCGTGAAGCTGGCATGCATGATCAGGGAGATGATGGAGAGGTCTTGGTTCATGAAGTCAACGTGAGATCAACGTGAGGTCAGCAAGGGGCCGACGCCCGGGTGTGCTGAGGGTAGGGCGGCGCAGGGACGCGGCAAACAGGTAATTTTTGCTCGAAATCGACCCGGCACTGTGTCCGGATGTTGGCTGGGCCGTTTCAGCGCTGCAGGCATTGCAGGATGCGTGCCGGGATTCTCGCCGGCTTCAGGCTGGCCGCATCGACACAACCGATGCGGATGCGACCCTCGGTCAGCAGCTGTTCACCGCGCCAGACCTGCTGGTCGATGGTCAGGCTGGCCCGGCCGATCTCGGTGGGATGCACGGTGATCCGCAGCCAGTCGTCCAGCCGGGCGGGGGCCAGGTAGCGCAAGGCCGTGTCGCTGACCACGAACATCAGGCCCTCATCACGCCGCATCAGTTCCTGCTCGAAGCCCAGGCCGCGTAGCCATTCCGTCCGGGCACGCTCCATGAACTTGAGATAGTTGGCGTAGAAGACGACGCCACCGGCGTCCGTGTCTTCCCAATAGATGCGCAGCTCATGCTGGAAGGCTGGGAGCCGCGGTGCGTTGGACGATGAGGTGGGGGCGATGGCGGTGCCGGTCATGGCGTGGGGCGGGGGTGAGTAGCGCGAAGATCGGCCAGCCGCACACGGATGCGTTGCAGCGCTTCACGCAGATCGTCCGTGCTGCTGGCGAAAGACAGCCGCAGGAAGCGTTCGCCCAAGGCGGGCCCGAAGTCGCGGCCCGGGGTCAGGGCCACCTGTGCATGTTGCATCAGGTCCATGCACAGGTCCCAACTGCCCAGGCCCGTGCCGGAAGCGTCGGCCCAGACATAGAAGGCGCCGTCCGGCACCACCGGAACGGGCAGGCCCATGGCGTTCAGTTCAGGCACCACCATGTCACGCCGGCGCCGGAGCTCCTCGCGGCGCCGTTCGAACTCCGCCAGTGACTCGGGTTCGAAGTTGGCCAGGGCCGCCTTCTGGGCAATGGTGGACGGGCAGATGTAGAGGTTTTGTGCGAGCTTCTCCACCGGGGAGACCAGCGCAGGCGGCAGCACCAGCCAGCCCAGCCGCCAGCCGGTCATGCCGAAGTACTTGGAGAAACTGTTGATGGAGATCACGTCGTCGCCCAGGGCCAGCGCGCTGCGGCGGTAACGGTCGTCATAACTCAGCGCCTGGTAGATCTCGTCCACTACCGTGACGCCGCCCTGCGCGCGCACAAAGGCGTGGATGCGTGCCAGTTCATCCGGCGCGATGGAGGTGCCGGTGGGGTTGCTGGGCGAGGCGAGCAGGACACCCCGGCTGTGTTCGGTCCAGCGCTTTTGCACCTGGGCCATGTCCAGCTGGAAGCGTTGCTCCGCGCCCGCGGGCAGCAGCACCGCCGTGGCGTCCACGGCGGCGAGGAAGTGGCGGTTGCAGGGATAGCTGGGGTCGGGCATCAGCACCTCGTCGCCACGCTCGAACAGCGCCAGGCAGGTGAGCTGCAACGCGGCGGACGCACCGGCGGTGATGACGATGCGCTCAGGCGCGATGGCGAGGTCCTGCGTGTTGCGGTACCAGTCGGAGAGCCGCTGGCGCAGGGCCACCAGGCCGGTGGCCTGGGTGTAGGGGATCTGGCCGGCAGCGGTGAAGCGCGCGGCGGCCTCGCGAACCGCCGCACTGGCGCCGAAGTCCGGTTCACCGATGTTCAGGTAGATCATGTGCCGGCCGCCCTGGGCCGGGTCGCACACGGCGGAGCGGGCGATCTCATCGGCGCGCTTGGCGCACTCCATGACGTAGAACGGTTCGATCCGTGCAACTCGATCGGAGAGTCTCATTTCATGCGTTCTTTGATGATAGTAGATGCTAACAAAAGTCAAAGTACGGAATTTTTACGTCACGGCGCTGGTGAACGCCGCTGCGCGTTACAAGAATAATAGCCGTCCGGCCCAGCGCCTCCCCCGAGGCGTCATGCTGAGATGGCAGCAAGCAGCTCTGCGAGTTGATCGAGCTCCCTGGGAGAGAGTCGGCTTGCGCGCGCGATAGCTTGAATCGCTTCATCGCTCAGGGCTACCGTCAGAGGGCCGTTCATGGGGAGTCTCCCAAGGCTTGACATAGATGATGCGGAGTGACGACGATCAGCAAGGCCTACGAGGTGCAAGGCAGTAGCGACAGCATGGCATCCTCCAAAAAGGCCCTTGGTGTCTGCAACAGCCTAATGCTGATGTTCAAGGCAGCCCCGATGATTTCCGGCGCAATTCGTCGTGAGCATCGTTACCATCATCGTCGCCTTGTTGCGCGGGGCTTCAACCTGTCGGTTCCAGGAACCAAGGACACCCCTGGATATACCCCGCAGTGGTCCTTGCTGACCGGTTGGAGCGCGCAGCCACAGGGGTTTGCCGGCCAGCGTGAAAGGCGCTGAGTACAGCACGCGTTCGAACTGCAGGTGGCAGTCGCGGTGCACCGTGACGCGGTGCCAGCTACCCAGGTCCGGAGCGATGGCGGGCAGAGGCTGCAGCCAGGCCCGTTCCAGTTCGAACAGCGCCAGCGGCTTGACCCGGGTGGTGCCATGAACACGTTGGCTCGCCTCCTGCATGACCCACAGACGCACCTGGGCGTTCAGGTCCGCCAGATCACGGAACGTCCGAGTGGGCAGGAAGTTGCCCTTGACGTACTTCACCCCAGCTTCCACGATGCCCTTCTTCTGGGGATCGTGGGGCGGGCAAGCATCGATCTTGAAGCCGTAGCCTTCGGCACACTCAGCGTAGGCACGTTGGACCAGTGGATCCTTGGCGCAGGCGCGGATGATGGCGCACTTGGCGTTGTCGATGATCAAGCGGCTCGGCACGCCGTGGAACCATTCGAACGCCCGCCGATGACAGCCCAGCCATGTTGCCACCGTCTGGTCCCAGACGAACTCCACATATTGATGGCGGCTGTGGGCCAGGGTCATGACGAACGCCCACGTTCTGCGGGGACGACCATCGGGATGCACCAGAACAGGCCCTGCGCCGAAGTCCACCTGGGCTGCATCACCTGGCTCGAAGCTCAACCGTACGGTCACGTTCGCCGGCTGTCGCCCTCGCAGATCCACCAGCAGCCGTGCCACGGAGGAGTAGCTGCCGTGGTACCCGTGCAGCCGGCATAAGGCAGCGTGGATCGCCTTGCCTTGCACACCAGCCGATTGCCACTGGGCCACCAGGTCGCGCCAGGGCTCCACGCTGGAGATGGAGGAGGCGGCCCGTCGCTGGCCAGCGAAGGCCTGTGCCAGTTCCTCGTCCGTCGGGAGATCGACGCTCGGATCCAACCAGCCGCGGAACTGCGCAACAGACCTCACCTGGGCCAGTTTCTGCCGCCCCATGAGGCCAGCCCGGGCGAGGTCGCGCTCAGAATCACCCGCGCGAAGCCGCACGAGCACTTGTCGATACTGGAACATCTCGATTCTCCTGCGGCTCACGATTGCTCCCAGGTGGCGGAGAAGCCATCAAGGTAGCGGTAAGCGAAACAAGGTCGAGATGCACGCCCCAGGGGCGGGGTGGCCTGTAACTCCCGCTGCTATTGAACTATGTCGCGCGGGCACTGACGCTAATCGCGGCGCCATTGACGAAAACGTGTTGGGGCCGGAGTGTGGCGCTGCCCACCACTTCAGTGGACGAGGGCTGCGAGCGCAACCGTCAATTGGGTAAATTATTGGAGGGTGGTGAAAAGTTCCGCCAAGGTTAGCGAATATTCGCCATCGCTTGTCTGAAGGCGAGCGCCCTGCTCTATGAGAGATTTTAGTTCGTTAAGAACGTATTGCTGAGCCAACTGCAATGCCTGCCAAGGGTCAATGCCGACCAGATATCGACTTCTGGGGTGCAGCCCAACAATCTGTGCACTGCACCTCCAGTCAACCTCTGCAACCTCCGGGTATCCAATTTGTATCTCGAGTGCCGCGGAGTTGTCGTCGGAAAAGACTGCGAGAAGTGGCTTTTGAAGCATGATTGAGTTGGCCTCCATGGTAATGAATAGAGTCTGAATAACGCGAGGGCTCTTCAGCGAAGGATATCCTCTAGCAGGCTGCTGAAATACTGCCGCGACTCACGCCGCCCTGCACCTCAGTTGTCGGAATTTCGACCAGTCTGATTCGAAGTCGATTCGACAACGCTTTTCGAGAGCCCAAATGGGGCGTTGGGCGGCGTTTCAGGCGCCGCTATCGCTCATCCGGCGACTGGCAGAAGGACTCGCCCTAGCGAGCGCATGCGCACCAAGTTGTAGGCTGCCATGTTCAGCACGAACAGTTGGTCCACTTTCTTCAGTCCGCGCACCATCACTTGGCGGATCGAACCGATGGATTTCGCCCACCCGAAGCCTTGCTCGATGCGTTTGCGGCACCGCATCGACAAGTCGTAGCCTGGTGTCTGCGCAATCGCTTCGGGCACGGCCGAGCGGCGTCCCGATTTGTTCTGTGCCACATGAGGCACGACCTTGGTATCCGTCCGGTCAACTCATCTTGAACGGCGCGTGACCGGCAGCCAGGATGGTGCCCACCAAGTAAGTTAGGTGGACACCATGTCAGACGCCAAGCCGGCCAGCCGCCGGCGTCACGATGCAGAGCTGAAGCGGCAAGTCATCGCCGCATGCGCGGTGCCAGGCGCGTCCGTAGCCCAGGTGGCGATGAGCTACGGCCTCAACGCCAATCTCGTTCACAAGTGGCGCCGTTTGGTTTCTGGTGACGATGAGATTTGCAACTCGCCCGCCTTCGTCCCCGTGTCGGTCGTCTCGGTGACACCACCATCTGATCCACCGCAGTCCATCGAACTGGAACTGCGGCGCGGCCCGGTTCATGTCCGCGTGCGCTGGCCGATGAGTAGCGCTACGGCCTGCGCTGCCTGGCTCCGCGAGATGCTGCGTTGATCCGGGTCGATGCGCTTTGGCTGGCGGTCGAGCCACTGGACATGCGCGCCGGCACCGAGGCCGCCCTGCGGCGCGTGGTCACGGTCTTCGGCGCGGCCCGCCCCCACCACGCCTACCTGTTCGCCAACCGCCGCGCCAACCGGATGAAGGTGCTCGTGCATGACGGTATCGGCGTGTGGCTGGCGGCCCGCCGCCTCAACGCGGGCCGCTTCGTCTGGCCCCGCGACGTGACCGGCACGCTGAGCCTGAGCCGCGCTCAGTTCGACGCCCTGGTGCTTGGTCTGCCCTGGCAGCACGTCGGCGAAGCCGGCGTCATCACGCTGCTGTAGCTCCGCGTCCATTGCGGCATCTGCCGATAGGCAGCGAGGTCCACTGCAGGCAGCATCACCACTCGTGATTGCCGACGACCTCGACACGCTCGATGCCAACCAACTGCGCGATGCCCTTCGGGCTGCACGCGCCGAGGCTGCGTTCAAGCAGGCCGTCATTGACAAGCTCACTCACGAGAACGCCATCCTCAAGCGGCTGAAGTTCGCGGCGCAGAGCGAGCGGTTCAGCGCCGAGCAGAAGAGCTTGCTGGACGAGACGCTGGACAGCGACTTGGCGGCCGTCGCCGCCGAGATTGAGGCGCTGCAACCTGGCCGCGCTGCTGGCGAGCGGCAACAGCCGCGGCGCGAGAAGCTGCCGGCGCACCTGCCGCGTCGCGACGTGCACCATGAACCCGAGAACACTGCCTGCGGCTGCGGGCAGGCCATGCAGCGCATTGGCGAGGACGTAGCCGAGAAGCTGGACTACCAGCCTGGCGTGTTCACCGTCGAGCGCCACATCCGCGGCAAGTGGGTGTGCAAGTGCTGCGAGCGCATCGTGCAGGCGCCGGTTGCTCCGCACATCATCGACAAGGGCCTACCGACGACGGGCCTTCTTGCGCAGGTGCTGGTCGCCAAGTACCTGGACCATCTGCCGCTGTACAGGCAGGAGGCCATCTTCGAACGTGCCGGTCACGCCATCGCGCGCTCCACATTGGCCCAGTGGGTCGGCGAGTGCGGCGTCCAACTGCAGCCGCTGGTGGACGCGCTGGCCGCGGAACTGCTGCGCCAGCCGGTGCTTCACGCCGACGAGACCCCAGTGGCCATGCTCAAGCCAGGCCACGGCAAGACACACCGCGCCTACCTGTGGAGCTACTGCAGCACGCAGTTCAGCCCGTTGCAGGGCGTCGTCTTCGACTTCGCCGACAGCCGCGGCGGCCAGCACGCCCGGGACTTCCTCTGACTGCCCGGGACGCTAAGCAAGCCAGCTTGGCAAGGCAAGCTTGTCTGTGACGACTTCGCCGGCTACAAGGCTTGCTTCGAGCTGGGCGTGACCGAGGTCGGCTGCATGGCGCACGCCCGGCGCAAGTTCCACGAACTGTGGGCCAACCACGGCAGCCAAGTCGGCGAGCAGGCGCTGAAGTTCTTCGGCCAGCTCTACGAGGTGGAACGGACAGCAGCCAACGCCGATAGCCAAGCCAGGCTTGAAGCACGCCGATCAGCCCGGCCGTTGGCCGATGCACTGAACCAGTGGCTACGGCAACAACGCCAGCGCGTGCCGGATGGCTCAGCCACCGCCAGGGCCATCGACTACAGCCTCAAGCGTTGGGCGGCGCTGATCCGCTACCTCGATGACGGTGACCTGCCCATTGACAACAACTGGGTGGAGAACCGCATCCGGCCCATTGCACTCGGGCGGCAGAACTGGCTCTTCGCCGGCAGCTTGCGCGCGGGCAAGCGGGCTGCGGCCGTGATGAGCCTCATTCACTCGGCCAAGCTCAACGAGCTTGAACCCTACGCCTACTTGCGCGACGTGCTGGAACTGCTGCCGACGCAGCCGGCCAGCCGCATCAATGAGCTCCTGCCCCATTGCTGGCGAGGAGAATGTCAAGAGTGAAGTCAACAACACAACCTACTCGATGAAGACATACCTGTCGATCAGCTTCAGGACCGGGCTCTCGCTCGAGGAGCTTGCCGAACGGGTCGGGCTGGACCCCGTCGAGTTCGACGCTGAGAACGAAGACGAGTGGGCGCTGGGCACATTAGGGGACTTCAACGACATCGACATCGCACGAACCCATCTTGTGCCAGCAAGCGAGACGCAGACGTCGGTGTGCCGATACACCAGTGATACGGATCGCGGCATGCCCGTTGAACTGCTTCGCAGCATCCGCAGCTCGCTCAGAGACGTCGCAACGGAATTCGAGGTGCATGGCACCGAATCCACGGGCCAGTGGTTCAAGCTGGGCTCCGAAGAGGTGGAACGACTCTGACGCTTGATCGGGACTGGCGTCAGCCGGATGCCTTTGCCGGACGCTTACCGACCTTGATCTGCTGCAGATCTTGAACGAACTCTGTAGCGTCGTATCCCTTGTCCGCCCCAGCGTGATCATGGCCTGCGGGTTGCTCTGGCGAGCGTCGCTCACCATGCTCAGCGCGGCTTACCGCTCGGCATGACCATCGGCCGGGGTGACTCGGGCGTTCACGATCAAGCCATGGCGGTTGTCCATTAACGTGTGACCCATGAAGCGCAACTCGCTCGCCGTCTTGCCCTTGCGATACAGCCGGCTGTCGGGATCGCTCGTGGACTCGTGTGTGTCGTTGCTGCGCGGCTGGCCTCGGAAGTCGTCGCCGCCCCCAGGACGATCGGCGTCGCCGTCCTTGTCCTGCTTATCCTTGCGAACAAAGCTCTTGTGGCTGGCTCATGCCTGGATCAACGTCCCATCGACGCTGAAGTGCTCGTTGGATAGCCAGTTCTTCTGCTCGGCCTGCGCCAGCACCTCGTTGAAGAAGGCCACCACCGCGTCGTGCCTGGGGATTCAGTCCGCCGATCATAAGCGCGCAGGCATGGGACCCCGGTCAGGGGCGCTGCTGGCCCGCACCCGTGGGCATTCGCGGGTACCGGTGGGCACTGGCGCACTGGTGAACAGTCAGCGCCGCTGCGTGCGGTGCCTAGCCCGGGCCGCCCCACAGCGCCACCGCCTGCACCAGCAGGATTTTCACCACCGTCATCGACGGGAAAATCATCGCGTAGCCAATGTCGGGCTTGTCGGTGGGCGCGATGCGGTTGGAAAAGGCCAGGATGGCCGGATTGCCCGTGGCGCCAGCCACCACGCCGGTGGCGGTGTCAAAGGGCAGCTTGAAGACCAGGGTGGCCACCAGCAGTGTCACGATGACCAGCGTCGCTACGATGGCGCTGCCCAGCGCGAGATACATCAAGCCGCTGTGCGCCACCGTCGAGGCGAAAGTCGCGCCGGACGAAATGCCCACCACGGCCAGGAAGACGGTCAGCCCGAAATTGCGCAGCACCAGATTGGCGGACACGGGCATGGCCCACTGCAACGGCCCGGTGCGCCGCCGCCAGCCCAGCAGCAGGGCCACCAGCAGCAGGCCGGCAAAACCCAGCGAGAAGTGCCCCAGCAGGGGCAGCGGCCACACGATGGCCCCCACGCCCAGCCCCAGCACCACCCCCACGCCCATCCCGATATAGCTGACCTCGCCCGTACCGCGCACCGAGTCGCCAAACAGCTTGCTCAGCGCGGCGAAGCTGTCGCGGGGGGCCAGCACCCCGACACGGTCACCGAATTCAAACTGGCGGTCGTCGTGCGGGGCGAGGTCGGCATCGCTGCGCCGCAGGTGCAGCACGCGTGCATGGAGTTCCGGCGGCAGCTGTAGATCCGCCATGCGCTTGCCCGCCACGGCCGGGTTGGAAATGAAGAAACGGGCGTAGTCCAACTCGCTGCGGTCCCGCAGCACGCGGCCAGGATCCGACGGGCCGAAGCGCAGTGCCGCATTGCGCAGGGCCGTGCGGTCCGTGCCGGTGAGCAGCAGCACGTCGCCGCGTTGCAATTCAGTAGTGCCGGAGGCTCCCACGTTGTGATGGCCGCGCCGGACGGCGGCAATGGTGACACCGCGCGGCAGGGTCTGGGAGGCGGTGGCGATGCTCATGCCCAGCACGGTGAACTCCTGCACGTCGACTTCCTCGACATGCAGCATGGGGGGCTTGGGCTGCAGCAGCACCGGCTTGCGCCAGGCGTTGTACAGCCCCAGCAGCACGATGGGGATGGCGACACCGACCGGGTAGGCCACCGAGTAGCCGGTGGCCGGCTCAGCACCGAACACAGCCAATGCCGCCTGCAGCGCTGCCGTACTGGTGCCCGCGCCCGCGTAGGCCCCCAGCGCCTTGGACAGTTCCATGCCCGGCCAGTAGGCGACCGCCGCCAGCATCAGGCCCAACGCGAGCAGCACGGCGATCAAGGCGGCGGCATTCGCCTTGACGCCTTCAGCACTGCTGAGGCCACGCAGGAACTGCGCGCCGTAGGCAATGCCGACGCCATACAGGAACAGCATCAGCCCCAGGTTGCCCAGCAGCGGGGGCAGCTTCAGCGTCGGGGCCGCTGCACCCACCGCCAGGCCTACAAAGAGCACCGCCCCAGACCCCAGTGCAAAGCCCCTGACGCTGAGGGCGCCGAGCCAATAGCCGATGGCGATGGTCAGGAACAAGGCCAGCAGGGGCTGTGCACTCAGAAAATGACTGATCTCATTCATGGCGTCACATAGGGCGCAAGTGGCGACGAGATCGAGTTTAATAGTCATCTGACAGCCATTACACGGTCAATATCTCAGGGGGAACGATGAGAGCTGCAGTTTTCAGTACGCGGCGCTACGACCAGTCTCTGCTGGCACGGGCGAACGAAGCGGCGGGGCACGAGCTGGTGTTCATCCAGGATCGGCTGACGGTAGAGACTGCCGCGCTGGCAGCGGGCTGCCGGGCCGTGTGTGTCTTCGTCAATGACAACGTGGATGCGGCAGTGCTGGAGGTGCTGGCCCGGCAGGGCACCGGTCTCGTCGCCACCCGGTCCACCGGCTACAACCATGTGGATTGCGAAGCCGCTGCCCGGTTGGGCGTCGAAGTGGTGCGCGTGACCGACTATTCACCGCATTCGGTGGCGGAGTTTGCGGTCGGCCTGCTGCTGGCGGTGAACCGCAAGATTGCGCGGGCCAGCGCACGCACGCGTGAAGGCAACTTCGAGCTGGACGGGTTGATGGGGTTCGACCTGCACGGCAAGACCGTGGGTGTGATTGGCACCGGCAAGATCGGCTCGATCTTTGCCCGCATCATGTTGGGGTTTGGTTGCACCGTGATCGGCTATGACGCCTTTCGACGCCCCGAGTTCGAGCAGATGGGCGGGCGCTATGTCGAGCTGGCGACCCTGGTGGAAACCGCCGATGTGATCTCGCTGCACTGCCCGCTCAATGACGACACCCGACACATCATTGATGCGGGCACGTTGGGCAAGATGAAAAAAGGCACCGTGCTGGTGAATACCAGCCGAGGCGGGCTGGTGGATACCGAAGCGGCCACTCAGGCGCTCAAGTCAGGGCAACTGGGCGGCCTGGCGATCGACGTCTATGAGCAGGAAGCCAGCCTGTTCTTCCAGGACCTGTCTTCCACCATCATCACCGACGACGTGATCCAGCGGCTGGTGTCCTTCCCCAACGTGATCGTGACGGGGCACCAGGCCTTCTTCACCGTGGAGGCCATTGGCCAGATCATGGCGACCACCATTGCCAGCATCAGCGCGTTTGAACGCGGCGAGGAACTGGTGAATCGAATTCCGAGGGATTGAGAGCGCTGCCGGCTCGGCTGCGGCAGGGCCGGGTGGGGCGATCACGGTGACCGGTCGGGGTGACCGGTCAGGCTGGCCGGGGCCGGGGCAGGTTCATGCCCCGGTGGCTGATCAGCCGCGAGCGGCCTTCACTTCGACCGGGCGCAGGTCTTCCGCTGCACGGTCCAGCACGCCGTTGACGTACTTGTGGCCGTCGGTGCCACCAAACGACTTTGCCAGCTCGACCGCCTCATTGATGGCAACCTTGTAGGGGATGTCAATGCAGTGTTTGAGCTCGTAAGCGCCCAGCATCAGGATGGCGTGCTCGATGGGCGAGAGCTCGGTGGTCTTGCGGTCCGCATGGCGGGCCAGCACTTCGTCCAGCGAGGGGGCGTCTTCGATGGCGCCGTTGAACAGCTTGTCGTAGTGGCCGCGGTCGCTCTTGCCGAAGCCTTCCTGCTCGCGGGTGTTGGCGTCAATGACCGCCAGGTCATCGCCGGTCAACAGCCATTGGTAGACGCTTTGCAGCGCATGTTCACGTGCGCGGCGGCGCGCTGACTTGGCGGCCGGGCGCTTGGCCCCCGGCTTGGCGGGAGGCTTGCCGGCGGGTTTTGAGGTGTTGTCGTTGGAGGTCACTGGAGTTCTTTCAGCAGCAGGGCCATTTCCACCGCAACGGTGCCGGCGTCGCGGCCCTTTTCCTCGGTACGGGCCCAGGCCTGGGCTTCGTTCTCGACGGTAAGGATGGCATTGGCAATAGGCAGGCCATGGTCGAGCGTGAGGCGGGTGACGCCTGCGCCGCTTTCATTGGCCACGAGTTCGAAGTGGTAGGTCTCGCCACGGATGATGCAGCCCAGGGCCACAAGCGCGTCGTAGCGGCCGCTGCGGGCCATGGCTTGCAGCGCAATGGGCACCTCCAGCGCGCCGGGCACGGTCACGTGGCGGATGTCCGCCTCGGCCACGCCATGCTGCTTCAGGGAGCCCAGGCAGGCCGTGGCCAGCGCGGTGGTCAGCTCGTCATTGAAACGTGCCTGGACGATGCCCACCCGTAGCCCGTGGCCGTTCAGTGCGGTCGGTTGACCCTTGTCAGATCCTTGCATGGAGACCTCTTTTTAGGAGCGCTGCTCAGCCGTGCTGGTCAGCAATTTTGGGCGGCCTGGAAGCCGGTCACTTCCAGCCCGTAGCCGGTCATGCTGGGCATGCGGCGCGGGCTGCCCAGCAGCTTCATGCGGTGGACGCCCAGTTCACGCAGGATTTGCGCGCCCACGCCGTAGGTGCGCAGGTCCATGGTGGTGCGCGGCTCCTGGCCTGCGGGCGCTTCAAGGCGGCCCAGCAGGGCGTGCGCTTCTTCGCCGCAGTTCAGCAGCACGGCCACCCCCCGGCCTTGCGACTGGATGGCGGCCAGCGCCTCCGGCAGGGGCCACGAGTGGCCGCACCGGCCGGCTTCGAGCAGGTCCAGCGCCGAGAAGGGCTCGTGCACGCGCACCAGCACCTCGTCTTCCTGCTTCCACGCGCCCAGCACCAGGGCCATGTGCACGCCACCGGTACGGTCGCGGAAGACATGGCAGTCGAACTGGCCTTGGCGGGTGTCCAGCGGACGCTGGGTGACGCGCTGCACCAGGGATTCGTTGCGGCTGCGGTATTCGATCAGGTCGGCGATGGTGCCGATCTTCAGGCCGTGCTGCTCGGCAAAGATCTCCAGGTCCGGCAGGCGGGCCATGGTGCCGTCGTCGTTCATGATCTCGCAGATCACGCCGGCGGGCGTTAGGCCGGCCATGCGGGAGAGGTCACAACCGGCTTCGGTGTGGCCGGCGCGCATCAGCACGCCGCCATCCTGCGCCTGCAACGGGAAGATGTGGCCGGGCTGGACCAGGTCCGCCGGTCCGGCGCCGCGGGCCACGGCGGCCTGCACGGTCCGGGCACGGTCCGCGGCGGAGATGCCGGTGGTGACGCCGGTCGCAGCCTCGATGGAGACGGTGAAGGCGGTGCCGTGCTTGGTGCCGTTGCGGGTAGCCATGGGCGGCAGCTGGAGCTGTTCGCAACGCTCGCGGGTGAGCGTCAGGCAGATCAGGCCGCGGCCGAACTTGGCCATGAAATTGATGGCTTCAGGCGTGACATGGTCCGCCGCGAGCACGAGGTCACCCTCGTTTTCGCGGTCTTCCTCATCGACCAGAATGACCATGCGGCCGGCCGCCAGTTCGGCAACCAGCTCGGGAATCGGAGAAATAGGCATGGGCGCGATTGTAGGCGGGCGGGGCGATGGTCCGCGGCGGAGGGGCTACCGGGCGGTGGAGGGCGGGCTTAAAAAGCCCCCGAGGGAGGGACGGAGCCGCAGCCGGATGTCCTGGCCTACGGGGCGCATATCGACCACCTCATAGCGGGGCGCCTGGTCGAGCGCGGTCAGGGTGCCCAGGTCCACCATGCCCCGGCCGTCACCCATGAGCATGGGCGCCAGGTAGACCAGCAGTTCATCCACCAGCCCGGTCCGCAGCAGCGAGCCGTTGAGCTTGTTGCCGGCCTCCAGGTGCAGTTCGTTGATGCCACGGCCGCCCAGGTCCTGGATCATGGCGGCCAGGTCCACCTTGCCGCGTGGGTCGGGCAGGGAGATAAGTTCAGCATGGCGTGCCATGAGCGCCTGGCCCAGCGGCCCGGGTTCTGGCTGGGCGTGGTAGATCCATAGGTTGCCGGGGGCGTCCAGCAGGCGGGCGTCGGGGAACAGTGTCAGCCGGGAATCCACCAGCACGCGTTGCGGTTGCCGCGCGGTGGGGACTTCCCGGACATCCATGCGGGGGTTGTCTTCCTTGGCGGTGCCGATGCCGGTGAGCACGGCACCAGCACGGCGGCGCCAGGCGTGGCCGTCCGCGCGGGCCTCGGGGCCGGTGATCCACTGGCTGACGCCGTTGTGCAGGGCGGTACGGCCGTCCAGGGTGGCCGCGATCTTCATGCGCACAAAAGGCCGGCCCCGTTCCATGCGCGAGAGGAAGCCGATGTTCAGTTCCCGCGCGGCCACGGCCAGCGGGTGGTCCGTTGGCAGCACGTCGGCCTGGACGCCGGCCGCGCGCAGGCGCTGGACGCCATGACCACCGACCAGGGGGTTGGGGTCCCCCAGGGCCATCACCACGCGGGCGATGCCAGCGGCCACCAGGGCGTCGCAGCAGGGGGGGGTGCGGCCGTGGTGGGCGCAGGGTTCCAGGGTGACATAGGCGGTGGCGCCACGGGCGTCATGGCCACGGGCCTGCACGTCGCGCAGCGCCATGACCTCGGCATGGGCCTGGCCGGCAGGCTGGGTGTGGCCGGCGCCCAGGATGTCGCCCTGGGCGTTGGTGATGACGCAACCCACCCGGGGGTTGGGGTCGGTCAGGCCAATGGCCAGCTCGGCCAGTTCGAGCGCGGCGGTCAGGTGGTCCAGGTCCTGGCGGGACAGAGCGGCGGGCGCGTGGACAGAATCAGGATGCATGGGGTGAAGTCTAGGGGACATCGGTCTTCCGTTTTGCATCCGAAACTGGGTGGCGAAAGGGCGGTGGCGCGTCATGGGGGTGTCCTAACCGTCGGCCCGGGTGAGCCATGCGTGGAGGGCCGGGTCGGCGGTGGAGATCAGCGTCTGCAGGTCCACTGTGTGGCGTTGGCCGGTGCGGTCCGTCCAGGCCACGCTGACCTGGGCGGATCGAAGGGGGAAGGTGTCGATCAAGGTGAGGCTGGTGCTGCCACCCGGGGCGACATCGGTGGTGTGGCCCTGGATGTCGAAATCGGCGGAGGCGCCCGACCATCGTGTGGAGGAAACACTCAGTGAGCCGTGGGCCCGTTCCAGTGCCTGCTGGGCCAGCCAGAGCGCTTCGCCCTGGTGGCGGATCTCATCGCCAGCCCAGGTGAGGCGGGCATGAATACGGGCCAGTCCGGCGGCACCGGTGGCCAGCAGGCTGACGGCCAGAAGGGCTTCGAGCAGCGCGATGCCTCTGCTGCCGGCAGACATGGCGGGTTTCATCGGCGAGGACTCCATCCGCCGGGAACGGGAAGAAAACTCCCCATCTGGCGGTTGATGCGTTGGAGGAGTTCGGCGTCGAGCTGGATGTCGATACCGTCTTGGGGTGTCCAGCGTCCATCCGTGATCAGAGCGCCCCGGACGGTGGAGCGGCTGCCGGTCGGGGGCGTCCAGCGGATGCCGGTGCGGGCGTAGAGCACGCCGGAAAACTGCATGGCGACGGTGATGTCCAACTGGCCATCGACCAGCAGCACCACGGGTTCGTTGTCGGGCGGCGAGGGTAGCGGCTCGCGCAGGCTCAGGCCGCCGTCGATCCAGATCAACCGCCGGCCCCGGGCGAAGGCCTGTCGCAGATCCGCGCTGCAGGTGCTGCTGCAGCGCAGCCGGGTGAGGGCGGGTTGCAGGCGGTATTGGCTGGCGGGGTAGCCGAACACGCGGAGGAAGGCGTTGTTGCCGTCGGTCACAGCCTGGCTGGGTGGCCGGCGTAGCGCGCTGAGCAAGGCCATGTGCTGACCGTGTTCGGCCAGACCGACGCCTTCGGGATCCGGGCGGCTGGCATCGGTGCAGGCGTCGGCCGGCTGGCTGCAGCCTCGGGAAACCAGGGTGAGCTGGCCCGGGGCGTCGGTGGGGAGGAAGCGGATGGCGAAGGTGGGTTGGAATGCGGTCGTGTCGGGCGTGGCCGAACCGCTGCCGGTGCCTGGGCTCGTGACGGTGCCGCCGTTGGCGGGAGGTGTTCCCCCATCGCAGCGGCAGTCCCAGCGATGCAGGCCGTTGTTGATGCACACCGCTGCAGCCGCATCGCCACTGGCAGCCAGGTAGTCGCCGTCAGGGCCGTGGCGCAGCGCGCGTTCCCGGAAATCCCGGCCGCTGTTGTAGTCCGGACGGCAGGTGTTGTCGAGGCGCCCGGTGTTGAGCATGGCGCGGGCCCAGGCGAGCCCGGCATCGGCCGCCTGGATGGCCACCGCTGCACGGTGATCGTTGGCAGCGATGCGCTGGGCCACGGCCAGGTGGCGGCCGGCCCATAGAGCGGCCAGTACCAGCATGGACAGCAGAAGGCCGCACAGCAGGAGGGTGATGGCGCCTTGCTGCAGAAGTGGTTGGTGCAGATGCCTGAGCGGACGCCCGAGTGGACGCCCGAGCGGATGCCCAAGCGGTTGCGGGCGCGGTGGCTGAAGCGGCTGCCACCGCATCATCGTCCATGTCAGCGTTGACGGCGGCCTTGATGGCTGCCGCCGATGTGCGGGTTGCCCGGGATGGTGGCGCCGGCTCATCAACAGCCTCCCGCCACGACGTCGTTGCGAAGGTGCACCGTCAGGGCCAGCCGTTGCTGCAGCTGAGGCTGCTGCGGCGGCTGCGCCTGCAAGGAGAGCTCCACCGTGCGGCTGTGCACTGTGCCCGCGCAGCCGCCGGTGCCCGCGTGGGCAAGCGTTTGCACGGTGGCGGAGAAGCTCGTGACCTCCATCAGGCCGGGGTCGGTCAAGGGCTGGAAGCGGCCTCCCAGGGATTGATCCATGCGGCCCTCCGCCCAGCGGAATCCGGTCTGACCCGAAGTGCCGGGTTGGGTGGCGTTGTCGTCGGTGGCACGGCTGAACCGCAGTGTGCTGCCGCCGTCTTCCAATGTCAGGGTGGAAAAGGCATTGGCCGTGGCGCCCGTGTCCTGGCGCCATACCAGTGCGGTGGGGCGGCCGTGGGCGCCCGCCCGGCGCAGCTCCATCTGTAGTTGCAGGGCCAGCGCGCGCAACTCCCGATGCATCTGCCATTCCTGCAGCTGCCGCTGCATCTGGCCCAGGGTGTGGCCGGCCCATCCCATGGCGCCAGCGACGACCCATAGGCCGACGGCCAGCCCCACCATGAGTTCGATGAGGGTGAAGCCGCCAAGGCCGCGGATACCGTAGAAGCCGCTGAAGCGGCTGTGAGCACAAAAGCCGCTGAAGCCGCTGAAGCCGCGTGGTGGGAGGATACGCATCATTGAGGCCAGCAGCCGGCGGACTGCTCCATGGATGCGCCCATGCCCTGATGGGTGACCTGTCCGAAGGACTGGGTCAGCCTCAGTCTGCTGCATCGGTGGTCCTGTGCCTGCTGGCCCTGTGCGTCCGCTTCCAGCACATAGCCCTCGGCAGTGGATTGGGCCACGCTCAGGCGATAACGGCCGTTGGCGGACAGCGCCGGCTGCCCCAGTTCCTGCAGGCTGCGTGCATAACGGGTCTGCCGGCTCCGAAAACGCTCCTGGGCCAGGTGCAGGTCGTGAAGGGCCTGCGTTGCTTCAGCGCGATGGGCGGCAAGCACCTGGCGTCGGTATCCCGGCAGCGCCAGGCTCAGGATCACGCCCAGGATCAGCAGCACGAACATCAGCTCCATGAAGGACAGCCCGCGCATGGCGCGGCGTGCTCGGCGCGCTTGTCGTGCTTGTCTTGCATGGCCCGCGCGGTGGCGGGGGTCTGGGCGCCCTTGCATCACATACCCCCTTAGCAGCGTGCCCAGCGCATGAAGGCGTGATCCGCACTGCAACTGCGGACGCGGCCGGTGATGCTCACGACGTGGCGGACCTCGCCCACCCCTTCGCTGCGGACCTGCAGGGTGGCGGCCAGGGAGGTGGTGCCTTGTCGTCCGCTGAACAGCATGGACGACACGTTGCTCAGCAGGTTCGGATAGCCTGGCCGTCGCGGCCACTGCGCTTGCTTGAGAGCCTGTGCGTCGGCACGGCAGGTGGGTGGGCCAGTGAGTTCGCAACTGCAGGCGTTGAGGGGGCCGCTGTGGATGACGTAGCAAGTGCCGCCCGCCGACTGGATGACCCGGAAGATGACATTGCGTGCACCGTGCAGGGCTTCGCTGCGCGCCAGGTACAGATCGTTGAGAACGGTCTCGGCAGCATGCCCCAGGCGTTGGCGCTGCAGCCAGGCATGGCCGGCAGGCAAACCCATGCCCAGCACCAGGGCGAGGAGTGAGACCACCACCAGGACTTCAATGAGGGTGAAGCCTGCTGGGGTGTGAGCCTTGCTGCGATGGTTTTGAGCGCTGTGAGCGGGCAGTGCACGTCCAGGCTCAAGCCATCGGGGAGACGACGGGATTTGGGAAAAGGGCAGGGCACTCAACATCAACCACCTCCATGAGCCGCAGGATCAACGGCCACGGAACGGTGGCTGGTGATCGATGCTTCACTCTAGAAGTTGGGCTGTGGATGCGCGTCGCCCTGAGGGTGGGGTGACGGGCCCCAGGAAGTTGGGGACTGCAGGTTTTGGGTCGGAGCCTCGGGACGAAGGCTTCAAGACTGCAAAAGAAAAAGCGGGCCCGATGGCCCGCTCTCAGCACTCAGGGTGCCACGCTCAAATATCCCGAATCAACTGCCTGAACTCGTCCACATCCTCAAAGCTGCGATACACCGACGCGAAGCGCACATACGCCACCTTGTCGATGCGTTTGAGTTCCCGCATGACGTGCTCACCCAGCTTGGTGGACGCGACTTCGCGTGCGCCGCTGGTGAGCAGCTTTTCCTGGATGCGCTCCAGGGCTGCGTCGATCTGCTCGATGCTCACCGGCCGCTTGCGCAAGGCCAGTGACATCGAGGCTCGCAGCTTCCCGGCATCAAAGTCGGCGCGCGTGCCGTCCTTCTTCACCACCATAGGCAACGCGATTTCCGCGCGCTCATAGGTTGTGAAACGCTTGTCGCAGGACTGGCAGCGCCGCCGCCGGCGCACCACGTCGCCTTCATCGGACTCACGGGTCTCCGACACCTGGGTGTCGCCATGGCCACAGAACGGACAACGCATGCGCGGCCGCCTCTCAGCGGTAGACCGGGAACTGGCGAGCCAGTGCGGCCACCTTGGCGCGGACCTCGGCCAGGTTGGCTTCGTCGTGCGGCTTGTCCAGCACGTCGGCGATCAGGTGGGCCGTCTGGCGCGCCTGCTCTTCCTTGAAACCACGCGTGGTCATAGCCGGCGTGCCCAGGCGGATACCGCTGGTGACCATCGGCTTCTGCGGGTCGTTGGGGATGCCGTTCTTGTTGGTGGTCATGTGGGCGGCGCCCAGGATGGCCTCGGCTTCCTTGCCGGTCAGGCCCTTTGGACGCAGGTCCACCAGCATGACGTGGCTCTCGGTACGGCCGGAGACGATGCGCAGGCCGCGCTCGATCAGGGTCTCCGCCAGCGCCTTGGCGTTGGCCACGACCTGCTGCTGGTACGCCTTGAATTCAGGCGTCAGCGCTTCCTTGAAGGCCACGGCCTTGCCGGCGATGACATGCATCAGCGGGCCGCCCTGGATACCGGGGAAGATGGCCGAATTGATCTTCTTGGCTATCGCCTCGTCGTTCATCAGGATGATGCCGCCGCGCGGGCCGCGCAGGCTCTTGTGGGTGGTGGAGGTGACCACGTCGGCGAACGGGATCGGGTTGGGATAGACACCCGCAGCGACCAGGCCGGCGTAATGCGCCATGTCCACCATGAAGTAGGCGCCGATCTCCTTGGCGATCTTGGAGAAACGCTCGAAGTCGATGCGCAGTGCGTAGGCGGACGCGCCAGCGATGATCAGCTTGGGCTTTTTCTCGCGGGCCAAGGCTTCCATGGCGTCGTAGTCGATCTCTTCCTTGTCGTTGAGACCGTAGCTGATGACGTTGAACCACTTGCCGCTCATGTTGAGCGACATGCCGTGGGTCAGGTGGCCGCCTTCGGCCAGGCTCATGCCCATGATGGTGTCGCCGGGCTGCAGCAGCGCAAAGAACACGCCCTGGTTGGCCTGCGAGCCGGAATTGGGCTGCACGTTGGCGTATTCCGCGCCGAACAGCTGCTTCAGACGGTCGATGGCGAGTTGCTCAACGATATCCACATATTCGCAGCCACCGTAATAACGCTTGCCCGGATAACCCTCGGCGTACTTGTTGGTGAGCTGGCTGCCTTGCGCCTGCATCACCGCCGGGGAGGTGTAGTTCTCGGAAGCGATCAGCTCGATGTGATCTTCCTGACGCTGGGTTTCCTGCTGGATCGCGGCAAAGACTTCCGCGTCCACGTTGGCGAGGGTTTGTTGAGTGCGGTCAAACATGATGGTGTCGGGCTCAAGGGTTGGCGCCGCCTGCAAACGGCCGCGGCATCTCGCCAGAAAGGGCTGGGGAGCGACGGACGACTGCGAGTGGCGGCCCAGGCGAACGGCACAAGCGACGCGGCAGACCCCGTATTAGATCCCGCATCGTTCGCGCTCCCCGGTGGTGACCCACCTCGGCCCGACCTGATGGCCGGACCTCATCGCCAGTCGCGCGAGCCGCAAGTGTACCTCTGCCGCGCCACCCGGGGCCCAAGCTCAGGCCCCTTTTCAGGGCGGCTGCACAGGCGTGGGGCATCGGCGGGCCGACCAGGAAAAACGGCAACCGAAGCGGTTGCCGTTGATGCGGGACGGAGGACGCAGCGTCAGTTGGTCGTGTGGCTCACCATGGCCACCTGTTCGCCATTGGGTTGCGGATTCGGTTGAGGCGCCGAAGAGGGCTCCCGGGCCGGACGCGGCGCATTGGGCGACACATTGCGGCCCGCCACCACCATCTTGAGCAAGTCCTGCTCGGAGAGCACGCGCGCCGCATAACCGGTGTCGTCCGGTAGATTGGCAGCGCCCACATAGCGGCGCAGGCCTTCTTCGATGCCACCGGCGCGCTGGATGCACTCCTTCAACACCTGCACGCCCACGCGCAGGTTGGTGATCGGGTCGAAGGCAGCCAGGTTGCCCCCGAAGGCTTCGTACTTGTCGTCATGCACGCGCGTCAGCACCTGCATCAGGCCCTGGGCTCCTACCGAGCTCTGGGCAAACGGGTTGAAGCCCGATTCGATCGCCATGATGGCCAGGATCAGCGTGGGATCCACGCGGGCACGCTGGCCCACGTCCCAGGCTTCCTTGACCAGGCGGCTGACCGGCTCCGGCGCCACGCGGTAACGGCGCGCCAGATACTGGGCCACGGCCGCCTGCTGGCGGGTGAGCTCCTTGGGGTCCACCGCCGTGGCGCGGGTGATGGCTTCGGGCTCGGCCAGCAGCGACAAGACATCGCCCGAGGCTTCGACACGGGCCTCATGGCGGGCATTCAGCCAGCCCAGGACCTGGTTTTCAGTCTGTTGACGAAGATCTGCCTGGCTGGCGAACACCACGCCGATAGCCAGCACGGCAAAGCCGAGCAGGGCGAGGGTGTTGTGACTCACGACCAGCAGACCCTGGCCAATATCCTTGACGAACAGTACCAGGGCGGAACGGGCCTGGCGTGAGAGGGAAAGAACATGAGAACGCGCTGTCATGCGACTCCTTTCTCCGACATCCCTGCGTTGGCCTCTGGACGAGACCCCCGCAAGGGGTGGCGATAATGGGCCGGGTCAGACCTGCTCAGCACCAGTCTCCTGAGAGACCGACCAAGCTGGACTTCCGGCGTCCATTGGCAGCGGGCCGGGCCTTGCTGTCCCAAAAGCAAAGACCGGGATTACCCTGGGGGCCAGGGCAGGGCGCGATTCTATGGACCAAAAATAACCCGTCAAGCTGATGGGGGCTCTTCTAAATTTCTTTTAGTTATGAAGTATCGGGATTTACGTGACTTTGTAGGCGCTCTGGAGGGCATGGGCGAGCTTCGCCGTGTCGCCGAGCCGGTGTCGCCGGTGCTGGAAATGACGGCCCTGAGCGACCTCGTCCTCAGGGCGGAGGGCCCCGCATTGCTGTTCGAACAGCCGCGCGGCTATCGCACGCCGGTCCTGGCAAATTTGTTTGGGACCCCCCGTCGGGTGGCGCTCGGCATGGGGGCCGAATCGACCACCCAGTTGAGGGAGGTCGGGCAACTGCTGGCCAGCCTGAAAGAGCCTGAACCGCCGCGCGGACTGAAGGATGTCGGCCGGCTGGCGCAGATGGCCAAGGCGCTGTGGGACATGAAACCGTCCGTGGTTCGCCGCCCGCACTGCCAGGAGCAGGTGGTCGAGGGCAGTGACGTGGACCTGAAGCGGCTGCCCATCCAGACCTGCTGGCCGGGGGACATCGGCCCGCTGCTGACCTGGGGGCTGGTCGTGACGCGGGGCCCGCAGGGGGTGGCCCAGCCGCGCCTGCGCCAGAACCTGGGCATCTACCGGCAGCAACTGATTGGCCGCCGTCAACTCATCATGCGCTGGCTGGCTCACCGGGGAGGCGCCCTGGATTTCCGGGACTTCGCCCTCGCGAACCCGGGACAACCGTTCCCCATCGCTGTGGCCCTGGGGGCCGACCCGGCAACCATCCTCGGCGCGGTGACGCCCGTGCCGGACACCCTCTCTGAATATCAGTTCGCCGGCCTGCTGCGAGGCTCCCGCACCGAGCTGGCGGACACGCAGGTGGGCGAGGCCGGCCGCATGCTGCAGGTGCCGGCCAGCGCTGAATTTGTGCTGGAGGGCTGCATCCCCACGGCGGCGCCGGGTTTCAGCGGCCGCAGTGAAGATGGCGTGCCGCTGAAGGAAAAGGGCGGCTACCTGCATGCACTGGAAGGCCCCTTTGGTGACCACACCGGCTATTACAACGAGCAGGACTGGTTCCCCGTGTTCGAAGTAAACCGCATCACCCAGCGGGACGGCGCCATCTATCACTCCACCTACACCGGCAAACCACCGGACGAGCCAGCCGTGCTGGGGGTGGCGCTGAACGAGGTGTTCGTGCCCATCCTGCAGAAGCAGTTCCCGGAGATCGTGGACTTCTATCTGCCGCCCGAAGGTTGCAGCTACCGCATGGCGGTGATCTCCATCCGCAAGGCGTATCCGGGCCATGCCAAGCGGCTGATGTTTGGCCTGTGGAGCTATCTGCGCCAGTTCATGTATACGAAGTTCATCGTCATCGTGGACGACGATGTGGACATCCGCAGCTGGCAGGACGTGATTTGGGCCATCACCACCCGCATGGACCCGGCCCGCGACACCACGCTGGTGGAGAACACGCCCATCGACTACCTGGACTTCGCCTCGCCGGTCAGTGGCCTGGGCGGGAAGATGGGGCTGGATGCCACCAACAAGTGGCCGGGCGAGACCCCGCGTGAATGGGGGCGGGTGATCGAGATGCCAGCCGAGCAGAAAACCCGCGCCGAAGATTTATATAGGCGTTTGTTCGGGGGCTGATTTGCGGGGCTGGCCGGGCTGGCGCCTTGAAAGGCATCAGCCGCCCGGCTAATGTTGAGGTGCCTTTCGAGGCATTTCCACTGGCGCAGTCACTGCGCGCCAGGAGCCCCACAGCAAATCGCTGCGGAGCCCCAAAGGCGGCTGGTCCGCCCACCCCTCCCATGTCCGGCGCACCCGGCTCGGGAGGGGTTTCTTATTGATGCTCCCTGAACGCGGTTTCTTGACCGCCGTGGACCCGGCATGGGCTCATCGCGTGCGGGATGCTTGCTGGATGTTTACTGGAGGTCTGCTCAATGGCCGGCCATCCAGCCCAGCCATTCATAACCCAGATACCGGGCGCGGGCGATGCCTTCGCCGGAGGGCAGGGCGTCCCGCCAGTCCATGCCATCACCGCTCACGCCCACCGGCGCCGGGATCAATTCGATGTTCGGCGGCAGGGCGCTGCGGAAGGCCCGCATGGCGCGTCGCATGTGCACGTCATGGGTGACGAGGATGACACGGCGCACGCCGGTGTCCCGCAGCATGGCGGCGCTGTATTGGGCATTTTCGCGGGTGTCAAACGCCTGGTCTTCCAGCCAGCGGGGTTCGAAGCCGAACTGGTCACGCGCCAGGCGGTCGGCCAGCGCGGCTTCGCTGGGTTGGCCGGATTTGGCGGCGCGGCCGGTTCCGCCGGTGAACAGCAGCGGGCAGTTGCAGCGCCGCGCCAGCCAGATGCCGTAGCGCAAGCGTTCGATGGAGTTCGTCTTGAGTTGCGGCGATTGGTATTCCGGCATCAGCAGCCGGGCGCCGCCGCCCAGCACAACGATCGCGGTCTGCTCGGGGGGCCCCTCGTTCAGGGTCTGCAGGGCCAACGGCGCGTAACGTCCCAGCAGGCGGTCCTGCAGCCATTGGGCGCCCATGTCGCTGCTGCCCACCCACATGCTGACCAGGCCCAGCAGGAAGAGCGCAGTGGCCACACGCGCATGGCGGGAGCGCCACCACCAGGCCAGCAGGAGCAGGGGGACGGCCCCCATCGGGGGGAGCAGCCAGGCGGCGATGCTGTGGATGAGTTCGTTCATCAGTGTCAGGTGTTGAGCCCGCCAGCATAATCGGGCCCTTGAACGATTTCATTGGCTGTACTTGTGTTGTTCGCTGCTTTACCGATGTGGCCCCGGCGCCTTTTAAGGGCTGTACTGGGGCTGGTGCTGACCCTGCTGGTGATCTTGCTGATCACCTGGGTGGCCTTGCCCCTGTGGATTGAACGCCAAGGGGTGCGCATGGCCAGCGAGCAGCTGGGACGGCCGGTCTCGCTCACAGCCGCTCATTTCAGCCCGTGGCGGCTGGCGCTGAACCTGGAGGGGCTGCGCATTGCCGGCCCCAACGCACAGGCACCGGATCTGCTGGCGGTGAAGCAGCTGGAGGTGGCCCTGTCGCCGCGATCGGTGCTGCACCTGGCGCCCATCCTCTCGTCGCTGCGCATCGAGGCGCCGACGGTGCGGCTGGCCCTGCTGGGGGATGGCCGCACGGACGTGGATGACATCCTGGCGCGGCTGAACAGCCAGCCCCAACCCGCTGCCGAGACGCCCGCCAAGGAGCCGGACCTCGCCCTCTACAACATTGAGCTGACCCAGGGCGACATCCAGCTGGATGACCGCCATGCAGGCATGGTGCACCGGCTCAGCGGGCTGCAACTGGGCGTGCCCTTCCTCTCCACCCTGGATGCCGATGTGGAAGTGACGGTGCAGCCCCACCTGGCCGGGCAGCTCAACGGCGTGCCTTTCCAGACGGAGGCGCAGGCCCAGCCGTTTGCGCAGACCCGTGCGGCCAGCCTGCAGTTCAAGCTGGATGGGCTGGACCTGTCCGCCTACCGCGCGTATTGGCCCAAGGCCTTGCCGATGCGGCTGGCGACCGGGCTGGTGGATGCCCACCTGACGGTGGATTTCCGCCAGCCGCTGTCGCAGCCGCCCGCGCTGAAGATCAGCGGTGATGCGCAAGTGCGTGAACTGGCGTTGCAGCGGCGTGTGGATGGGGGCGCAGGTGCTGGTGCGGCCGAGGCCTGGGAAGATTGGCTCCGCTGGAAGCGGGTAACCGTGGCACTGGCGGACCTGCAACCCTTGAAGCGCCAGGTCCTGCTGGACCGCCTGTCGGTGCAGGCGCCGGAGCTGCGGCTGACGCGAGACGCTCAAGGAAAAGTGTGGCTTCCTGTCGCGCAGGACAGCGCGGCCGCAACACCTGCGGCCCGGCCGGCAGCGGCGGCCGCCTCGGCGAGCCAGCCACCCCAAGTTGCGGAACCGCTTGCGGCCCATACCTCCGGCTCCGCGCCGGCCGGGGAGGGCGCACAGGCGCCCGGCGGCGCTGGCTGGCGCTTTGGCCTGCGGCAGTTGGCGCTGGTGGATGGCCGTGTCTCGTGGCAGGACGCTGCGCTCACGCCCGCCGCGCAATGGCGGGTGGAGGGATTGACGCTGATGAGCAGTGGGCTGGCGTGGCCGCTGGCCGGGCCTGCGGCGTCAGTGGAACTGTCCGCATCGCTGACGGCTGGCCCGTCAGTCCGGTCCTCGGGCGGTACACCTTCGGCATCGGTGGCGAAGGCGCAGGTGCCGGCGAAACGGTCCGGCAAAACGGCGACCTCTGTATCGGCAGCCGCCATGCCGCCAACCGCAAAGTCGGCGACGTCCGAGGCCACCCCTGGTGCGACTGCCCGTGCAAACGCGAGCACCACGTCCGGCACCACCCCCGGCACCACGTCCGGCACCACCCAGGGCACGACCGCGGGCATCGCCCCCGTCGCCAACCTCGGTACTGCGACGCTCCGCGCCAAGGGCACAGTAGGCCCGAATGGCGTCACGCTGGATTGGGGCCTCCAACAACTCTCGCTGGCCTGGCTGGCGCCTTATCTCCATCCCGTCACGCCACTGGAGGTGGCCGGGCAACTGGCGGTGCAAGGGCAGGTGACGGCCGGGCCGAAGGGCGAAGACCTGAAGCTCGGGCTGCATGACCTGCGTCTGGCGGACCTGACGCTGCTGGAGGACCGCAAGACGGTCGCCTCGCTGGCCGAACTGACGCTGGACAAAGCCGATCTTGCCCTGGCGACCCAAGAGGTCTCGCTCGGCCGGCTGACCCTGAAGGAGCCCCAGGCCCGATTGGCGCGGGATGCGCAAGGGCGTTGGAACTGGGCTGGCTGGACAAGGTCTGCGGCCTCCGGCCAGGAGGCAGCCTCCTCGCATGCTCGCGCTGTCCCGGCGACCCCGGTTTCGCCAATGACCCCGGCTGGTCCGGCGGCCTCGGCCCCGGTGGCCGCGCCGGCCTGGCGCGCCCGGGTGGCTGAACTCCTGATCGAAGGCGGCCAGGTCCAGTTGCTGGACCAGTTGACCCATGTGCTGGATGACGAACCTGTTCGCCCGATCGGCGTGCAGGAACTGGCGGTGCGTGTGGCGGGCGTGGACTGGGACGGCCATCAGCTCCGGCAGGCCTTGCCGGTGCGCATCAGCATGGTCGCGCGTCGGCCGGATGCCGCCCGCCGTAGCGCGCGGGAGACCCCGCGCCTGCAGTGGGACGGCCAGGTGGCCCTGGCGCCCGTGCGCATCAATGGCAAGCTGCTGGCCGAGCATCTGCCGCTGCACTGGGCCGACCCTTATCTGGATCCATCGATCGGCATCCACCTCCAGCGCGCCGAAGGGAACTTCAAGGGCGATGTGAGCCTGGCCCTGTTGCCAGCCGGCCCACGGGTGCAGGCGGTGGGTGATCTGCTGCTGGCCGACCTGCGGCTGCGCCAGGCCCGGCTGCAAGAGGGGCGCCGACGTTCCGCCGAAGACCTGTTGAGCTGGCAGGCCTTGCGCCTGTCGGGCTTCAAGCTCCAGTTGGCGCCGGCTGGGGTGCCGGACATCAACATCCGCCAGGCCAGCCTGGACGAGTTCTATGCCCGTCTCATCATCAATGAGCAGGGTCGCTTGAATTTGAGGGACTTGCGCCAGACCGAGCAAGGCCAGGCGGTGGCCGCTGTGGCGGGCACTGCGGCGGCTTCCGCACCGGTCGCTGCTACCGTGGCGGCGGCCACCTCTGCATCGACCCCCGTGGCGACGACCGACGCCGCCCGGACAACAGTTGCCTCTACCGCCTCCCAGGCAGTTTCCGCCGCCGCCTCCCCAGCAGCTGCATCCGCTGCAGCCCCGGCAGCCTCTGGACCACCGTTGCGCCTGAGCATCCAGGAGACCCGGGTCAACGCCGGCCAGGTGGATTTCAATGATCGTTTCGTCAAACCCAACTACAGTGCCCGGCTGAGTGAACTCACCGGCACCCTGGGCGGCTTCTCGGCCGGCTCGGAAGCCATGGCGCCCTTGCAACTGCGAGGCCGCGTGGCGGGCACGGGGCTGCTGGACATCAGCGGCCAGCTCAATCCCAGCGGCGCGCCCCTGGCCCTGGACATCACCGCCAGTGCCACCGACATCGAACTGGCGCCGCTGTCGCCCTATGCGGGCAAGTACGCCGGTTATGCCATCGAGCGCGGCAAGCTCTCGTCGCGCGTTCACTACCAGATCGACCCGGCCGGCCGATTGGTGGCGGACAACAAGATCGTGCTGAACCAACTCAGCTTTGGTGAGCGCATCGACAGCCCGGATGCGACCAGGTTGCCGGTTCGGCTGGCAGTGGCCCTGCTGAAGGACAGCAACGGCGTGATCGACGTCAACCTGCCCGTCAGCGGTTCCATCAACGATCCGGCTTTCAGCATCGGTGGCGTGGTGGTGAAGCTGATCGTCAACCTGCTGACCAAGGCCCTGACGGCGCCGTTTTCCTTGCTGTCGGGTGGTGGTGGCGGTGACATGAGCCACTTGGACTTCACGCCCGGCACCGCGGTGCTGCCGCCCGCCACTGAACGTGGCCTGGACAGCGTGGCCAAGGTGCTCACTGAAAAGCCCTCCTTGCAGCTCAGCATCACCGGCTGGGTGGACCCGGCGGCCGAGCGCCGTGCGGCCCAGGCGGCGCGGCTGGAAGAGGCTCTGCTGACCGAGCGCCGCCGGGAGTTGCGGCGGCAGCAGACGCCGGAAAGTGCGGCCGCAGCAGCGGGAACGTCAGCGCAGGCGCCTGCGAGCGCACCGCCTGCGACCAGTGCGACCAGCGCTGCCGGCTCCGCCACGCCCGTCGCCGCCACACCCATCACGCTGGACGATACCCAGCGCCAGCGCCTGCTCAAGACGGTCTACGACAACGCCAAGCTGCCCAACAAGCCGCGCAACCTGCTCGGCCTGGCCAAGGACCTGCCGCCGGCCGAGATGCGAGAACTGCTGATGGACAGCTACACCGTCACCGACGAGCAGATGCGGGAGCTGGCACTGCAGCGCTCGGTAGCCGTGCGCGATGCGCTGATCACCAAGGGCGTGCCCAACGCACGGCTGTTCCTGGCCTCACCCATGCTGCATGAGTCCAAGGATGGCCAAGGCTGGCAACCGAGGGTGGATCTGTCGCTGACCGCGCAGTGACGCTGGTGGCCCCAGCCGCCGCCACCAGCCGCCATCCCCCCGCCCCCGCCCGCTGCTCTTGGCCTCGGGGGTTTTAGCCCCATATGGCGTTGGGAACTTCCTGACCCGCCAAGACCACCGAATCACAGCAAGAAAGGACGCTGCCATGAGCACCGCAACCCCGAACACGAACCCCAACGCCGCCGGCCCCGCCACCGCGCTGACCGAGGATCTCATCACCCTCGGGGGTGGCTGCTTCTGGTGTACCGAAGCCGTCTTCCTGAAGGTCAAGGGCGTGCGCTCGGTGGAATCCGGCTACACCAATGGCACGCTGCAGAACCCCAACTACGAGCAGGTCTGCTCTGGCAACACCGGGCATAACGAGGTGGTGCGGGTGCGCTTCGACCCGAACGCGGTCAGCCTGACCGACCTGCTGCAGGTGTTCTTTGCCATCCATGACCCCACCACCCTGAATCGCCAGGGGGCGGATGTGGGCACGCAGTACCGCTCCGGTATCTATTACCAGCGCCCGGAACAACTCGGGGAGATCCGCCAGGTAGTGGATGAAGCCAACCGGGCCCACAACGGCAAGGTGGTGACCGAAGTGCAGCCGGAGCAGAACTATTGGCCGGCGGAGGCCTACCACCAGCGCTACTTCGAACACCATCCGGAGCAAGGCTACTGCGCCTTTGTGGTGGCACCGAAGGTGGACAAGTTCATGAAGAAGTTCAAGGAACTGGTTCGCGCCGATTCGGCTTGAGTCGGCGCCCGTCCCCTGTTTTTCGGTCGTCAAGTGCGGTGTCCGCCCCTCCTGGGGGATTTTCGGGCGGGGGCGCCACACCCCGAAGACAGTGACTTCAGGCAACGCGGTGAAGCGCAGGCACAATCCTGAGTTCTTTCATCCAGCGCCCCATGTATCCCCAGCCCGCAGCCGCTCGTCGGCGTCACCCAGCGCGTGCCTTGAACGGCACTCAAACGCTGCCGCAGTTCCTGCGGTGGTGGGTGCTGGTGTGCGTGGTGTCGCTGCTGGGGTTCCAGTCGCTGGGGCTGGTGCACAAGGCCTTGCACGGCGGCAGCATGGCGCCCCGTGTATTGCTGGCCGCCACCCAGGCCAGCGCCGCCCATGAAACGGCAGACACGGCCTCCCGGAGTAGCGCGCCCGCCCTGAGCAGCGCGCCCGTTCTGAGTACCGCGCCCGCCCTGAGTACCGCGCCCGCTGCCGACATCAAGACAGCCAGCGGCCCGAATTTCGGCCACGCCGCCGGCAGCAGCGACTGCCAGTTGCTGGATCAGCTCAGCACTGCGCTGGGCCCTATCGCCCAGGCGCTCGCCTGGACGGCCTCGCTGCCGGACCATCCGGTGGCCACCCCGCAGCCTCACAGCGCCGTGGTGGCGCAGGTCTGGCGCGCTCCCGCCCGGGCACCGCCCCTGGCATGACCGCAGCCCGCTGTACCGGTCGCTCCTGAGGACCGCTGCGGGTCTGTTGCTTTCACACCTCCCGTTCTGCGCACAAACACCTGCCGGCACCGCGCCGCGCGGGTGCGCGCAACCTGTTCGTGTTCCTGGCGCCGCGGCGCCCAGTGATACGTCCACAGCCTGAACCCTGTTGTGCCGCTTGCGCCTGGTGCCTCCACGACATCCGTGTGTGGCCAGGGCGCCAAGGGGCAGGGCCGTCATGCCGGACGAATCACCCCAGGCCGGGTCTTCATCGAGGGATGAGACCGGCCCGGGGCCGCGTGCTGCCGACCAGAAAGAAAAGTCATGTCCAAGAATTCATCGGTCGTCCTGTCTTCCGCGCTGCCCACCCACGCCGCCCATCCCGACGCGGCCTCGGGGCGCCTGACCCTGTCCCCGATCGCCCAGGCCATGGGGCTGGTGCTGGCGTTGAGTTGTGGCGCCGCCGTGGCCCAGCAGGCCGCAGTTGCATCCACCGACCGGGCCGCCAGCGCCAGCAGCTCGGCCAGCGCCAGTCCTTCTGACACGGGGTCAGACGCAGCGTCTGCCCCCACGTCCAACGCCGCGTCCAGTGATGGCGCCTCCGCCACGGCGGACAGCGGCACCCCAGCGCCCGGCAAGGCCCGCCAGAAGCAGAGCCTGCAGCAGGTGGTGGTGACCGGCAACCCGCTGGGCCTGCGCGACATGGTCGCCCCGGTGCAGACCCTCAGCGGTGACGCCCTGACGCTCAAGCGCGGTGCCAGCCTGGGGGACACGCTGGAAGGCATGTCCGGCGTCGGCTCCACCTACTTCGGTCCCAACAGCAACCGCCCCACGCTGCGCGGCCTGGACGGTGACCGCGTGAAGATGCTGAGCAACTCCGGTTCCTCGGTGGATGCGTCCAGCCTCAGCTTTGACCATGCGCTGCCGGTAGACCCGCTGGTGCTCACACGCATCGAGGTGCTTCGGGGCGCCGCCGCGCTGCAGTACGGCGGCAATGCCATCGGCGGGGTGGTCAACGCCATGGACAACCGCATTCCCCGTGCGCCGCAGCCCGGCATCAACGGTGCTGCCGAGGTGCGCCTGGGCGGTGCAGCCAATGAATACGGTGGCGCAGCGGTGCTGGATGGCGGTACCTCACAGTTCGGCTGGCACGTGGATGCCGCCGACCGCCATGCCGACGACCAGCGCGTGCCCCGGTTCACCGACAGCGAAGGCACCACCAGCACCCACGTCCGCAACTCCGAGAACCACACACGCAGCGGCGCGCTGGGTGGTTCGTTCTTCTTCTCGGACGGTTATGCCGGTGTGTCCGTGGAGGACTATCACAGCAATTACGGCGTGACCGTCGAACCCGACACCCACATCGAAATGCAGCGCCAGCGCATTGCCACTGCCGGTGAATGGCGCGATGTGTTCCCGGGCCTGGCCAAGGTGCAGTGGCAACTGGCCAGCAGCCGCTACAAGCACCAGGAAGTGGAGGGCACGGGCGAGGTCGGCACCACCTTCCAGTCCGACGGCAAGGACGCCCGCATCGAAGCGCAGCACGCGGCTATCCAGACGCCGTGGGGTGCAGTGCAAGGCGTGCTGGGTTGGCAGTGGGAGAAGAGCGACTTTTCTGCCTTGGGGGAAGAGGCCCTGGTGCCCAACACCACCACCCGGACCGGTGCGCTGTTCCTGATCGAGAACTTCAAGACCGGCCCCTGGAGCCTGCAGGCCGGCGCCCGCGCCGAAAGCGTGACCGTCGCCTCCACCGGGGGAGACGAAGACAAGTTCGGCGCTCCCACCACCAAACGCTTCAGCCCCAACAGCTTCTCGCTCTCCGGCGCCGTGGACCTGGGCAGCGGCTTCAGCCTCTCCAGCAGCGCCAGCAGCTCCGAGCGTGCGCCGACCTTCTATGAGCTGTTTGCCAACGGCGTGCACGTGGCTTCGGGTGCTTATGAAATCGGCGATGCCTCGCTGGGGCTGGAAAAGGCCAAGTCCATCGACCTGGGCCTGCACTGGCAACAAAACGGCGCGAAGTGGAGCGTGCAGGTCTATCAGACCCGCTTCTCCAACTTCCTGGCGATGGATGCCAACGGCAAGACAGTGAGCGAGGTCAATGACGACGGCGAGCTGGAGTCCATGCCGGAATATGTGTATCAGGGGGTGCCTGCCCGCATGCATGGCATCGAGCTGGAAGGCCGCCAGCCGCTGCCGGCCGTGGCGGGCTGGGATCTGACACTGGGTACCAACGTCGATCTGGTGCGCGGTACCAACCGCCTGACGGGCGAGCCGTTGCCGCGCCTGGCCCCGCTGCATGGCAGCCTGTCGCTGACCGCCGAACGTGGCCCTTGGCTGGTGGAAGCCGAAGTGCGCGGGGCGGCCCGCCAGACCCGGGTACCCACGCTGGACACGCCAACCGCCGGTTACGGCACGCTGCGCCTGAACGTGGCGCGCCATTTCGAGCTGGGCAGCTACGACGCGCTCTGGTACGTGAAGCTGGACAACCTGGCCAACAAGCTGGCCTACAGCGCCAGCAGCGTGGCCACCATCCGAGACCTGACCCCGTTGCCGGGCCGCAGCATCTTCACGGGTGTGCAGGTGAAGTTCTAAGCAGCTCGGCCTACTGGTGGGCCGGCCCCGCGGTCAACAGGCTGCGGGGCCTTTTTGTATCAGGGTGCCAGCCGCTCCCGCAGCCACACCCCGTCTTCGAGCCGGTAACTCAGCCGGTCATGCAGACGCGACTTGCGCCCCTGCCAGAACTCCCACCGGTCTGGCACCAGGCGGAAGCCGCCCCAGTGCGGCGGCCGGCCAGGGCTCAGGCCGTGTTCCAGCGCGGCCTTGGCCGCATTGGCCACCAGCACCGCTCGGCTGCTGATGACCTGGCTCTGCGGCGAGGCCCAGGCGCCCAGGCGTGAATCCAGGGGGCGGGAGGCGAAGTAGGCGTCGGACTGCGCGGCGTCCACCTTCTCGACACGGCCTTCGATGCGCACCACGCGCTCCAGCTCCACCCAATGAAATTGCAGTGCGGCAAAGGGGTTGCCGGCCAGCTGCTGGCCCTTGCGGCTGTCGTAGTTGGTGTACCAGACCAGGCCCTGGGCATCGATGTCCTTGATCAGCACGATGCGGGTCGAGGGTCGCCCATCCGGCCCCACTGTGGCCAGGGTCATGGCGTTGGGTTCAGGTATCTTGGCGTCCATCGCCTGGCGCAGCCAATGCTGGAACTGCGCCAACGGCTCGGAGGCGGAGGCGTTTTCGTCGAGTTCGTCACGCTCGTAGCTCTTTCGGAGATCAGCCAGTTTGTCCATGAACTGAAGTATCGGGTGAATCGGTGTCGCCGGCATGTGGCAATGCAGAGGTTCCCCTTAAGTAAAGCTCCCAGTCGTGAAACTCCGGGTGTGCCGGAGCATCCCAGGCAGGCATGCTGATGACAACTGACCATCGCCAGAGTCAGCCGCAGCGGGGAATCAACCTGAAGGAAGTACGCATGGATCAGCGACGACCGGCTGTCGTCGTGCTCGCGGCAGGACGTGGCCAACGCTTTCGCGGCGAAGGCCACAAGCTCGAGCAGTTAGTGGGTGGGGAGACCGTGTTGGCTCACACCCTGCGCCAGACGATGGCCACGGGACTGCGGTATGTGGTGGTGACCTCCGAGGGCCTCGCGCCCCTGGTGCGTGACCATGTTGCCGAGCGCGACATGCTGGTGCTGCCCGCACTGGACCGGCTGGGCAGGCCCATGCCGGTGGGCATGGGCCATTCGATTGCCGCTGGCGTGGCGGCCACCGGAGACGCCCAGGGCTGGCTCATCGTGCCGGCCGACATGCCGTTGCTGCAGGTCAGCACACTCCTGGCCGTGGCCAAGGCCTTGGAGCAGGACCCCATTGCCTATGCCCAGTTCGACGGCCAGCGCGGCCACCCGGTGGGGTTCAGCGCCGAGCTCTTCTCGGAGCTGACAGCCCTGCAGGGGGATGAGGGCGCCCGCAAGCTGCTGGCGCGTTTCCCGGCGCAGGCCGTGGATGTGGACGATGCGGGTGTGCTGGTGGATGTGGACACGGTCGAGGACCTGGAACGGGTGCAGTCCGTGCATCCGGCGGTGCCGGTGCCGGCCTCCCCAAAGGCGCGTTCTCAACGGGCGAGCGGCAACGCGACCGGCTGAACTGCTCAGAGCCCGTGCAAGCGCGCCAGGGCCAATTGATGTTCCAGTGACCGGTCGTGGATGCCGTGCTCCCGCAGGCAGTGCACAGCGCGCTCCAGGTAATCCAGCGTGGTGCCGTAGCGGCCCCTGGCGTGGCGCAGGATGTGGATGAGCCGCTCATCGTCCAGCTCCCCGACCCAGCCCGGGCTGCGGCGTGAGAGGGTGAACGCCAGGGCCTGGTGTTCTCCCGCATTGCTGAAGCAGGGCAGCCAGCGCGGCACATAGGTGCCCACCACCATTTCCCGCAGCCACAGGCGTTGCAGCTCCGCTTGCGCGCGTTCTGGCGGGATGCGGTAGACCAGGCCACGGCAACTGCCGCCGGACAACAAGGTCATGACCAGCCCCGGCTGGTCCGCGCTGCCCCGGTTGACCAGCGAGCGAAGGCGCAACGCCCGGTGGTAACCCCGCACCTTGGCCACCAGGGTATCGGCAGGGGCGAAGCCCGGGTTCCACATCAGCGAACCATAGGCAAAGACCCACAGGCCGGATTCACGGTCCCATTGCTGCTGGAACTGGGTCAGCCAGTCCCGGCTGTGGGCAGGGAGATCTTCCAGCCGTGCCCCTGCCAGAGGGTCAGCCAGAGGCGCCGTCAGCGGGCCCGTCAGCGTCGTCGTCAAAGGCTGCGTCGGAGGGCCTGCCTGGGGCGCGGCCGCTGTTGGCGTTGACGGGTCCGCCCGTGGGGTGTCGGTGGGGGCGGCAAGGGCGGCAGCATGCGCAGGCAACATGGCTTTGATGCTGCCACAAGCGGGCACCTTCCGTCCCGGGGTAGTCACATTCCGAGCGGGGCTGAGACACGCCGTGACGGCTGTTGCTGCCCTGATGCTGTTCGGCCTGCGGTGGCGTGATGCAGAGCTTCCCTCGAGGCTGGCGAGGGCGCCTCAACGTTTTCCGCGTGCGAGCCAGACGCCGAAGGCCGCCAGGCCCATGCCGACCAACGCCAGGCCGCCCAGCTTCTCGCCAAACAGGCCCCAGGCGATCAACGCCGTGGTGGGCGGTGTGAGGTAGAACAGGCTGGCCACGTTGACGGCGCTGCCACGTCGGATCAGCAGGTTCAGCAGGCTGACCGCACCGATGGACAGCACCAGCACCAGCCAGGCCAGCGCAAAGATGAAGGCGGGCGTCCAGTGCACGGCCGTGGATTCAGTAGCCAGCGCCAACACGGCGGTGACGGCCAGGCAGGGCACGAACTGGATCACCGAGCCGGTGCGCAGGTCAAAGGAGGGGCAAAAACGCTTCTGGTACAGCGTGCCGGCCGTGATGCCCAGCAGCGCGACCACGGCGGGCAACAGCATGGTGGCCAGGGCCTGGCCGTGCACGGACGCCGTTTTCTCCGCCACCACCAGGCCGACGCCCAGGAAGCCCAGCGCCAGGCCGGCCCATTGCGCCGGAAGCACCCGCTCGCCGAGGAAGGCGCGGGCGCCCAGGGCGGTGACCACCGGCTGCAGGCCCACCACCAGCGCGGTGAGGCCTGCCGGCAGCCCGTGGCTGATGGCGGTGAACACACCCCCCAGGTACACGCCATGCACCAGCAGGCCGGAGACGCCGATATGCGCCCAGGCGCCCGACGCCTGCGGCCACGGTGCGCGGGTCAGGGCCACGATCGCGCCCATCAGCACGATCACCGCAGCGTAACGCCAGGCCAGGAAGGTCAGTGGCGCCGCATCCGGCAGGCCAAACTTGGCGCCGATAAACCCGGTGCTCCACAACAGCACGAACAGCAGCGGATACATCGCCTCGATGGCGGGACGGGCAGGGCCGTGCTCAGACATCGGCGCAGCGGACGTGGGGTGGTTTCGCATGGGCGGAGTGTGGCGTAAAACGTCAGGCGGGCGCCTTGCCCCGTAACACCTCCGTACCCGGAAAACGCTCGATGGCCATGCCTTGAGCGTGTAATATGGTTACCAATCCAACCCAAGTCGAGTTACATCGACCGCAGGCATGAACAAGACGCTACTCGACGTCACGGCACGCATCCGCGCCCGCAGCGCCGCCAGCCGCGAGCGCTATCTGGATCTCATCGATCGCATGTCCGGCCGACAGCGCGGCATTCAGCGCATGGGCTGCGCGAACGTCGCCCACGCGGTGGCCGCGCTACCGGAAAACGACAAACTGCGTATCGTCGCGGAGAAGGCGCCCCATCTGGGCATCGTCACCGCCTACAACGACATGCTGTCGGCCCATCAGCCCTACGAGTCTTATCCGGCGCTGATCCGCGACGAGGTGCACCGCCTCGGCGCCACGGCCCAGGTGGCCGGTGGCGTGCCGGCGATGTGCGACGGCGTTACCCAGGGCACGCCCGGCATGGAGCTGAGCCTGTTCTCGCGTGACACGATTGCCATGGGCACGGCCGTGGCGCTCTCGCATGATGTGTTTGACGGTGCGCTTCTGCTGGGCATCTGCGACAAGATCGTGCCGGGCCTGCTGATCGGCGCCTTGCACTTCGGCCATCTGCCCTGTGTGTTCGTACCGGCGGGGCCGATGAGCTCCGGCCTGTCCAACAACGACAAGGCCAAGGTGCGCGAGCTGTATGCACAGGGCAAGGTCGGTCGCGACGAGCTGCTCAAGGCCGAATCCGCCGCCTATCACGGCGCCGGCACCTGCACCTTCTACGGCACCGCCAACAGCAACCAGATGCTGCTGGAGGCCATGGGCCTGCATGTGCCGGGCGCGGCCTTTGTGCATCCGCATGATGGACTGCGTGAAGTGCTGACCCGCCAGGCCGTGCGCCAGTTGATGGAGATCATTCCCCAGCGCAACTACACACCGATCGGCAAGGTGGTGGATGAGCGCTGCATCGTGAATGCCATGGTGGCCCTGCTGGCCACCGGGGGCTCGACCAACCACCTGATCCACTGGGTGGCCGTGGCCCGATCCGCCGGCATCCTGATCGACTGGAGCGATTTCTCCGAACTGTCGGCCGTGGTGCCGCTGCTGGCCCGTGTCTACCCGAACGGCAGCGCCGACGTGAACCAGTTCCAGGCGGCCGGTGGCCCCGGCTTCGTGATTCGCGAGTTGCTGTCTGCCGGCGCGATGCACGGCGACGTGCTGACCAGCGTGTCCGGGCAGTCCCTGAGCGCCTTTGCCCGCCTGCCCGAGCGTGCCGAAGACGGCAACGTGCGCTGGCGCGATATGCCGGCCACCAGCAGCGATGAAGGCGTGCTGCGCACCGCCACTGCGCCGTTCTCGCCCACAGGCGGACTCAAGCTGCTGGCCGGCAACCTGGGCCGTGCAGTGATCAAGGTGTCCGCTGTGCCGGAGGACCGCCACACGGTGGAGGCCCCGGCCCGCATCTTCGACAGCCAGGAAGCCATGCAGAACGCCTTCAAGGCTGGCGAGCTGGAGCGGGACGTGGTGGTGGTGGTCCGCTTCCAGGGGCCGCAGGCCAACGGCATGCCGGAGCTGCACAAGCTCACCCCGCCGCTGGCGGTGCTGCAGGGCAAGGGGTTCAAGGTCGCGCTGGTGACGGACGGCCGCATGAGCGGCGCGTCCGGCAAGGTGCCTGCCGCTATCCATGTCAGCCCCGAAGCCTTGTCAGGCGGCCCGTTGGCCAAGCTGCGCGACGGCGATGTGGTGCGGGTCTGCGCCAACACGGGCGCGCTGACGGCGCTGGTGGACGAAGCCACCTGGGCCGCCCGGGAGATCGCCCAGATCACGCCTGAGGCGGTGGAAGACAACGGTGCCGGCATGGGCCGAGAGCTGTTTGCCGGCATGCGGCGCAATGTGTCCAGCGCGGAGCAGGGCGCGGTGACCTGGCTGTAAGCCGGCACAAGCCTGACAGCCCAAAGCCTCAAGGCCTCAAAGCCTTACATAGGAAAACAATCATCATGAGCGAGACCCTCGATACCCTGAGCCTGGCCCAACATGGCCCGGTGATCCCCGTCATCGTGATCGAGAAGCTGGAACATGCGGTTCCGCTTGCCAAGGCCCTGGTGGCCGGCGGCGTGAAAGTGCTGGAGGTGACGCTGCGCACCCCGGTGGCGCTGGAAGCCATTGCCGCCATCGCCCGCGAGGTGCCGGATGCCATTGTGGGCGCGGGCACCCTGCGCACCGCCGCTGATGCGGCCGCCGCGAAGAAAGCGGGCAGCCGTTTTGCGGTCAGCCCGGGCTTCACGCCGGAACTGGCGCGGGCCTGCGAGGCGCAGGGCCTGCCGCTGCTGCCCGGGGTGTCCACCGCCAGCGAAGTGATGCAGGCGGCGGATGCCGGTTATCGGTTCCTCAAATTGTTCCCCGCCACGGCGGTGGGCGGCACCAGCTTGCTGAAGGCACTGGCCGGGCCGTTCCCGGACATCATGTTCTGCCCCACGGGCGGCATCACGCCGCAGACCGCGCCGGACTTCCTGGCGCTGGCCAATGTGAAGGTGTGCGGCGGCTCGTGGCTGACACCGGCCGATGCCGTCAAGTCGGGCGACTGGGCCCGCATCACCCAGCTGGCCAAGGACGCAGGCGCGCTGCGCGCCTGATTCAAGTCAGCTCAGCCTGCCGTTGGCGGGCGCGGGGTGGGCGGATCGAAGATCAGGCAGGTGGTGCTGGCGTGGGCGTAGAGCTTCCCATCCGGCCCCACCAGATCCGCCTCAGCGGTGGCCATCTGCCGGCCCACGTGACGAACACGCCCGGTGGCCCGGACCAGAGGCACGCGCTCATTGAGCGCACGCACCAGGTTCACCTTGATTTCCAGCGTGGTGTAGCCACGGCCGGGTGCCAGCGTCGTGTGGACGGCGCAGCCCAGCGCTGAATCCAGCAGGGTGGCGAACCAGCCGCCGTGCACGGTGCCCAGTGGGTTGTAGTGGCGGAACTTCGGTGTGCCCTGAAACACGGCCAGCCCTTCGCCGACGGTCACCAGCGTGAAGTCCAGCGTCTGGGCAATCGGTGGCGGGGGCAGGCGGCCGTCCAGCAGGGCCTGCATCTGTTGCAGGCCGGTCAGCCCGGCAAGTTCTTCCGGGGTGGCCACGCCGTAGTCGTTGCGGATGCGGGCCCTGACCGCGCGCTCCTCGTCCTGCCACTGTGCCAGCACCTTGCCGAGCGCCTCTTCCGTCTGATGATTCATCGGAACTCCGTCTGCTTTGACTTTCAGCCGGAGGATACCGAGGGACGGGGTATTACGCACAGTCCCTGATTGATGGGCGGCGGCCTGATGCATCGCTTCCCGGCGAGGCGGGCAGGCCCGGCGTCTCGATTCAGTCCAGCGTGACGATGACCGGCGCGTGGTCGCTCGGGCGTTCGTTCTTGCGCGGGAGCTTGTCGATCACACAGGCGGTGACGCGCGGCTTCAGGGCTTCGCTGACGAGGATGTGGTCGATGCGCAGACCCTGGTTCTTGCGGAAGGCCAGGTTGCGGTAATCCCACCAGCTCCAGCTCTTGGGGGGCTGCTCGAAGAGGCGGAAGGCATCCACCAGGCCGCTGTCCACCAGTTGCTTGAAATGCTCACGCTCCTGCGGCGTGCAGTGGATCTGGCCCGCCCAGGCGACGGGGTCGTACACGTCACGGTCTTCCGGGGCGATGTTGAAGTCCCCCATCAACACCAGGTTCGGATGCGTCTTGAGCTCTTCGGTTACCCAGGCGCGCAGGCCGTCCAGCCACGCCATCTTGTAGACAAATTTTTCGCTGTCCGGGGCCTGGCCGTTGGGGAAATACGCGCCGATGACCCGCACGCCGTCCAAGGTGCCGGCGATGACCCGGGCCTGCTCGTCGGCATAACCGAGGATGTTGCGGACGATGTCGGTGGCGGGCACCTTGCTCAGCAGGGCCACGCCGTTGTAGGTCTTCTGACCGAACCATTGCACCTCATAACCGGCGTCCTGGATGGCTTGCGATGGGAACTTGTCATCCGTCAGCTTGGTCTCCTGCAGGACGATAGCGTCGACCGGGTTGGCGGCCAGCCAGTCCAACAGTTGCGGGAGCCGTACGGCAAGGGAATTGACGTTCCAGGTGGCGAATTTCATGGACTTCTTCGAATATTGGATCTGAAAGGATCTTTGGGAGATTGTTCTTCTGATTTTGTCCTGGTTACCATCCCGGCGCCCAAAACTTCACCCGAAAATCCTTCATAGAGACTGGAACCCTCGCGCAGCGACTGGAACCCTCGCGCCGCGGTGACGTCGCCCCTAGCTGCGCAGTCCCACCGCATCCCGCTCTGCGAGCGATTGCTTGCTGGCGTCCAGCCGGAACAGCTGGAGGGAATCACTGACGTTGTCCACCTGCCGCGTCAGTGCCTGAGCGGATGCGGCGAGTTCTTCCACCATCGCCGCGTTCTGCTGGGTCAGGCCATCAATGTGGGCCACCGCGCTGTTGACCTGGGACACGCCGCTTTGTTGTTCCACTGCTGCATGGCTGACGCGGTCGAGCAAGGCCTGTACTTCTTCAAAGCTGCTCACCACATCATGCATGTGTGTGCGGACCTGGCCTGTCTGTCGATTTCCGGCCTCCACGCGGCTGCCGGCTTCTTCGATCAGCTGCTTGATCTCTCGGGCGGCACCGCCGGTGCGGGCTGCCAGTGCGCGTACCTCGGCGGCCACCACGGCAAAACCGCGGCCCGCTTCGCCTGCGCGGGCGGCCTCGATGGCTGCGTTGAGGGCCAGAATGTTGGTCTGGAACGCCACACCTTCGATCACCTGGGTGATGTCACCGATTCGCCCGGATGACTCCGAGATGGAGCTCATCACCCCCACCAGCGCATCCACGGACTGGTTTCCGGCACGCGCACTGACTGCGGAACGGCGTACAAACTCCGCGCCTTGCTGCGCCGATGCAGCACTGTTCTGGACGGTGCCGTTGATTTCTTCCATTGATGCGGCGGTCTGCTGCACGCTGCCGGCTTGGGCCTCGGTGCGGGAGGACATGTCCAGGTTGCCGGCAGAGATCTCTGCAACCGCCTTGCGCAGTTGGTCCATTTCACCGGCCACGTCGCCAATCACGGTCTTCAGGTTGACGCTGAGCTGTCTGATGAGCTGGCGCAGTTGCCCAACGGGCGTGCCGTCCGGAGGGGTGATGTGCACATCCAGGTCGCCCCCGGCCAGTTGGGTGGCAACCAGCGCCAGCTCGTCGAGCGCATGGGCCTGCATGCGTCGCTGCAACAGCGGCGCGACCAGCCCTGCGGCAATAGCCAGCGGCAGCCCCCAGGCCACTGATGCGAATTGACCCAGGCCGAAGGCTGCTGCCGCCGCCCCTGCCGCCAGGATTCCAGGCCAACCCACCGCAGCAAACCCACGGCGCATGGCGGCGGCCGCGCGTCCCTGGAGATCCAGCCGGGTCACGACGCCATGACGCAGGCCCGTCACCGGGCGGGCCTCGGTGACTTGCTGGCGCATGGTGGCATACAGCTGTTCTGCGCTCGATACCTCCTGCCGGCTTGGCGCGACTCGCACCGAGAGAAAACCCACCGTCGTGCCGTTGCGAAACATGGGCGTGGCGTTGGCCATCACCCAGTAGTGGTCGCCGTCCTTGCGCCGATTCTTGACCATGCCGGTCCAAGGCTTCCCTGCGCCGATGGTGGCCCACATGTCGCGAAAGGCTTCCTGGGGCATGTCGGGATGTCGGACCAGGTTGTGGGGCTGCCCCAGCAACTCGTCCTTCGAATAACCACTGACTTCGATGAAGGTACTGTTGCAGTAGACGATGCGGCCTTTGAGATCGGTAACGGAGACAAGGGTCTTTCCCGCAGGGAACGGAAACTCCCTTTGCGTCACCGGCGTGTTCATTCTCATGGGGTGCTCCTGTCATGGCGGGTCTCGACCCTGGTGACGTGGGACTTCCGCTGCCCCCTGGAAGTCGGTGCGGTCTGCGGTCATCAATATCGAAAACGTTAGTTGATATTGATCTTGCGACCTTCGGCTTGATTTGCGTCAAGTGGTTGTGCGTCTTATGTGCCGCGCCCCGTTCTACCAGGACATCAGTCACACATCACGTGCAGGCAGGAATTCATCCCGCCCGTACAACGGCAGGCGAAATGAATGCCATCAACGCCGCGGACTGAACGTTCGGGGAAAGAAGACCGGCGCCGTCCGGTCCTTGAGGCGATAACCCATGGGAGGCCGGTTGGCATGGCTGTCCACCACGCCCACTTCCTCCAGGAAATCCGCCGCCATCATCCGCGTACGGAAGCCGCTCTTGTCCACTGGGCGGCCCAGCACCACCTCATAGGTGCGCTGCAACTGCGGAAGGGTGAAGGGCTCCGGCAACAGGAAGGCCGGCAAGGAGGTGTATTCCACCTTGCTGCGCAACCGTTCCACCCCGGCACGCAGGATGTCGGCATGGTCAAAGGCCAACGGCACTGGCGAAGCTGGCGGCATCAGCACCTCATCCACACCGAACCACGCCACAGCCGCAGCATTGGCGCCCTTGGTGATCTCCAGGCCATGCGCCGCAATCAGCGCGAAATAGGCATGCGTGGCGGACCACCCGCGCGGGTCTCGCATGGCGCTGCCCCAACTGCCCAACTGCTCCAGATAGGGGGAGGCCACCGCCGTCTTCTCCTGCAGCTTGCGCCGTGCACAAGCCTCCAGGTCGTCGTCCACCGCAATGTCGACGTAGCCACCCGGCAAGGCCCACTGGCCCGGGAAGGGCTCCGACGCACCGGACGGCCGCTGCACCAGCAGCACCTTCAGCGCGTCCTCCAGCACCGTGAGGATGAGAACGTCCACCGTGGTGAACGGGCGTGGGAAGTCCTGGGCAGGCGATTGCCGGACTTGCCTGCCTGCGGGTGCTGATTTTGTTGCCATCGGTGAGTGCGCTTGACGGTTCTGAATATGAGTTGTACTGTACGCCTAATTAAAAGATGTACAGAGCAACTAACGGCTGAGGCAACGATGCCCCTCAGTCTTCACCACGAAGGAGGACCCTCATGTTTGGCGTTCGTTTCATCAAGGCCCAACCGACCATTCACCTGATGCAGTTCCGCAGCGGCCGGCTCGCGCGGCAGGGGGCGGGTTTGTCGTTCTTCTATTACGGGCCTGCCAGCACGCTGGTGGCGGTGCCGGTGGCCAGCAACGACCGCCCGTTCATGCTGGAGCTGGTGACCTCGGACTTCCAGAGCGTCACCGTTCAGGGCCAGGTCACCTACCGCGTCAACGCGCCGCAGAAGACGGCGGCCCTGATGGACTTCTCGCTGCGGCCAGATGGCCGGACCTATGTGTCCCAGGATCCGGCGCGTCTGGCGGACCGGGTGGCCCAGCAGGCGGAGGTGATCGTGCAGCAGGCCGTGCAGGCACTGGACCTGAAGCAGGCGCTGCGCTCCTCAGCCTTGATTGCACGCACTGCCCAGCGCGAACTGGGGGCTCAGCCCGAAATCGCGGCGCTGGGCCTGGAGATCCTGGGGCTGTCGATTCTCAGCGTGAAGCCCACGCCGGACATCGCCCGCGCCCTGGAAGCCGAGGCCCGGGAATCCAACCTGCGCGCGGCTGACGATGCGGTCTACGCCCGGCGCATGTCCGCCGTGGAGAAGGAGCGGGCCATTCGCCAGAACGAACTGGACACCGAGATCGCCGTGGAGCACAAGCGCCGCGAGATCAGCGAGACACAGTTGGAAGCCAAGGCCGCCCTGATGCGCAAGGACAACCAGTTGCGCGCCGAGCAGATGGAGGCCGACATCGAATTGGAGGACAACCGCAAGGCCTTTGTCGCCGGGGCAGCGGCCAACAGCCGCACGCTGGCCGAAGCGGAAGCGCACCGTGTGGCGAGTGTGATGACCGCACTGAGCCAGGCGGACACCCGCGTGGTGCAGGCGCTGGCCGCCGTGGGCATGCAGCCGGCCCAATTGATCGCGCAGGCCTTTGGTGGCATTGCGGAGAACGCCGAGCGCATCGGCCAGTTCAACATGGCGCCCGAGCTGCTGCAGGCGCTGCTGGGGCACACCGAGGTGGCGTCCGCGCCCGTGCCACCCGCATCCAACCAGGGGAATGGCCGTGGCCGCAGCCGCTGACCGCAAGGTGGTGCTGGTCACCCGCCGCACCCGGCTGCAGGAGCTGGTGACCAAGTACCACACGCTGGCCCAGGCGCGCTTTTATATCGAACACCTGGGCGCCGATTTCACCGACTACGTGCAGGAGGACATGGCCTACGCGCAGAGCCTGCATGAGGTGGGCGAGGCGCTGCGCGCCTGGGGCCGGCACCAGTTGCTGGACCGTGCCCTGCTGCCCAACTTTGTGTTTGCGCCGGACGACATCGTGATGGCGCTGGGCCAGGACGGGCTGGTGGCCAACACCATGAAGTATCTGGAGGGGCAGCCACTGATCGGCGTGAATCCCGAACCGACGCGGTGGGACGGCCTGCTCCTGCCGTTCGAGCCCCGGCAGGTGCCGTCGCTGCTCAAGGCGGTGGCGCAGGAGCGCCGGCCCACCCGGTCGGTGACCATGGCCGAAGCCACCCTGTCCGACGGGCAGCGGTTGCGGGCCGTCAACGATCTGTTCATCGGGCCCCGCACGCATACGTCCGCGCTCTACGACATCACGCTGGGCAGCGTGGTGGAACACCAGTCGTCTTCGGGTGTCATTGTCTCGACCGGGCTGGGGTCCACGGCCTGGCTCAAGAGCGTGATGACGGGCTCCATGGCACTGGCCGCCGCCTCCGGGTGGGCAGGGCGGGGCGGGTATGAGCCCATGCCCTGGGACACGGACCACCTGGCGTTTGCGGTCCGGGAGCCGTTTCCCACGCAGCGCTCTCAGGCGACGCTCGTGTATGGGATGGTGAACCCCCGGCAACCGCTACGCATCCGTTCCCGCATGCCGGAACACGGAGTGATCTTCTCCGACGGGATGGAGGCGGATTTCCTGCGCTTCACGGCGGGCGTGGAGGCCACCATCGGCGTGGCGCCGACGCGGGGCGTTCTGGTGGTGTGAGCCGGGGCCTTCACGCAGGAGCGGCCTGCCGGGGCCCGCGGCGGGTCATCCCTCCATCAGATGCAGCTCACCGGCAGGTGACGGCGGCAGCAGATGGGCGGCGAATCCCTCCACACCAGGCGCCACATGCGCTTGCAGTGCATGGCGGCGCTCATCGAAATCCCCACCGTTCTGCGGCCGGTAACCGATAGGCGTCTCCTCGAACACGCCGTTCAAGCGCTGCGCCCAGGTCGCCAGCGTGTCCTGGACGGCCGCAGCGTCCATGCGCCCCGCGCCGTGAACCGCATGGGTGCGAAGCACCTCCATGCCGGGATAGAACAAGGTGCCATGGGTGATGGGGAAGAGCAGTTGGTCCAGCGGGCCGTTGATGCCGCGCGGGCCGTAGTCCTGGGCAGGGCCACCGGTCGTGACCGAGAGCAACGCACGTCGTCCGTGGAGGCCGCCCTCGCCATAGCGGTGGCGGTTGCCGGCGCCCCGATAGCCGTAGGCCAGGCCATAGGCCCAGACGCGATCGATCCAGCCTTTCATGATGGCCGGCATGCCGAACCACCACAGCGGAAACTGCAGGATCACCAAGTCCGCGGCCAGCAGCTTGCGCTGTTCCTCGACCACCTCGGGCGGCTGGGTCCCACCGCCGTAGGCGTGCCCGGATTCGGCAACGAAGGAGAGCCGGGTCGGGTCGAGCCGCTGCGGGAAGTCCTGCTCGTCATAAACCGCTTTCCACTGCATGGCATAGAGGTCTGACGCCATCACCTCGTGCCCTTGCGCTTCAAAGGCCTGCCGGGCCGTGTCCACCATGGACCGCGTGAGCGAGGTGGGCTCGGGCTGCGCGTGGACGATCAGGATCCGCCGGCGGCGGGGCAGCGGAATGGAGGAGTTGGAGGGGTTGGACGGGGTTGAAGGTGTGGAGTGCGTGGAGGGTATTGTCATGGCGGTGGGGCCCCTGTCTGGGGCGCTCTGAACAGCAATGCCCTCAGTCTGAGCCGTCCGCTGCCATCCGTGAAATCATGATTCGCATGGCCTACTATCCAGCCCATGGATACCAGCCGTCTCGATCTCAACCTGCTTGTGACCCTGGAAGCCCTGCTGGTGGAGCGCAACGTCACCCGTGCCGCCGCACGGCTGCATTTGAGCCAGCCCGCGGTCAGCGCGCAATTGAACCGCCTGCGCGACCTGTTCGACGACCCCTTGCTGCTACCGGCCCAGCGCGGCATGACGCCCACGGCCAAGGCGCTGGATCTGCTGGGGCCATTGCGGGCGTCGCTGGACCAGGTGCGTGGCGCAGTGGCGGCCAATCTGGATTTCGATCCCGCCACGGCCGACCTGACACTGACCATCGCCGCCTCCGACTACATGCAGACCGCACTGGTGCAGCCGCTGGTGCTGCGGCTGCTTCAACGGGCGCCGGGGGTCCGGGTGGCTGTTCGGCACATGGATCCGCACCAGATCGATGGTCAACTGGCCCGTGGTGATGTGGATGTGGGCTTCCTCATGCCCAGCGAGGCACCAGCGTCCGCACGGTTGCGGCATCTGTTCCATGAGCGTTATGTGCTCATCGCGCGGCGAGGACACCCGGAGCTTCAGGGCCAGGGCCAGGGCAAGACCAGGGGCAAGGACAAGGACAAGTGCTCACTGACCCCCAGGCGTTTTGCCTCGCTGGCACAGGTGATGGTGTCGCCCGCCGGTGGCGCGTTCACCTCACCGGTGGACCATGTGCTGGCTGCCCACGGCCTCCAGCGCCGGGTGGTGCTCTCTGCCGCTTCATTCCTCTTTGTGCCGGGCATCGTGGCCAGGTCCGATCTGGTGGCGCTGGTGCCCGAGCGGCTGGTCAAGGGTCGCGCAGCAGGGCTGCAGGTGCTGGCCTGCCCGCTACCCATCGAGGGTTTCGAGATGGCCATGGTCTGGCATGAGCGCAACCATGGGCACCTCGCCCAGCGATGGCTGCGCGACGAGATCCTGGCGGTGGCTGCGGGGGGCTAAGCGCAGCGGGGCAAGGACCGGCCGTGGGTCACGGCTGCGACTTCCCCGCCGCTTCCTTCGCCGGCACCAGCGCGGGCGGCGGCTCGTCCTGCAGGATGGTGCGTACATTGGCGGGCAGCGCCTGCTGGCGGGCACGGATCATGTCGTAGCGGTCCATGGTGAGCCGTTCCGAGGCGTCGTCGTCCAGCATGATCACCGGGCGGAGGAACACCAGCAGGTTGGTCTTCTTGCGCGTATGGCTGCGGCTGCTGAACAGCCCGCCGACCAGCGGCAGCCGCCCCAGGCCGTAGAGGTGATCCGCATCGGCGGTGTCGCTGTCCTCGATCAAGCCGCCCAGCACGATGATCTTGCCGTCCTTCACCGTGACCGTGGATTCCACCGACCGCTTATTGGTGGTGGGGCCCGCATTGGACGTGCCTGGCGTGGTGGTGGAGGAGACCGAGGAAGACTCCTGGTAGATGGTCAGCCGGATGCTGCCATTGGGCCCGATCTGCGGACGGATGCGCAGCGTGATGCCCACATCCTTGCGTTCGATGGTCTGGAACGGCGTGGAGCTGCTGGTAGAGGTGTACGAACCGGTGACGAACGGGACGTTCTGGCCCACCACGATCTTGGCCTCCTCGTTGTCCAGGGTCACCAGATTGGCCGTGGAGAGGATGTTGGTGCCGGACATGGATTCCAGCGCCGTCACCACCGTGCCCAGGGTGAGGTCGGTGGTGGCGCTGATGTTGAAGATTTCCTTCCACTGGATGCCCACATCCAGGGCCTTGCTGGCGTCCACCTCCACGATCAGGGATTCCACATAGACCTGGGCCCGGTTCGAATCCAGCTGCTCCACGATGGCGCTCAGCTCACGGAAGCGCGGTTCGGAGGCGGTCACGATCAGCGCATTGGTGGCCGGGTCCGCCTGGATGAATCCCCCCGTGGACGGTTCCGCCGCTGCCGCCACCGGCGTGGTGGCCTGCTTGCTGGTGGCGCTGCTGCTGGACGAGGAACTGTCGGAACTGCTGCTGGAACCACCGCTGGACATGGATGCAAAGGCGGTGGAGGGCGTGCTGCCGCCGGACTTGCCACTGCTGCCGCCACCGTCCTGGCTGGAGAGGCCGTTGTTGGTGTCCTGCGCGGAGAAGGCCGCACGCAGCACCGAGGCCAGCCGGGTGGCTTCGGCATGCTTGAGATAGATCACATGGATGGTGCTGCCGGCAATGCCGTTGCTGCCAGGCTTGTCCAGCCGCGACACCAGCGCGCGGATGGCCTGCAGCCGGGCCTGGTTGGGGGCCCGAACCAGCAGCGCGTTGCTGCTGATATCGGCATAGACCTGCGCACTGGCCGTGCCACCGGCCGCCGCGGACGGGCTCTGGCCGCCTGCAGGCTGGGCACTGCCGCCGCTGCCCGTGCCGCCGCTTGACTGGCCTTGTGCCCGCTGCACGCCGTCCAGCATCTTCGAGACGATCTGCGCCACCGTGGCCGCCTGAAGATACTTGAGCGGGATCACCTCCACATCGGTGGCGCTGGGCGTGTCCAGCGCTGCAATGATGGCGGCCAGGCGAGCCTGGTTGTCCGCATAGTCCGTGATCACCAGCGAGTTGTTGCCGGCATTGACGTTGATGGTGTTGTTGGCCGTGATCAATGGCCGCAGCACGGCCAGCAGGTTGCTGGCGTTTTCGTACTGCAGCTGGAAGATGCGGGTGACGACCTGGTCCTGCGCCCGGGACTCGGTGCCGGCCACCACGGTGCCGGACTGCACCTTGGCATCGCCTTCGGGCACGATCTTGAGCAGGCCGGCACTCTCCACCACGGCATAACCAAGGCCGCGCAGGGTGCCGACGAAGAACTGGTAGACCTGTGCACGGGTCAGGCCCTCGTCGCTGACCAGGGTCATCTTGCCCTTGACGCGTGGGTCGACCAGGATGGGGCGACCGAGGATGGCTGCCACGGCACGGGCGACGGCATCCACGTCCGCGTCAATGAACTTGACGATGGCGAGCGAGGACTCGCGGGCGGCGGCAGCCTTGCTGCCGGTTTTGCCACTGGTTCTGGCGCCCGCCTTGGCCGATGGCTTCAACGGCGGCGTGACTGGCGGGGCGGCTGATGGGGCGTACGACCACGTGGCGGTCCCGGGGGCTTCCGCACCACCCGGTGCCGAAGCCGTGGCGGCCGGGCTGGAGGGTGAGCGGCCCGTGGACGCTGCATCGGCGAGCATGGGCATGCCACACAGTGCGGCACTGAGGCTGAACACAATCGCGCGGGGGGTGCGCGGGCGGGCTACATCGGGGGCTGTGATCTTCAACTTCTCGACACGCGGGCAGCGGCCGCCCGGGACGTCGGGCGGTCAGGCTGGCCATTTCAACCGCCCCGGGTTGCTGGGCCGTTGCCTGTGAAGCGAGAGTTGTGAAGCAGCGGCGGGTCAAAAACACCACCGTGACACACCGTGGTGAGAAGCCTCGGGCTGTGTGCAGTCCCGCGGCTGCACCGTGTCATTGCCGACACGGTGCGGTGCGGATTCAGATGTGCGGATTCAGAAGTGCAGCCAGGCCGCCACGCCCAGAGCCACGCCCACCACACCGACGCCGATGGTGGCGTATTCCATCCAGCGGCGGCGGGTCAGCAACGCGATGGCTGCCAGCGCAATGCCGATCTGTAGCGCGGTGGTGGCCTGGGCCCAGCGGTGATGCAGGTGCATCTGCCCCTCGCTGCGGTGGTCCCATTCCTGCGATTCAGCTTCCAGCTTTTCGGCTTTGGCCTTGATCTCGTTCTTCTCGGTTTCGTAACGGGCGACCTTGTCGCGGTACTTGGCCTTCTGCTCGTCGCTGGGCGTCAGCTCAATGGCCAGTTCCGCCAGGTTCTGCTTGCTGCTCTTGGCCTGGAAGTAGTTCCACTGGTTGGCAGCTTCCGTCTTGGTGATGGCTGCGTTGTTCTTGTAGAGCCCGGCGTTGGCCTGTGTGGCGCCGCCCATGTAGCTGAAGAAGGCGCCCACGGTGGCGAGGATGGCGGTGATGACCGCGAGTTGGCCGCCCAGGCCTTTGGGCTCATGCTGGGCGGCGTGCTCCAGCTCGTGGTCATGCGGGCCGTGGACATGGAAATGACTGCCGGACATTCAAACTCCAGAAGGGAATCGTAGGGGTGTGAGAGGGGTGTGACAGGGGTGTAAGAGGGCGCAAGAGAGGCGCGGCGGCCGGTCAGCCGGCCTGAACCCGCTGATAGCGGACAAAGTCGTAATGCCAGCCATGGCCTTGGTCGGCAGGGCTGAGATGGCGTTCACGCGAGATCTCCTTGAAGCGCTGACGATCCACCGGGGGGAAGTGGGCGTCGGCCTCGAAGGTGTGGTCGATCTCTGTCAGATCAAGCGTGTCCGCCAGGGGCAGTGTCTGGCTGTAGATCTGCGCGCCGCCCATCACATAGACGGCTTCATCTGCCGCACAAGCCGCCAGCGCGGCTTCCACGGTGGGGAAGACTTCTGCGCCGTCCAGCACCAGACCGGGCTGGCGGGAGAGCACCAGGTTGCGGCGCTCCACCAACGGGCGAAATTTCGGGGGGATGGAGTCCCAGGTCTTGCGGCCCATCAGCACGGTATGGCCCAGGGTGAGGGCCTTGAAACGCGCCATGTCCTTGGGCAGCCGGCACAGCAGCTCATTGTCCCGGCCGATGCCGCCTGCGCGGTCCAGCGCCGCGATGAGGGTCAGGTGAGGCATGGGGGAGGGCTCCAGTCAGTCGGCGCCAGGCGCCTGGGGTCGGTCAAACCGCTGGATTCTAGGGCCGGGCTAGACGAGTCTTGGATGCCGCATCGCCGGTGGAGTGGCCTTCAGCCTCAGCACCTGCACCACCACGCCCACCAGATAGATCACGAACACCACCCCCAGCACCTTCGCGAGTTGAGGATCTTCCGGACCGGTGAAAAGCGGCGCGCCCTGCGGGAAGCGTGAAAAGGTCTCGGTGATGCCAGGGATGAAGTGGAAGAAGAGCGTCGTCGAGAACCCGATGGTCTCCACATATGGAGACAGGCGCCCGAACAGGCCTTTGGCGCCTGCGGCCACTGCAATGGCCAGCACCACCAAGGTCAGGATGCCCAGCACGTGGGCAATGTTGAAGCCGCCGTGCTGGAAGATGCCGAAGCCCGTCAGGGCGGTTAACGCCGTGGTCCAGGTGTAGAGCGAGGTCAGTGGCCGGTCGGTAGTGAGGCCGCCGTAGCGCACCACGGTGCCGATGCCGGCAACAAGGGCAATCAGGCCTACCGCGGTATGCACCGCGCCAAGTGTTGTCAATCCAAGCATGGGCTCCTCCTTCGTGGGCGGGTAAAAGAACGGGCGCGGGCGGATCAGAGACCCGCCCTTTAGAAGTTGCCCACCATCTTGGGAGACACCGGGCCGTCACACAAGTTAAAAGTCATTAAGCAAGCGCTGCATAAGCCCCGCGAGCCGAGGTGGCCCTGATGCCGTGGCGCTTGTGACAGGGCGGTGGGGCCCTACGTCATCTGATTCGTTCCGTCACGGTGATGGCGGCCGGCCGCACCTGTGACAGCCTCAGGAATTCCCGATCAATTGCTCACTGAATCTTTCATCCAAGCCGGCTATCCTCGCGCCGAATTTCTCCGCCTCTGGTGATTCGCTTGTCCTCGACCTCCGTCCCCCGTCATGCCGATCATGACGGCAGCCCCGGTAATTCCCCCTGGCTGTCCGTGCTGATCCCCGTCTACAACGTCAAGAACTACCTGCGGGAATGCCTGGCCTCGGTGCTGGCCCAGGCCGATGCCGGCGTCGAAGTCTGGATGGCGGATGACTGTTCATCCGATGGCACGACGGAACTGGTGCAGGCGCTGGTGGCGGAACATGCGGGCGGGCCGGTGCCGGTCCGTGCGCTGATCCAGACCCGGAACCAGGGGCCTTCCGTCTCCCGCAATGCGCTGCTGCAGCAAGCCCGTGGCGAGTACATCTGGTTCCTGGATGCGGACGATTGCCTGCAGCCAGGCGCCATGGCGCGGCTGCGCGAGGTGGTCGATCAGCACGCGCCTGGTTTGGTCATGTGCGACTTCGCCATGCTGCGCCTGCGCAAGAAGCTCAAATACCGGTTGCGCGGGGAGATGCACCGCCACACCTTTTTTGGGCCGGAGCGGCAACTGATCAGCGATCCGGCCGTCCTGTTGCGCGGGCTATTCGAAGCGGGCCACCTGCACGTGTGGTCCAAGATCGCGAAGCGGCAGGTGTGGGGCGAGCAGCTGCGCTTTCCCGTGGGACGTTATTTCGAAGACGTGACCCTGACGCCGCGCCTGGTGCTGCAGGCTGGCAGCGTTTGGTATGAACCCGAGGTGTGGGTGGCGTATCGCCAGCATGAGGGCTCGATTCTGGCCACACCCAACCTGATCAAGGCGGACCATCAGGTGCATGCATTGGTCACCCTGCGGGAGACGGCGGACCGGCTGGGGCTGGACGAACATGCGCGTTTCCCCTGGGCCCACTTCGTGGCGTGTGCCTTCATCGGCGCGTCGCGCACGGCCGAGCGGGGGCTGCCGGGGCGTTGGGGCGGCACGGTCGCGGTGTTCCGGCAGGCCTTTGAGCAGTCGAGCCCGCTGTCAACGCGGGCGTTGCTCCAGGCCTATCTCTGGCGGGGCTGGTGGGGCCGGGCCATCCGGCTGGCCTATTGGCTCAAGCGTGCCGAGGGGGAGTCCACCATGGCAGCGGACAGCGGCTTCGCCTGACGCCGGACGCCGGACGCCGCGGGGCATCTCCTTCAGTTTGAGGATGTCCGCCGTGGGTTGTCACATCATTGCAGTGGCACCATGGGAGCATGTTCCCATCGCCTCCAGATGGGGCGCCGGGAGTGCCGTGTGGGGATCTGGTTCAACCAAATCGCGAAGGCCAGGGAGCGTGCGCAGGATCTCGATATTCCTGCGCTGGCCGCTTATGCCAAGGACAAGACGCCCCGCGAGCTCAGTTCCGGCCCCCAACTGACGGACCGCCTGAACTTCCTGCAGCAGACCCTGGGCGATGACAAGTCCTCCACCCAGGTGCTGGAGCGCATCATTGCGGGCAATGAGCTGCAGGATGTGAACTACCTGGAGCGAGGCACCCTGGCCGCCCGGTCGGTGGCCCGCGTGGTGATTCGCGACGCGGGTGGCCGGCTGCAGGGCTACGGCACCGGTTTCCTGATTGCACCGAATGTGCTGCTCACCAACAACCACGTGCTGCCGTCGCAGACGGATTGCGTGCGCTCCATCGCTCAATTCGGGTACGAGCTTGATATTGAGGGGCATGAGCTCAACGCGGTGAATTTCGAGCTCGATCCTGCGGCGCTTTATTTCACCAGCAAGGACCTCGACTTCACCGTGGTGGCAGTGGCCTCCGCATCCGGCGTGGGGGCGGTCAGCCTGAGCCGCTATGGTTATCTGCCGCTGCTGGGCGTCACCGGCAAGGTAGCGGACGGGGAGTGGCTTACCATCGTTCAACATCCCAGCGGTGAGCGCAAGCAGCTCTGCGCGCGGGAGAACAAACTGATCCGTCGCACCGACGAAGTGCTCTGGTACACCACCGACACGCTGGGCGGATCGTCAGGTTCACCGGTGTTCAGCAATGACTGGCTGGTGGTGGCGCTGCATCACTCCGGCATCCCCGCCGAGGTCAATGGCCGGATCCAGACCATCTTCGGGCGGGACTTTGATGCATCGGTCGACAAGGAGCAGGACATCAAGTGGATTGCCAACGAGGGCATCCGGGTCTCGCGCATTGTGGATTTGCTGCAGAAGTCATTGCCGGGCCATCCGCTGCTGGGGCCCGTCTTCAACCTGACGCCAGCAGAGGCGGTGGGTGTTTCGGACGGATCGCCGCCGCCTGTTCTTCCCGATTCAAAGGTAACTTCGATGAGCAACACACCTTCGTTTCCTGTCACCGTCACGCTCTCCATCAGCGCGGATGGCGGCGTTTCCGTATTGGGGTCGGGCCTGACCAGCGGGGAGTCCCTGAACCTGGAGGCCAGGAAGACGGAAGCCGCCAAGGCGCCCGCATTTGATGTGCCGTTTGACGCCACCTACAAGGACCGCAAGGGTTTTGATGTGGCATTCCTGGACTCGAACGACGCCGCGCTGGCGGTGAACCTGCCGACCTTGAGCGAAGCCCTGTCGCAGGAAACGGCCAAGCTGATTGCCGACCCTTCCAAGGACGTGCTGGACTATCACGGGTACAGCGTGGTGCTGCATCGGCAGCGGCGGCTGGCGGTCTATTCAGCCGCCAACATCGATTTCGGTGGGCGGTATGACATGGGCCGGCCCGCCGACGTCTGGCGCCAGGATCCCCGGGTGGCGGCGGACGCCCAGCTGACGAATTTCTATTACGCCAACAACCAGTTCGATCGCGGTCACCTGACGCGCCGGGAGGACATGGAATATGGCACCACCCGGCTGAAGGCGCTGGTGAGCGCGGCGGACACCTGCCACTGGTCCAACTGCACGCCGCAACATGCGAAGTTCAACCAGGGCAAGGAACTGTGGCAAGGGCTGGAGCGACATCTGCTGGAAGATGCGATCAAGCTGGATCAGTTCCGGGCCCAGGTCATGACCGGCCCGGTGCTGGATGAGGGTGACCCGACCTGGTCCAAGTTTCCGAAGATCCAGTACCCGGTGAAGTATTGGAAGGTGGTGGCCGCGCTGACGGACGAGGGCAAGCTGTTTGCCACGGCCTACATCCTGGATCAGTCGGACGTCATCGATGAGTTCGGGATCGAGGCGGAGCGGGCGGTGCCGTTTGATGCCTACAAGACCTTCCAGGTGCCGATTGCGGAGGTGGAACGGTTGACGGGCCTGACCTTCACGGGTGGCCCGGCGGCTCAGCCGTTTTCGCTGTCCGATGTCGATCCACTCGCCGCCAGTAGCGCGCGGCGGCGGGTGCGCCGCAACCGGGTGCGAGCCCAGGAGTCTGCCGCAGTGGCGGCGGCGCCGGATGGCTGGCTGTTGTTGGAGAGTGTGGATTCGGTGGTCAGGCCGGGCTGAATCGTCCCTCCCAACCGTACGTTTTGCCGGTGCGGGGATACTGGGGCACAGAAGCATTTGCCGCCAAGGAAACCCCATGACCCGCCCTTATGCGCCCAAGAACCGGGCCCTGTTTGACGAAGGCCTTGCCACGCGCCGCGAGGTGCTCGGCGCTGACGTGGTGGACGCCGCCATCCACAACGCGACCGACTTCAACATCGACATGCAGGAGCTGGTGACCCAGTACTGCTGGGGCGATGTCTGGAACCGGCCCGGGCTGGAGCGCAAGACCCGCTCCCTGTTGAACCTGGCGATGTTGACCGCCCTGAACAAGCCGCATGAGCTGAAGCTTCATGTGAGCGGAGCGTTGAACAACGGCGTGACACGGGAAGAGATCAAGGAGGTGCTTCTGCAAACCGCGATCTATTGCGGTGTACCCGCCGCCATGGATGCGTTCCGTTCGGCGGGCGAGGTGTTCAAGGAATTGGACAAGTCCAGCTGAAGCCTGCGTGCTGAACGCAGCTGTTGCTCACCGGCGAGGACCGGGTGGCCGCCCGACAAAATGACCGAGAATTCATCGGCCATTGCCGCCACCGAGCGGCCCCAGCTGCCGAGCCCCGATGACCGAACCCACCTTTCGCCCCGCCTCCCTTGAGCCCTCAGCAGAACAGTTGGCGGTCCAGACAGCCCGGGTGCGTCATCTGCTCGTGGAAGCCAATGCGGGCGCTGCCAAGACGACCACGCTGGCCCTGCGCATGGCCCAGGCCCTGGCGCGGGGCGCGAAGCCCGGGATGTTGCTGGCCCTGACCTACACCGAACCCGCCGTGCAGGCCCTGCTGGACCGGCTCCGCCACATCGGCGTGGCAGAAGCGGACATCGCTGGCATGCACCTGCATACCTTTGAATCGTTCAGCGCCTTCATCCTGGAGCGCATGGAGGGGGCTCGTGTGCTGCCGCTGCGCACGCAGGAGCAGGTGAAGCCTTATGTGCTGCAGGCGATGGAACGCGCTCGCACGTTGCCTGAAGAGCGCTATCCCGAGCTGCTGACGAGCGGCGCAGCACCGGCCGAACTCGTTGAAGGCCTTTTGAAATCCTTTGTGCTGCTGAAGGGCCGTCTGGCCCTCGAACGTCTGGATGAAGGAACGTTGATGTCCCCGGACACGGCCGAAGATCTGGGCATCGACTACGCCACCTTGCGCATCCGCAACGCTTATGAGTGGCTGCGCCGGGGCGGCCATCCGGACCACCCGGCCTTCCGCTACCTGGGTGACGCCAGCTACGACCTGGCCCGTGCCGCGCTGGATGGGCAACTGTTCTTCGACCACTCGCCGCTGGATCTGGGGCTCGCACTCATCGTGGTGGATGAGATGCACGACACCAACCGCGCGATGTTCACCATCCTGCAGGCCTTGCTGCAGCGCAACCGACGTGCGGCCTTTGTGGGTGTGGGCGACCGCGACCAGGTGATCCATTCACAAGCTGGGGCAGAAGCCGGCTTCATGAAGGAATACTTCGTCCAGGAGATCGGTACCCCCATGCGCTTGCCCCTGACCGGCTCCTACCGCTTCGGTTCTTCGCTGGCCCGCGCGGCTGGCGCGTTGGCTCACAAGCCGTATGAGTCTTTCAGCCAGGTGGGGACGACCATCCACCATCTGCACGCCGAATCTCCGGCGGTGCTGGCCAGCCTGGTGGCTCGCCTGGCGCGAGACCACATGGCGCAGGAGGAGCTGGAGACGCTGCGCGTGCTGCTGCGCCGGCCTGCGCAATCCATCCTGCTGGAACGGGCACTGTTGGCGTTGGGTGTGGACTACCAGGCGGAGGGCTTCCAGTCCTTCCTGCGCCGTCGGGAAGTGCTGCTGGTGCGAGGCATGCATGCCTACTGCACGGACGACTACACAGGGTTTGAAGACACTGCCCTGCGCGAGGACACCTTGTCGGCGATGCTGCTCTTTGCCGGTGCCTGGATCGAGAGTCATGAGTTGCGCCATGTGGATGCCGTCACGGCGCAGCGCCAGGCCGTGCGGGAAGCGGCATCGATGCCTGATGGCATGCGCGCCTTCATCGAAAACCAGATTCTCCGCAATGCCGACCCGGCCGCGCATGCGCTCCTGGGGGCGGGCATGGCCGTGCTGTCATCGGGTGATCTGGGGACCTTTGGTGCGGACTTCCTGCGGGAGCTGCGGCCCACGGAACTGGCGGGCAGGGCGCTTGTTCGCCGGGACGATGTGGACCAGGTGAATGAAAACCTGAAGGCGCTGGTGGAGATGGTGATGCTGGAGTCGGGGGCGACGCTGCCCGACGTTTTCCGCCTGCTGCACGAGATGGACGCACGCCGCTCACGGATGCGGGCGAACCGGCGGCTGGCCTTGTCCAGCATTGAAGCGGCCAAGGGGCTGGAGTTCGATCACGTGGTCATCCCCAACCTGTCTCGCGGGGAGTTCCAGGGCGGGGAAGTGGGGCTCACGGAGAACCGGAACCTGCTCTATGTGGCGATGACGCGAGCCAGGCACCGCTTGACGCTGGGGTTTGATCCAGGGCGGCCGTCGAAGTTCTTGGTGGAGGCGGGGCTGATAAAAGGGGAGGCTTGATTTCTTTCAAGTCAACGGCGCCCTCACCAGGGAAGATTTGATGGACACGGGCCGCCCTCCATGCTCCGTATGATGAGACCGCGGGCGAACGTAGACCAAGGAGGACATGTCCATGAAGACCCTGGCCAACATTTTCATCACCGGTTGGATCCTGGCAATGCCGGCGCAAGCGGCCTTGGCCGCTCCGCCGCCCGATGTGGCCGATCTCGTCGGCGCGCGCGGTAGTTCCGGCGAAACCCAGATGCAGGCGCGCGGCTACAGCTTCGTCCGTGCCTCTCGCGTGAGAGACGAGTCCTGGACCTTCTGGTGGAGCGATGTGCAGAAGGCCTGCGTGGCGGTGTCAACGGTGGACGGTCGGTACGCGAGCCTCGAACGCGTGCCTGAGACGAACTGCAAGGCGCAGTCGCAGAGCCAGACAGACGACCGCCTTTCCCTCGTGTGCTTCGGCGAAGGCGAGCACACCACCTACGAATCGCACAGCGGCCTCGAATACAACAACGACAAGAAGAAGTACGAGACGGCCGAACGCCTGGAGTCCGAAAAGAAAAAGTTTCAGACCGCCGTCTCCCTCGAAATTGACGGCGGCAACGGGCGCATTCACCTGGAGAAGGTGATGATCCCTCCGCTCAATTCGGGAGGATCGGAAGGCTGGTGGCCGCTGCGTGATCTGCGGGTGGAGCCGGATGCCATCTCCGGCCATTTCAAACTGAACGCCCTGAACAGTCCGACCATCAGAATCGATCGCCGAACGGGACTCATCACGGTCAAGGGCATCGAGACCTTTACCGGCAAGTGCGACAAGACGGAATCCGGGGCGCGCAGGTTCTGACCCGGCAGGATCAGATCAAACCGCCACCGGCGCCTTGATCCCCGCATGATGCTCATAGCCCAGCAGCTCGAAATCCTCGAACTCGTAGTCGAAGATTGACGCCGGACGGCGCTTGATCTGCATGGTGGGGTAGGGGAAGGGCGCCCGGCTCAGCTGCGTCTGCACCTGCTCGAAATGATTCGAGTAGATGTGGCAATCGCCCCCGGTCCAGATGAAGTCTCCCAGCCCCAGGTCACATTGCTGGGCCAGCATCATCGTCAGCAGCGCATAGCTGGCGATGTTGAAGGGCACGCCCAAAAAGATGTCCGCGCTGCGCTGGTAGAGCTGGCAGGAAAGCTTGCCGTCCGCCACATAGAACTGGAAGAACGCATGGCAGGGCATCAGCGCCATCTGGTCCAGGTCCGCCACGTTCCACGCGCTCACGATGATGCGGCGTGAATCCGGGCTGTTCTTCAACTGCTGAACCACCTGGCTGATCTGATCGATGTGACCACCATCCGGCTTGGGCCAGTTGCGCCACTGCACGCCATACACCGGGCCCAGGTCGCCATCTTCCCGCGCCCATTCGTTCCAGATCGTGCAGCCGCGTTCCTGCAGCCACTTGACGTTGGAATCCCCGCGCAGGAACCACAGAAGCTCAAGGATGATGGACTTCAGGTGCACCTTCTTGGTGGTCACCAGCGGGAAGCCCTCGTTGAGGTCAAAGCGCATCTGGTGCCCAAACACGCTGCGCGTGCCGGTGCCTGTGCGGTCGCCCTTGGCCACACCATGCTCGAACACATGGCGCATGAAGTCTTCATATTGATGGCGAACGGGGCGGGTCACAGGCTGGGCGTCGGCGGTCATGGCAACATTCTAGTTGGCAGGTCGCCGCCCCCGGCCCGCGCAGGGCTTCAGGCGATCAATAGCCGACCGTGAACCGCGCGCGCGAGTGCTGAGGGGCCTCGATCTCGTTGACCAGGGCGATGGCAAAGTCCTCCATCGTGATGCGGCTTGCACCGGAAGCATCAGCCAGCAACTGGTCACCACCGATACGGAACTTGCCGGTGCGCTCGCCAGGCTCAAACAGCGCGGAGGGCGAGATGAACGTCCAGTCGATGTCCTTTTCTGGCCGCAGCGCGTTCAGGAACACACGGCCCGCCAAGGCCTCGGCCTTGTAGGCGTCGGGGAAGTTGGGCGTGTCGACCACGGCCACGCCAGGAGCAACCTCCAGGCTGCCGGCGCCGCCGACCACCAGCACGCGAGGCACGCCGGCCTGGCGGGCTGCGCTGAGAACGGTCTCGGCATCACTGCCGCCGTCAAAACGCGTGGCGCTGACGATGGCGTCATGGCCTTTCAGTACGCCGGACAGGGCGGCCGCATCGGTGGCATCAGCCGCCTGCACCGTCAGGCCCTTGCGCGGCGCAACGTCAGCGATGTTGCGGGCGATACCGGTGACCGTGTGGCCACGCTCCAGCAGTTCGTTGGCGATTCGGGAACCGGCGCGGCCGGTGATGCCGAGGATAGCGATATGACTCATGTGTGTTCCTGGAAGACGTGGATGAAGCCTTGGCGGCTTGCATTGACGTTGAATTGAGGATGTGAATCCTAAATTTCTTCGCGTGAACGAAAAAGCAGTAAAAATGCGCTTCTTTGTTGCATGGATCGACGCAATGCATGCGATCGATCACCGCCATGGACCGTCTGACCGCCGCCGAAGTGTTTGTGAGCATTGCCTCGCGAGGCAGCCTGACCGGCGCCGCCGATGCCCTGGGCATGTCGCGGCCCATGGTCTCGCGTTATCTGGCAGAGATGGAGCAATGGGCCGGCGCGCGGTTGCTGCACCGCACGACCCGGCGGGTGAGCCTCACCCCCGCCGGGGAAGAAGCACTGGCACGTTGCCAGCGCCTGCTGGAAGTAGCGACCAGCATGCCGGCCACGTCCGCAGCGGGCGAGGATGTGCCGCGTGGCCTGCTGCGTATTGCAAGCTCCCAGTCGCTGGCGCAGGAGGTGCTGGCGACGGCCGTGGCCGACTATCTGCGTCGCTGGCCGCAGGTCGCCATCGACCTGCATATTGACGCTCGGGCGGTTAACCTGGTGGAAGACCGCATCGACCTGGCGATCCGCATCACCGACGACATCGATCCCAATCTCATCGCACGCCGACTTGGGCAGTGTGAATCGGTGGTGTGTGCCTCACCCGCCTGGGTGGCTGCGCACGGCATGCCGCAGCGTGCCGAAGACCTGGCCATCCACAACTGCCTGACCTATTCGTACTTCGGCAAGAGCCTGTGGGAGTTTGACCATGCGGGCCAGCGCATCGCTGTGCCGGTGGGCGGCAACCTGAGTGCCAATGAGACCCACGTGCTGCTTGCCGCAGCCCTGCAGGGCGCCGGTATCGTCCAGCAGCCGCAGTACTCGGTGGCGCCGCTCATTGCGCAGGGGCGGCTGGTGGTGTTGTTGCCCGACTACCGTCCACGCGCGATGGGTGTGCACGGCATCTACACATCGCGCCGGCAGATGAGCACGGCGCTGCGCACGCTGATCGACTTCCTGGCCGAGTGGTTTGCGCGCCCGGATTGGTGGATCTCGGGCGAACCGCTCAGTGGTTGAACTGCAGCGCCGCCAGGCGCGCATACAAGCCGCCCTGGGCCACCAGATCGGCATGTCTGCCTTGTTCAACGATGCGACCCTGGTCCATCACGATGATGCGGTCCGCACGCTGGACCGTGGCCAGCCGGTGCGCAATGACCAGGGTGGTGCGGTCCCGCATGGCTTCGTCCAGCGCTTGCTGCACCAGGCGTTCGCTCTCGGCATCCAGCGCGCTGGTGGCTTCGTCCAGCAGCAGCAACGGGGCGTTCTGCAACATGGCGCGGGCGATGGCAATGCGCTGGCGCTGGCCACCGGAGAGGCGTACGCCGCGCTCGCCCAGGAAGCTGTCATAACCCTGCGGCAATTGCTCGATGAATTCATGCGCATGCGCAGACCGGGCCGCTGCGATGACTTCTTCACGGCTGGCGTCCGGGCGGCCATAGCGGATGTTGTCCAGGGCCGTGGCTGAAAAGATCACGCTCTGCTGCGGCACCAGCGCCATGCGTGCCCGCAGTTCGGCCAGGCGCACGCGGTCCACCGCCACGCCGTCCACCACGATGTCGCCGCCCTGCACGTCATAGAAGCGCTGCAGCAGCTGCAGCACCGTGCTCTTGCCGGCGCCGCTGGGCCCCACCAGGGCGACGGTTTCGCCGGGGGCAATGTCCAGGTCGAAGGAGGCGAGGGCGGCACGGTCCGGCCGGGACGGGTAGTGGAAGCGCACGTGACGGAACTGCACATGCGCAGGCCCTTCCACCGGCGTCATGACCAGCGGCGTCGCCGGGTCGGCCACTGGCGAGCGCGCGGCCAGCAGTTCCATCAACCGTTCGGTGGCGCCAGCGGCCCGCAGCAGGTCTCCCCAGACTTCGGCCAGCACCGCCACGGAGGAGACCAGCAGGATCACATAGACCACCGTCTGGCCCAGGTGGCCCGCCGTGATGTGCCCCGCCATCACCGCCTGCGTGCCCTGGTACAGGCCCCACAGCAGCGCCCCGAAGGTGGCGGTGATGATGAAGGCGACCAGGAACGACCGCACCTTGGTGCGCTTGCGGGCGGTGTCGAACGCCGCCTCGCTGGCCACGCCAAAGCGTGCCGCTTCACGGGCCTCCTGGGCGTGGGACTGCACCACCGTGATGGCGTTGAGCATCTCCGCAGCAATGGCGCTGGTGTCCGCCACCCGGTCCTGGCTGGCCCGGGACAGGCGCCGTACACGGCGGCCGAAGAACATGGCCGGCAGCACCACCAGCACCAGGATGCCCATCACCTGGCTCATCACCCAGGGGTTGGTTGCAATCAGCAGCCCCACCGCGCCCAGGCCCATGATCATGTTGCGCAGACCCATGGAGAGGCTGGAGCCAACAATGCTCTGGATGACGGTGGTGTCCGTCGTGATGCGGCTGATGACCTCGCCGGTTTGCGTGGTCTCGAAGAATTCGGGGCTTTGACGCAACACATGGGCGTAAACCGCACTGCGCAGATCCGCGCTGACGCGTTCACCCAGCCAGGTCACCGCATAGAAGCGCAGTGCCGAGAAGAGTCCCAGCGCGGCACCCACGGCAAACAGCCCCAGGAAGTGTTCGCGCAGGGCCATCAGCCGGTCGCCCGGGTTGGCCGAGACCAGGCCCTGGTCAATCAATTGGCGCAGCGCCAGCGGGAACACCAGCGTCGAGACTGCCGCCAGGATCAGGAAGAGCACCGCCGCCGCAATCCGTCCCTTGTAGGGGCGCAGAAACGGCCAAAGCGCCGGCCACATGGCGCGCAGCGGCGGGCTGCTGGCGGGTGCCGGCTTGGCAGGAACGTCGACGGGAGAAGCAGCGGTAGCGGGTTGGGCGGACATCGCGGGAGTGTAGGCGGGCTGTCGTGACGGATTGCACGGGCAGGTCAAACCAAGCGCTGCGTGACGCACGTGGGTCAGGGAATACCCCCGGAAGCAAGAGGCCTTTGTCGGTAGGTCGATGGCAAGGCAAATACTGCCTAGGCAATAATTGCGCACCGCTAGCAAATTTATGCTGCCATGAGCCCACCAACCACCCCCAACGAGTTCTACAGCGCTGACAGTTTCACCCGTGAACCGAGCGTGGGCTGGCTGCTGCGTCAAATCAAGCAGTCGATGATCTGCCAGGCGGACAAGCTGCTGGGCAAGCATGACCTGACCCATGCGCAGTGGGCCCCCATGCTGCGCCTGCGCTTCAACGGCCCGATGTCCAGCGCCGCGCTGGCGCGCGAACTCGCGATGGACGGCGGCGCCATGACCCGGTTGCTGGACCGCCTGGAGGCCAAGAACCTGGTGCAGCGCGAACGCTCCACGGAAGACCGCCGGGTGGTGATGGTGTCCCTGACCGAACACGGGCTGACGGTGATGACCCCCGCGCCCGCCATTCTGTCCAAGGTCTCCAACGACCACCTTGCCGGTTTCACCCAGGAAGAGTTCCGCACCCTGATCGGCATGCTGCAACGGATGGTGGCCAATGGCCAGGCCATCCGCGATGCCGGCCATGCGTCCGAGACACCTTCCATCAGCTGTTACCCCATCGACGACGAGGCCTGACCGCCAGCCCGGCGGCCGCCGCACCTCCACGCATCCCTTCATCCAGCTCGCTGACGACAAGCTCTGCCGACAAGAACAACATGATTTCGAGGAACTGTTCCATGACGCCCCTATCGCCCTCATCCCTCCACCGAACCACCCTGGCCTTGGCCATGGGGGCGGCGCTGCTGCTGGTGCTGGCCGCCTGCGCACCGATCCCCAAGCTGGCCGAGCCCGGCCAGGCGCTAGACGGTGATGTCGCCGCCCGCCAACTCGGCCTGACCGCTGGCCAGGGCCAGACCGTTGACCAACAGTGGTGGAAGTCCTTCGGGGATGCCCAGCTGGATGCACTGGTGGACCAGGCCATGGCCCAGTCCCCCTCGCTGGCGCTGGCCCGCGCCCGTATTGCTCGCGCCGCGGCGATGACCGAAAACGCCCAGGCCAACGAGCGCCCCAATGCCTCCCTGGAGGCCAGCGTGACGCGCCAGCGCATCACCGAAAACGGCATCTATCCGGCGCCCCTGGCTGGCAGCGTCCGCACCTTCGGCAATGTGCAGGCCGGCCTGAGCTATGAATGGGATTTCTTCGGCCGCCACGAGGCCGAACTGAAGGCCGCCCTGGGCCAGCAACGCGCAGCTGAAGCCGACGCGGCCGCCGCCCGCCTGAGCGTGGCCAACGCGGTGACCAAGGCCTATGTGGCCCTGGCCCGCAGCCAGGCGCAGAGCCGCCTCCTGGACGATCAGGTCGCCCTGCGCCAGCAAGGCTTTGACCTGGTTCGCCAGCGCTCCAGCGCCGGCCTGGACAACTCCCAGGAGCTGCGCCAGGCCGAAGCGCCGCTGCCGGACCTGCAACGCCAGCAACTGGTGCTGCGTGAGCAGCAGACGCTGCTGCGCAACCAGATCGCCGCGCTGACCGGGCAGGGCCCAAGCGGTGCCGCCCAACTGAACGCCACGCTGCCGCGTGTGCTGGACTGGCAGCAGGAGCCCAACCTGGACCTGCTGGGCCGCCGCCCGGATCTGGCCGCTGCCCGCGCCCGGGTGGAAGCCAGCGCGCAGGACGTGCGCGCCGCCCGCACCCACTTCTATCCCAGCGTCAACCTGAGCGCCTTTGTCGGCCTGAACGCGATCGGGCTGGATGAGCTGTTCAAGGGCAGCAGCCGCCAGTTTGGTGCCGGGCCGGCCCTGAACCTGCCGCTGTTTGATGCCGGCCACCTGCGCGCCAGCCTGCGCGGCAGCGCCGCCGAGCAGGACGCCGCCATCGCCAGCTACAACGGCGCCGTGCTGGACGCCGTGCGCGACGCCAGCGACCAGTTCGCCACGCTGCAGTCGCTGCGCCAGCAGCAGGCCCAGCAGGACGCGCTGGTGGCGAATGCGGAGAGTCAATACAGCCTCGCCAGCCAGCGTTTCAAGGCCGGCCTGGTGAACCGCCTGGCGGTGCTCAATGCCGAACAGTCCCGGGTCACGCAGCAGCGCGGCCAACTGGACCTGCAGGCCCAGACCGTGGATGCGCAGATCAATCTGATCCGTGCCCTGGGCGGCGGTTATGCCGAGCCGGGCCGTGCAGCCACCACCACCCAAGCCGACAAGACCAACGCCCCGCGCGGTTGATCGCCCATCTCGATCACCGCCCGCCACGACAGCCCCGATTTCCGCCGCCATCGCTGCCCCAGTTGCCGCAGCAGTGGCCGCCGTACTGAACATCAAAGAACACGTCAGAAAGTCATCATGAGCGCCAAGCCCGACAACAACACGCCCACGACTCCCGCCGCCGCCAATGGCAATGGCAATGGCCGCAATGGCCAGCGCAAGAAGGGCCTCGCCCTGATCGCCGCCGCCGTCATCATCGGCGGTGTGGGCTACGGTGGCTATCAATGGCTGGTCAGCAGCCGTTATGAAGAGACCGACAACGCCTATGTGCAGGCCAACGTCGTGCAGATCACGCCGCTGGTCGGCGGCACGGTGCGCGCGCTTTATGCGGACGACACCGACTTCGTGAAGGCCGGCCAGAAGCTGGTCAGCCTGGACCCGGCCGATGCCCGCATCGCGCTCGACCAGGCGCAAGCCCAACTGGCCCAGACCGTGCGTGAAGTGCGCACCCTGTTCGCCAACAACAACGGCCTGGCCGCGCAAGTGCAGGTGCGCCAGGCTGAGCAGCAACGTGCCCAGTCCGAAATGACCCGCCTGCAGGCGGACGTTTCGCGCCGCCAGCCCCTGCTGGAAACCGGTGCGGTGAGCAAGGAAGAGCTGGATCACACGCAGGCCCAACTGACGGCCGCCCGTGCCGCCTACACTGCCGCGCAATCGGCGCTGCTGGCCGCGCAGGAGCAACTGCAGTCCAACCAGGCCCTGACCGATGGCGTGGATGTGGAGCAGCACCCCAACGTGCAGCGCGCCGCTTCGCGTTTCCGTGAGGCCTTCCTGGCCTTCCAGCGCGCCGAGCTGGTGGCCCCGGTGGACGGCTGGGTGGCTCGCCGCTCGGTGCAACTGGGCCAGCGCGTGGCCGCCGGCAGCCCGCTGATGGCCGTGGTGGGCCTGCAGCAGGTCTGGGTGGATGCCAACTTCAAGGAAAGCCAGCTCGCCAAGCTGCGTATCGGCCAGGCCGTGACGCTGGAAGCTGACGTCTACGGCAAGAAGACCGAATACCACGGCACCGTGCAGGGCCTGGGCGCGGGCACCGGTGCGGCGTTTGCGCTGCTGCCGGCGCAAAACGCCACCGGCAATTGGATCAAGGTGGTGCAACGGGTGCCGGTGCGCATTGCGCTGGACCCCAAGGAAGTGTCGGAACACCCGCTGCGCGTGGGCCTGTCGATGGACGTGCAGGTGGATGTCCGCAACCAGGACGGCAAGACGCTGGCCCAGGGCCAGAGCCAGGCGCCTGCGCTGCAGACCAACATCTTCGACGCGCAGGAGCGTGCCGCCGATGCGCAGGTGAACCAGATTATTGCCGCGAACCTGGGCAAGAAGGCGGCCAAGGGCGCCAAGACCGGCCCCCACGCCTGATCAAGCGAGACCAGCATGAGTAATGCCGCTCCGGCCGCTCCGGCGGCTCCGGCGCCACTGACCGGTTCAGCCCTGGTGCTGGGAACCGTGTCGCTGTCGTTGGCGACCTTCATGAATGTGCTGGACTCGTCCATTGCCAACGTGTCCTTGCCGGCCATTGCCGGTGACCTGGGCGTCAGTGCGACGCAGGGCACGTGGGTGATCACGAGTTTTGGCGTGGCCAATGCGATTTCGGTGCCGCTCACGGGCTGGCTGACCCAGCGCTTCGGCGCGGTGCGGCTGTTCACGACCAGCGTGTTGCTGTTCGTGCTGGCGTCCTGGCTGTGCGGCTTTGCGCACTCGCTGGAGATGCTGGTGGCCGCCCGGGTGCTGCAGGGCCTGGTGGCGGGGCCGATGATCCCGCTCTCCCAGACGCTGCTGCTGGCCAGTTATCCCAAGCACAAGGCGGGCACGGCCCTGGCCTTATGGGGCGTGACCACCCTCGTGGCACCCGTGGTCGGGCCCTTGCTGGGGGGCTGGATCACGGACAACATGACCTGGCCCTGGATCTTCTACATCAACGTGCCGGTGGGCCTGTTTGCCGCCGGGCTGACGTGGAGCATCTACCGCACCCGGGAGACCCCGATCAAGAAGCTGCCCATCGACAGCGTGGGCCTGGCCCTGTTGGTGTTGTGGGTGGGCGCACTGCAGGTGATGCTGGACAAGGGCAAGGAACTGGACTGGTTTGAATCCGGTCAGATCCAGATCCTGGCCGTGCTGGCGGTGGTGGGCTTCCTGGTCTTTGTGGTGTGGGAGCTGACGGCGGAACACCCGGTGGTGGACCTGCGCCTGTTCGGGCGCCGGAACTTCCTGTTCGGGGCGTCGGTGCTGTCGGTGGCCTACGGGTTGTTCTTCGGCAACGTGGTGCTGCTGCCGCTGTGGCTGCAGCAGTTCATGGGCTACACCGCCACGGCTGCCGGCTTTGCACTGGCGCCGGTGGGCATCCTGGCCATCATGTTGTCCCCGGTGGTGGGGCGCAAGGTGTCCGAGTGGGACCCGCGGCTGATGGCCAGCTTCGCCTTTGTGATGTTCTTCATCGTGCTGCTGATGCGCTCGTTCTTCACGACCGACACCAGCCTGGGCATCATCATGGTGCCGACGGTGCTGCAAGGCGCCGCGTTGGCCTTCTTCTTCATCCCGTTGACGACGCTGACCTTGTCGGGCATCACGCCTGACCGGATCGCGGCAGCGGCGGGCCTGTCGAACTTCGTGCGGATCACCGCCGGGGCGATGGGCACGTCGATCTCGACGACGTTGTGGGAAAACCGGGCCACGCTGCACCACACCCACCTGGTGGAGCATATCGGGCTGGGGGACCCGGTCGCCGGGCAGACGCTGGATACGCTGCAGGGCATGGGCATGAGCTACAACCAGGCCTTGTCCTACCTGAACCGCCTGGTTGACCAGCAGGCGTTTACACGTGCTGCCGACGACATCTTCCTGGCGTCTGCCGTGCTGTTCATTGCGTTGATCGGCTTCGTCTGGATCACCAAGCGGCCGCCGAAAATGGCGGCACCGGTGGACGCCGGTGGGGCGCACTGATGCCACCCAACGTCGCTGACGAGCCGCGCTGACGACCTGCGCTGCCGATCCGTCGCCCCGGGCCCCGCGCTGACCAGCGTGGGCCCGGGGCGATTGTCTTTGTAGGACCGTTTTGCGACAGGTCTGGCGCTGCCCCCTTTGTCCCGGATGTGGGCGGCGGGCCAGATTCTTGCCCGCCACCGACATGGGGGACGCCCACGGCGGCCCGGCGTGAAACCGGTCGGGGCTTTCCAAACGCCGCGTCATAACCCCTTAATATCCCTGCGTTCCCAACGATCAACAGGCCAGGACGGCGACTGATGCGTCACGGGCCGACGGCACACCTCGGAAGCGGGGTTCTGGAGAAGGGACAACGATGGCCGGGACGACTGACACGCCCGCTTTTCTGACCGGTGAGGGCGAAATGGCCCGCCTGATCCGGGCCCGCGACTGGTCCCGGACCGCGCTGGGCGCCCCGGCGACCTGGCCGAGCGGCTTGCGGGCCATGGTCCGGCTTCTGCTCACCACCTGCCATCCGGCGCTCATCTTCTGGGGCCCGGAGCAGCTGTGCCTCTACAACGACGGCTACCGCCGCTCGCTGGGGCACGACAAACACCCCAGCATGTTGGGCCTGCCTGGCCGGGAGGCCTTTCCGGAGTCCTGGCAGGTGGCGGAACCCCAGATCCGTTCCATCATGAACGGCGGGCCGTCGACCTGGCGGTTGAACCACCTGATCCCCCTGCTGCGGGACGGTGTACTGGAAGACGTCTACTGGACCTACTCGTTCAGCCCCATCGATGACGAGACCGCCCCCCACGGCATTGGCGGCGTGCTGGTGCTGTGCACGGACACCACCTCCCACATCCAGCGCGCCCATGAATTGGCCAAGGAACACCTGCAGTTTGCGACGCTGTTCCAGCAGGCGCCTGCCTTCATGGCGCTGCTGACCGGGCCCGAGCATGTGTTCACGATGGTGAACCCGGCCTATCTGCAGGTGGTCGGACAGCGCGTGTTGCTGGGCAAACCGGTGCTGGATGCGCTGCCGGAAGCATTGGCCCAGGGGTATGTCGATATCCTGAACCGCGTGTACAGCACGGGCCAGCCGTTTGAGGGCGTGGGGGTCAATTACCGCGTGGAGCCGCCCGGCGAGGCCGCCCGCTGGATCACCGTGGACTTTGTGTGCCAACCGGTGCGGGACGACGAAGGGGATGTGACGGGGGTTTTTGTGCTGGGCTCGGATGTGACGGCGCGGGCCCGTGCGCAGGAGCAGCTCGCCGCCAGCGAGGAGCAGCTTCGCATGGCCACCGAGGGCGGTGGTGTGGGGTTGTGGGACGTGAACATGATGGCGGACACGCTGTACTGGACCCCCCGCACGCGCGAGATGTTTGGCATTCACGGCGCCCGCTCCGTGTCGCTGCGTGACTTCTATGAGGGCCTGCATCCGGCCGATTTCCAGGCTGTTTCGCAGGCGTTTGCTGCGGTGACGGTGCCCAACGGGTCGAAGCTCTACAACGTGGAATACCGGACGGTGGGCAAGGACGATGGCCAAGTGCGGTGGATCGCCGCACGTGGGGTGCCGGTGTTCGATGCCCACGGGCAGGTGCAGCGCGTGGTGGGTTCCGTCATGGATATCACGCAGCGCAAGCATGATGAGCAGCGCATCCATGACCTCAACGATGCGCTGGAGCAAAAGCTCTCCCTGTACCTGGCGGAGCGCAAGCTGTTCGGGGACCTGGTGGAAGGCACGGACGCGATGGTCCAGGTGTCGGACCACAACTTCAACTGGATGGCCATCAACGCGGCCGCTGCGACTGAGTTTGAACGGATCTACGGCATACGGCCTCATGTGGGCGACAACATGCTGGTGGTTCTGAAGGATTTTCCGGAGCACCAGAGCGCCGTGAAGGCCATTTGGCGGCGTGCGCTGGATGGTGAGGAATTTACCGAGGTGGGCGAGTTCGGCGCGGAGGGCAACAGCCGCCACTACGAGATGCACTTCCGTACCCTGCATCGCGATGGGCGTCGTATCGGGGCCTATCAATTCGTTTATGACGTGACGGAACGGATCGAGAAGGAAGAGCGGCTGGCCAGGACGGAAGCTGCCTTGGCGCAGGCGCAGAAGATGGAGGCGATTGGCCAGTTGGTGGGCGGCATCGCCCACGACTTCAACAACCTGCTGCAGGCGATCCGGGGCAACTTCGACATCATTTCGAAACGGCCGGCGGACGAGTCGCTGGTGCTGCGTTGCGCGGAGAAGGGGCAGTCGATTTCGGAGCGCGCGGCGAAGCTGACATCGCAACTGCTGGCCTTCTCGCGAGAACATACCTTTGACTTGAAGCCGGTGTGCCTGCAGCGGCTGCTGAATGATCTGGAGCCGCTGTTCAGGACCACGCTAGGCTCACGCATCGGCTATCGGCGGGAGGCGCCCGAGGCGGATATCTGCGTGATGGCGGATGCGGTTCAGCTGGAGATGGCGCTGCTCAACCTGGTGATCAACTCGCGGGACGCGACGGCGGAGGGCGGGCATGTGGTGCTGCAACTCAGCGGGGTTGGGGAGACGGTGTTGATTGCGGTGAACGATGACGGGACGGGGATGTCTGCCGAGGTGCTGGAGCGGTGCTTCGATCCGTTTTTCACGACAAAGTCGGTGGGGAAGGGGAGCGGACTGGGGCTGAGTCAGGTGTACGGGATGTGCAAGCGGGTCGGCGGCGCGGTGGAAGTGGACAGCACCGAGGGTGTGGGGACCACCGTGACGCTGAGGTTGCGGCGGGCGGACCCGGGGGCGGAGGTGCTGCAGGCGCCAAACGGCTCAGGCGCGCAAGACGCGCGCAAGCACCACGTGCTGGTGGTGGACGACGATGCGGACGTTCGAGACTTCCTGACCGATGCGGTGAGTTCGCTGGGGCATGACGTGGTGACCGCCAGCGATGGGCGGGAAGCACTACGGATCCTGGGGACGGAACGGGTGGACTTGCTGTTGGCTGACTTCTCGATGCCGCATATGGATGGGGCCGAGTTGGCGCGGCACGCGATGGCGTTGCGGCCGGATCTGCGGGTGGTGTTTGCGAGTGGGCATCCGGATGCGGATGCGTTCCATGCGGCGATCGGGCGGGAGGCGGTGGTGTTGCGCAAGCCGTTTGATATCGAGACGCTGAGGAGGACGCTCAATAGCCAGTTGGAGAAGCCGGGGGGGCATTGAGGGGGCAGCGTCCTGCGGTGGGCCGTGTCCCTCGCCGGGAAGTTCCGATTCGACCGGGCAGCTCGCCAGGAAGTTTCGTTAGACCGGGTTCCTCATCGGGAAGGTCTGTGAGACCGTGCACCCCGCCAGGAAAGCCCCCCGGACCGTGCACCCCGCCAGGAAGCGCCGGGGCGGGACCTGTTTGCTCCATGTCCCTCCTGTCCGGCTCGGCCGGCCATTCGTTCCTTGACTTACGCAAACAGGCCCCGCCCCGGCACTTCCCGATCCGAGGACCATCACCAACCCCCAACCCCCAACCCCCAACCCCCCAATCCCCAACCAGCCACCAACCATCACATCGCTTATTGCTTATTGCTTATTGCTTATTGCTTATTGCTTATTGCTTATTGCTGATCGCTGATCGCTGATCGCTGATCGCTGCCACCGCTTGGTGTGACGTGGCAGTACTCCGACAGTGGGGCTGTCACCAGTCCAAGCCAACCACCCCCATCAAGACCGTATTTGGGCTGCAACAAGCCAGCCTGATCCCCACGACTGGGGAGGAACAGGACGACCGCCCTGGTCTTGAGCAAGCGGCTTAAACGGCCGGTGGAAGGGTGAGCAGGTAAGTGATCAAGTCATCCAACTCGCTCGATTTGTCGAAAACCCGGTCGGCACCGAGTTGTTGGCATTTGTTGCGCATTTCGACAGTGGCGTAGTTGCTGAGGATGATGATCTTGGCTTCGGGCTGAAGCTTGCGCGCCTTGGGCAAAAGGGAGAGGCCGGTGCCCCGTTTGAGGAAGATGTCGATGATCAGGATGTCGCAGGGCACGGCTTCGTCCTGCAGCCAGCGCAGTGCGCCCGCTTCGTCTTCCGCTTGGCCCACCACTCGCAGATCCACCATTTCCTGGAGGGTGGCGACCAGGTTTTCGCGAATGAGCGGGCTGTCCTCCACAAGGAAGCAGCTCAAGGTGCCCGGCGGTGCGTGAGTCTGTGGCGTCGCTGACATGGGCGCGATTATCACGAACCCGGACGCCGCTTGGCAGCGCCAGCAAACGCAGCGTTGCATTCAGACAGCGCCACCTTGCTTTGGTCGTCCGGGTCCTCGCCCAGATCCACCAGCGGGATGAGCGCCGCCAACGGGGCCACCGCCACGCCGAGTACCGCCGCCGGCACCACCTTGCGAAGCAGCGGGGCCTTCTCGACGCCAATGTCGGGGTCGGAGAGCGTGCCCTCAACCTTGATGGGCGTGCGCAAGGTCAGCGGGCTGAAGTCCTTGGGCTCCACCTTGGCCCGCAAGGCCATGCGCTCCGTCGCCAGCGAAATGTCGCCGTCCACCCGCACCAGCGAATCCCGTGTGTCCACGACCATGGGCTGCGGAGTCACCCGCCCGTCCTTGACCTTCAGATCAGCAATGCCACATTGCACTGGCAAGTCCTTGTCCCCACGGATCAGAACGCCCAGGGCTTGCGCCACGTCAAGGCCGGCAGCTTCCACAATGAGGTGGGACACCGTGCCCTGCGTCCAATACAGCACCATGCGGCCGTCCGCCGTGGCCAGCAGGTCGGCGGTGGAACGGCCACGGCCGTCCAGGGAGATGCGCCCGCCCATGAGCCCGGTCACATACGGCGGCTTGCCCGCGTCACGCTTGGCCTGGAGCCATTGCTCCAGATGCACGCCAGTGACCCGCAGGCGGACCTCCCAGAGTGCCGTGGGCTGGCGGCCGTCCAGCTTGATGCGGCCCGCAAACTGGCCCCGCGCCACCCGGGCATCAATGTCTCGAATGTCCAGTACACCGTCCTGCAGAACAATACGGCCCCTGAGGGGCTGAGCCGCCTGCAGGAGCGCGGTGCCCGACTCGAAACGGTCAAGATTGACCGCCACGTCTGCATCCATGGCCCGCAAGGACGGCAGGTCGAATTGCTTGTCCGGCAGCACACGGTTGGCCTTGGTCGAGACTCGCTCCTTGCGGTCGGTCGGCACCCCGATGGACGGTCCCAAGTCGGCCAGCCATAGTTCGCGGCCCAGCAGTTCCCCGGTGAGCTTGGCCTTTTCGGTGGGCGGCTTGTCAAATTCGAAGTGGCCATGCAGCTTGCTCTTGCCGATCGTCGCACTCTGCACGACCGTGGCCCAGCGGGAACCGTCTCGCTTGAGCGTTCCCTTCATGGCAAACGGCGGCGTGGTCGGCAAGGTCACCCCCAACGGCTCGCCCACCGCCGCCAGCGACGGCCCTGCAATTTCATACCGGCCCGTCAGCCCCTGACTCACCAGCAGGTCCCGCACCTCGCCATCAAACGAAAGACGCGCGTTGCCGATTCCGCCACGCAGCGTCACCGGGACCGCAGGCGCATTGGGGTCGGAAGACAGCCAAGGCAGGGCGGAACCGGTGCGTAAGCTGGCCTTGATCGGCATGTCGCGGAAATGCCCCTCCGCCGTGGCCACCATGCCGCGCGGCAAATCGCCTTGCCCTTGCCCTTGCCCCTGAGCGGCGCCACTCGCGGCACCGGAACCCAGCCTGGCCGATCCCGTGAAGCCCGCGGGCGCAGAGGCTGCCACCAAAGGCACTCGCGGCGCTGCCGACGATGCAGCAGCGGTGCGGCCACTCGGGGCGCTAGCACCGTCGGAATCCCGGCCAAACTGAATATCGGCTCGGTCTAGCAAGGCCTGGTCAGGAGGGGGTAGATCCCAGGATTCGCGAAGTGCAAACTTCGCCAACAAGGAAAGCCGCTGAATCTTGTCGTCAACACTGGCCGAGCCCTGTCGAACCTCCAGCAAGTCAAAACGTACGCCGTCAAAACGAGGGCGTTCCCTGACTTGGGTCGCACTGTCGGGCTGCCGGCCGAACTGCCAACTGGCGCGGCCTTCCACATCTCGCTCGATGCGCAAGGCGAGATCACCCGCCTCCAGGGCCTTCACCCGCAGTGGTTGGCCATGGCGCAGGTCCAGCAGGTCGCTATACCGCAACGCCAGGCGCGCGTCCTGCGCCACCAGCATCGGGCCCATGGTGCTCCAGCTGGGGCCGCTGATCTGGAGACTGTCGGTGCGCAACCGGATGCCGCCGATAAAGCGCAGCGTCCAGCGCGTCTCGCCGGAGCCATCAAAACTCACGCTGCGCTCCAGCTTCTGGCTGAGCAGGTTCTCCAGCGGCCGGCGCAGGAAGGGCCATCCCATCCATTCACAGATGGCGACGCCGCCCACCAGCAAGCCAACCACCACGGCGACGCCCGTGGCCCAGTGATGGCGGCGATGGTGCGGACCTGAAGCGTTGGTGCCCGCAGCAGCGCCGGGCGCGGGGGAAGACGTTGGAGGCGTGGGCGGGGTTGCACTCATGTTGATCACCACCAATGTTCAAAAAGACTGGAGAAGAATTCCTTGCCACGCTGCATCAACGGTCGATGTTTCCAGGTGGCCAGGTCGATGGAGCGAGAGGCGTCACGATCCTTTTCGAACATGCGTGTCATGGCGGAACCAAAATCCTCCCCCAGTACGACGGCGTTCACTTCGTTGTTGTGAACAAAACTTCGCCAGTCCATGTTGCTGGACCCCACCGTGGAGACCACGCCGTCAATAACGGCCGTCTTGGCATGCAACACCGCGTCCTGCAACTCATGGATCTTGACGCCCGCCCTGAGCAACCGGTCGTAGTGGCTGCGGCCGGCATACATCACGGGCGAGAAATCGCTTTGGGACGGGAGAATCAACTGGACATCCACCCCGCGCTCCGCAGCCTCAGAGAGCGCGTCCACCATGTCCTTGCCCGGAGCAAAGTACGCCATGGTCAGATATACGCTGTGCTGGGCCGCACGGATGCTGCCCAGCAGCAGGGTGTAGATGCGGTTTTCCTTATCCTGCGGCGTGCTGGGCACGATGCGCATGAGCTGCTGGCCCGAAGCCGCGGTGGGGGCGGCGACCGGCGCCAATTGGCCCTCGCAGGCCTGGTGTTGCCAGGTTTCCCTCACCATGCCGTGCAGCGCCTGCACCGCCGGCCCGCGGACCTGGATCATGGTGTCGCGCCAACCGCGCTCCTTGGCGCTTTTGGCCTCATCGGCAGGCTTGGCGCGCGACCCCTTGCCCCCACCAAACGATCCGGAGCCAGAGGAATACACCGCGCTGATATTGATGCCCCCGGTGAAGCCCACCTCGTTGTCCACGACCAGAATCTTGCGATGGTCCCGTTCAGTGATGTCGTGATAGCGGCGGCTCTTGAGCGGGTTGACCGGGTTGAAGGCACAGATGCCGATGCCCGCCTGGCGCATGCGGTCGAAATAGGCCTCCTGGGTGGAAAGCGACCCGACCGCGTCATAGATGACCGCCACCTGCACGCCCTGTTCCCGGCGCTGCACCAGCAGATCCGCCAGCTGGCGCGCCACGTCGGCGTCCTCGATGATGTAGCTCTCCAGCAGGATCTGCTGGCGCGCCTTGCGGATGGCGCTGAACATGGCGTCAAAGGTGGCCGGTCCGTCGATGAGCAGCTTTACGTCGTTGCTGGCGTACAGATCCACGTCGCCAAAGGCCGACATCGCGGCCAATTGACGCTTCAGCAGCTCCGGACGACCTTGGGCGGCGGCGCTTTGGATGACCTGTTCGCGTCGCTGTTGGCCCAGTGGCCCCTTGGCACCGACAACATCCACCTCGCTGGCCACCTTGGCCACCGGCGGCGCGGCCTTCGGCGGGTCCGGCAAGCGGCCCTGTATGGGAGGGGCGGGGGTGCCGCAGGCGGCCATGCCCATGGTCATGGAGAGGCATAACAGCGTCTCAGCTGCACGAACGTGCAACCGCCCGCGCCACCGAGGCCACCTGAACCAAGCGTGATGAAGGGCCAGGGCGGCAGTCGGGGGGAGCGGGCGGGCAGGGCTCATGAGGCGGCGCTCAGTCCTTCAGCATGTCCAGCAATTCGTCGGCATGCTCTTCTTCCTGCGCCAGCACCTCTTCCAGGATGCGACGGGTGGTCGGGTCCTTGTCGCCGATCATCTGGATCATCTGGCGATAGGCCTCCACGGCGACGCGTTCGGCCACCAGGTTGGAACGCACCATGGACTTCAGGTCGGTGGCGTCGTTGTAATCCGCGTGGCTGCGCTTGGTCAGCGAATCCGGATTGAAGTCGGGTTCCCCACCCAGCTGCACGATGCGTTCGGCCAGCTTGTCCGCATGGGCACTTTCCTCGTTCGCATGTTCGAGGAATTCATCAGCGACGCTGGGCGAGGCGATGCCGTGGGCGGTGAAATAGTGGCGCTTGTAACGCAGGATGCACACGAGTTCGGTGGCGAGGGCGTCATTCAGCAATTTGATGACTTCCTCCCGCCAGGGCCCATAGCTGGGCGTGACAGCGCCATCGTCCAGATGGGTACGTGCGCGTTCCAGCGCTTGCTCGTCGAGCTGCATGGGCTTGGTGTCGATAACTGCATTCATGGGCTGTCTCCAATGTTGGGAGTGGCTGGGGGCGACGACGGCATATGCGGCTCATCGGCTCATCGGCATGCCGGTCAACTATTTGCGAAGGGCGTTGACGCCGGTCACGCCCAGCACCAACAAGACCAGGAAGATGACCAGGAAGATGCCGAACAGGATCTTGGCGATACCGGCCGCGCCTGCTGCGATGCCGGTGAAACCGAGCACACCTGCCACCAGGGAGACAACGGCAAAGATCAGGGCCCACTTCAACATGATGATGTCCTTTCACTTCAAAGCCGCAGCGCGGCACTTGGGGTCACTCTAGGGTGGCCCCTGGGAGGAAGGCATCAGCCAGCCCCACGTCCGCCTGTAGGACGGGACGCCGCAAGGGTTTTGCCGGACTCGTCCTACAGACGGCCCCGGCGGGGTACGACAGACAGCGGGCCACGACCCACTTAGCCTTCAGTCATCCCTGGGCCCTCCCGGCCTCCCCGGGCTTCCGGCCCCGCACGCTCAGACGCCGCCCCCGCACAGGAGTTCCACCCTGCGGCAGGCTAAAGGAGACAACATGAAGCTGCTGACCAACACCTCCACGACTGCCCTGATCACTGCGGGAGCGGTACTTTCCGCCGTCATGATGCTGGCAGCCCCCGTGTTTGCGGCCGAGGGTGAGGCAGCCGGCGCGAAGCCGGCGCCCGCGACGAACGCCGCGACGCCAGGTGGCATCTATGCACAGGAGCGAGCTCGGTGTCTCTCGGGCAACTCGGCGCAGGACCAGAAGACCTGCCTCAAGGAAGCTGCTGCAGCGCGTGATGAAGCGCGCCGTGGCACCCTCAAGTCCGCCAGCCAGGACGAGTTGGCCAACAACGCCCTGTTGCGCTGCCAGCGCGTGGCCGAGGAAGACCGGCCCGATTGCCGCGCCATGGTGCTCGGCCAGGGAACTCGGGACGGCAGCGTGGAGAGCGGCGCCATCCTGAAGCGCATCGACCGCATGGTGGAGGAGAACCCCACTGGCGCGGGCGCCGCTACCAATCCCGCGAACAAGCCGGCAACCGCGCCTGCACTGGTGCCACAGCCTTCGCCGAGTTCAACCTCGACGCCGGAACGCCCCAAGGTACCGCCTCGCCCTCTGAAGCCTGCAAGCGAGGCCGGGCGTTAAAAGTTGACGCCGAAGCCTCGCATCCAGACCCTTTTCAGACCCCTCGAACCATCGACCATCCCGGCTTTAACTCCAAGGAGCCCCCTCATGCTGAAACGCATTCTTCCCTTCGCCCTGGCAGGTTATGCGCTGTGGCAGTGGCAGCACCATTGCGCCCAGAAGAAACACAAGAAGGTGAGTACGAAGCCTGAAGAGGTCACCACCTGGGAAGGCGAGGGCGGTGCGCTGCATCGCACAGGCGCACAGTTGGGGCCGGAACCCAATCACGTGCGTTGATTCGCTTCCATCGCTCAAGAAAAGGGCCCGGTCACCAAAGTGACCGGGCCCTTGGTTTTGCGAGCTGCGGGTTCAGCCGCCAGCGCCTTGAGGTTCACGCAGGAAGATTTCCACGCGACGATTGCGGGCGCGGTTGTCAGCCGTGTCGTTGGCGACCAGCGGTTCTCGCGAACCACGGCCCGCCACCTCGACGCGATCGCCACGAATGCCGCGGTCCATCAAATAGTTGCGAACGCTTTCCGCGCGACGCAGCGACAAGGGGTCGTTGATGGCGTCGTTACCGGTGTTGTCCGTGTGCCCGACCACCCTCACCACCGTGGTGGCACCACTGCTGAGGCCGTTGGCAAATCCATCCAGCACTGGACGCAGGCGAGGCTCAAGTGCCGCACTGTTGGTCGCGAACGAGATGTCGCTGGGCACATCCAGCTTCAGTTGGTTGTCCGCCGTGCGGGTGACTTCAACCCCGGTGCCCTGGGTGGCCTGTTCCATGGCCTGGCGCTTTTCTTCCATCCGGCGCGACCAGATGTTGCCCGCCACGGCGCCTAGGGCACCGCCCACCACCGCGCCCGTGCCAGCCTTGCCGCCCGTGGCGGAGCTGATCACGGCGCCAGTGACCGCGCCGATGGCCGCCCCGCCAGCCGTGCCGCGCTGGCGGTCATCCATGTTGGCGCAGCCCGCCAACACCGCCAGCAAGACAGCGGCGGTAGCAGCGCCATTCGAGCGCCTGAAGGTGTTGGGTGTGTGTGTGGATGGCATGTTCATATCTCCTTGTGCTTGATCGAGTACACCCGGCTTGGCCGGTTGCTTCTGCAAAGCCGGCGGCGCCCAGGGGCCAGTATGCGACGCAACTGGCAAGGCGTGAGCCTGCGCTCCAGTAGGCAAATCAGCAGGGATGGTTCGATCGGCACCAGCGATGCATTGGCAATGCGTTTCAGTTTGTGCCAAGGACTGGTCGTAGTCTCAGCAAGTCTTTGTTGACCGGCGTCACGACTGATGTGCATAGGATTGCTAAGGCAATGCCGTGACCAGCAAGCTTTGGCTATTCTTCAAACAAGGGGTGCTTCCTAGCATGGTGATCAACACCACAGCCCACGGGCACCATCATGTTGAAAGAGGCCAACAACGCCGATGCAGCCGCATTTCACGCGGCACCATCCTCATCTCCCTGCGCCGCATCACTTGCTATGCCTGCAGTCGCACCAGCGCCACAAGCGCTGAAGCCACCAGCGCCACAAGCGCTGAACCTACCGGCGCCACAAGCGCTGAATGCTCAAGCGGCCAATGCGCCACAAGCGCTATCAGCGCCGCCACCGCTCAGAGCGGCTGCAGGCCCGGCGCCGGTCGCAGAGCACAACGGCAGCCATCTGCGGTTTGCCACCCAGCCTATCGTGGACCGATGGGGTCAGGTGGCGGGTACCGAGCTGCTGTTCCGCTGGAACAGCATGGACGGCGGTGTCACACCGCTGCTGGGGGCCTACGCGACGGCCAATGTGCTGTGCAATGCGTTGCTGGATGGCCAGTGGCTCACTCGCATTGACAGTGCCGCCCCCGCGGTGGGCAGCCTCTACGTCAACATGGATGAAGCCTGCCTGCTGGGCCCGCCAGCACAAGCTCTGACACCGGATCTGGGGGTCATTGAGCTGCTGGAGACACTGCAGCCCACCCCGGCCGTATGCCAACGGGTGAAGGCGCTGCACGCCCAGGGCTACCGCTTTTCCCTGGATGATATAGAACGGGCCGATGACCCGCGCTGGATCCTGGCCGAGCATGTGGAAAGCGTGAAGATCGACGTTCTGGTGACGCCGACCCATCAGTTGCGTTCGTTGATCGCCATGGCGCACGCGGCGGGCCTGCGGGTCATCGTGGAGAAGGTCGAGTCCGCCGAGGACCTGGCTCAGTTGAAGGCCATGGGCGCCGACCTGTTTCAAGGTTATGCGGTGGCACGGCCGCAGGTGCATCGCGTGTTGGCCCTGCCGGGGTGCGACGCCCGGCTGATGGGTGACCTCTATCTGATGGCGAAAAGCGGCGCCAGCACGCAAGCCCTGGCCCTGCTTGCCGAATGCGACCCCGCCACCATGCTGCGCCTGCTCCGCCTCCAGGACCTGCACGCGCCGCATGAGGTGACAGTCTCGACCGACTTGGCCGCCGCGCTGGACAGCCTGCCTCGGCCCGTTCTCGTGGCCTGGCTGGCACTGATGAATATTGCGGCTCTGCATGGCCGGGGTCGCGAAAGTGTGGCGGCCGTGCGTGCCCACATGTCACACTGGCGCAAACGCCGGTGCGATGAAAACGGCCTGCTGAACGCGAACCAGCGTGGGCTGTGCTTCCAGCACTACCGTGAGCAACTATCGGCAATGGTCTGAACGGGCAGGGCGGAAACCCCAGCCCGTCGAGATTGCGGCACAAACAAGCAAAAGCCGCCGCCCGGTCACCCGGGCGGCGGCTTTGGTTTTGGTGGCTCAATCGTCCACCAGTCCGTGCATGCGCGCCACACTGGTGGCCATCGCCCGCGAATTGACATTGAGCTTGCGGTAGATGGAGCGTAGGTGCTGATTGACGGTGAACCGCGAGATGGACAGTCGATTGCCAATGTCCACGATGGGCAGGCCCTCGATCAGTAGATTGAGCACGCTCCATTCGCGCTGCCCCAGGCCCAGCTCCTTGAGCTTCTGCGTGCGGTCGACCTTGGGTTTGACGCCGGTCTCCAGGCTTTCCAGCTTGTCCAGCACCAGCCGGGACACGGCCGGGCTCAGCGGTGCATGGCCATTGTGAGTGGCAATGATCTTTTCGATCAGCGAGGGTTGGATTTCTTCCTTCAGCAGATAGCCGCTGGCCCCCGCGCGCAAGCTGCGCATGACGTGTTTGGAGTCCCCGAAGGTGCTCACCACGATGCTGTGGGCGTCGGCACACTTTTCCTCTATCAGTTTGATGAGGTCGATGCCGTCCACGTCAGGCAGGCCGAGGTCCACCAGGTAGATGTCCGCGCGGTTGGCCAGGATGGCGGAGACCGCCTCGCCGCGATTGCGACCAATGCCCACGATCTGGCAGGCACTGCTGGCCGACACCACGTCAATCAGGCGCTGAAGGACATTCGCGTCGTCTTCAATGATGGTGACGGAGATGGTCATGATGTTCCCTGTAGACAGGTCAAGGTTATTGTGAACATATGGAGCGTGGCCGTGGCCACCGATGTCAAGTTTTCGTCAGTGGTGCAGACGACACCAATGTGCATAACATTCAACGCTCACCCATGGATTCAGAGAGTGTTTTCTTGACCGGTTTGAGCAAGTAGTCCAGTACTGTGTGACGTCCGGTGATAATTTCGGCCGTCGCCGTCATGCCGGGCTGCATCTTGATGGTGTTGGCCTGCTCGCCCTTGAACCGTTTCGCAGTGATGCGAATGTGGGTGCGGTAGTACGGCACTTCCACCCCTTGAGGGCTTCGTTCTGTCAAAGCATCGGGGCTGATGTAGGTCACTGCCCCTTGCAGCGTGCCGAAAATACTGTAGTCAAAAGCGTCCAGCTTGATATTGGCTGGCATGCCAGGGCGAACAAAGCCGATGTCCGCCGCCTTGAGCCGGCACTCGATGATGAGGTCATCGCCGGTGGGCAGCAGCTGCATGATTTCGTCGCCCGGGCGCAGCACGGCGCCCACCGTGGTGAGCGTGATGAGGTTCACCACCCCGTCCTGGGGGGCGCGCAACTGGGTGTGCGCCACGGCGCCGCGGCGGTCTTCGAGGACCTGCTGCACGCTGGCAAGGTCTTCCTCGGTCTTGGCCAGCTCTGCCTGGGCGTCCTGAAGGAACTTGTTGCGACGGGTCGTCACCTGGCCGTTGGCCTCATTGGCCGTGCGCTGCAGGCGCAGGAATTCAGCCGCACTGATGTCACCGCTCTTGAAGAGCGGCTCATTGAGCTTGACCTCTTCGTTGGCCAGTCGGGCGGACTTGCTCAGCACTGCCACGTCTTCATCCAGAGCGGTCCGACGTCGCTCATACAGGCGACGCTGGATGATGGCGAAGCTCCCCTCGCCGCCGCCCTGGTAGGGCGTGCCCAGGGTCTCTGCGCGCAACCGTGCCAGAGAAGCCTGAAGGGCGGCTGCCTTCTGCGAAGAATCGGCCAGGGCGGCCTGGGACTTGGTGTCATCCAGTTGGACGAGTAGATCGCCGCGCTTAACGGCATTGCCTTCTTGCACAAAAATCTGCTGCACGACCCCCCCATCTGCGGCTTGTATGACTTGTGTGCGGGAGGATGCCATGACCTTTCCGGTTGTGCGAGTCACCTCATCAATTTCGGCCTGGGAGGCCCAGAAGACGCCGGCGCCGAGAGCGGCGACCAGGGCGAAGACGGTCAGGCGCAGGCCACGGATGCTGTGGCCGGAGAATGCGGAGTCTTTCATGATGTGTCCCTCCTGGGGGTTCATGCCGGGGTGGTGGGGGCCGCAGCGGATGTGCGCGGCGCCTGATGGGGAGTCGGCACTGTCACCCGGATGGGGGCGGTGCCGGCGGGGCCAGTCCTTGCGGGGGCACCCGGCTGAGCCTTGGCGAGGCCAGCCCCTTGAGGTCTGCCCGAGCCCTGCCCAGCCTGTTGCTGCAGGCGAGCCAGCACCTGGTCGCGCGGGCCGTCCATCTGGATGCCTTGCGGGCTGAGGATGACGATGCGGTCCACCAGTGCCAGCAACGACATGCGATGGGTCACCAGCACCAGCGTGGTGTCAGCCGCCAGTTGCGACTTCAGCAGGGCCACGGTGGCCTGTTCCAGGCCGTCGTCCATGCCGGAGGTGGGTTCGTCCAGCAGCCAGTAGCTGCGTTGGGCCAGCAGCAGCCGGGTCAATGCCACCAACTGCCGCTGTCCGCCGGAGAGCCCGCGGCCGCCTTCGGAGAGCTTGCGGTCCAGGCCCATTGGATGTTGGGCGATCATGCCCCACAGGCCGGTCTTTGCTGCCGCCTGGACGATCTGTTCGTCGCTCACATCCGTGAGGCCGAAGGCCAGGTTGTCTCGCAAGGTGCCGGAGAACAGCCAGGCATGCTGCGGGCAGTAGGCCATGTGTTCACTGCGCCATCCGGCGTGGACCTGCTGCATGTCCATGCCGTCATAGAAGACGGTGCCCTGGGTGGGCTTGGCCAGTCCACTGGCCAGGGAGAGCAGGGTGGACTTGCCCGCGCCGATGGTGCCCAGAATGGCCACCTTCTCCCCATGCTTCACCTGCATCCGGCCGATCTTCAAGGGCTGTTTCTGGCCCGGGTAGGCGAACTCCACGTCCTCGAAGACGATGTCGCCGTTGGCGCGCGCCGGAACCAGGGGCCGAGAGACGTCATGGTTGTCCGTTTCCAGCCGGAAGATCGCGTCCAGGGCCTTCATCGAGGCGGCCGCATTGCCCAGCTGCACCAGCAGGCCGGGAATGGAGGCCAGCGGCGAGAGCACACGTCCGGAGAGGATGGAACAGGCCACGATGGCGCCTTGGGTGACGTGCCCGTCAATGGCCAGGACCGCGCCGATGCAGATCAGGGAGATATAGCTCACCTGCTGCAGGCCGGCAGCGAGGTAGCCGGTGGCATCGGTTTCATGCTTGAGCGCCAGGCTCTGGACAGCATTGGCTTCGGACAGCCCCGCCCAGCGGGTCTCGAAGCGCCAGCCCGCCCCCATGCCCTTGATGGCCTCGGCGCCTTCAATCGTCTCCACCAGCAGGCCGGTCTTGGCATTGGCGCCGGTGAGGTTGCCGGCACTCAGCTTGGCAATGCGGCGGGCGCGCATGGCGCCTGCCAGCAGCGTCATGCCAAAGAGGATCAGCGCTGGCAAGGCCATCCAGGGGCCGCCGACAGCGGCGATGACCAGCGCGAAGAGTGTGGCCATGGGCAGGTCAAATAGCAGGAAGAGCGTGGAGGTGGAGAGAATGCTGCGGATGGATTCAAAGCTCTGCACCTGAGAGGCCAGCGTGCCGACCGACCCGGGCCGCTGGTCCATGCGCACGGCCTGCAGACGCGACAGCAGTGCCTTGGAGATGCCCACGTCCAGCGTCTTGAGCCGGGGCTCCAGCAGGGTCGCGCGGGCCAGCTTCAGCAGCCATTCCACGGCAATCGCCAGGCTCACGCCGATCGTCAGCACCCACAGGGTCTGGTGGCCCTGGCTGGGGATGACACGGTCATACACCTGCATCGTGTAGAAGCTGATGGTGATGCCGACACAGGCCAGCACCAGCGACAGGCCGGCCGCTTCGATGAACAGCGGCCAGTTGCCACGGATCTGCCGCAGCATGAGGGCCCGGGCGCTGCGGATGTGACCGTTGGCGGCGCCATGGTTCTCGATAAGGTGGAGGCACGGCTCGTGGTCCATCACCAGCTCATGGCGCTTGCCATTCACATCCACGCAGCGCCACAGGCCCTCGACGGTTCGGCCGGTCACGACCAGCCAGCCCACCTCCGCGTGATGACAGAGCAGGGGCAGAGCCGCTTGCTGGGGACCTTCCAGGGTGACGAAACGCGCGTCAGGGTCCAGCGCTTCGGCCAGGTGGGTGGCCGCGCGCAGGCCGGTCTCCTTGCGCGGCGCCTGCTCGAGGAGTTGCTGCTTGATACGGTCAGACGGGACGGCTCGCCCCTTGAGTCGCATCCATTGATGAAAGCTGTGGGCCAGTGCGCCGGTGTCCTGGATGGTGTCAGAGCCGGACGCAGGCCTGGAGGATGAAAACCAGGACATGAGAATTCCTTTCTGGGCAAGAGGGTCGGAGCGCGTCGGTGGGGATCCGCTCGACGCCGCTCCTGGCAATTCAATGCGCTTGAAGTTCGGTGCCTGTCGCCTGCAGCAGGACGTTCAGGCGGTAAAGGCTGGCGCGCTGCTCGATGGCAGCGTCGTGTTGCGACTGCCGTGCGGAATGGCTTTCGCGCACCATGTTCAGCAGGTCCAGCCAGGCCCGTTTGCCGGCGGCGAACTGACGTCGATAGGACGCCAGCACCACGTCGCTGGCCTCGGCTGTGGCCACCGCACTGCGCGCGGAAGCACAGGCGGAGGCATAACGCGTGTATTCGAGCTGGTAGCGATTGAACAGGTCCTGCTCGGTGGCCGAGACGGCGGCCTCAGCCGCCAGGATGCGGTGACGCGCGGCGTTCACGGAAGAGAAGCTGGCGAGCCCGCCGCCGAAGCTGGCCTGCATGACCAGTCCGATGCTTTGGTCCCGCACCGCGCCGGTCTGGCGTTCCATGCGCAGGCTGATCGTCGGCAGCAGGCTGGCCTTGGCCTTGTTCAGGTCTTCCCGGGCGATGTCCACGCTGGCGCGTGCAATCGCCATGTCTGGTGAGGTCTGGATGTGGTCCAGGATGGTGGCGAGTTCCGGCGCGTCCGGCAGTGTGCCGTCCAGCGCCTGCGCCAGTGGGGGTTCGACCGGCCGGCGGGCCAGGCGCTGGAGTTGGTGGCGCTGTAGCGCCTCTTCGAGGCGGGCCTGCGCCAGCTCGGCCTGGACAGCACTCAGCCGGGACGTGGCCAGGGCGGCATCGGACACAGTGCCGACACCGGCATCTGTGCGCCGTTGAATCATGGCCAGCAACTCTTCATGTTGATTCGCCAGGGTTTGGAGGCTGGCCACGTGCTGGCGTGATTTGACCCAGTCGGCCCAGTTGGTCACCAGCCGGATCCGCAGTTGCATCTGCGCGGAGGCGAGTTCCTCCTGGCTGCCTTGCACCACCATGCGTGCGGAGCGCAGGCCGGCTTCCAGTGCGCCACCCGTGTACAGCGGCTGCTGGATGCGCAGCACGTTGACGTAGCCGCTGGACGATGGCTCCCGGCTGAGGCTCGGGGTGGGGCCGAACTGCCACTTTGCTGCCGTCACGCCTTCTTCGGCGGCCGCGATGTTGGAACGGGCCCGCTCGATCGAAGGGTCCTCCGCCAAGGCGGTGGCGATGAAGTCGTCCATCGCCGTGGCCCAGGGGAGGTGAGCGGCAGGCGCCGAGGCTTCCGGTACTGCTGCTGCTGACTCTGACGCTGCCGTGGCAGCAGGAACAGGCACGGGCGGGGGGGCCATCGGACCGCCGTCTGCGGCATAAGCAGCGAACTGGATCAGCGTCAGTCCACCTGCAGTCAAAACCGCCCGCCAGAGGCTTCGGACGGGGATAGGTGCCGAGTATGCGGCCGACCGATCATCGGGCTGAAAACTAAGAGGTGTTTCCACAGGAAACTCCATGGGTCGTTGTTCTGACCAGAGTTTCGAGCGGCGTTTGATGCTCTCACAATAGCATTGATGAGCTAGTTAAAAGACGGTCGAATACAGCCTTGAGAGGTGTTGTCTGAAATGGCTAGCAAAAATAGGTGGGTGACGACGGCGGCGGCCTATGCAGCCAGGAGGTACGGGGGTTGCCACAAGCGTGACAACCTCGCTCAACAAGGATGACTTATGAACACCGCCATGCCCATCGACGACGTGTCCGCCTGCCTTGCAGCCTGCCTCGCCGCGCTGCAGCACAGTCAGGAATGCGCCAATGCCAGCATTCGGTCAGGCGACAGAACCCTGGAGGCCTGCGCCTTGCTCAGCCTGGATTGCGCGGCCATCTGTGAAACCACCATTGGCGTACTGGCTCGGGGCTCCGCACACCACGGTGATTTCTGCGCCCTGTGTGAACACATCTGCCGTGTCTGCGCGCAGGAGTGTGAACAGCATCAGCATGCCCATTGCCAGCGTTGCGCGGCGGCCTGCCGAGAGTGCGAACGCGCGTGCGCCGTCCATGCTGGCGAGCGGCATTCGCTCCCCGGCGGCCATTGAATGGTGCGCGACTAGCAAGAAAGGACTATTACTTAGCAATATATAAGTAAATGCAGCAGGTTCGCCGCAAGCCGACGCTATCCATTTTCGGTTCTCTGCTCCCTAAAATTTTCTGCAGAAAACGCCGAACCTGCTGGAAATCTATCGATAGGGATTTTATTAAATCCAGATTGCAAAACATCGGATTGCGAGTATTTCCGGCAGTTTCACGGTGTTTTCGAGAGCGCCGCCATGTGGCGCCATCGAGCAACCTACCTGTGAATCAAAATGAACCGCACCCCCGGTGTCGCCGCTGGCGCCCCGCTGTCTGGATGGACCCATCGACCCAGTTCCAGCGCACTTTCTGACGCTGTTTCAGGTCCTGTTTCCGGCAAATCTTCCGACCCTTCGTCGGCACGCTTCCTCGCGCCTGGTTCCGCCTCCACACAACTTCACATCGCATCACGAGCGCCCATCGCCTCCGCGCGCAAGCCGGCAGAGGAGGATGAAACGCCGGACGGCACCGAGCAGTCCACAGACGGACCCCGTAACCCTGACTCGCCGGATGCCACCCTCGCTGGCGACGCCGTAGCCGCCGCAAGCCTCTCCCCCACATCTGCCGGTGAGGCTACCGAGATGTTCACCGCTGAGCAGGCTGAAGCCCAGGAGGATGACCGCGCCGTCGGCATGGCCCTGTGGGGGCTGTCGGCCGGCCTGGGCGCCACAGCGCTGGCCTTGATCGGAAGTGGCGGCGATGGGGGTGCGAGTGCCGGTGCGCCGGTCCATCCTCCCCTGGAACCGCCCACCGGTGTCGGTCCCGGCAACGGAGGGATTGATGGTGGGGGTGCCCATGAAGGTACTGAGCCGCCGCCGCGGCCCCGGGCCGGCCGCCTTCAATGCAGCCTGCTGGATGACACGGGCGCCAGCGCCCTGGACCGTGTCACCGCTCAGGGCGGGGTGCGTCTGCAGGTGTCGGATCAGGAGCCAGGCGCCCAGGTGCGCTATCAATGGTCGGCCGATGGTGGCGCGACCTGGCAGGACTGTTCGGACCAACTGCAGGGCCTGCCCGACGGCGTGCATCTCCTGCGCGCGGTGGTGAGCAATGCCGGCGGTGAAACCTTCACCACGCCAGTGGCCGTCACCGTGGACACCAGCGCCCCGCTGGCAGGCCAGTTGCAGATCTCGGCGCCGGTGTTTCAGGGCAGCAGCTTTCAGCTGTCGGTGGACGGTCAGGAGGCTGGCACCTCGCTGCTGTTCGAGATCTCCACCGACGGCGGCAGGAGCTGGGCCCCTACGGCGCAGCGCCAGCAGGACCTGCCGGATGGTGACTACCTGTTCCGTGGCGTGGTGACCGATCTCGCGGGCAATCAAAGCGCGACTGCTACGCAGGTCGTGACCGTGGACACCCAGCCGCCCGCCGCCCAGGCCTTGCAATTGCGCAAGGTGGGCGTGCTGGGGAGCGATGCCTTGGCACCGCTCAGTGCCACCGGCGACATCGACCTCGTGCTGAACCTGCCGCCCGACATCACCGCCATCTATCAGCAATCCACCGATGGCGGCAAGACCTGGCTGGACGTGAGCGCCCAGGTGCGTGGGCTGGCGGAGGGCCAATACTGGTTCCGGGCCGTCTTGCAGGACGCTGCCGGCCATCAGACCGTCCTGGCCGAAGTGCCGCTGACCGTGGACACCACGCCGCCGCCGTCATTCCAGCTCAACGCACTGGCCACCAGCGGAGATCCCATCAACGGCTACCTCAGCACGAGTGGCAGTTTCCAGCTGGGCCTGTCAGCACTGCCCGATTCCCGCATCGCTTATGAATTCCGGCTGGTGGGCGCCACCACCTGGTCCGTCTGCAATTCCAGCGCGATCGGTGCTCTGGACGGCCACTATGAATTTCGGGCCATCGCGACCGATGACGCGGGCAACCGCAGCTACTCCAACACCATCCAGATCACGGTGGACACCCGGGACGCTGCGGCGGGCACCATCACGCTGGGGGATTTCATCGACAGTGGTGCCGACGGCCTGGACCGCCTGAGTGCCGATGCGAGCTTCACGCTTGTCCACATTCCGGTCGATCCGGTGCAGTCCGTGACTTGGTGGAAAAGCACCAATGGCGGCAACAACTGGGTGGCGACGTCCGCTGCCCAGGACGACCTGCCGGATGGCCGCTACGCCTTCCGCGCAGTGGTGACCGATGCACTGGGCGCCACACACACCACGCGTACCGTGGAGGTGACCATCGATGGCAACCCGCCCGGCAGACCTCGGCTCGAACTGCAAGGTTTCGACGACACCGGCGCCCTCGGCAACGACCGCATCAGTACCGATGGCACGTTCAGTCTGAACGCCGTCAATGTGGCGGCGGATACCTTCTACCGGTATGAAGTCTCCCTCGATGGCGGACGTACTTGGCTGCCTACAGGCGCGCAACAGAACCTGGCGTCAGGCAGCTACCAGTTCCGCGCCGTGGCGGTGGACCATGCCGGCAACCCGGCTACCAGCGTGGCCGTGGCACTAACGGTGGACCGGGAGGCACCGGAAGCCGGCCAGCCTCAGTTGAAGGACTTCGACGACACCGGGTTGGCAGGCGACCGTATTACGGCGGATTCGAGTTTCTCGCTGACGGCCGTCGATCTGGAGGCCGGGGCCTCGGTGCGCTACTGGCATTCCAGCGACGCGGGGCAGAGCTGGAGCCTGACCACTGCGGCGCAAAGTGGCCTTGCTGACGGCGAGCATTGGTACCGCCTGGAATTGACCGATCTGGCCGGCAATACGAGCCTGGGCCAGCCGCTGGTCATCACGGTGGACACCCAGGCCCCGGACGCCGGTCAATTGCAGTTGACCGGACTGGCCGGCCCAGGCCAAGGGCTGGATCTTCAGTGGCAGGGGACGGACCCTGTGGCCTCGGTGAAGTTCGAAGTCTCTGTGGACGGCGGCCAGCAATGGCTGCCTGTCCTGGCCCATACCGATCGGCTGGATGTCGGGGACTACCTGTTCCGCGCCACCGTGGCCGACGCTGCCGGCAATACCGCCACCACGGCAACCGTGGCCTGGCAGGTGCAGGAACTCGTGTCGACGCTCAACGACGTCGGCTCGGCGCTCTTGCCCCTGCCAGTGCCGCCACCGCCGGTGCTCTGAGCACCCGCACGTCCACGTTCATGCCCACGCACACGTCCACCCACACGTCCACCCACACGCCCACCCCTGGCTTATCGCCGATGCGCATGGCCAGACTGCCCCAAGGAGGCTCTCATGTTCCGCGATACTTCTCCGATGACGCCAGCCCTGCAGGCTGGGCGACCCGACGTAGCTGTTGCAGCGCTTGCGGGGCTTTCCGCACCTCAGCAACTGGTTCCTGCGCGCGCCTTCCCTTCCATCCCGTCGGCGGTTGCCCCGCGCACCGAGAAACTGGCGCCGGTGGTCTCGGCAGGCGTGGTCCCGCAGTGGGGGGATGTGAACGAGCGGCGCTTTGCGCTGCATGACATTGCCGACGACCGCGGGCAGGTCCAGGTTCGTGACCTCCTGTACCGCGCGGACAGCCGGCGCCTGCCCACCGGGGCCGAACAGGACCTGGACCGTGTGAGCCTGGCCCTGTCCAACGCCTTGCTGGACGGACAGGCGGCGGGCTGCCTCCCGCAGGGGCGGTTGTTGCTGGCGATGAACGAGACCAGCCTGTGCTCGCCGCTGGCGGAGGCCGTGACGGCCGACATCGGCGCGATCACCCTTCATCGGGACCTCCCCATCAGCACCAGGGTGTTGATGCGTGTGGCGCAGTTGCGCGCCAGCGGCGTCCGTTTTGGCATGGCTGGCGTGCGCAGTGAAACCGACCCGCACTGGCTGCTGGCGCCGTATTCGGACACGTTCCGGCTGGATCTCTCCGCCACGCCGCCCGACCGGCTCCCCGCCTTGGTCGAGCGGGCGGATACCGAGGGGCTGGAGGTCATCGGCGTGGGTGTGCAGTCAATGCTGGGCTACCAGCGCCTGTCTGGTCTGGCCGTGACCCTGTTGCAGGGGCCTTTTATTGCGGCGCCGCAGGAGATGGCAGTGGCCGCGCTGCCCGGTTGCGATGCCGCAGTGCTGCAGCGCGCGCAAGGCCTGCTGCACGACCGGGTTTCCTTCGAGGCGGTCGCCGTGGCCGCCGCAGCGGACCCCGCACTCGTCATGCGGCTGCATCTGCTGCATCGTCTCTACGGGGCGGGCCGTGGCGCCGAGCCGGCCTCACTGGCCGGCCTGTTGAAGGGGCTGCCGCCCGGCGTGTTGTCCGCCTGGATGGAGATCCTGCGGCGCTCCGCCTGCCACGACCATCATCGCGGCTGGGCCCATTCAGTACGCCAGCAGACCGATGAATACCGGCAGGCCCTGCACCGCCGCAGCAATGGCCAGGATCATGCCGCCATCCAGGCTTCGCTCTGGATCTTCCTGAAGCGGCTCACCCAGCCGTCTCACTATCTCAAGACCCTGCGGTATGCGACTTGAGGGGGGCGTCTTCGGCCACCAGCGGCAACGTCACCCAGGTGGTACCGCCCGCCGCGGTCAGTTCGAACTCGAAGCGCCCGCCCAGCGCCTTCATCCGCTCACGCATGTGCGCCAGCCCGCGCCCGGTGGAGGCGCCGAAGGCGGGCCGTTGCGGGAGATTTTCCGGCAGGGTGGAGTGGCCGTTGTCCACGATGGACAGCAGCACACTGGTGTCGGTCTGGTGCAGCTCGATGCGCAGCCGCGAGGCATTCGCATATTTCAAGGTGTTGGCCACGGTCTCTTCCACCACCCGCAGCAGTTCGCGGGCACCGTCGTCAAGCATCACGAATTCATGGTCTCCGGGAATCTCATACTCCAGTTGAAACTCCTTGCCGCTGAGCAGTGAGTCCAGGTTGACGCAGTAATCAAACAGGATGTTTTGCAGCTCGCGTTCTTCGCGCTGACGGCTGGTGGATACCACCTCCCGCACCCCCTGCAGCACTTCCATCAGGCTGTGCTCCAACTGGGCCGGGCTGGCGACGCCATCGCGGACGCTGAACAAGGTGGCAATCAGCCGGGAACCGATGCCGTCATGAAGCTCACGGTAGATGCGGTCGCGCTCGTCCTGCGCGGCCTCGCGTCGTTCCAGGCTGCTTTGGCGGTCGTAGGCCAGGGACAGTTCCATTTCACGGCGCCGCAGGCTGTCGCTGAGGATGCGGTTGGCCTCACGTACGCGGTCCGTGCTTTGCCGGTACTTCGCCAGGTGCACACGCGCCATGACGACGAGTAGGGGGGGCAAGGCCAGATGCGTCAAGTACATCGGCGTGCCCAGCAAGCGCAGCAGGGAACTGTGGCCGGTCTGATTCAGCGGGCCGATGCGATGGGCCATGACATTGAAGTCATGCAGGATCAGCACCGCCGCCACCAGCAAGAGCAGCAAGAGCAACAGCGCCGGCCGGCTTCGGGTGCGCAGCACATGACGGCCCAGCCGCCACAGCGCCCAGGTCTGCATGGGCAGCATCAACAGAATCCATGAATAGGCGAGTTGACCCTTTGCCTCGCCACCCAGCCAGGGCGAGATCACCGCGGCCGCAGAGGAGCACAGCGCAAGAAGCACGGCGGCGGGGATCGAAATCTTCTGGCCAATGAAGCGCAGGATGAAGAGGACGGTGAGCGCATTCAACGCCCCGGTGCAGGCGTAAAAGCTCCAGAGCCAGAGGCCCCGCCACGCCGCAGGCAGATGAATCCAGAGCGACAGGGTGTAGACCGCGGCCCAGAGAAGCGCCACGGCGCCTACCAGGCCGAAGGTGTCGTCGCTCCGGTTGGCCAGCCACACGCCGATCATGAACAGGCCGGTCAGGAAACAGAAGGCCTTGGAGGCACTTGCGAGCGACCCGCCCACGAAATCCAGCGCCTCGGCCATGTAGGCGATGGGGCCGACGTCGCCGATGAAGACCGGTGAGAAGGTCAGGTGCGGCTCCCAACTGGTGTAGTCGATCACCAGCTGGTTGGCGCCATCGCGACGCAGCAGTTTTCGTGGAAGTTCCACCATGAGGGGGCGGAACCACATGAAGCGGTCCTGGGCGGTGGACCGGGGGTAACCATCCAGCCAGACGCCGTTCAGGTAGATGTCCACGCCGTGGACCGCCTGGCTGATCAGGATGGCCTTGGTGGGGCCGCGCAGCGTGGTCTGGCGGTCGCCGTCGCGCTCGTCGTCGTAGACATCGGTGGCGGTGAGGTAGGGGGTCAGGTCGATGGTCAGCCGGGCCTTGCGCAGCAAGGCGCCACCTGCCGGATGGCCCACGATCGGCAAGGCCGCGTCCTCGGAATGCTCCAGGAGCGGCCCGTTGAATTGCAGCGCCTGCGGGTCGTCAGGCGGGACGGCGCGCAGTTCGTAACGCTGCACCGTGGGGATGGTCGCGATCGCGCCGAGCTGGAGGCTGGTGACCCACAGTGCGCCCGCCAGCAGACCCAGGACGGCACAGGCCCCCAGCAGCAGGGGCCACCATTCGTCGCGTGGCGGACGAGGTTCGGCGTCCATCGCGCCGGAGGATGCAGGAACCGATGACATGAAGCTCCCTGAGAATGGCCCGCCCACCTCGTTCGGGTGGGTCAGGCCTGGCCTGGTCAGTCTTTGTCGGCGTGCCGCAAGGCCTGCGGAAACGCCCGGCGGCCCGGCCCGGGCCGCACGGGGATTAGTGCAGGGCCAGGTTCAGTTGGTCCACCACTTCGGCCCAGTCGGCGTCCTCCAGCAGCAGGTCCTTGAGGAGCCGGGCCTGCGAAGGCGTCCAGAACGGGGCCTCGGTGATCTTGACACCGTTGGGCAGGGGACGGTGCTGGTCGATAAAGGCTCGGATCTCGGATTCAGCGGACGGCAAGCCCAACTGGTCGAACAGTTCGGCAAAAGGGTGAACGGTGGGTTCCATGTGAGACTCCAGACGGATGAGTTCTTTGAAGATGGTGCTGCACCTCTCGCACGAGAGGCTTCCCAGCAAGGCTAACATCATGCCCGGGTCTCCAGGGGAGTATCGATGACCACAGGCCAGGACCGGCAGGATCAGCAGGACCGGCAACATCCGCAGCAGCCGGCTGTGCCGACGCACAGCCGGCTGACGCTGGCCGGCAGTCGCATGCGCCACTTTCATGTCTGCGCCTTCTTCAACAGCCGTGAAGAGGAGCACCAGGTGCTGGGGCCCTTCTACGCGGAGGCGGTCAGGCTGGGCGAACGCAACCTGCACATGGTTGACGGCCCCAGCATGCAGGACCATCGGTCCCGGCTGGCCGCTGGTGGCCTGGATGTGCCCGCCTGCGAGGCTTGCGGCCAATTGGTTCTGATGCCCTGGCATCATGCCTACCTCGACGATACCGGCCATTTTGACCGGCGCCGCATGCTGACCCTGGTGGACCAGGTGGGCCGTGAAGCCAGCGCGGCCGGGTCCTCCCGGGTGCGGGTGATGGGCCAGATGGACTGGATTGTGGGGAAGGGGATCGATCGCTCCGAAGTGATCGCCTATGAGGCGGAGGTCAACGAGGTGCTGGTGCTTCATCAGCAGCCCGCCATCTGTGTCTACGACATTGCTTCGCTGGACGGCGCACTCATGATGGATCTGTTGCGCACCCATCCGCTTACCCTGATTGGTGGGGCGCTGCGGGAAAACCCGTTCTACACCCCACCCGCGCAGATGCTGCGCGAGTTGGCTGCGCGGCAGGACAAGGCGGCAGGCACCGCCGCGCCGTGACCGCCCACCTGAGCCACCCGATCACGGAATCGGCCATTCACCGAATCACTCAATAACGGAATCACTGAACAAGCCATGCGGGAAGAGCGCATTGATCCACTGGTGGGCGCGGTGCTGCCGGCCCTGGGCCGCCCGGCCTCTGCCTCCGACGAGGCCCTGAGGGACCTGATGGGGCTGCTGGCGCTGCCGGCCCTCTGGGTGGGCCGGGATGCAGCCACGGTGCTGCAATTGACCACGGAAGCGGTCAACAGCATTGTGAGCACCGCCGTGTGCCTGGTGCGCGCGCCGCTGGCGCCCGGCGCCGTCCCTGCCACGCTGCTGTATGTGGGCGGGGTGCGGGTCGAGGCCGAAGCTTCCTGGAGTCTGTTCATGCAGGCCTGCATGAAGATGGAGGAGGGGGCTGAGGACCCGGTGGGCGTGGGCTCGCCGCTGGGCACGTTGCGGGTGGTGCGCCTGTACCTGGGCCCGGCGGGCCGCTTCGGCAGTCTTTGGTTCGGCTCCTCCCGGGCGGATTTCCCGTCCCTGCACCAGGGCGCCTTCATGCGCGCTGCCGCCACGCTGGCCGGGACCGGGCTGCATGCCGCGCGGCTGGACCAGGAGCGCGAGCGCGCCGCCCGTGCCAAGGACGAGTTCCTCGCCATGCTGGGCCACGAATTGCGCAACCCGCTGGCGCCCATCTCGACGGCCCTGCACCTGATCAAGCTGCGCAATGACGGCCTGGAGCGGGAACATCAAATCATCGAGCGCCAGGTGGGCCATCTGTCCAAGCTGGTGGACGACCTGCTGGACATCACCCGGATCACCCGGGGCAAGGTCGAGTTGATTCGCAAGCCGATTGCGGTGGACGCGCTGCTCACCGAAGCGATCGAGGGCGTGAGCCCCTTGCTGGAGGAACGTCAGCAACTGCTGCGCACCCATTGCGCCGTGCCACCAGATATCCAGTTGATGGGCGACCCGGGCCGGCTTCGACAGGTGTTGGTGAATCTGCTCAGCAATGCGGCGAAGTACACGCCGCCGCATGGCGAGGTGGGCATCCGTGCGGAAACCATGGTGAACGGCGACGTGCTGATCGAGGTCTATGACAACGGCGCGGGCATTGATGGCGAGCTGCTGCCCCGCATCTTCGAACTTTTCGAGCAGGGATCCACCACGCTGGACCGGGCCAAGGGCGGCCTGGGCATTGGCCTGGCCATCGTCAAGCAGTTGGTGGACCTGCATGGTGGCCGCGTGGAGGCCCGCAGCGACGGCGTCGGCCAGGGTGCCCGCTTCCTGGTCATGCTGCCGGCCGTGGCCCGGGCGGTGGATAGTGCCGCCGCTGCGCAGCCGGTCGAGCTGTTGCGCCAGGAGGATCGGCAACGCCGCATCCTGGTGGTGGACGACAATCGCGATGCTGCGGAGACGCTGGGCATGGCCTTGCGCTACAGCGGCTATGAGGTGGTGACGACCACGCTGCCGCAGGAGGTCATGTCGCTGGTGCAGGGCCAGGTGTTTGATGTGGCTGTGCTCGACATCGGCATGCCGGTGATCGACGGTTACGAGCTGGCCAGCCAGATCCGGGCCGATATGGTGGAGGGCGCACCCCGCCTCATCGCCCTGACGGGTTACGGCCAATCCTCCGACCGCGACAAGGCGTTGGCCAGCGGTTTCGACGAACACATGGTCAAGCCCATCGACCTGGACTTGTTGCTCAAGACGCTGGAGAACCTGACCCGTCGCCAGTCCAACCTAGAATCGCTCTGAACTTCCGCGCATCCCGCGTCCATGTCCTTGACCGGCTCCCTCCACGTTGCTCCCCCGAACGGTGTCCCCACGCCGACGCATATTGCCATCCTGGATGACGAGCCCGACATCACGCTGCTGCTGTCGAGCTACCTGTCCACCCATGGTTTCCGCACCACGCAACTGCACAGTGGCCGGGCCCTGATGGAGCTGATGGCCAGCGACCCCCCTCAGCTGGTGTTGCTGGACCTGGGCCTGCCGGGCGAGGACGGCTTTGCCATCGCCCGGCAGTTGCGGGAACACTGGCGCTGCGGGCTGGTGATCGTCACCGGGCGCGGTGACGCCGTGGACAAGGTGGTCGGCCTGGAGATCGGGGCCGATGACTACGTGACCAAGCCGTTTGACTTGCGGGAACTGGTGGCCCGGGTGAAGGCGGTGCTGCGCCGGCTCCAGGCCGAGCCCGCGCCGGCGCCGCCGCCAGGCACGGGCCCGCTTCAGGCGCCTGCACAGCCCGAGGAGGGCGGTGACCGGGAGCTGCTGCACTTCGAGGGCTGGTCCCTGAATGTGGCGGCCCGCCGGCTGAATTCCCCGGACGGTGAGGAAGTGGTGCTCACCACCGGAGAGTTCGACCTGTTGCTGACCTTCGCCCAGCATGCCGGCCGGGTGCTCTCCCGCGATTTCCTGCTGGAGCACACGCGTGGGCGTGAATCGTCACCGTTCGACCGCACGATTGACGTGCAGGTGGGGCGCCTGCGGCGCAAGCTGGGCACCGACGCCAATGACGGCAAGTGGATCAAATCCATCCGTGGTGCGGGCTATCTCTTCGTGCCGCGCGTCTCCTTGATCCGGCCCACAGCGTGAGCGGCGCCATGACGGGTCCCCAGAGCGGGCATTTGCCAGATTCGCAGCCAGATTCACAGCCAGATTCGAAGCCAAATTCGCAGTCTGGCCCTCCGATTGGTCCTGTGCCGGGCCCGCAGCCTGCGCCGGGGGCCGAGCCTTTCGCCTCGGCCCCGTTTCCGCCCGGAATCGACGCCGAGACGGTCTTCCGCTCGTTGTTCGTGGCCTCCCCGGACGGTATCTTGCTGGTGGATGCCAAGGGCGTCATCTTGCTGGCCAGCCCCTCAGCGGAGCGCCTGCTCGGTTATGACCCAGGCACATTGGCCGGGCTGCATATTGAGGTCCTGGTGCCGGACAGCATCCGGCCCCGCCACGCCGAGTTCCGCGAAGGGTACGGCCAGGCGCCTCGGGCCCGGCCCATGGGCACGCAGATGGATCTGGTGGCCAAGCGGCGCGACGGGACCGAAGTGATGGTGGAAATCGCCCTCAGCCCGCTGCAATCGCATGGCCTGCCGTATGTGATGGCCTCGGTGCGGGGCATTGGCGAATATCCGCGCGTGCGGCAGGCCTTGCAACGGGCGCGCTGCAGTGAGCACCTCGCGGCGCTGGGCAAGCTGGCGGTGGACTCGCGGGATCCGCAGGAGATCCTTCGGCAGGTACCCGCCATTGCCGCCGAGGCCCTGGAGCTGCAGACCGCCATGCTGCATCTGCTCGACCCGGGCCGCACCTTGCTGCACCTGGCGGCCGGCGTCGGGCTGGGTGGAGACGAGCTGCTGGGGGAGCGCGTGCCGTGGCGGATCGACTCGCCGGAAGGTCTCGTGCTGACCCGCTCGCAAGCCCTGCAGGTGCCGGACCTGCGCCAGGAGCAGCGTTTCCCCGTGGCCCAGGCCCTGGCCCTGGGTCGGCTGTCCTTGCTGGCCGTGCCGGTCTCGGACCGGGGCAAGGTGGTGGGCGCGCTGACCGTGTGGTCCAGCCAGGCCCAGCGTTTTGGAGACGCCGAGCTGCGTTTCATGGAGTCGGTGGCCAACCTGCTGGGCACCTGCCTGCAACGGGCGCAGACCGAAGAGGCGCTGAGCCACTCGCAGCGCCTGGAAGCGGTGGGGCAGCTCACCGGTGGCATTGCGCACGACTTCAACAACTTGCTGACCGTCATCCAGGGCAACCTGCAGGTGCTGGCCGACCTGCCGGTGGTGGCGGAGGATGCGGTGGCACCTCAACTGGTCGCGGCGGCCACCCGGGCCTCCCGCCGTGGTGCCGACCTGACCGGCAAATTGCTGGCCTTCTCGCGCCGGCAAGTGCTGCAGCCCACCGCCGTGGATGTGGAAGCCTTGCTTCGCTCCTTGGCGGACATGCTGCGACGGACGTTGGACCAGCGCATCCGCATCCAGGTGCAGGTGGCTGCCGACTGCCCGGACGTGCTGGCGGACCCGGGGCAACTGGAATCCGCCGTGCTCAACATCGCCATCAATGCGCGTGACGCCATGCCGGAGGGCGGCGAGCTGATCTTTGCCGCGTCGGCGGTGCAGGCGCTGACGCCGGAGCTGCGCGGTGAACTGTCGCTGGACCCGGCTGCAGCCGATCCCGGCTATGTCTGCATCGCCGTCAGCGACACCGGCACAGGCATGCCCGAGGCGGTCAAGGAGCGCGCGTTTGAACCGTTCTTCACCACCAAGCAGGCCGGCCGCGGCACCGGCCTGGGCCTGAGCACGGTGTACGGCTTTGCCCGCCAGTCCCAGGGAACGGTCCTGATCGACAGCGAATCCGGCCGCGGCACGGTGCTCAGCATCCTGTTGCCCCAACCCCCGGATGAAGCGCTGGAAGCAGCGCGCACGGCGCTGCCGCTGGCGCGGGATATTCCGCCGGGTGCGCGCGTGCTGCTGGTGGAGGATGACGCCGAAGTCCGGCTGGTGGCGCGGCGCTTCCTCAAGGACCTGGGTTGCAACGTCACCGCGTGTGCCAACGGCGAGGAAGCCGTGGCCTGGCTGCATGAGCTGCGGGGACGCGGGGAACCGTTGCCAGCCTGTGTGCTCAGCGATGTGGCGCTGGGGGCCGGCATGCGGGGCACGGAATTGGCGCGCCAGGTGCAGGCGACCTGGCCTGAGATGCGCATCCTGCTGACCTCCGGCTTCTCGGCGGATTTGCTGGAAGGTGCTTCCGAATGGCCCTGGGCCTTGCTGCCCAAGCCTTACAACCGGCCTGAACTGGCCGAGGCGCTGGCCCGCGTGCTGCGGGACTGAGCGCCGGGGCCAGAGCCGTGGCGGCTCACTGCAGGCGGGCGGTACGCGCGGAGGAGCCGCTGATGACGTACTTTTCCAGGCGGGCCAGATCCGGGATGGTGATCTGGCGGCGGCCGCGTTCGCCAAAGCGGATCAGCTGTTCACGGTTCAGGCGCGACAGGCAGCGGCTGACCGTCTCAAGCGTCATGCCCAGGTAGTTGCCCAGATCCGCACGGGTCATGCGCAGGGTGAGCTCGTCCGCACGCAGACCGCGCTGGGCCATGCTGCGGGCCCAGGCGCAGAGGAATTCGGCCACGCGGGCCTGCGAGGCCAAGGTGCAGACCGACATCAGGGATTCACGCTCGCGGCGGATTTCCGTGCTCATGGCTTCATGGACCACGGCCATCAGCTCGGGGTGGCGTACGCAGCCTTCCAGCAGCGTGGCGTAAGGAATGATGGAGACATTGCCGGTGTCCATGGCGACGGCGTCGCAGGCATGGCGGCCGAAGGCGATGCCGCTGAAACCGAGCCAGTCGCCACGGAACTTCAGACTTACGATCTGCTCGCGCCCGTCCAGGCTGCGGCTGACCAGCTTGTAGGCGCCGGAGTTGATGAGAAAGACGGTGTTGAAGGGCAGGCCCGAGTGGTAGAGGACGTCACCGGGGCGGACTACCTTCGAAGTGGGTTGGACCAGTTCGCGAACCGTGCGCATCATTTCCAGCATGCGCTGTTGCGGGTCCTGCATCGCTTGAAAACCCATGAAGGGGGTGAAGCTGTCCGACAGGTCCGCCGGCTCGTCGATGAGGTTGCTGGGCAGGCCGGGGACGGCACGGGCAGCGAAGGGGGCGAGGCGCTCGCGTTGCGAAATTTGATGGGAGCGCTCGTTTTGCATTAGGTGAAGGGCTTCAGACATGATCGTTTCGGTCGTTGAGGTGTTGACAGTGATGCTAGAAAACGGCCGCAACGGGCGTGGCAATCGACAACATCGCTCGGTAACACTGAGTGAACCGTCGGTAACGATCTGGTGTTTTTGCTGTATCCCTGGATTGGTTTGCGTCTGCGCTCCCTCAAATAAGCTGGTTGATTGACAAGAGTCAACTATTGCTGGAAGGGTGGCACTTAGGCTGTGCATCGTGTCACTGCCGCACCACAGGCCGCTCAACATGTTTAACGCCCACTCGCCCGATCGCGATCCGCTGCCCCTGTCTGCAGGCGGCGTGGCGCAGCCGCCGTCCGGGGTTGCGACGGGGGCAGTGCCGGGGTCGTTGACGGACAGCTTGCCTTTATCCACCCTGCGGGCGGCGGGCGGGGCGCTGGACGGGCGGCGTATCGGACTGATCTGTCAGTCTCGCCAGGGGCCGGCGGCTGCGCTGTTCATCGAGGCGGCTGAGGGCCTGGGTGCGCAGGTCAGCGTGGTGCACGCGGGCGACCTGCTGGATGCGGGTACCGGTCAGCAGGACAAGCTGGTGCAAATGCTGGCCCGCTTGTATGACGCGCTTGAATGCCAGGATCTGCCGCCCGGCGTGGTGCGACGGATCTCGGAACTGGTCGCCGTGCCGGTGCTGTGCAATCTGGGCGCTTCGGCGCTGCGTGATGGCGATGGGAGCGGTGCGGAGGCGCAAGGTGCGGAGGCGCAGGGTGGGGAAGTGCGCGGGGGCGAACTGCCAAGCGGGGAGGTGCGCCGCACGGAGGCGCCGGCATGGCAACAAGGCCTGTTGAGGGTTCAACAAGCCTTGTTGCGGGCCCTGTAAGCCCGGTCCCAGGCCGGCGCGACGCTTACTTCTTGGGCTTCTTGCCGTCAGCCGCGCGCGTGGCGGTTTCCAGCGTCTGCGCGGTCTGCAAATGGTGCTGCAAGGTCGGCAGCGTCTTGGCGGCAAACGCCTTCACATCGGCATCGTCCGATTCCTTCGCAGCCTTCTCGAACAGCTTGATGGTGTCCTTGTGGGCGGCCACGCCGACGGACTCCGCATAGTGCCGGTCGAAACTCGCGCCGTCACGGGCGCCCAGCATCTTGAGCTTGCCCTTCTGAAGTACCGACGGGTCCTTGGAGACTTCAACGCCCTTGGACGCCGCCAGGGCTGCCAGTTCATCACCGGCCTTGGTGTGGTCATCCACCATTTGCTGGGCAAAGGTCTTCACATCCGCGTTGGAGGACTTTTGCAGGGCCAGCTTGCTGCCTTCAACCTCGGCGTGGCCGTTCTCGGCCGCCTGCTTGAGGAAGGCGGCGTCCTTGTGGGTCACTTTGCTGGCCGGCGCCGCAGATGCTCCGGGAACGACCGCCTGGGCGGAGGCGGGAGGCGCCTGCACCCCGGCGATCAGTCCGATCGCGGCGGCGGCGATTGCAACGCGGCCCCAGCGGGCAAAGGGGGTGGGAGAGCAGGGCCGGGGGCGCAGGACGTCATTCATGAGGAACTCCGTGCTTGTTCAGAGAACCCCGACCCAGCAATCTGGATACCCGCAGGGGGCGAGGGGTCAACGTGCAAGCTGCCTGCCCCAGCCTCGATGGCCGCAACGGGGCCGCAACGGGCCTCAGCAGGGATCAGCGGGCCTCAGCTCGCTGTCTGCTGCTTGTAGCTCTGGCCCAGAGCGGTCAGCACCCCGGTGCCTGCCAGGAGGCTGGTGTAGTGGACGTCGTTGTCCCAGCGGCCGGTGAACCAGGCATAACGGACCACATCCGTGCGCGCTTCGCAGGTCGCCACCATGTCCGCCATCTGGGCTTGCTGCTTGGCGGCGGTGTCGATCTGCGCGCCGTCGGTCTGGCTGTGCCAGTTGGCCATCTCGGTTACCCAGAACGGCTTGCCATACTTGGTGAGGCGGTCCAACTGCGCGCCCAGGCCATAGTCATACCAATGGAAGGCCAGGGCGTCGATCTGTGGGTCACGTCCGCCATTGTCTGCGCGGTAGGCCGCGTAGAACGCATCCAGCCAGGCCACCGGGTCGCTGTAACCAGTCATGGTGCCCCAGGTGATGGCGGGGCCAACGATCTGCACGCCGGTCTGGGCTGCGACCGCCTCATAACGCGGCCAGAGCTTGGCGGCATCCGCTGGTGTCAGGTTGGCCTGGTCGACAAGATTGGGCTCATTGAGCACGAGCAAATGCTGCACAGTGGGCCGCGCCTTGAGCGCCGCCACCACCTGGGCCGAGTCGAAATTACCGTTCCACAGCATCGGTACGTGGCTCATCGCCTGGGCGATGGCGGGGGTGGCCTGCACCGTGGCAGCGGGTTGCAGCGCCCAGTTGTACCACCAGGCTACCGGGCCGCTGAGGGCGGTGAAGTCGGCGGCGTCCTTCAGGTCATAGGCGATGCCGCGCTTGGCCACCGGGGCCGGGGCGGGTGTCGGAGAGGGTGAGGGGGCCGGGGATGGAGAAGGAGAAGGAGAAGGAGAAGGAGAAGGAGAAGGAGAAGGAGAAGGAGAAGGAGAAGGAGAAGGAGAAGGAGAAGGAGAAGGAGAGGGTGCGGGTGCCGCCGGGGTCGTATTGCTGCCGTCACCATTGCTTCCGCCACCGCCGCCGCAAGCACTCAGCAGGGCCGCACCAGCGGCTGTCACCAGCGTGCGGCGGCGGCTGTCCACGCGCTCGTTGGCCCCGGGGGGCAGGGGTGCGGTCAGCGGGGTGGAGGGCGTCAGGGAGTGGCTCATTCGGTTCTCACGGGGACAGCAGAAAGGTGACGGCGTCGTCCGGCTCTGTTCAAGAGCGCGGCGTTGTCGCACCGGGCGTCATGCGCACGGACCCTGGATCCAGAGTCAGGCGTTGCGGGACGCAGTATGGCGGCCTTGATGCAATGACGGATGCGATGGAAACATCTTGTTAATCTTGCTGACATCAGTCCATAAGAGTGACTGTTTGGGCCATTGCAAAGTGACGCGGCCGGATGCTTGATGGACGCGTTGTGTCGCATCCCAAGCGGTATGCGTCTTGCTTGGCGCTCTTCAAGGCCATGACTCGCGACACATCACCCATGGACATTCGGAGGAACTGACCCCGGGCGTCGAGCCTGGACCGCGCGACTCGGCGACGAACCGCTGCAGACGCAGCGGCACTGACTGCGTAATGCTGTTGTTGCACTGCGCTTGATGTCGTCCGTCTCCTCGTCCGTCACTCCGTCGGTTTCTTCCTCCTCGACGCTTCTTCGTCCGCCCACCGGCATCTCGATGCCGCAGCCCCTCAGGGCGACTCTCTGGGCGTTGCGTACGCAGTTCTTCGTCTCCGGGGGGCTGTTCGCCATCTGGGGCGTGCATGTGCCGACGGTGAAAGCGCATTACGGGCTCGGAGAGCAGTCACTTGCGCTGGCCATGCTGGCCTCGGGGGGCGGGTCTTTGCTCGCCCTGATGCATGCCGGCCGGGTGGTGGGGCGCTGGGGCTCGCGGAGAGTGGCCGCGGTGATGGGTCTGCTACTGTGCCTGACCGTGGCCGGGCTCTTGGTCACCCAGGCCTACGCCGCGCTGCTGTTGAACATGGTGCTGTTCGGCGGCACGGCCAGCATGTTTGCGGTGGCAATCAATGCCGAGGCCAGTCACATCGAAGGCCGCGTCGCGCGGCCGCTGATGAGCGGCTTCCATGGCATGTTCAGCCTGGGCGGCCTGGTGAGTGCCGGCATCGGCAGCCTGCTGCCGGGCTGGGGGGTGGCCGCGCAGACGCATCTGCTGCTGGCGGCCGTCACGGCGCTGGCGCTTATCTGGGCCGCGTGCGCGGCCATGCAGCCCATGGAGGGCCGTTCAGGCGAGGGGCACGGGTTGAGCCTGCCGCGTGGTCCGTTGGCGCTGATCGGCCTGCTGGCAGCGGTGGGGCTGGTGGCGGAGGGGTCGTTGTATGACTGGAGCGTGCTGTTCCTGAGTAAGCGGTCAATGAACCGCGTCCTTGAGCTGCGGGCCGTGAGCTGACAACGTACGTTCCCACGTAGACGAACGTGGGAACGTAGTGACGGAAGATCTGGAAGAGCTCAAGCGCCGGCTGGTGGTCGGGCACAAGCGCGACGGGCGCAGTGTGTACGACGAGACGGCGAAGTCCGAGTTGGTGGCGCTGTGCCTGCAGCCAGGCGCTTCGGTGTCGCGCCTGGCGCGCGATTGCGGGGTCAATGCCAACCAGGTCGGCCGCTGGCTGCGCGAGCACGGTCATAGTCGTCGCGTGCGTCAGGTCGTCGCCAAGGCGGGGCCGTCGCCGGCGGCGTTCGTGGCGGTGCCGGT
>NZ_FOAV01000009.1 GCF_900109745.1 Roseateles sp. YR242 | reverse complement strand
GTGGAAGCGCAGTAATGCGTTAAGCTAACCAGTACTAATTGCCCGTGAGGCTTGACCCTATAACTTTGACGATTACGTCGAAGCTGAGTGGTCACGCAGATCGATAACAAGTCGATCGAAGTCGTTCCTCAACTGAGGACGCAATCAAATACAGCTGATTCGAAACAACTCTACGAATTGGGCGAGTTGCTCATTCGGTGTCGTGTGACGCCGGAGCTGCAACTGGCCAACCAGTCAAGCCTGATGACCATAGCGAGTCGGTCCCACCCCTTCCCATCCCGAACAGGACCGTGAAACGACTCAGCGCCGATGATAGTGCGGATTCCCGTGTGAAAGTAGGTCATCGTCAGGCTAATAACCCTGCAAACCCCCTGAACTCCAGCAGTTCAGGGGGTTTTGCTTTTGGCGAATCGTAAATGATCCGTTAATGAGATTCTGGCCGAGGGGTATTGAGTCGAGAAATCTCTTCATAACGCTCGTAACGGGGGGCTCCGTTTTGGGAAGGAGCGTGCGGGGGCAAGATTACGGGGTTAGTTACCACCACGACCGGCGCCATGACAAGGGTTTGCAAGGCAGCAGATCGCTCGAAGCAGGATTACCCCTTGGCCGCTGGGTTGAACCGGAGTGCTCTCGCTACCTTTGAGTATCAACGGGCTGTCAACCACCCCAGACCAACCCCAATGGCCACAAACGACCACGGTTTGTTATTCGGCGCTCCATATGACCAAAGCCCTCCCAGGAGGGACTGCTTTCGTATGGAGGCGGGGCTAGACTGCGCGGTCGCTGACTCCGCCGGATTGCTCATGCAGATCTCATCTGTTGGTTCTATCGAGGCATCTTCCCCAGGGCGGATCACTTCACCCGCTGTTTTCTCGCGAGGGTTATCGCATGCGTTCTCGCGCCTGCCTCAACGACCAACGCTTCAGGGTGTCTTCAACGCTGTCGGCTGCTACATGCGCCCGCAGCGGCCACAGCAGCCGCGATATCAGCTCAACCGCCGCCGGACACGAGGCCTAGGCCTGCTCACCTCAGTATTGCTGGCCCTTGCGGCCCCTTCCCTCCACGCGATGCAGTTGGCCCGGGTGGTGCCGGAAGGCGAGGTGAGCCAACTCACCAACGTGGTGGTGCAGTTCACGGAGTCCGTCAAGACGCTCGGTGATCTTCGCGGCGAAGCACCCGTGACGCTGCGCTGTGCTTCCGGCGTAACGCCCACCGGCACGGGCCGCTGGACCAACGACAAGGAGTGGGTGTTCGAGTTCCAACGCCCGCTCCCTTCCGGCGCCCGCTGCCAGGTGCTGGCCAATGAGGCATTTGTGCCCAACGCACCCGGCGTGTCAGCCGTCTGGAGCGGGAAACGCGAGTTCAAGTTCTTCATTGGGGCCCCTACTGTCGACCGGACCTACCCCTGGGAGGGCAGCACGATCGAGGAGGACCAGCGTTTCCTCATCCACCTGTCTTCTGCGGTGCAGGAAAGCAGCGTTGCGGCGGGCATGTGGTGCGAATCCAAGGCGCTCGGCGAGCGGATCCCGGTCATCCTGGCACCGGCCGCCGAGCGTGATGCACTGCTCAAGGCTCAAGGGCTCAACAATGGTCGGCGCGGCGGAAAGAACGGCGGCCCCGAGACCTGGCTTCTGGTCGGTTGTCAGCGCCCACTCCCTGCTGGCAGTCAGGCCACACTGGTCTGGGGGGCAGGCATTGCCTCTTCCGTGGACAGCACCGTCACCACCCGTGGTGAACGTCGCATCAAGTTCTCCGTCCGCAGCCCCCTGACCGCCGAATTCAGCTGCGAGCGGGAGCGCGCCAATGCGCCCTGCGTGCCGATCCGCCCCGTGACCGTATCGTTCTCCGAACCGGTGCCCAAGGACCAGGCCCTGGCCGTGCGGCTTCGTGGGCAGGACAACAAACTCTACGCGCCGGTGAGCCCCAAGGGCGAAGAGCACAACGAAGAAGACAGCAGCACCCTGAGTCGGGTCAGCTTCCCGTACCCGCTGCCCGAATCGGCTTCCTTCCAGCTGGAGCTTCCCAAGGGCATCAAGGATGCGAGCGGTCGCTCACTGTCCAACGCGGCCAGTTTTCCGATGACTATCCAGACCAGCGCCGCGCCGCCTTTGGCGAAGTTTGCGGCCGCTCCGTTTGGCATCGTTGAATGGGATGCGCGTGAGCCCAGCCTGGTGCCCTTGACGTTGCGCCATGTTCAGCCGGAACTTCAAGCCGGTGGCCCTGGGCGCGTGCTCATCAAACGTGTGGCTGATGATCTGGATGTCCTGCGCTGGGTGGGCAGGGTACGCAAGGGCTACAACGAGGAGTGGACGTCCCGCGAAGTGGAGATGCTGCGGGGCGACACCACGGCGCAGTCGCTGGAGTTGCCCAAATCCAGCAATCCGACCCATGAAATGGAGGTCGTGGGCATACCGCTGCGCCAGCCGGGGTATCACGTCCTGGAGATCGCATCACCGCGCCTGGGCAACAGCCTGCTTGAGCCGCCCAACACCATGTTTGTGCGCACCGGGGTGCTGGTGACCAACCTCGGCATCCATTTCAAGTTGGGGCGCGAGAACAGCGCCGCGTGGGTGACCACGCTGGATGAAGGTCGGCCGGTGCCTGGCGCCAAGGTGGCCGTCTACGACTGCACCGGCAAGGCCCTGTGGAGCGGCAAGACCGACGACGCAGGCGTGGCCCACATTGACCGCCCCAATCTTTCAGTCGGCGCTTACCAGCAATGCGTAGCGGAATACGGCCTCTACGTCACCGCACGCCTCGAGGCGCCAGGCCGGGCGCCGGACTTCAGTTTCCTCTTCTCCAACTGGAATCGCGGCATCGAGCAATGGCGCTTCAACCTGCCGACCAGCTACGCCGGCAGCGACACGCCAGCCCGGGCTCATACCGTGACGGACCGTCCGCTCCTTCGCCCGGGTGAAACCCTGTCGATGAAGCACTTCTTCCGCCTGGAGACGCTGCAGGGATTGAACGATGCCGCACCGGAGCAGTTGCCAGATCAGCTCCGCGTGGTCTTCGAGGCGACCGGTGAAGAAGTGTTCAAGGAGGGGTTGCAATGGCAATCCACCCGATACGCCTTGAGTACCTGGCAGGTGCCCCCTGGCGCCAAGCTGGGCAGTTACCGGCTCATCCTCCAACGTGCGGCGGACAAGAAGCATGGCGTGCGCCAATGGGACAGCGGCAGCGTCAAGGTGGACGAGATCCGCGTGCCGTTGGTGGATGCGCGACTGATTCCCCCCAAGGCCACCGCCGTCGGCGTGAAGGAGTTCCACTGGGGTGCGCAGCTCAACTACATGTCCGGTGGCCCGATGGCGCAGTCACCGGTTCAGATCAGTGCGGTGCTGCAGCCCCGTTGGACGTCTTACCCCGCCTACACCGACTTCGCCTTCGAGCCCCCGGCGGACCGCAGCACCGGCACCGTCCAGACCCGCGATGACGATGCCGATGGTGGCTTGGATGCTGACGCTGAAGACCACCCGACCCCCTCGGCCGAACGCCAGTTGCTGCTGGACAAGCTTGCGCTGCAGACCGACAAGCAGGGGGCCGCCCAGTTCCGCGTCCCTCTGCGCACTGCGGTGACCCAACCCTCGGAAGTGCGGGTGGAACTGAGCTACCGCGATCCTGATGGCCAGACCCACACCCGCTCCGCCTCCCAGGTGCTCTGGCCTGCCGACGTGCAGGTAGGCATCCGCGCGGCGACATGGGTCGCCAACGGCCAGACCCTGGCGGTGCAGACGGTGGTGCTGGACACCGCCGGCAAGCCGTTGGCCGGCCGTGCCGTGACCATCACCGCTCGCCAGGTCCAGACCCTCAGCACCCGCAAGCGCCTGGTTGGCGGCTTCTACGCCTACGAGCAGAAACGAAACGTCAAGGAACTCGGCGAACTGTGCCGCGCCACCTCCGACGCCCAGGGGCTGGCCCGCTGCGACATCCGTGTCGAGCAGTCCGGCCAGGTCGAGCTCATTGCCGCCGCCACCGACCCGGGGGGCCATACCGCTCGCGCCGCGCGCTCCGTCTGGGTCACCCGCGCCGGTGAGCTCTGGTTTGCCCAGGAGAACGACGACCGCATCGACGTCATCCCCGACCGCCATCAATGGGAGCCCGGCGAAACGGCCCGCTTCCAGGTCCGCATGCCCTACCGTGACGCCACCGCGCTGGTGACGGTTGAACGGGAAGGCCTGCTCTACACCCGCGTCCAGCGCCTCTCCGGTCGCGATCCTTGGGTGGAAGTGAAGATCGACAAGGACTGGGCCCCGAACGCCTTCATTGGCGTCACGGTGGTGCGTGGCCGCTTGCGCGACGTGCCGTGGTACTCCTTCTTCACCTGGGGCTGGCGCGAGCCCGGCAACTGGTGGAAGGCCTGGCGTGCCTCCGGCGAATACCAGCCGCCCACGGCCATGGTGGACCTCGCCAAGCCTTCCTTCAAGATGGGCGTTGCCAGCATCGAGATCGGCCGCGCCAAGCACGAGTTGAAGGTGGAGGTGCTGCCGCAGCAGGCGCAATACGGCGTGCGCCAATCCGCCCAGGTGCGGCTTCGGGTGACCCAGGATGGCCGCCCGGTGCCCGATGCCCAACTGACCTTTGCCGCGGTGGATGAAGGTCTGCTGTCGTTGTCGCCCAACGCCAGTTGGCGCCTGATGGACCACTTGATCCAGCAGCGCCCCTGGTCCGTGGCCACGGCCACCGCCCACAGCGAAATCATTGGCCGGCGGCATTACGGCCGCAAGGCGTTTGCGGCGGGCGGGGGCGGCGGCTTCGCCACCCGCGAGCTCTTCGACACCTTGCTCACCTGGCAGCCGGCGGTCGCGTTGAATGCGCAGGGGGAAGCCGTGGTGACCGTCCCGCTCAATGACTCGCTGACCCGCTTCCGTCTCGTGGCGATCGCGGACGCCCCCGGCCAGCGTTTCGGCACCGGCGAGAACAGCATCACCGTCGGCCAGGACCTGCAGCTGCTGCCTGGCCTGCCGCCACTGGCCCGTGAGGGCGACCGCATGGAGGCCATGCTCACGGTGCGCAACACCACCAACCGCGCCATGACGCTGGCCCTGACGCTCAAGGGCGTGGCCAGCCTGGACGGCGGCGCGGACCAGCCCATTCCCGCGCAATCGCGCCAGCTCCAGTTGGCGGCCGGTGGTGCCGAGGTCGTCAGTTGGCCCGTGCTGGTGCCCGATGGTGCCCAGCGCATCGTCTGGGAGGCTCAGGCGCAAGAGCAGGGCGGTGCCGGCGCGAAGGACGCCATGAAAGCCACCCAGCGCGTCGAGCCTGCCGTGCCGATCCGCGTCCTGCAGGCCACGCTCCGTCAGCTGGACGGTCCGCTGTCCATCCCCGTGGCGGCCCCGGCGGATGCCTTGCCAGCGCAAGGTGCCAAGCGGGGTGGCATCCAGGTCGGCCTGCAGCCGAAGTTGTCCAGTGCCTTGCCCGGCATCCAGCGCTTTTTCGCGACCTATCCCTTCAGTTGCCTGGAGCAACAGACGTCCAAATACATCGCCCTGCACGACGATGCCGCCTGGACCACGCTGATGGGGCAATTGCCCACCTACCAGGACCGGGACGGCCTGTTCGGCTACTACCCGCTCTCGGCGGGCTACAACCAAGGCAGCGATGTGCTCACCGCCTATGTGCTGACGGTGGCCAAGGAGGCGGGCCGCGGCATCGCCGAGGCGCCGCTGGCCAAGGCCCTGGACGGGCTGTCCGCCTTTGTGGAGGGCCGTATCGCCCGGCGCCACTGGTCGCCGCGGCCGGACGACGAACCGCGCCGTGTGGGCGCGCTGGCGGCGCTGGCCCGTTATGGCCGGGCCACGCCTCGCCAGCTCGCCACCGTGGATGCCAGCCATCTGCCCACCTGGCCGACGGCCACGGTCATCGACTGGCTGGTGATCCAGCAGCGCCAGCCGGCATCGCCCCAGCGGGATGCCCAGTTGGCGGCGGCCCAGACCCAACTGCGGGCGCGGTTGAGTTATGCCGGCAGCACCTTGCGCTTCGTGAACGAGGACACCGACGCCTGGTGGTGGTTGATGGACAGCGGTGACAGCAATGCTTCGCGCCTCTTGCTGGCCCTGGTGAACGAACCGTCCTGGCGCGAAGAATTGCCGCGCATCGTCACGGGTGCCCTGGCGAGGCAGGAGCGTGGCGCCTGGTACAACACCACGGCCAACCTCTGGGGCGCTCTGGCGCTGGAGCGCTTCTCGGCCACCTTCGAATCGGTCCCGGTCAAGGGCCGCACCGAGGCGGCCCTGGCGTCGCAGCGCGCCACGCTGGACTGGTCCGCACAGCCCCAGGGTGGATCGCTGGCGCTGCCATGGACGCCCAACGGCACCGGGAACGTGACAGTGAACCAGGCCGGTGAAGGGCGCCCCTGGGTCACCGTGCAGGCCCTGGCCGCTGTGCCACTGAAGGCGCCCCTGTCTTCGGGCTACAGCGTCAAGCGCAGCGTGACGGCCGTGTCGCAGAAGGCTGCGCCGGCGTGGACCCGTGGGGATGTGCTGCGAGTACGGGTGGAGGTGGATGCCATCGCCGACATGTCTTGGGTGGTCATCAGCGACCCGCTGCCCACCGGGGCTGCGGTGGTCAACGACACCTTGGAGTCCGAGGGCGAACGCAGTGAAGGCGAGAGCTGGCCGAGCTACATCGAGCGCAGCTTCTCCGCCTGGCGGGCCTACTTCGCCTACCTGCCCAAGGGCCACCACGTCTATGAGTACACGGTGCGTCTGAACAATGCCGGCCGCTTCCAGCTGCCGTCCACACGGGTGGAGGCCATGTACGCGCCGGACCGTTTTGGTGAGTCGCCCAATGCGGTGCTGGAGGTTAAGCCGTGACCCTGCGCAGGCAGGCCTGGGCGAGGGCCCGGGCCGCCGTGGTGTCGCTCCTGGCGCTCCCGGCCGCGGTGGGCCCGCGGGCGGTGCCGGGCCTGCGGTGGGTCCTGACGACCTGGATCACCCCTGTCGCGTCGGTGCTGCTGGTCGCCTCGGCCCATGCCCAGAGTCTGCCCACCTTCTCCGAGGTACGCAGCCAGCATCGTGTTTCCGACTTCACGCTGCTGGATCGCCGCGGTGTGCCGCTGCAGGTGCTGCGCCTGGACCCGCGCCGCCGGGCCCTCGCCTGGGTGCCGCTGCAGGACATGTCGCCAGCGCTGCTGCGCGCCATGCTGCTGTCCGAAGATCAACGCTTTTACGAACACAGCGGCGTGGACTGGTCGGCCGTCGCAGCCAGTGCCTGGGCCAACCTCTGGAACACCCGCACCCGAGGCGCCTCCACCGTCACCATGCAGCTCGCCGGCCTGCTGGACGACGATCTGGCCCAGCGTGGCGGACGCAGCCTGTCCCAGAAGCTGGGCCAGGCCTGGGTTGCCGGCCGCCTGGAGCAGCGTTGGACCAAGGCGCAGATTCTTGAGGCCTATCTCAACCTCGTCCCGCTGCGGGGAGAATTGATCGGCGTGCCGGCAGCCGCTCAAACGCTGTTTGGCAAACGTCCCTCCGGCCTGGACCATCGTGAATCGGCCTTGCTGGCCGCCATGCTGCGTGCGCCCAACACGACAGCGACGCGTACCGCCAGCCGGGCCTGTGCCCTCCTGCGCGGCATGTCCGAGCCGTGTGACGGCCTGGAGGACGAAGCCGCCGCCGTGTTCACCCGCAAGCCGTTGCAATGGGCGGACGCGCCGCAGTGGGCGCCGCACTTCGCACGGCTGGCACTGCGGCCTGACGGGCCTGCCGCGCAGCGCAGCACGCTGGACGGCCGTATCCAGCGCCTGGCGGTGGAATCCCTGGGTCGGCAACTGGGCGAGCTGCAGGGCAGGGCGGTGGAAGATGGCGCCATCCTGGTCCTGGACAACGCCAGCGGGGAGGTCGTGGCCTGGGTGGGCTCCAGCGGCCAGCGCTCCGAGGCGGCGCAGGTGGACCATGTGGTCTCCCGGCGCCAGCCAGGCTCCGCCCTCAAGCCCTTTGTTTATGAACTCGCGCTTGAGCGGCGCCTGATCACCGCCGCCAGCCTGCTGGACGACACCCCGGCGCAGATTCCCACCGCAGCGGGCGTCTACCTGCCGCAGAACTACGACAAGCACTACCGTGGCTGGATCAGTGCTCGCGCCGCGCTGGGCAACAGTCTCAACGTGCCGGCGGTTCGCCTGGGGCTCATGCTGACACCGGAGGCCGTCTTTGAACGGCTGAACGCGCTTGGGCTGCAACTGCCGGAGACCGGCGGCTTCTACGGGCCGTCACTGGCGCTGGGCAGTGCGGACGTCACCCTGCTCGGATTGACCAACGCCTATCGGGCGCTGGCCAACGGGGGGCGATACAGCGAGGTGCTGCTGCCGTCCTCCCGCAAAGCCGCTTCGTCCACCTCAACCACCACCACAACCACCGCAACCGCCACAACCGCCGCAAGCACCACACCCGCCGCTCCCATCACCGACCCTCGTGCCACCTTCATCGTGGCGGACATCCTGGCCGACAACAATGCCCGCGCCATCACGTTCGGCCTCACCAGCGCGCTGGCCCTCCCATTCCCGGCGGCAGTCAAGACCGGCACCAGCAAGGACATGCGGGACAACTGGTGTCTCGGTTGGTCCTCCCGCTACACCGTGGGCGTGTGGGTCGGCAACTCCGACGGCGCCGCCATGCAGCAGGTGTCCGGGGTGAGCGGCGCCGCGCCGATCTGGCGCGAGCTCATGCTGGCCCTGCACGCCGGCGCACCAGGCCAGGCATTCAAACCGCCACCAGGACTGGTCCATCAGCCGGTCCGCTTCGACGCCAACCAGGAACCCGCCCGGCAGGAGTATTTTGTGGCCGGCACCGAGCAGGCGGTGCTGCGCCTGGCGGCCACGGCCGTGGCCATCAGCAACCCCGCCCAAGGCGCCATCTACGCCTTGGATCCGGACATCCCCCCCGCCCACCAGCGGCTGCGCTTCGAGCATGCCGGGGCGCTGGGCCGCGACGGACCGGCCCAGTGGCGCCTGGACGGCCGCCCGTTGGGCAGGGGCGTCACCGTCGATTGGCTCCCGATGCCTGGCACCCATGAGCTGGCGCTGCTGGACGCCAACGGCCGGGAACTGCAGCGCGTGCGTTTCGAGGTCCGGGGGGCCTCGGTCCGTGCCGGCCGCAGGTCAGGCCTTTGAACACGCAGTTCGTCGCGGATGGCTAGCATGTGAATCCCTGACTTTCGATACTCCCGTTCGCCGCTACCATAGGCGAGAGGGAGATCATGAGTCACCACCGCATTCCAGCTATCCGCCTCCTGGGCACCGCCGTGCTGGGCCTGTCCTTGCTCGCGGGCACCGCACCTGCGCAGGCCAGTGAAGTGGTCAAGCTGGCTCGGCTGCTCATCACTGGCAAACGCCAGCCCAGCAAGCCGCCCAGCGCGCCCCAGCCCAACCCGACGGACCGCGGCGGCTCCACCGACGCCCCGGGGCCGCAGAGCAAGCTCACCGATCCCGACGCGCTCCTCCAGCAGACCCACGTCGCGACCGAACGGCGCGGCACATCCGAGTCCACGGCCACCATGTCGATGGTCGACTGAGCGGCCGCTTGCGGGCGCCGCCGCGAATTGTTGCCCTGCGCCGCCACGCACCAACGACGGGCATTCGGCCCCGACTTGTGGCATCCAGGCACAGTGTCCGTGCTCATGCAGCCAAGCGTGTGCGGTAAGTCGCTGAGAGGCACGAAATCCTCGGTCTTCCCCTCCTGACAGCAACAGTTTGCAACGTCACACTGCCGCGCTTAAGCCCCACGAGGGCACGAGGTGAGGATCCGGGAATGACCAAGGTCTGGAGAAAAGGCCTGCCCTTCAGCACGGAAGTGGCACCCTTGCTGGCAGCTATGCCGCTGCTGGATGAATATCGAGAGCCCCTGATGCGCCTGCAAGGCGCCTGGGACAGCCTGGCCCTGCTGGGCCAGATGAGTGGCGCCGCCACCGATATGGCGGACACGCGCAGCGCCTTTGAAGCGCTCACCGGCCGGCTGCTCGACAGTCTGGCGCGCCGGCAGTTCGGCAATGCGGTTCAGCAGTTGCAGGGGCGAGCGCAGGTCGCCATCGACATCCTGGTGCGCAACCTCTTTGAACGCACGGCCGATGTCGGCTTCCTCGCTGCCGACGGTCCGCTGCGCGACCTGCTGCAGGCGGATGCCCAGGGCGGCGTTGACGAAGCCGATCAGGACGCGCTGCGCCACCGCTTTGCCGACTACGTGGCCAAATATTCGGTTTACAACCAGGTCGTCCTGCTGGCGGCTGACGGTCGCCGCCTGGCGGCCCTGGACCCGGCCCGTTGTGCGGATCGGGTCCAGGACGAGCGCCTCATGCGCGCCCTGGCGCCTGACCAGGCGTTTGTGGAGGTCCACGGGCCCAGTGCCTTGCTCAACGGTGCCAACGGCCTGATCTATGCGGCCGCCGTGACGTCAGACAGTGGCGCCCAAGGGGTGCTCTGCCTGTCCTTCAAGCTCGAAGACGAAATGCTGGGCCTGTTCCGCGCGCTGTGCGCGGGCGTGCCGCGTTCGGTGCTGGTCCTCAAGAACGCTGAAGGCCAGGTCCTGCTCACATCGGACCCCTGGCAGATCCCGCTGGGGGCACCCGTGCCAGCGGCCGGGCAGGCGCAGGGTTTCCGGGTGGATTTCGCGGGGCGTGACTATCTCTCCAGCAGCGCCGCCGCCAGCGGCTACGAAGGCTACTTCGGCCCCGGCTGGTCGGCCCAGATGCTGCAGCCCTTGCAACATGCCTTTGCCGATGCGCCGCCGGAGCGTTCCGAGGCGCGTGCCCGGGACGTGGATACCCGCGCGCTCTTTGACGAGGAACTGCGCAGCATTCCGCTCGAAGCCCGCCGAATCCAGCGTGAGCTGTCGCGGTCCCTGTGGAACGGCAAGCTCAAGAGTCGTGCGCACGCCCAGGTCGGGCTGCAGGCGCAGGCGGCGGGTCAGTCGTTGGCCCAGGGCCAACCTTCGGGCAACGGTGATTTCGCCGTGACCCTGCTCAACGAGGTCGAGCGCACCGGTGACCAACTGCGCCAGGTGTTCGAACGAGCCATTGCGCAGCTGGAAGACAGTGCCCTGGGCGCGATCTTCGACAGCGTCGGCTTCCAGTCCGAGCTGGCCATCTCCATCGTCAACCGCAACCTCTACGAGCGGGCCAATGACTGCCGCTGGTGGGCCCTGGATGCCCGTCTGCAACGTGCATTGGCCGATGGCCATGCGGCGCAGGCTGCCGAGGTGCTGGCCAGCATCCATGCGCTCTACACCGTGTATTCATTGCTGCTGGTGTTTGACACGCAGGGGCGGGTGGTCGCGGTCTCCGACCCCTCGCAGGCCCACCATGTTGGCCGCTCTCTCCAGGGCGACTGGGTACGCGGGGCCCTGGGCCTGCGCGATGCCAGCCAATACGTGGTCTCCGCGCACGAAGCCTGTGGTTTGTACGGCGAGTCGGGTGACGCGCCCTGCCTGGTCTATGCGGCCGCCGTGCCGCACCCGGCCGGTGGCGTGCACGCCGCGGGCGGCATTGCCGTCGTGTTCGACGGCCAGCCGCAATTCCGCGCGATGCTGCGTGCCGCGCTACCCGGTCAGCCAGGCTCCGCCGCCTTGCTGGTCACGCGCGCGGGTGAGGTCGTGGCCAGCAGCGACGACCGCTGGACCGCTGGCCAGTCGCTGCCCATCCCGCTGAAGGAACTGGCAACGCTGCCCGCCGACCAGCACGTGACGGGGGAGATCATGCTGGACGGCCGTGTGCAGGCCTACGGCCTGGCCATGTCCGGTGGTTATCGCGAGTACCGTCGCCACACGCCGCCGGACGCGCAGGATCTCGCCGCCGTGGTGCTGCTGCCCCTGGGCCCTCGGCTGGAAGCGGCGCAGGCGGGCCATGCACCGGCAGCATTTGCGCCGCTGGCACCCACCGGCAAGCAGCAACTGGACCTGGCCAGTTTCCTGGTGGACCACCAGTGGCTGGGCCTGCCCGCCATCCAGGTGCTGGCGGCGCTGGAGCGTCAGCGCATCACCGCCTGGCCCCAGGCGCCCGCCGCCGTGCGCGGCATGCTGGGCTTTGAAGGCCGCATGCTGCCGGTGCTGGACCTGGGCCAATTGCTGTTCCATCGCCCCTGCGGTGATGAGGCGGCCTTGCTGGTGTGCCGCACCAGTGCCGGCCAAAGGCTGGTACTGGCGGTGCAACAGCTCGGCCAGGTCTTCCAGGCCAGCACCGATCAGTTGCAGGCCAGCCCGACGCGCCCCGGCTGGGCCGCGCAGGCGCAGGTGCGCCTGTTGAAGGGGCAGGGGGCGGAAATGCTGACGCTGCTCGACGGGGACGACCTGTGGCGCCTTGTCAGTGGCGTGGCGGCGCAACAGGCCGACGATGTGCCGCTGCTGGCGGCTGACTGAAGCCTGCCGGCCAACGCGCGACAATGGCGGCATTCCTGTTGTTGATCCTTGCCCGCCATGCCGCGTCTGAGTTCTGTCGCTCCAGCCCCCGCGCCCGCGCCCACGGCGCCGGTTCGCGCCCAAGCAGCCCCCGGCGTCAAGGGTGAGCCGCTGCCGGCCGAGCGTTTTGCCCTGCACGTGGCGCCCAGCGCGATCGATGGCCTGGGCGTCTTCGCCGACGAATCCATCCCGGCCCGCCGCAAGATCGGCGAGATGCGCGGGGAGGTGGTGTCGGTGCGTGAGGCGCGGCGTCGCATCGAAGGCAAGCGCCGCATCCACGTGGTGGAGGTCTCCGACCGCACCGCCATAGATGCCACCCATGACAAGGGCGTGATGCGCCACATCAACCACAGCTGCGCACCGAACGCCGTGCTGCGCATCCGCCAGGGGCGCGCCGAGTTCTACGCCATCCGGGACATCGCGTCGGGTGAGGAAATCAGCTGCGACTACGGCGAGAGCCACCACGAGGGCCGGCTGCGTTGCCGGTGTGGGGCGCCGAATTGCAAAGGGCGGCTGTAAAGCCGCCCTTTTGGCGTCGAGCGGCTGTAAAGCCGGCCTTGGCGTCGAGCGGCTGTAAAGCCGCCCGTGCCCCCGTTCAGTTCAGCTCGGACGGGCTGCCACCCTCTTCACTGAATGCGTCCTTCAGCGCCGCCTGCTGCAGCCAGAACAGGCGCATGTCCTGAACGGTGAACAGCATGTCGTCGATCAGGGCGTTCTGGTCCACGCCTTCCGGTTCCTCATAGGCTTCATCGATGTAGGCCTGGCGCTCCGACGAGCCTTCAGCCAGCGTCACCGCCTCAAGGGCTTCCAGCATCAGCGACAGGTCGCGCGCAGCGTCACCTTCCGGCAGCTCCCACGTGCCCGCATCTTCCACGGCTTGCAGGAAGCCCTGGGCCCACATGGCGCCAGCAGAGGGCAGCCGTTCCAGCAACTCTTCGGTCAACGAGCCATCGGCCAGCAACTGGGCCTTGGTCTCGTCGTCGAACTCGGAAATCAGCGGCACCAGCTGCATCTCTTCCGGTGCTTCCACCAGTTGCTGCGGGTCCAGGCTGTCGGCGATCTCGTTCCAACGCAGGTGCAGCACGTCCATGAAGGCATCGGTCTGTTCCTGCGCTTCCAGCGCGGCGGGCCAGTCCTCGCCAAACAACGCATCCATGGCCTGGATGGGGGCGGACGGCGGCGGGCCGACCAGCAGGGCGGTCATGTAGCCGTCCAGCGTGTCCAGCGTGATGGCCGGTGCATCCGGGTCGGCGGCACCCGCCAGCAAGGCCACGTATTCACCCAGTTGCTGGGCGTTTTCGACGTCGATGGGATGGTCGCCCTGGTCGGCGCCGTGATCAGTCGTCTGGTCGGTCATGAAGAACTCCGTAAAGGCGCCCGGTCTGGATGGCCAGGCGCGCTGAAAAAACAAAGGGCCCGGGTGGGGCCCTTTGACGTGTGTTGAAGCGTCAGACCCGTTCGCCCACCCAGCCCTGCACGCTGGCCAGTGCAGCGGGCAGGCCCTTGGCATCCGTGCCCCCGGCCATGGCCATGTCCGGCTTGCCGCCGCCCTTGCCGCCCACCTGCTGGGCGACAAAGTTCACCAGTTCACCGGCCTTGACCTTGCCGATGCTGTCGGCGGTGACGCCAGCGGCGATCTGCACCTTGTCGCCGTCCACGGCCGCCAGCACGATGGCGGCGGTCTTGAGCTTGTTCTTGAGCTGGTCCATGGTTTCACGCAGCGTCTTGGCATCGGCGCCTGCCAGCGTGGCGGCCAGCACCTTGATGCCCTTGACGTCCACCGCCTTGCCCAGAAGTTCATCGCCCTGCGCCGAGGCCAGCTTGCTCTTGGCGGCGGCCAGTTCCTTCTCCAGCGCGCGGACCTGATCCAGCACGGCCTGCACGCGCGGCTCCAGTTCGGTCGGTGCCGCCTTCAGCGTGCCAGCCACCGCAGCGACGGTGGATTCCAGCGATTGCAGGTAGTGCAGGGCGTTTTCGCCTGTCACGGCTTCCACGCGGCGGATGCCGGCAGCCACGCCACTTTCCGAGACGATCTTGAACAGGCCGATGTCACCCGTGCGGCGCACATGGGTGCCGCCGCAGAGTTCCTTGGAGGAGCCGATGCTCAGCACCCGCACGGTGTCGCCGTACTTCTCGCCGAACAGCATCATCGCGCCGCTCTTTTGCGCGTCGTCCAGCGCCATGACTTCCGCGTTGGTGTCGTGGTTGGTCAGGATCTCCGCGTTGACGATGGCTTCCACCTTGCGGATCTCGTCCGCCGTCATCGGCGCGTTGTGTGCGAAGTCGAAGCGGGTGCGCTCCGCATTCACCAGCGAACCCTTCTGTTGCACATGGGCGCCCAGCACCTCACGCAGGGCCTTGTGCATCAGGTGGGTGGCGCTGTGGTTGCGCACGGTGCGGCCACGGCGCTCGGCGTCCACGCGGGCGGCGAACACGTCGCCCACCTTGACCGCGCCTTCGACGACCTGGGCATGATGGCCGAACACGTCGGCCTGGATCTTCAGCGTGTCGTCCACCACCAGGCGGGTGGTGGCGTTGCGCAGTTCACCGGCATCGCCCACCTGGCCGCCGCTCTCGGCATAAAACGGCGTGTGGTCCAGCACCACCACGACGTCGTCGCCAGCGGTGGCACTGGGCACCGCGCTGCCGTCCACATACAGGCCCACGATCTTCACGTCTTCGCGCGAGAGATGCTCATAGCCATGGAAAGCGGTGGCGGCACCGCTGTACTCCAGGCCCTGCGCCATCTTGAACTTGCCCGCCTGGCGGCCGCGCTGCTTCTGTTCTTCCAGCAGCCGGTTGAAGCCGGGCTCGTCCACCGTCACGCCACGCTCGCGGCAGACGTCGGCGGTCAGGTCGACCGGGAAGCCATAGGTGTCGTGCAGTTTGAAGGCGGTCTCGCCGTCGATCTGCGTGGCGCCGCCGGCCAGTGCCGACTCCAGCAGCTCCATGCCGGTGGCGATGGTCTTGAAGAAGCGTTCTTCTTCCTGCTTGAGCACTTCGGTCACCCGGGCTTCGTCACGGCGCAGCTCGGGATAGGCATCGCCCATTTCCTTGGCCAGTGCGGTGACCAGCTTGTGGAAGAACGGCGTGCGGGCGCCCAGCTTGTAGCCGTGGCGGATGGCGCGGCGGGCGATGCGGCGCAGCACATAGCCACGGCCGGCATTGCCGGGGATCACGCCATCAACCACCGTGAAGGCGCAGGCGCGGATGTGATCGGCGATCACCTTCAGCGACGGAGATGCCTTGTCGCAGTCCCCGCCCTGCGGCGTCGCTGCATCGACTTCCCGCTTGGCAGCCGCCAGCAGGTTCACGAACAGGTCGATCTCATAGTTCGAGTGCACATGCTGCAGCACGGCCGCCAGGCGCTCCAGCCCCATGCCAGTGTCGACGCTGGGCTTGGGCAGCTTGTGCATCACGCCGTCTTCCGTGCGGTTGAACTGCATGAAGACGTTGTTCCAGATCTCGATGTAGCGGTCGCCATCCTCATTGGGGCTGCCCGGCGGGCCGCCGGCCACATCGGGGCCGTGGTCATAGAAGATCTCGGTGCAGGGGCCGCAGGGGCCGGTGTCGCCCATCATCCAGAAGTTGTCGGACATGTAGCGGCCGCCCTTGTTGTCGCCGATGCGCACGATGCGCTCGGCGGGCACGCCGACCTGCTGGTTCCAGATCTCGTAGGCTTCGTCGTCTTCCTGGTAGACGGTCACCCACAGCTTGTCCTTGGGCAGCTTGAAGTGCTCGGTGAGCAGCTCCCAGGCAAAGCTGATGGCGTCCTTCTTGAAGTAGTCGCCGAAGCTGAAGTTGCCCAGCATCTCGAAGAAGGTGTGGTGGCGCGCGGTGTAGCCGACGTTGTCCAGGTCGTTGTGCTTGCCGCCGGCGCGGATGCACTTCTGGGCGGTGGTGGCGCGGCTGTAGGCGCGCTTGTCGAAGCCCAGGAACACATCCTTGAACTGGTTCATGCCCGCGTTGGTGAACAGCAGCGTCGGGTCGTCACCAGGCACCACCGGGCTGGAGGCGACGATCTGGTGGCCCTTGGATTCGAAAAACTTCAGAAACGTATTGCGGATCTCAGCGGCTTTCATGCCAGTCCTTTGCTGTTGCCCCAGGGCAGTTACCCATGGCAGTTACCCCATGGCGGTGATGTCACGCCGCATCCGCATCCGGAGAGCACTCCGGGGTGCGACTTGCGGCAGTTCAGCACTACTTCAGCGCTACTTCAGCGCCACTCAAGAATTCTTTACGAGCCGGCTTTGCAAACAAATGTCAACGGGGGTGAACCGATATCGTCACCGTGCACCGCCCGGATTGCCCGCAATGCCTTGATTTCGCGAAGCTTTCGATTATAGGAGCGGGCCTTGCTCCCTGCGGTGCGCGGCACCTCTGTGACGTGGCGCCCATGCCAAACCCGCTAGGATCTTTTAAACAGAGAGCCACTCTCGAGAACTTCTGCCGGAGCACCGACGATGGACACGCCCCTGACTTCCCCGCTGGCCTCACTGAAGGATCCCAGCCTCCTCAAGACCGATGCCCTGATCAATGGTGAATGGGTGGGCGGTTCGGCCCGCTTCGATGTGCAGGACCCGGCCAGCGGTGAGTTGCTCACGCACGTGGCCAACCTCGGCGCGTCCGAGGCGGACGCCGCCGTCACCGCCGCCGAGGCCGCCTGGCCGGCCTGGCGCGCCAAGACCGCCAAGGAGCGCGCCGCCATTCTCATGCGCTGGTATCACCTGCTGATCCAGCATGCGGATGATCTGGCCCGCATCCTCACGGCCGAGCAGGGCAAGCCGCTGGCCGAGGCGCGGGGCGAAATCGTCTACGGCGCCAGCTTTCTGGAGTGGTTTGCGGAGCAGGCCAAGCGCGTTTACGGCGAAACCGTGCCCACCACCGACGCGACCAAGCGCTACCTGATCCTCCAGCAGCCCATCGGCGTGTGCGCGGCCATCACGCCCTGGAACTTCCCGCTGGCCATGATCACGCGCAAGGTGGCGCCTGCCCTGGCGGCGGGGTGCCCCGTGGTGATCAAACCCGCCGAGCAGACCCCGTTGACGGCGCTTGCCGCCGCCGAGTTGGCCCAGCGCGCCGGCATGCCGGCGGGCGTGCTCAACGTGGTCACCGGCGACGGCGAACACTCGGTGGCGATCGGCAAGGTGCTGTGCGAGCGGGGGGCGGTGCGGCACCTGTCGTTCACCGGTTCCACCGAGGTCGGCCGCATCCTCATGGCGCAGTGTGCGCCCACCCTGAAGAAGCTCTCGCTGGAGTTGGGTGGCAACGCCCCTTTCCTGGTGTTTGACGATGCGGACCTGGACAGCGCAGTGGAAGGCGCGATGGCCAGCAAATACCGCAATGCGGGCCAGACCTGCGTCTGCGCCAACCGGCTGTATGTGCAGGACGGCGTCTATGACGCCTTTGTCGCCAAGCTGGCGGAGAAGGTCGCGGCCCTCAAGGTGGGTGGGGGCTTCGAGCCCGGCGTGACGCAGGGGCCGCTGATCGATAACGCCGCCATGGACAAGGTCGAGCGCCATGTGGCGGACGCCACCGACAAGGGCGCCCGTGTGGTCACGGGCGGCAAGCGGCTGCATGACCGCTTCTTCGAACCGACGGTACTGGCCGACGTCACCTCGGACATGTTGTGTGCCCGCGAGGAGACCTTCGGGCCCGTAGCCCCGGTGTTCCGCTTCCAGACCGAGGCCGAGGTCATCCAGATGGCCAATGCCACCGAATTCGGCCTCGCCAGCTACTTCTATACCCGGGACATCGGGCGCATCTTCCGCGTGGGTGAAGCCCTGGAGTCCGGCATGGTGGGGGTCAACACCGGTTTGATCTCCACCGCCGAAGTGCCCTTCGGCGGCGTCAAGCAGTCCGGCCTGGGCCGCGAAGGCGGGCATCAGGGCATCGACGAATATGTCGAGAGCAAATATCTGTGCCTGGGGGATCTGCAGCGCTGAGACTGCGCCGTCCTGCGGCTCACTCGGCGCTGCGATGGGCGCGATGAATGCCCGGCTCTTGCTCGGCTGCCTCCAGCAGCAGGTTGAGGCCGACGCCCCGATCCTGTGGCGGATGCAGCGCACGGGGCATCTGTGCCTGTCCATGGCGGGGTGCCGCATCGCGCTGGCGCTCCAGGTGGGCCTGGATGGGGCGCCGGGTCAGCAGGAGATAGCGCTGCTGGGTGCCGGCGGGCTCAGCCACTCCTGGGTAGGGATAGGACGGCCGGGGCGCGCCTGGTGGGTCACCGGACGTAGCAGGCGCATAGGGCCTGCCGAGGGGGGGCGCCGGTTCCTGGATGGGCTGCGGTGCCGGTCTCGATGCTTGCAGGGGCGGGCCGCCGGGGGCTGAATACTCCTGCGCTGGCGTGAACTCATAGGCATGCACGCCAATGCGGTCATTAATCATGGTGACGCTCCGAAGTGGCTGTAAACCTGTCAGTGCGGGCGCCATGGCGCAGGTTCCTGTAATCGCCAAGCTCCTCCTGAGGGAGGGGGCTGTTCGAAGCCCTCGCTGGGGTGTCACTTCGGAGCACTGCTGAAGTGGGCGTCCCGGATGCCCAGTTTTCTGAGCATCTGTTCCATGCCCGCGGTCAGGCGATATTCGGGGGCCGTCCGGCTCATATGGACTTTCATGCCCCGCATGAGTGCGTGCCCCTCGCTGCGGCACTCCAGCCGCTGCACATACGCGTCCACTTGGTGGGCCAGGTGCAGGTTTTCGCCGCCGAGCGTCAGCGAGCGCTGCAGGGCAACGTCGTCCTCCGACATGTACGGGTCGCTGCCACAGGCCCAAATGAGCGCGGCCAGCGCCTGCGCCCGCTGGGCTTCAGGCAATTGACGCAATTGCTGCAAACAGGCGTCGCCGCCATCAGATTGCAGCAGGTCCAGCAACATGTCGCCTTGCTCGGTAATGTCCGGGCGCATGACATTGAAGCTGCGCATCAACTCTTCGTCCGCCAAGGTGGCCAGCGGAATGCCAAACAGCTTGTCCAGATTCGATGTGCTCTTGCCCAGGGCGACATCCAGGGCGTCGGAGGCGCTGGATGGCTGCAGGCTCTCAAATATCTGGCGGATCCTCGGCGACATGTTCTGCAATGACCGCGTGCGTTTCTCCGCAGCAGACGGGCCTTGCGCCAACTCGTCATCCAGGGTGGAAGGCGGCTCATCCGGGTCAAACACACTGAACTGGAGATCGGAATGCACGGTGCTGTGGGACGCTGTGGATGCCGTCGAGATCGTGGAAGAGACGGAAGCCGTCGAGGCTTGCGCCGATGCCGGGGCATGGGGCCCGCCACCAATGCCCAAGGTCCGCGTCAGTGCCGGTCGTGTGGGCGCCTGCGCCAGTGCCACTGGCGGCAGCTGTTGCCGCCAAGGCGCCGCAAGGCTGCGGGTGAGGGGTGGATGGCTGCGGATCTGCGCTGGCGGGTCGGTGCGGTTCAAGGGCAGGGCGTTGCTGCGGGACAGGGCTTGATGCGCCTGGCGGTTGCCAGTGGCCCTGCCGGCTGCGGCGGTGTTCATGGCGTCACGGCGCTGTTGTGCCAGTTGTTCATGCCGGCCCCCGGTGCGGAAGATCGGCATGTGGGACCGGGGCGGCGGTGTCTGTGCCATCGCGCCAGCGGGCTGATCCATCACGGTGGCGTCTTCCGCTTCCGTGTGTGCCGTGTGTGCGGTCCGGGCATCTGCTGTCTGCGCGGCGCGGATGCCGGAGGGCGTTACGCCCTCAGCGTCCTCCGCTGCGAGTGCCCAGGGCGAGGTGTGGCTGGCGCCGACTGACTGAGGTCCCATGGTGCGGTGCGCGAGTGAATGAAGCCATCAGTGCGAGGGGGCACCACCAGGTTCAATCAGTCGGAAGCGCGAACGCGAGCATCAGGGAAGCGCGAACGCACGCGTCTAGGCGCTACTGGAGCGGGTGATGGGAATCGAACCCACGTATCGAGCTTGGGAAGCTAGCGTTCTACCATTGAACTACACCCGCATCGCCAGCGATTGTAGCTGAGCTCCGGGCGATTTCTGGCGGGATGGCGGCCGGGGAATGGGCAGCTTGCTCGGCGGTTTGTTGGGAGACTGTTTGGGCGACTGGCTGGGCGACTGGCGACCTTGCCTGCCTCAAGGTCGCCCAATCCATGTTGCAATGCTGAACGAATTCTGAACGTCAGCTTGCAGCACCTTGACATGAACCCGCCGGACACCACGCCCAACCCTGCCCGCAATCCTCACCTGGTCTGGGCCCTGCTGGCGCTGTCGCTGGGCGGCTTCTCCATCGGCACCACCGAATTCGCGGCGATGACGCTGGTGCCTTTCTTCTCGCCGGACCTGGGCATCGACGTGCCCACCGCCGGCCGTGTCATCAGCGCCTATGCCCTCGGGGTGGTGGTTGGCGCCCCGGTGTTGGCCACCTTGGGTGCCCGGCTGCCGCGTCGCACGCTGCTGATCCTGCTGATGCTGGCCTTTGCGCTGGGCAACGGCTTGAGTGCACTGGCCCCCGGCTACCACTCGATGCTGCTGTTCCGCTTCCTGAGTGGCCTGCCGCATGGCGCCTACTTTGGTGTCGGCGCGCTGGTGGCCGCCTCCCTGGTGGCGCCCGAGCGGCGTGCGCAGGCCGTCAGCATGATGATGCTGGGGCTCACGGTCGCCACCATCATCGGCGTGCCCCTGGCCAACGCGCTGGGGCAATGGGTGGGCTGGCGCTGGGGTTTCGGTGTGGTGGCCGTGCTGGCGCTGAGCACCGCTGCGCTGGTGGCCGCGCATGTGCCCAAGGACGAGGTCCAGCCCGGCGCCAGCGCCATGCGGGAGCTCGGTGCCCTGGCACGCCGCCAGGTCTGGTTGACCCTGGGCATCGGCGCCGTCGGTTTCGGCGGTATGTTTGCCGTCTATACCTATCTCGCCTCCACGCTGCTGGAGGTCACAGGTGCCAGCCCGGCCACGCTGCCGCTGGTCTTCAGCGTCTTCGGGGTGGGCATGACCGTCGGCACCCTGGTCTGCGCCTGGGCGGCGGACCGCGCACTCATGCCCACCGTCGGCGGCATCCTGCTCTGGAGCGTGGTGGCGCTGGCGCTGTACCCGTTCGCAGCCGGCAGCCTGTGGACGCTGCTGCCGGTGGTGTTCATGATTGGCTGCAGCGGCGGCATGGGTACGGTGTTGCAGACCCGGCTGATGGACGTGGCGGGTGATGCCCAGACCCTCGCCGCGGCACTCAACCATTCCGCCTTTAATGCGGCGAACGCATTGGGACCGTGGCTGGGCGGTATCGCCATCGCGGCCGGCTACGGTTGGACCTCGACCGGCTGGGTGGGCGCCATCCTGGCCATCGGCGGCCTGTTGATCTGGGGGCTGTCTCTGGCGGACGATCGGCGCCGTGCCACGGCCTGGCGCCTGGCCTCCCCGCGTTGAGTCGCGCGTTGAGTCGCGTTCGTCGAGGGCGCGGTGGGTCTGGCTCGGGCTGTTCATGGTGCGGCCAGACCGCTGACCAGAGTCAATTGCCGCACGTATGGCCGGCAGGCATGTCCCCGCCCTTGAGCACAGGGCTACGCGTCCGGCGATAATCCCGCCTTTGCCGATTTCCTGGGCGCTGCCGGTTCTGATCTGCTGGCACTGATCTGCCGGTGTTGCCTGGCGGGTGTTGCCTGGCGGGTGTTGCCTGGCGGGTGTTGCTTGGCTGGTGTTGCTTGGCGGGTGCCCCTCTGGAGGTGTCGCCTTGCAGGTGTGGCTTTGCAGGTCTGCTGTGTAGGTCTGCTTTGCACGTCCGCTTTGCAGTTGCCGCTGCGGCTACGCCGGGAATCGGTTGTCCAAGCTGAAGAGAGTTCTCATGCCTGTGCACATGGCTGAATGGCTGCCGCCCACGCGGTATTGGGTCCTGGCGATCTTCATCGTCTCCGCGCTTTATGCCCACTTTCGCGGCCGTGTGCGGTTCAAGCTGGCCCGCGCGCTGACCGATTTCACGGTGCTGCTGGCGCCCATCAATGCGGCGATGTACCTGTTCTCGCGGCCGCCCGCAACGCCCTACCTCAAGACCGAGGACTTCAAGGAACTGGATCTGCTGCGCGACAACTGGCAGCTCATCCGCGACGAAGCCCTGCGCCTGAACGACGAGGGCTACATCAAGGCCGCGTCGGGCTACAACGACATCGGCTTCAATTCCTTCTTTCGCACCGGCTGGAAGCGCTTCTACCTGAAGTGGTATGACCGTGACATGGATTCTGCGCAGTCGCTCTGCCCGAAGACCGTGGAACTGCTGCAGCGCATCCCCACCATCAAGGCGGCCATGTTCGCGTCGCTGCCGCCGGGCGCACGCCTGGTGCGTCACCGCGACCCGTATGCGGGTTCGCTGCGCTACCACCTGGGCCTGACCACCCCCAACGACCCCGGCTGCTTCATCGAGGTGGATGGTGAGCGCTATCACTGGCGCGATGGTGAAGCGGTGATGTTCGACGAGACCTTCATCCACTATGCCGAGAACACCACCGAGCACCAGCGCGTCATTCTCTTCTGCGACGTGGAGCGTCCGCTGCACTTCGCGCCGATGCGTTGGCTCAATCGCTGGTTTGGCAAAGTGGTGATGACGGCGGCAGCCACACAGAACCTGGAGTCCGAACCGATCGGCGGGCTCAACAAGTTCTTCTTCCACGCCTACAAGGTCCGCATCTTCTTCAAGGCCTTCAAGAAGCGCAGCCGGCTGGGTTATTACGTCGTGAAGTGGGCCCTGATCCTCGGCATCCTGGCGGCGATTTTCATTTGACCCCTAGCGTCATCTGCCAGGACTGAGCCCGCCGAGCGGCGGGCTTGTTGCGCTCCAGACGGCCGCTCATGCGGCCGCTGTCTCCTTCAAGGCCTCTTCCAGCGCCCGCGCCTGCGGCCCGAACGCATAAGCGTCCATGCCCAGGCAGCCGAAGGTCACGCCCTCGAACAACCGCAATGGCGCCACCTCGCGGCCGCCAGCGCCAGCGGCCACATACCAGGGCAGCAGATGCTCGTCAGTCGGGTGCATCAGGGCCGCATGCGGGGCCTGGACACGATAGTCCACCAGTGCCGTCCAGTCCCTGGCCGCGCTTCGATCCGCGAACCAGGTGCGAAAGGCTGCGGATTCTGGCATCTCCGCGTCGTCCTCGCCCGAGGTACCGCCCGAGGGCCGGTTGCGCATCAACAGGCGCAGGTTGTGCGTGATGCTGCCGGTGGCCAGGATCAGGACGCCTTGTTCCTGCAGCCCCACCAGCTGTTGTCCGAGGACCATCAGCTCTGCGGGTGAGGCCATGGGTGTGAGTGCCAGCGGCAGCACGGGAACGTCCGCGTCCGGATAGAGATAACGCAACGCCGTCCAGATGCCGTGGTCCAGGCCGCCTCGGTCGAGTACGGGGGCGCCCAGTGCTTTGCCCACTGACGCGGCCAGCGCGGGCGCGCCCGGTGCGTCATAACGAAGGTCGTACAACGCCTCGGGGAAACCACCGAAGTCGTAGACCGCCTCATGCTGTGCGCCACCCAACAGCACCGGGGCACGAGCCGTGGTGTGCGCGGAGACGGCCAGCACTGCCCTGGGGCGGCCCCAGGCGCGGTCCAGCGTCTGGCCCAGCCGCCGCATGAAAGCCCCGGTGTCACCGGGTTCCAGCGCAATCATCGGGGAGCCGTGCGAAACAAAGAGGGTAGGGAAGGGCGAGGTCATCTTGCTATTGCAACGCTCCCCGGGCGCCCTATCGTCAAAACCCCTTGCACGGTCTGTTCAATCTGCTTGCACGACCGCAGCACGCGCGGGCACGTCCTTCGCTACAGTGCGGGCATGAGCGCGCAATCCCCGTCCAACTCTGCCCCGTCCGCACCGCTGCCCGGTTCATCCTCTTCGGCAGGCCCATCCGCGGGCCCATCCGCGGGCCCATCAGCCGGCTCCCCGGTTGGCACGCGGCGCCCGCCCTCACGCCCGCCCTCGTTATGGCGCCAGACCGCCCTGCAGGCCTGGCGGGATGCACGTGCCGGCGAGCTCCATCTGCTCATCCTGGCCCTGATGCTGGCGGTGGCGGCCGTCTGTGCTGTGGCCTTTCTCTCCGACCGTCTGGACCGTGGCCTGCGCCGGGATGCGGCCCAGCTGCTGGGGGGCGATGTCGTGATGGCCAGCGACCAGCCCACGCCGGCGGCCGTGCGTGCACTCGCCCAGCGGCATGGCATGCGCACGGTGGACACGCTGAGCTTTCCCAGCATGGCGCGGGCGGAGGATGCGCAGGGCGGTGGCAGCCGCCTGGTGGCGGTCAAGGCCGTCAGCCCCACCTACCCCTTGCGCGGCGCGCTCACGCTGAGCGACGGGCGCAAGGCCGGCGCACCTGCGGCCGGCAGCGTGTGGGCCGACCCCGGCGTGTTGAGCGCACTGGGCGTGAAGGTCGGCGATGCCGTGCTGCTGGGCGACGCCACGCTGCGCATTGCGGGCGAGATTGCCAACGAGCCGGACCGCGGGGCCGGTTTCATGAACCTCATGCCGCGTGTGATGGTGGCGCAGTCGGATTTGCCCGCCACCGGCCTCATCCAGCCCGCCAGCCGGGTGACCTATCGGTTTGGCGTGGTGGGCAATGAGCCGGCGGTGCGCGCCTTCACCGCCGAGGCCCGTCAATCCATGCGGGAGCAGAACTGGCGCGGTGTGCGTCTGGAGTCGTTGGATTCCGGCCGTCCCGAGATGCGCCAGACCCTGGACCGCGCCACGAAGTTCCTGAACCTGGTGGCGCTGCTGGCGGCCTTGCTGGCCGCCATTGCGGTGGCGCTGGCCGCGCGGGAATTTGCCAACCGCCATCTGAACGACTGCGCCATGTTGCGGGTGCTGGGCCAGCCGCAACGCCGGCTGACCTGGGTCTTCACGCTTGAGTTCGCCATGGTGGGAGGCCTGGCCAGTGCGGCGGGTGTGGCGCTGGGCTTCCTGCTGCACTACATCTTCATTGGCCTGCTGGCCGGCCTCATTGCGGTGGACCTGCCCGCCCCGGGTCTGTGGCCGGTGCTGCTGGGCCTGGGTATGGGCATGAGCCTGCTGCTGGGCTTCGGCCTGCCACCGGTGCTGCAACTGGCCTCGGTGCCGCCCCTGCGGGTCATCCGGCGCGATGTCGGCCGGCCCAAGGCCACGTCCCTGGCGGTGCTGGCGGCCGGGGTGGTGGGCTTTGCGACCGTGCTCACCGCCTTGTCGGCAGACTGGCGCCTTGGCCTCATCGCCACCGGTGGCTTTGCGGTGGCGCTGGCGCTCTTCGCGTTGCTGGCCTGGTTGGCCGTGCTGGCGCTGCGCAAGCTGGTGCCCCAGGCGGGCGCGCCCCGATGGCTGCTGCTGGCCACCCGCCAGGTGGCGGCGCGGCCGGGTTTTGCGGTGCTGCAGGTGGGGGCCCTCTCCATCGGCCTGCTGGCGCTGGCCTTGCTCGTGCTCATGCGCACGGACCTGATCGACAGCTGGCGGGCGGCCACGCCCGCCAATGCGCCGGACCGGTTTGTCATCAACATCCAGCCGGAGCAGGGCGTGGGCTTTCGCAGCGAGCTGGAGAAGGCCGGGGTCAAGGACTACGACTGGTATCCCATGATCCGGGGCCGCCTGGTCAGCATCAATGGCCAGGCCGTGCGTGCCGGGCAGTTCCAGGAAGAGCGTGCCCAGCGCCTGGTGGAGCGGGAGTTCAACCTCAGCCACAGTGCCGAGCTGCCTTCGCACAACCAGCTCACCCAGGGCCGCTGGGTGCCGGAGGAAAAGGATGGCCTGAGCGTGGAGCAGGGCCTGGCCGATCAACTGGGTCTCAAGCTCGGTGACCGCCTCGCGTTTGACATCGCCGGCACCACGGTGGAGTCCCGCATCACCACCCTGCGCAAGGTGGACTGGGGCTCGATGCGGGTCAACTTCTTTGTGCTCTACCCCAAGGCGGACATGCCGGAGCTCCCCATGAGCTTCATCTCCGCCTTCCGGGCGCCCGACGGGCAGGCTGCGGCGCTGGACCGCACGCTGGTGCGCGCCTTCCCCAATCTCACGCTGGTGGATGTGTCGGCCGAACTGCACCAGGTCCAGGCGGTGCTGGAGCAGGTCAGCACGGCGGTGCAACTGCTGTTCGGGGTGGCGCTGGCCCTGGGCGTGGTGGTGCTGCTGGTGGCGGCGGTGGGCTCGCGTGAGGCGCGCACCCGCGAATTTGCCCTCATGCGCGCCATGGGCGCTTCCAGTGCCCTGATGGCCGCTGTCCAGCGTGCCGAGCTGCTCGGTCTGGGCGCGCTGGCCGGCCTGCTGGCCGGTTCGGCAGCACAAGCGATGGGCTGGGCACTGACCCACTACGCCTTTGACTTCGAATGGCAGTTCAAGCCCTGGGTCCTGATCGGCACTACCGTGGGTGGCGCCTTGCTGGCCCAGTTGGCCGGCTGGTGGGCCCTGCGCGGCGTCCTTCAACGCCCGGTGGTCCAGACTCTCCGCGACGCCGCCGAGTAAGCCTGGCCACGGCCGGCGGACCAGGCACCCGAGCGGCCGCAGCGACGCATCCGCCATCCCGCTGCGACGCACCGGTCATTCCCGCTGCGACGCACCGGTCATTCCCGCTGCGACGCACCGGTCACCGTCGCAGCAAACAAAAACGCCTGGCGATGCCAGGCGTTTGTCCCTGCACCCCACCCAAAGGCGAGCACAGCGAAGCCGTCCTTCAAGCGGAGCGCGTGGATCCGGCTTTGCCGGGCCATCGCGCTCGCCCCCAAGGGGGGCCGCCGTCGGGCGGTAGGGGGGCGATCACGAAGTGATCGTATCCATCAACCCCATGTCGGCGCTGCTCATCAGGCCTTCGATATCAATCAGGATCAGCATGCGATCGCTGACCGCGCCGATGCCCATGATGAAGCTGGTGTTCACCGAGCTGGCGCTCAGTTCCGGCGCAGGGCGGATGACATCGCGATTCAGTTCCAGCACGTCGGAGACCGAGTCCACCACGGCGCCGACCACGCGGTTCTTCACGTTCAGCACGATCACCACGGTGAAGCTGTTGTATTCCGCCGTGGCGCATCCCAGCTTCAGGCGCAGGTCCACGATGGGGACGATCACGCCACGCAGGTTGACCACGCCCTTGATGAAATCCGGTGCGTTGGCGATGCGGGTCGGATGCTCATAGGAGCGAATTTCCTGAACCTTCAGGATGTCGATCCCGTACTCTTCCTGACCCAGGCGGAAGGTCAGGTATTCACCGCTCGAAGGAGCGACATTGCCCGAGCCGGACTGGAGAGCCAGCGCGCCGGAGCCTGCTTGCACGACTTGCGTGCCTGTTTGTTGGACGATTTCCATGTGGTGACCTCGTGCGGCTGATTAAAAGGTTTCCCAGTCGCCGTCATTCACGGCGGTGGTGGCCGGCTGCGCCGGCGCGGGGGTGAACGGTGCGGCGGCGCGGCTGCTGGCCGCCTTCGGCTTGATCGGGGTGGTGGCCGGCTTGGCCACGGGCTTGGACGCCGGCTTGGCAGCCGTGGCCTTCACCACCGGCTTGGCAGCGGTTGACTTGGCAGCCGTGGACACGGTGGTGGACACCGGCTTGGCCGCAGCCTTCGTGACCGGTGCGGGGGCGAGTGCGGGTGCGTGGGCCTTGGCCACCGGCACGGCACTGAAGTTCTTCGTCACGTTCGCCGGCTTGCTGGCCGGGCTGAACAGCGTCGAGGTCGTCACAGCGGCATGGCCATTGACCCGGAAGCGGTCCACCACGGCACCCAGGCGCTCGGCCTGATCCTTGAGGCTTTCCGCGGCGGCGGCACTCTGCTCCACCAGGGCGGCATTCTGCTGCGTCATCTGGTCCAGCTGGCTCACGCCGGTCGTGACCTGGCTGATGCCATCACTCTGTTCGCTGGAAGCGGCGGTGATCTCGCCAATGATGTCGGTCACACGCTGCACGCTGGAGACGATATCGCTCATCGACGTGCCGGCTTCCTGCACCAGGCGGGCACCGGTCTCGACGCGTTCGACGCTGGCGCCGATCAGGGTCTTGATCTCACGGGCCGCCTCGGCGCTGCGCTGGGCCAGCGAACGCACCTCACCGGCCACCACGGCAAAACCACGCCCCTGCTCACCGGCACGGGCCGCTTCCACCGCGGCGTTCAGTGCCAGGATGTTGGTCTGGAAGGCGATGCCATCGATGGTGCCGATGATGTCGCTGATGCGCTTGGAGCTGGTGTTGATCTCGTCCATCGTCGAGACCACCTGGCTCACCACCGTGCCGCCCTTGGCCGCCGCGCCCGAGGCGGACGAGGCCAGCTGGTTGGCGGTGCGGGCCGAATCGGCCGTCTGCTTGACGGTGCCGGTCAACTGCACCAGGGAGGAGGCAGCTTCCTGCAGGTTGGAGGCGGTCTGCTCAGTCCGGCTGGACAGATCCTGGTTGCCGGTCGCGATCTCCACCGACGCGGTGCGGATCGAGTCGGCGGCGGTGCGCAACTGGCCCACCATGGTCTGCAGCGCTTCCTGCATGCGATGCAGCGAACGCAGCAGCTTGGAGGCCTCGTCGTTGCCTTCCACCGGCTTCATCACGCGGGAGAGGTCGCCTTCGGCAATGGCACCCGCCAGCGCCTCGGCTTCCACCAGCGGCGCGCAGATGCTCTGCATGTTCAGCAGGGTCAGCGGCACCACCACCACGGCAGCGAACACCAGCACCAGGCCGAAGGTCCACAACACCGTCTTCTGCGTGCTTTCGATGCCCTTGCGCATCTCGGCGGATTCTTCATCCAAACGCTTGGACAGGTCGGCAATCTGCGTTTCCGCGGCCTTCACCTGGTCCTTGGCCGGCTGCAGCAGCCGGTCCGCCACGGCGGCGTGGTCATAGGCACCTGCTTCCAGCTGGTTGACCACGTTGGTTGCCTTGGCGGCATAACCGTCCAGGGAGGCTTGCACCTTCGCCAGCGCGCCCTTGTCCTCGTCATCGCTCAGCTTGCTCAGGTCGGCCACCATGGCGGCGGCCTGCTTGCGGGCGTCATCCCACTTGGCATGCCGCTCCTTCACCACGTCGGGCTTCTCGTAGTTGATGATCATGTCCTTTTCATGGACACGCATCAGACCCACGGCGCCGGTCAGCGCCGCGATGAGGCGGCTCCGATCGGAGGACTTGTCCAGGAATTCCTGGGTCTGTCCACGCATGGATTGCATGCCGAACAGACCAACACTACCGACCACCAGCAGCAGCACCAGCACGATGGCGATGGCGCCGATCATGCGGGTCCTGATGCTGAATTGCCGCAGCAATGCGCTGAGATTCATATGTGCTTACCTCGAGAACGGGCGGAGCGTTGTCTGTTCAGTGGCGTGAGCGGCGCACCAGGCTGCCCACGTCCAGGATCAGGGCCACTCGGCCATCACCCATGATCGTGGCGCCGGACACGTCCGTCACCTTGCGATAGTTGGCTTCCAGGTTCTTCACCACCACCTGCTGCTGGCCCAGCAATTCATCGACCAGCATGGCGACACGGCCCCCTTCGGCTTCCACGACCACCATGATGGAGCTGACGTGCTCGAAATCGAAGCGCGGCACATTGAAGACCTGCTCCAGTTCCACCACCGGCATGAATTCGTCACGCACCTCGACCACACGGCCGGAGCCGCCCACGGTCTTGATGGTGTCCGACTGCACCTGGAAGGACTCGACCACCGACGACAGCGGCAGGATGTAGACCTCTTCGCCCACACCCACGCTCATGCCGTCCATGATGGCCAGCGTCAGCGGCAGGCGCACCGAGACCTTCATGCCGTAGCCCTCGGCAGAGTCGATCTCCACCGTGCCACCCAGCGAGGTGATGTTCTTCTTCACCACGTCCATGCCCACGCCGCGGCCGGACACGTCCGTCACCTGGTCGGCGGTGGAGAAACCCGGTGCGAAGATCAGGCCCCAGACTTCCTGGTCGCTCATCGAGTCGGGCGCGTCGATGCCCTTTTCGCGGGCCTTCCTGATCAGCTTTTCGCGGTTCAGGCCACGGCCGTCGTCACGCACTTCAATGACGATGGACCCGCCCTGGTGGGAGGCCACCAGCGTGATCGTGCCCTGCTCGGGCTTGCCCTTGGCCAGACGATCGGCGGGCAGCTCGATGCCGTGGTCGCAGCTGTTGCGCACCAGGTGGGTCAACGGGTCGGTGATCTTCTCGACCAGGCCCTTGTCCAGTTCGGTGGCTTCACCCTGGGTCACCAGTTCCACCTTCTTGCCCAGCTTGGCGGCGAGGTCGCGCAGCATGCGGGGGAAGCGGTTGAACACCACGGACATCGGAATCATGCGGATCGACATGACCGATTCCTGCAGATCCCGCGTGTTGCGTTCCAGGTCTGCCAGGCCGGAGGCCAGTTGCTGATAGAGGCCCGGATCCAGGTTGTGGCTGTTCTGGGCCAGCATGGCCTGGGTGATGACGAGCTCGCCCACCAGGTTGATTAGCTGGTCGACCTTCTCCACCGAGACACGCAAGGTGGAGTCCATGTTGGCGCCGCCCGCGCGCGGGGCGGCCTCGGCCTTGGCGGGCACGGCCGGCTTGACCGGCACCGGCACGCTGGCCTTGGGCGCCTCGGCGGCGGCCTTGGATTCTTCGGCGGTTGCGCTGGGCAGGCCGGGTGCTTCATCGAAGAAGCCGTAGCCTGGGTCCTCGTCCTTCTTGGCTTCTTCCTTCGGTGCACCGGGCGCGCCGTCATGGAAGCCGAAGCCGGCGCTCAGCGGCAGGATCTTGACCTGCTCGCGGGAGACGTGGAAGGTGAACAGGTCCAGCAGATCGTTGTCCGTGCTGCTGGTCAGCACCTTGAAGCGGCGCATGCCGTCGGCGGAAATACCCCCGTCCAGCGGCTCGATGGTGCCCAGATCGGTGATTTCCTTGAACAGGTCGACCAGGTTGTCGGCCTGCGTGGGATTGCTCAGCGGGCCCACCAGCAGCTCCAGCTGACGCACGGTCGAGGTCAGCGGGGAGGGGGAGGCCGAGGCGGCAGCCGCCGGTGCGGGTGCGGGCGCCGCAGCGGCGGGGGCCGGTGCGGGCGCGGCACGGTTGCCGTCCAGGGTGCGGCCTTCCACCAGCGTACGGATGTCGCTCAGCAGGGCGCTGGTGTCCACGGCGTCAGCCCCGGAGCCTTGATGGCGGGCCAGCTGCGCGCGCAGGGCGTCACCGGATTGCAGCAGCACGTCCACCATCGGCGAGGTCGGCGCCAGTTCATGGCGGCGCAGCTTGTCCAGCAGCGTCTCCATCTGGTGCGTGAGCTCGGCCACGTCATTGAAGCCAAACGTCGCCGCGCCGCCCTTGATCGAGTGGGCGCAGCGGAAGATGGCGTTCATCTGCTCATCATCGGGATTCTCGATATCCAGGTTCAGCAGCAGCTGTTCCATGTTGTCGAGGTTCTCACCCGCTTCTTCAAAGAAGACCTGATAGAACTGACTCAGGTCGATGCCGGCACCCAGGTTGGCGCCTTCAGAGGTCATATCTCCCATCTATATCTCCCGCCCGCTTCAGCGGATCACCTTGCCGATCACTTCGATCAGCTTGGCCGGGTCAAAGGGCTTGACCAGCCAACCGGTCGCACCGGCGGCCCGGCCGGCCTGCTTCATCTGGTCGCTGGACTCGGTGGTCAGGATCAGGATGGGGGTGGTCTTGAACTTCGGGTTGTCCCGCAGCTTCTTGGTCAGGCTGATGCCGTCCATCCGGGGCATGTTCTGGTCGGTCAGGACCAGATCAAAATCGCGCTGGGTGGATTTTTCCCAGGCATCCTGCCCGTCCACCGCCTCCACGACGTTGAAACCCGCATTCTTGAGGGTGAACGAGACCATCTGGCGCATGGAGGCCGAATCGTCTACGGCGAGGATCGAGGGCATTTTTGGTTCTCCGGATGACAAGCGGTTTTCGGTTGCAGCTTGAAATTCTTTAGGGCTTCAGCAGCAGTTCAATCTTTATAGGACTTGTGGTAACGCAGCTGGTCGGTCAGAACAGCTCGATCGAGCCGGCGTCCATCTCGTCCTGCGTGACCGGATTCGGTCTCAGGGGGGCAGTTTCCACCACAGCAGCCCCTTCTTCATCGTCCCCGAAGGCATCGCGGGCGAGTTGATCGGAACAATTGCGCAGTCGCTGGCTGGTATGACAGATCAGCTGCGTGGACATGTCATGAAACTGCAGCGCGGTCACGGCGCCGGCCAGGTGCAGCATCACCTGCTGCAAGGCGTCGCGATCCTGGTCGCTGTTCGCCCGGGACATCAACTGGTCGACCAGGCCCGATGCGCCGAAGAAGTGGCTGGACAAGGTCTCTCCGGTGTCATCCAGCAGGCGCTGCAGGCGCTCGAGATCGTTGTTGACCGTCATGAGATGGTCCTGCAGCTCGGCGGCGGCCAGCAACGGCATCAGGCCACTTTCAGGCTCGACCGCTGTCTCATCGATTTGCATCTTGGCTCCACATGCGTGCGTCTGCGTTTCGTGCTCACACCGACCCAACTTCGGTGTGCGGCGAGACTTTCATGGCTGGAGGAATCTTCGGCTTTTAGCGCGGATCTGTCGACGGGACTAATTGGCCAAAGTGGCCCTAATATTTCGCTTCGTCCAACGTCGTCCGGCCTGGGCCTGGATTTCCCTTTCAGCGTAAACCCAGAACTCTAAGGTTTCCAGATGTGAATGGCGAAGAGTTGTCCCGTCATAGCCCAGGGAGTCGCGACAAACTTGGCATACTCGCGGCATGCCTGCCTTGCCCCTGGGCGAACGCCGTCTGCGTTTGCTTCATATCGAAGACTCCGACCTGGACCATCAACTCATCCTGGCCCAGCTGCAACGCGCCGGCCTGTCTTTCGAGATCAGCCGGCTGGACAGCCTTCCAGCCGTAGAAACCGCGCTGAATCAAGGCTGGGATGCCATCATTTCCGACTACAACCTGCCAGGGTTTTCGGGCCTGGTGGTGCTGGATCTGCTCAAGCAGCGGCAATTGGTCCTCCCTTTTGTGTTGGTTTCCGGAGAAATTGGGGAAGACACTGCGGTGGCAGCCATGCGCAACGGCGCCTCGGACTATTTGCTCAAAAACAACCTGGTGCGATTGGCGCCGGCACTTTTGCACGCCATTGAATCTTGCGAGGCGCAACGGGCCCGGCTGGAATCCGACCGGGAACTCATCAAATCCAAGCAGCAGTTGCATGAACTGGCGGGGCATCTCCAGACCAGCGTGGAAATGGAGCGGGCCGCCATTGCCCGTGAAATTCATGACGATGTGGGGGGCTCGCTGACCGCCCTGAAATTCGACCTGGCCTGGATCGCCCGCCACTGCGACGATGCAGCGGTGCAGCAACGCGTCAATTCTGCGCTCGAAACCGTCAGCAGCGCCATCGAATCCAGCCAGCGCATCATGCACAACCTGCGCCCGGCCATCCTGGAACAGGGATTGCTGGCTGCGGTGCAGTGGCTGGCGGCCCGCTTCGAGCGGCGTACCGGCATCCCCACCGCCGTGCGCAGCGGCAACGAGACGCTGCAACTGCCCGCCGGTGTGCCGCTGGTGGCGTACCGGACCGCGCAGGAGGCCCTGACCAATGTATCCAAGCACGCCAATGCCAGCCGCGTCGATGTGGAGCTCAGCATGGACGGCGGCGTGCTGACGCTGGAAGTCAAGGACAACGGCCAGGGCCTGGCGCCGGGTGACCTCAGCAAGGCCCGCAGCTTTGGCATTCGCGGCCTGCGCGAGCGGGCTGCCACGGTCGGCGGCTGGGTGGACCTGAGCTCCGGCGTCCATGGCACCAGCCTGATCCTGTCGGTGCCGCTGCGCGGCGTGGTGCACGCTTTCGATGAGGACTTCGCCGACGAGGGCGGACCGGGTGGGAGCGCCACGAGCGCCCAGTCGGCGCATGATCCGTCCACCTGGGGCCAACTATGATCAAAGTGATTCTGTGCGATGACCACGCGCTGATCCGCAGGGGTATCCGGGATACGCTGGCCGACGCACCCGATATCGAGGTGGTGGGCGAAGCCGGAGACTACGGCGAACTGCGCAGCCTCATGCGCAGCCTGCCGGCGGACAAGCAATGCGACGTGCTGGTCCTGGACATCAACATGCCGGGCCGCAGCGGGCTGGACGTGCTGCATGTGCTCAAGGATGAGGGCACCACCACCCGCGTACTTATCGTCTCCATGTACCCGGAAGACCAGTACGCCATCCGGGCCTTGCGCGCCGGGGCCTTCGGCTATGTCAACAAGGGCGGAGACCCGCAGTTGCTGGTGCAGGCCGTGCGTACGGTGGCCCAGGGGCGCAAGTACGTCACCCCCGAAATTGCCCAGATGCTGGTGGAAAGCCTCACCGCGCCCGCCCCGGAACAGGCGCATCAGAAGCTGTCGGACCGGGAACTGCAGACGCTGGTGATGATCGCTTCCGGCAAGCGCCTGTCCGACATCGCCGAGGAACTGATGCTCAGCCCCAAGACGGTCAGCGTGTACCGGGCACGGGTGCTGGAGAAGCTGGCGTTGTCCAACAATTCGGAACTGACGGTGTACGCCATCAGGAACGGTCTGGTCGAGAGCTGACGCTGCTGACGCTGATTGCCCTGCGAGTGCTGCCTCCGCTGCGAGAGCGACGGGCCCGGGGCATTTCCCGCCAGGACTTCCGCAAATATCCCCCGGCCCGCCGTGCTCCCGGCGTGGTGGTGGGCATCGGGCAGCTTGCGGTGCTGGTCTCCGACCCCCCTATTGCCACTGATTGCCTGTCATCCCCGGCTGCTGTCGAATCACGACGGCCGGCGGTCGTTCGTCGCATGACGCTGTGCCAGCGGGCAGGGCACTCATGAGAATGACCGCCATGCCTCCATCCCGCGCACGGCGTCGGGCGGGGGCCGTCATCACGACCGGCCCTGTGCCGGGGCCGAGGCTGAACACAAGAGGGGATCGTCATAGACACCGCATTGTTGAAAGAGCTGCGCATCGAGGGTGGGCAGCGCGAAGAACATCGATCAGGCATTCCGGGCTGGGCCTGGATCACGCTGGCCGTGCTGCTGGTGCTGGCCCTGCTGGCCGGCGCCGGCTGGTGGTGGTGGCGCAGCGCGCAGGTGCCGGAGGTCCAGGTGGCCGCGGTGCAGGCAAGGTCCGGCCCGGCCGGCAACGCCGTGCTGCAGGCCACGGGTTATGTCACCGCGCGGCGTGCCGCCACGGTCTCCACCCAGATCACCGGCACCCTGACCGAGGTGCTCTTCGAGGAAGGTGACCGCGTCACCAAGGGGCAGGTGCTGGCCCGGCTGGAAGACCACGCCTTGCGGGCCTCTCTGGACATGGCACGCGCATCGGTCAAGAGCGCCGAGGCCAATGTGGCGGCCGTCCATGCGCAGTGGCTGCAGGCCCAGTCCGACCTGCGTCGGCAGGAGGAACTGGCCGCCAGCGGCATGTCCACCCGCCAGGCCGCCGAGCAGGCGCGTACCTCGGTCACCAGCTACGCCGCACAGCTGGAGGCGCGCCGCCGGGAAGCGGATGCCTCTCGCGCCCAGGCCGTGCAGGCGCAGGTTAATTACGACTACACCGTGGTCCGGGCGCCATTCTCCGGGGTCATCACGGCAAAGGCGGCCCAGGTCGGCGAAATCCTCTCGCCGCTGTCGGCCGGCGGCGGCTTCACGCGGACGGGTGTGGGCACCATCGTCGACATGGAATCGCTGGAGGTGGATGTGGACGTGAACGAGGCCTATATCGGTCAAGTCAAGGCGGACATGCCTGCCCAGGCCGTCCTGGACGCCTACCCGGACTGGCGCATTCCTGCCCATGTGATTGCCGTGGTGCCCTCGGCAGACCGGGGCAAGGCCACGGTGAAGGTGCGGGTGGCCCTGGAGCAGAAGGACCAGCGCGTGGTGCCGGACATGGGGGTGCGGGTCTCCTTCCTGGCCGCCAAGGCACAAGGCGATTCCGCCCCGCCGCCAGGTGTGCTGGCGCCCCGGGCGGCCGTGGTGACCCGGGCAGACGCGCCAGTGGCCTTTGTCGTGGCCCAGGACCACGCCGAACTGCGCAAGCTGCGCACCGGCACGCCGGTGGGCGACCAGGCCGTGGTGCTGGAAGGCCTCAAAGCCGGGGAGACCGTGGTTCTCAATCCCCCGGAGACCCTGAAGAACGGTGACGCGCTGCGCGTGGCACCTGCCGAACACTGATCCCATTCGTGTGAACTGAACAACGCGGTCAGGTCGCTGACCGACCCAAAGCGAGGAGTTTCCGTGAGCAAACTGATCGAGATCCGTGACCTGTCCAAGGTCTATATCCGTGGCAAGCAGCAGGTCGAGGTGCTCCACCACATCGAGCTGGATGTGAACCAGGGCGACTTCCTCGCGCTGATGGGGCCTTCGGGCTCCGGCAAGACCACACTGCTCAACCTCATCGGGGGCCTGGACCAGCCCAGCGGCGGCAGCATCACCATCGGTGGCGAACGCATCGACCAACTGAGCTCTGCCGCGCTCTCGCGCTGGCGGGCGGCGCGGGTGGGTTTTGTCTTCCAGTTCTACAACCTGATGCCCATGCTCTCGGCACAGCGCAATGTGGAACTGCCGCTGCTGCTCACCAAGCTCTCGGCGGCGGAGCGGCGCAAACGCGCGGCCATTGCCTTGCAGCTGGTGGGGCTGTCCGAACGGGCCAGCCACAAGCCGACCGAACTCTCCGGTGGCCAGCAACAGCGCGTCTCCATCGCCCGGGCGATCGTGTCCGACCCGACCCTGCTGGTCTGCGACGAGCCGACGGGCGACCTGGACCGCCAGTCTGCCGAGGATGTGCTGGGGCTGCTGCAGGCGCTCAACCGGGACCATGGCAAGACCATCGTGATGGTCACCCACGACCCGCGTGCGGCGGAGCGCGCCGGCCAGGTGCTGCACCTGGACAAGGGCAGCCTGGTGGAACAGGCCACGGCCTGAGGAGCGGCCCATGAAATACCTTCATCTTGTCTGGGCGGCGCTGTTTCGGCGCAAGCTCCGGACCTTCCTGACCCTGGTGTCCATCATCACGGCCTTCCTGCTCTTCGGCCTGCTGGATGCCGTCCGGACCTCCTTTGACCAGGCCGGGCAGAGCGCCAACGGTGCTTCGCGGCTGCAGTCCGGCGCGCGGCTGTCGTTTATCCAGACGCTGCCGATGGCCCTGGGCAACCGGATTGCGCAGGTGGACGGCGTCAAGGCCGTCACCTTCGCCAACTGGTTTGGCGGGGCCTACCAGGACCCGCACAACGCGGTGTTCAGTTTTGCCGTGGCGCCCAACTACCTCGACCTCTATCCCGAGATGCTGGTGAGTGCCGATGCCCGCAAGGCCTTCGTGAGCACGCGCACCGGCGCGCTCGTGGGGGAGCGCCTGGCCAAGCGTTTCAACTGGAAGGTGGGCGACCGCATTCCGCTGCAGTCCAACATCTTCCCGGACCGCAACGGCAGCAAGAACTGGGAGTTCGAGATCGTGGGCCTGATCCAGACCGCTGACAAGAAGGCCGGTGGCTGGTATGACCAGCTCTTCCTGCTGAACTGGAAATACTTCGACGACACCACGCCCTACAACCAGGGGGCGGTCGGCTGGTATGTCTCCCGCGTGGCGGATGCCAACCAGGCGGACCGGGTGGCCAAGGCCATCGATGCCTTGTCAGCCAATTCGGACCATGAAACCCGCACGCAGACCGAGCAGGCGGCCATGGCGTCCTGGGTGAAGCAGCTGGCGGATATCGGCCTGATCGTCAGCTCCATCATGGGGGCGGTGTTCTTCACCCTGCTGCTGCTGGCGGGCAACACCATGATGCAGGCGGTGCGAGAGCGCACCAGCGAGATCGCTGTGCTCAAGACCATCGGCTTTTCCGGCCGCAGCGTGCTGGGCATGGTGCTGGCGGAGTCCATCCTGCTGCTGCTCATCGGGGGTGTCATCGGCCTGGGGCTGGCCAGCATCGTGGGGCCGGCGGTGAGTGCTGGCAGCGGCGGCACCCTGCGCCTGCCGGCGGCGGGCCTGGCGAGCTGGGCCACGGGCGTGGGCCTGATGCTGGTGTTTGGTGCCATCGTGGGCGCGCTTCCGGCCTGGAACGCGATGCGCCTGAACATTGTGGATGCGTTGCGGTGAGGGGGCGGTGATGAAGACTTTCCTGAAACGATTGGGCCTGGTGCTGTTCCTGCTCCTCGCCCTGATTGCCTGGGTATTCCTGCCCTGGGTCGGCGCACTGGCGCTGGCCGTGCTGCTGGCCTTGTGGCTGGGGCTGACCCGCCGGGGCGGGCAGGCTCGCTCGGTGGCGGGGGTGGGCATCAGCACGCTGCCGCAGCGGCTGGGCTCGTCGGCGGTGATCGTGGTGGGCATCGCCGGCGTGGTCGGTGTGCTGGTGGCCTTGCTGGCGATGGCGGAGGGCTACTCCGAGACACTGCGCAAGTCAGGCGGTCCGGATACGGCCATCGTGCTGCGCGGGGCGTCCGCGGCGGAGGTGTCCTCGGTGCTTTCCCGGGATGACATCACCCAGATCGGCCAGGCTGCTGGTGTGGCGCGCAGCGACAAGGGCGAACCGCTGGTCTCGGCGGAGACGGTGGTGGCGGCCAACCTGCCGGTCAAGGGCGGCGCGAAGGACGAGGAGGGCAGTGTGCAGTTTCGCGGTGTGGGCGATGAGGCGTTTCTCGTGCGCCCGCAGGTCCGCCTCATTGAAGGGCGGCGGTTCCAGCCGGGGCTGCGTGAGCTGATCGTGGGCAAGGGCGCTGCCCGCCAATTCAATGGCTTGACCGTGGGCAAGGAGATTCGCCTGGGCAATCAGACCTGGACCGTCACCGGGGTGTTTGCCACCGGCGATGCGATGGAATCCGAACTGTGGGCAGACGCCACCGTGCTGGCCGACGCGTTTCGCCGCGGCAGCAGCCGCAATTCAGTGACCGTGCGTCTGACGGGGGCGGATGCCTTCACCGCCTTCAAGGACAGCCTGGCGGCCAATCCGCAACTGAAGGTGGACGCCACCACCACGCTGGCGTTCTTCGCCAAGCAGTCGGAGGGCATGACCAAGGTCCTGCGGTGGATCGGAACGGTGGTGGGCGCCATCATGGCGGTGGGCGCGATCTTCGGAGCGCTCAACACCATGTTCGCCGCGGTGGCCACACGGGCCCGGGAGATCGCCACACTGCGTGCCATCGGCTTCCCCGGCGTGCCGGTGGTGGTAGCGGTGATGCTGGAGACGATGTTGCTCGCCGCGCTGGGCGGCCTGGTGGGCGGCGCCGTGGCCTACCTGCTGTTCAACGGGCACGCGGCCTCCACGATGGCAGCGGGCTCGGTGGGCAAGCTCAGCTTTGAGCTGCGTGTTTCCGGTCAGCTGCTGTGGGAGGGGCTCAAATGGGCCCTGGCCATCGGCTTCATCGGCGGGCTCTTCCCCGCGGTGCGGGCCGCGAGTGTGCCGGTGACGACCGCGTTGCGGGAGCTTTGAGCCGAAGCCGTACGTCCGGCGCGCTCAACTGTTCCAAGAACCTCTTGGCCGCTTGGGCCGCACGGCGGGCTTGGTCGGGACGCAAACGGGGGGCGAGCCGATAGTCGGCGGTGTTGCGGAGTTTGCGTAGAGATTCGAGCTGTACGGCGAGCTTGGGGAAACCTCGATCTCTGAGGCCCGCAGAGGCATCGCCATGAACGGTAGCGGACTTGCTCTTGATTTGCAGAAGCTCACGCTTGCCAACGACTCAAATCAGTCGTTCGACCCCGACATCGTCAAACTACCAGGCGCCCGCCCATCACGGAGGGAACCATCACGCGTTTACGTGAAAGCCGCGAGCAATCGTTCCAAGGCGATCATGAAGGGCTGATGCATCAGCGGCAGCGTCGCCACCAGCCCCACCAGGCCGATGCTGACGGTGAGCGGGAACCCCACCGAGAACACGTTGAGCTGGGGCGCCACGCGCGAGATGATGCCCAGCACCAGGTTGACGAACAGCAGCATGGTGACCAAGGGCAGCGCGATCCACATGCCCATGCGGAAGACCTCCGCGCCCCACACCTGGGGCTGCGCCACGCGCAGAAAGCGAAATGGCTCCTCGCCCACCGGGAAGGCCTGGAAGCTCTGCACCAGCGAGTTGATGAGCATCAGGTGGCCGTTGATGGCGATGAAGAGAAACGCCACCATCGAACCCAGGAAGCGGGAGGTCGACGTGCCCTGCGAGCCGGTGGCCGGATCAAAGAAGCCGGCGAAGTTCAGGCCCATCTGCAGCCCGATCAGCTCGCCCGCAAACTCCAGCGACGCAAAGACCAGCCGCACCGCAAACCCCATGGACAGGCCGATCAGCACCTGCTGCGCAATCACGATCAGCAACTGGGGCAGGGAATCGAGCGGCACCACCGGCATCGCCGGCAGCGACGGCTGCGCGGCCACCGCGATGAACAGCGCCAGCCCGATCTTCACCCGCTGCGGCACGGCGCGCTGGCTGAACACCGGCATGCCGGCAAACAGTGCCAGCGTGCGGATGAAGGGCCACAGGATCGGGTTGATCCAGGCCATGATCTGCGCCTCACTGAAGGTCAGCATGGTCGCAGCTCGGGCTCAACCCAGCGCCTGAGGAATGCTCTGCAGCGTGCGCTGGATGTATTCCACCAGCGTGGTGATCATCCAGGGACCCGCCACGGCGAGCACCAGCACGGCGGCCAAGATCTTGGGCACGAAGGACAGGGTCGATTCGTTGATCTGCGTGGCGGCCTGGAACACCGACACCAGCACCCCCACAGCCAGCACCGTGAGCAACAGGGGCGCGGCGACCATCAGCAGGATATACAGGCCCTGCTGGCCGATGGTGAAGACTTGTTGTGCATCCATGGTGATGGCGGCGCCTGTGCGTGGAACAGTGGGATTCGGTCGGTGCTGGCGAGCTTCGCCGCTACTGCGCGAACGACGCCGCCAGCGAGCCCAGCAGCAGGTTCCACCCATCCGCCAGCACAAACAGCATGAGCTTGAAGGGCAAGGAGACCAGCACTGGCGACAACATCATCATGCCCAGGCTCATCAGCACGCTGGAGACGATCATGTCGATGACCAGGAAGGGGATGAAGATCAGGAAGGCAATCTGGAAGGCAGACTTCAGCTCGCTGGTGACAAAGGCCGGCACCAGCACCCGGAACGGGACCGTCTCCGGTGTGGTGTTGGCGTCGAGCCGGGCCAGCCGGGAGAACAGCGCCACATCGGATTGGCGGGTTTGCTTGAGCATGAAGCCGCGCATGGGCACCTGCGCCCGCTCGAGCGCCACCTCGAAGCTGATCTGGCCGGTGGAGTAGGGCTGGTAGGCGTCGGCATAGACACGGTCCAGCGTCGGGCCCATGACGAAGAAGGTCAGGAACAGGGAAAGCCCCACGATGACCTGATTGGGCGGTGCGGCCTGGGTGCCCAGCGCCTGGCGCATGAGGGAGAGCACGATGACGATGCGGGTGAAGCCAGTCATCATCAGCAGCACCGCCGGCAGGAAGCCCAGGGCGGTGAAGAAGAGCAGGGTCTGGATGGGGACGGAGTAGCTGTTGCCGCCCGCCCCCTGGCCGATGATCAGCGGCACGGACGCCGGCGAGCCCCCGGTCTGCTGGGCGTAGGCGGCCATGCCGACGCCGCCGAGGGCGAGGGCGGTGAGCGCGAGGGCTATGCGACGGGCGGCGGAGGACCCGGTGATGGACCGGGTGATAGACCTGGCGATGGACCGGGTGGGGGCGGGGTGTGCCGGAGCGGTCGGCATGTCCGTCGTGGCCGGTGCGGCAATGTCAGTCATGTCAGACAACGGGGCCATCGGCGTTCCTGGCGCCCAAGCTGCGCTTGAGCATCTGGGAAAAACTGGGTTGTGCCGACTGCAGCGCAGCCGCCACATCCGCCTGCGGCGGCATCACATGCAAGGTCCGGATCTGCTGACCCGTGATCCCGAGCACCAGCCACTGACGGTCCTCACCCTGGCCGACCTCCACGATCAGGATGCGCTGGCTGGGCGCAATGACCAACTGCGCGACAGTCCGCAAGTGGCCGCCCATCGCCGCCCCACCCAGCGGGGTGCGCTTGAGGAGCCACAACACCACAGGGATGAGGGCGATGATCGCCAGGAACCACAGGATCGGGACCAGGGATGAGTTCATGCGGGCAATTATGGCGCTGAGGAGCGATGGATCACACCGGTTGGCTTCGGCGGCGTTGCAAATGCGCTTCCTTCTTTGGATGCGCCAGAAAGGGCCGGGGCGGTGGGTGTTTGCTCCATGTCATTTCTGGCCAGCTCCGCCGCCCATTCCCTTCTTTACTCAAGGGGCCTCTGCACAACACCCGCTAGCCGATGTGACCCCGCTTCGGGCGGTCCGCGGCGTTGCAAGTCCTCCTGCTAGAGAGCGGTGCAGTAACGCGAAGCCCCAGCAGTGCTGGGGCTCTTGGGGATGCGGGGGCGGGCGGGGCCCGTCCGGTGTCAGGCCTTGCTGAGGCGCCGCATCCGTTCGGATGGGGTGACGATGTCGGTGAGGCGAATGCCGAACTTGTCGTTCACCACCACCACTTCGCCCTGGGCAATGAGGTAGCCATTCACCAGCACATCCATCGGCTCGCCCGCCAGGGCGTCCAGTTCCACCACCGAGCCCTGGGCCAGTTGGAGGATGTTCTTGATGGGGATGCGGGTGCGGCCCAACTCCACAGTCAACTGGACGGGAATGTCCAGAATCATGTTGATGTCGCTGCCCGGCATATTGCCCGGCGTGGGGCTGAAGTTGGTGAAGGTCGCCGGCGCCACCTGCTCGGAGACCGCCTGCACCTCTTCCACCACCGCCTGAGCACTTCCACCACCACCGCCAGCTTCGGCCAGCGCCGCCGCCCATTCAGCGGCCATTGCGTCCTGTTCGTCCATAGAGTCCGGAGTGTCAGCCATTGCGAGCTCCCAGCCAGCCCGCATCCGGGCCGGTCAGCAGTTTCTCGATCTTGATCGAATATTTGCCGTTCGATGTGCCGTAGTGGCAATCAAAAACCGGCACACCATCCACCTTGGCCTGGATGATCTGCTCCAGGTCCAGTTCAATGAAGTCCCCCGGCTTGAAGGCCAGGAGTTGCTCAACCGTCGCAGGCGCCTTCGCCAGCTCCGCCACCAGCTCCACCTCGGCAGACTGGATCTGGTGCTTGAGCAGATTCACCCAGCGGCGGTCAGGCTCGTTGGAATCCCCCTGCGTGGTGCTGTAGAGCACGTCGCGGATGGGCTCCAGCGTGGAGTAGGGGATGCAGAAATACACCGTGCCGCTGGTCTCACCGATCTCCAGCGTGAAGCTGGTGGACACGATGATCTCGCTGGGCGTGGCGATGTTGGCGAACTGGGGCTGCATCTCCGAACGCTGGTATTCCAGCTCGAGCGGATAAATGCCCTTCCAGGCCTTCTGGTATTCCTGCGTGATGACTTCCACCAGCCGCAAGATCACCCGCTGCTCAGTGGCGGAGAAGTCCCGGCCCTCGATGCGCGTGTGGAACTTGCCAATGCCGCCAAAGAGCGAGTCGATGACCGCAAAGACCAGCGTCGGGTCGCAGACGATCAGCCCATTGCCCCGCAAGGGTTTGACCGACACGATGTTGAAATTGGTCGGCACCACGATTTCCCGCAGGAAGGCGCTGTACTTCTGGACCTTGATGCCGCCAATGGCCACTTCCGGGCTCTTGCGGATGAAGTTGAACAGGCCGATGCGGATGTTCCGGGCAAAACGCTCGTTGATGATTTCCATCGTGGGCATGCGCCCACGGACAATGCGCTCCTGGCTGGCCAGGTTGTACTCGCGGATACCACCGCTCTGGACTTCTTCAGCCTCGAGCTTCTGGCTCTCGCCGGTGATGCCCTGCAAGAGTGCATCAACTTCGTCTTGCGAAAGAATCTGCTGGTTCATGGCCTGGACCTTTGCACGGAGCCGCGCTTATTGCACGATGAAGGTGGAGAACAGGACCTGCGTGACAGGGCTTTCCACCTGCTTCTTCTTTTTCTTCTTTTTCTTCGGCGCGGCGTCTTCGTCCTCGTCTTCATCGTCGATCTCGATGCCCATCGGGCGCACCGCCTCGCGACGAATCTCCTTGGCCAGCTTTTCCTTGCCTTCCACCGTCAGCAACTCCGCCGATGTCTTGTGCGAGAGCACCATCAGGACGTTGTTGCGGATGGCCGGCATATAAGCTTTGAGCTGGTCAGCAAAGTGCGCGTCCGCCACTTCCAGCGTGACACCCACCTGCGCAAAACGGTCGACTTCCTTGTCCGCCAGATTGACGGTGAAGGGATCCAGCGGGACGAAGGTGGGCGGCGTGCCCGGCTTGGCATGCGCGGCCGGCGCGTGCGTCTCTTCCGCAGCGCCTTCCTCGTCCGCCGCAGCGGCCGCCTTCTTCTTCATCATCAGCAACGCACCCACGCCAGCGAGCACCAGCACCAGCACGATGGCGATGATGATGATCAGCTTCTTCTTGCCACCGCCTTGAGCGGCGGCCTCGTTGCCTGCGGCGGCAGTGGCCATGGAGGGGCTCCTGTAATCAGACACGCGGGCACACCAGGCCCGTCACGAAGTCCATTGTGCGGCGGTCGCGCCAACGTCAAGCCTCGAAAAGCCGGGGAAAACCGCATTTGGCGGTCGGACTGCGCCCCGCCGATCAACGCACAAGGCCAGCCACCACCCGATCTTCCCGGGTCGCGTCTGGCCTTGCAACGGTCCTGAAAGGATCGTCAGGCGTACAAATCAACCAGGCCCCGCGGCTGGGAACGGCGCTCGGGGCGGGCCACCGCCGTGAGGCCGTCGTCGCCCTGTCCACCTCGGCCACCGCGGCGCGAACCCTCGTCACTGTCCGAGCCCCGGCCATTCTGGCCGCTGCCGGATTGCGCCTGGGCGAACACGCCGCCGCCGCTCAGGGTCAGGCCCTGGCTTTGCAGCGCAGCCGCCAGGTCGGGCATGCTGCGCATCAGCGCATCACGGGTGGCCGCCTGTTCGGCGTGGAAATTCACCTGCGCCTGTTGGCCGTCCATCTGGATCTGGATGGAGACCGGCCCCATGTCCGTCGGGTTCAACTGGAGCTGTGCCTCGTGCACGCCGTCCTGGATCAGGAGGCTGACGCTGGCCGACAGCTCGGGTGCGAATTCAGGGCTGTCCAGGGGCTGCGACAGCGGGACGGAAGGCGCATCGGCTGCGCCGGCCTGGTCCGTGCCGGTGGTGCCACCGGCGGCATCGGCCTGCTGCGCGGCTGCCAGCATGGCTTCAAAACTCTGGTGCGTGCCACCCGCCTCATGGCTTGCGCCCAGCGTCATCTCCTGGGAGCCGCCCGCCAGGGCCTGCAAGCCTTCGGCGCCTTCACCGGCCTCGGTCTTGCCGTCCAGGGCCGCGCGCATCGCCTGCTGCAGATCCTGCTGCAACGGGTCATGGTCCGCGGCGGCACCGGCATGGTGGCCGCCCTTGCCATGGCCACCCACAGCGCCATGGCCGTCTGCGGCACCATCAGCCACGCCACCGTCCTTCAAGGCCAGCTTGGGATCCTGCGGCACTTCGCCACGCAGCATCGCCATCATCTGCTGGGCCGCGGCAGCGGGGTCCGTGCCGTCCGTCCGGGCTGCCGTGGCGCCGTCATCCTGGCCAGCGGTCTTGTCCGTCCCCTCGCCAGCAGCTGCCGGGTCCGCACCGTCGGCGGATTTGCCCTGTGCCTTGTTGCCGTGGGCCTTGTCAGCTGCCTCGGTTTGCGCATGGGCCGGGGTCGCTGGTGCCTTGGGCGCTTCCGCCTGCTTGTTGGCGCTGCGGTTGGCCGCACTGCGGTTGGCCGCGTTGCGGGCGTTGAGCTTGTTTTCTTCCTGCGCCGATCCGCTGATGCCGTTGGCCGAACCGTTGGCCGTGTTGCTGGCCGGGGGCGCGGGCGCCTTGGCCGGTGTCTTGGAAGCTTGCTGCGATGCCGTCTGGGTGGCGGCCTGGGTGAAAGCCTGAGGCTGCGGTGCCTGGGCCTGCAGGTGCTGGCTGCTCTGGTTCAGCATCTGGGAAAACGACTGCTGGGCACTCGGCGAGGACTGTGCAGCCTGGGCTCGGCCGCTGTCCTTGCGGGTATTGGCCGACGTGCCACCCAACGCACTCAGGGCGCTGTGGGTGCTCGTGGTGTTCTGATGAAGGGGAATATGGGACATGGACGGGGACCTCAGGCGACCAGGCGGTTCAACGGGTTGCCGCCGCGTGCGGCGGCTCGGGCCGCCTGCTCATCGGTGGTGCGTTGATCCTGGCGCATCTGGGTGCGCAGGGCCTCGGCACGGCGGCGTTCAATCAGCTTGCGCACGGAAGCCACACGGAGCTCTCGCTCCTGCAGCACCTTGCGCGCCGCGTCCAGACGTTGATCCGCAAAGTCGGCAATGCCCGACTGCTGTCCGATGGCCTGGTCCAGGCGTCCGCCAAAGTTCTGATAGCAACCCAGGATCTGGATCGTCGTACGTTGGGCGAATTCCTGCTTCCACCGCGATTGGTAGTCGTTGCGGTATTGCGAGAGCTGGTCGTGCTGCATCCGCGCCGCCTGCGCACGCCGTTCGGCGTCTTGCAGGAAGCGCAGGGCTTCATCACGTTCAGCTTCGGCACGCTCCAGCAGCACGGTGAGCGCTTGCAGGTTGGAACTACTCATTGGGATACCTCATCCACGGATTTCCACGTCTTTCACGCGAAATTAAGTGTGGCCGCCAATTGAGAGAGGCAATCCGCTAATGAAGCGGGTGAATGCATGTCTTGTTGAAGCAATCGGACCATGTCGGCATGCAGGCGAACGGCGGCGTCCAGCTCCGGATCGTGCCCCGGTTGGTAGGCGCCGAGTTGAATAAGATCACGCGCCTTGTTGTATTTCGCGAGCAATTGCCGAAATCGCCGCGCGAGTTCAACATGTCGGCGGTCCGCTACGGCCGTCATGACGCGGGAGATGGATTTCTCCACATCGATGGCGGGGTAATGGCCACCTTCGGCCAGTTCGCGGCTGAGCACGATGTGCCCGTCGAGAATGCCTCGCGCCGCATCGGCAATCGGGTCCTGCTGGTCGTCCCCTTCAGAGAGGACGGTGTAGAAGGCCGTGATCGACCCTTCCCCCGCCAGACCGTTGCCGCTGCGCTCCACCAACTGCGGAAGCTTGGCAAAACACGAAGGCGGGTAGCCCTTCGTGGCGGGTGGTTCGCCAATCGCCAAGGCAATCTCGCGCTGAGCCATCGCGTAACGGGTCAGCGAGTCCATCAGCAGCAACACATGTTGCCCCCGATCCCGAAAATGCTCGGCGATGGCGGTGGAGTAGCTGGCTCCCTGCATGCGCAACAGCGGCGGCGCATCCGCAGGCGCGGCCACCACCACCGAACGGCGCAGGCCTTCCTCGCCCAGGATGTCCTCGATGAATTCCTTCACTTCCCGGCCGCGTTCACCGATCAGGCCCACCACGATGACATCCGCCTGCGTGTAGCGGGCCATCATGCCCAGCAACACCGACTTGCCCACGCCGGTGCCGGCAAACAGGCCCAGGCGCTGGCCGCGCCCCACCGTGAGCAGGGAATTGATCGCGCGCACGCCGGTGTCCAGCGGGCGGCGAACCGGGTCGCGGTCCATGGCGTTGATGGAGCGGCGCACCATCGGCTCGTCGCGCACGTTCAGCAGCGGGCCGCCACGGTCCAGCGGGTGCCCCTGCGGGTCCACCACCCGGCCCAGCAGCCCGTCGCCCATGGGCAGGTGCAGGCCCCGGTCTTCGTCCCGCCGCCAGGGGTGGCGTTCTTCGCCCAGCACGGGGCCATGCAGGGCAGCCGGGCGGGGCAGCACCATGGCGCCGCTGGCCAGGCCGTGAATCTCGTCCGTGGGCATCAGGTAGGCGCGGTCGCCCGAGAAACCGACCACCTCCGCCTGCACCGGCCGCTGGCCGCGCCGGGGCTGTGCCGCGGAGGAGGGCATGTGGATTTCACAGACCGACCCCACGGGAACCTTCACGCCGGTGGCTTCCAGCACCAGCCCGGCCACACGCACCAGCTTGCCCTGAGGCTCCAGCGAAGGGGCGTTTCCGGAGAAGTTCTGCAGGTCACGGAAGTACTGCTGCCAACGGTCGGTACGGGTGCTCATGGCGCGGTGTCCGTCGGGCGGTCAGGCAGGGGTGTCGTCGCCGAAGCGGCTGGGGTCGAAGCGGCTGGGTTCCCAGCGGGGTTCCTGTGGCGCCTCGCCGGACGCCGCGTAGGGGGCGGGCCCTGGCGCTGCCGGGGGCGCCGAGGGGCCATCCCGCGGCACGGCCCGACGTTCAACGCGAGGTTCCTCTCGGGGGTCGAAGCCCGAACGGCTGGGCGCCGGTTCCATGCCGCCGCGTCGATCCTCCCACACGGAGGACTGGCCCAGCGTGCTGACGGCGGCCTGCCAGCGGGCGGCCAGGGTGGCGTCCACGCTGCAGATGTCGGCATCCACCTTGCAGCCCCCACGGGCGACGGTGGGGTCCGGAATCACCTGCGTCTCACGGGCACGCAGTTCATCGCCGGCGCCTTCCAGCACCAGCGGCAGGTCATCCGGATGCACGCGCATGCGCACGTGGCGGGCGTTGATGAGCAGGGCTTCCACCGCGTCGTGGGCCACCTTGGCAATCAGTTCGGGGCGTGTGGCGAGTTCGGAGCGCACTACCTGCCGGGCCAGTTCCACGGCCGTACGGGCCAGGGACTCGGCCATGTCGCCTTCCAGGCTCTGCAGGTCCGCATCGAAGCTGGTCACCAGTGCACCCACTTGCGTGCTGATCTGCTTGGCAAAACTCTGCTTGAAGGCGTCCAGCGCAGCCATGCCGTCCCGGTAGCCGTCCTGGTAGCCGGACTGGCGGGCTGCATGCAGCAGCTCGTCCATGCTGGGCTGAGGCGGGGGCGGCGGGGGCGGTGGCTCCACGGGCGGCGGCGCGCTGACCGGCTGGCGGCGTGGCGCCTGCCCGTTGTCCAGCGAGCCGGGGTTCCAGGCCGCAAAGCCTGACAGCTCTTCCCGCGGAATGATGCGGCTGTAGGTGTTGCCGCGCGGCTGGTCGCCCTCCGGGCGGGTCGGCGGTGGCACTTGGCGGGGCGGGCGGGTGACCATCGGTGGGGCGTGTCCTGACTGCAATAGGTGGGACTATTACAGGAATTGGTCGTCGCCGCCGCCCGCCAGGACGATTTGTCCCTCGTCCACCAGGCGGCGCACCACCTTGAGGATTTCCTTCTGCTCGGCTTCCACCTCGGACAGGCGCACCGGCCCACGGGACTCCAGGTCCTCGCGCAGGGTCTCGGCCGCGCGGCTGGACATGTTGCGGAAGACCTTCTCGCGCAGTTCCGGCCCGGCGCCCTTGAGGGCCACGATGAGGGATTCGGACTGCACTTCCTTGAGCACGGCCTGGATGCCACGGTCGTCGATCTTCTCGAGATCGTCGAAGGTGAACATGTTGTCCATGATCTTCTGGGCCAGGTCGGAATCGGCCTCGCGGATGTAATCCAGCACCGAGGCTTCGACGCTGGAGCCCATCATGTTGATGATTTCCGCCGCTGTCTTGACGCCGCCCAGGTTGGACTTCTTCATGCGTTCGCCGCCCGCCAGGATCTGGCCCATCACCTCGTTGAGGTCTTTCAGGGCCATTGGCTGGATACCGTCCAATGTGGCGATGCGGATCAGCACCTCGTTGCGCTGGCGCTCGGTGAAGACCCGCAGCACCGAGCTGCTCTGGTCGAAGTCCAGGTGCGAGAGGATGGCCGCCACGATCTGCGGGTGTTCATTGCGCAGCAGCTCGGCCACCGAGCCCGGATCCATCCACTTCAGGCTCTCGATGGACGAGACATCCGAACCCTGCAGGATGCGGTCCAGCAGCAGGTTGGCCTTGTCCTCGCCCAGCGCCTTGCGCAGCACCGAGCGCACATATTCGTCGGTGTCGGAGACCAGCGTGCTCTGGGACTCCGCCACCAGATCGAATTTGTCCAGCACCTTTTCGACGCGCTCGCGCGGCACCACCTTCATCTTGGCGATGGTTTCACCGAGCTTCTGCACCTCTTTGGGCGCGAGGTGCTTGAAGACCTCGGACGCCTCTTCCTCGCCCAGGGACATGAGCAGGATGGCTGCGTCTTCTACGCCTTTGTCGTCCATGTCGGGTCTCGCTTGGGTCCTGGGGTGGTTGCTGGGGGAGTCGGGGCGGGGCAGGGTTCAGGGCGATGGCATTCAGCGCTTGGCGGTTTCCAGCTCTTCGCCGTTCACCCAGGCACGCATGATGTTGGCCACTGCCACCGGATTCTCCTTCGCCAATTGGCGTGCGCGCATCAGTTTGTCGTTGGAGATGGGGGCTTCCAGGGCAGGAAGTCCGCCAGCCGCACCTGCGCCCGCACCGCCAGCGCCACCTGCGCGGCCGCCGGCCAGCGCCAACTGCTCGTTTTCGATCTCGCTGAGTTCGGTGATGCTGGGAGCAGCCTCTTTTTCCGGCGGCGGCGGGAAGGCCGCCTTGAGGGCCGGGCGAACCATGCCGAACACCGCGATCAAGGCCACCAGCACCAGGGCGGCAGGGATGGCGGCATCACGGGCGATGTCACGCAGCCACGGTTGACGCCACAGCGGCACGTCGTTCGGTTCCAGCTTCTCGGTCACGAACGGTGCGCTGATCACCTTCACCGAATCCCCGCGGTCCTGCGAGAAGCCCAGAGCTTCCTTGACCAGGCCGTCCAGCTTCTGCAGTTCCTCTTCGGACAGCGGTTGGCTGGTGGTCTTGCCCTTGGGGTCGGTCACGGTCTTCTGGTTGACCACCACGGCGGCGTTCAGGCGGCGGACCTGGCCGATGGCATTGCGGGTGACCCGCACGGTGCGGTCAACTTCAAATTCGGTGCCGTTGACACGGCGGACGTTCTGCGAGCCACCCGTTGATCCGGCCGGCTGCAGTTGCTGGGCCTGGCCGTTGATCGGGGCGGTGGACTGGGGCGGCACCTGGTTGGTGGTGGCGCCGGGCACACCGGTGGGCGTGCCGGGCGAGCTGCCGGTCTGCTCTTCCGAGTTCATGCGGCGCACCGAGCTTTGGGTGTTGGGGCCCTGGTTGGGCTTGAACTCTTCGGCGGTGGATTCCACCTGGCTGAAGTCCACGTCGGCCGTGACGGTGGAGCGCAGGTTTTCGCGGCCCACCACCGGCTCCAGCAGCTCGGCAATGCGCTTGTTCAGGTTGTTCTCGACCTGCTGCTTGTACAGCAACTGCTGGCTGTCCAGGCCGGTGCCGTTGTTGTTGTCGGTGTTGTTGGAGAGCAGGGCGCCGGTGCTGTCGAGCACGCTCACGGCCTTGGGGTTCAGTTCCGGCACCGAGGAGGAAACCAGGTGCACGATGCCGGCGATCTGGTTGCGGTCCAGGGTGCGGCCGCCGCGCAGGGTCAGCATGACCGAGGCGCTGGGTTTTTGCTGTTCGCGGAAGAAACCGTTTTGTTGCGGCATGGCCAGGTGCACGCGGGCGTCGGCCACATCGGACATGGCGGTGATGGTGCGCACGAGTTCGCCTTCCAGGCCGCGCTGGAAGTTCAGGCGCTCGTTGAACTGGGTCTGGCCGATGGACTGCTTGTCCATCAGCTCGAAGCCGACGATGCCGCCCTTGGGCAGGCCTTGCGAGGCCAGCTTCATGCGCAGGTCATAGACCTGGTTGGCCGGAACCATGATGGTGCCGCCCGCTTCGTTGCGGTAGGGCACATTCATCTGGGCCAGTTGCGCGATCACGGCGCCGCCGTCCTTGTCGGACAGGCCGGAGAACAGCGGGCGGAAGTCCCCCTTGCTGGTCATCAGGCTCATGGCCACGATCACCGCCAACAAGGCGGCGACGCCACCGCCGAGCATCATCTTGCTCTTGGCAGGCATCGCGGCCAGTCGGGCCGGGAAGCTCGTCGGGGTGGTGTTCTTCACCTCGGGGAGTCCGGCGGCGGGGCTGCTCAGGGCGTTGTCCATGGGGCGGCGTGGTCGGCGTTGGTTGGTCTGGGGTCGCTCGGCCGGGGTCATACCAGGCCGCAGACGAATTATTCTCAAGACCAGGCTCAAGAATGCCGGAAACAGGCCGAAGAAGGCCCCCTTGTTTCAACCTTGTGCGGGTCGGCAATTCCTTACAGTCCGTTCCGTGGACCTGAAACTTCAACCCTTCAATTTCGCCAACGCGGTGGCCCGTGCCGGATTGACCCCCCAGGGTCAGCCGGTGGCCAAGCCCGCGTCAGGTGCGAACTTCGCCGATGCGATGAGTTCGGCGTTGAAGTCCGTCAGTACGCAGCAGAACGAGGCATCCCGCCTCCAGCGCGAAGTCCAGCTGGACAATCCCACCGTGAGCCTGGAAGAGACCATGGTGGCGATGCAGAAGGCCCAGATCGGCTTCCAGGCCACCCTGCAAGTCCGAAATCGCCTCGTCTCCGCCTATTCAGAAATCATGAACATGCAGGTGTGAGGGAGCCCCCGGCTGTTCGGGCCTAGGGGCCCGCCCATCCGCCCCCCGAGGGGGCTGCGGGCCACCTTGGGGCGGCCCGGCGGTGACCCTCTTCGCATACCAGAGCCCCGCTTGAACGGCGCTTCGCGCGTTCGGCGCGACTAGGTGCCTATGGGAGCAATAGGCGGGCGTTGCTCAGGCCGGGCGTTTCATGAGGCGTTCGCGCTTTTGGGCCTGGTCGATGAAGAGCTGGAGCGCTCGGGCGGCCGAAGGGGAGAGGGAGACAAAGGCGCATCCCAGATGGTGGGGCGCCTCACCCTCGCCAGGCGTGACATGCTGCACACGCAGCAGCACCGAGAAATTCACTTCCCGTTCCAGCTCCAAGGTGCCCATCACCTCTTCACCCTGCGCCGGCGGTGGCGGCAAGGTCGCCACAACGCCCGGGGTGCCCCTGGCCGGCCATTGCAGCGCCAGGCCACCCCCACTCACGTTCACAACGCGAATACGCACACCCTCGACCGAGGAGAGGCGCAACGCTGGAAACAGTTGGCCCTGGGATTGGACCCGGTAGGCCTGCCGGCGCTGGAAGCGATAGATCCGCTGTGGAAGCGGCGCGCGCAGCACTTCCGTGCCGGTGCCACGCACCCCCACCAGGCCCGGGAGGTCAAACTGAAGCTTGATACGGTCCAGGTAGGCCGTGGCCATGACCTCGGTGCTGGCCAGCACCGGCTCCGCCGCCGTGCGGTCCTGCGGGGCCTCAAAGGTCAACATGCCGTGCGGTGTGTCCAGGGCGCGCAGCACCGTGTGCACCGCCTCACCGTCCGGCGTGCTGAGCTGCACCCGGGATTGCGACTGCAGCAATTCGCGCAGCCAACTCATGATTTCGCCGGGCGCGTCGAGCCGGAAATCGGCATCGGCGGCGTCCGGCGTTGCAGTGGGGACTGAAGATCGGTCGTTCAAGGAAGGGCGCTCAAGACGTCATCGGAGAGATCGGCCCTTGCATCTCCACACCAGGGCAAAACGCCACCGGCCAGCGTCAGGGCCACCACCGCTTTGGATCAGTGAACCGTCTTGGACTTGCCCTGCATCAGGTGGTCCAGGTCTTCCAGCCAGGGTTCGGCCAGATGGCGGATCTCGGCGTCGTTCAGCAGGATGCGTTGCATGATCCGGCTCTTGAGCTGCGTTTCTTCCGCACCCAGGTTTTGCTGCGTGGCGGCATGCTTGAGTTGCGAGATCAGCAGCACGCAGGCCCCTTCGAGCTTGACCACTTCATCCCAATTGCCGGTGCGAGCGGCATTCAGCATGTCAGCACTGGCTTGTTCGATGGCTTCGTAGTAGCTCAGGAGATGAGTGTTCATGGTCGTCGTCGGGGCGGTTGGTGCCGGGGCGGCGTTCTGCGCGGTCTGGATCTTGGCGGCGGAATGCTTGCTCATGGTACTGCTCGGTGCGGTAGGTCCGTGATCAATGCCTGAATTCAGGCGGCGGCGCGTTGTTCGGTCAGGGCCGGGGCAATGCTGGCCCAGGCTTCGCGGATGGGCTGCATCAGGCGCTGGCATTCCTCCACGGCCGCCGCGTCGCTGTGTAGATTGGCATACGTCAGGCGCATGCTCATGTAGGCATACAGGTCACGCAGGTCCAGGGCCAGATTGCCGGATTCCGTGTTCAAGGCCGCCTTCAGGCCTTCGTCCAGAATCCGGACCGCCTTGCTCAGCGCGCGGCCCTTGACTTCCACGTTACGGGCACGAATCGCTCCCAGGCCCTGGGACATCGCATCGTTGGCGCCGTCCAGCAGCAGCTGCACGAGGCGGTGCGGCGAGGCTTGCAGCACATCGGTTTCCACGCCGACGCGGTTGTACATGTTGCTTGCGCGCTGACCGTGGGAGGCGAAAGGTGAGGAGTTACCGTACATGATGTGCTGCGAGGTTTGTCGTAGTGCTTGTTTTAGTTTTCGGCCCTCACGCGGCTAACTTGAGCCGCCCCTCGCTGTAATTTCACTGGAAATTTTGCGGTATTTCACAAAAACAAAAGCCTCCGTGAGGAGGCTTGGGGGTGCTCTTTTCGAAGCGCCGGAGAAGGGGGGCTTCCCGGGGCTGTTTTTCTGGCGCCCTCGACACCGCCTTCTGCGGCCTTCCAGCGCGCCTCAGCTGCTGCTGGTCAGCATGGCGGAGAGCTTGCTGACGTAGCTGGACATGTCGTTGAGCTTGGCCATCTGGGTGTCCAGCGCCGTGTACTGCGCACGAATGCGCTTTTCGTACGAGGCCGCCCGGTCGTTGAGCTCGTCCACACGCTTGTCGTTGGCGGTGACGCGGGACTGCAGGCCGGCCGTGCGGCTGGTGATGCTGCCATCCATGCCGGTGACCTGGTCGGCAAACGCGCGCCAGCGGGTGGCAATGCCGTTGTTGGCCGCATTGGTACTGTCCGTGCCCATGAACAGCTGCTTCAGGTCGCTGATGTGGCCCAGGGCACTGGTCAGCTTGGTGTCGTCCACCGTGATGGTGCCGGCCGTGCCGATGTTCAACCCCAGGTCGGACAAGCGCGCGTACGCGCCCCCCAGCGTGCTGCCGGTGGAGGTGATGTTGCGCAACTGCATCTGCAGGTTGACGGCGGTGCTGTCGCCCTGCAGGGTGCCGGCGGTTTTGTTCGAATCGTCGTACTTGGTGTTGTCCCGCATCAAGTTCATCAGGGTGTTGTAGGCCGTGACGAAATCATTGATGGACTTCTTGACGGCGTCCTTGTCCTGACCAACGGTGACGGTGGAGTCACCTTTTTTCAGGATGTTGACGCTCAGGCCATCCACCGCGTTCTCGATGGTGTTGGTGGCGGAGCTGATTTCCATGTTGTTGATGGTCAGCTTGGCGTTCTGGGCCGCCGCGTTCTGCGTCATGGATTTGATGCTGGCCGTCGGGTCGTAGGCCAGGGCGGACAGGCCGCTGGCATCGCCGTTGGTGCCGTCGGCATCGGCCGTCGTGACACGGAAGCCATTGGCCTCGCCGGTGTCTTGCGAGCGGATCACCAGCCGCGAGCCGGTGGCATCGGTCACCACCGAGGCCAGGACACCAGCGCCGGAGGCATTGATCTTGTCACGCACGCTGGCCAACGTGTCGGTGGCGCTCACCGTGATGCTGATGGGCGTCTTGCCGTTCTGGCTGGTGAAGGTGGGGGAGGCTTCCGTACCGCCCCACTGGCCCAGCTCGATGGTCATGGTGCCGGCCCCGACGGTGTCGGTGCTGGCCATGGCCTTGCTGGAGATGCTTTGCGCGGCGGCCAGTTGGGTCACCGACAGGGCATAACTGCCCGCGCCACTGCCGGAGCCGGCGGTGACGGTGGCCATGCTGCTGTCCGACGAGGTGGCGGTCAGCGCCGACCAGGTGGTGGGGGTGGTCAGCTTGGAAGCCGCATCCCGCATCGCGCTCATGGCGCTTTGAATCTTGCCGTAGGCCGAGATCTGCGTCTTGATGGTGCTGGTGCGGTCCTGCAGGTCCACCGCAGGCTGTTTTTCCAGCGCCACCAATTTGGACACGATGCTGTCGACATCCAGACCGCTGCCCACCCCTGTGGAGGTGATGGTGCCGGTGGAGGTAATGCTGGCCATGGTTCGACTCCCGGGTCATGCCTGCTGACAGCTGAGCGTACATCCGCTGAACAGGCAAGCGCAATGGACGACAGGGCCCCCATGGGAGGCCCTGTCCACTATGTCGGCACGTGAACCGTCCGACTTGAGGGAAATTTCGCGGAAGACCGCGAATCAACCCTTCAGCAGGGACAGAACCTGTTGCGGCAGCTGGTTGGCCTGGGCCACCATCGCATTGCCGGCCTGCTGCAGGATCTGTGCCCGGCTGAGATTGGAGGTTTCCGACGCAAAGTCGGCGTCCATGATCCGGCTGCGGGCAGCGGTCTGGTTTTCGTACGCCACCTGCAGGTTGGAAATCACGGCGTCAAAGCGGTTCTGCGTCGCACCCAGCACGGCGCGCTGGGAGTTGACGGCGTCCAGCGCGGTGTCGATGTTCGCCACCACGGTGGCGATGGCCGCAGAGTCCGCCGTCGCGTCGATCACCGAACGGCCTGCGCCGTTGATGTCCGTGCCCGCCACGTTGGTAATGGCCCCATCCTGGGTCATGTCCGGCGTGGTGACGGTGATTTCGTCATTGGCCGTGGTGTTGGGGCCGACCTGGAAGGTCTGCGGCGTGGCCGCATCGGCGCCGAGGATGTACTTCCCGTTGAAGGTCGTACCGCCCAGCACACGCTGCATTTCCTTGGCCAGTTCGCCGAATTCCTTGTCCAGAGAATTCTTGTCGCTGTCTGCGTTGGTGGCGTTACGGGCCTGGATGGCCAGCTCACGCATACGTTGCAGCGAGTCGGCCACCTTGCCGAGCGCGCCTTCAGCGGTCTGCGCCAGCGAGATGCCGTCGTTCGCATTACGCATCGCGACGCTCATGCCGCGGGCTTGCGCATTCATGCGTTCGGCGATGGCGAGGCCGGCGGCGTCGTCCTTGGCGGAGTTCACCCGCAGGCCCGACGACAGCCGTTGCATCGAAGTCGCCAGTGACGACTGCGAGCTGTTCAGATTGCGTTGCGCGTTCAGCGATGCAATGTTGGTGTTGATGGTCTGTGGCATTGATGCACTCCTGCGGAGATCCTTGTCCTGGGCTCGATCCTGATGGTGATCGTGGTTGGCGGTGTCGTTCCCGACCTCGCCTGCCGATCTCCGCCGCGCCCGAAGCGCTCTGGATGAGATCTGCCGGTTGGACCGGTGGTCGAGCCAATCAAGTCATTCGCTCGATGGAATCCATTGTGCGGAATGTGTCGGCGGGTTAAAGCGCCGATAAGGGCCCCAAAGACCGGCCAAAAGAAAAGAAGGCCCCGCCGCCCTCCCGGTGTGGGGGAGGGCGGCGGGGCCTTCTTGATGAGCGTGCGCCGGTCAGCCTCGGGGCTGATGGAGGGGCCCTTTCGGGCTTGCGAGGGGCGAGATCCGGACGGTGTTCTCAGAGGAGCGCGGGCGCCTGTGTGGCGACCGCGGTGCCCGCAGCACCAGCGTCATGCGCGTGATGCCCGGGCTGTGCTTGGCGGCTTAGCTGCGCAGCAGCGACAGGACTTGCTGCGGCAGCTGGTTGGCCTGGGCCACCATGGTGTTGCCGGCCTGCTGCAGGATCTGGGCGCGGCTGAGGTTGGCGGTTTCCGCCGCAAAGTCGGCATCCATGATCCGGCTGCGGGCAGCCGTCTGGTTTTCGACCGAGATCTGCAGGTTGGAGATGATCGCGTCAAAACGGTTTTGCGAGGCACCCAGGATGGCGCGTTGGCCGCTGACCGTGTTGATGGCGGCATCGATGTTGTCGATCACCGTGGCCAGGGTGGCCGGGGTGGAAGCGTTGTCGATGGCGCCGCTGGTCACCGAGGTGATGGTGGCATCCTGCGTCAGGTCGTTGGTGATCACGTCCACCGAGTCGTTGGCAGAGGTGTTGGCACCGATCTGGAAGGTCTGGGTGCCGGCATCGGCGGCCAGGATGGCCTTGCCGTTGAAGGTGGTGCCACCGAGGACACGGCCGATTTCTTCGCCGAGCTGGGCGTATTCGCGGCCCAGGGAGTCCAGGTCGGAGGTGGTGTTGGTGGCGTTGCGGGCCTGGACGGCCAGTTCACGCATGCGTTGCAGGGAATCACCGACCTTGGAGAGCGCGCCTTCAGCGGTTTGCGCCAGGGAGATGCCGTCGTTGGCATTGCGAACCGCGACGTTCATACCGCGGACCTGGGCATTCATGCGTTCTGCGATGGCGAGGCCGGCAGCGTCGTCCTTGGCCGAGTTCACACGCAGGCCGGAGGAGAGGCGCTGCATGGAGGTGGAGAGGGACGATTGGGAACCGGTGAGGTTACGCTGGGCGTTCAGGGAAGCCAGGTTGGTGTTGATGATCTGAGCCATGATCAAAATCCTTTCGAGTGTCGAAGACCTTGTCGGTCCGGGTGTCGGTAAAACTTCGTCCGACGGGGCCGGACCACGAGGTCCTTGCTAGACATTGCGGACCCGTTGATACGTTATCGGGTCGGCTCGAAAGAGACTTGAGCGGTTTGTAGGCGCGTGGCTGTAACAGGGCCCTGCGAACGTGAAGTCGTAGGCGTCTGTGGGGGTTTGCGGGAGAAATGGCGGGTGTTTCGGGGTCAGTTCTTCGTTTCCAACCGCTTTTTGGGTGGCGCGGGAGGTGCTGCGAGGCGGGGATGCGGCCTCGGTGGGAGCCCCAACAGCGCCGCCGATGTCTAGGGCAGCAGCGCTGGGCTCATTGGAGCTCCCACCGGTTCCGACTTTTTCCTCTTCCTCTGGTAATCCCACTCCTGCGCAGGAAAGCGCTTTGGTGCAACCAGCGGCCTGCGCTGGAAAGCGCTTCGCTGCAACCAACGGGCTGCGCTGGAAAGCGCCGGCCCGGGGCCTGTTTGCTCCATGTCCCTTCTGCCCGGGCTCCGCCTGGTCATTCATTCCTTGACTTACGCAAACAAGCCCCGAGCCGTCACTTTCCCGAACCGAGTCCTGCCACCATTCCTCATACTCCGTACTGCTTATAGGGCTGCCTTGGGCTTGAGGCCTGGAGGCCTTTGTGGCCTTGTTTGCGGCAAACAGCGCCCCGCGCTGGAAAGCGCCGGCCCGGGGCCTGTTTGCTCCATGTCCCTTCTGCCCGGGCTCCGCCCGGTCATTCATTCCTTGACTTACGCAAACAGGCCCCGGACCGTCACTTTCCCGAACCGAGTACTGCTGCCCATCCCGATAGACGAACCTGAACCCTTCAAGACCAAGGGCCTTTCGGGTGTCATCCAGCGCCCAGCCTGGCCAGGCACAGCCGTGCAACGCCAGCGCATAGAGGAAGACGCACCGGATCCAACGGAAGGAGTTATGCAGATTTCTTAAGACACAAACACCGGGCGGACGCTCGGATGCAAGAGACATCAGATCTCAAGCGCCCGCCCGGGGTCTCTGCCAGAAGACTCCTCCGCAGCCTTGCGAGGTTTGCACTACCCCATCGCCGGAGGGGGCGACGGGCCTCGCAAGGCGCGGCGGAGAAATCATGGCCAAGCCTCTGGGGTGGGCAACGCCGCCTCGGCAGAGGCAGCGTCATCACCCGGAAGAGGTTTAGCGCAGCAGGGCCAGCACTTGCTGGGGAGCCTGGTTCGCTTGGGCGATCATGGCGTTGCCAGCCTGTTGCAGGATCTGGGCACGGCTCAGGTTCGCCGTTTCCGAAGCGAAGTCCGCATCCATGATCCGGCTGCGAGCAGCCGTCTGGTTTTCCACCGAGATCTGCAGGTTGGAGATGATCGCGTCGAAACGGTTCTGCGAAGCACCCAGCTTGGAACGCTCGCCAGAGACAGTCTTGATGGCCGCATCGATGTTGTCGATCACGGTAGCCAGATCCGTCGTCGTGGACGTGTTGCTGATGGCACCACCCGTCACGGCCGTGATGCTCGTGTCCGCCGTCATGTCGGTCGTGATCACGTCCACCGAGTCGTTGGTCGTGGTGTTGGCACCAATCTGGAAGGTCTGCGTGCCAGCATCCGTCGCCAGAATGTTGCGGCCGTTGAAGGTCGTGCCACCCAGCACCCGGGTGATTTCAGAACCCAGCTGCGAATATTCCTGGCCAATGGAGTCCAGATCGGACGTGGTGTTCGTGGCATTACGCGCCTGAACCGCCAGTTCACGCATACGTTGCAGCGAGTCACCCACCTTGGACAAAGCACCTTCAGCCGTCTGCGCCAGAGAAATACCGTCGTTGGCATTACGTGCTGCGACGTTCATGCCGCGCACTTGGGATTGCATGCGGTCAGCGATGGCCAGACCAGCGGCGTCGTCCTTGGCGGAGTTGACGCGCAGGCCGGAGGACAGGCGCTGCATGGCGACGGCCAGCGAGCTTTGGCTGGTGGCAGTGTTGCGCTGGGCGTTGAGCGACAACAGATTGGTGTTGATGATTTGGGCCATGATTGCTCCTAACAGCTATACATAAATACCGGCAAAAGCGCCGAACCACACATGAGCGCCACCGTGCCTGGACGCGGTCTTGCTCTTGCTGAACCGCCCGGGCTTTCCCCGGTCCGGTCCCAGTCCGACGCTAGTCAACCGTTGCCGCCCCACCCCCTTGCGGAGGCCTATGAACGCCAGGCCTTCTAACCGGACCACGTGTCTGACAGCAGACCCGTTGTTTTGGTTGTCGGCACCTTCGCCATAGAACTTGAGGGCTGTTTGTCAAGACTTTCGAAACGTTGAAAAAGGGGTCTGACAACAGGCTGTTTGTCGTTTGACTTTCGGCGGGACCTGGGTCCTGCCAGTCGGTCAATGCGACGGACACAAGTGGTTAACGGCAGCTCCGCGCCGGGATAAAGGGGGAATGGGCGGTGTTGACAGTGCTTTTCGTGCGCTTGGTCACGTCAATGCCGTCCTACAGTTCTTCCCAGCGTTACCGCAGCCGCCAGGCCGGTGACGCACCAGTCACCCCCACCCAGCCACCAACGACCATGGAGAGGTCTATGCCGCTGCAAACGCCCACTCAAGCGCATTCCCAGGCACGGTCCGCCGCGTCCATCGTGTCCACCCCCTCGACGGACGGCGTCAGCCGCATCCAGCCGGGGTCCCGTGAGGCACAACTGCTGCTGGCCAATGCCCGCAACATCGCCTTCGAGCAGGCCGCCCTGGGCCGCATCGGCGATGGCGTGAATTTGTTGTGCAATGCGCTGGAGATCGAGCCGACCAGCGTGGACCTGCTGTCCGATGTCGGCGCCTTGTTGCTGTCCGCCGGCCAACTCTCGGATGCCGCGCTGTATGCGCACCAGGCCGTCAGCCTGCAGCCCCAACACGCCCCCAGCCTCTACACGCTGGCCTTCGCCCTGTCGGGCCTGGGTGAGATCAAGGCGGCCATTGAAGTGCTGACCGCCCTGTGCCAGGGTGAAGCGGCCGAGATGCTGAAGCGCGAGACGCCTGAACTGGCGCCGCTGGTCACCGCTGAACTGCAACGCCTGCAATCGGCCGGCTGACCTCTGGCCCCTGAATCGGTCGCGGCGCTGGCCCCAGGGTCGCCCCGCAACCCCCGCTGAAACGGCCCTGAGTGGCTGTTTCGGTGGCTCCCGATGACCCGGCCGCCGTGCTGGTGGTGTTGGCCGTCGGATATTTTCTTCACTGTCAGGCGCCGCCGCCCATGCGGGCCGCGTTCCTTGCCTGACAGGGCCGTCACGCCCGCCTGACGGCGCGCCCCTGGTGGCGCCGGGCCTCCGGCCTGTTTTCATTCCCTCGGCGAACTGCGCGACCTGTCAGCTTGTAGGAATCAGGCTGACAAAGGGGTCGGCGCGTTCCCTAGCCTGGATCTGGTGTCGACCTGATGTTGTCAGCCTGAGTGAATCTGCAGAATTCATTCCAACGCAGCAACAAACGCCCCAGGAGATCCGAGATGAATGCAGACCAGATCCTCGCCGAGATTCGCGAAGCCAACCTGTCCTACCTGATGCTGGCCCAAAGCCTGATCCGTGCGGACCGCGAGCAGGCGCTGTATCGTCTGGGCATCTCGGAAGACACCGCCGCCCTGCTGAACACCCTCAGCCCGGCCCAGATCATGAAGATGGCCGCCAGCAACACGCTGCTGTGCCGCTTCCGCATGGACGACGACCTGGTGTGGGGCCTGCTGACCAGCCACGGCAAGCCGGCCGCCAACGACGCCGTCTCCCGCCTGCACGCCTCCATCCTGATGGCCGGCCGTCATCACGAAGCTGCATGAATGGAGCCCCCGGCTCCGCGGGTGCGCGGAGCCACCCCCCGAGGGGGTCACCCTCGGTCGGAGCGAAGGCCCCAACCTCCGGTGGATGCGATTGCCTTGGGGCGGCCCGGCGGCAACGCAAGCATGAATGGAGCCCCCGGCTCCGCGGGTACGCGGAGCCACCCCCCGAGGGGGTCACCCTCGGTCGGGGCGAAGGCCCCAACCTCAGGTGGATGCGATTGCCTTGGGGCGGCCCGGCGGCAACGCAAGTCGGTCAATACAAGACTGTCGCCAGACTACGGCAGTTGAGAGACCATGAGCGGTGTGGGGTACGTGATGTGCCCGTCTGAGACCAGTCCCTAGCTGTAGAGGTTTTCCATGCGAACCAAGTCCATCCTGACCGAAGCCAAGCAGATCGAACGCGCTGTGACGTTGATCAAGCTGGGGGCTCGCCTGCAGGTGCTGGAATCGGAAACCGACCTGAGTTACGAGCGTTTGCTGCGCCTGTACAAGGAAGTCTCGGGCAAGAGCCCCAGCAAGGGTCAACTGCCGTTCTCGACCGACTGGTTCATGAGCTGGCAACCCAACATTCACGCCAGCCTGTTCATGAACATTCATGAATACCTGAACAAGGTGGCCGAGATGGACGAGATCGACACCGTCATCAAGGCCTACCAGCTCTATCAGGAGCAGACCCAGGCCCAGAACCTGGAGCCCATGCTGTCGGTGACCCGTGCCTGGCGCCTGGTGAAGTTCGTGGACAACGGCATGCTGACGCTGACCAAATGCAGCAAGTGCGGTGGCCAGTTTGTGACCCACCCCCATGAGGTGGCCAAGCACTATGTGTGCGGCCTGTGCAACCCGCCGGCCCGTGCTGGCAAGGGCAAGGCCGCCGGTGGCCTGCAGATGCAGTGAGCGCTCCCGCGCCTGCCCGCGCACCTTGGCGCACCTGTGTGGTGGTGATCGCCAAAAATGAGGCGGCCCACATCCAGCGCCTGCTGAACAGCGTGCGCCCTTTTGTGGATGACATGCTGGTGCTGGACACGGGCTCCACCGACGCCACGTCGGTATTGGCGGCGCAAGCCGGCGCGCGTGTGGCCCACCTGCCGTGGCCTGATGACTTTTCCGTGGCGCGCAATGCTGCGCTCGACCTGGCCGCAGCGGATTGGCACATCGTGCTGGATGCTGATGAGTGGCTGATCGACGGGGATGACCCCAGTGGCCCCGGTGCCGAGGCCTTGCAGGCCTTGCGCCAAACCCCTCCAGACTTTGTGGGCACCATCGCGCTGGAAGACCAGTTTGACGATGGGGTTGCACACGCGCGGCTCAGCCGCATCCTTCCCGGCCCGGTGCGATACGCCGGACGTATTCATGAGCAAGCCATGCACGCCTTGCCGGTCAAGCCGCTGGCGCTTCGTATTGGCCATGACGGCTACCGCAGTGAACGGCTGACGGATAAGCAGGGGCGCAACCAGCGCCTGTTGCAAGCAGCACTGCAGGACCGTCCGAACGATGCCTATCTTTGGTATCAGCTCGGGAAGGACGCTTTTGTCTATGACGACTTCGCGATGGCGGAAGAAGCCTTCGCGACATGCGCGACTCACTTGACCTCGCTGCCCGCATGGTGGCCGGACCTCGTCGCACGGCGCTTGTTTGGGTTGAAGCGGCTGGGTCGCCATGCCGACGGTGTGGTGTTGGCGGACACGCAGATGGCGATCTGCGAGGAATCGCCGGATGTCTTCTTTGCCCTGGGTGATCTGCTTCTGGATTGGGCGGCGGAGGAGCCGACACAGGCCGATGTGCTGCTGCCCATGATTGAACAAGCGTGGCGCCGTTGCCTGGAGCTGGGGGAGCGTCCAGATCAGCCGGGGGCAGTGGCGGGCCGCGGCAGCCACCTGGCGGCCTTCAATCTGGCCTTGGTTCTGGACGGCACGGGCAGGGCGGATGAAGCCCGGGCGCTGCGGCAGCAGTTTCCCCAAGGCTGACACGGCTGACACGGGCTCAGCCCAGCCCCCAGAGGAAAACCTCTCCTCTGAAAGCCACGAAAAGCAGCGCCGGGATGGCGCTGATCCGGCAACCTGTAGGAAGTTCCCTTACAGCCGCGTCGTCCTGACTCCTAAGCACTGCACAGAAGCGACCTGATGTCGGCTTTGTTTCGGGTTCTCTACAGTTCAACCCATGCCGCGACGTCACCCAGACGACGCAAACAACACCGGCCCCGCCCCACGCAGACCAGGAGTACCGACATGAACGCTGACCAGATCCTTGCTGAAATCCGCGAAGCCAACCTGTCCTACCTGATGCTGGCTCAGAGCCTGATCCGTACCGACCGCGAGCAAGCGCTGTTCCGCCTTGGCATCTCCGAAGAGACGGCCACGCTGCTGAACACGCTGAGCCCGGCCCAGATGATGAAGATGGCTTCTGGCAACACCCTGCTGTGCCGCTTCCGCATGGACGACGACCTGGTGTGGGGCCTGCTGACCAGCCACGGCAAGCCGGCCGCCAACGACGCGGTTTCCCGCCTGCATGCCTCCATCCTGATGGCTGGCCGCCACCACGAAGCAGCCTGAATTTTTCGCCTGCCTGACACCCATACCCAGCATCCAGCACAAGAGGTTTTCCATGCGCACCAAGTCCATCCTGACCGAAGCCAAGCAGATCGAGCGTGCGGTCACGCTGATCAATCTCGGGGCTCGTCTGCAGGTGCTGGAGTCGGAAACCGATCTGAGCTATGAGCGTCTGCTGCGCCTGTACAAGGAAGTCTCGGGCAAGAGCCCGAGCAAGGGCCAACTGCCGTTCTCGACCGACTGGTTCATGAGCTGGCAACCCAATATTCACGCCAGCCTGTTCATGAACATTCATGAATACCTGAACAAGGTGGCCGAGATGGACGAGATCGACACCGTCATCAAGGCCTACCAGCTTTATCAGGAGCAAACTCAGGCACAGAGCCTGGAGCCGCTGTTGTCGGTGACACGCGCCTGGCGCCTGGTGAAGTTTGTGGACAACGGCATGCTGACGCTGACCAAGTGCAGCAAGTGCAATGGCCACTACGTGACCCATCCCCATGAGGTCGCCAAGCACTATGTGTGCGGCCTGTGCAACCCGCCGGCCCGCGCGGGCAAGGGCAAGGCCGCAGGCGGCCTGCAGATGCACTGAGCATTCTGACGTGGTGAGGGTGTGGAGATGAAGTGGTGCTGTGGCGCCACGTCCCGCACAATCACAGCGGTCGACACTCCCCCTGGTCGTTTTGGACGACACCTCCACTTCTTCCCCTTCCAGTGCGCCGTCGCCGTGGCGCTGGCCTGCGCTCGCCCTGGCGAGCTGGGCGGCCTGCTGGGCGGTCTGGCGCGGCTTTGGGCCGGGCTGGCCGGCTGCGCTGGTGGCGACCGGGCTTGGGCTCATCCTGGCGGGCCTGCATCGTCAGCCCTGGCGCCGCGCCATGGTGGCTGCCGGCTTCCCGCTGGCCCTGGTGGTGACGGGCGTGGCGCTGCCCGCCTGGGCCTGGCTCATCCCGCTGCTCATTCTGGTGGTGGCCTATCCACGCCGGGGTTGGTCGGACGCGCCCTTGTTTCCCACGCCGCATGACGCGTTGCGCGCATTGCCGGCCGTGGTTCCCTTGCGTGAACAAGCGCACGTTCTGGATGCGGGTTGTGGGGTAGGGGACGGATTGATGGCGCTTCGCCGCGCTTATCCCGCCGTTCAACTGCATGGCATTGAATACAGTCCGATCCTGTGGCTGCTGGCGCGTCTGCGTTGCGCCTGGGCGAAGGTGACCCGGGGCGATCTGTGGAGCCAGTCGTGGCGGGATTTCGACATGGTCTACCTGTTCCAGCGTCCAGAATCCATGTTGCGGGCGCTCGACAAGGCGCTGGCCGAAATGCCAGGTGACCGCTGGCTGGTGAGCCTGGACTTTCCGCTGCCTGGACAAGCTGTCCATGCGCAGCTGGAGACCGGCAGCCGGCATCGGCTGCATGTGTATCGGATTCAGGATCTTCGACGGGCAGGGCGTGAGCGAAAGAATGCTCAAGCCTTTGGGGGGCCGGTCGATAAGGGATGAGACGGACCGTGTCGAGAGGGGATACGGCAGATTTTTAGGACGGAACGAATTCCATGTTTGTCATCATCGGTTGGGTGCTGGCTATGGCCTGCATCTTCGGCGTGTTCATCGCGCACGGAGGCAATATCAGCGTGGTGCTGCATGCGCTGCCGTTCGAGATGACCACCATCTTCGGCGCGGCCATCGGCGGCATGCTCGCCACCAATCCTCCCAAGGTGATGAAGGCCACCATGAAGGGGCTGGGCGAGTGCTTCAAGGGCAGCAAATACACCAAGGCCCGCTACATGGAGCTTTTGGCCTTGCTCTACGACATCCTGCAGAAGGCCCGCAAGGAGGGTCTGATGTCCATCGAAAAGGATGTCGAGGACCCACACAGCTCACCGCTGTTCCAGAAGTACCCCACGGTCGGCAACGACCACCACGTTGCGGAATTCATCACGGATTACCTGCGCATGATGGTCTCGGGCAACCTGAACGCGCACGAGATTGAATCCTTGATGGATGCCGAAATCGACACCCATCACCACGAAGCCTTCCTGGCGGTGCAGGCCTTGCAGCGCCTGGCGGGCGGATTGCCCGCCTTCGGAATTGTGGCGGCGGTGCTGGGGGTGGTGAACACCATGGGCTCGGTGGGGCAACCCCCGGCCGTGCTGGGCGGCATGATCGGCTCGGCGCTGGTGGGCACTTTCCTTGGCATTTTATTGGCCTATGCTTTTGCGGAGCCGCTGGCGGGTGCGCTGGAGGCCAAGGTGGATGAGGCCGGCAAGGAACTGCAATGCATCAAGACCACGTTGCTGGCGTCGATGCAGGGGTATGCACCGCAAGTCGCCATCGAGTTTGGCCGCAAGGTCCTGTATTCGACGGAGCGTCCGACCTTCTCGGAACTTGAAGGTCACGTGAAGGGCAAGAAGTAATCGGAAGGCGGAAGGAATTTCCATGGCCGGAGACGCCAAGAAACTTCAGCCCATCATCATCAAGCGCATCAAGAAGGGCGGCCATGCTGCTCACGGGGGTGCGTGGAAGATTGCCTATGCGGACTTCGTGACCGCGATGATGGCTTTCTTCCTGCTGATGTGGCTGCTCGGTTCCACGACCGAAGGCGACAAGAAGGGTATTGCCGACTATTTCGCCTCGCCGCTGAAGGTGGCGATGTTTGGTGGCTCCGGTTCCGGGGATGCTTCCCACATCATCAAGGGTGGGGGGCAGGACCTGACGCGCCAGACGGGCCAGGTCAAGGCCGGCGATGTGGAATCCCCCAGAAAAACCATCAATTTGAAGGCCTTGAAGGAGGAGCAACGTCGTGCGGAGCGGGTACGGCTGCAACAACTCAAGGACAAGGTGGAGAAAATCATTGCCGACAACCCAAAAATTGCGGCATTAGGTGGACAAATCCGTCTTGACATGACCCGCGAGGGCTTGCGTATCCAAATCGTGGACGAGAATAATCGTCCTATGTTTGACAGTGGCAGTGCCGTGGTGAAGCCGTATATGCGCGAGCTGCTCCAGGAACTCGGCGGTGTGCTGTCCGAGGTGCCCAACCGGCTCACGCTGGAGGGGCACACGGACTCACAGGCGTTTTCTGGTGGTGAGCGTGGATACAGCAACTGGGAGTTGTCCGCCGATCGTGCCAATGCTTCGCGACGCGAGTTGTTGGCTGGCGGGCTGCCGGACAGTCGGGTCCTGCGAGTGCAGGGTCTGGCGTCCAGCAAGTTGCTCGACACCAAGGACTCGAAAAGCCCGGTCAATCGCCGTATCAGCATCATTGTGATGAATCGCGATGCTGAGGATGCGGTCCTGAAAAACCTCACGGATGAGGAAGATGCACCGAGTGATGGGGCCAGCGCACCGATGGCCTCGAGTTCGGCACCTGAGGGCCGATGAAGCTCGCAGATGTCTTTCCGATTCCAAAGAAATCGCCTTAAGCCCTCCAGTCCCCTCAGAGGAACGCCATGAGCACTGACATGAAATTCTTGATCGTCGACGACTTCTCGACCATGCGCCGTATTGTGCGTGGCCTGCTGAAGGAGATCGGCTACAACAACGCCGAAGAGGCAGAAGATGGCGTTGAGGCCCTGAGCATGCTGAAACAGGCGAAATACGACTTCGTCGTCAGCGACATCAACATGCCCAACATGAATGGTTTTGAGCTGCTCAAGGCCATCAAGGAAGACGCCACGCTGAAGCATCTGCCGGTGCTGATGGTGACGGCCGAGGCCCGCAAGGAAGACATCGTGCTGGCGGCGCAGAGTGGTGCGGCGGGTTACATCGTCAAGCCCTTCACAAAGGCCACGCTGGAAGAAAAAGTCCAGAAGATCATGCAGAAACTGGCCGCTGCGGCCTGACGCGTTGGGGAGTACCACCATGCAGATGGAAGAATTGGCCAAACTGGGTCAAGGGACTGAGCCGTTGGCCGTATCGCCGGATGTGTTCCAGCAGATCGGCACGATTACCCGCGTGTTGCACGACACGATGCAACAACTGGGCGTGATGCCCAAGCTGCAGGTGGCCACGGACGGCTTGCCGGACGCACGCAGCCGTCTGACCTATATCGCCACGAAGACGGCAGATGCCGCCAACAAGGTGCTGAACTCGGTGGATCAGGCCAAGGCGGAGCATGCACGCATCTCTGCTGCGGCCAACGCGATGGCCCAGGCCATCACGGCGGATCCGGTGAAGGCGGTGGCGACGGGTGCGGTCTTCAACTTCGTGAAGGAAGTCGAGAGCTCGACCTCCAAGATCGATACCCACCTGACCGACATCATGATGGCGCAGGACTTTCATGACCTGACGGGCCAAGTGGTGGCCAAGGTGGTGACGCTGGCCAATGACCTGGAGGACAGCCTGGTCAAGCTGCTGCTGCAGGTGGTGCCGCCTGAGCAGCGTGAGAAGGTGGACCACAACATCCTGCAAGGCCCGGTGGTGAACCCTGAAGGCCGTACGGACGTGGTATCGAACCAGTCCGAAGTGGATGACCTCCTGGCGTCCCTAGGCTTCTAAAACCTCGGTGTTCTGAGGGCTTTGAGGCCCTCGCGCCGTGGTCCGCGTAGCAAGCGCCGACACGGCACCCCGTCACGCCCAGATTTCCCAACGCGACTTCGGGTTTACGCCGGGAGTTGGAGTTGCAAATTGGCGGCGGATCTCGGTGGTGGACGGGTGGTGTGCCCTGGAAATCGGGCGTGCGTGGGAGGAGCTGAGGAGCGGAGAAATTCGGGGGGGGGCGCGCGGAGCGCGCTTCGTTAACTGACTAGAGGGACCGGCTGTTTGAGCGGAGCGAGCCGAAGGTGAGCGAAGCGAGTTGGGCCCGCCCCGAATTTTGAGCACCGGAGGGGAGTCTTGAGGGCAAAGCCCTCAAGACCTCCGGACTCGCGCGCCCGATTTTCAGGGCACGCCGCCCGCGCTCCGATCTCCGAACATGGCCCGGGTCCGGTCCGGTCCGGTCCGATCCGCGAACGCGAACGCGAACGCGAACGCGGCCCTCGAACGCGAGAATCCGGCAGCTTCTCAGCCAGAAGAACCACCGGTTTTCTCCCCCTTATCTGCCTAAAGCCAGCCCCCGTTAAGCCGAACAATGGCGGGGCCACGGCATGGTGCTGTGGACGACCACCCCGCCCATGGCCGACCAAGACGCACAAGACCGCAACTTACCCGCCTCGCAGAAGAAGATCGAAAGGTCTCGCAAGGAAGGGCAACTGCCGCGCTCCCGTGACCTGCCTCACTTCACCGTGATGGCGGCCGGTGGTGCCTTGATTGCGTCCACGGCGCCCTCGACGGTGGCGACGCTTCAGCACATGCTGGAAGGCTCCCTGCGTTTCGATGCCGAACAGCTGCGCACCGCCGGCATGATGACCGAGCGCCTGTCCGGCTTGACCTGGCAGGCCTTTGCCCTGGTGCTGCCCGGCCTGCTGATCCTGGCGGTAGCCGCCATCGCCGGCCACCTGGCTGGCGGCGGCTGGAACTTCACCATGAAGCCGCTGGCCCCCAAGTTCACCCACCTGAATCCCATCAACGGATTTGGCCGCCTCTTCCAGTGGCAGAACCTCACCCAGGCCCTCAAGGCCTGCCTGCTCAGCCTCGTCCTTGGCGTCATCGGCGCCCTGGCCCTGAAGGATCGGGTGGCTGGTTTCGTCGGCATCATGTCCGTGCCCCTGCCTGCAGCCCTGGCTTTCGCCGGCCAGCAGCTCATGGGCGGCATGATGCTGCTGGGCATCGCGCTGTTCATGTTCGCGGCCATCGACCTGCCCCTGCAGCGTTTCATGTACATGAAGCGCCTGAAGATGTCGCGCGAGGAAGCCAAGAACGAACTCAAGGAAGCCGAAGGCAACCTTGAAATGAAGCACAAGATGCGCCACAAGGCCCGCGAGCTGATCAAGCGCCAGATGCTCGCCGCCGTGCCCAAGGCCGACCTGGTCGTCATGAACCCGACCCACTATGCCGTCGCCATCCAGTATGACGAGACCAAGATGGGCGCGCCCCGTGTCGTCGCCAAGGGCCTGGACCTGCTGGCCTTCAAGATCCGCGACATCGCCAAGGACAGCAAGGTCCCGGTGCTGCGTGCCCCCGCCCTGGCCCGTGCCCTGTACGCCCACGCCGAGATCGACCGCGAAATCCCTGGCGCTCTCTTTGGCGCGGTCGCCCAGGTGCTGGCCTATGTGTACCAGCTGAAGGCCGCCATGGCCGGCCGCGGTGCCACCCCGAACGAAGCGCCCAACCCGAGCGTGCCGGACGACCTCGATCCGCACAAGAAGCCGGGCTGGACCCCTCCGGCAGACGAACAGGACGACCTGTTCGCTGAAGCCGCCCCTCAACGTTGACGCAGATTCAAGAAGGCTGAACCATGAACGAGCTCCTGGCCCGTTTGCAGAACCTCCTCGGACCCCGCGCCGCGATTATTGGCGCGCTGGGTGCGCCGATCGCCGTCATGATGATTTTGGCGATGATGGTGCTGCCCCTGCCGCCGTTCGCCCTGGATCTGTTCTTCACCTTCAACATCGCCATGGCCATCATGGTCATGATGGTGGCCTCGCACATGGTCCGGCCGCTGGACTTCGCGGCCTTCCCGACCGTGCTGCTGCTCACCACCCTGATGCGGCTGTCCCTGAACGTCGCCTCCACCCGCGTCGTGCTCATGGAAGGCCATACCGGGGCTGGCGCCGCCGGCCAGGTGATCGAGAGTTTTGGCCACTTCCTGATCGGCGGCAACTTCGCCGTCGGCCTGATTGTTTTCGCCATCCTGGTGGTCATCAACTTCATCGTCGTCACCAAGGGTGCGGAGCGGATCGCCGAGGTCGGTGCCCGCTTCACGCTGGACGCCATGCCCGGCAAGCAGATGGCCGTGGATGCGGACCTCTCCGCTGGCCTGATCGACGAAAAGGAAGCCAAGCGCCGCCGCGCCGAACTCAGCGACGAAGCCGACTTCTTCGGCTCCATGGACGGTGCCAGCAAGTTCGTCCGTGGTGATGCCGTGGCCGGCATCCTGATCCTGTTCATCAACATCGTCGGTGGTTTCATCATCGGCGTGGCCCAGCACGGCCTGTCCGCCGGCCAGGCCGCTGACAGCTACATCCTGCTGGCCGTGGGTGACGCCCTGGTCGCCCAGGTGCCTGCGCTGCTGATCTCGGTGGCCTCCGCCCTGGTCGTCTCCCGCGTCGGCAAGGACAAGGATGTCGGCGCCATGATCGGCAAGCAGGTCTTCGGCTCCACCAAGGCCGTGGGCATCACCGCCGGCGTGGTGGCCGTCCTGGGCCTGATCCCGGGCATGCCGCACCTGGTCTTCCTGCTGATCGCCGGTGGCCTGGGCTACCTGACCTACTGGATGAAGCAGAAGGAAACCAAGGAGACGCAGGCGGCTGCTGCGGCCAAGGCGGCCACCCCCACGGCGGGTGCCCCCAACCCGGACGCCGAAGCCAGCTGGGAAGACGTCGCCCCGGTGGACACCCTGGGCCTGGAAGTCGGCTACCGCCTGATCGCCCTGGTCGACAAGAGCCGCGAAGGCGACCTGCTCAGCCGCATCAAGGGCGTACGCCGCAAGTTTGCGCAAGACGTCGGTTTCCTGCCCCCGTCCGTCCACATCCGCGACAACCTCGAACTGCGCCCCAGCCAGTACCGCGTCACCCTGCGCGGTGCCGTCATCGGCGAAGCCGAGGCCTACCCGGGCATGTGGCTGGCGATCAACCCGGGTCACGCGACCCAAAAACTGATCGGTACGCAAACCACCGACCCCGCCTTTGGCCTCCCGGCGGTCTGGATCGAAGACCGGCAACGGGAAATGGCACAAATGGCAGGCTTTACGGTCGTTGATTGCGCGACCGTCGTGGCCACACATCTCTCACACTTGATGCAAGTTCACGCGGCCCGATTGTTGGGCCGAGTGGAAACCCAGCAGCTGGTGGAACACCTCACCAAGCAAGCGCCTCAGTTGATTGAAGACGTGATTCCCAAAATGGTCAATATCGCCAACCTGCAACGAGTCCTCCAGTTCCTGCTGGAAGAGGGCGTGCACATCCGCGATATGCGTTCCGTGGTGGAAAGCCTGGCCGAAAACGCCAGCCAGACCTCGGATCCGGCCGAACTGGCCCGTCGTATCCGCATTCACATCGCTCCGGCGATCGTGCAGCAGATCTACGGTCCGGCGAAAGAACTGGACGTCATTGCCCTCGAACCCGAACTGGAGCGCCTGGTGACACAGGCCCTGAATTCCCCGCACGGTGCTGCACTGGATCCTGGCGTGGCTGACACGCTGGCCCGCAGCGCCGCGCAGACCGCCCAGTCTCAGGAAGACCGTGGCCTGCCTGCCTGTCTGCTGGTACCCGACCTGATCCGCGCCCCCCTGGCCCGGCTCCTGAAGCGCGCTGCCCCGCGTCTGAAGGTGCTTGGCCATAGCGAGATCCCGGAAACGCACACTATCCGCATCGGCTCCATCATCGGAGGCACGGCATGAACGTCAAGCGATTTACTGCCCGCAACACCCGCGAAGCCATGAGCCTGGTCCGCCAGGCCTTTGGCGACGAAGCCGTGGTGCTGTCCAACAAGCCCTGCCCCGAAGGGGTGGAGGTGCTGGCCATGGCGCCGGAGGGGATGTCGCAGATCGAGCGAGTGGCGGCTTCCGCCCCGCGCGTCGCTGCCCCCCGGACGGCGCCTCAGGCTGCCCCGCGCGCCGCGCATGCTGAGCCGCAGCCGCGCCAGGCCATCAAGCAGCGTCTGTCGGCGCCGCGCCAGGAGCCTGGCTTCTCGCACGGCCAGCCGCCTTCGATCGGTGACGACGTCAACGCCATGGCCATGAGCACGCTGTCCTTCCAGGACTATGTGCGTGAACGCATGCTCAAGCGCCGCGCCGCCGAAATGAACGGCCAGCCCGACCCGATGATGGACGAGCCCGCCCCGGCCGCCATGCAGGAATCCGTGGCCTCCATGGTGCAGGCCCGCGACCAGCGCGCCCGCAGCGCCATGCAGACCCTGGGTGCCCGCCGTGTCGATGAAGCGCCGGCCTATCACCCTGAGCCTGCGCCGCGTATCGTGCCGCCGGTGCTGCGCGACGAGATCCGTGTCCAGCAGGCCGCGATGCAGCACACCCCCGACCTGGGTGGCTTCGGCGTGCCCAGCATGGACAGCATGCCGGCTCGCCGCGAGCAGGAAATGATGACCGAACTGCGCGCCATGAAGGGCCTGATCGAAGAGCGCTTCGGCGCCCTGGCCTTCATGGAAAAGCTGCAACGCCAGCCGACGCAGGCCCGCCTGACCCAGAAGCTGCTGGATGCCGGTTTCTCCCCGGGCCTGGTGCGCAAGCTGGTGGACGGCCTGCCGGCGCAAGCCACCGAGGAAGCCGAAGGCACCGCCTGGGCCGCCAACGTGCTGTCGCGCAATGTCGCCACCGCCGAGCAGATGCCTCCCCTGGAAGACCAGGGCGGTGTGTTTGCCCTGATCGGCTCCACGGGCGTGGGCAAGACCACCACGACGGCCAAGATTGCGGCGGCCTTTGCCACCAAGTACGGTGCCAGCCAGCTCGGCCTGATCACCCTGGACGCCTACCGGATTGGTGCCCACGAGCAACTGCGCGCCTACGGCCGCATCCTGGGCGTGCCGGTGCACACCGCGCATGACCGCGCCTCGCTGGAAGACCTGCTGGAGCTGCTGTCGGGCAAGAAGATGGTCCTGATCGACACCGCCGGCACCGCCCAGCGCGACAGCCGTACCGCCGAACTGCTGGACATGCTGGCCCACAAGAGCATCAAGCGCTTGCTGGTGGTGAATTCCGCCCAGCAGGGCGAAACCATCGAAGACGTGGTCCAGGCCTGGCGCGGCAGCGAAGCCCAGGGCGTGATCCTGTCCAAGATCGACGAGGCCGTGAAGCTGGCCCCGGCGCTGGATACGGTGATCCGTCACAAGCTGCGCGTGATTGGTGTGGCCAACGGCCAGCGTGTGCCGGAAGATTGGCATCGCCTGTCGTCGCAAGCCCTGGTGCAACGCGCCTTGCGCAGCCATGGCCAGTCTGCCTGGCGCATGGATGCCTCGGACGTGAACCTGATCTTTGCTGCCGGCACCGGTCTCGGTGCCTCGGCGAAAACGGCTTCCTCGATGGGTCTGAACTGACCAGCCAGCGATCCTTGTCGCTGACTGGCGGGACACGACCCCCCGCATCAGCAGAGGAATGCCCTCCGACCGTCACCGGATCGACTTGAAATGCAGGGTGTTTTGCCCGTTCAATTCGGTATGGCGACCCGGTACTCACAGCGAAACTTCCGGTAACGGAAAGCAGAAGACAGAGCAGCCCATGCGCGACCCGATGAGCCACAGCAATGCTCCCAAGGACCAGGCCGACGGCCTGCGCCGACTCTTCGCCACCGCCCGGGTGCGTGTGGTGCCGGTGGTGAGCAACCCGCATGTGGTGGGCAGCGGGGCCTTGCTGGAGGGGCTGTGCGCCGCCTTCGGCGAGCTCGGCCTGCACACCCTGGTCGTGGACGCCGGCGAACAGGCCGTCGCCGCCTCCGAACTGGCCGCAGTGGACCTGGCCGCCTGTGTCGAGCCGCTGTCGTCCAAGGTGTCCTTCCTGGCCGCGCGCGGTCTGCCGCTGCGCTATATCAATGCCAACGGTTCCGCCGCCCAGTTCCTGGAGGCCGTGACCGATGCCGCGCCCTTTGCCGACGTTGTCCTGCTGCATGCGAGCGCGGCCGAACTGTCCCGCGTGCTGGTCTCGCGGGAAGTGCGACCGGTGCTGCTGGCCGACACCGACGTGCAGAGCGTCACCCACGCCTATGCCGGCATGAAGTGGCTGACCCAGCGCGCCGGCCTGATGGTCTACAGCCTGTTGCTGGCCTGCTCGCCGCAACTGCGCCTGGCCGAACGTATTGCGCAGCAACTCTCCAGTTGCGGCGATGGCTTCCTTGGCGCCGTGCTGCGCGAGTGGGGCTGCCTCGACCCGAAGCAGCCAGCCACGGCGCCGCTCACACCCGAGCTGCGCCACATGGCGCGCGAACTGCTGCTGGCCTCCGTGCCTGGCGCCGCGCTGGACAGCCCCGCCGACGCCATGCCGCTGCGCCCGCGCCCCATGTGGCAGCCCAACCCGGGCCGCGTGCAGGCCTCGCCTCATTGAGTCCCTGGTCTTGGAGTCAAGCATGTATACCGCCAAGGGCCAACTCGACAACAACTCGCTGATCCGCCAGTACAGCCCGCTGGTGCGACGCCTGGCACATCAGATGATTGCCAAGCTGCCGGCGAACGTGGAACTGGACGACCTGATCCAGGTCGGCCTGATCGGGCTGACCGACGCCTTGTCGCGTTTTGACACCGCGCAAGGCGTGCAGTTCGAGACCTTCGCCACCCAGCGCATCCGTGGCGCCATGCTCGATGAGCTGCGCGGCTCGGACTGGATGAGCCGCGGCAATCGCCGCCAGCAACGCTCCATCGAATCCGCCGTGCACAAGCTGGAGCAAAAGCTCGGCCGTGCGCCGCAGGAATCCGAGATTGCCGACGAGATGGGCATCAGCCTGGCGGATTACCAGGAGATGCTGTCCAAGGTGCGCGGCACCCAGCTCGTCTACCTGGAAGACATCTCCGGCGATGACGGCGACGACGATTACCTCGACCGCCATGTGGGTGACGACACCGCCGACCCCATGAGCATGCTGCGGGACCACCGCATGCGCGAGGCGCTGGTGGAGGCCATCAAGAACCTCCCGGAGCGCGAGGGCTACGTCATGTCGATGTATTACGAGCACGACATGAACCTCAAGGAAATCGCTGCGGTGTTGAAGGTCACCGAATCCCGCGTGTGTCAGCTCCACAGTCAGGCGATTGCCCGCTTGCGCGTCAAGCTTCGCGACTGGTAAAAGGGCCGGCAGGTCTGTCCTTGGCCGCCCGTCCCGGGCAGCCCGGAGCCTCAAGGAGCGGCAGCAATGTGGGAGACATGGCGCCGGCGTGCCCCGACCAAAGGCGGCACGCCAGACGCGGCATCGACCGTACCGGGTACGGCAGGCGCAGGCTTGGACCCTTATCAGCAGACCACTCGCGTCGTTCGTGAACTGTCCGGCGGCGTGTCCCGCCTGGGCCGTGATGCGGCCGAGGTGCGGGGGCTGCTCGAGGACACGCAGAAGGTGGTGCTCTCGCAAGCCCAGGCCATGCAGGCGCTGGGCAGCGAACTGGACGAAGTCCGGCACGCGCAGGACGCCATCAATCAATCCACCTCGCAGACACGCGACGCCGTGGGCCGTGCCCGCACGGCGCTGGCCGTGGTGGGGGACGAGGTCGGTGGCATCGTGGCCACCTTGCGCCAGGTCTCCGACGCCGCCTCCGACATCACCCGCATCGCCTTGCAGACGCGGCTGGTGGCCTTCAATGCCTCGGTCGAAGCCAAGCGGGCGGGCGAAGCGGGCCGCGGCTTTGGGGTGGTCGCGGATGCCGTCAAGGATCTTGCCGCGCAGGTGGAAGCCTCGTCCAAGGCCATCATGGGTACGGTGGGCACGCTGGACAGCCGGATCGAGGCCTTCAGCCGTGAGCTGCGGGCAGACGCGGTGGGCCATGAGGGCGCTGCGGGGCAGAGCACCATCCACCGCGCCTTCGCGGATGTGGAGACGGATGTGGACCTCATCTCCCGGTCGGCCCAGCAAAGCCAGGCCACCACGCAGCAACTGGCGGACCGCTCAGGAGAACTGGGCGTCGAGATCCAGCAGGCCATGCGCAAGCTCGAATCCGCCTTTGCCTGCAGTGACCGCTTTCTGCGCCTGTCCGAACAGATGATCGAACAGATCGCTTCCAGCGGTGTGGCGGTGGACGACTCCCCCTACATCGAAGCCGTGCAGCAGGCCGCGCTCGAAGTGTCCGGCTTGCTGGAGCAGGCGCTGCGAGAGCGTCGGATCGACAGCAGCATGCTGTTCGACGAGGCCTACCAAGCCATCGCGGGCACCGACCCGCAGCAATACCTGACCCGCTTCACCGAGCTGGCCGACAAGCTGTTCCCGCAGGTGCAGGAACGGATGCTGACCTTCTCCGACAAAGTGGTGTTCTGCATCGCCGTGGACCGCAATGGCTACGTCGCTACCCACAACCGCCGCTACTGCCAGCCGCAGCGGCCCGGCGAGACGGCCTGGAACACCGCCAACAGCCGATACCGGCGCATCTTCAACGACCGTACCGGCCTGGCCTCGGCCCGCAACCAGCGCCCCTTCCTGCTGCAGACCTATCGGCGCGACATGGGGGGCGGCCAGTTCGTGTTGCTCAAGGAAGCGTCCGCCCCCATCACCGTCGCTGGCCGACACTGGGGCGGGCTGCGACTGGCCTTCGGATTCTGATGCGTCAAAATGCCGCAGAGGTTTGACCGATCCGGGATGCAGAGCGGCCCGACAACTTTTCAAGCGCAAGGGGCCCATGTTGAATGCTACCCACGGGCGTCCGAACCGGACACCCGCCTCAACACCTCATGCACAGCGCCGTGACCCGACGCAGGAGTAGCGCATGGACAACCGACTGACCGCCCTTGAAACCAAGTGGGATGCCGTCATCCCCACCCTGGCCACCAAGGCCGATCTCGACAAGCTCGAGTGCGTCACCAAGGCGGAGATGGCCGTGCTGGGGCAGGCCACCAAGGCTGACATCGCCGAGCTGCGGGCGGATGTCCACAAGACGGCGGCGTCGCTCAAGACCTGGGCCATGGCGACCCTCATTGCCATGCTGGGTTTCCAGACGGGACTGATGGCCTGGTTCACCCGAGCCCATGACGCCCCTCATGCGCGGACCTTGAGCGCCTCCGACCTGCAAGGCGACCTCTGCGGTTCATGATCGACGCGGACACCCGCCAGGCCGATCTCCGCCGCATGCAGCTGGCCGCCCTGGCGGTGCTGCTGTTGGCCTTGGCCGGGCTGGCGCTCAGTGTGGCCATGGGGGGGCAGGGCGCCTGGGCGTGGTTCAAGGCCTTCTGCGAGGCCGCGACGGTGGGTGGGTTGGCAGACTGGTTTGCGGTGACGGCGCTGTTCCGGCATCCGCTGGGCCTGCCCATTCCGCACACCGCGCTGATCCCGCAAGGCAAGCACCGCATTGCTGACAGCCTGGCTGCATTTGTGCGCGACAACTTTCTGCATCCGGAAGCGCTGCTCACCAAGCTCCAGGTCTTCAACCCGGCGAAGCGTCTGGGGGAATGGCTGGCCTCTCCGGCCCATCAGGCACAGGTCACCGGAACCGCTCGCACTGTTGCGCTGGAGGCCCTGTCCCTGCTCAACGAGGAGTCGGTCCGCCGGGCCATGGGCGAGTTTCTGGTGCAACGTGCGCTGTCCTGGAACGCCACCGCCACGGCCGCGAGCGTGCTGGACGTGCTGACCGACGAAGGCCGCCACCAGCAGGTGCTGGACGGTGCACTGGAGAAGCTGCGGGACTACCTGGCCACGCCGGAGGTGCGCGGGCTGGTGGCGGCGCGGCTGGTGAAGTTCTCACGGGCGCAGTGGCCCAAGGTCACCTCGGTGGTGGATGCGCTGAGCAGCGTGGACAAGATGGCCGACAGCCTGTCCGACAAGCTGGCCCTGCAACTGGTGGAGGAGGTGCAGGAGGCCTTGTCGCACCCCGAGCACACCGTGCGGCGGGAGTTCGATGCCTGGATCCGCAGCTTCATCAGCCGCCTGCGTGAAGATGAGGTCTTTGCCGGCGACATCAACGCACTCAAGGACCGTGTGGTGCAGAGCCAGGACGTCCGCAGCTACCTGGACGGTCTGTGGGTGGAGGTGCGAGCCAGCATCGAAATGGACATCCGCCGCGACGATTCCGCATTGATGCGCCACCTCACCCAGGCCCTGGCGGGCCTGGCCCGGCGCCTGGGGCAGGACGAGTCGCTCACCCAGGCCATCAACGACCACCTGTTGTCGGCGGCGGGTTCGCTGGTCTCGCGCATGCGCCATGGCGTGACCGAACACATTGCCTCCACGGTCAAGTCCTGGGACGACCGCAGTCTTGTCCGCCAGATCGAGCTCAGCGTGGGACGAGACCTGCAGTTCATCCGGCTCAATGGCACCTTGGTGGGCGGCGCCATCGGCCTGCTGCTGCATGCGGTGACCGTCTGGCTGAAGCCTTAGGCTTTTGCATGGCGTTTGCTGACCTGGGCGTTTTTCAGGCGCCCAGGGCTTGAGGTTTGCTGCGGGCGCTTTCCTGCGTCAAAGCTGCTTGAGGAAGGTCACCAGGTCCTTCTTCTCCTGCTCCGTCAGCTTGGTTTCCAGCACCACGTTGAAGAATTCCACCGTGTCGTCCAGCGTCAGCAGGCGGCCGTCATGCAGATAGGGCGGGGAGTCCTTGATGCCACGCAGCGGGAAGGTCTTGATGGGGCCATCCATGTTGGCCATGCGCCCGTTGATCATCTGCGGCTTGAAGAAGCGTTCGGTGCGCAGGTTGTGCATCAGGTTGTCGGTGTAATAGGGCGGCGCATGGCAGCTGGCGCAATTGGCCTTGCCGAAGAACAGTTGCTGGCCGCGCATTTCGGCGGGTGTGGCCTTCTTGGGGTCCAGTTTGCCGTCGATGCCGAGCTTGGGGGCGGGCGGGAAGTCCAACAGGGCCTGGAACTCGCCCATGAAGTGCACCTGGCTGCCGCGTTCCAGGACGTTCACACCCTTCTTGGTGGCGATCACCGGGTCGCCATCGAAGTAGGCGGCGCGCTGCTCGAATTCGGTGAAGTCTTCGACTGACTTCAAGGCCCGCTGTGAGCCAAACAGCCGTTGGATATTCACGCCGCGCAGGCTGGGGGTATCCAGGCGGTGGCGGAACTCCTGCGGCCGGATGTCCCCCACCAGATGGGTGGCGGCATTCGAGTGGCCATTGGCATGGCAGTCCAGGCAGGCCACGCCCCGGCTGGGCTTGAGGCTGCGGCGGTCCTCCGTCTGGTTGAACTGCTGTTGGGGGAAGGGCGTGACCAGCAGGCGCAGCCCTTCGAGCTGCTTCGGATTGAGCACCCCGTTGAACAACCGGAAGTAGTTGTTGATGGTGACCAGTTCCCCCTTGGACACGTCGCCCAGGTCGGGCCGTGTGGTCAGGAAGATGGGGGCGGGGAATTCCGGGATGAAGTGGTCGGGCAGGTCGTAATCCAGGTCGAAGCGGGTCAGGTCCCGGTCGATCTCCTGGCGCTTGATCTCGTCGATGACGAATTTTGGAAACAGCATGCCCCCTTCGGGATGGTTGGGGTGGGGCAGGGGCAGGAAGCCTTGCGGGAACAGGTCCTTGTTCCGAATCTCTTCGGGGCTCATGGCGGCGAGCTGTTCCCAGGTCACGCCGCGGGGCAGGCGCACGCGCACACCGTCCTGCACGGCTTTGCCTTTGGACATGGTGGCGTCCTGGGCGGGCCGGTTGGCCAGGTCGTAGCGTTGCGAGAGCAGATCGGATTGCCGTTTCGCGATGCCGGGTTTGGCGGCGCTCATGCGTTTGACCACGCTGTCGAACGGCTCGGTGATGACCACCGGCGCGTAGCTCGATGCGGGACTGGGTGTCTCGCTCATGGCCGCCGGCATGGTGGCCAGCAGCATGGGGGCGGCAAGCAGGGCGAACCCTTTGCGACCGCGACGACCCTGATGGTGAGGGGCTTTGCAAGCAAACATGGCAGTCTCCCTGGCGATGAACCGCTTTGTCGCGGTTCTTGTCATTGGCTGGGGCTGCGAATGCTACTGCTGGCACTTTTGCGTTCAAGTCCCCTTGCCCTGCCGTGATGACTGCTTGTGTGGGGTTGCCCACCCATGCAGTGTCAGCAACAGAGGACGCTGGCACCTGCCAGGCGCGGTTGACCCACGAGCGCGTGAGCGCCAGATGGCGTCGTTTTCAGAGGAGAACGTCAGTGCGTTTCATCGATTCGTATCCTGGCGGACAACGTCCATCAAGCAGACAGCGCATCGCTTTCATTTATGTGTGTCATAGCGATATGCAATGAAACACTGCCAATGAATGGACAAAGAAAGCGCTATCCCGCCATAGACCCCATTGAGGCAATGGAATCTGCCCCGCAATCCACAGACTGTGCAGAGGTTCCCCGGGAAGCACGGACGACATCCAGGCAGACGCGCCGTCCTTTCGATGCCGACAGCGAGTGGGTCGAGGACGGCAGGGCGCGGGGTTTTTGCGAAGGCAAAGGCCCCGCGCCCTGGCGGCCCAGCGCGCCGACCGTAGCAGTCCAGCACGCCACCCTGGCCGTCCAGCGCGCCGACCTTCGCAGTCCAGCGCCCCGATCCTCGCAGTTCAGCGGGCCGACCTTCGCAGTCCAGCGCGCCGACCCTCGCAATCCAGCGCGCCGACCGTAGAAGTTCAGCGCGTCGACCACTGCACTCCAGCGCGCCGACCCTAAACGGCAGTCCAGCACGCCGACCTTGGCAGTCAATTACTTCGCCACCGCCCCCAGCAACCCATCCCGCGTGCTCCCCCGCACCTTCGGCCCGATCCACACCTTCATCATCATCGGGAAGAAGCTCTCCCCTTCGATCGTGTCGCCCATCTTCGCCCCGTTCACCGCGAACTCCGTGCTCTGCTTGGCCGGGTTGTAGTCGATGGTCACCAGCTCGCCTTTCAGCAGTTTCGAGCGTGTGCCAAACACCATCCCCAGTTGCGAGGTCTGGATGATGTTCTTCGCAAACTCCTCCTGCGCGTTCTGCCGAATCCGGTCCAGCATCGCGTTGGAGAGGTCACGTGCCGACACATCGCGCAGCATGTAGAACTGAATGCGCTTGACCCCCTTTTCAGCGACAGCGCCTTCCATCGTCGTCTGCTTCTTCGGCAGGTAAAAACCCACAGCGGTCGAGCGCGTGGACAGGATGCTCGACGTGGCGGCACCGTTGAGCAGCAGGTTCTGACCGAGCACTGTCTCCGTGTCCTGGAACTTGTAGCCCTCCACATCCACTTCGGCGAATGTCAGGGTGGTCAGGGCGCTGAGGCCGATGGCAACGGCCATGGCACGGAAATGACGACGGTTCATAGTGCTCCTCGAATGGTGGGTGATGTCGTGTTCTTTTCTATTGGGGGCCCCTCACAAAAGTGGGTGCCCCCCCGGGATGCTCGATGGAATCGGCATTCCGGCCGTGAATTACAGCGGAAGCGCACGCGCCGCGACAGCCCTGCGCTATGGGGGTGTGCCTCTAATTGATACGCCTCGTGACGTATGGCACGCCGCCATCGGCAGCGCATCGGCATGATGCGCAACGTCGAGAAATGCCGATCAGCACTGATGAAATCGGCACTTTCGCGGACCATAGATAGATCGAGACAACAAACCTTCGAGGGATTTTCAGGATGATTTCGCTTCATCGCCGCGCAACTGCGGCTGCCGTGCTGTGCCTGATCGCTGGCACCACCTGGGCCACCGAGAACAGCCAGGTGCGTGGCCTGTTGGGCGCTCCGTCGTATGAGCTGGCCACACCGCAGTTCCCGGGCTGGTATGGCCAGATCTGGGCGCAGCACTATGAAGCGACCAAGCTGCGTGATGCCAATGGCAACACGCCCACCAGCTCGGCCACCGTGCCTGGCCTGGGCACACTGCCGCTCACCGTCAACGGCAGCGTGCGTGCCGATGTGCTGGTGCCGCGTGTCACCTTTGTCAGCGAGCAGGTCCTGTTCGACGGGCATCTGGGTTTCTCCGCCGCGCTGCCGATGGTCCATCAGACCACGCATGTCTCGCTGGCCACCGCGCTGCCGGCCGGCACCTCCGAAGCGGTGACCGCTGCGGTCAAGAGCACCCTGGCCGCCGCCAGCGCCCTGCGCTCCGGCAGCCACACGGGCCTGGCCGATCCGGAAGTCGCTGCCTATATCGACTGGCAGCAGGACGAATCCCGCGTGGTGGCCGGTGTGGCCATGAACCCGCCGCTGGGGGACTACGACAAGAACCGCGTGGTCAACACCGGTGCCGGTAAATACTGGACCTTCAAGCCGCTGCTGGTCGCCACTCGCGCCTGGGAAAACGGTTTCTCCATCGGCATGCGCGCCACCTACTCGTTCAACACGCGCAACGACGATACCGGCGTGAAGTCCGGCCAATACCTGCACGCCGACTGGACGGGCATGTACCGCCTGAACGACCAATGGCAGTTGGGCCTGCAGGGTTATGTGCTGAAGCAGTTCACTGCCGACACCGGCGGCACGGCGGGCGAGAACAAGGTGCAGGCCCTGTCCGCTGGCCCGGTCATCGCCTATGTCGCCGAGAGCGGCAACTGGGGCATCGACCTCAAGACCATGCAGGAATTCGCGGTGCGCAATCGTCCCCAGGGCACGGTCACCTGGCTGCGTCTCAACGTGCGCCTGGACTGAATGCCCAGTTGATACCGAGGGCCCACCACGGTCGTGTGTCGGGCCCGAGGTGGGCGGCGCGGCTCAGGTCGAGCGACACCTGGTCGCTGACCAGATAACGCGCACCGGCGCGCCAGCGCCGCTCACCATGGTCGTCGAAGCGCTCGGCGACGAGGGACCAACGCATCGATGGCGACCACTCCGCGGCCAGACCCCGGCGTGCCCGGGATCCGGCGCCGGGGTGTTGATCAACCCCGAGGTTGAGATGCAGGGCCACTGTGGTGGCGGCCTGCCACGTCACCGGTACCACGACCGTGCTGCCGGCATAGCGGATGTCTCGGCTATTCCAGTTGCTGGCGGCCGCCACGCCCACGCTGACGCGCTCGCTGAGCGGCACGGCCCATTTGAGCTGCGGCCCGAAGTAGGTTTGTGGGCTCTCATCGGCCTGGTGCAGGGTGTCCAGGTTGACGCCCCACTCCAGCCCGCCCCAACGACAGGCCGGCCCCACATGGTTGAGCCAGAAGGTGCCGGCATCGCTGCGCTCCTGCCACACTTCCACCTGGCACTGCCCCGGATCCAGCAGGGCCGCGTCGTCCACCGCATGATGGCCGCCCGCAGCCCAGCCGGCAGTCGCCAGGAGCGACATCAGGCCGCCCATGCCCGCATTACGCAGTCCCACCGAACGCGGGTCCACCGAACGCAGGCGCAGCGAACGCACCACCGAATGCAGGCGCAGCGGTTGGCATTGGCGAGAAGTCTGGAGGATTTGTTCGGATCGAACCGGCTGGACGTGAAGGTCGTGACGATGGCTCATGCAACTACTACAACGGCGGCGGACGTGGCGAGGCCGGGCGGCCAGGCTGTTGGCATCATAAAAAGCCCTGGGTGAGCCGTGTGGGCCTGCGGTGGCACGCAACCGGGCCGCCCGTGCAGCGTTTCGCGCGAAGGAGAGATTTCAAGGGCACGCCCCTTGCCACATGAGGGCCATCATCAACGGAGCCCTGCCATGTCTGTCTCACGTACCGTCACGCCGGCCGACGAGGCCGATCGCCGCCACAAGCTGTGGAATCTCATCAAGGACACGCGGTTTGCGATGTTCACCACCCGTCACGCCAATGGTCATCTGCATTCCCGCCCGATGACCACGCAGAACCGGTCGGTCGATGAAGACGATACGCTCTGGTTCTTCATGTCCCGCTCCGGCGATCCGCTGTCTGACGTGGCTCAGGATCCGGTGGTCAACGTGAGTTACGCTAATACCGATGCCGACCACTACGTGTCCGTCTCCGGTCGAGCCACAGTGGTGGAAGACCGCGCCAAGCGGGAGGCGCTGTGGAGCAAGGCCGCGCAGGCGTGGTTTCCGAATGGCGTGGACGATCCCGATCTGGCCCTGGTGCAAGTCAAGATCACCCACGCGAGCTACTGGGATGTGAAGGCCAGCAAGCTCACCCAGCTCTACGAGATGGCCAAAAGCGTGGTGACGGGTGAGCCGCCGGAGAAACTCGGTGAGACGGCTGAGGTGCGCATGAATGCAGGCTGATAACGCGCCCCCTTCGCCAATGACGGCGCCGCCACTGTTTGTCGTCTTCAACCTGGCATCCGGGCGAGGAGATCGTGACGAGGTGCGCCGGGAGATCGAATCGGCCTGTGCCGCCCATGGCCGCCGTGCCGAATTGCTCACCGTTGATTCGCCCGATCGGCTCATGGAGATCGCCGAGGAAGCCGTGCGTCGCGCCCAGGCGGAAGGCGGCGTGGTCGTGGCGGCGGGGGGCGACGGCACGCTCAGTGCCGTGGCGCAGGCCACGCTGGGCAGTGGCTGCGCCTATGGCGTGCTGCCACGCGGCACTTTCAACTACTTCAGCCGCACCCATGGCATCTCGGCGGAGATCGGCGAGGCCATGCGCACCTTGCTGGAGGAGTCCCCACGTCCGGTGCAGGTCGGCCTGGTCAACGGCCGTGCCTTTCTCGTGAATGCCAGCCTGGGCCTGTATCCCCAGCTGCTGGAGGACCGTGAGACCTGGAAGCAGCAATTCGGCCGCAGCCGCCTGGTGGCGCTGGGTGCGGGCATCGTCACCTTGCTCAAGGGCCACCGGTCACTGCGGCTGGCTTTCGATGCGCCGGATGCGCCGGGCGCACCGCGTGACTTGCGCACGCCCACGCTCTTTGTGGGCAACAACGCCCTCCAGATGGAGCAGGTCGGCCTGCCGGAGTCCCATGCGATCGACCAAGGGCGGCTGGCCGGCGTGGCGGTGCGTCCGGTCGGTCGAATGGCGCTGCTGACGTTACTGTTTCGCGGGCTGCTGGGGCGCCTGGGCGCGGCGGACGAATTGGTCGATTTTTCGTTCAAGCGTCTGACGGTGCAGGCGCGCCGATTCGGTGGCCGGCGGGTGAAGGTGGCCACCGATGGGGAAATCGTCTGGATGAATCTGCCGCTCACCTTCGAAGTGGCGCCGCAGCCGCTGATGTTGATTCGTCCGGCCGGCCTCGCGCCCGAGCGCGCGGCGGAGCAAGCATCATGACCCTGCTGATGCAGGTCTCTGACCCGCACTTCGGCACCGAACGTCCGGCCGTCCTGGCGGCGCTGGAGCAACTCTGGCGGGACCGGGCACCGGATCTGCTGCTCATCACGGGCGACGTCACGCAGCGCGCCCGCGTGCCGGAATTTCGTGCTGCCAGGGCCTTCGTGGACCGCCTGAAGCCCCGGGCGCAGCTCGCAATTCCCGGTAACCATGACATCCCGCTCTTCGATCTCTGGAGCCGTTGCCTCCATCCCTACCGGCGCTATCAGCGCCATTTCCAGCCTGCGCTGGAGGGCGAATTCGACGACGGCGAGGTCTGTGTGCTGGCCCTCAACACCACGCGCTGGTACAGGCACAAGCATGGTGAGGTGTCAACGGTGCAGATTGCCCGTGTGACAGAACGACTGCGAGCCGCTGCCGACCGGCGTTGCCGGGTCATTGCCGTGCACCAGCCGGTCGCCGTGACGCGCGATAGCGACCTGGTCAACCTCCTGCGCGGGCATGAGGCTGCGGTGGCGGCCTGGGCGCAGGCAGGGGCGGACCTGATCATCGGTGGCCATATTCACCTGCCTTTTGTGGTGGCGCTTCGCGAGCGATGGCCCTCCCTGGCCCGGCCGATGTGGGCCGTGCAGGCGGGCACCGCGCTCAGCACCCGCGTGCGTGCAGACGTGACTAACTCGGTCAACCTGATCCGGCTGGAGGCCGAGTGGCGCGTGGAGCGTTGGGATTTTGAACAGACACAGGGGAGATTTGCGCAGGTCGGTGTCAACCTTCTGCGCTGAGCTTGTCCAGGTTTTCACGCCTGGCGCGGTGTGCGCTCAACTTTCCACCTCGCTGTACAGTTTGATGATCGCTTGCTCGTAATCGTCGCGGTTCCAGTCCAGGTGTCCGCCGAAGTGCTCTCTCAGTGCTTTCGTGGCCTGCGCCATCGAACCGTCCGGAGGGACGCCGATGGTGTCCAGCAAGGCGGGGCCATCCGCTTTCCCGAGCGCCATCAGTATTGAGTAGTAGAAACAGTCCCCATTGGTGGGGGCCGTGAGGAGCCTGCCGTTCAGCACGGGGCTGTAGTGGCTGTTTTTCAGGGCGACGATGGCAGGCGTGACGCCAGGCGAGGTGTTTCCGAATTTCGCCCTCAGTTGCCCGGTCTCGCGGTCCACGATCTCCAGCGACCGATGCCCTGGCCAGGCCTGGCAATCGACGAGAAAATGCGGCCCCAGTTCCGCACTGAACCCTTCCCAGTTGCCGGGGGTCTTGATCTCGCTGACAAACTGGTCCATGCGCAGCTGGAAGTTGGCGGCGGTGAGTGGCGGTGCTGCCTGACGGCCTGAGCGGCCGCCCGGGTCTGTACGGTCCGCCAGGTTGGCCCGCGTCACGCCGGGCGTCTTATGGGCGGCAGGCACCGGGTTCCCCAATGGCGTATTGGGCAGGGTATAGGGCAGGGCTTGCGGGCCGGAGTCGTCCCGCGAGAACGGCGCTTCGCCATTCAGGAATTGCTGCAGCCAGGCGGGTTGCTCCAGGGCTGCGTCCAGGCTTGCGTCGAAGGACTTGAGCAGCTGCGCCGCGTCCAGATAGGCCTGCCCGGCGGTGGCGGTCGGACTGGCGGGCCGGGGCCTCGCCGCTTCAGCCGTCACATGGGCGGCCGGACTCCTCAGGGACAGGATCGCCATCGGCAGGCCCGAGTGCATGCCGATGTTGGGCCATGCCATATCACCGGGGGGCGCATTCGTCTCAGCGGGCCTGCCAGACCGGCTGCTGATGGCGGCTGTTACTGACGCATGCGTTGCCGCCAGCAACTCTTTCACCAGTTTGGTGATGGTGCCATGGGCTTCGCGAACGGCGTCGCATTGTGTACTCGTCAAATGCTTTCTCACGAAATCACTGACTGCGGAAATGTCTGTGCACATGCTCTGCAGCACAGCCTGTTCGAAGGGACGCAGCAGGGATGCCGTCCGCGCCAGCGGTGTGTTGAAGCATAAATTGGCGCAGCCCTCCCGTTGGGTGGTGGCCCCCGCCCGACGTTCCACCGCCGCGACGGTGTCCATGAGCAACTGCGCTGCGCACCCCTGCAGCAAGCCTGGCCGTGTCCCGCATCTGCCCGAGGGCCAGGTATTGGCAGCTTTGTGCAAGTGGCGCTGTTCCAGGGCTTTCGCCGTCAGGCAGGCCGCCTTCAACCGCTCATGAACCTCCGGAAACTGCGGGATCAGGGACTTGAGGGCATCACTTTTGGCAGCATCGGTGTACTCGCCGAGGGCCTTATAGCTGCATTGCAGCCGTCGTTCCAGGTGGCTGAGGGGGGGGAGGGGGCTCAGTGCGGCGTTTTGGACCAGGTCCTGAGTTCCAATCCCGCTGAATTGAAGCTTGGACGTACCGTGTTTGGAGGCGTTGTAGCGCGCGACGAAGGCTCGCAGGGTGGGGCTCGCGTCCAGCGCGGTGATGGCTGCCAATTGCTCGGCCTGGCAAGCACTCAGGCTGTCGGGGTAGTTGTTGTGGGACTGCCCGGACACCAGCGCCAGCATCCGGTCCTTGCGCAGCACCAGTTGACAGCGCGGCTGACCGGCCATGTTGAGCGCAGTGGTCTGCGCGAGTACGGCGCCGGGCGGCACTGATTTGTTCACCAGTTGCCGGCCCAGCGGAATGTCGATGGTCACCGAGGGGAGGTCAATCACGGGGCGTGGTTTCGTCAGGATGACCCGCAACGTGTCGTTGCCCTGAACCGGTTGGGATGGCAGAAGCAATTCCCATTGCCGTGCCACCCATTCGTAGCTCTGCCGCAGGCCCGAAGACGGTGCTGCCGGCCACTTGTCGGGCTGAAGCGCTCCGCCCTTCAGTGCCCGCCCGGCCTCGAACAGAGTTTGCCAATTGCGACCATTTACCTGCAGGATGATGGAATCTGCGGTGGCGATGTTGCCGTAGAGCCGCTCAGCCAGCGCGCGATCGTCCCGCCCTTGGTGGCGGCGCTCTCGCAGGGCCATGAGGCACTCACCGATCGCGACACCCTGCAAGCACTGATTGTCTTCCATGGAATCAAAGCAACTGGGGATGGCCGAGGCCGGCAAGGCCGGTGCGTTCGCCCCGGAATGCGGCGAAGCCGCTGCAAGATCCTGCGGTGCGCGCGCGCCCAGGCTTGGCAATCTGTGCATTTGACCTACTCCAACGGACAAGGTGGTGCTCGTCAGTGGTCGCGCCTCGGCGATTCGTTCCTGGCGCGCTTGGCCGGTGGCTGTCCATGCAGGATGGCGTCGGTCGGTGAACGCGCGCCTGCGCTACCCTCCAGCGCTTCGAGCATCGCAAGGCTGCGTGGGCCGACTCCCGTATCGCCTACCTTGAGGTCGGTGATACGAAGGCAGGCTCGCGGTATGTCCGTTCCGATCGTGGTGCCAGGCGATTCATTGGGGGGCGGCTCAGGGGCGGAGGCAGCACTCCTCGCGGGTCTCTTTATGGAGCCAATAAACGTATCTACCACGGCCTGTTCAACGGAGTGAAGCAACTCGCGAAGCCGCGCGATGGGGGTATTGAACTGCCAGGAGCGCGTAACTTGTACTTCCTCTTCCTTGGCGATCTCATCCTCCCGGTCGGCTATCGACTCCATCACGATCTGGACGATGCAGCCTCTCACCACGGCGGGGCGATAACTGCTCCCGGAAAATTTTTGGTTTTTGATCATTTGCGCTCTCAGCTCGAACTCCGCCTCGCGGGCTTGCTTGCGTGCAACTTTCAGGTGACCCCACGTGTCGGGATTTTTCTCCACCCTCTGGTCAAGGGCGCGGCTTTCGCGCGAGTCCCCAGCGAGCCAACCATAGTTGAACCTCAACAAGGTCGTCTCGCGGCGAGGCTGTTCGAGCTCGACGGCCAGACCTTGGTGGGCTGAAAGTGTGCCGCTTGCCACAAGCCGCAGTCGCTCCTCCGGCTGCACCTTCTCGTTGTAGCAATCGACAGCAAGGCTCAGGGATTTTCCATCCGCCTGGGCAGCGTGGAGAGCATCCTGAAGGATTCCCTGCAGTTCCTGGACACGTCGGTGCGCGCTCGTGTCCTGAGGCAAAACCGGGGCGGCTTCGACCATGAGCTGTCCTTGATCGTTGGTTCGCAACTCCAGCCTCGGACGATTGGGTGCATGGCCGTCTCCGGTGGTCGCGAGCAGGGTTGCTGACGTCGTCGCTTGCACGTCGTTGCCGACCAGGGACAGGGGGAGCGTGACGGCACTGCACTCCACCAGCATGTCTGAGACGGGGACAGGCTTGGCGAAGGTGTCCAGGCTTGGCCCCCCGGCGTCGAGCTTTACGCGAGGATTCAGCTGATTGAGACAGGGGGCCTCCTGCCGGCGGGCTGGCTGGCTGCCCCAAGCAGGCCATGCCGGGATGGCGTCGGACGGGGAGCGGATCACGGCACCACTTCGCGGCAGAGGTGCGAAAGGCGGGAGTGGCAAGTGCCTGCTGTGGGGGGCGTGCGGGTCAGCTTGGTGGGGGCGCTGCGCCGGTGCGGATATCGGACCGCCGCTCACGCTCGCGCCAGGCGATGCGCTCGGATCGCCTGATGCCCGATGCGTGAGACACAGGCTCAAACGCGGAATCGCCGTCTCCATTGAGACCTGCCATTCCTCGCGGGACGGCTTACGGGCGGGGCTGGAACTTTCGGCGCGCGTCGCTTCGGACGCGAGCTGCATAAACGCATCGACCGCCGTCCGTTCCATGGGATGCAGCAGCATGCGTGCTGTGTCGATGGGGGTGAGGAACTGCCAGGAGCGGCCGCCTCTTGCTCCGTTGTCTTTGGCGACCCCATCCTCCCCGCGGGCCGCCGCCTCCATGATCATCTGGACAATGCAGCCTCTCACCACTGCGGGGCGATAGTTGCCAGGGGGCAGTTTTCCGTCACTGAGTTGCCCTTGCAGCGATGGCTCCATCTCAGCGGCTTTGCGTCGTGCAAAACTCAGGCACGCCTGGGCGTCGGGATCAATCCCCAATCTCTGGTCAAGGAGGGCGCCATCCCCGGAGTCCCCAGCGAGCATTTGATAGTCAAATTTCACCACCCCCGCCAGGCTGCGCAGTTGGTCGGCCTGCCGTGCCAAACGGTGGCTCCCTGAATGCCCCTCGGATTCAACAAGATTCAGCTGCTCGTCTGCAGGCATATTCCGGTTGAAGCGTGCGATGGCTTCGCCCAGGGATTCAGAAGCCTCATGGGCGTCATAGAGGGCACTCTGAAACATATCCATGGCGTCCTGGACATGTTTGTGAGCTTGCACTTCCCGGGGCGAAACCGCGGCGAATTCGCAGGTGAACTGACCGAAGTCGTTGGTTCGAAGCGCCAGCCACGGACGATGCGGCTCGTTCACGGCCGCCTTGGTGGTCGCGAGCAACCTTCCTGGTAGCTTAACGCCCCTATTCGCCGCCCCCACGTCGTTGGCGACCAGTTCCATGGGGACGGTGAAGGTGGCGGACTCTGTCAGCCTTTCTGGGACGGGGACCGGCTTGGTGATGATGTACGCGGCGCGCGAGTGGCCGAGATCGCGCGTCCCCAGTTCTTTCCAGCACGCGGCGACCCAGTCCAAGGCCAATTGCACGCCAGCAGAGCGACATCGGTCGGCTGGGGGGTCACGCAGCTCACCGTTGGCGAGGGCCTGACGGGCCGCCTCGACGGCAGACCTATGCTGAGCTTGTATGGGAATCCGAATTTCGCTCGCCATGGCGATGCCCTGGACCAGTGATTCGCGCATGGCGGTATGCGCTTCACTTCCGGCTTCCAACTGTTGCAGCGCCAGGACACACTCGCCGATGGTGGCGCCATCCACCACTTGGTGGGGTTGCAGCCGCTTGAAGCAATCGGGCCATGCATGATCGATCGGCGGAGCGTGTGGCTCGGAGGATGGCGGGGTGGCGTCGGAAGCTGTGCGCGCCTCACGGACGGATGGGGAGCGGATCATGAGGCGAGTCTCCGGCTGGCGAGAAAGCCGTCAGTGGCCTGGACCTGCCAGGGTGTTCGCGCGTTTCAGCGCGGTCGGAGCAACGCGGTATGGGGGCAGCGCTGGTGAGGGAATCACCCCGCCGTCTGATGCTCATGCTCGGCATGCCGGGGCTCGCCGATGCTTGGGCCGTCGCGCCTCGGCGAGTCGTACCTGGCGCGCTTGGCAGGGACCTCCCCCTCGAAGTTCCAGTCGGCCATGGCGGGCGGGCCTCCAGCGCCCTCGGCGCCCGTCCCGCCCTCCACCTGCACATGCAGGCCAAGGATGCGCTCGCGATAGTCCTCACGACGCTGTTCGAGAAACGTGGCGAAGATGGACCTCAGCGCACGAACGGCCTCTGCAGGGGCAGCGCTCGCGACGTCCGGGATTGCCGACTGCAACAAGTTCTTGCGGTTCTCGGGGCTCATGGCGGCCAGCACGGAGAAGTAGAAGCAGTCGCCGTTGGCGGGGGCGCTCATCACTGCAGGCCCGACCAGCGGCATGTAATGCTGCTGGACACAATCCCTCACCAGCCTGATGGGTGATGATCCATCGGCCGTGCTGCCGCAGCGTGACATCAGATCCCCGTTGTGATTGTTGAGGATCTCCAGCCCTTGGCCGGTCGGCCAGCCGGGGCAATCCGTGATGAACCGCGGTGCCAGTTCCGCGCCGAACCCGCGCCAGTTGCCGGGCGTGCGGATTTCCTCGATGGACCGGTCCATCAACTGGTCGTAATACGCATTGAACGGCGATAGCGGCTCGACCGTGGCGCCGTTGGTGGCATCAGCATCGGTGATGGTGTCGTGCGGCAATGGACTCCACGTTGGTATCCACCCGGGCTGAGGGGCCAGCGCGATCAGACTGTCGAAGGAGGTCAGACTGGCCTCGTTTTTTCCGTACGCCGGGACGGTGTACAGGTCCGGCCCCTGCAAGACGTCTGACTCGTCTTCCTCGAAATAGAAGTCATCATCACTATCGGTGGCTGAGTCTTCGTCAGCCCCGTACGTGCGACACAGGCAAGCGCGCGGAATGCCTGTGTCCATCGCGATGGTAGGCCATTCACTGTGGGTCGGCGCCTTGGTGAGGCGTTCGCGCAGCTGAGGAGCCTGGTGCGTCACCTCCTCAATCACTTCATGGACCACCACCTGCTCAAGAGGGCGAAGCATCTGGCGTGTCAGGCTGATGGGCGTGAGGAATGTCCAGGAGGGTTTGGCGGGCACGCCCCCTTTTCGTACGACGCGCCTTGCATCCATGGCGGTCATCCACTCCATCACGACCTGGACGATGCAGCCTTTCACCAGGTCGGCGCGATATTCGCCAGGCTTTGGTGGCGAACCGTTGAGCACGCGCGCCAGTGCGACTGCCTCCATCCGAGGAGCCCAGTCCTGCTGTGCATTCTGCAGGATTTCCTCTGCGCGGGAATCCCCCGCCATCCAGCGTTCAAGGTACTCGCTATGAATGGCTCCGCCTGCAAGAGCCCGATAGTCCAGCCTTATCGACGACGACAGGCTGCTGGTCGCTTCAGTGGGCAATTCCAGGCGCTGGTGGGCTGAAAGCTTGCCCATTTCAACAAGACGCAGCTTCTCATCCTCCTTCACCTTTTCGTTGTAGCGATCGATGGCTTTGCTGAGAGGTTCGTGACGAGAAAGGGCCCTGTCAAGGGAGTCATACAGGATGTCCCGCACGTCTTCTGCACGCTTTATTGCTTCTTCGTCCGTCGTCCGCACCGGGGCGGCTTCTACGATGAGCTGTCCATGCTCCTCGACTCGCAGCACCAGCCAGGGACGGTCTTGTCCTTCCCGGAACGGGGTGGCCGCCAGCGTGCTCCCTGCGGCCCCCTTGGCGGCGACCATTTGCATGTCGAGCCTGACGATGGTGCCCGCCGTCAGCGTGCTGTTCACCGGGATGGGCTTGGAGATGAGGACCGGCGTGTCCGAGTCGGTCTCGCGCAACTTCGTCGGACCAGGCCACTGCGTGACGACCCAGTTGAAGGCCAGTTCCAGTCCGGCGATTCGAGACTTGGTGGCGCAGGAAGAGGGATGCAGTTCACCGCGAGCGAAGGCCTCAGCGGCCGCATTGACGGCACTGCGGTGTGGCTCGTCCCTGGGCACCTCAATCAGGCTCGCCAGGGCGATTCCCTGATACAGGTGGGCGCGCAGGTCCTTCTGCTCAAGGCCCCCGGCTTCCATCTGTCGCAAGGCCAGGAAGCACTCGCCAATGGTGGCGCCATTCACCGGCTGGTAGGGGCGCAGCTGACTGAAGCATGGGGGCCACACCTGGTCGGGCAACGGGGTGCGTGTGGCAGTTGACGGCGGCGTCAAATCGGCCGCTCTATGGACCTCAGGCGAGGAAAAGGATCGGATCACGTCGCGAGACTCCGGCAGGCGGGAAAGCCGTGAGTGGCTTGTGCCTGCCGGAGTGTTCGCGCAGGTATCAGTCCGCCACGATCTTGTTGGCCTTGATCAGCTTGGTGTAGCGCTCCCGCTCGGCATGCAGGTGCTTACCGAAGGCCGCGCCGTCGCCAGGCGTGGAGTCTCCCCCGGCGGCGGCCAGGCGTTCCTTGACCTCCGGGGAGGCCGCCGCCTTGAGTGCCGCGGCAGTGAGGGCAGCCAGGACAGGCTTGGGCGTGTTGGCCGGCGCCATCAGGCCATACCAGACCGAGGCCTCGAAGCCGGGGAAGCCGGATTCGGCGATGGTCGGCACGTCGGGCAACAGATTGGAGCGCTTGGCGCTGAGCACGGCCAGCGGGCGGAGCTTGCCGCTGCGGATATGGGGCAACACCTCGAGTGCGTTGAGAGCCACGACCGGGACCTGGCCACCGATGACATCGGTGAGGGCCTGGGCACCACCCTTGTAAGGCACATGCATCAGGTTGATCTTGGCGGCGCTGGCAAAGAGCTCTACCGCGAGGTGAGGGGTGGAGCCGTTGCCGGGCGTGGCGTAGCCGATGGACTCCGGCTTGGCCTTGGCGTCCTCGATCAGCTTGGCCAGCGTCTTGTAGGGGGACTCGGGGTTGACCGCGATGACCACCGGCACCCGGCCGATGAGCGCCACGGGCGCGAGGTCTTTTTCAACGTCGTAAGGCGCGGGTTGGTAGAGCGCCATGTTGGCCGCCACGGCATTGGCCGCCATGAGCAGGGTGTAGCCATCCGCAGGCGCGGTGACCACGGCCTTGGCAGCGATGTTGCTGCCACCGCCGGCCTTGTTCTCGACGATGACGGGCTGCTTGAGCTCGGCCTGCAGGCGCACGCCAATGGCGCGTGCCACCACGTCCACCGCACCGCCGGCGGAGTAGCCGACATAGATCTTGACGGGGGCGCTGGGGAAGGTATCCGCGCTGGCGAAGGAGGACGTCAGGGCCAGGGTGGCCGTGACCAGGGCGAGGGTGTGTCGATGCATGAGGACCATTCTGGTGAAGTACTTCAGGAAATCGCGATGCACCTGTCTCGGGGTGCGGCGCGATTCTGGAAGGCCTTGCTTCAGCTCACCAATGACGGTCGTGTGCTAGCTGCTATGCGGGTTGGGCATGGCTTACGCCACACAGGCGCGATTCTTCCCGGTGCGCTTGGCTTCGTAGAGCGCTTCGTCGGCGCGGTCCAGCGCGTGCTCCATGGTTTCCCCCTGTCGGTACAAGGTGACACCGGCGGAGAACGTGACGAAGACGTCGCGCCCTTCATGCATGAAGAGGCTGGCAGAGAGGGACCGCTGCAGCCGCAACAGCACCGCCTGCGCTTCTTCCAGCGGGGCCTCCGGGAGGATGAGGACAAATTCCTCGCCGCCCCAGCGGCCCACCTTGTCCCCGGGCCGCAGCATGCTGGAAACACGGGCCGCCAGGGACTTCAGCGCTTCGTCGCCAGCGGCATGCCCCAGGCTGTCGTTGAGCTTCTTGAAGTTGTCGATGTCCAGCAGGGCCAGTGACAGCGGGCGCGGTTCGCGTTCAAGCTTGGCCCGCTCGGTCTCGAAGGTGGCCATGAGGCCGCGGCGGTTGGCCACCTGGGTGAGTTGGTCGGTCTGGACTTCATTGGAGAGCTTGCGCAGCTCCCCTTCGAGTTCCTCGACGCGTTCCGCCAACTGGCTGGCACGGTCGTGTTCATTGCGCAGCCGGCCCTGGGTCTGTTGCACCAGGGATTGCACGCTGCGGCTTTCCTCGACCATCTCGCGGACGACCCCGGCCAGGCTCTCCAGCGTGTCGGCCTGTTCGATGACCTCGGCATAACGGCCCACGCTGTCACTGAATCGGTCGGTGTGCTGGCCGAGTTCACCCAGCTCCTGCAGCATGCGGTTGATGAGGCCCTTGAGAGCATCCCGTGCGCGGCCGCGCTCTTCACGCAGGCTGGCCTGGCGGCTGCGGGTGTTGGTGAGCAGCTCGTTGACGGAGCGCACGCTGCGCGCCGTGAGGCCCTGCGCCAGGGTCTGGCCCATGGCTTCGCACTGGCCGCGGGCCCAGGAATCGTCCTCGGCCAGATCGGCCAGACTTTCGGTCAGGGCACCGCAGAGCTTGCCCAGTTCGGTGAAGGCATGGCCACGATGGTCCATCCAGCGGCGTACCCGCAGGCACAAGGCCTCCATGGCCTGCGCACGATCGGGCGTGGCGCCTTCGCGGCGCAGCTCTGCCAGCGCAGCATCCAGTTCAGCCACCAGTTCAATGGCGCGGGGGTCTTCACCCTTCAGGGCGTGCTGGACTGTCGTGTTGAGGCTGCCTCCGACGTCAGGCCAGTTCCCTTCGCCCGGGCCCTGATTGCCCAACAGGCTACCCAGTTCGCCATATCGGGCGGCATCGGCCTGTGCCGAGGCCTGGCCCGGCGGCTGGGCCACCTCGTCATCGGTGAAGAACTGGCTGGGCGTACCGCCGTTGCGGTCGTCATCGTCCTGTTCGCCATCCAGCGGGGCATGCTGGGTTTCCACACGGGCGTCGCTGGTATCGCCGTCCCAACTGGTGACGAGCTGGCGCATGCGCTGGATCAGCCGCTGTGGGTCGGTCCGGTTGCTGGCCAGCACGCGCAGTACCCCGTCTTTCTTGCGCGCCAGGGTCCACTGCCGGCCACCACGCTCCAGGCCTTTCATCAGGCGCTCGATGAGTTGCGCCATCTGTTCTGCCTGGGCGCTGGCGCCGTGGGTCTGCTGCAGCGCTTCGAGGGCGCGTTGCAGTTCGTCCCAACGGCCATCCCTCAGTTGCGTGGCCAGGCCGGTGCGCTGCTGCGCATCGGGCACGGCCAGGCTCAGCAGCCGGTTCAGCGGCGCCTGGGCGCGCTCCGGCAGGTGTCCGGCAACTTCCCGCTGCGGTTCACCGGCTTCCTGTGCATAGGCCCGGGCGTAGTTCTCCGGCGTGGGTTCCAACTTGTCCAGCGCCAGGCGGCGCAGGGCCGCCTTGGCAATCAGAGCGGGGGGCTGCTGCGGCATTGGTAAGACTTGAAATCAGCGTTGAGACAGTTCTTCGCCCGCGTCGGCCGAGGGAAGGATCCAGGGTGCCTTGCGGGGCAGCACCGTCTGGGCCAGCCACCGCTCCAGATCATCCGGCGGCAGCGGCTTGCTGAAGAGGAAGCCCTGCATCAGGCTGCAATCCAGTCGGCGCAGCACTTCCATCTGACGCAGTGTTTCCACCCCTTCGGCAATCACCTTCAACCCCAGCGAACGGGCCAACGCAATGATGGCAGTAACCACGGCGGAGCTCTGCGGCGTAATACCGAGATCCCGCACAAAACTGCGGTCAATCTTCACTTCGGAGATGGGCAGCGTGGTGAGGTAGGCCAGCGAGGAGTAGCCGGTACCGAAGTCGTCAATGGAAATTTCCACACCCACCTCGTTGAGGCGGTGCAGGGACGGGATCACGCTCTGCAGGTCCTTCATGAGGCCCGTCTCGGTGATTTCCAGCTGGATGGCCCGGTGGGGCACGCCCCAGGCACTGACGAACTGGTGGATATGCTCGACCAGGTCGGAGCGTTCGAACAACCGGTTGGGCAGGTTGACGGCAATGGACTCCGAGAACCCGAAATTGAGCTGCCAGACCTTGGCCTGGCGCGCGGCTTCGCGCAGGGCCCATTCGGACAGCGGCACGATGAGGCCGGTCTCCTCGGCCAGCGGGATGAAGTCGCCCGGCGGCACCAGGGTGTTGCCACGCCGCCAGCGCATCAGCGCTTCCGCCCCCACCATGCGGGCGGTGCGGACATCGATCTTGGGCTGGTAGTGCAGCACCAGCTCATCGCGCTCGATGGCCTTGTGCAGCGCCGACTCCAGCTCCAGCTTCTCGCGGCCGCGGCCGGCCAGCATGGGCGTGTAGAGCGCCGAGGCGTTGCGGCCCTGGTTCTTGACCGCGTACATGGCCACGTCGGCATTGCGCAGCAGGTCGGCCATGGTGAGGCCGTCGCGAGGGTAGAGCGCGATGCCCACGCTGGCGGTGACAAAGCATTCCTGGCCGGCGATGAAGATGGGTTCGCGCAGGGCTTCCAGCACCCGCTCGGCGACGCGCTCGGCATCGCCTTCGTCGCTGACCTCGGGCAGCAGCGCCACGAATTCGTCGCCGCCCAGCCGCCCCACGGCCTCCAGCGTCCGGTGGGACCGGGTGCCCACCGATTCCAGCATGCCTTCCATGACCTGGTCGGAATGGCGCACACAGGAGCGCAGACGGCGGCCGACTTCCATCAGCAGTTCGTCGCCCGCGGCATGGCCCAGGGTGTCGTTGATGACCTTGAAACGGTCCAGGTCGATCAGCAGCAGGCCGACGTCATGGCCCATGCGCCGACCGGCCTCGATGGCGCGCTCGGCGCGCCAGATCAGTTGGCGGCGGTTGGGCAGGCCGGTGAGGGCGTCGAAATTGGCCAGTTGGCGGATGCGGTCTTCCGCCATGCGGCGGTCGGTCACGTCCTGGATCACGCCGGTGTAGCCGCAGGCATTGCCGTGTTCGTTGAACTCGGGCTCGGCTTCGATGTGAATGACGCGTTGGCGGCCATCCAGCAAGGTGAAGGGCAGGTCGGTCACCAGCACCGAGTTGTGGGCCACCACATCGCGCAGCAGGCGCATGAAGAGCATCCGCTCTTCGCGCGGCACCATCCGCATGACGCCGATGAAGTCCAGCGGGTCGTTGGGGCTGCGGCCGAAGACGCGCAAGGCCTCGTTGGCCAGCTTGAAGCCTTCGCCGGTCTGCCACTCGAAGCTGCCCATGCGCGCCAGGTCCTGGGCGCGTGCCAGCTTGGCCTTGCTGCGCTCCAGCTCGATGCGGGTGCGGGAGCTGCGCAGCAGATAACGCAGTCGGCCCGCCAGCAGCCGCCACTGGGTGGACTTGACGAAGAAGTCGGTGGCGCCGGCCTGGTAGGCGCGGTTGATGGAGGCTTCGTCGTCCAGGCCGGTCAGCATCAGGATCGGCGCGTTTTCGAAGCCCGGCATGGCGCGCAGCCGCTCGCAGGTCTGGAAGCCGTCCAGGCCAGGCATGAGGGCGTCCAGCACGATGATGTCGGGGGTCCACTGCGTCACCATCTGCAGCGCTTCTTCGCCGCTGTTGGTCGAGGTGGGGGCGAAGCCATGCTCGCGCAGTGCCGCCTCGATCAACAGCAGGTTGACCTGGTCGTCGTCCACGAGGAGGACGCGGGGCCGTTCTTTCAATACGCCTTCCTTCACGTCGGCGCTTTCATCGGACCGGGGGGGAGAAGCAACTGCTGCAGCGCCAGGCGCGCAGCGTCGATGTCCGCCATGGCGGTGGTGGTCAGCGCAGGCAGCCCCTGCACCTCTCCCGCACGTGCCATCGCCTCGATCTGGGCACAGCGCTCAGACAGGGCCGAGGCCCCCAGGCTGGCTGCGGCCGATTTCAGGGTGTGGGCCACATGGCGCAGGGCCGGCAGGTCCGGCGCCGGGGCCAGCCCCTGTCGCAGCACCGCCTCCTGTTGCTCCAGTGCCTTCAGGAATGCACCAATCACCCGCTCCAGCAGATGGTTGGTGCCGCCCGGATCCAGTTCGCGCAGACGGGCGAGCGCCTGCTCGTCCAGCACGGTGGGAGAAGGCGACAGGCGGGGCGGCATCGTCAGGATGTGGTCTGGTGACATCTTTTCTGGATGGATCTGCAGTGATGATTTCACGCAAGGTCACTGCGCATTGTCTGTCACTGCAAGCCCTCAAGCGTGCGAAAAAGCGGCAAATCTCCTGCTGTTGACACCCCTGATCGGGGTAAGCCCTTGGTTTTTACGGGGGCGCACGCCGGATCCATTGCGGACGTCCCTCGTCTAGGCTGGCTTTTGGGGCTGGATGCCTACATACAATGGTCAGCATGAATAGGTTGGGGGAAGCCGCCGTTCGCCGTCGGCCGTGGAAGGGCGCAGCGCTGGCACTCGGGCTGGCGGCTCTTGCCCTTGTCCTGCTGGTGGCGCTGAATCTGGAGCAGAGCGGGCCTGGGCTCGTGCTGACTGCGCTCGTGGCTGGCGCGGTACTGATGCTGTTTGTCGCGGCCGTCTCCTGGCACATGGCGGTGAGGCTGGCGCGTGCGCAGTTTGGTGAATTGCTGCGTGAGTCACGCCAGCAGGCCCAGGTCTTGACCCAACTCATCCCCGACTGGCATTGGCAAACGGATGCCTTGCATCACCTGGTGCGCTGGCAGGCCCCACAGGGGGCGCCGGCCTCGAACTGGGTGGGGTCCCCGCTCAATGGCGCGGTCACCCAGACCTTGTGGGAGCGTTTTCGACCTGCGGATGAATCCCTGGACCTGGCCCGTGGCATGGCCACCGGCCAATCCTTCTCGGGCTGGCTGGTGCGTGACACGCAGGACCGTTGCTGGGAACTGCGCGGGCAGGCAGTGCTGGACCTTGCGGGCCGCTTCACCGGTTACCTGGGCTCCGCCCGTTTGCGCGATGCCGACGCTGACCCTCAAGCGGGTGCTGCTGGCGCTGCTGGCGCGGCGGCGCCTGGCCCAGTCTCCACGGAATGGTTGCGGGCCTTGCCCGGCCCCGCCTGGCTGATCAGCGAGGCGCAGCCGGGTGCCTTGACCCGGCTGGTGGACTTCAACGATGCGGCGGCCCAGATGATGGGGGGCGCGGTGGAAGTGAAGGGGCAGTTGTGGCGCGCCTGTGAAGAGCGCCTGCCCGACGAATTGCGGCAGGCCCTGGCCGAGCCGGATCTGCAGTCAGGCAGCGCCTGCGGGTCCTGGTGGTTGTGCCTCACGCCTGTGCCGCACAACGACGGTGTTCAGGGATCCCTGCTCAGCCTCTGGCCGCAGGGGGCGGTGGACACCGTGCCGGCGGCGCTGGCCATGCGTGCGGCGGAACAGGCCCGGGCGGATCAGGCCTCCTTCAGCTATACCGTTTCGCACGACTTGCGGGCGCCGCTGCGGGTGGTGGAGGGCTTTACCCGCATCCTCAAGGAGGACTACGGGCGCCTGCTGGACCGGGCCGGCAATGACCACCTGGACCGGGTGCTCAGTGCGGCCGGGCGCATGCACAGCATGATCGATGCCTTGCTGGCGCTTTCTCAGCTGTCCTCCCAGGCCTTGCGGCAGGAGACGGTGGACTTCTCCCTGCTGGCCGCGCATGTGCTGGACGAATTGCGGCGGGCGGTGCCTCAGCGGCAGGTGCAGACGCATGTCCAGCCCGGCCTGCGGGTGCAGGGCGACCCGACCTTGCTGCGCATGGTGCTGGAAAACCTGCTGGGCAATGCCTGGAAGTACAGCAGCCGGGAGGCGTCGGCGGTCATCCGCTTCGAGGCCATGACGCGGGACGGGGAGCGGGTATTTGTGGTTTCCGACAATGGCGCCGGATTCGACATGCGGTTTTCAGACCGGCTCTTTGGTGTCTTCCAACGCCTGCACAGCGCCAGCGAGTTCCAGGGCACCGGGGTGGGCCTGGCCTCGGCCCGCCGCATCGTCCGCCGCCATGGCGGGGACATCTGGGCCGAATCCGAAGTGGGCAAGGGGGCCCGGTTCTACTTCAGCCTCCCCGAAGCCTGAGCCCCTCAAGCCCGACCATGAGGTGCTTTTCCGGGCACCTGGCCGCTCGAACCCGCGTCAACAGCATTAACGCCGGGCTCTGATGAGCGACCAGCGGGGCGAACATCAAGCGCCGAGGGCCAGTTGCTCGACCGCTTCAACGAGGCGTTGCGCCTGGTCCGCAGGGGCGATTTTCTGCTCGTTGGCCATGCGCTCCAGACGGGCGAGCGCCTGGGCACGCGTGAGGGAATAGCGGTGCATCAAGATGCCCAGGGCCATGGCTTCGACCACCTGCAGCGACGCCTGGCTTTCCACCGGCGTGAACGGCGTGGTTGGCGCTGTGGTGTCGCGGGCCGGGCGGTTTGCAAAAGCGGCTTCCACGGCGGGCACGATCTGGTGGATGTCCAGCGGCTTGATCAGGTAGGCCAGCGCACCCAGTTCCTTCACCTTGGCCACGGTGGCTTCGTCCGCGAAGGCCGAGAGGAACATGAATGGCATCTGCAGGTAGTCCCGCAGGTAGCCGGCCACGTCGAAGCCGCTCATGCCTTCCATGCGGATATCCAGCAAGGCCAGATCCGGCCGCTGCTGCCGTGCGATCAGGATGGCGTCGTCCCCGTTGTCGGCATCCAGCACGTCATAGCCGGCCTGTGCCAGGCCATGGGTCAGCGTGGCCAGCACCAGGCGGTCGTCGTCGACGACCAGGATGCGGCCCTTGCCGGCATCACCGGTATTGCCCACATTCGTGCCCGACTGACCCGGAAAATTCCCGATGGGGCTGATGCTCACGCTGTTCACGCTGCTTTCAAACCTCGAATTTTGGTTGACCGATCATTGTGACCTAAATGCCGAACTTGCCTCTCGCCGTTTGCGAGTCGTCACAATCTGCCACAAGGACTACAAGAAGTTGTCAGGAAAGAGCGAGCCTCAAGTCCTGACCCCACGTTTGACCCGGGTGCATGCGCCACTCTGTCGCCGGGAGCGGCGGCGCCCAACGATTGGATTCAGCTCGCGCGCCCCGGCGCCAGCAAGCTGACCCCTGGCGGCCACAGGCTCAACTCACACACCACCCGGTGACCTTCCTGCGTCAGGCTCAGCAAGGCGCTGCGCCGTGGCAACAGCGCCCGCACCAGCCCCAGCCCGGACACGCCTCCCCGGATCTGCGTCAGATCAAACCCGGCAGGCAGCGTGCCTTCATTCACCACCCGCAGCAGCACCTGCTCCGGATCGAACACCAACTCGCACCGCACCGGTGCCTGCCCCCCATGCTTCAGCGCATTGGTGAACAGCTCGTTCAAGGTCAGCGCGATCGGAATCGCCTCCACCTCCGGCAAGCCCCACCGATAGGATTCCTCGGCCAGCAGCCCACCCACTTCCACCTGGATTTCCCGCCCGAACATCCGTTGGACCGACCCCAGCACCGCCTCGATGACCTTGCGCAGTCGCAACGGCCCGGAGTCTCCCACCTGCAGGCCGTACACCTGCGCGATGGCCTGCACCTGGCCAACCGCCTCGTTGATCACCGTGGCCACTTCCGGGCGGCGGGCGGCGATCTGCTGCAGCAGCCCGGCCACCCCTTGCAGGTTGTTCTTGATCCGGTGGTGCACTTCCCGTACCAGCAGTTCCCGCTGCGCGATCGCCGCCTCCAGGCGGGCGGCTTCCTGCGCCCGCTGCTGCGTCACATCGCTGGCCACCAGCAGCAACTGCTCCGGTTCCACCTCGCCGCTGGCATCGTTCACGCCGGAGAGATGCAGCAGCCGCGTATCCCAGACCCGGGCCCGGCCGCCCACCTGCAGCCGATACTCGCGCTGCAGCACTTCGCTGCTGTTGAGCGCGAACTCCATGTCGTTGCGCACCTCGGCCGCCTGCTCGCTGCCGAACAAGGCTTCCAGGCTGGCCCCGATCAGTTCTTCTTCCTCACGGCCGGCCAATGCCGCAGCCGCCTGATTGATCTGCCGCACCTGCAGCGTCCGTGCGTCGTGCAGGCTGATGGCGATGGGTGCGGCTTCGATGATCCGCTGCAGCGACGCCTGGGCCTGCTCGCTCTGGGCCTCCGCCTGACGGCGGCGCTCGATGTCCAGCAGCGCGTAGGTCAGCTGACGCTCCCCGTCTGCCCCGCTGCCGGTCACCACCGCATTGCCCACCACCCAGAACTCGCGGCCGTCCCGAGCCACCAGCCGGCATTCAAAAGTCTCGGCCTGGCCCTCGGTCAGTTCGTCCAGATAGTGGGTCTGCCGGAAGGGATGGTCGGGCGCATCCGTGGCCACCATGCTGATGGGCTGGCCGGCAAAGGCCGCCAGATCCCCGCCAAACATGCGCCGCGCCGACCGGTTCATCCATTCGATGCCATGCCGTCCCACGGTCACGATGCCCACCAGTACCGAATCCAGCACCGCACGCTCTCGCTCGGTCTGCAGCAGCAGTGACTGCTGCGCGCGGTGGCGTTCATCCACGCTCAGGTAGGTGGCGATGATGCCGGTGTCCGGCTGGCCGGCCCGCACATAGCGCTTGCTGACCTGCATCCAGATCGTCGAGCCATCCCGGCGCCGGACCCGGCGCTCGCCGCGCCACAACCCGTCGGCCGACAAGACCTTGGCCACCACGCGCCGCTCGTGCTCGAATTCGGCGGGCGAGTCGAACAGTTCCGCATGGGGCAGGGCGGCCAGGTCGTCGGGCCGGTAACCCAGCAGATGGCCCAGGGCCTCGTTGGCCCGCACCAGGCGGTCATCGCGCAGGATGGCGATGCCGACGTCGGACAGGTCGAACATCAGCTCCCGGTCCTGGGCCAGGGCTTCCAACTGGGCCTGCTGCGCCTTCAGCCGGGAAATGTCGCTCACCACCACCACCAGCGCCTGTTCCTCCGGCGCCTCCGGGGGCACCACGCGGCGCAGCGACAAGGCATGCCAGCGGGGTTCCTGGCCGGACGCCGTGCCCGGCCACTCGAACTCGAATTCCAGCCCTTGGTCGTCCAAACCCGGCAGGGCCGCCACGACCTCGCCATGCAGCAAGGGCAAGGCCTGGAACAGCGCCTCGAACGGTGTACCCGGTTCCGGCTCGCCGGCCATGCCCAGCATCCGGCCCAGCGCCCCGTTGCTGCGCAGCAGCCGCTGCTTGCGGAAGTAGGCCAGGCCCAGGCCGGCACCATCCAGCATCGCGCCCAGCTCCCGCAGCAGCAGCTCATAGCGGGCCTGGGCCTGCTGGTTGTCGGTGACGTCCAGCGTCAGGACCGAGGTGGTGCGCTGGCCGGAAGAGAGTTGCCCGGGCTCCACCCGCGTCAGCAGCCAGCGCAGGCCCATCTCCGGATGGCGGACGGCATAACGCAGGGCCACCGGTTGGTTGTGCTTGATCGCCTGTTGCAGTTTTTCGTATTCGGCGCGCGAGGCCGGGTCCACCATGTCCCGGTTCACGCCCTGCAGCGCGCTGGGCTTGCTGGCACGAACGTCCAGTGCCCCCGCAGCGCCTGGCTGCGCAGCCTCCGGGCTGCCCGTGGCGTTGCGCGTGCTGCCCTTGCCGCTGTTGCCACTGGTGCCGCTGGTGCCCATGTGGCCACCGCCGTCCAGCAGCGCGGCCTCGTCCAAGGATTCACCCGGCCGTGACCAGCCCGCGTCCGGCTGGAAGGTGGCCAGCCCCACGCCGGCCGTGTCCATCAGCGTTTGCAACTGCTGATGGGCCAGCTCCAGCGCCTGGTCACGGCTGCGGTCCTCCAGCATCAACACCAGGCGGGGCCGGCCCCAGGGACCCGCCAGGCGCCGGATGCGCACGCGCATCCAGCACGGCCGCCCTTGCGGCTCGGCCACCAGGGCCTGGCGCTGAAGTTCGGTGCCTGGTTCAGGAATCGGCCCCGTCAGCAAGGCGCGCCAATCCGGGGGAAGCTCGTGCAGGCTGACAGGCGGCTGGGGGCACAGGCGGCGCACCAGGCCGGTGAACGCCGCGTTGTATCGCAGCAGCAGCCCCTGGTCGTCGTGCATCAGCGCGGGCAGGGGACACAGATCCAGCCATTGGTCGATCTCCGCCTGCATGCGGTCGGCCCGTTCGCGGGCGGCTCGTTCGGTACTGTGGTCCTGCAGCAGGGCCAGTGTCAGGTCGCTGTCTTCCAGCGGATGCAATGAGGCCTGCAGCAGATGTTCCTGCTGCTGGTCGTCCACCAGCCGCAGTTCCTGCGCACGGTGGTGGCCCGTCTGGTGGCCGCTCAGCCGGCGGCTCTTCAGGGTGACCGGGCCCAGCAACTCCACCAGCCGTGCATTGGCCAGCAGCACCTGGCCGTGGGCGTCGAAGATCAGTGCCGGCCAGGGCCCTTCCCAGAGCCCGGCCAGCAGCGAAGACCAGACGACCGACCGCTTGCTCAGCAGCGAGCGCAGAGGGTCGGGGGCCGACTGGTCCATGAGGGGAGCTGTTTACTCCAGCTGGCCGGCCTTGTGCAGGGCACGCAGCACGGCGTTGTTGACCTCTTCCGGGGCCAGCATCAGCGAGTCGATGGCGGTGCGGGTGTCGAAGACGGATTCGTTCTCGATCGCCTGCACCAGATCCAGGTAGGGCTTGTAGGGGCCGTTCTTGTCCACCAGCGCCTGGCGTACGCGCTCTGGCACGGGGATGGACTGCAGCAGCTTCTCGAACGGCTGGCGCAGCATGTGGTCCAGCAGCGAGAACAGGCCGCAGATGAACATTTCGTCGCGCAGTTCGGCCTCGGCCATGCTCTTGGCCAGGTCTTCCATCAGCAGGCCACGGCGCAGCGCGGCGAACATGACCGGGCGCATCGCGTGTTCCTTGCTGGCCGTGGCCAGCAGCAGCGCCAGCCAGCGGCGCAGGCGGGCGTAGCCCAGCAGCATGATGGCGTGGCGGAAGGAGGACACCTCCACCGACAGGCCAAACGCCGCCGAATTCATGTAGCGCAGCAGCTTGAACGCCAGGCTCGGGTCGCGCTTGAGCGTCTGCTCCAGGCGCTCCACGTCCTCGCCCTGGTCCACGCGGGACATCAGCTCCACGATCACCTGCAGGTCGGCCGCCTGGCTGTCCTTGGTGGTGGGCGCGTTGGCAGGGGCTTCGAATTCACCGCTGAAGGGCCAGCCCAGCACGCCGGCAGCCCCCTTGTCCCAGGCCTGCTTGAAGTCCTCGGCACTGCGGGCACCGGAGATCAGCACCGTCTTGCCGGCCGGCGCCGGGCCGCTGGCCAGCTCGGGCAGGTCCAGCACGATCTGCTTGAAGCCGGCGGCCTCGGAACGGCCCTTCAACAGCGTCACGACCCCTTCGGCCGCACGGGCCTGGATCTGGGCGGCCAGATCGGCATCGCCCACCAGGAAGGCCGGCACTTCCACCCGGAAATGCTGGGGCAGGGGCGCGGCGAGCAGCCCCTTGAGCAAGCCCTCGTGCGCCACATTCAGCACCACCGGCTTGGCGGGGAAGGCGTCCGACAGCGCCGCCAGCACATCCGCCGCCGCAGGCGCTGCGTCTGGGCGCAGTGCGAACACGGTGACGCGGGTGGCCTCGATGTCGAGTTGTTTGGAAACCAGGGGCGCGTATCCCAGGGCCAATTGGCCCAGCACGGCGTGCGTCGAGTTCATGCAGGTGGCGGCGTCAGGAGTTGAGGTATTGGAACAGCGACATTCGCTGGACCATCGCGTAAGTCTTCAACGCCGCATCGTAGCCCGTCTGCTGGTTCTGGAAATCGGAAATGCCCTGCGTCATATCCAGGTCCTCTGCGGCAGATTGCTCAGCCTGGTTGTAAACCTTCAGGGTTCCGAGCCGGGTTTGCGACCCGTCGAGGTTGTTCATCTGCTCGCCGACCTGGCTGCGCACGTTGGTCAGGTTGCCCATGACGGCATCCAGATCGCGCAGGCTGGTGAGGTTGGCCTGGGTGACTTCCATCCCGGTGCGCCCCTCCTGGCGGAGCGATTCGATGGTGCGGTCCAGCACGTCGAAGACCTTCAGATCGTTGGTCGCGGGCTTGACGGTGAAGGTGTCGCCGTCCACCGGGTTGCCGCCGATGGTCATGGACATGCCTTCGAACTTCACCGTGTTGCCGGCGGTGTAGTTGTCGCTGGCCACGGGCACGTGGCCCTGCGACTCGTTGTAGACCGTGTACGTCTGCGAGGGCGCGGTGCCGGTGATGGCGATGCTGTAGCTGTCGCCGGTGATGGCGGTCGGGTCCGTCACGCGGCCGGAATCGATCCAGCCCGCCGGTGCCGCACCCGTGCCGGTGTTGGTGCCCGCGCCCGTCACGAAGGTGCCGTTGCCGCTGCGCGCCTGTTCCCAGGCCGCCATGCCGTCCACGCTGAGGGGATAGTTCTCAAGGTTACCGGTCGTAACGCTGCCGCCGATGCCCTCGAAGCCCACGCCGCCGCCTGTGCGGTTGCCGGCTGCATCGCGCTCGACCGGGTTGTCCAGGAAGGGCGTTCCCGTCGTGCCCTGGCCCGAGAAGAGGTAACCGCCCGCGCCGTCGCTGCGGTTGGCAATGGCCAGCAACTGGTCACGCAGGCCCTGGACCTTGTTGGCCAGGCCCTTGCGTTCCGCGTCGGTGTAGCTGGCATTGCCGGCGGACACCAGGGTTTCGCGGATCTGTTGCATCAACTCGTTGGCGTCGCCCAGCGCGCTTTCCGCCAGGGTCATGCTGTTGCGGCTGGCCTCCAGGGCGCGCTGGCTGGCGTCGACCTGGCCGATGGCGGTGCGGGCACGCTCGGCCCGCGCTGCGGCGGTGGGGTCGTCGCTGGCCTTTTCGACCCGTTTGCCGGAGGTCAGGCGCTGCTGGGCGTCCTGCATCTCCTGCTGGCGTTTCTGCAGGGTCGAGATGCTGGCCTCGAACATGTTGGCGGTGGAGAGGCGCATGGGGCTTCCTTCCTGGCGTCAATTCAGTGTCTGGGGATCACGCAGCTCAGCGCTGCACGATGCTCAACAATTGGTCAAAGATGGTCTGGGCGGTCTGCAGCACCTTGGCAGCGGCTTGATAACCTTGCTGGAACTGCATCAGCCGGGCGGCTTCCTCGTCGAGGTTGACGCCGGCCTGGCCGGAGCGGGTGGCCTCGGCCTGGCTGGCCACGGTCGTCGAGACGCTGGCCAGGTATTCCGCGCCCTGCACCCGCGAGCCGACATCGGCAATGGCGGCGGCATAGGCCTCGGTCATGGTCTGGCCACGCGAGACGGTGCCGTCGGCCTGCAGCTGCTTGCCCACGAAGGTGTCGCTCTGCAGCGCCAGAAAGGCCTTGGCATTGCCGTTGTTGGTGGACACCACCGAGTCGGACGGCTGCATGTTGATCTTGTCGCCTTCGCGCGGCACACCGTTCATGCGCAGCTCGAAGCCCAGATCCACACCATTGGCCGGGTCGTTGCCGATGGCCTGCCCGGCCTTCCAGGTGCCGGTGTAGCTGGTGTTGTCCGCCAGCGTGATGGTGTAGTTGATGCTCTGGTCCGCGTTAACGGTGCCGAACTGGACGGTGGCGGGCTGCAGGCTCTTGTCGAACTTGCTGTTGACCGCGTAGAGCGTGTCGACCGTGGCGGTGCCCTTGTTGTTGACGTCCGTGGTGCCCACGACCGGCGATGCGGCGGCCAGGCCACTGGGATTGTCCAGGGCACGCTTGAAGCTGGTGGAGGCGCCCGCCACCGGCTCCAGCAGGAAGCGGTCGCCCTGCTGCATGGTGCCGGTCATGGTCAGGCTGATGCCGTAGGCGGCCTCGATCTGGTCCTTGTTCATCGTGGTGGCCGTGCCGTCCGGCCGCACCGCGACCTGGTAGCTGTCCGGCGTGCCGGTGGGGTCCGGCGTGATGACGAAGGAGAGCGCGGGCACCAGCGAGCCGTCCGTCACCGTGGCCGACAGCTTGGCGTCGCCCTTGTTGGTGACGGCCGGCAGCACGGTCGGGTCGGCGATGCTGAAGAGCGGGCCGCCGGCCTGGGCGGTCAGGTCCACGCCCAGGGCCTGCTGCTCGTTGACGCGGGTGGCGATGGCCGTGGCCATCTGCCCCAGCAGGTTGCGGGCATCCTGCAGGTGGGTGTTCTGGTAGCGCAGCAGCGCGGTGATGGAGCCACCGGTGAGCGTGCTGTCGTCCAGCACACGCGAGCCGTTGGCTTCGCTGATGGAGAGCTGTGCGCGTGAATTGTCGTAGGGGTCGGCCGTGACCTCCAGCTGCTGGGCTTCATTGCCCAGCACCAGGCGCTGGCCGCCACCGATGAACACGCCCACCGTGCCATCACTGCTGCTGACGGTGGAGACCTGCACGTACTGGCTCAGTTGCGAGATCAGTTGGTCGCGCTTGTCCAGCAGGTCGTTGGGCGAGTGGCTGGTGCCGGCGGAACGGGCGATCTGGTCATTGGCCGCAGCAATCTGCTTGGCCAGCTCGTTGACGGTCTTGACGTCCGCCTTCATGTCGCTCACCACGCCGGACTGCAGGTCGGCCAATTGCTGGCCCGCGTTCTGGAAGCGCGAGGCCAGCTCCTGGGCCTTGCCCAGCACCACCTGGCGGGCGGAGGGGTCGGCGGGGCGGCTGGCCACGTCCACCAGCGCGTTCAGGAAGTCGTTGCTGGCCTGGCCGATGCCGTCCGAGCCGGTCGGGAAGACGTTCTCCAGCTGCGCCAGTTGCGCCTGCATGGTGTTGTCCATGAAGGACTGCGACTTCGCGGCGGCCGCTTCACGCGTCAGGAACTCGTTGTGCGAGCGCGTGACCGTCTGGACGTTCACGCCCTTGCCGAAGTAGCCCGCGCCGGTGAACTGCCCTTCCGGCGTGGTGAGCACCACTTCCTGGCGCGAGTAGCCGGCCACGTTGGCATTGGCGATGTTCTGGCCGATGGTCTGCAGGGCCGCCTGGTTGGCGAACATGGCCCGCACGCCAAGCGAGAGCAGGGCGGAGGTTGACATCGTCTGCTCCTAGGCCGTCACGCCATGGCGCGTTGGACGCGCATGGTGGTGTTGATGACACGCGCCAGCTTGGACGCGTACTCGGGGTCGGTGGCATAACCGGCCTTCTGCAGGCCCTTGGCAAAGCCTTCGGCGCTGCCGGTGCTGGCCTTGGCCACGACGTCGCGATAACGGTCGTTGCCGCTGATCAGCTTGGCGTAGTCCTTGAAGGCCTCTTCATGGCTGCCATAGGCGCGGAACTTGGCCGTGACCTTCTGCGCCTTGCCGTCCACGTATTCGGTGGTCTGCACCTCGGCGACCTTGCCGGTCCAGCCCGGGCCGGCCTTGATGCCGAAGATGTTGTTGCTGCTGGTGCCGTCCTTGTTGAGGATCTCACGCTTGCCCCAGCCGGATTCATGTGCCGCCTGGGCGATCATGAAGCTGGCCGGGATGCCGGTGGCCGCCTCGGCGGACTTGGCGGCGCTGTCGTGCTTCTGGATGAAGTCCTGCACATGCGGCTGCACGTTCCTGGTTGCCAGTTGCGGCAACTGGGTGGTGGCGGCGGCCGCCTTGGCGCTGGGCAGCTCGCCGTCCTTCACGCCGAGCTGGCGCTGCAGGTGGCGCTCGATGGCCTGCGACAGGCCACCGGGCAGACCCGACATCTTGCCGGCGTATTGCTGGTCCAGCATCTCGCCGCCCATCTGGGTGGCGGAGTTGTCCAGCATGCCGGAAGCCATCGTGGCCTGGCGCATGCTCTTCATCACCTCCTGCATGAAGAGGGTCTCGAACTGCTTGGCGGTTTCCTTGATCGCGGCCTTGGGGTCGCGGGTGGCAACCGACTTGAGCTGGTCGATCGAGCGGGTGTCCGAAGACAGTCCGCCGGAACCCAGCGCGGTGCTCAGGGGCGTGGAGAGCGCCATGTCAGATCACCTCCAGCTCGGCGTTCAGGGCGCCGGCGCTTTTCATGGCCTGCAGGATGGCCAGCAGATCCTGAGGGGTGGCGCCCAGCGTGTTGAGCGCCTTGACCACATCGTTCAGGCGGGTGCCGGCGGGCAGCTGGATCAGCGTGCCCGGGTCCTGCTTGATGGAGATATCGGTTTTCTCGGTGACGGTGGTCTGGCCGCCAGACAGCGCATTGGGCTGGCTGACCTGCGGTGTGCTGGAGATGGTCACCGCCAGGTTGCCGTGTGCCACGGCGCAGGGCGAGAGCGTCACGGCCTGATTCATCACCACCGAGCCTGTGCGGGCATTGATCACGATGCGCGCGGCAGGCGTGTCCAGTTCGATGGCGAGGTTCTCCATGTCGGCCAGGAAGGCCACGCGGGCGTCCGGCGCCAGCGGCGCACGCACGCGCACCACACGGCCGTCCAGCGGCATGGCCGTGCCTTCGCCCTTGGCCTTGTTGATGGCCTTGGCCACCGCACGGGCGGTGCCGAAGTCCGAGGCGTTCAGGTCCAGTTGCAGGAATTCGTTCTGCTGCAGCGGCGTGGGCACGCTGCGTTCGACCAGGGCTCCGTTGGGGATGCGGCCGGCGCTCAGATGGTTGATCTGGACCTTGGAGCCGCCTGCCGAGGCACCGGCGCCGCCCACGATCAGGTTGCCCTGGGCGATGGCGTAGACCTGCCCGTCCGCACCGCGCAGGGGCGTGGCGATCAGCGTGCCGCCGCGCAGGCTCTTGGCGTTGCCCATGGAGGACACCACCACGTCCAGCGGCTGGCCGGGTTGGGCGAAGGGGGGGAGCTGGGTGGTGATCATCACCGCCGCGACGTTGCGCGGCTGCATGGTCACGCCCTGGGGCAGCAGCACACCGAACTGCTGCAGCATCGCGGTCATGCTCTGACCGGTGAAGGGCGCCTGGGTGGTCTGGTCGCCGGTGCCGTCCAGGCCCACGACCAGGCCATAGCCGGTCAACGGGTTGGAACGCACCCCCTGCACCACCGCGACTTCCTTGATGCGGGTCGCCTGGGCCGGTGTGGCCAGGGCGAACAGCGCCATCAAGCTCAGCAGGCCACTGGCCAGCAGGCGGGGGCAGGAACTGAAAACGCGGCGGAAGGTGGTGGTGGTGTTGGGGTACATCTCGGTCACACGTGAGGCAGACTCGTGTGACCGATTGTGGGCAAACTTAAGTCGGTGAAAGGTTCAAGAAGAACCGGGATAGCCAGCCAATTGAATGGGCATCCGCCACGGCGCCACGGCCGCGTTGCTCCACCCGGACGTTGGCGATGGCGGTGGATGGCACCAGGTTCCCCTGGCGAATCGACTGCGGATCCACCTGGCCGAAGAAGCGCAGCACATCCACGTTGTTGTTGACCCCGACCTGTTTTTCACCGGAGATCAGCAGATGGCCGTTGGGCAGCACGCCCGTGACCACGGCGGTGATGGTGCCGGAGAAGTCGTTGGTGTTTTCGTTGGTGCCCTTGCCGGTGTTCTTGTTGGTGGAGGTGCCCCCCACCTCGGCGCGGCCGGCCCCGAAGGAACCCGCGGCAATGCCGGGAATGGCGGTCACGGCAGCCGCCAGCGAGCCGGTCTTGTCCAGCTCGGAGCTGGATTTCTGCGAGGCGCTGACCTTTTCCGTGATGGTCACCGTCACGATGTCGCCCACCAGGCGGGCGCGGTGATCTTCGAACAGCGGACGGAAATTGGCGTTCTGGTAGATGGCGCCGTTGTTGGCGGAGGCCGGGATGGGCTCTGGCATCTTCACCACCGGGGCGGGCTGCATATCCACACGCGGCTGGGGGTAAGGCGTGCTGCAGGCACTCAGCAGGGTGATGGCGGGCACCGACAGGCCGATGACCGCGCTGCGAACGACGCTGCCTAGCGAAGACAGACCGGCGGGAGCGTGGGTGGAACCACGAACGGAAGAACGGGCGGACCGTGAGGCATACCGGGACATGAACAACTCCTGGAATAGTGCTGCCGCGAAGCGTGTCGCGGCCGGAATCACGAAGACGCGCAACCTGGACCCGGGGGGTCAGATCTGCGTGAGCTTTTGCAGCATCTGATCCGACGTCTGGATGGCCTTGGAGTTGAGCTCGTAGGCGCGCTGGGTCTGGATCATGGACACCAGTTCTTCCACCACATTCACATTGGAGGTCTCGGTGAAGCCTTGCTGCACGGCCCCGAGGCTGTTGGTCGAGGGTGCACCGGTCTGGGGCGTGCCGGAGGCGACCGTCTCCGCATAGAGGTTGCCGCCCAGCGATTCAAGCCCGGGCGGGTTGATGAAGTTGGCGAGCTGGAGCTGGCCCAGCGTCGTCTGGGTGGTGCTGCCGGCCGTGGTGACGGCCACCGTGCCGTCCTGGCCGATGGTGAGCGTCTTGGCGTCCTGCGGCACGATGATGCCGGGCAGCACGGTGTAGCCGTTGTTGGTCACCACCTGGCCGTTGGCGTCCAGCTGGAAGCTGCCGTCACGGGTGTAGGCGGTGGTGCCGTCGGGCATCTGGATCTGGAAGAAGCCGTTGCCCTTGATCGCCACATCCAGGTAGCTGCCGGACTGCTGCAGGGCGCCCTGGGTGTGGTTGCGGGAGGTGGCCACGGCGCGCACGCCCAGGCCCACCTGCAGGCCGGTGGGCAGGCTGGTCTGCTCGGACGTGGCGGAGCCGGCCGGGCGCAGGTTCTGATACATCAGATCCTCGAACACGGCGTGTTCGCGCTTGTAGCCGTTGGTCGATACGTTGGCCAGGTTGTGCGAGACCACGTCCAGCTGCATTTGCTGGGCTTCCATGCCGGTCTTGGCGATCCAGAGGGAACGAAGCATCTTGAACTCCTAATTCTTCAGGCAGCGTGACTGTGCACTCGATCAGCGGACGACGATCGGTCGATCAACTGTCGGAAAGCAGCTTTGAAGCTGCCTGGCCGTGGGTCTGGGCAATCTGCAGCAGTTTCATCTGCTGCTCGAACTGGCGCGCGGCGGAGATCATGCCCACCATCGTTTCCACCGGGCTCACGTTGGAGCCTTCCAGGGCACCGGCCTGGACACGGGCGGTCGGGTCGGCCGGCAGCGGGTCGCCGCCGGCAGGCGTGAACAGCCCGTCATCGCGGCGGGTGAAGCGGCCATCCTCGATCACCAGCTTGAGCTTGCCGATGTTCACCGGCCGCTGGTTGCCGGTCTTGGCGGTGATGGTGCCGTCGCCGCCGATGTCGATGGTGGAGTTGGGCGGCACGGTGATCGGACCGCCGTCGCCCAGCACCTGCAGGCCGTTGCGCATGACCAGCACGCCTTCGGCGTTCACGTCCATGGAGCCGGCACGGGTATAGGCCTCGGTGCCGTCCAGGGCCTGGACCGCCATCCAGGAGCGGCCCTTCATGGCCACGTCCAGGTTGCGGCCGGTGGTTTCCACCGGGCCGGCCGACAGGTCGTGGCCGGTGGTGGTTTCCAGCGAGAAGGCCCGCACGGTGGAGCCGTCGCCCCGCACCGGCACCGCCCGGAACGCCTGCAGCTCGGCGCGAAAGCCGTTGCTGTTGGCGTTGGCCAGGTTGTTGGCCAGCACGTCCTGGCGCGAGAGTGCCGCCTGCGCGCCACTCATCGACAGATAGATCATGCGGTCCATGGTCCGGGGTCCTTAACTTGCGGGTCCTGGGGGGAGGGGGTTCAGTGCAGCGGAGGCGGCCGGCGCGTCAGCGCAGGTTCACCAGCGTCTGCAGCACCTGATCCTGCGTCTTGATGGTCTGGGCGTTGGCCTGGTAGACCCGCTGGGCGGTCACCATGTTCACCAGTTCGTTGGTCAGGTCCACGTTGGACTCTTCCAGCGCACCGGCGTTGAGCGACCCCAGGTTGCCGTCACCGGGCACGCCGACCACGGCGGAGCCCGACGCATTCGTCTGCAGCCACAGGTTGCCGCCCAGGGGCTGCAGGCCTTGCGGATTGCGGAAGGTGGCCAATTCGATCTGGCCGGCCGGCTTGGACTGGCCGTTGGAATAACGCGCCGTGACCGTGCCGTTGTCTTCGATGCTGATGCCGGTCAGCTGGCCCGGGGCGTAGCCGTCCTGGCTCAGGCTGGTCACCGCAAAGTTCGAGCCGTTTTCCACGGCCGAACGCATGTCCAGCGAGATGCCGGCCACGGACGGGTCGGACAGGTCGGCCGGCGGAGCGGGGATGGACAGGGTCGGGGCGCCCTGCGAATTCACGCCCGCGGGGATCTTCAGGTTCAGCAGCTCGTTGGGGCCGGGCGAGACCGGGTTGCCGCCGGTGGGCAGGAACGTCATGGTCGTGTAGGGCGTCAGCGGGTTGCCGGTGGCGGTGCCGTCATCGGTCTCGATGGGGTTGCCCTGGGCGTCGTACTGCACGGCGCTGCCATTGGCCGTCACATAGACGTTCCACACGGTGTTGCCGTTGGCGTCGTCATTGTTGGCGCGCTGGTAGTACATGGTGACGGCAATGGGCTGGCCCTTGGCGTCGTACACCGTCATCGAGGTGGCGTTGTTGTAGGACTTGGGGTCGTCCAGCTTCAGGCCGGTCTGGTCGATCTTGGCGGAATTCGGGTCGGCCGGGTCGCTCAGCTCGTAAGGCGCGGTGGCGGCAGCACGGGAATCCAGCGTGAATTCCATCGCGATGTCGTCGGTGACCTTGGGTTCGATGCCGCCGGTGGGCAGCTTCAGCGAGGTCGCCAGGCCCGGCTGGATCACGCCGTTGCCGTCGGCCGGGTAGCCCTGCAGCTTGAGCTGGTCGTTGTTGACGATGTAGCCGTCCTTGTCCACCTTGAACTGGCCGTTGCGGGTGTACATCGTCGGGCTCTTGCCGTCGCTGACCTGGAAGAACCCGTTGCCGTTGATGGCCAGGTCCATCGGGTTTTCCGTCACGGAGATGCTGCCCTGCGTGAACTGCTGCGCCACGGCCTGCAGTTGCACACCGATGCCGATCTCGTTCGTGCCGGCGCCGTTCAGGGCGGTGGCATACATGTCGGCGAACTCGGCGCGAGAGGACTTCGCACCGTAGGTCTGGGCATTGGCGATGTTGTGGCCGATCACTTCCAGGTTCTTGCTGGAAGCGTTCAGTCCGGAGAGGCCTTGTTGGAAGCTCATGAGAAGTCCTTGGGCGGTTCAGTTCGGGGGGCGGACGCTTGGAGGGCGGGCTGAGGGAGCGGGGTCAGACGATCGCGCGGACCTTGTCGTAATCGACCAGGCCGTTGTTCTTCAGTTCCAGCTGCAGCGTGCTGCCGCCGGTGTTGACGGCGCTCACCACGTCGCGCGTGTAGGTGGTGGCGGTGACCGGGTTGGAATTGCTGGTCGCCGTGATGCGGTAGGTCAGGCCGGTGGTCTCGCCGGCCTTGCTCGCATCCCAGGTGAAGTTGCGAGAGCCGGCCTTCTGCGCGCCCAGCTCCTGCGTGGAGATGACCGTGCCACCGCCGTTGAGGATTTCCAGCTTGACCGAGTCGGCGGGGTTGGCCAGTTCGTAGTTCAGTTCGGCCTTGCCGTTTTCCACCGTGACGGCATTGCCCGGCACGGTGACCGAGCGGCCCACCAGGCTGACGCTTTGCAGCGCTTGCATCTGGCTGAACTGGGTGGCCAGGCTCTGGATGCTGGTGTTGACGTTGCCCACACCCGTCACCGTCTGGATCTGGGCCAGCTGGGTGGTCACCTGGGCGTTGTCCATCGGGTTCATCGGATCCTGGTTCTGCATCTGGGCGACCAGCAGCTTCAGGAAGCGGTCCTGCGTGTCCGCAGCGTTGGGCGTCGCGGAGGCGCTGGACGAACCGGTCGTGGTCGTCGAGGTCTTGTTCGTGACGTTCAGGGTGGAGTAGTCCATGGTCGGGCCTTGTCCGGGTGTTCGTTAGGCGGGCTTGAATGTCTGAACCGGCAACGCCGGATCAACCCTGGCCCATCTGGAGGGTCTTGAGCAACAGCGACTTGGCCGTGCCCATGACTTCCAGGTTGTTCTGGTAGGAGCGCGAGGCGGAGATCATGTTGACCATCTCCTCCACCGTGTTCACATTGCTGTAGGTGACGTAGCCATTGGCATCGGCCAGTTGGTGCTGGGGGTCGTGCACCCGGCGGCCGGGGGCCTGGTTTTCCTGCACGGCGACCACCTGCACACCAACGTCGGTGGCGTCGGTCATGCCGTTCTGGTTCATCAGGCTCTGGAACACCACCTCGCGGGCCTTGTAGGCCTGGCCATCCGGGCCGGCCACGGTGTCCGCATTGGCCATGTTGCTGGCCACGGCGTTCAGGCGCTGGCTCTGGGCGCTGACGGCGCTGCCCGAGATATGGAAGATGCTGAACATCGACATCGCTGGGTTCTCCTTGCGACGTGCCGTCAGGCGGCGTTAGGCGACTTCATGGCATCCATGATGGTGCGCACGTTGCCGTTGATGAAACGCAGCGACGCCTCGTACTTGACGGTGTTATCGGCGAAGCTGGCACGTTCCCGGTCCATGTCCACCGTGTTGCTGTCCATGCTGGTCATCGCGGTCAGCGAGTTCTGCAGGGCGCCCTGGGTCCGTTGGGTCAGGGTCTGGTTGGAATCGGCGGCGGCCGGGGAGGTCGCGTCGCGCAGCGCCTTGGCGAAATCCATGTCCCGTGACTGGTAGCCCGGGGTGTCGGCATTGGCGATGTTGCTGGCCAGCAAGCGCTGACGCTCCGCCCGCAGGGTCAGCGCCTGGGCCTGGAAGTTCATTGCGTCGGTCAGTCGGTTCATCATGCTGGTGCTCCTTGGGGTCGTCCGCCGGTCCTGTCTGAGGGGGGCTGGACGCCAGTGGGCTTGTCACGTCCGGCCATTGTGGGCAGCCGGCCGGAAAACATGAGCGGGATAAGACGGGGGTTTGCGGCGCATTTCAAAGCCATGCGGCCAGGCCCCCTCTATAAAGTTCCAACCCATGCCATCCCGTCTTGCCCCCTACGCGCACGCGCTGCCCGCCCGGCTGGCCGCCGCCTTCCTGGCGTGCGGGCTGGCACTGGCCGGTGCCGGAACGGCCTACGCCCAGCGAGGTTCGCTACCGGAACCGGTGATCGATCCCAATATGGGAGCGTCGCCGAGCCAGGCGCAGCAGCAAGCGCAATCCCAGCCCCAACCACAATCGCAATCGCAATCGCAATCGCAACCCCAGGGCCAGATGCCGCAGCGGCAGGTGGCGGTGCAGGCCCCCGTACAGATGCAAGGGCAGGGGCAAGGGCAAATGCCCCAGCGTCAGCTGTCGGTGACGGCCCCTGTGATTCAGCAGACGCCTGCAGCGCAGCCGCTGGTTCAGCCGCCTCTGCAAGCAACGGTGATCTCGCCAGTGGTGGCCGCCAGCCCACGGATGACGTCTGCTACCCCACCGCCGCCGCTCGGTGCGTTGGAAAGCAGCCTTCAGGACAGCCTGCAGATGCTGGCCATGGCCGGTGCCCGCATGGTGGCGCCCACGCAGGCCCGGGTGGTGGTGGAGCTGGGCCGTCTGGACCCGCGACTGCGACTGGCGCCCTGCGAACAAATTCAGCCCTACCTGCCGCCCAACCAACGGATGTGGGGCCGTACGCGTATCGGCATCCGCTGCCTGTCCGGTCCCACCAAGTGGAATGTGAGCCTGCCGCTGACGATCCGGGTGTTTGCACCGGCCTATATCGCGGCATCCGACCTGCCGACCGGCACACAATTGACTCAAGAACATCTGCGTCTGGCCGAAACAGATATTGCAGGCGAAGCCGGCTTCATCTTTACCCAGCCTGAGGGCTGGGTGGGACGACACCTGGCGAAGGGCCTGATGGCCGGTGAGGCCTTGCGCTCGACCGACTTGAAGCTGCGCCAATGGGTGCAGCCCGGGGAACGGGTGCAGGTGCAGGCCACCGGCGAGGGTTACGCGGTTTCGGGCGAAGGCCAGGCCATGGGGGTCGGGCTGGAAGGCCAGGACGTGCGCATACGTTTCGACAACGGCCGGATGGTCACGGGCCGAACTGTTGGCGAACGTAAAGTCGAGGTTTTGCTGTGAATCTGGCGGGAGAATTGGTCCTCAAGACTGCTCCAACGCCTGCCACCGTGGCGAGTTGCGTGAAATGGGCGGGGTTTGTCCCGTTCTTCGGTATCCATTTCGTGAAGACTGGCCCTAAAGTCCTGTCTGCACGGGCCGATATACCGAATATCGAATGGGGTCCGGCCCACGCCTGGATCCGCGGAGAAAATGCCATGGAGATTCGCCATGAAGATCGGTAACAGCCCAGAACTCAACGCCTACACCAAGCTGAGCAACACTCGCACGGGTGGGGCCGACACCGGCCGTACCGGGACCACCGGCACGGCGGCAGGTGCAACAGATACAGCGGGTGCCGCAGTGGCCACACGTGCAACCGGGGTGGTGGCGGAAGACGCCGGCTCCCAGGTGGCGCTGTCCAGCACGGCCAGCACCCTGATGTCCTCGTCGGTCTCCGGCTCGGACGACAGCATTGACATGGACAAGGTGAACCGCATCGCTGACGCGATCCGGAACGGCGAGTTCAGCATCAATGCCGGCGTGATCGCCGACAAGCTCATTGCCAACACCGCCGAACTGCTCGGCAAGGTACAGTCACACTGATCCCGCACTGATCAAACAGAAAGCCATTCAGCGTGTCCGCCCCGAAGATCAACGTGCCTGGTGTCGCCATGTCCGCTACGCCCAATGCCCAGCCCCAAATCGACCTCGAGCAGCCCCTGCAAGAGGTGGAAAGCTGTCTGAACCTGCTGGGTGACGCCCTGCATCGACGAGACACGCAGGCCATCGAGCTGCATGCGGCGGCGCTGCATTTGGCCCTGGCGCGCGCCATCGAGCAATTCACCATGGCGGCTCGCAGTGGCGTGGTGCCGGCGGGGCTGCGCACGCGGCTGGTTCAGGCGGGTGGCCGAGTGGCGGCCCAGCGTGAATCGCTGGCCCGTGCCACGGCAGCGCTGGACCGTGCCATTGATGTGCTGATGCCCGGTGAACCCACCGGCCTGTATGGCGCCTCCGGCAAGAACGAACGCAAGTCAGCCCTGACGGGCGGGTCCATCCAGGCCTGAGCCCGCGCGCTTCGAGACCGGTTCCCCAGATCAAAGGCCACGCACTGCGTGGCCTTTGTCGTTTCTGATCCGCTGCCTTGGCGGCCTTAGAAGCCTTGGCGGCCTCAGCTGGCCTTAACTGTGCTCAGCTGGCCTTAACTGTCCTCAGCGGGTCGCCTTGCGCCGCAGGCAGTCCAGATAGGCATGCCCATCCGGGGGCAGGCCGCTGCGCTGGGAGGTCCAGATCATTTCGCCCAGGCATTCCATCGCTTCGTGATGGGCCTCGTGCAGGGACTGGCGGCGCGCGGCCAGCAGGTCCAGGGCCTGGCGCACACCGCGGGGCTGGTCGATCTTGTGCTGTTCGATCAGCGTCAGGTGCATGGACAGGTGGAGGAACGGGTTGGTGCGCCCGTCTTCCACCGTGTAGACGGCGGCCAGGGCGGCCACCGGGTCGGACAGGTCGCCGTGATATTCCGGATGTTCAACGATCCAGTCGGCCGCGATGACCTCCATCGGGGTCAGCGGCAGACTTTCGCGCTGCTTGCGATAGGTCTCGCAGAAGAACTTGCGGACCTCGAGTTGGGAAGGAGCAAACATAAGCGCTGGATTGTCGCCGGGCTGACCCAGGTCTGCTGGCGTAGGGAAGCTGTGCCAGGTCAGCGCGTGGGCGTCATGCAGGGCTTCCCGGGCTTCCTCTGGGCCTGGCGCGTCAGGCAGACGTGCCCTTGGGGTGCTCCGGCTCCTGCCAGGGCCGGGCGGTCTGGCCATCGGCCATCGCGCGGCGCTCCTGGGCCAAGCGCTCTTCCAACTGCTGGCGGCCCTGCTTGGACAGCGCGATGAGGGTGTCCAGGTCGCCCCGGTGCGGCCGCATCGCTTCCATCTGCTCGACGCTGTGGCGCCGGAAACGCCAGGCCAGCTGGCGGGCGGCGTGAGGCGTCCAGCCGATCTGCTCCATCACGCTGCGAGCGCTCATGAGTGCCGAGTCCAGCGTCTCCCGCTCGATCATCTCCACCCCCAGGTCCCGCAGCGCGTAATAGTGCTGCACGTTGCGGGCACGGGCCACGATCGTCAGGTGAGGGAACTGCTCCCGGGCCAATTCCGCGATCTTGATGCTGTGGTTGCTGTCATCCACCGCAATCACCAGCACGTGCGCGGTATCAGCGCCGGCAATGCGCAGCAGTTCCAGCCGCGTGGCGTCACCCCAGAACACGCGCCAGCCAAACCGCCGCAGGGATTCGACCGTGTCGGCGTCATGGTCCAGCACCGTGGCGCTCACGCCATTGGCATTGAGCACCCGGCCGATGATCTGGCCGTAGCGGCCGAAGCCGGCAATGATCACCGGGGAGTTCTGCTGCTCCTTGAGCTCATGCGGCGAACTGCGGGTTTGCTTGCGGGCGCGCCGCTGCACCCAGGCCAGCAGGGCCGGCGTCAGCGCCAGCGACAAGGCCACCGCGGCGACCAGCACCGAGCGCTGGGCGGCGTCCAGCAAGGTGGCCTGTTCCGCGAGCTGGAACACCACAAAGCCGAATTCCCCGCCTTGCGCCAGAAGGATCACGAACACCGGGCGCTCCAGCTTGGGCAGGTCCATCAGGCGCGACAGCACGGCCAGTACCAGGCCCTTGCAGATCCACAACGCGGCCAGCATGCCCAGCACCGCCAACGGGCGTTGCCACAGCACGGTCAGATCCAGGCCCATGCCCACGGCGATGAAGAACATGCCCAGCAGCAGGCCCTTGAAGGGCTCCAGGTCGGCCTCCAGCGCGCGGCGGTATTCGCTTTCTGCGAGCAGCACACCAGCGGCGAAGGCGCCCAGTGCCATCGACAGCCCCACCTTCTGCATCAGCGCCGCCGTGCCCAGCACCAGCAGCAGCGACGCAGCGGTGAAGATCTCCGGCGTGCCACTGCGGGCGATCCAGCGCAACAGCGGGCGCAGCAGCAGCCGGCCCCCCAGCACGATGGCCACCAGCGCGGCCAGTGCCAGCCACAGGCGGGTGCTGTCGTGGCCGGCGGCGGGCCGGCCCTGGCTGGCCAGCAGCGGCACCAGGGCCAGCACCGGAATGGCGGCGATGTCTTGCAACAGCGCCACACTGATCACGCTCTGGCCGGCGCGGGTGCCGCCCAGGTTGCGCTCGGCCAGTATGGCCAGCGCCACCGCGGTGGAGGACATCGCCAGGCCCAGGGCGGCAATCACCGCGGTGTGCCAGTCCGAATCCAGCCAGAAGGCCGGCACCAGCAGCAGCGCGGCGCAGCCCAGCATCTGGGCCGACCCCCAGCCGAAGATGGGCCGGCGCATGGCCCACAGCCGCTTGGGCTCCAGCTCCAGGCCGACCAGGAACATCATCAGCACCACGCCGAACTCGCCAATCTCCAGCACGGTGGCCGGATGGCTGATCAGCCCCAGCACCTGCGGGCCCAGCAGCACGCCGGCCACCAGGTAGCCCAGGATGGCGCCCAGCTTCAGGCCACGTGCCAGGGGCACGGCCAGCACCGCTGCGGCCAGCAGCACCAGCGGCGTCATCAACCAATTGCCATGCGCTTCCATCAGACCGGCACTCCTTCCTGGCTGGCGGGGCGGTCCTCATTGGGGACGGCCTCCTGGTCGGGTTCGGGCTGGCGGTCACACCATTCGGGCAGTTCCTTGAGCCCGCCCACGAAGCGTTGCGCGTGGGCCTGGATCTCTTCGTCGCTGGCCTTTTGCGCGCTGTGCAGCAGCAGGGGCGGCACAAAGCGCATGCCGCAGAGCGCGGCGGTCTGGGCATAAGGCAGCAGGAAGTCCTCCACGGGGTGGTGGTTGTAGCCCTGCGGACTGTAGGCGTGGGCGCTGCCGCCGGTGGAGGTCACCAGCCACAGGTCCTTGCCATGCAGGGCGTGGCCGCTGCTGCCGTAGGCAAAACCCACGCTCAGCACCTCATCCACCCACAGCTTCATCAGCGCCGGCATGCCGTACCAGTGCATCGGGTGCAGCCACACCAGCAACTTGGCGTCGCGCAGCGCTTCCTGTTCGGCGTGGGTGTCGATCGAATAGTCCGGATACAGCGCATACAGATCCCGCACCCGCACGCCGGGCAGGCCGTGAACGGCGGAGAGCAGCGCCCGAGTGACCCGGGAATGCGCCAGGTCGGGGTGCGCGGCCAGGATCAGGATGGGCGCGGAGGCGTCGGTGGCGGGGGGCAGGGGCCGGCCCGCCAGCGTGGCGGGGAGGGCAGACGCCGCAGTGGCGGAGGCGGGAGAGACGGCAGTTGCGCTCTCAGGGTTGCCACCAGGGGGAGGATGCTTCGAAGACATGGGCCCGGAGTATGCGGTATCGCCTAAGATCCCGACGCACCCATCAAGGAGAGTATCCGGGAGAGGAGTGGCCATGCCGGTGATTCTGGTTGCCAACCCCAAGGGAGGCGTTGGCAAGAGCACGCTCGCGAGCAACATCGCGGGTTACCTGTCCCATCGTGGACACGACGTGATGCTGGGCGATATCGACCGCCAGCAGTCTTCTGCCAAATGGCTCGCGCAGCGCCCCACCAGCGTGCCGCTGGTCCGTGGCTGGGAGCTGTTATCGGCGGACGCTTTGCGCACACCCAAGGGGGTTACCCACGCGGTGCTGGACACACCGGCGGGCCTGCACGGCAAGAAACTGATGCAGGCGCTCAAGGTGGCGGACCGGGTGGTAGTGCCGTTGCAACCCAGCCTCTTTGACATCCAGGCGACATACGACTTCGTTCGCGAGCTGCAAGATGCCCAGCAGGATCGTGGTCATGCGGGCCGGAACGGTCATGGCAATGGCGCGGGCGGCGGGACGGGCAAGGCGGTCGGGCTGGTGGCGATGCGGGTGCGGGACGGCACCCTCTCCCAGCAACAACTTCAGCAGTTCATCGGCCAACTGGGCCTGCCGTTGCTGGCCCAACTGCGTGACACCCAGAACTACGTGCAGCTGGCTGCGCGCGGGCTCACCTTGTGGGATATCGCGCCGGGCCGGGTAAACCGCGATCTGGAGCAATGGCAAGAGCTGTGCGCCTGGTTGGAGCAACCCGCCTCGACATAGACGGTGGTGGCCGGGCGCCTGAACATCAATCAGGAGACCCGCATGCGCATGTTTGACTGTCTGGACGAGCTGGAGGCCCTGGTGGGTCAGGAGATTGCCGTCTCGGACTGGGTGGACGTGGACCAGGCCCGCATCGACGCCTTTGCCGAGGCCACCGAGGACCGGCAGTGGATCCACCTGGACCCCGCGCGCGCCGCGCAAGGGCCCTTCGGCGGGACCATCGCCCACGGCTTTCTCACCCTCAGCCTGCTGCCGCGCTTCTTCGAGACCGCCTACCGTGTCCGCGAGACCCGCATGGGGCTCAACTACGGCCTGGACCGGGTGCGCTTTCCTGCGCCCGTGCCGGTGGCCAGCCGTCTGCGGGGCCGTTTTGTCCTTCGGCGGGTCGAACCGATCGAAGGCGGCCTGCAGATGATGGTGGAGGTGACGGTGGAGAGCGAGGCCGGGGGCAAACCGGTGTGCGTCGCCGAATCCATCACCCGCCAATATCGATAGGGCGCCGCTGCGCCGCAGCCCAACCACGCTGCATGAGCGGGGCCGCTGGAATTCGGGTCCGCTCGGGCTGGCGCACCTGCCAATGCTCTCCAAATATGAATGCGGCAACGGCACGGTGTTTCCAGTAACCAGCTGAAACTAAAATGCCGCTTTGTTCTTTTAAAGAACAAAGTTTCACCCGCGCTGCCACCGTTAGGGGGAGTGTCTTGCGGGAGGGCGGCGCCTATGATCGCGCCTTCCAAGGGGCTGGACGCTCTTCGTGACTTGTCGAGACGACATCATGGAGCGGGTGTCCGGGGCCCTGCCTGAATAGTTTTTCCGACATTATTTTTTCCTGTATCAGGAACGAAGGAGTGCTTCGCGTGAGGGTTCTGCTGATCGACGACCATCCCCTGATCCTGGCCGCGCTGCAGACCGTCATCCAGGGGCTGGGTGATGACGTGCAGGTGCTGGGGGCGGACAGCGCCGCCCAGGCACGTGACACGCTCAAGGCTCGTCAGGATTTCGATCTCGTGCTGTTGGACCTGAACCTGGGTGATGCCAGCGGGTTTGACGTTCTTGAGGAGTTCCGGGCGCAATACCCGTCCTTGCCGGTGGTGGTTATTTCGGCCTCTGATCGTGCGAGTGATGTCATTCGCGCCATTGACCAGGGCGCCATGGGTTTTATTCCCAAGCGCACCACCAACGAAGTACTGGCGCAGGCGCTCAAGCTGGTGATGTCGGGCGGCATTTATGTCCCGCCGATGTCGTTGGGCAGTGAAGTGCCGGAGCCTGTGGAGCTGGTGGCGCATGACGCTGGTCCGGCCACGATGGCGGACAAGCTGCAGCAGGTGCATGCCTTGGCCAGCCAGGCGGGTTTCCAGACCACGACGGGCCTGGAAGGCTTGCAGCTCACGCCGCGCCAGACTGATGTGTTGGCGTTGTTGCTGCAGGGCAAGCCCAACAAGATCATTGCGCGCGAGCTGGGCGTCTCCGTGGAGACCATCAAGGACCATGTGGCGGCGGTGCTCAAGGCGCTTGGCGTGAGCTCGCGCACGCAGGCAGTTCTGGCCGTGGGCCAGATGGTTCAGCGTCAACCCAACGCGGCGTTCACGACCTTCCGCTGAAGCGCCATCAAGCCTTCGAGCCCCTTGGCGTAAGTCAAGAAGGGAATGGCCGGCGGAGCCGGACAGGAATGACATGGAACCAAGGGGCCCCGGGCTGGCGCTTTCCGGCGGGGGCAGAGGATCAGGCTCTCGTCGCCACCTCATACGTGAGCCGTACATAGATCGGCGCAAACGCCTCCGCCTGGGTGATCTCCACCAGCCGCTCCCGCGACAACTCCAACATCGCGATAAAGCTCACCACCAGCACTTGCGACCCTTGATCCAGGTCGAACAGATCTTCGAACTCCACGAACTTCTGCCCCTGCAGCCGCCGCAGCAGATGGCTCATGTACTCGCGTACCGACAGCTGCTCGCGGGTGATCTTGTGATGCTGGTTCAGCTTGGCCCGCCGCATCAGGTCGGCCCAGGCCGCCCGTAGATCTTCCACATTCACATCCGGCAGCCTGGGCGCCAGTGATTGTTCGATGTGGATCTGCGCCCGCAGGAAATCCCGGCCCAGCACTGGCAGCTGATCCAGCCGTAGCGCCGCCTGCTTCATCTGCTCGTATTCCAGCAACCGGCGCACCAGCTCTGCCCGAGGGTCTTCCGGTTCCGCGCCGTCGTTGGACTTCTTCGGCGGCAGCAGCATCCGCGACTTGATCTCGATCAGCATCGCCGCCATCAGCAGATACTCGCTCGCCAACTCCAGGTTGTGCCGGCGGATCTGTTCCACGTAGCTCAGGTACTGGCGCGTCACCTCGGCCAGCGGAATATCGAGAATGTTGAAGTTCTGCTTGCGGATCAGATACAGCAGCAGATCCAACGGTCCCTGGAAGGCTTCCAGGAACACCTCCAGCGCATCCGGGGGGATGTAGAGGTCCTGGGGCATCGCAAACAGCGGTTCCCCGTACAGGCGCGCCACCGCCACGCCGTCAACAGTCTCCGGCGTGGTGGATTCACCGCCCGCCGCCGCCGGGGCATCCGGCAGGGCGTGGGCGGGGGGCTGGTCCGTGTTGTCGCTCACCGCGACTGACGTGAGTGGTGGTGCGCGGTGGCGGGTCAGTCTGCCTTCGTCTGGTAGACGTAAGGCTGCTGCTCCACGCGGGCATCGCGGTATTCGGACTGTGCCTGGCGATCGATGTCACGGTCCCACAGCAGGCCACGGCCGGCACGTTGCTCGGCTTCCAGCGTCGGCTTCTGGGTCTTCAGCTGTTCGATGAACTGCGTGACGTCGGACTTGTAGGGCTTCCAGAAGAGCGGCATGGCGTTTTGGCTTTTTGAATGAGGCAGGGATCGAACTGTGGGGGATTATCAGCGAATGCGCATGCCCGGCACGGCGCCCGGGAAGGGTTCCAGCACAAACACGCCGGGGTGGGTCTTCTCGTCCGCATCACTCGCGGCCAGCACCATGCCCTCGGACACGCCGAACTTCATCTTGCGCGGTGCCAGGTTGGCCACCATCACCGTCAGCTTGCCTTCCAGCTGTTCGGGCTTGTAGGCGCTGCGGATGCCGCTGAACACGTTGCGCAGGCGGCCTTCACCGGCGTCCAGCGTCAGACGCAGCAGCTTGTCCGAACCTTCCACCAGCTCGGCCTTCACGATGCGGGCCACGCGCAGATCGACCTTGGTGAAGTCGTCGATCTTGATTTCCGGGGCGATGTCCTCCCCACCCGGCACCACCTTGGGCGCGGCGGGCGGCTCGAACAGGGCTTCCAGCAGCTTGGGGTCCACGCGCTGCATCAGGTGTTCATACACGCCGATGCGATGGTCGCCCAGCACGCGGTCCGCGTCGTCAAAGCGCATCGGTGCCACCTGCAAGAAGTTTTCCACCTGCGCCACCAGGGCCGGCAGCACTGGCTTGAGATAGATGCTCAGCAGGCGGAAGGCCTCGATGCAGACGGTGCAGACGTCCTGCAGCACTTGCCCCTTGCCTTCCAGCTTGGCCAGTTCCCAGGGCTTGTTCTGGTCCACGTATTCATTCACGCGGTCCGCCAGCAGCATGATCTCGCGCAGGGCCTTCCCAAACTCGCGGGTCTCGTACAGCTCCAGGATCTGGCCCTTGTGGGCGCGCAGCGCGTCCAGCAGCGTGTTGCCTTCCACGCCCACATCGGCAGACAACTGGCCGCCGAAGCGCTTGGACAGGAACCCCGCCGCGCGGCTGGCGATGTTGATGTATTTGCCCACCAGGTCCGAGTTCACCCGGGCGACGAAGTCATCCGGGTTGAAGTCGACGTCTTCCACCTTGCTGTTGAGCTTGGCGGCCAGGTAGTAGCGCAGCCACTCGGCATTCATGCCCAGGCTCAGGTACTTGAGCGGGTCCAGGCCGGTGCCGCGGCTCTTGCTCATCTTCTCGCCACCGTTGATGGTGAGGAAGCCGTGCACGAACACGTGGTTGGGCGTCTTGCGGCCGCTGAACTGCAGCATGGCGGGCCAGAACAGCGTGTGGAAGTAGGTGATGTCCTTGCCGATGAAGTGCACCTGCTCCGTGTTCTCGTCGGCCATGAAGGCGTCGAAATCACGGCCCGACTTCTCGAAGTAGTTCTTCAGCGAGGCCAGGTAGCCGATCGGCGCATCCAGCCACACGTAGAAGTATTTGCCCGGCGCATCCGGAATCTCGATGCCGAAGTAGGGGGCGTCGCGGCTGATGTCCCAGTCGCCCAGGCCGCCGTTGCCGTCCTCGTCCTTGGTGAACCATTCCTTGATCTTGTTGAGCACCTCGCCCTGCAGCCGGCCCGGGGTCTGGGTCCACTGCTCCAGGAATTCCACGCAGCGCGGGTCGGAGAGGCGGAAGAAGTAGTGCTCCGAGCTCTTGAGCACGGGCGTGGCGCCGGTCAGCACCGAGAAGGGGTTGTGCAGCTCGGTGGGCGAGTACACCGCACCGCAGACTTCGCAGGAATCGCCGTACTGGTCCTTGGCGCCGCACTTGGGGCACTCGCCCTTGATGAAGCGGTCCGGCAGGAACATGGACTTCTGGGGGTCGAAGAACTGCTCGATGGTCTTGACCGAGATCAGTTCATTGGCCCGCAGCGACTTGTAGATCTCCTTGGAGAGTGCGTGATTCTCGGCGCTGTCGGTGGAGCTCCAGTTGTCGAAGCTGATGTGGAAGCCGTCCAGGTACTGCTTGCGGCCGGCAGCAATGCCGGCCACGAATTCCTGGGGCGTCTTGCCCGCCTTTTCGGCGGAGATCATGATCGGCGCGCCGTGGGCATCATCCGCGCAGACGAAGTGCACCTCGCTGCCCATCATGCGCTGGAACCTCACCCAGATGTCGGCCTGGGTGTACTCCATGATGTGGCCAATGTGAAAGTTCGCATTGGCGTAGGGCAGGGCGGTGGTGACAAATAGCTTGCGGGTCATGGCAAGAAGCCTGGTGGGCCTGGTTGCGTCGGGGAAACCGGGGATTCTAGGTGAGGGAACCTCTACATAACGCCTCGCGGCCGAGGTGACCGCCGCTTCGGGCGGTCCGCGTCGTTGCAAATCCTCGCCATAGCCCCCGCTATGGCTGTGGTTGGCGCCTTGCGCCCCATCCCGAATCAGGGCCACCTCGACTTGAGGGCGTTAGGTAGAGCTTCCTTGGCGGGCTGCCTGATTTGCGCCAGTGTCAGCGCCGAGCGTGGCCGGGCGCTCCCGGGCGGCATACCGCTGGGCCAGCCAGGAGCACAGGATCAGCTGCAACTGGTGATAGAACATGATGGGCAGCACAATGACGCCCAACGCCGGGTTGGCACCGAACAGCAGCTTGGCCATCGGGACGCCGGACGCGAGCGTTTTCTTGGAGCCGCAGAACACGGCGGCGATTTCGTCCTCGACCGACAGGCCCATCAGCCTGGCGACGGTGCGGCTGAGCACCACCACGACCACGAGGAAGAAGGCCGCTCCGGCCGCCGCCTTGACCAGCAGCCCCGCGCCATGGTCTCGCCACAGGCCGGAGGCGACCGAGTCGCTGAAGGCGGACAGCACCAGCAGAATGATCACCCAGCGGTCCACCAGGGTGATGGATGATTTGTGGCGCTGATAGAAGCCCAGCAGCAGCGGGCGCAGCAACTGGCCGGCCAGGAGCGGCAGCAGCAGCAATTGGGTGAGCTTCCAGACCGCCTGGCCAAAAGGCAAGGCCGCGCCGCTGGTGCCGGCCATCAGGGTGACGAGGGCAGGGGTGAGCACAATGCCTAGCAGGCTGGAGGCGCTGGCATTGAAAATCGCCGCCGGGACGTTGCCGCGGGCCAGCACGGTCATGGCGACGGAAGAAGAGATGGTGGAGGGCAGGGCACACAGGTAGGCAAAGCCCAGGGCAAGATCATGCGGGAGCCAGCGGCTGAACAGCGCCATGAAGCCCCACCAGAGCAGCGGGAACAGGAGGTAGGTGCTGAGCTGGACCAGCAGGTGGACGCGCCACTTGAGGGCACCGTCTCGCAGGGCGGCGGCGGAGAGGCCCAGGCCGGTGAGGAAGAAGACCAGCGCCACGCCCCAGTTGCTGACGATCTCCAGGCGCAACCAGCCGCCACTGCGGCCGAGGTCCGGGAGGATGCTGGCCAGCAGTACGGCGCCCACCAGGGCGAGGAGGAACCATTCCTTGCGTAAACGGGCAGAGAGCTTTGCCATCTTGGTCATCGGTGGACTCTAGCTTCTTTGTCCGCGCCAGAAAGCGCCGACTCGGGGCCCTTTTCCTCCATGCCCGGGCCAGTGGCCCTGGCGCTCCCTAGGTATAAACAGTCCACTGGACTGTTTATGTCCCAGGTCGCTCCACCGCCCGCTCCGCGGGCTCCCCCTTTTACTGACGGAAAAGGGCCCCGAGTCGGCGCTTTCCGAACCGAGGACCGCCACGTACGCGAACTGCCGCTTCCGTGTGTGCGGTTCGATGGACGACAAAAGAACCACTGAACGGATCACGAACATGACGCACGAGGGTGCGCTAATCGCGCGCAGGATTTACGACCGAATCGCGTACGGAGCGCCCATCTTGATGGCGTGCCTGACTGCTAAAAGGCAGGCGCCGACTTCGAATTGTGTTCAACGCCTGACCGTAACGCGTTGATTTTGAAGGGCCTGAGAACCTATCCACCGAGCCTGTGGATAAATGTGTGGGAAACCTCCCCAGGGTCTCCCTAAACCCTTGATTGATCGTGCCTCAGGGTTGGTTGCCTCTTTTCCGAGCAGTCTTCTTTCGTCTATATAAATCAACGAGTTAGCGCTGCCTCGGGGTATCCCGGAAGAAGGGTAGTCCGACACAGGTATCAAAATGTCAGGAGCTGGGAAGTGGGGATAAGTCAACCCCCCACCTGCTGATTTTTGGCTTGACAGACCCGGCTTGACCCCCGAACGGGCGACCCGACGAGGGGCAGACTGTCCACCTTCGCTGTGGACAACCATGTGGGCTGGCTGCCGATGAGGAACGCAAGTCCTTGTCAGCGCTTGGCTTTGACTGCTTTGCTGCAAGATGTGGCATCTCATTCGCACCACAGCCCAGCAAAAAGGGCAGCCGGCCCCGTGAGGACCCTCAAGGTTGACGTGAGACGGACCGCTAAAATCCGCCACTTTGTTACGCATCGACCTCTTTCATGGCGCAGGCTTTGGCGGGACCCACAGATTCCACGGCGGCACGCTCCGCGTCGGCCGGCAAATCGCCGGACCTTTTTGAATTGAAGAGCGCCTCCCTGAGCCTGCTCTCGCTGGTGCTGAAGACGGCCGACTCGGCGGCGCTGGAGCAGTCGCTCACCGCCCGCCTGGGCGAAACCCCCGACGCCTTCCATCACGACCCGCTGCTGCTGGACCTGACCCAGTTGCCCGACGTGGTCGAGACCGCCACCGCCTCCACCAGCCACGCGCCAGCTACCCACCTGCCTGAGGCCGATGCCAACGGCCAACTCAGCCTCCAGGCTGAATCAGAACCCGCTCCCGCATCCGCACCTGCGCCCGCCTCCCCCGCCTCAGCACTGCCGCGCGTGGACTTGCAAGCGCTGCTGCCCCTGCTGCGGCGCTTTCGCCTGCAGCCCGTCGGAGTCGTCGGCGCGAATGCCGCCGAACTCGAACAGGCCTCGTCCCTGGGGCTGGCCGAGGCGCCGGAAGCCGCCGCACCCATGGCACGCGCCGAGCCGCGCGTCGAGACCGTCGTGCAAGAGGTCATCAAGGAAGTCGTGATCGAGCGCCAGGTGGAAGTGGCCGTGGCCGCGGAATCCCGCACCGTCATCGTCGACAGACCGCTGCGCTCGGGTCAACAGGTCTATGCCAAGGGCGCTGACCTGGTGGTGCTGGCCCTGGTGAACCACGGCGCCGAAGTGATCGCCGACGGCAACATCCACGTCTACGCACCGCTGCGCGGAAAGGCCATCGCCGGTGCCCGCGGCAATACCGACGCACGCATCTTTGCCCAAAGCCTGGAGGCGGAACTGATCGCCATCGCCGGCATCTACCGCACCACCGAGAACCCACTTCCCGACAACGTCCGTGGCAAGCCCGCCATGGTGCGTCTGGATGGCGAAAAACTGCTGATGGATCCCCTGGGCCAATGAAGCCCGCACAGCATGAATATCAAGCTGCATAGACAGCGACCGAACAACTGAAAGGACCAAGACCCATGACCAAAATCGTTGTGGTGACTTCCGGCAAAGGTGGCGTAGGCAAGACCACCACCAGCGCCAGCTTTGCCACCGGGCTGGCCATGCGCGGGTACAAGACAGCCGTGATCGACTTCGACGTCGGCCTGCGCAATCTGGACCTGATCATGGGCTGCGAACGCCGTGTCGTGTACGACCTGATCAACGTCATCAATGATGAAATCAAGCTGAGCCAGGCACTGATCAAGGACAAGCAGCTGGACAAGCTGTTCATCCTCGCCGCCAGCCAGACCCGCGACAAGGACGCCCTCAAGCAAGAGGGCGTGGAACGCGTGCTCGAAGAGCTCAAGGCCATGGAGTTCGACTTCATCGTCTGCGACTCGCCCGCCGGTATCGAGACCGGCGCGCTGATGGCCATGCACTACGCTGACGAGGCGCTGGTGGTCACCAACCCGGAGGTCTCCTCCGTCCGCGACTCGGACCGCATCCTGGGCATGCTCAACAGCAAGACCAAACGCGCCATCGAGGGCAAGGAACCGGTGAAGGAACACCTGCTCATCACCCGCTACAACCCCAACCGGGTCGAAGGCGGCCAGATGCTGTCGCTGGAAGATATCCACGAGATCCTGCGCACGCCGCTGATCGGTGTGGTCCCTGAAAGCGAGATCGTGCTGCAAGCCTCCAACCAGGGGCTGCCCGCCATCCACATGAAGGGTTCGGATGTGGCCGAGGCCTATGCCGACGTCGTTGCCCGCTTCCTGGGTGAAGACAAGCCCATGCGCTTTGTGGAGGCGGTCAAGCCCGGCTTCTTCAAGCGCTTGTTCAGCCGCTGACATCCACCGGGAGAGACCATGGGATTCATGTCCTTCTTCCTGGGCGAGAAGAAAAGCACTGCCAGCGTCGCGAAAGAGCGGCTGCAACTGATCCTCGCCCACGAACGCAATGGCCGCAGCGCCAGTCCCGATTACCTGCCGCAATTGCAGCGGGAACTGCTCGCCGTCATTTCCAAATACGTTTCCATCAACCCGGAAGACATCAAGGTGCACATGGAGCGCCAAGATGACCTGGAAGTCCTGGAAGTGAAGATCGAACTGCCGGAAAAGCGCTGACCTCAGCGACTTGGGACCCACCCCACGCGGTTAGCGTGGGGTGTTCCACCAGCATTCCACGCGGTTAGCGTGGGGTGTTCCACCAGCATTCCACGCGGTTAGCGTGGGGTGTTCCACTCGCATTCCACGCGGTCAGCGCGGGGTGCCTCCAATTACCGCAGCACCTTCAGCGCATCCGGATTGACGATGTTGCTGGGCGTGCCCGCGATGTAATTCAGCACGTTGTCAAACGCCGCGTCGAAATACATCTGATAGCTGTCCAGCTCCACATAGCCGATGTGGGGCGTGCAGACCGCGTTTTCCAGCCGCAGCAGGGGATGCCCCTGCAGGATGGGTTCGCTCTCGAACACGTCCACCGCCGCCATGCCGGGTCGGCCTCGGTTCAGCCCGGACACCAGGGCGCCGTCCGCCACCAGCTCCGCCCGCGAGGTGTTCACGAACAGCGACGTGGGCTTCATGCGCGCCAGGTCTTCAGGCGTGACGATGCCGTTGGTGGCATCCGCCAGGCGCAGGTGCAGCGTCAGCACGTCCGCCTGCTCAAAGAAGGCTTCGCGGCTTTCCGCCGCCTGATGGCCGTCCGCCTGCGCGCGCAGCCGGGAAGATTCACTGCCCCACACCAGCACCTGCATGCCGAAGGCCTTGCCATAACCGGCCACCATCTGGCCAATCTTGCCGTAGCCCCACACCCCCAGCGTCTTGCCCTTCAGCACCATGCCCAGCCCGAAGTTGGGCGGCATGGAAGCCGACTTCAGTCCGGATTGCTGCCAGACCCCATGTTTCAGCGTAGAGATGTACTGGGGCAGGCGGCGCATGGCGGCCATGATCAGCGCCCAGGTCATCTCTGCCGGAGCAATGGGGGAGCCCCCACCTTCCGCCACCGCAATGCCCAGACGCGTACAGGCCTCCAGGTCGATGTGTTTGCCCACCCGGCCCGTCTGGGAGATCAGCTTGAGCTTGGGCAGCTTTTCCAGCAACTGCCGCGGGAATTGGGTGCGTTCGCGGATGGTCACCAGTACTTCGGCGTCCCGCAACCGTACCGATAGCTGACCAATTCCCTTGACCGTATTGGTGAAGACCTTGGCATTCAGCGCGTCCAGTTTGGCGGCGCAAGGCAGCTTGCGCACAGCGTCCTGGTAATCGTCGAGGATGATGATGTTCATAGGCGTGCGGACCCCATCCTAACCGCGTTGATCGCCTCTTCGTTTGTCAGCCAGGGCTGTTGATGTGGGCTGATGCAACAGTTGCGAACAGCAGATAGCATCCGCGCCCATCCGCTGGACGCATCCCGGCGGGTTTTCGCATCGACAAGGAGATCTCCTCATGGACATGTTCACCGCCACCGTGCCGGTGTTCGACCGCATGCTGGGCAGCATGCAGACCTGGATCGGGCTCGCCCGCGAACACGCCAAGGCCAAGGGCTTTGATGAATCCGTCTACCTGACCCTGCGCCTGGCGCCGGACATGCTGCCGCTGCCGCGCCAGATCCAGATCGCCAGCGACGGCGCCAAGGGCGCCGCTGCGCGCCTGTCCGGCCAGGACGTGCCGAGCTGGGCCGACACGGAAGTGACGCTGGACGACCTGGTCGCCCGCCTGCAGAAGACGCGTGACTACCTGAACGGCTTCAAGCCGGAGCAGCTCAATGGCACCGAGCAGCGCGAGGTGCTGGTGCCGCGCCGCCAGGGGGAGCCGCTGAAGTTCACGGGGCAGGACTTCCTGCGCTTCTTCGCCACGCCCAATCTCTATTTCCATGCCACAACGCTGTATGCGTTGCTGCGCCATGCGGGTGTGCCGCTGGGCAAGATGGACTTCCTGGGGAGCCGCTGAGGACCCCCTAAAGCGCTGAGATCGCTGAGATCGCTGAGCGCGCTCAAGAGCGCCGCGATCGTTGATCTTGAAGGCGTTTCAGCCGCGGCCGAGCTTCTTCTTCAGCTGGCCGCGGCTTTCCTCGAACTGCGCAGTGAGCAACTGCATGCGCCGCTCCGCCTCGCCCTGGCTGCGAGCCCGGGCCACCTCGGTGTAGACCAGGGCCCGCAAGTGCCAGAGATCCTGCGGATGCCGGCTGTGCACGATATGGTTCAGCACGGCCTCCAGCCGCAGTTGACGCTGGGTGTCGTCTTGCGTCTGGGCCTCCTTGATCAGGTCGGACAGGCAGCTCCGGAAGGCCGATCGCAGCCGCGCCATCGTGCGGATGCTGGTATCGGGCCGGCGGCCGTCACGTGGCCACAAGCGCATCAGGCTCTGAAAGATGGAGTCGCTGCCGCGTCGCCTCGATAGCGATGCTTTGGATTGGACCGATGCGGCAGCCGCTTCCAGCAGCCATGCCGAACCTGCGGCATGGGTGTCCTGATCATCCTTACAAGACAAGGTCGCCTTCATGATCTTGATCGCCGGCGTGGTGTTTGGCGCGTCCCTCGACGTCCCCGGGCCTGCCTGTGGGCCCGCTCGCGCGGCGTTCGATCCGTGTGGGCTGGCCTCTATGGGCCTCGAACGCGAGTGAATTGTGTCTACAGAGGTGTTCCGTTAAATCTTCGAATAGGCCGCTGACCGCCCCGCAATTCGTGCTCAAGTTGGCATTTCAGCAGCCGATAAAGGATTGAATCAGCGGTTTGTGACAGGGGTCTTGATGCTTTTGGGCGGGCCGAGACCGGTGGGCGGCTGGCGCGCGCCACGGGTGCAAGGCGCTGGGCAAGGACGGAATTAACCGGTCGCTGCCGGCCAATTGGGTCGTTTCAAGTTCGTCACAGCCGTTCACAATCCTGACAGGCGGCCTCGACGGGCGAGGCTGGCATGTCTTGCCGGTGTTTGTCCGCTTGACCCGGGTTGCCCGAACCGCCACCGTCCAACGAGCCCATCACCATGGATCTTGCCTCCACGAGCATGCAGCACCTGAGCGTTCCAGCCGCGCTGGCCCCGGAATGGGAGCTTCTGCTTCAACGCGCCCGTGACGGCAGCCTGCCGTTGCCTGAGCTGATGGACCGGGGCAACTTCCTGCAGAACCAGCAACTGGGCCACGCTGCAGCCGCCCTGTACGAAACCTGGCTGGGCGTGGAGGGGCATCCGACGGCCAACCGCCTGGTGGCGCTCTACAACTGGGGCACGGTGCTGGGCAATATCCAGCAGCACCAGCGTGCCGAAGAGATCTACCTGCAGGCGCTGGCCATCAGCCCGACCTTTGCCCAGGCGCGCCTGAACCTGGGCCACCAGCTGGAACACCAGCAACGTATTGAAGAGGCCCTGGCGGCCTGGCGGGGTGTCTACGACCACGAAGGCCCGATGGAGGCCCTGGGTGCCGACCTGGTGGGCCTGCGCACCCACGCCTTCAACAATGCCGCCCGCCTGCTGGAGCTGCAGCGCCGGTATGAAGAGTCCGAGGCGCTCATGGTCCGCAGCCTCACCCTGAAGCCGGACCAGACGGACGTGATGCAGCATTACGTCCACATCCGCCAGAAGCAGTGCAAGTGGCCGGTCTACCAGCCCTTCGGCGAGGTCACCCACAACGCCTTGCTGCTGGCCACCTCCTTGCTGGCCACCCTCAGCGCCACGGACGACCCTGCCTTGCAAATGGGCGCCGCGCAGCGCTTTGTGTACGAGAAGGTCACCAAGCCGAAGGAAGCGCCGCTGTGGCGCCATCCGGCCTCGGTGGCCGCGCGGCAGCAGGGGGGCAAGATCCGCATCGGCTACCTCTCCGGTGACCTGTGCATGCATGCCGTGGGCCTGCTCACCGCCGAGCTCTACGCGCTGCACGACCGCGAGAAGTTCGAGATCCACGCCTTCTGCTGGAGCCGTGAAGACGGCACGCCACTGCGCCGCCGCCTGCTGCAATCCTTTGACAAGGTCTGGCGCATCAATGCGATGGACGACACCACGGCCGCCAAGGTCATCGCCCAGGCCGGTATCGACGTGCTGGTGGACCTGCAGGGCCTGACCAGCGGCGCCCGCCCCAACATCCTGGCCTACCGGCCGGCGCCCGTGCAGGTGAGCTACCTCGGCCTGCCGGCCACCTCGCTGTTGCCGGGGGTGGACTGGATCATCGCGGACCGTTTCGTGATGCCCCCCGAGTACCTGGCCTACTGCAGCGAGAAACCGATCTTCCTGCCGCATTGCTACCAGGTCAGCGACCGCCAGCGCGAGGTCGGCGCCACGCCCACCCGGGCCCAGTACCAACTCCCCGACGACGCCTTTGTCTTCTGCTCGTTCAACAACAACCACAAGATGAACGGCGAGATGTTCGGCGCCTGGATGCGCATCCTGGCCGGTGTGCCGGGCAGCGTGCTGTGGCTGCTGGCGGACAACGAATGGGCCAAGGGCAACCTGCAGCGCGAGGCGCAGGCAGCTGGTGTGGATCCGGCACGGCTGATCTTCGCGCCCCGCGTGGCCCCGCCCGACTATCTGGCCCGGTTCACCCTGCCGGACCTGGTGCTGGACACCTTCCCCTACAACGCCGGCACCACCGCCAGCGACTGCCTGTGGATGGGAACCCCCATCCTGACGCGTTCCGGCCGCAGCTACATCTCCCGCATGTGCGGCAGCCTGCTGACCGCCGTGGGTCTGCCGGACCTGATCACGTTCTCTGTGGAGGAGTATGTGGAGCGTGCCATCCAGATCGGCCTGAACCCCGGCCGGGCCCGTTCCTACAAGCGTTACCTGCGCGACGAGGGCCGCCAGAGCGAACTATTCAACATGCCGCAGATCGTTCGTGACATTGAGCGCGAATTCGAGCAATTGGCACTGGCCCACCGGGCCTGATTGATACACGATCCCGACATGAGCCGGCCTCACGACCCCTTCTTCGACGGTGACCAGCGCGCACGCCGCCCCGGCTTGCGCCTGGCTGCCGAGGATGGCCATCGTGCGCCCGGCATGCCCGAAGACCCGCAGGACCCGCTGGCCGGGCTGGCGGCCCAGCCGGCCATCGACCCGCTGCTGCACTGCCTGGCCTGGCTGACCCAGCACCACGGCCGTGCCCGCTCACCCGATTCCTTGCGGGCGGGCGCTCCCATTGAGGGCCAGCTCAGCCCGGACCAGGGCATTCGCCTGATGCGCGAAGCCGGCTACAACGCCGGCCTGCTGCGCAAGAGCATCGACGAAATCAACCCGCTGCTGCTGCCGGCGGTGCTGCTGCTCAATGGTGGCGACGCCTGCGTGCTGGTGCGCCGCCTGGACGAAGGCGAGGGTGGGGGCGGCCGCTACGAGGTGGTCTTCCCCGGTCCGGAAGCGGCGAGCTGCGTGGCGCCGGCCTCCGAGCTGGACCAGGAATACAGCGGTTTCATCCTCGCGGTGACGCCGCAGGAGCAGTCGCAGGCCCGTCCCCTGGCGGGCGAGCCGCCGCTGCTGCAGCCCGAGAAGCACTGGCTGTGGGGCACGTTGCGCCGTTTCGTGCCGTATTACCGCTCCGCCATGTTGGCGGCGCTGCTCAGCAATGTGCTGATGCTGGTGTCGGGCCTGGTCACCTCGGTGATCTACGACAAGGTCATCCCCCACCAGGCCTACGTCACGCTCTGGACGCTGGCGGTCGGTTCCGCCCTGGCGCTGCTGTTCGACATGTTCTCGCGCCAGCTGCGCAGCCACCTGATCGACCTGGCGGGCCGCAAGACCGACCTGATCATTGGCGCCAAGCTGTTCCGCCAGACGCTGGGTGTGCGGATGGAACACAAGCCGGCCTCGGCGGGCTCCTATGCCCACTACCTCTCCCAGGTGGAAGTGGTGCGCGACTTCTTCACGTCGGCCACCATGTCGGCGCTGACCGACCTGCCGTTCATTGTCATCTTCGTGGCGATGACCTTCATCGTGGGCGGCCCGCTGGGCTGGGTGCTGATGCTGGCCATCCCGCTGATGCTGGGCATGAGCCTGGCCATCCAGGGTTACCTGCGCCGCGCCATGCGCACCAACATGACCGAGGCGGCCGACCTGCACGGCACGCTGGTGGAAGCCCTGGAAGGGCTGGAGGACCTGAAGACCTCCGGCGCCGAAGGGCGCTTCCTGCGTCGTTATGAGCAAAGCACTGCCATCGTGGCGGAGTCCGCGCTGAGGGCGCGCACCATGTCCAGCTGGAGCATGAACATCTCGATGTCCATGCAGCAGCTGATCAACCTGGTGATGCTGGTGTGGGGCGTCTACCTGATTGGCGACGGCACCATCACGGCGGGCGCGCTGATTGGCGCGGTGATGTTTGCCGGCCGGGCCACCATGCCGCTGAACAGCGTGGTCAGCCTGGCCACGCGTTATCAGGGGGCCCGGGCCGCGATGATGTCGCTGAACTCGGTGATGAGCGCCCCGACCGAACGCGAGTCGCAGCGCAACTACGTGCCGCTGACCCAGGTCACCGGCCGCATGGGCCTGACGGATGTCGGCTTCAGCTACCCCGCGCAAGGTGACGCGCAGTCGCCCAAGGTGCTGCGCAATGTCACGCTGCGCATTCAGCCGGGCGAGCGTATCGCCATCCTGGGCCGCATCGGCAGTGGCAAGTCCACGGTGCTGCGCATGCTGGCAGGCCTGTATCAGCCGACCGAAGGCATGGTGGAAGTGGACGGCATCGACCTGCGCCAGATCGACCCTGCGGAATTCCGTAGCAAGGTCGGTTTTGTGTCGCAGGAGCCCCGTCTCTTCCATGGCACCCTGCGTGACAACGTCTTGATGGGCCGCCATGTGGACGCCCAGCGTCTGGTGGAAGTGGCCAAGCTCACGGGCCTGGACCGGGTGGTCTCCACGCACCCGATGGGTTGGGACCTGCCTGTCGGTGAAATGGGCACCTTGCTCTCGGGCGGCCAGCGGCAGCTGGTGGCGCTGGCGCGCAGCCTGGTGACCAAGCCCCAGATTCTTCTGATGGATGAACCGACCAGCTCGATGGATGCCCAGTCCGAGATCGCCTTCCTGCGCCAGTTGCGGGACGCGTCCGGTGACTGCACGCTGGTGATGGTCACGCACCGCCCGGCGGTGCTGGAGCTGGTGTCGCGCATCCTGGTGGTGGACAGCGGCCGGCTGGTGATGGATGGCCCGCGCGACCAGGTGCTGGCGGCCTTGTCCGGCGTGCGGCCGGGGACGGCGCCAGGCCAGGCACAACCACAGCCGGGGCAGGCCCCGGGTGCGCAGCCCCAGGTCGCCCAGGCGGCCAATGGCACGGTCCACATGCATCCGGCTGCGCAGCCGGTGCAACGTAACGCGGCGGTCTGACCATGGCCTCACAACGTGCCCTGAGCCGGGAAGAAGGCCTGTTCATCAGCAGCGTGCAGTCGGCGCTGATCGATGAACCCTTGCCCAAGGCGGTGTGGATCCTGTACCTGCTGGCGGCGGTGCTGATCGTGGGCATTGGCTGGTCGTCGCTGGCCACGGTGGACGAGGTCACGCGCAGCGATGGCCGCATCGTGCCGGACGGCAAGGAGCAGGTGATCACCAGCCTGGAGTCCGGTGTGCTGAGCAAGCTGCTGGTGCGCGAAGGCGACGAGGTCGAGGCCGGTCAGCCCCTGGCGGAGCTGGACCCGACGCGTGCGGAAGCGGCCCAAAACGAGAGCCAGGTGAAGCGGCTGGGCCTGATGGCGCAGGTGACGCGCCTGCGGGCGGAAGCCCTGGGGCAGCCGCTGAAATTCCCCGCCGAGGTGCAGCAGGTGCAGCGGCTGGTGGACAGTGAATCCGAGGTGTTCGACACCCGCCGTCGGGTGCTGGACGAAGCGGTATCGAGCTTCAACCGAAGCATCGGCCTGCTGGCCTCTGAATTGAAGATGGCGCAGGACATGGCCTCCAAGGGGCTGATGTCCAACGTGGAAGTGATGCGCCTGACGCGTCAGGTGAACGAGCTTCAGCAGCAGCGCAATGAACGGGTCAGCCGCTTCCGTCAGGAAGCGAGCAGCGATCTGTCGCGCATCCAGACGGAGCTGGCGCAGATCGACGAACAGATGGTGGTGCGCAAGGATGCGTTGCAGCACACGATCCTGAAGTCACCGGTGTATGGGCTGGTGAAGAACATCAAGATGAATACCGTGGGCGGCGCCGTGTCCTCGGGCGCGGCCATCATGGAGATCGTGCCCTTGGGATCGCGGGTGCTGGTGGAGGCCCGGATCAAGCCCAAGGACATCGGGTTCCTGCAGGTGGGGCAGTCGGCCGTGGTGAAGGTGGCCGGGTATGACTTCAACGTCAACGGCGGGCTGCACGGGAAGATCCAGTACATCAGTCCGGACGCCCTGGGCGAGACGGAGAAGAACGGCGAAGGCACGTACTACCGCGTCATCGTGGGGGCGGACCGGGTCGACATCAAGATGAAGGGGGAGCCGTTGCCGGTGATCCCGGGGATGACCGCGTCGGTGGAGATCCGGACCGGGGAGCGGTCGGTGCTGAGCTACGTGCTGCGGCCGATGCTCAAGTCGAGGGAAGCCCTGCGGGAGCGGTGACCACTCCGTGACTTCGTTCATGGAGAACGCGGCCCTGAATCGCGTCGTACACGTTTGGAAGCAGGTCTTACGGCCGAGGCCGTTACGGCCAGGGTAGGGCGTCGAGGACAGTCCGCCTCACATCGCGCGGGAGCGCAGAGGAGGGGGGGGCTTTGGCTGCTTATCGAGGCTTTGCGAAGTGCCGGAACTGGTCCAGTAGAGGCATGGGAAATTGCTTGCAGTACGCGTGACCATGACTCCAAAGACTTTTCGCCGCCGCCTTCGCCACATCACCTTGAGCGCCCCGCTGGCCGTGGCGCTGGCCGCCGTCATGACGCCTGCCTGGGCGCAGGATCCGCCTCAAAGCCGTTGCAGCGACGACGGCTCGCTGCCGGCATCCTCGGCCGCCGCCCGGGACGCTGCGCTGCTGGAAACCGGTTCGGCCGACCCGCGTGCGCAGTTGCAGGAGATGGTCCAACGTTCGCTGGATCGCAGCAAGTCCATCGGCGCCAGCCGGCTGCTGGCCCAGGCGGCCGAAGCCGACCTGGCGGAAGCCAAGGCGCAACGCCTGCCCACGGTGAACCTGGGGATTACCGGCGCCCATGTGGGCAGCCAGATTCCGGGTGACGGTCCGGCCGGACGGAGCTCGGGCCTGCAAGGCCGTGGCTCGCTGAGCGTGACCGCCCCCCTGTATGACTCCGGCCGCATCACGAAGCTGACGGAATGGCGTTCGCAACTGGCCGAAGCCGCGCGTTTCAGCCAGAACAGCGCCGAGGAACAGGTGGCGCTGCAGACGGTGTCACTGGCTCTGGACCGGGGCCGCTATCAACTGCAGGCGCAGGTGTACAGCCAGTACACCCGCAAGATGGCGTGTCTGGTCGAGGCGCTGGAGATCATCACCAGGGCCGACCGTGGCCGCGCCAGCGAACTGGTGCAGGCACAGAAGAGCCTGCAGCAGGCGGACCTGTCCTATGAGCAGACCGTCTCCGCGCTGCGCCAGACGGAAGTGCGCCTGCGCCGTTATGTCGGTGACGACTTGCCGCGCCCCGCGGCGATGAGCTCGGTGCTGTCCCGCCTGCCCGACTTGAATGAAGCGCTGGCCGATGTGCTGGTGTCGGCCGATGTGTCGCAAGCCTCGGCCACCGCCCAGGCGCAGCGCAGTTATGCCGAATCGGTGCGCGCCGGGCAGCAGCCCAGCGTGAGCCTGCTGGTGCAGGGCAATGCCACGGTGGGCCAGGCCAAGCAGAATGACTGGATCGGTGGCGTGCAGGTGAATATTCCGATCGTGCAACCCGGCGCGGACTCCGCGCTGACCTCGGCCCGCCGCCGCGCGCAGGCCGCGTCGCTGCAGCGGGACGACACCATTGAGGCCAAGCGTTATCGCGTGCAGGAAATGTTCGAAGCCGCGCAGTCCTCGCTGGACCGCTCCCGCCGCATCGTCGACATCCTGCGCAACAGCGACCGCGTTCGCGGCTTCACGCTGCAACAGTGGCAACAGCTGGGCAAGCGCTCGCTGTTCGATGTGATGGCCGCCGAGGGCGACTACTACTCGATGCGAATTGCGCATGTGAATGCGCTGTATGACGCCCAACAGGTGGTGGCCATCATCTGGTCGCAAGGGCGCGGGGTGGTGACGCCGCTGCGTTGATCACGCGCCAGCCCTCCGCGCCGACATCGCCGACATCGCCGACATCGTTGTGAGCATGTCCGAGTTCAAAAAGAATTCTTCGGCAGGGCCCGCACTCGACTTGCCGACCTGAGCAAGGTTGTCGAGGTAGGCATTGCCGAGTTTTCGGGAACCGTTGCAACTCCCGCGAGCCAGGATGCCCCTGATTCGGGAGGGGCCGCAAGGCGCAAACCACAGCCACAACGGGGCTATGGCGATGATTTACTACGCTGCAGGGCACCCGAAGCGGGGGCACCTCTGTCGCGAGGAGTTATGCAGAGATTGCTGAGACCCCATAAAGCCATCAAGAAGCCTGGCGGCTAGCCAACGAAAAAGCCGCCCGAAGGCGGCTCTGTGCATCCAGTCAGCGGGCCTTTGGGCCCGCATTCTGTTTTTACTTCTTGGCGCTGCGGCGGCGTTGAGCGAAGCCCAGGCCAGCCAGGGCCAGGCCCACCAGGGCCAGGCTGCCAGGTTCCGGCACGTTGATCGTCAGCGAACCGTCCAGGGTCGATTGACGAATCAGCGAGGAACCGGAATTCCACAGCTCGGATTGCGACGGCAGCGGCGAGTCCACATTGGTGTCCAGGATCCAGCTCACCGAGATCGGGTTGTTCTGCCAGTTGCTGTACAGCGTGCCCAGACCCAGACCCGAGCTGAAGAAGTTCTGAACGAAGCTGTCGCCAGCGGCGTAGCTGTAGTCCACGTTGCCCTTGATGTAGACGTTGCCCGGTGCAATGTCCGAACCCGTCACGATCAGGCGCAGCACTTCCTTGCCGTTGTTGGGATCGTTCGTCGCGCTTTGGTAGTAAACGCTGAACACACCGGTGGTGTAGGACACATAGTCCGACACGCCGTCGCCATTGCTGTCCACCGTCGTGCCGACGATCTGGTAGCTATAGGTCAGACCCCAGGCGCCACCCAGGCCGGTCGTGGCGTTGGCGCCCGTGCCGTATTGGGGGAAGCTCACACCGTTGCTGAATCCATTCAGGTCCGGCGTGGCGGGATTGTTCAGACCATCGATGTTGTTTTGCGACGGCACGTTCGGGAACGCAGCGTTCACCGTATTACCGTTCAGCGTGGTCTTGGGACCCGCGCTGAAACCGTAAAAGGTCATGATCGACGGGATGTTGGTGTCCACCACGGTGGTGCCCGGCTGTGTCGGGTCGCCCAGGTAGATGGAGGTGGCCAACGTGCCGGTGTAGCCCAGCTGGTCGAACACGGCCGTCGTCGTGGAGCCGTTGGGCTCCAGGTTGAAGTCAGAACCGGTGTTGATCACCAGGGGCGATGCCAGGGCCGGCGCCGCGGCTGCGCCCATCACCACCAGGGCGGCTAAAGCGAGCTTCGCTTGCTTGAACATGTGTCTCTCCTTGAGATACGTCTTTGCCAGATGCACAGGGAAGCGGTGTATGCCGGCTTCTTGCGGGTCAAAAGAGCGAGGACCGTGCCAACACATTTTCTGTCTTGTAAATCAATGACTTAACGTTTGGTTGCGTGAATTCTTCGGGATGGGTGTCAAGTTTGTCGACACTGTTGCCGGGACAGCTTGTCGGCTGTGGTAGGCCGCCACGGCATACTCTGGTTACAACGCAAGCTGTTTGAGCTGGTTTTGTCACGTTGGCTTACCGTGCCGCCGTCGGTGATCGAGCCCAAGACCCCTTCAACAGCCATCCAGATGCAGCCAGGGAGACCACCACCATGACCAGCGCCGCACCCTCAGACGCTGAATCGGCCCGCCCGCCGACCTTCACTTTCAATTACGAGCGGGCTTTCTCCCGCAACATCGGCTGGGTGACACCCGAGGAGCAGCAACGCCTGCGCCGCGCCCGGGTGGCCATTGCCGGGCTGGGTGGCGTGGGCGGCGCCCACATCGTGACGCTGTCCCGCCTGGGCGTCGCCAACTTCAACATTGCCGACTTCGATGAGTTCGATGTCCACAACATGAATCGCCAGGCCGGCGCCTTCATGTCCACCATGGGTCAGCAAAAGCTGCAGGTGATGCAGCGCATGGCGCTGGACATCAATCCGGAAAGCAATATCCGGCTGTTTCCCGAAGGCGTCCAGGACCACAACCTGGATGATTTCCTGAAGGATGTCGATGTCTATGTCGACAGCCTCGATCTTTTTGTGTTGCCGACCCGCCGCAAGGTGTTCAAGCGCTGCCGTGAGCTGGGTATCCCGGCCATGACGGCCGCCCCGCTGGGCATGGGCTCGGCATTCCTGTATTTCAGCCCCACCGGCATGAGTTTCGAGGAGTATTTCAAGCTGGAGGGACAGCCTTCCACCGACCAATACGCCCGGTTTATTGCGGGCCTGTCCCCCTCCATGCTCAACCGCAAATACCTTGTGGTTCCGGAGTCGGTGAACTTCAAGGAGCGTCGCGGCCCCTCGACAAGCATGGCCTGCGAACTCTGCGCGGGGGTGATGGCGACCCAGGTGCTCAAACTGTTGCTCAAACGCGGCCCCTTGCGTGCCGCCCCCTGGGGCCTTCATTTTGATGCCTACCGCGGCATACTCAAGCAAACCTGGCGGCCGGGCGGCAACGCCCATCCGTTGCAGCGCCTGCTGGTCAGTTTGATCAAACCCCTGCTCAGGGGCGATTGAGAAACTACTACCGCGCTTCCATCCGGATAGCACGGAAATTCATCACGGCCCCTGGGAGTCGCCCTCAGTCCAGGGGGTTCCCCACCCGGCCGCGCTGAGGTGCAATCCGGCTAGCTTCCAGAGGGGTGGACATGTTCAAGAAGACTGGGTCAAAGAACGGGTGGAGCCGCACCATCGTGCGGTGGGTCGGGGGACTGATGGTGGCCAGCCTGGCCTTGACCGGCTGCTCTTCCACCGGCAAATACCCGCCCGCGCCCGTGAGCGCCAGCCAGGCCGATTACAGCTATGTGGTGGGTGCCGGTGACAATCTGAACATCATTGTCTGGCGTAACCCTGAACTGTCCACCACCGTGCCGGTGCGCCCGGACGGCAAGATCGCCTCGCCGCTGATTGACGAGTTGCCCGTGCAGGGCAAGAACTCGGTGGAAATCGCCCGGGACATCGAGAAGACGCTCTCCAAGTACGTCCGCGACCCGGTCGTCACCGTGATCGTCACCAGCTTCGTGGGCCCTTACAGCGAACAGATCCGTGTCGTCGGTGAAGCCGCCAAGCCGATGTTCCTGCCCTACAAGCAGAAGATGACATTGCTGGATGTGATGATTGCCGTGGGCGGCCTGACCGACTTCGCCGACGGCAATGGCGCCAGCATCCTGCGCACGGCCGAAGGCAACAAGCAATATTCCGTGCGGCTCAAGGACCTGATCCGTCGCGGCGATGTGTCTGCGAATGTGGAAATGCGCCCCGGCGACATCCTCATCATTCCGCAGAGCCTCCTCTGAATTCCAGGCGCTGACCCGCCCGCAGGCGCCGTTGGATGGCGCCGCGCCGGGCCCGTTTTTCTGCAGTACCGCTCCATAGAGAGATCGCCGCATGGATTCCCTCATTGCGCAATTGATGGCCGTGTTCAAGCGCATGTGGCGCTACCGCTGGCCGGGGCTGATGGCCGCCTGGCTGGTGGGCATCGTCGCGGCGGTGGTGGTGTTCGTGGTGCCGGACCGCTTTGAAGCCAGCGCCCGTGTCTATGTGGATACGCAGTCCATCCTCAAGCCGCTGATGTCTGGCGTGGCGGTGCTCAACAACACCGAGCAGCAGGTCAACGTGCTGAGCCGCACCCTGATCAGCCGCCCCAATGTCGAGAAACTGGTGCGCATGGCCGACCTGGACCTGCGCGCGACCTCCAAGTCCGATCAGGAAGCCCTGATCGACCGGGTGACCCGCAACCTGTCCATCCAGTCGGCCGGCGGTGCCACCAACAATCTCTACATCCTCTCCTACCGGGATTCCTCGCCGGAGGTGTCCAAGAAGGTGGTGGCGTCACTGCTCTCCATCTTCATGGAGTCCAGCCTGGGCGCCAGCCGCAAGGACAGCACCACGGCCGCCACCTTCCTGAACGAGCAGATCAAGAACTACGAAACCAAGCTGGAAGAGGCGGAGACCCGCCGCAAGGAATTCCGCCTGCGCAACCTGCAGCTGACGGCGCAGGACGGCAAGGATTCCGCCGCTCGCCTGGCTGAGGCCAGTGCGCAGCTGGATGCCGCGCGCCTGCAGCTGCGTGAAGCCGTGAACGGGCGCGACATGGCCAAGCAGCAACTGGACATTGACAACAAGCGCAACACCGGCAGCGGCAGCCTGCAGAGCCTGATGCAGGAAAGCTCGCAGAAGCTGGCCACGCCGGAAATCGACAGCCGCATCGAAGGCCTGAAGCGCAACCTGGATGCACTGCAGCAACGCTATACCGACCAGCACCCGGACGTGGTCAACACCCGGCGCCTGATCAAGGACCTGGAAGAACAGAAGAAGAAGGAGGTCGCCGAGCTGCAGAAGGCCGCGCTGACCAACCCGGTGTCCGCCGGCGGCCGTGGCGACAGCCTGGCCAACCAGGAACTGGCCCGGGTCCTGGCCACCAAGGAAGTGGAAGTGGCCTCGCTGCGGGCGCGTGTGGACGAGCTGCAGGGGCGTTACACGGCGGCCCAGGGCGCGATCAAACTGGCCCCACAGCTGGAAGCCGAATTCGCCCAGCTCAACCGCGACTACGAGGTCATCAAGAAGAACTACGAGGAGATGGTGTCCCGCCGCGAGTCCGCCGCGCTGTCCACCGACCTGGACAACACCTCTGGCGTGGCCGATTTCCGCATCATTGATCCGCCGCGCGCCTCCTCGAAGCCGGTGGCGCCCAACCGTCTGATGCTGCTGGCTGCAGGGCTGGTGGTGGCGCTGTTCGCCGGGCTGCTGACGGCCTTCGCCGCGAGCCAGGTGCGCCCGGTCTTCCATGACCTGAACGAGCTTCGTCAACGCCTGGAGCTGCCCATCCTCGGTGTGGTCTCCCGGCAGGAAACGGTGGCGGACCGTCGCCGTACGAAGGTGGATCTGCTGCGCTTCGGTGTGGCCTCGGGCAGCCTGGCAGGCCTGTATGCGCTGGGATTGATCGGCATGGCCATCTGGCTGAGCCGGCAGGGGGGGTGACACGATGACAAGCCTGATCGAACAAGCCGCTGCACGGCTGGAACAACTCAAGCAGGCCGGTGTGGACCTGGGCAATGCCTCGGCGCCTGCCGTGTCCACGGCACCTGTCGCGCCTGCCACGCCTGCCACCCCCGAAGTGGCGGCCCAGGTCACGCCGGTGTCCGCCCCTGTTGCGCCCCAGTCCGCACCCCAGGCGCGTACCCTGCACCCGCACGAAACCAAGCGCGTGGAGCTGGACCTGGAGGCCCTGACGGCCCAGGGCTTCCTCACGCCCCATGCGCCGCGCAGCTACCTCGCCGACCAGTACCGCAACATCAAGCGGCCGCTGATCCGCAATGCGATGGGCAAGGGCGCTGCCACGCTCAACCACGCCAACCTCATCATGGTGACCAGCGCACTGCCCGGTGAGGGCAAGAGCTTCACCTCGCTGAACCTGGCCATGAGCATCGCGGCCGAATTCGACAACACCGTCATGCTGGTGGATGCCGACGTGGCCCGCCCCTCCATGCTGCGCATGCTGGGCCTGCCGCCCGGCCCGGGCCTGCTGGACGTGCTGGAGAACTCGGTGGACATGGCCGACGTGCTCATCAAGACCAACGTCGACAAGCTCACGCTGCTGCCCAGCGGCCGCCCGCACGCACGAGCCACCGAACTGCTGGCCAGCGACGCGATGAGCGGGCTGCTGGATCACATGGCCAAGCGTTACGCCGACCGCATCATCATCTTCGACTCCCCGCCGCTGCTGCTCACCACCGAGTCGCGCGTGCTGGCCAGCCACATGGGCCAGATCGTCATCGTGGTGCAGGCCGAACGCACGCCGCAAAGCGCGGTGTTGCAGGCGGTGTCCACCATCGAGAACTGCCCGCTCAAGATGGTGCTGCTCAACCAGGCATCGGCCAAGGCGGACGCTGGATACGGCTACCACTACGGCAGCTACGGTTACGGACAAGGCTATGGGTATGGCTACGACCGCGACGATGGGCAGGGCGGCGCGCAAGCCGTCGCGGGCAAGGCCTGACACGATGCACAGTGCCGGCCACCACCGTCCCCCTCGGCGCAGTACCGCCTGCCTGCTGGTGGCGGGGGCGTTGGGCGCCCTGGGCGCGACCGGCGCCGCCGGCGTGTATGCGCAGAGCGACGGCAGCAGTGGCGAAAGCGGCGAAGGTGCGAAGCGCCTGGGCCTGACGGTGGTGCCCCGCGTCGGCCTTTCCGAGACCTGGACCGACAACCTGACGCTGGCGCCCAAGGGCTCCCGCGACCAGGCCTTCATCACCGGCATCTCCCCCGGGGTCACCATCACCAACCGGACCGGCTGGATGCGCGGCGTGCTCGACTACACGCTGGACGGCCTCATCTACGTCAAGAGCGATCAGAGCAGCCGCGTGCAGAACCAGCTGGTGGCGCGCGGCAATGCCGAGCTCATCCCGTCGACGCTGTTCGTGGACGTGAACGGCAACATCAGCCAGCAGTCGATCTCCGCCTTCGGCCAGACCTCGCCCAGCAACGACCTGGCCAACCCCAACCGCACGGAGGTGCGCACCTTGAGCGTCTCGCCCTACTGGCGCGGCATGCTCAGCACCATTGCCAGCTTCGAACTGCGGGCCATGGGCCAGATCCGCGACTCCAGTGAAGGGGGCTCGGGCAACAGCTCGGTCAGCGGCGACACGAAGGAAGGCACGGTCAGCTTCAGTCTGAGCGGCCCGCAGGGGCGCGCGTTGAACTGGGGCCTGCAGGCCTACACCCGCCGCATGCATTACGAGTTGACCGGCCAGGACAACCGCAGCAGCAGCGCCGTGGCCTCGCTCAACTGGATCCCCGATGTGGACTGGGTGCTGGGCGTGACCGCCGGGCGCGAGAAGAGCGACTACCTGGGCAAGGACACCAGCACCATCTACGGCCTCAGTGCCAAGTGGCTGCCCACCCCACGCACCACCCTCAGCGGCGACTGGCAGCACCACAGCTATGGCGACAGCCACAATGCCGTGCTGGAGCACCGCATGACGCAGGTGGTGGTGCGCTTCAACAGCACGCAATCGGTGAGCACCGGCAGCGACCCCAGCGGCCAGATGACCAACTACCAGTTGCTGGACCTGCAATACACCAGCATCGAGCCCGACGCGGCCAAGCGTGATGCACTGGTGCGGGCGCTGCTGGCCGCCATGGGGCTGAACCCCAGTGCCATCAGCAGCAGCGGCTTCCTGACCAACAGCGCGACGATGCAGCAGCGCAATGAACTCTCGGTGGCCTGGTCCGGCCAACGCATGACGGTGACCCTGGCCGCCAACGACAACAAGAGCCGTGGCCTGGGCACCAGCGCCACCAGCAGCGATGACCTCGCACTCACCAACAACATCCGCCAGCGTGGGGTTACCGTCAGCGTGGCCTACCGCTTCACGCCGCTGAGCACCGGCAACCTGACCTACACCCGCCAGCAGAGCCGCGGGGACAGCACCACGGTTGATCTCTCGACCGGTATGTCCTCGCTCTATGCCACCTCCACCCTGCGCCTGGGCCCCCGCACCGATGCGACCCTGGGCCTGCGGCACACCCGTTCCGACGGCCAGGCGCTGGGCTACCGCGAAAACGCGGTGTATGCCCAGGTGTCCCAGCGCTTCTAAAGTACCACCGCCATGTACGAGGCCTTCTATGGGCTGAGCAGCAAGCCGTTCCAGCTCAGCCCCGACCCCAGTTTCTATTTCGGCAGCAAGCAGCACCGCCGTGCCAAGGCCTACCTGGACTATGGCGTGCTGCGCAGCGACGGGTTCATCGTCATCACCGGCGAGATCGGCGCGGGCAAGACCACGCTGGTGCGCGGCCTGCTGGACAGCCTGAACCGCAGCAATGTCGTCATCGGCAACGTGGTCACCACCCAGCTGGATGCGGAGGACACGCTGCGTCTGGTGGGGGCAGCCTTTGGCGTGCGGGTCAAGGACCTGCCCAAGAGCGAGCTGCTGATGGCGCTGGAGGCCTTCTTTGTCAGCGAAGCGAGCCGCGGCAAACGCTGCCTGCTCATCGTGGACGAAGCGCAGAACCTCACCGCACGCGCGGTGGAGGAGCTGCGCATGCTCTCCAACTTCCAGTTCGGCAACCAGTCCCTGGTGCAGACCTTCCTGGTGGGGCAGCCGGAGTTTCGCGGCATCCTGCAGCGGCCGGAAATGGAGCAGTTCCGCCAGCGCATCGCGGCCAGCTGCCACATCGGCCCGCTGGACGAAGAGGACACGCAGCGCTACATCGAGCACCGCCTCAAGTGCGCCGGTGCCGATGGCAAGCCCACCTTCGAGCCGGAGGCCTTTGCCGCGCTGCATCGCGCCAGCCAGGGCATTCCGCGCCGCATCAACACCCTGTGCGACCGGCTCCTGCTGCTGGGTTTCATGTCCGAGCGTGCCCACCTGACGGCGGCGGATGTGGAAGAAGTGGTCGCGGACCTGTCGCGTGAATCCGCCTACGCGCCGCCGCCGATGGTGACGGTTTCGCTCGGCGCATCCGGCGAGCCCGAGATCGATGCGGCAGGTGTGGACCTGGATCTCACCCGGCTGCGCCGCCAGGCGCGCGAAGCGGGTGCCGATGTTGGCGCGCTGGCGCAGGAGCTGGCAGGCCTGGGTCAGGAAGGTCAGGACGCCCGCCTGCAGCGTATCGAGGACAGCCTGATGCGCCTGGAGCGCATCAACCAGCAGACGCTGGCGCTGCTGCAGAAGCTGGTGGGCGCGGTGAAGTCGCCATGAGCGGCCCGAGCGGCAGTCAGCCCAGCGACCAGGGAAGGACCAGAACCATGACCACCCCAGTGCCAGCGGCCGGGCAGACGCGCCCCAGGATTCGCAATGCAATGAGCATCGACGTGGAGGACTACTTCCAGGTCAGCGCCTTTGCCCCCTACATCAACCGCGCCGAATGGGACCAGCGGGAATGCCGTGTCCAGCGCAACATCGGCCGCATCCTGGATCTGCTGGATGCCCGCGGCGTGAAGGCCACCTTCTTCACGCTCGGCTGGGTCGCGCAGCGGTACCCGCAACTGGTGCGGGACATCGTTGCACGGGGCCACGAACTGGCCAGCCACGGTTTTGGCCACGAACGCGCCAGTGACCTCAGCCCGGAGGCATTCCGCGAGGACATTCTCAGCGCCAAACGCCTGCTGGAGGACCTTGGCGGCGTGGAAGTGAAGGGCTACCGCGCGCCCAGCTTCTCCATCGGCGAGGCCAACCTCTGGGCCTTCGACGTGCTGGCCGAGTGCGGCTACCGCTACAGCTCCAGCGTCTACCCCATCGAGCACGACCACTACGGCATGCCGGATTCGCCACGCTTTGCCTATGAGGTCCGGCCGGGCCTGATCGAGGTGCCGGTAACGACCCTGCGCTTCCGGGGCCGCAACTATCCCAGCAGCGGCGGCGGCTGGTTCCGGCTGCTGCCCTATGGCGTGACGCGCTGGATGATTGAACGCTTCAACCGCATCGAAGGCCGCAGCGCAGTGTTCTATTTCCATCCCTGGGAAATCGACCCGGAGCAGCCGCGCATTCCCGGCATTGATGCCAAGACGCGCTTCCGCCACTACGTGAACATCGGGCGTACCGAAGGCCGCATCGAACAGCTGCTGGCGGACTTCGAATGGGCCCGCATGGACGAGCTCTTCCTGCCCACGTCAGAGCAGCAGCTGGAGGCGGCATGATCGTTCGGCGCCTGGCCCTGGGCGACGTTGAAGGCGCGCGCCGCTGGGATGCCTTTGTGCAGACCTGCCCGGCCGCCACCTTCTTCCACTTCTCCGCCTGGCAGCGCATTCTTCGCCAGCAGTTCGGGCATGAAGGCTATTTCTTCTATGCCGAGCGCGACGGCCGCATCGAAGGCGTGTTGCCGCTGGCGGAGAACAAGAGCCGTCTGTTTGGCCATGCGCTGGTGAGCCTGCCGTTTGCGGTGTATGGCGGCGTGGCCGCGACTTCTCCGGAAGCGGCCACGGCGCTGGAGACAGCCGCGCAGGAGACCGCCCGCCAACTGCGGGTGGAACACCTGGAGCTGCGCAACCGTGTGCGCCAGCACGACGACTGGCCGCACCAGGACCTCTACGTGACCTTCCGCAAGGAGATCCTGCCGGATGAAGAGGCCAACATGCTGGCCATCCCCCGCAAGCAGCGGGCGATGGTGCGCAAGGGCATCAAGAACAATCTGCGCGCCGAGGTCGATGCCACCGTGGACCGCTTCTTCGCGCTCTACGCGGACAACGTCCATCGCCACGGTACACCGGCCATGCCCAAGCGCTATTTCCAGGCGCTGCTGGACGAGTTCGGTGATGCGGCCGAAGTGCTGATCGTCAGCAGCGAGCAGGGCGAACCGCTCTCCGGCGTGCTGAGCTTCTATTTCCGCGACGAGGTGTTGCCGTATTACGCCGGTGATGCGGTGGCCGCGCGCGACCTGGCTGCCAACGACTTCAAGTATTGGGAGCTGATGCGCCGTGCCTGCGCACGTGGGCTCAAGGTCTTCGACTACGGCCGCAGCAAGCAGGACACCGGCTCGTTCTCGTTCAAGAAGAACTGGGGTTTCGAGCCCACGCCGCTGCATTACGAGTACTGCCTGTACCGCCGCGAGGCCGTGCCGCAGAACAACCCGAGCAACGCCAAGTACCAGCTCATGATCAAGGCCTGGCGCCGGCTGCCCATTGGCGTGGCCAACTGGCTGGGGCCGCACATCGTGCGCAGCCTGGGTTGAGGGGGCGCTGAGCCATGGCCCGCATCCTTTACCTCGTCCACCGCCTGCCATACCCGCCCAACAAGGGCGACAAGCTGCGTTCGTACCATCTGCTCAAGCACCTGAGTGCTCAGCACGAGGTGGTGCTGGGCAGCTTCATTGATGACGCACAGGACTGGGCCCATGTGCCCGCCCTGCGCGAATTCTGTGCGGAGGTGTTCGTGGCGGGGCTGAACCCCCTGGTCTCCCGGATCACCAGCCTGCGCGGGCTGCTGAGCGGCGAGGCCCTGAGCCTGCCGTATTACCGCCATCGGGCCATGCGGGCGTGGATCAACAAGCTGGCGCGGGAGCAGCACTTCGACGCCATCGTGGTGTTCTCCTCCACCATGGCGCAGTACGCGGTGCAACTGCAGGCGGCCGTGGGTGACGTGCCCATGCTGGTGGACTTCGTGGATGTGGACTCCGCCAAGTGGACGGACTACGCGCAGGCCCATCGCTGGCCGATGTCCTGGCTGTACCGCCGTGAAGGGCGCGAGCTGCTGGCCTATGAACGCCAGGTGGCGGAGCAGGCGCGGTGCTCCTTCTTCGTCACCGAAAGCGAGGTGGCCCTGTTCCAGCGCCTCTCCGCCACCGCCGCGCCCATCGAGGCCCTGTGCAATGGCGTGGACAGCGGCTATTTCTCACCGCTGCCGGCGCAGGACAGTCCGTTCGATGCGGATGAACTGCCGCTGGTCTTCACCGGGGCCATGGACTACTGGCCGAACGTGGACGCGGTGCAGTGGTTCGCCACCGAGGTGCTGCCGGAGCTGCGCCAGCGCTGGCCGCGCCTGCGCTTCACCATCGTGGGCCGCAGCCCGGCGCCTGCCGTGCAGGCGCTGGCCAGCGACGCGGTGCGAGTGACCGGCACTGTGCCGGACGTGCGCCCCTACCTGCAGCATGCGGCAGCCGTCGTGGCGCCGCTGCGGCTGGCGCGCGGTGTGCAGAACAAGATCCTGGAAGCGATGGCGGTGGGGCGGCCCGTGGTGGCCGCACGCAGCTGCGTGGAAGCGCTCAGCGCCAACGGCGTGCTGGCCGGGCAGGACCTGCTGTCGGCCGATTCCGCTGGCGACTACCTGGAACTGGTCCACGCCCTGCTGTCTGCGCCGCAGCGGGCGCAGGCCATCGGTCAGCAGGCGCGTGAACGGGTGCTGCGTCAGTTCAGCTGGCATGCCCATCTCTCCCGGCTTGATCACTACCTCCCGGCGGAGGCCGCCGCATGAGTGCGACCACGCCCCGCGCCCTGAGTGTGAACCGCGTGCCGGTGGCCTGGCGTCGGCCCTTGCTGGTGCTGGCCGTGCTGGCGGTTCTGACGCTGCTGCTTTACCGCCAGACGGCACTGGGCATGGTGAACATCTGGTGGCGCTCCGGCACATTCACCCATGCATTCCTGGTGCCGCCACTGGCCCTCTGGCTGGCGTGGCGGCGGCGCGCCGTGGTGGCGCCGCTCACGCCTCGTCCGATGCCGTGGCTGGTCTTGCCCATCGCGCTGCTCGGCGCGGGCTGGTTGTTTGCGGATTTCGCAGCGGTCAATGCGGCCACCCAGTTCGCACTCGTGGCCATGCTGGTGCTGCTGGTGCCCGCCGTGCTGGGCCGGGCGGTGGCGCGTGAGCTCATCTTCCCGCTGGGTTTCCTGCTCTTCTGCGTGCCCATCGGGGAATTCCTGCTGCCACAGCTGATGGACTGGACCGCGAAGTTCACCGTCATTGCCTTGCGGCTGTCCGGCATTCCGGTCTACCAGGAGGGCCTGCAGTTCATCATCCCGAGTGGCCAGTGGTCCGTGGTGGAAGCCTGTTCGGGCGTGCGTTACCTGATCGCATCGCTGATGGTGGGCACCCTGTTCGCCTACCTGAGCTACCACTCGCTGCGCCGCCGGATGGCCTTCATCGCCTTTGCCCTGGCGCTGCCGTTGGTGGCGAACTGGGCCCGCGCCTACCTCATCGTGATGATGGGGCACCTCTCCGGCAACACGCTGGCGGTGGGGGTGGACCACCTCATTTATGGCTGGGTGTTTTTCGGCATCGTGATGCTGGCCATGTTCCTGGTGGGCGGGCGCTGGGCGCAGCCGGAACTTCCCTTGGAGCCGCGTGTGCAGACTGCGCCCATAGCCGCTGCTTCGTTGTGGCCTGCGGCGGTGGTGCTGGCCGTGGTGCTGGTGCTGCCGGCAGCGGCCAGCGGCTGGCTGCGGCAGGGCAGTGGCACGGTGGTGTCAGGCCTGACACCCGTGGCGGCCGCGCCGGGGTGGGAAGTCCGGCCCCTGCCGGCCACGCCGTGGTTGCCGGGATTTGAGGGCGCCAACGCCAGCGTCCATGAGCGTTTTGCGCAGGGCGCAGCGCCCGAGGTGGGGCTGCACCTGCAGTACTTCCGCGACCAGGGCTACGACCGCAAGCTGGTCAGCTCCAGCAACACCGTGGTGGCCCCTGAGAACAAGCAATGGGCGGCGGTGGCGCGGGGTGAGGCCACGGTGGCGCTTTCCGACGCTGCCGGTCCGGCCGCACTGCAGGTGCTGACCACACAGATCCGCAGCGCCGGCCTGGAGGGCAGCAATGCGCCGCGCCTGCTGGCCTGGCATGTCTACTGGATCAACGGCCAGCCGATGGTGAGCGACTGGCGCGCCCGCCTATTGGGTGCCTGGCAACGAATGACCGGGCAGGGCGACGATGCCGCCCTGGTGCTGGTCTACACCGAATTGGATGAGGGCGCGCCGCAGCGGCTGCAGCAGTTCGTCCAGCAGTACTGGGGCGCCATCAGCGCCGAGCTGACGCAGGTGCGTGCCCGGCGCACACCGGATCCACAGGGAGGGCGGCCATGAGCGCAAGCTTGCCACTGGTGCATGGCACGGACCGTCGCGGAGATCCGCGACCCCTGGTGCTGCATGTCATGTACCGCTTTGACACGGGTGGGCTGGAGAATGGGGTGGTCAACCTCATCAACCACATGCCGGCCGACCGCTACCGCCATGCCATTCTCGCGCTGACCGAGGTGACGGATTTCCGTCGCCGGTTGCAACGCGATGACGTGGACTGCTTTGCGCTGAACAAGCCGCCGGGGCAGGGCTTCTGGCTTTATCCGCAGCTGTACCGGCTGTTCCGCGAGCTGCGACCGGCCGTGGTGCATAGCCGCAACCTGGCCGCGCTGGAGGTGCAGTTGCCGGCGTGGCTGGCCCGCGTGCCGGTGCGCATCCACGGCGAACATGGCCGCGACGTGGGTGACCTGGATGGCCGCAACCGCGCCTATCAACGTGTGCGGCGGTTCTACAAGCCCTTTGTCTCGCACTACATCGCGCTCTCGCGAGACCTGGGCGACTACCTGACCGGCCCGGTGGGCGTGTCGCCCGCGCGTGTCAGCCAGTTCGTCAACGGCGTGGACACCGAGCGCTTCAGTGCCGATGCCGGTGCCGGTTCGGTGGCACGCGCCGTCGATACGGAGGCTTGCGCCGATGCTGCCGGCGCGCCTCGCGCCCTTGATGCCGTGCCAGCGGCGCGGGTGCCGGCGCCCATTGCGGGCAGCCCGTTCAATCCCGCCAGCCATTGGATCATCGGCACGGTCGGCCGCATGCAGGCGGTGAAGGACCAGGGCATGCTCACGCAAGCCTTCATCCTGTTGGTCAATGCCGCCCCCGACCTGCGTGAGCGAGTGCGGCTGGTGCTGGTGGGCGATGGCCCCTTGCGTGCGCATTGCCAGGCCCTGCTGGACGAGGCGGGCATGAGTGACCTGGCCTGGCTGCCGGGCGAGCGCAGCGATGTGCCCGCCGTGATGCGGGGCCTGCACGTGTTTGCGCTGCCCTCATTGGCCGAAGGCATCTCCAACACCATCCTGGAGGCGATGGCCAGCGGCCTGCCCGTGGTGGCCACGGAGGTGGGCGGCAATGGCGACCTGGTGACGCCACAGATCAGCGGGCTGCTGGTCGCTGCGGCAGACCCGCAGCCGATGGCCACGGCGCTGCTGCGCCTGGCGCGCAACCCCGCCCAGGCCCTGGCTATGGGCGAGGCGGGCCGCCAGCGCGTGGAACGAGACTTCAGCATGCGGGCCATGGTTGCCCGCTACCAGGGGCTGTATGACCGCCTGCGCGGCCAGCCTTCTGAACCAGCGAATTGACGGGAACACCACCATGTGCGGAATCAGCGGCATCTTTGACACCCGGGGGCGGCGAGACTTCGACGCCACCTTGATGCATCGCATCAACGACACCCTGCACCACCGCGGGCCGGACGAAGGGTCCATCCATCTCCAGCCCGGCCTGGGTCTTGGCCACCGGCGCCTGTCCATCATCGACATCGCCACCGGCCAGCAGCCGCTGTTCAATGCGCAGCGCTCGGTGGGCATCGTCTTCAATGGCGAGATCTACAACTACCAGGCGCTGATGGCCGAGCTGCAGGCGCTGGGCTATGTGTTCCGCACCAAGAGCGACACCGAGGTCATTGTTCATGCCTGGTCCGCCTGGGGCGAGGACTGCGTGCAGAAGCTGCGCGGCATGTTTGCCTTTGTGCTGTGGGACCAGGCGCGTGACGCCATCTTCATGGCCCGGGACCGCCTGGGCGTGAAGCCGATGTTCTATGCGCTGCTGGATGACGGCGCGCTGGTCTTCGGCTCCGAGCTGAAGGCCCTGATGGCCCATCCGCAACTGCGCCGGGACATTGATCCGCAAGCCGTGGAAGAGTACTTTGCGCTGGGCTACGTGGCGGAGCCGCGCACCGTCTTCCGCCAGGCGCTCAAGCTGCCGCAGGGCCATACCTTGCTGATCCGCCGCGGCGAGGCGGTCGGCCAGCCGCGCCGCTACTGGGACGTCAACTTCACGGTGGACGCCAGGATCGACGAGACCGAGGCCCAGGAGGAGCTGCTGCGTCGCCTGCGCGAATCCGTGCGCCTGCGCATGATCGCGGAAGTGCCGCTGGGCGCTTTCCTGTCCGGTGGGGTGGATTCCAGTGCTGTCGTGGCCATGATGGCCGGTGAGAGCACCCACCCGGTGAAGACCTGCTCCATGGCCTTCGACGACCCGGCCTACAACGAATCCGAATTCGCCCGCCAGGTGGCCGAGCGTTATCACACCGACCACCATGTGGAGACGGTGCAGAGCGACGACTTCGACCTGATCGACACATTGGCGCGGCTCTATGACGAGCCCTATGCCGACAGCTCCGCCATCCCCACCTACCGCGTCTGCCAACTGGCCCGCAAGCATGTGACGGTGGCGCTCTCCGGCGACGGCGGGGACGAGAGCTTCGGCGGCTACCGCCGCTACAAGCTGCACATGATGGAAGAGCGCATGCGCGCCAGCCTGCCGCTGGGCCTGCGCCGGCCGCTGTTCGGTACGCTGGGCCGGCTTTATCCCAAGGCCGACTGGGCGCCGCGGGTGTTCCGCGCCAAGACCACCTTCCAGGCGCTGGCCCGCAACTCGGTGGAAGCGTATTTCCACACCATGTCGGTGATCCGGGACAACGAGCGCCTGCCGCTGTACAGCGCGCGCTTCAAGTCCGAGCTGGGCGGCTACAACGCCCGCGAGCTGTTCCTGCGCCATGCCGAGCAGGCCAACACCGACGACCCGCTGGCGATGATCCAGTACATCGATCTGCAGACCTATCTGGTGGGCGACATCAACACCAAGGTGGACCGCGCTTCCATGGCCCATTCGCTGGAAGTGCGAGAGCCGCTGATGGACCACCCGCTGGTGGAGTGGCTCGCCACGCTGCCGTCCCACCTCAAGCTGCGCGGCGGCGAGGGCAAGTACCTGTTCAAGAAATCGCTGGAGCCGCACCTGCCGCGTGATGTGCTGTACCGGCCCAAGATGGGGTTTGCCGTGCCGCTGTCGCGCTGGTTCCGTGGTCCGCTGCGCCAGCGTGTGCGCGGCGCGTTGCTGGGCGGGCCGCTGGCGGATTCGGGTTGGTTCGACCTCAAGGCGGTGGGCCAACTGGTCGAGCAGCACGAGAACGGCAGCCGCGACCACAGCACGCCGCTGTGGACACTGCTGATGTATGACGCCTTCCTGCGCAACGTGATGGGCGTGGCACCCCTGCGGCAAGCGGCATGAAGATCCTCTACCACCATCGCACCGCGTCCAAGGATGGGCAGGCGGTGCATATCGAAGAGATGATCGGCTCGCTGCGTTCGCTCGGGCACGAGGTGATGGTCGTGGCGCCGGGCGGCGAATCCGCTCCGGAGGACAAGGCCCGCATGGGCGACGACGTCGGCTGGGTGCAGCGCCTGCGGGCACGCCTGCCCAAGTGGGTCTATGAACTGCTGGAGCTGGGGTATTCGCTGCTGGCCTATCGCCGCCTGGCGCGGGCCGCCAGGGACTTTGAACCGGATGCGATCTACGAGCGCTACAACCTCTACCTGCTGGCCGGGTTGCTGCTCAGACGCCGCACGGGGCTGCCGTTCCTGCTGGAGGTGAATGCGCCGCTGGCGGATGAGCGTGAGCGCTTTGGTGGCCTGGCGCTGCCCCGGCTGGCGCGCTGGGCGGAAGGCGTGGTCTGGCGCGGTGCCGACATCGTGCTGCCGGTCACCCGCGTGCTGGGCGACATGGTGGCTGCGCGAGGCGTGCCGGATGACCGCCTGGTGGTGGTGCCCAACGGCATCAACGAAGAGCATTTTGCGGCGGCACCCACACCCGCCGATGCCAAGGCGGCCCTGGGCTGGACGGATGCGCTGGTGCTGGGCTTCACCGGCTTCGTGCGGGACTGGCACGGCATGGACCGCGTGATCCGCTGGATGGCCAGTGCCTCTGCACCGATCAATGCACGCCTGCTGCTGGTGGGGGATGGGCCCGCGCGTGCGGACCTGGAGGCCCTGGCCAGTGAACTGAAGCTGGGCGACCGGGTGCGCTTCACCGGCGTCATCTCCCGCGACGATGTGCCGCGCCACGTGGCCGCCTTTGACATCGCGCTGCAGCCGGCGGTGGTGGCCTACGCCTCGCCGCTCAAGCTTTTTGAGTACCTGGCGCTGGGCAAGGCCATCGTGGCGCCACGCCAACCCAATATCGAGGAAGTGCTGGAGGACAACCGCAATGCGCTGTTGTTCGATCCTGCCGAAGCCGGGGCACTGGAGGGCCTGCTGGCCCGCCTGGCCAACGATGCGGCCTTGCGCCAGCGGCTGGGGGAAGGGGCCTTGGCCACCATCCATCGGCTGAACCTGACCTGGCTGGGCAATGCCGAACGGGTGGTGGCACTGGCGCGGTCGCTGCGCGATGCCCCGGCGTCCACGCTGGGTGATGTGAAGGTCTGAGGCGCAGGCCGGATGCCATGTTGAAGCTGCTGACCTTCTCGACCCTTTATCCCAGCGCGGTGATGCCCAGCCACGGCATCTTCGTGGAGACCCGGCTGCGCCACCTGGTGGCCTCCGGGCAGGTGGAATCCCGCGTCATTGCACCGGTGCCTTGGTTCCCGCTCAAAGGCGAGCGTTATGGTGAATACGGCAAGTTTGCCGAGACGCCGGCCACCGAAGAGCGCCATGGCCTGCAGGTGAGCCACCCGCGATTTGTCCGACTGCCCAAGGTCGGCATGAGCAGCGCGCCGTACACGCTGGCGTGGACGGCGTTGCGTGGGGCGCGGGCCTTGCAGCGCTCGGGTTATGACTTCGACCTGATCGACGCGCACTACTTCTATCCGGATGGCGTGGCCGCCGCGATGGTGGCGCGGGCGCTCAACAAGCCGCTGGTGATCACGGCGCGTGGCACCGACATCAACCTGATCCCCGCCTACAGTTTTCCGCGCAAGCTGATCCTGCGCGCAGCGGCCCAGGCCGACGCGATGATCACCGTGTGTGCTGCGTTGAAGGACGAACTGGTTCAACTCGGTGCCGACGCCGGCAAGGTGACCGCCTTGCGCAACGGGGTGGATCTGAACCTGTTCCATCCCGCCGGGCGTGAAGAGGCTCGTAGCGCCTTGGGGCTGCGGGAAGGGCGCTTCACGCTGGCCTCGGTGGGCCACCTGATCGAGCGCAAGGGCCATGAACTGGTCATCGGCGCGCTGGCGGAATTGCCCGATGTGGATCTGCTGATCGCTGGTGCGGGCCCGGAGGAGGGCGCCTTGCGTCGTCTGGCCGAGAGCCTGGGCGTGGCGGCGCGGGTACGCTTCCTGGGTGCATTGCCGCAGGCACGCCTGCGCGAGATCTATGTGGGCGTGGATGCCCTGGTGCTGGCTTCCAGCCGCGAAGGCTGGGCCAATGTGCTGCTGGAGGCCATGGCATGCGGCACACCGGTGGCGGCTTCCAACGTGTGGGGAACGCCCGAGGTGGTGGCCAGTGCGGAGGCCGGTGAGTTGATGCCTTCTCGTACAGCGGCGGGCGTGGCGGAGGCTGTGCGCCGGCTGCGGCACTTGCCGCGCAACCGGGTGGCCACGCGCCGTTATGCCGAGCAGTTCTCCTGGGATGCCACCACCCAGGGCCAGCTTGATTTGTTCCAGCGGGTGTTGGCGGCCCGCGGGATGCCGGAGTTCCGACATGCGTGACCTGATCATGCTCGCCGTGTTTTCGCTGCTCATCTGGAAGACGATGAAGGAGCCGATCTGGGGCGTGCTGGGCTGGGTGTGGATGGGGGTGATGAACCCGCACCGCCTGGCTTACGGTTGGGCGCACGATGCGCCCTGGTCCATGGTGATTGCGGTGGCGCTGTTTGCCAGCATCTTCATCCACCGGGACAAGCTGACGAAGTTCCCGGTGAATGGCGTCACCGTGCTGCTGTTGATCTGGATTCTCTGGATCGGCGTCTCCCCCATGGTGAACTCCTTCTATCCGGACCGGGAGTTCGCCTCCTGGTCCCGCGCATTCAAGGTGCTGCTGATGGTGCTGGTGTCCATGCTGGTGGTGCAGCGCCGGCGCGACCTGGACTGGCTGGCGCTGGTGCTGGTGGTCTCCATTGGTTATTACGGGATCAAGGGCGGGCTGTTCACCATCCTGACTGGCGGATCTGCGCGGGTGTGGGGGCCGGAAGGCTCGTTCATCGAGGACAACAACTCGCTGGCCCTGGCCACCATCATGACGGTGCCGCTGATCCGCTATCTGCAATTGCAGGCAACGAAGAAGTGGCAACGGTATGCAGCCATTGGGGCCATGTTGTTGTGCATGGCCTCGGCGGTGGGTTCGCAGTCTCGCGGGGCCTTCCTGGCCATCGTGGCCATGTCCTTCTTCATGTGGCTCAAGAGCCGCAACAAGCTGCCGCTGGCGCTGGTGGTGCTGGTGGCCTTGCCGCTGATGTTCGTCTTCATGCCGGAGAGCTGGACGGACCGCATGGAGACCATCAAGACCTATGACCAGGACGGTTCGGCCATGGGCCGCATCAACGCCTGGCATACGGCATGGCGCCTGGCGTTGGACATGTTCCCGCTGGGGGGGGGCTTCACCGTGGCGGGCCCGGCGGCGTTTGCCAAATACGCGCCGGACCCGACCATTCCGCTCACCGCGCACAGCATCTACTTCCAGGCCTTGGGGGAGCATGGTTTCCTGGGCCTGTTCGTGTTCGTGGGCATCTTCTGGCTGACCTGGCGACGTGCGGCGCTGCTGATGCGGGCCACCAAGAACCTGCCCGAGCTGCAATGGGCACGGGACCTGGCGGCCATGTGCCAGGTGGGCCTGATCGGTTATGCGACCGGTGGCGCCTTCCTGAGCCTGGTCTATTTCGACATGCCTTATTACCTGGTGCTGATCGTGGTGGCGCTGGACCGCCTCGTGGCCCGGGAGATGGAGACCCGGACCCGGGCCGCCATCGCAGCGGGCATACGGCCAGCGGATGTGCATTCGCCGTATTGGGGAGGGGCGTCGTGATGCTGGCGGCACTGAGCCTGCTGGGCTGGCCGCGTGGTGCGCCGGCCTTGAGCATCCTTATCTATCACCGCGTTCTGCCGGTGCCAGACCCCTTGCGGCCCGGCGAGATCGATGCGGCGCTGTTCGAGGCGCAGGTGTCCTTCCTGGCGAAGCACTTCACGCTGATGACGGTGACCGAGGCGGCGTTGGCCTTGCGTGAAAGGCGCCTGCCCCAGCGCGCTGCGTGCATCACCTTTGACGATGGGTACGCGGACAACCTGACGGTGGCACATCCCATCCTGGCGCGCCACGGTGCGAAGGCGACGGTCTTCATTGCGACCGGCTACCTCAACGGCGGCCGCATGTTCAGCGACACGGTGATCGAGTTCGTGCGGCTGGCAGCGGGACCCCAGCTGGATCTCGGGTCTGTTGGGATGGGGGTTCATTCCATTGCGACCGATGAGGAACGGCTGAAGGCCATCACGGCCCTGCAGGTGCAGCTCAAGTACCTGGCGCCTGCAGAGCGGGATGAGCAGGTGAAGCGCATGGCGGCGGCGCACCCGGTGGGTGCCCTGCCGCAAGACCTGATGCTGAACGACGCGCAACTGCGCCAGTTGGCGGATGCGGGCCATGAGATCGGCGGCCACACCGTGGACCACACGGTGCTCACCACCTTGACGCCCGAGGGCGCGCGGGCGCAGGTGCAGCAAGGCCGGGAATGGATTGAGCGTTTGATCGGGCGGCCGGTACGGAGTTTTGCGTATCCGAATGGACGTCCCGTGAGGGACTATGACGCCGGCCATGCCGCCATGCTGCGCGACCTGGGCTTCGAGGCGGCGGTGTCCACCTCGGCGGGTGTGGCGCTGCCGGGGGCGGATGTGTTCCAGCTTCCCCGCTATACGCCGTGGGGGCGATCGATGACGATGTTTGCGGCGCGCATGATGCGCAATGCGCGGATCGGTGGGCCGGCAGCGGTGGTGTGAGCTGTCAAACGGTCAGCCTTCCTGAAAAGAAATGTCCATAAAGCTCAGTGTTGAAGATGTTGAGGCGCTTCAAGGTAGTTATTCGAGTCTGATTAACTATCAAAGCGATGATCCGCTTTCTCCTATTGATCCAGCGTCCTATGTGGATTCGAATGGCGATTCATTGCTTCATATCGCAGTCCAGGAAGGAGATCTGGATTCCGTTGAAATTATGATTCGTGCCGGCTTCGATGTTAATTCGTTGGGTGATATGGACAACACCCCATTGCACTACGCATACGATATAAAAAATTCCCAACTTATTGAGATGTTGAAGGCGGCTGGTGCTAAAGGCGATGTTAGAAACGCATTTGGAAAAGTGCCTGGCTGAAGCAGAGGTTCAATGCCTGGTGGCGTGACGGCTGGAAAACTGAGGCACACTGCGGTTGCCAATATCCTCTGCCATGATCCACTTCCTCTACTACGCCCTGATGCTGCTGCTCGGACTGTTCTGGTATCGGCATGGCCAGAAGGTCCTCCGTAAGGGCCCTCGTGACGAGAACGGCAACCTCAACAAGGGCTTGCTCGGGCCGATCGGATTCCTGGTGGCCACGGTCATCACGGGCTTCCTGGGCTTTTCCCTGCTGCGGGCGCTGGTCCAGCGGGAGATATCCTGCCTTGGCAAAGGCTGCGGCAACCAGGTCTACACCATGGCGGAGCACACCGGCCCCTACTGGTCCAACCTGTTCTATCTCGCCTGGATGGTTCTGGCCCTGGGCTATGCGCTGTATGTGACCGTCAGGATATGGATGCGCGATTGAGCCCCGTCCCTGGCCCCCCGATCAATTGATGTTGGAAAGACCCACCACGCCATGAAGCAGCGCTGCCCACGATGCCTGCATGTACGTCAGCCCGATGCCAACGTGCCGGATTGGCAATGCCCCGCCTGCGGCATTGCTTATGCCAAAGCCTATGGAGAGGCCCCGGTGGCGGGCCAGCCGCAGGCCCGCGTGCGGCCAAGCCGCGTGAGCCAGGATGGCGGGGGCCTGCTGGGCTCCTGGGTCTTCAAGGCCCTTATCGCCATCGCGGTGGTGTTGGCCGTAGGGACCAGCCAGCGATGGTTCAGCCCCGCACACCGAGCGCCCGCCGGGCCCGCGTCCCCTGTTGACATCGCCATCTACACCACCAGCACCTGCGTCTACTGCCATCAGGCGATGGCCTACATGGATCAGCGCCACGTGGCCTACACCGAATACAACATCGAGCGCGATCCCGCCCGTTTTCGGGAGTTTCGCCGCCTCGGCGGCCAAGGTACCCCGCTGATCGTCGTAGGCGACGAGGTTTTGCACGGCTTCGAAGCAGGGATGCTTCAAGACGCCATCGACCGCGGCGAAGGGCGCTGACTGGCGCTGATGCGCGCTGAGGGGCGCCGATGCGCGCTAATGCGCGCCACACTGGGTCAACGCGCAGGTCCCGTGGCCTTCAGCGCTGCTTCGACCGGCTGCACCGTCAACCACGGCCACCGTCGTTGATACGACGCCGCCTTGCGCTCATACAGATCCTGATGCGGTGTCAGCGGGTTGATCCGCAGATCTCCCGCATACAGCAGCGCCAGCCCATACGGTGCATAGACCTCGCCGCCCGGCCTCACCCCCACACAGGTCGCCGGCACCAGAAACCGCTCGATGCCCGCCTTGGAACTCGCAAGCGGTGCATACGGATGCCCGAAGTAGTCCTCGTACCAAAGGTGCACCCGCGCCTGGTTGGTCGCTTCAATCGTCACGCCCAGATCACCCAACACCGCGTCTACATGCGCCTGTACGCGACGCTCGCCTTCGTCCGTCACATCGGACGGATTGAAATAGAACAGGTCGTAGTCGTTGATGTCCGCCGTCGGCTCGCGGCCTGAATGCAGGTTCCACACCGTCTGGAACAGACACCCCGCCACCAGCCAGCAATCCGGCAGGGCCAGCGCTTCCCAGCGATCCAGAATCGCCCGGTTGTGGCGGTTTTGAAGAATGTCGGCGTGGAAGCGTTCGTCTAAGCGTTCGTCCACGCGTTCGTCCAAACGGTCTTCGGGATGGCGGTCTTGCATGCGGCGTCGTGGTGTCCAGGCGGGGGTTACACCTCCTGGTCGGAGGTGTCCGGTCTCACCCAGTATCACCCCCGCCCGGACCCTTTGCCGCCCTGCCTCAGGGCAGGGCATTTACCGATAGCTGGTGCCGGCCCTTGCGGCGTTCGCGGCGTTTGCAGCGCTGCTGATGCTGGTCATGTCCACGCCGTATTCGAAGGCGCCGAGGTCCGGTGCCGTGCCCTTGTAGGGCGCTCCCACATTGATTCCGCGGTCGATCAGCACGCTGGCCGCCGAAGGCCGCAGCAGCGTCAGCACGGGCAGGCTGCCGTCCGCCTGGCGCGCGACGTCCCAACCGTCGGTAGAGACGGCCTGGAAGTCCGCATTGCTCAGGCTCAGCGGCGAATCCCAGCTGTTGGCCGTGCTGTCCACGCCGGTCATGTTGGCGGACACCGTCCCGGCGCCAAACGCCACGTTGTTGCGCAACAGGCCCAGGCCCACCGCCGCGCCATTCACGTCCACCCCCAGCATGTTGAACTGCACCTTGTTGCCATAGGCGGTGTTGTTCACAAAGCTGGTGGCCACCGGATGATGGTTGGCGTAGAAGCCATTGGCGCGGTTGGAGAACGCCACGGAGAAGCGAACCGTGTGGGGCACTGCCGCGGCGTCATAACCCCCGCCATACCCACCGGCCTTGAAGCCATTGCCATTGCCGGAGGCCGTCGTGGTGTCCGGCAGGTAGCCATTGCGCCAGGCCCATGAGTTCTCGATGACCACGGAGGTGTAGGCATTGATCAGGTCGAACCCGTCGTCCGAGTTCCACCAGGCGCGACAGCCCCGCAGCACATTGCCCGGGTTGTTGGCCGACACGTGCACACCAAAGCCGTCCGCACTCTCGCCCGGGCCGTTGGAGGTGAGCGGGTCGTAGTTGTGATGCGAATCGCTGTTCAGCACCAGGTTGTAGCCACCGTTCTGGATGAACAGGCCAGGCCCCATGTGGTGATGAAGATCGAGCTGCTCAAAGATGTTGTGGCTGCCTGAGATCCAGACGCCCCATGACTCGTGGTTGAGGTTGTTGTTCTGCGGTACGCTGCGGATCTCGAAGCCCTTGATCCGGATCCAGCTGCCCGTGACGTTGAAACCCTTGATGCGGCAGTCGTCCTTCATGGCGGAGAAGTCGAACACCGGCTTCTCCCCCGGATAGTTCAGGTACTGGATCAGCTTCCCGTCGCTGCCACTCTTGCTCAGCACCACGCCACTGACACGATCCGTCTGGCTGGCGCAGGCGGTGGTGGCTGCGGTGACGGCATAGGTGCCGCCGCGCACATAGACCGTGTCTCCTGCGGCGACCACCGCTTGCGCATGTGCCAGCGTGGCCCAGGGGGCCGATTCCGTGCCGGCGGCCGTGTCGCTGCCGCCCGTGGCCACGAAGTAGCCGCTCAGCGGGGTAGGGGCTGGCGATGCGGCCGGCGAGGGCGCCGGTGTTGGTGCTGGGCTGGGTGCCGGAGCTGGCGTTGACGCGGGCGCGGGTGCGGGTGCGGGTGCAGATGATGGCGCGGCCGAAGGAGACGACGCTGCGGGTGTCGGCGCCGGCGCGGTGGCCGACCCACCGGTCCCATCCGATGTGCCTGCATTGCTGCTGCGGTCCGACCCGCAGGCCACCAATGAACCAGCGGCGAGCACGCCCACCGCCAGATGCGTCAGCAGCCGGCGAGTGGTCCGCAACGCCGGTGCGCCCGGCGGCAGCGGGGCCGCCGGAAACGCAGGGGTCGTGGATGCGTCGGCGTGAGACGTCGGCGATTCGTTCATGGGGGCCCGAGGAGTCTGGAAAGCGCCGCACTCTAGTGGCTCGCCGCCGAATCACTGTTGTGCCCAGCAAACTTCTGACACTTTCAAACCAATTCGGCGATGAACCGGCGGCCTGTTGCAATTTGTGCGCTGACCGCGCAATGCCCAACGCAATCGCGGCCCCATGCCGGCCGTCACCCGACGCCGCGCGCCGAGATGCTCACATGCCGTTGGCACAAGCCCGGGTGAAGTTGCCCGCCAACCGTCGCATTGCAGCGCCAGCGCGGCCTGGCAGACGTTTGAACACCTGTGATGGTGCTCAGCCCCCCTGGCGGACATCCCAGCCCAAGCCCAGGCTCTTTTGCAAGGCCACAAAGTCTTTCACCAGCAAGGCTTGACCGTCCAAGGTCTTGAGCTGGGCAGAGGCCTGATTGCGTTGCGCGTCCAGCAAGTCCAGTTGGCTGGCGGTGCCCGCCTGCCGGCGTTGACGGGCCAATGCCAGCGTACGTTCCGCCGAGGCCTGCTGGGCGAGCAGGTGCTGCATGGATTGGCGCTGCTGGCCAAAACGGGAAAGCGAGGTGTTGGCATCCTGCAGCGCGCCCAGGACCGCGGCCTGGTAGTTGGCCGTGGCTTCGTCGCGCCCCGCTTCAGCCTGGCGCACCTCGGCCTTGGTGCGGCCAAAGTCCAGTACGTTCCAGCTGAGGTAGGGCACTCCCACCAGGGCGAGGCTCTTGCTGGTCAGAAGATGGCCCAGGTCCGTGCCGGCCACGCCGATGTCACCGAGCAAGGTGAGCTTGGGGAAGTAGTTGGCTTCCTTCTGGCCAATCTTGGCCTGCCCCGCCGCCAGACGACGCTCGGCGGCACGGATGTCCGGGCGGCGTTGGAGCAGGGATGTCGGGTCTCCCACGGCCACGCTGTCCGGCAGCGCCGGCAACTCGGGCGCCTCGGCGGCGAGCTGCGCATCCAGCGCACCAGGCGCCTGCCCGGTGAGCAGCGCCAGTTGGTCCAGCGACGCACTGATCTGTGCCGCCACATCCGCCAGCGAGGCCTGCGTGGATTCGCCCTGCAACAGCCGTTGCTCCACATCATCCGCACTGGAGACACCGTGGTCACGACGCTGACGGATCAATGCAAGGGTCTGCTCGTCATACGCGGCCGTGTCGCGCAGTACCGCCTGGCGACGCTGCTGGGCACGCAAGCCCGCATAGGCCTGGGCCACCTCGGCCGCCAAGGAGACCTGGGCATCGGCCAGATCGGCCTGCACCGCTTCGGCCTGCGCAGAGGCCGCCTCGGTGGCGCGGCGCGTGCCACCGAAGAGGTCGGCCTCCCAGGTGGCATCAAAGCCGACGCTGTAGAGATGCATGCGCGTCTCACTGTCGGTGCCTGGCCCCTGCCACACCCCAGCGCCCAGCGCGGACGCGGAGCCCTTGGGCATGTGCTGGGCCTCCTGCTGCCGCAAGGCCGAACGGGACTGACGCAGCCGCGCCTGCGCAGCCTGCAGGGTGGGGCTGTCGCGCAGTGCCTGGTCGATCAGTGCGGTGAGCGTGTTGTCGTGCAGGCTCAACCACCACGCAGCGGTGGTGGGCGCCGTTACCGGCGCGCCAGCATCGTCGCGCGCGAAGCGAGGCGCTTGGACCGCATCGCCCGCCACGGGCGGTGCGCCCTTGTAGTCGGGGCCGACGGCTGCACAGCCGCCGAGGGTCATCACCACAGCGGCGATCACGGCCGGGGGCCAGGCGAGGGAAGAGATTCGAGGGAACATGGGATGGGTCCGCATCAATGGGCTTCGCTGACGGCCGGCGCCTGTCCGGGGCGAGGCGTCTTCAGGAGCAGGGCCAGGGGCACGCACACGAGCAGCGCCACGGCCAGGACATAAAAGGTTTCGGAGAAGGTCATGACGCTGGCCTGCTGCTGGATCTGCAGGGCAATCTCCTTGATGGCCTGCAATTGCGCATGCGCCAGGTCGCCCACCTGGGCAAAGTGGCTGGCGGTGCTGCCCGCCACACGCTCCTGCACCGTGGTGGAGTTGGCGTTGAGCGTTTCTCGCAGACGGTCCACATGCAGGGCATTGCGGCGGTCGATGAAGGTGCCGATCACGGCCAGGCCCACCGAGCCCCCGAGGTTGCGCGCCATGTTGTAGAGCCCCGCGGCATCGCCGGAATCCTCACGATTCACAGCCGCCATGGAGGCCTGGTTGAGCGGCATCATGCACAGCATCTGCCCCACGCCTCGCAGCAGTTGCGAGAGCGTGAAGTCGTGGCCCACGCTCTGGGCGGTCAGCTCGATGTCCAGCAGGCAACTGCCGGCGAAGAACAGCAGCCCGATGATCACCAGCACGCGGAAGTCCACGCGGGTGATCAACCTCGGCAGGATGGGCATCATGGCAAACGCCGGGAGCCCGGACAGCAGCATGATCACGCCCGACTGCTGAGCGTTGTAGCCGGCGATCAGGGCGAGGAACTGCGGCACCAGGTAGGACACGCAGTACAGGCCCGCGCCCACGATGAACACGATGAAGATCACGCTGGCATAGCTCTTGTTGCGCATCAGGCTCAGCCGCAGGATGGGCTTGGCGGAGAGCCGCTGCGACAGCGCCACAAGGAACAGTCCCAGTGCAGACGCCAGGCTGAGCCAGATGATCAACTGCGACTCGAACCAGCGCTCGCGCTGGCCTTCCTCCAGCACCACCGTCAGCGTGGACAGGCCCACCGCCAGGCCGATGATGCCCAGCCAATCCGCGCGCAGGAACTCGCCGAAGTGGGTGCGGTCCGATGGCAGGCCCAGCAGCAGCAGCGCCAGCAGCGCGGCGCACACCGGCACGTTGATGAAGAAGCACCAATGCCAGCTGACGTTCTCGGTCAGCCAGCCACCAACGACCGGGCCGAGCAAGGGCCCCAGGATCACGATAAGCCCGAACACGGTCATGCCCACCGGCAATTGGTGACGGGGCAGCCGGGTGCGGATGATGGTCTGGGCCGTGGGGATCATGGCCCCGCCGGTGAAGCCCTGTCCGATGCGCGCAATGATCAGCGTGCTCAGGCTGCCGGAGAGCCCGCACATCACCGAGAACAGCGTGAACAGGGTGGCGTTGCCGACCAGGAAATTGCGCAGGCCGAAGACCCGGGTCAGCCAGGCCGCCAGCGGGATCATGACGATCTCCGACATCAGGTAGCCCGTGGAGATCCAGGTGCCTTCGGTGCCGGTGGCACCCACCGCGCCCTGGATCTGAGGCAGGGCGGAGTTGGTGATGGAGATGTCCAGCGTGGCCATCAACGCGCCCAGGGCGCCCGCCGCCACGGCGATCCAATCGACCGCCTTGGCATTGGGCTCGGTGTGCGCGGAGCCGGCGCTGGCCATGCCGCCCGGGGCGGCTGGCGCGGCGGCTTCAGCCATGCTGCGCTCCAGACGAGGTGATCGGCGCGGCGTCACCGACCGGGCGGCTGCTGCCGTCCCGAGTGTCGACCTCCGTGGTCACCGACAGCCCAGGCAGCAGGCGGTCCCGCAGGGAGGTGTCGGCCTGGACCTTGATCCGCACCGGCACGCGCTGGACGATCTTGGTGAAGTTGCCGGTGGCGTTCTCTGAAGGCAGCAGCGCGAACTGGGCGCCAGTGCCGGGCGAGAAGCTTTCCACCTCCCCGTGGATCTCCACATCGGGAAGGGCGTCCACATGCAGGGCGACCGGCTGGCCGGCGCGCATGCGACCGATCTGGGTTTCCTTGAAGTTGGCCACCAGGTAGACGTCCTGCACCGGCACGACGGTCATCAGCCGGGTGCCGGGCTGCACGAACTGGCCCACCCGCACGGTGCTGTCGCCCACGCGGCCGTCGATGGCGGCGCGGACCACGGTGTCGTCCACATCCAGATGATTCTGGCTGCGTGCGGCCTCGGCCGCCTTGACCTGGGCCTTGGACTGGGCCACCTGCGCCTGGCTCGACTTGATCTTGCCTTCTGCCGACGCGACGGCAGCCTGATTCGCGGCCAGCGTGGAATTGGCTTGGTCCCGCGCATTGCGCAGTTCTGCCAGATGCTCCTCGGTGGTGGCACCGGTGATCACCAGCGGGCTGTACCGCTCGAACTCCTTCTGCGCATGCGCCAGGCTCAGGGCGGCGGCCTGCGCCTGGGCGCGGGCCTGAGCCAGTTGCGCCTGCTGCTGGAGGATGTCGGCTTCAGCGCGCTGGATATCTGCCTGACGGGAGTCAATGGTGGCCTGGGCCTGGTCCAGCATGGCTTCGTACTGGCGGCGGTCCAGACGCACCAGCGGGTCCCCGCGCTTCACGGCCTGGTTGGGCTGCACAAACACATCGGTCACATAGCCGGCCACCTTGGGGGCGACGGTGACGCTGTCTGCCTTGAGGTAGGCGTCGTCGGTGCTTTCAATGAAGCGCCCGACGCGCCACCAGTGCACGCCATACACCGCGCCGCCGACCACGGCCGCCAGGGCCAGCACCAGCAGCACGGGCCGCCGACGGCCATTGGATTTCGGAGAGGAAGGGGGAGCGGACGGTGCCGCCGGTGCGGCGGGAGTGGAAGCGGACATGACGGCGATCGGTTTGAATTTATTCCGGCCGCTATCTTTTTCCAGTTGGAAGATTTCTGTCAACTGGTATATTTTGGTCAATCGCCCAGTGCGCCACGCCGGATGAGACCTTTACCGCGCAGCAACGCTTCATGACTGAAAAGCCACTTCGAACGCCTCGACATCGACCAGACGGTGGTTATGCCCGTGGGGAAGAGACGCGCCGCCGCATCATTGACGTGGCGCTGCGGCTGTTTGCGGAGCGGGGATATGAAGCGGCGTCCACGCGGGAAATTGCGAAGGCGGCCGGGGTCAATGCGCCGGCCTTGCAGTACTACTTCGACAACAAGGAAGGTGTCTACCAGGCTTGTGCGCAGCACATCGTGGACAGTGCGGTAGAGCATTTCACGCCGGCGGTGAGGCAGGCGGAGGCGGTGCTGGGTCAGCCGGGCGCCTCACGCGAGCAGCTCTTTGAGGCTTTTGGTGGCTTGCTGGATGCCATTGCGGAACATCAGCTTCTTCCGGATGACGCTGAGCACAGACGGCTGTTCCTGGCGCATGAGCATGTAGGCAAGGGTCCCAACCTCATCTTTGAGATGCTGGACAAGGATTTGCGCCCCCGCATGGGCCTGGTCTCCACGGAACTCGTGGCGCGTTACAGCGGCTTGGACCCGGCGGACCCCTTGTTGAAGATGCGCGTCATGATGCTCTACGGCCAATTGACGGTGTTTGCCCTGGGCCGACGCATGCAACTGGCCAAGCTGGGCTGGGAGCGTTTTGGTCCACCTGAAGTGGCCACCATCAAGCAGGCTGCCCGCGAGCATTGCCGGGTCTTGATGGACCATTGGCAGCAGGGTGCCGCCGGCTGACGACCGGCCCCCAACTACCAGACTGCCAGACTCCAGACCCCATCAGCACGGCTCGGTTCGGAAAGTGACGGTCCGGGGCCTGTTTGCGGAAGTCAAGGAGGGAATGGCCCGCGGAGCGGGACAGGAGGGACATGAAGCAAACAGGCCCCGGACCGGCGCTTTCTGACGCAGGTCCGAGGCCCGCGTGCCTCGGTGCCACAGCACTGAAGTGCTGAAACTGAAGCGCTTAACAGACGCGCCTCCGAGACGGATCAGGCCGCCAGCAACTGCCTCAACACGTAGGGCAGGATCCCCCCGTGCCGGTAGTACTCCACCTCAATCGGCGTATCGATCCGCAGAATCAGCGACACCTTGCGCGTGGCCCCGCTCGCCGGTGTGATGGTGAGGAAGGCTTCCGACTGCGGCAGGATCTCGTCCCCCAGCTGGATATCGATCAACTCATCCCCCCGCAGCCCCAGGCTTTCCCAGGAATCCCCGGTGCGGAACTGAAGCGGCAGCACCCCCATCCCCACCAGGTTCGACCGGTGGATCCGTTCAAAGCTCTTGGCCACGACTGCCTTGATGCCCAGCAGCTGGGTGCCCTTGGCCGCCCAATCCCGGCTGGAGCCGGTGCCGTATTCTTCACCTGCGAAGATCACCGTGGGCACGCCTGCGGCGATATAGCGCATGGCTGCGTCGTAGATGAAGGCCTTCTCGCCGCCGGGCTGATACAGCGTCAGCCCGCCTTCTTCCCGCGAGCCATCCGCCTTCGCCGGAATCATCAGATTCTTGATGCGCACGTTGGCGAAGGTGCCGCGCATCATCACTTCGTGGTTGCCACGCCGTGAGCCGTAGCTGTTGAAGTCTGCCTTCAACACGCCCTGTTCCTTCAGGTAGGACCCGGCCGGAGATGCTTCCTTGATCGACCCCGCCGGCGAGATGTGGTCGGTGGTGATGGAGTCTCCGAACAGGGCCATGATGCGGGCCTGCTTCACGCCCACCTCATGCACCTCGGGGATCTGCGTGAACCCATCGAAGAACGGTGGCTGCGCGATGTAGGTGCTCTTGGGCCACTCGTACACCTGGCCCTTGCCGCCCTGGATCTTCTCCCACAGCTTGCCCGGCTCCGCCTTCACCTTGGCATAGTTGGCGCGGTAGGCATCCGGATTCAATGCCAGTTTCAGCAGCGTGTAGATCTCGTCGCTGGTTGGCCAGATGTCACCCAGGTAGACCGGCTTGTTGTCGGTGCCATAGCCCACCGGCTCCGTCATCAGGTCGCGCGTCACATTCCCGGCGATCGCGTAGGCCACCACCAGCGGCGGGCTGGCCAGGAAATTGGCCTTGATGTTGGGGTGGATACGGGCCTCGAAATTGCGGTTGCCCGACAGCACAGCCGCGCAGATCAGATCATTGCTGACGATGGTCTCGTTGATTTCGGCCGTCAGGTCGCCCGCGTTACCGATGCAAGTGGTGCAGCCATAGGCGGCCACGGCAAAGCCCAGCTTCTCCAGATAGGGCAGCAGGCCGGCCTTCTCCAGGTAGTCCGTGACGATGCGCGAACCGGGAGCCAGGGATGTCTTGATGTGGGGCTGCACCTTCAACCCGGCGTACACCGCCTTCTTGGCCAGCAGGCCGGCCGCCAGCAGCACGCTGGGGTTGGAGGTGTTGGTGCAGGAGGTGATGGCGGCAATCAGCACATCGCCGTTGGCGATATCCAGCCCCTTGGGGCTGGCGACCGGGAAGCGCTTGGCCAGCTTGTCGGCGGGTTGGTTGAAGCCGTTCTCGGCCACCGGTTTGCTGAACAGGCTGGTGAAGTTCTTGGCCAGGTCGGTGATGACGATGCGGTCTTGCGGGCGCTTGGGGCCGGCCAGCGAAGGCACCACGGTGCCCAGGTCCAGGGCCACCACCTGGCTGAAGGCGATGTCGCCGTTGCGCGGGATGCCGAACAGGCCCTGGGCGCGGAAGTAGGCTTCGAAGGCCTCGATCTCTTCCTGCGTGCGGCCGGTGCCCTTGAAGTAATCGATGGTGCGCTCGTCCACGGGGAAGAAGCCCATGGTGGCGCCGTATTCCGGTGCCATGTTGCCGATGGTGGCGCGGTCCGGCACGGAGAGGCTGGCGGTGCCTTCACCGAAGAACTCCACGAATTTTCCCACCACCTTGGCCTTGCGCAGGATCTCGGTGACGGTCAGCACCAGGTCGGTGGCGGTGACGCCTTCGCGCAGCCGGCCGGTCAGCTCGAAGCCCACCACGTCCGGCGTCAGGAAGTACACCGGCTGGCCCAGCATGCCGGCTTCCGCCTCGATGCCGCCAACGCCCCAACCCACCACGCCGATGCCATTGATCATGGTGGTGTGGCTGTCCGTGCCCACCAGGGTGTCGGGGTAGTAGACCGTGTCAGCGCCGCTGGTCTTGTGCACGCCGCGGGCCAGGAATTCCAGGTTGACCTGGTGGACGATGCCGAAGCCGGGGGGCACCACGCCGAAGGTGTCGAAGGCCTGCATGCCCCACTTCATGAATTCGTAGCGCTCGCGGTTGCGCTGGAACTCGAGTTTCATGTTGAGGTCCAGCGCCTTCTTGTCGCCGAAGTGGTCGATCATCACCGAGTGGTCGACCACCAGGTCCACGGGCACCAGCGGCTCAATGGTCTTGGGGTTCTTGCCTTGGGCGGCGGCCACATTGCGCATGGCGGCCAGGTCGGCCAGCAGGGGCACGCCGGTAAAGTCCTGCAGCACCACGCGTGCCACCACGAGGGGGATCTCCTCGTTGCGTACGGCGTTGGGCTTCCAGTTGGCGAGCTGCTCCACGTGTTCTGCGGTGACCCGTTGGCCGTCGCAATTGCGCAGCACGGATTCCAGCACCAGGCGGATCGACACCGGCAGCTTCGACACATTGGGGAACTGCTCGGCCAGGCGAGGCAGCGAGTAGTACTGGCCGCTGCGGCCGGAGGCCGTCTTGAAACTGGCGAGGGTGCTGGCAAACGCGTGGGGCATGGCTCACTCCTTGGCTATTTATTGCTTGGGTCTTGCTGACGCCAGCTGATTGTGGCGCTGTTGTTCGTCGCTGTGATGACTCCGTTGGGCGATGGACGTGCCCACCGCGCGACGGGAGAGGGTGCTCTCTTGGGGGAAACCCCCGGGGGAGGTCGGCCGCCTGGCTTGTGTGACACCCCAGGCACGGCGTTTGCACGCGCGCGGCCGGCGAACGGGGGCGTCATCTCGTTCTGGTGCAACGGGCCACTCATCAGTATCGGTCGGGTGGTGGTGGTGGGATGGCTGTCGTCCTGGAGAGCGTCATGACGGTCGTTCTTCAGGGTCCTGTCGTTCCTGGGTGGGGGTGGTGACAGTCGCCGAAACGCCAATCGCCCAATGTCCCCGCATGGATCGGGGGTGACTGGACGACGGGGGAATCGATCAACGCGGGTCGCTACCATCGTCAAAAAAAATCAGTGGTCCGCCAGCGTAACCTTTGGCAAGAACTGACCCTGGTTACGCTCCCGAACCCCGCTTTTCTCAAGTTGTAGTCGGGGAATTGCATGGAACAGGAACTGTTGTCGCCGGCTCCCGGCGACTCGGCACAGGACGATCGGCGGGGTGCTGCCGTGGCCTTGCCCGGGCCGGCGCCGTTGCCGCCGGCCGGGCTCACCTTGCTGCAGCGGCTTTTCGACGGTTACCCGGGTAGCCTGGGGCTGAGGGTGGGTAGCTGGGCCACGCGGCTCGGGCGAGTGGCGCATCAGCCACCCGCTTTCACGCTGGTGCTCAACGACCCGAGCGCATTGCGGCGACTCCTGCTGGGGCAGGACCCTTTGCGTTTTGCCGAGGCGTATTTCACTGGGGCGCTGGACGTGGAGGGTGATTTCTTCGAGGCGCTGCAGCTCAAGGACCACCTCCCGGCGCTCAAGCTGTCGTGGCATGACCGTTTACGGCTGGCGGTACGCCTGCTGGCACCGCCACCGGGCAGCTCGGACGAGCAACTGCGAGCCTTTGGTGTCCGGCGCCACACCCGGGCGGAAAACAAGGCGGCCATCGCCTTTCACTACGACCTCTCCAACGACTTCTATGCGTTGTGGCTGGACCCGCGCATGGTCTATTCCTGTGCCTATTACGAGACCGAAGAGACGGACCTGGCGCAGGCCCAGTGGTCCAAGCTTGACCACATCTGCCGCAAATTGCGGCTGCAGCCGGGTGAGGCGCTGCTGGATGTGGGCTGTGGCTGGGGCGCGCTGGTCATGCATGCGGCGCGCCATTACGGTGTCAAGGCCACCGGCATCACCTTGTCCGAGCGGCAGCTCGCGCTGGCGAAGGCGCGCATCCAGGCGGCGGGGATGGAGGGGCAGGTGGAGGTGCGCCTTTGCGACTACCGCGACATGACCGGTCAGTTTGACAAGGTGTCCAGCGTGGGCATGTTCGAGCATGTGGGGCTCAAGAACCTGCCGGTCTACTTTGCTTCCGTGAACCGTTTGCTCAAGCCTGGCGGCCTTTTCCTCAACCATGGCATCACCCATGAAGAGGAGGGATGGGGGCAGGCCTTGTCCTCACGTTTTATCAACCGTTATGTGTTTCCCGACGGCGAACTTGACCGGGCCAGCAATGTCATGCGGGTGATGGAGCAGCAGCAGTTTGAGCTGCATGATGTTGAAGGTCTTCGCATGCACTATGCCAAGACCTTGCGCGCCTGGGTGGCGCGCCTGGAGGCCGAGCATGATCGGGCGCTGCGTTACGTGGACGAAGCCCATTACCGCATCTGGCGGCTCTACATGGCGGCCAGTGCGTTGGAATTCGAAAGTGGCGAACTGGGCCTGTACCAGATCCTGGCCAGCAAGCGAGACGGTGGGCCCGCGCCTGTTCCGCTGACGCGGCGCTACATCTACTGCGTCTGACGATCGCAACGCCCACGCCCAACGCCCAACGCATCAACCCACCGTAGCCCTTTTCGCTTGCGGAAGGAGATGACCGCACCGGCTAATGCGTCACCGTAGCGCGTTTGGGAAGCTCTGCATAACCCGTTCGGCAGCCTCCGCTGAGCCCGCCCTGAGGTCGGGCGTATCCACCGCCAGGCTTAATCGAGCTTCTGCTCGACCCGCGACAGCACGTCGCCCGGAGAGGGCCAAGCCGGGTGAATGCGCAGGATCTCAACGCTTGAGCCCCACGGAGCCCAGAGCTCAGGAATGGTCGGCCCAAGAATGCTCAAGACCGACGCACCCACGGCCGCAGCCATATGCATCGGCCCGGTATCGTTCCCGACAACAATCGCCGCGCGTTGTAGCAATGCGCTGTAAACGCCGAGGCTGACTCCGTGCAAGCAATGCGCATCACCATAGTGCTCAACAGCATGTGCCTCTTCGCCAGGGCCTGGGCAAACGACCACCTGATGACCGGCGCGCGATAGCAATGAAGCGAACTGTTTGAACTGGGGCCAGGTTTTTGCCTGTCCCTCGAAAGTCCCTCCTGCAAAGGGGCAAAGCAGGACAAACTTGCGATCAAGATCAACCCCGCACCTGGAAAGCAGCGCCGTCGCCGCAGCTTGCTGTGCTGGGCTGACCTTCAGGCCGATTTCTTTCGGCGGCGCCTCATCTAAGCCAAGGAAACGACAGGCCAATTCCCAGTAGTTCAACAGCGCATGTCCTGCCGCAGGCATCGCAAGGCTGCGATGCAATAGCCAACCGCGAGCTTCATTCGCATAGCCAGTGGCCTTGAGTCCGGCAAGCCGTGCGTCCAGGGCGGCCGAGAAGGCCCACGGGAACAGGACTGTATTGGGTCGAACGTCAAAGCTTGGATCACGTTCCGCAGCTTGGGCTCGTAGTCGGCGCAACTGAGTCAAGCGGTCGCCGAGCCTCTTGGGTCGTGGCTCGACCGTCCAGCCTTCTGCTTCGAGCAACGAGGATGCCCATGGTTTGCCAACAAGATGCAAGCTATGACCGTGGCGCTGCAGCAGGCGCAATGCTGGCACACCGAGCACCACATCTCCGACGAAGTTGCGGAGTCGCACTACAAGTGGCTTGTCTGAGGCATTTCTCATGGGGTTCTTGCGAAGGAGGTCATTAATGCTTTGGCCGTTGGGAGCCAGGATAGATGGGCGCTCTTTCGAGGGGCATCCGAGCTGAAATTCTTGCCCCCGCGAAAGACAAGAACGCAAGGTTGCCTTTTCACTGGAATCGAACCGGTACGCTCGTCATGGCTGAGTGAGTGCTGCGTGAAGATTGCGTGAATATCGCCCCGGAACAAAGGAATGCGCAGCACATCGCGAGATGTCAGACCAGGCCAAGATGTGGTGGACCACTTTACCTAGCCACTTATGGGGGGGCGCAGCAGAGGCACCTACCGGACAAGCGCTTTTGCGATCTGGCCCAAGGTCTTCAGCGCCCCCTCGACCTGCGCGTTGTCGGGATGCCCGAAATTGAGCCGCAGGTGGTGCGTGAATCGCCGATCCGCCGAGAACAGATGCCCCGGCGCGATGCTGATGTCATGAGACAAAGCAACCCTGTGCAGTTCCAGTACATCGATCTGTGAGGGCAACTCGACCCAAACGCAATAGCCGCCTTCCGGCTGAGTGACGCGGGTGCCTGGAGGAAAGCTCTTCGCGATGGTCCGCAGCACGGCTTGACGGTTCGTGGCCAGCGCTTGCCGAAGCTGCCGCAGGTGCCGGTCGTAACCGCCGCGCTGGAGGTATTCGCTCAGGCCCTCCTGCATCGGCACAGGGGTGGCTAATGAGCTCATGAGCTTGCGACGGCTCACATCCCGGGCGAACCGGCCTGCGGCCGTCCAACCCACCCGGAATCCGGGCGCCAGCGACTTGGAGAAGGAGCTGCAGTGCAGCACCAAGCCAGACTTGTCCCAGCTCTTGGCGGGCCTTGGGCGTGGACCGAAATACAGCTCCCCATAAACGTCATCCTCGATCAGCGGAATCTCACGCTCGGCGAGCAGCGCCACCAGCGCCGCCTTGGCTGCATCCGGCATCAGGCTGCCCAACGGGTTCTGAAAATTCGGCATCAGCCAGCACGCCTTGACGGGATGGCGTTCCACAATGGCCGCCAGTGCAGCCACGTCGACACCGGTGCGCGCATGCGTGGCGACTTCGACCGCCTTGAGCCCGCGGCGCTCCAGCGCCTGCAAGGCGCCATAGAAGGTCGGCGACTCGATGGCCACCAGGTCCCCGGGCTTCGTAACCGCCTCCAGGCACAGGTTCAAGGCTTCCATCGCGCCGTTGGTGACGACGATCTCATCCGCATCCACCTTGCACCCGGCGCCCAGATAACGCAGGCCGATCTGGCGCCGCAGCTCGGCGCTGCCGGGTGACAGGTCCTCAACCGTGCGCCATGGGTCCAGCCCGCGCGAGGCCTTGCCAAGCGCCAGGGCCAGTTTGTCCAGCGGGAACAGGGTCGGGCTGGGAAATGCCGAGCCCAGCGGCACGACGGCCCGGTTGCGAGACAAACCGAGCACCTGAAACACCAGCTCTGACACCTCGACGCTTCGCTCCTCGGCCAGCGGATCTGACGCGTGGGGTTCAGGGTGCGGGATCGCCGCCTGGCTGACGAAGTAGCCGGAGCGCGGGCGCGCCTCGATCAGGCCGCGGGCTTCCAGCAGGTAATAGGCCTCGAAGACGGTGGATGGGCTGACACCGCGGTCCTTGCTCGCTTCGCGGACCGAGGGCAGACGGTCTCCGTGCTGCAACTGCCCCGCGGCGATGGACGCCGCCAGGTCATCGGCAAGGACTTCGTAGCGCTTCATGAGGTGGATGCTGATATGGCCCGAGGCGTAGAACGAATGCACTGTATTGGAAACAGCTCGTTCATTGGGAGTTTCCCCTCAAGCGACCATCTGATCCGGTTTTTTTTCAGAAATCTGAATCTGTATTTTTGATGCCGCCGAGCGCACAGTTTCAACTGGAAAGAGCGGGCGACAATGTCTACGCCTTGCGACGTGCTCTTCCCGACCTGTGTTTGTGGTCATGCCTCTCAAGATTGATAGCGTCAAGCAATAACCTGGAAACGTCGAACATCATGGAATGGGTCCCCGCAGTCTTCATCGCGTTCAAGGTGATCGTCCTGTGCATTGGCATGTTCTTCGCCATCAAGTGGCACTACGACCAAGGGAAAAAAGAGAACGGGGCGGCAAAGCAGCGGGTTGTGCTCCGCGGGTTCGGAATCGTGGCCGCGGTCTTTGTGCTGTTGCTCGTGGGCCTGTTGTTTTTCACTTTCGGCCTTGGCTCGATGCTTGGTTTGGATCTGACTTCGCCTTGATCGTCGTCACCTCCGCCGTGTCTGATCGACACGATGCGGCTGGGCAACGTGGATCAATCAGAGCAGCGGAAAGCGCGTCGCACCTTCTGCGGGTAGCTTGTGCATGCACGCCAGGAAAAGCGGGCTCCCGAGCCAGCCGTTCAGCCAGGACCGTACCGACTGCAGGTCCAGCGTTGCAAACCATTCCGGCTCGACGGCGGCGAACTGGCGGACGAAGGGCATCACTGCCAAATCGGTGGCGCAGGGCGTGGCACCGCCCAGCCAAGGCGCGCTGTGCAGCCGTGCCTCCAGAGGTTTCAGAAGCACCTCCAGCGCGCTGTCGCGGTGTGCGTCCGGGGTGAGGGTTTCATTCGCGTAGCGCTGGGGGTACTTCCAACGGTCCAGGTGATGTTTGAAGTCGCCGTCGTTTCGTTGCAGCAGGTCCAGGTTCGCAGGCAACTGCGCGCGCGACCACCAGCCCTGCGCGTCGGGCGCAGCCAGTGCCCAGCGCATGATGTCCCAACTCTCTTCAATCACGCTGCCATCGGGCAACTGCAGCACGGGTACCGTGGCCTTGGAGGATAGGGCCAGCAAGCTTGCTGGCTTATCGCGCAAGCTGACTTCCACCGCCTCGAAGGCCCGCTCCGCCTGAAGCAGCGCCATCCGTGCGCGCATGGCGTAGGGGCAGCGACGAAAGGTGTAGAGCCGCGGCAAGTCTGGGCCACGGGTGGTGGGTGGTGGGTGCGGGGTCACGGTGAATTGGATCGCGAGGTTAGCCCGGTGGGATAGTCCGGACGTAGTTGCCGTCATGGCCTGTCTTTACCTAGGCCGGAAAAACAGGACGGAGCAGCTTGCGCAGCGAGGTGCAGAAGGCCCGAAACGAGTAACGCGGGCAGCAGAAACTGCTTCATCTGCTGGTGCCTCAATAAACCGCCACTACTTCAAACCGCTGTCGCACCGCAGAGATCTGAATCGACACCTCATCACCCTCGAATTTCCCCAGCATGGCCCTGCCCAAGGGGGCCGCGGTGCTGATGACCTGAACGAGCTGCGCGCCGCTGGCCAACTTCATGCTGCCCCCATCAGGGCCGAGAAAGAGCTGTTGCTCCTTGTCCTCGGAATCGAGCAGCCAGACCAGCGCGCCGAGCTGTATACCTTTGCCGGCGTCGTAGGGGAGGGGGCGGAACTGACGCCAATTGGCAATCGCCTGGCGAATGGCCTCGGCGCGACGGGCCTGGCCGGTGGCCAGGTAGGCGGCTTCGAGACCCAACGTGTCGTATTTGTTTTCGGCGATGTTTTCTTCGTGCGTTGCCGTTTCATGGGCCGCCCGCGCGGCCTGCTCAGCCTGCAGCAGGTCTTCGGCGAGCCGTTCCAGCACCTGCTGCTGCAGTAGCAATTTATCCATGATGAAGGGTGGGCGTCTCGAACCAGATGGCGTCAGGGATGAACGATGAAGGGCTCCACCCGCCCAGCTTGGTCGAGGCATCCCTGACTCGCCACCGGCCGCATGTGCCCGATCACTTCAGTCCGCCGCTCAAAAACGCCTTCAAGCGCTCGCTGTTGGGCTTGGACAGCACATCCCGAGGATGGCCCTGTTCCTCCACGCGCCCCTGGTGCAGGAACATCGTGTGAGACGACACCTCGCGCGCAAAGCCCATTTCATGGGTCACCACGATCATGGTGCGGCCTTCGGCAGCCAGGTCGCGCATCACCTTGAGCACTTCACCCACCAGCTCCGGGTCCAGCGCCGAGGTGGGTTCGTCAAACAGCATCACCTCCGGGTCCACGGCCAACGCACGGGCAATGGCCACACGCTGCTGCTCGCCGCCAGAGAGCTGCGCGGGATAGACGTCCTTGCGGTGGGCCACCCCCACGCGCGCCAGCAGTGCCTCGGCCTTCTCGATGGCCTGGGCTCGCGGCTGCTTCAGCACATGCACCGGCGCTTCGATGACGTTTTCCAGCACCGTGCGGTGAGCCCACAGGTTGAAGTTCTGGAACACCATGGCCAGGCGCGCGCGCCAGCGTTGCAGCTGTGCGGCGTCGAACGCGCGCAGGCTGCCGTCGCGCTCGCGGACCAGTTTCAATTCCTCGTTGCCCAGGCGCAGCGTGCCTTCATGCGGCTGCTCCAGCAGGTTGAGGCAGCGCAAGAAGGTGCTCTTGCCGGAGCCGCTGGAGCCGATCAGTGTGATCACATCGCCGGGTTGGGCCGCGAGCGACACGCCCTTGAGCACCTCCCGGTCTCCATAACGCTTGTGCAGGTTGTCAACACAAAGACTGGCGGTGGACATCAACGAGCTCCCAACAACTTGCCGGTGCGCAGCGCTTCGCGCCCGGCGACCTTGGCGACCTTGGCGCCGGCCGTGACCAGACGCAGCGTGTCGCGTGCAAAAAACAGGCCATCCACCGGACTCTTCAGTTCAGTGACGGCCGCCGTGATGGGGTCGATGACATGCGCCAGCACCTCACCCTCGTGCACCGTCTCGCCCACCTCGCGCACAAACGTCAGCACGCCAGCCACTGGCGACTGGACCGGCATGCAACCCGCCAGCGGGCGCGCATCTCCCACCGGGGCCGGTGCAGGTGGTGCCTCGCCGCTGATCACGCCACGGAAGCTGAGGAAGTCCAGGATGGCCTGGGCGTCCTTGCTGGCCAGGTCGTGATGCACGTCCTGCTGGCCACGCAGTTCCACCGTCACCGACAGGCAGGCCTGCGGGATGGGGAAGCGGTCGCCAAACAGCTGTTTCCATTTCCACCAGGGTTGTGAGCAGGCCTCATCAAACGGGTTGTCCCCGGAGTCCATGGCCAGCAGCGTGACGGCCGAACCCAGGTAAGCGGCCAGCGGCTCGCATTCCGGCCAGCAGGGCGTCTCGGTGTAGAGGTGCACCAGGGCCTGGGCATCGCAGTGCAGGTCCAGCACCACGTCCGCGTCGCAGGCCAACAGCATCAGCGTTTTGCGCAGCGCTTTCAGCTCGGTGTCGGCCGGGGCGGCCTGGATCTCGGTTTTCAGACTCGCGCGCAGCACCTGCACGTTGCGCACCGGGTCGTCGCCCAGCCGCGCTTCGGCCGCGCGGGCAGCCGCCTCGATGAAGGCCGGGTAGTGGCGGTTGAAGTTCTCGCCGGAGAGTGATTCAAACCGCCCCAGGTGGGATTGCAGCCACCACTGCGACAAGCCGATGGGGTTGGCCATCGGCACCAGGACGATCTCGCCCTGGATACGGCCTTGGGCCTCCAGCAAGTCCAGCTGGCGGCGCAGGTGCCAGGCGGTGAGCATGCCCGGCAGCTCGTCGGCATGCAGTGAAGCCTGGATGTAGACCTTGGTGCCCTGGCCAGGTTGGCCATAGTGCAGGGAGACCAGTTCGCGGCGAGTGCCGGGCGAGGGGCTGGGAAGGGCGTGTTGTTGAACTTGCATGGAAATCCTTGGCGGCGGCGTCAGGCCGGATGCCGTTGAGCGGATGCCGGGGTGGTGCAGCAGGCTGGCCCCAGGCCGATGTGGCGAAGCTGAGCCGGGCCGGCCACGACGGTCAGCGCGGCATCAGAGGCTTGAGCCAGCGGGCCTCCGCCTTGTGGAACAGGCCCACCAGCACCAGCGTGATGGCGAAGTAGAACATCGCGGCGGTGATGAAGGCCTCGAAGGGGATGTAGTAGGTGGAATTGATCTCGCGGGCGGCGCCGGTCAGATCCATGATGGTCACCACGCTGGCCAGCGAGGTGCCATGCAGCATGAAGATCACTTCATTGCTGTAGGCAGGAATGGCGCGGCGCAGGGCTGACGGCAGCACGATGCGCCGCAGCATCACCCAACGGCTCATGCCCAGGGCCTTGGCCGCTTCGATCTCGCCATGGGGCAGGGCGCGGATGGAACCCGCGATGATCTCGGTGGTGTAGGCCCCGGTGTTGAGCACGAAGGTCAGGCAGGCGCAGAACCAGGCGGAACTGAACATCGGCCACAGCGCGCTCTGCTGCATCCATTCGAACTGGGCCAGCCCGTAATAGATCAGGAACAGCTGCACCAGCATGGGCGTACCGCGGAACACGTAGGTGTAGGCCCAGATCAGGCGGGACAGCCAGGGAATGGGCAGGGTGCGTGCCACGCCGAGCGGGATGGCCAGGGCCAGGCCGATGAGCAGCGAGATCGCCAGCAGTTCGGCCGTGGCCTGCAGGCCGCTCAGGTAGCGGGGGAAGTTCTCGAGGATGGCGTCCAGATTCATGGGCGGCAATTCACATCACAACGAATGACGGCGGACGCCGATGGACAGGCGCTTGTTCAGATGGCTGAACAGCAATTCGGACAGGCTGGTGAAGGCCAGGTAGATCAGCGCGACGGCGCCGTAGAACACAAACGGCTCGCGCGTATTGCCGGCGGCCTGCATGCCGCGGGTCATCAGGTCGTGCAAGCCGATCACCGACACGATGGCGGTGCTCTTGATCAGCACCAGCCAGTTGTTGGAAAGCCCGGGCAGGGCGTGTCGGAACATCTGCGGGAAGGTGATCCGCCAGGCCACCTGGCGCGGTGTCATGCCGAAGGCCAGGCCGGCTTCACGCTGGCCGGGGGGCACGGCGAGAAACGCGCCACGGAACGCCTCGGTCAGGTAGGCGCCGAAGATGAAGCCGATGGTCAGCACACCCGCCACGAACGGGTTGATGTCGATGTAATCCTCGTGGCCCAGCGCCAGCGCGATGTTGTTCACCAGCAGTTGGCCACCGAAGAAGATCAGCAGCATCAGCAGCAGATCCGGCACCCCCCGGATCAGCGTTGTATAGATGGTGGCCGACACCTTGGCCACACGCCAGCGCGACAGCTTGGCCAGGGCGCCCAGCAGGCCCAGCAGCATCGCCAGTGCCATGGAACTCAGCGCCACGGCCAGCGTCAGCAGCGAGCCCTCCAGCAGGCTGGGCAGATACCCATGCAAATTCATCAATTCACTTTCGTCTCAGCGACGCGTGGGGCGGCTGCCCCACGCGGCCACTGGCTTACTTCACCGAGATGTCGTACTTGAAGTACTGGTCGTTGAGCTTCTTGAACTGGCCGTTGGCCTTCAGCGCGGCGATGCCGTCGCTGAACTTCTTGGCCAGGGTCTTTTCATCCTGCTTGCGCAGGCCCACGCCGACGCCCACGCCGAAATACTTCGGATCGTTGTATTCCGGGCCCACCAGCTCAAAGCCCTTGCCGGCCGGGGTCTGGATGAAGCCCAGGTCGGTGGCGACCATGTCGGCCAGCGTCACGTCAATACGGCCGGACTTCAGGTCCAGGAAGGCCTGGTCCTGCGTGGCGTAGCGCACGATGTCGCTTTGCTTGAAGGTGGCGTCCACAAACTTCTCGTGGATGGTGGCGCGTTGCACGCCGATCTTCTTGCCCTTCAGGCCCGCAGGCGAGAAGTCCAGCTTGGTGCCGGCCTTGGCGGCGAAGCGGGCCGGGACGCTGTAGTAGGGGGCGGAGAAGGCGATGACTTTCTTGCGCTCGTCCGTGATGGACATCGACGCAATGATCGCGTCGATCTTGCGCGACTGCAGGGCAGGGATCAGGCCGTCGAAGTCCTGCTGCACCAGGGTGCACTCGGCCTTGATCTCGGCGCACAGTGCGTTGGCGAGGTCGATCTCGAAGCCCTTGAGCTTGCCGTCGGCACCCACTTCGGAGAAGGGCGGGTAGGCCCCCTCGACACCGATGCGGATCTTTTTCCACTCGGGGGCCTGGGCCTGGGCGCCGGCGGTGGCCAGCATTGCGCAGGCGACCAGTGCGGCGCGGGCAATCAGAAAGCGACGTTGCATGAAGATTCCTTTGTGGGGGATGCAGAAAGCCCGATGTTGCAATGCGGCATGACAGGCAACCATCAGGGTTATAGCGAGTGCAAAAACGCTTGAACCGGGCGCACGGTGGACAGCGGGTCCTCCTCCTGAGGGACATGCCCTAATGTGGGGAAGATTTCCAGACGGCTGTTGCGGATCTGCTGCTGGAAGATCCGCGCCGCGGCGGGCGGGATCAGGCGGTCCTGGCCGCCCCAGAGAATGAGGGTGGGGGCCTGGATGCGGGCCAGCAGATCGGCAAAGCGGCCGGGCATGCGTTGCGCCAGCCGCTGGGCCAAGGCCGCACGGTTGCCTTCACGCAACGTCAGCTCGAAATAACGGTCCACCAGGGCCGCCGTGACCTTGGACGGATCCCCATAGACACTCTTGACGCTGCGTTCCACCAGCGGCCGAGGCAAAAAGGTGCTGGCCAGGGCACGCAGCACGCGGGACTGCGGCACCTTGAAGCCCTCCGGCACGGCTTCGCTGGTGATGGCCAGGTTGCCGGCATCCACCAGCACCAGGGCCGCCACCTGCTCGGGATGGCGTGCAGCGTATCCCCAGGCGACACCGCCGCCCAGCGAATTGCCACCCAGCACGACCTGGCCGAGCTTCAGGTGCGCCAGGAAGGCCTGGAGGAAGTGGTCATAGGCTTCGTCGCTGTAGTCGCCCAGCACGGACGGGCCGGTGAGCCCGAAGCCCGGCAGGTCCAGCGTGATCACCCGGCGGTTGGTCTTGAGTTCAGAGACCCAGCCGGCCCAGGTGTGCAGGCTGGCCGCCGTGCCGTGCAGCAGAACGATGGGCGTCGGGTCATCCCGCGGGCCTTCGTCGCGCAGGTGCACCAGCTGAATCCGGCCGCCTTCCACCGGCAATTCGACAAAGTCGGACGGGGCCTCGGCCCAACGGCTGATCAGGCTCTCCAGCGGGCGGTCCGGCGCGTGGAAGGCCATGGCCAGGAGGGCGGTGGCCAGCACGAGCAAGCCCAGCAGCTTCATCAGCTTGGCGAGCAGGGAGGGCCGTTCTTCCGTCACTGACGGGCTCCCGAGGGTGAGCGTCGTGGCGCGCTCATCGCTCAGTGGCGATCCAGGGCTTCGTTGTGAGGGGCCGGGGACAGGCCAGGGTCCACCGCGCGCCGTTCGTCAAAGACAAAACAGTCGCCGTGGTAGTGGTTCCCGCCGACTTCCTCAAAGTATTTGAGGATGCCGCCTTCGAGCTGATAGACGGGGCCGCCCAGGTTCTGCTCGGCCAGATAGAGCGCCGCCTTTTCGCAGCGGATGCCGCCGGTGCAGTAGCTGACCACCGTCTTGCCTTCGAGTTCGGCGCGGTGGGCCTTCACAGCTTCCGGGAACTCGCTGAACTTGGTAATGCGCCAGTCGATCGCGCCATCGAAGGCGCCGACATCCACTTCAAAGCCGTTGCGGGTGTCAAGTGTCACCACCGGACGGCCGTTGTCATCGTGACCTTGGTCGAGCCAGCGCTTGAGCGTGGCGGCCGGCAGCGCGGGGGCGCGGGGGCTCTGGTCCGGGCGGATGGTGGGATGGTTCATCCGGATGATCTCCGGCTTCACCTTCACCAGCAGCTTACGGAAGGGGACCTCGGTGCTCCAGCTTTCCTTGGGGGCCAGGCTGGCGAAGCGCTGATCCGCGCGCAGGGCGTCCACCCAGGCGTTCACGTCCGGCGCCGGGCCGGCCAGGAAGAGATTGATGCCCTCTTCGGCGATCAGCACGGTGCCCTTCAGGCCCAGCGCGTCGGCGCGGGTGTGCAGGACGTCGCGCAGCGCCTCGGGCGCGTTGATCTCGACGAACAGGTAGCAGGAGATATTGAGGATGGACGGGCCGGATGCGTTCACGTCGGCTGTTGGGCTCAGGGCCCGTGGATACGGTGCAAAACGCGTGATTGTAGGTGGCTCCGCGCGCACGCCGGCCGGGATCTCAGCGCTTGCTTTCAGGAGAAACGATCTTCTCCAGCTTCACATCGGTCGGCCGGGTGCGCACCGGCGCGGCGGCGGTGCAGATCTCGGTGTGTTCGGGGCTGTGCACGAACCAGCCGCCACGGTGGCGGCGCGCCTCCAGCAGGGCTTGCCAGGTGGGGGTGTCCGTGCGCAGTACCTGCAGGGGCGGGCGCTGGTCCGGCGGCAGCGTGGAGGCCAGCACCACACGGGTGATGGGCTGGCGCTGTTCCGGCTTTTCGTAGAAACCCAGCCGGCCGGTGCCGCGCGGCAGGGCGGACAGGGCCTCCATGCCCTTGAGCACGCGGCCCACCACGGTGATGTTCAGGTCCAGCCCGCGCGGGGCGTGGCCGATCACGACGTACAGCTCCGCGCCGGTGCTGGAGTCCACGTCGTTGCCACGGCCGGCGCCGACGGTGGCATAGCAGTGCGCCATCCAGGCGCGGCCGGTGGCCGGGTTGGCGGCCACGGGGAAGCCGTCCACATGGCCCGCACGGGGCGCCCAGCCGTCCACGTCCGGCAGAACGGTCAGGGGCAGTCCCTTCAGGGGGACGTCGAACTCGGCCGGCAAGTGCGCTTCGGCCCCGGCGGGAAATGGCTTGCTCTTGCCCTTGACGCCGGTGTCCTCGTCATCGGCATCCGGGTCGCCCCATTGCGTCACGTAGTTGTCCTGCACCCGCAGGATGGCCAGGCCGTCCCAGTAGCCGCCGCGAGCCAGGGCGCGGATGTTCTGGGCGTGTTTTGGCGCAAAGCGCGGTGCCAGTTCGATCAACGCCTCGCCCTGCGGCAGGGTCATGATCAGCAGGTTGTCCGGATCCACATCCCGCCAGGCGGCGGCGGGGGCGGTGGCGATGATGTCGGCGCTGCTGCGGGCGGCCTGGGAGGCGCCACTGGCGGGGGCCACGGCGGCGCGGGCGGCGGCGGGCCGCGTGGCCTTGGTCGCCGGCTTCGTGGGGGTCGCCGCTGCGCCTGCCTCCGCCGACCATGCCGGCCCGGCAGCCAGCGTCAGGGCCGTCAGCAGTGCGACCCAGGTGGTTTTAGGGGCGGACACCGGCAGGGTGGTCACCAGCAGGGCGGGCGAGACAGTCTTCATCCAGGAGCTCCAGTGCGGTCGTTACATGAACCATTCCACTGAGCGGCAGCATACCGCCCGGGAGAGCGACGGCTGGCGCTGGAGCCACCTCGACCGCGAGGAGTTTCCCCTAAGGGAGGGTGCCAGCCTCCCTACAATCCCGGGTATGGCTTTTGTTCATCTCCGCATTCATACCGAGTTTTCCGTCGTTGACGGCACGTTGCGCGTCGACGACGCCGCCAAGGCGGCCGCCAAGGACGGCCAGGTCGCCCTAGGCCTGACCGACCTGGCCAACATGTTTGGCGGGGTGAAGTTCTACAACGCCTGCCGCAAGCAGGGCGTGAAACCCATCCTCGGCGCGGAGGTGTGGCTGGAACCGGATGCCAATGACAAGCCGCCCACCCGGGTGCTGCTGCTGGTGCAGAACTTCCAGGGTTACCTGAACCTGAGCGAACTGCTCTCCCGGGCCTGGATCCAGAACGTCCAGCGCAACCAGGCGCTGCTCAAGCTGGAATGGATGCAGGAACTCCATGAGGGCCTGATTTGCCTGGGCGGTATGCAATTCGGTCCGGTGGGCCAGGCGCTCATCGCGGGTGACGAGACCAAGGCGCTGGAATGGGCGCGGCGGCTGGGCGCCATCTACCCGAACCGTTTCTATGTGGAGCTCCAGCGCGCCGGCTTGCCCGGCCAGGAGTCCCTGGTACGCCAGTTGGTGCCGCTGGCGGCCAAGGCCGGCCTGCCGGTGGTGGCCACCCACCCCATCCAATTCCTGGAAGAGGATGACTTCGGGGCGCATGAGGCCCGGGTCTGCGTGGCTGAAGGCGAGACGCTGTCCAACCCCAAGCGCATCAAGCGCTTCCTGCCCAGCCAGCATTTCAAGCGCCAGGCGGAGATGGAGGTGTTGTTTGCTGACATCCCCAGCGCCATTGCCAACACCGTTGAGATTGCCAGGCGCTGCAGCCTGAGCCTGGTGCTGGGCAAGCCGCAACTGCCTAACTTCCCCACGCCCATCCAGGCAGACGGCACGCCCCTGCCGATGGAACAGTACTTCCGACAGCTCTCCTATGAGGGCCTGGAAGACCGGTTGGCGCTGCTCTTCCCCAGCGAGGCCAAGCGCAATGAGGTGCGGCCGCGATATGTGGAGCGGCTGGAGTTCGAACTCAACACCATCATCAAGATGGGCTTCCCCGGCTACTTTCTCATCGTGGGTGACTTCATCCGCTGGGCGAAGAACAATGGCTGCCCGGTGGGCCCGGGGCGGGGGTCCGGTGCGGGTTCGCTGGTCGCTTACGTGCTGCTGATTACCGACCTGGATCCGCTGCAATACAACCTGCTGTTTGAACGTTTCCTGAACCCTGAGCGGGTGTCGATGCCCGACTTCGACATCGATTTCTGCCAGGGCAACCGTGACCGCGTCATCGAGTACGTGAAGGACAAGTACGGCCGCCCGGCGGTCAGCCAGATCGCCACCTTTGGCACCATGGCGGCCAAGGGCGCGCTGCGGGACATCGGCCGGGTGCTGGGCATGGGCTTCGGCCATGTCGATTCGATCGCCAAGCTGGTGCCGGCGCCTCCGGGCAAGACCGTGACGCTGGCCAAGCTGCCACCGGACTTCGATCCGGACAAGGCCAAGATGGTCTATGCGCGGCATGAGTCCCCGGAGATCGAGGAGCGCGAGAAGCAGGACGAGGAAGTGGCCGGCCTGCTGGAAATGGCGGCACGGGTGGAGGGCACCGTGCGCTCCATCGGCATGCACGCGGGTGGGGTGCTGATTGCGCCGGGCAAGATCACCGACTTCTGCCCGCAATATCAGCAGCCGGGTTCGACCTCGGCGGTGAGCCAGTACGACAAGGACGACGTCGAAGCCATCGGCCTCGTCAAGTTCGACTTCTTGGGCCTGGCCACGCTGACCATTCTTGAACTGGCCAAGAACTTCATTGTTGGCCGCTATCCCGAGCATGCCGACTTTGCGTTCGAGACCATCGCGCTCGACGACAAGAAGACCTACAAGCTGTTCTCCGACGGGTTGACCGAATCGGTGTTCCAGTTTGAATCGAGCGGCATGCAGCGCATGCTCAAGGACGCCAAGCCATCCCGGCTGGAAGACCTGATCGCGTTGAACGCGCTGTATCGGCCCGGCCCGATGGACCTGATCCCCAGCTTCGTGGCGCGCAAGCACGGCAAGGAGGTGGTGGAGTACCCCCACCCCCTGGTGGAGCCCGTGCTGGCCGAGACCTACGGCATTATGGTCTACCAGGAACAGGTGATGCAGACCGCGCAGGTACTGGGCGGTTACTCGCTCGGTGGTGCGGACATGCTGCGCCGCGCGATGGGAAAGAAGAAGGCCGAGGAAATGGCCATGCACCGCGACCTGTTCCGAAAGGGCGCGGCAGAAAAGGGTATTGACCAGAACAAGGCCGACGAGGTCTTCGACTTGATGGAGAAGTTTGCGGGCTACGGCTTCAACAAGTCGCACGCCGCCGCGTACTCCTTGCTGGCGTATCACACGGGCTGGCTCAAGGTTCACTTCACGGCTGAGTTCTTCGCCGCGAACATGACCATCGAATCGGACGATACCGACAAGCTCAAGGTGCTCATGAATGACGCCAAGCTGTTCGGCATCGAGTTTGAGCCGCCCAACATCAACCTGGGGGTCGGGCGGTTTGAGCCGATGGCACCGGCTGCTGCTGCCGGGGCGCCCGAGGCTGACGGCAAGCGCGCCGCTTCCACGCCGCGTTCGCGCAAGATCAACTACAGCCTGGGTGCGATCAAGGGCACCGGGGCTGGCGCCATCGAGGCGATCGTGCGGGCTCGCACGGAAGGTGGCCCCTTCAAGAGCTTCTTTGATTTCTGCGCCCGTGTGGACCGCAAGTCGGTGAACAAGCGCGTGGTGGAGGCATTGATCAAGGCTGGCGCGTTTGACCAGTTGGAGCCGGACCGCGCGCGCCTGCAGGCCAGTGTGGGGCTGGGCTACACCTATGCCGACAACCTGGCGCAGAACGTCAACCAGGGGGGGCTGTTCGACTTCGACGACACGCACGGCAGCTCCACGGCCGAGCCGGACCTGGTGGACGTGCCGGCGTGGGGCATCAAGGAGCGGTTGACGCTGGAGAAGACGGCGATCGGCTTCTACCTCTCCGGCCATCTGTTCGATCAGTCCGAAAGCGAGATCCGCAAGATGGTGCGCCGCCGCATCGTGGACCTGCAGGACAGCCGCGAGCCGGTGGTGGTGGCCGGGATCGTGGGCGACATGCGTGTGATCAACGGCTCACGCGGCCGGGTGGGCATCTTCAAGCTGGACGACAAGAGCGACGCCATCGAAGCGGTGGCGAATGAAGAGCTGCTCAACAAGCACAAGGAACTGCTGGCGGAGGATGAGTTGATCATCGCGGTGGGCAAGGTGCAGAACGACCGTTTCTCTGGTGGTCTGCGCATGAACATCCAGCAGGTTTATGGCGTACCGGAGGCACGCGCCAAGTTTGGGCGCTTCCTGCGCACGGCGCCGAACCTGCCTGCCGAAACGGTGCTGGAGCTGATCCGCAGCTGGCCGGCCAAGCGGGTGGAGACCGAGCAGGGCGTGCTGAGCCAGGGCCTGGAACTGCGCATTCCCATCCGTCGGGACGGCGCAATCGCGGAGTTGGGGCTCGGCGGGGCCGGGAAGTTCTGGCCGAGTGATGAGGCTCTGGAGAAGCTGGCGCCGGCGGAGATCGTGTACGACGCGGGAGGGTGAGCGGCGTTGAAGGCCAAAATTGGACCCCAGCACCGCCGAGCCTCGCCAACACCGTCTCCCCGCCGCCGTCGATCCCCCATTTGACGGATCATTTCCAAGGTTCATCCCAGGTAGTCAGGCGTAAGCTTGAACCACCATGGATGCCCCGCAGAAAACCGGCCTGATCCTCACGGGAGGCGGGGCGCGCGCGGCTTATCAGGTGGGGGTGCTCGCTGCCATCGCGCAGTTGCGCCGGGATGCCTGCACCACCGGGGACAGCCCCTTTCAGGTGATCGCCGGCACGTCCGCCGGTGCCATCAACGCCGCCACACTGGCTTGCCAGGCGGACGACTTTTGCTCAGCCGTGGATGGGCTGATGTACATCTGGCAGAACATCCACGTGGACCAGGTGTATGCCGCCGATTCCCTCGGCGTGATCCGCAGCGGGGCCCGCTGGCTCACGATGATGAGTCTGGGCTGGGCACTGGCCCGCTGGCGTCGCACCCGGCCGCGCAGCCTGCTGGACAACACCCCCCTCCGTGGCCTGCTGTCGCGCTGGATCCAGCTGGACCGGCTGGACGAGATGCTGGCCCAAGGCCATCTGGATGCGCTGGCTGTCACTGGCTCCAGCTATACCTCCGGCCATCACGTCACGTTCTACCAGACCCAGCAGGCCCGCGCCCCATGGGTGCGCAGCCAGCGGCTGGCCGTGCAGACCCGGCGCTTGACCATCGATCATTTGGTGGCGTCGTCCGCCATCCCCTTCATCTTTCCGGCTGAGCCGCTGGAACTGCAGGGGAAGATGGAATGGTTCGGTGACGGCTCCATGCGCCAGACCGCCCCCATTTCGCCCGCTGTTCACCTGGGGGCGCAGAAGGTGCTGATCATCGGGGCCGGCCGCATGCACGAAGCCGGCGGGGAGGGGACCCACAGCCCGACACCAACCGGCCACCCCAGCCTGGCGCAGATTGCCGGCCACGCCCTCTCCAACATCTTCCTGGACGCGCTGGCGGTGGATATCGAGCGGATGCACCGCATCAACAAGACGCTCTCCCTGCTGCCCGAGGAAGCCCTGCGCAACACGCCCTTGCGCCCACTGGATGCCCTGGTGATCGCTCCCAGCCGGCCACTGGACACCCTGGCGGCCCAGCACGTGAGTGCCTTGCCACCGCCCATCCGGGCGTTGTTGCGCAGTGTTGGGGTGTCGGGGGAGGGGGCCAATGCCAGTGGTTCGGCATTGTTGAGCTACCTGCTGTTCGAGCCGGCCTACACCACCGAACTGATCACGCTGGGCATGGCAGACACCTTGGCCCGGCGCAGCGACATCCAGCGCTTCTTCGGCTGGCCGGCGCAGGCACCGCAGCTGGACCCCGCTGCGATGCGCAAGCGGGCCGGTGGCTTTGCGCTGCAGATGCCACCCAACCCGCCCGGGCCGCCACGGCTCGTGGCCTGAGGCGTCGCAGGCGTATCTGTCGCTTCCGGCGCCTAAGTGGCGGGCTCAGGGCAGACGCAGCTCCGCCATCAATCCGCCCGCAGGCCGGTTGGTCAACGCCAGCTCGCCGCCTTGGCGCCGCGTCAGTTCCCGCGCGATGTACAGCCCCAGGCCCGCACCACCGGTATGCCGGTTGCGCGATTCTTCCAGACGGTAGAAGGGCTCGAACACGGCCTCGATCTTGTCCGGTGGAATGCCGGGCCCGTTGTCGCAGACATGGATCCAGGCGCCCCGGTCATCCCGGCCGACATGCACATCCGCCCGGCCGCCATATCGCAACGCATTGCCGATGAGGTTGCCCAGCACGCGCCGCAAGGCCATCGGTTGACCGCGCGCCAGCACCGCCTCCCCCTGGATGTCGACGCTGACGGTCTGGCCCTGTTCGGCCAGGTCGTCCACCATCGACTGAGCCAGGGCGCCGATGTCCACATCCTGCGCATCCTCGACCACACCGGGGCTGTCGCCACGGAACAATTCCATCACCGCATCGATCAGGGCGTTCATCTCGAGGATGTCTTCCACCGATCGGACCCGTTGCTGGTCTTCGATGTCCAGGGTCTCCAGCCGCATGCGCAAGCGCGTCAGCGGGGTCCGCAGGTCATGGGAAATGGCGGCGACCATCAGCCCGCGTTCGTTGAACTGCCGCCGCAGTTGCCGGGCCATCGCGTTGAACACCTGAGCGGTCTCCCGCACTTCCAGCGTGCCACTGTGCTCATCCAGTAGCGGCAGGCGCTCATGCCCGTGCAAAGAGTCCCCGAGTTTTCTGGAGGCGTGCACCAGTTGCCGCATTGGCTTGGCCAGCCAGCGGGACGCCAGCCAGGCGGCCAGCGCGGTGACCAGCAGCCGAATGCCGTAATCCAGCAACAAGGCCTTGTTGCTCAAGCCACGGAAGTTGGAGCGTTCCTGAAAACGCGGCCCGCGGTCCGTGAAATCGGGACCGGCCCCAGGGATGGGAACATCGTGGAAATCCTGCGACCGGAAATCCGGCGGGCCGTCCGGACGATTGGCTTCGAAGGGCGCACTGCTGCCATCGCTGGCGCGGTTGCCGTTGAGGCCACCATTCGCCGCACCCGGGCGTTGCCCCTGAAAGAACGGCCCAGGCCCGCCGTCCCGCATCGGCCCCTGAGGGCCAGGCCCCATCTGCCCCATGGGCGGCAGCGTGGGCGCCACCGGCACATGCGCCAGCGGCATGTTCCAGCCCTCCACCCACTGCACCGTCATGATGGCCAGCACCTGGGCGGCCACCAGCGTGATCCAGAGCAGCAGGAAGATGCGGCGGGCCAGCGTGTCGCCCAGGATCCGGTTCACCCACTGGCGCAGGCCGGGGCGCGCGGAAGCGTTGTCGGTCAAGACTGCACCTGGGCGTCGAAGAGATAACCCTCACCGCGCATGGTGCGGATCAGGCGCGGGTCCTTCGGCGAATCACCCAGTTTCTGGCGCAGGCGGGAAATGGTGAGGTCCACACTGCGGTCGTTCACTTCCACGCCAGGGGCGCGGGTCAGTTCGATCAGTTGCTCGCGTGAGAGCACCCGGCCCGGGCGCTCGACCAGCGCCGTCAGCATGCGGTATTCCGCGCTGGAGAGCGGCACCACCACCTGTTGGGGCGACACCAGCTGACGCAGCAGGCGGTCGAAGCTCCAGCCTTCAAAACGGAACTCACGGCGGGTCTGCGTCTCGCTCTCGCCCCGCTTGGCGCGGCGCCGGATGGCATGGATACGAGCCACCAGTTCACGAGGCTCGAAGGGCTTGGAGAGGTAGTCGTCCGCGCCCATTTCCAGGCCCAGCACCCGGCTGATCGGGTCGCCATGCGCAGTGAGCATGATCACCGGCACGCTGGGGTGGTGCTGCTGGATCCACTGGCACAGGCTCAGGCCGTTTTCGTCGGGCAGCATCAGGTCCAGCACCACCACATCAAAGACCTGGGCCGCCATCAGGCGGCGCATGTCGCGTCCATCAGCGGCGGTGTTCACCGTCACGCTGAACTTCTGCAGATAGTCCTGCAGCGAAGAACGGATCTCCGCGTCATCATCGACCACCAGGCATCGGGTCATTCGGTCCTCCACGAGAGGCGCCGGCCGTGAGGCCGGTGCGTCGTCGGACGATACACGAGCCACGGCCGGCGCGGGAGAGGCCGGCAGGGCGTTGCCCGCCTCCTCGTTGGAAGAGGGCGGCCAGGCGGACGGGAACGGAGGCGGTTTGATCACGCGGAAATACCTACGGTGAGTGAGGCGGCGTAGCCGGCCGACGTGCTGCCGGTGACCGTCGCCAGCTGGGTGCTGTAGCCATCGCTGAAGATGTTGTCTGTAGCGAAGGAGATCTGGTTGAAATTGGTCAGGCTGCTGCTGTAGCTGCTCAAGGCGTAAACCGTGGCGCAGACATCCGTGGGGAAGGCAATCTGCGAGGTCTTGACCTTGTTGGCATAGGAGGTGGCGGCGCTGACGCTGGGATACACCTCGAAGTGCATGTGCGGCATGCGGCCCGAGTAGCAGCCCGGGAAGATGGTGGTGAAGGTGACAGTACCGTCACTGCCCGTGACCTGCACGCCACGCAGGTAGTTCTCGGACGTGACGCCGCTGCTGTAGAGCGAGTAGCGGCCAGGGCGGTCGCAGTGCCACAGGTAGATGGCGTAGCCGGAAAGGTCTGCACAGCTGTTGGCGGCGTTGACGAGGGTCAGGGTGATCGTCATGGCCACGCCGTCGGCCGTGCCGCTGGCGGTACCGATGCTGGACCGGATGTCGCTGCGTACGATGCCCGAGAGCGTCAGGGCGTTGACCACACCGCTGCTGTTGCTGTTGGAGCCGTCGCCGGGGTAGGGGCCCTGCGTTTCTTCCGGGATGACGCTGCAGCTGGTGGTGCCACTGGTGGTGGATCCGCTGCCGGAGCTGCCCGAACTACCCGAACTGCCAGATCCGCTGGACCCCGAGGAGCTGCCCGACGATGAACTGCTGTCTTCCGATCCACCCCCGCCGCAGCTGATCAGCGGCAGTGTGCCAAAGCCGGCGAAAGCGGCCACCAGCCCGAGCGTGCGGCGGCGTTGCTGCTGCTGGCTCAAGACCGCGAGGTCATGGGCCAGGCCCAGGTGATGGTCATGGCCATCATGGCTGGCAGGGGCGTTGTCGGCTGGGGCTTGCGCGGCCTGGCGAGTGTCGTGGCGGATCAGCGGCATGAGGAACTCCGTCAGAGAGGAGTCCTCATTGGACCGACAGGGTATGTCGGCTGCTTAGCAAGCTTGTGTCAATGCTGAAACGTTGAGCTGGCCTCAGGCGGCCTTCAATGCTGAACCTGCACCATGCCGGCATAAATGCCGCCGGCGGCCACCAGGGCGTCGTGGTCTCCGCTCTCGATGACCCGGCCGTCGCTCATCACCTGGATGATGTCGGCACGTCGGATGGTGGAGAGGCGGTGGGCGATGACGATGAGTGTCTTGCGGCCTTGCCACTGCTCCAGCGCCTGCTGGACGGCACGTTCGCTTTCGGTGTCCAGCGCGGAGGTGGCTTCATCGAAGATCCACACCGGTGCGTCCTTGTACAGCGCCCGGGCGATGGCCACACGCTGGCGCTGGCCGCCGGAGAGCTTGCCGCCGTTGGCGCCGATGTTGCTATCCAGGCCATCCGGCAGGCCCTGCACGAAGTCCCACAGGGCCGCTGCGCGGAGCACCTGCTCCAGCTTGGCATCGTCACGCGGCTGGGCATAGGCGATGTTGTCGGCCACCGAGGAGTCAAAGAGCACGATGTCCTGGGATACCACGGCGAACTGGCGGCGCAGGTTGGCCTTGGTGAGCTCGTCGATGGGCACGCCATCGAACAGGATCTGTCCGCTGTCCGGATGCTCGAAGCCCAGCAGCAGGCTCACCACGGAGCTCTTGCCTGCGCCAGAGCTGCCCACCAGGGCGGTGGTCTTGCCAGCGGGAATGTGCAGGTCCAGCGTGGTGAGTGCGTCGCGGTTGGCGCCGGGGTAGCGAAGCGTGACCTGTTGCAGCTGGATGTCTCCCCGGGCCTGGGCCAGTTCGCGGGTGCCGACGTCCCGTTCGGCGGGCAGGTCGAGCAGGCCCATGCAGCCACGCGCAATGACTAGGGCGTTGGTGATGGGTTGCATCACGTCGCTCAGGTGGCGCAGGCGGGAACTCATCAGCAACAGGGCGGTGACAAAACCGGCGAACTCACCCACACCGGTGCCGGTCTGCCGCGCCTGCAGCAGCGCCAGGCTGACGATGATGGAGATGCCGATGCTGGCCATCAGTTGCGACAGCGGCTGCGCCAGTGCATTGGCCGCAGCGGTTTTCAGGGCGCTGCGCTGCACTTCCTTGGCGCGCAGGGCAAAGCGCTGGCGTTCATGTTCGGCGGCATCGAAGCTGCGCACCACACGCCAGGCGCGGGTCACATCCTCGATCACCGTCACCAGCCGCAGTTGTGAGTCATACGCCCAGGTGCCCATGCGGCGCACCCGGCGGTTCACTTTACGGACGACAAACGCCAGGCCCGGCACGGTGATGAGAGACAGCAGGGTGAGCTTCCAGTTCAGGAAGAACAGGTAGCCCATCAGCGAGATGGCAGGCAGGCCGTCTCGCAGGACGGTGACCAGCGCACCGGCCACCAGGGTGACGACCTGCTGGGGGTCGCTCACCACCTTGCTGACCGCCGTGGCGGGCTGCAGGTTGGTGTAGACACGGGCATCGGCCCGCAGCAGCACCTGTAGCAGGGCGGCCCGGATGTCCATGACCGTGCGGGAGATGGTCCAGTTCAGCAGGTACTGGCCGCAGAAGCTGAACAGGCCGCGCAGCGCGAACAGGCCGATCAGTGTCACCGGCACCATCCAGATGGGGAAGCTGTAGGTGGTGGTGCCAACCGCGCCGGTCTTGGGGTCGAAGCCTTCCCCCAGCGCGAACTTGATCAGGTTGGGAATGAGGGGCTCGGTGGCCGCCACCAGCAGGTAGGAGAGCACCGTCAGGAACAGGCCCAGGCGGTGCGGCTTCATGAAGCGCCACAGCCGGCTCGCCGTGGGGCCGAGCGGTTCGAGTGGCGTGGAGGCGGGAGGGGCAGCGCTCATGAATACAGCAGGGGCGGAGCGCTGTCGCGCACCCGCAAATACAGCGGAACGCGGATTGTAGGCCCCCCGTTTGGCCGTGCCTGGAGGGGGCGCCCTAGCTGTCAGTCCGCTTGCGCCGCAGGGGCGGCATCCAGCAGATCCTGCGCGGTCTTGAGGGCGGCCGCGACGATCTGGTCCATGTTGTAGTAGCGGTACTGCGCCAGCCGGCCCACGAAGGTGACCCCCTGGGCTGCGTCAGCCAATGCGGCATAACGCTTGTACAGGGCCTCGTTCTCGGGCCGGGGCACCGGGTAATAGGGGTCACCCTCGGCTTGCGGGTATTCGCGCACCACGGACGTGCCCGTATGGGTTTCGCCGGTCAGGTGCTTGAACTCGGTGATGCGGGTGTAGTCGTGGTCGTTGGGGTAGTTGACCGTGCCCACCTGCTGGAACTGCGCCGTATCCGGCAGATGCTGGTGGTCAAAACGCAGGCTGCGGTAGGGCAGCGGCCCGTAGCAGTGGTCAAAGAATGCGTCGATCGGGCCGGTGTAGATGATGTGGCTGCCCGCGAACGCGTCGCGCACATCCTTGAAGTCCACACCCGTACGCACCGTGATGCCGGAATGGTCCAGCAGCCGCTCGAACATGGCGGTGTAGCCATCGGCCGGCATGAACTGGTAGGTGTCCGCGAAGTAGCGGTCGTCGTCATTGCTGCGGGTCGGGATGCGGGCCGCCACACCGGCCGACAGCTGGGAGAGGTCCAGCCCCCACTGCTTGCGGGTGTAGCCGCGGAAGAACTTGTCGCAGAGGTCGCGGCCCACGCTGTTGAGCACCACGTCTTCGCTGGTCTGCAGCGGGTCTCGCGGCTCGCGCACGGTTTCCAGATAGCCCTGCACCTCGTCCTCGGTGAGCGAGAGGCCGTAGAGCTGGTTAATGGTGGTGCGGTTGATGGGGATGGGCAGCAACTGCTCACCCACCTGCGCCAGCACACGGTGCTCGTAAAAACGCCAGGTGGTGAAACGCGAGAGGAACTCCATCACCTTCTTGGCGTTGGTGTGAAAGATGTGCGGGCCGTAGGGGTGGATCAGCACGCCCTGCTCATCTCGCACATCAAAGGCGTTGCCACCGATGTGCGGCCGCTTGTCGATCAGGTGGACTGTCTTGCCGGCGTCCGCCAGCACGCGGGCACAGACGGAGCCGGCATAACCGGCGCCCACGATGAGAAAGTCTGTTGTCATGGAGGAGTCCGGAGGGTCAGGTGCGCAAAGGGATCTGGTGAGGCGCGCCACGCCCGGTTTTCCCGGGCGCAGGGCACCGCGTGGTCCCATTGTCCCCGAAGCTTGCACCGGCGGGCAGCCAGCGCGGCATCCGATAAACTGACGCGATGATCGTTCCCCCTTCGGGCACGCCTGTGGGTGGGACCCGCCGCGTGCTGCATTTCGTCACTGGCGGTTTCTCCGGCGCCACCCAGGTGGCCGTGGAGCTGTGTCTCTCGCAGCTCAAGGCCGGCCGGCTGCAGCCTGTCCTGGCGCTGCGCCGCAAGCGGTCCACCGACCCCGCCAAGGTGCAGGCGCTGCGCGACCAGGGGCTGGAGGTGCACCTGGTGCCCGGCTGGGCGCACTGGATGACGGTCTGGTCCTTGCGCCGTTTGTGTCAACGGCTCAAGCCTGATGTGATGGTGGCCCACGGCTTTCCCGAGCATTTGCTGGGCCGGCGTGCGGCGCTGCAGGCCGCTGTCCCGGCGGTGGTGCAGGTGGAGCACAACTCCCGTGAGCGCTACAACGCCGGCTCGCTGGCGCAGGCCCGTGCGCTGGCGCCGCGCAGCGCCAAGCTGGTGGGAGTGTCCGAAGGTGTGCGCCAACGCCTGGTGGCGCTGGGCATGCCGGAAGAACGCACGCTGGCGATCCCCAATGGCATCCGCCTGGAACGCTTTGCCGCAGCCGACGAGCGACCTCACTCGCAACGCGATGCCGGCATCGTGATGTCCGCGCGCTTTGCACGGCAGAAGGACCAACCCACGTTGATTCGCGCGGTCGCATTGCTCGGCCAGCGCGGCCTGCGTCCGCCGGTCTATCTGGCCGGCGGCGGCAAGGCCTCATACAGAAAGACAGCCGAACGCCTGGTGCGCGAACTGGGCCTCACCGGCCAGGTGCAGTTCCTGGGCTACCACCGCGATGTGCCCGGGTTGCTGATGAGCCAGCGCATCTTCGTGCTGAGCACCCATTGGGAAGGCATGCCGCTGGCCCTGCTGGAAGGCATGGCGGCGGGCTGCGCCTGTGTGGCGTCCTTGGTGCCTGGCGTGGAGGGGGTACTGGTGCCCGAGCGCACCGGCCTGCTCACGCCCGAAGGCGATGCCGTGGCCCTGGCTGATGCGCTGGAGCGTCTGCTGCGTGACGAGGTGCTGGCTCAGCGGCTGGGCACTGCGGCGCGGCAACGCGCCATCGAGGAACACAGCGTGGAACTGATGACGCGGCGCTATGAGGACTTGCTGCTGGCCGTTTGAGGTGACCGAAACAAGCGCCGCCCACGCAGGAGCCGCCATGCCTGGACCCAATGGCCTTGCAGCCACAACTGACGTTGCAGTTGGGCCACCGGCATGGGAAGGCTGGCCTCCAGCGCGTCCAGGTGTGCGCGCCGCAAGCGTTGGGCTTCATCGAGCGTGATGCGGGACGTTGGCGGTGCCGCCGTGTCTGGTTGAACGAGCTTCCGTGTCATCCGCCCAGCAGCCACGAAGTTGCGGATCGTGAACGCCATCCAGGCCTGCCGGGCGTGCGCATCCAGGCCGGCGCCCATCAGAGGCGCACGCAGGCCGCGCATGGCCTCTGCGAAGTCACTGGCGCTGCGTGCGGTCGGCGTGTTGACGATGGAGCCGGCACGTCGGCGGTAATACACCCATGGTTCGGGCTCGTGCCAGGTGCTGCCGGCGCGCAAGGCCAACTGGATCGCGGCGGGGATGTCCTCATACACCTTGCCCTGTGGAAACCGCCACGGCGTTGGCAGGTTCCAGAGCTGCCGCCGCGAAATCCTCGCCCAGGCATAGAGGCACCGGGCTCTGAAGATGCCCTCGACGAGCCGGGACACTGACGTGATGCGTTGCCTGCCTGGCCCGGAAAAGGTAGGCCTGGGCTTGACGCCCGGTCGAGGGGCCGTGCAGGGTGGCGGGCTGAGCAGAGGCAGGTAGTCGCACAGCACCAGGTCCACAGGTTCTCGCTGCAGCAGGGCGCGCAGTGATTCAATGGCGCCCGGTGCGAGCAGGTCGTCGCTGTCGAGGAACCAGATGTACGCCCCGCGGGCTTGGTCCAGCAGCTGGTTGCGGGCCTCGGAGATGCCTGCATTGCGGCTGCGCCTGAACACCTGCAGCCCGGGATAGGTGGTCGCCAGCCGCTGCAGCAGTTCGCCGCTCCCGTCGGTGGAGGCATCGTCCAGCGCAAGCACTTCAACGCCTGGCACGCCCTGGTCAAAAACAGATGCGATGCAGGCGGCCAGATAAGGCGCCACGTTGAAGACCGGAATCAGGACCGATAACCAGGGTGGCGACGCGATCGGCGGCGCCGTCTCTGGCGCTGCTTCGACCCTTGAAGGCCTGGGGCTGGTGAGGGCGGGGGGGGTGAGAACTGGGGCTTTCATGGCGGCCTGAGTGGCTCGCCGGCAGCTTGTGGCACGTCCCACTCTCGGGTGGCCTGCCCCGCCCATCCCTCCTTTACGGGGTCTGGGCCTTGGGGGGTGTCCCCGCCCGGTTGAGCCAGTGGCGCAGTCGCAGGGCGCGGGCCCACCATCCCCGGCGCAGATAAGCGCCCAGCAACGCGTTGACCGGCAAGGGCGAGGCGGCCTCCATCAGTTGCCGGTAATAAGCAATGATCTCCGGGCTGCGCAGTGGATCGAAGCGGTAGGCCATGCGCGCGGCGCCGATGAAGCTGCGTGCCTGGGTGTTGGCCCAGGCGAAGGTTGCATCCGCATCCAGGGCACGGTGAGCCGCCTGCACGGCCTCGCGCAGGCCGGTCATGGCCCAGGCCAGGTCGTCCGCCTTGCGCAGATTGAGCGTGTGCATGATGGAGCCTTGGCGCTGGCGGTAGACCACCCAGACCTCGGGCTCGTACCAGAGGTCCGGTGCCCGCAACGCAAGGAAGGGCAGCAGGTGCATGTCCTCGAAATGCTTGCCGGGCGGGAACCGGAGGTCCGTGCCCCACAGCTCGCGGCGCGCGATCTTGGACCAGGGGTGCATCTGCCCGCCCCGGAAGGTCCCGGCCATGATCACTGAGGTATCGGTGATGCGTTGGCGTTTCGGCCCCTTGAATGTGCGCTTGCGCAGGTCACCCCGCAGGCGGTGCTTGAGCTTGGGCGCCTCCCTCACCATGAGGTAGTCACACATCAACAGCGACGGCGCGTGCTGGTCGATGATCTGGCGCAGGCGGGGGACGGCGCCCGGGGCCAGGTAGTCGTCGGCATCGAGGAACCAGAAATACTGGCCCTGCGCCTCGTCCAGCAGCGTGTTGCGGGTGACCGAAACGCCTTGGTTCTTCTCATGGAAGACGCAGCGTACGCGCCCGTCTTCCCGGGCCAGCGTCAGCATCAGGGCTTTGGTGCCGTCGGTGGAGCAGTCGTCCACGATCAGCACTTCCACGTTCCCGTCCGCCTGGCTCAGCACGGAGGCCACGCTCTCTCTCAGGTATCCCTCGACGTTGTAGGCGGGAATCAGAAAACTCAGCCACGGCCGCGCAGCGACGGTGGATGCGACTGGGCTGTGCGTGGCCGTGGGCGGGGGAGCGGCTTCGTGCATGACAAGGCCTGGCGAGAGGGGCGGGAAGGGGCGAGGGTCGGTAGACCTATTCGTGCCAGTGGTCGGCAATCCACGGGGCCGGCAACGGCCGACGCCAATTGCCGTTGCTGCGGCCCGCCAACGCGTCCGGCGGATTCATCACGCCGTGGAAGATCAGGATCCGGGCGCCGGCCGGAATGCCGGGGGCCTGCCAGTAGTTCAGCGGCCAGCGCGGGATGCAGTGGTATTTGAAGCTGGCGCACCAGCGCGGGTCCCAATACTTCAGCTGGCCCTTGCGGCTGATCTCGTCCGAGAGGTAGGCCTGCTCGTTACGGAACTGCGTGCGGATGCTCTCGAAATCGGTGCGGAACCGGGCCAGCACATCGGCATGGGCGCCGAGGGTGAAGCGGTAGACCGAGGAGTTGCCGGTGATGCGCCAGGGGCGCTTCCAGTCATGGATGATCAGGAACTCGCCGGGCACCTCGAAGAACGGGGTGATGTCGTCCACGATCACCACGTCCAGGTCCAGGAACAGCGCTGTGCCGCGCAGGCCGTGCAGGTCCGCCTCGAAGGTGGTGAGCTTGGTCCAGCCGCGTTCGGGGATGCCTTCCGGCAGCGCCAGCGCCGGGATGGGCAGGCACTGCACCTCGGAACGGATGCCTTCGCTGCGGTCGGTCAGGCAGACGAATTTGAAGTCGCCGCGCAGGTGGCGACGCACCATCGCGTACAGCCGGTTGACGTACTCGGGGCCGTACTTCGTTCCCCATTTCATGCAGAGGATGACACGCTGGGCGTCGGGGGACTCAGGGCTTGTAGACATGTACGGGGAAGATAGCCCACCGCTATCGGCTGGTTTGGTTGGCGATTCTACCTATTGGGGTGGGTTGCCGGCCGGAACCGGAGGGCAGGCCGAGCCGACTCCGCGATATGAATATTTCTGCACCCATTCCAGACCCCACGGTGGCCTCCATTCCCCTGCGGGCCGTCGAGGTCGTGCGCCGTCACGATCACTGCCTGACGATCGCGGGCTGGCCCGAGACGCCCTTCGCGGAGCCGGAAGACAGCCTGTTGTGGTCGTGGGTGCAGCGCAATCACGACTTCAATGCCCGGCTGTGGGCCGAGGAAGATCTGGCGCGGCGCACAACCGTCGCTGCCGAAGACATCGCCGCAAACAAGCGGGCGATCGATCAGTTCAATCAGGCCCGCAACGATGCGATCGAGCGCATGGACGAGCTGATGCTGCTTCAACTGGGGCTGCTGCATCCGGTGAGCGGGGACCCCACGCAGAGGCTTTCCGCTCCCGGCGCCACCGTCAGCACGCGGCTGAACTCCGAGACGGCGGGGTCCATCATTGACCGGCTCTCCATCCTGGCGCTGAAGATCCGCGCCATGGGCCAACAGGCCGTGCGCAGCGACGTGGACGAGAACCACCGCGCGCACTGCAGGATTCGTCTGCAACGCTTGCGTTGGCAGCGTGAGGACCTGGCCGGCTGCCTGGATGCGCTGCTGGCTGACACGAAGGCCGGGCGTGCCTGCTTCAAGCTGTATCGGCAGTTCAAGATGTACAACGATCCCCAGCTGAACCCGGCGCTGGTGGCGGAGCAGCGTTCGATCGGAGGCGGTCAGGGGGCGGGTCAGGCGGATCGCCACCGCGATGACGGCCCGCAAGGCCTGCGGCCATGAGCGTGCGCGTCCTGGTGGTGAAAACCACGTCCATGGGGGATGTGGTTCATACCCTTCCTGCGGTGGAAGACCTGCTGCGGGTGCATCCCGATGCCCGCATCGACTGGCTGGTGGAAACGCCCTTCGCGGCCATTCCCCTGCTGCATCCGGGCGTGAACCGGGTGATCTGCCAAGCCTGGCGCCAGTGGCGAAAGGCGCTCGGCCAACGCGCCACCTGGCAGGCGTTGAAAGAGGCCCGTCGGCAGGTGCGGGCCACCCCCTACGACCTGGTCATCGATTTCCAGGGGCTGGTCAAGAGTGCCTGCTGGGCGCTGCAGGCGAGGGGGCACCGCGTGGGCTTTGGCATCGGCAGCAGCCGTGAGGCCTTGGCCAGTGTCTGTTATCACCAGCAGGTCACGGTGCCCCGCGCGATGCAGGCGGTGGAGCGGTATCGCCGGTTGATGGCGGCCGCCCTGGGGCGGTCATTTGATGCATCGCTGCCGGCCCGCTTTGGGCTGGCCGTGCCGTCTGAGTGCGCTTGGCAGCCGCCGGCGCGGCCCTACGCCGTGCTCATGCCTTGTGCCAGCCGGGTGGAGAAGCTGTGGCCACTGCCGCACTGGCTGGCGGTGGCCCGTCAATTGCGTGAGGCAGGCCTGAGTCTGGTGGTGCTGTGGGGCAATCCGGCGGAGGAGCAATTGGCGAGGCAACTCGCCTCGCCGTCTGGCGCAGAGGTGCCGCCACTGCTGGATGTGCGGGCCTGTGCCTCGATCATTGCCGAGGCATGCCTCGCCGTTGGGTTGGACACGGGTTTTACCCATCTGGCCGCCGCTTATGGGCTGCCGACCGTGGGCTTGTACTGCGACCATGACCCGCACCTGGCGGGTTTGACCGGGTCTGACCCGGCGCGGGTCTACAGCCTCGGGGGCAAAGGCCGGCCCCCGGACGTGAACGATGTTCAGGTCGCAGTGGCGCTGGCCCTGGCTCAGAGTTCTTCGACCCAGCGGGGCGGGTAGCTGTCCCAGCTCAGGCAGCCGGGGCATTGCCAGAAATAGTGCTGGGACTCAAAACCGCAGGCGGCGCAGCGGTAACGCTGCAGCGGCCGCACAGCACGTTGCAGTGCGCCACCGACCAGTTGGGCTTCATCCTCGTTGAGTGGCTGTTGGCGCGCCTGGCTCTGTTGCAGCAACTGGGTGGCGGCGGACAGGGCCGGCTCGACACGCAGGTGTTCCGCGAGGCGGCGGCGTTGCGCTTCCGGGGCGGGCTCCAGCAGTGCAATCGCCAGCAGCAGGGCCATGCTGGGGTGGCGCTTGTATTGCGCTTCCAGCAGCGCCAGCGCCTGTGGCACGGCTTGGGTGGCCATGGCGGCTTGGGCGTATTCGCGCGCCACCAGGTTGAAGGCGTCAGGGTTGGCCTTGAGCAACTCGCCGTAGATGGCCATGGTGCCCGCCTGATCGTTCTGGCGGGTCAGCATCTGGCCCAGCAGCACAAAGGCGCGGGCAGATTGCGGGGCGCGCTGGCGGGCCCGGTCCAGCCATTGGCGGGCGGTGGCGAGGTCCTGGCTGCTTTGTGCTTCCAGCGACAGTTCGCACCAGTAGTTGGCAATGCGGCTGGCGAAGGAGCCGGTGCCCGTCGCTTCCAGGGCTTCGGCAACATCCGCGGCCTTGGCCCACTCGCGTGAGCGCTCATACAGGGAGAGCAGGGCCAGGGCGGCTTCGCGGTCGAAGGCCGTGCCCTTGAGGGCCTCGTAGGAGGTCTCGGCGCGGTCGAACAGGCCGGCCTTGAAGAAGTCTTGCGCCAGTGCGTACTGGGCGCGGTCGCGTTCGTCCTTGGGCAGGTCACCGCGCGAGAGCAGGTGCTGATGCACCCGCACCGCACGTTCGTACTCCCCCCGGCGGCGGAACAGATTGCCCAGTGCAAAGTGAAGCTCGGAGGTGTCCGGGTCGGCTTGCACGGCTTCGATGAAGGCGTCGATGGCCTTGTCCTGCTGCTCGTTGAGCAGCAAATTCAGGCCTTTGAAGTAGGCGCGTGGTGCGTCGCGCTGCTCGCGCTTCCATTGGCGGGAGTCCAGCTTGGACGCCAGCCAGCCGAGCCCGAAGACAAGGGGGACGCCGATCAGCAACCAGCTGAGATCAAATTCCATCGGGGAGCTTGGGGTCGGGAGAGGGAGGGGGCGGCAGATCATCCGCCGGTGGGAGCCCGCGGGCGGCGGCGCGCTTGTGGCGCCACCAGGCCGGCACCATGGCCAGCACGCCGAAGGCGCAGCCGAGCGCAAAGGTCAGCAACACCACAATCACCATGGGAGCGCGCCATGCCTGGCCGAAGAACCAGTGCACGATCACCTCCTGGCTGTTGTTCAGCGCGAAGGCAAAGAGGGTGAAGAACAGGAAGGCGCGGAAGAGCCAGACCAGGATTCGCATGGGCGCGATTCTAGGCGGGCGCGAGCCCGATCAAGATGCAGCGTTGTCGTCTACCGGCAGTTGGGCATCCACAGCTTCGCGCAGGGCCTTGCCGGGCTTGAAGTGGGGAACCAACTTTTCGGGGATCAGCACCTGCTCGCCGCTGCGCGGATTGCGTCCGGTGCGGGGAGGGCGACGGTTGATGGAGAAACTGCCAAACCCGCGGATCTCGATGCGATGGCCACGGGCCAGGGCATCGGACATCGCGTCCAGGATGGTCTTGACCGCGAACTCCGTGTCTCGTTGTGTGAGCTGGCTGAATCGCTCGGACAAGTGGGCCACCAGGTCGGATCGGGTCATGGTTATGGGAATCTTGAAGAACAACAGGCCCGCAAATCGTTGCGAGCCTGTCTGAGGGCGCTGCTGCAGCTTTCAGCCTAACTCAGGCCTCAAGCACAAAGCACCAGTAAAAGCCTGAATCTCCGCGAAATAAGCAACGCCGTTGAGCATTACTGCCAGCACGGAACCCGGTCGCTTCCTCCGGGGAAGGAGGGAAGCGACTGGGGGGCTTTTTATCAGCCTTGGTTGTCCAGCTTGGCGCGGAGCAGGGCGCCGAGGCTGGTCGTACCAGCGTTTTCACGCTCGTTCGACTGCGACAGGCGGCTCATGGCTTCCTGCTGGTCGGCGTTGTCCTTGGCCTTGATGGACAGCTGGATGCTGCGGGTCTTGCGGTCAACGTTGATGATGATCGCGGTGACTTCTTCGCCTTCCTTCAGCACGTTACGGGCATCTTCCACGCGGTCGCGGGCGATTTCCGAAGCGCGCAGGTAGCCGGTGACGTCTTCACCCAGGTCGATTTCAGCGCCACGAGCGTCCACGGCCTTGACCTTGCCGGTCACCGACATGCCACGGTCATTGACCGAGACGAAGGTCGAGAACGGGTCGCCGTCCAGCTGCTTGATGCCCAGCGAGATGCGCTCGCGCTCGACGTCCACAGCCAGCACGATGGCTTCGACTTCCTGGCCCTTCTTGTAGTTGCGGACAGCCGTTTCGCCAGGCTCGTTCCACGACAGGTCGGACAGGTGCACCAGGCCGTCGATGCCCTGGGCCAGGCCCACGAACACGCCGAAGTCGGTAATCGACTTGATCGGGCCCTTGACGCGGTCGCCGCGCTTGACGTTCTCGGCGAACTCTTCCCACGGGTTGGCACGGCACTGCTTCATGCCCAGCGAGATGCGACGCTTGTCTTCGTCGATCTCCAGGACCATGACTTCCACTTCGTCGCCCAGGGAGACAACCTTGGAAGGCGCCACGTTCTTGTTGGTCCAGTCCATTTCGGAGACGTGCACCAGGCCTTCGATGCCGGGTTCGATCTCGACGAACGCGCCGTAGTCGGCGATGTTGGTGACCTTGCCGAACAGGCGGGTGTTGGCCGGGTAGCGGCGCGAAACGCCGAACCACGGGTCGTCGCCCAGCTGCTTCAGACCCAGCGAAACGCGGTTCTTTTCAGCGTCGAACTTCAGGACCTTGGCGGTCAGTTCTTGACCCACCGTCACCACTTCGCTCGGGTGACGGACACGGCGCCAGGCCATGTCGGTGATGTGCAGCAGGCCGTCGATGCCGCCCAGGTCCACGAACGCACCGTATTCGGTGATGTTCTTGACCACGCCGTTGACGATGGCGCCTTCGGTCAGCGTTTCGAGCAGCTTGGCGCGCTCTTCACCCATGGAGGCTTCGACCACCGCGCGACGCGACAGCACAACGTTGTTGCGCTTGCGGTCCAGCTTGATGACCTTGAATTCCATGGTCTTGCCCTCGAACGGGCTCATGTCCTTCACCGGGCGGGTGTCCAGCAGCGAGCCGGGCAGGAAGGCGCGGATGCCGTTGACCAGAACGGTCAGGCCACCCTTGACCTTGCCGGAGACGGTGCCGGTGACGAACTCGCCGGATTCCAGCGCGTTTTCCAGCGACAGCCACGAAGCCAGACGCTTGGCCTTGTCGCGCGACAGGATGGTGTCGCCGTAGCCGTTTTCGATGGCGTCGATGGCCACCGAGATGAAGTCGCCGACTTGGACTTCGACTTCGCCCTGGTCGTTCTTGAATTCTTCGACGGGAACGTAAGCTTCAGACTTCAGGCCGGCATTCACCACCACAAAGTTGTGCTCGATGCGCACCACTTCAGCCGAGATGACCTCGCCCGTGCGCATGTTGGCGCGCAGCAGCGATTCCTCGAACAGGGCGGCAAAAGATTCCATTTCGGACATTTGATATTTCCTTGCCAGGCACAGAGCGTCCGGCGGCTTGAGAGTCAAGCAGCCTGATCCGAGAGGTGCGCGGGCGTGTTGTGCAAGCGGACTTGCGGGTTAGGTTGTTGAACACGTCACCCCCAAAAGACTGGCGCAGAAGATCTGGCGTCCTGGGCACCTGTTGACAAGTACCCGGAGGGAGGAGTGACGCTCCTGTTTGCGAACGGGCCGGGTTCAGTGAGGGAACGGGCGCTTCGTCTGCCACCAGCTCAACACCAGATCCTTTGAAGCCTCAATGGATTGGGTGGAGTTGTCCAGCTCGATCGCGTCCGCAGCTGCCTGCAGCGGTGACGCACTGCGACCTTTGTCACGGGCGTCACGCGCTTCCAAGTCCGCGCGCAAGGCGGCGATGTTAGCCGGGATTCCTTTGGAAATCAATTGGTTATGCCGGCGCTCGGCGCGCGTTGCCGCGCTGGCCGTGAGGAAGACCTTGAGCGCCGCCTCCGGGAAGATGGCCGTGCCCATGTCGCGGCCGTCGGCCACCAGGCCGGGCAGGCGGCGGAAATCCAGCTGCAGCTGGTGCAGCGCCTGGCGCACCGGCGGGTGCGCGCCCACCTGGGACGCCATCAGCCCGGTGGCCTCCTGGCGCAGTTCATTGCTGACGTCTTCGTCGTCCAGCAGCACGCGGCCTTCTTCAAAGCGCAGGTCCAGGGTGGGGACCAGGGCGGCCACGGCGTCGCCGTTGTTCAGGTCCAGGCCGGCGCGGTGCGCGGCCAGGCCGGTGACGCGGTAGAGGGAGCCGGAATCCAGTACGCCGTAGCCGAGCGCGCGGGCCACTTCGTCGGTCAGTGTGCCCTTGCCGGAGGCCGTCGGGCCGTCGATGGTGATGACGGGGATGTCGGCCGGGCGGGCCTGGACCACGCTGAACAACGTCTCGAAGTAGTCCGGAAAGGTCTTGGCCACGCACTGCGGGTCCAGGATGCGGACCGGCACTGCGTTCTCGCCACGCCCGGCGATCAGACCGTTGAAGGCGGCCAGGGAGAAGCACATGGCGACCCGGTGATCGTCATAGGTATGGATGGCGGCGGGCGTCCAATGCTGGAGCGGGTGCACACGCAGCCAATCCGGACCCTCCTCGACCTGGGCGCCCAGCTTGCGCAATTCGGTGGCCATGGCGGCAATGCGGTCGGTTTCCTTGACACGCCAGGAAGCGATGTTGCGCAGGGTGGTCGGGCCGTCGGCATACAACGCCATGACGGCCAGGGTCATGGCGGCGTCCGGGATGTGGTTGCAATCCAGGTCCAGCGCACGCAGCGGCCAGGCACCGCGGCGCACTTCCAGCCAGTTCGGGCCCATGGTCACGGCCGCGCCCATGGCCTGGGCAGCATCCACAAAACGGACGTCCCCCTGCACGGAACTCGCGCCCACGCCTTCAATGCGGATCGGCGCGTTGTCGGCGGCGATGGCGCCCAATGCCACGAAGTAAGAGGCGGAGGAGGCGTCGCCCTCGACATGCACGGCGCCCGGGGAGGCGTAGCGGCTGCCCGCCGGGATCACGAAGCGCTGCCAATGGTCATCGCGCTGGACATGCACGCCGAAGCGGGCCAGCAGATCCAGGGTGATCTGCACGTAGGGCTTGGAGATGAGCTCGCCGGTGACCTCGATGACGATGTCGCGGCCGGGGTGGTGGCTGGAGGCGTTGGACGCCCCGGCCACCAGCGGCAGGGCCAGCAGCAAGGCGGTGAGAAATTGGCTGGAGACGTCGCCACGCACCCGGACCGGCGCTTCCAGGCTGAGCGAGGCCGGGCCGTTCAGGCGCAGGGGCGGATAGCCCTCCTGGCCCAGGCAGTCGATAGGGCAGCCCAGGGCGCGCAGGGCGTCCACCAGGTCGCCAATCGGGCGCTCATGCATGCGCGGCACGCCGGAGAGTTCAAAGCGGCCGCCCTGGGTGGCGGCCAGCAACGCCAATGCGGCCGTCAGCGGGCGCATGGCCGTGCCGGCATTGCCCAGGAAGAGCTTGGCCTCCCGGTTGCGCAGGCGGCCACCGATGCCGGTGACGGCCAGCACGCCATCCTCGCGGTGGTTGAGCACGCAGCCCAGCTCGCGCAGCGCGGCCACCATGACCTTGGTGTCGTCCGAATCCAGCAGGTCGTGCACCAAGGTCTCCCCTTCCGAGAGACCGGCCAGGAGCAGGACGCGGTTGGAAATACTCTTGGAGCCGGGCAGGCTGACGGTACCGGCGGCGCCACGCAGCGGCGGCAGGTCGAGGAAGGCGGTCTTGTACATGGCGGAGCCTATCGGACGGCGTGAGCGGGTGGTTCAGCGCCCATTGTCGGGCTGCAGGAGGCCAAGCGGCCTTCCCGAGAGAACTACTTTGACTTCGGCGGGACCGGTGGGGTGCTCAGCTGCCACTGCGACCGGCCTTCGGCGGCCTGTCGAATGATGGCTTCCAGCCCGGAGTTGTCGCCCTTCTGGATGGCCTGCTCCAGCGTGTCCAGTGCTTCGCGGAACTTCTGGGTCTGGGACAGAAGTTCGGCCTTGTTGGCGATCAGGATGTCCCGCCAGATGGTGGGGTCGCTGGCGGCGATGCGGGTGAAATCGCGGAAGCCGGGGCCAGCCAGGCTGAGGAAGTCGCGGCCGGAGGGCTGTTTGGAGACGGCGTTGAAGTAGGCGTAGGCCAGCAGATGCGGCAGGTGGCTGACGGCAGCAAAGGCCGCGTCATGGTTGTGCGGTGCCATCTTGAGCACCTGGCAACCCAGGGCGGACCAGAGGTCCGTGGCCTTTTGCACCATCTCAGGGCGAGTCTGTTCCAGCGGGGTCAGGATGACCTGGCGGCCCTGGTAGAGGTTGGCATCGGCGTGCTGCACGCCTGCGTTTTCCTTGCCCGCGATGGGGTGCGCGGGCACGAAGGTTGGCAACTGCTTGCCCAGGGCGCGGCGGGCGGCATCCACCACGTCCCCCTTGGTCGACCCCACATCCATCAGCAGCACTTCGCTGTGGATCAGGTGGCGGATGGCCTTGAGGGTGGACTCGGTGGCCGACACCGGCACGGCCAGCAACACGATGTCCGAACCCGAGACCGCCAGCAGTGCTGACTCTGCGGCCAGATCGATCACGCCCATGCGCCGTGCCGTCTCCGTGGTGGAGGGCGACTTGCTGTAGCCCACCACCCGGCGAACCAGCCCGGCTTTTTTCATGGCGAGTGCAAACGAGCCGCCCATCAGGCCACACCCGATCACACCTAGTTGATTGAACGTCGCAGACACCGCTTTTTTACCCGCCTTGCTACCTGTTTTACTGGCGGCCTTGCCAGCCGCCTTGTCGCCGACCCTGTCGGCTGAGTTGCTCATGACGGTGGCATCCCATGTGCCATCCACCGAGCTCCCTGCTGTGTTGCCTGTCCTGTTTGCCGTCTAGCCATCCAGATTGTGCTGCCCTGTTGCCTTGATTCCCTGCTGACCGGTTCAGGTCTTCAGGGGATAGGCACCGATGACCTTGAAGAACGCGCACAGCTCACGCAGTTCGGCCAAAGCCGCCGCCACGTGGGGCTGTGACGGATGTCCGTCCAGGTCAATGTAGAAGTAATACTCCCACTGGCCGGTCCGTGCCGGGCGTGATTCCAGGCGTGTCATGGACACGCCGTGATTCTTGAGCGGAACCAGCAGGTCATGCATGGCACCCGGGCGGTTGTGCACCGACACGACCAGGCTGGTGCAGTCCCGCCCGCTGGCCGGCGGCATGGCCATGGTCTGCGGCAGGGTGATCACGGCAAAGCGCGTGCGGTTGTAGGCCTCGTCCTGGACCGCATGGGCCACGATGTGCAGGCCGAACAGCGGCGCGGCGCGTTCACTGGCGATGGCAGCCCAGGCCGGATTGGTGGCGGCCAGGCGCGCGCCCTCGGCATTGCTGGAGACGGCACGGCGCTCGGCGTTGGGCAGGTGCTTGGAGAGCCAGTTCTGGCACTGCGCCAGGGCCTGCGGGTGTGCCAGCACGGCCTCAACGCCCTCGAGCGAGTTTTCCTTGCGCAGCAGGTTGTGGCGGATCAGCAGGCTGACCTCGCCCACCTGGTGGGTGGGGGTGTGCAGGAAGAGGTCGAGCGAGCGCGTCACGACGCCCTCGGTCATGTTCTCCACGCCCACCACGCCGTATTGGGCGCTGCCGGAGGCGGTGGCGTGGAAGACCTCGTCAAAGCTGTTGCAGTAGATCAGGTCGGCGGCGCCGCCGAAGTACTCGATGGCGGCCTGCTCGCAGAAGGTGCCGAAGGGGCCCAGCACGGCCACGCGCTGCGGCGACTCCAGCGCCAGGCAGGCGGACATGATCTCGCGCCAGATGGCCGCCACATGCTCGCCCTTGAGCGGGCCGGGATTGTTGGCCTTGATCTTGGCGATGACCTGGGCGACGCGGTCCGGGCGGAAGAACGGGGTGCCGTCGCGGCGCTTGATCTCGCCGACCTGCTCGGCCACATGGGCACGCTTGTTCAGCAGATCCAGGAGTTGACTGTCCAGCGCGTCGATCTGGTCGCGCAGGACCAGCAGTTCCGGACTGGCGACCGGCACGGGCGTGGAGGAGGAATCGGTGGCGTCAGCCATGTTGGGTCTCGAAGTCCTTGAGGTAGCTCACCAGAGCCTGGACACCCTCCATCGGCATCGCGTTGTAGATCGATGCCCGCATGCCGCCCACCGACTTGTGGCCTTTGAGTTGCAGCAGCCCGCGCGCCTTGGCACCCGCCAGGAAGTCGTCATTCAGACGTTCGTCGCGCAGGAAGAATGGAACGTTCATCCGCGACCGCGCCTGGGGCGCGACACGGTTCTCATACAGCGACGAGCCGTCCAGCGCCTGGTAGAGCAGGGCGGCCTTGTCGATGTTGCGTTGTTCGATCGCGGCCAGGCCGGTCTTGCCGGCGTACTGGAAGCGTTTGATCCACTGGAACACCAGGCCGGCCACATAGATGGCGAACGTCGGCGGGGTGTTGAACATGGAGTTGTTCTCGGCCACTGTCTGGTAGTTGAAGGCCGAGGGGCAGATGGGCAGCGCACGGCCCAGCAGGTCGTCGCGCACGATGACCAGCGTGAGGCCGGCCGGGCCGATGTTCTTCTGGGCACCCGCGAAGGCCAGGCCCACCCGGCGCCAGTCCACCGTGCGCGACAGGATGTGGGAGGAACAGTCGATGGCCAGTGGCGCATCGCTGCCCAGGGCTTGCAGGTCCGGCAGGTCGTGGAACTCCAGGCCGTCGATGGTCTCGTTGGTGCAGACATGCACGTACGAGGCCTCCGGCCGCAGCTTCCAGGCGGAGGGGCTGGTGAGTGCCTCGTAGCGGCCGGCGGCGTTGGCACTGTCTGCGGCGATCTGCACGTCCGCATAACGGCGTGCCTCGCCAGCGCTCTTGCGCGACCATGAGCCGGTGACCACGACATCCACCGCGCCACCGCGCGACAGATTCATTGGCACGATGGCGTTTTCACCCAAGCCCCCACCCTGCATGAACAGGATGCGGAAGTCGGATGGCACCTGCAGCAGCTCACGCAGGTCGCGTTCCGCTGCTTCGTGGATGGCACCGAATTCCTTGCCGCGGTGACTCATCTCCATGACGCACATTCCGCTGCCCTGCCAATCCAGCATCTCCGCGGCGACCTGCGACAGCACCTCTTCAGGCACTGCGGCAGGGCCGGGGGAGAAATTGAAAGGGCGGCGGGTGGAGGTCATGAAGCGCGCTTCCTTACTTCTTCGGCGCGGGGGCAGGGGTGGGGGCGGGTGTCGGCTTGGCGGCCGGCTTGGCACCGGAAGCGGCGCCGGCCGGCGGCGTGTCCAGACCCAGCTGCTTGGCGATATTGGCCTGCAGTGCATTGAACTTGTCGTCCAGCACCTTGCCGTTGTCGTCAATCAGCTTCTTGGTGTAGGCCGCCTGCAGCTCGGGTGCGGCTTCAGCGAACTTCTTGCTGACCGGCGATTCCAGCCAGGCCACCAGTTGCTTCAGCTCTTCTTCGGTGAAGCGCTCGTCCAGCGTTGTGCCGATGGTCGAGGCCTGGATCTGCTTGCCCTTTTCGATCAGCGCAGGGCTGTTGTCTTCCATGAACTTGCGCAGGGAGGCGTCAATGGACTTGGCCGTCGATTCGCGCTTGTCTTCCGGCAGGCGGCGGATGGCGGGCATCAGCTTCTGCGCCAGATCGTTCACCGGACGGCTCAGCACGCCCACCGTCAGTTGCTCGATGGCGGGCTGTTGCAGCTTCAGCACCTTGTTGATCAGCTCGCGCTTGGCGGGCGAGGTGTCGGCCTTCTGGGCGAACGCCAGGGGGGAGATCAGCAGGGCGGCGGCGAGGGCGCCGACTTGTACGGACTTCAGCAACAAGGTCATTCCTTCACGTCAGGTTCGGAGGTGTCGCCCGTGGCGGGGTTGCCATCGGTGTCGGTCGGCGGGACATCGCTGCCATCGCCGGTGGTTTCATTGGCGTCGTTCTCGACGATGCGTTGCAGGCCCGAGAGCTTGGCGCCTTCGTCCAGCGAAATCAGGGTCACGCCTTGTGTGGCGCGGCCCAGCTCGCGGATTTCCGACACGCGGGTACGCACCAGCACGCCGGTATCCGTGATGAGCATGATTTCATCCTCAGGGCGAACCAACGTCGCAGCCACGACCTTGCCGTTGCGTTCGCTCTGCTGGATGGCAATCATGCCCTTGGTACCCCGGCCATGGCGCGTGTATTCCACGATGCTCGTGCGCTTGCCGTAACCGTTTTCGGTCGCGGTCAGCACGCTCTGGCTTTCGTCCTCGGCCACGAGCATGGCGATCAGGCGCTGATCGGGCTCCAGCATCATGCCGCGCACACCGCGGGCCTGGCGGCCCATCGGGCGGACATCGTCCTCGTCGAAGCGCACGGCCTTGCCGCCGTCGGAGAACAGCATCACGTCGTGCTGGCCGTCGGTCAGCGCGGCGCCGATCAGGTAATCGCCGTCATCCAGGTCCACGGCGATGATGCCGGCCTTGCGCGGGTTGCTGAAGTCCTTCAGCGAGGTCTTCTTGACGGTGCCCAGCGCGGTGGCGAAGAAGATGAAGTGGTCTTCCGGGAAGACGCGGAACTCGCCCGTCAGCGGCAGCACCACGTTGATCTTCTCTTCCGGCTGCAGCGGGAACATGTTCACGATGGGCTTGCCGCGCGCGTTGCGCGAGCCCTGTGGCACTTCCCAGACCTTCAGCCAGTAGACCCGGCCGCGGTTGCTGAAGCACAGCATCCAGTCGTGGGTGTTGGCGATGAAGAGCTGGTCGATCCAGTCGTCTTCCTTCGTGGCGGTGGCCTGCTTGCCGCGGCCGCCGCGGCGCTGGGCGCGGTATTCGCTCAGCGCCTGGCTCTTGATGTAGCCGGTGTGCGAGAGCGTCACCACCATGTCGGTGGGGGTGATCAGGTCTTCGGTGCCCAGTTCCTGGGCGTTGTGTTCGATCACGCTGCGGCGGGCGCCGAGCTTGGTCTGGCCGAATTCCTGACGCACGGCGATCAGCTCTTCGCTGATGATGGTGGTCACGCGGGATGGGGTCGCGAGGATGTCCAGCAGATCGGCGATCTGGGCCATCACGTCGCGGTATTCGCCGACGATCTTGTCCTGCTCCAGGCCGGTCAGGCGTTGCAGACGCATCTGCAGGATTTCGCCAGCCTGGTCGTCAGACAGGCGATAGAGCCCGTCCGCCTGCATGCCGTACTGGGCCGGCAGGCCTTCAGGACGGTAGGCGTTGGCGCCGCCCACGGCTTCGTTCTCCGAGCGGGTGAGCATCTCGCGCACCAGCGACGAATCCCACGAGCGGGCCATCAGCTCGGCCTTGGCCACCGGCGGGGTGGGGGACTCGCGGATGATCTTGATGAATTCGTCGATGTTGGCCAGCGCAACGGCCAGGCCTTCCAGCACGTGGCCACGCTCGCGCGCCTTGCGCAGTTCGTAGACGGTGCGGCGGGTCACAACTTCACGGCGGTGCTCCAGGAAGACCGTGATCAGGTCCTTCAGGTTGCACAGCTTGGGCTGACCATCGATCAGCGCCACCATGTTGATGCCGAAGCTGTCTTGCAGCTGCGTCTGCTTGTAGAGGTTGTTGAGTACCACCTCCGGCACTTCGCCGCGCTTGAGCTCGATCACCACGCGCATGCCGGACTTGTCGGACTCGTCCTGGATATGGCTGATGCCTTCGATCTTCTTCTCTTGGACCAGCTCGGCAATGCGCTCCAGCAACGTCTTCTTGTTGACCTGGTAGGGGATCTCGTCAACGATGATCGCCTGGCGCTGGCCGCGGTCGATGTCCTCGAAGTGGACCTTCGCGCGCATTACCACCTTGCCACGACCGGTGCGGTAGCCTTCACGCACGCCGCTCAGGCCGTAGATGATGCCGGCGGTGGGGAAGTCGGGCGCAGGAATGATCTCCATCAATTCTTCGATGGGGCACTCCGGGTTCTTCAACGCATGCATGCAGGCGTCGACCACCTCATTCAGGTTGTGCGGCGGAATGTTGGTGGCCATGCCCACCGCGATACCGGATGACCCGTTGATCAGCAGGTTGGGCAGGCGTGCCGGCAGGACCAGCGGTTCTTTTTCGCTGCCGTCATAGTTGGGCCCGAAGTCGACGGTTTCTTTGTCGATATCGGCCAGCATTTCGTGGGCGATCTTCGACAGACGGATTTCCGTGTACCGCATGGCGGCGGCGTTGTCGCCGTCCACCGAGCCGAAATTGCCCTGGCCATCCACCAGCATGTGGCGCAGCGAGAAATCCTGCGCCAGACGGACGATGGTGTCGTACACGGCGCTGTCACCGTGCGGGTGGTATTTACCAATGACGTCACCGACGATACGCGCCGACTTCTTGTAGGGGCGGTTCCAGTCATTGTTCAGCTCGTGCATCGCGAAGAGCACACGCCGATGCACTGGCTTGAGGCCGTCACGCGCATCGGGGAGGGCACGCCCCACGATCACGCTCATGGCGTAATCGAGGTATGAGCGGCGCATCTCCTCTTCGAGGCTGATCGGCAGGGTTTCCTTGGCGAACTGGGTCATGCGCGGCAGGCCGCGCGCATGGGAACGCCGGCCTCTGGATTGAGCAGAAGAGCGGCATTGTAAGTGCGCCCGCTTGTAGTGCTTGCGCAACAGCTTCGTGATCGATCGCGGTGCACCTTGCGAGAATGAAATCGTCTGGATGCCCTATGGCACAATCGGTTCGTCCCTAGGAGAAACCCTCGGTCGTGTGGAGTAGTGCGCGTGATCGGCGGTTACTGCTGAGGTTTTTAAGTTCCGACATTGGACATTTCGCAGGGCAACTGCGGCTTTCCTTGAGAGGAGAATCATGAAGAAATTGAACCGCGTGGCGTCGCTCTTCGCTGTCGCCGCTTTGGCCACCTCGGGTGCAATGGCCCAGACCGTGGACAACTGGCGTGCAACGGACGGCACCGTTTGGAAGAACGGCACCAACGAGCTGTGCTGGCGCGATGCCTTTTGGACACCGGCTACTGCCGCCAAGGATTGCGACGGCGCACTGAAGGCTGCACCGAAGGTTGAAGCTGCTCCTGCAGCGACGCCGGAAGCGCCGGCTCCTGCCCCTGCGCCGGCCCCTGTGCCTGTGCCGATCGTGGCGCCGAAGCCCACCAGCGAAAAGGTCACTTACGCTGCTGACGCTTTCTTCGACTTCGACAAGGCTGTCCTGAAGCCGGAAGCGAAGCAGGCTCTGGATGATCTGTCCGGCAAGACCGGCGACATCAACCTCGAAGTCATCATCGCCGTCGGCCACACCGACAGCGTGGGTAGCGACGAGTACAACCAGAAGCTGTCGGTTCGCCGTGCTGATGCCGTGAAGGCCTACCTGGTGAGCAAGGGCCTGGAAAAGAACCGCGTCTACACCGAAGGCAAGGGCGAAAAGCAGCCTGTGGCTGACAACGCCACCGCTGAAGGCCGCTCGAAGAACCGCCGCGTCGAAATCGAAGTGGTCGGTACCCGCGCCGTCAAGTAATCGCCTGTCTTCCTGGCCCGCAAGGGTCGGGTTGTGAAGCGATTCAGAAACCCCGCTGGCTGCAAAGCCCGCGGGGTTTTCTTTTGTGCCTGCCCTCCCGCGCTGGCCGCGCATCCGTATCAGGGCCGCCTCGGCTTGCGGGAGTTATGCAGCGGTTCCCTCAGCTACCATTGCGACCCATGGCGAACGTCGATGCAAACGAACTCGCGAAATTCAGCGAGCTGGCCCACCGTTGGTGGGATACCGAAAGTGAATTCAAGCCCCTTCACCAGATCAACCCGCTACGGCTGAACTGGATTGACGGGTACAGCCCGCTGGCCGGCAAACAGGTGCTGGATGTGGGCTGTGGCGGCGGCATCCTGGCCGACGCCATGGCGCGCAAGGGTGGCAAGGTGCTGGGCATCGACCTGGCGGTGAAGTCGCTGCGTGTGGCGGAGCTGCATGCGATGGAGGCGGGCACCGAGAACATCGCCTATCAGGAGATTGCGGTGGAGGACCTGGCAGCACAGCGCCCGGGTCAGTACGACGTGGTCACCTGCATGGAGATGCTGGAACATGTGCCCGATCCCGCCTCGGTGGTGAATGCACTGGGGCAACTGGTGAAGCCGGGCGGCTGGGTGTTTCTGTCCACGCTGAACCGCAACGCCAAGTCGTTCATGCTGGCCATCGTGGGTGCGGAATACCTGCTGCGCATGCTGCCAGCCGGCACGCATGAATATGGCCGTTTCATCCGACCTTCCGAGCTGGGCCAGATGTGCCGCGATGCTGGCCTGGAACTGCAGGGCGCGAAGGGATTGACCTTCAACCCACTGACGCAGCGCTACAAGCTGGGTTCGGACACTGATGTGAACTACATGCTGGCTTGCCGCCGACCGGGATGAGGGGTCAGGTCATGCTGACCCACAGATTGCAGGGATTTCACTTGTCCCCTTTGAAGGGGGCGACGTTCATGAGGTCGGCGCTGTGAATACCGTGCTCCTGCACACCCCGGTGGGGGCCTCACTGTCCACTGAGATACGAGCGGTGCTTTTCGATCTGGATGGCACCCTGGTGGACAGCGCGCCGGATCTGGCGGGCGCTACGAATGACATGCTGCTGGCGCGGGGCCTGCCCGAGGTGCCGTTTGAGCGGCTGCGTCCCATGGTGGGGGCGGGGGCGCGCGGCATGATGGGTGTGGCCTTTGGTGTCACGCCGCAGGACGAAGCGTTTCCCGCGCTGCGTACCGAATTCTTCGACCGTTATGAGGCGCGGCTGCTGCAGGCCACGCGGCCGTTTGCCGGCATTCCCGAGATGCTGGCGGGCCTGGCTGATGCGGGCTTGAGCTGGGGCATTGTCACCAACAAGATCGAGCGGTTTGCGTTGCCGCTGGCGCGCGGCCTGGGCTGGGGTGACGTGGCTTCTGCCGTGGTGGGTGGAGACACCACCGGCCATGCGAAGCCGCATCCGGCGCCCCTGCTGGAAGCAGCACGCCGGGCGGGCGTGGATCCACGGCACTGCATCTACGTGGGTGACGACGCGCGAGACATTCTGGCGGGGCGCGCGGCGGGAATGCCCACCGTGGCGGTGCGCTGGGGCTACCTGGGGCAGGGTGAGCCGATCGACGCCTGGGGGGCGGATGTGATCATTGACGCGCCGGCAGATCTGCTGCTGTGGCTCAAGCGCTCATCGGCCTGCGGTGGCTGACGTATACTGGCAGCACGCTTCAATGGGGGCGACCTGGTTTCGACGTGGGTTCTGATGCGTCGCAGGGCATGCCGAGGACCAGTCACCTCGTAAATCCATCTGGAAACACAGTAACTGCAAACGACTCTACGTTCGCACTCGCCGCTTAATTGCGCGTGAGCCTCTCAACGGTTGGCCTATGGGCCGGGTCTGCGCCGCAAGGCAATGACTGAGAGGTTAATCACATAGGCTGGTTTGTGTCCGGGCACCTTGGGCACAGATGAGATTTAGGGGGCTGGCTTGTTGGGTAGCGTGCTGCTGCGCGACCCGACAGGCGAGATTCAAATCAGACAGCTACGCATGTAGAACTGTACGAGGATGGCTCGCGGACGGGGGTTCAATTCCCCCCGCCTCCACCAAATTTGAAAGGCCTGAACGGTGACGTTCAGGCCTTTTTGTTTGGACCGTGACCAGCAAATCCGCAACTGCCCGCCCATCTTTCCCTGGCGGTTGACCAGTTCGGTGGTAAGCGGTCAATGAACCGCGTCCTTGAGCTGCGGGCCGTGAGCTGACAACGTACGTTCCCACGTAGACGAACGTGGGAACGTAGTGACGGAAGATCTGGAAGAGCTCAAGCGCCGGCTGGTGGTCGGGCACAAGCGCGACGGGCGCAGTGTGTACGACGAGACGGCGAAGTCCGAGTTGGTGGCGCTGTGCCTGCAGCCAGGCGCTTCGGTGTCGCGCCTGGCGCGCGATTGCGGGGTCAATGCCAACCAGGTCGGCCGCTGGCTGCGCGAGCACGGTCATAGTCGTCGCGTGCGTCAGGTCGTCGCCAAGGC
>NZ_FOAV01000022.1 GCF_900109745.1 Roseateles sp. YR242 | reverse complement strand
CGTGGGTCATGGCGTGGTGGCGACCATGCTTACTTTCGTCAGCGCAGGCTTTTTCGCGATCCAGGTCCTGGCTGAGCCCCGCTGCACAATGTGCATTATGTGACCTAAAGTTGCTATGTCACTAGCAAGCTTTTGGTCAGCGCGGCGTTTGCTGATCTAACGCACCTGAAATCGTGCTGCCCGCGACAAAAAACGGCCCTCGCCTCGATTCTGCGCACCCTAGATCATGGGGGCCACCCCGCAATTCGAATTGCACTCGCGTGTAATTTCTGATGTAGTCAGCATAGAGGCCGGTATTTTTATTGATGCCTATCGCACCCTTCATCCAGGCATAACACCAGGATCGACATCTTGCCGACGTACTACCGCCGTCGGGAGGTTTTTATTTCCGCCGTCAGATTCATCCCTGGCGCTAGCCTCACAGGCTTACCGTCGATGTCGATCAAACCTCTCCCCAACACCAGCGTTATTGGAAATATCGCTCCGCGTTTCTCATCGTTCACCGCATCCGCAGCCACGCTCTTCACTGTTGCTGAGACGGTGCCGTAGCGTGTATATGGAAAAGTCTCGAGCTTGATCTCGGCCTCCTGACCGAGCCGAACGAAGCCAATATCCTTGTTCTCCAAAACGACTTCTGCCGTCACCTCCGCCTCATCCGGGACCAGAACAAGAAGTACCTGGGCCTCCGTCACGACTCCACCTGCCGTGTGTACCGCCAGCTGTTGGACAGTACCGTCAACTGGTGCCGTCAGCCTGGTGAGTTGGTCGCGCTTAGCCGCTTTTGACCGTCTGAGGATAAAAGTTGTGCGTCAACTGAGGCGGTTCTTTGAGTACTGCGGCCTCGGCGCCTCGTTCAATGGCCCGTGCAGCCACTTCGAGATGGTATTTCTCGACAGACACCCGTCATGAGTGACCCAGCGCTCATTTTTCCTTTTGAGGACCGCAGCCCCTCGGCACCAGGATCGCTGGCAGCTCGGGCTTTTTCTTGCTGTAGATGAGCAGGTCGCCCTCCACAGTCACGCGCGCATTCAGCGTCGTGCTGAAGATGTTGGACTCAAAGTATTCCGGGGGCGGATACCAGACATCAAAGGTCTGGTTGATTCCTTGGATGGTGAACACCTGGCAGCGGACGTTGAATATCTCCTTCCCCTCAGCATAGGGCTTCACGGTGTGCACCGCACCAGAGCTGTAGCGCACCTCCACCGGTGCGGGGGTCTGGTTCTCCAGCATGAGATAGGTCACGGTGGAGCAGCCGGACAGACTCACGAGCCCGCAGCAGAGGGGGGCAAGCAGATGGTGTTTCATTAGAATTTCCTTCCTTGCACGAGGCCGGTCTCCATGAAGTTGTTGCGATGCCAGCGGTCAGAGTAGCGCATGCCAGGCAATGGATCACTGAACATCGAAATGGTTCCGCCGATCAGGTGGGCGACAAAATACAGAGGGCCTGACCTGCTCGGGAATTCCGAGACAGTAATTCCTGGAAGACGGCGGGTTGCAGGTTTTGATGGAGTTGCTGCTTGAACTCCATCGGGGTCAAGTATTGCAGACTGCTGTGCGGCCTCACCTCGTTGTAGTGCTGACGCCAGGACTCGATGACGACCTTGGCCTCGCGGCGCGAGCGGAACCATTCGACGGACAGGCACTCGTCGCGGAACTTGCCGTTGAAGCTCTCGTCGGCGCCGTTCTGCCAGGGCTTGCCAGGATCGTTAAGCACGGTCGCGATGCCTGCGCCGGCGATCCATTCCAGAATCCGCCAGGCTGACGAACTCCGGCCCGTTGTCCGAGCGCATGAACAGCGGAGCACCGTGCAAGCTCACCAGCCGCGACAGCACCTCGATCACGCGCTTGTGGAGCGGATGGAGCCGGCCACGTCGATGGCTAGGCACTCGCGGGTGTACTCGTCGATGACGGTCAGGCACTTTTGAAGCTTGAAACCGCCCAGCGTTCTGGAATGTTGAGAGCCTGCAACCAACGACCGCGAGTTCCTTGAAGCTCGCTCGTTTTCAACCATCACCTTAGGACGAGTCGCAATGCCAGCGGTGACAACTCGCGTAGGCCGATCCGTATTGGTCGCATAAGCGCCGCCCCCTAAACAGGGCCGCCTTCGATCAATTTCAGAATCTCCAACACAGACATCCCCTTTGGAAAAAGTGGGAAGATCTCTATTAATTCCGTAAGCGATTCCCCAATCCAAGCTTCGGAAGCTGTAGTCAATTTTCGCAAGTTTGGCCTTTATATTTAACTCATTAATCTCGCCATCAACAACTGCAGACAACTCCTCAAAGAGATGTCGTGTGCCCCCCCCCACCACAACAGGCTAATCGTTCACCACGTTCAACAAGATAATCGCACACTCACGCACACTATATCGAGCGTCCGAATCTTGAGCCAAACGTTCCGAATTTGGAATGTTCATTCAAGGACCCCCCAAATTCTTGAGTTCCTTCTGACGCTAATGATCATACTTTACTTTTTTTATCAGAAACACGCTGGGTGTCACTTCCGAAGTAATGAATCTCAACTCGCTGCCCATTCATTACGCCCGAACAACCTCCGCCAACTCCACCTTATTGTGGAGAAGTCGCGAATTTGGCTGCGAATACGCTCGCGCATGAGCTTTGACCCCGCAATAGGTCTTTATCAATCTCCTGTATTTTATTCTTGACATCGGAAATATCAGACTCAATTTCGTCACGACTGCGAAGGACTTTTCGCCCATCTGACGGGTTTATTTTCGGCTCTCCAGATGACGCAGCGGTGGTCGAAGCATTGGCCTTCGATTATTCAGCACGTAACTGAACCGATTGAAACTCTGTTCGAGGTCGCCTCCCTGCGTGAGCACACAGCTCAGCCGCCATCTCCCAACGCCGCCTCCAACTTCAGGAACACCTCCCGCGTCGACGGCTTCTCCGATCTCGAATCCCACTGTGCCCCGAGCGCCACCTGGTAGCGCGACGAGAACCGCTTCCTCCACATCACCGACCGGTGTTGGCTTTTCAGCGTGTGCGCGACCTCGGCCCCGGCTGCGCCACGCGCCGATCGCTCGTGCTGCACGATCACACGCATGCTTTCCTCGGCGCTCAGATGCAGCACCCCAAGCAACCTCAGTCCCGTCTCGTTGAGCGACGGGTACCGCCCATCGCCCCGGATTCGCGTCCCTGTGAACACCGGATCGAACTCCAGGCTCCGCCCCTGCGGCAACGCCCATCGGGAGCTGGCCTGCATAGACCACCAGCCGCCTTGACCGACACGATCGAAGTCGGTGTCCAGTTGCCGGCCCACGCTGCCTTCCGCCGTCAGCCTCGCCAGCCACGAGAACGGTGTCGTCTCGACGCCACCATGCCACGCCGGCGTCTCATGCAGCCGCCCGCCGCTGCGAGCGCGTTGCCGGTCCATGCCCGCATTGAGCCACGCAGCCGTGCGTCGCGCGGTGGACAACCAGAAGCCCGTGCGCAGCTCGCGGCGGATGACCTCGTTCCCCGGTTCTGCGCGCGCCGCATCGCGCAGGCTGCGCGCCTCGGAAGCACCGAAGTGCCATTCCGTCTGATGCAGGAGCCCGCCTCCGGGCAGCGACATCTCCCCCAGGCGCCGGTTCACCTCGCCTTGCGCTCGCCACAAGCCCGCCTGGTCGACGAACCCGAGCAGGTTGACGAACTCGGGCCCCACTCGCGTGACATCGGCGGAATTCAGCCATCGGTCGTCGCTGTACAGCAGCTTCGCCCACCCGGATCCGTCGCGTCGCGACGGCCCTGCCCTGCGTTGGACTTCGCCGTCGTCATCGGTCGCCAACGTGTTTTCGCTGGCCATCAGGCTCCATTGGGCCTGCCAGTGGCGTCCATCGGCACTGCTTCTCCAGAGTCCATCGACACCTGCCAGCTGGCCGCGGCGTCCGTCGCCCAGACTGCGGCGCGAGATCAGTGTCCCCAGCGTCAACGCACTGTCCTCGCCGTCGGAATCCCCATCGGCCGATGCCACCGGCCCGGGCAGGCCCGGCTGCCAACGGCCCCGGAATACCTCCGACGTGCTGGGGGCCGCCAGCGTCCATTCGTCGGTGCCCCAAGGACGCCCCCGGGTGACCACCGTGCCAGCCCGGTCCTCCGACATCAGCATCGTGGCGTCGGCGCCGGCCCCGCGCCAGGTCGCTCGAAGCCCCCAGCGCGGATCGGCGATCGTGCGTGAATAAAAGCCCGACAGCGGCAGCCCCAACACGTCGGCGCTTTCCAGGAAGTAGCGGCGCTTCTCCGGAAGCGCGAGCGCCACCGCGCGGTTGCCGTTGGTCTGCGGCGCGTCGATGTCCACCTGCGCGAAATCGGGGTTAAGCGTCGCGTTCACGAGCCAGTCCGCGCGCGGCCGCCACCAGCCTTCGACCCCCACGCTGCCGCGACTCGCCGTTTGCTCGCCGGTGCGCACGTTTCGTCCCGTCCATTCGACGGTGACGTCCCCTTCCTGGCGATTGCGATGCTCGCCGAGCACCGGTTCCAGGCCAGTCAGCGGCTCGCTCGCATGGAGGAAGTTCAGCGCCTCGGCATCGGCCTTCCCGCTCACCAGCAGCAGGTCGCCTGCGCCCGGCACCGCGCGGGCGACGACCATGCGCCACGGCGCGGCGGGCTGGAACGGGTAGCGCAGCGCCGACAACGGCCAGCGGATCTCCATGCTGTAGCCATCGGGCAGCAGCGCGGTGGCGACCCGCACCGGGAAGTCGGGTCCGAGTTCCTCCTCGTCGTCCGAGGCGCGGTACAGGCCGTCCGTCACTACGCCGGCCAGGCTGGCCTTGAGGAACATCGCGGACTCCCCGCGTCCGCCGGTGTCGATCCACACGCCGACCATGTCCTGGTCCCGCTGGACCGCATCGCGCCGCGACAGCACAACATGCGGCGGTTGCTCGCACCAGGCGCGGATGCCGATGATCAGCGCCCTGCCGTCGGCCACCACCTGCACCTGCGTCCGGATGCCGCTGGCGTAAGCCGCCCCGGCAGTGGGCTGCAGCTGCGCGAATGCCGCGTGCGCGGGCACGCGGCGCCAGACATCCTCCGTCAACTGCCCGTCGATCACGACCGCCGGCTCGTCCGCGGACATCGTTTCGACCGTGAAGGCGCCTGCGGGCAACGCCCACGCGACGAGCAGGCCATGGGCCAGCCCAGCTTTCACCACGCTCCTGGCGCCGCGGCGCGCGATGGTCAACAAGGTGCGACGACGCACAGACTCCCCTTGATCGTTGTCCTGCCCGATGCGATTTCGCTTCTCGGGCGGCCGGGAGTATGTCATTCCCCGATATGCGTTTTTGCGCAGTTCAAACGCAGGAAATTCCGCTCGCTCGCACCTGTCGCGCGATTGAGTGACGAAGCCACTCAGAAGCCAACCTGTCGGGGGGCTTGGCGCGACATTTCGTCGCGACCCACGGGCGCCATGAAGGTTGTTCGCAGTGATCCGCTGCTATTCGTTCGTCGCTGCGTCGATCGCTTTGGCGTATTCCAGGATGTCTTTCATGGCGCTCAAGGTTATGCGGAGTGCCCACTGCTCCAGGCGCGATAGGCCGGCATCGGGGATCGCGAGGAGTACAGAAAGTGTTCGGTAGGCAAAGTCATGCGTGAGCGTCCTTCCTTCGATTTGCGCGCGCATATCGGCAATCTTCGTGAAGGCAGTCGCTATCACCTGACTCCTCGGCCGCTCGGTCTTTGCCCCGTGAACCTCATTCGTGACTTTCACGATGCTATTTTTGGCGGCGCTGTACAGCGTTTCGACAAACTCCTGGACGGGCGCCGACGCACCGGCAGCGAGGCCCGCATCCTCGAATGCTCTGTTGTAGAGCATGTCGGAAACTGTGAAGACGCCTTGACCGACGCAGTCGCCAACGAAGAAGGTAGCTCGCCCCTGCGGAATGAGCGTGGTGATCGGCTGCGCATCGGCGTTGGGCAGGCGTTTCGGAGCGCGCATGATGATGTTGGTGGCCCTGGGGTCTTTGATGCTGCGTACCGAGGTGGTCTGGAAGAACTGCGCTGCGGTCTTCTCGAAGCACGCATTGCCGACTGCGCGGCAGAAGGCCGCATCTTCGGGATCGTTGTGGAGCAGCCCGAGTTTGGCGTTCGCGATGAGGCCCCGCGTATCCTGTTCGCATGCCTTGGCGAAGATTTGCTGCAGCAAACAGTGGGGAACGTGGTCGCCGGGATAGCGCAGGTCAATGCCGTGGACCTCCTCTCCGAGCGTGAATAAAAACATCGACCGCAATTCGCTGACTGACTTCGAAACCAGCTCGGGTGGATTGTCAGGCGTGTAATTAAAGCAGGTGACCTGCGAATCGTGTTGGTATTCGTCCCGCTTCTGATAATGCTCCAGCTCCGGGAAAGGATGATTTTCGCTGACAAACTCCGCGGATAGGTAGAGCCCCTGATGGCCCCCACCATTGAGATCCGAACCGGTCCAGCGGTTCTCCGTGTCGTTGGCAAGCCTCAAGAAAACGGTACGCCCAGCGTTTTCCTCCTGGGGCATGGCATCGCGATAACCGACATAGCGGTAGAGCACATCTTTGCTGTCCAGCGTCGTTCTGTAAGCCTTTAGGTCACCGTCGAAGATTTCGCAGGCAGCTCGGTAGAACAGATCGTAAACATCCTGGCGTTTAATCGTTGGCATCAACGTTCTGTAATTCTCTGTGCGGAGTCAAGCCATATGGCTAGGGAACCCGTGCCTCACGCCTCGTGGCCGCTTCGACCCCGCTTCGGGTGGTCCGCAGCGTTGCAAATCCTCGCCTTATCGGCATCCATGGCTGACACCTCTCGAATCAAATGGAAGTCGGTGAGTGCATTTTCTTCAGAAGCGGTTTAGTGACACCCACCCTGGCCCAAGCCGCGCTTGACCAACACGACCTCCATCGCGCGCCGCTTCCCCGCTTCCCCGCTTCGCGCAAGGGTGCCGATGATCCGAAGTAAGTGGCCAGGCCCGATGTCCCGGCAGTTCTGCCGCTCGCAATCTGAAGCAACCCGGGTTGATTCAGAAGTGACTAAGATCGACCAGATAATTTCTCGAGGTGGGATGCCAGCGCTCGAGACAGGGGAACGGTACCTATGCGCGCGCGCACCCCACCATTCCAAACGGAAGCCACTCCACCATGCAACTCACCAGTCAAAGTTTCCAGGACGGTCAGCCGATCCCTGGCGAATTCGCATTTGCCGTGCCAGACGCCGCCAACCACGTGGCCCTGTCGTCGAATCGCAATCCGCATCTCGCCTGGCGCGACGTGCCAGCGGGCACGCAGTCCTTCGTCATCGTGTGCCACGACCCGGATGTCCCGAGCCGTGGGGACGATGTGAACCAGGAAGGTCGCACCGTGCCGGCTTCGCTGCCCCGGGTCGACTTCTTCCACTGGCTGCTGCTGGACATCCCGGCTGCGACGCAAGAGATTGCCGCGGGCACCCAGTCCAGCAGCGTCACCCCGCGCGGAAAGCCCGGGCCTGCTGCACCTCAAGGATTGCGCCACGGCATCAACGACTACACGGGTTGGTTCGCCGGCGACGACCAGATGAAAGGCGACTACTACGGCTATGACGGTCCGTGCCCGCCGTGGAACGACGAGATCCCTCACCACTACGTGTTCACCGTCTACGCCCTCGCCGCGTCGACGCTAGGGGTCGAGGGGCCGCTGACCGGTGCCAACGTCCGGGCCGCGCTGGAGAAGGCGCCAGTGCTGGCCAAGGCCGCGCTGACCGGCCTGTACAGCCTCAACCCGGCCGTCAAGGTCGGATGAGCCCAGGAAGGCCGGTGCAGCATGTGAGCTCAAGGCGTGGCCGGATAGGGGGATCCGGTGAAGCCTTGCGCGGCCATGGCCGCAGCCGACTTCAAGTACGGATTCTGGGTCGGATCCAACCCCGCCAGTCGATCTGCCCGGTCGGGGCCAGTCAGCTCAGCCGGTGTGGCGAATGAGTCATCCCGGGACTTGTTGTCCACTTCATCGCTTCGCCGCGGGGAGCTTTGGCGCTTGGTCTGAAGCAAGTCCTTCAGCCACCGGTCAAACTCGACGTCGCGGCCGCAGAGATGCTCCGCCGTCAGGAGTGCGGTGACGGCGAGTTGTCGCACCTTCGCCGTTCTTCCGCGTTCCAGGAAGAAGTGAAGGTAGTGAAGGATCGCCCGCACGAACCACTCGGGACGTGTCCAGAGGTCGCCTTGGGTAGGCGGGGACGGATTCGCATCGGACAGATGGGAATATCGTTGATCCACCGTGGCCGCCCATGCCGACTGAAGTCTGAGCAACCCGTCGTCCGCGGCCACGTGAGCGCTCAGCCGCGCCATGCACAGTTCCACCGAGGCGATGACGATGTCCGACAGGCCGTGAATGTTGATCGGGTCCACCACATTCCACAGACTCGGATGCTCCTCATCCGAGGCCACCAGAAACCCGTCGGCGATGACGTTTTCCCATTCATGGTCCAGCGGCAGTCCCGCCAGACGGGAGATTTCATTGGTCGAAAGCGTTTTGAAATTCATGTTTGCCATTCTTGATGCGAGTTATCGGCCAGGGGGGCTTGGACTGAGGCACCTAACCCCGAACGCCCTCCCCCCACACGCTCGACAAATCCCCCGCCAACGCCATCAATGCTCGGTGGATCCCTGCTGCCGTCTCCACACTATCGCTACCCGGCACATCGCTTCCCTTCAGCTGCCCCTCAAACGCCCGCAGCCTCCGTTCCAACCCTGCTGCGCCAACCGCCCCGCTCGACCCGATCAGTGAATGGACCGTCGACCGCCAGCGCTGTGGCAGCCCGGGCGATTCCAGGTCCAGCAGATCAGGCGCGCCGCCGGCATAGCTCACCGCAGACTGCTGAAGCACCCGCACCAGCGCATTCATATTCCCGCCCAACCCTCTCAAGGCGAGCGCGGCATCCAGACCTTCCACACGGCCGAGCCGCGCCATGAGTGCCGAGTCGTCTGCCATTGGAGCCGCCCGTACGCCAGGTGCGGCCACCGGTGAACTGGGCAGCCATCGCAACAGAGCCTCATACAGATCCGCCGGGTTCACAGGCTTGGCGATGTGGTCATTCATGCCCGCCTCCAGGCAAGCCTGACGGTCCTCCACGAACGCATTCGCGGTCATGGCAATGATCGCCACGCTCGCGCCCGCTGCGCGAATGCGTCGGCTGGCCTCCAACCCGTCCATCACCGGCATCTGAACGTCCATCAGAATGACCGCAAAATCCGTTTCCGCCACGCGCTCCACCGCACTGGCACCATTGCCCACCACCTCGACGTTTAGACCGGCGGAGTTCAGCAGCTCGTGAGCCACTTCCTGATTGACCGGATTGTCCTCAGCCAGCAGGATGCGCCGGCCTGCGTACCGGGCACGAAGCTCGCGGAGGGCCGCATCTTCGGTCGAGAGTGCCTGCGCTTCTCTGTCGGGCGGGGCTCCCGGCTTGATGCGGCGGCTCGTGGAATCTTCGGTCGCCGTGCCATCCGAGGTGAAAGCCATCGCCGCCATTGACGCGGCCGTCTCCATGTGTTGCTCTGCCCGGTCAGCCAATACGCGGCCGATGGTGTCATGTAAAGCGGTCGGCGTGAGCGGCTTGTGCAATAGGGCATCAAACCCGGCGTCCCGGGCCCGTGCGCGCAGGGCGTCATCGTCGTAGGCCGTGACCAACACACAGGGTGGTATCTCATCGCCCAGCGTCCGTTGGAGTTCCGCCAGAGTCTGCAATCCGTCGAGCGGCGTCATGCGCCAATCGATGATGATGACGTCGAATGCTCGGTGGGCGGCGGCCTCCGCCGCCGCACGTTCCACAGCAGTTGCCCCGGTCAGGTGGCTATCCACGGCCATGCCCAGCACGCCCAGCACATCGGTGATGGCTTCCAACGCCTCGGGTAGGTCATCGACCACGAGGGCCCGCAGACCGTCCAGGCTGCCCCGCATCCCTTCCAGGTCCGGTGTGGCCGCTCGGCCCAGCTCGGCGGTGAACCAGAAATTGCTGCCGACGCCAGGTGTGCTGTCAACACCGACCTCGCCATTCATCAGCGAGGCAAGGTGACGGGTCAGCGCCAGTCCCAGCCCGGTGCCACCAAACCGCCGGGTCGTGGAGAGGTCCGCCTGCTCGAAGGCCTTGAACAGGTTCTGCTGCCGCTCCGGCGGAATGCCGATGCCGGAGTCGCGCACATCAAAGCGAAGCGAAAGTCGGTCGCCGGATTCGGACAGCAACTGCCCATTCAACCGCACCCAGCCGTGCTCGGTGAACTTGACCGCATTGGCCAGCAGATTGATCAGCGCCTGCGCCAGTCGTTTGGGGTCGCCGCGCAGGCGTGCAGGCATGTGGTCAGTATCCAGGACGAGTTCGAGGCCCTTGGCATTGGCTTCTTCCACCACCATGTCCAGGACGCCGGACAGCAGTTCATCCCGAGAAAACTCGATGTCCTCGAACGTCAGTTTTCCGGCCTCGATCTTGGAGAGGTCCAGGATGTCGTTGATCACCTGGAGGAGGTGCTTGGCCGAACGCTCGATCTTGCGCAGGCGGTCCTGCAGCAGCGCCTCCTTGGTCTCGCGGCGCATGAGGTGGGTCAGCCCGATGATGGCGTTCATCGGTGTGCGGATCTCATGGCTCATGTTGGCCAGGAACGCACTCTTGGCGCGGTTGGCCACTTCCGCGCTTTCACGGGCGCTGATGAGGGCGGTGGTGCGCTTTTCCACCAGTTCCTCCAGGCGGTCCGTATGCTCGCGCAATTGCGCTTCCATTTGTGTGCGAAGCACTTCGGAGCGGGCCACCCGAATGCCCATCGCCAGATCACTGGCGGCCTCCTTCAGCACCTCGATGATCGAGTCGTCGAAGATGTTTTGCTCGGCGGCGCAAATGTTCAGGACCCCCACAACCTTGTCATCAACTTCCAGCGGCAGGGACAGACTGGCCAGGCAGCCCCGTCGCAGTGCGCCTTCTTTCCAGAAGTCGTCTTCGGGCCGGCTATCGGCCTGTGTCCAGACTTCAATCGAATGGTTCCGAATGGCCCTGCCGACGGGGCCCTGGCCATGGGCGGACCTCACCAGCGAGGCATTCAGGCCTTCAATCAGGCTGGGCTCCAGGCCATAGGTCGCCATCAGTTGCACAGAACCATCCTCCTCGGCATACCCCACCCAGGCAAGGCGGAAGCGGCCCGCCTCGATGATGGCCAGGCACATCTGATCAAGCAGGGCCGCTTCGTCGTGCCGTTTCAGGAGGGTGCGATTGCCTGCCGAGACCACACGCAAGGCCCGGTTGGTCGCTTCGAGGCGATCCTCGCGTTCTTCAATCTGCGTGGCCGCTTCGTCAATGGCGCGGGCCAGCGTGCCGATCTCATCGTTTTGGTGGCGCAGGCCGCTACGTTCGCCGCGCTGGCCGTTTCGCTGGCGCTGCACCAGGTCGGAGAGCTGTTGCAGCGGATGAACAATCCATCGATTGAGCCCCAGCAGCAGTGCGGCGCCTGTGGCGACGAGCATGGCCAGCAGTGCACCAAAGGCCAGCGCTGCTTCCTGCCGAGCTGGTGCCTCCAGTGACGCCATGGGGGCCGCCAGCACCAGCTTGTATCGGCTGCCTACAGTGGCGTTCAACAACGGCGCCTGGGCCAGCAGTTTTCGTTCGCCGGCGCGGTTGACTGCTTCGAATGGACCAGATTCGGTCGTTTGCAGTCGTTGGGCCAGTGGAGAGGGGCCGATCTGTGTGCCTGTCCAATGGTCCAGATCCGGATGACGGGCCGCCAGGAAGCCACGTCCATCGATGATGGAGAGGGTTTCCTCTGGCTGACGTTCTGCCGCAGAAACGGTGCGGCTCATCCACTTCATGTTCAAGCCGCCGTAATAGACGGCGATCACCTTGCCGTCTGCGTCCCGGCGAGCCTTGCTGAGGGTGACAGTGGGCTTGCCGATGGTCCGGCTGACGAGTACGTCGCCCAGGGCAATACCGGTACTGGCCGCCGCCTGCTGGAACCAGCCGCGGTCGGCGAAGTTCACTGATTTGCCGGGTTCCACTGCCGCGCAGATGCGGTCTCCCCGGGCGTTGGTGATCCCGAACTGATCGTAGTCGGGCTCCCGCTTCAGTAGATCGGCCAGCAAGGCGTTGCAGTCCGCGGCGGGAGCGCCGGGCCGGGGCAGCGGGAACGCCATCAGGGTGTCCAGGACGGCCTCGGCCCGATCCACCATGACATTCTGGCGCGCCGCAATCAGGTTGACCCGCGTAAGGAGGTTGTCCCCAGCGCTCTTGATCCGCTCACGCCGCTCGGCGACCAGGTGCCAGGCCAGCAAGGCGCCCAGGATGGAAAAGACGGTCACGATCAGCCAGAGGACCCGGGCGCGCAGCGTGAGAGTGCGCCGGCTGGCGGCGCCTTCGACAGCGCCCTCTTCCACTCTCACTCCCACTCTCACTCCCCCCTCAGGCACATCTCGGGACGACGCAACCGGCACCATCAGCTTGTCTCCCGCACCAGCGTATCGCTGGGGATGAATAGTCGTCCAGAAGGCTCCGTGCGTCCAGTCCCATGGCGAACAACTGAACCGGGAAGTTTCTTTTTAAGGCTCCTGCCGGCCTCACAAGGCTGGTTTGATGAACTTCAGAATGAAGCCATCCTTGGCCTGCCCGCCGTCTGGCGTTTCCTTGTCGCGCGGGTCCGCTGGGCCGTGCCCCAGCGTTTCAGGCGAAGATCACCCTGCGAGCCACCTCGCCCGAACTGGATCCACATGCAAAGAGACCCCCTCACCCCTTCCGGCACCGTGCACCGCCTGACGCTTGACAGCGAGGTGCTCGCCAGCAACCTTGTCGGCGCCCCGACCCGTCGAGCCATCGACGTCTACATCCCGCATGGCCACGATGGTGGCGGCCTGCCGCTGCTGGTGGATATCGTCGGCTTCACCGCTGGCGGTCCGGTTCACACCAACTGGAAGAATTTCGGCGAGAACGTGCCAGAGCGGCTGGACCGGTTGATCGCCGCCGGCGAGATGCCGCCGGTGGTCGTCGCCTTCCCGGACTGTTTCACCCGACTGGGCGGCAATCAGTATGTCAATTCGGTCGCCATGGGCCGCTGGGACGACTTCCTGTGCGCAGAGGCGGTGCCCTTCGTCGAGGCGCGCTTCGGTTGCGGCGGGGCCGGCCGGCGCGGCCTGTTCGGCAAGTCCAGTGGTGGCTATGGCGCGATGGTCCATGCGCTGCTGCACCCGGACTTCTGGGCAGCTGCGGCTGTCCATTCCGGGGACATGGGCTTTGAACTCCTCTATCGGCACGAGTTCGTGCCGGTGCTGCGGGCGCTGGCCAAGGAGCCGGACGTTGGCCGGTGGGTCGATGCCTTCTGGCGTGCGAAGAAGACCAAGGACAGTGACGTTCACATTCTGATGATGCTGGCTCAGGCTGCCAGCTTCGATCCAGACCCGAGCGCGCCCTACGGCGTTCGCCTGCCGGTGACCCTCGACACCTGCGAACTGATCCCGGAGCGCTGGGCCAACTGGCTGGCCTGGGATCCGCTGACGCTGGTCGAGTCGCATGGGCAGGGGCTGAAGGCGCTCAAGAAGCTGTACATCGACTGCGGCGATGTCGACCAGTACAACCTGGTTTATGGCGCCAGGCGGATGCACCAGCGGCTGAACGCGTTGGGCGTGGAGCACGTCTACGAGGAGTTCCCGGATGATCACACGGCGGTGGACTATCGGATGGATATCAGCTTGCCGCTGTTGGCGAAGGCCTTGGGCTGACCCCCACGGCCCCATGCGTGACGATGGATCGCGCGAGAACAGGTCCGCAAATGGATCGTCGGGGGTGAGCGGAAATGACTTCCTGAGGCGATCCAGCACGAGAGGAAGCCAGCGCTGTAGTGGTCCGGGCGTCGGCTGCACATAGGCTGCCAACTCGGTCAGGTAACTCAGCCCTTCATAGAGATCCCGAGGAAAGTCGACGCCCACTGCAAAGGAATGGCGCAACTGTGCGATGGCGCACCACAGCGGCCCTTCCACGGGACCCAACCACTCCGCCCGCGTCAGTTCGAAAAAACGGAGATAGCGAGGATCGGCAGTACCACACCAGGCCGCTTCGAGGAATTCCGTAGGTTCGTTGCGGTCGTGCAATCCATCGAAGCGCCAGACGATCCATTCGGTCAGCGCGATAGCGAGCGCCATGCGTGCACGAGGCTCAATCTCAAGCGCCGTGCCCAGGACCTGATCCGCGAGCGCATGGCCGCCAAGATCATCCGCGCCGCTCAGTGCGTCGTCCCAAGAAAATTGTAGGCGTTGAGGGTCTTCGAATCGAACCCAGGAGGGGCGTTGAATCATGGTTGGCCGGCGATTCAGGGATATGGATCGCCCGCAAACCCTAGCGCTGCCATATCGGCCGCCGATCGCAGGTAAGGATTGTTGGCGGGGGCTAGCCCTGCAAGACGTTCGTCCCGGCTCGGCTCCGTCAGTTCCTGGGCCGTGGGAGGTGATTTGTCTCGGGACTTGTGATCCACGTCGTCCGCTCGGCGTGCCGACGAGGCCATTTTCTTACGCAGTAAATCCGCCAGCCACGGCCCAAATGCGGGGTCGCGGCCACAGATGTGCTCGGCCATCAGAATCATGCCCAGCGCCACTTGTCGGAGCTTGGCGGTTCTGCCTTGCGCCAGATAGCCGATATACCCCGTCAGGCTGCGACGAAGGCGCCATTCCGGCAAGTTCCAGATGTCATCCGGTCCCACTTCGACCGGGGCGATCTCGCCCACCCGGCAATATCGGATGTCCACCGTCGCCGCCCAGGCGGCTTCAAGGCGTAGGCGGCCATCCTCGGCGGGCATGTTCTTCTGAACGCGAGCGAGGCACCATTCAGCTGCCCCAAGATAGAGGTCCGCCGCACCGTAGATATTCAGAGATTCCAGGGCCTGCGCGAGGCGCGGATTATTCTCTTCAGTGGCTGCCACAAAGGTATTGCCGATCAGGGTGTCCCATTCGTAATCGACAGGAAGCGAGCCAACTCGCGAAGCGTCGGCATTTGAGATGGTCTTGAACGTCATGGCCTATCCTAAACGGCACGCTCATCGGCCCGGCGTCGGGCCTCCATTACGACCGTTGCCCAGGTCGAGAAGGCTGTCGACGCCGGCCACGACCACATGACGGGCATGGCGCGAGGCAATAAGAGCCGCGGCGCGTTGGAGTGCATGCGCAGCTCCCATCGCATCAGCGGCAGCAGTCACGTCGGCGGAGGCGTTCCCGACGCCGCAATCACACGTTTGAGCAGCGACAGCGCCTCGGCCAAGGCGTCCTGCTCCGCCGGCGAAAGCGTTGTGCGAATCGCCTGTGCCAACCAGGCGGCGCGCTTTCGCTGGCCATCCAGGGCCGCCTCCCGCCCCTGTGCCGTCAGTTCCACGAGCTGTCCACGACCATCGGCCGGATCGCTTTTGCGTTCCACCAGCCCGGAGGCTTCGAGCCGCGCCACCACCAGCCGCATGGTTTGGTGCGTCACACCGCGGCTCTCCGCCAGCCTGGACACACTGACGGGGCCGCTGCGATGCAAGTGGGACAGCGCCTCACTCTGGGCATTGCTCTGTGTGTCCGTGCGCTCTCGTACCGAGCGGACCAACTGACCCACCAGGTCACGCAAGGATTCTGCCAATTCGTCTTCGGGCGTGGCTCCCCCTGGTTCCGTCCTGGGCGTCATGCCGTACGGAGCTGGGCAACAGCAGCCGCCAGTGTATTGAGGCCCCAATGCTCGACGTAGCGTCCGTTTCGAACTGTGACGATGTCGATCACTTCGATAGCTACCGGCTTGTTGGTGGGCTCGATGTCCATGAGCGTGCCCGTATGGGTGCCGCTGACAGTCTTGCGGGTGGTGACCTTTTCTCCCTCGCAGACCTGCTCGTGAATCGTGACGGTCAGATCGCTGAGGGCCGGGCGGAGAACCTGGTCAAAGGTCTTCCATAGGCCTTCTCCACCACGCGGCACACCGGGCGGCGCCGACCAATTGACGAACGCCGGATCCATGAGCTCTTCGAACGAGGCGCGTTGCCCATTCTGGATGACTTCGAGGTTGAAACGTTGAACGACCTGTTTGGGCGATGCTGCGCTCATGACTTCTCCGGTAATTGCGGCCTGCACTCAGACACAGGCCGTATTTATACAGCCTAGCTGTATAAATGCAAGTTTCCGGTGGGTGAAGATCGCGAACCTCAGCGCGCCGTCTGCCATCCGAAGCCACGGCGCCAGCTCACCCCCTGGTCGCCACCCTGTCGGCACGGCCCGCCGTCGCGGAACCCGCCGCTCCAGCGGCCGGCGCGGGTTCAAGCTTGTCGATGGCCGCCATCATTCGCTCCAGCCCCTTCTTGACCTGCCCGACCGCCACCGGATCGTCCCCAAGGACACGTTCGGTGTGGTCTGGCGCCACGTCCAGTAGTTTCACCTGACCGTCCTTTCCGACATACAGATCCAGTTCGCCCACGTGCTCGCATAGGTCCTCGGCCTTCCCATGCAGCGATTTGAGATTCGCTCTCAGGGCGCCCAGATCGACGTCGCCGGCTTTTAGCTCGTTGACCAGCTTTTGCGCCAGCTCGTCGCCCCCGAATGGCCCGCCCAGGCGCTTCGGCTTGCCGTTGGCCACGCTGTCCACCTTCTCCATCCAGAAGCCTGACGAAGCCACCGGCACATTTCCGGAGCCCGTGCTGATCGATGTCGGCGGCGGTCCGTCAATGATCTTGGCGACTGGAAATCCCAGAGCGGCCAGCTTCTTGATCGTGTCGCTTTCCCGTGTCATGACGGCCGAGTCGGTGGAGGCGTGAGGCTGCAGCCAGCCGACCGACGAGCCCTCCGGGCAGACCCAGAGCTTTTCACTCCCACCAACTTTCTTGTCCACCGACAGCGCCGTGGGACCCTTGATGCTGCTGGCAGAGACCTGCGACGACGCGGCCTGCGCCTGCGCCGGGGCCACGGATGGCACCTCGCTGTGCACCGTTGGCTCTGCCGCCTGCTCCGAAGTTGGCCGCGTTGCCGAGGAGGCCGATGGCTGTGCCGCCAGGTGGACCTCCGGCTGTGACGTTGCGGTTGCCGTTGCCATTACCTGGGCCGTCGGCCGCGGCGATTGCTGAGTGACCGGCGTCGACGTGAGTCTCCCAGGCGTCAGCAACGCGGAAGAATTCCTCCCCAGCGTGGTCTGCAAGGATTGCCTCGGCCGCGGGCTTGCGCTCGTGGTCGACGTGGCGGATGTTCCACCCACGCCACCGCCAAACCGTTCGATCAAGGCTGAAACACCACCAGGGCGCTTTGCCGGTTGTGGCAAGTCCGACGTGACATTCGTATGGCCAGCATCCTCTTGCGCAGGTCGGAGGGACGGCGTGGCAGCTGCGGGAACCTTTGACGATTGCATGACCTGAATCTCCTTCGAGTATTCGGGTCAGGGTAGAAGTTGGCGATCGGCCGGCCTTCATGGCATGCGAAGGTGTTCGCCGCCATGCGAAAGATGCAGCCCGGCTTTGGGAGGTTGACTTCAGCGCACCAAAGATGCCGTCATGATGGCGACGACCGTTCACGTCGCAGGCTTGAGGCGCTGCCAAGACAAACCAGCGCCCCATCCGCATCAATGAACCCCATGTCCCCCGTCCGATAAACGGGCTCCGGGTCATCCACCCGAAACGGGTTGGCAATGAACGGCGACTGCAGTTCCAGGGTCGACCCATCGCCGACACCGCGCAGGTAACCATGCGCGGGATACGCATGCCGGATGAGAATCTCACCGGATTCCATCGCGTCACACGGCCGCCCTTCTTTCACCACAACCGCCCTGCTCTGCCCCGTCGGCCGACCGACCGGCACCGGTGCATCAGGCATGGCCCCTGGCTCCGGCCGAGCGAGGAAATGCAATTGGGTCAACGTGGTCTCCGGCGGTCCGTACAGGTGGTACACCTGCCCATCCGACGCGATGGCCGCCTGGATACGTTGCACGTCCCGCCAGAACAGTCGTTCCCGGGGCAGCATGACGAAGCGGACGGACGGTAGCCGCGTTTCGGCATCAAACAACTGCCGCGCCATGGAGACGCTCAGATGCAGCACGTGGATACCGTGCGAGTGGATCCACTGCCGCATCAACGCCGGATCAGTCGGCGTGGCGTGGTCCTCCGGCACATGCAATTCATGGCCTGCCACCAATGGGGTATAGATATCCCGCAGAAATAGATCCACATGGGTCGGCTTGAGCAGCGCGAACCGGAGGCCACTTTCGCCGGCAAACAAGCGGGCATAGGCCGCCGTGTCGTCCTCCACCGATTGCCAACTGCCCAGGATCAGCCGCCGCTGCCCGGATGCCTCGTCGACGGTGGGCACCAGATAACCCGGCAGCGGTGCATTTCGCGCTCTCAGGATCACCCCGTGCGGCTGATAGCAACGCTGGGTTTCATGGCAAGCCAGCAGGTCCGCCACGAATCCCGCGGAGGGATGCTCGGGAAAGTGCACCAGCGCGCCTCGCGGCAGCAACGACAAGTGCACTTTCCGATCATTCACCCGCCGGCGCAGGGCCGCCGCATCCAATTGCTGTTTGCCAAAGACCAACGTGCCATTCAACGACAGCTCCGCGCCCGTCGCATTGGATCGCGACTCACCAGTAAATCCACCCCATGCGGCACCGGGCTGCTCAGTGGGTGCACGGCTCATCCCAGGCATGACAGCACCTGTGCCAAGGCCTGAGAGCGCGTCCGAGAGGATGGGCTTGGCGAGTACCTGGCTGACATGAACTCCCTTTGTCGGGTGACTGCGCACCCTTTGGATGGCCGGAGTTATAGCGAAAACCGATGACACTCGGATTGCAGGAAAGCCCTAATGCAGGCAAATGGCTGCCTCAGCGATGAAAGCAGGGAGGCGGTGATCGAGGTGGCAGCCTGCCGGCCGAACTGGACGCACCTCTGAGAACGGCAGCGGTAGGCATCGGCCTTGTTCCGGGGGATTATTCGCGTGCGTCGGGTTTTCAAGGCTAGCCTTGGGGGCCTCTGAGTAGGTCTTGCGATCCCGCGGGCATTACAGTTGTGTAGAGGCTCCCGGGGGTTGACGATCGCTCTCAGCGTTCGGCTTCAAGACGAGGGGCCGCCCCCCGGCGGCCCCTGCTGCTCGGCTTACCAGCCGACCGTGATGAACATCCCGCGCGGCGTCGGATGCTCCAGCAACGTGCTCTGGCTGCGCACGTCGTCATAGCAGAAGCCGTAGGCCAGACCGTCGATGCTGTGGTCGTGCCAGAACTTCGAGTAGTAGTTGGCCGGGCCGGCGCCGTAGTACGTCGATGCCGTACTCCATTGCGACGGGTCCACGCGCATCAGCAGATGGCGATTGAAGGCAGCCGTGATCTGCGCCTGCACCACCTTTTCGTCGGCACTGCCGCTGGCCAGGCGGCCTGACCCTTCCAGGATTTCCTGCGTGGTGGGTTTGCCGCGGATATACAGGTTTTGCGGGCCACCGTTCTTCGAGAATACGAAGTCATTGCCAATCACGCGGCCCCGGAAGGTGCCGGCTTCGGCGGTGAACACCAGATCGGTCGTGGCGTAGTTGGCCCAGACCTGGTCCACATAGGCCGCGAAGTAGTTGCCATAGGCCTGGCCCTGGTTGAACACCGACTTGGCGGGCGCCACGATCCGGTACGGGCGCTGCACCAGTGATCGGAATTCGGGCTGCGCCATCGCTTCAAAGTCCGCAAAGATCTTCGCGCGGGAGGTGTTCTCGCCCAGCGTGCGGTCATAGCCGTCGCGACCCAGCAGACGGGTCTGCAACGGGAAGCCGAACTGGTCCACCCGGGTGGTGTTGCCGTGATAGCCCCATTGGTCGACCGTGAACTCAATCCATTCGAAGTTGACGTCCTGGTTCGGGTCGCTCGTGTTGTTCATGTCCGGGCCGGCAAAGCCCAGACGGCCATCCCCAGCCTGGTTGATCTTGATGAACATCGGCGAACCCAAGCTGATGAACATGCGGCCGGAATCGATCCGGGGGATCGACACCCAGGGCATCTCGTTCAGCTTGTAGAAGTAGTTCGAATAGTTCTGGCCGTTCTTGGTCAGGTGGTTCGCGCCGTCGTTGTGGGCCAGGGAGGCAGGCACCAGACGGCCGGTGTTGTCGACATACGAAAGCACCTTGGTCACGGGGTCGTAGCCGATGATCGACCAGTAGACCTGTTGGTCTTGCCAGGCGCCGTTGGTGCCGTTGACCAACTTCAGCGTCATCACGCCGCTGCCCTCGGGCAGGTCGACGGCACTGCCGGTCTGGCGAATGCGGAACGATGAGACCAGGTCGTTGAAGCTGCTGTTGTTGCCCAGGTTGGGCGCATCAGCGGTCAGCGTGATGGTGCGGCCGCCGTAGTTGATGTCGTCGAACAGCTGAAGGGATGTGCCGCTGCGGATCTTGACCGACGAGATGCGGTCATTCCAGGCGGAGCCCACCCAACTGCTGTCGGCGTCTGCGCAGAACGAGGCGCCCAGGTAATTGGCGTTCTCGTAAAAGCACACCGCGCCCGAGGTGGCGGGCGGCGGCGTGGCTGTGCCGCCAATGGTCGCGCTGAAGCGCGGCGTGTCGTAGGCCGGGTTGCCGTTGTTGTAGGTGAAGAAGTAGCTCAACGTGTTGCCGCTGGCCACACCCGTGACGGGCGTCTCGTAGCGGGCATTTGCCGCGTTGTAGCCCATGCGCAAGTTCTGCTGCGGGCCGCTGTTGACCTGGTAATGCGCGTCCACCCAGGTGGTGGCGACGGTCGACTTGAACCAGATGACGGCCGTGCTGCCGCTGCTGGTCACGCCCTGCGTGTAGTCGGCGGCCAAGGCCGCAGAGGCCAGGCCCACCAGCGTGACGATGGCCATCAGCCATCGAAGGAGAGTTCTCGAGAATCTGGACATGACGTTCCTCGGGTGATGTTCCGGCCCTGTACCGAAATTGGCGCGATTCTGTGGATATTTCCGGTTTGTTGCAGACCAGTGTGAAACCAGTTGCATACCTGAGGCGGCGGTGCCGGAGAGGCGGAGAGGCTGAGCGCAGGCGCTGCTCAGCGGGCGGCCAGGGAGCGTCTTTGGATGCTTCAAGGACAGTGCCATCCATCGCGATGGGGCCCCCGGGCGAGCTCACCGAGGCAACATCTGGTTGCCAGCGCTTGCGGGGTGGAACAGGGGTGGATCACCCTGCCCTTCGGTGTCGTCCCCTGCTCATGCGACAGGGGATGTCGTAGCATGCCGCGATGTCCACGCAGACCCAATTGATCCTTTTCCAGCTGTCCATTCAGAGCAGCTACCTGAACAACACTGAGGCGCCGGCCACCGATGAGGTGTTCGACACCATTCAGTTTTTCGCCGCTGACGGCAAGGCCTGGCGTATCAAGACCTATGCCACGGATGAGGATGTCCACATCTGGGAGCTGGGCGTGGACGCCGTCGAGGACCTGGTAGAGCTGGCGGTGGGCCAGACCGAAGCGAACTACGGCGATGTGCTGGAGGCAGGCTACGTGATGTCTTCAGAGACTGGTCTGGACGGGATCCGTGCCGAGCTCGACGCCCGAGAGCTGCCGGTCAATCTGAAGGAGACGCCGTTTGGCGCCGTGTTCTGGGTAGCGCCCGGGACGCAGTACCGGACGAAATCCCGGCCGACGGAGTAGCGGCCAGCCCGATTGTCGAGGCCGCCCCTGCATGCGTTCCTTGGTTGCGCTGCCAAATGACAGCTGGAAATTTTCCTGGGTAACGGTCCCACGGAAGACAGGAAGAAGCAGAAGGCGCCCTGCAAGCAGGTTAATCATAGAAAGAACACGACCTCCCAAAAATGGAGGAATAAGCTTTGGGAGAAACATGCATGAATCATCGCCCACCCCCTCATATCGTCGAAGCCGGCGTGGTTTTCACCAAGCCGGAATATCACTGGGACAATGAGACTGACGACGAAGTGCTGTTCCAGCAGCCCCGGATTGCCAACCGAATTGGCGACATGTCCAACCGTGCCGCACTCGCCTTTTCGCTGGGTGCCATCGAGTGGACGTTTTATCGCCTTCACAAAATGCTGCCGGATGACAGCGTCTTTCAGTTCCTTGATGCGGCCTGGGCTGGTATTGTTGATTGGCGCTACTTGGATGCGTTCATTGATAGGCCATGGGAAGAGGACTATGACCGAAATATCGGCAGCCCGCTTGCCGCCTCGGTCTATTTTCTGGAAGAAGCATTTTCTCACGCCAGAAATACGAAACCATTCATCCATCAGCCCGTCACCATCTCGGAGGTAGCGCTGCGGGTCTGCGGGGCGCCTGATGCGTTTAAATCCTGGCGCCGCCAGACCATCGAGCGGCTTATTGAATTGTGTCCCAAGGATCGGTCTGCGCGGATGGGGCGCCCGTTGCCCCGGGAAATCGTCAACCCAGGCTATATCAGTACGCCTACACAAGATGATGAAAATATTGCCGCTTATCTCGCCTCTCTGGACTGGAAGAACAATCCCTACCTCGGTAAGCCGGAAGAAATGAAGGCGGCGGGATTCGAAGGTGAACCGTATTGCTGGCCTGCGGGCGGTGCGTCAACGTCATGACCCTTCCTATTCCTACGTACGTCCAAATCGACGGCATTCGCAGAGGCAACTTCACCCGCTCCCTGCGCTCCATCCCGCCCCCCTAGAACCGCAGCCCCTCCTCATCACTCCATGGGATGTGCACCGCACCCCCAAGTGATCAGACTGCGTGGCCCTGCCATGCAAGGGAGGTCCGATGTCCGCCACGCCGTCCGATGCTCACGGTTCGCCCCCGCTCGCCGATCCGTTCTCTCTCTTCCTCACTGCCCACGCCGGCTCCAATGGCAGCCGCATCGCCCAAAAGCGCTTCAATGCGGGGGAGCATGCCTGGCTGGGCGGCTGCGGGGCGGCCGCAGCCGTCGAGCGCCTGGCGCGCCAGGGTGTCGCCGTGGATGCCGAGCTGTTCAAGTCCATTCCCCGCAAGGATGAACGCGAGTCCTTGCAGTACGGCGAACTGGTGGCCTTGTCCGGAGACTTCTATGAGTCGCCCGAAGCGCTCTTCGAGGAAAGACCGTCCCGCCTCCCCTGGCTGTGGGAGAGCAATGACCTGTCAGATATCCGTCGCCTCTTTGCCGAGGAGCTCCACTGGATCGACCAGCGTCTCGACGGCGTGGGCGAGTACGCTACGCCCTACCCCGACGCCAACATCCGCCTGGCCTGGAACGCCAAGTCCTACGTCGAGCTGGCCCTGCGCAACGTCGATCATTTCGGCTGGCACAACCAGCTGGCGTACGTGCGCCACCACCGCACTGCGCTGGAACTCGCCCTACGCGCCAAGGGCCCGGACGACCCCTGGCTGCGGCAAGCCCTCTACACCAATGCCTTTGCCGACCACTTCCTGACTGACGGCTTTGCCGCCGGGCACATTCGCGTGCCGCGCCAGGAGATCTGCGACTGGGCCGACCGCCAAGGGCTGAATGACCGCGTGGCCGGCGCTTTATCCAAGGTGCTGCACGACCAGGACGGGCATGCCGACCTTCAGTCGCTGCACGGGATCAGCGAGCCACACGAACAGGGCGTCTCGCATCGCCACGGGCTGGGGCTGCCCGTCGTGAATGCGGCCGATGAGCGCTGGGAAACCTTTTGCGACGGCCAACTGTTTTTGAACCGTTCTACGCAGGACCCGGCCGTAGAGCAAGCCGTCGAAGCCGTCGCCGACTCGGTAGAGGAGTTGTTGATGGCCTGGCGCCACCAGCAGTTGCCGGACGGTTGTTATCGCGCCACCGCGCGGGTACCGTGGCCCGACCCAGGTGCGCCAACACTCGTTCAGAAGTTCTCCGCCACCATGGCGAAAGACGATCTGGATCGCCTCTGGGACAGCATTGCCTGGTACGGCCGCGTCCCGTGGCTCTCCGGCCTCAAGCGGGACCACCTGCGCCAGCTGTTCGCCGCGCTGCCGGATCTGATGAGCACCTTCCGCAGCCACATCGAAGCGCAATCCGGATCCACCGATGCCCAACGCCTGGACCCACGTTATGTGGAGGGCATGCGGCATGTGGCCTGACCCGATCCAACGCTTGGCGCCCCTTCAGCCCGAGTCGCTGCTGAGCCTGGATCGAAACTTCTTTGTCATTGAGTTGGCCGAGAACGATGGCTTGACGCATGCCGGCGCACTGGCGCTCATGGATGCGCAGCCGTCCGCGGCCTGGTTCCTGCTGCGCTGGTGGCACCAAGGGGCGCTTCAACAGGCAGCCTTGCGCCGAAACGACCTTCGCACCTTCCTGGGCGACAACAAGCAGCGTGCGGACCGTCGGCTCCTTCCGCGCCTGGGTGTCTTGCCGCCGCCAGTGGCGCCGGTGCACGATCTCCAACGCTACGAGGCCGCCGGCGACGTCGGCGCCGTGGTGGTGGACGAGGACGGTGTGCCGATGGGGGTGACCACCACTCGCCGCCCCACCACCCGGGGTGGACGGTTGACGCTGCCGGATCGCTACCTGCCGGATCGCTACCTGGCGGACGACGCCCTGCTGGACGCTGCGTTGGACATGGATGAAGCGCCGCCCGTGGCGCCGCATCGGCTGGACGCCTCCATCCCCGCCCAGGTCCGTGTCGGGGATACGGTCACACTGGTGATTGCACTGGACCGCCTGGAGCGCGCTCAGGCCACCATCGGCGACATCGATCTGCACCCGGGCGAGCCCCTCGAAATCACGGTTCAGGGCGATGCCCGCCTGCAGCCGGTGAACGGAAATTCCGTCCCGCTGGGCGTGCCGGCCACGGAAACCTTCCGGGCGGTCAGCTTTGACTTCCGGACGCTGGAAGTCGGCCCGGCCCGAATCAAGGCGTTTGCGTTCCGCAACGGCATCTCGGTGGCCCGCATGGTGCTGGGCGTCAATGTGGTGCTGCCCTACGAGGCGTCCCCGCCGAATCAGGTCCAGATTCAGGAAGTCCTGCCCCTGCCCGCGCCCAGCGTCGATCCTCAGCCGGATCTGCGCCTGCTGGTGATGGAATCCGCCACGGGGTTGCGCTTCCAGTTGCGCACCGCCGGTGGCGGCGTGGAGGACTTCCCCGCAGTGGCCCTCCACGACCTCCCCACCCGCATGCGCGAGTTCGTGGGTGCGATCGAGGGTCTGACCATCGGCAAGCAGGAAGCTGCGGAAAAGGCCTTGCGGCAACTTCAGAGCTGGGGGGCGGACCTCTTCAGCCGACTGATCCCGGAGCCCCTTCAGGCACTGCTCTGGAAGCATCAAGGTACCGGAACGCTCACCCTCCAGGTCTGTTCGGATGATGGCTGGATCCCCTGGGAAGCCTGTCGCCTGGTCCGGGAAGACGCCAACGGCCGCACGGTCGAAGGCCCCTTCCTGGCCGAGGCCTTCGCCATGACCCGATGGCTGCACGGTGGTCCCGCGCCGAGCACCTTCCGCCTCTCCCGTTGTGCGTTGGTGGTGCCGAGCGACAGCAGGCTGGACACCGCCAGCCGGGAACGCGACTACTACCTCGCACTGGCGAAAAACGGCCGTCTGGTGACCGAGGTCACCCCGCGATACCTGCCGCTGACCCGTGCGCTGGAATCGGGTGCCTTCGACGCCTGGCACTTCTGCGGACACGCCAATGCGGGCGCGCTGCAACAGGGCGACCGGGCCGCCTTGCGCCTGGAGGGCAACGAAACCATGACGGCGAGCCTGTTCGCCGGCACGGTGGAAAACGCCCTGCTTCCACGCCCCTTCATCTTCTTCAACGCCTGCCAAAGCGCGCTGGGTGGCGCGGGGCTCACTGGCGTGGGCGGCTGGGCCCATCGGTTCATCCGTCCCAACCGCGAGCGCCACGGCGCGGCGGTGTTCATTGGCACGTATTGGTCGGTGTATGACGAGGCGGCACACGCCTTCGCCACCGCCCTGTATGACGGACTCCAGCTCGGGTTGCCGATCGGCGCGGCAGCCCTCCAGGCTCGGCGCCAGGCACGCGATCAGCGTACCGGGGGGCGGCCGGGCGATCCCCTGAGCTGGCTGGCCTACACGGTCTACGCCGATCCCCTGGCTCGACTGGAGGTCCACCATGAAGTTACCGATGCCGGATCCTGACCTGGCGTTCAGCCGTTCCGCAGACATGCACCCGCCGCCCATGACCCTGGGCTTTGCGCAGCCGCGCCTTCGCGACGACCTGCTTGCGGATCTGTCGCCCCCACGAGCCCCTCGCCTGCGCATGGATCTGCCTCTGTCCGCCATGGACCAGGTGCCCCTGGGCATCGCGCGGGTGGATCGCCTGGGGCGGCTGACCTACGCCAACCGAACGATGTTGGCGATTTCGGGGCTGGACGACTGGGAGGGCGTCACCGTGGTGGATCTCTTTGACGGTGCGGATCTGGACGCCGTGCTGGACGGCCTGCGCCGACGCATCGAGCTGCGGGAGGGCGATGAATACGAGGTCGAACTCAAACGCCAGCGCGACAACGCCCGCGTGCCGATCTCCATCACGGCTTTCCCCGAAACGGCCGATGATGGCGAAGTCCAGGGCACCCTGGCACTGGTGCGCGATCTCACGCTGGACAAGGCCACCCAGCAGATGGTCACCCATGTGGAAAACATCTCCCGCACCAAGGACCTCATCGATGCAGTCTCTGCGGTCCTGCAGCCGCTGGTCGCCTTCGACCTGCTCCAGGTGCTGCGGCTCAACAAGTCACGCACCCACTTGCGCACCATCTATCCGGACTGCATCACCGAGCAACGCAGCTATCGCTGGTGGCACATCCCACACGCCATGCGTCATCTGCTGGAGAGCAGAGCACCGCTGGTGATCAATGATCTGCCGGCCTGGTATGCGGAGCAGCGCCGCCAGGGGCTGCCGCCGGACGAAGCCATCCAGCAATTCCTGGATCAGGGCTACACGGGGACGCTGAGCCTGCCGGTGTTCCATGACAACGGCCAGGTGGCGAGTGTGGTGCTGTGCCGCAAGAACTGGGCGCCCTTCGATCGGCGAGAGGTGAACATCGCCGAGCGCCTGCCGCTGACCGAGGCGGTCAGCGTCGCCCAACGCAACGACACCGAAAGCGACCTCAACTTCCTGATCCATCTCATCCACGACATCGCCGGCGCCTACGACACCGTGCAGCGCGTGGCTCAAACGGTGGTGAAGCGCATCGCCGAGCACTATGGCTGGGACTATGTCTCCATTCACCGGGTGGATGAATCCCAGGGCAAGATCCGCATGATTGCCCAGACCGCCAAGACCCCGGGGCTGATGTCGGAGCTGTTCGAGGTCGACATCGGCCGCGGCGTCATCGGCAGCGTCCACAAGACGCGCAAGCCCGCCCTTATCACCGATGTCGCCACCGATCCGACCTACAAGGACATCTTTCTCACCCATCGCAAGACCGTCACCCGGTCTGAGCTCTGCGTGCCGATCGGCGAGGACGCTCACTGGCTGCTGAACGTCGAGGACGAGAAGATGCAGGCCTTCTGTCCGGAGGACCAGCACAGCCTGGAGAAAGTGGCCACCTCGCTGGAGGCCCTGCTCCGCCGCACGCAGGACTACAACTACCGCAAGGCGGTGGTCGACAACGCCAAGGACGCCATCCTTCTTGTTGATCCGGGCAACATCATTGTGGATGCCAATGAGGCCGCCGCCGAGCTGTTGCGCAAGAAGAAAACGGACCTGATCGGCAGCCCCATCGGCGCCTACTTCCACGACGCGAAGCGCGCCGCGGTGGTGCTGGAGGGCGATGCCTTCGTCAACCACGGTGCGCTCATGCAGCGGCCTGGCTCAGACGGTGCCCTGGAAGCCGTCCAGGTGCTGCTGTCGGTGGCCATGCTGCCGGAGGACAACCCCGGACGGGTATTCATCGCCAGCGACCTTTCCAGCTTCGTGCGGGCGGACGAACTGGAGCTGGCGCGTGACCTCTTCCGCGAGATCAGCGGCCAGGTCAAGACACCGATGTCGCTGGCCATCACCTGGTTGCGACGCTTCGCGCAGCAGACCGCTTCCACCAGCCAGGACCTGCCGGAGAAGGTCATCCAGCAGCTGCAGAAGGCAGAACTGTCGCTGGACCGGATGCTGATGATCGAACGAGGCGGTCGGGCGGGCCCGCACTTCCCGACGCTGCTCCCCCTGGACGAGGTCATCACCCAATCCCTGAGCGACCTGCCCGAGCGGGAACGTCAGGCGGTGAACCAGGTCAGTGAGGCGCCACAGGGTTGGGTGCGAGCGGATGCCTTTGAACTCCGGTATTGCGTACTCACCGTGGTGGCCTATCTCTTGCGGCTGGCGGCCACCGCTCGACACATTGACATGCGTACCTGGCAGGACAGCGATCGGGTTCATCTGGACATCGGCGGCCAGACCGACGCGCTCGGCGCGGCGGACTTCGAGACCAATTGCCGGGGAAGCCAGGCGGTGGCTGAACTCGCGCTGGGCAGCCAGACACTCGCCGAGATCGTGTCACGCAATGGCGGTCGATTCGAGGCGCAGCGCGATGGTGACCACGCGACCTTCTCCTTCTCCTTTCCACGCTCACTTTCCGGGGAGGCACCATGAGCCTGCTCATCGTTCATCGCAATGACTACCTGACCGAGGAGCTGGAAGCCTGGGCCATTGGCATGGTGCCGGCCCACTTCCTGCCGGCGCGCGTCTGTCACGACATGGAGACGGCGCGCACCGCTTTGGCTGCAGCAGAACCGCCGGACATGCTGGTGGTGGAAAGCGACCTTCCCGGCGGCGGCCCCCATGCCGGCCTGACCCTGACCACAGAAATGCGCGCCCGCTGGACGGATGGCAGGCCCGTGCCGGTCCTGCTGGTCGCCGCCGCCGCCGACCATGCGCTGAGGCAGGCGGCGCTGGAGCTGCCTGTCTGCTCGCTGATCCATACCAGCGGGGACCTGGAACGGGATTACCAATATGCCCTGCGATGCCTGGTCAATGAAGTCGAGGGCAAGGCCACACCGCTGACCGAGCGGCCACCGTGCTATTACATCAACGTGCAGGTGGATGCCAGTGGCAATTGCGGCTATCAGGTGCGATCGGTCAGGACCGCCGTGGATCTGAACAGCAACGTCCGCTTCAGCGTCGAGCCTGCGCGCCTGAAAAACCTGCTCGCCCGCATGCCGACGATCAGTGATGGTGTGCAGCCCTCCCTGAAGGAATGGATAGACACCTATCGCAGCGTGGGTGAGGAGCTGACGCGCGCCCTGTTTCGCGAGCATGCCGAGGTGCTCGAAGAGTTCACGGTGATGAAGGGCGTGACTTTGGCCAGCCCCGGTATTCGTGTCGGACTGTGTTTCTCCGTGGACCGTAGCTTCTATCGGCTGCCGTTCGAGGCCTTGCAGTTCCCGGCGCGCGGCATCAGCAAGTATTGGATGGAATCAGCGCCGCTGTGGCGGCGGCTGCCGGAGTTCAGCTTCAGTGGCCAGAGGCTGTTTGCTGAAAGCAGTGTCCCGAATGCCCCCCTGAACTGCCTGCTGATCAATGCACGTTGTGGCGGAGCGGCCGACATGCCCAACCCGATCCCAGGAGGAACGGGGCGTCTTCATCGCACACTGGATCCGCTTGTGCATGCGGACAAGGAAATCGACAGCATCACGACCTCCATCGTGCAGGCCATTCCTCGGCGGGTCGGTCGCCTGGTGTCCATTTCCATGGATCAGGGGGTGGTCCGAACGGTGACCTACCACCATGACGCCAAACGAATCGAGGCGACCCATGCGGGCCACTTCGAAGCCGTGCTGGAGCGTCTGCTCACGCAGGAGGGGCCCTGGGACCTGGTTCATTTCACGGGCCACTCGCATTTCGAGGGCACGGAAGAGGATGGTTTCGGCTATGTCTTTGTGCCACGCAAGGCGGCCACTCGCGGCGCCATGCCCAGCCCGCATGCGGTGGGCATCAACAAGATGGCTGCGTGGCTCAACGGGGTGCGGTTTGTCTTCCTCAGCGGCTGCTCCAGCTCCCACCGGGACTTCGTGGTTCAGCTGTGTGCCCGCAATGTGCCGGCGCTCTCCGGTTATCCCTGGCCAGTGATGGAAAACGTGGCCTGGGAGCACTCGGCGCACTTTTATCGCCGGCTGCTGGACTCCTGCTCGATTGAAGAGGCCCTGCAGAAGAGCTGGATGGACATGTATGCCGATCACCAGGAAAACTGGGCCTGGGCATCGTCGCAGTTTGTGATCCAGGGGTAATGATGCAGAGGCCCCTCAAGGTCCACGCCGCAGCACCACACGCGGCGCTGCAAAGTCCCGCCCCACCAGCGCCCGCGCGAGCAGGTAGTTGTGCCTGGCCTTGTCGGTCAGGTCATTCAGGTCCACGGTGCCATTCGGATCGCAAGGAAAAACGAAATTGGCACCCTGATGAAGGGTCACGAACAACAACTCGTAAGTCACCGTTCCGTCCGGCCCCTGAGTGATTTCGTTCACGTCATCACCATCCTGGCGCGCCCATGCGTCGCGATCGTTTCGGTGGTCTCGGACGGGAGGTGGGCGTGGGTGTCAGACATGGTGGTTCCCTGAACGGAACGCAAGATCGAGGCCGCAACACGGCGCACGCCGTGTAAAGACCGCCGTGCTTGGCGTCATGGCGAGCAAGAGCCGCTCACGCGGTTCGGCCTGGCGGTGAGCAGGCCTGCTCATCGGTAATCGCCGCCGATATCCAGCACCTGTAGAGAGAACTTCCCGATGCCAGGCGCCCGGGGCCGCTATCGAGGCCAAGTTAGGGGGAGGTGCCACCCACTGCCACTTAAACCGGCGACCCCGCCGTTGACACCGCCGGACCGCGCCGATTAACTGCCTGAGCGATATGCAACAGGAGTGACTCATGTGGAACTGCGTCAACCGATCAGGATGGCGACAAGGGTGGAATGGCCTGCTTCTGCTGGTCTTCGCCCTGCCCGCCAGCGCCGCCGACTACGCGCTGTCGCCAGACGGCAATACGGTGGTGCGGGTGGTGCCGCAGACCACGATCAGCAGCGCAAGCTTCAACACCGCGCTGCTCACCGGCGAGTACCCCGGCTGGACGGTGAGCCTGGCCAACGCGGCCGGCGGCGTGGTCACCCCGGGCACGTACACGGCTGGTTGGCAAGGTGGCGGCGGCGGTGCGATGTTCACCGCCAGCTACAGCCAGACCAATGCCGTGGCCGCGGGCCATCAACTCCATTGGGTGCAGGTGATCGATACCAACCAGCCTGCGGGCGGGACGTCCACGCCTTACATCGACCCGCGCCCCAATGACGACACCCTGCCGTTCTACTGGACCACGGCCGAAGTGGCCGGCAAGTCCACCAGCAAGACGGTCTCGTTCAGCGATTTCTCCCGGCGCCCGCCCACCGCGCTCTCCAGCGTCAACCCCGTGACCTGGAATGCCAGCCTCTATGCGGTGGAGTACGACGGCAACAACAGCATCACCGTCCACGACGGCGTCAGCTGGGGCTGGAACATGAAACCAGCCACTGTCGGAAACTCGGGCGGCGTCTTCGCGTCCCCTTCCCCGACCTGCCCACCCGCGACCTGCTCGGGCATTGGCACCTCGGCCGTCTCCTGGGGGTTGGGGGATCCCGGCTCGTTGAGCTTTGCGGCGACTGCGTTCGCGCCGGTGGTCGGTGATCTGTTCAAGGTGGGCACGCTCACCTATCACAACGGCGCCACCCAGGTCGGCAGCGCCGTTGATGCACTGGGGCTGGACATTGCGCTCAACTTCACCAATGTGACCGAGGCCAACCTCACCTACCACTCGCAGCTGTCCATCACCAACACGCCCAACACCGACGACCCGGTGGCCAGTGCCGACTTCGTCCGCTTCACCAACGGCGCGTTCAGCAACACGTTCAACGTGGTGGAAGGCGGTACGGCCACCGCAGATCTGATGGCCCGCCTGACGCCGGTGCTGGGCGTCACCCCGGCGCTGGTGGGCGGTGGCGACAAGGACCCGAATACTATGCCGGGCCTGGCTGTGCTGGGTTTCGAGCTGGAGCTGATCGGCTTTGCCAATGCGACTGCCGGAGGGTTTGTCACCTCCGTCATCCCCGAACCCGCCACGATGGTGCTGTGGATGGCGGGCCTGTTCGGCCTGGGTCTTGCACAGCGTCGCCGTGGCCGACCCGCTGCTGGTGCAGGTGCGGGCGTTTGACGTCTGTGGTCAACGTTCGTGGCTAATTTTGGTGGCTTATGTTCGTGGATAACGGCTTCATGCTCGCGCTGACGATGCTGGCCTCAGCGCTGCTGAGCCCGGCGGCGCCACCGGGCTGCCTGTGTTTTGCACATGCAGGCGTGCAGGACAAGCCCATGCCCGACTTCTGCCTGGCGCTGCCCGATTGCCATGACTGCGGGGCCACCGGGCGCGAGGTGCTGGTGGTGCAAGCACCCGAGTGGTCAGTGGTACGAGCAAGTGTTCGCGCTGAGGCGCCGCCCGGCTTCGGGGCGGCACAAGGCGACTATCAGGCCCTGTCGCCCGACGGCTCACCGGCCGGCGTCGTCGAGGCCAAAACGATGCGCAGCCTGGTCGACCACCTCGTCATTGCCGCCGAGCGCCAGCGGCAAGCGCCTGCGGAACTGCTGCTGCGTTTGCAAGCCCGCTTGCGGCCGCCTGAGGGAAGCGGCCGATAATGCCGCATGTCCGATCGTCCCTCTGCCCCTCCCCCCGCTGCGCCTCCTGCTTCAGCGCCTCCCACTCAGCCGCGCAACCTCCTGCACGGCGTACGGTTGGAAGACATGCTGAATGCCCTGGTGGCCACCTATGGCTGGCCTGGCTTGGCAGACCGCATCCCCGTACGCTGTTTCGCCAGCGACCCCAGCATCTCATCCAGCCTCAAATTCCTGCGCAAGACCCCGTGGGCAAGAGAAAAGGTCGAGGGGCTCTATCTCTTCATGCTGCGCGACCAACGCCGCCAGTCGCGCTGAATATCGGCTTCTTTACATCCGTCCGTCACAGAGGTAGCGTAGCCAGCACTGACCTGCTTCCCAACGCCACCTCTCCATGACAGCGGAAACAGACCACCCGACCGTTCTTTTCGTCGACGACGAGCCCTCCATCCTCAGTTCACTGCGGCGGCTGGTTCATCCTCAAGGTTATCGGGTGTTGCTGGCCACCAGCGGCGCCGAGGCCCTGCAACAGCTGGCACAGGAGCCGGTGGACCTGGTGGTTTCCGACATGCGCATGCCCGAAATGGACGGCGCGGAATTCCTGGAGCAGGTCCGCACGCGATGGCCCCTGGTGGGCCGCATCCTGTTGACCGGCTATGCAGACATCCAGGCCACGGTCGCTGCCGTCAACCGGGGGCAGATTCAGCGCCACATTGCCAAGCCCTGGGACGACCAGGAACTGCTCACAGCCATTGACGATGCACTCGCGCGCCGTCGCCTCGAGCTTGAGAACCGCGCCCTGTTGAGCCTGACAACATCCCAGAACGAGGAACTGCAGCGGCTCAACACCGACCTCTCCAGCCGGGTTCTGGAACGCACGCGCGAGCTGGAGCAGAGCAACGCCAAACTGGCCCAGTCCGTCCAACAGGTGAAGGACAACTTCCTGTTGTCGATCCAGGTGTTCTCCGGCTTGCTGGAACTCCGCGAGGGCGGGCTCGCGGGCTACTCCCGCCAGGTGGCTGATCTGGCGCGGCGCACGGTGCGCCGGCTCGGGCTCGGCCCCCAGCAGGAAGAAGACGTGCACAGCGCCGGCCTGCTGCACGAGATCGGCAAGATCGGCTTCCCGGATTCGTTGCTGCGCAAGCCCGCCTCGCTGATGAATGCCGACGAGACGTCCCGCTACCGTCGCCACACACTGAATGCGGAGGCGGCCTTGCTACCGCTGGCGCAGTTGCAGGATGTGGCCCGCCTGGTGCGCAGCCAGCATGAACGGCTGGACGGCAAGGGCTTCCCCGATGGACTGATCGGCAACGCCATTCCGCTGGCGGCACAGGCGCTGAGCATCTCCAGTGACTATCACGCGGCCCTGTCCGGCCGGCTGTCCGAAGAGGCCCACTCTCTCGTGCAGGCGCTGACCCTCGTACGCGGTGGCGCAGGCACCCGGTATGACTCGGACGTGGTGAAGGCGTTCCTGCTGGCGCTGGAAGACAAGCCCGAAGACGTGCCGCGGGACCAGCAGGTCAGCCCGGCCGGCGTCGAACCCGGCATGGTGCTGGCGCGAGACCTGCTGACGCCCAAGGGCACGCTCCTGCTCGCCGCTGGTTTCGTCTTCGACGCGCGGATGGTCAAGCAGATCCGCGAGTTCGCCGGGCGCGAGGGCGCCAGGATGACCATCTTCATCGTTCGACCCGAAGACAAAGCACGCACTTGACCCACCCGGGGTGGCAGCACCCCGACAAGGAGGCTTCCCATGACCGAGCGCATCCTCGTCGTCGACGACGAGCCAGGCATTCTTCATGCGCTGCAACGGCTGTTGCGGCAAGGCCTGGTGGATGGCAACGGCCAGCGCTACCTGGTCGACGAGTGCGCCAGCGGCGAACTGGCGCTGGAACATGCCAGCGTCCACGTCTACGCACTTGCCATCTCGGATTACCGGATGCCGGAGATGAATGGGGTGGACTTCCTCAGTGCACTGCGGCGTCTGCAACCCGATTGCCAGCGCATCATCCTGTCGGGTTACACCGATTTGAACGGGCTGATTCGTGCCGTGAATGAGGCCGGCATCACCCGGTTCATTGCCAAGCCCTGGACGGATTACGAGCTGCTCAGCGCCGTGCGTGAAGTTTTGAAGGTGCGTGAACTGACCCTGGAGAGCCGGCGCCTGGCCGACATCGTCCGCACCCAGCAGGGGCAGCTCAACGCCCATGAGGCGGAGCTGCGCCGGCTGGAGCGCATGGAGCCCGGGATCACCCATGTCAATTGGGCGGAGGATGGCTCCTTCATCCTGGAGGATCCGGACGACGCACGGTCATGAGAACGGCGCCCTCAGGGCCGCAGGTCCGCGTCTGGCCGTCGCTCTCGGAGGCGGTGAAGATGGCCTGGGAAGCGGTCTCCACGCCCTTGCTGGTGCACGACCACCAGGCCATTCTCTTTGCCAACACCCCGCTGCTTCGCCTGCTGGGGTATGACGCCGAATCCCTCTCCTGCATGGCCTTCAACGGCTGGGCCACCAGCGAATGCCGCCACAAGCTGCGTGACTACGGCCTGCAAGCGCTGGCCCAACGCGGCCTGGCCCCCACGGTGGAAATCGAGGCACTGACCGCGAGCGGCAGCATCCGCACGCTGGAGCTCAGCGCCAGGCCCATGGAGCATGGCGGGGGCCTGGTCAACGTGCTCACCGTGCAGGACCTGAGCGACATCCAGCATGTGCAGACCAGCCTGCTCGATATCGGCCGCGTGCTGAACCAGATCATCGAGAACAGCCCGGTGGCGAGTTTCGTGGTGGATGCGCAGCACCGGGTGACGCACTGGAATGCCGCCTGCGCCCAACTGACCGGCTGCAACAGCATCGACATGCTGGGGCGGGACGACGCCTGGAAGGCCTTCTACCCGGACAAGCGCGCGCTGCTGGCCGACCTCATCATCGACGGCACCATCGACGCCCAGCGTGAAGCACTGTATGGGGGGCTGTGCCGGCGCTCCGAAGTGGTGGACAACGCCTACGAAGTGGAGTCGTTCTACCCGCGCATGAATGAGGGCGGCCGCTGGTTGTATTTCACCGCGGCACCGCTGCTGGATGTGAATGGTGCCGTGGTTGGCGCCATCGAAACCCTCCAGGACGTGACACGGCGCCGGCGGGCCGAGGAGGAACTTCGCCGGCACCGCGACCAACTGGAAGAAGTGGTGGCTGAACGGACCGCCGAACTACTGGTGACCCACCACGAACTGGAAGCTTTTCTTGAAAAAGCCTCGGTCGGCATCGTCACCACCATCAACCACCGTATCGTGCGCGGGAACCGCAAGTTCTCGGAGATCTTCGAACTGGACGGCGAATCGGCCTCCGGGCAGCCGACGCGCCGGTTTTTTCCCAGCGACGAGGCGTTTCAGACCCTGGGCACGGTGGCCTATCCGGTGCTGACACGGGGGGAATCGCTGCAGCATGAGATGGCGATGGTGTCCGCCAAGGGACGGCCCTTGTGGGTGGAGATGATTGCCTACGTCGCCAACCCGCATGACCGACTGGCCAAGACCTGGTGGCTGATGCAGGACCGCACCGAGGAGCGCGAGGTCCAGATGCAGTTGGAGGACAACTACCGGCGCATCAAGCAGACCAACACGCGATTGGAGGAGGCGCAGAACCAGCTGCTGCAATCCGAGAAGATGGCTTCGATTGGCCAGTTGGCGGCTGGGGTGGCGCACGAGATCAACAACCCGGTGGGCTTCGTGAACTCCAACCTGGGCACCCTGCGGGGGTATGTGGAACCGATGTTCGCGCTGATTGACGTGATGCAGGCGCAGGCCCCCGGCGCCCTCCCCGGCCCTGTGGCCGAGGCGCTGGCCTCATTGGATCGGCGTATCGACCTGGCCTTCGTGAAGTCGGATCTTCCGCAACTGCTCAGTGAAAGCGAGGACGGGCTGATTCGAGTCAAGAAGATCGTCCAGGACCTGAAGGACTTCTCCCGCGTCGATCACGCCGAATGGCAGGAAGCGGACCTGAACGCCGGCCTGGACTCCACGCTCAACGTGGTGATGAACGAGGTGAAGTACAAGGCCGTCGTCCATAAGGATTACGGCGTGCTGCCACCGGTCCGCTGCATCGCGGCGCAGCTCAACCAGGTGTTCATGAACCTCATCGTCAATGCCGCGCACGCCATTCCCGAGCGCGGGGAGATCACGCTGCGCACGCGGGCAGAAGGAGGATGGGTCTGTGTGGAGGTGGCGGACACAGGCGTGGGCATGGCCGAGGACGTGAAGCGGCGAATCTTCGAACCGTTCTTCACCACCAAGCCAGTGGGCCAGGGCACCGGGCTGGGGTTATCACTCTCGTTCTCGATCATTCAGAAGCATGCGGGTCGGATCGAGGTGGCCAGTGAGGTGGGGCAAGGCACCACCTTCCGGATCTGGCTGCCGGTCAACAGCCTCTCGGCTGCAAGCCCCTGAGCACGGATCCACCCGGCTTATGCAGCGGGCCGATGCAGCCTGGGTATGCAGCGCGGGTATCCCTCGGGCATCCGCCTTGCTCTTCAAGCGCTATTCCATGAATGGATATTTTGGAATTGTCCACTTGAAGGTGCCGTTTTGCCGTCACGCTCCAACCGCCAGACCTCTCGCCCCATCGAGCCCCCTGCTCACCGCAGCCCGTTTGTCCAGGTGCGCGGGGCCCGCGAGCACAACCTGAAAAACGTGGATGTGGACGTCCCGCGGGACGCGCTGGTGGTCTTCAGCGGTGTCTCCGGCTCCGGCAAGTCCTCGCTGGCGTTCGGCACCATCTACGCCGAGGCCCAGCGTCGCTATTTCGAATCCGTGGCGCCGTATGCCCGCCGGCTGATCGACCAGGTGGGTGTTCCCGCCGTCGACGCCATCAACGGCCTGCCACCGGCGGTGGCGCTGCAGCAGCAGCGTGGCACGCCCAATGCACGCTCCTCCGTGGGCAGCGTCACCGGCCTGTCCTCCCTGCTGCGCATGCTGTATTCGCGGGCGGGCCACTATCCGCCTCGGCAGCCGATGCTCTATGCCGAGGACTTCTCGCCCAACACCCCACAGGGCGCCTGCCCGCACTGCCACGGGCTGGGCCGTGTCTATGAGGTCACCGAGGCCTCGATGGTCCCGGACGACAGCCTGACCATCCGCGAACGTGCCGTGGCCGCGTGGCCTCCCGCGTGGCACGGGCAGAACCTGCGGGACATCCTGGTCACGCTGGGCATCGATGTGGACAAGCCGTGGCGGCAGCTGCCGCGCAAGACACGTGACTGGATCCTCTTCACGGAAGAGCAGCCCACCGTGCCGGTCTATGCAGGCTTCACGCCCGCCGAGACCAAGGACGCCCTGCGCCAGAAGATGGAGCCCAGCTACCAGGGCACCTTCAGCAGCGCCAGGCGCTACGTGATGCACACCTTCGCCACGACGCAAAGTGCGCTGATGAAGCGCCGTGTCTCCCGCTACATGATCGGCGGCGCCTGCCCCGAATGCGATGGCAAGCGGCTCAAGCGCGAGGCCCTGGCGGTCACGTTCGACGGTCTCGACATCGGCACGCTCGCCCAGTTACCCCTGGCAGATCTCGCGCAGCGGCTACGTCGGGCCAAGCCCGCCGAGCTGAGTGAAGAAAAGCGCCTGGCGGCCGAGCGCCTGGTGGACGACGTGCTGATGCGTCTGGGCCCGCTGTTGACGCTGGGCCTGGGCCATCTCTCGCTGGACCGGTCCACGCCCACGGTCTCTCCTGGCGAGCTGCAGCGCTTGCGGTTGGCCACGCAGATCTGCTCCAACCTGTTCGGCGTGGTCTATGTGCTGGACGAACCGTCCGCCGGCCTGCATCCCGCCGATGGTGAATCCCTGCTCGATGCGTTGCGCCAGCTGAAGGCGGCGGGCAACTCGGTCTATGTGGTGGAGCACGACCTGAATCTGATGCGCGCGGCGGACTGGATCGTGGATGTGGGGCCCGCAGCCGGTGAACTGGGTGGGCGGGTGCTCTACAGCGGTCCGGTGGAAGGCCTGGCGGGCGTGGTGGAATCGCGCACGGCCGCCTATCTGTTCCCGCAGAGCGAGCCAGGCAATGAATCCGAGCCCGATGCTGATGGCGACGCTTCGCCATTGCTCCAACGGCGCCAGCCCAAAGGCTGGCTGCGGCTTGAAGGCATCACCCAAAACAATCTAGCCGGTCTTGACGCCGAGTTCCCCTTGGGCGTTTTTACCGCAGTGACGGGTGTCTCCGGCTCCGGCAAGTCGTCGCTGGTCAGCCGCGCGCTGGTGGATCTGGTGGCAGAACACCTGGGCCAGGAACCCACGGCGGCGCAGGACGATGAGGAGGCCGAGGACGAATTGTCTGCCGCCACCGGCGGGCGCATTGCTACAGGCGCGGAGACGATTCGCCGGCTGGTCCAGGTCGACCAGAAACCGATCGGCCGCACACCCCGGTCCAACCTCGCCACCTACACGGGCTTGTTCGACCACGTGCGCAAGCTCTTCGCCGCCACACCGGCGGCCCGTGCGCGCCGCTTCGATGCCGGGCGGTTTTCCTTCAACGTGGCCAAGGGCCGCTGCGAGACCTGCGAGGGCGAAGGTTTTGTCAGCGTCGAACTGCTCTTCATGCCCAGCGTCTTTGCGCCCTGCCCCGGCTGCCACGGTGCCCGCTACAACGCCGCCACGCTGAAGGTCCTCTACCGCGACCGCAGCATTGCGGACGTGCTGGGCATGACCGTCGACGCGGCCCTGGCCTTCTTTGCGGATGAACCTGCCCTCGCCCGCCCGCTGGGGCTGCTGCAAGGCATCGGGCTGGGGTACCTGCGCCTGGGTCAGCCGGCCACGGAGCTCTCCGGCGGCGAAGCCCAGCGCATCAAGCTGGTGACGGAACTGCAGCGGGCACAACGCGGCCACACGCTTTATGTGCTGGACGAGCCCACCACCGGGCTGCATCCCTCGGACGTCGACAAGCTGATGGCGCAGTTGCGGGATCTGGTCGAGGCGGGCCACACCGTGGTGGTGGTGGAGCACGAGATGCGTGTGGTCGCCCAGGCGGACTGGGTGATCGACCTCGGCCCCGGCGCGGGAGGCGCTGGCGGCCGCATTGTGGCGGCGGGGACGCCGCAGGACGTGGCCACCGTGCCGGCCTCCCGGACCGCGCCTTATCTGAACCGCTGACCGGCGATGGCCGCCCCTTCGGGCAACGATCCGGGCGCCCACCCGCCATGGGTTCGGCCGCACATGGCACGGCCGGAAAACCCCGGCGCGCATTCTGTCGCCCTTCGCTGGCTGCGAAAGCTCAATCGACAGGGGCGCGCGAGCAAGCCTTAGCCGTCCGTCCATGTGCTGCCCGCGCGCATTGTCATCGTGCGATTGGCGTGCCCGACGCACCAAATTAAAGGGTTCACCCGGATGTCAGTGTTGACAGGCTGGCGTGCATGACATTTTCCTTACAGTCGCGCTTTCGTCACCAACAACACCCACCCTGCGCCGTTACCCGGCGCGCAAGTGGGGACGCCAGCCCCTCCACCACACATGGGGGCACGGCATTTCTTCGGGATTTCGCAAACCACGTTTATCACGAACGAAAGAGACGATATGAAGAAGGCATCCCTTCAGCGATTCCTGCAAGTCACCATCCTGGCGACCGCGGCTACCGCCGCCTGCCAAGCCTGGGCTGCAGACCGCGTCACGCTCGACGACAGCACCCCCGTTACCGTCAACATCCTGCAGCAAGCCGCTGCCAGCGGCCCCCAAGCCGCCGCCACGGCGCTGGGGCTGGCCGCCAACGACCTTCAAGCGGTCCGCAGCCAGGTCTACCCCAACGGCCGGGTCATCACCCGGCATCAGCAGTACTACCAGGGCGTGCCCATCTGGGGCGAAGCCGTGGTGGAACACCGCGACCCGGGTGCCAGCGCCGCCCGTTTCTCCGGCAGCCTGGTCACCAACATCCAGCAGGACCTGAACACCACGCAAGCCAGCATCACGCCGGCCAGCGTGCTCACCATCGCCAAGAGCGCGGTGAATGCCACCCACACCGAGAATGAGCAGGTCAAGCTCTACATCCGGCTGAGTGACAGCAATGTGGCGCAGCTCTTCTACCTGGTGTCGTTCGTGCGCGCCGACAGCCGCACCCCGAGCCGCCCGTACTTCATGATCGACGCCAACTCCGGCGCCGTGCTGCAGCGCTGGGAAGGCATCACCCACAAGGACGCCACCGGCCCCGGCGGCAATACCAAGACCGGCAAGTACGAGTACGGCACCAACTACCCGGCGCTGCAGGTGACCGACACCTGCCAGATGAACACTGGCGGCAATGTCATCACCGTCAACCTCAACGGCGGCACCAGTGGCAGCACGCCCTATCAGTTCACCTGCTCGCGCAATGAGTACAAGCAGATCAACGGCGCCTACTCGCCGCTGAACGATGCCCACTTCTTCGGCAACGTCATCTTCAACATGTACCGGGACTGGTTCACGCTGCGTCCCATTGCCAACACGCTGTACATGAAGGTGCATTACAGCAGCAGCTACGAAAACGCCTTCTGGGACGGCACCGCGATGTACTTCGGTGACGGCGCCAGCACGTTCTATCCGCTGGTGTCGCTGGACGTGTCCGCCCACGAAGTGAGCCACGGGTTCACGGAGCAAAACTCGGGGCTGGTGTACTCCGGCCAATCCGGCGGCATGAACGAGGCCTTCTCCGACATGGCCGGTGAAGCGGCGGAGTTCTACGCCCGTGGCACCAACGACTGGCTGGTGGGTACCGAGATCTTCAAGAGCTCCGGTGCGCTGCGTTACTTTGCTGACCCGACCAAGGACGGTAAGTCGATTGCCAACGCCTCCAAGTACACCAGCGGCCTGGACGTTCACTACTCCAGCGGCGTGTACAACAAGGCTTTCTACACGCTGGCCACCAAGACCGGGTGGACCACGCGCAAGGCCTTCGAAGTGATGGTGGATGCCAACCGTCTGTACTGGACCTCCAGCAGCACCTTCAACCAGGGTGCCTGCGGTGTGGAAAAGGCGGCCACGGCGCGTGGTTACGCCACGGCTGATGTGACAGCGGCGTTTGCGGCCGTGGGCGTGAGCTGCAGTGGCACCACCACCCCGACCACCACCGTGCTGACCAGCGGCACGGCCGTCACCGGCATTGCGCTGGCCAAGAGCGCCACCCGCCTCTTCAGCATCGTGGTGCCGTCGGGCCGCACCAGCATCACCGTGAAGCTTTCGGGCGGCACGGGTGATGGCGACATCTACGTGCGCCGTGGTTCTGCACCGACCACCACCACCTACGATGGCAAGTCGGAAGGCAGCACCAACGCCGAGACGGTGACGATCTCGGCGACCACGGCAGGGACTTACTACATCCTGCTGAATGCCTATGCCGCCGTGAGCGGGGCATCACTGGTGGCGACCTACTGATCTTCGGTTAGATAGCCAGCCAGTCAGCCGGCGCACCGCTGCGAATGCGGTGCGCCGGCTTTGCCATGCCTGGTTGAAGCGGAAATCGCCGACAGGGCGAGCGCCGGCCGTCGACTACTGTTAAGGAAGCGCTGCAGAACGCCTCGCCAAGGGCGTGACGCAGCGCGCCTTTCAAAGTCAACGCCGGATCGTTCCCGGCAAGGAGCATCTCCATGAAGCAAGCCTTGTCGGTGTCGGTCCCCCGCTCGGACCACCCGTGGATCCATCGAGTCATTCGGCGTTTTGCCCGCCCCGTCCTGGTGGCCGGCACGGTGCTGTTCGGCGGGGTGGCGCTGGCGCAGGATGCCAGCCTGGAGGTCACCGCCACCAGTTCAGCGTCCGCCTTTGGCCGCACGGTGGCCCCTGGCACCGAATCGTTGGCTCGCGCCGGCGGCGTCTCATCACACGCCAGCACGGATGGGCAGTTGGGCGGGCTCACCGGTGGCGCGTGGGCCAGCGCATGGGGCGTGGTCGACTATGGCCACATGCAGTTGCAGACCGTCGGCGGGGCCCATCTCAGCGGGGCGGGAACGATTGACCAGGTGGTGTCCAGTGCGGAGGCCCACGCCCGGCTGACCGACAGTTTCCTCATCACCTGCCCCACCTGTGTGGCGGGTACCGAGGCCACCGTGACCTTCCGGTTGGTGGCCGAGGGCGGCGTGTTTGCCGATGGCAATCTGGTACAGAACCCGGATTTGGGCTCGGGGACCCAGTTCACCGCCTTTTCCGCTATTTCCAGTGGTTTCTACATGTCGGCCCCGGACGTCAATAACCCGGGGTCCGCCGTGCAAGACGCCATGTTCAGAAGCCTCCTGCGCATGCAGTACGGCGGGGATTCACACGATCGACCCATCTGGGACGGGGAGCACACCGCCAGCTTCATCATCGGCCAGCCGCTGTCCTTCACCTGGGACGCCGTCGTGCAAGGGTCGGCCACGGTGGGCAACTTCAACCTGGATGCGGCCATGGACGGCGTGTCGGCCTTCAATACGAGTTTCGGGAGCAGCCTCTATTGGGGCGGCATCACCGAGGTACGGGATGTCAACGGCCAATTGCTGAGTGGCATCACCGCATTCAATGCGGTCGGGGTGGACTACGCCAATGCGCTGGCGCCGGCGGTGCCGGAACCCACCACGGGACTGCTGATGACGGTCGGGGCGCTGATGCTGCTGGCGGCCATCCGCAGGCAACGGCGTCGTTAGTGACAGCCCGTCATTGGAGTGCCGCTGTTTCAGGGGTCACGCCCGGCACGCCCCATCGCCTGGTTACGAGAGTTGCCTCTCCCGCACATCCGTCTCAGGGTTTATGCCGCTAAATTAGTCCATCGCGCGAACTAACCTTCCTCCCAAGGACAGGGGGTCCCATGAGGCCCTCTGCGGCAAGGCGCGAGGCGACCTTCGACCTGGAGACAACACCATGACGGCAAGACCCCTGGCCGCGCTGCTGATGGCAGCGTGCGGCCTCATGAGCGCGCTCAACGCAGACGCGCAAACCTGCACGGCGACCACGATCAAGCCCTACGTCAAGATCGGCACCGGCGCCTGGAGCAACACCGCAGCCGCCACAGCGGCGGCCGGCAGCGCCCTCACCTTCGGGCCCCAACCCACCAGCGGTGGTGCCTGGGCCTGGTCCGGCTGCGGCGCGTCCGCCAGTTCGCGGGAACTCAGCCTCACCGCCAAGGCCAGTTGCACCGCCGTGGCCACCTACACCAACAGCTGCGGCACGAAGTCGACGCAGAGCTTTGTTGTCACGGTGCCGGGCTTCCGGGACCTGACCAGCCTGCAGCTGTCCGCGCTGATGGGGGCCGGCTGGAACCTCGGCAACTCACTGGAGGCCATTGGCGGCGAAACCGCCTGGGGCAACCCGGCCGCCAATCAGGCGCTGTTCACCGCCATCAAGGCCGCGGGTTTCAAGACCGTGCGCATTCCTGTGTCCTGGAAGCAGTACGCCGATGCCAACGACAACATCAGCGCCACCTGGATGGCGCGGGTGACCCAGGTGGTCAACTACGCCCGCACGGCCGGCCTCTACACCATCATCAACATCCACTGGGATGGTGGCTGGATGCAACCCACCTATGCCCAGCAGGCCACGGTGAACACCCGCATCACCAAGTTCTGGACCCAGATCGCCAACAACTTCAAGGGGTATGACGACACCTTGCTGTTTGCTGGCACCAACGAGGTCATGGTGACCAATGACTACGGCACCCCGACGGTGGAGTACTACACGGTCCAGAACAGCTTCAACCAGACCTTCGTGAACGCGGTACGCGCCACGGGCGGCGGCAACCTGGCGCGCCACCTGGTGGTCCAGGGCTTCAATACCAACATCGACCACACCGTCAATTTCGCGACGGTGCCCAGCGATTCGGTGGCGAAGCGCCTGATGATGGAAGTGCACTTCTACGACCCCTACAACTTCACGCTGAATGAAAACAGCGCCATCTGGCAATGGGGTGCGGGGGCCAGCAGTGCGGCCAACACCGAGACCTGGGCCAACGAGTCCTATATCGACGGTCAGTTCCAGAAGATGAAGACGCGCTTCGTCGACCAGGGCGTCCCGGTGATCCTGGGCGAGTTCGGCGCCATCCGCCGCACCGAGTATTCGGGAGCGGAGGCGTATCGAACCGCCTGGGACCAGTACGTGGCCCGGTCCGCCTGGACGCATGGTGCCGTGCCCATCTATTGGGACGCCGGCGCGTCGACCAGCAATCACAGCATGGGCCTGTTTGACCGGACCACCGGCAGCCGCACCTACTCGGACATCATCACCAAGATCGTCAACGCGGCCAAATAAGGGGTGGGGGCCCCCCGTGGTTCGTCATTCCTCCGACCGTTCCACGAGGCGCATGCCCCCACTCATGTCGGTCCGCAGTGAGCAGATGATGTATTTGGGTCGGCCCAAGGCCAGTACGGCCTGGCGGGCTTCTTCCAGCGTCTTGAAGACGGACGTCATCTGCAGCTCCCTGCCCTCCTCGTTCTCGTCCACGCCACCGCCCACAAACAGTTCGATGGAGACGGGGTCTGCGATGCTGCCGAGGAAGTTGGCAAACTCCACGTAGTTGGTCGGGCGCACCGCCGCTGCGGCTTCCTGGAAATGCTGGGTGGCCGCAATGCTGACCATCAGGGCCAGCACGGCCGTCTCGAAGAATGCCGCACCCAGCAGGCCCTTCCAGATGGCGTGCCCCACGCCGTACATCTCGGCGGCGATATCCAGCCCCTCGGCCGCCGTCACCACCGGATGGTGCACGCCTTCCCGGAGGTCATAGAACGTCGGTTCGACAGGGAAGCCTTCCACCGCACAACGCTCACCGTCCTGCAAGCCGTCCCGGTACGGCGCCTGCATGTCCTCGGGGACCTCGTCTTCCTGAACCGAGACTTCGTTGGCGATATAGGCCTTGGCAAAACCTTGCAGGTAGTAATTCAGCGATGCTTCGCCGTAGGGACGAAAGGGGGTCGTCATGATGATGCTCCTTGAAGTTGAGAGTCAGCCGGCCGGGTTCCACACCAGGCCGGGATCGGGGTCAGGACTGGCGGGCACTGCGGTGCAGATGAACGCCAGGATGAAGATGTCGTCGTCGTTGGTGGCAAGGACCGAGGTCCCGCCCGCCGGTAGCGCGGGTTCCTGGATGACGGGCGGGGTCCATTGCACGTCGCGGAGAATGAGATGGCGGTTCACCAGATCGCGCTCGGAGAAGCGAAACGCCGCTCGCGCGCGGCCTGGACCGGCAATGCCTGCGATGCCCACCGGATCGGGCGGTTCCACCACGGCCGCCGCCAGACCCCCGATGGAGGGGTGTTCAGGCGCCATGCGCAGATGGGCAGGCAGGGCCACCGGCCGGATCGCCCCTCGGTGCAACAGCTCATCGGGCGCTTCCTCCACCCGCTCCGGCGCGGCGCCACCAGCCTGCGCAGGCGGCACTTCCTTGAGCGCGGTCCAGGTGGGTTGGATAAGGCCCAGATCCAACCCTCCCGCCTGGCCCCCCAGGCTATTGGCCGCCGCCGTCTCGCCCTGAACCACGGCACGGACCCGGCGAAAGAACACCACCGCACTGGCATACAGCGGGCAGGCTCCGGCAAAGGGCTCAAGGCCCTGGCTGACCTGCAGAATCGACCCGGGCCGAGGCCGCCAGAAGCGGGCGCTGAACACCTCTCCATCGAACCAGGGCCGCTGCAATTTGGCGGAGGTGAACTCGAACTGCAGTTGTTCCACCGCCAGTGTTGCGCTGCCCGCCCCCAGCCGGGCCTTCATCTCTGCCGGCGCACTCGCCTGCAAGGCTTCGACCTCGCCACGCGTCAGCACCATCCGCTGCCAGCCGACCTCGCAGGCATTGGCCGGGCTGATGTAGGCCGGCCAGAACGGCTGACCAGTGAGGTCCGCCACCGAGCCGACGCCGCGGCGCGACCGGAGGTCCCAGTCGTGCCACTGCGTGACGGGTGCCCGCTGGGTCAGCGCATCGATCCGGGCCTGCGCCTCCTCCACCTCGTTCCTGTGGCCGGCCAGTCGCCAGTCCTCCAAAGCCTTGTCCACGGCAGCCTTGAGCACGGGCTCATTGAACAGCCAGGCCTGCCTTGCAGCCTCGTCCGCGCCCAGTTCACCACTGGCCTTGGCCGCGCTGTACTGCTGCGAGGCCAGCAACCAGGTGTCGCGGCACCGCTTGTAGGCCGCATACACCGGGGTGTCGACCTCCGAGCCATCCAGGTTGCTGCTGATCAACAAGCGCTGCGCGGCTTGAAGCTGCTGGCGGTCCGCCTCGGATTCCGTCGGGTCCGCGATCTGGGCACCCTCGATGACCTGCCGGTAGACCGATGGAAGGTCCGCCCGCCCGGCCCCTGCCTCCCAGGCACGCCCGAGGGGGAGCGTGTTCACCAGGCTCGAGAAGTCAGAGAGCGCGCCCAATGCCGCGCGCGCGACTTCGGCATCCGTGCTGGTCGGCAGGAAGTTGAGCTGCCCGGCGCGGTAGCTGGCGCCCGACAGGGGAAACGCCAGTACCTGCCCCGGTGACCCGAACACCCGCTCGGCCTTGGCCATCAGCGCCAGGGCCAGACGTGAGTCAAGCGCTGTCATGGCCGCTCCTTACTGGAACTGCTCGGCGGGAATGTCCGGCAACGGGTTGGGCGCCGTTGGAATCAAATGGTTGATGAAGGCAATGATCTGCATCCCCGGCACGACGATGCGGCCGCCCTGCCGGTCCATGCTGTAGCTCTGGCTGCCGCTGGCGTGCGAGTAGTTGCCATGGATGGAGAACGGCCCCCAGCCCACCGAGCCACCACCGCTGACCGACGACGCATGCTGCGCAAACGCCGTGGCGAACTCGTCCGATTCAATCACCAGGTTGCGGATGAAGATGGCCTGGGTGGGATAACCGATGAAGGTGCCCTTGGGCACGGCGGCGCCGTCGGAGGGGTATTCCTCGAAGTTCCAGCCTTCCCCCTTGCGCAGCGTCCACCCCCGGTTCATGAAGAACTCCGGGTAGAACCAGGGGCGCGCGATGACGGCCTGCACCAGCTCGAAGGAAATCTTGAAGTTGTTGACGTTGAGGCTGTTCTGCGAGGACTCGGTGTTGCCATTGGCCCCCCCGCTCGCGCGCCACAGACCCAGATTGAGGCCACCGCCCCCGCTCCAGGAACTCGTGCGCCAGTTACTGCTGGAGTTGGCCTGTTCGTGGCTGAACGAATAACCCGTCCAACCGTTGGAGGTGGCGAAAGCACCGGGAATGATGGTGGTGTACTTGAACGGGGAGTTGCTGTCTGCGTCGGTGAGCGTGCCGCGGTCATACAGCTCGAGCAGTTGCTGCTTCCACAGCGTCATGGACCGCTGGGTGACGTGGTCGATGTAGGCGTGCATCTCATCGACCTCGTTGCGGTACCCCTCCGAGACCCACTGGTTGAGCGCGGCCTTCACCTTCAGGTAGTAGTTCTCGGCGTTGTATTGAAAGTCCGCCACCGCCGCCGCACCACCGGGCCCGGTCGCCACCTGTGCCTGGATGCGCTTGTTCTGGTAGTTGGTGGCGGCGTCGATGTAGTTAGACATCGTGCTGTTGTAGGCCACCAATACCGGCCCCGGCTCGGAGAACGTCTTCTCCTCGTCATTCACGAGGTTCTTGGTCGTCTTCGTCGCGTAGAGCAACCCCCGGAATTTTTCGATCTTGGCCTTCTCGTCGGCGGAAAGTTCACTCTGCACCACCTTGGAGAACTTCAGGATCTCGCCATACATGTGGCTCATCCGGGCTTCGGAGGTGCGGTAGATGGTCTGCTGCCGGTCGCCCGCATAGATGCCACTCACGTCGGGCACGAAGTCCACCGCCAGCGAGAAGTTGAACGCCTGCTTCTGCATCTTCTTCAGATGCTCGGCATCGGCAATGCTGGCAATGCCTTCGGCCGCGAACTGGAAGTCCTCCGGCATGAAGGGGATGCCGGGCTGGCACCATGAGATCTTGTTGTTGACGGGCGCAGGGACCTTGCCATCCCCGCCGGTCAGGATGTCGTTCAGGGTGCCCAGCATCTTCCTGCCCAGTTCTTCGATCGTTGCCATCGCTTCACTCCCGAGATGTGGGGCGGATGCCGCCCCGGTTGGAATGAATGCAGACTAGGTGTTGAAGGAAGAAGCGGCGATAGCGCCTTCGCGGTAACGTGACGGGATGGCCCATGGGCGCTGTCATCCCGTGAATGCGGCGGCCCCCTAGCAAAAGGATTGACTGGGGTAGCTCACATCACCTGGTGAACGGCAACGCCACGCCCAGCACGCCAAACATGCCACCGCAGACCCGGTTGAACTGCCGGCCCCATGTCCTGAGCCACGGGCGGATGCGATAGGCCAGGCGCACCAGCAGGTACTCCACCACGCCCTCGATGAGGGCGAAGGTGGCCGCCATGACGGCGAACTGCATCAGGAGGCTGCGGGTGGGGTCAATGAACTGCGGAAGGAAGGCGCCGTAGAAGAGCAGCACCTTCGGATTGGAGATGGCGGCGAACAGGCCCTGCCGGAACAGCGTCCGGCGACGGGCATCGCCGGAGGTGGACGCTTCAGTGGTGTCCAGCTCGATGGCAGGCGCCCGCCACAGCTTGAACCCCAGCCAGCACAGGTAGGCGCCACCGACGATCTTCAGCGCGGTGAGCGCGCCAGCCATGGTCTGCAGCAGTGCACCGATGCCCAGCATCGAAAGACCGATCAGCGCAATGAAGCCCACCGCCCCGCCTGCCACCGTGAAACATGCGCGCCGGTGGCCGTGCAAGGCGCCGTGGCTCAGCACCAGCAGGCTGTTCGGGCCCGGGGTGAGCGAGAGGCCAACGACAGTCAGCAAATAGACGAGCCAGGTGTGCAGGGCCATGGGTCGGAACGTGGGCAAGAAGGTGGCACGGTATCAGACTCCGTGGCCGCCATGCGAGCGTTGGCTTCAGGCGGAGCCGATGTCATCCCCTGGCCGCAGCCGCCCGCGCCCGCCAGAATGCCGCGTCAATGACCTGGCTCGCCCCCGTCCGCTCATTGATCAGCCAGAGTTGCGCCCCATCCGTGCTGATCCGGGCCACCTCCCCCACCTGCCGTCCTGCAGCCACACGCCGACCCAGCGCGTTGGCCGGGAAATCGGCTGCGGCGGCGAGCATGAGCAAGGGCACCACCTCCCGCGCGTCCCCCGCCAGGCGCTGCCGGTGCACGATGGGCGCCAGCAGCGGGTTGGACAGGTCCGCGGCCGAGAGGTAGAGCATCACCTTGGCCTGGGCCCGGCTCAAGGCCACGTTGATCAGGCGCTGGGCTTCTTCGGTCTGCAGAAAAGGCTGCCGGCCATCGGCGGGATCGAACAACACCACGGGCGCCTCACTGCCCTGCGCCCGGTGCACGGTGCTGACCTTCACCGCCTCCGTCACCCCCAGCGCCCGCAGGCGCACCCGGATCAGGGCCCGTTGGGCCCGGAATGGTGTCAACACAATCACTTCGTGCGCCGCCCAGTCGCCAGTACTCAACGCGTTTGCCACCGCCTGCGCAATCGCCTCGGCAGATTCGCGCCTCACGGGGCCTCGTGCTTCGGCCGACCAGCCGCCCTCCGTCTTGACTGCATGCACATGGACATGCTGCTCCGCCGGCACGTCGCCAAAGGCCCGGCGCCGGGCAGCCCACCATTCGTCAGATTGACGCGCCGCCTCGGCCACCCGCAGCAAGCCGTCGTAGAACATCTGGCTGACCAGCTCGCCAATGGGCGCGGCCATGCGGGACTGCTCGTCCAGCATCGCCACCGAAGCGCCCTGCCGCGGCATCTCGCCGAAGGCGGAGCGCCCTAACCATCGGCGTGCGCCTCGGTCCGAGCTTCGCAGCACCGGCGACAGCTGCTGCGGATCACCGGCAAACAACCGCGCGCGTGCCAGCGGCATCAGGATGAGCGCGTGGGCCAGGCTCACCTGGCTGGCCTCGTCAAACACCAGCAGGTCAAACGGGGGGTCGCCATCCGGTGACAGCTCGCGCAGCGTCTTGAGGGTGAAGGCGGCGCGTGTGGTGGTCATGCTGGCCAGGCGGCAGCGTTGGAGCACCTGCAGGGAGGAGGTGCGCAGTTCGTCTCGCAAGGCGGCCACGCGGTCGGTCCAGGTCTTCAACGCGGCGGCGTCGCGTGCGTGGGGGCGCGCGGCCTCGGCGCGGGCCAGCCGGGCAATGAGGTCGCGGTCCTGCGTCGGGATGAGGTGCTCGCGGCCGGCATACATCGCGGCGTCAAAGCGTGTGCCCAGGCGCTGCACCGCAACCCGCAGGGGCTCGCGGCGGCCCTTGTGCAGCGCCTTGTCGACGGCAATCGTCGCCACATCCACTGCCTGGTTGGTGGTGGACAGCAGCAGCACACGGGCCTGGGGACGACGCGCCAGATACTCCGCCAGCAGCACGCCCAGTGTGGTGGTCTTGCCCGTACCAGGCGGCCCCCACAGGAAGGCGCTGCTGTGCTGCACCAGTTGCAGGGCCTGGCGCTGCGCCGGCCGCAACCAGCGGAAGGGTTCGCCGGTGAGGGCCGGGCCTGCCGCTGCCTGGGGCCGGGTGAGATCCGGCAGTGCGGCCATGGCCTGCTCCGCCCACGGCGTGTCCGACCAGGCATCCGCCACCGCGTTGAGAAAGCGTGTCGGATACAGGCGGATCAACTGGTCCGGCCCGGGCGGCGCTGAACTGGCGTTTTGCAGCACCAGTTGATCCTCCTCCGGCACCACTGCCAGCACACTGGCACCACCCTTGGCCGGTGCGCCCCACCAGGCCGAGGCGCCGTCCAGGCTGTCGTCCAGCAAGGCATGGGCCGATGTCTGGCCGGGCCGCTGGCCTTCCGCGTAGACGTAGCCCGGATCCAGCGTGACGCGCCACAACGCACCGTCACGTTCGGTGTGCAGGACCTTGAAGTCGTAAAACTCGGGCGTGGCCGACAGCTCGGCATTCAGGGCCGCGCGGACGTCGGCAAGGGACATGGACTTGACAATCGTGAGGGCTGCGGCGGGGGCGTGACTATAGCGGTGGTCATCGTGACGGAAGTGCCACCACCGGATTCGCGCGAACATCGCCCAGCCTGCGTGCCGCCGTGACGTCAACAACTCGACGTGCATTCAGCCCGTGGTCCTGACGGACTACGACTTCAAGCGGCCACCAGCGCCCTGATGCGGTGCACGCCAAGGACGAGATCCGCCTCACCGTGGGCAAGGACAGCCTGGCCATGAAATCAGACGGCACACCCACATGGCAGGCACGGCTGCGCAACGCCGCGCGGCCACGGCCCTGCTCCGCCGTCAGTTCCGGTCCGGCCGCTTGGGCAAGCGAGCCGGCGCGGCGGCCTGATGGCCGTCTTCGTCCACGGCGTCGGCCGCCGGGGCGACCGGCCGAGACCTGGCGGCGGGTGCCTGATGTTCGGTGCCCGTCGTTGCCGGGGCCGGTGTCAGAGCGGGTGCTTGCGCGGGTGTCTGCGCGGCCGGTGAAGTCACTGCGGCCGGTTCGGCGGGTTGGGTGTGGGACGCCGGATTGGCCACCGGCGCCGCATCCGGGCTGGTGCCAACGGTGCCGGACTGCTTCCGGCTGGCATTGGACGTCGTCGGCGTTTCCGGCGGTTTGGTCTGTGCAATCGCAGCAGCGGCAACGACAGCCACAGACAATCCGATAGCGGTAGTGCTGAGGTGTTTCATGGCCCGTCCTTGGAAATGGCGGAGCTACCCGTGGTTGGTCGGAGTAGACGGCAATTGGCGGTCCCGCGCCACCAGCAGGGTTTTTGCCCGCCCGCCGGGGCGCGGGTTCCGCAGCTCATAGGGCGTGCCGCTGAACCCGGCCGCCAGCAGTTCTTCGGGCGTGACCAGGAAAGGGTTTTCCTCGCGCCGGGCCGTGGCCAGGGTCTCTTCCAGGAAGGCGCGGCCGGTGTTGCCGTCGACCGGAATGGCCAGGTCGAACACTTCACGCGCCACCCACGGACCCATCCGGGCCGACAAGTCGCGCGAGAACAGATCCGGCAGCGGATCTTCCGGCGGCGCCGGATAGACCAGGGCGAGCCGATCCAGCACCAGCGGCAACCAGGCCATCAGCGGCCCGGAAGTCGGCTGCACGTGGAAGGCCAGCCGGGTCAGGTAGCTCAGGGCGTCATTGAGATAACGCGGGAAGTCCACGCCCACCGAGATCGCATGGCGCAGATGCGTCATGGCACACCACAGCGGGCCTTCCACAGGGCCGCGCCATTCAACCGGTGCCAGCTCGAAGAAGCGCAGGTAGCGTGGGTCCGCCGTGGCGCACCAGGCGGCTTCGATGAAGGCGCCTGGCGCCGACCGCACATGCAGGCCCTCGAACCGCCACACGATCCATTCGGTCAAGGCCACCGCCAGCGCCATCCGCGCACGCGGTTCGATCTTCAGCGCTGTCCGCAGGACGGGAGCTGCCTGTGCCTCGCTGCCCAGGTCCTTGGCGCTGCGAACAGCGTCCTCCCAGAGGAAGTGAAGGCGGCCCGCATCATGAAAGCGCACCCAGGGCGGTGTGTGAAGCATGGGGGGGCAGCTCTGGTGAAACGCGGCGAAGGGAAGACGGCGAACGACCGGTGGGAAATGATCGATTGGAAACGATCGACTGGAAACGGCACAGAGGAACCGACGCGCTGGGAATGGCAAGCAAGCAGCACGAATGAGCGCCAGCTTATCTGTCGCTCCGTCACCGCAGGCAACCAACCGCAAGCGGTGTGTCCGACTGCGTGGCCTGATGCAGAGCGCCCCAGAGGCCTGCGTCACTATAGGCCGCGGATCCCGCCAGCCCGCATGACTTAAGGCCTGGCCCTTGAACAGGGGGTAGACCGGCATGAATCGCCGGATTTCCGAAGTTGTTGCTGGCGTGTCCCGTATGTACGCCTTTGGACACAAAGACGCTTCTGCCGTGTAGAGGCCCCCACCTAAACTGCGCCCGCCGTGGGCCTGGCCTCATGGCGCTCCTGATCTCAGCCACTTGTCGGCGCCACCAGCGCCAAGCCCAGGGAGGGACGTATGGGATTCCTGAAAAACACTGTTGTGCACGGCCGCATGCTGCCGTGGACCTTCGCGCTCGTTGGCAGCGCACTGCTGGTCGCCTGCGGTGGCGGCCAGTCCAGCGAGAACACGGCCACGGCGTCTGCCAGTGCTGCGGACAGCACCCGCGCCACCATCCTGGCGGCCAATACCGAGACGGCACTCACGCCGGTCAGCGCGACCGCCAGCTCGCTGGAGCGGGGCGACCTCAGCGCCGACAAGGCCATCGATCACAACGATGGCACCCGCTGGGGCAGCGGTTTCACTAACAACGAATGGCTGACACTGGACTTCGGGGCCAGCGTCTCCATCAACCGGGTGAAGATCCAGTGGGAGAACGCCCACGCCAGCAGCTACCAGCTGCAGACCTCCGAGGACGGCCTCACCTGGACGACGCTGCGGGCCGTGGACAAGAGCGCTGGCGGCACCGAAGACCTGACCGCCCTCGGCGGCCAAGGCCGCTACCTGCGCATGCAGGGCCTCACCCGCTCCACCAGCTACGGCTACTCGATCTTCGAAATCCAGGCTTTCAGCGGTGCGCCCGTCGAGACCACGCCGCCGCAACCACCGGTGGTGGACACCAGCCAGCCGGGCGTGCTGGTCAAGCCGGTGCTGGCCACCGCCTCCAGCGCCGAGAACGGCGGCCTGGCCGCTGACAAGACCATTGACGGCAACACCACCACCCGTTGGTCCAGCAAACCGGAAGACGGCGCCTGGATCGCCTGGGACTTCGGCACCAAGGTGCAACTGGGCTACATGAGCCTGCTGTGGGAGAACGCCTACGGCAAGGCCTACAACCTGCAGGTCTCCGACGACGGCACGACCTGGACCCTGCTGCGTGAAGTCATCAACGGCAAGGGCGGCACGGAAGAGTTCTACAACCTGGGCGTGACCACCCGTTTCGTGCGCCTGCAGGGGGTGGCCCGGGCCACCCAATATGGCTACTCGCTGTTCGAGGTGCAATTCAAGACACCGGGCAGCGACAACAGCATCCCCACCCAGACCACGTCCGCCCTGCCCGTCCCGCCGTCGGGCCAGGCCGCCAGCCCGCTGTTCCAGCCGCAGGCGCCACTGGAAACCGTCCAGTTCACGCTGGCGGACGGCACCATCGTCACCCGCTTCGGCAACCGTGGGGTCGGCCGCCATGGCCGCGAACGTGGGGAGGAGTGGAACGAAATCGGCTATGGCCCGAACGAGACCGTCGACCCGGCCACCGGCCTGGAAGTCGACAAGGGTCCTGGCGCCTACCTCACCTTTGTCCCGCAGTATTTCCAGAACCGCACCTGGGGTCTGGAGATCATCGACAACAGCCGCGTGGCCGGTGTCACCAAGCCGCAGTTGAAGGTCAACACCTACAACCAGATCGACAACCTGCCAGGGGGCATTGCCTTCTTCCGTGGCTTCGACCGGCCGGGCGTCACCGGCTACGGCTGGATGGCCCCGGGCGCGCTGCAGGGCAACCCCACCATCTGCCCGCCCAACCCCTACCCGGCGGATGGCCAGTTGGGCAAGGACTCCGCCTGCACCCTGGTGATCAAGGACTACCCGGGCCACGCCGCGCTGGATGCCAACGGCTTCCCGAACGGGCAGACCGTGGCGGCTCGTCCGCTGGTGGCGGGCGATGTGATCGAGGTCGCGCCTTCGATGTTCTCCACCACGGCCGCCATGCAGGCCAAGGGCGACAACGGTGGCGTCCGTTATTACGCCAATGAGTGGGTCTATGTGGTGGGTCAAGGCCTGGCCCCCTGGTACGGCATCCAGCCGCGCCTGAACAGCGTGCCGCTGCCGGCGGAGACGCTGTCCGGGGGGCTGGGTTCCGTCTCCTACAACTATTCGGACGAAGGCTTCCGGATGTTCATGCAGCCGGACAACCGGATCGGCATGCAGAACATGCAGCGCTTTGTGGAAGGCCGCCGTGTCACGCACAGCAGCTTCCTGACGGGGGCACACACCGAAGCTGGCAATGATGTCGACACCGCCATCAAGGGCCTGACGGGCCCGCGCTTCAACCAGACCGCCTGCGTGCAGTGCCACACCAACAATGGCCGCAGCCCTGCCCTGACCACGCTGAACCAGCGGCTGGACACCATGTCCATCCACACCGGGGTGCTGAACGCCAAGGGCCAGGTGGAAGCGGACCCGCGTTACGGCGTCGCGATCCAGATGAACGGTGTCTCCGCCAGCGGCGCACCGCAGGACTGGGGCAACGGCGTCCGGGTGACCGGCTTCACGTCAACCACGGCCAAGCTGGCCGATGGCACCAGCGTGGAACTGCGCAAGCCCACCGTGGGCTTTGACGGCCCCGTGCCCAAGCTCTACTCGGTGCGCAGCGCCCAGCCGATGATCGGGGCGGGCCTGCTGGAGGCGGTGAACGAGGCCGACATCCTGGCCCGCGCCCGCGCCACACCGGATGAAGACGGCGTGGTGGGCCGAGCCAACTATGTGTACGACCCCGAGACCGGAGCGGTGCGGCTTGGCCGTTTTGGCTGGAAGGCAGCGAAGGTCAGCGTGCGCCATCAGGCCGCCGGTGCCCTGCTGCAGGACATGTCCGTGACCTCCAGCGTCTACCCGAACCGGAGCTGCCTGTTCGACCCGGCGAGTTGCCACACGGCGGCCGTGCAGAAGGGCATCTCCGAGACCGACCTGGTCGCCGTGGTCCGCTACGTCGCCCTGTTGGCGGTACCTGCCCAGCGCAGCTTGTCCAGCGGTTTCCCGAAGGGTGTGATGCCGATGTCCGAGCACCGTGTCGACCCGGTGCAGATCCAGGCCGGCCGCCGCGTGTTTGACGCGCTGCGTTGCGCTGCCTGCCATACGGCCGAGATGAAGACGGGCAACAACACGCCGTTTGCCGAGTTGCGTGGCCAGACCATCCGGCCGTTCACCGACTTGCTGCTGCACGACATGGGCCCTGCCCTGGCGGACAACCTGCCGGAAGGCCAGGCACTGGGCGCGATGTGGCGCACGGCGCCCCTGTGGGGCATTGGGTACACCGAGAAGGTTCAGGGCGGTGCGTCGTTCGTGGGTTATCTGCACGACGGGCGGGCACGGACGCTGACCGAAGCGGTGATGTGGCACGGTGGCGAAGCGGAGAAGTCGCGCCAGCGCTTCGAGAAGCTCGCGGCGACCGACCGGGATGCGCTGATGGCCTTCCTGCGATCCTTGTAAGCCACCTAGTAAGCGACAGCGAAACGGCCTGAACACAGACCGCTTCCCCAGGCGCCGGCCGGCCTCGCGAGATTGTGTGCGAGGTGGGCCGGCGCCTTGTTTTTCATGCGCCTGATTTTGTCCCGAGTGGTCGGCGTTGTTCACCTCGATCGAACGCCTCGCGGAGAAAAGCCCCACCAAGCGTTGGCTGGGGATCGTTATCGCCATCTTCTTCATGGCATGCAGCGGCATCTTGCTGTGGCTGGCCCAGCGCAATATTCCGATCGGTACGGCGTATGCAATCTGGGCCGGTATCGGAGCAGCGGGCACCTTCCTTGTCGGAATCTTCTTCTACGGTGACCCGACATCGGTCATGCGTGTGCTCGGAGTGGCGGTCATCGTGGGCGGGGTCATCACGCTGAAGGTAGCTCATTGACTGCATGTGCCGGCTTATTTGGTCACCCGCGCCGGTTCAGGTTGGCCGCCGCTGGTGCTGATCGACTAAAACCGCCGCCATGAGCAGTCCTCCATCCGAGGCGGGCTATGCGTGCTTTAGGCTGATTGGGGAAATTCAACGACGTCTGCTTTGCGGCAGTTCAGTGGCGGTTAGGGAATCAAGGAACCGCGTGCAGCGCCACCTCCCACCTTAAGAACGTGGGTGTAGATCATGGGCGAGGCAAAATCTGCGTAGCCCAGGAGTTCCGATTCCTGGCGCGAGGATGCCTCAGCTAGGGAAGGTCTGAACAACTCGTTTTCGAGGTCGATGCTGGCGGATTTAACGGGGCCGGCAGCCGACGATGCTTCAACCAGCGCTCGGACGAAGTTTCTCGCAGGCTTTTCGGCCGTGCATCATGGGCAAATCACCCGATTCGCCCATTTCAGGCGCACTCATGCCATGCCGGACATCAGTTTTCGGCGCGCCATCCACAGATTGCTCAACGCGAAGAGCGTGATGACCTGGCCGGTGTTCTTCGCCAGTCCCTTGTAGCGAGCCTTCGTGTATCCGAACTGCAGTTTGATCACGCGGAACGGGTGCTCCACCTTCGCTCGGATGCTGGCCTTGATCTGCTCGACCCGGT
>NZ_FOAV01000027.1 GCF_900109745.1 Roseateles sp. YR242 | reverse complement strand
CGAGGTTCTGGCAGCGTCTAAAGGCTCAGAACAAACCCGGTAAGCTGATCGTCGAGGCCTGCATGCACAAGCTGCTGGCCATCGTCTACGGCGTGCTCAAGTCCAAGCAGCCCTTCAACCCCCACCAAATCTCGATCGAAGAGACTTGACGCTTAGAACGGTGTCTTGACTTACGCAAATACCCCCCAGCCCTCCCCTTTCCCGAACCGTGCACCCCAACGTCCATTCTTTGCGTTGGCCCCTGCTGGTGCTTCTCCGCGTTCTGGTGTGCTTCGTCTGTCTTGCTAGTTGAGTTCCCCTGTGGGAACCACAGGAAGCACCACGCTTGAAGGTCGCGCAGCATCCGTATGGATGGTGCTGACGTTGCCGTTGGCGAGCGCCTGCTGATCCAGCGGCCAGATGCCCTGTGCCTGGTTGCTGGCACTGATGGCAATTCGGAGCTTGTGACCCGCCTTGATGAGCGCCGCCACCGGGAAGATCTCCACCGGCACGAGCATGGCCTGGCCAGGAATCACCGGTTGCAACGAGGCCGTGGTGAAGGGATGCCACGGCTGGATCATGATGCCCTGCACATAGCGTGAACGGCTGGTGTCCACCGCGCGGTAAGCAGCCGACATGAGGCCCTGCGTCAACGGCTTGGCAATGCCGGTGACCGGATCTACATCATCCACTCGGATGGCAATGGCCGCCTGAGTACGAGTGGCGCTCACCCATACATCCGCCTGAATGGGGCCGTTGAGATAGAGATCGCTGGTGAGTGCCGGCGTCTCATAGATGGCCGCCCCCTGCGCCACTTCAACCTGGCGGCTGTCGGTGTAGCAACCCTTGGGCAACAACCCCGCCAGACCCAGCGTCCATTGCACCTGGCTAGAGGAACAGTCACTGCCATCACGCACCGAAACCTGTGCTGTGAAAACGCCACCCAGCAACGTGCCCCGCGAGGCACTCGGCGCCGCAGGCTCCTGAACACTGCGGCCAGCCTCACTGTCCGCAGGCGCCGAAAGACTCAGGCCGCCGTCCCCCCGCAAGTACCAGCGCTGCGGCGCCATCTTGGGGTGCGGCCAGTCCGTCGCAGTGGCAAAGCGCGTAGCGCCCCCAGAGCCATAACCCGCCACCACCTGTGTCACCGTCGGCAAAGCCGCCGCACCAGTGGCCTTGCCCTGCAGGTAGTGGTCAAACCACTGCAGCAGCAGCGCCGTGGTGCTGGGCGGCCCATAGGCCGGGCTGCCACTGTGGTCACTCATGCCTTCTTGCACCGACTGCAGATGCGCGCCCGGCAGTACCACCAGCTTGGTGGTGACCCGGCGCTTGAGCTGCTCATAAAGCAGCGGCTGGTCTCGCTGGAAGATGTCCTGCGCCGCACCCACGATTAGCGTGGGCACCTGGATGGAGGATGCGGTTTCGATAGGGGAGCGAACCGCCCAGAAGTTGCCGTCGTCATTGGCAATGCCGGCCAGCCCCTGCTGGAAACCATCAAAGGTGGGCTCGTACCAGCGCGAGATGGCCGTGACGTGATCAACCGTCGCAGTGTTGATGAGCTCCGCATACCAGGGGTTGAGCGCCAGCGATGGGGCATTGGCCACGGAGAGCGCCTGCGTCAGCGGCAGCCAGGTGCTGAGGAACTGGGCGTTGAAAAGACCGCCCGTCCCCGCCACCCCACGATAGGCATCCCCCATGGGCACCTGTGCAAACACCGCCTTGACCGCCGAAGGCCGCTGCCCCGCCGTGAGCAACGAGGTGATGCCGAGGTAGGACGTCCCCGCCACACCAATGCTGCCGTTGAAGAAGGACTGGCGCGTGACCCAGTCCACCGCCTCGCGATAGGCCTGCTGCTCTTCCTCGCCAATGAGTTGGGTCACACCACCACTCATGCCAGTGCCCGCCGCATCAATGGCCACCGTGACATACCCGCGACGCACCATGTATTGGTCCAGCCCACCGATGAGCAGCGTGTTGCCTCCCGCAGGCGTGAAGACACCCAGGAATTCACCCACATCAATGCGGTAGGCGGTCTGGGTCAGCACCACCGGAAACCGACCGGCGACCGGCAGGCCAAAAAGATTGGCCGGAACAGAGACCAGCACCGCCAGCCGCTTGCCCGAGGTCAGCGAGATGAACTGCAGTGGCAGGGTCACCGCGCGGGGATAGTCCGCCGCCCGGGTGTAAGTGCTCCAGCGGGCACCCGCATTGGCCGTGACGGCCGGGTTGCTGACGCTCAACGCAGCACGTGTGCCCAAGGTGGTGGTCTGGGCGTTGGCAGAGCCGAAGAAGCCCGCCAGCAACGCCACGGTGCCAACGAGGAGGGCATGGCCCAGGCGCCGGGGCATGGAAGGCACCCAGGCCTTGGAGGTCCAGTCGATTCGCATCAATGTCTCCTTGCCACCGGCTGCTTCGCGGAGTCAGGACGGACGTGCGCCAGTGTCTGGTGGAGCCGCCCGTCCCGTCGTGATGAGCAGCGTGTGCGGCCCACTATGCCCCGCCCCACCCAGAACAAGATCCCAGGAAACAGGTATGCACACAGGTATGGGTTTTGCCGTGGCGGTCAACGCCCCTCCCCCGTCAGATCCCACTCCGCCAACATGAACGCATAGACCCGCGCCCGCTCCTTCAGGGCGTCGTACCGTCCGGAGGCACCGCCATGCCCGGCCGTGAGGTTCACGTCGAACAGCAGCGGCTGCGAATCGGTCTTCAAGCCGCGCAACTTCGCCACGTACTTCGCTGGCTCCCAGTACGGCACCTGGCTGTCGTTGAGCCCGCCACGCGCCAGGATGGCGGGGTAGGCGCCAGGCCGCAGGTTGTCGTAGGGGCTGTAGGCCCTCATCCATGCGTACTCGTCAGGCCGCTTGGGGTTGCCCCATTCGATGAACTCCTCGGTGGTCAGCGGGATGGTCTCGTCCAGCATGGAGTTGATGACATCCACAAAGGGCACCTCGGCCACCACGGCCTTGAAGAGGTCGGGCCGGAGGTTGGTCGCCACACCCATCAGCAGGCCGCCAGCACTGCGGCCGGTGATGATGAGGCGGTCCGGTCGGGTCCAGCGTTGCTGCACCAGCGTCTCGGCACAGGCGATGAAATCGGTGAAGGTGTTCATCTTGTGGCTGAGCTTGCCGTCCTGATACCAGCGCCGCCCCATCTCACCCCCACCGCGCACATGCGCCGTGGCCAGCACCACGCCACGGTCCAGCAGCGAAAGGTCGTTGGCGTTGAACCGATGGTCGATGGACGCGCCATAACTGCCGTAGGCCCGCAGCAGCAGCGGCGCTGGGCCGTCTTCACGGCGCACCGATTTGGCATACAGCAGCGAGATCGGCACACGGGTGCCGTCCTTCGCGGTGGCCCAGACGCGCTCGGTGGCATAACGGCTCGGGTCATAGCCCATTACCGGCTGCTGCTTGCGCACCTGCCGATGGCCTTCGCTGAACCGGTAGTCCACCACCGTGGGCGGCGTGATCAGGGACTGGTAGCTGATGCGCAGCACATCGCTGTTGAACTCCCGGTTGTCTCCGATGGTGGCACTGGAGAGGGCTTCCGGGGAGGGGATGTCGCGCAGGGCCACCGGCGGGGTCACTCGCGCGCTGGAACGCTTCGCCAGCCCCGCTTCGTCCAGCACACTGAGCTTCACCGTGGCGTTTTCCCGCCACTGCAAAACGAGATGGTCCTGGAAGGGCAGCAGGCGCTCCAGGGAGGCATCCTCCCGATGCGGGAGCAGCTCGCGGGCCTTGGCCACCTGCGCCAGGGTGAGCAAGGCACCAGTTGAAGAAGCCAGCGCAGCCGAAGTGACCTTGGCATTCGCAGCGGCCGCAGCCGGGGCCGTGGCGGACGATGTGGCGGCAGAGGCCGGCGCAGGCAGCGAGATCAGGCGGAAGTTGGGGCCACGGTCGTTGATCAGCAGGTAGAGCTGCCCGTCGCGGTGTTCCAGCCGATATTCCAGCCCGGCGCGGCGGGGCAGCACCACGCGCCAGGGGGATGCAGGTCGGTCAGCCGGGATCCAGCGGAACTCGGTGGCGTTCTTGGCGTAGCTGACCACGTGAAGGTAGCGGCCGTCCGCCGTCTGCCCCAACTGCAGGTTGAAGAGCTCGTCCTTCTCCTCGAAGACCAGTTCGTCCGGCGTCGCCGCGTCCACCTGGTGGCGCCAGAGCTGGTTGCGGCGGCGCGCCTCGTTGGCGGTCACGTAGAACACGCTGCGTCCGTCGGCGGACCAGACGGCGCCGTCGGTGCGTTGCCCCACCCATGGCAGGTCCTGGCCGGAGGCCAGGTCCCGGATTCGCAGCTGGAAGTCGCGATAGCCGCTGTCGTCCAGCGAGTAGAGCAGGCGCTGTCCGTCCCGGCTGGCTTCCACCAGGTTCACGGCCAGGAACTTGCGGCCCTTGGCCAGTTCGTTGAGGTCGAGCAGCACCTGTGGCTCGGCCGTTGGGTCCTCTGCACGCCCGGGGCCCGCCGCCGCGCGGCGGATGTATTGTGGATATTGCGCCCCAGCCAGGGTCCGCTTGCCATACCACCACGCACCACGCCGCGCTGGCGTGTCTTCGTCCGCCGGGGCCACCCGCGCCACCATCTCCTGGTAGAGCCGGTCCTGGAGGCCCTGCAGGGGCTTGAACCATTGGTCGGCATAGGCAGCCTCGGCCCGAAGGTGCTCCATCACCGCCGGGTTGTCCCGCTCGCGCAGCCAGAAGTAGTCGTCGATACGGTTGTCCCCATGGACAGTGACATCCTTCGGAATCCTGCGCGCCACAGGCGGGCTCGCCAAGGCCGGCGAGGACACTTCGCTCGCCAAGCCAGGCGCGGGCATGGCACCCGCAGGGGCAGCACCCGCCGCCGAAAAGGGGCTCGCCAGGGCCGCCAGCAGCGCAGCCGCAGCGGCACCCATGCGGGCCCACGATCGTTGGAGTGCGGCGCCCACGCGCGAGGTCGATGGATTCATGGACGGGGTCTCCCGGTACAGGTGCGGCCCATTGTGCCCGGCCTCCCTGGCCCTCGCGCTTGATGGCAAGATGCCGGCATCTTTTCCGGAACGAGGACCGTCATGAAGCCCGCCATTGCCTCCCGTCTGCCATCCCTCGGCGCCACCGTGGCCCCTCCCCTGTCATCCCGGCTCCTGGCCGGTCTGCAGGTATCCCGCCGTGGCGCTCGGCTGGCCGCCCTGGTGCCAGGCCTTGCCGCCCTGCTACTACTGGTTGCGGCGCCAGCGGCCCGGGCGGCCGACCTGCTGGACGAGGTCAAGGCGCGCGGCACCCTGCGCATTGCCTGCGAAGGTACCTACCCGCCGTTCAACTTCAAGAATGAGAAGGGTGAACTGGCCGGCTTCGATGTGGACATTGCCAAGGCGCTGGCGGCAAAGCTGGGCGTGAAGCCGGAGTTCACCACTACCGAGTGGAGCGCCATCCTCGCCGGCCTCCAGGCAGGCAAATACGACGTGATCGTCAACCAGGTGGCCGCCACGGACGAGCGCCGCAAGACCTTTGATTTCAGCGGCCCCTACGTCATCTCCTATCCGCAGCTCATCGTCCGTGCCAACGAGACCCGCAAGCTGGACACACCGGCCGACCTGAAGGGCAAGAAGATCGGGGTGGGCCAGGGCAGCAACTTCGCGGCGCTGGCCAAGAGCATTGATGGTGTGGAGGTGCGCACCTATCCCGGCGCCACCGAATACCTGCAGGACCTGGCCACCGGGCGCATCGACGCGGCCATGAACGACAGCCTGCTTATCCCCTACCTCAAGGCCAAGACCCGTCTGCCGGTGAAGGCGGGGGCACCGATCGGCAAGCCGGAGAGCAATGCCATCCCGTTCCGCAAGGGCAGCCCCAAGTTCCAGGCGGCCATCGACAAGGCACTGGACGATCTCAAGAAGGATGGCACCTACGCGAAGATTTCCACGCAATGGTTCGAGCGCGATGTCAGCCTGCCGCTGGGCGCGGCGCCATGAGCGCCGACGGTGGCGGCGGCCTTCCTGAGCGCGGGGCGCCATGGATCTGACCGCCCTCCAGTCCTTGCTGGCGCTTGCCTGGCCGGTGCTGCTCAAGGGCACCGGCTACACGCTCTTCTTCGCCGTGGCGTCGATGATTCTGGGCCTGCCGCTGGCGGGCCTCATCTCGCTCATTCGTGTGCTGCGGCTGCCCGTGCTGCGGCAGGTCTGTGCGGTGTATGTGAGTGCCATGCGGGGCACGCCGCTACTGGTGCAGGTCTTCATCGTCTATTACGGCCTGCCGAGCATCGGCATCGAGTTCTCGCCGGTCTCTGCGGGCATCCTCACCTTGACGCTCAATGTGGCCGCGTACATGAGCGAGACCTTGCGGGGGGCGATCAACGCAGTGGAGACGGACCAATGGCTGGCCGGCACCAGCCTGGGCCTCACGCGCCAGCAGACGCTGCGTTATGTCATTGCGCCGCAGGCCTTGCGGGCGGCAGTGCCCAGCCTTTCCAACAGCCTGATCAGCCTCATCAAGGACACCTCGCTGGTCTCGGTCATTGCCGTCACCGAGCTCATGCTGGCCACCAAGGAGTTGATCTCCACCACCTTCCAGCCCTTCCCGCTCTACATGGCAGCAGCAATGATCTATTGGCTGCTCAGTTTTGTGTTTGAGCAGTTCCAACGGTGGATGGAGAGGCGGATGGCGTATCCGCATTAAGGCGGCGGGGAAACACGTTTGCCCTTCGGCATCTTCATCCCCAGCGCGCCCCTGCGGCGGCCGCTGAACTCAAACGTCGGGCATTTGCGAAACTAGCGCTGCAGCGGGTGGCTGCACCGCCCGCTGAGCTTAAACATTAAGCGCCATGAACGACCCACGCTCCATCATTGAGGCCCGCAAGTACGGTGAGATTCGCTGTGCCGTGGTGTCAGAGATGACCAACGATATGTCACGCGTTCTCGGCAAGTTCGGCCTCACACCCGATGCCTCAATGCTCGTTCAGCACAGCAGGGAATCCGCGTTCGCTATCTTGCGAGAGCTTCTTTGGAAGGACATGGCGTACGAAGGCGAGTGCATGCCAAAAAGTCAGGCAGAAGAGATTGCCAATCACCTGCTGCAACAGCACAGCATCCCGGAGAGCAAGTTCTTCTCAAATGGCGATTGGTCAAAACGCGAAAGCTGGTATCCACTGACTGAATCAACTTTCGACGCTGGTCTAATAGTCTCGGGTAGCAACGGCACATACTTCTGCATATGGTTTCAAGATGAAGACTGACGCCTAACTCAGCGCTCAAGTGGACCTCCGCCAGCTGGCTGCGCTGCGCAGCCTGTAGATTTTCAGCTCCGAGCGGGGTGTACAGCGACCCGAGATCTATGCAAAACAGCGTATCCACTTCAAGACGGCCTACAAGGTCTTCGAATGACGATCACAGTTGCGGCCTGCGGCGCGGAGGATATCGGGGTCACGTACCGGCTGCATTGCTGGGCGTTGCGCTCTGCGTTTGCGCGCATGCGGCCGGTACAACAACGGTCTCCGGCCCGGCTGGAGCGACGCTGTGCCGGCCCGACGAGGTAGTGGCCTTCTCCTGCGCGACCGCAACCAAGGTTGTCTCGTTGTGCGCGAAGCCCGAGGCCGGTCCAGCCGCGAAGGCGCTGACCTACCGCTACGGTACCGCCAAGAAGGTGGAGCTCGAGTACGCGGCCACGACCGACAACGGCAAGAGTTTTGGCGCGACCACATCGCCTGCCGCGCCTGGCGCATCAGTGCGCCAACTGTGGTTCAACCGCGGCGACATCCGCTATTTGCTCACCGAATGCGTTGGCGGCAGTTGCCCATACGGCGCCGGCGTGGCGGTACTCAACCCCGAGAGGGCGCTGATGAGCGCGCGCTGCTTGGCCGGCGAAACGCCAAACCAAGCATTTTTCGCACGTTCACTAATCGAGTTCGGCAACGACGCCAGCGACACGCGTTCGCAGACGAAATTGATCAAACCTGAGGACTCGGACAACAGCCTGGATCAGATCTACAAGTCCGGGCGCCCGCCGCAGTAGCTTCGGGCATGGGCCACTGCGCATGCTCGACAGTGTCCAGCGAGTCGAGCGACCGCGGTGGCAGGCCGAACGCCTTCAGGTCTGCGTGGCGCCGCCTACGAATAGAGGGATTGATGTCTTGCAAGGTGTCCACCTGAGTCTGGTTTGGTGGACACGATCCTGGCCACCGCCGACGGGCCGTTCAAGATGAGTTGGCCGGACGCATACGGCGTATCACCCAAAGGCCAAGACCGGCCGCCCGCCATTTGGCATCGAGACGATGCTGCGGATCCATTACCTGCAGCGGTAGTTCGGCCGCTCGGATCCTACGATGAAAGAGGCTCTGCACGATGCGCCGCTGTATCGGGAGTTCGCGAGGCTCGATGGCTGGACCGATAAGCTTCCCGACGAGACGATTAAGCGGTCAATGACCAACGCCCTTGACTAGCGTCCGGCGCGATCAGGTCGAGACGCCCCTAGGCCGAGGTTGCCTGCAGCGCAAAGCGCTTGACGAAGCGTTTGCGCACCTCGCTGTATCCGGCGCGTTCGTAGAACGAGTGCGCCCTCAAGCGCGCCTCATTACTGGAGAGCTCGACGTGGCTGCATCCCTTTGTGCCGGCAACCCGTTCGGCCGAGGCCAGCAGCATGGCTCCGGCGCCGTTGCCACGGACGGACTCGTCAACCACCAACGCGGAGATTACAGCCCATCGTGTTGCTTCATGCCATGGCGTCAATGTGTGCATCGCCACCACACCGACGACGCGGCCATTGTCTTCGGCGACCAACAGGCTCGCCGTTTGATCATGCGCACTGGCCTGGACACGGTTCATCAGTGTGTTTTCAATGACCGGATAACCGAGTTGACTGAACAGGGCCGCCGTTGCCGGAAGGTCAGTGGCCACGTTGAAGTCGCGAATATGCATTGCAAGGACAAAGCAGCGTTCGAAGGCCCTAAGGAACCTTTACATAACTTCCGCGAGCTGAGGTGGACCTGATTGTATGAGGCCAAATATGCGTGCCCTTGCCTCCCCCAGGCCTGTCACACGCTCTGCTGGATCGCCTACAACGTCGCCATGACTTCAATGCTTGCCTGCATCGCCAAGGCTTCGGCCTCGCGGCTGCGATCCTTTGCCAGCGAAGCAGGAACACGGGTTCAGCGGGGCGGCCTCCCAGCAAGTGCAGTGGGCTCAACTTGTGCGGACGGCGTTGCTCAGTGTGGCAATGGTGTGGGTGTTTTTCGGTGCTGGTTCGTCTCAGCTTTGAGAAGCTTAATGCCCCTGCCTGCGCAAGTCCCGCGCCAGTCGTCCCATGAACAACGCTGAAGCGAGCATGCCAATGAACATCCCAAGGGACCATCGTCCCTCGGTCAATCGCGCCTCGCGCGCCTGCTCCGGGAGCATCAGCGCCATGTCGCCCAGCTTGAGGCCCCAGATGTCATGGGCACCGCCCGGCCCGAGCGTGATGGCCACGGGCATACCGTCCTTCAGATGGTCGGCAAAGTAATAGAACAACCTGAAGTTGGGCTTATACGTGAACTCGGGCGATTCACCGCTCGGCTGCGGCAACCGGAAGGTTGCGTGGGCCTTGCTGTACAGGGTTGTGAAGCTGCTGACCGAGGTAGCCGTGCCCGTGACCACCTGAAGATGCGACGGGATCGGGCGGAAGGACTGATAGAAGCTCTGAAGGCAGAGGGCAGCCGCCGCCAGTGAACCGATCGCCACCAGGGCCACCACGGTGGAGAGGCGCATCCCTGCCACCGTGAGTTGTTCCAGCGGCGCGCCTGCCGCTTTGAATCTGGGGCTTTTCTTTGTCTCTATCTGCATTCACCGACTCTCCCGTTTCGCATCATATAGGCGGGGGATGAGCCGGCGGCTCGTCGGATGACTGGTATTGGCTGTGGCGACCTCAGAACCGACGAACTGTAAGTCTCCTGACTGCATCGATTGAAGCAGGAGTCGGTTTTGCAGCGAACGCGGTTGCTCGGCGCCGACCCGCGGACTCGCGGTGTCAGGCGCTTGGCCGTCATCCAAGCGCGGAGAGGCCAGTCTCGATTGCTCAGCCGACGCTCATCGATCGGCGCCGCGATGCACGTCCACACGCGTACCTGAACGGCCGCGCAATCGACCCTGAGCCGCCGGTCGATAGCCTGGATTGGCTTGCCCAAAAAGCAGTCTGTCAAAGCCGATATTGACCGATGGCTGCTCCCGGCCGCTATCTGAAATCGAATCGAACGTCCTGGGGCCTATCAGTCTTAAACTGCATTACGAGCCCGACCTCCAACAGCTTCACCGCTGTCGGTCCCGATAGCTGAAAAGGGAAATTCTCCAGCATGGAGACTAGCAACTCATAAGCAATTCCGAATTCGTTGGCATCTTCGATCCATTCACGGAGCCGTTCTACATGCCCGGAGAATGTCAGGAGTTCCGGAGGAAAGCCAGTCCCGACATCAGGCTGCTGCCGAACTTCATCGAGGATAGCCAGCAAGTTGGCCGGAATCAGGCTCGTATCGATTGTCATGGATTTCGATGCAAATGGGTGAGGCGGCTACCCCTAAGCTGCCTGTCGCCGCAGACCGCTCCTGGCAGGCAGCCTGAGCTGGGGGAATATTCACTGAGCGGACGTTCCGTCAGCGCGATTGCCGTGTCGGCCGTCCGCTGACAGCATACGACACGGACTAACGCTGTCGGCCAAGAACGGAAGATCGTCAACGGCCGCTCCGCGGCACTCTGTCGACGGTGCGACTCTTCAGCCTAGAGCCCGCCTCAGCTTTACTAGGATCCGGTCAACAACCGACACATCGAAATCCTCTGAAAGCATGAGCGATGCCGACGAAGGGTCGATGCTCACGATCTCCTTGTATTTGCGTTGAATTTCGTAACCCTCTTCCCGATACCTTCCCAGCGCGTCACGCAGGCCTGTGAGTACAGAGGTATCGATGACCATGCGAACCGTTGTGCCGTCTAAACTGCAATCGTAGTAGCGCTTACCTTGCCCCCTCTGGTTAAAAGCATTGAAGTCGCGCCGCTGGCGATGAAGAAGTTGCCGCCGTTCCTGCAGATTCGGTTGGTCATGTAGAGACCGAATCCTGAGTTTGCCCAGTTTCCCGTTGCATTCCCCACTTCAATTCCTTGCTCGAAGGCTTCTCGCTCGACTTCGCGCGAATCGAAGATGGTGATGGGGAGGTAGTTCTCGCTGCCCTTAGCCTGTCCGGGCGCATTTCCGTAGGCCAAATCGAACGAACGGAAGAATCCCATATGGGCGGCGTATGTGCACTGCTTGACCACGGCGATGCCCGTGAAACAACGATCCAATTCGCTACTGGATATCTCACGTCGCCCACTAGACGGGTCGAAGATGACGGCCCGATCGCCCCCAAGCTGCCAGCACCACATAGTGCGACATGCCCCAGTGCAGGATGGCGAGCAGCTTGACCTCAGGGAGCCCATCGATCTCGCAGCGCAGCGGACGACAGGTGATGTCCAGGTGCCGAGCGATGGAGATGAGCTGAACAAGCGTGCTTCCCTTGCTCGACACTGGGAAGTCCCTACGAAGCTCTCGCAATCCGACCGAATGGCCAAAGTGCGACGCGACCATGGCCAGACAGGCCAAGCCGCATTCCGCGGCCTCCGATTGAATGATCTCCTTCATGTCGCCGTCGCCTCGCTGCGCGGAGCCTGCTCCTCCGCAGATTCGGAAAGCAGCCGGAAGGCCGCGGCATGGATGTCCTCAGTTGCGTAGAGCACCGATCTCATCACTGAGTTGTCGTGACGCTTCAGGACAACCGCATGCGGAAAGCCCTTGTTTTTGAAGCCCACATCCACTGTGGCTGCATCGAAGCACATGGACGGACATACGTTGTAATGTCTCATGTAGTTGAGATCGTCTGAAACGATGGCAATGGGTGCGGTCCATCCGATCCTCCTTGGATTGAGGAAAGACAGAGACCTCAATAATGCAGCGCAGTACTTGCAGTTCGCAGAGACAAACACCACCAAAATGGATTCCGTTTCACCAGGCCAGGCAAGGCCGTTGGCAGGGTGGACCGTGGGTGCGGCCGATTCTTCGAGCAGAGCTTCTTTCCTTCTGGTGCGGGCGCCTGTCTGCGGATCTGCGATGCGCCGGGCAGACGACCAAGCGAAAGATCCCAGAACGAGGGCAATCTGAAGCATCTGGATCAAGGAAGATGGAGCGCTTGAAGGTTCTCCAAGGGTGATGGACAGGAGCAGGGTGCAAAAACAGAGCCCGATCAGGACATACGCCATTCGATTCTCGGCGCCTGGTGATTGCATGCCAAAGCAGTGGCAGTCGATGGAAGAGAAATTCCTGAATAGACGCCCTGCAAGTGCCATCCCCATCAGGCTCATGATGTACACCCTATTGAGCATTTGGTGGTCAAGGATCAGGATCAGCATCGGAAGGGCGATCTCGACGGGTGCGATCACGTGGAGAAGCAACCACCTGTACGCGCGTTCCCGATGGCTTAGCAAACGCCCTGGAGCGTCCTTCAAGGAAGATGATTGCCGCTTGGCTCCGCCGGCATAGGCCGACAGGCAAAGAACGATGGTAAACAGCAGGACGTCGGCATCATGGAGGCTGAAAGTCATATGGCAGCTTCACTTCGCCTGGAGCTGGTCGACAATGATGCGAAGCGATCGAGCCAGATTGGAGACCTTCGCGATCTTCAAAGCGCTCTCAAAAAGCGGCCGATACTTTTGCGCGTATTCCCTGATGGCTGGATCGCCCAGCGATTGCTCGACGATCCAGGCGGCTTTCAACCGATCAACTGCGCTGGGGATCTGGAACTGGGCCACGGCGGCGTCCAGTGCAGCCTTCTTTCGATCAACGTTTTGGTATCCGATGTTCGCGCCGACGCATTGAGATATCTCGTTGCGAATCACAGGGTCCGCATCGTTGATCAGCGGCATGACGAGATCCAGTTGCTGGCGGCAGTTGGCGGAGTACTTCCAGAGGATTGAAGCCGCACGCCGCATGTTGGGGCATGCTTCGCTGAGGAGTGATGATTTCAGCGTGTCGGAATGGACCTCTGCGATCTTGACGATTTCTTCCCTGCGAGAAGATCGCGCTGCTGGATCGTTCATGGTCTTCATCATCGCGTCGTTCGCCGCGAATACCTTGTCGGGCAGCGCGTGATCGCAGTTGGGGGGATCGATGATCGGCTGGTAGCTGGTCCTGATGCTGTAGTCGTCCAGGGTGATGGCTGTCCCACTTGCAAGAGTGATTCGACCGCACGAGATTCGCTTTTCGGACGAGTTCAACTTCTCAACGAACCAATCACAAATTTTTTCGGCTGGCAGCGATGCCGGTGGACTGAACTCATCCAGGGAGACCTTGGACCAGTTCTCAATCGTGACCTCGATGGCATCTGCGTTGGCATGAAAAAGAAGCGCCGCGATCAAGGCGGTGGAGCGAATAAATTTCTTTCCGTTCATCGGAAAAGTGGGAGGGATTTCTCCCTCCCGCACCGTTATCGGTTCATTAGCTGCAGACACAGTCGAAGTCCTTTTCCGTCCACTGGCGGCAGGTCCATACGCCGTTTTCGTAGCTACATTGCTCGCGCTGCGTTTCCACAGACCAGCAAAGGCGGTCGCCACCACCGATCTGGGAAATTTCTTCTTCGCTCAGTTCACGCGCTTTGGTTTTTGCAAGCGAAATTGTAGGCATGCTTCTTCCTTGAAAATGGAATGAAACGAATGGCCGAATGGCCGCGGCCGATTTAATCAAACGCTTGTTGAAGATTGCAATCGCCCCCCAAAGGGGGGGGCACTTTCGATTTCGGAGTAAATACCTATGGAAGGTCTGCATAACTCCAGGCGGCTCCCGCAGCCAGATCACCGGCCGCGAGCGACTATGAGGGGGCAGTCTCAAGTCTGAAGTGCAACACCTTGCCAACCTGTAAGGTGTGAAGATGACGACGAGATACAAGCAACTGCAGCCTGAAGACCGAGTGACGCTGGCAGCGCTGCACCAGCAGGGGTGCAGCCGGCGGCAGATCGCAGCGGTTTTGGGTCGCAGCCCGGCGACCTTGAGCAGAGAGCTCAGGCGCAATTCCCGTGACGTGGGCTATTCGTCGAGCGCCGCGCAGCGTTTGAGCACTGGCTATCTGTTCGGCGATGTCGTGGAGTTGTTTGAAATTCACCGGGGTAGATGTATTCGTCGTGCGATTCGGAAGCGGGATGTCCGTGACCGTGGGGGGCAGGACAACTCGATTGATGTCTCTCAGCTCAAGGGGTTCGAGTCTCTCTATCAGGCAGAGACCCGGCGATCCGCCTACTGAAGGCGGCAGGTCATGAGCGCAGAGGGACATCCCACCGTCTTCTGAATCTGGAAGGCGTAGCCCATCGGACGGAGATGGCCTACCTGCTGCCGATCGGCGTCTCCGGGCCAAACGTCCCGAAGCCCTTCGAGTGGGTCGAAGCTCTTCAGCCGTTGGTCGAAGGCATGAATGAATCGCCCCGGATTTTGAGGAGGCTCAACACTCTGAGAGGATTGAGCCATGAGCAAGTCGAACAAGTTCTCACCCGAGGTGCGTGAGCGTGCCGTGAGGATGGTGCAGGAGCACCGAGGGGAATACCCGTCGCTGTGGGCGGCCATTGAGTCCATCGCGCCCAAGATTGGCTGCGTACCGCAGACGCTGAACGAATGGGTCAAGCGCGCGGAGGTGGACGCTGGCGTGCGTGAGGGCGTGACGAGCAGCGAGGCCCAGCGCGTGAAGGACCTTGAACGCGAGGTGCGGGAGCTGCGCAAGGCCAACGAGATCTTGAAGCTGGCCAGCGCGTTTTTCGCCCAGG
>NZ_FOAV01000024.1 GCF_900109745.1 Roseateles sp. YR242 | reverse complement strand
GGTACTTCCCCTTCTCGTCCAACAACGCGACGTCGAGCTTGGCCTTGCTCACGTCCACCCCCACCATCGAAGTCATGACCAACCTCCTCAATGAGCGCGCCTATTCGACATGCGCATCCTGATACGCGAGGTCGCCGCCGGGCAAACACCGGCGGCGCCCCAAGACACCGTCCGAGCTACAGCGTCGAATCCGACCAACGTGCCCCACTCTTAACTTCGGGATAGAACCCAGGAAGGTATCCAGGGTCACGTGGCGGGCTTCCATCAGCGCGAAGGAAGCAGGAGGGAAAGTATCAGGAAGGAATGGCCCGCGGAGCGGGACAGGAGGGACATGAAGCAAATACCCCCCGGGCCGGCGCTTTCTGGCGGTGGCCACCGGGGGGGTCTATCGGAGGGATCCAGGTGCAGCCACCGACTCCGGTCGCCCCCCGAGGGAGACCTCCCCACCCCCAGGCCCCTGCACCATCTCCAGGCACCCGTTGTCAATGCCGCACACCTGGTGCCGCTCAACGCCCACCCTGGCATGGAAAAACCACCCCAACCCGCTAAGATGAGAACCGTTGTCATTTGAGAAGACTTCGCAAATGTTCTCCCCCGAAACCCGCCGCCTCTGGGCGTGGCCGCTGCTGCTGGGCCTGCTCAGCGCCAGTGGTTTGTTGACTGCCCTGGTGTCGGATCACTGGGGTGATGTCTGGTCGTGGTTTGGCCTGGGCGTGCCTGTGGCCGTGATGGCCTGGTACGGCTGGCGGCGCGCGCCGGCTTCCCAGCAGTCCCGATGACAGGACCTGAGGCCGGTGCGGCGCGACCACACCCCTGCCTCTGAATTTCCGATTCACCACCCTCGGCCCTGGCGCCCACGCAGCTTGCCGCCCCGGCCCCAACGCCCCTTCCGTAAAGCCGTCCCCAAGGTCCCCATGCCCAGCCTCGTCCTCCGCCCTCTCACCCTCGCCGTCGCCCTCAGTTGCCTCAGCCTTGCTGCGCACGCCCAACATGCCCCTGCGCCAGCACCCGCTGCCAGCGACGCCAAGGCCAAGGACGCCCAGGAAGCGACCCAGTTGCCGGTCGTCACCGTCAGCGCAACAGCGGATGCCAAGGGCCTCGCGGCTGCCTACGCGGGCGGCCAGGTCGCTCGCGGCGGCCGTGCAGGCATCCTGGGCACCAAGGACAACATGGAGACGCCGTTCAGCATCACGGCCTATACCAACGACCTCATCCAGGACCGTCAGGCCAAGAGCGTTGCCGAAGTCCTGCAGAACGACCCTGGTGTCCGGGTGGCCCGCGGCTACGGCAACTTCCAGGAAACCTACTTCATGCGTGGCTTCATCGTCGGTTCGGATGATGTGGCCTACAACGGGCTCTACAGCCTGCTGCCCCGCCAGTATGTGGCCTCCGAACTGTTCGAGCGCGTCGAAGTCCTGCGCGGCGCATCCGCCTTCCTGATGGGGGCCAGCCCCAATGGCGGGGGCATCGGCGGCAACATCAGCCTGCTGCCGAAGCGGGCGCCCAACGAAGCCCTCACCCGAGTGACGGTCAACACAGGCAGTGGTGATGCTGGCGGCGTGGCGATCGACGTCGCGCGTCGTTTTGGCCCGGACCATGCCACCGGGGTGCGCTTCAACGCCGCATACCGTGATGGCGGCACCGCCGTGGACGACGAGAAGTCCAAGACCAGCGTGGCCTCGCTCGGTCTGGACTGGCGCAGTCGCGATGTGCGCTTGTCCGGCGACATCGGCTATCAGGACAACCAGCTCAAGCGCACGCGCCCCAGCGTGACGGTCAACGGCCTGACCTCGGTGCCAGCCGTGCCCGACAACAGCACCAACTTTGCCCAGCCCTGGACCTACTCCAACGAACGCGACGTGTTCGGCTCGGTGCGCGGCGAATGGGACATCAACAGCAATGTCACCGCCTGGGCCGCCTACGGCGCGCGCCGCAGTGATGAATCCAACCGCCTGGCGGGCGTTACCGTCACCGACGCCACCACTGGCGATGGCACCTGGTACCGGTTCGACAACGTCCGCCACGACAGCGTCGATACCGGCGAGATCGGCCTGCGCGGCAAGCTCAGGACCGGCAGCATCGGCCATGAATGGGTCGTGTCGGCCGCCGCCTTCGCGCTGGACACCAAGAACGGCTATGCGATGGACTTCCTGAACACGCAGCCGACCAACATCTACCAGCCCACCACCAGCACGCTGCCGGATTTCTCGTCGTCGGTCTACACCGGCAACAGTACCGCCGACCCGCTGATCAACACCCGCGTGCGAACCAGCAGTGTGGCCATCGGCGACACGCTCTCGATGCTGGACGACCAGGTGCTGCTGACCCTGGGCCTGCGCCACCAGACCCTCAAGCAGGACAGCATCAGCGCCACCACCTCCTTCCTGGGCACCGTGACACCGGGCGGCACCGTCACCACCTACGACAAGAGCAAGACCAGCCCGGTGGTGGGCGCCGTGTTCAAGGCCACGAAGCAGTTCTCGCTCTACGGCAACTACATTGAAGGCTTGGTCAAGGGTGACAGCCTGGCCGCGCAGGACGGTCTGCCGGCGCGCGACCTGGCGCCCTACGCCTCCCGCCAGAAGGAACTGGGCGTGAAATACGACGGCGGCCGCCTTGGCTTTACCGCTGCCTGGTTCACCACCAACAAGCCACGCGCCGTACTGGCCCAGAACACCGCCCAAGGTGAGGACCGCCACCGCGGCGTGGAACTGACGGCCTTTGGCCTGGCCACCCGCAGCGTGAAGATCCTGGGCGGGGTGAACTTCCTGGACGCGAAGCAGCACGGCACCGGCGACGACAGCACCGAAGGCAAGCGCACGCTGGGTATCCCCGAGTTCCAGGGCAATGTCGGCGTGGAATGGGAAGTCCCGTACGTGCAGGGCCTGGCCCTGGACAGCCGTGTGGTTCACACCGGCAAGGTCTACGCCGACAGCGCCAACACCCTGCGTGTGCCGGCCTGGACCCGTCTGGATGCCGGTGCCCGCTACATGTTCGAGGTGCAAGGCACGCTGCTCACCCTGCGCGCCCGCGTGGACAACCTGACCAACAAGAAGTACTGGGCCTCCGCTGGCGGCTACCCCGACCAGAGCTACCTGGTGGTGGGTGCGCCGCGCAGCTTCAATCTGAGCGTCAGCGCGGACTTCTGATCCGGTTCCGCCCCGACACGTCGCCATAGCCACCGCCATAGCCAACGCATCCCAAGGACCCGCCATGCTCAGCTCGCGCGCCATCCGCATCTGGACCTGGATCCATAAATGGACCAGTCTCATCTGCACGCTGTTCATGCTGCTGCTGTGCCTGACCGGCCTGCCGCTGATCTTTCATCATGAGATCGGGCACCTGCTGGGCGATGAGATCGAGGCGCCGGCACTGACGGCCGAGCAGACCGCTCAACTGGCCCAGCAGCCGCCCGCCAGCCTGGACACGCTGGCTCAGGCCGCCAAGGCCCGGTATCCAGACCGGGTGATCCAGTTCGCCGGCCCCAACGACGACGACGACCGCTTGTGGTGGTTCACCATGACGCCGACGCCGGCCCCCACCGACGACTACAAGTCGATTGCCGTGGATACCCGCACGGGCCTGCTGGTCGGGGACTACAAGGTCGGTGAAGGCTTCATGGACCTGATGCTGCGCCTGCACGTGGACATGTTTGCCGGCTTGCCCGGCAAGCTGTTCCTGGGCTTGATGGGTCTGTTGCTGCTGGTGGCCCTGGTGAGTGGCGTGGTGCTCTACGCCCCGTTCATGCGCAAGCTGGCATTCGGCGAGGTGCGCCGCAGCCGCTCCACCCGCATCAAGTGGCTGGACCTGCACAACCTGCTGGGCATCGTCACGCTGGTGTGGTGCTTCGTGGTGGGCGCCACCGGCATGATCAACACCTGGGCCGACCTGCTGGTGAAGTATTGGCAGTACGACCAGCTCAGCACCCTTCTGGCACCCTACAAGGACGAAACCGTCACGCCGATGGACCAACGCGGCTCGCTGCAACTGGCGCTGGACAACGCCACTGCGAAAGCCCCGGGCATGAAGGTGTCGTTCGTGGCCTTCCCCGGCACCGCCTATTCCAGCCCGCACCACAACACCGTCTTCCTCAAGGGCATGACGCCGCTGACCTCACGGCTGCTTCAGCCGATGTTGATGGACGCCAAGACCGGCGAGCTGACCGCCGCGCCCGCGCTGCCGTGGTACCTGACCGGGCTGCTGGTCTCGCAGCCGTTGCACTTCGGTGACTATGGCGGCATGCCGATGAAGATCCTGTGGGCCCTGCTGGACGTGGCCACCATCATCGTGCTGGGCTCCGGCGTCTATCTGTGGCTGCGCAAGCCGCAGGGCGCGCGCCGCAAGGCGGGTGCACCGATAGCGGCCACGCCAGCGCTGGAGGAGGCGCTGGACGAGACCCCGGGTGCGGCGCAGGACCCGTCCTTGGCGCCGGCGCTGAACCAGGCACCGGCGGGTTCAGCCACCGCCTGATCATCACGCCCTGCCCGCGCCGCCTGCGGCTCGGGGCCCTTGCTGCGTGCTCGGGGCACCCAGGCGACAGCTTGGCCTGAACGCTCCCACCAGGCGCCCGTCCATCCACCGGACTTCCCGCAGCCTGCTGGTGGCGGTGTGCGGAGACGACAACAACCGGCGTTGACTACTGTATGCCCATCCAGTACATTGACTTCATCGCGGCGGCGCGCTTCGAGGGAGTTCGAAGCGCATCAGCCGTCAATCCTTCGGCTACTGGAGATGGTGATGCAGGTATTCAAGCAACGAGTCTGGTCCTCGCTGAACAACGCGGATGCCTGGGTGCTGGGCATCGGCCTGCTCTCCTGCCTGGGGCTGATCACCGGCGTGATTGGGTGATCGAGAGGGTCGTTTCGGCCCTGTCGCTTCGCCCCTGTCGCCCCCCACCGCGATAACGGCTCACACAGGCAATGCCTGCGTAGCCCGTTCTTTCAGTTCGCGATTCAGGTCGCTTTTCAGTTCTCGTTTCAGTTCAAACCCCCTTGGTCCGCCCTGCTGGCGTGCCTGGCCGTCGTGACGCACCTAGGTGAATCGCCTGTGGTGAATCGCGACAGCCGGTACTCCCGGGCGGACTTTTTTTGCTTACAGCGGTGTCTGCAGGGGCTGCCCGTTCTGCCAGCGTTCCACGTTGAGCAGGAACAGATCTACCGTAGCCTGCACCGACTCGGGCGACCAGCCCGCGATGTGCGGCGTCAGGATCACATTGGGGAAGTCCAGCAACGCCTCCGGCGGATGCGGTTCTGATTCATACACATCCAGCCCGGCGCCCGCCAACTGGCCAGCGGCCAAGGCTCGTGCCAGTGCCGCCGTATCCACCAGGCTGCCCCGCGCAATGTTCACCAGATGGCCTCGCGGGCCCAACGCCGCCAGCACATCCGCATTGACGATGTGTTTGGTGCCCGGGCCACCCGGCGCCGCGACGATCAGGAAGTCCGCCCAGGTGGCCAGGCCCAGCACCGAATTGAAGTACTGGCAGCCCTGTGAGTCGTTGCGCGGCCGTCGGTTGTGGTAGGCCACTTCCATATCAAAGGCCTGCGCCCGGCGCGCAATCCTCAGCCCGATGGTGCCCATGCCCAGGATGCCCAGCCGGCGCCCGTTCACGCTCGGTCGCAACGGCAGGTCATCCCGCCAGATGCCGGCGCGGAGTGCCTTCTCCTGTTGCGGCAGCGCGCGGACGCTGGCCAGCAGCAAGGCCATGGCGTGATCGGCCACGCAGGCGTCGTTGGTGCCGGCGCCATTGGCCAGCGCCACCCCGCGCGCCTTGGCGGCCGCGACATCGATGTTTTCATAACCCGCTCCAAGGGCGGCTGCAAAGCCGAGCTTCGGCAACGCGGCGATCTCGTCGGCACGCAGCCCCACCGACCCGATGGTGAGCACCAGTTCGATGCTGGCCCCCTGCTCCGCCACCGCCTTGGCCCGCAGGGCCGCCGTGGGGGCATAGATCACCTCGAAGCGCTGCCGCAGTTGGGACTGATGCTCTTCCGCCATGGGCATCAGCAGCAACAGCCGAGGCAGGTGGGTGGTCGAGCTCGGGCGGGTGTCGGTCACGGGTATCCCCAGGATGTTCGCGTCGCTGGGATGATAGGACCAGGCCTGCGTTAGCCCCCCGGCGAGCGGGCGTGCACCGCACGGCGCCTGCGCAAGGTTGGGGCGCGTCAGGTAGGGGGCGCGCGTCGGGTGGGCGGCCCGCCGAACCGACCATGGATGAGATGGCAGCCTTGATGGAGCCCCCTGGCGGGGACTCGTTATGGCTGGCGGGGCCGCCCATCCGGACCGCACAGCGGCAGGTTGCGCTCTGCGGCAGGCACGGCCTGACCGGGCCGCGCGAACCGGCATTCACCAGCGCCCTTGCGGGACGAGGCAATATCACCAGGGGCTCCGCTGGCAGACGGGTCCAGTTGGCGACGCAACTCCATCAGCCGGCGCTGCTCGGCCGCCAACTGCTCCTGCAACTGGCGCCGCTGCTGCTGCAGCTCCGCGACATCGGACCGGGTCTGTGACTCCTGGGCCTGAATCATGGCCTTGTAGCGACGGTCGGCCTCCAGCTCCTCGGCCATCTGATGGGCCTGGGCCTTGGCATCCCTCAGCTCACGTTCCGCCGCCTCCGTCTGGGCCCGCAACTCCAGATGGCGGATCTCGCCGGCCGCCAGCATGGCGGACTGGCTTGCGAATTCGTCATAGGTCCGCAGGGCCTGCCCGCTGTCCATGCCCTGCACCACACGCCAGGTGTCGCCCCTATGGGAGAGCATCACGAAATACCGTGCCGAGGCCGCATGGAAGAGCAATGTGGCGTTGTATTCACCGTTTTCGGTGCGACGCATCACGGCCAGGCCGCCGTTGGCCTTCAGACGTTCAACTTCGGCCATCAGCGGAGAACGAATCGGCCCCGGCGGGGACGATGTTCCCGTGCCCGTGCTGGTACTGGCGCCTGCCGTGGCACCCGCGCCCGATGCGGCGTCTGCGGCCCCACTTGCCTTCACACCGGCATTGACCGGCATCAGAGATGCGGCCGCTGCACCGCGCCAGGCGGGAGAAAGGGCTGGCGCCATGAAGACCGGTGCGCGCGCGGTGGATGGAGCGGTCACGGGCGATGCAGCGCCGGACGAAGACGGCGGCCGCGGCCCCAGACTCGGTGATGGGGCGGGAAGCGGGGCGGGAAGCGGGGCGGCAGTCGGGTTGGTGGGCGCTGGGGTGGTCGATGCCGGCTTCTGCGTTGGCAGTTGCCTTGCTTGTGGCGAAGGCTCCTGCATCGGCTTTTGTGCTGCCGCCGCTACCTGCGCAGCGTCAATCGTGCTCGCAGCACTCAATGGCTCCCCCATCAACGCGGGCCGCCCAGCCTCCCCTTGGCCCGCCAGCCGACGGAACGACTCGAAGCTGAGCATCGCGCCGCGCTCGTTGTCCGCCTTCACCACACGCCGCACATCGCCGCCCAGGGTGGACACCACGATGTAGTGCATGTTGGTCTTGGGATGCAGCAGCAGCTCGATGGTGCCCTGCTCCATCTTCAGCTTGCGCAGCGAGGTCAACGCCTGCTGCGAGCGCAACACCTGCAGCTCCAGCACGTTGGCCGCCTCCTGCGGCGTGGCGGTAGACGGCGCGCCCGAATTGGCCTGGGCATCGGCCTGGGCATCGGCCTGGGCCAGCGTGGCACCGTGCCAGCAGGCCACCACCAGCAACGGCATTACCGCCAGCAACGGCTTCACGCAGCCGGCCGTCAGACGCCGCAGACCGTCTCGCCACGCCCGGCGCGAGGCGAGATGCCAACCCGTGCGTGGCCGGACAGGGTCGGAAGAAGAGAAAGACTCATGGCGATCATGGCGGATCATGGCGGATGAATGTGGATCGATGGGGATCGGCATTGTGGAAACGCCGTCGCCGCAAGCACCGTCGAATCGGTCAAGTTCACCGAAGCAGCGCAAAAGCTGGCCAGCGGGAAGCCCCTCATTTAGGTCGTTAACCCATCAAGGCTGAGGACTACTCGCCACCATTCGGGGTGGGCGAAAACGCCGACAGGTTTCTGAAGGGCACTTCATGCATGCTGCGCACCTGACTGTCGTCTCCCGACAGACGCATCCCGAGAAAGCCTCACCATGAACCGCCGCGAATTCTTCCCGCGGCAGGTGGTCGATGCGGGCGCGAACCGCTGGGACTGGGCCCTGCTGCCCCTGGTCCTTGCCACACTGGTGCTGCTGGCCTACGGCGCTGCGCAGATGGCCCGTCCGTTCGAGCTCGGCGACCCGCTGCCCTTGTCGCTGGATCCGTCCCGCCTGCCGTATTACCTGCTGCGCACCAACTTGCGGATGCTGGCCGCCATGGTGATGGCGCTGATCTTCAGCGGCGCCTTCGCCGTGCTGGCGGCCAAGGTGCGCGCGGCGGAGAAGGTGCTGGTGCCGATGCTGGACATCCTGCAGTCCATTCCCATCCTGGGTTTTCTGTCCATCACCGTCACCGGCTTCATTGCACTGTTCCCTGGCAACCTGCTGGGCGTGGAATGCGCAGCCATCTTCGCCATCTTCACCTCGCAGGCCTGGAACATGGCGTTCAGCCTCTACCAGTCGCTGCGCACGGTGCCGGCCGAGCTGCAGGAAGCTGCGCAAGTGTTCCAGCTCTCGGGCGGGCAGCGCTTCTGGCGCCTGGAGCTGCCCTACGCCATGCCGGCGCTGCTGTGGAACATGATGATGTCCATGTCCGGGGGCTGGTTCTTCGTGGTGGCGTCGGAGGCCATCTCGGTTTCCAACCAAAGCATCAAGCTGCCGGGCGTGGGGTCCTACATCGCCTTGGCGATCGAGTCCAAAGACCTGCCCGCCATCGGCTGGGCGATCCTGTGCATGCTGATCGGCATCCTGCTGTATGACCAACTGGTGTTCCGCCCGTTGGTGGCCTGGGCCGACAAGTTCCGTTTCGAGGACAGCGGCGGTGAAACCGCCCCCGACTCCTGGATGCTGAACTGGCTGCGCCGCACGCAGATGACGCGCCGCCTCGGCGGCTGGTTCGTGGAACAGCTCGAACGCAGCCTGGTCTGGTTCCGGCGCCCGCATGACGGCACGTCCATCCGCGCACGTCAGCGCCATGCGGGCCCGCCCTGGCAGCGGTTGTGGGATGCCGTGCTGGCCGCTGCCGTCATGTTTGCGCTGTGGCAGCTTGTAGCGTTTGTGCACAGCGAGGTGGGTTGGGCGGAGGCCGGCCATGTCTTCCTGCTGGGCGGCATCACCTTGCTGCGGGTGATGGTGCTGATCGCCCTGGCCGCGCTGGTGTGGGTGCCGGTGGGCATCTGGATTGGCCTGAACCCCCGCTGGAGCGGGCGGCTGCAGGCGGTGGCGCAGTTCCTGGCCGCCTTCCCGGCCAACCTGCTGTTCCCGGTGGCAGTGCTCGCCATCGTGCACTGGAAGCTCAATGCCGACCTGTGGCTGTCGCCGCTGATGATCTTCGGCACGCAGTGGTATCTGTTGTTCAACGTCATTGCCGGCGCCTCCAACATTCCGGCAGAGCTGCGCCACGCGGCCGGCAACCTGGGCCTGAGCGGCTGGCTGAAGTGGCGCCGCTACCTGTTGCCGGCAGTGTTCCCCAGCTTCGTCACTGGTGCCATCACGGCCAGCGGCGGCTCCTGGAACGCCAGCATCGTGGCCGAATACGTCACCTGGGGCGACACCACCGTCCAGGCCCATGGCCTGGGCGCCTACATCGCACAGATGACGGCGCTGGGGGACTTCCCCCGCATTGCGCTGGGTATCGGGGTGATGTGCATCTTCGTGATGGGCCTCAACCATTTTGTCTGGCGCCGCCTCTATCGGCTGGCCGAAGACCGCATGCATTTCTGACACCGCCCCCCGCAGGAGCATTCATGTCCGCTTCCATCCTCGAACTGTCCGGCGTCGGCAAGACCTTCCGTTCTGCGGATGGCCACCTGCGCCCCGTGCTGCAGGCGGTGGACTTCAACCTGCGCGATGGTGAGATCGTGGCGCTGCTGGGCCAGTCCGGCTCCGGCAAGAGCACGCTGCTGCGCATCATGGCGGGCCTGGTGAAGGCTGACCATGGCCAGGTGCGCTATCGCGGCCAGCCCCTGTCGGGCCCGGCGCGGGGCATCAGCATGGTGTTCCAGTCCTTTGCCCTGTTCCCGTGGCTGACGGTGCAGCAGAACGTCGAATTGGGTCTTGAGGCGCGCGGCATGCCCAAGGCCGAACGCGAGAAACGCGCCGAGGCCGCCATTGCACTCATCGGCCTGGCCGGCTTCGAGGGCGCCCTGCCGCGTGAACTCTCCGGCGGCATGCGCCAGCGCGTGGGGATCGCCCGTGCCCTGGTGACCGAGCCGGATGTGCTGCTGATGGACGAGGCCTTCTCCGCGCTGGATGTCCTCACCGGCGAGCGCCTGCGCGAGGACATCCTGGAGCTGTGGCAAGGCGGCGGCATGCCCACCAAGGCCATGCTGGTCGTCTCCCACAACATCGAGGAAGCGGTGCTGATGGCTGATCGCATACTGATCTTCGCCAGCGACCCCGGTCGCATCCGCTGCCAGTTGTCCGTCCAGTTGCCGCGCCCCCGGGACCCGGAGAGTGCGGATGTGCGCGCCCTGATCGACGAGGTCTATGCATTGATGACGGCCGGTGCCGCGCGCCCGGGCCGTTCTCACGGCACGGTGGAGGCCGGTGTGGCCACGCCCCCGCCGCTGGTGGAACGCCTGCCCGCAGCCGACGTGGCGCGCATGGACGGCCTGCTGGAGCTGCTGGCCGAGCCGCCCTTCGAGGGCCGCGCGGATCTGCCCCAACTCTGCGAGGAAGCTGGCCTGCCGGATGCGGAGCTGCTGCCGGTGGCACATGCCCTCGCGCTGCTGGGCCTGGCGCAGCTCGACAGCGGCGACCTGCAACTCACGCCGCTGGGCCGTCGTTATGTGGACGGCCCTAACGAACTGCGGCGTGGCCTCTTCGGCCAGCAGGTGATGGCGCAGGTGCCGCTGATTGCGCACATCCGCCACAGCCTGGAACAGGAACCCACCGGCCAGATGATGGACACACCCGTGCGGCGCCTGCTCAGCGAGCATCTGGACGACGCAGAGGCCGATGCGGTGATGAAGACCGCCGTCACCTGGGCCCGGCACGGCGAGGTCTTCGAATACGACTACAACACCGGCAAGCTGAGCCTGCCTGCCGGGGATGCGCTGGCGTAATGTCCGGGGATGAGGCGCTGGCGTGAAGCGTCAGGCGTCCACGAAGGCGGCGGCGATCATGGAGCCGGCATTGACCGGCGCCCCGTCATCCCGCGGGCAGTACACCGTGTCGCCGATTCGGATCTGGCTGCCGCTGAGCACACACACGCCGGTGCGCTTGGCCGGGGCCATGTCCCAGATCTGGTAGCCGTAATGGCAGACGCCAGGGTGCGACCAGGAAATCGCTGCGGTGCGCGGTGTGGGGCGGTCCAGCACATGGATCGTGGCGGGCGGGCGGGGCGCTGCGCCATCATTGACCGGGCGGCGCACCGGCGCCAGGCTCGGCGGGCGCCAGGCGTTCGTTGCTTCATCCGCAGTACGCCCGCCCAGCCAGGCGACGGTGCGCAACCAGCCCTCATGGGCCATTTCCTTTTGCTCGCTGTGCATGCCTGCACCACCTTTCCGCGACGCGCTCCCAAGGCATCCCCCTGCGAGCCAACCGTTGTCAGAGACTTCTGAAATAATTCAACGAGTGATGAATATAGCAAAGAAGCCGGCGCCATGAGCCAAGCCCCTACCCCTGCCAAGCCCGCTCCGCGCGCCCGGCGCAGCCGTGGCCGGCCGTGCAGCGATGCAGCGCAGGGCGCAGACGCCTTGTTGCGCACCGCCCGCGGCACCTTCGCCAAGCGAGGCTACGACGCCACCAGCGTGCGTGACATCGCCCGCCAGGCCGGCGTGGATCCGGCGCTCATCGCCCATCACTTCGGCTCCAAGGAAGCCTTGTGGCTGGCCGTGGTGGAGCACATCGCCGGGCAGATCGATTCGCTGCTGGTGCTGGCGAAATCGCTGCGTTCGCGTGCGGACCTGTCGCCGCGCCAGCGGGTGATCGAAGCGCTGGTGCACTTCATCGACAAGGTGTTCGAGGACCCGGACATCGGCATGTTCTTCTCCACCGCCGCCACCGAAGAGGGTGAGCGGCTGAATGTGTTGGTGGACCGTATGGTGCGTCCCTTCCACGAAGTATTCATGCCTCTCATGGACGATGCGATTGCCTCCGGCGACTTCAAGCCTTGTGACTCCGCGCTGATGTTCTCCATGCTCACCCAGGGCATCAGCAAGACGGTGGCTTACGCCCATGTGCTGCGCGCCGTTTCCCCGTTGCCGCAGGATCCGGTGCGCTTCAAGCAGGAGTTGCTCAGGGTGGTGCTCAACCTGCTGGGTTGATCGGGTTTCAAGCCCCCTGGGATAACTTTCTGAACATCGGCGGGCTGTTCATGCGTTCTGTGGACAAGCCTGTTGGAAGCCCGGGCAGGGATGCGCTAAGTGCTTGTCAGGCCTGGAAGAACCCTGTACTGCTCAAGTTTTAGGCAGTAAGGCATATCCCCGGCATACCCCTGCCACTTCGTGCGGACTGCGGTTCAAAAGCGAGGTTTCAGCAGCCTCATGGGGGCCCCCTCCCCGCCTGGGGACAAGTCTTTCTCTCGTGAAAAACCTCTCAGCCGCTGTTCACCCGTTCTGTGGACAAGTCTGTTGGAAGGGCGGGCAGTACTTGCACAACCCGTTGATTTCACAGGGAATCCTCTGGAGTGCTTCATTTTTGAGCACCATCCACAGGAGCTGGCAGAGGGGGGACACGCCCCCTCCTGACGGAAGCCTCAGACGATGCGGATTCCCAGGTTGGGCAGGCCGTCGATGTGGCAATCGATCACATCGCCCTTCACCACCGGCCCGACGTTCTCCGGCGTGCCGCTGTAGATGATGTCGCCGGGCCGCAGCTCGAAGGCTTTAGAGAGGTTGGCAATCTGCTCCGCGACGCTCCAGATCATCATGCCGAGGTCGGCGTTCTGCTTGGTCTGGCCGTTGACCTTCAGCCAGATGGCGCCCTGCTTCGGATGACCCAGCAGGGCCACTGGATGGATGGGGCCGATGGGGGCGGCGTGGTCAAAGCTCTTGCCGATCTCCCAGGGCTTCTTTTCGTTGCCCATGGCGCGCTGCAGGTCGCGTCGGGTCATGTCCAGGCCGATGGCGTAGCCATAGACCAAGTCCAGCGCCTGCTCCGGTGCGATGTCCCGGCCCCCCTTGTGCAGCGCCGCGACCAGTTCCACCTCATAGTGGTAGTTGTTCGTCAGGCTTGGATAGGGATGATCGGCCACGGTGCCGGGCACCACGTTCTGGATGGCATCGGTGGGTTTCTGGAAGAAGAACGGCGGCTCCCGCGTCGGGTCGCTGCCCATCTCGCGGGCGTGCGCGGCGTAGTTGCGCCCGATGCAGTAGATGCGGCGCACCGGGAAGCGCTGATCGCTGCCGACGATGGGGATGGTGGTCGGCGTGAGCTCGAAGGGCGTCTTGAGCGTGGTCTGCTGGGCCTGACCAGGCAACGCGCAGCCAGCGACAGCACCAGCGGCCATGGCGGCGGATGTGCTCAGCAGCGAGCGGCGGCGCGGGCTTGTCGGGCTTGTCGGGCTTGTCGGGTTGAGCAGGTGGCGCGGGTGGAATGGGCGCAATGGGCTCTTGGGATCGGTCATGTCTGTCTCCTGGTGGGGAAAAAGCTATCTCCAAGGAGCCAGACTAGGCCCCAGCGCCCACTGCGGCCTATCGGCGTTTGCCACGACAAGCCACCCCGGTGGGCGATCAGCGGGCCTCACGGCACCGGTGCCGTCATGCAAAAGCCTCCCAGGCGGCCATCTACCCAGGCAAGGCCCACGGCCAGTGGATCCGTCCAGGCGGCGCCCAGCAACAGGGCCACAGCGACCACGCCCCACGCCCATCGCCGCGCTGTGGTCCGCCTGCCGCTAGCCATGGCCATGGCCACACAGGGCGTCACAACACCGAGCGCCAGCAGAAGCTGCAGGATGAAGTTCATCACACAGGGCCATCAGAGCGCCATCAATGCGCCATAACGGCGTCATGCGGGCGTCGCGAGGGCATCATGACGTCACAGCGTTCGGTGACACCCCAGCCGGTGCTGCGCCAACACCGGCATCCCCGGCCTCCCCGTCATCCACGCCGCCTGCCAGGTCTGGCGCGGGGCGCGGCGCCAGCAACAGCCAGTTCGCCACGCCGCCGAGCGCCGTCACGGCGGCCAGGCCCGCGATGAACACGCCATAACCACCGGTCAGGTCCCGACACTGCGCCGCCAGCTGCACCGAGGCAAACGCACCGGCTTGATGGGCCAGGAACAACCAGCCAAAGGCCTGCCCCTTGACCGCCCTGCCATAACGCTCCAGGCACAGCATCGAGGTCAGCACCACCGAGCCGAGATAGGTGGCGCCGAACAAGGCCGCAAAGCCCAGGGTCTGCCACTGCAGGACACCGCTCAGCAGCAACAGCACGGCCCCCGCCCGCATCAGGTAGAACGCGCCCAGCAGCCCGCGCTTGGAAACCCGCGTGGCCAGCCACCCGGTCAGCAGGCCGCTGATCAGCTCCAGAACACCCAGCAGGCTGAGGCTGCCGCCCATCAGCACACGCGGCGCCGACAAGTCCTGCCAGAAGGCCACCAGATGCACATCGATGAAGGCCATGGTGGCCCCGCAGCCAAAAAAGCCCAGGCCCAGTGCCACAAACCCCGGGTCCCGCCGAACGGCGGACCAGGCAGACGAGCGATGTGCGGCGCCGGCGCCCGGGTCGGTGGCTGGTGCCGGCTGAAGCGAGGCGGCCCGTCTCGCCCCCAGCGCGGCCAGCAAGGCCAGCGGCAATAGCACCACGCCGCCCACCAGCAGGAACATCGACTCCCATGCCATCTGCGGCGCGGCCCACAGCCACAGGGGCGACAGCACGATGAAGCTGATGGAGGTGCCATTGGTGATCACCGCGTACGCCAGCCCGGTCTTGCGCTGGTCAAACAGCCGGTCTACCAGTACGCCCATCGGCACATAGGTCATGGCCGCCAGGGCAAACGCCCCCAGCAGCCCGTAGGCCAGCATGAACACCGGCAAGTGGCCATGGAAGACGCTGGCGCCGGCCAGCGCTACCGCGCCGGCCAGGCATCCCGCCGCGACCGTCCACAGGGGCCCGCGCCGGTCGCTCAGCCAGCCCACCACCGGCGAGGCCAGACCCGTGACCAGCATGAACAAGGAACCGGACCATGCGAACTGCGAGCGGCTGCCGCCAAAGTGCTGCGCCAGCTCGCTGAAATAGACCTGGTAGAGGCTCTTGATGCTGGTGGAGCAGAACATCACCAGAAAGCCCAGGGCGACCAGGGCATGGACCAGCGTCCGCCTGGAGCTGGGCTGGGGATCCTGCGCGCCGGGTGCGGGCGAGAAGCTGGAGGACATGGCTGGCCTTGATCAACATGAAACCAGCCTGACGATAGGGGCGGCCATCCCCTTGCGGAAGCACGCCATGCGCTAGCTTCAGCAAAAATCCAGCCACGGCATGCCCATCCACATTCACGCGCATTCCGACAAGCCCTACCATCGCGCTCATCATGAAGCATGTCTACTTCCTGGTCATGCCTGCGGCCCACATGCTGGATCTGGCAGGCCCGCTGCAGATCATCAACTCGCTGCCGGAACTCGGGCTGGCGGAGGTGCGCATCCGCTGCATCAGCCCTGCTGCTTCGGTGGAGAGCTTCCAGCCCGTCACCCTCACCAACCTCCAGCCGCTGCCCGCCACGCTGCCCGCTGGTGCGGTGGTGTTCGTGATCGGTAGCAAGCTCAGTCCGGCATTGATGCGGTCAGAGGCCTGGCGCCGCGCGGTGCGCTGGCTCCAGGCGCAGAGCAGCGGCCGGCAAGATGCGCTCACGCTCTGCGGCGTCTGCACCGGCACGTTCCTCCTGGCAGATGCCGGCCTGCTGGACGGCAGGCTGTGCACCACCCACCATGCCCACATCCCCCGGCTGCGCAGCGCCTGCCCGGCCACCACCGTGCTGGAGAACCGGGTCTTTGTGCAGGATGGCGCGCTGCTGACCTCCGCGGGGGTGGCCTCTGGCATCGACCTGGCGCTTCATCTGGTCTGCGAGGCGTTCGGTGAGGACGCGGCCCTCCAGGTGGCCCGGGACAACGTGGTGCACTTTCGCCGCTTCGGCGCGGACCCCGAACTCTCCGCTGCCACGCGGTACCGTGCTCACGGCAACCAGCGCATCCATGCGGTGCAGGACGCCATCGCCACGCAGTTGCGCGCGCCCATCACCCTGGAGTCCCTGGCCGACGAGGCCGGGCTCAGCGCGCGCCATCTCACCCGGCTGTTCCAGGCGGAGACCGGCATCTCCATCAAGCAGTTCCAGATTGCCTTGCGCCTGGACCGGGCCCGCAAGCTGATGACCGGCTCACGCTGGTCCCTGGAGACGATTGCCGCCGAATGCGGCTTTGGCAGCGTGCAGGCACTGCGGGCCAACTGGAACCGGCATGAGGATCAACCGCCCTCGTCGTTGCGCGCGAGACGGGGGCTGAGGCCGCAGGACTGAATCGCGTCAGCCCGGGGCTGCCAGGCACAGGCACAGGCACAGGCTCGCGCACCGGCACCGGCACCATGCCGTCGCCATGCCGCCATCAGGCCTGCCAGACGCCGAACCCCGCCTCCCGCAATCCGATCGCCAGCTCCACCTCCATCTCCCGGGCCGCCTCATACGGCATCGGGTTGTAGACCTCATACAGCTGCGGCAGCAGGCGCAGCCCGTAGTCGAAGACAAAGCGGTTGGACTGGATGCCGGCCTTGTGCTTGTCGAAGCGCAGGTCGGGGTCCAGCCCGGTCATGCCCACGTAGACAAACGGCTTTCCCAGCCGGTAGTCCGGATTGGCCTTGCGAAAGCGCGGCTCGTTCCAGACCCGGTCCGAGAGTTCAACAACGTAGACGTGATGGTGATGGCGGCGCGACATGGGTGCAGGGGTTTCAGGCGCCACTATGCCGCAGCCGCGCCCCGCCGGAGGCGCCTGCGCAAGCCACCGCGCCCTGTCTTGTGACATACGAGGCGCGCCTGATGAGGGAATCCGTCCATTCCCGGCGAGGCGTCATCGGCCTAGGCTGCGAGGCAGGAGACAGACAGGGCGCCGCGCCCAGGCCCGCCACGAGGCCACGGCATGCATGAAAGGGCCTCACCAACATGAAGACTCACCGCACCCAGGTGCTGATCGTGGGCGCCGGCCCCGCCGGGCTGCTGCTGGGCCAGTTGCTGCACCGCGCCGGTATCGACAGCCTGATCGTTGAACGCTCATCGGGTGAGCACGTGCTGGCCCGCATCCGTGCCGGGGTGCTGGAAGCCGGCACCGTGGCCCTGCTCGATGAGGCAGGCGTCAGCGCCCGCCTGCATGCGCAAGGCCAGCCCCATCATGGTTTCGAGATGGCGGTGGCGGGTGTTCGCCACCGCATTGACCTCCAGGCGTTGGTGGGCCGCTCCGTCACCGTTTATGGCCAGACCGAAGTCACTCGCGACCTGATGGAGGCACGGCTTCAGACCGGCCGGCCGACCTGGTTCGAGGCTGCCCAGGTCCGGCTCGATGATTTCAGCGGGAGCAGCGGTGCACAGGTGCGCGCCAGCTGCGTCGTGCAAGGGGAGGCCCGGGAGATCGTGGCGGACTTCGTGGCCGGCTGCGACGGCTATCACGGCGTCTGCCGCGCCTCGGTCCCGCCGCAGGCCATCCACACCTACGAGAAGGTCTATCCCTTTGGCTGGCTGGGCCTGCTCAGCAACACGCCGCCGGTCGCGCCAGAGCTTCTCTACACACGCCATGAGCGAGGCTTCAGCCTGTGCAGCATGCGCTCGCCCACCCGCAGCCGCTACTACCTGCAGGTGGCGCTGACAGAGAAGGTGGAAGACTGGAGCGACCAACGCTTCTGGGACGAACTGCGCAGCCGGCTGGACCCGGAGACCGCCAGCAGCCTCATCACGGGGGCATCGCTGGAGAAAAGCATCGCGCCGCTGCGCAGCTTCGTCGCCGAACCCATGCGCTTCGGCCGCCTGTTCCTGGCTGGCGACGCCGCCCACATCGTGCCGCCCACCGGGGCCAAGGGGCTCAACCTGGCCGCGTCCGATGTTCGTTATCTTTCGCAGGCGTTCATCGAGCACTTCCAGGAAGGCAGCCATGCGGGCCTCGATCACTACTCCAGCCGCTGCCTCGCCCGCGTCTGGAAAGCCGAGCGCTTCTCCTGGTGGATGACCAGCCTGATGCACAACTTCGACCAGGAGCCGGAGATCCAGCGCAAGCTGCAGCAAGCGGAGCTGGACTACCTTCTGAGTTCCGAGGCGGCCCAACGTGTCCTGGCGGAGAACTACGTCGGGCTGCCGTTCTGAGGCGCGGGGCCCTCAGGGCCAGATGCGCGCCACCCAGCTGTTCAGCGTGGCGATTCGTGAGGCATCCGCCCCCAGCTGGCCAGCCTTCCACACCGAGTACTGCAGCTTCTGCTCCGGCGTGATGCGGTAGTCCACCGAGGTCATCCCATACACACCGGGCGAGAGCAACACCAAGGGGTTCTTGCTCTGGTCCAGGCAGAACGCAAACCCGGCGGTCGGTTCCGGCTCGCCCAGATCCGTGTTGTTTGGGTCACAGCGGCGCCAGTCGGCTGGATTGGTGCTGGCATACACCTGGTTGAACTGACGCAGGGCCCCGTTCAGGATCTGCAGCGACACACCGCTCTGCAGCTGGTTCAGCCCCGAATAGGGTGAGCCGGTGTTGAACTGCGTGGATGCGGTGTCCATGAAGTTGGTCGGCATCAGGTGCTTCAACACCTGGGCCCGACCGAAGCGGCCCCGGTTGTTGATGAGCGAACCCGTCGCGGTGCTCACATACAGCGGGATCGCGTTGTTCACGTACTGCGCGGACTTGATCCGGGCCTGCAGCAGCCGGATCCTGCTCAGCAGGCCGGCGGTGCTTTGCGCCGTGGTGGCACTGCCCACCTGCGTCGCCAGGTTCTCGTCAAAGCCGGTGAGGTAGGGCCAGTCCACCGAGTAATTGACCCAGTCGCCCTGCGCGCCCGGATTGATGCTCACCTGTGCCTGATACCAGGCGTTGGTGCGGTAGTAGGAGCCCACACGGTTGGCGGTTTCCCAGGCCAGGATCCATTCGCGCGTGATCTTGCCGGTGCTGTCGGTGTCGGTCTGGTAGACCATGTGCGGCGCCAGGTAGAAGGCACTCACCGTGTTGAACGGCCAGCCGCGCGCCTCTCCACGCCCCTTCCAGGTCTTGGTCGTGGCGTCGTAATCACCGATGAACCATTGCTGGTTGCCCTCCAGCCCGAAGCGCTGCGCCCACTCCCACTGCTGCACCACATTCCACTGGAAGAGGCTGCCCACCACGCGCTCGATGAACGCGTTGGTGGTGAAGGCTGCCGGCTCCGCCGCGGTGTTGCTGCTGGCGGCCAGCTTCTGCAGGTTGGCCGCGCCCACCTGCGCGCCGTACTGACCCGCGCTGGCCACGTGGCCGCCACGGCCGCCACCGGCAAAGGCATAGACCTCGAAACCCCACGGCTGGATCATGCTCTTGATCTCGTTGCGCTGTTCCGGCGTGAGATGGCTCCAGTCCCCATGGACACCGTTCGGATTCAGGTGGGACTGGAACCAGGTGGCGATCTTGCGGGACGTGCCCAGCGGGTCCAGCTTGCCGTTGCCCGCGAAGGTCGCACCGGTTTCCCAGGAGCCGGCCGTACCGCCCGCGGGCCAGATGTCCATCGGATGCATGGCGGGCAGGTAGGCATTCCAGTCCGGGTACTGGATGGGCATGGCCACCTCACGCGCGTTCAGCGTGGACGTGGCATCCATGACCTTGTCCACGTCCGCCTGCGTCAAGGCCAGTGCAGAGCCATCCAGCGTCTTGCCGAACAGGGCCTTCATGGCCAGCGTGGGGCTGTCCAGCACCGCGTCCAGGCCCGCGCCCGCGGACCATTCCGCGAGGGGCCGGCTGTCCAGGCCCGCGCCGGGTTGATAGGGCGGGTTCCACGGCGCGGCCTGCGCCACATGCGGAACGGCCTGCAGGCTGTAGCGCAGGAAGGCGGCGATCTGCTTGCCCTGCGTCTCGCTCAGCCCGTGAAAGCGCGAGCGCTGCACGATGGCATTGTTGGAATAGTTGAAGTACTGCAGGTCCCGGCCATCGGATGCATGGCAGGAGGCGCAGGCCGCCTGGATCGAACGCCCGGTGAGCGCCGACTTCATCAGCAGGCCCTGCCCGCTCCACAGCGCCTGGCCGGCCGTGGCGGCGTCGCTGGCCGTCTTGCCGGCCTCCTTCTCCAGGGCGATGTTGTCCATCGCCACCGCATTGGTCGCCAGGCTCTGCCCCTGGTCGTTGCGGATCTGCAGCGCGATGACGCGGAAGCCGTTGGACTCGCCGTCCGTCCCGTTGAACCGGAACTGCACCAGGTTCATGCCGCTCACCAGACGGGCACGCGTGGCCGCATCCAGCGCGTAGCTGATGCGCACGGTGTAGGCACCGCCCCGGTTGAGGCCGCCTTGCACACGCTCGGCATCGGCCAGTGTCACGGTGCTGTCGGTGATATCCACCCAGGGGATGTCGGTGGCGCTGGCAGCCGCCACCCCGCCCAGCACACGCAGGCTGGCCTTGATGCGGGTGGGGGTGTAGCGCGTGGCCTCGAACTCAGGCGCGCCGAAGAAGCCGCAGCGATGGCACTGAAACCACAGCTGCGATGCGCCGCTCACACCCGAGGCGTCCAGCGTGAGATTGGCCGTGGCCACCACCGGCGTGTTGGGCAGGCCGTCGCCCAGCACCTCCAGCGGCAGTTGCAGCGCCGTGGTGGGGCCGGAAGCGGGTGAGCTGGGCGAAGATGGGGATGAGGCCGGCGACTCCGCTGGCGGCGTGGTGCCGCTGCTGGGGTCGTTGCCCGTGTCGCTGTCATCACCGCCAGCGCAGGCGCTCAGCACCAGCGCGGCCAGGCACACGGCGGCGCCGCGCCGCCACTGCATCAGCCACAGCATGGCGAATGAGCGCACCTGCGCGCGCGTCGAAATCAAGGGCGTATCCAAGTCCATCACCTCGCTGCCGACCTTCGACACGTCGAAGGTCTGTGTCGGCCACTGCCGGGCCTTGTCCGCCGATGTCAGCCAGCCGTCAGGCACGCTGCGAAGCGGTATGAGGGGCGGATTGGAAAAGGCTTGCGATCTGCTTACAAGAGCGTCAGCATCTCTGAAACACCCGTTACGTTCGACGGCAGCGCGCGGCCAACACTTCAACGTTTAACCACTCCATCGGGGAATGGTCCTTGATGCGCGTCAAGGTTATGGCGGGTGATGGAGCGATGGCGCGCAACGGCAGGCATCGCATTCACAGCACGGCCACACGGGCGCGACAGCCCATCTCATCGCAGGTGTTCCTCAGTCGTGATGGTCTGCACACTTGGCGTCTCGGGCCGGCAACGGGCATGACAACGCTACCGTCACGTATTCCGGCAATCTGCCGAGAAAGCACGAATTGCACGGTGAACGCGGGCCTGCTCCCTTTGTGCCCCCCGGGGGGGGCTCGCTACAGTGACGCATCTGTATGCAGATGTGCAAGAAGGAAATATCGCGTGAAGCTCAACAATATGCGGCTGTCCTCGCGGCTGGCCATGGGGTTTGGTGTGGTGCTGGTGCTGCTGGCTGCCATCGTGTTCATCGGTGGCATGAGCCTGGGCCGCACGGCGCAATCCACGCGCGAGATGATGGATGTTCCTCTGGAAAAGGAGCGTCTGGTCAGTGAGTGGTACACGCTCACGCTGGTGGGCGTGAAGCGCTACACCGCCATTGCCAAGAGCACGGACGCTTCGCTGGCGGATTACTTCGTCAACGACGTGAAGGTCTCCACCGCACGCGGCAACGAGATCATCAAGGCGCTGGACGAGCTGCCCAAGAGCGATGAAGAGAAGAAGGTTGTGGAGCAACTGATCGAGGCGCGCAAGACCTACGTCGCCACGCGTGACCGCATCGCTGCCGCGAAGAAGTCCGGCAATGCCGAGGACGCCACGCGCATCCTGGAGCAGGAGTTCCGCCCGCAGGCTGACACCTATCTGGAAAAGATGATGGGTTATCTGAAGTTCCAGCAGAAGACGCTGGACGAGATGTCCGCCGGTGTGAACACCGCCACCACCGATGCCCAGTGGCGCATCGGCCTGATCGGCGCGTTGGCGCTGATCGTGGGGGGTGTCTTCGCCTGGGTGCTGACCCGCTCGGTCACCGTGCCGCTGGCCCGCGCGCAATCGCTGGTGGACGCCGTCGCCAGTGGCGACCTGACCCAATCGGTGCAGCCCGATGGCCGCGACGAGATCGCCCAGATGATGACGCAGCTCGACGCCATGCGTCTGAGCCTGCAGCGTGCCATTTCGACGGTGCGTGATTCTTCCGAGAACATCCAGAACGCCTGCCAGGAAGTCTCCGCCGGCAATCAGGACCTGAGCCAGCGTACCGAACAGACGGCGGGCAACGTGCAGCAGGCGGCCAGCGCGATGGAACAGCTCAACGGCACGGTGGGCCAGACTGCCCAGTCCTCGCGTGAAGCGAACCAGCTCGCCACCAACGCAGCGGAAGTTGCACAGCGTGGCGGCCAGGTGGTGGCCGACGTGGTGTCGCGCATGCAGGGCATCCATGGCAGCTCGCGCAAGATCGCCGACATCATCGGCGTGATCGACGGCATCGCCTTCCAGACCAACATCCTGGCGCTGAATGCGGCTGTGGAAGCCGCACGTGCAGGTGAGCAGGGCCGCGGCTTCGCCGTGGTGGCCACCGAGGTGCGCAACCTGGCCGGCCGCTCTGCCGCTGCGGCCAAGGAAATCAAATCGCTGATCGAAGCCAGCGTGGAGCAGGTGGAAGCCGGGACCAATCTGGTGAACCGTGCCGGTGAGACGATGACCGAAGTGGTCAGCGCCATCCACCGCGTCACCGGCATCGTGAGCGAGATCAGCGTGGCCAGCGCCGAGCAGGCCGAGGGGGTGTCCCAGGTTTCCGGCGCGGTAACGCAGATGGACGCCGCCACGCAGCAGAACGCGGCCATGGTGGAAGAGATCGCTGCGGCGGCTTCCAGCCTGCGCGGCCAGGCACAGAGCCTGGTGGACGCGGTGCGGGTGTTCCGCCTCTGATGTCAGTACACGGCGCTGGCCGACGCCAGCGCCCTGGGGTGGTCTCGCTGAGGACGCGCCCCATAGAACGTGGACGGTCTAACCGCCCACGTTTTTTTTCGCGCCTTTGCGTTTCTTCGCGCTTCCTGGCGCTTCCTATACTCGGGCACATCCTCCCTGATGCGAGACCACCATGCCCGCCGCCTCGTCCGCCGCCCCGCCCACCGCGCAACTGCTGATCGTCGACCCGCAGAATGATTTCTGCGACATCCCGGGCGCGGCCTTGCCCGTCACCGGCGCCAACGCGGACCTGCTGCGCCTGGCCGAATTCATCAACGGCGCCGGGCAGCGGCTGACGGACATCGTCGTCACGCTGGACTCGCATGCCGTCTATGGCATCGAGCGTCCGGCGTTCTGGCAGACCGCCGAGGGTGGCCCCGTCGCGCCCTTCACCCAGATCACCGCCCAGCAGGTGCGCGATGGCGCCTACGCGCCGCGCAACAAGCTGCTGGCGGAACATGTGCGCTTCTATCTGGCCGAACTGGAAGCCAGCCCGAAGCAATACCGCCTGATGGTGTGGCCCACGCATTGCGTGACCGGCACCTGGGGCCACAACATCCACAGCGCTGTGAGCGATGCGTTGGCCGCGTGGGAGACAAACGCGCTGCGCGTGGTGGAGAAAGTGCTGAAAGGCCGCAACCCGCTGACGGAGCAATACAGCGCCGTGCGCGCCGAAGTGCCGCTGCCGGATGACCCGGCCACCGGCATCAACCATGTGCTGGTGGACCGTATCGTCGGTTTTGGCGGCCTGACCTTCATCGCCGGGGAAGCCAGCAGCCACTGCGTGGCCGCCACCGCGGAGGACCTGCTGGGCGCCATGACACCGGAACGGCGCGCCGAGGTGGTGTTGCTGCGTGACTGCATGAGCCCGGTGGTCGGCTTCGAAGGCGGTGAGCAGGGCTTCCTGGAACGGGCCGCCGCACTGGGGGTGCGCGTCATGGGTGCGGCGCAGGCGCTCGCACTCGTTCAACCTTCGTAGACTTCCAGGGGCAGCCCGTCCGGGTCCGCAAAGAAGGTGAACGGGCGCCCGGTGTATTCGTCCACCCGCACCGGCTCCACCGCCACGCCCAGGGCCTCCAGATGGGCCTTGCAGGCGGGCACATCATCCACGGCAAAAGCGAGGTGGCGCAGCCCCTGCGCTTCAGGGTAGGAGGGCCGTGGCGGCGCATCCGGGAAGGAAAACAGCTCCACCTGCGAGCCATCAGGCAGCGCCAGGTCCAGCTTGTAGGAGCGTCGGGCTTCGCGGTAGTGCTCGGCGATCACCGTCAGGCCCAGCACCTCGGTGTAGAAGTGCTTGGAACGCGGGTAGTCGGCACAAATGATGGCGGCGTGATGCAGGCGTTTCAGCATGGCTTGGGTGGAAGATCAATCCCCGCCATTAAGCCAGAATTCGCCGGGCGCGGAACTACGCCACGCGGGAACAGGCTCATCACAGAACGACCGTCCCGCAACCCTGAGCCCACACGCCCAGCCTACAACGCCTGGCCCATTACGCCTGGCCCATTACGCCTGACCCATTACGCCTGGCCACAAGGCTTTGCCCATAACGCCTGGCCCACAAGGCTTTGTCCACCAAGCCTTATCGCTGCGTAGTCGCACCCTGCTGGCTGGCCATCACACCCGTTTCATGGGCACTGGCCGTGAAGTACTGATATTGGGCTTCTGCGGGCACCGAGGCGGTGTCCTGCAAGGCGGTCAGCGCGTAGCTGTGCACATGCACCGCATCGTTGGCCTGGTCGAACTGGCAGTGGCCTGCATGGCTGGCGCCCTTGGCGCTGCGGCGCGCGATGTCGTCGCTGTCGTCATCCACGTCGACATTGACCCAGACGTAATCCAGGCCGCTGGCCCCACGCTCTGCCGACGTGAAGCGTACCGGCGCTCCCTGCCAGACCGATTTAAGCAGCGCCACGCAGCGCTGGTGCTGCTGCTGCTCAAGAGCGGAGAGCTCTGGGCCTTCATACGCCGGCTGCCTGGCGCAGCCCGCGAGACCGACCACCAACGCGCCAAGGGCCATGGTCAAGACCACGGCGGAAGCAGCGGAGGAAGAGATCGACAAACGGGACAACACGGCAGGCGCTCCAGAAGGGGTAGGGCCAGATCGGCCATCGGGTAAGCCCTAAGGCTACTTGGAACTCGCAACGGCCGTGTGAAGCCAACCTGAAGACCCGATGCTGATCCGCACAATTCCCCATCACAAGGGCGATTACCGCCCAAGCCTGGGCCAAATGTGCGGTCAGTGCACTGGCGCGCGGACACGTGCCACGCGGCGCATGAGCGCGGCGGCCACCAGCGTGGAGCCGCAGACCACGTAGCCGACGTGGGGGAAGTCATGCACCTGCCCGTTTTCGCCGATGGTCACGATATGCCCGGCCACCAGCGAGGCCACGCCCCCGGCCAACTGTTGCATGGCGCTGTTGATGGCGCTGAAGGCCCCGCGTTGTTCCGGGGCCGGGATACCGCTCACCATCGCCTGCCAGGGGATGATGCGCGAGAAGATGCCCGCGAACATGACCACGTTGACCACGATCAACAGCGCCAGCGAGGACGGGCCGAGATGGGTGTAGTACAGCACCGTCACCACGGTGATGACGCAGCCTGTGTAGAAGACCGGCATCGGGCCCAGCCGGTCTGACAGGCGGCCGATCATGGGCGAGACGATCAGGGTGAAGATGCCGGTGGCCAGGTAGACCGCCGGCAGGTGATCCAGCGACACACCCACGTTGTGCACCACAAAGGCACTGGCGAAGGGCATGAGCATGAAGCCGCCCGTGGTGAGCAGCGCGGTCACCGCGAAGGCCATCCAGTGGCGCGGTTGGGACAAGGTGTGCCGGAGGTGGCGGGCCACGCCGTCCGCGCGGCCGGCGGCCAGGTGCGCGTTGACGGGCTTCATGCCCACGGCGATCACTCCTCCGGCGATCACGCCCAGCACCACCAGGGCCAGGAAGGGCGCATGCCAGCTCCAGCGCGAGGCCAGGAACAGCCCGAAGGGCAGGCCCAGCACCTGGCTGGCGGCAAAGCCGCCTTGCAGCAGGCCCATCACCCGGCCCCGCAGGGCGGGTGGGAACAGGTCGGCCGTGATGGCCATGACGATGGAGCCGATCACCCCGCCGAACAGGCCGGTGACCACGCGCGCCACCAGCAGCATCTCGTAGCTGCTGGCCAGGCCGCACCACAGGGTGCCAAGCAGGAAGCCGGTGTAGAAGAACAGCAGCAGGCGCTTGCGGTCAAAGCGGTCCGCGAAGCCGGCGGTCAGCAGGCCGGAGATGCCGGCGCTGAAGGCGTAGGCGGACACCACCATGCCGAACTGCTGCGCCGACATGGACATCGCCGGCATGATCATGGCGCCCAGCGGCGACATGATCATGAAGTCCAGGATCACGGCGAACTGCAGCAGCGTGAGCATCCCCGTGGCGAAGCGTTGATACGGGGTAAAGCTGGGCGGTGCGCCCGCAGGCGAACCGGAGGTCATGGGCGTGGCGGGCATGCGATGCGTCTTCGAAGAGAGCGAAGAGAGCGATGAGAGCCCGCCGTTGTAGCAGCCTTTGCCTTCGCAATGGTTTCAGCCCACCAGAAAGCAACAGTGCACCATGCCCCCCGGCCCCCGGGCCCTCCGCCAAGGCGCCTCTATGCATCGAGTCGCGCCGAACGCGCGAAGCGCCATTCAAGCGGGGCTCTGATTAGCGACGAGGGCCACCGCCGGGCCGCCCCAAGGTGGCCCTTAGCCCCCTCGGGGGGCGGATGGGCGGGCCCGAGGCCCGAACAGCCGGGGGCCTCCACTCTTCACCAGACTTCGATGGGACTGGGGGCGACCATGGGGTCGCCGGGCTTGCAGCTGAACGCCTTGGCGAACGAGGTCATGTTGGACATCGGCGCCAGCACCCGGTACTTGCCCGGCGAGTGCGGGTCGGTACGCAGCTGGTTCAGCAACGCCGCTTCACGCGTCTTGTTGCGCCACACCAGTGCATTGGAGAGGAAGAACCGCTGCTCCGGCGTGAAGCCATCGATCTTCTCCCGCTGGCCCGTGCGCTTGAGCGCGTTCTGCAACGCATCGAAAGCGATCGGCATGCCCGCCATGTCGGAGATGTTCTCGCCAAGCGTCAGGCGGCCGTTGATGTGCGTGCCCTTGACCGGCTCGTAGCTCTCGTACAGCGCCACCACACGGTCCGCATTGGCCTTGTAGGCAGAAGCATCCGCCGGCGTCCACCAGTCGTTGAGGCTGCCGATGCTGTCGAACTGGCGGCCGCGATCGTCGAAATGGTGGGTGATTTCGTGCCCGATCACCATGCCGATGCCGCCATAGTTCACCGCGTCATCCGCCTTCGCATCGAAGAACGGCGGCTGGAGGATGCCGGCCGGGAAGGTGATTTCGTTCAGGCCACCCGCCTGTGCGTTGACGATGTAGGGAGACATGGTCCACCGCGTGCGGTCGCTCGGGCGGTCCAGGTCCTTGAGCTGTTCCTGGTGCGCCCAGGCCGCAGCGCGCAGCTGGTTGCCGGCAAAGTCCTTCGCCTCCAGCGCCAGGCCCTCATATTGCGGCCAGGTGGCGGGCGCGCCGATCTTGGGCTGCATGGCCGTCAGCTTCTCCAGCGCCTTGGTCTTGGTCTCGGCGCTCATCCAGGCCACGTTCTGGATCTTCTGGCGCATGGCGGCCTTCACATCCTCGATCAGCAACGTGGCTCGGCGCTGCGCCTCGGGCGAGAACGCCCGCGCCACGAACAGCTCACCCAGCGCCAGGCCCAGCGGCGAACCACCGGTGCGGCCGCCGATCATCATGATCACTTCCTGGTCACGTGGCTTGTGCTGCTCCAGGCCAGTGATGGTCTTGTCGTAATAGTCGAAGTGGGCATCGGCAAAGGCGGCCGGCAGGCGGGAGGCGCTGTTGTCCAGCACCCGCAGGCGCAGATAGGTCTGCCAGGTGGCCAACGGCGTGCTGGCGGCCAGTTCCGCCACACGCTGGGCAAAGCCGGGCTGGCCGACGATCAGACGGTCCACCCCATTGGTGCGCTTGCCCTGCAGGGTCAAGGCCTTTTGCCAGGCCACCCAGTCGAAGCCAGGCGCTTTCTCGGCCAGTTGGGCCGGAGTCATGGGGTTGTAGACCGCCAGCGGATCACGCAGCGCGGCACGCGGCATGGTGGCATCGGCCAGGCGGGCCTCGAAGGCCATCAGCGCGTCCAGCGTTTCGGCCGAAGCGTCTGCGCCGGAAGCCTTGAGCAGGCGCTCCGCATATTCCCGGTAAGCGACACGCAGCCGCTTGGCGATGTCGGTGTCCTTGAAATAGTCGTCACGGTCGGGCAGGCCCAGGCCCGCCTGCATGAGGCTCAGGACCTGCACGCTGGTGTTCTTCGCGTCTGAACGGACATAGGTGGCCAGCGGTGCGCTGATCTGAACACGACCCAGCTCGGCCAGCACGGCGGGCAGGTCGGCGGAAGTCTTGATGGCGGCCACGCGGTCCAGCAGCGGCTTCACGGGTTTGAGCCCGCCCGCCTCGATCGCCTGGCGATCCATGCCGCTGGCGTAATACGCCGCTACCTGGCGCAGGCCCGGTGTGGTCTGCAGCGCAGGCTTGCGGACCAGCTCGGCCAGCGCGTCCGCCAGCAGGCGGTCGTTGGCCACACGCAGCGCGTCGAAGCTGCCGATGCGGGTCTGGTCGGCAGGCAGCTGGGTACGGGACACCCAGGGACCATTCACGTATTCGTAGAAGTCCGCGCAGGGCGAAACATCCGTGGAGAAGCTCTGGACATCCAGCGCTCGGGCCGGAGCGGCGGTCAGGGCGGCCGCGGCAGCGGCGGCAATCAAGGCGATGCGATACATGAGTGAGGCCCCGGGGACGGGGTGGGTCAACACGAGAAGGGGGCGAGGCTAACGTGCCCGCGCGGCCAGGACCATTCGCCATTGCCCAGGCATGGCTTTTGGCACCCGTTCCGTGTCGGGAATTACGACGATTCGGGCGAGGGGCGGATGCCGCTGGCGATGCGCGCGCGCGACTGTGGCGCCCGGGCCGCAGGACGGCTGGGCCCGCATCAGCGGCGCATCAACGCCCCATCAGTGGCTCATCAGCGGCTCATCAGCGGCCCATCAGCGGCCCATCAGCGACGCAGAAGGCTTCGCAAAGCCTCGGGCATCCCGTCGGGCTGTTCGGTGTTGTCCAGCCGTGCACCCGCCGTCAGCAGATGCAGGGACACCCCGTCGAGCGACCAGCATTCCCCGGGGCCCGCCGCCTGCAGGCGCGTCCCCGGGCCACCACCGACCACCACCGTCACCGCGCCGCTGCCCACCACTTCCAGCCCCCCTGCCGGGTGCAGCAGCAGGGCCGTGTCTTCGTCCAGCCCCAGGCCGATGTGGCCGGGCGAGACGCCGAGGAATTGAACCAGGCGCGCCAGACGGCGGCGCTGGGCAAAGTGCTGGTCCACCACCGTCAGGGGCCAGGCCCCCAGTCCTGGTGGCAGGGGCCCCGGTGGGCCGCCGGCGATCTGGTCGCCCTCGTCCCCCCGTGGCATGCGCGCGCCAAGGGCGGAGGCGCCCGCGCTGGTGCCGGCCAGGGCCAGCCCTTCTTGCGCATGGCGCTGCGCCAACCGTTCCCAGGCCTGGGAGCCCCCCAGCGTGTCCATCAGGCGATGCTGGTCCCCGCCGGTCATGAACAGCAAGTCGATGTCTTCCAGCAATGCGAGCGCGCCGGGTTGATCCAATTCCACCGTGCTGCGCGCATCCAGCCAGGCGGGCCTGGCACCCAGGGCCTCGAAGGCCGGCTGATATTGGGCCCACAGCAGTTCAGGGCCGCCACTGGCGGCCGTGAACACCAACACGCGGGGCTGCGGCACGGGCAAGGCCCGCACCAGGGCGCCCAGAACCGCGCGTTCCGCGTCCCTGTCTTCATTGCCGCCGATCAGCGCCAACAGTCCGTGGCCGTCCCCGGCCGCACGGTCACTCATCACCATCTCCGTGGGTCTCCAACTACTGCCCCGAATCGTCTCATGAGCCGGCTGGGTGCCGCCGCGGGAACACGCCTTGCTTCGATGGAAAGCAACGCCCCCAATCACCTCCAGGCTGAAGGTTCACCAAGGATCGCCATGAGCCAGACCACCGAACCACCCCCCGCAGCTGAACCGGATAACGCCGCGCAGGCCGATGCCATCGCAGTTGTCGGCCGGGCAGCCCCGCTGAAGTTGCCGCCAGGGCTGCCCGTCCAGCTGCGGATCAACGGCGCCACCGTGATGCTCCAGGTCGAACCCTGGGTCACCTTGCTGGACCTGCTGCGCGAACAACTGTTGCTCACAGGCAGCAAGAAGGGCTGTGACCAGGGGCAATGCGGCGCCTGCACGGTGCTGGTGGACGGCGTGCGCATGAACAGCTGCCTCCTGCTGGCGGTCAGTCTGGATGGCGCCGACATCACCACCATCGAAGGTCTGGCGGCCCTGGCGGGCGCGGATGCCTGCGGGCCCAACGGGCTGCATCCGCTGCAGCAGGCCTTCATCGACTGCGACGCGCTGCAGTGCGGCTACTGCACTCCGGGGCAGCTGTGTTCGGCCGCCGGCCTGCTCAATGAGCATCCACCGGCCAATGCCCACGAGATCCGCGAACGCATGAGCGGAAATATCTGCCGCTGTGGGGCCTACCCGCAGATCGTCGAGGCCGTGGCCCGTGTCGCGCTGGTCCCCCGCGCCCCGGCGCCGGCCGGCCCAACGCCCTATGCCGCCAAGGGGAGGCCCACGCCATGAACCCGTTCCACTACGAACGAGCCAGGACGGTGGACGAGGCACTGGCGCTGATGCCCCGGAGCCCCAGCCAGCCGCTGGTGCCAGGTGCGCCCCATCCCCAGGTCAACGAGACGCCGCACTTCATCGCGGGTGGCACGAACCTGGTGGACCTGATGAAGGAAGGGGTGCTGCGGCCCTGCGGGCTGGTGGACATCAACACGCTGCCGCTGGTGGCCATCGAAGCGACCCGGGAAGGTGGCCTGCGGCTGGGCGCTCTGGCCACCAACGCTGACACCGCCCAGCACCCGCTGGTGATTGAGCGGGCTCCCCTGCTTCGATCCGCGATCCTGGCGGGCGCGTCCCCGCAGATCCGCAACCGCGCCACCAACGGTGGCAATCTGCTGCAGCGCACCCGCTGCCACTATTTCTACGACATCGCCGTGCCCTGCAACAAGCGCGCGCCCGGTACGGGTTGCCCGGCAGCCACGGGCATCGCGCGCCAGCATGCCATCCTGGGCGCGAACGAACATTGCGTGGCCACGCATCCTTCGGACCTGTGTGTGGCCCTTGCGGCGCTGGACGCCACGGTTCATGTGCAGTCACCCCGGGGGAGCCGGCAGATCCCGTTTGGCGAGTTTCACCGCCTGCCGGCGGACCATCCCGAGATCGACCACACGCTCGCCCCTGACGAACTCATCACCCACCTGACCCTGCCGCCCTCCGCTTTTGCCCCGCACAGCTGCTATTTGAAGCTGCGGGAACGGGCGTCCTATGCGTTCGCGCTGGTATCGGTGGCGGCCGCGCTGGTGGTGGACGACGCCGGCCGCATCATGGCGGCGCGCATTGCCCTGGGTGGCGTGGCACACAAACCGTGGCGGGACGAATCGGCGGAAGCTTTGCTGGTGGGCCAGACACCCTCCCCGCAGGTCTTCGACGCCGCAGCGCAGCACCTGCTGCGCGACGCCCGGCCCTGGGGCGGTGCGGCACTGCCGGAGAGCCTGCCGGGCAATGCCTTCAAGATCCCTCTGGCGCGTCGCGCCATCGTGCGCGCCCTGACGATGGCCCTGGCCGGGGTGGCCACCAATACCGGCGAGGACTTCTTCCGCGCAGAAGGAGATGCAGCATGAATAACCGAACCGGCACCTCTGGCGGCACCTCTGGCGGCACCCATGGCGGCATTCTTGGCGGCACGGAAAGCGCGTCCGCCGGCGCGACATCCCTCCAGGCCACCGATCTGTCGGACCTGGCCATCGAGGCCGACCAGCAGCCGCATGCGAATGCGGGCACCGGCGCCGTGCGGATCGGCACGGCGCTCCCCCGCATCGATGCGCTGGCCAAGGTCACCGGCCGTGCTCGTTATGCCGCCGAGCACCCGGCGACCGACCTGTTGTACGGCTGGGTGGTGAACACGGCCGCCGCACGCGGCCGCATCGCCGCCATCGATGCCAGCGCGGCTCTCGCACTGCCCGGCGTGGTGCAGGTGCTGACGCACGAGAACCGGCCGCGCATGCGTTCGCTGGACCTGTTCTACAAGGACATGACCGCACCCGCCGGCTCACCGTTCAAGCCGCTGCATGACGACCGCATCCACTACAGCGGCCAGCCCGTGGCGCTGGTGGTGGCCACCTCCCTCGAACTGGCCCGCCACGCCGCCCGGTTGGTGCAGGTGCAGGTGGAGGCCGAGGCCCACGACACGTCTTTGCTGGAGAACCTGCACCGTAGCCACAAGCCCGCGTCCTTCAAGGCCGGCTACTCGCCGCCACCCAAGCCGCGCGGCGACGCGGACACCGCATGGGATGCCGCCGCCATCCGGGTGGAGACGCAGAGCTACGCCGGCATCGAGCATCACAACCCGATGGAGATGCACGCCACCACGGTGCTGGTGGGCAAGGACGGCCACCTCACCATCTACGACAAGACACAGGGCTCGCAGAACTCCCGCTGGGTCGTGTCACGCGTCTTTGGCCTTCCGGCCCGCAAGGTCACGGTGCGCAATCCGTTTGTGGGGGGCGCCTTTGGCTCTGGCCTGCGGCCCCAGTACCAACTGCTGCTGGCCACCATGGCGGCGCTGGCGCTCAAGCGGTCAGTACGGGTGGTGCTCACCCGTCAGCAGATGTTCACCATCGGCCACCGGCCGGAGACCTGGCAGCGGGTGCGCCTGGCCGCCAACGATCAGGGGCAGCTCACCGCCGTGATCCACGAGGCCGTGGCCGAGACCTCTCGCAAGGAAGACTATGTGGAGGTGGTGGTGAACTGGTCCGGCCAGCTCTACCGTTGCGACAACGTGCGGCTGGATTACCAGTTGGTGGACCTGGACCAGTACAGCCCCATGGACATGCGCGCACCGGGTGCCGCACACGGCGTGCACGCGCTGGAAGTTGCCATGGACGAGCTGGCTGATGCCGCTGGCCTGGACCCGCTGGAGCTGCGCCTGCGCAACTACGCGGAGCGCGATTGCGCCAAGGACCTGCCCTTCTCCACCAAGGCCTTGCGGGACTGTTATGCCCAGGGCGCCGAACGCTTCGGCTGGTCCACACGTCCGCCGCGGCCACGCGCCCGGCGTGTGGGGGACGAGTGGATCGGTTGGGGCATGGCCACCGGCACCTGGGATGCGATGCAGATGTTTGCCCGCGCCGCTGCCACGCTGCACGCCAACGGCCGCCTGGAGGTGCAGAGCGCCGCCAGTGACATCGGCACCGGCACTTACACGGTCATGACGCAGATCGCGGCGGCGGCGCTGGGCCTGCCCATGGAGAACGTGACCTTCCAGCTGGGGGACAGCACGCTGCCGGTCGCGCCGATCGAAGGCGGCTCGTCACACGTCGCCACCGTCGGATCCGCCGTGGATGGCGTGTGCGACAAGCTGGCACACGAGCTGTGGAAGCGGGCTCGCCGACAGGTCGATGGGTTCGGCAAGGCCCGCTTCGAGGACGTGGAATTCACCCATGGCCATCTGCGGCTGAAGGCCGGCGGCGCCGCCATACCGCTGGAGCAACTCGTGCGCATCAACGGGGAGGACCGGATCGAGGCCAAGTTCCTGCTGCTGCCCAACGTGCTCAAGCAGCGGAAGTACGTGCGTGCCGTCCATTCCGCCGTGTTCTGCGAGGTGCGGGTGGATGAGGCCTTGGGCACGGTACGGGTGACCCGCGTGGTCAGCGCGGTGGCCGCAGGTCGGATCATCAACCCCACCACGGCACGCAGCCAGGTGGTGGGTGGGGTGGTGTGGGGCATCAGCCAGGCGCTGCATGAGGAGACCTTGTCGGACCATGCCCTGGGCCGGTTCATGAATCACAACCTGGGCGAGTACCACGTCGCCGTCAATGCCGATGTTGGGGACATTGATGTGATCTTTGTCGAGGAGGATGACCGCATCGTCAGCCGTCTTGGTGCCAAGGGCGTGGGGGAGATTGGGCTGGTCGGCGTGGCGGCAGCCATCAGCAATGCGATTTTTCACGCTACAGGCCGCCGCGTCCGCAGCACACCCATGACGCCGGACAAGGTCATGCGGCCCGACTGATGGCCCGCAGCTGACGTATTTCACGGCCACGCCGTTTCCCCGTGGGCTATCCCCGCCTGCCGGGCTGGCGCTTGGATCCGCGCCGTGCCAGTATCCGAGACGCACCGGCAGCTTTCTTCGCCGGCGCCATCGGAGACAACCATGGCAACAACAACCTCCAGCGGCCGATCCAGCGGCGGCTCCATTGGACGGCGCTTCGGCTTCGTCCAGGTCCTTGTGCTCACCATTGCCCTGATCGGGTCGGGGTTGGGTTATTGGGGGCTCAACCGGGTCGCCAGCGAGACGGAAAGTGTCTACACCGATGCCCTCGCCACCGAGCGTGTGGCGGGTGACTGGTACCGCAATGTCTTCAACGGCATCACCCGCACCACCGCCATCGCGGTCAGCGCGGACCCCAGCCTGGCGGGCTTCTTCGCCCAGCAGGCCACCGAATCCACGAAGCGCTCGACGGAGCTGCAGCAGCAGCTCGACAAGCTGCTGACGACCCCGGAAGAACGCGCCAGCTTCGAGAAGATCTCGGAACTGCGCAAGAGCTACATCTCCCTGCGCGACGCCATCGCGGCAGCGAAGAAGGAGGGGCAGACGGAACGCGCCAAGGAGCTCTTCGAGAAATTCTCGGCCTCCTCCAAGGTCTATCTGGATGGCATCCAGGAGGTGGTCCGTTTCCAGCGCCAGCAGCTGGATGAATCGATGGTCACCTTGATGGAGAGCAACCGCAATGCACGCATTGCCCTGGTGGTGTTTGGCCTGTTTTCCCTGATCGCGGGCGGTGCCTTGTCCTGGTGGCTCACGCGCTCGATCACCGCGCCGTTGAAGCAGGCGGCCGAAGTGGCCGACGCCATCGCCAACTTCGACCTCAGCCGCAGCATCAGCATCAGCAGCGACGACGAGACCGGCCGGCTGCTGCAGTCCCTGAGCACCATGCAGGGCGCCCTGGTCCGTCTGATCGGTGATGTGCGCAGTTCTACCGACAGCATCAACACGGCCAGTGCAGAAATCGCCACCGGCAACATGGACCTTTCCGGCCGTACCGAGCAGACGGCCTCCAACCTTCAGGAAGCGGCCGCGTCGCTGACGCAGCTGACGGGCACGGTACGCCAGACCGCCGATGCGGCCACCACGGCCAACCAGTTGGTCAGCCATGCGTCCACCACCGCGCAGCGCGGTGGCACCGTGATGAGCCAGGTGGTGGTGACCATGGGCGAGATCAGCGACAGCTCACGCCGCATCAGCGACATCATCGGCACCATTGACGGCATTGCTTTCCAGACCAACATCCTGGCGCTGAATGCAGCGGTGGAAGCGGCCCGGGCCGGTGAGCAGGGCCGTGGCTTCGCGGTGGTGGCGGCCGAGGTTCGTTCATTGGCGCAACGAAGCGCTGCGGCCGCCAAGGAGATCAAGGGCCTGATCGACACCAGCGTGAACCGGGTCGAATCGGGTTCGCGGTTGGTGACGGATGCTGGCACCACCATGAACGACATTGTGCTGAGTGTGCAGCGCGTCACCGACATCATTGCGGAGATCAGCGCGGCCACGCATGAGCAGAGCGACGGCATCCAGCAGGTCAACGCGGCGGTGGGCCACCTCGACCAGATGACGCAGCAGAACGCCGCGCTGGTCGAAGAGGCGGCTTCCGCCGCCGAGAGCCTCAAGGACCAGTCCCAGCGCCTTGCCGGCGCCATCTCCGTCTTCCGTCTCACCACCTGAGGGAGACGAACGGCGACGGGTCTGAACTGGCCGGGCGCTTAGGGGACCTCTGCATCACTCCCGCGAGCCGAGGTGGCCCTGATTCGGGATGGGGCGCAAGGTGCAAACCACAGCGATAGCGGGCCCTATGGCGAGGATTTGCAACGCCGCGGACCGCCCGAAGCGGGCTCACCTGGGCCGCGAGGCGTTGTGCAGAGGTTCCCTCAGCTCTCTACCGACGCGCCCCAACCGTCATAGGAAGCGCCGTGCGAATGGGCGAGCGTCTCGAACTTTGCAGACAACTCGATCACCGCATCAAGGTCGAGCACCATGCGCCGCGATGCGACTACTTGCCAAGAAGGTTCCCCGTGCTCCGGCGCGAAGACCTGCACATCGAAGTGCAGACCCGCAAGCTCCTTCGCTAGTGCCATCACTACCGGTTGCGCCTGGGCCTCAAAGGTGAACTCTGGCAGGTGCGGGAGGGAGAGATCAGCGCCTAGCTCGGCCATCCGAAAGAGGACCTGGGCGTCAGGATCGTCGTTGTTTTTCAGGCGCGCTAGCAAAGCAGGAGAAGTCGGCATGATGCGATGTGGCGCCGCTCAACTGTGGACGCAGTCGGCAGCTCGTTTCAGTTAAGTCCTGGCCGCCCCTCGCGGGACGAAGTCCTTGCCCGCTGCGTCCGGCAGCGTGAAAACGAGAATGTTAGCCCGGACTGTCCGGCGGTTCCGGGAGCCGATCGGAACTGTCAATGCTCAGCAGGCATGGCCCGGCGTCTTCGGGCGTGCTGGTGGGCCCAGCCCGAATCAGGGCCACCTCGGCTCGCGGGAGTTCAACGTTCGAGTGCTGCGCTGAAGGCCGCGAGAGGCACAGACCGGCGCCAGGAGTGCGGAGGATCTGCCCGCGAGGGACGCCCCGGAGGGACGTGCGGCTCATCGGGGGCTCACATCATCTAGGGACATGGTCGGGCATTTGATCGGTCATCATCAAATCTTCATGGGGAGCGGCCTACCCTGGCCGTCCACAACCATGAGGAGAGCTCCCATGAAGATGCTTCGCCTGATCCTGTCTGCTGCCGTGGCGGCAGCCACCGTGGGCGCCGCGCTGCTGCCCGTGACGGCCACGGCCCATGGCCGCCCCGGCGGCTCCGCCCCCACCACCGCCAGCCCGCTGCTCATCGCCCATCGCGGCGCCAGCGGCTATGTGCCGGAACACACACTGGCGGCCTACTGGCTGGCCATCGAGCAGGGCGCCGATTTTGTCGAGCCTGATCTGGTCATCACCAAGGACGGTGTCCTGGTGGCCCGCCACGAGAACGCCATCGCCATCGTGAACGCCGATGGCTCGGTGCGCGAAGCCACCACCGACGTGGCCGACCACCCCGAATTTGCGAGCCGCAAGACCACCAAGGTCATCGACGGCAACAGCATCACGGGCTGGTTCACCGAAGACTTCACGCTGGCTGAGCTCAAGACGCTCCGCGCCCGCGAACGCATCCCGCAGATCCGCCCGGCCAACACGCGCTTCAACGACATGTTCGAGGTGCCCACGCTGGAGGAGGTGCTGCAGCTGGTGCAGCAAGCCAACGAGCGCCGCCGTGAAGAGGCCCGTGCAGACCGGGACGACCGCCGCGGCCGGCCTGGGCGCGGCTATCGGCCCATCGGCGTCTATCCGGAAACCAAACACCCCAGCTACTTCGCCGGCATCGGCCAGCCGCTCGAAGAACCCCTGGTGCGCCTGCTCAGCAAATACGGCTACCGCGACGCCGACGCCCCGGTGTTCATCCAATCCTTCGAGGTGGGCAACCTGCGCAAGCTCAAGCGCCTGACCCGTGTGCCCCTGGTGCAATTGATGGACGCATCGGGCCGGCCCTATGACTTTGTGCTCAGTGGTGACACCCGCACCTATGCCGACCTCGCCAAGCCCGCTGGCCTGGCCGAAATCGCCAGCTATGCACGTGGTGTGGGCGCCAATACCGCGCTCATCATCCCGCTGGTGGCCGGCCGCCTGGGCACCCCCACCACCTTCATTGCGGACGCGCATGCCGCCGGCTTGACCGTGCATGCCTGGACCTTCCGCGCCGAGAATTACTTCCTGCCCAATGACTTCGACAGCAGCGCGGACCCCGTCGCCATCGGAGATCTCTCCGGCCAGGTTCGGATTTTCCTGAACGCCGGGCTCGACGGATTGTTCAGTGATCAATCCTTCCTGGCACGCAAGGCCATCGACGCATGGAAGGCTTCTCAGTGAGCTGAAAGGCCCTGATTCGGTTACTTGTGGAAACGATTGGTGCGCGCATTCTTTTCGGGATGCGCGCACTGCGATCGACAGAGGGGAAACGCGGGGAAATCGCCGTGACTTTGTTGGCGCGCAAGGGGAAAAATCGCCCTTCGCACAGCAACAAACTATCTCTGACCGGGCGCCTTCACGGAAGATATCGACCCCAAGTCGTACCGGACTGTCCATGAACCGCCGTCAACTCCTCCGCCAACTCTCCGCCGTCGCCGGCGCGAGTGCCCTGCCCGTCCTGCCGGCCTTCGCAGACACCAACAAGATCCTGCTCGGCCAATCCGCGCCGCTGAGCGGACCGGCCAAGGAGTTGGGTGAACAGTTCCGCGATGGTGCGCAACTGGCCTTTGAATACATCAACCAGCGCGGTGGCGTGAATGGCCGCCGCATCGAGCTGCGCAGCCTGGACGACGGCTACGAGCCGGAGCGCTGCGCCGCCAACACCCGCAAGCTGCTGGATGAAGGCGTGACCGCCTTGTTCGGCTATGTGGGCACGCCCACCTCGCTGGCGGCCCTGCCGCTGGCCACGGCGGCCCGTGTACCGTTCTTTGCACCCTTCACCGGTGCCGAGGCGCTGCGCACGCCGTTCAATCGCTACGCCTTCCACATTCGCGCGTCCTACAACGATGAGTGCGACGAAATCGTCCAGCAGCTCAAGGCGGTGGGCGTCAAGAAGGTGGCGGTGTTCTATCAGAACGACGCCTATGGGCAGGCTGGCCTGGCCGGCATTCAGGCCGCGCTGAAGCACCTGGGGCTGGCGCCGGTGGCCACGGCCACGGTCGAGCGCAATTCGGTGGAAGTGACCGCTGCGGTCAAGGCCATCATGGCAGCGCAGCCCGAAGCCATCGTGCAGATCAGCGCCTACAAGACCTGCGCGGCCTTCATCCGCCAGGCTCGCCAGGCGATGTTCCTGGGCAACTTCTACAACCTGTCCTTCGTGGGCGCGCAGGCGCTGGCGGCGGAGCTGGGCAAGGATGCCAGCGGTGTGGTGGTGTCCCAGGTCGTGCCCTTCCCGTTCACGGGCACGAACCCGCTGGCGGCGGAGTACGCGCAGCGTGCCAAGGCCTTTGGCAACAAGGAACTCGGCTACACCGGGATGGAAGGTTACCTGGCCGCCAAGGTGCTCATCGAGGGCTTGCGCCGCGCTGGTAATGCACCGACGTCGGACAACCTGATCAGCAGCCTGGAAGGCATGAAGGACTTCGACGCAGGTGGCTTCTTCGTCAACTTCAACAGCCAGAAGCACACAGGCTCGAAGTACGTCGACATGACCATCCTGACGTCGGACGGCAAAGTGCGGCGGTGAGATGGGGCCCCCGGCTGTTCGGGCCTAAGGCCCGCCCATCCGCCCCCCGAGGGGGCTGAAGGGCCACCTTGGGGCGGCCCGGCGGTGGCCCTCTGCGCATA
>NZ_FOAV01000025.1 GCF_900109745.1 Roseateles sp. YR242 | reverse complement strand
CACGACCTTTCAGGTCACCGCCACCGTCATCACCTCGTGCAACGTGTCCGGCGCCGCCCTGAACTTCGGCAACACGGTGGACCCGCTGAACACCTCGGTGCCGCTGGATGCCACCTCCACCCTCACGGTGACCTGCTCCAACACCACGCCCTACGCCGTGGCCCTGAACGCCGGCCTCAACGCCGGTGGTGCTTCCAACTTCACCGCCCGCACCATGAAGAGCGGCGCCAACACGCTGGGCTATCAGCTCTACCTGGATTCCGGCCGCACCACTGTCTGGGGCGACGGCACCGCCAGCTCCAGCAGCAAGAGCGGCACCGGCAGCGGCAGCGCCCAGACCCTCACCGTGTACGGCCGCGTTCCCATGCTGGCGAACGTGGTGCCTGGCAGCTACACCGACACCGTGACGGTCACCATCACCTACTGATTCATCGACTGAACCAGGCCTGCCTCAGCTCACCCATCTGCGTTCGCACCCGGTCATGGGCCCAGGTGCACCTGCTCGCCCGGTTGAATCGAGGCCGTTGTGTCGGCCAGTTGCTGGGGTTCCAGGGCCGCCACCCTCACTTCCTTCCCGAAAACACCTGCATCCCCGTTTCGCGAAACACCTGCCTGGCTTCATCCGGGGTCAGAAGCGCGGCCGAAGCCTTCGCCATGCTCACCATGTCTTCATACGGCACCAGCGTATTGCCCTGGTCCGAACCCCACATGATCTTCCTGGCGCCGTACAGGTCCACGGCGTGCCGCAGGAAACCGGTCGGGTCCACGCCCTTGCCCTTGGCCGTCAGGAAGTTGACGCTGGTCACCTTGAAATAGACATTGGGCAGCGCCAGCGCCTGATAGACCGCGCTGAAACCAAAGTCCGGCGCACCCTTCGCTTCAGGCCATCCCATATGGTCCAGCACGATGCGCACATGCGGGTACTGCTTGGCGAGGTCCGGAACACGTGCCGCCAGCGCATCGGCCGTGGCTCGGGACTGCTCCCCCCGTAGCGGCGGGAACAGCACCACCGCCAGTTGCCGCCGTTCCGCAACATCCCAGATCTGCTGCGCCAGAGCGCTGTCCAGCCAGGGGAAGCGCCCACCATCGTCCCGGGTGATGGGCATGCGGATGCCGACCACGCCCTGCGTCTTCGCCATGCTGTCCAGCGTCTGCGGCGCGCCCTTGTCCGCCAACGACAGAATCACCACCGGGTGCACACGGGCCGCATGCTGCGCCGCCACGTCCAGCAGGTAGGCGTTGTCGCTTTCATAAGCAGCGCTGTACTGCACGCCGACGCCGGATTCCACGCCATTGCGGTCCCAGATCTCGAAGACACGGGCGCTGGTGCTCGGCCGGCTCAGGACGATCTCCTTCATCTTCTCCGGCCCCATATAGGCCTTCTCAGCGTGCAGCGGGTAGCGCGCGAGGTCGTCGGAGTAGAAGTGGGCGTGGGTGTCGTAGAGCTTGAACGCGAAGTCCTGCCCTGATTTTTCCTGCGCGAACGCGAGGCTGCTCACCAGCAGGGGCAGCACAAGGACCAACAGTTTCTTCATGATGCGTTTCCTTCCTTGCTTCAGTTCAGGCGGAATTCGCCCACCACATCCGCCAGCTTCTGCGCCTGGTCGCGCAGGCTCTCGGCAGCAGCGGACGATTGCTCAACCAACGCGGCGTTCTGCTGGGTCATCTGGTCCAACTGACCCACGGCGACATTGATCTGGACGATGCCCAGGTTCTGCTCGTTGGCAGCCACCGCGATCTCGCCCACGATATCGGTCACACGCTGAACGCCGCTCACGATGTTGTGCATGGACTCGCCAGCCTGCCGCACCAGGTGGGCGCCCGCCTCGACCCTGTCCAGCGACGCATTGATCAGCACCTTGATTTCCCGCGCCGCTTCGGCGCTGCGTTGGGCCAGCGTACGGACCTCACCGGCCACCACCGCAAAGCCCCGGCCCTGCTCGCCGGCCCGCGCGGCCTCAACGGCTGCATTGAGCGCGAGGATATTGGTCTGGAAGGCGATGCCGTCGATCACCCCAATGATGTCGCCGATCTTCTTGGAGCTCGCATTGATCTCATCCATGGTGGAGACCACCTGGCCCACGACGGACCCGCCGCCCGCTGCAGCATCCGACGCTGCACTGGCCAGCTGGCTGGCGCTGCGTGCGGCATCGGCCGTCTGACCCACCGTGCCTGTGAGCTCTTCCATAGCGCCGGCCGTTTCCTCCAGGTTGGAGGCCGTCTGCTCGGTACGTGCGGAGAGGTCCGAATTGCCGGTGGCGATCTGGGTGCTGGCGGTGGAAATGCCGTCGGCCACCCCACGCACCTGGCCCAGCGCGTTCTGCAGCGCCAGCCGCATGGCATCCAGCGCCCGCAGCAGCCGGCCCGTCTCGTCAGCCGCGTAGTGCGCACGGGCCTTGCCGCGCAGGTCCATGTCGGCAATGGCGCGCGCCATGCGCTCGGCTTCCACCAGCGGGTGAATGATGCTCCGCCCCAGGATCACGGCCAGGAACAGCCCCAGCACCAGCGCGCACGCGGCGCTGGTCAGCAGCAGGGTGTTGGTGTGGCGGCGCAGCGCCTGCACCTGCTGGGCACTCTGGTTGAGCTGGGCGCGCTGCTCCTGCGCCAGCGCCTGCACCGTGCCGAGGTAGACCTTCGACCCCGGCTCCAGCTTCTCCTGAAAGACCTTGAGCGCCGCCTCGGCGTTCCCTTCCTTCTTCAGGCGGTAGACATCATCGCGCGCCGCCAGATAGGCCTTGCGCTGCTCGCCCACGGCCGCAAAGAGGCGTTTCTCCTCGGGCGTGTCGATCATGGTCTCGAGCTCCTTCTGCAGCTCGTTGGTCCGCTTGATGCCCTCGGCGCTGATGGGCGCGAGATAGTCACCCAGCGTCTGGTCCGCACTCTTGGCAATGGCGGTGGTGCGCTGCACACCGCCGAAGGTGTGCATGTACCAGTCCGACGCCAGGCGCTCGGCACGGAGGTGGTCGTTCATCATCAGTTCCACATGCTCGCTGAGCGTGCGGATCTGGGAGACGGCGAACAGGCTGCTGGCCAGGCACAGCAGCAGGATCACACCCAGCACCAGGGCCAGGCGCTTGCGAATCGACAGGTTGTTGAGCAGTGACATGGTGGGTCTATGCCTTCCCCGGTGGGGGAACTGGTAAGCGGAACGTGCACGCGGGTGGCGTGCACGATGCTGAAGCGCGCGGGCTTAGAACGTGTGGCGAATGCCCACGCCGTAGGTGTTGCCGCCGTCGTGCCCGGTCAACTTGTCCCAGGAGTAGATCGCGTAGATGTTGGTGCGCTTGGAGAGCGTGTAGTCGTAGCCCGCCGTGGCGGTGTCCCGCGTGGTCTTGGCGAGGCCGGCGGTGTCGCTCTTGGTTTGGGCCCAGTCGAAGAGGATGGCGCCCTGGAGCGTCACCGGCACCGAGGTACCCAGGGACCAGGTGCGTGCCGTGAGGTCGGTGCCCTCGTTGTGCACACGTGCCACGGCGCCATAGAACTTGGCCCATGAAGCGTCATACGCCACGCCACCCAGGTAGGCGTACTGTTCGGTCGCCGGGGCCACGATGGCGGTACGGTTGCGCTGCATCGACAGCACGGCCGTGAAACCGTCCTTGTCATAGACCAGATGAGCGCCCAGGTTGTTGATGCCGCCCTGCCCGGCCACTTCGCCCACGCCGTAGATCAGCGAGCCGCTGACGCCTGCCACCTTGGGCGATTGGTACTTGATGGTGTTGTCCCACACCGTGTCGCCGACGATGGCGCCGCCATAGGTGGCCACGAAGGTCTGCAGCACCAGGGGCGAGAACACCACCGAGGAGCCATAGGGGTTCACCAGCTGCATGGCGGTGTAGGTGGGGTTGGTCTGGCGCCCCAGGGTCACCGCGCCCAGGCGGGTGTTGCTCAGGCCCACATAGGCATTGCGTGCCCAGCCACCATCCTTGGTGCTGCGGCCCAGGCCGCCGTTGTCCGGCTGGAAGAAGCTCTCCAGCGCAAACACGGCGGAGGTGCCGTCACCCAGATCATCCTTGCCACGGATACCCCAGTAGGACGTGGTCAGGCCACCGCTGCCCACCTGCTTCAGCGAGGACGTCATGTCGCTGCGCTGAAGCGAGTCCGCATAGATGCCGATCAAGCCGTAGAGCTGTACCGAGGAACTGCCGCCGGAAACCTCCGTCTGCGCAAGCGCGGGAGACAGGGCCATGGCGCTGGCCAGGCCGATGCTGGTGAAGGCGGCAAGCCGCCGGTGGGTGTTCTTGGTGGTGGACGTGGTGGTGGACGCGGTCATGGGGTATCTCCGTTCAATGTTATGAGGACGTCAGGCCCTCTCGTCCTGACGGATCGCCGCGGTGGTGTGGGTTTTTTTTCGCCCGCGGCCAGCGATGGAAATTCGCTGGCGCCGCCTCGTGAGGTCGGGAGGTTCGGCGCCAGATGGGATGGACCTTCAGCGTCCTGCCAGGGCCTGCTTCAGGCGGTCGCGGTCCAGCTCGCGCTCCCAGGCGGCGATGGCCACGGTGGCCACGCCATTGCCGATCGTGTTGACCAGTGCGAGGCCCGTGCCCATGAAGCGATGGATACCGAGGATCAGCACCATGCCCGAGACCGGCACCACCGGGATCACCAGCAGGGTCGACGCCAGCATGACGAAGGCGGCCCCGGCCACGCCACTGGCCCCCTTGGAGCTCAGCATCGCCACGACGATGAGCGTCATCTCCTGCATGAAGCTCAGCTCGACGTTGAAGGCCTGGGCAATGAAGAGCACGGCCATGGTGAGGTAGACGTTGGTGCCATCCAGATTGAAGGAGTAGCCGGCCGGCACCACCAGGCCCACCACCGGGCGCGAGCAGCCCATGGCCTCGAGCTTCTGCAGCATCTGCGGCAGCGCGGCCTCGGAAGAGCTGGTACCCAGCACGATCAGCAGCTCGTCCTTGATGTAGGACATGAAGCGCAGGATGGAGAAACCCAGGTAGCGTGAGATCAGGCCCAGCACCACCAGCGTGAAGAAGGCCAGCGTGACGTAGAAGGAGAGGATCAGTTTCACCAGCGGGCCGAGCGAGCCCACGCCGTATTGGCCGATGGTGAACGCGATGGCGCCAAAGGCCCCCAACTGGGCCACCTTCATGATGATGCCCACGATGTTGAAGAAGACGTGGGAGATGCGGTCGATCAGGTCATAGACCGGGCGGCCCTTCTCGCCCATGGCGGAGAGCCCGACGCCGAACAGGATGGACACCAGCAGGATCTGCAGCACGTTTCCGGAGGCGAAGGCATCCACGAAGGTGTTGGGGATGATGTGCAGCAGGAAGTCGGGGACGCTTTGGTTGTGGGCTTGCGTGGTGAAGCCGGCCAGCGCTTTCGAATCCAGCTTGCTGGGGTCGAGGTCAAAGCCCGCGCCCGGCTTGAACAGATGTCCGGCGAGCAGGCCGATCACCAGGGCGACGGTGGACACCACCTCGAAGTACAGCAGGGCCTTGCCGCCGACGCGACCGACCTTGCGGATGTCCCCCAGGCCCGCGATGCCGGCCACGACGGTACAGAAGATCACCGGGCCGATCACCATCTTGATCAGGTGAATGAAGCCATCGCCCAGCGGTTTGAGCTGCACGGCCACCGAGGGCCAGAAGTGGCCCACCAGCACCCCGGCCACCACGGCGACGATCACCTGGAAGTAGAGCGCGCGGTAGAAAGGCTTGCGATTCGCGGGTGGTGCGGCCACCGGGGCGACCCCGGTGTCGAGGTGAGCTTCGGACATGAGTGAGGATCTCCGCGTGACCCAGCGCAACACCGACGCAAGAGGAGCCGGCGCCGGTTCAACACCCCGCACCGGCGCAACGGCCCCTGGTGCTGCGTTCAGCCACCATGGCCCCTGCGGCGGGCGGAACTCGATCCGCTGCCGTTGGTCTGTCTCCTCACACGCCGACGCACGCTGTTGCTGGTCGGTTAACTTCTAATGGGTGCGATTCTTCGCAGCCACCCGGAGTGCCGACAAGGCATGGCTCGGCGCTAACAGCTATGCCGATTTTGAATAGCTGGAAATACTGCACACTCGGCGCGATGAATCCGCCGCAAGATCGAAGCGGAAGCCGGCTTTTTTAAGCTGTTGGGAACTTTTTGGTCGAATCCCGGTTCACTCCCACGATGCAACCGAGTGCTACATCGCTGGGCGAAGGGCGACTCGCCTCATGGTGAAAGACACAAACACGCCGCGGTGGGCTCACCTGGCGCGTCCGACCGGACGATGCACCTGCGATTACAGTCATGAAGCCCCGGCAAATCGGACTTCCGGGTATTGCCATCGGTGGGCTGACACTGAAAGGCCTGCCAGACTTGTGCATGGCACTGGCCGCCCGCCGTGGCTGGGCTCGCTGCTCGCGATGATCGCGTGCCTTCGGCGGTGGCGATTGAGAGAACGCGGCAGGGATTACCGTACGGCTAAGTAGGCTGCTTGCGTGCAACAGCCCTGCAGCTATTGGATGGCAATCAGAGCAAAGCCCATAAAGCTACGCTAGACGTTGCAGGGGCCGTCGCCGGCTGGCTCGGGATAGAAGTGCTGATAGGCCCCCGTCTTGAGCCGCGCCACCACGTCCGTCGGCGGCCTTACCAGGCCCACATAGGCCGAACGATATGTACCGACCAAGGCCCCGATCTCTTTGGGCTTCGTGTCCACTGTCCACACCCACCAGTTGTTGGAGACCTTGATCTCGGGGTCGCCGCAGTCGTTGGTATCTCGAAACAGCACACCCGACAGCGGCAGCGGCGGGGCATGCCCCACCTTCTCCCAGCACTTCATCTTGATCCCCAGAGGCAAGCTCACATGCGTGTAGAAAGAAACAGGCAGGCCCACCACCGCCTCCACCTTTTCATCTTGCGGGCCGCCTTCGAAAACGGCGATCACTTCACTGTTGAGCTGATACGGGTCAGTGCCGAGAAACTGAAAATACCGCTCCACGCCCGCCGGGGCGAAGCTATAGATATCTCCAGGAAGCGACTTCTTCATGGCTTTCACCTGATTCCTAGCTAGGGAATCTCTGCACAACTCCCGCGAGCCGAGGTGGCCCTGATTCGGGATGGGGCGCAAGGCGTTATCTTGTTGCTCAACTGACCACCATGCCGTTGAAGGCGATAGATATTAATTAATCTGGATCTGCTCCCGGATTCGGGCTTCCTCCATGCCCGTGATGCCGCGAACCGTGGCTACGATAGATCATGTCCAAAGCCGAAGCTCATACCGTCGCGCCGCCCTTCCATCCCACGGTGGCCATCCTTCTTCGGCCTGCGGAACCCGACGACGCGCTGTGCCTCGGCGTCTTGGCGACCCAGGTCTGGCTGGACACTTATGCCAAGCCAGGCATTCGAACGTCGTTCGCGCAATACGTTCGCAGTGCCTTTGCCTCGGAGGCGATGCTGGCCCTGATCAAACAGCCAGATGTGCGCCTGGTCGTCGCCGAGTGCGAGGGACATCTCGTCGGCTTGGCACAGTACACGCTCCGCAGGCCACCACCTCTGGCGCAGCCGTGCGAGGCGGCAGAACTCGACCGGCTCTATGTGCAAGAGCCCTTCACCGGCAAGGGCGTTGGCGCTCGGCTCAATGCGCGGGTGGAAGCTGAATGCGTTTCTCTCGGTACGACGACGCTCTGGTTGCAAGCCTGGACTGGCAATGCCCGCGCGCTGGCCTTTTACGCGCGCCACGGTTACGCGGATGTCGGCACCACGTTCTTCGAGATGGACGGGGAACGGCACGAGAACCGCGTGCTCGCGAAGTCGCTCTCATCGACGCGCTGACTGCCCGAGCATGGTCACCCCTGGGCCCTTGCCGCCAACCGCTCTGCTTCCAGTTGCCGCAGCACCCGCCGCTGCAGCTTGCCCGTTGTGGTCATCGGCAGGCTGTCCAGGAACTCGATTTCCTTCGGGTACTCATACGGCGCCAGTCGCCCCTTCACGAAGTTCTGCAGCGTCGCCACGAGGTCGGCCGACCCCACATGGCCGGGTGCCAGCACCACAAAGGCTTTCACGATGGCGCCGCGCTCGGCATCGGGCTTGGGCACCACCGCAGCATTGGCCACGGCCGGGTGCTTCACCAGGCAGTTCTCGATCTCCCCGGGCCCGACGCGATAACCGGCCACCTTGAACTGGTCGTCCGAGCGGCCCTCGTACCAGAGGTAGCCCTGCGCATCCATGCGCGCCAGGTCGCCGGTGCGGCACCAACTGTCCAACGGATCCCCGGTGAACTTGGCCCGCGTCGCGTCCTCGTTGTTCCAGTAGCCCAGGAAGAACACCGGATCCAACGCGCCATGGACATCGCGGCGGTGCACCGCAATCTCGCCCAGCGTGTCCGTCGGGCACTCCTGGCCCGCATCGTCGATCACCGCCACACGGTGCCCCGGATAGGCCCGACCCATGCTGCCGGGCCGCGCCGGCCACAAGCGCGCGCAATTGCCCACCACGTAGTTGATCTCGGTCTGGCCGAACATCTCATTCACGGTCAGGCCCAGTTCGTCCTTCACCCAATGGAACACGGCGTCCCCCACCGCTTCGCCGGCACTCATGATGGCCTGCAGGCGCAGGTCATAGTGCTCACGCGGATGTGGGCAGGCCTTCATCATCGCCTTCAGCGCCGTGGGAAAGAGGAAGGTGTGGCTGATGCGATAACGCTGCATCAGCTCGAATGCGCGCTCCGCAGAAAAGCGCCCCTGGTAGCCCAGGATCGGCCGGCCGAAGTACAGCGACGGCAGCAGGGCATCCATCAGCCCACCGGTCCAGGCCCAATCGGCAGGGCTCCAGAACACGGCATCGCTGGTGGCCTTGGGGTCACGCGGGTCGAAACCGAACCAGTTCTGGCTGGCCACGAAGCCCGTCAGGTTGCCGATCAGGGCCCGCTGCGGAATCAGCGCGCCCTTGGGGGCGCCCGTGGTGCCGCTGGTGTAGATGAGGATCGCCGGATCATCGGCGGCGTTGGCACGGGGCTGGAAGCGGGCATCTTCAGCCTGCAGCGCGGCCATCCAATCCGTCTCACCCTCCTGCAATGACGGCTCGCCCACCACCAGCAACTGGCGCAAGGCCGGGCACGCCGTGCGAATGCCTCGCAGGTTCTCCAGCGCGCCCGCTTCGACGATGGCCAGGCACGCGCCGCTGTCCTGCAGCCGGTAGGACAAGGCATCCGGCCCGAACAGCATGGACAGCGGCATGGCCACCGCGCCCAGTTGATTCAAGGCGATGTGCGCGACGGCGGTCTCGAAGCGCTGGGGCATCACCAGCGCCACACGGTCTCCCGCGCCAACACCCAAGCGTTGCAGGGCATTGGAGAGGCGGTGCGCAGCCCGCTGCAGTTGGCCATAGCTGTAATGCGCGCGGCAGCCACTGTCACTCTCGGAGAGGATGGCCGGCGCATCCGGCGTGTCACGTGCCCAGCGGCCACAACACAGTTCGGCCACGCTGATGTGTTCGGGCAGTTGCCACTGGAACCTGGCGTGCATGTGCGGGTAGATGTCGCCCACTGCGGAACTGTCACTGGCCGGGTGCCTCGCGGTCATGGGCCTCTCCCTCTGAAACAAGAGCGTGGATGCTAGCGAGCACCGCACAACGGGTCTTCATGGAAAGCCCGTAGCAAAACGGACGGCGTACCCTAAGCCCGAAACCACCTCTTCAGGCGTTTGCACCGGTTGAGGGCGGTGCGGCGTCATCGGTGTCCCAGCTCGGGGCGTCTACTTGAGTACGCTGCGGGGCGCGGCCTGCAGAGGTGCTCCCAGAGCGTCCCCCAGAAGACGCGCCCTCAGGGCGTCCGCTGGAGGGCGCCTAGGACATCCGCTGGAAGAAGCGCCCTCAAGGCGCGTAGCGGTGAAGCGATTCCCCGGAGAGACGGCACAGGCGCCAGTCCGGCAGGAGCGTGGCGCCCATCTTCTCGTAGAAGCGAATGGCGTTTTCGTTCCAGTCCAGCACGCACCATTCGAAACGCCCGTAGCCCCGTTCGTTGGCGATGCCCGCCAGCAGGGTCAGCATCCGGCGGCCCAGGCCTGCGCCTCGGTGCGCGGGCTTCACATACAGGTCTTCCAGATACAGCCCGGGTTTGGCCAGGAAGGTGGAGAAGTTGAGGAAGGTGAGCGCAAACGCCACCACCTCACCAGATTGGTGCTCCGCCACCCAGGACTCCGCCACGGGTTTCTCACCGAACAGGTGTGGCGCCAGCGCCTCGGGCGTGAGCGACAGCAGATGAGTGAGGTTTTCAAACTCGGCCAGTTCAGTGATCAGGCCCACCAGCGCCGGTACGTCCGCCGGCCGCGCTGGACGGAGGATGTACAAACCATCTTCGCCCTCGGCCAGGGGGTGCGGGATGACTGGAGAAGGGGTGGGAGACAGGTCGTTCATGGGCCCCATTGTCTCCATGGCGAAAGCAAGGCGCACCGGGTTTGCCTACAGTCGGAGGCCATGAGCACCGACACCGCCCCTCCCGCCGCACTGCCCGCCCCTCCCCCAGAGCCCTATCTTGTGCGCCGGCCGCATCGCAGCGAGTTCGTCACGCTGCGTGGCCTGCGCCACCACCTGCTGCACTGGGGGCCGGCGCCCACGCCTGGTGACACGCGCCCGCTGCTGGTCATGGTGCATGGCTGGATGGATGTGGGGGCCTCGTTCCAGTTCATGGTGGATGCCTTCCGCGAGGACCGCGCCGTGGTGGCGCTGGACTGGCGGGGTTTCGGGCTGAGCGACGGCAACGGTGGCGACGCCTACTGGTTCCCCGACTATCTGGGCGACCTGGATGCCCTCCTGGACCATCTCAGCCCCGAGGCGCCGGTGGATCTGCTGGGCCACAGCATGGGCGGCAATATCGCGATGACCTATGCCGGTGTGCGACCCAAGCGCATGCGCAGGCTGGTCAACCTGGAAGGGTTCGGCCTGCCTGACACCATCCCGGAAATGGCGCCCGCGAAGCTGGCGGATTGGCTGGACGAATTGAAGACACCCCAGCGGCTCAAACCCTATGACTCGGTGGACGGCGTGGCACAGCGCCTGATGACGACCAACCCGCGCATCTCGCCGGACAAGGCCGCCTGGCTGGCACCGCATTGGTCCAGGCAGGGCGACGACGGTCGTTGGCACATCCTGGGCGACCCGGCCCACAAGCGCACCAACCCCGTCCTGTACCGGCGGGCGGAGGCCCTGGCTTGCTGGTCACGCATTGAAGCGCCCACCTTGTGGGTGGAAGGCAGCGAGACCGACATGACCCGGTGGTGGGGCAACCGCTATCCGCGGGAGGATTTCGAGACCCGGTTGAGCGTGGTGCCCCAGGTGCAGCGGGTGACCCTGCAGCAGGCCGGCCACATGCTGCATCACGACCAGCCCGAAGCGTTGGCGCGGGCGGTGCAGGAGTTTCTCGGCTGAAATGCCTTTGGCCGGGTCGGCACTGTGGGCGGAGGTGCGTCAGCTGAGCTGGGTCGGCGCCGAGTTTCCCTTGGCCATACGGCCTTCAAGCGCCCACCACCGCCGACTGATAGATCTCGACAAATTCCGGCGGCATACGCCGAGGGCGCCAGGTGCTGATCTCGATGCAGACCAGCTCCCAGCGGCCTCGCATGAGCGTCTGCCCGTCCGCCACACGCCGCAGCTGAAACCGACGCTCCATGGCCAGCTTGCCATCCCCGGCGGTCAGCCAGGTGCCCAGCACCAGAGCTTCACCTTCAAAGGACGGGAGCAGGTAGTCGTACAGCCCTTGCCGGATGGCCATGGCCCGGTCCAGGCGCCGGTAGTCGTCCAGCGCCAGGCCCAGGTGCTCGGAATGGGACCAGGCCACACGTTCGCACCACCGCACATAGACCGCGTTGTTGGTGTGGTTCAGGCCGTCGATATCGGCGGGCTGAGGCGACATGTCCAGGCGGTGAGGGTGGGGATAATCCCAGCCTTGGCCCAAGGGGCCGGTATCCGGCGCAACAACCACCGCCATTCATGTCTCCTGTCACAAGTTGGGCGCAGCTTAGCCGAGGGCCCGCCGCAAATTGGGCAGAATGCCGCCCCTTGATTCTGTTGCGACAGCGGCCTGCGCGGCTGTCGCCCAGGCGGCATCCGGTGCTCGCGCCCTCCCCGGCGCGCGCGCTGGCCGCCCGCCCGCTGGACTGAACCGTCCGGCGCGGCAGTCTTGCCACCGCGTTGTCGCCCGCCAGCGCCCTTGTCTGATCCTGTCTCCGGTTTCCTCATGAACATCACTGTCAAAGAAGAGCTTCGCATCTATATCGACCCGCTGACCGAGGACGAATATGCCTCCCTGGAGCGCAGCATCCTGGCGGAGGGTTGCCGCGACGCGCTGGTGTTGTGGGGTGATGTGCTGGTGGACGGCCACAACCGCTACAGCATCTGCTCCAAGCATGGTCTGCCGTTCCAGACGGTGCAGAACACGCGGTTCAAGTCGATGGAAGACGTGCACCTGTGGATGATCGACCAGCATCTGGGACGCCGCAGCGTGTCGGACTTCCAGCGCGGCGTGCTGGCCCTGCGCAAGAAAGAGATTCTGGAGACGCGGCGCCTGGCCGTGCTGGACAAGCCGGCGCATGAGTTGGCCGCCACGGGCGACGCGCCTTGGGACGGTGAAGCTACTCTCGCCGAAAGCGCTGCGGGCCAGCCCACCGAGGCAGCGGTGCCGGCGGCCCCGCCCCTGAAGAGCCGCGAGGCCATTGCCAAGGCGGCGCGCATCAGTGCGGCCACTGTGAGCCAGATCGAGAAGATCCAGAAGGCGGCGGCGCCAGCGCTGGTGGCGGCGGTCAAGGCGGGGGAGGTGTCCATCAGTGCGGCAGCGGTCATCGCCGAACTGTCGGCCGATGAACAGGCGGCGGCGGCAGCGGGCGGCAAGAAGGAACTGCGCCAGGCAGCCAAACGGGTGCGCGAAGCCAAGAACGGCAAGAAGGGTGTTGGCGACGCCGTGGCCGATGTGGCGGTGGAAGTGCTGGGCGTGACCACCAATGAAGACGGCGACCTCGACTCCGATCCGCGCGTGGCGTTGCTGCGAGCGCAAGTGAAGGCACTGCAGGACGAAAACGGTCAGTTGCGCACGCAGGTGTCCGACCTGCAGGCCCAACTGGTGGCCGCCCGGCAGGGCACGGCGGCCTGAGCGCGGGCGCTCAGAACTCGGACGGCGGCAGCGCCGGGGGCGCTCTCGACAAAGCGGCCTCGTGCTGGTTCATCACCCTCGCATAGCCAAACACGATCAGGCAATAGACCAGCAGCGCCCCCTGCGCGCCCACCCAGAAGCTGAACGGCCAACCGAAAAAGTCAAAGCTCAGGTCCCGCGCAAACCAGGCCACGCCGAAGGTGACGCCGCCCCACACCAGCAGCAGCGACAGGGTCAACAACCCCACCAGCCGGCCCGAGGCGCGGCGCGGGCGCAGGCCGCCCGACGGTGGGTCGCCACGTTGGGGGACAGGGGTTGTTTCAGCCATGTTGGCATCTTAGGCAGCCCAGGGCCGGGCGCATGAGAAAATACCCAGCTTCACCCGTTGCCCGGGAGGTTTTCCCCTCCCCGGCCCGCCCCTGACGTGCGCCAGCGCCCCGGGGCGATCAGGCAATGGGCCAGTTGTCAGGGGAATCATCCCCGTAGATCCAGAAATCATGGACATCGAACAAATCAATGCAATCGGCAACGCCCTGACCGATCTGCAAGCGCGTACCGACGCGCTAAGGGGGTATCTTTGACTACGACCGCAAATCGCTGCGGTTGAACGAAGTCAATGCCGCGTTGGAGAACCCCAACGTCTGGAACGAGCCCAAGCGCGCTCAGGAACTGGGCAAGGAAAAGCGCACCCTGGAGCAGGTGGTCGAAACCATCAACCACCTGACCACCAATCTTGCGGACAACCTCGAACTCTTCGAGATGTCCAAGGAAGACAACGACATCACCGGCCTGCAGACCATCGAGGCTGACGCGGCCAAGCTGGCCGGCAGTGTGGAAGAGCTTGAATTCCGCCGGATGTTCAACAACCCGGCCGACCCGAGCAACTGCTTCATCGACATCCAGGCGGGTGCTGGTGGCACCGAGGCGTGCGACTGGGCCGGCATGCTGCTGCGCCAGTATCTGAAGTATTGCGAACGCAAGGGCTTCAAGGCCGAGGTGGAAGAAGAAACGCCCGATGAAGTGGCCGGCATCAAGAGTGCCACCATCAAGGTGGAAGGCGAATACGCTTTCGGCCTGCTGCGCACCGAATCCGGCGTGCACCGCCTGGTGCGCAAGAGCCCGTTCGATTCCTCCGGTGGCCGCCACACCAGCTTCGCGTCGCTGTTCGTCTACCCGGAAATCGATGACTCGATCGAGATCGACATCAACCCGGCCGATGTGCGCGTGGACACCTACCGCGCCAGCGGTGCCGGTGGCCAGCACATCAACAAGACCGACTCCGCCGTTCGCCTGACCCACATTCCGACCAACATCGTTGTGCAGTGCCAGGACAGCCGTAGCCAGCACAGCAACCGCGATGTGGCCTGGCGCCGCCTGCGTTCGCGTCTGTACGACCATGAAATGAAGAAGCGCATGGCCGAACAGCAAAAGCTCGAGGACAGCAAGACCGACGTGGGCTGGGGCCACCAGATCCGCAGCTATGTGCTGGACCAGAGCCGCATCAAGGACCTGCGCACCAACGTCGAAATCTCCAATACCCAGAAGGTGCTGGATGGGGATCTGGACCTGTTTATCACCGCCTCCCTGAAACAAGGCGTCTGAGCCCGTGGCGCGCCCCGCTCTCCCTGATGCGCGACCCGATCCTGCACCCGCGCTGCGCGGTGCAGGATCGAGCCGCCCTCGACGGGAGCGCCACGCCCTCAGCCCAGCGCTTTTGTTGAAGGTTGTTTTGCGGGGGTGCATTGCACCTCCCATTTTTTAAGGATGCCCGCCATGCGTGAAGGCACTGTCACCCTGATCCGCCGCGAAGATTACGTGGCGCCCATCTTCTGGATCCGCACCGTCGACCTCACCTTCGACCTGGACCCGGCCAAGACGCTGGTGACCAGCAAGATGCAACTGGAGCGCAACGCCGCCGTGCCACTCGGCCCGCTGCGCCTGCACGGTGAAGACATCAACCTGCTGCGCGTGCTGATCAACGGCGAAAGCGTGTCCTTCCGCCAGGAAGGACACGAGCTGATCATCGACAACGTGCCGGATGCGGACTTCACGCTGGAGATGCGCAATACCTGCTGCCCCGAGAAGAACACGTCGCTCTCCGGCCTGTACACCTCCGGCGGCGGTTTCTTCACGCAGTGCGAGGCCGAAGGCTTCCGCCGCATCACCTATTTCCTGGACCGCCCCGATGTGATGGCGGTCTACACGGTCACCATGCGCGCCGACAAGCAGCGCTTCCCGGTGCTGCTGTCCAACGGCAACTTGCTGGAGACGGCTGACCTGGACAACGGCCGCCACCTGGCCAAGTGGCATGACCCCTTCCCCAAGCCCAGCTACCTGTTCGCCCTGGTCGCCGCCGACCTGGTGGCGCGCGAGCAGCGCATCCGCACCCGTACCGGCAAGGACCACCTGCTGCAGGTGTTTGTGCGCCGTGGCGACCTGGAGAAGACCGAACACGCGATGAACTCGCTGATCGCTTCCGTGGTGTGGGATGAAGCCCGCTTCAACCTGCCGCTGGATCTCGAACGCTTCATGGTGGTGGGCGTGTCCGACTTCAACATGGGCGCCATGGAGAACAAGGGCCTGAACATCTTCAACACATCGGCCCTGCTCGCCTCGCCCGCCACGGCCACGGATGCGGACTTCCACCGCATCGAATCCATCGTCGCCCACGAGTACTTCCACAACTGGACCGGCAACCGCGTGACCTGCCGTGACTGGTTCCAGCTGTCCCTCAAGGAAGGCCTGACCGTCTTCCGGGACCAGGAATTCAGCATGGATATGGCCGCCACGCCCAGCGCGCGCGCCGTCTGCCGCATCCAGGACGTGCGTGCCCTGCGCTCCATGCAGTTCCCGGAAGACGCCGGCGCCATGGCCCACCCGGTCCGCCCGGACATCTACGCCGAGATCAACAACTTCTACACGCCCACCGTCTACGAGAAGGGTTCGGAAGTGGTGCGCATGTACCAGACGCTGGTGGGCCGTGAAGGCTTCGGCAAGGGCATGGCGCTGTACTTCGAGCGCCATGACGGCCAGGCCGTGACCTGTGACGACTTCGCCCAGGCCATCGCCGATGCCAACCCCGGCTCCGCGCTCTCCACCCGCCTGGACACCTTCAAGCGTTGGTACTCGCAGGCCGGCACGCCCCGCCTGCAGGTCCGCGGCCAATACGACGCCCAGGCACGCACCTACACCCTTGCCCTGCAACAGGTGAACCCGCCCAGCCCCGGCCAGACCGAGAAGCTGCCGCAGGTGATCCCTGTCGCGCTGGGCCTGCTCAGCCGCGAGGGCGCTGCCCTGCCGCTGCAACTGCAGGGTGAAGCACAAGCCGTGGGCACCGACCGCGTGCTGGTGCTGGACAGCGCCGAGCAGCAGTTCGTCTTCATCAACGTGGACACGGCGCCGGTGCCCTCGCTGCTGCGCGGCTTCTCCGCGCCGGTGGTGCTGGACGACGGCCTGGGTGACGACGAACTGCTGGTGCTGCTCAAGCACGACAGCGACGCCTTCAATCGTTGGGAAGCCAGCCAGCGCCTGGCCCTGGCCCGCCTGCTGACGGCCGTGCGCACCGGCCAGCCCCTGCACCTGGACGACGCCTACCTCGACGCCATGCGCGCCGTGCTGCGCAGCACGGATCTGGACCCGGCGTTCAAGGCCCTGGCCCTGCAGCTGCCGGACGAGGCCTACATCGCCGAACAGCTGACGGTGGTGGACCCGCAAGCCATCCACCGCGCCGTGACGCAGGCTCAGGAGCAACTGGCCGCCGCGCTGCAGGCCGACTGGGCCTGGGCCTTCGAGGCCCATCAGGTCACCGGTGGTTATCAGCCGGACCCGGTGCAAAGCGGCAAGCGTGCGTTGGCCAACCTGGCGCTGAACATGCTGGTGCTGCATGCCACCCGCAGCGGTGACGGCGTGTGGCCGGGCCGCGCCTACCAGCGCTTCAAGGACGCGACCAACATGACTGACCGCATGGGTGCCCTGTCCGCCCTCGTGCAGGCGCATGCGGCGCTGGCCGAGCCGGCACTGGAACGCTTCCATGCGCAGTTCAAGGGCGAGGCCCTGGTCATCGACAAGTGGTTCGCCCTGCAAGGCCGCGCCACCGAGCTGGATGGCAAGACCTTTGCACGCGTCAAGCAACTGGCCAAGCACGCGGACTTCACGCTGAAGAACCCGAACCGGGCCCGCAGCCTGATCTTCTCGCTGTGCCTGTTCAATCCGGCGGCGTTCCACCGCAGCGATGCGGCGGGCTACGTGTTCTGGGCCGAGCAGGTGCTGGCGCTGGACGCGATCAACCCGCAGGTGGCCGGCCGCCTGGCCCGTGTCATGGACCGCTGGACCACGCTGGCGCTGCCCTACCGCAGTGCCGCGCGTGAAGCCATCGCGCGCGTGGCCGCCAAGCCCGACCTGTCCAACGATGTGCGCGAGATCATCGAGCGCGCCCTGGCCATGGACGCGCAGTCCGAGCCCGTGCGTGCTGCGGCCCCCACCCCTGCCGCTACGCCCACCCACCCGGCCACCGACGTGCCGCCTGCCGTCGTGATCGACGTGACGGGCAGCGATCCGTCCGCGGTCCAGGGCTGAGGCCGCTGGCTGCCACTCCCCCGCTCGCCCCGGGGGCTACAGATTTGCAACCATCCGGAGAAGTTCATGAGTAGTTCACGCGTCAGCCTGACCCAGTACCTGGTCGAGCAACAGCGGCTGCATGGCCACATTCCGTCGCAACTGCGGCTCCTGATCGAGGTGGTGGCACGCGCCTGCAAGCGCATTGCCATCAACGTGAACAAGGGCGCGCTGGGGGATGTGCTAGGCACCGCCGGGTCGGAGAACGTGCAGGGTGAGGTCCAGAAGAAGCTGGACATCATCGCCAACGAGGTGCTGATCGAAGCCAACGAATGGGGCGGCCATCTGGCGGCAATGGCCTCGGAAGAGATGGAGGGCATCTATGTGGTGCCCAACCGTTTCCCGCAGGGTGAATACCTGCTGATGTTCGACCCGCTGGATGGCTCCAGCAACATCGATGTGAACGTCTCCATCGGCACTATCTTCTCGGTGCTGAAGAAGCCCGAGGGCAGCAAAGGCGTGAGCGAAGAGGACTTCCACCAGCCCGGCACCGCCCAAGTGGCGGCCGGCTACTGCGTGTATGGGCCTCAGACCACGCTGGTGCTGACCGTGGGCGACGGTGTGGCCATGTTCACGCTGGACCGCGAGCAGGGTTCCTGGGTGCTGACCGCCGATGACGTGCGCATCCCGGAAGACACCAAGGAATTTGCGATCAACATGTCCAACCTGCGCCACTGGGACGAGCCGGTGAAGCGCTACATCGACGAATGCCTCGCCGGTGAAGAAGGCCCGCGTGGCAAGAACTTCAACATGCGCTGGATCGCCTCCATGGTGGCGGACGTGCATCGCATCCTGACCCGTGGCGGCATCTTCATGTACCCGTGGGACAAGCGCGAGCCCAACAAGGCCGGCAAGCTGCGCCTGATGTATGAAGCCAACCCGATGGCCTTCCTGGTGGAGCAGGCCGGCGGCGCGGCCACCAATGCGCATGAACGCATCCTGGACCTGAAGCCGACCAAGCTGCATGAGCGGGTGTCGGTGGTGTTGGGGTCGAAGAACGAGGTGGAGCGCGTGACGCGTTATCACCGGGAAGCGAAGAAGTAAGACGCTTCGCTCCCCTGCACTTCGGTGCAAACAAAAGGCCGCATCAGCGGCCTTTTTTCATGGGGGTCTCACTCGGGCATGAGGAGCGCATGAAGAGCTCCGGGCGCCACGGGCAGCGTTATTTGATGGTCTCGACGTATTTGTTGTACTGGGTCTGCGTCTGCTTGACGCCGTTCCGAAGCCCTTCGTCCAGCGCAACCGCCTGAGCCCCCAGCTCATCGATCCTGTTAGCACGTGCCCGGAAAGCGGTCAGCACCTGATCGTCGTCGAAGACGAGATGCGCTTCGTTGCTGTGCTGCAGGGTAAAGTGCCGGGTGTTCTGGTCCAGCAAGGTCAGCAGGGCATTTCGTTCTGCCGTCATCTGGCCTGCCACGCGTTCGAGATCATCAAAATACTTGCGAAGCTTCGTCGTGTTGGCGAGGTAGGCATTGATGTAGGTGTCGGAACGCAGGCCGGCCTTGCGCGTGGCCTCACGCATCTGCCCCTCGCCGCGAGCGACGAGATCGCGCCCGGTGGCCAGATATTCGCGCAGGGCTTCCCGGCTGGCCTTGATCTTGCCGCGGGCGGTGCGACGACCGGCCTCCGACCCCAGGGATTCCGAGTTGAAGGCCTCATCGAGATTCAACGCGGCCATTTCCGCCTCGAAGGCTCGCGAGGCGGCCACCATGGCGCGCGACTGCCCCGCCTCGGCCAGCAGCACCGGTTCCATGATGCCGACCTTGGCGGCGCGGATCTGCGCATCCGACACGACCTGCCCATTCATCAGCGCGTTCATCAACGGCGCCGACTTCTTGACGCTGGACTCCATCCAGTAGGTGCTGCTGCTCTGCCAGGCCTGTGCATTGATGCCCACCACGAAGAGCACCGCCGCGGCGAGCGCGGTATACCCGTAGGCCCAGCGGGCGATGGCGCGGACCACGCCATAGGCGATCAGGCACAGGACCAGCCATGCGCCCGCCCAATAGGTGGCGGAGGCATTGGCATCCAGCTGCACCCGCCACATCTGCACATTGGCGGCGATCACACCCAGCACGATCAGCATCACGTTGAGCACGATGATGGGCATGCGTGACTTGCGCTGGGGCCCGTCGACTGATGCAGAGCGATCGGCTGCTGTGTCCCTGAGTTGCTTTTCCATGAGTTCCCCCTCGCACTTCATGCCGGGTACGCTTGCTTGAGGCTCGGCCCAGCCCGGCACGGCTGCAGCATTGATGGCAGCTCGTTTTATCGATGAGGCGGTAGTGTCGCCGCGCGAGTGGCCTCCATGCGCACAAGCGTGGCGGACTCGCTTCATCATTTGGGGTGATAGACGCAGGCGCTATGAGGCCTGGGTGACTTCCTTCACGATTTTGTCGTGGCTCGGCTCAGGCCCGATGCGCCGCCTCGTTTCCCCAGGCAGCAGGTTTTCCGTCACCAAAGCAAAAAGGCCCAACACCTTTCGGTGCTGAGCCTTTTGACTTTGTTTGGTGCCGATGAAGAGAGTCGAACTCCCGACCTTCGCATTACGAATGCGCTGCTCTACCAACTGAGCTACATCGGCCTACCCCGGGAAACACGGTGTTTTTACTACCGCTGCTGCTGTCGCCTTGCCTCGGTGATGCAACTTTTGATGCAACCCCTTGTGGCTCGGTGATGCAACTTGCATCCCTTGAGAAGACCGCGACTATAGCAGAGTCTTTGGCACAACTTCAAGACGTCGCGAACGTGCGACTTCGAGCCAGGGGGCTCACCCCCTTGCGTTCTTCACACGAGGTCACCAGAATCAGTTCTGCATCGGGTCGGGAGACCTGATCCGTCAGCCTGCATGGGCCGACCCGCCGCGTATCGCATGAGCCGGCGCCCGCTGTTCCGGAATCTCTGGGCATCGGGGACTTTCCATCACGGAGTCCTCTTATGTCTGGAAATATGCCGAACAACCACGTCCGCAAAACCCTTCGCGCCCAAGCCTTCTCTCGCCAAGATGGCCGTTGCCACTACTGCAAAGTCCGCATGTGGCTGCACTGCCCAGAGGAACTGGGCCTGCCTCTCAACCGAGCCGCCAAACTGAGGTGCACTGCTGAGCATCTGCAAGCCTTGTGCGACGGGGGCCAAGATCACCCCGACAACATCGTCGCCGCTTGCCTGCGCTGCAACGAGATGCGCCATCGCATGCACCCGGCCCCTGACCCAGTCAGGTATGGCAAGCACGTGCAACGCCTACAAAGAGCGAAGCAGTGGCACAGGCAGTACATCCTGGCCGCCGGCCTCTTGCCAGCAAGTGAAGTTAGTCACCCCAGGTAGCGCCCGCACGCCGACATCACAGGCCCAGAATCGAGCAGATAACAAGTTTGCTGTCAGGGAGTTTTGATGCCGACGTTTGCTGAGCTTTGGGCCAATCATCCGACTATCAAGGGTGATGCGCCGCTGCTGGACACCAAGGTGTACGAGAACCAGTGCGCAATCAACATGTCCGCGTCACTGATGCGAAGCGGCGTGGGTCTGAAATCGTTCACCGGCCGCGCGGTCATGGGAGAAGGACAAGCCGAAGTACCCAATCCGAGCAGAAGAGCTGGCCGGGTGGCTTGAGAAGAACGCTGCCCTCCTCCCAGGCAAGATCACGAAATTCACGGGCAAGGATGTCCCTGGGTCGTTCGACAAGATCAACGGCAAGACAGGCGTGATCTTCCTGAAGAACTACTATGGCCCGGGTCAAAGCGGCGACCATATCGACCTGTTCAGCAAGAACCGGATGACCAACCTGTTCTCGTGGTTCCGTATCGCTACCGGCTTCTCGTACGAAGGACGGTTCAGCGACTACAAGATGAACCGCCCCGGCAATCGCGGAGGCCTGTTGGTTTAAGTCAGACGGTCGCGGCCTGACCAGCGCGTTGTCGATGGTAGTTGGCCTCGAACTCGGCCGGCGGGATGTAGCCCAGCGGCTCCATCAATCGGTGGTGGTTGAACCAAGCTACCCATTCCAGCGTTGCCAGTTCCACCGCCTGCTTGGTCTTCCACGGTCCGCGCCGGTGGATCACCTCAGCTTTGTAGAGCCCGTTGATGGTCTCGGCCAGGGCGTTGTCGTAGCTGTCGCCCTTGGAGCCCACTGATGGCTCAATGCCGGCTTCGGCCAAGCGCTCGCTGTATCGAATGGACAGGTATTGCG
>NZ_FOAV01000029.1 GCF_900109745.1 Roseateles sp. YR242 | reverse complement strand
GCACAATGTGCAGGTTGTTGCGTTAGCAGACACTCATATACACAGTACACCGACAGCAACACATGACCCCGCCAGCTTAATGCAGCGGGGCTTTTTTTCGCCCGGACAAAGACTCCGTGGACATGAAAAAAGTATCACCAAACCGAGATAGCCACGGGGCACAGTCGCATACACCGTCCGCTATCTCGTCGTACGCAAGGGCGATCAGATCCAGCATCGAATACCCCTTGAACCGCAGCACCACAGCTGCCGGCAAGCTGACCTTTACGACGTTGCCATCACGATCAAGACGCACAGCACTCGCGCTATAGCGATTGCTCCAGTCCTCACCATCCTCAAAGGCCTTGAGCATGTATTTGCTGATGTACGAGGCAATCTTCGCGGGGCTCCGCTGCACCCAACGCTTACGAGCCGCCTCATCGATGTTGCCCCGCCAGTCCCCCGTGACACTGCGCCAGATGCGACGAATCACGTCGTAGCTCTTGACCTTGTGCCCACCCTCACGAAACGACAAGGGCACCTTGTGCACCGCCATATGCACGTGCCACGCACCACGCTCCTGGCGCTCAAAGGCAGCGACGTACACGAAGCCAGGGATCAGTCGCTTCATGCGGCGCACGAACTCCTTGAAGTGCACTTTGCAGACGTTCAGGTCTTGCTGGTTACCTCGGTAGGTCAGCGTGAGCATGGAGTCCAGGCCAAGCACCTTGATCAGCTTACGCACCTTGGTCTTTGCCCGTCGAGCGGCCCTCATACGGTTCTTCTCCTCCCGCTCTGAGGACTCACGGTCGCGACACTCGAGGTACAGCGCCCACGCCTCGGGATCAAGCCTGCCGACCTCTTCCCAGATGATCTGACGCTGAATTACGGCCTCTTTGTGCCCGTTGCCCAGGTCATGGATATGTAGCAGGAATTCGTCACTTTCCTTGCCTTCGTACCGGAAACCATCCACTATGCGTTCCACCTGCGATCCTCCTTTGATCGTTGGTCACCGCCCTGGGACTGTTGGTAGCAGTCGCCGGGGCTTTCTTTTTGATCGGTCTGCCCGTGCGGGCGTCTATCTCGATGCCAGGGCCTCCAAACAGATCCCCCTGGACCCAGACCCTAGGCCGCTTCATTTCAAGAGCCCTGCGGCCGTTCTGGCAGGTCGGGGAACCACCCCAGACCATCGCACTCACCACAGAGCAGGGCAATGACCTGACCGGTAGACGACTCGCCAAGCACACAGCCAGTACCAAAACACTCACCACACCAAACCCGCGTCAGGTCCTGGCGGGTGACCACGTCCCCGAAGGACGTAACCCAAACATCGGTGGAATCAGGCATCGGAACTCCCTGTGTTCTGAAGTGTCCTAGAGATAAATCTAGCGGCGCCTGCGGCGCCGCTGCCCTCCGCTTGTCGGGCAGCAGCGCGGCAGGCGGCTGAGGCTTGACCAAGCGAGCTGCGAACCTGCTGATCCGGGCCTGTGGCCCACCATGCGAAGACGACCTCACTAATGCCGGGTCTTGTCTTGAATGAGGAGTGGCCTGCAGGCTTCACCGCACCCCCGCATCACCGCGTGCAGGCGTGAGGGCGATAGGCCCAGGCAGGTCACGCGGCTGAGCGGACACGCCACCGGGCCCTGCCGCCACGATCTGGCCACCGTAGCCCCGAATCTCGTCCTGCTTAGCCTGAGGCACGCGAATCTCGCCTTCGATGGGCCACGGTGTCGCAAAGCCGTACCAGTCGCCCACAGCGAGCTGCACCGTATCGCCGGACACCACCACAGCAACACCCAGGGTGCGAAGCGTGTCCAGGCTCATGCGTTCCATGACACGCGTATCGCCTGACACCCACTCCACAACACCGTTGACGCGCTCACCCATCCGGGCCAAGCCAGCCAGACGCAGGCGATAGGCCTTCATGCCGCCGAGGTGACGCTCTATTGGAGATCGGGACCGGTCATCAACGGCAGAGGAGGGCGGGGCGGCTGGACCAGGAACAACAGACTGCTGTGAGCGCGCAGCCGGTGAGGACGCCGCAAGAGCAGCAGGCGCAGGACCAGCGGCAGGAGCGGGCGGATGAAAGAACCGCCACAACACCCAGACCGCTACCACAGACGCAACCAGCATGAGCGGCAGACCCACCGTGAACGCCTTCGTGCCCCAGATCGTGGCGCGCGAGTCGTGATAGTTCTCCGTGTTCGTGTCTGCGCTAACGTGGCTGGCGTAAGTGCCGAAGTAGCGCGTGTCGTATTTGCCGGCCACCACGCTGACACGGTCGTACTTATCGTTTCCCTTGTGCCGCCAGGTGGCGACGGAATAGCGGCCGCTGGCACCGAGCCCGGAGAGCTTCAAGAAACACAGTTTGAGCTCGACGCGGCGACGCCACAGCGGGTGCACGTCCTTGATGCTCTGGCCCATCAACACAATGTCAATGCCGCGATGCCCATGCTCGGTGACGAACTGCGTGATCGCCGGACCGAGCTTGCCACCAGTGCCCCAAAAATTCTGTGCCTCATCAAGCACCACCAGGGCGTTATCCCGCGCCACCTCAGGCACGCCCTCAACCTGCTCACGCGTCAGGACCTGCAACAACTCCTGGCAGCGCTCCAGCGAGATACCAGCATGGTCGGCAAGCTTCTGATGGTCGAGCCCCTCGATATAGGCATCGACGGCACGGCCGGCCTTCAATGCAGGAATGATGCGCCGTACTACTGCCTCATAGCTCTTACCAGACCGGGGGAGACCCTCATGAAAAATGATCATCGCGTCACCACTGGAACAGCGTTACGAGCTTGCGGACGATGCGGACCGTGAAGCCAGTGCCGACGACCGCAAGCGCAGCCATCACACCCATCTCCGACACCAGCCAGAGCACGCCAGGGTCAAGCCCAGAGAACACGGACTGCAAGCCAGCGCTCAGGAAATCAGGGACCTGGATCCCCGCAAGGAGCGTAGCAACGGCGTCCAGGATGCCCTCCAGCACGGTGAGCACCAGATCCGTGACGAACTGCCACAGGTCGGTAAAGAACTGCCGCAGAAGGTCCAGCAGCCACTTGGTGAATTCGGACAACATGGCGGCCCCTCAGTTGTCAAGCGCTATACGGAAGGCCAGCCACGAGGCGAGCACCAGCAGCACGGCACGCACGACGAGATACGCCGCCATAGCTGTAGACGAGCAAAACGCAGTGAAGTCCAGGCTCATGTTGAGATAAGGCACCGAGGTCGACCAAGTGGGGCATGACCCGCCAGTACTCACCGTGAAGAAGCCGCGCGTCGCAGTGACCAACGGAGTGCCACCCACCTTGCCGACAAACCCGCTGACGACACTACTGAACGACTTGCCAGCAGTCTTGCTGGTCCAGGACGAGCCAATCGTCGCGGCCGAACCGCCGCAGCCCTTGTCGCTAGGGTTCTTCTCGCAAGCCGTTTTCTCGTCATCGTCACTCGTCGGACTGGGCGTAGTCACAACCACAGTGTTAGAACTCTTCGAGCCGTCCGGATTCGTCGTCGTCGTCGTCGTCGTCGTCGTGGAACTGCCATTTGCAGCAGTGGTGGTCGAGGTCTCCTTCGTCGTGGTAGACCCGTCCGAATTGTTCGTCGTGGTGCTGTTAGACGAAGAGCTACTGCTGGCCGACGGCGCAGGTGTGGCAGGGGTATTCGTGCCCTTGAGCGTGCAGATCGTCTTGCCGTTAAACGTGCCCTTATCGTACTTAGCTGGGTCGCACGAATCGGCCGGCAGCACCTGAAGCCCCTCAGGAGCGTTAGACGGCGTTGTGCAAGGGATCCCGTTGCCTAAATACTGCCCTTTGGCGTACCAATGCTTCGTGTTATCGACCATCGCGGACCCAGCGGGCGACTCACCATCGAAATTCGCACCGCAGCCGTTCTTGCACTGCCACAACAACGGTGTCGCTTGAGCATTTGTGCCAATGTCGTAATAGCCAGAAGAGAGTACGTTGCCCACCTGACACTGAGGCACGCAAGCCGTACCTGTGCCATCCGGCTGGAAACCAGCGCTGCACCAGCAGGTACCACCCCCCATCTCCGCGTTTGCCGGGCACGAATCAGCCACCTTTGTTTTGCCGACCAGACCCGAGATCGTCGTATCCACAGGATCGCAGGCACGATTGCTATAGCACCTCTGCCCGGTATAGCGCGCAGTGCCCGAGGACACGGCAGACAGATCCGGGATGCTGACCACCGTGTAAACGCTCCAGTAGGTGAATGACCCACCGTCGTAAACCTGCGCATTCATATACGCGACCGCAGCAGCAACGGCCGCACCGGCCGAGGAATAACAGTCCTGCCCCGTCCAGCTAGCCAACGTTGCCTTGTAGCAATACCCAGGCACCGGGGCCACCTGCTTACTAGGAACATTGACCTGACCAAGAGCAGGCGTGCACGCAATCGCAACGAACAAGCAGAGCGCTACCCACGACGAAATCAGGGCACCGAACCTAGCCATGAGTGAACCCCTGCACGCAGGCCCAGCCCGAGAGGGTGCCGATGAATGTCGCAAGAAGCAGCCAGAGCATCACGAGCCTCAAAAGTGAAAATGCCCCCAGGCGTGAGCACTGGGGGCGGGCATCGACGACCGATCAGCGACCGAACATCGACACGATGCGAGCAGTCGCCCAGCGGGCAACAGCAGGCAGCATCTTCAGAGCGGCGATGGCCAGGATGCCAGCAGTGACCGTGGTCAGGTCAACAGCGCCAGTGAGTGCAGACAGATCCATAGAACCTCCTCAACGTTTGAACGAGTTCAGCAGCGCCCCGGCGGCCCACGCAGCAACGTAGACCCCGACCACGAGAGAGAAACCCCACGCCCAGGCGACTGCAAATTCGGTAGCCGTGGGGGTTTTGAAAAGCTGAAGCGCAGCAACGTCGCCACCCTCAACGAGGACCAGCGCGCACCCAGAGGGATCTGCGGGCTGAGCACCTGACTGCCGGACAACGTAGCCGGCGTCGGTGGCGACGAGTTCAGCGCAAAGCACGATCAGACCGCGGCAGTCGCGGGCGCAGGAGCACGAGCAGCGCGCTGAGGCGGGTACGGAGTGAGGGCCGTGACCATGGCACCAATCTCACCAGTCTTGTAATCGCGGCGCAGCGAGAACGACGCGCTGTAGGTACCGGGCTTAGTACCTTCCAGCTCCTTGGTGACGCGAACGGTGCCGACTTCCAGGATCACGCCGGCCTCATCACACAGAGCACACTCGGCGGTCTGCATGGACCAAGCCTTACCGGTTTTGACGCTGATGCCCGTCTTGGGCTCATTCATCTTGAAAACTTGCAGGATGCTGCTGGTCATGGGTGTTCCCTAAGTTGGTTTGCCACGTGGGCGATGTAGGCACGAAGGCCGGCGTATGATTTCGTTTGAGATTACGTAGCCTCTGCAGGCTACGTACGGACTGTAATCGCTGGAGACTACTAATGCAACTGGTTGACCTGATCAACGCCGCTTCCGCTCGCGCAGGCAGCGACTACAAGCTCGCTCAGATCCTCGGCGTAGACCGCCAAAAGGTGAGCGGATGGCGCAACGGCCATGCCAAGTGCGGCGTGGAATACCGAGCCCTGATGGCCGACCTTGCCGGCTTCAACATCGACGAGGTAATCCGAGAAGCGTTGTTGGAGAAGCACGCCAACACACCGCTTGGCGAACGCCTGCTGAGTGCTCTGGGAAACGTGGGTCATGGCGTGGTGGCGACCATGCTTACTTTCGTCAGCGCAGGCTTTTTCGCGATCCAGGTCCTGGCTGAGCCCCGCTGCACAATGTGCA
>NZ_FOAV01000031.1 GCF_900109745.1 Roseateles sp. YR242 | reverse complement strand
GAGTTCGAGGCCAACTACCATCGACAACGCGCTGGTCAGGCCGCGACCGTCTGACTTAAACCAACAGGCCTCCGCGATTGCCGGGGCGGTTCATTGCCTCTCATCGGCCAAAAGTTAGCTCAATCGCATTGTTGCCAAGCACAAATTCCTGAGGATTTTTGAACCCATAGTTGCTAAAGAAGCTACCTGTCCAGGCGGCTCTTGCTGAGTCCTCAAGTGACAGCCCAGAGGCTCTGTTCGACATGAATTCAGACCAGTTCACTGAGTTGCCTTTCCCAGCAATACTCGGGTGCAGCCAGCATGCCTCCACGCTATTGACTTCCACGCCCTCGCGCGCGAGTCGCTGCATGGCGCTCGCAACCATGTCAGTGCCTGACCCTTTGCTGGCTCTCACAGCCGCTTCTTGGCTTGCCTTGACCCAGGGACAGTACACCGCTGTTTACTTCAACCGTGAGGCCGTGAGTGCCCGTGTTGCCGTAAGTTAGACGAATTTGACCGCTAGCCCCTCGCTGTCGGTTCGATGTGAAATGGCCGACCGAAGGTCTGCAACAACTTGCTGCAGTTCTGTGGATTCATTCAGCAGGCCTACATCTTCCACGACCTCACCAAGCATTGCCAAAAATACGGGCGCTTCACATAAGCCCGAATTTTTCCGGGCATATTCATAAGCAACAGCCCTATTGGCTCGATAAAGCATGCTAAAGGCAAAGGCGCGCAAATGCACATCTCCGGCCGTCGAACGCAACAGATTCAACGCCAACCGGCCGCCCGTCGCAGGTTCGAGATGAACCACGTCCATGAGCGCTTGAGAAGCTTGCTCGTAGTCCTCAAGGCACTCTACCTGCCTTACCAAATCTTCAATCTTTGTAGGCAACTTAATCTCCAATCGGCATAAACCTGAGTGTTGAAAGGTAGTTTGTACCGTCTGGCAATATGGCCCAAGTACTATTGACTCGCAACGAACCATTTGGTCCGGTGAGCGTGCCAGGCACCCAGACCCGATTGGTCGGAGTTACCGATTGCCCGGTTTCAAGCAAATTCCTCAAGATGAGGTCATTATTTTCGAGAGTGTTCTTGAGGCCAATGCTTTCGAAGTTCTGTGCCATAGCTTGCGAACGCTCGAAATTGTGCTGCATATTTTTTAGTTGGTCGATACGCACCTGATTTCCGGGGTCGAGGTCAAATGCTTTTCTGTTCTGCACGCTTGCAGCTCGGACAGCTCCAGCGATGGATTTGGGGAACCACCGCGCGCGTACACCTCCACCTTGTCGACCGGAATCACGACACCGTCTTGCCTCACTACCGAGATTACGCGTCCGTTGGGCGCCGTAATTCACTGCGCTGAAGCAAGGCAGCCTCTGCTGTATTGCCAAAAGTAGAAAGTCCGCTCACGGCGGACTTTGTGCAGTCGGTGGCAGGTCTAGTCGCTACGAAGCGAACTCGTCCACTATCTGGGCGATACCCTCCGGCGAAATATCAAAGCCGACACGTTGTCCAGGGTTGACAACCAAGCCATGTCCTGCGGGCATTCTGCGAAGCAGCTCTCGGCCTTTTATGGCGAGGCAGTAGGGGGTCATCGCAGCGTAGTCCGTCACCCGTTCCTTGGCTGAAAAGCAAGCCAGCATGGGCACTCCGTCTTTGGAGAACAGCAACGGCTGGAAGCCGGACCAATCCTCTTGAACCGGCGCGGCGCTCGGCAGCGCAAGCTCCGCGGCAGCGAGGCTCGCTAGCACATCCTTGACCGCAAACTCTCCACGCTGGGCTCGAGCCAACCTGGACTCGAAGTCGTTCAACGGTGCAAACTCATCGGTCACGTCACGCTCCCAAAAGCATCTGGATAGAGACCTCGCGCCTGCTGCTCGCCAATGGTGTCCGCATAGCGCTCGTGTTGCTCCCAAAATGTTCCACAGGCCGAGCATTGATGCAGCCGCGAGTGAAGGTCATATCGAACGGATAGCTCCGGGGGCCGCTGCCCCGCCTCCCAGAGTCCGCGGCACACTGGACACCCCTTGTCTTTCCATTCCATCATCAGAACCTCTTCATCGGTATCCACTCGCCGTTCGGGCCAAGCTGGAACAGAACAGACCCGCTCGGTACCTGGTTGCCACCCGGAATGACGAATTCACGAGTCGGGTTGACAAGATAACCCGCGTTCGGCCCATCACCAAGCCGCACCGCAGTGTTACCGCCCTCCAGGAAGTGCGGCCAACCGCCTGCATCTGCGGCAGTTGGTCGCGTGATGGTCATGCCATTAGTCGGGAAGCTGAGCCCGTAGATGTCGCCACCATTCAGATAAGCCGATTCGGCCGACGGAGCCCGACCCATATAGAGGGCTGCGTCAGCGGCGTTCTTAACCATCGCCGAGTCCTCCAGCGGCATCATGAAGAACGACTTGCCCGAGCGCCCGATGGTCGCACCGTCGCGCGTGTAGTAGCCAAGGTTACTGTCGCCGAAGAACGCGACACCGTAGGACTTGTCTGCAGCCGCTGCATCTGCCAAACCGCCGGTATTGCCAAATCATGCAACCGGAATCGCGCGCTTTGCAAACTTATCTGCGAGTTGACGACTCTTCTGACTCGCCCATTTGGAGCTTGCCACATCCTCAAGCGCGGGCTTAATCAGTAGCAGTTCTTCCGGCTGCAATTCCGGCACCCAATTTAAAGCCAAACTCGCCCATTGTTCGGTTTTGAATCCCAATCCAGCGCCTACAAGTCTCCAGTACGGGAACGGGCTCGAGGGTGCGCATTCGTGGGCAAACTCTTCAAACATTGATTTAACGTCAGAGTATTTGCGTTCCAGTAGAACGACCACCCGCCAGAAGTCGGTGGTTTCCTGCAACGGAAATACTCCGTTCTTTGCTTCCACCAGCCATTTTCCGGACTCTGAGCAACCAACGCGTACGCCATTGGAAATCTCAAGCACCTTAAATTGCTGCGAGTTCAATTTAATGCCCCTCATGGTGGACAACTGTGAAGCCCTTTGAGTTCATAAAGTCGACATACTGCTGACGAACCTCCGGGGTCCAATTCTGCCAGAAATGACCACTCCCCTCAGTAGAGAGGATTTCTCCATTCGCGCCGCGAGAGAATATACCGCCAACGACTCTATTTGTATCAGCGCCAAGCGCTTCGGCGAGTGGTGAATGCTTCATTCCGTTGCCAACAAGGAAAGTTGAGGAATCAGGGTCGAATACATATTCCACGTTCTTGCCGGGGAAGTAGTTCCGCAACGCTGCCACAGACTCGCTTGAGGGCGCGACCCCAATCGTTCCGGGTATCGGCCCAGCACCGCCTCCCCAAGGGTTGTTTGGGCCCGTCCGGGACGTCGCGCCCAAGCTAGGGAAGGTCTGCAAAACTCTGCCGGCCATCTTGCCTGATGGCCCAAGGCTTGCGAGGATGTAGGCATGAAGCAGCAAAGCCTCGGACTGAAC
>NZ_FOAV01000030.1 GCF_900109745.1 Roseateles sp. YR242 | reverse complement strand
TTGGCAATGTAGAACGCGCTACGGACGAGGCGCTTGCTTCTGGAAAATACGCGCGCCGGACCGATGTAAGCTACAGACCGGCGTCGGATGTGAATGCTACTTACCCGGAAGGTTGGTCACCGCCGTACAAACCAGGAACGCGAGTCACCGAGTTCACGACCACCGTTGACGACACGTACGTTAGAGTACATGGTGAGAACAATATGGCTCGCTCATGGATGATGAAGCGCGAGGCAGTTCAAGGGCTCTCTCCGGAGAACATTCAATCGAAGTACGCTCTGCCGGAGATTCCCACTTACATGTCTGACGTGTATGTGCCTGCAGGCACTAAAGTTCGCACTGGCATCGTTAATCCGGTATTCGATGGTGTGGGCAATGCAATTCAATATGAGCTGCTCCAGCGACTTCCGGCGTCCAACTTCAGAAACACTGTGAGAATAGGGCAATGAATACTTCATCTATTCGAGGCGGAAACACTCACCTATTTATTGAGGGGCGACGCATAGAGCTTCCGTATCCAATTGCGAAGGTGCTAAATTTCCGCGGATTGGTTATTGTCATGATTGAGCCGCCACCTGGCGTCTTATTCAATCGCAACGTCTTGGCATTTACTGGGGCCGCAGAGCCCGCTTGGCAGATTGAAGAAAGCCCGCATGGCACAGAGAGAGACAAGCCGTACGTCGGCATCACTCGCAATGATGACGACGAACTCATCGCGTCTAACTGGAACGGTGTTGATTACCGACTGAACCCTGAGAGCGGGAGGCTGACCGTCAAGGCTTTCCAAAAATAGGCTTGGGTTTTGGCAATGTGGAAGTTGCGGCCGGAGCTGACGTGCTCTCGGAGGCGGCAACGGGACGCGCGTACCTGAATGATAAGTTTGGCCGTACGGGCGACCTCAATCTCGACATCAACATCCGCGGACGTCGGCTTGCTCACGCTGAAAGGCCATCCGCTGAATGACGGAACGTTCCGTCCCTTGGCTGGCAACTTGGTCTTTATCGGCGTCACGAAGTCCATCAGGAAGCTCACCGAATACATCGGCGACCCCAAGCACCCGCAAGGGTTCAAGGATGAGCGTGTCGTGGCTGACTTCGACGTGCAAGCTCAAGCCGAAGGCACGCGGTTCATGCTCGAAGGAATCTTGCAGGAGCCTGTGGCCTGGGTGGAATGGGAAGTGGTTGCTGCTGGATTCGAGTTCCACGCTGACTGACCTGGGGTGGGTGCCAGGCGAGCTACCGAGTCCAGGCCGGCCACCGGCCGCCCGTGAGGGCTTGGCCTTGACGCGGTGGCGCGCTGAACGACGCTCGCCGTGTGCGGTGCCTGGCCGTTGTGAGGCCTGGCACCGCTGACGGCAGAGGGCGACTCGCTCCCTTCCCTGGGAAGGGCGGGGGGATGGGATGTAGCCGCTGCCGTGAGGACAGCGGGCAGCACCGGCCGGCGCCGGTGCTGACGCGAAGGCGCATTCGCCCCCCAGGCGGGTTGCCGCAGCGCTGCGGGGGCCGACCTCGTGCAGGCGCGGTCCAAGCGCCGGGTCCGCGCCCACGCGGACGCATGAGGTTGGGGTGCAGGAAGCGAGCAGCGACCGAAGCCCGCCGCTGACGAAGCGAAGCGCAGGAAGCCACCCCGGGGTGCGACGAGGCGTCCAGCCTCGAAGCGAACGACGGCCACGGAGAACGCTGCTCGCATCGCGGGGTGGCTTCCTGCGCGCAACGCCGACGACAGGCGGTGTGGAGGGCAGGCCGCGGCGCCCATGATGGGTGACGAAGGGCGTCCGGCCCGTAGAAGGTGCGTGCGGCCCTAGCCGCCGAAGAGCACCTGTTTCGACCGCCCGCAGTCCCTGCGCGCTGGCAGCGTCTGCTGCGAGCGTGCTGGGGCTGCAGACGCATCGGCAGATGCGTCATCGCTACACCTCGCATCCCCGATGCGAGGTGTAAACCCATGCGACTGTCTCCCGATGCCCTGGCTGGCCTGCTGCGGCCATCGCCCCCGAAACCAAAGCAGCCCACGTCGCGCGAGCGCGCGGCGATGAACCGCCTGCGCGTGCTGCAGGCCGTGTGGCCGAGCACGGGCACCTGCGCTGCGCGGACCTGGCTGCTGCGTGCTGGCCAGGCGCGCGCTACGGCGAGCAGATGGCCCAGCGCACCGTGCGCGGCCTGGTCGAGTCGGGCGAGCGCATGCCCCGGCGCAATGCCCTGGGTGGAACATCGTTCGTCTGCACGCGGCCCGGTGCGGCCGTGCTGGAGCTGCGCGGCGTCAAGGCGCACCATGGCCTGGACTTGGCCGTGAGCGGCCCGACATGCCGGCACGCGGTGCTCACGGCGCGCTGGTGCCTGCACAAGCGAGCGCAGGGCTTCCAGACCTTCACCGAGTACAGGCTGCAACAGGGACAGGCGCCGGTGAGTCGCGAGCTGCTGTTCAAGCGCCTGGGCCGCCACGCCGATGCAGTGCTCATCAAGGGCACGCAGCTATCAGCCCATCACGGGCAACTACCCGACGGCGTCGGTGGGGACCTATCAGGTCAAGGCGGGGGACACCTTGCGCAGCATTGCGCAGCAGTCCTACGGCGACGAAGGCTTCTGGTACCGCATTGCGGAGACCAATGGCCTGAGTGGCGACCGTGACCTGCGCGTGGGCCAGACCATCAACATCCCGAGTGTGGTGGGTACGGTTCGCAACAATGCGAGCACCTACAAGCCGTACGACCCGAGCAAGATCACGGGCGACACGATGCCCAACATGCCGTCGCCCAACAGTGGTGGTGGGTGCGGTGGCATTGGGATGCTGCTGGTGGTGGTGGTGGCTGTGGTGGTGACGGTGTTTACGGCTGGGGCGGCAGCCATGGCTATGGCGGGCACCTTGTCAGCAGCCACCAGCGCCGGGGCCATCATGACGGCCGGCGCTGCAGCGATGTCAGCTGGAACGCTGGCTGGAGTCGCAGCGGCAGCGGTGGGCGCAGCGGTCGGGTCGATCGTGAGCCAGGGCGTGGCCATGGCTATTGGCATGCAAGAACAGTTCAGTTGGAAACAGGTCGGCTTGTCTGCGATTGGTGGGGCTGTGTCCTCGGGACTCGGTCCCGCGTCGGGCTTCTATGGCGGCCCGACGGTATCCGTGGTGCTCAAGGCAGCTACCAGCAATGCAATCACTCAAGGCATCGGTGTCGCCACGGGCTTGCAGGACAAGTTCAACTGGAAGGGCGTAGCTGCTTCTGCAGCGGCTGCATTTGTTGCCAAAAGCCTGAGTGACACAGTGTTGGGCTCCAAGGTGGCCGACGCGACGGCTCCGGGCGGTTTCTCGCGCACGGGCGGACTGGTCGACGCATGGGGCGGCGGGGAGATCGCCAAGATCGCTGGATCGACGGTGCTGGGCATCGCGGCTGGCGCCACGGCCTCGCTGGTACGCGGTGGCCGGGTTGTGGTGCAGCAGGTGGCGACGGACGCATTTGGTAATGCGTTGGCGGACTCCATCGTTGCCAAACTCCAGTCGATCGGGGAACCAACGTTGGTGGAGCGTGCGGATCGCTCTCAAGCATCCAATGCCACGCTGCTTGCATTGGCGGACAAGTATGGTGGTTTGAAGAACGTGCCGGCAGATCTCCCGCAAGTTCAGGAGATGGTGAAGGACGGGCTCAATAACAGCGCGACCATTGCACGCCTTGTGAAAGACCAGGTGCTTGCGGCACAGATTGGCCGGGGGGCTGCGGTCAGCGGCGGCTCTGTGGTGTCTGAAGATTTGGAAGGCTCTCCGGCGGCCGTTCAAGTCGACGCGCGTCTGCCGACTACGTATGTTGAAGATCACAGTGGATGGAACGTTGCTCGCTTGGCCGCGACAACCGGCGGTGTGATTACAGGCCTCTTCCAAAGCATTGGGGACGGCTTGATCGGTGGGGCAGAGTTGCTCTACAGCTTGAATCAGGCTCAACAATACGTGCTGCTGCAAGCGGCTGGTCCGACCCTCAACCAGGCGATACCCGGCTACGAAGGTCGCAAACAGTCGTATGAAAATATCTCTGGTATCGGTGAGGCAGTGAGGCAGTTCGCTGACGCTCCCGGGAGGTTTGTCAGTGAAGCGGCAGGCGCCACCTTCCGTGACATTGAGTCATCGTTGGAGACCGCAGAGAAGACTCGCAATCTGTCGGACTGGTTCTTCTATGGCGCCAAAGTGGGCCATGCGGTGATGGATGTGGCCGGCATGGTTGAAGGCCTCTATGGGTTGTCAAAGCTTGGTGTAGTGGCCGCGGGAGCTGCAGTCAAGACGGCTAAGGCTGTAGCCATTTCGCTTGCACCCAAGATGGGAGAGATGCTCGAAAACTACATGCCCAAGATCGGGGCCATTCGCTACATCGTTCCGGCGACGCGCAGCATGGGAGGGGCGACTAAGATTGGCAATACTGCCGATGTTCTCGACCCAGCCGCGTCGCGACTGGCTCAACCCGGCGGCCTCATGGCGACCGAAGGCAATCAGGTCGCCCGCGCGGACGGCAGTCTGGCTACGACTCATCCGCTGGCCAAACACGGCCCTGACGTGACTGACCAGTACATCCATGACCGGGTCGCCACCGAACTGGTAAAAAAGGATGGGACTCTGCGTCCTGGCTCGCGAACAGCCTTCAACGACAGAGCGCAGATGGAGGACGCGATTGCTGAGACAATCAATCTGCGTCAGAACGACATTGACACTTGGCTAGCGTCGGGTCCGAGGCCGGGGGTGCCTGAGGCATTTACTGCTGACCCAGGAATGGGAAATCTCGGTCGCGGGTACCAAGTCACAACGAAGGGTGGCTCAATCGTCCCCATCAGCCAACCGATGCCGAATGTGAACCTAGTTCTTATCCCGGATGGGAATGGCGGTTGGCTCATTCACACGGCGCATCCGTTTTAACTAGAGGTCTGGAAGACATATGTTTGATTGGAAAGCATCGTTGGCGAGGCTCTTCGCCGCGACGGTCAATCAAGAGCCGCTTGAAAACGCAGCTGACTTGATGGTCTCTGTAAGCGCGCGAGATGCAAGCTACCACACTGAATGCGTAGCCACGCTTGAGGGAGGCATTCAAGCTTGCGACAAAGGTGAGACAGAGGTGCTTTCGGCGATAAATCAAAGCGGATACAAGGTTGGCACCCTGGACGAAGCAAAAGAGCTCTTGGTGGAGTTTCTTGAAATCTATGAACAGCGATACCGCGAGGCGATGACCTCGAAATAGACACCAAGTATTTGAGACCCGCCGTAAGGCGGGTTTTTAACTTGGCAATGTAGAACGCGCTACGGACGAGGCGCTTGCTTCTGGAAAATACGCGCGCCGGACCGATGTAAGCTACAGACCGGCGTCGGATGTGAAT
>NZ_FOAV01000032.1 GCF_900109745.1 Roseateles sp. YR242 | reverse complement strand
GGCATATCAGAACGGAATGGAAAGTCCGGCCATAGCGGGTGATAGCCCCGTATGAGAAATGTTGATTGTGGAACTAGGCACGAAAAGAGTAGGGCGGGACACGTGAAATCCTGTCTGAACATGGGGGGACCATCCTCCAAGGCTAAATACTCGTAATCGACCGATAGCGAACAAGTACCGTGAGGGAAAGGCGAAAAGAACCCCGGGAGGGGAGTGAAATAGATCCTGAAACCGCATGCATACAAAAAGTAGGAGCCCTCCGGGGTGACTGCGTACCTTTTGTATAATGGGTCAGCGACTTACATTCAGTGGCGAGGTTAACCGAATAGGGTAGCCGTAGAGAAATCGAGTCCGAATAGGGCGAATTAGTCGCTGGGTGTAGACCCGAAACCAAGTGATCTATCCATGGCCAGGATGAAGGTACCGTAACAGGTGCTGGAGGTCCGAACCGACTAGTGTTGCAAAACTAGCGGATGAGCTGTGGATAGGGGTGAAAGGCTAAACAAACTTGGAGATAGCTGGTTCTCTCCGAAAACTATTTAGGTAGTGCCTCAAGTATTACCTTCGGGGGTAGAGCACTGTTTAGGCTAGGGGGTCATGGCGACTTACCAAACCTATGCAAACTCCGAATACCGAAGAGTACAGCTTGGGAGACAGAGCACCGGGTGCTAACGTCCGGACTCAAGAGGGAAACAACCCAGACCGCCAGCTAAGGTCCCTAAAATTGGCTAAGTGGGAAACGAAGTGGGAAGGCTAAAACAGTCAGGATGTTGGCTTAGAAGCAGCCATCATTTAAAGAAAGCGTAATAGCTCACTGATCGAGTCGTCCTGCGCGGAAGATGTAACGGGGCTAAGCCAGTTACCGAAGCTGCGGATGCACAGTTTACTGTGCGTGGTAGGAGAGCGTTCTGTACGCCTGTGAAGGTGGGTCGTGAGGCCTGCTGGAGGTATCAGAAGTGCGAATGCTGACATGAGTAGCGTTAAAGGGGGTGAAAAGCCCCCTCGCCGAAAGCGCAAGGTTTCCTACGCAACGTTCATCGGCGTAGGGTGAGTCGGCCCCTAAGGCGAGGCAGAGATGCGTAGCTGATGGGAAACAGGTCAATATTCCTGTACCGATCTATAGTGCGATGTGGGGACGGAGAAGGTTAGCTCAGCCGGGTGTTGGATGTCCCGGTTCAAGCATGTAGGCGTGCCCTCTAGGCAAATCCGGAGGGCTTAGCTGAGGTGTGATAACGAGTCTGCTTGCAGACGAAGTGAGTGATACCCTGCTTCCAGGAAAAGCCACTAAGCTTCAGCTATAGACGACCGTACCGCAAACCGACACTGGTGCGCGAGATGAGTATTCTAAGGCGCTTGAGAGAACTCTGGAGAAGGAACTCGGCAAATTGACACCGTAACTTCGGAAGAAGGTGTGCCTTTAGTAGGTGAAGGGGATTTACTCTCCCAGCCCAATGAGGCCGCAGAGAATCGGTGGCTGCAACTGTTTATTAAAAACACAGCACTCTGCAAAGACGAAAGTCGACGTATAGGGTGTGACTCCTGCCCGGTGCTGGAAGATTAAATGATGGGGTGCAAGCTCTTGACTGAAGTCCCAGTAAACGGCGGCCGTAACTATAACGGTCCTAAGGTAGCGAAATTCCTTGTCGGGTAAGTTCCGACCTGCACGAATGGAGTAATGATGGCCACACTGTCTCCTCCAGAGACTCAGCGAAGTTGAAATGTTTGTGATGATGCAATCTCCCCGCGGAAAGACGGAAAGACCCCATGAACCTTTACTGTAGCTTTACATTGGACTTTGAACAGATCTGTGTAGGATAGGTGGGAGGCTTTGAAACCTGGTCGCTAGATCAGGTGGAGCCAACGTTGAAATACCACCCTGGTGTGTTTGAGGTTCTAACCTTGGCCCGTTATCCGGGTTGGGGACAGTGTATGGTGGGCAGTTTGACTGGGGCGGTCTCCTCCCAAAGTGTAACGGAGGAGTTCGAAGGTACGCTAAATACGGTCGGAAATCGTGTTGATAGTGCATTGGCATAAGCGTGCTTGACTGCGAGACTGACAAGTCGAGCAGGTACGAAAGTAGGACAAAGTGATCCGGTGGTTCTGTATGGAAGGGCCATCGCTCAACGGATAAAAGGTACTCTGGGGATAACAGGCTGATACCGCCCAAGAGTTCATATCGACGGCGGTGTTTGGCACCTCGATGTCGGCTCATCTCATCCTGGGGCTGTAGCCGGTCCCAAGGGTATGGCTGTTCGCCATTTAAAGAGGTACGTGAGCTGGGTTTAAAACGTCGTGAGACAGTTTGGTCCCTATCTTCCGTGGGCGCTGCAAGATTGAGAGAGCCTGCTCCTAGTACGAGAGGACCGGAGTGGACGCACCTCTGGTGTATCGGTTGTCACGCCAGTGGCATCGCCGAGTAGCTAAGTGCGGAAGAGATAACCGCTGAAAGCATCTAAGCGGGAAACTCGTCTCAAGATGAGTCTTGCCGGGGCCTTGAGCCCCCTGAAGGGTCGTTCGAGACCAGGACGTTGATAGGCTGGGTGTGGAAGCGCAGTAATGCGTTAAGCTAACCAGTACTAATTGCCCGTGAGGCTTGACCCTATAACTTTGACGATTACGTCGAAGCTGAGTGGTCACGCAGATCGATAACAAGTCGATCGAAGTCGTTCCTCAACTGAGGACGCAATCAAATACAGCTGATTCGAAACAACTCTACGAATTGGGCGAGTTGCTCATTCGGTGTCGTGTGAC
>NZ_FOAV01000034.1 GCF_900109745.1 Roseateles sp. YR242 | reverse complement strand
CCGAGCCCTGTGCAGGCCACGGCCGACCCGGTGAGCCGCAAACGCCCGCTCGAACCGGATCAGCCGGGCGAAGGACCAAGCGGGATCGAGCGTGGCGAGATATTGCGCCAGTTGCTCCAGTTGCCGGAAGTCCCCCCGAAATTACCGGTCCTCCTGGAGTCTTCGGACCGGTTCAGTCAGAACCTGGCCCCTTCGCTGCTGCCTTCTCAGGAGGATCTGTTGGCGAATGATCCTCGCCACCAATTTGAAAGCGCGCAGGCAGCAGCCGATCCGGTGAGCCGGACACGCCCGTTGGTACCGGATCAAGCCCAGGCTCCGGCCGGTTTGCTGCTGCCATGGCAGCGGAAACTGTTGGATGCCGTCCCCCCAGTGACAAGTCAAACTCGTAGTGCACATGCCCGCAGGCTGATGCTGGCGCGGAACCTGTGGCCCCACCGGGCACGTATCGAGGATCTCGCGGCCCTGTCCGGTGCAGGTACGTGCATGGCGCGGGCCGCTCGCGGGCTGGTCGAATTCCCCGAGCTTCGGAGCCTGATGCGCCGGCATCCGCAAGGGTGGAATGAATCCGACCGCCACTATGCCCAGCGGCTTTTGGACGAGGGTGCCGCAGCGGAAGCATTAAGGTACGTATTCCACATTCCGCAGAAAGCCCTCGTTCCCGAGACGACGCGGGTGGAGGGGCGCGGGGCATCGCCACGGGTTTCGCCGCACCCCAGCGCGTCGGAAGTGCAGCCGGTCCAGCGGCTCCCCGGCGTGGAGCAGCGCACGGATGCACATGGCGGCGCAAAGAGCCTCTGGATTCCGCCTGTGGCTCCCGCGCCCTCGGGCCAGCCACCAAACGGCCACACCGATCCGGCACAGGCCCCTTTGTTACGCATCTGGCATGTGACTCTGTTGAGCACCGTCTCCCGCCGCCAAAATGAAACCAAGTGCGCTTACGCCCGCAGGCTGGTACTGGCGAAACACTTGTGGCCCTACCCTGCGTGTACCCTGGATATCGAGGTCATGACCGGTCTTGGTTCGCGTGCTGCGAAATGCATTCGAAGCCTGGCAGACCTTCCCAGGCTTGCGGATCTGATGCGCCAGAATGACCAGGATGGCAGTGAAACCGACCTCGACTATGCCCGGCGGCTTGTGGACCTGGGTGCCCCGGCGCTCGAGGTGTGCCGAGTATTCCAAACACGGGTGGAAGCCATACTCAAGCCGGCCAAGGGGCCCGTTTGGTCGGACGATCCGCCGGTCCAGGGGGGCGCCCGCGCGCCGGTGAGCACCAATGCAAATAGCAGCGCGGAGCTGCAGGGCTGGCAACAAACGTTGTTGGCGCTGGAGCCCCCACCAGCCGATGGCGCATTGGAGAGTCCGAGCGGCCATGCCCGGCGCCTGGTACTCGCGGCCGCTTCGCTGGGGCAATCTCTTTCCCTCCGGGATCTCATGTGGATGGCCAGCGTCGACTTGGATGCGGCAGTGCGTGCCCTGATGCTGCCAAAGCGGCCGAAGCTGTCGGCATTCATGCGCCATTGGCCGCAGCAACCCTCAGAGGACGATCAGCAATACGTCGATCGACTCAAGCGCGCAGGTGCGCCGCTGTGGGACTTGAAGGTGATCTTCCGGGTGGACATCGTCGATCAGCGATTGAACTCAGGCGAGCCATCGACGCCCCACTGGCGCACGATCCTGCCGCGGCCCTCTGAGAGCCCTGATCGGTCGATGTTGGCGGAGGGCGGATATACCGGTCCGCCGGCGGAGCCATCAACGGCTCCCAGCGTGTCCGGGCCTTCGTCAGACGCCGCGCCGTGACCTACCCGTAGCCGCTGACCTCTTCGATATCGATATGCCTGCGCGATTCCATCTTCTGACCTCACCGCCATCCATCGCGGACC
>NZ_FOAV01000036.1 GCF_900109745.1 Roseateles sp. YR242 | reverse complement strand
GAGTTCGAGGCCAACTACCATCGACAACGCGCTGGTCAGGCCGCGACCGTCTGACTTAAACCAACAGGCCTCCGCGATTGCCGGGGCGGTTCATTTCACTCAGGAGAGGCCTCACCCACAGGAGCTTGTTAATGAAGTCCACGCGCCCCTACTCCGTTAAGAGCCGGTATTCTGCGTTTGTCCAACGCGGGGGCCGTATTGCCCTTCCGCCTGATACGCCAGATCTCCATCTGGGCCAGCGGGTTTACTTTTTCGCGCAGGACGGTCAAATTGGCTTTATGAGTCGGCCGAAGGGGCGAGTTCACGGACGGCTGTTGTCCGCACGCGTGCGTCGCTCGGTGAGAAGCTTGGCCATATATGGACCTCGCACCCGTGTCCCTATTCGACGGAGCATCCGCCGCTGACCCCAAGCCATCCGGGATGGCAAGGGCAGGCTGGACCTTGGGTCAAGCCAGTGGCAGATTACCGCATCGCTGTTGGTTGAATGAAGGTCATCGTCCCAATGATCGTCGCCTGCAAGCCAGCGAGGGCGTTCCGGCTACGCTCAATAGAAAGTGCCCATGCGCGTCTCTTCGCCATGGCTCGACCGACTCACCCAAAACAGCGCCGACTTTGACGCACAGAGCAGTGCCGCCAAGGCTGCCGGGCCTGTAACTGATCTCCAAACCGCAATCGCACGCGCACGGAAGCCATCTTGTGGTGCGCCAGTCCAGTGAAACGCAGCTCACTTGGGGTCCTCCGAGGCCGCCAAACCGCGCCTCGTGGAAAAGTTCAGAACTGAATGAACAAAACCCCGGAAAGTTCAGAACTGAACGAGCAAGCAGTTCAGAAGTCGACGAGCTGGGTTCTCGTAAGTACTTGATCCGACGTTGAGCAGAGTTCAGAACTCACTGAACTTCGACACTAATGCCCATGCCACGAGACCGAAGCCCACTTGAGAAGGCCACAGGGAAGCTCATTTCAGCCATTCAAAAGGAGTGGGGAAAAGAAATGAGCGGAGCCGACGCCGATGAAAGCGAACAGGTGATGCACACATCACACTTGCTTCTGCAAGCAGCTTTCGCTTCAGGATCAATTTCTAGCGTTATCGGCGAGGGATCGGTAGCCACATTCGTTGGCCAAAGTTGGGTCAACGCGCATCCAAACGTGTTGCCCTACATCCGCTCGCTCGAATCAATCGAATCGGGTTCTTCCACATGAGCACCCGTGGTGGAGGCTAGAAGCCGTCGTTAGATCGACGATGGCCTCACACCGGAGCACCCGCCAAAGCAGATCGCTCGGTGAATCGATGAAATGTAAGCGGTCAATGAACCGCGTCCTTGAGCTGCGGGCCGTGAGCTGACAACGTACGTTCCCACGTAGACGAACGTGGGAACGTAGTGACGGAAG
>NZ_FOAV01000037.1 GCF_900109745.1 Roseateles sp. YR242 | reverse complement strand
AGGTGTTCAGCGGGTCCACCGTGTTGCCGAAGTTCAGGGCGGCGCCGGACACGTTGCACGAGGTGATGACGGTGGCGGTGACCTGAAAGGTCGTGGTGCCGGTGGTGGCGTTGGCGGTCACCGAAGACCCGGCGGCTGCGGCCACCAGGGCCAGACCGACTGCTGCACGCTTGATCATCTTGCTTGAGAACTTGTTCATGGTGACCCCCTGCTGTTGATGACTGAATCGTCGCAGTCACAGCTTGTTGCACGTAGTCGTGGAAGGAGTCACCCGGCGTGCGAAGGCGCAGGGCGCGGGCGTAGGCAATACACCGACGGATGTCGGTGAGCCCCCGGGGCGGGCCAGCGCCGGACGGCTTGAAAAAGCGCCAAAACCGCTAAAAATCAGGTCAAAAGTCTACGAAATATGATTTAAGCGATATTTGGTGACGGCAGATACACTGCCTGGACGAACCATGTTTCAGGGGTGGATGTGAGACGTTTTCTCCATTTGACCAACCGCCACCGAGCACCCTCGGTGAATCTGGCCCTGGGTGTCCTGCTCGCGTTCAACGCGGGCGCCGTGAATGCCGGCGGCTTTTTGCTGCTGCAGCGGTACACCTCGCACATGACGGGATTCGCATCCCAGATTGCCGATGGGCTGGCCTTGAAGCATCCGTCCATGACTGCAACGGCCGTCGGCGCCATCGTTTCATTTGCCGCCGGCGCGGCGTTGACTGCGGCGCTCGTCAACTTCGCGCGCCGCCAGGGCATTCGGGCCGTTTATGCGTTGCCGCTGGTGCTGGAGGCCGCACTGCTCATGTCCTTCGGGTTGATGGGCTCCCTGGCGCTGTCTTCCGGCAGCGCGCACTACTTCCCGCCCACGGTGTTGCTGCTGAGCTTCATCATGGGCTTGCAGAACGCCGTGGGCTCGAAATCTTCAGGTGGCAGCATTCGCACCACCCACATGACGGGCAACGTGACCGATCTGGGCATGGAACTGGGAAAACTCCTTTACTGGAATCGATCCGGTGGGGGCGCGCGGCCTGTGGTGAGCGACAAGGAGAGGCTGCAGCGTTCAGGAGGCCTTCTGCTGGCATTCATCGCGGGGGGTATCGCGGGTGCCACCGGCTTCCAGTCGGCTGGTTTCATCTTTGTCGTTCCCTTGGCCATGGCACTTCTGTTGCTGGCGGCCATGCCGCTGTTCGGTGTGAAGACACGACGCCTCAAGCGGCAGCCCGCCTCGATCAGCTGAGTCAGGCCTGGTTCAGTCGATGAATCAGTAGGTGATGGTGACCGTCACGGTGTCGGTGTAGCTGCCAGGCACCACGTTCGCCAGCGTGGGAACGCGG